>NZ_JBWBQI010000001.1:4437500-5942134 GCF_056278925.1 Pseudomonas sp. TE9122 | reverse complement strand
CATGGACGAAGTCATCGACGGCGAATACCAGAACTACAAAGCCAAAGACGGCGCATTCGTTCGCGAGCACTTCTTCAACACGCCTGAACTCAAGGCAATGGTTGCCGATCTGTCCGACGACGAGATCTGGAAACTCAACCGTGGCGGCCACGACCCGTACAAGGTCTACGCGGCGTACCACGAAGCGGTCAACCACAAGGAACAACCGACCGTCATCCTCGCCAAGACCATCAAGGGTTATGGCACCGGTGCCGGCGAAGCGAAAAACACTGCGCACAACACCAAGAAAGTCGACGTCGACAGCCTGAAGCTGTTCCGCGACCGCTTCGACATCCCGGTCAAGGACGAAGAGCTGGAGAACCTGCCGTTCTTCAAGCCAGAGCCAAACAGCGCCGAAGCCCGCTACCTCGCCGAGCGCCGTGCCGCACTGGGCGGTTTCGTGCCACAGCGCCGCGCGCAGAGCTTCAGCGTACCGACCCCGGATCTGGACACCCTCAAAGCCATCCTCGATGGCTCGGGCGACCGTGAAATTTCCACCACCATGGCTTTCGTGCGGATCCTCGCGCAACTGGTCAAGGACAAGGAAATCGGCCCGCGCATCGTCCCGATCATCCCGGACGAAGCCCGTACCTTCGGTATGGAAGGCATGTTCCGTCAGCTGGGTATCTATTCCTCCGTCGGCCAGCTCTACGAGCCAGTCGATAAGGACCAGGTGATGTTCTACAAGGAAGACCAGAAAGGTCAGATCCTTGAAGAAGGCATCAACGAAGCAGGCGCCATGAGCTCGTTCATCGCTGCCGGTACTTCGTACTCCAGCCACAACCAGCCGATGCTGCCGTTCTACATCTTCTACTCGATGTTCGGCTTCCAGCGTATCGGCGACCTGGCCTGGGCCGCTGGCGACAGCCGTACCCGTGGCTTCCTGATCGGCGGCACCGCTGGCCGCACCACCCTGAACGGTGAAGGTCTGCAGCACGAAGACGGTCACAGCCACCTGCTGGCCGCGACCATCCCGAACTGCCGCACCTACGATCCGACCTACGGCTACGAGCTGGCGGTGATCATTCAGGACGGCATGAAGAAGATGACCGAAGAGCAACAGGACATCTTCTACTACATCACCGTGATGAACGAGTCGTACCAGCAGCCAGCCATGCCGGCCGGTGCCGAAGAAGGCATCAAGAAAGGCATGTACCTGCTCGAGGAAGACACTCGCGATGCGGCGCACCACGTTCAGCTGATGGGCTCCGGCACCATCCTGCGTGAAGTGCGTGAAGCGGCGAAGATCTTGCGTGAAGAGTTCAACATCGGCGCTGACGTCTGGAGCGTTACCAGCTTCAACGAACTGCGTCGCGACGGCCTCGCCGTAGAGCGCAGCAACCGTCTCAAGCCTGGCCAGAAGCCTAAGCTGAGCTACGTCGAAGAGTGCCTGAACGGCCGTAAAGGTCCGGTCATTGCTTCTACCGACTACATGAAGCTGTTCGCCGAGCAGATCCGTCAGTGGGTACCGTCCAAGGAATTCAAAGTCCTGGGCACCGACGGTTTCGGCCGCAGCGACAGCCGCAAGAAACTGCGTCATTTCTTCGAAGTCGACCGTCATTTCGTGGTGTTGGCAGCCCTGGAAGCACTGGCTGACCGTGGTGATATCGAACCTAAAGTCGTGGCCGAGGCCATCGTCAAGTTCGGCATCGACCCGGAAAAACGCAACCCACTGGACTGCTGAGGAGACATTTTGTGAGCGAACTCATTCGCGTACCTGACATCGGCAGCGGTGAAGGTGAAGTAATTGAACTGTTTGTGAAGGTCGGCGACCGCATCGAAGCCGACCAGAGCATCCTGACCCTGGAATCGGACAAGGCCAGCATGGAAGTGCCGGCCCCGAAAGCCGGCGTCATCAAGAGCCTGAAAGTGAAGCTGGGCGACCGTCTGAAAGAAGGCGACGAACTGCTTGAGCTGGAAGTCGAGGGCGCTGCCGAAGCGGCCCCTGCTCCTGCCGCTGCTCCTGCCAAAGCCGAAGAGAAACCGGCTGCGACACCTGCTGCTGCCGCGCCTGCCGCTGCTCCTGCTGCCGCTTCGGTACAGCAAGTGCACGTGCCGGACATCGGTTCGTCGGGCAAGGCACAGATCATCGAGATTCAGGTCAAGGTCGGCGACAGCGTCGAAGCTGATCAATCGCTGATCACTCTGGAATCCGACAAGGCGAGCATGGAAATCCCGTCGCCTGCCGCTGGCGTGGTCAAGGCCATCAGCGTCAAGCTCAACGACGAAGTCGGCACTGGCGACCTGATTCTGGATCTGGAAGTGGCGGGTGCTGCGGCCCCTGCGGCTGTCGCTACGGCCCAGGCTGCTGCACCGGCCGCTGCCGCTGCGCCTGCTCCGGCAGCCGCGCCAGCAGCACCGGTTGCCGACAGCGTTCAGGACATCCACGTTCCGGACATCGGCTCGGCTGGCAAAGCCAAGATCATCGAAGTGTTGGTCAAGGCGGGCGATACCGTTGAAGCCGACCAGTCGCTGATCACCCTGGAATCCGACAAGGCAAGCATGGAAATCCCATCACCTGCCGCTGGCGTGGTGGAAAGCGTTTCCATCAAGCTGGATGACGAAGTCGGTACCGGCGATCTGATCCTCAAGCTGAAAGTCAAAGGCGCGGCCCCTGCTGCTGCCCCGGCTCCAGCTGCCGCAGCTCCGAGCGCTCCGGCACCTGCCGCTGCTGCTCCGGCTGCCGCTGCACCTGCTGCCGCCGCTCCAGCCGCCGCACCGGCCAAGCCGGGCGCGAAAGTTCACGCCGGCCCTGCCGTGCGTCAACTGGCCCGTGAGTTCGGCGTCGAGCTGAGCGCTGTTGGCGCCAGCGGTCCGCACGGTCGCATCCTCAAGGAAGACGTGCAGGTTTACGTCAAGGCGATGATGCAGAAGGCCAAGGAAGCGCCGGCCGCTGCCGGCGGCGCTACCGGTGGTGCGGGCATTCCGCCGATTCCGGTGGTCGATTTCAGCCGTTTCGGCGAAATCGAAGAAGTGCCGATGACCCGCCTGATGCAGGTCGGCGCCGCCAACCTGCACCGCAGCTGGCTGAACGTGCCACACGTGACGCAATTCGACTCGGCGGACATCACCGAGCTGGAAGCCTTCCGTGTTGCGCAAAAAGCCGTGGCCGAGAAGGCTGGCGTCAAGCTGACCATCCTGCCGCTGCTGCTCAAGACCTGCGCGCACTTGCTCAAGGAGCTGCCGGACTTCAACAGTTCGCTGGCGCCAAGCGGCAAAGCGATCATCCGCAAGAAATACGTGAACATCGGCTTCGCCGTCGACACTCCGGATGGCCTGTTGGTGCCGGTCATCAAGAACGTCGACCAGAAGAGCCTGCTGCAATTGGCAGCCGAAGCGGCTTCGCTGGCTGAGAAAGCCCGCACCAAGAAGCTGTCCTCGGACGAGATGCAAGGCGCCTGCTTCACCATTTCCAGCCTCGGTCATATTGGCGGCACCGGCTTCACGCCGATCGTCAATGCGCCGGAAGTGGCGATCCTCGGTGTGTCCAAGGCAACCATCCAGCCCGTCTGGGACGGCAAAGCCTTCCAGCCGAAGCTGATGCTGCCACTGTCGCTGTCCTACGATCACCGCGTGATCAACGGCGCTGCAGCTGCACGCTTTACTCAGCGTCTGGGCAGTCTGTTGGGCGACATCCGCACCATCCTGCTGTAACTCAAACGGCCCTCCGGCGACGGAGGGCCGCTTGCTGCACCCTTTCGAGCGCCACACGCTCGTACCTCAACCCCGTCAATTGACGGGGCTTTTTTTTGCCTGAAATAAACCGGATCGCGCCTCTTTCCTACAACCTGCGCTGACATCGGCCACAGGTCTGGTCCACTTAACGCCAATATTTTCCGCCGCTGGCCAACTAACCTCTGCTCAGGAAAGTTGCTTCAACGCGCTCCGCTTATTTAAATCTTGTTTATTAAAATCTCGAACGGAATCGATCATGTTCAAACCGACTATCGGCCCCATCGTGGGCCACGCGACAACTAACGAAGTGCGCATTTTCATGCGCGGCGAACAACAGGACAAAAAACGTGTATTTGCCGGAGTTCGCGCTCGCAAGGCCGGCACGGAAAAATGGTCGAACAGCGTATTTGCACTTTTGAACCCGGCCAATGACATGTCGGGTGTACTGGTATTGCAGGATCTCGAAGCTGATTGTGAATACGAATATCAAGCCGGCTGGTTAAGCCCGATGAATCCGGTGCATACCATCGACACGGTCATTGAGTTTCCATTGCAATGGCCGCGACAGCTCCACCGCTTTCGCACCCGCACCGCGAAAGCCAGCCAGCCTCGGGGCTTTGTCGTCGGTTCGTGCCGTTATCTGCGGATTACCGCCGGCGTCGCTTCCTTGCCGCAACTGGGCGACCGCATCTTTGGCTCGATCAATCGACTGGTCGAGAACAGTCATCTACCCGTCAGCGCGGTGATCATGACCGGAGATCAAGTGTATGTAGATGATTTGAATGTCATTGCTCCGGATCGCGAAGCCAAAGACATCCTGAAGAAATATCGAACGGCATTTTCGCAACCGAATATTCAGCGACTGATGTCCAATACATCGACTTACATGATGCTCGACGATCATGAAATAGAAGATAACTGGCCTGCCAATGCCACCGCAGCGGACGAGGACTTATATCGCAACGCCATGGCCGCTTATGAACTTTATCAAGCCAGCCACAGCCCGGTTTATGCATGTAATGAGAAGGGTCAGATAGACCGGGATACGTTGAAGCATTACTGGTATCAGTTTGGCGACAGCGATATCGCCTGGTTCGTCACCGACAGCCGCACCCGACGCAACTTGTCGAAGGATGACCGGCGCATTCTCGACATCGAGCAAGAACAGGCCCTGCTGCGATGGCTGATCCATAGCCCGGCGCGAGTGAAGTTCGTGATGACCAGCGTGATGTTCTATCCCGATCGCAAGTTCAACGGTGACGATGCCTGGAAAGCATTTCCCGAACAGCGTCTGCGCCTGCTGGAAACCATCCGCACTCACCGGATCAAGAACGTGGTGTTCGTCTCCGGCGACGTTCATGGCTCTCTGACAAGTCGCCTGTCTCACAGCGAGGACGCCGATTTCGAAGTGCACACCATCGTGTCCTCGCCGTTGCACAACAGCAAATTGCTGCCGTATGCCAAGGCTTCAACGTTTATCCTCGATCAACCGCTGGTGCGCACGGCGGCAGGGGATTATCGGCACGAGCTGACCAGTGCCGTGGTGAGTCAGGACAATTTTGCGCATGTGGTCGTCGAGGCTGATCAGATATTGGTCAATTACCATGACCGCGATGGCAAGAACTTGCAGTCGATCAGTATGAAATTGCGTTGAAACACCCAAAGATCGCAGCCTTCGGCAGCTCCTACACAAGGCGCATTACCCTGTCGGGGCTGCGTGAAGCTGCGATCTTCTGCTCATTTCAGTTGTGCACTGGAGAAATGTTCACTGCAGCCGACATATTCTTATAGCACTTGGCCTTCATCTCTCTTGTCAGTCGGTGCCGCAATGATGCAACCTTGCCGCAGCCAACAGACAAGAGGGCGAGAGCCCGGCGCATTCAGCATATTTCCAAGCGAGTTTCCTTCATGAAGAGCCAGCCCGATGCCGCCAGCCGTATGGCGGCCGAGGTAGTGACGCAGTTGCCTGTGCCCTCGCGGCTCGGCATGCTGCGTTTCGAGCGCTTGAATGAAGCGAGTTGGGCAATGCTGTTCCTCGATCCCAACTGCGAACGCCAGTTTGGCCAGCCGGCCGTCGAGCTCTGCGCGCTGGTCGGCTCGCCTTACGCCAGCCTGATGGAGCCCGAGGCGCGCTATCAACTGCACGATGCGATTCAGCAGCAACTGAGCAAAAGCGCACATTACGTGGTGCGCTACACCCTGCACACCGCCGCCGGCGCGTTGAACATCCTCGAGCTGGGCGAAGCCTACAAACAGCACAACCGGCACTTGCTGCGCGGCTACCTGCTGGCGGTCGACGAGGTGTTCGACGAAGCCCAGGCGCTGCCTTCGGTGGATCTGGAAACCCAGAACTCGCGCCTGCAAATCGCCCTTGAGCTGAACCAGCGTGCCCAGCAGGAACAACTGCAGCATCTGGAGCGCGTGCGTGCCCAGCAGGATCTGATTCTGCTGCTCGCACGCCAGCGCTACAGCACGCACAACTCGCTGCAGGAAGCCGCTGAACTGATCACCCGCTGCGCCTGCGATATCTACGAGATCGACTGCGCCAGCCTGTGGAACCTCGAAGGCCAGCGCTTGCTGCCGATCTCCGCTTACCATCGCGCGACCCAGGAATACATCCTGCCGGAGCCGATCGATATCAGCGGCTTCCCTGACTACATGGAAGCCCTGCACAGCAGCCGCGCCATCGATGCCCACAACGCCATGCACGACCCGCGCACCCGCGAGATGGCCGAGGCGATGCGTCCGCGTGACGTCAACGCCATGCTCGATGCCAGCATTCGCGTCGACGGCCAGGTTGTCGGCGTGTTGTGCCTGGAACAGACCGGCGTCACCCGTGCCTGGCAGTCCGACGAAATCGCCTTTGCCGGCGAACTGGCCGACCAGTTCGCACAAGTGATCAACAACCATAACCGACGCACTGCCACCAGCGCCCTGCACCTGTTTCAGCGCGCGGTCGAGCAAAGCGCCAACGCCTTCTTGCTGGTCAACTGCGACGGCGTGGTCGAGTACGTCAACCCGAGCTTCACCGCGATCACCCAGTACACAACCGAGGAGGTCCACGGTCAGCGCTTGTCGGAATTGCCGGCGCTGGAAAATCTCAGCGAACTGCTGTTCGACGCACCTTCGGCGCTGGCCCAGAGCAACAGCTGGCAGGGCGAATTCAAGAGCCGACGCAAGAACCTCGAACCGTACTGGGGCCAGCTGTCGATCTCCAAGGTCTATGGCGATAACCGTGAGCTGACGCATTACATCGGCATCTACGAAGACATCACCCAGACCAAATTGGCCCAGCAACGCATCGAGCGCCTGGCCTACACCGACAACCTGACCAACCTCGGCAACCGTCCGGCATTCATCCGCAATCTCGATGAGCGCTTCGCCCGCGACAGCGATACGCCGATCAGCCTGTTGCTGGTGGACATCGACAACTTCAAGCGGATCAACGACAGCCTCGGCCACCAGACCGGCGACAAACTGTTGATAAGTCTCGCCCGGCGCCTGCGCAACAGCCTCAGCCCGAGTGGCAGTCTGGCGCGTTTTGCCAGTAACGAGTTCGCCGTGTTGCTCGACGACACCGATCTTGAAGCCGGGCAGCAGATCGCCAGTCAGTTGCTGATGACCCTCGACAAGCCGATGTTCGTCGACAACCAGCTTATCAGCGTCACCGGCTCCGTCGGTCTGGCCTGCGCGCCGCTGCACGGGCGCGATCCGCAAACCCTGATGCGCAACGCCGGTCTGGCACTGCACAAGGCCAAGGCCAACGGCAAACACCAGTTGCAGGTGTTCACTGAGGCGCTGAACGCCGAGGCCAGTTACAAACTGTTCGTCGAGAACAACCTGCGCCGCGCCCTGACGCAGAACGAGCTGGACGTGTTCTACCAGCCGAAACTGTGCCTGCGCAGCGGTCGTCTGCTGGGGATGGAAGCGCTGTTGCGCTGGAACCACCCGGAGCGCGGCATGATTCGCCCGGATCAGTTCATCAGCGTCGCCGAGGAAACCGGCCTGATCATTCCGATCGGCAAGTGGATCGCGCGTCAGGCGTGCCGCATGAGCAAATCCTTGACCGCTGCCGGCCTGGGCAATCTGCAGGTGGCAATCAATCTGTCACCGAAACAGTTCTCTGATCCGGATCTGGTCGCCTCGATCGCCAACATCCTCAGGGAAGAAGCGCTGCCGGCCAATCTGCTCGAACTCGAGCTGACCGAAGGCCTGCTGCTGGAAGCCACCGAAGACACGCATTTGCAACTCGACCAGCTCAAGCGCCTGGGCCTGACCCTGGCCATGGATGACTTCGGCACCGGGTACTCGTCGCTGAGCTATCTGAAGAAATTCCCGATCGACATCATCAAGATCGATCGCAGCTTCATCCACGAAATCCCCGACAACCAGGACGATATGGAAATCACCTCGGCGGTGATCGCCATGGCCCACAACCTGAAACTCAAGGTTGTGGCTGAAGGCATCGAA
The DNA here is from genome assembly GCF_056278925.1 of Pseudomonas sp. TE9122. Classification (NCBI taxonomy): domain Bacteria; kingdom Pseudomonadati; phylum Pseudomonadota; class Gammaproteobacteria; order Pseudomonadales; family Pseudomonadaceae; genus Pseudomonas; species Pseudomonas sp. TE9122. The sequence goes on along the minus strand of NZ_JBWBQI010000001.1, from coordinate 5,933,950 downwards.
ACCGCCGAGCAACTGGCCTTCCTGCGTCGACACCGTTGCGACGTCGGCCAGGGTTATCTGTTCGACCGACCGATTCCAGGCGGCGAGCTGATCCAGGCTCTCAAGCGCTATCCGCGCGGCCCGCTCTGCCTCTAACCTCGGCTTCTATGAAGATCCCTTGTGGGAGCGAGCCTGCTCGCGAAGGCGATAAAACCGTCGACATCTTCGTCGCCTGACACCCCGCTTTCGCGAGCAGGCTCGCTCCCACAGTTTTGATAGTGCGAATTCCGGCATCATTCGGCACACTGGCGGTCTGACTTTTTACCTCCAACCTGACTGAGAGGAACGCTCATGGTTCTGCGCTCGGAAATTCTGGTGAACAAAAACGTGCTTCCAACCAAAGAACAAGCCCTGCCCGGCCGCGAAACCGCGATGACCCTGCCGGAAAAACACTTTGTCTTCGAAGACACCCCGCTGCTCGGTCCATTCTTTCAGGACGTCGACTTTGCGATTTTCGGTCTGGGTTGCTTCTGGGGCGCGGAACGACGTTTCTGGCAGCGCGAAGGTGTGGTCAGCACCGTGGTCGGTTACGCCGGCGGCTTCACGCCGAACCCGACGTACGAAGAAGTCTGCTCGGGCCTGACCGGCCACGCCGAAGTGGTATTGGTGGTGTATGACAAGGCCCAAGTCAGCTATGAAGAGCTGCTGGCGATGTTCTGGGAACTGCACAACCCGACTCAGGGTATGCGTCAGGGCAACGACATCGGCACCCAGTACCGCTCGGTGATCTACGCGACCTCGCCTGAGCATCTGGACGCGGCGCTGAAGAGCAAGGCTGTGTATCAGGCGGAACTGTCGAAGGCGGGTCTGGGCGAAATCAGCACCGAGATCGAACTGGCACCGACCGTGTACTTCGCCGAGACGTATCACCAGCAGTATCTGGCGAAGAACCCTGAGGGTTATTGCGGGATTGGCGGCACCGGCGTTTGCATGCCAGCGAGCCTGGCGGGCAACTAACCCCTGAAAGCCAAAGATCGCAGCCTTCGGCAGCTCCTACAGGGAAACGCATTCAACTGTAGGAGCTGCGGAACGCTGCGATCTTTTGATCTTGCTGTTGATCAACTCTCGGCAATCAACCAATCCATCTGCCAGCCACCCTGAGTCTGCCCCAGCTTCTTCGACAACCACGGCAGCAGCTCACGCAATTCTTCTTCCAGCCCCCACGGCGGATTGGCGATCGCCAGCCCGGAACCGTTCAGGCTGTTCGGCGTGTCCAGTGGATGCACCAGCAGATCCACACGCAGCAACTTCGGCGCACCCGTGCCCGCCAGGTCTTGATAGAAACGCCGCAATGCACGCTGATCCTTCACCGGATACCAGATCGCTGCCACGGTCTGGCGCATGCGGCCGATGGCTTCTTTCATCGACGCCGCGCAGCGCTGCATCTCGTCCAGTTGCTCGAACGGCGGATCGATCAGCATCACCGCGCGCTTCTCCTGCACCGGCAACATCGCCCGCGCCACGTGCCAGCCCTCGCCCAGATGCACTTTTACCCGACGATCGCCGGCCATGTTGTCCTTGAGCAACACGCCATCTTCGGGATGCTTCTCGTTGAGCATCACCCGATCCTGCGGCCGCGTCAGACGTCGTGCCAGCTCCGGCGAACCCGGGTAATAGCGCAACTGGCCATCCGGGTTCATCTCGTGCAGCACCTTCATATAGTCGGCAGTCAGCGCCGGCAGGTCCGGCTGATCCCACAAGCGCGCAATGCCTTCCAGGTACTCGCCGGTGCGATTGGCCTGATCGCCCTGCAAGTCATACAGACCGATGCCGGCGTGCGTGTCGAGATAGGCAAACGGCTGCTCCTTGCGCGACATCAGAGCGATGAGGCGGGTCAAGGTCAGGTGTTTGAAAACATCGGCGTGATTGCCGGCATGGAAGGCGTGACGATAATTCATGGCTGCTCCTGCGAGGGCCGCAAAGTTTACCTTTTACCGGTCGGCAAGTCAGGGGTTCGCAGCCGAGTGGACAAACGCCTTTCCCTCACCCTAACCCTCTCCCGAAGGGAGAGGGGACTTACGGTGGCGATCTTGCGAGTTACATCGACCTGAATGATCGACGTAATCTCAGGCTTGGCCAAACGAAGTTCACCGCTGAAGTCGCAGGTCGGCGTACAACACCCAGACAACTCGGTCAGTCCCCCGAAAGAACACCACCATCCAGGCTTGGCCAAACGAAGTTCACCGCTGAAGTCGCAGGTCGGCGTACAACACCAAGACAACTCGGTCAGTCCCCCGAAAGAACACCACCATCCAGGCTTGGCCAAGCGAAGTTCACCGCTGAAGTCGCAGGTCGGCGTACAACACCCAGACAACTCGGTCAGTCCCCTCTCCCTCTGGGAGAGGGCTAGGGTGAGGGGCTTTGCTTTTATGGCGTTAAACTGGCTAACCATCAACGACAGGAAGTCAAAAATTCATGCGATATCTGATCATCTGTTTACTCAGCCTTCTTAGTCCATACCTCGCCCTTGCCGACGAAACCCACATTGAACAGGCACGCCAGACTCTAAAGAACTACGGGCGGAGCCAACTGCATCCTGGCGCCATTCAATGAGCAATCAGCCCAGAGAAAAGACATTGCACTATCCGCCAATGCCTACTCATTCATGGGCAACGGCCTGCATTCCATCCAGCAAAATGAAGACACGCTGCAAGTGCTGCACGATCGTTATAAAACAACCAGAAACTATGTGTATGCGGCATCTGAGCAGACACCGTCGATCAGCAAACACTCGAAAAGCCATTTCGTTTTTTATGGGTGCCTGGAGGTCTCAAGTCAGAGGCTTTCGACAGTTTTATCAAGACCCAGGATCGGCACATCGCAGACTGACTGCTGAACCCTAAACGTCAAAAGATCGCAGCCTTCGGCAGCTACTACAGATGATCCCGTGTAGGAGCTGACGAAGGCTGCGATCTTTTGATTTTGCTTCTGAACAGTTCAGGCAGGCATGGCGCCCAGACGTCGCCCGATGACGTCGAGCAAGGGGATGGCGCAGAATTTGGCGAAGTCGCTGAGGATCATCGAGTCACCTTGATCGAACGGCGCATGCATATATTCTCCAGCACCAGGAGCACGGCGCAAAGTGGGGGGTAGTTGAAGGCCATATCAGGAAATCGGAGATGAGGAATTTTACGGAGCTGCACAAAGGTCGAATTTGGATAGACGGTAGTATTTAATGCAATTACCTGTCAGATCTGACAGTGGCGTTATCGGTAGCTACTGATCCATAGTCTGAACGACGCGAAAATCAATCGATCGCCCTGATTCTAGACTACGACTGGAAGGAGATTGGAAATGGCAAAAATTACTGTAAATACATCGGGCAATGGCACCGTGATTAGCGCCTATACCAGTGGTGCAGGCGGGCCGTACCCAACATACTCAATAACGGTGAAACCCGATGACAACAGTGGAGACCTGAGCGTAAGCACTCCGGGCGATCCCCGCCTGAAAGTTGGTGACAAGGTCAGCTTTACCATTAGCGACGGCGCTGCTGGCAGACTTCTGGGAAATGTGACAAAGATATAAAAAAAGTAACCCTGATAAAAAATTCTGTTTACCGCTTCAATAAGGTTGGCTTCGCAGCCTAAAACAACGCCGTGACTTGCTCTTCAACGACAAAAGATCGCAGTCTTCGGCAGCCCCTACATGGGATAGGCGTCCACTCTGCCGAAGGCTGCGATCTTCTGATCTTCAGGCGGGCATGCTGCGCAAGCGTCTGCCGATGACATCGAGCACATCACAGCCATCGCGCAATGGGATGGCGCACAGCAGGGCGAAGTCGCTGAGGATCACGGAGTCGCATTCGATCGAGCCGCGCATGCACATGTTTTCCAGGACCTGGACCACGGCGCGGATGCGATGGTTGGCGGCGTCCATGAGGATGTCGAGGGGCACGTGGGTGTCGACGAACAGGCTGGGCATGTCGCTGCAATTGCCGGTGAGGGCCATGAAGCGGTTGTCGGGGTGAGGAGTGATTTTTTCGTAGGGTGAATCAGTATGCATATTGGTCATTTTCCGGGTCCCATGATTGATAAACGTGAGCCGCCATCACACCTTCCTACGGGTTAGGGTGGCAGCTGTGCGCGGGAGTAGGAACCGAGCAATCATGGACCTCGGCCACGCCGAAGCGTGCCCCACGCACAGCCGCCGCGAACGATCTTACGGACTTGAACCAAGTGCCGCAAAAAGCCAACGAACTGTAACGTCATGAATGCGGGAATCCTTCACCCTGCCACCACTCTCGCGGTGACAACGAAAAGACTATCCCTGCATCCCACCACGCACCAGTTCATGAAAACCGCCGCGATTCGAAGGAAACGTCCGAAGCGTTTGCCCCGAAACTTCACTCTGCCTCTGCCAGCAAAAACTCCAGAAGCGCCGATCGTGACGAATCTTCCGACATCGATAATTTGAAAAACTGCCCGACCTTGCAACGCAGGACCGTCTCGGGAAACGCCTCGAATATGGCCGGTTGCTCCTCGCTCAGCCATTGCAAAGCATTGGCGATGCGTACGCTTGCATCAGTCTGCGCTAACAACGACTGCGGCACGCTCCACCACGGAAAGACCCGCCCCGAAACCAGCGCACGGCCCCCGATTTCAATGGCTTGGCCATTGATCAAGGCTCGTGAAACGACTGGCAGCCATTGCGCGGGAATGACCTCGTCAGAGTGCAAAAGAGGCAGTAAAAAACGACCATCCCAAAAGCGGAAAAACACGGTTTTACCGTCCGGCATCAGCACCTGAGTGAGGCTGCGGAAATGTTCGACCAGCACGTCAAGATCCGCCGAAGACACCGCCAACCATCCCCAATCCCGGGATTCTGTTTCCGCCACCCAACGTAAAAACTCACTGTCTACAGCGACAATTCCCACGTAGGGCATCACCGCGTCCCACTCGGCATAAATGGTTTCGGCCCAGACCGGATTCGCCGTGCCCTGCCAGGCTTTGAAGGCATCGGCGTCGCTGGCGCGGCTGAAAATGGCGAACAGTTGTTCCGACGCATGCAGCGGCTGCCGCGCCAGCCATTGTTCGGGCGTCAATTCCTCACGCTGCACAAACACCATCCTTACAACGCTCACACTCCTCGCAGAATGGCGCATCACCTTTGAGACTCATGATCTGTGCGGCGGTGAGAATCGCCGCCGGCGCAGCGGCCAGTTTCTCCGGCAATCCCGGCACCACCGGCGCAGCGCTGGTCGCCGCCATCGGCGCGCCGCCCACGACGATCGGCACGCTGCTGAAAATTCCGCCGGGGCCGATGTTGATCCACTGCCCGCCGGCCTGAATCGTCGCGCTCGCGCCGCCGTCGATGACCACTTGCTGACCAGCACTGATATGGATCTGCGCCGAGGCGCTGGTGGCTTGATTGTTCACCCGGACCTGCCGGTCGCCGAGCACGGACAAATGATCATCCTGCCTGACTTCGGTCTGGCGCTGGCCGTGAGTAATGCGTTGTTCGTCGGCCTTGAGTTCATGGCGGGCGATGCCGGTGACCACCACACTGCGCTGATTATCGACCTGCAGCTGCTGGTCGTTGAGTACATGCTGGGTCCAGTTGCGCTGGGCACGCAGGTAGATTTCCTCGGCGCCTTTTTTGTCTTCGATGCGCAGTTCGTTATAACCGCCACCGCCAGGGCTGCTCTGGCTGCGGAAGATACTGCGGGTCTTGTCTGCCGGCAGATCCAGCGGCACCGGGGTCGCCGCATTCGGCAGGCAACCCATGACCAGCGGCTTGTCGGCATCGCCATCAATGAAGCCGACCAAAACTTCCATGCCGACGCGCGGAATCAACACGCTGCCGTAGTGATCGTGAGCCCAACCGGTCGCAACGCGCAGCCAGCAACTGGAGTGCTCATTGAGTTCGCCATCGCGGTCCCAGACCAGTTGCACTTTGACCCGGCCGTATTCATCGCAATGGATCTCAAGGTCTTTCGGGCCGGTGACCACGGCAGGTTGGTAGCCCGACATGCGCGGTTTTTCCGGGCACAGCGCCGGACGAAAGACCACGTCCCACGGCGTGGCGACGAAAGTATTGCGGTAGCCCTGGAAGGATTCGCCATCGCTGGTCACCGATTCCTCAAGCACCTGCGGCTGACGGCCGCGATGCTCGACACAGGTGAGCAACCACAGATCATTCCAGTCGCTGCGCGGATGCCCGGTGAGTTGCAGGAAATGGCCGCAGACCAGCGAGGATTCGTCGCTGGTGCCTTCGGCTTGACGGTAATCGGCGACATGACGTTCAAGCGCGCGGCGCGTCAGGCCTTTGCCGGTTTCGCGATCATTGAATTGACCGGGAAAGTGATAGTCCTCCAGCACTGGACGCTGCTCGCCGTCACTGCGACTTTCCAGCGACAGGCGTGGTTTTTCGAAGTTGTAGTCGCGCCGGGTGACGACGCTGGTGCGGGTTTCCACGCGCACATTGAAACGCTGAATCGCCGGCGCGCCCGCCGACATGCCGCTGCCCGGCAGATACAGCGTCGGCTCGGGCAGCTTGGGGAACACGGTCTGGTCGTCGCCGAATACCAGCAAATGGCCTTCGGGGCTGTGTTGAAAGTGGTAATGAATGCCGACTTCGGCACACAGACGCTGGATGAAGGCCAGATCGCTTTCGGCGTATTGCACGCAGTATTCGCGCTCCGGGTATTCGCTGCCCAGGCGAAATTCAAAGGCATCGCGCAGGATCGAATGGTCCTTGAGGATCTGCGTGACAATTTGCGGCACGTTCTGATGCTGAAAAATCCGCTGGTTGATGCGATGCCCCAGATACGTCAGACGCGGGACAAGGCTGAGGTGATAGCGTGTCAGACGTTTCCCGGAATCGCCCTGCCCGACCTGATAAATCTGACCATGAATACCGCAACCCTGAGCATCGAAACTCAGAAACGCCTGACCATGCAGCAGGCTTTCCAGATCCAGGTCCGGCCGCTCGCTGACCAGTTCCAGCTCGAAGCGAAAGGGTTGGCTGATGGCTTCCCTGCCCGTGAACTCAAGGACCTTGAGGTCGTGCCGGGCGCCTTCGAGGGTCAACGTGAAACGCGGTTGATTGGCAGGCGCGAACATCCGATGTCTCTCTGCAGTGTGAGGGCGGGCGATTCTGCATGAGGGGCAAGGGGTGATGAGCAGGTGACGGGAAATTCAGATTTGCCCTACGTGGTTTGCTGAAAGGACCTTGTTAATTCGGCCGTTCGACTACAGACAATTCAATCAAACCTGCCACCCACCCTGTGGGAGCGAGCCTGCTCGCGAAAGCGGCATGTCAGTCGATACATTCATTGAATGATCAATCGCATTCGCGAGCAGGCTCGCTCCCACAATGGATTTCCACAGGATTCGAGAAATCACAGGCCATAAAAAACGGCCCGCCTCCGGTAGGAAGCGGGCCGATTTCATGTGAGCCGAAGCTCAGTCCATCACTTGTTCAGATGGAAATCTTTTTCCGCTGCCTCGAAACGCTCAACCATGCCGCGAGTCGGTTCACCCGCCTTGCTGACAAAGTAGATGGCCAGGCTGGCGAAGATGAAGCCAGGAATGATTTCGTACAGACCCAGCAGTTCGAAGTGCTTCCAGACCACCACGGTGATCGCGCCGACCAGAATGCCGGCCAGTGCGCCGTTGCGGGTCATGTCTTTCCAGACGACCGAGATCAGCACGACCGGTCCGAACGCAGCACCGAAACCGGCCCAGGCGTAGGACACCAGACCCAGTACACGGTTTTCCGGGTTGGCAGCCATCGCGATGGCAATCAAGGCTACCAGCAGCACCATGGCACGACCGACCCAGACCAGCTCAAGCTGGGAGGCGGACTTGCGCAGAAAGGTCTTGTAGAAGTCTTCGGTCAGGGCGCTTGAGCACACCAGCAACTGGCAGCTCAGGGTGCTCATTACCGCAGCCAGAATGGCCGACAGCAGCACACCGGCAACCCATGGGTTGAAGAGGATTTTCGCCAGTTCGATGAACACGCGCTCCGGGTTCTCGGTGACCGGACCGGCCACTTCCGGGTGCGCCGAGAAGTAAGCGATACCGAAGAAGCCCACCGCCACGGTGCCGCCCAGGCACAGGATCATCCAGGCCATGGAAATGCGACGCGCCTTGGCGATCGACTTCACCGAATCCGCCGCCATGAAACGCGCGAGGATGTGCGGCTGGCCGAAGTAGCCCAGACCCCAACCCATCAGCGAGATGATGCCAATGAAGGTGGTGCCTTTGAGCATGTCGAAGTTGCTCGGATCCTGCGCTTCGATGGCCAGGAACGTGGTGTCGACGCCGCCGGTGGCCAGCAGGACGATGATCGGCGTAAGGATCAGCGCGAAGATCATCAGGGTCGCTTGTACGGTGTCGGTCCAGCTCACCGCGAGAAAACCGCCGACGAAGGTGTAAGCAATGGTCGCCGCAGCACCGGCCCACAGCGCCGTCTCGTAGGACATGCCAAAGGTGCTTTCGAACAGACGCGCACCGGCGACGATGCCGGAAGCGCAGTAGATGGTGAAGAACACCAGAATCACCACCGCCGAGATAATCCGCAGCAAGCCGCTTTTATCTTCGAAACGGCTGGAGAAGTAGTCCGGCAGAGTCAGTGCATCGCCGTTGTGCTCGGTCTGCACCCGCAGACGGCCGGCGACGAACAGCCAGTTCAGGTAGGCACCGACGATCAGGCCGATGGCGATCCAGCTTTCGGACAGACCGGACATGTAGATGGCGCCCGGCAGGCCCATCAGCAACCAGCCGCTCATGTCGGAGGCACCGGCAGACAGCGCGGTGACGACGCTGCCGAGGCTGCGACCGCCGAGAATATAGTCGGAAAGGTTATTGGTGGAGCGATAGGCCATGAAACCGATCAGCACCATTGCTGCGATGTAGATCACGAACGTGATCAGGGTTGGATTGCTTACGCTCATTGAGTTACGCCCTGGCTTTGTTTTTATGTAGCGGCGGTGGTGAACCGCTCGCAAACGACGACGTTTGGCAGACGATCCGGGATCCCGCGCATTTAAGACTGATGTTTCCCCAGGAAAGCCATCAGCCGGTACACCGGGTTATTCCCGGTTGCACCTTGGCGGCGAATGCTATGCAACAAAGCAAATAAGGTGCAACCAGTTTCGCGAGAATTAGTTGCACCCAGTCGAATTAATCGACGATCACCCCGTTTTTGCTCCCTTTTGTGGCAGTCACGCCTCTTTACTAGAAGTAAAAGCACCAAGCAGGAGCAGCACTTTCGTACCAGAAATTATTTCCTGACGAGCTGCGTATTATTCCGGCAAAAAAAGGGTTGCACCCGGTTGCACCTCATTCAGCGCAAGGCTAATCTTGCGGCCAGCTGATGCCACGCAACTGTGGCAACCATGAGGATAAAAATATGGCTACCACCACCCTTGGGGTCAAACTCGATGACCCGACCCGCGAGCGCCTGAAGGCTGCCGCAACCTCGATTGATCGCACGCCGCACTGGCTGATCAAGCAGGCAATTTTCAATTACCTGGAAAAACTCGAGGGTGGTGCAACCCTGACCGAGTTGAACGGTTTGACCGCCAAAGACGCCGATGACGCAGGCGAAGTGCAGACCGATCACGCTCACCAATGCTTCCTCGAATTCGCTGAAAGCATCCTCCCGCAATCGGTACTGCGCGCTTCGATCACCGCTGCTTACCGCCGTCCTGAGCCGGAAGTGGTGCCAATGCTGATCGAGCAGGCGCGCCTGCCGGCCCCGATGGCCGAAGCCACCAACAAGCTCGCGGCGACCATCGCCGAAAAACTGCGTAACCAGAAAAGTGCCGGCGGTCGTGCCGGTATTGTTCAGGGCCTGCTGCAGGAATTTTCCCTGTCGTCCCAGGAAGGCGTGGCGCTGATGTGCCTGGCCGAAGCGCTGCTGCGCATCCCGGACAAAGGCACCCGCGATGCGCTGATCCGCGACAAGATCAGCACCGGCAACTGGCATCCGCACCTGGGCAACAGCCCTTCGCTGTTCGTCAACGCTGCGACCTGGGGCCTGCTGCTGACTGGCAAACTGGTTTCCACCCACAACGAAGCCGGCCTGACCTCGTCGCTGAGCCGCATCATCGGTAAGAGCGGCGAGCCGATGATCCGCAAGGGCGTCGACATGGCCATGCGCCTGATGGGCGAGCAGTTCGTCACTGGCGAAACCATCGCCGAAGCACTGGCCAATGCGAGCAAGTTCGAAGCCAAGGGCTTCCGTTACTCCTACGACATGCTCGGTGAAGCGGCACTCACTGAAGTCGACGCGCAAAAATACCTGGCCTCGTACGAACAAGCGATCCACTCGATCGGCAAAGCGTCCCACGGTCGTGGAATTTATGAAGGCCCGGGCATCTCCATCAAGCTCTCGGCGCTGCACCCGCGCTACAGCCGTGCGCAGTACGAGCGCGTGATGGACGAGCTGTACCCGCGCCTGCTGTCGCTGACCCTGCTGGCCAAGCAATACGACATCGGCCTGAACATCGACGCCGAAGAAGCCGACCGCCTCGAGCTGTCGCTGGATCTGCTCGAACGTCTGTGCTTCGAGCCGCAACTGACTGGCTGGAACGGCATCGGTTTCGTTATCCAGGCTTACCAGAAACGTTGCCCGTACGTGATCGACTACGTGATCGATCTGGCCCGCCGCAGCCGTCATCGCCTGATGATCCGCCTGGTAAAAGGCGCGTACTGGGACAGCGAAATCAAACGTGCTCAGGTCGAGGGTCTGGAAGGCTATCCGGTCTACACCCGCAAGGTGTACACCGACGTTTCCTACATTGCTTGCGCACGCAAACTGCTGTCGGTGCCGGAAGTCATCTACCCGCAGTTCGCCACGCACAACGCCCACACCCTGTCGGCCATTTACCACATCGCCGGTCAGAACTATTACCCGGGCCAGTACGAATTCCAGTGCCTGCACGGCATGGGCGAACCGCTCTACGAGCAGGTTGTCGGCAAGGTTGCCGAAGGCAAGCTGAACCGTCCGTGCCGCGTGTACGCACCGGTCGGCACCCACGAAACCCTGCTGGCGTACCTCGTGCGTCGTCTGCTGGAAAACGGTGCCAACACTTCGTTCGTCAACCGTATCGCCGACCAGTCGATTTCGATTCAGGAACTGGTGGCCGATCCGGTGGCGCAGATCGAGCAGATGGCCACCGTGGAAGGTGGTTTCGGCCTGCCGCACCCGCGCATTCCGCTGCCGCGTGACCTGTACGGTGCCGAGCGCGCCAACTCGAGCGGCATCGACATGGCCAACGAACATCGTCTGGCCTCGCTGTCCTGCGCCCTGCTTGCCACCGCGCACAACGACTGGAAAGCCGCGCCGATGCTCGGTTGCGCGTCCAGCAACGAAACGCCGGTCGCCGTGCTGAACCCGTCCGATCACCGCGATGTGGTCGGTCATGTTCAAGAAGCTACCGTTGAAGATGTCGACAGCGCCATTCAATGCGCGCTGAACGCCGCGCCGATCTGGCAGGCCACCCCGCCGGCCGAACGTGCTGCGATCCTGGAACGTGCCGCTGACTTGATGGAAGGCGAGATCCAGCCGCTGATGGGCCTGTTGGCTCGCGAAGCCGGCAAGACCTACGCCAACGCCATCGCCGAAGTCCGCGAAGCAGTCGACTTCCTGCGTTATTACGCAGTGCAGGCGCGCAACGATTTCAGCAACGACGCCCACCGCCCACTGGGCCCGGTGGTGTGCATCAGCCCGTGGAACTTCCCGCTGGCAATCTTCAGCGGCCAGGTCGCTGCGGCATTGGCTGCCGGTAATCCGGTACTGGCCAAACCGGCCGAGCAGACTCCGCTGGTAGCGGCTCAGGCTGTGCGCCTGATGCTCGAAGCCGGCATCCCGGAAGGCGTGCTGCAACTGCTGCCGGGGCGCGGTGAAACCGTCGGCGCCGGTCTGGTCGGTGACGAGCGCGTCAAAGGCGTGATGTTCACCGGTTCCACCGAAGTCGCGCGCTTGCTGCAACGCAACATCGCTGGCCGTCTCGACAGCCAGGGCCGTCCGATTCCGCTGATCGCCGAAACCGGTGGCCAGAACGCGATGATCGTCGATTCCTCGGCTTTGACTGAACAAGTCGTGATCGACGTAGTGTCGTCGGCCTTCGACAGCGCCGGTCAGCGCTGCTCGGCGTTGCGCGTGCTGTGCCTGCAGGAAGATTCCGCCGATCGCGTCATCGAAATGCTCAAAGGTGCCATGGCCGAAAGCCGTCTCGGCAACCCCGAGCGTCTGTCCGTGGACATCGGCCCGGTGATCGACGCCGAAGCCAAGGCCGGTATCGACAAGCATATCCAGGGCATGCGCGATAAGGGTCGCAATGTTTACCAGGTTGCGATTGCCGACAGCGAAGAGATCAAGCGCGGCACCTTCGTCATGCCGACCCTGATCGAGCTGGAAAGCTTCGACGAACTGCAACGCGAAATCTTCGGCCCGGTACTGCACGTGGTGCGCTACAAGCGCAAAGAGCTGGATCAACTGATCGGCCAGATCAACGCCTCCGGTTATGGCCTGACGCTGGGCGTGCACACGCGCATCGACGAGACCATCGCCAAGGTGATCGACAACGTCAACGCCGGTAACGTCTACGTCAACCGCAACATCGTCGGTGCCGTGGTCGGCGTGCAGCCATTCGGCGGCGAAGGCCTGTCGGGTACTGGCCCGAAAGCCGGCGGCCCGCTGTATCTGTACCGTTTGCTGTCGACGCGTCCTAGCGACGCCATCGAGCAATCCTTCGCTCGCGGTGACGCCATCGTCGCCCCGGACGTGCGCTTGCGCGATGCCATGAGCCAATCGTTGAACGCTCTGAAAGCCTGGGCCGACAACAACAAGTTCGCCGATCTGAGCACCCTGTGCGTGCAATACGCAGCGCAATCGCAGAGCGGCATTACCCGCGTGCTGGCTGGCCCGACCGGCGAGAAAAACAGCTACGCCATTCTGCCGCGCGAACACGTGCTGTGCCTGGCGGAAGTTGAAGGTGATCTGCTGACGCAACTGGCGGCGGTGCTGGCGGTTGGCGGTTCGGCGGTGTGGCCGGAAACCGAGCTGACCAAGGCGTTGCTCGCCCGTCTGCCGAAGGAAGTCCAGGCGCGGATCAAACGCGTTGCCGACTGGAACAAGGACGAAGTGGTGTTCGATGCCGTGCTGCATCACGGCCACTCCGACCAGTTGCGCGGCGTCTGCCAGCAGATCGCCCAGCGTGGCGGCGCGATCGTTGGCGTTCAGGGACTGTCCCAGGGCGAGACCAACATTGCCCTGGAGCGTCTGGTGATCGAGCGGGCATTGAGCGTGAACACCGCTGCGGCGGGGGGTAACGCCAGCTTGATGACGATCGGTTAAACCGCTGTAAATCCAGGCGACCGCAATGGTCGCCTGGTACGCAATACTCTGTGGGAGCGAGCCTGCTCGCGAAGACGGCGTTTCAGTCGACATCAATGTTGCCTGACCCACCGCTTTCGCGAGCAGGCTCGCTTCCACAGAAGATCAAAAGATCGCAGCCTTCGGCAGCTCCTACAGGGAAACGCATTCCAAATGTAGGAGCTGCCGAAGGCTGCGATCTTTTGCTTCTGCATCACTCTCATCAATCATCCTATCCAGCCTCTATTCCACCGCCTTAGACTCGGTCCACCCCCAATTTCCAGGTAGGCCGCCATGTCCGAGACGCTGCTCAGTTCCCGCAATCTGGCTTTCGAGCTGTATGAAGTCCTTGATGCCGAGGGCCTGACCCGGCGTGAGCGCTTTGCCGAGCACAACCGCGAAACCTTCGACGCCGCCATCGGCACCGCGCGCAACATCGCCGAGAAGTACTTTGCGCCGCACAACCGCAAGGGCGACGAGAACGAGCCGCGCTACGAGGATGGTAAGGCGATCCTGATTCCTGAAGTGAAACCGGCGGTGGATGCCTTCCTTGAGGCCGGATTCCTTAACGCAGCGCGAAGTTTCGACGCCGGCGGTATGCAATTGCCGACCCTGCTGTCGCAAGCCTGCTTCGCGCATTTCCAGTCCGCCAACGCAGCTTCGACGTCCTACCCGTTCCTGACCATGGGCGCGGCCAACCTGATCGAGAGCTTTGGCAGCGAAGAGCAGAAACAGCGCTTCCTGCAACCGATGATCGACGGACGTTTCTTCGGCACCATGGCCCTGACCGAGCCCCATGCCGGTTCATCGCTGTCGGACATTCGTACCCGCGCCGAGCCTGCGTCCGACGGCACCTATCGCCTGAAGGGCAACAAGATCTTCATTTCCGGCGGCGATCATCCGCTGTCGGAAAACATCGTGCACATGGTCCTGGCCAAACTGCCGGACGCACCGCCGGGGGTGAAAGGTATTTCGCTGTTTATCGTGCCGAAGTTTCTGGTCAACGACGACGGCAACCTCGGCCAGCGCAACGACGTGCTGCTCGCCGGCTTGTTCCACAAGATGGGCTGGCGCGGCACCACATCGACGGCGCTGAACTTCGGCGATAACGGTGAGTGCGTCGGCTATCTGGTGGGCAAACCGCACCATGGTTTGAGCTACATGTTCCAGATGATGAACGAAGCGCGAATCGGCGTCGGCATGGGCGCGGTGATGCTCGGCTATGCCGGTTACCTGTATTCACTGGAATATGCGCGTGAGCGGCCGCAGGGCCGGGTGCCGGACAGCAAGGATCCGACCACTGCGCCGGTGGCGATCATTCAGCACGCGGACGTCAGACGCATGCTGCTGACGCAGAAATCCTACGTCGAAGGTGCGTTTGACCTCGGCCTGTACGCCGCGCGGTTGTTCGATGACACCACCACGCTGGAAACCGAAGCCGAACGCAAACAGGCTCATGAACTGTTGGACTTGCTGACACCGATCGTCAAATCCTGGCCTTCGGAGTTTTGCCTGAAGGCCAACGAACTGGCGATCCAGATTCTTGGCGGCCACGGCTACACCCGTGAGTACCCGGTGGAGCAGTACTATCGCGACAACCGCTTGAATCCGATCCACGAAGGCACCCACGGCATCCAGTCGCTGGATTTGCTCGGGCGCAAACTGGCGCAGAACGGTGGCGCCGGTCTCAAGCAGCTGATTCGATTGATCGCCAACACGGCCGAACGTGCCACTGAATACGATTCGTTGACCACCCTGCGCGAACCGCTGGAAAAACTCGTTGCCCGCCTGCAAACCGTGACCATCGGCCTGCTCACCGATCTGGCCCAAGGCAAGGTCAACAGCAGCCTGGCGAACTCGGCGCTGTACCTGAAAGTGTTCGGCCACGCAGTGATCGGCTGGCGCTGGCTGGAGCAGGCGATCCGCGCCGAGGAAGGCCTGGCCAAAGGAAATGCGGCGGATGTCGACTTCTATAAGGGCAAGTTGCAGGCGGCGCGGTATTTCCTGACATGGGAAGTGCCGGGTTGCCAGCATGAGCTGGACTTGCTGGAGGCGCGGGATGATACGTGTCTGGGGATGCGGGATGCGTGGTTCTGAAACGCTACCCTCACCCCAGCCCTCTCCCGGAGGGAGAGGGGGCCGAATGGGGAATATTCAAGAAGTACGCCGACCTGAAAGGGCCTTGCCGGATCCATAATCGACTGGTGTTTTCAGGTCGACGTATAGCGATAGACGCCTCGGTCAGTCCCCTCTCCCTCCGGGAGAGGGCTAGGGTGAGGGGCTTTTCAGGTCTGATACTCAACTCAGTTTGAACCCACCCATCTGCCGCGCCAGATCATCCGCCAGCCGCTGCAACATCTGACAATCCTCACGACACGCACGAACCTCCCCCGCCGTCGCCCGTGCCAGATCGGAAATCCCCTGCACGTTGCGGTTGATCTCTTCAGTCACCGCGGACTGCTCTTCGGTTGCCGTCGCCACCTGATGGTTCATATCGCTGATGCGCTCGACCTGGCCGGTGATCGCCGTCAGCGACGCGCCGGTGCGCTGGCTCGATTCAACCCCGGTGCCGGTAGCGGCCTGGCCGGTGCGCATCGATGACACGGCGTTTTCCGCGCCTTGCTTGAGGCTGCCGATCATCAATTGAATTTCGTCGGTCGAGGCCTGGGTCCTGCGCGCGAGGGTGCGCACTTCATCGGCGACCACCGCGAAGCCACGGCCCATATCGCCGGCGCGGGCAGCTTCGATGGCGGCGTTGAGTGCGAGCAGATTGGTCTGTTCGGAAACGCCACGAATCACCGCCAGCACCGAATCGATCGACGCCACTTGCTGCGCCAGCTCACCCACTGCGCCCGCCGCTAAGCCGATCTCATCGGACATGCTTTCGATATGACGGATCGAGCCACCGACCACTTCCCGTGCCTGCAACGCCTCATCGCGCGCGGTTTGCGAGGCAAGCGCGGCGTTGCCAGCGTTCTGCGCGATTTCCTGCACGGTCAGGCCCATTTCGTGGACGGCGGTGGCTACCATGTCGGTCATTTCCTGCTGCCGGCCGGAACGCTCGGCGGTGTTGTCCACCACCGTAGCCACTTGCCCTACGGCTGTGCGCAGGCGCTCGCTGGTGGTCAGCACTTCACCGATCATTGCGCGCTGGCTGTCGAGGAAACGGTTGAAGCCGCGCGCGAGGTCACCCAACTCATCGGCACGGCTGGAATCTAACCGGTGGGTCAAATCTCCACCACCGCTACCGATGGCCACCAGCGCCCGTGTTACTTGTCGAATCGGTCGCACCAGCCCCTGCGCCAGCCACACCACCAACGCCAGGCAGACCAGCGCCACCACCAGACCGATGCCGCCGCTCATCCACATCGCTTTCCGTGCTTCGGCGTAGATCTGCGACTGCGGCACTTCGGCCACCAGCGTCCAGCCGAGATCGCGCAGGGGCAGGCTGAAAGCGAGGAAGTCTTCACCCTCGCGCTGGAAGCTGCTGTTCACTGCGGATTTGTGCCCCATCAGCGCTTGCGCCGCGTTGGCACCGATCTGCTCGGTCAAGGTGCGCTTGCCGCTGAACTGCGCCTCAGGATGGACCTGAATCAAACCGTCGGAGCGCACGAGATAGACCTTGCCGCGCTCGCCGAAACTGAAGTTGTGAATCAGCTCCGACAGCTCTTTCATGCTCAGCCCGAGCCCGGCGACACCGACAACTTTGCCGGCCTGCTTGACCTTCAGATCGATGAACAGGGCCAGCTCGCCAGTGGCGCCGTCGTTGTCGATATTGAGGGTGCGCGGCTGATTGCTGTCGAGAAAGGAATAGAACCAGGCGTCGGCCGGTTTCGCGCGACTGAGGGTGCGATCGAGGCCTTTTTCGGTGATGTAGTGATTGGATTCGATGCCGATGATCAGCGCAGTGAAGGCCTTGTGTTCGGCGCGGATGCCTTCCAGATACTGCGCAAAGAGCGCGGTTTTGCTGCTGTCCTCGCCTGTCGCCAGCCAGTCACGCACCATGGTGTTGCTGGCGATGTCCTTGGCGGCGGTGAGCGGTTGCACGAGGATGCGTTCGATATCGTTGCGCGTCGCTTCAATGCTCGACGGCAGCGCTTGTTCGACCAGATAGCTCTGGGCGAGGCGGTTGACCACCAGGGTATAAATGCCAACCACAATCACGATGCTGATCAGCAGGGCCGCGCCCATGCCGAGAATCAACTGCCACTGAATACTGCGTCGCCACCACTGCATGGAGCACCCCCAAGGAATAAGTGGCCGAAACACTGCAACGGCCGTGCCGATTGTATACAAACCAACCGACAATCTATTCCCTGGTTGTGCGCAACCCCATCAGCCCTGACTGATGGTCTTGGCAATCGTCTCGACCGTGGCGCTGACTTGCTCTTGATAACGGTCGAGTTCTTCCTGGTGCTGTTTCTTCATTTCGATCTGCTGCGAGCACAGATTCATCGCCGCCAGCACCAGCAAACGGTCACCGATCAGCGTCGGGTATTTGCGCTTGGTGTCTTCCAGCGCGGCCTTGAGCATCATCGCCGCGTCCAACAGGGTCTGTTCTTCCCCGGCCGGTGCCTTGATCGAATAGTCCTCGCCAAGAATGGAGATGACTTTTACCCCTGCTGTGCCGTGGTTCATGCGCTGACAGGACCGGCATTGACGCGATCAACCAGCGCCTGGATGCGCGCGGCGGTGGCGCCGTGTTTTTCTTCCTGCTCCATCAGGTTCAGTTGCAGGTTTTCGTTTTCATCCTTGGCCTGGGCCAGTTCCGTGGACAGGGTCTGGTTGGTCTGCAGCAGGGTCTGGTTCTGTTGCACCAGGTCGCTGACGAGCTGTTCCAATTGGCTGAGGGATGCTTCCAACATTTTGATCTTCCAAGCGTTTTTCAAAGGGCGCGTACGATAAAGAAAAGTCACCACGGATGCCAGGGTTAAACCGGCGCAAGGCCTTGATTTTCCTGGGTGGCGAAGCTTCTCGCGAGTTTAAAAGACTGTGATTGGTCGATCTGGTTCCTGCACTTCGTCGCTCAAGCCTGTCTGCGACAAATACGCACACCACCTCAAGACTTTAGTCGTATGACCGATAAGTCACCCATACAGCAGTCTCAGCCCGCATGGATGCGGCCCTTTTCGGTATCCGCCCATGTCCCTTCGCAATATGAACATCGCCCCACGGGCGTTCACCGGCTTCGCCCTGATCGGCGGCCTGATGTTGATCCTCGGCGTGTTTGCGCTGAACCAGATGAGCAAGATCCGCGCGGCCGGCGAAGACATCGCCACCGCCAGCGTGCCGTCGATCAAGGCTCTGGACGAATTCACCCAACTGACCCTGCGCCTGCGCGTGCTCTCCTATCGTTTGCTGATCAACCGCGAACCCGACGTGCAGCAGAAAACCATCGAACTGTTCGACCTGCGCAATCGCCAGATCGCCGATGCGCAACGCGCATACGAGCCACTGATCGAAGGCCCGCAGGAACGTGCGGCGTACGATCAGTACGTGCAATTGCTGGCGCAGTACCGTCAGCTCGAAGAGCGGATGAAAACCCTGTCGCGCAACAATCAGATCGACGAGTTGCGGCAGATGCTCAACAGCGATTTGCTGAGCAATTCGGAAGCGGTGAATACCGCGCTGGCGCGCTTGCTGGAGATCAACACCCAGCAGATCGCCGAAACCGACCAGGGCGCGAAGGATCAGTATTCGATGTCGTTCAATCTGGTGGTGACCTTGCTGGTGATCGCCAGTGGCCTGACCCTGCTGTTCGCCTGGTTGCTGACCGTGAGCATTACCAAGCCGATTTCCAAGGCACTGGAGGCGGCGGAAACCATCGCCGAAGGCAACCTGACCCAGCCGATCCATGTCGATGGCGAAGATGAAGCCGGGCGCTTGCTGGCGGCGATGGCGAAGATGCAATCGAAGCTGCGCGATACCCTGCAGCGCATCTCCGGTTCGGCCACACAGCTTGCGTCTGCCGCAGAAGAGCTGAACAGCGTCACCGATGAAAGTGCTCGCGGCCTGACCCAGCAGAACAACGAAATCGAGCAGGCGGCCACTGCCGTGAACGAGATGACCAGCGCCGTCGAAGAAGTCGCGCGCAACGCGGTCAGCACTTCGGAAGCCTCGAAAAACGCCACCACTTCGGCGGGCGACGGTCGTGATCTGGTGCAGGAAACCGTCAGCGCCATCGAACGCATGAGCGCCGATGTGCAGAGCACCGCGTCGCTGATCGGCGACCTGGCCAATGAATCCCGCGACATCGGCAAGGTGCTCGACGTGATCCGTGGCCTCGCCGACCAGACCAACCTGCTGGCATTGAACGCAGCGATCGAAGCGGCCCGTGCCGGTGAGGCCGGTCGTGGTTTTGCCGTGGTGGCGGACGAAGTGCGCGCCCTGGCCCATCGCACCCAGCAGTCGACCAGCGAAATCGAGCGCATGATCGGCAGCATCCAGAGCGGCACCGAGCATGCCGTGGATTCGATGCGCAACAGCACCGAGCGCGCCGAGTCGACGCTCAACATCGCCCGTGGCGCCGGGATGTCGCTGGACACGATCAACAGCGCCATCGTCGAAATCAACGAGCGCAACCTGGTCATCGCCAGCGCTGCCGAAGAGCAGGCGCAGGTGGCGCGGGAAGTCGATCGCAACCTGGTCAATATCCGCGATCTGTCGGTGCAGTCGGCGACCGGCGCCAATCAGACCAGCGCGGCGAGCAATGAGCTGTCGCGCCTGGCGCTGGATCTGAACAACATGGTTGGGCGGTTCAGCCTCTAAGATCAAAGGCTACCCCCCTCACCCCAGCCCTCTCCCCCAAGGGGGCGAGGGGGAAAGGGAGCAGATTGAGGGCCTTTCAGATTTTGAGTTCGGCTCGATATTGCAAGTCGGTGTAACCTTTACAAACACCTCGGTCAGTCCCCTCTCCCTCCGGGAGAGGGCTAGGGTGAGGGCCGCAATCCTCCGCCTGCCGCAAAACCTGATGCACCCTGAAAACCTTTTTGACAGCATCACATTTCAACAGGTTAGAATCGCTGGCACGCAGACTGCATGGTCAGTTTGTGCCCCCGTCTTTACGCTTCTGGAGTACTGCCTTTGAATGCGACGACCATCAACAGCCTGTTCTTGATCGGCGCGTTGCTGGTAGGCGCAAGCATTCTTGTCAGCTCTCTTTCTTCACGTCTCGGCATTCCGATTCTGGTCATCATTCTCGCGGTCGGCATGGCTGCCGGGGTCGATGGTGGCGGGATCATTTTCGATAACTACCCGACGGCCTATCTGGTCGGCAACCTCGCCCTGGCAGTGATCCTGCTCGACGGCGGCTTGCGTACGCGGGTGTCGAGTTTCCGCGTGGCGTTATGGCCGGCGCTGTCGCTGGCCACGGTCGGGGTGTTGATCACCACCGGGCTGACCGGCATGGCCGCTGCGTGGCTGTTCGACCTCAATCTGATTCAGGGCCTGCTGATCGGCGCCATCGTCGGTTCGACCGACGCCGCTGCGGTGTTCTCGCTGCTCGGCGGTAAAGGCCTCAACGAACGGGTCAGCGCCAGTCTGGAAATCGAATCCGGCAGCAACGACCCGATGGCGGTGTTTCTCACCGTCACCCTGATCGACATGCTCGCCAGCGGCGAAACCGGCCTGCACTGGAGTCTGCTGACCCACCTGATCCGCGAGTTCGGCATCGGTGGTGTGATCGGTCTGGGCGGCGGCTGGATGATGCTGCAACTGGTCAACCGCATCAATCTCGCGGCCGGGCTCTATCCGATTCTGATCATCGCTGGCGGTCTGGTGGTGTTCGCGCTGACCAACGCCTTGCACGGCAGTGGTTTTCTCGCCGTGTACCTGTGCGGTCTGGTGATCGGCAACCGCCCGGTGCGTAGCCGCCACGGCATTCTGCACATGCTCGACGGCATGGCCTGGCTGGCGCAGATCGGCATGTTCCTCGTGCTGGGCCTGCTGGTCACGCCCCACGATCTGCTGCCGATCGCCCTGCCCGCCCTCGGTCTGGCGCTGTGGATGATCCTGTTCGCGCGGCCGCTGTCGGTGATGGTCGGCCTGCTGCCGTTCAAGGCCTTCCACGGTCGCGAAAAAGCCTTTATTTCCTGGGTCGGCCTGCGCGGCGCGGTGCCGATCATTCTCGCGGTGTTCCCGCTGATGGCCGGCCTGCCGCAAGCGCAGCTCTACTTTAATCTCGCGTTCTTCATCGTGTTGGTGTCGCTGCTGGTGCAGGGCACGAGCCTGCCGTGGGTGGCCAAATTGCTCAAGGTGACCGTTCCGCCAGAACCCGCGCCGATATCCCGGGCGGCACTGGAAGTGCACGTCACCAGCGAGTGGGAACTGTTCGTTTACAAGCTCGGCGCGGAGAAATGGTGCATCGGCTCGCCGCTGCGCGAGCTGAAAATGCCCGAAGGCACACGCATCGCGGCGCTGTTTCGTGGCCAGCAACTGCTCCATCCGTCGGGTAGTACGGTGCTGGAAGTCGATGATTTGCTGTGTGTTATTGGCCATGAACACAACTTGTCGGCCCTCGGCAAACTGTTCAGCCAGGCGCCGCAACGTGGCCTTGATTTGCGCTTCTTCGGCGACTTCGTACTCGAAGGAGACGCCCAGCTTAAAGCGGTTGCAGCGCTGTATGGCTTGCCGGCCGAAGGCATCGATCCGGACATGACCCTGGGCGCGTTCATCGCGCAAAAAGTCGGGGGTGCCCCCATCGTCGGCGACCAGGTGGAGTGGAACAACACCCACTGGACGGTTGCGGTCATGGACGGGAACAAGATCGGCAAAGTGGGCGTCAGATTCCCCGAAGGAAGTCGCCCGGGCCCCGGACTCTTCCTCTAAACTGCTTCCACTCTCACTTGCTTGACCGGTCTCTATGCCTACCCTGCGCTCCTTTTTCGCCGCGGCCCTGCTGGGCCTCAGTCTTGTCGTCGGCCCGCTGCATGCTGCCGAACCACCGTCCAGCGATGCCGTGCAGGCCAGCCTCGACAAGCTGGCTGACAGCAAACTGCCGGACGCCGACAAGAAGACCCTGCAGACCGTCCTGCAGAACACCCTCAATCAACTGAACAACCAGCGTGATTACGAGCAGAAGCTGATCGATCTCAAGCGTCAGCTGGCCAACGCGCCGAAGCAGACGATTGAAAATACCCGCGAACTGAGCCGCCTCAAGGCCACCGCACCGGTGCCGGTAGCGCAACGTTTTCCGAAAGAGTCGATCCAGCAACTGGAGCAGATCCTCACCGATCGCTCGACCCAGCAAAGCGATCTGCAAAAAGCCCTGGCCGAAGCCAACAGTCTGATCATCACCGCGCAGACTCGCCCCGAGCGTGCGCAGGCGGAGATTTCCGCCAGCCAGACGCGCATCCAGCAGATCAACACCATCCTCAAATCCGGCAAGGACACGGGCAAAACGGTCACCGCCGAACAGCGCGACCAGTTGAACGCCGAACTGGCCGCACTCAATGCGCTGATTCCGCTGCGCCGCCAGGAACTGGCTGGCAACACCCAGTTGCAGGATCTGGGCAACGCTCAGCATGACTTGCTCTCGGAGAAATCCGATCGCCTGGACCGCGAGATCCAGGAACTGCAAACCCTGATCAACCAGAAGCGTCTGGCGCAGTCGCAGGAAACCGTCACCCAGCAATCGATCGAAGCGCAGAAGGCCGGCGGCAGCAGCCTGCTGGCGAGCGAGAGCGCGACCAATCTCAAGCTTTCCGACTATTTGCTCAAGAGCACCGACCGTCTCAACGAAGTCACGCAGCAGAACCTGCAGACCAAACAGCAACTCGACACCCTGACCCAGAGCGATTCGGCGCTGGACGAACAGATCAGCGTGCTCAAGGGCAGCCTGTTGCTGTCGAAAATTCTCTATAAACAGAAGCAGGCGCTGCCGCACTTGAAGGTCGACCGCGACCTCGCCGACCAGATTGCCGATATTCGCCTGTATCAGTTCGATGTCAGCCAGCAGCGGGAGCTGCTGAGCAACCCGGCGACCTATGTCGACAATCTGCTGGCCACCCAGCCGCCGGAGCAGGTCACCCCGCAACTGCGCAAAAGCCTGCTCGATCTGGCCAACACCCGTGCTGATCTGCTCGAGCGGCTGAACCGCGAGTTGAGCGCGATGCTCAACGAATCGATCACCCTGCAGCTCAACCAGAAACAACTGCTGAGCACCGCGCAAAGCCTGCGCGCGACCCTCGACGAACAGATGTTCTGGATCCCCAGCAACAAGCCGCTGGACGTGGAATGGATGCGCGGTGTGCCCGAGCGTCTCGAGCGACAGGTCAACACCCTGCCCTGGGCGTCGAGCCTGAGCGAACTGACTGACGGCCTGACCCAGCGGCCATTGTTGTTTCTGCCATTGGCGCTGCTGATCGGCGCCCTGTTGTGGCGCCGCAAAGCGCTGTACGGAAGACTCAACAAGGTTCACCAGGACATCGGCCACTTCAAGCGCGACAGCCAGTGGCACACGCCGCAGGCGATTCTGATCAACATCCTGTTGGCGATGCCGGTGGCGCTGGGTCTGGCGCTGTGCGGTCTGGCCCTGCAGATCGACGCGCGCGGGCAGAACGCCAACATGGGCGCGGCGCTTTTGCAGATGGGCCAGGCCTGGCTGGTGTTCTACACCGCGTACCGGATTCTCGCGCCGGGTGGCGTGGCGGAATTGCACTTCCGCTGGGAAAAACCGCAGGTCGAGTTCCTTCAGGGCTGGGTACGTCGATTGGGCCTTGTGGTCATGGCGCTGGTGGCCGTGGTGGCCGTCGCCGAGTTGCAACCGGCGGCGCTGGCCGATGACGTGCTCGGCATGCCGGTGGTGCTGACCTGCTACGCCTTGATGGCATGGCTGCTCAGTCGCCTGCTGATCAGCAGCCCGACGCACCAGAACGCTTCGCTGTTCCGCAAAGCCGTCGGAGTGATGTTCACCCTGCTGCCGATCGCCCTGTTTGTTGCGGTGTGTTTCGGCTACTACTACACCGCGCTGAAACTCAGCGACCGTTTGATCAACACCCTGTACCTGCTGATGTTCTGGCTAGTGATCGAGGCCACTTTCGTACGGGGCCTGAGCGTTGCCGCGCGGCGTCTGGCTTACCAGCGCGCGCTGGCCAAGCGGCAGGCGGCGAAAGAGGCCGGCGACGGCGAAGCGGTGATCGAAGAGCCGACGCTGGATATCGAAAAGGTCAACGAACAGTCCCTGCGCCTGATCCGTCTGGCCCTGCTCGGCGGTTTCATCGCGGCGCTGTACTGGGTCTGGTCGGACCTGATTTCGGTGTTCTCGTATCTGGACAACATCACCCTTTACGAATACACCAGCGGCACCGGCGCCAACATGAGCATGGTGCCGATCAGCATCGGCGACATGCTCGGCGCGCTGATCATCATCGGTATCACCTTCGCTCTGGCGCGCAACTTGCCCGGCCTGCTCGAAGTGTTCGTGCTGTCCAAACTCAATCTGGCCCAGGGCAGCGCTTATGCGACAACCACGCTGCTGTCCTACGTAATTGCCGGCGTCGGTTTCGTCACCACCCTGTCGACCCTCGGCGTCAGTTGGGACAAGTTGCAGTGGCTGGTGGCGGCGCTGTCGGTGGGCCTCGGTTTCGGTATGCAGGAGATCTTCGCCAACTTCATCTCCGGCATCATGATCCTCTTCGAACGCCCGGTGCGGATCGGCGACACCATCACCATCGGCAACCTGTCGGGCACGGTGAGCAAGATCCGCATCCGCGCCACAACCATCACCGACTTCGACCGCAAGGACATCATTGTCCCGAACAAAACGTTCATCACCGGGCAACTGATCAACTGGTCGCTGACCGACACCATCACCCGCGTAACGCTGAAACTCGGCGTCGACTACGGCTCGGATCTGGATCTGGTCAAGGAGTTGCTGCTCAAAGCGGCTCGGGAGAACCCGCGCGTGCTCAAAGAACCTGAGCCACACGTGTACTTCCTCAACTTCGGCGAAAGCACCCTCGACCACGAACTGCGCATGCATGTGCGCGATCTCGGTGACCGCAACCCGGTGCTGGATGAGGTCAACCGCTTCATCAATCGCGAGTTCAAGAAGCAGCACATCAACATCTCGTTCCGGCAGATGGAGGTTTATCTGAAGAACCTCCACGGTCAGGAATACAAGATGGTGCCTGTGGAGCCCGAGAACAAAACCATCGTGCCGATCGTCGACGGACAGAAACCGTTGCCGGAACCGCCACCGAGCAAACTCGACTAACCGACATGGTCCCAGCAGAATGCTCGGACATTCTGCTGGAGCCGGCCCGTGAAAGCCCTCGACGAACTGACTTTCGACAACCGCTTTGCCCGGCTGGGCGACGCGTTCTCCGCGCACGTGCTGCCCGAACCGATCGACAATCCGCGTCTGGTGGTCGCCAGCCCGGCCGCTCTGGCCTTGCTTGATCTCGATGCGGCCAGCGCCGACACCGAAGAATTCGCGCAACTGTTTGGCGGCCACAAGCTGTGGGCCGATGCCGAGCCACGGGCGATGGTGTATTCCGGGCATCAGTTCGGCGGTTATACCCCGCAACTGGGTGACGGGCGCGGCCTGCTGCTGGGTGAGGTGTACAACAACGCTGGCGAGCATTGGGACTTGCACCTCAAAGGCGCCGGGCAGACGCCGTTTTCACGCATGGGCGATGGCCGCGCGGTGCTGCGCTCATCGATTCGCGAGTTTCTCGCCTCCGAGGCGCTGTTTGCGCTGAACATTCCATCTTCGCGGGCAGCCTGCGTGATCGGCTCCGACACGCCGGTCTGGCGGGAAAAGCAGGAACGCGCGGCGATGGTGCTGCGTCTGGCGCCGAGCCATATCCGCTTCGGCCACTTCGAATATTTCTACTACACCAAGCGCCCCGAGCAGCAGAAACAGCTTGGCGAGCATGTGCTGGCGATGCACTTTCCCGAGTGTCTGGAACAACCGGAACCGTATCTGGCGATGTTTCGCGAGATCGTCGAGCGCAACGCCGAGCTGATCGCCAAGTGGCAGGCCTACGGCTTCTGTCACGGCGTGATGAACACCGACAACATGTCGATCCTCGGCATCACCTTCGACTTCGGCCCGTTCGCCTTCCTCGATGACTTCGACGCGCATTTCATCTGCAATCACTCCGATGATCAGGGTCGCTACTCGTTCAGCAATCAGGTGCCGGTGGGCCAGTGGAACCTCAGCGCGCTCGCCCAGGCACTGACGCCGTTCATCAGCGTCGAGGCCCTGCGCGAAACCCTCGGCTTGTACCTGCCGCTGTTCCAGGCGCACTACCTCGACCTGATGCGCCGCCGCTTCGGCTTCACCACCGCCGAGGACGACGATCAGCAACTGCTGGAAAACCTGCTGCAACTGATGCAGAACAGCGGCGTCGACTACACGCTGTTTTTCCGCCGCCTCGGTGAAGAGTCAGCCGAACAGGCCATCGCCCGCCTGCGCGACGATTTTGTCGATATCAAAGGTTTCGATGCCTGGGGCAAACGCTACGTCGCCCGGGTCGGCCGCGACGGCAATGCCGATCAGGCACAACGCCGCGCACGGATGCATGCAGTCAATCCGCTGTACATCCTGCGCAATTATCTGGCGCAAAAGGCTATTGATGCGGCGGAACAAGGGGATTATGCCGAGGTACGCCGACTGCATGCGGTGCTGAGCAAACCGTTTGAGGAGCAGCCGGGGATGGAGGGTTACGCCGAGCGGCCACCGGAGTGGGGAAAGCATTTGGAGATCAGTTGTTCTTCGTAGGCGCTTCAGCTTAGCGGGTCGATTGCACTGATTACACGGTCGACGATGTCAGACATTGTCACGTCATCCAGTCGCTCGATGAATTTGGCCGTGCCGTCTCGTACCCGTTGTTCTATGTCAAAACTGCGAACCTGATTACACACCGCTACACCATTGGTTTCGTGGCCAGTAATGGCGACCGCCAAACCCATATACCGGCTGAAATTCCCACCGCTAGTAACAGGCACCGTCATGCTCACGCCCAATGCGTTGATCTCTCTGGGCGTGATCACCACAAAGCGATGTCTGTTCATCATCTCCCGCCCCGCCACTGGGTTTGGATCAATCCAGTAAACGTCACCCCGCTGAGGGGGCTGTCGGCGCACCATCAACCCAGCTCCCGGCCGACAGAATCACCTTCAAGGGTCTCGCTAGTCTGGGCGTTAAGTTTCTGCAATTCTTCTGCGCCTTCGAGTAGCTCTGACAAACTATAACGCTTACGCGTAGCGGCTACGGCTGGACGAGCAATCAGTTCGCCATCGACCACATTCAGCTCTAGCTGTGCGCCAACCTCCAGATGCAACAACTTTAAAAGCGTGGGCGGAATCGTAATGACGGCAGCGCCGCCTTGGCGGCGTATCTTGGAAGTTACGGACATTATGTCGCTCCGATTTGATGCATAGGAATCATCGATTCCTGGATTAGTGCAACAAAAGTAGCACGCGGATAAAGACAAAGCGATCTCCTCACGACAAGCGTAAAACGCCGAATTGGTCTTCAGACTAGCCATCGATCCCGGAACTGTTTTGAGAAAAATGTGAGCAGTTGCGACATTGATAAGTTGGCAGATCGACTCCAAATCAGTTCTATAGACTGCCTATCAGAGAACCAATCATGACCACCCCACTCCTCATCCCCTGCCCCTCCTGCAATGGCGTCAACCGCATTCCAGCCGAGCGTCTCGCCGATCAACCCAAGTGCGGACGCTGCAAATCTGCGGTACTGCTGAGCAAGCCTTTCGAACTCAAGCAAGGCGATTACGCCAGTCAGATCAAGGGCGATCTGCCGTTACTGGTGGATGTCTGGGCGGACTGGTGCGGGCCGTGCAAATCGTTTGCGCCGGTGTTCGAACAGGCTGCGGCGCAGCTGGCAGGCAAGTGCCGGCTGGCCAAGCTCGACAGCGAAGCGAACCAGCAATTGTCGGCGCAGTTGGGGATTCGCTCGATTCCGAGTCTGATTCTGTTTAAAAACGGCAGGGAAGTGGCGCGACAGAGCGGTGCGTTGCCATTGCCGCAGTTGATGGCGTGGCTGCGTAGCCAAGGCATCTGATCCAGCACAGATCCCCCTGTGGGAGCGAGCCTGCTCGCGAAGGCGGTCGATCATTCAGCGCCGATGTTGAATGTGCCGGCCTCTTCGCGAGCAGGCTCGCTCCCACAGGATTTGCGTGTGAGTCGGGGAATCAGTGGCCTTCCAGCAGATTGTGCAGTTCAACGAACTGCTGCGTGAGCTTGTGCCGTGGATCGAGGTGGATCAGCGGCATGCTGGCCTGGTGCGACTCGCGCATGCGCACCGAACTGCTCAGGTACACCGGCAGTACCGGCAAGCCTTCGGCGATCAACTCATCGAGCATCTGCTGTGGCAGGCTGGCCCGCGCCTGAAACTGATTGACCACGATGCCTTCGACTTCCAATCCTTCGTTGTGGTCATCCTTCAACTCTTCGATCTCGGCGATCAGTCCATACAGGGCCTGACGTGAAAAGCTGTCGCAGTCAAAGGGGATCAACACTCGATCCGCGGCAATCAGCGCCGATACCGCGTAGAAATTCAGTGCAGGCGGGGTGTCGAGATAGATCCGGTCGTAATCCTCGGACAATTCGTCCAGCAACTTGCGCAGCTTGTTGATCTTGTGTTTCGCCTCGAGCTTGGGCTGCAGGTCGGCCAGCTCGGCGGTGGCGGTAATGATGTGCAGGTTGTCGAACGGCGTCTCGTAGATGTCCGCCTGATTCTTTTTCGAGAACGGCCCGGAGGACAGGGTCTGTTTGAAGAAGTCAGCGATACCCATCGGGATATCGTCGCCGGTGAGCCCGGTCAGATACTGAGTGGAATTGGCCTGGGCATCGAGGTCGACCAACAACGTGCGATAACCCTCGCTGGCGCTGACCGCCGCCAGATTGCAGGCGATGCTGGATTTGCCCACGCCACCTTTCTGATTGAACACCACGCGCCGCATGACCAAACCTCCGTGTATCAAAGAATGACCGAGTGTAGTTGGCGGTGACCGCGCTTCGCTACCTTCACGGACATGGACTACGTCGTCAGGTGTAAAAATCGACGCCCAGGCATGGAAAAAACCGCCAGCCATTACGGAGACACCTGACAGACACGCCGCGTCAAATCTGGATAATGGCCAAGTGATAGCCATACAGCGAACCGCTCGGTACATTTTGTTGGGCAAAATGTAACCAACATTTGCTACACACCCGTCGCACCGGGATAATGCGCGCCACCCGGCGCCCTGCGCCAAGCCAAGCCTGCTGCGGCGCTGGCGACTCAACGCGTCAACGAAAGCCCGCAGGGGCGGGATGAATGTCCGTGATCAACTTCAACATCGCCCAATGGCGCGCGTGGGCCCCGGGGCTCGACAGCGTGGACGCCTGGCAGGCCTGGAGCCGACAACCGGTCGTGCTGCAGAGCAGTGATGCCGCGCCCGATGTGTCGTTTCTGCCGGCCATGCAGCGCCGCCGCCTCAGCCGCCTGGCGCGGATGGCCTTCAGCGTTGGCTGGCCGCTGGCCGACGGGCGGGACAATCTGCCGCTGGTGTTCGTCTCGCGGCACGGCGAAACCCCCCGCACGTTTGAAATCCTCCGCGATCTGGCCACCGAGCAGCCCTTGTCGCCGACCCAATTCAGCCTGTCGGTGCATAACGCGATCATCGGTTTGTGGTCGATCATGCGCGGTGAAACCAGCGAAATGACCGCCCTCGCCGCTGCTGGCGACGGCCTCGAACACGGCATGCTCGAAGCGGCGGCATTGCTTGATGAAGGCGCCCCGGCGGTGCTGCTGGTGATCACCGAAGAGCAGCCGCCCGAGGCGTATTCGCAGTGGGTCGATGATGTGCCGTTCCCTTATGCGCTGGGCTTGTTGCTCACGCCCGGTACCGACTGGCGGCTGACCCTGAACAGCAGCACCGAAACCCGGTCAAAGGCGCACTGGCCGCACGCGCTCAACCTGCTGCGAACCCTGCTCGGCCAGCAACCTGACTGCCAACATGCGTGGAAAAATCGTGTATGGACCTGGCATCGCAACCCGTGACCGCCAAACACCGCGACGCCTACTACTGGCGCCTGCTGGCCACTGCTGCGAGCTTCGCCTTGTTCGGGCTCGGCGGGCTGTGTCTGCGCCTGCTGGTATTTCCGCTGCTCGGCTGCCTGCCCGGTGACGCGCTGGTCCATCGCCTGCGCGCGCGGCGTACGGTCAGTCGCTTGTTCTGGTTTTTCGTGCGTTTCATGGCCCGCACCGGCGTGCTCACTTACGACATTGAGGGTGCCGAGCGCCTCGGTCGCCCGGGGCAGATGATCATCGCCAACCACCCGTCGCTGATCGATGTGGTGTTTCTCATCGGTCTGGTGCGCCACGCCAATTGCGTGGTGAAAAAAACCCTCTGGGAAAACCCGTTCACCCGTGGCCCGCTGCGCCGCACCGAGTACATCAGCAACGACGGCAGCATGGACATGCTCGACGCCGCCGCGCAGTCATTGCAGGACGGCCAGACCCTGATCATTTTCCCCGAAGGCACCCGCACCCAGCCGGGGCAGGCGCCGGCCTTTCATCGGGGGGCGGCGGCAATTGCCCTGCGCGGTGCGAAAATCGTTACCCCGGTGATCATCAAGGTCAGCCCGACCACCCTGACCAAAGCCGAGCCGTGGTATCGCATCCCCCATCGCCGCGTGCACTTCAGTTTTCGCGTGGGGGCCGATATAGACCCACAGACCTTCGCCGCGCAAGGCCCCGCACCGCAGGCCTCGCGCAAGCTCAACGATTATTTGCATGACTATTTCATTAAGGAGCTCGCCGCAGATGAGCGAACTGAACACCGCTAGCCTGGTGCGTGACATCAAACTGCTGATCATCGATGCCTTGGGCCTGGAAGACATCAGCCCCGAGGACATCGGCGACGAGCAGACATTGTTCGGCGAAGGCCTCGGCCTGGACTCCGTGGACGCGCTGGAACTGGGCCTGGCGATCCAGAAAAAATACGGCATCAAGATCGACGCCGATGCCAAGGACACCCGCAACCATTTCACCAACGTGGCCAGCCTTGCGGCGTTCGTCACGGCAAAAAAGGCAGCTTGAGACCGGACCATGCAAACTCGTGACGATATTTTCAACACCCTGCGCGATGCCCTGGTCGAGCTGTTCGAGCTGGATCCGGCCCGTGTGAACCTAGAGTCCAATCTGTATCAGGATCTGGAAATCGACAGCATCGATGCGGTCGACCTGATCGATCACATCAAACGCCAGACCGGCAAGAAAATCGCCGCCGAAGAGTTCAAATCGGTGCGCACCGTCGGTGACGTGGTCGAGGCGGTGTTCCGTCTGGTTCAACCGGCCGCATGAGCCGACTGATCGGCCTGGGCCTGCTGCTGGCCGGTCTGCTGTACCCCTTTGCGGTGTATTTCGGCATGGAGCATTTCGCCCCGTGGCAATTTGCGCTGCTGTTGGGCAGCCTGTGGCTGGCGCGAGCCCTGACCGGCGAACGCAAGCCTGGCAGCCTGTCGATGGCGTGCGTGGCGATGGTGTTCTGCCTGCTGCTGGCGGTGTTCGACAGCCCGCAGCTGCTGCGCTGGTACCCGGTGCTGATCAGCGCATTCATGCTGGTGCTGTTCGGCGCAAGCCTGAAATTCGGCCCGCCGATGGTCGAGCGTCTGGCGCGCTTGCGTGAGCCGGAGCTGCCGGAGGTTGCCGTTCGCTACACACGCAAGGTGACGCTGGCCTGGAGCGTGTTTTTCTTCTGCAACGGTTTGTGCGCCGCCCTCCTCACCCTGTGGGCGCCGCTGGATTGGTGGATGTTGTACACCGGCCTGATCTCCTACGGATTGATCGGCCTGATGTTTGCCATTGAATGGCTGATACGACAACGGGTAAGAGGCCGTACATGAATTGGATAAAACTTGAGCAGCTGTTGCTCAAGGCACTGCCGGCACGGGCGATCTGCCAGGCGCCGGCACTCGATCACACGCAACTGCGAGCGCAGGCCCTGAACGTCGCCGCGGGTCTGCAAAGCCAAGGCGTGAAAAGGCTGGCCGTGCATCTGGAAGATGCCGCCGACCTCGCCATCGCCCTGCTCGGCGCGTGGCGTGCCGGCGTCAGCGTGTTGCTGCCGGCGGATCTGCAAGCGCAGACGCGTCAGCGCTGGTCGCAGGAAGTCGATCTATGGCTGACCGATCAATCAGGCGATGCACAGCTGGACGACTTCACTCAGCCCGGCCTGCCCGGAGCACAACTGGATCTCGATCAATGCCGCCTGAGCCTGTGCACTTCCGGCTCCAGCGGCGAGCCCAAGCGCATCGACAAGACCCTGCGCCAATTGGCCAACGAGGTCGAAGCGCTGGAACAGTTGTGGGGCGCAGACCTCGGTGAAGCCTGCATCATCGGCAGTGTCGCCACGCAACACATCTATGGCCTGCTGTTTCGCGTGTTGTGGCCATTGTGCGCCGGGCGCCCGTTCGTGCGCCGGCAACTGGCGTTCTCCGAAGACTTGCAGCGCGCCAGCCGCGAATACCCGGCCTTCGCCTGGGTCGCCAGCCCGGCGCTGCTCAAGCGCATGGGCGACAACCTCGACTGGCCGGCCCTGAGCGCGGTGCGCCGGGTGTTTTCCTCCGGGGGCGCGTTGCCGTCGGAAGCGGCGCAAAGTCTGCAACAGCGCTTGCAGCAATGGCCGACGGAAATCCTCGGCAGCTCAGAAACTGGCGGCATCGCCTGGCGTCAGGGCGATTCGTTGTGGCGGCCGTTTGCTGGCGTCGAACTGAGCCAGGACAGCGACGGTGCCCTGTTGATCGCCTCGCCTTACCTGCCTGCCGGTCACGTCGAACACAGCGCCGACGCCGCACGCATTGCCACCGATGGTCGCTTCGAACTGCTGGGGCGACTGGACCGCATCGTCAAACTGGAAGAAAAACGCATCTCGCTGCCGATGCTCGAGCAGGCATTGGTAGCCCATGACTGGGTCGCCGAGGCGCGGCTCGGTGTGGTCCAGGAAAACCGCGCCTCGCTCGGTGCGCTGCTGGTGCTCAGCGAATCGGGCCTGTTCGCCCTGCGCGAGCACGGTCGCCGCGACCTGACCGAAACCCTGCGCAAACATCTGAGCCAACATTGCGAAGCCCTCGCCCTGCCCCGACGCTGGCGCCTGCTGCGGCAGATGCCATTGAACAGCCAGGGCAAACTGGCGCAAGCCGACGTCGAAGCATTGCTGCTGGCCGCGCGACCCAAAGCCCCCGAAGTGCTGGAGCAAAGCGAAAGCGACGGCGAGTGGAGCCTGCAACTCAGCGTGCCGCCGGATCTGGCCTACTTCAGCGGGCATTTTCCCAAGGCACCGGTGTTGCCCGGTGTGGTGCAGGTGGAATGGGCGCTGAATCTGGGTCGGCAGTTGCTGAAGCTGAATGGCGGGTTCGCGGGAATGGAGGTGCTGAAGTTTCAGCAACTGGTGCGCCCGGGTGATGAAATCCAGCTGCATCTGCGTTTCGATGCCGAGCGCGGCAAGTTGTATTTCGCTTATCGCAACGACACGGCGACCTGTTCCAGCGGACGCATTCTCCTGGGGCCTGCCCATGCATAACCCCTGCGCCGTAATCCCGGTATACAACCACGAAACCGCGATCACCACCGTGGTCGATGCCCTGCTCGCACAAGGTCTGCCGTGCATTCTGGTGGACGATGCCAGCGAGCCATCCTGCGCGCGGGTGCTCGACACCCTGGCCGAGCGCGACAGGGTTTTTCTGGTGCGCCTGACGGCCAATCAGGGCAAGGGCGGCGCGGTGATGACCGGTCTGCGTGAAGCCTCGCGTCTGGGTTACAGCCATGCCTTGCAGGTCGATGCCGACGGCCAGCACGATTTGCACGACGTCGCGCGCTTCGTCGGCGAATCCCGCGGCCATCCCGAGGCGATGATCTGCGGCTATCCGCTGTTCGACGAGAGCGTGCCGAAAGGGCGTTTGTACGCGCGCTACCTGACGCACGTGATGGTCTGGATCAACACCCTGTCGTTGCAGATTCGCGATTCGATGTGCGGCTTCCGCGTCTACCCGCTGGCGCCAACTCTGGCCGTGATCGACTCGGCGAAGGTCGGCAAGCGC
Organism: Pseudomonas sp. TE9122; assembly: GCF_056278925.1. Taxonomy (NCBI): domain Bacteria; kingdom Pseudomonadati; phylum Pseudomonadota; class Gammaproteobacteria; order Pseudomonadales; family Pseudomonadaceae; genus Pseudomonas; species Pseudomonas sp. TE9122. The sequence continues at coordinate 5,899,525 of NZ_JBWBQI010000001.1, read as the reverse complement.
ATGGATTTCGACTCGGACATTCTTGTGCGGCTGGCCTGGCGCAATCAGCCGATGCGCTGGCTGCAGACAAGCGTGCATTACCCGCTGGACGGCGTGTCGCACTTTCGCCTGTTCCACGACAACGCGCTGATTTCCAGCATGCACACGCGGCTGTTCTTCGGCATGTTGCTGCGTTGGCCGGTGATCCTCTGGCGGCGGTGGAAACCATGAGCGAAGAAGTCGACAAGAAGCACTGGGCCGACCGCGAAGAGCGCGGCAGTTTCCTGCTGATGAAATTCACTGCATTCGCCGCCAAAGTCCTCGGACGGCGCCTGCTCAGCCCGTTGCTGTACGCCATCGTCCTGTATTTTTTCCTCTTCGGCCGCGTCGCCCGGCGCAGTGCCTGGCAGTACCAGCAGCGGCTGGCCGAGTGGAGCCGGCGCGACGACCTGCGCCCGAGCCACTGGCGGGTGTTCGGCCAGTTCATGACCTTTGCCGATTCGCTGCTCGACAAGCTCGACGTGTGGAACGGCAAGCTGAGCATCGAGCAGATCGAAATCATCGACCCGGCGCTGCTGCGCAAGCAGTTGCGCGGCAGTCGCGGGCAACTGCTGGTCGGCGCGCATCTGGGCAATCTCGAAGTCTGCCGGGCGCTGGCGGAGATCGGCGAAAAGGTCACCATGAACGTGCTGGTGCACACCAAGCACGCCGAGCAATTCAATCGCTTGCTTGGCGAAGCCGGGGCGACCAATCTGCGCCTGATTCAGGTCAGCGAACTCGACCCGGTGATCATGCTGCAACTGCATGAACGACTGGAACGCGGCGAGTGGCTGGCGATTGCCGGTGACCGCGTGCCACTGCACGGCGGGCGCAGCGTGACGGTGGATTTTCTCGGCCACCCGGCGCCATTTCCGCAAGGCCCGTGGTTACTGGCCGGCCTGCTCAAGTGCCCGGTCAATCTGCTGATGTGCCTCAAGCAACCCGACGGCCACTATCGCCTGACTCTCGAACCGTTCGCCGACGCGGTGGTGTGGACACGCCGCGAACGCGAGCAGGTCATTCATCAGTGGGCCACCCGCTACGCGCAGCGCCTGAGTCACTATTGCCTCGAAGCCCCGCAGCAATGGTTCAACTTTTACCCTTTCTGGAAGACCGATGACGACGCCAACCCATGAGCCGGTAACCTTCGGCGAACGCCCTTTGCGCATCGAAGACGTGCTGGCCCTGGCCAACCGTCAGGCGCCCGTGCAATTGCAGGCTGACGCCGACTATCGCGAGCGCATCGCCAAGGGCGCGCGGTTTCTCGATTCGCTGCTGGACAAGGAAGGTGTGATCTACGGCGTCACCACCGGTTACGGCGATTCCTGCGTGGTCGCGGTGCCGCTGCATCACGTCGAGGCGCTGCCGCGTCATCTCTACACCTTTCATGGTTGCGGCCTGGGCAAACTGCTCGACGCGCAGGCGACCCGCGCGGTGCTGGCGGCGCGCTTGCAGTCGTTGTGTCACGGCGTTTCCGGGGTGCGCGTCGAACTGCTCGAGCGTCTGCACGCGTTTCTCGAATACGACATCCTGCCGCTGATTCCCGAAGAGGGTTCGGTGGGTGCCAGCGGCGATCTGACGCCGTTGTCCTATGTCGCCGCAACCCTGTCCGGCGAGCGCGAAGTGCTGTTCCGTGGCGAACGTCGTCAGGCTGCCGACGTGCATCGCGAGCTAGGCTGGACGCCGCTGGTGCTGCGCCCGAAAGAGGCGCTGGCGCTGATGAACGGCACGGCGGTGATGACCGGCCTCGCCTGTCTCGCTTTCGCCCGCGCCGATTACCTGCTGCAACTGGCCACGCGCATCACTGCGCTCAACGTCGTCGCGCTGCAAGGCAATCCGGAGCACTTCGACGAACGCCTGTTCGCCGCCAAACCGCACCCGGGGCAGATGCAGGTCGCCGCGTGGCTGCGCAAGGATCTGGCGATCGACGCGCCGACCGCGCCACTGCATCGTCTGCAGGATCGTTACTCGCTGCGTTGCGCGCCGCATGTTCTCGGCGTGCTGGCCGACAGCCTGAACTGGCTGCGCGGCTTCATCGAAACCGAGCTGAACAGCGCCAACGACAACCCGATCATCGATGCCGAAGCCGAGCGCGTTCTGCATGGCGGGCACTTCTACGGCGGGCACATTGCGTTCGCTATGGACAGCCTGAAAAACCTCGTGGCCAACGTCGCCGATCTGCTCGATCGGCAATTGGCGTTGCTGGTCGACGAGCGCTACAACCACGGCTTGCCGAGCAACCTCTCCGGCGCGCCAGCCGATCGGGCCATGATCAATCACGGCTTCAAAGCGGTGCAGATCGGCACCAGCGCCTGGACCGCCGAAGCGCTGAAAAACACCATGCCGGCCAGCGTGTTCTCGCGCTCCACCGAGTGCCACAACCAGGACAAGGTGAGCATGGGCACCATCGCCGCCCGTGATGCGATTCGCGTGCTGGAGCTGACCGAACAGGTCGCCGCCGCCACGCTGCTCGCCGCCAATCAGGGCGTTTGGCTGCGCGCTCAAGCCGCCGATGCGCGTCCGCTGCCGCCGGCACTGGCAGCGATGCACGAAGAACTAGGCAAAGACTTCCCGCCGGTCATCGAAGACCGCGCGCTGGAAGGCGAACTGCGCCTGTGCCTGCAACGCATCGCCGCGCAACACTGGAGGCTGCATGCGTAGTGCCGGAGTGCTTCACGCCGATACCGAGATTCTCGTGCCGTTTTTCGACGTCGACACCATGCACGTGGTCTGGCACGGCCATTACGTCAAATACCTCGAAGTCGCGCGCTGCGCGTTGCTGGACAAGATCGGCCACAACTACACGCACATGGTCGAGTCGGGTTACGCCTGGCCGATCATCGACCTGCAATTGCGCTACGTGCGCAGCGCGGTGTTCGGCCAACGGCTGAACGTGCGCGCCAGTCTGATCGAGTGGGAAAACCGTCTGAAGATCAATTACCTGATCAGCGACCTGCAGACCGGCGAACGCCTGACCCGCGCAAGCTCCGTGCAGGTCGCTGTCGAGGTCAGCAGCCGCGAGATGCAACTGGCTTCACCCAAAGTCTTCACCGATGCCGTGGAAAGGATGCTGCGATGAATGTGTTTTTCAGAAGCCTCGGCGCGTTGACGCTGCTGGCCGTGTCGTCATGGGCCAATGCCTTCGACCTGCAACAACTCAGTGAACAACTGGCGAAACCGGATGTTATCCACGGCCAGTTCATCCAGGAAAAACACCTGCGCGCCCTGCCGCAGCCGCTGATCAGCAAGGGCAGCTTCGTCCTCGCGAAAAATCATGGCCTGCTGTGGCTGTTGAAAACCCCGCTGCAACAGGATTACCGCATCACCGCCAACGGCATCGCCCGCCGTGACACCAATGGCTGGCAACTGCTGCCGAACAAGAGCGCCGGTGCCGAGCAGAACCGTTTGTTTCTCGCCGTGCTGCAAGGTGACAGCAGCGGTTTGCAGCGCGATTTCGAACTGGCCCTGAGCGGCACGGCGCAGCAGTGGCAACTGACCCTGACGCCGCGTTCGATGCTGCTCAAGCAAGTGTTCCAGCAGATCAATATCGATGGCGGCGCCCTTGTGCAAACCATCGAGCTGCTGGAAACCCAGGGCGACAGCACCCTGCTGCGCATGCAGGACAGCACGGCCGAGCAACCCTTGAGCGAAGCGGAGCAACATGACTTTGCCGAGTGAACGCAAGCTGCCCTGGCTGTTTCTGAGCCTGCTGCTGGCCGTCGTCGCGCTGGCTGCCTGGCAGTGGCGCGACGGTGCGCCGCTGTCGGCCAATCTCATGGAGCTGGTGCCCGGGACCGATCCCGACGCGCTGGAATTGCGCGCCGAACAGCGCATGCAGGAGCCGCTCAACCGCGAAATGCTGGTGCTGGTCGGCCACGCCGATCGTCAGCAAGCGCTGACCATGGCCCAACAACTGGGCGAACAATGGCAGGCCAGCGGTCTGTTCGAAACCGTGCAATGGAACCTGCAAGCCGACTTGCCGGCGCTGCGCAAGCAATTGCTGCAAGGACGCCTTGCGATGCTCTCGGCGGATGATCGGCAGCTACTCAGCAAGCACCCCGACGCGTTCATCCAGCAGCGAGTACAGGCGCTGTTCGATCCGTTCAACGGCTTCACCCTGGTGCCAAGCCAGGACGACTGGCTGGGCCTGACCGGGCGCATCCAGAACAGCCAGCCGAAACATGGCGCAGTGCAACTGGACATTGGCAGCGGCGCACTGGTCGCCGATGCCGACGGCAAGAGCTGGGTGATGCTGCGTGCGCGCACCACCGGCAATGCCTTCGACATGAACCTGCCGCTGCAAGTGGCAGAGCTGCTCCAGCACAGCCGCGAACAGGCGGCGAAAGGCGACGTGCAGTTGCTCGCCGCCAGTGGCCTGCTCTACGCCGCCAACGGCCAGCAACAAGCCACCCGCGAAATGACCTGGGTCGGCGGTGGTGCGACGGTTGGCATTCTGCTGTTGCTGATGTTGGCGTTTCGCCGCTGGGGCGTGCTGCTGGCATTTGTTCCGGTGCTGGTCGGCATGCTGTTCGGCGCGGTGGCCTGCGTGGCGCTGTTCGGCCACATGCATGTGATGACGCTGGTGCTCGGTTCGAGTCTGATCGGCGTCGCCGTCGATTACCCGCTGCACTATCTGTCCAAGAGCTGGAGCCTCAAGCCGTGGCGCAGCTGGCCGGCCCTGCGCCTGACCTTGCCGGGGCTGACCCTGAGCCTGATCACCAGCGTTATCGGCTACCTGGCGCTGGCCTGGACACCGTTCCCGGCGCTGACGCAGATCGCGGTGTTCTCCGCCGCCGGTTTGCTTGGCGCCTATCTGTCGGCGGTCTGCCTGCTGCCGGCGCTGCTGAAAAATGTCCAACTGCGCCCGGCGCAATGGCCGCTGCGCCTGGCCGAGCGCCTGATTCATCTGCGTGAGGCGTTGCTCGGTTGCATGCGCACGCCCGCGCTGCTGGCCCTGCTGATTGCCTTCTGCATCGGCGGCTTGATGCAGTTGCAGAGCAAAAACGACATTCGCCAATGGGTTGGCGCGCCGCAGCATCTGACCGACGAAGCGCAGACCATCGCACGCATCACCGGTTTTCAACCGACCAGCCAGTTCTTCCTCGTCCGCGCGGCCAATCAGGAGCAATTGCTCGAGCGCCAGGCAGCGCTGAGCGAGCGCCTGCAGCAACTGGTCAACCTCGACAAGCTGCAAGGCTATCTGGCCCTCGATCAACTGGTCAGCGCGCCGAGCCAGCAACAGCAAGTGCGCGAATCACTGAACAAGCTGCCGTCGTTCTGGCAACCGCTGCTCGATCTCGGCGTGCCGGTGGCTGCGTTGCAAAATGAATTGCAGCAGTTGCAGACCCTGCCCGCCGAAGACATCGACGCCGCGCTGGCTGGCCCGCTCGGCGAGCCGTATCGGACACTGTGGCTTGGACCGACTGAAGACGGCGTCGCAGCGATGACCAGTTTGCAGGGCTTGAACAATCCGTCGTTGTTGCGCGTGCAGGCGCTCGATCTGCCGGGGGTGGTGCTGGTCGATCGCCTCGGTGATCTGAACAAGGTGTTCGCCGCCACGCAGATCAGCGCCGCCGAACTGAAACTGGCCTCCTGCGTGTTGATCGTGCTGGTGCTGATCCTGCCGTTCGGCCTGACCGGCGCCCTGCGTATCGTCGCCCTGCCGCTGCTGGCGGCGCTGTGCAGTCTGGCCAGCCTTGGCTGGCTCGGTCAGCCGCTGACCCTGTTCAGCCTGTTCGGCCTGCTGTTGGTGACGGCGATCAGTGTCGACTATGCAATCCTCATGCGCGAACAGGTGGGCGGCGCGGCGGTGAGCCTGCTCGGCACCTTGCTTGCAGCAGTGACGACGTGGCTGTCGTTCGGCCTGCTAGCGGTGTCCAGCACCCCGGCGGTGAGTAATTTCGGCCTGTCGGTGAGCCTCGGCCTGGCGTTCAGCTTCATGCTCGCGCCGTGGGCCGGGCGCCATGAACCGGTTGCGGAGCCAGCGGCATGATGGTCTTCGGCTTCTGGTTGCTGGCCTTGGCGCTGTTTGCGCTGGCGACTCGTGTCGGCCGTCACTTCGGCCTGATTCCGATCGTCAGTCAGTTGCTGCTGGCGAGCTTCGGTTTGCCGTTGCTGATGTATTTCTGGATCGAGCCGGGCTGGCAGCTCAGCGGCGCACAACTGATCGCCCCGGACTGGCTGAAAAACCTCTACAGCCTGAGCTTCGCCTTGCTGCTCGGGCATATCCTCAGCGATGTCATCGATCTGCGTCTGGATCGCCAGAGCGTGAAAATCGCTATACCGAGTTTCGCTGTGCCGTTCGCTTGCGGGCTGGCGGTTGCGTACTGGTTGCTGCCGTCGCAGCCGTGGCTCAACGCATTGGCCATCGGACTGGTCTTCGCGATTACCGCGATCCCGGTGTTGTACCTGTATCTGCGTCACATCGATTACCCGCCCGCTGCCACGCGGCGTCTGGTGCAAACAGCGATCCTTATCGATCTGACCTGCTGGACGCTGTTCGGCCTCGCCCAGGGCAGCCTGTACCTGAGCAGCCTGTTGCTGCCCGTGGCCATGGCCGGCGTGCCGCTGCTTTTGCACCTGCTGCGCGTGCGTCGCCCGCTGACTTACAGCCTCGGCTTCTTCGCGTTGCTGGTCATGGCCGAGCATTACAAACTCAACGCGCTGATTTTCGGCATCGGCTATCTGCTGTGCATGGCGCTGCTGAAAGTGCCGTTGGTGCTGCCGTTGCCGGCACGCTGGATGAGCCGTTTGCAGACGTGGATCGCAATCCCGCTGATCCTCACGTTCGGCATCGTCCAGATCGACGTGCACAGCGCCCTCGCCAGCCTCGACGCCGGGCAATGGGCGGCGCTGCTGCTGTTGCCGATTGCCAGTAAACTGCTGGGCAACTGGCTCGGCCTCGGTTGGGCGGGCGCCTCGTTCGCGGGTGCCAGCCGCTGGCGCGAAAGCGTGCTGCTGAACATTCGCGGCCTGAGCGAAATCGTCTTTCTCAATCTGCTATTGCAACAACAGCTCATCACCCCGGCGCTGTATTTCGCGCTGATGCTGATGGGCCTGATCGCGACGCTGCTGCCGGCCCTGATCGGCCTGCATCGCGCGCCCCTGAATCTGAACAGTCCTCTGCCCCGGAGCTCACGTGCCAATCGTTGAAATGGAATCCCGTCAGGTCGTGATCATCGGTGCCGGCCCGTCCGGTGCTATCGCCGCTGCCCTGCTCAAGCGCAAGGGCCACGATGTGCTGGTGCTCGAGCGCCAGCACTTCCCACGCTTCTCCATCGGCGAAAGCCTGCTCAGCCACTGCCTGGACTTCGTTGAAGAAGCCGGCATGCTCGACGCCGTCAACGCCGCCGGGTTCCAGCGCAAGACCGGCGCGGCGTTTGCCTGGGGCGAGCGCTATAGCGCCTTCGATTTTGGCGACACCTTCACCGCCGGCAAGCCGACCACGTTCCAGGTGCAGCGCGCCGATTTCGACAAGTTGCTGGCCGATCAAGCGGCATTGCAAGGTGCGGAAATCCGTTATGGCGATGCGATTGTCAGCGTCGATTTCGATCAGGCGAAACCACAACTCGATGTGCGCCGCGAAGATGGCAGCGAGTATCGCGTCGAAGCCAATTTCGTCCTGGACGCCAGCGGCTACGGCCGCGTGCTATCGCGCTTGCTCGACCTCGAAGCACCTTCGAATTTCCCGGTGCGTCAGGCCGTGTTCACCCATGTCGAAGATCACATCGACAATCCGGCGTTCGACCGCGAAAAGATCCTCGTCACCACCCATCCCGAGCATCGCGATGTGTGGTTCTGGACCATCCCGTTCAGCAACGGCCGCTGCTCGGTGGGCGTGGTCGCGGCTGAGGAACATTTCCAGGGCCGCGACAGCGACCTCGATGCCTGCCTGCGCAGTTTTATCGCCGAGACGCCAAGCCTCGCCGGGGTTCTGAACAACGCGGTCTGGGACACCCCGGCGCGCACCCTCGGCGGCTATGCGGCCAACGTGAAAACCCTGCACGGCCCGGGCTTTGCGCTGCTGGGCAACGCCGCAGAATTCCTCGACCCGGTGTTCTCCTCCGGCGTGACCATCGCCATGCGTTCGGCGAGCATGGCTGCCGGCGTGCTGCACCGTCAGTTGCAGGGTGAAGCGGTCGACTGGCAAAGCGAATTTGCCGAACCGTTGAAACGCGGCGTCGATACCTTCCGTTGCTACGTCGAAGGCTGGTACGCCGGCACCTTCCAGGACGTGATTTTCTATGAGGACAGCCAGGCGGAGATTCGCCGGATGATCTGCTCGATCCTCGCCGGTTATGCCTGGGACGAGCGCAACCCGTTTGTCAGCGAAGCGCGGCGCCGGCTGAAGATGATTTCCCAACTCTGCGCGCAGGACGCCTCATGAATTACTTGAGCGACAGTTACGTCGAGGAAACCCGCTTCGGTCTCTGGTTCTTGCGCAGCCACACCTGGCAGCACCATGTGCTGCGCGTGGCGATCAACGATTTGCGTGGATTATTCAGTGAGCCGCTGCCGGAACACCCGGTGCTGCTGGACGCCGGTTGCGGCCAGGGCAAGTCCTTCGGCCACCTGCGCCAGACCTTCTCCCCGCAACGCCTGATCGGCGTCGACGCCGACCCGCACAGCCTGCAACTCAGCGCCCAAGAGGCCACGCGCCTGGGCATGCCAGTCGAGTTGATCGGCAGCGATTGCGCCACGCTCAACGTCGCCGATGCCAGCGTCGACCTGCTGTTCTGCCACCAGACCTTCCATCATCTGGTCGAGCAGGAAAAGGCTTTGGCCGAGTTCTATCGCGTGCTCAAGCCGGGCGGCTATCTGCTGTTCGCCGAATCCACCGAGGCTTACATCGATACCTGGGTGATTCGCTGGCTGTTCCGCCATCCGATGCATGTGCAGAAGAGCGCCGCCGGCTACCTGCAGATGATCCGCGAGCAGGGCTTCGAGTTTGCCGAGCGCAATGTTTCCTACCCGTATCTGTGGTGGAGCCGGTCGAAGGATTTTGGTTTGCTGGAGCGGCTGGGGTTGAGCAAACCCAAGCCATTCGGTGAGCGCGAAGAGACGCTGGTGAATGTCGTCGCGCGCAAGCCATTGCAGGAATCTGTCTGATGTACGGCTATCGATCTGAACACCTGAAACCCTGTGGGAGCGAGCCTGCTCGCGAAAGCGGTGTATCAGTCAGCCAAAGTGGCGAATGTCAGATTGCATTCGCGAGCAGGCTCGCTCCCACAGGGTTTGCTGCATGGCTGGTGATCGTTTTGTCAGCCCTGCTGCTCAGTGCCTGCGCCAGCCAGCCACCGCTACCAGCGGCCAACCCGACACTGCCTCTGCCGCTGCAACTGCACATCGAGCGCGAGCAAGCCGGGCAACGTCAGGACTGGCTGCTGGTGATCCAGCGCGAAGGCGCCGGCACGCGTTGGTCGATGATGGATCCGCTGGGTATTCCCCAAGCCCGTCAGCAACTGATCGATGGGCATTGGCAGGCCGACGGTCTGCTGCCGCCGAACCCGGAAGCGCGGGAGTTGTTCGCCGCATTGCTGTTCGCCTTGACGCCTCCTGCCGAGCTGCTGCGCAACTATCCCGACGCCCGGCAACAGGCCGATCAGCGTTCACTGCCGGCGCGCTGGAACATCCGCTATTCACAACCGTTGAGCTTCCAATTGAATCTGCCCCAAGGCCCGCACTATCGCGTTTCCCAGTTAGGTGAATCGACGCCATGACCGCTTACCTGAATGCCCTCGGCGTGATCTGCGCCCTGGGCCGCGACAAGTCTGAAGTCGCGCGCAATCTGTTTGCCGGCGACTGTTCGGGGATGCGCCGCGAGTCCGGCTGGGTCGCCGAACGTGAACTGCCTGTGGCTGGCGTACACGGTGAATTGGCGGCGATCCCTGCGGACCTGGTCGAGCACAGCAGTCGCAACAATCAGCTGTTGCTGGAAGCCGCGCTGCAGATCCGGGACGACATCGATCGTGCGATCCAGACCTTCGGCCGCGAGCGCATAGGCGTGGTGCTCGGCACCAGCACCTCAGGCATCGACGAGGCCAGCCGGGGTCTGGCGCATTACATCCGCGAACAGCAATTTCCCCACGAGTACGACTATCGCCAACAGGAACTCGGCGCCCCGGCGAATTTTCTCGCCGAATGGCTGCAACTGAGCGGCCCGGCCTACGTGATTTCCACCGCCTGTACCTCCAGCGCCCGCGCGCTGATGAGCGCTCAGCGCCTGCTCGATCTGGGCCTGTGCGACGCGGTACTGTGCGGCGGCGTCGACAGTCTGTGCAAGCTCACGCTGAACGGTTTCTCATCGCTGGAAGCCGTTTCAGATGAGCGCTGCAATCCGTTTTCCGCCAACCGCAACGGCATCAATATCGGCGAAGCAGCGGTGCTGTTCGTGATGAGCAAACAGCGCGGCGAAGGCCCGGGCATCGCCCTGCTGGGTGCGGGCGCCAGCTCGGATGCGCACCATATCTCCGCGCCGGAGCCGAGCGGTCGCGGCGCCCTGCAAGCCATGCAAAAAGCCCTTGGTCGCGCTCATCTGCAAGCCGCGCAAATCAACTACCTGAACCTGCACGGCACCGCCACCCAGCACAACGACGCGATGGAAAGTCTGGCGGTCGCGGCGCTGTTTCCCCAAGGCGTCGCCTGCTCGTCAACCAAGCCGCTGACCGGCCACACCCTCGGCGCGGCTGGCGCGCTGGAAGCGGCGTTCTGCTGGCTGAGCCTGAGTGCCGACAACCCTGAGCAGGCTTTACCGCCGCATATCTGGGACGGCCAGGCCGATCCCGCGCTGCCGCCGCTCAAGTGGGTGACCGCGAGCGAACGCCTGACGTCCATTGCACCGCGCTACCTGATGAGCAACTCGTTTGCCTTCGGCGGCAACAACGTCAGCCTGATTATCGGAGACGCCCCATGAGCCACTGGCCGCTCGCCGAACTGCTGCCGCATGCCGGCGACATGATTCTGATCGACGCGATCGAGCGCTTCGACGATGAGCAGATTTTCACCCGCCTCACGGTCAAGCCCGACGGCCTGTTCAACCTGCCCGACGGCAGCCTGCCGGCGTGGGTCGGCGTCGAGCTGATGGCGCAGAGCGTCGCCGCTTTCGCCGGTTGCCACGCCCGGCAGAAAGGCAATCCGCCGGAGCTGGGCTTTCTCCTCGGCACGCGCAAATTCGAGTGCAACGTCGAAGCCTTTGCGCCTGGCAGCGTGCTGACCATCCACGGCCTGCGCTCACTGGAAGACGACAACGGCATGGGCGTATTCGAATGTCACATCCACGGTGACGGCATTCATGCCAGCGCCCGGCTGAACGTGTTCCGTCCGCCGCATGCCAACCAATATCTGCAACAGACAAAGGAGTCGCACGATGACTGAATCCGTACTGGTCACCGGCTCCAGCCGTGGCATCGGCCGCGCCATTGCCTTGCGTCTGGCGCAAGCCGGGCACGACATCGTCCTGCATTGCCGCAGCGGCATGACCGAAGCCCAAGCGGTGCAGGCCGAAATCGAAGCATTGGGTCGCCGCGCACGCATTCTGCAATTCGACGTCGCCGACCGTGAAACCTGCAAAAGCATTCTCGAGGCCGACGTCGAAAACCATGGCGCCTATTACGGCGTGGTACTCAACGCCGGGCTGACTCGCGACGGCGCGTTTCCGGCGCTGAGCGATGACGATTGGGACGTGGTCCTGCGCACCAACCTCGACGGTTTCTACAACGTCCTGCACCCGGTGATGATGCCGATGATCCGTCGTCGCGCCGCCGGGCGCATCGTCTGCATCACTTCGGTATCGGGCCTGATCGGCAACCGTGGCCAAGTCAATTACAGCGCCTCGAAGGCCGGGGTGATCGGTGCGGCAAAGGCGTTGGCGATCGAGCTGGGCAAGCGCAAAATTACGGTTAACTGCGTCGCCCCTGGCCTGATCGACACGGCCATGCTCGACGAAAACGTGCCGGTGGAGGAACTGATGAAAATGATCCCCGCGCAACGCATGGGCACCCCGGAAGAAGTGGCCTCTGCGGTAAATTTCCTGATGTCGGCGGAAGCCTCGTACATCACCCGTCAGGTCCTGGCGGTCAACGGAGGCCTGTGCTGATGAAGCGCGTCGTCGTCACCGGCATGGCCGGCATCACCTCGCTGGGCAGCGACTGGCCGACCATCGCCGGCAATTTCGCGGCCAATCGCAGCGGCATTCGCCGCATGGACGAGTGGGATCGCTTCACTGAGCTCAACACGCGTCTGGCCGGACCTATCGATGATTTCCTCGTACCGTCGCACTGGACCCGCAAGCAGTTGCGCAGCATGGGCCGGGTTTCGCGACTGGCGGTCGGCGCAGCAGAAAAGGCTCTGGCCGATGCTGGCCTGCTCGGTGACGAATCGATCAAGGACGGGCGCATGGGCGTCGCTTGTGGTTCATCTACCGGTAGCACTGACGAGATCAAAGCCTTCGGCAACATGCTGCTCAACTCGGTGGCCGAGGGGCTCAACGCCAACTCCTATGTGCGGATGATGCCGCACACCACCGCCGCCAATATCAGCATTTTCTTCGGCCTCACCGGCCGCCTGATCCCCACCTCCAGCGCCTGCACCAGCGGCAGCCAGGGCATCGGCTACGCCTACGAGGCAATCAAGTTCGGCCGCCTGCCATTGATGCTCGCCGGCGGCGCCGAAGAGCTGTGCCCGACTGAAGCCATGGTGTTCGACGCGCTCTACGCCACCAGCCTGAAAAATGATGCACCACAGACCAGCCCACGCCCGTACGACAAGGGCCGCGACGGTCTGGTGATCGGCGAAGGCGGCGGCATGCTGGTGCTTGAAGAGCTGGGACACGCCCTCGCCCGTGGCGCGCACATTCACGCGGAAATCGTCGGTTTCGGCAGCAACGCCGACGGCCAGCACACGACCCGCCCGGAACAGGTCACCATGCGCCGCGCCATGGAGCTGGCCTTGGAAGATGCCGGCCTCAGTCCGGACGCCATTGGCTATGTGAACGGCCACGGCACCGCGACCGAACAGGGCGACATCGCCGAAACGCTGGCCACCAGCAGCTTGTTCGGCGAACACATGCCGATCAGCTCGCAGAAGAGCTTCCTCGGCCACACCCTCGGTGCCTGCGGTGCGCTGGAGTCATGGTTCAGCATCGAGATGCTCAACAGCGACCGTTACGTGCACACCTTCAACCTCGACGAGGTCGACCCGCACTGCGGCAAGCTCGATTACCTGCGCGGCGAGTTTCGTCAGATGCACCACGATTACGTGATGAACAACAACTTCGCTTTCGGTGGCGTCAACACTTCGTTGATCTTCCGCCGCTGGGCATAACCGAATCAATCCAGGTCAAGGAGACCTACATGCACTTCAAGAAATTCGCCGCCGTTACCCTGCTGCTCTGCGCCCTGCCAGCGGTCAGCCAGGCCCGCGACACGGCGGTCTACCTGCCATTCGACAAAGCCGTCGCCGAAGCCACCCGCTCCGGCAAGATCGATGGCAGCGTGAAATTCTATCTGGCCGGCAACACCCCGGCCGGTAAAGTCACCGTGGTCAGCGCCGACGCCGTGACCAACAAGAAAACCAACGCCTTCAACAAGTCCGACGAAATCGCCTGCGAATGGGTTGCCCAATCGGCAATCATCAGCCTGCACCAGGCCGCGAAAAACGCCGGCGCCAACGCCGTGACCAACATCGTCAGCTTCTACAAGCGCAACGAGCGCAAGGACGCGCAAACCTACGAATGCCACCGCCGGCGCGATCATGGCGGGCGTTGCGCTGAAGGGTGATCTGGCGAAGGTTCAGTAAACGCCAGAAATGACAAAGGGCGCCGTTTGGCGCCCTTTTTATTTGCAGTGATTCAGCAGCATCTACACTCGCTGATGCAGGTCGCAGCACCGTAACCTGCCCTCGCAGTCTCTTTCACCGTCAAAGGAGATGACCATGCAAGTGAAAGCCCTGATGGCCGCTGCGCTTATCGCCCTGCTGCCAAGTGCCAGCCATGCCACCAACCTCATGTACATGCCTTTCGAAACCGTGCTGTCGGACGCGATTCGCGCCGGGCGACTGGACGGCAGTGTGAAGTTCTACCTGATCGGCAACGGGCCGCAGGGCACTCAGCAGTTGCTGCGCCAAGGGGTGGTCAGTGATTTGAAAACCAACGGCTTCAACAAGAGCGATCAGGCTTCGTGTGAATGGGTGTTGCAGTCGAATCTGATCAAATTGCAGGCTGATGCCAAGCGGGTCGGGGCGAATGCGGTGGTCAATATTGTCAGTTACTACGACCAGCGTGTACGCAAGGATTTGAATACCTACGAGTGCCGGGCAGGAGTTTTTGTTACCCGGGTGGCTTTGAAGGGGGATTTGGTGCGGTTGCCCTGAAATCTGTGATGTTTGGGCCGACGCCTTCGCGAGCAGGCTCGCTCCCACCTTGGAATGCGTTTCCCTGTGGGAGCGAGCCTGCTCGCGAAAGCGCCAGCCGCCTTCACACCGTCAGCGGTTCAACCTTGCGCGTAAGCAGTTCGACAAACGCCTTGGCCATCGGCGATTTCTGGTCTTTGCGCTGCACCAGCCACACCGCTGAGATCGCTTCGGGATCGAGCAGCGGTCGGTAGACCACGCCGTCGATGCGCATGCGTTGGTAGGACGCTGGCAGCACCGATACACCCAAGCCCGCCGCCACCAGACCAATAATGGTCATCGCCTCACCAGCCTCTTGAGCGAAGTGCGGGCTGAAGCCGGCGTCACGGGCCAGGTTTAGCAGTTGCGCATAGAGCCCGCTGCCATAGCTGCGCGGGAAAAATACGAACGGTTCCAGCGCCAGCGCCGAGAGAAACAGGCCTTCATCGCTACTTTGGGCCAGTGGATGCTTGGAACTGAGCACCGCCACCAATGGCTCGCGCATCAACTCCACAACACTCAGTGAATCCGGCAATCCGAGCGGGCGCATGATGCCGACTTCGATCGACTCGTCCACCAGAGCATCGGCGACCATGGTGCTGCTCATTTCGCGCAAATTCAGATGCACCGCCGGAAAGCGCTGACGAAAAGAAAAAATCGCCTGCGGAATGGTCGAGTTGAACGGCGCCGACGAGGTGAAACCAATCTTCAACTCACCCAGCTCACCAAGTTGCGCACGCCGGGCGACATCCGCGGCCTTGTCGACCTGCGCCAGCACCAGCCGCGCCTCCTGCAGAAACAGCCTGCCCGCCTCGCTCAATTCGACCCGACGATTGGTGCGCTCGAACAAGCGCGCGCCGAGCTGTTGCTCCAGCGCCTGAATCTGCTGGCTCAGCGGTGGCTGGGAGATGCCCAGCACCTGTGCGGCGCGGCCAAAATGCAGTTCTTCGGCGACGGCGATGAAGTAACGCAGATGACGCAATTCCATAGAATTTCCATTAGGTCGCAAAAGCTATCAAACAGGTCGAACAATATATTGGATAGAAACATTAGCCAGCTATATGATTTTTTCATTGCCTGCCCGGCTGTGCTTTCCGAGGTCTGAAGTGAAAACTGCTGTCGCGCCCCTTGCCCACGAAGTCCCGCCCGCTGCCGGCGACGATGCCCTCGCCGAGCTGCAGGAGATCTACATCGAAAAAGGCACGCCGGCGTTCATGCGCACGGTGCTGGCGCTTTTCTGTGGCGGCTTTGCGACGTTCGCGCTGCTCTATTGCGTGCAACCGATGATGCCGCTGCTGTCCCACGAATACGGGATCAACGCGGCGCAGAGCAGTCTGATCCTCTCGGTGGCAACCGGCATGTTGGCCTTCGGCCTGCTGATCACCGGGCCGATCTCCGACCGCATCGGCCGTAAACCGGTGATGGTCGCGGCATTGTTCGCTGCCGCGCTATGCACCATCGCCAGTTCGATGATGCCGAGCTGGCACGGAGTGCTGATCATGCGCGCATTGATCGGCCTGTCATTGAGCGGTCTGGCAGCGGTGGCGATGACCTATCTGAGCGAAGAAATCCATCCTCAACACATCGGCCTGGCGATGGGTTTATACATCGGCGGCAACGCGATCGGCGGAATGAGCGGACGCTTGATAACTGGCGTGCTGATCGACTTCGTCAGCTGGCACACGGCGATGCTGGTGATAGGCGGTCTGGCGCTGGTCGCGGCGGCGGTGTTCTGGAAGATCCTCCCGGAGTCGCGCAACTTCCGCGCCCGCTCGCTGCACCCGCGCAGCCTGCTCGACGGCTTCACCATGCACTTTCGCGACGCCGGTCTGCCGCTGCTGTTTCTTGAAGCGTTTGTGCTGATGGGCGCGTTTGTCACGCTGTTCAACTACATCGGCTACCGCTTGCTGGCTGCGCCGTACAACCTCGATCAGGTATTTGTCGGATTGCTCTCGGTGGTCTACCTGTCGGGGATCTACAGCTCGGCGAAGATCGGTTCGCTGGCGGACAAACTGGGGCGACGCAAAGTGCTCTGGGCGACGATTGCGCTGATGTTCGCCGGACTGGCACTGACCATGTTCACCTCGTTGTTGCTGGTGATCGTCGGCATGCTGGTGTTCACCTTCGGCTTCTTCGCCGCGCATTCGGTGGCGAGCAGCTGGATCGGCCGGCGCGCGTTGACGGCCAAGGGTCAGGCGTCGTCGCTGTATCTGTTCAGTTATTACGCCGGGTCGAGCATTGCCGGGACGGCGGGCGGGGTGTTCTGGCATCTGGGCGGGTGGAACGGCATCGGCCTGTTTATTGGCGCTTTGTTGCTGATTGCCCTTCTGGTGGCGTTGAAGCTGGCGAAGTTGCCGCCGTTGCAGGGTGTCAAAGCCTGACATAAAACCCTGTGGGAGCGAGCCTGCTCGCGAATGCACTGTGTCAGGCAACATCAGTGTTGAATGACACACCGCTTTCGCGAGCAGGCTCGCTCCCACAGTTGATTTGGGTACGACATTAGATCGTGCAAAAGAAAACGCCCGGCATTGGCCGGGCGTTTTTTATTGGGCGCTGATCACTCGTGATACTGCGCTGACAGCTCATGCACCGCACGCAGGAACGCGCCGGCATGTTCCGGATCAACTTCCGGGGTGATGCCATGACCAAGGTTGAACACGTGGCCGCTGCCCTTGCCATAACTGGCCAGAATGCGCCCGACTTCAGTGCGGATCGCTTCCGGTTTGGCGTAGAGCACCGTCGGGTCCATGTTGCCTTGCAATGCGACCTTGTCGCCGACACGGGCACGGGCGTTGCCGATGTCGCAGGTCCAGTCCAGGCCGAGGGCGTCGGCGCCGGCTTCGGCGATGCTTTCCAGCCACAGGCCGCCGTTTTTGGTGAACAGAATCACCGGCACTTTGCGTCCGTCGTTCTCGCGGATCAGGCCGCTGACGATTTTCTTCATGTAAGCCAGGGAGAATTCCTGATACGCCGCCGCCGACAGGTTGCCGCCCCAGGTATCGAAGATCTGCACCGCTTGTGCACCGGCCATGATCTGGCCGTTGAGGTACGAAGTCACCGACTGCGCCAGTTTGTCGAGCAGCAGGTGCATGGCTTGCGGGTTGTCGTAGAGCATCGCCTTGGTCTTGCGGAAGTCTTTCGAGGAGCCGCCTTCAACCATGTAAGTCGCGAGGGTCCACGGACTGCCGGAGAAACCGATCAACGGCACGCGACCGTTGAGTTCGCGACGGATGGTGCTGACCGCATCCATCACGTAGCCGAGGTCTTTGTGCGGATCCGGGATCGGCAACGCTTCGATGTCGGCCATCGTGCTGACGACTTTTTTGAAGCGCGGACCTTCACCGGTCTCGAAGTACAGGCCCTGGCCCATGGCATCGGGAATGGTGAGGATGTCGGAAAACAGGATCGCCGCGTCCAGTTGCGGGTAGCGGTCGAGCGGTTGCAGGGTGACTTCGCAGGCGAATTGCGGATTCATGCACAGGCTCATGAAGTCGCCGGCATGCGCGCGGCTGGCGCGGTACTCCGGCAGGTAGCGACCGGCCTGGCGCATCATCCACACAGGGGTGACGTCAACGGGTTGCTTGAGCAGGGCGCGGAGGAAACGGTCGTTCTTCAGGGCAGTCATGTCGGCATCCGGAAAAAAAGTGCGGGCATTTTCTCAGAGCGCGAGGCAAAAGGCACGGATGCAGGTCAGCCTTTTGTCTATCGGGTCAATTTGTCGCGCTGGAACACGCTATCAGCAACACCGAGAAACAACTGTGGGAGCGAGCCTGCTCGCGAAGAGGGCTTCACATTCAACATCTCTGTTGACTGATCCACCGCTTTCGCGAGCAGGCTCGCTCCCACAATTAATCCCATTCCAATTTTGGAAAGTGATCAGACACCCAGGTAATCGAGGATCCCTTCAGCCGCATTGCGCCCCTCGAAGATCGCCGTCACCACCAGGTCGGAACCGCGCACCATGTCGCCACCGGCGAAGATTTTCGGGTTGCTGGTCTGGTGCTTGTACTGACCTTGCTCGGGCGCAACAACGCGGCCCTGGCTGTCGGTCTGGATCTCGAACTGTTCGAACCACGGCGCCGGGCTCGGGCGGAAGCCGAAGGCGATGACCACGGCATCGGCCGGGATGATCTCTTCGGAACCCGGGATCGGCTCGGGGCTGCGACGGCCACGGGCATCCGGTTCGCCGAGACGGGTCTCGACCACCTTCACGCCTTCGACCTTGTCTTCACCGATGATGGCGATCGGCTGGCGGTTGTAGAGGAATTTCACGCCTTCTTCCTTGGCGTTCTTCACCTCTTTGCGCGAGCCGGGCATGTTCGCTTCGTCACGACGATAGGCACAGGTCACCGACTTGGCGCCCTGACGGATCGAGGTGCGGTTGCAGTCCATCGCCGTGTCGCCGCCGCCGAGTACCACGACCTTCTTGCCTTTCATGTCGACGAAATCTTCCGGCGACTTTTCAAAGCCCAGGTTGCGGTTGACGTTGGCGATGAGGAAATCCAGCGCGTCATAAACGCCCGGCAGATCCTCCCCGGCAAAACCGCCCTTCATGTAGGTGTAGGTGCCCATGCCCATGAACACTGCGTCGTATTCGGCGAGCAGTTGTTCCATGGTCACGTCTTTACCGACTTCGGTGTTGAGACGGAACTCGATGCCCATGCCGGTGAAGACTTCGCGACGATTGCTCAGCACGGTCTTTTCCAGCTTGAACTCGGGGATGCCGAAGGTCAGCAGGCCACCGATTTCCGGGTTCTTGTCGAACACCACCGGGGTTACACCGCCACGCACCAGCACGTCGGCGCAACCCAGACCCGCCGGGCCTGCGCCGATGATCGCGACACGTTTGCCGGTCGGCTTGACCTTGGACATGTCCGGGCGCCAGCCCATGGCGAACGCGGTGTCGGTGATGTACTTCTCGACCGAACCGATGGTCACCGCGCCGAAGCCGTCGTTGAGGGTGCAGGCACCCTCGCACAGACGATCCTGCGGGCACACCCGGCCGCAGACTTCCGGCAGGGTATTGGTCTGGTGCGACAACTCGGCGGCCTGGAGGATGTTGCCCTCGGCGACCAATTTGAGCCAGTTGGGAATGAAGTTGTGCACCGGGCACTTCCATTCGCAATACGGGTTGCCGCAACCCAGGCAGCGGTGGGCCTGATCGGCCGACTGCTGGGGTTTGAACGGTTCGTAGATTTCAACGAACTCTTTCTTGCGTTGACGCAACAGTTTCTTCTTCGGATCCTTGCGCCCGACATCGATGAACTGGAAGTCGTTATTCAGACGTTCAGCCATTGTTAAAACCTCATCAAACTCTTCAGGCGCATATCACTGCGGGTTGGCACGAGTGCTGGAAAGCAGGGTTTTCAAGCTGGCAGCCTTGGGCTTGACCAACCAGAAACGCCGCAAGTAATCGTCGAGGTTCTCGGCGAGTTCACGACCCCACTCGCTGTCGGTTTCGGCGACGTACTCGTTCAGCACGTTCTGCAGGTGGCTGCGATAGGCTTCCATCGCCTCGCCGCTGATCCGCTGGATTTCCACCAGCTCGTGATTGACCCGGTCAACGAAGGTGTTGTCCTGATCAAGCACGTAGGCGAAACCACCGGTCATGCCAGAGCCGAAGTTGTAACCGGTCTTGCCCAGCACGCAGACGAAACCACCGGTCATGTACTCGCAGCAGTGATCGCCAGTGCCTTCCACGACGGTGTGGGCACCGGAGTTACGCACGGCGAAACGCTCGCCTGCGGTGCCGGCGGCGAACAACTTGCCGCCAGTGGCACCGTACAGGCAGGTGTTGCCGATGATGGCGCTTTCCTGAGTTTTATAGACGCTGCCCTTCGGCGGCACGATGACCAGCTTGCCGCCGGTCATGCCTTTGCCGACGTAGTCGTTGGCGTCGCCTTCAAGGTACATGTTCAGACCGCCGGCGTTCCACACACCGAAGCTCTGCCCCGCCGTGCCTTTGAAACGGAAGGTGATCGGCGCCTTGGCCATGCCCTGGTTGCCGTGCTTGCGCGCGATTTCGCCGGAGATCCGCGCGCCGATCGAACGGTCGCAGTTGCAGATATCCAGCTCGAACTCGGCGCCGCTGAGGTCGTTGATCGCCGACGCGGCCAGCTCGACCATCTTCTCCGCGAGCAGACCTTTGTCGAACGGCGGGTTGCGCTCGACGCCGCAGAACTGCGGTTTGTCCGCCGGGATGTGATCGCTGCCCAGCAGCGGGGTCAGGTCCAGGTGATGTTGCTTGGCGGTCTGGCCTTCGAGGATTTCCAGCAGATCAGTGCGACCGATCAGCTCTTCGAGGGAGCGCACACCAAGCTTGGCCAGCCACTCACGGGTTTCTTCGGCGACGTAGGTGAAGAAATTCACCACCATGTCGACGGTGCCGATGTAGTGATCCTTGCGCAGCTTCTCGTTCTGCGTCGCGACGCCAGTGGCGCAGTTGTTCAGGTGGCAGATGCGCAGGTATTTGCAGCCCAGTGCGATCATCGGCGCGGTGCCGAAGCCGAAGCTCTCGGCGCCGAGGATTGCCGCTTTGATCACGTCGAGGCCGGTTTTCAGGCCGCCGTCGGTCTGCACCCGGACTTTGCCGCGCAGGTCGTTGCCGCGCAGGGTCTGGTGAGTTTCAGCCAGGCCGAGTTCCCAAGGTGCGCCCGCGTATTTGATCGAAGTCAGCGGCGAAGCACCGGTACCGCCGTCGTAACCGGAAATGGTGATCAGGTCGGCATAGGCCTTGGCCACACCGGCGGCGATGGTGCCGACGCCCGCTTCAGCTACGAGTTTCACCGAAACCAGCGCCTGCGGGTTGACCTGCTTGAGGTCAAAGATCAGCTGCGACAAATCTTCGATCGAATAGATGTCGTGGTGCGGCGGTGGCGAAATCAGGGTCACGCCCGGCACTGCGTAACGCAGCTTGGCGATCAGCCCGTTGACCTTGCCGCCCGGCAGTTGCCCGCCCTCGCCCGGCTTGGCGCCTTGGGCGACCTTGATCTGCAGCACTTCGGCGTTGACCAGGTATTCCGGGGTTACACCGAAACGGCCAGTCGCGACCTGCTTGATTTTCGAGCTCTTGATCGTGCCGTAACGCGCCGGATCTTCACCACCTTCGCCGGAGTTGGAACGCGCGCCGAGGCGGTTCATGGCTTCGGCCAGGGCTTCGTGAGCTTCCGGCGACAGCGCGCCGAGCGAGATACCGGCGGAGTCGAAGCGCTTGAGCACCGATTCCAGCGGCTCGACTTCACTGATGTCCAGCGGCGTGTCGAGGGTCTTGACCTTGAACAGGTCGCGAATCATCGACACCGGACGGTTGTCCACCAGTGAGGTGTATTCCTTGAACTTGGCGTAGTCGCCCTGCTGCACAGCGGCTTGCAGGGTGTTGACCACGTCCGGGTTGTACGCGTGATATTCGCCACCGTGGACGAACTTCAGCAGACCGCCCTGCTGGATCGGCTTGCGCGGGCTCCAGGCTTCGACGGCGAGGGCTTTCTGCTCGGCTTCGATGTCGACGAAACGCGCACCCTTGATCCGGCTTGGCACACCACGGAAGCTCAGTTCGCAGACTTCTTCGGACAGACCAATGGCCTCGAACAGCTGCGCACCACGGTACGAAGCGATGGTCGAGATACCCATCTTCGACAGGATCTTGAGCAGGCCTTTGGTGATGCCCTTGCGGTAGTTCTTGAACACCTCATAGAGGTCGCCCAGTACTTCACCGGTACGGATCAGGTCACCCAGCACTTCGTAGGCCAGGAACGGATAGACCGCCGAGGCACCGAAACCGATCAGCACCGCGAAGTGATGCGGGTCACGGGCGGTCGCGGTTTCAACGAGGATGTTGGAATCGCAACGCAGGCCCTTCTCGGTCAGACGGTGGTGCACCGCACCGGTCGCCAGCGAAGCGTGGATCGGCAGCTTGCCCGGGGCGATATGGCGGTCGCTGAGGACGATCTGAGTACGCCCGGCGCGCACGGCTTCTTCAGCCTGATCGGCAACGTTGCGGATCGCCGCTTCGAGGCCAAGGCTTTCGTCGTAGTTGAGGTCGATGATCGCCCGTTCGAAACCCGGACGGTCGAGGTTCATCAGCGAGCGCCACTTGGCCGGAGAGATCACTGGCGAGCTGAGGATCACGCGCGAGGCGTGTTCCGGCGACTCCTGGAAAATGTTGCGCTCGGCACCGAGGCAGATTTCCAGCGACATCACGATCGCTTCACGCAGCGGGTCGATCGGCGGGTTGGTGACCTGCGCGAACTGCTGGCGGAAATAGTCGTACGGCGTGCGCACACGCTGGGACAGCACGGCCATCGGCGTGTCGTCGCCCATCGAGCCCACGGCTTCGTAACCTTGCTCGCCAAGCGGACGCAGCACCTGATCACGCTCTTCGAACGTGACCTGATACATCTTCATGTACTGCTTGAGCTGGTCGACGTCGTAGAAAGCCGAACCGTGGTCGTTGTCTTCCATGGTCGCCTGAATGCGCAGGGCATTCTTGCGCAGCCATTGCTTGTACGGATGACGGGATTTCAAACGGTTGTCGATCGCATCGGTATCGAGGATCTGCCCGGTTTCGGTATCCACGGCGAAGATCTGGCCCGGGCCGACGCGACCCTTGGCGAGCACGTCTTCAGGCTGGTAGTTCCACACGCCGATTTCCGAGGCGAGGGTGATGAAACCATTCTTGGTGGTCACCCAGCGCGCCGGACGCAGACCGTTACGGTCGAGCAGGCACACCGCGTAGCGACCATCGGTCATCACCACGCCGGCCGGGCCGTCCCACGGTTCCATGTGCATCGAGTTGTACTCGTAGAACGCACGCAGATCCGGGTCCATGGTTTCGACGTTCTGCCACGCTGGCGGAATGATCATCCGCACGCCACGGAACAGGTCGATGCCACCGGTGACCATCAGTTCGAGCATGTTGTCCATGCTCGAGGAGTCGGAACCGACACGGTTGACCAGCGGGCCGAGCTCTTCCAGATCCATCAGATCATTGGTGAACTTGGTCCTACGGGCCTGCGCCCAGTTGCGGTTACCGGTGATGGTGTTGATTTCGCCGTTGTGGGCGAGGAAGCGGAACGGCTGCGCCAGCGGCCATTTCGGCAGGGTGTTGGTGGAGAAGCGCTGGTGGAACACGCAGATCGCGGTTTGCAGGCGCTCGTCACTCAGGTCCGGATAGAACGCGGCCAGGTCGGCCGGCATCATCAGGCCTTTATAGATGATGGTCTTGTGCGAAAAGCTGCAGATGTAGTGGTCGGTGTCAGCGGCGTTGGCCACCGACGAACGGCGACGGGCGCTGAACAGCTTCACCGCCATGTCCTGATCGCTCAGGCCTTCGCCGCCGATGTAGACCTGCTCGATCTGCGGCAGGCGCTCAAGGGCCAGGCGGCCGAGGACGCTGGTGTCGATCGGCACTTGGCGCCAGCCGATCAGTTGCAGGCCTTCGGCGAGGATCTCGCGGTTCATGTTTTCGCGAGCGGCTTCGGCCTTGGCCGGATCCTGATTGAAGAACACCATGCCCACGGCATATTGCTTGGGCATTTCGACGCCGAAGCTTTCCTGGGCAATGGCTCGCAGGAAGGCGTCGGGTTTTTGAATCAGCAGACCGCAACCGTCACCGGTCTTGCCGTCGGCATTAATCCCACCGCGGTGGGTCATGCAGGTCAGGGCCTCGATGGCCGTTTGCAAAAGGGTATGACTGGGCTCGCCCTGCATATGAGCTATCAGGCCGAAACCGCAGTTATCCTTGAATTCATCTGGTTGGTACAGACCTGCTTTCATAGACACTTTCTCACCAGGCTGCCTCTATTCGAGGCAAATTTCTTTTCAATTCAACCACTTGCGTTCCGCGCCGAACGTACGCCGGCTTAGCGGGGGCAAAAGGGTGGTCATTGTACACAGCGACACAGAGGCTCACAAATTTGACGACGAACTGTCGCAAATTCATGTCGCATTTGTGAAAGGTTTAAAGCGATCTGCTGTGCTAGTCAAAACTTTTTTAATTTTGACCGCAACGACTCAAAGACTACTGTGACGCAGACACCACAAGGCACGCGACCGCAGGGACGGTTGGCGCTTGCTGGCGAACCGCGTTGCACGCCAACGTGTGCGAGGCAAGGCGCGGGATGCTGCCAATGGTTGTTCCCTTGGCAAATCCCGCAACGCAGCCTCGCACACGTTGGCGCGCAACCCGAAGGGACGCGCCCCATTTTTCGCTGGGCAGCGTTGCTCGGAACTTATTTGGAAAAACCAAACTGCGTTCCTCGCGCCTTGCCCAGCAAAAAATGGGGCGGCGTCGCGGTCGTCAGCAAGCGCCAACCGTCCCTAGAGGCGGCGCGCACTCGTAGAAATTTTGAGGTGCTTGGAGAGGCGGCCTGGGTAAGGCCGCCGAATCTTCAGCGAGTTGTTGCCAGTTCCTGTTGGACGCTGGCGACAGTGCGAGGCCAAGGTTTACCAGCCTGAACCTTCGCTGGCAAGGCCTTGATGGCAGAAACGGCCGCATCACGATTGGCAAAGTTGCCATAGGTGATCACGTAAAGCGGCTTGCCGTTGAGGACTTTCTTGAAATAACGGTACTCGCCGCCCTGCTCCTTGACGAAGTTCTGCGCAGCGGTTTCCGAGCTGGTACCGAGGATCTGTACGACATAGTTGCTGGTCGGCTGACCGGCGTACCAGCTGCCACCGGCAGCCTTGGCCACGGTCACCGGCTTGTCGGCAGGCTTGGACGGAGCGGGGGCCGGTTTCGCGGCTGGCGCTGGCGTGGCCGGAGCAGGCTTGGCCGTGGCGATCTGCGTCGGTGCCGGTGTTGGTGCCGGTTTGGCGGCAGGGGTCGGAGCCGGTGTCGGCGCAGGACCGGCCGGAACGCCCGCAGGCGGTGCAGAGGTGGTTACGGTCGGCGGCGTATCGCTGGAGCCTTCCAGTGGCACGCCGTCGTCGCCTTCGGTAATGCCACCGGCGGCCTCGGCCAGCGGGCCACGCATGACCGGCTGCGAGTTGCCGACCAATGGCAGCGGCATCGGCTGGGTGTTGCCGGCGAATTCGACGGACGGGTTGGCGCCGTTCGCTGCGCCCTGACCCAATGGCAGTTGCGCCTGTTCGTTGGCCGGAGCACCGGTGGTCGGTGCCTTGCTGCGACCCGGCATCAGCCAGGCGGCGGCAACCGCGACCACAACGACGGCGGAAATCGCCAATACGTGTTTCTTCGGCATGTTGAACCCCATACTTGGACGCTTGACCGCGGAGCGGCTGGCAATCATGACTTCGATCAGTGCATCGCGAGCGACCTGGTTGATGTTGCCCGGCCAGCCCTCGGAGCTTTCGTGAATATCAGAGATCTGATCTGCGGTGAAAAGTTCGACACCCCGGCCCGCGCCTTCCAGCCGCTGGTCGAGATATTCGCGGGTCTCTTCTTCGGTGTACGGCTGCAATTCGATGACGTGGAAACGCTCTTCTTCGAGCTGCAACGCCTCAAGCTGAGCGATCAGCGACGACTCGCCGAACAGGAACACATGCGGACGACCTTCCGGCGTGCCGGCGCCGAGCGCCATCAACGCTTCCAGCGCGGACTCGTCGAGCTGCTCGGCATCGTCCACGAGCAGATAGACTTCCTGCCCGGTCAGACCCAGTTGCACCACCTGCTCGAGAATCGCGCCGACTTCGGCCTGCGCGACATCCAGCGCCTGCGCCACCTGGCGCAGCACGCCGGCCGCATCACCGGCGCCACGGGCGGAAACCACCACGCTCTGCACCGATTGCTTATTGGTGCTGGCCACCAGCGCCTGCCGCAGCAGGGTCTTGCCGCTGCCTTGCGGGCCGGTGACCACCAGCAGCAACTGGCTATAACGCGCCAGGTGATGCAGTTGACCCAGCACCGGTTTGCGCTGAGCCGGGAAGAATTTGAAGCCCGGCACCCGTGGCGCGAACGGGTCGTGACTTAACTGGAAATGGCCGAGAAACGCCTCGTCGGCATGCAAACTAGTCATCGGAATCGTTTTAACCTTTAAGCTGAGCCAGGGCGCGGTAATCCGCTCCCAGCGTGGCCTGTAGAACCTCTTTCGGATAATCGTCGGTCACTACCGCTTCGCCCATCCGGCGCAGCAGCACCAGGCGCAGACGACCGTCGATCACTTTTTTATCAATTGCCATGTGTTGGAGAAAATCGGCTTCGCTCATCTCTTCAGGCGGAATGACCGGCAGGCCGGCCCGCTGGAACAGACGAATGCCGCGATCACGCTCCTGCTCGCTGATCCAGCCCAGGCGCGCGGACATTTCCAGCGCCATCACCGTGCCCGCCGCGACCGCCTCGCCATGCAGCCAGACACCATAGCCCATGTGGGTTTCGATGGCGTGGCCGAAGGTGTGGCCGAGGTTGAGCGTAGCGCGGACGCCGGTTTCCTTTTCATCGGCGCCGACCACCGCAGCCTTGGCCGCGCAGGAACGCTCGATCGCATAGGTCAGCGCGGTTTGATCCAGCGCGCGCAGGGCGTCGACGTTTTCTTCGAGCCAGGTCAGGAATGGTTCGTCGCAGATCAGGCCGTACTTGATGACTTCCGCCAGGCCCGCCGACAGCTCGCGCTGCGGCAGGGTTTTCAGCGATGCGGTATCGATCAGCACCACGTTCGGCTGATAGAACGCGCCGACCATGTTCTTGCCCAGCGGATGGTTGATGCCGGTCTTGCCGCCGACCGACGAATCGACCTGCGACAGCAGCGTGGTAGGAATCTGGATGAAATCGACACCGCGCTGATAACAGGCGGCGGCGAAACCGGCCATGTCGCCGATCACCCCGCCGCCCAGGGCGATCACGGTGGTGCGGCGGTCATGACGGGCGGTCAGCAGACCGTCGAAAATCAGTTGCAGGGTTTCCCAGTTCTTGAAGGCTTCGCCGTCAGGCAACACCACCGAGATAACCGAAAACTGCGCAAGGCTGCGGGTCAGACGTTCGAGATAGAGCGGCGCGACGGTTTCGTTGGAGATGATTGCCACCTGCCGCCCGTGGATATGCGGCGCCAGCAGTTCCGGCTGATCCAACAGACCTTCGCCAATATGAATCGGGTAGCTGCGCTCGCCTAGATCGACCTTGAGTGTCTGCATGTGTCCCCACAGTGAAGATGGAAGCAGGCGTCCTGCCCTGAAATTATTGGTGTTCTGCGGCCTGTAGCGGTATGACGCCGCTCGCCCGGCATCCGCCACACCCTCGGCGGGCGCTGACAGGACGCCGAGGATAGCGCATTTCGGGCGATGCTTTAACGGGGTGGCAACTGCGCGAGACGGTCGAGAATGTCGAGCACCACCATGCGTGGCGGCCGCTCGTCGGTTTCCACCACCAGATCGGCAATTTCCCGATAAAGCGGATCACGGATCTCGAGCAGGTCGCGCAGGGTTTTCGCCGGATCGGCGGTACGCAGCAGCGGCCGATTGCGGTCGCGGGAGGTGCGGCCGACCTGCTGCTCGACGGAGGCGTGCAGATACACCACGCGCCCGCCTTCATGCAGGGCCTTGCGATTGGCATCACGCATCACCGCGCCGCCGCCGGTCGCCAGCACCACACCATCGAACGCGCACAGCTCGGCGATCATCGCCTGCTCACGGTCACGAAAGCCGGGCTCGCCTTCCTTGTCGAAGATCCATGGGATATTGGCACCCGTGCGCAGCTCAATTTCCTTGTCGGAATCCTTGAACGGCAGGCGCAGCTCTTTGGCCAGCAATCGGCCGATGGTGCTTTTGCCAGCACCCATCGGTCCTACAAGTATCAAATTTCGCACAGAATCAACGACTCACAGCAATCGCCTGGTTATTCATGATACGCGGAGTGAGAAATACCAGCAGCTCGGATTTTTTCTCCGAAACCACATCACGCCGGAAAAGGCGGCCAAGATACGGCACATCGCCAAGAAATGGCACCTTATCTACGACCTTGCTCTGAGTATTTGAAAAAACACCGCCGATTACGATGGTCTCGCCGTCATTTACCAGCACTTTGGCGTTGACCTCGTTTTTCTTGATCGGCGGCACATCCTGCACTTTGTTCAGGTAATCGGGCTCATCCTTGGTGACCTTGACTTCCATGATGATGCGGTTGTCCGGGGTGATCTGCGGGGTGACTTCCAGTGACAGCGAAGCCTCCTTGAACGACACCGAGGTAGCGCCGCTGGAGCTGGCCTCCTGATAGGGAATCTCGGTGCCTTTGAGGATCTTCGCGGTTTCCTTGTCCGAGGTGACCACCTTCGGCTGCGAGACGATTTCGCCATTGCCGGTTTTTTCCATCGCCGTCAGTTCGAGATCCAGCAGTACGTTGTCGGTGATGAAAGCAATGCCGATCCCCGAAGTGTTATTGACCGTGCCCATGTCGACGAACGGCGAGTTGGTGCCGGTGCTGCCCGGCGTACCGATAGTGCTCGACGAACCGTTGACCCCGGAGGCGTTCCAGTTGCCCTTGTTCTGCACCGAACCGCCCCAGCGCACGCCCAGGCTCTTGTCGTAATCGACGTTGGCCTCAACGATGCGCGCCTCGATCATCACCTGGCGCACCGGAATATCCAGCTGGGCGACGATCCGCCGGAGTTCGTCGAGGCGATCCTGGGTCTGGTAGGCAATGATGTTGTTGGTTCGCTCATCGACGGTAATCGAACCGCGCTCGTCGACCTTGGCCTCGGCGCTGGTCACCGACTGGAACAGCTTGGCGATGTCCGCTGCCTTGGCGTAATTGACTTGCAGCAGCTCACGACGCAGGGGCGCCAACTCGGCGATCTGCTTCTGCGATTCCAGTTCCTGACGCTCGCGAGCGGCAATTTCATCGGCCGGCGCGACCAGCAGCACGTTGCCGATCTTGCGCTTGTCCAGCCCCTTGGTTTTCAGCACCAGATCCAGTGCCTGATCCCACGGCACGTTCTGCAGGCGCAAAGTGATACCGCCCTGCACCGTATCGCTCGCCACCAGATTGAGATTGGTGAAGTCCGCGATCAGTTGCAGCACCGAGCGCACGTCGATGTCCTGAAAATTCAGCGAGAGCTTGTCGCCGACATAGGCCTGACGGTCGGCGTTGCGCTTTTGCAGGTCGTCGATGCTCATCGGCCGAACGCTCACGGTGAGCTTGTTGTCGGTCTGGAATGTGGAATAGTCGAAGGTGCCGCTGGGCTCGACGCTGATCACTGCGCGATCACCGGTTACCGCGGCATTGACGAACTGCACCGGCGTGGCGAAATCCTTGACGTCGAGGCGCACGCGCAGCTTTTCCGGCAATTGCGTGCGGGCGAAGCTGAGGATGATCTTGCCATCGTGCTCCTGGATATCCGGGGCGATGGTCGGATCAGAGAGGTCGATGACTACGTTGCCCTCGCCCTCGGTGCCGCGCTGGAAATCGACACCGCGAATCGCCCTGCTGCGTTGCGCGGCTGGTCTGGCCGGTGCCGCAGCGGCCATGGCGGCACGCGGTGCAACGGCAGCCGGGCGCGGCGCTGTCGTGGAGGCGCCCTGACCGACCACCACAAACAGATTATTGCCCTCGACCCGCGTGCTGTACGGCGCCAATTGCGTCAGGCTGACAATCAGCCGCGTACGATCCTTGGCTTCGGCCACCGTTGCGGTACGCGCGTTGCCGCTGCCCAGATCAAGATTCTTGTTGGCCAACTGGCTGGTCACGCCCGGCAGATCCAGTGCAATGCGTGCCGGTGACTCGGTTGTGTAGCCCTTGGGCTGTGGTGGCGGGCCGTCGAATGACAGCTTCAGTTCGACGCGGTCACCCGGCAGCGCGGCAACATCCAGCGCTTTCAAATTGGCCGCCATTACCATCGGTGACACCAGCGCTATCCATAGCGAAAAACCGAGGGTGGAGAAAATCCTGTTCATTGTTCGACTTCCACTATGAGTGCTCTTTCAAAGGAATGGTGCGCGGCCGCTCCAGCCAGGCGCCGGCGCCGTCGGGCACGATCTCCACGACATCGACCTGGGTAGGGCTGATGGCGACAATGCGGCCGTCGTTGCGGCCCAGGTAGTCGCCGACCTTGAGACGATGCACCCCGCCTGCGCCGCGCAACAGCGCAAACGAGCCCGAGGCATTGGCAATCGTGCCGACCATTTCGAACTGCTCGATATTGAACCCTTCAAGGTATTGCTTGACCCGGCTGGGGTCGGGTTTGACGTTGCGCGAGCCGTGCTTCTGCCCGGCCAGATCGACCCGCGCCTGCCGCGAAAACGGGCTGCGCAGGTTGGCGGCGCTGTAAGTGAATGTGGGGTAAGACCGGAATGTCGGCGTTGGTTCAATCCTGCCCGCCGGACGCAGACGCACTTCGTTGAGGTACGCGTCGAGGTCGCTGAAGTCATCACCGCCACCGCAGCCGCTCAGCGCCAGCATCATGGGCAGGACGAGATAACGAATCGGGGTCATTTCTCCAGCCCCTTGTCGTTATAGCGGTACGTCTTGGCAAGAATGCTCATGCGCAGCTTCGTCCCGCCCTCGGGATTGGCTGGCGCCAGTTCGAAATCGTGCAGAGTGACAATTCGTGGCAGCCCGGCGACGCCGCTGACGAAGGTCGCGAGGTCGTGATAGGCGCCTGTCACGGTGATCTGGATCGGCAGCTCGATGTAGAACGGCTGGGTCACTTCCGGCAGCAGCTTGATCTCTTCGAATTCCAGGCCGCTGCCCAGACCGGTGCGAGTGATGTCTTCGAGCAGGCCCGGCACTTCGGTGTCGCTGGGCAATTGCCGCAGCAGCACGCCGAAGGTGTTTTCCATTTCCTTCATTTGCTGGGTATACAGCTCAAGGTTCGCCGACAGCCGCGCCTTGCTGGCGAATTGTTCCTTGAGGGTGGTTTCCTCTTCGCGCTTGAGGTCGAGCTGATTTTCCATATCGCTGATAAAGAAGTAATAGCCAAGCGCGAGGATCAACACCATCACCAGCGCACCGCACAGGGTTTTTACCGCCGGGGGCCAGGAGCCGATGTTGCTGGTGTCGAGGTCGTTGAAATCGATATTGCGCAGGCTTTGCAGCCATTCGGAGGCGTTCATTGCTCGTCCTCCACAACCTTGGGCTGAGTCTGACGGACGGTAAGCTGGAAGACATTAGCCTGTTCGACCTGATCGGCGCTGGTGGCCTTGACCTCATTCAGGCTTGGCGCGTCGAACCAGTCGGACGCGTCGAGATTGCGCATCAGCTCGGAGACCCGGTTGTTCGACTCCGCCGCGCCACTGATGGACAGGGTCTTGCCGGCCATTTTCACATCGGTGAAATACACGCCGTCCGGCAGGGTACGCGCCAGTTGGTCGAAGACCCGCCCGCTGATCTGCCGATTGCCCTGCAGGTCCTGGATGATGCGCATGCGCTCGACCAATTGCTGGCGGCGCGCTTTGAGCTCGCTGATTTGCTTGATGCGTTCGTCGACCACGGCAATCTGTTTGCCGATGTAATCGTTGCGCGCCATTTGCCGCTCGATGGCTGCGGTGATGATCTGGTCGGCAATCAGCACCGCGCCGATCGAGCCGGCCAGCACGCCGATAAGTACCAGCAGAAAGCGTTTGCGCCGTTCTTCGCGGCGTTCCTCGCGCCAGGGGAGAAGGTTGATCCGCGCCATCAGTCGAAACTCCTGAGCGCGAGCCCGCAGGCAATCATCAAGGCTGGCGCGTCGCTGGCCAGCGCTCCTGCGTTGACCTTGCTGCCCAAGGCCATGTCGGCGAATGGGTTGGCGACCTGCGTCGGCGTGTCCAGACGCTGTTCGATCAGACGGTCCAGCCCGGGCACCGAGGCGGTGCCGCCGGCCAACAGGATATGGTCGACCGCGTTGTACTGCCCGGAGGCGAAGAAGAACTGCAGCGAACGCGAGACTTGCTGCACCAGCGCCTCGCGAAATGGCTGCAAGACCTCGCTGACGTAATCGTCAGGCAGCCCGCCCTGTTTTTTCGCCAGGCCCGCCTGTTCGACCGTGAGGCCGTAGCGGCGCTGGATCTCCTCGGTAAGCTGGCGTCCGCCGAATAATTGCTCACGGGTGTAGATGATCTTGCCGTTGTGCAGCACGCTGAGGGTGGTCATCGTCGCACCGATGTCGACCACCGCCACGGTCAGGCGCTCCTGGGAGGCCGCCAGATGCGTCGCCAGCAGACCGAACGAGCGCTCGAGGGCGTAGGCCTCGACGTCCACCACCCGCGCGGTCAGGCCGGCGAGCGCCAGCGCCGCTTCACGCACCTCGACGTTTTCCTTGCGACAGGCGGCAAGCAGCACGTTGACCCGATCCGGGTTGCGCGGCGAGACGCCCTGGACTTCAAAATCGATGGCGACTTCGTCCAGCGGATAGGGAATGTATTGGTCGGCCTCGATCTTGAGCTGGTTTTCCAGTTCGTCGTCGGACAGCCCGGCGTCCATCTCGATGACCTTGGTGATCACCGCAGAACCGGCCACCGCCACCGCCACGCTCTTGACCCCGGTTCGCGCTTTCACCAGCAACCGGCTCAGCGCCTGGCCGACGCCTTCGAGGTCGGCGATGTTCTTTTCGACCACGGCGTTCGCCGGCAACGGCTCCACCGCATAGGCCTCGACCCGGTAGCGCTCGCCCTGACGGCTCAGTTCCAGCAGCTTCACCGACGTGGAGCTGATGTCGATCCCCAGTAACGCATTGGTCTTTTTATTGAAGAGTCCCAGCACTACCAATTCCCTATGACTTTCCGTGAGTTACGGACTCTGTAATACGCATTGCGTTCCTTCACCCCCGTCTTGACAGAAGCGCCAATGACGCCCCCGACGGAAAAGTGCTTATAATGCCCAGCGATTTTTTCCGCTTTTTACTGCCAGCGCGGATGGCTCTGTGTGTAACCGCAGCCCCGTGCCAAATTCATTCTTTGCCCTGGATGTCCAAAAGCCTTGATTCGTCTGCTGAAATTTTTCGGTTGGTCCATCGTCGCCGTTTTCTGCGGACTGCTCTTAGGTCTCAGCGGCGCCTTTCTTTACCTTAGTCCGGGTTTGCCGTCTGTGGAGGCGCTGAGAAGCATTCAGTTGCAGATTCCTCTGCGCGTCTACAGCAGCGACAACAAGTTGATCGCAGAATTTGGCGAAATGCGCCGTACACCGATTCGTTTCGCCGACATTCCGCCCAACTTCATCAATGCGTTACTAAGTGCTGAAGACGACAATTTTGCCAACCACTATGGCGTCGACCCGAGCAGCCTGATGCGCGCGGCGACGCAACTGGTCAAGAGCGGACATATTCAGTCCGGCGGCAGCACCATCACCATGCAGGTGGCGAAGAACTTCTTCCTCACCAGCGAGCGCAGCTTCTCGCGTAAAACCACAGAAATTCTCCTCGCCTTGCAGATCGAGCGACAGCTGACCAAGGACGAGATTCTTGAGCTGTACGTCAACAAGATCTACCTGGGCAACCGCGCCTACGGCATCGAGGCGGCGGCGCAGGTGTATTACGGCAAATCGATCCGTGACATCAGCCTGGCGCAGATGGCGATGATCGCCGGTCTGCCAAAAGCACCGTCGCGTTTCAACCCGCTGGCCAACCCGGCGCGCAGTAAAGAACGCCGCGACTGGATCCTCGGGCGCATGTACAAGCTGGGCAAGATCAGCGAAGCCGACTACACCGCCGCGATCAACGAGCCATTGAACGCCAGCTATCACGTACCGACCCCGGAAGTGAACGCACCGTACATCGCCGAAATGGCCCGTGCCGAAATGGTCGGCCGTTATGGCAGCGACGCCTACACCGAAGGTTTCCGCGTCACCACCACAGTGCCGAGCAATCTGCAGGAAATGGCCAACACCGCGCTGCACGAAGGCTTGATGACCTACGACCAGCGCCACGGCTACCGTGGCCCCGAGTCGCGCCTGCCGGGCAAGACCCGCGAAGCCTGGGCCAGCGAGCTGACCAAGCAGCGCACCATCAGCAGCCTCGAACCTGCGATCGTCACCCAGGTCGATAAAACCGGCCTGCAGGTGTTGACCCGCACCGGTGAAGAGCACGTAGCCTGGGACACGATGAAATGGGCGCGACCGTTCCTCAACACCAACAGCATGGGCGCCAACCCGCGCCAGCCGTCGGATGTGGCGCAGGTCGGTGATTTGATCCGCGTGCAGCGCCAGACGGACAATTCGCTGAAATTCAGCCAGATACCACAGGCTCAGGGCGCACTGGTGTCGCTGGATCCGCAAAACGGTGCGATCCGTTCGCTGGTGGGTGGCTTCGCTTTCGAGCAGAGCAACTACAACCGCGCCATGCAGGCCAAGCGTCAGCCGGGTTCGAGCTTCAAGCCATTCGTTTACAGCGCCGCGCTGGATAACGGCTACACCGCTGCCAGCCTGGTCAACGATGCGCCGATCGTGTTCGTCGACGAGTACCTGGACAAGGTCTGGCGCCCGAAGAACGACACCAACACCTTCCTCGGCCCGATCCGCCTGCGTGAAGCGCTGTACAAGTCGCGCAACCTGGTGTCGATCCGCCTGTTGCAGGCCATGGGCGTGGGCAAGACCATCGACTACATCACCCGCTTCGGCTTCAACAAGCAGGACCTGCCGCCGAACCTGTCGCTGGCACTCGGCACCGCAACGCTGACGCCGATGGAAATCGCCACTGGCTGGAGCACCTTTGCCAACGGTGGCTACAAGATCACCCCGTACATCATCGACAAGATCGAAAGCCGTAACGGTGACACTTTGTTCGTCGCCAACCCGCCGACCGTGCCACAGGGTGGCGCGGCGACCGACGGTATCGCTGCGCCGGCTACCGAGTCGTTCACGGTCAATGCCGCTCCGGTTGCCGGTGAAGCGTCGGGCAATCCGGTAGTGCCGCAAGCGCCGGCCGTGGCCGAACGGATTGTCGATGGACGTACCACCTACATCCTCAACAGCATGCTGCAAGACGTAATTAAACTCGGCACCGGCCGCCGTGCGCTGGCCATGGGCCGCAGTGACATCGCCGGCAAGACCGGTACCACCAACGAATCGAAAGATGCCTGGTTCTCTGGCTACAACGCTGATTACGTAACCACCGTGTGGACCGGTTTCGACCAGCCGGAAAGCCTCGGACGCCGTGAGTTCGGCGGTACTGTGGCGCTGCCAATCTGGATGAATTACATGTCGGCCGCGCTGAAAGACAAGCCGCCGCATGTGCAGCCTGAGCCAGAAGGCTTGCTCAGCCTGCGGGTAGACCCGGTCAGCGGCCGTGCAGCAACACCGAGCACACCGGGCGCATACTTCGAACTGTTCAAGGCCGAAGACACGCCGCCATCGGTGAACGAGCTGGGCAACGGCGCCGTGCCAGGCAGCCCGCTGCCGGCGGATGAACAGGCGCCGATCGATTTGTTCTGATCCTGATGCCGCAAAAAGGCCCCGTCTTCGTGAGAAGTGCGGGGCTTTTTATTACCCGAAGATCAAAAGCCCCTCACCCTAACCCTCTCCCAGAGGGAGAGGGGACTTACCGAGTTGTCTGGGGTCAAACACCGACCTGAAAGTGTGGTGTCGATTATGGATTCAAAACCATACATTCAGGTCGGCGTAGCTCCCAAGCGTCCCCCAATCAGTCCCCTCTCCCTCTGGGAGAGGGTTAGGGTGAGGGGCTCTTGATCTTCAGGCAAAAAAAACCCCGACTCTCACGAGCCGGGGCTTTTGTTTGAAACGCTACAACGACTTAGCCGTTGAACACGTCATCCACGCTTTTCAGCGGGTAGTTCTTCGGATACGGCAGAGTAGCAACGCCGGTCTCGATCGCGGCCTTGGCCACGGCGTCGGAGATCAGGGTGATCAGGCGCTTGTCCATTGGCTTCGGAATGATGTACTCACGGCCGAACTCCAGCGGAGCACCGCCGTAGGCATCGCACACGTCCTGTGGAACAGGCAGTTTGGCCAGTTCGCGCAGGGCGTTGGCGGCGGCGACTTTCATTTCTTCGTTGATGCGCTTGGCGCGAACGTCCAGGGCACCACGGAAGATGAACGGGAAGCCCAGGACGTTGTTGACCTGATTCGGGTAGTCCGAACGGCCGGTTGCCATGATCACATCGCTACGGGTGGCGTGCGCCAGTTCCGGGGAGATTTCCGGATCCGGGTTGGAGCAGGCGAACACGATCGGGTTGGCCGCCATCGACAGCAGGCCTTCGGCGCTCAGCAGGTTCGGACCGGACAGACCGACGAATACGTCAGCGCCTGCCAGTGCGTCTGCCAGGGTGCGCTTCTCGGTAGCGTGGGCGAACACGGCTTTGTACTGGTTCAGGTCGTCACGGCCGGAGTGGATCACGCCGGTACGGTCAACCATGAAGATGTTTTCGATGCGAGCGCCCATGCTCACCAGCAGTTTCATGCAGGAGATGGCGGCAGCGCCGGCGCCCAGGCAGACGATTTTTGCTTCCGGCAGGGTTTTGCCAGCGATTTCCAGGGCGTTGATCATGCCGGCAGCGGTCACGATCGCGGTGCCGTGCTGGTCATCGTGGAACACCGGAATGTCGCACTGCTCGATCAGAGCGCGTTCGATCTCAAAGCACTCTGGCGCCTTGATGTCTTCCAGGTTGATGCCACCGAAGGTGATGGAGATGCGCTTGACGGTGTCGATGAAGGCTTGCGGGCTTTCCGAGTCGACTTCGATGTCGAATACGTCGATGCCGGCGAAGCGCTTGAACAGCACGCCCTTGCCTTCCATCACAGGCTTGGAAGCCAATGGGCCGAGGTTGCCCAGGCCCAGAATCGCGGTGCCATCGGAAATGACTGCCACCAGGTTGCCCTTGCCGGTGTATTTGTAGGCCAGTTCAGGATCGCGAGCGATCTCGCGTACTGGTTCAGCTACGCCGGGGCTGTAGGCCAGCGACAGGTCGCGGGCGGTAGCAGTGGCCTTGGTGAGCTCGACACTCAGCTTCCCCGGACGAGGATTGGCGTGGTATTCGAGAGCGGCAGTTTTCAGATCAGACATTTTGGCATTCCGCTTTTTTACTGTTGGACAGACTGGTCAGCGAGGATACGCGCCTCGCAAAGTCCCCACAAGACTGGGCAGTCACCGCTGTCAAGCGCCCTGCCCTACGACTTTGGGCCAAGAGCCACGGCGCACAAGGGCTGGACTGTTCACAATCAGCTGTAAAAATGTCTACAATTTTTCTTCAACGCGGTACGTGCAGCATCGAAGGATCGGTCAACGGCAACAACCAGCGCGCCTGACCTTTTTGCAATCCACCGCGCCGGGTTCGGTCAACCACCCAGCCACGCGCCTCGATCTGCCTGCCTTTCAGTGCTTCCAGACCAGTACTGTCAAATCGTCCGAGCAGATTGGGTGCAACCCGCAATACAACCCTGTCCTGCAACTCGATCCAGATTCCGCCGCGATTGCGCTGCACCTTGCTCACCCGACCGCTGACTACGGCAAAGCCTGAACGCTGGATCTCCTGCGCTTTCTGCACCGGCGATTGCCGCCAGAGACCAAGCCCGGCCTGTCGAGCGCTGCGTTCGGCGGCGTGCTGGCAGGCGACCAGGTCGACATTCGGCGCGACTGCAACGTGAAAACCCAGGCCATCGGCAAGCATTTGCGCTTCGAGATTCACTCCGCTGGCGCTGTAAACATGCGCGAGCGTACGGCCGTAATGGTCTTTCGCCTGCTTGCCGGGCCGCAAGCCGACCCGGCCGCCGCTCTCATCCACCAGCGCTTGCAGGCGTTTACGCGCCGCCACGGCGAAGGGTTCGTCGCTGCGGCCCTGCTTGCCCAGTTCCGGCGTATTGAGGCCGATCATGCGCACATTGCGCCCGTCGCTCAGGCGCAGGGTGTCGCCATCGACCACCCGCTGCACGCTGACGCTGGTCAGCCCTGCGGGTGTCGGGCAGAACGCCTGGGCGGCGGACAGCCAAATCGCAGACACAAAAAAGGCGCCCGCAAGGGACGCCTTTTTCATCAGTCTGGAGAAGTCGAAACGACCATCCAAAATGATCAGCCTCAGGCTTTTTTGCCGACGCCGAAAGTAGCGAAACGGTCTGCGAACTTCTGCACACGGCCGCCGGTGTCCAGAGTCTTCTGCTTACCGGTGTAGAACGGGTGGCATTCGTTGCAAACGTCGATCGCCAGGGCTTTGCCGTAGGTCGAACGAGTTTCGAACTTGTTACCGCAGCTGCAGGTAACAGCAATTTCCGGGTAGTTCGGATGGATATCGGCTTTCATGGTGTCTTCCTCAGGCTAGCGTGCCGCCACCCAACACTATTGTTGAATACCGCACGTAATTAGGCCGCGGATTCTACCAGACCTTTTCAATCGCGCAAGCTGTCACCGAGACCGACCGTCTGCTAGGCTCCCGGCCTTGAACGCACTTCCCTGTGGGAGCGAGCCTGCTCGCGAAGGCGCCATGGCAGTCGACACATGTGTTGCCTGACCCACCGCCTTCGCGAGCAGGCTCGCTCCCACAGGTCATGCATATCCGATCATTTTGCGTATCGAGATCCCCCCGCGTGCCCGACGCCATTTTGCGCCTTGCCCTGCCTTCGCCTCTGCGCCGCCTGTTCGATTACCGGGCGCCGGCCGGGGTGCGGCGTGAGCAATTGCAGCCGGGCATGCGCTTGCGGGTGCCGTTCGGTCGGCGCGAGATGATCGGGATTCTGGTCGAGGTCACCGACACCAGCGAGGTGCCGGCAGAAAAACTCAAACCGGCACTGGCCCTCCTCGACTCGACTTCACCGCTGCCGCCGGCGCTGTTCAAGCTGTGCCTGTGGACGGCGCAGTATTATCAGCACAGCCTCGGCGACACCTTGAACTGGGCCTTGCCAGTGCTGCTGCGTCAGGGCGAGCTGGCCGAAGCCCGCCAGGAACGCTTCTGGTCGGTGGCCCCCGGCGCCAGCGTCGATGACCCGCGAGTCGCCCGTGCGCCACGCCAGCGCGAGGCGCTGACCACGCTGGCCCAGCACCCCCACGGCGTCGCCCATCAGTTGTTGAGCAAACTGATGCTGAGCAAGGACAGCCTCGATCTGCTGCTGGCCAAGGGGCTGGTGCAGGTCGAAATCCGCCGCCACGCCCCCGGCGCTCGCCATGAACATTGGCTGGCGCAACCGGAGCTGCCGCTCAACAGCGAACAACGCGCGGCGTATGAAGCGATTCGCGCCGGTTTCGACAGTTATCACGCGTTTCTCCTGGCCGGCGTCACCGGCAGCGGCAAGACCGAAGTCTATCTGCAACTGATCCGCGAAACCCTCGAAGCCGGCAAGCAAGCCTTGGTGCTGATTCCGGAGATCAACCTCGGCCCGCAAACCCTGGCGCGTTTCGAACAGCGCTTCAATGCGCGTATCGCCCTGCTGCATTCGGCAGTGAATGATCGCGAACGCCTCGACGCGTGGCTCGCCGCCCGTGATGGCGAGGCCGACATTATTATCGGCACCCGTTCGGCGCTGTTCACGCCGATGAAAAATCCCGGGCTGATCATCATCGATGAAGAGCACGACGGTTCCTATAAACAGCAGGAAGGTCTGCGCTACCACGCTCGCGATCTGGCGCTGGTGCGCGCGCGGCAGGAAAACATCCCGATCGTGCTCGGCTCCGCCACGCCGTCGCTGGAAAGTCTGCACAACGCTTACACCGGCCGCTACGGCCTGTTGCGTCTGAACGAGCGCGCCGGCGGCGCCAAGCAACCGCGCTTCCTGCGGCTGGACGTGAAAAGCCGTCCGCTCGACAGCGGTATTTCCGGGCCGATGCAGCAAGCCATCGGCCAGACCCTCGCCAACGGCCAGCAGGTGCTGGTGTTCCTCAACCGTCGCGGCTTTGCCCCGACCCTGCTCTGCCACGATTGCGGCTGGATGTCCGAGTGCTCGCGCTGCGATGCGCGCATGACCGTGCATCAACGTTACGGCGAGTTGCGCTGCCACCACTGCGGCAACGTCGAGCGCACGCCGCGCCAGTGCCCGAAGTGCAGCAAGGTCGATCTGCGCCCCGTCGGCGCCGGCACCGAACGCGCCGAAGAACGCCTGGCGATTCTGTTCCCGGATTACCCGGTACTGCGCGTCGATCGCGACAGCACCTCGCGCAAGGACGCGATGAATCAGCTGTTTGCGACGATTCAAAAGGGTCAGCCGTGCATTCTGGTGGGCACGCAGATGTTGGCCAAAGGGCACCATTTCCCAAGGGTGACGCTGGTATCGATTCTGGATGCCGACGGTGGCCTGTTTTCCGGCGACTTCCGCGCCAGCGAGCGCATGGCGCAGTTGATCGTCCAGGTCGCCGGGCGCGCCGGCCGGGCTGAGGAGCCGGGCAGGGTGATCATCCAGACGCATTTGGCCGACCACCCTTTATTGGTGCAACTGACCGAGCAAGGATATTTCGCCTTTGCCGAACAAGCCTTGAGCGAGCGCCGCGCCGCGGGGTTGCCGCCGTTTGCCCATTTGGCGCTGTTGCGTGCCGAAGCGCACAAGCCGGGGCAGGCGGAAGGCTTTCTCGATGAAGCGTGCAGCGCGGCCGAACGCTTGCTGGCCGAATTGAATCTGAGCGGCATCGAGTTGCTCGGGCCGGTGCCGGCGCCGATGGAGCGCCGAGCCGGGCGTTATCGCGCCCAGCTGTTGTTACAGGCGACCGCGCGGGCACCGCTGCACCGGTTGCTGGCGAGCTGGATGCTGGTGCTGGAGCAGATGCCGAGTGGGCGGGCGGTGCGCTGGTCGCTGGATGTTGATCCGGTGGATCTGTATTGAGCTGAAGATCGCTTTCGCGAGCAGGCTCGCTCCCACAGTGGATCAGCGCCGTACATACCTTGTGTGTCCTGCGCAAAACCTTGTGGGAGCGAGCCTGCTCGCGAAAGCGGACTTTTTCTCACCACATATCCATAAGCTGCCTGCTAAGGTTGGCAAGCCCGTCTTCGCAACGGATAATGCCCAGTTTTTCCACCCGCGCATCGATGCGCCCGCCGCGCTTGCGGTCGAAAGAGAAGACCATGAAAGACACCATTCGCCAGCTGATCCAGCAAGCCCTCACCCAACTCGTCAACGAAGGTGTGTTGCCTGAAGGCCTGACGCCGGCGATCCAGGTGGAGAACGCCCGCGACAAGACCCACGGCGACTTCGCCAGCAACATCGCCATGATGCTGGCCAAGCCGGCCGGCATGAAGCCACGGGATCTGGCGGAGAAAATCATCGCCGCACTGCCCGCTGACGAGAACGTCACCAAGGCCGAAATCGCCGGCCCGGGCTTCATCAATTTTTTCCAGAACACCCAGGCACTGGCCTCGCGCCTCGACGCCGCACTGGCCGACGCCCATGTCGGCGTGCGCAAGGCCGGCCCGGCGCAGCGCACCGTGGTCGATCTGTCGGCGCCGAACCTGGCCAAAGAGATGCACGTCGGCCACTTGCGCTCGACCATCATCGGCGACGGCGTGGCCCGCGTGCTTGAGTTCCTCGGCGACGAAGTGATCCGCCAGAACCACGTCGGCGACTGGGGCACCCAGTTCGGCATGTTGATGGCGTACCTGCAGGAAAACCCGATCACCAGCGACGAATTGTCCGATCTGGAAAACTTCTACCGTGCGGCCAAGCAGCGTTTCGACGAGTCCGAAGAATTTGCCGATCGCGCCCGTGGCCTGGTGGTCAAGTTGCAGGCTGGCGATGCCGAATGCCTGGCACTGTGGACCAAGTTCAAGGACATCTCGCTGTCGCACTGCCAGAAGATCTACGAACTGCTCAACGTCAAACTGACCATGGCCGACGTGATGGGCGAAAGCGCCTACAACGACGACCTGATCAACGTGGTCAACGACCTGAAAGCAGCGGGCATGCTGGTCGAGAGCAACGGCGCCCAGTGCGTGTTCCTCGACGAGTTCAAGAACGCCGATGGCGACCCGCTGCCGGTGATCATCGTCAAGGCCGATGGCGGTTACCTGTACGCCACCACTGACCTGGCGGCCGTGCGTTACCGCAGCGGCAAGCTCAAGGCTGATCGCGCGCTGTATTTCGTCGACCAGCGTCAGGCCCTGCACTTCCAGCAGGTTTTCGCTGTGGCGCGCAAGGCCGGTTTCGTCACCCATCCGATGGAAATGGAACACATGGGTTTCGGCACCATGAACGGCGCCGATGGCCGTCCGTTCAAGACCCGTGATGGCGGCACTGTGAAGCTGATCGACCTGCTCACCGAAGCCCAGGAACGCGCCTACAACCTGGTGAAAGAGAAGAACCCGACCCTGGCCGAAGACGAATTGCGCAACATCGCCAAGGTCGTCGGCATCGGCGCGGTGAAATACGCCGACCTGTCCAAGCATCGCACCAGCGACTACAGCTTCAACTTCGACCTGATGCTCAACTTCGAAGGCAACACCGCGCCGTATCTGCTGTACGCCTACACCCGCGTGGCCGGTGTGTTCCGCAAACTGGGCAAGGACTTCAGCGAAGTCGACGGCCAGATCGTCCT
The DNA here is from genome assembly GCF_056278925.1 of Pseudomonas sp. TE9122. Taxonomy (NCBI): domain Bacteria; kingdom Pseudomonadati; phylum Pseudomonadota; class Gammaproteobacteria; order Pseudomonadales; family Pseudomonadaceae; genus Pseudomonas; species Pseudomonas sp. TE9122. Next base: position 5,856,806 of record NZ_JBWBQI010000001.1, on the reverse strand, counting down.
CGAAGCGGCGCACGAGCAAGAGCTGGCGGCGAAGCTGGCGCAGTTCGGCGAAGTGTTGAACAACGTGGCTGAAAAAGGCACGCCGCACATTCTCTGCACCTACCTGTACGACGTCGCCGGCCTGTTCTCCAGCTTTTACGAGAACTGCCCGATCCTCGCCGCCGACACCCCGGCACAGATGCAGAGCCGTCTGCGCCTGGCCGCACTGACCGGTCGCACCCTCAAGCAAGGCCTGGAGCTGTTGGGTCTGGAAACTCTGGAGCGTATGTAAGTTGGCTGCCAAGAAAAAACCTGCACCCAAACGCGGCGCCAGCCGCTATCAGGCCCCGGCGAAACAACCGATTCCGGGCTGGCTGTGGATGGCCATCGGCCTGACCGTCGGCGCGTTCATCGTGTTTCTGATGAAACTGGAACCGGGCAAGGGCAGCGACACGGTCAAGCGCGAGAAGGTCGAACAGCAGCAGAAAGCGTCAAAGATCGCCGAGGCCAACAAGACCCCGCCGAGCCCGACGCAACCGGTGAAGCCGAAGTACGACTTCTACACCCTGCTGCCGGAATCGGAAGTGATCGTGCCGCCGGACGCGGTGCCGGAGAAGACCCTGCCGACGCCGCAAGTGCCGGCCGTCCCGACCACGCCGGTAACCCCGGCCGAAGCGGCGAAGATCGACACCGCACGGGCTCAAGCGGCTCTGGCCGGGATCACGCCGCCGCCAGCGCCACCGGTGAGCAAGGCCGCGCCAGTGACCAAGTTTTTCCTCCAGGCCGGTTCGTTCCGCAAGGAAACCGATGCCGACAAGGTTCGCGCGCAGATCATTCTGCTCGGCCAAGCCGTGTCGGTGGAGTCCGGCACGGTCAAGGATGAAACCTGGTATCGCGTGCTGGTCGGCCCGTTCAGCAACCGTGAACAACTGACCACGGCGCAGAAACAACTGGCTGGTGCCGGCTTCAGCAACCTGTTGTTACAACAACGCCAGAGCCGCTAAGGCTCTCAGAGGTCAGCTGCAACTTGCAGGTGACCTTCAAACTTTGTGGCGAGGGGATTTATCCCCGTTTGGCTGCGGAGCAGCCCTGAAACCAGCCATTGCGGTGCAGCAGGCATACCGCAAATGATGGTTTCGCGACTGCTCCGCAGCCGAACGGGGATAAATCCCCTCGCCACAGTCATCACACACACCATTCGTCTCCCATCGTCCCTGCCGGTTGAAATCCCCTCCAGCACCCCCATATGAATGGGCATAAGGCATTTTCGCCCCGCTGCGTGGAGACTCTTCCCTTGACCACCATCGTTTCAGTCCGCCGCCACGGCAAAGTCGTCATGGGCGGCGACGGCCAGGTTTCTCTCGGCAACACCGTGATGAAAGGCAACGCCAAAAAAGTCCGTCGCCTGTACCACGGCCAGGTCATCGCCGGTTTCGCCGGTGCCACCGCCGACGCCTTCACCCTGTTCGAACGTTTCGAAGGCCAGCTCGAAAAACATCAGGGTCACCTGATCCGCGCCGCCGTCGAACTCGCCAAAGAATGGCGCACCGACCGCTCCCTGAGCCGCCTCGAAGCGATGCTCGCGGTCGCCAACAAGGACGCCTCGCTGATCATCACCGGCAACGGTGACGTGGTCGAACCCGAAGATGGCCTGATCGCCATGGGTTCCGGCGGCGCCTACGCGCAAGCCGCCGCCAGCGCCCTGCTGAAAAAGACCGACCTGTCGGCGCGCGAGATCGTCGAAACCGCTCTCGGCATCGCCGGCGACATCTGTGTATTCACCAACCACACCCAGACCATTGAGGAGCAGGATCTCGCTGAATAAGCCTGTTGCGGCCCGTGTGCCACGGCTTGTTTCTGCTTGAGGACCGTCAATTACTATGTCCATGACTCCCCGCGAAATCGTCCACGAACTCAACCGCCATATCATCGGCCAGGACGATGCCAAGCGCGCCGTCGCGATTGCCCTGCGCAACCGCTGGCGCCGCATGCAGCTGCCTGAAGAGCTGCGCGTTGAGGTGACCCCGAAGAACATCCTGATGATCGGCCCGACCGGTGTCGGTAAAACCGAGATCGCCCGTCGCCTGGCGAAACTGGCCAATGCGCCGTTCATCAAGGTCGAAGCGACCAAATTCACCGAAGTCGGTTATGTCGGCCGTGACGTCGAGTCGATCATCCGTGATCTGGCCGATGCCGCGATCAAGATGCTCCGCGAACAGGAAATGACCCGCGTACGCCACCGCGCCGAAGACGCTGCCGAGGACCGCATCCTCGACGCGTTGCTGCCGCCGGCACGCATGGGCTTCAGCAATGAAGAGGCGCAGAGTTCCGATTCCAACACGCGTCAGCTGTTCCGCAAGCGTCTGCGCGAAGGCCAGTTGGACGACAAGGAAATCGAGATCGAAGTCGCCGAAGTCTCCGGCATCGAGATCGCCACGCCGCCAGGCATGGAAGAGATGACCAACCAGCTGCAATCGCTGTTTGCCAACATGGGCAAGGGCAAGAAGAAGTCGCGCAAGCTCAAGGTCAAGGAAGCGCTGAAACTGGTGCGCGATGAAGAAGCCGGGCGTCTGGTCAACGAAGAAGAACTGAAGGCCAAGGCGCTGGAAGCGGTCGAGCAGCACGGTATCGTCTTCATCGACGAGATCGACAAGGTCGCCAAGCGCGGCAATGTCGGCGGCGCCGATGTCTCCCGCGAAGGCGTACAGCGCGACCTGCTGCCGCTGATCGAAGGCTGCACCGTCAACACCAAGCTGGGCATGGTCAAGACTGACCACATCCTTTTCATCGCCTCCGGCGCGTTCCACTTGAGCAAGCCAAGCGATCTGGTGCCGGAGCTGCAAGGTCGTCTGCCGATCCGCGTCGAGCTCAAGGCCCTGAGCCCGGAAGACTTCGAACGCATCCTCAGCGAACCGCACGCCTCGCTCACCGAGCAATACTGCGCGCTGCTGAAAACCGAAGGCCTGAACATCCAGTTCCAGCCCGAGGGCATCAAGCGTCTGGCGGAGATCGCCTGGCAGGTCAACGAGAAGACCGAGAACATCGGTGCCCGTCGCCTGCACACCCTGCTTGAGCGTCTGCTCGAAGAGGTGTCGTTCAGCGCCGGCGACCTGGCCAGCGCCCACGATGACAAGGCGATTCTGATCGACGCCGACTACGTCAACAGCCACCTCGGCGAATTGGCGCAGAACGAAGATCTGTCCCGTTATATCCTGTAAGCCATACTTACAGCGGTAGCGGACCCTGTGGGAGCGAGCCTGCTCGCGAAGAGGTCGTGTCAGTCGGTATCAATGCCGTCTGAACCGCCGCTTTCGCGAGCAGGCTCGCTCCCACATTTGAATCAGGGTCGCCCACACATCGGACGCCAGCCCATGAATCGAATCCCCTCCGACATCAAACTGCACAAAGCCTCGAAAACCCTGACGCTCACTTACGCGTCCGGCGAGGAATTCACCCTGCCCGCCGAGTTCCTGCGCGTGCACTCCCCTTCTGCCGAGGTCCAGGGCCACGGCAAACCGATCCTGCAATTCGGCAAGCTCAACGTGGGTCTGAGCAAGCTGGAACCGGCTGGCAACTACGCACTGAAACTGACCTTCGACGACGGTCATGACAGCGGCCTGTTCACCTGGGAATACCTCTATGAACTCGGCAAGCGCCAGAACGAACTCTGGGACGATTATCTTGCCGAGCTGCGCGCGGCCGGAAAATCCCGCGATCCGAACGAGTCGTTCGTCAAGCTGCTGCTCTAGGCCGTGGCTCTCGCTCTTTAGAGGGCATTTTCTAACTTCATCTGTTTGAATGCTCCGCGCATATGGCCCCGGATCGGCCGCTTGCGAAAAAAATTAAACTCGGGTAACCAATGGAGCTGGCAAGTTCCCTGCAGTGCTCTACGACTGTAAAGCAGCTATGCAGAATCAACGGTCACCCGAGCAGTAGTACCCGGCATTGGCTGTGGAAGCGACAGCGTGAAACCGGGTACTCGTCTCAGGACAATGGAGCGTCGTAGATGAGTGACAAGAATAACGATGACCTGAAGTACCAAGCCTCGGAAAACACTCTGGGGCTTAACCCCGTCGTCGGGCTGCGCGGAAAGGATCTGCTGGCCTCTGCTCGGATGGTGCTGAAACAGGCCATCCGACAACCGATTCACAGCGTCAGGCACGTGACCCATTTCGGCCTCGAGCTGAAAAACGTGCTGCTGGGTAAGTCCGCGCTGCAACCGGCCGGTGATGACCGCCGTTTCGCCGACCCGGCGTGGAGCCAGAACCCGCTGTACAAACGTTATCTGCAAACCTACCTGGCCTGGCGCAAGGAACTGCATGCCTGGATCGATGACAGCAGCCTGTCCCCCAAGGACATCGCTCGCGGGCATTTCGTCATCAACCTGATGACCGAAGCCATGGCGCCGACCAACACGGCGGCCAACCCGGCGGCGGTAAAACGCTTCTTCGAAACCGGCGGCAAAAGCCTGCTCGATGGTCTCTCGCATCTGGCCAAGGATCTGGTGCACAACGGCGGCATGCCGAGCCAGGTCAACATGGGCGCGTTCGAAGTCGGCAAGAGCCTCGGCGTCACCGAAGGCGCGGTGGTGTTCCGCAATGATGTGCTGGAGCTGATCCAGTACCGGCCGATCACCGAGCAGGTCCACGAACGCCCACTGCTGGTAGTGCCGCCGCAGATCAACAAGTTCTACGTCTTCGACTTGAGCCCGGACAAGAGTCTGGCGCGCTTCTGCCTGCGCAACAATGTGCCGACCTTCATCATCAGCTGGCGCAACCCGACCAAGGCCCAGCGCGAATGGGGCCTGTCTACCTACATCGAAGCGCTGAAAGAAGCCGTCGATGTGGTCACCGCGATCACCGGCAGCAAAGACGTCAACATGCTCGGCGCCTGCTCCGGCGGCATCACCTGCACCGCCCTGCTTGGCCACTACGCCGCGCTCGGCGAGAACAAGGTCAACGCCCTCACCCTGCTGGTCAGCGTGCTCGACACCACCCTGGACAGCGACGTCGCCCTGTTCGTCGATGAGCAGACCCTGGAGACCGCCAAGCGCCACTCCTACCAGGCCGGCGTGCTCGAAGGCAAAGACATGGCCAAGGTCTTCGCCTGGATGCGCCCCAACGATCTGATCTGGAACTACTGGGTCAACAACTACCTGCTCGGCAACGAGCCGCCGGTGTTCGACATCCTGTTCTGGAACAACGACACCACCCGCCTGCCCGCTGCGTTCCACGGCGACCTGATCGAGATGTTCAAAAACAATCCACTGATCCGTCCCAATGCACTGGAAGTGTGCGGCACGCCGATCGACCTCAAGCAGGTCACCGCCGACATCTTCTCGCTGGCCGGCACCAACGATCACATCACGCCATGGAAGTCCTGCTACAAGTCGGCGCAGCTGTTCGGCGGAAAAGTAGAATTCGTGCTGTCGAGCAGCGGCCATATCCAAAGCATCCTCAACCCGCCGGGCAATCCGAAATCGCGTTACATGACCAGCGAAGAGATGGCGGCGACTGCCGATGACTGGCAGGAAAACTCGACCAAGCACACCGATTCCTGGTGGCTGTACTGGCAGGCATGGCTGGCCGAGCGCTCGGGCAACCTGAAAAAGGCCCCGACGAAATTGGGCAACAAAGCGTACCCGGCAGGCGAGGCTTCGCCGGGCACTTATGTTCACGAACGGTAACTGACAGCACCCATTGTGGGAGAGGGCCTTGTGGCGAGGGGATTTATCCCCGTTGGGTTGCGAAGCGACCCCGAATCCTGAAACCGTGATTTGTCAGACGCACCGCGGCTACTCGATTCACGACTGCTTCGCAGCCGAACGGGGATAAATCCCCTCACCACAAGGTCCGCTCCTACAGGAATACGGGTGGACTTGAAATCTACAGGGCCTGAAGCATGCCGCAACCGTTCATATTCCGCACCGTCGATCTGGATGGACAGACCCTCCGCACGGCGGTGCGTCCCGGCAAGCCTCATTTGACGCCTCTGCTGATTTTCAACGGCATCGGCGCCAACCTGGAGCTGGTGTTCCCGTTTGTCGCGGCGCTCGACCCGGATCTGGAAGTGATCGCCTTCGACGTGCCCGGGGTCGGCGGCTCCTCGACGCCCAACCGGCCGTATCGCTTTCCCGGCCTGGCCAAACTGACGGCGCGGATGCTCGACTATCTCGACTACGGTCAGGTCAATGTGATCGGCGTGTCGTGGGGCGGCGCCCTGGCGCAGCAGTTTGCCTACGACTATCCCGAGCGCTGCAAGAAACTGGTACTGGCGGCGACCGCGGCCGGTGCGGTGATGGTCCCTGGCAAACCGAAAGTGCTGTGGATGATGGCCAGCCCGCGCCGCTACATTCAGCCATCCCATGTGATCCGCATCGCACCGATGATCTACGGCGGCTCGTTCCGTCGCGATCCGACGCTGGCTGCCAGCCACGCGGCGAAAGTGCGCTCGGCGGGCAAGCTCGGTTACTACTGGCAACTGTTCGCCGGCCTCGGCTGGACCAGCATCCACTGGCTGCACAAGATCCATCAGCCGACGCTGGTGCTGGCCGGCGATGACGATCCGCTGATTCCGCTGATCAACATGCGCATGCTCGCCTGGCGCATTCCCAACGCCCAGTTGCACATCATCGATGACGGCCATCTGTTCCTGATTACCCGCGCCGAAGCGGTGGCGCCGATCATCATGATGTTTCTCGAAGAGGAGCGTCTGCGCGCAGTCATGCACCCGCATCCGACCCCGCTCGGCGGCTGATCGCGGCGGCCTGCTTTATGCAGCACTTTTCAAATCAAGCGCGCGGCAGGACGCCGCGCAGGCAGCAACCGGTAACAGCGTCTATGGTGTTCTGGTTCGGTGAGTGTGTTTTTGCCCTGAAGACGAAGGAGTGTTGAGTCATGCGCGAAAAACCAGCGACGGGCGTGGTGCCCAGCCCCGCCGTGTTTATCAACGCCCAAAGTGCGATCGCCGGTCTGCGTGGCAGGGATCTGCTGTCGACACTGCGCAGCGTCGCCGCCCACGGCTTGCGCAATCCGTTGCACAGCGCAAAGCATGCGCTGAAGCTTGGCGGACAGCTGGGCCGCGTACTGCTCGGCGAAACCCTGCACCCGACCAATCCGCAAGACAGCCGCTTCGCCGATCCGGCCTGGAGCCTAAACCCGTTCTACCGGCGCAGCCTGCAGGCGTATCTGGCCTGGCAGAAACAGGTCAAGAGCTGGATCGATGAAGGCGACATGAGCCCTGAAGATCGTGCCCGTGCGCACTTCGCTTTCACTCTGCTCAATGACGCCGTGGCGCCCTCCAACACCCTGCTCAATCCGCTGGCGGTCAAGGAGCTGTTCAATTCCGGCGGGCAGAGTCTGGTGCGTGGCCTGAGCCATCTGTTCGATGATCTGTTGCACAACGACGGCCTGCCACGGCAAGTGACCAAGCAGGCGTTCGAGGTCGGCAAAACCGTAGCGACCACCACTGGGGCTGTGGTGTTTCGCAATGAAATGTTCGAGTTGATCCAGTACAAATCGATGAGCGAAAAGCAGTACGCCAAGCCCTTGCTGGTGGTGCCGCCGCAAATCAACAAGTACTACATCTTCGATCTGAGCCCGCAGAACAGCTTCGTCCAGTACGCCCTGAAAAACAGCCTGCAGACCTTCATGATCAGCTGGCGCAACCCTGATGTGCGCCATCGCGAGTGGGGCCTGTCGAGTTACGTCGAAGCGGTCGAAGAAGCGATGAACATCTGCCGGGCGATTACCGGCGCCCGCGAAGTGAACCTGATGGGCGCCTGCGCCGGCGGCCTGACCATCGCCGCCCTGCAAGGGCATTTGCAGGCCAAACGGCAACTACGCCGGGTCGCCAGCGCGACCTATCTGGTCAGTCTGCTCGACAGCCAGATCGAAACCCCGGCCACGCTGTTCGCCGATGAACAAACACTGGAAGCGGCCAAGCGTCGCTCGTACCAGCGAGGCGTGCTCGACGGTCGCGACATGGCCAAGGTCTTCGCCTGGATGCGCCCCAACGATTTGATCTGGAGCTATTTCGTCAACAACTACCTGCTGGGCAAGGAGCCGCCAGCCTTCGACATCCTCTACTGGAACAATGACAACACCCGCCTGCCGGCGGCGCTGCACGGCGATCTGCTGGACTTCTTCAAGCACAACCCGCTGATCCACGCGGGCGGTCTCGAGGTGTGCGGTACGCCGATCGATCTGCAGAAGGTCAATGTCGACAGCTTCAGCGTCGCCGGCATGAACGACCACATCACGCCGTGGGACGCGGTGTATCGCTCGACCCTGCTGCTCGGTGGCGAGCGACGTTTCGTGCTGTCCAACAGCGGCCACGTGCAGAGCATCCTCAACCCGCCGAGCAACCCGAAAGCTGCCTACGTCGAAAACGCCAAGCTGAGCAGCGACCCGCGTGCCTGGTACTACGATGCCAAACACGTCGACGGCAGCTGGTGGCCGCAGTGGCTGGAGTGGGTCGCGCAGCGCTCCGGCGCCCTTAACGAGACCCGCACAACACTGGGTAACCCGAACTATCCACCGATGGAAGCGGCACCCGGCACCTATGTGCATGTGCGCTGACGCTCAACCGAAATTTTCTAAGAAGACTGGATGAAAACCCGCGACCGGATTCTCGAATGTGCGCTGCAACTGTTCAACGAAAAGGGTGAGCCGAACGTTTCCACCATGGAGGTGGCCAACGAAATGGGGATCAGCCCGGGCAATCTCTACTACCACTTCCACGGCAAGGAACCGCTGATTCTCGGTCTGTTCGAACGCTTCCAGCACGAGCTCGCGCCCCTGCTCGACCCACCGCCGGACGTGGAGCTCGCGCCGGAGGATTACTGGTTGTTCCTGCATTTGATCGTCGAGCGACTGGCGCAGTACCGGTTCCTGTTCCAGGACCTGTCGAACCTCGCCGGGCGCTTGCCGAAACTGGCCAAGGGGATTCGCAATCTGCTCAATGCGCTGAAGCGCACGCTGGCGTCGTTGCTGGCGCGATTGAAGGCTTCGGGGCAACTGGTCAGCGACACCCAGGCGCTGGGGCAACTGGTCGAGCAGGTGACCATGACGCTGCTGTTCTCGCTGGATTACCAGCGGATTCTGGATCGTGAGGGCGAGGTCAGGTTGGTGGTTTATCAGATCATGATGCTGGTGGCGCCGCATTTGCTGCCGCCAGTGAAGGTGGCGACAGAGCGGATGGCGCTGCAATACCTTGAGGATCACGACTGACCCGAAAAGCCCCTCACCCTAACCCTCTCCCGGAGGGAGAGGGGACTGATTGGGGGATGTTCGCGAGCTACGCCGACCTGAGCGAGCTTCTTTGAATCGATAATCGACTCGATTTGTTCAGGTCGACGTATGACGCAGGACACCTCGGTCGGCTCCCTCTCCTTGGGGAGAGGGCTGGGGTGAGGGGCCGCTTGGAATGCACAAACAAAAACGCCCGACCTTCACAGGCCGGGCGTTTTTGATTTGCCCTGAAATCAGGACTGACTGGATGGCGTCGACGGTGTCGATGCTGCAGTCGGAGTAGCGGCTGCCGTAGGTGCCGCAGCGGAGTTTGCCGCGTTGGCCGGAGCTGTTGGAGCAGTCGATGGTGCGGCGGCCGGTTTCGGCGCAGCGGCTTTCGGCGCGGCCGGTTTTTTCACTGCTGGCTTTTTCGCCGCAGCCGGCTTGGCCGCAGGCTTCGCAGCGGGTTTGGCGGCAGCAGTTTTCGCTGCTGGCTTGGCCGCTGGTTTCGCTGCAGCTTTAGCCGCAGGTTTTGCTGCCGCTTTGGTTGCCGGTTTGGCAGCGGCCTTGGCGGCAACCGGTTTGGCTGCCGCTTTGGCCGCGGGCTTGGCGGCCGCAGTTTTGGTCGCAGCTTTCGCAGCCGGTTTTGCTGCCGCTTTGGTCAGTGGCTTGGCTGCGGTTTTCGCCGCAGGTTTGGCAGCTGCAGTTTTACTGGCAGGTTTCGCCGCAGCGGTTTTTGCCGCCACAGGCTGCGCTTTCAGACCGGTGAGTTTTTCGATCTGCTTTGTCAGCGTATCGACCTTGGCGTTGAGCGCCTTGACCTCATTGCGGCTCGGCACACCCAGGCGCGAAATCGCGCTGTTCAGGCGCTTGTCGAAAGCCCCTTCCAGCTCGTCCCACTTGCCCAGTGCGCGATCTTTCACGCCGCTGATACGCGACTTGGCCGAGGAGGTCGAGTCCTCGACTTTCTTGCCGACGGCAGTCTTGGTGAGCTTCTCGGCTTTCTCGCCGTCTTTGACCAATGCATCGAAGAGTTTGCTGCCGTCAGTGTCGATCTTCGAGTACACGCCTAAACCAGCCAGCCAGATTTTGCGGGAGTAGGACTCGACCTTCCCGACCCACGAGCTGCTTTCTTTATCGGTGTTCTTTTTGCCAGCCATCCCGTTCTCCTTAAGATTTTCGCGCGACGCGTTCGAGCAATGCCGTCAGCTCATCGAGCTTAGCAGAGAGTGCCTCAACGTCATGTTTAGACGGAATGCCGATCCGATTCAAGGCGCTGGCCACACGGTTGTCGAAGGCCTTCTCGACCTTGTCGAGCTGAACTTCAACGCGACCCTTGAACGAGCTGACCTGAGTGGCCGCGTCATCGATCTCGGCGTTGGCCGCATGGAGTTTTTCGCTGACGGCTTTTTTGCCTTTCTTTTCAACAGTTTGACCGGCGGCTACGAGCTCTTGAAAGTACTCGCTGCCCTCTTGGCCGACCTTGGTGTAGGCGCCCAGGCCTGCCAGCCAGATCTTGCGGGCATAGGATTTGACGTCGCTCAGGGTAGAAGTCGGAGCGTCGATTTTTTTCTTCAAAATGACTTTGGCCATGGTGCACCTCACGCGCAGAAGGTTTGAGGAACTGCCGGACGAGTGTCGGGCTCAGGCACAAAGTAGGGAGAAAAATTAGAAAGGGCACCCTAACCAGCGGGAGCATCACAAAACAAATGTGGGAGCGAGCCTGCTCGCGAATGCGTCATATCAGCCAACATTTCAGTCAACTGATACACCGCTTTCGCGAGCAGGCTCGCTCCCACAGGGGACTGGATTTCAATCTGGAAATCAGGCCAGGGCTTTGTCGAGGGCTTTCTCGATCTCGGCTTTGATCATGCCGCTCATGGCCGACATCATCAGGCCCAGTTCGACGTCGACCCTGATCGAATCGTCCGCCACATGCACCTCGCCTTTCACGCCCGAGCGCTTGAGGTTCAGGGTGTCGCCTGACCATTGCGGCTCCAGGCCGTATTGTTCATTGAGCTTTGCGGCCAGTTTGTCGGCCTTTTCGCGGGCGGCGTCCTTGCCCAGGGTATGGGCGCGCTCAACACTGATTTTGGCCATGGAATGACTCCTGATGATTGAATGGCTGACGTTGAATCTTGACCGCATCTGCGGCAAATCGTCCCGAAGGTTGCCCATCTTACCTTTAGCCATTCCAAGACAAAGCATGGCTTGGGGATTAGAATGTCGCGCATTCTCTTTTGGTGACAGCGATATGACTGATCAGCGCAAAGGCAGCGATGCCGAACCCACCACTCACTTCGGCTTCAAAAACGTTCCGGAAAGCCAGAAAGCGGAAAAAGTCGCTGAGGTTTTCCATTCCGTAGCCGCTAAATACGACCTGATGAACGACCTTCTGTCGGGCGGCATGCACCGTCTGTGGAAGCGTTTCGCGATCGAGCTTTCCGGCGTGCGCAGCGGCAACCGCGTACTCGACATCGCTGGTGGCACCGGCGACCTGACCCGCAAGTTCTCGAACCTCGTCGGCCCGACCGGCCAGGTCGTGCTGGCCGACATCAACGAGTCGATGCTCAAGGTCGGCCGTGATCGTCTGCTCGATCTGGGCGTTGCCGGCAACGTCGAATTCGTCCAGGCCGACGCGGAAAAACTGCCATTCCCGGACAACCATTTCGACTGCGTGACCATCGCCTTCGGCCTGCGCAACGTGACGCACAAAGAGGACGCGTTGCGTTCGATGCTGCGCGTGCTCAAGCCTGGCGGCCGCCTGCTGGTGCTGGAATTCTCCAAGCCGACCAACGCGCTGATGTCCAAAGCCTACGACGCCTACTCGTTCGCCTTCATGCCGCTGATGGGCAAGCTGATCACCAACGATTCGGAAAGCTATCGTTACCTGGCCGAATCGATCCGCATGCACCCGAATCAGGAAACGCTGAAGTCGATGATGGTCGAGGCCGGTTTCGACCGCGTGACCTATCACAACATGACCGCAGGCATCGTCGCCCTGCACCGCGGCATCAAACCCTGATGTTGCTCACCGGGCTGCTCGCCAGCGTCGAACTCGGCCTCAATCGGGTGCTGCGTCTCGACAGCACGGCGCTGCCGCGCCTGGCGCATCTGACCGGCAAAGTGATTGCCGTCGACTGCCGCAGCCCGGCGCTGCAACTGTTCATCCTGCCCAGCGACGAAGGCCTGATGCTCGCTGCGCAGTGGGCAGCGGACGTCGATTGCACGTTGCGTGCACCGGCCTCAAGCCTGCTGAAACTGGCCCTGAGCAAGGACAAGACCGCCGTGCTGCACGCTCCGGAAGTCGAGCTCGATGGCGACAGCGGTGTGTTGCTGGAGCTGGCCGGCGTGCTGCAAAACCTCGAGCTGGACTGGGAGTACGAACTCTCGCGCTGGCTCGGTCCGGTCGCAACGCAATTGCTCGGTGGCCATCTGCGCAGCCGCGCACGCTGGTATCAACAAGGATTTGCCAGCCTCAACCAGAATCTTGCCGAATATCTCGCCGAAGAATCGCGCACCCTTGTCGGGCAGCGTGAAGCCGAAGCGCGGTTCAGCGAACTGGACCGGATCAAACTTGATCTGGAACGACTCGAGGCGCGTTTCGAGCGCCTTTCCCGATCCCTCGACCCAAGCGATAACGCATGAAGCTGCTTGCCGTCCGCCGTCTGTTGCGCATCCAGCGCGTCGTGATCCGCTACCGCCTCGATGACCTGCTGTTCGATCTGCCGCTGCCCTGGTTCCTTCTGGCCGTGCGCTTTTTGCTGCCGTGGCGCTGGCTGCCGCGCAAGCCGCTGGAACTCAACCGTGGTGCGCGCTTGCGTCTGGCGTTGCAGGATCTGGGGCCGATCTTCATCAAGTTCGGGCAGATTCTTTCGACCCGCCGCGACCTGTTGCCCGAAGACATCGCCGATGAGCTGATGCTGCTGCAGGACCGCGTGCCGCCGTTCGACTCGCAGCTGTCAATCAAGCTGATCGAAGAACAGCTGGGCAAGAAAATCAGCGAAGTGTTCAGCCGTTTCGACGTCGCCCCGCTGGCCTCGGCCTCGGTGGCGCAGGTGCATGCGGCGCAGCTCAAAAGCGGCGAAGAAGTCGTGGTCAAGGTCATTCGCCCAGGCCTGAAACCGATCATCGCGCAGGACCTGGCGTGGCTGTTCATCCTCGCCCGCGCGGCGGAAAAGTTCTCCGCTGATGCACGCCTGCTGCACCCGGTCGATGTGGTGCAGGACTACGAAAAAACCATTTACGACGAACTCGATCTGTTGCGCGAGGCGGCCAACGCCAGCCAGTTGCGCCGCAACTTCGAAGGCTCGCAGTTGCTTTATGTACCGCAAGTCTATTGGGACTGGTGCCGGCCGAAAGTGCTGGTCATGGAGCGCATTTACGGCATTCAGGTCACCGATCTGGCGACCCTCGCTGACCAGCGCACCGACATGAAAATGCTCGCCGAGCGTGGCGTGGAGATTTTCTTCACTCAAGTGTTCCGCGACAGCTTCTTCCACGCCGACATGCACCCGGGCAACATTTTCGTCAGCACCGTCAATCCGTGGAGCCCGCAATACATCGCGATCGACTGCGGCATCGTCGGCAGCCTGACCCCGGAAGACCAGGACTATCTGGCGCGCAACCTGTTCGCCTTCTTCAAGCGTGACTACCGTCGTGTGGCGCAACTGCACATCGACTCGGGCTGGGTGCCGGCGGAAACCAAACTCAACGAATTCGAAGCGGCGATCCGTACGGTGTGCGAACCGATCTTCGAAAAACCGTTAAAAGATATTTCATTTGGCCAGGTGCTGATGCGCCTGTTCCAGACCGCACGCCGCTTCAACATGGAAGTGCAGCCGCAACTGGTGCTGTTGCAGAAGACCTTGCTGAACATCGAAGGCCTCGGTCGTCAGTTGTATCCGGATCTGGATCTGTGGAACACCGCGCAGCCGTTTCTCGAGCGCTGGATGCGCGAACGCGTCAGCCCGAAAGCCTTGCTGGGCAACGTGCAGAGCCAGCTGGAGCAGATTCCGCACCTGTCGAACATGGCCCGCGATCTGCTCGAACGCATGTCGCAACCCCACGCCAAAGACCCTCCGCCGCCGTGGCACAAACGCAAGGACGACTGGTTCCTGCGCCTGCTCGGCTGCGCGCATCTGGCCGGCGGCGCGATCCTCGCAGCGGGTGGTCCGTTGACCGAGTGGGCGCACTGGCCCGCCGGAATCATGATCGCGGTCGGTTTGTATCTGGTCGTTCGCCGATAGCACGATTGAGCTGCAAGTTATAAGCTGCCAGCTTCAAGCTTGACGCTACAGGCACGCCGCAACGTGCGTTTACTTGCAGCTCGAAGCTCATGGCTTGCTGCTGCTTTTCGAGATTTGACGATGAAAAACTGGCTGGACGAGATCAAGTGGGATGCTGACGGCCTGGTGCCGGCGATTGCCCAGGATCACAAGACCGGGCGCGTATTGATGATGGCCTGGATGAACCGCGAAGCGCTGGAACTGACCGCTGCGGAGAATCGTGCAATCTACTGGTCACGTTCCCGTGGCAAGCTGTGGCGCAAGGGCGAAGAGTCCGGCCATGTGCAGACCCTGCATGAAATGCGTCTGGACTGTGACGCCGACGTGATCATCCTGATGGTTGAACAGATCGGCGACATCGCCTGCCACACCGGCCGTCAAAGTTGCTTTTACCGGGTCTTCGAAAACGGCGACTGGAAAACGGTCGACCCGGTACTGAAAGACCCGCACGCTATCTATTCCGCAGGACACACACATGAGTGACACCCTGACCCGCCTCGCTCAGGTACTTGAAGAGCGCAAAGGCGCAGCCGCCGACAGTTCGTATGTCGCCAGCCTGTATCACAAGGGGCTGAACAAGATTCTGGAGAAAGTCGGCGAAGAGTCGGTCGAAACCATTATTGCCGCCAAGGATGCCGCGATCAGCGGCGATTGCAGTGATGTGATCTACGAGACCGCCGACCTGTGGTTCCACAGCATGGTCATGCTCGCCCAACTGGGGCAGCATCCGCAGGCCGTGCTGGATGAACTGGACCGTCGCTTCGGCTTGTCCGGACACGTCGAGAAAGCCTCGCGTCCGTCCGCCTGAACAACTTTTAGAGAGGAATCGCCACATGGGCATTTTTGACTGGAAACACTGGGTCGTCATTCTGATTGTCGTGGTGCTGGTGTTCGGTACCAAAAAACTGAAAAACCTCGGCACCGACGTTGGCGAATCGATCAAGGGCTTTCGCAAAGCCATGAACGACGACGAAAAACCGGCCGAGCCGAGCGTGACCCCGCCGGCCCAGCCAGTGCCACCGGTGCAGCCGCAAACCACCGCTCAGGCCAACCCGCCGCACACCATCGACGTGCAGGCGCAAAAAGTCGAAGAGCCGATCCGCAAAGACGTGTGAGCACTGACTAATGTTTGGTATCAGCTTCTCTGAACTGCTGCTCGTCGGCCTCGTCGCCCTGCTGGTGCTCGGCCCCGAGCGTCTGCCGGGCGCGGCGCGCACCGCCGGTCTGTGGGTCGGCCGCCTGAAGCGCAGCTTCAACGCGATCAAACAGGAAGTTGAACGTGAAATCGGTGCCGACGAGATCCGTCGGCAACTGCACAACGAACATATTCTGTCGCTGGAGCAAGAGGCGCGGAAGATCTTCAATCCGAACCAGCAGGAGCCGACGCCGGTCGAGCCTGTGGGCGAGCAGACGATTCACAGCGCTGCCGCTCCGACTCCTGCACCTGTTGTAACACCGCCAGGACCGGCGCCGGTTACCACAGACACATCGGTTGAACACGTAGCGCCCTCCGCCGCGCCGACTACACCAGCGCCTCAAGACCCTACACTGCCGCCGCGAGCCCCATGAGCGATCTTCCGGAAAACGACCAGCACATGCCGCTGGTATCGCACCTCACCGAGTTGCGCACCCGCCTGCTGCGTTGCGTGGCGGCGATCTTCATCATCTTTGCCGGGCTGTTCGCGTTCACCCAGCAGATCTACACCTTCGTCTCGACGC
Source organism: Pseudomonas sp. TE9122 (assembly GCF_056278925.1). Classification (NCBI taxonomy): domain Bacteria; kingdom Pseudomonadati; phylum Pseudomonadota; class Gammaproteobacteria; order Pseudomonadales; family Pseudomonadaceae; genus Pseudomonas; species Pseudomonas sp. TE9122. The sequence continues at coordinate 5,840,590 of NZ_JBWBQI010000001.1, read as the reverse complement.
CGCTGCGCCAGTACCTGCCGGTCGGCGCGACGATGATCGCCACAGACGTGTCGTCGCCGTTCCTGACGCCGCTGAAACTGACGATGATGGTTTCGCTGTTTCTTGCGATTCCGGTGATCCTGCATCAGATCTGGGGCTTTATCGCTCCGGGCCTGTACAAGCATGAAAAACGCGTCGCGGTACCGCTGCTGATCTCCAGCATCCTGCTGTTCTACATCGGCATGGCGTTCGCCTATTACTTCGTCTTTCCATTGATCTTCAAATTCTTCGCCGCTGCCACCCCGGCCGGCGTGGAAATGATGACCGACATCGCCAGCTACCTCGATTTCGTCATGACGCTGTTCTTCGCCTTCGGCGTGGCGTTCGAAATCCCGGTGGCCGTGGTCCTGCTGGTGTGGATCGGCGTGGTCGACGTCAAATACCTGAAGAAGATCCGCCCTTACGTGATCATCGGCTGCTTCGTGGTCGGCATGATCCTCACCCCGCCGGACATCTTCTCGCAGACCCTGCTGGCTGTGCCGATGTGGATGCTGTTCGAGATCGGCATCCTCTTCGGCGCGCTGGTCAGCAAGCGCGAACGCCCGGACGAAACCCCGGCCGATGACCACAACGACCAGCCGCCAGCGACCCAGGCATGAACCTGCTGCTGCTCGAAGAGGCCGACTTCATTGCGGCCGACCGCGTGATCCTGCGCGACCGGCGCCTGACCCACATGCAGGAAGTGCATCGCTCCGAAGTCGGTGACAGCCTGCGCGTCGGGCGCATCAACGGACTGATGGGTTCGGCTGAGCTGCTGCGTCTGGAAGCGGGCGAAGCAGAGTTGCGTGTCAGCCTTGATCAGCCACCGCCGGCCAAGCTGCCGCTGACCCTGGTGCTGGCCCTGCCCCGGCCGAAAATGCTGCGCCGCGTGTTCCAGACCGTCGCGACCATGGGTGTGGCCAAGGTGATTCTGGTCAACAGTTATCGCGTGGAGAAAAGCTTCTGGCAGACGCCGTTTCTGGAGCCGGAAGCGATTCGTGAGCAGTTGATCCTCGGGCTCGAACAGGCTCGCGATACGGTATTGCCGGAGATCGTCATCGAAAAGCGCTTCAAGCCTTTCGTTGAGGATCGGCTGCCGGCGATCAGCGCGGGCACCCTCGGCCTGGTCGGCCACCCCGGCCACTTCCCGCCCTGCCCGCGCGCCCTGAACGAACCGGTGACCCTGGCCATTGGCCCCGAGGGTGGCTGGATTCCCTACGAAATCGATCTGCTGGCCAAATCCGGCCTGCAACCGGTGCAATTGGGCGAGCGCATCCTGCGCGTCGAAACCGCCGTCACCGCCCTGCTCGCACGCCTGTTCTAGCGCGACACCGATCCTGTGTAGGAGCTGCCGAAGGCTGCGATCTTTTGATCTTGTTTTTAAAAGCAAGATCAAAGGATCGCAGCCTCGTTGCACTCGTCAGCTCCTACAAGCCCCTACAGTCGCAGACAAGTGGCGTTACAGATTGCCACCACCCAGCCGATACAACCCCTATAAGTCCAATTAAGTGGTCCGAAGGGAGTGGTCGCATGTACCGTTGGTTAGCCGAGAGTCTTGGAAACGTCAGCGTCAAACGCAAGCTGGGCATCGGTTTCGGCCTGGTGCTGTTGCTGACGCTGTTGATCACGTTCACCGGCTGGACCGGCATGAGCGGCATCATCAGCCGTGGCGACAAGCTCGGCTTCATTTCCAGCCTCAATGAGCTGACCAAAGACCTGCGCCTGGCGCGCATGGACTACGACATGCGTCGTGGTGAACAGGGTCCGGGCGCGGTCAATGAATTGCTCAGCAAACTCGAAAGCGGTTTGCAGTCGGCACGCGGCATGATCGAGCAGCCGTCGGATGTGGCAATGGTCGATCAACAGCTTGCTGCGGTTGCCGAATACAAACGCGCTTTCGGCGAAATGACCCAGGCCACCGTGCACCGTGAAGATGCGCGCAGCAAGCTTGGCGCCAACGCTGACAATGCTGTGGCCAAGGTCGGCGAAGTCGAAAGTGCGATGCTGCAAGGCGACAGCGTTGCGCAGTACAACGCTGTCATCGAGCTGAGCAAACTGTTGCAGCAGGCGCGCTATCAGGTGCGCGGTTACACCTACAGCGGCAAGGCCGATGCCGAGCAACCGGCGCTGACCGCCATCGACAACGCCTTGAAGAACCTCGAAAGCCTGCCGACCCGCGTGCCAGAGCAGCACATCGCCAACCTGCAGCAAGCCACCGATTCGCTCAAGGCTTACCGCGCCGCTGTCGCTCAGTTCCGTGATTCGCAGGTCAAGAACGCCGCCGCACTGGCCAACATGTCGGCTCAGGGCGACATCCTGATCGCGGCCAGCAAGAAGCTCACCGAATCGCAAACCGTGGTGCGCGACACCGATGCCGCCCATGCCAAGAACATGCTGCTGATCGCCACTGCGCTGGCGCTGGCCTTCGGTCTGATTGCCGCTTGGGCGATCACCCGACAAATCATCATTCCGCTGACCCAGACTCTGAAAGTGGCCGAGCGCGTGGCCGCCGGTGACCTGACCCACAACCTGGTTTCCCTGCGTCGCGATGAGCTCGGGCAATTGCAGCGCTCGATGCAAAGCATGACCCAAGGCCTGCGCGAGTTGATCGGTGGCATCAGCGACGGCGTCACGCAGATCGCCAGCGCCGCTGAAGAACTTTCGGCGGTGACCGAGCAGACCAGCGCCGGGGTCAACAATCAGAAGGTGGAGACCGATCAGGTCGCCACCGCCATGAACGAAATGGCCGCCACCGTGCAGGAAGTCGCACGCAATGCTGAAGAAGCCTCAGAGGCCGCTGTCGCCGCTGACCAACAGGCCCGTGAAGGCGACAAGGTCGTCGGCGAAGCCATCGCGCAGATCGAGCGTCTGGCAATCGAGGTGGGTCACTCCACTGAAGCCATGGGCGAGCTCAAGCGTGAAAGCGACAAGATCGGCAGCGTCCTCGACGTGATCAAGTCTGTCGCCCAACAAACCAACCTGTTGGCCCTCAACGCTGCCATCGAAGCGGCCCGTGCCGGGGAAGCCGGACGTGGTTTCGCCGTGGTTGCCGACGAAGTGCGCAGCCTCGCCCAGCGCACCCAGAAGTCCACCGAAGAGATCGAAGAGCTGATCGTCGGCCTGCAAAACGGCACTCAGCAAGTGGCGACGATCATGGACAACAGCCGCAGCCTCACCGACAGCAGCGTCGAACTGACCCGGCGTGCCGGTGGCTCACTGGAGAGCATCACCCGCACCGTCTCGGCGATCCAGGCGATGAACCAGCAGATCGCCGCCGCTGCCGAGCAGCAGAGCGCCGTGGCCGAAGAGATCAACCGCAGCGTGCTGAACGTGCGCGATGTGTCGGATCAGACCTCGGCGGCGAGTGAAGAGACCGCTGCGTCCAGCGTTGAACTGGCGCGGTTGGGCACGCATCTGCAGATGCTGGTAGGCCGCTTTAAAGTCTGAGTTGATGCACAACCCCGATTCGCCTGTAACCGAGGTGATGCCATTCGCGAGCAGGCTCGCTCCCACAGGGACACGCATTCCAAGGTGGGAGCGAGCCTGCTCGCGAAGGCAGCGGCGCGGTCTGCGCGTCGTAGGTAACGGGCGCGCCAATTTGGCGACGGATGCTATGCACTGGTTTTAGGTTTGATCGGTGTTTGTTCGCAGCTCAACAGCGGACATAAAAAAACCCCGCTGAATCAGCGGGGTTCTCTTATCAGGCCGGCTGAGCCTGCAAACTCACCGGTCGCAGCGGCAGCAACGGCGCATGCGGATCGGCTTTCACCGAAGCGCGCCAAGCATCCAGCCACTCGGCAAGCCCTTCGGCCCAGACCTGCTCGTGCAAACGTGCCAGTGCAACAGGGTCGCTGAGCAGTTGCAGACGATCATGGTTGTTCAGCCCGGCCGGGCCGACCTTGATCGCGTGGCGCACACGTTCCTGACGCAGCCACTCGATCGGCTCGGCCTGGCCGTGACGCGAGGTCGCCAGCGAGCACGCCAAGGCGTTCTGCTGAGGATCGACCACGGCGCGGACGAAGCCGTCGTTGAGGGCGTGATAGCGGTTTTCGTGGGTGTACTGATCGGTTGCCAGCAAGGCCTGTGGCGGATTGTATTCCTCAGGGATGAGGAACAGGCTCTCGTCACGGGTCTTCAGACCAAGGCCGACACGGCTGGAGATCACCGAGACCGGGATCGACAGCATCAGCGAACCGACGATCGGCACCAGCCACCAGAGGAAGCTCGGGTTCAGCCAGATCACCAGCAGCGCCCACAAGAAGCCCAGCAACGTCTGCGGACCGTGGCGCTTGACCGCTTCGCTCCATGGCGTCGAGTCGTCGTCACGCTGCGGCGAGTTCCAGGTCGCGGCCCAACCGAGGAACGCGGCGAGGACGAAGCGGGTGTGGAAAATCATCCGCACCGGCGCCAGCAGCATGGAGAACAGCATCTCCAGGAGCATCGACAGGGTCACCTTGAACTTGCCGCCGAACTCTTTCGCGCCCTTGGCCCAGATCAGGATGATGCTCAACAGCTTCGGCAGGAACAGCAGCACGATGGTCGTCGAGAACAGCGCGATGGCCTTGTCCGGGTGCCATTGTGGCCACAGCGGATAGAGCTGGCGCGGTTCGAGGAAGTACTGCGGCTCCATCAGCGTGTTCACCGCCAGCAGCGCGGTCGACAGCACCAGGAAGAAGAACCACAACGGCGCCGACAGGTACGACATCACGCCGGTGAGGAACACCGCACGGTGCACCGGGTGCATGCCTTTGACCAGAAACAGACGGAAGTTCATCAGGTTGCCGTGGCACCAGCGACGGTCACGCTTGAGTTCGTCGAGCAGGTTCGGCGGCAGTTCTTCGTAGCTGCCCGGCAGGTCGTAGGCAATCCACACGCCCCAACCGGCACGGCGCATCAGCGCGGCTTCAACGAAGTCGTGGGACAGGATCGCACCGGAGAATGCACCTTTACCCGGCAACGGCGCCAAGGCGCAGTGGTCGATGAACGGCTTCATGCGGATGATCGCGTTGTGACCCCAGTAGTGGGACTCACCCAACTGCCAGAAGTGCAGGCCGGCGGTAAACAGCGGGCCATAGACGCGGGTGGCGAACTGCTGCATGCGCGCATACAGAGTGTCCATGCCCGACGCACGCGGCGCGGTCTGGATGATCCCGGCGTCCGGCGTGGCTTCCATCAAGCGCACCAGACTGGTCAGGCACTCGCCGCTCATCACCGAGTCGGCATCGAGCACGACCATGTACTTGTAGTCACCGCCCCAACGACGGCAGAAGTCGTCGAGGTTGCCGCTCTTGCGCTTCACACGACGGCGACGACGGCGATAGAAGATCTTGCCGAAGCCCTTGGCCTCGCGGCAGACATCCAGCCAGGCCTGTTGCTCGGCGACGCAGATATCGGTGTCGTTACTGTCACTGAGGACGAAGAAGTCGAAGCGATCCAGATCACCGGTGGCCGCTACCGATTCGAACGTCGCGCGTAGACCGGCGAATACACGCGGCACGTCTTCGTTGCAGATCGGCATCACCAGCGCAGTACGCGCATCTTTCGGAATCGGCTCGTTACCCGCGCTTTTCCCGGAGATACGGTATTTATCGTGGCCAGTGAGCAACTCGAGGAAGCCCATCAGTGCGGTCCAGAAACCGGCCGATACCCAGCAGAACAGAATCCCGAACAGAATCAGGATGCTGGTTTGCAGCGCATACGGCAGCACTTGCGTGGCGGTTTGCAGCAGCGGCTGATGCAGGACTTCTTCCAGATCGACGAACGACCAGCCCTGGTACGGCATGATGCCTTTCATGTACCAGCCGGCAACGATGGTCTGGCCGAGCATCAGCAGCAACAGAATGTAGCGACGGATCGAGCCGACCGTGCGCCAGCGCGCGGCCGGCAGGACGTTGGCGTCCTTCGGCGGCTGCGGCGGGTTGGTGCGCCCGGTCAGACGGCGCCAGCCACGCACCAGAATATTGGTGCGCCATGGTTCCGGCACGACCTTGGTGCGGCGGATTGGCGGGGTCGCCTTGAGGCTGACCCGACCACTGGCATCGAGCACCAGCATCTCCGCTTCAGCCAGTTCTTCGGCAGTGCTCAGGGTCAGACGCTTGCCCACCGAAGCCTGGGCGGCTTCGGCAGGGGCGTCGAATGTCGAGGACGACAGGCGTTCATGCAGCTCGCTGAACGACTGGCAACCCGCGAGTTCCGCGCGTTGCTCGTCGGTCATCGGCAGATGCGCCAAATACTCGGACAGAGTCTCTGGCTGTACTGGTGAATTACTCATCGGCAGGCAACTGATAGCTCCAGGTCTCGGTCAGGACTTCTTCAGTCGGCGCCGATTCCGGTGTGGCTGGGGCCGCGTCGGCAGCGACTGGCTGCTTGGCGTCTTTGTTGGCCTTGTCCTTGGCGTCGGCTGCAGGCTTGGCTTCAGCCTGTTTGGCTTCGGCGGCCTTGGCTTCCTTGTCGAGTTTTTCCTGTTGCTTGGCGGCCACCTTGTCGGCCTTGGCGACCGACGAATTGGACGCCGGCACCGATTTGCCCAGATCTGCGGTGACCACCGGCTGAACCAGGGCAGCGCGCATCTCGGTCGCTTTGCTCGGATCCTTGATCTTCATCCGCAGGGTCAGGCGCCAGCCCTTGGTTTCCGGGTTGTAGCGCACGCTGTTCTCGACCAGTTCGGCGTTGTCACCGACGCTGACCTGACTGCGCACGTCGGCATCCGGCGTCAGGGCCGCCAGCGACGGGCCTTCGAAGTCGACCAGATAGGCCACGCTGCCATCGGGCTGACGGATCAGGTTCGATTGCTTGACGTCACCGGTCGAACGCAGGGTCTGCGCCACCCAGGCGCTGTCGGGTGCGTGGATCGCTGCTTCGTCCATGGTCCAGTGCATGCGGTAGGCGAAGTCCAGCGGCTGGCCTGGCTCCGGCATTTTTTCCGGGCTCCAGAACGCAACGATGTTGTCGTTGGTTTCGTCAGCGGTCGGAATCTCTACCAGATCGACAGTGCCTTTGCCCCACTCGCCCTTCGGCTCGATCCAGGCGCTTGGGCGCTTGTCGTAGCGGTCGTCGAGGTCTTCGTAGTGGCTGAAATCGCGGCCACGCTGCAGCAGACCGAAACCACGCGGGTTCTCGACGCTGAAGTTGCTCACGGCCAGGTGTTTCGGGTTGTTCAGTGGGCGCCAGATCCACTCGCCGTTGCCGGCATGGATCGACAGACCGCTGGAGTCGTGCAGTTCACGACGGTAGTTGAGGACTTTCGACGGCTGGTTGGCGCCGAACAGGAACATGCTGGTCAGCGGCGCGATGCCCAGTTTGCCGACCTTGTCACGCAGGAACATCTGCGCCTTGACGTCGACGATGGTGTCGCTGCCCGGACGCAGGATCAAACGGTAGGCACCAGTGGCACGCGGCGAGTCGAGCAGAGCAAAGATCACCAGGTGCTTGTCGCCCGGCTTGGGCTGCTGAATCCAGAACTCGCGGAAACGCGGGAACTCTTCACCCGACGGCAGCGCGGTATCGATCGCCAGACCACGGGCCGACAGACCGTAGGTGTGGCCCTTGCCGACGACGCGGAAGTAGCTCGCGCCGAGCATGGTCATGATCTCGTCTTGCTTGTCGGCCTTGTTGATCGGGTACAGCACACGGAAACCGGCATAACCCAGTTGCTCGGTGGCTTTCGGATCGAATTTCAGATCGCCGAAATCGAAGCGGCTCGGATCGTATTTGATCTCCGAGACGGTATTGGTGGTGATTTCGTTGATTTTCACCGGTGTATCGAAGTGCATACCCTGGTGATAGAAGGAGAGCTTGAACGGCGTCTTCTGATCGGCCCACTCAGCCTTTTCGGTGAGGAAGCGGATCTTCTGGTAGTCCGCGAACTTCATTTCGCGGAATTCGTTCGGCAGGTTGCTGCGCGGGGCTTCGAACTTCTGCCCGGCCAGCTCTTTGGCCTTGGCCGATACGTCGTCAAGATTGAACGCCCAAAGCTGACCGGCGCTGAGCAGGCACAGGAGCGCCGAACCCGCTACCAGAGCACTTCGCATGCGTTTGGCAGACATTTTTGCTGCATTACAGGGACTAACAATCACGAGCAACCCTCGCCGAAAACAGATCAATAAACCAACGGCCAGCTATCTTTATGCCAGGTTGGCGAGCATTGTTCCGACTCCGCCGGGGCAAAATGATTCCCCAATCGGATCCAGACAAGTCTCTACCTAAGTCAAAACGGATCAACGAATGTCGATCCCCGCAGCGCGCGATTATCTAGTAGCCCGGATGACAACGCATCAGGGGTAACAAAGTATTTATCGCGAAAAACAGCCTAAAAACAGTCGAAATTTCCGAAAAAGGTGTTTCAGGCACTGTCAGGTCTGTAACAAAAAGGTAACCGGGCCATCGTTGACCAGGTGCACCTGCATATCGGCGCCGAATCTACCTGATGCCACAGTGCCATGCACCTGTTTCGCCTGGCTCAATAAATAGTCGAACAATTCCTCACCCAGTGCCGGCGGTGCGGCCGTGGAAAAGCTCGGGCGCAGGCCGCTTTTGGTGTCGGCGGCAAGTGTGAACTGAGAGACCAGCAGCAACCCGCCACCCACATCCGCCAGGGACAGATTCATCTTGCCCTCGGCGTCACTGAATACTCGATAGTTAAGCAGCTTATGCAGAAGTTTGTCGGCGCTGGTACGCGTATCGTCGGGTTCTACCGCGACCAGCACGAGCAAACCCTGATCGATTGCGCCGACAATCTCCCCAGTGACTTCAACCCGCGCGCCGCGTACGCGCTGTAACAGCGCCTTCATGCTTCTTCGAGTGGCAAGTCGAGCAGGCGCTGGGCCATTTTGCTCGCCGCGCGCACCAGCGCATCGGTGATGCCTGGCTCGGACGCGGCGTGGCCGGCGTCGCGGATCACCTGCAATTCGCTGTTCGGCCAGGCCTGGTGCAATTCCCAGGCATTGTCGAGCGGGCAGATCACGTCGTAGCGACCGTGAATGATCACGCCGGGCAGATGAGCGATCTTGCCCATGTCGCGGATCAGTTGGTTCGGCTCAAGGAAGGCGTTGTTGGTGAAGTAGTGGCATTCGATCCGCGCAATCGACAGTGCGCGCTGCGGCTCGGAGAAACGATCGACCACCAGCGGGTTCGGGCGCAGGGTCGCGGTGCGCCCTTCCCAGGTCGACCACGCCTTCGCTGCATGCATCTGGGCGATCTGATCGTTGCCGGTCAGGCGTTTGTGGAAAGCACTGAGCAGGTCGTCGCGCTCGTCCAGCGGGATCGGCGCGATGTAGTCCTGCCAGTAATCCGGGAATAGACGGCTGGCGCCGGCCTGATAGAACCATTCGATTTCCTGCGGACGGCAGAGGAAAATCCCGCGCAGAATCAGACCGTGCACGCGCTCCGGGTGGGTTTGCGCGTAGGCCAGCGCCAGGGTCGAACCCCAGGAGCCGCCGAACAGCACCCATTTTTCAATGCCCAGGTGTTTGCGGATGCGCTCAAGGTCTTCGACCAGATCCCAGGTGGTGTTGTTTTCCAGGCTGGCGTGCGGGGTGGAGCGACCGCAGCCGCGCTGGTCGAAGGTGACGATGCGATACAGATTCGGATCGAAATAGCGTCGGCTCTGGGCGTCGCAGCCGGCGCCGGGGCCACCGTGGATGAATACAACCGGCAATCCTTCCGGCGAGCCGCTTTCATCGACGTACAGCGTGTGGGTGTCATCGACAGCCAGATCGTGCCGGGCGTGGGGTTTGATCTGCGGAAACAAAGTCTGCATTGCGCGCTCCGTAAGGGGTCGAGGTCATCCCTGGGGGGACTCGTATTATTCTGCCGTTGGGCATCATAAACCCGATTTGCGTCAATGAGCATGCTCCGGGGCCTGATCGTTCCCACGCTCTGCGTGGGAACGCCTCTTGGGACGCTCCGCGTCCAGTGACGCGGAGCGTCACGGGCTGCATTCCCACGCAGAGCGTGGGAACGATCAAACGGACGCCTTCGCGAGCAGGCTCGCTCCCACAGGGGTTAGGCGCTGTAGTGAGATTTTGCCCAGGCCAGATAGCCCTGCAGCAATTCCCTGAGCACCACCCGCGTCGGTTCGGCCAGATCGGCGCGGTAGCGGAACGGTTCGAACTCTTCCATGTAGGTGGACTGGCACAGTTCCAGCTGCACGGCGTGGATGTTCTCCGCCGGATCGCCGTACTGGCGGGTGATGTGCCCGCCTTTGAAGCGACCGTTGAGCACATGAGTAAACTGCTCGTGCCGCGCGCAGATCACTTCCAGTTCAGCAGCCAGTTGCGGATCACAACTGGCGCCATTGAACGTGCCAAGGTTGAAGTCCGGCAGTTTGCCGTCGAACAGGTGCGGGATGAGCGAGCGGATCGAGTGCGCATCGAACAACAGCGCGTAACCGAATTCGGCTTTCAGTCGCGCCAGTTCCTCCTGCAAGGTGCGGTGGTACGGCGTCCAGATCTGCTCCAGGTATGTTGCGCGCTCCTCTTTCGACGGTTCCAGACCTTCCTGAAACAACGGAATGCCGTCGAACAACGTCGCCGGATACAACCCGGTGGTCGCCCCGGCATACAACGGCTTGTCGTCGGACGGCCGGTTGAGGTCGATGACGAAACGCGAATACTCGGCAGCCAGGGTGCTGGCGCCCAGTTCCTCGGCAAAATCGTAGAGCAGCGGAATATGCCAGTCGGTGTCCGGCAGGCTTCTCGCAGCGGGGATCAGCCCGGCCTCGACCGTTGGGGTCAGACGCACACCCGCATGGGGCATGCTGATCAGCAGCGGCACGCGGCCTTGTTTGAAACTCAGAACCTTGTCCACAACCGCCCTCCTACAGATTCGATTCGACGCCGTGACGCACGACGCGCTTGTCCAGATCGCCACCGAGCCAATAGGCCAGATCCGCTGGACGCTCGATGTCCCACGCCACGAAATCAGCGACCTTGCCGACCTCCAGCGAGCCATGGGTCTGCGCCATGCCCATCGCCTGCGCGGCATGGATGGTCGCCCCGGCCAGAGCTTCTTCCGGGGTCATGCGGAAACAGGTGCAGGCCATGTTCAGCATCAGACGCAACGACAGCGCCGGCGAGGTGCCGGGGTTGAGGTCGCTGGCGATGGCGATCTTCACCTTGTGCTTGCGCAGCGCTTCCATCGGCGGCAACTGGGTTTCGCGCAAAAAGTAGAACGCGCCCGGTAGCAGCACGGCGACGGTGTCGGCAGCGGCCATGGCGATCGCGTCGTCCTCGTCCATGAACTCCAGGTGATCGGCGGACAAGGCTTTGTAGCGTGCGGCGAGGCTGGAACCATGCAGCGAGGACAATTGCTCGGCGTGCAGCTTCACCGGCAGTCCGAGTTGTTGCGCGGCGACGAAGACCCGCTCGACCTGCTCCGGCGAAAACGCCAGGTATTCGCAGAACGCATCCACGGCATCGACCAAACCTTCGGCGGCGAGGGCCGGAAGCATCTGCTCGCAGACCAGATCGATGTATTCGTCGGCGCGATCCTTGTACTCCGGCGGCAACGCGTGCGCCGCCAGGCAAGTGCTGCGGACGCTGATCGGCAGCTCTTCGGCCAGGCGCCGGATGACCCGCAGCAGCTTGCGCTCATTGGCCAGATCGAGACCGTAGCCGGATTTCATTTCCACCGTGGTCACGCCGTCGCGCATCAGGCTTTTCAGGCGTTTGGCGGCGCTGGCGAACAACTCGTCTTCGCTCGCTTCGCGGGTGGCGCGCACGGTGCTGGCGATGCCGCCGCCCTGCGCGGCGATCTCGGCGTAGCTGACGCCTTGCAGACGCTGCTCGAACTCACCGCTGCGGTTGCCGCCGAACACGGTGTGGGTGTGGCAGTCGATCAGACCGGGGGTGACCCACGCACCCTGCAAATCATTGACCGCCGGGTATTCGCCGGACGGCAATTGAGTGCGCGGGCCGATCCACTCGATCAGCGTGCCGGACGTCACGATCGCGGCATCCTCGATGATCGAATAGGCGCCGTTGGCCATGGTTGCGACGTGGCAGTGTTGCCAGAGGGTTTTCACTGTTGGCCTCCGTTTGGGTTTGTATGGTGAGCAGCCTCAAAAGCCCCTCACCCTAGCCCTCTCCCAGAGGGAGAGGGGACTGACCGTGTTGTTCTGTCGAGATATGCCGACCTGAAATTTCTCAGCCGAACTCACGTTGCGAAAACAATGAAGATCGGCTCCCTTCCCCCTCTCCCCCTTGGGGGAGAGGGCTGGGGTGAGGGGGAGCGATTTCACTAACAATACAAATCTCCCCGTAAAGCGCTTACAAACTAGGCAACAACTGCCCAGCAACAAGCTCGGTCAGACACCGCGACGCCAGCAATTCAGTCGCCGCATTGATGTCCGGCGCAAAGAAGCGGTCCTTCTCATAGAACGGCACTTCCTTGCGCAAGATCGCCCGCGCCTGTTCCAGCTTCGGCGAAGTCTTCAGGCCGTTACGCAGATCCAGGCCCTGCACCGCCGCCAGCCATTCCACGGCGAGAATGCCGCGAGTGTTCTCGGCCATTTCCCACAGACGCTTGCCCGCCGCCGGGGCCATCGATACGTGATCTTCCTGGTTGGCCGAGGTCGGCAGGCTGTCCACCGAATGCGGATGCGACAACGCCTTGTTTTCGCTGGCCAGCGCCGCAGCGGTGACCTGGGCGATCATGAAACCGGAGTTCACCCCGCCATTGGCCACCAGGAACGGCGGCAGTTGCGACATGTGCTTGTCCATCATCAGCGAGATGCGGCGTTCGCTCAGCGAGCCGATTTCAGCGATGGCCAGGGCCATGTTGTCAGCGGCCATGGCTACCGGTTCGGCGTGGAAGTTGCCGCCGGAAATCACGTCGCCTTCAGCGGCGAAGACCAAGGGGTTGTCGGAAACCGCGTTGGCTTCGACCGCCAGCACTTCAGCGGCCTGGCGGAACTGGGTCAGGCAGGCGCCCATGACTTGCGGCTGGCAGCGCAGCGAATACGGGTCCTGGACCTTGTCGCAGTTCTGGTGCGAGGCGGAGACTTCGCTGCGCTCACCGAGCAGATCGCGGTACGCGGCAGCAGCATCGATCTGCCCTCTCTGCCCACGCGCGGCATGAATGCGCGCGTCGAACGGCGAGCGCGAACCGAGCACGGCTTCTACGGTGAGACTGCCCAGCGCCACTGCACCGGCAAACAGATCTTCGCCTTCGAACAGGCCGCGCAGGGCAAACGCTGTGGAAACCTGGGTACCGTTGAGCAGCGCCAGACCTTCTTTAGCCGCTAAAGTCAGCGGCGCCAGGCCTGCGACTTTCAGTGCTTCGGTGGCTTCAAGCCATTCGCCCTTGTAGCGCGCCTTGCCCTCGCCCAGCAGCACCAGCGACATGTGCGCCAACGGCGCCAGATCCCCCGACGCACCGACCGAACCTTTCAGCGGAATGTGCGGATAGACCTCGGCATTGATCAGCGCGATCAGCGCATCGATCACCTGCCGACGGATGCCGGAAAAACCACGGCTGAGACTGTTGACCTTGAGCACCATGATCAGTCGCACAAGGTCATCGCTGATCGGCTGGCCGACGCCGGCAGCGTGCGAGAGCACCAGCGAACGCTGCAGGTTTTCCAAGTCTTCGCTGGCGATGCGCGTCGAGGCCAGCAGGCCGAAACCGGTGTTGATGCCGTAGGCGGTGCGGTTCTCGGCGAGGATCTGTTCGACGCAGGCGACGCTGGCCTCGATCTGCGCGCTGGCGCTGTTGTCGAGGGTCAGTGTGACCGGGTTCTGATAGACGTCACGCAGTTGGGCCAGGCTCAGTTGGCCGGGGATCAGATTCAGCGCAGTCATTAAAATGCTCCTGTCAGGCATTGTTATTAACTACCAGTCGCTCCGGAGCATTCCGTTATCCGTCGTTTCTCGTCTTGTGAACGATCCACGCCTTGGCACGCTGGTATGGGTAGTTGTCAGTGCAAATTCGGTAGAACGTTGTGCGGCAGATTCGGGTCTTTCAGCACGGTCGCAGCGGCAGCGATATCCGGCGCCAGCCAGCGATCCTGATCGTAGGCGGGGACCGTTTCGCGCAGCAGTTTCCACGCGCAGTCAGTGCCCACGCCAAAGCGCTGTTCCTTGAGGAATTCAAACGCCTGCGCCGCCAGCAGGTATTCAATCGCGAGGATCTGCGTGCAGTTTTCCAGCGCGCGATGCAGCTTCAGCGCGGCGTTGGTGCCCATGCTCAGGTGATCTTCCTGCAGGCCCGAGGTGATGTAGTTGTCGAGTACCGCCGGTTGCGCCAATTGACGGTTTTCCGCACACAGCGAGGCGGCGACGTATTGCACGATCATCATCCCCGAGTTGACCCCGGGATTGGCCACCAGAAACGCCGGCAGACCGCTGACGTGCGGATTGACCAAACGGTCCAGACGGCGCTCGGCAATCGAGCCGATTTCGGCCATGGCAATCGCCAGCAGATCCGCAGCCATCGCCACGGATTGACCGTGCGGGTTGGCCTGCGACATCACCCGAAAATTGTCCGGTGTGCCCAGCAGTAAAGGGTTGTCGGTGCAGCCGTTGAGTTCGGCTTCGACCTGTTTGATCGCATGCGCGAGTTGATCACGCGCGGCGCCGTGGACCTGCGGGATCGAACGGATGCTCAGCGCGTCCTGAGTGCGAATGCCTTTGCTTGCGGCGATCACTTGGCTGCCATCGAGTAATGCACGCAGATTTTGGCCGACCTGCTGCATGCCCGGATGCGGCTTGAGCGCAATGATCTCGGCATCGAAGGCATCGATCTGGCCGCGCTGGGCTTCGAAACTCATCGCACCAATGACATCGGCCCATTGCAACAGCCGCGTAGCATCGGCAATCGCCAGGCAACTGAGGCCGGTCATGCAGGGCGTGCCGTTGACCAGACACAAGCCATCCTTCGCGCCGAGCTGCACAGGTTGCAGGCCCTCTTCGGCCAGCGCCTGTTGCGCCGAAATGATCTGCCCGCGATAACTGACATTGCCAACGCCGAGCAGCGCGATGCCGATGTGCGCCATGTGCGTCAGGTAACCCACCGAACCCTGCGACGGCACCTGCGGGGTGATGCCGCGATTGAGCAGCGCCAGCAGCCCTTCGACCACACGCCGATGCAGGCCGGACTTGCCGTGGCTGTAGTTGTGAACAGCAGCGCAGATGATCGCGCGGGTCTGCTCGTCGCTGAGCACCGGGCCGACACCGCAGGCATGGCTGAGCAAGGTGTTGCGCGAGAGTTGGCTGAGCTGTTCGTCCTGCAGCGAGACGTTGGACAGACCGCCCAGACCGGTGTTGACGCCATAGGCGCGCTCGCCGCTGGCGACGATGCGCTGGACGATGGCCTGAGCGTTATCGATGCGCGCCCAGGTTTCGCTGGACAGTTCCAGTGGCGCACCGTGCCGGGCAACGGCGACCACGTCCTGCCAACGCAGAGGGCTGCCTGTGATAACGATTTTTTCAGCCTGGGACATCTAAAACCTCATACCAATTCTGTTGATGCCGGTAACCCTGTGGCGAGGGGATTTATCCCCGTTGGGTGGCGAAGCCGCCCCAAACCATGCCCGCAAATCCGTCAGACAGACCGCAGTGGCCGGTTTTACGACTGCTTCGCAGCCGAACGGGGATAAATCCCCTCGCCACAACGGCCACTCAGTCTCAGACCACCGCCGCCCGCCGCTGCACGAACCGGTCGACATACTCATCCGCCGGCGAATGCAGGATCTCTCTTGGCGTACCCACCTGGATCAACCGGCCATCCTTGAGAATCGCGATGCGATTGCCGATGCGCACGGCTTCGTCGAGGTCGTGGGTGATGAAGACGATGGTTTTGTGCAGGGTCTTTTGCAGTTCCAGCAACTGGTCCTGCATCTCGGCGCGGATCAACGGATCCAGCGCACTGAACGCTTCGTCCATGAGGATGATGTCGGTGTCCGCCGCCAATGCACGGGCGAGGCCGACGCGCTGACGCATGCCGCCGGAGAGCTGGTGCGGGTATTTTTTTTCGTAGCCTTTTAGACCGACGGTGTTGATCCAGTGCAGCGCGCGTTCGGCGCAGACCTGCTTGCTTTCGCCACGTACTTTCAGGCCGTAGGCGACGTTATCGAGCACGGTTTTGTGCGGCAGCAGGCCGAAGCTCTGGAACACCATGCTGATCTTGTGCCGGCGAAATTCGCGCAGGGCGTCCATGTCGTACTGCAGGATGTCCTCGCCATCGACCAGAATCGCCCCGCTGGTAGGGTCGATCAGGCGATTGAAGTGGCGCACCAGGGTGGATTTGCCCGAGCCGGACAGGCCCATGATCACAAAGATTTCGCCAGTGCCGATGCTCAGCGACAAGTCGTTCACGCCGACCACGCAACCGGTTTCGTTGAGCACCTGATCCTTGCTCTTGCCCTGGCCGACCATGGCCAGCGCATCCTTGGCGCGGTTGCCGAAAATCTTGAAGACGTTGCGCACTTCGATCTTGCTCACGCTTGCGTTGCTCATTTGCTCACCTCGTGGCGTGGCCGACCGTACGCTTGAGTAATGCGGTCGATGACCACCGCGAGAATCACGATCGCCAGCCCGGCTTCGAGACCACGGCCGACGTTGAGGGTCTGAATCCCCACCAGCACGTCTTCACCGAGGCCGCGGGCGCCGATCATCGAGGCGATCACCACCATCGACAGGGCCATCATCGTGGTCTGGTTGATCCCGGCCATGATGCTCGGCAGGGCCAGCGGCAGTTGCACGCCGAACAGTTGCTGCCAGCGGTTGGCGCCGAAGGCATTGATCGCTTCCATGACTTCGCCGTCGACCTGGCGAATACCAAGGTCGGTCAGGCGAATCAGCGGGGGCGCGGCGTAGATCACCGTGGCGAAAATCGCCGGCACCTTGCCCAGGCCGAACAGCATCAGCACCGGAATCAGGTAAACGAAACTCGGCATGGTCTGCATGATGTCGAGCAGCGGCATCAGCACCGAACGCAGGCGATTGCTACGCGCCGAGAGAATCCCCAGCGGGATGCCGATCAGCACCGAAATGATCGTCGCGACCATCATCAGCGCCAGGGTCTGCATGAGTTTGTCCCAGAGGCCGACCGCGCCCACCAGAAACAGCAAGCCGACAATCACGGCGGTGGTCACGACCTTGCGCGTGGCGTGCCAGGCGATGACACCGACGATTGCCAGCATCAACCACCACGGCGCCGCACGCAGCAAACCTTCGAGACTGACGATGGCCCACAACAGCGTGTCGGAGATATGCCGGAACACGTCGCCGTAGTTGGTCACCAGCGAATCGACCCAACCGTTGACCCAGTCGGCGATGGAAAAGGTAAAGCTTTCGGGAAACATAAGGGACTCTCAATCAAGGGGTTGCGATCAAGCGTCCGGCTGCCGTGGCTGGCAGCCGGGGAAACCTGACCTACAAGGCCGCGTCGATTTTCTTGGCTGCGTCGTCGCTCACCCATGCGTGCCAGACTTCAGGATGTTCCTTGAGGAAGATTTTCGCCAGTTTTGCCGACTCGATGCGTTCCTTGGCCATGCGGCCGAGGTTCTGATTGAGCAGGTCGATCGGCAGGTTGACCTTTTCCAGCACGGCGACCAGTTCCGGGGCTTCGTCGTGGAAGGTTTTCGACAGGCCGACCTTGATGCTGACGGTCTTGTCGACGCCGGGTTTCTCTTCCAGTTTGACTGCATCGATCTGGCCCATCAGCGGCGTTGGCGACCAGTAGTAGAAGAGGATCGGCTCGCCACGCTTGTAGCTCGACAGCACCGCTGCATCCAGCGCAGGTCCGGTGCCCGGACGGAAGTTGGTGTAGCTGTTTTCCAGGCCGTAGCTCTTGAGCATTTCGCTGTTGTCGAGCTCGCAGGTCCAGCCGGCCGGGCAGTTATAGAAGCGGCCCTTGGACGGCTCTTCAGCGTCCTTGAACACGGCGGAATACTTGCCCAGATCAGCGATGTTTTTCAGGTCCGGGGCTTTCGCCTCGAGCTTGCGCTTGGCGTCGCCTTCGATCACGTAACGCGGCACGTACCAGCCTTCGACCGCGCCCACCACCGGTGCACCGACGCCGACGACCTTGCCGGCCTTCTCGGCCTTGTTCCAGACCTCGCTGCGGCCGACCCACTCTTCGGCAAACACTTGAATATCGTTGCTGCTCAGGGCGTTTTCCATGGTGATGGAATTGCCCGGCAGGCTGTCGGTCTTGCAGCCGTAACCTTTCTCCAGCACCACTTGCAGCACGTCGGTCAGAAGCATGCCGCTTTCCCAGTTCAGCCCGGCGAATTTCACCGGTTTGCCCGATTCGCACCAGCCGGCGGCTTGCGTCGCACCGGCACTGGCCAGCAGGCCCATGGACAGCAATGTGGTCAGCAGGGTCTTGTTCGATTTCATTGTCGTGACGCTCCTAATCATGAATGGGCTTACGGCAGTTCAAGAGGCATCCAGCCTGGTCCACGTCCAGATCAGGCCTGCGCCGCAGCGCGACCGGCCCCGCTCGTTTTTGCTTGTTGGGTGCTGTTCTGCTCGACCGGCAGAATCAGGTGATCGGGCACGGTGCTGTGCCATTTCTTTGCGCAGAAGTAATAGACGGCGGCCGGGAGAACCAGACCGATGATCCAGGAAATGTCGACATCACCGAGGGCGGCCACCAGTGGGCCGGTGTAGAACTTGGTCGAGATGAATGGCAACTGCACCAGCACGCCGAACACATAGACGCTGATACCGAGCAGGTTCCAGCGGCCGTAGCGACCGTTCGGATCGGCCAGCGCCGGCACGTCATAGCGCTCGCGGGTGATGCAGTAGTAGTCGACCAGATTGATCGCGCTCCACGGGGTGAAGAAGGCGAGCAGAAACAGGATGAACGACTTGAACGCACCGAGGAACGAGTGCTGTCCGAGCAAGGCAATCAGGGTTGCCGCACCGACGATGAACAGCACGAACACCAGCCGTTGCATGCGGGTAACCGTCAGGTGCCCTTTGAAGCCACTGATGATGGTGGCGATGCACATGAAGCTGCCGTAGGAGTTCAAAGTGGAGATGGTCACCTTGCCGAACGCGATGCTGAAATACAGCAGTGCGGCAGTGGCGCCGGTACCGCCGAGTCCGACGATGTAGGCGACTTCATGGCCAGCGAATTGACCGTTGGCCGACGCGGCGGCAAACACGCCGAGGATCATCGCCACCTGCGCGCCGATCACCGAACCTGCGCCAGCGGCGAAAAAGGTTTTCACCGATGAAGTGGCGCTCGGCAGGTAACGCGAGTAGTCCGCCACATACGGGCCGAAAGCGATCTGCCAGGACGCAGCCAGCGACACCGCCAGCAGAAAGCTGCTCCAGCTGAAATGACGAATCTGCAGGAGCGCACCAACGTCGGTCTGGCTCATCAGCCGCCAGAACAGGAACACGAAAGCGATCACGCCAATCACACTGGCGACGCGGCCGATCCAGTGGATTACCCGGTAGCCAAGCACCGTGACCAGCACGATGACGCTGGCGAAAATCAGGATGCCTACACTGTCGCTGACACCGAACAACTGGCCCAGCGCTTGCCCGGACAGCACCGTTCCGGTGGCGGTGAAGCCGAGGTACATCAGGCACACCAGCACGATCGGAATCGCAGCGCCGTAAACGCCGAATTGCACACGACTGGAGATCATCTGCGGCAGGCCCAGTTTCGGTCCTTGCGCGGCATGCAGCGCCATCACACCACCGCCGAGCAACTGACCGATCAACAGACCGATCAGCGACCAGAACACATCACCGCCGAGCACCACGGCCAAGGCCCCGGTGACGATCGCAGTGATCTGCAGGTTGGCGCCCATCCACAGGGTGAACTGACTGAACAGACGACCGTGTCTTTCCGCTTCCGGGATGTAGTCGATCGAACGCCTTTCGATCAACGGGGTACTGCCTGCACGTTCGTTGTTAACCGCCATGATTCAACCTCTGTGGATTGCTATTCGGGTTCACTGAAATTCCTCTGTGGGAGCGAGCCTGCTCGCGAATCGGGTGTATCAGGCACAGCAGTAGCGACTGACACGACGCCTTCGCGAGCAGGCTCGCTCCCACATAAAACCAGAGCGTGTTACCCGCCAGTGATCATCGGCAGATTCAGCCCCTGCTCTTTCGCGCAGTCGATGGCGATCTGGTAACCGGCATCCGCATGGCGCATGACGCCAGTCGCCGGGTCGTTATGCAGCACACGAGCAATGCGCTCGGCAGCCTCATCGGTACCGTCGCAGACGATCACCATCCCCGAATGCTGCGAGAAGCCCATGCCGACACCGCCGCCGTGGTGCAAGGAGACCCAGGTCGCGCCGCTGGCGGTGTTCAGCAGTGCGTTGAGCAACGGCCAATCGGAGACGGCGTCGGAACCGTCCTGCATCGATTCGGTTTCGCGGTTGGGGCTGGCCACCGAGCCGGAGTCGAGGTGGTCGCGACCGATCACCACCGGTGCCGACAGCTCACCGCTACGGACCATTTCGTTGAAGGCCAGACCGAGCTTGGCGCGCTGGCCCAGACCGACCCAGCAGATACGTGCCGGCAGACCCTGGAAGCTGATGCGCTCGCGGGCCATGTCCAGCCAGTTGTGCAAATGCGCGTCGTCCGGGATCAGCTCTTTGACCTTGGCGTCGGTTTTGTAGATGTCCTGTGGATCACCCGACAGCGCCGCCCAACGGAACGGGCCGATGCCACGGCAGAACAGCGGACGGATGTAGGCCGGCACGAAGCCCGGGAAATCGAAAGCGTTTTCGACGCCTTCTTCTTGGGCCATCTGGCGGATGTTGTTGCCATAGTCGAAGGTCGGAATGCCTTGCTTCTGGAACTCCAGCATGGCTTTGACGTGCACCGCCATCGACTGCTTGGCGGCTTTGATCACAGCGGCCGGTTCGGTCTTGGCGCGGGCGCGGTATTCGTCCCAGCTCCAGCCGGCCGGCAGGTAACCGTTGAGCGGATCGTGGGCGCTGGTCTGGTCGGTGACCATGTCCGGGCGCACGCCACGCTTGACCAGTTCCGGGAGAATTTCGGCAGCGTTACCGAGCAGAGCGATGGAAATCGCTTTGCCTTCTTTGGTGTATTTGTCGATACGCGCTAAAGCGTCGTCGAGGTCTTTGGCTTGCTCATCGACGTAACGGCTCTTCAGGCGGAAATCGATGCTGACCTGCTGGCATTCGATGTTCAGCGAGCAGGCGCCGGCCAGGGTGGCGGCCAGCGGTTGCGCGCCGCCCATGCCACCGAGGCCGGCGGTGAGCACCCAGCGGCCCTTGAGGTCAGCGTTGTAATGCTGGCGCCCGGCTTCGACGAAGGTTTCATAGGTGCCCTGAACGATGCCCTGGCTGCCGATGTAGATCCAGCTGCCGGCGGTCATCTGGCCGTACATGGCCAGGCCTTTGGCGTCGAGTTCGTTGAAGTGTTCCCAGCTCGCCCAGTGCGGCACCAGGTTGGAGTTGGCGATCAGCACGCGCGGCGCGTTGCTATGAGTCTTGAATACGCCGACCGGCTTGCCCGATTGCACCAGCAGGGTTTCGTCGTCATTCAGGTTGGTCAGGCTCTCGACGATCTTGTCGTAGCACTCCCAATTGCGTGCGGCGCGACCGATACCGCCGTAGACCACCAATTCTTTCGGGTTCTCGGCGACTTCCGGGTCGAGATTGTTCATCAACATGCGCAGCGGCGCTTCCGTCAGCCAGCTCTTGGCGGTCAGCGTGTTACCGCGTGCGGCGCGGATCTGCACGTCACGAAACTTGTTGCTGTTCTGGGTATTGTCAGTCACGAAAAAGACTCCTCAGCGATCAATTCAAACCAACCCTGGCAGTGGGCAGCAGCCTGCGCGCTGTGCTGCGCGACAAGCGAATCAGTGGACGCTGCGGAGAGTCTCGACCGACTCATACGCATACGTCTTTACTTGTACATACAAGCATATGCAATCAAGCGGCCAACTTGCTGGAGGAGTGTTCAGGAAAAATCAGGGGTAGGGCTGGAGAGCGCCTGAATCAAGGGTTCTGGCGTGAATGAAATTTTCTTCGCAGTTATTTTGGGGAGGTTGGGATTGGCTACGACAGCGTGGTTTTGCGCCACGCTGGGGCGTTCGGTAACAAGTTGGTGCGCGGAAGGGAAACAAGAGTGGGATGGTTTTTGTGGCGAGGGGATTTATCCCCGCTGGGCTGCGCAGCAGACCGCTTTTTTAAATCAGGAATGGGGCCGCTTCGCGACCCAGCGGGGATAAATCCCCTCGCCACAGGGGTGTGTTCAGTTCTGGAGGAGTTCGATCACGCAGCATGCGGCGTTGGTGGAGACTTCGACCAGCCCGCTGTTGCCGTCCAGCTGCAGGCAATCATGCCGACCGAGCTGTGAAACGCCGTCGCCAACACGCACGTCCATCAGCTCACTGACACTGAACACCAGCAGCGTCGATGCCGAGCTGAAAAACCGCTGCTCACCGTCCAGCCACTGCAATCGCGCGCTGTAACGTTGCGGCGCGTAGATCAGATTGAAGTCGCGAATCGCACCGCCGAGCAAGGTGCAGGACACCTGACTTTCGCCGCTGAAAGCAAACGGGTCCAGCGGTAACAGTGGACGGGTAGCGTCACCGTCGACGCACAGGGTCATGCCGTCGCCCTGCAACACGGTGATGACTCGCTGGTAACCGGCGAATGTCGAGAAACCGCCCGATTCGGAGATGTCGGCAATCGACAGACGCCAGCCGAAACCGTCCAGGCCAGCGCCGGCATCACGAGTGATTTCCTCGGTGCTGCCGCCGCCGTTTTTCCACGGCATGCGCGGGTAGCCTTCAGCGCGTAGAACCTTTATTTCATTCATTTGTGGAAGCGCCCTTCCAGACGATGGCGGGAACCCGGGTGAATCAAACGTGCCGCCGTCACCGGTTGACGCCCCGACCAAGTCCGCCGACGGATCAGCAGACACGGCTCGCCCTTTTCGATCTGCAGCAACTTGCACTCCGACGGCTCGGCAAGAATCGCTTCGACCACGTGCTCGCCCTCGGTCAGCGGCGCGACCTGATTGAGATAGGCATAGGGCGTTTGCAGGGTGAAATCCTGCTTGAGGTATTCCGGCGCGACCAGGGCGTTGACGAAACGGTCTTCGATTTGCACCGGGATGTCATTTTCGTAATGCACGATCAGTGAGTGGAAGACTTTCTGGCCTTCGCGCATGTCCAGCGCCAGCGCGCGTTCGGAACCGGCGGCCTCTTCTTCGAGGGTGATGACCTGACAGGTGTGGCGATGCCCGCGCGAGGCGATTTCGTCGGCAATGTTGTGCACTTCGAACAGCGCGGACTGGCTCTTCGGTTCGGCGACAAACGTGCCCACGCCTTGCATGCGCACCAGCAGGCCGTCGGCGGTCATCTCGCGCAGGGCGCGGTTGATGGTCATGCGGCTGAAGCCGAGCTGGCTGACCAGCTCGCTTTCGGACGGCACGCGGTAGTGCGGCGGCCAATTACCGCTGTCGATCTGCTGGGTGATCATCTGTTTGACGCGGGCGTACAAGGGCGCCGGACTGTCGCCCATGTTCGCGGCCAACGGAGAAACTGGAGGCGGAGTCGGCACGGTTGATCCCTGTTCATTGGATGAAAGTGACTAGCTTGCCGGAGTTTACCGGGCAGGCAAACGTCTGTATATGTATATACAAATAACACACGATGGGGTGCCGAACGATGTCCGCCTTCTTTGCCGAACGCGCACTGCTGCCTAACGGATGGGCCAACAATGTACGTCTCGAGGTCAGCGCCGATGGCCTGTTGACCCGAATCCAGGCCGATTCCAGCGCAGACGAAGCCGAGCGGCTGCGCGGGCCGTTACTGCCGGGGATGCCAAATCTGCACTCCCACGCCTTCCAGCGCGCCATGGCTGGATTGGCCGAAGTGGCCGGCAACCCCAACGATAGTTTCTGGACCTGGCGCGATCTGATGTACCGCCTCGTCGGAAAAATCAGCCCCGATCAGCTCGGCATCATCGCCCGTCAGCTGTACATCGAAATGCTCAAGGCCGGTTACACCTCGGTCGCCGAATTTCACTACGTGCACCACGACAGCAACGGCCAACCGTACGCCGATCCGGCCGAGCTGGCCTTGCGCATCAGTCAGGCCGCCAGCGAAAGCGGAATCGGTCTGACCCTGCTGCCAGTGCTCTACAGTCATTCCGGTTTCGGTGGCCAGACGCCCAACGATGGCCAGCGTCGCTTTATCAACAGCACTGAAAACTATCTGAATCTGCAAGCGCGGTTGCAGCCGTTACTGGCGCAGCAAAAGGCGCAATCGCTGGGCCTGTGTTTCCACTCGTTGCGTGCGGTGACGCCGCAGCAGATCAGCGAAGTGTTGGCGGCCAGTGACAAACAATGCCCGGTGCACATCCACATCGCCGAGCAGCAGAAAGAAGTCGACGATTGCCTGAGCTGGAGCGGTCGCCGTCCGTTGCAATGGCTGTATGAAAATACTGAAGTCGATCAGCGCTGGTGTCTGGTCCACGCCACCCACGCCAACCCGGAAGAAGTCACGCTGATGGCCAACAGTCGCGCGATCGCCGGGCTGTGTCTGACCACTGAAGCCAATCTGGGTGACGGGATTTTCCCGGCGGTGGACTTTCTTGCCCAGGGCGGGCGCATGGGCATTGGCTCCGACAGCCATGTATCGCTAAGCGTGGTGGAAGAGTTGCGCTGGCTGGAATATGGTCAGCGTCTGCGCGATCAGCGGCGCAATCGTTTGTATGGCGCGCAGCAGCCGATGGTCGGTCGCACCCTGTATGACGCGGCGCTGGACGGCGGTGCACAGGCACTGGGGCAGCCGATCGGCGCGCTGGAAGTGGGCAAGCGCGCGGACTGGATTGTGCTCGATGGCAACGATCCGTATCTGGCGACTGCCAATGGCGACGGCATTCTCAATCGCTGGTTGTTCGCCGGCGGCGATCGCCAAGTGCGCGATGTGCTGGTCAATGGTCAATGGGTGGTGCGTGATGGCCGGCATGCTGGCGAAGAGGAAAGCGCCCGAGCCTTCACCCAGGTCCTGCGCGATCTCTTGGGCTGACCCAAAACCAAACTGTGGGAGCGAGCCTGCTCGCGAACGCGGTGTATCAGTCAATATTCATGTCGACTGATACACCCTCTCCGCGAGCAGGCTCGCTCCCACATTTGATTTGTATAGCGGCTTAATTAGACGTCTTGGCCATCTGCCGATCCGACGCGCGCCAGATCAGGCGTGTGGTGTCGTAACCCTGTTGACGCGCCTTGCTCAGCAATTCTTCACGCACTACACCGTTGACGGTCGGTGTGCGTGACAGCAGCCACAAGTACTTGCGACTCGGATCGCCGACGATGGCGGTCTTGTAATCGTCGCTGACATACAACACCCAGTACTCGCCCTTCGCCACACCCGGCACCAGACGCGAGAACCAGTTATCGAATTCGACCCAGAGCTTGTCGGTCTTGCCCGGCACTTGTGGATAAGCCGTGCCCTTGGCTTCTTCCCACTGCCACTCCGGGGTCAGGCAACGGTTGAGCACGCCGACATTACCGTCAGGCTTGAGGGTGTAATGGGCTTCGGATTGCGCGCAGTGGCGCTGGAAGTACATCGGCAAGCGTGCCAGTTCATACCAGGTGCCCTGATAACGCTTGAGATTGACGCTGTTGACGGTCTTGGGCGCCAACGGGTCGACGCCGGAAGTGGCGCAGCCAGCCAGTACCAGGCCAGCAAAAAGGATCAGCAATAACCGCTTCATTTTTTTCTCCGTGGGCGCGAAGCCCCGGTTTACTTCAGGCCTTGGCCGGAAAACATCAGCACTTTGTCACCGGCGTATTGCACGCTGATAAAGCTGTTCTTGTCGCCCCAGGTGCAGCTGGACATACCGAGCGCGCCCGAGCAATCGGTGGGCTTGCCGAGGAGGGTTTCCACTTCGGACTTGGCCATGCCGGCCGAGAGCTTGGAGTAGTTTTCCTGATTGACCTTGCTGCATGCGGCCAACAGCACGCAAAACGACAGCAGGGCGATAGATCGCAGCGACATGGTGAAACTCCTGGAACGAGGGGGGGATGGCATGGTGCCAACCAGAAGCTTAGAAGAGAAAAGTGTCATCTGGTTCCGTGACCGAACGCCTATTTATCAGCCCGCCCGTCCGGCTTTTGTCGGTAAATCAAAAACTTTGTGAAGCCGTCGAGCATTTCGTCGACTTTCCCCACAAGCGCCTAATCTTTGGCGCGGCGCGGTCGAAAATAAGAGCAGCGCAACGCTGCCGAATATGGCAAATTGCCGCCCTTTCCTGACCAGCCCCTTCGCGGTAGTTCATTCGATGACCAGAAACATGAAATTCAGCCACAAGATTTTGCTGGCTGCTGCCCTTGTGGTGGCCGTTGCGTTCGCCTGTTTCATCTTCTTCAACGACTATCGCCAACGTCAGGCCTTGAGCAGCAGCACCGAAGCGACCATGCAGGAACTGGGTAGCCTGACCACCAGCAACATCCAGACCTGGCTGGAAAGTCGCATTCAACTGCTGCAATCGCTGTCGCAGCAAGTCGCCGTCGACGGCAACGCGCCCGCCAGCCTCAAGCGCATCATCGACCTGCCCGCCTACACCGGCAATTTCCAGCTCAGCTATTTTGGCGGTGCCGACGGCGTGATGTTCTCGGTGCCGGCCGGCAACCGTGCGCCGGACTACGATCCACGCGCGCGCGGCTGGTACAAAGCGGCCAACAGCGCGCAGCAGACCATCGTCACCGAACCGTACATAGCCGCTTCGTCGGGCAAACTGGTGATCACCGTCGCCACCCCGGTGCAGCGTCAGGGCCAAATGCTCGGCGTGGCCGGTGCCGACATCGATCTGACCAGCGTCAGCGCGATCATCAACTCGCTGAACTTCGGCGGCCACGGTCATGCATTCATTGTCAGCGCCGAAGGGAAAATCCTGATTCACCCGGACAGCAAGCTGGTGCTCAAAACACTGGCCGAGGCTTATCCGAACGGTGCGCCCAAAGTCAGCCCGGGCCTGAAAGAAGTCGAGTTCGACGGCAAGACCCAGTTGATTTCCTTCACCCACGTCAACGGCGTGCCGTCGGCTGACTGGTACGTGGCGCTGGTGCTCGACAAAGACACCGCGTTCTCGATGCTCAGCGAATTCCGCACCTCGGCACTGATCGCCATGGTCATCGCCGTGCTGATCATCATCGGCCTGCTCGGCATGCTGATTCGCGTGCTGATGCAACCGCTGCTGACCATGGGCCGTGCGATGCATGACATCGCTGAAGGCGAAGGCGATCTGACCAAGCGTCTGGTGATTCACGGCAACGATGAATTCGGCGCATTGGGTACGTCGTTCAACCGCTTCGTCGAACGCATTCATACGTCGATCCGCGAAGTGTCCTCGGCCACCGGCCAGGTCAACGAAGTCGCCCTGCGTGTGGTCGCTGCCTCGAACTCGTCGATGTACAACTCCGACCAGCAGGCCAGCCGCACCAACAGCGTCGCCGCCGCGATCAATCAGCTCGGCGCCGCCGCTCAGGAAATCGCCCAGAACGCCGCCCTCGCCTCGCAGCATTCCAGCGATGCGCGCAGCCTCGCGGTCGACGGCCAGCAGGTGGTGGATAAAACCATCCACGCCATGCAACAACTGTCGGCGAAGATCAGCGATTCCTGCGGCAATATCGAAACGCTGAACAGCAACACGGTGAACATCGGCCAGATTCTCGAAGTGATCACCAGCATTTCCCAGCAGACCAACCTGCTCGCACTCAACGCCGCCATTGAAGCCGCGCGTGCCGGTGAGGCCGGACGCGGTTTCGCCGTGGTCGCCGACGAGGTGCGCAACCTCGCGCACCGCACCCAGGATTCGGCGCAGCAAGTGCAGAAGATGATCGAAGAGCTGCAGGTCGGCGCACGCCAGGCGGTAACCATCATGACCGAGAGCCAGCGCGAGAGCGAAAGCAGCGTCGGCATCGCCAACCAGGCCGGCGAGCGTCTGGGCAGCGTGACCCAGCGCATCGGCGAAATCGACGGCATGAACCAGTCGGTGGCCACCGCGACTGAAGAGCAGACTGCTGTGGTCGAGTCGATCAACGTTGATATCAACGAGATCAACACGCTGAATCAGGAAGGCGTGGAAAACTTGCAGGCGACGTTGCGCGCGTGTTCGGACCTTGAGCAGCAGGCGGCGCGGTTGAAGCATCTGGTCGGCAGCTTCAGGATCTAAGCTGCAGCCTCAGGCCTCTTCGCGAGCAGGCTCGCTCCCACAGTGGAATGCATTTCAATTGTGGGAGCGAGCCTGCTCGCGAAAGCGGCATAAGCCGCACTGAAGATTCAGAATCTTGAGCCGGGCCTGGACAGAAACTCCAATTCCTCAGCCGTAGACTCCCGCCCCAACACCGCATTGCGATGCGGAAACCGGCCAAACCGGGCAATCACCTTCTGATGCCGCTCGGCATAGTCCAGGTTATCGGCAAACACCGCCCGCTCCGACTCTGGCTGTTCAGCCACCAATTCAATAAATCTGGAAACGGCTTCATTCTGCACCGCGAGGTTTTCGCAGTGTTCGAACACCAGATAAATGAACACACGCTGAATCGGTTTCAACTGCCGATCAAAATCCGCTGCAATGCCTTGGGCGACAAGCTTCTGTGCGCGCAGATCACCGGAAAATGCTTTGGGGGTGTCGCGATAGATCATGCGTGGCAGTTGATCAAGCAACAGCACCACCGCCAGCCAGCCTTCGGGACATTGCGTCCACTCAGTCAATTCGCCGGCCAGGACCTGATCGACAAAGACCCCGAAACGCGTCTGCGCTTCGAGGTCCTGGCTGTTTCGCTTGCCGAACCACAACTTGCCCTTTTCGGCCGCTACTTCGCTGGCTGATTCGGCGTGTCCGAACCACCAGTCGAGCAACGGCTGCCAGGGCGCGTGCATGGTTTATTCCTTGTGGTAGGCCGTGGCGCGGGCGACTTCTTCTTTCGAACCGAGGAACACTGCAACGCGCTGGTGCAGGCCTTCCGGCTGGATGTCGAGAATGCGCTGGTGACCGTCGGTGGACGCGCCGCCGGCTTGTTCGACAAGGAACGACATCGGGTTGGCTTCATACATCAGGCGCAGCTTGCCCGGTTTCGACGGCTCGCGGCTGTCGCGCGGGTACATGAACAGACCGCCGCGGGTCAGGATGCGGTGGACGTCAGCGACCATTGCCGCGACCCAGCGCATGTTGTAATTCTTCTTCAACGGACCTTCTTCACCGGCCAGCAGCTCGCCGACATAGCGCTGTACCGGGGCTTCCCAGTGGCGCTGGTTGGACATGTTGATGGCGAATTCCTGGGTGGTTTCCGGGATGGTGATGTCTTCGTGAGTCAGTACGAAGCTGCCCATTTCGCGGTCCAGGGTGAAGCCTTTGACGCCGTCGCCCAGGGTCAGCACCAGCATGGTCTGCGGGCCGTAGATGGCGTAACCGGCGGCCACTTGCTGGGTGCCTGGCTGCAGGAAGGCTTTTTCGTTCAGCGGCTCGTTCTGGCTCAGGTATTCGTTCGGGCAACGCAATACCGAGAAGATCGTGCCGACCGGGGCGTTGATGTCGATGTTCGACGAGCCGTCCAGTGGGTCGAAGACCAGCAGGTATGCGCCTTTCGGGTATTTGCCCGGGATCTGGTAGGCGTTGTCCATTTCTTCGGACGCCATGCCGGCCAGGTGACCGCCCCATTCGTTGGCTTCGAGCAGGATCTCGTTAGAGATGACGTCGAGCTTCTTCTGCACTTCGCCTTGCACGTTCTCGGTGCCCATGCTGCCCAGAACACCACCCAGGGCGCCTTTGGACACGGCGTGGCTGATCTCCTTGCAGGCACGCGCCACCACTTCGATCAAAAAGCGCAGATCGGCAGGAGTGTTGTTGCTGCGGGTCTGCTCAATCAAATAGCGACTCAAGGTAACGCGGGACATGGACGGCTCCGGTGGAATGGGGGGCGGAAAACCCGCGCAGTTTACAGGGAGTCTGAAAACCTAGCGAGCGAAGACGCCGGCTAACGTGCGCCTGGGTGTATTTGCCTGTATGAGACGTGATTGTTGGTGGAGAGTTCAGGTGTCGGCTTGAGCGTAGTTGGAAATGGGGCGGGTGGTGATTGAGTGATAGCGGCAGTTTGATGATTTTGTTGTTTGACCGGCCGCCATCGCTGGCAAGCCAGCTCCCACAGGATGTGTGGTGTACACAAAATATGTGAACGACCGAGATCACTGTGGGAGCTGGCTTGCCAGCGATTGGCGCGCAGCGCCGGCCATGCTCAGGTATTGGCTGGCGGTTTGCGCAACAGGCTGAACGCCATCGCCCCGAGAAACACCACACTGAGCAGCAACACTGCCCACAAGCCGAACTTCTTCCAGTTGGTCCCGGCCACCGCAGCCGTCGTCGCCGTTGAGGTTTGCGTGGCCACTGCTTCGTCCTGCACCGTCGCCTTGCCCAGGTTCGCCAGCTTTTCTGGCTTGAAATCCGGAATCAACGTTGCCAGCGGCAGGTTCGCCGTTTTCACCGTGGCATTGCCCAAGGCCAGGCTGTACGGCCCTTCGCCCCGGGCGAGGAAGATCACCTGCGTGGCGCGCACCGCGTATTTCAGGTCCGGCGCCTGCTCACCCAGACCGCCGCCGCGCTCATCCACGGTCAGCTTGAGTTGCTGCACGGTCTGCCCGGACAGCGGGATTTCGTTCTGGACCACGTCCTGATTGTTCTGGCTCAGGCGATACAGCAAACCGCTGCTCAGTGGCTGCCACGGCAAGTTGCTCTCGCGCCGGCCGGCCAACGTGACCGGCGCCAGACTGTTCGGCTGTTTCAGCTCGATCTGCACCCGCTCGACATTCAGCCCCATCGGCAACTGCCAGATGTATTCCCCGGACTTGGTGCTGCTGCCGGCCACGCTGGGCGACCAGACCAAAGGCAGCGGCAGGTTGCGCGGGTCGCTGCTTTTCAATTGCGCCGAAGTCAGGACGGGCGCCGAACCCGGCGACTCCCACAGCAGGCGCACATAGCGCGCGGTCTGCCCCGGCAGGGTCACTTCGTGCTGTTCGATGCGCTCATCGGAAAAGGTCAGCCGTGCCACCTGGCCCTCGCCCCATGACTGCCAGTGCTGCAGATCGTCGCTGGCCTCGATGCTGAAACGCTGGAAACCGTCGCGCTCGCTGGTCCAGTCGAGGATCAACTGCTGCAACGGTGCCTTGATCGCACTGGCATCGAGCAGCCAGCCGCGCAGCACTTCTTCGCCCGCCTCCAGTTGCGAGGACGGTTGCACTTCGACCAGGGTGCCGTTGGTGGTCGACTGCACGCGCACATTCGGCGCGCGCTCGCTGGCGTCGGCGGCGTTGTACAGCGGGAACCATTTGACCTCGTGCAGCTTGCCGTCGTCGCGGGTCTGCGCCGATTCGCGAGCCAAGGCGTAGGCCTGCGCTTCGCCGGCGGCGTTGAACACACGCAGGTCGCTGAGATCGGTCTGGCGCGCCTGCAATTGCGCGCTCAGCGGCAGGTCGAGGCGATACCACGGGCCATTGCCGCTCACCGTCAACGGCAACTGCGTGGCGAAGTCCGCCGGTTTTTCCTGAGCGCCAGCGACCATCACCACGCCCAGCGCCAACCAACCCAGATTCAGCATGCGACTCAAGATGCAACTCCTTCGGTTTCCGGCGCGGGTTTGTCCGCCGCCGGTTCAGCCTCGACGCGTTTGGGTGGCAGCGGCGCAAAGTAGCCGACCACCAGCAGCAACATGCCAACGCCGATAAACGAGACGATCCGGGCGAGGCCGCCACGGTTGCTCAGTTCGACAAAAATCAGCTTGGCCACCACCAGCGCGATCAGCGCCGCGCCGATCAGCCAGACTTCGCGGCGATGGCGCAGATGGCCGCCGATCATCAGCCCCAGCGCCATCAACGTCCAGACGATCGACAGGCCGGCCTGCACCAGCATCGACGCGAGCAGTTGATCAAGCTCGAACGGGATGCCGGCCCAGTGATGCGCGGCGCGGGTGACCAGTGCGGTGCAGAAGGCAAACAGCGACACACCGGCGATCAGTTGCGTAGCCTTGTCGGCATGATCCTGACGGATCGACAGCTGCGCGACGGCGCTGCGCGACCAGGCATAAACGCCGAACAGCGCAAACAGCAGACCCAGCTCCAATGGGTTGAGCAGCGGCACGTAAGGCAATGGTTCGGCATTGCCATCGCTGACGCCATTGGCCAGCCAGAACCACGCCAGCATCAGCACCGCCAGCGGTGCCGCCGCATACAAGCGGTACTCCCGAGCAAATGCGGCCACCGGCCACGGCCAGTTGCGCGGTGCAGCCATCAGCAACAGATAGAGGCTCGGCAGAATCGCCCAGCCCAGCCAGCGCCACGCGTTGTACTGCTCAGACAACAACAGCAGGCCGTAACGCAACTCCAGCGCCAGCACCCCAATCAACAGCCAGCAACCGAACACATGGGCCGCGCTCAATGCGCGCGCCGGCAACAGCGAAGTCAAGCGGCACAGGCTGAAGAAGTGCACCGCGAACAGCGCCGGCCACGCCAGCCAGCCGAAGTCGGCGGCCGGGTGGTAGCGCGAATGCCAAGCGCCGAGCAAAACCAGCGCCGCCGCCGGAATCAGTAAGGTGCAGAGCAACCCCAGCGCCGGCCATTTCAGACGCAGCGACAACAGCGTCCATAGCGCAACACTGATCGCAGCGACCAGCAGCAACAATGTGCCTTGCAGGTTCGGCGAAGCGAATCGCAGGATCTCGCTGACCCACGCCAGCGTCCACCAACCGGCGCCCCAGACCAGCAGCACTTGCGACAAGCGCTGCAAACTCAAGGCATCAAAAGCCGTGGCATGGTTGCCCAATTGCAAGCGCCACGCGCCGATCAGCGCGGCCAGCCCCAGCACCTGTGGCGTCCAGAAGCCGCCATGGGCCAACGGTTTCAACTCTTCGCTAGACAGCGACCCGAGCCATTCGGGGCCGGCGAGCAGAAACGCTGCGCCGCCGATCACCTGCAACAGCAGGCCGAAAACGAAACTCAGACGCTGTTGCAGGTACAGGCTCAGCCAGATGATCAGCAAACCGCTGGCCGCCCACACCGCGCTCGCGGTTTGCCACGGCAGCACGAACAGTACCGCCAGATTGATCAGCACCAACCCCGCCAGCAACACCACCGACAAGCCGCGCAGCAGACGCACATCAGCGCGCACCATCTCATCGCGAGCCGCGAGCAGCATGCCGCCAATCAAGGCCAGTCCGATCAAGGACGCACTGAGCAAACCGCTCCAGCCAGCGCTGAACACCGCCGCCGAATCTTCACCGGCAGTTTGCAGGCGCAGCAGGAACAACGCGCCGCCCAGCAACTGCACGGCGAACGCGGTGAACAGGAATGTGCGTGATTGAATCCGCAGCCCCACGAACAAAGTCGCCAACCCGGCCAAGGCCCAACTGATTGCCGTGCCCTGGATGAACAGGAACAACGGTGCCAGCAGATAAAGGAACGTCAGGCCCAGACACGCCAGCAGCGGCAGGCCTTGCCTTTCCCACGGCGATGTCTGCTCGGGCGTAGCCTTGCGCAGTTGAAGGAAACTGAACAGCAGCGCGGCGCCAAGCATCAGCGCGCCCAGCGGTGCGCCGTCGAGCAGGCTGCTCTCGCCGGGCTGCAACTGGCTGAGAAACGCCAGTGCCGAACCCAGTTGCAGCAGTAAGGCAAAGGCCCGGGCAAACGGTCGATGCTGACGTAAACCAAGCCAGAAAATCCCTGCGCCTTCCACGGCCCACGCCGCAGAAGTCCAGCGCGCATCGAGCCCCAGCGGAATCGCCAGGCTGGCAAAAATCCCCCCCAGCGCCAGGCAGGTTTCGCCCAGCAGCATCGCCCGCCCGCCCATCAAAACTTTGGCCAGTGCCATATAGATCATGCCCAGCGCCAGAGCACTGAACGCCGCCGCGAATTCGAGATGCTGCACCAGCGCAAACTGCAGACCGAAGCCAATGATCGGCGGGCCGAACAGCATGGTGCCGTCGACGTAATCGCCCTTGCGGGCCGACCATTGCAGCAACGCCTCGCGGTCAGCGTCCGGCGGGGCATCCGCCATCTCGCGCAATTTGCGCCGGGCGAACAGCAGGCCGATGGCGAGGTACATAAGGAAAAACACAATCAGAAACGGCTCGGTGCTCCACAGCAGTTCCGGGGTGTAGGAACGCAGACCCCAGGCGAAACCGATACCGAAGGTCCCGACAAAACCGATCAGGTTGAGCAGGCGCCAGGCCTTGAACCAGGCGATGGAGAGAATGCCGGCGTTGAGCAAGGCGAAATAACTGAACAGTGCGACGTGATTGCCTTCGCCGGTAGAAGTCAAAATCGGCGCGGCGAAACCGCCCAACGCTGCCGCTGCGGCCAACCCCAGTGCATCCTGAGTGATCGCCAGAATGGCCGAGAACACCGTCACCGCGACCAGCAAACCGAGTGCAGCGGACGGATCAAGCAACGGATGCAGACGCATCGCCGCAAACACCGTCAGGTACAACACCGCGATT
The DNA here is from genome assembly GCF_056278925.1 of Pseudomonas sp. TE9122. Taxonomy (NCBI): domain Bacteria; kingdom Pseudomonadati; phylum Pseudomonadota; class Gammaproteobacteria; order Pseudomonadales; family Pseudomonadaceae; genus Pseudomonas; species Pseudomonas sp. TE9122. The sequence goes on along the minus strand of NZ_JBWBQI010000001.1, from coordinate 5,806,124 downwards.
CCGGTGCCTTGCAGCATCAACGCATAGTTGCTGTTGCGTCGGCGCAGCCACCAGCCCAGCGCAAGCAAGGCGAACGCCGCTGCCGCAACACCGGCGTAACGCAACTCGATCGGCACCACCATGCCTTCGGTGGCGTAACGCAGTAAAAATGCCAGACCGAAAAACAGCAGCACCACACCGACGCGCAGCACGGTGTTGCCGCCAAACAGCCAGTTGCGTGCAGCGCTGATGCCGCGTTCGATCAGGTTCGGGCCACGGGGTTCGGCGGTTTTTTGCGGTGGTGCAACGGGAGCCGGTTCGGCGCGCCAGGCATCGGCCGGCAGCGGCTGGCTGGTTTCGCGGGCGACGGCGGAGACCGGTTCGAGTTCGGGGGGCAGTTCCCAGATCAGTTCAAGGGTCGGGGCAGCCTGCTCAGCCACGTCGACGGGTGCGGCGACTGGCTCGGCTTCAGGTGGCGGCGCGGGCGTATGCGAGGGCGAACCCTCCAGCACAAACAGCCGCTGGGCCACGCCTTGCAAGGCTTCGCGCACCTGCTCGAGTTGACGCTGTTGCTCCGCCGCCTGCGAGCCGAGGCGCGCAATGCGTAGCGCCTGGCCGATGACCAGCCCCAGCAGCGCACCCAACAGCGCGCCGCTGAATGACTCGTCGAGCAGTCCACCGAGCACCAGCCCGATCAACATGAACATCCATTGCATGGTCGATATCCCTAAGCAGCCCCGGGGCGGGGCGAGTCCGGCGATGGCTTCAGTCTAGGCACAAACCGTGTGGGAGCGAGCCTGCTCGCGAAGGCGGATTGTCAGCCAACATTTCTGTTTAAGTCGACGATCGCTTCGCGAGCAGGCTCGCTCCCACAGGGTACGGCGGTGATTGATGCCTTTTAACCGGCGCTCAGTATATCGATCCGGCCCAACAAACGTTGGGCCTTGCGCAGATTTGTCGGGGAAAGTTACTCCAGCGCTTTCCAGATATCCGTGGCGTACTCGCGAATCGTCCGGTCGGAAGAGAACCAGCCCATCCGCGAGGTGTTGAGCACCGCCGAACGCCACCAGTTCTGCGAGTCGTGCCAGTGCGCATCGACACGCTTCTGCGCTTCCCAGTAGGAATCGAAGTCGGCGCAGACCAGGAAGCGGTCATAGTCGATCAACGAGTCGATCAGCCCGGTATAACGCGAGGTATCGTCCGGCGAGAACACACCGCTGCGAATCGCTTGCAGCACATCGTTCAAACGATGGGAGGCGGCGATGTCGGGTACGGCGCTGAACTCGTGGTTCTGCTTGCGCGCTTCAACCTGTTGCGCGCTGAGACCGAAGATGAACATGTGCTCGGCACCGATGCGCTCGCACATTTCCACGTTGGCACCGTCGAGGGTGCCGATGGTCAGCGCGCCGTTGAGGCCGAACTTCATGTTACTGGTGCCCGACGCCTCGAAACCGGCGGTGGAAATCTGCTCGGACAAATCCGCCGCCGGAATGATGCTTTCGGCCAGGCTGACGTTGTAGTTGGGCAGGAACACCACTTTCAGCAGACCACGCACGGTCGGGTCGTTGTTCACCACCCGAGCAATGTCATTGGTCAGCTTGATGATCAGCTTGGCCTGGTGATAACTCGCCGCCGCTTTACCGGCGAAGATCTTGACCCGTGGCACCCAGTCGACTTCCGGCTCGGCACGAATCGCTTGGTACAACGCCACGGTGTGCATCAGGTTGAGCAACTGACGCTTGTATTCGTGGATACGTTTGACCTGCACGTCGAACATCGCCGCCGGGTTGACCGCGATCCCGAGGCGCTCGTGAATCAGATAGGCCAGCGCCTTCTTGCTGTGCAAACGCTGCTCGGCGAAGGCTTTGCGGAACGCGGTTTTCTCGGCGAACGGTTCAAGTTCGAGCAGGCGCTCTTCGGGATGGTCGAGCACATCCGGGCCGAGAGCGTCGATCAGCATCGAGGTCAGTTCCGGGTTGGCCTGATACAGCCAGCGGCGGAAGGTGATGCCGTTGGTTTTGTTGTTGATCCGCTCCGGGTAGAGCTTGTGCAGTTCGGCGAATACGGTTTTGCGCATCAACTGCGTATGCAGACCGGACACGCCGTTTACGCTGTGGGAACCGAGGAACGCGAGGTTGCCCATGCGCACCCGGCGGCCGTTGTCTTCTTCGATCAGCGACACCGCGCGCAACACGTCGAAGTCGTGAATGCCCTTGGCCCGCAGCGAATCGATGTGCTGCGCGTTGATCAGGTAAATGATCTGCATGTGCCGTGGCAGCATGCGTTCCATCAGCCCGACCGGCCAGGTTTCCAGCGCTTCCGGCAGCAGCGTGTGGTTGGTGTACGACAGCGTGTCGACGGTGACTTGCCATGCTGCGTCCCACGCGACGTCGTAGACGTCGACCAGTTGGCGCATCAGTTCTGCCACGGCGATTGACGGGTGAGTGTCGTTGAGCTGGATCGCCGCGTGATCACCGAGGGTCAGCACCGAGGTGTGCATGTTGCGGTGACGGCGCAGCAGATCCTGCAGCGAGGCGGCGACGAAGAAGTATTCCTGACGCAGGCGCAGTTCTTGCCCGGCTTCGGTGCTGTCGGCCGGATAAAGGACGCGGGAGATACTTTCGGCGCGAGCCACTTCCGCCACGGCGCCCAGGTGGTCACCGGCGTTGAAGCGTTCCAGGTGCAGGTCTTCCATGGCGCGGGCACGCCACAGGCGCAGAGTGTTGACGCTCGCTCCGCGCCAGCCGACCACGGGCGTGTCATAAGCAATTGCGCGCACGGTTTCCGCCGGCGACCAGACCTGACGAGTCTTGCCGGAGGCATCGGTGACGGTTTCGACGCTGCCGCCGAAGCCGATCGGGTACGCCACTTCCGGCCGTTCGAATTCCCAAGGGTTGCCGAAATCCAGCCAGTGTTCGGTCTGCTCCTGTTGCCAGCCATCGACGATCGCCTGACGGAACAAGCCATGCTCATAACGAATGCCATAGCCATGGCCGGCGATGCCGAGGGTCGACATGCTTTCCATGAAACACGCCGCGAGCCGACCGAGGCCGCCATTGCCCAGCGCTGCATCGGGCTCCAGCAGACGAATGCGTTCCAGATCGACGCCCAGTTCGGTCAGCGCTTCACGGGCGACGTCGAGCAGGCCGAGGTTGCTCAGGCTGTCGTAGAGCAAACGGCCGATGAGAAATTCCAGCGAGAGGTAATAAACCCGCTTCTGGCCTTTGCGGTAGATCTGCCGGGTGTGGTCCATCCAGTGTTCGACCATGTGATCACGCGCAGCCAGGGCAATGGCTTCGAACCAGTCATGGTCGAAGGCGTGATCGGGGTCTTTGCCCACGGCGTAGGTGAGTTTGGTCAGGACGGCGTCGCGGAACGCGGCCACCTCTGCTTCGCGAACTAGTGGTTCTTGAGTCATCAACAGGACCTCGAGCGAGCGGGAATTTTCTGAGCCTAGACGGTCTGACCGGCGGTAACGGCTCTGGTTCGGCAGTATTTGCCCGGACTGTGCACCAGTCCGACATAACCCTGGCGGATGAGCCAATGAATGCAGGGGCCGTGCCGTCCCGTCGGGCAAAATGCGGCCGCTGTGAAAATATCCGGCGAAAGGTTGTTCAAAATTCCACCGCTCCCGGTATGATCGCGCGCCCTGATGCATACACGCCTGGTAACTCCCGATGATGAAGCCCAACCTGATCGCCGCCGCCGAGATTGATCGTCTCGATACGTGGGCCAAATACTCGGCGCCGATGTGCGGCTCGTGCATGTCCAGCTGCTGCACGCTGCCGGTCGAAGTGAAGATCAAGGATCTGGTGCGCATCGGCGTGGTCGACGAGTTCGAACTGGGCGATCCGCCGAAGAACATCGCCAAGCGCCTGCAAAAGGAAGGCCTGGTCGAGCGCTTCAATCAGAAGTCGGGGATCTTCACCCTGCAGCGCATGAGCAACAACGACTGCTATTACCTGGATCGTAAAACCCGCCTGTGCACCATTTATGACAAGCGCCCGGACACCTGCCGCAACCACCCGAAGATCGGGCCGCGGCCGGGGTATTGCGCTTATAAGCCGAAAGAAGTCGAGCGGGTGCAGAATTTCCGGGCCATCGACAAATTTTGATCGCTGGGGAAGTTTTCGGCGGCTGATCGGCCGCTTTCGCGAGCAGGCTCGCTCCCACAATAGAGATCAGTGAACACGGATTTTGTGTGCACCCGAAATCCCACTGTGGGAGCGAGCCTGCTCGCGAAAGGGCCAGTGCAAACACTGCATAAACGCCAGACAAACAAAAACGCCCCCTGTCTCGCGACCGGGGGCGTTTTTTTATTCCAGGGCTGAATTACGCCTTGGCTTTCTTGGCAGCGCGGGTACGCTCGCTTTCGTCGAGGATCTTCTTGCGAAGACGGATCGACTTAGGCGTAACTTCGCACAGCTCATCTTCCTGGATGTATTCCAGAGCCTGTTCCAGGGTGAAGCGAACAGGTGGGACCAGAGCGATGGTTTCGTCTTTACCCGAAGCACGCATGTTGTCGAGCTTCTTGCCTTTGGTTGGGTTCACACCCAGGTCGTTGTCGCGGCTGTTCTGACCAACGATCTGACCGTTGTAGATCTCCTGGCCGTGTTCTACGAACAGCTTGCCACGGGCCTGCAGGGTTTCCAACGAGTAGGTCAGAGCCTTGCCGGTTTCAACCGAAACCAGAACGCCGTTCTGACGGCCGGACATGTGGCCCGACTTCACTGGAGCGTAACGGTCGAAGATCGAGGTCAGGATGCCAGCACCGTTGGTCAGGGTCAGGAACTGGTTACGGAAACCGATCAGACCGCGAGCAGGGATGTTGTATTCCAGACGAACACGGCCCTTGCCATCCGGCACCATGTTGCTCAGGTCGCCCTTACGCAGACCCATCTCTTCCATGACCTTGCCCTGGGATTCTTCAGGGATGTCGATGGTGACGTTTTCGAACGGTTCCTGCTTCACGCCGTCGACTTCACGGATGATCACTTCAGGACGGCCCAGGGCCAGCTCGAAGCCTTCGCGACGCATGGTTTCGATCAGTACCGAGAGGTGCAGCTCACCACGGCCGGAAACCTTGAACTTGTCAGCCGAGTCGCCTTCTTCAACGCGCAGTGCAACGTTGTAAAGCAGCTCTTTGTCCAGACGATCCTTGATGTTACGGGAGGTCACGAACTTGCCTTCTTTACCGCAGAATGGCGAGTCGTTTACCTGGAAGGTCATGGAAACGGTTGGCTCGTCAACGGTCAGCGGCTTCATCGCCTCGACGGTGTTGATATCGCACAGAGTGTCCGAGATGAACAGCTCGTCGAAGCCGCTGATGCAGACGATGTCGCCGGCTGCTGCTTCGTCAACGTCAATGCGGTGCAGACCGTGGTGACCCATCAGCTTCAGGATACGACCGTTGCGACGCTTGCCGTCGGCGCTGATAGCGACAACCGGGGTGTTCGGCTTGACGCGACCACGAGCGATACGGCCAACACCGATAACACCCAGGAAGCTGTTGTAGTCCAGAGCGGAGATCTGCATCTGGAACGGACCGTCACGGTCAACGGCCGGAGGCGGAACGTGGTCGACTACTGCCTGGTACAGCGGAGTCATGTCTTCCGCCATGGCGGTGTGGTCCAGACCGGCAATACCGTTCAGGGCCGAAGCGTAAACAACCTGGAAGTCCAGCTGTTCTTCGGTAGCACCGAGGTTGTCGAACAGGTCGAAGATCTGGTCCAGAACCCAGTCCGGACGCGCGCCTGGACGGTCAACCTTGTTGATGACCACGATTGGACGCAGGCCGGCTTCGAAAGCCTTCTTGGTCACGAAACGGGTTTGCGGCATAGGGCCGTCTTGAGCGTCAACCAGCAGCAGAACGGAGTCGACCATCGACATTACGCGTTCAACTTCGCCGCCGAAGTCGGCGTGGCCCGGGGTGTCCACGATGTTGATGTGGTAGCCGTTCCAGTTGATGGCGGTGTTCTTCGCCAGAATGGTAATACCGCGCTCTTTTTCCTGGTCGTTGGAGTCCATCACGCGCTCGTCGTTGAGCTCGTTGCGCTCCAGGGTGCCGGATTGACGCAGGAGTTTGTCTACCAGGGTGGTTTTACCGTGGTCAACGTGGGCAATGATGGCGATGTTGCGTAGATTTTCGATCACTTGTGTATCTCGATCAGAGGATTCGGTTTGCTGACAAGTCATGGCAGCGATTAGCAGTAGTGTCCGGCATGGCCGTTACAGCTTGACGGCGGTGTCGGGGGGCCGGTGACGCAGGCCACAGGCAAACAGCCCCGGGCACTTAGCTCGGTCGATAAACGCGCACATTGGCATGCCCCTCACTGAGCAAATGGTGGGCATGCAGGCGACTCATCACGCCTTTGTCGCAATACAGCAGGTACTGGCGAGTAGGGTCCAGTTCCTTGAAACGTGCGTTCACTGCATAGAACGGCATCGTCTGTACCTCTATGCCGGCGAGCTCCAGCGGGTCATCCTCGGCGGCATCCGGGTGGCGGATGTCGATCACGATCTGACCGGCCAGCGCTTCGCTGACTTCTTCAATCTGCAAATCCTGGCCCAACTCGTCGATTACCCGATCGATCGGCACCAGTTTGGCGTTGGCGAGCGCACGCTCGAGTACCGCCATGTCGAATTCTTTCTCTTCGTGCTCAACCCGGCCACGCTTGGCGGCGGTCTTGGGGTTGACCGAAATCACGCCGCAGTATTCCGGCATGTGCCGGGCGAAATCGGCGGTGCCGATCTCGTTGGCGGTGTCGATGATGTCCTGCTTGTGCGCGACGATCAGCGGCCGCAGCACCAGCTTGTCGGTCACGCAGTCGATCACCGACAGGTTCGGCAGCGTCTGGCTCGACACTTGCGAGATCGCTTCACCGGTCACCAGTGCATCGATGTGCAGGCGTTCGGCGATCTCGGACGAGGCGCGCAACATCATACGCTTCAAAACCACGCCCATATGACTGTTATCGACTTTGCCGAGAATTTCGCCCAGCACTTCCTCGAACGGCACACTGACAAATAGCACGCGTTGCGAGCTGCCGTACTTCTTCCAGATGAAGTGCGCGACTTCCATCACGCCCAATTCGTGGGCACGCCCGCCGAGATTGAAGAAGCAGAAGTGCGCCATCAGGCCGCGACGCATGATCTGATAAGCCGCCACGGTCGAATCAAAGCCGCCGGACATCAATACCAGCGTCTGCTCCAACGCACCCAGCGGGTAGCCGCCGATGCCGTTGTGCTGGCTGTGAATCACGAACAACCGTTTGTCGCGAACTTCGATACGGACTTCGATTTGCGGTGCTTTAAGGTCGATTCCGGCCGCACCGCACTCGCGACGCAGCTTGCTGCCGACGTATTTTTCCACGTCCATCGAGCTGAAGGCATGCTTGCCTGCGCGCTTGCAGCGCACCGAGAAAATCTTCCCGGCCAGTGCATCGCCGTAGTGCTGTTTGCACTTTTCGGTGATGTCGTCGAAGTCGCCCAGCGGGTACTCGTCTATCTGCAGAAAATGCGCGATACCCGGCATGCAGGTCAGGCGCTCGCCCATCTCTTTCAAGGCTTTGGGGTCGGTAACGCGGGTTTCCAGCTCGAGATTGTCCCACACGCCGTTCACCACCACGGCCGGGTCCAGGTCACGGAGCACGGTGCGGATGTTCTTGGCCAACTGGCGGATGAATTTCGTCCGGACAGGTCGGCTTTTGATGGTGATCTCGGGGAAGACTTTTACGATAAGTTTCATGAAAACAGCGCGCGAACGGCCAGCCGAAAAAGGGGGGCGCGGATTATAGCGGAAATTGCTCAAGGTTTAACCAGTTAATGTGCAGAAGGTTTTGCTTGCACCAAAACAGGTCATTTCTGAATTTAAACGCAACATTAAGGGGCGGGATTTGTCGATTCAGTACCTCGCACGCCTTAATAAGCGTGAATTTGGGGCAAAAAACCCATGCTGGGGCACTGGCATGCAATTTGCTCCCTTGTGAGGCAGGTTGCCTTGGCAGAGTATTCGCGCCGGCATCACCATTATTAAGGGCATCCACTACCCGCCCTAATTCACCCGGAGGACACTATGTCGAAGTCGGTTCAACTCATCAAAGATCATGACGTCAAGTGGATTGATCTGCGCTTCACGGACACCAAAGGCACTCAGCACCACGTGACCATGCCGGCTCGCGATGCGCTGGATGACGACTTCTTCGAAGTCGGCAAGATGTTCGACGGTTCCTCCATCTCCGGCTGGAAAGGCATCGAAGCCTCCGACATGATCCTGATGCCGGTCGACGAAACGGCCGTGCTCGATCCGTTCACCGAAGACCCAACCCTGATTCTGGTGTGCGACATCATCGAGCCTTCGAGCATGCAGGGCTACGATCGCGACCCACGTGCGATCGCCAAGCGCGCCGAAGAGCACCTGAAAGCCACCGGTATCGGTGACACCGTATTCGCCGGTCCGGAGCCTGAGTTCTTCATCTTTGACTCGGTGAAATTCAAGTCGGACATCTCCGGCTCGATGTTCAAGATCTACTCCGAGCAAGGTTCGTGGATGTCCGACCAGGACATCGAAGGCGGCAACAAGGGTCACCGTCCAGGCGTGAAAGGTGGCTACTTCCCGGTTCCACCATTCGACCACGACCACGAAATCCGTACCGCCATGTGCAACGCACTGGAAGAAATGGGTCAGTCGGTTGAAGTTCACCACCACGAAGTGGCGACTGCCGGCCAGAACGAAATCGGCGTCAAGTTCAACACCCTGGTGAAGAAGGCCGACGAAGTTCAGACCCTGAAATACGTTGTGCACAACGTTGCCGACGCTTACGGCCGCACCGCGACCTTCATGCCGAAGCCACTGTACGGCGACAACGGTTCGGGCATGCACGTACACATGTCGATCTGGAAAGACGGCAAGAACACCTTCGCAGGTGAAGGCTATGCCGGCCTGTCCGATACCGCTCTGTACTTCATCGGCGGCATCATCAAGCACGGTAAGGCCCTGAACGGCTTCACCAACCCGGCGACCAACTCCTACAAGCGTCTGGTGCCAGGCTTCGAAGCTCCGGTAATGCTGGCCTACTCGGCTCGCAACCGTTCCGCTTCGATCCGTATTCCTTACGTGTCGAGCCCGAAAGCCCGCCGTATCGAAGCACGCTTCCCGGATCCGGCTGCCAACCCGTACCTGGCCTTCGCAGCACTGCTGATGGCCGGTCTGGACGGTATCCAGAACAAGATCCACCCAGGCGATGCCGCCGACAAGAACCTGTACGACCTGCCGCCTGAAGAGGCGAAAGAGATTCCACAGGTTTGCGGCAGCCTCAAAGAAGCCCTGGAAGAGCTGGACAAGGGCCGCGCGTTCCTGACCAAGGGCGGCGTGTTCTCCGATGACTTCATCGACGCTTACATCGCGCTGAAATCGGAAGAAGAAATCAAGGTTCGCACCTTCGTGCACCCACTGGAATATGAGCTGTACTACAGCTGCTGATCCGGTAGCGCTGCGTAAAGCGGCGTGACACAAGAGGCCTCCTTCGGGAGGCCTTTTTTATTGCCCGGCGCAACGCATTTTCCATGTGGGAGCGAGCCTGCTCGCGAAAGCGGTGGGTCATTGATCGTTCCCACGCTCCGCGTGGGAATGCAGCCCGTGACGCTCCGCGTCACTGGACGCGGAGCGTCCCAGGAGGCATTCCCACGCAGAGCATGGGAACGATCCTTTGGATACCAGTCTTTTCAATTCCAGTTATTAACGGTTTTGGCCAACCGCCCCACCTGTCCTATGCTGCTACCCATCGCTTCCAACCCCGGTCGATTTCATGGGTCGCACGTTTCTCTACATTCTGCTGCTGATCGCCCTGCCCGCCGCCGCGCAGATCTACAAGTACACCGACGCCAACGGCAACACGGCGTACAGCAATCAGCCGCCGGACGGCGTGCAGGCGCAACCGGTCGAGCTGCCACCGCTCAATCGGGTCGAGCCGCAAGCACCGAGCGCGCCGCAATCACCCCGCCCCGAAGCACCGCAACCAGCGCGCAACGCCTATGAAATCCTCGAGCTCGCCGGCCTGCCCACTGACGAGGCCCTGCGCGCCAACAACGGCACCTTTACGGTCAATGTCCTGATCAAACCGCGCCTGCAATCGCCGCATCAACTGAGACTGGTGCTGGACGACGAGCCCTATGGCCAGCCGAGCAACGTACCGGTTTTGCAGTTGGTGAACATTGATCGCGGCGAGCATCGCCTGGCCGTGCAGGTGATCGACGGCCAGACCGTCATTCAGCAGAGCCCGCCAGCCGTCTTCACCGTGCAACGGGTGCATAGACCATGATCCGCGCGGGGCTGGCACTCATTCTGGCGCTGATGTCGACGTACACCTTGGCGGAGGTCTTTACCTATGTCGACGCGCAGGGCAACCGCGTCTATACCGACCAGCCACGCGCCAACGCCAAGCGAGTGCCGATCGCGACGAGCAATCGCATGGCTGTCCCTGCCAACACCGCAGCGCCGATCACCACAGCGAAAAAATCCGCCGAACCACCGCCCTTTCACTACGACATGCTGCGCATTCTGATCCCGGAGCCCGACGCCACTCTGCGCAGCAGCGCCGGCGAGCTGATCGTCAGCGTCACCAGCGAGCCCGGCCTGCAAAGCGGCCATCGTTATCGCCTGCTGCTGGATGGCAAGGCCACTGGCGAGCCCGGCGTCAGCCCGGTATTTGCGCTGAGCAATATCGATCGCGGCAGCCACAGCCTTTCGATCGAAATCCTCGACGCCGCCGGGCGTACCGTGGAACGCACCGCCAATCAGCCGTTCCACATGCTGCGCATTTCCCTGGCGCAGAAACGTCAGGTCAAACCCTGCGTTGCCGACGACTATGGCGTGCGCCCGGAGTGCCCGCTCAAGGACAAACCTGAAGAGCCGAAAAATCCATTCCTGCGCTTCTTTTAACCTCCGCCAGCCGCGCGCACTCTATTGGTGCACTAAACTGCATCTCGCCCACAACCCAACCCATTTTGGTTCGAAACTTCCCGTTTGAGCTGGCTTCGTGCCATACAAACGCGCGTCGAACGCCTGTTTCAGGGGTTAAACGCTTCTTTTCGGAGCCTTGGTTTGGTTTTTGCATTTTCCCGACATCAGCGCTTTGTTCTCGCGCACGCCTTGCTCCAAAAGGGGTCCAGATGACCATAAGCGACGCTATTCACCGTTTGCTGCTCGACAACCTTACCACGGCGACCATCCTGCTCGACGCCGAACTGCGCCTGGAGTACATGAACCCGGCGGCGGAGATGCTGTTGGCCGTCAGCGGTCAGCGCAGCCACGGCCAGTTCATCAGCGAGCTGTTCACCGAATCCCCCGAGGCGCTCAATTCCCTGCGTCAGGCCGTGGAGCAGGCGCACCCGTTCACCAAGCGTGAAGCGATGCTCACCGCCCTCACCGGCCAGACGCTGACCGTGGATTACGCGGTGACGCCGATTCTCAGTAACGGCGAGACTTTGCTTTTGCTTGAAGTGCACCCGCGTGATCGCCTGCTGCGGATCACCAAGGAAGAGGCGCAGCTGTCCAAGCAGGAAACCAGCAAGATGCTGGTGCGCGGTTTAGCCCACGAGATCAAGAACCCCCTCGGCGGCATCCGTGGTGCGGCGCAATTGCTCGCGCGCGAGCTTCCGGAAGAGAGCCTGCGCGATTACACCAATGTGATCATCGAAGAGGCCGACCGCCTGCGCAATCTGGTCGATCGCATGCTCGGCTCGAACAAACTGCCATCGCTGGCCATGTGCAACGTCCACGAAGTGCTCGAACGCGTCTGCCATCTGGTCGAAGCCGAAAGCCAGGGCTGCATCACCCTGGTGCGCGATTACGACCCGAGCATTCCCGACGTCCTGATCGACCGCGAGCAAATGATTCAGGCGGTGCTGAACATCGTGCGCAATGCGATGCAGGCGATCAGCAGCCAGAACGAGCTGCGCCTGGGCCGCATCAGCCTGCGCACCCGCGCCATGCGCCAGTTCACCATCGGCCACATCCGCCATCGTCTGGTGACCAAGATCGAGATCATCGACAACGGTCCCGGCATTCCGGCGGAACTGCAGGAAACCATTTTCTTTCCCATGGTCAGCGGCCGCCCGGATGGTACCGGGCTGGGCCTGGCCATTACCCAGAACATCATCAGTCAGCACCAGGGCCTGATCGAGTGTGAGAGCCATCCAGGCCACACCACCTTCTCGATCTTCCTGCCACTGGAACAAGGAGCCACATCGACATGAGCCGTAGTGAAACCGTGTGGATCGTCGATGACGACCGTTCTATCCGTTGGGTCCTGGAAAAAGCCTTGCAGCAGGAAGGCATGACCACCCAGAGCTTCGACAGCGCCGATGGCGTGATGAGTCGTCTGGCCCGGCAGCAGCCGGACGTGATCATTTCCGATATCCGCATGCCAGGCGCCAGTGGCCTGGATCTGCTGGCGCGGATTCGCGAACAGCACCCACGGCTGCCGGTCATCATCATGACCGCTCACTCCGATCTGGACAGCGCTGTCGCCTCCTATCAGGGCGGCGCTTTCGAGTACCTGCCCAAGCCGTTCGACGTCGATGAAGCGGTATCGCTGGTCAAACGCGCCAACCAGCATGCGCAGGAACAGCAAGGCCTGGAGGTTGTGCCGGCGCTGACCCGCACCCCGGAAATCATCGGCGAAGCGCCGGCGATGCAGGAAGTGTTTCGCGCCATCGGGCGCCTGAGCCACTCCAACATCACCGTGCTGATCAACGGCGAATCCGGTACCGGTAAAGAACTGGTGGCCCACGCCCTGCACCGCCACAGCCCACGCGCGGCCTCGCCGTTCATTGCCCTGAACATGGCGGCGATCCCCAAGGATCTGATGGAATCCGAGCTGTTCGGCCACGAAAAAGGCGCGTTCACCGGCGCGGCGAATTTGCGTCGCGGTCGCTTTGAACAGGCGGACGGCGGCACGCTGTTTCTCGATGAAATCGGCGACATGCCGGCGGACACCCAGACGCGTCTGTTGCGCGTGCTGGCCGATGGCGAGTTCTATCGCGTCGGCGGCCATGTGCCGGTCAAGGTCGATGTGCGCATCATCGCTGCGACACACCAGAATCTGGAAACCCTCGTCCACGCCGGCAAGTTCCGCGAGGACTTGTTCCACCGCCTCAACGTGATCCGCATCCACATCCCGCGCCTGTCGGATCGTCGTGAAGACATTCCAACCCTGGCCCGGCACTTCCTCAGCCGCGCCGCGCAGGAACTGGCGGTGGAGCCCAAGCTGCTGAAAAGCGAGACCGAGGAATACCTGAAAAACCTGCCTTGGCCAGGTAACGTGCGCCAGTTGGAGAACACCTGTCGCTGGATCACCGTCATGGCCTCCGGTCGCGAAGTGCACATCAGTGACCTGCCGCCGGAACTGCTCAACCTGCCGCAGGATTCGGCGCCAGTGACCAACTGGGAACAGGCCCTGCGCCAATGGGCAGATCAGGCCTTGGCCCGTGGCCAGTCGAGCCTGCTCGACAGCGCAGTGCCGGCGTTCGAGCGGATCATGATCGAGACGGCACTGAAGCACACCGCAGGACGTCGGCGTGATGCGGCGGTGCTGTTGGGTTGGGGGCGGAACACCCTGACGCGCAAGATCAAGGAACTGGGGATGAAGGTTGATGGTGGGGATGATGATGAGGGGGAAGAGGGTTAACGCTTAAGGGTTGCCGTGTACTCAGGATCGATCCCCCTCACCCCAGCCCTCTCCCGGGGGAAGGGAGCAATCTCGGGTGGTTTCGAGGCCTGGGTTCGGCTCGGTATCTCAGGTCGGCGTAACTGACCGGGCAACTCGGTCAGTCCCCTCTCCCTTGGGAGAGGGTCAGGGTGAGGGCACCGTGCACCGCATCAATGCACAATGAACCGTGATCGCGCAGAGCCGTATCGCCACCTCCGCATCTGAAAGTGCCGAAAAACGCAGACTTGAAATAAGCGAAAGCCCCGTATTCCGGGGCTTTCGCGTTTTCGAAGCATTTTTTGTTACAGCAAATCAAAACCTGGCACGCCGCCTGCAATATCTATCTCAGGTGATTCGATTCACCACCCGTTTCGGGGACCTTGGTACAGGCAGGCCGGGGATTCCCCTCTTTACACCGGGCTCACAGCGCAAAGCAGCGAGCCTACCCTTTTGGGATCCTTGGTACAGGCAGGCCGGGGGTTCCCTCTTTACACCGGGCTGACGCTGCAAGCGAAGCCCATGCTTTTGGGAACCCTGATACAGGCAGGTCAGGGATTCCCGCTTTTACACCGCAATGCGTCCCACCCCTATTCGAACCTGGGGCGCTCGGGCACATGATGTGGGGGCTGGTTTTGCCATGTCGGGTCAAACCTCCTTACTTCCTCCTCCAGCCTGTCCAGCATTTTCCCCGGGCTGGGTTCAGTAGACGCAATGTTCAGCAAACTTTCTTGCTCACCTACGCTGGCCTTTTGGAAGCTTTCAATAAACGACCAGAGCCGGCGCTGCAAAAGCAGACGCTCAACCTGAAATTCCGGCGTACGCACCAGATTTCTGAGTTGTTTGATCATTGCGGGGTTCGCTTGAAGGACAAATGAATCCCACAGGGCAGACTTTTCAGCGCGTTGCGTTTGGGGGACATGGTGCAGCCATGGACTGTCCGCCAAATCAGCCTCGATTCTCCCAAGCCACAGATCGGTACCCGTCTGCCGACGTGCAGCTATCAATCGTCGAAGAGAAGCGGGGTCGGCAATCGGACTGCCAGTCAGGTCAAACCCTTTTCTCAGCTCAATGGTTTCGGGAATGGCTCTGATCGCGGTATAGGCCAGATTCAAACGTGTCCTGGGAATATCGGATGTCACGCCGTCCGGGAATTCTCTTATACGAGTTCGGTGGAGATCGACTTCCCGCAACGCCGTCATTCCCCGCAGTGAGGGCGCCACAGCCAGCCGACTTTCCGACAAATTCAATATCTCCAGCCGCGACGGACCGTTCTGCAAACCAAGCCCGGGCGGCGGCGAGGTTATGAACGTATTGGCCAGATTCAACTCTCGCAATCCGGACATGCGAGTCACATCAGGTGCTTCTGTCAAATCGGGATTATGGTACAGGTCAAGCACCTCCAACCGTGACGCCACGGGCCATTGATCCAGCCCGACAGGGGGACGACTCAAACCACAGGAACGTGCGCGCAAGACCCGCAACTCGCTCATGCCACGCACTGAAAAAAGCGGCCAGATACTGCAGTGCGTCAGGCTCAACTCCCGCAAACGGGTCAATCGCGTGAAATGCTCAAGGCCGTCCGACGGGAGCCATAGTCTGGCTTCCTGCATCGTCAGGACTTTCAACGTCGGGAGTTTATCGATTTCGGCCAACAGTTCATGACACTTGCCATTGAATCTGCGGATTTCGAGGGTTTCAATGTGGGAAAGCATCGAGAACAATTTTCCCAGACTTTTCGAAGGACTTCCTTCCAGGCCTAGAGATACGACGGATCTGAGCGGAACGGAACAACCCGGTAGCGCCAGATTGCGCCGACTTCCCAGGTCGAGCTCCAGCTTGAAACCGACCAGCCGCCCGTCGCGGTAGACTTTTTCCGAATGCTCTCCCTGCCATTTGAACAACCGACGCACGTTGGCCCCTATTGCCAGCCGGCGCCTGCGTTCGGCAATGTCCTGGCCTTTGTAACCCGTCTCCCAGGCAGTGATCTCACGGTTCAATCGAGGAAACTCCAGCTCAAGCCGCTTGAGTTCGACTTCTGCCACACCCGCTTCCCCATACCTTGCGATGAAATCATCGGCATGTTGATCCGTCGCATCAGCAAAATAGCGTCTGACCAGTGCCCGTGTAGTCGCAACCAGAACCGGCGGCTGTCCCCCAGAGGGACCTGCGCCGGTGAGCCAGGGGCGGTGAAAGTTGAACGGGTTGGCAGGTACTTGAGCAGCTCCGTCCATCCCGCCGCGCAAACCTGTGAGGATGCAAACCCAGGTGTTCTGCTCGCTGCGGGTGATCGCCAGGGTTTCACCGCCCAGGCTGGCGCGGTAAATGTTCACGCTGTCGGCAGCGACGGGATCGTTGGGTTTGACCAGGCGCCAAACCCTGTATTCCGGGCGGGAGGCATCCAGATCCTGCATCACCTGATACGCCTGCTCATGGATGACCACATAGAGTTTGCCATCGTGACGTATCACGCCGTCGCTGCCCGATTGTGCGCCACTGACATCCAGCCCGGCATGAAAGCCATCCAGGCTTTGGGCGGTCAGGGGGTTGGTGCGGGTGCTGAAGTCGCTGTGCGGATGCCAGATGCCGCTTTCGCTATCGCGCAACATCCATGGGCCGCAAGGGTACAACTCGCCGGGATGTCGAGCGCGATACCATCCCGTATCCGGATCAACTGCGACGAGAACGAGGCCACTGCCAGGGACGTCAACATAACGGCGATTTTTGTACAACCTGAAGCCTTCGCCATCAGCGTCAGGCAATTCGGTGGTTGATGTTATCCGGTAAGTCTCCAGCGACCGGTGTATCACAGGAGAGATGGCAGCAACCTCCGGTGCCGGGCGAACCTCGACCACCGGCGCCGGCAGGATCGTATTCGGGCCTGCGTCGTCGCCAGGTTTGGTGCTAAGCGACATCAGATCATCGAGACCAGCCCAGGGGACCGTGCCATCGCGGACGGGCATATCCGCCGCTGTGAAATCCTTGTCCGAGCTTCGCTTCGGGAACGTGTGGACATCCGTATCAACGTGGGTGCTGCCCCCGCGAGGTGGTTTTACTGACATGTTTTTTCATCCTTGAAAAGTCGCCCCGCCATTCATGCTCAGGCGGGGGGGTCGGCATCCTGCCGGTTAGCTGGGAAGACCAACGATAGCCTGCGTTAACGTTGACGCGCAGCGGAAAAACAGACGGCTCCGGTGGGAAATGACGCTAGCAAATGTGGGAATGGCAGGGCAGGCCGAACGTCATCAGCCTGCGCTTTTGTGCAGGGGTGATGATGCCGGCATCGTGCCGCCTGCGGTTTGCACCCCCCTATGCAAGCCGCGGCCGCTTGGGCAAATGATGCGGGGGCTGGTGCTGCCAGGTTGAGTCGAACTTCGTCATTTCCTCTTCGAGCCTTTCCAGCATTTTTCCGGGACTGGACTCCGTTATCGCGATGTCCCGCAAAGCGTCTTGCTCACCAAGACTCGCCTTTTGGAAATGTTCCAGAAACGCCCAGACCCGACGCTGCAGAAGCGGCCGCTCAACCTGAAACTCAGGCGTGCGGACCAGCTCTCTGATTTTGCCCATCATGGCAACATTCGTCGGATCGATTAACGAGTCCCAGAGGGAAATCCGGGCGGCGCGTTGCGCCTGTGGAACATTGTGCATCCAGTGGTCTATGACCAGATGGCTCGAAGCTCGTCCCAACCAGATGTCCGTACCTGTTTGCCGACGTGCAGCAATCAACCGCCGAAAGTAGACAGGATCGGAAATCAACGTGCCGGTAAGGTTGAAACCTTCCCTGAGTTCAACAGCTTCGGGGATTGATTCGATCCGGGTATAACTCAGATCCAGACGTGCTCGGGGAACCTCGGAGTTCACGCCGTCCGGGAAAGTTTTTATCGCGGTATGGCTCAGGTCAACCTCCAGCAATGCCGACATTGCGCTGAGCGACGGCGCCACAGCGAGTGGGGTGCTGGATAAATTCAAGACCTGGAGTCGCGAAGGACCGTTCTGCATGCCAAGCCCGGGTGGCGGCGCGGATATGCGGGTATGGGACAGATCCAATACTCGCAATTCGGACATCTGGGTCACATCAGGCGGATGTCGCAGTTCGGGATTGTGGTACAGATCAAGCACCTGCAACCGTGACGCCACGGCCACCTCATCCAATCCGAAAGGCAGACGGAGCAAGCCACAGGAACGTGCGCGCAATACCCGTAACCCGGTCATCCCTCGCACTGAAAGATCGGGCCAGATACCACAGTTGATCAGGCTCAACTCTTCCAGCCCGGTCAATGTGGCGAAGTGGTCGAGGCCTGTCGACGACAGCAACAGACTGCTTTCACGAATTTCCAGGACTCTCAACTGTGGGAGCTTGTCGAGTTGGGCAAGCAATTTCTGGCCGTCGATTCTGCGTGTTTGCAAGGTGTCCATGCGCGGGAACATCGACAACAGATCTCCCAGATTCCTAGAGGTGCGTCCCTCCAGGCCAAGAGACACAACAGATCCGAGTCGAGTCGAAAAAACCGGAAGGGCGAAATTCCCCCGCGCGCCCAAATCCAGTTTCAACCTGAAGCCGATCAGCCGGCCATCCCGGTAGACTTTTTCCGAACTGTCGCCCTGCCACTTGAACAATCGACGCACGCTGGCACCTATTGCCAGTCGCCGAATGCGCTCGGCACTGCTGTCACCCCTGTAGGCAGTCTCCCACGCAGTGACCTCACGGTTGAGTTGAGGAAACTCAAGCTGTAGCCGTTTGAGCTCCACCTCAGCCGCACCTGCCTCAGTAAATCGGGCAATGAAATCATCGGCATGCTGATCGGTGGAGTCGGCGAAATAGCGTTTTACCTGCGCCCGCGTGGTCGCGTCTGCGACCACCGCTTGCCCCCGTGAAGGGCCGGAGTCAGTGAGCCAGGGGCGATGAAAGTTGAACGGATTGGCACCTGCAGCCTCATTGCGCTGCATGCCCCCGCGTAAACCAGGAAGGATGGAAACCCAGGTATTGCGCTCGTTCCGGGTAATGGCCAGCGTCTCACCGCCGAGGCTGGCGCGATAAATGTTTGCGCTGTCGGTGGCGCCGGGATGACTGGGATCAACCAGACGCCAGACCTTGTATTCCGGGCGAGACGCAGCAAGATCCTGCAAAACCTGATACGCCTGTTGATCAATGACCACGTAGAGCTTGCCAGCGTGACGTACCACGCCGTCGCTGCCGGGGGCGACGCCGCTGAGATCCAGCCCGCTGCGAAATCCCTGCAAACCCGCAACGGTCAGAGGATCGGTGCGTGCGTTGAAGTCGTTGTGCGGATGCCAGAGGCCGCTGCGGCTATCCCGCAACATCCATGGACCGGTGGGCAGCAACTCGCTGGGGAGTCGAGCGCGATAAAATCCGCTGTCCGGATCCACCCCTACCAGAACGATGCCGCCGCCAGACACATCCACATACTGACGTTTTTTGTACAGCCTGAAGCCGTCACCGTCAGCTGCCGGCAGTCCGGCCGGTGATCGCATTGCGTAACTGTCCAG
The DNA here is from genome assembly GCF_056278925.1 of Pseudomonas sp. TE9122. NCBI lineage: Bacteria > Pseudomonadati > Pseudomonadota > Gammaproteobacteria > Pseudomonadales > Pseudomonadaceae > Pseudomonas > Pseudomonas sp. TE9122. The sequence continues at coordinate 5,786,931 of NZ_JBWBQI010000001.1, read as the reverse complement.
CGACCTGGCGATGACGGGAGGACTTGGATTGGTGTGCGGCGCAGAGCGAACCTCGACCATCGGCGTCGGCAAGGTCCTGTCCGCGCCGACAACATCGCCCGGCAAGCTGCCCCGCAGCTTCAGATCATCGCCGCGAACCCAGGGGGCGGTGCCATTGAGATCGGGAGTGCGCACCAGTGCGAAATCCTTGTCCAGACGTCGGGTCATGGCCGGGTGAACATCCGTGTCCACGCGGGTGCTGCCACTGCGGGGTGGTTTTACTGGCATGTTTTCATCCTTGAAAGTCGTCCCTGGCATTTATCCCAGAGACGATGGGGGGGTGGCATTGCTGTTACAGACGGGCCGAGGCTTGCCGCTTTTGCATCGGCACTGCGTACTCCTGCGAGTTACTCGAACCTGGGACGCTTGGGCAAAGGGTGCAGCGGCTGACTCTGTCGCCCTCCGTCATAGTTGCGGATTTCATTCTCCAGCCTGTCCAGCATTCTCCCGGGACTCGTTTCCGTATAAAGAATGGCGTCGAGCCTGGCCCGCTCGTTGACTTCGGCGCTGTCATACATTTCCAGAAACCACCACACGCGCCGCTGCAGAAGCGGGCGCTCCACGTGAAACTCGGGCGTTCGACTCAGTCGACGAAGAATGCCGGTCACTGCCAGTGGCATTGCGGCGTTATGCCTGTCCCACAGCGCTTGTTTTTCCGCTATCTGTTCCTGTGGCACATTGCGTAGCCAGAGATCGGCAGTTACATCGCTGCTTTCCTGCCCAAGCCAGATATCGGTGCCTGTCTCTACACGTGCTCGTATCAACCGCCGTAAAGAGGCCGGGTCCATTATCGGATTGCCGATGAGATTGAAGCCCGCTCTGAGCTCCACGGATTCGGGGATCGACCTGATGTGATTGTCCGCAAGATTCAGTTCTCTTGCGGGAATCCTGTCGGTAATGCCCTCGGGAAATCTTTGCAATCGTGTATTGGAAAGATCCAGCTCCTGCAGTGCGGTCATGTGTTCGAGTGAGGGGCTGATCGAAAGCGGATTGCCCCCCAGTCTCAACACTTCCAGCTTCGACGCCACGTCGATGGCCTCAAGTCCGGAAGGCAGCAGGTGTATTCCGGTGCGGCTCAGATCCAGCACCCGCAGTTCAGTCATCCCTCTGATATCAGCTGCCACTTGCAAAAAGGTGACTTGCTCCTGACGCCGCATCTGCATGTCCAGGCTGTTCACCGGGACCTCGAAGGTGTTGCAAAGCCATAGCTCGTTTAGCCTGGCAAGGCCTCGTACGGAAAAGTCAGACGTTAGTTCACAGTCCTGCAGGTGCAGCCTTTGCAAACGCGGGAATCTTTTCAATTGCTCGGCAAAGCGCGAATCCAGCCTGAATTTCGAATAAGCCCGTTCGATCACGTTCCAGCCTTGAAACCGCCCTTCCACTTCGATTGCCTGACTGGTAATGGTCAGACTTTCAAGATTGGGAAACTGTGCGCAAAACACGTCCGGGTCCAGCCGGCCACGGCCTCTTAAAGTCAGAGAAACCACTGAGCTGAATTTCAAGGAAAGCGGTTTTTGAACTGGCCATATCGTCAGATCGATTTCCAGCTTGAAGCCCACATGCCGCCCGTCACGGTAGACGCGCTGTTCGGGCTGGCCTTGCCATCTATACAGCTGGCGAAACGTCGCCCATATATTCCGCGCCTCATGTAACTCCTTGTCCGATGAAATGCGACCTCGACTGATCGGCAGGTCAAAACGCGTCGAGTCCAATTGCGCCAGCCCAAGCTGGATATGCTTGAGCTCAAGCTCTGCCCCGTCCTTGTCATCGAACCGGGCGATGAAGGCGTCCGCGTCCTCGTCGGTCGTGTCGGGCAGGTACTTGCGGATCTGCTCCCGGGTGGTGGGCTCCGCGACTTCACGCGCATACCAAAGTCCGCTGTCCACATCGCGCAGCATCACCGGGCCGGATGGGAGCAACTCGCTTGGCCGCCGGGCTCGATACAGACCCGTCGCAGGATCCACTGCGACAGGCACCAGGTCGCCGTTGACCAGGTCTGCGTAGGTTCGCCGACTGATCACCCGCAAACCCTCACTGTTGACCTGTGGAAGTATCGCTCGGGCGTTGGTGACGTAATTGTCCAGCGAAGGCTGGGTGGTGGGAGGGCGAATACCTTCTGCGAGTGCGCGCACCACAACGGCCGCGGCAGGAGGTATGGCACCCAGGGTCGCATCACTGGATGATTCGGCGCGCGGCAGCAAATGGTGCTGAGCAAAATTCACATCGACGCCTGTGCGACCCGGGTGGCCGTGGAGCGAAATGTCGGCGTCCGCAGCCCGATGCGGGCTGCCCGGAACGTCCACGTGGGTACCGCCACCGCGAGGGGGTTTTACTGGCATGTTTTCATCCTTGAAAAAGACGCCCCATGCAGTCAAGCAAGGGGACGACGGGTTTCGGCATCCTGCCGTTTGAAGGGGCAAACGATAGCGTGGACGAGCATCGGACGGAGATGGGAAAGGGAGACGGCCGCAGTGGGAAACGACCTCAAACAGTGTCGGAGCGCGCCCCAGTGATGAGGACTTGCCCCTAGGGCTCGCTCAAGCGGATCTCCAGCCGCCAACGATCATCGACCTCGCTGCCAACCCAGTCGCCCTGCAACGGGCGCGCTGCCAGCACCGTCAGCAATAACCCTCCATCGCTTTTGCGCGTGCGCCAGTTGACGTCCTTGCCGTTGAGCCTGAGCTGGCCCTTCTGCGCCCGACCTTCGGCCTGAAACAGCAGCGCGACGGTGCCATCGATGATCTCGCCGTGCAGTTTCGGCTCGTTGTTGAACCACACCACCAGGCCACCATCGGTGACCTCGACACGCTCCAGCACGCTTGGATCGGGCGTGGTCAGACGGCCGATCATCAAGCCGATCATCAAGCCGACAATCGCCAGCGAGCCGATGACTCGCGGGAATAGTTTCGAACGGTTGTCCACAGGCGGCGTAGAATGCCGCTCATCTTTACCTTCGGAGCCGTGCATGTTTCACGTCATCCTTTTTCAACCAGAAATTCCGCCGAACACCGGCAACGTTATCAGGCTGTGCGCCAACAGTGGCTGCCACCTGCATTTGATCGAACCACTGGGTTTCGAGATGGACGACAAGCGCCTGCGCCGTGCCGGTCTCGACTACCACGAATATGCCACGTTGCAGCGTCACGCTGACCTGGCCAGCTGTCTGGAAAGTCTGGGTAACCCGCGCGTGTTCGCCTTCACCACCAAGGGCTCGCGGCCGTTCCATGATGCCGCGTTCGTGCCCGGCGACGCGTTTCTGTTCGGCCCGGAAAGTCGTGGCCTGCCGGCGGACGTGCTCGACGCCCTGCCCGCCGAACAGCGCCTGCGCCTGCCGATGCGCGAAGGCTGCCGCAGCCTGAACCTGTCCAACACCGTGGCGGTCGCCGTGTACGAAGCGTGGCGGCAGAACGACTTCAAATAGTTTTCGCCTGACCAAAACAATCGCGGGCAAGCCCGCTCCCACAGGAATGTGCAAAACCTGTGGGAGCGGGCTTGCCCGCGATGCGTATCCGAGCCTTTATTGAACGGTCGGGGTCTCGCCGCTTTCCTGCATGCGCTGCAGCTCTTGCGCGTACAGGGCGTCGAAGTTCACCGGGGCCAGCATCAGCGCCGGGAACGAACCGCGGGTGACCAGGCTGTCCAGGGTTTCGCGGGCGTACGGGAACAGGATGTTCGGGCAGAATGCACCGAGGGTGTGGCTCATCGAAGCCGCGTCCAGATTCTTGATCAGGAAGATACCGGCCTGTTGCACTTCAGCGATGAAGGCCACTTCTTCACCGTTCTTCACGGTAACGGAAAGGGTCAGCACCACCTCGTAGAAATCGCCTTCCAGCGCTTTCTGGCGGGTGTTCAGATCCAGACCGACCGCCGGATCCCACTGCTGGCGGAAGATTGCCGGGCTTTTCGGGGCTTCGAAGGACAGGTCGCGTACGTAGATGCGCTGCAAGGAGAATTGCGGTGCGGTTTCTTCTTCGCTGGCTGCAGTGTTCTGTTGGTCAGTCATCTCAGATCCTTATCGATCTTGGGTCTTTTAGGGAGTGCTGTACGTGGGTGCAGCCGTTCAGCCCTTGAGCAGCGCGTCGAGTTTGCCGGCGCGCTCCAGGGCGTATAAATCATCGCAACCGCCGATGTGCTTTGCGCCGATCCAGATCTGCGGCACGGACGTGCGCCCGGCCTTTTTGGTCATTTCGGCACGCAGCTGCGGCTTGCCATCGACCTTGATCTCTTCGAAGGCCACGCCTTTGCTGGCGAGCAGATGCTTGGCGCGCGAGCAGTAAGGGCAGTAATCGCTGGAATAGACGATGACTTCACTCATGTCATTTCACCAGCGGCAGGTTGTCGCCTTTCCAGCTGGAAATCCCGCCGGACAGCTTGGCGGCGGTGAAGCCGGACTTCATCAGCTCGCGGGCGTGGGTGCCGGCGGTCTGACCGAGGGCGTCGACCAGAATGATGGTCTTGGCCTTGTGTTTTTCCAGCTCCCCGACGCGGGCGGCCAGTTTGTCTTGCGGGATGTTCACCGCGCCGACGATGTGGCCAGCGGCGTAATCCTTGGCCGGACGGATGTCCACCACCACGCCTGCATCTTTATTGACCAGTGCGGTCAGCTCGCCGGTGCTCAGGCTTTTGCCGCCGCCCTGCATCGTGTGCGCCAGCAACAGAGCCAGAAGTACGACGAAGATACCGACAAGAATGTAGTGGTTAGTGGCAAATTCAATCAGGTGAGCAACCATCGAAGGAGGTTCCAGGGCGTTAAAATGTCGGCCAGTATACACAGCCACTATGGTCGGCCAAACCCCGTCCGGCGGTGACGCGGTCGGAACTTCGCTTTAAACTCCAACTCCGTTTTCCATCGCCCTCTTCTTTATCAGCCACGAGTGGATTCCATGACGACTACGCCCAAACCTTTGGTCCTGATGATTCTCGACGGCTTCGGTCACAGCGACAGCCCCGAATCCAATGCTGTGTTCGCGGCAAAGAAACCCGTGCTGGATCGTCTGTGGGCCACCGTGCCGAACGGCCTGATCTCGGGCAGCGGCATGGACGTCGGTCTGCCGGACGGCCAGATGGGCAACTCCGAAGTCGGCCACATGAACCTCGGCGCCGGGCGCGTGGTGTATCAGGACTTCACCCGTGTGACCAAAGCGATCCGCGACGGCGAATTCTTCGACAATCCGACCATCTGCGCCGCTGTGGATAAAGCCGTGGCCGCCGGCAAAGCCGTGCACTTCATGGGCCTGCTGTCCGATGGCGGCGTGCACAGCCATCAGGATCACCTGATCGCCATGGCCGAGCTGGCCTTCAAGCGCGGCGCCGAAAAAATCTATCTGCACGCCTTCCTCGATGGCCGCGACACGCCGCCGAAAAGCGCCGCTTCGTCGATCGAACTGCTCGACGCGACTTTCCAGGCATTGGGCAAAGGCCGGATCGCCAGCATCATCGGCCGCTATTTCGCCATGGACCGTGACAACCGTTGGGATCGCGTCGCCCAGGCCTATAACCTGATCGTCGACGGCAATGGCGAATTCAACGCCGCCACCGCTCAGGAAGGTCTTGAAGCTGCCTACGCCCGTGGCGAAAGCGACGAATTCGTCAAAGCCACCTCCATCGGTGAGCCGGTGAAAGTTGAAGACGGCGACGCAGTGGTGTTCATGAACTTCCGTGCCGACCGCGCCCGCGAGCTGACCCGCGTGTTCGTCGAAGACGATTTCAAGGAATTCGCGCGCGCCCGTCAGCCGAAACTGGCCGGTTTCGTCATGCTTACCCAGTACGCCGCAAGTATTCCGGCACCGTCGGCCTTCGCCGCCGGCAGCCTGGAAAACGTTCTCGGTGATTATCTGGCGAAAAACGGCAAGACCCAGCTGCGCATTGCTGAAACCGAAAAATACGCTCACGTGACCTTCTTCTTCTCCGGCGGTCGTGAAGAACCGTTCCCGGGCGAAGAGCGCATCCTGATCCCGTCGCCGAAAGTCGCTACTTATGACTTGCAGCCGGAAATGAGCGCGCCGGAAGTCACCGACCGTATCGTCGACGCGATCGAAAACCAGCGTTACGACGTGATCGTGGTCAACTACGCCAACGGCGATATGGTCGGCCACAGCGGTGTGTTCGATGCGGCGGTAAAAGCGGTCGAGTGCCTGGACACCTGCGTCGGTCGCATCGTTGAAGCGCTGGAAAAGGTCGGCGGCGAAGCACTGATCACCGCCGACCACGGCAACGTCGAGCAAATGGCCGATGAATCCACCGGTCAGGCGCACACCGCGCACACCACCGAGCCGGTGCCGTTCATCTACGTCGGCAAACGCGACCTGAAAGTGCGCGAAGGCGGCGTGCTGGCGGACGTAGCGCCGACCATGCTGATGCTGCTGGGTCTGGAAAAACCGGCGGAGATGACCGGTACCTCGATCCTGGTCTGAGCCGAATCCGGAAAACACCGCAAAAACCCTGTGGGAGCTGGCTTGCCAGCGATAGCAATCTGACAGCCAGCATTTATGTTGAATGTGCAGCCGCCATCGCTGGCAAGCCAGCTCCCACAGTGGTTTGTGCTGGGTTCGAAGATTATTTTCAGCTGTATCTCCAGCCAGTTATCACACAGCCCCAATTGGGCGTTTTTTTTGCAGCCTCGGGCGGGCATACTAGGCCGTCCCTTACCCTGGTGCCGCCCGCCCCTATGCTTCGCGTCCTGATCGCCCTTGCTCTGACCTGTCTGCTCCAGCCGGCCTTCGCCGACGAGCGCGCGCAAACCCAACAGCAGTTGGAGGCCACGCGTCAGGATATCGCCGAGCTGAAAAAACTCTTGGGCAAGCTGCAGGAAGAAAAGTCCGGCGTGCAGAAAGAGCTCAAGGGCACTGAAACCGAGATGGGCAAGCTGCAGAAGCAGGTCGACGCGCTGCAGAAAGAACTGCAGAAAAGCGAATCCGAGCTACAGCGGCTCGATGCAGAGAAAAAAAAACTCCAGAGCGCGCGCACTGAACAGCAGCGACTGATCGCCATTCAGGCCCGAGCGGCGTACCAGAACGGCCGCCAGGAATACCTCAAGCTGCTGCTCAACCAGCAGAATCCCGAGAAATTCGCCCGCACCCTCACCTATTACGACTACCTGAGCCAGGCACGCCTGGAGCAGTTGAAGAACTTCAACGAAACCCTGCGCCAGCTGGCCAATGTCGAAAAAGACATCGGTCTGCAGCAAGCGCAGTTGCTGGTGCAGAAAAGCGACCTCGACACGCAGCGCGAAGCACTCGAGAAAGTCCGCAAGGAGCGCCAGCAGGTTCTCGCCAGACTCAATGACGACGTCAAGGCCCGCGACCAGAAACTCGCCGCCCGCGAGCAGGATCAGGCAGACCTGTCTAAAGTCCTTAAAACCATTGAAGAAACCCTGGCCCGACAGGCTCGTGAGGCAGAAGAGGCGCGGCAGAAAGCGCTGATCGCCCAGCAGGAAGCGGAAAAAAAGCGTTTGCGTGAGGCGCAGGCTGAAAACAGCGACGCCCCACGAAAACCCGCCAGATCAAGCCCCGGCGCGCTGGTATCGAGCAGCGGCGAAACGTTTGGCGGGCCTTTTGCTGCAACGCGGGGAAAACTTCCGTGGCCGGTTGATGGTCGATTACTCGCACGCTTCGGTGAAAGCCGTGGCGACGACGCCCGCACCAAGTGGGATGGCGTGATGATCAGCGCCTCCGCCGGCAGCCAGGTGCACGCCGTACACGGCGGGCGCGTGGTGTTCGCCGATTGGCTGCGCGGTGCCGGTTTGCTGGTGATTCTTGATCACGGCAACGGTTTTCTGAGTCTTTACGGCCACAACCAGACGCTGCTCAAGTCGGCGGGTGATGTGGTCAAGGCGGGCGAGTCGATTTCCACTGTCGGTAACAGTGGCGGTCAGGACACGCCAGCGCTGTATTTCGCAATTCGTCAGCAGGGTCACCCGAGTGATCCGGCGCAATGGTGCCGTGCGCAAGGATAAGCGCACCACCTAATTCAGGAGTTCGTTCGACATGCTGCATTTGTCCCGCCTTACCTCGCTGGCCCTGACGATCGCCCTGGTGATCGGCGCGCCTCTGGCGTTCGCCGCGCAACCGGCCCCGACCGTCGCTCCGGCAGGCACTGCCGCGACCGCCAAGGCGCCGTTGCCACTGGAAGAGCTGCGCACCTTCGCCGAGGTCATGGACCGGATCAAAGCCGCGTACGTCGAGCCTGTGGACGACAAGACCCTGCTGGAAAACGCGATCAAGGGCATGCTCAGCAACCTTGATCCGCACTCGGCGTACCTTGGCCCTGAAGATTTCACCGAGCTGCAGGAAAGCACCAGCGGTGAGTTCGGCGGCCTGGGCATCGAAGTCGGCGCCGAAGACGGCTTCATCAAGGTCGTCTCGCCGATTGATGACACGCCAGCGTCGAAGGCGGGCATCCAGGCCGGTGACTTCATCGTCAAGATCAACGGCCAGCCAACCCGTGGCCAGACCATGACCGAAGCCGTCGACAAGATGCGCGGCAAGATCGGCCAGAAAATCACCCTGACCCTGGTTCGCGATGGCGGCACGCCGTTCGACGTGACCCTGGCCCGTGCAGTGATTCAGGTCAAGAGCGTCAAGGCGCAGCTGCTGGAATCGGGCTACGGCTACATCCGCATCACCCAGTTCCAGGTCAAGACCGGCGAAGAAGTCTCCAAGGCTCTGGCCAAACTGCGCAAGGACAACGGCAAGAAGCTCAACGGCATCATCCTCGACCTGCGCAACAACCCCGGTGGTGTGCTGCAATCGGCGGTGGAAGTGGTCGACCATTTCATCACCAAAGGTCTGATCGTCTACACCAAGGGCCGCATTGCCAACTCCGAGTTGCGCTTCTCCGCCACCGGCAAGGACGAGAGCGAAGCTGTACCGATGGTGGTGCTGATCAACGGTGGCAGTGCCTCGGCTTCGGAGATCGTCGCCGGCGCCCTGCAGGACCAGAAACGTGCCGTGGTCATGGGCACCACCAGTTTCGGCAAGGGCTCGGTGCAGACCGTGCTGCCGCTGAACAACGACCGCGCGCTGAAGATCACCACCGCGCTGTATTTCACGCCGAACGGCCGCTCGATCCAGGCTCAGGGCATCGTGCCGGACATCGAAGTGCGCCGCGCGAAGATCACCAACGAAGCGGACAGCGAATACTTCAAGGAAGCCGATCTGCAAGGTCACTTGGGCAACGGCAACGGCGGCGCCGACAAACCGAGCGGCTCCGGCGGCAAGGCCAAAGCGATGCCGCAGGATGACGATTACCAGTTGGCCCAGGCCCTGAGCCTGCTCAAAGGCCTGAGCATCACGTCCGGCCGCTGAGGATGTTGTTGCGTTCCCTCTGCGTTCTGTTGTGCTGTATGGCGGGTCTTGCCCAAGCAGAGCCCGCCAGTTCCTCGCCGCACAAGGCCTACCTGACACTGATCATCGATGACCTGGGGCAGAACCTGCCCCGGGATCGTCGCGTGCTCGCCCTGCCCGGCCCGGTCACGGCGGCGATCATGCCCGATACCCCCCACGCCACCGAATTTGCCCGCGAAGCCCATCGCGCCGGCAAGATCGTCATCCTGCACATGCCCATGGACCCGGCCACCGGGCCCTACGCCTGGCACCCCGAACTGCCCATTGAAGAGCTGCAGAAACGCCTGAATGCCGCGTTTGAAAAAGTCCCGTTCACTGCCGGCATCAACAATCACATGGGCAGCCGCATGACCGCGCAGCCTGTGGCGATGGCGTGGTTGATGGGCGAATTGCAGCGTCGGCACAAGTTCTTCGTCGACAGCCGCACCAGCGCTCAAACGGTCGCTGCGCAGCAGGCGCAGAAGATCGACCTGGCCAGCGTTTCCCGTGATGTGTTTCTTGATGATGAGCGCACCGAAGCGGCCATTGCCACTCAGTTGCAGACCGCGATCGCCCTGGCGCACAAACAGGGTTCAGCGGTGATGATCGGCCATCCGTATCCGCAGACCCTGGCGGTGCTCGAGCGCGAATTACCCAAGCTCAAAGCGCAGGGCATCGACTGGATCGATATCAGGCAGATGATCAGCGTGCGCAGCAACCGCGCCATGGCTGGCCATGGCAAGGATGGCGTTTACCGGTAACACCCGGTCACGTTGCAATACATAGTTACCACCGAACGCCCCTCCCCCTTCCGGATAGTGAGACCTGCAACAGGTCGCGACTCCTTTGAGTCGCTTGCAACTATCAGGAGTGCCCATGACAAACAACGCCCCGATTATCCCGCCCGTTGGGCGGACTGAACCGATCCGCATCGATAACCTGCTGATCAACTTCACAACAGAATTTCTGCGCATCTGGGATACCAACGGTTTGTCGGCCAGACCCGCGTCGTTCTGGCGCCCGACTCCGGCTCCCGACGCGCTGCCCGGTTATTTCCCCTTGGGCGACTTCGTCACCAGAGGCGTTGGCAACATCAACGGCGAACGCGTGGTCGCGGTTGTTTGTGAGGCAGACATTGCCAGCACTGACCCCACCAAAGGCAGGGCACTGCGACGTCCCGATGATTACGAGCTGGTCTGGAAGGACTCCGGATCAGGCTCGAAACGAGATCTGTCGATCTGGCGACCGCTAGCTCCCGCAGGCTACGTAGCGCTGGGGTCGGTGTGCTCGAACGATCATGAAAAACCTTCGCTCAACGCGGTGCGCTGCGTTCGCGAAGACCTGGTGATCGCGTCGAATACCACCGATCTGATCTGGGACGACAAGGGCAGCAAGGCCCGACAGCGCGTCAGCACCTGGAGCGCCGTTCCTCCAGCCGCTTTGCCGGGCGAAGTCTACTTGGCATCGGGCAGTTTTTTCAGCTTGAGTGACTACACCCGACCGGCCAGTTTCCCGGTCTACTGCTTGCGCTTGCAGATCGGCCTGCAGATGTCTACACGCCCATCGCCACCGGTGCTCTGCGGCGAGACGCCAACACCTGTAGAGCCAACGGACGATGCGACTTACACCGCCAGCCTCCCTTGGTTCACGGTCAACGATCCGCGTTACACCGCCGCTGAGCAATGGCGTCACTCGCCCTTCTATCTGCTTGAACGCGAGGATCGCTACATCCTCGTCGGTCACGCACGCAACAGTGGCAACGACAGCCAGATATTCAGGTGGAATGCGCAGCGCGCCCAGCGTACTGGCGGCTTGCGTACTTTCACCCAGACCACATCCATCGAATTCGGCGCCCAATGGCAAACCCGACAGCACGGCGCGCTGATGTTTTCCGCACGGCTGGGCCACGATTTCACCCAATGCGAACTGCATTCGAATGAATGGCTCAATACTGCGACCATCGAAGTGGTTGCGGTGGTGGACAAAAACCGCTCAGTGGCCGCCTACCTGGCCCAGAGCGAATACAGACTGGTGCGCGCGGACGGCACGGCAGTGACGGATGGTTTCATCTACACCGATGGCAATAGCCTTCACATCAGCCAGTACGCACCCACCGAGCCTGCAACCATCGTCGCGTCGGAGCCAGAGGCGGTCGAAGATCAGACTGTGCTTGCGCCTGCGACCGAGGGCGAAATCAGCGCCTCCCAGCCAGAGCCCGACGAGTCAGCCGTTACAGATAGCGCGCCATGATTTCATCGACCACGCCTTCCTTGCGCAACTGATCCAGCGCGGTCTGTAGCTTGTTGACCACCTCATCGGAGACGTCCTTGTTCAGCGCCAGGTACAACTCGGCGCTGTTGAAGCGCAGCACGGTCTTCAGGCCGGTCACGCCATCCTGCCGCGCCAGATAACGGCCGGCAGGATCACCCGTGGCCCACAGATCGATCTGGCCATTGAGCAGTTTTTTTGCGTTGTCCTGATCGCGCAGCACTACTACCGGTTTGAGGCCTTGCTTGGAGAGCGTCTCGGCAATCGCATCGCCCTTGTAGGCGCCGATCTTGTATTTGCGCGCATCATTGAGGGTTTCGAGGGTGATCTTGCTGTCAGCCTTGGCCAGCAGGATCCAGTCGTCCGGGCCGATTGGGCCGACCCATTTGAACAGTCTTTCGCGATCGGGCAGGCGCGCCATGACGAAGGCCCCGTAGCCGGGATTCTCCAGGGCGAGTTTGTAGACACGCTCCCAGGGGAAACGCAGGGTCAGGCTGTAAGTGAGGCCGGCGCGCTGGAACATCTCGCGAACGATGTCCGTGGCAATGCCGTTGATGTTGTCGCCCTGGGCAAAATTCTTGCCGTTCTTCGCCATGTTGTACGGCGGGAAGTTCTCGGTGAGCAGCACCAGATCGGTGTCGGGACTGGTTTCGGCCCGGGCATTGCTGATGAACAACAACGAGGCGCTGGCGAGAACAACAAGCAGGCGTTTGATCATGTCGGGCTACCGGAATCCATGGCGTGCCCAAGAGTGCCTTGGGCGCGCCATGCTGTCCACTGGCCTGTACGCTTTAGCGCATGACGATGCCGCGATGGGCCATGTAGGCCTTGGCTTCCTGCACGGTGTATTCGCCGAAGTGGAAAATACTCGCCGCCAGCACCGCACTGGCATGACCTTCGAGAATGCCATCGGCCAGATGCTGCAGATTGCCGACACCACCGGAAGCGATCACCGGAATGCCCAGCGCGTCGCTGATGGCGCGGGTCACGCCGAGGTCGAAACCGTTTTTCATGCCGTCCTGATCCATGCTGGTCAGGAGGATCTCGCCGGCACCGAGGCCTTCCATTTTCTTCGCCCACTCGACTGCGTCGAGACCGGTCGGCTTGCGCCCGCCGTGGGTGAATATTTCCCAGCGCGGGGTTTCGCCGGGGCCGGAGACTTTCTTGGCGTCGATGGCGACGACGATGCACTGCGAGCCGAAATGCTGCGCGGCTTCGCCAACAAATTCCGGGTTGAACACGGCGGCGGTGTTGATCGACACCTTGTCCGCGCCGGCATTGAGCAGATTGCGGATGTCCTGCACGGTACGCACACCACCGCCGACGGTCAGCGGGATGAATACCTGGCTGGCCATGCGCTCGACGGTATGCAGCGTGGTGTCACGGCCATCGACGCTGGCGGTGATGTCGAGAAAGGTAATCTCGTCGGCGCCCTGCTCGTCGTAGCGACGGGCAATTTCCACCGGGTCACCGGCGTCGCGGATGTTCTCGAACTTCACGCCTTTGACGACCCGGCCGTTGTCCACGTCCAGGCAAGGGATGATGCGTTTGGCCAGCGCCATGGTCAGTCCTCAGCCTTGGTACGAATCGCAGAAAGCTTGCGCTTCGGCGACATCGAGAGTGCCCTCATAGATCGCCCGGCCGGTAATCGCGCCGATGATGCCCGGTGCCTTGGCGTCGAGCAGCGACTTGATGTCACCCAGGTTATGGATGCCGCCGGAAGCGATCACCGGAATCCTGGTGGCAGCGGCCAGCGCGGCGGTGAACGGTACGTTGCAGCCCTGCATCATGCCGTCTTTGGCGATGTCGGTATAAACGATCGAGGATACGCCGTCGGCTTCGAACTGCTTGGCCAGGTCAATGACCTGCACGGTGCTGATCTCAGCCCAGCCGTCGGTGGCGACGAAACCGTCTTTGGCATCCAGACCGACAATGATCTTGCCTGGGAAGGCGCGGCAGGCCTCAGCAACGAACGCCGGATCTTTTACGGCTTTGGTGCCGATGATCACGTAGCTCACGCCCGCCTTAACGTAATGCTCGATGGTTTCCAACGAACGAATGCCGCCACCGATCTGGATCGGCAGGGTCGGGTAACGCTTGGCGATTGCGGTAACCACTTCGCCGTTGACCGGCTGGCCTTCGAACGCGCCGTTCAGGTCGACCAGATGCAGACGGCGGCAACCGCCCTCCACCCACTTGGCAGCCATGCTCACCGGGTCATCGGAGAACACCGTGGAATCTTCCATGCGGCCCTGGCGCAGACGTACGCAGGCACCGTCTTTGAGATCGATAGCGGGAATAATCAGCATCTGGCAAACCTTAAAATTGGAATGTTCAGCTTGGCTCGGGAATCAGTTTTTCTCGAGCGCCCACAGGTCGCTTTCGATGCTTTCAAACCGTTCCTTGAGGTGGGTCTGCACATCGAAAATCGCCCTGTTGTAATAGTGCGGAGCAATCTCGCGGGTAAACAGCTCAAGAATTTCCGCCGCCTCGAACGAACCCAGATCCAGTTCGAAACGGTCTTCCATGAACCGCTGGATCTTGCGATTGGCCTCGCTCTCCTGCTCGGGAGTGAGGGTCAAGATCGGCGGTCTGGATTTCTTGACAGCCATTTACCAGCGACCGTCCCACGCAGCGAAGTTCTGCAGCAGTTGCAAGCCGTGGGTATGGCTTTTCTCCGGGTGGAACTGCACGGCGAAACGCGAACCGTCGGCCAGCGCTGCGGCGAAATCGACACCGTAATGGCCGCTGCCTACAACCTGACGCGCATTGGCGGCGGCGATGTAGTAGCTGTGCACGAAATAGAAACGCGCCAGGTCGGGGATGTCGTGCCACAGCGGGTGACTGATCTTCTGCTTTACCTCGTTCCAGCCCATGTGCGGGACTTTGAGGTGCTCGCCGTCTTCGTGCAGATCCTTGCCGAAGAATTTCACCGCGCCCGGAAACAGGCCGATGCAGTCGACGCCGGCGTTCTCTTCGCTGGTATCGAGCAAGGCTTGCATGCCGACGCAGATGCCGAGGAACGGCCGATCCTGGCTGACCTCACGGACCAGCGAGTCGAAGCCGAGGCGACGGATCTCCGCCATGCAATCGCGAATCGCGCCAACACCCGGGAATACCACACGGTCGGCTTCTCGAATCACGTTCGCGTCGCTGGTAATCAGCACCTTGCCGGCGCCGACGTGCTCAAGAGCCTTGGCCACCGAGTGCAGATTGCCCATGCCGTAGTCGATAACTGCAACCGTCTGCATTACAGAACGCCTTTAGTCGACGGCATTTGCCCGGCCATGCGCTCGTCCAGCTCGACAGCCATGCGCAGCGCGCGGCCGAAAGCCTTGAACACGGTTTCGATCTGGTGGTGAGTGTTGGTGCCGCGCAGGTTATCGATGTGCACGCTGACCAGCGCGTGATTGACGAAGCCCTGGAAGAATTCCTGGAACAGGTCAACGTCGAAACCGCCGACGGTGGCGCGGGTGTACGGCACGTGCATCTGCAGGCCCGGGCGACCGGAGAAATCGATCACCACGCGCGACAGCGCTTCATCGAGCGGCACGTAGGCATGGCCGTAGCGACGGATGCCTTTCTTGTCGCCGATGGCTTTGGCGAACGCCTGGCCGAGGGTGATACCGACGTCTTCCACCGTATGGTGGTCGTCGATATGCAGATCGCCCTTGCATTCGATATCCAGGTCGATCAACCCGTGACGGGCAATCTGATCCAGCATGTGCTCAAGAAAAGGTACACCGATATCGAATCGGGCCTTTCCGGTGCCATCAAGGTTGATCGAGGCTTTGATCTGGGTTTCCAGAGTGTCGCGCTCGACAGACGCCTTACGTTCGGCCATCACCAGCTCCGCAAAATCATTGGGCGAAAAAGGCAGCCATTATAGGCACGCGAGGCGCAAACAGAAACACGAGAGGAGAGATGCCTGACGGATAGAACGCCCGGCTGTCGCGGGTAGACATGTCCATACAAGCCAGTACAGGCATGCCATAAACAAATGTGGGAGCGAGCCTGCTCGCGAATGCGGTACGCCAGCCAACATGGATGTCGACTGGTGCTCCGTCTTCGCGAGCAGGCTCGCTCCCACAGGTTCGGCGTTTATTCAGCTAACACCTTAGTGAAACAATACCGCCGTCTTCTGCAGGGTCACCCACACACCCCACGCCAACGGAATACCCACCACCAGCCAGGCAGCGATCGCCAGAGGCTTGGTGCCCGGCGCCGCTTTCCACTCCAGAACGGTGCTGGCATCGGCACCCTTGTCGTGGCCCAGCGCCTGTTCGGCGGCCAGTTCAGCGTCGGTCATGAAGTACTTGTCGGCCACCGGGCGCACCATCAGATTGCACAGGAAGCCCAGCACCAGCAGGCCGGCGAGGATGTACAGGGTGATGTCGTAAGCGGCAGCGCGTTCCACGCCGATGCTCAACTGATACTCACGCAGGTAGTTCACCAGCACCGGACCGAGCACGCCGGCAGCGGCCCAGGCAGTCAGCAGACGACCGTGGATCGCACCGACCATCTGCGTACCGAACAGGTCGGCCAGATACGCCGGGACCGTGGCAAAACCACCGCCATACATCGACAGGATGATGCAGAACGCCGCCACGAACAGCGCAACGTTGCCCAGATGGCCCATGTTCGGAATCAGCGCGTACAGGGCAAAACCCAGCGCGAAGAACACGAAGTAAGTGTTCTTGCGCCCCAGGTAGTCCGAGAACGAAGCCCAGAAGAACCGGCCACCGATGTTGAACAGGCTCAGCAGACCGGTGAAGCCCGCTGCGATCGCCGCGATCGAGGCCAGTTGGCCAGCGTCGAGCTGACCGAACGGCACATCGACGCCCAGCAGTTTGCCGCCGAACACTTCCTGCAACAGTGGCGAAGCCATGCCGAGGATGCCGATACCCGCCGACACGTTCAGGCACAGCACCAGCCAGACCAGACGGAATTGCGGAGTTTTCCACGCTACATTCACGTGAACGTGACGGTTGGTGATCATCGCGTTGGAAGCTTTCTTCGCCGGAGCGGTCCAGCCTTCAGGCTTCCAGCCGGTTGGCGGCACGCGGTAGGACAATGCGCCACCGATCATGAACACGAAGTAAATGGCCGCCATGGCCACGAAGCTCTGCCATACGCCCACGCCTTCTGGCGATGCGAAGTGGCTCATCAGTGCAGTCGCCAACGGTGCACCGACCATCGCGCCGCCACCGAAGCCCATGATCGCCATGCCGGTGGCCATGCCGCGCTTGTCCGGGAACCACTTGATCAGGGTCGACACCGGCGAGATATAGCCCAGGCCCAGACCGATACCGCCGATCACGCCGGAGCCGATCCACATCAGCCAGATCTGGTGGGTATAGATACCCAGCGCGGAAATCAGCAGACCGCCGCACCAGCACAAGGCCGAGACCACGCCCGCTTTACGAGGCCCGGCGTGTTCCAGCCAGCCACCCCAGATCGCTGCCGAGCAGCCGAGGAAGATGAAGAACAGCGTGTAGATCCAGCCGAGCATGGAGATCGGCCAGTCGCAGTTCGACGAAAATACCTGTGCGATGAAGCTCATGTCCGGCGCGCAAGCCACCGGCGCGGTAACGCCCAGCGCCTTGGACAGCGGCAACCAGAACACCGAGAAGCCGTAGGCCATGCCGATGCACAGGTGAATGGCCAAAGCGGCCGGTGGAACCAGCCAACGGTTGAAACCGGGCTTGGCGATGATGCGTTCCTTGGACAGGAACGCAGGCTGGTCGGCTTTGAGGCCGTCCGCCGTGATGCTCGTGCTCATTGTGTATCCCCCAATTGTTAGTATGGTTCGCCAGCCACTGCTCACCCTCGGCCTTATGCACGCAGGCATGACCGTTTTTTTAGGTGAAGCTCCTTGAAGGCGCGACGTTAAGTCGCAGACGGGCGGACGAACTGGCGAAGGTTACCATTCTCAGGTGACAGAAAAACCAAACTGATATCACCTTTTTTCAAGTCATCTGTTCTCGTACGACTCGGGAAGCCGCCAACCCCGCGTCTGCAAAGGCACCACGCCGCTTGCTACTTGTCCCATTTATGCGTGCGAAAAGTTACCCGTCGCCTTGGCGGGGCTGAACGACGGGTGAACCAAGCGCAAAAAATGGCGTCGCAAGCGGGGGCCGGATTGCGCCCTCTGGCGCCCGCCGGGCATCCTCAAGCGCAGGCACCGGTGGCGAAGTTGCAGGTGCCGCCGCCGACCCTCGGCAGATGACGCCACACCGAACCGGGTGCCGGCAGCGCTATACTCCCCGGCCATATGACCAATTCGACTAACTACAAGGACTCGCCCATGAAAGCGTTCGGCAAAATCCTGGGTCTGGTACTTCTCGGGCTGTTGCTGATCATTGTGGCGGCAGGTTTTGCCCTGACCCACCTATTCGATCCCAACGACTACAAAGACGAGATCCGCCAGATAGCCCGCGACAAGGCCCACATCGAGCTGACGCTCAATGGCGATATCGGCTGGAGCCTGTTCCCGTGGCTCGGCCTGGAATTGCACGAAGCCAGCGTCGCCACCCTGGCCAAGCCTGCCGAACCGTTTGCCGACTTGCAGATGCTCGGCCTGTCCGTGCGCGTGCTGCCGTTGTTGCGCCGTGAAGTGCAGATGAGTGACGTACGCGTCGAAGGCCTCAACCTGCGCCTGAACCGCGACAAGAACGGCCACGGCAACTGGGAAGACATCGGCAAGGTGCCTGTGGCGCCTGGTTCGACTCCACCCGCCACACCGGGCGCGACCGCCAGCGAGCCGACCGTCGCCGTAGAAAAACCGGCGCAACCGATCCGCCTCGACATCGACAGTTTGACCGTCAACAACGCCCGCGTTGAATACAACGATGAGCTGACCGGCAAGCAGTTCAGTGCCGAAAGCATTCAGTTGAGCACCGGCCCGGTACACGATTCGACCAATATCCCGGTGAAAGCCACCGCGTTCCTCGGCACCAATCAACCGGTGCTGCGCGTGCGTACCGAGCTCAACGGCGAGCTGCGCTTCGAGCGCGCCCTGCAACGCTACAAGTTCGAAGACTTGAAGCTGACCGGCGAACTCGCTGGCGATCCGCTGCAAGGCAAAACCATGACCTTCTCTGCTCAGGGCCAGTTATTGCTGGACAAGGCAGCGAACGTCGCCGAATGGACCGGCATCAAGATTTCCGCCAACCAGTTGCGCGCCCTGGGCGAGCTGAAAGCCAACGACCTCGACAAGACGCCACAGATCAGCGGCGGCATTTCCATCGCCCAGTTCGATCTGGCGAAATTCGTCGACAGTATCGGCCAGACACTGCCGGCGATGGGCGAAGGCAGCCTGAGCAAGGTCGAACTGGTCAGCCGCGTTGCGGCCACCCCGACCAGCCTGTCGTTCGACAACATCAACCTGAAACTCGATGACAGCAGCTTCAGTGGCCGCATCGCCGTCGAGGACTTCGCCAAACAGTCGCTGCGCGCGATACTCAAGGCCGACACGTTCAACGTCGACCGCTACCTGCCACCGAAATCGGCTCAGGCCAACAACGCCACGCAAACCCGTCAGGCCGAAGTCGCCAGCACCGAGGCCGGCGCCGTCGCGGGTACCACGCCGCTGCCGGACAAACCGAGCAAAACCGCCTGGAGCACCGAGCGCCTGCTGCCGGTCGAACGCCTGGCCAAGCTGGATGTGGACGCGGACCTGACTTTCGGCCAACTGACCCTCGACAAGCTGCCGATCCAGAACGCCGCGCTCAAAGCCACCGGCCAAGGCGGCTTGCTGACGCTGACTAACCTGAGCGGCGATCTGTACAACGGCGGCTTCGTCGCCAACGGCACACTCGACGTGCGCCCAAGCGCGCCAGTGCTGAACCTGCAGACCCGGCTCAACCGCGTGCCGGCGGAAAAAATCATCGAAAGCCAAGGCAAAAATCCGCCGGTCAAAGGTCTGGTAACTCTGACCAGCAGCCTCACCGGCAGCGGCAACAGCCAGCAGGCGCTGATCGATACGCTGAACGGCAACGCCAGTTTCGTCATCAACAACGGCGTGCTGCTCAATGCCAATCTCGAACAGCAATTGTGCAAAGGCATCGCCACCCTCAACCGCAAGACCCTTAGCGGCGAGCCTCGGGGCAAGGACACGCCGTTCGAGGAGCTCAAGGGCAACCTGACCGTGCGCAACGGCGTCGCCAGCAACCCCGACCTGAAAGTGCGTATCCCTGGCATGACCGTCAACGGTGACGGCGACATCGACCTGCGCGTGCTCGGCATGGATTACCGCGTCGGCATCATCGTCGAGGGCGACACCAGCGCCATGCCTGACCCGGCCTGTCAGGTCGGCGAGAAGTTCGTCGGCATCGAGTGGCCGCTGCGCTGCCGTGGCCCGCTGGAACTGGGGGCCAAGGCCTGTCGCGTCGACAATGACCGCCTTGGTCAGGTCGCCAGCAAAATGGCCGGCAACAAACTCAGCGAAAAGATCGACGAGAAATTGGGCGACAAAGTCAGTCCGGAACTGAAAAACGCATTGAAGGGGCTGTTCAAGCGATGACAGCGGAGCAGTTTTCCACGGCGGTGCTGGAATGGTTCGACCGCCATGGCCGCCACGATTTGCCGTGGCAGCAGGACATCAATCCGTATCGGGTCTGGGTGTCCGAGATCATGTTGCAGCAGACTCAGGTCAGCACCGTGCTCAACTATTTCGAGCGTTTCATGGCGGCGCTGCCAACAGTCCAAGCTCTGGCCGAAGCGCAGGAAGACGAGGTGCTGCACCTCTGGACCGGGCTGGGTTACTACACTCGCGCACGCAATCTGCAGAAGACCGCGAAGATCGTCGTCAGCCAGTACGCTGGCGAATTCCCGCGCGACGTGGAAAAACTCACCGAGCTGCCGGGCATCGGCCTGTCCACCGCCGGGGCGATCGCCAGCATCAGCATGGGCCTGCGCGCGCCGATCCTCGACGGCAACGTCAAACGCGTGCTGGCGCGCTTCACGGCGCAAGAGGGCTACCCCGGCGAACCGAAAGTCGCCAAACAGCTGTGGGCCAACGCCGAGCGCTTCACCCCGCACGATCGGGTCAACGCTTACACCCAGGCGATGATGGATCTTGGCGCCACACTCTGCACGCGCAGCAAGCCGAGCTGTCTGCTGTGCCCGCTCAAGCGTGGCTGTGAAGCGCACATGCTTGGTCTGGAAACACGTTATCCGATTCCCAAGCCACGCAAGGCCATCCCGCAGAAACGCACGCTGATGCCGATGCTCGCCAACGGCGAAGGCGCGATTCTGCTTTACCGCCGCCCGTCGACGGGACTGTGGGGCGGTTTGTGGAGCCTGCCGGAACTGGATGATCTGGAAGATCTGCAGCATCTGGCCGATCAGCACTCGCTGACCATGGGTCAGCAGCAGGCGCTGCCGAGCCTGATTCACACCTTCAGCCACTTCCAGTTGTCCATCGAACCGTGGCTGGTTCAGGTGCAGGAAGCCAGCCATCACGTGGCCGAGGCCGACTGGCTCTGGTATAACCTCGCCACCCCGCCGCGCCTGGGCCTTGCTGCCCCGGTCAAGACCTTGCTCGAACGCGCGGCCGCCGTATTGAATGCAGGAGAGTCGCCATGACCCGCACCGTAATGTGCCGCAAGTACAAAGAAGAACTGCCCGCGCTGGAGCGCGCCCCTTTCCCGGGCGCCAAGGGCCAGGATATTTTTGACCACGTCTCGGCCAAGGCCTGGGCCGACTGGCAGAAACACCAGACCCTGCTGATCAACGAAAAGCGCCTGAACATGATGAACGCCGACGATCGCAAATACCTGCAGGGCGAAATGGACAAGTACTTCTCCGGCGAGGAATACGCCAAGGCCGAAGGCTACGTGCCGCCAGCCGAATAACCCGCAGATTTCGTAAGCGACGGAATTAATTTAAGAAATTTTCAAAAAGTCGTTGACGTAAATCCGAAAAACCCTTTTAATGCGCCCCGTTGCCCAGATAGCTCAGTCGGTAGAGCAGGGGATTGAAAATCCCCGTGTCGGCGGTTCGATTCCGTCTCTGGGCACCAAATACCGAAAACCCTGAATCGCAAGATTCAGGGTTTTTTTATGCCTGCGATTTGACCCCCCCTCCTCTCTTCCCCCTTCGATACACCCGGATTCCAGCTGTACTGGAAAAAACCCGAAATCTGTATCTCTCCGTGTAGATGGCGTTTCGCCAATACTTCAAGCAAGCCTTGGCGAGCCAATGACTGGCTCTACTTTGCGCCCCGCAACACTCTGGACTCCTGTAGCCCTCAGAGCGCAAACCCTGATTTTTTGAATCGATCGGCGTCGCCCGCAAGGTCACTTCCTGTCCAGCAAAAAATCTGAACCCAACCCACAGGCGAACTGCAGTTACTGCTTTTCAAACATTCCAGGATGAATGCTGGCGCCCCCGTGCGCCCGGCAAAAGAGCGAAACGGACGACGTATGATCAAGCAACTCATCAATGAAGACAGTTATGTGCAGATCGGCGATCTTTGCAGCGCAACGATCCAGCTGAAAATCGAAGGACTGAATCCCGCCGGCTCCATCAAGCTGAAGACCGCGCACGCGCTGATCACTGATCTCGAAGTCCGCGGACTGATCAACCACAAGACCCGCCTCATCGAATCCTCATCGGGGAATCTGGGCGTTGCGCTGGCCATGGTCTGCGCGGCCAAGGGTTACCAGTTCGTTTGCGTAATCGACCCGAATATTTCCGCGCCGAACCGCAAGCTGATTCAAGCCCTTGGCGCGCAAATGCTCATGGTCGATCAGCGTGACGAGAACGGCGGTTACCTGAATTCGCGGATTCGCCTGATCGAACAACTGGTCGCTGACAACGCCGACTACATCTGGCTCAACCAGTACAAGAATCCGACCAACCCCCTCGCCCACTATCAAGCGACTGCCAGGTCCATCGCGCGCAAATTTGCGCACGTGGATTACCTGTTCGTCGGCGCGGGAACCACTGGCACGCTAATGGGCTGCAAGAACTACTTCGCCGAACATCATCCGCAGACCAAAGTCATTGCCGTCGATACCGTCGGCTCGGTGACGTTCGGCCTGCCGGGCGGCACGCGCCATATTCCGGGGCTCGGCACCAGCCGCCTGCCGGAGATATTCGAGTCGTCGGGCATTCACGACTTCCTGTCGATTCCCGAGGAACAGACGATCAAGGTCTGCCGTTGGCTGGCGCAACGCTACGGCCTGCTCTTCGGCGGCTCCACCGGCACTGTGCTCGCCGGCATCCGCCAGTGGGCGCCGCATATCCGGCCCGACGATGTCGTGGTGGCGATCTCCCCCGACATGGGTGAGCGCTATCTCGAAACCATCTACTCCGACGACTGGGTCACCCAGCGGATCGGCGCAACCGCACTGCAGCCCCTTTTCCCTGAAATCGCTCTGGCACTCTCGGCGTAATCCTCATGACCACACAGAATCCGATCCAGCCGTTCCACGTCATCCCCGGCGCTGTCGTCAAAGACATCCTCAACGGGCTGCGGCATGCAACCATCGACATGGTGGCGCAGACCTACCTGACCCACGAGCGTGGCGAAACCGTTAACCCCGACAGTTACTTTTTGCGTTTCCCTGCGCAACCGGCGAACCGGATCATTGCGCTGCCGGCGGCCATCGTCGACAGCAAGGGCGATCAATCCGTCTCCGGGATCAAGTGGATTGCCAGTTATCCCGACAACATCAAGTCAGGCATTCCGCGCGCATCTGCCGTGCTGATTCTCAACGACCCGCAGACCGGTTATCCCTACGCCCTGCTCGAAGGTGCGCTGATCAGTGCCGTGCGCACGGCGGCGTCGGCGGTATTGGGTGCCTGGTGGCTGAATGGCCAGAACCGCCACGCGGCGACACTTTCGATCATTGGTGGCGGGGTAATCTCAAGAAATATCCTCGAGACTTTCGTCGCGGACGACTGGTCCTTCGACAGCGTGGGCATTCACGATCTCAACGCCGAATCGGCGCAAGCCCTCGCGGAATTTGGCGAACAACTGGGCCTGCCGGATGTGCGTCTGCTGTCGCTCGAAGACGCACTGACAGCCGACATCGTGGTGTTCGCCACCAGCGCGGGCGAGCCCTACGTAAAAGGCCAGGGCACGTTCCGCCCGGGGCAGATTGTTCTGAACATCTCGCTGCGGGATATCGGCGCCGAAATCATCGAGGAAAGTTACAACTACTTCGACGACATCACCCATTGCCTGAAGGCCAATACCTCACCGCATCTGGCCGAGCAGCAATACGGCCATCGCGACTTTGTCACCGGCACAGTGGCGCAGCTGATTCGCGGTGACCTGCATGTCGCCCAGGACAAACCGCTGATCTATTCGCCATTCGGCATGGGCATTCTCGATCTCGCGATTGGCCGGATGATCCACGACATTGCGGTGGCGGCCGGTACGGCAATTGCCATCCCGTCATTTTTTGGCGAGGAGCGCAGATGGTGAAGGCGCCTGTGCACATTGGCCTGGTCGGCTGCGGTTCGCGCGGAATGTCGGTATTCGAGCGCCTGTTGAGCCGCGCCGAGGAACGCCCACAACAACCGGTGGTCATCGACATCTTCGAGCCCAACGTGCTCGGCAGCGGCGCGCACTGGCCCGATCAACCGGACTACCTGTTGCTCAACACCGTCGCCGGTCAGCTCGGGGTATTTCCCGACGCAGCAGCGTTCGGTGATCTGACCGACGCCCGGGAACGGCCAGGGCCGGACTTTCTCGCGTGGTGCCGAGCACAGCGCGTCAAGGTTGACCCCGACAGCGGCCTGCTCGCCGCCGACGGTCGCGACGTCGAGCCGGAGGATTTTCTGCCACGGCACCTGCTCGGCGCTTATCTGGCCGACGCCTTCACGCGGATCCTCGCGACCGCACCCGCCTGGGTCACGGTCAATCTGCATCGGCATCAGGTCACGGCGGTCGAGCGCCGCGAGAATCAGCAATACCTTCTGCTAACCGCCGACGGCGCTGCGGTGACGGTGGATCGTCTGGTGCTGACCGTTGGCCACACCGGACGCCTGCGCCTGGCGGGGCAGAACCGGGTCGATAACGTCTATCCGCTGCCCGGCAGCCTCACCACCGTCGAGCCCGGCGAAACGGTGTTGATCGAAGGGTTGGGCCTGGGCGCCATGGACACCCTGGCGGCGCTGACGGCTGGCAGAGGCGGGATCTACAAACCCATGGCCGATGGCAGTCACACTTACCAGCCTTCGGGTCAGGAGCCGGTGATCTTCATTCAGTCGCGGGACGGGCTGCCGTTTCGCACGCGTCCCAATGGCTTGATTGGCTGCCGGCGCCACACCGCTGTGCTGCTGACCAGCGAACGTATCGAGTCGTTGCGGCTCAACGCGCACAACCGCCGGCTGGATTTCGAACGGGACATTCTCCCGCTGATGCTGCTGGAGATGCGTGCCGCTGCGGTCGCCGTTCTGCATAAACCTTCAGCGCCACAACAGCTGCTTGAGCAGCTCAGAACCGTCAGCGTTGTCGGCCCAGCAGGGGTTGTCGCCTGCGAAGCTTTGCTGCGCGAGTTCGAAACGATTGCCGGGGCAATCAATCCGCTGGAGCTGATCTGCCACGCACTGCCCGACAGCGTGACGCCTTACAACTATCACGCATGGATTTACGACACCCTCGAAGCCGACTTGCATGAAGCACGTCTGGGACGCGGCGCGTCGCCGATCAAAGCCGCCATCGAAGTCTGGCGCGACTTGCGCGACCGGCTGCGTGAGGCGGTCGATTTCGATGGGCTCACCGAAGATTCGCATCGGCAGTTCTATGGCCGCTGGCACAAGGCGATCAACCGTCTGGTCGCCGGCCCGCAGAAGGAGCGCCACGCCGATCTGCTCGCGCTGTGTGATGCCGGTTTGCTGACCTTTCTCAAGCCCGGCTCACGCCCCGCGATCGATCACTTCAAGCGAGTCGCCGGTTACGTCCAGAGCAGCGGCGTCACCCACAGCGACTGCGCACCTGTGCGCGACCTCGCGCGCCTGGGCCTTGTGCGTCCGCGCACCGATGTGCCGGGCATCGACGGCATCGATGTCGACGCGGCGTCCAACCCCAAGTCGAACAGCGGCGAAGCGGTGCGTGACATCTGGGTGCTGGGACCGCTCGCCGAAGGTTCTTGCTATTACAACCACTACGTCACCTCGGCGGGCGCACCTTCGCGGCTGTTCATGGACGCCCATCGAGTCGCCACCGCCATCCTTGAGACAGGAACTCGCGCATGAAACTCTACTATCAGACGCATTCGCCGTACGCCCGCAAGGTGTTGGTGCTGGCTCACGAACTTGGCATCGCATCGAGCCTTGAGGTGATACATCACGAGACCAGCCCGACTTCACCGAACGCGACCATTTACCAGGCCAACCCCTTGGGTAAAGTGCCGGTGCTGATGCTGCCCGACGACACCGCACTGTTCGATTCCATCGTGATTTGCGAATACCTCGATGACCTGAGCAACGGCCGTAAATTCATCCCGGCAAGCGGCCCCGAGCGCTACAAGGCGCTGCGCCTGCAGGCATTGGCGCAGGGCATGTGCGACGTCGGCATCAAGCTGCGCTGGGAAGTCGAGCGGCGCCCCGAGGCTTTGCGCTATCCGGCGTACGCGGACGGCCAGGCCTACAAACTCAAGGAGGCGTATCGCTTCATCGAAGAGCACGTCGACCTCAATGGCCCGATCACCGTTGGCCACATCGCCTTGGCGACCGCGCTGGACTGGATCGCTTTCCGTCAACTCTCGGACTTCTCGGCGCAAGCACGCCTGAGCGAGTGGTATCAGACGTTCTGCCAGCGCGCGTCCATGCGGGCGACCGAGTACAGCGGACAGACGCACGATTAAGCCAAGGAAACCGCTATGAGCTCTCTCTTGCTGCAAATGTCACCGATCGCGCTGGTGATCGCGCTGATCCTGATCCTCCGGCGTCCGCCGGTACAGGCCGCGCTGGCCGGTGTGGTGCTGGTGCTGGTGCTGTGGGCACTGGGCGCTGCCGGGCCGGTGTCGGCGGCCATCTCCTCGGCGATTTTTCAGGACACCACGATCCTGTTTCTCAGCACCGCGTGCGTAATCGTCCCGGGGCTGGCCTTCGTCATTCTGGTCGAGCGCGGCGGTGCACCGCAGGCCATCGGCGCGTGGGTCAAGGAACTCGGCTGGACACCCCCGGCGCAGGTGATTTTCATCGTGCTGGGCCTGGCGCCGCTGCTGGAAGCGATGACCGGCTTCGGCGTTTCGCTGATCGCCACGGTGCCGCTGCTGATGGGGCTTTTCACTCGCCAGTCGGGGATGAAAATCGCTCTCGCCGGCATGGTGATCATGCCGTGGGGCACGCTGGGTCTGGCGACGGTAATCGGCGCCCTGCTGGCGCACCTGCCGGCGCAAACCCTCGGTAGCCATTCGGCGCTGATCAGCGCGCCGGTGTTCCTCTGCCTGGCGTCGCTGGCCTTGTGGCAGGCCGGCATCCGCAGGATTACTCCGTGGCTGGGGCTGATCGTCGTGACCGCCCTGTTCGTTGCCGTGCTGTATTGCGTCAACCTGTGGGTCGGCCCGGAAGTCTCCGGTGTGCTGGCCGGGCTGGCTGTGGCTTGCGTCGGCCTGGGCATCTCCTGGGCGCAACGGAAAAAACTGGTGCGCTGGCCGAGCGCGGCATGGCCTTATCTGGCCTTGCTGGGAGTGATTGTGGCGTCGCGCGGACTGTTCGTGCTGTCGGGCTGGGATGGCCTGTGGGTTGTCAGGGGCGAACACGTTTCATGGAAGCCGCTGGCGTCTCCAGGGCTGGCGCTGCTGATCGTGACCGTGCTGATGGCGTTCAGGCAAACCGCGGGCGCGGGTTTCCCGTGGCCAGCGCTGTTCAACCGGGCGAAGTTTCCGGTCACGACAATCTTCCTGTTCCTGCTGCTGTCTCAGGTGATGGTCAACGCTGGATTCCTCGTCGAGGCGCAAAGCGCGTTGCAATCCATGTCGGGTATTTCGCTGGCACCGACGATCGCCCTGCTGGCAGGGATTGCCGGCTATGTCACCGGCTCCAACGTCGGCGGCAACACGCTGGTGATGCCGTCCATTGCCGCGCTGAGCAGCGAACACGGGGCGTGGCTGGCGGCAATGGTCAACAGCGCCGCCGGCCATGGCGCACTTGGCTCGCTGTCGATTCTGTCGTTGATCACCGGACTTGCCGGGGCCAACCGCCAGGAAGAAAACAGCCTGATCCGCTTCGCCTTCGGTCTGGTGGCGCTGAACATCGTCATAGTTGCTGCAACGGGGATCGTTTTGCTCTACTTTCTGTGAATTGTTTCGAATCATCACAGAGAACTTATGGACAGGTTTGATTTGCCGGACAAGCGCTGGCGGATAGTCAAGGACTGGATTATTCGCCAGATCGACAGCGGTGACCTGGCGGCCGAAGCGAAACTGCCGTCAATCCGCGTTCTGGCGCGGATGTTCGAGACCAGCATCACCACGGTGCAGCGGGCGCTGGCCGATCTCGAGGCCGACGCCTACGTCTCGACGGTACCGCGCGTCGGCTACTTCGTCTCGGCATCAGGGCGGGCAAAACCGTCCGGCGCTTTCGACTTTTCCAGTGTCACCGTCAACGTCAATCATGCGGTGGTTGCGATGCTCTCCGAGGCGGCCTCGCGCACCACCGCATCGCTGAATTCGGCCGTCCTGCACAGCGATCTCACGCCCAACGTGTTGCTCAACAAATGCCTCTCGGTGTTGGCCGCCAGGA
Source organism: Pseudomonas sp. TE9122 (assembly GCF_056278925.1). Lineage (NCBI taxonomy): Bacteria > Pseudomonadati > Pseudomonadota > Gammaproteobacteria > Pseudomonadales > Pseudomonadaceae > Pseudomonas > Pseudomonas sp. TE9122. The sequence goes on along the minus strand of NZ_JBWBQI010000001.1, from coordinate 5,758,594 downwards.
CCGACAACGCGCTGAGCGGTCTGGTCGCGCCACCCGGCCTGCCGGCGCTGCGACGGCGCATCGCCGGGCTGATGCTGACCCGCGGTGTAGTCTGCGGGCCGGACGATATTCTGGTGACGTCGGGCGACACCATCGCTCTCGAACTGGCCCTCGAAGCAGTCGCGTCGAAAGGCGCTACAGTCGCCATCGAAACCCCGACCTATTACGGCATTCTGCAGACCATCGAACGCCTGGGCATGCGCGCCTTGCCGATCCGCACCCACGGGCGTACGGGCCTGGATGTCGATCATCTGGAGGAAGCGCTGAAGCAAAAAAAGGTCGCGGTGATTTTTCTCAACCCGACGCTGCAGAATCCGCGTGGTTTCATCATGCCCGACGAAGCGCGCGCGCGACTTTCCAGGATCGCCCGGGAAGCGGATGTGCCGATCATCGAAGACGACATCTTCTTCGACCTGGTGCCCGAAGCTGATCGACCGCGCGCCCTCAAGAGCTACGACAGCAGCGGCCAGACGATCTACTGCTCGTCCTTTTCCAAAACCATCGCGCCGGGTTATCGCGTCGGCTGGTGTCTGGCCGGCAAATACCGCAATGCCATCCTCGCGCAGATGTTTTCGCGCAACCTGGCCGTTTCCAGCCTGGCGCAAAATGTTCTCAATGAATTCATCGGCCGTGGCTACATGGACGAGCACTGCGCCAGATTGAGGTCGCAACTCTCTTCGCTGGCGAGTTTTGTCGAAGCGCTGGTGCGCACGGATTTCCCGCTCGGGACCGTCTATGTGCCACCGCGCGGCGGTTTCATCCACTGGGTCGAAATGCCTGCACACACCGACATGCCGGCGCTGCAGCAACTGGCCACGGAGCGTGGTTGCCACGTGGCTGGCAGCGGCATATTTTTCGCCGATGGCCAGGCCTCCACAGGCGTGCGCATTTGCCTCGGCACTACGCTGACCCCGGCGGTGATCGGCATTCTCAAGGTGATCGCCGAATGCGCCCACCTTGCCGCACGCCCGACGAGCCCGCGGCAGATGCCGACTGAACAGCTGCAAGAGCTGGCAGTTTCCTGACCGACTTGCGCGAGCCTCGCTTATGAATCAGAAAAGAACCCGTATTCGCTTGCCGCATCCCCCGCCGTATCGCCCGAGCCACTGGACATTCTGGCTGACGGTGCTCGCTGGCGTGCTGATTGCCTTAGCCGTGTGTCTTTCGATCTACATGCTTATCGAAAGCTGGATCAGCGGTTCCATCACCACCAACAATCGCGGACCGCGCAGCACCTACACCTTGGCACTGCAACCTCGGCGATACTGGTTCGAGTTCATGTGGCAGAGCTTCTGGACCGCGTTCATGTTGGCCATCGGTGTGTTCGGGCTGTGGATTTATCGCAAAGGGCGGGTGCGTGAGCAGAGGCCGAAGGGCAAGCGCTCGCGATGATGCAACTGGGGCGCTTTTTTGAAGCAGCCTCTTACCTGCCTGTTCTTTCATTCCAGCGCAACACCAGATCGCTCACCGCAGCGCTGCCAACTCTGCGGCGATTGACTGGGCAAAAGTACGAAATGGACTACGGACATTTACCCTGTTACGCGCCTTCCGGTGGCAATGTCCTGCAACGCCTGTCCCACCCTTCCTTCCGAACTCGCAGGTTCGCCCGACATACCTGCGCCGCCTTCCCCGGCATGCTTGCGTCTCTGTTTCCAGAATGCGGAAGACCCGATGAGCCAGCTCAAACCTGCTGATACGCAAGACCATAAAATCGATTCACTGCTGGGCGAACTCGGCGAGCTGATTCGCCAGGCGCGGCAAAAAGTGCTACGCGCGGTCGATACGATTCAGGTGCAGACTTGTTGGCAAATCGGCCGGCATATCGTCGAGTTTGAACAACAGGGAGCCCAGCGTGCGGGATATGGGAAAAAATTGATTGGCCTACTGGCTAAGGATCTGACCGGACAATTCGGGAAAGGGTTTGATGAAACCAATTTGTGGAAGATGCGCCTGTTTTATCAGAAATTTCCAATTCGAGACGCACTGCGTCCCGAATTAAGCTGGACCCATTACCGCCGCCTGCTACGCGTCGAGAACGAGAAAGCGCGCCTGTGGTACATGAACGAATGCGCCGACCTCAACTGGTCAAGCCGCGCCCTTGATCGTCAGATCCTGACGCTCTACTACGAGCGCCTGCTGATGAGTCAGGACAAAGCCGAGGTGGTCGAGGAAGCCACGACCAACATCGACGCGATGAAATGCAATCCGCGGGAATTCATTCGCGATCCAGTCATGCTCGAATTCCTCGGCCTGCCCTCAGCAGGCAAAGTCAGGGAAAGCGGACTCGAACAAGCCCTCATCGATCACTTGCAAAGCTTTCTGCTTGAACTTGGCAAAGGCTTTTCCTTTGTCGCCCGCCAACAACGCATCAGCACTGACGGCGTCGACCTCTATATCGATCTGGTGTTCTACAACTATCTGCTCAAGTGCTTCGTGATCATCGACCTGAAACGCGGCAAGCTCAGCGCCCGCGATGTCGGGCAGATGGACTGCGCATGTACGACGAGCTCAAGCGCAGCGAAGGTGACAAGCCAACCGTCGGTATCATTCTCAGCGCGGAAAGCAATGACTCGGTGGCGCGCTATTCCATGCTCAAAGGCAATGAGCAACTGTTCGCCAGCAGCTACAAGACGATACTGCCGAGCGAAGAAGAGTTACGTGCTGAACTCAACCGCGAACAGGCGTTGATCGAAGAACGCATGCTCATTCAATCCAGTGAATGAACCGGCCGGATTGTTCTTGATCAGCGCGGCGACTATGGTTGGCACCTAACCGCCGAGGTCAAGCGCCATAGGCAGCAAGCCCCCATTCGAGTTGGAAGACGCAGAGTTGAGCCAACCAGTTTTGACTGCAGCTGAAGGCACGTCCTTCAAGGAAACTGCCGACGACGGCTACGCACTCGGCGGCTTCACCTGGCGCCACAGTTCGCCCGATCCACAGCGCCCGGTGGTCATCATCAACGCCGCCACCTCGGTGCGCTGTCGCCATTACTCAAGGTTCGCAGCCTATCTGTTCAGTCACGGCTTCGACGTGATGACCTACGACTACCGGGGCATTGGCGAATCACGCAGCGAATCGATCAAAGGGCTGCGCGCTTCGTGGACTGACTGGGGCGCTCTGGATTTCGAAGCGATGCTCAAACGCGCGCAGCGGGAGTTTCACGGTCAGCCAATCGATGTGGTCGCCCATAGTTTCGGCGGTTGCGCGGCGGGCTTGGCGGAGTCGGGCAAGGTGATCCGACGGTTGGTAACCGTCGGTGCGCAGTTCGCTTATTGGCGCGATTATGCTTCCGAACAGCGCTGGCGGATGTTCGGCAAGTGGCATGTGATCATGCCTTTGATGACGCTGCTCTGCGGCTATTTTCCAGGCAAGCGGATCGGCTGGCTGGAGGACACGCCAACCGGCGTAGTCTGCGACTGGAGCACCCCCACTGCACGGTACGAGGATCGTCCAAGCGGTCGGGTGCTGATGAAAAAGGCGGGCGCCCTGCCCTTCGATGGCGTCCGCGCGCAGACCCTCGCCATCAGCCTCAGCGATGATCCTTACGGAACGATCCCGGCGATCGAACGCCTGCTCGGCTACTTCAGCAACGCGGCAAAAACCCATCTGCGCATTGCGCCGCAGGACATCGGCGAACGACAAGTCGGACATTTCGGCTTTTTTCGCAGCGCATACCAAGCCACACTATGGCCCATTGCTCTGACCTGGCTGCAGACCGGCGCACTGGCCGCCGATACACCCGGCCGACAAGTGCCACGCAGCTGAGCCCCTCTCAACGCACGACGGAACACATCATGGCCTCCGCCAACAAGCAGCAAAAACGCGCCACCCGGGCCAAAGCCAAGGCCAAGCAGAACCGCACCAAGCGCGCCGAAGCGCCGGTCGAGCTGGACCCGAACGACGACCGCATCGACTTCGAATCGGTGGACTTGACCGAGCTGTTCAAGAAAATGATCGACGCCGAAAAGATCAGTCAGCAAGCCATGTGCAGCGCGTTCCTCGAAGATCCGCTACTGGAACTGGTGTACGAGCAGGAAGGCGAAGAAGGCGCGATGGATTTCATCCTCGCCGCGCTGATCGAGTATCGCCAATGGTCGCAGGAAACCGACGAGGCCGGCGCGCTGGCGTGGATCGAATCTCCGGCATTCCAAGCTGACTATGTAGCGGCATCCGACGCGATCGCGGCACAAACCCAACAGAAGAACTGAGCTCCCATGGCATCCCTGAACAAGCAACAGAAACGCGCCAAACGCGCCAAGGCCAAAGCCAAGCAGATCCGTATGGTCGGGCGCAAACCGCTGGATCAGGACGAAGAGCTCGGCCACCTCGCCGAGCCGATCCCGGAATACACCCTGGCGATGTTCAGCAAAATGCGCGACGCCGAAGCCGTCAGCCGCAACGAAATGCTGCTGACCCTGCTGCGCGAACTGGCCTTCATCATCGTCGACCATCCTGAACTGCTCGACATGGAAAACGCCGACAACGAAGGCATGGCCGCCACCCACCTGGCCGCCGATATGCTCATCGACTACCGCATGTGGGCCGACGGCATGACCATCGAACAGGCCCAGGCCTGGCTGAGCGAGCCGCAGTTCATTACGGATTTCGGCGTGGCGCTGGATGCTTATGGCAAGTCGGTAGAGCCCCAGGAAGACAAGAGCGAATAAGCCCTTCTCAGAAACAAAAAACGGCCGCTAGTCATCCCTGACAGCGGCCGTTTTTGTTTGGATGGCCTAGCTACTCTTTGTCCGGTGACGATGTATATCCCATTGACATATCCCCAGCACGATCTATCCTGAGCTAATCACAGGAACAGACCCGGGAGCTCGAATATGGAGCAGACCACAATTTTCATGAGCAACAGAAGTCAGGCAGTCCGACTGCCAAAGGCAGTTGCGATGCCCGGCGACGTTAAACGAGTGGAAGTCATCGCGATTGGCAGAACACGCGTCATTACGCCTGCTGGAGAAAGCTGGGATAGCTGGTTTGATGGCGACAGCGTCAGCCCTGATTTCATGGCTAACCGTGAGCAACCCACTGAACAGGAGCGCGAGTCGTTCTGATGATCAAGTACATGCTGGATACAAATATCTGCATCTTCACCATCAAGAACAAACCACAAATTGTCCGGGAAGCCTTCAATCGACATTCCGGGCAGTTGTGCATCAGCGCTATCACGCTTATGGAGCTTATTTACGGTGCTGAAAAGTCGGCGGCCCCGGAGAAAAATCTGGCAATTGTTGAAGGATTTGTCGCGCGACTGGATGTCTTGCCTTTCGATAACGACGCAGCCGCACAGGCCGGGATGGTTCGATCTGAACTCGCGAAGGCTGGAACGCCGATCGGGCCATACGACCAAATGATCGCTGGCCACGCACGCTCACTTGGACTCATTGTAGTGACGAACAACGTACGGGAGTTTGAACGCGTTTCCGGTTTGCGAATCGAGGACTGGGTTTAACCTGACTGGAAAGCTCAGAAACAAAAACGGCCGCTAGTCATCCCTGACAGCGGCCGTTTTTACATCACGCGTTACGACTCAGTTCAACACCACCGCACCACGCTTCTCCAGCTTGCGACGGCGCGACACCAGCAGACCAGCGGCTACCACCATCAGGCTCAGCAGGCCCGTGGCAAGGATTTCCACGCGGTGGGCTTCCTGGAACAGCATGATGGTCAGCGCGGCGACAATGAAGATGATCACCGCCCAGGTCAGCCCGGGGAACAGCCACATGCTGAAGACGATTTTCTCGCCGCGCGCCATGCGCTGTTTCCGCATGCGCAGTTGCGAGAAGGCGATCACCAGGTACACCAGCAGGGCGATGGCGCCGGAGCTGGCCAGGAGGAATTCAAACACCGCGGCCGGAGCCACATAGTTGGCGAAGGTGCAGAGAAACGCTGCGCCGGTCGACAACATCACCGCCCAGTAAGGCGTACCGCTCTTGTTGGTGCGGGTCGACATGGCCGGGGCATCGCCGCGCTTGCCGAGGGAAAAGAGCATGCGCGAGGAGGTGTACAGCGCCGAGTTCAGGCAACTGGTCACTGCGACCAGTACGACGATGTCGACGATCATCTTGGCGTTGGGAATGCCCATGCGCTCAAGTACGGTCTGGTAGGAACCCAGGTTGGCCAAGGTAGGATCGTTCCACGGCACCAGCGCAACCACGATGAAAATCGACACCAGATAGAACAGGCCGATCCGCCAGATCACCGAATTGGTCGCCTTGGAAATCTGCTTGCCCGGGTCTTTCGATTCCGCCGCCGCGATGGTGACGATTTCGGTACCCATGAACGAGAACATGGTGGTCAGGATCGCGCCCAGCACAGCACCCATGCCATTGGGCAGAAAGCCGCCGCTGTCGAACAGGTGCGAAACGCCACTGACCTGGCTGGTCGGCAGGAAGCCGAAAATCGCTGCAAGGCCGAGGCCGATGAAGCCGATGATCGCAAGCACCTTGATCAGGGCGAACCAGAACTCGAACTCACCGTAATTCTTCACGCTGAACAGGTTGGTCACGGTCAGCAGCATGGTGATCACCAGCGCGAAAGCCCAAATGTCGACACCCGGGAACCACGCATGCAGGATGGTCGCGGCGGCGTTGGCTTCCAGCGGAATCACCAACACCCAGAACCACCAGTACAGCCAGCCGATGGTGAATCCGGCCCAGTGACCGATCGCGCGATCAGCGTAAGTCGAGAACGAACCGGTGTCCGGCGAAGCCACGGCCATCTCGCCGAGCATGCGCATCACCAGCACCACCAGAGTACCGGCAGCGGCGTAGGCCAGCAGCACGGCCGGGCCGGCGGCAGCGATGGCGTGGCCGGAGCCGACGAACAGACCGGCGCCGATCACACCGGCGATCGACAACATGGTCACATGACGCGGTTTGAGCCCCTGTTCGAGGCCAGTGGAGCTTGGGGTACTGCTCATAGAGACTACCTTTGCAAGGAAAGCGAGTGCGTCCGGCGCGTCTGTAAATTCTTTCTCGTAAAAAGAATCCAACGGCCTGTTCCTTATTCTGCACGCAATATTTGCGCCAAAATGTTTCAAGTCCTTGAGGGCCGGGGGCTCCGGCATCCGATGCAAGTCCTTGAGTTTAATGGCTATTCGCCAGAACGTTACCCGGCGACTCACTTTCAAGACGAATCCGCGCACCAGAAACACACAGAAAAAGTGTGCGGCGCACAGAAAAAGGGCGAATAAGGAACGTTCGGCCGGATAGCGCTTCCAACACCCCGCCAAAGCTGGCAACATCGCGCCTTTTTTTACGCGGCACCCACGGGTTTACACGATCAAACACCCGTTCGGTTGTTGACGGGGCGACAGTCTGCTGCGCCGATGCGACAACCCGCCACATGCCACCCGTTTACCGCTCGTAGCGCTGTTGGCTGCCATTGAAACGCTATGCTAGCTTGGCCGCCTCGCCAGGAAGGCCCGCCAACAGCAGGAGCGCAACATATATGAGGAACGCACATGGCTGAGGCCACGCCCGCGCTTGAAATCCGCAACTTGCACAAACGCTACGGACAGCTGGAGGTGCTCAAAGGCATCTCGCTGACCGCCCGCGACGGCGACGTGATCTCGATCCTCGGCTCTTCCGGTTCCGGCAAGTCCACGTTCCTGCGCTGCATCAACCTGTTGGAAAACCCGCACCAGGGCCAGATCCTGGTGGCCGGTGAAGAACTCAAGCTTAAAGCCGCGAAGAACGGCGAACTGGTCGCCGCCGACGGCAAACAGATCAATCGTCTGCGCTCGGAGATTGGTTTTGTATTTCAAAACTTTAATCTGTGGCCGCACATGAGCGTGCTCGACAACGTCATCGAGGCCCCGCGCCGCGTGCTCGGCCAGAGCAAGGCCGAAGCCATCGAAGCCGCCGAAGCGTTGCTCGCCAAGGTCGGCATCGCCGACAAGCGCCACGCCTACCCGGCGCAATTGTCCGGTGGTCAGCAACAACGCGCAGCGATCGCCCGCACGCTGGCGATGCAGCCGAAGGTGATCCTGTTCGACGAACCGACCTCCGCGCTTGACCCGGAAATGGTTCAGGAAGTACTTAGTGTCATCCGCGCATTGGCCGAAGAAGGCCGCACCATGCTGCTCGTGACCCACGAAATGGGCTTCGCCCGCCAGGTTTCCAGCGAAGTGGTGTTCCTTCATCAGGGCCTTATAGAAGAGCAAGGATCGCCACAGCAGGTGTTCGACAACCCGCTTTCGGCGCGCTGCAAACAATTCATGTCCAGCAACCGCTAACGGAGCAACATGCATGCAGAATTTCAAAAAGGTCTTCCTGGCCGCCGCCGTCACCCTCGCGTTCAGCGCCGGTGCCATGGCTGAAACCCTGAAGATGGGCATCGAAGCGGCCTACCCGCCGTTCAACAATAAAGACGCCAGCGGCCAAGTGGTCGGCTTCGACAAGGAAATCGGCGACGCCCTGTGCGCGAAGATGAAAGCCGAATGTTCCGTCGTCACTTCCGACTGGGACGGCATCATTCCGGCGCTGAACGCGAAGAAGTTCGATTTCCTGATTTCCTCGCTGTCGATCACCGAAGATCGCAAAGCCGCAGTGGACTTTACCGACCCGTACTACTCGAACAAATTGCAGTTCATCGCGCCGAAGAACGTCGACTTCAAAACCGACAAGGACTCGCTCAAGGGCAAGACCATCGGCACCCAGCGCGCAACGCTGGCCGGCACCTGGCTGGAAGACACCTACGGTGACGATATCAAGGTCAGCCTCTACGACACCCAGGAAAACGCCTACCTCGACCTGACCTCCGGTCGTGTCGACGCGATCCTCGCCGACAAGTACGCCAACTATGACTGGCTGAAAACCGACGCTGGCAAGAACTACGAGTTCAAGGGCGACCCGGTAGTGGAAAGCGACAAGATCGGTATCGCCGTGCGCAAGGGTGACAACGAACTGCGCAACAAGCTGAACGCCGCGCTGAAGGAAATCGTCGCTGACGGTACCTACAAGAAAATCAACGACAAGTACTTCCCGTTCAGCATCTATTGATCTGACCTGTGGGACCGGCGCCGCGATGAAGCGGCGCCGGCTCCCGACTTTGCCTGCCGCAATTTGAACAGAAACCCATGATTATCGACCTCTACGGATTCGGCCCGGCGCTCGCCGCTGGTGCGCTGATGACCGTCCAACTGGCCCTCACCGCCCTGTGCCTGGGCCTGGTGCTCGGCCTGCTCGGCGCCTTGGCCAAGACTTCCCCGTACAAGCCGCTGCAATGGCTTGGCGGTACCTACTCGACACTGGTGCGCGGCGTCCCGGAATTGCTCTGGGTGCTGTTGATCTACTTCGGTACGGTCAACCTGATGCGCGCCCTCGGTGAGTACTTCGGCAACCCCGACCTGCAACTCAACGCCTTTGCCGCCGGTGTGATCGCACTGGGCCTGTGCTTCGGCGCCTACGCCACGGAAGTGTTTCGCGGCGCCCTGCTGGCCATTCCCAAGGGCCACCGTGAAGCCGGCCAGGCCCTGGGCCTGTCGAAATGGCGGATTTTCACCCGGCTGATCATGCCGCAGATGTGGCGCATCGCCCTGCCGGGCCTGGGCAACCTGTTCATGATCCTGATGAAAGACACCGCGCTGGTATCGGTCATCGGTCTGGAAGAAATCATGCGTCACGCGCAGATCGGTGTGACCGTGTCAAAACAACCGTTCACCTTCTATATGGTCGCGGCGATCATGTACCTCGGCCTGACAGTGCTGGCGATGACCGGCATGCACTTGCTGGAAAAACGCGCCGCCCGCGGCTTTGCGAGGAGCGCGCAATGAACTGGGAAGTCATCATCAAGTGGCTGCCAAAACTGGCACAGGGCGCGACCCTGACGCTGGAACTGGTCGCCATCGCGGTCATTGCCGGCCTGCTGCTCGCCATTCCGTTGGGCATCGCCCGCTCTTCGAAGCGCTGGTACGTGCGCTCGCTGCCTTACGCCTACATCTTCTTTTTCCGGGGCACGCCGTTGCTGGTGCAGCTGTTCCTGGTCTATTACGGCCTGGCGCAGTTCGACGCGGTGCGTGAAAGCGCGTTGTGGCCCTACCTGCGCGATCCGTTCTGGTGCGCGACCGTGACCATGACCTTGCACACGGCGGCGTACATCGCCGAGATTCTGCGCGGTGCCATTCAGGCGATTCCACCGGGCGAAATTGAAGCCGCGCGAGCGTTGGGCATGTCCAGACCGAAAGCGATGTTCTACATCATCCTCCCGCGTGCTGCGCGCATCGGCCTGCCGGCCTACAGCAACGAAGTGATCCTGATGCTCAAGGCCAGCGCCCTGGCCAGCACCGTGACCCTGCTGGAACTGACCGGCATGGCACGCACGATCATCGCCCGCACTTATCTGCCGGTGGAGATCTTCTTCGCCGCCGGTGTGTTCTATCTGGTCATGGCTTACGTGCTGGTTCGCGGCTTCAAGCTGCTGGAACGCTGGCTGCGCGTCGATGCCTGCCAAGGCCGCTGATACTTCCCACGTGCTGACGGGCGAGGCCCTACTCGCCCGTTTCACGGCGCTGGATGCTTTTCTGATTGAGCATCAGGCGCTGTGGAAACCTCGACCGTTCACTCACCTACAACTTCCATGGGAAGCGTCCTACCCGGAGTTGTCTGCGTGGCTACGCAAGCGATCGCTGGAAGCCGCAGAACGCGCGCATAACCATCCTGCTGATCTTGTCGATGCGCCAGAGCCGTTCGCTTCATTGGCGAAGTTGTCGGCAGAGTTGAGTGCGGTCGGTGAGTTGCCGGGGCATGCGCTTGAGGCTGCCGGGCATCGCTTGAATGTCGATGTGCCCGGGCGCAAGTGGCAGCAGATCGAGGCGTTTGCCGGTCGCTTGTCTTTCGCTTCGCCACCGACGCATTGGTTGGATTGGTGTTCAGGCAAAGGGCACTTGGGACGGCGCTTAATGGGGTCGGGGCAGCAACTGACTTGCGTTGAATACGATCCTTTATTGGTCGCCAGCGGTCAGGCACTGAGTCAGCGTCATCACTTGCACGCCCTGCATGTCGAACAGGATGTACTCGCGGCAGACGCCCCGGCCGTATTGAACGCCGCCCACACCCCCGTCGCCCTCCACGCATGCGGTGATCTGCACGTGCGCTTGATGCATTTGGCCAGTGCTGCCGGCTGCCAGCAAATGGCGATCGCACCGTGCTGTTACAACCGCATCAGTCGTAACGAATACCAGGCCTTGTCCTGCGCAGGATCGGCATCGCTTCTACAGCTCTCGCTGGAAGATCTGGCGCTGCCGATGAACGAAACCGTCACCGCCGGTGCGCGCGTCCGGCGCCAGCGTGACACATCGATGGCTCGTCGCCTGGCTTTTGACCTGCTGCAACGGCAAGTGCGCGGCGTCGATGAATACCTGCCAACGCCCTCCCTGCCCAGCGCCTGGCTGGACAAACCGTTCGCCGATTACTGTCGCGATCTGGCTGTGCTCAAAGAGTTATCCACAATCGGTGAGGCAGATTGGCCCGCACTCGAAGCAACCGGTTGGCAGCGGTTGGCCGAAGTTCGCAATCTCGAATTGCTTTGCGGTTTGTTCCGCCGACCGCTTGAGCTCTGGCTGAATCTGGATCGGGCGCTTTTCCTCGCAGAACAGGGATACGTCGTACGCCTCGGCACCTTTTGCGACGCCTCACTCACACCGCGTAACTTACTGCTGCTCGCCGAGCGCGCCTAAAACGTTACGACCTGTGGATAACTCTGTTGATGGATTTGCTGTGGATCCAATATCTGCGCCTGTTTCGTCGCTTTAACAACACTGGTCATTTTTTGTTCACATGAATAAAAAACCTGTAAAACAGGGATTTGCGAACAAGATGAGAATGGGTTCACAACACCTCGCATAAGCCAGTATCCGCGCCCCTCAGTTGTGCATAAGCTGCCAATCAAAACGACATAACCGACGAATATTGGGCTAGCCGAGTGAATAATTGTGGGGTCATGAAAGCCGAAGCTGACCCGTACGCCCTGTATAAATGTCTTACTACGCGCGAGGTACAAAAGCAGCGCATAAATTTGCGCTGGGCCTGATTTTTCCGGAATGCAAAAATAGTCTGAATTCAGGGGTTTACAGGATCTACCCAATCGCTATAATCGTCGCCCACACGCCGGTATAGCTCAGTTGGTAGAGCAACTGACTTGTAATCAGTAGGTCCCGGGTTCGACTCCTGGTGCCGGCACCATACAAAACAAAGCCCCTGCAGAAATGCAGGGGCTTTGTTGTTTCTGGCGCTTGGAGCTCACCAGGAGGTCCGCATCGCTGCGACAAAACAAACGACGCCTTATCTCAACCAGCAGCCCCCTACTCTGCCCGCGTGCCTGGACCCGTTACAATTTCACATCAGCCCAACATTGACGGGCTCTTGCACCTACCTATAATGCACCCCAATACACCCGCCAAGCCTAGGTTGACCCAGTCAGCAAGCTCAAATCGTGCGGGTTTTTTTTGCCTGGAGAAAACTACATGAGGCCCTTCGACAAGCCGGCCCTCAGCGTAGAACAGCAATTGGAACTGCTAAAGCAACGAGGCCTGCAAGTCGCAAATGACGAGCGCGCCATGCGTTTCCTGGAAGTGGTCACGCTGTTTCGCTCGAGTCCATACATGCGCCCTTTTCAGGAAACAAACCCTGAACACACCTTCAAAACCTGGTAGCACTCTGAAAGCAGTCGTCGACATCTACCGCTTCGATGGCTCGTTGCGACGCATAACCATGGATGCTATCGAACGTGTCGAAGTCGCCATACGAGCGACTATCAGCAATCACATGTGCCCTAAGTACGGGCCTGACTGGATAGCTGACGCGTCAATCTTCTCTTCTTCATATTCACATGGCGATTTATTGCGGCCCCTGCGAGATCAACTGGGCAAGGAGCGCAACAAACTGGGACGTGAGATTGATCGTATAAAAAAGAGCAGCCGAGTTGATCAGGTCCAGCACCAGCGAATTGAAAATCGCATGCGCGATAACTATTTTCGATTCTACGGATCAACCTATGCCCATCCCGAGTTGCCGCCCGCTTGGGCTGTTCTGGAAGAGCTCAGCCTTGGGACGGTATCCACGATGTTCAATGCCATAGGCAAAAGCGTCGACAAGAAAGCGATCGCGAGCAGATTTGATCTCCCCTTCGAAGTACTGGCCTCCTGGCTCCACACTCTGACCTTCATTCGAAACTGCTGCGCCCACCACTCACGACTATGGAACAGAGAGCTCTCGATTCGACCATCCTTACCAAAAGAATGGGTCATCCAAAATGCGCCTGGCAATCGGCCTCAACCCAAGCAGCGGCTATTTATAGTACTAACGATGCTGGCGTATTTAACCGATTTGATCAGTCCAGACAGCCAGTGGAAATTTCACTTGGCCGAAATAATGGACCAGAGGGAACCGGGTGATTTGAAACTTATGGGATTTCCAGATGACTGGAAACGGCAATCGCAATGGTGTTTGGAGTAAGGGAAGCCAGAGGTCTTGTTCTTTCGCCATTGCGCCCGGAGAAACAGAATTGGGGAAACAGAATTGGGGACAGACCACGTTTTTCAATTAGTGACAGAGTCGCAACCTGAATTCTTTTTTACGATTTTGGTGCTGACGCCATACAAAACGAAGCCCCTGCAGAAATGCAGGGGCTTCGTTGTATTCAGTAGCAGACGCCAGGCGAAAGGTTTTAGTGGTATCAAGCAATATGCAGATCCCGCAACGCCTCAGGATGCTGACTTGCCACCCGCAAGAGAGTCTGCGCTGCACCCGTCGGCTGCCTGTGCCCCTGTTCCCAATCCTGCAAAGTCCGCGCTTATGCCTCGCAGTATCTGCACGAGCCAAGCAAGGCACTGATCGATGATGTGGTGAAAGTAATGGATTCGCCACCAGAAAGGCATTGATGCAAACCGCCATTCGAAGCCCTCGTTGATGCGAGGGCTTTTTGCATTTCAGGCCTGCCGAAAACATGCCGGCCTTCCTCAAGGTCCCTTGGTGCGGGGACATATCCGACTTCCCTCCTGCATCTATCCAGACAACCCGCCAGCCACTGGAGCGTTCTTGGCCAACGCATCGGCCGCCCCGCAGCCAATTGGGAACTAACGCCGAGCGCAACACTCCCTTACAAAGCGCGGCGCTGTGGAAGAGTCATCCCGCTTCATCACGTCAGCACAACGGGCTGAATGCATGACATGGACCAAGAGACCATCGATGAACTCAACATCAGAAACGCCAAACGGCTCCGCACGTTCGCAAATCAGGGACTTTTCTGACTGTCGAAACATTGCTCAAGGCGCTGTATTCATTATCGCGTCGGGCAACTCCGCGAAGGACTTTCCCATTGAACAGTTTGCCGACATCCCGATGATCACGGTGAACGGTGCGATATCCATGTTCATGGGAACAGGCATAAAGCCGTTCTTCTATGCATGCACCGACACCAGTTTTTCGATACAACAGCCTGACTTGTTTGCCTATGCGATGCGCACCAGTCAGCGAGTAGCTCTCTGGGCTCGCCAGGCCCAGGAACTGGCCGTTGAACCGACAGGTGATCTCTATTTGCTCAAGAAAGCGCCCAAACCAACCCTGACTGAATGGCTACTGCGCAACAACCAGGATCTCGTACGCAATCGCGCTGTTCTGGGTAGCCGAAACCGCAGTATCGGGTTCAGCAAAAACCTGGCCCATGGTTTTTTTGATGCCCGCACAGTCTTGTATCTCGCACTCCAACTTGCCTATCACGCAGGCTTTTCAAAGGCGATTTTGGTGGGAGCGGATATGAACCAGTCCGCGGGGCGCTTTTACGAGATTGATGGAAGCTCTATCTCGCCGTGCGGTCTGGATCAGCATTTTCATTCCAGAATACTTCCATCTCTGAAACTCATGTCCGACAAAGTCGTCGGCAAAGAGTTTGCCGTTTACAACTTGTCGCCCTCTTCGCGAATTCCTTCCGGCGTCATTCCGGTCAAAACACTCGACGAAGTCAAAGCGATAATTCAGACCTGACTGACCTCGAACACAAACGAAATTCTGCCCTCACTTGCGCTCCAGACATAGCGCAAGTGCTTGCCCTGCTTCGGAATCGATACCGCCGGCGGACGAAACGCCGCAACGCATTCATGCCCAGGCAACCGGACGCTGCTATAGAGCAAGCCCCACGACTCGACGTCGCGCAGTTGCCGCGCGAACAGCTGTGATGGGCCATAGGCCTCAGGATCAGGCTGATGCAGATGATCAAAGCCATGGCGAACGTCGTGCAGCGGCTTGATCACCTGATTGATGTAAGTACGCATGGTCAATTCGAGATCGGCTTCCTGGGTCGCCGCGAGAAAGCGTTCCTGGTGAAAACAGGTTTCAGCGATGGCCGCAGCCTGGCTGCTGGCGGCGTAATAGACGCCGAAGGTGCCGTCACTGAAACGGCTGCGTTTGCCGACGTGAGTGAACGCGGCCATCACCGGGCTGGAACCGGGGCCGGACAGACGATCTTCGGGACGTACGCGGGCAAGGACGCCGGCCTGTTCGATCAGGCGATCATTGGTCAGCGCTTCGATGGCGTAGGCAACTTCGAGGTCCTCGGGGTCGAGGACGTCTTCGAACAGCGCAATCGGCGGGAAGCTGCTGTTGACGATGCGATAGGCGCGTGGCCATGGCACGTCGACCAGCGCCGGCGCTTTCAACCGCGCACTCCGTCGAGGTAGCGGCGCACATCGGCGATATCGACCACCCGGCCCGCCAGCATGTAATCCAGGGCGGTTTTGCCATTGAACGGTGCCGCAGTGTTCGGGCTGCTGACCCACTTGTAGGCGCGCTCACGGCTATTGCTGAAGATGATGCTCAGCGCCTTGTGAATGCCCATCAGATAAGAGATGCGCTCAAGGGTATCGTTAGGCAGACGTACGTTCGGCAGGTGTTTGTATTTATAGAAGGTGGTGTTACCGACACCGCCCAGCAATGTGCGTTGCTGCTCAGCGCTGCAGCCCCAGCGCTCCATGAGGTTAAAGAAGAACTTCAGCGCGACGCGACCGGCTTCGGGGGCGTCGAGTTGTTCGCGTGGGGTGAGAGCTGGGGATGAGGTAGGCATAGACGCCTCCTGATTTTTTGTCTTAGCTGAAGACTAGTACATAACTGTAATTTTTTAGCGTTTTGATACACAAATGAACGAATCGTAATAATCAAACGCTCAGAAGCCGGAGTTAAGCCGGCTTATGTTTTTCTGCGCTATTTAAACAGTTCTGAATGACTCCCTAAACGATCCCAAGACTTCTTGAATTCAGAAGTCTGTGCACACTGTTTAGGCCGATCAGCGCGTTTTTGCGTTTTCTCCTGTTTCGCCATCAGCATTCCTTAGCATGTCGTCTATCGAGTCGAAACGCTGACGGATTTCTCGTGCTTCCATCATTGCGCGGGCCGTCTTCTCCGATGGAACTCGCACCTCGAAGGGAAGCCCCTGAGTAGCAACAACCTGTCGCAGAAAAAGTCGCATGGCGTCGCTAATGCTCAGCCCGCAAGCGTTCAAGACTTCAGTGGCACGCGCTTTCAAATCCTCATCAATGCGGCAGCGCACATCGGTAGTTTTCAGTAGTGCAGCCATTTCAATTACCTCATCGTGGTTTTGTAGCTACATCAGCGCTACCCCTGCATTGTGTTCGGAGTGATCTTTGTGGGTCAATGCGAAGTTGATAGGTGGTTATCTACCACCATGGCTCGCATGCCAGACATCCATTTCAACTCCTTTGACTGTTGGGCGCTATCAGCTGAATCGTTACTTTACCTGAGACCTATCTGCGTATGACGCAGGCAAAAAGCTAGGAAGATGTAAGCTGTTTCTCTTCGAAAAAAATCTCACCGCGCACCAAAACCACGCACTTTTTTGACCTTCATCACCCCCACTTCACCAAAAACCCCGATCCTCTGTCAGCCTCCAGCCATCGGCGGGGAAATCAATTCGCTACTAAATCCGCGACAACTATGCTCAGGTGCAGGAATATAGCCGGCATATGGCGCCGTTTCGGTCGTTTCGTAAACAACAATACCCAGCCCACTTCAGAGGGCATTACCCATGGATAGCAGAACCTTACGCAACCTCATGCGCATCGTGCAGACCGGCTCGTTGTCGGCTGCAGCCGAGCATTCGTGCCTGACCGTGCAGGCGTTGGCCGCACAGTTGAACAAGGTCGAAGAGCAGTTCGGTTTCCGCTTGTTTCGCCGTTCCAACAAGGGCCTGACGCTGACGCCGCAAGGCACGGAGCTCACGCCTTACATCGACAAAGTGTTGATCGCCACGCGACAGATGGAAGAAAAGGTCGAGGCGCTGAAGGTGCCCGGGCAGCGCACGTTGAAGGTGGCGTTGAACAACACCCTGTCGCCTGATTTCAACCGACGCATGATCGGACGCCTGATCGAGGTGTTTCCCGATTATCAGATGGAGTTCAGCTACGCCGAGTCGATGGAAAACCTCAGCAAGCTGAAGAACGAAGATTTCGACCTTGCCGTGCTGATCGGCCCGCAGCGGCCGGGGCTGCCGAGCATCGTGCTGCCAGAGGTGCAGGTGCAGGTGGTCGGTGCGCATTGCGGTCAGGAAAACGATCCGCTGACCTTGCTGGGCAACAAGTTTCAGGTGCGTCCTGCGGAAGATTGTCCGTATTCCCACAGCTTCTTGCGGTTTCTCGACGCCGGGCTGGGCAATCACGAGAACGGCCAGCGCATGGTCTATTCCTGCAGCGAAACCCTGACGCTGTCGTTGATCACGCAGATGGATGCGGTCGGCATGGTCTCGCGTGAAGCGGCGCAGAAGAACGGTCTGACGATTTTTCCCGGTTTCGAGGATTTCCTCGAAGTGCGCCTGGCGGTAAACAATCCGGAGCTGTCGCACCAGGCGCTGAACGACGTCGTTGATCTGCCGCTACATGAACGAGCCGAGCGCAATGTACGCAGCCGTCCCCACCGCCACACTGAGAAAGAGGTTTTTGCTGAAATACGCACATAGCAACGTCGGAATCGCAGCATAGAATTCCGGGCGATCGAGCTGGATCTGCCGATCCTTGATCAACAGGGGTGTGAGGCTGATCGCAGCGACGATCGCCACCGGCAGATATTCCAGCGCCCGCGCCACGAAGGGCGGCCAGTGTTCGGTGTTGGTCTGCAGTGGCAAGGCGCGCGGCAGGAAGGTCACGGCCATCATCAGCACCACCACCAGAATCAGGAACGTTTGGTCAGGCATACACCCACTCCGCAGCCCACGAACGTGGCGATAAATACGTTGAAGGGCGAACTGCCGATCAGGCTCAGCGCACCCATGCAGACCACGGCGGCAGCGGCGGCAATCAGTTTGTTGCGCGTGTTGCACAGCGAGACCAGCACGTAGAGCATCATCGCCGTCAGCGCGTAGTCGAGCTGATACTTGATCAAGTGCGCCGCGTACTGCGCGCAGACCGCACCGAGCAGACCGCCGAGCACCCACGAGGTGTGACAGAACAGGTTGAAGCCGATCAGGTAACGCACATTGACCGGTGCGCCCGTGCCAAGCTTGACGCTGTGAAAGGCGAAGGATTCATCCGTCAGGCCACCGGCGTAAGCCCAACGCTCCATGCGGCTCAAACCAAGGGCGCGCAGCGCCTTGGCCATGTACACCGACATCAGCATGTGCCGCGCATTGATCAGGAAAGTGGTCAGCACAATGGTGGTCAGCGAGGCGCCGCTGGAGATCAGCGCCAGCGCGGCGAACTGCGAGGCGCCGGCATAGACAAACAAGCACATCGCTACTGGCAGCCACATCGGCAGACCGGCGTTGACCGCCATCAGCCCGAAGACAAACGACACGGTGAAATACCCGGCGACCACCGGGCTGGCTTCGGCAAACGTGCGCGACGGCTGATGAGTCGCCATCAGCGGCGCGCTGCCGGACCTTTCATTCATAGATCCCTCTCAAATGTTCGTTCGCCGTGAGGCTCGCAAAAACCCTGGGCAGTCCAGAATCGCTTGCCCGCGAGGTTAGCATCGTCGACGAACAGAAACATCCGCAGCACCCCGACCCGTTTCATGTCGGACGACGCTGCTTCAACCAGACGCTGGCCCACGCCCTGGCTGCGGTAGCGCGGGCTCACGGCCAGATGATTGATCGTGCCGCGACTGCCGAGCATGCCGCCGAGCACCGCGCCGACGATCTCGCCAGCCACATCGAACGCCAGATACGCCGTGGTGGTTTTCTGGATCAACACGCCGCGCAGGCATTTGGCGTCCTGCCATTCGCAGAACGACACTTCGTCGAACTGGCGGAAGAAGCGCTCCATGCGTTGCGCATCCTTGGCGGTGGCGCGGCGCAGTACCACTGGCGTCGAGCACTCGACGCCGTCGATTAGGGTGATCTGATTAGCGAACAATGTCGAAAGCGGTCCCGGGCCGCGAGAAGGAAATCGCCAGAATCTGCCGGTACGCCATGGCATGGGTGTGGGTATTGCGCGCCGGGGTCACGTAGTGGCGCATGTCGCGATCGAGGAAGAAGGTGGTATCGAGAATTTCCTCGTAGGTGGTCGCCGCCAGTTGATGCTCGTGAATGTCGTACAGTCGACTCTCGGCACCCTCTACGTTACTGCGGCCCCAGAAGTGCACACCGCTGAACGGATAGCCGTCGCAATGAATACCTTCAGGAGTGATTTCCAGCTGTTTGCCGGGTTTGATCTCGAT
Organism: Pseudomonas sp. TE9122; assembly: GCF_056278925.1. Lineage (NCBI taxonomy): Bacteria > Pseudomonadati > Pseudomonadota > Gammaproteobacteria > Pseudomonadales > Pseudomonadaceae > Pseudomonas > Pseudomonas sp. TE9122. The sequence goes on along the minus strand of NZ_JBWBQI010000001.1, from coordinate 5,738,885 downwards.
GCGGATCTGATGGATCTGGCACTGCCAGATTTCATCGTGCAACTCTTCCGGCAGGACACTTTTGTACACTTCGAAATCGGTGTCGATCAGGCTGCGCATCACCGGGGAAGAGATCACTTCTTCGGAAAAGTCCTGAAAGTGCCGTACCACGCCACCGACGTAAGCGTTGTTCTCTTTCGATTGCACGTAGGCGCGATGCTCAAGTTGCTTGAGTTCGCGGGTTTTCGGGTTGTATTCAAAGTCGCTGTAACGACGATAACGCATGCCGGCTTCGGCCTGACCGTAATAGCTGTCAGGCTCCATGTTTTCCCAACTTTTGGTCAGTCTGACGAAGTCGGCAAAATGACCGTAGAGATTGAAGTCACCACCCTGGACGTTGACAAACTTGTCGCGCCGTAGCGATTCGCCCACTTCTCTGTTCAAAACGATCATTACCAAATTCTCCGCTGCGTTGAACGCCCTAATCTATTGGGTGGAGAATTTGCGTCCATGAGAAAGAATTTCAGGCATTTGAAGCACTGCTTGAAACGGAATCTGCAGCGCTTGAAAAACGACTTTTATATGACAAGAACACCGGTTATTTGCGGTTTTCGCTGAAAAACCGGCGAAAAAAAACCCCGAACGAATCGGGGTTTTCTCATTTTTCTTACAGCGGATCGATCATCAGAAGATGTTGATCGGATAGTCCACGAATACACGCAGCTCGTTACCGCTGACGTTGTACTCGCTGGATTTCTGCGATACCCGCAGGATCGAGCTGCGCAGCTTCACGCTCAGGTCTTTGGCCGGGCCACTCTGCACGACGTACTTGAACTGGTTGAAGATTTCGCGCTCGGTGCCGCCTTCGCTGGTGGACGTGGTGATGTTGTCGCCGCGCACGTAAGCGAAGTTGTAGCTCAGACCCGGAACGCCGAACGAACCGAAGTCCAGGCCGTAACCCAGCTGCCAGCTGCGCTCGTCTTCGGCGTTGAAGTCGGACCAGTAGGAGTTGGCCAGATAGATGGAGTTACCACCGTCGCCAACACGGCCCTGATCTTTCTGGTAGCCACCATAGGCGTAACCGAGGTTGCTGTCGCCAGTAGAACGCTGATGCGCCACGGTGAACGAGTGCGGGCCGGTGGCGAAGGTGGCTGCCAGGCTCCAGATCTTGTTGTCGCGACCGGTGACGATGCTTTCGCCCGGTACGGTGTTTTCGCGTACGTACGAGCTGTCCAGCTTGGTGCGATAGCCGTTGAAATCCAGGGTCAGCGACTGATCCTTGTTGAACGGAATCACGTAGTTGGCGTTCACGTACTGTTTCTTCAAGACGTCCTCAACGTCGGAGGCGTACAGCGCGCCTTTGAAGTGTTCGGTGAACTGATAGCTGCCGCCCAACACGTTGATCGACTTCAGACCGCCGCTGTCACGGCCTTCATCGCTTTTGCGCGATTCGGCGGTGAAGCGACCGGCGTTCAATTCCAGGCCTTGGATTTCACGGGAAGTGATCAACGTACCGGTATAGCTTTCCGGCAGCAGACGCACGTTGTCGTAGCTCAGCACCGGCAGGGCCGGCATCTGGTCGCCATAGGTCAACACGGTGTTGGATACACGAAACTTGACCGCAGCACCGCCCTTGGCGATGTCGTGGTTCGCACGACCGTCATTTTCCTGTTTGAAGAAGTCGATGCCGCCGGCGCCGCTACGGCCCTTGCCGCCGTCCAGGCGCAATGCGTACAGACCGAAAGCGTCCACGCCGACACCAACGGTGCCTTGGGTGAAGCCCGACGAGAACGTACCGATGGCCGCTTGGCCCCATTCGGCCTTGTCCTTGTTACCGTCTTTGTAATCACGATTGATGTAGGCGTTGCGCAACAGCACTTTAAGGCTGCTGTCTTCAACGAAACCCTTGGATTCGGCCTGGTCGTTAGCCATGGCCTGTGTAGCACTCAACATCCCCAGTGCGATCAGACTGATTCGCTTGTTCAACATTTTGTTTTCCTTATTACGGGTTGAAACGCGCTGTGTCGAACGGCTGAAACGGCGCTTTCTGCACTCTTGTATTCACCCCGAAACAAAAAAGCCCGCCGACGTAACGTCCTGGCGGGCCTGCTCCTTATTTTGAGTCATGGCGGTTAGCCACAGGCGTTGGGCCGAATCGTAGCCGCGCCCTGAACTGTGTGTCAATTTCAAGAATCGTCTTTAAATAGGCGAAAAACGTCTAAGAAACGTATTTTTTTTGCTGGGCTGTTGCAGAAAAAACGGATTAAACAGGGAGTTCTGAACTGTGGGAGCAAGCCTGCTCTGGAAGCGCTGGATCAGTTAACAAAGTCATTGGCAGGGCTGACGTCTTCGCGAGCAGGCTCGCTCCCACCTTTGAATGCCTGTGGATAAAAATCAGGCCAAAAAAAGCGCCGCCATCCCGGCAGCGCTTTTACCAATCCCTATTGTTCCTATCCTTCCATCACATCCCACAAGGCTTCCAGCTCGGCCTCGCTGAACAGGCCAGCGGGGTAACGCTCGATCATCATCCGGCGCGGATCAGGTTGTCTGATCTGACGCGTTCCATTGGACTTCAACCAGTGCGCGACAAGCTGGAGCGATTCGCCGTTGACGGCCATGGGATGCACAGTCCGCTCGCTGATTACGTTCACTTCGGCGTTCATTTCAGCGCTCTCTCCCCGTTCGTGAGCGGCTACGTTATCCAAGGTTTGTGACAGAACTGTTGAAGTTCCCCTCCCTCCCTAGTGCATCAGGAGCAATACAAGAGCTATGCCAAGGCGACTCGAATGTCGACCGGCGGATACAAACAAGCCCGCGGTCCTGACGGGCCGCGGGCTTGCTTTCATGCTGAGCGAGCTAATCATTGCCTGGCTGATTTGTTAATCAACTCAAGCTGTTACGACTCAACTCACTCTTTGTGCGGCGCTGGCTGCTGTTGGGTAAGGCAGTGAATATTGCCGCCACCCAGTAACAGTTCACGGCCCGGCACCATCACCACTTCGTGCTGCGGGAACAGCTTCTGCAGGATTTCCCTGGCCGGGGCATCCATCGGGTCGTCGAAGCTCGGCGCGATGATGCCGCCGTTGACGATCAGGAAGTTCACGTAGGAGCCGGCCAGGCGCACGGAAGGATTGCGCTCCTGCGAACCGTCCACCGCATCGACGCCGGCACACTCTTCTTCGGTCGCGTACAGCGGCCCCGGAATCGGCATTTTGTGCACCGTGAACGGGCGGCCCTTGGCGTCGGTGCTGCTTTGCAGCACTTGCATCGCGGCCTGGCAGCGCGGGTAGTTCGGATCCTGCGGATCTTCGGTCCAGGCCAGCAACACTTCGCCCGGACGCACGTAGCAGCAGAAGTTATCCACATGGCCGTCGGTTTCATCGTTGAACAAGCCATCCGGCAACCAGATGATCTTGTCCACAGACAGGTTGTCGCTGAGTACGGCTTCGATTTCTTCGCGGCTCAGGTGCGGGTTGCGATTGCGGTTGAGCAAGCATTCTTCGGTGGTGATCAGCGTGCCTTCGCCGTCGACATGAATCGAACCGCCTTCGAGCACGAAACCTTCGGTGCGGTAACGTGGACTGCGTTCGATCTCGAGGATCTTGCCGCCGACCTGCGAATCACGGTTCCACGGTGCATACAGGCCGCCATCGAAACCGCCCCAGGCGTTGAAATCCCAGTTCACACCGCGCACTTCGCCATGGTTATTGATAACGAAGGTCGGGCCGCTGTCACGAACCCAGGCATCGTCGCTGGACATTTCCACCACGCGGATATTCGGCACATCGAGGCGCGCGCGGGCGTTTTCGTATTGGCCGGCGGAGACGGCAACGGTCACCGGCTCGAAGCGGGCGATGGCTTTGGCCACTGTGGCGTGCGCGGCCTGCGCCGGTTTGCCACCCAGACGCCAGTTGTCCGGGCGCTCGGGCCAGATCATCCAGGTCTGGGTTTGTGGCGCCCACTCGGCCGGCATGTAAAAGCCGTCGGCGCGCGGGGTACTTTTCAATGTGGTCATCAGGACTCCAGGGAACCGTCGAGGGTTTTCAACGCGCCGTACAGATTCGGTCGGCGGTCGCGGAATGAACCCCACGCGCTGCGAATATGTTCCAGCTCGTCGAGGTTGAACGTGTGCACAAGAATACCTTCTTCGGTTTTATTCAGCTCCTGCACTTTTTCGCCGAACTGGTTGGCGATGAACGAAGAGCCATAGAAGGTGATGTCGTAGCCGTCCTGTTCTTCGTTGCCGATGCGGTTGCTGGCGATCAACGGCATCAGATTGGCGCCGGCATGGCCCTGCTGCACCCGCTGCCAGTGATCGCGCGAAGAAATGGTCTTGTCGTGCGGCTCGCTGCCGATCGCGGTTGGATAAAAGAGAATTTCCGCGCCTTGCAGGGCCATGCTGCGCGCCGCTTCCGGGAACCACTGGTCCCAGCAGATGCCGACGCCGATTTTCGCATAACGGGTGTTCCACACCTTGAAGCCGGTGTCGCCCGGGTTGAAGTAATACTTCTCGTGATAGCCCGGGCCGTCCGGAATGTGGCTTTTACGATAAATCCCGAGGTTGCTGCCGTCGGCGTCGATGATCGCGATGCTGTTGAAGCGTGCACGCCCGGCCAGTTCGTAGAAGCTGATCGGCAGCACCACTTGCAGCTCTTTGGCAATTTTCCGGAAATGTTTGATGGCGACGTTTTCTTCAACCGTCGTTGCCAGTTGCAGGTAATCCGGATTGGGCTTCTGGCAGAAGTACGGTGCCTCGAACAGTTCCTGGATGAGGATGATCTGCGCGCCTTTGCCGGCGGCTTCACGGACCAGTCTTTCAGCGGTTTCGAGGTTGGCTTCCAGGTCCCACGAACAGGCCATCTGCGTGGCGGCGACGGTAACGATACGGCTCATGAATCATCTCCGGGCTAGTGCTTTGACGGTCGAAGAATTCAACCGAAAAGAAAACGCGCGCACCGGACAAGAGATCGCCATGCCGGAGCAATGGCGAATTTATAACCGATAAATATCGGCTTTAAAAGCTATAAATCATTAATCTATCCGCTTTAACGCTAATTAAATCGATAGAAATCGAACTTAAGACCGAAAACAAATGTGGGAGCGAGCCTGCTCGCGAATGCGCTGCGTCAGTCACCGCATGTGGCGACTGATACACAGCTTTCGCGAGCAGGCTCGCTCCCACATGGGATGTGCCTTGCTTACAGGCCTTCGCTCAACACCCGATCCAGCATGTCGACAAAGAAATCCACGCTCTGGCGCGACGTCACCATCGGTGGCTTGATCTTGAGGATGTTCAAGTCATCGCCCGTCGGCTGCATGAAGATCCCCAACTCGCGCAGGCGATCACACAGCAACGCTGTCTCGGCGGTTGCCGGTTCCAGTGTCTGCCGATTGCGGATCAGCTCCAGCCCCAGATAAAACCCGGAGCCGTGCACCGCGCCGACCAGCGGATGTTTATCGATTAACGCTTCCAGGCGCGCCTTGAAGTAACCACCGACGAACTGGGCGTTTTCCCAGAGCTTTTCCTCCTCCATCACATCGAGCACCGCCATGCCGATCTGGCAACTGACCGGACTGCCGCCCGCCGACGAGAAGAAATAGCCTTCGGCCTCCAGCGCCTCGGCGATTTCCCGGCGGGTGATCACCGCGCCAAGTGGCTGGCCGTTACCCATGCCTTTGGCCATGGTGATGATGTCCGGCACCACGCCCTGCTCTTCGAAGCCCCAGAAAAAATGGCCCATGCGCCCGTAACCGACCTGCACTTCGTCAGCGATGCACACCCCGCCCTGCGCGCGGACCTTTTCATACACCTGCGGCAGATAGCCCGGCGGTAAAGAAATACCCCCGGCATTACCGTAGACCGGCTCGCAGATGAAACCGGCCAGTTGCCGCTTTTGCTCGGCCAGTTTTTGCAGGTGATGTTCGACGCTGCGCACGTAATCCGGCGCCGAATCCGCGCCACGGAATTCGCCCCGATAAGTGTTCGGCGCCGGCACCGGATGCACCCAGTCCGGGCGACTTTCCAGCGCCCTCGGGTTGTCGGCAATCGACGTCGATACCGCATCGGCACCGATCGTCCAGCCGTGATACGCCTCGAGCACGCTGATCATGTCGCGCCCGCCGCTGAAAGCCCAGGCCAGACGAATCGCCAGGTCATTGGCCTCGCTGCCGCTGTTGACCAGGAACACGCGATCCATGCCCTTCGGCGCCAGCTTGAGCAAGCGCTCGGAGAACTCGGCGACCGCCGCATAGTTGAAGCGCGAATTGGTATTGAGCAACGACCACTGCCGCGCCGCGACCGCCGCCATCCGAGGGTGACCATGGCCGAGCACGGCGACGTTGTTGAGCATGTCCAGATAGGAGCGGCCCTGCATATCAATCAGGTGATTGCGCCAGCCGCGTTCGATACGTGGCGGGTCAACGTAATAGTGTTTTTGCGTGCGGGCGAAACTGGCATCGCGGCGTTCAAGCAGGGTTTGCGCGTCCAGCTCAGGCTCGGCGTCGCAGGCCAGCCCGAGCAACGTCGCCGGCGACGGGCACGACGCCTGCCACGCGGATGCACGGGACGGCGTGCAGAACAGCGGCGCGTCGAGTTCCGCTCCCCGGCACATCTGCACTAGCAGCGAACCCGTGACCGCACCGAGTTTCTGGCCTCTATCCACTGCCACCCCATGTTCAAGAACAGGCGTCACGCCCCACAGGCGAACACTGAACTGTGGGCCATCGAGTTGCAGCGCACCGTTTGCCGCTTGATTCAGAACGCCAGCGAACGGTGCTTGAACTTCGGTTCCGGTCGGCACACGCAATTCGACATGCAACGGGAACGTATCCGGTTCAGCCGCACTGTCCGGGCGGGTGCGTGACAAGCGGTACTGGCCATAACGCGTCGCCGCCAGCCCATGCACCGCTGCGGCCTCTGTCAGCAAACGCTGATCAATGCCCGGCTGCTCCCAATTGCCCGCTTCGAAGTGCGGACTCAACACGCCCAGATCGATCAGCGCAAATTCGCGCCCGACCAGCCCGGGCAACAATGGTGCAAATTCTGTGTTTTCAGCCTCCGGCACGGTCTGTCCCACGGCTGTGAGAATCGCCGCTTCCATCAGCGGCTGTGGCACCGATGTCGCGACGCGAAAGATTTCCCACTCGTGACTGAGATTGTCGCGGCTATAAGTATTGGCGGGATCGATGCTCACCTGTTGCTCGCCACTGAGCACCAGCACCGCCGCCCGCGCCACGATCAATGGCCACAGCGCTTGCAGCTCAGCGTACTGCAACGGATTGACCGCGTGATACGCCTTGACCGCCGGCAGGATGACAAACGGATCGCCATCGGCGTGATGCAGCAAAGCCGCACAGGTTACCGACAGATCGCTGATGCGCCAGGTGCGCACCAGATCACCGAAGTCGATCACACCCTGCAATTGCCAATGCCGCTGGGCATCACGCGCCCAGACGACGTTGTCATCGGTGATATCCATGTGAATCGCCTGCACCGGCAGCTTGTCCAGCAGCGGCTGCAAACGGCGCTCGGCCTGCTCGGCGGCAGCGCTGATCACCGCACGCTGCTGCACGTCCGAGATCACCGGCAACAGATGACTGATCAAAGCGTTGGCGTGACGCGCGTCCCACTGCAAGGTGCGTTCAAGGCCGGGGTGATCGAAGCCTGCCAGCGCCAGATCCATCTCGCCACAGAGTCGGCCAAACCCGGCAACCACGTCCTGGCCAAGATGATCGAAATCGGTCAACGGCTGCCCGTCGATGTACTCCAACAACCGCACATGCACCGTTTCGCCATTGGCTTGCAACGACAACAGATCCGCACCGTTATTGGCTGCGATGACGCGCGGCACCTTGATCGCCGACTGCTCGGCCAGATAATTGAGGCCTGCGTGCTGGGCTTGCAGTTCCACAAGAGCGTAGTCGCCACGACAGACTTTCAACACGAAGCGCCCATTTGCGCTGTCGACGCGGTAATTCAGATCCTGCTGGCTGCCCAGCGCCTGCAACGTGCCGCTGAGCCCGTAATGTTCGGCCAGCCATTGCAGCGCCTGCGCCTCTGAAACCTGCGGACTGGGCAAACTGGCGCGATGAATCAACGTGGCGAGCGGCATGAAACGACCCCTGAAATTTTATTAGGCGCTTATATCGCCATTGCCTTGGCGGTTACGCAACCCCCAGCGTGACTGAACGGCCCAATTCAAACCGAACGCTCGCGCCCTGCAGCACTTTGCGCAAGAATGTCGGCCATTCACACCTGTCTATGGAAATCCTCATGAATGTCATCACCACCGATCTGCCCGGTGTTCTGATCATCGAACCCAAGGTGTTCGGCGACGAGCGCGGTTTTTTCTACGAGAGTTTCAATGCCAAAGCGTTTCAGGACGCCACCGGTCTGGATACGCAATTTGTGCAGGACAACCATTCGCGCTCGCAAAAAGGCGTGCTGCGTGGCCTGCATTACCAGTTGCAGAACACCCAGGGCAAACTGGTTCGCGTGACCGCGGGTGAAGTGCTTGATGTGGCGGTGGACATCCGTCGCAGTTCGCCGCATTTCGGCAAGTCGGTGGCGGTGCGCCTGTCGGCGGAAAACCATCGCCAACTGTGGGTACCGGAAGGTTTCGCTCACGGCTTCGTGGTGCTGAGCGAGTTCGCCGAATTCCTCTACAAGACCACCAACTATTACGACCCGTCCTCCGAGCGCAGCATTCGCTGGGACGACCCGGCGCTGGGCATCGACTGGCAACTGGACGAAGCGCCGAAGCTGTCGGCCAAGGACCAGGCGGCTGCGCTGCTCAAGGACGCTGACGTCTTCGCCTGAGGCCGGGCATAATGCGCCTGTCCCTACAGGCGTATCCGGCACATGAAACCACCGCTTCCCCGCAGACCCCGCTGGCGCAGCCTCGCGCTGTTGGCCCTGTGCCTGGCGCCGCTGCTGTGGCCGCTGGAACATCTTGCCGAGCGCTATTACCGCAGCGAACTCGCCGGGCAGAATCGCCAGACCCTCGATCTCTACGTCGCCAACCTGCTCGGCACCCTGCATCGCTATGAAGTGTTGCCGCAGATTCTCGGCGATCTGCCGGCCCTGCGCGCAGTGCTCGGTGCGCCGGACGACGGCGTGACCCAAGGCAACGCCAATCGCTTGCTGAAAAACATCGCCGCGCAGACCGGCGCTGAAGTGATGTACCTGATGGACACATCCGGCCAGACGCTGGCGGCGTCGAACTGGGACAAACGCGACAGCTTCGTCGGCCGCAACTTCGCCTTCCGCCCGTATTTCAGCGAAGCCATGGCCGGGCGCCTCGGACGCTTCTTCGGCCTCGGCACCACCTCGGCCAAGCGCGGTTATTTCTTCGCTGCGGCTGTGCGCAGCGGCGAGAAAATCATCGGCGTGCTGGTGATCAAGGTTGACCTCGACCACACGGAAAGCCTGTGGGGCAAAACCCCGGAACAACTGCTGGTGACCGACCATAACGGCGTGGTCATCCTGACGTCGCGCCCGGAATGGCGTTTCCGCTCCACTCGCGAGTTGAGCGATGCCGAGCGCGCCGCGATCACTGCGATCCAGCCCTATCCGACCCGTGAACCCCGGCCGCTGAACCTGAGCCCTGACGCCTGGCTGACGCAGACCCACGACATCGCCGAGACCGGCTGGAGCGTGAGCATCCTCGCCCCGCGCACGCTGATTGATCGTCCGGTGCGCACGGTGGTCGCGATCGGCGGCGCCACACTGTTGGTGGTGATGCTGCTGGTGGGTTTGATGATGCAACGTCGCCGGCATTATCTGGAGCGCATCGCCTTCGAGGCCAAGGCGCGCCGCGAACTGGAAGGCCGGGTGGCCGAACGTACCAGCGATCTGGAAGGCCTCAACCGCCGTTTGAAGCAGGAAGTGCTTGAGCGCGAGCACGCCCAGCAGGAGCTGGTGCGCGCTCAGGACGATCTGGTTCAGGCCGGCAAATTGTCGGCACTGGGGACCATGTCGGCGAGTATCAGCCACGAACTCAATCAACCGCTGGCAGCGATTCGCAGTTATGCGGAAAACGCCGAAGTGCTGCTCGATCATCAGCGCACCGAGGACGCGCGCGGCAACCTCAAGCTGATCAGCGAACTGACCGGGCGCATGGCCTCGATCATCGCCCACTTGCGTGCCTTCGCTCGGCGCGATCGCCACGCACCGGAAAGCGTCGCTCTGCAACCGGCGCTGGACGATGCGCTGGCATTACTCGCCAAACGTCGCCGCAGCATGGAAGTCGAACTGATCCGCGACTTGCCCGCAGCCACGCTGTGGGTCGAGGCCGGCGAAACCCGACTGCGCCAGGTGCTCGGCAATCTGCTGGCCAACGCCCTCGATGCGCTCACCGAAAAAGGCCCGCCGCGCAAGTTGTGGCTGAGTGCCGAAGCCACCGCCGACGGCGTCAATCTGTACATTCGCGACAATGGCCCCGGGTTCTGCATGGAAGCTCTTGGCCGCGCCAGCGAGCCCTTTTACACCACCAAGACCCGCACACAGGGTCTGGGTCTGGGACTGGCCATTTGTGAAACGCTGATGCGCGCCTTTGGTGGCGAGCTGTCGTTCGCCAACCACAAACAAGGCGGTGCCCTGATTACCCTGCGCCTGCGCGCCGGCGCGCCCGGAGTCAGCCTGCAACCGTCCGAGGATCGAAGTGCATGACCATCGACAATCGCATCCAGGTAGTGTTGATCGACGACGATCCGCACTTGCGCCAGGCTCTCGGCCAGACCCTGGACCTGGCCGGCCTGAAAATTCTGCCGCTGTCCGAAGCCAATGGGCTGGCCGCGCAACTTGAGCGAGACTGGCCGGGGGTGGTGGTCAGCGACATCCGTATGCCGGGCATGGACGGCCTCGAACTGTTGAGCGAGTTGCATGCACAGGATCCCGAGTTGCCGGTGCTGCTGATCACCGGCCATGGCGACGTACCGCTGGCAGTGCAAGCGATGCGCGCCGGTGCTTACGATTTTCTGGAAAAGCCCTTTGCCAGCGATGCACTGCTCGACAGCGTCCGTCGCGCCCTCGCGCTACGGCGGCTGGTGCTGGACAACCGCAGCCTGCGTCTGGCCTTGAGCGACCGCAACGAATTGAGCGCTCGGCTGGTCGGCCATTCGACGCCAATGCTGCGCCTGCGTGAACAGATCGGCGCGCTGGCAGCGACCAAGGCCGACGTGCTGATCCTCGGCGAAACCGGTGCCGGCAAAGAGGTGGTGGCCCGCGCGCTGCACGATTTGTCGAGCCGCCGCAACGGCCCGTTCGTGGCGATCAACGCCGGCGCCCTGGCCGAATCGGTGGTGGAAAGCGAGCTGTTCGGCCACGAGCCCGGCGCCTTCACCGGCGCGCAGAAGCGTCGCATCGGCAAATTCGAATTCGCCAACGGCGGCACGCTGTTTCTCGACGAAATCGAAAGCATGAGCATGGACGTGCAAGTGAAACTGCTGCGCATGCTCCAGGAGCGGGTCGTCGAGCGCCTGGGCGGCAATCAGTTGATCCCGCTGGACATCCGCGTCATCGCCGCGACCAAGGAAGACCTGCGCCAGGCGGCGGATCAGGGCCGCTTCCGCGCCGACTTGTATTACCGCCTCAACGTCGCGCCGCTGCGCATCCCGCCGTTGCGCGAACGCGGCGAAGACGCACTGGTGTTGTTCCAGCATTACGCCGATGAAGCCAGCGCCCGTCACGGCTTGCCGCCCCACGAGCTGCAACCGGCACACCGCGCCCTGCTGCTGCGCCACACTTGGCCAGGCAATGTACGTGAACTGCAAAATGCCGCCGAACGCTTCGCCCTCGGCCTTGAACTGGCACTGGACAACAGCGCTGATGGCAGCGGCGGCGCGCCTGTAGAAGTGGTCAGCGGCGGCCTCAGCGAGCAAGTCGAAAACTTCGAAAAATCGTTGATAGCCGCCGAACTGGCGCGCTCGCACAGCTCGGTGCGCAGCCTCGCCGAAGCTCTGGGTATTCCGCGCAAGACCCTGCATGACAAGCTGCGCAAACACGGTCTGAATTTCGGCGACAGCAGCCACGGGGAAGACAACGAATGAGCAGCGAAAGCGAATACCTGCAAACGGTGCTGCATCACGACATTCCGCTGACCGCCGAAATGGGCCTCGAGGTGCTTGAGTGGCGCGAGCAGCAACTGAGCCTGCACCTGCCGCTCGCGCCCAACGTCAATCACAAGAGCACCATGTTTGGCGGCAGCCTGTATTGCGCAGCGGTGCTGGCCGGTTGGGGCTGGTTGCATTTACGTTTGAAGGAAGAAGGGATTGCCGACGGACATATCGTCATTCAGGAAGGGCAGATCAGTTATCCGCTGCCGGTGACGGGAGACGCCATGGCCATTTGCCCGGCGCCGGAGGCCGCGGTGTGGAAACGCTTTGTGGCGATGTATCGGCGTTATGGACGGGCGCGGCTGACGCTGGATACGCGGATACTGAATGCGGGAAGTGAGGACGAGGCGGTGAGATTTACCGGGCAGTACGTTTTGCACCGTTGAAGATCAACAGCCCCTCACCCTAGCCCTCTCCCGAGGGAGAGGGAACCGATACGGGGATGCTACAGATTTACGTCGACCTGAAACTGCTTCGCCGAATCCACAATCGACTCGATTCTCCAGGTCGATGCATAGCGCCAGACAACTCGGTCGGCTCCCTCTCCTGGGGGAGAGGGCTGGGGTGAGGGGAATTGCGGATCAGGCAGTTAGCCTCGGGCCAACTCCAACAACCGTCCGCGCCACGCAGCCTTCGCCGGCAGCGCCAGAAAGAACTCGTTCAACAGCGATTCTCGCGGCGGATAACTGAACGCTTCACCCTTCAAATCCAGCACCTCGCCCCCCGCCCCTTCCAGCACGCCCTGCGCTGCCGCCGTGTCCCACTGCGAAGTCGGCGCCAGTCGCGGATAGCAATCAGCAGCACCTTCGGCCAACAGACAGAACTTCAAGGAACTGCCGATATTGGCCAGTTGCAACTCACCAAGACTGGCGCTCAACCCGGCCAGCAAACGCTCTTGCTCGGGACTGGAATGTCGACGGCTGGCGACCACGGTAAACGCCTCGCCCGACGCAGGCACATCGCGCACCTGAATCGCCGTCGGCGTACCGCCCTCGTCGCCACGCCAGGCTCCAAATCCGGCGCCGCCGACATAAAAACGACCGTTGGTCGGCATCGTCACCACACCAAACACCACCCGGCCATTTTCGATCAGCGCGATGTTGACGGTGAATTCCTCGCTACCGCTGATGAACTCCTTGGTACCGTCCAGCGGATCCACCAGCCACCAGCGTTGCCAACCGGCGCGCACGCTTTGCGGGATGTCGGCGTCCTCTTCGGACAGCACCGGAATGCTCGGATCCAGCGCCGTCAGCCCGGCAACGATAAGGTGATGGGCGGCCAGGTCGGCGGCCGTGACCGGCGAATCATCGGACTTGGCCGTGACTTCAACGCCGGCGCGCCAGAACGGCAGAATCGCCTCGCCAGCCTGTAAAGCCAGCGCAACCACAGGTGCCATCAGCGGATGGGGAAAATTCATCGACGTCTCACTCATAGCTGAACACCCCGCGCTGGCTCAGCAGGTCGCGGGTCAGATACAGCGCAGCCAAGGCGCGGCCCTCGGAAAATTGCGGATTCTGCGCCAGCGCCGACAGTTCGCGCAGGTTGACCTTGTCGACCCGCATCGGCTCCGGCTCATCACCTTCCAGCCGCTCTTCATACAGGTCGGTGGCCAGCACCACTTGGATTTTCTGGCTCATGTAACCGGGCGACAGCGACAGCTCGGTCAGATGTTCCAGTTGACGCGCGCCATAACCGGCCTCTTCCTTGAGTTCCCGCTCAGCGGCCGCCAGCACGTCTTCGCCCGGCTCGATCAGGCCTTTGGGCAGAGACAGTTCGTATTCGTCGGTGCCGCCGCAGTATTCCTCGATCAACACTGCGTGTTCGGCATCAAGCATCGCGACGATCATCACCGCGCCGTAGCCCGCACCCTTGCCGACCAGACGCTCGTAAGTGCGCTCCACGCCATTGGAAAATCGCAGCTTGAGTTCTTCGACGCGAAACAGGCGACTGGTGGCGACGATCTCGCGGGCGAGTACGGTGGGTTTCTGGCGCATGCAAAGCTCCTTGGCGTGAACGCGCTACTATAACGCGGCTTTCCCGATTGTTTGCGTCGGATATCTTTTCACCGTTCGAGACGTTGCCATGCCTTCTTTACCGTGGTCCGACATCGATACCGTTCTGCTCGACATGGACGGCACGCTGCTGGATCTGCACTTCGACAACCATTTCTGGCTCGAACACCTGCCCCAACGCTACGCCGAACTGCACGGCATCAGCCGGGCCATGGCCGAGCTGGAATTGCAGCCGTTGTTCGAACGCCACGCTGGCCAGTTGCAGTGGTACTGCCTGGATTTCTGGAGCGCGGAACTGAAATTATCGGTGCGCGAACTGAAACAGGAAACTGCCCACTTGATCGCCCTGCGCGCCGATGCCGATACCTTTCTCGGCGCAATCAAACGCGCCGGCAAACGGGTGATCATGATCACCAACGCGCACCGCGATTCGCTGTCGCTGAAACTGGAACGGATCGAACTGGCGCCGTACTTCGAGCGGCTGATCAGCTCGCATGACTACGGTTATCCCAAGGAGAACCCGCAGTTCTGGGATGCCTTGCAGGCGGACATCGGTTTTGATCCGGCGCGCAGCCTGTTTATCGACGACACCTTGCCGATCCTGCGCAGTGCGCGGGATTTTGGCGTGGCGCACTTGCTGGCGGTGAAAGAACCGGACAGCCGCAAAGGGCCGAAGGACACAGCGGAGTTTGCCGCAGTCGAGGATTACCGCGATTTGATTGCAGGGCTTTGACCCCTGTAGGAGCTGCCGCAGGCTGCGATCTTTTGATCTGCTTTTTTTAAAGTCCAAGTCAAAAGATCGCAGCCTTCGGCAGCTCCTACATGATTGCGTTATTTCGGAATGCGCAGTTTTTGTCCCGGATAGATCTTGTTCACATCCTTGAGCATCGGTTTGTTGGCATCGAAGATTTTCTGGTACTGGTTGGCATTGCCATAGACGCGCAGGGAGATCGCACTGAGCGTGTCACCTGCCTTGACCTCGACAAACTCGGCAGCCACGACGACCGGTCCGGTCACCGTGATCTGATCATCGACACTGCCTACGCCCGCAATGTTGCCCACCGCGAGCAGAATCTTTTCCTTCTCTTCCTGGCTCGCCACTTCACCGGTCACCGTCACCTTGTCGCCATCCACGGTCGCCTGCACGTTGGGATTGCCCAACCCGACCTTGCTGATATGTTCCTTCAACTGCTCACTCGCATTGGCATTGCCTGGGGTCAACAGATCAATCAGCTTCTCACCGGCCTCTTTCACAAAGCTCAACAGACTCATAGCGCACACTCCTTGATTTGGGTTCCAGTCGTCCAAGCCTAGACCACCCCGGCCAAACCCGGTTCCAGTCCGACCAATGACGCTGCCGCGCCGCTGGCGGTAGAATCGCCACACCCCGCCAACCGCCCGGAGCGAAGATGGACATCAAGCAACTGAAATTCCTCATCGCCCTCGACGAAACCCGCCATTTCGGCCAGGCCGCCGCGCGCTGCCACATCACCCAGCCGACCCTGTCGATGCGCTTGCGCAGCCTCGAGGAAGAACTCGACCTGCCATTGGTCAATCGCGGCCAGCGCTTCGAAGGCTTCACCGCACCGGGCGAACGCGTGCTGGCGTGGGCGCGTACGGTGCTGGCAGCCTATGACGGCTTGCAGGCGGAAGCGGCGGCCTGTCGCGGCAACCTGATCGGTACGCTGCGCCTGGGCGTGGTGCCGCTGTCGAGTTTCGATCCGTTACCGCTGATGCAACGACTGCACGCGGCGCACCCGGACCTGCGTTTCGAGCTGTCTTCGCTGAGCTCCGAGCAGGTGCTCGAACACCTGGCGAACAACCGCATCGACATTGGCGTGTCGTATCTGGAGCGTCTGGACAGCGAGCGCTTCGATTCGCTGGCCTTCAACGAGACGCGCATGGGCCTGCTCTATGACGAGCGCTCGTTCAGTTTCGGCGATGAACCCCTGAGCTGGGAATCGCTGATCGAACTGCCGCTGTGCATGCTCACCAGCGGCATGCATTTTCGCCAGTCCATCGACCACAACTTCCACAGCCGTGGCCTGACGCCGCAACCGCTGTTGCAAACCGACGCCGTGCATCAACTGCTGCAAGCAGTCCACGGCGGTTTTTGCTGCGCAATCATGCCCCTCGACGGCGGCGCGGAAACCCTCGCCGATCACCTGCGCCTGCAACCGATCGAAAATGCCCACACTCTCGCCCCGCTGGGCCTGATCATGCGCCGTGGCGCGCCGCGTTCAGCGCTGGCAGAAGCCTGTTTCGCGCTTTATCAGAAATCGTCAAAAGACGCTTGATCGACGGCATCTATCGGTAGATCGGTAATAGCGATTAGACGCGACAACTTGCCGCGCCTAGTCTTGACCTAGATCAAACCGTCGGTGATGCCATGAACGCCAAGCGCTCAGCCTGCGCGGCGCCAGCAATTGAAACGCCCGCGCCAGCCGCCAGCCAGACCTACAGCTACAGCGATTTACCCTTTGAGGCATCGGCCAGCACCGCGCTGGCCGAGGAAGTCGCGTTGGCGATCGCCTACAACGGCATCAGCCAGGCAGTGATGCTGGTTACACCGACCGACCTCGAAGATTTCATCGTCGGTTTCAGCCTCGGCAGCGGCATCATCGAAGACGCCAGCGATATCTACGATCTGCAACTGACAGGCGCAGGCTCGGCGCAATACGCGCAAGTGACCATTGCCAACCGCGCGTTCTGGAACCTCAAACAGCAGCGTCGGCAGTTGGCCGGCACCAGCGGCTGCGGACTGTGCGGCGTCGAAGCGGTCGAACAGGCACTGCCTGATCTCAAGGTATTGCCGGGCGCAGCCTTGCCACCGATCGAATGGCTCGACGGTTTGCGCCAGCGCATCGGCGCGTTCCAGCCGCTCGGTCAGCACTGCGGCGCGGTGCACGCGGCGGTATTCATGAACGCCAGTGGTGAACTGCTGCTCGGTCGTGAAGACATCGGTCGGCATAACGCGCTGGACAAGCTGATCGGCGGACTGATCCGCCAGAAGATATCCACAGAGGGCGGGCTGGCGATCGTCACCAGCCGTTGCAGCCTCGAATTGATCCAGAAAGTCTTGCGTGCCGGCATCCAGACCCTGGTCAGCCTGTCGGCGCCTACCGGCCTGGCCGTGCAATGGGCCCGGCGCCACAACCTCAATCTCATCCACCTGCCGCAGAAAAGTGCGCCGCGGGTGTACAGCCCCGCGATGGAGAATCAAGCGTGAGCCAACATCATCAAGCCGACCAGAAACCTGTCCCGCGCTACAAGCCTTACAAAGGTGCCGCCGGCGGCTGGGGCGCCCTGATCAGTGTGGCCCAGGCGTGGCTGACCAGCGACAACGCCCTGAAAAACCTGCGCATGATGCTCAAGACCAACCAGAACGGCGGCTTCGACTGCCCGGGTTGCGCCTGGGGTGATTCGCCGGAGAGCGGCATGGTCAAGTTCTGCGAGAACGGCGCCAAAGCGGTGAACTGGGAAGCGACCAAGCGTCGCGTCGATGCCAAATTCTTCGCCAAGCACAGCGTCACTTCGCTGCTGGAGCAGAGCGATTACTGGCTGGAATATCAGGGTCGCCTGACCGAGCCGATGGTCTACGACGCCGAGTCCGATCGCTACAAGCCGATCAGTTGGGAAGATGCCTTCGCTCTGATCGGCAAGCACCTGCGCAATCTGCCGAGCCCGGATCAGGCAGAGTTCTACACCTCGGGGCGCGCCAGCAACGAAGCGGCGTATCTGTATCAACTGTTCGTGCGGGCTTACGGCACCAACAATTTCCCTGACTGTTCGAACATGTGCCACGAGGCCAGCGGCGTAGCGTTGGCGCAGAGTGTCGGGGTCGGCAAAGGCACGGTGACCTTCGACGACTTCGAACACGCCGACGCGATTTTCGTCTGGGGCCAGAACCCTGGCACCAACCATCCGCGCATGCTCGAACCGTTGCGTGAAGCGGTGAAACGCGGCGCCCAGGTGGTGTGCATCAATCCGCTGAAAGAGCGCGGTCTGGAGCGTTTTCAGCATCCCCAGCACCCCATCGAAATGCTCACCAACGGCGACAAGCCGACCAACACTGCGTACTTCCGCCCGGCACTCGGCGGCGACATGGCGGTGCTGCGCGGCATGGCCAAGTTCCTCCTGCAATGGGAACGCGATGCGCAGAAGGCTGGCGAACCGGCGGTGTTCGACCATGATTTCCTCAATGCCCACAGCGCTAACGTGCTGGAGTATCTGGCCATCGTCGACGACACCTCGTGGGAGCAGATCGTCGAGCAGTCCGGCCTGACCCTGGTCGAGATCGAGCAAGCCGCGCGCATGTACGCCAAAGGCAAGAACGTGATCATGTGCTGGGCCATGGGCATCACCCAGCACCGTCATTCGGTGCCGACCATTCAGGAAATCGCCAATCTGATGCTGCTGCGCGGCAATATCGGCAAACCTGGCGCCGGTCTGTGCCCGGTGCGTGGTCACAGCAACGTGCAGGGCGACCGCACCATGGGCATCAACGAGCGTCCACCGGTGGCGTTCCTCGACTCGCTGGAGCGTCGCTTCCAGTTCAAGGTGCCGCGTCATAACGGTCACAACGTGGTCGAGGCAATCCATGCGATGGCCGAAGGTCGCGCCAAGGTGTTCATCGGCTTGGGCGGCAACTTTGCCCAGGCCACGCCGGACAGCTCGCGCACCTTCGAAGCGCTGAGCAACTGTGACCTGACTGTGCAGATCAGCACCAAACTCAACCGCAGCCACCTCGCTCACGGTAAAGACGCGCTGATCCTGCCGTGCCTGGGCCGTACCGACATCGACATTCAGACCGAAGGCTCGCAAGCGGTGACCGTGGAAGACTCGTTCAGCATGGTCCACGCTTCCAACGGCCAGTTGCAGCCGCTGTCGAACCAGATGCGCTCGGAGCCGTCGATCATCGCCGGCATCGCTGCCGCGACGTTGGGCAGCCAACCGGTGGACTGGAACTGGCTGGTGGCCGATTACGGGCGCATTCGCGAACTGATCGCCGACACCATCCCGAGTTTCAAAGACTTCAACGACAAGATCAAAAACCCGGGCGGCTTCTATCTGGGCAACTCGGCTGGCGCCCGCAAGTGGAACACGCCATCGGGCCGTGCCAATTTCCGCGCTAACCAGTTGCCGAAAGATCTGGTTCACGAACGCACCCGCGCCACCGGCCAGGTGCCGGATCTGATCCTGCAATCGATGCGTTCCCACGATCAGTACAACACGACGATCTATGGTCTCGACGACCGTTATCGCGGCGTGAAGGGCCAGCGTGACGTGCTGTTCGCCAACGAGGCCGACATCATTCGCCTGGGCTTCCGTCCGGGGCAGAAGGCCGACATCGTGTCGATCTGGGACGACGGTCGCGAGCGTCGGGTGAAAGGTTTTACATTGTTGGCGTTCGATATTCCTGCGGGGCAGGCGGCGGCGTACTATCCGGAGGTCAATCCGCTGGTGCCGCTGGAAAGTACGGGGGATGGCAGCCACACGCCGACGTCGAAGTTCATTGCGATCCGGCTGGAAGCGGCGAGTGAGACTGGGTTGATCATGGCTAAATCCGCTTAACCGCGGAGCCAGATCCGGCCCCTTCGCGAGCAGGCTCGCTCCCACACTTGGAATGCATTTCAAAGGTGGGAGCGAGCCTGCTCGCGTATGCGATCGACCTGTCAACAGATCTGCCGTGGCAAAGATTTTCGACCGCCCACAAAAAAGGCCGTTTCTGCATGAAAACGGCCTGTCCGAAGTAGCTAAAGACCGGCGAAAATCGGTTAAGTTCCGGTGAAAAAACAGTAACTTGCAATATTGTATACAAGTCGTGTTATTCGTCGGATTTTGATTGTCACGCCCATTGCAGAGCTTCAGGATCGGCGCCGTCATCCCTTTGAGGCTCATCCTCTATGAAGTTCTCCTCGATTCTCTTGTTGTCCCTTGGCCTGGTCAGTGGCTTCGCTTCTGCCGGAGGCACCACCGAAGCAGGTGTGGGCGGCGCATTGGGCGGGGTTCTTGGCTCGGTCGTCGGTCAATCGTTAGGCGGCAATACAGGTTCCACCATCGGCGCAGCCCTGGGCGGCGCGGGTGGTAGTGCGGTCGGTGCAGACAAGCGCAGCCGTGGCGAAGCGGCCATCGGCGGTGCACTGGGTGCAGCCGGCGGTAACGTGGTTGGCCGTAGTCTCGGCGGCACCACCGGCAGCCTGATCGGCTCCGCCGCTGGTGGCGGCGCAGGTGGCGCACTGGGTAACTACATGGGCAACAAGAGTGACGACGATGATCGTCGTTACGACCGTCGCCATGATGACCGTCGCTACTACCGCGACCGTGGTCATCCAGGTCGCGGCCATGCCTACGGCCACCGCAAGCATCACAAGTACTATCGCCACCACTAAGGCGAAGGCTTGAACAAAAAATCGCAGCTTTTGGGCTGCGATTTTTTTTGCGCGTCTAGACCACCAGCCGCTCCAGCGCCCCGCGCAAACCGGCAGGAATCGGCACCGGCTGATTGCTCGCCCGATCAACAAACACATGCACGAACCGTCCCGCCGCACACGCCTCGCTTTCGCCGACCTTGAACACAGCCAATTCATATTGCACCGAACTGTTGCCCAGCTTGCCGACCCGCAGTCCGATCTCGATCAGATCGGGGAAAGCGATCGAGGCAAAGTAATCGCAGGCGGAACTGACCACGAATCCCACCACTTCGCCGTCATGGATATCCAGGCCACCGACCTGGATCAGATAAGTGTTCACCGCCGTGTCGAAGAAGCTGTAGTAGGTGACGTTGTTGACGTGACCGTAGGCGTCGTTGTCGTGCCAGCGTGTGGTGATGGGCTGGAAGTGGGGGTAGTCGCAGCGTTGATTCATGCAGGGTTCTCGCATTCTCTTAATTGAATTTGATCGTGATGACGAACACTTTACCTGTGGGAGCGAGCCTGCTCGCGAAGGCGTCAGCACAGCCGACTGGTGTCAGCGATCAGCAAACCCCTTCCCCTGCGCCGCCAGTTCGCCAATCAACCGCGCCGGCTTCCACTGATCGCCCTGGCGTGTCTCCAGCGCCAGCAAGCGCTGATGAATATCCGCTAGCCCCTGCCGATCCGCCCACGCCATCGGCCCACCCTTATCCGCTGGAAAACCATAGCCGTTCAAGTACACCAGATCGATGTCATGGGCCGAGCCGGCAATGCCTTCCTGCAAAATCTTCGCGCCTTCGTTGACCAGAGCCAGCAAACAGCGCTCAACGATTTCTTCGGGACCGATGTCGCGACGCTGGAAACCCAGATCTTCGCTGACCCGCAGTACCAATGCATCGACCTCGGGATCATGCTCGGCCTGGCGACTGCCCGGCTCATAATGGTAATAACCGTTACCGGACTTTTGCCCGAACCGGCCCATCTCACACAGGCGGTTATCCACCTGAACTTCGGGCGCATCCTGCCCCTTGCCAGCTAGCTCCCGAGCACGCCATTCCAGATCGATGCCAACCACGTCGTACATGCGAAACGGCCCCATGGCGAAGCCGAAGCCTTGCAGCGCGGTATCCACCTGCTGTGGATAAGCGCCTTCGAGAAGCATCTTGCGCGCTTCCAGTACATACGGATGCAGCATGCGGTTGCCGATAAAACCGTGGCAGTTGCCCGACACCACACTGACCTTGCCCATGCGCTTGCCAAGCGACAACGCTGCCTCGAGTGCCGCTGGCGAGGTCTGCGCACCGCGCACGATTTCCAGCAATTTCATGATGTGCGCGGGGCTGAAGAAATGCAGACCCAGCACCTGTTCCGGGCGCCGGGTCGCAGCCGCGATGGCGTCGATGTCCAGCGCCGAGGTGTTGCTCGCCAGCAAAGCCTCGGGCTTGAGCAAGCCATCCAGCTCGCGAAAGATCTTCTGCTTCAGTTCAAGGTTTTCGTACACCGCTTCGATCACCAGATCGACATTGCGAATCGATGCGTAATCCGCCGCTACTGATACGCGAGCCATTCGCGCATCCGCTTCGGCCTGATCGATGCGGCCCTGACGCACGTTGTGTGCATAAGTTTGCGCGACCGTCGTCAGCGCCTGCTCAAGCATCTGTGGATTGTTGTCCACCCACTGCACGCTCACGCCGGCATTGGCCAGGCACATGACGATGCCACGGCCCATGGTGCCCGCACCGATCACCGCAGCTTGCTGGATTTCGAAGGATGTCTGGCTCATGTTGTTCTCTTGTGGGTGGCCCGAAGACAGATTCCAACCTTAGTCAGGCAACGGCGGTTTTTGAAGTTTATTACCGTGATGATCGACATTCAGCGGATGGATGGAGGCTCTGCCTTGATGACACTTGAAGTAGGAGCTGCCGAAGGCTGCGATCTTTTGATCTTGAAAAAATCAACATCAAAAGATCGCAGCCTTCGGCAGCTCCTACAGGGGTCAAAGGTGCTCTTGCGCCCACTCGCGGACCTGCGCGTAGGGGTATTCTTCCAACGCAGCAAAACCCGGTATCGCCCGCGCCTTCAGTTTGGTGAACAACGGCACGCTGATTCCGCACAGGAACCGCGTCAGACGTTCGGCCGATGGAATACGCCCTGTTTGCTGCTCATGCCTGTGGATAAATTCACCACACAACTGCGCGAAGTTTTTATCCACAAGCGGCGGCAATGGCGGCGGCTCCGGCAACCGCGCGATCTGGCCGTGACATACCGAACAATGGCCACAACGCTCGGGGGCATTGTGATCACCGAAATACTCGGCCAGGCGATAACCCAGGCAGCGTTCGGTGGCGAACACCTCAAGCATGGCGTGAATTCGCGCCACTTCAGTCTCTTCGTGACGAGTGAAGTACTCGTGCAGCTCAGCGCTCAGGGCGTCGCTGGCAAAATCACTTTGCAGCAGGCTGTAAACCTCGGTCATTTGCTTGCTTTCAAGCTCGACCCAGCCTTTTTCCTGGAAGTAATCAAGCGCTGTCACTACGCGATTGCGCTCGGCGGAATACTGCGAAAACATCGCCTCGAAATCTACTGTGGCCCAGGTGCGTGCTCGCGTGGACGTCCTGATGATCGCCGCAACGAAATCCCTGCGCTCGCCTTCGAAGCGCTGGAGCAATGCTTCAGGCTCAAGCAGATATTTGAAGCGGTATTCAGCGTAATAAGCGTAGCGCGGCGCGATCAGGCCTCGCAGTTCCAGCTGCACCAGCAAAGTCTTCAACGGCAACGAGCGAATGTTGCTCTGATCCGCCAATGGCCCAAGCAAAAACTCCCATTGTCCGTCCGGCACTGAGGCTTTGAGCTCTTCGAGCACATAATGAATCCCGTCGCGTTCGGGCGTATCACCGTAGACGAAGTTTTCCAGCACATTGAGGCTGTCGCGGTTGGCCAGTACCAGGCAGTCGGAGGGCTGCCCGTCACGCCCGGCGCGGCCGATTTCCTGGCTGTAGTTTTCGATGGATTTGGGCAGATCGAAATGCACGACGTTACGGATGTCGCTCTTGTCGATGCCCATGCCGAAGGCAATGGTGGCGACAATGCAATTGGACTGCCCGGCCATAAAGCGACGTTGAATGTCTTCACGCTGATCGTGGGGCAAACCTGCGTGGTATGCCTCGGCCTGAATTCCGTTGCGTTGAAGATGCTCGGCGATGTGCTCGGCGGTCTTCTGCAACGTCACGTAGACAATGCTCGGTTGCCCGGGACGCTCGGTCATCCATTCGACCAGACGCCGGCGTTTGTCCTGACCGCGTACAGGCTCGACCAGCAAATTGAGGTTGGGCCGATAGAAACCAGTGGTCACTACATCGTCCGGAGCGATGGCGAATTTGGCCTGCATGTCGGCGATGACTTTTGGTGTCGCCGTGGCGGTGAGCAGCAAAGCCTGCGGAATGTTGAACTGACGCTGGTAGTCGGGCAGTTTCAGATAGTCCGGCCGAAAGTTGTGGCCCCATTCGGAAATGCAGTGCGCCTCGTCGACCACCAGCAACGAGATCGGCACCTGCTGCAGGAAATTGCGGAAGCGCTCGTTCTTCAACCGCTCGACGGAGATCATCAGAATCTTCAGCTCGCCCGAACGCGCACGGGCCATGACGTCGTTGGCATCCTCGCGGCTCTGCGCCGAATCGATACTGCCTGCCGAGATGCCGCGGGACTTGAGAAACGCCAGTTGATCCTGCATCAACGCCAGCAACGGCGAAACCACCAATGTCAGGTGTGGCAGTAAAAGCGCCGGCAGTTGGTAGCAAAGCGATTTGCCGGAGCCGGTGGGAAAGATCGCCGCCGCGGATCGCCCCGCCAGCACCGCGCTGACAGCGGCCTCCTGACCGGGGCGAAGCTGTGGATAACCAAAAACCTGTTCCAGGGTGTGGTGCATTTGCTGTCACTCCTTTGACTGCTGCCATGCCCAAAGCCTAGCGGGCGATTGCAGCGAGTCGAGAAAAGGTCGGGGTTGAATCGATACTGAATGATACATGGGAAGCGAAAACCAAGCGTTTAACAATCGAAGCGCCTCGACATACTTTCGAAAAGCTCAGCTACATATATATAACAAACTTCACATTACAAACACAGATACAACAGCGCCCTTTATTTTTTACACCACCTAAAACTAACTTGGCTGCTCTTATACATATGCAAGAGCAACGAAATGACAACTTTAACAATATTTTTCTGCGGCACCGGCTCCAACAAATTTGATGACAAACATAAAAGCTTCTGGGACGGCGAAATCGTTTCTACGCTCGCTGCACACCACAGCGGACGCGAATTTGCCGAGTGGATCGTCGTCGATGGCCCTGGCAGCGGCAATCTGCAAGCCGACGACCTGTTCACCAAGACCTCTGAATACGGCCTTTCCGGCACCCTGTTCGGCAAAGGCTGGGATGAAAACGTGCAACACGCTGTGAACATTATCAAAGGCAAATGCGACTGGCAGCGTAAACAACTGACCGAGTTAGAATATAACCGTCTGAAAGCCGCAGGCATTCCTATTGAAGATGTAAAAGTGGAAGGCTCCTGGTTCTGGCGCCAGTATAACTATGGCGATCGCAGTATCACGCAACAGAAACTACAGGAACAAATCATCAAGACTTTCCGCAAGAACGGCGTTACTCCCGCGCGAGTCAATCTGGTCGGCTGGAGCCGTGGCGGTATCAGTTGCCACATGCTCGCCAATGCGATGTTCCAGGACGCTGCACTCAAACATATTCCGGTGAATATATTTGCGATTGATCCAGTCCCGGGCATCGGCAACTTCCAGGAAAACCGCGTCAAACTTCAATCCAACGTCAAGGAATACATCGCCTTCTATGCCCGCGACGAGCGCTCAAAAGGCTTCAGCTGCGTGATCCCGCAAACCGCTACCGGCACCAAAACCTCGATCTATCCAATGGCCGGTCGCCACGCCACCCTCGCCGGCAACGCCACGGCCCTCGGCGGCGATCCCACCAACAGCAGCGACCTCAATGCGCTGATCGAGCCCGGCCGCATCGTTCGCCATCTGGCGGAAACCTGCCTCAAGCGTTGGGGCGTGCCACTGAGCAAAACGCTCAACCTGAGCGATGCCGACCTACTGCGCTTCACCGGCACCATCGTCAGCGACGAAGCCCGCTACAAGAAGATGCACAGCCAGTCCTACACCTATTTCACCGAACAGGACAAAGGCGAGCGCTATGTCTCGCTGGGCAGCAAAGGCGTGCCGTTTTCGGCAGTCAAAGGCACGATCTACCGGCCGGCAACAGGACTGACCACAAGCCTGCTGGATATTTCTGGCTACCAACATTTGCGTTGAAAAGCGTTTAATAATCGGTAGCAACGTCTGGCGAATTGTTCGTCCCATTCCTACTTCACGCGATGTCTTGTCGGCTATCGCGAGCGGGTGGTGGGTACCTATAGTCGTGGATGTCGCTGCTTTCGCAGCGAGTAAGAGAGTTACTGGACGACGATGCCTACGCCACCTTTCAAAAGCAGTTGGTCGCAAATCCGTCTATTGGCGATGTAATCGAAGGAACCGGCGGGGTGCGTAAAACACGAGTCGCCTCCAAAGGCCATGGCAAACGGGGTGGCGCACGGGTTATCTACTACCACTTCGTTTCAGCATCACAGATCGCGTTGTTGATGATTTACCCAAAAAACGAGCAGCAGGATCTTACCCAAGACGAACGGAAAGCACTGAAGGCCATGATTGGAAACTGGAGGTAACCATGAGCAAGTTTTTTGATGAGCTGATGGAAAGCGTGCAGGAAATGGATGAGATTCTTCGGGGTGAAAAAAAGCCGTCCCGCGAATTCTATGTGGATGCATTACAGGTTAAACAGATTCGCAAAGCGACGGGAATGACGCAGGCAAAGTTCGCAGCCTTGATCGATGTCCAGTTGGGAACGTTACGTAATTGGGAGCAAGGTCGTCGTCAGCCGACAGGGCCGGCCAAAGCACTACTCAAGGCCATTCATAACGATCCTGTCCATGTGCTGAGTGCCCTGGCTGATTGACAGATAGCCAGGGCAAGCCAAGTCTTTGAGTCCAACCAAGCTACATTTCAGATCAGAAATAAAAAACCGCCCCAAAGGGCGGTTTTTTATTCACTGCAAACTACTACTTACAACTTCGGCCCAGCCGCCTTGATCGCGTCGCTCACTTCGAACTTCTTGAAGTTCTCGATGAACAGACCGGCCAATGCTTTCGCTGCCTCGTCGTACGCAGCCTTGTCAGCCCAGGTGTTGCGTGGGTTGAGCAGGTTGGTGTCGACGCCCGGAACGGCCAGTGGCACGTCGAGGTTGATGGTGTCCAGGTGCTCGGTGGCAGCACCGATCAGAGCGCCGCTCTGGATCGCTGCGATCACCGCGCGGGTGGTCGGGATGTTGAAGCGTTGGCCGACGCCGTAGCCGCCGCCGGTCCAGCCGGTGTTGACCAGGTAGACCTTGGAGCCGAAGCCGCGGATGCGCTTGATCAGCAGTTCGGCGTATTCACCCGCCGGACGCGGGAAGAACGGTGCGCCGAAGCAGGTGGAGAAGGTCGACTTGATGCCGCTGCCCGAACCCATTTCAGTCGAACCCACCAGTGCGGTGTAGCCGGACAGGAAGTGGTAGGCCGCTTGCTCTTCGTTGAGGATCGACACTGGCGGCAGCACGCCGGTCAGGTCGCAGGTCAGGAAGATCACCGCGTTTGGCTCGCCACCCAGGTTCTTCTCGGAACGCTTGGCAACGTGCTCCAGCGGGTAGGCGGCGCGGCTGTTCTGGGTCAGGCTGACATCGGCATAGTCGGCGTGCTTGGCGTCGTCGATGACGACGTTTTCCAGCACCGCGCCGTGCTTGATGGCTTTCCAGATAACCGGCTCGTTCTTCTCGGAGAGGTCGATGCACTTGGCATAGCAACCGCCTTCGATGTTGAACACCACGCCTTCGCCCCAGCCGTGTTCGTCGTCACCGATCAGGTAACGGCTTTCGTCGGCCGACAGGGTGGTTTTACCGGTGCCCGACAGACCGAAGAACAGGGTCACGTCACCGTCTTCGCCGATGTTGGCAGCGCAGTGCATTGGCAGCACGTCAGCGGCCGGCAGCAGGAAGTTCTGCACCGAGAACATGGCTTTCTTCATCTCGCCGGCGTAACGCATGCCAGCGATCAGCACTTTCTTCTGCGCGAAGTTGATGATCACGCAACCGTCGGAGTTGGTGCCGTCACGCTCAGGCACACACTCGAAGTTGGCAACGTTGAGCACTTGCCATTCTTCACGGCCAGCCGGGTTGTACTGGGCCGGGTTGATGAACAGGCAACGACCGAACAGGTTCTGCCAGGCAGTCTGTGTGGTCATTTTCACGGCCAGGTAGTGATCTTCCGCCGCGCCTACATGCACGTGGGAAACGAAGTGCTCTTGCGCGTTGTTGAAGGCCTCGACGCGAGCCCACAGGGCATCGAACTTGTCGGCCGGGAACTTGCGGTTGATCGGGCCCCAGGCGATAGCGGCCTGGGTGGAAGGCTCTTCAACGATGAAACGGTCGACTGGCGAGCGGCCGGTGCGGTGACCGGTGCGAACAACCAGAGCGCCGGTATCGGCAAGCTCGCCTTCACCGCGATTCAGGGCTTCTTTTACCAGATCATCAACACTCAGATCGGTGTACACGGCGTTATTGGCTTGCGTCATGAGGTTCCCCGTCGGCCAGTGGCCGAGTGTGCTCCAAACGTTTTGTAGTAGAAAGTCGTGCACTACTACCGCGAAAAAAGTGGGCCGGATTATGCCAGAAAAGCCCAAAAAGAGTAGGGTCCTCCCGTCGTAACGGCGATATTCCGTCATTCCGCAGTGAATTTACCTGCGCTGAACCGTTTTAGTGACGGGTATCTGACGGCGTATCGACGCCCGCGCCAGCGAACAATTGAGCAATATCGGCTGCGTCAAACAGGTACTGCTGATTGCAGAACTGGCAATCGATCTCGACTTTGCCGCCCTGCTCGGCGGCCAGCGCCAGCGCATCTTCCAGCCCAAGACTGACCAGCGCATTGCCGGAGCGTTCCCGCGAGCAGCTGCAACTGAAGCGCAGATGCTGCACATCAAACAGACGTACCTGCTCTTCGTGGTACAGGCGATGCAGCACGGTTTCGTTGTCGAGACTGAGCAATTCATCGGCGCTCAGAGTGCTGGCCAACGCGGTGAGATGCTGCCAGCTGGCGGCGCGGTCCTCTCCGTCTTTCAAGCGATCGGCGGGGAGTTGTTGCAGCAACATGCCACGGGCACGACGACCGTCGGCGAAGAGCTTGAAGCGGGTGCCGACCTGCTGCGACATGACGAAATAGTTGGTGAAACAGTCCGACAGTGTCTCGCCGTCAAGATCAACAATGCCCTGATAGCGCTGGCCGACAGTCGGGTCGACGGTCAGGGCCAGAACGCCGTTCGGCATCAAGTCGGCAAGGGTTGCGTCAACCGCGATCTGCTCGGCGTCGTAACGCGCCAGGCCACGGATTTCGCGCTCGCTGGAACACTCGATCATCAGCAGCGGAATCGGCCCTTCCGAGCGCGCCTGCAAAATCAGCAAGCCATCGAACTTGAGCGTGCCGACCAGTAACGACGCGGCCGCCATCAGTTCGCCGAGCAACTGCGCGACCGGCTCCGGGTACGGGTGTTTGGCGAGGACTTCGGCGTAGCTGCGCTCCAGCGCTACCAGTTCGCCGCGAGTGTCGCTGTCATCGAAGATGAAGCGTTGAGTGAAATCGGTATCCGCTAGATCGGTCATAGGTCTGGGTATCTGAATGTGATGACAAAATGGTTACAAAACGTGAAAATTTGCGCTTGCTGGCACTTTTTTTGGTGCCGGCGCTTTTTCGCCATGGGAGGCATTTTATGAACAATCCGGGTTTGTTCCAATCAAGGTGGAACCTCGGCCGGCTGGTTCTGTGTAACGTAGTGCCGCTGGCGCTACTGGCTTTCTGGTTATGGCCTACCGGTCAGATGCTGTGTGTGATTTTCGACGAGTGGCTGTTCCGCTCGTTGAATGCGCCGCTGGCCAGCAACCCGATATGGCTCCACATCTGGGCAATTGCAAGTCTGCGCCCGTTCGACATCGTCGTCGGACTGATTCTGCTGACGCTGCTGATCAAGGGCGATTGGGTTATCAGGGCGATCGACGTGCGTCGCGCGTTCTTCGGTTTTTTCTCGATCCTGCTGCTGATGGTGGTGATCCGCGCGCTGTTTTCCAAATTCGCCGATCACATGGGCTGGCAGCACAGCAGCCCGTCAATGGTGCTTGAGGGCGCCGTGCACATCAGCGATTACTTTCCGCACCTGGAAAAAACCTGGGAGCTGAAGGACCGTTCCGGCCAGAGTTTCCCCGGTGATCATGCCTCAGTGCTGTTGATCTGGGCATTGTTCATGGGCGTGTTCAGCCGCACCGTCGGACAATTTCTAACAGTATGGGGTCTGGCAGTGTTGTTCATGCTGCCGCGTCTGGTGGCCGGCGCGCATTGGGGTCAGGACGACTACATCGGCGGCTTGCTGCTGGCGGTGTGGGCGTTGGGCTGGGGTTACTACACGCCGTTTGCCTATCACGCGTCGAACCTCTGGTTGAAGCTGACCGCGCCGATTTTCGCGTTGCTGGGCAAGCTGCCGATGGTGTCGCGGATGAGTGTGGTGCGTAGCGCCTGATACCGCGTCGTACTCGATTCGCGAGCAGGCTCGCTGCCACAGACGACTCGATCGAATGTGGGAGCGAGCCTGCTCGCGAAGAGGCCGGCACAACGTTTCAATCTTCGTTGCTGCTACCGCGAAACTTGAACAGATCCCGCCGCTGCTTCTTGCTCGGCTTGCCATCGGTGCTCACGCCCAACGAGCCCGCCTTGCGCATCGCCGCAGCCGCTTCACGCTTGGCGACACTCGCTTCGGTCTCCGCGTACAAGGTTTGCGCCTCGGGTGCGCCACGACGCACGATCGACAATGCCTCGACCCTCACCGTGCGCACTTCGAAGCCGGTGCGAATCTCGAACTCATCACCAATGCGCGGCTCCTTGCCCGGCTTGCAGCGCTCGCCACGACAATGCACCTTGCCGCTTTCGATTGCTGCTTTGGCCAGAGCACGCGTCTTGTAGAAACGCGCCGCCCATAACCACTTATCGAGACGGACCTTGTCGTCCTCCTCCTGCTTCTGTCCCATATGAATTCCTCGCTCAGCCAGTAGTCGGAACTGTACTACCGTTTCTGTCGGGCGCAAGAACTCGGCCCTCCAGATTGACTGTGATCTTCGCCGCCCGACCGGCCTGGAGTGACCGCGTGACTAAATTTCCAACTTCGTTGACCTCACCTAGGGGCGGTTGCCAGGGCTGCCAGCAAAGCGAACCGCTGGATTTCGATTTTGCCTTCGCCTACCAGCCGATTGTCGACCTGCGCGATCAATCGGTATTTGCCCACGAAGCGCTGGTCCGAGGCGTGTCAGGGGAAGGTGCACTGTCGGTGTTAAATCAGGTTACAGAAGACAACCGCTACCGTTTCGACCAGCTCTGCCGGACCCGCGCCATCGAAGGTGCGGCGAGCCTAAATATGCAGACACACTTGTCGATCAACTTTTTGCCCAACGCCGTCTACCGTCCAGAGCTATGCATTCGCAGCACACTGGAGGCCGCACGCAAACACAACTTTCCGATCGACCGACTGATTTTCGAAACTCTGGAAATCGAGCACGTAGATAATTATCGCCATTTGACCAATATTCTGCGTGAATACCGCGAATTCGGCTTCAAGACCGCCATCGACGATTTCGGTGCCGGCTATTCGGGGCTCAATCTGCTGGCCGATTTCCAACCAGACCTGATCAAACTCGACATGGCGCTGATCCGCGATATTGACCAGGATCGTGTCCGTCAGGTGATCGTTCGGGGGATTGTCACAATGTGTGCGGAGTTGGACGTTACAGTCATTGCCGAAGGCATAGAAAGCGCCGGGGAACGGGATTTCCTCGCGGACTGTGGAATATTCCTGATGCAGGGCTACTGGTTCGCCAGACCTGCGTTCAAAGCGTTGGCCCAGGTGCCGGACGGGGCCTGGAAGCGTTAACCCTTGGTTTTTTTCTTTGAAGACATTTGATCATTTGACCGTTGTCGGTCTGCGCGAGTGGGTGGCGCTCCCGGGTTTGGGAGTTGCGGGCCTGCGCGCAAAAATCGACACCGGCGCCAGCACCTCCAGCCTGCACGCCACCGACATCGAGCCGTTCGAACGCGACGGCGAGAAATGGGTGCGCTTCACTGCGCATCTCGGCACGGTGGTGCAGTTGCGTCACCGGCGCTGCGAAGCGCCGCTGGTCACGCGCAAAACCATCAAGAGCTCCAACGGCCATGCCCAGGTGCGCTATGTGATCAGCACCACGCTGGCCCTGGGTGATCGGGTCTGGCCGGTGGAGTTCACTCTGGCCTGCCGCAAGTCCATGCGCTATCGCCTGCTGCTCGGTTCCAAAGCCCTGATCGATGGCCAGTTGGTGGTCAATCCGGGCATCAAATATGTACAAGACAAGCCGGTGTTCCCGGTATCTACCTCCTCCACAGGTGTTGCATGAAGATCGCTGTGCTGTCGCGTAATCCGCGTCTGTATTCCACCCGCCGTCTGGTCGAAGCCGGAATCGAGCGCGGGCATGAAATGGTAGTGATCGACACCTTGCGCGCCTACATGAACATTGCCAGCCACAAGCCGCAGATCCATTACCGCGGCAAACCGCTGGAAGGTTTTGACGCGGTGATCCCGCGGATCGGCGCATCGGTGACGTTCTACGGCTGCGCGGTGTTGCGTCAGTTCGAAATGATGGGCGTGTTCCCGCTCAACGAGTCTGTGGCCATTGCCCGTTCGCGGGACAAATTGCGTTCGCTGCAACTGCTGTCGCGGCGCGGAATCGGTTTGCCGGTCACCGGTTTTGCCCACTCGCCGGACGATATTCCCGACCTGATCGCCATGGTCAACGGTGCACCGCTGGTGATCAAGGTACTGGAAGGCACCCAGGGCATCGGCGTGGTGCTGTGCGAAACAGCCACGGCGGCAGAATCGGTGATCGAGGCGTTCATGGGCCTGAAGCAGAACATCATGGTCCAGGAATACATCAAGGAAGCCGGCGGCGCGGATATCCGCTGCTTCGTGGTCGGCGACAAGGTGATCGCCGCAATGAAGCGCCAGGCCAAACCGGGCGAGTTTCGCTCCAACCTGCATCGCGGTGGCAGCGCCAGCCTGATCAAGATCACCCCGGAAGAACGCATGACCGCGTTACGCGCTGCCAAGGTCATGGGCCTGGCGGTGGCGGGTGTGGATATCCTGCGCTCCAATCACGGTCCGCTGGTGATGGAAGTGAATTCGTCGCCGGGACTGGAAGGCATCGAGACCACCACTGGCAAGAATGTCGCCGGAATCATCATCGAGCATCTGGAAAAGAATGGCGGGCCGAATATGACTCGCACCAAGGGCAAAGGTTAACCCAGAGATATTCGGCGGCTGGAAAGCCGCCTTCGCGAGCAGGCTCGCTCCCACAGTTGATCGCATTCCAAAATGTGGGAGCGAGCCTGCTCGCGAAGGGGCCATCCGCCCTCTTGAAGATCTCAGCGCTTAAACAGCATCACGCGGCAACATCAACCCCAACGGCAATCTCACCCGCGCCTCCAGTCCACCCCCGGACCGGTTGCGCAATTCGACATTGCCGCCATGCATCGCCGCAATCCTTTTCACGATCGCCAGCCCCAGCCCGGTGCCTTTGCCACCGCGAGCCCGATCACCTCGGGTAAACGGGTTGAAGATCGCTTCAAGCTCGGACGGATCAATTCCCGCGCCACGGTCCATCACACTCAGCACCACATACGGCGCGCTGGTATCTCCCGATACATACGCCGCTACTTCAACGCCGGTACCGGCATGGTTCAAGGCATTGCCGATCAGGTTGTTGAGCAGGCGTTTCATCGACACCCGACGCAGCGGAAACGGCTGGATCGGTTCCAGGCGCAGGCGCACTTTCTCTTCGTTCTGGTTGTATGGCGCGGCGACTTCGCGCACCAGATCGCTGAGGTCGACCTCTTCCACCGACTCGTCACGACCGTCGCGAATGAACGCGAGGAACTGGTCGAGAATCGCGTCCATGTCCTCGATGTCGCGGACCATGTCGTCGGTGAGGTCGGTGTGATCGCCCATCAGTTCCAGCGACAGGCGCAAGCGCGTCAGCGGTGTGCGCAAGTCGTGGGAAACCCCCGCCAGCATCAGCTCCCGCTCACGTCCGGCCTGTTCGACGTCCTCGGCCATCTGGTTGAAGGCGCGATAAACCTCGGTCATTTCGCTCGGCGTATCACTGATCGGCAGACGTACGCTGCGGCCCTGGCCGAGTTGCCGCGCGGCATACACCAGGCGCTTCAACGGCTGGTTGAGCTGGCTGACGAAAATCCATGCCGACGCCGTAGAAAGCAGGCCGATGGCGAGGAACCAGCCGAGCACGTTCCAGATCTTCTGGCCGCGCAGCGGGTGCGGATACAACGGCACTTTCAGCCAGCCATCGCCCAGGCTCGGTGCCCTCACCCACAATGCCGGCGGCGAGTGCATGCGCAAACGCACCTCGGTGTCGGCACCCAGTTCCGCCTGCATCTGACGTTGGTAGATTTCGCTGTACGGCCAGTGCTGTTCGCCTTCCGGCACACCGGCGCCGACCACACGAATCAGGGTCGCGGCATCGGCAATTTTTGCGCGGTTCTCTTCGTCGGCGGCCCAATAGGCGCGCAGCGTCAGAGCGACGCCATGGCTGTATTGGCGATCCACCAGCACGTCCTCGTTCATCAACAGATAAACCAGGGTCAGCGCCTTGGAAAACAGCACGACGATCAGCACCAGCCAGAGGGTGCGGGAGAAAAAACTTTGGGGGAACCAGACGGGGGTTTTCATCTTTAACCGCTACACACTTGCAGGAGCGAGCAATGCTCGCATATTGCGGATTGCGAGTCTGTGGCAATGGCCGTGCGACCAGAGCCTTGCAGACCCGCTCCTACAAATCACCGATCACTTGGTGGCGGTGCCATCCGGTACGAACACGTAACCCACGCCCCAGACAGTCTGGATGTAGCGCGGTTTCGACGGATCGGGTTCGATCATGCGGCGCAGACGCGAGATCTGCACGTCGATGGAACGCTCCAGCGCATCCCATTCACGGCCACGGGCGAGGTTCATCAGCTTGTCGCGGGTCAGCGGCTGACGGGCGTTCATCACCAGCGCCTTGAGTACCGCGAACTCACCGGTGGTGAGCATGTGCACTTCATCGCCACGCTTGAGCTCGCGGGTCGCCAGCGACAACACGTAATCACCGAAGGTGACGTTTTCGTCTTCACTGCCCGGCGCGCCCGGCACCGGTGCGGCCTGACGGCGCAATACCGCTTTGACCCGAGCCATCAGCTCGTCCGGGTTGAACGGCTTGGCCAGGTAATCGTCGGCGCCCAGTTCAAGGCCCTTGATACGGCTCAGCTCATCGCCCTTGGCGGTGAGCATGATGATCGGAATCTGGTTGTTCGCGCTGCGCAGGCGGCGGCACGCGGTCAGGCCGTCTTCGCCCGGCAGCATCAGGTCGAGAACGACCAGATTGAACACTTCACGCGCCAGCAGACGGTCCATCTGCTCAGTGTTCGGAACGGTACGGGCACGGTAGCCCTTGCTGACGAAGAAACGCTCCAGCAGGCTGCTCAGCCCCGGATCGTCATCAACGATAAGAATTTTTTCGCCTTCAGCCGTTTGTGCAGTGCTGCTCATTGGATGCTCCTTTTAGCTCGGCGCGCATTATGGCGTAGCTGCCGTTATACGCACCGTGTGCATTGTTAGCAGATTTTTCCTTCACTGCCAGAAAACCGGGGTTTATGCCTACAGCCTGCAACGCCCCCGAATGACAGAACGCTGGTTATAATGCGCGGCGTTTTGCGCCAGGCAACGTCTGAATCGTTACCGTAAGTGGCCGGTATTTTTTCCGGCCCTGTGCAGTAACTGTTCGATTTCACGGGTCAATGGGCAGCTTCTTGATCCAGGCAGCGGCAATTTTCCAGCCGCTCAATCAGCCTCCAGGCCATTATCTGCGTGCCTGCGAGCCTGCTTTCATACTATGTCAGGTGGTTTTATGGACAGCATCAACAGCCGCATCGCCGAGGAACTCGGCGTACGCCCACAACAGGTCGAAGCGGCCGTCGCGCTACTCGATGAAGGTTCTACCGTCCCCTTCATCGCCCGTTACCGGAAAGAAGTCACCGGCAGCCTCGATGACACTCAGTTGCGTCATCTGGAAGAGCGCCTGCGCTACCTGCGAGAACTCGACGAACGGCGCATCAGCATCCTCGCCAGCATCGAAGAGCAAGGCAAGCTCACCCCTGCCCTGGAACGCGACATCAAGCTCGCCGACACCAAAACCCGTCTCGAAGACTTGTACCTGCCGTACAAGCAGAAGCGCCGCACCAAGGGCCAGATCGCCCTCGAAGCCGGCCTCGGCGAACTGGCCGACGGCTTGTTCAACGACCCGAACCTGTCGCCGGAAACCGAAGCCGCACGCTTCGTCGATGCCGAAAAAGGTGTGGCCGACGTCAAGGCTGCGCTGGAAGGCGCCAAGTACATCCTCATGGAGCGCTTCGCCGAAGACGCCAGCCTGCTGGAAAAGCTGCGTAATTTCCTTAAACAGGAAGCGATCCTCAGTGCCCGCGTCATCGCCGGCAAGGAAGAGGAAGGCGCCAAGTTCCGTGATTACTTCGAACACGACGAGCCTCTGAAGAGCATGCCTTCGCACCGCGCCCTGGCGATTTTCCGTGGCCGCAACGAAGGCATTCTCAGCTCCGCATTGAAAGTCGGCGATGAGTTGCCTGGCACCATGCACCCGTGCGAAGGCATGATCGCTCAGCAGTTCGGCATCCAGAACCAGAACCGCCCGGCGGACAAATGGCTTGGTGAAGTGGTGCGCTGGACCTGGAAGGTCAAGCTCTACACCCACCTGGAAACCGACCTGCTCGGCGAGTTGCGCGATGGCGCCGAAACCGAAGCGATCAACGTTTTCGCGCACAACCTGCACGACCTGCTGTTGGCCGCTCCGGCCGGCCCTCGCGCGACGCTGGGCCTCGACCCGGGCCTGCGTACCGGCTGCAAGGTGGCCGTGGTCGATTCGACCGGCAAGCTGCTCGACCACGCCACGGTTTACCCGCACGTGCCACACAACAAATGGGATCAGACCATCGCCATCTTGGCCGCGCTATGTGCCAAGCACTCGGTGGACCTGATCGCCATCGGCAACGGCACTGCCAGCCGCGAGACCGACAAGCTGGCGATCGAGCTGATCAAAAAATATCCAGCGATGAAAATGACCAAGGTCATGGTTTCCGAAGCCGGCGCCTCGGTGTACTCGGCCTCGGAACTGGCGGCCAAGGAATTCCCGGACCTCGATGTGTCGATCCGTGGCGCCGTGTCGATCGCCCGTCGCCTGCAGGATCCGTTGGCCGAGCTGGTGAAAATCGATCCGAAATCCATTGGCGTCGGCCAATACCAGCACGACGTCTCGCAGCTGAAACTGGCGCGCGGTCTGGACGCCGTGGTCGAGGACTGCGTAAACGCCGTGGGCGTGGATGTGAATACCGCCTCCGTGGCCTTGCTGGCACGGATTTCCGGCCTCAATGCGACGCTGGCGCAGAACATCGTTGCTCACCGTGACGAACACGGCGCGTTCAAGACCCGTGCAGCGCTGAAGAAAGTCGCGCGACTGGGCGAGAAAACCTTCGAACAGGCCGCCGGTTTCTTGCGCGTGATGAACGGCGACAACCCGCTGGATTCGTCGGCGGTGCACCCGGAAGCCTATCCACTGGTGCAGCGCATTGCCGCTGAAACCGACCGCGACATTCGCTCGCTGATCGGCGATGCCGCGTTCCTCAAGCGTCTGGACCCGAAGAAATTCACCGACGAAACCTTCGGTCTGCCGACCGTCACCGACATCCTGCAAGAACTGGAAAAACCCGGTCGCGATCCACGTCCGGAGTTCAAGACTGCCGAGTTCCAGGAAGGCGTCGAAGACCTCAAGGATCTGCAACTGGGGATGATCCTTGAAGGCGTGGTGACCAACGTGACGGCGTTTGGTGCATTCGTCGACATCGGCGTGCATCAGGATGGTCTGGTGCACATCTCGGCGCTGTCGGAGAAGTTCATCAAGGACCCGCGCGAAGCGGTCAAGGCCGGTGACGTGGTGAAAGTGAAGG
Organism: Pseudomonas sp. TE9122; assembly: GCF_056278925.1. Classification (NCBI taxonomy): domain Bacteria; kingdom Pseudomonadati; phylum Pseudomonadota; class Gammaproteobacteria; order Pseudomonadales; family Pseudomonadaceae; genus Pseudomonas; species Pseudomonas sp. TE9122. The sequence continues at coordinate 5,701,123 of NZ_JBWBQI010000001.1, read as the reverse complement.
TCATGGAAGTCGATATCCCGCGCAAACGCGTCGGTCTGTCGATGCGCATGAGTGACACTCCCGGCGAGAAAATCGATGGCGCCCGTGGCTCGCGTCCGGGCTCGGCACCGCGCCAGTCTTCGGGCAACGCGCCGCGCAAGGAAACCGCCACAGCCGCGCCGGTGAACAATGCGATGGCCTCGCTGTTCGCCAACGCCAAGCAGTTGAAGAAACGCTGATGGAGATGCCGGCCGGGCTCGTCGAGAGCGCGTTTTTCAAGCTGTTGGGCTGTCGCCTGCACAGTCTCGAAACCGGGGTGGCGCAAGTCGCCCTGGCGCTTGAGCCCGAACTGCGCAACCGCGGCGGCAAACTGCACGGCGGCGCGCTGTTCAGTCTGGTCGACATCGCCATGGGCCTGGCTTGTTCCAGCAGCCATGGCTTCGATCAGCAGAGTGCGACCATCGAATGCAAGATCAACTACATCCGCGCCGTTTCCGACGGCGAGGTGCTGTGCACGGCGCGGGTGATCCACCCGGGCCGGCGCACGCTGGTGGTTGAAGCCGAGGTGGTGCAGGGCGACAAACTGGTCGCAAAAGCGCAAGGCACCTTCGCTGTCCTGTAGATGTTGCTCATCATTTTGAGTTAATTTCGGCGCAACGAATCCTGTGGGAGCTGCCGAAGGCTGCGATCTTTTGATTTTGTTTTTCAACAGCAAGATCAAAAGATCGCAGCCTTCGGCAGCTTCTACGGGTTCATGTGTGCGGCTGACAGGCTAGAAAACCAGGCGATAACGCCAGTTTCAACTTCACCCTTGTAGACCGTCTTGCCCACCCCCATATTGGGGCGACTGACGCGTGAAGGAATCCAAATTGAGCGAACTTCTCAACCGCCGCCTGGCTCTGCTCGGCGAGCGCGCTAACCTCTCTCTGCTCAAGCAGTGCCTGCACGGTATCGAACGTGAATGCCTGCGCGTGACCAGTGAAGGTCGCCTGGCGCAAACGCCGCACCCCGAAGCCCTGGGTTCCGCGCTGACCAACGAACAGATCACCACCGACTACTCCGAGTCGCTGCTGGAATTCATTACGCCAGCCCTGCCGGATCCTGCCGACACGCTGGCGAGCCTGGACAAGATTCATCGTTTTGCCTACAGCAAACTCGGCAACGAGTACCTGTGGAGTCCATCGATGCCGTGCCCGTTGCCGGCCGAGGAAGATATTCCGATCGCCTATTACGGCACCTCCAACATCGGTCAGCTCAAGTACGTTTATCGCAAGGGCCTGGCCCTGCGTTACGGCAAGACCATGCAATGCATTGCCGGGATTCACTACAACTTTTCCCTGCCGGAACAGCTCTGGCCATTGCTGCGCGAGGCCGAAGGTTTCGTCGGCACCGATCGCGATTTCCAATCGGTTTCCTACATCGCGTTGATTCGCAACTTCCGTCGCTACAGCTGGCTGCTGATGTACCTGTTCGGTGCCTCGCCGGCGCTGGACGCCGGCTTCCTGCGCGGGCGTTCGCATCAGCTCGAGCAGCTCGATCCGGACACGCTGTATCTGCCGTACGCCACCAGCCTGCGCATGAGCGATCTCGGTTATCAGAGCAATGCCCAGGCCGGCCTGACACCGTGCTACAACGACCTGGCGAGCTACACCGACAGCCTGCGCGAAGCGGTGGCTACGCCGTATGCGCCGTATGTAGAAGTCGGCACGCACAAGGATGGCGAGTGGGTGCAGCTCAACACCAACATCCTGCAGATCGAAAACGAGTACTACTCCAACATCCGCCCGAAACGCGTGACCTACACCGGTGAGCGGCCGATCCAGGCGCTGATGGCGCGCGGCATCCAGTACGTCGAAGTGCGCTGCCTGGACATCAACCCGTTCCTGCCGATGGGCATCGACCTCACCGAATCGCGCTTCATCGACGCCTTCCTGCTGTACTGCGCGCTGAACGACAGCCCGCTGCTGACCAACACTTCGTGCGGCAACGCCACCTCGAACTTCCTCAGCGTGGTCAAGGAAGGTCGCCGTCCGGGCCTGCAATTGCAGCGTGACGGTCAACCGGTCGAGATGAAGCAATGGGCGGCCGAACTGCTGGAACAGATTGCTCCGCTGGCGGCGATGCTCGACCAGAGCGTCGGCGGCGATGCCCACAGCAAGGCGCTGGATGCGCAACTGGCCAAGGTCAACGACCCGTCCCTGACCCCATCGGCGCAGGTGCTGGCGGCCATGGCTGAGCACAAGGAAAGCTTTGCGCAGTTCTCCCTGCGCCAGAGCCAGACCCACGCCGAGTTCTTCCGCAGCGAGCCGTTGGCGGCTGACGAGCAAGCGAAGTTTGAAGAACTGGCGCGCGCATCGCTGGCGCAGCAGACCGAGCTTGAACAGAACGAGGTTGGCGATTTCGATGTGTTTGTTGGCGCGTATCAGGCGAGCATCCTCGCCATCAGCAATTAAAAGCCCCTCACCCTAACCCTCTCCCAAAGGGAGAGGGGACTGACCGCGTTGTTCTTGCGAGCTACACCGACCTGAAATACCGGGCCGAACTCAGGCCTTGAAAAGCATGAAGATCAGCTCCCTTTCCCCCTCGCCCCCTTGGGGGAGAGGGCTGGGGTGAGGGGGCAAAGTTCTGACGTCGAACGAATCATCCGAAATCCCCACACCCTCTCCTATCCTTAGATTTTTCCGCTCATATGCTCATTCGAAAAAGTTATTTATTTATCGATTCTTAGATCATTTAGTCTCCATTCACGCCGACATTCGGTCGCCTGATCTGGAGCTCTCAATTGAAACTGAATTTCCCGCTTCGCCTGCTCGCCGCCGCCTCGCTGGCCGCTGCAAGCTTCCTGGCCCAGGCGGCCGATCTCACCGTCGCCTACCAGACTACCGTCGACCCGGCCAAGGTCGCTCAGGCCGACGGCGCCTACGAGAAAGCCACCAAGGCCGATATCAGCTGGCGCAAATTCGATAACGGTGCCGACATCATTGCCGCCATCGCGTCCGGCGATGTGCAGATCGGCTATCTCGGTTCGAGCCCGTTGACCGCTGCGATCACGCGCAAAGTGCCGGTGGAAACCTTCCTCATCGCCACCCAAATCGGCGCCGCTGAAGCATTGGTCGCGCGTGACGGTTCCGGCATCAAGACTCCGCAGGATCTGATCGGCAAGAAAATCGCCGTGCCATTCGTGTCCACCGGGCACTACAGCCTGCTCGCCGCGCTGAAGCATTGGAACATCGACCCGTCGAAAGTCACCGTGCTCAACCTCGCGCCGCCAGCGATCATCGCCGCATGGAAACGCGGCGACATCGACGCCACTTACGTGTGGGATCCGGCACTGGGCGTCGCCAAGGAGAACGGCAAAGTGCTGATCACTTCCGGCGAACTGGCCAAGTTCGGCGCGCCGACCTTCGACGCGTGGATCGTGCGCAAAGACTTCGCCGAAAAGCACCCGGAAATCGTCACCGCGTTCGCCAAGGTCACCCTCGACGCCTACGCCGCTTACCGCAAGGATCCGCAGGCCTGGCTGGCCAACCAGAGCAACGTCGACAAACTGGTCAAACTCTCCGGCGCCAAGGCCAGCGACATCCCATTGCTGCTGCAGGGCAACGTCTACCCATTGGCGGCGGATCAGGTCAGTGACCTCGGCGCGCCGACCACCAAAGCCATCACCGACACCGCCGCGTTCCTCAAGGAGCAAGGCAAGGTCGAAGCCGTGCTGCCGGACTACGCGCCTTACGTCAGCGCCAAATACATCACCAACTGATCGGGAGGTACAGCGATGGCCTTGCTACAGCTGGAGCGCATCAGCGCACAGTACCCGGGCAGCCCGGAGCCGGTGCTGGCGGATATTTCTCTGACCCTGGGGCCGCAGCAATTGCTGGTCGCCCTCGGCCCGTCCGGCAGTGGCAAGACTTCGCTGTTGAACCTGATTGCCGGCTTCGTCGAGCCGAGTGCCGGGCGCATCACCCTTGACGGCGTGCCGGTCAAAGGCCCGAGCGCCGAACGTGGCGTGGTGTTTCAGGACGACGCCTTGCTGCCTTGGCAGGACGTATTGGCCAACGTCGCCTTCGGCCTCGAACTGGCCGGTGTCGGCAAGGACAAACGCGAACAGCGCGCCCGTGAAATGCTCGCGCTGGTCGATCTTGCCGGCTTCGAAGACCGACGCATCTGGCAATTGTCCGGTGGCCAGAAACAACGCGTCGGCCTCGCCCGCGCCCTCGCCGCCGATCCGCGCGTGCTGCTGATGGATGAGCCGTTCGGTGCGCTTGATGCGTTCACTCGCGAGCAGATGCAGGAGCTGTTGCTGCAAGTCTGGCAGCGCACTGCCAAACCGGTTTTCCTGATTACCCACGACATTGAAGAAGCGGTGTTCCTCGCCACGGACCTGATTCTGCTGGCACCGAATCCGGGGCAGATCGTCGAGCGCCTGCAGCTGGATTTCGGTCAGCGTTACGCCGCTGGCGAGTCGGCCCGCGCGATCAAATCCGATCCGCGTTTTATCGAAACCCGCGAGCATGTACTGAGCAAAGTCTTCTCGCAACGCAGCGCCGTACCCCGGCAGGAGCGCGCATGAGCAGTTACGACGTTTCCGCTGCGGCGGTGAAAACACCTTCGGTGAGCATCCCGCTGCGCCGCAGCCTCAGCACTCGCTGGATCAGCCTGCTGACCCTGTTCGGCCTGTTGGCGGTCTGGTGGGCGGTGACCGCTACCGAGTTGATCGAACCGCTGTTCTTGCCACCGCCCTCTGCCGTGCTGCAAAAAGGCTGGCTGCTGGCGACCTCGGGATATATGGATTCGACGCTGTGGCAGCACCTGGGCGCGAGCCTGAGCCGCATCGGCCTGGGTCTCGCTTTTGCGATTCTCACCGCCGTGCCGGTGGGCATTGCCATTGGTGCAAACCGCATCGCTCGCGGTGTGCTCGATCCACTGATCGAGTTCTACCGCCCGATCCCGCCGCTGGCGTATCTGCCGCTGATCGTGATCTGGTGCGGCATTGGCGAGTTGTCGAAAGTGCTGCTGATCTACTTGGCGATTTTTGCGCCGATTGCCATTGCCACCGCGACGGGTGTGCGCACGGTTGATCCAGCAAAACTGCGCGCGGCGCAGTCGTTGGGCGCAACGCGCGTGCAGTTGATTCGCCATGTGATTCTGCCCAGCGCACTGCCGGACATTCTCACCGGCGTGCGCATTGGCCTGGGGGTTGGCTGGTCGACCCTGGTCGCCGCTGAACTGATCGCGGCCACCAGTGGCCTGGGCTTCATGGTGCAGTCGGCTGCGCAATTCCTGGTCACAGATGTCGTGGTGCTGGGAATTCTGGTCATCGCCCTGATCGCCTTCGCCATGGAAATGGGCCTGCGCGCATTGCAGCGCAGACTGGTGCCGTGGCACGGCCAGGCGCACTAAATCGCCTTGTGAAAATTCCCCTGTGGGAGCGAGCCTGCTCGCGAAAGCGTCAGATCATTCACTGCACTGTCGCCTGACACTCTGCATTCGCGAGCAGGCTCGCTCCCACAAAAGCATGACACTCCGAATTCGAAGAGAACGACCATGAGCACCCTCAACATCACCCCGTTAAGCTCGGCCCTCGGTGCGCAGATCAACGGCGTCGACATCAGCCAGCCGCTGAGCCTGGAACACCGCGACGCCATCGAACAGGCGTTGCTCAAATATCAGGTGCTGTTCTTCCGCAACCAGCCGATCGAGCCGGCACAGCAGGCACGTTTCGCGCATTATTTCGGCGACCTGCACATTCATCCGATCTACCCGAACGTGCCGGAACAACCGGAAGTGCTGATCCTCGACACCGCCGTCACCGACGTGCGCGATAACGCGATCTGGCACACCGACGTGACCTTCCTGCCAACGCCCGCGATGGGCGCAGTGCTCAGCGCCAAGTTGCTGCCGGAGTTCGGTGGCGACACATTGTGGGCCAGCGGCATCGCGGCATATGAAGCGCTGTCGGCGCCGATGAAAACCCTGCTCGAAGGTCTGACGGCCACCCACGATTTCACTCGTTCGTTTCCGCTCGAGCGCTACGGCAACACGCCTGAGGCGCTGGCGCAGTGGGAAGAAGCGCGGCGCAAGAATCCGCCGCTGTCGCACCCGGTGATTCGCACCCACCCAGTGAGCGGGCGGCGCTCGCTATTCGTCAATGAAGGATTTACCTCAAAGATCAACGAATTGTCGGAAACCGAGAGCGAGGCGATCCTGAAATTTCTGTTCGCCCACGCGACACGGCCGGAATTCACCATTCGCTGGCGCTGGCAGAAGGACGACATCGCTTTCTGGGACAACCGCGTGACGCAGCATTACGCGGTGGACGATTACCGACCGGCGCGGCGGGTGATGCAGCGGGCGACGGTGTTGGGGGATGTGCCGTTTTTTCGCTGAGCCCTTTTAAAGGCAAAAGCCCCTCACCCTAACCCTCTCCCGGAGGGAGAGGGGACTGATTGGGGATGCTGTAGAAGTACGCCGACCTGAACGTACTTTGCTGAATCCATAATCGACTCGGTATTTCAGGTCGATGTAAGACGCAAGACACCTCGGTCGGCTCCCTCTCCCTCTGGGAGAGGGCTGGGGTGAGGGTGGCTCACTCCGCCGTCGAAGGCTTCTCCCAAAGATTGATCCCGCCCTCCTGGGCAAACCGGTCAATCTCCGCCAGCTCTTCAGCACTGAAATTCAGATTCTTCAGCGCCCCGACGTTCTCGATGATCTGCTCCGGCCGGCTCGCGCCGATCAGTGCCGAGGTCACCCGTGGATCACGCAGCGTCCACGCCAGTGCCAGTTGCGCCAGACTCTGGCCGCGACGCTGGGCGATCTCGTTCAACGCTCGCACGTGAGCGATGTTGGCCTCGGACAAGTGCGAAGCCTGCAGCGAGCCGCCGCCCGGGCGATTGACTCGCGCATCGGCCGGCACGCCGTTGAGGTATTTGTCGGTGAGCAAGCCCTGCGCCAGCGGCGTGAACGCGATGACGCCCGTGCCGAGTTCATCGGTGGTGTCGAGCAGATCCTTTTCCACCCAACGATTGAGCAGGTTGTACGCCGGCTGATGAATCAGCAGCGGCACTTTCCACTCTTTCAGCAGCCCGGCCATCTCGCGGGTTTTCACCCCGGAATAGGACGAGATACCGATGTACAGCGCCTTGCCCTGCTGCACAGCGGTGGCGAGGGCGCTGGCGGTTTCTTCCAGCGGGGTGTCCGGGTCGAAGCGGTGCGAATAGAAGATGTCCACATAGTCCAGACCGAGGCGTTGCAGGCTCTGGTCGAGGCTGGCCAGCACGTATTTGCGCGAACCGCCGCCCTGACCATACGGGCCGGGCCACATGTCCCAACCGGCCTTGCTGGAGATGATCAGCTCGTCGCGATACTGCTTGAAGTCTTCGCGCAGCAGCCGACCGAAATTGATCTCGGCGCTGCCGTATGGCGGGCCGTAGTTGTTGGCCAGATCGAAATGATTGATGCCCAGATCGAACGCGGTGCGCAGCAAGGCACGCTGGGTCTCGATCGGCGTGCTGTCGCCAAAGTTGTGCCACAGGCCCAGCGACAAGGCCGGCAGCACCAGACCGCTGCGGCCGACGCGGCGGTAGGGAATGGAGTCGTAGCGATTTTCGGCAGCGGTGTAAGTCATCGAATCCTCTCTTGTCTGTCTTTTAGTCATCTGCAACCGGACACCTTTGTGGCGAGGGGATTTATCCCCGATGGATGGCGAAGCCGCCCCAAAACCTGAAACCTCGGCGAATCTGGTGTACCGAATGCGCTGGTTTTACGACTGCTTCGCAGCCGAACGGGGATGAATCCCCTCGCCACAAAAGCCCCATCAATCATGCAAAGCGATTTGCTGGTCGAACCAGCCCCAAGTTCTGCCGCAACGTCCGGCCTTCATATCCAGTCCTGAACAACCCGTCCAGCATACGCCCAAGCGGCGCGACGCCGACCTCCGGTTCGACCAATTGCTGAAACGTTTCACATTTTTTCCTGCGCTTCAGCCTCGCTGGATTGGCCATGCTCAAAGTGACACCGAGTTGGCCCCTTCGCGAGCAGGCTCGCTCCCACAGAGTTCTCCTGTGAACATGAAATTCATGTCCAGCCGAGATCCATTGTGGGAGCGAGCCTGCTCGCGAAGGCGGCCAATCAGGCAACACCCATTCACCAGGCGAAAACTGCCATGCACATCACCATCATCACTTTCTCCGGCCTGGTCCTGCTCGCACTGATGCTTTACATCGGCGACCCCATTGGCTTCAGCCGCCAGACCATGGCCTACCGCTTCGCAGCGCTATGGCTTGCGATGACCCTGATCAATGGCGCAGTCGGCGTAGTTCATGCGGGCGGCCGCTGGGTACGGAAATAGCGCTTGGCAGCGCGGTATTCGGCGTGCCGGCAGCAGCAATGGTGTTGTTCATGCTGCTGAGCGCCGAGTCCTGAGCAGACCCGGCGCGCAGCCGTCGGTCAACGCACCAGATGCAGGAACTGCATGTGCCGTTCGTACTGGTCGAGGATGTCGTTGATGATCTGCTCTTTGGTGTAGCCGACCAGATCGTAGTCCTGACTGCCCTCACTCAAGTGCACTTCGGCGCGGTAGTAGCGGCGATTGTTGAGTTGCTTGGAGCCCATGCCGCCACGCGCGAACGATGGCGTGAAGTAGCCGCGCATCTGCACCTGATAGATGAACGGATGCTGTTCGCCATGGCCGATTTCCAGGCTGACGTTGTCATGCGCCGGATCCGGCTGAGTGACGACGTGCAGACCTTTTTCGACGAACACGGCGGTCACTTCTTCGATCGCCGGGCGGACGGTGCTTTCCATGAAGCGGTACACCTCGTCGCGGGACGGGAAGTGCACGGCCTGACTCAGGCGCTGACGCCAGCCACCGGTGCCACGCCGCGAACCGGAGACCGGCGCCAGCGAATGCAACTGCGCGATCTGCTTCTGCGACTCCAGATAGAACGCCTTGTGCAGGCCCCACATCATCAGCAGCAGAATCAACGAGAACGGCAATGAGGTCAGCACCACCGCCGACTTCAACGCGTCGATGCTGCCGGAAAACAGCAGTGCGCTGGTGATCAGCGCGGTCATCGCACCCCAGAAGACCCGCAGCCATTTCGGCCCGTCTTCATCCGGGTTGCCGCCTTTCGCCGACAGGGTGGAGAGCACCACGGTGCCGGAATCCGCAGACGTCACGAAGAACACGAAGCTGATGAACACCGTCACGGCGATGACAGTCTTGCTCCACGGATAGGTTTCCAGCAGCAGATAAATGCTCATCGACGGATTGTCGATGGCCGACATGCCCAGCGCACTCATGCCGTGATTGAGCACTTGATCCAGGGCGCTGTTGCCGAAGATCGACATCCACGCCAAGGTGAAACCGAGCGGAATCAACAGCACGCCGAAGACGAATTCACGGATGGTGCGGCCCCGGGAAATCCGCGCGATGAACAGGCCCACGAACGGCGACCATGCGATCCACCAGGCCCAGTAGAACACGGTCCAGCCGCCCAGCCAGTCGCTCGGTTTGTCGTAGGCGTAGAGGTCGAAACTCTTCATCGGCAGCGCGCCGAGGTAATCGCCGACGTTCTGGATCAGGGTGTTGAGCAGGTGCTGTGTCGGCCCGGCAAACAATACGAACAGCAGCAGCCCGCAGGCCAGCAGCATGTTGATGTCCGACATCACCCGCACGCCTTTGTCGACGCCGGAGACGGCCACAATGATCGCCGCACCCATCATCAGCGTGATCAGGCCGACCTGAATCCACTGCGTGTGGGCGATGCCGAACAGGTAGTCCAGCCCGGAGTTCAGATGCAGCACGCCGAAGCCCATGTCGGCACCGAGGCCGAACACCGTGGCGATGATGCCGAAGCCGTCCACCGCATAGCCGATCGGGCCGTTGATGCGTTTGCCGATCAGCGGATACAGCGCCGAACGCAGGGCCAGCGGCAGATTGTGCCGATAGGCGAAATAGGCCAGCGCCATGCCGACGAAGGCAAACACGCCCCAGCCATGCAGGCCCCAATGCAGGAACAGGATCTGCATCGCCTGGCGTGCCGCATCCGCCGTGCCCGCGTCGCCTTGCGGTGGCTGGAGCATGTGGGTCAGCGGTTCGGAGACGCAGAAGAAAAACAGCGTGATGCTGATCCCGGCGGCGAACAGCATGCCGGCCCAGGACAGGTAACTGAATTCGGGTTCGTCGTGGTCGGCACCGAGTTTTATCTTGCCGTAGCCGGATAAGGCGGTGACCACCACGAAGACCAGATACAGGGTCATCGCGAGCATGTAGTACCAGCCGACCGTGTTGGCCGCCCAGTTTTGCGCTTCCAGCAACCAGGCGCCGGCCTGCTCGGGGATGGCGATGACGACAAGACCAAACAGCAGAATGACCGTCGCGGCGAAGTAGAACACCGGCGGATTCATGCGCACCAGACCGCTGGCGGGGGTAGACGATGCACTCATGAAAGGTGCACCTCGAAGGGTTGAAACGTGGCTGAAATGATCGGACTCAGCAAAGGCAAGCCTCCTGTTGTGAGCGGGCAGCGAACCACCGGTTTAACTTGAATGAACGTTCAAGTTAAACATGAATGGGGCGGTAAGGACTAATCGCAGGGCTGGGCGGTAGGTTTCCTACAGCGCCCGAGGAGGTTTATGACGCGGGTTTTGTGAGATTCGTTCACTGCGCCAAGCAAGAATCAAAAGCCCCTCACCCTAACCCTCTCCCAGAGGGAGAGGGGACTGATTGGGGGATGTTCAGAATGTGCGCCAACCTGAGGAAACCGTGCCGAATCCATAATCGACCCGGTATTTAAGGTCGATGTATGACGCAAAACACCTCGGTCGGCCCCCTCTCCCTCCGGGAGAGGCTGGGGTGAGGGGAAAAGGATTCCACGGCCTACTTCTGCGTCCCGTCATCATGCTGCAGATTTGCCTGCGTCAGATTCGCCCCCGCCGGCACGCTGCGCGTCAGCCAGACGTTGCCGCCAATGGTCGAGCCCTTGCCGATGGTGATCCGTCCGAGAATCGTCGCCCCGGCATAGATCACTACGTCATCCTCAACGATGGGATGACGCGGATGGCCCTTCTGCAACTGGCCGTCCTCATCCGCCGGGAAGCGCTTGGCCCCCAGGGTCACCGCCTGATAAATCCGCACCCGCTCACCAATGATCGCGGTTTCGCCAATCACTACGCCTGTGCCGTGATCGATAAAGAAACTGCGGCCGATCTGCGCGCCCGGGTGGATATCGATGCCCGTCGCCGAGTGCGCGATTTCCGCGCTGATCCGCGCCAGCAGCGGCAGCCCGGCACGGTATAAATGGTGCGCCAGGCGATGGTGAATCACCGCAAGAATGCCCGGATAGCACAGCAGCACTTCGTCAACGCTGCGTGCCCGCCGGGTCGCCGTGGTAGGCCGCCAGCACGTCGGTGTCGAGCAGCGTGCGCAAACCCGGCAATGCGAGGGCAAAATCCTGCACGATCTGAATGGCGCGGGTCTCGACTTCACTGTCGTCCTGCGCGCTGTGGCGGGCAACGTAACGCAACTCCAGGCGCGTCTGCGCCAGCAATGCATTGAGCGCTACATCAAGCGTGTGGCCGACGTAGAAGTCTTCACTTTCTTCACGCAGATCGACCGGCCCCAGACGCATCGGGAACAGCGCGCCACACAGCGCCTCGAGGATTTCCGCCATCGCCGCTCGCGATGGCAATTCGCGGCCGCCCTGCTCCCCTGAAGCCCGGCCATTCTGTGCGCGCCACTGATCCCGCGCGCTGCGCAGCTGGCTGACGATGGTCTGCAATTGCCAATGGCTGGAACGCTCGCTCACGGTAAAGACTCCTCACGGGCGGCCGGACTGTCTGGCCGCGTCAACGGCGCCTACTTTACGGCATGCCTTTGCCGACGAATTAAGAACCGATAGTGCTGGCCTCAGTCCATTTGGCTATAAGCGATTGGCGGTTGCCCGTGCAAAAACGCGTGCCTATAGTCCTTTCATTCTTCTGCGCCAGTACGGACCCATGATCAAACAACAGCTGCAACGCTTCCCCCGTCTCGAACTGCTGAGCCACCCCACGCCGCTGGAAAAACTCGAACGCCTGTCCACCTGGCTCGGTCGCGAGGTGTACATCAAACGCGATGACCTGACGCCGCTGGCGATGGGCGGCAACAAGCTGCGCAAACTCGAATACCTGGCCGCCGACGCGCTCGCGCAAGGTGCTGACACGCTGATCACGGCCGGTGCGTTGCAATCGAACCACGTGCGCCAGACCGCCGCGCTGGCCGCGAAACTCGGCCTCGGTTGTGTGGCGCTGCTGGAAAACCCGCTCGGCACTGATGATGGAAATTACACCGGCAACGGCAACCGCTTGCTGCTGGATCTGTTCGACACCAAAGTCGAGCTGGTCGACAACCTCGATAATGCCGACGAACAACTGGCCGCCCTGGCCGTGCGCCTGCGCAGCAACGGCAAGAAGCCGTATCTGGTGCCGATCGGCGGCTCCAACGCCCTTGGTGCTCTGGGTTATGTGCGCGCCGGGCTGGAACTGGCTGAGCAGATCAAGGACAGCGGCCTCGATTTCGCCGCTGTGGTGCTGGCTTCAGGCAGTGCCGGTACTCACAGTGGTTTTGGACTGGCGCTGAGTGAGGTGCTGCCGCAACTGCCGGTGATCGGCGTGACCGTTTCGCGCAGTGAAGAAGATCAGCGCCCGAAGGTTCAGGGTTTGGCCGAATGCACCGCTGAGCTGCTGGGCATCGAGTTGCCGGCCAGTTTCAAGGTCAAGCTGTGGGACGAATATTTCGGCCCGCGTTACGGCGAGCCGAATGCCGGTACTTTGGCGGCGGTGAAACTGTTGGCGGCTCAGGAAGGTCTGTTGCTTGACACGGTGTACACCGGCAAAGCCATGGCCGGCCTGTTAGACGGGATTGGCCGGCAGCGATTCGATGACGGCCCGATCATCTTCCTGCACACCGGGGGCGCGCCGGCGTTGTTTGCCTACAAGGATTTTCTGTAAGAGCAGATCAAGAGATGGTGATTGTTCCCCACGCAGAGCGTGGGAATGATCTTATGCAGAAAGTGAATATCAAAATTGATATTAAGTATTTTCAAGTCTAACGATCACATCTTATAGTCTCGCCGCAGGCGAATTTCGGGCGAGACGCTTAAGCTGCTTTAAGGCAGGATAGCGCTGTCGTCCAGATCACCAATTTGCCTACATTCCTTAAGCGTCTTCCATAAGAAAACACAGGGGCTTGTCATGAATTTTTCCGCACTACGTCGCACTCTGCTGGTCGGTTCGCTGGGTCTTGCGCTCAGCGCCGGCCTGATCGGTCAGGCAGTGGCCGGTGAGCAGTTGCAACAGATCAAGGACAAGGGCGTTCTGAACGTCGGCCTGGAAGGCACTTACCCCCCGTTCAGCTATGTCGACGAGAACGGCAAGCTGTCGGGTTTTGAAGTGGAGCTGTCCGAAGCGCTGGCGCAAAAGCTCGGCGTCAAGGCCAAGATTCAGCCGACCAAATGGGACGGCATCCTCGCCGCACTGGAATCCAAGCGTCTGGATCTGGTGGTCAACCAAGTGACCATTTCCGACGAGCGCAAGAAGAAGTACGACTTCTCCGAACCGTATACCGTCTCTGGCATTCAGGCCCTCGTGCTGAAAAGCAAAGAGTCGGCGCTGAACATCAAGACTGCCGCTGACCTGTCCGGCAAGAAAGTCGGTGTCGGCCTGGGTACCAACTACGAGCAGTGGGTCCGCGCCAACGTGCCGGGTGCTGACGTGCGCACCTACGATGATGATCCGACCAAATTCGCCGACCTCAACAACGGTCGTACCGATGCCATCCTGATCGACCGTCTGGCTGCCCTCGAATACGCCAAGAAAGCCCCGAAAACCGTAGCTGCCGGTGAGGCCTTCTCGCGTCAGGAATCCGGTATCGCCCTGCGCAAAGGCGAGCCTGAACTGCTGGCTGCGGTGAACAAGGCGCTCGACGAACTGCGTGCTGACGGCACTCTTGAGAAACTGTCGAAGAAATACTTCAACGCAGACGTCACTAAATAATGGAAGAGGCTTTCCAACTCGCGCTGGATTCCGCGCCCTTTCTGTTGAAGGGCGCGTACTACACGGTAGTCCTCAGCCTCGGCGGGATGTTCTTCGGTCTGCTGCTGGGCTTCGGCCTCGCGCTGATGCGCCTGTCGCGCTTCAAATCGGTCAGCTGGCTGGCCCGCATCTACGTGTCGTTCTTTCGCGGCACGCCGTTGCTGGTGCAGTTGTTCGTGATCTATTACGGCTTGCCGCAACTGGGCATGGAGCTTGATCCGCTGCCAGCAGCGCTGATCGGTTTCTCGCTGAACATGGCCGCCTACGCCTGTGAAATCCTTCGGGCCGCGATCGGTTCGATCGAACGCGGTCAGTGGGAGGCTGCTGCGAGTATCGGCATGACCCGCGCGCAGACCCTGCGCCGGGCCATCCTGCCGCAAGCGATGCGCACGGCATTACCGCCGCTGGGCAACAGCTTCATTTCGCTGGTCAAGGACACGGCGCTGGCCGCGACCATTCAGGTGCCGGAGCTGTTCCGTCAGGCGCAGCTGATTACCGCCCGGACTTTTGAAGTCTTCACCATGTATCTTGCCGCCGCGCTGATCTACTGGATTCTGGCCACGGTGCTTTCGCACTTGCAGAACAAGTTGGAAGAGCGGGTCAATCGGCACGACCAGGAGTCCTGACGCGATGATTGTCGTGGAAAAACTGACCAAGCAATTCAAGGGACAGGTCGTGCTCAACGGCATCGACCTTGAGGTAAAGGAAGGCGAAGTCGTCGCGATCATCGGTCCCAGTGGTTCGGGGAAAACGACGTTCCTGCGCTGCCTGAATTTCCTCGAAGAACCCACCAGCGGCCGGATCAAGGTCGGCGATATCGAAATCGATACCAGCCGTCCGCTGAACCAGCAGCAAAGTCTGGTGCGCAACCTGCGCCAGCACGTCGGCTTCGTGTTCCAGAACTTCAACCTGTTCCCCCATCGCACCGCTTTGGAAAACGTCATCGAAGGCCCGATCGTGGTCAAGAAGATGCCGCGCGACCAGGCAGTTGCTCTGGGTAAAAAGCTGCTGACCAAAGTGGGGCTTGCCGGCAAGGAGGACGCGTATCCGCGCCGGCTTTCCGGTGGCCAGCAACAGCGCGTGGCAATCGCCCGGGCGCTGGCGATGGAGCCGGAAGTCATTCTGTTCGACGAACCGACCTCCGCCCTCGACCCGGAACTGGTCGGCGAAGTGCTGGCGACCATCCGCGGTCTTGCCGAAGAAAATCGCACCATGGTGATTGTCACCCATGAAATGGGTTTTGCCCGTGACGTGGCCAATCGCGTGGTGTTTTTCGACAAGGGCGTAATTGTTGAACAAGGTGAAGCCAAGGCACTGTTTGCCAACCCGAAAGAAGAACGCACCAAACAGTTTCTCAGCAAGTTTCTGAATCACGCCTGAGAACTTTCTCTGCCACAGCCCTCAACTTCCACGGACGGAAGTTATCCCTCCCCCGGCATTTCATTCTTCTAAATATTTATTACTTGTGCGCGCAGATATACATTGCGCAACGATGACGCACGTTCTCGACTCGTCATATTTCCACACGTTTGCCGGTGAACGAACCCGCACAAAACGCCGCGAAACCGCTGTTTATCTGTAGCTGATTTCGCGCTTACGCCTAGGCTTAGTGCCTCGATGACGTAGGAGCTTTCTGATTAACTTGTAATTTACGCATTAACTAATCCCCTCTATTGACACCCCTCTCCGCAGACTTTTATCTAGTCGGCAACCGGCGCCCATTAGTTCAAACAACCCGCACTAATACCGAGCAAATACTTGTCGCTTTTATTGCCAGTTGATTCGCGCCTTTTTTGTTTTCCAGAAACGGATTTCGCTGCAAGACTTCAAGGAGAGAAACCGATGACCCGCACTTCGCACACACCCGAACTTGCAGCGCCAACGCTGGCATGCGCACAAAAAACCGGCATCAACCTGGCAACGGCAGCTCACCTGCTCATCGACGTGCCGCCCTACTGCGACATGGACGTTGGCGATCTGATCGAACTGTTCTGGGACAAATGCTATGTCGCGTCAAAAGTCCTCAGCGCGGCCGATGTGGGCGAGTCGGTCAGCCTGCGGGTGCCGGAGAGTTTCATCACCAACGGCACCGCGCGCATTCACTACCGCGTGATGCAGGTCGGCCAGGGCGCCGCGCTTTCGGCAACGACGCGGATACAGGTCAAACTCGATTGCCCGGGTGGCCAGCCCGCTGCGCACTGCGAAGATGAAAACCAGCAACTGGCACCGGTGATCATCCCCGAAGCGATTCGCCGCCAGGGCGTCAACCCCAGCCAGATCAAACGCGGCGTGCCGCTGACTATCGAGCCTTATCTGAACATGGCCGAAGACGACGCCATCACATTGCGCTGGGGCGATGTGCGCATGGATCTGGCGGCGCTCACTGCGGCCGACGTCGGGCTGCCGATTCAGGTCTGGGTGCCACCGGCGGTGATTGTCGAAGCGGGCGAAGACCTGCGACTGGACGTGACGTACTGCATCCTCGACCGGGTGGGCAACAATTCGCGATGGGCGCCGCCGCGCACACTGAAAATCGGTTGCGTGAATCCGTACGTGAAAGTCCACCTGAAGCCCGAATTCAAGGCCGCCGAATCACGTACCAAGTGAGACCTGCTCAGGGGTGGGAGGTCAGTTATCTCTCACCTGAACCTCGTTAACCAAGCCGAACATCCACCCTTCTATGCATATTCCTAAAAGTTAGTTCATTTAATTTTTATACACGCTTAGGGTATATGCACCGGACCACCGGACATTCTTTCAATCGCCGCACTTCGCGGCGTTTTTCATGAGATGTGAGGTAGGTATGGTCCGGAACACAATCACCCCAGTGCAGATCGCCAGGGCATTGCGTGCAGCCAGGGAGCGGCACTGATGTCCAGTCTGGCAGATGCGAATCTGCAGTCCGATCTGGACATCGCCCCACTGTTGTTGCCCGCGCAAGTACTGCGCAACGACGCTCAAGCCATCAAGGCCGCCCACGAGCTGGCGCAGGCCGCCCGCGTGCAGGCGGCCAAACGCGACCGTCAGCGCAAGCTGCCATGGTCGGAAATCGAACAGTTCACCCGCAGCGGTCTGGGCAGCATTGCCATCCCGCGCGAATACGGTGGCCCGCAGGTTTCCTTCGTCACATTGGCTGAAGTATTCGCGATCATTTCTGCCGCCGACCCGGCGCTCGGACAGATTCCGCAAAACCAGTTCGGCATCATCCATCTGGTGCTCGGCACCGCTACCCAAGCGCAGAAAAAGCAGCTGTTCCAGAGTGTTCTGGAAGGTTGGCGCATCGGCAATGCCGGCCCGGAACGCGGCACGAAAAACACCTTGGAACTGAAGGCGCGAATCAGTGCAGATGGCGACGACTACGTGATCAACGGCCAGAAGTTCTATTCCACCGGCGCCCTGTTCGCCCACTGGGTCGCGGTGAAAGCGCTCAACGATGACGGCAAGCAAGTGCTGGCCTTCGTCCGTCGCGGCACGCCAGGTTTGCGCATCGTCGATGACTGGTCGGGTTTCGGCCAGCGCACCACCGCCAGCGGCACGATCCTGCTGAACAACGTGCGCGTCGAGTCGAGCCTGGTCATCGACAACTGGAAGATCAACGACAAGCCGAACACCCAAGGGGCAGTGTCGCAGCTGATTCAAGCGGCCATCGACGCCGGCATCGCACGCGGTGCTATCGACGACGCCATCGACTTCGTCAAAACCCGCGCGCGGCCATGGATCGACGCCAAGGTCGAGCGCGCCAGCGATGACCTCTACGTGATCGCCGATATCGGCAAACTGAAAATCGAACTGCACGCCGCCGAGAAGCGCTGCTGCGCAAGGCCGGGCAAGTGCTCGATGAAGTCCACGCCGCGCCGCTGACTGCCGAATCCGCCGCACGCGCTTCGATCGCCGTGGCTGAAGCAAAAGTACTGACCACCGAGATCTCGCTGCTGGCCAGCGAAAAGCTCTTCGAACTGGCCGGCAGCCGCGCGACCCTCGCCGAATTCAATCTCGACCGCCACTGGCGCAACGCCCGCGTGCACACCCTGCACGACCCGGTGCGCTGGAAATATCACGCAGTCGGCGCCTATCGCCTGAACGGCACTTTGCCGGCTCGCCATTCCTGGATCTGAGACGACCAGTCATCTGGAGAACCCCCTATGACGCTTTCCCATCACGTCGCGCTCATCACCAGCGATGAGCAAGCCCTGATCGTCGCCAGCGACCTGGCCGAAGATTTCAAACGCGACAGCGCGATCCGCGACCGCGAACGCCGCCTGCCATTGGCCGAGCTCGAAGTGTTTTCCCGCTCCGGCCTGTGGGGCATCAGCGTGCCAAAAGAATATGGCGGCGCGGGCGTATCCAACGTCACCCTGGCCAAAGTCATCGCCCTGATTGCGCAGGCCGACGGTTCACTCGGGCAAATTCCGCAGAACCATTTCTACGCACTGGAAGTGCTGCGCGTGAATGGCAGCGATGAACAGAAACAACGTCTGTACGCCGAGGTCCTCGCCGGTCAACGCTTCGGCAATGCGCTGGCGGAACTGGGCACCAAAACCGCTCACGACCGTGTCACCCGTCTCAAACGCGACGGCGCTGGTTATCGCATCAACGGTCGCAAGTTCTACTCGACCGGGGCGATTTACGCGCAGCGCATTCCGACGTCGGTGGTCGATGAAAACGGCGTACAGCAACTGGCCTTCGTCCCGCGCGAGAGCAAGGGCCTGACGGTGATCGACGACTGGAGCGGCTTCGGCCAGCGCACCACTGGCAGTGGCTCGGTGGTGTTCGAAGATGTGTATGTAGCGGCTGAAGATGTGCTGCCGTTTCAGAGCGCTTTCGAGCGCCCGACCACGGTCGGCCCGCTGGCGCAGATTCTCCACGCCGCCATCGACACCGGCATTGCCCGCGCCGCTTTCGAAGATGCCTTGCATTTCGTGCGCAGCAAGACCCGTCCGTGGATCGATTCCGGCAACGACAAGGCCACCGAAGATCCACTCACATTGAAGAGCTTCGGCCACTTGAGCATTCGGTTGCACGCCACCGAAGCCTTGCTCGAACGTGCCGGCGAAATCCTCGATGCCGCGCAAGCCGAAACCAACGCCGAAACCGTCGCCGCCGCATCGATTGCAGTTGCCGAAGCGCGGGCGATCAGTACGGAAATTTCCCTCGCCGCCGGCAGCACCCTGTTCGAACTGGCCGGCAGCCAGGCGACGCTGAGTGAACACGGCCTCGACCGCCACTGGCGCAACGCCCGAGTGCATACCCTGCATGACCCAGTGCGCTGGAAATATCACGCAGTTGGCAATTATTACCTCAACGACGAAAACCCTCCGCTGCGAGGGACGATCTGATGAGCGCTGCGAAAAAGAAAATTCTGCTCAATGCGTTCAACATGAACTGCATCGGCCATATCAATCACGGCATGTGGACGCATCCGCGCGACACTTCGACCCGCTACAACACGATCGAATACTGGACCGAACTGGCGCAGTTGCTTGAGCGTGGATTGTTCGATGGTTTGTTCATCGCTGACATCGTCGGCGTCTACGACGTCTACCAGAACTCGGTGGACGTCACGCTGAAAGAGTCGATCCAGTTGCCGGTCAACGATCCGCTGCTACTGGTTTCAGCGATGACAGCCGTCACCAGAAACCTCGGCTTCGGCCTGACCGCCAATCTCACTTACGAGCCGCCATATCTGTTCGCCCGACGCATGTCGACGCTCGATCATTTGAGTCGCGGCCGGGTCGGCTGGAACATCGTCACCGGTTATCTGGACAGCGCCGCCAAAGCCATGGGCCTGCGCGAACAGGTCGAACATGACCGCCGCTACGACCAGGCCGAAGAGTATCTGCAGGTGTTGTACAAGCTCTGGGAAGGCAGTTGGGAGAACGGCGCGGTGCTCAACGACCGCGAGCAGCGTATCTACGCCAATCCGGAAAAAGTGCACAAGGTCGAGCACAAGGGCGAGTTCTATCAGGTCGAGGGTTATCACCTCTGCGAGCCGTCACCGCAGCGCACGCCGGTATTGTTCCAAGCCGGCAGCTCCGATCGCGGCTTGCTCTTCGCCGGGCGTCATGCCGAGTGCGTATTCATCAGCGGCCAGAACAAACCATCGACCAAAGTGCAGGTCGACAAGGTCCGTGCCAGCGCGGTCGAAGCCGGGCGCAATCCTCAAGACATCAAGGTGTTCATGGGCCTCAATGTGATCGTCGGCGCCACCGAAGAAGCGGCGTGGGCCAAGCATGCCGAGTATCAGAGCTACGCCAGCGCCGAGGCCGGCGTGGCGCATTTTTCCGCGTCCACCGGCATCGACTTTGCCCAGTACGACATCGACGAGCCGATCCAGTACGTGAAGAGCAACGCGATTCAGTCGGCGACGAAAAACCTGCAGAACAACGACTGGACCCGGCGCAAATTGCTCGACCAGCACGCCCTCGGTGGTCGTTACATCACCGTGGTCGGCTCGCCCGAGCAGGTGGCGGATGAACTCGAATCGTGGATCGCCGAGACCGGTCTGGACGGCTTCAACCTGACCCGCATCGTCACCCCGGAAAGCTATGTCGATTTCATCGAACTGGTGATTCCCGAGCTGCAGCGGCGCGGCTCGTACAAGACTGCGTATGAGGGCGGGACCTTACGCGAGAAGTTGTTTCACGGTGAGGCGCAATTGCCTGAGCAACACAGCGGATCTTCGTACAGGCATCAGAAGCTTCGCGAGCAGGCTCGCTCCCACATTTGAAATGCGTGCCCCTGTGGGAGCGAGCCTGCTCGCGAAGAGGCCCTCCCCGACAGCAAAAATTCATGCACTGACTGGAAAAACCACCATGACCAAAAAAATCCTGACCCACCCAGTCAAAGCACTGGCTCTGGCCTTCGGCCTGTTCAGCTCGGCGGTATTCGCTGCGGATGCGCCGCTGAAAATCGGCACCACCGCCGCTTTTGCCATCCCGCTGGAAGCCGCCGTCGAGGAAGCTTCCAAACAAGGCCTGAAAGTCGAGCTGGTGGAATTCACCGACTGGATCGCGCCCAACGTCAGCCTCGCCGCTGGCGACATCGATGTGAATTACTTCCAGCACATTCCGTTCCTGGAAAACGCCAAAGCCGCGTCCGGCTTCGATCTGGTGCCATTCGCTCCTGGGATCATTAACAACGTCGGTCTGTATTCGAAGCGATACAAAAGCTTCGATGAGCTGCCCGAAGGCGCCAGCGTCGCCATCGCCAACGACCCGATCAACAGCGGACGCGGTTTGCAATTGCTCGCCAAGGCCGGGTTGATCAGCCTGAAACCGGGCGTCGGCTACAAAGCCACCGAGGACGACATCGTCGCCAATCCGAAGAAGATCAGGATCCTTCAGGTCGAAGCCGTGCAGCTGGTGCGCGCCTATGACGACGCCGATCTGGTCCAGGGTTATCCAGCCTATATTCGCTTGGCGAAGACCTTCGATGCCGGCTCGGCGCTGCTGTTCGACGGTCTCGATCACAAGGAATACGTGATCCAGTTCGTCATCCAGCCGAAGAGCAAAACCGACCCGCGCCTGATCAAGTTCGTCGACATCTATCAGCATTCGCCGGCCGTTCGCGCGGCACTGGACAAGGCCCACGGCAAGCTCTATCAGGCCGGTTGGGAAAGCTGAACATGACTGCCGCGATCCAACGGCGACTGGAGCTTCCAGAGCCACACAATGCTGAAAAAACCGAGCTGCACCCCGAGTTGAATCGCGCCCACGTACGCTTTATTGGCGTGGGCAAAACCTACGACGGCCGGCAAGGTCCGGTCGCGGCCTTGCAGGGCATCGACCTGGCGATTCAGCGTGGTGAAGTGTTCGGCATCATCGGCCGCAGCGGCGCCGGCAAGTCGTCGCTGATCCGCACGATCAATCGCCTGGAACAGCCGACTTCAGGACGCGTGCTGATCGATCAGGTCGATATCGGCGAGTTCGATGAAGACCGTCTCGTCGCTCTGCGCCGGCGTATCGGCATGATCTTCCAGCACTTCAATCTGATGTCGGCCAAGACCGTCTGGCAGAACGTCGAGTTGCCACTGAAAGTCGCCGGCGTGCCGAAGGAACAGCGCGACAACAAGGTGCGCGAACTGCTCGAACTGGTCGGCCTGCAAAGCAAGCACAAGGCCTACCCGGCACAACTCTCCGGCGGGCAGAAGCAGCGTGTCGGCATCGCCCGCGCGCTGGTGCATGACCCGGACATTCTGCTCTGCGATGAAGCGACATCGGCACTCGATCCGGAGACCACTCAGTCTATCCTCGGACTGTTGCGCGAGATCAACAAACGCCTCGGCCTGACCATTGTGCTGATCACTCACGAAATGGCAGTGATCCGCGACATCTGCGATCGCGTCGTCGTGCTTGAGCATGGCCATGCGGTCGAGCAAGGCCCGGTGTGGCAAGTGTTCGGCAATCCGCAGCACGAGGTCAGCCAGACCTTGCTCGCGCCGCTGCAACACGCCTTGCCGGAAGAATTGCAAAGCCGTTTGCAGGCGCAATCCACGGCTTCTGATGCAGCGGTGGTGTTGCGTTTGCAGTTCACCGGCAGTGCCGCTGATGAGCCGGATCTGGCCGCGTTGTTTGCGGCGTTGGGTGGCCAAGTGAAGCTGCTTCAGGGCGGCGTGGAAAGGATTCAGGGTCACGCACTGGGGCAGCTGTTGCTGGCCGTCAGCGGCTCGGCGTTCAGCGCCGGGCAATTGCGCGAACGCGCCGGGCAATGGGCGCAACGAGTGGAGGTATTGGGCTATGTGGTTTGATCGCTTGCTGCAGGGTTTTATCGACACTTTCCTGATGGTCGGCGTGTCGTCGCTGATCGCGCTGCTGGCGGGGATTCCCATGGCGGTGATTCTGGTCACCAGTGACAAGGGCGGGATCTATGAGGCGCCGCTGTTGAACCGTGCGCTGGGCGCCTTCGTCAATCTGTTCCGCTCGATCCCGTTCCTGATTCTGATGGTTGCGCTGATTCCGTTTACCCGCCTGATCGTCGGCACCACCTATGGCGTGTGGGCCGCTGTGGTACCGCTGACAATCGCCGCAACGCCCTTCTTCGCACGGATCGCCGAAGTGAGTCTGCGCGAGGTCGATCATGGTCTGATCGAAGCCGCGCAGGCCATGGGTTGCCGGCGCTGGCATATCGTCTGGCATGTGCTGCTGCCCGAGGCGCTGCCGGGGATTGTCGGCGGTTTCACCATCACGCTGGTGACGATGATCAATTCGTCGGCCATGGCTGGGGCAATTGGTGCTGGTGGGCTGGGGGATATCGCTTACCGCTACGGTTATCAGCGCTTCGACAGCCAGATCATGTTGACGGTGATCGTCCTGCTAGTGGCGCTGGTGGCGGTGATTCAGTTAGGTGGGGATCGGTTGGCTCGGGGGTTGAACAAGCGGTGAAGCAGACTCTTTGCTTCCGATGGCTGGGACGCCAGCGCCCACCATCGGATGCGAACTGGTGGCGCTACTGTGAGTGTTCACCCGACATAACCTGGAGTAATCGAATTTTTTTTCAGAAAAGCCCGGGTATTTCCCTGATCAAGCGTGTTTTCCATGTTTTCTCTTGTCTGAAAAATCAGACTCGTCATGTCTTTCCACTTCACGCTGTTATGAGATTGCCACTCCACATACTCATCAGGCGAAGCCAGACCCGTTTCGACACCCGACATAATCCTTGTCAATACTTGCCACGTTTTGGATTGCATTTGGTGAAACACTGGATACAGATTTCCAAATGAAGCCAGATTATTGATTGAAGGCTTCAGATCAAAGCTGTCGACTCCGGTCAACGTCATATATTTACGTGACTCATCTTTCAGATGGAAGGCAGCAGCCCCATAGGCTGAAGCGCCACCCGCGCTGGCCAGACCGGAAGAGAGTTTCAAAGCCCCATAAACAGGCCTGAAATCCCCATTGAATTTCGGATGATCTAGCGAGCCATACTCTTTTATTATTCTGGAAGGGGAATGAGCATAGTCAAACATGCCCATTTCGAAACCATCCCGGATCTCCGTTGCAAAACCCGGTTTAACCCCTTGATGCCACATATTCATGAGGCCATCACCTTCTAGATCAGGGATGCTTTCCGGATTGATATTGAAAGTCAGTTTCGCCCTGGATATGACATCAACAGCGGCTTCCAGCAATTCATCCGCAGCCACATCGCTCTGGATGCGCGCCAGCTTTTTAATTTTGCCAATGGCAGAACTCTTATCCGTGTCCTTTCTAGCCATGATGCTGGGGAGCAAATGCAATTTGAAATGGGCCCTGCGCGCATGCTCCGCGTCACTTTCGCCGCTCAAAACGCTACTCAAACCTCTGACCGTCCCCTGTTCATCAACGAAAATCAGCGGACTATTTCCTAGCATTGCGTAAAGATTGATTCCATCGATATCTCGGCCAGGATCGGGACTTGTCCAGCGTTGTAACCACGGCGCGTAATAACGATATCCATAATAGTAAAGACCGGTCGCATCCCTCTCTTTGCCTGAGTAGCGAATCGTTTTGTTTTTCACCGTCAATGAATTCTTACCCGCCCAGCACGCCGTGCCACCAAACGGGTAATAGTGCTCCTGAGTCAAAATCCCCGCACCATCATCCAATTCCAGCGTGCTGGAACCAAGATGATCACTGAGGCTGTAACGCAGTTGGTCGCCTTCCACCCCGCTTGGCCAGTGCAGCAGTCGTACCCGATTGCGCCCGGTGTCGACATTGACGACATGTCGCTCGACACCATCGACTTCGCGATGAATCTCGAGCCCCGGCAGATAACGAACTTCTACCGTCAGCGTCTGACCGGACGCTTGGCTGACAGTCGTTTTACGCAACCGATGCCCCGGCTCGTCGTAGCCATAACACTCGTAGTCATCGCTTTCATCCGCACGCTGCACCAACACAACCCGGCTTAACTCATTGCGTACGTTCCAGTACATGGCCTGACCGCGTTGCAACTCCAACTGATTACCCGCCGCATCAAATCCCAGCGCTATCTCCGCTTCCCCGGGCAAGGAACCATCGTCGCGCTGCGCCAGGCTTCGGTTGCTGCGATGGGAGGTGTACATCGAAAAACCCGGCGCACCGCTGTGGTGGCGAGTGATCAGGTTGCCCGCTGCGTCGTAGTCGAATTTCTGCGTGTAGTTGCGCCGTTGATTGGGATCGAGCGGCGTTGGCAGCAGCTCCGGCAAGGCCGGGCCATGACTGGGCTGGCTGACTTCCCAGCCGCTGGCCTCGACCAGTTGATAAAGGCTGTCGTAGCGATACCGACTGACCGGATCGATGCGCTGATTGTTGAGCCAGGACACGGCTTGAGTCTTGTCTTCCAGGCTGATGATGTTGCCCACCGGATCGTAGACGTAATTCAGATCCTGCAACGGAGGATGCGTGCCGACACTGGCGAGCAGTCTGAGCAACCGGCCGTCATCGCGGCTGTATTCGGCGCGGGCGATGACGCCGTTGCCGGCCGTTTCGCTTTCGATCTGACCCTGCGCGTTGTAGCGAATCGCGCTGACCAGGCACTTCGGCTGCCTGCCCTCGCCGGCCTGCAACAGCCTGGTCGCGCAAGCTTGCCCGGCGATGTTGTAATGCTGGGTCCGGAGGTTGCCTACCGCGTCGGTGTGATGCTGCAACTCGCCGGTTGGAGTGAAAGTCTGCCGGGTGACGTAGGTTGTTTCCTCGAGATAGTCATCCCGCCGGTCGGGTTCGAGTGGCCAGTCAGGCGTCTCGAGCTCGATCAAAAAGCGTCGCGACTCAACCATCACTGCGCCAGCGAGGCCGTAGCCATCGAAATGCCGATTGCCGGCCGGGTCGTCGTGGCGGATTGGTCGACCGCACTGGTTGTGCTGTGCGTGATCATCGGTGGCTTTTGCATAGGTCCAGCGCTCGACCACGTGAGGCTGCCCGTCGTGCGCCTGCTCGGTGAGGGCTAGCGGTCGCTGCAGATCATCGTATCGGCGGTGACTCTGACTGCCCCGGGCATCCCAACCAGAACACATCGAGCCCGCTTCATTCAACAGCCGCACCTGCCAACCGGCGTCGACGCTGTCTGCGAGTAAGTCTTGACCGCTCAATGCGTAGAGTGTGGCCAGATTCGGCTTGGGCGCAACGCCGTACAAACGCGGATCCCACGACGCTACCTGACGCCCCGCCTCATCAAAGATCTGCCGGGTGATGCGCGATTCGATGTCGGCTTTATCCGGGTGTCGGCAATAGGCAACGCTGCGAACCACCAGTGCGCGCGGGTCAATGACCGACAAGGTCGGAGTGGCGGTGTCATGGCGGGTATTCACGGCTACGCGAGTCCCTGATGTCTATACGCCGAGACTGAACCAGTTTTCTCCATCCCGATACTGTAAGAACTACCAGTTGCATTCAGGTTTGCGCACCCATGCGGTCATTCAGACGGGCTGGCGCGTGGACTGAATAAGCGCTAAGGTCGATGGCGGCAGGTGGCCATCAATCAGGCCCTTGTGATCGCGATATCTTAGGCAACGCCCTTCGCAAAAATCAGATGCTTCCTACACCACTTTTGTCGTTTCGCCAGCCCGAACCACGGGGGTTTGCAGGACGATTCCTAGAATATTTTGCCCGCTTGTACCCGAAATATCCTGTAGCTAATCTCCGGTCGTCACTGTTTTGCGGTGACTGGATTCAGTTGTCCGGCCGGCGACTGATCCGCGTGCAGCCGCCGTCCTGCTCGTTTAGTCGCGAAATGGTTGGCTCCCACTTGAAGTCAGGAGTTTACCCATGGAAAAAAATCTTGCCGATCCGCCACTCAGCCTTACCTCAAGCAAGCGGTTCACCGAGGATTTGCTCAAGGATCGCTCTGCACTGTGCCGCGCCGTCGACTCGCATCTGGCCGGCAATCAGGTCACGTTGGCGGGACAGAAACGCGTTTACAGCATCAGCGAAGATGTGACGCTGGAGGACGCCCAACTGTATGTTGCCGATCTGCTGCGCTGCGCTTCGGTGACCGTCCATCAATGCGGTGACCAGCTCGGGGGCGCGGATCGGGCCATGGTGTTCTCGGTCTGGCATCTGCTGGAAATGGCCAAGGCGATGATGGACCGCTCGATCGATTGTCTGGGAGCGAAGCAGCACTGAAGCCTGGCACCCATTGCCGCCTGCACTGGCCCCAGCGCAGGCGGCGTTTTTTTGCCGGTGAAAAGGCTTATAGTCCGCCCTCACGCCGCCAATACAGCATCGATCATGAAGCAAACGCCCAGCGACCTCGAACAGATCACCGCCACCACCCTTGGTCACTACAACTCGGTGGCCGAGGATTTCCGTGAAGGCACTCGCGACCACGATGTCAGCCAGAATATCGAGGCCTTGCTGCGCCACATTCACGGTGAAGCACCTTTCACGATTCTCGATTTCGGCTGCGGGCCGGGGCGGGATTTGCAAACCTTCACGCGCATGGGCCACGTCGCGATCGGCCTTGATGGCTCACAGGAATTCGCGCGCATGGCCCGCGAAGACAGCGGTTGCGAAGTCTGGCAGCAGGACTTTCTCAAGCTTGATCTGCCGGCCGAGCGCTTCGACGGCATTTTCGCCAACGCCGTGCTGTTTCATGTGCCGCTGCAGGTGTTGCCGCAAGTGCTACGGCAACTGCACGGCACCTTGAAACCGGGTGGCGTGCTGTTCAGTTCCAATCCGCGTGGCGACAACCAAGAGGGCTGGAACGGGCCGCGCTACGGCTCGTATCACGATCTCGAGGCCTGGCGCGGGTTGCTGACGGCGGCGGGGTTTGTCGAGCTGGAGCATTATTACCGGCCTGCGGGCTTGCCGCGCGAACAGCAGCCGTGGCTGGCGAGCGTGTGGCGTCGAGTTGATTGAAGATCAAAAGATCGCAGCCTTCGGCAGCTCCTACGTTGGAATGCGTTTCCCTGTAGGCGCTGCCGAAGGCTGCGATCTTTTGCTTTTGCTTCAGGAAGATTCTTTTTCAGGCTCGCGAATCTTGTACCAGGCCACATACAGCGCCGGCAGGAACAGCAGCGTCAGCAGCGTCGCCACGACAATCCCGCCGATCATTGCGTAGGCCATCGGTCCCCAGAAAACTTCGCGGGCGATCGGGATCATGCCCATGCTCGCTGCCGCTGCGGTCAGCAGGATCGGTCGGCGCCGGTGTTCGGTGGCTTCGACCACCGCGTCCCACGGCGCATAGCCTTTCTGCTCGAACTCATCGATCTGCGTCACCAGAATCACCGAGTTGCGGATGATGATGCCGATCAGCGCGAGAATCCCCAGGATCGCCACGAAGCCCATCGGCGTGCCGGTCGGCACCAGCGCCAGGACCACGCCTATCAACCCCAGCGGCGCCACACTGGCGACCAGGAACATCTTCTGCACGCTGTGCAACTGAATCATCAGGAACGTCGCCATGAGGAACAGCATCAGCGGCAACACCTTGGCAATCGGCCCTTGGGCCTTGCCGCTTTCCTCGACCGTGCCGCCGGTGGCGACCTTGTAGCCGACCGGCAGTTTCGAGGCAAAAGCATCGATCGACGGCTTGAGCAGTTTCACCAGATCGGTCGGCTGAATCTCGTCGCGCACCGAGGCCTTGATGGTAATGGTCGGCAAGCGGTCGCGACGCCAGACCAGCGGTTGTTCCAGTTCATAGCGCACGGTGGCGAACGCCAGCAGCGGAATCGAGGTGCCGCTCGGCGTGACGATCTGCAGGTTCTGCAGGGTTTCCGGCGTGCCGCGCTCGGAATCCACCGCGCGACCGACCACGTTGATCAGGTAGATATCGTCATCGACCTGGGTCAACGGCGAGCCGCTGACAATGCTGTTCATCAGGTTGGCGACGTCTTCTGAGGACAGCCCGAGTTGCCGCGCCTTGTCCTGGGCGATGTCGATGCGCAGGACTTTGCCCGGCTCGTTCCAGTCGTAAATGATTTCGCCGATGTGCGGGTTCTTGTCCAGTTCGGTGGCCAGGTCGATGGCGTGTTTGCGCACCTGATCAACATCTTTGCCGCTGACTCGATACTGAATCGGACGCCCCACGGGCGGGCCCATTTCCAGGGCCTGCACGTAGCTGCCGATGCCGACGAAGTCCTTGTGCAGGCGCTCACGCAGGCGCTGACTCAACGCCTCGCGGGCCTCGAAGTCCTTGCTGACGATCACCAGCTGCGCGTAGTACGGGTTCTGTAATTGCTGGTCCAGCGGCAGGTAGAAACGGATCGCGCCCTGACCGATGTAAGTGCTCCAGCGCACGATGTCCGGATCGCCCTTGAGCGTCGCTTCGAGCTTGTCCACCGCTTTGCGGGTTTCG
Organism: Pseudomonas sp. TE9122; assembly: GCF_056278925.1. Taxonomy (NCBI): domain Bacteria; kingdom Pseudomonadati; phylum Pseudomonadota; class Gammaproteobacteria; order Pseudomonadales; family Pseudomonadaceae; genus Pseudomonas; species Pseudomonas sp. TE9122. The sequence continues at coordinate 5,671,819 of NZ_JBWBQI010000001.1, read as the reverse complement.
TCGATGGAGGCGTTTTGCGGCAGGTTCAGGTCGACCAGAATTTCCGGGCGGTCGGAAGCGGGGAAGAACTGGTTCTGCACGAAACGCATGCAGAACACCGCCAGCACGAACAACAGCACGGTGACGCCGATCGCCCACCAACGATTGCGCATGGCCCACAACAGGCCGCCGTTGAACGCCCGGCCGACGCGACCCGGCTCGGCATCGTGGGCCTTCACCTTGTCACTGAGAATGTGCACGCCGATCACTGGTGCGAAGAACACCGCGACCACCCACGAGACGATCATCGCCACGGCGATCACCGCGAACAGCGTGAAGGTGTATTCACCCGCCGAACTGGCATTGAGGCCAATGGGCACAAAACCGGCGACGGTCACCAGCGTACCGGTGAGCATCGGGAATGCGGTCGAGGTGTAGGCGAACGTCGCCGCCTGCTCCTTGCTCTCGCCCATTTCCAGGCGCGTGACCATCATCTCTACGGTGATCATCGCGTCGTCCACCAGCAGACCGAGGGCAATGATCAATGCGCCGAGGGAAATCCGCTGCATGGTGATGCCGCTGTACTCCATGAACACGAAGACCATGGCCAGCACCAGCGGAATCGAGCAGGCCACCACCAGACCAGCGCGCACGCCGAGGCTGATGAAACTCACCACCAGCACGATGATGACCGCTTCGAACAGCGCGCTGGTGAAACCGCCGACGGCCTCTTCCACCACCACCGCCTGATCGGAAACGGTGTGCACGCCGACGCCGACCGGCAAATCTGCGGTGAGCTGGTCGATGCGCTCATGCAGCGCTTTACCGAATTCCTGAACGTTGCCACCCTTCTGCATGGCAATCGCCAGGCCGATCGCCGGTTTGCCGTCGAAGCGGAATTCCGGTGTCGCCGGATCGACGTAGCCACGGCTGATCTCGGCGATGTCGGCCAGACGATAGAAGCGATCGTTGAGTTTGAGATTGACCTCGGCCAGATCTTTCTCCGATTCGAACTGGCCCGAGGTGCGCACGGAGATCCGCTCCGGCCCCGCCTCGATCACCCCGGCCGGAGTCACTGCGTTCTGCGATTGCAGGCTCTGCACCACCTGGCGCTGGTCGATACCCAGTGCGGCGAGTTTGCGCGTGGAGAAATTCAGGTAAATCGTTTCGTCCTGCTGGCCGACCATTTCGATCTTGCCCAGCCCCGGCACGCTGCGTATTTCGGCGCGCGCCTGTTCCACGTAATCGCGCAACTGACGCATGGTCAGGCCGTCGGCGGTGAAGGCGTAGACCGAGCCGTACACGTCACCGAACTCATCGTTGAACCCCGGCCCCTGAATGCCCTGGGGAAACTGGCCGCGAATGTCGTCGATCTTCTTGCGCACCTGGTACCAGATTTGCGGAATGTCCTCAGCGCTGGTGGTGTCGCGCAGGTACACGTACACCGTCGACTCGCCGGGGCGGGTGTAGCTTTTCACGTAATCGAGGGAATCGAGCTCTTCGAGTTTTTTTTCGATGCGGTCGGTGACCTGCTTGAGGGTTTCTTCCTGGGTCGCGCCCGGCCATTTGGTCTGGATCACCATGGTCTTGATGGTGAATGACGGGTCTTCTTCGCGGCCGAGATTGAAGTAGGAGAACACCCCCATCAGCAGCCCGACGAACATCAGGTACCAGACGAATGACTGGTGCTTCAAGGCCCATTCGGAGAGGTTGAAAGAGCCTTTCATTGACTGTCCTCGTCAAGTTTTACCGATTGTCCGGGTTTGAGACTGTTGACGCCGGCGCTGACCACGCGCTCGCCGTTTTGCACGCCACCGGCCAGCACCACGCTGTTGTCGCCACGGCTGACCACGCTGACGTCGCGCGGGTTGACGGTTTTATTCTGCGTGTCGATGACCCAGATCCGGGTTTTACCGTCGGCTTCCTGCAACGCCGTCACCGGCAGTTCGATGCGGGGCTTGATCGCCGAGCTGAGGGTCACGCTGATCGCGGTGCCGAGGCGGAAACCGTCCGGCGTATCCGACAGGGTCAGGCGCGCGCGGCGGGTGCGCGTGGCGCTTTGCGCCTGGGGTTCGATCTCGCGGATGATCGCCGTGGTGTTGATGCTCGGGTCGAGTTGCGCGGCCACCGAGAACACCACGTCGCTGGGCAACTGATCGACCAGCGTATCGGGCAGATCGATCACCGCTTCCTTGATGTCCGGCTGCGCCAGCGTCACCACCTGTTGGCCGGCAGTTACCACTTGCCCGGCTTCGGCGTTCCACGCGGTGACCACGGCTTTGTGATCGGAGCGCAGCTCGGTGTAACTCAGTTGATCCTTGCTTTGGCTGACCGCCGCGCGGGCCTGATCGAGTGAGGCCTGGGTGGTTTTCAGGTCGGTATTGGCGACGTCCAGTTGCGCCTGCGCTCCGACGCCGCGATCGAACAGCGCTTGCTGACGGCGTGCATTGGCCTGCGCGTTGATCAGCTGCGCCTGGATCCGCGCCAGATCGCCCTGGGCCGAGCGCAACTGGTTCTGCTGATCGGACGGATCAAGGGTGGCGAGCAAGGTGCCCTTCTGCACCTCGGCGCCGACATCGACGTTGCGACTGGCGATGCGTCCACCGACGCGGAAACCGGTGTTGCTCTCGTAACGCGCCTGAATGCTGCCGGCAAAGCGTCCGAGGCTTTCTTCGTTGAGCGCTTTGACCGTGACCGACAGCACCGGGCGTACCGGTTCCGGCGGGGTTTCCTTTTCCGAGCAGGCGCCCAGCAGCAGCGCCATGCACAACAGTCCGAGGCGCTTCATGGCTGCGCTCCCGGTTGCAGATCCTTGTAGGTGTTTTCGGCAATCTCGACTTTCATGCCGGGGTGCAGCAACTGGCCGCCGGCGACAATGACTTTCTCGCCGCCCTTGAGACCTTCGCTGATGATCACTTTGCCGGTCAGGTAGCGACCGACCGTGACCGTGTGCAACTGCGCTTCGCCTTTGTCATCGACCAGCCACACCGCCGGGTCGCTGATGTTTTTTGTCAGCGCCGACCAAGGCAGTTCCACAGCTGATTTGCCGGTGCCTTTGGCGGTGGCGCTGACCACAGAACCGAGTTGCATGCCCGGCGGCAGCTTGTCGAGGCTGACCTTGACCTGCACGGTGCCCGATTGCGCAGACACCGATGGCGTGATCTCACGCACGGTGCCGGTGGTCTTGATCTCGGGATTGTCGAGCAGGCTGACCACGATCGAACGATCGGACGGACGCTCGGCCAGCAGCGATTCGTAGACATTGAATACCGCGTCGCGGTCGCCATCGCGGGCTAGACTGAAAATCGGCGCGGTGGCCTGCACCACCTGGCCGACTTCGGCCTGGCGCTCGGTGATCACCCCGGGTGCATCGGCGATCAGCGCGGTGTAGCCGAGCTGGTCCTTGGCGTTGGCCAGCTGCGCCTGCGCCGCGCTCAATGCGCTCTGACTGCTGCGCAGCGCGGCTTGTGCCGAATCGTATTCGCTCTGGCTGGTGTAGCCCTTGGGCAGGAGTTTTTGCTGACGCACGAAAGCGGCTGCCGCTTGCTTCACGCGGGCCTGTTCGGCGACGACCTGGGCCTGAGCGGAATCGACGTTGGTCTGCAGATCTTTCGGATCGAGTTTGGCCAGCACCTGCTTGGCCGTGACGCGGTCGCCGACATCGACCATGCGCTGGATGATTTTGCCGCCGACGCGAAATGACAGCTGGGTCTGCACCCGCGCCTGCACATCACCGGTAAGGGTCACCGCTGCGGCGTAGTTGGCCGGTTCGACCTCTTGCACAAAGACCCGTGGCAAGTATTCCTCAGCAGGCTTCTTGTCGCCGCAAGCGGTGAGCAACGCCATGGCGCTCACGGCCATCAGCACTTTCAATCCGGGACCCGCCATGCACACTCCTTGGCCTTAAATGCTGCTGTCGAGACGATACGACTTCAGAGCTTAGAACAGGGTTCCACGGTTGCGGACGCCAACACCAGATTTATCTCATTAAAGGTATGCTGCCCGCGTATCGCAGTGACCCGGAGAAGGATTTCATGCTCAACACCCTGGCGGTGGCCAACTACCGCTCGATCAACAAACTGGTGATTCCGCTCGGGCGCCTGAACCTGATTACCGGGCCAAACGGCAGCGGCAAGTCCAACCTCTACCGCGCCTTGCGCCTGCTGGCGGAAACCGCCCAGGGCGGTGTGGTCAATGCACTGGCGCGTGAGGGCGGGCTGGAATCGACGTTCTGGGCCGGGCCGGAAACCATCAGCCGGCGCATGCGCAACGGTGAGGTGGCGATCGAGCCGACGGTGCGCCACGGCGTGAAAAGGTTGCGCCTGGGATTCGCCGGCGAGGATTTCAGTTACGCCATCGGCCTGGGCCTGCCGGAGCCGAGCACTTCATGCTTTTCCCTCGACCCGGAAATCAAGCGTGAGTGCATCTGGGCCGGCCCGGTGTTTCGCCCGGCAAGCCTGCTGGTCGACCGCAACGGCCCGATGATCCGCGCCCGCGAAGGTCGCGCCTGGGATGTGCTGGCGCAACACACGCCGAACTTCGACAGCCTGTTCGATCAGGTCGGCAATCTGCGCAGCTCGCCGGAAGTGTTTCAGATGCGCGAATTCATCCGGCGCTGGCGCTTTTATGATCACTTTCGCAGCGATGCCGACGCACCGGTGCGTCAGCCGCAACTGGGCACGCGCACGCCCGTCCTGCACCACGACGGCCGTGATCTGGCGGCAGCCTTGCAGACCATTATCGAGATTGGCGATCCGCAAGCATTGAGCGCGGCGATCAGCGATGCGTTTCCCGGCGCGCGGCTGAATATCGCACTGTTGGCCGGTGGCCGTTTCGCTATCGAGTTTTATCAGGAAGGCTTGTTGCGACCGCTGTCAGCGGCAGAACTGTCGGACGGCACTTTGCGTTATCTGCTGCTGATCGCCGCCCTGCTGACCCCACGACCGCCATCGCTGATGGTGCTCAACGAACCGGAAACCAGCCTGCACCCGGACCTGCTGCCGGCGCTGGCGCGGCTGATCATTCGCGCTTCGGAGCAGTGTCAGGTGTGGGTGGTGTCACATGCGCGACGATTGATCTCGGCGTTGCAGGAAGACCCGGAATGCAATTGCATCGTGCTGGAGAAGACGCTGGGGCAGACCGGGATTGTCGGGCAGCGGGTGCTGGATGAGCCGGCGTGGCAGTGGCCGGATTGAGGGTGCCAGCGAAAAGCCCCTCACCCTAACCCTCTCCCAGAGGGAGAGGGGACTTCACCGAGTTGTTTGCGAGAGTTACGCCGACCTGAAAGCCTGAAGTCGAACCTGATTTTGAAAAGCCCAGACATCGGCTCCCTCTCCCTTGGGAGAGGGCTGGGGTGAGGGGCGAGCCTCACCGCTGATCCAACGGGCAATCACCCCAACCACTTGCCCCCTTCACCAATCACACTCTCAGGCCGGGTGTCATCACTCAGCTCTTTGCGCACATATTGGGTGACCGAATTTTGCTTAGCCCATCTGGGCTGCCCACATTCATCTCGCTTAAACATTATTCTGCGGGTTTGCCGGGAAGGAATAAGACGGCTATTTTTCCTTGCGCTGTAGGACGGATCTTTTTTTCAGGAAAGACCTCCAAGGACCCACAGCTTTTGGCCAGACTCTCCGGCCCATCCACCACAAGGAAGAACAACATGGACGTAAAAGTGCCGCAGCGGCTGGATCCGCAGGACATTGTGAAATTGCTCAGGGCGTTGCGCCGGGCGTTGAAGACTACAGCGTAAGTCGAAAGCCCCTCACCCCAACCCTCTCCCGAAGGGAGAGGGGGCCGACCGTGGTGTCTTTCGTCGTACATCGACCTGACGAACCGAGTCGATTATGGATTCAGCGACGCACGAACAGGTCGGCGGGCCTCTACAGCATCCCCCAATCGGTCCCCTCTCCCTCTGGGAGAGGGCTAGGGTGAGGGGCTTTTCAAGACACACAAAAACGCCGATGACCATCACTGGCCATCGGCGTTTTCACGTCTGAAGCGGATTCACTCAAGCGTCAGATCAGAACGCCGGCAATACCGCGCCGCTGTACTTCTTCTCGATGAAGGCTTTGACTTCCGGGCTGGTCAGGGCCTTGGCCAGTTTCTGGATCGCGTCACTGTTCTTGTTGTCCTCACGGGCCACCAGGAAGTTCACGTATGGCGAGTCAGCGCCTTCAATCACCAGCGCATCTTTCTGCGGGTTGAGCTTGGCTTCCAGCGCGTAGTTGGTATTGATCATGTCCAGATCAACTTCTTTCAGCACGCGCGGCAGCAGCGCCGATTCCAGTTCCTTGAACTTGAAGTTGTGCGGGTTCTTGGCGATGTCTTTCGGCGTTGCCAGAGCGTTTTTCGGATCTTTCAGTTCGATCAGACCGGCCTTCTGCAGCAGGATCAGCGCACGGCCGCTGTTGCTGCCTTCGTTGGGGATGGCGATGGTGGCGCCATCCGGCAGTTCAGCCAAGGTTTTGTACTTGCTCGAGTAGCCACCGAACGGTTCAACGTGTACGCCCTGCACGGTCACCAGGTACTTGGATTTGTCATCCTTGTATTTGCCCTGGTTGAAGCTGTCCAGATACGGCTTGGTCTGGAAGTAGTTGGCGTCCAGACGCTTCTCGCCAACCTGTACGTTCGGCTGCACGTAGTCGGTGAAGACCTTGATTTCCAGATCGACGCCTTCTTTGGCCAGGGTCGGTTTGATCAGCTCAAGGATTTCAGCGTGGGGCACCGGCGTTGCGGCAACCACCAGTTTCTCGCCGGCGTTGGCGAAAGAAGCCGTCAGCGCAGCCGCCAATGCGGTAAACAACAGAACCTTTTTCATGCAGTGTCCTTATCGAAAATCACGATCGTCATCGACGACGGCATTTAATACGTGTGCCAGTGAAGTGATATCGCTGGCGTGAGGCGGACAATACCCGGATTTTTTATTCCCGGACAATAACGTTTATTCAGCTTCATATTCCATTTTGTTCATGCTGAAGAAAATGCTTATACCGCCTCGCTCAAGCGAATCAGCCAATCTTTCAAGGCCTTACGCTCTGCACTGCTACCGCCGATGTGGGTCTGCCTCACCAGACGTTCGATCTGAACCTGCGGCGCAGACGCGTCAGGCAGGTTCAGATGTTCCGGCAGGATCTCGTCGCCGGTGCTGACCAGCAGAGCGAAGTGGATGACGTTTTCCAGTTCGCGGGTGTTGCCCGGCCAGCCGTGTTGTTCGAGCACATGTTGCGCGGCTTCGCTGATCAGCGGCACGGGCAGGTCCAGACGCTGGCTGTAGATGCCAAGGAAATACTCGGCCAGCGAGAGGATGTCGCCGGTCCGCGCGCGCAACGCCGGCAGCTCCAGATGACCCTCGCTGAGATAGTGATAGAGCCGCTCGTGAAATTTCCCGGCGTCCACGGCCTGGGCCAGATCGATGCTGGTCGCCGCCACCAGACGCACATCCACGGGGCTCGGCTGATGCGCACCGACGCGGGTGACTTCGTGATTTTCCAGCGCCGCGAGCAGCTTGACCTGAATCGGCAGCGGCAAATCGCCGATCTCATCCAGGTACAAGGTGCCGCCGTTGGCCGAACCGAACCAGCCGGCGCGGCTGCTGGCCGAACCGCTGTAGCTGCCGGCGGCGTAGCCGAACAGTTCGGCGTCGGCGTAGGTCGGGCTGATCGCGCCGCAGTTCACCGAAACGAACAGACCGCTGCGGTCACTGGCGCGATGGATATGCCGGGCGAGCAGCTCTTTACCGGTGCCAGTCTCACCGCGAATCAACACTGAAATCGAACGGGGAGCCAACTGCTCCAACTCCTCGCGCAATTGCCGCGAGCGTGGGTCGACGAACACCAGCGCCTTGGCGCGAATGCTCAGGGGGCTCTTTTCCGCATCGGGAAAGGTCAGCAAGGGCTGACCGAAGGTTTCAAAACTCATGGTAGGCTCCCGCCCAAAACCGCCAGCCGACGGGGGCGTTGAAAAATTAGATCAGGCGCGACGGCGGGCGTGGTCTTCCAGGCGGTTTTGCAGGCGATAGAGATAGGCGAAACCCTGCTCCCAACGCTGATGCCCGGACTTGACGTTGATGTGCCCGGCACCGGCAAGAATCCCCGCCTCCGCCCCCCAGTTACGTGCCAGTTCGAGCGCGCGCGGGGCACTGACGGCGGCGTCGTTGTCGGAGCTGACGACCTGACTGGGGAATGGCAACAGATCGGTCGGAATCGGTGCGAAGTTGCGCAGTGCCGGCGCACATGCAGGACGCTCGACATCGGCCGGCGCAACCAGCAACGCCCCGCGCACCTGACGCAGGTATTGCAACGGCGCTGTCGCCGCCCAGTGGGCAACGGTGATGCAACCGAGGCTGTGAGCGATGAGAATGACCGGCGTGCTGTCGGCGGCAATCGCTTCGGCCAGCGCGGCGACCCAGTCCTCACGACGCGGCGTCAGCCAATCGGCCTGTTCCACCCGTGCGCTGTTCGGCAGGCTGTTCTGCCAATGGCTTTGCCAATGATCTTCTGGCGATCCTTGCCAGCCCGGCACAATCAGGTAGCGGATTGATTCGTTGCGCATGGGGAAGCTCTCCTGCGTCGTGTCTGTTCCGGGTCGAGTATAGGGAGAGGAGTTATATTCGTTAAGGAATAAGAAGCTATTTATTAATACCTGTATCGAATATGTGATCTGTGTAGGGCATAAGCTTCTTCCCCCTCACCCCAGCCCTCTCCCCCAAGGAGCGAGGGGGAAAGGGAGCTGATCTTCAGGCTCTTCAAATCTTGAGTTCGACTGGATTTCTCATATCGGTGTATAGCCGCCAGACAACCCGGTCAGTCCCCTCTCCCTCCGGGAGAGGGCTAGGGTGAGGGGCTTTTCAAAAACTGAACGCAAAAAAAGGGCCGCACCCTGCCAAGGAGACGGCCCCGGAAAAACGAAATCTGTCACCGCGCAGTAATCACCGACAACTTGGTAATCCCCGCCCGTTCGATCGAAGCCATGGCTCGCGCCACTTCGCCGTAATTCACCCCGTCATCGGCCTGCAATTGCACGCGCACCTCCGGGTCCTTGGCTTTGGCCGACTTGAGGTTGAATTCGAGCAAGTCGGGCTGAATCTCGTCCTTGTTGATAAACAGTTTGCCGACGCCGTCGATGCTCACCACCAGCGGATCCTTCTGCTCGACCGGCGCCACCGCTTCGGTCTTCGGCAGGTTGATCGGGATCGCGTTGGTCAGCAGCGGCGCGGTGACGATAAACACCACCAGCAGCACCAGCATCACGTCTACCAGCGGCGTCACGTTGATTTCACTGAGCACCTCATCCGTGTCTTGCGTGGAGAAGGCCATATCAGGAGGCCTCCTTCACTTTTGCCGCGTTGCCCGACGTTGCCACTTTGTGTGCGGTCGGGTGGATCAGCACGCGGAACGCGCTCTTCTGCGCCAGGCTGTAGAAGTCGTGGGCGAAGTCATCCAGATCCGCGGCGGTCAGTTTCAGCCTTCGCAAAAAATAGTTGTAAACCAGCACCGCCGGCACCGCAACGGCGATCCCCACGCCGGTCGCGACGAGTGCCGCACCGATCGGGCCGGCCACCGTTTCCAGGCTCGCCGAACCGGCGGCGCTGATGCCTTTCAAGGCCTCCATGATTCCCCACACCGTGCCAAACAGACCAATGAACGGCGAGGTGCTGCCGATACTCGCGACAACCGCCAGACCGGTTTCCAGCGAACGCCGTTCGCGGACGATCTGCTGGCGCAAGGCACGCTCGAGGCGATCCTGATGGTTGATCGCCTGGCTCAGATCATTCGCCTGCGGCGCCTCGCCCACCTGGATCGCTGCATAGCCAGCCTGCGCCACTCGCGCTGCGGCGCCGGGCTGGGTTTCGCTCAACTCTGCCGCGGCATCCAGACTCGACGCCGCCCAGAAACGTTTGTGAAAGCGCCGATCCTGCGCTTTCAGACGACCGAACTGCACAGCCTTGAGCAACGCCAGGCCCCAAGTGGCGACGGAAAAAACCACCAGCAGCCAGATCACCGCGCTTTCGATGGATTCCAGTGGAGATGCCAGTAACGTCATGATGTGTTCCCTCGTGTAAACATTTCGCGCGAATTTGGTTTCGGTTTAATGAATCTTGAAATCGATGGGCACGCTGACCCAGCCGTCCTGGGCGACATCACCCTGTTTGGCCGGAACGAAACTCCAGCGCTTTACAGCGTTGAGCGCTGCGTCGTCGAGCTGCTGCCGGCCACTGCTTTTGGCAATCTGGATCTCGCCCGGTTTACCGCTGGCCAACACATGCACCCGTAACAACACCGTGCCTTCCCAACCGCGACGCTGGGCCAGTGACGGATATTCCGGTGCCGGATTTTTCAGATACGCAGCGTTGGCTGAAGCCGGGGTAACGGGCGCCGGTGCCGGTGGCGCAGGAGGCGCTGGCGCGGCGACCGGGGCTGCCGGTTTCGCTGGCGCTTGCTCCACCGGCTTGGGCGCGGGTTTGGGCGGCGCCTTGACCACCGGCTTGGGTTTGGGAATCGGCTTGGGCGGCGGCGGTTTTACCGCCAATTCGTCTTCCACTGGCGGTGGCGGTTCGACCACCGGCGCCGGCGGCGGCGGCGCAACAACCGGCGGCGCGGGCGGAGCCGGACGCGAAAACTCGATGGTCATCGGCGGAATTTCCGGCGGTACCACCGGCAGCACTGGCGTCGGCTTCTGGCTGACCCAGTACATCACCGCGCCATGCACGACCAACGCGAGCACACCGAGCAAAAGGGTTTCGCGTCGACTCAAAATGCCCTTGGGAGCACGTTGCAAACGCAACTGCCCCAACGGCACCCTATGCGGCCGGCCAAGATCGACCAGCTCGCCACTCGGCGTGTGCCGCCACAGCAATTCCCCTGCGCTGGCGGCGGTCTGGACATTGCCCATTGTTCAACTCCCTGCGGTCTCTTTCCGTTCTACGAGCCAAAGCGATCGACCCGCCATTCTTGAAGCCCCCACGGCGTAGTCGATGGGGCAATCATTGGCTGTGGACGCTTATCACCGAAAGTAATCTTTAACGTTATCCATAGGCCTTCAAGGAATATACAAATCGCCCGTTTTTACCGAAGCCGCGCACTACAAGGGCTGCACCGATCTGCCATAAACGCCATGCTTTTACGGCATGAAAAGTATTCGGCTACGGCATCCGTTAACGCCTTAAAAGGCTGGTTTTGGTTCGCTGAATGTCGATGTTAGGCGCGATTGCCGCCGTCGCTGTCGATCAGCTGCGTCTGCTTGCCGGCGCCGCTGAGGATTGGTTGAACGGCCATGTCCAGGTCAGCGCCTTGAAAGCTCAATTAAAAGTCGTAGCGACCGGTAACGCCGAGGGTGCGCGGGGTGCCGAGCAGGCCTTCATAGCCGCCGTTACCGCCGGTCCACAGGGTCGTGTAATAGGTTTTGTCGAAGGCGTTTTTCAGCCACAGCGAGACGTCCCACTGGCCCTGATTGAAATCGCCGCGCAGGCCGGTAGAGAAGTTGACCACCGCGTAACTGGGGATCTGCCCGTAGTCGGAATCCTCGACCGTGCCCACCGCTTTGGAGCGGAACGCGTAGCTGCCGGTGACGTAGGGTTCGAAGCCGTTATCCAGATTCCATTTGTATTCGCCGTTGGCGTTGCCGATCCATTTCGACGCGCCGACCACTTGATGGCCGCTGAGATCGCAGGAGGCCGGCGCACCCGGGGCCTGGCTGACTTCCGGCGGGCATGGCGCATCCTTGTACGAAAGGTAGCTGACGTCGTTATAGGAGCCGTTGAAATTCAGGGTCAGGCCACGCAGCGGCACCAAGGTGCTTTCGAACTCGATGCCGCGCGAGCGCACCGAGCCTGCGTTGGTCAGGTATTGCACGCGGTTGGCGGCGTCGTAGGCGTTGGTCTGGTAAGCGTTGACCTGGGTCCAGAACACGTTGGCGTTGAGTTGCAGGCGGCGATCCCACAGGGTGCTTTTGAAGCCGAGTTCGGCGTTGTTGGCGCGCTCGGTGCCGATCAATAACGAGTCGGCGCCAGCGGTAGGTGCGGAGCCGACCGCAAGGTTGACCCCGCCGGATTTCTCGCCGTGGGACAGCGTGGCGTAACCGAGCACATCGTCGGTGATGCGATAGCTCAGGTTGAGCAGTCCCGAGGGGCTGGAGCTGTACTGATTCAAGTCTCCGGAATCGTAGACGCCGGCACGGCCGCGACGCGCATTGGCTGCCGCACCCGCCACCGCCACGCCACCGAGCGGCGCGTTGCGGCTGACCGAGGCGTTTTTCTCCTCATAGGTGCCACGCACCCCGGCGGTGAAATCCAGCCGCTCGCTCAGGTGCCAGGTGCCTTGGGCAAACAGGGCGAAACTGTCGGTCTTGATATGGCCGTTGCCGACGCTGCTGACGTTGGCCAGGGCGCCTGCCGGCGTGCCGTTCCAGATATCCGCTTGCGGGCCGTAATAGGCGAAGGATTTGTTGTCCAGGTCCGAGCCGAAATAGTAGGCGCCGACCACATAATCGAAGAACTCGCCCTTGGGCGAGGCCAGGCGAAATTCCTGCGAATACTGTTTGTCTTCCACCGACACGCCGGCGTTGTAACTGGCCGGCACGTTGAGGCCATCGTCGTTGCGCGGGGTGAAATTCCAGAAGCGATACGAACTGACCGAGGTCAGGGTGAAGTCGCTCGGCAACGTCCAATTGGCTTCCACCGACGTGCCGCCCTGATGCACGGTGACGTGCTGGTCATTGTCGAGATTGACCTTGCGATGCCGGCCGTTGACCAGCGTCGCCCCGGCCGCGCTGGCCCGCGATTCATACAGATTGACGCCGTTGATGGTCGGCCCGGTGTTGTACAGCACGCGGGTGCCGGCACTGGAATCTTCTTCGTTGTAATCGCCGATCCAGCGCAGATTGAAATTTTCATTGGGCTTGAACAACAGCTGCGCGCGGAAGCCCTCGCGGGAGCCGCCGTTGAGGTCGTGGCCGTCATATTCGTTCTTGATGTCGCCGTCACTGCGCGTGCGATAGGCGGAAAAACGTCCGGCCAACTCATCATTGAGCGGCCCGGAAATCGTCCCCTTGGTCTGGAAATAACCGTCCTCGCCGACCGATGTTTCGATGCTGCGCTCAGGCGTGAAACTGGGCGCACGGGTGCTGATATTGATGACCCCGGCGGTGGTGTTCTTGCCGAACAGCGTGCCCTGCGGCCCGCGCAAGACCTCAAGCTGCTCGATATCCATCAAGTCGAACACCGCCATCCCCGGACGGCCCAGATAAACGTTATCGATGTACAGGCCAACGCTGCCTTCCAGGCCATCACTGGCCGGGTTGTTACCGAGGCCACGGATCGACACGCTGGACTGCCGCGCATGCATGTAAGCGACGTTGACGCTGGGCACCAGTTGCTGCAAATCCTGAATCCGGTAAACCCGCTGCGTCTCCAGATTCTGCCCGCTGACCACGCTCATTGGCGTCGGCACGTCTTGCGAACTTTCTTCGCGGCGGCGCGTGGTGACGGTCACGGTTTCCAGCTGCGAACCGTTGGCCGCCGCTGTGTCTGCGGGGACGGGCGGAGGGGTTTCGGCTTCGGCGGCATAGCCGTGAGTCCAGCTGGCGCTGCCTGCCAGCAACAGCGCCAAAGGCAGGCGTTTGAGCCGTCGGGGAGATGGGGGTAACGCGAGATTCAACGGACTCATGGCGCGGCTCCTGGTCAAAAAACACACAGACATCTTCAGTGCTGCATATTCTTTTCAGTTATTTATTTATGGATTTACAAATATTTACTGCATAATAGATTGCCTTTATAAGGAGTCGACCTAATGCATATCCAATGCATTTCCCGGATATTTTTTATGTGAAAAATGCATATCGACTTGCGCCAATTGCGTCACTTCATCGCTCTGGTTGAGCAACGCAGCTTTGTCGCTGGCGCGCAGGCGGTGAACCTGTCGCAGTCGGCATTCAGCCGCAGCATCCAAGCACTGGAACACAGCGTCGGCTGCCAGTTGGTCGACCGTGGGCGCAAGGAATTGCCGCCGACCAAACAGGGCCATGTGCTGCTCGAACATGCGCGGCGACTGGTCAGCGGTGCGCAGCAGATGGCCAATGAGATCAGCCAGTTCAATGGCCTCGAGGCCGGGGAATTGCGCTTTGGTTGCGGGCCGGCGCCAGCCGCCGGATTGATCCCGCGCGCGATCGGCGCATTCATCGGCCGCTACCCGAAAGCGCGCGTACAGTTTCTGGTCGATGACTGGCAGAGCCTGAGCAAACGCCTGCTCAGCGAAGAGTTCGAATTTTTCGTCGCCGATACCCGACAATTCGAGGCCGACCCGGATTACCAGACCCACCGCCTGCGGGCGCGCAAATGGCATTTCTGCTGCCGCGCCGGGCATCCACTGACGGCGTTTGAACGCATCACTGCCGAGCAATTGCTGAGTTATCCACTGGCGGTCAGCATCCGCCCGCCGAACCTGCGCAAGGTCATCGTCGACCTCAGCGGCAGCCCTGATTTCACCCCGAATGTGGAATGCGAAAACGGTTCGACGCTGTTGAGCGTGGTGCTGCGTTCGGAGGCGATCGGAATTGTCGGCGCGTATTCCGATGCGCTGCATCTGGCCAAGGGTGAGCTGGTCTGTTTGAAGATCGAAGGCCTGGCGGATGATCTGGAGGAGCTGTACACCCGCTATGGGATTGTCAGCCGCGCGGGGTATCGGTTGTCGCCACTGGCCGAGGCGATGATCGAACAGATCAAGGCGATTGATGCGGAGGATGAGGAGGTGTGTTCGCTGGAGAATTTCGCGGTCTGAGCTGGCCCCTTCGCGAGCAGGCTCGCTCCCACAGGAATACGCATTTCAAATGTGGGAGCGAGCCTGCTCGCGAAGAGGCTGATGCAATCGCTGCATAAAAACCATTCCCCAAATGCACTTGCCGAAACCCCCCACCGACAGCGAAAACCCTCACCTGTCCCACTGACCGGTGAACTCCATGCCCACCCCATCCAACCCCGTGCGCAACGTGCTGTACATCATGTGCGATCAACTGCGCCGCGATTACCTGTCCTGCTACGGCCACCCGCATCTGCACACACCGAACATCGATCGCCTCGCTGCCGAAGGCGTTCGTTTCAGCCGTGCCTACACCCAAGGCACGATCTGCGGCCCGTCGCGGATGTCGGCCTACACCGGGCGCTATGTCAGCAGTCATCAAGTGGCCTGGAACTCGGTGCCGTTGCCGCTGGATGAATTGACGATCGGCGATTACCTGCGACCTCACGGCATCCGCACCGCGCTGGTCGGCAAGACCCATGCGACGGCCAATGTCGACGCCTTGCAGCGGCTGGCGATCAACCCGCAAAGCGCGCAAGCCGAGTTGCTCAATGAGGTCGGCTTCGAACCCTACCTGCGCCACGACGGCATCTACCCCGACGATCCGTCATTCGACGACAAGCGCGAATCCGCGCCCTATACCCAATACCTGCGCGCGCAGGGCTTCGATGGCAAGAATCCCTGGCACGACTGGGCGAATGCCGCCGAAGGCGAGAACGGTGAAATCCTCAGCGGCTGGAAAATGCGTCATGCGAATTTGCCAGCACGAATTCCCGAGCAACACTCAGAGACTGTCTACACTACAACTCGGGCCATCGACTTCATCGCTGAGCAAGGCGACAAATCCTGGTGTTTACACCTCTCGTACATCAAACCACATTGGCCATATATCGTACCGTCGCCATACCACGCCTTGTACAGTACGAAATCGATTCTGCAACCGATCCGCGCGACGCTCTCCGAAGCCAGCAAACACCCCGTATACACTGCCTTTCGCCAACATGAGGAAAGCCGCAACTTCTCCCGCGATTCAGTACGATTGAATGTAATCCCCACCTACATGGGCCTGATCAAGCAAGTGGATGATCAGTTGGGGAGACTGTTCGATTTTCTACAGAGCAACGGGCGCTGGGATGACACGTTGATCGTGTTCACCAGCGATCACGGCGATTTCCTCGGCGATCATTGGCTCGGCGAGAAGGAGTTTTTGCTCGAGCAGGCGGTGGGTGTGCCGTTGATCGTGCGCGATCCTCGGGGGGCGGCGGATGTCACTCGCGGCACTGTCGATGAGCGCTTGGCAGAAACCATCGATGCGCTGCCGACATTTCTTCAAGCACTGGGATTGCCGGCAGCAGAGCATCGGCTTGAAGGGCGTTCATTGATCCCGTTGCTGCACGGGGAAAATCCCGATTGGCGCCGCTATGCAATCAGCGAATACGACTACGCCTTCCAGGCCCCGGCGCGGGAACGTCTCGGCCAGCCGATCGACCGTTGCCGCATGACCATGGTGCGCAGCGAGCGCTGGAAATACCTGGCGTACGACGGGTTTAGACCGCAGCTGTTTGATCTGTTGAATGATCCGCAGGAGCTGAATGATCTGGGTGAGGACCCGGCATACGCGGCGGTGCGCGAGGAGCATGCCGGATATCTGTTTGAGTGGATGAGGGGGTTGAAGCGGCGGACGACGATCAGCCATCCGGAGATCGATTTGCGCGGGCAGCGGTTTCGTTATGGCGAACCGGAAACCGAGAAGGTTGTTCAGATTGGTGTTTGGTAGCGGGAAGAGCCCCTCACCCTAACCCTCTCCCGGAGGGAGAGGGGACTGAATGGGGGATATTTCAGAGGTGCACCGACCTGATCCAGCTTCACCGAATCCATAATCGATAAGGTCTTTCAGGTCGATGCATAACGCAAGATAACTCGGTCGGCTCCCTCTCCCTCTGGGAGAGGGCTGGGGTGAGGGGCTCTTGATCTTCAATCACGACCTTTGATGGTCTGGCTGCGCTGCCCATTCACCCCCACCGGCACCTCGCCCTTGAGCGTCACCCGGCGCACCACGCGATCCTGGGTGCCGTAATCATCAATTGCGTAATGCTGCGTCGAGCGGTTGTCCCAGATCGCCACATCTCCAGCCTGCCAGCGCCAGCGCACGGTGTTTTCCTGGCGGATCACATGGCTCTGCAGCAAGCCGAACAGGTGTGCCGAATCGGCCTGTGAATAACCTTTGATGCGTTTGACGAAATGCCCCAGCAGCAAGCTCTTCTCGCCGCTGATCGGGTGCACGCGCACCACCGGGTGCTCGGTTTCGTAGACGGTCGAGGTGAAGACTTTGCGATAGCGCTCCAGCTTCTCTGCCGAGACGTCCGGCTTCGCCCCGGCGTAGTCGTACTCGTTGCTGTGCACAGCGGTCAGTTTGTCGGCCAGCTCACGCAGCTCGCTCGGCAAACCGCTGTAGGCGGTCGCGGTGTTGGCCCACAGCGTATCGCCGCCGAATGCCGGCGCAACCACCGAGCGCAGGATCGATGCTTTCGGATAGGCATCAACGAAGGTCACGTCGGTGTGCCAGGAATTGGCGCGCTGGCCCTCGGCGCCGTCCAGCTCCAGAAGGTAGCGAGTGCCTTCACGCACCGGCACGGTCGGGTGCGCCACCGGTTCGCCAAGCAGATGGGCAAAGGCTTCCTGACGCTGATCGTCGAGTTGCGTCTGCTCGCGGAAGAACAGCACTTTGTATTCGACCAAGGCTTGCTGGATGGCTTCGACAGTGGCGGCGTCCAGCTCACCGGACAGGTGGACGCCGCGGATTTCGGCACCGATACGACCGGCCACCGGGTGAATTTCCAGCGCGTGAGAAACGGGTTTTACAGCGAGTGCGGCATTGCTCATGGGAAGACCCTCATCGACGGCTTGCGGTTTTGACGGCAGCGAAACAACGCTCTATCTATATTCCATTTACATCTAATAGATAATCACATGCTTCGTTGACGGAATAAGAGCTTGCATTTAAAACCTCAAGCAACCCTCGTCGCAAATGCCTTCGAGCTATTTTTAGGATGCCGGAAAAGCATATGGATCTTCGCCAGTTGCGCTACTTCATCGCCCTTAACGAACACCGCAGTTTTGTCCGTGCGGCAGACGCCATGGGCATCACTCAACCGGCGTTCAGCCGCAGCATTCAGGGGCTGGAGCAGGAATTCGGTTGCGTGCTGGTCGATCGCGGCAACAAGGATCTGCGCCCGACGCCCGAAGGCCAGGTGGTGCTGCAACACGCCCTGAGCCTGGTGCAGGGCGCAGCTTTGCTCAGCGCCGAAGTGACGCAGATGACCAAGCTCGACGCTGGCGAAGTGCACTTCGGCTGCGGCCCGGCGCCGGCAGTGAAACTGGTGCCGGATGCGGTGGCGCAGTTCATCAATGCGCACCCGAAAGTGCGCACCTGTTTTCAAGTGGATAACTGGGAAAAACTCAGCCGTGCGCTGAGCCGCGAAGAGATCGAATTCTTCATCGCCGACATCCGCCATTTCGAGTCCGACCCGAATTTCCAGACGCAACCGCTGACGCCCAAGCGCGGCGTGTTTTTCTGCCGGCCGGGGCATCCGTTGCTGGCCAAGGAAAGCCTGTCGACCAACGACATGTTCGACTACCCGCTGGCCGCCACACTGATCCCGCCGGGCATTCGCAAGCTGCTGGCGAACCTGAGCGGGCGCATCGATTTCTCGCCGACCATCGAGACCGAGCACTTTCCGGCACTGGTCAAAGTGGTGCTGCAATCCAATGCGATAGGTGTCGGTACCGAGGAGGCGTTTGCCGAGGATGTCGCCAAGGGCTCGCTGGTGCTGCTGCACTGGCGCAACCTGCCGCAGAACCTCGAAACGATGAACGCGCGCTGCGGCATCGTCAGCCGCACCGGGTTTCGACTATCACCAGCAGCGAGGGCAATGATCGAGACGTTGATCGCGTTGGATCGGCAGGACGTCAGCGTCGCTGTCTGAAACCCTTTCGCGAGCAGGCTCGCTCCCACACAGGACCTGTGTACACATCCAATGTGGGAGCGAGCCTGCTCGCGAAGAGGGCAGCGAAGACGCTGGAGATCTAAAGCTTGGCGGCTGAGAGTTCAGGCGCCACCCAATCACTGACCTTGAACGGCTTGCGGATCAGCTTCTGCTGCGCCGCCAGGTCGACCTTGTCCTGCAGGCCGCTCAAGAACACCGGATCCAGTGTCGACGGGAAAATCTCACTGAGATTCTGGTCCTTCAGATCCTGAGCCAGAATCACCGGCGGATAACTGGCCAGCCCTGATACCAGCTGCACATAGGCGTCCTTGTTGCTGTCCTGCGTCAGCCACTCGACCGCTTGCTGCTGCGCCTTGAGCAGTTTCGCAATGACCTCAGGATGGGCGTCGACAAACTTGCCATTACCCAGCAGCACCGCCTGCACGCTGCCAGCGCCGCCAAGGTCCTTGGTGTTGAGCGGCAATTCCGCCAGGCCTTTGGCTTGCAAGGCACTCAGCGCGGAGCTGCCCCACGAGGCATCGATCTGCTTGGCCGCGAGTGCCGAAACCGCCGCGTTGAAATCCAGATTGATGACCTTCAGATCCTTCTCGCTCAGGCCCTGACTGGCCAGCGCCGCATCGAACGACAGCTGCGTCGCCGTCCCGCGAAAGATCGCCACGCGTTTGCCCTTGAGATCCTGCAAGGTCTTGATCCCCGAGCCGGGCACCACGCCGAGGTATTGCTTGACCCCACGCGCCGTCGCGCTGAGCAGGCGCGTGTCCAGACCGTTGGACTTGCCGATGATCGCGGCCAGATCACCGAGATAGGCCAGATCGACCTGCCCATTGGCAAACGCCTCATTGATCACCGGCCCGGCGCCCTTGAAGAAACTCCACTGGATCTTGATGCCCTGCTCGGCGAAGGCCTTTTCGAAGATCTGCTGATCGCGCAGCACATCGACGATGCCGCCGCCGCTGTGTTGAGTGCCGGCGCTGAGGTCGGGCACCGCGATGCGGATTTCCTTGAGTTCTTCGGCTTGGGCGCCAAGCGCAAGAAAGCCTGCAAGCGCCGGGGCGGCCAGCAGGCTGATGATTCGTTTGAAGGGAAGGTTCATGGGTGCGGCTCCTTGATCGCTGAGGAGCCGAAAGTAGGCCGGATGCACACCTTCACTTAAATACTATAAATGCACATTTTTATATCCATATGAGCTAAGCGAGGGCGCGTGCGGTTTGCAGCGCGATATGCATTAACAGCATCGAAAATATTCTTCGAATGCATTGGATGCGCGTAAGCAGGCAAGCCTTAAATGGATTCGCTTATCTCCCGATAGCATCGAACGCAACTTTGTTAGATCAGTTTCATATATGACGAAACCCAGTGTGGGAGCGAGCCTGCTCGCGAATAGGCCATACCAGCCGACATCAGTGCTGCCTGAAACAGCCATTCGCGAGCAGGCTCGCTCCCACATGAAAAGCGGTTCGCCATGCAACCCGACAACGGAGGTCACCCATGGCCCGTCAATCTCTGCTCAGCCTGCCGCTAGCCGCGCCGCCGCTGAAAAGCCGTCGCACCTGGCCGAGCCTGAATCAACGCCTTTTGCCCTGGCTGCTACCCGTCAGCCTGTTCGTCCTGTGGTGGCTGGCCGCGCGCAATCAGTGGATGAGCGAGCAGATCCTGCCGGCGCCATCGCTGGTGTGGAGCAGCGCTGTGGAACTGGCCCAAGGCGAGTTGTGGAGTCATTTGTGGATCAGCCTGCAACGGTTGTTCTGGGGCTTGTTGGCAGGCGTTTCGACCGGCGCGGTGCTTGGCGCCGCACTGGGCTTCAGTCGACGTCTGGAGCGCCTGGTTTTTCCGACATTCGCTGGATTGGCGCAGGTGCCGACGCTGGCGTGGATTCCGCTGTTCATGGTGTTCTTCGGCATCGGCGAAGTGCTGAAACTGGTGGTGCTGATCAAGGCCATTGTGGTGCCGGTGACCTTGCACACACTGGTTGGCGTGCGCGATGCGCAACCGAAACTGCGCGAAGCCGCCGCCGTGTTGCGCCTGCCGCCGCGTCTGCTGATTCGTCGTCTGGTGCTTCCCGCTGCGCTGCCGGCGTTCATGGCTGGCGTGCGCCTGGCACTCGCCGCCGGCTGGACCTCGTTGCTGGCGGTCGAGCTGCTGGCCTCCAGTGAAGGCATCGGCTATCTGATGGTCTGGGCGCGGCAGCTGTTCATGCTCGACATCGTGTTCGTGTGCATCGTGGTCATCGGTCTGATCGGTGTGGCCATGGATCGCGGCATCGGCCTTCTCGACCGCAGACTGGTGCACTGGCCGCACCCGGCCACCGCGCAAATCACTCGCGGCCCGCGCTATCAGGGCTGGCAACGCCTGCAACCGTGGCTGTTGCCGCTGGGCTTGTTGGCGCTCTGGCAACACGCCAATGATCAGCAGTGGGTCGACGCGAATATTCTGATCAGCCCTGCGGCTGTGCTGAGCACGACGTGGGACGGACTACTCGACGGCACGCTGGTCAACGGCATGGCGCTGAGCCTGAGCCGCACCCTGGGCGGCTTGCTGATCGGTGGCGGCCTCGGTTTCGCCCTGGGCTTGCTCCTCGGCCTGTCGCGTTTCAGCGAACGCCTGCTCGGCCCGACACTCGCCGCACTGCGGCAGATTGCGATTTTCGCCTGGGTGCCGCTGCTCACCGCGTGGTTCGGCCTCGGCGAACTGGCCAAGTGGGTGTTCGTCGCTCTCGCTGCATTCTTTCCGCTGTTCGTCGCCACCCAGCGCAGCGTCGCCAACCTCTCGCCGCAACTCAACGAAGCCGCGCAAGTGCTGCGCCTGAGGCTCGGCCAGCGCCTGCGTCGACTGGTGCTGCCCGGCGCTGCGCCGGGGATTTTCGCAGGGCTGCGATTGAGCCTGATCTACGCCTGGCTCGGCACCATCGGCGCTGAATATTTCATGCCGTCCAATGGCGGCATCGGCAGCCAGATGATCGGCGCGCAGCAGCTGTTGCGCATGGATCTGATCATGGCCGGCATGCTGCTGGTCGGCCTCACCGGCGCCCTGCTCAACCTGATCGGCCAACGCCTGGAAATTCGCGCGACCCGCTGGAGACACGCATGAACGCACCGATTGTCAGCTTCAACCACGTAGGCAAATCCTTCGCCGTCAACGGTTTCGAACTGGAGGCGATTCGCGAATTCAACCTGGACATTGCCGAGGGCGAATTCGTCGCCATCGTCGGCTCCAGCGGCTGCGGCAAATCCACTTTGCTGCGTTTGCTGGTCGGCCTCGACACCGAGTTTCGCGGACAGATCAGTGTCGATGGCAAGGCCGTCAGCGGCATCGGCGGCGAGCGCGGTATCGTCTTTCAGGAACATCGTCTGTTTCCGTGGCTGACGGTCGCCGACAACATCGGCCTCGGTCTGGTCAATGAACCGCTGAGCGGAGCGCAGAAACAACAACGCATCAAAGACTTTATCGAGCTGGTCGGCCTCAGCGATTTCACCGCGGCCTATCCGCATCAACTCTCCGGCGGCATGGCGCAGCGCGTGGCGATTGCTCGCGGTCTCGTCGCCAGCCCGCGAATCCTGTTGCTCGACGAACCCTTCGGCGCCCTCGACGCACTGACCCGCCAGCAAATGCAGGACGAACTGCTGGCAATCCGCGAACGAGCAAAGATCACCACGATTCTGGTGACCCACGATGTCGAGGAAGCGATTTTTCTGGCCGATCGCGTGGTGGTGATGGAGCCGCGTCCGGGGCGGATCAAGCAAGTGGTCGACATCGCCCTGCCGCACCCGCGCCAGCGCAGCAGTTACGACTTTCATCAGCTGCGCGAAGAACTGCTGCACGAGCTGACCAGTGATGACCATTACCAACCGAGCGCACCGGTGCAGATCCGCGATCTGCCGCTGACGTTCATTGCCTGCTGAACAGGAGTTTCGCGATGCCGCAACGTCCCAACTTTCTAGTGATTCTGGCCGACGACCTAGGCTTTTCCGACATCGGTGCGTTCGGCGGCGAAATCGCTACGCCGAACCTCGATGCGCTGGCCGAGAACGGCCTGCGCCTGACCGATTTCCACACCGCACCGACCTGCTCGCCGACGCGCTCGATGCTGCTGACCGGCACCGATCACCACATCGCCGGCATCGGCACCATGGCCGAAGCGTTGACCCCGGAACTGATCGGCAAACCTGGCTACGAAGGCTACCTGAATGACCGCGTCGTCGCCCTGCCCGAGCTGCTGCGCGAGGCCGGCTATCAAACCTTGATGAGCGGCAAATGGCACTTGGGTCTGAAGGCCGAACTGGCACCCCATGCGCGCGGTTTCGAGCGCTCGTTTTCACTGTTGCCGGGCGCTGCCAACCACTATGGTTTCGAGCCGACCTACGATGAGCAAACACCGGGCCTGCTGAAATCCACCCCGGCGCTGTACATCGAGGACGATCAGTTTATTGACGAGTTGCCGAAGGATTTCTATTCCTCCGACGCCTTCGGCGACAAGCTGCTGCAGTACCTCAAGGAACGCGATCAGACCCGGCCGTTCTTCGCCTATCTGCCTTTCTCCGCACCACATTGGCCGCTGCAGGCGCCCGCCGATATCGTCGCGAAATACCGTGGCCGCTATGACGCCGGCCCACAAGTGCTGCGCCTCGAACGCCTGGAAAAACTCAAGGCACTGGGTCTGATCGAGGCAGACGTCGAACCGCACCCGCTGATTCAGCTCAGCGCGCAGTGGGACGCGATGAGCGATGAGCAAAAGCAGATTTCCGCACGAGCCATGGAGGTCTACGCGGCGATGGTCGAGCGCATGGACTGGAACATCGGCCGGGTCGTCGATTACCTGCGCCAGCAAGGCCAGCTCGACAACACCTTCATCCTGTTCATGTCCGACAACGGTGCCGAAGGCGCGCTGCTGGAAGCGTTCCCCAAATTCGGCCCGGAGCTGATGACCTACCTCAACCAGCATTACGACAACAGCCTCGACAACATCGGCCGGGCCAATTCCTACGTCTGGTACGGGCCGAACTGGGCGCAAGTGGCAACCGCGCCGTCACGCTTGTTCAAGGCTTTCACCACCGAGGGCGGGATCCGCGTGCCGGCGCTGCTGCACTATCCACAATTGCCGCTGAAAGGGCAGATCAGCCATGGTTTCGGCACGGTGATGGACATCACCCCGACCATTCTCGATCTGGCTGGCGTGCGGCATCCGGGCAAACAGTGGAAAGGCAAAGCCGTGGCGCCACTGCGCGGCAAGTCGTGGCTGGGCTTCCTGTCCGGCGAGACCGCGCAGGTGCATGACGAGCATACGGTCACCGGTTGGGAATTGTTCGGACGCCGGGCGATTCGCCAGGGCTCGTGGAAAGCGGTATGGATTCCCGGGCCGGTCGGGCCAGCGACCTGGCAACTTTATGATCTGGCGAGCGATCCAGGGGAGATTTATGATCTGGCGTTGAGTCAGCCGCAGAAACTCAATGACTTGATCGGGCATTGGCAGCGGTATGTAGAAGAGACCGGGGTGATCCTCAGTGCTTCGCCGTTTCAGCCGGATTGAACCAAGATCAAAAGCCCCCCTCACCCCAGCCCTCTCCCTGAGGGAGAGGGGGAAAGGGAGCAGATCTTCATGCTTTTCCAACCTGAGGTCGGCTCGAAATTTCAGGTCGATGTATCCAGCATAAACAGCTAGATCAGTCCCCTCTCCCCTGGAAGAGGGTTAGGGTGAGGGGCATCTGTCAGGCCTCCACCGCCTCCCCGGACACCACTTCCTCATCTCCGCGCACAAACCGGTTCGCCCGGCCAAACGTGCCGAAATCATTGAACCGCACACCCATCTCGCGCATGACCTTGTGCGCCACCGGCACGGTCATCTGACGAATGTAAAACGGCTCCTTGACCACGAAATGATGAATCCCGTGACTGCTGCCGAAGTTGAAGCAGAACGCTTGCAACGGCCACAGCCACCACGGGTTCAGCACCTGGCATTGCTGCAGCACATTGCCCGGTTCGACGTCGCCGTAGTAATGCATGTTCGAGCTGATGAAGTGCAGGCAGAAAGTGCGCAGCACGTTGGGGCCGATGATCACCACGGCGGCGATATCGATCACCTGCATCACCGACAGCGTGGTGGCCGACCACTCGATGGGCGAGCCGAGCAAATGCGCGATGCCGTTGGCCCCGTGAAAGCCGAGAAACACATACCACGCGCCCCAATGCAGCAGCGCCAGCGGTGAGTAGACCTTGAGCACGCGTTTGCCGATGCCCCACTTGTGTGCCCAGGTCCTGGCGCGGAGCAGGCGGATAAACGCCGACATCAGGTTGTCGCCAACCATCAGCAGACGGGCAAAACCCCACGGCTCGCCGTTGGTGATTGCGCGCTCTTCCATGTCGGCTTCAGTGCCGGAAACCTTGTGATGGTTGAGGTGCAGATGACGACGGATCCACGGGTTGATCGTGCTCGGTCGCGCCAGCCAGACCAGGCCCATCATCAGGTTGTGCGGCACGCGCTGCTTGCGGAAGTACATGCTGTGGATCAGGTCGTGTTCCAGCTCATGGGTCAGCGAGGCGAAAAAAGCATTGAACAGCAGGCACACCCACCAGGCCATATGGCCAGTGATGTACAGCGCCGCCGAGCCGATCATCCCGGCCAGCGCCAACGCCAGAATCCCCGCACCGAGGGCATCCTGATGCTGAAGAATCGGGTAGCGCTCACGCAATTGCGCACCCTTGGCCAACACCACTTGGCGAATATGTGCCGAGCGCTGCGCCGCATTCAGTCGTTCAGGGCTTGCAGAAGTACCGTCCATGCTTCCATCCTCGGGTCTAAGATGAATGCATCGTGCCTTGCCGGGGTTCGATCCGCGCTAGCCAAGAACGCCAACCTGTTGACCGGACGCGCCAATCCGCATGAAGGAACCGACCTCCCTCGCCAGCTGGACCCGCGCCTTGCGCAAACAACTCGACGCGCTCGGGCTGGACAGCCTTGCCTTGTGCCAACAGGCCGGGCTCGACCCAACGCTGATGGACGACCCCAATGCGCGCTATCCGCTATCCGGTACCACGCGCCTGTGGGCGCTCGCCGTTGAAGCCAGCGGCGACCCGGCGCTGGGCTTGCGCGTGTCGCGTTTCGTCAGCCCGACCACCTTCCACGCGCTCGGTTATGCACTGGTGGCCAGCGGCAGCTTGCGCGAGGTGTTCGAGCGCATCGTGCGCTATCACCCGGTGGTCAGCGATGCGCTGGAACTGGAGCTGAGCCGCAGCGAAGACCGCTATCAATTCCGCCTGAAAATCCCGCCCGGCAACCCGGCACCGGCCGTCGAAGCCATTGACGCCTTCGCGGCGATCTACGTGCGCACCTGCCGCAATCGCCTCGGCCGTGACTACGCACCGCTGGCGGTGTACTTGCGCCGCCCCGAACCGAGCGATGCCCAGCAATGGCACAAAGTCTTCCGCGCGCCGGTGTATTTTTCCGCCGCCGAGGACCGCCTGGAATTCGCCCTCAGCGACTTCGACAGCCACCTCGACGACGCCAACCCGGAACTGGCCGAGCACAACGAAGCCGTACTCAAACGCACCCTCGCCCAGCTCAAACCGCTGACCTGGGAGCGCAAGGTGCGCGATGCCATTGAAGAACAACTGCCCGAAGGCGAACCGAGCGCCGAGCGCATCGCCCAGGCCTTGCACCTGAGCCTGCGCAGCCTGCAGCGGCATCTGGCGGATGAGGGCTGTCGCTTCGACACCCTGCTCAACGAAAGCCGCGAAAATCTCGCGCTGCTGCACCTGCGTGACCCGCAGTGTTCCTTGAGTGAAGTCAGCTATCTGCTGGGATTCGCCGACACCAGCAGCTTCAGCCGCGCGTTCAAGCGCTGGACCGGGATGACGCCGGGGCAGTTTCGGGATCAGTTGCGCTGATCCGAAATCACCATTGTGTGATCCAGCGCCTTCGCGAGCAGGCTCGCTCCCACCGTTGGAATGCGTTTCCTTGTGGGAGCGAGCCTGCTCGCGAAGAGGCCGTCAGACCACCACAAACCCCAGCTCAAAAACAGTGCCGTCGGCGTCACTCCTCACCCGCACCTGCCCGCCATGCAACTGCATGATCGACTGCACGATCGCCAAACCCAGCCCACCCGAATCTCCCGGTTCCGCACGTGAAGGATCGACGCGGTAGAAACGGTCGAACAGTTTGCCCAGATGCTCAGGCGCGATGACCGGGCCGTGGTTGTGCACTTGCAGCCAGCACATACCCGGTTCATCGCGGCGTTGCAGGCTGATCAGGCTGCCGGGGTCGGCGTGGCGTACGGCATTGGCCAGCAGATTGCCGAGGGCGCGTTGCAGCAGTTGCTGGTCGGCGAGCAATTCGCCGTGCATGCGGTTTTGCAGTTGGAGGTCGCGGTCATCGGCCAGGGCTTCGAAGTAATCGCAGAGCTCGTCGCCGACGTTGCGCAAGTCCAGTGTGTGCAGATTGAGCGCACGTTCGGCCTGTTCGGCGCGGGCGAGGAACATCAGGTTCTCGGCCATGCGCTTGAGCCGTTCGAACTCTTCCATGTTCGAGGCCAGCACTTCCTGATATTCGGCCGTGCTGCGCGGATGGTTCAGGGCCTGGCCGTTGCTGGCGAGCAAGGTGTGCAGAGGGGTGCGGATTTCGTGCGCGAGGTCGGCGGAGAATTGCGACAGGCGCTGCACGCTGTCGTCCAGCCGCGCCAGCATGGTGTTGAGCGCGTGCACCGGCTCGCGCAGTTCGCTCGGCGTGCCCTCGGTAGGCAGGCGTCGATCGAGGCTGCGCAGATCGATACTGCGCACCGCTTCGCTCAACTGATGCAAGGGCTGCAAGCCACGCCGCAGCAATAACAGGCCCAGAGCAAACGCGAGCACCGCGCCGAGGCCGACGGACAGGTACAGACGCAGGCGATAACTGCCGAGCATCTGCTCACGCTCGGTGAGCACTTTGCCGGCGATCACCGTGAGGGTTTCACCGTTGGGGCCTTGGGCCTGGCCGGACAGCAAGGCCAATTCGGCGCCGTCGCTGGCCTGCCAGGTGAGCACGTCACGGCGCTGCGGCATTTGCTCTCGCGGTAATGCATTGAGCGCGGGCAGTTCACGCTGACGCGGGTTGATCGCGATCACGCTGGAGCCGTCGGCCCGGCGCACCAGCAGCAGACTGTCGAGATTACCGAGCATGTTCTGATACAACCGTGGCCGTGCCTGCAAGGCGTCGAGGCTGTCGCTGTCGGCGAGCAAGGCGCGTACTTGCTCGAGGCGACCGAGCAAGGCCATGTCATCACGAAAGGCCAATTCCGAGGCCAGCGAGCGGTAGAGAAACACGCCGATTGCGCTCAGCACCAGCGCGCAGACCATGGCGAAGGCCAGTGCCAATCGCCAGGCGATCGACTTACTCCACATCGTCCGGCGCTTCCAGTTGATAACCGACGCCGCGCACGGTGTGGATAAGTTTCGGCATGTACGGATCATCAACCTTGGCGCGCAGACGCCGGACGGCGACTTCGACCATGTTGGTGTCGCTGTCGAAATTCAGGTTCCACACTTGCGAGGCGATCAGCGTGCGCGAAAGCACTTCGCCCTGGCGGCTGGCGAGCAGTTGCAAGAGGGCGAATTCCTTGTTGGTCAGGGCAATGCGCTGGCCGCCGCGACTGACCCGTCGGCGCAATACGTCGATTTCCAGGTCGGCGATGCTGTACGACTCGGCTTCGCGCATCGGCCCGCGCCGCAGCAGCGTGCGCACGCGCGCGAGCAGTTCGGCGAAAGCGAAGGGTTTGAGCAGGTAGTCATCTGCGCCCAGCTCAAGACCACGCACACGGTCTTCGATAGCGTCCTTGGCGGTGAGAAACAGCACCGGTGTGGCGCCGCGCTGGCGAATCAGCTGGAGCAATTGCCAGCCGTTGAGGCCAGGCAGCATCACATCGAGGATGATCAGGTCGTATTCCTGTTGCTCGATAAAATAGCGGCCGTCGAGGCCATTGAGCGCCACGTCCACGGCGAAACCCGACTCGCCCAGGCCCTTGGCGAGGAAATTGGCGGTTTTGGCTTCATCTTCTACGACCAGCAAACGCATGGCACACCTCGATTGATCAGGTACACAGGCTAGGCGTGTTCGGCGCCGTTGCCCATTACAAACTTGTAATCCGCCTGACGGGGTTCTGACGAAGTGCGCCGGTTAAGGTGCAGACCTTCCCATTCGGAGCCTGCACATGACCGTCAAATACCTTGTCGCCAGCCTGATCCTCGGCCTCAGCGGCGCTGCAAGTGCCACGCCAGAACTGCTGCGCCACGCCGATCTCGACCTGAAAACCGCACGCTGGCTGGCGGACAAGGCGATGAGCAGTTGCACCGGCACGGTGTCGGTGCTCGACCGTGGCGGCAACCTGCTGGTGACTCTGCGTGGTGACGGCGTTGGCCCGCACAACACCGCCGCCAGCCAACGCAAGGCCTACACCGCGCTGTCGACCAAGACGCCGACACGGCTGTTCGCCGAGCGCGCCCGCAGCAACCCGGAAACCGCCAACCTCAACACCCTCGATGAATTGCTCTTGCTCGGCGGCGGCATTCCGCTGTTCGCCGGCAGCGAACTGGTCGGCGCCATGGGCGTGGCCGGTTCCGGCGGCGGTGAGCAAGACGAAAACTGCGCCCGCGCCGCCGCCGACAAAGCCGGCCTGACCATCACCCGTTCCCACTAAGGAGATCCACCATGACCACCCTGCGCATGACCCTCGCCGCGCTCAGCCTGAGCGCTGTTTCCAGCCTGGTGCTGGCCGCCGGCAATCCGCTGAGCGTGCACGTGCTCAACCTGGAAAACGGCCTGCCGTCACCGGGCATCAACGTCACCCTGGAAAAACACGTCGGCGAAAACTGGCAGCCACTGGCCAAAGGCACCACCAACGAGCAAGGGCGGATCGCCGAGCTGTTCCCGGCCAAACAGCCATTCGAAGCCGGTGAATACCGCGTGGTGTTCAAGACCGGCGAGTACTACCAGAAGATCAAGCACGAGACGTTCTTCCCGGAAATTCCGGTGATCTTCCAGGTCAAGCAGACCGATCAGCACTACCACATCCCGCTGCTGCTGAGCCCGTACGGTTTCTCGACCTATCGCGGTTCGTAATCCAAACGCAGATCCTTCGTAGGAGTGAGCCTTTGTGGTGAGGGGATTTATCCCCGCTGGAGTGCGCAGCAGTGCCTTTTTCAGGGCCGCTTCGCGCCCCAGCGGGGATAAATCCCCTCGCCACAGGTGCCAGTTCCGACATTGGATCGGTTTCAGTTTTCAGATCGTGGCCAAGGCACGCAATCTCACCGCATCGAGAATTTCGATTTCGCCGTATGCGAGCCCGATAATCCCCTGCCCCTGCAGATCCTTGAGGATCTGATTGGTGGTCTGCCGCGACAGCGACAGCATCGCCGCCAGCTGCTCCTGCGGCAGTTGCAGCGTCCGGCGTGGTGCGTCGAGTTCGCCGTAGCCTTCGGCAATCATCAGCAGCCGATGGGCGAGACGCGCCGGGGCTGGCAGCAGGCTCAGCTGTTCGAGATTGATGAAGGCCAGGCGCAATTTGTGGCTCATCAACAGCGCCAGATGCCGCCAGTACTGCGGCTGTTCGTCGAGCAATTTGAGCAACGCCGCTTGCGGAACATTCAGCAAGGTGCACGACCCGACTGCATAGGCATCGTGAGTGCGAGGCTGGCCATCGAACAGGCAGATTTCGCCGAACCAGTGCGGCGCCTCCACCAGACTCAGCAAGGCCTCCTTGCCCTGCTCGCTCACCGCGCCAATGCGCACGGCGCCATCGAGCACTGCATACAGACCGCACGGCGCATCGCCACGCTGGAACAGTCGTTGTCCCGCCGTCAGCCGCCGCTCCCGAGCCAGCGCCAGCAGGCTATCCTGAAAAGATGCAGGCAAATGACTGAACCACTGGCCGCTGAGCAACCGTGCACGAATTTGCATAACCACTCCTGGAGTGTCGCCTGCCCGACAGAGCGAACGCGGATACCGAGGGATGATGCATTCAACCCCACTGGAGGAACAACAATGAAAAGCCTCGTCGACCACCTCAGTCAATACGCCGCCTACCACCGCGACCCGCGCAACATTGCCAGCCACTTTATCGGCATTCCGCTGATCGTGGTGGCGGTGGCTGTCCTGCTGTCACGGCCGCAGTGGGAGCTGGGCGGGCTGTGGATATCTCCAGCCGTTGTGGTGGCGCTGGCCTCGGCGTGGTTTTACCTGCGTCTGGAGTTGAAGCTTGGCGTGTTGATGACAGTACTGATGGGGCTGTCGGTGTGGGCCGGGCATGCACTGGCGCAGCAGAGCACCATGGTCTGGCTGAGCAGCGGCCTGGCGATGTTCGTGATCGGCTGGGTGATCCAGTTTGTCGGGCATCACTATGAAGGGCGCAAACCGGCGTTTGTCGATGATATGTCGGGGCTGATTGTCGGGCCGTTGTTTGTCGTGGCCGAGTTGGCGTTCATGGTCGGGATGCGGCAGGAATTGAAACAAGAGATCGAGTTGCGGGCGGGGATGGTGCGGGTCAATCCGAATCACGCTGCTGTCTAGATCGTATTCGCGAGCAGGCTCGCTCCCACATTTGGAATGAGTTTTCCCTGTGGGAGCGAGCCTGCTCGCGAAGCTTTTGCCTTTAAATATTGGCGACTTTCTGCCAGACCTTCGGCTTGAAGAACAGGGTTTCACCCTTGGCCAACCCGATCAGGCTGTCGTGGTCTTTCACCACTTCGGCCTCGATCAAATCCGTCTGCCCCTCAACCTTCAACGTCACCCGCGTGGTCGCGCCCAACGGCCGGATATCGCGCACTTCAGCGGCATGGTGATCTTCCAGCTCATGCTTGGACAACGACACTTCGTGCGGGCGGAACAGCACGTGGTTGTCGTCGCTCAACAGCAAGCGGTTCGAATCGCCGAGGAAGTGATAGACGAAATCGCTGGCCGGGTTTTCGTAGACGTCGCCCGGTGAGCCGATCTGCTCGATCACACCCTTGTTCATCACCACGATGCGGTCGGCGACTTCCATCGCTTCTTCCTGGTCGTGGGTCACGAACACCGAAGTCAGGTTGATGTCTTCGTGCAGCCGCGCCAGCCAGCGCCGCAGTTCCTTGCGCACCTTGGCATCGAGGGCGCCGAACGGTTCATCCAGCAGCAGCACTTTCGGCTCCACCGCCAGGGCACGGGCCAAAGCGATACGCTGACGCTGACCACCGGACAACTGCTCCGGGTAGCGATCCGACAGCCAGTCCAGTTGCACCATGTTCAGCAGTTCATGAACCTTGGTGGCGATCTGGCTTTCGCTCG
This sequence comes from Pseudomonas sp. TE9122, assembly GCF_056278925.1. Classification (NCBI taxonomy): domain Bacteria; kingdom Pseudomonadati; phylum Pseudomonadota; class Gammaproteobacteria; order Pseudomonadales; family Pseudomonadaceae; genus Pseudomonas; species Pseudomonas sp. TE9122. The sequence continues at coordinate 5,639,762 of NZ_JBWBQI010000001.1, read as the reverse complement.
GGCGCTGGTTTTTCGGTTTCATCCGCAGGCCGAACGCGACGTTGTCGAACACCGTCATGTGGCGGAACAAGGCGTAATGCTGGAAGACGAAACCGACGTTACGATCACGCACATCGTGGCCGGAAACGTCCTCGCCGTGAAAAACGATGTTGCCCTGATCCGGGGTTTCCAGACCGGCAATAATCCGCAGCAAGGTGGTTTTGCCGCAGCCCGACGGACCAAGCAGCGCGACCAGCTCACCGCTGTGGATATCCAGGCTGATGTTGTCCAGCGCCTTGAACGCGTTGAAATTCTTGCTGACGTTACGCACTTCGATCGACATGAATTATTCCTCCGCGGCGCTGGCGCGCAGGCGGTTGATACGGTTTTCGCTCCACTGCTTGAGCAGCAGGATGAAGAGCGCCAGGATCAGCAACAGGCTCGCCACGGCGAACGCGGCCACGTGGTTGTATTCGTTGTAGAGGATCTCGACGTGCAGCGGCAAGGTGTTGGTCACCCCGCGAATGTGCCCGGAAACCACCGACACCGCACCGAACTCGCCCATGGCCCGCGCGGTACACAGCACCACGCCATAAATCAGGCCCCACTTGATGTTCGGCACGGTGACGTGCCAGAACATCTGCCAGCCATTGGCACCGAGCAGGCGCGCGGCTTCCTCCTCTTGGGTGCCTTGTTCCTGCATCAGCGGAATCAGTTCACGGGCCACGAACGGCACGGTGACGAAAATCGTCGCCAGCACAATGCCCGGCAGGGCGAAGACGATCTGGATGTCGTGATCCTGCAGCCACGGCCCGAACAGGCCCTGCGCACCGAACATCAGCACGTAGACCAGACCGGCGATCACCGGCGACACCGAGAACGGCAGGTCGATCAGCGTCACCAGCATGCTCTTGCCACGAAACGAGTATTTGCTCACGCACCATGCCGCACTGACGCCGAATACCAGGTTCAGCGGCACCGAAATCAGCACCGCGAATACGGTGAGTTTCAGTGCCGAAAGCGCGTCCGGCTCAAAGATCGCGGTGAAGAACGCGCCGAGACCGTTTTTCAGACCTTGCGATACGACGATGAACAACGGCAGCAGCAGAAACAGGAAAAAAATCAGCCAGCCAAGACCGATCAGGACTCTGCGCGAAGTGGCGCTGCCACGGCGCGCAGCGTTGGCCGAAGAGGCGGCCGCAATGGACGATTGGGACATGTTCGCGCCTCCTTATGGGGTTTCGATGCGCCGCTGCAGCAAGTTGATCAGCAGCAACAGGATGAAGGAAACCACCAGCATCAATACGCCAATGGCGGTAGCGCCGGTGTAATCGTATTGGTCGAGTTTGACCATGATCAGCAGCGGCAGGATCTCGGTTTTCATCGGCATGTTGCCGGCAATGAAAATCACCGATCCGTACTCGCCGACGCCACGCGCGAACGCCAGGGCAAAACCGGTCAGCCAGGCGGGCAGCAGTGCCGGAACCAGAATGTGGCGAAATACCTGCCATGGCTTCGCACCCAGGCACGCCGCCGCTTCCTCGACTTCACGGGGAATATCGGCCAGCACCGGTTGCACCGTGCGCACCACGAACGGCAGCGTGACGAAGGTCAGCGCCAGGGTGATGCCCAGTGGGGTGTAGGCGATTTTGAAACCGAGATCGGCAGCGAACTGCCCGACCAGCCCGGCCGGCGCGTACAGCGCGGTCAGCGCGATACCGGCCACAGCGGTCGGCAGGGCGAACGGCAGATCGATCATCGCATCGATCACCTTGCGCCCGGGGAAGGTGTAGCGCACCAGCACCCAGGCCAGCAACGTGCCGATGATGCCGTTGATGATCGCCGCACACAGCGCGGTACCGAAGCTCAGCTTCAACGCCGCCAGCACCCGCGGTGCGGAGATGATCGTCCAGAACTGATCCCAGGTCAGCTGGGCGGCGTGGACGAACATCGCCGCCAGCGGGATAAGCACAATCAGGCTGAGGTACACCAAGGTGTAACCCAGCGTCAGCCCGAAGCCGGGTATGACGGGGGAGATACGACGCGACATAAAAGTCCCTGGTTGAAAACGCATCAATGTGGGAGCGAGCCCTGTGGTGAGGGGATTTATCCCCTCACCACAAAAGCTCAGTCCCACATGTCATGTGCCCAGACATCAGGCCGGTTGAAGGCGAGATTACTGCGCCTGATAAATCTGGTCGAACACGCCGCCGTCGTTGAAGAATTTCGGCTGCGCGGATTTCCAGCCGCCGAAGTCCTTGTCGATGGTCACCAGTTCCAGGTTCGGGAACTGCTGGGCGTACTTGGCCGCTACGTCCTTGTCACGTGGACGATAGAAGTTTTTCGCGGCGATTTCCTGACCGGCCGGGCTGTACAGATGCTTGAGGTAGGCTTCGGCGATCTGCGCGTTGCCCTTCTTCTCGGCATTCTTGTCGACCACCGCCACGGGCGGTTCGGCGAGGATCGACAGCGACGGCACGACGATGTCGAACTTGTCTGCGCCGCCATCTTCTTTCAGCGCCAGGAACGCTTCGTTTTCCCAGGCCAGCAACACGTCGCCCTGACCGTTGTTGACGAAGGTGATGGTCGAACCGCGGGCGCCAGTGTCGAGGATCGGCACGTGCTTGAACAGGGTTTGCACGTATTCCTTCGCCTTGGCTTCGTCACCACCGTTGGCTTTCAAGCCATAGGCCCACGCGGCGAGGAAGTTCCAGCGCGCGCCACCCGAGGTTTTCGGGTTTGGCGTGATCACCGAGACATCGTTCTTGACCAGATCGCCCCAGTCCTTGATGCCTTTCGGGTTGCCCTTGCGCACCAGGAACACGATGGTCGAGGTGTACGGCGTGCTCGCTTGCGGCAGACGCTTCTGCCAGTCGGCCGGCAGGCTCTTGCCGAGCTTGGCGATTTCATCGATGTCACCGGCCAGGGCCAGGGTCACCACGTCAGCACGCAGACCGTCGATCACCGCACGGCCCTGCTTGCCCGAGCCACCGTGGGACTGCTGGATTTTCACCGTGTCGCCGGCATGGTCCTTCTGCCAGAACTTGATGAATTCGGCGTTGTATTCCTGATACAGCTCCCGCGTCGGGTCATACGACACGTTGAGCAGCTCGTAATCCTTGGCAACGGCGGAACCGGCAAACACGGCACTGACCAGCGCGGCCAGAGCGTAACGGCGAATCGACGACATGGTGAAAGCTCCTGGAATTCTTGGTGATGGCTTTTTCTTATGTATTGCTGGAATCGGATCGCGTTGAAAGATCGCCGCCTTCGCCAGCTCCTGCACGCAGCCCCCTTTAGGAGCCGCCGAAGGCTGCGATCTTTTGATCTCAGCCCGGTTGCTTACCGGGTTGCTGCAAACGAAATTTCTCTTTGCGTTCGATCTGTACGACTTGCGCGTTGTGCACAGTGATCTCCACCGCGCCGAACCGCAGATCGCGCAGGGCACTCTGGATTTCACGCAAGATCGTGGCTTCGTCCTGACCGTCAACGCTGCGAAGGGATGCGCTCATGGTGCTGCTCCTTTGAAGGGGATTTGCCTGGCAGTGGGCGGCACTGCGTTCGGCGTGGGAGCAATATAAGAGAGGCACGGATATTCTTAAAAAGACTATTTAAGAATGTTTATATAACCAGAAAACAATATGAGAGAGGGCAAGGGGTTTGCGCTGATTTGAAATCGTCAAGAGAACTTGTGGCGAGGGGATTTATCCCCGTTGGACTGCGCAGCAGTCCCGTTTTTCTGGGGTCGCTTCGCGACCCAACGGGGATAAATCCCCTCGCCACAGGATCGGTGTTAGCCATATAGGCTTATTCAGCCAATCATTGGCGTTTTCGCCCAATCAAGCCGATCCGCAGACACCGGCCGCCCAAACCAGTAGCCCTGCCCCAGATCGCATTCCTGCGCCAACAGAAATGCCGCCTGCTCAGCCTGCTCGATCCCTTCGGCATGGACCTGCATGCCCATGCTGCGGGCCAGCGCGATGATCACCCGGACAATCGCCATGTCATCTTCATCCCACGGCAACCCGGCGACGAAGCCCTGATCGATCTTGAGTTTCTGCACCGGCAGGCGCTTGAGCCGCAGCAGCGACGAATAGCCAGTGCCGAAATCGTCAATAGCCAGACGCACACCCAGCTCGCGCAAGCGATGCATCTGTTCCAGCGCCACTTCGGGATCGTCCATCACCGCGCTTTCGGTGACTTCCAGTTCCAGATACGCCGGATCCAGCCCCGTGTCGTGCAGCACCTGCGCTACCTGCTGGTAAAGCTCACGTCGGGCAAACAGCCGCGAGGAGACATTCACCGCGACGAACGCCAGCACCACACCGCTCTGCTGCCATTGGCACATCTGTCGGCAAGCCTGCTGCATCACCCAGGCATCGATCTCGGCGATCAGCCCGGTGCGCTCGGCAATCGGAATGAATTCTGCCGGTGACACCAGACCGCGTTGCGGATGCTGCCAACGCACCAGTGCCTCGACGCCAACCAGACGGCTGCTTTGCAAGTCATGCACCGGTTGGTAGTAGACGCGCAGTTCCTCCTGCTCCAGTGCGCGGCGCAGTTCGAAGGCGATTTCGACCCGTTGCTGGGCATGGGCGGTCAGCTCTTCGGTATACAGCGCGTAGCCATTGCGCCCGCTGCTTTTGGCCTTGAACAGCGCGCTGTCGGCGTTGCGTAACAACTGCTCGGCGCTGAGGGCATCGCTGGGAAACAGGCTGATGCCGATGCTCGCGTTGATGAACAGTTGATTGCCATCTACCAGCACCGGCTCCTTCAAGGCGTCCAGAGTCCGTTGCGCCAGCGCGGCAGCCTGGGCCGGCTGTGGACAACTTTCCGCGAGCACCGCGAACTCGTCACCGCCGAGCCGCGCCAAGGTAATGCCGTGGCCGAACAGTTCCTGCAAACGCGTCGCCACCGCTTTAAGCAACCGATCGCCGACGTTATGCCCGAGGCTGTCGTTGATCATCTTGAAATGATCCAGATCGAGCATCAGCAGCGCGCAGCCACGCTTGTGCGTCTGCGCGGAAGACAATGCCTGTTCGGCGCGGTCGCTGAACAGCAGGCGATTGGGCAGATCGGTCAACGGATCGTGATGCGCCAGGTGTTTGAGCTCGGACTCGGAATCCTTGATCGCACTGATGTCGGAGAACACCGCCACGTAATGGCTGAGCCGGCCGGAATCATCGTGAATCACCCGGATGGTTTGCCACTGTGGATAAATCTCGCCAGTCTTGCGCCGGTTCCAGATCTCGCCGCTCCATTCACCTTCAGCCTCGAGGGTAGCGAACATCGCCTGATAGAAGCCCGGCGGATGATGGCCGGACTTGAACAGACTGGGCTGCTGGCCGATGACCTCGTCGCGCCGATAACCGGTGATCTCGATAAAGGCGCGATTGACGTGGACGATCAGGCCCCGGTGGTCGGTAACCAGCACCCCTTCGCGAGTGCAGTCGAACACGGCGGCCGCCTGACGCAGACGCTCACGGTCGGTGTGGCGCTCGCGCAAATGCGCGCCGATGCCGAGAAACCCGCACAGCCGCGCCCGTGCGAGGAAAATCAGCGCGGCGCTGATCGTCGCCAGCAGATAACCGTTGATCAGTTGCCAATGGGTCAGCTCACGGGAGTCATCGAAGAATCTGCTTAATAAATGATCAGAAACTTGCAGCCACAGGGCGGCCAGTACGAGGTAGAGCAGCGCTGCACGCAAGGCATCGCGGTAAGTCGCAGACATTCGGTCGTCCATGTCCCTACAAAAAGGTTGGAATTATAGGTGAAGAAACATTCAGCGACTTCTTATCTGAAAGGGCGACTGGTTTTATCTGTGTGCTTAGTGATAATGCAACGGCTGTTTTTATCTTTATCGAGGGCCCTATAGCCTATGTGGTACGAAGGTTTTCTTGGCTTGTCGGCCTGGTCACTGGTCGCGGTCACCCTGCTGATGACCCATGTGACGATTGTCGCCGTCACGGTCTATCTGCACCGTTACTCGGCCCACCGCTCGCTCGAGCTGAATGCGGGTCTGAAGCACTTTTTCCGTTTCTGGCTGTGGCTGACCACGGCGCAGAACACCCGCGAGTGGACTGCCATCCACCGCAAACACCACGCCAAATGCGAAACCGAGGATGACCCGCACAGCCCGGTCATCAAGGGTCTGTCCACCGTACTGCGCACCGGCGCCGAGCTGTACCGCAGCGAAGCGCAGAACCCGGAAACCCTGCGCATCTACGGCAAGAACTGCCCGGAAGACTGGGTCGAACGCAACGTCTACAGTCGCTATCCGCTGCTGGGCGTGGCGATCATGGGCGTGATCGACCTGCTGCTGTTCGGCACCATCGGTATCACCATCTGGGCAATCCAGATGATGTGGATTCCGGTGTGGGCCGCTGGGGTGATCAACGGTCTGGGCCATGCCGTCGGCTATCGCAATTTCGAATGCCGTGACGCAGCGACCAATCTGGTGCCGTGGGGCATCCTGATCGGCGGCGAAGAGCTGCACAACAACCATCACACCTACCCCAACTCGGCCAAGCTGTCGGTGAAGAAGTGGGAATTCGACCTCGGCTGGGCGTGGATCAAGGTCTTCTGCTTCCTGCGCCTGGCCAAGGTGCAGCGGGTCGCACCGATTGCCCACCGCGTCGAAGGCAAGGGCAGCCTGGACATGGACACCGCCATGGCGATCCTCAACAACCGCTTCCAGATCATGGCCCAGTACCGCAAATTGGTGATCGGCCCGCTGGTCAAGCAAGAACTGGCCAAGGTCGACCATTCGGTGCGTCACCAGTTCCACCGGGCCAAACGCCTGCTGTCGCGGGAAACCAGCCTGCTGGAAGACCGTCATCACTTGCGCATCCAGACCATGCTCGAACACAGCCATGCGTTGAAAGTGATCTACGAGAAGCGCCTGGCTTTGCAGCAGATCTGGGTCAAGACCAGTTCCAATGGTCACGACATGCTGGCCGCCATCAAGGAATGGATTCACGAGGCCGAGGCCAGTGGCATCCAGTCGTTGCGGGATTTTGCTGATCAACTGAAAACCTACTCGCTGCGTCCTGCGACTGCCTGACCGGCAACGAGGCCGTGATCTCAACGATCGCAGCCTCATTGCACTCGTCAGCTCCACCCCCGCCACCGCCCGGCGGGACTCGGTAATGGCCGGGAACTTCGCCGAAAATCACCTATCTCAATGACACTTCGCCATCCCGGCGGGCTGTCCTGTGGCCGTTGTCGACATTGCGGCGCGCCCTTTGAGATTTGTGCCGATGGTCAACAACAACCAGAAAGACACATCCTTCACCCACTGGCCCGAGGCCGCGCAAACGCTGATGGCGCTGATGCACGCGCAAGGCGAAGTCGCGCGCCTGAGCGAGCGCGAACAATTGATCAGTTCGCTGCTGGTCAGCGTCAACGCCGTGCTCTGGGCTTTCAACTGGGAAACCCGACAGGTGTTGTACGTCAGTCCGGCCTATGAACGGATCTTCGGCCGTTCCGCCGCGCTTGTGCTGGCTGACTACAACCAGTGGCGTGACAGCATTTATCCCGATGATCTGGAGTATGCCGAACAAAGCCTTGCCGAAGTCCTGCACCGAGGTGCGGTGGAAGATCGCGAGTACCGCATCATTGCCGCCGACGGCCAGGTGCGCTGGCTCAGCGACAAATGCTTTATCAATCGCCAGGACGAGCCCGGGCAGCCGGTGATCATCGTCGGCATCGCCGAAGACATCACCGACAAAAAACACATGGAAACCGAGCTGCAACGCTTGGCCACCACCGATGTGCTGACGCAAAGCAGCAACCGCCGCCACTTCTTCGAATGTGCCCACCGCGAGTTCGCTGAGGCCCGCCGCCAAGGCACACCGCTGGCCTTCCTGCTGCTGGACATCGACGATTTCAAAGTGATCAACGACAGCTACGGCCACCCCGAGGGCGACAACGTGCTGCAACGGATCGCCGAATGCGGGCGCGGCTCATTGCGCCGTGGCGATCTGTTCGGGCGGATTGGTGGTGAGGAGTTCGCTGCGGTGTTTCCCGGCTGTGCGCCGGAGATGGCCGTGCAAGTGGCAGAGCGACTGCAGCAGGAGATCCAGCGACTGCGCTTCAACCACAACGGGCAAGCATTCAGCATCACCGTGAGCCAGGGCCTGACCAACCTCACCGACGAAGACAAGAGCCTGGACAGCCTGTTCGCCCGCGCGGATGCGGCGATGTACGAGGCGAAACGGCAGGGCAAGAACCGGATTATTGCGGCCTGATCCGTATTTTGTGGCTGCCGCAATTCCTGTGGGAGCGGGCTTGCCCGCGATGAGGCCCGCACTTTCAACAAAAATGTTGCCTGCGCTGGCGCCTTCGCGGTCAAGCCGGCTCCCACAGTGATTGTCGTGTTCTGATTTACTTGCGCATCCGCAGCAACTCCGGCAGCCCGATCTTGAGCAACCGCGCCGTCCGGCTCTTCGCCAGTTCCTCTACGCCTTCATGCTCGGTCAGCCGCGCCATCTGCGCCGCCATGTGCATCACCAGCGCCTCGCGACTGTAAACGCCACCACCGAGCTGGTAGGCCGAAGCAATCAACTCGCGCAACTCCAGCGGCAGGCGCCAGCGAGTGCGCAACGCCGAGCCATAAGACGCGCCAAATTTTTCCAGCGCTTCACCGACCTCCTCCAGCTCGTCCAGCTCGCCGCCGGCTTGTTGCCACTCCTGCAAGCAGCGCAGCAGCGCCAGATCGCCGAGCCGATGCAGCATGCCCGCGCAATAGCAGCGCTCCTGATCCAGATCGAGCAGGCGCGCCAGCGTACGGGCGTATTCCGCAGTGTGCAGGGACAGTCCCCAATAGCGCTCGGCGTAATCCGCCAGGCATGGATCGCTGAGCCGCGCGCTGCGTTTTAGCGCCAGGCCGAGAATCAGGTTCATGCTCTGCCCGGTGCCGAGTCGGTGCAGCGCCTGGGCCAGGGTTTGCACCGGCGCGCCGTAGTGTTGCGCGGCACTGTTGGCGGCTGCGATCAGCACGGCGGTAATCTGCGGATCGGTGCGGACCTCTTCCTCCAGCAACTTGAGGTCCAGCCCTTCGGGATTGAGGCTACGCTTGACCGCCACTTGCACGTCGGTCATCAACGGCGCGCCATCGGCCTGCTCGCGACGCCGCTCAAGGAACACCGAGAGCGTCATGCCCGGCGCCAGTGCCGGCACTTCGCAAACCACCGCTTCGCCAGCGTTGAGCAGCAACCCCTGCAAGCGCTCGGTCAGGTCTTCCATATTCAACGGCTTGGTCAGGTACGCCGTCGGCGCCAGCGGAATCGCTTCGCGCACACTGGCGCTGTCGTTGCGGCTGCTCGTCAGAATGAACGGCAGCGGCGGATTGCGTTTGCGCTGCCGGACGCTGCGCAGCACTTGTAATCCATCGATGCCGGGCAGCTCCCAATCGACGATGGCCAAGTCATAGGGCACCTCGCTGAGCAACGACATTGCCTGCTGGCCATCGGCACACAAATCCAGACGCGCATCGCAGCGCACATTGAGTAGCACTTGTTTGAGCAGGTCACGGGACCAGGGATCGGCCTCGGCAATCAACACCCGAGGTACGGCGGGTAAATCAACGGCAGTCATGCGCGCTCTCCTTGCAATGTCTGAACCTTAGCCAATGCTGGCGATTCGATACAGCGCAAACAGGTCCGATGTGTTTCAAGGGACGAAAAAAACCCGCCGAAGCGGGTTTTTGTCGAGCTAGTCACACCAACGGATCAGAGCTCAGAGAAGCACTCTTCGATGATCGCCAGACCTTTGTCCAGTTGCTCATCGGGCGAAGTCAGCGGAACCAGCACGCGCAGCACGTTACCGTAAGTGCCGCAGGACAGCAGGATCAGGCCCTTGTCACGCGCCTTGGCCACCACAGCGGCCACGGCAGTCGGGTTCGGCTTGTGGCTGTCGCCGTTTTCGAACAGCTCGACCGCGATCATTGCGCCCAGCGCACGCACTTCACCGATCACCGGGTACTTGGCCTGAATCGCCTTCAGGCCAGTGACCAGACGCTCACCGACAGCCTTGCAACGGTCCAGCAGTTGCTCTTCTTCAAACACTTCCATCACGGCCAGTGCAGCGGCGCAAGCGATCGGGCTACCGGCATAGGTGCCGCCCAGGCCGCCCGGCGCAATGGCGTCCATGTACTCGGCCTTGCCGCACACGCCGGCCAGCGGGAAGCCGCCAGCGATGGACTTGGCGAATGTGGTGAGGTCGGCGGCAACGCCCATCTGTTCCATAGCGAAGAAGGTGCCGGTACGGCCAGCGCCGGTCTGCACTTCGTCAGCGATCAGCAGGATACCGTGCTGGTCGCACAAAGCGCGCAGACGCTTCATGAATTCCTTCGGCGCGACGTAGAAACCACCTTCGCCCTGCACTGGCTCGATGATGATCGCAGCGATGTCTTTCGGCTCGGCGTCGTTCTTGAAGATGCGTTCGATGGAAGCGATCGAATCGTCGATGCTCACGCCGTGCAGTTCGTTCGGGTACAGCGCGCGGAAGATGCCGCCTGGCATCAGGCCCATGCCCGCCGAGTACGGCACGACTTTACCGGTCAGGCCCAGGGTCATCATGGTGCGACCGTGGTAAGCGCCGGTGAAAGCGATCACGCCAGCGCGGCCAGTGGCGGCACGGGCGATCTTCACGGCGTTTTCCACCGCTTCGGAACCGGTGGTGACCAGCAGGGTTTTCTTGGCGAAATCACCCGGCACCTTGGCGTTGATTTTTTCGCACAGCTCAACGTACGGTTCGTAGGCCAGCACCTGGAAGCAGGTGTGGGTCAGCTTATTCAGCTGTTCAGTCACGGCGGCGATGATTTTCGGGTGTACGTGGCCGGTGTTCAGTACAGCGATACCGCCAGCGAAGTCGATGAACTCACGACCTTCAACGTCGGTCACTGTGGCGTTCTTTGCCGACTCGGCGAAGATCGGGTGAATCTGGCCAACACCACGTGGAACAGCTGCGGTACGACGGGCCATCAGTTCAGCGTTAGTCTTGCTCATTACAGTCCTCATTCGCCGCTCATCGGGCGGCGTGGTTCAAGGATGAAGCGGGAGGAATCGGCGGTGGCAGCATGCGATGATCGACTGCCACGGCGTTCCCGGCCGCAGAGAAAATTCCTGTTTGAAACCACGCAAAGGGACAGCGCTCTCGTGCCCTTTGCGTTTGCAGCGATCCCTTTCCCGGCTTAGATGCCCAGGCAGAGGTATTTGATTTCCAGGTAATCTTCGATGCCGTATTTGGAGCCTTCACGGCCCAGCCCCGAAGCCTTGATGCCGCCGAATGGCGCGACTTCGTTGGAGATCAGCCCGGTGTTGACGCCGACCATGCCGTATTCCAGCGCTTCGGCGACACGGAACACACGGCCCAGGTCACGTGCGTAGAAGTACGAGGCCAGACCGAATTCGGTGTCGTTGGACATGGCGATCACTTCGGCTTCGTCTTTGAAGCGGAACAGCGGCGCCAGCGGACCGAAGGTTTCTTCCTTGGCCACGGCCGCGTTTTTCGGCACGTTGGTGAGAATGGTCGGCTCGAAGAAGTTGCCTTCCATCGCCTTGCCGCCCGCCAATACGGTGGCGCCTTTGCTCACGGCGTCAGCGATGTGTTCCTGAACCTTGGCCACGGCTTTTTCGTCGATCAGCGGGCCGGTGGTGGTGCCGTCTTCCAGACCGTTGCCGATCTTCAGTTTGGCCACAGCTACTTTCAGCTTCTCGGCGAACGCATCGTAGACCGCGTCCTGAATGTACAGACGGTTGGCGCAGACGCAGGTCTGACCGTTGTTGCGGTATTTGGAGATGATCGCGCCTTCGACGGCCTTATCCAGATCGGCGTCGTCGAACACGATGAACGGCGCGTTGCCGCCCAGTTCCAGCGAGACTTTCTTGATGTCCTTGGCGCATTCGGCCATCAACTGGCGACCGATTTCGGTCGAGCCGGTGAAGGACAGTTTGCGCACGATCGGGTTGCTGGTCAGCTCGCTGCCGATGTCGCCAGCGCTGCCGGAGACCACGCTGAACACGCCCGCAGGAATGCCCGCGCGCTGAGCCAGTTCGGCCAGGGCGAAAGCGGAAAACGGAGTTTGCGATGCCGGCTTGAGCACCATGGTGCAACCAGCGGCCAGCGCCGGGCCGGCCTTGCGAGTGATCATTGCTGCCGGGAAGTTCCACGGAGTGATCGCAGCGGTGACGCCGATCGGCTGCTTGATCACGATCAGGCGCTTGTCCGGCTGGTGGCCTGGAATCACGTCACCGTAGATGCGTTTGGCTTCCTCGGCGAACCACTCGATGAACGATGCGGCGTAAACGATTTCGCCCTTGGCTTCGGCCAGCGGCTTGCCTTGCTCGAGGGTCATCAGGCGCGCGAGGTCGTCCTGGTTCTCGATCATCAGTTCGAACCAGCGACGCAGCTTGCCGGCACGCTCTTTGGCGGTCAGTGCACGCCAGGCCGGCAGCGCCTTGTCGGCGGCCTCGATGGCACGGCGGGTTTCAGCGGCGCCCATCTTCGGCACGGTGCCGAGGATTTCGCCGGTTGCCGGGTTGTTGACCTTGATCGTCTGACCGTTGTCGGCATCGACCCAAGCGCCATCGATGAAGGCTTGCTGGCGGAACAACTGGGTGTCTTTAAGCTGCATGTCGGCTTTCCTTAACAGCACCGCGGCCTGCGCGGAGCAAATTATGATTGTAGAAAGGCGCCTCGCAAGGCTGCCGTCAGGGAAATCAGTGAGCGGATTGTGGCGCATCAACAGTGCACGACCGGGCGCACCTGCGCTGCAACATCCCGCCAAAGAGCGTTTGAAATCTCAAACGGATCGTAGGTTCAAAGGGGGTAAAGGACAATAGGTCGTTCGAAAAAAAGAACAAAAATGCCGCTTTTCAGATCAACGCACACAATACCCATGCCGCAGGAAAAACCTTAGATCAACCCCGACGAAGCGCCAAGCGAGGGTTTTGCAGGACGTTACCGCTTTAAGGAATGCAGCGATTTTGCGCCGACACGCACACTGACAAAACCCGCCAAACCCGGCATGGACGCCCCGAGCCGACCTAGGTATGATGTCGCCCGCTGCACCAGTAGCTCAGCTGGATAGAGTACTGCCCTCCGAAGGCAGGGGTCGTGGGTTCGAATCCCGCCTGGTGCACCATGAATCAAACGAGAAAGCCCCGGACTGTGATGGTCCGGGGCTTTTTTGTGGGCGATGGCAAGATCGCTGGAACGCCGTCACTCCGTCGTCCAGTCAAACTCGTCATATTCATCGTCGTCATCCCCCTCCTCCTCAGCCTCGTCAAATACCTCGTCTTCTTCAACGAGGTCTTCTTCCGGCTGATTCAGCAGAAACTCCTTACGTGTCTCGGTTACTGCACGCCGCATTTGTTCGCCCTTTTCCGGGCAGTTGAGTAGCTGGGCGATGCGGTCGATTTTTGCTGCCACGGTGTCCTCCAGCGCATTGGCAATGGCTCGATAGTGCGCGTTTTCGCGGGGCAATGCCAAATGGCTGGGGATTCAGGGCAATCAGCCGCCCGGGAGCGGCCGAACCTCAGCGGTGATAACGCCGCACCGCGCTGCTGTTACGCAGCACGTGGCCTTTGATTTTTTCCATCAGCTCGGCGCGGGTCAGGCCGGCAGGCAGGGCGTCCGGAGCGAGGTCGAGGGCGTAGATCTGGATGATGTAGTGGTGCGCGCTGTCGCCCACTGGCGGGCATGGCCCCATGTAATGGGTGTTGCCTTTGCTGTTGGTGCCGCCGACGCCTTCGAGGGCGGATTTGGCACCGACGCCGGCCGCGATCTGGTGGGTGGTGGGTTTGATGCCGTAGTGAATCCAGTGATCGACGCCCAAGCCTTTCTGGCCATCCGGGTCGTGCATGACGATGGCGTAGCTCTGGGTACCGGCCGGGCCGGCGTTCCAGCTCAGCGCCGGCGACTGGTTCTTGCCGCCGCAGCCGGGTGCGTCACTTGCCGCTGCCGAGGTGAACAGACGGTTATCCGACACGCCGGGGATGCTCAGGGTGAAGCGCTCCTGGGCCTGTGCCGGGAACTGCACGCAAAGGGTCACGGCGATGGCCGCCAGCCATGGGTTGAGAGAGGTCAATCGGGTCATTCCGGGAGCACCTTGTGCAGTGAGGCCGTCGTCGGCCCGCAAACTATAGCCGTACCGTTCGTGCCTTGGCAGTAGCAAATGGCTGAACCTCGCGCGGCGCCGCCAACTCACAAGAGAAATGCCTGCGAGGAACCCGAAAATGTCCCTGCACCGTGTCGCCCGTTTCGCCGATGTCCCGCAAGACCGTGGCCTGCAAGTCGAAATCGGCGACTGCAAGATCGTCCTGCTGCGTGCCAACGGCGAGTTGCGAGCGTTTCAGGGCCTGTGTCCACACGCCGGTGCGCCACTGGCCGAGGGTGCGTTGTGTCACGGAAGGTTGATTTGCCCTTGGCACAAAGCCGCGTACCGCGCCGAGGACGGTGGCCTGTGCGAGCCGCCGTCGCTGGACAGTCTCAAGCGCTATCCGCTGGAGTTGCGCGGCGATGAAGTGTGGGTCGATGACCAGCCGTTGCCCGATCCGCACACCCCGCCCGCTGACGACCCAAGAACGTTCGTGGTGGTCGGCGCCGGGGCGGCGGGTACGGCTTGCGCGGCGGCCCTGCGGGAGAAAGGTTTTGGCGGGCGCATCGTGCTGGTCGATGGCGAACCGGGTGCCGGATACGACCGCACGGTGTTGAGCAAATTTGTCCTCGCCGGAGAAATGTCGCCCAAAGATGTCCCGCCGCTGCGCGATGAGGCGTTCTATCAAGCGCAACGGATTGAACGTGTGCAAGGCGAAGTGACTTCACTCGACGCCCCAGGCAAAGCACTCCATCTGAACAACGGCGGCATCCTGCGCTACGACGCCGCTGTACTCGCCACCGGTGGCGCGCCCAATCCGTTGAAGCTGCCTGGTGCCGAGTTGGCCAACGTCTTCGTCCTGCGTTCGAAAGCCCAAGCTGAACAGATCATCGACGCCGCTCAACCGGGCCAGCGCGCGGTCATCATCGGCGACAGTTTTATTGCTCTCGAATGCGCGTCAGCCCTGCGCGAGTTCGGCCTGGACGTCACCGTGCTGGCACGCCATGCAATCCCGTTCGCCAAGCAGTTCGGCGAAGCGGTGGGCAAAGCGATTCGCGGGTTGCACGAAGAGCACGGGGTGAAGTTCATCAGCGAACACGAGGCTACGCAGATCCTTGGCGAGGACAAGGTCGAGGGCGTGCTGCTCGACAACGGTCTGCGCTTGGCAGCGGATCTGGTTCTCGCCGGCGTCGGCGTTCACCCGGCCACTGAACCTTTCGAATCATTGCCCAAGGAAGAAGACCAATCGTTGCGTGTCGACGACGGCATGCGCGTGAGCGATGGTTTATGGGCCATCGGTGATATCGCCACGTTTCCGCTGAGCGGCCAGCCAACTCGCATCGAGCATTGGCGCCTGGCCCAGCAACACGCGCGGATCGCCGCCAGCAACATGCTGGGTGACGAGGAGCATTATCTGGATGTGCCGTTTTTCTGGACGTACCACTTCGGCAAGAACTACGACTATCTCGGTCACGCTGCAGAATGGGACGAGGTCGAGTTCAACGGGGAGCCGGAACAGCCGCCATTCATTGGCCTGTTCGCAAAAGACGGCATCGTTGTTGCGGCGGTGGCCTGCGACAAGCAACGCGCGATGGCGCTGCTGGCCGAGCGGATGAAGCAACCTCTGCGGATCAAAGAGGCCTGGACGCTGATTCAGGCCTGACACCGGTCCTGTAGGAGCTGACGAGTGCAACGAGGCTGCGATCTCTTGATCTTGTTTTTACATAAGCAAAATCAAAAGATCGCAGCCTTCGGCAGCTCCTACAGTGGAGGTCACGTCAGCCGGTTCACCGGCTCGCGATTGTCATCTTCATCGGCATGCAGAAAGATCACCCGCTGTTGCCCCAGCGGCGCGGGCAAGGCCTGCTGCTGTAACGGCCAGAAATGCGTTTCCACATGGCTGATGTCGCCGTCCTGATCGTTATGAATGGTCATCACCCCCGGCGTGCGCAGTTTCTGGAAACGCTCGTCGCACAACTTGAAACTCTTGCTCAGACCTTCATCACCAATTACCGGCGACGGCAAACGGCGCTGGGCGAAGCTGCGGCTTTTGCGTTGCTGGTAACGCGCCCAACCGATCAGGATCACCGCGTTGACCAGCGCCACCCACATATAAACCTGCAAAGTGCCCAAGGCGTCGAATGCCGAATGATCGATGCGCGGGCCGCCGGTGGTTTCGATCAATGGCCATAACCCGCGTACCAGCAGGAACAGCAGGCCAACCCAGGCCAGGACAGTGAGGATCACGTCGATCACCACCAGAAAGGGCCGTTGGCGAGTGCGGATAATTTTCATTTGATGACTTCCTCCTGGTCGTCGCCCAGCGGTTTGATACCCCGATCAGGACTGACCCAGCGCGCGCGTTTTTTGTGTTGGCTGAACAACACCTTGGGGAAACTGACCAGGGTGGTCAGCAGACTGACGAGCCAGAACACCAACGGATACCAGACCACCCAGAACATGGTCTTGCCCAGACCCGGTTCATAGCGCCGATCGATGATGATGCTGACAGCGAACTGCACCAGGCAGACGAACGCCAGCAACAGACCGGTGAAGGCCGGCGGCATCAGGTGATCGACGGCGATCGCGTCGGGCATGACCATGAACTTGCCCATGCCCCAGAAAATCACCGACAGCAGGAAAGTGAACGCCCAACCGGTGGACAGGCAGTACTCGAACAGCAGCGGCCACAGGTAGCGATGGCGGTACTGCCAGATGCCCCGAATGTTCTTGAACAGCACTTCGGCGCCACCCTGAGCCCAGCGCAGACGCTGCTTCCACAGGCCACCGAGGGTTTCCGGCATGAGGATCCAGCACAGGGCGCGCGGTTCGTAGAAGATGCTCCAGTGATCGAGTTGCAGCTTCCAGCTGATGTCGATGTCTTCGGTGATCATGTCCGGGCTCCAGTAGCCGACCCGGTTCAGCGCAGTACGGCGGAACGCGACGATCACGCCGGAGACGGTAAAGATGCGCCCGAACACCCGTTGCGTGCGTTTGATCAGACCGATGATCGAAGAGAACTCGCCGACCTGCACCCGCCCGATCAAGGTCGAACGCGTGCGGATGCGCGGGTTGCCGGTCACTGCGCCAAGACGTGCGTTATCCAGCATCGGCGCGACCAGGTAAGCCGCAGTGTTTGGGGCCAGCAAGGCGTCGCCGTCGATGCACACCAGATACTCGCTGCGCGCAGCGATCGCGCCCATGCGCAGGGCTACAGCCTTGCCCTGGTTTTCCGCCAGATGCAGAACCCGCAGTCGCGGATCTTCCTTGGCCAGCGCATCAAGCACAGCAGCAGTGTTGTCCTTGGAGCCGTCGTTGATCGCGATGACTTCGATGTTCGGGTAGTGCTGGGCCAGCGCCGCGTGGATGGTATCGGCAGCGTTATCACCTTCGTTGTAGCAAGGAATCAGGATCGAAATCAGCGGTTCGCCTTCCAGCGGCGGCGGCAGCGTGTCGTCCTGCCATGGCCAGTGGCGCTCCCAGTGCAGCCAGAAATACAGGCCGCCGGCGATCCACAACCCGGACATGAACAGTGGGTAGAAGAACACGAACGACATCAGGAACTGGCCGGTCACGAGGAAGATCAGCCCCAGCGGCACGCCAAGGACAATCGCCAGAACAAGCAGGGCTAACAGTCTATCCAGCATGTTATGGATTCCATTTGTTGGAGAGTGCAGGCCTTACGGTTTTCAGGTCTGGCAGGTTGTCGAGGAAGTTGTCCGGGTAGTAACCGAAACTGGTCGCGCCCTGACGCTTGAGCCGGCCCATCCAGTCCGCCAGATGCACGGCGTCGATATCGGCCTGATCCTTCTGGTTCCAGTCACGCGCCTGCAATTCGAACACGGTGCGGTTGAGCGCGCCGGGGCGTTTCTTCACTGTGGCGACCAGTTCTTCCAGCCACGGGCCGGACTCGGCCAGCGTCTGTTTTTCCATCAACGGCATGGCCATTGGCGCCGTCCAGTCGTAGGTGGCGAGGAAGTCATCGAGGTTCTGCGCGAACCACGCTTCGCTCTCTGGATTGAGCATCGGTTCGGCGAAGATGTTGCGCGCGGTCAGCACTTGCGGGCCGCGAATCGCACGGACCTTGGCGGTCAGTTCGTTGGTGAAGTCGATCAGGTAGCGGCTCTTGAAACGCGTCCAGCGTTGCATCGCCGCCGGATCGTCGCGCAGCGCAGCAATCGAACCCGGCAGACCTTGAGCGGCATAGGCCTTCAGGGCATCCGGGCTGGCGTCCTCGAAATCCGAGAGCACCGCATCGTCGTGGTAGAGAATGCCGTCGACCGAGGTCAGCCGCGCCACGTCTTCATAGATTTCACCGATGATCTTGCGCACTTCCGGATTGAACGGTGACAGGCGTTTGTACTGCTTCGGATCGACCGAGGTGATGGCGGTTTTCGGGTCCCAGCGGGTTACACGCGGCAGCTTCGAATCCAGTTCGAAACTCAGCACCGGCATCCACGCAAAGACCTTCACGTGGGCACGGGTGCGCAGTTGCCAGGCGACGCGGTCGAACAGGTCCGCGCGCATCGGCAAGTGACGGTTGGGGAAGTACAGCGAATGCACCAGACCATCGCCCTTGGGGTCGGCGAAGGCTTGCAGAAACACCGTGCTGGCGCCCAGGTCAGCCATGCGCTGCACCAGTTTGCCGAGGTTGATGTCCTGCTGGGCCGGGTCCGGGTCGTAGACGTTGTCGAGATCGACATGCACCACGCGCATCGGCGCTTCGGCCTGCACCGAGACGATGCTGTTGGCGAAATGCTCGCCATCAGGATCGGACGCGACGAGAAAGCGCGGCCCGCTCATCAGGTTATCGAGGGTGTCGAGGCCATCGTCCAGCGTCAGGGCCATTTCATAGCCCTCCTCACCGACCACGGTCAGCGAGGTACCGTCGGCGGTGCCGTACGGCCAGACCCAGACCCGTGGTT
Source organism: Pseudomonas sp. TE9122 (assembly GCF_056278925.1). Taxonomy (NCBI): domain Bacteria; kingdom Pseudomonadati; phylum Pseudomonadota; class Gammaproteobacteria; order Pseudomonadales; family Pseudomonadaceae; genus Pseudomonas; species Pseudomonas sp. TE9122. Next base: position 5,620,757 of record NZ_JBWBQI010000001.1, on the reverse strand, counting down.
TGTAACCGGTGGCCTTGCGGATTTTCTCGGAAATGTTCTTCACGTCGGTACGAATGCGTGCCTGGAAATCGGCTTCGGATTCATAGCGCTTGGTCACCGGGTCATAACGCCGGGTCGCGGCGGCCGGTTGCAGGTTGCCCTGCGGGTTGCCAAGGATGCCTTTGTGGTTGGCATCGGTGTGAGCGGCGATCTCTACCAACCCGGACTTGGAAATTTCGCGGATCTGCTGCCAGGTCAGGAAGTTCTCACGGTTACGCGGCGTGCCGGCGAAATCCACCGGTTGATTGAGCGGCGTGTCGATCCAGGTGCCGACCGGCGCCAGCAAGGCTGGCCAGTTGTAGGCGCGCAGCACCGGCAGCACGCGGGTGTAGAAGCTGGCGTAACCGTCGTCGAAACTGAGCAGCACCGCTCTCGCCGGCAGCTCCGGGCCGCCCTTGCGTGCGGCCATGATCTGGTCGACGGTCACTGGTTTGTAGCCGTTCTCACGCAGCCAGGCGAGTTGCTCGATCATGCGCTCGGTGCGCACCGCCACCACGGCCTGATCGGGATCACGGTCTTCGACATCGTGGTAGGCAATGCCGAGCACATGGTTTTTTGGCCACGGTTGTTCACTGGCCGCGACCGGGCGCTCGGAGGGCGGCGCGAAGGCGGGGGCTTGCTGGGCGCAGGCGCTGACCAGCAGCGCTCCCAGCAGAAGGATGAAACGCGAGATAAAAGGCATCTTCAAACTCTTCTAGAAGCGGAAAGTGAGGTCGACAAGCAGACGCAGATCAGTTTCCCGATCACCGTCATAAGGCCGGTTGATCACACTGAACATGCCGCCCACATCGAACACGTCGTTCCAGGCGTACCGTTGGCCGTAACCGAGCAACGCCATGCCGCCGGTGCCGTGGTCGCGCTGACTGTAAGTGCCCGCGCCGGCCTGGAATTGCTGGCTCCAGGAAGTCTCGTAGCGGTGGTAGAGCACGTGGTTGACGTTGACCAGCGGCATCACGCTGAAGTCCGACTTCGGGTTGAAGTAGGGCACGTCGTCGGATTTCGAGTTGTGGCTGGTGCCGACTTCCAGACCAGCGTCGACCTGGATGTTCGGCGCGGTGTAGATACCCTCGCGCCCGGTCACCAAGGCTTCGACGCGGTTGTTGCCATCGCTGAAGTGCGACGGGCTGACCGACACGCGCCACTCGCGACTTTCGTTGGCGCGCCAGCGCAGGAACGCACTGCCGCCATTGGCCTTGATGTCGCTGTTGAGCGCGCGCAGCGGCGTTTCCGCCGAGAGGTATTCGAGGCTGCCGCCGTACTGCCAGTGATCGTTGATGTCGCGGGCTATCGCCAGGCGTGCGCCTTGTTTGTCACCGAAGCCGTAATCGTGATTCGACACCTCGGCTTCGAGGGTCATGTCACGGGTGTGCCGTTCCAGGCCGACACGCTGGAAGCGATGGTGGCCGGTGCCTTCGGCGAAATCACCGGTGGCATAACCGGCCCCGGCGAAGACACGCCAGTCTTCGTTGATCGGCGGGCTGTACAGCGTGCTCTGGATACCGAAATCACGGCTGCCGCTGACCGCACCGGCATCGCCGCTGCCGCCACCGTTGGCCTTGCCGCCGTAGGCTTCGACGCGCAGTTCGGCCATGTCATGCACTTCCCGTTCGCGAGCCAGGCGCTGCACTTGGCGGTTGTCCGGATAACGCGCGACCACATCGTCGACCAGCGCATCGTTCTGCCGCCACTCCTGCAACTCCATCGCGGTGCGCGCCTGAGCGACTTCCAGGCCGGCATCGCGGGGCGCCATGCTCTCGGTTTCCTTGAGCTGATTTTCCGCGCGGCGCGGCCACTGTCGGGCGAGGTAAAGATCGGCCTGGGCCAGACGCAAGCCAAGGTTGCCCGGCGCCTGATCGACCAAAGTCTGCAAACGCTCTTCACCGTGCGGAAGATCGGAACCGTAGGTACCGGCCTGGGCGGCGAGTTGCTGGGCGTCCATCCATTCATCGTTGGGGTTGCCGATGGGCAGACCTTTGAGCTCGACGCGCGGACGCTGGGCTTTCGCTGCGTCTTCGGCGACCTTGCGTGCTTCGTCGGCGCGGTCGCTTTCCAGCAGGGCGTAGTACAGCGCAGTGGTGTCTTCGAGACGATCACCGGCATCGGCGTCCGGCGCCGAAAGCACCTGGCGATACAGGTCGGTAGCAATCTCAGGCTCACGCTGATCCAGATAAGACGCTGCCACCCAGCGCAGGGCATAGGTCGGAATCTCCACGCCCTCGGCTTGCAGCTTTTGATATTCGCTGATGACGTCGGCGGTGCGCGCCCGCGCCTTGAGCGCGCCCATGCGGTCGATGCGCCAGCGCGTCACGTCGTCGTGAGCAGTGGCGTCGGGCGTCCAGGTTGCGAGCAATTTGTCGTAATCGGCCAGCGCGCGGTCGGCAATGACGTAGCGTTCCTTCTCGCTGCGGGTGGCCAGTTCGGCAAGGCGCACGCGTTCGGCGGCGAGATCACCTTCGAGCCGGCGCAAGGTCACCGGATCAATCAGGCCTGGACGTTGACTGGCCAGACGCAGCGCCGGTTCAGGCAGGCGGGCCTTTTGCAGGGCGACCACATACTCGCGGGCAACTTCCGGCTTGTTGCCGGCGCGGATGAAGGCCTGATCGTATTCGAAGAGTGCGTCGTACTGTTTGCCGGCGCGACCGAGTGCGTAGCCCAAGGCGAGACGGCGTGACGGATCGTCGGGTTTGGCGGCGACCAGCGCCTGGGCGCGGGTGACGGCCTGATCGGGTTTGCCGGAATCGGCCTGGGTCAGCGCGAGACCCAGTTGCAGGTCGGCGTTGTCCGGCTCCAGCGCCAGCGCCTTGTTGTACACCTGGATGGCCTGATCCCAGCGCTTGAGGTTGCGATAGGCACGCGCAACGGCAGTCAGCGCCTGCACCGGCAGAACGCGGTCACGGCCTTGGGTTTCATAGACCTTGACCACTTCGGCATCGAGCCCGGCCCAACTGGCGATTTGCAGATGATCGCTGACCTGGCCTTCGCTGGCCTGGCCAGGCGGCACCTGACGCAGCACGGTCAACGCAGGCGTGTAATGCCCGGCCCGGGCATCGCGCACCATCTCGTCGTAGGGTGTGTCGGCCAACGCCAGCAGCGGCCAGAGCAACTGGCTGCACAGGGCGAATCGGAACAAAGGGCGTAAACCACGATGTAATACAGGGCCATCAATACGCGGCATTTGTCAGCATCCTTACATGGCCAGCCGGGTCGCAATGCCCTCCTTGCCCATTCGTAACGGTGGCCGACAAAAACAGCCTTCGGCCAAGCTTGGTGAGGCAGTCTGCACGCAAGCGAGAGTGAATTTTCACAACGCAATATTTGTTCAGAATCGGTCCATCTGTACAAAATCCGTACAGCAAAACGCCCGGCGCCTGTTCACACAGGGGCCGGGCGTCTGGGGGGGGCGCGGTTGGGTTTATTGCTCTTGGGTGACGCCGGCAAACTTGCTCATGAGGAAACCGATGAACTGCTCGACGGTCATCTTCTGGCCGTTGAATTCGACCTGATTGGCCGCGTAATGCAGTTTGGTCACCACGTTGGTGCCGTCGGCGACAGCCAGTTGCGAGCCGACCGCCATGCCGGCGAACATGTCCGCCGCTTCCTTGGACTGGTCGACGATGGCTTTGGCGTCAGTCTGGCCATCGAGTTGCGCCTGCACGCTGAGCAGATCGACCAGCATCGGCTTGGATACCTGAATGTTCAGGTCGAGCAGCGCGATCAGTTGCTTGCCGAGTTGATCCGGCGGCAGATCCATCGATTGCGGCTTGGTCAGGTCGATCACCAGATTGGCGCGGCTTTCACCGTTGGCGGTGTTGAACGACAGGTTCTCCAGCGCCAGTTGCGGGCCGGCCGCCAGCAACTTTTGCAGATCGGCTTTGACCTGGGCATTTTCCGCTTCGGTCAGATTCAGCTCCGGTGCCGGCAAACCCTGCGCGGCGGCCTCGGCGGCAGCTTTTTCGTATGGCTGCAATTTGGTCTGATAGATCTGCATCAGCGACATGGTCGACGGAATGTCGAGGTTCTTCAGGCTCATGGCCATGGCCGCCGAACCGACTTTCTTGTCGTTGAGCGTCACTTCGCCGATTTTGTAGTCGGCACGCCCCGAGGCGTTGCTGCCGCTTTCTTCGGTGCGGTTCTTCATTTCGAAGTTCTTCACGCCCAGCACCATCGGCTTGGCGCCGAAGGTGGTTTTGCTGCTGGTCACTTCCAGGGTGTTTTCCCCGGTGTAGTAGCCGTAGCTGCTCTTGGCGAGGTTGCTGGCCAGGGTCAGACCGTTGAGCTCGACCTGCACCGGCGCCTGGTCTTCCGACACGGTGACCAGTTTCAGGTTGTCCATGTAGCCGTCGGCCTTGACCTTCTGCGCCTGGGCGCTGGCGGCGATGTCCATGCTCAGACCGGAAAACTTCAGGCTCGACTGCTCATCCAGCGCGGTTTCGAACGGCACCAGATTCAGAGTGCTGGTGGTCGATTCGTCGTAGCCGATGTTGGTCACGCCCTTGAGCGGCGCGGCGCCGTTGGTGGCGGCGAACCATTTTTCCGTGGACGGGCTCTTTTCCAGCTCGTAGTTGCTGGTGGCCATGACCGGCAGCCACTTCAGCGAAACCAGGCGCGAGAACGGCAGCGGGCCGTGTTCGATGTGGTCGACGAACAGCAGCTCGACCGGCGCATCGCCGAACATCTCGCCCTCGCCCTTGAGACGATAGTGCGCGGTGCTGGTGAAGGTGTGGCGCTCCAGCGATACCAGTTCCAGCGACGCGGTGCCGTTGGAGCCGGCCATGGCGGTCTGCAGCTCTTTGTTGGCGTTGGTCACGGCGTTGTTCAGTACGCCTTCGATCTTGGTCCCGGTGTACCAGGCCCCGCCTGCGCTGATCGCGCCAATGGCAACAACAATTCCGAGAAGCACGCCTGCTGATTTATTCATGAATGACCTGATCGGTTTCCGTGGCTGTGGATGAAGTCGTCTTCCTTGAACCCGGGATCGGGTCGCGGCTCGACTGTGCGCAATTAAGCGGTGGAGATTAGCACCGGGCGCGGGCGACGGCCCAATGTTTAAAGGTTAAAGAGTGTCTATGGACACTTGGGAGAGCAAAAAGATCGCAGCCTTCGGCAGCTCCTACATTTGCAATCCGATTGTCCTGTAGGAGCTGCCGAAGGCTGCGATCTTTTGATTTCAGGAATATTGAACCTCGATTTCATCCAACTGATGATCAAAGCTCTTCAGCCGCGCGGTCCAGGTATACACCAGCACTTCAAAGTCGCGATCGATCACCGCTCCGCCGGTGGTATCCGCCCGCACATCGCAGAAATCCAGCTGATAGCGTTCACGAGCCATGGCCGTGGCGACGTCGGACAGCTCGCGGGCGTTGTTCAGCCAGTGCCAGCCGTCATCGGCGATCTGCTTGTCGAGTTCCAGGCATTGCTTCTTCAGCCCTTCGAGGCTTTTTTCCAGCGGCGTGCCGGTGAGCTCGCCCATGACCTCGGCGAAGGTTCGCCCGGGCTGCCAGTAACTGCCCCAGAAGTAGCGGTCGAACACGGTTTCAACCCGGCGCAGGGCGACTTTGGTGTCCCAGATCAGCACGAGCATCTTGCCGCGCTCGAGCTGGCGCTTCTTGACCCGTTGCAGCTGAATCGAGGTCCACGCCACGACGACGATCGCCATCACCGCGATCAAAGCAACGGCGCTGTCGAGGAAAACCATTGCCGTGTCGATCTGGTGGGCCAGCATGATCCCGTAGAAATACGTGGCCGAGAGCAGCACCAGCGCCACCAGAGCGCACCAGAAGCCGAGAGCGTAAGGGTTTTTCATTATTGGTTTCCCCTGGGCCAGCACGAGCAATGTGCATTGCAGGAGCGCTTGGCATGGGGCGCCCCTCCAACACTTCAAAGCATAGCAACGGCCTCAGGGTTTGCTGGCGCTCGAGGTGTTCGTTCGTCCGCTTTCCCAGCCACCGCCCAGGGCGAGGAACAAATCGATCTGGCTCATTGCGACCTGGGTGTTGGCGGCGGCCAGTTGCGCGGTGACATCGGTGTAGGTGCGGGTTGCTTGCAGGTCGGCGAGGAACGACTCGCGGCCGGCCTGGAAGAAGCGGTGCGTCTGCTCGGCGGCGAGCTTCGCCGACTGCTCGGCTTCGGCCAGCGCATCGCGGCGTTGCAGCAGCGCGCTGTACTGGGCCAGACCGGTCTGGGTCTCGCGGATGGCGTTGAGCACCACGCCGTCGAAATGCGCTAGCGCGCCTTGAGTGTTGGCCTCGGCTTCACGGATGCGCGCGCGGGCGCCGTTGGTCGGTACTTTCCAGCTCAACGACGGGCCGAAGCCCCAGCGGTTGGTCGACGGGTCGCCGAGGTCATCAATGATGCCGACGGTGCCGATGGTCGCGCCGATGCTGATGTCCGGGTACAGCTCGCCGGTGGCAATGCCGATGCCGGCGGTTGCCGCCGCGAGGCGCCGTTCAGCCTGACGAATGTCGGGACGGCGCTTGAGCAGCGCAGCGCCGTCACCGACCGGCACCAGTTGCGCGATCTTCGGCAACTCGGCGCAACTGGCTGTACCTGCCGGCAACTGCTCGACCGGTTTGGCCAGCAGCATCGACAGACGGAACAGCCCGGCCTGACGCGCCGCTTCATAACGCGGCAAGTCGGCGCGCAGGGATTTGAATTGGGTCTGCGAACGGGTGACCTGGGTCTCGTCACCACGCCCGGCGTCACGTAGACGCTGGATCAGCGTGGTGCTCTGCGATTGCAGGTCGAGAGAATGCTCGGCGATTTCCCGCTCTTCGTTGGCTGCGCAGACCTGGGTGTAAGCACGAACCACGTCCGCCACCAAGGTAATACGCGCAGTGTCGGCTGCGGCCTGAGTAGCATCGGCATTGGCTTTGGCCGCTTCGATGCCGCGCTGCAAGGTGCCCCACAGGTCGAACTGATACGAAGCGCTGATGCCGATATCGGCGATGTTGGCCACCGGGACTTTTTCCGGCAGCAGGAACGCCTGACCGGACTCCTGCAAACGTTGCGCACCCATTTTCACCCCGCCGCTCCAGCCGCCAGCGGCCTCGGCTTCATCCACCTGAGCGCGCGCCCGCGACAGGTTCGCCGCCGCTACACGCAAATCGGTGTTGGAAGCCATGGCCTGCTGTACCAGTTGATCGAGGCGCGGGTCTTTATACAGCCGCCACCAGTCCGCTGGCACCGGCGCCGAGACCACCGGTTTGCCGGCGACTGCCAGCTCACCCTGAATATCCTTGCGCTGCACCGCCGCGTCGGCCGGCACCTGATAATCCGGGCCGACCATCTGACAGGCCGAGAGCATCACGCCCAACCCGGCGATCAACCAAGCCCTGCTCATGGCTGCGGCTCCTCATGCTGGTCGTCGATGATCGACACGGTGGCGGTACGCCCGGCAATCATGCGGAAGTCGGCCGGTACATCATCGAATGCGATGCGCACCGGAATCCGCTGTGCCAGGCGCACCCAACTGAACGCCGGGTTGACGTTGGGCAGCAGGTTGCTGCCGCTGGTGCGGTCGCGGTCTTCGATGCCGGCGACGATACTTTCGACATGCCCGCGCAACCTGGCGCGGTCGCCGATCACGCGGATATCCACCGATTGCCCGACGTGGATGCCGTCGAGTTTGGTTTCTTCAAAATAGCCGTCGATGTGAAAGGAGTTGCTGTCGACCACCGACAACACCGGGCGCCCGGCGGTGACGAATTCCTGCGGACGCGGCGCGCGGTCGTTGACGTAACCATCGACCGGGCTACGGATCACCGAGCGATCGAGGTTGAGCTGCGCACTGTCGACCGCCACCAAGGCTTCGGCCAATGCCGACTGCGCACGGGCGACGCGCGACTGGCTTTCTTCCAGTTGTTCGGCCGGCACCAGGTTGCCGAGGCCACGGTTACGCTTGGCTTCACGCTGCGCCTGGGCGAGGGTTTCTTCGCGATCGGCAACGGCGGCCTTGGCCTGGCGCAGAGCCAGTTTGAAGCGATCCTGGTCGATGCTGAACAGCACCTGACCGCGCTTGATCAACTGGTTGTCCTTTACCTCGACCTGCTGGATCAGCCCGGACACGTCCGGAGCGATCTGGATGATGTCGGCACGAATGTGGCCGTCTCGGGTCCACGGCGCGAACATGTAATACATCACCATGCGCCAGACGAGGACAACGGCAAAAGTCACGATCAGCAGGGTCAGAACCACGCGACCGATGGTCAGAAACGGTTTTTTCATGTCATCAGGTATCGACTGAGTGAGTCCACGCCGTACAGCAGCACGGCGTAGAGCGCCACGTTGAACAATGCCCGGTGCCAGACCAGACGGTAAAAATGCAGGCGTTGCAGCACGCCATGCACCAACAAAAACAGCACGTAAGTGATGCCCATCAGCACCAGCAGGGTCGGCAGGAAGATGCCGCTGATATCCAGATCACCGATCATAGGGGCGCTCCATCGGGCAGCGGTTCTTCGGGCTCGGCGCTGGAGACGAACTCGACGCCGGGCAGCAAGGCCAGACGCAGACCGCTCAAGGCGTGCAACAGGTGCAGACGGGTTTCATCGTCACCCTGGCCGTTCAGCGCTCGGCGCGTGCGATCGAGGGTCATCAGCAGACCGCTCGGCGCCGGCAGGCGTTCGTCGGCTTTGAGGCAGGCGCGAAAATACTCGCCGACCTCGCCCACCACTTGTCGCAACAGGGCATTTGGCACGCCGGTGACGCGCGGGGTGTAGGCAAGCAGATCGAGCATGTTCAGACCGACACGCACTTCACGCATCGCGATGCCGGTGTCCTGACCGGTCAGGGCCAGACGCGGCAGGTGCTGCATCAGCCGATCGAGCAACTGCACGCCCAACTGCCGATGCTCGGCGAGGCTGGCCGGTTCGGTCATGCTGACGATGTCTTTCCAGCTGAATCGGGTCAGACGCTTGGCCGCCAGTTCGGCACCGAATGGCCGCGCTACCAGCGTCCAGATGAAGGCGAACAACAGCCCCAGCGGTCCAGCCAGATTGGAGTTGGCGAAGGCGAAAAAGTCCGCGTCGTAGGCACCCTGAATACTGATGAACGACGAGGTATTGACCAGCGTCAGCAGCATGCCGAGGTAGAAACGCGGCTGCACGGTCAGCGTACCGATGCAAATGAACGGCACGGCAAACGCCAGCACCAGCATCGGAAAATCGTGCAGGTTGGGCAGAATCAGAAACAGGTAAAGACTGGCGAACAGCACCGACATCCCGGTCCAGAAAAAGAACCGGTAAATCTGCGGCGCCGGGTCGTCCATCGAGGCAAAGAAGCTGCACGCCACCGCCGCCAGAATCACCGCGCTGCCGCCGTCCGGCCAGCCGAGCAGAATCCACAGCACCGAAGCGACGATGATCGCCAGGATGGTCGAGGCCACCGAATACAACATCAGCCCGCGATCGATGAACGGCGTCAACCGGCCCAGGCGCCAGTGCCGGTACACCGCGCGCCAGCTGTCCTGGCGCTCGCAAAGAATCGCATCCTGCAGGCTGCGGCAGTCCTGCCACAGATCGATGAATTCACCGAGGCGGTAGATCGCATTGGAGAACAGCAACTGTTTGCGCTCCTCCAGCGCTTCGGCGCTCGGTTGCAACGCGTCGAGTTGATCTCTCAGTGCTTGCCAGCGCTCGAGATTGGCGTCCGCGTGGCCCAGCCATTCCCGGGTCGCGGTCAGCAACGGCTGGAATTTTTCCACCAGTTCCGGGGTGCGGCGTTCGAGGGCGTACAGCGAATCCTCTAGGGCATCGATCACTGGCAACAGGTGAATCATCCGGCCGCGCAGTTCCTTGGTGTTACGCACGGTTTGTGGCCGCGCGCCTTCGTGGGGCAACTGGCCGATCATCAACTCGAGGCTGTTGAAATTGGCGACCATGGCCATGCGCAGCGCGGTGACTTCTTCCGGCTGCACATCGCGGCTGAGAAACTTCAGGCTGTAGCTCGTCGCATCGGCGAACCACTTGCTCACCGCATCGTTGAACACCGGCGCCAGCCGTCGCGGCCAGAACATCGCACCGACCACCGCAGCGACGGCGATGCCAAGGAAAATCTCTTCGGTACGCGCCTCGGCCACGTCCCACACCGCCAGCGGATTATCGACCACCGGCAGGGCAATCAGCGGCAAGGTGTAGCCGGCCAGCATCAGCGCATAGCTGTTGGCCGTGCGCAGATGCAGGGACATGAACAGCAGAATGCCGGTCCACAACGCGATCACCACCACCAGCACATAGGGGCTCTGCACGAACATCGGCACGAACAGCACCGCCGCCGCTGCGCCGAGAAATGTACCGGCCGCGCGGTACAGCGCTTTGGAGCTGGTTGGGCCGAGAAACGGGCTGGAGACGATGTACACCGTGGCCATCGCCCAATACGGACGCGGCATTTGCATGAGCAAGGCGATGTACAGCGCAATCATCGACGCTGCAAAAGTACGGACCCCGTAAAACCAGTCACGGGCCGGCGGCATGCCAGTGAAAAAACCGTTCAAGAATTGACCACCACAGGCGAACTCGCCGCCTCAAAAGCCCTCAGTACCCGAAGCGTAGCTTCAAGATCGCTGCGCTCGATGCCTTCCAGCACCTCATGACGCAAGCGCACCAGCTCGGCCTCCACCGCCTGCACCAGCTCGCGACCGGTATCGGTCAGGCTCAGGCACTTGGCGCGGCGATCCTGGGCATCTTCGGTGCGACAGACGTAACCGGCGTGGCACAGCTGATCGAGCAAACGCACCAGTGAAGGACTCTCCATCCCCGCAGCCTGGGCGACTTGCACCTGACGCACGCCCTCGCCCAAACGCCCGATCATCAACAAGGGCACGGCGCAGGCTTCGGAAATTCCATAGTTGACCAGCGTGGTCTGGCAGATCTTCCGCCAATGCCGGGCGGCCACCACCATGGCGCTGCTGATGTTCATCTGGAGACTGTCGAGGGAATCGGACACGGGATAACGGACACTGTTAGTTTGCTAACTATCAATATCGCATTGGAGGGGAATTTCAGTCAAGTTTTGAAACAAATCTCCCTACGCTTGGCCGAGGCGTACCACGAGTTGGATTTGTAATTTTTCGAAGAAAAAATCTAATGCGACGGACAAAACGAAATTTTTTTTACAGTAAGGAGGTTTTTTTTACATCTGAGCCTTTTCGCGCAATTTTTTTTACATGCTGCGCCTCATGCCAGACGATACATCAACTGATCCCGCACTTTGGTGGCCCAGTCCGGTCACTCAAGAATCTCATCGACAAACATCGGCCACTTGAATAAAGCGGGGGCTCGTTCAACGGTTCCTGGCAGCATCGTAAACGCTGCTGCGTTCGCGCTTGCCAACCGCTAGCACGGAAACCACGACTCGTTCGTCGATGACTTGGTAAACCAATCGATATCCCGAGGCTTTGAGTTTGATTTTGTAGCAGTCGGGCATGCTGTGGAGGGCGTCAGCCGGGATTCTGGGAAGCTTCAGCCTCTCACCCAGCTTCTTTTTGAACTGCTCCCGCAACGTATGACCCAGCTTGTTCCACTCTTTGTGCGCAGACGGCAGAAACTCAAGCTTATAAGTCATCCAGGCTTACCGAAATGGGCGTTTCGTGGAGGCGGGAACGAACAATGTCAGCCAGCTCAAGATCATCAAGCCGCTCCATCATTGCTTCATAAACTTCGGCCGGCACCATATAGCCCATGACGCGATTGTGGTTGAGGACAGCGACGGCCCCCCCATGTGCACCGTTCAACACGGCAGTAGGATTTTTCTTCAGTTCAGAGACACTGACAGCCATATCGGCGAGAACGCTTTGCATAATAAGAACCTCAAATTAGGACGTGATTTTGGTCTATTTATGCCATGTGGACAACTGTGGCGTTCAACGAGGATACAACTTCGCGATGATCACCCCACCCGCCCCTTACGCAACATCACATTCAACTGATCCACCACCTCCGCCCAATCCGCATCATCCAGAATCTCCTCGCGCAGAAACTGCGCCTGACTTTCCGTCCAGAAAAACGCGTCAGCCAGATGCAATTCCGGTTTGAGCGGCGAATGGCTGGCGATGAATTTGTCGATGCCAGTCGGATCGTCATCGAGGCCGAGTTGTTTGAACAGGGCCGGTAGGCTGTGCTGCGGATTTTCCATGATGCAACTCCTCTGCAATTCAGGTCCGGCGTTGCGCCGTTTGCTGCAATGGAGTTGATCATAGCTGGCGCTGCGGGTTCAGGGTCTGGCGACGTCAGGTGAGCCTGCGGCCAGTTGCGCTGCCGGATAGACCGACTGCCATCCACCGCCAAGCGCCTTGTACAAACCGACCATCGCCAGTGACACCCCGGTCGAGCTTTCTACCCATTGCTCCTGCGTGGCGAGCAAGGCGCTCTGCACGGTGAGGACGTTGACGAAATCGACCACGCCTTCGACGTATTGCTGTTGCGCGGTGCGCAGGGCGATCTGGTTCTGACGCACGGCTTCGGCGAGGCTGTCGCGCCGGCGCTGGCTGGCGTTGTAGGCGGTCAGCTGGTCGTCGATTTCATGCCAGGCACGCAGCACAGTCTGCTGGTAGGCGATGGCCGCTTCTTGTTGCTGGGCTTCGCGCAGTTGCAGCATGCCGCGAAGGCGACCGCCGTCGAACAACGGCAAGCTGAATTGCGGGCCGATGGCAAAGGCACGCGAGCCCCATGAACCGAAATCGCTCAGCTGCATGGCCTGGGAACCGAGGTTGCCGGACAGGGTGATGCGCGGATAGAAATCGCCCTTGGCCACGCCGATGTTGGCGGTGGCGGCGTGCAGACGCGCTTCGGCCTGGCGGATATCGGGGCGGCGTTCGGCCAATTGCGACGGCAGGCCGATGGCGACTTGCAGTGGCGACTGCGGCACTGCCGCGTCTGTGGATAACGTTTGAGCGAGAGCTTGCGGTGGCTCGCCCATCAACAGACTGATCGCGTTGATCAGTTGCGCCTGACGCTGCTCGAGCGCCGGCAGCCGTGCCTCGATGGCGGCGACTTGCGCGGCGGCTTCGGCGACGTCCAGATCGGTCGCCACGCCATCGGCCAGCCGTAGCTGCGAGAGTTTCAGGCTGTGGCGGGCGACGTCGAGGTTCTGCTCGGTGACGGCGCGGGTGTTCTGCACGCCGCGCAGCTGAATGTAGTTTTGCGCGGTGTCGGCGAGCACGGTCAGCAGTACGTCACGACGGTCGTTTTCTGCCACTTCGAGATTGGCATCAGCGGCTTCGGTTTCACGGCGCACGCGGCCCCAGAAGTCCAGTTCCCATGACGCCGAGAAACCGGCATCCCACAGGTTGAAAGCCTCGTCGCCGTTATTTCCCGATGGATCGTTCAAGCCTTCGCCGCTGTTGCGTTTACGTGCGTAGCTGCCGCTGGCGGTGCTGTTCGGATAACGCTCGGCGGTGATCACCTGGCGCGCGGCGCGGCTTTGTTGCAGGCGGCTGCTGGCCAGTTGCAGGTCGAGGTTGCTGTTCAGCGCGCGCTGGGTGAGCGCGGACAGCTGCGGGTCCTGGAAGGTTTCCCACCAGCGTTCGTTCAAGGGTTCGCTGACGGCCTGGCTTGGGGCGGACCGCGCCGGTTTGGCCCAGTCGGCAGGTTGGGTGGCTTCGGGTTTCTGGAAGTCCGGGCCGACGGTACAAGCACTGAGGCTGACTGCAAGCAAGGCACTCAGGGTGAGCTGCTGCCTATGCCCCCATCGCTGGCAAGCCAGCTCCCACAAGGATTGTGCAGGTTGTGCAAAATGGTTCAGCCTGCCAATGACCCCTGTGGGAGCTGGCTTGCCAGCGATGAGGCCAACCGATTCAACACCGATCATCGTTGCGTCACCTCGCGCCCGGACGCCTTCGAGCTGGCGGTATCAATACTCGCCTCCACCGACATTCCCACCCGCAAGCGCTCGGCCAGTGGCTGGCCCGGTTCCAGCATGATCTTCACCGGAATCCGCTGCACAACCTTGGTGAAGTTGCCCGTCGCGTTATCCGGCTTCACCGCCGCAAAGGTCACGCCAGTTGCCGGCGCAATGCTCTCGACGCGGCCGGTCAGGGCTTCGCCGCCCAAGCTGTCGACCCGCACTTGCACATCCTGCCCCGGCTGCACGTCGGTCAACTGGGTTTCCTGAAAATTGGCGACCACATAGGCCTGCTGCAACGGCACCACCGCCAACAGTTTGCTGCCCGGGGTGACGTAGGCACCGACACGCACCGCACGCTCGCCGATCATGCCGTCCTGCGGCGCGGTGATGCGCGTGTAAGAGAGGTTGAAACTGGCGATTTCCAGTGCCGCCTGCGCGTGTTTCAGATTGCCTTCAGCGGCGTTGCGCTGGGCAGTGAGGATTTCGACTTGTTTGCGTTCGGCCGCCAGTTTCGCCGTCGCGGTGTCGAGACGCGCCGAAGCCTGATCAATGCGCGTGCGCGCCTGTTGCGCGTTCTGCACGGTGCCGGCACCGACTCCGGCGAGGTGGTTGTAGCGGTTCAGTTCCTGCTGCGCAAAGGCCATTTGCGCTTTGGCCGAAACCACAGCGGCCTGCGCCTGAGCGATCAGCGACGCCTGCCGCTCAAGGGTCGCATTGGCGTTCTGCAATTGCGCCCGCGCGACCAGGGTTTGCGCGTCCGCCGCTTCCGCCGCTGCGCGCAAATCACGGTCATCGATCAGCGCCAACAATTGCCCGGCCTTGACCTGCTGGTTGTCTTCGACCAGCACCTGCTTGATGAACCCGGCCACGCGCGGCACCACCAGCGTGTAGTCGGCGGAGACGAAGGCGTCATTGGTGGTTTGCTCGGTGCGTTGGCCGAACAACCCGGGCATCGCCAGGTACACCAGCACGCCCACCGCCAGCGCGGCAGCCACGGCCACCGCGAGTTTTTGCTTGGATTGAGTCATAAAAAACCTTCAGTTTCAGTACAGCGATCAGGTCGGCGCGCGCGGCGGATAAATCCGCGTCGGCAGCCAGAAAATCAGCAGGATCAACGCCACGGCGACGCCGGCCATGCACACGTAGAGATCGGCCGAAGTCAGCACCACCGCCTGCTCGTGCACGCGGTGAGCGAGGCCCGGATCGCTGTGATCGGCCAGCGGCGAATTGCCCAGGCTGTCGACCAACATGGTCGAATGGAAATGCAGGCGTGCGGTGGTCAGCGCTTCGATCACGCCGGTGGCGACCACGGCGGCAAGGCCCTTGACGGTGTTGAACCACGCCGACGCGAACGGGCCTTCCATCGGCGTGATACTGCCGGTCGACAACATCAGCAGCGGCAACACCGCCATCGGCTGGCCGAAAATCTGCAGCCATTGCAGGACGTAGAAGTCATCGCGAATCCACGCCGAAGTCAGGTGTGAACCGCCGAGGCAGGACAGCGCGAGCATGCTCAGACCCATGCCGAGCACCCAGCGACAATCGACCCAGCGCAAGTTGCATAGCGCCGCCACCAATGGCAGCGCAATCAGCTGCGGCAGCGCGGCAATGAGCATGATCGGCGCGGTTTGCGCCGGACGATAACCCTGCACCTGGGCCAGATAACTCGACGGAATCAGCACCACCGCCAACAGCACGATCAACACCCCGGCGAGGGTGATCAGGGCGAACAGCAGGTTGCGGATGCCGAGCATCTGCAGCTTGAAAAACGGAATCGGCTGCGACCATTCATTGATCATAAAAGCCACCAGCAGCAGCGAACCGGCACCGAGTAATCCACAGATCAGATTCGACTCGAACCAGTCCAGTCGATTGCCCTGCAACAGACCGATCACCAGCATGCAGATCGCTGGAAAGCCCAGCAGCAGGCCTTTCCAGTTGAACGACTTGAGACGCTCCAAGCGCAGCGGATCCTGGGGCAATCCGTAAGCCACTGCGGCCATGGCGATCAGGCACGGCACGATGATCTGCCAGAAGGTCCATTGCCAGCCGACGTATTCAGTCCACAGACCGGCCAGCGGCGTGCCGAGTCCCGGGCCGAAAGTCGCGGTCAGTGCGTAGCCGGCCAGTCCGTACAGTTTGATGTTCGCCGGGAGAAAGCGCAGCGCGACGGTCATCAGCATCGGCGGCAATGCACCGCCGGCGAGACCTTGGAGGATGCGCATCAGCAGCAGACTTTCGTAGTTCGGGGCGAACGGGCACAGCACGCCGAGCAAGGTAAACAGGCCGATGGCGCAGAGGGTGAAGCGACGCAGCGAGAAAGTCACCGAGCACCAAGGCGCGAAGGCCATGGCCGCGACCGACGTGGCCGTGTAGCTGGCGACCAGCCAGGTGCCTTCGTCGTAGCCAATGTGCAGCGCGCCGCGAATGTCGGCGAGTGCGACTTTGGTGACCATCTCGTTGAGGCCCGAGACCAGCACGGCCAACAGCACGCCGACCAGACCAATGATGATCCGCGCCCCGAACACCGGTGGCGCAGCCGCCGTCGCCGGGCTGGTCGCGGCGAGGGGCGCCGTGACCGTCAGGGATGTCATGAATGAAAAGCTCCGGGGGTGAAATACCGGAGCATTTTAGTGGGGCTTGATGCTGACGAAAATTGACTTATTGGCAGGTTATAAGTGCATCAGACACAACGGTGAATGCCTATGTGGGAGCGAGCCTGCTCGCGAAAGCGGTGGACCAGCCGCCATTGAGGTGACTGACTCGACGCCTTCGCGAGCAGGCTCGCTCCCACAGGGATTCGATGGTGTCTGATGATTTACGGCTGTGCCGCCAGCCACGTTTCATCGCAGCAGGTCTTGAGGGTTTCGCGCAGCCAGCGGTGGGCCGGGTCCTTGTCGAAGCGCGGGTGCCAGGCTTGGGTCAGCATCAGCATTGGCAGCGGAATCGGCAGGTCGAATGAACGCAGTTTCAGGCCCAGCCGCCGCACGCTGAGCAGGGCTTCTTTAGGCACCGGCAGGATCAGGTCGGAGTCCGGCAGGGCAAACATCGCCGCATGGAAACTCGGCGCGATCACCGCCACTCGACGCTCCAGCCCCAACGCATTCAACGCCGTGTCGATCGGGCCGCGAGCGATGCCACGGCGCGACATGCTGATATGGGAAAAACCGGCGTAGCGCTCGGCAGTGATTTCGCCGTCGAGCAAAGGATGGTTCTCCCGCACCAAGCCGACGAAATGCGTGGAGAACAGGTTCTGTACCTTAACCTCCGGCGTGAGCGGTCGGGTGTTGCTGACGCTCAGATCGATGCGCCCTTCGCGCAGCGCTTCATCGTCGCCATCGCCTTCCGGGACGAAGCGCAATTCGCAATGCGGGGCGAGCTGGTCGAGGGTGTCGAACAGCTTGCCGCCGTAAACGCCGACGAAGAAATCATTGGCGCGAATGCTGAAGCGCCGGCGCAAGGTGCCCAGCTCGACGCTGTCGGCGGAGCGGAACAGCAGCGCCGCCTGCTCGACCACGTCGCGCACCTGTTCGCGCAGTTCGAGGGCTTTGGGGGTCGGCACCAGGCCACGCCCGGCGCGCACCAGAATCGGATCGCCGATGGCTTCGCGAATCCGCGTCAGCGTGCGGCTCATGGCCGCCGGGCTGAGGTTCATCCGCCGCGCCGCGCCGACCACACTGCCCTCGTCGAGCAAGGCATCGAGGGCGACCAGAAGGTTCATGTCCGGGAGTTGCATGCTGAGCACTCTTGGCTGATCTGGATTGATCCGGGCGCAATGCTAGCAAACATCCCTAAAGAGTGACGATGCCAGCGCTGGCCTCTTCGCGAGCAGGCTCGCTCCCACCTTGGAATGCGTTCTCATGTGGGAGCGAGCCTGCTCGCGAAGAGGCCGGCCCAGCCAACGAAGACCTCAGCGCTGCATACCCCAGCGCTTGACGGTCACGCGCTCGAGGGTGGCAAACACCAGATTTTCCACCAGCAGACCAATCAGGATCACCACCGCCAACCCGGCAAACACCTTGTCGGTGTACAGCTCATTGCGATTCTGGAAGATGTACCAGCCCAGCCCGCCCTTGCCGCTGGTCGCGCCAAACACCAATTCGGCCGCGATCAACGTACGCCAGGCAAACGCCCAGCCAATCTTCAAACCGGCGAGAATCGACGGCAGTGCCGCCGGGATCAGGATGAACAACACAAGGCGCAAACCCTTGAGGCCATAGTTGCGCCCGGCCATGCGCAGCGTCTCGGACACACCGAGAAATCCGGCATAGGTGTTCAACGCCAACGCCCACAGCACCGAATGCACCAGCACGAAAATCAGACTGTTCTGCCCCAAGCCGAACCAGAGCAGCGCCAGCGGCAGCAGGGCAATCGCCGGCAACGGGTTGAACATCGAGGTCATGGTGCTGAGCAGATCACGTCCCAACTGGGTCGAGACCGCCAATGTCGTCAGGGCGAACGCGAGGACGATGCCGATCAGGTAGCCTTTGATCAGCACCACCAGCGAGATCCACACCTTGGCCAGCAGCTCACCACTGAGCAGCCCGTCGAACAGGGCCTGCGCGGTTTGCAGAAAACTCGGCAGCATCAGGTCGTTGTTCTGAATCCGCGCGACCACCTCCCAGATGATCGCCAGCACAATCAGGATCAGGCTTTTGCGCAACCAGCCCTGTTGCCACAGGCGCGTGCCAAGCGGCAACTCGCGCTCGACCGGCACTGCGGTCAGCGGCTCGAGCACGGTTTCGAATTCTTCACGCACGGATGATGAATGGCTCATCGGGTAGTCCTCCTGGCCGCTCAATAGGCGATGCGAATGTCGTTGAAGTCGTGATCACGTTCGGTCTCCGGCGTCTGGCCCTCATCGAACAGCAGACGATGAATGCGCCGCGCCGACGCCTGAAACGCCACGCCGCCGAGGCTGTGCAGGTCGTATTGATGGCTGTGCACTTCGGCGCGCACCCGGCCCGGATGTGGCGAAAACAAGAGGATGCGATTGCCCACCACCAGGGCTTCTTCAATCGAATGGGTGACGAACAACAAGGTGAAGCGCACCTCTTCCCAGAGCAGCAGCAACTCCTCCTGCATCTTGCGGCGGGTCAACGCATCGAGTGCAGCGAAGGGTTCGTCCATCAAAAGAATTTTTGGTTGCATGGCCAACGCCCGGGCGATCGCCACCCGCGCTTTCATGCCGCCGGACAAAGTGTGTGGATAGGCGTCGGCGAACGCTGCGAGGCCGACCTTTTCCAGATAATGCAACGCACGCTCTTCGGCTTCTTTCTTGTTCAAGGTGCGCGAGGCCAGCAGCGGGAACATCACGTTCTGCTTCACGGTTTTCCAAGGCGGCAACTGGTCGAATTCCTGAAACACCACAATGCGGTCCGGCCCCGGCGCATCGACGCGCTGGCCTTGCAGGCGGATCTCGCCTTCGCAGGGCTGGATGAATCCGGCGACCGCTTTGAGCAAGGTCGATTTCCCGCACCCGGACGGGCCGAGCAGGACGAAACGATCAGCCGGGTCGACGGCGAAACTGACTTGATGGGTAGCGCGCACCACGCGCTGCGGCGTGCGGTATTCGAGGCTGACGTGATCGACGGCCAGCAACGCTTCGCTGTGGGCGATCGGGTTGCTGACCGCGCGGCCTGGCAAAGGGGCGTTCATGATCGATCTCCGGCAAATCAGAAAGGCGCATCGCCCTGGATGGTCGTGCGATACAACTTGCGGCGCAGATGCGCAGGGCAGCCGGCGGCGAGGTGGATCAGCGAGCGGTTGTCCCAGAACACCAGATCATGCGGCTCCCATTGATGGCGGTAGATATTTTGCGGCAGCACGCTGTGAGCGAAGAGTTCGCCGAGCAGCTGACGACTTTCGTCTTCCGGCAGACCGACGATGCGCGTGGTGAAGCCTTCGCTGACGAACAAGGCTTTGCGGCCATTTTCCGGATGGGTGCGCACCACTGGGTGCACCACTTCGGCGACTTGGGCCAGTTGCTCTGGGGTCAGGGTCGGGCGCCAGTTGCCCTCGAATTTTGTCTCGCTGTAGCGCGCCGTGTAGGAATGCGCGGCAAAGCGCCCTTCAACCGCATTGCGCAACGCAGCCGGCAGGTTGTCCCAGGCTTTGTGCATGTCGGCAAACAGCGTGTCGCCGCCCTCGGCGGGCAGCTCTTGGGCGTGCAGCATCGAGCCGAGACTTGGCAGCTCTTTATAGGAGAGATCGGAATGCCAGAACTTGCCGGCGTCACCGAGACCGATGTTCTGGCCGTTCTCGATAATGTTGGAAACGATGAGGATTTCCGGGTGATTGGCCAGCAGGAACTGCTTGAGCACATGGATCTGCAACACGCCGAAGCGACGGCTGAAATCGATTTGCTGTTGCGGGGTGATCTGCTGATCGCGAAAGACCACGACGTGGTGATCCAGGTGCGCGCGGTGAATGCGCGCGAAGTCCTGATCATTGACCGGCCGGCGCAGGTCGAGGCCAACGATCTCGGCGCCGACGGCACCGCTGAAGGGGCGAATTTCGAAGATTTGCGGCGCGGCAGTTGCGGCGCTTTCGGTGGCAGTAGCGGCGGACATCAATCATCTCCCACGCACGGCGCGCTCACGGACGCGCTCGTCGATCAGACACTCACGCTGGATTGCGTGTCGGTTCAGGTCGTGCGGCGCGCCGATTGGTCGGCAGGTACGCAGGTTAGTGACTTTATAGCTATAAGAATTGGAAATTAAATACCGTTAATGAATAACGATATGGCGAATGGTGAGGGGGTGGGTGACCATTTGTGTCACTTACCGACGGATATGTAGCGCTTCGGAGGACGCCTTCGCGAGCAGGCTCGCTCCCACAGTTGGAATGCAATCTCCTGTGGGAGCGAGCCTGCTCGCGAATAGGCCGTCACCAGCGCCGAAGATCTAGCGCTCGTGCAACGCTTCAGCCCGCGCGCGAATGATCGGCTTGAGCAAATAGCTCAACACCGACTTCTTGCCAGTGATGATATCCACCGAAGCGACCATCCCGGGAATGATCAGCAAAGGCTTTTCATCCGTGCCCAAGTGGCTGCGCTCGGTACGCACCTTGATCACGTAATAAGTGGTTTTCTTGTCTTCGTCGGTGATGGTATCCGCACCGATCTGCTCCAGCTGTGCCTTCAGGCCGCCGTAAATCGTGTAGTCATAGGCGGTGAATTTGACGATCGCTTCCTGACCCGGATGCAGGAACGCGATGTCCTGCGGGCGGATCTTGGCTTCGACCAGCAGGGTGTCGTCCAGCGGCACGATTTCGACCATGTCGCTGCCCGGCTGGATCACACCGCCGATAGTGTTGACCAGCAACTTGTTGACGATGCCCCGCACGGGTGAGGTAACCAGCGTACGGCTGACGCGGTCTTCCAGCGCCTTGCCGGTGGCCTGGGCCTTGTTCAGGTCGGTGCGGGCTTCGTTGAGTTGGGTCAGCGCTTCGCTGCGGAATTTGCCGCGGGTTTCGTCGATCTTGCGCTGCACTTCCTTGATCGCCGATTCCGCGCGCGGGATGGCCAGCGTGGTCGCGTCGAGCTGGCCACGGGTTTCCACTTCGGCACGCTTGAGACGCAACACTTCCACCGGCGAGACCGCGCCCTGCGCCACCAGCGGCTCGGACATGTTGATTTCCTGACGCTGCAAACCGAGTTGCTGACGGTACTGCGCCTGCTTGGAGCTGAACTCACGCAGTTCCTGCTGACGCTGGATCAACTGCTCCTGCAAGCCGCCGATTTCATCGTGTAATTGCTGACGGCGGCTGATGTACAGCGACTCTTCGCTTTTCGCCTGACCCGGCACGGCTTTGAGTACGTCCTCGGGGAAATTCAGCGGACGATCATCGACTTCCGCGCTCAGACGCTCGACACGCAGCAGCATCGACAGGCGATCGGCCTCGGTTTCGCCGACGTTGGAGGCAAAACGTGTGTCGTCGAGACGAATCAGCGGCGCGCCGGCCTCGACGATCTGGCCTTCCTTGACGAACAGCTCGGAGACGATACCGCCCTCCAGGTTCTGGATTTTCTGGATCTTCGACGACGGAATCGCCTTGCCGTCGCCCTTGGTCACCTCGTCGATCACGGCGAAGTTGGCCCAGAGCATGAGGAACACGAAGAAGCCGATGATCGCCCAGATGGTCAGGCGCACGACGCGCGGGGCGTCTTCGATCAGCGCCTTGTTGACCTCCGGCAGCGGCTGACCCTGCAGCGAGGCAGAGCCCTTGAAGTAGCGACGGATCGACTCCTTGACACCGGACTTAAGCAACACTGATCTGCCCCTTCTTCAACGCTTCCATCACGGCGGCTTTCGGGCCGTCGGCGAGAATCTGCCCGCGATCGATCACCAGCAGGCGATCGACCAGCGACAACAGCGATGCCCGGTGCGTGACCAGCACCACGGTCTTGTTTTCAATCACTGCTGCGAGGCGTTGCTTGAGGCGTTCTTCGCCGGTGTTGTCCATCGCACTGGTTGGCTCATCCATCAGCAAGATCGGTGGATTGAGCAACAGCGCCCGGGCCAGGGCGACGTTCTGCCGCTGGCCGCCGGAGAGGTTTTGCCCACGCTCGCCGACTTGCAGCTCGTAGCCTTGCGGGTGCAGACGGGCGAATTCGTGGACGCCGGCCAGTTCGGCGGCTTGCAGCACCAGCTCGTCTTCGACGTAACGCGCGCCGGACACCAGGTTGTCACGCAGGGTGCCGGACAGCAGCTGAATGTCCTGCGGTACGTAGCCGATGTTGTAGCGCAGTTCGCTGACGTCGATCTGGCGGATGTCCACGCCGTCGACCAGCAAGGCACCGTCGTCCGGTTGATACAGGCCCACCAGCAATTTCGCCAGCGAACTCTTGCCCGAACCGCTGCGGCCGATGATGCCGATCTTCTCGCCGGGACGGATCACCAGGTTGATGTTCTTCAGCGCCGGGTTCTGCTGGTCCGGGTAGGTGAAGCTGAGCTGACGGCATTCGATCGCACCCTGCAAAACCTTGCGGCTCAGCGGGCGCTCTTCGAAATTGCGCTCCTGGGGCAGCTCCATCATCTGGTCGACCGAAGTCATGGTCACCCGCGCCTGTTGATAGCGCGTGAGCAGGCCGGACAGCGACGCCAGCGGGCTCAGCGCACGACCACTGAGCATGTAGCAGGCAATCAGCCCGCCCATGCTCAGGTTGCCGGCGATGATCTGGTACACGCCGAAGACGATCATGATCACCCCGGCCAGTTGCTGGATCAGCAAGGTGATGTTCATCGCCAGACCGGAGAGCATTTTCACTCGCAGCTCTAGGCGGCTGAGGGTGCCGATGGTCTGCTCCCACTGATACTGGCGCTCGCTTTCGGCGTTGTTGACCTTGACCGCGTCCAGACCGGCGAGGGTTTCGATCAGGCTCGACTGGCGCTCGGCGCCCAGCGCCATGGTGCGTTCCATGGTCGCGATCAACGGCTTCTGCAAGGCGTAGCCGATCAGCAGGGCAATCGGGAACGCCAGCACCGGAATCCACACCAGATGCCCGCCGAGAATGGCGATGACGATGAAAATCAGGATGGTGAACGGCAGGTCGATCAGGCTGGTCAGGGTCAGCGACGCGAGAAAGTCGCGCAGGCTCTGAAACTCATGGATGTTCTGGGCAAAACTACCGACCCGCGCCGGGCGGTATTTCATCGCCATGCCGACAATGCGCTCGAACAGCGTGGCGGAGATGATCAGGTCGGTTTTCTTCCCGGCCAGATCCAGGCACAGGCTGCGCAGGCTCTTGAGGATCAAGTCGAAGATGTAAGCGCCGGTGATGCCCAGCGCCAGCACCCAAAGGGTTGCTTCGGCCTGGTTCGGTACTACGCGGTCGTAGACGTTCATCACGAACAGCGGTGCGGCCATGGCGATGATGTTGATCAGGAAACTGGCGGCGATCGCATCGGCGTACAGCCAGCGCGAACGCTTGAGGGTGTCGCGAAACCATGAGCGTGCACGCGGGATCAGCGTGCCGTGGTTGACGTCGAATTTGTGCTGCGGCTGGGCGAAGAACACTTTGCCGGTGTAATCGTCGCTCAGCAGTTCGCGGCTGACCACCGATTCGCCGCCATCGCTTTCGCTGAGCAGCACGCGTGCTTCGTTGTCGCCCTGCCAGCCGAGCAGGACGGCACTGCGGCCATCCTTGAGCAGCAACAGAGCGGGCATGGCGATCGCCGGAATTTCTTCGAGTTTGCGCTGCAACACCCGCCCCTGCAGCCCGGCGCGAGCCGCTGCGCGCGGCAGCAACTCGACACTCAAACGTTGTTTGGGCAGCGGCAGGCCGGTGGTCAGCATCGCCGCGCTGGCAGGCTTCTGGTGCAGCATGCACAGGGCGAGCAGACCATCCAGCAACGGATCGTCATGCAACGCGCGTGGATCATGGCTGAGTTGAACTCGACTGACTTCTGATTCCACGCTCGACACTCTTTAACAGTTGGAAGGGATAACTCAGTTCATCCCAGGCAGCTGGACCTTGGGCTTCACGTCGTTCTGCACAACGGATGCCAACGGCGCGACCACTCCCTGGCTTTTGAGCAATTGGCCCATGGTCGCCTTGATTCGGTACTGAGTAAATAACTGAATGTTCTTGATTTCCGCCAGACGCCGCGAGGCGGTGAACAGCTCGTTCTCGCTGTCGAGCAAGTCCAGCAGGGTGCGTTCGCCGAGGCTGAATTGACGCTGGTAGGCGGTACGCACCGAGGTGCTGCGATCGACGTATTGCTGGGCGATCGGCACTTGAGCGTTGGCGTTGTTCAGCGCGTTCCAGGCGAGGCCGAGCTCTTCGTTCAACTGACGCAGGGCGTTGTTGCGGATGTCCAGCGCCTGGTTGGCCAGGTACGACTTGGATTCCAGATCGGCTTTGTTGCTGCCGCCGGAATACAGGTTAAAACGCATGCGCAGCATGGCCTGCCATTCGTTGTTGTGGCCGTTCTGACCATCGAGATCGTTGTCGGCGGAGCGGCCCAATTCGGCGTCGAAACGCGGGTAGAAGGTCGATTTGGCGGTGGCGAACTGCTTCTCGGCAGCGGCGATGTCCGACTCGGCGGAACGCAGGATCGGGCTGTTTTCCAGCATTTGCGCGCGGGCTTCATTGAGGTTGGCCGGCATCATCGCCATGAACGGCGCCGGGCGCTCGAGCTGGTCGGGCATCTGGCCTACGGCGCTGAGGAAGTTGGTTTCCGCGTCGGCGAGGTTGGTCTGTTCGGTGATCAGGTTGTTGCGGGCCTGGGCCATGCGCGCTTCGGCCTGATCAAGGTCGGCACCGCTGCCGACGCCGCGCTGGGTGCGCAGCTGGATCTGGTCGTAGATGCGCTGGTGGCTCTTGAGGTTCTCCTCGGCCAGACGCACGAATTCGCGACGGGTCAGCACGTCCAGATACACCTGGGCGACGGTCAGTGCAGTACGCTCGGAAGTGCCCAGCAGCGAGTAAGCACGGGAGCTGACGTTGGCTTGTTGACGCGCAACTTCGTTGGACGTCGCGAAACCGTCAAAAACCATTTGCGAGAGACGTAAACTTGACTCGCTGCGGTTCAACGTCTCCCAGTGATTGCTTCCACCGTTCGCTCGCGTGGTCACACTGTCAGTGCCTTCACGGCCATAACCGCCCAGCAGATCGACCTTGGGCAGGTATCCCCCTTTCGCAGCCTTTAACTGATAATCCGCCGCCAATCGACTGTTGACCCCCGCCTGAATCTCCGGATGGACATCCAGCGCCTGTTGCATGGCTTCTGGTAAGGATTGTGCTTGTACAAAAGAGGCGGCGAGAGCGAAGGGAGCGGCAAGGAGCAAAAGCGAACGCATGGTTGGAATTTTCCCGGAACTTCTTGTCTTGAATCACAGCAGAAACGTGGTGCTGCGTCGGATGATGGCAACCCGAAAGACCGTATGTCGGAAAGTTCAAAACAGGAACTGGATGACAGGCTGAAGGACAGGTCGCCGCGGAAATATCAATGTGACATTAGTGGGGCGATTGTTTAGGATGGCTCCCAGAAGGTCAATAGTTTGGCATAAAGTTAATCGCGATAATTTATAGCCAGATTATTGACGGAAATACAGCGTCAATAAGTTATCCATTTATAGAAAGTACGTCCAGACTGAAGTGGCGCCGACGCCCGTCAGGTCCATGGAAGTCAACTGAATGTGACACCCCGGAGAGTCTTCAATGAGCAGTGTTGTTGCCGTCGTCAAAAGCATTGTCGGTCAGGTTTTCGTGGTGTCCCCAGAGGGCGTGCGTCGCGTACTCGTTGAAGGCGATCGCCTGTATGTCGGCGACCAGATCGATACCGGTCTGTCCGGCGCGGTGTCGCTGGAACTGGCCGATGGCCGCATGCTCGATCTGGGCCGTGACACCCAGTGGAGCGCCAGCTCGCCTGACTCCAGCACTGACCTGGCCGAAGCCACGGCGCAGGCTGCGCCTTCTGTAGAAGAACTGCAGCAAGCCATCGCCGCCGGTGTCGACCCGACCACCGCACTCGAATCCACCGCGGCCGGCCCGACCGCCGCAGGTACCGGCGGTGCGGCCGGTGGTGGTCACAGCTTCGTCATGCTCGACGCCACCGCTGGCCGCGTCGATCCGACCATTGGCTTCCCCACGGCGGGCATCAATTCTGCCGGGCAAGTCGCGCAGGACACCACGGGCGGCCTGACCACCGACACCACCACCAACGCACTGCGTGACTCGACCCTGAGCCTCAGCGCCACGCCGACCATCACCGAAGCCGGCGGCGTGCTGGTGTACACCGCGACCCTGACCCAGGCGCCGCTGACAGACCTGACCATCACCCTGTCCAATGGCGCAGTCATCGTCATTCCCGCCGGCGCCACCACCGGCACCGTCAACGTGCCGCTGGCGCCGAACGACACTGTCTATAACGACCCGACCCAGATCGACGTAACCGTCACTGGCACCAGCGGCGGCAACGGCATCACCGTGACCCCGCCGACTATCCCGGCGACCACGCAAGTCACCGACACCGTCGACACCACTACCGTCACGTTGACGGCTGGTTCGAGCGTGACCGAAGGCGGTCAGATCACTTACACCGCGACGCTGACTAACCCGGCGCAAACTCCGGTTACCGTCACGCTGTCGAATGGCTCGACCATTACCATTGGCGCTGGCCAGACTACCGGCACCGTCAACGTGCCGACCCCAGCCAATGACGTTTACAACAATGGCAGCACCGTTACGACCACGATCACCGGGGCTACCGGCGGCAACTTCGAAAATCTGGTGCCAAACACCACACCTGCCGTTACCACGATCACTGATTCGGTCGACAACACCGGGCTGACCCTGACCGCGACCAACAACATCGTTGAAGGTGGCCAGATCACTTATACCGCGACGTTGACCAACCCGGCGCAGACCCCGGTAACCGTCACGCTGTCCAACGGCTCGACCATCACAATTGCTGCGGGCGAAACCGTCGGCACCGTCAACGTGCCCACAGCGGCCAACGACGTCTACAACAATGGCGGCACCGTCAGCACCACGATCACTGGCGCTACCGGCGGCAACTTTGAAAACCTGGTGCCAAGCAACACGCCTGCGGTCACCACGATCACCGATTCGGTCGACAACACCGGTCTGACGCTGACTGCGACCAACAATATCGTTGAAGGCGGTCAGATCACTTACACCGCAACGTTGACCAACCCGGCGCAAACCCCGGTAACCGTCACTCTGTCCAACGGTTCGACCATCACCATTGCTGCCGGCGAAACCGTCGGCACCGTCAACGTGCCGACTGCGGCCAATGACGTCTACAACAATGGCAGCACCGTCAGCACCACGATCACTGGCGCTACCGGTGGCAACTTCGAAAACCTGGTGCCAAACACCACACCTGCCGTTACCACGATCACCGATTCGGTCGACAACACCGGTCTGACCCTGACTGCGACGAATAACGTCGTCGAAGGCGGTCAAATCACTTACACCGCGACACTGACCAATCCGGCACAAACCCCGGTAACTGTCACTCTGTCCAACGGTTCGACCATCACCATTGCTGCTGGCGATACCGTCGGTACCGTCAACGTGCCGACTGCGGCCAATGACGTTTACAACAATGGCAGCACCGTCAGCACCACGATCACCGGGGCTACCGGTGGCAATTTCGAAAACCTGGTGCCGAACACCACACCTGCGGTGACCACCATCACCGACTCGGTCGATGACACTGGCCTGACGCTGACTGCGACCAACAATATCGTTGAAGGCGGTCAGATCACTTACACCGCAACACTGACCAACCCGGCGCAGACGCCGGTAACCGTCACTCTGTCGAACGGTTCGACCATCACCATTGCAGCCGGCGAAACCGTCGGCACCGTCAATGTGCCGACTGCGGCCAATGATGTGTACAGCAACGGCAGCACCGTCAGCACGACGATCACCGGGGCTACCGGCGGCAACTTCGAAAACCTGGTGCCAAACACCACACCTGCCGTGACCACCATCACCGACTCGGTTGATGACACCGGCCTGACCCTGACCGCGACCAACAACATCGTTGAAGGCGGTCAGATCACTTACACCGCGACACTGACCAATCCGGCACAAACCCCGGTAACCGTCACTCTGTCGAACGGTTCGACCATCACCATTGCGGCTGGCGAAACCGTTGGCACCGTGAACGTGCCGACTGCGGCCAATGACGTCTACAACAATGGCAGCACCGTCAGCACCACGATCACTGGCACCACCGGTGGCAATTTCGAAAATCTGGTGCCAAACACCACACCAGCCGTGACCACCATCACCGACTCGGTCGATGACACTGGCCTGACCCTGACCGCGACCAACAACATCGTTGAAGGCGGTCAGATCACTTACACCGCGACACTGACCAATCCGGCACAAACCCCGGTAACCGTCACTCTGTCGAATGGTTCGACCATTACCATCGCGGCCGGCGAAACCGTCGGCACCGTCAACGTGCCGACGGCGGCCAATGACGTCTACAACAATGGCGGCACCGTCAGCACCACGATCACTGGCGCTACCGGTGGCAATTTCGAAAACCTGGTGCCGAACACCACACCAGCCGTGACCACCATCACCGACTCGGTCGATGACACTGGCCTGACCCTGACCGCGACCAACAATATCGTTGAAGGCGGTCAGATCACTTACACCGCGACACTGACCAATCCGGCACAAACCCCGGTAACCGTCACTCTGTCGAACGGTTCGACCATCACCATTGCGGCTGGCGAAACCGTTGGCACCGTGAACGTGCCGACTGCGGCCAATGACGTCTACAACAATGGCAGCACCGTCAGCACCACGATCACTGGCGCTACCGGTGGCAACTTCGAAAACCTGGTGCCAAGCAACACGCCTGCGGTCACCACCATCACCGATTCGGTGGATGACACTGGCCTGACCCTGACAGCGACCAACAATATCGTTGAAGGCGGTCAGATCACTTACACCGCGACCCTGACCAACCCGGCGCAAACCCCGGTAACCGTCACTCTGTCCAACGGTTCGACCATTACCATCGCGGCTGGCGAAACCGTCGGCACCGTCAACGTGCCGACTGCGGCCAACGACGTCTACAACAATGGCAGTACCGTCAGCACCACGATCACTGGCGCTACCGGTGGCAACTTCGAAAACCTGGTGCCAAGCAACACGCCTGCGGTCACCACCATCACCGATTCGGTGGATGACACTGGCCTGACCCTGACAGCGACCAACAATATCGTTGAAGGCGGTCAGATCACCTACACCGCGACACTGACTAATCCGGCGCAGACGCCGGTTACCGTCACCCTGTCCAACGGTTCGACCATCACCATTGCGGCTGGCGAAACCGTGGGCACCGTCAACGTGCCAACAGCGGCCAATGACGTCTACAACAACGGCAGCACCGTCAGCACCACCATCACTGGCGCTACCGGCGGCAACTTCGAAAACCTGGTGCCAAACACCACACCTGCCGTTACCACGATCACCGATTCGGTCGACAACACCGGTCTGACCCTGACTGCGACGAATAACGTCGTCGAAGGCGGCCAGATCACTTACACCGCGACGTTGACCAACCCGGCACAAACCCCGGTAACCGTCACTCTGTCCAACGGTTCGACCATCACCATCGCGGCTGGCGAGACCGTCGGCACCGTCAACGTGCCCACAGCGGCCAACGACGTCTACAACAATGGCAGCACCGTCAGCACCACGATCACTGGCGCTACCGGTGGCAATTTCGAAAACCTGGTGCCAAGCAACACGCCTGCGGTCACCACCATCACCGATTCGGTGGATGACACTGGCCTGAGCCTCAGCGCCACCGACTCTGTGGCCGAGGGTGGCCAGATCACCTACACCGCCACGCTGACGAATCCGGCCGGCACCCCGGTAACCGTGACCCTGAGCAACGGCTCGGTGATCACCATTGATGCCGGCAAAACCACGGGCACCGTTACCGTTCCAGCGCCGGCCGATGACGTCTACAAAGACGCCGGCCAGGTCGAAGTCAGCATCAAGGACGCCACCGGCGGCAACTTCGAAAATCTGGTGCCGAACACTACGCCGGCAGTGACCGAAATCACTGACACCGTCGATACCTCGACGGTGAAGCTGACCGCAGACACCTCGGTTGCCGAAGGCGGCACCGTGACTTACACCGCCACCGTCGGCGCGCCAGTCACCGGCTCGCCTGTGGTCGTGACGTTGGCCAATGGTCAGAACATCACCATCGCCGTCGGCCAGACCACCGGCTCCATCACCTACACCGCACCGAACGATGCCTTGACCGGCAACGCTCCGCTGACCAACTCGATCACTGGCGTAAGCGGTGGCAACTACGAAGATCTGGTGGCGGACGAAACTCCAGTTTCGACCACCGTCACCGACGTGGCCGACACCACCAATCTGTCGCTGAGCGCGACCGCTTCCGTGGCTGAAGGCGGCCAGATCACTTACACCGCAACCTTGACCAATGCTGCTGGCTCGCCAGTGACCGTGACCTTGTCGAACGGCGCCGTCATCACCATCAAGGCAGGCGAAACCAGCGGTAATGTGAGCTTCCCGGCTCCGTCCGACGACGTCTACAAAGACTCCGGCTCCGTGCAGGCCACCATCACCAGTGCCACCGGCGGCAACTTCGAGAACCTCGTCTCGAGCAGTGCTCCCGCCGTGACGACAGTCACCGACACCATCGATACCTCGACGGTCAAATTGACCGCCGACACCTCGGTCGCTGAAGGCGGCACCGTCACATACACCGCCACTGTCGGCGCGCCCGTCACCGGCTCGCCAGTTGTCGTGACCCTGGCCAACGGCCAGAACATCACCATCGCCGTCGGCCAGACCACCGGCAGCGTTACCGCCCCGGTATCGAATGACGTGCAGATCGGTCACGCACCACTGACCAACTCGATCACCAACGTCAGCGGCGGCAACTACGAGAATCTGGTCGCCGACAAGACCCCGGTCAGCACCACTGTCACCGACACCGTCGACACCACCAGCGTCGCGCTGACTGCCACCGGCAACGTCAACGAAGGCGGGCAGATCACCTACACCGCGACGCTGAGCAACCCGGCCGGCACGCCGGTAACCGTCAATCTGAGCAACGGTTCGGTCATCACCATTGAAGCCGGCAAGACCACCGGCACCGTGACCGTTCCGGCACCTGCCGACGACGTCTACAAAGACGCCGGCAAAGTCGAAGTGACCATCAAGGACGCCACCGGTGGCAACTTCGAAAATCTGGTGCCGAGCACTACGCCTGCGGTGACCAATGTTGCCGACACGATCAACACCACGCACCTGACCCTCAGCGCAGAAAGCTATGTGCTCGAAGGCTCTTCGATCACTTACACCGCAACGCTGACCAACGCGGCGCAGACGCCGGTGACCGTCAACCTGAGCAATGGCCAGACCATCACCATCGAAGCCGGCAAGACCAGCGGTTCGGTGACGATTGCCGCACCGAGCGATGACGTCTACAAGGACGTCAGCAAGCTCACCGTAACCATGACCGATGCCAGCGGCGGCAACTTCGAGAAACTCGACGTCAGCAAGACCCCGGTCAGCACCACGGTCAACGACACCGTCGACACAACCGCACTGACCCTGACTGCCAGCGATACCGTCAGCGAAGGTGGCCAGATCACCTATACCGCGACCCTGAGCAATCCGGCCGGCACTGCGATGACCGTTACCCTGGCCAACGGCGCGGTGATCAACATCGCTGCCGGTGCTACCAGCGGCTCGGTGAATTTCCCGGCGCCCGCCAACACCCCGTACATCGATGGCAGCAACGTGCGGACGGCGATCGCCAGCCACAGCGGCGGCAATTTCGAGCGCGTCGAGGCCGATCGTTCGGCTGTGGTGACCAAAGTCACCGACGCCGTCGACACCACCAACATCAGCCTGAGCGCCACCGGCAGCGTTGCCGAGGGCGGCTCGATCGTCTACACCGCCACCCTGAGCAATCCGGCCGGCACCGCCATGAGCGTGACCCTGAGCAACGGCGCGGTGATCAACATTGCCAAGGGTGCGAGCACTGGCACTGCGACCGTCGCCGCGCCTGGCGATGACGTGTACAAGGACGCCGGCAAGGTCGATGCGAGCATCACCAAGACCAGCGGCGGCAACTTTGAAAATCTGGTGATCGACAAGACGCCTGCGGTAACTGATGTCACCGACACCATCGACAACAGCACCGTTGCGCTGACCGCCAGCGCCAGTGCGGTGGAAGGCGGCGTGGTTGTCTACACCGCGTCCGTGACCGCACCGGTCACCGGTTCGCCAGTGCTGGTGACCCTGTCCAACGGCCAGACCATCACCATTCCGGTCGGCGCCAGCAGCGCCAGCGTCAACTTCACCGCGCCGAACGATGCACAGGCCGGCGGCAACACCCTGAGCGTGAAGATCGACGGCGCCAGTGGTGGCAATTACGAAAATCTCGTCGCCGACCAAACCCCGGCGGTGACCTCGGTAACCGACGTCGCCGACACCACCAACCTGTCGCTGTCCGCGACCGGCTCCGTGGCCGAGGGCGGTTCGATTGTCTACACCGCAACCCTGAGCAACCCGGCCGGTACCCCGGTGACCGTGAATCTGAGCAACGGCGCGGTGATCACCATCGAGGCCGGCAAGTCTACCGGCACCGTCACCGTTCCGGCACCTGCCGACGACGTCTATAAAGACGCTGGCAAAGTTGAAGTCACGATCAAGGACGCCACCGGCGGCAACTTCGAAAACCTGGTGCCAAGCACCACGCCAGCGGTCACTGATGTCACCGACACCGTCGACACCTCGACGGTCAAACTGACCGCCACCGAAACCGCGGCCGAAGGTGGCACCGTCACCTACACCGCCACCGTCGGCGCGCCGGTCACCGGTTCGCCTGTGGTCGTCACCCTGGCCAATGGTCAGAACATCACTATCGAAGTCGGCAAGACCAGCGGCAGCGTGAGCACCACCGCGCCGAACGACGTCCTCGCCGGCCACGCGCCGCTGACCAACTCGATCACCAACGTCAGCGGCGGTAATTTCGAAAATCTTGTCGCCGACCAGACCCCGGTCAGCACCACCGTGACCGACACCGTCGACACCACCAACCTGTCGCTCAGCGCGACCGGCGCGGTGAACGAAGGCGGCCAG
This sequence comes from Pseudomonas sp. TE9122, assembly GCF_056278925.1. NCBI lineage: Bacteria > Pseudomonadati > Pseudomonadota > Gammaproteobacteria > Pseudomonadales > Pseudomonadaceae > Pseudomonas > Pseudomonas sp. TE9122. Next base: position 5,587,243 of record NZ_JBWBQI010000001.1, on the reverse strand, counting down.
ATTACCTACACCGCAACCCTGAGCAACGCCGCCGGCACACCGGTCATCGTGACCCTGTCGAACGGTGCGACCATCCTCATCGAGGCCGGCAAAACCACTGGCACCGTGACCGTCGATGCACCGAAGGACGACGTCTACAAAGACGCCGGCAGCGTTGAAGCGACCATCCAGAGCGCAACCGGCGGCAACTTCGAAAACCTCGTCACCAGCACAGCGCCGGCGGTGACCACGGTCAACGACACCATCGACACCACCACCGTGTCGCTGAGCGCCACTGCGAACGTCGCCGAAGGCGAAACCGTGGTCTACACCGCGACCGTGGGCGCGCCAGTGACCGGCTCTCCGATCATCGTCAGCCTGTCCAACGGCCAGACCATCACCATCGCCGTTGGCGAAACCACCGGCAGCGTCAACTACGTCGCGCCGAACAGCCCATTGGCGGGCGGCAGCTCGTTGAGCGTGACCATTGATGACGCCACGGGTGGCAATTACGAAAAACTGGTGGTCGACGGCAAGTCCGCAGACACCGCGGTTTCCGACACTACCGACACCACCAATCTGAACCTGAGCGCCAGCGACTCGGTCGCCGAAGGCGGCCAGATCACCTACACCGCAACCCTGACCAACCCGGCCGGCACACCGGTGACCGTGACCCTGTCGAACGGCGCCACCATCACTATCGATGCAGGCAAAACCACCGGCACCGTGACCGTCGACGCACCTAAAGATGACGTCTATAAAGATGCCGGCAAAGTCGAAGTGACCATCGAGGGTGCGACCGGCGGCAACTTCGAGAACCTGGTGCCAAGCGCGGTTCCAGCGGTGACCAATGTCACCGATACCATCGACACTTCGACCGTCAAACTGACTGCCGATACTTCGGTCGCTGAAGGCGGCACCGTGACTTACACCGCCACCGTTGGCGCGCCAGTCACCGGCTCGCCTGTGGTCGTGACTCTGGCCAACGGCCAGACCATCACCATCGGCGTTGGCCAGACTACTGGCACTGCAACTGCTGTTGCTGCGAACGATGCGTTGGCCGGTAATGCTCCGATCACCAACTCGATCACTGGCGTGAGCGGCGGCAACTTCGAAGATCTGGTGGCGGATAAAACACCGGTTTCGACCACTGTCACCGACGTTTCCGACACTACCAATCTGTCGCTGAGTGCGACCGGTTCGGTAGCCGAAGGTGGCCAGATCACTTACACCGCGACATTGACCAACGCCGCTGGCTCGCCAGTGACCGTGACCTTGTCGAACGGCGCTGTGATCACCATCAAGGCTGGTGAAACCAGCGGCACCGCAACAGTTCCTGCACCGTCTGATGACGTCTACAAAGATGCCGGCTCTGTGCAGGCGACGATCACCAGTGCTACCGGAGGCAACTTCGAGAACCTGGTACCGAGCACTGCTCCAGCCGTGACGACTGTCACCGACACCATCGATACGTCGACCGTCAAATTGACCGCCGATACATCGGTGGCTGAAGGCGGCACCGTGACTTACACCGCCACCGTCGGCGCGCCAGTCACCGGCTCGCCTGTGGTCGTGACTCTGGCCAACGGTCAGACCATCACCATCGGCGTCGGCCAGACTACTGGCACTGCAACTGCTGTTGCTGCGAACGATGCGTTGGCCGGTAATGCTCCGATCACCAACTCGATCACTGGCGTGAGCGGCGGCAATTTCGAAGATCTGGTGGCGGATAAAACACCGGTTTCGACCACTGTCACCGACGTTTCCGACACTACCAATCTGTCGCTGAGTGCGACCGGTTCGGTAGCCGAAGGTGGCCAGATCACTTACACCGCGACCTTGACCAACGCCGCTGGCTCGCCAGTGACCGTGACCTTGTCGAACGGCGCTGTGATCACCATCAAGGCTGGTGAAACCACCGGCACCGCAACTGTTCCTGCACCGTCCGACGACGTCTACAAAGATGCCGGTTCCGTCCAGGCAACGATCACTAGCGCTACCGGTGGCAACTTCGAGAATCTGGTACCGAGCACGGTTCCGGCCGTGACGACTGTCACCGACACCATCGATACCTCGACAGTCAAACTGACCGCCGATACATCGGTGGCTGAAGGCGGCACGGTCACCTACACCGCCACTGTGGGTGCTCCGGTCACCGGCTCGCCTGTGGTCGTGACTCTGGCCAACGGTCAGACCATCACCATCGGCATTGGCCAGACTACTGGCACTGCAACTGCTGTTGCTGCGAACGATGCGCTGACCGGCAACGCTCCGATCACCAACTCGATCACTGGCGTGAGCGGCGGCAATTTCGAAGATCTGGTTGCGGACAAAACTCCAGTTTCGACTTCTGTCACCGACGTTACCGACACTACCAATCTGTCGCTGAGTGCGACCGGTTCGGTAGCCGAAGGTGGCCAGATCACTTACACCGCGACCCTGACCAACGCCGCTGGCTCACCTGTGACAGTCACCTTGTCGAACGGCGCTGTCATCACTATCAAGGCTGGCGAAACCACCGGCACCGCAACTGTTCCTGCACCGTCCGACGACGTCTACAAAGACGCCGGTTCTGTGCAGGCGACGATCACTAGCGCTACCGGTGGCAACTTCGAGAATCTGGTACCGAGCACGGTTCCGGCCGTGACGACTGTCACCGACACCATCGATACCTCGACAGTCAAACTGACCGCCGATACATCGGTGGCTGAAGGCGGCACGGTCACCTACACCGCCACTGTGGGTGCTCCGGTCACCGGCTCGCCTGTGGTCGTGACTCTGGCCAACGGTCAGACCATCACCATCGGCATTGGCCAGACTACTGGCACTGCAACTGCTGTTGCTGCGAACGATGCGCTGACCGGCAACGCTCCGATCACCAACTCGATCACTGGCGTGAGCGGCGGCAATTTCGAAGATCTGGTTGCGGACAAAACTCCAGTTTCGACTTCTGTCACCGACGTTACCGACACTACCAATCTGTCGCTGAGTGCGACCGGTTCGGTAGCCGAAGGTGGCCAGATCACTTACACCGCGACCCTGACCAACGCCGCTGGCTCACCTGTGACAGTCACCTTGTCGAACGGCGCTGTCATCACTATCAAGGCTGGCGAAACCACCGGCACCGCAACTGTTCCTGCACCGTCCGACGACGTCTACAAAGACGCCGGTTCTGTGCAGGCGACGATCACTAGCGCTACCGGTGGCAAGTTCGAGAACCTCGTTCCGAGCACTACGCCTGCGATCACCCAGGTCACCGACACCATCGACACCTCGACCGTCAAACTGACCGCCGACACTTCGGTGGCTGAAGGCGGCACCGTGACCTACACCGCCACCGTCGGCGCTCCGGTCACCGGCTCGCCAGTTGTGGTAACTCTGGCCAACGGCCAGACCATCACCATCGGTGTCGGCCAGACTACTGGCACTGCAACTGCTGTTGCTGCGAACGATGCGCTGACCGGCAACGCCCCGATCACCAACTCGATCACTGGCGTAACCGGTGGCAACTTCGAAGATCTGGTGGCGGACAAAACTCCAGTTTCGACTTCTGTCACGGACGTTACCGACACCACCAACCTGTCGCTGAGTGCGACCGGTTCCGTGGCCGAAGGTGGCTCGATCGTTTACACCGCTACGCTGACCAACGCCGCTGGCTCACCTGTGACAGTCACGTTGTCGAACGGCGCCGTGATCACTATCAAAGCAGGCGAAACCACCGGCACCGCAACTGTTCCTGCACCGTCCGATGACGTCTACAAAGACGCCGGTTCCGTCCAGGCAACGATCACTAGCGCTACCGGTGGCAACTTCGAGAATCTGGTACCGAGCACCACGCCAGCAGTGACCAGCGTCACCGACACCATCGACACCACCACCGTAAAACTGAGCGCAACCGCCACGGCGGCCGAAGGCGGCAACGTCGTCTACACCGCAACCGTCGGCGCGCCAGTCACAGGTTCGCCAGTGGTGGTCACTCTGGCCAACGGCCAGAACATCACTATCGCGGTCGGACAGACCACCGGTACCGTAACTGCCGTCGCACCGAACGATGCGCTGACTGGCAACGCTCCGATCACCAATGCGATCACCAACGTCAGCGGCGGCAATTTCGAGAATCTCGTCGCCGACAAGACCCCGGTCAGCACCACCGTGACCGACACCGTCGACACCACCAACCTGTCGCTGAGTGCGACCGGTTCCGTGGCCGAAGGTGGCTCGATCGTTTACACCGCTACGCTGACCAACGCCGCTGGCTCGCCCGTAACCGTGACCCTGTCGAACGGTGCGGTGATAACCATCAAGGCTGGCGAAACCACCGGCACCGCAACCGTTCCGGCCCCGTCCGATGACGTCTACAAAGACGCCGGCTCCGTGCAGGCGACCATCAGCAAAGCTATCGGTGGCAACTTCGAAAACCTGGTACCGAGCACCACGCCAGCAGTGACCAGCGTCACCGACACCATCGACACCACCACCGTAAAACTGAGCGCAACCGCCACGGCGGCCGAAGGCGGCAACGTCGTCTACACCGCAACCGTCGGCGCGCCAGTCACAGGTTCGCCAGTGGTGGTCACTCTGGCCAACGGCCAGAACATCACTATCGCGGTCGGACAGACCACCGGTACCGTAACTGCCGTCGCACCGAACGATGCGCTGACTGGCAACGCTCCGATCACCAATGCGATCACCAACGTCAGCGGCGGCAATTTCGAGAATCTCGTCGCCGACAAGACCCCGGTCAGCACCACCGTGACCGACACCGTCGACACCACCAACCTGTCGCTGAGTGCGACCGGTTCCGTGGCCGAAGGTGGCTCGATCGTTTACACCGCTACGCTGACCAACGCCGCTGGCTCGCCCGTAACCGTGACCCTGTCGAACGGTGCGGTGATAACCATCAAGGCTGGCGAAACCACCGGCACCGCAACCGTTCCGGCCCCGTCCGATGACGTCTACAAAGACGCCGGCTCCGTGCAGGCGACCATCAGCAAAGCTATCGGTGGCAACTTCGAAAACCTGGTACCGAGCACCACGCCAGCAGTGACCAGCGTCACCGACACCATCGACACCACCACCGTAAAACTGAGCGCAACCGCCACAGCGGCCGAAGGCGGCAACGTCGTCTACACCGCAACCGTCGGCGCACCCGTCACCGGTTCGCCAGTGGTGGTCACTTTGGCCAACGGCCAGAACATCACCATCGCGGTCGGCCAGACTACCGGCACCGTAACTGCCGTCGCACCGAACGATGCGTTGACCGGCAACGCTCCGCTGACCAACTCGATTACCAACGTCAGCGGCGGCAATTTCGAAAACCTCGTCGCCGACAAGACTCCGGTCAGCACCACCGTGACCGACACCGTCGACACCACCAATCTGTCCTTGAGCGCCACCAACTCGGTGGCCGAAGGTGGCCAGATCACCTACACCGCGACCCTGACCAACGCCGCTGGTTCGCCAGTGACCGTGACCTTGTCGAACGGCGCTGTGATCACCATCAAGGCTGGCGAAACCACCGGCACCGCAACCGTTCCGGCCCCGTCCGATGACGTCTACAAAGACGCCGGCTCCGTGCAGGCGACCATCAGCAAAGCTATCGGTGGCAACTTCGAAAACCTGGTACCGAGCACCACGCCAGCAGTGACCAGCGTCACCGACACCATCGACACCACCACCGTCAGCATCACTGGCAGCAGCTCGGTGACCGAAGGCCAGACCGCCAGCTACACCGTCAGCCTCAATCACCCGGCGCAGACCGAAGTGACCCTGAAAATCGTCTACAGCGGCACCGCTGCCGACGGTTCGGACTTCACTGGTGTGTACACCGTGAAGATCCCGGCGGGCGCCAGCAGCGCGCAGTTCAACGTCGCCACCCTCGATGACAAGATCACCGAAGGCACCGAGAATTTCGTGGTCAAGATCGATTCGGCTACCGGCGGCAACTTCGAGAACCTCGCGGTCAGCAGCACCAATGGCAGCGTCAGCACCTCGATCATCGACAACGATGCGCCACCGGTGCTCGATCTGGACGCCAACAACTCCAGCGGTGCGACCGGTGCCGATTACAAGGTGACGTTCACCGAGAACACCCCGGGCGCCGGCGTGTCGATCGCTGACACCGACATCAGCATCACCGACCCGGACAGCACGATGCTGACCGGCGCCACTGTGGTTCTGACCAACCGTCAGGACGGCGATGCGCTGAATCTGGGCAATAGCGTCAACGGCATCACCATCAATGCCAACAGCACCAACGGCACGGTGACCCTGACCCTCTCGGGTAACGCGACCCTGGCCGACTACATGCAGGCCATCAAGAACATCAGCTTCACCAACAGCAGCGAAAACCCGAGCACCGTGCCACGCGTCATCACCGTGACGGTGACTGATGGCGGCAATTACTCCAACACCGCGACGACTACGGTCAACGTGGTGGCGGTCAACGATGCACCGGTCGCTGCGCCAAACAATGTCACCGGCACCGAAGACACGCCGCTGGTACTCGGCTGGTCGACCTTTGGCGTCAGCGATGTCGACAGCCCGGCGAGCAGCCTTGGTATCAAGATCACGCAGCTGCCGGGCGAGGGCAAACTGCAGTATCTGGACGGCTCGACCTGGAAGGATGTTGCCAACAACCAGACCTTCAGCAAGGCCGACATCGACGCCGGCAAGCTGCGCTTCCTGCCGGATGCCAACGAGTCGGGCACCAACGGTTACGGCGGCACCGGTCTGGGCAACAATCAGGCGGACTACGCACAGATCAAGTTCCAGCCTACCGATGGCCAGGCGCTGGGCAGCACCGGCACGGTGAAGATCGACATCACGCCAGTGGCGGATGCGCCGACCGTAGCCGTGGCTGATAACAGCGTTAAATCCACCGGCCTGATCAAGGAAGTCTGGACCGGTCTGTCGGGCCTGGGCACTGACGGCAGCGGGGCGAATTCGACCACCCTGAAAAACGTGATCGACGCCGCCGGCAAACCGAACTCCAGCGGCAACGTCACCAACGTGCAGTCTGACGGCAGTGTCGCCGCCGGTACGGCGTCGAAGACCTCGGGCCTGATCTACCTGGAAGCCGGCAAGACCTACAGCTTCAGCGGCGTGGCCGATGACAGCCTACTGATCACCATCGGCGGCAAGAACGTGGCGTCGGGTACCTGGGGCGCGGGCGGTGCGATCAATGGTTCGTTCACCCCGACCACCAGCGGTTATTACACCCTCGACATCTATCACCACAACCAGAGCGGCCCGGGCAGCTACGACGTCAACCTGTCGGTCAACGGCGGCACGCCAATCGATCTGAGCAACGCCGGCGTGCCGATCTACACCGGTGTGCAGGATCTGATCAACTCGGGCGTGACCGTCTCCGATCTGCACGGCACCAACGGCGAAGGTTATTACGACGGCTACAAGCTCAACACCGGCGCTGAAGGCACCACGGTGAAGCTGTCGGCAATCAGCACCGCGCTGACCGACACCGACGGCTCGGAAACCCTGAGCGTGAAGATCAGCGGTGCACCGGTCGGTTCGGTGCTCAGCGATGGCGCGGGGCATACCTTCACCGTTACCGCGAGCAATGGCGAAGCCAACGTCACCGGCTGGAACCTCGGCTCTCTGACCGTGACTCCGCCGACCTACTACAACGGCCAGTTCAACCTGACCGTGACCTCGACGTCCACCGAACAGGTCGGTGGCTCCGCGAGCAGCACCGCGACCATTCCGGTCACGGTAGTGCCTGCGGTGTACAACGCGGTCACCGCCACCTCGGGTGATGACAACGTCATCGGCACCGACGCCAACGACATCATCGTCGCTGACATCGGCGGCCTGACCGTGGTGCCGGGCACCAACTACAACATTGCGTTCATGGTCGACAGCTCGGGCAGCATGAGCACTTCGTCGCTGAACGCCGCGAAAGACTCGCTGACCTCGGTGTTCAACAGCCTCAAGCAAAGCCTGGGCGGCAGCAACTCGGGCACGGTGAACATATTCCTGGTGGACTTCGATACCCAGGTCAACAAATCGGTGTCGGTGAATCTCAACGATCCGAACGCGCTGACGATGCTCAAAGCCGTACTCAACTCGATGGGCTCTGGCGGCGGTACCAACTACGAGGACGTATTCAAGACCACGGCCAACTGGTTCCAGAGTGCCGACGCAGTGGCCAACACCGGGGCGAAGAACCTCACGTACTTCATCACCGACGGCCAGCCGACTTACTACCAGACCGGCGAGCAGACCAACCCGACGCTGTATGGCAACGTGAAACTCGACAGCGTGGTGAACGCCAGCAACTACAAGCAGGGCGACACGTTCAGCACCTACATCGACAACTCGCACTACCTGACCATCAACAGTGCTGGCAGCGTTGTGCTGCAAACCTACAACTCGTGGTGGGGCTGGAGCAGCGAAACGCTGGGCACGATTCATGCGCAGGGCGACGGTACTTATGAATTGTCGAACCTCGCGGGTACCGGCAACAGCACCAACTCGTCGACGACCAGCAATTCGACCAGCGGCTTCGCTTTGTTGAGCGGATTGTCGAGCGTCGAAGCCATTGGTCTGAACAACGACGTCAGCCTCAACGACCTCAAGCCGTACGATTCGGACAAAACGCCGCAAACCAACATCGATCCGAAGGATCTGGCCAACTCGATCATCGGCCATACCGAAGCGACGATGCCGGGTAACGACACCGTCAACGGTGGCGAAGGCAACGACATCCTGTTCGGCGATCTGGTCAGCTTCAACGGCATTGCCGGCGAGGGTTACCAGGCGATGCAGGCGTTCGTTGCCAAAGAGACCGGCGTCGACGTCAGCAAAGTCAGCACCAGCAACGTGCACCAGTACATCACCGAGCACTATCAGGCGTTCGATGTATCCGGCGCGCACGATGGCAACGACACGCTGCTCGGTGGCGCGGGCAATGACATCCTGTTCGGCTCGGGCGGCAACGACCTGCTCGACGGCGGCAAAGGCAATGACATCCTGCTCGGCGGCACCGGCAACGACACGCTGATCGGCGGTCAGGGCAACGACATCCTCATCGGCGGTTCCGGTGGCGACACCTTCGTCTGGAAATCGGGCGACACCGGTAACGACGTGATCAAGGATTTCAAAGCCAGCGAAGGCGACCGCATCGACCTGCGCGACCTGTTGCAGGGCGAGACCGGCAGCACGATCGACAACTTCCTGAAGATCACCACAGTGGATGGCACGTCGTCGCTGCAAGTCAGCTCGGCGGGCAAATTCAACTCGGGCGATGCCGCTGCGGCCACGCCGGACGTGACGATCAAACTGGAAGGCAACAATTGGGCGAGCGCCAACCTGCACAACCTGATTGCCGGCAGCGATCCGACCATCAAGGTCGATCACAACAACAGCTGAGGCTGAAACAACAACGGCCGCCTCTTGTGAGGCGGCCGTCGCGTTTGCGGGCAATGTAGCGGTGACGATTTGATCGGCGCCCCGCATACTGGCGCGCAGTTGGCTATGCTGCTGACAGCATGACGCTGTTCATTTGTGAGGGATGCTCAATGTTTTACGTGCAACGCGATGCGCAAGGCCAGTTGATTCGCGTGGAAGCTGCGGCGTACGCCGAGGCCACGGAAACGCTGCCCGCCGATAACCATGAGATTCAGGCGTGGTACGCCAACGAAGCCGTGGAAAACAGCCTCAAACAGCTCAAGCAGAGCGACTTTGAAATGATTCGGGTACTCGACGACCTGATTCAGGTGCTGACCCAGAAAGGCGTGATCCGCGTCACCGACCTGCCAGCGGCGGCCCAGGCCAAACTGATGGACCGTACCCAGGCACGTGAAGCGCTGGGCGGGTTGAGCCAGTTGATCGATGAGGATGAGGGCGGGTTGATCTGATCCTCCCAGGATCCAAAGCTTACCCTCACCCCAGCCCTCTCCCGGAGGGAGAGGGGGCCGATCGAGGTGTCTTGCGCTATCCATCGACCTGAGAGATCGAGTCGATTTTGGATTCAGTGGAGCTCTTGCACGTCGGCGTATCTCGTAAATATCCCACGGTCAGTCCCCTCTCCCTCTGGGAGAGGGTTAGGGTGAGGGCGCTTATTGGCTCACCCCCAAGGCTTCGGCTCACCGAGCAACTGCCCCTGCACGCCATACAAGCCCATCTCGCGAATCACTGACAGCTCCCCTTCAGTCTCGACCCGCTCGGCAATCAGCGGCAGATCGATGCTGTGCGCTGCGCGCTGGATCGCTTCGATGAACAGGCGCTTGTCGCTCTCCTGATCGATCGCCCGAATGTAGCTGCCATCGATCTTCAAGTACGCCAGACCCAACCGCGCCAGGTTGCCGATCATGCTGAAGCGCCCGCCGAAGCGCTGCAGGCTCAGCGAGAAACCGAGCTCGCGCAGGCGTCGGGTCAACTGCTCCAGCACCGCCTGTTCAGGCAACTGCTCCTCGCCAATTTCCAGAGTCAGACGCGCGCCGAGATTGGAATGCGCGCGCAGAATCTCGAAGACCTTGTTCAGCGCCTGCGGGTCGGCCAGCGTCGCCGAGGACAGGTTCAGCGCCAGCGAATCCTCGTGCCCTTTCATCTGATCAAACACGCGTTCGAGCATCAGCCGATCAAGCCGCGCGGTCCAGCCGAAGCGCTCCAGCCACGGCAGGAAGCGCCCGGCGGGAATGGTCTGGCCCTGCTCGTCGAGCAGGCGCGACAGGACCTTGTAATGCAGCACCAGTTGCGTGTCCTGCGCGGCGACCACCGGCTGGAAATACAACTCGAAACGCTGCTGACTCAAGGCCTGATCCAGCAGTCGATGCCAAGCGTGATGGTCATCACCGACCTCCGCCACCAGACTCTGATCGATACACGCCCAATTCTGCTCGCCCTGCCCTTCGGCCTGCGCGAGCGCCTGATCGCCCAGTGTCAGCACCGCTTGCGGGGAGTCACCGTGGGCGAAGGGCGCCAGCCCGATCGAAGCCACCGCCGGCACATCGGTTGCGCCAGTGGCATGCAGGCTGCTCAGGGCATTGTCGAGATTCTGCGCCAGCTGCAGTGCTTCCTCGCGCACCAGCCCCGGCGCCAGCACGGCGAATTCACCGCCGCGAATACGCGTGACCAAGTCCTGGGTTTGTGGATATCTGGCGCACTCGCGGGTCAGTTGCTCGCCGACGGCCTTGAGCAATTGGTCGGTACGCTGGCCGCCGAGACGCTGGTTGAGCCCGGCCAGATCCTTGACCCGCAACAGCAGCAAATAACCGGAACTGGCCTGCTCCGGGTTGCTCACACGGTTGTTCAGTTGCATCTCGAAATAACGACGGTTGGCCAGGCCGGTGAGGTTGTCCTGATAGGACTCGGTACGCAGTTTTTCACTGCGCTCGGCCTGCTCCTGAAACAGCGTCTTGAGCTTCTCGACCATCTGATTCATCGCCTGCACCACGCGACGCAATTCAGGCGTGCGCGGCAGATCCGGCAGGCTGAGAAACTCGCGGCGGGCAATCGCATGGGACTGCTGAACCATGTAATCGAGGGGCTTCAACTGCCGACGCAGCAACAGCGCGCCGAGCACCGCACTCAATGCGCCGCAGATCAGCAACCAGCCAAGGCTGCCCAGTGCGCTCTGCCATAGCTTGGCCACGGCGAACATCGGATGGCTGACCACCTCGACCCGCGCCGCCTGCTCCCAGCCACGGCTGACCAGCGCATCGCCACCGGCCGGCTCGAGGCCGATCAGTTTGACGAACCAGTCCGGCACATTGCTCACCGCCGGGGTACCGCTGCGCTCGACAATGGTCTGCTCGGTCTTCACGTCGACCACGCGGATGCTCGCGTAATAACCGCTGTCGAAAATCGAACTGACCAGCAGCTCGACCATCGCCGGGTCGTCGATATTCGGCGTCAGCGACAACGCCAGCGCCGTCGCCGCGTCCTGTGCGTGGGAGCGCAACTGGTTGACGTACTGGGTGCGCGAGCTCTCCAGGCTGACCATGAAGCTGCCGGTGAAGGCCACGACCAGGAACAGACAGATAGCGATCAACAGCTGTTTGAACAAAGACATCTGAGCGCGTGCTCCTAGTTAGTCGTCTCGACCGGAAAACCTTCGGCCTGCATTTTTTTCAGCACATCCTGCCAGCGCGACAGGCGTTTGGTGTCGCCGACCTTTTTATTGCCCTTGGCGCCTGGCAGATACAGACCTTCGGCATTGAAAGAGTAGACCGGCAGCAAATCGGTCCGCTGCGCAGCCGGCTGGATCGGATCGATCAGGCTGTCGAGCACCAGCGGCATGGCGTCGGGGGTCGCATAGTACGTCAACACCATGTGCGCGCGGTTCTGCCGCAGCGCCTTGACGTAGGTGATGCGCAGCTTGTCACTGGAAACGCCGAGATGGCGCAGGCTGAAATACTTGGCGATGGCATAGTCTTCACAGTCGCCGGCGCCCTTCCACAGCGCTTCGATCGGGGTTTCCCAGTAATCCACTTCGCGCCACAGATCGATGTCTTCGACGTAACGCACCTGCTTGTTGAAGAACAGGTTCACCACTTTGAGCTTGTCCATCTCACTGGCCTGCTTCTGCGTCGCCAGCAGATTCTGCCAGGCATCGATGCGCTGCTGCCCGGCGCCCAGTGGCCCATAAAGAGCACTGGCCTTGCGGCTGATCGCGGAAAAATCCCAATCGGCGTGCAGACCGCCCAGCATGACGCCGGCCAGCAGCAATGCGCAGCCAAGCCAGCGCAAGGTCCGAGGGATCGCGAAACGTACCGCCACTGCAGGTTTCCAGAAGGACAGAAAGGAAGCGTTTGATGGTGAAGCTTAGCCCGGCAAAAAACAATGGCACCGTGAGATCATCGAAGACCCGCTAGACTTGAGATTGCCGCGCAACGTTTTACAAGGTTTGACAACCTGTAGAGCAATCACTAGTGTCATTTGGATCCAAATATTGCGACCTACAGGGTGTGTTGTCGTGACTCAGAAGCCCAAACCGCTGCACAGCATCAACGTCGAAGGACCGATTCCTGCGCATCTGGCCCGGTCGGTGATCGAAGAAACTCTGCGCTCGGCCATTCTCGATGGCCGCCTGCCCTGTGGCACTGCGCTGCGCCAGCAGGATCTGGCCGATCTGTTCGGGGTCAGCCGCATGCCGGTGCGCGAAGCCTTGCGTCAGCTCGAAGCGCAGGAGCTGCTCAGCGTCACCACGCACAAAGGCGCCGTGGTCGCTCCGCTGATCCAGGGCGATGCCGCTGAAACCTACGAGTTGCGCATTTTGCTCGAATCCGAGGCATTGCGGCAGTCCATTCCGCTGCTGACTGAGGCCGAGCATCAACTCGCCGCCGGCTACATCGAAGAACTGGAAGCGCAGCACGACTACAACGAGATCGGCCGCCTCAACCGTCTGTTCCACATGGCCCTGTACAGCAAGGCGCCCAATCAGCGACTGCTGCGCCTGGTGGAGGACGGTCTGAACGAAGAAGAACGTTTTCTGCGTTTCAATCTGGAAGCCATGGGCCTGGGCAAGCTGTCCCAGGATGACCATCGCGCCATGCTCCAGGCCGTGATCGAGCGGGACATCCCGCGCTCGCTCGAAATGCTGGAGCAGCACCTCAACCGTGGCGTCGAGGTCATCACCCGCTACCTCGCGACTCCCGCCGCACAGAAGCGCCACACCGCACGCTGATATCTCGTACGTCGAATAATCCCCTTACAAATCTTCGCGACCGCTCTGCTGCCGGGTCTGGCAGCGGATCGGCGTGCCCGCTGGCGACCGCCCCGACCCTGCCGACGCGTTTCCGCTGCCCGCCGATGACCAATCGGTAATAGCCCTGACGGCAATTTACCCGCACTCTTCCAGCGCCACCCCTACAGAACGGGGACGCGCCGCCCTGACGGCACAGTCCCCGCAACAGGAACCTACGGAAGGAGCCTTGTCACGGGAAACAGGAAGTCATGGCGCCGGTCCCGGCCAACTTTCGCCCCCTTTGAATTCATAAACTTCCCTTGTTTAAAAAGTTGCTTCGAGTGAGGCATTCACTCTTGTTATCGATTTTGGCCGTTATTAGCCGAAAGGAGTAACTACGCCCAAATAAAACTTGATCCGAAAGTTTTATCGGCCACTCTCATATTCAAAAAACAGCCAACTTAAAATAATTGAAAATAAACTTGTTAAATGCATTTGCCCTGTATTAGTTTTTCTCTCGCCAGGTTTGAACGTCGCCGTTCAGCGCGGCATACCTCACGTAACAACCGCAGCCCCCGTGGCGCCGCAACGGCGCCACAGCGCAATCAATATTTGCCCGACCAACTTGCTATCCAACTTGCTCGACCGCTTACAGCGACTGAAAAGAACCGTGCACTTCAATCAATGATAAAGGACATCATGATGCCCACTAAGCAGCAACTCGCCCTGAAGAAAGCCGAACTGAGTATTCACCCGATCTTTTCCGAGATTACTTCGTTATCGGTATTACGCCGTTTCATGGAAACCCATGTATTTGCCGTATGGGACTTCATGTCGCTGACCAAGCGCCTGCAACAGGAACTGACCTGTACGCGTTTACCCTGGCTGCCACCGCGCGATCCCCACGCCGCTCGGTTGATCAACGAGATCGTGCTGGGCGAGGAATCGGACGATCGCCTCGATGCCGGCCACTACAGCCACTTCGAGTTGTACCTGGATGCGATGCGCGAAGTCGGCGCGAGCACCACGGCGGTAGAGCGCTTTGTCGCCCTGCAGCAGGAAGGCGTGAGTTATGACGTCGCGTTGCAGAGCGTCGACATCGACCCGGCGGCCGCGCAGTTTGTCCGCGATACCTTGCGCATTGCCCTGGAGGCGCCGGGACACAGCGTTGCCGCCGCGTTCCTGCACGGTCGCGAGAGCGTTATTCCGACGATGTTCCAGCGCATCCTCGATGACTGGGGCATCGGCATCGAACAGGCACCGACCTTTCGCTACTACCTGCAACGGCATATCGAAGTCGATTCCGAAGATCACGGCCCCGCCGCCGAACAGTTGCTGGAGCGTCTGGTGGACGGCGATCCGCAGCGCGCAGCCAAGGTCTACGCCAGCGCCATCGCCGCCGTGGAAAGCCGCATCGCCCTGTGGGACGGGCTGCGCCTGAGCATGGGCGTGGAAGTTGCCGAGGTGGCCCAATGAACGCTGCCGACTATCAATCCTTCGCCGACGCCTGGGAAAGCCGCGCGACCATCCGCACCCGTCCCCGGCGGTTGCTCGAAGACGATCAGCGCTTGATCTATCCACTCAGCCGCCAGCCGCTAGTGCTCAGCGAAACCTTCCTGCGTGAATGCCCGCAACAACGTGATTTCGCCCTGGTGCAGACGTTGTACAAATTCATAAACGACGTAGTGATTTTCGAGACTGAAATCGTCGACAAGACCGCCCGCAGCATTGCCAAGAATCGCTTCGCCGTGGCATTCCCGTTCGCCTGTCGTTACGACGCGATGACCGTGGTGGTCGATGAGGATTACCACGCGCTGGTGGCCATGGATTTCATGCAGCAAACGGTGGCACTGACCGGTATCGAACCGATTCCGTTGCCCGATGAAATCGAACTGAGCCGGGCGATTCCCGCCGCCGTTGCGCTGGCTCCGCAACACCTGCGCAGCGCGGTCGAATTGATCTGCGTGGCGATCGCCGAAAACACCGTGACCGGCGACGTCGCGGCGTTCGCCCGCGACGATTCGGTCAAGCCGTCGATCAAGGGCCTGATTGCCGACCACTTGCTTGACGAGGGTCGCCACTCGAGTTTCTGGGCGCGGATGGTGCGCATCTATTGGCACACCGCCAGCGACGCGGACCGCGAAACCATCGCGCAGATTCTGCCGGTGTTCATCGGCCATTACCTGACCAACGACATCCAGAAGTCCTTCGATTTGCGCCTGATCGATGCGCTGCCGGTCAGCGAAACCACGCGCCATTGTCTGCGCGAAGAAATCGCCGGACTGGCCTTCCCGATCAATCGCCACCACCCGTTGGTGGGCAACATCGTCAGGTTTTTCCACAACAGCTCGCTGCTCGACACACCGTGCGTGCAGCACGCCCTGCGTGACTATCTGGTTTGAGGAGGCTGACATGAAACGTCTCGACATTTTGCTCACCGGCGCCAGCCAGGCCATGACCGATCTGGCCCGGGAGCTCGAACAGCATGGCCATGCTGTGACCCGCAGCGGCGTGGCTCAAACGGCGGTGGATCTGATCATCGACGATGGCTTTATCGCTGCCGGCGACTTCTGCGCGATCCCGCATCTGCACCTGCGCCTGGGTATCGCCGCGCAAGACCATGGCGGCCTGCCGACCCTCGACTTGCTGTGCTTCCTCGGCTCGTCGCTGATCAGCCGTGTGCCGATTGGCGATGAGCCATCCGGCAACGGTCAGTCGCTACGCCAACGAGCGCTTGCCCATGTGGTCGATGAGGTGGCGTTGCTGGTCAGCCGCTTTTCCCGCGATGCCGATTATTTGCGCCATGCCCCGGCCCTTAGAGCGCCGGATTTCGAACGCCTGGAAGACCTGCTGTTTCTCGACAAGCTAGCGTACGTCCACCGTCTCAACGACACGGCAAACCCGGCGCTGCTGGAGCAGGCGCAAATCCCGCTGATCGAGCGCCTGCAACAGAGCCTGATCGAGCATGCCGAACGACCTGCCCTGCACCACGGCGGACAGTCCATCAACTACCGCCAGTTGCACGCCCACAGTCGGGCAATTCAACAGCGGCTGCTGCCCTTGCTCGAGCAACATCCGCAGCCGTGGGTGGTCGCTGTCTGCCAAGGTAAAAGCCCGGCGCTGTTCGCCTCGATTCTGGCGATTCTCGGAAGCGGCGCGGTGTACTTGCCGCTGGAGCCGAGCCATCCATTGCCGCGTCAGCAATACATCCTGGAAAACGCCGGCGCGGTGCTGTTGCTTCACGATGGACAGCAGGCGCTCAGCGAATCGATGGCGGGGCTGGATGTCAGTGGCATCGAAGCGCCGAACGCCGCTCTCGACCAGCCGCTGATGCAGCACCGCCCGGAGCTCGACGCGCCATGCATGGCGCTCTATACCTCGGGTACCACCGGGCATCCGAAAGGCGTGCTGCTCAGCCAGGCCAATCTCGCCCACTTCACCGCGTGGTACGCCGACTACGTGCAGTTGCACGCCGAGAGTCGGGTGTTGCAGTTCTCATCGCTGAGTTTCGATTCATCGCTGATCGACATCTTCCCCAGCCTGCTCGCAGGGGCAGAACTGGTCGTGCCCGACGACACCCAGCGCCGCGATCCTTTGCAGCTGATTGCGCTGATTCGCCGACGACAACTGACCCACGCCTTCCTGCCGCCGGCGCTGTTGAGCATCCTGCCGCTGGAGCAACTGGAGGGCGTGCAGGTGATGACCGGCGGTGATGTCTGCGAGCCGTACGTCATCGAGCAACTGACCCGCCAAGGCACCCTGCACAACCTGTATGGCCCGACCGAAGCCACCGTGCTGATCACCGCGCGCCAGCTCAAACCGGGCGACAGCAACCGCACGCTGGGAGGGCCAATCGCCAACAGTCGGGTGCTGATTCTCGACGACGATCTGCAACCGGTGCCCGATCAAACCGTCGGTGAGCTGTTCATCGTCGGCCCCGGTGTCTGCCTCGGTTACCTGAACAATCCGCAGCAGACCGCCGAGCGTTATCTGAGCCTGTCATTGCCCGGCGGCGAGACCCTGCGCGCCTACCGCAGCGGCGACATGGCCCAATGGGGCGAGCATGGTATCGAGCTGTGCGGGCGGCGCGACAATCAGGTGAAAATCCGTGGCTTCCGTGTCGAGCCGGAAGAGATCGAGCGCTGCCTGCGCGAGAGCCGCTTGTATCGGCAGATTGCCGTGGTCATCGACAATCAGCGGCGCATTCTGGCGTTCCTCGCCCAGCCACAGACCGAGACTGCCCGCGATGAATTGAAGGCGCATGCCCGGCAATTTCTGCCGGACTACATGCAGCCGATGGCATGGACTGAACTGGCGCAGATGCCGTTCGCCAGCAACGGCAAAGTCGATCGCAACGCGCTGCTTGCATTGCCGGTGACGGTGCAGGACAGCGCTGCGAAATGCCTGCCGGCCAATGCTGACGAAGCGCTGCTTCTGGAGATCTGGGCCGAATTGCTGGAGCTGCCGACCAGCGACATTTCCACTGACGAAAGCTTCTTCAATCTCGGCGGTCATTCGATTCTGCTGTCGCGGATGTTGCTGCGCTTGCGTGAGGAATTCGGCCGAAGCATTTCAATCAATCGCTTCATCGAACAGCCGACGATCAGCAAACTGGCGACGCTGGTGCGCGGCAGCTCCGACAGCGCGGTACTCAGCGCCCAGGCCATGGCCGACGCCGAGCGCGAGCTTGATATCGAACCGTTGCCGATCAGCCGCATGGGCGATGTGCACAAGGTCATCGTCACCGGTGCCAACAGTTTTGTCGGCGTGCACATCGTCGAAGCGCTGCTCGGTTGGGGCGCCAGCGAGGTGGCCTGTCTGGTGCGAGATAGCGCCGGGCAAACGGCGGCGCAACGCTTCGCTCAGGCACTGCGCGAAAACCGTCTGGAGCACCTCGACCTGAGTCGTGTGCGGGTTTACGCAGCTGATATCAGCCGTCCGCAACTGGGTCTCGGCGATGAGGATTATCAGCGCCTGGACCGCGAGTTCGGTGCACTGGTACACAACGCCGCCAACGTCAACCACGTGCTCGATTACGAGTCCCTGGCGGCGGACAACGTCGAGCCGATTTTCGCCCTGCTGAAGCTGTGCGAAGGGCAGCGCAAAAAGCTCTTCAACTTTGTCTCGACGCTGTCGGCATCCAGCACCGTGGATGACGCCGGTCGAGTGCTGGAACTGCCCGCCGCCGCGACGCCGCCGATCTACATTCGCAACGGCTACAACCTGTCGAAGTGGGTCGGCGAACGTATCCTTGAGCGGGCGCGCGAGCGCGGTGTACGGGTCAATCTTTATCGCCCCGGCAACATCAGCTTCAACAGCCTCAGCGGCGTTTGCCAGCCGCACAAGAACCGTTTGATGCTGATGCTCAAGGGCTCGATCCAGCTCGGTCAGGTACCGGCCTTTGCGCTGAATTTCGACCTGATGCCGGTGGACTTTCTCGCCCGCTTCATCGCCTTCCATGCCAGCCGTTATTCAGCGGATCGCGCGGTGTTCAATCTGCACAACCCCGAGCCGCTGAGCTGGGATGCCTACGTCGCTTCGTTCCGCGAAACCGGCAGCGAGTTTGCGCTGGTCAGCGTCGCCGACTGGCAGCAGCAACTGAACCGGGTCAACGCCGACAACGCGCTGTTCGGCGTGCTCGGTTTCTACCTCAATGGTTTCGAAGAAGACATCGGCGACATCTCGCTGATCGGCCACGCCAACGCCGAGGCCGGCGTGCAGCAGATGGGCGCGCACTACCCACAGAAATCCCCGGCGCTGCTGCGTCGCGGCTGCGACTACCTGAAAGAAATCAACTTCATCTGACTCATCCCAAAGGAGCAACACCATGAGCAATCTGCAACCCGACACCCTGATCAAAAACCCGCAAGGCTGCCACGTTGTGTCGTCGGTGGAAGTGCCGGCGGACGCGGCAAAAGTCTGGGCGATCGTTGGCGATTTCGCTGGCTTCGAACGATTCATTCCGGCGCTGTCACACACCGAAATGACCGGCGAGGGCGTGTCTTCGCTGCGCAAGAAAATCTTCAAGGACGGCAACGTCGTGGTCGAACAACTCAACTCGCGCGATGAACAGGCACAGCGCATGACCTGGACGACGATTTACAACACCCTGGGGGTGGCGAATCTGTGGGCGGCAATGCAGGTGGAATCGCTGAGCGAAGGGAAGTCGCGAGCGACCTGGACGATCATTGCTGAACCAGCTTCCGGCGGAGAAGAGGCGTTGCCGGGATTCAGGGATTTCGTGCAGGGGTTTGCCGATGATGCGATGGGCAATGTCTTGAAGTTGTTTGTTTAAGGCATCGGTTTGGCGGTGATTGAACCGCCGCTTTCGCGAGCAGGCTCGCTCCCAACATTTGGAATGCATTTTCCCTGTGGGAGCGAGCCTGCTCGCGAAGAACGATAACGCGGTCTGCGATCTGTGAATCAGATCTTGAAGCTGTCGACCAACTGCTTCAACCGGTTCGCCTGCTGCGACAACGCATCACAATCCTTCAACGTTTCGTTGAGGTTGGCCACGCTCTGCTGGTTCAACAGGTTGATCTGGTTGACGTCGACGTTGAGAGTTTCCACCACCGCAGTCTGCTCTTCAGTCGCAGCGGCCACCGACTGGTTCATACCGTCGATTTCGCCGATACGCTGAGTCACGCTGACCAGACGCAGGCCGGCCTGATTCGCCACTTCCACGCTTTGCTCGCTGGACGCCTGACTGGCGTTCATCGTGCTCACCGCCTCACGCGAGCCGACCTGCAGCGAGGTGATCATCTTGTGGATCTCTTCCGCCGATTCCTGGGTGCGATGCGCAAGGTTGCGCACCTCATCGGCGACCACGGCAAAACCGCGCCCGGCTTCACCGGCACGTGCGGCTTCGATGGCAGCATTGAGCGCCAGCAGGTTGGTCTGCTGCGAGATGCCTTTGATCACATCGAGAATGTGGCCAATGTTGTCGGTGCTGGCGTTCAGGGTTTCGATCTGTGTGCACGACAGGCTGATTTTCTGCGACAGCTCGGTCATCGCCTGAATGGTTTGCTCGACCACCTGACGACCGTCGTCAGCTTGCTCGCTGGCGCCACTGGCGTGCTGCGAAGCATCCGCCGCGTTGCGCGCGATCTCCTGAGTAGCGGCGCCCAGCTGATTGATCGCCGCCGCGACGCTGTTGGTGCGCGCACTTTGCTCGTCGGAACCGACGATCGAAGCGTTGGACGACGCCATCACCCGTTGCGACAAGTCGTGAACGTGACGAGTCGCCGACGACACTTCGGAAATCGATGCGTGAATCCGTTCAACGAACTGGTTAAACGCGCTGCCCAGTTCACCGAACTCGTCTTTGCTCTCGACCACCAGACGCCGGGTCAGATCGCCCTCGCCCTGGGCAATGTCTTTCATCGCGCGGCCCATGGTGGTCAGCGGACGCATCAACACGTTGATCAACAGGCTCAGCAGCAAAGCAATCGCCGCGACCGCGACAAACATGGCGATCAACGCCGAAGTGCGGAATTGGCTGAGTGCGGCGTAGGCCTTATCGCGATCGATCGACAGACCGATGTACCACTGCGCATTCGGCAGATCGCTGACCGGGGTGAACGAGAGAATGCGCTCCTGACCGTTGAGCACGACATTCTGGTTGCCCTTCTCGATGCGCACGCTGGTATTCGGGTAAATGTCCTTGAGGTTTTTCATTACCTGATCTTTGTCCGGGCTGACGATCACCTGACCGTCAGCACTGACCAGAAACGCATGGCCGAGGCCACCGAAGTCCACCGAGTTGATGATCTTGACCAGGGTTTCCAGGCTCAGGTCACCGCCGACCACACCGAGCAGTTCGCCGTCCTTCTTCACCGGCATGGCGATGGTCACCACCAAGCCGCCGACTGCCGCCATGTACGGCGGCGTCAGCATGGTTTTGTCGGCGGCCACGGCCTGCTTGTACCAAGGCCGCTGACGCGGATCGTAACCGTCCGGCATCTTCGCATCGGGGCGCTGGGTGAAGACACCGTTGGCCTGGCCGACGTAAGTGAACTGGAAGTTCGAAGTGAAGGCCGGTTGATCGACAAGGCCCGGCAAGTCGGCATTCCTGCCTTGATGGGCAACGTTCTGCGCGAGGTTTTCCAGCACCAGAATCCGTCCGCTCATCCAGTTCTGCACGCTGCTGGCGGTGAGGTCACCGGCCTGCTGCACAGAGGACTGCAGATTCTGGCGAATGGTGTTTCGCTGCAAGTAATCGTTGTAGAGCGTGAACAACGCGAACGCCAGGACGACGACGCCCGAAGCGGCCAGGAGGATTTTATGGCTGAACTTGAGATTCATTTCATGGGACTTCTTATGCCAAAAGTGGGGATGCGTTCCGGTTGCAACATTCCATGTACAGCGCAGGCAGCGTTCTTCTGGCCGCTCTACTTTGGTGCACGCATTTCTCACCAGTCTGTCGGCCAACGGCGGAGAAATCTTAGGGCCGCGTGAGAAATGGACGGTTTTAGGACAGGATTCCCGCCGAACGGCGTGCCAGAGCGGCTGCGAGGGAATTTTTCACAACCGCCATAGGGACGACGGTTGCAAAATCTGTAACCCTTGATGACAATGCGACTAATTATCATTTGTGACGTTCGGGCTGGCGTGGTCATGTCTTCACCTGAGTTGGTCGTACAGGCGCTTTACGGTAGTCATCACGGCTGGCTCAACGCTTGGCTGCGCGCGCGGCTGGGCAACGCAGCGGATGCGGCGGATCTGGCTCAGGACACTTTCCTGCGCCTGCTGCAACGCACCGAACGCCTCGAACTCAAAGCGCCTCGCGCTTTCCTGCGGACCATCGCGCGCGGCCTGGTGATCGATCATTGGCGTCGCGAGGAAATCGAGCGGGCCTATCTGGAAACCATTGCTCATTTGCCTGAAGGCGAAGTACCTGACGCCGAATCGCGCGCGTTGGTGCTGGAACTGCTGGAAAGCATTGCGCGCATGCTTGAGGGTTTGAAGCCGAAAGTGCGTCAGGCGTTTCTCCTGGCGCAGTGCGAAGGTTTGACTCACAAACAGATCGCCGAGCAGTTGGGCGTGTCGGTACGTTCAGTGGAACGCTACGTCGCCGATGCGCTGTATCACTGCTATGTGTTGCGATATGAAAGCTGATGCCTGTGGATAATCTCTCACTCGGTCGCCGCGTCGAGCCGCGTCAACACGTGGTCAAGCAAGCGATTCACTGGCTGCTGCGGCTGCGCAATAACCACGGCAATTCGCGGCTGACTCGCCAATGCGAGCAGTGGCGCGCCGAGCATCACGAACATGAAATCGCCTGGCAGCGGGTACAGTCGCTGCAAGCCGAATTGAGCTCCAGTCTGCGCGCCGTGCCGGGTGCGCAGGTCGCTTTCAATACCTTGGAAAACAGTGCGCAGGGGCTGGGCCGACGCCAGGCCTTGAAGTTGTTGTCGGGCGCGCTGTTGATGGGCTCCGCCGCGTGGCTGGCCAAGGACAGCGCCGCTTGGCAGCAATGGAGCGCCGACTACGCGACGGCGACCGGCGAACGGCGCGGTTTCCAGTTGCCCGACGGCACGCGCATCGAACTCAATACCGCCAGCGCCGTGGACCTGGATTACACCGCGCAGCAGCGCCTGATCAAACTGACCCGTGGCGAAATCATCGTTACCTGCGGCGGCTCTGACGAAGGCGCGGCATCCGATCGACCGCTGCGCGTACAGAATCGCCACGGGAGTTATGAACCGTTCGACGCGCGTTTCATTTTGCGTCAGGACGATCAGTGCACGCGGCTCAGCGTTACCCGCGGCCGAGTGTTGGTTCGCGCTGGCGGTCATTCCCTCGAAGCGCTCGCCGGGCAAAGTTTTCTGGTCAACCAAAGCGGTTTGCGCGCAGCGCCTACGCCGGATATGGATGCGGGCGCCTGGCTCGACGGTTTGATCGTCACGCGCAATATGCGCCTGGGTGATTTTCTTGCTGAAGTCGCCCGTTATCGCCCGGGGTTTCTGAGTTGCGCGGCGGATATCGCAGACTTGCGCCTCTCTGGGGTGTTCCGTCTGGAGGACACCGACAGGCTGCTGGCGGTCCTGCCGCAGACGCTGCCGGTGCAATTGCGTTATCGCACCCGCTGGTGGGTGACTCTGGAGCGTGCGGTCTGAACATTTTTTGGCGGGTTTTCGCAGGCAGTCCGGCTTAGTCAGTAAGCACTTCAACTCAGCCCCCGCGACTGCCTACGGAAATCCACAATGACTGTCCGCGCCACTTGTAAGAACCCTCTGAATTTCACTGCAGAATCGACACTGCTGCGCCATGCGGTTCGGGCGGCACTGCTGACCACCGCGCTGGGCGTCAGCGTGTTACCGAGCCTGAGTCTGGCCGCCAACACCGGCACCGAGATCAGCCACCGCTACAACATTGCTGCCGGGCCATTGGGCGAGGCGTTGAATCAGTTTGCCCGGCAGGCCGGTATCACCCTGGCGATGACACCGCAACAGACTCAAGGTCAGCAATCACCCGGCGTGCAGGGTGAATATTCGACCGACCAGGCCTTGAGCCATTTGCTCGGCAGCTCAGGGTTGGAAGCCGTCAGCCAGGACGGCAGCAGCTACATTCTGCGCCCACTCGCTGAAAGCGAAGCTCTGGCCTTGCCGACCACTGATATCAAAGGTTTTGCCCTCGGCAACGCGCTGGGCAGCATGGCCGGCTACAACGCCACGCACAGCCAGATCGCCACCAAGACCAGTACCGCATTGCTGGAAACCTCGCAAAGCGTATCGGTGGTCACGCGCGAGCAAATGGATGACCAAGGCTCGCAGACCGTCTCGCAAGCGATGCGCTACGCCCCGGGCGTGCTGACCAACCCGTATGGCGCTACGCACCGTTACGACTACGTGGCGATGCGCGGTTTCAACGACGGCTCGGTGGACAACATCTACCTCGACGGCCTCAAGTCGATGGGCGACAGCGGCACCTACAGCACCATGCAGGTCGATCCGTATTTCCTTGAGCGTGTGGACATTCTCAAAGGCCCGTCGTCCGTGCTGTACGGCCGTAGCTCGCCCGGCGGTCTGGTCGCGCTGACCAGCAAAAAGCCGTTGTATGAGGCCTACCATCAGGTGCAGGCGACAGTGGGGACGCAAGGCCAGCGTGGGGTTGGTTTTGACTTCAGCGGTCCGGTCGATGACGACAAGCGCATTGCCTATCGTCTGACCGGACTAAGCGATCAGTCCGACACGCAATTCGACCATAACAAGGAAAAACGCTTCGCCCTTGCGCCGACGCTGAGCGTCGATTTCAGCGAAGACACCTCGCTGACTCTGCAAGCCTATCTGCAGCACGATCCGGACGGCGGCTATCACGGCGGCGTTCCGGCGGACGGCACAGTCCATCAGCGCAATGGCGAGCGCATCTCGCCGCGCTTCTTCGAGGGCGAGCCGGGGATCGATGGCTACTCCCGTGACCAGCAGTCGTTTGGCTATCAGTTCGAACATCGCTTCAACGATGTCTTCACGGCGCGGCAGAATTTCCGTTATCTCGATTCCAAAGTGAACATGGATCAGGTCTACGCCTATGGCTGGACCACTCCGACCAGCAATGAACTGAACCGTTATTACACCGGCGGTGATGAGCGCCTGCATGCGTTTATCGTCGACAACATGCTGCAGGCCGAATTCTTCACCGGCGCGACCAAGCACACAGTCCTGATGGGCGCGGATTATCAACGGCGCAAAACCGTGGTCGACTGGACCAGTGGTGGACTGGCGCCGATCAATGCGTTCAATCCGGTATACGGCAACTCGGCGATCGAAATGTATGGCGACACCAGCTATCTGCGTCGCCTCGAACAGACCGGTGTGTACCTGCAAGACCTGATCGAGATGGACAAGTGGCGCTTCTCGCTGGGCCTGCGTCAGGACTGGGTCGAGACATCCGATGAAAACCGCATCGCCGAAGCGGGGCGTCCGGTTGGTACAGAGACCAATGATCGGCGCACGAAACTCACTGGGCGTGCCGGCGCGCTATACCTGTTCGATAACGGTCTGGCGCCATACATCAGCTACTCCGAGTCTTTCAACCCGAACTCCTATGCCGACAGCGCCGGCAACCCACTGGCTCCTACCGATGGCAAACAGTGGGAAGTCGGTTTGAAGTACCAGCCGCCGGGCACCGATAATCTGTTCACCGCCTCGCTGTTCCGCATCGACCAGGAAAACCTCGCGACCAAACTGCCGCAGGAAAACTTCTATCGCGCAGTCGGCGCTGTGCGCTCGCAAGGTCTGGAGGTGGAGGCGCACATGCAACTGACCGACAACTTCAAAGTACTCGGCAGTTACACCTTCACTGATATCGAATATTCAAAATCGATGATCAGCACTTTGAGTACGCCGAGCGATGTAATCGAAAACAAGGGCAACTCGCCGACTCAAGCGCCGCGCCACATGGCCTCGCTATGGGCTGACTACAAATTCGACAGCGCCGCACTTGATGGTCTTCGCCTGGGTGGCGGCGTGCGATATGTCGGCTACAGCTGGGCCGATGCGGAAAACACGATGAGGGTGCCGTCTTACACGTTGTTCGACGCCTCGATTGGTTATCACCTGGGCAAGATTGGTTTGAAGGGTGTTGATGTACGGCTCAACGCGAACAACCTGACCAATGAATCCTATGTCGCGTCCTGCGCCAGTCTGAACTTCTGCTACATGGGCGAAGAACGCAACGTAGCGGCGACCGTTAGCTATCAGTTCTAAAGCCGTGTCCTGTGCATAAAAAAGCCAGCCCCTGATATCAGGGGCTGGCTTTGTCGTTTCTTCGGGGGTGTTCTGTATGCGTGCGTTTCTGGTTTTATTGCATCGATATATCGGCCTGGCCATTGCGGTGTTTCTATTGCTGGCGGGCCTTACAGGCAGTGTGCTGGCGTTCAATCATGAACTGGATGAATGGCTGAATCCGCAATTCTATGAAGTGACGTCAGTGGGTGAGCGCCTGCCGCCCGGCGCGTTGGTAGAGGCGGTGCAAACTGCACATCCGAAACTGCAAGTCTGGTACATGGAGTATCCGCAGGAGGCGGGGCATACGGCGCTGCTGGCGGCCGTTCCGCGTAAAGATCCGGCGACGGGCCAGCCGTTCGATGAGCGCAATCAGGTGTTCTATCTGGACCCGATCAGCGCGGAGCAAAAAGGCGCGCGCTACTGGGGTGAATGCTGTTTTCAACGAGAGAACTTCATCCCGTTCATTCTGGAGTTTCATTACAACCTGACATTGCCCGGTAACTGGGGATTGCTGTTGATGGGTGGGGTGGCGATCGCGTGGGTGATCGACTGCTTTGTCGCATTGTTCCTGACCTTGCCGCGGGGCAAGCCCTTCTGGAAGAAGTGGGCGACTGCTTGGAAGGTCAAAGGCGGGCATGCCTACCGCTTGAACTTCGATCTGCATCGCGCCGGAGGATTGTGGTTGTGGCTGCTGCTGTTACCGATCGCCGTCAGCAGCGTGGCGATGAACTTGCCGAGCCAGGTGTTCAAGCCTGCAGTTTCGTTGTTTTCGCCCATCGAGCCGAGCGTTTATGAAGCCAGAGGACGAATGCCCGCCAATCAACTGGGGACGACACAGTTGAGTTATCAACAGGCGTACGAAAGGGCATTGCAGGAAGGGAAACGATTAGGACTGACGGCGGCAATCGGCGAGTTGTATTACAGCTTTGAGTACAACTTCTACGGCGCAGGATTTGGACAGCACGATACGGACGCACATGGAAAATCCTGGTTGTTTTTTCACGGTACCGATGGCCGATTATTGGGACAGGAAATCGCTGGACAGGGAACGCTTGGAGAGCAGTTCTATCGACTCCAGTTGCCCATACATGGGGGACGGATCATCGGGGTAACAGGGCAGGTAATGATCGCGGTACTGGGTGTGTTGATTGCGGGGTTGTCAGGGACGGGGGTTTATATCTGGTGGCGCAAGTGGCAGGCAAGACGCAACAGCAAGACTCGCAGAACGGCATGATCTTTCGTACACGTTTTAATGACAAAACCCCTGTCTGCGTTAGCAGACAGGGGTTTCGGAATTCAATCTTGACGATGACCTACTCTCACATGGGGAAACCCCACACTACCATCGGCGATACATCGTTTCACTTCTGAGTTCGGGATGGGATCAGGTGGTTCCAATGTTCTATGGTCGTCAAGAAATTCTTTATCTGGCCCGTCAACACGGTAACAAGCCAGCAAAAACAGGAACTTCTACTAAAACAAAACCCCAACTGCTTTCGCAATTGGGGTTTCGGAATTTAATCTTGACGATGACCTACTCTCACATGGGGAAACCCCACACTACCATCGGCGATGCATCGTTTCACTGCTGAGTTCGGGATGGGATCAGGTGGTTCCAACGCTCTATGGTCGTCAAGAAATTCGGGTACTGACTCGGGACCGGATGGCCTCGCTTCAGCAAATTGGGTATGTGACAGCTAGGTGTTTGTGAACTTCGAACTTTCGGTTCGTTTCGTCTTCACACACCGCAATCTGGTGCCTTTTCAGGTCAGCAAATTGCTTGGGTGTTATATGGTCAAGCCTCACGGGCAATTAGTATTGGTTAGCTCAACGCCTCACAGCGCTTACACACCCAACCTATCAACGTCGTAGTCTTCGACGGCCCTTCAGGGAACTCAAGGTTCCAGTGAGATCTCATCTTGAGGCAAGTTTCCCGCTTAGATGCTTTCAGCGGTTATCTTTCCCGAACATAGCTACCCGGCAATGCCACTGGCGTGACAACCGGAACACCAGAGGTTCGTCCACTCCGGTCCTCTCGTACTAGGAGCAGCCCCTCTCAAATCTCAAACGTCCACGGCAGATAGGGACCGAACTGTCTCACGACGTTCTAAACCCAGCTCGCGTACCACTTTAAATGGCGAACAGCCATACCCTTGGGACCGGCTTCAGCCCCAGGATGTGATGAGCCGACATCGAGGTGCCAAACACCGCCGTCGATATGAACTCTTGGGCGGTATCAGCCTGTTATCCCCGGAGTACCTTTTATCCGTTGAGCGATGGCCCTTCCATACAGAACCACCGGATCACTAAGACCTACTTTCGTACCTGCTCGACGTGTCTGTCTCGCAGTCAAGCGCGCTTTTGCCTTTATACTCTACGACCGATTTCCGACCGGTCTGAGCGCACCTTCGTACTCCTCCGTTACTCTTTAGGAGGAGACCGCCCCAGTCAAACTACCCACCATACACTGTCCTCGATCCGGATAACGGACCTGAGTTAGAACCTCAAAGTTGCCAGGGTGGTATTTCAAGGATGGCTCCACGCGAACTGGCGTCCACGCTTCAAAGCCTCCCACCTATCCTACACAAGCAAATTCAAAGTCCAGTGCAAAGCTATAGTAAAGGTTCACGGGGTCTTTCCGTCTAGCCGCGGATACACTGCATCTTCACAGCGATTTCAATTTCACTGAGTCTCGGGTGGAGACAGCGCCGCCATCGTTACGCCATTCGTGCAGGTCGGAACTTACCCGACAAGGAATTTCGCTACCTTAGGACCGTTATAGTTACGGCCGCCGTTTACCGGGGCTTCGATCAAGAGCTTCGCGTTAGCTAACCCCATCAATTAACCTTCCGGCACCGGGCAGGCGTCACACCCTATACGTCCACTTTCGTGTTTGCAGAGTGCTGTGTTTTTAATAAACAGTCGCAGCGGCCTGGTATCTTCGACCGGCATGAGCTTACGGAGCAAGTCCTTCACCCTCACCGGCGCACCTTCTCCCGAAGTTACGGTGCCATTTTGCCTAGTTCCTTCACCCGAGTTCTCTCAAGCGCCTTGGTATTCTCTACCCAACCACCTGTGTCGGTTTGGGGTACGGTTCCTGGTTACCTGAAGCTTAGAAGCTTTTCTTGGAAGCATGGCATCAACCACTTCGTCACCCAAAGGGTAACTCGTCATCAGCTCTCGGCCTTAAGATCCCGGATTTACCTAAGATCTCAGCCTACCACCTTAAACTTGGACAACCAACGCCAAGCTGGCCTAGCCTTCTCCGTCCCTCCATCGCAATAACCAGAAGTACAGGAATATTAACCTGTTTTCCATCGACTACGCTTTTCAGCCTCGCCTTAGGGACCGACTAACCCTGCGTCGATTAACGTTGCGCAGGAAACCTTGGTCTTTCGGCGTGGGTGTTTTTCACACCCATTGTCGTTACTCATGTCAGCATTCGCACTTCTGATACCTCCAGCAAGCTTCTCAACTCACCTTCACAGGCTTACAGAACGCTCCTCTACCGCATCATCCTAAGATGATACCCGTAGCTTCGGTGTATGGTTTGAGCCCCGTTACATCTTCCGCGCAGGCCGACTCGACTAGTGAGCTATTACGCTTTCTTTAAAGGGTGGCTGCTTCTAAGCCAACCTCCTAGCTGTCTAAGCCTTCCCACATCGTTTCCCACTTAACCATAACTTTGGGACCTTAGCTGACGGTCTGGGTTGTTTCCCTTTTCACGACGGACGTTAGCACCCGCCGTGTGTCTCCCATGCTCGGCACTTGTAGGTATTCGGAGTTTGCATCGGTTTGGTAAGTCGGGATGACCCCCTAGCCGAAACAGTGCTCTACCCCCTACAGTGATACATGAGGCGCTACCTAAATAGCTTTCGAGGAGAACCAGCTATCTCCGAGCTTGATTAGCCTTTCACTCCGATCCACAGGTCATCCGCTAACTTTTCAACGGTAGTCGGTTCGGTCCTCCAGTCAGTGTTACCTAACCTTCAACCTGCCCATGGATAGATCGCCCGGTTTCGGGTCTATTCCCAGCGACTAGACGCCCTATTAAGACTCGCTTTCGCTACGCCTCCCCTATTCGGTTAAGCTCGCCACTGAAAATAAGTCGCTGACCCATTATACAAAAGGTACGCAGTCACAGAACAAAGTCTGCTCCCACTGCTTGTACGCATACGGTTTCAGGATCTATTTCACTCCCCTCTCCGGGGTTCTTTTCGCCTTTCCCTCACGGTACTAGTTCACTATCGGTCAGTCAGTAGTATTTAGCCTTGGAGGATGGTCCCCCCATATTCAGACAAAGTTTCTCGTGCTCCGTCCTACTCGATTTCATGACTAAGAGATTTTCGCGTACAGGGCTATCACCCACTATGGCCGCACTTTCCAGAGCGTTCCGCTAATCTCAAAGCCACTTAAGGGCTAGTCCCCGTTCGCTCGCCACTACTAAGGGAATCTCGGTTGATTTCTTTTCCTCAGGGTACTTAGATGTTTCAGTTCCCCTGGTTCGCCTCTTGCACCTATGTATTCAGTACAAGATAACCATCTTATGATGGCTGGGTTCCCCCATTCAGACATCTCCGGATCAAAGTCTGTTTGCCGACTCCCCGAAGCTTTTCGCAGGCTACCACGTCTTTCATCGCCTCTGACTGCCAAGGCATCCACCGTATGCGCTTCTTCACTTGACCATATAACCCCAAGCAATCTGGTTATACTGTGAAGACGACATTCGCCGAAAATTCGAATTTCTCAACTAAGAGAACTCACAAATTTTACCTTAGCCTGATCCGTTACCAGTGAAAGTAACGTTCAGTCTATCTTTCTATCACATACCCAAATTTTTAAAGAACGATCTAATCAAAAGACTAGAAATCAATATTCAGTTCGAATATTCATTTCTAAACTCTCAAACTTCGAAGCAGTTTATGGTGGAGCCAAGCGGGATCGAACCGCTGACCTCCTGCGTGCAAGGCAGGCGCTCTCCCAGCTGAGCTATGGCCCCATAACAAAATTGGTGGGTCTGGGCAGATTCGAACTGCCGACCTCACCCTTATCAGGGGTGCGCTCTAACCAACTGAGCTACAGACCCAATTTCGAGCTTGTAACTGTTAGCTCAGAGCTATCAGCTTGGAGCTTAAAGCTGCTTCTATCGTCTTCTTCAATGAATCAAGCAATTCGTGTGGGAGCTCATGCAGCAGCTGATGTCGTCGATTAAGGAGGTGATCCAGCCGCAGGTTCCCCTACGGCTACCTTGTTACGACTTCACCCCAGTCATGAATCACACCGTGGTAACCGTCCTCCCGAAGGTTAGACTAGCTACTTCTGGTGCAACCCACTCCCATGGTGTGACGGGCGGTGTGTACAAGGCCCGGGAACGTATTCACCGCGACATTCTGATTCGCGATTACTAGCGATTCCGACTTCACGCAGTCGAGTTGCAGACTGCGATCCGGACTACGATCGGTTTTATGGGATTAGCTCCACCTCGCGGCTTGGCAACCCTTTGTACCGACCATTGTAGCACGTGTGTAGCCCAGGCCGTAAGGGCCATGATGACTTGACGTCATCCCCACCTTCCTCCGGTTTGTCACCGGCAGTCTCCTTAGAGTGCCCACCATTACGTGCTGGTAACTAAGGACAAGGGTTGCGCTCGTTACGGGACTTAACCCAACATCTCACGACACGAGCTGACGACAGCCATGCAGCACCTGTCTCAATGTTCCCGAAGGCACCAATCCATCTCTGGAAAGTTCATTGGATGTCAAGGCCTGGTAAGGTTCTTCGCGTTGCTTCGAATTAAACCACATGCTCCACCGCTTGTGCGGGCCCCCGTCAATTCATTTGAGTTTTAACCTTGCGGCCGTACTCCCCAGGCGGTCAACTTAATGCGTTAGCTGCGCCACTAAGAGCTCAAGGCTCCCAACGGCTAGTTGACATCGTTTACGGCGTGGACTACCAGGGTATCTAATCCTGTTTGCTCCCCACGCTTTCGCACCTCAGTGTCAGTATCAGTCCAGGTGGTCGCCTTCGCCACTGGTGTTCCTTCCTATATCTACGCATTTCACCGCTACACAGGAAATTCCACCACCCTCTACCATACTCTAGCTTGCCAGTTTTGGATGCAGTTCCCAGGTTGAGCCCGGGGATTTCACATCCAACTTAACAAACCACCTACGCGCGCTTTACGCCCAGTAATTCCGATTAACGCTTGCACCCTCTGTATTACCGCGGCTGCTGGCACAGAGTTAGCCGGTGCTTATTCTGTCGGTAACGTCAAAATTGCAGAGTATTAATCTACAACCCTTCCTCCCAACTTAAAGTGCTTTACAATCCGAAGACCTTCTTCACACACGCGGCATGGCTGGATCAGGCTTTCGCCCATTGTCCAATATTCCCCACTGCTGCCTCCCGTAGGAGTCTGGACCGTGTCTCAGTTCCAGTGTGACTGATCATCCTCTCAGACCAGTTACGGATCGTCGCCTTGGTGAGCCATTACCTCACCAACTAGCTAATCCGACCTAGGCTCATCTGATAGCGCAAGGCCCGAAGGTCCCCTGCTTTCTCCCGTAGGACGTATGCGGTATTAGCGTTCCTTTCGAAACGTTGTCCCCCACTACCAGGCAGATTCCTAGGCATTACTCACCCGTCCGCCGCTGAATCCAGGAGCAAGCTCCTTTCATCCGCTCGACTTGCATGTGTTAGGCCTGCCGCCAGCGTTCAATCTGAGCCATGATCAAACTCTTCAGTTCAAACATCTTTGGGTTTTTAAGAAACCCTAAACTTGGCTCAGCAATCGTTGGTTACATCTTTGATTTCTCGCGGAGTAACTTGTGATGCTGATAATCTTGTTGACTATCAGTCTGACTGCACAAGCACCCACACGAATTGCTTGATTCAATTGTTAAAGAGCGGTTGGTTAAGATCTTTCGTCTCAACCGAGGCGCGCATTCTACAGCAGCCTCATTTGCTGTCAAGTGATTATTTTCAGAAGTTTTCGAAGAATTCTTCAACAACTTCAACCACTTGCGCTTCCGATCTCTCGTTAGCGGGAGGCGAATTCTACAGCGTTAATCGCTGCTGTCAACACCTCTTTTTCTCCGCTTTCGACCGAGAAGATCGAACCGTTAAAAGAGCTACACATCACTGCCCTTTCAACTCCTTCCAGACTTCGATGACCTGAAGCAAGCCGCTGTCGAAAACCGCGTAACTCTTTGAATCTCAAGGAGTTTTCCGTTTCGACTGCGCCGGAAGTGGGGCGAATTATAGACCTCTGGAATCTGCCGTCAACCGTTAATTTCGCTTTTCTTTCAATAACTTGCGTATTGGTTAAAAAACATCCAATCAAATGAGAAAAGAGCTTCTTCTATATAGAAGAAGACTTAAAGGACGCCTTCCTCCTTCAACGTAGCCACCGCGCCTGCCCCCAGACCCAGCACCCGCTGCAGAACCTCTAATGTGTGCTCGCCTAATAAAGGAGGCGCATGACGATATTCAACGGGCGTCTCCGACAATCGAATCGGGCTGGCCACCTGAGGCACCATCCCCGCTAATGCATGCGGCAGCTCTATCGCCAGACCGCGCGCCTTCACCTGGGGATCTTCAAACACCTGCGACAGATCATTGATCGGCCCACAAGGGACACCCGCCTGCTCCAGTTGAGCAACCCACTCGGCCGTGGTCTTGAAGACCGTAGCTTGGCGGATCAACGGGATCAGCACCGCGCGGTTCGCTACCCGCAGCTTGTTGGTCGCGAAGCGCGGATCATCCGCCCACTGCGGTTGGCCAGCCACCTCTGCGAACTTGCGGAACTGCCCGTCATTACCCACCGTAAGAATGAAGTCACCATCCGCCGTAGGAAAGTCCTGATAAGGCACGATGTTGGGATGCGCATTTCCCAGACGCTTTGGCGCATTGCCCGTGGCCAGGTAGTTCATCGCCTGGTTAGCCAGACACGCGACCTGCACATCCAGCAACGCCATATCGATGTGCTGGCCACCACCGTCGTGATCGCGATGAGCCAACGCCGCGAGGATCGCCACCGTTGAATACAGCCCAGTAAGAATATCCGTGAGCGCGACACCGACTTTCACCGGACCGGCGCCCTCATCTCCGTCAGGCCGGCCGGTCAGGCTCATCAAGCCGCCAAGCCCCTGGATCATGAAGTCATACCCTGCGCGCTTCGCGTACGGGCCGGTCTGGCCGAAGCCGGTGATTGAGCAGTAGATCAGATTCGGGTTGAGAACCCTCAGCGACTCATAGTCCAGACCATAGGCCGCCAGACCACCTACTTTGAAATTCTCAATCATAATGTCCGACTTCGCCGCCAGGTCGCGCACCAGCTTCTGACCTTCAGAACGGGTGAAGTCGATGGTCACCGATTGCTTGTTGCGGTTGGCCGAGAGGTAATAAGCCGCTTCCGATGTGTTCTCGCCGTAAGCGTCTTTAAGAAAGGGCGGGCCCCAGGCGCGGGTGTCATCACCATTGCCCGGGCGCTCGACCTTGATCACCTCGGCGCCCAGGTCGGCGAGGATCTGTCCGGCCCAAGGCCCGGCCAGTACTCGCGATAAATCCAGTACCCGTAGATGCGACAGCGCGCCCATGGTCCGCCCTCCTATTAATAGAACGCCTGCAGACCGGTTTGCGCACGCCCGAGGATCAGCGCGTGAACGTCGTGGGTACCTTCATAGGTATTCACCACTTCCAGGTTGACCAGATGACGGGCCACGCCGAACTCATCGGAGATACCATTGCCACCGAGCATGTCGCGCGCCATCCGCGCAATATCCAGCGACTTGCCGCAGGAGTTGCGCTTCATGATCGAAGTGATTTCAACGGCGGCGGTACCCTCGTCCTTCATCCGGCCCAGTCGCAAGCAGCCTTGCAGCGCCAGAGTGATCTCGGTCTGCATGTCGGCGAGTTTCTTCTGCACCAGTTGAGTCGCGGCCAACGGTCGACCGAATTGCTGACGATCCAGAGTGTATTGACGCGCGGTGTGCCAGCAGAACTCGGCCGCGCCCAGTGCGCCCCAGGAAATGCCGTAGCGTGCGGAGTTGAGGCAGGTGAACGGACCTTTCAGACCTCGGACGTCCGGGAAGATGTTTTCTTCCGGCACGAACACGTTGTCCATGACGATCTCGCCGGTGATGGAAGCGCGCAGGCCGACCTTGCCGTGAATCGCCGGAGCGCTCAGACCTTTCCAGCCTTTCTCCAGAACGAATCCACGGATATCGCCGGCGTCATCCTTGGCCCAGACCACAAATACGTCAGCGATCGGGCTGTTGGTGATCCACATCTTCGCGCCGGTCAGGCTGTAGCCGCCATCGACCTTGCGCGCCCGGCTAATCATCGCGCCCGGATCGGAACCGTGGTTCGGCTCGGTCAGACCAAAGCAACCGATCCATTCGCCGGAAGCCAGTTTCGGCAGGTACTTCTGCTTCTGTGCTTCGGTACCGAATTCGTTGATCGGCACCATCACCAGTGAGGATTGCACGCTCATCATCGAGCGATAGCCAGAGTCGACGCGCTCGACCTCACGGGCAATCAGGCCATAACTGACGTAATTCAGACCACTGCCACCGTATTGCTCGGGAATGGTCGCGCCGAGCAGGCCGACTTCACCCATCTCGCGGAAGATTGCCGGGTCGGTCTTTTCATGACGGAAAGCTTCGAGCACACGCGGGGCGAGACTCTGTTGAGCGAACTGCGCGGCGGTGTCGCGGATCATGCGCTCTTCTTCGGTGAGCTGTTGATCCAGCAGCAGGGGATCGATCCAGTTGAAGCTAGCTTTACCGCCCATGAGTGTGCCCTCGCAATCGGGTGAATTAACGTGGCATTGATCCTAGGCGCGGTTCGCCGTCGGAGCAAACGAGGATTTCGCATTCTGTTGTGCTAATTTCTCACTCCGTACCGTCGCGAATAGCCTTTTATGCGGCGCATTAGTGAGGTTGACGTACATGCGCAGGAAGATCCCCAGCACCGCCGCCCTGATCAGTTTCGAAGCTGCCGCCCGCCATGAGAGCTTTACCCGTGCTGCTGAAGAACTGTCGCTCACCCAAGGCGCCATTTGCCGACAGATCGCCAGCCTGGAAGATTTCCTCAGCGTGGAACTGTTCCGACGCTCGCGACGTGGAGTGAAACTGACCGAGGCGGGTCTTTCCTACAGTCGTCGGGTGGCGACTCAGCTTGATGCGGTGGAGCGCGACACCCTCTCGGTAATGGGCCAGCAGGGCACCAACGTCATCGAGCTCGCAGTCGTCCCGACCTTCGGCACGCAATGGCTGCTGCCACGGCTCAAGGATTTCCAGCTCAAGCACCCGGAAGTGACCGTCAACCTGACCAACCGCACCCGGCCGTTCCTGTTTGCCGACACCGAATTCGATGCCGCGATCTACTTCGGCGATGCCGATTGGTCGGGTACCGAATCCCACAGATTGATGGGCGAGAATCCGATGCCGGTGTGCAGCCCCGCCCTACTCGGCGATCACACGCAGCTGACAGCGCAAGCCATCGCCGAGCTACCGCTGCTGCAGCAGACCACCCGACCTTACGCCTGGCGCCAATGGTTCAACTCGCAGCAATTGAATATCCCTCGCGACATGACAGGTCCACGCTACGAGCTATTCTCGATGCTTGCCCAGGCAGCCATGCACGACATGGGCGTTGCGCTGATTCCGCCGTTTCTGATTCAGCGCGAGCTGACAGAGAAACGTCTGGTGGTTGCCAACTCTCAAGCGCTTTCCAGCATCAAGGCCTATTACCTGATGATTCCGGAGCGAAAGGTCGAATCGGCATCGCTGAAGGCATTTCGTGACTGGCTGGTAAATCAGGCGCAGAGCTACAGCCTAGAAGAATAAAGGCTTTGCGCAATACCTAACCTCGTAGTCAGAAAAACCAAAGCCCTACAGATATAACTATTTGTCGCTTCTGAGCAGACTGTATCCGAAAGTCGTACAGACGTCCCACAAGCTGCCAAACACGTGGCTTTGAGCCTCTAACGGCGACTCATTGCTGCCTATTCACGCCACCGATGCGAATTTTTTTCAAATTCAGCCAGAATCCTTGCAGGTCACGGCCTGCAAGGGGTTCAACTGGCCATCTGCGACATTCGGTCACGGCATGACTTGTAGTTAATTTTCCGTCACCCGTCATAATCCCTTGAAGGGCATAAAGTTCGCCTGCAAAATGCCGCGCCCCGCCCTGATTCGGCGGGATCGTGCTGATCGGCCGCCCCAGTCGCACCATCCGTAGTGCATGGGTTTACTCAATAAGATCACGCAGGAGATTTGACGTGCACATTGGTGTTCCTCTCGAAACCCAGACCGGTGAAACACGGGTTGCTGCAACCCCGGAAACCATCAAGAAGCTGATCAGCCAAGGCCATAAGGTCACTGTGCAAAGCGGCGCTGGCGTCAAAGCCAGTGTCGTCGACAGTGCCTATGAAGCGGCCGGCGCAAGCATTGGCAGCGCCAATGACGCGTTTGGCGCCGAGCTGATTCTCAAAGTGGTCGCGCCAAGCGATGCCGAACTGCCGCTGATCAAGCGCGGCACGGTGCTCGTGGGCATGCTCAACCCGTTCAACAACGAGACCATCGCGAAGATGGCCGAATGCGGCATTACCGCATTCGCCCTCGAAGCGGCGCCGCGCACCTCGCGGGCGCAGAGTCTTGATGTGTTGTCGTCGCAGGCGAATATCGCCGGCTACAAAGCGGTGTTGCTCGCGGCTCACTATTACCCACGCTTCATGCCGATGCTGATGACTGCTGCGGGTACCGTGAAAGCGGCGCGGGTGCTGATTCTTGGCGCGGGCGTGGCCGGTTTGCAGGCGATTGCCACAGCGAAACGCCTGGGTGCGGTGATCGAAGCGTCCGACGTGCGTCCAGCGGTGAAGGAACAGATCGAATCCCTCGGCGCCAAGTTCGTCGACGTGCCTTACGAGACCGATGAAGAGCGCGAATGCGCCGTCGGTGTCGGCGGTTACGCGCGGCCGATGCCGGCGAGCTGGATGCAGCGTCAGGCGCAGGCTGTGCACGAGCGCGCCAAGCAGGCCGATATCGTCATCACCACCGCGCTGATTCCGGGCCGCAAAGCGCCGACGCTGCTCAGCGCCGAGACCGTGGCGCAGATGAAGCCGGGCTCGGTGGTCATCGACCTAGCGGCCGCTCAGGGTGGCAACTGTCCGCTGACCGTCGCCGATCAGGTCGTTGTGGAAAACGGTGTGACGATCGTCGGTCCGACCAACCTCGCCGGTGAAGTCGCCGCCGACGCTTCGGCGCTGTACGCACGCAACCTGCTGGACTTCCTCAAGCTGGTGTTCACCAAGGAAGGCCAGTTCGACGTCAACCTCGAAGACGACATCGTCGCCGCGTGCCTGATGTGCCGCGACGGCCAAGTCATCCGCAAAAACGCCTAAGCAGGGATTCAGACGATGGAAGAGCTTATCTCCCCCGGTATCTACAACCTGATCATCTTCGTGCTGGCGATTTATGTCGGTTACCACGTGGTCTGGAACGTTACGCCTGCGCTGCACACGCCGTTGATGGCAGTCACCAACGCGATCTCGGCGATCGTGATCGTCGGCGCCATGCTCGCTGCTGCGCTGACCGTCACGCCGCTGGGCAAAACCATGGGCACGCTGGCTGTGGCACTGGCGGCGGTCAATGTGTTCGGTGGCTTCCTGGTCACTCGCCGCATGCTTGAGATGTTCAAAAAGAAAGCCCCGAAAGCAAAAGAAGAGGCGCCGAAGTAATGAGCATGAATCTCGTGACGACGCTCTACCTGATCGCGTCGATCTGCTTTATCCAGGCCCTCAAAGGCCTGTCCCACCCGACCACCTCGCGGCGCGGCAACCTGTTCGGCATGCTTGGCATGGCGCTGGCCATCATCACAACGGTCGGCCTGATCTATAAGCTCGGGGCTGAGCTCGCTACAGCCGGTATCGGTTACGTCATCGTTGGCCTGCTGGTCGGCGGCACCGCCGGTTCGATCATGGCCAAACGCGTTGAAATGACCAAGATGCCGGAACTGGTAGCGTTCATGCACAGCATGATCGGCCTCGCGGCGGTGTTCATTGCCATTGCGGCAGTGGTTGAGCCGCAGTCGTTGGGTATCGTTAAACAGCTGGGCGATGCGATCCCGGCGGGCAACCGTCTGGAGCTGTTCCTCGGTGCGGCAATCGGTGCGATCACTTTCTCCGGTTCGGTGATTGCCTTTGGCAAGCTCTCGGGCAAGTACAAGTTCCGCCTGTTCCAGGGCGCACCGGTACAGTTCAGTGGCCAGCACAAGCTCAATGCGATTCTGGGTCTGGCAACGCTGGTTCTCGGTCTGACTTTCATGTTCACCGGCAACCTTACGGCGTTCGCACTGATGCTGGCCCTGGCGTTCGTGATGGGCGTGCTGATCATCATCCCGATCGGCGGCGCCGACATGCCGGTGGTGGTGTCGATGCTCAACAGCTATTCCGGCTGGGCGGCGGCGGGCATCGGTTTCTCGCTGAACAACTCGATGCTGATCATTGCCGGCTCGCTGGTGGGTTCGAGCGGTGCGATTCTCTCGTACATCATG
Source organism: Pseudomonas sp. TE9122 (assembly GCF_056278925.1). Lineage (NCBI taxonomy): Bacteria > Pseudomonadati > Pseudomonadota > Gammaproteobacteria > Pseudomonadales > Pseudomonadaceae > Pseudomonas > Pseudomonas sp. TE9122. The sequence goes on along the minus strand of NZ_JBWBQI010000001.1, from coordinate 5,547,331 downwards.
TGCAAGGCGATGAACCGCTCCTTCTTTAATGTACTGCTCGGCGGTTTCGGCAATACGGCAGATGCAGGTCCTGCCGGTGCGCAGGAAGCCCGCCCGGTGAAATCCGGCTCGGCGGATGACGCGACTTTCCTGCTGACCAACGCCGACACCGTGATCATCGTCCCGGGTTATGGCTTAGCAGTAGCGCGTGCACAACATGCGCTGAAGGAGCTGACCGAGAAGCTGACCCATCGCGGCGTGACTGTGAAGTACGCGATCCACCCGGTGGCCGGTCGGATGCCTGGGCATATGAACGTCCTGCTCGCCGAGGCCGAAGTGCCTTACGACCAGGTGTTCGAGATGGAAGACATCAACTCCGAGTTCGGTCAGGCCGACGTGGTGCTGGTGCTCGGCGCGAACGACGTGGTCAACCCGGCCGCGAAGAACGATCCGAAGTCACCGATTGCCGGCATGCCGATTCTCGAAGCGTTCAAGGCCAAGACCATCATCGTCAACAAGCGCTCGATGGCCAGCGGCTATGCCGGTCTGGACAACGAATTGTTCTATCTGGACAAGACCATGATGGTTTTCGGCGACGCGAAGAAAGTCATCGAAGACATGGTCAAAGCGGTCGAGTAATCACCCGTTGCAATAACGAACGCCCCGACTTGTCGGGGCGTTTTTGTTTGCGCCAGACGCTGGACAATTTGCCGCGTTGTTGCAGATCCGGTAACGGTGTTTTACTGCAAACCCGCGAAATAGAGGCCTCGTTTGCGACCTTGGTAGCGGGACAGGCGCCGGCCAAATTCACTAGACTGCGCATCCTGCTACTCGTTGCCCGAGATAATAATCCATGTACCGTGACCGTATTCGCCTGCCTTCGTTGTTGGACAAAGTGATGAGCGCTGCCGACGCTGCCGCTCTAATTGAGGACGGCATGACCGTCGGCATGAGCGGTTTCACCCGCGCCGGCGAAGCCAAGGCCGTTCCCCACGCACTGGCCGAGCGCGCCAAGGTCACGCCGCTGAAGATCAGCCTGATGACTGGCGCCAGCCTGGGCAACGACCTCGACAAGCAACTGACCGAGGCCGGCGTGCTGTCGCGGCGCATGCCGTTTCAGGTCGACAGCACGTTGCGCAAGGCAATCAACGCCGGCGAAGTAATGTTCATTGATCAGCATCTCTCGGAAACCGTAGAGCAACTGCGCAACCAGCAATTGAAGCTGCCGGACATTGCCGTCATCGAGGCAGTCGCCATCACCGAACAAGGCCATATCGTGCCGACCACTTCGGTGGGCAACTCGGCCAGCTTCGCGATCTTCGCCAAACAAGTGATCGTCGAGATCAACCTGGCCCACAACGCCAACCTCGAAGGCCTGCACGACATTTATATCCCGACGTACCGCCCGACGCGCACACCAATCCCGCTGGTGAAAGTCGACGATCGCATCGGCAGCACGGCAATTCCGATTCCGCCGGAGAAGATCGTTGCGATTGTCATCACTCAGCAGTCGGACTCGCCGTCCACAGTATCGGTACCGGACGTTGACACCAATGCCATCGCTGAACACCTGATCACTTTTTTCAAGCAGGAAGTCGCGGCCGGGCGCATGACCAACAAGCTTGGCCCACTGCAGGCCGGCATCGGCAACATCGCCAACGCGGTGATGTGCGGCTTGATCGACTCGCCGTTCGAAGACCTGACCATGTACTCGGAAGTGCTCCAGGATTCGACTTTCGACCTGATCGATGCCGGCAAGCTGAGCTTCGCCTCGGGCAGTTCGATCACCCTGTCCGAGCGCCGCAACAGCGACGTGTTCGGCAACCTGGAGAAGTACAAGGACAAACTGATTCTGCGGCCGCAGGAGATCTCCAATCACCCGGAAGTGGTGCGGCGTCTGGGCATCATTGGCATCAACACTGCGCTGGAGTTTGATATCTACGGCAACGTCAACTCTACCCATGTCTGCGGTACGCGGATGATGAACGGCATCGGCGGCTCCGGCGACTTCGCGCGCAATGCGCATCTGGCGGTATTCGTGACCAAATCGATCGCCAAGGGTGGCGCCATCTCCAGCGTGGTGCCGATGGTCAGCCACGTCGACCATACCGAGCATGACGTCGACATCCTGGTGACCGAGGTCGGGCTGGCCGATTTACGCGGCCTCGCGCCAAGGGAGCGTGCGCGAGTGATCATCGACAACTGTGTGCATCCGGACTTCCGCCAGGCACTGAATGACTACTTCAGCGCTGCCTGTGCAATCGGCGGTCACACCCCGCATATTCTGCGCGAAGCCCTGAGCTGGCATATGAACCTGGAAGAAACCGGGCGCATGCTGGCGGTGTGATTCACACAGATAACCACCGAGGCAAACACAGTTTTGCATCGGTGGATGCCCGCGAGAAGCAGGATCGCAAAAAACTGTACTGCTGTACCGGTCTTTTCCTACAACAAAGCCCTACTCAATCCCCTGATACGAGCTCAAATGCACCATTCAAGTGCAGACAGGTACAGTTTGCCCAATTTCGACCCGTACACCATCCATAAACAGTTAACTGCTCACTCACAATACAAATGAACTGTATCTACAGAGACTAGGCAAACGAGAGGATCATGGGCACCAGTCAAACCACTACCTGATCCCGCCACAAGCGGAAGGATGTCAACCATGGAACGTACACTCAGTTCCGAACTGTTCTTCGAAGACAAAGCTGTAAACACCCAGGCTTCCCTGCCTCTGCGCGTTATCGCCAACCTGATGTTGTGGCAGCGCCGCATCTCCAGCCGCCACCAACTGGCCCGTCTGGATTCGCGTCTGCTGGCCGACGCCGGTATCAGCGAAGCACAACGCTACGAAGAGCTGAGCAAGCCGTTCTGGCGCTAAGCAGCGTCGCTGGCTCTGGTCGTCAGACCCACCGCCAGCAACCCGAATTGCACAAGCAAAACCCGTCGTGGGCAACCACGACGGGTTTTGTCGTTTCAGGGCCTTGAATGCTCTAAAACGCATAACTGAATGAGTACAGGTACAATTCACGAAAGCCCCAGATAACACCAGTACAGTTATGCAGAACCTTTGGAGTATCACTGGCCACCACTGGGCGAACCGGATTTGGCAGCCTAATATCCATGCAGAACGTGGCGAACGTTGCGCAACAGGCGTCTGACTCCTCAGATACCGAGCCACCTCTCACTACGGTTTATCCAAAGGAGTTACATCATGACCCGTCTTCGCCTGCTCAGTGCCGCCGCCCTGCTGGCCGTGGCTGCCAACGCCAGTGCTACCAGTTTCATCGTCACCACCGACTCGATCGTCGGCGCGCTGAAAGCCACTTCCGACGCCACTTCCGATGTGACCTCCTCGTTCCGTGACGACAAGATCGTCCTCGCCGCCCGCGACGATGCCGCCAGCTTCGTGGCCAGCGAAGGCGATATCCGTGGGGTGAAGCTGGAAAGCGCGCTCGATCACATCCGCCATCAGGTGCCACAACTCAATGCCACCGATGCCCAATTGGCTCAGGCCATTCTGACGCTCTGATCGCTTGCGGTATTGTGGGACACGCCAGCCGTGTCCCGATGTTTCAACGCTGGCTCTGGCCCGGGCATTTGCGCTAGCCTTCAGGCTCGCTAACAGTTGTCGAGTCCCATGCGCTTTCTTCCAACTTTGCTCATCTCTTCTACTCTATTCACCGCCTGCTGGGCGATGTCTGCCAACGCCTTCGATGCTTTCAATGCATCGACCCAAGGCACGGTTGTCAGCGGTTACGCCACCAGCATGGTGTCTTCTGCGCCGTTCGACCGTAAACTGCTGCTCGCCGCCCATGATGACGCGGCCGCCTTCGTCGCCAGTGACGGTGAATGGCGAGGCGCACGGCTGGAATCCGCGCTGCATTACCTGCGCAAAACCCGGCCGAAACTTCATGCCAGCGACCTTGAACTGGCAGAAGCAATTCTCGTCCAATAGTTATCCTTGTCCTTCCGGAGTCGTTCCATGCGTAGCCCGCTGATTGCTGCCGCCCTTGGCCTGTTTGTGTTGGCCGATGTGGCCCAGGCGCACACCCTGGTAGCCACCAGTAACATCATCGTTCGTGCCTCCCAGCGCAGCATCGATTTCACCTCCGATACCACCACGTCGATTCGCGATTCGAAAATCATCCGCGAAGCCCACGACGACGCCGCCAGTTTCGTCGCCAGCAACGGCGACATCCGTGGCGCGCACCTCGAGGCCGCTCTCAACACATTGCGTACACGGGTGCCGGAAGCGCGCGACGCCAGTGACCAGGTACTCGCCGAAGCCATCCTCGCACTGTGAGGTCCGTTGGCGCCTGGCTGCTGGCCGGGGCGTTGTTGCTGCTTGGCAACAGCGCCCACGCCGGCCTGCAATTGCGGCTCAAGACCGAGGGTCTGAGCCCGGCTCAACAACAGGCCAGTCAGGCGCTGATTGATGAGGCCATGGCGAAACTGCCGCCGAGCTTCATCGAACGGCTGGATCGGCGTATCGATGTCGGCTGGACCGACGACATGCCGGCCAATGCTTACGGGCAGGCGACGCTGGTTGCCGAACTTGATCTGAATCGCAAGCTTCTCGCAGCTCTCACCGATGGCAGCGCGGCGAAAGAGAAAACCAATCGCCCCCACGGCACTGTGCGCCAGGAACTGCTAGCCACAGTGCTGCACGAAATCACGCATATCTACGACCGCGCGCGTTTATGGCCAAGCGCCGAGCGCACGTTGATCCAGCGCTGCACCCGACGCTTCAACAGCGCCGGGCTGATCGGTATTCCCGATGAGTGTCGCGGGCAGAACGGTCGCCGCTTCACCATCAGCGACGATCCGCGCCTGCTCGATCTGGCCGGGTGGCAACAGTACGTCGGCCGCCGTGGCGAGCGTGAACAACATAACCGGCAGATCGCTCGCAGCCCGGACCTGTACGAAATTTCCAGTCCCAAGGAATTTGTCGCGGTCAACATGGAGTACTTCCTCCTCGACCCGAGCTACGCCTGCCGCCGCCCGGCGCTGTATCGCTACTACAAGGAACATTTCGGCTGGGCGCCGCCAGCGCAGGACACCTGCAGCAAGAGCTTTGCCTTTCTCAATGCGGGCAATGACTTCGCCAAGCAGCCTCTGGGGCAAGTCGATCCGGAACGGGTCTACGCGGTCGATTACCTGCTGGCCGAGGCCAATCAGAACTGGGTCAGTCGCTGGGGCCACAGCATGTTGCGCCTGGTGATCTGCGCCCCCGGTCGCCCGCGCGGCCCGGATTGCCGCCTCGATCTCGATCAACACTTGGTGCTGTCCTATCGCGCCTTCGTTGGCGATGTGCAGCTGTCGAGCTGGGACGGACTGGTCGGCAAATACCCGTCGCGGCTGTTCGTGTTGCCGCTGGCACAGGTGATCGACGAATACACCAAGACCGAGCTGCGCAGCCTCGCTTCAGTGCCGCTGAACCTGTCTCGCGAGGAGATCGAGGGCGTGGTCGAACATGCCGCCGAGATGCACTGGAGCTACGACGGCAACTATTTCTTCCTGTCCAACAACTGCGCGGTAGAGGGTTTGAAACTGTTGCGCAGCGGCAGCAATAACAGCCAACTGGTCGGCCTCGACAGCATCATGCCCAACGGCTTGCTGGAAGTGCTCAAGGGCCGTGGTCTGGCCGACACCAGTGTGCTCGACGATCCGAAAGAAGCGCTGCGTCTGGGTTACCGCTTCGACTCGTTCCGCGATCGCTATCAAGCGATGTTCGATGTATTGAAGAAGCAGCTGCCGATCAAGCAGACCACTGTCGAAGACTGGCTGTCACTCAGCGCTGAGCAACGCCGCGAATGGTTCGACCGCGCCGACCTGCGCACCAGCGCGGCGCTGTTGCTGCTCGAGCAGGCGAGTTTCCGCCGGCAGTTGTTGCTGGCCCAGGACGAGGTCAAGCAACGCTACCTCGGTGCCCGCGAGCTGGAAAATGGCGGCATGGACAAAGCCAACGCGACCTTGCAGGAGATTCTCGCCAACAGTGGCTTCCTCAGCCGCCCGGCGGAACTGCTCGACTCTAAAGGTTACGGACTGCCCCAGCCGAGCGAGTTTGGCCGACTGGAAGCGGAAAGCAGCCAGCGGCAGAAGAAGCTGCTGGCGCTGTCCGGCGACCTCGATACTGAAGTGCGCAAGCTGCTCGAACCCAAGCGCGCCGCCGAGATTGCCGCCAGCGAGGCCAACGTCAAGCAGATTGGCGAGCATTTGCGCAAACTGCACAAAGCTTCGGGCGGACTGCAATTACCCTGAGCACAAAAAAGGCTTCAGAACCCATGTTCTGAAGCCTTTTGGTTTTCCCCTGCGGCTTTAGACGCGAGCCTTGCGCACGCCTTGGGACAGCGCCGAACACAGACTCAACACGCCATCAATGGCCTGCTCAGGCGTATCGGCACTGGCGATGTGATCGATCAACGCCGAGCCCACCACCACACCGTCAGCCAGACGCGCGATGGCCGCAGCCTGCTCCGGTGTACGGATACCGAAGCCAATGCTGATCGGCAGGTCGGTATGCCGACGCAGACGTGCAACCGCCTCTTCCACGTGTTCCAGAGTCGCTGCACCGGCGCCGGTGACACCCGCGACCGACACGTAGTAGACAAAACCGGAACTGCCGTTGAGCACACGCGGCAGACGCGCGTCGTCGGTGGTCGGCGTGGTCAGGCGGATGAAATCCAGCCCGGCAGCCTGCGCCGGGTCGCACAGTTCTTCATTGTGCTCTGGTGGCATGTCGACCACGATCAGGCCATCGACGCCGGCATCCTTGGCTTCTGCGATGAAACGCTCGACGCCGAATTTGTGGATCGGGTTGAAGTAACCCATCAACACCAGCGGCGTGTCGCTGTTGCCTTCACGGAATTCGCGAACCATTTGCAGGGTTTTCGCCAGATTCTGTTTGGCGCCCAGTGCGCGGATATTGGCCAACTGGATCGCCGGGCCATCGGCCATCGGATCGGTGAACGGCATGCCCAGTTCGATCACGTCGGCACCTGCGGCAGGCAGGCCTTTGAGGATTGCCAGCGAAGTGTCGTAGTCAGGATCGCCAGCGGTGACAAAGGTCACCAGCGCGGCGCGGTTCTGTTGCTTGAGGTCGGCAAAGCGGGTTTGCAGGCGGCTCATCAGTGTTTCTCCTGCTGCGACTGTTGCATATGGTGCATTACGGTTTGCATGTCCTTGTCGCCACGGCCCGAGAGGTTGACCACCATCAGGTGATCCTTCGGCAGCTTCGGTGCACGTTTGAACACTTCGGCCAGAGCGTGGGCGCTTTCCAGGGCAGGAATGATCCCCTCCAGACGGCAGCATTTGTGGAACGCTTCAAGCGCTTCGTCATCGGTTACCGAGGTGTACTGGACGCGGCCGATGTCATGCAACCAGGCGTGTTCAGGACCGATGCCCGGATAGTCGAGGCCAGCGGAAATCGAGTGGGCGTCGATGATCTGCCCATCGTCGTCCTGCAGCAGGAAGGTGCGGTTACCGTGCAGCACGCCCGGCACACCGCCGTTCAGGCTGGCCGCGTGCTTGCCGGTTTCGATGCCGTAACCGGCGGCTTCGACGCCGATGATCTCCACGCTCTTGTCATCGAGGAACGGGTGGAACAGGCCCATGGCGTTGGAACCGCCACCGATGCATGCCACCAGACTGTCCGGCAGACGACCTTCCTGAGCCTGCAACTGATCGCGGGTTTCCTTACCGATGACGGCCTGGAAGTCGCGGACCATTGCTGGATACGGGTGTGGGCCGGCCACAGTGCCGATCAGATAGAAAGTGTTGTCGACGTTGGTCACCCAGTCACGCAGGGCTTCGTTCATCGCGTCTTTCAGGGTGCCGGTGCCGGCCACGACCGGAATGACTTCAGCGCCCAGCAGCTTCATGCGGAAGACGTTGGCCTGCTGACGTTCGATGTCGGTGGTGCCCATGTAGATCACGCAATCGAGACCGAAACGCGCAGCAACGGTGGCCGTGGCCACGCCGTGCATGCCGGCGCCGGTCTCGGCGATGATGCGCTTCTTGCCCATGCGCCGCGCCAGCAGGATCTGGCCGATGCAGTTGTTGATCTTGTGCGCGCCGGTGTGGTTCAGCTCTTCACGCTTGAGGTAGATCTTGGCGCCGCCGCAGAACTCGGTCAGGCGTTCGGCGAAATACAGCGGGCTCGGACGTCCGACGTAATCACGCTGGAAGTAGGCCAATTCTTCTTTGAATGCCGGATCTTCCTTGGCCGCTTCGTATTCGCGGGCCAGGTCGAGGATCAACGGCATCAGGGTTTCCGCTACATAACGGCCACCGAATGCACCAAACAGGCCGTTGGCGTCAGGGCCGTTACGCAGATCAGAGGTGTTCGAAGTCTGGGTCATGGGTCGCTCCAGGTGAATTCGGTCAGAAGACAATGACGACCACTCTACCCCTGACTTTCCAGGCTGAAAACCGATAAGATCGCCGCAACCTGTCAGGAAAACTCACAGATACCATGAGCCACGACCTTCCCCCGCTTAATGCCTTGCGCGCCTTCGAGGCCACCGCCCGTCTGAACAGCGTCAGTCAGTCTGCCGAGCAGCTGCATGTCACTCACGGCGCGGTCAGCCGCCAGCTGAAAGCGCTTGAAGAACATCTCGGCGTGAGTCTGTTCGTGAAGGATGGGCGCGGCTTGAAACTCACAGATGCCGGCGTGCGTCTGCGCGATGCCAGCGCAGAGGCGTTTGATCGCTTGCGCACTGTTTGTGCGGAATTGACCCAAAGCACTGCCGATGCGCCGTTCGTGCTTGGTTGTTCGGGGAGTCTGCTGGCGCGCTGGTTCATTCCGCGTCTGGGACGGCTGAATGCCGATTTGCCTGATCTGCGCTTGCACCTGTCGGCCGGTGAAGGCGATCTCGATCCTCGGCGCCCGGGCCTTGATGCGCTATTGCTGTTCGCCGAGCCACCGTGGCCGGCCGATATGCAGGTCTACGAACTGGCGGCGGAACGCATCGGCCCGGTGATGAGCCCGTTATTCAGCGGTTATCAGAACCTGCACGACGCTCCTGGCGCAGAATTGCTCAAGCAGCCCTTGCTGCACACCACCTCTCGCCCGCAAGCCTGGCCCAGCTGGGCACAGCAAAACCACCTCGATTCCAAGGCGTTGAAGCTCGGGCAAGGTTTTGAGCATTTGTATTATTTGCTGGAGGCGGCTGTTGCAGGTCTCGGCGTGGCAATCGCACCGGAGCCGTTAGTAACTGAAGACCTGAAGGCGGGTCGCCTGGTTGCGCCGTGGGGCTTCTGCGAAACCCCGGCGCAACTGGCGTTGTGGCTACCCAAGCGCGCCGCGGACGGGCGCGCCCGGCAACTGGCGCAGTGGCTCAAAAACGAGCTGCGCCAGCCTGATCACTCACCGCGCTTGAACAAAAAGTAGGCAGCGAGCAGACCGATTGCACCGACAGCCACACCGGCTGTGGTCCAAGGATGTTCCTGCGCGTAATCACGAGTGGCAATGCCGGTCTCGCGGGTTTTCACTTTGACTTCTTCGTACGCGTCGCTGAGCAGATGACGGGAATGTTTCAATGCACTTTCGGCATTGCTTTTCAGCGCCTTGAGGGTCTTGCGCGACTCGTCCGAAGCATCGTCTTTCAAGCTTTCCAACGATTTGAGCAGACTCTCGATCTCGGCTTCCATGCTTTGCAACGAGGCTTTACGTAAAGAGGTGTTGGCCATGGTGGCTCTCCTGCATTGGTGATGAGTGGCGTGTGTTGGTTGGGACTTCACCACTTCGAGAAAGTGCAGAAATTCTGAACTTCGGCAGCGCAGAGGCGCCGAAATCAACAGTGCAATTGCCTGTTAGGCTCAATTTCACACGCCATTCCAACCCAAGGAGAACGCCATGAGTGACCATCACACGTACAAGAAAGTCGAGCTGGTCGGTTCGTCCACCACCAGCATCGAAGACGCCATCAACAACGCACTGGCCGAAGCCAACAAAACCCTGCGCAATCTGGAATGGTTTGAAGTGACCGAAACCCGTGGCCACATCGAAAACGGCCAGGTGGCGCACTTTCAGGTAACGCTGAAAGTCGGCTTCAAGATTGCCGCCAGCTGAGTTTGAGCTAGTCTTCTGAACTTGCGCGCTGGCCGAGTGCCATAGGGAATGGCAAAGCGCTACAAGGTGAGCGCATCGGGTGGATGACCCGATGCCCGCCTCATTCAATCCGACCAGGGAGTGCGACCGATGAAGAAGTTCATGTTGGCAGTAGGTTTGTTGAGCCTTGCGGGTGGTGCGTTTGCAGCCGGGAAGCCTTGTGAAGAGCTGAAAAGCGAAATCGCCGCGAAGCTCGACGCCAAAGGCGTATCCGGTTATTCGCTGGAAGTTGTCGACAAGGGTGCGGCCGCTGATGGCGACGTCGTCGGCAGTTGCGAAGGCGGCAGCAAGGACATCGTCTACAAGCGAGGTTGATTGCGCCTGAAATACAAAAGCCGACGTGGATGCGTCGGCTTTTTTGTGGACGATGATTTTCCGGGTAGGAGCTGCGGGACGCTGCGATCTTTTGATCTTGATTTCAAATCATAATCAAAAGATCGCAGCCTCGTTGCACTCGACAGCTCCTACAAGGGTTCGCGTTATCCCTTCATGACTTGGGCCAACAATTCGTAGGAATGGATGCGATCGGCGTGTTCGTAAAGATCACTGGTGAAAATCAGCTCGTCCGCCTGGGTCTGCTCGATCAACACCTCAAGCTTGGCGCGGATCTTCTGCGGGCCGCCGACCATGGCGAGACCGAGGAAATCGCCCACCGCTTCACGTTCATGGGGCAGCCACAGGCCGTCCATGGTTTTCACCGGTGGACGCTGCACCAGGCTCTGGCCACGCATCAGCGCAAGAATGCGCTGGTACACAGACGTCGCCAGGTAATCGGCTTGCTCATCGGTATCCGCTGCCACCAGCGGCACGCCGAGCATCACGTACGGCTTGTCGAGCACCGCCGACGGTTTGAAGTGATTGCGGTAGATGCGGATCGCCTCGTGCATGAAGCGCGGCGCGAAGTGCGAGGCGAAGGCGTAAGGCAAGCCGCGCTCACCCGCCAATTGCGCACTGAACAGGCTTGAGCCGAGCAGCCAGACCGGCACGTTGGTGCCGGTGCCGGGCATGGCGATCACCCGTTGCTCCGGGGTGCGCGGGCCGAGGTAGCGCATCAGTTCGGCAACGTCTTCAGGGAAGTCGTCAGCGCTGCCCGAGCGCTCACGGCGCAAGGCGCGGGCGGTCATCTGGTCAGAGCCGGGCGCGCGGCCCAGACCCAGGTCGATCCGTCCCGGGTACAGGCTCTCGAGGGTGCCGAACTGCTCGGCGATCACCAGCGGCGCATGGTTGGGCAGCATTACCCCGCCGGAACCGACGCGGATCGTCGACGTGCCTCCGGCCAGATAGCCGAGCAACACCGAAGTTGCCGAACTGGCGATGCCGTCCATGTTGTGATGTTCGGCGACCCAGAAGCGCGTGTAGCCGAATTTTTCGGCATGTTGTGCCAGATCCAGCGAGTTGCGCAGCGATTGCGCTGCGCTGCCGTTTTCGCGCACTGGCACCAGGTCGAGGGTGGAAAATTTTACGTCGGACAGTTTTTTCATGAACCTGCATCTCCGGGTGGGGAGGCAGGTTTTTCTTGCGAGCGAAAACCTGCCAAATCCATAAGCGTGTTTTATGGAATGAGGGCATATACCCGAGATTCAATAGCAGCGGCGAAATTTCCTACTAAAAAAGTCAACGATTCAGCCAGGCTGAACTTTGTTCCGCCGTCTATCCTCAGAAGCCTTGCTAGTAAAAACCGCGAAGGCGCGGCGTCCCGCGCCACATTTGAGGAGGCAGACATGGCTATCGTGAAAAAGGCATCGGCGCATTGGGAAGGCGATCTGAAAACCGGTCTCGGCTCGATCTCCACCGAAACCGGCGTACTGCGCGAAGCGCCGTACGGCTTCAAGGCGCGCTTTGAAGGCGGCAAGGGTACCAATCCGGAAGAACTGATCGGCGCGGCCCACGCCGGCTGCTTTTCCATGGCGTTTTCGATGATTCTCGGCGATGCCGGCCTGAAGGCAGACAGCATCGACACCAACGCTGAAGTCACCCTCGATCAGGTTGACGGCGGCTTCGCAATCACTGCGGTAAAGCTGATTCTCAAGGCGAAGATTCCAGGCGCAACTCAGCAGCAGTTTAAAGAACTGAGCAACAAGGCCAAGGAAGGTTGCCCGGTTTCCAAAGTGCTGAACGCGAAGATCACCCTCGAGGCTTCGCTGGTCAGCTGATTGGGCGTTTGCAGGGCTGACGCTTTCGCGGGCAGGCTCGCTCCCACAGGGGATTTGTGCACGGCGCAGATCCAGTGGGGGAGCGAGCTTGCTCGCGAAGGCAGTCTAGAAACCTGCTCAGCGGCCGGCAATTAATACAAGGTGTGAGCAAAGTCAGAACCCGCTCCGCAGAATTGTGGTCGAATAATCGACAGCAGCTTCAGCGCACACCCGTGCGCGCTGCCTCAAGGAGCTTCATCGATGAAACGTATTGGCTTGGCGATCCTTTGCAGTGCACTGGCCACTTCCGCTTTCGCAGCCCCCAAGAAGTGCGAAGAGCTCAGAAAGGAAATCGAGGTTAAAATTCAGGCGAAAGCGGTCCCAACGTACACCCTGGAAATCATCACGGCGGAGGAGGCGAAGCAGCATGACTCGGCCATGATCGTCGGTACTTGCGAGAACGGCACCAAGCGAATCATCTATCAGAAAAACGATAGCTGATTGCCTATCACGGCACGCAATTGATCTGCCGCTCGTTGGCAACGATCTGCCCCTGACGATTGATCAAGCGTGCACTTGGCGTGAAGGCCAGCGATCGGGCCTCAAGGCGGTAACGCTGCCCGGCCTCGAAGTATTCATAGGGCACGGTCATGTAACACAGCCGCTCTTGCGGATCGGTATCCATGCCCTGACCACCCCCGAATACTTCGAAGTCAAAGCGCACGGTGAGCTCATGACTACCGGGCGTCACCTGAAAAAACCGTCCGTCGCGCGAGCGCTGTTTATCCAGGCGCTCGGCCATCAGCACCTTGCCGCCGGGGGTAGGCATGGCGAAGTCGACCCAGGCTTTGTCTGGATCGGCCGCCGGCAACGGGCTCTGACAACCGGCGAGCACACTGGCGGCCAGCAATGTCGTCAACTTGCGCATGATCGATATCCTTAGACGGGATTTCCAGCATAGCGCCGATCAACTGCTCTGACAGCCCGCCGGTGTGCCCTGACCGACAACCTTGCGCTGTTCGTCATACAGCTTGGCCCAAGGCCTGAAGCCGATGCTGCCAGCCTGCAGCTGATAGCGCTGGCCGGCGTTGAAGTCCTTGAATTTCACGCTCAACTGGCAATCGCGCCACAGCGGTTCGGCAGTCGGGCCGATATTGGTGGCCTCGACCGGGAATTGATAGCGCACCTTCAGCTCATGGCTGCCGGGCTGCACTTCGAAATAGCGTTTGTCGATGGCCTGGGTGGCATCGACTTGAACGGCTTGCAGCGCCGTGTCGTGTTGGCGAGCGTCAAGATCGATCCAGGCTTGCGAGGGGTCGGGGTCGGGCATTCCGAATCCGGCACAACCGGCCAGCGTCAGCAGGCCTCCTGTCAGCATGAACATGCGCATAGCGGTGCTCCTTGAGGCGGGATAGTCTTGGGGCAGACTTTCCGGGGAATTTCTTATTTTGATCAGGCCGTTTTCCAGCCTTGGGTTACTTGATCGCGTTTTTCCGATTTTGTTTCCGGGTGTGTTGTTTTTGTTGCTCAACGGTTGCGCCAGCGTCAGCTATTACAGCCAGCTCGCCAGCGGCCAGTTGCAATTGCTGCGCGCCCGGGAGCCGGTGGAGAAGGTCATTGCCGACCCCAGCCGCGATGCCAAATTGCGCGCGCATCTGGCTCAATCACAAAAGGCCCGTACCTTTGCCAGCGAGCATCTGCATTTGCCGGATAACCAGAGCTATCGCCTTTACGCCGATATCCATCGCCCCTACGTGGTGTGGAATGTGTTCGCTACTCAAGAGTTCTCCCTGACACCGCAGAATCACTGCTTCCCGATTGCCGGCTGCGTGGCCTATCGCGGCTACTACAGCCAGAGCGCCGCCCGTGGCGAAGCGGCGATTCAACGTTTGCAGGGTATGGATGTGTCGATCGGCGGGGTCGAAGCGTACTCGACGCTTGGATGGTTCAATGACCCGATCCTCAATTCGATGATGGGCTGGGGCGATGAGCGACTGGCCACGCTGATCTTTCATGAGCTGGCGCACCAGAAGTTCTATGTGAAGGACGACACCGAATTCAACGAGTCATTTGCCACGTTTGTCGAGCAGGAAGGTACGCGGCAATGGCGCGCCTTTCGCGGGCTACCGGCAGAGTCGGATGCGAGGCTCAAGCAGCGTGACCAATTCATCGAACTGGTACTCGCCACGCGTTCACGACTGGAGACGCTGTATGCGCAGCCGCTGTCGGTTGAGCAAATGCGTGAGCACAAAGCAGCTGAATTCGAGCGCTTGCGCCGGGAGTATCAGGCAACGCGCGACAGTCAGTGGGCCGGGGACAAGCGCTATGACGCCTGGGTCAATGCGCCGCTGAACAATGCGCGGTTGTTGCCGTTCGGGCTGTATGACCAGTGGGTGCCGGCGTTTGCGGCGCTGTTCAGGCAGGTGGGTGGGGATTGGCTGAGGTTCTATGCCGAGGTTGAGCGGTTGGGGCGATTGCCGGTTGATGAGCGTAAGGCGGCTTTGAGGGCCTTGGCAGTTCCTGAGTCCACCAGCGGCTGAACGGGCCTCATCGCTGGCAAGCCAGCTCCCACAGGGACAGCGGTGAGCCTGAAGAATCGCTAACCTGTGGGAGCTGGCTTGCCAGCGATAGCCATCTGCTCAGCGCTGCAAAAAAGCCTGATGCAACGCATTCAAAGTTTCAAAGTGATAAGCCGGCGATTCGGCGTTCAATTCCTCGAAGCTGCCAAACCCATAGCCCACCGCCGCCGCATCCAGGCCGTTGCTGCGGGCGCCGATCAGGTCATGCTTGCGATCACCGATCATCAGGGTCTGTGCCGGGTCCAGGCGTTCTTCCTCAAGCAGATGCGCAATCAACTCAACCTTGTTGGTCCGCGTGCCGTCCAGCTCGCTGCCGTAGATCACTTTGAAGTGGCGGGCGAAGTCGAAGTGCCGGGCGATCTCGCGGGCGAACACCCACGGTTTGGACGTCGCGATGTACAACTGCCGCCCCTGCCCGCTCAAGGTTTCCAGCAACGGCGTCACCCCGTCGAACACCCGATTCTCGTAGAGGCCGGTGACCTTGAAGCGCTCGCGGTAAAAATTCACCGCTTCCCAGGCCTTGGCCTCGTCGAAATCGTAAAACTGCATGAACGCTTGCAGCAGCGGCGGGCCGATGAAGTGTTCCAGTTTGCTCAGGTCCGGCTCGTCGATGCCGAGATTGGCCAAGGCAAATTGAATTGAGCGGGTGATGCCCTCACGCGGGTCGGTCAGGGTGCCATCGAGGTCGAACAGTACAGTCTGGTAATGCATGGAAATTCCCGAGCAGGTGTAGGGCGATTCAGAGCTGGTCGTAGCCTTCGGCCAGATGCAGGTCCTTGAGCTTGACGTAATTCGCCGCGCTGTAGGTGAAGAAGGCGTTTTCCTTTTCGGTCAGCGGGCGCACTTGCTTGACCGGGCTGCCGACATACAGGAAGCCGCTCTGCAGGCGCTTGCCCGGCGGCACCAGGCTGCCGGCGCCGATGATCACATCGTCCTCGACCACGGCGCCGTCCATGACGATGCTGCCCATGCCGATCAATACGCGGCTGCCCACGGTGCAGCCGTGCAGCATGACCTTGTGGGCGATGGTCACGTCATCGCCGATCAGCAAGGGAAAACCGTCCGGGTTGAACGGGCCGGCGTGGGTGATGTGCAGCACACAGCCGTCCTGCACGCTGGTGCGCGCACCGATGCGGATGCGGTGCATGTCGCCACGGATCACCGTCAGCGGCCAGACCGAGCTGTCTGCGCCAATTTCGACGTCGCCGATCACCACCGCCGAACCGTCGACGAATGCGCCGTTGCTCAAGCGGGGGGTGTGATTCTGGTATTTGCGAAGGGACACGATTAGTTCTCTCTCTGTCGCCGATAGCTGCGGTGAGTGTCGATTGTAATTAAGATGGGCGCATGTTTCTTCCAGCCAAGGTGCCAACCGTGAGCGTGAACAACCCTCTTTTGCAGTCCTACGACCTGCCGCCGTTCTCCACGATCCGTGCCGAACACGTCCTGCCCGCCATCGAAACCATCCTCGCGGACAACCGCGCCGCCATCGCCGAGATCCTCAAGACCCAGGGCAAGAACCCGACCTGGGCCGGTCTGGTGCTGGCGATGGACGAACTCAACGATCGCCTCGGTGCGGCATGGAGCCCGGTCAGCCATCTTAACGCCGTGTGCAACAGCGCCGAATTGCGTGAAGCCTACGAGTCGTGCCTGCCGGCTCTGAGCGCCTACTCCACCGAGATGGGCCAGAACCGCGAACTGTTCCAGGCGTATGAAGCGCTGGCCAACAGTCCGGAAGCTGCCAGTTTCGACGTCGCGCAAAAAACCATTCTGGAACACGCCCTGCGCGATTTCCGTCTGTCGGGTATCGATCTGCCGGAAGCCGAGCAGAAACGTTACGCCGAAGTGCAGAGCAAGCTGTCCGAGCTCGGCAGCCGCTTCTCCAACCAATTGCTCGACGCCACTCAGGCGTGGACCAAACACATTACCGATGAAGCCGCCCTCGCCGGCCTGACCGATTCGGCCAAGGCGCAAATGGCTGCCGCCGCCCAGGCCAAAGGTCTGGATGGCTGGTTGATCACTCTGGAATTCCCCAGCTATTACGCGGTGATGACCTACGCGCAAGACCGCGCGCTGCGCGAAGAAGTCTACGCCGCCTACTGCACCCGTGCCTCGGATCAAGGCCCGAATGCCGGCCAGAACGACAACGGCCCGGTGATGGAAGAGATCCTCGACCTGCGCCAGGAACTGGCCCGACTGCTGGGCTTCGCCAGTTTCGCCGAGCTGAGCCTGGCGACGAAAATGGCCGAATCCAGCGATCAGGTGCTGAGCTTCCTGCGTGATCTGGCCCAGCGCAGCAAGCCGTTCGCCGCGCAGGATCTGCAACAACTGCGCGCTTACGCCGCCGAACAGGGCTGCGCCGATCTGCAAAGCTGGGACAGCGGTTTCTACGGTGAAAAACTTCGCGAGCAGCGTTACAGCGTTGCTCAGGAAACCCTGCGTGCCTACTTCCCGATCGATAAAGTCCTGAGCGGCCTGTTCGCCATCGTTCAGCGTTTGTACGGTATCGAGATCGCCGAGCAGAAAGGCTTCGACACCTGGCATCCGGACGTCCGCCTGTTCGAGATCAAGGAAAACGGCCAGCACGTCGGCCGCTTCTTCTTCGACCTGTATGCCCGTGCCAACAAGCGTGGCGGCGCATGGATGGACGGCGCCCGCGACCGTCGTCGCACCGTCGACGGCGTGCTGCAAAGCCCGGTGGCCAATCTGGTGTGCAACTTCACCCCGGCCGACAGCGGCAAGCCTGCGCTGCTGACCCACGATGAAGTGACCACCCTGTTCCACGAGTTTGGCCATGGCCTGCATCACCTGCTGACCCGCGTCGAACACGCTGGCGTATCCGGCATCAATGGCGTGGCCTGGGATGCGGTCGAGCTGCCAAGCCAGTTCATGGAAAACTGGTGCTGGGAGCCGGAAGGCCTCGCTCTGATCTCCGGCCACTACGAGACCGGCGAGCCACTGCCGCAGGACCTGCTGGAAAAAATGCTCGCGGCGAAGAATTTCCAGTCCGGGCTGATGATGGTGCGTCAGCTGGAGTTTTCGCTGTTCGACTTCGAACTGCACGCCACCCACGGCGATGGCCGCAGCGTGGCCCAAGTGCTGGAGGGCGTGCGTGACGAGGTGTCGGTGATGCGTCCACCGGCGTACAACCGCTTCCCTAACAGCTTTGCGCACATTTTCGCCGGCGGTTACGCAGCCGGTTACTACAGCTACAAGTGGGCCGAAGTGTTGTCCGCCGACGCCTTCTCGAAATTCGAGGAGGACGGCGTGCTCAACGCTGAAACCGGTCGTGCGTTCCGCGAAGCGATTCTGGCGCGCGGCGGCTCGCAGGCACCGATGGTGCTGTTCGTCGACTTCCGGGGCCGTGAGCCGTCGATCGACGCGCTGCTGCGCCACAGCGGTCTGAGTGAGGACGCGGCAGCATGAGCGACGGCCCTGTGATCACCAAGAAACGCTTCATCGCCGGGGCGGTCTGCCCGGCGTGCAGCGAGCCGGACAAGTTGATGATGTGGAACGAAGACGGCGTGCCGCACCGTGAATGCGTGGCCTGCGGTTACTCCGACACGCTCAACGAGCAAGGCCTGTCGGTGCCCAAAGAGCTGGGCACGCGGGTCAATACCAGCGCGCTGAAGCCTGCCGCCGACAAAAAGGTTCAGGCCGTGCAGTTCTTCCCCAACCCGAAGTTGAAGAAAAAGCCCGACGAGCAACAATGACAACGACCGCTGCCTGCCGATCATCGTCGGCAGGTGGCGGTATCTATCCACCACCTTGCCCCTGCGCTTCCTGATTAGGCTGGCCGATCCAGCCCTCTCTCACGGAAGACGCCATGCCTGATACCAATCCACTTTTACAACATTGGCAGTTGCCGCCCTGGGCGGCGATACGCGCCGAACATCTGCTGCCAGCAGTCGAGCGCATCGTTGCCGACAACCTGCTGATCATCGAAAACGTCATCGCCACTCAGGTCGATCATCCCAACTGGGACGACGTGGTAATTGCCATCGATGAAGCCGATGCGCGCCTGGATGAAACCATGGCGATCATCGAATTCCTCTCGATCAGTCATGCCGATGAGCCCCAGTGGTTGATGCAGGAAGCCCTGAGTACGCACGCCGCGCAGCGTTACAAGACTGCGAAGGCCGGCAATCGACAGTTGCTCCAGGTTTATCAACGATTGGCACAGAGCTCCATAGCCGCCAGCTTCAGTGATGCACGCAAAGCCTCGCTGGCGAAAATCCTGCGCCGGTTTCACTTGGCGGGAAGCGAATTGTCGAGTGCGCAGCGCAAGGATCTGGCGCGATTGAACGGCGAAATCGATCTGCTGGAAAAGCGCTTCATGAGCAACCTCAAATCGGTCAACGCGGCATGGAGCAAGGACATCGACGATGCCGCGCTATTGGCGGGACTGCCGGCCGAAATGCAGGCGCATCTGGCCGCCAATGCCCACAAGGCCGGCCTGCCCGGGTGGCGGCTGACCCTGGATCAGAACACTTACCAGCAGGTCATGAAGCGGGCACAACACCGCGCACTGCGCGAGGAGTATTTCAAAGCCTGGTGCACTCGCGCTTCGGATCAGGGGCCACACGCCGGTCGCTTCGATAACGGGCCGGTTTTGCAGACGCTGCTGGCCGCACGTCATGCCAAAGCCCGGCTCTTGGGTTTTGACAACTTTGCCCATCTGCGGCTGCACAACCGTATGGCTACCGGTACCGATCAGGTTGGCCGTTTTCTGCGCCAGCAGATCGCCCGCAATGCCGTGTCACTGGCGGGCGAGACCGATGATTTGCAGGCCTTGGCCCGCGAGCACGGGGTTGAACAGCTAGAAGCGTGGGATCACGATTTCCTCGCCGAGCAATTACGCCTGAAGCAGTCCGGCGGCACGGAGCAGGACCTGCGCGAGTTCTTCGCGCTGGAAGCCACACTGCACAGCCTCTGCCGTTTCAGCGAGCATATGTTCGATATCAGCATCAGCGAAAATACCGTCCACGAGCGTTTCGCAGAAAATGTACGTCTGTTCGAAATCAGCGAGCGTCAGCAACCGGTTGGTTACATCTACATCGACCCGTTCCACCGCGACGCGGGCAACGACTATGCCTGGACCGGTGTACTGCGCAATCGACGGATCACCGCCGAAGGCCGACCATTACTGCCGATTGCCTCGCTTCAATGCAATTACCCGGCAGCGGAAAACGGGCAAACGCACCTGCTGGATCCGCAGGATCTGCGTGTTCTGCTGCACGAATTCGGCCATTGCCTGCATCACGTGCTGACGCGTTCGCCGCATTACAACCTGTCCGGCATTTCGCATCTGAGCCGCGACGCTGCCGAGTTTGTCGGGCAACTGTTCGAAAAATGGGCGTTATCCGGGCAATTCCTGCGCTGGCTGGGTACGCATCACCAGAGCGGTGAGCGTCTGTCCGAAGCGCAGGCCAATACCGCGTTTTCCGCCACAGGCATCCAGCGCAGCCGGGAGACGGCAATGCTGTTGCTGAACGCGCTGGTCGACTTCGAACTGCACCGCTGCCACGGTGACGGTCGCACTGTTCAGCAAGTAGTCGAGGATGTGCAAAGTGAGTTCGCGCACCTGTCCATCCCGGCCTACTGCCGCTTCGCCAACAGCTGCGATTATCTGGTTACCGGTTATGAGGCTTCGCTGTACGCCTACAAATGGTCGGGTGTGCTGGCGAGCGAGGCGTTCAAGCGCTTCGAACGTGAAGGTCTGTTCAACGAACAGACGGGCCGCGACATGCGCGAACACCTGCTCTCGGGGGACAGGCAGGCACTGCCCGCCGCACTGCAAGCCTTTCTCGGAAAACCCATCGACAACGCACTGTTTCCTGCGCCAGCCGATTGAACTGATCAACGCTGAACGTGGGCCGAGTCGAACCAGCTCTTCATCGAACACATGGCGAATGCACTGGTGCTGCATTCGCCATTGATCAAGGCTTCGTGCAACCGATCGACATCGGCCTGCATCACGTAGCGCACGCTGTCGTGGAAATGCTGACTGTCACCAAAACCGCCCTCGGTCATTTCCTTGAGCGCCTGCTCTTTACTCCAGCCCTGTACCACCACGCGGTACATCGCCGCCATCAGTCCGGTGCGGTCAGAACCGTGCTTGCAGTGCATGAGCACCGGGCCGTCGGCTTCGGCGGACTGAATCGCGCGCAGAGCCTTGAGCACATCGCTGTCGTCGACGTGGTTGGTGCGATACGGCAGCTGCACTTGCTTGATGCCCGGCGCGGAGAGCCAGTCGCTATCAGCGTCAGGCAGGAAGTTGATCACCGTGACGACATGCAGATCGTTCAACAGCGGCACCGCACTGCGGCTGGGCAAGGCGCTGCGATACAGCGTCGGTGACATGCGGAACAGGTTGAACTGCGCCTCTACCGGTTGCGCCCACTCGGCCGGGCGAGATGGCGTGGCGTCGGCCGCCCGGGCGGCAATGCCATGCAACAGTGCAACAAGCGAGAAACATAACGCGGGGAAAAAGCGCACTCGATACATGCTGGGCTGACCGTTTCGGCAATCTTCATGGGAGGAATTGCAGCTTCGCTTTTGAGCGGTCAACGCGCCGTGAGCCGGTCGTCAAAGAAACGTGAATCGGCGCCTCGCCGGGCTTTTTTCCGGGAAAACGGTTTTTCTTGATGCTTAGCCTGCTACCATTTGTCACATGATGTTGCAGAGGGATCGGCCTTTACCCGACCGAACCCTGATCGTCGCAACGCAAAATTCCTCGAGCTGCTCGCAGAAGCGGCTGACTTCTATGCCTGATGAGGTGCCCCCCATGTCTGATCAAGATCGAGACAACCCGCGGCGTGAATTCTTGCGCAAATCCCTGACCCTGATTCCGGTGGTCACGCTTGCCGGTACCGGCCTGGGCAGCAGCGTGCTGCAAGCCGCACCTGAAAGTACACCGGCGCCGGCCGCAGCAAAACCTGCCGCTGTTGGCGCGGGTGATTATCAGCCGAGCTTTTTCACCGCTGAAGAATGGGCATTCATCAATGCCGCCGTCGCCCAGTTGATCCCCAACGACGCACAAGGCCCCGGTGCCCTCGAAGCGGGCGTGCCGGAATACATCGACCGCCAGATGAACACCCCGTACGCCGCCGGTGCCCTGTGGTACATGCAAGGCCCGTTCAATGCCGACGCGGCACCGGAGATGGGCTGGCAGAGCAAACTGGTGCCCAAAGACATCTATCGCCTCGGCATCGCCGCCACGGATCAATGGGTAAAAGGTCTGAGCGGTAAAACATTTGCCGAGCAAGACAGCGCTACCCGAGACGATTTGCTCAAGCAACTGGAAGCCGGCAAACCGCAGTTCGACGCGGTGCCGGCGAAGATTTTCTTCAATCTGCTGCTGCAAAACACCAAGGAAGGTTTCTTCTGCGACCCGATCCACGGTGGCAATAAAGGCATGGTCGGCTGGACCATGATCGGTTTCCCCGGCGCCCGCGCCGATTTCATGGATTGGGTGGAACGCAACGAGCAATACCCCTTCCCGGCAGTGTCGATTCGCGGCGAGAGGGCGTAAGCATGGCAACGGTAATGAAGAAGGTTGATGCAGTCATCGTCGGTTTCGGCTGGACGGGCGCGATCATGGCCAAGGAGCTCACCGAGGCGGGCCTCAACGTGCTGGCGCTGGAGCGCGGGCCGATGCAGGACACCTACCCCGACGGCAACTATCCACAGGTGATCGACGAACTCACCTACAGCGTGCGCAAGAAACTCTTTCAGGACATCTCCAAAGAGACGGTGACCATTCGCCACAGCGTCAACGACATCGCCCTGCCCAACCGCCAGTTGGGCGCGTTCCTGCCGGGGAATGGCGTCGGCGGCGCCGGTCTGCACTGGTCGGGCGTGCACTTTCGTGTCGACCCGATCGAGTTGCGCATGCGCAGCCACTATGAAGAACGCTACGGCAAAAGCTTCATCCCCAAAGACATGACCATTCAGGATTTCGGCGTCAGCTATGAAGAGCTGGAACCGTTTTTCGACTTCGCGGAAAAAGTCTTCGGCACCTCCGGCCAGGCCTGGACGGTGAAAGGCCAACTGGTCGGTCAGGGCAAGGGCGGCAACCCATACGCGGCGGATCGTTCCAACCCGTTCCCGCTTGAAGCGCAGAAAAACACCGTATCCGCACAGCTGTTTGGTAAAGCGGCTACAGAGGTGGGTTACAAACCTTACAACCTGCCTTCGGCAAATACCTCTGGGCCGTACACCAATCCCTACGGCGCACAGATGGGGCCGTGCAATTTCTGCGGTTTCTGCAGCGGCTACGTCTGCTACATGTATTCCAAAGCCTCGCCGAACGTGAACATTCTGCCGGCGCTCAAGCCCCTGCCGAATTTCGAGCTGCGGCCCAACTCCCATGTGCTGCGGGTCAATCTCGACAGCACGAAAAGCAAAGCCACAGGCGTCACCTACATCGATGGCCAGGGCCGCGAGATCGAGCAGCCGGCGGATCTGGTGATCCTCGGCGCGTTCCAGCTGCACAACGTGCGTCTGATGCTGCTGTCCGGGATCGGCAAACCGTACGACCCGATCAGCGGCGAAGGCGTGGTCGGGCGTAACTTCGCCTACCAGAACATGGCCACCATCAAGGCCTTCTTCGACAAGGACACCCACACCAACAACTTCATCGGCGCTGGCGGCAACGGCGTGGCGGTGGACGATTTCAACGCCGACAACTTCGACCACGGCCCGCACGGCTTCGTCGGCGGTTCGCCGATGTGGGTCAACCAGGCTGGCAGTCGACCGATTGCCGGCACCTCGAACCCGCCGGGCACACCGGCGTGGGGCAGCGCGTGGAAACGCGCCACCGCCGATTACTACACCCACCAGGTGTCGATGGACGCCCACGGCGCGCATCAGTCCTACCGTGGCAACTACCTCGATCTCGATCCTGTGTACCGCGATGCCTACGGCCTGCCGCTGCTGCGCATGACCTTCGACTGGCAGGAAAACGACATCAAGATGAACCGCTTCATGGTCGAGAAAATGGGCAAGATCGCCCAAGCCATGGGCCCGAAAGCCATTGCAGTGATCGGCAAGCAGGTCGGCGATCACTTCAACACCGCCTCGTACCAGACCACCCACCTCAACGGTGGCGCGATCATGGGCACCGATCCGAAGACCAGCGCCCTGAACCGCTATTTGCAGAGCTGGGACGTGCACAACGTATTCGTCCCGGGCGCCTCGGCGTTCCCGCAGGGCCTGGGCTACAACCCGACCGGGCTGGTGGCGGCGCTGACCTACTGGTCGGCAAAAGCGATCCGCGAGCAATACCTGAAAAACCCCGGCCCGCTGGTGCAGGCTTAAGGAGCGATGACCATGAAAACCCTCGTTATCGCCACCGTCGCCCTGCTCGGCAGCACTGCAATTTATGCGGCCGATGTTGATCAAAATCTGATCAAGCAAGGCGAATACCTTGCCCGCGCCGGCGACTGCGTGGCCTGCCACACGGCCAAGGGCGGCAAGCCGTTCGCCGGCGGTCTGCCGATGGAGACGCCGATCGGCACGATCTACTCGACCAACATCACCCCGGACAAGACCGGTCTGGGCGACTACAGCTTCGAAGACTTCGATCAGGCCGTGCGCCACGGTGTGGCCAAAAACGGCAGCACGTTGTACCCGGCGATGCCTTATCCGTCCTACGCGCGGGTCAACCAGGCCGACATGCAGGCGCTGTATGCGTATTTCATGCACGGCGTCGAACCGGTGGCGCAGGAGAACAAGGCCAGCGATATTCCCTGGCCGTTGAGCATGCGCTGGCCGCTGATGGGCTGGCGCTGGCTGTTTGCGCCGAAGGTCGAGGATTACCAGGCCACATCGGCCGATCCGGTGATCGATCGTGGCGCATACCTGGTCGAAGGCCTCGGCCACTGCGGCGCCTGTCACACCCCGCGTGCGCTGACCATGCAGGAAAAATCCCTGAGCGCGGCGGACGGCAGCGAATTCCTCGCCGGCAGCGCACCGCTGGAAGGCTGGATCGCCAAGAGCCTGCGCGGCGATCACAAGGATGGCCTCGGCAGCTGGAGCGAAGAACAACTGGTGCAGTTCCTCAAGACCGGGCGCAGCGATCGCAGCGCAGTGTTCGGCGGTATGAGTGATGTGGTCACCCACAGCATGCAGTACATGAGCGATGCCGACCTCACCGCGATTGCCCGTTATCTCAAATCACTGCCGGCCAATGACCCGGCGGATCAGCCGCATCAGTACGACGAGAAAGTGGCCAAAGCGCTGTGGAACGGCGACGACAGCCAACGCGGCGCGTCGGTGTACATCGACAACTGCGCAGCCTGCCACCGTACCGATGGCCAGGGCTACACCCGGGTGTTCCCGGCGCTGGCGGGCAATCCGGTGCTGCAGACGGATGACCCGACATCGCTGATCCACATCGTGCTCAAGGGCGGGACTTTGCCGGCAACGCACACCGCGCCATCGACCTTCACCATGCCCGGTTTCGCCTGGCGCCTGTCGGATCAGGAAGTCGCGGATGTGGTGAGTTTCATTCGTGGCAGCTGGGGCAACAAGGGTGCGCCAGTGAAAGCTGCCGATGTTGCCGAGTTGCGTACGGAGGATATGAAGCAGACCTCCGGTGACGATCTTGGGCAGCTCACCTCGCATAACTGAGCGAAATGTGTCGACAGACCGCTGGCACGACATGACTTCGCATGTTGAGTCAGCGGTGTTCATCGTGTCGATTTCAGACCTCTGAACTGCACAAACGCATCCGCCAACTGCAAGTACAGTCTCTTGTCATGGTTATCGATATCGCCATCCCCGTCGCTATCGATAACCTCTTCGGAAAGCAGGTCATAGCGATCGTTTGCCTGCGATGAAGAGGCAAATAGCGCGTAGTCGTAGTCCATCATTTCGGTGGCGTTATCGCCATAATGATAAAAAACAACCTCGGGACTTCCGTCGCGTTCCATCTCTGCAATTTCAAGCAAAATTCTGATTGGCATCACATTCAATCCATTCCGGTTGGCAAGACGTTATTAGTCATGAGGCTTTAACCTAAGACGGCGCTTGCAACCACGTCTACTGTCATATCTGACAGGGTGTATGTGCACACAGTTGTGGGAACGTCGGTTACGATCAGAGAAAGCCCTGAATGCTGTTCCTCTCCGCGAACATAGCGGACATGAACAACCACAACTGACCACTCGCCCGACGGCACTAGCCAGATGAGGATCGCCCCGATACTGTGCGCATATACAGTATCGGGGCGTTTTCATGTCTACTCCATTGCCACCTCGCGGTCGCGGCACCGCAACCAACCCGCACAACCGCTTTGCGCCCAGTCGTTCGGTGGCCGAGGACGATGGCTGGTATCAGGAAGTGCCAGAGACGCAAAACACCGAAGTGATCATCGAGAAGGCCAAATCGATCATCAGCCGCAACACCTCGCCGGATCTGCCCTTCGACCGTTCGCTCAATCCCTATCGCGGCTGCGAACACGGCTGCATCTATTGCTACGCACGGCCCAGCCACGCCTATTGGGACATGTCGCCGGGCCTGGATTTCGAAACCCGGCTGATTGCCAAGACCAATGCCGCCCAGGTCCTCGAGGAACAGCTGAGCAAACCCGGCTATCAATGTGCGCCGATCAATCTCGGCTCCAATACCGACCCGTATCAGCCCATCGAGCGCGAATACAAAATCACCCGTCAGACCCTGGAAGTGCTGCTGCGTTACCGGCATCCGGTGACCATTGTCACCAAAGGTTCGCTGATTCTGCGCGATCTCGATTTGCTGACCGAGTTGGCGCAGCAACGGCTGGTGTCGGTGATGATCAGCCTGACCACGCTGGACGATGAACTCAAACGCATCCTCGAACCGCGCGCCGCTGCGCCCAAGGCACGCTTGCGCGCGATCCGGGTCATGCGCGAAGCAGGCATTCCAGTAGGCGTGCTGTGTTCGCCGATGATTCCGATGATCAATGACAGTGAGATCGAAAGCCTGCTCACCGAGGCCCACGCCGCCGGTGCGCAAAGCGCTGCCTACATGATGCTGCGCCTGCCGCTGGAAGTCGCGCCGCTGTTCGAGGAGTGGTTGCAGGCGCACTATCCGCAACGTGCCGCCCATGTGCTGAGCCTGATCCGCCAGAGTCGCGGCGGCGAACTCTACGACAGCCGTTTCGGTGCGCGCATGCGCGGTGAAGGACCGTTTGCAGACCTGCTCGCACAAAGATTTGCCAAGGCCATCAAAAAGCTTGGCCTGAACAAACGCGAGGGCTATAACCTCGACTGCTCGGCCTTCTGTCCGCCGGGTCGCCAGATGTCGTTGATTTAGCGACAATTGGCTTTGGGTTGACGGGTTGGAATCCTTCCGCCGAAACACGCCAGTCACGTTTTTTGTGACCTGGAACACACGTTCTAGAGCGTTTGATTCAGTTTCAGTTAAGTTTCGGCGGCTACCTTGTTCATCGAGTGACTGACGGGTCGGGATGACCCGGATGGTTTAAACAGCCACTGGCTTCATACCGGAATACCGGGGAAGACTCCCTGAATCCGCACAAGAGGATGAATCATGAGTGACAAGGATAAACAGTCGTTGGCTGCCTCGGCGCAAAGCCCTGAAGCACAATCCGCCGATGCAGCACTGCGACAGATCGTTGATGGCTTTTTACGTTTTCATCATGACGTTTTTCCGCAGCAGGAAGAACTGTTCAAGAAGCTCGCCACCGCTCAGGCGCCCAAGGCGATGTTCATCACTTGCGCCGACTCGCGCATCGTTCCCGAGCTGATCACCCAGAGCTCGCCGGGCGATCTGTTCGTTACCCGTAACGTCGGCAACGTGGTGCCGCCCTACGGTCAGATGAACGGCGGCGTCTCCACCGCGATCGAATACGCGGTACTGGCGCTGGGCGTGCAGCACATCATCATTTGCGGCCACTCCGATTGCGGCGCCATGCGCGCGGTACTCAACCCCGACAGCCTGGAAAAAATGCCGACGGTCAAAGCCTGGCTGCGCCACGCTGAAGTCGCGAAAACCATGGTGCACGACAACTGCAACTGCACCGACGAAAAAGACAGCATGCCGATCCTCACCGAGGAAAACGTCATCGCCCAACTGCAGCACTTGCGTACCCATCCTTCGGTAGCCTCGCGCATGGCGAACGGTCATCTGTTCATCCATGGCTGGGTCTACAACATCGAAACCAGCGAAATCAAAGCTTACGACGCGGACCAGGGTCGTTTCCTGCCTCTCGACGGCAGCCATCCGATTCCTGTGGCGACGCCCAAAGCGCGCTTCTAAATCTTCCCAACAATCTGTGTGGTATGACGCCGGCCGCTGATTCAGCGGTCCGGCCTCGCCACGCCTGAAGAAAACTTCGGGAGAATCGCCATGCGTGCGGCTCAATTGAAAGCTGTGTTGCCACGGGAGCTGCTCGCCTCCGTGGTTGTGTTTCTGGTCGCCCTGCCGCTGTGCATGGGCATCGCGATTGCCTCAGGGCTGCCGCCGGCAAAAGGTCTGATCACCGGCATCATCGGCGGTCTGGTGGTCGGTTGGCTGGCGGGCTCGCCATTGCAGGTCAGCGGTCCGGCGGCGGGTCTGGCGGTGCTGGTTTTCGAGCTGGTGCGCCAGCATGGCGTCGAGATGCTCGGGCCGATCCTGCTGCTCGCCGGTTTTCTGCAACTGGTCGCCGGGCGACTGAAGCTTGGCTGCTGGTTTCGGGTCACGGCGCCAGCAGTGGTCTACGGCATGCTCGCGGGCATTGGCGTGTTGATTGTGCTCTCGCAAATCCATGTGATGCTCGATGCCAAGCCGCAGCCTTCCGGGCTGGACAACCTCACGGCGTTCCCGGCGGCCGTGGCGCAGGCCTTGCCATCGTTGGGCTGGCAGGCGGGTCTGCTCGGTCTGTCGACGATTGCGGTGATGTGGCTGTGGGAAAAATTCCGTCCGCATTCGCTGCGCTTCATTCCCGGCGCATTGCTCGGTGTGGGTCTGGCGACGGTGGCGAGCCTGATGCTGGCGTTGCAGGTCAAGCGCGTTGAGGTACCGGCGAACCTGGCCGAAGCGATCGATTGGCTCAAGCCGGCCGACCTGATGAATCTGGCCGACCCGACACTGCTGATTGCCGCGTTCGCCGTAGCGTTCATCGCCAGTGCCGAAACCCTGTTGTCCGCCGCGGCGGTGGACCGCATGCACAGCGGCGTGCGTTCGGACTTCGACCGTGAACTGTCGGCGCAAGGTGTCGGCAACATGCTCTGCGGTCTGGTCGGCGCGCTGCCGATGACCGGGGTGATCGTGCGCAGTTCGGCCAACGTCCAGGCCGGTGCGACCACACGCTACTCGACGATTTTCCATGGCCTGTGGCTGCTGGCATTCGTGCTGTTGCTGTCGAGCGTGCTGCAAAGCATTCCGGTGGCGAGTCTGGCGGGTGTGCTGGTGTATACCGGCTTCAAGCTGGTCGACCTGAAAGCTTTCCGTGGTCTGGGTCGGTACGGGCGGATGCCGATGTTCACCTACGCCGCTACAGCGTTGGCGATCATCTTCACTGACCTGCTCACCGGTGTGCTGATCGGCTTCGGTCTGACCATGTTGAAGCTGGCATTCAAGGCTTCGCGCCTGAAGATCAGCCTGATCGACCTGCCGCAGGACGGCGAGATGGAATTGCGTCTGGTCGGCGCGGCGACGTTCCTCAAAGTACCGGCGCTGACCCAGGTTCTGGGCAGCATTCCTCACGGCACCACAGTGCATGTGCCGCTCAACAACCTGAGCTACATCGACCATTCGTGCCTGGAGTTGCTTGAGGAATGGGGCCGGGCGAATGCGGCCAAGGGTTCGAAGCTGTTGATCGAATCGCGTGGGTTGAAGCGAAGGCTTGAGGGGCGGGTGCGGACTAACACCGGCATCGGTGCGGCCGGCTAGATAATCCATTGTGAACACAAACCCTGTGGGAGCGAGCCTGCTCGCGAAAGCGGTGTATCAGCCAACAGAGATGTTGAATGATCGACCGCATTCGCGAGCAGGCTCGCTCCCACATTGCATCTATGGTGTATGAGGGTTACGCAGCAGGCTGATCCAGCTCAAGCCCCACACCCAACCGGCGGCTCATGCACGGCCAGCGTTTCCACGCCGCGCCGGTGTCCGGGCTGCTGAGTTTTTCGCGGTAAGCTTCTACCGATTCCAGGGCAAAACTTTCCTCGTTGAGCATCTCGTCAATCGCGTGATGCACCGCTTCGTCCAGTTGGTTGGCGAATTCCTCACCGATCAATTGGTGAGCAATCAGGTTGGCGACCGTCATGTCCAAGGGGATCAATGGCTGGCCGAAATGCTTGATGTACAGGTCGTTGACCTCTTCGACAAAACGGTGTGCCAGATAGGCCTCGTCGAGCAGGCTGTCCAGGCCGACGTGCCCAGCCATGATCGCCGGCGGCTGGAGGAAATACTGCTCGGCGATCTTCAGCACCGGTTTGATCTGCGATTCGATTCCCGCTTCCCTGGCGACTTCATTGGCTGCATCCAGCAGGTCCGGCACTTCATCGATGTAGGCGGCGACAAAACGTGTCAGCACGCCCTGGGCGTCGGCTTCCGGCAACTGGATCGCCGGGTGCAGGTGAGGCAGCTTGCTTTCCAGCTGACGGGTCAGCAGGCCGGTGTCTTTTTCGTGCTGTTGGGCTTGTTGGATCTGCTCGCGCAATGCGGCGGTGTTCATGAAAACTCCAGGAAACAAGGCAATGAAATAGGGAAGACATAACTTAGCTGGCTTACGAAAAACGCTAAGACGCATTTGTCATAATTATTTCATCCTTGATGCAGCTGCGTTATATCCATTCGCCACCACTCGTCTGCATCCTTCTCCATTCGGGCACTTGAACGCAAGCGCCGGGTGTTTCAGCTCATTTACGTGCCCGGGTTGCAATTCCCGGGCGCTGTCTATACTCGCCAATGAATGGAGTTAGCTGATGACGCCCGACTGCACCCGCAGCAAGGCCCGGCGATTCAAGTTCGTAGTCTGATGCAGCCGCTCCCTTGCCGCAGGCGATACGCCGGCGGGATAACAAGAACGATAAGGGGAACCCGCAATGATGCGACATCCACATGTCTGGATGGGCCTCCTGTTGTGGTCGATTTTCAGCCCGGCCAACGCGGCCTGGACTGTGAATATGGCGCCTGGAGCGACTGAAATCAGTCACGCAGTATTCGACCTGCACATGACCATTTTCTGGATCTGTGTGGTGATCGGGATCATCGTCTTCGGCGCCATGTTCTGGTCGATGATGGTGCACCGCCGCTCTACCGGCCAGGTCGCGGCCAAATTCCACGAAAGCACCGGCGTCGAGATCATGTGGACCATCGTGCCGCTGCTGATCCTGGTGGCCATGGCCGTCCCTGCCACCGCGACGCTGATCAAGATGTACGACACCAGCGAGCCGGACATCGATATCCAGATCACCGGTTATCAGTGGAAGTGGCACTACAAATACTTGGGCCAGGACGTTGAGTTCTTCAGCAACCTGGCCACCCCCGCCGAACAGATTCACAACAAAGAAGCCAAGGGCGAGCACTACCTGCTCGAAGTCGACAAGCCGCTGGTGCTGCCGATCGGCGCCAAGGTGCGCTTTCTGGTGACCTCGGCTGACGTCATTCACTCATGGTGGGTGCCGGCGTTTGCGGTCAAGCGCGACGCGATCCCCGGGTTCGTCAACGAAGCCTGGACGCGCATCGACAAACCCGGCCTCTACCGTGGCCAGTGCGCCGAATTGTGCGGCAAGGATCACGGCTTCATGCCGATCGTGGTCGAGGTCAAGGAGCAGGCCGACTACGAAAAATGGCTCGCCGAGCGCAAGGCCGAAGCCGCACAGCTCAAAGAACTGACCAGCAAGGAATGGACCCTCGACGAGCTCAAGGAGCGCGGCGACAAGGTTTACCACACCACTTGCGTGGCCTGTCACCAGGCCGAAGGCCAGGGCCTGCCGCCGATGTTCCCGGCACTCAAGGGCTCGAAAATCGCCACCGGGCCGATCAAGGATCACCTGAGCATCGTCTACCACGGCAAACCCGGCACCGCCATGGCGGCGTTCGGCAAACAGCTGTCGGAAGTCGATATCGCAGCGGTCGTGACTTACGAACGTAACGCCTGGGGCAACAACAAGGGCGACATGGTCACGCCAAAAGAAGTGCTGGAGCTGAAACAGGCGGAAAGCAAATGAGCCGGTCAATTGCGTATTCAGTGAACCGGTCGGGGCAGCGCGCCCTGGCCTGCCCCGTCCACTTTCGTGAAGGAGACCGGCCATGAGCGCTGTCATCGATGACCACGGTCACGCCGACCACGCCCACGGCCCCGCCAAAGGCCTGATGCGCTGGGTGCTGACCACCAACCACAAGGACATCGGCACGCTGTACCTGTGGTTTGCCTTCTGCATGTTCCTGCTCGGCGGCTCGTTCGCCATGGTCATTCGCGCCGAGCTGTTCCAGCCCGGCCTGCAGATCGTCCAGCCGGAATTCTTCAACCAGATGACCACCATGCACGGTCTGGTGATGGTCTTTGGTGCAGTGATGCCGGCCTTCGTCGGCCTCGCCAACTGGATGATCCCGCTGATGGTCGGGGCGCCCGACATGGCCCTGCCACGGATGAACAACTTCAGTTTCTGGCTGTTGCCGGCAGCGTTTCTGCTGCTGGTCTCGACCCTGTTCACCCCCGGTGGCGGGCCGAATTTCGGCTGGACGTTCTACGCGCCGCTGTCGACGACTTATGCACCGGAAAGCGTGACGTTCTTCATCTTCGCCATCCACTTGATGGGCATCAGTTCGATCATGGGCGCGATCAACGTAGTCGCGACCATCCTCAACCTGCGCGCACCCGGCATGACCCTGATGAAAATGCCGCTGTTCGTGTGGACCTGGCTGATCACCGCGTTTCTGCTGATCGCAGTGATGCCGGTGCTCGCTGGCTGCGTGACGATGATGCTCATGGACATCCACTTCGGCACCAGTTTCTTCAGTGCTGCCGGCGGTGGTGATCCAGTGCTGTTCCAGCATGTGTTCTGGTTCTTCGGCCACCCCGAGGTGTACATCATGATCCTGCCGGCGTTCGGCGCGGTCAGCCAGATCATCCCGACCTTCGCGCGCAAACCGCTGTTCGGCTACACCTCGATGGTCTACGCCACGGCGAGTATCGCGTTCCTGTCGTTCATCGTCTGGGCGCACCACATGTTCGTGGTCGGCATCCCGCTGGTGGGCGAGTTGTTCTTCATGTACGCGACCATGCTGATCGCCGTGCCTACGGGTGTGAAAGTGTTCAACTGGGCCAGCACCATGTGGCAGGGCTCGATGACCTTCGAGACGCCGATGCTGTTTGCCGTGGCGTTCGTCATCCTGTTCTCGATCGGTGGTTTTTCCGGGCTGATGCTGGCGATCGCCCCGGCGGACTTCCAGTACCAGGACACCTACTTCGTTGTCGCGCACTTCCACTACGTGCTGGTGCCCGGGGCGATCTTCGGCATCTTCGCCTCGGCCTATTACTGGCTGCCGAAGTGGACCGGGCACATGTACGACGAAACCCTCGGCAAGCTGCATTTCTGGCTGTCGTTCGTGGGCATGAACCTGACCTTTTTCCCGATGCACTTCGTCGGCCTTGCGGGGATGCCGCGACGGATTCCGGACTACAACCTGCAGTTCGCCGACTTCAACATGGTCTCGTCGATCGGCGCGTTCATGTTCGGCGCCACGCAGATCTTCTTCCTGTTCATCGTCATCAAGACCATCCGTGGCGGCGCACCGGCCCCGGCCAAACCGTGGGACGGCGCCGAAGGGCTGGAGTGGAGCGTGCCGTCGCCGGCGCCGTATCACACCTTCACCACGCCGCCGGAAGTGAAATGAACACCTCCTGTTTTTTGCAATGTGTACAGAGGCACAGATCCCCAGTGGATGCTCACATATCTTCTGTGGATGTACACAGATCCCCCGTGGCGAGGGGATTTATCCCCGTTGGGCTGCGCAGCAGCCCCAAAATCTGCAATCGAAATTTATCAGGTAGACCGTGTGCGCTGGATTCAGGGCCGCTTCGCAGCCCAACGGGGATAAATCCCCTCACCACAGCATCACCGGCCACCAGGGAACACGAGGGAGGCATGAATCATGGCTGACTCGATCTCGCTGAAGAAGCTCGTCATCCGCCTGTTGCTGGTGGTGGTGGCGATGTTCGTCTTCGGTTTCGCCCTGGTGCCGATCTACGACGTGATGTGCAAAGCCTTCGGCATCAACGGCAAGACCGGCGGCCAGTACGCGGGCGAGCAAGTGGTCGACACCTCGCGCCAGGTGCGCGTGCAGTTTCTCTCGACCAACACCGCCGACATGCCATGGGACTTTTACCCGAAACACGACGAGATGACCGCCAATCCCGGCGCGGTGAACGAGATGGTATTCATCGCGCGCAATCCCACCGATAAACCGATGAGTGCGCAAGCGGTGCCGAGCATCGCGCCGAGCAACGCCGCGGCGTTTTTCCACAAGACCGAATGCTTTTGCTTTACCCAGCAGGTGCTGCAACCCGGTGAACAGATCGAGATGCCGGTGCGTTTCATCGTTGACCGCGACATGCCCAAGGAAGTGAAGCACCTGACGCTGTCCTACACGCTGTTCGATATCACCGCCCGACATCCGCCGGTGGCTGTTAACACTGGCGGTTGAGCGTGGCCGATAAGGAGAACAATAAATGGCAACTCATGAGCATTATTACGTCCCGGCCCAGAGCAAATGGCCGATCATCGCCACGCTCGGGATGTTCGTCACCGTGTACGGCCTCGCCACCTGGTTCAACGATCTCAAGGCCGCACGCCCGGACTCCCACGGCCCGCTGATCTTTTTCGTCGGCGGCCTGCTGCTGGCGTACATGCTGTTCGGCTGGTTCGGTGCGGTGATCAAGGAAAGTCGCGCGGGGCTGTACAGCCCGCAGCTGGACCG
Source organism: Pseudomonas sp. TE9122 (assembly GCF_056278925.1). NCBI lineage: Bacteria > Pseudomonadati > Pseudomonadota > Gammaproteobacteria > Pseudomonadales > Pseudomonadaceae > Pseudomonas > Pseudomonas sp. TE9122. The sequence continues at coordinate 5,512,604 of NZ_JBWBQI010000001.1, read as the reverse complement.
CTCGTTCCGCTGGGGCATGAGCTGGTTCATCTTTTCCGAGGTGATGTTTTTCGTCGCCTTCTTCGGCGCGCTGTTCTATGTGCGCCATGTGTCCGGGCCGGCGCTGGGCGGTGAGGGGCCGAAAGGCATCGCGCACATGCTCTGGCCGAACTTCGAATTTGTCTGGCCGCTGCTGCACACACCTGATCCGAAACTGTTCCCGCCGCCAAAAGAAGTCATCAGCCCGTGGGGCCTGCCGCTGATCAACACCATTCTGCTGGTCAGCTCCAGCGTGACCATCACCATTGCCCACCATGCGCTGAAGAAAGGCCATCGCGGTGCACTGAAACTGTGGCTGGCGATCACCGTACTGCTGGGCATCGCGTTCCTCGGTTTCCAGGCCGAGGAATACATCCACGCCTATAAAGAGCTGGGGTTGACCCTCGGCTCGGGCATCTACGGCGCGACGTTCTTCATGCTCACCGGATTCCACGGCGCCCACGTGACCATCGGCACGATCATCCTGTTCGTGATGCTGATGCGCATCATGAAAGGCCACTTCGACAACGAGCACCAGTTCGGTTTCGAGGCGGCGAGCTGGTACTGGCACTTCGTCGATGTGGTGTGGATCGGTTTGTTCTTCTTCGTTTACGTCCTCTGACTGCTGGCGCTACCAGGGCGCATGGGACACCAACTGGCCGCTATAGAAACCCCAGGCCATCAGGCCGACGGTGACCACGGCCAGTGCCACCCGAACACTCAAGGCGATGACCAGGCGATTGGAGCTGCTGTCGTCCTTGACCAGGAAAAACAGGCCGCTGAACAGGCTGACGACCGTGGCAATCAGCATCAGGACGATCGCTGCTTTGAACATGGCAAGACTCCGGGGGACAGGCGATGCAATTGAGTATAGCGATCGCGATGACTGACTTTATGGCGCGCCCATGAAGCGCTTTCGCCCGGGCGTGATTCCCACTGTCGTGGTGGCGCTGTTGCTGCCGCTGATGGTTGCGCTGGGCTTCTGGCAACTGGGCCGGGGCGCGGAGAAAACCGCGCTGCTGGCCAGTTATGCCGAACGTCGCGTGGCCGAACCGCTGGCCAGCAGTGAACTGCTCGGCAACGCCGACCCGGCTTACCGCCGCGTGCGCCTGCACGGCCAGTTCGACCCCGCCCATACCCTGTTGCTCGACAACCGCCAGCGTGGCGGCAAGGTCGGCGTTGAACTGCTGCAACCGTTTCAGGATCAACGCAGCGGTCTGTGGCTGCTGGTCAATCGCGGCTGGTTGCCTTGGCCCGACCGGCGTGTGCCGCCGCAATTTACAACACCCACCGAGACGCTGACGCTCGACGCCTGGGTCTATGTCGCCCCCGGCGCAACGTTCCAGTTGCACGCCGATCCGGTCAGCAGTATCTGGCCGCAGACCATCACCGCCGTCGAGCCGGGCAAATTGTGGCGAACCCTGGAGCGCGACGGCTTCGCCTACGAATTACGTGCCGAACCCGGCCCGGTCAGCTATCAGACCGATTGGCCGGTAGTCGCGATGGGTCCGGAAAAACACCTCGGCTACGCCGTGCAATGGTTCGCCATGGCCACGGCCCTGCTCGGTCTTTACCTCTATTTCGGCTGGCACAACGCAAAGGAGAAACGCCATGGGAAGCGCCATGAATCCACCCAGCATGTCTGAGGCCAAACCCGTTCCCAGCCGCCGGCGCGGGCGCATTCAGTTGTTGCTGATCGTGCTTGGCGTGGTCGGGCCGATGCTGCTCGCCACCGGCATGTACAAATTGCAGTTCTGGGTGCCGGAAGGACGCAGCTATCACGGCGAGCTGATCGGCAACGGCCAGACCCGCGCCGACCTCGGCGTGCAGGCCGACGAGCAGCGCTGGCAGATTCTGGTCACGGCGCCGAAGGATTGTGCCGTCGATTGCCAGCAACTGGTTTATCTGGCGCGGCAGATCCAGATCAGCCTCGGCCGCGAAGCCGGGCGCGCCAGCCACGCCCTCGCCGCCGCGCAACCACTGAGCGCCGATTACGCCGCCAAGCTCGACCGTGAATATCCGCAACTGCAGCGCTATCCGCTGGATGCCGGCGTGTTCGCCAGGACCACCGGCGACAAAGCCGTGCCGCAGCTGTGGATCGTCGACCCGCACGGCAATCTGGTGCTGCGTTACGAGCCGAATGTGAAGGGCAAGGATCTGCTTAACGACCTGCGGCATCTGCTGAAACTGTCGAACATCGGATGAGGGCATCGTCATGGCCAAACCTGGATTTCGCCTCGCGCTGTTTGCCACCCTGCTGGCACTGATTGTAGTGCTGCTCGGCGCCTACACCCGCCTGACCCACGCCGGCCTCGGCTGCCCGGACTGGCCAGGCTGCTACGGCTTTATCAGCGTGCCGAAAAGCGAGGCGCAACTGGCCCATGCCGAACTGCACTTCCCTGACGCGCCAGTGGAGGCGCACAAGGGCTGGAACGAGATGATTCACCGCTACTTCGCCGGCACCCTCGGTTTGCTGATTTCAGTGCTGGCCGGGCGCGCGTGGGTCAACCGGCGCCATCCGGGCCAGCCGGTGAAACTGCCGCTGTTTCTGCTGGCGGTGGTCATCGCCCAGGCGGCGTTCGGTATGTGGACGGTGACGCTCAAGCTCTGGCCACAAGTGGTCACCGGACATTTGCTCGGCGGCTTTGCCACGTTGAGTCTGCTGTTTCTGTTGACGCTGAGGTTGTCCGGCGTGCTGCCGGCGCTGACGGTACCGAAGCGCCTGCAATATTGGGCGACGGCGGGGCTGCTGCTGGTGATCGGCCAGATCGCCTTGGGCGGCTGGGTCAGTTCCAACTACGCAGCGGTGGCCTGCATCGACTTCCCCACCTGCCACGGCCAATGGCTGCCGCCGGCGGACTTCGCCAACGGTTTCCACCTGACCCAGCACATCGGCCCGAATTATCTCGGCGGACAACTCGATAGCGACGCGCGCACGGCCATTCATCTGACACACCGCATCGGCGCTCTGCTGGTGACGGTCGTACTGCTCGGTCTGGCCTGGCAGTTGAAAGTGGTGGGCATGACCCGACTGGCCGGTTTGCTGCTGATCGCCCTTGCCGCGCAGATCACCCTCGGCATCAGCAACGTGCTGTTTCATCTGCCGCTGCCGGTGGCCGTCGCCCATAACGCTGGCGGTGCGGCGTTATTGCTGACGCTGGTACTGGTCAATTACCACGCCCGCACCAGCCTGCTGCGGGTGAGCCAACCGGTGCTGGCGCGCTGGCGCTTGAGTGCGCACAAACCTGCCGTCGCGCCCATCGCATTGAAAGGAGAAACGCCATGGCGAGTCTGATCGGCGAGCGTGCGGCGCAAGCGCTGTGGCGCGATTATCTGGAGCTGACCAAACCGAAAGTCGTGGTGCTGATGCTGATCACCTCGCTGGTCGGCATGTTCCTCGCCACCCGCGCGGGCGTACCGTGGACAGTGCTGGTGTTTGGCAATCTGGGCATCGCCTTGTGTGCCGGTGGTGCGGCGGCGGTCAATCATGTGGTCGATCGGCGCATCGATGCGGTAATGGCGCGCACGCACAAACGTCCCTTGGCCGAAGGCCGGGTTTCACCTGCGGCGGCGCTGACCTTCGCCTTGGTGCTGGCGCTGCTCGGTCAGGCGCTGCTGCTGACTTTCACCAATCAGCTGACCGCGTGGCTGACCCTCGCCTCGCTGCTCGGTTACGCGGTGGTCTACACCGGTTTTCTCAAGCGTGCGACGCCGCAGAACATCGTCATCGGCGGCCTCGCTGGCGCCGCGCCACCGCTGCTCGGCTGGACCGCCGCCACCGGTCATGTCAGCGCCGAACCGCTGTTGCTGGTGCTGATCATCTTCGCCTGGACCCCGCCGCATTTCTGGGCGCTGGCGATTCATCGCAAGGAGGAATATGCCAAGGCCGACATTCCGATGCTGCCGGTGACCCATGGCGAGCACTACACCAAAGTACACATTCTGCTCTACACCTTCGCGCTGCTGGCGGTGAGTCTGCTGCCGTACGTGATTCACATGAGCGGCATGTTGTATCTGGTCTGTGCGCTGGCGTTGGGCGCAAGGTTTCTGCAATGGGCCGTGGTGCTGTACCGTGGCACTCGGCCGCACGCGGCGATCAATACCTTCAAGTACTCTATTTATTACTTGTTCCTGTTGTTCATCGCCCTGCTCGTAGACCACTACTTACTGTTGAACCTATGACCCGAACCCAGAAAACCGTCTTCATCCTCGTCGCCGTGATCGCGCTGATCCTCGGGCTTACCGTGAATAAAGTGCTGAACGGCAAAGGCCAGGGCGATCCGACTGCGCTGATCGACGCCGGGATCATTCTGCTGCCGCAGAGCCGCAACCTGCCGGACGTGACCATGACCGATCAGGACGGCAAACCGGTTGCCATCGATGAGTTGAAAGGCAAGTGGAGTCTGTTGTTCTTCGGCTACACCTTCTGCCCGGACATCTGCCCGACCACCCTGGCGCAACTGCGACAGATCAAGAGTGAACTGCCGAAAGAGGCTGTGGACAAGTTGCAGATCGTACTGGTCAGCGTGGACCCCAACCGCGATACGCCGAAGCAGTTGAAGCAGTATCTGGGCTACTTCGATCCGCAGTTCATTGGCCTGACGCCTTCATCTATCGAAGAGCTGCAGAAGGTGGCGAATGCGGTGAGTATTCCGTTCATTCCGGCTGATACCAGCAAGCCGAATTACACGGTGGACCATAGCGGCAATCTGGCGGTGATCGGGCCGGATGGTACGCAGCGTGGGTTTATTCGGGCGCCGTTGAATAACACCAAACTGGTGGCGCAATTGCCGGTGATGCTCAACCGCAAATAAACGCAGAAAGCGAAAAGCCCCTCACCCTAACCCTCTCCCAGAGGGAGAGGGGACTGATTGGGGGATGCTGAAGCAATACGCCGACTTGTAAGCGCTGTGCTGAATCCATAATCGACTGGATCTTTCAGGTCGATGCATAGCGCCAGACACCTCGGTCGGCCCCCTCTCCCTCTGGGAGAGGGCTGGGGTGAGGGGAAGCTTCACAGCAGGTCCAAAGCCAGACACCAGACACAAAAAAGGGGACGCCATTGGCGTCCCCTTTTTCATTGCAGCCATCCAAATCAGAACGCCGGCAACACCGCGCCTTTGTACTTCTCGGTAATGAACTGCTTCACTTGCGGGCTGTGCAGCGCAGCCGCCAGTTTCTTCATCGCGTCGCTGTCCTTGTTGTCCGGGCGGGACACGAGGATGTTTACGTATGGCGAGTCATTGCCTTCGATCACCAGCGCATCCTTGGACGGATCAAGCTTGGCTTCCAGCGCGTAGTTGGTGTTGATCAGCGCCAGATCGACCTGAGTCAGCACGCGCGGGATGGTCGCGGCTTCCAGTTCACGGATCTTCAGGTCTTTCGGATTCTCGGCGATGTCTTTGACGGTCGACAGGATGTTCTTCGAATCCTTGAGCTTGATCACGCCAGCCTTGTCCAACAGCAACAGCGCGCGGCCGCCGTTGGTGGCGTCGTTCGGGATCACCACGTTGGCACCGCCGGGCAGGTCTTTCAGATCCTTGATCTTGCTCGAATAAGCGCCCAACGGCTCCAGATGCACACCGGTCACGGCTACAAGATCAGTGCCCTTGGCCTTGTTGAATTCATCAAGATACGGCTGGTGCTGGAAGAAGTTCGCGTCCAGACGCTTTTCCGCGACCTGTACGTTCGGCTGAATGTAGTCGGTGAAGACCTTGACCTTCAGATCCACGCCTTCCTTGGCCAGGGCCGGTTTGACGAACTCGAGGATTTCCGCGTGCGGCACCGGAGTGGCGGCAACGGTCAGGGTCTCGGCGTGGGCCGAAAACGCCGCAACAGCGGCGAAAGCAGCGATCAGTTTTTTCATTCAGCTAACTCCTTGTGAGGGCGCCCGCCAGCGAATGGCCCACGCCTCTTGATTAAAAAACCGCTTATTTGCGCGAGAAATGCACGACCAGGCGGTCGCCAACCATTTGCAGCACTTGCACCAGAATCAACAGCAGCACCACGGTGACGATCATCACGTCGGTCTGGAAACGCTGGTAGCCGAAACGGATCGCCAGGTCGCCCAGACCACCGGCGCCGACCACACCGGCCATCGCCGTGTAGGACACCAGTGTAATCGCTGTCACCGTAATCGCTGCGAAGATGCCCGGACGGGCTTCCGGCAGCAGGGCGTTCATGATGATCTGCCGCGTGGTCGCGCCCATCGACTGGGTCGCTTCGATGATGCCGCGATCGACTTCGCGCAGCGCGGTTTCCACCAGACGCGCGAAGAACGGCGTAGCACCCACCACCAGCGGCGGGATCGCCCCGGCCACACCCAGCGAGGTGCCGGTGATCAGCACGGTGAACGGGATCATCACAATCAGCAGAATAATGAACGGCAGCGAACGCAAGATGTTCACCACCAGCGACAGCACGGCGTAGAGGCCACGGTTCTCCAGCAACTGACGCGGGCTGCAGAGAAACAGCAGCACCCCCAGCGGCAGACCGAGCAGCACGGTGAACAACAGCGAACCGCCGAGCATCAGCATGGTGTCGCCAGTCGCCAGCCAGATTTCGTACCAGTCGATATTGGCGAAGAAACTCATCAGGTCGGCCATTAGCGCAACACCTCCATGTGAACGTCAGCGGCGGTGAAGCGGGCAAACGCCGCTTCCATGTCGCCACCGGTGACAGCGAGGGTCAGTTGCCCGTACGGAATGTCTTTGATGCGGTCGATGCGACCGGCAAGGATGCTGTAGTCGACGCCGGTTTCCCGGGCGACGGTGCCGAGCAACGGCGCGTAGGTCGCTTCACCCTGGAAGGTCAGACGCACGATGCGCCCGGGCACGTGGGCGAAATCGTCACGCTGCTCGCTCTCGTCAATCTGCTCGCTTTCCTGGACGAAACGCTTGGTGGTCGGGTGCTGCGGATGCAGAAACACATCGGCCACCGGACCTTGCTCGACAATTACCCCGGCGTCCATCACCGCGACCTGATCGCAGACGCGACGGATCACATCCATCTCGTGGGTAATCAGGACGATGGTCAGTTTCAGTTCGCGGTTGATTTCTGCCAGCAGTTGCAGGACCGATGCGGTGGTCTGCGGGTCGAGGGCGCTGGTGGCCTCGTCGCACAGCAGAATCTTCGGCTTGGTCGCCAGCGCACGGGCGATGCCGACGCGCTGCTTCTGACCGCCGGACAGTTGCGCCGGGTACTTTTTCGCGTGGTCGGACAAACCGACCCGCGCCAGCAGCTCGGCCACTCGTTGATTGATTTCACTGCTCGACAGCTCACCGGCCAGGGTCAGCGGCAGGGCCACGTTGTCGGCGACGGTCTTGGAGGCGAGCAGATTGAAGTGCTGGAAGATCATCCCGACCTGCTGGCGGAAACGGCGCAGTCCGTTGGCGTCCAGTGCGGTGACTTCTTCGCCGTCGACGATGATCTTGCCGCCACTGGAATCTTCCAGGCGATTGATCAGACGCAGCAGGGTACTTTTGCCCGCACCGGAATGGCCAATCAGGCCGAACACCTGGCCGTTCTCGATGGCGAGACTGGTCGGGTGCAGCGCGGGAATATCCTTACCGGCAACGCGGTAAGTCTTGTGGACGTTTTGAAACTCGATCACGTAGCGAACCTTGTGGGGCGCGTTGGAAAAGGATCAGCGGTTAGCCGGGCGCGCATTTTAGCCTGTCCGTATAGAGGTTCTTAGCATTTATTTCGCAATTAACCTTCAATTTGGCAATAACGCGATCAAAGGTCAGATAAACGGAACGGCTGAAACGCTCATCAGTCACTACTTAAGCGACTTGAAACCCCTGGGTGCCGTGCCCGGGAATCACTCAAGGGTCTTCGGAAGGCATCCGGGGCCAAACGAGGAGTTTACGTCTGATGAGCATCAAAAAGCCTGCACCTGATAAAAGCGAAATGGCCGGGACCGATACCCCGGATCGCGCCAACACCAACGCCAAGCTCGACAGCCTGGAAGAATTCCGTTCCGACGCCACCGGTCAGGCGCTACGCACCAATCAGGGCGTGAAGATCGCCGACAACCAGAACACCCTCAAAGCCGGGCCGCGCGGGCCGTCGCTGCTGGAAGATTTCATCATGCGTGAAAAGATCACGCACTTTGACCATGAGCGCATTCCGGAGCGTATCGTCCATGCGCGCGGTACCGGCGCCCACGGTTTCTTTCAGACCTATGAGAACCATGCAGCGCTGACCAAGGCCGGTTTCCTGCAGGATCCGGGTAAGAAAACCCCGGTGTTCGTGCGTTTTTCTACGGTGCAGGGGCCACGGGGTTCCGGCGATACCGTGCGTGACGTGCGCGGCTTTGCGGTGAAATTCTTTACCGACGAGGGTAACTTCGACCTGGTCGGCAACAACATGCCGGTGTTCTTCATTCAGGACGCGATCAAGTTCCCGGACTTCGTCCACGCGGTGAAACCCGAGCCGCACAACGAAATCCCGACCGGCGGCTCGGCTCACGACACGTTCTGGGACTTCGTCTCGCTGGTGCCGGAATCGGCGCACATGGTCATCTGGGCGATGTCCGACCGGGCGATCCCGAAAAGCCTGCGCAGCATGCAGGGCTTTGGCGTACACACCTTCCGCCTGATCAACGCCGAGGGCAAATCACGCTTCGTCAAATTCCACTGGCGCCCTACCGCCGGCACTTGCTCGCTGGTGTGGGACGAGGCGCAGAAGCTCGCCGGTAAGGACACCGACTACCACCGCCGCGACCTGTGGGAAGCGATCGAGATGGGCGATTACCCGGAATGGGAACTGGGCGTGCAGATCGTCGAAGAAGAGAACGAACACGATTTCGACTTCGACATCCTCGACCCGACCAAGATCATTCCAGAAGAAATCGTCCCGATTACGCCGCTGGGCAAAATGACCCTGAACCGCAACCCGGACAACTTCTTCGCCGAAACCGAGCAGGTCGCCTTCTGCCCTGGCCACATTGTGCCGGGTATCGACTTCTCCAATGACCCGTTGCTGCAAGGTCGGCTGTTTTCCTATACCGACACGCAGATCAGCCGACTCGGCGGGCCGAACTTCCATGAGCTGCCGATCAATCGTCCGGTGGCGCCGTTCCACAACGGCCAGCGCGATGCGCAACACCGCACCACCATCGACAAGGGGCGTGCCTCGTACGAGCCGAACTCGATCGACGGCGGTTGGCCAAAAGAAACCCCGCCAGCGGCACAGGACGGTGGTTTCGAGAGCTACCCGGAGCGCATCGATGCGGCGAAGATCCGTCAGCGCAGCGAGTCGTTCAGCGATCACTTCTCCCAGGCCCGCTTGTTCTTCAACAGCATGAGCGACCACGAAAAAGAGCACATCATCGCTGCCTACAGCTTCGAGCTGGGCAAGGTCGAGCGTGAGTTCATCCGTGCCCGTGAAGTGAACGAGATCCTCGCCAATATCGACCTGACCCTGGCCAAACGTGTGGCTGAAAACCTTGGTTTGCCGGCACCCGCCAAAGGCACGGTCGAAGTGCGCAAGACCTCGCTGGAGCAATCGCCAGCGCTGAGCCAGGCCAACCTGCTGCCAGGCAACATCAAGACGCGCAAAGTGGCGATTCTCGCGGCCAACGGCGTTGATGCTGCAGCCATCGATGCGATGAAGAAAGCACTTGAAGCCGAAGGCGCCCACGCGAAACTGCTCGGCCCGACCTCGGCGCCAGTGAAGACCGCTGACGGCAAGGCATTGCCGGTGGATGCGTCGATGGAAGGCATGCCTTCAATTGCGTTCGATGCGGTGTTCGTACCGGGTGGCGCGGCGTCGATTACCGCGTTGAGCGGTGACGGCGTGGCGTTGCACTACCTGCTCGAAGCCTACAAGCACCTGAAGGCGATCGCGCTGCACGGCGAGGCCAAGCAATTGCAGGACTTGCTGAAGCTGGATGCGGATGCTGGGCTGCTGCAGGGCGCGGATGTAGGGGCGTTGACCAAACCGTTCTTCGCCGCGATCGGCGAGCATCGGGTCTGGGCGCGGGAGCCTAAGGCCAAGGCTATTCCGGCTTAAGATCTTTATTGGCTGAGAGGACGCTTTCGCGAGCAGGCTCGCTCCCACAGGTACGCTGTTGCACCTGTGGGAGCGAGCCTGCTCGCGAAGCTTTTTATGGCTTGCGCGGACTTAAAACCATCTGCGCCGGAACCGTGCGCAAGATCTGCTTCTCGATCTGCAAATCAAAATCAGGATCGAGCTTCTTGACTCGCTTGCTCAGCAACGTCGCCAGCCACGGATAATCCGCGGTGCGCGGCGCCTGAATGCTGACGGCGCATTCGTAATTCACCACATCGGCGGCGATCGCATCGAGTTGTCGTTGCAGCTTGTGAATATCGCCGATGTTCAACGCAACAGTGGTGCTCTCGGCGGTCGGGTCGATGACCTTGGCTTTCGGCCTGGCTTCGGCAGCCAGCAGCGCGGCCTCAGCCTTTTCCAGCTCGGCCTTGCGCGCTTCGGTGATCGCGCCGTTGACGCCGCCGGTCAGCGCTGGCGCCTTGGGCATCAGAGCACGGGCGCGGCTGAGCGCGGTGGCGGCAGCGTTGACATCGCCTTTCTGCAGAACGATCTGGCTGCGGCGCAGGTACGCCTCGGCCAGCTGCCGCTGGTACTGCTCAAGGGACTGATCGTTGGGGGTCGCGGCCTGCAACGCGGCCAACTGGTCTTCGGCGGTGGCCAGTTCGCTGCTGGCCAGGCTTTGCTCCAGCTGCGCGATGGCCGTAGCCCGCGCGTCCGGGACTTCAGCCACCGGCGGCGTGCTTTGGCAGGCGCCCAGTAGCACTGAAAATGCGACAAGGAGCAGATAACGGGAGGCGAACGGCTTCATTCCTGCGACTCTCTAATTGCGCAAAAAGCGGCCAAGTCTACACCCCACGACGGGGCAGAACAAAACTCAACAGAAACAGCGCGGCTGCCGTCACAACGATAGACGGCCCCGCCGGGGTGTCCTTGAACCACGACAACGCCAGCCCGCCGCACACCGCGAGCATGCCCAGCAGGCTCGCGCCCAAGGCCATCTGCTCCGGCGAACGGGCGTGACGCTGTGCCGCAGCCGCCGGAATGATCAGCAGCGAAGTGATCAGCAGCACACCGACGATTTTCATCGCCACGGCGATCACCACCGCGATCAACAGCATCAGCGCCAAGCGCAAACCCGCAACCGGCAGGCCTTCGACCCGCGCCAATTCTTCGTGCACGGTGACCGCCAGCAGCGGCCGCCACAGCGTCACCAGCAACAACAGCACCGCCGCGGTGCCACCGAGAATCCACGCAAGATCGCTCGGACTGATCGCCAGCAAGTCGCCGAACAGATAGGCCATCAGGTCGATCCGCACTTCATGCATGAAGCTTAGTACCACCAGGCCGAGAGAGAGCGTGCTCGGTGCAAGAATTCCCAATAGTGTGTCGGACGCCAGTGGCTGACGCTGTTGCAGCGTCACCAAGAGCACCGCCAGCAGCAGGCAACCGACCGTCACCGCCACGGTCGGGCTGACGTCCAGCAAAAAGCCCAGTGCCACGCCGAGCAATGCGGCGTGGGACAGGGTATCGCCGAAATAGGCCATGCGCCGCCACACCACAAACGAGCCGAGCGGTCCGGCCACCAGCGCCAGGGCCAGACCTGCAAGCAGGGCGTACAAAAGAAAATCAGCCATGCTTGCAGCCGTCTCCATGAACATGAGGTTGCCCGCCGAGCGGGCCTTTGACCACCGAACCGTGCAGGTCGTGGGCGTGGTCGTGATGGTGGTGATAGATCGCCAGACTCGGCGCGTTCTTGCCGAACAACTCGACAAATGCCGGATCGCCGCTGACCTGCTCGGGATGCCCGGAGCAGCAGACGTGACGATTGAGGCAGACCACCTGATCGGTGGTGCTCATCACCAGATGCAAATCGTGGGACACCATCAGCACGCCGCAACCGTGGCGGTCGCGCAGACGGGTGATCAGGCTGTACAGCTCGGCCTGCCCGGCCACGTCGACGCCCTGCACCGGTTCATCCAGCACCAACAGTTCCGGCTCGCGCAGCAGTGCCCGAGCCAGCAGCACACGCTGCATTTCGCCGCCGGAAACGCTCTGCACCGGGCTGTCGATCACGTGTTCGGCGCCAACTTCCTTCAACGCGGCCAAGGCACGCGAACGATCGACGCCAGGCACCAGGCGCAGGAAGCGCAGCACTGACAGCGGCAGCGTCGGGTCGACATGCAGTTTCTGCGGCATGTAACCGACGCGCAATTTCGGCTTGCGCCAGACGCTGCCACTGTTCGGCTTCAACAGCCCGAGCACGGCGCGTACCAGCGTGGTCTTGCCGGCGCCATTGGGGCCGATCAGGGTGACGATCTGCCCCGGCTCGACGCTCAGCTCGATGTTGTCCAGCACGGTCTGCCCGGCAAACGTGACGGCGACCTGCTCCAGACGGATCAGCGCGTTGCTCATCAGGCCCCCTGGCAACCGGCGCACAGACCAACCACTTCGACCGTCTGCGCTTCGACGATGAAACCCACGTCCTTGGCGCTGCTGATGATCGCGTCGCTGATCACTTTTTGCTCAAGTTCGATAGCGGCGTGGCACTCGCGGCAGATCAGGAACTGGCCTTGATGCGCGTGTTCAGGATGCACGCAGCCAACGAAGGCGTTGAGCGACGAGATGCGATGGACCAGGCCGTTTTCGAGCAGGAAATCCAGTGCGCGGTACACGGTAGGCGGCGCGGCGCGGCGGCCGTCCTGCTCGCTGAGCACCGCGAGGATGTCGTAGGCTCCCAGCGGCTTGTGGCTTTGCCAGACCAGTTCCAGCACGCGGCGGCGCAGGGCAGTCAGACGCAAACCTTTCTGCGCGCACAAGGTATCGGCCTCGGACAGAGCGCTGTGCACGCAATGGGAGTGGTCGTGGGGACGGCTGGCAATCGGTGTAATAGGCATGAGCGGCGACGAGATTTGCTGGAGACGTTATTATGTTACCCGTTCTCGCTTCCTTGAGTGGTCATCGTGTCCCGACTTTTTTCTGTTTTTGTGGCTTTTGTTGCCAGTTTTCTGCTGATCGGTACGGCCCAGGCCGAGGTCAAAGTGCTCACCAGTATCAAACCGTTGCAGCTGATTGCGGCTGCCGTGCAGAACGGCGTGGCGATTCCCGAGGTGCTGCTGCCGCCGGGTGCCTCGCCGCACAATTACGCCCTGCGCCCATCCGACGTACGGAAGGTGCAGTCGGTCGATCTGCTCTACTGGATCGGCCCGGACATGGAAGGTTTCCTGCCGCGCGTACTCGGCGGTCGCAGCCTGCCGAGCGTCGCCGTGCAGGATCTGCCGGGGCTCAAGCTGCGGCATTTCGGCGCGGACAACCATTCCCATGCCGAAGAAGCCGACGAGCATGATCACGATCATCGCCCCGGCTCGCTGGATGCACATTTGTGGCTGTCACCGGTCAATGCGCGGGTGATCGCCGACAAAATGGCCGCCGACCTCAGCGCCGCCGACCCGGCCAATGCGCAGCGTTATCAGAGCAATGCCAACGCCTTCGATGAACGTCTGGATGCGCTGGATCAGCGCTTGAAGAAGCGTCTGGCCAATGTCGAAGGCAAGCCGTACTTCGTATTTCATGAGGCGTTTGATTATTTCGAAGACGCTTACGGCCTGAAGCACGCGGGCGTGTTCGCGGTGGCCGCTGAAGTACAGCCCGGCGCCCAGCATGTCGCGGCGATGCGCAAGCGCTTGCAGGAAGTGGGCAAGACCTGTGTGTTCAGCGAGCCGCCATTGCGTCCGCGCCTGGCGGAAACCCTGGTGGCCGGTTTGCCGGTGAAACTCGCCGAGCTGGATGCGTTGGGTGGTTATACGCCGGCGACGGCTCAGGGCTATGAGCAGGTGCTGGAAAAACTCAGCAATGATCTGGCCGGGTGCCTGGAGTCGCTGTAACAACACAAACCTTGTGGGAGCGAGCCTGCTCGCGAAAGCGGTTGGTCAGTCAGCAAAAATGCTGAACGGGCCGCCGCCTTCGCGAGCAGGCTCGCTCCCACAGGTTCGTGTTTGCTTGGCGAATCTACTCAGAGGGCGAAGGGCAACGGTGTATTGACCTTCTGCCGCTGCGCCAGGCGCTGCTCGAATTCCTGCGGATCGTGAATCAACACATCCTGCCCGGCGAACTGCTCGGCGGCGATCAGGCGTGACAGCCAGAACCGCACACAAGCCACACGCAACATCGTTGGCCAGAGCTCAGCCTCCGCCGCCGTGAACGGGCGCAGCGCCGCGTAGGCACCGAGGAATGCCCGGGCGCGCGGGCCATCGATCACGCCCTCCTCGTCCGAACACCAGTCATTCAACGCGATCGCCACGTCGTACAGCATCGGCCCCGAGCAGGCGTTGTAGAAGTCGATCAACCCGGTCAGATGGGTGCCTTCGAACATGGCGTTGTCGCGGAACAGATCGGCGTGAATATTGGCGCGAGGTAGCGCAAGAATCTTCTCTTTGCGCTCGGTGATCTCATCCAGCGCCTTTTGCAGCAAGGCACGCGGCTCATCGCTCAGGTGCGAGAGAAATTCAGTGCCCTCCTCCAGCATCCAGTCCAGGCCGCGATCGGTTTTGCGCTTGATCATGCGCTCGCCCTGAGTCGCCAGATGCAGATGTGCCTGCAACTCACCGACCTGGGCGCAATGCTGGGCGTTGGCGACCTTGATGTGCTTGCCCGACAGACGCGGTTGCAGCAACGCCGGCTTGCCTTTGAGTTCACGCAGTGCCACGCCGTCAGTGGTGCGCAGGGCGTAAGGCACGGGCAGTTCGGCTTCGTGCAGCACGTCGAGCAGGTCGATGAAGAACGGCATCTCCTGCACCGGGCCGCGTTCGACCAGGGTCAGGACAAACTCGCCCTGCTCCAGACTGATGAAGAAATTGGTGTTTTCGCTGCCGGCGGCGATCCCCTGGAAATCGAGCAGGCGGCCGAGCCCGTAAGGGGCGAGAAAGGTTTCCAGCTCGGGCCGAGCCAGGGGAGTGAACACAGACATGTCTTGACTGCCAGTACGGGCGCCGCAACGGCGGCGCCACAAGTGAATTAAAAACCTACTTCCATTCGAAGATCTTCCATGACGGGATCAGCATATCCGGCTGGTCCGAGCGGATGAAGTTGGCATCCGTTCCGTCGGCGCGCACCAGAAAGTACGGCGGCGCGCCCTTCGGCGTGACCTTGATCGCATACAGGAAACCGTTCTGACGGTACTCCTGAATAGTCTTGTCGCCCTCCGTGCGGATGGTGACCTCGGGGTCGCCGCCCGGCGCATCATCCGCCGCAATCGCGGCCAGTGGTGAGACAGCGATCAACCCGACCAGCAGCAAGCGATTTAACGTACGCATGATAACCTTGTCCCTTTGTCGTCAACGGTCCCGCTATTCTAGCGCCGGACCCGCCGAAAAGGTTGATCCTGCTCATGAGCCAAGCCCCCCTCGTCCTGGTGGACGGTTCGTCTTACCTGTACCGCGCCTTTCATGCACTGCCACCACTGACCACGTCCAAAGGCCTGCCGACCGGTGCGGTCAAAGGCGTGCTGAACATGCTCAAGAGTCTGCGCAAGCAGTACCCGGACAGCCCCTTCGCCGTGGTGTTCGACGCCAAGGGCGGAACATTTCGCGATGAGATGTACGCCGAATACAAGGCCAACCGGCCGAGCATGCCCGATGACATGCGCGTGCAGATCGAGCCGCTGCACCAGAGCGTGATCGCCCTCGGCTTCCCGCTGCTGTGCGTCGACGGCGTCGAGGCCGACGATGTGATCGGCACCCTCGCCCGCAGCAGTGCGGCGGCCGATCGCCCGGTGATCATCTCCACCGGTGACAAGGACATGGCGCAACTGGTCGACGGCCACATTACCTTGGTCAACACCATGTCCGGTAGCTCGATGGATGTGGAGGGCGTGAAGGAGAAATTCGGCGTCGCACCGGAGCAGATCATCGATTATCTGGCACTGATGGGCGATTCCTCCGACAACATTCCGGGCGTTCCGGGGATCGGCCCGAAGACGGCGTCCGGCCTGCTGGCCGGCGTCAACGGCGGTCTGACCGAGCTGTACGCCAACCTCGACATCGTGCCGACCCTGCCGATCCGTGGCGCAAAAACCCTGCCGGCCAAGCTCGAAGAGCACAAGGAAATGGCTTTCCTGTCCTATCAACTGGCGACCATCAAGGTCGACGTGCCGCTGGATATCGGCCTCGACGATCTGCAGATGGGTCAGGAAGATCCGGCCAAACTCTACGAGCTGTACACCCTGCTGGAATTCAAGAGCTGGCTCAATGATCTGGATCGCGATGCCAAGCGTCTGGAACTGAGCGCGGCGGCCGAACCTGCGCCCGCCCATGATCTGTTCAGCGCCCCGCAAGCCGAGGCACCTGCTGCCCCTGCCGAAGCCGCGTACGAAACCATCCTCGATCAGGCTCGCTTCGACGTCTGGCTGGAAAAACTGCGCAACGCCAAGCTGATCGCCTTCGACACCGAAACCACCGGCATCGACGCGCAGCGAGCGCAACTGGTCGGTCTGTCGTTCGCCGTACAGGCCAACGAAGCTGCGTACATCCCGCTGACCCACTCCTACATCGGCGTGCCGGAGCAGCTGGATCGCGACACCGTGCTGCGCGCACTCAAGCCGATTCTGGAAGACCCGAGCAAACTCAAGGTTGGCCAGCACGCCAAGTTCGACATGAACATTCTGGCCAACTGCGCCATTGGCGGCGATCAGAGCCAGGGCATCAGCGTGCACGGCATCGCCTTCGACACCATGCTCGAGTCCTACGTACTTAATTCCACCGCGACCCGTCACGACATGGACAGCCTCGCGCAGAAGTACCTTGACCACACCACGGTGAGCTTCCAGGACATCGCAGGCAAAGGTGCCAAGCAACTGACCTTCGACCAGATCGCTCTGGAACAGGCCGGGCCGTATGCCGCCGAAGACGCCGACATCACTCTGCGCCTGCACCAGATCCTGTTCGACAAGCTCAGCGCGATTCCGAGCCTGGCCAGCGTCTTGACCGACATCGAAATTCCACTGGTACCGGTATTGGCGCGCATCGAACGCCAGGGCGCGTTCGTCGATGCCGAACTGCTCGGCATTCAGAGCATTGAGCTGGGCAACAAAATGGTCGCGCTGGAGCGTGAAGCCTTCGAAATTGCCGGAGAGGAATTCAACCTCGGCTCGCCGAAGCAGCTGGGCGTGATTCTCTATGAAAAGCTCGGCCTGCCGGTGCTGAAGAAAACCGCCAAGGGCCAGCCGTCCACCGCTGAAGAAGTGCTGGCGAAACTCGCCGAAGACGATCACCGCTTGCCGAAGGTGCTGATGGAGCACCGTTCGATGAGCAAGCTGAAAAGCACTTACACCGATCGCCTGCCTGAACAGATCAACCCGCGCACTGGGCGCATCCACACCTCGTATCATCAGGCCGTGGCTTCGACCGGACGCCTGTCCTCCAGTGATCCGAACCTGCAGAACATCCCGGTGCGCACCGCCGAAGGCCGGCGCATTCGTCAGGCATTCGTCGCGCCGAAGGGCTACAAACTACTGGCGGCGGACTATTCGCAGATCGAACTGCGGATCATGGCCCACCTGTCCCGCGACGAAGGCCTGATGAACGCCTTTCGCAACAATCTCGACGTGCACACTGCAACCGCTGCCGAAGTATTCAAGGTCGAGCTTGATCAAGTGACCTCGGACCAGCGCCGCAGCGCCAAGGCGATCAACTTCGGTCTGATCTACGGCATGGGCGCGCAGAAGCTCGGCAAGGACATCGGCGTCGACACCAAGACCGCCAAGGCTTACATCGACACCTACTTCGCCCGTTATCCAGGCGTGCGCGAATACATGGAGCGTACCCGCGCGCAAGCGGCGGATCAGGGTTACGTCGAAACTTTCTTCGGTCGTCGCCTGTACTTGCCGGAGATCAACTCGAACAAGCCGCAGGAACGCGCCGCCGCTGAACGTACGGCGATCAACGCGCCGATGCAGGGCACGGCAGCGGACATCATCAAGAAAGCCATGGTGGCCGTGGATAACTGGCTGGCCACGTCGGGGCTGGATGCCCGCGTCATCCTGCAGGTGCACGATGAACTGGTGCTGGAGGTTCGCGAAGATCTGGTCGAGCAGGTCAGCGCCGAAATTCGTACGCACATGAGCGAAGCGGCGAAACTGGATGTGCCGCTGCTGGTGGAAGTTGGCGTGGGCAACAACTGGGATGAGGCGCACTGATTTTGTAGAGGTGCCGCGACGCGACGTCGCGGCAAGCCCCGTAAACCGGCTTAGAACGATAAATGCTTGAGGCTATTCCAAAGCTTTTTGAAAAAAATCTGAACTAATCTGTCGACCGAACACTCAGAGGTACTGAATGGCTGGTGAAGCCCTTCGATGCTCCTATGTTGTGTTAAGTGTTGGCAGATATCTGAACCCCGCCCTAGCGGTTCGGAACTTGAACCCCGGAATTTCTCCCTCCCCAATGAAATCCGGGGCTTTTTTTGCCAAAAAATCGGCTGTAGCGCGGCCATGCTGCGTTAAAAGCATCGCTAAAAATGCTCATTTAGGTCCCCTAAACTCCGCTTTTTAGCGCTACTTTTGCCTTGCCTGGCCACACTACAACCAATTTTTCCCCATTCTGAATTTACTCGGCAGCGGCCTCGGTGTTTTTGTCTGCCAGTTCCATCCAGTCGGCCAATACGGTGTAGGCCTCTTCCAGGCCCATGCGTTTTGGTGCGGAGAACAACTGGATGGTGATCGAGTCGCCCCAGCCCTTGCGGATTTCCGACTGTACTTTCAGCAGGGTGTTCTTGGCTGCGCCGTAGGTGAGTTTGTCGGCTTTGGTCAGCAGGATGTGCATCGGCATGCCGGCGGCGACGGCCCAGTCGAGCATCAGCAGGTCGAAGTCGGTCATCGGATGGCGGATGTCCATCATCAGAATCAGACCTTTCAAACTCTCCCGACCACCGAGGTAAGCCTCAAGGTGGCGCTGCCAGTGTTGCTTGAGCGGGATCGGTACTTTTGCATAACCGTAGCCCGGCAGGTCGACCAGACGGCGATCTTCGTCTAGCTTGAAGAAGTTCAACAGCTGTGTGCGACCCGGAGTTTTCGAGGTGCGCGCCAGGCTGGCGTGAGTCAGGGTGTTCAGCGCGCTGGATTTGCCGGCGTTGGAACGACCGGCAAACGCCACTTCGAAGCCTTCGTCGTCAGGGCATTGATCGACTTTGGCGGCACTGAGCATGAACGTGGACTGTTGGCACAGGCCGAGGATGGGATTCTTGAGTTGCATGGGATTTCCGATGTGGGCGGCGCCGGGATTGGGCGCGGAACGCGGTGTCGCTTCCGTTTCAGTGACGCCAGTATATAATGCCGCAGATTTTGTGTGTGCTTTGTCCCAGCGAAGGATGAAGCTCACGAGAGCGACAGACTTTGATTGCGCATTAGAACGCAGAACGCTCTCAACCCTGAAAAGGTCGTTTTATGACGAAATGGCTGCTGGCTGCCGGAGTCTTGATGCCGCTTTACAGCGCACAGGCTACACAGGATCCGGAAGCCGTGTACAACCGTGTTTGTGGTGCCTGTCATTCCGGCCAACTACCCATGGCGCCCGCAAGAGGCGATCAGGAAGCTTGGACGCCGAGGTTGGCGAAAGGTATGGGGACGCTGGTGCAACACGTGACCCAGGGTTTCAAGGCGATGCCGCCGCGTGGTTTGTGCATGGACTGCAGTGCCGAGGATTACCAGGCCATCATCCTGTGGATGAGCGAGAGTAAGCCCGGTCCATAACTTAACCCTTAGCCGTAGTTGGATTAGCTGATGAACAAATTGATCGTGAGTCTGCTGTTGACCGTGGGAATTTCAGGTATCGCCCATGCTGCCGGCGATGCCGCAGCAGGCCAGGCCAAAGCTGCCGTGTGCGGAGCCTGCCATGGCCCGGACGGCAACAGCATGGCGCCAAACTTTCCGAAACTGGCAGGTCAAGGTGAACGCTACCTCGACAAGCAATTGCACGACATCAAGTCGGGCAAGCGCGTAGTGCTGGAAATGACCGGGCTGCTGACCAACCTGAATGACCAGGATCTGGCCGACATCGCTGCGTACTTCGCCAGCCAGAAAGGCAGCGTCGGCGCCGCCGATCCGAAGATCGTCGCTCGCGGTGAAGCGCTGTTCCGTGGCGGCAACCTGGAAAAAGGCCTGCCAGCCTGCACCGGCTGCCATTCGCCGAACGGTGCCGGCAATGCTGCAGCAGGCTTCCCGCACCTGGGTGGCCAGCATGCGCAATACATCGCCAAGCAACTGACCGATTTCCGCAAGGAAGAAGGCGGTCGCGCCAACGACGGCGACGCAATGACCATGCGCACCATCGCACGCAAGCTGAGCGACGAAGACATCGCTGCGGTTTCCAGCTACATCCAGGGCTTGCACTGAGACCCTGATTCGAGGGTTGCACGAGGCGCGTAACGCCTGCCACGTTAACGCTCGATTAATCCTTCGCAGCAAGTATAAAAAGGGTGGCTTTGGCCGCCCTTTTTTGTGGCCGCTGCCGTTACACTACAGCACTCATGCCCGCCAGGATCTGTGTCGCAACAGGTCGAGCGAGGCGACCCAAATTGTTCAGGAGTAAAGCATGCGTAATCTGATCATCAGCGCCGCCCTCGTCGCTGCCAGCCTGTTCGGCGTCACCGCCCAGGCCGCTGAAGCCCCTGCCGCCCCTTATGTCGAACTGGCCAATCCGGTGCCGGTTGCAAAGCCTGGCAAGATCGAAGTGGTCGAGCTGTTCTGGTACGGCTGCCCGCATTGCTACGCTTTTGAGCCAGTGATCAATCCATGGGTTGAAAAACTGCCGTCCGACGTCAACTTCGTGCGCATTCCCGCCATGTTCGGCGGCCCATGGGACGCTCACGGCCAGATGTTCCTGACTCTGGAAGCCATGGGTGTCGAGCACCAGGTGCACAACGCCGTGTTCAACGCGATCCAGAAAGAACACAAGAAGCTCACCGAAAAGAATGACATGGCTGACTTCCTCGCCACTCAAGGCGTGGACAAGGACAAGTTCCTCGCCACTTTCGACTCGTTCGCTATCAAAGGCCAGATCGTCAAGGCCCGTGAGCTGGCGAAGAAGTACGAAATCACTGGCGTGCCAACCATGATCGTCAATGGTAAATACCGCTTCGACATCGGCTCTGCCGGTGGTGCCGAGCAAGCATTGAAGCTGGCTGACGATCTGGTCGCCAAAGAGCGAGCGGCTAACAAGGCTGCTGCCAACTAAGCGCGGCATTCGCCATGCGCCGCTGGAAGTCCGAACGCATCGTTGGCCTGCATGATCCGCAGGTCAACGAGCATCATCTGGCGTCTACGGGCCTGCCCGCAGACCAGCGTCTGCGCTTGCTCAGTTTCAACATTCAGGTCGGCATCAGCACCGAGCGCTATCGGCATTACCTGACCCGCAGCTGGCAGCATCTGCTGCCGCACACCGGGCGTTCCGGCAATCTGCAGAAGATCGGTGACCTGCTCGGCGACTTCGATCTGGTCGCGCTGCAGGAAGCCGATGGCGGCAGCCTGCGTTCGGGCTACGTCAATCAGGTCGAACATCTGGCCCATCTCGGCGCCTTTCCCTACTGGTATCAACAACTCAATCGCAACCTCGGTCGACTGGCCCAGCACAGCAATGGCGTGCTCAGTCGCCTGAAGCCGTGGGCGATCGAGGATCATCCGCTGCCCGGCCCGAAAGGTCGCGGCGCGATCCTGCTGCGTTTCGGCGAAGGTCCGGAAGCGCTGGTGGTGGTAATGATGCACCTGGCCCTCGGCGCGCGGACGCGCAGCCTGCAACTGGCCTACATTCGTGATTTGATCAGCGGTTACAAGCATCAGGTGCTGATGGGCGACATGAATACCCATGCCAGCGACCTGCTCGAACACTCGCCGTTACGCGATCTCGGCCTGCTGGCCCCGCAGGTGGAAGCGACCTTCCCCAGCTGGCGCCCACAGCGTTGCCTTGATCATATTCTGCTCAGCCCGACCCTGACCCTGGAAAAGGTCGAGGTGCTGGCCCAGCCCATTTCCGATCACCTGCCGGTCGCGGTGGAAATTCGTCTGCCGGGTTCGCTCACGGCCGACGCATTGCCCGCGTTGAGCCCTGCCCCTCGCGGAACCTGTGAATGAGCGACGACGCCCAGCGCTGGAAAGAGAAGTACCTCAAGAGCATCGAACAGCAGGACAAGCTCGAACGCCGCTGGGCCGCGCGACTGGACCTGCTGCGGCGCGGTCTGGTGCGCAGCACGCTGGCGGCCGAGGGCACCGACAAGGTCGTCGATCAGTGCATGAAAGAAATGCGCGAAGTCGTGCGCACCGATGACATGGACGCCGGCCTCGCGGCCCTGCTGCCGCGTCTGGAAAAAGCCGTGCTCGACTCCGAGCAGCGCCGTGAGACCCGCATTGATCAGGTCAGCACCGCGCTGACCGCGCTGGTCACCCAGTTGCAGGCTTTGCCGCTGCCGCGCGAAGTCGCGCAACCGCTGAAGAAATTCGCCAAACAACTGGACAGCCGCGTCGGTCAGGCGCGGGAAATGCCACTGCTGCTGAGCGAACTCAGTGGCTTGCAGGGCAAGGCCTTGAGTCAGTTGGAAACGCCTGCCGAGCCGGGTCGGCCGGGGTTGTTGCAGCGTTTGTTTGGTAGTCGCGACGGTGAAGAAGCCGTTGCACCGGCGGCCGACATACCAGCAACACCAGTGCCGCAGCCGGTCGAAGCCAGGCAGCCTGAACCGGAGCCTGCGCAATCGGCACCGGTGGCCAACGCGGAGCCAGCGATCGCAGCGCCCGCGACCATCATCGAAACGCCCGCCCAGACCCCGCCTGATGTGCCGCAAGTCGTTGCGTTCGCTGCGCCTGTGGTCGTCGTTGAAGCCGAGCTAGCGCAAGTTGAACCCGCCGCGGACGCCGAGATGACCGTCGCTGCGCCAGCAACCGAGGCGTTCAACCCCGATGAATTGATCCACCCCGGCGATCCCTCGCCGCTGATCCTCGATAGCCTGCCCCTGCCCGAACCGATTGCTCAAGCCTTGGCCGCCATCGACCCGGAGCAGTCGGAACACGACATCCTCTTCGCTCTGCCGGATTCCCCGGAGCCGTCCTACAGCTCCGTGGCCAGACACATCGAAGACACGCTGATCGGCCTGCTCGATGACCTGACCCTGCCCGAGCGTCACCGGCCGCAAGCCGAAGCCATGCGCGAACGGCTCAAACACGGGTTGAACTGGTACGAACTGCTGCCGATCCTCGACGATCTTGCAACTTTGATGCTGGCGATTACCGATAGCGGTCAGCACGAATTCGAAGCCTATCTGCAACAGCTCAACGAACGCCTTGAAGCGTTCCAGAGCAACCTGCAAGCGGCCAGCGAAGGGCATGCCGACAACAGCTCGGCGGCGCGGGCCATGGACACGCAGATTCGCGAGCAGGTCGACGGCTTGCAGAGCAGCGTCCAGCAAGCAGCCGACCTCGATGACCTCAAGCATGTGCTGGAGAATCATCTGGAAGGCCTGCTGGGAACGATGGATCAGCACCAGAAGCAGCGCGACGCCCGCGAGCAGGAAGTCGCCGCCAGGCTGAAGAGCCTGTCGGAGCGGGTCGCGCATATGGAGCAGGAAGCCTTGGGTTTCCGCGAACACCTTGAGGAACAGCGGCAGAAAGCCCTGATCGATCCGTTGACCGGCCTGCCCAACCGCGCGGCGTGGAGCGAACGCCTGGAGCATGAAATCCAGCAATGGCAGCAGCACGGCAACACCCTCAGCCTGGCCATGCTCGACCTCGATCACTTCAAGCGGATCAACGACAGCTACGGCCACCTGGCGGGCGACAAAGTCCTGAAGATCATCGCCACGGTGTTGCGCAAACGCCTGCGCGGCTCGGATTTCATCGCCCGTTTCGGCGGTGAAGAGTTCGTGCTGTTGCTGCCGGCGACGCCACCAGCGGTTGGCGCGAAACTGCTGGAAACCCTGCGCGCGGCGATCGAAGCCTGCCCGTTTCATTTCAAGGGCGAGCGAGTGACTATCACCATTTCCATGGGACTCGCGTCATTCCGGGTGGGAGAACACAGCGATCTTGTGTTGAAAAGAGCCGATCAGGCGCTGTATAGGGCAAAAAACGCCGGACGCAACCGAGTGGAGCTCGGCTAAGGCAATTGTTCCATTTTGTTTAATTCCGCCCGCTGGCGAACGCTGGCCAAACCGGTACGTTACACTGTTGCATTACTGTCTTCTGCGTATTGTCCTCTGCCATGAAATTCTTTGCCCTTGTTGCCTCGCTGTTCGTCCTCGCTGGTTGCGCCAGCGGCCCGCGTTACGACACCAGCCACCCTTCGGCCAATTACGACAGCCGCATCCAGTTTGTCGTGGTGCATTACACCTCGGCGTCGCTGGAGCGTTCGCTGCAATTGCTGACCCATGGCGACGTCAGCAGCCATTACCTGATCGGCGATGACAACAACGCCACAATCTACAAGCTGATGGACGAAAACCAACGGGCCTGGCACGCCGGCGAAAGTCAGTGGCAGGGCCGTACCTGGCTGAACTCCAGTTCCATCGGCATCGAAATCGTCAATCCCGGCTACAAGGACACACCGACCGGGCGCCTGTGGTATCCGTACAGCGAAGCGCAGATCCAGTCGTTGATCACCCTGCTCAAGGACATCAGCAAACGCAACGGCATCAGCCCGCGGCACATCATCGGTCACAGCGACATCGCGCCGTTGCGCAAGCTTGATCCGGGGCCACTGTTCCCCTGGAAACGTCTCGCCGCCGAAGGTCTTGGCCTGTGGCCGAACGAGCAAGCGGTGGCGCGTCAGCAGGCGGTGTTCAACAGCAACCCGTTGCCGGAGATCGGTTGGTTCCAGGCGCAACTCGCGCGTCTGGGTTACGACACACCGCAGACCGGCGAGCTGGACATCGCCACGCGGCATGTCCTCGCCGCGTTCCAGATGCATTACCGCCCTGCTCGCTTCGACGGGACGCCGGATGCGCAAACCGCAGCACTTCTTCTGGTCCTCAATCAGACAAAATAATGACGCCCGCCCGACGGTCAGGGCGAAATCGCAATCAGCAGCTATAACTCATGGTAATTCTTCGGAAAATCCTTGATGGCTGCGACCCGAGAGACGCTGCGTAGCTGGTTTTATCGCCCTGTTTTTTTGGCGATGATCGCGGCTGTCCTCAGCGCCAGCCTGTTGATCGCCGGCGGTATGTTCGCGGCGATACGCCAGATGGAAGTGCGCGAGAGCCAGGAAATGAACGCCCAGGGCGAGCGTTTCCTCGCTCGCCTCGAACAATTGTTCGGCCAGTTGCGCGAAAGTCTCGACGATCTTGAAGCCCAGCCCTTGCGTGGCTGCGACGAAGAAATGATCGCGACTCTGCAGCAAGTCACCTTCAACTACCGCTTCGTCTATGAAGCGGCATATATGGACGCTTCGCGATTCTGCTCCAACCGTCCGCGCCAGGAAGGTCTGTCGTTGGTGCGCGCGCCGGACATTCAGGGCCCGACCTACAGCTATTGGCTGAATACCACCACCGAACCCGATGAAAACCGCGCGGCACTGATGCTCGGGCGCGGTAACTTCCGTGTCGCTACCTCGCGCGGACATTTGACCGACATGGTCGATCTGTCGCCCGGCAGCAGCCTGCTGGTGGTACTCGATCACGGCACTCGCGCGATCCCGGTGCTCGGCACCGCACAGACCTGGCCACCGACCGAACCCTGGCCACCGAAGAGCCGTGATGCGCTGCAAGTCACACAAACGCGGCTGATCTATCGCATGCCCACCGACAACCCGGAATATCAATTGGTGCTGATCACGCCGCGCACGGGCATGCACGTCCCGGCTGTGTGGTGGTGGCTGTTGCCGGTGTGCCTGATCGCCGGCGCCGTTGTCGGCTTTCTGACCTTGCTGCTGGTGCGTCAGCGCCAGTCACTGGATGCCGAGCTGCACGGAGCGATCCGCCGGGGTGAGTTGCAGGTGCTGTATCAGCCGATCTTCGACCTCGACAGCCGCCACTGCGTCGGCGCCGAAGCGCTGCTGCGCTGGCGGCGCCCGGACGGCACCCTGACCAGCCCCGACCTGTTCATTCCCATGGCCGAGAACACCGGGCAGATCCGGCAGATGACCGACTTCGTGTTGCAGCGTCTGCTCGAACAACTGGGCCAGTTACTGCGCGCCAATCCGCAGCTGTATATCTCGGTGAACCTCGCGGCCTGCGATGTCATGGTGCCGCGCATCGGCCAGGTCATGGCGCGGCTGCTGGCGCTGCACCGTGTCGCCGCGCGGCAGATAGCCTTCGAAGTGACCGAACGCGGTCTGATCGATGTAGTGGTGGCGCGGGAAAACCTGCAAGCCTTGCGCGACGTTGGCCATCAGGTGCTGATCGATGATTTCGGCACCGGCTATTGCAGCCTTGCCTATCTGCAGACCTTGCCGGTGGACTGCCTGAAGATCGACAAGGCGTTCATCGATGCGCTGGGCCATGACGCGGCGAGCAGCGGCGTCGCTCCGCACATCATTCACATGGCGCAGGCGCTGGATCTGAAAGTGATTGCCGAAGGCATCGAGCTGGAATCCCAGGCAGCGCTGCTCAGCAGTGAGGGGGTCAAGTTCGGTCAGGGCTGGCTGTTCGCCCACGCCTTGAGCGCCGTGCAATTCATCGAACTGATCACCCGAGGTCGACGCCTGGCCGGGCGGCGTATGGACGACGAGGCTTAAACGGCCAGCGCCATGTAGAACTGGGTGCCCTGCCCAGGCCGCGAGTAGACGCCCATGCGCCCGCCGTGCAACTGGACGATTTCCTTGCACAGCGCCAGGCCGAGCCCGGCGCCGCCCTTCTTGCGCCCGACCTGCACGAACGGCTCGAAAATCCGCCCCTGCTGGCCGTAGGCAATGCCTTCGCCATTGTCTTCGACGCTGATGATCACCCGCTCGCCATGGCGGCGCGCCTGCAGACGGATCTGGCCGTCGCGGGCGGTATGGCGCAGGGCGTTGTCGATCAGATTGTCGAGGACTCGATCGAGTTGCGCCTGATCAGCCTGCAACCTCGGCAGCGGGCCTTGAATCTCGACGTTCAGCGCAACACCTTTGGCCGCAGCCACGTCGGCAAAGCGCAGCTGCGCCTGCTCCAGCAGGTCCTCAATGGAACATGGCGCCAAGGTGAGTTTCTGTAGACCGTTCTGGTAGCGCGAGAAATTCAGCAAGTCGTTGATCAATTGCATCAGCCGCTGCATTTCTTCGTTGACCGTATCCAGCAGGTCAGCTTCGCGCGATTCCGCCGGGAACTTGGCCCGCTCGCGAAACAGCCCGAAAGCCATGTGCATGCCGGTGACCGGCGTGCGCAGCTCGTGGGAAGCGCGCAAGACAAACTCACTGCGCACGCGCTCGAACGCGCGTTGCTCGGTGACGTCGTGCAGCACCATCACCGCACCGAGAATATGCCCTTGGGTATGACTGACCGGCGTCAGGCTGTAAGTCAGCAGGCGCGATTCGCCATCGACTTCGATGCTCAGATCTTCCGGCGCCCGCTCCAGCGTGCCGCCGCGCAGGACCAATTGCAGTTGCGCATCCAGTTCCGGGCGGCCGAGCGCGGTGCCCAAGCCTTGGCCCAGTCGATCGTCTTCCCAGCCCAACTGGCGCTGAGCAACAGGGTTGAGGTGCTCGAGCTGGCCCTGGCGATCAATCATCAACAAACCGTCGTCGATACTATCGAGCACCGCTTGCAAGCGCTGCTGGCCGGCCAACAGTTCGTCGACATTCATCGCCTGGTGTTCGCGCAACGCCTCGGCCATCAGGCCGAAGCGTCGCGACAGCAGGTTGACTTCCATGGCCGTGGAAATCGGCAGAGTCACGTCATAGTTGCCCTGGCCGATGTTGTCGGCAGCCTTGGCCAGCGCTTCGATCGGTGCGCCGAAGCGCCGAGCAATGCCCTGCGCCGTGACAAAACCGATGATCAGCACTGCCAGCCCGACCAGGCCAAGCAGCCCGGCTATCAGCAGGGCGCGTTCGCGAGCGGCGTGCTGCACCTCATTGATACTGTCCAGCGCGTGCTTGTGCTCAGCAATCAACCCATTACGCAGGATATTGAAGCGCTCGCGGAAATCCGCGCTGGTGCTGGCGTTCTTTGCCGCTTCGGCGGTGACGTCGAATGAGGCGAGGAAGTTCAGGTAATCGGCCTTGGCCTGGCGGAAACCGTAAGGCTGGCCATCGCCCTCCTGCTGCTGGGCGATGCCTTGGTCGAGCAACTCGAAGTAGTGCTGCTTGGACGCTTCGAACGCGACGGGGTCGGGCTTCTCGGCGAGCATGATGATCAATTGATCACCGAGGGTCTGGCGCAGCTTGAGGCCCAGATCCAGAGTGACAAAGTTGCTGCGCACCAGCGCTTCCTGCGACCCGGCCATCTGCATCACGCTGACCAGCCCGAGCAAGAGCCCGAGCAAGGCCACGGTGATCAACGCAGAAATGCTCAGGAACAGGCGCGTGCGCAGCTTGATCGCCAGTTTCATCGCGCAGTGCTCACAGGTTGTACTGCTTGCGTTTGCGATACAGGGTCGAGGCGTCGATGCCGAGGGTTTTCGCCGCTTGATCCAGAGTGCCGGCGGTGGCCAGAACCGCGCCGATGTGCGCTTTCTCCAGCTCGTCCAGGCTCAGTGCCGCGCCGACCCGTGGCGCGTTGTTGGCCGGTTGTTCGGCCATGCCCAGATGGCTGATTTCCACGCGTTCCTGCGGGCAGATGATGCTTGCTCGCTCGACCACGTTGCGCAGTTCGCGAATGTTGCCCGGCCAGCGATAACCGAGCAATGCTTCGCGCGCCTCATCGCTGAAGCCGCGCGCCGGACGCGCGTACTCTTTGACGAAGCGTGCGAGGAAGCGATCGGCGAGGGTCAGGATGTCTTCGGCGCGCTCGCGCAATGGCGGCAGATGCAGGGTGATGACGTTGAGGCGATAGAGCAGGTCTTCGCGGAAGCGGCCGTCGCGGACCATGTCTTCGAGATTGAGGTTGGTGGCGGCGAGGATGCGCACATCGGCGCGGCGAGTGACCGGGTCGCCGACCCGCTCGTACTCCTTGTCCTGAATGAAGCGCAGCAACTTGGGTTGCAGAGTCAGAGGAAAGTCGCCGATCTCGTCGAGAAACAGCGTGCCGCCATCAGCCTGATTAACACGCCCCAAGGTGCTTTCACTGGCACCGGTAAACGCGCCACGACTATGGCCGAACAGCTCGCTTTCCATCAACTCGGCAGTCAGCGACGGGCAGTTGATGGTGACGCAGGACTTCTTCTCGCGCTTGCTCCAGCCGTGGATCGCACGGGCCAGTTCACCTTTACCCGTACCGGACTCGCCAAGGATAAGAATGTTGGCGTCGGTGCTTGCGACCTGCCGTGCGGTTTCCAGCACGACTTTCATCGCCGGGCTGTGGGAATCGAGACCGTCTTTCGGTTTGCGGATCTCGCCTTCCAGCGCTTCAAGGCGCGCAGAGAGCTGGCGCACTTCCAGCTGCTTGGCGGTGGCCAGGCGCAGTTGATCAGGGCTGCACGGCTTGACCAGATAATCGGCGGCGCCAGCCTGGATGGCATCAACCGCAGTGTCGACCGCCGAATGGGCGGTGACGATCACTACGCGCATCCACGGCGCCTGAATGCGCATCTGTGCAAGGACGTCGAGACCGTTGTCCTCGCCCAGACGCAAATCAAGGAAGCACAGATCGAAGACCTGACGTTGCAGCAAAGCATCGGCCTGAGCTGCGCTATTGGCGGTGGCTACCGTATAGCCTTCGTCTTCGAGGCAATAACGAAACGTACGCAGGATGGCGGATTCATCGTCCACCAGCAGAATGCGGCCTTGTTGCTCAGTGGCAGATTCCATTTTTCCTACGCTCCATAGTGATTAGTCTTGGGTTAGTCCCGGAAAAATCGGGCAAGTTGCATGGTTGATTCTGAACGATACCAGCCATAGGAGGGTAGCTCTCTACTGCCATAACGGCCAATTCATTGATTTCGTTGAGTTTTAAAACATTCGGCGTTTTGCAGGGCAGATCCTGCGTCCTCTTCTGACATCTGCGTACCGGTAGCAATTCCATATCATCGAAATTTCCCACGAAATAATCGTGCATTGCGCACGACCGCAGAAGAGCCATCGTGCAGGATGCGTCGCAGGAAATTTCCGAAGAGTACGTAACTTATTGTTTTTATTGATAATTTCTGACATCAAAAAACTGGCATGCAGGCTGCAATACCTCACTCAGCCCGGGCAGAACAGCACTGCCCCAACAGAACAAGCGTGAGGAACACAGGATGACTCGCCCAATCGCCGCCCAAGTACGTATTTCGCCACTGCAGATCCAGCAAGGTCTGTTCGGTGTACTGGCGTTGCTGATCACCCTGATCGTCTGCCAGCAGTACATGAGCTGGGAAAACAGCCGTAAACCCGAGCCATTGATTTCGATGCAGCACAGCACTCAGACGCACTTCAGTGCCGTGAGCAGCAGCCAGGCTGAAAACGCTTCGATGCACATGATCGATGTCGACCAGGCGCAACCGCTGGATCAATTGCCACGGGAAGAGCGCTGGGTTTTCTAAGTCAGTGAATACATTCGGGCGCGTAGCGCCGGAAACCGGAAACACCCCTAAATAGAGAAGTAAGGAGAATCACCATGTTGAGCTGGGCAATTACATTCTTGATCATTGCCATCATCGCCGCCGTTCTGGGCTTCGGTGGTATCGCGGGCACCGCCACGGGTATCGCCAAGATTCTCTTTGTCGTGTTCCTGGTGATGTTCATCGCTTCCTTCTTCTTTGGCCGTCGCGGCCGAGGTTAACGATGATCGGTCTCAAGACATTGGCCGCCGCCCTGCTTCTGGGCGGCAGTGCCATGGCCATGGCGGCCAATGATGGCCAGACTCGGGTCAACGAACTGCTCGCCTCCGACGCGCAGTACCGTGAAACCTGGGAAGGCGTGATCAAAAAGGAAGAGCGCGTACCGGAATGGGTAATCAACCTGTCCGGCACCTCCGAACAACAGATGCACGCCGTTACGGAAGATGGTGATCAGTATCTGGTCGGCCCGCTCTGCGAGAGTCAGGACAAGTGCCTGAATCACCGGTTGATCGTGGCCTTCAGCTTCGACAAGGATGACGCCTACGCCATGCTGGTCGATGTGCCGGAAGGTCTGCCACAGGACAAGTCGCCGACGCGCCACGCGACTTATCGCTTCTTCGGCAAACCTGATCAGGGCATGCAGGATCTGCTGATGGAAACCCTGAAGAAAGATCCGAAGTGGTACTGACGCAGGACGCGCAAAGGTTTCGAACACGAAAGCAGCGCCCTGCTGCTTTCCATTGCGCCGCCCGATGAGGGTCGGTGCATGACCAGGGGGCCGGGACGTTCTGACTGATGCAGAGTCGGAGTGACCTACGGGTACAGGGAGTACCTGCGCAAGGGCCGGGGCAGGGTAAAAGCTGCGCCGCAGGTTCGTCGACCCGATGGTCTGATGAATCTGCGCTGGGCTTTGAATCAGCTAAACCATTGATCCAGCGCGCCAATCCCCTTCTTAGAATCGTCGACACTGTGCGGAAAAACATTTCGCGGTGTTTCCTGACGACCGTATATCGACAAAGATCGCGCTCGATTCGTGTGACTCCTAGTCTTTCGATTTGGAGTTTTTCTGGAAATTTCCGCCAATTCCCGCTGTACAAAATTTGACCGCCCTAAGCTGTAATGGCCGGTTCACGGCACTTATGCCGGCTGAAATGTCACAATCGAACCGCTTGGGACGCCAGTTTCAATTGAAAAAACTCATGCCGATTCGGCATAGGGTAGGCGTTTACGGCATTAGACGGCGCCACCTTGCATCGGAATAGTTGCGCCTTTTTTCGCCTGCCGAAGAGCCGTAAACACGCGCTTCGGGGCACCTTATACGGAGGCAGATGCACAGACTTTTCCGCTGATGAGCGTTCCAGTTCCTGCATGTGCCTGAGTCAAACGCAAGTAAGGGTAAAGATAATGAAGAAGGCAAAAATCAGCCTCGCCTGGCAGATCCTCATCGGTCTGGTTCTGGGGATTGCACTGGGTGCGTTGCTCAACCACTTCAGCGCCGAGAAGGCCTGGTGGATCAGCAACGTCCTGCAACCGGCAGGCGATATCTTTATCCGTCTGATCAAGATGATCGTGATCCCGATCGTCATTTCCTCGCTGATCGTCGGCATCGCTGGCGTCGGCGACGCCAAGAAACTCGGGCGTATCGGCCTAAAGACCATCATCTATTTCGAGATCGTCACCACCATCGCCATCGTTGTCGGTCTGGTGCTGGCCAACGTGTTCCATCCGGGCACCGGCATCGACATGAGCACTCTGGGCACGGTCGACATTTCGAAGTACCAGGCGACCGCCGCCGAAGTGCAGCATGAACATGCATTCATCGAAACCATCCTCAACCTGATCCCGTCGAACATCTTCGCGGCCATGGCTCGCGGCGAAATGCTGCCGATCATCTTCTTCTCCGTGCTGTTCGGTCTCGGCCTGTCGAGCCTGCAGTCGGACCTGCGCGAGCCGCTGGTAAAGATGTTCCAGGGCGTTTCGGAAAGCATGTTCAAAGTCACCCACATGATCATGAACTACGCTCCGATTGGCGTATTCGCACTGATCGCGGTGACCGTCGCCAATTTCGGCTTCGCTTCGCTGTTGCCGCTGGCAAAACTGGTGATTCTGGTTTACGTCGCCATCGCCTTCTTCGCCTTCGTCGTGCTGGGCCTGATCGCCAAGCTGTTCGGCTTCTCGGTGCTCAAGCTGATGCGCATCTTCAAGGATGAGCTGGTGCTGGCCTACTCCACCGCTTCCTCGGAAACCGTGCTGCCACGTGTCATCGAGAAGATGGAAGCCTACGGCGCGCCGAAAGCCATCTGCAGCTTCGTGGTACCGACCGGTTACTCGTTCAACCTCGACGGCTCGACCCTGTACCAGTCGATCGCGGCGATCTTCATTGCCCAGCTGTACGGCATTGACCTGTCGATCAGCCAGCAACTGCTGCTGGTGTTGACGCTGATGGTCACCTCCAAAGGCATCGCCGGCGTACCGGGTGTGTCCTTCGTGGTGCTGCTGGCCACTCTGGGCAGCGTTGGCATCCCGCTCGAAGGCCTGGCGTTCATCGCTGGTGTCGATCGCATCATGGACATGGCGCGTACTGCACTGAACGTGATCGGTAATGCCTTGGCAGTGCTGGTTATCGCGCGCTGGGAAGGCATGTACGACGACGCCAAGGGCGAGCGTTACTGGAATTCCCTGCCGCACTGGCGCAGCAAGGAAAAACTGCCGGCTGGCGAGATTTCCAAGAACTGACACCCCCCTGTAGGAGCTGGCGCAGGCTGCGATCTTTTGATCTTGCTTTTAAAAAACAAAATCAAAAGATCGCAGCCTTCGGCAGCTCCTACAGTAGATTGAGGCCACCCAGTAAATCGGGGGGCGGCAGATCCATACGAACCCTGGAGAAATCCGGGGTTTGTCGTTTCTGGTGACCCCGCTATCATTCGCCGCATTCTTCGGGGGATTTGACTGATGCTTAATGGCCTGTGGCTTGGCTTCTTCATCGTGGCAGCCGTGTCGGCGCTGGCGCAGTGGCTGATCGGCGGCAACGCCGGGATCTTTGCGGCGATGGTGGAAAGCATTTTCGCCATGGCCAAGCTGTCGGTCGAAGTCATGGTGCTGCTGTTCGGCACCCTCACCCTGTGGCTGGGCTTTCTGCGCATCGCCGAAAAGGCCGGGATCGTCGAGTGGCTGGCCAAGGTGCTCGGTCCGCTGTTTCTGCGGCTGATGCCGGAAGTCCCGGCCGGCCACCCTGCCCTTGGCCTGATCACGCTGAACTTCGCCGCCAACGGTCTGGGCCTGGACAACGCCGCCACGCCGATCGGCCTCAAGGCCATGAAAGCGCTGCAGGAGCTGAACCCCAGCGCCACCATCGCCAGCAACGCGCAGATCCTGTTTCTGGTGCTCAATGCCTCGTCGCTGACCCTGCTGCCCGTGACCATCTTCATGTACCGCGCCCAGCAAGGCGCGCCGGATCCGACGCTGGTGTTCCTGCCGATTCTGCTGGCGACCAGTTGCTCGACCATCGTCGGCTTCCTCTCCGTTGCCTTCATGCAACGCCTGCGCATCTGGGACCCGGTGGTGCTCGCCTATCTGCTGCCCGGCGCGCTGATTCTCGGCGGCTTCATGGCCCTGCTCGGCACACTATCTGCTACGGCGCTGGCGGGATTGTCGTCGATCCTCGGCAATCTCACGTTGTTCGGCTTGATCATGCTTTTTTTGCTGATCGGCGCGCTGCGCAAGGTCAAGGTGTACGAGGCGTTCGTCGAAGGCGCGAAAGAGGGCTTCGATGTGGCGAAGAACCTCTTGCCGTATCTGGTGGCGATGCTCTGTGCGGTTGGCGTGTTGCGCGCCTCTGGTGCGCTGGATTTCGGCCTGGACGGTATTCGTCATCTGGTCGAGTGGGCCGGCTGGGACACGCGCTTCGTCGATGCGCTGCCGACGGCGATGGTCAAACCGTTTTCCGGCAGCGCCGCGCGGGCGATGCTCATCGAGACCATGCAGACCTCCGGCGTCGACAGCTTCCCGGCGCTGGTCGCGGCGACGGTGCAGGGCAGTACCGAAACCACGTTCTATGTGCTGGCGGTGTACTTCGGCGCGGTAGGGATTCAGCGCGCACGGCATGCGGTGGGGTGTGCGTTGCTGGCGGAGTTTGCTGGTGTGGTGGGCGCTATCGGGGTCTGCTACTGGTTCTTTGGTTGAGCAAAATTCCCATGTGGGAGCGAGCCTGCTCGCGAAGACGGAGTGTCAGTCAACGCTTAAGTGACTGATACACCGCTTTCGCGAGCAGGCTCGCTCCCACAGGAGTTGTGGTGTGTCAGCGCGGTTGCGGGGCGAGTTTCTGGCCTTGCTCCACGGCCCAAGCCACAACCTTGGCCGTCAGGCGATCACTGGCCTGGCCAAACCCGGCGACCACCGCTGGCACCTGCACATCATTCAACGACTGGCGCTCTTCAAAACGGCGGCTGGCGAGGATGCGCTGGTCGTAACCACGCACCAGCAACGCATCAACCCGCACCACAACGCCGGCCTGGGTGCCCTGATATTCCGTCTGAAACGCCTGCAAACTACCGCCCAGTTCCAGATCCGCCTGAAAGTTGCTGTCGTCGGTGCTCAGCAGCGTCACCCGACCATCACGCTGGAATCCATCGAGCAAGCGATTGCGCAGCAGTACCGGCGCCGGATCGCTCCAGCGCGAGCCCTTGTAGCTGCTGATCACATCGCCCTGCGGAATCACGGCAATGCTCGGCCGGTTCAGTGCTTCGCTGGCCTGCAATTTATTCAAGCGCAGCGACCACGACTGCGCCGCCGCCGGGCTGGCCGAGGCGGGCGCTTGCGCGGCGGGCAGGCGGTAGACATCCGAAGGTTCCGACTGGGGCAAGATCGAGCACGCGCCGATCAGGGTCAGGCCAGCGCCGAGCAGGGCGATTCGAGTCAGTTTCATGGGGTGAATTCCTTGTTCTTGTCGCTGCCCAGCAGGTAGCCGCTGGGGTTGGCCTCAAGGCGTTGGGAAATGGCGCGCAGCGAGGTCAGCGTCTCGCGCAGTTCGCGAATCGCCGGGGCCAGGCCGTTGAGGCCCTGCATGCCGTTATCCAGCGAATTCTGATTTTTGCTGAGCAAGCCGTTGATGGTCACGCTGCTTTGCTCCAGCGACTTCATCGCCTGTTCGGCGCTGCCAAGGGCCTGTTTGCCCTGATCGTTGAGCAGGCCGTTGGCGTTGCGCATCAGCAGTGAGGTCTGCTCGAGCATGCTGCCGGCCTGTTTGCCGACGGTCGCCAGTTGCTGCATGGCTTGTTTGATGTCGCCGCGCTGGTCGTTGATGGTGCCGGTGGTCTGTTCCAGATGGGCGAGGGTCTTGCTCACGCGCTCGACGTTTTCCGCGGAGAACATGTGGTTGGCGTTCTGCAGCAGGGCGCTGATGCCGGTCATCAAATCGCTGCTGTCGTTGAGCAGACGCGAAATAGGCGAGGGCGAGGCGACCAGCGTTGGCAGCTTGCCGTCATGCCCGCGCAATTTCGGGCTCTCTGGCGTACCACCGCTGAGCTGGATGATCGACGTGCCAGTAATGCCGGTCAGTGCCAGCTTGGCCTGGGTGTCTTCCTTGACCGGCGTGTCGCCCGCCAGACGAATCCGCGCCAGCACCCGGCGCGGGTCCTGCGGGTCAAGGCGCAGGCTGACCACGTCACCGACCTTGATCCCGCTGTACTGCACCGAGCTGCCCTTGGACAGACCGCTGACCGCCTCGTTGAACACCACTTCGTAATCCTTGAACTCGGTGTCGACGCTGGATTTGGCCAGAAACAGGCCGAAGAGCAGGGCGCCGGCCACGACGATCACCGTGAACAGGCCGATCAACACATGATGGGCTCGGGTTTCCATATCAGACCTCGTTGAGCAGTTTGGCGGCGTCCAGCGCCGAGCGGCCGCGCGGGCCGTGGAAGTATTCGTGAATCCACGCGTCGGCGGTTTCCGAGACGACGTCGATAGGGCCGGCAACCAGCACTTTCTTCTGCGCCAGCACCGCCACGCGATCGGTGATGGTGTACAGCGTGTCGAGGTCGTGGGTCACCAGAAACACGCTCAGCCCCAAGGCGTCGCGCAGGGTCAGGATCAATTGATCGAACTGCGCCGCGCCAATCGGATCGAGTCCGGCGGTGGGCTCATCGAGAAACAGAATGTCCGGATCCAGTGCCAAGGCCCGCGCCAGCGCCGCGCGCTTGATCATGCCGCCGGACAGCGACGCCGGGTATTTGTCCGCCGCCGACAACGGCAGCCCGGCCAGCGCCAGTTTCACCGCCGCCAGATGCTCGGCGTCGTGACGGCTGAGGCCGGCGTGTTCGATCAGGGGCAGGGCGACGTTCTCGGTCACGGTCAGCGACGAGAACAGCGCGCCCTTCTGGAACAGCACACCAAAGCGCCTTTCGATCAGCGAGCGCTCATGCTCGGGCAGATTCGGCAGGTTCTGGCCGAAGACCTTGACCATGCCCTCGCTGGGCCGATTCAGCCCGACAATGCTGCGCAGCAGCACCGATTTGCCGGTACCGGAGCCACCCACCACGGCGAGGATCTCGCCCTTGTACACGTCCAGATCAAGGTTCTCGTGCACGCTCTGCGGGCCGAAGCGATTGCACAGGCCACGGACTTCGATCACCGCCTCCGAGGGCGCGCGGGGTAGACGACTCACCAGCCCATCTCCATGAAAAACAGCGCGGCCACCGCATCAAGCACGATCACCACGAAAATCGACTGCACCACGCTGGAGGTGGTGTGCGCGCCGACCGATTCGGCGCTGCCGCTGACCTTGAAGCCTTCCAGGCAACCGATCGCCGCGATCAGGAAGGCGAAGATCGGCGCCTTCACCAGCCCGACCAGAAAATGCTGAATGCCGATGTCCGATTGCAGCAGCGAGAGGAACATCGCCGGCGAGATGTCCAGCGACACCGCACAAACCACACCGCCGCCGACGATCCCCGAGAGCATCGCCAGAAACGTCAGCATCGGCAGCGCCACCAGCAGCGCCAGCACACGCGGCACCACCAGCAATTCGATCGGGTCGAGGCCAAGGGTGCGGATCGCGTCGATTTCTTCGTTGGCCTTCATCGAGCCGATCTGCGCGGTGAATGCACTGGCGGTGCGCCCGGCCATCAGGATCGCCGTGAGCAACA
This sequence comes from Pseudomonas sp. TE9122, assembly GCF_056278925.1. Taxonomy (NCBI): domain Bacteria; kingdom Pseudomonadati; phylum Pseudomonadota; class Gammaproteobacteria; order Pseudomonadales; family Pseudomonadaceae; genus Pseudomonas; species Pseudomonas sp. TE9122. The sequence continues at coordinate 5,474,852 of NZ_JBWBQI010000001.1, read as the reverse complement.
CGCCGAATTCGCGCAGGAACGAGAAGCCGACCAGGTCCACGGTGAAAATCGTCGCGCCGAAACTGGCCAGTACCGTGGCGCCAAGAAACGCCACCACCGCACCGACCAGAAACGTCAGCAAGGCCACGATCGGCGCAGCGTCGAGGCCGGTCTGCTCGATGTGCGCGATCATCGGCGTAATGCGCCAGCGCTTGGGCCGCAACAGACCACGGGCGATGACTTCGAGAATCAGGCCGACGAAGCCGAGCAGTTGCAGCGTGTCGGTCCAGACCTTGTCCACCGCGCGGCCGATGCGCGTCAGCAGTTGCACGCTGACGCTGACTTCCGGCTCCTTGATCGGCACGCAGAAATCACTCAGCGAGCAGTACACGGTTTGCAGCAAGGCGCGGTCGGCAGTTGAAAGGGTGCAATCGGGGTGTTCGGCGGTTTTGCCCAAGCGCTCGGAACCGAGCAGCTCGACCAGCAACGAGGCGCCGGCGGTGTCCAGGGCTCCGAGGCCGTTCAGATCGATGGAAGTGTTGGCGTCGTACTGGCCGCGGAGCTTTTCGCTCAGATGCTTGAGCGCGGTGTAGTGGGCGAGCGTCCAGTCGCCGCTGACCCGCAGACGGGCAGGGCTGAGCGCGGTGTCCAGGTGGGCACTGCCGGGGGTTGGGCTGCTGGTCATAAGCTCCGTGCTTGTACGGCCGTTACGAGATCCTACGTAATAGCACGAACCGGATTACTTTTCTTTGGCCGGTGTGCTGTCGGTAATTGCGAAACGCAGCACGCCGATCAACTGGCCATCCTCGGTCAGCACCCGCACCTGCCACTTGCCCGCCGGGTTGCCGGGGAAATTCTGTTTGTGCGTCCACGCCCGGTAGCCTTCCTTGCGCCCGCCATGGATGTCGAGGGCGATGCGGTCGACCTCTTTGCCGTTGAAGGTCCACACGTGATAAATCCGCTCGTCGAGACCGCGCGGCGCGTTGATCGCAGTGTAGGCGTAGAGCCCGCCGCTGCGGATCTGCTCGGCACTGACGGTGTCGAGGCTGGCGCCGGGGGTGCGATCCTGCAACTGCGTGCTGATCGCTACGTCGGTCATCCACAGCGTTGCCGGCGGCACCCACGAACGCAGCGCCCAACCGACGCCGCCGATGCCGAAGGTAATGAACAGAATCGCCAGGGCATTGCGCACTGTGCGGATCGGGAAGATTGACGCCAGGCTCGGGAACGACAGCAGCACGGCAATTCCCAGCGCCCATTTGAAACTCTGCGCGGTGGTCAGGTGCATGATCACCGGCAACGCAGTGAGCAGTGCGGCGAACAGGGTCAGGGTGTGCAGCGCGAGAAACGCCCAGCGCCGTGGCGCCAGCCATTTGTAGTACAGCGGATCGACGATGGAGATCAGTGCGGCAACGCTGAGCAGCCCCGTGAAGACAAACTGGCCGCTGTTCCACGTAGTGGTGATGAAGAAGAATGGCAAAACGAAAAACAGGCTTTCCTGATGGATCATCTGCGTCGCGTAACGCAGCAGCGGCTGGGGAATTTCGCGTTTGAAGATCCGTGTGAACAGCCCTGTCAGGGTGTTTTCCAGCATCAGCCAGATCCAGCTGAGCAGCATGATCACCGTGATCCAGCTCGCCAGACCCTGTTGGCGATCGACGAGGATGAAACTGCCGACCCCGGAAATGAACCCACCCGCCGCGATCAACCCGGGGTAGCGCTTCATCAGCTCGAGAATGCGCTGGATAAGGAGGGTCAGTTTTGGCATTTTGGCGGTTCACGACGATATGGGGAAAATCCCGGAAAGGTTAACGCCGCATGACCCCTGTGGCGAGGGGATTTATCCCCGATCGGCGGCGCAGCCGTCGTAGATCCTGCGAGCGAATTCTGTCTGGATATACCGAGCTGCCCTTATCGGGGCTGCTGCGCAGCCCATCGGGGATAAATCCCCTCGCCACAAGTGCTCACTCACCACAGGATTAATGGCTTCCAGCAATTTTTTGGCGACGATACACACGCCAGCCGATCAACATCAGCAGCACCAGCCCCACCCCACCTGCAGCCAGCCACAACACTTGATCATCACTGATCAACGGCTTCTCGATCCGGATATACCCCGGCTGCAGCAACAGCTCGCGCATCGCCTTGTTCGCCGCTTCCAGCGTCACCCCCTGCAACTCCCGCGCGGGATTGGCAAAGCGACCATCCTGATAGTCGGCCAGCGCGCTCCAGTAATAGTCCGCCAGTGCGCTGTTGCCCTGCACGGCCCAGGCCTGGTGGGCGATGGCGGCTTGCTTGATGCGGGCGAAGGTGCTCGGGTCGAGACCGTTTTGCAGCAGGTCGGCCTTGAGGTCTTCAAGCACCTGGATGGCTTCGTCGACGTCATCGCGATCCAGGTCAGCGTTGAGGCTCATGAAGCCGACACCGCCGAACACTTCGCGCTCGGCCCACGGTCCGTACGACAAGCCATGGTTGAGACGAATCTGCCGGTACAACGCCCAGTCGAGGTAATCCTTGAGAATGTCGAACGTCTGATCGTACTGATCGTCGAGCACCGGTTCCGGCACCAGCCAGTGCAGCTTGGCGCTGTCGCCGATAAAGCCACGGGTGAGGGTGCGTTCATGGGCGGCGCTGGTGCGGATGTCCGGCAGCGCCCGATGCTCGCTCGGCTCGACCGGCTCCAGCTCACCCCAGGTACGCTCCAGATAGGCCGGCAGCAGTTTGTCGAGTTCGCCGACGACGATCAGGGTCATGTTGTTCGGCGCGTACCAGGCTTTGCGCACCTTCTCCAGTTGTTCCTGAGTCAGATGGCCGACTTCGGCACGCTGCGGGCATTTCAGTCCCAGCTCGACAGCCAGTTGATTGCTCGCGGTATGACCGAGGTCCTGACGGTCGAGGAAACGTTGCAGCCTGGTGTAGTGCCCGCCGTCCTCACGCTCGACCACCCGTTTCGCCGCGTTGATTGCGTTGTCGTCGATGCGTGTCTGGGTCAGCAGCGCCAGCAGCAGGTCGAGCACCTTGCGCTGGTTTTTCGCCGGGGCTTCGATGACGAACGTGGTGTCGGCATTGCTGGTGAACGCATTCCAGTCACCGCCCAGCGCCTGCATGCGTTCTTCCAGACCACCTTCGCCGGTGGCGTCGATACCGCTGAACAGCAAGTGTTCGAGCAAATGCGGCAGCTCTTTCTCGTCGCAATCGAAGTCATCCAGGCCAACGCCGACCACCAGCCGGATCGCCACATGCCCACGCTCGGTGCCTGGTTTGAGCATCAGCTGCAAACCATTGGGCAGCGCATAGCCTTCGACCTGAAACCGATCCAGGGCAAAGGCGGGCAGGGAACCGAGCAACAGACAGGCAAACAACAGGCAACGCATAACAGGCTTCCATACGGCTGATTTGGAGATCCGTGTCGTCAGTCAGGGCCCCATCGCTGGCAAGCCAGCTCCCACAAGGATCTGCGGCGCTTACAAAACCCTGTGGGAGCTGGCTTGCCAGCGATGACGGTCTCAAGGCTGAACCACTGTAACTGACTGGCCCCAGCCTCAGACGTTCAAGGCGAATGCGTAATGTCGGCCATGTCATCCACCGCCAGCGCGCCGGTGTCCGCCGTTTCCAGCACCACATAGGCGCTGCTGCAGAACAGCGAATTGAGCCGTTTCATGTCGGCGATCAACTCCAGATGCAGCGAGCTGGTCTCCAGGCTCTGCACGATCTTGCGTTGCAAACGGCTGACATGCGCATGGGCCAGACGCCGTTCCTGCGCACGAAAGCGGCGTTTCTCCCGCAACAACTGCCGCGCGCTTTCGCGGTCGCCGCTGAGAAACACCGACAGGCCCAGGCGCAGGTTGGCGATCAGTTGCTGTTGCAGCCCGGCAAGATCTTCCAGGCCTTCTTCGGAAAACGAACGGCGCTGCGAAGTCTTCTGCTGCTGGATCTTGCGCAGCATGCGCTCGATCAGGTCGGCGGCGAGTTTCAGGTTGATCGCCAGTTCGATGATCTCGGCCCAGCGCCGACTGTCGTGCTCGCCGAGATCCTCGCGGGGCATCTGCGCCAGATACAGCTTGATCGCGCTGTACAGCGCTTCGATGTCGTCGGTCAGTCGGCGCATCTCCTGGGTGACGGCGGTCTGCTTGCCGCGCAACACATCGAGGGAGGCGTCGAGCATGTTGTCGAGCAGATCGCCCATGCGCAGGGTTTCCCGCGCGGCATTGGCCAGCGCCAGGCTCGGTGTGACCAGCGCGGTCGGGTCGAGATGGCGCGGCTTGGCGGCGCCGTTGGCCTCCGGCCGCTCCGGCAGCAGCCACGCACAAAGCCGCGCCATCGGCCCGACGCTCGGCAGCAGGATCAGGCAGCGCGCGGTGTTGTAGAGCAGGTGGAAGCCGATGACCATTTCCTGCGGGCTGAAATCGAGGCTGTCGATCCAGTGCACCAGCGGGTCGAGCACCGGGATGATCAGCAGCAGGCCGATCAGTTTGTACAACAGACTGCCCAGCGCAACCTGGCGGCCGGCGGCGTTCTGCATGCTGGTGCTCATGAAGGCAAGAATGCCGCTGCCGATATTGGCGCCGATCACCAGACCGATCGCCACCGGCAAGCTGATCACCGCAGCACCGGCCAATGTAGCGGTGAGCAGCACGGCGGCGAGGCTGGAGTAGGAAATCATCGCGAACAGGGCGCCAACCAGGGCGTCGAGGAGGATGTCGCCGGTCAGCGAGGCGAAAATCACCTTCACCCCCTGCGCATGGGTGATCGGCGCAGCGGCCTCGACGATCAATTGCAGGGCGAGAATGATCAGCCCCAGCCCGATCGACACCCGGCCCATCTGCCCGAGCCGCGTCTGTTTGCGCGACAGAAAGAAAATCACCCCGAGGAAAATCAGCAGCGGCGACAGCCATGACAGATCGAGGGTCAGCACCCGCGCCATCAACGCGGTACCGACGTCTGCGCCAAGCATGGTCGCCAGCGCCGGGGTCAGCGCCATCAGGCCCTGACCGACAAACGATGTGACCAGCATCGCCGTGGCGTTGCTGCTCTGCACCATGGCGGTGACGAGAATACCGGCGATGAACGCCAGCCATTTCTTCGACATGTTCTGGCCGATGACATGTCGCAGATTGGTGCCATAAACCCGCAGGATGCCGGTTCGGACGATGTGCGTGCCCCAGATCAACAGGGCGACGGCGGACAGCAGATTGAGCAGGGTGAGCATGCAGACCCCCTGTAGTAGCAGCGCCCCAGAGGGGCAAGTGAACGGCACCGCGCGGTTTCTACGTTCTTGATACTTAAGCTGTAGTTGGCGAACGGTCTCGGCGCCAGCATTGCACAGCTAAAGTGTCGATTGAAACAAAAGTGTCATGAAAAGCGCTTCATACACTCCCTTTAAATCAACGCCGTCTCCTGTGGGAGCTGGCTTGCCAGCGATGGCGTCGGCACAACCAACATTGATGTCGCCTGACATTCCGCTATCGCTGGCAAGCCAGCTCCCACAAGGTCCGCAGTGACTGAATGTTGCACAAACAAATGTGGGAGCGAGCCTGCTCGCGAAAGCGGTGGGCCAGCCAACATTGTTGTCGACTGGCACTCCCTCTTCGCGAGCAGGCTCGCTCCCACAGGGGTGTAGCGTGCTGCCGGGACTACCGGGTTATTGGCCCGGCACATCCTTGCGCAGTTTCACCGGATCCTGCTGTTTCTTTTTCCGGGCCATCGCGCCGCGCAGTTTGATGTTGATCGCTTCCACTGCCAGGGAGAACGCCATGGCGAAGTAGACGTAGCCTTTTGGCACATGCACGTCGAACGATTCGGCGATCAGCACGGTACCGACCACCAGCAGGAACGACAGCGCGAGCATTTTCAGCGACGGGTGCTTGTCGATGAATTCGCTGATCTTGCCCGACGCCAGCATCATCACCAGCACCGCCACGACGATCGCCGCGACCATGACCGGAACGTGGGAGACCATGCCGACGGCAGTGATCACCGAGTCCAGCGAGAAGACGATATCGATGATCGCGATCTGGATGATGGTGTAGAGGAAGTTGCCGCCCTTGCCCGATGGCGCGTCGTCGCTTTCATCTTCACCTTCCAGCGCGTGGTACATCTCCTGCGAACTCTTCCACAACAGGAACAGGCCACCGAAGAACAGGATCAGGTCGCGGCCGGAAATGCCCTGGCCGAACACTTCGAACAGGTCGGCAGTGAGGCGCATGACCCAGGTAATCGACAGCAGCAACAGGATCCGGGTGACCATGGCCAGGCCAAGACCGAAGATCCGCGTGCGCTGCTGCATGTGTTTCGGCATGCGGCTGACCAGGATCGAAATCATGATGATGTTATCGATACCGAGGACGATTTCCAGGGCGGTCAGGGTAAAAAAGGCAACCCAGATTTCGGGGTTGGTCAGCCAATCCATGTGTATTCCTTTGAGCGAGTGTTAAACCGAAAAAGGTCCGGGCTTCAAACCGCGAAGCCGGGACCCGTAACGGTGAGTCTTGGGCTTATAGAGTGCTGAACAGCGGGAAAGTCCCCAACAGCAGTGCAGCAATCAGAATGCAGATGCACACCAGGATCGCCCATTTCAGGGTGAAGCGCTGGTGATCACCGAAATCGATGCCGGCCAGCGCCACCAACAGATAGGTCGACGGCACCAACGGGCTCAGCAAGTGGACGGGCTGGCCGACGATCGAGGCACGGGCCATTTCCACCGCAGTGATCCCATAGTGGCTGGCCGCTTCGGTCAGCACCGGCAATACACCGTAATAAAACGCATCGTTGGACATGAAGAAGGTGAACGGCATGCTCACCAGCGCCGTGATCACCGCCAGGTACGGGCCGAGGAAATCCGGAATCACCGCCAACAGGCTCTTCGACATCGCATCGACCATGCCGGTGCCCGACAGGATACCGGTGAAGATACCGGCCGCAAAGATCAGCCCGACCACTGCCAGCACGCTGCCGGAATGCGCGGCGACGCGATCCTTCTGCATTTGCAGGCATGGGTAGTTGACGATCATGGCGATACTGAACGCCACCATGAACAGCACCGGCAGCGGCAACAGGCCGCCGATCAGCGTGCACATCAGGCCGAAAGTCAGTGCGGCGTTGAACCAGATCAGCTTCGGACGGCGTGCGTCGGGGAATTGCGAGACGCTGATTTCACTGTGATCGATCTCGTCGCCAACCAGGTGCAACTCGCCGAGACGGGCACGTTCACGCTTGCCGTAGAAGTAGGCAATCACCAGGATCGCCAAGACACCGGCGGCCATGGCCGGGATCATCGGTACGAAAATGTCCGAAGGATCCACATGCAGGGCACTCGCCGCGCGGGCGGTCGGGCCGCCCCACGGGGTCATGTTCATCACGCCACCGGCGAGGATGATCAGACCGGCCATGATTCGCGGGCTCATGCCGATGCGGCTGTACAGCGGCAGCATCGCGGCCACACAAATCATGTAAGTGGTCGCGCCGTCACCATCGAGGGAAACGACGAGCGCCAGAACGGCGGTACCGACCGAAACTTTCAGCGGGTCGCCCTTGACCAGTTTGAGGATCTTGCGCACGGCCGGGTCGAACAGGCCGGAGTCGATCATCAGGGCGAAATACAGAATGGCGAACATCAACATCACGCCGGTCGGCGCCAGTTTGGTGATGCCTTCAAGCATCATCGGGCCGATCTTCGGCGCGAAACCACCGAACAGGGCGAACAGGATCGGGATGATGATCAGGGCGATCAGCGCGGACAGGCGCTTGGTCATGATCAGGAACATGAACGTGATGACCATGGCGAAGCCAAGGAAAGTCAGCATGGGAATACTCCAGGCGTAGCGCGGCTAGTTGAATGAGCGGATCGGGCGGGATCAGCGCAGAACGGGAGGCGCGAGGCGTACGGGCGGAGTGACCAGCAGGAAGCGGGAGAAACGGCGGGTTGCAGAAGACATCAGAATCACCATTGTTGTTGTTAATTGGGCCGGGCCTGTGGAAAAAACACAGGGCTTGGGCCAACCGGTCTGTTGCCGGGAGTGGGGCGATCCTAATCGGGGAAGCTTTCAGCTACCTTTCGCGACCGAAAGCGATGAATGAATGGTCAACCGGCGGTCGGATGCAGCGACAGCCAATGAATACGGGACGAGAAGCGATACGAGGGAACGGATAGACAACGCTGGCTGGCAGTCTGGACATATTCGTTATCAGTTCAGTCCAAGCACCTGGTTAAAAAATCGACAGATCCAGCGGCCGCACCGCGCCCATCCAGATCGCGTGTTCGGTGTGGTCGAGCAGGTCATCGCCAGTGTCCGGATGCAGGAACACCACCAACCCCTTGCGGTTAAGCGCCAGCCACGGCAGCACCTCGCCGATCAGCTCGGAACCGAAAGCCAGTTGGCAGCTCCAGTCGGGGTGCGGCCCCACCGGGCGTTCGTGCACGCGGCCCATTTTCAGCGCAAACAACTGCGCGGCCTGTTCGCACAAGGCCCGCGCCTGGTCGATGGTTTGCGCGTCGAAATAGACATGGGCGTGATAGCCCTTGATCCCTTGCATCGTTTCGCCTCTCAATCGGTTCGAACCCTTGGCTGTTTCCACCGTCACAGGTCATATAGGACAACTATAAGGAAAACAGCCATGAAAAATGCCGAGACCCCAGTGGTCAAAGTGGTGCTTTATGGTGCCATGGCCAGCCTGGGCGGTGCATTGATGGCTGAATTGCTGCGTCGCCAACACGAAGTCATCGCCATTCTCGACGATCTCACTGCACTCGCGCCGAGTCCGGGATTGCGCACCAAGACCGGCGATCTGTTCGATGCCGAGCGGGTCAATCAGAGCGTCGCCGGCAGCTCGGCGGTGATCTGCCTGCTGGACGCGCCGGGGTTGCCGTTCAGCAGCGACCACGTTGAGCGCTCGGTGACGCTCGGCCCGGTGGAGCAGGTGCTGGCAGTCGACGCCTTGGTCGAAGGTTTGCAACTGGCCAGCGTGCCGCGCCTGTTTCTGGTCGGCAACTTCGGTGTGCTCGACGAGCCTGACAATGACGAGCGTCTGCAACGTCACGCTGCCGAAGAAATCCTCGAGGCGGTACAAAGCAGCTCACTGCGCTGGACCCTGGTCAATGCGCCGCATGGCGTGGCCGGATTGACCATCGAGCACTTCAGTCAGGTCGGCGGCAATCTCGAACCGGGATTGGCCGAACCGCTGGAACGCTTGAACCGTGTCGCGGTGGGGATTGCCGATGAACTGCGGTTGAATCTGCATGTGGGGCAGCATGTGAATTTTGTGGCGGCTTCTGATTCGTAAAAGATCGGACGATCTTTTGCTCTTCACACCGCAATCGAGGGCAGGGCCAGACCGTTAAGCGATTCGGCACTGCTGGCCTGTTCCGCCATTAACCAATCGACAAATTCTTGAATCAGTGCACCCCGACGCTTGCGTTGCGGTAACACCACGTAATACCCCAGCCGCGACAGCGTGGTTTCCGCCAGCGGCCGGCATAGCAAACCCTGCACCAGCAAGTTATCCACAAGGTGGCGCCAACCGATTGCCACGCCTTGCCCGCCGATCGCCGCTTGGATCAATAACGTGTAATTGTCGAAGCGCAGCTGCCCCGGCGCCGGCGGCGTGGTCAGGCCAAGTTGACGGAACAGCCCGCTCCAGTCGAACCAGTTGCTGCTGTTTTCACCACGCAGATGCAGCAGCGGCAATTCCAGCAGGGCCTGCGCGGGCAACGGCAATGAACGCTCCTTGAGCAGCAGCGGGCTGCACACCGGGAACACTTCTTCGCTGAACAGCCAGTGGCTCTCACCCTGCTTGAATCGACCATCGCCAAACAGGATCGCCACGTCGATGTCGGTGCGCAGCATGTTGTGGTTGCGCTCGCTGGTGACCAAGCTGACATCGATATGCGGATTGGCCTCATGGAAGCGATGCAGGCGCGGCATCAGCCAATAAGCGGCGAAAGCGAAATCCGTGGCCACTTGCAGCACTTCATGTTGCTGCTGAGTGCTGATTGCGCTTAATCCTGCATCGATATTCTGCATACCGAGGCTAACTTGCTCGAAAAGCAGGGCGCCAACCTCTGTCAACTCGATACCCCGGTAAATCCGGTCGAACAGGCGCGTACCGAGCTGCTCCTCCAGACGTTTTATCTGCTGGCTGATAGCCGGTTGCGTGGTGCCAAGCTCAACCGCAGCAGCGGTAAAACTGCGATGGCGCGCCGCCGCTTCAAAAGCGCGCAGCAGATCGAGGGAGAGGTCACCGAGGGCGTCATACATAAGCTGTACTTATCCTAGTCATTGTCCGGCGCGGGCTTTACCGGAACAGGCATGGAATCCATGCTCGATCGCAGCACTCTCGCATAAATATTCAACATGGAATGCCGCGATCACATGAAGCGCAAGAACATTCTTTTCATCATGGCCGATCAAATGGCCGCGCCAATGTTGCCGTTCTACGGCCCATCGCCAATCAAACTGCCGAATCTGTCCCGCCTCGCCGCCCAAGGCGTGGTGTTCGATGCTGCTTACTGCAACAGCCCGCTGTGCGCGCCGTCGCGTTTCACCCTGGTCAGCGGCCAGTTGCCGAGCAAGATCGGCGCCTACGACAACGCGGCTGACTTTCCTGCCGACATTCCGACTTACGCGCATTACCTGCGGCGTCTCGGCTACCGCACCGCGCTGTCGGGCAAGATGCATTTCTGCGGGCCGGACCAGTTGCACGGTTATGAAGAACGCCTGACCAGCGATATCTACCCGGCCGATTACGGTTGGGCGGTGAACTGGGACGAGCCGGACGTGCGGCCGAGCTGGTATCACAATATGTCTTCGGTACTGCAGGCCGGGCCGTGCGTGCGCACCAATCAGCTGGATTTCGACGAAGAGGTGGTGTTCAAGGCGCAGCAATATCTGTTCGATCACATCCGCGAGGACGGCGACCAGCCGTTCTGCCTGACTGTGTCGATGACCCACCCGCACGATCCGTACACGATTCCCAAGGCTTTCTGGGATATGTATGACGATGCCGATATCCCGTTGCCTACAGCCTTGAACCAGGACGAACTCGATCCGCACTCGCAACGTCTGCTCAAGGTTTACGACCTGTGGGACAAGCCGCTGCCTGTGGATAAGATCCGCGATGCCCGTCGCGCCTACTTCGGCGCTTGCAGCTATATCGACGCCAATGTCGGCAAACTGCTGCAAACCCTTGAGGAAACCGGGCTGATCGATGACACCGTCATCGTCTTCTCCGGTGACCATGGCGACATGCTCGGCGAGAAAGGCCTCTGGTACAAAATGCACTGGTTCGAGATGGCTGCTCGAGTGCCGCTGCTGATCAGCGCCCCGGGACAATTCGAGGCCGGCCGGGTCAGCGCCGCCGTTTCCACCGCCGACCTGCTGCCGACCTTCGTGGATCTGGCCGGTGGCACGCTTGAGCCGGGCCTGCCGCTGGACGGCCGTTCCTTGCTGCCGCACCTGCAAGGGCAGGGCGGACACGACGAGGTGTTCGGCGAATACATGGCCGAAGGCACTGTGAGCCCGCTGATGATGATTCGCCGGGGCGCCTACAAATTTATCTACAGCGAAAGCGACCCGTGCCTACTCTTCGATGTGGATAACGATCCGCGCGAAGAAGAAGAGCTGAGCCAATCGCCGCAACATCGTCCGCTGTTCGAAGACTTTCTCGCCGAAGCGCGGGCCAAGTGGGACATTCCGGCAATCCATCGGGACGTACTGGCCAGCCAGCGCCGACGCCGTTTCGTCGCCGATGCGTTAACCATCGGCAAGTTGAAGAGCTGGGATCACCAGCCGCTGGTCGATGCCAGTCAGCAGTACATGCGCAACCACATCGACCTTGATGATCTGGAGCGCAAGGCCCGTTATCCACAACCCTGCCAAAACCAATAACGTTAAGGGGAAGTCCATGCGCAAGTTATCCACAGCTGTCACCGTTGGCCTGATCGCATTGAGCAGCGCCTCGGCCTTCGCCGAGCAAAGTTGCGAAACCGTGAAGATGGCCGATCCGGGCTGGAGCGACATCGCCGCGACCAATGCCATCACCGGATTTCTGCTCGACGGCATGGGCTACAAGGCCAAGGTCGACACCCTCGCGGTGCCGATCACCTTCGGCGGCTTGAAGGATGGCCAGGTGGACGTGTTCCTCGGCAACTGGATGCCGGCGCAGCAGGGCTTCTATGACAAGTTCGTCGCCACCGGTGATGTGACGCAATTGGCGAAAAACCTCGAAGGCACCGAATTCACTCTCGCCGTCCCCGACTATGTCTGGGAGGCGGGTGTGCATGATTTTGCCGACCTGAACAAATTCGCCGACAAGTTCGACAAGAAGATCTACGGCATCGGATCAGGCGCGCCGGCGAACATTTCGTTGCAGGAGATCATCAAGAAGAATGACTTCAACATGGGGCAGTGGAAGCTGATCGAGTCCAGCGAACAGGCGATGCTCGCCGAAGTGTCGCGGGCGGTGAAGAAACAGAAATTCGTCACCTTCCTCGGCTGGACCCCGCACCCGATGAACGTGCAGCTGAAAATGCGTTACCTCAAGGGCGGCGAAAAATACTTCGGCGACACCGGCAACGTCTTCACCCTGACCCGTAAGGGCTACGCCGAGGCCTGCCCGAATGTGGGCAAGTTACTGACCAATCTGGCCTTCACCCAGGACATGGAGAACAGCATCATGGCCGAGGTGGTGAACAAGAAGATCAGCAATGCCGAAGCGGCGAAGGCGTGGATCAAGGCCAATCCGGCGGTGCTGGACAAGTGGCTGGATGGCGTGAAGACCGTGGATGGCAAGGATGCGTTGGTGGCGGTGAAGGCCAAGCTTTGATCTCAGGGTTGCTGGAATAGCGTTCGGCTGGAGATTTTTTCCCCCTCACCCCAGCCCTCTCCCCCAAGGGGGCGAGGGGGAAAGGGAGCCGATCGCTGTTGAATCGAAACTTGCGTTCAACGCCGAAATCGCAGGTCGGTGAATCTTCAACAAACAGCTCGGTCAGTCCCCTCTCCCTCAGGGAGAGGGCTAGGGTGAGGGGCTTTTACACCTGACACCCTGATAACCTTGAACAAAACCCCAACCGCGAGGACCCATGGCCTTCCCCAGCCGCCATTCACTTTTTCCTTTCCTGAGCTGGTTGCCACGGCAAACCCGCGCCAGCGTCGGGCGGGACCTGATCGTCGGCCTCAGCGGTGCGATTCTCGCCTTGCCCCAGTCGATTGCCTACGCGCTGATTGCCGGACTGCCACCGGAATACGGCCTGTATGCGGCGATCATCCCGGTGTTGATCGCCTGCCTGTGGGGGTCGTCATGGCATCTGATCTGCGGCCCGACGGCGGCGATTTCGATTGTCCTGTACGCCAGCGTCAGCCCGCTCGCGGTGCCGGCTTCCGAGGACTACATCACCCTGATCCTGCTGCTGACGTTCCTTGCGGGGATTTTCCAGTGGTTGCTCGGCTTGCTGCGCTTTGGCGCACTGGTGAATTTCGTTTCGCATTCGGTGGTGCTCGGCTTCACCCTCGGTGCCGCCGTGGTGATCGCCATCGGGCAATTGCCCAATCTGCTCGGGCTGGAATTGCCGGCCAACACCACAGCGCTCGCCAGCCTGATGGACCTGTTGCGGCATCTGGGGGCTGTGGATAAGCCTTCGCTGATGCTCGGCGTCGGCACGGTAATCGTCGGCGTGGCCCTGAAAAAACTTCTGCCGCGCTGGCCGACGCTGTTGCTCACGCTGGTGCTGGCCAGTCTGCTGGTGTGGATCTGGCCAGCGATGTTCGGCCATGTGCATCTGGTCAGCGCTTTCGTCGGACGCCTGCCGCCGTTCAGTACGCTGCCGCTGGATCTGGAGGCTATCCTGCGCCTGCTGCCAAGCGCGGTGGCAGTGGGCATGCTCGGGCTGGTCACCAGCCTGTCGATTGCCCGCTCGATTTCGGCGCGCTCGCAACAGTTGCTCGACGCCAATCAGGAAGTCCGCGCACAGGGTTTGTCGAACATCGTCGGCGCGTTCTTTTCCGGGTCGCTCTCAGCCGGATCGTTTACCCGCTCGGGATTGAGTTACGAGGCGGGTGCCTGCTCGCCGCTGGCCGGGGTGTTTTCGGCGCTCTGGGTGGCGCTGTTCGCGGTGTTCGGCGCAGGGCTGATCGCGCACATCCCGATCCCGGCCATGGCCGGCAGCATCCTGTTGATTGCCTGGGGTCTGGTCGATCACCGAGGCATTCGCGCTTTGCTGCGGGTCAGCCGCGCCGAGTTCGTGGTGATGGCCCTGACCTGTCTTGCGACCTTGCTGCTGGAATTGCAGACGGCGATTTACGCCGGGGTGCTGGCGTCGCTGTTTTTCTACCTCAAGCGCACCTCACAACCACGGGTACAGCATTGGCGCGACGGTGACGACGATGTGTTGCGCGTGGGTGGTTCGATCTTCTTCGGCGCCAGCCATTACCTGCAAGTGCGCCTGCAACGCCTGCATGGCGCGCGGGTGGTGATCGAGGCAGAGCAGATCAACTTCATCGATTATTCGGGGGTGGAGATGCTGCATCAGGAAGCGCGACGGCTGCTGGGCCAGGGTCGCAGCCTGACCTTACGCCGGGCGCGGCCGCCAGTGGTGGAGGAACTGAGGAAGCTGGAGGGGGCGGAGAAGTGCCCAATCAGGTTTGAGGATTGATCTGATATCGCGGTGGTGATGCGATTCGCGAGCAGGCTCGCTCCCACATTGATCGTATTTCAATGTGGGAGCAAAGCTTAAAGGGCCAGTTGGCGGCGCAGCTCGGCGAGTACCGGCGCGGTATCCGGGCGTACGCCACGCCACAGCCAGAACGCCTCGGCTGCCTGTTCGGCGAGCATGCCCAGACCATCCATCGCCAGCGCCGCGCCGTGCTCAGTGGCCCAGCGGCAGAACGCGGTCGGTTCCTTGCCGTACATCATGTCGTAGCACAGCGTCTGGCCTGGCTCGATCAGGCTTGGCGCAATCGGCGGCACGTCACCGGTCAGGCTGGCGGAGGTGGCGTTGATGATCACGTCCACCGGTTCGCGCAGCCAGTCGAAACCACTGGCCGACACCGGCCCGAGGTCGCAGAACAACTCGGCCAGCAGTTCAGCCTTGTCCACGGTGCGATTGGCGATGATCACCGAGGCCGGCTTCTCCGCCAGCAATGGCTCCAGCGCACCGCGCACCGCGCCGCCAGCGCCGAGCAAAAGGATGCGCTTACCGGTCAGGCTGAACCCGGCATTCACCGTCAGATCGCGGACCAGGCCGGCGCCATCGGTGTTGTCGCCGAGCAGTGAGCCATCGTCCAGTTTGCTCAAGGTGTTCACCGCACCGGCGCGCTGCGCGCGGGCGGTCAGGCTGTTGGCCAGACGGTAGGCGTCTTCCTTGAACGGCACCGTCACATTGGCGCCGCGCCCTTCGCGAAAGAACGCCTTGGCGCAGCCGACAAAATCATCCAGCGGCGCCAGCAGCGTGCTGTAGTCGAGGCGCTGGCCGGTCTGTTCGGCGAACAACTGGTGAATCATCGGCGACTTGCTGTGGCCGATCGGATTACCGAAAACGACGTAACGATCCATCACCCGTCCTCAGGCCTCGGCCAGCCAGTCGCGATCCTGCAGGAAATAATCGGTCAGGCGCGCTTCTGCGCTGCCCGGCTCGGCCTTCCAGTCATAGCCCCAGCGCACTTGCGGTGGCAGCGACATCAGAATCGATTCAGTGCGGCCACCCGATTGCAGACCGAACAGCGTGCCACGGTCGTAAACCAGGTTGAATTCGACGTAGCGGCCTCGGCGGAATTCCTGGAATTCGCGCTGCTGGGCAGTGAAGGCGTCATTCTTGCGCCGCTGCACGATCGGCAGGTAGGCTTCGATATAGGCATCGCCGATGGCGCGCATGAAGGCGAAACTGGTGTCGAAATCCCACTCGTTCAGATCGTCGAAGAACAGACCGCCAATGCCCCGTGGCTCATGACGATGCTTGATATGGAAATAGGTGTCGCACCAGGCCTTGTAACGCGGATAGACGTCCGCACCGAACGGCGCACAGGCTTGCTCGGCGACGCGGTGCCAATGAATGCAATCTTCCTCAACGCCGTAATACGGGGTCAGATCGAAACCGCCGCCGAACCACCAGACCGGTTCTTCGCCTTCTTTTTCAGCAATGAAAAAACGCACGTTGGCGTGGGAGGTCGGCACATGCGGGTTGTGCGGGTGGATCACCAGCGACACGCCGAGCGCCTCGAAACCACGCCCGGCCAGTTCCGGCCGATGGGCGCTGGCCGACGGCGGCAGGCCGCTGCCGAATACATGGGAAAAATTGACGCCGCCCTTTTCGATCAGCGTACCGTTTTCCAGCACGCGGGTGCGCCCGCCACCGCCCGCCGGCCGGGTCCAGGCGTCTTCGACGAAGCATTTGCCGCCGTCTTCGGTTTCCAGTGCAGCGCAGATGCGGTCTTGCAGATCGAGCAGATAGGCCTTTACGGCGTCGGTGCGGGTCGTCATGGCTTCACCTTGAATCGGGCGGCGTCCCGACAGGCGGGCGGCGCAAATGGGCGCGTAGCATACCATCGCAGACCGGCGCGCCGCAGTTGACGAAGATCAAGCAGGGGAGTTGGATAGAGGGCTTAGCAACGACCCAAGGAGAGCAGGCAGATGGCAAAGCGTATCCAGTTCCGCGCCCACGGCGGTCCCGAAGTGCTCGAATATGTTGACTACGAACCCGCTGCGCCCGGGCCGAATCAGGTGCGCGTGGCCAACCAGGCGATCGGCCTGAACTTCATCGACACCTATTACCGCAGCGGCCTCTATGCGCCGCCCGCGTTGCCGTCCGGCCTGGGTTCGGAAGGCGCCGGCACGGTCGAAGCGGTGGGCAGCGAAGTCACCCGGTTCAAGGTCGGCGATCGCGTGGCATACGGCAGCGGCCCGCTCGGCGCCTACAGCCAGTTGCACGTGCTGCCGCAGGACAATCTGGTGCGCCTGCCCGATGAAATCAGTTTCGAAACCGCCGCCGGGGTCATGCTCAAGGGTCTGACCGTGCAATACCTGCTGCGCCAGACCTACCAACTGCAGGGCGGCGAAACCATTCTGTTCCACGCCGCAGCCGGTGGAGTCGGCTCTCTGGCCTGCCAATGGGCCAAAGCGCTGGGCGTGAAGCTGATCGGCACCGTCAGCTCGAAGGAGAAAGCCGAACTGGCCAAGACCAACGGCGCCTGGGCCACCATCGACTACAGCCATGAAAACGTTGCCGAGCGCGTGCTGGCGCTGACTGACGGCAAGAAAGTCCCGGTGGTGTATGACGGCGTCGGCAAGGACACCTGGCTCACGTCCCTGGACAGCGTGGCACCACGTGGCCTGGTGGTGAGTTTCGGCAATGCTTCGGGCGCAGTCGACGGCGTCAACCTGGGCATTCTTGCCGCGAAGGGCTCGTTGTACGTCACCCGGCCTACGCTGGCGACCTACGCCAACAACGCCGAGAACCTGCAGCGCATGGCCGACGAGCTGTTCGAGATGATCATCAGCGGCAAGCTGAAGGTCGACATCAGCCAGCGCCATGCATTGGCCGATGCGGCAAAAGCACAAACCGAACTGTCGGCACGGCGCACTACCGGTTCCACGATTCTGTTGCCATAACGCTTCAAGTTGATACTCGGTGAACTCTTCCATGAGTTCGCCGAGTATCTTTCAGCTATATCAAGTACATCTTCCGGTGAAGCTTCTTCGCCGCTGGCCTACGACCGGAAAACTTCCTGCGCAACTTCTTCGACTCGTATACAAGCCATTTCTCTGCCCACTCTTCGATTATTGGCGGATCAATACTGACGGTTATGAACATCACGATACTCCGGCTGATGCACGTTCATGTTCACTGGCTGATCCAGGGCCATCAGAATTTGCCGCCATTCGGCGGACAACAGCCAATAATCGCCCCGGGCACGCTGCTCGATATGCATGGCGTGCGAAGCGATCGGTGTCAGGCCGAAGCGCTGAAACAGTTGCCGCTGTGGCGATCTGCACAAGGCCGTGACCCCATGATATCCGCGATCGATCGCCCATTCGGCGGCGGTGGCGAGCAGGCCATTGATCGACACCGGCCGGTGCTGCTGGGAATGGGTGATCAAGCGACTGAATTCGACATGCCGTGCCAATGCCACAGTGGGAGACACGTGATGCTGCGCCAGTGAGGCCCATTCGAACGGCGCCGGGGTTGCCCGCAGCACTGCAATGAGTTGATCTCGCTGGTAGAGCAAGAAGTGCGTACTGCGCGAGGTGATCGCCAAGTGGGTTTCCAGCGCCCGGGCTCTGGAGGTGAGCATGTAATGCTGCAATCGCAGGCGAAACTGCCGACCAATGAAACGCTCGAATTCTCCGGCGTCCGACCCCGCCTCAAGAATGGCCACTCGATAGTCGGCCTGTTGATTCTTGAGTGTCTCCTGAAAGCCCTGCAGATAATCCTTGAGGTGTAAATCCGTAATATCCATTACTTCTCCGCAGCCATTAACATTTCGAAGTTGTATCAAGCACATTGAAAGAATGGATGCTTTTGAAAATCTCGCCACTGCACGCGTTCTGATAATCGCGTGGGAAAACTTACAGATATTGCAGAGTCGAAGATCCGTCTGACGCATGCAAGAACAATGGCAACGGATAAGTTTTAAACGAGTGCAGGAATAAACTGCAGGCATGCGCAGAACTCCTCGTCGATAGCGCCGAGGAGTCCGCAAAAAAATAAAAAGAAGGGCGTCAGTCAGGACGAACGACGTTACCGGTGGCCAGGTCGCGGATCACGCTAGGATTCTTGCGCCCGCCAAGGCTGCCGCCGAGCACCAGATCGACCTGCCCACGGAAATACTGCTCGATGCGCAAACGCGTGCGCGCGGGCGGTCGCCCCTGTGGATTGGCTGATGTCGAGATCAGCGGCCCGACCAGCGAGCACAAGTCGCGCACCTGCGGGTGATCGCTGACTCGCAGCGCTACGGTGTCATGCACGCCTGTGACCCACTCCGGCAACAGGTTCTGGTGCGGCACCAGCCAGGTGTTCGGCCCAGGCCAGGTGCTGGCCATGCGGTCGATCCAGTCCTGCGGGAAGTCCTCGAAGAGGAAATCGAACTGGCGGATATTGTCGGCGACCAGGATCAGCCCTTTGCTCACCGAACGATTCTTGATCGCCAGCAAGCGGTCCACTGCGTCTTCGTTCCACGGGTCGCAACCCAGCCCCCAGACGGCTTCGGTTGGATAGGCAATCACCGCGCCGGCGCGAACTTCACGCGCGGCTTGTTGCACACGCCAACTGTTGACCATGAAAAAACTCTCCACAAACAGGTTTCGCGCAGTTTACCGATCTTCATCGTAAAACCTAGCTCGACCGCGCCAGCCAGCGACCGTTTTCGCATACCGCACGGCCTTCGATTTCCAGCTCGGTCAACGTTGCCAGCACTTTCGGCAACGCCCAGCCACAGCTCGCGGCCAACGCCTCGCTGGTGTGCGGCGCGGCGTGAAGCAGCGCCAGCAACGGGTGATCGGCCTGCGGCGGCGCTGTGGATAACAACGGTTGCTGCCAGCCGCGCAGCGCTTCGAGGATATGTTCGATAGTCTCCACCAACACCGCCCCGTCGCGAATCAACTGGTGACAACCGCGCGCGCCGGGGTGATGGATAGAGCCCGGAATGGCATAAACCTCGCGCCCTTGCTCTGCCGCCAGCCGCGCGGTAATCAACGAACCGCTGGCAACACTGGCCTCGACCACCAGCACGCCAAGGGATAACCCGCTGATGATGCGATTGCGCCGGGGGAAGTTGCTCGCGGTTGGCCCGGCGTCCAGCGGAAACTCCGAGAGCACCGCGCTGCCCGACGCAATCATCGCCTCAGCCAGGCGTTTATTGCGCTGTGGATAAAAATTTTCCAGGCCGGTGCCAAGCACCCCCACGGTCAAGCCGCCAACGTCCAGAGCAGCCTGATGGGCAGCGGCATCGATGCCCAGCGCCAGACCACTGGTGATGACAAAACCGGCCCCGGCCAGACTGCGAGAAAACGCCGCCGCCGTGTCCATGCCCGGGCGCGAAGCGCGGCGGCTGCCGACCATCGCCAGCTGCGGCTTCTCCAGAATCGACGGATCGCCGGCGACGAATAACAGTGGCGGCGGGTCAGGAATCTGCGCCAGCAACGCTGGATAGTCCGCCTGGTCCCACATCAGCAAATGTTGACCGGGGCGCTCTAGCCAGCGCATTGCGTGGCTGGCGCCGTCGCGCACCGTCGGACAACGCCGTGCCTCGGCGCACGCCGCCGGCAATCCCAGCGAGCGCCAGGCACTGGCCGGCGCGCTGAGGGCTTTGGACGCCGAGCCGAAGGCTTCGAGCAGTTTGGCAAAACGCTTGGGGCCGATATCCGGCATGCGGTGCAGGCGCAGACGCGCCTCCAGTTCCGCCGGGGAAATGGCTGTACTGACAGACAACATGAATGGATCATCCTTGATCGTTCGATGCTCCGAACCATTCGGAACAAGCTGTGGATAACTCTGTTGGTAACTTGTTAAGCAAGCTTACGGATTTCGCACCTTGTCGAGCACCGCCAGCGAGCGTGAAGCATTGAGGACCAGGCCGTAACTGAGTTTGTCGTAGGTGCGGAACACCATCAGCAGGCCGGCTCGTTCATCGGGAATTTTCAGCGGTTGGCCGGTAATCCGGTCGCGCACCGTTTCGCCGGTTTTCATCACCGCCAGGACATTGCCTTCGGCCAGACCGTCACGTTTGCCTTTGTTCAGGGTAACCACGTCCATCACACCGATCTGCGTGACGCCGCGTGGCACGTCGATGATCAGGCCGTCGATGGAACGCTTCGGCGCGCTGGGCATGAAAGTCGAATTGATCGAGCGTTCTTCACCGCCGAACAAGCGGTCACCGAGGCGCACTTCCTGGGTGGTGCGTTGCAAGGCGAGAGTGGCAACGTCGCCTTCGGTGGCAACAACCTCGCCGCCGCCGATATCGTCGGCGTTGATGCCGAGGAATTCCTTGGTCTGCGGGTCAGTGTAGACCTTGCCCTGGCGGAAGATGCCGTACACCGGTTGCTCCGGATCGAAATGGCCACGGGCGAAGATGCGGTCACCGGTACCGCTGAGCACCCGTTCGGCATCGCCCGCGACGATGTACGGCGCCTTGTCGAAGTCTTCGGCCTTGTCGACGATGCGATTGCTCAGCAGAAAGCTGTTGATCGATTTCAGCGGAATGCTTGGAATCGCCTCGGCCACCGGGCTGGTGCGAATCCGTGGCGAGAGCTTGATGGTGCCGCGCGACTCGCCCCGATGGACGGTCAGTTGCGGCTGGCCGTTGACGTAGCTGAGGGTCAGCGTGTCGCCGGGATAGATCAGGTTGGGGTTTTCGATCTGCGGATTGGCCCGCCACAGTTGTGGCCACTGCCAGGGCTCGCGCAGGTATTTGCCGGAAATGTCCCAGAGCGTGTCCCCGGAAACCACCGTGTATTGCTGTGGAAAACCATCCTTGAGTTGCACTTGCCCTTGCGCGACGCCGGCCGAAGCCAGAAGCAGCAGGGCGAGTAGTGTTTTCCTCATGCAGTGAATCCCTTTATCATGTGCATTCGCGTGAATCGTCAGAGCCCCCGTGGCTCGCTTCTGTTTTTCAGAAGCTACGCTTCACAACGGTAGCCTGCATCTTCGGACCCGCCAGGCCATCGACCCGACTTTACTCAACGTGTGCAGCAATCGAAGCCTATGGCCATTTTAAACATCCTCGAATTTCCGGACCCGCGTCTGCGCACTATCGCCAAACCAGTGGCTGTAGTGGACGACGAAGTGCGTCAGTTGGTCGACGACATGTTTGAAACAATGTATGAAGCGCCGGGCATCGGCCTCGCCGCGACCCAGGTCAACGTGCACAAACGTATCGTCGTGATGGACCTGTCCGAAGACCGCACCGAGCCACGGGTGTTCATCAACCCCGAGTTCGAATCGCTGACCGAGGAGATGGACCAGTATCAGGAAGGCTGCCTTTCGGTACCGGGCTTCTACGAAAACGTCGACCGCCCGCAGAAGGTCAAAATCAAGGCGCTGGACCGCGACGGCAAGCCCTATGAGCTGATTGCCGAAGGCCTGCTCGCGGTGTGCATCCAGCACGAATGCGACCACCTCAACGGCAAATTGTTCGTCGATTACCTGTCCACGCTCAAACGCGACCGGATCAAGAAGAAACTGGAAAAGCTGCACCGCCAGAACGCTTGATGCCCCTCTTCAAAGGCTTGCTGCGGCAAGCCTTTTTCTTTTTATGAGACGCCTTTCATGACTGAGCCACTGCGCATTGTTTTTGCCGGCACCCCGGAATTCGCCGCCGAACACCTCAAGGCCCTGCTGAGCAGCCCGTACGAGATCGTCGCGGTCTACACCCAGCCGGATCGCCCGGCCGGCCGTGGGCAAAAACTGATGCCAAGCCCGGTCAAACAACTCGCCCTGGAAAATAATATCCAGGTGTTGCAGCCGCCGACCTTGCGCAATGCCGAGGCCCAGGCGGAGCTGGCCGCGCTGAAGCCGGACTTGATGGTGGTGGTCGCCTACGGTTTGATCCTGCCGCAAGCGGTGCTGGATATTCCGCGTCTGGGTTGCATCAACAGCCATGCGTCGTTGCTGCCGCGCTGGCGCGGTGCGGCGCCGATCCAGCGCGCGGTCGAACACGGCGATGCCGAAAGCGGTGTAACGGTGATGCGCATGGAGGCCGGGCTGGATACCGGGCCGATGTTGCTCAAGGTCGTCACGCCGATCACCGCTGAAGACACCGGCGGCACCCTGCATGATCGCCTCGCCGAGATGGGTCCGCCCGCTGTGGTGCAGGCGATTGCCGGTCTGGCTGCCGGCACCCTGCAAGGTGAGGTGCAGAACGACGAGCTCGCCACCTACGCGCACAAACTGAACAAAGACGAAGCACGCATCGACTGGAGCCGTCCGGCGGTGGAGCTGAAACGTCTGGTCCGCGCCTTCAATCCATGGCCGATCACCCACAGCACGCTCAATGGCGAAGCGTTGAAAGTGCTGGCCGCAACTGTGACCGAAGGCACTGGCGCCCCGGGTGAAATCCTCAGCGCCAGCAAGGACGGCCTGATTGTCGCCTGCGGTGCACAAGCGCTGTGCCTGACCCGCCTGCAATTGCCTGGCGGCAAGGCGCTGAACTTCAGCGACCTGTTCAACAGCCGCCGCGAGAAATTCGCCGTCGGCAGCGTCCTCGGCGCAGCGGTGGATGCGCAATGAACCCGCGTCTGGCCGCCGCCAAGGCACTCGCTGCCGTACTCAGCGGCAAGGCTTCGCTGAACAGTTCCCTGCCGACGCAACTGGACAAGGTCGAGGATCGTGATCGCGGTTTCACTCAGGATCTGGCCTTCGGTACCGCACGCTGGCAGCCACGCCTGTCGGCACTGGCGGAAAAACTTCTGCAGAAACCGTTCAAAGCCGCCGACGCTGATGTCGAGGCGTTGCTGCTGGTCGGTCTGTATCAACTGCTCTACACCCGGGTACCGGCCCATGCCGCGATCGGCGAAACCGTCGGCTGCGCAGACAAGCTGAAAAAACCTTGGGCCAAAGGTCTGCTCAACGCCGTGCTGCGCAATGCCCAGCGCGAAAGCGAGACGATCTTCGCCGAACTGGAACGCGACCCGGTGGTGCGCACGGCCCACCCGCGCTGGCTGCAAAAATCCCTGAAGGCATTTTGGCCCGAGCAGTGGGAAGCGATCTGCGCAGCGAACAACGCGCATCCGCCAATGATCCTGCGGGTCAACCGCCGTCATCACAGCCGCGATGCTTATCTTGCGTTGCTGGGCGAAGCCGGGATCGCCGCGACGCCGTGCGTTTACAGCCGCGACGGCATCGTCCTCGAAGCTGCTGCCGATGTGCGCAGCCTGCCGGGTTTCGCCGAAGGCTGGATCAGCGTGCAGGACGAAGCCGCGCAGCTGGCCGCCGACCTGCTCGATCTGGCGCCGGGCCAGCGCGTACTCGACGCCTGCTGCGCCCCTGGCGGCAAGACCTGCCACATCCTCGAAGCCGAACCAGCGCTCGCTGGCGTGGTAGCGGTGGATCTGGAAGCCAAGCGTCTGGTGCGCGTAAAGGAAAACCTCGAGCGCCTCGGCCTCAACGCTGAACTGATCGCTGCCGACGGTCGCGATATCGACAAATGGTGGGACGGCAAACCGTTCCAGCGCATCCTCCTCGACGCGCCATGCTCGGCCACCGGCGTGATACGCCGCCATCCGGACATCAAGCTGACCCGCCAGCCGGACGACATCGTCGCGCTCGCGCAACTGCAAGGCGAACTGCTCGACGCCATGTGGAAAACCCTCGAAGTCGGCGGCATTCTGCTGTACGCCACGTGCTCCACGCTGCCGACCGAGAACACCGAAGTCATCGCCGCGTTCCTCGAGCGCACCCCCGGTGCCCGTGAACTGGATCTGGCCACAGCGGCCGGCATCAAGCAGCCCCATGGTCGCCAGTTGCTGGCCCAGCAGGGCGGGCATGACGGGTTTTACTACGCCAAGCTGATCAAGATCGCCGCCGCGCGCGGCTAAACGGATTCATGGAGTGACTGGATGAAAATCATCATCCTCGGTGCGGGACAGGTCGGCGGTTCGCTGGCCGAACATTTGGCCAGCGAGGCCAACGACATCACTGTGGTCGACACCGATGGCGAGCGCCTGCGCGACCTCGGCGACCGCCTCGACATCCGCACCGTGCAGGGCCGGGGCTCGCTGCCGTCGGTGCTGCGTCAGGCCGGTGCCGACGACGCTGACATGCTGGTAGCGGTGACCAACAGCGACGAAACCAACATGGTTGCCTGCCAGGTCGCCCACACGCTGTTCCACACGCCGACCAAGATCGCTCGCGTGCGCGAAGCGTCGTACCTCAATCGCGAGGAGCAGTTGTTCCAGAACGAAGCGATTCCGGTCGACGTGCTGATCAGCCCCGAGCAGGTCGTGACCAACTACATCAAGCGCCTGATCCAGCATCCCGGCGCCTTGCAGGTGATCGACTTCGCCGAAGGCGCGGCGCAACTGGTGGCGGTGCGCGCCTATTACGGCGGGCCGCTGGTCGGCCAGCAACTGCGCCAGTTGCGCGAGCACATGCCGAATGTCGAAACCCGCGTGGCGGCGATCTTCCGCCGTGATCGGCCGATCCTGCCCCAGGGCGACACGGTGATCGAGGCCGATGACGAGGTGTTCTTCATCGCTGCCCGTGAGGACATTCGCGCAGTGATGAGCGAAATGCGTCGCCTCGACGAAACCTACAAACGCATCGTTATCGCCGGTGGAGGGCAGATCGGCGAGCGCTTGGCCGAAGCCATCGAAAGCCGCTATCAGGTGAAGATCATCGAGATGAGCCCGGCGCGCTGCCGCTACCTCTCCGACACCCTCGACAGCACCGTGGTGTTGCAGGGCAGTGCGTCGGATCGCGATCTGCTGCTGGAAGAGAACATCGCCGACGCCGATATCTTCCTCGCCCTGACCAACGATGACGAAGCCAACATCATGTCGTCGCTGCTGGCCAAACGGCTGGGGGCGAAAAAGGTCATGACGATCATCAACAACCCGGCCTACGTCGACCTGATCCAGGGCGGCGACATCGATATCGCCATCAGCCCGCAACTGGCGACCATCGGCACCTTGCTCGCCCACGTGCGCCGTGGCGATATCGTCAGCGTGCACTCACTGCGGCGCGGCGCGGCGGAAGCGATCGAGGCGATTGCCCACGGTGATGCGAAATCCAGCAAGGTGATCGGCAAGCCAATCGAGAAGATCGGCCTGCCGCCGGGCACCACCATCGGCGCGGTGATCCGCAACGAGAACGTGATCATCGCCCACGACGACACGGTGATCGAAGCGGGTGACCATGTGATTCTGTTCCTTGTGGATAAAAAGCATATTCGCGATGTGGAGAAGCTGTTTCATGTGGGATTGAGCTTTTTCTGACCTGAAGACAACGTTGCCCGTGATGGCCCCTTCGCGAGCAGGCTCGCTCCCACAGTGGAATGCATTCCAAATGTGGGAGCGAGCCTGCTCGCGAAAGCGGTTTGACAGACTCGCAGGTTCTCTGACGAACAATAGAAAGGAATCCGCCAATGCTCGAATCCCTCGAAAAAATGCTCGCCAAGGGTGTGGATAACGCTCTGCTGCGCTTCGGTCTGGGCAAGGGTTATCTGGACTTGGGTGAAAACGCCAAGGCTGCCGAGCATTTTCAGCGTTGTGTCGCTTTCGATCCGAAATACTCGGCAGCGTGGAAGCTGCTGGGCAAGGCGCAGCTGGCGCTAGGCGATCACGCCGCTGCGCGTCAGGCCTGGGAACAGGGCCTGGAAGCGGCCCGCGCCCACGGTGACAAACAGGCCGAGAAGGAGATGACGGTATTCCTGAAAAAGCTCGAGCGGCAGGCGCCTTGAGCTACCGATTGAGCAAGGCGAGCCCGTCTGCATCAACCGTCACCCCATCGAAGTTGCTCAGTACCAGCGCGCCTCGCCCGGCGGACGCTTCTTGAAGCGTTTCATGCTCCACATGTACTGGCTCGGATACGCCGAGACGTAACGCTCGACCACTTTGCTCATGGCTGCGCAGGACTCTGCGGTATCGGTGCTGTACATCGCTTCTGGCGCGGCTTCGAGAATCACTTTGTAGCCCGAGCCGTCAGGCAGGCGCAGGGCGTGCAGGAACACACCGACCGCTTTGCCGCCGGCCAACATGTTCGGCACGAATTTGCTGGTCAGTGCCTGGGTGGCGAAAAACGGTACGAAAATCCCGGCGGATTCGGCTGGTTCCGGGTCGGCGGGAATGCCCACGGCACCACCCTTACGCACTTCCTTGATGACGCTGAGAATGCCTTCCTTGGTCGACGCCGCGACCTTGTTGCCCAGTTGCACGCGCTGTTTGCGCAGCAATTCATCCACTGCCTTGAGCTTCGGCGGACGGTAGAAAATGATCGGTTTGCACTGGCTGCAATAGAAGTGGTTGAGCACTTCCCAGTTGCCGAGGTGGCTGGTGATGCCGACCACGCCTTTGCCCGAAGCGAGCGCATCCTTGAGCACATCGAGGCCTTCAACTTCGCGAACCAGATCGATCGAGCGCTGCGCCGGCCAGATCCACGCGCAGGCGCTTTCGGTCAGCGACTTGCCGATGTCTTTCAGGCTCTGCCCGACCAGACGCTCACGTTCGGCCGCATCCATCTGCGGAAAACACTTGGACAGGTTGATCCGCACCACGTCGCGGGAACGATTGGGGGTTTTCCACATGATCCAGCCGATCGCCGAACCCATGGCCTGCACGGCTCGCCATGGCAGCAGGGCAAACAGCCGCAGAGCGCCTACCAGCAAGGCGCCTTTAAACTTTTCCACAGGTCACTCCTGATCTTTGTGCTGTGCGCGAGGCGGGCATTCTAACCGGCGTTGGCAAGCTGCGCGTAGCGGTCGCAATCCTGGGTGTGGTCCATGACCATGCCCGAGGCCTGCATCAGCGCGTAGCAAATGGTCGGACCGACGAAGGTGAAGCCGGCTTTTTTCAGCGCCTTGCTCATCGCCAGCGCTTCCGGGGTGATCGCCGGGACTTCGCTGCGATCCTTGAAATGATTGATGATCGGTTGGTCGCCTACGAATGACCAGAGCAACGCCACCGGATCCTCCAGCGCCAGCCACGCCTGGGCATTGCGCCGCGCAGCGTTGAGTTTCAGGCGATTGCGGATGATGCCCGGGTCGAGCATCAGTTCGTCGATCTCGGCGTCACTCATCTGCGCCACGCGCTGCACATCGAAGCCGAACAGCACCTGACGGTAACGCTCGCGTTTGCGCAGCACAGTGATCCACGACAACCCGGCCTGGAACCCTTCGAGCAAAAGCAACTCGAACAAACCCTGCGCATCGCGCAGCGGCGTGCCCCACTCCTGATCGTGATAAGCCATGTACAGCGGATCTTCGGTACACCAAAAGCAGCGTGGCATAAGGCTCCAGGGGGCGTGCGCAGCAACGAATCGGGTATACTCCCGCTCTTTAAATCGCAGCCCAAGAAACAGGTGAATTTCGTGAGCCAGCCTACGCCAGCCGTGCGTACCTTCCAAGACTTGATCCTCGCGCTCCAGCAATACTGGGCCGAGCAAGGTTGTGTGGTACTTCAGCCCTACGATATGGAAGTAGGCGCCGGCACTTTCCACACCGCGACCTTCCTGCGCGCCATCGGCCCGGAAACCTGGAACGCCGCGTACGTGCAGCCAAGCCGCCGTCCGACTGACGGCCGTTACGGCGAAAACCCGAACCGTCTGCAGCACTACTACCAGTTCCAGGTAGTCCTGAAGCCGAACCCGGACAACTTCCAGGAACTGTACCTGGGCTCGCTCAAGCATGTCGGCCTCGACCCGCTGGTGCACGACATCCGCTTCGTCGAAGACAACTGGGAATCGCCGACCCTCGGCGCCTGGGGTCTGGGCTGGGAAGTCTGGCTCAATGGCATGGAAGTCACCCAGTTCACCTACTTCCAGCAAGCGGGCGGCATCGAGTGCTACCCGGTGACCGGCGAGATCACCTACGGTCTCGAGCGTCTGGCGATGTACCTGCAAGGCGTCGATTCGGTCTACGACCTGGTCTGGGCTGACGGCCCGTTCGGCAAAGTCACCTATGGCGATGTGTTCCACCAGAACGAAGTGGAGCAGTCCACCTACAACTTCGAACACGCCAACGTCGACAAACTGTTCGAGCTGTTCGACTTCTATGAAAGCGAAGCCAAGCGCCTGATCGAACTCGAACAGCCGCTGCCGTTGCCGAGCTACGAAATGGTGCTGAAGGCGTCGCACACCTTCAACCTGCTGGATGCGCGCCGGGCGATCTCGGTGACCGCGCGTCAGCAATACATTCTGCGCGTACGCACCCTGGCGCGTTCCGTTGCGCAAGCCTACCTGCTGGCCCGCGCCAAGCTGGGCTTCCCAATGGCGACCCCGGACCTGCGTGACGAAGTACTGGCCAAGCTGGAGGCTGCACAATGAGTGCGCAAGATTTTCTGGTTGAACTGGGCACCGAAGAACTGCCACCCAAAGCCCTGAACACTTTGGCTGATGCGTTCCTCGCCGGTATCGACAAGGGCCTGCAAGCCGCCGGCCTGAGCTACGAAAGCAAAACCGTTTATGCCGCGCCACGTCGTCTGGCCGTGCTGATCACTGCGCTGGCCACTCAGCAGCCGGATCGCAGCATCAACCTCGATGGCCCGCCACGTCAGGCCGCGTTCGACGCTGATGGCAATCCGACTCAGGCCGCCCTCGGCTTCGCCAAGAAGTGCGGCGTCGAGCTGAGCGAAATCGACCAGAGCGGTCCGAAACTGCGCTACAGCCAGAACATCGCCGGCAAGCCGACTGCGAGCCTGCTGCCGACCATCGTCGAAGATTCGCTGAACGACCTGCCGATTCCGAAACGCATGCGTTGGGGTGCGCGCAAGGAAGAATTCGTGCGTCCGACGCAGTGGCTGGTGATGCTGCTCGGTGATCAGGTCATCGATTGCACGATCCTCGCGCAGAAGGCTGGCCGTGATTCCCGTGGTCACCGTTTCCATCATCCGGAGAGCGTGCGCATCGGTTCGCCGTCGAGCTACCTCGCCGACCTGCGTGCCGCTTACGTATTGGCCGATGCCAACGAGCGTCGCGAGATCATCAGCAAGCGCACCGAAGAGCTGGCCACCCGTCAGGAAGGCACGGCAATCGTTCCGCCGGCACTGCTCGACGAAGTGACTGCGCTGGTGGAATGGCCGGTGCCGCTGGTGTGCTCGTTCGAGGAACGCTTCCTCGACGTACCGCAAGAAGCGCTGATCACCACCATGCAGGACAACCAGAAGTATTTCTGCCTGCTGGATGCCGACGGCAAGTTGCTGCCACGTTTCATTACCGTGGCCAACATCGAAAGCAAAGACCCGCAGCAGATCATCGCCGGTAACGAGAAAGTGGTTCGCCCACGCCTGACCGACGCCGAGTTCTTCTTCAAGCAGGACAAGAAGCAGAAACTCGAAGACTTCAACCTGCGCCTGCAAAACGTGGTGTTCCAGGAAAAACTCGGCAGCGTCTACGACAAGGCCGAGCGCGTTTCCAAACTGGCCGCGTACATCGCCGCACGTATCGGCGGCAACGCCTCGTGGGCTGCCCGCGCGGGCCTGCTGTCGAAGTGCGACCTGGCCACCGAAATGGTTGGCGAGTTCCCGGAGATGCAAGGTGTCGCCGGTTACTACTACGCCCTCAATGACGGCGAGCCGCAGGACGTCGCGCTGGCGCTGAACGAGCAGTACATGCCACGCGGTGCCGGTGCCGAATTGCCAGCGACCCTGACCGGTGCAGCTGTCGCCATCGCCGACAAGCTCGACACTCTGGTCGGCATCTTCGGTATCGGCATGCTGCCAACCGGCAGCAAAGACCCTTATGCCCTGCGCCGTGCGGCACTGGGCGTGCTGCGTATCCTGATCGAGAAACAACTGGATCTGGATCTGAACGACGCCGTGGCTTTCGCGGTGAATGCCTTCGGCGGCAAGGTCAAGGCGGCCGGTCTCAACGAAGCCGTGCTGGAATTCATCTTCGACCGCCTGCGTGCGCGTTATGAAGACGAAGGCGTCGACGTCGCCACCTACCTGTCGGTACGTGCATTGAAGCCGGGTTCGGCGCTGGACTTCGACCAGCGTGTGCAAGCGGTTCAGGCCTTCCGCAAACTGCCGGAAGCGGCAGCGCTGGCCGCGGTGAACAAGCGCGTGTCGAACCTGTTGAGCAAAGTCGAAGGCTCGGTACCGACCGTGGTCGAGGCCAAGTATTTCGACAACGCCAACGAGTTCTCGCTGTATTCGGCAATCCAGCAAGCGGATCAAGCGGTGCAGCCAATGGCCGCGGCGCGTCAGTACAACGAATCGCTGGCACGCCTGGCGGCACTTCGCGAGCCGGTCGACGCGTTCTTCGACGCGGTGATGGTCAATGCCGACGATGCCAATGTGCGGGCCAACCGTTACGCGCTGCTGGCGCGTCTGCGTGGCCTGTTCCTCGGTGTTGCCGACATTTCGCTGCTGGGTTGAGGGATTGCTGTTGAAACTGCTGATTCTCGATCGTGACGGCGTGATCAATTACGACTCCGATGCCTACATCAAGTCGGTGGAGGAGTGGATTCCGCTGCCCGGCTCGATCGAAGCGATTGCGCAGTTGAGCAAGGCCGGCTGGACGGTGGCGGTGGCCACCAACCAGTCGGGCATTGCTCGCGGCTATTACGACCTCGCCACCCTCGAGGCCATGCACGCGCGCCTGCGCGAGCTGGTCGCGAAGCAGGGCGGCGAGGTCGGCTTGATCGTGTATTGCCCGCATGGCCCGGACGAAGGTTGCGATTGCCGCAAACCGAAACCGGGAATGTTGAAAACCATTGCCGAGCATTACATGGTGCCGTTGACCAATGTCTGGTTCGTCGGCGACAGCCTTGGTGACCTGGAGGCCGCCAAAGCCGTCGATTCACAGCCAGTTTTGGTGAAGACCGGGAAAGGCGAAAAGACTCAGGGTAAAACCCTGCCGGTTGGCACCCTGATTTTTGACGATCTGGCGGCGATTGCCGCAGAACTTATCCACAACTAGGGTACTTCTGAATTTCCTGGCCAGGGATTGCTCGGGAGTGCGCTTGAACAGTCGGGGCATTGCCCCGTAACGGTAACCGTCGCCATGTCGATACTGCGGGCCTTCAGAATCTTTGTTTTTTATCTGCTGCTGGGCACAACAGCGTTGCTGTGGTGCAGTCTGAGCTTTTTCATCGCGCCGTTTCTGTCCTTCAAGGCGCGCTATCGTTTCATCAACGTGTACTGGTGCCGTTGCGCCCTGTGGCTGACCAAGGTGTTCCTTGGCATCCGCTACGAAATCAAAGGCGCGGAAAACGTGCCGGACCGGCCCTGCGTGATTCAATCGAACCACCAGAGCACATGGGAGACGTTCTTTCTCTCCGCTTATTTCTCGCCATTGAGCCAAGTGCTCAAGCGCGAATTGCTTTACGTGCCGTTCTTCGGCTGGGCCATGGCCATGTTGCGCCCGATCGCCATCGACCGCGACAACCCGAAGGCCGCGCTCAAACAAGTCGCGGCTAAAGGCGACGAGCTGCTCAAGGACAACGTCTGGGTGCTGATCTTTCCCGAAGGCACACGAGTCCCCTACGGCACTGTCGGAAAATTCTCTCGCAGTGGCAGTGCATTGGCGGTGAATGCGGCGCTTCCGGTGCTGCCGATTGCACACAATGCCGGCAAATTCTGGCCAAAAATCGGCTGGGGCAAACAGGCCGGAGTGATCACCGTGGTCATCGGCGAACCGATGTATGCCGAAGGCAGTGGGCCTCGCGCCATCGCTGATCTGAATGACCGTGTGCAGGCGTGGAACGAGAAGACCCAGCGTGAAATGGGTTCGCTGCCACCGGCGCCACAGGCACCGGCCGCGAGTGACCAGCTGGCTGTCTGAATTTTGTGGATAACCTGTGTACGCTTTTGCTAAAAAAGACCGCAATTGTTCTCTAACTTATTGATTTTCATAGATATTTATAAATTTATGAATTGAACAAAATCCGTGCATAAGTTTTATTCGGATGTAAAAAAACCGGCCGTTATCAGACTGTGTGAAAACCTAGCAATCTGCGCAGCGCTCGAAGAAAATGCTCCGTATCGAAAGATACGGAGCATTTTTCGTTATGGCCTACATCCAGGGACAGTCCCGCAGCCAGACCAGCCTGTTTCCGGTCTCGCTGGAAGAGTTGATCCCCGAGGATCACCTCGTTCGCGTTATCGATCTTTACGTCGCCAAGCTGGATCTGGCTCGACTGGGCTTTGATAAAGCACTTCCCAAAAGCACCGGCCGTCCCTCTTACGATCCAGCGGATCAGCTCAAACTCTACCTCTACGGTTATTTCCAGCGGATTCGCTCATCACGACGGCTCGAAGCCGAGTGCCAGCGCAACGTCGAAGTGATGTGGCTGATCAATCGACTCAAGCCTGATTTCAAGACCATCGCCGATTTCCGTAAAGACAACAAAGCCGCTTTTATCGCGACGTGCCGGGCCTTTGTGCAGTTTTGCCGCACAGCGGGGCTGATAACCGGCGAGTTGGTGGCCATTGATGGCAGCAAATTTCAGGCGGTCGCCTCTTCACGGCGTCATATGAATTTGAAGCGGCTCCAACATCAAGAGCAGAAGCTGGAGAAGCGCATCGCCCACTATTTGGCAGAGCTGGACGAGGCAGATAAAACCGAAGCCGGCGAGAAGATTGACCGCAATGCAATCAAGGCGACTTTGGCGCAACTTGAAGTCAGGCATTCCAACAACTTGACGTGCTAGGCGCTGATGAAATCCATGGAGCTTGAGCAATTCAATACCCACGAAAGCGATGCGCGAATGCTGCGAACGCACAAAGGGCCTCGGGTCGGGTACAACGTGCAGACAGCCGTGGACGCTGAAAACTGCATGATCGTGCATCATGAAGTGACTCAGGACAGCGATGATCGCAAGCAACTTGAACCGATGGCCAAGGCCGCCAAGGAACAACTTTCGCAGGATGAACTGACGGTCACCGCGGATGCGGGCTATTCCAATGGCAAGCAGTTCCAGGCATGTGAGGATGAGAACATCACGGCTTATGTGCCTGTGGCGCGATCACTCAACTCCTGCGGCAAGGAACAGATATTTTTCGATCGAACAGCATTTGCCTACGATGCGTCGCAAGATCGATATCAATGCCCTGCTGGAAAATGGCTGATCTTTAAGCAGATCAGCAATAAAGGCCGGATCTACCAAGCGAAGGTCAGCGACTGCGCAAGCTGCACGATTAAAGCGAAGTGCACCGACGCCAAACGCCGATACATCTCGCGCCATCTGCACGAACAGGCTTTCGAGCGAATGGAGCAGCGAATGCAGGCGCATCCCGAAATGATGGTCAGCCGACGATCCATCGTCGAACATCCCTTCGGCAACCTTAAACAGTGGTTATTTGGTAACGCTCGATTCTTGCTGCGACAGCTTGAAGGTGCGAGAGCTGAAATGGCCTTGGCGGTGAACGCCTACAACCTGAAAAGAGCAATTAACGTGTTGGGCGTGCGCCAGATGATGGCGCTGATGGGCTGAAACGCCTTTTTTCGTCTGCTGTGAGCACAAAAGCAAACGCCCCGAACAAGTCGGGGCGTTTGCTGGAACCACCATCAGTGCGTTTTCACACAGCCTGTATATAGCCGGTTTTTTTGCGCCCCTTTTTCATTCAGCAAGCAGCGGCAACTCGATAAGGAAAGTGGTTCCCGCATCGACCACGCTACGACACTCAATCGTACCGCCATGATGATCAATCACGGCTTTGACCATCGACAAACCCAAGCCTACGCCGTCGATGCCCTGAGCCGAAGAGAAACGCCGATACTGGCTGAACAGGTCAGGCAATTCATCGGCGGCAATGCCCTTGCCCTGATCGGTCAATTCGCAGCGCAGCCACTGTCCATCACAGCTGACCTTCAGTTGCACAGTGCTGTCTGCGGGGCTGTACTTGATCGCGTTTTCCAGCAGGTTGAACAGGGCGCGCGTCAGCAATCCCTGATCGGCCAGAATCAGCCGCTCCTGGCATTGCTCATCGACCTCGTTGAGCAGCTCGATGCGTTTCTGCTGGGCGATCGGCAACGCCTGATCGAGCACGTCCAGTACCAGCATGGCGAACAATGTCGGGCGGAACTGGTAGGTTTCGGATTCAGCGCGCGCCAACAAGACAAAACCATCAGTCAGATCCAGCGCGCGGCGCACCTGACGCTCAATCTGCTCGAACAGCGGCGCATCAGCACCCGCCTGATGACGATGCACATCCAGCAGGGCGAGGATCGCCGAATGGGGGGCGCGCAGGTCGTGGGAAAGAAAACGCAGCAGGACGCCGCGCTGCTCCTCAGCCGCACGCTCGGCACTCAAGTCCGTCAGGCTGAGCAGCCAACCGATCGGCGTATCGCCGTCGACCGGCAGCAGCGCCGCTCTTTCCAGGCGCAGACTGCGCTCCTTGTGATCGCGAAATTCCAGCAGCGGCAGGGTGGCCAGCGGAGGTCGCGGCGCTGTGGATAATTCCGGATAGCCGAGCCGTGCCAGTTGCTCGAGTACGTCATCGCCCACCAGCGGATCCTCGAACAACTCGCGCGCCTTGCGATTGCCCAGCAGGATCTTGCCCAGCGGATCACTGATCAGCGTCGCCACCGGCAGGTATTCCAGGCCATCGGCAATGAACCGCCGGGTATCGCGGGTGCGGCTCATGGCTTGTTCGAGCGCCATGATCTGGCCCTGCAAACGGTCGGCACCGGTGAAGCGGGTCCGGCGGCGTTCAGGAAAGACTTTCGGTTCGCTGTCCAGACGTGCCAGCTCCCAGCCGAAGTAGGTCAGCACCACGCTCAGGCGTCGCCAGTTCCAGATCAGGTAACCGAACAACATCCCCAAGGCTGCTGGCGTTGGCGACCACCAGTAGCGGACTTCGGCCAGCAGGGCGCTGGCGATCAGCGCACAGGCCATACCGACCAAGGTTACCCACAGCGCCCAACGCGGCCGCCACAGCAATAATCCCAGCACACCCGCGACCATCGCCACGGACAACAGCGCGCCGGGCGCTGGCGACGGATTGTGCAGATTGATCTGGGCGCGATAAGACAACAAGGCAGTCAGCGGCAACAGCACTAGACTTATCCACAACCACTCGCGCACCAGCCGCCGGAACAGACGCTGGACCTGGCTCGGCTCACGACTTTCACGTCGGCGTTGAGGGCTACGCATGAGGCAAAGGGCAGGGCAGTGGATAGGGTTTCATAGGTCTCGGGTCGGAGGCGTAGACCCGAAGAATCATAGCGGACGTCGACCACCGACGGGCTGCTTCTTTCATCGCGGCCGGGGAGTCGCTATTGTCGACATCCCAGCCCCAGCGACAAGGAACACCGCCGATGCGCGTTGCCATTCTGGACGATGAACCCGCCGAACTGCGCCGGGTCGAGCAAACCCTGGAGCAAATGGCCGAAGCTGGCGAACAGCCGTGGTCACTGCACAGCTTCGAGCGCGGCGAAGACTTGTTGCGCCAGCTGCGCCGGGAAACCTTCGACCTGTTGATTCTCGATTGGCAACTTCCTGATCTCACGGGTCTGGCACTGCTGCGCTGGACCCGCGAACACATGGACGCGCCACCCGCTGCAATCATGCTCACCAGCCGCGATGGCGAGAGCGATATCGTTCAAGCCTTGAATGCCGGGGCTGACGATTATGTCAGTAAGCCGTTTCGCCCCAATGAGTTGAAGGCGAGGGTGGCTGCGGTATTGCGTCGGCATAGCCAACCGCGCAGCGCGGCGGGCGAAATACAGACGTTTCACGATCTGACTTTCGACGACGCCGAACTGACCGTCACCCGTGAAGGCAAACCGATCCTCATGACCGAACGCGAATACCGCTTGGCGCGCTGCCTGTTCAGTAACCTGGGGCGGCCATTGTCGCGGGATTACCTGTACGAGCGCTTCTGGCCGAACGAGGAGACAACTTCTTCGCGGCCACTGGATACGCATATCTACCGATTACGCAACAAGCTCGGGCTGACAGCGGATCGGGGTTGGCAGTTGCTGACAATTTATGGGTATGGGTATCGGTTGGAGAGTGTCGGCACTGGGAATGAGTGAGGCAAAAAAAACCCCGGCATTGGCCGGGGTTTTTCATGAGCGGGTAGCAAACAGGATCAGAAGTCCAGGTTGGAAACCGCCAGTGCGTTGCTCTCGATGAAGTCTCGGCGAGGTTCGACCGCATCACCCATCAGGGTGTTGAAGATCTGGTCTGCACCGATGGCGTCTTCGATGGTGACTTTCAGCATGCGGCGCACGCTTGGGTCCATGGTGGTTTCCCACAGCTGATCCGGGTTCATTTCGCCCAGACCTTTGTAGCGCTGGATGGTGTGGCGCTTGGTGCTTTCGGCCATCAGCCAGTCGAGGGCTTCCTTGAACTCGGTAACGGCTTTCTTGCGTTCGCCACGCTGGATGTACGCGCCTTCATCGAGCAGGGTGCTCAGTTGCGCGCCCAGGGTGACAACGGTTTTGTAGTCGTTGCTGCCGAAGAAGTCGCGGTTGAAGGTGACGTAGTTCGACAGGCCGTGGGAGATCAGTTCGACCTCTGGCAGCCAGACGCCACGTTCGCGATCTTCACGCAGGCTGGCCTTGTAGACCAGGCCGGACTTCTCGTTGGTGCGCAGGCGAACTTCGTAC
The DNA here is from genome assembly GCF_056278925.1 of Pseudomonas sp. TE9122. Taxonomy (NCBI): domain Bacteria; kingdom Pseudomonadati; phylum Pseudomonadota; class Gammaproteobacteria; order Pseudomonadales; family Pseudomonadaceae; genus Pseudomonas; species Pseudomonas sp. TE9122. Next base: position 5,437,684 of record NZ_JBWBQI010000001.1, on the reverse strand, counting down.
TGGGCCAGCCACTCTTGCATCGCTGCGTGGTCGCCCAGGGTTTCCAGACTGACGGCCGGCAGATAGATGAAGTGCTCGGTCAGCTCCTGAGGGTACAGACGCGACAGACGCTTGAGGGTCTTCATGACCATGCGGAAGTCGTTCACCAGACGTTCCAGCGCTTCACCGGAAATGCCCGGGGCTTCTTCGTTCAGGTGCAGGCTTGCATCTTCCAGGGCCGACTGCGTCATGTACTCTTCCATGGCGTCGTCGTCTTTGATGTATTGCTCTTGTTTGCCTTTCTTGACCTTGTACAGCGGTGGCTGGGCGATGTAGATGTAGCCACGCTCGATCAGCTCCGGCAGCTGACGGAAGAAGAAGGTCAGCAGCAGGGTACGGATGTGCGAACCGTCGACGTCAGCATCGGTCATGATGATGATGTTGTGATAGCGCAACTTGTCGATGTTGTACTCTTCACGACCGATGCCGCAGCCCAGCGCGGTGATCAGCGTGCCCACTTCCTGGGACGAGATCATCTTGTCGAAACGCGCTTTCTCGACGTTGAGGATCTTGCCCTTCAACGGCAGGATCGCCTGGGTCTTGCGGTTACGTCCCTGCTTGGCAGAACCGCCCGCGGAGTCACCCTCCACCAGGTACAGTTCGGACAGCGCCGGGTCTTTTTCCTGGCAGTCGGCGAGCTTGCCCGGCAGGCCGGCGATGTCCAGCGCGCCTTTGCGGCGGGTCATCTCACGGGCCTTGCGCGCAGCTTCACGGGCACGGGCGGCGTCGATCATCTTGCCGACTACCAGCTTGGCTTCGTTCGGGTTCTCCAGAAGGAAGTCGGAGAAGTATTTGCCCATCTCCTGTTCCACTGCAGTCTTCACTTCGGAAGACACCAGCTTGTCTTTGGTCTGCGAGCTGAACTTCGGATCCGGCACTTTCACCGAGATGATCGCGGTCAGGCCTTCACGGGCATCGTCGCCGGTGGTGGCGACTTTGTGCTTCTTCGCCAGACCTTCCTGCTCGATGTAGTTGTTCAGGTTACGCGTCAGTGCCGAGCGGAAGCCCACCAGGTGAGTGCCGCCGTCGCGCTGCGGAATGTTGTTGGTGAAGCACAACAGGTTCTCGTTGAAGCTGTCGTTCCACTGCAGGGCGATTTCCACGCCGATGCCGTCTTCACGCTGGATGTTGAAGTGGAACACCTGATTGACCGCAGTCTTGTTGGTGTTCAGGTATTCAACGAACGCACGCAGGCCGCCTTCGTACTTGAACAGCTCTTCCTTGCCGCTGCGCTCGTCCTTGAGGACGATGCCGACACCGGAGTTGAGGAAGGACAGTTCACGAATGCGCTTGGCGAGGATGTCCCAGCTGAAGTGAATGTTCTTGAAGGTTTCGCTGGAAGCCTTGAAGTGGATCTGGGTACCGGTGGTTTCGCTGTCGCCAACGATGGCCATCGGTGCCTGAGGCACGCCGTGGACGTAGGTCTGTTCCCAGATCTTGCCACTGCGGCGAACGGTCAGGACCAGTTCTTCGGACAGCGCGTTCACCACCGACACACCTACGCCGTGCAGACCGCCGGATACTTTGTAGGAGTTGTCGTCGAACTTACCGCCAGCGTGGAGGACGGTCATGATGACCTCGGCGGCGGAAACGCCTTCCTCTTTATGCACGTCTACCGGGATGCCACGACCGTTGTCTTTAACGGTGATGGATTCGTCCGGGTGAATGATGATGCTGATGTCGTCGCAATGGCCGGCGAGGGCTTCGTCGATCGAGTTGTCGACCACCTCGAACACCATGTGGTGCAGACCGCTGCCATCGTCGGTGTCACCAATGTACATACCGGGACGTTTGCGTACGGCATCCAGGCCTTTCAGCACTTTAATGCTCGTTGAGTCGTACGTATTTTCTTCGCTCAATGCCTTCACTCCCGATGGTCGTGGGTCTGGGTGATACGGCCCTGTTCCACGTGGAACAAAGCGACTGGCGTTTCCGTCTGCCAGCCTTCCCTCAGTAATTCGTGATCTACACAGGTGATAAACACCTGGCAGCGTAAGTCTTCCAGCAAGCGGCATAGCGCGCGACGGTGGCTCTCGTCCAGCTCGGACGGCAAGTCATCCACCAGATAAATACACTGTCCGCGACGGGCCTGGCTGACCAGGTGCCCTTGGGCAATCCGCAGTGCACACACCACTAACTTCTGCTGACCCCGGGACAAAATGTCCGCGGCATTGTGTGCGCCCAATCTGAGACGCAAATCAGCTCGTTGCGGTCCGGCCTGGGTGTGCCCCATCTGCTGGTCCCGTTGCACGGAACCGGCGAGTACGGCGCTCAATTCGCGGTCCTTGTCCCAGCCTCGGTAATAGCTGAGCGTCAAACCCTCGAGCTCAACCAGTTCGCTCAAGGTCTGTTCGAAGACCGGTTTCAAGGCTGTGATGTAAGCGCGGCGGTATTCATCGATTTCAGCGCTGGCCTGGCACAGTTCCCTGTCCCAAACCGCTTGCGAAACGGCGTCAAGTGTACCATGCCGCAGCCAGGAGTTTCTCTGGCGCAGCGCCTTCTGCAAACGCTGCCAAGTGGCCATGAAACGCGGTTCGACGTGGAACACGCCCCAGTCGAGAAACTGCCGGCGAATCTTCGGCGCGCCTTCCAGCAGACGGAAGCTGTCCGGGTTGATCAACTGCAGCGGCAGGATCTCCGCCAGCTGCGCAGCGCTACGGGCGTTCTGGCCATCGATGCGAATCTGGAACTCGCCCTGACGGTCGCGGGAAATCCCCAGCGCACTGTGTCCGCCTTCAGCCAGCTCAACCTGACCGAATACGGTACAGGCGAGCTGTTCGTACTGAATGACGGGCAACAGCCGCGTGCTGCGAAACGAACGGGCAAGCCCCAGCAGATGAATGGCTTCCAGAACACTGGTTTTGCCGCTGCCGTTGGCGCCGTAAAGAATGTTGATGCGGGGGGAGGGGGAGAAGGTCACCGGGTGCAGATTGCGCACCGCGGTGACCGAAACACGACTTAACGACATTCAGGATAAGCTGATTACAGACGCATCGGCATGACAACGTAAGCCGAATCGTCATTGTCGGACTCTTGCACCAGCGCACTGCTGTTGGAGTCGGACAGGATCAGGCGAACCTGCTCGGTGGTCATCACGCCCAGCACGTCGAGCAGGTAGCTGACGTTGAAGCCGATCTCCAGCGAGCCGCCGTTGTATTCAACGCCCACTTCTTCTTCCGCTTCTTCCTGCTCCGGGTTGTTGGCCTGGATCTTCAACTGACCGCTGGCCAGTTGCAGACGGATACCGCGGTACTTCTCGTTGGACAGAATCGCGGTACGGCTGAACGCTTCACGCAACGCCTGACGATCGCCGAGTACCAGCTTATCACCACCTTTCGGCAGGACGCGCTCGTAATCCGGGAATTTACCGTCGACCAGTTTCGAGGTGAAAGTGAACTCGCCCGTGGTGGCGCGGATGTGGTGCTGGCCGAGGACGATGCTGACATTGCCATCCGGCTCGGTGAGCAGACGCGCCAGTTCGAGGATACCTTTGCGCGGCACGATCACCTGATGGCGATCCGGCTGACCGATATCGGCCTGCATCGAACACATTGCCAGACGGTGTCCGTCGGTGGCCACGGCGCGGATCACACCAGCGGAAACTTCCAGCAGCATGCCGTTGAGGTAGTAACGCACGTCCTGCTGGGCCATGGCGAAGCTGGTCCGTTCGATCAGACGACGCAGTTTGCTTTGCTCCAGGCTGCAGGTCAGCGAGCCCGGGCCTTCTTCGACGGTCGGGAAATCGTTGGCCGGCAGGGTCGACAGGGTGAAGCGGCTACGACCGGCCTTTACCACCAGCTTCTGCTCGTCGACCTTGATGTCGATCAGCGCATCGTTGGGCAGGCTTTTGCAGATATCCATCAGCTTGCGCGCCGGCACGGTGATGGAACCGGTTTCGGCCGGCTCTTCGAGTTGCACACGACCGACCAGCTCGACTTCCAGGTCGGTACCGGTCAGCGACAGTTGCTGGCCTTCGACGACCAACAGCACGTTGGACAGTACCGGCAAGGTCTGTCGGCGCTCGACGACGCCTGCGACCAGTTGCAGGGGTTTCAACAGGGCTTCGCGTTGAATGGTGAAATGCATGGTCTAGTCCCTTGCCTTAATAAGCTGCGCTGGTGTTCATCAAGTGGTCAGTGTACGCAGCAGGTTCTTGTAGTCCTCGCGGATGTCCGCGTCGGATTCCTTAAGTTCGTTGATCTTGCGGCAGGCGTGCAGCACGGTGGTGTGGTCGCGGCCGCCAAACACATCGCCGATTTCCGGCAGGCTGTGGTTGGTCAGTTCCTTGGACAACGCCATGGCCACCTGACGCGGACGAGCCACCGAGCGCGAACGGCGCTTGGACAGCAGGTCGGAAATCTTGATCTTGTAATACTCGGCGACGGTGCGCTGAATGTTATCCACAGAAACAAGTTTGTCCTGCAACGCCAGCAAGTCTTTGAGGGATTCGCGGATCAGCTCGATGGTGATGTCGCGGCCCATGAAGTGCGAGTGGGCGATTACGCGTTTCAGCGCACCTTCCAGCTCACGGACGTTGGAGCGAATGCGCTGGGCAATGAAGAATGCGGCATCGTGAGGCAACTCGACTTTGGCCTGATCGGCCTTCTTCATCAGGATCGCCACGCGGGTTTCCAGCTCAGGCGGCTCGACCGCAACGGTCAGGCCCCAGCCGAAGCGGGATTTGAGGCGTTCTTCAAGGCCTTCGATTTCTTTCGGGTAGCGGTCACTGGTGAGAATGACCTGCTGACCACCCTCAAGCAGCGCGTTGAAGGTGTGGAAAAACTCTTCCTGGGAACGCTCCTTGCGGGCGAAGAACTGAATATCGTCGATCAGCAAGGCATCCACCGAACGGTAGAAACGCTTGAATTCGTTGATGGCGTTCAGTTGCAACGCCTTGACCATGTCGGCCACGAAGCGCTCGGAATGCAGGTACACGACCTTGGCATTCGGATTCTTCTTTAATAGATGGTTGCCCACCGCGTGCATCAAGTGGGTTTTACCCAGGCCGACACCACCATAAAGGAACAGCGGGTTGTAACCGTGCTTGGGATTGTCCGCCACCTGCCAGGCCGCCGCACGGGCGAGCTGGTTGGATTTACCTTCAACGAAGTTTTCGAAGGTGAACGTGCGATTCAGGTAACTGGTGTGCTTGAGCGCACCTTCTACCTGCACGGTGCGCTGCTCCGCGCGAACCGGGGCCTGCTGCGAAGCGGCGCCGGCCATCGGGTCGAAGCTGTCGCGGGAAGGCTCTTCGCTGACTTCAGCGGCCTTCTGTGTGGAACGTTTGGCCGGAGCAGGGGCTGGCGTCGGTGCCGGATTGCTCGCTGGCACATTATTGGCCTGCGCCTGAGCAACTTGCGCGGCCGCCAGCGGCGCATTGGGTGCGGCACGAGGTGCCGAGCTGCGCTTGCTGCCTATTAACAAGGACAGCGCCGGTGTCGAGCCATTGCCGTGCTCATCCAGCAATTCAAGGACGCGGCCCAGGTACTTTTCGTTGACCCAGTCCAGCACGAATCGATTCGGTGCGTAGACGCGCAACTCGTCGCCTTCGGCTTCGACCTGTAGTGGACGGATCCAGGTGTTGAATTGTTGGGCAGGCAGCTCTTCGCGCAAAAGCTCCACGCACTGCTGCCAAAGTTCCACTGACACGGATATCCCCTAAGTTGAAAGCCGGTGAGGCAAAAACAAGCGGCCATTGTAGCGGCGAGCGGTTCACTTATCCACATGCAGGTAGGTCCATCTCCATCATTTATCAATGCGTTAAAGCATTAAAAGGCGACCAACGGCACATGAATAAGCCCTGTGGATAAACACCTCTGAGGGCACTGGACAACTGGGGGCTAAACCCGGTGGATAACCAGCCTGTGGATAACAAGCCCTTTCACACACAGCTTTTCCGATAGCGCAGCACAGGCTGAACACGGTTTTCCACTGTAGTTGTCATTCTCTGTACACCCCGAAGAATAAGGCCCCATGGCAGTTATCCACAGAAGATGGCGTGTCTAGCTTTTACAAGCTTTACAGAAAAGCTTTAAATAATTCCCTTCTTTATTTCTATATCTGGCTGACAGGCTTTCGAGCTCAAACCCTGCCCTGATCTATTTATAAGGAAACGCTGGTTGGAAATTGACCTGAAGGCTTGCTTTCTCTAGAATCCCCGGTCTCTTAAAACGGGGGCCATTCCGGCCCGTTGTGGACGAACCAGGTAACACGACATGAAACGTACTTTCCAACCAAGCACTATCAAACGCGCTCGTACCCACGGTTTCCGTGCTCGCATGGCTACCAAGAACGGCCGCGCAGTCCTGTCGCGTCGTCGCGCCAAAGGTCGTGCGCGTCTGGCAGTTTGATAATCCGGTACTGGAGGTGAGTCAGGACTTCAGTCGGGAAAAGCGTCTGCTTACCCCCCGGCATTTCAAGGCAGTCTTTGACTCCCCTACCGGCAAGGTTCCGGGGAAAAATCTCCTGCTCCTTGCACGCAACAACGATCTTGATCACCCCCGTCTCGGGCTGGTTATCGGGAAAAAGAGCGTAAAGCTCTCCGTTGAGCGCAATCGCCTCAAACGTCTGATGCGCGAATCGTTCCGTCTGCACCAGGATTCACTGGTCGGCTGGGACATCGTTATCGTCGCGCGCAAAGGTTTGGGTGATGTAGAAAACCCCGAATTGATTCAGCATTTCGGCAAACTCTGGAAGCGTCTGGCACGCAACAAGCCCGTTCCGGCAGTCAAAACCGAAACTGTAGGGGTAGACAGTACCGATGCGTAAACTGGCCCTCGTTCCGATCCAGTTTTATCGCTATGCCATTAGTCCTTTAATGGCCAGCCACTGTCGCTTCTACCCCAGTTGTTCCTGCTACGCGTATGAAGCCATTGAAAATCATGGCCTTCTGCGCGGTGGCTGGCTGACCTTTCGTCGTTTAGGTCGCTGTCATCCGTGGAATCCCGGTGGTTATGACCCGGTTCCACCTGTCCCTACCTCCCGTTCTTCTTCGATGGCCGAGTAATCATGGATATCAAACGCACGATCCTGATCGTCGCCCTGGCAATCGTGTCCTACGTCATGGTTCTTAAATGGAACCAGGATTATGGCCAGGCTGCCCTGCCGACTCAGAATGTTGCTTCCAGTACGACTACATCCGGTTTGCCGGACACCGCCACTGGCACAAATGCTGCCAGTGACGATATTCCGCGCGCCGCCAGCGATACCAGCGCACCTGCCGAAACGCCGGTCGCCGCCAGCAAGGATCTGATTCAGGTCAAGACCGATGTGCTCGATCTGGCGATCGATCCACAGGGTGGCGACGTTGCGCAACTGACTCTGCCTTTGTATCCACGTCGTCAGGATCGTCCTGACGTTCCGTTCCAGCTGTTCGATAACGGCGGCGAACGTGTATATCTGGCGCAAAGCGGTCTGATCGGTACCAACGGCCCGGATGCAAACCCGGCCGGTCGTCCGGTTTATTCCTCGGAGAAGAAGGTTTACCAACTGGCTGACGGTCAGGATCAACTCGTCGTTGACCTGAAATTCAGCAAGGACGGCGTCAACTACATCAAGCGTTTCACCATGAAACGTGGCCTGTACGACGTCGCTGTCTCCTACATTGTGGATAACCAGAGCGCTCAGCCCTGGAACGGCGCAATGTTTGCCCAGTTGAAGCGCGACGCCAGCGCTGATCCTTCGTCGACCACTGCTACTGGCACCGCGACTTACCTGGGCGCCGCCCTGTGGACAAGTTCCGAGCCGTACAAGAAAGTGTCGATGAAGGACATGGACAAGGCGCAGCTCAAGGAAACGGTCACCGGTGGTTGGGTAGCCTGGTTGCAGCACTACTTCGTGACCGCGTGGATTCCGGCCAAGGGCGAAAACAACATCGTCCAGACCCGTAAAGACAGCAAAGGCAACTACATCATTGGTTACACCGGTCCGACTCTGACCGCTGCTCCGGGTGCGAAAGTTGAAACCAGTGCTGTGCTGTACGCCGGTCCGAAGAGTCAGGCTGTACTGAAAGAGTTGTCCCCAGGTCTGGAACTGACCGTCGACTACGGCATTCTGTGGTTCATTGCCCAGCCGATCTTCTGGCTGCTGCAACATATCCACGCCATTGTCGGTAACTGGGGATGGTCGATCATCTTCCTGACCATGCTGATCAAAGGGATTTTCTTCCCGCTGTCGGCCGCCAGCTACAAATCGATGGCGCGCATGCGTGCCGTGGCTCCGAAACTGGCTGCGCTGAAAGAGCAACATGGCGATGACCGGCAGAAAATGTCGCAGGCCATGATGGAGCTGTACAAGAAAGAGAAGATCAATCCACTGGGCGGCTGCTTGCCGATCCTCGTGCAGATGCCGGTCTTCCTGTCGCTGTACTGGGTTCTGCTGGAAAGCGTGGAAATGCGCCAGGCGCCGTTCATGCTGTGGATCACTGACCTGTCGATCAAGGATCCGTTCTTCATTCTGCCGATCATCATGGGCGCAACCATGTTCATCCAGCAGCAGCTGAACCCGACGCCTCCGGATCCGATGCAGGCGAAGGTCATGAAAATGATGCCAATCATCTTCACCTTCTTCTTCCTGTGGTTCCCGGCGGGCCTGGTACTGTACTGGGTTGTGAACAACTGCCTGTCGATTGCACAACAGTGGTACATCACGCGTAAGATCGAAGCGGCGACGAAAAAAGCCGAGGCGTAACTTGCACTGTGGATAACACCACTCAAAGCGCCCCCTAGTGGGGCGTTTTGCTATCTGCCACTTTTGTCTGGATGCCGCTTTATGAGCACACCCCGTGAAACCATCGCCGCTGTCGCCACCGCTCAAGGGCGCGGCGGTGTGGGCATCGTCCGTATTTCCGGGCCGTTGGCCAGCGTTGCGGCAATAGCCATCAGCGGCCGAGAACTGAAACCACGTTACGCCCATTACGGGCCGTTTTTCAGTGACGACCAGCAGGTGCTGGACGAAGGTCTGGCTTTGTATTTTCCGGGTCCGAACTCGTTTACCGGCGAAGACGTCTTGGAATTGCAGGGCCATGGCGGCCCGATCGTTCTGGACATGTTGCTCAAGCGTTGTCTGGAACTGGGCTGCCGTCTGGCCCGTCCAGGTGAATTCAGCGAGCGCGCCTTCCTCAATGACAAACTCGATCTGGCCCAGGCCGAAGCAATTGCCGATTTGATCGAAGCCAGTTCTGCACAGGCTGCGCGCAATGCACTGCGTTCATTGCAGGGTGCGTTTTCCCAGCGTGTGCATAACTTGACCGAGCAGCTGATCGGTTTGCGTATCTACGTCGAAGCCGCCATCGACTTCCCGGAAGAGGAAATCGACTTTCTCGCCGACGGTCATGTATTGGGCATGCTCGATAAGGTACGCGATGAGTTATCCACAGTGCTGCGCGAAGCGGGGCAGGGCGCATTGTTGCGTGATGGTATGACAGTCGTCATCGCTGGGCGGCCGAATGCCGGTAAATCCAGCCTGTTGAATGCATTGGCCGGTCGCGAAGCCGCCATCGTCACCGAGATTGCCGGTACTACGCGGGATATCTTGCGCGAACATATCCACATCGACGGGATGCCGTTGCATGTGGTCGATACTGCAGGACTGCGTGACACCGATGATCATGTGGAAAAGATCGGTGTGGAACGGGCGTTGAAAGCCATCGGTGAAGCGGATCGGGTTTTGCTGGTGGTCGATGCGACCGCACCAGAAGCACTGGATCCTTTTGCCTTGTGGCCAGAATTCCTTGAGTCTCGACCGGATCCGGCGAAAGTCACCCTGATCCGGAACAAAGCCGATCTGACCGGTGAAGCGATTGCTCTGGAAACCAGTGACGACGGCCACGTGACCATCAGTCTCAGTGCCAAGTCTGCCGAAGGCCTCGATCTGCTGCGTGATCATCTAAAGGCGTGCATGGGTTACGAGCAGACCTCGGAAAGCAGCTTCAGCGCACGTCGCCGGCATCTGGAGGCACTGCGCCACGCCAGCGCGGCATTGGAACATGGCCGCGCGCAACTGACCCTGGCGGGCGCTGGGGAGTTGCTCGCTGAGGATTTGCGCCAGGCTCAACATTCCCTGGGTGAAATTACCGGGGCGTTCAGTTCTGATGATTTGCTCGGACGGATTTTCTCCAGCTTCTGCATTGGCAAATAACCCTCCTGCTATTCACAGACAGGTCCGTTCGCGACCTGTCTGCTTTCCTCTTTTCTAAAATCCTCCAAGAGTGCCGGGCAGATTTTTTCTCCCTGAGCGGTTTTCGGCTGCCCGGTACCTCTTCCTCCATCAAATTTCTGTGGATTAAGCCCTGTGAATAACTGCCACTGAGGGCAGTTGATAACAGGGCCTCAAAACTGGAGATAACCCACGCTGTGGATAACCACCCCTTTCATCCACAGGCTTACACCGGTTATCCAAGGGCCTCATTGCCACATGAGCACAGGGTTTTTAATCTCTGTACACATTGTAAAACATGGCCTGTAGAGATCTATCCACAGAAATGGTGCTCAGTAAGAATAAACATAAAAACAAAGGTTTTATAAATTTCTCTCTTTTTTATTCTTTTAACCTAGAGTTCTCCACAGCTGGTTAAATTTTGTGCAAAGGGTTCTTTAGAAAGGGCGAAGTCCCTATACTTGCCGACCAGGTCCAGAAACCTGGTTTCAATATTTCCTGAATGACCTACTTAAGCAGGCACGAGGTGCGTGGTGGATTTCCCTTCCCGTTTTGAAGTGATCGTCATCGGCGGCGGTCATGCCGGTACCGAGGCAGCACTGGCGTCAGCACGCATGGGGGCAAAAACCCTGTTGCTGACGCATAACGTGGAAACCCTCGGCGCCATGAGTTGCAACCCGGCCATCGGTGGCATCGGCAAAAGCCATCTGGTCAAGGAAATCGATGCCCTCGGCGGCGCGATGGCCATGGCTACCGACAAGGGCGGCATCCAGTTTCGTGTGTTGAACAGCCGCAAAGGCCCGGCAGTACGGGCGACCCGTGCGCAAGCCGACCGGATTCTCTACAAGGCCGCTGTCCGCGAAATCCTGGAAAACCAGCCGAACCTGTGGATATTTCAACAGGCTGCTGACGACCTGATCGTTGAGCAGGAGCGAGTCCGTGGTGTTGTCACACAGATGGGTCTGCGCTTCTTCGCCGATTCCGTGGTGTTGACCACTGGTACCTTCCTCGGTGGACTTATCCACATTGGTTTGCAGAATTTCTCTGGCGGTCGCGCGGGTGATCCACCGTCGATTGCTCTGGCCCACCGTCTGCGTGAGTTGCCATTGCGTGTCGGGCGCCTGAAAACCGGTACACCGCCGCGTATTGATGGCAAATCTGTGGATTTCTCGGTGATGACCGAGCAACCGGGTGACACTCCGATCCCGGTGATGTCGTTCATGGGCAGCAAGGAGCAGCATCCGCGCCAGGTCAGTTGCTGGATCACCCATACCAACGCGCGTACCCACGAAATCATCGCGGCGAATCTTGATCGTTCGCCGATGTATTCCGCTGCCGGTGAAATCGAAGGTGTCGGCCCGCGTTATTGCCCGTCGATCGAAGACAAGATTCATCGCTTTGCCGACAAGGAAAGCCATCAGGTGTTCATCGAACCGGAAGGTCTGACCACCCATGAGCTGTATCCGAACGGGATATCCACAAGCCTGCCGTTCGACGTGCAATTGCAGATCGTGCAGTCGATCCGCGGTATGGAAAACGCGCACATCGTGCGTCCGGGTTATGCGATCGAGTACGACTACTTCGATCCCCGCGATCTGAAGTACAGTCTGGAAACCAAAGTCATCGGCGGTCTGTTCTTCGCCGGGCAGATCAACGGCACCACCGGTTACGAAGAAGCCGGCGCTCAAGGTCTGCTCGCCGGCGCCAACGCTGCGCTGCGGGCCAAGGGCAAAGAAGCCTGGTGTCCGCGCCGCGATGAAGCGTACATCGGCGTTCTGGTCGACGACCTGATCACCCTCGGTACCCAAGAGCCGTACCGCATGTTCACCTCTCGCGCCGAGTACCGCCTGATTCTGCGCGAAGACAACGCCGACCTGCGCCTGACCGAAAAAGGTCGCGAACTCGGTCTGGTCGATGACGCGCGCTGGGCGGCCTTCTGCAAGAAACGCGAAAGCATCGAGCTTGAAGAGCAGCGCCTGAAAAGCACTTGGGTGCGGCCAAATACTCCGCAGGGCGATGCTATTGCTGACAAGTTCGGCACGCCGCTGACTCACGAGTACAACCTGCTCAACCTGTTGAGCCGTCCGGAAATCGATTACGCCGGTCTGGTCGAAGTGACCGGGCAGGGCGCCGAAGATCCACAGGTCGCCGAGCAGGTTGAGATCAAGACCAAATACGCCGGTTACATCGACCGCCAACAGGACGAAATCGCTCGTCTGCGTGCCAGCGAAGACACAAAATTGCCTGTGGATATCGATTACACCAACATCTCCGGTCTGTCCAAGGAGATCCAGAGCAAGCTCGGCGCCACACGTCCCGAAACGCTGGGCCAGGCTTCGCGGATCCCGGGCGTAACCCCGGCGGCGATTTCGCTGTTGATGATTCATTTGAAAAAACGCGGCGCGGGCCGTCAGTTGGAGCAAAGCGCTTGAGTGCCAAGGTCACTTCGCAACACGCCGAAGAGTTATCCACAGGAGCCCGCGAGCTCGGTGTCAATCTCACAGAAACCCAGCACAAATTGCTGCTGGGTTACCTGGCCCTGTTGATCAAATGGAACCAGGCCTACAACCTGACCGCTGTGCGCGATCCGGACGAAATGGTTTCGCGGCACTTGCTCGATAGTCTCAGCGTGATGTCGTTTATCGAAAACGGTCGCTGGCTCGATGTCGGCAGTGGTGGTGGCATGCCTGGTATTCCGCTGGCGATCCTGTATCCGGACTCGCAGGTGACCTGTCTGGACAGCAATGGCAAGAAAACCCGCTTTCTGACTCAGGTCAAACTCGAACTGAAGCTGGATAACCTGCAAGTTATCCACAGTCGCGTCGAAGCGTTCCAGCCTGCGCAACCATTCAACGGGATCATTTCCCGGGCCTTCAGCAGCATGGAAAACTTCACCAACTGGACTCGCCACTTGGGCGATGCCGATACACGCTGGCTGGCAATGAAGGGCGTTCATCCGGCCGATGAGCTGGTAGCATTGCCGGCAGATTTCAAACTCGATAGCGAACACGCCCTGGCCGTCCCCGGTTGCCAAGGCCAACGCCATCTGCTGATACTGCGCCGCACGGCATGATTGGGAACACAAGCAAGAATGGCTAAGGTATTCGCGATAGCGAACCAGAAGGGTGGTGTGGGCAAAACCACCACCTGCATCAACCTCGCAGCATCCCTGGTCGCGACCAAGCGCCGGGTGCTGTTGATCGATCTCGATCCACAGGGCAACGCCACCATGGGTAGCGGTGTGGATAAACATGGTCTGGAAAACTCGGTCTACGATCTGCTGATCGGTGAATGCGATCTGGGTCAGGCCATGCACTTCTCCGAGCACGGCGGTTATCAATTGCTGCCGGCCAACCGCGATCTGACCGCGGCCGAAGTGGTGCTGCTGGAAATGCAGATGAAGGAAAGCCGTCTGCGCAGCGCGCTGGCGCCGATCCGTGACAACTACGATTACATTTTGATCGACTGCCCACCGTCGCTGTCGATGCTCACACTCAACGCACTGGTCGCCGCTGACGGGGTGATTATCCCCATGCAGTGCGAATACTTTGCGCTGGAAGGTTTGAGCGACCTTGTGGATAACATCAAGCGCATCGCCGAGTTGCTCAACCCGAACCTGAAAGTCGAAGGCCTGCTGCGGACCATGTACGACCCGCGCCTGAGCCTGATGAACGATGTTTCGGCGCAGCTCAAGGAACACTTCGGCGATCAGCTGTACGACACGGTGATCCCGCGCAACATTCGCTTGGCCGAAGCACCGAGCTACGGCATGCCGGCGCTGGCTTACGACAAGCAATCGCGTGGTGCCCTGGCCTATCTGGCTCTGGCAGGCGAGATGGTTCGTCGTCAGCGCAAAAATTCACGCATTGCTGCTGCTCAGCCAACTTAAGGAATCCCCATGGCCGTCAAGAAACGAGGTCTCGGACGTGGACTGGATGCACTGCTGAGTGGTCCGACGGTCAGCGCGCTGGAAGAACAAGCCGCGCAGGCCGACACCCGCGAACTGCAACACCTGCCGCTGGACCTGCTGCAGCGTGGCAAATATCAGCCGCGCCGTGACATGGACCCGCAGGCCCTGGAAGAGCTGGCGCAGTCGATCAAGGCCCAAGGCGTGATGCAGCCGATCGTGGTGCGCCCGATTGGCGGCGGTCGGTTTGAGATCATTGCCGGTGAACGCCGCTGGCGCGCCAGTCAGCAGGCCGGGCAGGAAACCATCCCGGCGATGGTTCGCGATGTGCCGGATGAAACCGCCATTGCGATTGCGCTGATCGAGAACATCCAGCGTGAAGACCTCAACCCGATCGAAGAAGCCGTCGCCTTGCAGCGCTTGCAGCAGGAATTCCAGCTGACTCAGCAGCAGGTTGCCGAGGCTGTGGGTAAGTCGCGGGTGACTGTGGCTAACCTGTTGCGACTTATTGCACTGCCTGAAGTGATCAAGACAATGCTGTCGCACGGTGACCTGGAAATGGGTCACGCGCGTGCCTTGCTCGGTCTGCCGGACAATCAGCAGGTCGAAGGGGCGCGACATGTTGTCGCACGAGGGCTGACCGTGCGCCAAACCGAGGCACTGGTTCGCCAGTGGTTGAGTGGCAAACCGGAGCCTGTGGAAGCTGCCAAACCCGACCCGGACATCGCTCGCCTCGAGCAGCGTTTGGCCGAGCGCCTAGGCTCTGCGGTGCAGATTCGCCATGGCAAGAAGGGCAAGGGCCAATTGGTGATTGGTTATAACTCGCTCGACGAGCTTCAAGGTGTGCTCGCACACATCCGCTGAAACATTTCCTCATGTAGCGCGCAGTCGGAAATCACTACCTGACAGTTGAATAGGGGCAGAACCGCCCCTATACTCTGCGCGCATTTTGTCGGCACAAATTATGCCAAGTTATTGAATTTCGGCAGCCGACCATTGGAGAGCAACTGTGATGGAAACCCGCACGCCAAACCGCTTGCCTTTCCATCGCCTGGCGGTTTTTCCGGTGTTGATGGCTCAATTTGTCATTCTGCTCATTGCCGCTTTGGCGCTCTGGCAATGGCATGGAGTCGTTGCCGGATACTCGGGACTTTGCGGAGGCCTGATAGCCTTGCTGCCCAATGTTTATTTCGCTCACAGGGCATTTCGGTTTTCCGGCGCCCGAGCAGCCCAGTCCATCGTCCGGTCTTTTTATGCCGGCGAGGCAGGCAAACTTATTTTGACGGCAGTGCTGTTTGCACTGGTGTTCGCAGGTGTGAAGCCACTGGCGCCGATCGCAGTATTCGGCGTGTTCGTGCTGACGCAGTCGGTCAGCTGGTTCGCTCCCCTGCTGATGAGAACAAGACTTTCGAGACCTTAGGGCGTTTGAGGCAACCATGGCAGAGACAACCGCTTCGGGCTATATCCAGCACCACTTGCAGAACCTGACTTTCGGTCAGCTACCCAACGGCGGCTGGGGCTTTGCCCACACCGCAGCAGAAGCCAAGGAAATGGGCTTCTGGGCTTTCCACGTCGATACCCTCGGCTGGTCGGTCGCGCTGGGTCTGATCTTCGTTCTTCTTTTCCGCATGGCGGCAAAGAAAGCGACTTCGGGTCAGCCGGGTGCCTTGCAGAACTTCGTTGAAGTATTGGTCGAATTCGTCGATGGCAGCGTGAAAGACAGCTTCCATGGCCGTAGCCCGGTGATTGCACCGCTGGCACTGACCATCTTCGTCTGGGTGTTCCTGATGAACGCCGTCGACCTGGTACCGGTCGACTGGATTCCTCAGCTGGCCATCCTGATCTCCGGCGATGCCCACATCCCGTTCCGCGCCGTGTCGACTACCGACCCGAACGCGACTCTGGGCATGGCGTTCTCGGTGTTCGCACTGATCATTTTCTACAGCATCAAGGTCAAGGGCATCGGTGGCTTCATCGGCGAACTGACCCTGCACCCGTTCGGCAGCAAGAACATCTTCGTTCAGGCCCTGCTGATCCCGGTGAACTTCCTGCTGGAATTCGTCACCCTGATCGCCAAGCCGATCTCTCTGGCTCTGCGTCTGTTCGGCAACATGTATGCCGGCGAGCTGGTGTTCATTCTGATCGCTGTGATGTTCGGCAGCGGCCTGCTCTGGCTCAGCGGCCTGGGCGTTGTTCTGCAGTGGGCGTGGGCTGTATTCCACATCCTGATCATCACCCTGCAGGCGTTCATCTTCATGATGCTGACCATCGTCTACCTGTCGATGGCGCACGAAGAAAACCATTAAGACCAGTCTCGACTAGTCTGATGTTCCTCCCGGTCAAACGGGAGGGAGCTCCTTGCGGGGCAGCTGAAACGATTTGTTTTACCGCTTTAATCTAAAAAACCTAAACCATACGACGTAAAAGTCGGGAGGAAAGATGGAAACTGTAGTTGGTCTAACCGCTATCGCTGTTGCACTGTTGATCGGCCTGGGCGCACTGGGTACCGCAATTGGTTTCGGCCTGCTGGGCGGCAAGTTCCTGGAAGGCGCAGCGCGTCAGCCAGAAATGGTTCCAATGCTGCAAGTGAAAATGTTCATCGTTGCCGGTCTGCTCGACGCCGTAACCATGATCGGTGTTGGTATCGCTCTGTTCTTCACCTTTGCGAACCCGTTCGTTGGTCAGATCGCTGGCTGATTACTCGGATCTTCCGGGTAATTTGGTGTGATGGACAACGTAACTGCGAGGTGTTGGCGTGAACATTAATGCGACCCTGATTGGCCAGTCCGTTGCGTTCCTGATTTTTGTACTGTTCTGCATGAAGTATGTATGGCCTCCGGTCATCGCTGCTCTGCACGAACGTCAAAAGAAGATCGCTGATGGTCTGGACGCTGCCAGCCGTGCAGCTCGCGACCTGGAGTTGGCCCAAGAGAAAGCGGGTCAGCAACTGCGCGAAGCGAAAGCTCAGGCAGCTGAAATCATCGAGCAAGCCAAGAAACGCGGTAACCAGATCGTCGAAGAGGCTGTTGAAAAAGCCCGTATCGACGCTGACCGTGTGAAGGTTCAGGCTCAAGCCGAGATCGAACAGGAACTGAACAGCGTCAAAGACAAGCTGCGTGCCCAAGTGGGCTTGCTGGCTGTTGGCGGCGCCGAGAAGATCCTGGGTGCCACAATCGATCAAAACGCGCACGCAGAGCTGGTTAACCAACTGGCTGCTGAAATCTAAGCGAGGGCGATCATGGCAGAACTGACCACGTTGGCCCGACCTTACGCTAAGGCGGCCTTCGAGCACGCTCAGGCCCACCAGCAACTGGCCAATTGGTCAGCCATGCTCGGCCTGGCAGCAGCGGTGTCGCAAGACGACACCCTGCAGCGCGTGCTCAAGGCCCCGCGACTGACGAGCGCAGAAAAGGCCGCCACGTTCATTGACGTGTGCGGCGACAAGTTTGATGAAAAGGCACGCAATTTCATCAACGTCGTTGCCGAGAACGACCGTCTCCTGCTTCTGCCGGAGATCGCCGCTCTGTTCGACCTGTACAAGGCCGAACAAGAGAAATCGGTAGACGTTGAAGTAACCAGTGCATTTGCATTGAACCAAGAACAGCAAGACAAACTCGCCAAGGTTCTCAGTGCACGACTCAACCGGGAAGTGCGCCTGCAAGTTGCGGAGGACGCTGCCTTGATTGGTGGTGTCGTGATCCGCGCCGGCGACCTGGTTATCGATGGCTCGATTCGCGGCAAAATCGCGAAACTTGCCGAAGCATTGAAATCTTGAGTTTGAAGGGGCAGCAGAGCAATGCAGCAACTCAATCCTTCCGAAATAAGTGAAATTATCAAGGGCCGCATCGACAAGCTCGATGTGACCTCCCAAGCCCGTAACGAAGGCACTGTCGTCAGCGTATCTGACGGCATCGTGCGGATTCACGGTCTGGCCGACGTCATGTACGGCGAGATGATCGAGTTTCCGGGCGGCGTCTACGGTATGGCCCTCAACCTGGAGCAGGACTCCGTAGGTGCCGTGGTATTGGGCTCCTACCAGTCGCTGGCTGAAGGCATGAGCGCCAAGTGCACCGGCCGCATCCTCGAAGTTCCTGTTGGTAAGGAATTGCTGGGCCGCGTAGTCGATGCTCTGGGTAACCCTGTTGACGGCAAAGGTCCACTGGGCAACACCGAGACCGACGCGGTCGAGAAAGTTGCTCCAGGCGTGATCTGGCGTAAGTCGGTAGACCAGCCTGTACAGACTGGCTACAAGGCTGTCGATGCCATGATCCCTGTCGGCCGTGGCCAGCGTGAGCTGATCATCGGTGACCGTCAGATCGGTAAAACCGCTCTGGCGATCGACGCGATCATCAACCAGAAAGACAGCGGCATTTTCTGCGTCTACGTAGCCATCGGTCAGAAGCAATCGACCATCGCCAACGTGGTTCGCAAGCTGGAAGAAAACGGCGCCCTGGCCAACACGATCATCGTGGCTGCCAGTGCTTCGGAATCTCCTGCGCTGCAATTCCTGGCACCGTACTCCGGTTGCACCATGGGTGAATTCTTCCGCGACCGCGGCGAAGACGCGCTGATCGTTTATGACGATCTGTCCAAGCAGGCAGTGGCTTACCGCCAGATTTCCCTGCTGCTGCGCCGTCCACCAGGCCGTGAAGCTTACCCAGGCGACGTGTTCTATCTCCACTCCCGTCTGCTGGAGCGCGCATCCCGCGTTTCGGAAGAATACGTAGAGAAGTTCACCAACGGCGCAGTGACCGGCAAAACCGGTTCCCTGACCGCACTGCCGATCATCGAAACCCAGGCTGGCGACGTTTCCGCGTTCGTTCCGACCAACGTGATTTCCATCACCGACGGTCAGATCTTCCTGGAATCGGCCATGTTCAACTCGGGCATCCGCCCTGCAGTGAACGCCGGTGTTTCGGTATCCCGTGTGGGTGGTGCCGCTCAGACCAAGATCATCAAGAAGCTCTCCGGTGGTATCCGTACCGCTCTGGCTCAGTACCGTGAACTGGCGGCATTCGCCCAGTTCGCTTCTGACCTGGACGAAGCGACCCGCAAGCAACTTGAGCATGGTCAGCGCGTTACCGAGCTGATGAAGCAGAAGCAATACGCACCAATGTCGATCGCTGACATGGCGCTGTCGCTGTATGCCGCTGAGCGTGGGTTCCTGACTGACATTGAAATCGCCAAGGTCGGCAGCTTCGAACAAGCGCTGATTGCTTTCTTCAACCGCGATCACGCCGATTTGATGGCCAAGATCAACGTTAAAGGTGACTTCAATGACGAAATCGACGCTGGCATGAAAGCCGGTATCGAGAAGTTCAAGGCCACCCAAACCTGGTAAGCCGCAGCGGGAGCCGCGAGGCTCCCGCTTGCTAACCTGATAGGTGTTACATGGCAGGCGCAAAAGAGATTCGCAGTAAGATTGCGAGCATCAAAAGCACGCAAAAGATTACCAGCGCCATGGAAAAAGTGGCGGTCAGCAAAATGCGCAAGGCACAAATGCGCATGGCTGCTAGCCGTCCTTATGCGGAGCGTATCCGCCAGGTAATTGGGCATCTGGCCAACGCCAACCCGGAATACCGCCACCCGTTCATGATCGACCGCGAAATCAAGCGCGTCGGTTATGTCGTCGTGAGCAGTGACCGTGGTCTGTGCGGCGGCTTGAACACCAACCTGTTCAAGGCCCTGGTCAAGGACATGGCGGTAAACCGCGAAAACGGCGTCGAGATTGATCTGTGTGTAGTCGGTAGCAAGGGTGCGGCCTTTTTCCGCAACTTCGGCGGTAACGTCGTTGCAGCTATCAGCCACCTGGGTGAAGAGCCGTCGATCAATGATCTGATCGGCAGCGTCAAGGTGATGCTGGATGCCTACCTGGACGGCCGTATCGACCGCCTGTCCGTGGTGTCCAACAAGTTCATCAACACCATGACACAACAGCCTACCGTGGAGCAGTTGATTCCACTGGTGGCAACCCCGGATCAGGATCTCAAGCACCACTGGGACTATCTCTACGAACCGGACGCCAAAGAGCTGCTTGACGGCTTGATGGTCCGTTACGTCGAGTCGCAGGTCTACCAGGCGGTGGTCGAGAACAACGCGGCTGAACAGGCTGCGCGGATGATCGCGATGAAGAACGCTACCGACAACGCCGGTGATTTGATCAGCGATTTGCAGCTGATCTACAACAAGGCGCGTCAGGCTGCGATCACCCAAGAGATCTCGGAAATCGTCGGCGGCGCTGCCGCGGTTTAACGGTTCAAATATTCAGAGGATCCAGCTATGAGTAGCGGACGTATCGTTCAAATCATCGGCGCCGTTATCGACGTGGAATTTCCACGCGACAGCGTACCGAGCATCTACAACGCGCTGACTGTACAAAGCGCGGCCGCAACCACTCTGGAAGTTCAGCAGCAGCTGGGCGACGGCGTGGTGCGTACCATTGCGATGGGTTCCACCGAGGGCTTGAAGCGCGGTCTGGAAGTCACCGACTCTGGCGCAGCCATCTCCGTACCGGTCGGTAAAGCGACCCTGGGCCGGATCATGGACGTCCTCGGTAACCCGATCGACGAAGCTGGCCCGATCGACACCGAAGAGCGCTGGGGCATTCACCGCGCAGCACCTTCGTTCGCCGAGCAAGCAGGCGGCAACGACCTGCTGGAAACCGGCATCAAGGTTATCGACCTGGTCTGCCCGTTCGCCAAGGGCGGTAAAGTCGGTCTGTTCGGTGGTGCCGGTGTAGGCAAAACCGTAAACATGATGGAACTGATCCGTAACATCGCCATCGAGCACAGCGGTTATTCCGTGTTCGCCGGTGTGGGTGAGCGTACTCGTGAGGGTAACGACTTCTACCACGAGATGAAGGACTCCAACGTTCTGGACAAAGTGGCACTGGTTTACGGTCAGATGAACGAGCCGCCGGGAAACCGTCTGCGCGTAGCACTGACCGGCCTGACCATGGCCGAGAAGTTCCGTGACGAAGGTAACGACGTTCTGCTGTTCGTCGACAACATCTATCGTTACACCCTGGCCGGTACTGAAGTATCCGCACTGCTGGGCCGTATGCCTTCGGCAGTAGGTTACCAGCCGACCCTGGCTGAAGAGATGGGCGTTCTGCAAGAACGTATCACTTCGACCAAGGAAGGTTCGATCACCTCGATCCAGGCGGTATACGTACCTGCGGACGACTTGACCGACCCGTCGCCAGCGACCACCTTCGCCCACCTGGACGCCACCGTCGTTCTGTCCCGTGACATCGCTTCCCTGGGTATCTACCCAGCGGTAGATCCACTGGATTCGACTTCGCGCCAGCTGGACCCGAACGTGATCGGTCAGGACCACTACGACACCGCTCGCGGCGTTCAGTATGTTCTGCAGCGTTACAAAGAGCTGAAAGACATCATCGCGATCCTGGGTATGGACGAGCTGTCGGAAGCCGACAAACAGTTGGTTAACCGTGCTCGTAAGATCCAGCGCTTCTTGTCGCAGCCGTTCTTCGTGGCTGAAGTCTTCACCGGTGCTTCGGGTAAATACGTTTCCCTGAAAGACACCATTGCTGGCTTCAAAGGCATCCTCAACGGTGACTACGACCACCTGCCAGAACAAGCGTTCTACATGGTTGGCGGCATCGAAGAAGCGATCGAGAAAGCCAAGAAACTGTAATCCCGGCGCCCGGCAACGGGCGCTAATTTAGGTTGAGGCAATCAGATGGCTATGACAGTCCATTGCGATATCGTCAGCGCGGAAGGGGAAATCTTTTCCGGCCTGGTCGAGATGGTGATTGCGCACGGTGCACTGGGTGATCTTGGTATCGCTCTGGGTCACGCGCCGCTGATCACTAATCTCAAGCCGGGTCCGATCCGCCTGATCAAGCAAGGCGGGGAAGCCGAGGTGTTCTACATCTCCGGTGGTTTCCTCGAGGTTCAGCCGAACATGGTCAAGGTACTTGCCGATACCGTGCAACGTGCCGCCGACCTGGATGAAGCTCAGGCTCAGGCAGCTCTCAAGGCTGCCGAGAATGCCCTGAACGAAAAAGGCGCGGACTTCGATTACGGCGCCGCTGCCACTCGTCTGGCCGAGGCTGCAGCCCAGCTGCGCACCGTCCAGCAGATCCGCAAGAAGTTTGGCGGTTAATCCGTCATCCGCTTGTTGTGCGATTGATAAAAAAGGGTAGCCTCGGCTACCCTTTTTTCTTTTCCGAATTTCAAACCCGGTCGCAGTTGCTGACCACCCAGGATTGGTAGCCAGTCATGTCTCTCGAAATCGTTATCCTCGCGGCCGGTCAAGGCACGCGCATGCGCTCGGCGCTGCCCAAGGTGCTGCACCCGATTGCCGGCAATTCCATGCTCGGCCATGTTATCCACAGCGCTCGGCAACTTGATCCACAACGCATTCACGTGGTGATCGGTCACGGTGCCGATGTGGTGCGTGAGCGGCTGGCAGCTGATGACCTGAATTTCGTGTTGCAGGACAAGCAACTGGGCACTGGCCATGCCACCGCCCAGGCGGTGCCGTTCATTGATGCCGACACCGTGCTGATTCTTTACGGTGATGTGCCGCTGATCGAAGTCGAAACCCTGCAACGTCTGCTCAAGCATGTCGTGCCGGGCCAGATGGGTTTGCTCACTGTCGAGCTGGATGACCCGACCGGTTACGGCCGCATCGTGCGTGATGCTGACGGCAAGGTCGCGGCAATCGTCGAGCACAAAGACGCCAGCGAAGCGCAACGTGCGATCACCGAAGGCAACACCGGCATCCTCGCTGTGCCGGCCAATCGCCTGGCGGACTGGATGAGTCGCCTGTCGAACAACAACGCGCAGGGCGAGTACTACCTCACCGACGTGATCGAAATGGCGGTCAGCGATGGTTTGGTCGTCGCCACCGAACAACCGCACGACCCGATGGAAGTGCAGGGCGCCAACGATCGCAAGCAGCTTTCTGAACTGGAGCGTCATTATCAGTTGCGCGCCGGCCGCCGCCTGATGGCTGAGGGCGTGACCCTGCGTGACCCGGCCCGCTTCGACGTACGCGGCGAAGTCAGCGTCGGTCGCGATGTGCTGATCGACATCAACGTGATCCTCGAAGGCAAGGTCATCATTGAAGACGACGTACAGATCGGCCCGAACTGCGTGATCAAGGACAGCACCCTGCGCAAAGGCGTGGTAATCAAGGCCAACAGTCATATAGAAGGCGCCATTCTCGGTGAAGGCAGTGACGCCGGTCCCTTCGCGCGTTTGCGCCCGGGCACTGTGCTCGAAGCGCACGCCCATGTGGGTAACTTCGTTGAGCTGAAAAATGCACACATGGGCGAAGGTGCCAAGGCTGGCCACCTGACCTATCTGGGCGATGCCGAAATCGGCGCACGAACCAACATCGGCGCCGGCACCATCACTTGCAACTACGATGGCGCGAACAAGTGGAAAACCGTGCTGGGTGCTGATGTGTTCATCGGCTCCAACAACTCGCTGGTCGCCCCTGTGGATATCTCCAACGGTGCAACCACTGCGGCCGGATCGACCATCACGCAAAATGTGGATAACGCTCAGTTGGCGGTAGGTCGAGCCCGCCAGAAGAACATCGACGGCTGGAAGCGGCCGGAAAAAATCAAAAAATCCTGATTTATCCACAACTCCTGTGGGAGCGAGCCTGCTCGCGAATGCGGTCTCTCAGTCACGTCTTGAGTGGCTAAGACTCGCCTTTCGCGAGCGGGCTCGCTCCCACAGTCATTTCAATCTTTCTGAATTTTTCTCTTCGTGTCTTGACGGCAACCTTTCGATAGAGTTTCATTGCTTGCGTTATCTTTCGAATCGAAACTTAAGCTGCCATGTCCAAGCGCAATACTCCTCAACGTCGCCATAACATCCTCGCCTTGCTCAATGAGCAGGGCGAAGTCAGTGTCGACGAGCTGGCCAAGCGTTTCGAAACTTCGGAAGTTACGATTCGCAAGGATCTCGCCGCGCTGGAAACCCATGGTCTATTGCTGCGTCGTTACGGCGGTGCGATCACCATGCCGCAAGAGCTGGTCGCAGAAACGGCGCAGAGTATTTCCAAATACAAACAGGCGATCGCTCGCGCGGCGGTAAAACGCATCCGCGAGCACGCGCGCATCATCATCGACAGCGGCAGCACCACCGCCGCGATGATTCCCGAGCTGGGCCAGCAACCGGGTCTGGTGGTGATGACCAACTCGCTGCATGTTGCCAACGCCTTGAGCGAACTGGAACACGAGCCGGTGCTGCTGATGACCGGTGGCACCTGGGATCCGCACTCGGAATCCTTTCAGGGCCAGGTCGCCGAGCAGGTACTACGCTCTTACGACTTCGACCAACTGTTCATCGGCGCCGACGGTATCGATCTGGTTCGCGGCACCACAACCTTTAACGAGTTGCTCGGCCTCAGCCGGGTGATGGCCGACGTTGCGCGAGAAGTGATCGTCATGGTCGAGGCCGACAAGATCGGTCGCAAGATTCCCAACCTGGAGCTGCCCTGGAGCAGCATCCATACCCTCATTACCGATGATCGCCTGTCTGTCGAGGCACGCGATCAGCTTCAGGCCCGCGGGATCACTTTGATCTGTGCGGCTGTCAGTCAGGAGAAATAACCATGTGTGGCATTGTCGGCGCTGTAGCTGAACGTAATATCACCGCCATCCTTCTCGAAGGCCTGAAGCGCCTCGAATACCGCGGCTATGACAGCGCCGGTGTGGCGGTTTATACCAATGACCAGACCCTGGAACGCATGCGCCGTCCGGGCAAGGTCAGTGAGCTGGAAACCGCCCTGACCGAACAGCCGCTGTCCGGTCGTCTCGGTATCGCCCACACTCGTTGGGCGACCCATGGCGCGCCGTGTGAGCGTAACGCTCACCCGCATTTTTCCGGTGACATCGCGGTGGTGCACAACGGCATCATCGAGAACCACGAAGCCCTGCGCGAACAACTCAAAGCCTTGGGTTACTCGTTCAACTCGGACACCGACACTGAAGTCATCGCGCACCTGCTGACCCACAAGCTCAAGGAACAACCGGACCTGACTGCAGCGCTCAAGGCAACCGTCAAGGAACTGCACGGGGCCTACGGTCTGGCGGTGATCAATGCGAGCCAACCGGATCGTCTGGTCGCCGCGCGCAGTGGCAGTCCATTGGTGATCGGCTTGGGTCTGGGCGAGAACTTCCTCGCTTCCGACCAACTCGCTCTGCGTCAGGTCACTGACCGCTTCATGTACCTGGAAGAAGGCGATATCGCTGAAATCCGTCGCGACAGCGTGCAGATCTGGGACGTGAACGGCAACGCTGTCGAGCGCCAGACCGTGCAGTACACCGACGGTGCCGAAGCCGCCGACAAGGGCGAGTTCCGCCACTACATGCTCAAGGAAATCCACGAGCAACCGACCGTGGTTCAGCGCACTCTCGAAGGTCGCCTGGGCAACAATCAAGTGCTGGTTGAGGCCTTCGGTCTACAAGCTGCCGAGCTGTTCGCCAAAGTGCGCAATGTGCAGATCGTCGCCTGCGGCACCAGCTATCACGCCGGCATGGTCGCGCGTTACTGGCTCGAAGAACTGGCCGGTATTCCGTGCCAGGTGGAAGTCGCCAGCGAATTCCGTTATCGCAAAGTGGTGGTGCAGCCGGACACGCTGTTCGTGACCATCTCGCAGTCCGGCGAAACCGCTGACACCCTGGCGGCCCTGCGCAATGCCAAGGAGCTGGGCTTCCTCGCCAGCCTGGCGATCTGCAACGTCGGCATCAGCTCACTGGTGCGTGAATCCGACCTGACCCTGTTGACCCAGGCAGGTCGCGAAATCGGTGTGGCCTCGACCAAAGCCTTCACCACGCAACTGGTTGGCCTGTTGCTGCTGACTCTATCGCTGGGTCAGGTGCGCGGCACTCTGGCTAATGGCGTCGAAGCCACACTCGTCGAAGAACTGCGTCGCCTGCCGACCCGTCTCGGCGAAGCGCTGGCGATGGACAGCACCGTGGAAAAAATCGCCGAGCTGTTCGCCGAGAAAAACCACACCCTGTTCCTCGGCCGTGGTGCGCAATTCCCGGTCGCGATGGAAGGTGCCTTGAAGCTCAAGGAAATCTCCTACATCCATGCCGAAGCCTACCCGGCCGGCGAGCTCAAACACGGGCCGCTGGCACTTGTGGATAACGACATGCCAGTGGTGACCGTCGCGCCGAACAACGAACTGCTGGAGAAGCTCAAATCCAACCTGCAGGAAGTCCGCGCTCGCGGCGGCGAGTTGATCGTGTTCGCGGATGAGAAGGCTGCGATGACCAACGGCGAAGGTACCCACGTGGTGCAAATGCCGCACATCCACGACATTCTCTCGCCGATCCTTTATACGATCCCGCTGCAACTGCTGTCTTACTACGTGGCCGTGCTCAAGGGCACCGACGTTGATCAGCCGCGCAACCTGGCGAAATCGGTCACCGTGGAATAAGTTATCCACCGTTGATCTAAGCTCTCCCACAATCGCAGCCTCGGCTGCGATTGTCGTATCCGCCGCCGAGGAATCCCATGGACCGCTTTCAGGAAATGCAGATCTTCGTTGTCGTCGCCCAGGAGCAAGGCTTTTCGGCGGCGTCGCGGCGTTTGGGTCTGTCGGCGGCGAGTGTCACCCGGGCGGTGGCGGCGCTGGAGCAGCATATCGGTACGCAGTTGCTGGTGCGTACCACGCGCACTGTGCATCTGACTGAAGCCGGGCAACGTTACTGCGATGACTGCCGGCGGATTCTTGCCGAGGTGCAGGAGGCCGAGGATTCGGCGGCAGGCAGCCATGCCTTGCCGCGCGGGCAGTTGACGATTACTGCGCCGGTGCTGTTTGGCGATCTGTTCGTGACGCCAGTGATGGCCGATTACCTTTGTCGTTATCCGGATGTGTCGATCAACGCGCTGTTGCTGGACCGGGTCGTCAACATGGTCGAGGAGGGCATTGATGTCGCGGTGCGCATCGGTGAGCTGCCGGACAGCAATCAGCATGCGATTCGCGTCGGGGAAGTGCGGCGGGTGATCTGCGCTTCACCGGGGTTTCTGGCTGCGCACGGCCGCCCTGAGCACCCGCAGGCCCTGGCCGCGCTGCCGGTGGTGGCGACGTCGGCGATCGGGCAGCAACGCAACTGGCCGTTTCTCGACGGCGGTGAAGCACTCAGTGTGCGCACCGAACCGCGCCTGACTGTCACGGCCAATCAGTCGGCGATCACCGCCGCGCGAAAAGGCCTGGGCCTGACGCGAGTGCTGTCCTATCAAGTGGCGGACAAGGTCGCAGCGGGCGAGCTGGAAATCGTCCTCGCCGAGTTTGAATTGCCGCCGTTGCCGATTCATGTGGTGTATCAGGGCGGGCGCAAGGCACCGGCGCGGATCCGCAGTTTTGTCGACTTCGCCGTGAAGGCGCTGCGCGAGCATCCGGCCTTGAGCGCAGCGGCGTTATTGCACGAGATGAAATAATCGATTGCAGCGGCTGGTTATTCTGTTGTTCCGGCAACCCATAGATGATGACTCCATCGGCGCGCTCATTCCCGTAGCGACGTCACTTTCCAGCGGAGTCGACCATGCAAGCGATCAAACTCTACAACTTTCCCCGTTCCGGTCACGCCCACCGCGTCGAGTTGATGCTGTCGCTGCTGCAACTGCCGACCGAGCTGATCTTCGTCGATCTGGCCAAGGGTGAGCACAAGCAGCCGCAGTACCTGGCGATCAACAGCTTCGGCCAAGTGCCGGCGATTGATGACAACGGCGTGGTGCTGGCCGATTCCAACGCGATTCTGGTTTATCTGGCGCAGAAATATGGCAACGGACGCTGGCTGCCGGCCGACCCGGTGGGCGCAGCGCATGTGCAGCGCTGGCTGTCGGCAGCGGCGGGACCGATTGCATTTGGCCCGGCGGCGGCACGCCTGATCACGGTGTTTGGTGCGCAACTGAATGCCGAGGAAGTCATTGGCCGTGCGCACAACCTGCTCAAGGTCATGGAGCTGGAGTTGGGTAAAACTGCGTATCTGGCGGGCGAAGAGCCGACCATCGCTGACGTGTCTGCCTACAGCTACATTGCGCATGCCCCGGAGGGCAATGTCTCGCTGGACGACTACGCCAACGTTCGCGCCTGGCTGGCACGGATCGAAGCATTGCCGGGTTTTGTCGCTATGCCGCGCACGGTGGCCGGGTTGCAGAAAACCGCGTGACCTCCACTCAAGCGTAGGACAGAGCCTTTTCAGCCAGCAGTTCCTGATACAGCTCTGTCCACTTGCGACCCATCTCATCGGCGGTGAACAGCTGCCGATAGCGCGCTTCCGCTTTGACCCCCATCTCGGCAGCACGCTCAGGGTTGTCCCATAGCGTACGCATGGCTTCCCGAAAGGCCTGTGGATTGCTCGGCGGCACCACCAGTCCGGTTTCGTTGTGGATATTGATGAAACTGGTGCCGGTGCCGATTTCGCTGGAGATCATCGGTTTGCCGTACATCGCGCCTTCGAGCAACGAAATCCCGAAAGCCTCGGAGCGCAGGTGCGAAGGAAAGACAATCGCATAGCTCAATTGCAGCAACGCCACTTTGTCCTCGTCACTCAGACGGCCGAGGAAATGAATATTGCGCAGGCCCAGCGCGGCGGCCTGTGCATGCAGTTCCTGCTCCAGCGGACCGGCACCGACAATCACCACGGGATAATCGATGTCTTTGAGCGCGTCGAGCAGGATGTGCAGGCCCTTGTAATAACGCATTACCCCGACGAACAGAAAAAACTTATCCCCAAGCTGTTGGCGCCAGCGGTTCATGCGTTCGATATCGGGCTGTGGATAACCTGCTTTATTCAGGCCGTAGGGGATAACGCGGGTCTTGTCCTGAAACTGCTGCAGCACATCGCTGGTGTGCAGATAGTTCGGCGATGCAGCAACGATGCGGTCGGCGCTGGCGAGGAAGCGATTCATCAGTGGCCGATAGAGCTTGAGCAGATGCTTCTGGCGAATGATGTCCGAGTGATAAGTAACTACGCTCGGCTTGTTCACAGCGCTGGCGAAATGCACCAGGTCCATGAATGGCCACGGGAAGTGATAGTTGATCACGTCGGCTTCGGCGGCCAGCTCACGGAACTGCTTGAACACACTCCAGGAAAAGCCAGTGGAGGCGAACTGGACATCCAGCTTCGCCCGATGTACTTCGTGCTGACCCAGTTGCACCACGGGCGGTGTCGGATTGGTGCTGAGGGTCAGCACTTGCCCATCGATGCCATGCTGAGCGCCGCTTTCGCACAACTGAAAGATGACTTGTTCGATGCCGCCGACCGAATCGGGCAGGTACGTCTTGAAGAAATGAAGAACGCGCATTCAACCTCCCATGGCCTGGCGGTAGGCACCAGCCGTAGCCTGTGCACAACGTTGCCAGGAAAAAAGTGCCGCCTGCTGCAATCCCGCTTCGCGGCAGGCCTGCCAATGCAGCGAGTCGTCGATCAACCGGCCCATTGCATCACGCAGACCCTCGGCATCGTCCGCTTCAATATAGTTGCCAGCCGCGCCAGCCACTTCCGGCATCGCCGAAGAACGGGTGGTCACCACCGGCGTGCCACTGGCCATGGCTTCCAGCACCGGCAAGCCAAAGCCCTCATACAACGACGGAAATATCAGCGCCCGGGCGCCGGCCAGCAGTTGCGCCAATTGCTCATCGGGCAGATAGCCGAGCAGGCACACGTGGCCGCTGGCCAGTGCCTGGCGCAGTGGCTCGCTGAACTGCTCGCGCTGCCATCCGGCCATGCCTGCAATCAACAAGGGAAAGCGCTGGCGCACGGCGTCTGGCAGCAGGGCGTGGGCCTGCAACGCCAGGCTCAGGTTCTTGCGCGGCTCCAGGGTGCCGACACAGAGGAAATATTCCCGTGCCTGGACGGCGTGAGCCTTGAGCACACTGTCGATTTCCTCAAGTGGCCGGGGACGGAAGCGCTCGGACACACCCAACGGCGCCACAACGAATTGCTGTGCAGGGAGATTAAAGTAGGCCTGCGCCTCGTCAGCGATCGCCTGCGAATCGGTCAGAATGACCCGCGCCTGCTCCACGCCGGCGGCCAGACGACGTTCGATTTCCCTCAAACGTGCAGGTGGCTGGGTTTCTGGAAAATGCAGGTGCGTCAGATCATGCAGGGTGATCACGGTCGGGCCGTCGAAGGCCAGCGGCCACAGGCTTGGCTCGTGATAAAGATCAATCTTTTGTGCACGCACCTGATCGAAACGTTTCTGCTCCAGCCAGCGGCGTGCCTGATAGGCCCCGGGAATTTTTCGCAGCAATGGCGTCATGCGCGAGTAGCCGGGCATGGCCGCGTCCGGCAGGGCCGAACTCCAGCCCCATCCGTGAAACAGGCTTACGTCCACATCGGGTTCGCTGCGCAAGGCGTTGACCAGTTCGGCGACGTAGTGGCCAATGCCGGTGCGCGGCGCTTGCAGGATGCGGGCGTTAAGAGCAATGCGCATGCGGCCTCGCTTGCACGCGCAGGGCCTGCTGAACATGGGCAAGGCTGCGTGTCGCCAACTGCTCACTGGCCTCGCGCCAGCCGATCCAGCGCCAGTCAGCGACGTCGCGGGCGGCGGGAAACTGTCCGCTGCGCTGATAGGTTTCGATCAGATCGGCAAGGCTTTGTGGATCCAGCAGATCGAAATACGCCATGAACTCGCCACCGATTTCGCGGAATACCGCGACGTCGCTGCCCATCGCTGGCAAACCGCGCTGCATGGCTTCTACCAGTGGCAGGCCGAAGCCTTCGACAAACGAAGGAAACACCAACGCGCTGGCCTGCGCATAGGCGTATTCGAGGCTGGTGTCGCTCAGGTCATTGAACATGAACAGGCGCCGATTCAGTTCCGGATGATTGCGGATTCGCTCAAGCAGCGCCTCGCATTTCCAGCCGATACGCCCGGCGATGCACAAGCGTGCGGTCGAACCGGCAGCCCAGGCGAGTTCGAAGGCGTCGAGCAGGTACCCATGGTTCTTGCGCGGCTCGATGGTGCTGACCATCAGAAAAACCGCTTCGGTCGCAGTGAACAGGTCACTCAGGCGCGGTTCGACCGTGGCTTCGCTGTGCTGCAGATCGAGCTCGGACCCCAGATAAAAGTAATCGAACCAGCGCTTTTCAGTCTGCTCGGCACCGACTCTGCGTTGCAATTCACCACGCACCTGATCACGCACTGTGGCGGAAATCGCCATGTAGCCATCGGCCGTGCGGGTGATCCAGTCGAACCACTCATTGAAAACTTCGACCAGCCGCGTGTCGTAAAACTGCGGATGCGTCAGCGGAATAAGGTCGTAGATCACCGCGATCATGCCGACGCCGTCGCGTTTGAGCTGCTCGACATGGGCGAAAAAGTCCGAGTGCCAGGATGAATCCAGCAGCACCAGTTGATCGCCCGGGTGGTGTTGAAGCGGCGAGCAACGTTTAAGCAGCTGCCTGCGATTGATCCGTCTGACGAGCCGAATCGGCAGGCCGAGCACGGCAAACTGGGTCAACCGATAGCTGGCGTAAAGGAGCCGCCGCGCCAGTTTCGAAGTGCATAGCGCATCGCGGCGCTGATGCCACTGCCAGAAACGATGGGCGAGGCGCTCCAGGCGTTCACCGAAGGTTTCGAGGCTGTTCCAGAACGGTGTATCGAGTGGCGCCAGTTGCAGCACGCGGTAGAGCTGGCGATTGATCACCACCACCGGCATGCACTCGACGCCGTCAGCGCTGGCGGGCAGCTGCTTGATGACGTTGCGCACCACGCGCTGGATCCCCGAATTGATCTTGGGGTGTTTGAATACGTGAGTGCATTCAACCAAGAGGCGGGTCATGGCGCACGCTCGACAGGCCGGGCCTCGGTGTCGCGGCTGATGGTGGTTTTAGCGTCCAGCCAGGTACAGCCGACGAAGTCTTCCCGACGGCTGTTGATCACCTGGAACACCATCCCGTAGTCACGCCACTCGAAATTGCGATCCAGATGTGAGTCCAGACGCGACAGGCTCAGCGACACCGAATAGTTGCCTTTGCCCAGGCCCATGATGAAGGCGAAGCGATAGGTGAAGCGTTCACCGGCGCGCAGATCGGTCAATGCCTTGTTCAGCCGGTGGGTGTTGATGCCGTACATCATCTGGCCGAGGCGATCCTTGAGAATGAAGCCCAGCACCAGCCGTTCGATGTCCTTGCGCACTTCGACCTGCACTTCGAGCACCACCGGTTGGCCGACTTCGACAGCCTCAATGCTGCGCTGGTTTTCATCGAGCAGGCGTACGCTCAGAATCGCCGCCTCGCCGGTGCCGGAGACCGTTTGCACCTCGCCGCCGGCGAGCGTTTCCTGGCGTACTACCTGACCCTCACGTTCGGCCATCAGCGCATTGTAATAATCGAGAACCGGCTCCGGTTTGCCGCGCATGGCCACGCGCCCATCCTTGAGCAGGATCGCCGAGTCGCAAATCGACTGAATCGCGAAGCGATCATGGGACACGATCAATAACGTCGTGCCGGATTTGCGAAAGCTGCGGATGCGTTCGAAGCTCTTGTGCTGGAAATAGGCATCACCCACCGACAGCGCTTCGTCGACGATCAGGATGTCCGGGCGCCGGGCGGTGGCGACACTGAACGCCAGGCGCATCTGCATGCCACTGGAATAAGTGCGGACCGGGTGGTCGATCGCATCGCCAATTTCAGCGAAGTGCTCGATATCGGGCATCAGGGCCTGGATTTCTTCAAGCTGCATGCCCAGTAACTGACCCGCCATGATTGCGTTCTGCCGACCGGTAAAGTCCGGATGGAAACCCATGCCCAGCTCGAGCAGCGCTGCGACGCGCCCTTGCAATTCAATCTTGCCTTGGGTGGGTTGAGTGGTGCCGGTGATCATTTTCAGCAAGGTGCTTTTGCCTGCTCCGTTGGCGCCGACGATACCCACCGCTTCACCCGGAGCAATCTCGAATTCGACATCTTGCAGTACCCAGTGCTGTTGATGCCGAAGCGGCGAAAACGGAATCAGCCACTCGGCCAGCCGTGCCCAGCGGTTTGGGTATTGCTTATAGGCCTTGCCCAGGCCGGTGACGCGAATATGTCCCATCAGAGTTCATCCACCATTTCGCCGACGCGCTGGCGAAACAGCCGCAGACCGATCAGACAGAACACCACGCCAGTAATGAAAACCGGCAGCAGCGAACTCCATACCGGCCACTGACCGTAGAGAAACAGGTTCTGATAACTGCTGAACAGGTTGGTCAGCGGGTTGAGTTGCAGCAGGCGCTGCACCCATTCCGGCAGAATCGTGATCGGGTAGACGATCGGTGTCAGCCAGAACCAGAACTGCAGGCAGATGCCGAACAACTGGCCGACATCGCGAAAGAACACGTTCAACACGCCAAGGACCATACCCAGCCCGGCGCAGAACATCATTTGCAGAGCAATCAGCGGAATCAGCGCCAGCAGAGCCATCCCTGGCCAGCGCCCGGTGATCAGCAGAAATCCGAGAAACAGGCTGATGATGATGGCGAAATTGATCCCGGCGTTGATTAGCACGATCACCGGCAGGCAGATCCTCGGGAAACTGATTTTCTTCAGCAGATTGGCGTTTTCCAGAAACATGTTCTGACTGCGCAGGGTTATTTCGGAAAACAGTCCCCAGGCCAGCAGACCAGCGCACAGGTAGACGCTGTAGGCCATGCTGTCGTCCACACCCGGTAAACGTGCGCGCATGATCTGGGAAAAGATCACCGTGTAGACAATGATCATCGACAGCGGATTGAAGATTGGCCACAGCGCGCCGAACAGCGAGTTGCGATAACGCGCTTGAAACTCGCGCTGCACGCTGCCGAGGATGAACCCACGGTAGTTGTGCAGCGAGCGGTACAGGGAAAGCAGCATTCAGACCGTCCTGCCGTATTGATCTTCGAAGCGAACGATATCGTCCTCGCCCAGATATTCGCCGCTTTGCACTTCAATGATGACCAGATCGATCACTCCGGGGTTCTCCAGGCGATGCTTGTGGCCGGCGGCGATGAACGTTGATTCATTCTTGGCGACCAGGGTCGTGCCGGAACCGTTGTTGGTGACCTTGGCCATGCCTTCGACCACTACCCAGTGTTCGTTGCGATGATGGTGCATCTGCAACGACAACTTGCCACCGGGTTTGACCACGATGCGCTTGATCTTGAAACGCGGGCCTTCCTCCAGAACGGTGTAGGTGCCCCACGGACGGCTGACCGTACGATGCAGGCGATAGGCTTCGTGGGACTTGTCCTTGAGTTGCTTCGCCACGCGGCGTACATCCTGCGCACGGTCGGCATGGGCCACCAGCACCGCGTCGGCGGTGTCGACAATGATCAGGTTATCCACACCGACGGTCGCCACCAGCCGGCCTTCGCTCTGCACGAAGTTGTTGTGGCTGTCGATGAAGATCGCTTCGCCGCTGGCGCGGTTGTTATCAGCATCGGCGGGAATCAGCGCGGCGACGGCGTTCCACGAACCGATGTCGCTCCAATCGAAACCGGCGGGCACTACCACGACTTTTTCCGAGCGCTCCATCAATGCGTAATCGATGGAGATGTCAGTGATCTCGGCAAACAGGGTCGACGACAACTCCTGTTGCAGGCAGCCGACCGTTTCGACCGGTGCGCTGACGGCCATGCAGGCGCGGGTCTGTTCCAGCAACTCGGGTGCGTGCAGTTGCAGTTCGGCAATGAGCGTCGCGGTGGTGAAGCAGAACATCCCCGAATTCCACAGGAAGTTGCCGCTCTCCAGGTAATGCGTGGCGGTCTGCAGGTCGGGTTTCTCGACGAAGCGCTGCACCTTGGCCGCGCCTCTGGCGTCCAGCGGCGCACCGGTTTCGATATAGCCGAAGCCGGTTTCCGGCGCGGTAGGGACCACGCCGAAGGTCACCAGATAACCGTCCTTCGCCAGATTCACTGCGTGCTCGACCGCACACTTCAAGGCGTCCTGATTGACGATCAAATGATCCGCCGGCATCACCACCATGATTGCGTCGTCACCATGCAGCGCCTGCAATGACAGCGCTGCCGCTGCGATCGCCGGTGCGGTATTGCGCCCGCTCGGCTCCAGCAGAAAGTGCCCGCGATGGCGCGACACCTGCGCCGCGCAATAGTGATCC
The DNA here is from genome assembly GCF_056278925.1 of Pseudomonas sp. TE9122. Lineage (NCBI taxonomy): Bacteria > Pseudomonadati > Pseudomonadota > Gammaproteobacteria > Pseudomonadales > Pseudomonadaceae > Pseudomonas > Pseudomonas sp. TE9122. The sequence continues at coordinate 5,402,506 of NZ_JBWBQI010000001.1, read as the reverse complement.
TTGCTCTGGAAGTAATACTCGCGGTTGGTCACCGTGACGATGTCGCCCCAGCCGTCCAGCAACGCCGCCGCTCGCTGGTAGGTCTTGCCCAGCAGCGACTGGCCGTCGGGCAGGGTCATGAACGGCTTGGGGTGGCCCTCACGGGACACCGGCCACAAACGGGTGCCGGCACCGCCGGACAGAATCACCGGAATCAGCATGGCCTACTCCTTGGCGACGCGTTTCATGTCCGCATCCATCATCATGCGGATCAAGGTATCCAGGTCGGTTTTCGGTTTCCAGCCCAGCACACGCTGGGCCTTGGCCGGGTTGCCGAGCAGCACTTCGACTTCGGCCGGGCGGAAGAACGCCGGGTCGATCTTCACGTAATCGCGGTAGTTAAGGCCAACGTGATCGAAGGCAATGCGGCACATCTCGCGCACGGTGGTGGTGACGCCCGTGGCGACCACAAAATCGTCAGGTTTGTCCTGTTGCAGCATCAACCACATGGCTTCGACGTAATCGCCGGCAAAACCCCAATCGCGCTTGGCGTCAATGTTGCCCAGCGCCAGGTCCTGCTGTTTGCCCTGCTTGATGCGCGCGGCAGCGTCAGTGACTTTGCGGGTAACGAATTCGATGCCGCGCAGCGGTGATTCATGGTTGAAGAGGATGCCGCTGCTGGCGTGCAGGTTGAAGCTTTCGCGGTAGTTGACGGTGATCCAGTGGCCATAGAGCTTGGCCACGCCGTAAGGGCTGCGTGGATAGAACGGGGTGTTTTCGTCCTGCTGCTCTGCCTGGATCAGGCCGAACATTTCGCTGGTCGAGGCCTGATAGAAGCGCGTGTGCGGGCTGAACTGACGGATCGCTTCGAGCAGGTGTGTCACGCCCAATCCATCGACGATGCCGGTGGTCACCGGTTGATCCCAGGAGGCGGCGACAAAACTCTGTGCGGCGAGGTTGTAGACTTCGTCCGGTGCCGATTTGATTACCGCACGCTGCACCGAGCAGGCATCGGCCATGTCGCCGTCGAGGTAGACAATGTCGGCTTCGACACCCATCTCGCGCAGGCGCCAGCGTGAATCGCTGCTGCGTCGAGCAACGAGGCCGTGAACCTTGTAACCCTTGTCCAGCAGCAGTTTGGCCAGATAGGCGCCATCCTGGCCCGTGATCCCGGTAATCAGTGCACTTTTTGTCATTCTTGTCGTACTCGCATCTCCCAGTCGGACAGGATCGCCCGCAGGGATTGTTGTGTGGTGGTGGCTGGCGCCCATCCTGTGGCTTTGGCCAGTTTTGCGTGGCTGCCGCAGACGCGGCGCTGGTCGGCGCGACGCATGCGCGCCGGATCCGGCACCAGTTCAACGTCGACTTCGGCCAGATCGGCCAATTGCTCGATCAGGCTGCGAATGCTTTGCTCGCGGCCCGAGCAGATGTTGTAGACCTGCCCCGGTGTGCCGTTTTCCAGCAATGCGAAATACGCTGCGATCACGTCGCCGACATCAAGAAAATCCCGTGTCACGTCGATATCGCCGACTTGCAATCGCGGCGCTTGCAGACCCTGTCTGATACGGCAGATCTGCCGGGCTGCGCTGGCGATCACGAAGCTGTCTTTTTGCCCGGTGCCGATGTGGTTGAACGGGCGTGCGACCAGCACTGGCCAGCCTTCACTCAGGCCCCATTGCAAGCTGAGGAACTCCGCTGAAAGTTTGCTTACCGCGTACGGATTGCGTGGCAGCGGTGGTTGTTGCTCGGTGATCGGCAGGTGCTGCTCGCCGACTTGCCCGTAAACGTCGCCGGAGCTGACGTACAAAAACGTCCCGGCAAAGCCGCGAGCCTTGAGCGCCTGCAACAGATTGAGGGTGCCGAAGAGATTGATGTCGAGGGTGCGGGCCGGGTCACGAAAGGCTTCCGGCACGAAGGTCTGTCCGGCCAGATGAATGACTGCATCCGGCATCTCGGGCCAAAGGTCGATGAGGCTGTCGGCGTTCGTAAGGTCGTAGGCCGATGCGGCAGGCAGCAGCGCCCACGACGAGCCCGGCGACGCCAGACGAGACTGAATGTGTTGTCCCACGAAGCCGCTGAGGCCCGTGACGAACAGACGTTTTTTCAAACAGCGACCCCTTGGTCATGACTCGCGCCGCTTTCCCGGATGCTTTTGGGATAAGTCTGAAATACAGCGGGGAATATCCGCGCAAACAGCAGGCGAAGCCGTTGTTGTAGTTGTTTGGTTGCCAATCTGTGCCAATTGCTCGGCAATTTCAACCGGGCAAACCGTGACTGGTCAGTTCTCGTCAGCATAGTCCGATTTATTCTCGCCCGGCGGTTCCCGGACTCGCGATGGATGTGTTTAGAATGGCCTTCGTCGCGAGTTGGCCGATTGTTTTCCGGACGCCGCGACGCGGGGTGAAACTGACCACTAAAACAAGAACAGAGACGTGCCCGATGATGACGGACGAGTGCCGGCCCTGCCGACCCGATCCGACGCGCGGCCGTCATAGCATGAAGTCGCCGGGATGGCGCTTCATCGTGGGATGCCATGAATTTCATTCTCTACTCGGACGTCAACGACAGCTCCATCAGTGCCAGTCTGGGGCGTCCGGAATACAGCTATTACTTTGTCCTCAAAGCCTATCGCCCGGTGCTGGAAAGCCTGGGGCGCGTGCACGTGGCCGGATCTGTCGCCGACGTCGATGTGATTTACCGGCAATTGCTCGCCGCAGGTGAAGACACTGTGTTCCTGTCCTTCACCCCACCGCAGAAGACCCCGGTTGATCTGGAATGCCCGACGATTTGCGTGGTGGCCTGGGAGTTCGATTCGATCCCCGATGAACAGTGGGACGACGATCCGCGTCAGGACTGGACACGCATGCTCGCACGCCACGGCCGGGTCATCACTCTGTCGAGCCACACGGCAACGGCCATCCGCCGCGCCATGGGCGAAGCGTTCCCGGTGCTGGTTTTGCCGACGCCGTTGTGGGACAGCTTCGCAACGATTCGTCAGCAACACCAACCCATGCCGGTCAATCCCAGGACTGCACTGGCGATCAAGGGCTGTATTTTCGATTCGCGCACCCTCGGCCTGTCAGCCGATGCGCTGATCCCAACGCCAATCAGCCCTGAAGAGCAGGCTGCACTGGCCGCAGCAATTGAAGCCGCGCGCCCGCCACCGTTGACGTTCAAACGCCGACTGGTCATTGCTCGACATTATCTGCGCCTGTGGGCACTGGACTTGGGACGCGAACAGGCGGAACCGATGCCGCGGGGTGAAATTTCTGCACAACTGGTACTGGGAGGGCATTCGCGATCTGCTGCCGGACGCTTTGCATGGCTGGCTGCAACAGCGTTGGCCTGAGGTGTGCGGCGCTGCGCCGGTGCCCGTGATCGAACCGGCGCCACTCGATCTGCCGGACACCTCATCGGTGGTCGAAACCACAGTCGAGGGTGTGGTGTACGTCTCGGTATTCAATCCCAAGGATGGCCGCAAGAACTGGCATCGACTGATCAGCGCATTCTGCTGGGCCTTCCGCGAAACGCCCGACGCGACGCTGGTGCTCAAGATCACCCAGAATGATCTGGCGTCCTATTACAGCGAGTTGATGACCCTGCTGGCGCAACTCACGCCGTTCGCCTGTAGGGTCGTGGTGATGCACGGTTACCTCGACGACGCGCAGTACGCCAGGCTCTATCAGGCGGCCAGTTTCTACGTCAACGCGTCACGCTGCGAAGGGCTGTGCCTGCCCTTGATGGAGTTCATGTCCAGCGGTAAACCGGTGATCGCCCCCGATCACACGGCGATGGAAGATTACATCGATGACTCGGTGGCGTTCGTGGTCAGGTCCAGTGAAGAGCTGACGATCTGGCCGCAGGACACGCGGATCATCTACCGCACGCTGCGGCACCGCCCCGACTGGGGCTCGCTGAAAAGCGCCTACGAAAACAGCTATCGAATGGCCAAGGCCCGGCCGCAGGAGTATCAGCGGATGTCTGCCGCCGCCGTCGCGCGCATGCAGCAATACTGCGCCTTCGCGCCGGTGCGCAAACGGCTCGCGGAGTTCTTTGCGCTGACAGCAGGCCCCACCGATGCTGCGCCTGTGACGGATAACGCCTCATGCTGATCATCATTCATTCGGAAACCAACCGGCACACCATTGCGCAGAACCTCGGGCGTTCGGAGTACAGCTATTACTTCGTGCTCAAGGAGTATCGTCCGGTGCTCGAACGCATCGGTCGGGTCGTGGAAGTGGCCGATCCGCAGACAGAAGTCGATGCTCTGTATCTGGAATGTCTGAGCCGTGGCGAGCCCTGCGTGTTTCTGTCGTTCTCGCCGCCGCATCGCACTCCCGTTCACCTGGCCTGTCCGACGCTGCCGGTGTTTGCGTGGGAGTTCAGCACGATCCCCAATGAAGCCTTTGCGGGCGAGCCGCGCAATGACTGGCGTAGCGTCTTGCATGCCTGTGGCGCAGCGATCACCCACTCCAGCTACACGGTCAATGCCGTGCACGAGGCGATGGGTGCCGAGTACCCGATCGTCGCGGTGCCGGCGCCGGTCTGGGACCGCTTTGCTGCCCGTGGCGCGAAAATGCCCGAGCAAGCCCTGGCCACCGCCTACAGCCTGACGATCAAAGGTCTGGTCGCGGACAGCCGCACCCTCAATCTGAATGCATTCGGGCCGGCGCACCTGCGCAGCGGCAACGGCATCGACTTCGCCGCGCCGGCCTCCGAGCAGACGCTGGTGCTTGACGGCGTGGTTTATACCTCGGTGTTCAATCCCGGTGACGGGCGCAAGAACTGGGAAGACATGCTCAGCGCTTTTTGCGTTAGTTTTCGCGATGTCGAAGACGCGACGCTGGTGCTCAAGCTCACTCACCACGACGCCGAAGAAGCGCTCAGCGATATCCTCCATCATTTGTACAAAAACCAGTCTTACCGTTGCCGCATCGTTCTGATCTACGGTTACCTCGCCGATCCGGACTACGAGCAACTGGTGCAGGCCACGCGGTACGTGGTCAACACCTCCTACGGCGAAGGTCAGTGTCTGCCGCTGATGGAATTCATGTCCTGCGGCAAGCCGGCGGTGGCGCCGCGTACCACGGCGATGATCGATTACCTGAGCACGGAAAATGCCTTTCTCATCGAGTCCACCGACGAGCTGACAGCCTGGCCCCACGACCCGCGCAAAGCCTTCCGAACCCTGCGTTACGTGACCAACTGGAGCTCATTGTGCGAGGCCTATCGGGCCAGTTACGACGTCGCGAAAAACCAGCCGCAGCGCTATGCCGAGATGTCGGCGCAGGCGGTCGTAAGTTTGCAGGCGTTCTGCAGCCAGACTGTGGCTGAACAGCGTTTGCGAGGGTTTCTGACGCAGTTGTTCGAGCATCGTGCGGCTGCCTTGGAAGCCCCCCAAGCATGAACGCCAAGCGCATCATGGACGTTGAAGTCCTGCGTGCGGTCGCGGTGCTCGCGGTGTTGTTCCACCATTTGCCGGACAATCTGTTCACTGACCCGGTGCCGTCGCTTGCCCGGATCCACGAATGGGCGCAGACGTGGTGGGGCGTCGACCTGTTTTTTGCGATCTCCGGTTTTGTCATCGCCCGCAGCTTGATCCCGGTGCTGCAAGGCTGCACGACGGGCCAGGAGCGCTGGCAACAGGTGCGCCATTTCTGGCTGCGCCGGGCTTTTCGCCTGTTGCCTTCGGCCTGGTTATGGCTGGCGGTGATCCTGCTGGCCTGTGTGTTTTTCAATCGATCCGGTGCGTTCGGCACGCTATCCGCCAATCTTCAGGCGACCTTGGCCGGGGTACTGCAATACGCCAATTTCCGCTTCGCCGACAGCTTTTTCCAATACGAATACGGCAGCAGTTTCGTCTACTGGAGCCTGGCGCTGGAGGAGCAGTTCTACCTGCTCTTTCCGTTGCTGATCCTGTTGTTTCGCCGACACCTGGTCTGGGCATTGCTGGCGCTGGTGGCGGTGCAGATTCTGACTGTGCGCACGCCTTTGCTGATGGTAGTACGCACCGATGCGCTGGCCCTTGGCGTGCTGTTGGCGATGTGGAGTGCGCAGCCGGGTTTTCAGCGCTGGCAGCCCTCGTTCTTGCGCCGACCATGGCTTGGCATTTCAGCGTTGATGGTCATTGGAGCGCTGTTGAGCTTCATGGCCACCGACCGTTTTACCCTGGCCAATTATCGGATCGGTTCGATCGCCGTGCTCAGTGCGCTGCTGGTCTGGATCGCCTCGTACAACTGTGACTACCTGATGCCTGCCGGACGCTTGCAGCGGTTGCTGGCATGGATCGGCAGCCGCTCCTACGGTATCTACCTCATTCACATTCCGGCGTATCTATTGGTGCGTGAACTGATCTTTCGCTTGCAGAGCAGTGGCCTGCCGAGCCCCGCCGGACATCCCATCATTACGATGCTGATTGCCTTTGGCCTGATCGCGCTCCTCAGCGAACTCAACTACCGCGTGGTCGAAATGCCGATGCGCAATCGCGGTGCTGCACTGGTCAAGCGCCTCGACACCTCCCGAACTGCAGTTACCTCACCCGGAGCCACCTCATGCTGAGCTTTTTGAAGAAACTCTCGGCGACAACGCCTGCGCAAACTTCGGCAGAACCGGTCGCTGCGGTTGCCGATAAAGTCGATCCGTACATGCTCGGCCTTTACGATGCGAAGCTCAGCGGCTGGTACAACCAGGCAACCCACGAGCTGTACACGGGATTCCCTGTGAGTGCCGACGATACGTTGCTTGATGTCGGCTGCGGTGATGGCGGCAACGTGCACTTCTGCGGTATGCGCGGAGCGAAGATCATTCTTGCCGATATCGATGGGGCCAAGGTCGAGGCCACCCGCCAGCGTCTGAGCGACACGCCGGCCCGGGACATCGAATGCCACATTACCGACTGCAACCCGCTACCGATCGCCGACGCAACGGCGACGCGTGTGGTCTCCACCGAGGTGATCGAGCATGTTGATGATCCCGCGCAGTTTCTTGCCGAACTGGTGCGTGTCGGCAAGCCGGGCGCTTTGTATCTGCTGAGCGTGCCGCATCCCAGCTCCGAGGACCTGCAAAAGGACATCGCCGCGCCGGAGTATTTCCAGAAACCCAATCACATACGCATTATCAGCGAAGACCAGTTCAAGGCCATGGTCAGCGACGCCGGGCTGGAGATCATCAGCCACAGTAAATATGGCTTCTACTGGTCGATGTGGATGATGTTGTTCTGGGAAGCCAAGGTCGATCTCAGCAACCCCGATCACCCGATGCTCGAGCACTGGGCCAATACCTGGCAAGCGGTGCTGGATTCCCCGCGCGGCGCGCAGATCAAGCAGGCGCTGGATGCGGTGGTGGCCAAGAGTCAGGTGATTATCGCGCGCAAGCCTGCGGCATCCCTGTAGGCGCTACGGCACGCTGCGATCTTTTGATCTGTAGTCTTGAAGCTAGATCAAAAGATCGCAGCCTCGTTTCACTCGTCAGCTCCTACACGGTTTTTGTGTAACCTTGCAGCCCTGTGGTTTCAGGGATTTTCAAGGTATGCGGTTGATTGTGTGTCTGTTCCTTGGCGTCTTGCTGGCAGGTTGCGAGCAACACGTCGCGCCGGCCCTCGACCAGCAACTCTACGTCTGGCAGCGCCAATGGACACCGGCGCATGAACCGGCATTGCGTGACAGTCGCGATGATTTCTCGACGCTGCGCGTACTGGCATTGCAGGCCTTTCCCTGCGAGCGGTGGAGCAGGGCGCGGGTTGATCCAGCCTTGTTGAGAGCCGATGGCCGGCCGTTGATTGCAGTGATTCGCCTTGATGGTCAGCTGCAATCACTGGACCAGCAGCAGGTCACCGCGCAGATTCTGCAAGTCATCGCCGATTGGCAGGCGCAGGGCCTCACGTTGAGCGGCGTCGAGATCGATCACGACGCCGGTACAGCACGGCTGCATGCGTATGCCCAATTGCTCAAAGATCTGCGCGCGACCTTGCCGCCATCGTTGCCTTTGAGCATCACCGCACTGCCGGCCTGGCTCGACAGCGCGCACTTGCCGGCGCTGTTGCAGAGCGTCGACAGCAGCGTGCTGCAAGTCCACGCCGTGAGCGATCCGCGACTGGGTCTTTTCGACGCCAGGCAGGCGTTGAAGTGGGCCAAGGCCTGGGCACATGTCAGCGACAAACCGTTCTATCTGGCGCTGCCGGCCTACGGCGTTGCGCTGTTGAGCGATGATGGTGGCGCGCCGGTAGTGGAAAGCGAAGTGCAACTGGAGCGCGGCGGGCAGCGCCGGGAATTGCTCGCCGATCCGCAGCAACTAAGCCAATTGGCCAAAACCTTGCGCGAGGATCCGCCTGAGCATCTGGCCGGGTTGATCTGGTTTCGCTTGCCGCTGACCAACGATCGTCGCGCCTGGAGCCTGACTACTTTGCGCGCCGTGGCGCGGGGCGATGGGCTGAACAGTCAGTTGCGCTTGTCATTCAAAGAGCAGGGTGGACTCTATGACATCCTGCTCGATAACCGCGGCAATCTCGACAGCCCGTGGCCCGCGCAAATTACGCTCAAGGCGCAGGATTGTGCAGGCGCTGATGCGCTCGCCGGTTACTCGTTGCAACAAAGTGCCAATCTGCTTACCTTCACCCGCCTGCGTGACGGCCGCTTGCCGGCGGGCGGGCAGCGCGCTGTCGGTTGGGCGCGTTGTGCACATATTGATCAAGGAGGTTCGCATGTTGACCCGTAACTGGCCCCGCCATCTGCTCTGCCTGAGCCTCAGCCTGCCGCTGGGTTCGGCGCTGGCCTGCGGCCCGGACTTCCCGATGCGCCTGCTCGACAACCGCGCGCAGACCTTGGCCGATTTGCCCGAGGGCAGCTTCAGCTTCGAAATCAGTCGCCTGGGTAAAACCATTGCCGGGCTGAAAAACGTCACCGCAGCGACCCATAACCCCAACGACTATGCCGAAGACAACGCGTCAGAGCTGGCGCGCGAACAGGCTGAGCAGGTGGGCCTGAGCGCTGAGCAATACGCCGTGGTCAAGCGACTGCGCGGGCTCAGCGATGCGCGTCAGGCCGAGGAGCAGGGCGCCAGTCTGCCGGCGGAAATACGTTTGTACGTCGCCGGCGCGGTGGCCTTTGCCACCGGTGATCATCAATTGGCCAGTGAGTATTTCAACAAGGTGCTGGCCCTGCCGGCAGACCAGCGTCCGTTGCGCAGCACGTGGGCGGCGTATTCCCTGGGGCGCATCGCCTTCGCCATGAGCAACGGGGCGCACGACCGCATCGAAGCGCTGGAGCAGGCGCGCGATGCCTTTCGCCAAGCCCGGCAACTGAGCATCGACGGCTTCAGCGATCCGCTGGAACTGGGCGTTGCCAGCCTCGGTGAAGAGGCGCGGGCGTTGCGCAGCGCGGGCGACTGGAGCGGCGCCATCGAACTGTACGAAGCACAGAACCTGCACGGTTCGGCCGTCGGTTACACCTCGCTCAAGCAACTGATGAACGAACTGGCCGAGTTGCCGGAATCTCAACTGGCCAAACTGCTGCAGCAGCCAGCGGTGCAGCAACTGGTCACGGCGTCGCTGGTCAGCCGCCAGGGCTGGTCTTTCGGTGAGCAGCCGCCGAATGAAAAGAAACTCGTCACACTCCTGCAAAACAGCACCCGTGGCAGCCTCGACAATGCCGATCGACTGGCGGCGATGAGTTATCAACAGGGCGACTACGCGTCTGCCAAGGCCTTTCTGGTAAACGCCGGGGACGGCGGACTGGCCTGGTGGCTGCGGGCAAAACTGGCAGTGCGTGACGGCGACACGACTGCCGCTGCCGCCGCCTACGCCAAAGCCGCCCAGGCCTTTCCGCAGAACGAAGACTGGGGTTATCGCCGCACGCCGGACTGGGCGTTTGAAACGGTACAGCCAAAATGCCGGGTCGAGGGCGAAAGCGCGATCCTGGCGCTGCAACGCGGCGAATACCTTCAGGCGTTCGTGCAGCTGTATCGCAGCAACAGCCTTTACTGGTTCGATGCCGCCACCGTTGCCGAGCGGGTGCTGACGGTCGATGAGCTCAAGCGGTACGTCGATGAGAACGTGCCGGCGCCGCCGCCATTGACGCAGCAAGAGCGCGATAACTATGTGCCGCTGTCGGTGGCCGCCAATCTGCGCAATCTGCTCGGTCGGCGCTTGCTGCGTGAGGGACATTACGAGGAAGCGGTCGGTTATTTCGCCAGTGACGATCTGCAGCACAAGGCCCGGCTCTATGGCGAGCAACGGCTCAAGGCCGAGTCGGCGTGGTGGCCGAGCAAACGCGCCAGTGCGTTGTACAACGCCGCGTGGACAGCCCGGGAGTGGGGCATGGACATCCTCGGTTATGAGATGGCGCCTGATTACGCCACCTTCGGCGGCAATTACACGCTGGAGAGCATGAAGCTGGATGTCGGCCCGCTGATTTCCACGGCGGAAGTGCAGCGCCAGCAGGCCAGCGCCGCGCAACCGGATCAGCGTTATCACTATCGTTTCGTCGCCACGGCACTGGCCAGTCGCGCCGCCGATAACCTGCCGCACACCAGTCAGGCGTTTGCCGCCGTGTTGTGCAATGCCGCCGGCTGGAACAGCAGCCTTGAGGACCAGAGTGCGCTGTATCAGCGCTACGTCAAGGAAGGCCCTTATGTGCCGTGGGCGCAAGACTTCGGCAATCAATGCCCGTATCCGGACTTCGAAAATGCCGACAAGCGCTACGTCACCCAGGTGACCGACGCCGTGCGTGAAACACTGCGGCCGTACAAGTGGCCGGTGCAGATCGGCGCGGTGCTGCTGGTCGCTGTTGCTGCGTTAATGCTGATTACCCGTCGTCAGCGCAAGGTGCGCAAAGGCTAGGCCTGTTGAATAAAACCCAGGCGTACGGCGAAGCCAATCAACAGGCTGCCGAACAGCCATTGCTGAATGCGCTGGGCGGTTGGACTGTGTTGCAGCCAACGGCCCAGTGCCGCGCCGGTCAGGGCAACCACGCTGTCGAACAGCAGACCGACGGCGACCAGCACCATGCCAAGCACGGCAAACTGGCTCAATACCGGCGCGCCGTGACTGACGATGAATTGCGGCAGCAGCACCGAGCAGAACAGCAACGCCTTGGGATTGAGCAGGTTGGTCAGCAAGCCGCGACGGATCGCATCGCGCCACTGGCCGGGAGCAGGTGCCTGCTCTTGGTTTTGCAGACGCGGTACCAGCGAGCTGCGCAAACACTGGATACCGATCCACAACAGATAGGCCGCGCCAGCGATGCGTACCACGTCAAACGTCCACGGCGCCGTTTTGAACAGCGCCGCCAGCCCCAGTGCCGCCAAGGCAACGTGACAGGCGCGGGCGATGGCCAGGCCCAGTGCGGTGGCCAGCGCCGCACCGCGACCTTGCCGAGCACCGGTTTGCAATAGCAGGATCATGTCCGGTCCCGGCAGTAGCAGAACCACAGCCAGCGTCAGAATAAACAGCCACAGACTTGCCACATCACACCCCGTTTTCGATGTCGATTTTCTCGCGCCAGTCTAGAGCGAGACGGCAGGGCAGGTGCTTGCGTAGTCGGCTTCAATTGTTCACAGCTTTGGCATAACCTGCTGGATTTCAACCGTCAGACTATCGGGATCTGCCAAAGATGAAACTCGACGCTTATGACCGCAAGATTCTCGCCGCGCTGCAGCGCAACGGGCGCCTGAGCAATGTCGAGCTGGCGGAAGAAATCGGACTGTCGGCTTCACCGTGCCTGCGCCGGGTGCGCATGCTGGAAGAGGCGGGGGTGATTCGAGGCTACCAGGCCAATCTGGATCGCGATGAAGTCGGGCTGGGGCTGACGGTGTTTGTCGGGGTCAAGGTCGAGCGGCACAACGAAGAACGCGCCGAGGCTTTTTATGCCGCCGTCACTGCACTGCCCGAGGTGGTCTCGGCGTTTCTGGTGTCCGGCGAATCGGACTTTTTGTTGCAGGTAGTGGTGCCTGACTTGCGCGCTTATGACCGCTTTGTCAGCGCGCACCTGCTGAAACTGCCGGGGGTGAGCGATATTCGCAGCAACTTTGCCATTCACACGGTGAAAGCGCCGGGGGCGTTGCCGTTAGGCCATCTGCCGCTGTAGACCGGGTGGCGCCATTCGCGAGCAGGCTCGCTCCCACGGGGGAACGCATTCCAAAGTGGGAGCGAGCCTGCTCGCGAAGACGGCGGCAAGGTTTGGAACCTACATCTGCGTCGCCATCCCCTCGACATTCATCGCTGCCTGACGCAACGCTTCCGAACGCGTCGGGTGCGGATGGCAGGTAAGGGCAATGTCCTCGGCCGAGGCGCTGAACTCCATCGCCACACAGAACTCGCCGATCATCTCGCTCACGCTCGGCCCGACCAGGTGCACGCCGAGGACTTCGTCCGTGCGCTCGTCGGCGAGGACTTTGGCGAAGCCTTCTGTCTCGTGATTGATCTTCGCCCGGCTGTTGGCAGTGAAGGGAAACTTGCCGACCTTGTAGGCACGGCCCTCGGCCTTGAGCTGTTCTTCGGTCTGACCGACGCTGGCCAGCTCCGGCTGGGTGTAGATGACGTTGGGGATCAGCGCGTAATTGACCTCGCCGGCCTTGCCGTGGATCTGCTCGACGCAGGCCATGGCTTCGTCTTCAGCCTTGTGCGCGAGCATCGGCCCCGACGTGACGTCGCCGATCACCCAGACCCCGGCGGCTTCGGTGCGATGTTGCTTGTTGGCGAGCATGCCGCGTTTGTCGGTACTCAGGCCGACGTTCTCCAGCCCCAGGCCTTGGGTGTACGGGCGGCGCCCGATGGCTACCAACACATAGTCGGCTTCGATCAGCTCAGCCGTGCCACCGGCGGCAGGCTCGACGCTAAGCTGCACGCCTGTGGCGGAGCTGGTGGCACTGGTGACCTTCGAGCTCAGTTTGAAGGCGATGCCTTGCTTGCTCAACGCGCGCTGCAAGGTCTTGCCGGCCTCGCCATCGACGCCGGGGCAGATACGATCAAGGTATTCGACCACGGTGACCTGCGCGCCGAGTCGGCGCCATACCGAACCCAGCTCCAGGCCGATCACCCCGGCACCAATGACCACCAGATGTTTGGGTACCTCACTCAATGACAGCGCGCCGGTGGAATCGAGGATGCGCTGGTTGTCGATCTCGACGCCGGGCAGGGGAGTGGGCTCGGAGCCGGTGGCAATGATGATGTCCTTGGCGCTGAGCTCGCTCTTGTTGCCTTGGGCGTCGGTCACTGTCACTTTGCCCGGGCCATCGATATGGCCCCAGCCCTTGATCCAGTCGACCTTGTTCTTGCGAAACAGAAATTCGATGCCCTTGGTCAGGCCGGCGACGCTTTCGTCCTTCTGCTTCATCATCTGCGCGAGGTTCAGCGTCGGTTTGACCTCGATGCCGAGATTGGCGAACTCTGTCCCCACCGCAGCGGCGTACAGCTCCGACGCGTGCAGCAAGGCTTTGGACGGCATGCAGCCGACGTTCAGACAGGTGCCGCCGAGGGTTGCACGTCCTTCGACGCAAGCGGCCTTGAGCCCGAGCTGACCGGCGCGGATCGCTGCGTTATAACCGCCGGGGCCACCGCCCAGAATTACCACGTCATAGTTGCTCATGCGCTTGCTCCAGATTGCTCGATGGGGATAGCCAAGATTAGTTGCGATAAAGATTATGTGCGTAATATGAGCTTCGTCGAACATTTCGGTCAAGGCTTCAGGCAAGCGACAGCTGCGGCATCTTTGAATAGATGCAATTGTGTACGAATATTTCACAGTGTCCGTTATATCGTAACGCTATGAACGCTGAGCCTACATTTTCGGGGTGTTATGCAAGTCGATCTTGAGTTGGAAGCCACGCCAGTCACCGGGCTGCCGCGCTTTCAGCAGGCAGCCGCGCAGTCACGCAAATTGCGTCGGTTGGCGTATGGACTCGGCGCAGTGGCCGCGTCGGGCTGGGTGCTGGCGTTTTTCGTCGGCCTGTTTGCGCCGCAGTCCCTGTGGTTATCGTTATTGGTCAATCAGAGCGCGGCGTTGCTGGTACTGGTCGCCGGGTTGCAATCGGCGTGGTGGGTGACGCAATGGCGCGCGCGGGTGATGCATCCGCCCGCCTCGCAATCGACCGTCGTGGAAGAGGGCGGCGCAGCCGAGGGCTGGTACGAAAGGCTTCTGGAGCGCTTGAGTCAGCAGAGCCGCCATGTGCTTGGACAAATCGGCGCGCCGACGTTGTGGCTCGGCGGTTGGGCGTTGCTGGTTCTGCTTGGTATTGAGCAGGTGTGGAATCTCACGTTGCCTGCGGCGGCCTTGGGGCTGTCGGCGAGCATCGGTGCGGCATTGGCGTTGTTGCTGGCGTTTGCCCTGCTGGTGCTGGAGCGGCAACTGGCGCAGGTACCGCCGGCGCAATGGCCGGAAGCGGCTGCGCTGGCACAACTGACCCGGGCGGTGATCATCACCCTGTTGATCGGTGCGCTGTGTCTGTTGTTTGCCAGCGAAAGCGCAGTCTGGCCGGTACGCGTGGCGGTGCTCAGCGCAGTCCTGCCAATGTTGGTTACCGTCGAACTGTTGTTGCGCGCGGTGCTGTCTGTTTTCAGCCCGCGCCGCGAACAACTCGAACCGACCCTGCTGGCGCGCAGTTTTATCGCCGATATGCTGCGTTGGCCGCCGCAGCCGTGGCTGGCGTTACAGCATGAAATGCACAACCGTTTCGGCATCGATTTGCGCCAGATCTGGGCCTTCAGTTACATTCGCCGGGCGTTGTTGCCGGTGTTGGCAGTGGTCGCCCTTTGCGGTTGGCTGCTGACCGGCGTACATGAAATTCCCCTGCAAGGTCGCGGCATCTATGAGCGCTTCGGTAAACCGGTACAGGTTTTCGGCCCGGGTTTGCATAGCGGGTTGCCTTGGCCATTGGGGCGTGTGATCTCCGTTGAAAACGGCGTGGTCCATGAACTGGCAACCAGTGTCGGCGACAAGCCAGTCGCCGTGCAGTCCGACTCCGCTGAAGGCCCGGCGCCGCTGACCGCCAACCGTTTGTGGGACGCCAGCCACGTCAATGACAAATCCCAGGTCATCGCCAGCAGCCGCGGCGCGCAACAGGGCCTGCAAATCGTCAACATGGACGTGCGCTTCGTTTATCGCATCGGTTTGAACGACGAGGCGGCACTCGCCGCGACTTATAACAGCGCCGATGTACCGACGCTGATTCGCAGCACCGCCAGCCGCATCCTGGTTCACGATTTTGCCTCGCGCACCCTCGACGGTCTGCTCGGCGACGACAGGGCAGGGCTGGCCGAGGAAATCGGTCGCTCGGTGCAAAGCGATCTGAACAGATTGAACAGTGGTGTAGAGATCCTTGCCACAGTTGTCGAAGCGATTCATCCGCCGGCCGGCGCGGCGAATGCCTATCACAGTGTGCAAGCGGCGCAGATCGGCGCGCAGGCGTTGATCGCTCGCGAACGCGGGGCGGCTGCGCAGGCCACTAACGAGGCGCAGTTGCAGGCGAGCACGGCGCGGGATCAGGCAACGGCCAATGCGCGGGAGATCAATGCCGCCGCGCAGACCGCCGACCTGAAATTCAGCGCTGAACAGAAAGCTTTCGCCAGTGCTGGCCAGGCGTTCGTGCTGGAGCAATACCTCAGCCAGCTCAGTCAGGGCTTGAGTAAAGGCAGGTTGCTGGTGCTCGACCATCGACTTGGCGGGAGCGCAAATGCGCCAACCATCGATCTGCGTACTTTCGCACTGCCGACTGATCCGTCGTCCCCCCGCACCACCGCTCAACCAGGAGCCACCCATTGAGCCAGTCGCCTGTTCATGACGTTCACGACCACAGCGGCCACGACCACGGCCACGGCGGGCATCACCATCATCATCACGGCGAGGTGCCAGAAGCCGGACCAATTCCATGGCGGCGTGTGGCCTGGGCTGCGTTGCTGGTGGCGTTTGCCATTGCCGCCGCGAGTCTGGTGCAGGTGCGCTCCGGCGAAGCCACGGTCATCACGCGTTTCGGAAATCCGTCGCGGGTATTGCTTGATCCCGGTTTGAGCTGGCGCTGGCCTGCGCCGTTCGAAGCGGCGATTCCAGTGGACTTGCGTCTACGTACCACCTCAAGTGGTTTGCAGGACGTCGGCACCAAGGACGGTTTGCGCATCATCGTTCAGGCCTACGTGGCGTGGCAGGTGCAGGGTGATCCTGAACATGTGCAGCGTTTCATGCGTGCCGTGCAGAATCAGCCGGATGAAGCGGCGCGGCAGATTCGCACCTTTGTCGGCTCGGCACTGGAGACCACGGCCAGCAGTTTCGATCTGGCCAATCTGGTCAACACTGATGCCAAACAAGTACGCATCGGCGATTTTGAAGCGCAGTTGCGTCAGCAGATCGACCAACAGTTGCTCGCCACTTATGGCGTGCGCGTGGTGCAGGTCGGTATCGAGCGGCTGACTCTGCCCTCGGTCACGCTCAGCGCAACCGTCGATCGCATGCGCGCCGAGCGTGAAACCATTGCTACGGAACGTACAGCGATCGGCAAACGCGAAGCGGCGCAAATTCGCTCCGCCGCCGAGCGCGATGCGCGAATCGTCCAGGCTGATGCAACGGTGAAAGCCGCTGACATTGAAGCGCAATCGCGAGTCGAGGCTGCGCAGATTTATGGTCGCGCCTACGCCAGCTCGCCGCAGCTTTACAACCTGCTGCGCTCGCTCGATACCCTCGGCACCATTGTCACACCGGAAACCAAACTGATTCTGCGCACCGATGCTGCGCCGTTCCGTGTGTTGGTCGACGGCCCACCGACTCTCGACAAAAAAGTCGGATCGCAGCCATGAGCGAAGAAGTTCCACGTGGAACACATGCGTTCAGCAGTCCGTGGATTCAGGCCGGCCGTCTGACCTTCATCGCCTTGTATGCGATCACTGTTTTGGCCGCATTAGCATGGGCGGTCTCGAATGTCCGGCAGATTGATCCGCAAAACCGCGCAGTAGTACTGCACTTTGGCGCGCTTGATCGCGTTCAGAATGCCGGGCTGTTATGGGCGTGGCCGCAACCCTTTGAGCAGGTGATTCTGTTGCCGGCGGCTGATCGGGTGATCGAGCGTCGAGTGGAAAATCTGTTGCGCAGTGACGAGGCGCTGAAGGCTGACCGGGTGGCGTCCTTCGCTACGCCATTGAGCGATGCACTTGCCGGGTCTGGTTATTTATTGACCGGTGACGCCGGCGTAGTGCAACTGGACGTGCGAGTGTTTTACCAAGTCTCCGATCCCTATGCGTTCGTGTTACAGGGCGAACATGTGCTACCAGCGCTCGATCGCTTGGTGACGCGCAGCGCCGTAGCCCTGACCGCCGCGCGAGATCTCGACACCATTCTGGTCGCTCGCCCGGAATTGATCGGCGCCGACAATCAGGCAGCCGAGCGCCGTGAGCGATTGCGCGGTGATCTGGTGCAAGGCATCAACGCGCGTCTTGCTGAACTGAAGGCGAGCGGGCAGGGCATCGGTATCGAGGTGTCGCGGGTCGATGTGCAATCGAGTCTGCCGGAGCCAGCGATCACTGCTTTCAATGCGGTTCTGACGGCCAGTCAGCAGGCTGACAAAGCAGTGGCTAACGCGCGCACCGATGCCGAGAAACTTGCCCAGTCCGCCAACGAACAGGCAGACCGCACGCTCCAGGTGGCTCACGCGCAGGCAGGCGAGCGTCTTGCAAAAGCCTCAACCGATACCGCAACCGTCATGAGTCTGGCCAAGTCTGCCGACCCGCAAATGCTCCTGCGTCTGTATCGCGAGCGCATACCGAAGATCCTCGGTCAGGCCGGGTCGGTCACCACCGTCAATCCGAAAGACGATTCCCGGTTGATCATTCAAGGAGCCAGTCAATGACCGCGACCACCGCTGCTCCAAGTCTGTTGTCCTCGGCCGAACAACGTCGCGCCGCGCGCCAATTGACCCTGGCGATGCTTGCGCTCGGGCTGCTGGGTCTGGGGCTGGTCTGGCGCTGGATACTCCCGGAGCAAATCGGTGTCAGCCAACTGCTGCTGGGTTTCGCTTCTTTGCTCGTAGCGGTTCCGGTAATGCGTTCGGCCTGGTACAGCCTGCGTTATCCAAGCCTGCACGGCATTACCGATCAATTGATTGCGCTGGCCATGCTCGGTGCCTGGGCGACCGGTGATCTGCTCACTGCGGCGTTGTTGCCGATCATCATGATCTTCGGCCATGTGCTGGAAGAGCGGAGCGTCATCGGTTCTCAGGAAGCGATCAATGCGCTTGGCCGGCTGACCCGCAGCCATGCGCGCAAGCTGCAAGCGGACGGTTCGATCATCGAAGTGGACAACCGCACGCTCAGTGCTGGCGATATTGTCGAGGTGCGGGCCGGTGATCGGGTGCCGGCGGACGGTCGGGTATTGTCCGGCCAGGCGAGTCTCGATACGGCGTCGATTACCGGTGAATCGGTACCGGTGGAAGCGGGCGTGGGCATGCTGGTGTTCGGCGGCGCGATCAACCTCGATGGATTGCTGCGCGTCGAAGTCACCCGCATCGGCGACGAATCCACCTTGGGCAAAGTCATCGCCCTGATGCAAAACGCCGAGCGCTCGAAACCGCCGATCACGCGATTGCTCGAACGCTATGCCGGCAGTTACATGGTGCTGGTCTTGTTGCTGGCGGCGGTGACCTGGTTCGTCACCCATGATGCACAGGCGATGCTCGCGGTGCTGGTGGCGGCGTGTCCGTGTGCGTTGGTGCTGTCGGCGCCGGCCACGGCGATTGCCGGTGTCGCCGTCGCCGCGCGCCACGGGATTCTGATTCGCAGCTCGGCGTTCCTCGAAGAACTTGCCGATCTGACCTCGCTGGTGGTCGACAAGACCGGCACGCTGACTTACGGCACGTTGCGTTTGCAGTCGATCGACAGCCTCAGTGTGGACACTAAAGAAGTGCAGGCGCTGGCCGCCAGTCTTGGCGCGGCGAGCAGTCATCCGGTGAGCCGGGCACTCGCCGGGATGGCCGATCAGGAAGCCTATTGGCCTCTGACCAAAATCCATGAGCGCCAAGGCTTGGGCGTAGTGGCGACGACAGAGAAGGGCGAAGCTGCGCTCGGTCGTCCAGAGTTGTTCGCGCAACTGGGCATCACAACGCCCCTCGTTCCTGAACACGATGGCCCGATTGCCGGCCTGGCTTTGAACGGTGAATTCCTCGCCTGGCTGCTGCTAGCAGACAGCATCAAACCGGAAGCGCGCTTTGCCTTGAGCGAATTGCGCGAACTGGGGCTGGGACGCCAACTCCTGTTGACCGGTGATCGTCAGAGCGTTGCCCTAACCCTGGCGCAGGAAGTCGGGCTGAACGAAGTGCAGGCGCAAGCGCTACCGGAGGACAAACTCAATCGCGTGCTCAAGGAAATCGATCACGGCTTCCGCCCGATGGTGGTCGGTGACGGCATCAACGATTCACTCGCGCTCAAGGCCGGCGTGGTCGGCGTGGCGATGGGCGCTGGCGGGGCCGATATTGCGCTGGCTTCAGCGGACATTGTGTTGATCGGCAGCGATTTGCGCCGCCTCGGTACCTGCGTGCGCTTGAGTCGTCAGTGCCGGCGTACTTTGCAGGTCAATGTGATCATCGGTCTGGGCTGGACCCTGGCGATCGTGGTCTTCGCGGCTTTCGGTTGGCTTGGCGCGGCCGGGGCGATGATCGCGGCGCTGCTGCATAACCTGAGTACCTTATTGGTGTTGGGCAACGCCGGACGTTTGCTGCGCTTTCAGGAGCCATTGCTCCGGCTCGACCCTCAGGCTAAATGAAAGAAAATTCATCGAACCGCCGAGTGCACAGGCAGTCATCTATCGTAAGGCACGCCGCCTGTGGCGTTCAGCCGATGTGCCGATCACGATAGACAAGGCCGATCGAATCGATAGCCTGCTATTTTTCAAGGTTGGTCTACCCTCAGATCAGACGTCTGAAACAAGGGGGGATTTTCCATGCTTGCGCAACTTCCACCGGCCTTACAGAATCTGCAGTTACCGCTTCGCCTGCGACTCTGGGACGGCCACGAGTTCAATCTGGGGCCGACGCCCAGCGTAACCATCGTGGTCAAGGACCCGCAGATGGTCACTCAATTCACCCACCCCAGCCTGGATGCGCTGGGTGCGGCGTTCGTCGAAGGCAAACTGGAACTGGAGGGCTCGATCAGCGAGGTCATCCGGGTTTGCGATGAGTTGAGCAATGCGCTGCTCGACGAAGACGAAGACAGTCAGCCGGTGCGCGCGCAACACGACAAGGACACCGACGCCAAAGCCATCTCCTACCACTACGACCTGTCGAATGCGTTCTACCAGCTCTGGCTGGACAGCGACATGGCGTATTCCTGTGCCTATTTCGAAACCGGCAGCGAAACCCTCGAACAGGCTCAGCAAGCCAAATTCCGCCATCTGTGCCGCAAGCTACGCTTGCAGCCGGGCGAATATCTGCTGGATGTCGGTTGTGGTTGGGGTGGTCTGGCGCGATATGCGGCGCGAGAGTTTGGCGTCAAAGTGTTTGGTATTACCTTGAGCAAGGAACAATTGGCCCTGGCGCAGGAGCGAGTCAAAGCCGAAGGGCTGGACGATCAGGTCGAACTGCAATTGCTCGACTATCGCGATTTGCCCCAGGACGTCCGCTTCGACAAGGTTGTCAGCGTCGGCATGTTCGAACACGTCGGACACGCCAATCTCGCCGAATACTGCAAAACCCTGTTTGGTGCGGTGAAGGAGGGCGGCCTGGTAATGAACCACGGCATTACCGCCAAGCACACCGACGGCCGCCCGGTTGGACGCGGCGCAGGCAACTTCATCGAAAAATACGTGTTTCCCAACGGCGAGTTACCGCATCTGGCGATGATCTCTGCCGAAATCAGTGAAGCGGGACTGGAAATTGTCGATGTCGAAAGCCTGCGCCTGCATTACGCGCGCACGCTCGATCACTGGAGCGAGCGACTGGAGGACAACCTCGAAGCTGCGGCGAAACTGGTGCCTGAGCAAGCACTGCGTATCTGGCGTCTGTATCTGGCCGGTTGCGCTTATGCCTTCGCGCGGGGCTGGATCAATCTGCATCAGATCCTCGCTGTGAAAGCGCATCCGGATGGCAGCCACGAGCTGCCTTGGACCCGCGACGACATCTACCACCCCTGAAGCGGGGCGCTCAGAGAATCGGCGAAATCAGCCGGGCGATCCGCATGCCGACCTGTTGCAGGCGGTGGATCTCCCGGCTTTCTTCTTTGGCCACCTCATCGGCCTGGGCGAAATCGTCATTGAGCATGTGTTCCACGGCGGCGGCGAACTCACTGTCGACGGTCAGCAACATCACTTCGAAATTCAGGCGGAACGAGCGATTGTCCAGGTTGGCGCTGCCGATGGCGCTGATTTCGCTGTCGATCAACACCACTTTCTGGTGCAGAAAACCCGGTCGATAACGGAACACCCTAACGCCGGCCCGTACCGCTTCAAAGGCATACAGGCTTGAGGCGGCGTAGACAATGCGGTGATCAGGCCGTGACGGCAACAGCAGGCGCACATCGACACCACGCAAAACCGCCAGCCTCAATGCCGCGAACACCGCTTCGTCCGGGACAAAGTAAGGGCTGGTGATCCATACGCGTTGCGTTGCTGCGTGAATGGCTTCGACGAAAAACAGCGAGCAGGTTTCGTAGGCGTCCGCCGGGCCGCTGGCGAGCAATTGGCAAAGCACGCCATCCTCCGGGTACGTATCCGGAAGGATCAACGGCGGCAGAGTGCGAGTAGCCCAGAACCAGTCTTCCGCGAACGATTCCTGCATGCAGGCCACCACCGGCCCGCGGACTTTGACGTGGGTGTCACGCCACGGCGCCAATGGTGGCTTCTCACCCATGTATTCATCGCCGACGTTATGCCCGCCGACAAAGCCGACTACGCCATCGACTACAACGATTTTGCGGTGGTTGCGAAAGTTGACCTGAAAGCGGTTGAGCCAGCCGCTGCGCGTGGCAAAGGCTTTGACCTCGACGCCGGCGTCACGCAGCGCCTGCACGTAATGATGGGGCAGGGCATGGCTGCCAATGCGGTCATAGAGCAAATGAATCGACACGCCTTCGGCGGCTTTCTGCAACAGCAAATCACGCAAGCGCTGGCCGAGCCGGTCGTCGTGAATGATGAAGAACTGGACCAGCACTGCTTGCCTGGCTTGTTCGATCGCCTGAAATATCGCATCGAAGGTTGCAGTGCCGTTCACCAGCAGTTGCACCTCGTTGTTCGCCAGGCACGGCATGCGCCCCAGTTTCGGCATCGCGCGCAGTGAGGCGTAGGCACTCGAAGCGCGAGCGGCCAGGGCTTCCTCCACCCACGGACGCCAGTTCAGTTCGGAAATGGCCAGGCGCATCTGCTCGTTGGCCTGGCGCCGGGCCTTGATGTAGCCATCGAAGGTGCTGCGACCAAATACCAGATATGGAATAAGCGTGAAGTAGGGAATGAAGATCAACGACAATGCCCAGGCGATCGAGCCTTGCGCTGTGCGCACGGTGAGCACCGCATGGATCGCAGCGATCGAACCGAGTGTGTGCAACAGGGCGATCAGGTAACCGAAAATGTGCGGTCCGAAAAAATCCATGGGGCAGCCTTGCTCCGCGAGATGCAATGCTTAACAGACCATGTTCTGCGGCGATTGTCTCTATTTAATCGGCGCATGAACCGACACAATCGGCCGGCGTCTAACGGCCACAACTGATCAGGAGTTACTCGATGAACGTTCGTCTGCTGGGTTTGGCGCTGGGCCTGGGTTTGGCATTACCGGTGGTTGCGCAGGCACAAATGCTGCAGCCGGGGTTGTGGGAAATGTCTTCGAGCAATCTGAAGGTCGATGATCAGGCCATGGACGTGCAATCGATCCTTGGCCAGATTCAAGGCCAGATCACCCCGCAGCAGCGCGCTGCGCTCGAGAAAAACGGCATCAATATTGGCGGCAAGGGGATCCGTGCCTGCCTGACGCCGCAGCAGGTGGCAACCAACGATATCCCGCTGGCCGATCCGCAATCGGGCTGCAAACAGCAGATCACCGAGCGCACCGGCAACCAGTGGAAATTCCGCTTCAGCTGCCCGAAAGCCCAAGGCACCGGTGTGGCGACATTCCTCAGTGACCGCGAATTCACCACCGTTGCCAATGGCACCTTCAACGCCATCGGCATCAACCAGAAGGGCAGTCTGGAAACCCGGGCAGTGTGGCTCGGCCAGGATTGCGGTACGGTAAAACCCCGCGCTTAAAACCTCCGACTCCCACAGCTGGAACCCATTCCAACTGTGGGAGCGAGCGTGCTCGCGAATAGATCGGAAGTACACCTCAAGTCATGGCTGACTCAACGCCTTGTACAGCGTATTGAGGTTGTATTCGAACAGCCCGGTAAAGGTGCTCGCCGGTCCACTCGCCGCCAATGCATCCGAGTACAGTGTGCCGCCAATGTGCGCGCCGCTTTCGTCCGCGATCTGCTTGAGCAGGCGCGCGTCCTTGATGTTTTCCATGAACACCGCTTTGACCTTCGCCTGGCGAATCTGCGTGATCAGCGCAGCGACTTCGGCGGCGGAGGGTTCGCGTTCGGTGGACAAACCCTGTGGCGCGATAAAGTCGATGCCATAGGCCTGTCCCAGATAGCCAAAGGCATCGTGGCTGGTGACGATTTTGCGATTACCCGGCGGCAGCGCGCCGAGTTTGTTTTTGGCTTCGGCGAGCAGGGCATAGATCTGCTTGAGGTAGGTCTGGCTGTTGCGCTCGTAGTCAGCCTTGTTGGCCGGGTCGGCGGCGATCAGCGCCTTGGTGATGTTGGCGACGTACAACTCAGCGTTCGCCAGATTGTGCCAGGCGTGTGGATCCGCAACGGTCTCGCCGTCTTCATCGAGCGAACGTGGAATCACCCCGCGACTGGCACTGATCACCGTTGCCTTGCTGTCGGTGCTGGTCACCAGGCGATCCAGCCAAGGCTCGAAACCGAGGCCGTTCTTGATGATCACTTTGGCTTTGAGCAGCGCCTTGGCATCGTCCGGTGTCGGCTCGTAGGTGTGCGCATCGGCGTCCGCGCCGACCATGTTGGTAATCTGCACGTGCTCGCCGCCGACCTGATGAACCATGTCGGCAAGGATGCTGAAGCTGGTGACCACCGGCAGTTTTTCGGCGGCCGACAAGGACATCGACAGCATCAGGCTGAACAGCACAAGTAGAGCGCGCATCGGGAAACACCTCATTGGGATGTGAGCAAAGGCGGGCGGCGCAGCAAACCGTGAACCGGTCCAAACACCACCGACAGCAGATAGCTGACCCCCGCGACCAGCACGATGGCCGGGCCGCTGGGCAGCGAGTAGTAGAACGACAGCAGCAAGCCCAGCCACACAGACACGCAGCCCATGACGGCGGCGACGGCAATCAGTATCGGCAGACGACGACTCCAGAATCTCGACGCGGCAGCCGGAAGCATCATCAGTCCCACTACCATCAGCGCGCCGATGGCCTGAAAACCGATCACCAGATTCAGCACGACCAGAGTCAGGAACACGCCATGAGCCAGTGGCCCGATACGGCTGACTGTGCGCAAGAACAGCGGGTCGAGTGTGTCCAGCAGCAGGGGTTTGTAGATCGCCGCCATGGCCATGAGGCTGATGGCCGAGACCCAAAGCATGCCGGTCAGCGTAGGTCCATCCACGGCTAGCGCCGAACCGAACAGCAAGTGCAGAAGGTCGAGGCGCTTGCCGGCAATACCGAGAATCAGCACGCCGCTGGCGAGTGAAATCGGATAGATCGCGGCGAGACTGGCGTCCTCGCGCAAACCCGTACGCCGGGTTATCCAGGCTGCAAGTCCGGCCATGCTCAGGCCGGCGCCGAGGCCGCCGAGCGTCAGGGCAGGAAGGCTCAAACCGGCAAACCAGAATCCCAGCGCTGCACCAGGGAGAATGCCGTGGGCGACAGCGTCGCCGATCAGGCTCATCCGTCTGAGAATCAGAAACACGCCCAAGGGCGCCGTGCTGCACGCCAACACTAAGCCGCCTAGCAAGGCCCGGCGCATGAACACAAACTCGCTGAACGGCTGCCAGAATTGGCTGACGGTGGCGAGCATCAGGCGACCTGCATGTGCGGTGTCGGCTGGATCAGTTCTCGGCTGGTTCCGTACACGCAGTGGCCGTTTTTGATCAGCAGCGTATGCGGAACATGTTCTCGTACCGCCGCCAGGTCATGGCAGACCACGACCAGTGTCCGGCCCTCGGCGTGCCAGTGGTGAATGTGTTGCCAGAGCAATTGCTGGCCGAGATCGTCGAGTGCGGCGTGCGGTTCATCGAGCAACAGCACCGGGGCGTCAGCGAGGCTCAGTCGTGCGAGCAGGGCACGTTGTAGCTCACCGCCGGACAGGGCCATCAACGGACGCTGTTCGAGGCCACTCAAGTGCCAGTCTTCCAATGCGTTTTTCAGTCGCTGCGTGCGCAGTTGCGTCGACAGCCGGCGGCCCCAGAAACCTGCGGCGATGAGTTCTTCCAGGTTTATTGGAAATTGCCGATCCAAGTGCTGTTGCTGCGGCAGAAAGGAAATTCCGCTTTGGCGTGGAACAGCCATTTCCACTTTGCCAGCGAGAGGCTTCTGCAATCCGGCGATGACCTTTAGCAGGCTGCTTTTGCCGCAGCCGTTGGCGCCGATGATGGCGGTCAGACTGGCGCTCTCGAACTCAAGACTCAGAGGCGTCGTCAGCGGTTGGCCGGGAGCGCCCCAGACCAGCGATTGGCAGCGGATCATATTTGCTCCCGCTGCCAGCTGCTTTCGGCGACGGCATCATGGGCATGCAGGCTTTCGGCGTGGATCACGCGGATATGCAATTGTTTGATGCCGGGCGTGCGCTGCAGTGCCAGATTGAGGCGGCGCGCGGCGTCTTCGCAGAACATCAGGTTTTGCCCATTGGCGAGAGCGAACGCTTGCTCGTCGGGGCGCTTTACTGCGGTCTGCACGGCTGTGCCGAGGGCTGCTTCAGCGTCATCGATGATCGCTGTCAGCGGTAGCTCGTCGATGAAATTGTCGAGATGCAGGTGCAGTTGCGCATAGCTACGTTGGCTGTGCGGCGTCGCTACGATCCCTTTGGTTGAGCCAAGCCATGCCAAAACATCTGCGTGTTGCAGAGCCTTGTTGGCGAAATCGTCGACGAATTGCTGCTGGATCAATTGCCTTGCCAAGGCTGCCGAGCAGGGGCATGTCGAGGAATAGGGCAATTCGAGTTTTAGTTCCACGTGGAACATTTGCTGTTTCAGGCTTGCTGAAATGGTTGTCGGATAGGATTTCCAGCCGGCTAGGGGGCTGACTAACGCCGGCCGTTTCAGCAATAAGTCGGTGTGAATGTTCAGATATGCGCAGACGGATAGACCTTGGTGACTTACCAGAAAACCCTTGAGTACCTGATGCAGCAGAGCGGGAGAAAGGCTTCGCTGTTCGAGGGCTTCGAGTGCCAGATACAGCCTCGACATGTGAATCCCGCGCGCATCGCCATCATCGAGACTCACGCCAGCGTCGACTCTGGCGCTGAGGCGTTGGCTTTCGAGCACAACAGGTAGGGCAATCCCACGCATGCCTACCCAATCGAGTGGCAGTGCCTGGCGCGAAGATTGGGCGGCGATATCCGGGAGAGTAAGAGCATTCATGGTGAGACCGTCGTATTGATCTCTATTTACGTTACATTATAACAATCCATTCAGCGATGCTTTTTTCATGAAAAGGTTTTCACTAGCAGCCCCTCATCCGGCTGCAAGTGAATCTGGCGCTGCTCCCTCCCGAGCTGGAAAAACGGTTGATGGTCGTCCAGCCGACACGACGGGTATAGCCAACCCAAGCCTCGCCATCGGAGGCGATGCCGGTAAAAAAGGTTAATTGGCCGAAGCGGCTGTTGGTTTGCGCCCAATAGCGATGGCCGTCCTTCTCGAATCCGCGCAGGTAAAGCGTGGTGCCGACCGTATTGACGCTATAGGCATTGCCGTCGGCGTCCACACATGCCAGCAAATTAGCGCTGCGCGTGCAGTGCGCGAGCGCCGGCATTTGCGCTTGGGCTTGGCCGGCCAGCGACGTAGCGCAGCTCAAAAGCAGGTATTTCAACCCATTGTTAATTGCGAGTTTCCACGATCGGTGGTGCGGCAATTTGCGAAATCTCCTGCGTCGGACTGGCAAGCTCAGGTTGTTATACTATAACATAAATCGCCACCAGCCTGAGCTGCCGATCACAATCGTTTGCCTTCATTGCCCCGAGTAATGGAGCGCAACACGCCAAGCGCACACCTGAAAGCGCAAATCGGCTGCCATTTATGAGGATTATCCAATGTC
The DNA here is from genome assembly GCF_056278925.1 of Pseudomonas sp. TE9122. NCBI lineage: Bacteria > Pseudomonadati > Pseudomonadota > Gammaproteobacteria > Pseudomonadales > Pseudomonadaceae > Pseudomonas > Pseudomonas sp. TE9122. The sequence continues at coordinate 5,375,260 of NZ_JBWBQI010000001.1, read as the reverse complement.
AGCCAAATTGCCCGTCACCGTACTTTCCGGATTTCTCGGCGCGGGAAAAAGTACACTTTTGAATTACGTACTACGTAACCGAGACGGCTTGCGTGTAGCGGTGATCGTCAACGATATGAGCGAAATCAACATCGATGGCAGTGAAGTCCAGCGTGATGTCAGCCTGAACCGCGCGGAGGAAAAACTCATCGAAATGAGCAATGGCTGTATCTGCTGTACGTTACGTGAAGACCTCCTTGAAGAAGTCAGCAAACTCGCCCGCGAGGATCGTTTTGATTACCTGCTGATCGAGTCCACTGGCATTTCCGAACCGCTTCCGGTCGCTGAAACCTTCACCTTCCGCGATGAACAAGGGCAAAGCCTCGCCGACATCGCGCGCCTGGACACCATGGTCACGGTCGTCGACGGCGTGCATTTCCTGCTCGATTACCAAGCGGCCGAAAGCCTTGCCTCTCGCGGCGAGATTCTCGGTGAAGAAGACGAGCGTTCCATCACCGATCTGTTGATCGAGCAGATCGAGTTCGCCGACGTCCTGCTGATCAGCAAAATCGACCTGATCAGCCAGCACGAGCGCGAAGAACTTACCGCGATCCTCAAGCGCCTCAATGCCCAGGCTGAAATCATTCCAATGGTGATGGGCGAAATCCCCCTGGAGAAAATCCTCAACACCGGTCGTTTCGATTTCGAGAAGGCCGCACAAGCGCCTGGGTGGCTGCAGGAATTGCGCGGTGAGCACGTCCCGGAAACACAGGAATACGGCATCGCCTCGACGGCCTACCGCGCGCGCCGGCCATTCCACCCGCAACGCTTTTTCAGCTTCATTGACCGCCCATGGCTGAACGGCAAGCTGCTGCGCTCCAAAGGCTTCTTCTGGCTCGCCAGCAAACCCACCGATGCCGGTAGCTGGTCTCAAGCCGGCGGTTTGATGCGGCATGGATTCGCCGGGCGCTGGTGGCGTTTCGTAGCAAAGAATCAATGGCCCGAAGATCAGGAAAGCGTGCAGGCGATCATGGAAAACTGGACTCCAAGCGTAGGAGATTGCCGCCAGGAGCTGGTTTTCATTGGTCAGAACATCGATTTCCTACAGCTCTCCGCCGAACTCGATGCCTGTCTTTTGACCGACGAAGAAATGGCCATGGGTGTAGAAGGCTGGCGTTCGCTGCCTGATCCATTCGGCCCTTGGCAAGAAGAGGCCGCCTGATGCTCGCACTCAAGGATCAGCCGCTTCTTACCCGTCAGCAGCACCAGGGTGTGACACCGCAAACGTTGACGCGAATCCTGGACGACCAGACCAATCTCGCCGTCTGGCAACGCCAGCTACCCGTGCACATCGCCGATTTTGCGCAATTGGTGCTGTCGCTCAACGAGCCCTTGGCCGAGTCGCTGTGTCTGGAATTGCCCGACGAAGATGCCGAACCGGATCTCGCCGGTCTGGCTGCAGGGCTGCGTGATCTGCACGGTTTCGAAGGTTTCATCAGCGACCTCAAATGGCTGATCAGTGCCTTCACCTGCCTGCTGGGCGCGCGGCGTATTGGCGTGCGTTTGCGCGTGCTGGACAAGGCCATGTGTCCGCGTTTCCACGTCGATCACGTGCCGGTGCGCCTGATCACTACTTACGCTGGCATCGGCAGCCAATGGCTTGAGGAGGGTGCGATGGACCGCGCGCAACTTGGCCAGGCCGATGCCGAACCGCAAGATCCAGCGTCGATTCGCCAGCTCAACAGCGGCGACGTCGCGCTGCTCAAAGGCGAAAAGTGGCACGGCAATGAAGGCTTCGGCCTGATCCATCGTTCGCCGCAACCGGCACCCGGTGAGCGCCGTCTGTTGCTGACCCTCGACTGGCTCGGCTGACACATCAGGGCTTGCGCCAGACGCCCTGGCTCTGGCCTTCGCAATATGGCTTGAGATACGCCGTATCGGTGGCCACGCCGTAATAGTGGATATCCTGGCGATAGGGCATATTGGCGACTTGCGCGTTGCTGCACACGCCGAAAGCGCCGCTCGGGCACTGGTCGACGTATTCCACCTCGACCTTCTGCCCGGCCAGCGTCGGTTGGCAGAAGCCGTCATTGAACAATTTCTGCGGAATCGTCCGGTTCTGCTGACAGACTTTGACGTCGAGCCGTTCGCCCTGTGTGTGCACCACGCAGGCCTGAGCCCACGCTTCACTCGACAGCAGCGCCAACAGCAACGACCATCCCGACCAGCGCATCTTCGATCTCCTCAATAACTGTCCGCAGAAAGTACCCGCCATGTTGCAGAACATTCCGACCCACGTCATCGCCGGCCCGTTGGGCGCCGGCAAGACCAGCCTGATTCGCCAGTTGCTGGCGCAACGGCCTGCGGACGAACGCTGGGCGGTACTGATCAACGAGTTCGGCCAGATTGGTCTGGACGCCGCGCTGCTGACTCGCGACGACGATGGTATCGCACTGGGTGAGGTGGCCGGGGGCTGCCTGTGTTGCGTCAATGGCGCGCCATTCCAGATCGGCCTTGGCCGCCTGCTGCGCAAGGCCAGGCCGGATCGACTGTTTATCGAGCCATCCGGGCTGGGCCATCCGGCGCAATTGCTCAAGCAACTGAATGAGGCGCCGTGGCTGGGTGTGCTGGCGGTTCAGCCCTGTGTTCTGGTTTTGGACGCTCAGGCATTGCACGCAGGTAGAGCCTTGCCGGACGCTCAGCAGCAAGCGTTGGCCAGTGCGGGGTTGTTGCTGCTGAACAAAGCGGAAGATCTCGATGAAACAGCTCGAAACAGAATCGCCAGCCAGTTGCCGCCCGTCAGGCTGATCTGGACGCAGCAAGCGCAACTGCCTCTGAGCGAGCTTCCGGGGCTGGCAGTAAAGGCGAACGAAGACGCAGGGCATCTGCCGCTGCCCACTGGATTGGCACAGCTGCCAGCGCTCTGGAGCGATCCGGCCGAACCGATCTGCCTGAGTCAGGCTCAAGAGGGGGGCTGGAGCATCGGTTGGCGCTGGCATCCGGGGCAGGTATTTGATCAAGCACGCATCGCCGATTGGCTGAGCGCGCTCGACTGGAACCGGGCGAAACTGGTTATCCACAGCACGGATGGCTGGGTTTCGGGCAATGCGCTGGAGCATGCCGAGCTGAGTTGGCAAGCCAGCGAATGGCGAAAAGACTCAAGAATTGAGCTGATCTTCGCTGAACCGCAGAACATCGAACAGCTGCAAGCCGGTTTGGCTGAATGCCGGATTCAGTGAGTCAGCTCAAGGCTTCCACTTGGTATGTTCCTGGCGCCACTGGCTCAGCTCGATGACTTCTGCGCGAGGCTTGTGCACTTCGACCACCGGCGGCGTGTCGTCGAACGGCGCCGGGTAGGGTGCCAGTTCAATCTGCGCACTGTGCGCGCCGAACTGGGTGACGGTGCCGTTGTGGCGGCTTTCGCCAGTCACGGTGAACTCGAAGTTGTAGACCCGCGCCAGTCGTCGGCGACCGTTGGCATCCCTGATCAGCCCGATCTTTTTCAGCGCGACGTTACCGTCCAGCAGCTCGACGCCAACATTGGTGCAATGCTGTTTGACCCGCTCCAGCGCGCGCTCGCGCAAGCCGTGGTTGTGCCATAGCCAGGCACCGGCGGCGGCGAACAGCATCAGCACGAAGATGTTTTCCAGGGTCAGCATCGACATCGAACTCCAAAAGATGGCGTCAGCTTAACTGTCTCGCCGGTCTGTCGTACAGGCTGTGTTTCGTCGCATACTGCGCGGCTTGAATTTCAATCGTTTTACGGAATGACCCGAATGAAACGTACGCCTCATCTGCTCGCCATCCAGTCCCACGTGGTGTTTGGCCACGCCGGCAACAGCGCTGCGGTTTTTCCGATGCAGCGGGTCGGGGTCAACGTCTGGCCGCTCAACACCGTGCAGTTTTCCAACCACACCCAGTATGGTCAGTGGGCCGGTGAAGTGCTGGCACCGCAGCAGATTCCCGAGCTGATCGAAGGCATCGCTGCGATTGGCGAGCTGGGCAATTGCGACGCGGTGCTGTCCGGCTATCTCGGTAGCGCCGCGCAGGGCCGGGCGATTCTCAGCGGTGTGGCGCGGATCAAAGCGGTCAATCCAAAGATGCTGTATCTGTGTGATCCGGTGATGGGCCATCCGGAGAAAGGCTGCAGCGTGCCCACCGAGGTCAGCGATTTCCTTCTCGATGAAGCGGCTGCCGTGGCGGACATCATGTGCCCGAACCAGTTGGAGCTGGACAGTTTTTCCGGGCGCAAGCCGCAGTCGCTGTTCGATTGCCTGGCGATGGCACGGGCGCTGCTGGCGCGCGGACCGAAAGCGGTACTGGTCAAGCATCTGGATTATCCGGGCAAACCGGCGGATGGCTTCGAAATGTTGTTGGTGACGGCTGAGGGCAGTTGGCATTTGCGCCGTCCCTTGCTGGCGTTTCCGCGTCAGCCGGTGGGGGTGGGCGATCTGACATCCGGCCTGTTCCTGGCGCGGGTACTGCTGGGCGACACGCTGTTGGCGGCATTCGAATTCACCGCAGCGGCAGTGCATGAGGTGTTGCTGGAAACCCAGGCGTGCGCCAGTTACGAGCTGCAACTTGTGCGGGCGCAGGATCGCATTGCGCATCCGCGGGTGAAATTCGAGGCGACCGCGATCAGTCTTTAATCTCGTCGTTGTTCAAAAAAGATCGCAGCCTTCTGCAGCTCCTACATGGGTTTGCATTCCAAAATGTAGGAGCTGCCGAAGGCTGCGATCTTTTGCTTTTTGGTCTCAGGCGTCGCCCTTGATCTCCTGATAACGCTTCTCCAGTTCCTGACGAATCTGCCGGCGCTGCTGCGCCTGCATGAAGCGGCGTTTGTCTTCGCTGTTCTGCGGTTGCAACGGCGGCACGGCGGCCGGTTTGCGCTGATCATCCACCGCGACCATGGTGAAGAAGCAGCTGTTGGTGTGGCGCACCGAGCGTTCGCGGATGTTTTCGGTGACCACTTTAATGCCAACTTCCATCGACGTGTTGCCGGTGTAGTTGACCGAGGCCAGGAACGTCACCAGTTCGCCGACATGAATCGGCTCGCGGAAAATCACCTGATCCACGGACAGGGTCACCACGTAGCGCCCGGCATAACGGCTGGCGCAGGCGTAGGCCACTTCGTCGAGGTATTTGAGCAGGGTGCCGCCGTGGACATTGCCAGAGAAGTTGGCCATGTCGGGGGTCATCAGTACCGTCATCGACAGCTGGGCGTTTCCGGGTTCCATAACGTTCTCACGGATCAAGGCTGATTGCAGGAAGCGCCTCTGCGGGCACCTGGTGGCTTTTCAAAAAGCACCGTTATCGGGACGCCGCGCGGCGGGCCGCCGTCACGCCGGTAGCGATCTGTTTCCATATATTGCACCGGCTTCCAGAGCGAAGTCGCGGTGTTAACCTGCAAAAGCCCTGCCCAAGGGCAATTCCTACATTAAAAGCGGATTTTTACCCTGCTCGCGCAGAACGTCTTACGTCTGTCCGCGCGCCTCGTCATCAAGGAGCCTACGCCATGCATGCCATCAGTTTTATTCAGGATCTGGCAGTGATCATGCTGGTCGCGGGCGTGGTAACCGTACTGTTTCATCGTTTCAAACAACCGGTGGTGCTCGGCTACATCGTCGCCGGCTTCATCATCGGCCCGCATACGCCGCCGTTCGGCCTGATTCACGACGAAGAAACCATCAAGACCCTGGCCGAACTCGGGGTGATCTTCCTGATGTTCTGCCTTGGTCTGGAGTTCAGCCTGCGCAAGCTGTTCAAGGTCGGCGCCACGGCGTTCATTGCCGCGTTTCTCGAAATCATCCTGATGATCTGGATCGGCTACGAAATCGGCCGCTGGTTCGACTGGAACACCATGGATTCGTTGTTCCTCGGCGCGATTCTGGCGATCTCCTCCACCACGATCATCGTCAAAGCGCTGAATGACCTGAAGATGAAGAACGAGCGCTTCGCGCAGTTGATCTTCGGTGTGCTCATTGTCGAGGACATCCTTGGCATCGGCATCATTGCGCTGCTGTCGAGCATCGCCGTCAGCGGCACGGTGAGCTCGGGCGAAGTGTTCTCCACGGTCGGCAAGCTGTCGCTGTTCATGATCGTCGCGCTGGTCATCGGCATCCTGCTGGTGCCGCGTCTGTTGGCTTATGTGGCGAAATTCGAAAGCAACGAGATGCTGCTGATCACCGTGCTCGGCCTGTGTTTCGGCTTCTGTCTGCTGGTGGTCAAGCTCGAATACAGCATGGTTCTCGGCGCTTTCCTGATCGGCGCGATCATGGCCGAGTCCCGGCAATTGCTGAAAATCGAACGGCTGGTCGAGCCGGTTCGCGATCTGTTCAGCGCAATCTTTTTCGTCGCCATCGGGCTGATGCTCGACCCGCTGATTCTCATCGAATACGCCTGGCCGATTGCGGTAATTACCGTGGCCGTAGTGCTGGGCAAGATGTTGTCCTGCGGCCTCGGTGCGTTTATCGCCGGCAACGACGGACGGACTTCGCTGCGAGTCGGCATGGGTCTGTCACAGATTGGCGAATTTTCCTTCATCATCGCCGCGCTAGGCATGACCTTGCAGGTGACCAGCAACTTCCTCTACCCGGTCGCTGTAGCCGTGTCGGTGATCACCACACTGCTGACACCGTATCTGATCCGCGCGGCGGATCCGTTGTCGATCAAGCTCTCGGCAGTCGTGCCCAAGCGTCTAGGGCGTGTACTCGGCATGTATGGCGAATGGTTGCGCAGCATCCAACCGCAAGGTGAGGGCGCGCTACTGGCGTCGATGATCCGGCGGATCCTGTTGCAGGTCGGGGTCAATCTGGCGCTGGTGATTGCGATCTTCTTTGCCGGCGCATACTTCGCCGAGCGCATCTCGTTGTGGCTGCAGGACTGGATCAGCGATCCGAGCTGGCAGAAGGCACTGATCTGGGGCGGTGCGTTGCTGGTCTCGCTACCGTTCCTGATTGCGGCTTATCGCAAGCTCAAGGCGCTGTCGATGCTGCTGGCGGAAATGGGCGTCAAGCCGGAGATGGCCGGGCGTCACACACAGCGAGTGCGCCGGGTGATCGCCGAAGTGATCCCGATTCTCTCGCTGCTGGTGATTTTCCTGCTGTTGGCAGCCTTGTCGGCCAGTATCCTGCCGACCAACAAGCTGCTGGTGCTGATCGCAGTCGTGGCGGCCGCCGTAGCGGCGCTGCTCTGGCGCTGGTTCATCCGCGTGCATACGCGGATGCAGGTGGCCTTGCTGGAAACCCTCGACAACCATAAGGAATCGTCGGGGCATTGACCCACAGGGGCGTTTGGCGGCTCAGCTTTCCAGCCAGACGTCCCGCGCCCAGTGCCACACCGATTCCCAGGTTTCTTCAGCAATCAGTTCTTCTTCGGCCTGCCACAGCACCACGGTGCCGTCTTCTTCGACACAGTAGTAGTCATCGCCGTCCTGACAGATCGGGATCAAGCTGCGATCAACACCCACGTCCCATGCATTGGCTGCCACGTCCGGCAGATAAGTGTGCGATTGCGGATCAGTGACGGTCACCGGCTCGAGGCTGCCATAGACCACATCGCTGACGGTCAGCAAAAATTCTTTGAAGACGAACGGAATGTCGATGAACAGTTGTTCTTCGATTTCCACCAGCAGGTCTTCGTCAGGCAATTCCAAAGGAACCGGTACGGGTTCGTTGGCTTCGCGCAGTTGTTCGATGATTTCTTCCACGTCCGGGATCCTCTTGCTGAATGGCGCGGTTTATATGGGCCGGTTTATACAGTAGCTCGCCATAGATGCAACCGTGAAATGAAAAACCCCGGCCGAGGCCGGGGTTCTGTTACCGCAAGTGAAGCGCAGCAGGGATCAGCCGTTCTGGCGGATACCGGCGACCAGCCAAGGCTGGTTGTCGCCCTGCGGACGTTCCATGTTCCAGCTTTCGCTGAAGACTTCGCCCTGGTCGAAACGTGAGGTTTTCGACACGCCGGTGAAGGTCAGGGTGGCGATGGTCTTGTCGGCACGATCGTCGACGCCGTCCAGTTGCACCTGCAGGTTGTCGATGTAGGTCGACTGGAAGCCATCGCCCAGATCCGCTCGCTCACGCTTGAGGAACTCAAGCATTTGCGGGGTCACGAACTCGGCGATCTTGTCCATTTCGTTGGCGTCCCAGTGCTGCTGCAGCGACTGGAAGTGGCTACGCGCAGCTTCAAGGAAGCGCTCTTCGTTGAACCAGGCCGGTGCGTTGATCACTGGACGGGCGGCAGCCGGAGCAGCCGAACCACCGAAGATCGAACCCATGGCGGCAGGCTTCTGCTCGAACACTTCACGCTGCATCGGCGCGCCGGCCGGAGCGAATTGCTCCTGCTGCTTGCGACGACGGGCGGCGATGAAGCGGAAGATCACGAACGCGATCAGGGCCATGATCAGGATGTCGAAGATCTGCATGCCCTGGAAACCGTCGCCCATGAACATCGACGCGAGCAGGCCACCGGCGGCGATGCCCGCCAATGGGCCGAGCCAGCGCGAAGCACCGCCGGCCTTGGCCGCGGCGCCAGCAGCACCGGCAGCGCCAGCGGTCGCTGCTGCGCCGCCCACGCCTGGAGAAGAGGGAGCCATCTGGCTGGTCTGGTGCGTCGGCGCAGCGCCGGCGCTTTTGCCACCACCAAAGCGCTTGGCGTTGGCGTCGAGGCTCATCGTCAGGCCGATGCACAACGCCATGGCGATGCTAAGAAAACGTTTCATAAAGGGTATTCCCGTTTTGTGGAGACACGCGCGCCATGTTGCACAGCTGAAGTGTTACTGGCTAGCGAGAGAGTGTTTCGGGCTTTTGCCTGACAGGTTGCGTTCAGCTTGGCGAGGCAATCAGCCGATGTACTTTTGTCTGTAGGAAAAGGCGATAGGTTCAGAGGGATTGATGCACTTGCGTCGCATAACCTGTGGGAGCGAGCCTGCTCGCGAAGGTGTCGTGTCAGGCAAATGATTGCTTGATGACACAGCGCTTTCGCGAGCAGGCTCGCTCCCACATGGGTTCAGTGCCGGTGATTAGATCGCTTCCAGCTTGGCATAGCCGAGCATCAGCCACTTGCTGCCTTCGCTGAAGTTCACCTGCACCCGGGCCTGGGCGCCGGAACCTTCGAAGTTGAGGATCACCCCTTCGCCGAAGATCGAGTGACGTACGGCCTGACCGAGCACAAAACCGGTTTCCGGAATCTCGCTGCCGTTGAACAGGCTGCTGCCGCTCATCGACTGGTTGCCGCCGAACGGTCGGCTGACGCTATTGGACAGGCGCACTTCCTGGATCAGGCCTTTCGGCACCTCGCGGACGAAACGCGACACCTTGTTGTAGGTTTCGCTGCCGTACAGGCGCCGGGTTTCGGCGTAGGTCATGACCAGATTCTGCATCGCCCGGGTGATACCGACGTAAGCCAGACGCCGTTCTTCCTCGAGACGCCCCGGTTCTTCCAGGCTCATCTTGTGCGGGAACAGGCCTTCTTCCATGCCCACGAGGAACACGTAAGGGAATTCCAGGCCTTTGGCGCTGTGCAGGGTCATCAGCTGCACGCTGTCTTCGTGCTCGTCGGCCTGAGTGTCGCCGGCCTCCAGCGAAGCGTGGCCGAGGAACGCCGCCAGTGGGGTCAGTTCTTCGTCCTCTTCGGTGTTCTCGAAGTTACGTGCGGCGCTGACCAGTTCCTCAAGGTTTTCCACCCGCGCCTGGCCTTTTTCGCCTTTTTCCGCTTCGTGATAAGCGATCAGGCCGGATTGCTCGATGACGGTTTGCGTCATCAGGTGCAGCGGCATCTCGGCGCACTTGGCGGCGAGGTTCTCGATCAGTTCGATAAACGCACCGAGCGCACTCGCGGCGCGCCCGGTCAGGCCTTTGTTCGCCACCAGTTGGCGCATCGCTTCCCACATCGACACGTCGCTGTGTCGCGCATGCTCGCGGATCGCTTCGACGGTTTTCTCGCCGATGCCCCGCGCCGGTACATTGATCACTCGCTCCAGCGCCGCGTCGTTGCCACGACCTTCGAGCAAGCGCAGGTAGGCCATGGCGTTCTTGATTTCCGCGCGTTCGAAGAAGCGCTGCCCGCCATAGATGCGGTACGGGATGCGCTCGCGCAGCAGGGCTTCTTCGAGCACCCGCGACTGGGCGTTGGAGCGGTACAGAATCGCGATATCGCTACGGGCCAGACCGGTTTTCAGCGCGCTTTCGATGGTTTCTACCACGTAGCGCGCTTCGTCATGCTCGTTGAACGCGGCGTACAGGTTGATCGCTTCGCCATCGCCACCGTCGGTCCACAGCTCTTTACCGAGACGCCCGGTGTTGTTGGCGATCAGCGCGTTGGCGGCTTTGAGGATACCGGCGGTGGAGCGGTAATTCTGTTCCAGACGAATCGTTTCGGAGTCCGGGAAGTCCGAAGAGTACTGATGGATGTTCTCGATCTTCGCCCCGCGCCAGCCGTAAATCGACTGGTCGTCGTCGCCGACCACCATCAGGCTGTCGCCGCCCTTGCCGAGCAGGCGCAACCAGGCGTACTGCACGGCGTTGGTGTCCTGGAATTCGTCGACCAGAATATGGCGGAAGCGCTTTTGGTAGTGCGCCAGCAGGCCCGGGTGATCGCGCCACAGATCGAGCGCGCGCAGCAGCAGTTCGGAGAAGTCGATCACGCCAGCCCGCAGGCACGCTGCCTCGTAGGCTTCGTAGATGCCGCGCATGGTGGCGAGGAACAGGTCGCCGCTGGCCTGAATGTGTTGCGGCCGCAGACCTTCGTCTTTCTGGCCGTTGATGAACCACTGCGCCTGACGCGCCGGCCAGCGTTGCTCGTCCAGACCGAGCTCGCGGATCACCCGCTTGACCAGCCGTTGCTGGTCATCGCTGTCGAGAATCTGGAAGGTCTGGCTCAGGCCCGCTTCCTGCCAGTGCGCCCGCAGCAAGCGGTGCGCGAGGCCGTGGAAGGTGCCGACCCACATGCCGGCCGGGTTGATGCCCAGCAACTGCTCGATGCGATGGCGCATCTCGGCAGCGGCCTTGTTGGTGAAGGTCACCGACAGGATGGAGTGAGGCGAGGCGTTTTCGACCTGGATCAACCAGGCGATACGGTGCACCAGCACTCGGGTTTTACCGGAACCGGCGCCGGCCAGGACCAACTGACGGCCAACGGGGGCTGCTACGGCCTGGCGTTGGGCATCGTTGAGGGAGTTCAGCAGAAGGGAGAGATCATCGCGCATCGGGGCATTCTAGGGTGCGCCGCAGGCCCGGGCAAACCGTGCGTTGCATTAGCCGATGAAAGTGCTGCCGATGACGACCGGTCGGTCACTGGCTGCAGGCTTCGGCCCGTCTCGCCTGAGGGGTTGCAGCGGTGCGCAAGCGGCGGAAAATTTCCCCGCAATTGTGATCGGCAGCAGTTTGGCATCGGGATCGGCTTGTGTATGCTCCGTCCACGTTTCGGGCGCACGCCCTCCTATAAGAACAAGAACGTTGCCCATGATCCTCAGCGCCGAACTGTCGGGGCCCTCCGTGGACCCCCGGGTGATCCGCAAGCACTATGCCGTCGAAATGGCGGTGGAGCGCACGCGTCTGCTGTATCAGGGCTCGTTGTTGCCCACGCTGTTCATGTTGATCAATGGTCTGGTCTGCGCCGCTTTGCTCTGGAGCCCGCAGCGCTACTTCGTGGTCAGCGTCTGGCTGGTGTGGCTGCTGTCGCTGGTCGCGCTGCGGGTGATTCAGGTGGCCGCGTTCGATTCGGCGATTCCCGATCGTCAGGCCCAGCCGATCTGGTTCCGCATGTTCCTGCTCGGTTCGACCATGACCGGCCTGACGCTGGCGGGAGCCGGCATCGCTCTGGTACCCGCTGACAACTTCATGCAGCAAGCCTGGGTGTTCGGCCTGATCGGCGCGGCAACGCTGTCCGCCAGCGTCGCCTACGCGGTGAGCCTGCCGGCGTTCCTCTCGTTTACCTTGCCGTGCCTGCTGCCAGCGATCGGCTACCTGTTCTGGGGCGGCGACGATCAGGCGCGGGGCTGGGGCTGGCTGGGTCTGATCCTGCTCGGTTCGCTGAGTGTGGTGGCATGGCAGGTCAATCGGCTGATCGACCGTGGATTGCTGCGGCGTTTCCAGAATCAGCACCTGATCGAGCATTTGCAGCAAGCGCAGACGCGCAGCGAACAACTCAATCATGAGCTTGGCAAAGAGATCGAACAGCGCCGCTGTGCCGAGGCGCAATTGCGTGAAGCGCAGGTCGATCTGGAAGATCGCGTGGCCCAGCGCAGCCGCGAACTGGATGCCGCCAATCAGGCCCTGAGCAAAAGCGAAGCGCGCCTGGCGCTTGCGCTCAAGGCCAGTGAGCTCGGATTGTGGGACTGGAACCTGCAGACCGACGAAGTCCATCACACACAGATTCAGGAACTGTTTGGCCTCGCCCCGGAGTACGTCACCGCGCTGCTGCGCGACCTCAAGCCACGACTGCACCCCGAAGACGTGCCGTCACTCAAGTTCGCCCTGGTCGAGCATTTGAAGGGGCGCACCGAGGATTATCAGGTTGAGTATCGCCTGCGCCACGGCGACGGCCACTGGGTGTGGATCGAGGACCGTGGCCGCGCCGTAGAGCGCAGCGCCAGCGGCCGGGTGATCCGCATGGTCGGCACTCGCCGCGATATCAGCGCCAGCAAAAGCCTTGAAGAGCAGCAGCGGCTGGCGGCCACGGTGTTCGAAGCGGCCAGCGAAGGCATCGTGATTCTCGACCCGAACTACGCGCTGATTGCGATCAACCAGGCGTTCAGCCGGGTCACCGGTTACGAGATCGACGACATGCTCGGGCGCAACGTCGTCGAGTTGCCCTGCAGCCGCGATGCCCATCGCCACTATGTGGCGATCCGGCATGCACTGGAGCAGCACGGCAGTTGGCAGGGTGAGTTGGTGGAAACCCGCAAGAACGGCGAGTTGTACCCGCAGTGGTTGCAGCTCAACGCGGTGCGCGACAGCCGGGGCAATGTCAGCCATATTGTCGGCTTCTTCGCCGACCTCTCGGCACGGCGTGCGTCGGAAGAACGCCTGCGTTATCTGACCCATTACGACGAGCTCACCGGCCTGGCCAACCGTTCACTGTTCCGCGAACGCCTGCACGAAGCCCATCAGCGGGTGCGGCAGGGCGGGCGCCGCAGTCTCGCATTGCTGCACATCAATCTGGATCGCTTCAAATTGCTCAATGACAGCCTCGGCCATGAAGTCGCCGATCAGCTGCTGCAAAAAATGGCGCGGCGGCTGGTCAATGCCTTGCCTGAGGCCGACACCATTGCGCGCTTGTCCGGTGACGAATTTGCCGTGCTGTTCGATGCCTACGGCAATCTGTCGAGCCTGGCACGGGTAGCGACACGGTTGTCGGCCAAGCTGCGTTTGCCGCTGAGCGTCGACGGGCATGAACTGGTGGTGAGCGCTTCAATGGGCATCAGCCTGTTGCCGGACAATGCGCGGGAGATTTCCGCGCTGGTCAGCCAGTCGAACATGGCCATGCAGCATGCCAAACATCTGGGCGGCAACAATTTCCAGTTCTTCACCGACAGCCTGCAAGCCAGCACACTCGAACGCTTGCAGCTGGAAAACCACTTGCGCCGAGCCATTGAAGAACAGCAACTGACAGTGTTCTACCAACCCAAACTGTGCCTGCAAACCGGTCGGATGAATGCCGCTGAAGCGCTGGTGCGCTGGGATCATCCGAGCATGGGCCAGGTGCCGCCGGCAGATTTCATTGGCCTGGCCGAAGAGACCGGTCTGATCGGGCCGATCGGCGAATTCGTTTTGCGTCAGGCGTGCTGGCAAGCCTGCGAATGGCAGCGCCAGGGCCTGGCGCCGATCCGCGTGTCGGTGAACCTGTCGGTGCATCAGCTGCGTCAGGGCAAACTGGTCAGTCTGGTCCGGCAAGTGCTGGAAGAAACCGGGCTGGCGCCGCACTACCTCGAGCTGGAGCTGACCGAAAGTCATTTGCTCGACAGCGTCGAACACATCATTGCCACATTCCAGCAACTGCGCGATCTGGGGGTGAAACTGGCGATCGATGATTTCGGTACCGGGTATTCGTCGTTGAGTTACCTCAAGCGCATTCCGGTGGATTACGTGAAGATCGATCAGGCGTTCATTCGCGGCTTGAGCGAGGGCAGTGCGGACGCGGCGATCACTCGCGCGATCATCGCCATGGCCCACGGACTGGCCCTCAAAGTCGTCGCCGAGGGTGTCGAGCGTGAGGATCAGCTGGCATTTCTGCGCGCCGAACGCTGCGACGAAGTGCAAGGTTATCTGATCAGCCGGCCGGTGGACGCTGCCCGTCTGGCCGGGCTTCTGCGTGATCAGGCAAATCCGCAGTAAGGGCTACATGCACCTCAGCGCGCCTGATGCCGGGACATCGAGTTACGCATTGAGCAGGCAAAATGCCCATTCATGTAGTATAACTACAAGCTTGCTACATCCTTGCCCACAAGAAGAGTCCAGCCCCTTGAATCTGCTGCAACACATCGCCCAGTCACGTCACCTGTTACGCAAGTCGGAGCTCAAGGTCGCCGACCACGTGCTGCTTGACCCTGCGGCAGTGATGCACAGCTCCATGGCCGACCTGGCTCACAGCGTCGGCATCAGCGAGCCGACCATCGTGCGCTTCTGCCGCGCCATCGGTTGTTCCGGCTTTCAGGATCTCAAACTTAAACTGGCTCAGAGCCTGGCCGCCGGCGCCAGCTTCGGTCAGTTCGCGATCCATGAAGATGACTCCGTCGCCGACTACAGCCTGAAGATTTTCGACACCACGCTGCACACCCTGATGGAAGTGCGCGAGAAGCTCGACCCGGTGGAGTTGCAGCGCGCGGTGACGCTGATGTCCCAAGCGCAGCGTGTCGAGTTCTATGGCTTCGGTGCTTCCGGAGCGGTGGCCGCGGATGCACAGCACAAGTTTTTCCGTTTGCTGCTGACCGCGGCGGCGTATTCCGATCCGCACATGCAGGCGATGTCGGCTGTGACGCTGAAGCCGACCGATGTGGCGATCTGTATTTCCCAGTCAGGGCGCTCCAAGGATTTGCTGATCACCGCTAACCTCGTTCGCGAGAGCGGGGCATCGCTGATCACCCTGTGCCCGAGCCAGACGCCGTTGGCCGAACTGTCGACCGTCAATCTGGCGATCGATGTGCATGAAGACACCGAAATCTACACGCCGCTTACCTCGCGAATCGCCCATCTGGTGGTGATCGACGTGCTGGCGATGGGCGTGGCCATGGCGCGCGGGCCGAGCCTGGTCAATCATCTCAAGAGCGTGAAGCGCAGTCTGCGCAGTCTGCGCTTGTCGCCCAAGGCCGTGAAAGCGCTGGACGATTGAGCAAGGTCGTTCCGACCTTGTTCGCGAGCAGGCTCGCTCCCACAGGGGGGCTTCTGAGAACATAAATTCTGGGTCATAACGGGATCAAATGTGGGAGCGAGCCTGCTCGCGAAAGCGTCCTCCAAAAAATCACATTCCTGCGCACATTTCATCACATTGTCATCCCCGCGCAGCCAAATCGTCATCCCCCACGCCTATCGTGAAACTCCCGTACTCGCCCTGGGAGACTCGAAATGGCTCAGCCCTACGAAGAACGCAACAGCGCCGCGAAAACCCGTCGTCAGCAGGAAGATCAGCGCCGCATGGAATTTCGCCGCGCAATCGAGGATCGCTTCGAACTTCGCCAGCTTCAGGCCGAGATCGGCGATTTTCCCGAGATCACGCATTGGCAGGCAGCGCCCGCCGCTTCCCGTCGAAACGCTCAACCAGCGCAATAATCTGCGCCCGCTCGCTGCGGATGAACGCCAGGAAGGCGTGCGCCACCGGTGACAGCCGTTTGGCTTTGGCTTGCACCAGACACCAGCTGCGCATCAGCGGCAACTCCTCGACCGGCAGCTCGACCAGGCCGCCGGTCGCCAGCTCCAGGTTCAGGGCGTGGCGCGTCAACAGCGCCAGGCCCAGACCCGCCAGCACGCATTCACGCTGAGCTTCGGCGGACGCCACCTCCTGGGTCTGAGTGAAGTGCACGCGCTTTTCCTTGAAGTATTCCTCGCAGGCCAGACGCGTGCCCGAGCCCGGCTCGCGGATCAGCAGCGTATACGGCTCCAGATCCTGCAAGCGCAACGGGCCCATGTGCGCCAGCGGGTGATCCGGGCGCGCCACGGCGACAATCGGATTGTTGAGGAACGGCAGGAATTCCAGGCCCATGTCCTGCGGCACCATCGACATGATCACCAGATCATCACGGTTGTCCGAGAGGCGGCGGATGACCTGGCCACGGTTGACCACGGTCAGCTGCAAATTGACTTCCGGATGCTGGCGCTTGAATGCAGCAAACAGATGCGGCACGAAATATTTGGCGCTCGATTCCACCGCCAGTTTCAGCTGACCCTGCAGTGAACCCTGCATGTCCGACAGTTGCATGTCGAGGTTTTCCAGGCGCCCGAAAATGTCGCGGCTGGCGCGCTGAAGCGCTTCCGCCGCCTCGGTCATGTAGAGTTTTTTGCCGACATAGTCGAACAGCGGCTGGCCAATCAGCTCTTCCAGCTGACGAATCTGTAGGCTCACGGCCGGTTGTGTGAGGGACATTTCCTCGGCGGCGCGGCTGTACGAGCGTAAATCACACACCTCATTGAAGATCTGCAATTGACGCAATGTCATACGCATCAATGACTTACGCATATTTTTCAGGCTCGGTCAGCGGTCAGTTGCTTCAACTATAAGTGTTTGCTTATGCCTGACCCAATTTTTATTCATTTTTGTTAATCCCTCAGCAGCGCTAGTGTGGACCTGCGACTGAATTGAAACATTTGGTCACGCGTCGACCTGGGTCTAGCAGGTCGTGGTGCCACCGGCTCAAGGGAACCTCCAAGTGATAAAAAAGATCCTGATCGCCAACCGTGGTGAGATTGCCGTACGCATCGTACGAGCCTGCGCCGAAATGGGCATTCGCTCGGTTGCGATTTTCTCCGACGCCGATCGCCATGCCTTGCATGTGAAGCGTGCGGACGAGGCCCACAGCGTGGGTGCCGAGCCACTGGCCGGCTATCTGAACCCGCGCAAGCTGGTGAACCTGGCGGTGGAAACCGGCTGCGATGCGCTGCACCCCGGCTACGGCTTCCTTTCGGAAAACGCCGAGCTGGCGGAAATCTGCGCTGAGCGCGGTATCAAATTCATCGGCCCGTCGGCGGAAGTCATCCGGCGCATGGGCGACAAGACCGAAGCGCGGCGCAGCATGATCAAGGCCGGCGTACCGGTGACGCCCGGTACCGAGGGCAACGTCTCCGGCATCGAAGAAGCCTTGGTCGAAGGCGACCGCATCGGTTACCCGGTAATGCTCAAGGCCACCTCCGGTGGTGGCGGTCGCGGTATCCGTCGCTGCAACAGCCGCGAAGAACTCGAACAGAACTTCCCCCGGGTCATCTCCGAAGCCACCAAGGCGTTCGGTTCGGCGGAAGTGTTCCTGGAAAAATGCATCGTCAATCCCAAGCACATTGAAGCGCAGATCCTTGGCGACAGCTTCGGCAATGTCGTGCACCTGTTCGAGCGTGACTGCTCGATCCAGCGCCGCAACCAGAAGCTGATCGAGATCGCGCCGAGCCCGCAGCTGACCCCGGAACAGCGCGCCTACATCGGCGACCTGTCGGTACGTGCAGCCAAGGCTGTGGGCTACGAGAACGCCGGCACCGTGGAGTTCCTGCTCGCCGAGGGCGAGGTGTACTTCATGGAAATGAACACGCGGGTGCAGGTGGAACACACCATCACCGAAGAAATCACCGGCATCGACATCGTCCGCGAACAGATTCGCATCGCTTCCGGCCTGCCGCTATCGGTGAAGCAGGAAGACATTCAGCACCGTGGCTTTGCGTTGCAGTTCCGTATCAACGCCGAAGACCCGAAGAACAACTTCCTGCCGAGTTTCGGCAAGATCACCCGTTACTACGCCCCCGGCGGCCCGGGCGTGCGCACCGACACGGCAATCTACACCGGCTACACCATTCCGCCGTTCTACGACTCGATGTGCCTGAAACTGGTGGTCTGGGCGCTGACCTGGGAAGAGGCGATGGACCGTGGTCTGCGGGCGCTGGACGACATGCGTCTGCAGGGCGTGAAGACCACCGCCGCGTACTACCAGGAAATCCTGCGCAACCCGGAATTCCGTAGCGGCCAGTTCAACACCAGCTTCGTTGAAAGCCACCCGGAACTGACCAACTACTCGATCAAGCGCAAACCCGAAGAGCTGGCCCTGGCCATCGCCGCCGCCATCGCCGCCCACGCAGGCCTGTGAGGAATACAAGAATGAGCAAGAAAATCTTCGTAACAGACACCATCCTGCGCGACGCTCACCAATCGCTGCTCGCCACCCGCATGCGCACCGAAGATATGCTGCCGATCTGCGACAAGCTCGACAAGGTCGGCTACTGGTCGCTGGAATGCTGGGGCGGCGCGACGTTCGACGCCTGCGTACGCTTTCTCAAGGAAGACCCATGGGAGCGCCTGCGCCAACTGCGTGCGGCGCTGCCCAATACCCGCCTGCAAATGCTCCTGCGCGGGCAGAATCTGCTCGGCTATCGCCACTACAGCGATGACGTGGTCAAAGCTTTCGTCGCCAAAGCAGCGGTGAACGGCATCGACGTGTTCCGCATCTTCGATGCGATGAACGATGTGCGTAACCTGCGCGTTGCCATTGAAGCAGTGAAAGCTGCCGGCAAACATGCGCAAGGCACCATCGCCTACACCACCAGCCCGGTGCACACCATCGACGCTTTCGTCACCCAGGCCAAGCAAATGGAATCCATGGGCTGCGACTCGGTAGCGATCAAGGACATGGCCGGTCTGCTGACCCCGTATGCCACTGGTGAACTGGTGCGTGCTCTGAAAGCCGAGCAGTCGTTGCCGGTGTTCATCCACTCCCACGACACCGCCGGCCTGGCCGCCATGTGCCAGCTCAAGGCGATCGAAAACGGCGCCGATCACATCGATACCGCAATCTCCAGCTTCGCCTCGGGCACCAGCCACCCGGGCACCGAATCAATGGTCGCCGCGCTCAAGGGCACCGAGTACGACACCGGCCTGAATCTGGAGCTGCTCCAGGAAATCGGCCTGTACTTCTATGCCGTACGCAAGAAGTACCACCAGTTCGAAAGCGAATTCACCGCCGTCGATACCCGTGTGCAGGTCAACCAAGTGCCGGGCGGGATGATCTCCAACCTCGCCAACCAATTGAAAGAGCAGGGCGCTCTGAATCGCATGGGCGAAGTGCTCGCAGAAATCCCGCGCGTACGTGAAGACCTCGGCTTCCCGCCGCTGGTGACCCCAACCTCGCAAATCGTCGGCACCCAGGCGTTTTTCAACGTACTGGCCGGCGAGCGCTACAAGACCATCACCAACGAAGTGAAGCTGTATCTGCAGGGCGGCTACGGCAAGGCACCGGGCGTGGTCAATGAAAAGCTGCGGCGTCAGGCGATCGGCAGCGAAGACGTCATCGACGTGCGCCCGGCCGATCTGCTCAAACCGGAAATGACCAAGCTGCGTGCCGATATCGGCGCACTGGCCAAATCCGAAGAAGACGTACTGACCTTCGCCATGTTCCCGGACATCGGCCGCAAGTTCCTTGAAGAACGCGCCGCCGGCACTCTTACGCCGGAAGTGCTTTTGCCGATCCCGGAAGCGGGCGCCGTTGCCTCGGCGAGCGGCGAAGGTGTGCCGACCGAGTTTGTCATCGATGTGCACGGCGAAACCTACCGCGTCGACATCACTGGTGTCGGCGTCAAGGCCGAGGGCAAGCGCCACTTCTATCTGTCCATCGACGGCATGCCGGAAGAAGTGGTGTTCGAACCGCTCAACGAATTTGTCGGTGGTGGCAGCAGCAAACGCAAACAGGCCTCGGCACCGGGCCATGTCAGCACCACCATGCCGGGCAACATCGTCGATGTGCTGGTCAAGGAGGGCGACACCGTCAAGGCGGGCCAGGCGGTATTGATTACCGAAGCGATGAAGATGGAAACCGAAGTCCAGGCTGCCATTGCCGGCAAGGTCACCGCGATTCACGTGGCCAAGGGCGACCGGGTCAACCCGGGCGAAATCCTCATCGAGATCGAAGGCTGAGATAACAGTCGCGATCCAATGCTTTAAACCTCGGGGGGGCATGTGCTCCCCTTTTTTTTTGCCTGTGATTTCCGCCGTTACCCAGCTCCCTTGAAGAGCCAATGTGGGAGCGAGCCTGCTCGCGAATGCGCCAGGTCAGCCAATAGCATCTTTGTATGATTCACCGCTTTCGCGAGCAGGCTCGCTCCCACAGGAGGCGTGCTTAATCCATCAGAACGCCATGCGCCATTGACCCGCCACGCCATACGTTCGGCTGTCATTACCCAGCTCACCCGTCAAGCCCACGCCCAGTGTGTGCGCCGCCGAAAGACCAAGATCGAGCCCCGCATCCACCGCCAGAGCGTTCCGATCGAGTGCCGCGCCGGTCACTTCGAAGCGCTTGCCGCCCTTGCGCAGTTGCTGGCGGGTGTCACTGTCGATGTCACCGTAGATATGTTTCCAGCCTGCGCTCAATCGCGGGGTCAAATGCATGCCGTTATCCAGCGTATTGACCTGCGCAACACGCAGACCGAAGGTGCTGCTGAAGTTGTCGCGGGTCTGGCCGTAGACTTTCAACGCCGCGTCGCCGCCCTTTTCGTTGTAGCTGTCGCGCTGATAGCGCTGATAGCCGAGGTTGGCGTAGGGCTCGAGGGTTAAGCGATCCCGGCCCAGATTGAACCCGGCCTCGGCAAATGCTTGCTGAGTATTGGCGTTGTAATTGCCCTTGAGACGATCGCTGAAACCCTTGAACGCTACCCGCCGTGTGCTGCTGCCGTCATGGCTGGCGTAGGTCGCGCCGAGACGCAGCGACAGCGGGCCGTCCTGACGCACGGCATAGGCACCGAGGTGCCAGCTGTCGAGGTCGCCGTCGTACTGGCGGGCATCGAGTTTCGTCTGCGATTTGCCGCCAAGCAGGCCGACATGCCAGTGCTCATCGAGTCGCCAGTCAGCGCCCACGACCAGTCCTTGCGTGGCATGTTGGAGGATGCCGTCAGCGTCGCGGTCAACCTTGCCGCCGTGGCCCAGCGCCTGAACCCACACCCGTCCGGAGTCTTCGTTGCCTGCGGCCTGACGCGATGAACTGCGCGAGCCGTCAGTAGAGCCGGAACGGTTGTCCAGTTGGCGCATCGCCGAGAGCATGCTCGCACTGACGGGTGTGACACTGCTCAGCGTGGCTTTGGCGAGATTGGCATTGCTGCCTGCGGCAAGTTGATCGAGGGCGATTGGCGCGGTGGTTTTATCGCTGGTCAGCAGTGCGGCGACGGCGGTGTTAATGGGCTTTGCAGGCTCCGACGCGGGCTGTGCGGTGGTTTGTGCAGTTACGATTTCATCGGGTATCGATGATTCCACCGATGCGGAGTCTTCAATCAAGGTCGCAACTGAGGTCAGGGCGGGGGCTGGAGTTGCGATCCCCGCTGTCATTGAAGCTGGAGCGGGCGTTGTCGCGATCGGTACAGCGGGAGAAGTCGGCTGCTCTGGCTCGATAATACTTCCTGCAAGTGCGCCTGCATTTTCTGTAGGAGCGAGGCTTTCAAGCGGTTCACCATTGCGAGCGTAAGTCAGTCCAACCGATTTCTTGTTGTATTGAGCCGTGGCCGTCATATACGCCAGATCGTTCTCGATCCGGCCAAACTCGCCTTTCACCTCACGGGCTTCGATGATTTTGTATTGGCTGCTCTGCGGATATTCACCCGCCGCGACGACTTTCAGGGTGGCGCCGTCAAGCTGAGCTGTGCCATCGACCTTGATCGTCTGAGAACCAGCGGGAGTGACCTCGTAAGCCAATTCGGCACTAGGCGCCAAGTGCAAATTACCCTTCACTCGAGGTGCGCCAAGCGCTGCATTGACGGTGAGCAGCCCACCTACCTCAAGATTTCCCACCGTGCCTTTACCGGCGAAACTGCCACCATTCTGGACATACACATCACCCTTGATGCTGCCAAGGTTGGTCAGTGCTCCACCGCTGTTGACCAGAACGCCTTCATGAAAATCACCCTTGGAGCTCAGCGTCCAGTCGCCTTGGGCGACGAATAACCCATTGAAGTTGCGCGTGTCGTTCAACGTGCCGCCATCCGCAGCATTCAGGAACAACACGTTATCGCCCTTACCGCCATCCAGCCGGCCAGTGAAGCTTGCCCCGTCTGCAAGGGTGATCAAGTCGTTGACGTCAGTCCCTTTGAACACGGTTTCCGGTGTCGTAAAGGTAATCGGCACTGTGCTCGCATCGTTGAGAAAACCCTGGAGCCGTTCCAAAGCCTGTTGCTTGGGGTTGGCTTCGGGCTGCTCCGTCGTTTCCATGCTTGGGGGCTGCTCGATTGCTTCAGTGGATTGCTCGGCGTTAGCCAGCGCTACGCCACCCAGCGCCAGTGAAATAGCCAGAGCCAGGTGTTTTGGTGCGAATAGGTGTTGAGTGGGCATCAGGTTCGATTTCCGTATCGAGAAAATCCAACTCTATTGCTGCCTGAAAAAAACCGATGTCGGCCGCTTCCCACATCCACGCAGGCGACATCGGATCGTTGTGTAGAAAATCCTCACTGGTGTTCACAAATCAGAGATTTTGCGCAGTGGTGGCTGTTCTTTTTCCTACGGCTTTCTCCCGTTGAAGAACCTTAACCAGCGGCACGTCAGACGCTTAACTGCATTAATTTGCGTTCAGACGGCCACATGGGAGTGCTAATCTGCATTTTGTTGCAGATATTTAAGCGCGTAAAAGTGCTCGTATGCACTATATTGCATGTATTGAAAGTTTTTCCTCGTTGAACTGCATTAAAATGCAAATGGAATCAACATGTATAACCTGACACTCCAGATCTTCACCGCCGGGCAATGGCACGACGCGATGATTCTTGACTTCGATGATCCGGAAAAAGGCTTCGAAAGCCGCTGCAGTTTTGGCTATGAAGCGGACTATCTGGTGGAAAACATCGAGTTGATCGGGTCGCCTTTTTCCCAAGCCGTGAGTGCCCTGTATCCGCTGGATTGGGAAGGTCGGCGCGCGAAGACGCCGGCCTTTGTCCACGACATCGCACCGGCAGGCGCAGCCAAGCGGTTTCTACTCGCCCGCCTGGGTCAGGAAAGAGCCGCCGAGATCAGCGCCGATCTCTTTCTGCTGGGTCGCAGTACACCGGCACCCATTGGCAACATGCGAATAAAGGAATCGGCGGAAGCAGTCGATGACAGGAAGCCGATCGGATTCAAGCGCGAGGAGGTCATTAGCCGCGACAACCGCTTTCTTGAATATGCCTACGAGCTGGGCGCGGCCATCGGTGGCGCGACGGGGGCAGGTGGGGAAGCTCCGAAGCTCTTACTGGCAGAGAACAGCGCCGGGCTTCTGTATCCCGATGCGGTATTGGACGATGAAGAAGTGCGACAGCACTGGTTCGTGAAATTCGCCAGAAACAGGGGCGGGCAGACCGACCAGGACATCCTGCGCAGCGAATTCCATTACTACAAAGCGCTGCAGACATTGGGCATCGAAACGGTCGCTGCAGAAGGCCTGGCCTTGGAAGAGGCGAACAAACCGAGTTTGTGGATGCGGCGTTTTGATCGACAAGTGAAAGATGGGGCGGTGTCGCGTTTCGCCGTCGAATCGATTTATTCGCTGGCTGAAGTGACGACGCCAGGCAGCGCCATGAATCATCTGGAAGTGATCCGCATGCTCGCCGGGCTCTGGAGCAAAGCGGGTCAGGCCAGCCAGATTCCCGGCCTCGTCGCCGATTATCTGCGTCGCGACCTGATCAATAAAATCCTCGGAAACTCCGATAACCACGGTCGTAACACGGCGATCATCCGGCAAGAGAATGCTTTCCAACTCGCGCCGATCTATGACCTCGCCCCGATGGTCATGGATGACGAAGGCGTGACTCGTACGACCAAGTGGCCAAAAGAGTTGGAGCGGGCGGGAGATGTCGATTGGCGAGGTGTCTGCCGCATATTGGCAGATAGCGCAGATCCGCACGAATCTTTGACGGGGCTGGATGCCTCGGCGCTGTTCGAAGGCCTGCGCGCGGATGCCCGCCGTCTGGCCGCACTGCCGGATATTCTTGCGGCCAGCGGTTTGCCCGCCAGAACCATGAATCACCCGAGCGTTCATCTGAAAAACCTCGAGCAACGTTTGAAAGAGTGGGACCTGCAATGAGTCTGACCGTCCTCGAGCGCACGGCGCTCATCGAAAGCATTCAGCAATCACTGGCCGAAGGCACTCTGGAAATCGGTGACGCCGTGCGCCGTTTACGGGTCGAAGTCACCGGTCTGCATCAGACCCAGTTCGCGAAGATGTGCAAGATTTCAGTGCGCACGCTGGTGCATATCGAACATGGCGAAGGCAATCAGACCCTGAAGTCGCTGAACGCGGTGTTCCGCCCATTCGGCATGAAAATGGGCGTAGTGCGGATTCGCCGGGACACCATTTGAATGCACCTCAACTACGGCGCACATACGCCTTGCCGTAATGCCGCTCCATCCGTGCCTGAATCAGCTCCAGCCCGATCGACATCAGCCAGTAGATGATCGCCGCCGTGGTGAGCATTTCGATGTAGCGATAGCTTGAGCGCCCGTAGGACTGGGCGAGAAACATCACTTCCCAGACGCCCATTACCGAGATCAGCGACGAGTCCTTGAGCATCGAGATGAACTGGTTGGTGGTCGGCGGGATAATCGTGCGCATGGCCTGGGGCAGGGTGATGCGCCAGAAGATCACGCTTTCGCGCAGGCCCAGCGCCAGGGATGCTTCGCGTTGGCCGTGATCGACGCCGAGGATGCCGGCGCGGAAGATTTCGCTCAGGTAGGCGCCATAGTTCAGCGACAGGGCAATGATGCCGGCGACGATGGCGCCGGGGACGATGCCCAGTTGCGGCAGGCCGAGGTAGATCAGCAGGATCTGGATGAGCAATGGCGTACCGCGAAAGAACGAGGTGTAGAAACTGGCGATGCCAAACGCCACGGCGCTGCTCGACAGGCGCGCCAGCGCGGTGATGAAACCGAGCAGCGACGAGGCGATGATCGAGCAGGCGCACAGAAACAGCGTCAGCGCTGCGCCTTGCAGGAAGCCGTTTGGCGCCAGCTTCAGGCCAACGAGGTTGGGCAGTTTGTCGAGGATGATCGCGAACTTCAGGTCGAAGCTCAGGAAGAATCCGGCGAACAGGCAGAACAGCGCCGCCCACGTCAGGTACAGGCGCGTACGGAACCCGAAAAGCTTTTGCAGGCGGGTTTCAGCCACCGGTTGCGGTGGCTGGGGCGGGGTCGGAAAAGAAGTCATTGGCTGATATCGGCGCCGATCCATTTCTGCGACAGCTTGCTCAGGGTGCCGTCCTGTTTCAGTTGTGCGAACACCTCGCGTACCTTGGCGTCCCATTGCGGGTCACCCTTTTCGATGGCCACCGAGTTCGGTTCCGAGTACAGCGGTTCGCCGGCCAATTTGAAGCGCTGATCCTGATTCAGGCGCGGCTGTGCGGTGACCAGATTGGTAAGGATTGCATCCAGGCGCACGCCGGCGCCCAGGCCCAGATCCTGGAAGGCGACGTTGTCGGTGTCGTACGGGGCGATCTGCACATCCTCGAACGGATACTGCAACTGCGTATCCTCGGCGCCTTCGATCACCAGATTTTTGTTCAGATAACTTTCGTAGCTGGAGGCGCTGGTCAGGCCGACCTTTTTGCCGCTCAGATCCTTGGCGCTGTGGATGCGATCGTCCTTGGCATTGACCACGATTACCGCTGGCGAGGCGTAGTACTCGACCGGGAAGTCGAACACTTCTGCGCGGGCCTTGCTCGGGGTCATCGAGCAGATGCAGATGTCGTAGCGCCCGCTCCAGCGACCGGCGGCGATCACGTCCCAGGACGGCGTTTCGAGACGCAGTTTGACGCCAAGCTTGTCCGCCACCGCTTTGGCAACGTCGACATCGAAACCGTCGAGTTGATTCTGCTCATTGAGAAACGAGAAGGGTGGATAGCTTTCCATGAGCACGCCGACCAGTTCTTTTTTCTGTTCGACACGGTCCAGCGTCGCGCCGCCGAAGGCTTGGGTGGAGGCCAGAATGGTCAGGCCCAGGGCCAATAGCGGTTGGAGTTTCACAGTCGCTTCCTGTTGAAAAAAGAGGTTGTTATTAACCGAGTGGTGCGTATTAAATAGTTATAAGAACGACTCTGATAGTGAGTTATTTTCATAAGCATATGAGTGAAAAGCATATGGGCGCAGCAAGTACGGTCATTCTCGATGGCGGCATGGGCCGTGAACTGCAACGCGCCGGGGCGCCATTTCGCCAGCCCGAGTGGTCGGCACTGGCGCTGAGCGAAGCGCCGCAGGCGGTCGAGGCGGTGCATGCCGCTTACATCAACAGCGGCGCCGACGTGATCACCAGCAACAGTTACGCGGTGGTGCCATTTCACATTGGCGAGGCGCGCTTTGCGGCTGAAGGCCAGGCGCTTGCGGCACTGGCGGGGGAGTTGGCGCGGCGGGCGGTGCAGACATCCGGCAAGCCAGTGCGTGTTGCCGGTTCGTTGCCGCCGCTGTTTGGTTCGTACCGTCCGGATCTGTTCGAGGCTGGTCGCGTGACCGAACTGTTGACGCCTTTGGTTAACGGTCTGGCGCCACATGTGGACCTGTGGCTGGCAGAAACGCAAAGCTCGATCGTCGAGGCCCGCGCTATCCACGCCGGGCTGCCGAAGGACGGTAAACCGTTCTGGCTGTCATTCACGCTCAAGGATGAAGACACCGATGAAGTGCCGCGCCTGCGCTCTGGCGAGCCAGTGGCCGAAGCGGCTGCGGTGGCGGCTGAACTCGGCGTCGAAACCCTGCTGTTCAACTGCAGTCAGCCTGAAGTGATTGGCGCAGCAATCGACGCGGCGCGCGCCACCTTTGAGCGTCTCGGCGTCATGATCAATATCGGCGCGTATGCCAACGCGTTTCCTCCGCAACCGAAAGAAGCCACGGCCAACGACGGCCTCGACCCGTTGCGTGACGATCTCGATCCGCCGGGGTATCTGCACTGGGCGCTGGACTGGCAACAGCGCGGCGCCAGTCATCTGGGTGGCTGCTGCGGGATCGGCCCGGAGCACATTGCGGTGCTGGCGCAAGAACTGCGTTGTTAAGAAAGACCCCGCCCATTGTGGGAGCGAGCCTGCTCGCGAAAGCGGTCAGTCAGTCAACATCTGCGGTGACTGACACACCGCCTTCGCGAGCGGGCTCGCTCCCACAAGGGTATCCGTGAAGTTCAGCTACGGCATTCGGCCAGACCTTTGAGTTGGCCAGCAGGCGTCTGGTTTTCATCGCTCAGCCAGCGCTCGAACCCAGCACCAATCGCTGGCCATTCCGCATCCAGAATCGAATACCACGCGGTATCGCGGTTCTGCCCCTTGACCACCATGTGCTGGCGAAACACGCCTTCGAAGCTGAAGCCCAGACGCTCGGCCGCGTATTTGGAGCGGGCGTTGCCGTTGTTGCACTTCCATTCCAGGCGTCGGTAACCCAGCTCGAACGAATATTTGGCCAGCAGGTACACCGCCTCGGTGCTTTTCGGCGAGCGCTGCATTGGCGCACCGAAAGTGACGTGGCCGATTTCGATGCGGCCCTGCGCCGGGACGATCGACATCAGGCTGAGGATGCCTTGCACCTGACCAGTCGCACGGTCGATGATGCTGAAGAAATACGGGTCGCTGTTGGCTGCATGATTGTTCAGCCAGTCGTTGAACGCGCTGCGCTCGGGAAACGGACCGTAAGGCAAGTAATCCCAAAGCTTCGGATCGGCACCCGGCCCTTCGAGGGCGGCGTAAAGCTCATCGCCATGACGCGCCGGGTCGAGTTTTTCCAGACGAATGAAACGGCCCTCGAGCAGGGTGGCGGAGGGGGCGGGGACGCCTTTCCAGTCAGCGAGTGAAGCAGTCATGTGCGCGTCTCCTTAAAGGGCTTTACGAAACTGGATGAAGCCCGGACGTTCGGCAATGCGCTCGTAGAGCTGGATCGCCGTGGCGTTGGTTTCATGGGTCAGCCAGTGGACTTTGCAGCAACCATCGGCCTTGGCGGTAGCGTAGACATGCTCGATCAACAGCCGACCGACACCGGTGCCACGGGCTTCCGGCACCACCAGCAGATCCTGCAAATAGCAGGAATTTTCGATGCTCCAGTTCGAGCGATGATAGATGTAATGCACCATGCCCAATGCTTTGCCATCGGCCCACGCGAGGGCGGCGTGGGTCGGTTCATTCGGGTCGAGAAAGCGCTGCCAGGTGCTCTGGGTGACGGCGTCCGGCAGTTCGGTGTTGTAGAAGCGCAGGTACGCCTGCCACAGCGGCAGCCAAGCGGCGTGGTCATTGGAGCTGACCGGGCGAATGTCGATCTGGGTCATGGGTAGATCCTTAGCGCATCAGGCTGGCAAGGGTTTGATCGTTGGCGTCGGGGCTGGCGGCGAGGCCTTCGCGCACGCCGGCAATGTCTTCAGCGCTGCGGTTCTGGCTGAGCTTGCGTTTGCCTTCGAGGCGGTCAATGGGAATGGCAAACCCGACGATGGCCTTGAGCATGCCGTCGATGTATTCGGCTGGCGCATCGTCCACCGACCACGGCTGCGCGCGGCCCGCTTCATGACGGTCGGTCAGAGTGCTGACAATATCGAGCAGGCGCCCGCCATCGCTGAAAGTCTCGGCATGACCGTAGGCGTGCACGGCGATGTAGTTCCAGGTCGGCACGACTTTGCCGTGCTCGGCTTTGCTCGGATACAAGCTTGGGCTGACGTAGGCGTCCGGGCCGGCGAAGATCAGCATCGCCTCGGCACCGTCACGCAGGTCCTTCCACTGCGGATTGGCTTTGGCCAGATGGCCGTAGAGCGTGCCGTATTCGCCCTGTTCGCGATGCAGCAGCACCGGCACGTGGCTGGCTTGCAGGCCGCTTTCGCCGTGGCTGACCAGAATGGCCAGGCGCGTGGCAAGAATCAGTTCGTGCAGTTGGGACAAGTCTTCGATGGCAAAGGCGCGTGGCGTGTACATGGACAGATTTTCCTTGGCGAATGCCTGCATCCTAGGCAGGCTATTGGTCCGTTGTAAGAGCCATTGCCGAGCCATTTCATAGGTCCATTCGCCATGCCCGATCTGCCACCCTTGTCGATGCCCTTCAACCCGGCCGGTATCGAGCTTGATCGCCGTCAAGGCCTGAGTCGCCAGCTCTATCAGTCTTTGCGCCTGCGGGTGCTTGATGGACGTCTGGCCAGTGGCACGCGATTGCCGGCCAGCCGTGACCTGGCCTCGGCGCTGGGCATTTCCCGTAACAGCGTGGTGCGCGCCTACGATCAGTTGTATGCCGAGGGCTTTATCGAAGGGCGCGTCGGCGACGGTACTTACGTGGCGCAATTGGCTCAGACAGCCACGTCGAAGAAAAAACTATCCACAAATTCATCCACAGGCTTGTCAACAGGCTTACCCACAGCCTTATCCACAAATTGGCTGGATTTACCTGTGAATTCATCCAGCAAAGTTATCCACAGTGGTGGCTTTTCTCGCATTGAAAAGCACCATTTACCTCGACCACCGAGCGGTCCGCCGCGCGCTTTTCGGGTGGGTGTGCCTGCATTTGATCTGTTCCCGTTCGAGGTCTGGGCCAAGCTGAACGCGGCTTTCTGGCGTAAACCGGATCTACAGCAGCTGTGTTACGGCGACCCGGCCGGTGACGCGCGGCTGCGCGGCATGATTGCTGCGTATTTGCGCAGCTCGCGCGGCATGCAGTGCACGGCTGAGCAAATTGTGATCACCAGTGGCGCACAGCAGGGCATCAGCCTTTGTGCACAGTTACTGGTCGAGCCGGGGGACGGTGTGGCGATCGAGAATCCGGGCTATCGCGCCGCCGGGCATGCCTTCGCTGTGGCGGGGGCGAAATTGCATGGGGTGGCGGTAGATAGCGACGGTATCGATTGCAGCGCCATGGCCCGGCTCAGCGATTGTCGGGTGGCTTATGTCACGCCGTCTCATCAGTACCCGACCGGAGTGGTGATGAGTCTGGCCCGGCGTCTGGAATTGCTCGCCTGGGCCGAGCGTGTCGGCGGCTGGATCGTCGAGGATGATTACGACGGCGAGTACCGCTACACCGGCGCACCGCTGGCGCCGTTGGCCGCACTTGATCGTCAGGGGCGTGTGCTCTACGTCGGCACCTTCGGCAAGGTCGCTTTTCCGGCGTTGCGCCTTGGTTATCTGGTGCTGCCGCCAGCGCTGGTCGACGCGTTTGCGCAACGCCGCGCCGTCGATGTGCGGCATTCGGAGGTCAGCACCCAAGCGGTGATGGCCGAATTCATGGCTGCCGGGCATTTCCAGCGACATATCCGTCGCATGCGCCGGGCTGCGCTGAGCCGGCGCAACTGCCTGCTCGAAGGCTGGCCGACGGTCGCCGGTGTCGGTCAGTTGCCGGCCGTGTCGGCCGGGCTGCACCTGACCGTCGCCGTGGACAGCATCGCGCGCGAGCAGCAATTGATCGCTCAGGCCGCTGATGTCGATGTCGAAATCAACGGCCTGAGCAGCTACTGGTTACCCGACTCGACTACGCCCATGGATCAGCGCGCCGGCCTGGTGCTGGGTTTTGCCGCCGTACCAGAGCCTGCGATCAAAGCGGCGCTGTCGCGTCTGCGGCAGGCTTGGAGAGATTGAAGAACAGCGTTTCGGCGCTGCGAGTGGAAATTTCGCTGCGATGGATTTCTATCAGCCTCTGATTATCCACACCCGTTATTTCGGCGACGCCCCCCATGCGGTGCTGAGCGAGCGTTTTCATATGTCCACGCACAAATGCACCAACGGGCGCGTCGACGCTGCTGTAATGGAAATGCGCATAGCAGAGGACCTTGTCGGTATGCGCATCACGAATCTGATATTCGTCGAGAAAATCGTTCTGATGGCGCCTCAGACGCCGTCGGGTCAGGGTTTTCGAGATGTTCACTTCGCCCTTGTCCTTGAGCCACTCGACCCCGGCAGCTGTTGGCAGTTGTTGCTTGACCAGGCGGATTCGCGTGCTGGTGCCTTTTTGCTCCAGTGTCGTAGCCGCAGCGTCGAGCTTGTGGTTGAGCTCTTCGGACGGTTCATGCAGAGCAGCGGTGAGGTTACTCGCCGTTAACGCTTCATCGATCGCCGCACAGGCTTTGCGCAATAGGGTGGCGTGGTTGTGGTATTCCTCTTCGACCTCCACTGGAATGCGCGAGCCGCGTTTGAGACGCGCCTCGATGCGCCGATGAAACGCCGCCAGCCCGTCGATCAATGCCTGCCCTTCGCTGATGCTCTTGTTGAGGTTGGGCCTGGCTTTAGGCAACGGTGCAGGCCGTGCACTCTGCTCGACCCAGATACCTGGCGATTCCTCCTTGAATGTCGCGATCACTCTGGTCAGCGCCGTACCGACTTCGACCAGATCGGTGTTCTTGCCGTCGAGGCTTTTTTTCCGCTGGCCGACCAGGGTGCCCTTGTTGCGTGTCTTGATGATCTGCCGATTCGAAGCTGACGTTGAGGGTCTCGACGGACCGGCTTGCGGCACCAGTAAGTGCCGGTAGCGCAACAGGTCGGCGAGTCGGTTGTCGGCGCTATCCTTGAATGCGGCCACGCGCGCCTGCAATTGCCTGAGGCGTTCCGTGTGTATGTGTTCGGAATATTCACTCGCCAGGTCATCGAAACGCTTGTCCACGGAAGCGAACTGTTCGCTCACCTGACTCAGGGCGTCGATGCGTATGCGCAGATCACTGAGGCTTTCATCGGCGCTCAGGTCCCGCGAACTCTGAACGTTCAGCGCAGCATCTTCGAACAGACTGGCCAGCGCTTGTTGCGCCTCGACATGAGCGGTGGAATCGCCGGGCTTGATGCAGGTGTAATGGCCTAGACTGATCTGCAGAGTCTTCAGATCATCCAGCGGGTAGGGCGCCAGGCTGATGTTGTATTTCTGCTTTATCTCCAGGCCATCAGGTCCCAGCCTGGTCAGTTCATCCAGGCAGGCTTCAGCCGACTCCATTTTCTCGATAATGGTTTGAGTGGCATCGTTCAACTGTTCGAACGCAGAGGTGACCGCCTGCGATTCGCCGCGCAGTTCGTCGTCCAGTATCGCCTGCACCCTCAGTACGCGTTGCTGGTAATCCGAAGCGTTATTACTGAGCCACTCCTGCCCCAGAAACAACTGCATGTCCAACCGCTCCGGCATGACCGTGCGGTAGTTGGGAATCGATTGCTTGCAGTTGAGTGTCTTGATCAGCTGAATGTTCGCGGCATATTCGTTGTGCTGTGAATCGAGCGTGGCGAGGTACTGCGCAAGCGCTTGTTCGCGTGCCTGCGCAGGGGCATCGCGCAGGCTGTTGCGTTCGGTATCGAGAAGGCTGCCTTTGCTCTCCATCGTCAAATCGAACGCGGTGATCTGCTCGGACAATACGGCCACCTCTTGGTTTTTTTTGCCTTGCGCCACCTTGCGACCGTCCTCCAGCCCGCCTCCGCGCAGGCGCAAACGCAGATCTATCACCCATTGGCCATTGGCGGTATAGGCAAGCCTGGGCCCGGCTGGTCGGGTGGGCTGACGCGTATCGACGATGTGCACATCGCCATGCACGTTGCGCGCGACTTCGAACCAGCGCTCACCGACCCGGGCGTACCATTTGTCTGCCTGGGCGTAGAGGTCTCGGTACGCGCCTTCCCGGGTGGCTGCGCCAAGGGCTTTGGGCTTGCCGACCTCGAACCCGTCCAATAGCGTGGCGAGTGCCGTCGGGGATCGTTTCAGCGCCGTGATGCTGTCGATCGATGTGCCATGGAATTGGGTTAACTGCGGGCCGGTGATATCGGGCTGGCGCAGCGCTTTGACGATTCTGGCGGCAGGTCTGGTCGTCGCTGGGTCCTCTTCGAGCTCCGTGGCCACGGGTGTCGATGGCGCATCGCCCACCGCCGCACGGTGGGCGAGCACCATGCCCAGCGCCAGGAGAATATCGGCGATGGCCGTCCAGGCGATCTTCCCCGATTGCTCGTTGGCGCCGTCGGTGATTTCCTGCAGATCATCCATGATCTGCCAGATCCACGCCGCTGTGCCTACGCTGCGGCCCAGGAACGGCAGCGCGGCATTGAGCATCACCCAGCCGCCCTGTTTCAGCGAGGCCCAGCGTGCTTCGGCATCGGAGACCGACTGCCGGTCGGCTTGAGTGACAAGCGCCTTGACGTTGCGTTCGTGCAGGGTTGCGAGGACATCGCTGGCGATCACCTGAGTGCCCAGCGCGACCGCGCCTGACATATCCAGCGCAGTGGTCGGATTGATCATCAGTTGCGGGATCGTCCACACCGACGGCAGCCTGGCGGTGAAGACGAACTGGCTGTAATTGAAGCGCACATCGTCCGGCAACCAGGCCAGTACCGAGTCACGCAAATGTCGCGAATGCTGGATCGCAAAAAGCAGATTCGCGGGCCCCGGATATTGCAGCAGAGTCTTGTCGAACAGCGGTCGATACAGCACGCACGGTCCTTTGTCGGCATCGCGCGGGCCTATGACATACATGTTGTCGACAGTGTCTGCGGTGGAGCGGCTGCGATGAGCGACGAAGGCCAAAGGGCGAATGACGATTTCCTCGCCATCGACGTAGCGTTCCGCGCCAGTCGTGGCGAATGCGGCGACCACGTATCGATAACCCGATTCATCGAGGCCGGCTCTACCCCGGATCTTGTGCTGCAACGCCAGCAATGGCAGCTCAATGCGCAACTGACTGGTGTAGAGCCCTTGCAACAGCGGCGCTTGCACGGGGTCGTCTAGCAGCATGGCCTTGAGATGCGCCGGGTAGGTCTTGCCGATGTCGACCGTGCTGACCAGTTTTTCCAGAAAAGTCGCGCTCATCCACTCGGGTACCGGGCTGCCATCCTTGTACCGCACAGTCTTGTTGCCCAACGGCAGGCCTGCGAGGTTTTGCAGGGCAAGCTCGGTCAGCGTCCATGTCTGAGCCTGAGTATTTCCCGGCAATACAAACGTGCCCCAGACCACGAGACTGGTGATGGTGATTTCGATGTTGTCGATGTTCACGTCTTTGGCGCCGGGCTGCTCCTTGAGAATCTGTTTGATCAGCGCTGCACGAGTGAACGCCTGCAGGCTGGTGATTTCGCTTTGAAAGGATTTGCCGTTGTTCTCGTGCTGCAGCGTTGTCAGATCCAGCAGGTGCCGGCTGTAACGCGTCTGATCCATGGGCAGTGCGTCGTTCAGCCAGTCCGGAAGCATCGGCTGCAAACGCTCGAAGTGCGCTTCGAGGCGCGGTGTCGGTTGAGCCGGTTTGCCGGCCGTGCCGGTATGCGGATAGACGCGTTTACCAGGGGAATCCTGAAAAAAACTGATTTCGCCCAAGGCATCCGCTTCCATGGAAATCAGCGTGCACGCCTGCTGGTCGAAGAAATTGCCCTGGGGTTCGACCAGCCGCCACTTGAGATCTTCGCCCGAGGCGCTTGCGCCATATATCCGCAGCAGAGCCTCGCCGAGCTCCTCCAGTGAATCGAAACGCTGAAAGCCCTGGGTGACCGCGTGGGTGAGAATCAACTTGCGGTCTGCGATTGTGCCGATCACTACTGCGGCATCGACCAGGGTCAAGTGCGATGACTTGTCGGAGCTACCGCGATCGAGGTCAATCAGATATGCCTTTGCCGAGTACGGGGCGGGGGCCAGGCGTTGTTGCGGGTCGGGCTGTTTGAAAATCGCCCGGGCCATGGCGATCTCGTCAGCGTCCCAGCCGACGCTGGCATCGACGTTCCACAGGTTGCGCAGTGCCTCGGACAACTGCTGCCAGCGCGGTTGCCCGGGGTAGGTGAACTCGTCCCAGTATTCGACGTGCTGCTCCTTGTAGGCGATGAACAGCAGTGGCGCCAGTTCGTTGAGCAACAGGCCGATGGCATCGATCTTTACCGGCAGATGCGCGGGTGCGGGCATGCCGGGTTGCAGGGTCAGATAATGCTCGCCATCAAGGTACGTCACCGTGGTGCCGGACAGGCCGAGCCGCACCAGGGCGTTGGTCAGCGATCCAGCCTGATACCCGTCGGGTACGACTCGACCATCCACAATGGCCCAGGTGGGTTGCACGACCATCGCCAGACGCGGGTCTATGTCGAGATTCGGATACAGCGTCTTGAGGGCATCGCGCAGCGTTTTTGAAGCGACTTCCTGCAGTGAGGGGCCAGTAACCAGCTGAGTCACGATATCGACGGCACTGGCTTTGGGAATGGCGGTCATGGTGGTTTCCTGCTCTGTCGGGACGCCGCAAGGGCGGCGGAGCAGGGCAAGTTAAAAGGCGCAACAGCGACCCGTGCGGTAGATAAAGCTGCCAGGCAAAAAAAGACCCGCCTCGGCGGGTCTTCGGCAAACGAGCCGGTTTCAGGTCCCGGATTTGATTTTCGTCCAGGCCCGCGTTCGTGCGCGTTCGGCATCCCGAGGCAGCGGCTGCAAGGTGTAGAGCGTACTCATTGCCGCATCGGTCGGGTACAGGTTCGGGTTGTTGCGAATGGCCGGATCGACCAGGCCGGTGGCATCCTTGTTCGGGTTCGGATACCCGACAAAGTCGCTGACCGGGGCAATCACCGCAGGTTGCAGCAGATAGTTGATGAAGGTGTAGGCGTCCTCGGTGTTCTTCGCGCCCTTGGGAATCGCGAGCATGTCGAACCAGATCGGCGCACCTTCCTTCGGCAGACGCATATCGACCACCACGCCGTTTTTCGCTTCCTTGGCGCGGTTGGCCGCTTGCGAGAAGCTGCCGGAATAACCGACGGCCACGCAGATGTCGCCGTTGGCGATGTCGGCCATGTACTTGGACGAATGGAAGTAGGTCACGTAAGGACGAATCTTCATCAGCAGCGCTTCGGCCTTGGCGTAATCCGCCGGCTTCTTGCTGTTGGGGTCCAGGCCCAGGTGTTGCAGAGCCAGCGGCAGAATCTCCGACGGTGAGTCGAGCAGGGCGACGCCGCACTGCTTGAGCTTGCTGAGGTTCTCTTCCTTGAAGATCAGGTCCCAACTGTCCACGGGCGCGTCGTCGCCCAGCGCTGCCTTGATCTTGGCCGGGTTGAAACCAATCAGGATGGTGCCGTACATGTATGGCACGGCGAACTTGTTCCCCGGGTCATTGGCTTCGATCAGCTTCATCAGCTTCGGATCGAGATGATTCCAGTTCGGCAACTTGCTGCGATCAAGCGGCTGGAACACTCCGGCCTCGATCTGCTTGGCGAGGAACACGTTGGACGGCACCACCACGTCATAGCCGGAGTTGCCGGTGAGCAGCTTGGCCTCGAGCGCTTCGTTGGTGTCGAAGATGTCGTAGATCAGTTTGGTCTGGCTGTTCTGTGCCTTGAAGTCGTCCAGCGCCTTGGGCGTGATGTAGTCGAACCAGTTATAGACGCGCAGCGTGCGTTCTTCGGCGTGGGCGCCAGCGCTTAGCAGGGCCGCGCACAGCGCCGAGGCGATCAGTCGCTTGTTCATTGTTCAAAACCTTCCAGCACGTTCACTGCGTTGATGCCGATCTCCTCCACCGCGTAGCCACCTTCCATGACGAACAGGGTCGGCTTGCCGAGGGCGGCGATGCGCTTGCCCATGGCCAGGTAATCCGGGCTGTCGAGTTTGAACTGCGAGATCGGATCGTCCTTGAACGTATCGACGCCGAGGGAGACGACAACGATGTCCGCTCCGTAGCGATCAATCTCGTCGCAGGCCTGATCCAGCGCTGCACTCCAGACATCCCAGCCGGAGCCGGCCGGCAGCGGATAGTTGAAATTGAACCCTTCACCGGCGCCTTCGCCACGCTCGTCGCCATAGCCGAGGAAGAACGGAAACTCCGCTTCCGGGTGCCCGTGGATCGAAGTGAACAGGACGTCGCTGCGTTCATAGAAAATCGACTGAGTGCCGTTGCCGTGGTGGTAGTCGACGTCAAGGATCGCGACTTTCTTGTGGCCCTGATCGAGAAAGGCCTGAGCGGCGATGGCGGCGTTGTTGAGGTAGCAATAACCGCCCATCAAGTCGCTGGCGGCGTGATGTCCCGGCGGACGGCACAGCGCGAAGGCCGCGCGTGCGCCACGCTGGATTTCAGCCTGCGCGGTAAGCGCCACTTGCGCCGCGCTGTAGGCCGCTTGCCAAGTGCCGGCGGTAATCGGCGCGCCGCCGTCGAAGCTGTAATAACCGAGCTGGCCATGCAGGCTGGTCGGCTTGATCGCACGCAGCGTGCGCGCCGGCCAGGTGTAGGGCAGCAAGTCGCCGTCGGTGTTGAACTCGGTCCAGCGTTGCCATGCACCTTTGAAAAATTCCAGATAGTCACGGCTGTGAATGCGCGCGATCGGCTCCAGGCCGAAATCCTTCGGCGCTTCGACCGCCCCGAGGTTTTGCTTCTGCACGCGTTGCAGTACGTGGTCGGCACGCGACGGCATTTCGAAGCACGGCTTGAGCTGGCCATCGATGAGTTCGCAGCGGCCATGGTGCAAGTGGTGATCGTCTGAGTAGATCGTCAGCATTTGTTGTTCTCCGCAAGGCTGATTCGGTGGCTTTCAGTGTTGCGGCGCAGTTTGAATCGGAGAACGTCGGGAGCGGCCAAAAGGGGATCGATATGGCCAAAACCTCTGACCGCAATTCGCCCCTTGTTCATGCAGGCTCATGCCTGAAGTAGACATCAATGCGGTCTGAACTGACTCGGCGCCACGCCACTCCAGCGCACAAATGCATGACGGAAACTCGCGGTCTCGCTGAAGCCCAGCGTCTCGGCGATCCGATAGATTGGTAACTGGTCCTCACACAGCATCTGCTTGGCCCGTTCGAAGCGCAGTTCATCGAGCAGTTCCTGATAGCTGCTGCCCATGTCTTTCAAATGCCGGCGCAGGGTGCGCGGTGAGCACTTCATTTGCTGCGCGAGCCCCTCGAGCCCCGGCGCGGCATTCAATTGTGCGCTGAGCAACTGACGAATCCGCCCCAGCCAGGCCTGACGTCCAGTGAACTCAAGATTCTGCTTGCGGCAACGTTCGGCCATGGCCTGATGAGTGATCGCGTCGGCCAGCGGCAGCGGCTGATCGAGCCAATGGCGGTCGAAGGCGAAGGCGTTGTCCTTGGCCGAGAAGTGCAGTGGCGAGTTAAAGGGTTCGGCGTAGCTGTCGCGGTAGTCCGGCGCTGCATGTTCGAAGCGCGTGGCGCGCAGCGGCAGGGAATGGCCGAGCAAGTCGTCGCAGATGACTTTCAGGGACACCAGACAGAATTCGGCGTTGAACACCGCCATCGCCGCGCTTTCACGGTAATCAGCAGCGACGAACCAGACCTGCTCGCCATCGTCTTCCAGGCTCAGTTCGAACAACGTGCCCAACAGCGCCGGATAACGGATAGCCAGACGCAAAGCGTCACCGAAGGTGGCACAGGTCAGCAGGGCGTAACCGAGCATGCCGTAACAGGACACGTGCATGCGTCGACCCAACTCAAGGCCAATGTCACGTTTGAGCGCGACCGCGTTGGTGCAGACCTGCATCTCTTGATGGGTGGTGATGCGCGTATCGGCACGCTGCAGATCCGCTGCCACGATGCCGCTGCCGGCCAGTAACGCCTCGCTCGACAGGCCTTCGGCCTTGAACGTGTTGAGGATCAGCGAGACCGCGTTGAGGGTGGTGAGGTGGGAGTGGAGCATGGGATCTTCCAGCCTGGAGGTGGCTGGGACCCAGCAAGTTGCATGCCGCAGGCCCTCACCCCAGCCCTCTCCCAGAGGGAGAGGGGGCCGAACGGGGGATATTGCAGAAATAAACCGACGTGAGACACCGCCGCCGAATCCATAATCGACACTGTTTATAAGGTCGGTGTATAGCGCAAGACACTACGGTCAGTTCCCTCTCCCTCTGGGAGAGGGTTAGGGTGAGGGGCAATCCAGCGCCGTGCTCAGATCAACTCACCACACAAATCCAGTTCGATCAATCGGCGCACTTCAGCCGTTTCCAGCCCGGCCCCCAGCAAGCCATGCAACTTGCCGAACGCCGCCTCGCGGGTCATGCCGCCACCGGACAACACGCCAACACCCCGCAAGCGGCTGCCAGCCTCGTAGACATCCAGCTCGACCCCGCCTTCATGGCATTGCGTCACTGCCACCACCACCACGCCGTTATCCCGTGCACGGCCAAGGCTGGCGAGGAACTCGGGGTTATCGCTCGGCCCGGTCCCGCTGCCGTAGCATTCCAGCACCAGACCTTGAATGCCGCTGTCGAGCAGGCCGTCGAGGACTTCGGCACTGATGCCGGGAAACAGCGGCAACACCGCGACTTTCGCCAGTTGCTTCGGCTGGTTGTAGTTCAGCGCGCCTGGAATCGAAGGCGCCTTCACACCACCGCC
Source organism: Pseudomonas sp. TE9122 (assembly GCF_056278925.1). Lineage (NCBI taxonomy): Bacteria > Pseudomonadati > Pseudomonadota > Gammaproteobacteria > Pseudomonadales > Pseudomonadaceae > Pseudomonas > Pseudomonas sp. TE9122. The sequence continues at coordinate 5,335,927 of NZ_JBWBQI010000001.1, read as the reverse complement.
CTGACGCTCCAGGCGTTTGAACGGATGGCGGCCGAAGCTGCGCACTTTCGCGCAGCGGGTCGGTGCCAGCAGTTCGCCGTGGAAGTACAGGTGCACGCCTGGCGCCAGGCCCTGGCCGAGGGCGACCAGCGCGCCGCCGAGGTTTTCCCAGGCATCACTGTCGGTCACGCCCGCCGGCAGCATCGAACCGGTGAAACACACGCGGGCATGCAGGCCGAGCAACTGAAAACTCATCGCCGCCGCGCTGTAGGCCAGGGTGTCGGTGCCGTGCAGGATCAGCACGCTGTCGCAACCTTGCACATCCACGGCATCGACCACCGCTTCGCGCAGTTGCTGCCAGTAGGCCGGGGTCATGTTGGCGCTGTCGATCAGCGGCGACATTTCCCGAAATTGCCACTGCGGCACTACCAGCTCAGGCTGACTGTGCAGGTAGTCGCGCATCCGCGCTTCGAAACCGGACGCCGGGGCCAGACCGTTGGCGCTGGCCTGCATGCCGATGGTGCCACCGGTGTAGAGCACCATGACGTGTTGAGCGGCGGGATAGGTCGACGAGCTCATAGGATTCTCCGAAACGATGAGGGCCCTGTGGGAGCGAGCCTGCTCGCGAAAGCGGCGTGTCATTCAACAATGATGTTGGCTGAAAGTCCGCCATCGCGAGCAGGCTCACTCCTACAGGTTATTGCATCACAATAACTGACGGGCGCAGGGGATGCGCCCGTCATTCACCTGTCAGCGTTGCGCTGCAGGTACGCCTTGCGGCGCAGTTTCAGTCTGGCCCGCCGCTGCTGGCGGGTTCACCGGCCAGGCGTTGCGATCCAGATCCAGATCGGCGAATTTGCTCGAATCAAACACTGGCTGTTTGACGCCGGCGCGACGCTGCTCGTCGTAGTCGCGCATCACCCGCAGGCCGACCTTGAACAGCATGGCCAGGGCCACGAGGTTGACGAAGGCCAGACAGGTCATGGTGATGTCGGCGAAGGCGAACACCGTCGTCAGGTCCTGCATCGAACCCCATACCACCAGCGCCAGCACAAGGCCGCGGAACAGCATCAGCAGGGCGCGGTTGCGGCTGAGGAACTGCAAGCTGTTCTCGCCCAGGTAGTAGTTGTAGAGGATGCAGGTGAAGACGAACAGCGACAGCGCGACGCTGACGAACATGCGACCCCAGTCACCGACCACGGCGGCCAGCGAGTTCTGGGTAAGGACGATGCCGTCACCTTCGAAACCCGGGGTGTAGAAGCCCGACAGCAGGATCAGCAGCGCGGTGCAGGTGCAGATCACGAAGGTGTCGAGGAACACGCTGAAAGCCTGGACCACGCCCTGCGCGCCCGGGTGCTTGACGGCGGCCACGGCGGCAACGTTCGGCGCACTGCCCAGGCCCGCTTCGTTGGCGAACACGCCACGCTTCACGCCCATGACAATGGCGCTGCCGAGCAGGCCGGCAAAGGCCGGGTCGAGGCCGAAGGCGCTCTTGAAGATGGTTTCCAGCATGGCCGGCACGTGTTCGATCTGGGTGCCGATCACGTACAGGGTCACGCCGATGTAGGCCAGGGTCTTGATCGGTACCAGCAGGTCGGACACCGAAGCGATGCGCTTGATCCCGCCGATAAAGGTGATGGCCAGCAGCACCGCCAGGACGATACCGGTGTGTTGCGGGTTGAAGTCAAAGGCGTTCTGCAGCGAGTGGGTCACAGTGTAGGACTGCAGGCCGATGAAGGCGAAACCGTAGGTGACCAGCAGCAGAACGGAGAACACTATCGCCATGCCTTTGAGCTTGAGCCCGTGCTGGATGTAGTAGGCCGGACCGCCACGGTACAGGCCGTCGCCATCCGCGCGCTTGTAGACCTGGGCCAGGGTGCACTCGAAGAAGCTGCTGGACATGCCGACCAGTGCGGTCACCCACATCCAGAACACCGCACCCGGACCACCGAGAGTCACGGCGATGCCGACACCGGCGATGTTGCCTGCACCGACGCGGCCGGCGAGGCTGAGCATCAAGGCCTGGAACGAGCTGAGTTGCCCGGCGCTGCCTTTGAGGCTGTCGCGGAACACCGCGAACATGTGGAAGAAATGACGCAGTTGAACGAAACGCGAGCGAATCGTGAAGTAACTACCGAGCCCGACAATGAGCACGATCAGTACTTTCCCTGAGAGGAAGTCGTTGATGACTTCGAGCATGGATTTATCCTCGCTGTTTTTTGTGGGTGCAAATGCTGGATCGGAGAAACATCGTGTTACACCGGTCTGCGCGCGGCACGACGGGTGAGGCGAAGGTTTCGTCCCGGATCCATATCGCGGGTTTTGTTATTAGTTCGGGTTTCGCATGGGTTATGGCCTCGTTACCGACGACCGCTCACGCGAAGAGGGGCGGCACTATACCGATCAGTGGCGCGCCCGTCTGCACGGTAGTGGTGCAAGCGACGAAACGAGGTTGCTGCAAATCAAAAGATCGCAGCCTTCGGCAGCTCCTACAGGTGCACGTCAATCCTGTAGGAGCTGCCGAAGGCTGCGATCTTGGCGGTATCGAATACACAAAGCATCTAACGTCCTGCCCGCAAAGAAGTTAAAAAAAAGGGCTCGGGGACAAAATCCCCAAGCCCTCAAAAGGTGAGAGGTGTCTAGTCCCTCGACCTGGTGAGCGGTGCTACAAGTTCGCGTCGGCTCAGGCTTTGAGCGGAACCAGACGCGGGGCAATCATGTTTTCCGGGCGCAGGATGTCGGCGAGCATGGCTTCGTCGAGCAGACCTTCTTCGCGCACCAGTTCCAGCACGCCCCGGCCGCTTTCAAGGGCGATACGGGCGATGCGGGTGGCGTTTTTGTAGCCGATGTACGGGTTCAGTGCGGTGACCAGACCGATCGAGTGCTCGACCAGTTCACGGCAGCGCGCTTCGTTGGCGGTGATGCCGACGATGCAGTGCTCGCGCAGCATGTCCATGGCACGTTGCAGCAGGCGGATCGAGTCAAGGATCTTGAAGGCGATCAGCGGCTCCATCACGTTCAGTTGCAGCTGGCCGCCTTCGGCTGCCATGGTCAGCGCCAGATCGTTACCGATGACCTGGAACGCGACTTGGTTCACGGCTTCCGGGATCACCGGGTTGACCTTGCCGGGCATGATCGAGCTGCCTGGCTGACGCGCTGGCAGGTTGATTTCATTGATGCCGGTGCGTGGGCCGCTGGACAGCAGACGCAGGTCGTTGCAGATCTTCGACAGCTTGACCGCGGTGCGCTTGAGCATGCCGGAAAACAGCACGAAGGCGCCCATGTCGGAGGTCGCTTCGATCAGGTCGGCGGCCGGTACCAGCGGTTGGCCGCTGATCAATGCCAGGCGTTGAACAGCCAGTGCCTGATAACGCGGGTCGGCGTTGATGCCGGTGCCGATCGCGGTGCCGCCCAGGTTGACTTCGGTCAGCAGTTCCGGGGCCAGCGTCTTCAGGCGCGCGAGGTCTTCGCCCATAGTGGTGGCGAAGGCGCGGAATTCCTGGCCGAGGGTCATCGGCACGGCGTCTTGCAGCTGGGTACGGCCCATTTTCAGGACGTGGTCGAACTCTTTGCCCTTGGCCGCGAAGGCCTGAATCAGGCTGTCGAGACTGGCCAGCAGCGCGTCGTGACCCAGCAGCAGACCCAGGCGGATCGCCGTCGGGTAGGCGTCGTTGGTCGACTGCGCCATGTTCACGTCGTCGTTCGGGTGCAGGTACTGGTACTCGCCTTTCTCGTGGCCCATCGCTTCCAGAGCAATGTTGGCGATCACTTCGTTGGCGTTCATGTTGGTGGAGGTGCCGGCGCCACCTTGAATCATGTCGACCACGAACTCTTCGTGGTAATCGCCGCGGATCAATCGCGCACAGGCTTCGCTGATGGCAGCGTGCTTGGCTTCGCTCAGGTGACCCAGCTCGCGGTTGGCGTCAGCGGCGGCCTGTTTGACCATCGCCAGGCCCACAACCAGTTTCGGGTAATGCGAAATCGGAACGCCCGAGAGGCGGAAGTTATTCACCGCTCGCAGGGTCTGGATGCCGTAATACGCATGGGCCGGTACTTCGAGGGCGCCAAGCAGGTCGGTTTCTGTGCGGAAAGATGCAGCGGAGGACATGATAGAAATCATCTCGATAAGGACCCGGTCTGTGCCGGAACGCTGCGAATGCTAGGCTTGTGGGGATTTTTGGGCCAATGCTGTTCAGCACTGCCCTATGCACATTCGGCATAATGCCCGTGTGACGCCGCCTGTGCGGCAGACGTGTGACCTGTTTTGGTGCGTGTCCGGGAGGACGTGATGAATCTGGAAAGCAAATGGCTTGAGGACTTCAGTGCCCTGGCCGCCACCCGCAGCTTCTCGCAGGCGGCCGAACGGCGCTTCGTGACCCAGCCGGCATTCAGTCGGCGGATCCGCAGCCTCGAAGCGGCGCTGGGGCTGACTCTGGTCAATCGCTCGCGCACGCCGGTCGAACTGACGGCGGCGGGGCAGTTGTTTCTGGTGACTGCGCGCACCGTGGTCGAACAACTCGGTGAAGTGCTGCGCCACCTGCATCATCTGGAAGGCGGGCAGGGCGAGGTCATGCAAGTCGCAGCGGCGCACTCGCTGGCGCTAGGCTTTTTCCCGCGCTGGATCGCCCAGTTGCGCAACGAAGGGCTGAACATCGCCACACGGCTGGTGGCGACCAACGTTGGCGACGCCGTGCACGCTTTGCGTGAAGGTGGCTGCGATCTGATGCTGGCGTTCTACGACCCGGATTCGGCGATGCAGATGGACCCGGAGATTTTCCCGTCGCTGCATTTGGGCCAGACCGAGATGCTGCCGGTGTGCGCGGCAGATCTGGATGGCAAACCATTGTTCGATCTGGAAGGCGAGGCGAGTGTGCCGTTGCTGGCTTACAGCGCCGGGGCGTTTCTCGGTCGTTCGGTGAACGGCTTGCTGCGCCAGCGCCAGTTGCGCTTCACCACGATCTACGAAACCGCGATGGCCGACAGCCTGAAAAGCATGGCCCTGGAAGGCCTCGGCATTGCCTGGGTGCCGCAACTGAGCGTACGCGCCGAACTGGCCCGCGGTGAACTGGTGGTGTGCGGCGGCCCGCAATGGCATGTGCCGCTGGAGATCCGCCTGTACCGCTGCGCCCTGGTGCGCAAGGCCAACGTGCGGTTGCTTTGGCGAAAACTAGAAGGTGGCGCCGCACAAAGCGCTTGAAGCTGATGAAGATCGAATGTGGGAGCGAGCCTGCTCGCGAATGCGGAGTTTCAGGCGCTGAGGTATCGTCTGACGCAACGCTTTCGCGAGCAGGCTCGCTCCCACAGGGGGATTTTTGCGGTGTTCTTTCGCTGACCTCTAGGTCAATAAAACCGGGCGTTTCGCTCATTTGACAGATGGTCGTTTCGGGGGCTGTTTATTGCTTTCTTTGCGGTATACTGCGCGGCCTTCGGCCGGCACGTCCGGCCATTTTTCGTACAATCAAGCCACGCAACCTGCGTGGCTTGTTGTTTTATGACGCGCCTGCGGGCGCTCCAGAGAGAAGAGGCGCGACGATGAGTGCACTGGTTGGCGTGATCATGGGCTCCAAGTCCGATTGGTCCACCCTTAGCCACACCGCCGATATGCTGGAAAAGCTCGGCATCCCGTACGAGGTCAAGGTGGTCTCTGCCCACCGCACCCCGGATCTGCTGTTCCAGTACGCCGAAGAGGCTGAAAGCCGCGGCATTGAGGTGATCATCGCCGGTGCCGGTGGCGCAGCCCACTTGCCAGGCATGTGTGCGGCCAAGACCCACCTGCCGGTGCTGGGCGTGCCGGTGCAGTCGGCCATGCTCTCGGGCGTCGATTCGCTGCTGTCGATCGTGCAGATGCCAGCTGGCATTCCGGTTGCCACCCTGGCCATCGGCAAGGCTGGCGCAATCAACGCCGCACTGCTCTCGGCGAGCATCCTCGGCGCCAAGCACCCGCAGTTCCACGCGGTACTGAAAACCTTCCGTGCCGAGCAGACAGACAGCGTCCTGGACAATCCAGACCCACGTATTGCCTGAGGTTGTTGAGATGAAGATCGGTGTAATCGGTGGCGGCCAGTTGGGTCGCATGTTGGCCCTGGCGGGCACTCCGCTGGGCATGAACTTCGCTTTTCTCGACCCTGCGCCGGACGCCTGTGCGGCCGCGCTGGGCGAACACCTGCGGGCCGATTACGGCGATCAGGATCATCTGCGCCAACTGGCCGATGAAGTCGATCTGGTGACCTTCGAATTCGAAAGCGTCCCGGCCGAAACCGTGGCGTTTCTTTCGCAATTCGTGCCGGTCTACCCGAGCGCCGAAGCCCTGCGCATTGCTCGTGACCGCTGGTTCGAAAAGAGCATGTTCAAAGACCTCGGCATTCCGACCCCGGCCTTCGCCGACATCCAGTCGCAAGCCGACCTGGATGCCGCCGTCGCTTCCATCGGTCTGCCGGCCGTGCTGAAAACCCGCACCCTGGGTTATGACGGCAAGGGCCAGAAAGTCCTGCGCAAACCGGAAGACGTGGCGGGTACTTTCGCCGAACTGGGCAGCGTTGCCTGCCTGCTGGAAGGCTTCGTGCCATTCACCGGCGAAGTGTCGCTGATCGCCGTGCGTGCCCGCGATGGTGAAACGAAGTTCTATCCGCTGGTGCACAACACCCACGACAGCGGCATTCTCAAGCTGTCGGTGGCCAGCACCGATCACCCGTTGCAGGCGCTGGCGGAAGATTATTCCAGTCGTGTGCTCAAACACCTAGACTACGTCGGCGTGATGGCTTTTGAGTTTTTCGAAGTCGACGGTGGCCTCAAAGCCAACGAAATCGCCCCGCGCGTGCACAACTCCGGGCACTGGACCACCGAAGGTGCCGAGTGCAGCCAGTTCGAAAACCACCTGCGCGCCGTGGCTGGCCTGCCGCTGGGTTCGACCGCCAAGGTCGGCGAGAGCGCGATGCTCAACTTCATCGGCGTAGTGCCGCCGGTGGAGAAAGTCATCGCCATCGAGGACTGCCACCTGCATCACTACGGCAAAGCTTTCAAGGCCGGACGCAAGGTCGGCCACGCCAACCTGCGCTGCGCCGACATGGCCACGCTGCAAGCGCAGATCATCAAGGTCGAAGCGCTGATCGCCGAGTAAACCAGTTTCATGTGGCCGCGGCGGAACCATTCAGGGGCCGCCGTTCTCTCATGGCAGGATGCGAAACACTGGCTAGTCTTTCGCATATCTTCCAAATCAGAGGGAAATGCCATGGGAATTATCGGAACCATCTTTATCGGCTTGATCGTCGGCCTGCTGGCTCGGTTCCTGAAACCGGGCGATGACAGCATGGGCTGGATCATGACCATCCTGCTCGGTATCGGCGGTTCGCTGGCGGCCACCTACGGCGGCCAGGCTCTGGGCATCTATCAGGCGGGCGAGGGCGCTGGTTTCCTCGGCGCACTGGTCGGCGCTGTGGTGTTGCTGGTGATCTACGGTCTGATCAAAAAGAACTGATCGAAAGCGACCAAGCCCTCTCGGCCAGCGCGGCCGGGAGGGCTAGAATGCGCGGTGACTCACCGTCCATTCCTTTGCCTGCCGAGCACCTTCATGCGCCGTCTTCTGTTGACTCTCCTCTTGCTGGGCAGCTATCTCGCCCACGCCGGCGAACTGCCGGAAACCGACTGGCTGGAACTGATGCCCAAGTCGGATCAAAAGGCCCTCGAGGCCATGCCGGAAATCGACCACAACTCCCCCGAAGCCACCGGCACCTTCACCGAGAAGGGCGGGATGAAGCAGGCCAAAGGTCTGCCAGCGGTGATGTATTCGACGAAAACCGTGGCGTCAATGAACGACAAGCACATCCGCATCGGTGGTTACCCGGTGCCGCTGGAGTCGGATGCCAAGGGCCGCAGCACGCTGTTCTTCCTCGTGCCCTATCCGGGCGCCTGCATCCACGTACCGCCACCACCACCGAATCAACTGGTGCTGGTGCGTTACCCGAAAGGCTTGAAGCTGGAGGACATCTACACACCGCTGTGGGTGACCGGCACGCTTAAAATCGAAAAGGTCAGTAATGACCTGGCGGATGCGGCGTATGCGCTGGAGGCGGAGAAGGTGCGGGTGGTGCAGGAGGCTGACCTCTAAAGCGCGCCGCACATAAATTTGGGAGCGAGCCTTTGTGGTGAGGGGATTTATCTGTGGTGAAGGGATTTATCTGTGGTGAAGGGATTTATCTGTGGCGAGGGGATTTATCCCCGCTGGGTCGCGCAGCGGCCCCCGCTTTTTTTTAAATCAAAAGCTGGGGCCTGCTGCGCAGTCCAGCGGGGATAAATCCCCTCGCCACGGGGCTCTTTGCCCTTTTGTATTGCGCTAGAGCTTAGAGCGGCGTAGCGGCGACGCTAACACCCATCGTATGGCGCGCACCCGGCGCCAGGGTCACCAGATCATCCATCACATTCGCCGTTTCGATGCACAGCATGCGTTGCCAGCCATCGTTGTCCATGTCCGGCAGTGCGGCGGCGCGGTCGATCCATGGGTTCCAGATCACCGCCGTGCGCGAGCCGGTGGAGATCAGCACGATGCGTCGTTCCCAGGTCGGATCAACGATGCTCAATTGCGGCGGAACGTCGAGGTAGATGCGGTCGGTCTCGCCGGCGAAATGCAGATCGCCGCTCTGGCTGGCCGTGTTCCAGTCATCCAGGGTCTCGATATAATTCAGCCCGGCCACGCCGTCGACATGCACATTACGCACGTCACTCACGGCGAAATAGGTGTGCAGCGCCTGACTCAGCGTGACGGTGTCAGTACCACGGTTATGACTGGTCAGGCTGTAATGCAGTTGATCCGCCAGATGCAGGGTCAGGGTCAGATCGACCTCGTGGGGCCAGCCCGGCAAACCTCCTTCGGGGTAGGGCAGCTTGAACTCGACCTTGATGCCGTCAGCCTCTGATTCGATGTTGCCCAATTCCCAGTCCATCGCCCGCACCAGACCGTGCGCGGGGGCCGGTTGCGCGCCGGTGTACATGGCCTGCACGCTGCTCGGGTTGCGTTCGAATTTGCCGAACCACGGCCAGCACACCGGCACGCCGGCGCGGATGCTCTTGCCGGTCTTGAACTCGGCCTTGTCGTTGAGCCAGATGATCGGCGGCTGGCCGTCGATCTGATAACTGAGGATGTGCGCGCCTTGCTGGGCCACCAGCACTTCGGCCTTGCCGTGGCGGATGCGCCAGCAGTTCAGTTCATCCTGTTTCACGGCTTCCACGTTGGGCGTGTTCATGGGCAACTCTCGATCAGACACTGGGGACGACTATCGACCGCAAAACGGTCGCGAGGTTTAACGCGCGCGTGGCGGCACCGAACGGGTGCGACCGCTGCCGTCGATGGCGACGAAAACGAAAACCGCTTCGGTGACCTTGCGCCATTCGCTGGAGAGTGGGTCATCGCTCCACACTTCGACCATCATCTGGATCGAGCTGCGTCCGATTTCCAGGGTCTGGGTATAAAAGGACAACTGCGCGCCGACCGCGACCGGGACGAGGAACGCCATGCGGTCGATGGCGACAGTGGCAACGCGGCCACCGGCCACCCGGCTGGCCATGGCGGTGCCGGCCAGATCCATCTGCGCGACCAGCCAGCCGCCGAAAATATCGCCAAAGCCGTTGGTTTCGCGGGGAAGTGCGGTGATTTGCAGGGCCAGGTCGCCCTGTGGGATCGGATCTTCTTGTTCGAGCTCTATCATGCCGAGGGGCCTCTGACCCATGACTCTTCGTGGGTATTGCGAGTGGTAGCCGTCTTCAAGAAAAACGATTCAACACCGAACACACTGCGTTCGTCACGTTTTCCATCAGGCGCCTAAAGGGAAACTCTGCGAAAAAGGCTAAATCCCGAGCAAAGGACGGGCCAACAACGTTTTCGCACAGCAACCTCTTACAAATCCTGCGCAGGTGACAAGTATATCGGTCGATAGACCCCGCGACGACCACCCGGTTCTGATTTCGACCGTCAATTACGCGCCTCTATGTGCTTTTTCGAACAATTTGCTATGGTGCCGAACCTGTCCAAGCCACCGCCAGCGTTGTTGTGGCGACAGATTCGACTATAAGAGAAGCCCTTGCCATGACCACAGCGCCTTCGAGCCTCGCGCAGCCCGAGCAACCCGCACGACCGTTGACCCGCAATGACTACAAGACTCTGTCGCTGTCCGCCCTTGGCGGGGCGCTGGAGTTCTACGATTTCATCATCTTCGTCTTCTTCGCCACCGTCGTCGGCAAGCTGTTCTTCCCGGCCGACATGCCCGAGTGGCTGCGGTTGATGCAGACCTTCGGCATCTTCGCCGCCGGCTATCTGGCGCGTCCTTTGGGCGGCATCGTCATGGCGCACTTCGGTGACCTGCTGGGGCGCAAGAAGATGTTCACCCTGAGCATTTTCATGATGGCCGTGCCGACGCTGATCATGGGGCTGCTGCCGACCTACGCGCAGATCGGCATCTGGGCACCGATCCTGTTGCTGCTGATGCGGGTGATCCAGGGCGCCGCTATTGGCGGTGAGGTGCCGGGAGCGTGGGTCTTCGTTTCCGAACACGTACCGCAAAAGCACATCGGTTATGCCTGCGGCACGCTCACCAGTGGCCTGACTGCCGGCATCCTCCTCGGCTCGCTGGTCGCCACGGCAATCAACAGCATTTATACGCCAGCCGAAGTGTCGGATTACGCCTGGCGGATCCCGTTCCTGCTCGGCGGCGTGTTCGGCCTGTTCTCGGTGTACCTGCGCCGCTGGCTGCACGAGACACCGGTGTTCGCCGAACTGCAATTGCGCAAGGCACTGGCCGAAGAAGTGCCGTTGCGCGCGGTGCTGCGTGACCATCGCGGCGCCATCGCGATTTCGATGCTGCTGACCTGGCTGCTCTCGGCTGGCGTCGTCGTGGTGATCCTGATGACCCCGACCGTGCTGCAAACGGTCTACCACTTCTCGCCGACCACGGCGCTGCAAGCCAACAGCCTGGCCATCGTCTTCCTCAGCCTCGGCTGCATTGGCGCTGGCGCGCTGGCCGATCGCTTCGGCGCCGGTCGCGTTTTCGTCTTTGGCTGCCTCGGTCTGCTGATCAGCTCCTGGACCTTCTACCACAGCCTCGCCGACCACCCGGACTGGTTGTTCCCGCTGTACGCATTGACCGGTTTGCTGGTCGGCACCATCGGCGCGGTGCCGTACGTGATGGTCAAGGCGTTCCCGCCGGTGGTTCGCTTCAGTGGCCTGTCGTTCTCGTACAACGTCGCGTACGCGATCTTCGGTGGCCTGACGCCAATGGTGGTGAGCCTGCTGCTGAAGGAAAGCGCGATGGGGCCTGCCTACTATGTGGCAGTGCTGTGCGGGATGGGAATTCTGGTAGGCGCCTGGCTCTGGAAGAAGGGGCGCTAAAGCCCAGGATCTACTCCACCAATACCGGCCACTTCGCGAGCAGGCTCGCTCCCACAGTTGGAATGCATTTCAATTGTGGGAGCGAGCCTGCTCGCGAATGGGGACGCCACAAATCATCCAGCAAAACCCGATGCTGGCCTTTCATCCAATTGTCATATTTCAGCCATAGAGTGTTCACATGGCCTGCTGATACTTGGCCCCGACTTAACACACCCTATCTGCTAGGAGTAAGGCATGAAACTGAAGCGTTTGATGGCGGCAATGACTTTTGTCGCTGCTGGCGTTGCGACTGCCAACGCGTTCGCCGCTGTTGACCCTGCTATCCCGAGCTACACCAAGACCACTGGTGTGTCGGGCAACCTGTCCAGCGTCGGTTCCGATACCCTGGCAAACCTCATGACCCTGTGGGCCGAGAACTACAAAAAAGAATACCCGAACGTCAACATCCAGATTCAGGCTGCCGGTTCTTCCACCGCGCCACCTGCACTCACCGAAGGCACCGCTAACCTGGGCCCGATGAGCCGCAAGATGAAGGACAACGAGCTGCAGGCTTTCGAGCAGAAGTACGGCTACAAGCCGACGGCGATCCCGGTTGCCGTGGATGCCCTGGCCGTGTTCGTGCACAAGGACAACCCGATCAAGCACCTGACCATGGCTCAGGTCGATGCGATCTTCTCCTCGACGCGCCTGTGCGGTGCCAAAGCTGACGTCAAGACCTGGGGTGACCTGGGCGTGACCGGTGACCTGGCCAACAAGCCGGTCCAGCTGTTCGGCCGTAACTCGGTGTCCGGCACCTACGGCTACTTCAAGGAAGAAGCCCTGTGCAAAGGTGACTACAAGCCAAACGTCAACGAACAACCAGGTTCGGCGTCGGTGGTGCAGTCGATCAGCAGCTCGCTTAACGGCGTCGGCTACTCGGGCATCGGCTACAAGACCGCCAGCGTGAAAACCGTAGCCCTGGCCAAGAAAGAAGGCGGCGAGTTCATCGAAGACACCGAAGAAAACGCCCTGAACGGCAAGTATCCGCTGTCGCGCTTCCTCTACGTTTACGTCAACAAAGCCCCGAACAAGCCTCTGGCCCCGCTGGAAGCCGAGTTCGTGAAGCTGGTGCTGTCGAAGCAGGGCCAGGAAGTGGTAGTGAAAGACGGCTACATCCCGCTGCCAGCCAAGGTTGCTGCCAAAGCACTGGCTGACCTCGGTCTGCAAGAAGGCGGCGCTGTCGCCAAGAAGTAACACCGCAGATCCGGGGCAACCCCCCGGACCTGCTGGAACCGTGTAGGAGCTGACGAGTGAAACGAGGCTGCGATCTTTTGATCTGGCCTCTGATCGCAAGATCAAAAGATCGCAGCCTCGGTTCCCTCGACAGCTCCTGCACAGGTTTCACAACCTCGAATTCTCGACTCCGCTGCCGGACTTCCGGCTGGCGGATTTGCTGCGTCACTGCACTGTCATCTTTCTGTCATACAGGATCGCTAGGGTGTGCGCATGAATGATCTGGCCAATTCCCCAATGACTACGTCTTCCCCTCCCAAGCGCATTGATTTCAATACGCCTGAGCTGCAACGCAAGCGCCGCATCCGCGCGCTCAAGGATCGCTTCACCCGTTGGTACGTCCTCGTTGGCGGCCTGGCGGTGCTCGCGGCCATCACCCTGATCTTCTTCTTCCTCGCCTACGTCGTTGCGCCACTGTTTCAAGGCGCCGACCTGACCGCGAAAGACTCGATCACCCCGGCCTGGATGCAGGACGCGGGCAAGCCGCTGATGATCTCGCTCGAAGAGCAGAATCAGGTGGCCATGCGTGTATCCGACAAGGGCCAGGCGCTGTTCTTCGATCTCGACAGTGGCGCTGAATTGAGGCGTGTCGATCTGCCGCTGCCTGCGGGCGCCACTGTGACGTCTATTGGCGAAGACCAGCCGGGTCATCCGCTGGTGGCCGTGGGTCTGTCCAACGGTCAGGCGCTGGTGTTCCGTCATACCTATAAAGTCAGCTATCCCGATGGCAAGAAAACCATCAGCCCGGCCATCGAATATCCCTATGGCGAGGCGCCAATTGCGCTGAACGAAAGCGGCGGCGCGCTGGAGCATGTCAGCCTCAACGCCACCGACTCGACGCTGATGCTGGTCGGCTCCACTGGCTCGCAACTCAATGTGCTGTCGCTGACCAGCGAAGAAAACATGATGACCGGCGAAGTCACCAACGAGCAGACGCGCATCGATCTGCCGCAGATGACCGAGCCGGTGAAAAACATCTTCGTCGACCCGCGCCAGCAGTGGCTGTACGTGGTCAACGGTCGTGCTCAGGCCGACGTGTTCAGCCTGCGCGACAAGAGCCTCAACGGGCGCTACAAACTGCTGGAAAACGCTGACGCCCAAGTCACTGCCACCGCGCAGCTGGTCGGCGGTATCTCGCTGATCGTCGGCGATTCCAAGGGCGGTCTGGCCCAGTGGTTCATGGCTCGCGATACCGATGGCGAGCAGCGTCTGAAGCAGATCCGCACCTTCCAGATGGGCACCACGCCGATCGTTGAAATCGCTGCCGAAGAGCGCCGCAAAGGCTTCCTCGCCCTCGATGCCAGCGGCAAGCTCGGCGTGTTCCACAGCACCGCACACCGCACGTTGCTGGTCGATCAGGTGGTTGAAGGCCAGGGCCTGTTTGGTCTGTCGCCGCGCGCCAACCGAGTGATCGTCGAAGCCGGCGGCAAGCTGCAGCCGTTGCTGCTCGACAACCCGCACCCGGAAGTATCGTGGAGCGCGCTGTGGAGCAAGGTCTGGTACGAGAACTACGACGAGCCTAAATACGTCTGGCAGTCGACCGCCGCCAACACCGATTTCGAACCGAAACTGAGCCTGTCGCCGCTGACCTTCGGCACCCTGAAAGCCGCGTTCTACGCCATGCTGCTGGCCGCGCCACTGGCCGTCGCCGCTGCGATCTACACCGCGTACTTCATGGCCCCGGGCATGCGCCGCAAGGTCAAACCGGTGATCGAACTGATGGAAGCGATGCCGACGGTGATCCTCGGTTTCTTCGCCGGCCTGTTCCTCGCGCCGTACGTAGAAGGCCATCTGCCGGGCATCTTCAGCCTGCTGATGTTGCTGCCGATCGGCATTCTGGTCGCCGGTTTCACCTTCAGCCGCCTGCCTGAATCGATCCGCCTGAAAGTCCCGGACGGTTGGGAAAGTGCGCTGCTGATTCCGGTGATCCTGTTTGTGGGCTGGCTCTCGCTGTACATGAGCCCGTTCATGGAGAACTGGTTCTTCGGCGGCGACATGCGCATGTGGATCTCCCATGACCTGGGCATCACCTACGACCAGCGCAACGCTCTGGTGGTCGGTCTGGCCATGGGTTTCGCGGTGATCCCGAACATCTACTCGATCGCCGAAGACGCCGTGTTCAGTGTGCCGCGCGGCCTGACCCTGGGTTCGCTGGCCTTGGGTGCGACGCCATGGCAGACCATGACCCGCGTGGTGATCCTGACCGCCAGCCCGGGCATCTTCTCGGCGCTGATGATCGGCATGGGCCGTGCGGTCGGCGAAACCATGATCGTGCTGATGGCCACCGGCAACACCCCGGTCATGGAGATGAACCTGTTCGAAGGCCTGCGCACCCTGGCCGCCAACGTCGCGGTGGAAATGCCCGAGTCGGAAGTCGGCGGCAGCCACTACCGCGTGCTGTTCCTCTCGGCGCTGGTGCTGCTGCTGTTCACCTTCGTCATGAACACCCTGGCAGAACTGATTCGTCAGCGTCTGCGCAAGAAATACTCGTCGCTTTAAGCAAAGGTAGAAGTCTGTGAAACAGAACTCCCTGAAAGGATGGTTCAAGAGCGGCGCCCCGGGCGTCTGGATCAGCGGTGGCGCGGTGTCCATCGCGGTCATCATGACCATTGGTCTGTTGGCGGTGATTGCCGTGCGCGGTCTCGGTCACTTCTGGCCGGCGGACCTGATCCACGCGCATTACGACGTACCGGGCCAGGCCAATCACCTGGTGATCGGCGAAGTGGTGCAGAAAGAAGAAGTGCCGCGCGCACGTCTGAAGAGCGCCGGTCTGCCGGTGCCGGACGAAGGTCCGGAATTCATGACCCGCGAGCTGATCAAGGTCGGCAACCGTGACCTGAACGGCAACGACTTCACCTGGATCGTCGGCGAGTGGCTGACCAAGCAGACCACACCGCCAGAATTGATGGCGATCGAGCGTCGCGAGTGGGGCAACTTCTACGGCTACCTGGTCAACGTCAAACAGGACGGCAAGGTCATCGCCGAAGGCGAGGCCGCTTGGCCTGAACTGCAAGCGCGCATCGATCGGGTGAACGATCTTGCGGCTCAACTGAAGACGCTGGAAAAAACCGACATCGGCGCAATCAATGCCGGCCTCGAGCGAATCCGTCTGCACGGGCGCAAACTGGAGCTGGAGGGCAAACTCGACGCCACCGCACAAGCGGACATGGAGTCCGAGCGCGCCGAGCTGGACGCGCGCTACAAAGACATCGAAGCACGTCTGTCTGATTTGCATGCACAGTTCAACCGCGACGCCTTGACCGCCCGTGACGCCAACGGCAAGGAAATCGAAATCGGTCTGGGCAAAGTCGTGCATGCCTACCAGCCAAACGGCATGAGCACCTTGACCAAGGTTGGTTTCTACTTCAGCAAGATCTGGGAATTCCTCTCCGACGACCCGCGTGAAGCGAACACCGAAGGCGGGATCTTCCCGGCGATCTTCGGCACTGTGATGATGACCCTGATCATGGCGATGATCGTTACACCGTTCGGCGTGCTGGCAGCGGTGTACCTGCGCGAATATGCCAAGCAGAACACCCTGACTCGCGTCATTCGTATCGCGGTGAACAACCTCGCCGGCGTACCGGCGATCGTTTACGGCGTGTTCGGTCTGGGCTTCTTCGTCTACGTGCTGGGTGGTTCGGTCGACCGCTTGTTCTTCCCTGAAGCACTGCCGGCGCCGACCTTTGGTACGCCGGGCCTGCTCTGGGCCTCGCTGACCCTGGCGCTGCTGGCAGTGCCGGTGGTGATTGTGGCGACCGAAGAAGGTCTGGCGCGGATTCCTCGTACCGTGCGTGAAGGCTCGTTGGCCCTCGGCGCGACCAAAGCGGAAACGCTGTGGAAAATCGTTATCCCGATGGCCAGCCCGGCCATGATGACCGGGATGATCCTCGCCGTGGCCCGTGCCGCCGGTGAAGTGGCGCCGCTGATGCTGGTGGGTGTGGTGAAACTGGCGCCGTCGCTGCCGGTGGACGGCAACTACCCGTACCTGCACCTGGACCAGAAGATCATGCACCTGGGCTTCCACATCTATGACGTCGGCTTCCAGAGCCCCAACGTCGAAGCAGCCCGCCCGCTGGTGTACGCCACCGCGCTGCTGCTGGTGCTGGTGATCGCGACGCTGAACCTGTCGGCGGTGTATATCCGCAACCACCTGCGCGAAAAATACAAAGCACTGGATAGCTGATTTTGCAGCACTGATTTTTATGTGGGAGCGAGCCTGCTCGCGAAGGCATCACCGCGGTTTCATAGACAAACCGCAGCGCCTGAATCGCGAGCAGGCTCACTCCTACAAAACCGAACCGAATTTGTTAGCACAGGGAGCCTCCCATGCAGCACGAAACACACAGCCACGGCATCAACATGTCTGCCCTGGGCCGCGACAAGCAGAGCCTCAACCTGGCGCAGGAAACCGTCGCCATCGAAGTGCCGGGCCTGAGCCTCTACTACGGCGACAAACAGGCACTGTTCGACGTCAGCATGAACATCCCGAAACAGCGCGTGACGGCGTTCATCGGCCCGTCCGGCTGCGGTAAGTCGACGCTGCTGCGTACCTTCAACCGGATGAACGATCTGGTCGACGGCTGCCGTGTCGAGGGCGCGATCAACCTGTACGGCAACAACATCTATCGCAAGGGCGAAGACGTTGCCGAACTGCGTCGTCGCGTCGGCATGGTGTTCCAGAAGCCCAACCCGTTCCCGAAGACCATCTACGAAAACGTGGTCTATGGCCTGCGCATCCAGGGCATCAACAAGAAGCGCATCCTCGACGAAGCCGTTGAATGGGCGTTGAAAGGCGCGGCATTGTGGGACGAGGTCAAAGACCGTCTGCACGACTCGGCCCTCGGCCTGTCCGGCGGTCAGCAACAGCGTCTGGTGATCGCCCGTACCATCGCGGTCGAGCCGGAAGTGCTGCTACTCGACGAACCGTGCTCCGCTCTGGACCCGATCTCGACGCTGAAAGTCGAAGAGCTGATCTACGAGCTGAAATCCAAGTTCACCATCGTCATCGTTACCCACAACATGCAACAGGCGGCACGGGTGTCCGACTACACCGCGTTCATGTACATGGGCAAACTGGTGGAATTCGGCGACACCGATACTCTGTTCACCAATCCGGCGAAGAAGCAGACCGAAGACTACATCACCGGTCGCTATGGCTGATTGCAGCAGCTGCAAGCCGCAAGCTTCAAGCGGCAAGAAAGAATTGGTGCGATATCAGGACTTACACATAACTGCTTGAAGCTTGCAGCTTGAAGCTTGCAACTTTCGCGGAGCGAACAATGATTTCCAAAGAAGGCCTTACCCATCACATTTCCGCGCAGTTCAACGCTGAACTGGAGGAAGTGCGCAGCCACCTCCTTGCCATGGGCGGGCTGGTCGAGAAGCAGGTCAACGACGCGGTCACGGCGCTGATCGAGGCCGACTCCGGCCTGGCTCAGCAGGTCCGTGAGATCGACGACCAGATCAACCAGATGGAACGCAACATCGACGAAGAATGCCTGCGCATTCTCGCCCGTCGTCAGCCGGCAGCCTCTGACCTGCGTTTGATCATCAGCATTTCCAAATCGGTGATCGACCTCGAGCGTATCGGCGACGAAGCCACCAAGATCGCCCGCCGCGCCATCCAGTTGTGCGAAGAAGGTGAAGCGCCGCGCGGTTACGTCGAGGTCCGTCACATTGGCGACCAGGTGCGCAACATGGTTCGTGATGCGCTGGACGCCTTCGCGCGTTTTGACGCCGATCTGGCCTTGTCGGTGGCGCAGTACGACAAGATCATCGACCGCGAATACAAAACCGCCCTGCGTGAGCTGGCCACTTACATGATGGAAGACCCGCGCTCTATCTCGCGGGTGCTGAGCATCATCTGGGTCCTGCGTTCACTGGAGCGCATCGGCGATCATGCGCGCAACATCTCCGAACTGGTGATCTACCTGGTGCGCGGCACCGACGTGCGGCACATGGGCCTCAAGCGTATGAAAGAAGAAGTTGAAGGCACAAGCGCTGAAACCGCTAATGTTCCGGGCGAAGCTGACGATAAGTAAGATTGCCTGAGAAAAGCGCCCGGCCCTCTGGCCGGGCGTTTTTGTTTCTGCTTTTCAGAAGCGGATTCGAATTAAAAGCAGCACCCGCGAACGAAAAGTCCCGGCGTGACTGAAGAGTTTTGGCAATGTGCCATCAGCCAGCGTTATGCTTGCCGGGATTTTAATAGGGGTGTTGGATGAGCAAGATCAGTGTGTTGGTCGTGGACGATGCTTCGTTCATTCGTGACCTGGTGAAAAAGTGCCTGCGTAATTACTTCCCGGGGATCCGCACCGAGGACGCCATCAACGGCAAAAAGGCCCAGGCCATGCTGGCCAAAGAGGCTTTCGACCTGGTGCTGTGCGACTGGGAAATGCCGGAAATGTCCGGCCTCGAACTGCTGACCTGGTGCCGCGAGCAGGACAACCTCAAGACCATGCCGTTCGTCATGGTCACCAGCCGTGGCGACAAGGAAAACGTCGTGCAGGCGATTCAGGCCGGCGTATCCGGTTACGTCAGCAAGCCGTTCACCAACGAGCAGCTGCTGACCAAGGTCAAGCAGGCACTGAACAAGGTCGGCAAGCTCGACACCTTGATGAACAGCGCGCCGACCAAGATGAATTCGGCATTCGGCAACGATTCCCTGAGCGCACTGACCGGCGGCAAGCCTGCCGTGGTCGGCGGCGCTGCGGCCAGGCCTGCCGCTGCTGCACCCGCTCCAGCCGCTGCGCCGTCGCGCGGTTTGCTCAACAGCCCGCCAGTTCAGGCGCCCGGTGCATCCAAGGCGCCGGTGGGCGGTCGTGGGCAGGGCCAGTTGCGCCTGCCGAGCGGTACCCAGCAATGCGTGATCAAGGCCTTGAGCATCAAGGAGGCGCTGCTGGTAGTGAAGCGCACCGAGACCCTGCCGCAGATCCTCGACAGCGCCGTGCTCGATCTGGAGCAGGGCGACAACGCCGAGATCGCGCGGCTCAATGGTTACCTGCACGCCATCGTCGCCCACGAGCAGAAAGCCGACAGCGACTGGCTGCAACTGACCTTCCGCTTTGTCGACCAGGATGCGCAGAAGCTCGACTACATCTCGCGCCTGATCGCCCGGGGCACGGCGCAGAAGCATTTCGTACCCGGCGCGTAAGCTTCGTCGCCCGATAGGCCGCCTTCGCGAGCAGGCTCGCTCCCACCCTGGAACGCATTCCAAATGTGGGAGCGAGCCTGCTCGCGAAGGGGCCAGCCAAAACACCACTTGTCTCCCGTGCTCTGATCGTTCCCACGCGCAGCAAAGGAATGCCTCAACCGGACGCTCCGTGTCCTCTGTGCAGGGGACGCAGAGCGTCCCGGGCTGCATCCCCACGCAGAGCGTGGGGACGATCATTTGAAACATCTGTCGACTAGCCTGGTCTGTCTCAGCTGCTAGGCTGATTCCCAGGCCTTCCTTCGACAGACTTTTGCCCATGTTCGCGCGCCTGCTGTTTTTCTGCGGTCTCTGCCTGGCCTCCCAGCTGGCGATGGCCATGACCATCTACAAATCCACCGATGCCAACGGCGTGGTCTCGTACAGCGACCGCCCGAGCAAAGGCGCAAAGGTGTTCGTGTTTCAGGACCGTATGGTCGAGCGCCTCGACCGCCAGGTGTACCTGGACATCAAGAAGCAGAAAGGCGTCGACGTGGTGTTTGCGCGCAACGATTTGTACGCGCCGGTCGAGGTTGCCCTGGCCTTCATTGGCACGAGTAATGTGCGCGGCGTGCCCGCGCGGGCGATCCGTCGCGTGCTGCCGCCGCGCAGCAACACACGGCTGGCGCTGCTGACGGCGATCAGCCGTGACCAGCCGCTGGTGTATTCGCCGCAGTTCCAGTATTCGCTGGGCGACCCCGCAGGCACCGCACAGAGCTATCGCTATCCGCTGCCCTGGCGTGGCGGGCCGTTTCGCCTGAGTCAGGGCGCCAACGGCCAATACAGCCACTACGGGCCGAAGAACCGCTACGCCATGGACATCGCCATGCCGGTGGGCACGCCGATCATCGCCGCGCGAGCGGGAGTAGTGGTGAAAACCGAGAATTCCCAGAGCGGGCGCGGTACCGATGCCTCCGGCAATTTCGTCCGGGTGCTGCACGACGACGGCACCATGGGCGTGTACCTGCATCTCAAACAGGGTTCGGTGAGTGTGCGCGAAGGACAACGGGTCAAGGTCGGCAGCCCGCTGGCGCTGTCGGGCAACACCGGCAACAGCAGCGGCCCGCACCTGCACTTCGTGGTGCAGCGCAATACCGGAGAAGGGCTGGTGTCGATTCCCTATCAGTTCAACCAGCCGCTGGGGGCGTTGCCCAACTTTGCGTTGGGCAAACAGTAGGCGCGATAGGGTGTTGAGGGTTTTTGTGGCGAGGGGATTTATCCCCGTTGGGCCGCGAAGCGGCCCCAAATATTGCAACTCTGTACTAACTGACTGCATTCAATGGTTTTGGGACGGCTGCGCCGTCCAACGGGGATAAATCCCCTCGCCACAAGAGCCCCCCAAACTCCCATCAATCGAGCATCAACACCTTGGCCAGAACAATCTTCGGCCCTTTCATCTTCTTGATGATGATCCGCAAGCCTTCGACTTCCAGCACTTCTTCCTCTTCCGGCACCCGTTTCAGGGTTTCGTAAACCAGCCCGGCAAGGGTTTCCGCTTCGATGTGATCGAGATCGATGCCCAGCAGACGTTCGACCTTGAACAACGGCGTATCGCCACGCACCAGCAGCTTGCCTGGCTGATAGGCGAGAATGCCGCGCTCTGCCTTGCGGTGTTCGTCCTGAATGTCGCCGACCAGCACTTCCAGCACGTCTTCCATGGTCAGGTAGCCGATGATGTTGCCGTCAGCCTCTTCGACCACGGCGAAGTGCGAGCCACCCTTGCGGAACTGCTCCAGCAGTTGCGACAGCGGCATGTGCCGCGACACGCGCTCCAGCGGGCGGGTCAGCTCGGCCAGGTTGAACGACTCGGGAATGTGGTCCAGCGCGGCCAGTTCCAGCAGCAGATCCTTGATGTGCAGCAGGCCGACGAACTCCTGGCGCTCGCTGTCGTACACCGGATAACGGCTGAACTTGTGGCGACGGAACATCGCCAGGATTTCCTTCAGCGGCGCGTTGAACTCCAGGGTGATCAGGTCTTCGCGGGAGTTGGCCCAGTCGACCACTTCCAGCTCGCCCATTTCCACCGCCGAAGCCAACACGCGCATGCCCTGATCGCTCGGATCCTGGCCACGGCTGGAGTGCAGGATCAGTTTCAGTTCTTCGCGGCTGTAATGGTGTTCATGGTGCGGGCCGGGTTCACCTTGCCCGGCGATACGCAAAATCGCGTTGGCGCTGGCGTTGAGCAGGTAGATCGCCGGGTACATCGCCCAGTAGAACAGGTACAGCGGCACCGCCGTCCACAGCGACAGCAGCTCGGGTTTGCGGATCGCCCATGACTTGGGCGCCAGCTCGCCGACCACGATGTGCAGGTACGAAATGATGAAGAACGCGGTGAAGAACGACACGCCTTTGATGATCTCGGGCGAGTCGACGCCGACTGCGCTCAGCAGCGGCTCGAGAATATGCGCGAACGCCGGTTCACCGACCCAGCCCAGACCGAGAGAGGCGAGGGTGATGCCGAGCTGACACGCCGACAGGTAGGCATCGAGCTGACTGTGCACGGTGCGCAGGATGTGTCCGCGCCAGCCGTGTTGTTCAGCGATGGCCTCGACCCGGGTCGAGCGCAGTTTGACCATGGCGAATTCCGCCGCAACGAAAAAGCCGTTGAGCAAAACCAGGATCAGAGCAAAAAGAATCATGCCGAAGTCGGCAAAAATGGTCGCGAGGGACAAGCCAGGGGAAGGGTCCATGATGGAGTTTTGCGGGTTCCGTGTGATTCGAAAGTAGGGAGAAACAGCGCCTGAAAGGCAGGCACAAGTCAGCCAATGTAGCGGCTGACCGTGCGATTGCCTAGTGGCGTGTGCCGGGCGGCATCACTCGGCGGCGCTGATCGCCCGTGCGCTGGCCACTTGGGCCGGGGCGAAATGGCAGGTGAACGTGCTGCCGTGGCCGGGCACGCTGCTGATCTCCATGCGCGCGCGGTGGCGCAGCAGCACGTGCTTGACGATGGCCAGGCCGAGGCCGGTGCCGCCGGTGTTGGAGTTGCGGCTCGAGTCGACACGGTAGAAACGTTCGGTCAGGCGCGGCAGGTGTTTGCTGTCGATGCCGATGCCGGAATCCTGCACGCTCAGGTGCGCGCCCTGATCGTCGCCCCACCAGCGAATGCGGATGTTGCCCTCGGCGGGGGTGTACTTGACCGCGTTGAACACCAGATTAGAGAACGCGCTGCGCAGCTCGGCCTCGCTGCCCTTGAGCAGCACTCCGGCATTGGCCTCGAGGCTGATGCGCTGGTTCTTCGCCCCGGACAACTGCTGCGCATCGCTGGTAATCGATTGCAGCAAGGTGTCGATCTGCACTGGCTGGTTGTCCGACGGATAGTCGGTGGCTTCCAGCTTGGCCAGCAGCAACAGATCGTTGAGCAGTGTCTGCATGCGCCCGCCCTGTTGCTGCATCTGCTGCAGGGCACGGCTCCAGCGCGGGTTCACTTCTTCGACATTGTCGAGCAGGGTTTCCAGATAGCCGCAGATCACCGTCAGCGGTGTGCGCAGCTCGTGGGAGACGTTGGCGATGAAATCCTTGCGCATCTGTTCCAGCTGATGGATGCGCGTGACATCGCGGACCAGCATCAGGTGTTCATTGTTGCCGTAGCGCGTCAGGTACAGCTGAATGCGCACGCGATCGTTGGTCGGCGAAGGGATTTCCAATGGCTCGGCGAAGCTGTCCTGCTCGAAGTATTCCTTGAAGCGCGGATGGCGCACCAGGTTGGTCACCGGTTGGCCGCTGTCCTGCGGAGTCTTCAGGCCGAGCAGGGTTTCAGCGGCGCGGTTCCACCATTCGAGATTGCCGTCGCTGTCGAGCATGATGACTGCATCTTTCAGCGCGGCGGTGGATTCCTGCACCCGGTCGATCACCGCTTGCAGACGCCCGCGCACCCGTTGGTCGCGGCGTTGCAGGTGATAGATGCTGTCGAACACCTCGCCCCACAGACCATAGCCATCGGGCGGCGCTTCGTCGGGTTGGTGCTGGCGCAGCCATTCGTGCAGACGCAGCAATTGCTTGAGCGTCCAGGCCAGATAAAGCCCCAGACCCGCCGCGAGGCTCCAGCCGTAATAGCCGGTGATCAGGCCGATCACCAGGCAGGCGGTGACCAGCAACAGCATGTGGCGAATCAGGGTGCCATGCCAGTTTTGATTCACAGAGGCGTCCTTAGCCGCAGCGTCAAGTTTCAAGCTACAAGCTGCAAGTCAGAGCGGCTCGCTGTTTCTTGCCGCTTGTAGCTGAAAGCTTGCAGCTGCTTTCATGCTTTTGTGGAGAACCGGTAGCCGGTGCCGCGCACGGTTTGTACCAGATTTTCGTAAGCGTCGCCGAGGGCCTTGCGCAGGCGCCGGATGTGCACGTCGACGGTGCGCTCTTCGACGTAGACGTTGCCACCCCAGACCTGGTCAAGCAACTGGCCACGGGTGTAGGCGCGTTCCTGATGGGTCATGAAAAATTGCAGCAGGCGGTATTCGGTCGGGCCCATCTCGGCGGGTTTGCCGTCGATGGTCACGCGGTGGCTGATCGGGTCGAGCAGCAGGCCGCCGACTTCGATCGGCGCTTCGCCATCGGTCGGTCCGGCGCGGCGCAGCACAGCCTTGAGGCGGGCGACCAGTTCACGCGGGGAAAACGGTTTGGTGATGTAGTCGTCGGCGCCGACTTCCAGGCCCTGGATCTTGTTGTCCTCTTCGCCCTTGGCGGTGAGCATGATGATCGGGATGTCCCCGGTCAGCTCGTCACGCTTGAGGCGCCGGGCCAGTTCGATGCCCGAGGTGCCGGGCAGCATCCAGTCGAGCAGGATCAGGTCCGGTTTGCGGTCGACGATGATGGCGTGAGCCTGCTGCGAGTTCTCTGCCTCGAGGCAGTCATAGCCGGCCATTTCCAACGCCACGGCGATCATTTCGCGAATGGGCGCTTCGTCGTCGACGATAAGAATGCTCCTGCCAACCATGCCTTAATCCTCTTGTCATTTAACTGTCTTGCGCCGCATTAGATAACGGAATTATTGCAGTCGTGTGACAGTATTTCAGGCCGGCAACATTTGCACCCATCCTCGACTAAGCTCTAAGTCCGAATCCTGACAACCACAAAAGAAGGTTTCCATGACTCAGATGACTGCTTCTTTCAAAGCCCTGCTGATGGCCGCCGCCCTGACATTGCCGGGGCTGGCCATGGCGGCCGATCCGGCGATGGAGAAGGACGGCATGTACACCGACCACAAGGGCATGACCCTGTACACCTTCGCCAAGGACTCCGCTGGCAAGTCCGCGTGTAACGACAAGTGCGCGGCAAACTGGCCGCCGTTGATGGCGCAGGCGGGTGACAAATCCATGGGCGACTGGACGGTGATCAAGCGTGACGACGGCACGATGCAGTGGGCCTACCAGGGCATGCCGTTGTACACCTTCGTGATGGACAAAAAGGCCGGCGACATGACCGGCGACGGCAAAATGGACGGCGCGTGGAAAGTCGCCAAGGCCAAATAGATGCAACCCAGACGCTGTGGGAGCGAGCCTGCTCGCGAAAACGATGTGTCAGTTATCGCAGAGGTGACTGACATGACGCCTTCGCGAGCAGGCTCGCTCCCACAGGTGTCATGCATTAGCGCAGTGCGTAATCCAGCACGATCCCGACAAATATCGCCAACCCTGCCCAGTGGTTGTGCAAGAAGGCCTGGAAGCAGCGCATGCGGTCCTTGCTGCGTGTGTACCAGAACTCCCACGCATAACACCCCGCAGCCACCAGCAGGCCGAGGTGGAACCAGATCCCCAGCTCGAACTTCGACCCGGCCAGAATCAGGCAGCCCAATGACAGCGCCTGCAAGCTGAGGATGATCACCCGATCCGCCTCGCCAAACAGAATCGCCGTGGATTTCACGCCGATCTTCAGGTCGTCATCACGATCGGTCATCGCGTAATAAGTGTCGTAGCCCACCGTCCACAGCAGGTTGGCAATCCACAGCAGCCACGCCGCCGCTGGCAACTCGCCGGTCTCGGCGGTAAAGGCCATCGGCATGCCCCAGGAGAACGCCGCGCCCAGCACCACTTGCGGGTAGTAGGTGTAGCGCTTCATGAACGGGTAAGTGAATGCCAGCGCTAGACCGCCCAGCGACAGCCAGATCGTCGGCGCATTGGTGCACAGCACCAGCAGAAAACTGATGCCCATCAGCACGGCAAAGAACACCAGCGCTTCCTTCGAGCTGATCCGGCCGCTGGCCAGCGGCCGTTGCGCGGTGCGTTTGACGTGGCCGTCGACCTTGCGGTCGGCCCAGTCGTTGATCACGCAGCCGCCGGCACGGGTCAGCACTACGCCAAGAACAAAAATCACCACGTTGGCCAGCGACGGCGAGCCCTTGCCGGCAATCCACAATGCCCACAATGTCGGCCACAGCAGCAGGTAAATGCCGATCGGCTTGTCCATGCGCGTCAACTGAACGAAATCCCAGGCGCGCGGGTTCAGACGGTTGAGGGACTTGAGCAGGCTTTGATACATCAGCAGTTCTCCGGATGGGCGCGGGCGGCGTCCCACAGGCTCGGCAGGAAGATTTCCGCGACCAGCACGCTCAGCGCACCACGGTCGAAACGCGAACGCCGGCCCCACAATTCAGGGGCTTGCACCGCTGGCGGCAACCATTGTTCAGGGTAGTGGCAGACTTCAATGGCGCGGCGTTGAAATGCCCGATCGCAAAACAGCAATTCGCCCAGCGAGCGGCTGCCCAGCTCATCCATGTGTAAACCATCACCTTGCAGGGCGGCGCGCGAGGCGACGCTGCGGGCAAACACCCAGGCTTCGCCATGACCACGCAAATACACCTCACGCACCCAGCCTTCGCTGCCCTCGGCCAGATCCAGCGCCGCGCATTCATCAGCGCGCAGGGTGTCCCAGCCTTCGAACAACGGCGACACGCTGAAGCCATCCTCGGACAAACGGGTCAAACGGCGGGTCAGCGAACCTTCGTCGAACAACCAGTCCAGGGTCAACGGATCGGGGCGGGGCGTCAGGCGGTCTTGGGTCAGCCAGAGCGGGGCGGGGCAGGCATTTGAATGTTGCACAATGAGTCATTATTGGCCGCAAATGAGGCGGCGAGCTTACCATGGCAGGCGACAGGATTGAGCGGCGCCGGCCGCCGTTGCGCCGAACAGGCTTGCATCTGCGCGGCACCCTCAGTACAAAACGCCCTGAGCAGGATGGCAGCGCAACACCCATCGACCGTCCGCGCCGGCACTACGCCTGAACCCTGAGGAAGTACCTGAATGAAGAAGTGGCAATGTATCGTCTGTGGCCTGATCTATAACGAAGCCGAGGGCTGGCCGGATGACGACATCGCGCCGGGCACCCGCTGGGAAGACGTACCGGCAGACTGGCTGTGTCCCGACTGCGGCGTCGGCAAAATGGACTTCGAAATGATTGAAATCAACTAAGCAAATAGAGGAGTAGGGCATGAGCGCACCAGTCGTCATCATCGGCACCGGGCTTGCGGGCTACAACCTGGCCCGCGAGTTTCGCAAGCTCGACAGCGAAACCCCGCTGCTGCTGATCACCGCCGATGACGGCCGCTCTTACTCCAAGCCGATGCTCTCCACCGGCTTCGGCAAGAACAAGGATGCCGACGGCCTGAGCATGGCCGAACCCGGCGCCATGGCCGAGCAGTTGAAGGCCGAAGTGCGCACCCACACGCGCATCAGCGGTATCGACGCCGGCCACAAACGCTTGTGGATCGGCGAAGAAGCCGTGCCCTATCGCGACTTGATTCTGGCCTGGGGCGCGGAAACCGTGCGCGTGCCGATCGAAGGCGACGGCGGGGAACTGGTGTTCCCGATCAACGATCTGGAAGACTACGCGCGCTTCCGTGCCGCAGCCGCGGGCAAGCGTCGGGTGTTGTTGCTCGGCGCCGGGTTGATCGGCTGTGAATTTGCCAATGACCTGATCCTCGGCGGCTACGAAGTGCAACTGGTCGCGCCGTGCGAACAGGTCATGCCAATGCTCTTGCATCCTGCCGCGGCGGCGGCCGTGCAGGCCGGGCTGGAAAGTATCGGGGCGAAGTTTCACCTCGGCCCGGTGCTGACCCGCCTGGAGAAAGTCGCCGATGGCCTGGAAGCGCACCTGTCCGACGGTCAGATCATCCCGTGCGATGTGGTGGTCTCGGCGATCGGTCTGCGCCCGCGCATCGATCTGGCAGCGGCTGCCGGCGTGCAGGTCAATCGCGGCGTGATGGTCGATCGTTACCTGAAGACCTCTCACGCCAACATCTACGCCTTGGGCGACTGCGCCGAAGTCGACGGGCTCAATCTGCTCTACGTGATGCCACTGATGAGCTGCGCGCGCGCGTTGGCGCAAACCCTCGCCGGAAACCCGACCGCAGTCAGCTACGGGCCGATGCCTATCACCGTGAAAACCCCGGTGTGCCCGCTGGTGGTTTCGCCGCCGCCACGGGGCAGCGAAGGCGTTTGGAGCGTCGAAGGGCAGGGCGCCGACATCAAAGCGCTGTGCCACAGTGCCGACGGTCAGTTACTCGGATACGCCCTGACCGGCGGGGCAGTCATGGAAAAACTGGCCCTGAACAAACAGCTGCCGCCGCTGCTGGCGTAAATGCCGGTCGTTCTGTCGCAAACACCGCTCTTTTGCCCCGACAAAGGTCTTGGGGAGACTGGCGCCGCCGTTGGCGGCGTGCCATTCTCACTCCCGTCTGCCGCAGAGTAGAGCCTGCGGCGCCTTGGGCGCTGTTCCAACGAGAACAGCACGGACATAACAACAAAAAACCGTCAAAGGGGCTTCACTAATGCGTAAACCAGAACTCGCCGCTGCAATCGCCGAAAAGGCAGACCTGACCAAAGAACAGGCCAATCGCGTCCTCAACGCCGTCCTCGAAGAAATCACCGGCGCCCTGCACCGCAAGGACAGCGTGACGCTGGTCGGCTTCGGCACCTTCCTGCAACGCCACCGCGGCGCCCGCACCGGCAAAAACCCGCAGACCGGCGAACCGGTCAAGATCAAGGCCAGCAACACCGTTGCGTTCAAGCCAGGCAAATCGTTGAAAGACAGCGTCAATCCTTGATGGCGGCGTGCTCCCCTGAATGACGGGGAGAACCGCAAATGAAAATGGGCACACCGATTGCGGTCGGGTGCCCATTTTTTGTGGTTGGAGCATTCGTCTAGATCAGACGGAGAAGAAGTAACGCGTCAGGTGAAAGAAGAGCGGTGCCGCGAAGCATATCGAGTCCATCCAATCGAGGATTCCGCCGTGACCTTTGATCATTGTGCCCCAGTCCTTCGCGCTCAGACTGCGTTTGATAGCGGACATGACCAAGCTGCCTAGCCAGCTTGCGGCAGTCATTGGGACTTAAGCATCGGGCAGCACGCCGACTACTCGGTCATCCGAACTGTTAATCGCAATGGCTTATCCTGGAATTGCTCAATTCGTAGCCTGCCCAAAATTTCATCGTTCGTACTCTGCCCTTTGCATACCAATTCATATTTGAAGACTTTACTTAACCGGGAGTCCGCATATTTACACTCGACTGAAAGCAAGTTCTCGTTCGACCCATGCTCGTCCAGTGGTTCATCTGCCAGGTCATTAATATGTATCCAGACGGCGCTTAAGCCAAGTTTCTCTGGATCCTCAGTCATGTCCATGATCCAGATCTTGATTTCGCTGAGGAGCGTGAGACAGCCCCCAATGCTGGGAAGTAATTTGACGTTGAACTTGGCGGTCTGCGCAGTGGGTAGCCAAGGTTGTTTAAATTTTTTGACTCCAAGGTTGGGGTCTCTTGCGTAGTTTTCTGGCGCGTAACAGTAATATGGGGAAAACGGCTGATAGTACGCTTCGGCGGTGACGCTAAAATTCGCAGGGATGTCCATGTTCAGTGTTGCCGAACTGGAGAACGAATTGCATCCAGTTCCAAATATTATGAAGCTGGCCAATAACAAAGCGCGGATCGAGTGCGTTGCAGTGACGAAGTTTAACTTGGGGGACAACGAGAGCATCGGTACTTCCTTGTTGACTGATTAAGTTAAATGAACGAATCAATATCCAGCCGAAACGGCGCGCCAACCGCATGCCCTCCGGTCATCGCGGCGATAGCGGCATCGTGGTCTTCAGCGGCTGGCGGGATCATCGCCAGTTGCTCCTGAACCAGGTTTTCAGGATGGGCGTTCCAGCGCAGCAGACCTTCCTCGACCCATTCGGGCTGGTCGGCATAGCTGCCGTAAACGTCGACCTCGGTGACCCGTTGACTGCGCAGCGCTGTCAGGCGGGCCATGGTCATGCTGATCTTGTCTATTTCCTGATTGAGCATCAGCGTCTTGTGCGCGCGCTCCTGCTCTCGCACGTAAGAACGGTGGTTGTTTTGCAGATCGCGCTTAACGGCCCGCAGCTGTTGCTGAATATTCTCCAGGGCGCTGCTGATCCATTCGTATTCGCGATTGGTCACCAGCGAACGCTTGAGCTGCAGTGCTTCCTGCCAACGGCGCAAGCTGGCCCAGCAGCCGGGGATGTAGCTGCCGACCATTGAGTGGTGACCCCGGTCGAACAACTGCCGCAGAAACGATCCGCGTTCGGGCAAGCCGTTGGTAGCGCGCAGGGCCTTGGCGCAGCCGTGATCGACGATCGTGCTGCAACCCGGCTCCCAGAGAAGGGAGGATCGGTGGTCCTTGTCGAACTCAACGGGCATGAAATGGCGCAAAGCACCGTGATGCCCATAGTCGTCGCCAAAGAAATTGATGATTCCCCAGATCAG
This sequence comes from Pseudomonas sp. TE9122, assembly GCF_056278925.1. Lineage (NCBI taxonomy): Bacteria > Pseudomonadati > Pseudomonadota > Gammaproteobacteria > Pseudomonadales > Pseudomonadaceae > Pseudomonas > Pseudomonas sp. TE9122. The sequence continues at coordinate 5,305,401 of NZ_JBWBQI010000001.1, read as the reverse complement.
CAGGCCGAGGCCGGCGACCGGGTTGAAGCCCAGCACCACGGCGTTGGTTGCGTACATCGGCCCAGGCTTGGCAAAGGTGTTCATCCAGGTCGCCGGCACGCTCGGTACCGGATCGTTCTGATTGACGATGCGGTGATGCACCAGCGATCTGGCGCTTTCGATGAAGGTGGTGTCGCCGGCGCGGGGGGCGCCGTAGGTGTAGAGCACGATTTGCGGGGAGAACTCCAGGTTGCGTCTCAGCATCTCGGACAGGATCAGTGCAACTGCACCGCCCAGACTGTGACCCGTGATCAGCAGCTTTTGCCCGCTGTAGAATTTTTCCAGATAAGTCACGATAAATGGATAAGCCGCCAAAGCGCCACCGTAGAAACCGCGGTGCACTTTGCCTTCGCCTTCGGCAAAGGGAACCTGATAGGCATCGCCGTCACGCCGGCCGTCGGGCCAGATCTCACTGGTACCGCGTACGCTGATCAGGATCAGTTCGTCGTGGTGGCAGATGAAAGCCTGAGTGTCCGTGCTTTCGACCTGTTTGCGATCATCGAAAAAATGCAGTCTGGCGGGGTGTTCTTGTTGATTCCCTAACGCGGGGTCATTCACTTCGGGGTAAAGATTCGGGTCAAACGGCACCACTTCCAGGCGTTTCGAATACGGCACGTCTTCATACAGTGGATAGTATTTCTGCGATTGTGAGTCATCGACCTTCCACAACTCATCGAACTGCGGCAGCGCGTGGCCGAACCAGTTGCCGCTGCTGGGCTGTAGCGGAAAGCTTACCGTGTCGGTCTGCACCGGTTGAGTGTTGGGTTCCTGTCCGAAATCGGTGTAGCTCAGCGTCGCCATCACCGACAGCTGATAAAGGTTGAGCGCGCAGAACGCGTCGCCTGTCGACAGCATTGGCCGTAGCGCTCTCATCGGCCGTACTTCCAGCACATGGTGTTTGTTCGGCAGCAGTGCGACGCCCTTGGGCGGCGGCGGGGAAAACCCCAACTCGACGGTGGCCATCTCCGCCGCACTCAAGATGGTGTGCAGTCCGCCATCCGCAGAAGTTTTATCGACGACCGTGAAGTCTCTGGACTTCGCAGCGGGGCGCATGAGCTTGTGCGCCGCCCTCTTCGGAGCGTCGCGACGAGCAGCCAGCGGCGGCAAGTGGGCGATGTATTTTACCAGTTCACTGACTTCGACCTGGCAGTACGCATCGGTTTCGGACAGGTCCTTGGCGGGGTTGGCCTGGGTGCGAGTGCCTGTTTTGTGGAAGAAGCGGGTTTTTTCGGCGCGGACTTGGAGTTCGGTGATGGGGAGAGGGTAGTGCGGTCGTTCCTTCAGTCGCGCATATACTTCCTCTTTACCCTGATAAAACTGACTGAGCTTCAGGGTTACGGGACCGCAGTAATGATCAAGAACTTTTCCGGAGCCCGAGGAATCCAGTTTGCCGGTATAAACAATATCTTCGTAATCGACGGCTTCGTAGGTCAAACCGGCGTAGGGTTTGCCATCACCGAACTCGTCCACCAATTGAAAACTTGTGGCTTGTCCGCGTCTTGGGCAGGCGTGGATGTTGCCTTGCATAAAGGCCGCAATGCCGGAATCTGTCGGCTCAATGCTCATGGGGTCTGATCCTTGTTTTCAGTGCAATCGGGGTAAATAGTGCAGATGCGCTCGTCTACCATCCTGAATGTGCTGAAGTCTTTGTAATTGCCGAAACAGAACGCATCCTGATCCTCAAAGGCTTTCCCCATGCAGCGCTTCCATCCGCCGGGCACTTTTACCCACGTGTCACCAAAAGCGGGCTTTTCCCGCTCAGATAATTGGATTTTCAGAGTCACCGTTTTTCCAGAAAGCTGAGTCAGCGTGTACGCCGTGAAAGGACGGCTCCGCCCGACATTGCCCTGTGCATCCATTTTTTTGCAGGTCAGCAGTTTGATCAGATAACGCTTCGGGCCCACCGTGCGAAAAGACCACATGCACTCACCAAAGAACTCAGCTGTCTCGTCATCTCTGAAACTACCCATCTGTCGTTCCAGCAACTCCGGACGTACAGCAATCGAGGCGTAGTCATAGCTGAAGTTGCTTCGCCCTGAACCATAAATACCGATGACCTTGATCTCGATGTAATTCAGCGCCAGCGGACATTCGCTTACGGTTCTGTACAGCGGGATCTCGGAAGTCCCTTGGTACTTCATATTGGTTTTGTTGTATCCCAGCTGAGTGTTTCTCCCGCCAGGCACGGTGCATGTTTGGCCCTTGGCCGGAACATAGGTGGCCGTCAGGTCGTACTTGAATCCAGGTGGAAAATCCGGAACAAACATAAAGGTGTTCGGGGTCTTCACCGTCGTACAACCCACCAGCAATCCCAGGCAACCACTCAGCAGCAACCCTCGTTTCAAGTTCCTCATCGACCTACCTCTCCCTGCCAATACAACGCTTCCTGATATACCCGCTCAAAATGCATCGCCGGATCTTCACCGGGTTTGGGCAGCCATGATTTGCCTGGCCGATATCCCGGTAACTGCAAACTGCGGGTCAGCAAGAAATGCACGTGCTCCGGTTGTTGCCAGCCCCACAGGTGCGTCAGTTGAATCAGGCCCCACAACCATTCATCGACGTCCAGTTGTTCGGCCAGCTCGGCCATGGCTTCGGTGTGTTCGCCGACCAGGTAACGGCGGGTGTTGTCGAACAGCACGTTGGCGTAGATCAGTTCCGGGGTCGGCGTGTGCAGCCACGGCGGATCCATCGGCAGCGGGTGGTGGCCGGGGTCCGGGTTGTCGATGGCGTTCCATCGTTCTGCGTGCCAATAGCAAACGCTGTTGAATGGCCCGAGAAACGCCGCGCGGTGCTCGGGTTGCAGGTGCGCCAGCGCACGTCCCAGAACCCGGTTGTCATGCACGCGGTACACCGCCTGATTCGGACGTTCGCCGGTTATCAGGCGATCGCGCCAATGCGCCGCCAGCAGATCAAGTTCGACGTGACGGGCACTGGCCAGCCAGCCCCAATTGCGCTCGGGCGTGGCGAGCAAGGTCTGGATCGCGGGATGCTGCGCCGTATCGATCTGCAACAGCAGCGGGCCGGTCGGCACCAGCGACTCGGCCGGCGTGCCGGTGTAGAGCGGACGAAACCGCTCGGTGCCGAGGTCGCGGGTCAACGCAGCGTGCTCTGCGCTGTGGCCGTCGGTGTCGAGCATCAGATACAGATCGCAGCCGGCGCGGGACTGAGCGTGCAACCATTGTTCGACCGGGCTCATGCGACTTCTCCCAGCTCGCACAGACCCGCTGCGCAGGCTTCGCACAGCGGGCAAAAATCCGCTGCCTGCTGGCGGGCGCTGTTGACGATCGACAGCGGCGTGGCGTTGATCGCAGCTGGCAGGCCGGCCTCAACTTGCAGCGGTTGTAGCGGTGCGAGAGCCGGCAGTGGCGCGCCGCCCTGAACGATGGGCACGCTGCTGAAAATCCCGCCGGCATTGATCACGATGTGATGACCGCCCGCTGACAGCGTCAGGCTCATGCCGGCATCGATCACCACGTTGCTTGCCGTGACATGCGCCTGCTGGCCGGCCTGGATCACCAGAGCGCCCAGGGTCTGGCTGCTGGTACCGCTGACCTGCAACAAGTCATCGGCGTTGATTACTGTGCTGCGCAGTCCTTGATGAGTGCGCGAATCCTTGCCCTCGATGAGACTGGTGCTGTCATTGCCGACATGCTCATGGCGGTCGCGAGTGATCAGGCTGCGGCTGTCGTTGAGGATCAGTTGCTCGAGGTCGCGCTGCGCGCGCAGGTAGATCTTCTCCTGCCCGGCGCGATCCTCGATCGACAGTTCGTTGTAGCCGCCATTGCGCGGTGAGCTCTGGCTGCGTAATACCGTGCGGGTTTTACTCGCCGACAAGGGATGGGCGACGGCATTGACCTTGTTGGCGACGCAGCCGGTAATCAGCGGTTGGTCCGGGTCGCCTTCCTGGAAGGTCACGACCACTTCCATGTCGACCCGGGGAATGGTCACCGCACCGAATCCGTCACCTGCCCAACTGGACGCTACGCGTAACCAGCAGCTGCTTTTTTCGCTGTTGCGTTCAGCGCGATCCCAGGGAAACTCGACACGAACCCTGCCGTATTCATCACAGAAGATCTCCTCTCCGGGAGGCCCGGTAACGCGCGCGGTCTGGCAGACCAGCAAGGGTCTTGGCGCGGGCAAAGGCGGACGGTAAACCACCTCTGCGGGAATGGCCCTGAAGGTATTGCGGTAGCCCTGGGAAAAACCATCGGCAGGATTCGCCTCGCTGCTGAAAGCCTCTTCGAGTACTGCCGGTTGCTTGCCTTCGTGACTGAGACTGACCAACAGCCACAACTCGTTGCAGTCGGCCCTGGGATGTTCGCTCAGCTTGAACAGGTGACCGCTGCGCAAAATCGGCTGATTGCTTTTGCCTTCAATCCATTGATAGTCGCTGCGATGGCGCTCCAAGGCCTGACGCGCCAGCTGTTTGCCGTGCTTCTCGGACTTGATCAGCAGTGGATAGCGATAGTCCTCCAGAGCCGGCGTGAACTCGGCGGTGAAGCGGCTTTCCAGCAGCAGGCTTGGGCGCATGAGGTCATAGTCGCGGCGGGTGACCGTGCTGGTACGGGTGTTGAAGCCCATGCTCAGGTGGTTGACCACCGGGTGTTCGGCGACCATGCCGCTATCCACCCGAAAGGCTGTCGTACCCAATTTGCGCGCGAACACCGGGCTGTCGCTGAACACCAGCAAGTGCCTGTCGAGCGAATGCTGGTGGTGCCAGGCAATACCCTCTTCGGCGCACAGGCGCTGAATGAACAGGAAGTCGCTTTCGCCGTATTGCGTGCAGTACTCACGAGGCTCACCGGCGGCGACATTGAACGTGAAGTCATCGGCCTGGATGCCATGGCCTTTGAGGACTTGCGCGATGATCTGCGGCACTGTCAGTTGCTGAAAAATCCGCTGGTCGTGGCTCATTTGCAGATAATGCAGCGCCGGTACCAGTGACAGCTCATAGCGGGTCAGGCGCTTTCCCGATTCGCCGAGCATGACATTTTCGATCCGCCCGTGAATGCCTTCGCCCGCTAACCCGAATTGCAGAAAAGCAGGCTGGCTGAGCAGGCTTTCCAGATCGAAATCCGCGTACTCGCTCACCAGCTCGATGCGAAATGCGTACAGCTGACTGATCGCTTCGGTGCCAGTGAACGCGAGCACCTTGAAGTCGTGACGAATGGCCGGGATATGCAGTGAGAATGGCGCGCAGTGGCCTTTGCCGAACATGGGCTTGTCCTTAAGCAAAGTGAGTCAACGCGCGATACCGTCCTCCCTGATCGCCGCGCATGAAAAGTTGCCAAGGCAAGCTAGCGGCGCGGCAAACTAATTGATGTAAGAAGTATCCCTGAAATTTGTCAGAGTATTCCGGTGTGGAAGTCTTGGTTGGGATGCGAGAAGTGTCTGTAGGACGCGGCTCGGATAACTATCGAAGTGCCAGTATTTGCCGGGGGAGTAAAGTTTCAGAATAATGAAATGCCATCATTATAGTGGCACTTTTTGCATTGATCGTTGTCGCTGCAAACTTCTCGATGGAACCCGGTCATTTTAGGAAGTGTCCTACTTCTATTTTTTTTTGAATTTGGCATGCTGCACGCCGCTCGAGGGTGCGGGCGTCAGGTAAACTCGCCCGGCTGCGGCCGAGGCTCTGGGACAATGGTTTGGCGGGAGCCGGGAAAATGCGCTGATTTATAAACGGCATCAGGGAAACCCCTGCGACATATAGGGCGATCTCCTACAGATCGCAATGAACAGTTCGTCTTGTTGTTTAATCAGATGCTTGCTAGTGGCCATCATAGTGATTACGATGCGCCCACTTGAAAGAGCACATCTCAATTGGATGAGTCGCTGAACTGCTCTTCGATACTGTCCCGCGTTGCTGAAACTCCATTCGCGCGCATGACTGTAATCCTTAATAAAGGCCATGGATGTCCTACTCAAGCAAACTTTCCGCCCATTACCTCGAACTCGCAAAAGTCTCTGTTTCCAAAGAGAATTTCGCGGGCGAAGACGTTCGTTTTTCGAGCGAGTTCGAGGCGCTGGAAAGTGAGCTGGCCAAGGCTTCGTCGATGCACGAAAGCGGGCAGATCGACTGGCTGAAAATCCGCGAAAACAGTGAAAATCTGCTGCGTACCCAATCCAAGGATCTGCGTGTCGGCGCCTGGCTGACGTGGTCGCTGTACCAGCGCGAATCCTTCCCCGGGCTGCTTGCCGGCCTCGGTCTGCTGCACCATCTGTCGGAAAACAACTGGGCCGACGTCCACCCGCTCAAACCCCGCACCCGTGCCGCCGCGATCGGCTGGCTGGTGCCGCGTCTCGAGCAGGTCATCACCGAAAACATTGCGATCAAAGAGCAGTTGCCGATGTTCCGGCAGCTCTCTGAGCACCTGGCCGGTCTTGAGGCCGCGTGCACTGAACATCTGGGCGATGACGCGCCACTGCTGCTGCCGATCTCCCGCCGCCTGAAAACCATGATTCAGCGCGCCGCCGACAACCAGCCGGCGCCCGGCGTGGTGGGCGCGGCGGTGGCGCAGGTCAAGCAGGCCGCGACCCAGCTGCTCACTCCTGGCGCACCGATCGACAACGAGCGGGATGCGCACAAAGCCCTGCGCGCCCAGCAGGACAGCGCCCGGCCGTTGTGTGCCTGGTGGCTCAAGCAGAAGGCTACCGATCTGCGTGCCCTGCGCCTCAATCGCACGCTGCTGTGGATGACCATCGACGCCGTGCCCGAGCGCAACGCCGAGCAGATCACCGTGCTGCGCGGCCTGCCGCTGGAAAAACTCAAGCTCTATCAGGACCGTTTCGATCAGGGCAAATACGCCGACCTGCTGGTGGAACTGGAGGCGAGCCTGGCGAAGGCGCCGTTCTGGTTCGATGGCCAGAGGATGGTCTGGGAATGTCTCCAGAACCTCAACGCCGAGCTGGCCATGCGCGAAGTGGAAATCCACTTCGCGCTTTTGATTCAGCGCCTGCCGGGCATCATCGAGTTGCGCTTCCATGACGGCGCGCCGTTTGCCGATCCGTCCACCCGGGCGTGGATCGCCGCCAATGTCATGCCGCACCTGCAAAGCGCCAGCGCGCCGCGCAAGGTCGAAAGCGAGAACGTCGAAACCCAGCCGGCCTGGGAAAAAGCCCTCGAGGAAGTCCAGCCGATTCTGCGCAAGGAAGGCTTGAAGCCGGCCGTGCAGATTCTCAAGCAGGGTCTGCAATCGGCCCACGGTGGCCGCGAACGCTTCTTCTGGCAGTTCACCCTCGCGCGGCTGTGTTTCCTGGCCAAGAAATACGAACTGGCCAAGAACCAGCTCGAAACCCTCGATCAGACATTACAGGACTCAGGCCTGCACGCCTGGGAGCCCGATCTTGCATTGCAAGTGCTGCACCTGCTGCACAGTTGCTGCGAGTTGTTGCCGCAGAACCACGCCGTACGTGAAAGCAAGGAAGAGATTTATCGCAGGCTGTGCCACCTCGACCTCGAAGTGGTACTCGAATAGGCCCCAGGGCCACAACCGCAAGGAGAAAAGCCATGGCCAAAGAAGGCTCGGTAGCCCCCAAGGAACGCATCAACGTCACCTTCAAACCCGCCACCGGCGGAGCTCAGGAAGAGATTGAACTGCCGCTGAAGCTGCTGGCAATCGGTGACTACACCCACCGCAAGGACGATCGCAAAATCGAAGATCGCAAGCCGATCAGCATCGACAAGATGACCTTCGACGAAGTGTTGGCCAAGCAAGAGCTGGGTCTGACGCTGAGCGTGCCGAACCGTCTGCAGGAAGATGGCGAGGCTGAAGAGCTGGCCGTGCAATTGCGCGTCAATTCGATGAAGGACTTCAACCCGGCCAGCCTGGTCGAGCAAGTGCCTGAGCTGAAAAAACTGATGGAACTGCGCGATGCGCTGGTGGCCCTCAAAGGCCCGCTGGGTAACGCACCTGCGTTCCGTAAAGCGATCGAAGGCGTGCTCGCCGACGACGAATCCCGCGGTCGCGTACTCGGTGAGCTGGGCCTGAACGCCGCAGCCCCGGACGCCTGAGACTCCAGTAGCCAAGGAAGCCAACACAATGAGCACTAGCGCAGCACAAGAGAAGAGCGCCGCCAGCGGCGAATACAGCATTCTCGACAGCATCATCGCCGAAACCCGTCTGACCCCGGACGACGAAGCCTACGACATCGCCAAGCGTGGCGTGTCGGCGTTCATCGAAGAGCTGCTCAAGCCGCAGAACAACGGTGAGCCGGTCAAGAAAGCCATGGTTGACCGCATGATCGCCGAGATCGATGCCAAGCTCAGCCGTCAGATGGACGAGATCCTGCACCACCCGGATTTCCAGGCGCTGGAATCGTCGTGGCGTGGTCTGCAGTTGCTGGTCGACCGCACCAACTTCCGCGAAAACATCAAGATCGAAATCCTCAACGTCTCCAAAGAAGACCTGCTGGACGATTTCGAAGATTCGCCGGAAGTCATGCAGTCGGGCCTGTACAAGCACATCTACACCGCTGAATACGGCCAGTTCGGTGGTCAGCCAGTGGGCGCCATCATCGCCAACTACTACATGTCGCCAAGCTCGCCAGACGTCAAGCTGATGCAGTACGTGGCCAGCGTTTCGTGCATGTCCCACGCGCCGTTCATCGCTGCCGCCGGCCCGAAATTCTTCGGTCTGGAAAGCTTCACCGGCCTGCCGGATCTGAAAGACCTGAAAGATCACTTCGAAGGCCCGCAATTCGCCAAATGGCAGAGCTTCCGTACCTCGGAAGACTCGCGCTACGTTGGCCTGACCGTGCCGCGTTTCCTGCTGCGTAACCCGTACGATCCGGAAGAAAACCCGGTGAAATCGTTCGTGTACAAGGAAACCGTTGCCAACAGCCACGAGCACTACCTGTGGGGCAACACCGCTTACGCGTTCGGCACCAAGCTGACCGACAGCTTCGCCAAATTCCGCTGGTGCCCGAACATCATCGGCCCACAGAGCGGTGGCGCGGTTGAAGACCTGCCGTTGCACCACTTCGAAAGCATGGGCGAAATCGAAACCAAGATCCCTACCGAGGTATTGGTTTCCGACCGTCGTGAATACGAACTGGCCGAGGAAGGCTTCATCTCCCTGACCATGCGCAAAGGCTCCGACAACGCGGCGTTCTTCTCCGCCAGCTCGGTGCAGAAGCCGAAGTTCTTCGGCATCAGCGCAGAAGGCAAGGCGGCAGAGCTGAACTACAAGCTCGGCACCCAACTGCCGTACATGATGATCGTCAACCGTCTGGCTCACTACTTGAAAGTGCTGCAGCGCGAGCAACTCGGTTCGTGGAAAGAGCGTACCGACCTCGAGCTGGAACTGAACAAGTGGATCCGTCAGTACGTTGCCGACCAGGAAAACCCGAGCGCCGAAGTGCGTGGCCGTCGTCCGCTGCGCGCTGCGCAAGTGATCGTCAGCGACGTTGAAGGCGAGCCGGGCTGGTACCGCGTGAGCTTGAACGTGCGTCCGCACTTCAAGTACATGGGTGCCGATTTCACCCTGTCGCTGGTTGGCAAGCTGGACAAAGAGTAAGAGCGACTCATGGACGGATACGGCAGCCTGTTCGAACGCCTCAACGGCGACGCACAACTACGCAAGGGCAACAGCCTTGAGGCTTGCGCCATGGCGTCAGTGGCTGCCCATCTGGCCAAAATGCTCAGCACCCGGGCCGGCAGCGTGCAAACGCTGGCCGACTACGGGTTGCCCGATCTCAATGACATGCGCCTGAGCCTGCACGACTCGCTGAGTCAGGCCCGTCTGGCTATCGAAAACTTCATCGAAGCCTACGAGCCACGCCTGAGCAACGTGCGTGTCATTTCCCTGCCGCGTGACCACGATCAACTGCGCCTGGCCTTCAGTATCGAAGGCGTGCTGGAAGTCGAGGGTTTCAAGCGTCAGGTCAGTTTCTCCGCGCGCCTGGATGGCAGCGGTCAAGTCAAGGTGAATTAGGACCATGCGAGAGAGCGCCGTGAATCAAGGTGTTTTGCCAAAGTTGGGACGGAGCGTGTTGCTCTTTCTGGTTCTAACCGCCACTGCCCTGATTTCAGTTGCCTGTTACGTGAAAACGACGGCAGCACGGCTGGCCGACGAGTACTCGATTGTCTGGAGTGACAATGGAACGTGCTCCCTCGGCTCCTACATTCCGCAGTACTCAGCCATTGGCATACCCGGAAAGCTGTTCAAGCTGTTCGCCAGCGAAGCCTTTTTCCGCGTTTACGCAAAAGACGGCACGCTGTTGAAATCGTCCGAATGGTTGCTTTGGCAGAACGAGTTCACTTTCGATGAACGTTCGCAGTGGGTATCCGGCCATGCGATTTATCCGACAGCGACCGGTTACGAGGGCTGGAATATTCCAGCGTGTGGACAGGAAATAAACAGTCGTCAAGTGAAGGTCAACTAAGGAGATCCCCGATGTCTGGCAAACCCGCAGCACGCGTATCCGACCCCACCGCTTGCCCGCTCCCCGGCCACGGTACCAACCCGATCGCCGCCGGTTCCGGCGACGTGTTTTTCGATGGCCTCGCGGCCGCCCGCCAAGGCGATGCCTCGGCGTGTGGTGGTGCGCTGTCGGGCGGCTTGGCGACCACTGTTCTGATCAACGGCAAACCGGCTGCGACAGTAGGTTCGGTTGGATCTCACGGCAACAAGGTCACGGCTGGGTCCGGGACGGTGATTATTGGCAATTCGCATACGCCAGCGCCGTTTGTGCCGCCAGAGCCTGTTGTTATTCCCGGAGTCTTTAACCGTGTTTTTTCCTTCCATGCAGCGGATGGACAGCCCGTCGAGAACTTGAATTACAGAATGGTTTCTGAGAGTGGATTAGAAAAAGCAGGACGTTCATCGGCGGCCGGTGGCACGGGATGTTTCTCGACGGGTAAACAAGGCGAGATGGTTACCATCTACGTGTCGGCGGAGTAAGCACGTGGAAACCTCTATTGTTATCGATGGCATCGCACATATTTTCGAGACCTCCGATGGTAAAACGGAGTTGAAAATTGAAGGCGAAACTACGCCTAGCGAGGATAAAGAGCCGAAAAAGCTTCCTTTGCCAAGTATGTGGCTGATAACTAGAGGCAATGGCGTGCCTCTCTTCGCGGTAAAGCCGAATGCGACAGATGCACAGTTCAGAATCATGACGGCCGAAAAACTGTATGCGGAAGCCATTCAGTGGTTTGAGCCGTTAGCTGATAATTATCGGGAAAAATCTTGGATAAATCCCGAGTCCAAAGTCGCTGGCACCGATGCATACAATGCATATAAACAATTTACTTGGGCGGAAATTGCCAAGTTTGCAGCTGTTGACAGAATGTCGATTAGCTTCGCCGCTAAAATGCCGGGTGATTGGAAAAACAGTCCGGAGGGCGGTTCTGGATTCTTGTTGGTCATGATCGAGGGCGAACCTTACTGGGCTGACGGTGTAGGGCAAATACCATTCGCTACCGATACATACCGGTTATATCTGGAGGAAACCAAGTCCGTGGAAACGGCTATCAAGAAAACCGTTGAAACCGGCATGGAGTATGGCGATGGTCTTCCTATATTTCCGAAGGAGGACAAAACCAATGAATACGATAACTACATGGTGCTGCGCGGTGCTTTGTGGGCCTCCGAGAACTTTGATCTACGTACGGAAACGGTAAAAGTATTTGTGGGGCGAATGGGCTATCGCGAGAAAGTAATTACGAGCACGGTTTATCTCGGCGTTTCCGACCAGAAGTTGAAAAGCTTCATTACGCAGGGCTCTGTAGATACGTACGGAGAGTGGAAGAGATGATGACGAGAATAGCTGGGAGCTTGCTCGTCCATTTTTTTACCTGCGTAATTTACGTCGTTGTTAATTACTATGGTGTTTCTCTCTATAAATTTTTATTCGGCGGGTTAACGTCCCGTGGTGCTTCCATTGGAATTGCCATGTATATGGTTTTTTACTTATTCATTTTTGTTAATTTGCTCGTTGCTGTAATTCCGAATCGACGTTTTAAGTTGTGTGTTGTGTTTTTTATGGTGGCCTTGATATTGGTTTATCTGCTGCCGCTTTATCCCGTTCGAGCGTTGGCCTATATCGTTCTAACAGGCGGACTTACTACGCTGGCGATATTGGTGGCCGGCAAGTTTGAAAGGTTTTTGTTGGCCCGGGGTGCGAAATGATTTTTTTCGTTTTCCGCTATTAGTGCTTTTGGTCGATTAATTTTTCAAATCAAACGAATCAATACCCAGGCAGCCAGAAATGTCCTTTAACCACTACTACCAAAGCGAACTCACCGCACTGCGCCAGCTCGGTCGCCGTTTCGCCGAGCGTAGTCCGGCGCTGGCGCCGTATCTGGGGCAGGCCGGGCGGGATCCGGATGTAGAGCGGTTGCTCGAAGGCTTTGCATTCCTCACCGGGCGCCTGCGCCAGAAGCTCGATGACGAACTGCCGGAGCTCAGCCATTCGCTGATGCAGTTGCTGTGGCCGAACTACATGCGCCCGCTGCCGGCGTTCAGCATTCTGCAGTTTGATCCGCTCAAGCGTTCCGGCCCGGCGCTGCTGGTTGAGCGCGATACGCCGATCGAGAGCAAGCCGATAGAAGACGTGCGCTGCCGCTTCCGCACCTGCTATCCGACCGAAGTCTTGCCGCTGGATCTTGCCGCGCTGAATTACTCGGTGAAGGGCGACGGTTCGCTGCTCAGCCTGCGTCTGGAAATGAGCGCCGACGGCCACCTCGGCGAACTGGAACTGAGCAAGCTGCGCCTGCACTTTGCCGGTGAGCGTTACATCAGCCAGATGCTGTATCTGAGCCTGCTGCGCAACCTCGAAGGCATCGAGCTGATCCCGCTCGACGCCGCCGGCAAGCCGATTGATGGCGTCAGCGGCAAGCCGATGGCGTTCAAGATTCCCGGTGATCGGGTCAAACCAGTGGGCTTTGCCGAAGAAGAAGCGTTGATTCCGTATCCGCTGAACACCTTCCGTGGCTATCGCTACCTGCAGGAATATTTCGCCTTCCAGGACAAGTTCCTGTTCGTCGACGTCAACGGTCTGGACATTCTCAAGGCGCTGCCGGAAGACACGCTCAAGCAGATGCGTGGTCTCGAACTGCGCTTCGACATCCGCAAGAGCGGCATCATGCGCATGCGCCCGACCCTCGATAACGTGAAGCTGTTCTGCACGCCGATCGTCAATCTGTTCGAGCACGACGCGCTGCCGATCCGTCTCGATGGCAAGCAGGACGAGTACCTGTTGCTACCAGCGGAATACGACCTGGAAAACTGCGGTGTGTTCTCGGTGGAAACCGTCACTGGCTGGAAGCCCGGCGGCCTCGGTTATCAGGAGTACGTGCCGTTCGAATCCTTCGAGCACGACCCGAGTTTCGACGTGCCCAACAGCCGTCCGCATTACAGCATTCGCCAGCGTTCGTCCTTATTGCATGACGGCCTCGACACTTACCTGAGCTTCGGCATCCGCCACACCGAAGCCCACGAAACCCTGTCGATCGAGCTGATGTGCACCAACCAGAACCTGCCGAAAAAGCTCAAGCTCGGCGACATCTGCATGGCCAGCGAGCAGACCCCGGAATTCCTCAGTTTCCGCAACATCACCCCGGCCACTCCGAGTTTCGCGCCACCGCTGAACCGTGACTTCCTGTGGAAGCTGATCAGCAACATGTCGCTTAACTATCTGTCGCTGGCGGACGTCAATGCGTTGAAGGTGATTCTGGAAACCTACGACCTGCCGCGCTACTACGACCAGCACGCGGAAAAGGTCAGTAAGCGCCTGCTCGGCGGCCTCAAGCACATCAAGCATCACCACGTCGACCGCCTGCATCGCGGTCTGCCGGTGCGCGGTTTGCGCACCGAACTGACCATCGACCCGGAAGGCTATATCGGCGAAGGCGACCTGTTCGTCTTCGCTTCGGTTCTCAACGAGTTTTTCGCGCTTTACGCCAGTCTCAATTCATTCCATGAACTGCGGGTAAAAAGCACACAGGGAGAGGTGTACCAATGGACACCACGTATGGGCCTGCAGCCCCTGCTTTAAGCGGGCTGACCAAGGTAATACGCGAGTACTCGCTGTTTCAGGCCGTGCTGCTGGTGATCGACCGGCTGCGCGAGGCACACCCGCATCTGAGCGAAGACGATCTGTACGACCAGGTCGAGTTCCAGGCCAACCCGAGCCTGGGCTTTCCGCGCAGCGACGTCGATCGCGTCGAGTTTTTCGAAGAGCACGGCAAGATGCGCGCGCGCATGCGCTTCAACCTGATCGGCCTGGTCGGCTCCGGTTCGCCGCTGCCAGCGTTCTATGGCGAACAAGCCCTGGGCGACAGCGAGGACGGCAACCCGACGCGCAATTTCCTCGACCTGTTCCACCATCGCCTGCAACGACTGATGCTGCCGATCTGGCGCAAGTACCGCTACCGCGCGAGCTTCCAGAGCGGCGCGATCGACCCGTTCTCGGCGCAACTCTTTGCGCTGATCGGCCTGGGCGGCGACGAGATCCGCAAGGCCAAGGAACTCAACTGGAAACGCCTGCTGCCGTACCTCGGTTTGCTCAGCTTGCGGGCGCACTCGGCGGCGTTGATCGAAGCCGTGCTGCGTTACTACTTCAAGCACGAAGACCTGGTCATCGAGCAGTGCATCGAGCGCCGCGTGGAAATTCTCGACGAGCAGCGCAATCGTTTGGGCCGCGCCAACAGCGTACTCGGCGAAGACCTGGTGCTGGGCGAGCACGTGCGCGACCGCAGCGGCAAATTCCGCATTCACATCACCGAACTCGACTGGCAGCGATTCCATGAATTCCTGCCGATCGGGTTCGGCTACCAGCCGCTCTGCGCGCTGGTGCGGTTCACCTTGCGTGACCCGCTCGATTACGACATCCGCCTGGTCCTGCGCCAGGAAGAAATCCGCGAACTGCGCATCGGTGAGCAGAACGCCTGTCGCCTCGGCTGGACCAGTTGGCTGGGCCGCGAGAAAGCGGACGGCGTGGTGACCCTGGGCAGCAAAATTCATTAAGGACGTGAGCCATGATCAACGTAGACCTGCAACAACTCATCCAGGCGCTGGACGCCGAAACCCGTCGTGATCTGGAACGTTCGGCCGAGCGCTGCGTCGCCCGTGGCGGCAGCAAGATTCTCGTCGAAGACTTGCTGCTGGGCTTGCTCGAGCGTCCGAACGGCTTGCTGTCGCGCGCGTTGCAAGATGCTGACGTCGACGCCGGTGAACTGACCGCTGCATTGCAGTCGCGGGTCGAGCACAGTGCTTCGCGCAACCCGGTGTTCGCCCCGGAACTGGTGCAATGGCTGCAAGACGCGCTGCTGGTGGCCAACCTCGAGCTGGGCCAGACCCAGGTCGAAGACGCCGCGCTGATCCTGGCGTTGCTGCGCAACCCGATGCGTTATGCCGGCAGCCGTTATCAGCCGCTGCTCGCCAAGCTGAACATCGATCGTCTGAAGGAATTTGCCCTGTCGCAACAGGAGCAACCGGCGGCCAACGGCAAACCGGCCGCACAGGGCGAATCGCTGTTGCAGCGCTTCACCCACAACCTGACCCAACAGGCCCGCGACGGCAAACTCGACCCGGTGCTCTGCCGCGATGGCGCGATCCGCCAGATGGTCGACATCCTTGCCCGTCGCGCGCAAGAACAACCCGATCGTCGTCGGTGAGGCCGGTGTCGGTAAGACCGCCATCGTCGAAGGCCTCGCCTCGCGCATCGCTGCTGGTGAAGTGCCGCAGGTGCTCAAAGGCGTTGAATTACTCTCGCTGGACATGGGCCTGTTGCAGGCCGGCGCCAGCGTCAAAGGTGAATTCGAGCGTCGTTTGAAAGGCGTGATTGATGAGGTCAAAGCCTCGCCAAAACCGATCATTCTGTTCATCGACGAAGCTCACACCCTGATCGGCGCGGGCGGCAATGCCGGCGGTTCCGACGCGGCCAACCTGCTGAAACCGGCACTGGCCCGTGGCGAACTGCGCACCATCGCTGCCACCACCTGGGCCGAGTACAAGAAATACTTCGAGAAAGACCCGGCGCTGGCGCGTCGCTTCCAGCCCGTGCAACTGCACGAACCGACTGTCAGCGAAGCGGTGACCATTCTGCGTGGTCTGGCTCAGGTCTACGAGAAGAGCCACGGCATCTACCTGCGCGATGACGCGGTGGTGTCCGCTGCTGAATTGTCCGCGCGTTACCTGGCCGGTCGGCAACTGCCGGACAAGGCTGTAGACGTCCTCGACACCGCGTGCGCCCGCGTGCGCATCAGCCTCGCTGCGGCCCCGGAAAGCCTCGAGCGCCTGCGTGGCGAACTGGCTGAAGGCGGCCGCCAGCGTCAGGCCCTGCGCCGCGATGCCGAGGCCGGTCTGCTGATCGACCACGAAGCGCTGGAGGCGCTGGAAGCGCGGCTGGACGAAGCCGAAAGCGAGATGGTTGCGCTCGAGACCCTGTGGACTGAGCAGAAAGAGCTCGCCGAGCGTCTGCTGGAACTGCGTCAGCAACTGGCCAAGGCCCGCGAGGCTGCAGCTGTTGAGCCGACCGTCAGCGTGGAAGAAGACGCCGAAGGCACCGTGATTGAAACTGTGGTCGCCGAAGTCGAAGAAGGCCAGAGCGTCGAAGCTCTGGAAGCTCAGCTGCATGAAACCCACGCCGCGTTGACTGCCGCGCAAGTCAAAGAACGCCTGGTCAGCTTCGAAGTCTGCCCGCGTCTGGTTGCCGAAGTGATCAGCGCCTGGACCGGCGTGCCGTTGGCGCAACTGGCCCGCGAGCACAACGCCAAGGTCGCCAGTTTCGCCACCGACCTGCGCACACGCATCCGTGGTCAGGAGCAAGCCGTGCACGCGCTGGATCGTTCGATGCGCGCGACCGCTGCCGGTCTGAACAAGCCTGATGCACCGGTCGGCGTGTTCCTGCTGGTCGGCCCGAGCGGCGTCGGCAAAACCGAAACCGCGCTGGCCCTTGCAGACCTGTTGTACGGCGGCGACCGCTTCATCACCACCATCAACATGTCCGAGTTCCAGGAAAAGCACACCGTCTCGCGCCTGATCGGTGCGCCACCGGGCTACGTCGGTTACGGCGAGGGCGGCATGCTCACCGAAGCCGTGCGCCAGAAGCCGTATTCGGTGGTGTTGCTCGATGAAGTCGAGAAGGCTGATCCGGACGTGCTCAACCTGTTCTACCAAATCTTCGACAAAGGCGTGGCCAACGATGGCGAAGGTCGCGAAATCGACTTCCGCAATACGTTGATCCTCATGACCTCCAACCTGGGTAGCGACAAGATCAGCGAACTCTGCGAAGACGGCGCGCGGCCGACCGCCGAAGTGCTCGAAGAAACCATTCGTCCGGTACTCAGCAAACACTTCAAACCGGCGCTGCTGGCGCGGATGAAAGTGGTGCCGTACTACCCGGTGGGCGGCCCGGTGCTGCGCGAGCTGATCGAGATCAAACTCGGCCGTCTCGGCGAGCGCCTGAACCGTCGTCAGTTGGAGTTCAGCTGGTGCCAGAACCTCGTCGATCACCTGTCCGAGCGTTGCACACAAAGCGAAAGCGGCGCGCGCCTGATCGATCATCTGCTCGATCAACACGTGCTGCCGCTGGTGGCCGATCGTTTGCTTGATGCGATGGCGACCGGCGAAAGCCTCAAGCGTGTGCATGCCACGCTCGACGGCAACTCCAGCGTGACCTGCGAGTTCGTCTGAGGTGGGCGTGATGTTCACTCAGGTGCCGCAGCCGCTGGTCTATGCCGAAGCGTTGCTGGCGCAGTTCGCCAGTCTGTCGCGGGCGGCGGACAGTGCTGCGCTGCTGGGTGAATTCGTCCGTGGCCTGGCCGAGCTGAGTGGCTGCGAACTCACTCAGCTGTATCTGCTCGACGCCACCCACACTTGCCTGGGGATGAACGCCGAGTGCCTCGACGGTGCGTTGCAACCGCGTCAGGCGGCGAGCCTGCCAGCGGATTACAACGGCGAGCAACTGCTGCAATTCGCCCTGTGCCAGAACCGCGTGGTGTGCCTCGACGACCTGACCGGCAGCCTGCACGAAACCAGTTTTCTACCGGCGGCGAGCACGCCGTGGCAGTCGCTGTTGTGCGTGCCGCTGGTCAATCAGCACAAGTCGGTCGAGGGCTTGTTGCTGTGTGCCAGCCGTCGGCGTACTGACTTGCAGGGTTTTGCCGATTCCCTCGGCCAGCTCGGCTCGTTCGTGCTCGGCCAACTGCATCTGCTGCAACGCCTGCGTCAGCCAGCCGCCGAATCGGCCACCGCCACACGCAGCGTGCCG
This sequence comes from Pseudomonas sp. TE9122, assembly GCF_056278925.1. Classification (NCBI taxonomy): domain Bacteria; kingdom Pseudomonadati; phylum Pseudomonadota; class Gammaproteobacteria; order Pseudomonadales; family Pseudomonadaceae; genus Pseudomonas; species Pseudomonas sp. TE9122. The sequence goes on along the minus strand of NZ_JBWBQI010000001.1, from coordinate 5,287,140 downwards.
AGCATCAGCGGCTACGGCCTGATCGGCAAAAGCGCGGCGATGCGCCAGACCTATTCGCTGATCAGCAAGATCCTTCACAGCCCGTACACCGTGCTGTTGCGTGGCGAGACCGGCACCGGCAAGGAGGTGGTGGCGCGGGCGATCCACGATTGCGGCCCGCGTCGCTCCCAGGCGTTCATCGTGCAGAACTGCGCGGCGTTTCCGGAAAACCTGCTGGAAAGCGAACTGTTCGGCTACCGCAAAGGCGCCTTCACCGGCGCCGATCGAGATCGCGCAGGGCTGTTCGACGCGGCCAATGGCGGCACGTTGCTGCTCGATGAAATCGGCGACATGCCGTTGTCGCTGCAAGCGAAGATTCTGCGCGTGTTGCAGGAAGGCGAGATCCGTCCGCTGGGTTCCAACGACACGCACAAGATCGACGTGCGCATCATCGCCGCAACGCACCGTGATCTGGCGGCACTGGTCAGCGAAGGCAAGTTCCGCGAGGACTTGTACTACCGCCTCGCACAATTCCCGATCGAGCTGCCGGCCCTGCGTCAGCGCGAAGGCGACATCCTCGATCTAGCCCGGCATTTCGCCGAGAAGACCTGCACCTTTCTGCAGCGTGATCCGGTGCGCTGGTCGGATTCGGCGCTGGAGCATCTGTGCGGTTACACCTTCCCCGGCAACGTTCGCGAACTCAAGGCACTGGTCGAGCGCGCGGTGTTGCTCTGCGAGGGTGGCGAGTTGCTCGCCGAGCATTTTTCCCTGCGTCTGGAACCGATGCCCGAAGACAACAGCGGCCTGAATCTGCGCGAACGCCTGGAGCAAGTCGAGCGCACTTTGCTCCTCGATTGTCTGCGCAAGAACGACGGCAACCAGACCCTCGCCGCCCGCGAACTGGGCCTGCCGCGGCGCACGTTGCTGTACCGCCTCGGGCGCCTGAATATCAATTTGGGTGACTTTGATGGTTGAGCTACAGCACTTCTTCGAACCCAACACATACCCTGTGGCGAGGGGATTTATCCCCGTTCGGCTGCGCAGCAGTCGCAGTCCGGTACATACGGTTTCACTGAGAAATCGCGCTGGCAGGTTATGGGGGCGCTGCGCACCCCAACGGGGACAAGTCTCCTCGCCACAGGAGGTCGCCGTACCTCCAGGCTATGGCTCAAGGCCCCGATCTAGAGGCTTCGAGCCCACCTCAAAAACTTATTTCAGCGCCGCCCGCAAGGGTCGGCGCTTTGTGCTTTGTCTACACCTGGAGACCCTCTGATGTCTGTTCGTCACTGGCACGCTGTCCTGCTGACCCTCGTCGTTCTATGCGGCCTTGGCGGCTGTAGCGGCAATTACAAATTCAACGACAACGACTATCGCCCGTTGGGTGATCCGCAAGCGGTCAATCGCGGCAAGTGACCGCAAGGAGCATCAAACATGGAATTGGTTTTCGAAATGCTGAACACCAAGCAGTTCGTGCCCACCGAGCTGTGCCAGCGGACCTTCAAGCAGGCCGGCGGCGTGATCGGGCGCGGCGAGGACTGCGACTGGATCATCCCTGACCGCAAGCGGCACCTGTCCAATCATCACGCGATTGTCAGCTACCGCGAGGGCTCGTTCTTCCTCACCGACACCAGCAGCAACGGTGTCCAGGACGGCAGCAGCGGCGCGCGCCTGCACAAGGGCGAGCCGGTGCGCATCGAGCACGGCAGCACCTACATTCTCGGCGACTTCGAGATCCGTGCGCGGCTGGTCCGTGACCCGGCGACCTTCGACGGCGAAGTCGGCCGCCCGCGCGCCGCTGGCAGCATCATTCCGGACGACGCGTTCCTCGACCTCGACCCGCTCAACGCCCTCGAACAGCAAGAGCGCGTCTACTCGGAAATCGATGAGCTGCTGTCGCCCACCGCCAAGCCGGAAGACTCCCGTCAGCGTGCCGACTACGCGCGCATCGACATGGAAAGCCTGATGGTCCCGGAGCTGATTGCCGCCCCGGTCGAACCTGAGCCGGCGCCTGCACCGAAAGCCGTCGAGCGTCAGAGCGAAGGTTTCTGGGAACACTTCGGCGCGGCGCTGGGCGTCGACGTCAAAGGCCTCAGCCACGACGAACGCGAAGCGCTGGCGCTGAACGCTGCGCGGCTGCTGCGCCAGAGCATCGGTGGTTTGCAGCAGAGCCTGCGCACCCGCTCGGAGCTGAAAAACGAGCTGCGTCTGGCCCAGACCACCGTGCAGGGCACCAACAAGAACCCGCTGAAATTCGCCGTCGACCCGAGCGAAGCACTGCAAATTCTGTTGCAGCCAAGCAAGCCCGGCCATCTGCCGGCCGAGCAGGCGATCTCCCGCGCATTCCGTGATTTGCAGGCGCACCAAGTGGCGCTGCTGACTGCCAGTCGCGCCGCTGTGCGTGGCACCCTGGAGCACTTCTCGCCGGAGCAACTGACCCTGCGTTTCGAGCGCGACAGCAAGCCGTTGATCGCCACGTCGGGCGGGCGCTGGAGAGCGTTCGGCCGCTATCACCAGGCCCTGCGTCAGGACGATGACTGGAGCGAGCGTCTGCTGGCCCGCGACTTTGCCCAGGCCTACGAAGAACAGATCCGCCTGATCTCCACCCTCCACACCGACCACCAAGGATGATGCGCATGTCTCGCCGCTCGACCGCTTTTTTCAAGACGCTGACTGCGCTCACCGTGCTGGTGCTGCTCGCTGGTTGCTCGTCGCTGTCGCCGTACTCGAAAGTGACCAAGATCAACCTCAAGCTGACCGGCAGCGATCAGCTCAATCCGGACCTCAACGGGCGGCCGTCGCCGATCGTCGTGCGCCTGTTCGAACTCAAGCACCCGGTGACCTTCGAGAACGCTGACTTCTTCAGCCTCTACGAACGCGCCAAGGAATCCCTCAACCCGGACCTGGTGGCCAGCGAAGAACTCGAACTGCGCCCGGGTGAAACCGTGGAACTGAAACTCAGCGTGGAGGAGGGCAGCCGTTACGTGGGCATCCTCGCCGCCTATCGCGACCTGCCGGATACCCAGTGGCGCCACACCGTGCAGATCACTCCGCTGGAACTCACCGAGGCTGATCTGACCCTCGATCAGGCCGGTATCCGCAATACCCAACAAGTGCTCGCCAAGGCGGATGACTGATCATGAACACCCATAAAGTCATTTGGCAGGAAGGCATGCTGCTGCGACCGCAGCACTTCCAGCACAACGATCGCTACTACGATCACCAGATGAAAACCCGCACGCAATTGCTCGGTGGCTACACCTGGGGTTTTCTCAACCTGGAAATCGACTTGCAGTTCCTCAACATGGGCAAACTGGTGATCAGTGAAGCCTCGGGGATTCTGCCGGACGGCAGCCTGTTCGAACTTGGTGGCAACACTGAGCCGCTGGCGCTGGACGTGCCGCCGAACACCGGCAACACGCCGATCTATCTGGCGCTGCCGCTGGTCACCGGCAACCACATCGAGGCCCGGCGCCCGGAGCAATCCGACGTGCTCGCGCGCTACACCGCGTATGACGCCGAAGTCGCCGACTCCAACGCCGGCGATGATTCCGCCAGCCAGGTCAGCTGCGGTCGTCCGGATTTCAAACTGTTGCTCGGCGAACAGCAGAGCGATCAGGCCTACGTGAAGCTGAAGATCTGCGACGTGCTCGACACCACGCCCGACGGCGTGATCAGCCTCGACCCGGATTTCGTCCCGACCTACATTCAGGCCCACGCCTCCAGCTACCTGCTGTCGTGCCTGAAAGAAGTGATCAGCATGCTCAGTCACCGTGGCGACACGATTGCCGAGCGGATTCGCTCCAACGGCAAGGTCGGCGGCGCTGAAGTCGGCGACTTCATGATGCTGCAACTGATCAACCGCACCGAACTGCTGCTGCGCCATTACCTCGGTCTTGAGCAGGTGCACCCGGAAGAGTTGTATCGCACGCTGCTGACCATGCTCGGCGATCTGGCGACCTTCTCCGGCGAGAGCAAACGCCCGCGTCTGGACAGCCGCTATTCCCACGCCGATCAGGGCGCGAGCTTTCGCAAACTGATGGAAGCGATCCGCCAAGTGCTGTCGATGGTGCTCGAACAGCACGCCATCGAACTGATCCTGCAGGCGCGTCAGTACGGCATCATCGTCTCGCCGTTGCACGATCACAAACTGCTCGGCTCGGCCTCGTTCGTGCTGGCAGCCAGTGCCAACTGCGACTCCGAAGAACTGCGTCAGCGCTTGCCGCAGCACCTCAAGGTCGGCCCGGTGGAGCGCATCCGCCAACTGGTCAACCTGCACTTGCCGGGGATCAAGGTCAAACCGTTGCCGGTGGCCCCACGGCAGATCGCGTTCCACTCGAACAAAACCTATTTCATCCTCGAACTCAGTTCCGAAGACCTGGCACAACTCGAGCGCTCCGGCGGTTTCGCGTTCCACGTGTCCGGCGAATTCGCCGAGCTTGAACTGAAATTCTGGGCCATCAGGAACTGACCGACATGATCAAGGAAACGGATTACAACCAGGACGACAAAACCGTCCTGCTCGACCGTCAGGGCCACGGACCGGCATCGAGTCCGCTGACCGACTTCGCCGCGCCGCCGCGTTTCGAGCAACTGGAAGAACGCATGATCTACGCCGCGCGCCTGCGTCCGGCCGAGGCGTTCAACATCAGCCTCAACTCGCTGGTCGCGGCCTCGTCCGACCTGCTCTCGGAAGTGGTGCGTCTCAAGCACAGCGAGACCCGCGAAGACCTGTACGCGCTGAATGAGCGGCTGACCGCCGGGCTGAAATTGTTTGAAGTACGCGCCCTGCACAACGGCGCCGAAAGCAGCCAGGTAATGGCCGCGCGTTACGTGCTCTGCACCGTGGTCGACGAAGCCGTCGTGACCACGCCGTGGGGCAACGAAAGCGAGTGGTCGCAGATGAGCCTGCTGAGCAGCTTCCACAACGAAACCTTCGGCGGCGAGAAGTTTTTCCAGCTGCTCGATCGGCTGTCGAAAAACCCGGTCAAGCACCTGCCGATGCTCGAACTGATGTACCTGTGCCTGTCCCTCGGTTTCGAGGGCAAGTACCGCGTGCAGGCGCGCGGCATGCTTGAGCTTGAAGGCATCCGCGACGCCTTGTACCGGCAGATCCGTCAGTTGCGCGGCGACGTGCCGCGCGAGTTGTCGCCGCACTGGGAAGGTCTCAACGATCAGCGCCGCAACCTGGTGCGCATCGTGCCGGCGTGGATGGTGGTGCTCTTTACTCTGGTCTGTCTGGTGGTGATGTATTCGGGCTTCGCCTGGGTCCTGAGCGAACAACGCGACACCGTTCTGCATCCTTATCAGCCGCTTGATCCAGCCGCGGTGCAACCGCAGGCGCAGCCGTAAAACAGGGACGTGTGATGAAAAAGTTTTTCAAGAAAGTCGGCGCCTTCCTGCGCCAGACCTGGGTCTGGACTCTGCTGCTGGTGCTGTTCGTGGCGCTGCTGGTGTGGTTCGTCGGCCCGTTGTTGGCGGTCGATGATTACAAGTTCTGGGAAAGCGCGACCTCGCGCCTGCTGACCATCAGCGTGCTGTTCCTGATCTGGGGCCTGACCATGGTCTTCGTCAGCTGGCGCGCCGGTATCCGCAAGAAAGCCGAGGAGGAAAGCGAGGACGGTCAGGACCGCATCCGCCGCGAAGAGCTGATCGACGAAGAACAGAAAGAGTTGAAGGCGCGTTTCAAGGACGCGCTGAAAACCCTGAAGACGTCGAGCCTGTATCGCGGTCGCAGCGAGCGCTGGCGCAGTGACTTGCCGTGGTACCTGCTGATCGGTCCGCAGGCCTCGGGTAAGACCAGCCTGCTGGACTTTTCCGGTCTGGAATTTCCGATCAACAAGATCGACCGCAAGCTGACCCGCGACACCCTCGGCACCCGTCATTGCGACTGGTATTTCGCTGATCACGGTGTACTGATCGACACCGCCGGGCGTTACACCACTCAACCGGACGCCGAAGTCGACGGCAACGCCTGGACAACCCTGCTGGAGCTGCTGCGCAAGCGTCGTCGCGGTCGTCCGTTGAACGGCGTGCTGGTGACCATTCCGGTGGAAACCCTGACCGGCGGCAGCGAGCAGGACATCGAAACCCTCGCACGCCAGGTGCGCAGCCGTCTGCAGGATGTGCATCAGAAACTGCACGTCGACGTGCCGGTGTATTTGGTCCTGAGCAAGGCTGACAAGCTGCTCGGCTTCGACGAGTTCTTCGATCAACTGACCCGCGAAGAAAGCGATCAGGTGCTCGGCACCAGTTTCCGCAAGGATCAGGTCGGCACCGACGTCACGGTCCTGCGCAACGAGTTCGAAGAGCTGCTGCGCCGCCTGAACAGCCAAGTGATCATGCGCATGCACTCCGAGCGCGACACTCAGCGCCGTGGCCGCATCCTCGACTTCCCGCATCAGCTCGGGCAGATCGGCGAGCGCCTGTGCCTGTTCGTCGACATGGCGTTCACCGGCAACCGCTATCAGCGCGCCACGCAACTGCGCGGCTTCTACCTGACCAGCGCGCCGCACCTGACCCAGGAAATGGATTCGACCACCGCCGGCATCGGCGCCAGCCTGGGCATGAACGCCGGTGTGCTGCCGACTCTGCGCAGCGGTCGTTCGCGATTCATCCACCACTTGCTCAGCCAGGTGATTTTCCCCGAGGCCGATCTGGCCGGTCTGGACAAGCGCGAGCGCAGCCGCATTCATTGGGGCCAGCGTGCGCTGTACGTCGGCGCTCTGGCAGCACTGGCACTGTTCGGTATGCTCTGGGCCGGTGGTTTTTCGGCCAACTACGAGCGTCTGGAAAACCTGCGCACGCTGGCACAGAACTGGACCCAGCAACGTTCGGCCGTAACGCCGCGCGATGACGCCATGGGTGTGCTGAAAGTTCTCGACACCAGCTACGCCGCGACCCAGGTGTTCCCGAGCAAGGGCGACGTCTCGTACCACGAGCGTGGCGGCCTGTATCAGGGCGAAGAGATCAACCCGGTGGTGAAAACCGCCTACGAGCGTGAGCTTGAAGCGCAGTTGCTGCCACGGGTGGCGACCATGCTCGAGGGGCAGATCCGCGCCAACATGAAGGACCGCGATCGCCTGCTCAACAGCCTGCGCGCGTACCTGATGCTGAACATGAAGGATCGTCGCGACGCGGCGTGGCTCAAGGACTGGGTCGCCACTGACTGGTCGCAGCGCTACACCGGTAACACTGCGGTGCAGAATGGTCTGAACACGCACCTCGAGCGTTTGCTCAAGCAGCCGTTCATCTACCCGCTGAACGATCAACTGGTCACGCAGGCGCGTCAGGTCCTGCGCAGCGAGTCGTTGGCCAACGTGGTTTACCGCATGCTCCGCGAGCAGGCGCGCAACCTGCCGGACTACCGCTTCAGCCAGCACCTCGGCCCGCAAGGTTCGTTGTTCATCGGCACTGAATACGTGATCCCGGGTTTCTACACCCAGCAGGGTTATCAGCAGTATTTCTCGGTGCAGGGCGCGGCGCTGGTCACCGACATCCTGCGCGACAACTGGGTGCTGGGCGAAGGCGCGGGCATCAGCGACATGGATTTGCGTCGCCTGATGGTCGAGCTTGAGCAGCTGTACTTCCGCGACTACGCCAACTACTGGAGCGAAGCCGTTGGCCAGGTCGCACTGCCACCGATCAGCGACGCTGGCGAAGGCGCCGAGCAACTGGCGGGCCTGACTTCGGCCAACTCGCCGGTCCTCGCGCTGCTCACCGAAGTGCGTGAAAACACCCGCTTCGAAGCCGCGGCTGATCCGGTCGATGAAGCCGGCGAAGCCGCCGATGCGCTGGCCGGGCAGAAAGGCAAACTGGGCAAGGTCGGCAAACTCGCCGCCGCTGCCGCCGACAAGGCTTCGGCGCTGAACGTGGCGAAGAACCTGCCGGACACCGCGAAGAAATCCCTGCAACGCCGCTTCGAACCGCTGCATCGTCTGCTCGACGACAACAACGGCCCGGGCGCCGACCTGACGCCAGCGTTCAGCGCACTCAACGACCTGCAACTGCAACTGGCCGGTCTGGCCCGTTCCAGCACGCCGGAGCAAGCCGCGTTCGAGATGGCCAAGACGCGCATGAGCGGCCAGCGTGATGCGCTGACCAACCTGCGCAATGCCTCCGGTCGTCTGCCGCGTCCGCTGAGCGTGTGGTTCAACGTGCTGGCCGAGGACTCGTGGCGTCTGGTGCTCAACGATGCCTATCAATACCTGAACGGCCGTTATCAGAACGAGCTGTACAGCGTGTATGGCAAAACCATCAGCAAGCGTTATCCGTTCAGCGCCAGCAGCACCAGCGACGTGGCGATCAGCGACTTCCGCGAGTTCTTCCGTGCTCAAGGTACCGTCGACCGCTTCTTCGACAGCTACATGCGTCCATTCGTCAGCGGCGATCCGGGCAACTACCGCATGCGCAGCGTCGACGGTCACAGCCTGCCGGTATCGAAGGTCTACCTCGATCAGATGGCGGCGGCGCAGACCATTCGCCAGAGCTTCTTCTCGATCAACCCGGCCGAGCCGACCGTGCAGTTCAAGCTCGAGCCGTACACCCTCGATCCGGCGGTCAGCCGTTCCGAATTCAAGTTCGGCGACAAGACCATGGAATACCGCCACGGCCCGATCCTGCCAATGACCTTCAAGTGGCCGACCGATGCTGAAGACGGTCGCACCAGCCTGGTCATGGACAAGATGGCCGGGCGTCCGATCGGGATCGAGAAGAACTCCGGCCCATGGTCGCTGTTCCGTCTGTTCGACCTGATGCAGACCGAGTACCTGAACGGTCGCGACGTGCTGGTACTGAAAGCCGACGTGGGCGGCCTGCGCGCCAACTACCTGCTGACCAGCCAGCGCACGCCGAACCCGTTCGACATGGGCGTGCTGCGCACCTTCCGTATGCCGGTGCAGCTCTGATGCTGGTGGCCAGTCCCTGGCGCAGCGCGGCGCGTACCGACCCGGGCAAGGTGCGGGCGCGCAACGAAGATGCCTTCCTCGATTCCCCGCAGCATGGGCTGTGGGTGGTCGCGGACGGCATGGGCGGTCATCAGGGTGGCGACATCGCCAGCCAGTTGATCGTCGCCAGCCTGGCTGAGTTGCCGCAACATGAGGATTTCGACGAACGCCTCAAAGCCATCCGCCAGTGCCTGCACTGGCTGAACCGGCGCTTGGGGCAGGAGTTGACCGTCACCGCCGGGCGTCACGACAGCATCATGGGCAGCACCGTCGTCGCGCTGCTGGTGGAAGGCAATCGCGCGGCCTGCATCTGGGCCGGCGACAGTCGTTGCTACATGTGGCGCGGGCAGCGGCTGTATCAGCTGTCCAAGGACCATTCGCTGCAACAGCAATTGATCGACGAGCAGCAAATGAGCGTCGAACAGGCGGCAGCGCACCCGGCGGCTCAGGCACTCACCCGAGCCGTCGGCGCCGCCGACACACTGACCCTGGATGTGCTTGAACTCGAGGTCTATCCGGGCGATGTGTTTTTGCTCTGCAGCGATGGTTTGTATCAGGGTCTGAGCAGCGATGCCCTCGGCAACGCCCTCAGCCTCAGCGCGCCGCACGTGGCGCTGGAACGTTTGTTCGACGGCGCTCTGCGTGGCGCTGCGCGGGACAACCTGACAGCCGTGGTGATCCGCCAATGACCAAAATCGAATCACCCATCGATGACTTGCTGATGAGCGAAGAACAGGCCAACAACCTGACCTACTTCGCCTTCGCCAAGGAGAACAAGGCAGAGCCTTTGCTGGCGCCGACCAAGGCCAGCATCGGAGCACTGCCGGATGTACTCGCCGGTCGCTACCACCTCGAGCGTCTGCTCGGGGCCGGTGGCATGGGCGCCGTTTACCGGGCGCGGGATCTGCTGCACGAACAGTTCGGCGATCCCGATCCTTACATCGCGCTGAAAATCCTCAGCGAAGAATTTGCCGAATCGCCGGACGCCAGTGCCTTGCTCTACAGCGAGTTCGCCCTGACCCGACGCCTGCGCCACGACAACGTCGTGCGTGCACACACCTTTGAAGTCGACACCGACTGCCAGCGGGCCTTCATCACCATGGAATACATGCGTGGCCTGACCCTGGACAAATTGCTCTGCGAGCGGCCCCTCGGCTTGCCGTGGAAAGAACTGCGCGACATCGTCCTGCCGCTGCTCGACACGCTGGCCTACGCCCACGGTCGCGGCGTGCTGCACGGTGACCTGAAACCGAGCAACGTCATGCTCAGCGAAGACGGCCTGCGCCTGTTCGACTTCGGTCTGGGGCAGGCAGAAGAGGGCACCTTGCCCGGTCTGCCGCACCTGAGCCGCGAGCGCTTCAACGCCTGGACCCCGGGCTACGCCGCCCCCGAACTGCTTGAGGGCCAACCGTTGTCGGCCAGCGCGGACGTGTACGGCGTGGCCTGCGTGATCTATGAACTGGCGGGCGGCAAACACCCGTTCCGCCGCTTGCCCTCGACCCAGGCCCGCGACGAGCACCTGGAGCGCGAACTGCGCGCCCCAGCGAATCTACCCCAGCACGGCTGGCAAGCGCTGCGAACCGCGCTGAGCTTCAACCCGGCAGAACGCACCATCACTGCCCAACAATTGCGTGACGCCTTGGGCGCCACTTCGTCCTGGCTGCAACGTCTGCGACTTCGGGCGTAACGGATGACATTCGAACAGGGAGCACACGATGTTCAACTCAGCTAACGAAACCCACTTCAGCCTCAAGGTCGAAGACTACGTCGGCGACCTGCAAGTGCTGTCGTTCACCGGCACCGAAGGCATCAGCCAGGCGTATCGCTTCGACCTCGAACTGGTCAGCGAAAACCCCGATCTGGACCTCGAACAACTGCTGCACAAGCAGGCGTTTCTGGCATTCGATCCACAGGGCTCGGGCATCCACGGGCAGATCTACCGCGTCGCCCAGGGCGATGCCGGCAAGCGCCTGACCCGCTACAAAGTCTCGATCGTGCCGCAACTGCAATACCTGCATCACCGCACCAACCAGCGCATCTACCAGCAGATGTCGGCGCCGAAAATCATTGCGCTGATCCTTGAAGAGCACGGCATCAAGAGCAACGCCTACAGCTTCCAGCTCAGCCAGCCGTGCCCGGATCGCGACTACTGCGTGCAGTACGACGAAACCGACCTGCATTTCGTCCAGCGTCTGTGCGAAGAGGAAGGGATTCACTACCACTTCCAGCACAGCGACAAAGGCCACCTGCTGGTGTTCGGCGACGACCAGACCGTGTTCCCCGATCTCGGCCAGCCGACCGCGTACGTGCAGGGCAGCGGCATGGTCGCCGAAGAACCGGTGATCAAAGGCTTCAAGCTGCGCCTGGAAACCCGCACCAGCCGCACCACACGCCGCGACTACGACTTCGAAAAACCGCGCCTGCAAATGGAAGCGGCCTACAGACCCGATGGCGAAAGCACTGAGCCAGATCTCGAAGACTACGACTACCCGGGCCGCTTCATCGACCGCGCCCGTGGCAAGTTCCTCAGCCAGCGCGCCCTCGAACGCCACCGCGCCGACTACCGCCAGGCCGAAGGTCGCGGCGACCAGACCAGACTGGTCAGCGGCCACTTCATGGAAATGTCCGACCACCCGCGCAGCGAGTGGAACGACCTGTGGCTGCTCACCGAAATCTTCCACGAAGGCAAACAACCGCAAGTCCTCGAAGAAGGCGTGACCAGCGACACCACCGACGAAAAAGACGACTTCCACCAGGGCTACCGCAACACCTTCCTCGCCACCCCGTGGGACGTGTTCTACCGCCCGGCCCTCGAACACCCGAAACCGCGCGTACTCGGCAGCCAGACCGCCATGGTCACCGGCCCCAAAGGCGAAGAAATCCACTGCGACCAATACGGCCGCATCAAAGTGCAATTCCACTGGGACCGCGAAGGCCTGGCCGACGACAAAACCAGCTGCTGGCTGCGCGTCTCCAGCTCCTGGGCCGGCGACCGCTACGGCGCCATCAGCATCCCGCGCATCGGCATGGAAGTCCTCGTCACCTTCCTCGAAGGCGACCCCGACCAACCGCTTGTCACCGGCTGCCTGTACCACAAGGAAAACCCGGTGCCGTACGCACTGCCGGCGAACAAGACCCGCAGCGTCTTCAAAACCCTCAGCTCCCCGGGTGGCGGCGGCTACAACGAACTGCGTATTGAAGACAAGAAAGGTGCGGAGCAGATCTACATTCATGCGCAGCGTGACTGGGATGAGAACGTTGAGCATGACCAGAAAATTCGGGTCGGTAATGAACGTCATGACACGGTGGTGAAAAACACCTACACCGAGCTGAAGGCAGAAGAACACCGCACGACGATTAGCGATCGCAAGATTGAAGCGAAGCTGGATGACCACCTCACGGTTGGGCAGAACCAACATGTGAAGCTGGGGACTGCGCAACTGACCAGTGTGGGGAAAGAGATACACCTCAAGGCTGGGGACAAGATTGTTATTGAGGCGGGGACAGAGCTGACCGTATTGGGTGGCGGGAGCTTTATCAAGCTCGATGGCGGTGGGGTTACGGTGGTTGGGCCGGTGATCAAGATCAATGCGGGTGGTTCGGCTGGGTCGGGGACTGGCATTGGGATTAAACCGCCGGTGCTGCCGGGGGCGGCGGATAAGGATAAGGCGGGGAGTTTGATGGATCAGGCGTTGTTGAATGCACCGCCTGAGAAAGTTAAACCGAAGGCTTTTTTTGTGTTTTCCGAGTGATCGACATGAATCGTGTTTTGAAGAAGAGCAATGGCATCGCGATAGCGGTTTTCACCGCGTCGCTGTTGAGCCTGTTTCATGGCAGCGCTTATGCGGATGAATGCCCGTCCGAGGATTTTTCCCAGTTTCTGCCGGCGTTTTCTGCGAATGCTGAAACCCAGCAGCGTTTGACTGCGATGACGGTGAAGTCGCTGGTGTTGAAACCCGAAGGAGAGGGGCGGACTCTTGAGCCGCAAACGGCGGAGATCAACAGCTCCACATTGGCGTTTCCGCTGATGGCACCTTTAGCCACAGACAAGACAGACGGGGTTGAAGTCGAAATAATCGACGACAGTCACGTCAACGTTGTGGACAAGCGAGCGGGTAACAGCAACATCAAGATTTTCAATTTTTCTCGTCAGGCATGCTGGGTACTCGAGGGCGTCGAGAACTGGTCGATCAATGATAAAGACCTTGTTGAAGGGACCACGCCGACCCTGAGTACCGCCGAGAACTTTTGCTATCAGCGTGCGCGAACTTACGGACGCCTTGGTGGCCTGGACAAATACTCCCTGACGGGAGAACTCTTTGAAGCAGCATTGGAAAACTACCTGTGTGCAGCAGCTTCCGGCGATCCTCAGGCAAGTCTCAGTGCTGCCAGTCTGAGCCTTTCCGGAATGGCATCGCAATTGGAAACAGAGAAGGTCGAAGCCCTGTTCAAGGCCGCCGCTACTACTCTGGCAAGCGGAGCTTCTGCATTGTCCACATTCTATTGTTATGGCAATGACACAGACCCCGAGGGCCCTTGTCAGCATCCTGAAGAAGCAGAAAGGGAATTGATTCGCGCCGCATCGATGGGCTCTTCCGATGCTCAAAATAAACTGGGTGATACATTCGAGACCGGTAGATTGGTAACCAAGGATGCCTCCAGAGCACTGGATTGCTATCGCTTGGCCGCCAGTAAAGGAAATGCCACCGCCCTGAGTAATTTAACCAGATTGAAATCGCAAACCGCTGACGCCACAGAATCCAGCCATTGCTATTGATTTGCAGGATGCAGAAATGACAGAACCATTAGATTTAACGGGTAATTACGAAAACCGTGGCTACGTGTACAAGATGGGCGGCGATGGCATAAAAACAAATGCGGCCGGTAATAAGTTAATCGACTGCTCGCACATGGTTAATTTGTTGCTAACGGGGGCTGGCTATAAAATCCCGTATCAAGACACACGTGTAATGGTGGACTCCACTTACTACACAACCGTGGTGCCACCCGACGTCAAGAAAGGCGATATCGCTCTTTGGATTAATGAAGATCCGCTGGGTGGTGGAGATAAGTTATTTCATACCGGTATTGTTGTTGACGTTAATCCTACCGGTACTGCAGGCAAGTTCTTCGGCGCGCAGACGAGGAAAGGGCCGTCATTTACTTACTTTGGCACTAAAGATCCGGCCTTCTACTGGCCCATTCCTACAAAATTTCTCAGGGCTAAAGAAGAGTATAGAACCGGCGCAGCGGAACAACCGGCCCCTGCCCCCGCTCCTGCACCAACGCCTGCTGGACCGGAGCCTGTTCTAAACTTTCAATTCCCCATAAGAAAGGCTGATGGGAAACAGTTCGACAGTGCCAATGAACTGTATACCGCCATCGAAAATGAGACCTCAGGTCAATACCTTTTGGGTAGCTATAACTTTTGGCACGGTGGCATTCATATTAGCAATGCCAGTGCATCCTACTGTGTGAAAGACGAGCCCGTACGATGCATGGCGGATGGTGTGGTTGTAGCCTATCGCCTCAACGAAGATTATTTACAGTCGGAGTACGCTGGAGATAAACCGGCCAAGCTTAAATACTCTAATTCTTTCTGCCTGGTTCGGCATGACTACAAGTCGCCCGCTAACCCGGAAGAAGGCCCGAACAAAGGGAAACAAAATAAGCTGGTATTTTTCAGTCTTTATATGCACTTGATGCCCTATAAAGGCTACTTGCCTACAGAGGAGGAGTTGGGTAAGCCGAAGATAAAGTTCACGGTGGGAGATTTTACTGCCCGCAGTGATTCTGAGGAAGGTCCGGAATGCGTGAAGTATGGGCTGATTTCTGCGGGCTCTGTCTTTGAAGTTCTAGAAGAAAAGCTTGCCAGCAACGGTATCACTTACGCCCGAGGTAAGTTGTTAAGTGGCAAGGTGCCTAACAGGAAATTAGGGGAAGAATCCTGGTTTGCTTATAAGAAAGATGGTGTGGCAGTCAAGAATAAAAAAGACACCGCGATCTGGAGCGCAATATTACCGCCGGAACGAACCCGGCCAGGCTATTGGAAGGGGCTGGTTAAGGCTCGTGTCAGCGCCCCGAACGGATTGCCGTTGTTCGCAGCGCCCAAAGCTGTTGCTAACGGTGAAAGTGCTGGTGAACCGCTGGGAGAAATGGCCCTTTGTTTGAACAGTGAAATTAAATTCGACGGCACCAAAGTATTTAATCTGAAGGTTGGAAGTTCTCTGGTTCGGATGGCTGAGTGCACCTGCCTGTCTGGCGGTTTGAGAGGCGCAGGAACGGTTCCGTCAACATTCTGGGCGAGCGTCGAAGATATCGGTAACGGTCGGATGGTCACGTGGGCCGAAGTCACACCTGCCGAATTCGATAAGGTAATTGCTTGCGAAGCAGCGATAAAAGCAGGCCATCCAATAGGGTTTTTAGGCTTGCAGGAGAACCTCGGGAAAGTTGAGGGTTCAATCTCTAGCAAATATCACGCTCATATTGAGATATTCACCAGTGATACCGGCCTCGATAAATTCTTGCAGAATGAAGCTGCCCTGAAAATTGGCATGAGTTACCTGAATCTGCCGGCGGGCACGGTACTTGCCAGTAAGGCGACCACGGGACAGCCTGCGACCCTTGAGTCCAAACATATAGTTCCTATGGGATCGGTCTCTGTGTTCAAAGACTCAAAAGGGGTGGAGTGGTATGAGCCGACCGTTACAGAGAAAGATAAAAAGCTGACGGGCCTGATCAAAAAGGCAGATGTTACCTTTACGTCTGCAGGTGCTCAGTTGATATCTCAACATGATTGGGCAAAGTTGGGATATGCAGTTGTCAAAGAGGGCGATGAGAATTCAGATGGTTTTCTTGATCCGGACTCGATGCCGCCTTTTTTCAAGGAGCTCCATGCGAAACTCGACGCTTTGGGTGACAAAGATGGTGAAGTTACCTCCGCGGACTTGAACTCGGCATTGAAGAATGTGGAGTTCCGGGATAAATGGACAAAGTTGATTGCTTACCACCCCACCGAGTGGCAGGCGAAGTCTTCCGAGCCCAAGTGGAGTCGTCTTGATCAATTGCTCGCTGAGTCGCCAAAGTTACTGGAACATGAAAAAGAGCGGATTGACAAGCTTGTTTTTTGGGATGAGCTGGCGGGTGCGTTACAGATGCCTCTTCCGAAACAGGTCTATCATTTTCACCCGATTGCGTTCGTCAATAATTTCATGAAGTTTGCCGTGCCTGGAAAAGGTTGGGCGCACAGTGCGTTTGCCAATTTGCTCGCGAGCGTTGAGTCGAATAATGATTACACTGCTTACAACAGGACCAAGGGTGGACTGAAAGCGTTTTATAAAACTGATTTGACTACGTTGACCATCGCTGAACTACAGCAGAAACAGAAGGACCGGGATATTTTTGCGGCGGGTCGCTATCAAATGGTTCCTGACACGATAAATGGTGCTGTGAAAAAGCTCGAACTTGCTTCCACGCTTAAATTTGACGAAGAGACTCAGGATAAGATTTTTGAGGAATACTTGATAAAAGTTAAGCGCAAGGCATTCATCCAGTATCTGGAAGGCGATGGCGACGTCGAAAAAGCTGCCTATGCCTGGGCCTTGGAATTCGCCTCGGCAGGTGTAAGAAAGGGCAAGACCATTAGCCCGGTGCCGAAGAAAGATGAGCACGGAAACATCGAAATGAAAGACGGCAAACCGGTGATGCTCGCGAGGGTCGCAAGCTTTGAGGGACAGTCGTATTATGCGGGCGACGGTCTCAATACCGCTCACATTTTGCCGGCTGACATGGTTCGTGTTCTCGAGGAGTCAAAAAACAATGGCAAGTAAGTTATCAGCGTCCCGCTTGTTTTGGTTGGGCGCGCTTTTTCTCTTCTCGTGTTTTGCCAAGGCCGATGTGCCGCGGTTCGAAAACTATAAAGTCGACGAAATTTTTAAGGGCCAACATCACGACGCTGTTGCCAGTGATGAAAATAAAAGCTGGGCTGAGGGGCGCAAGAAAGCCATCAAGCAACCCGTAAATTTTGCGGGCCATTATGTTGTTTACGCAAACGGCTGTGGCGGCGGGTCTATCTGTGGCGAAATTCTTGACGTGAAAACGGGGGAGGTTGTTACGTCCTTTCCTAATGCTTATTACATCATCGGAAATGACGGTACCGCACCCTACGCGGCCGTCTACAAGCCAGACAGCAAATTGCTCGAAATTATGGGTGTAGCGGCCGATCCGGAAGTGGATGTAGAGGGTAACGATCTCGAGGAGGGTAACCGGCAGCGCTTCTACGAGTTCGATGGCAAGAAGCTCACTCTGATCGAACTTGTCGATCAGTAAATTTGGTTTATTCCAAGGGGAAAGGTGACGGATGTGCCTCTGGCTAAGTCCGCACCTCCCCTTTCTCCAGCGTGTTCATTTCCTGCGTTGTCGCCATCGACTATCCCTGATGTTGCAACGACCCGTTTGCACTCCTGGGATTCCGGGCGCAGGTGGGAGTAGGGCGGGTAAATTCAGTTCAACCCTTTAGCGGCATCACTAATCGGTCTGACTTGGACGATGCCGGCGTTAGCTGAAACCACCACATTGAGTCCCGTCAACGGTGTCGACACGAAATCAGCCCCAAATCCGGCACGTTTGAAGAGTTGCAGCCGGACTGCGGCGATGGCTTCGTTAACCTGCGCGTCGACAAAAAACGTAAGACGTTGCTCAGCACTTACTGGGGCATGAACGGACCAGATCAATGCATCACCCGACTCACCAAACGCAAAGCCTGAATGACTCAAGGAAGAACCCCGTGAAACGTTTTGTTTTTACCCTGCTGGCCGTGCTACTGCCGGTTTCAGCGGCCTATGCGCAGGATGACTGCAGCCATGTCACCTCAAGCCTGGAAATGGTGCCCTGTTCGGAGGCGGCGAAGAAGGCTGCCGATGCGCAGTTGAACGTCAGCTACAAGCAGTTGATGTCGCGGCTTGAGTCTGACTATCGAGCAGATCCGGCGTTGGGTGCGGAGTACGCGGCGAAGGTTAAAGAATCGCAGCGTGCGTGGTTGAAATTGCGCGATGCTAACTGCCCTTTGGAGGCATTCGAGATCGAGACTGGGATGCCGGCGCATGTGTTCGCGGTTAACTTGTGCATCGCCAGAATGAGTCGCGAGCGCTCGGCGTATCTGGACAAGATTGTCCCTGCGCTTGCATCCGATAAGAGCGCTTCGACGGCACCGACCAGCGACGCTTGCCCCTCGGAGGAGTTCGCGCCTTTCCTGACCGCGTTTTCCGCCAACAGCGAATCACAACGCCGTCTGACTGCAATGACGGTCAAGTCGCTGGTGTTGAAACCGGTAGCTGGGAAGGATCGACGTACCTTTGAGCCTTCGACCTCGGGTGTCAGTGGAACAACCTTCACCTATCCGCTGATGGCTGCAATCACGCCCGGCAAGACACCTGGGGTCGAGATTGAAGAGGTTGATGACAGTCACGTCAACGTGGTGGATAAACGGGCCGGCAACAGCAATATCAAGATCTTCAACTTCTCTCGTCAGGCGTGCTGGGTGCTTGAGGGGATTGAGGATTGGTCGGTCAGCGAGAAGGATCTTGTCGCAACGGATAACCCGGGAATGAGCCGCGCCGAAAACTTTTGTTATCAGCGTGCAGAAGCGTTGGGTGGGCTGGGGTCTCTTGAGCAATACGGGCTGACTGCGGAGCTGATTGAAGCGTCGCTGGAAAATTTTGTGTGTGCTGCAGAGTCGGGCGATGCACAGGCGAGCCTGTCGGCGGCGAGCCTGAGTCTTTCGCAAATGGCATCTCAGTTGGAAACCCCTAAGGTTGAGGCTTTGTTCAAAGCGGCCTCGAAAATACCAAAGGGTGCGCTGGGCTATGCGACGTTTCTTTGTTCGGGAAACTCCACCGACTATAACGGCCCTTGCCTTCATCCCAAGCAGGCAGAAGAGCAGGTTATTCGAGCGATTACCATGGGCTCCACAGACGCGATGAATTATCTGGCTTCTACCTTTGAAGCAGGCGAGTGGGGAACGAAGGATATGTCTCGAGCGTTAGCCTGTTATCAAATGGCGGCTGACAAAGGTGATCAGCTGGGCCTCTTCAAGGTGGGGCGATTGGGATCGTCAGCCACGGCGCCCATCAAATCCAGCCACTGCATTTGAATTTCGAGGGCCTGTTTGAGGCGGTTTTGCACAAGTTTTGCCTGAATCCCTCAGGCTAAAACGTTTAACGCTTGAGCATCTGACTCCCCCGATTTTCCTTTAAACTCCCCACCCCCAAGGAACGCGCTCAGGACACGGAATGCCAGCCCCTTCTTCCTCGCTTCGCCCAGCGTTGGTGCTTTGGCTATATGCCGCTGCGATCACGCATATCCTCGCCGGTCTTACCCTGACCTGGGCCGGTGACTCCGGCTTGCTCGATGGCTACCTGCAAGTCCTCGAACTGTCGTTCTGGGGTGCCGATGCGGTTCCCACCGCCGGCCGCGAACAACAAGTCTGGTGGCTCGCGCTGTTCGGCGCGACGTTGCAAAGTTATTCGCTGTACATGTTCGCGCTGGTGCACTTGGGCAATCGCTTGAAAGCTCCGGCCATCTGGGGCTGGTTGATCGCCGGCATCCTGTTATGGGCGCCGCAGGACATGTGGCTCTCGGCGCAACAGCAGGTCTGGTCGCACGTGTGGCTGGATGGTTTAGCTCTGTTGGTGTTGTTGCCGCCGCTGTTTTGGCTGTACAGACATGACCGTCAAAGGAAGGAGTAACAGCGTGAAAGTATTTTCGATTCTTCTCGGTTGCTTGCTCTCTGCTGCTTCATCCGCATTGTTTGCTGGAGAAGCGTGCAACCCAGACAGTTTGTCCAACCCGGACTTGATCACCTGCGGCCAGCAAACCTTCAAGAAAGTCGATGGTGTCTTGAACGAGCAATACAAAAAAGCGCTGTCGACTCTGGCTCCTGCGGAGCAAAGCCACCTGAGAGATGTGCAAAAGAACTGGGTGCGCTTCAAAGAGTCGTTTTGCGAAGAGCTTTACCAAGCTGCGTTGCTGGGTGCTGAGGCGCCAATCGAGAGGCTTGGGTGTCTGGTGCAGACGACCAATGCTCGGCTGGGAGAGTTGATCGCTCTACAGACGGGTTTACTGCTGGATGGTTTTTACAAAGCGGCATCCGCGATTGCAGGGAAGGATCGTGAGAGAAATTTAGCGGCCTCAATCGAGCGGCTGGGAGGGGATCAATTCGATGATCCGCTTTGGAAGAAGTACGCAGAAGGGCACTGCCAGATGGCTAGCCGTCTGTTGCGTGAAGACGTCGCCTACTGCGTGGTGAGGATGCGCTTTCAATTACCCATGAACCGCTAAAGGAATGTTCGGTTTGAAATTTTCGTCTGCATTGTTTTCCGCGTTGCTCGTTTTCGTTCCTCTGGCGGCTCATAGCGAGGTCACGACCGAGGTTTTTTGCTTTCGCTCCTACGAAGGCAAACCCATAAATTTTGAATTCCGAACCTATTACGACTCTGTCGCCAAATGGAGCGGTGCTGGCGTCAAGTACAGCAAGTCGAAAAAGGCTATCGGGCTGGTTCATCGCAGTACTGAACAAGAAGAACTCGTGTATGGCCGGCCCTACCAGTACACGACAACTTGGGTTGAAGTAGTTGATGGCGCACTGACAGGTGAGTATCAGATGGTCACTCAGGGTGGCCGGGTTGATGCGATGACGTATACGAATTACAAGTCTGCAAAGAAGTATTCGTTTGAAAACGATTACAACGTGGATGCGAAACCTGAAACAGGTTGCCAGTGGTGAAGCAGGGAATATTCAAAAAGGGGACTTAACGTCCCCTTTCTTTCATTCACCAATCTCGCTACGGCTTGGCCGCCACGCTTCGCACTTCAATGTGATCAAGCGTCCCTTCCACCATCAATCTGACCCCGTCCGCCATCCTACTCAATGCCAATGCAACCGAGCGGCGTGAGCCATCTATGTCGTCCGCAAGGTCCGCAGCGATGATGCTGATGGATAGCAGGTCTTCCGAGGCGTTGGCCAGGAGGGCTTCGGCGTCGATGTCCGGGTTCAGGCTGAACAGGCCTTCGCGGCGTGGGGCCTGAGAGAGGTCAGATTTGCCGAAGTGGTGATCGAGGGCGCGTTCGGCGGCTTCATGTAATTTTCTTGAATCGAAGGATTCGTAGGGGGAGGTGTCCTCGGTGTTGGTATTTGAATTGGTCATCGGTGTAAATCCCTTGGAGTAAGAAGAAATTGCTCCCGAATTCGGACTTGCACATCCGGTCACCGAATACCCGATGACGCAGGAAGCCTATCGGTGATCTTCAAGCTCGCCTAGTTCACGGACAGCCCCGCACTTTGCAGGAAATTTCCCATAGATTCGCGGGGCGGAAGATCAAAAGATCGCAGGCTTCGCCAGCTCCTACAGGGATGTGTTTCAACAGGTGTAGGACGTTGCTTGCGGAATCGTGACTTGGCGGTCATCGTGCGGGAAATGGTCTGCATCCTCTTCCAACAGCTTCAGATACTGGCGTTATCGTCCGAATCCCTTACACTGCCCCGGCCGTTCATTTTCCTTTTGAGGCTGTGCGCATGAAATTTCGTTTTCTCCTGTGGATGATGGGTTTGTTGATGGGTAAGGCCAGCCGGACAAATCCTGCGTTCCAGCAGCAGTTGGGTGACAAGGATCTGGTGTTTCAGCTGCAGACGCTGGACGGGAAAGTGGCGCGGCATTTCGTGGTCAAGGATCAGCGCATCACCAGCAAGTCTGGCGTGGTGCCGGAGCCGGCGTTTGCGATTGCGTTTAAAGATGCCGGTTATGGCTTTGCCACAATGCAGGCGAAGAACAAGCAGTTGGCGTTTATGCAGGGGATTCAGGACAAGTCGATCCAGCTCAAGGGCAATCCGGCGCTGGTGATGTGGTTTCAGGGGTTGATGAAGTATTTGAAGCCGAGGAAGGCAAAGGCCAAGGCTTGAGATTTTTTTGGGTTGGCTTCAAGCGAAGCACAATGAAGAATCGTGCGTTCTTTGGCTCGCAAAGTCTTTATTCAGGCCTGTAAAGACGGTCGAACTGTCATTTCTGTCAGGTGCTTTGCTCATCTTCGCGATGCTCTACTCAAGCTCCGGTCCCGTAAAGGACGCCACGCACTTGATGGAGCAAGAACATGACTCAGGCTCAGGACTTGACCACCCCAGGTACCCCCGATCCCTCTTTTGCCCTGAATGGTTTATTGAAATTACCGATACCGGGCATTGCGAGCCATGAGGCTGCGGCCGTTTTGGCCCTTCCCGACGGGAAGTTGCTGGTCGCTCTTCCTCTGGAAGGAAGTGACGCGCTGCTGGCCATCGCCCGATTGAACGAAGACGGTACGCTCGACAAGTCCTTCGGAAGTCATGAGACGGGTTTCGTCGAGATATCTTTGAACGGCGCTAGCATCAGCACCGTGTTTGGGCTCGATGCGTTGCGGGACGGCGGCTGGCTGGTGCGCGTTCAATACTTCACACAGAAGGCCGTCGATGCCGGCCAAGCAATGATCCGCTTGAAAGGCGACGGTGAGCTGGACGATTCGTTCGGCGATAAAGGCGTGAGTTTATTTTCTTTCTACAAGATCCCGGGCTCCACGCTTGCGTCGTCGGCAGGGGCGAAGTCAAGCCAAAAGTCCCCCGCTACAAATGCCTCTACCGTCTCTGCAGTTCAGCAGGCCGATGGCAAAATCGTCCTGCTCCATTTCCTGCTGATCGATGAGCCATGGCCATCGCCCGTCGTGATGCGTCTTTTGGCGAACGGCTCGCTCGATCCATCATTTGACGGCGCGGGGTACGTCTTGGTGGATGTCGGTGCCACCTCGAACACCGCCGGCGCTATCGCTGTTCAAGCCGATGGCAAAGTATTGGTTTGCGGCGTTTTTCAGAGTGGTGAGACAGCCTCCGGAGTTTTTCTGGCACGTTTGGACGTAGCGGGGAAGCTGGATAAGGATTTCAACAACGGCCAGGCGAAGCTGATTTTCGACGAGGATGGCGAGAGCTCTTTGAACGCTGTTTCGGTGCGCGAAAGTGATGGCAGGATCGTTGCGGTGGGTGACGCCTGGCAAAAGAACGTCCATGGCGGGTTGGTGGTTGTGCTGAACGCCAGTGGAGCATCCAATCTTGTATTCAATAATGGCCAGCCTCTGTTTTCCCCGTTACTGCCAGACGGATTGACGTGGCGGCATACATCACAGCTCGACGGCTCGATCATTGTCGTTGGAGCCGGTGATTCCGCGGTAATTACCGCGCGCTTTCTCGCAGACGGCAAGCTGGACACGGCCTTCAACGGTATTGGCTATACGCTCTTCGATAACGTAGCGGGGCCAGTGTTTCCTCATGATCTGGCAATCATGGAGGACGGTCGGATAGTGGTGTCCATGACCCACACCAGCCTTTCTGACCCTTCCCGGGTGGATGGTTGGATCACTCGCTATCTAAGCGCAAACCTGACGAGTGGCACGCTGAATTTTGATCCGTCTTTTGGCGAAAACGGCATTGTCAGATTTCCGCTTGGAGGATTGTCTGAGTTTGACGTAAGAGCGGTATTGGCTCTGCCGGACAACAAGTTGCTGGTGGCTGTTCGTCGACGCAAGGATGGCCTGGAAACGCTGATCGCCCGGCTTCTGGAGGACGGCCAACTAGACCTCGGTTTTGGTGAAGAAAAGACCGGATTCGTCGAGATTTCACTCAAGGACGGTTTGTATATGCACTCGATGCTCGAGTTGACGCCGTTCCCGGATGGCGGTTGGCTCGTTCGTGCCGAGTACCAGAACAATGGGCCTGATGTTTCTGCCGGGCTGGTTGTCGTGAAACACGACAAAGATGGACGGCTGGATCACAACTTTGCTGACCAGGGTGTGCGTTACATTCCTTATGCGCAGATGGGGAGCGCGGGTCATGGCGACAATGTCTTGCGGCAAGACGAGAAAATCCTGCTGGTCGGATCCGTCGAAGACGACGCTGGCCGTGTGAGCGGCGTCGTCATGCGGCTCAATGCGGATGGCTCCGACGACACCACGTTCAATGGCACGGGTTTCGCGCTTGTCGAGCTCGCTGGCATTGCACACCAACACAGTTCTGCGCAGCTGGTCGCGCATCAACCTGACGGCGCTGTGGTGGTTGGTGGCAGCTATAGCGGGCCATCTTCGGGCGCTTACGTCATTCGATTCGACGCTAACGGCAAGATCGACAGGTCATTCGGCGAGAGCGGTAACGGAGTCGTGACCCTCTCAGGTGAGGATGAGATCCACCTGTCCGCCGTTTCAATTGTGGATAGCAAGATTGTTCTTGCAGGGGCTGCCGTAAGGGACGGTGGTATGCGTGGAGTGATTGCGGTACTCACATCCAAAGGTTCCTACAATCTCGTATTCAATAATGGTAAACCGTTGTTATCCGACTTCGTCCCGCAAGGTTTGAGATGGTTGCGCTGTGTAGCGCGACCTGACGGTTCAATCGTCGTCAGCGGCGACACCGGAATCGGAGTCACCGACGATGATCCGAGTGCGATCACGGCGAAGTTTTTGGCGGACGGAACACCGGACCTGTCATTCAACGGCACAGGGTTCAGCATCTTCGACGAGGCCGGGGTCCTGGAGGCTCTTCATGACATGACGGTACTGGGGGACGGCCGAATTGTAGTGGGAGGGTATTTCATTGGAAGCTTCCCGAACCCGCAGGGCTGGGTGATTCGGTACCGCGGTTGATTACGCCAATAATCAACAGTTGGCCGCAACGCACCCGCTCCTGAAGATCGCATCGATCTTGTGGGAGCGGGCTTGCCTGCGAAGCTTTTCAGGCCTGGCTGAACTGCGAAGCCAGTTCACGCAGCAGCACTTCAGCCTCAAGCACTTTGCTGACGACATCGTTGGCTTTGTCACGGCTCAGGCCGACGCGTTCAAGCAGGGCATCCGGAATATCTTCATCCGGCCCGGAGCCAATCCCGCGGCTGCGTAGCAGGCGTACGGCCAGGCAGACGAGGTTCGGGTATTCGGCGTAGGCGCCGTCGTAGCTTGGGTCGTGCTGGAAGCGCAGGGCGGTGGCCAGTTCATCCGGCATGTCCCAGTAGCGCATCAGCCACGAGCCGATCTGTTCACGGCTGATACCGAGCAGGTGTTGCTCGATGTAGCTGTGGCACAGGTGCGGGTTGACCTCCAGGTGGCGGCAGATCAGCGAGAAGTGCGGCGGGAACACGTGGGCCAGCAGCAGGTAACCGAAGTTATGCAGCAGACCGGCCAGATACGTCAGGCCTGCTTCCGGGCGCTGGGCGCGCGGCATGGCGCGGGTCAGGCCTTCGATGACGGCGGCGGTGTAGATCGACTGCTGCCAGTACGGCGTGGTGTGTTGCGGGTGGTCTTTGGGCAGGCTCAGGGTCTTGCCGAGGGCCAGGCCCAGCGCGAGGTTGATCACCAGATCGAAGCCCAGCACGCGGACGATCGCGTCTTCCACCGAACGAATCTTGCCCGGCGAGGCGTAGTACGGCGACGCAGCCCAGCTCACCACTTGCGCGGCCAGCGCCGGGTCGGTTTCAACCACGCCGGTGATGTCGTCGATGGTGGCATTGGGGTCAACGCGCAGCTTGATGATTTTTTGCGCAGTTTCGGCCAGCGGCGGAATCTCGATGGTCGCTTCCAGACGCTGCTGAATGCGCCGCGCGGTGAACGCCTGCACGGCCTGGGTGATTTCCTCGCGGTCATCGTCCGGGCGGTCGAGGTTCGGGCGGATGCTGCTCAGGGCTTCGCCGAAGTTGGCGGCGCTGGCCTTGGTCAGCATCGATTTGAAGTCTTCGCTGCTGATTTCCAGCAGCAGGCCCGGCTCGCCGGAGTTGATCAGCAGCTTCGGCTCGCGCAGCAGGCTTTCTTCGTAGAGGCACGGCGAACTGGTTAGCGCCGGCAGGCCTGGGAGCAGGCTCAGATTGTGTTTGCCGAGCATCTTTTCCAGGCGTTCGGTGGACACGGCTGTGAGTCGGCGACCAGTGAGTTCGGCGAGGCGATTGAGATCCAGCAACTGGCTCTGTGGAAACAGCACCATCAACGCGCCCACGGCGTCGTCCAGCAACACGGCCTGCACTTTGCGCGAGGCATTGAGGCCGTGGTGGTCGGGCACTTCTTCGTAGGCAACGCCCAGCTTGTTGAGCAGCAGCCGAATAACAGACGGAGCTTGCGGAGATTCGGGGACGAGAGCAGCTTCGGTCATGGTCTGTATCCGTTTTTGAAACAATGGCAGGAGTATAACCAGCTCTGTAGGAACGATCCTGCACAAACTGCGACGGTGCTCACACTTGGCCGTATTGCTGCCCATGCCGCAGCCAACGGTCAAGCAATGGGCTGACGTGGGTCGGCCAGCGCTCCAGCAAAGCCTGGGCTGCATCGCGCACGGCGGGCAATAAATCGGCGTCGCGCATCAGGTCGGCGACCTTGAATTGCAGCAGGCCGGTCTGGCGGGTGCCGAGCATTTCCCCGGGGCCGCGCAGTTCGAGGTCCTTTTCGGCGATGACGAAACCGTCGTTGGTCTCGCGCATGATGCCCAGGCGCTGGCGACCGATCTGCGACAGCGGCGGATGGTAGAGCAGTACGCAATGGCTGGCCGCGCTGCCCCGACCAACCCGACCGCGCAACTGGTGCAACTGTGCGAGACCAAGGCGTTCAGGGTTTTCGATGATCATCAGACTGGCGTTGGGCACGTCGACGCCGACTTCGATCACTGTAGTGGCGACCAGCAGTTGCAGGTTGCCGGCCTTGAACTCGGCCATGACGGCGGCTTTCTCTACCGGTTTCATGCGCCCGTGAATCAGCCCGACCTTCAATTCGCCGAGGGCGGCGGTGAGGTCTTCAAACGTGGTTTCGGCGGCCTGGCAGGTCAGCTCTTCCGATTCTTCAATCAGCGTACACACCCAATAGGCCTGACGACCTTCAGCGCAAGCGCTGCGCACCCGTTCGATGACTTCGACGCGGCGGGTGTCGGTGACCAGCACGGTGTTGACCGGCGTTCGCCCGGGCGGCAATTCATCGAGGATCGAGGTGTCGAGGTCGGCGTAGGCGCTCATTGCCAGCGTGCGTGGAATCGGTGTGGCGGTCATGATCAACTGATGCGGACACATGCGCCCGCCGACGCCTTTCTGCCGCAGCGCCAGACGCTGCTGCACGCCGAAGCGGTGCTGTTCGTCGATGATCACCAGCGCCAGATTCTTGAACTGTACTTCGTCCTGAAACAGCGCGTGGGTCCCGACCACCATCGGTGTGCCGCTGGCGATTTGTTCCAGCGCGGCGACGCGGTTCTTGCCCTTAAGCTTGCCGGCCAGCCACGCGACTTCAATGCCCAGCGGTTCGAGCCAGCGTTTGAAGGTGATGAAGTGCTGTTCGGCGAGGATCTCGGTCGGCGCCATCAGCGCAACTTGATAACCGGCCTCCAGCGCTTGCAGGGCGGCGAGGGCGGCAACCACGGTTTTGCCGGCGCCGACGTCGCCCTGAATCAGGCGCAACATCGGTTCGTGCTGGCTGAGGTCGTAGGCGATTTCGTTGCCGACGCGCTGTTGCGCGCCGGTCGGGTTGAAGCCGAGGTTCTTCAGGTATTTCGGCGGCAGCCTGGTGGCTTTCGGCATCGCTGGCGCGCGCAGGGAACGCATGCTTTCGCGCAGACGCTGTTGCGACAGTTGATGCGTGAGCAGTTCTTCGAACGCCAGACGATGCTGCGCCCAGTGATGGCCAAGGGCGAGTTCATCGACGTCGGCATCGGCGGGCGGGTTGTGCAGATAGCGGATCGCATCGGCCAGCGGCGCCAATTGATAGTCGCGGGCCAGTTCGGTCGGCAGCCAGTCCGGCAGGGTGCTCGGCTTGAGCAGCGTCAGGGTCTGCATGCACAACTGGCGCAGGCGCTGCTGGGTCAGGCCTTCGGTGAGCGGGTAGACCGGGGTCAGGGTTTCATCCACTGGCGGCGGTTCGTCGCCGGTGATGGCGCGGTATTCGGGGTGGTAGATTTCCAGGCCTGAGGCGCCGGGCCGGGCTTCGCCGTAGCAGCGAACCCGCGTGCCACGCTTGAGCCCTTCCTTCTGCGCGTTGCTGAAATGGTAGAAGCGCAGGCTCAGCCCGCCGGTGCCGTCCTGCAAGCGCACGACCAGACTGCGCCGGCGACCCATGACCACGTCGGCACCGCTGACGATGCCTTCGACCACGGCGTCCTGCCCCGGTCGCAATGCGCCGATCGGCACCACGCGGGTGCGATCCTGATAACGCAGCGGCAAGTGGAAGAGCACGTCCTGCAGATTCTCGAGGCCGACCTTGGCCAGTTTCTCGGCCATGGCTTCGCCGACACCCTTGAGTGCCGTCACCGACACTTGCGACAGCTCCGTCATGACGCTCGCTTAACCGGCCGTAACCGGCGCCGCTGGCTTGGCCACCGAGCACAGGCGAATGGAGTCGGCGAGGATCTCGATGGCTTTCGGCCGTGGGAAGCTGGCGCGCCAGGCGATCGCCACGGTGCGGAACGGCACCGGCGCGGTTAGTGGGCGCACTTCGATCACGCCGGGGGCGTAGTGATGGCTGTCCACCGCCGACAGCGGCAGGATCGAGATGCCCAGGCCGGACGCGACCATGTGGCGAATGGTTTCCAGCGAGCTGGATTCCACCGTGGTGTGCTTGGCGCCGTCATTGCCCTTGGTCAGGGTCGGGCAGGCTTCGAGCACCTGATCGCGGAAACAGTGACCTTCACCGAGCAGCAGCAGGCTCTTGTCGTTGAGCAGGCCGGCGTCGATGGATTCTTTCTTGGTCCACGGATGCTGGGCCGGCATGAGCACGTAGAACGGCTCGTCGTAAAGCGGCAGGGTCAGCACGTCGGCTTCATTGAACGGCAGGGCGATGATGATCGCGTCGAGCTCGCCGTTGCGCAGTTTGTCGCGCAGCACGTGGGTAAAGTTTTCTTCGATGTACAACGGCATCTGCGGGGCGACCCGGTGCAGTTGTGGAATCAGATGCGGGAACAGGTACGGGCCGACGGTGTAGATGGCGCCGACTTTCAGCGGTGCGGTCAGCTGGTTCTTGCCGGCTTGGGCCAGTTCGCGGATGCCTTGGGCTTGTTCCAGGACTTTCTGCGCCTGGGCGACGATGCCTTCGCCGACCGGGGTCAGGCGCACGGCGCTTTTGCTGCGCTCGAAAATCAGCACACCGAGTTCGTCTTCAAGTTTTTTCACGCCCACCGACAGCGTCGGCTGACTGACGTGGCAACGCTCGGCGGCATGGCCGAAGTGCTGCTCTTGGGCGAGGGTAACGATGTAGCGTAATTCTGTGAGGGTCATAGCAAGCGTCCATGAAGATGCGCGCCAAGCATACCGGCTGCAATCGATAGACGCACGTTATCAGACTGCGGGCTGAGTGCGACACCGGTCGAGGTCGGTTTGCCGCTGGCAGATATGCAAAAGGCACCTTTCGGTGCCTCTTGGCTTGGTTCTCTCGGCTGGCGGAGAACCTTGTGGGAGCTGGCAAGCCAGCTCCCACAGGTATTGCGGTGTTGCTTAGCGGCGGCGTTCGAGCGAATAAACAAACGGCGCAACAATTTCGATCGAGCCGTTGTTGAGCATGTCGGCCGGCGGCTTGGGCAGCGGTTGCGCGCGGCGGATCATGTCCAGGGTGGCCCGGTCCAGATCAGCGTTGCCAGAGCGGCCCACCAGTTCGAACGACAGCACATTACCTTCGCCATCAACCACGAAGCGCAGACGATTCAAGCCTTCCTTGCCCCTCGACTGCGCACTCTGCGGGTACTTCTTGTACTTCTGCAAATGCGCGAGCAGGGCGCCTTGCCAACTGGCCTTGGCCGCGACTTGAGCTGGCGATGGGCCCGGTGCCGGCTGGGCGGATTTCTCCGTCGGTGCCTGGGTCGGTTGCGTATCGGCCGGTTTCTCCTCGGAAGGTTTTTCCTTCGGCGGCTCTGGCAGTTTTTTCTCGACCGGCTTCGGCGGTTTTGGCTTGGGCTTCGGCTTGGGTTTCGGTACCGCGATTTCCGCTTTCGGTGCTTCAGCCAGTTTCGGAATCGGCAATTCTTCCACCGGAGCCGGTGGCTGCGGCGGTGTGACGACTTTCGGCGGAGCCGGCGGTGGCGGGGCAGGCAACGGGGCCAACTCGACCATCATTGCCTGCGGCGGCAATTCGATGGGCGGGCGGGCAGTCCAGTTCAGCGCCAGCGCGATGGCCAGCGCATGCACGCCCAGCACCACGGCCAGGCTACCGCTGTAACGCGTCAGCTTATGGCGCGTCGTGATCATTTCTTGGCTGCCGTCTCAAGTCCGACCAGACCAACCTTCAGGTAACCGGCGGCGCGCAGGCTGTCCATCACGCTCATCAGGTCACCGTAATCCACGCCTTTGTCGGCCTGGAAGAAGATGGTGGTGTCTTTCTTGCCCTGGGTCTTGGCGTCGAGGGTGGCGCCGAGGGTTTCGGCTTTCACTTCGTCGTCACCGAGGAACAGGCGCTGGTCCGCTTTCACACTGAGGAACACCGGTTTCTCTGGCCGCGGCGCCGGTTTGGCGGTCGAGGCCGGCAGGTCGACTTTGATGTCCACAGTGGCCAACGGCGCGGCCACCATGAATATGATCAACAGCACCAGCATCACGTCGATGAACGGCGTGACGTTGATTTCGTGGTTCTCGGCCAGATCGTCGTCTGCGCCTTCTTTCAAATGCAGGCCCATGGCCGATTACCCCACTTTAACCATGTGCGGCTGCGAGCTGCGCTCAGGCTGGTGGTCGAGATCGCGGCTGACCAGCAACAGGACTTCTGCCGAGGCATCGGAGACCTGCGCCTTGTAACCGGCGATGGAACGGGCGAAGACGTTGTAGATCACCACAGCAGGAATCGCCGCAACCAGACCCAGTGCAGTGGCCAGCAGCGCTTCAGCGATACCCGGTGCGACAACTGCAAGGTTGGTCGTCTGGGTTTTGGCGATGCCGATGAACGAGTTCATGATGCCCCACACGGTACCGAACAGACCTACGAACGGTGCGGTCGAACCGATGGTGGCGAGGACGCCGGTGCCGCTGCTCATGTTGCGACCGCAGGCAGCAACGAGGCGCTCGAGGCGGAAGCTGACGCGTTCCTTGATGCCTTCTTTCTCGCGGCTGTTGACCGACAGGCGCATCTCTTCAAGCGCGTCATGCACCAGCAGGTTGGCGAGGGTGCCTTCCTTGCCAGCCGTGGCGCTGGCTTCCTTGAGGGTGGTGGCTTTTTTCAGTGCAGCGATTTCGCCACGCAGACGACGCTTGGCGCCCATCAGCTCGAAGCCTTTGGCGATCCAGATAGTCCAGGTGATGATCGAAGCGATGGCCAGACCGATCATCACGATTTTCACGATGATGTCGGCGTTCTGGTACATACCCCACGGCGAAAGGTCGTGGGCCATGCCCAAGGTGTTGTCGGCTTCGAGGGCTTCAGGTGCGTCGGCGGCGTCGACAGCCTGCACCGGATCGGTGGCGGCTGGTGCAGCCGGAGCGGCAGCGGGTGCGCTCTGCTCGGTGGCGGCTGGGGTGGCGGGCGCTTGGGCGTCGGCGAAGGCGGCGGTCGGTGCCAGCATCAGGCTGAGCAACAGAGCCGCGACGGCGCTCCAGGCGCGAGGTCGAGTGGTTGGCGAAGCGGGAGTTTGATTACGTGTCATGCTGGCCGGACCTGAGATAGAAAAACGTTGTTGCTCTTCCAGGCCTCGTGAGGCCGAGAACAAAAGTGGCGTGCATTATTGCAAGTAATTCTTGTTAACAAAAGTAATAGAGTAACTTTTTTTCCTTCATTGCTAGCCGTTCGTCCTGTGCCAGAGCTAGTCTGTGCCTTTCCGATGGGAGTTTTCTGATGTCCGCGCCTTCTCTTTTGATTGCCGGTTGTGGTGATGTCGGCAGTCGTCTGGCCACGCAATTGCTGGCGGCTGGCTGGCAGGTTCATGGCCTGCGCCGCGACGTTTCCAAGCTGCCGGAGGGTGTCATCGGCGTCGCCGGCGACCTGTTCAGCGAAGAGTGCCCGGCGACCTGGCCGATAGGCGCTGTCGACTATCTGGTGTATTGCGCCGCGGCCACCGATCACGACGAAGAGGGCTATCGCAAGGCCTACGTGCAGGGTTTGCAGAATGTGCTGAGCTGGCTGGGTGACTATGGGCAAGTGCCCGAGAGGCTGATCTTCGTGTCCAGCAGCAGCGTGTACGGCCAGCAGGACGGAGCATGGGTGGATGAGACCTCCGAGACGGTCGCGGCCGGTTATTCAGGTCGCTTGATGCTCGAAGCCGAGCAGGTCGCGCTCAATAGCGGCATCCCGGCAAGTGTGCTGCGGCTGACCGGCATTTACGGCCCGGGCCGCGAGTGGCTGCTGACTCAGGTGCGTCGCGGCTATCGCGTGGCTACGGAGCCACCGCTGTATGGCAATCGTATTCATGCCGATGATGCAGCGGGGCTGCTGGCGTTCTTGCTGGAAAAAGACTGCGAGGGCGTCAAGCTGGACGAGCTCTATATCGGTGTGGATGACGCGCCAGCGCCATTGGCCGAGGTGGTGGGCTGGTTGCGCGAGTACCTGGGTGTGACTGAATGGGCGGACGACGCCAGTGTGCGGCGCACCGGCAGCAAGCGTTGCAGCAATGCGCGGGCGAAAGCGTTGGGGTGGGTGCCGAAGTATCCAAGTTACCGCGAAGGCTATGCAGCGATCCTGGAAGGTCGCTAAAAGCAAAAGATCGCAGCCTTCGGCAGCTCCTACAGGAAAATGCATTCCAAAGTAGGAGCTGCCGAAGGCTGCGATCTTTTCAGCAGGTTACTGCTTTTCCAGCAACCACTTGCGCTCACCTGCGGCAAACTGCGGTTGCTCATCTGCCAGCGCAGCATTGACTGCCTGCAGAATCTCCAGCTCCTTGCCCTTGCGCACAAAGATCCAGTTATTGCCCTGGCCATTGAGTTGCAGCCACATGCTGTCGTTGCCATTGCTCATGGACGCGCAATCGCCGGCCAGACACAAGGCATAACGGTCAACGCCCGGCAGGCCGGTCACCTGGCCGTCGGCCTGGAACTGCACGGTGCCGCCTTCACCCTGGCCGCTGGCGATGGTCCAGTTGCCGCCCAGGTATGCTGAGTAGAGCGCGCGTTCGAAGCTGGCACCGATTGGCGCGCCTTCCGGCACGGGGATCTGTGCGCGATCGAAGACTTGTTCGGGTTCGTTGTCGCTGGCAGCTTGCTGCAGGCGCCCGCCATCGCGTTTCAGTTCGCTGGCGGAGCTGCCGTAGAAATCGACTTTCCAGGCGCCGGACTCTTCGCCCAGCAGCCGTCCTTCGACGTTCTCAAAACCGTTGGTATAGCGGGCCTGGCCGGCCTTGGTGTTGACGTCCCACTCCAGATTCGGGCCGTAAGCCTGCAGCGCTTCACGCAGGGGACCGCCCTTGGCGGCGGCATCGATCGCCACCTGGTTGATCCAGGTGCCGCTGATGTCACGGTCGGCAGGGTCGCTGGCGCAGCCGCCGAGAAACAGGGCGAGCAGCGAGAGAGCTAGCGCTTTGCGCATGGTGAAATCCTTTCAAAACCTTTTCTTGCGGCAGTCGGCGCGGCGTGAAGGCCGCGCCGTGCGCATCACTCGATGACCAGAATGGCATCCATTTCAACCTGCGCACCCTTCGGCAGGGCGGCCACGCCAATGGCGGCGCGGGCAGGGTATGGCTGGTCGAAGTACTTGCCCATGATCTCGTTGACCTTGGCGAAGTGGCTCAGGTCGGTGAGGAAGATGTTCAGTTTGACGATGTCCTTGAACGAACCGCCGGCAGCTTCGGCCACGGCTTTGAGGTTCTCGAAGACCTGGACGGTCTGGGCTTCGAAGCCCTCAACCAGTTCCATGGTTTTTGGGTCCAGAGGAATCTGGCCCGACATGTACACGGTGTTGCCTGCCTTGATCGCCTGGGAGTAAGTACCGATGGCGGCCGGGGCCTTGTCGCTGGTGATGACGGTTTTGGTCATGTAGGACTCCTTGTAATAGGCAGGTTATGCGCGCATGCGGGTGATGCGGATCACCCCGGTCAAGGCGCGCAGTTTCTTGATCACGCGGGCCAGGTGCACACGGTCGTGGACGCTGACCACCAACTGCACGACGCTGATGCGACCATCGCGTTCGTCCATGCTGATTTTCTCGATGTTGCCGTCGGCCGCGTTGACGCTGCTGGCCAGCAGGGCGATCAGGCCACGCTGGTGTTCCAGCTCGACGCGCAGCTCGACGTTGAATTCGCCGGTGACATCCTTGGCCCACGAGAGCTGGATGCATTTTTCCGGGTTGTGCCTGATTTCGCTGATGTTGCGGCAGTTATCCAGGTGCACGACCATGCCTTTGCCCGCCGACAGGTGCCCGACAATCGGGTCGCCCGGGATCGGTGTACAGCACTTGGCGTAGCTGAGCACCAGGCCCTCGGTACCGCGAATCGCCAGCGGACCTTCCGGGCTCGGCAGCTGCTCACCTTCGCCGAGCAGGCGACGGGCAACGACATAAGCCATGCGGTTGCCCAGGCCGATGTCTTCGAGCAGGTCTTCGATCAGTTCGAGACGATATTCGGTAAGCATGGCTTTGACGCGCTCGGCCGGAATCTTTTCTAGCGAGCTGTCGAAACCGTTGAGCACCTTGTTCAGCAGGCGTTCGCCAAGGCTGATGGACTCGGAGCGGCGCTGCAGTTTCAGTGCATGACGAATATGTGTGCGTGCCTTGCCGGTGACCACGAAGTTGAGCCACGCCGGGTTCGGCCGTGCGCCGGGGGCGCTGACGATTTCGACCGTGGAGCCGCTTTGCAGCGGTTCGGACAGCGGTGCGAGACGACGGTTAATGCGGCAGGCGATGCAGCTGTTGCCGACATCGGTGTGCACTGCGTAGGCAAAGTCGACCGCCGTGGAGCCTTTTGGCAGCTCCATGATCCGGCCTTTGGGCGTGAACACGTAAACCTCGTCCGGGAACAGGTCGATCTTCACGCTTTCGATGAATTCCAGCGAGTTGCCGGCGCGTTGCTGCATTTCCAGCACGCCTTTGACCCACTGGCGAGCGCGGGCGTGCGTGCCTTTGGGCTGCTCGTCGCCGCTGGATTTGTACAGCCAATGGGCGGCGATGCCGTTGTTGGCCATCTCTTCCATTTCGCGAGTACGGATCTGGATCTCGATCGGTACACCGTGCATGCCGAACAGCGTGGTGTGCAGCGACTGATAGCCGTTGGCCTTGGGGATCGCGATGTAATCCTTGAAGCGCCCTGGCAACGGTTTGTACAAATTATGCACAGCACCCAATACGCGGTAGCAGGTATCGACCTTGTCGACGATGATCCGGAACGCGTAAACGTCCATGATCTCGTTGAAGGCCCGACGCTTGCCGCGCATTTTCTTGTAGATGCCGTAGAGGTGTTTCTGCCGACCGCTGACTTCGCCCTGGATGCCGTCGATGGCGAGGCAATGGCCGAGGGACTCTTCGATCTTGTTGACGATTTCCTTGCGGTTGCCCCGGGCGCGCTTGACCGCCTGGTAGATCCGCGCGGAACGCATCGGGTGCATGGCCTTGAAGCCGAGGTCTTCGAATTCGATGCGGATCGCGTGCATGCCCAGCCGGTTGGCAATGGGCGCGTAGATCTCGAGAGTTTCCTTGGCGATGCGCCGGCGTTTTTCGCCGGACAGCACTTCCAGCGTGCGCATGTTGTGCAGGCGGTCGGCGAGCTTGACCAGGATCACCCGGATGTCGCGCGCCATGGCCATGGCCATTTTCTGGAAGTTTTCAGCCTGTGCTTCGGCCTTGGTCTCGAAGTTCATCTGGGTCAGTTTGCTGACCCCGTCGACCAGTTCGGCCACGGTTTCACCAAACTGCGCTTGCAGCGCTTCCTTGGCGATACCGGTGTCTTCGATCACGTCATGCAGCATCGCGGCCATCAGGCTCTGATGGTCCATGTGCATGTCGGCAAGAATATTGGCCACGGCAAGAGGATGCGTGACATACGCCTCGCCGCTGCGACGGCGTTGACCGTCATGGGCTTGTTCGGCGTAGAAATACGCTCGGCGGACCAGGTTGACCTGGTCGTTGCCGAGGTAGGTCGATAAGCGATCGGCGAGGGCGTCTATGCTCGGCATGATGATTCCTGCCGAAAGCTGTGACCCCGCGCCGTGCTACGTCGACCAGGCATAGGCTTAGACGGCCTCGTTCGACTCGTCCTCGAACGCTGCGAACAGCGGTTCATCCTGGACGATTTCCTGCTCGGCGATGAACTCGTAGCTCATCAGGCCTTCAGCAATTTCACGCAGCGCGACAACGGTCGGCTTGTCGTTTTCCCACTGCACCAATGGCTCTTTGCCGCCGGTGGCCAGTTGACGGGCACGCTTGGTAGAGAGCATGACCAGCTCAAAGCGGTTTTCCACGTGTTCTAGGCAGTCTTCAACGGTTACGCGGGCCATGGTATTCCTCGGAGCGAATGCAATATGCGCGCTGCCCGGTTGGGCGAGCGGACTGAGCAGTTTAAAAAATCACCAGCGATTAGGGAAGCGCTGATTTTTTGACCAGACCCTTCAACGCGCTGCAAGCACCAATGTAAAGCGCTTGCAGGCATTTTGGGAAGTGCTGTTTTAGCCGAGCAATTCAGCCAGCAATTTGCCGAAACGCACTTGCTGGCGTTTCTGTTGCAGCTGATTGGCGCGGAAAATCGCTTTCAGATCGTCCAGCGCGTGGGCGAAATCGTCGTTGATGATCAGGTAATCGTAATCGACGTAATGGCTCATCTCGCTGACCGCTTCGCGCATGCGGCCGTCGATGATCTCGTCGCTGTCCTGGCCGCGGTTGGTCAGGCGCTGGTGCAGGGCTTGCAGCGATGGCGGCAGGATGAAGATCGAGCGCGCCTGCGGCATCAGTTTGCGCACTTGCTCGGCGCCTTGCCAGTCGATTTCCAGAATCAGGTCGTGACCTTCGTCCAGCGTCTGCTGCAGGCGGCTTTGCGAGGTGCCGTAGAAGTTGCCGAAGACTTCGGCGCGTTCAAGGAAGTCGCCGTGCTCGCCCATCTTCACGAACTCTTCGCGGGTCACGAAATGGTAGTTCACGCCATCCACTTCGCCCGGGCGCATGGCGCGGGTGGTGTGCGAGACCGAAACGCGGATCTCCGGGTCGGCGTCGGTCAACGCCTTGACCAGACTGCTCTTGCCCGCGCCCGATGGCGCGGAAATGATGTACAGGGTGCCGGTGTGTTGGGTCATGTCAGGGTAGCCTTACTCAATATTCTGCACTTGTTCGCGCATCTGCTCGATCAACACCTTGAGGTTGACGGCGGCCTGGGTGCTGCGCGGGTCGAAGGCTTTGGAGCCCAGTGTGTTGGCCTCGCGGTTGAGCTCCTGCATCAGGAAGTCCAGACGCCGCCCGGCGGCACCACCGGACTTGAGCACCCGGCGGACTTCGATGATGTGAGTGCTCAGGCGATCCAGTTCTTCGGCCACGTCGCTTTTTTGCGCGAGGATGACCATTTCCTGTTCCAGGCGCTGCGGGTCGAGCTCAGCCTTCATGTCGGCGAAGCGGTCGAGAACCTTCTGGCGCTGGGTGGCGAGCATCTGCGGCACCAGTTCACGCAGGGTCACCACGTCTTCTTCGATGGAAGTCAGGCGGTCGTTGATCAAGCGAGCCAGCTCCGCGCCTTCGCGCTCGCGACCAGCCTTCAGATCCTTCAAGCCCTGATTGAACAGCGCCAGCGCTTCGGCGTTCAGCGCTTGCGGGTCGGTCGCATCGGCCACCAGCACGCCGGGCCAGGCCAGCACTTCCAGCGGATTCAGCGCAGCAGGATTCTTGATCAGACCGGCAACGGTTTCCGCAGCGGCCACCAGTTGCGCGGCGCGCTCGCGGTCCACTTGCAGCGGTTTGCCGGTGCTTTCTTCGGTGAAGCGCAGCGTGCATTCCAGTTTGCCCCGCGACAGGCCCTGACGCAGTGCTTCACGCACGGCGCCTTCGAGGTCGCGAAACGATTCGGGCAAGCGCAGGTGCGGTTCCAGATAGCGGCTGTTGACCGAGCGCAGTTCCCAGCTCAGGGTGCCCTGAACGCCGGCTTTCTCGACGCGGGCGAAGGCGGTCATGCTGTGCACCATGGCGGTGACCTCGCAATGCAGATCGGCGCGAAACGCTGTTTCGCAGGCGCGATTTCAATGAATTTAAGCCGACTGGCAGCAAAGGCGCAGGATTGTAGCGCAGTGCGGCGAATGCGCCCAAACACACGGTGTGACAAAGCGCTGCAGCCCGTCGGTTATGCGCGCTTGAGGGGCTTCGGTCGTCGGCCGGCGGTTTTAACCAGTGCCCACTCGCGGTGCAGGGCTCTATAATGCTCGGCAGTTTTCCGTCCTCAGTACAGGTATCCCTATGAAACGTCCAAGTGGTCGCGCTGCCGATCAGCTCCGCTCGATCCGCATCACCCGCAACTACACCAAACACGCCGAGGGATCCGTACTGGTCGAATTCGGTGATACCAAAGTCATCTGCACCGTCAGCGTCGAAAATGGCGTGCCGCGCTTCCTCAAAGGCCAGGGCCAGGGCTGGTTGACTGCCGAGTACGGCATGCTGCCGCGCGCCACCGGTGAGCGTAACCAGCGTGAGGCCAGCCGTGGCAAGCAGGGCGGTCGTACTCTCGAAATCCAGCGTCTGATCGGCCGCTCCCTGCGCGCGGCGCTGGATATGTCCAAGCTTGGCGACGTGACCCTGTATGTCGATTGCGACGTGATCCAGGCCGATGGCGGTACTCGCACCGCGTCCATCACCGGCGCCATGGTTGCGCTGGTCGATGCCCTGAAAGTGATCAAGAAGCGCGGCGGCCTGAAAGGCGGTGACCCGCTCAAGCAGATGATCGGTGCAGTCTCGGTGGGCATGTACCAGGGCGAGCCGGTGCTGGATCTGGACTATCTTGAAGATTCCGCTGCTGAAACCGACCTGAACGTAGTGATGACCAGCACCGGCGGTTTCATCGAAGTGCAGGGCACTGCTGAAGGCGCGCCGTTCCAGCCTGAAGACTTGAACGCCATGCTGGAACTGGCGAAGAAAGGCATGAACGAGATCTTCGAACTGCAGAAGGCTGCACTGGCCGACTGAGGTTTTCGACCACAAGGAGGACATGATGAGTGACGAGCAAGAGTTGCTGCCCAAACCGAGCCAGGAGGTTCGCCAGTGGGCAATGTTCTGTCACCTGTCCGCCTTGCTGGGGATCTGGATTCCGTTCGGCAATCTGATCGGGCCGTTGATCCTATGGCAGATGAAGCGCGAGAAAGACCCTTTTATCGATGCACAGGGCAAAGAGGCGTTGAATTTTCAGATCACGGTGGCGATAGCCTCAATGATCTGCTTCCTGCTCATGCTGCTGATCATTGGTTTCTTCCTGTTTGGTTTGTTGGCGATCGCCGCACTGGTCCTGACGATCATTGCAGGGGTCAAAGCCAACGAAGGTTTCCCATACAGATATCCGTTCACCTGGCGATTGATCAAGTGAAAGTCTGTTGTGTCGCAATATGAAAATACCCCGACTTATCGGGGTATTTTTATTTGTGCAACTTAATAATTGGTTTTTGTTGTAGGACTAGTCTGTTAACGATGTGCGGTTTGGCATTTATTTGCTGATGTTCCTCTATTACATCTTTGGTCACAACTGATCGGTCCAGTGCTTATTCCCGTTCTTGTTATTGGCGCGAGCTGGTTGTTAAAGTTGCCCGATGTAATGTTTCGGTTGAAACATTCCGATATGTTCAAACCATCGATGGTACTTGAATTCCCCAGTAATCAGTGTTGAGAAAATCAGCCGGTTCACCCGTCGAGCCCAGGTAAACGCTCGCCTCGTGAATACTTAGCCAAGAATAATCCACATGATTGAGCTCGATTTCTACGGCACGCTCGTGGCCGCTTCTTTAGTACTGCTGCTCGGACGCGGACTTGTTACGCGTGTCGGCTTTCTGCGAAGTTACAATATTCCTGAACCGGTAGCAGGCGGCCTTGTGGTTGCCGTGCTCCTGTTGATATTGCGCACTTTCGACATTGAAGTCCGCTTCGATACATCATTGCAAACCCCCCTGATGTTGGCTTTCTTTGCCACCATTGGCTTGAGTGCTGACCTTGCCAGTCTGAAGAAGGGCGGCCGCATTGTCGGTATCTTCCTGCTGGCGGTCATTGGCTTGCTGGTGGTGCAGAACGCCATGGGCATCGGGTTGGCAACCCTGCTCGGGCTCGACCCTTTGATGGGCTTGCTGACGGGCTCGATCACGCTGGCCGGCGGCCACGGCACTGGCGCTGCATGGGGCGCGGTGTTCAGCGAGAAATATGGCCTGGCGTCGGCTTCAGAGCTGGCGCTGGCCTCAGCGACGTTCGGTCTGGTGCTGGGTGGTCTGATCGGTGGGCCCGTTGCCCGGTTGCTGATCAAGCGCGTGCAAGTGCCGGGTTGCAATCCGCAACAAGCGCCGCGACTGCCAAGAGGTTTTGAACAGCCAAACAAGGAACGCTCAATCACGCCGTTTTCGTTCGTCGAGACGCTGGCGCTGATTGCCGTCAGCCTGCTCGCTGGCAACCTTCTGAATGGCGTTCTGCATGGCACTGCGTTCGAACTGC
This sequence comes from Pseudomonas sp. TE9122, assembly GCF_056278925.1. Lineage (NCBI taxonomy): Bacteria > Pseudomonadati > Pseudomonadota > Gammaproteobacteria > Pseudomonadales > Pseudomonadaceae > Pseudomonas > Pseudomonas sp. TE9122. The sequence goes on along the minus strand of NZ_JBWBQI010000001.1, from coordinate 5,246,656 downwards.
CGACGTTTGTTTGCGTGCTGTTTGTAGGTGTGGTGTTGCGCAACAGTCTGTCAGCACTTGGCTTGTATCAGGTGTTCGAGCGTGAAGTTTCCGTGCTCGGCAATGTCAGCCTCTCGCTGTTTCTGGCGATCGCGCTGATGTCGCTGAAGCTTTGGGATCTGGCGGCGTTGGCATTGCCGATCTTCATCATTCTGGCCGTGCAGGCGCTGGTCATGGCGCTGTTCGCGATTTTCGTAACGTTTCGGGTGATGGGCAGCAACTATGATGCCGCCGTACTCGCTGCGGGACACTGCGGCTTTGGGCTGGGTGCCACGCCTACGGCCATTGCCAACATGCAAGCGGTGACGCAGCGCTATGGCCCTTCGCAAATCGCGTTTCTGGTGGTGCCGATGGTAGGAGCGTTCTTCATCGATATCGTTAACGTCATCGTGATCAAGCTGTACCTGGCCTTGCCATTCTTCGCTGCGGTTTAGGAAGCACGGCGCATAAAAAATGCCCGCATCTCACGATGCGGGCATTTTCTTTGGCTGCGATACGACGCTTAGATGGTCAGCGTCCAGTCGTAGTCGACGATCAACGGCGCGTGCTGCGAAAACCGTGGCTGACGCGGCAGGCGTGCACTGCGCACCGAGCGACGCAGGCCCGGGGTCAGGATCTGATAATCGAAACGCCAGCCCAGATTGAGCATCTCGGCCTGTTCGTTATCCGGCCACCAGCTGTACTGATCGCCTTCTCGGCTGACTTCGCGCAGCGCATCGACATAGCCCATGTTGCCGACAATCTCGTCCATCCAGGCGCGTTCCGGCGCCAGGAAGCCTGGAGATTGCTGGCTGTCGCGCCAGTTCTTGATGTCGAGTTTCTGCTGCGCAACGTACAGCGAGCCACAATAAATGTACTCGCGACGTTTGCGTCGCTGTTTGTCCAGGTACTTGCCGAAATCGTCCATGAGCTTGAACTTCTGGTTCAAGTCCTCATCGCCGTTCATCCCCGAAGGAAACAGCAAGGTGGCAATACTGACTTTGTCGAAATCTGCTTGCAGGTAGCGCCCGTAGCGGTCGGCCGTCTCGAAACCGAGACCGCTGATGACAGCCTTCGGTTGCAACCGCGAATACAAAGCCACGCCGCCTTGGGCAGGGACTTCAGCATCGCAGGCATAAAGGAAGTAGCCATCCAGTTGGAAGGCTGGGTCATCCAGTTCAAAGGCGGAGGCACGGGTGTCCTGCAGGCAGATGACGTCGGCATTCTGGGCTTGCAGCCAACTGAGCAAACCGCGCTCGACTGCCGCCTGAATACCATTGACGTTCACACTGATGATCCGCATAAATGGCCCCAAAAATCGCGTGCGTGTATGATACACGGCGTCAAGCTAATTAGCTAAATCCGTGGTATTTGGGGTTTTTTTCATGCAAGCGTATCAGCGCGATTTCATTCGTTTTGCCATCGATCGCGGCGTTTTGCGCTTCGGTGAGTTCACCCTGAAGTCCGGGCGCACCAGTCCCTACTTCTTCAACGCCGGCCTGTTCAACTCGGGTTCGGCCCTGGCGCAGCTGGGGCGTTTCTACGCCGCCGCCATCACCGAGAGCGGCATCCCGTTCGACGTTCTGTTTGGCCCGGCTTATAAAGGTATTCCGCTGGCGGCCACGACCGCCGTTGCGCTGGCCGAGCATCACGATCGTGACCTGCCGTGGTGCTTCAATCGCAAGGAAGCCAAGGCCCACGGCGAGGGCGGCAGCCTGGTTGGCGCGCCGCTGACTGGCGAAGTCTTGATCATCGACGACGTGATCACCGCCGGCACCGCCATTCGTGAAGTGATGCAGATCATCGCTTCCCAAGACGGCGCCAAAGCCGCCGGTGTGCTGATCGCACTGAACCGCCAGGAGCGTGGCAACGGCGAATTGTCGGCCATCCAGGAAGTCGAGCGCGACTTCGGCATTCCGGTGATCAGCATCGTCTCGCTGAATCAGGTGTTGGAGTTCCTCGCCGACGATCCGCAGCTCAAGCAACACCTCCCAGCCGTGGAAGCGTACCGCGCCCAATTTGGCGTGTGATACGCACCTGTAGGAGCTGCCGAAGGCTGCGATCTTTTGATCTTGTTTTTCAGGATCAAGATCAAAAGATCGTCCGATCGCGGCCCGAGCCTTCGGCAGCTCCTACAGTGGTCTACGCAGTTTTTGCCATTTGATCAGCAGTCTCAGCGCCAGTCCCGCATTGACCAGCGCAAACACCAGCAGCGCTACAACCACCATCACGTACAACGTGCGATCCACATCGAAATCCCACAAATCCAGCGTGCTGCTGTCGATGATGCTAACCGCAGCCGGCAAGTTGACGTAAAACAGCGCCACAAACGCGCACGTCAATGGCAATGCTCGCCAGTAGAAAGCTGCCATCACCTTGTCTCGACTGCGCTTTCGGCCCTGCGAACCTTTTTGAAATTCATCCTCAGCCAACGCTGCATTAAGCGCCGGCCATGCCAGATTGAACATGAACGTGGTCAGGGTCAGCAGCAAGCCACTGACCGCGACGATGTCACTGAACGGCATTCAGACCCAGCGTTGCACAGAGCAATGCGTGGGAATCTTCGCTGATCTCGAATTGCCCGGCGCTGCCCTTGCGTTTGGTGATGGGTTTGAAGGTCGGCTCGTTCTGGGTGATGAGCATGTTCAATTCATCGCGGATCACGTCCGAGCTGATCACCACCAGAAACACGTTTTGCGCATGCTCGGCGGACTGGATTACGGCGCGCATGCTGTGCTGCAGGATGTCGTCGAGCTGGTTGCGAAAACGCGAAACGGTGTTTTTCAGCAGGGTTTTGCTTTGGCTCTGTGTCAGCTGAAAGATCGTCGAGATCTGCGATTCGGTCGGCAGGGTTTGCCCGAAGTAACTCTGAATCAGATACAGCAGGCGATCCTGTTTGGCTTCGTCCGCCCGGCTGGGCATGCCGCCCTCAACCAGCATTTTCAGGTATTCGGTCAGGCTGGCTTTGGCGATGCGCTCCAGCGCATGGGCGATTTCAGCGTCGCCGATGCGCAAGGTCTTTTTTACCGGTTCCTTTTGTTCCTGCTCGAAAGCATCTGCGTCGATCGTGAACGAGATCTGCATGAGTCGCCGCTCCGGTTATTTGTCGCTGGCGGCTGGGTAGGGATCCTGGGGTGCATCTCCTTGGCCGGTGAGCACTTTCCAGCCCTTGAGTGGGTGAGAGGCTTCGGTGAAGTCAGGGCAGGGCGGCATCGAAGTCTGCGAAGGCGCTGAATACTCTCGGCCGCAGTCCACGCAGGCGTAAGTGCCAGCCGAAATGTCACTGCCGTAAGGAACGCTGTTTTTTTGCATGGGAAGATCTCCGTTGGATGAGGGGAAGATCCTATGGAGATTTGTTCTGGAGGGATGTCGGACGTTTCGCTGTGTCGAGTCAGGCGTTTCCTGCGCGCACAAAAAAGATCGCAGCCTTCGTCAGCTCCTACAAAAGCGGATTCCCGCATGTGCGAAATCCCTGTAGGAGCTGCCGAAGGCTGCGATCTTTTGCTTTCAGCGATCAGCCATCAAGGACGCTTGCGATTACTGATCAGCGTACCCACGCCAGTATCAGTGAAGATTTCCAGCAGAATCGCGTTCGGCACACGCCCGTCGATGATCAACGAACTACCTACGCCACCCTGAACCGCTTCCAGTGCGCAGCGGATCTTCGGCAGCATGCCGCCGTAGATCGTGCCATCGGCGATCAGGTCGTCGACCTGCTGCGTGCTCAGGCCGGTCAACACGGTGCCCGATTTGTCCATCAGGCCGGCAATGTTGGTCAGCAGCATCAGCTTTTCAGCTTTCAGTGCTTCGGCAACCTTGCCCGCCACCAGGTCGGCGTTGATGTTGTACGACTCGCCGTTCTCACCGACGCCAATCGGCGCGATGACCGGGATGAAGTTGCCTTTGACCAGCAGATTCAACAGCTCGGTATTGATGCCGACGACTTCGCCGACATGGCCGATGTCGATGATTTCCGGCTGGGTCATCTCCGGGGTCTGGCGGGAGACGGTGAGCTTCTTCGCCCGGATCAGCCCGGCATCCTTACCGGTCAGGCCGATGGCGCTGCCGCCATGGCGGTTGATCAGGTTGACGATGCTCTTGTTGACCTGACCGCCAAGGACCATTTCCACCACGTCCATGGTCGCCGCGTCGGTAACGCGCATGCCGTCGACGAAGTGGCTTTCGATCGACAGGCGCTTGAGCAGATCACCGATCTGCGGGCCGCCACCGTGCACGACCACCGGGTTGATGCCCACGGCTTTCATCAGCACGATGTCGCGGGCGAAGCCGGTTTTCAGCTCCTCGCTTTCCATCGCGTTGCCGCCGTATTTGATCACCAGGGTCTTGCCGACATAGCGTCGGATGTAAGGCAGCGCTTCGGACAGGACCTTGGCAGTGTTGGCGGCGGCTTCGCGTTCGAGGGTCATTCAGGGCTCCGGGTGGATCAGAACGGTAGTTGGAGATCAGGTGCAACGCGTTTCAGTTGGGCGTGGAACACATCCTTGATGCGCTGCAATTCAGCCTCGTCATCGGCCTCGAAGCGCAGCACCAGCACCGGTGTGGTGTTGGACGCGCGCACCAGGCCCCAGCCTTTGGCGTAATCGACACGCACGCCGTCGATGGTGGTCAGGTCGGCGCCTTCGCCCCACTGAGCATCGTGCAGTGCATCAATGATGCTGAATTTGCTCTCTTCGGTCACATGGATATTGATTTCCGGCGTGGAAATATCGTTCGGGAAGGTCGCAAACAGCTCTTCCGCGGTGGATTTTTCCTTGCTGAGGATCTCCAGCAGACGTGCGGCGCTGTAGATGCCGTCGTCGAAACCGAACCAGCGTTCCTTGAAGAAGATGTGCCCGCTCATTTCGCCGGCCAACAGTGCGCCGGATTGTTTCATTTTCTTTTTGATCAACGAGTGACCGGTCTTCCACATTAGCGGCCGACCACCGTATTCCTTGATCAATGGCACCAGGCGACGGGTGCATTTGACGTCGAAGATGATTTCCGCGTCCGGGTTGCGCGCCACTACGTCGCGAGCGAACAGCATCAGTAGGCGATCCGGGTAGACGATGCTGCCGGTATTGGTCACCACGCCAACGCGGTCGCCGTCACCGTCGAAGGCCAGGCCGATATCGGCGTTGGTCTCTTTGACTTTGGCAATCAGGTCTACGAGGTTTTCCGGTTTGCCCGGATCCGGGTGATGGTTCGGGAAGTTGCCGTCGACTTCGCAGAACAGCGGGATGACTTCGCAGTTCAGCGCTTCGATCAGTTGCGGGGCGATCACGCCGGCCGCGCCGTTGCCGCAGTCGACCACGACTTTCAGGCGGCGGGCCAGTTTGATGTCCTGGACGATTTCGGTGTTGTAGCGGTCGAGGATTTCGACCTGGGTGACGCTGCCCTGGCCGCTGCTCAGGTCGTTGTTCTTGATGCGCTCGTGGAGCACCTGAATCTGTTCGTTGGCGAGGGTGTCGCCGGCGATGACGATTTTGAAGCCGTTGTAGTTCGACGGATTGTGGCTACCGGTGAGCATCACCCCGGACTTGCCGGCCAGCACGTTGGCGGCGTAGTACAGTGCCGGCGTTGGCACCAGGCCGACATCGCTGACGTGGCAACCGCTCTCGGCGATGCCGCGAATGAGTTCCGCGACCAGCTCCGGGCCGGACAGGCGACCGTCACGACCGACCGACACGTTCGGCTCGCCCTGGGCCAGGCTCTGCGAGCCGATGGCGCGACCGATCCAGTAGGCGGTTTCACCGTTGAGGAATTCCGGCACGGTGCCACGAATGTCGTAGGCGCGGAAAATGCTGTCAGGCAGCGTCGGGGCGATCTTGGCGGGGGTGCTCATCTGTGGACATGCTCCATCTCGAAAAGGGCGGGACAGACCGGCGAAAGATTCGACGGCAGGCTCAAACTGAAGGGTATGACGGCGTTTTCCACAGAGAGTTCGTGCTATGAAAGGGCCATGACGCCCCGGCTGGCGTGGCTTTCGGCCGGCAAAACCTTGATTTACGGTGTTAAAACCTGCTGCCGATATAGCGCATTTTTTGTGGCGAGGGGATTTATCCCCGATGGGCTGCGCAGCAGACCCAAAATCTTGGGGCCGCTTCGCAGCCCAACGGGGATAAATCCCCTCACCACCATAATTTCTATCCGGTTATTTGGTGCCAGTGTGGCCAAAGCCGCCGGTACCGCGCTCGGTCTCGACAAACTCTTCAACCATTTCGAAATGCGCCTGCACCACCGGTACCAGCACCAATTGCGCCAGGCGTTCGCCGACGGTCATGGTGAAGTCGCTCTGGCCGCGGTTCCAGCAGGAGACCATCAGCGGGCCCTGGTAATCGGAGTCGATCAGGCCGACCAGATTGCCCAGCACGATGCCGTGTTTGTGGCCCATGCCCGAGCGCGGCAGGATCAGCGCGGCGAGATTCGGGTCGCCGATGTACACCGACAGGCCGGTGGGAATCAGCACGGTTTCACCCGGTTTGATCACGATGTCCTGTTCCAGCATGGCGCGCAGGTCGAGGCCGGCGGAGCCCGGTGTGGCGTATTGCGGCAGCGGGAATTCGGTACCGATGCGTGGATCGAGGATCTTGGCTTGCAAAGCGTGCATGTAAATTAAACCTGGTTCAGACGTTCGGCGATAAAAGTGACCAGTTGGCGAGCGATCTTGCTCTTGCTGGTCTGGGCGAAAACCGTGGCGTGCAGCTCACGGTCGATGACGCTGCAGGCGTTTTCTTCGCTGTTGAAACCGATGCTCGGGTTGGCGACGTCGTTGGCGACGATCAGATCGAGATTCTTGTCCTTCAGCTTGCGTGCAGCGTAGTCGAGCAGGTGTTCGGTTTCGGCGGCGAAGCCGACACTGAACGGACGGTCGGGACGGGTCGCGATGGTGGCAAGGATGTCCGGGTTGCGCACCATTTGCAGGACGAAGCCGTCACCGCTCGTAGGATCTTTCTTGAGTTTATGCGGGGCGACGACTTCAGGGCGGTAGTCCGCCACCGCTGCCGACGAGATGAACACGTCGCAAGGCATGGCCGATTCGCAGGCGGCGAGCATGTCGCGGGCGCTGACCACATCGATCCGCGTCACGCGATCAGGCGTCGGCAAGTGCACCGGGCCGCTGATCAAAGTGACACGGGCGCCGGCTTCCACGGCTGCTTCGGCGAGGGCAAAACCCATTTTGCCGGAGCTGTGGTTGGTGATGTAGCGCACCGGGTCGATGTTTTCCTGAGTCGGGCCGGCGGTGATCACCACATGCTTGCCGGTCAGGGCCTGGCGCTGGAAGCAATCAGCGGCGAGCAGGGCCAGATCGGTGGCCTCCATCATGCGGCCCATGCCGACGTCGCCGCAGGCCTGGCTGCCCGAGGCCGGGCCGAAAGTCTTCAGGCCACGGCTTTCCAGCAGTTGCAGGTTGGCCTGGGTCGCCGGGTCGCGCCACATCGCCTGATTCATCGCTGGTGCGACGGCAACCACGGCGTCGGTGGCCAGCACCAAGGTTGTCAGCAGATCGTTGGCGATGCCTTGGGCCAGACGGGCGATCAGGTCGGCGGTGGCCGGGGCGATCAGCACCAGATCGGCCCATTTCGCCAGCTCGATATGACCCATGGCGGCTTCGGCGGCAGGGTCGAGCAAGTCGAGGTGAACCGGGTGGCCCGACAGGGCCTGCATGGTCAGCGGGGTGATGAATTCGGCGCCGCCATGGGTCATGACCACGCGCACTTCGGCACCCTGGTCGATCAGGCGGCGAACCAGATCGGCGCTCTTGTAGGCCGCAATGCCGCCGCCGACGCCCAGAACGATGCGTTTCCGATACAGCCGCTGCATAGGTCTGCCTTTCATTTCGTTGATGACGGCGGCGCGATACCCCTCCCCAGGATTGAATCGACCGCCAAAAAGATGGGCTACGATATCACAGCGACCGCTACGGAACAGCGGCGCCCACAGACAAGGAGGTGCTATGAGTATTCGCGATTGGCCGGCGGCGGAACGGCCGCGGGAAAGGCTGTTGGAACACGGCGCAGGGAGTCTTTCGGACGCTGAGTTGTTGGCGATTTTTCTGCGCACCGGATTGCCCGGAAAAAGCGCTGTGGACCTCGCCAGACATCTGCTGACGCAATTCGGTGGCCTGCGTTTGCTGCTCGAGGCCGATCAGGACGCATTCAGCAAACAACTGGGCCTCGGCCCGGCCAAGTTCGCGCAGCTGCAAGCCGCGCAGGAAATGAGCAAGCGCCATCTGGCCGAGCGTTCACGACAGAAACCGGCACTGGAAAACCCTCAGGTCGTCCGCGATTATCTCAAGGCGATGCTGCGGCATGAGCCGCACGAGGTGTTCGGCTGCCTGTTTCTCGATTCGAAACATCAGGTGCTGAATTTCGAGGCGCTGTTTCGCGGCTCGATCGACAACACCAGCGTGCACCCCCGGGAGGTGGTGAAGCGCGCGCTGGCCAATAACGCGGCGGCGGTGATTCTGTGTCACAACCATCCGTCCGGCAACACCGATCCGAGTCAGGCAGATCGGCTGCTGACCAAGCGCCTGCAGAAAACCCTGGAACTGATTGACGTGCGAGTGCTCGATCACTTCATCGTCGGCGACGGCGAGCCGCTGTCGATGGCGGAGTGTGGTTGGATGTAGTTCTCGGCGCCGATTCTGGACCTTGTGGGAGCGAGCCTGCTCGCGAAGGCGTTTTATCAGTCAGCATCATTGTTTGCTGAAAGACCGCTTTCGCGAGCGGGCTCGCTCCCACAGATTGTTTCCATCCACCGGTGTGTCAGGCAGGTTATTTGAGGCTGACCTTGGAATAATCCTGGCGGCCAAACGGGCTGACGGAATAACCCTGAACATCCTTGCGCGTCAAAGCGTAGGCCGTCGGGTGCGCCAGTGGCAGCCACAATGCCTGCTGCTGGATCTGCGCTTGTGCCTGCTCATACAGCTTGGTGCGCACGCCTTGCTCGCTAGTGGTCTTGCCGGCGCTGATCAGCTTGTCCAGATCGGCGTTGCAGTACCGGGCGAAGTTGGTCCCGGACTTCACTGCTGCGCAGGAAAACTGCGGGGTGAGGAAGTTGTCCGGGTCGCCGTTGTCACCGGCCCAGCCCATGAACAGCAGATCATGTTCGCCGGCCTTGGCGCGACGAATCAGCTCGCCCCATTCGATCACACGAATTTCTGCCTGGATGCCGATCTCGGCCAGATCCGACTGCAGCATCTGCGCGCCGAGGCTTGGGTTCGGGTTGAGCAGGCTGCCCGATGGCCGCGTCCAGATCGTGGTCTGGAAGCCGTCCTTCAAGCCGGCCTTGGCCAGCAGCGCCTTGGCCTTGGCCACGTCGTGCGGATAGCCCGGCAGGTTCTTGGCATAGCTCCAGGTGTTCGGTGGGTATGGCCCATTGGCTGCCTCGGCGGTGTCTTCGAACACGGCTTTGATGTAGTTGGCCTGGTCGAAGGCGAGGTTGATCGCCTGGCGCACTTCCGGCTTGTCCAGCGGCGGATGCTGGCTGTTAATGCCCACGAAAGCGGTCATGAACGCGTCAGTCTTTTCGACTTTCAGTGTCGGTTCCTTCAGCGCTGCCTGTACATCCAATGGTTTCGGCGACAGGGCGATCTGGCACTCATTGCGCCGCAGCTTTTGCAGGCGCACGTTGGCGTCCGGCGTGATGGCGAAGATCAACGGGTCGACGGCAGGCTTGCCATGGAAATAATCCGGGTTGGCCTTGTAGCGAATCGCCGCGTCTTTCTGGAAGCGATTGAACACGAACGGACCGGTGCCGATCGGCTGGCTGTTGAGTTTGTCGGTGGCGCCGGCCTTCATCAGTTTGTCGGCGTATTCGGCGGAATAGATCGAGGCGAAACCCATGCTCAGGGTCGCGAGGAAGGTCGAATCCGGATGATCAAGCGTGAAACGCACGGTCAGCGGGTCGAGGGCGTCGATCTTCTTGATCAGGCTTGGCAGTTGCATCGACTGCGCATGGGGGAAGCCGCTCTGCGCGACTTTGTGCCACGGGTTGGCCGGGTCGAGCATGCGGTCGAAGCTGAATTTTACGTCTTCGGCACTCAGCTCGCGGCTCGGCTTGAAGTAATCGGTTGTGTGAAATTTCACCTGCGGGTGCAGTTTGAACACATAGGTGAGGCCGTCGGTGCTGACTTCCCAGCTGTCGGCAAGGCTCGGAATGACCTTGCCGCTGGCGGTGTCGAAATCCACCAGGCGGTTCATCACTACGTCAGCCGAAGCATTGGTGGTGGTCAGTGAGTTGTACTGCACCACGTCGAACCCTTCAGGGCTGGCCTCGGTGCACACGCTCAACGCGGCGGCCTGGGCAAGGGGGCTCAGCAGGAGCGGGGCGAGCAACAGGGGTAGGGCAGCGAGGCGCATGGTCGGTTTCCTTTACAGATCGAAGGCCCATCTGCAAGTGCAGTCTGGAAAAGTCCTACCCTAGAGCTCTGAATTGCAAATGACTATCCCCTTTTTGCATTTTCAGGCGCACTCTTGCGCGGTTTCGAGCGTGGGCCGCCCGATGAAAAGTCTGAATCGCCTGTAGGACGGGATTTCTGCGACGAGTGGTCAAAACTGGCCGCAGCCTTTGTCCAAGGCGTCTGCGGCGGAAAAAATCGCCCTTTTGCCGATTGATTGCACACCGATTGTTGTTGCACCCCGGTCTTTCTGGTATAAAGCAGCGCTCTTTTCTAGGGGCCCGGTTCCTTCACTGTAGGTGTAGCCGGTAAGACCTCTAAAGAAACGCGGCGCCTGGCGCCAAATGACTGAGAGATTAAGCGGCCAACCCATGCCGGGTTGGGCATGTGGTTTTAGAGGGCTGAGGCATGTCGAGAGTATGTCAAGTTACCGGTAAGGGTCCGGTGACTGGGAATAACATTTCCCACGCAAACAACAAAACCCGTCGTCGTTTCCTGCCGAACCTGCAGCATCACCGCTTCTGGGTTGAAGAAGAGAAACGTTTTGTGCGTCTGCGCGTATCTGCCAAAGGCATGCGTATCATCGACAAGCGTGGCATCACTGTCGTGCTCGCCGAACTTCGCCGCGATGGCAAGATTTAAGGGAGCTAATCATGCGTGAATTGATTCGTTTGATCTCGAGCGCCGGTACTGGTCACTTCTACACTACCGACAAGAACAAGCGTACTACCCCGGACAAAATCGAGATCAAGAAATATGATCCGGTTGTTCGCAAGCACGTGATGTACAAGGAAGGCAAAATCAAGTAATTGATTTTTCCTGACTGCGAAAAAGGCCCGTATCGTGAGATACGGGCCTTTTTTTTGCTTGGATTCTGCGGTGACCGGTTAGGCCTTATCGCTGGCAAGCCAGCTCCCACATTGATTGCCGGTCTTCACAGAACCTGTGTCATGCACAAAACCTGTGGGAGCTGGCTTGCCAGCGATGAGGGCCGATCAGCCAGCAAACATCTCAAGCCTTCTGTTCAAAGATCACATAAACCTTGCGGCAAGCCTCCAGCACTTCCCAGGTTCCGCGAAACCCCGCCGGGATCACGAAGCGATCGCCAACGCGCAAGGTCTTGGCATTGCCATCGCTGTCACGCAATACCGAAACCCCCTGCAGAATCTCGCAGTACTCATGCTCGGTGTAATTCACCGTCCACTGGCCCACCGCGCCTTCCCACACACCAACACCCATTTGCCCACAAGGGCTGTCGTATTGATGAAACACCGCTTGCTCAGGGTCGCCCTTGAGCACTTTCGCCGGGTCCGGGCGATAACGCTCGGCTTCGCTGCTGGCGAGGCTGATGTCGACGACGTTCTGGATGTTCATTGTTGTTTTCTCCGTTAATGACGGCGCGTTGGCTGGAATGAGCCAAAGTCTATGTTTATTAAAATGAACACCGCAAGGCCGTATGGCCAGCTTATGTCAAATATATTGAAACAAACCCGGTCGCTGGTTTAGGGTGGCGGGTGCCTCGGGCCGAAAGTGCAGGCTGGCCGGGCAGAATTCTTGAACAGCGCCGCAGCGCTTGCGGTGCTCGTATTCAATAAGAGGAGGACACCCGAATGACCACCCTGACTCGTGCCGACTGGGAACAACGCGCCCGCGATCTGAAAATCGAAGGCCGCGCCTTCCTGAATGGCGAATACACCGACGCCGTTTCCGGCGAAACCTTCGAATGCATCAGCCCGGTCGATGGCCGCTTGCTCGGCAAGATCGCCAGCTGCGACGCCGCCGATGCTGACCGTGCTGTAGAAAACGCCCGCGCCACCTTCAACTCCGGCGTCTGGTCGCGCCTGGCGCCGACCAAACGCAAAGCCACCATGATCCGCTTCGCCAGCCTGCTGAAACAGCACGCCGAAGAACTCGCGCTGCTGGAAACCCTCGACATGGGCAAGCCGATCAGCGATTCGCTGTACATCGACGTGCCGGGTGCGGCGCAGGCGCTGAGCTGGAGCGGTGAAGCGATCGACAAGATCTACGACGAAGTCGCCGCGACCCCGCATGACCAACTGGGCCTGGTGACTCGCGAGCCGGTGGGCGTGGTCGGCGCTATCGTGCCGTGGAACTTCCCGCTGATGATGGCTTGCTGGAAACTCGGCCCGGCGCTGTCGACCGGCAACTCGGTGATCCTCAAGCCGTCGGAAAAGTCGCCGCTGACCGCCATCCGTATCGCTGCGCTGGCCATTGAAGCCGGTATTCCGAAAGGCGTGCTCAATGTGCTGCCGGGCTATGGCCACACCGTCGGCAAGGCGCTGGGTCTGCATAATGATGTCGACACGCTGGTCTTCACCGGCTCGACCAAGATCGCCAAGCAACTGATGGTCTACGCCGGCGAATCGAACATGAAGCGCGTCTGGCTGGAAGCCGGCGGCAAGAGCCCGAACATCGTCTTCGCCGATGCGCCGGATCTGCAGGCCGCCGCTGAATCCGCCGCCAGCGCCATCGCCTTCAACCAGGGCGAAGTCTGCACCGCCGGTTCGCGTCTGCTGGTCGAGCGCTCGATCAAGGACAAATTCCTGCCGATGGTGATCGAGGCGCTGAAAACCTGGAAGCCCGGCAATCCGCTGGACCCGGCGACCAACGTCGGTGCGCTGGTCGATACCCAGCAGATGAACACCGTGCTGTCGTACATCGAATCCGGCCATAGCGATGGCGCCAAACTGGTCGCCGGCGGCAAGCGCATCCTCCAGGAGACCGGTGGCACTTACGTCGAGCCAACCATTTTCGATGGTGTGAGCAATGCGATGAAGATTGCTCAGGAAGAGATTTTCGGCCCAGTGTTGTCGGTGATCGCTTTCGACAGCGCCGAAGAAGCCATCCAGATTGCCAACGACACGCCATACGGTCTGGCCGCAGCGGTGTGGACCCAGGACATCTCCAAGGCGCACCTGACTGCCAAGGCCCTGCGCGCCGGTAGCGTGTGGGTCAACCAGTACGATGGTGGCGACATGACCGCGCCGTTCGGTGGCTTCAAGCAGTCGGGCAACGGTCGCGACAAATCGCTGCACGCCTTCGACAAGTACACCGAGCTGAAGGCGACGTGGATCAAGCTGTAAACCGCTAAGGGGAGCCTGATTCAGTCAGGCTCCCGAACCAGACAGAGATCCCCTGTGGGAGCGTGCCTCTGTGGTGAGGGGATTTATCCCCGTTTGGCTGCGAAGCAGTCGCTAAACCATTGCACGCGGTGTACCTGGTACATCGTGGTTGCAGGTTTTGGGGCCGCTGCGCGACCCAACGGGGATAAATCCCCTCGCCACAGGGGCTCGCTCCCACAGTGATTTTGTGGTGCATATAAAAATATCCACAGGAGCGTGGAACATGCGGTGGGCGACGTATTTCGCCGTGTTGGCGTCTGTCTTGAGTGTCGGTCTGGCCCTGGGGGTCAGCATGCCGCTGGTGTCGTTGCGTCTGGAGGGCTGGGGCTACGGCTCGTTCGCCATCGGTGTGATGGCAGCCATGCCGGCAATCGGCGTGCTGCTCGGGGCGAAGGTTTCCAGCCATCTCGCTGCGTATTTCGGCACGGCGAACCTGATGCGCCTGTGCCTGTGGGCCGGGGCATTGTCGATCGGCCTGCTGGCGCTGCTGCCGAGTTATCCGATCTGGTTGCTGCTGCGGTTGCTGATCGGTGTGATCCTGACCATCGTGTTCATTCTTGGCGAGAGCTGGATCAATCAGCTGGTGGTCGAGCAGTGGCGCGGGCGTCTGGTGGCGCTGTATGGCAGCAGCTATGCGCTGAGCCAGCTGTCCGGTCCGTTGCTGCTGGGTGCGCTGGGTACCGAGCATGATTACGGTTTCTGGGTCGGGGTCGGTCTGCTGACGCTCTCGCCTTTCCTGCTGCTGGGGCGCAGCGGCGCGCCGAGCAGCGAGGCCAACAGCGTCACGTTTGGCGATCTGTGGGGCTTTGCCCGTGAGCTGCCGGCGATTGCCTGGGCGGTGTCATTGTTCGCCGCGTTCGAAGCGATGATCCTGACGTTGCTGCCGGTGTACTGCCTGCAACAGGGGTTCACCGCCGAAATCGCGCTGGCCATGGTCAGCACCGTGGTGGTCGGCGATGCGCTGCTGCAATTGCCGATTGGCGCCCTGGCCGATTACCTGTCGCGGCGCACGCTGTTTGCCGGGTGCGCGGTAGTGTTAATGCTGTCGAGTCTGGCCATTCCAATGCTGCTCGACACGCTGCTGATCTGGCCGCTTTGGGTGCTGTTCGGCGCCAGTGCTGGCGGCTTGTTTACCCTGTCGCTGATTCTGATTGGCGAGCGTTATCGTGACGATGCGCTGGTGCGCGCCAATGCGCATATTGCCCAGTTGTGGGGTGTCGGTTGTCTGGTCGGGCCGTTGGCGGCGGGGGCGGGGAGTCAGTGGATCAACGGGCATGCGTTGCCACTGTTAATGGCGGCTGGGGCTTTCGGGTTGGTTATCCTGTTGTTGCGCCAGGGCGCCTTCGGCAAAATCCAGACTGCTTGAGATAAAAAGATCGCAGCCTTCGGCAGCTCCTACAAGGCAAACGCATTTCCAACTGTAGGAGCTGCCGAAGGCTGCGATCTTTGCTTTTTACAGCATCCGCTCCAGGCCGACGCTGGTGCTGAACCATGAGTTGAAGCGCCGCCACCAGCTCCCCGGTTCTTTGGTCAGGGTATGCATCTGGCCGTTGTCCTCGGTGACCCAGACGACCTTGCCGTCCTCGAGTTTCGCCTGATAACTCAAGGTTGGCGCCATGCCTTGCAGTGCCAGTGCGCGCACATGCTCGGCCAGTTCCGGGCTGTCCACCAGGACGCCGACCTCGGTGTTCCACAGCACCGAGCGCGGGTCGAAATTGAACGAGCCGATAAACGATTTGCGTCGATCAAAGATCATCGCCTTGCTGTGCAGGCTGGAATCCGAGCCGCGAAACGACTTGCTGTAGAACACGCGTGGCCCGCTGCCGTAGTTATCCCCAGGCTGGCGGCGCAACTCATAGAGTTTCACCCCGTGTTCAAGCAACGCCTTGCGATAGGGCGCGTAACCGCCATGCACCGCCGGCACGTCAGTGGCCTCCAGTGAATTGGTCAGCAGGCTCACGGAGACCCCGGCATCGGCGCGCCCGGTCAGATAGACCAGCCCTGGCTGACCCGGCACGAAGTAGGCGGAAATCATGATCAGCTCTTTGCTGACGCCGGTCAGTTCCGGCGCCAGTTGCGTGGTCAGCAGCAGATGCGGATCGGGTTCGCCCTTGGACAGGACCTTGCTCGGCGCATCCCACAAGGCCTGGTTCCAGGCCCAGATCAGCTCTCTGCGCCAGATGTCCATGCGCGGGTCGGTGGTGAACTTCATCAACTGCTGATACAGCGCGTGGTTCTGCTTGCGGGTTTCTTCCAGCGACTCTTCCAGGCGCGTGCGCGTGTTTTGCAGGTCGGCGGCGGTCGGTTGGCTGGAGAGGAATTCGTCGATCGGCTTGCTCAGCGCGCTGTTCCAGTACTGGTCGAAACTGTGTCCGAGCTGCTCGGCCACCGGGCCGATGCTGAGCATGTCGATGTCGGTGAAATTCAGATTGGGTTCGGCGTCGAAATATTCATCGCCCAGATTGCGCCCGCCGACGATGGCCGCGCTGTTGTCCGCCAGCCACAACTTGTTGTGCATGCGCCGGTGCTGCACGGACAGATTGAACAGTCGCCCGGCCGCGCGTGTTACGCCGGTGCTGCGTCCCAGGTGCAACGGATTGAACAAACGAATCTGGATCTGCGGATGTGCCGCAAGGGTCGCGATGATCTGGTCGAGGCCGTCGCTGGTGGTGTCGTCGAGCAGGATGCGCACGCGCACGCCACGGTCGGCCGCCTTCAACACTTCCTCCACCAGCATCCGCGTGCTGATGCCGTCGTGGACGATGTAGTACTGCAAATCGAGGCTGACCTGGGCGTGACGAATCAGCTCGGCCCTGGCAGTAAACGCCTCGCCGCTGTCGGAGAGCAGGCGAAACCCCGACTGCCCTTTGTAGGGCGCGGCCTGAGCCTGAATCGAACGGCCGAAGCTGGAGTCCGACGCCGGCAGGGCCTGGCTTGGTTCGCGCGACACATCAAGGCTGGCGCAGCCGCTGAGGAACGAGGCGAGTATCAGTAAAGCGAGTAGGGGCTGTCTGAAGCTCACGTAGGGTCGTTCCGGTTGGCGGCTGAGGTCGGCAATTTGGACGCCGGGCGCGCAAAAAAGGTCAGTCGGTCTCGGCGAGTAATTTGATTGCCGCAGCGCCGACCTTGCGCACCGCTTCTTCGATCTGCGCTGTTGGTTTGGCAGCGTAGTTCATCCGCAGACAATTGCGGTACTTGCCCGAGGCGGAAAAGATGCTGCCAACGGCAATCTGTACGCCCTGATCGTGCAGCGCACGATTCAGTTTCAGCGTGTCGAAACCTTCCGGCAGCTCCACCCAGAGCATGAAGCTGCCCTGCGGGCGACTGGCGCGGGTGCCGGCCGGGAAATAGCGCGTCACCCAGTCGATCATCGCGTCACGATTGCGTTGGTACTGCATGCGCATGCGCCGCAAGTGCGGCTCGAAATGGCCGGCCTTGATGAATTCGGCGATGGCGATCTGCGGTTGTGGCGCGGTGGAGCCGGTGCTGATGTATTTCATGTGCAGCACTCGCTCCAGATATCGACCCGGCGCCACCCAGCCGATGCGCAGCCCCGGCGCCAGGGTCTTGGAGAACGAGCTGCAGAGCAACACGCGGCCGTCTTCGTCGAAGGATTTGATCGTACGCGGGCGCGGGTAGGTATAGGCCAGCTCGCCATACACATCGTCTTCGATGATCGCCACGTCGAAACGCTGGGCGAGCGTCAACAACGCGCGTTTGCGCGACTCGGGCATGACGTAGCCGAGCGGGTTGTTGCAGTTTGGGGTGAGCTGAATGGCCTTGATCGGCCACTGTTCCAGCGCCAGTTCCAGGGCGTCGAGGCTGATCCCGGTGAGCGGGTCGGTGGGGATTTCCAGGGCTTTCATGCCCAGGCCTTTGAGGGTCTGCATGGCGCCGTGGAAACTCGGCGAGTCCACCGCGACGATGTCGCCCGGCTCGCAGATCGCGTGGATGCTGGTGGACAGTGCTTCGTGGCAGCCAGTGGTGATCACCAGATCGCTGGCGCTCAACTGGCAGCCGGAATCGAGCATCAGGCGCGCGATCTGTTCGCGCAGTTCGAGGTTGCCGTGGATATTGTCGTAATACAGACCGGGCATGTCCTGCCGCCGACTGATTCGCGCCAGCCCACGCAGCAGCGGCTTCATGGTGGGTGAGCCGACGTCGGGCATGCCGCGGCCCAATTGCACAACGTCCTTGCGCGGTACGGCGCGGATCAATTCCAGCACCTGGTCCCACTGCGAAATCTCCACTGGCCGTTGCGCCGGGCGGCCGATCGCAGGCAGCTCCGGCAACTCGCGTCCGACGGGGACAAAATAGCCGGACTTGGGTTTTGGCGTGGCCAGACCGCTGTCTTCAAGCACGCGATAAGCCTGCTGTACCGTGCTCAGACTGACTCCGTGTTCGACGCTCAAGGCACGGACCGACGGCAAGCGGTCGCCGGGACGATAGAAGCCTTGTTCGATGCGGGTGCCGAGCAATTCGGCGAGGTTTGCATACAGAGTCATGGCGGCCTCGGTGCGTATCGGTGGAAACCAGTACAGATGCGGCAAAAATCGATCATTCAGTCAGCGAATCGGCAAATCTGTATGGATTTAATACAGGTTCTTTGATTCTGTAATGGTTTTGCTGGCCCGCGCATCATGGAATCTCTGGCTACCCAAGTAAACAGGAGCAACGAAAATGAACGGCTTGAGCGATGTGCGGCTGACGTTACACAGTCAGGAACTGGCGGCAGGGCAAAAAGACCACGCGCGCAATCTGCTGCGTAACGCGCCGTCCGGCCTCAGTCGCTGGGAGCTGTTCTGGCATCGTCTGCACACGCGCAAGGCGTTGCTCGGCCTGACACCGGAGCAGCTCAAGGATGTCGGGTTGACGCGGGAGCAGGCAAGGGAGGAGGGGTTGAAGCCGTTTTGGCGGATATGAATACCACAGATCGTTCCCACGCTCTGCGTGGGAACGCCGCCCCGGACGCTCTGCGTCCGCTGTGACGCAGAGCGTCACTGGATGCATTCCCACGCGGAGCGTGGGAACGATCCTGATTCGTCAGACCAACTCTTTCAGCCGATGCCACAACATCCCCAACGCCAACAACGGCGAGCGCAAATGCTTGCCGCCCGGGAAGGTGATGTGCGGCACCTTGGCGAACAGATCAAAGCCGCCGCCATGCTGCCCGCTGATCGCCTCGGCCAGCAGCTTGCCGGCCAGGTGTGTGGCATTCACTCCGTGGCCCGAATAAGCCTGGGCGAAATACACGTTCGGCTGGTCGGCGAGCCGGCCAATCTGCGGCAAGCGGTTGGCACCGATGCCGATCATCCCGCCCCACTGATAATCGATTTTCACCCCGGCCAGTTGCGGGAACACTTCAAGCATCTTCGGTTTCATATAGGCCCCGATGTCTTTCGGATCGCGCCCTGAATAATGGCAGGCGCCACCAAACAACAAACGTCGATCCGCCGAGAGCCGGTAGTAATCGAGCGCCACCCGCTGGTCGCAGACCGCCATGTTCTGCGGCAGCAGGTTGTGCGCCTGCTCTGCGCTCAGCGGTTCGGTGGCGATGATGTAGCTGCCGGCGGGCAGGACCTTGCCGCTCAGTTGCGGGTTGAGGTCATGGAGATAGGCATTGCAGCCCAACACCAGAGTCTTCGCCCGCACCGAGCCCTGCGCCGTGTGCACCTTCACTTCGGGGCCGTAATCGATGCGCGTCACTGCCGAACGCTCGAACAATTGCACGCCCAGTTGCTGAGCCGCTGCCGCTTCGCCCAGCGCCAGATTCAGCGGGTGCAGATGCCCGGAGCCCATGTCGATCAAGCCGCCGACATATCGTTTGGAGCCGACCACAGTGTGCATTTCACTGGCCTGCAACAGGCGGGTTTCGTAGCGGTAACCGAGGCTGCGCAACTCTTCGGCGTCTTCGGCAAAACCTTCTAGATCGGAGGGCTTGTTGGCAAGATCGCAGTAGCCCCAGGTCAGGTCGCAGGCAATGCCGAAACGCTCGACGCGCTGGCGGACAATCTCCACCGCTTCCAGGCCCATGAGTTTCATTTCGCGCACGCCCTCGGCACCGATGACATTGGCGAACTGATCAAGGCCGTGACCGACACCGCGAATCAACTGCCCGCCGTTGCGACCGCTGGCGCCCCAGCCGATCCTGTGCGCTTCCAGCAACACCACGCTGAAACCGCGTTCGGCCAGTTCCAGCGCCGTATTCAGCCCGGAAAAGCCGCCGCCGACCACGCAGACATCCGCCACCACCTCGCCTTGCAGCACGGGATGGTCAGGCTGCGGCAGGCTGCTGGCGGCGTAATAAGAGGCAACGTGGGGTTGGCTCGCGGTGGTCGGGGCGCGGGCGGTCATGGGCATCATCCAACGGCTGAGTGTCGAGAAAATTTGACGGAGCATAAGCCGCGCGCCCGAACGTGGGCAACATCGGTCGGCCTGCGGTGTCTGGATCCGGACTTTTGCGGCACAATCATCAGCCCGCCACTTTGGTCACCGTTTCGATGAGCTGCAACAGTCAGAAAATCCGCACCCTGCGTCAGCAGATCCCCACGTTCGACTGCGTGCCGGGCTGCCACGACTGCTGCGGCCCGGTGACCACGTCGCCCGAGGAAATGGCCCGGCTGCCGCGCAAATCCCGCGCCGAGCAGGATGCCGCGCTGGAAGAACTCAACTGTGTGCACCTGGGGCCGAATGGCTGCACGGTGTATGAAGAGCGGCCGCTGATCTGTCGATTGTTTGGTACGACCAAGACCCTGCCGTGCCCGAACGAGCGGCGGCCGGTGGAGTTGATACATCCACGGGTCGAGAAGCAGATTTTCGAGTACATGGCGGCGAATCGGCAGGTGTTGGTTTAAGAGATCGTTCCCACGCTCTGCGTGGGAATGCCTCTTCGGACGCTCCGCGTTCGGCCTTTGGGACGCAGAGCGTCCCGGGCTGCATTCCCACGCAGAGCGTGGGAACGATCATTGCGGTGATCAATCCGGAATCGGCAGGCAAAGGCTCTCTTTCACCTCTTCCATGACGATATAGCTCTTCGATTCACGCACATGTGGCAGCTTCAACAGAATGTCGCCGAGCAGTTTGCGGTACGAGGCCATCTCGGAAATCCGCGCTTTCACCAGATAGTCGAAATCCCCTGACACCAAATGGCACTCCAGCACATGCGGCAGCTTCAGCACCGCGCGTCTGAATTCTTCGAATGTGTCGCCGGATTTGTAGTCGAGGCTGATCTCGACAAACACCAGCAAGCTACCCTTCAAGTGCTGCGGATTGAGCCGGGCGTTGTAGCCCATGATGATCCCCTCGCGCTCCAGGCGCCGCACGCGCTCGGTGCAGGGCGTGGTCGAGAGACCGACCTTTTCCCCGAGTTCGGTAAAGGAAATCCGCCCGTCCGCCTGGAGGATGCGCAGGATGTTGCGGTCGATCTTGTCCAGCTCACGTTTGGTCTGAGTGTTAGTACGCATAGGGGATGCGCCTCCGTGAAAAGGGTTTTTGCCGAGAATTGTCGCCAAATATAGGCGCTTATATAGTGAAAAGCACTGGCATTTCTTTTTTACACTGCGCCCATCATTGCTCTAACAAACAGTTCGGCGAAAAGCCGCGATGAGGGATTGAAAATGCGCGTCATGGTCTTGGGTAGCGGCGTCATCGGTAACGCCAGTGCTTACTATCTGGCCCGTGCCGGGTTTGAAGTGGTGGTGGTCGACCGGCAGCCTGCTGCGGCCATGGAGACCAGTTTCGCCAACGCCGGCCAGGTCTCGCCGGGTTATGCCTCGCCGTGGGCCGCGCCGGGCGTGCCGCTCAAGGCCATCAAGTGGCTGCTGCAACGCCATGCGCCATTGGCGATCAAGGCCACCGCTGATATCGACCAATACCTGTGGATGGCGCAAATGCTGCGCAACTGCACCGCCAGCCGTTACGCGGTGAACAAGGAGCGCATGGTGCGTCTGTCCGAGTACAGCCGCGACTGCCTCGATGAATTGCGCGCCGAAACCGGTATCGCCTACGAAGGCCGCAGCCTCGGCACCACGCAATTGTTCCGTACTCAGGCGCAACTGGATAACGCCGCCAAAGACATCGCCGTGCTGAAAGAATCCGGCGTGCCCTTTGAAGTCCTCGACCGCGCCGGCATCGCCCGCGTCGAACCGGCTCTGGCAGGCGTGACTGACATTCTCGCTGGCGCCCTGCGTTTGCCCAACGACCAGACCGGCGACTGCCAGATCTTCACCACCCGTCTCGCCGAAATGGCGCGCAAGCTCGGTGTGGAATTCCGTTTCGGCCAGGACATCCAGAAGCTCGATTACGCCGGTGATCGCATCAACGGTGTGTGGATCGACGGCAAGCTGGAAACCGCTGACCGCTACGTGCTGGCGCTCGGCAGCTACTCGCCGCAACTGCTCAAGCCGCTGGGCATCAAGGCTCCGGTGTATCCGCTCAAGGGCTACTCGCTGACCGTGCCGATCACCAACCCGGACATGGCGCCGACGTCGACCATTCTCGACGAGACCTACAAGGTCGCGATCACCCGTTTCGACAACCGCATCCGCGTCGGCGGCATGGCCGAGATCGCCGGTTTTGACCTGTCGCTTAACCCGCGTCGGCGTGAAACCCTGGAGATGATCGTCAACGACCTTTATCCTCAGGGCGGCAATCTGGCCGAGGCGAGTTTCTGGACCGGCCTGCGTCCGACTACGCCGGACGGCACGCCGATCGTTGGCGCCACGCCGTTCAAGAACCTGTTCCTCAACACCGGTCACGGTACGCTCGGCTGGACCATGGCTTGCGGTTCCGGCCGTTTGCTCGCCGACCTGATGGCGAAGAAAAAGCCGCAGATCAGCGCCGAAGGCCTCGATATTTCCCGTTACGGCAACCAGACCCAGGAGTCCGCAAAACATGTCAATCCAGCGCCAGCTCACCAATGAGCGCATGAGTCAGATCGTCAGCCACAACGGCACCGTGTATCTGGCCGGGCAGGTCGGCGACGACTTTGACGCCGGAATTGAACAGCAGACCCGCGAGGTGCTCGCCAATATCGAGCGCCTGCTCGATCTGGCCGGGACGGACAAGCAGCATCTGTTGTCGGCGACGATCTACCTGAACGACATTGAAGCGCACTTCGCCGGGATGAACGCGGTGTGGGACCAGTGGCTGCCAAAAGGCGCCGCACCGGCCCGTGCCACCGTCGAAGCGAAGATGGCCAAGCCAAGCATTCTGGTGGAGATATCCATCGTCGCCGCGCTGCCATAACGTTTTACAGATCCCTCTCCCGGTGCTGTTGACGGTTCGCGTCGTCAGTCAGCGCCGGTTTTTCTTCCCATGACCGCCCAGAAGTCTGCCGCCATGCGTCCTGCCCGTGCCCTGATCGACCTTCAAGCCCTGCGCCACAACTACCGAATTGCCCGCGAAGTCACCGGCGCCAAGGCGCTCGCCGTGATCAAGGCGGACGCCTACGGCCATGGCGCGGTACGTTGCGCCCAGGCGCTGGAAGCCGAGGCTGACGGGTTTGCGGTGGCCTGCATTGAAGAAGCACTGGAGCTGCGTTCCGCCGGGATTCGCGCACCGGTATTGCTGCTGGAAGGCTTCTTCGAAGCTGACGAGCTGGCGTTGATCGTCGAGCATGATTTCTGGTGCGTGGTGCATTCGCTGTGGCAGCTCGAAGCGATCGAACAGGCAGTCCTGAGCAAACCGATCACGGTGTGGCTCAAGCTCGATTCCGGCATGCATCGCGTCGGCCTGCATCCGAAAGATTATCCGGCGGCCTATCAACGTCTGCTGGCCAGCGGCAAAGTCGCGAAAATCGTGTTGATGAGCCACTTCGCCCGCGCTGATGAACTGCATGCGCAAAGCAGCGACGAGCAGGTCGCGGTGTTCGAAGCGGCGCGTCAGGGTCTGGCGGCGGAAGTCAGCCTGCGCAACTCGCCAGCCGTGCTCGGTTGGCCAGAAATCCAAAGCGACTGGGTACGCCCGGGCATCATGCTCTACGGCGCGACCCCCTTCGAAGAAGTCAACGCCGTGGCCGAACGCCTGCAACCGGTGATGACCCTCGAATCGAAAGTCATCAGCGTGCGTGAATTGCCGGCCGGCGAACCGATCGGTTATGGCGCCAGATTCATCACCGACAAGCCGATGCGCATCGGCGTGGTCGCCATGGGTTACGCCGACGGTTACCCGCGTCAGGCGCCGACCGGCACGCCGGTGCTGGTGGCCGGCAAACTCAGCCGCCTGCTGGGGCGTGTGTCGATGGACATGCTCTGCATCGACCTGACCGACATACCGGAAGCGGGCCTCGGTTCCAACGTCGAACTGTGGGGCAAAAACATCCTCGCCAGCGATGTGGCGAAGTGGGCCGATACCATCCCGTATCAGATCTTCTGCAACCTGAAACGTGTGCCAAGGCTCTATTCCGAGGGTTGACGCCGCTGCGGGGGCCAAGTGTTGTAAATACTGAACGCTGTCGCCATGATAACGCTCAATATTCTTACAACATCAGGAGGCTCCCGCCTTGGACGTCGGTGAACGACTGCAATCGATCCGCAAGCTCAAAGGGCTTTCCCAGCGTGAACTCGCCAAACGCGCGGGCGTCACCAACAGCACCATTTCGATGATCGAAAAGAACAGCGTCAGCCCTTCGATCAGTTCGCTGAGAAAGGTGCTCGGCGGCATTCCCATGTCGATGGTCGAGTTCTTTTCCGAAGAGATCCTGCAGGACCAGCCGACCCAGATCGTCTACAAGGCCAATGAGCTGATCGACATCTCCGACGGCGCCGTGACCATGAAACTGGTCGGCCGCGCCCACCCGAGCCGCGCCATCGCCTTCCTCAACGAAATCTATCCGCCGGGCGCCGACACTGGCGAAGAAATGCTCACCCACGAGGGCGAGGAAACCGGAATTCTGGTCGAAGGCCGCCTCGAACTGGTGGTGGGTCTGGAAACTTTTATCCTCGAAGCCGGCGACAGCTACTATTTTGAAAGTACCAAGCCGCATCGTTTCCGTAACCCGTTCGACGTGCCGGCGCGACTAATCAGCGCAGCCACGCCGGCGAATTTCTAAGCAGAAGGCGCCAAGCCAATACGGCAAAGGCCCCAGAACCGTTTTACCGATGGGCAACAAGACCCCTCTAACCATGGGGTTGTTTCAGTACAGCGGCCTACCCGCTATACTTGCGCCCGCCTGCGAACCGTGGCCGCAGGCGTGAATAGCCACCATTGAGGGTGAACGCGTGAACCTAATTATGAAAATGCTGGCTGCACCAGCAACCGTACTGGCCCTCTGGGCTGTCAGCGCTCAAGCTGCGACAAATGACGACATCGCCAAACGCCTCGAGCCCGTCGGCCAGGTGTGTGTTCAAGGGCAGGAATGCAAGGGTATGGAAGTGGCTGCTACCGCTGGCGGTGGCGGCGGAGCAAAGGCCCCTAAAGACGTGATCGCCAAGCACTGCAACGCTTGTCACGGCACGGGCCTGCTCGGCGCGCCGAAGATCGGCGACAAGGCAGCCTGGAAGGAGCGGGCCGATCATCAGGGTGGTCTGGACGGCATCCTCGCCAAGGCCATCACCGGCATCAACGCCATGCCGCCAAAAGGCACCTGCGCCGATTGCTCCGATGAAGAGCTCAAGGGCGCGATCAAAGAGATGTCCGGTCTGTAATCAGCGCCGGCTTTGAAAAAAAACCGTCTTCGGACGGTTTTTTTGTGTCTGTGGTTTCTGGTTTCCGATTCATTCAGGCCCTGATCCCTCCAAACCAAACACTGTCCTTTGCAGCAAACTCAAGGCAATCTCGGTCTACCCCTATCAATAGAACGGGCGGGAGGCTTCAGATGGTGCAGTTGTGTTCGATCGAACAGGCGGTGGACGACGTGCTGGCGCGTTTGCCTGCGCACATCCACATGGGCCTGCCGCTGGGGTTGGGCAAGCCGAATCACTTCGTTAACGCGCTATACCGGCGCATCAAGGACCTGCCCGAGCGGCAGCTGACGATCTATACCGCGCTGTGCCTCGGTCGGCCGAATCTGGGCGATGGGTTGCAGAAGCGCTTTATCGAGCCTTTCGTCGAACGCGTGTTTGGTGATTATCCGGAGTTTGATTTTCTCGCCGATCTCCAGCATGACAGCCTGCCCGCCAACATCCGAATCCAACAGTTCTTCATGCAGCCGGG
Source organism: Pseudomonas sp. TE9122 (assembly GCF_056278925.1). NCBI lineage: Bacteria > Pseudomonadati > Pseudomonadota > Gammaproteobacteria > Pseudomonadales > Pseudomonadaceae > Pseudomonas > Pseudomonas sp. TE9122. The sequence goes on along the minus strand of NZ_JBWBQI010000001.1, from coordinate 5,220,943 downwards.
CAGTCTGCTCAACAGCGCGCCGGCGCAGCAGGATTACGTCAGCAGCAATTACAGCCATGCTGCCCGCGACATTAATGCGGCGGGCCTGAACCTTGTGGCGCAACTGCTGGCCAGCAACAGTGAGCATCCCGATCGTCTGAGCCTGAGCTGCAACCCGGACATCACCCTCGACCTGCTGCCGATGATCGCCAAGCGCCGCGAAGCGGGGGAGACCATTGTGCTGGTCGGCCAGGTCCATACGGATCTGCCGTACATGCCCGGCGATGCGGAAGTCGATATCGACACGTTTGATCTGCTGATCGACGAAAAGGACAGCAGCACGCTGTTTTCCACGCCGAATATGCCGGTGGGCTTTCAGGATCATTTCATTGGCTTGCACGCCAGTACGCTGGTGCGCGATGGCGGTACATTGCAGATTGGTATCGGTTCGATGGGGGATGCGTTGACTGCTGCGATACTTGTCCGTCAGGCCGATAACGCCGGTTATCAGGCGTTGCTCGATGACATCAACCTCAGCCAATGGGCGCAATTGATCCAGCGCGAGGGCGGCACCGCGCCATTTGCCAAAGGCCTTTACGGTTGCAGCGAGATGTTCGTCAACGGGCTGTTGGTATTGGCGGATGCCGGGATCATTCGGCGCAAGGTCTATCCGGATGTGCCGACTCAGGAGCAGGCCAACGCCGGTACCCTCGACGAAGCCGCGCAGCCCGACGGTATCTCGGTGCACGGCGGCTTCTTCCTTGGCCCGCGCAGTTTTTATGAGCGGCTGCGCGAGTTGCCGCAAAGCAAGCTGCTGGAATTCAACATGACCCGCATCAGCTACATCAACGAGCTGTACGGCCAGGAAGAGCTCAAGCGCTTGCAGCGCATCGATGCGCGCTTCATCAACACCGTGTTCACCATGACTCTGCTCGGCGCCGGCGTGGCTGATCAATTGGCGGACGGACGCGTGCTCAGCGGGGTAGGCGGCCAGTACAACTTTGTTGCTCAGGGCCACGCGCTGGAGGGCGCGCGATCGATGTTGATCCTGCGCAGCTGGCGCGAGTCCGGCGGCGAGGTCAGCTCCAATATCGTCTGGGACTACGGCCACTGCACGATCCCGCGGCACCTGCGCGACATCGTCGTCACCGAATACGGCATCGCCGACCTGCGCGGAAAATCCGACGCAGCGGTGATCGAAGCGCTGCTCAACATCAGTGATTCTCGCTTCCAGCCGGGGCTGATCGAGCAGGCGCAGAAAGTCGGCAAGCTGCCAAAGGATTTCCGTCTCGATCCACGATTTGCCGACAACACACCGCAACGCTTGCAGGCGATTGCCGCACGGCATCCGAACCTGTTTCCGGAGTATCCGCTGGGCTGTGATTTCACTGCCATCGAACGGGATCTGCTGCGGGCGCTGAACTGGCTGAAGAGCAAGTTCAAGCTGACCGAGATTCTCGACTTGGGCAAGGCAGCGCTGGATGCGCCGGAGGCCTCAGTGTTCCCGGAACATCTTGAGCGGATGCAGCTGACCAATCCGGAGGGCCTGAAGGAGGACCTTTTCCAACGCCTGCTGCTCACAGGCCTGAAAGCTACCGCGCAATAACTGCCCACACCAGAAACCACTGTGGGAGCGAGCCTGCTCGCGAAAGCGGTGGGTCATTCACTCAACAGGGTGACTGACACAATGCATTCGCGAGCAGGCTCGCTCCCACAGGGGAAACTCGGTGCCGCTGGTTACTCGATGAAGGTGACGACGCCATCCTTCAGCGATTGCACGCGGGCCAGGGATTCAACGCGGTAGCCCTGCGAGTCCAGTTCGGCGCGGCCGCCCTGGAACGACTTCTCAATGACGATGCCCAGACCGGCAACGGTGGCGCCGGCCTGTTTGATGATCGAGATCAGCGCTTGCGACGCCTTACCGTTGGCCAGGAAGTCGTCGATGATCAGCACGCGGTCGCTGCTGGTCAGGTGGCGCGGGGAAATGGCCACGGTGCTTTCGGTCTTCTTGGTGAACGAGTAGACGGTCGCCGAGAGCAGGTTTTCAGTCAGGGTCAGCGACTGTTGCTTGCGGGCGAAGATCACCGGCACGCCGAGGTTCAGACCGGTCATGATCGCCGGGGCGATGCCCGAGGCTTCGATGGTGACGATCTTGGTGATCCCGGAATCCTTGAAGAGCGCGGCGAATTCGTCACCGATCAGCTTCATCAGGGCCGGGTCGATCTGGTGGTTCAGGAAAGCGTCGACTTTCAGGACCTGATCGGAAAGCACGATGCCTTCTTCGCGGATTTTTTTGTGCAGTGCTTCCACAACAGCTTCCTCTGTTGGCGCGATGGGCGCCGAAGGTAGATTAAAAAGTAGTCGATTCTAGCGCTTTAACATCGCGCGTATATCGGCCAATGCGCTATTACCGCGCACGGCTTTGACTTCAGTCGGGGTGTCGTCGTTGCCTTCCCAGGCCAGATCGTCTGGCGGCAGCTCATCGAGGAAGCGGCTCGGCGCGCAGTCGATGATTTCACCGTACTGCTTGCGCTTGGCAGCGAAGGTAAAGGCCAGGGTCTGGCGGGCGCGGGTGATGCCCACATAGGCCAAGCGGCGTTCTTCTTCGATGGTGTCGGCTTCGATGCTGGAACGGTGCGGGAGGATTTCCTCTTCCATGCCCATGATGAACACGTAGGGGAATTCCAGCCCTTTGGACGCATGCAGCGTCATCATCTGCACACCTTCGGCACCGTCCTCTTCTTCCTGCTGGCGCTCGAGCATGTCACGCAGCACCAGTTTGCCGATGGCGTCCTCGACGGTCATCTCGCCGTCTTCGTCTTTCTCAAGGGTGTTTTTCAATGCCTCGATCAGGAACCAGACGTTGCCCATGCGGTAGTCCGCAGCCTTGTCGCTGGAGCTGTTGGTACGCAGCCAGTTCTCGTAGTCGATGTCCATGACCATGCTGCGCAGCGCCGAGATCGGATCTTCGCCGGCGCACTGCTCGCGGACCTTGTCCATGAAGCGCTTGAAGCGCGCCAGACGATCGGTGAAGCGACTGTCGAGATGTTCGCCAAGACCGATTTCGTCGGTGGCGGCGTACATCGAGATCTTGCGCTCGGTGGCGTAGTTGCCGAGCTTTTCCAGGGTGGTCGAGCCGATCTCGCGACGCGGCACGTTGATCACGCGCAGGAAGGCGTTGTCGTCATCCGGGTTTACGATCAGGCGGAAGTAGGCCATCAGGTCCTTCACTTCCTGGCGACCGAAGAAGCTGTTGCCGCCGCTCAGGCGATACGGCACCTGATGGTGCTGCAGCTTCAATTCGATCAGCTTGGCCTGGTAGTTACCGCGATAGAGAATCGCAAAATCGCTGTACGGGCGGTCGGTGCGCAAGTGCAGGCTGAGGATTTCCATGGCCACGCGCTCGGCTTCGGCGTCCTCGTTGCGGCAGCGGATCACGCGGATCTCGTCGCCGTGGCCCATCTCGCTCCACAGCTGTTTTTCGAATTCGTGCGGGTTGTTCGAGATCAGTACGTTGGCGCAGCGCAGGATGCGGCTGGTGGAGCGGTAGTTCTGCTCCAGCATCACCACTTTCAAGGACGGATAGTCGTCCTTGAGCAGCATCAGGTTTTCCGGGCGCGCGCCACGCCAGGCGTAGATTGACTGGTCGTCGTCGCCGACCACGGTGAACTGGTTGCGCTTGCCGATGAGCATTTTCACCAGCAAATACTGGCTGGCGTTGGTGTCCTGGTATTCGTCGACGAGCAGGTAACGCACCTTGTTCTGCCACTTTTCGAGAATGTCGGCGTGTTCTTCGAAGAGCTTTACCGGCAGCAGGATCAGGTCATCGAAGTCCACCGCGTTGAACGCCTTGAGCGTGCGCTGATAGTGGGTGTAGACGATGGCGGCGGTTTGTTCCTTGGGGTTGCGCGCGTTTTCCAGGGCCTGGGCGGGCAGGATCAGGTCGTTTTTCCAGGCGCCGATCATGTTCTTGATCTCGTCGACGCCGTCGTCGCCTGCGTATTCCTTCTGCATGATGTCGGTCATCAGGGCTTTGACGTCGGTCTCGTCGAAGATCGAGAAACCGGGTTTGTAGCCCAGCCGCGCATGCTCCTTGCGGATGATGTTCAGGCCCAGGTTGTGGAAGGTGCAGACGGTCAGGCCACGCCCTTCGCCGGCACGCAACAGGGTGCCGACCCGCTCTTTCATCTCGCGCGCGGCCTTGTTGGTAAAGGTCATGGCGACGATGTACTGGGCGCGGATGCCGCAGTTCTGGATCAGGTGCGCGATCTTGCGCGTGATCACGCTGGTCTTGCCGGAGCCAGCACCGGCGAGCACCAATAGAGGGCCGCCGACGTAGTTCACGGCTTCTTGCTGCCGGGGATTGAGTCGGGACATACGAAAATTCGGGAGTCGTTGACGAAATGGGCCGGCATTTTAACAGGCTCAGCGATTTCTGCTGCTCTGTCCGACTTGTGACGCAGCACGCGATTCAGATTTGCCGCTTTTGTTACTTTCACGCAGGATACGCGGGGATTTTGCGGCTAATGTTCTCATTCGTGACACAAAATAACGTTTCGATGCCGTTGTCATCAGACAACGCATTGGTCATTGTTCAGCACAACGGCATAATGCCCCGCCTACATCATTGCAGAGTCTAGGGAGTCAGCTTGTCTACGCCTGTCGAACCCTTGCGTTTGCTGCTACTGGCCGAAGAGCCAGCGTGGACAGCGTTGTTGCGTGAGTGTCTGGCTCCGATGGGGAGCGCGGCGGTGCTGATCAGCGCGCCGAACTGGGATTCGGTCAGCCGCCTGTTCGAGGACAACCGCCACGCGGTACTGCTGACCCTGCCAGCGTTGCAACCGCCGCCCGGGCGTTGCAGCCTGCCGACCGTTCTGCTGCTGGAGCACGAGCCGGCCACCGCGCCGGTCGGTGTCAGCGACTGGCTGGTGTTCGACGCTCTCGACGCCGGCATGCTTCAGCGTTGCCTGCGCCATGTGCGCGAGCGCGGCGTGCTGGAAAACACTCTTCAGCGCCTCGCCGAACAGGACCCGCTGACCGGTATCGCCAATCGCCAAGGCTTTCAGACCCTGCTTACTGCGCGTCTTGCCGAAGGCGACGGGCGCGGTCTCGCCCTCGGCCATCTCGATCTCGACAATTTTCGCCATGCCAACGACGCCCTCGGGCATCAGGCCGGGGATCGTCTGATTCTGCAGGTCGTCGCGCGGCTGAAAAGTCAGCTGGAGGCCGGCGATCAACTGGCACGGCTGGGCAGCGATGAATTCGCTCTGCTGATCGATACCCGCCGCGCGCCGCAACGCGCCGAGTGGATGGCCGAACGCATCACTGAGGCGTTGGCCGAACCTTATTGGGTCGACGGCGAGAGCCTGCTGATCGGCTCCAGCCTTGGCATCGCCCATGCCCGCGCCAATGGCGGTGCCGATCCACTGATGTGGCACGCCCATATCGCCATGCAGCAGGCCAAGAGCACGCAGGGCTGCACCTTTCATATCTTCAACGAACGCATCAACCGCAACGCGCGGAGCATGGCCGACCTCGAAAGCGAACTGCGCCGGGCCTTGCGCCGCGATGAGCTGGAACTGCATTACCAGCCACGCCTGAATCTTGAAGACGGCCAGATTGTCGGCCTCGAAGCGCTGGTGCGCTGGCGTCATGGCGAGCGCGGTCTGTTGCCACCGAGCGAGTTCGTCCCGCTGGCCGAACAGAGCGGGCTGATCGTGCCGCTGGGCTACTGGGTGATTTCCCGCGCCTTGCGCGATATGCAGGCCTTGCGCGAGCAGGGGCTGCCGGCGCTGCACATGGCGATCAACCTGTCGTTCCGCCAGTTTCAGGACAGCCAGTTGCTGCCGACGCTCAGCCGTCTGATTGCCGAGCGTGGCGTCGAGGCGCAGTGGCTGGAATTCGAACTGACCGAAACCGCCGTGATGCGGCGCAGCGATCTGGTCAAGCAGACCATGGACGCCCTCGGCCGCCTCGGCGTGCGCTTCTCGCTGGACGATTTCGGCACCGGGTTTTCCTCTTTCGTGCACCTCAACAGCCTGCCGATCACCTTGCTGAAGATCGACAAGAGTTTTGTCGGCGGCATGGAACAGCGCGAAGAGAACCGCAAACTGGTGCACGCGATGATCAACCTCGCGCACAACCTGCATCTGGAAGTGGTCGCCGAGGGCGTCGAGACGCCGGAGCAACTGGAGTTGTTGCGCGGGTTCGGCTGCGATCAGGTGCAGGGTTATCTGATCAGCCGGCCGTTGCCGTTGGATGAGCTGGTGGAATATCTGACGTCTGGATCGAACCAGCAGCCGGCCCTGGAAATCGTCGGTTGATCACAATTGTTGCGGCCGGCGCAAATCCCCGTGGGAGCGAGCCTGCTCGCGAAGGCGTTATGTCAGCTGGATGATCTGGGCCTGACACTCGGTCTTCGCGAGCAGGCTCGCTCCCACAAAGGAAACCCTCATTCGGCCTGTGGGATGTTGAAACCTTGAGCTTGCGGCTCGCGCCGAATCATCCGCTGCATCTTCCATTCGAATGCCAGCGTCAAACTCACCGCCGCACACGCCAGGCCCAGCGCCAATCCCCACCAGACGCCCGTCGGCCCCCAGTTCAAATGGAACGCCATCCACCACGCCGCCGGTGCGCCAATCAGCCAATAGCAAGCCAGTCCGACCAGAAATGTGGTTTTGGCATCCTTGAGCCCACGAATGCAGCCCATGGCAATCGTCTGCGTGCCGTCGAACAGCTCGAACCACGCCGCTACTGCCAGCAGGCTCACCGCCAGACGGATCACCTCGGCAAACGCCGGGTCATTATGGTCCAGGAACAGGCCGACCAACTGGTTCGGCCACAGCCAGAACACCAGGGCGAAGCCGAGCATCACCACGGCGCCGAAAGCGATACCGACACGCCCGGACATCCGTGCATCGACCAGTTGCCCGGCGCCGTAGTGTTGGCCGACGCGCATGGTGATGGCATAGGACATCCCGGCCGGGACCATGAAGGCCACCGACACGATCTGCAGGGCGATCTGATGCGCACCCATTTGCGTACTGCCCATGGTGCCCATGCACAACGCGGCAAAGGCAAACAGCCCGACTTCCACCGCATAGGTGCCGCCAATCGGCAGGCCCAGGCGCCAGAGTTCTTTCAGGTATTGCCGGTTCGGCCGCGACAGACCGGCGCGCAACGGATAAGCGTCATAGGCCGGATGCCGGCGGATATGCCAGGCCAGCGCCAGTGCCATGCAGTTGGCGACAATCGCCGTGACCAGACCGATGCCGGTCAGACCCAGCTGCGGCAGGCCGAACATGCCGGTAATCAGCGCGTAGTTGAGCAGGAAGTTGGCCACCGTGCCGGCGAGGCTGATGACCATCACTGGCGTCGCCCGGCCGATTGCACTGGTAAAGCCGCGCAGCGCCATGAAGCTCAGATAACCGGGCAGGGCGAAGGGCAGGGCGATGAGGAATTGCCCGGCGGCGTTGACGTTGGTTTCGGTCTGGCCGAACAGCAGCAACACCGGTTTGAGGTTCCACAACAGCAGCCCGGCGCCGAGGGCCATCAGCCAGGCCAGCCACAACCCGGCCTGGGTCAGGCGCGCGGCACCGATGATGTCGCCGGCACCCTGACGGATCGCCACCAGAGTGCCGACCGCTGCAATAACGCCGATGCAGAAAATCGACACGAACGAGTAGCTCGCCGCACCGAGGCCGCCCCCGGCCAGCGCCTCGGGGCTCAGGCGCGCCATCATCAGAGTATCGGTCAGCACCATCAGCATGTGCGCCAACTGCGAAGCAATCAGCGGCCCCGCCAGCCGCAGGATGGCCCAGAGTTCGGTACGCACAGGATGCCGCATGGTCATCACCACCCAAATTTCAGAGGGAACAGAAGAGCGTCGATTCTCGGCGCTTGGCAGGCGTTGCACAAAGGGATAAAAAGGATGGGTGGCATGATTAATACTCATCCTGAAACGTACCCGCCGGATTGGCTATATCCCCGCTACTGGAGCTTTTTGTATGTCCCGACGCCTTCCGCCGTTGTATGCCCTGCGCGCATTCGAAGCGGCAGCGCGACACAGCTCGTTCACCCGCGCGGCGGAAGAATTGTCGATCACCCAGAGCGCGGTCAGTCGGCACATGCGCACCCTTGAAGAACACTTCGCCTGCCGGCTGTTTCATCGCAGCGGGCGCAACCTGCAACTGACCGAATCGGCACGGCTGCTGCTACCCGGAATCCGCGAAGGCTTCGCCGCCCTTGAGCGCGCCTGCAATACCTTGCGTGCCGAGGACGACATCCTGCGCATGAAAGCGCCATCGACCCTGACCATGCGTTGGCTGCTGGCGCGGTTGAGTCGCTTCCGCCATTTGCAGCCGGGCAATGAGGTGCAACTGACCAGCGCGTGGATGGACATTGATTCGGTGGACTTCAACAACGAACCGTTCGATTGCGCGGTGTTGCTCAGTGACGGGCATTTCCCGCCGGACTGGGAAGCGAGCCTGCTGTTTCCCGAGGAATTGATCCCGGTCGGCGCGCCGAACCTGCTCAATGATCAACCTTGGGACGTAGCGCGTCTGGCGACCGCCGAACTGCTGCACCCGACCCCGGATCGCCGTGACTGGCGCAGTTGGCTGGAGCGCATGGGCCTGTCCGATCAGGTCTCGCTCAAGGGTGGGCAAGTGTTCGATACGCTGGAGCTGGGCATGATCGCCGCGGCGCGCGGTTACGGCGTTTCGATGGGTGATCTGTTGATGGTTGCCGAAGATGTTGCGCAGGGGCGCTTGAGCCTGCCGTGGCCAACGGCCGTCGCCAGTGGCCTGAATTATTACCTGGTCTGGCCGAAACCGCGTCCGGGAGGTGAACGTTTGCGCCGCCTCAGCGATTTTCTCCAAGGCGAAGTCCGCGCCATGCAATTGCCGGCGGTAGAGCGCTTGAGCTGAAACGTTCGAGCCGGCACAATGCCACCACTGCGCCATACCCACGCAATGCGCTCAAGTATTCGGTTTTACCGCCGACTACGAGCTTGTGGAACCGTCGTGCCGGTTCCGCGTTACACCCCACTATTAGAATATTTTCCGGGCAATTACCGCGATCAAGGAGGATTCGGTGGCTCGGCCAGGAGCTGTTCATGTCTCAACCTCGTGCTCGGATCGCCTCGCAGCTGGGCCTTGCCCTTGCTGTGATACTGGCGATAGTCATCAACGGCAGTACGGTGTTCGCCTTGCGTTCGCTGGATTCCGCCAACCTCGCCACCCGTGAAGAGCATCTGGCCAGTGAGGCCCGGCTGCTGGCCGATCAACTGAGTACCTTCCACGGTACGCTGCGCGAAAGCACCCTGCGCCTGAGCGGTCTGTTCGAAAAACGCTTCGGCAGTGGCCTGAGTGTGCACCCCGATCAGCCAGTGACCGTGGCCGGCGTGCAGACCCCGGGTCTGCATCTGGGCAACGAAGTGCTGAACAACAACTTCAAGGAAGTTGACGAGTTCAAGCAGATGACTGCCGGTGTGGCCACGGTATTCGTGCGCAGCGGCGAAGACTTCATTCGCGTCAGCACCAACGTCAGCAAGCAGGACGGCACCCGTGCCATCGGCACCGTGCTCGATCATGCCAACCCGGCCTACGCGAAGTTGATGGCGGGGCAGAGTTATGTCGGTCGCTCGCTGCTGTTCGAGCGCTACTACATGTCGCAGTACACACCGGTGCGCGATGCGGGCGGCAAGATCATCGCCGTGTTGTACGTAGGTTTCGATTACACCGACGCGCAGAACGCGCAGTTCGCCAATCTCAAGCGCTTCCGCATTGGCAAGACCGGCTCGCTGGCCCTGCTCGACGAGCAGAACAAATGGCTGGTGCCGATTGCCGGCGTCGAAAACCTGGATCAAGCCGCCCCGACCATCAACAACCTGGTGAAAACCCCGGGCAAGGGTGAGTTCTGGAGCGACAAGGGCGAGGACTTCTACAGCATCGCCGTGCCGTTTGAAGGTGGTCCGTGGTCGGTGGTGGCGAGCATGCCGAAAGCCGAGATCCGCGCGGTGACCTGGAGCGTCGGTACGCAACTGGCGATCGGCAGCCTGCTGGCGATGTTGCTTGCGGTCGGTTCCGTGGTCTGGCTGCTGCGCAGCAAACTCGCGCCGTTGGGCGATCTGGTGCGTCAGGCTGAGGCCTTGGGTGCTGGTGATCTGAGCGTGCGTCTGAACGTATCGAGCCACGATGAAATCGGGCAGCTGTCCCGCGCGTTCAACCAGATGAGCCAGGCGCTGTCGACCATGGTCGAGCACATCCGCCGCGCTTCGGAAGAGGTCAATAGCCGTGCGCAGGCGCTGTCCGGTTTGTCCGGTGGTGCTTACGAAGGCATGGAGCAACAGTCGGGCGAAATCACCAGCATGGCCGGCGCCGTGGAAGAGTTCAGCGCGACGTCGTTGAACATCGCCGACAACATGGGCGCGACCCAGCGCCTGGCGCAGGAAAACGCTCAGCAAACGCAGATCGGCCGCAGCTCGATGGAAGAAGCGTCGTCGTCGCTGGAGCAGATCGCCGGTGCGCTGAACAGCACCGCCAGCGTGATCAACACGCTGGGGCAGCGCTCTCAGGAAATCGGCGGAATTGTCGGTGTGATCACCTCGATCGCCGAGCAGACCAACCTGCTGGCACTCAACGCTGCCATCGAAGCCGCGCGTGCCGGTGAACAAGGTCGCGGTTTTGCCGTGGTCGCGGACGAAGTGCGCAGCCTCGCCTCGCGTACCCGTCAGGCGACCGATGAAATCTCCAGCATGATCCACAGCATCCAACAGGAAACCGGCAACGCGATCAGCACTATGGAACAGGGCAACGTGCTGATGCAGGAAGGCCTGTCGCGCAACGCCAATGTCGCCTCGGCGCTGGCGCGGATTGACGAGCAGAGCCGTTCGGCAGGCCAGCAGTTTGCTGCGATCACCACCGCCACTCAGGAACAAAGCAGCACTGCGACGTTGCTGAGCAGCAATTTGCAGAGCATCGCCTTGGCCAACAGCGAGCAGCGTGAGGTGGTGTCGAACCTGGCTGTCACCGCGAAAGAGCTGGAGAAGCTGGCGGCGGATCTGCGTTCCGAGGTTGACCGCTTCCGTTGATGCATCTTTGAAACAGCTATCGCGAGCAGGCTCGCTCCCACAGTAGTCGGCGTAATTCACAAATATTGTGAAGGCCCGATGTCCCTGTGGGAGCGAGCCTGCTCGCGAATGCTTTTCTCCCACCGCTTCTTTGCACTTGCTGAAACGTTTCCGCAGCGCTATAAAAATGGCACAACTCCAATAAAGGCTGCTGCCATGACCCCGCTCAAACTCCTCGTCGCCCTCGGCGCATTCTCTGCCGCTTCTCATGCCATGGCCTGGGACTATGTCCTGCTCGACGCCAACACTCCGGCAAAAAACCGGACGATCACCAGTGAGCAACTCGGTGTAAAAACCGCCAAACCGTTTTCCGTGACCTTGCGTACTCTGCATGGCGGTCGTCAGGAGGGCGTCAGCATCGTCGACATCGATAACGGCACGATGAAACTCTCGGTGGTGCCAACCCGTGGCATGAACGTGTTGCAGGCTTCGGTGGGCGACGTGCGCATGGGCTGGGATTCGCCGGTCAAGGACGTGGTCAACCCAGCGTTCATCGAACTCAACGGTCGCGGTGGTCTGGGCTGGCTGGAAGGCTTCAATGAGCTGGTCACCCGTTGCGGTTACGAGTGGGTTGGCCATCCCGGCATGGACAACGGCGAACTGCTGACCCTGCACGGTCGCGCCGCCAACATCCCGGCCAGCACCGTCACTTTGCACATCGACGAGAAGCCGCCGTATGCCATCACGCTGCGTGGCGAGCTGAAAGAGCAGGCATTCAAGAAAGTCGATTTCTCGGTAGCGACCGAACTGGTCACCGAACCGGGCAGCGCAAGCTTCGCCCTTAACGACACCCTGACCAACAACGGCGACTATGCGAAGGAATATCAGGCGCTGTATCACAGCAACTTCAGCACGCCGTTTCTTGAGCAAGGGGCAAAATTCGCTGCGCCGGTGAAGCAGGTATCGCCGTTCAACGACAAGGCCAAGGGTGACCTGCCCGACTGGCAGACCTATCGCGCGCCAACCAAGGACTACGACGAAACTGTCTACAACGTCGTGCCGTATGCGGACGCCAAGGGTGACACCCTGACCGTGCTGCACAACAAGGCCGGTAGCCTCGGCGTTGCGGTTGGCTTCAATACCCAGCAGTTGCCAGTGTTTTCGCTGTGGAAAAACACCGACACCCAAGGGCAGGGCTACGTCACCGGGCTGGAGCCGGGAACCAGTTTTTCCTACAACCGTCGCTATCAGCGGCCGTTGAATCTGGTGCCGACCATTGCGCCGAAAGAACATAAACAGTTCCAGATCAGCTACAGCCTGCTGGCCGACAAAGGGGCAGTGGACAAGGCCCTCAAGCGCGTGACTGAAATTCAGGCCGGGCGCGATACTGAAGTGCGCCAAGCACCGCTGGTTGATCTGACCGAGCATTAAGGTGTCGCCGGCCGGTATTGCAGTGCCTCGGCCAAGTGTTCGCGCTTGATTGCATCGACTTGCTCGAGGTCTGCCAGAGTGCGGGCGACCTTGAGCAGGCGATGGGCCGAGCGCAGCGAAAGCGTCAGCCGTTCACAGGCTGATTCCAGCCATGTCTCATCGGCTGTGGATAACTTGCAGTGCCGCTTCAATCCCGGCAGATCGAGAAACGCATTGGCACAGCCCTGACGCTTCTGCTGTCGTTCGCGAGCCTCGGCCACCAAAGCCGCAGCGCTGGCGCTGTTTTCGCCGGGCTTGGCTGCCGGATTCAACGCGGTTGCCTCCCGCGCCACGGTCAGGTGCAGATCGATACGATCCAGCAGCGGCCCTGACAACTTGTTGCGATAGCGTTGGACCATATCCGGTGTGCACGAGCATTTGCCGCTGGGTTCGCCAAGATATCCACAGGGACACGGATTCATCGCGGCAACCAATTGAAATCGCGCGGGGAAACGTACGCGATCCTTGGCCCGCGCGATGACGATATGTCCCGACTCCAAAGGCTCGCGTAAAACTTCCAACACCTTGCGATCAAACTCCGGCAACTCATCGAGAAACAGCACGCCATGGTGGGCGAGGGTGATCTCGCCGGGTTGCGGTTTCGAGCTGCCACCGACCAATGCCGGCCCTGAAGCCGAATGGTGCGGTTGCCTGAACGGCCGCTGCGGCCAGTGAGTCAAGGGAACCCCGCTGGCGACCGATTGAATCGCTGCCACTTCCAGCGCCTCGCATTCGGATAGCGGCGGCAGTAATCCTGGCAGACGACTGGCCAGCAGCGTCTTGCCGGTTCCCGGAGGCCCGCTGAACAACAAGTTGTGCGCCCCCGCTGCGGCAATCAGCAATGCGCGCTTTGCGGCTGTTTGACCCTGCACTTCGTTGAGGTCGGGATAGGGCTTGGCAGCGTGCATCAAACCGTCGGAAACGTAAGGCTCCACCGGCGTATGCCCATTGAAATGCGCCACCGCTTCCAGCAAATGATCCACCGCAAACACCTTCAACCCCGACGCCAGACACGCCTCCTCGGCATTCGCTCGAGGCACCACCAACGCCCGCCCGGCCTTGCGCGCCGCCAGTGCCGCCGGCAGCACACCACGCACCGGCCGCACGGCACCCGACAGCGCCAACTCGCCCAGACATTCCACCTCGTCCAGGGTCAGGCAGGGCACCTGCACACTGGCCGACAAAATCCCCAAGGCAATCGCCAGATCAAACCGCCCGCCATCCTTGGGCAGATCCGCCGGCGCCAGATTCAGGGTGATCCGCCGCGCCGGAAATTGCAGCCCGGAATTGATGATCGCGCTGCGTACGCGATCCTTGCTCTCCTTCACCGCCGCTTCGGGCAGGCCGACCATGGTCAGCGACGGCAGACCGTTGGCCAGATGGACTTCGACGGTAACAGCGGGGGCTTCCACGCCAATCTGGGCGCGACTGTGGACAATGGAGAGGGACATGGTCGTTCCTTGAGCTGAATCGGGGAGCCGCTTCCTGCGGGTTTTTGAAGGGTAGTTGAGCCGGGTTTCGGTGCTGAAATAGAGGTTTACAAGACGTATCCAGACCCGATGGGCTGTCACTGCTTGCCTGAATTAGAGCGTTGACTCTCGCACGGCATTGAAGGATCATCCCATTCGAGGACTGCAACTGCGCATTCGTCGGGACTGGGCACCAGCAAAAGCTCCCCCGCATTTTTGGCAGCAGAGAAAGCTGGTTTCTCTGAAGTAGTGACGACGGGCTAGCCTGTCGGATTCTGAACCCAAGGCCGTAAAGCCAGGAGCTAAAGAATCGCTGCGACTACTCCTCAAAAAATACTTAAAAGGCGTCCATCGGACGCCTTTTTTTATTTCTGATTTGGTGGTGCTCGTGGTATCTGCCCCACTAACGTGCCATGTGCACGTTTTTGCGGGTACCAAGTCACCACGAAGTAACCAAATCCTGTGGCGCGCTCGTGTCGCGGTTCAAGAATCAGTGTTCCCATAGATGTCCTCAGTACCGCGACCCTGTTTCCACATCGTTGTTCTTTGAACTCACAATAGATTTGCGCCCCCGGGACGATCATTTTCGCAACAATCGCTGCTACCCCATCGGCAGTCTGGCAACCATGCTTGAGCAAATCGGCACTATGGGCTTCCCAAATGTGCACTACGCCAAAACCACTATTCGCTCGACGGTGAATACCTACCCGCAGATAAATCTTCCCGCCTGGCAAGCCGAATTTTGGCATATCGGGGATCGTGCCAAAGATGTAACCACCATCTGGATGCTGAACCAGCGTGTTTTCTTTGAGCTTGAGCAAATCAGACAAGAGGGATCCAGAACCAGAGTGTCTGGCGATCAATGTGTATCGCCTGGAACTCGACGAATAGGATCGACCAGCGCAGGCGAAAGCCACCAGCCTAATCACAGCGAAGAGCTCACGGAATCAGGCGCAGACGCTGATGTTTGTAGGGCCATGCCCTAATATTTGTAGGACGCTGGCGAAAGGGGTGTGAAGGTCTTGTATCCGGGAGTCGGATGCTCCAGTTGGCCACTCAACGCAGCCTCTGGAGGCGAAAAAAACGGACCGCAGTGGTATGCGCCCGATTCATCCGGGCGAGGTTCTGAATAAGGATTCATGGAGCCGTTGGGCGTGACTGTCATGGATCTGGCCATGCCCACGAACTGGCCCGAAAGTGAGATCGAAGAGCTTGTGAAATGCCAGCTCAGGATCTGCGCCGATCTGGCAATCAGCCTCGCCATTCAGCTCAACACTACGCCTGAGTTCTGGATGAATCTTCAGTCGACTTACGATTTGCGCAGAGCCCAGCTCCGGCATGCGGGCTCATAGCGATTGCAGCATCCGCGAAGCCCATTTCCACCATGGCCCTGCCCGGGTCGCCCAATCCTCTGCTGAACATTCAGCATCAGATAGCTTAGAAACCTGGGCTTTTTGGCGCAATCGGACGGCGGTCATTAAGGTTGTAGGACGTTGCGGGGATGGTTGAAGGGCTGAAGATCAAAAGATCGCAGCCTTCGGCAGCTCCTACAGGGGACGCGAATTATTCAGCGGGCGGTGTCAGCTTCGCTTCCATCTCGGCAACCTTGGCTTCGAGGCTTTCGAGGCGGGCGCGAGTACGCGCCAGCACTACCATCTGACTATCGAACTCTTCCCGGCTGACCAGATCGAGTTTGCTGAAGGCACTTTGCAGCAGCATTTTGAACTGGCTTTCCATTTCGGCTTTCGGCAGCGGGGTGTCGCCGCTGAAGAGGCGGGAGGCGGTGCCGCTCAGGGCGTCGAGGAAGTCTTTGGGCGCGAGCATGGGAAATGTCCTGGAAACAATGGCCGGCAGTGTATCACGCAGTGTCTATAGTCAATCCCGTTGCACGGATGCACGCTTTTCGCGCAGGGGGACGGACGGTGGCGCACCGTTGTTGTGCGTATCGGCAAAAGCTTTTCTGCCCGAGCGCGTGCAACAGGGGCCAAGAGATTGAAATGCAGGGTTTTTGCCGAGCTGGCAAGGTTTCTGCTTAGTCACCCTCGACCCATGCACTGATGCAGTCGCTGTGACGAATGCAGTGCGGCAGACGAAGCGGGGAGTTTCGTCTGATGCGGTTAGCTGGCGTCAACGATGCGTTACAAAGCCAGGCACTGCGCTTAGACTTGAGACGGGTTTGTTTTCCTGGGGCAAGTCCACCAATTCGGGAGAGAGTTTCATGAAGCTAGTCACTGCCATCATCAAGCCGTTCAAGTTGGACGACGTGCGCGAGTCGCTGTCCGAAATCGGCGTGCAGGGCATTACCGTTACTGAAGTCAAAGGCTTCGGCCGGCAGAAGGGTCACACCGAGCTGTATCGCGGCGCGGAATATGTGGTCGATTTTCTGCCCAAGGTGAAAATCGACGTGGCCATCGACGACAAGGATCTGGATCGGGTTATCGAGGCGATAACCAAAGCGGCCAACACCGGCAAGATCGGTGACGGCAAGATCTTCGTGGTCAATCTGGAACAGGCGATCCGCATCCGTACCGGCGAAACCGATACCGACGCGATCTAAGCGCCGCCACAAACCCAACGCCCCAGGAGAAAACAATATGACTCTGCGTAAATTCGCAGGGCTAGGCGCCCTGTTGTCCATCGTAATGCCCGGCATCGCCATGGCGGCAGACGAAGTGGCAGCGCCAGTCCTCAATTCCGGCGACACCGCCTGGATGCTCACCTCGACAGCGCTCGTGCTGTTCATGACCATCCCCGGCCTGGCGCTGTTCTACGGCGGTATGGTTCGCTCGAAAAACATTCTTTCCGTGCTGATGCAGTGCTTCGCCATTACCGGCCTGATCAGCATCCTGTGGGTCATTTATGGCTACAGCATTGCCTTCGACACCACCGGCATGGAACAGGGCGTCGTCAACTTCAATTCGTTCTTCGGCGGCATGGGCAAGGCGTTCCTCGCTGGTGTCACGCCTTCGAGCATCACCGGCCCGGCGGCGCTGTTCCCTGAAGCGGTGTTCATCACCTTCCAGATGACCTTCGCGATCATCACCCCGGCGCTGATCGTCGGTGCGTTCGCCGAGCGCATGAAGTTCTCCGCGATGCTGATTTTCATGGGCATCTGGTTCACTCTGGTTTATGCACCGATCGCGCACATGGTCTGGTCCGGTAACGGCGGCCTGATGTGGGACTGGGGCGTGCTCGACTTTGCTGGCGGCACCGTGGTGCACATCAACGCCGGTATCGCCGGCCTGGTCGCGTGCCTGGTACTGGGCAAGCGCAAAGGCTTCCCGACCACACCGATGGCTCCGCATAACCTCGGCTACACCCTGATGGGCGCGGCGATGCTGTGGGTTGGCTGGTTCGGCTTCAACGCTGGTTCCGCTGCTGCCGCCAACGGCACTGCCGGTATGGCCATGCTGGTTACTCAGATCGCCACCGCCGCTGCGGCACTGGGCTGGATGTTTGCCGAGTGGGTCACCCACGGCAAGCCAAGCGCACTGGGGATTGCTTCGGGCGTGGTCGCCGGTCTGGTCGCGATCACTCCGGCCGCTGGCACTGTAGGCCCGATGGGTGCACTGGTGATCGGTCTGGCCGCAGGCGTGGTGTGCTTCTTCTGCGCCACCACCCTGAAACGCAAACTCGGCTATGACGATTCCCTGGATGCCTTCGGCGTGCACGGCATCGGCGGTATCCTCGGCGCGATCCTCACTGGTGTGTTTGCCGCACCGGCACTGGGCGGCTTCGGCACCGTGACTGACATTGGCGCGCAGGTCTGGATTCAGATCAAAGGCGTCGGCTTCACGGTGATCTACACCGCGATCGTCACTTTCATCATCCTCAAGGTGCTGGACGCCGTCATGGGTCTGCGCGTAACCGAGGAAGAAGAGTCGGTCGGCCTCGATCTGGCACAACACAACGAACGCGGCTACAACCTGTAAGTACGCGCGATAAAAAAATTGCCCGGTTCGCCGGGCATTTTTTTGTCCGGGATTTGTCATTCAAGGTGCGGCTGAAAGGATTTTTCTTACGGCTTTGGTCGTCTTTACGACGAGGCTTTTTCTGCGGGCAATCGCTTACATCGCTGCAGGAATATTAGGGCCTTTGTTTTTTTTCAGAGCACGCTAGAATGCGCCCCGAACGAGCGGAGAACTGTATGTGGCAACAGACTCTGATAACCCTGCGGGCAAGGCCCCGGGGCTTTCATCTGGTGACGGACGAGTTACTCGCAGGCTTGCCTGAACTCAAGACCTGTCGGGTCGGTCTGTTGCATTTGTGGCTGCAGCACACGTCGGCATCGTTGACCATCAACGAGAACGCCGATCCGGCAGTTCGTCGCGACTTCGAACGATTTTTCAATCGTCTGATCCCACAAGGAACGGGCGGCTACGAGCACAACGACGAAGGCCCGGATGATCTCCCGGCGCACTTCAAGGCCAGCGTGCTTGGTTGCCAGATCAGTCTGCCGGTTGCGGCTGGACGGCTGGCCCTGGGTACCTGGCAAGGGATTTATCTGGGCGAGCACCGTGATCATGGCGGTGCCCGTAAAGTCCTCGCCACCTTGCACGGTGAACAGGCATGAGCCGCTGCCGGGCAGCGGCAGAAGATTTTTCAACGGCGGCTTCGACAGTCGCCAAAGCTGGTCTATAACTAATCTGCTTTTGGCAAGTCATGAGGTAGAACATGAGCGACGATGATCTGGAAAACGACGACCTCGAAGTAGGCGACGAAGACGAGGCCGAGGAAGGCCTGGAAGCGGCAGCGGAAGACGTTGCCGAAGATGATGGCGGTGACGACACGCCGGCCCCGGCTGCCAAAGGCAAAGCCAAGGCTGCGGTCTCGGTCGACGAGTTGCCGAGCATCGAAGCCAAGAACAAGGAGCGTGACGCCCTGGCCAAGGCCATGGAAGAATTCCTTGCGCGCGGCGGCAAGGTGCAGGAAGTGGAGGCCAACGTGGTCGCCGATCCGCCCAAGAAGCCGGACAACAAGTACGGCAGCCGCCCTATCTGAGGCGCGTCGCTCGCTTGCTGAAAAAGCCCGCCGTCGCTGCGGGCTTTTTTATGCCTGAAATAAATCCGTTGAAAACAAATGCAGTCCCCGGTGGCAGCGAGCCTGCTCGCGAAGGGGGCATGTCAGCCGACATACATGTTGGATGACACACCGCATTCGCGAGCAGGCTCGCTCCCACAGGGTTTGTGGATTATTTCGAGGTGGCATTCCAGCGTGCGAGAACGGCTGGCAAATCGGTCAAGCTGCGGATTTCGGCATCGGGCAAGCGCTCCGCCTCCCAGACCTTGCCCGTCGGGTTGAACCACACCGCGCGTAATCCCGCCTGTTGCGCGCCGGCAATGTCATCGCCGGGATGATCGCCGACATGCACCGCCGCTTCGGCACTTACTCCGCCACGCTGCAGGGCCTCATGAAACAGCCGCGCATCCGGTTTGGCGATGCCGATGTCTTCGGCGCACAAGGCGAACTTGAAGTAATCCGCCAGCCCCAGCCGGCGCACGTCGGCATTGCCATTGGTGACCACGCCGAGGGCATAGTGATTGGCGAGCAGCTCCAGCAGCGGCTCGACTTCCGGGAACACCTCGATCTGATGCCGCGCATGCAGGAACACTTCAAAAGCCTTGTCAGCCAGCTCCGACGCCTCGCCGTCGGCATATCCAGCTTCTTCCAGCGCATGGAACAGCACACGTCGGCGCAGCGCGCTGATGCGGTGTTTGAGGCCCGGTTCGCCCGCCAGCACTCGCTCGCGAATCGACCACAAATGCTCCACCGGCACTGCGCCCAGATTCGACGCATGCTCGCTCAGCCATTCGCGCAACACGGTTTCGGCGCTGGCGATCACCGGCGCGGTATCCCACAAAGTGTCGTCGAGGTCGAAGGTGATCAACTGAATGCTCATGAATCATCGCCTTTCATGCGTTTGGCCCGGGGATGGGCGCTGTCGTAGACCGCCGCCAGATGCTGGAAGTCGAGGTGGGTATAGATCTGCGTGGTTTTGATATCAGAGTGACCGAGCAATTCCTGCACCGCGCGCAAGTCCTGCGAGGACTCGAGCAAATGGCTGGCGAACGAGTGCCGGAGCATGTGCGGATGCAGGTTCTGCCCCAGTTCGCGCTCGCCAGCCAGTTTGACCCGCACCTGAATCGCGCGCGGGCCGAGACGCCGACCTTGCTGGCTGACAAAAACCGCATCGTCCGCCGGGTTGGTCATGGCTCTAAGCGGCAACCAGTGTTCCAAGGCTTCGCGGGCCTTGGTGCCAACCGGCAACAGTCGGGTCTTGCTGCCCTTGCCGAGCACCTGAACCATGCCGTCGGCGAGGTCGAGTTGATCGAGATTGAGCCCGGTCAGCTCGGACAGGCGCAGGCCAGAAGAATAGAACAGCTCAAGAATCGCCTGATCACGCCGGGCGAGAAAATCGTCCTCGACCGCACCTTCCAGCAGCTGCAATGCGCGGTCGGTATCAAGGGTTTTCGGCAGGCGCCGTTCGCCTTTCGGCGGGGCCAGGCCGGTGGCCGGGTCGTGGTCGCACAGGCCTTCGCGATTCAAGTAGTGATAGAGCCCGCGCACCGCCGAGAGCAGGCGGGCGAGGCTGCGCGAGGACTGGCCTTGCGCATGCAACCGGGCGATCAGGCTGCGCAGGCGCTGGATGTCCAGCGCGGCCCAGCTGCCGATGTTCTGCTTGATGCACCAGCCGAGGACTTTATCGAGGTCGCGGCGATAAGCCGACAGGGTGTGCGGCGACACCTGTCGCTCACTGCGCAGATGTTCGCAGTAAGCGTCCAGTTGTCGTTCCATGGTCAGCGTACCGAGCGCAGCGAGCTGTTGACCCGTGGCAGCACACGGCCCATGACCTCGGCGATGTAACTGAGGAACAGGGTGCCGACCGAGCTCTTGTAATGCTGCGGGTCACGGCTGGCGATGGCCAGAATGCCGTGAATGCCCTGATGGCTGATGGCAACCACGGCGGTCGAGCCGATCTGCTGGCGCTGTTCTTCGCCGAAGAGGAAATCCAGCTCATGTTCACGCAGGCTGCCGCTGACGCTTTTGCCTTCGGTGAGCAGGCCGCCGATCGCGGTTTGCGCGTCGGCGTGAGTCACCCAGCGGCCGACCGGTGCGGGGTTGTCGCCGAGCAGGATCAGGCTGACGAAAGGCACCTGGAAATCCTGACGCAGGCTGTCCTCAACGCTGATGACCACGTCTTCCAGGGTCGATGCATCCATCAGCGCGAGAATCAGGCGGCGGGTCTTTTCGAACAGGCGATCATTGTCGCGGGCCACGTCCATCAGATGCGAAAGGCGATGGCGCATCTCGATATTGCGGTCGCGCAGGATGGTCATCTGCCGCTCGACCAGCGACACGGTGTCGCCGCGTCGGTGCGGGATGCGCAACGACGGCAGCAGCTCTTCGTGCTCGACGAAAAAGTCCGGATGAGCCTCCAGGTAGGCGGCAACCGCGGCTGCCTCGAGGCTCTCGGACGCTGATTCGTCGGCTGGTCGGGCGGGTACCTGTGGCTTGTCGGTCATGATTTCTGCTCGCTCAAAGACGCACTTGTCCTTCGTATACACGCACTGCCGGACCGGTCATCAACACCGGTTCGCCCGGGCCGGCCCACTCGATGGACAGACGCCCGCCGGGCAGGTCGATCAACAGCGGCGAATCCATCCACCCCTGACTGATGGCCGCCACCGCCGCCGCACAGGCGCCGGTGCCGCAGGCCTGGGTTTCCCCGGCGCCGCGTTCCCACACACGCAGTTGCGCACGGTGGCGATCGATGACCTGAAGGAAGCCGACATTGACCCGCGCCGGAAAGCGCGGGTGGTGTTCGATCTTCGGCCCCAGTTCATGCACCGGTGCGCTGTTGATGTCGTCCACGCGAATGACCGCATGGGGATTGCCCATCGACACGGCGGCCAGTTCGACCGTGGTGCCATCGACTTCCAGCTGATAGCTGCTGGCCTGGGCCGGCGCCTGGAATGGAATGTCTGCCGGCACCAGGCGCGGCGCGCCCATGTTCACGCCGATCTGGCCGTCGTTACGCACGTCCAGTTCAATGATGCCGCCCTTGGTCTCGACGCGGATCTGCCGTTTGGCGGTCAGACGCTTGTCGAGCACGAAGCGGGCGAAGCAGCGCGCACCGTTGCCGCATTGCTCCACTTCCGAGCCGTCGGAGTTGAAGATCCGGTAGCGGAAATCCACATCCGGGTTGCTTGGCGCTTCGACGATCAGCAACTGGTCGAAACCGATACCGGTGTGGCGGTCGCCCCATTGCTTGGCGTGTTTGGGCTGAATGTGCGCGTGCTGGCTGACCAGGTCGAGGACCATGAAGTCGTTGCCCAGGCCGTGCATTTTGGTAAAACGCAGCAGCATGGGTTACTCCGGCAGCAGGCTTTCGCCGGCAAACAGCTCGGCCACGGTTTCGCGGCGACGCACTTCAAAAACCTGATCACCATCCACCAGCACCTCGGCAGCACGGCCACGGGTGTTGTAGTTGGAGCTCATCACAAAACCGTAGGCGCCGGCCGAATGCACCGCCAGCAGATCGCCTTCTTCCAGCGCCAGTTCGCGGTCCTTGGCGAGGAAGTCACCGGTTTCGCAGATCGGGCCGACGATGTCGTACTTGCGTGCAGCGCTGTCGCGCGGTTTCACCGCCGTGACGTCCATCCACGCCTGATACAGCGCTGGACGGATGAGGTCGTTCATCGCCGCATCGACGATGGCGAAATCCTTGTGCTCGGTGTGCTTGAGGTATTCGACCTGTGTCAGCAACACGCCGCCATTGGCAACGATGAAGCGGCCTGGCTCGAACACCAGCGCCAGATCACGCCCGTCGAGACGTTCGCGCACGGCTTTGATGTAGTCGGCAGCCAGCGGCGGCTCCTCATCGCGGTAACGCACGCCCAAACCACCACCGAGATCGATGTGGCGCAGGTGAATGCCGCAATCGCCGAGGCGGTCGACCAGATCCAGCAGGCGATCGAGTGCATCAATGAACGGCGGCAGGGTGGTCAGTTGCGAACCGATATGGCAGTCAACGCCCACCACTTCCAGGTTCGGCAGATGCGCGGCGCGCACGTACACGTCTTCGGCGTCGGCAATGGCGATGCCGAACTTGTTCTCTTTCAGACCGGTGGAAATGTACGGATGGGTGCCGGCATCGACGTCCGGGTTCACGCGTAGCGAAACGGGGGCGCGAACACCCAGCTCGGCGGCGACTACTTGCAGGCGCTCAAGCTCATCGGTGGACTCGACGTTGAAGCAGTGCACGCCGACTTCGAGGGCGCGGCGCATGTCGTCACGGGTCTTGCCGACGCCGGAGAAAACGATCTTGTCGGCGCTGCCACCAGCGGCCAGTACACGTTCCAGCTCGCCACGGGAAACGATGTCGAAACCGGCGCCGAGACGGGCCAGGACATTCAGTACACCGAGGTTGGAGTTGGCTTTGACCGCGAAGCAGACCAGATGCGGCATGCCGGCCAGCGCATCGGCGTAGGCCAGATACTGCGCTTCGATGTGGGCGCGCGAGTAGACATAGGTGGGCGTGCCGAAGCGGTCGGCGATGGCGGACAGCGCCACACCTTCCGCGAACAGCTCCCCGCCACGGTAGTTAAAAGCGTCCATGGCGATCCCTTAGTAAACGTCGTGCTTGTGAGCCTTGGACGGCTGCTTCTGCGAAGACTGGGCTTGTTCGGCCGGGTCCTGGTCGTCATCGGGCAGGTACAGCGGGCCTTTTTGACCACAGGCCGAAACCAGGCAGGCAACCGCGACGAGCGCAGCAAGGGAAGAGATCAGGCGCTTCATGGCGAAATCCTTGAAAATGCGTTAATTGCGCCGGAGTATACCGGCCACCCGGCAGCTTGCCTATGCGAGGGGGTTCCCGTCCGGCGGGGCTCCTGTGATGCGCATCATCCCTGTGGGAGCGAGCCTGCTCGCGAAGGCGTCGGCAAATTCAACAGGCTCGTTGCCTGACACACCGCTTTCGCGAGCAGGCTCGCTCCCACGGGGGCGGTGCTGGATGGGCCGACAGGTGCTTGGTCGTTAATCTTTGCAATCGGTCGGCAGCGTCCGTATCTTTCGGCGCTTGAGCCTGATCAGACATTTTTGAGGTTGCCGCAATGAGTTTGTCCGAAGCCCGTTTCCACGATCTGGTCGATGCTACCCAGCAGACGCTGGAAGATATCTTTGATGACAGCGACCTGGATATCGACCTGGAGAGCTCGGCAGGTGTCTTGACCGTCAAGTTCGAAAATGGCTCGCAGCTGATCTTCAGCCGCCAGGAGCCGTTGCGTCAGCTGTGGCTGGCGGCCGTGTCCGGTGGTTTCCACTTCGACTACGACGAAGAAAGCGAGCGCTGGATGTGCGACAAGAGCGAAGAGCAATTGGGCGAAATGCTGCAGCGCCTCGTCAAGCAGCAGGCTGGCGCCGAATTCGATTTCGAAGGTCTGTGATTCGTGACGGATGCAGCGCCTGTTCGCCCGCCGAAACCGCTCTACAGCAACGTCAGCCCGGCGGTGCCTTCGCCGTGCACGGGTGTGTGTCGACTGGACGAGCAGAAAGTCTGTCTCGGCTGTGCGCGCCACGTCGAGGACATTCGCGAGTGGCGCTCGGCGGATGATCAGCGGCGCCGGGTGATTTGCCAGCAGGCTACCGCACGAAAATCCCAAGCCTGTTGATATTGTGGCGAGGGGATTTATCCCCGTTGGGTCGCGTAGCGGCCCCAAAATCTATACGGCTGCTGCGCAGCCGAACGGGGATAAATCCCCTCGCCACAAGGGTTTCACCCAGGCAAAAAAGGGCGTGACTTGTATATTTTTTGAGCTGTGATAGTGTCCGCGAACGCCTCAAACCACCGAGGCACGGTGAAAACCCCGTCTTTTTTGGCGGGGTTTTGCTTTTTTTGTGCAGAAGAAAGGAGTCTGCCTGGATCATGACCGCACCTTCCATCACCCTTACCCGTCTGGACGTGCAACGTCTGGAGCGCCTGATCGACAGCCTGAGCGACAAAGACCAGGCTGCGCCGGGCGTGATTGCGCTGCAAACCGAGCTGGACCGCGCCGATACCGTGGTCGGCCACGATGAAGTGCCCGCCGATGTCGTGACCATGAATTCCCGCGTGCATTGCCGCGAAGAAGGCAGTGGCAAGGATTACCACCTGACGCTGGTCTATCCCAAGGACGCCAACGCCGATGAAGGCAAGATTTCCATTCTCGCTCCGGTTGGCAGTGCGCTGCTGGGCCTGAAGGTCGGTCAGCACATCGATTGGCCGGCGCCGGGCGGCAAGTCGCTGAAACTGACCTTGCTGGAAGTGGAATCGCAACCGGTCAACGGCGGCGTCTTTCCCGAATAAATTCCTGCTTCAAACCTGTTCGAGCGCTTCATTCAACGAGCGCTCCAGGTCTGCCTTGTAGCGCAGATACAGATTGCTTGAACTGTGCCCGTCACCGAGCAGACCCGACAGGTCGAGGTCGGTGATGTAGCAGCGATAACGATCGGTCTCGCGGCGCTGCTCGACGATCTCCCGGGCGACCACGCTGAACAACTGGTCGCCATGCTCCAGCTCGCTGAATTCCCGCTGATTGCAATACAGGGTGACCTGCACTTCACCGGGTGCGGCTTTGCCGATGATTGCCTGCACGTCGTAGAACGGTTTGTTCACCGGGGTCTGCGGTGCTGGTCGGGTTTCGACCCTGCGCGAGCGCCCCGGGCCTGACGGCAACAGCTGGTAATACAAAGTCTCGGGGCTGCCCGTAGGGCCACCGTCCATCGGCAATTGCGCTTCACGGCGGTACTGGATCGATTGCAGAAAACGCTGCAGCGGCACCAGCAGACTCTGCTCGTCGTGGTATGGCAGCTGCTGTTGCCACAGCGCATTGAATTCATCCAGCACGTACAGCTCCGCCTGCTGTTCGCTGATGCGATAGAACACCTGAATGCACTCCGGCTGACCCATCGGCAGGATCAGCGCGAGGTCGTGATCTTCCAGCGCCATCGGGTCGAGGTGCAGCGGGCTGTAGCGCGGTTGTTCTTCGCCCAGATAATCGAGCAGTGCCGGCAGGGTGGCGAGGGCGACATGGTTGACCTGCCCCGGCACCAGCTCCAGCACGTGATAGTGCTGCTGCACCTGAATCAGGTAGCGGTGATTCAGCTCGCTGAGCAACAGGGTCTGCGCAGTGTCGACGATTTCCTCGACGCGGCGGGCAATGAATTGCGCGCGGTTGTGGCAGAAGCAGCGCACTTTCAGCGACGGCTGCACCGGGCCGCGCGGCAGGTTGTTGAGGTAATCGCGCAGGCAGTCGAGCAGCGCGTGCGGGCCGTCGAAACGATTGACCAGCACTTCGTTCCAGCTGTTGAGCGTGACCTGATCGAGGGTCAGCACCAGGTTCTCGCGCACGCCGGCATAGCTCAGCGAGTCGGTGCGTTCGGTGGTCATCAAAATGTTCAGATCACGGTGATGCTTGAGCGGATCGACGCCGACGTTGATCAGCAGCAGCACTTCGCTGGGCACGGCGGCGCGCAGCAAGGGCTCTTCGGCGACGGTGGACAAGGGCAGGGCGATGCATTGCTGCAGGCTGCCGAGCAGGTTGAACAGCTCGAACTCGCTCAAGTCGCTGGTGCCCGGATGCAGGGCCAGGCGGGTGCTGCTGTCGATCACGCCGTTGCGGTGGCACCAGGTCAGCAGTTCAAGCAGCTCGCGACTGCGCTTGATCGGCGCGAAGTGTTCCCACTCCAGCGCCGTCAGGCTGCCGTTGTACAAACCCCACTGGGTCTGCCCCGGCTCCTTTTTGTTCGGCGACTGCACCAGGGTCAGGGTGTCTTCGGCCAGGTCCGGGGCGATGCCCGGATTGATGAACTCGACCTTGTCGGCCTTGCGCTCGAATGCCGCGTAGAGTCGACGGCCAAGCACATTGAGGTCGCGCTTGTTGATCAGGCTGACAGTCTGTTCGCTGCGGGCGAACTGGGTCAGGAAGCGATAGCTGTAGTTGAGTTCGTTGACCAGCGCTCGGCGCTCGGCGCTGACCTGGCGGACTTTCCACTGACTGCGGCTGTCGAGCAGCGCCAGTTGCCGCTGATCCCAGTGCCACTCGCCGGCCAGGCGTTCGAGCAGTGCGCGTTGCCAACCCTGACTGCGGCTGTTGCCGGTGAGCTTGCGGTTGACCTTCAGATACAGCGCGCGGCGCACCAGCTCAAGGCGTTCCGGTTCGTTGCGGGCGAGCAGGTATTCCTCGATACGCCGGTACACGACCATGTACGGGTCAAGCTCATCGAGATCGAGCTGATTGGCGAACACGGCTTTCTTGAAGCGCAGGCTCAGGCACTGCACCTGCGGATGTTCGCTGGCGTACACCTCGGTCAGCAGCAGTTTGAGCACCGACTTGTAGGGCGACTCGATGCCTTTGAACAACTGCCACAACCCGGCACCGATGAATTCGCCGGGCGGAATGGTCGCCATCGGCCCGAGATCGAGGGTTTCATCGGCGCGAATAAAGCGTTTGGACAGCAGGGTGTGGGTGTAAGCGTCGTAGGCTGTTTCTTCATAGACTGGCACCAGCCACCAGATCGGCGTGCGCCCGGCCAGCCAGATCGCCGTGCGATAAAACTCGTCGAGCAGCAGATAGTGCTGGGTGCTGCCGCAGTTTTCCGAACTGAGCTGAGCATCACGTTCGCCTTTGACGAAGCGCGCCGGGTCGATCAGGAAGAAATGCGCCTCGGCACCCTGGCTCGCGGCCCAGGTTTCCAGCAACTGGCATTTCTTGCGTAGCTCGGCGAGTTCGCTTTCGCTCAGATCTGGGGCATGGCAGACCCACACATCCATGTCGCTCTGATCGGCCTGTGCCAGCGTGCCGAGGCTGCCCATCAGGAACAGACCGTGAATCGGTCGCGGTGGGTTGCTGCCATGGCGCGGTTTGTAAGAAAACGAGCGGGTCAGGCGCTGCGCCTCGGTCAGCGCATTGGCGTCCGGCTCATAATTCGAGAGACCGGCCGGCGTACTGCCCGAGACATAGCCGGGCAGCAACGGATGATTGACGTGAAAGAACAGCGGCAACAGCGTCAGCACGCTTTGCTGGCGCGTCGACAAACCTTCGAGGGCGCGGCCGAGGCGGCCTTCATTGAGTTTGAGAAAACGGGCGCGCAGTTGGCTGAGTACCTTGCGGTCGATGCCTTCGTCCAGGTCGGGGCGGATTTCGTGGGTGCGCGTCATGTCAGCTCAAACCGGCTTGCAGGCTCGGACGTAGAGGGTCTCGGAATGGCCGCAGTTTAGCCTCTGCGCAGCAGGAGGTTTAAGCTGAATTTGTTTTTTGACGTCAGATTTTCATCGGCAGTGATCAGGCTGGCCCGCGGAAATCCCGTGGCAGGAGTTTCCGTGGGCAAAGTCGGAAAAAGTCAGGCGGTTTCCTGCTCTCTCAGAATCGTCAGTACGGTCTGCACGTTTTGCGCGGCATCGCGGCCGAGGCTGGTCAGATAACCGCCATCGGGCTGGTCGGTTAGTTCTTTTTCGAAGAGGCGTTTGGCGGCGGCTATGTGTTTCGGGGCAGCGGTCTGATGAATTTTCAGACCTTCCTGGGAACTGTCCAGGTTGAAGAGTGCAAGGACTTCCAGTTCGGCAACCAACTCAGGGGTAAGCGACATAAGGACTCCAGACTTTCTAGGAATTGGACGACAGCGCCTCTAAGGTGAACCCGCTGGTGCAGCATGTCCAGTGCTCGGATCAGGGGATTTTGTCTTGAGGCGAATTCCAGTGTAGTCCGCATAAAAAAGATCGCAGCCTTCGGCAGCTCCTACATCGGATCTGTGTAGGAGCTGCCGAAGGCTGCGATCTTTTGATCTTATTGCTTTTCCGGTGGCAGCTCTGGCAAAGCGCGCAGTGTCGCTTCGTACCACTGGGTGTCGAACGGGCGGTCTTCATCGAGCATCGCGTCAATCTCATAGGCAAGCACGTGAGCCATGAGGTTGAGGATATCTTCGCGCTCCATACCGACCAGAGTCAGCTTGTTCAATGTCGCCTTGGCCGCTGGCGGGTTGTCGCTTTCGATCTGGTTCTCGATGGCTTCGATCAGCGTCGCTTCGATGAATGCTTCTTCGTCGTCATTGTTGACGATATCTGTCGGCTCGCTCATGGCAGGCTCCTCAGGGAAAGGCGCCAGTTTACCCGCATTCAGCGGCGTGATGCTGCTGGCGGGAAACGTCGCGGCGATCTATAAACAGGCACTGCCCACCCCGCACGGCCTGGAGGCTCTGTGATGTTCAAGCTCTACGGATTTGCTGTCAGCAACTACTACAACATGGTCAAACTGGCGCTGCTGGAAAAAGGCCTGCCCTTCGAAGAGGTGACGTTCTACCCGGCGCAAACCCCGGAGTCACTGGCGATCAGCCCGCGCGGCAAGGTCCCGGTGCTGGGCGTCGACGCCGGTTATATCAACGAAACCGCGATCATTCTCGAATACCTCGAACAATCACAAAAGGGCACGCCGCTCCTGCCCAGCGATCCGTTCGAGCGCGCGCAGGTATTGGCGATTGCGAAGGAGATCGAGTTGTACATCGAGTTGCCGGGGCGTGCCTGCTATGGCGAGGCGTTTTTCGGTATGACGTTGCCGGAGGCGATCAAAGAGAAGACCCGGACGGAGCTGCTGCTGGGCTTCGCGGCACTCGGCCGCCACGGCCAGTTCGCCCCGTATGTGGCGGGTGACAGCCTGAGCATTGCCGATTTGTATTTCCTCTACAGCGTGCCGCTGGCCTGTGCGGTCGGGCAGAAGCTGTTCGGGATTGATCTGCTGGCCGAGATGCCGCAGGCGAAGGCGCTGCTGGAGCGGTTAGAGCAGAATCCGCACGTGCAGAAGATTGCGGCGGATAAAGACGCGGCGATGCCGGCGTTTTTGGCGATGATTGCAGCCAAGAAGTGAATTTTGTAGCGCTCTGAAGTCAGTCATCGCTGGCAAGCCAGCTCCCACAGGGCTATGGGTCGAACGCAAAATTGTGTTCCACATAGAACCCTGTGGGAGCGGGCTTGCCCGCGATGCTTCTAGCGGCTGGCCAGCAGGGCCTGACCGCGCGCCACCGCAGCCCTGACCTGCGCCGGCGCAGTCCCGCCGATATGGTCGCGGGCATTCACCGAGCCTTCCAGGGTCAGCACGGCAAACACGTCCTGCTCGATCTGATCGCTGAATTGACGCAGTTCTTCGAGGCTCATCTCGGCCAGATCCTTGCCCGTGTCCACGCCGTATTTCACCGCGTGGCCAACGATTTCATGGCAATCACGGAACGGCAGGCCACGGCGCACCAGATAATCCGCCAGGTCAGTCGCAGTGGAGAAACCGCGCAGTGCCGCTTCACGCATGATCGCGTGTTTCGGCTTGATCGCCGGGATCATGTCGGCAAACGCGCGCAGCGAATCGCGCAGGGTGTCGGCGGCGTCGAACAGCGGCTCCTTGTCTTCCTGATTGTCCTTGTTGTAGGCCAGCGGCTGGCCCTTCATCAGGGTCAGCAGGCCCATCAGCGCGCCGAAGACGCGGCCGGTCTTGCCGCGTACCAGTTCGGGCACGTCAGGGTTTTTCTTCTGCGGCATGATCGAGCTGCCAGTGCAGAAACGATCCGGCAGATCGATGAACTGGAACTGCGCGCTGGTCCACAGCACCAGCTCTTCGGAGAAGCGCGACAGGTGCATCATCGCGATGCTTGCGGCCGAGCAGAATTCGATGGCGAAGTCACGATCGGAGACGTTGTCCAGCGAGTTGCCGCCGACGGCGTCGAAGCCGAGCAGTTGCGCGGTGTATTCGCGGTCGATCGGGTAGGTGGTGCCGGCCAGTGCGGCGCTGCCCAATGGCATGCGGTTGGTGCGCTTGCGGCAGTCGACCAGACGCTCGTAGTCGCGGCTGAGCATTTCGAACCAGGCCAGCATGTGGTGCCCGAAAGTTACCGGCTGCGCGGTCTGCAAGTGGGTGAAGCCCGGCATGATGCTTGCGGCCTCACGCTCGGCTTGCTCCAGCAGGCCTTTTTGCAGGCGGGTGATCTCGGCGAGGATCAGGTCGATTTCATCGCGCAGCCACAGGCGGATATCGGTGGCGACCTGGTCGTTGCGGCTGCGCCCGGTGTGGAGCTTTTTACCGGTGACGCCGATGCGGTCGGTCAGGCGTGCTTCGATGTTCATGTGCACGTCTTCGAGGTCGACGCGCCAGTCGAACTGGCCGGCCTCGATTTCGCCCTGAATGGTCTTCAGGCCATCGATGATGCTGTCGCGCTCGGCATCGGTCAGCACGCCGACCTTGGCCAGCATGGTGGCGTGGGCAATTGAGCCCATGATGTCGTGGCGATACAGGCGCTGGTCGAAAGTGACGGAGGCGGTGAAGCGGGCGACGAAGGCGTCGACGGGTTCACTGAAGCGGCCGCCCCAGGACTGATTGGTCTTGTCAGTGCTCATGAATTCGCTCGTATCGGCTTGAAGAAATGGCGTGAAACGCTGGCGCGGATAATAACAGGGTTGCCAATCCTGTCGCTGACACCGGTCGATACGTTTTTTCGCGGATGTGTCAGGCATGTCCGGCGCGGTCTGCAAGGAATTTACAAAAGGATATTTTTTGATTGAGCAATATCGTTCCGACGAACGTCTACAGTGGACATAAGGGTCGGTGCGAATGCGGATCATGCAAAGGTCCGGCCACTGGCTATAAGAAGAGGGGGCGGGTGAGTTGTACAACGGTCACCCACCGCGAGAAACGCAGGAAACACTGGGCTCTGAGCCGTTCGACCCGGACGCTGGCAAATATTGCTGGCCGACGTACGGCACTTTTTGGCGCTCGGGCTAGTCTTAGCGTGGATCGCGGTGACGGAGGTCACTACACCTGTCTACGCTATCCTTGTGCGAGACTCACGCAGGAATCCAGCGCAATATGAATGTCCTGATCGTTGATGACGAACCCCTGGCTCGCGAGCGCCTAAGCCGTATGGTGAGCGAGCTCGAGGGTTACACAGTCCTGGAGCCCAGTGCCACGAATGGCGAGGAGGCGTTAGCGCTGATCGACAGCCACAAGCCGGATATCGTGCTGCTCGATATCCGCATGCCGGGCCTCGATGGCCTGCAGGTTGCTGCCCGACTGTGCGAACGAGAGACGCCGCCGGCCGTGGTGTTTTGCACCAGTCCCGATGAATTTGCCGTGGAAGCCCTGCAGGCCAGCGCCGTGGGCTATGTGGTGAAACCTGTGCGAACCGAACACTTGAATGAAGCCCTGAAGCGGGCTGAACGTCCCAACCGGGCGCAACTCTCGGCCCTGACCCGTCCCGCTGCCGAAAGTGGCAACGGCCCACGCAGCCACATCAGCGCACGGACCCGTAAAGGCATCGAGCTGATTCCGCTGGATCAGGTGGTCTACTTCATCGCCGACCACAAATACGTGACCCTGCGTCACGAAGCCGGCGAGGTGCTGCTCGACGAACCCCTCAAAGCCCTTGAAGACGAATTCGGCGAACGCTTTGTGCGTATCCACCGCAACGCGCTGGTCGCTCGCGACCGCATCGAGCGCTTGCAACGCACCCCACTGGGACATTTCCAGTTGTTCCTCAAAGGCCTCAATGGCGATGCGCTGATTGTCAGCCGTCGGCATGTTGCCGGTGTGCGCAAGATGATGCAGGGGCTGTGACCCGGTCTTCGCCGGGCCTTTCGAGTTCTTTTACCCGGCATGGCAGGCCAGGGAGGCCGCGCCGGTTCTGATTCAGGTCAAAGTGAAATTGACTGAGCTGTTATTATCCGCCGTATCTATTCAGTACGGATTGTTCCATGTCCCCTCGCGAAATCCGCATCGCCACCCGTAAAAGTGCGCTGGCCCTCTGGCAGGCCGAATACGTCAAAGCCCGTCTCGAGGCGGCCCACCCGGGCCTGCTGGTGACGCTGGTGCCCATGGTCAGTCGCGGTGACAAGCTGCTCGACTCGCCACTGTCGAAGATCGGCGGCAAGGGCCTGTTCGTCAAGGAACTGGAAACCGCGCTGCTGGAAAACGAAGCTGATATCGCCGTGCATTCGATGAAAGACGTGCCGATGGACTTCCCGCAAGGCTTGGGTCTGTTTTGCATCTGCGAGCGTGAAGACCCGCGCGATGCTTTCGTCTCCAACACCTACGCCAGTCTTGAAGGGCTGCCTGCCGGTGCCATCGTCGGCACCTCGAGCCTGCGTCGGCAGACGCAATTGCTGGCGCGTCGCCCGGATCTGCAGATCCGGTTCCTGCGTGGCAACGTCAACACCCGTCTGGCCAAGCTCGACGCCGGCGAGTACGACGCGATCATCCTCGCCGCTGCCGGCCTGATCCGCCTGGGTTTCGAAGAGCGCATCACATCGGCGATCAGTGTCGATGACAGCCTGCCGGCCGGTGGCCAGGGCGCGGTCGGCATCGAATGCCGCAGCGCCGACCACGAAATCCACGCCTTGCTCGCGCCTTTGCATCACGCCGATACCGCTTCGCGGGTGAATGCGGAACGCGCCCTCAACAAACATTTGAACGGCGGCTGCCAAGTGCCGATCGCCTGCTACGCCGTGCTTGAAGGCGAGCAGTTGTGGTTGCGCGGTCTGGTCGGTGAGCCGAGCGGTGGCAAGCTTCTCAGTGCCCAAGCCCGGGCGCCGCGTGCCGACGCGGAAACCTTGGGTGTGCAGGTCGCTGAAGACTTGCTCAAGCAAGGCGCTGACGACATTCTCAAAGCTGTCTACGGCGAGGCGGGTCACGAGTGACAGCCTGGCGCCTGCTGCTGACGCGCCCGGCAGACGACTGCGCGGCGCTGGCCGAACAGCTGGCCGGGCACGGGATTTTCAGCAGTTGTCTGCCGCTTTTGGACATTGTTCCGCTGCCGGTCTCTGACACTATTCGCCAAGCGATTTCGCGATTGCCCGCTTGCAGCGCAGTGATCGTGGTCAGCAAACCGGCGGCGCGGATCGCGGTGGACTTGCTCAAGTCTGAAGGCGCGCCGCCATTGAGCATGCCGTGGTTCAGCGTCGGCGCGGCGACCGCAGGCATTCTTCGCGAACACGGTCTCGATGTGAGCTTTCCGGTTGACGGCGATGACAGTGAAGCCTTGCTGCAATTGCCGCGTCTGCGCGAGGCGGTCAGCCAGCCCGGCGCGCAGGTGATGATCCTGCGCGGCGAGGGCGGTCGTGAACTGCTCGCCGAGCGCCTGCGCGCGCTTGGTGCTAGTGTCGAGTATCTGGAGTTGTATCGCCGTGAACTGCCAGCCTATCCGCTAAACGAGCTGCCACGGCGGATCGAAGCGGAACGCTTGAACGGGCTGGTGGTCAGCAGTGGACAGGGTTTCGAGCACCTGCGGCAGATGGCCGGCGATGCCTGGCCGAAGATCGCGCAGTTGCCGTTGTTTGTTCCAAGCCCGAGGGTCGCCGAGCTGGCACGTGCCGCCGGGGCTCAAACAGTTGTGGATTGCCGCGGCGCGAGTGCCGCGGCTTTGCTGACGGCGTTACGGGAATTTCCCGTGCCGTTTTCTAATGCAAAGGATGGATACGTGAGCGAAACAGCCTTGCCAAAAGATGACGTCCAGCCTGCGCTTGATGCCCAGGTTGAAACTCCACCACCGGCCAAAGAACCGCGCCGAGGCAATGGACTGGCAATTGTCGCCCTGCTGCTCGGCGCCGCCGGTGTCGCCATCGGTGGTTGGGGTGTCTGGCAGGTGCGCCACCTGCAGAACAACACGCAGCAACAGTCAAGTCAGGTGCAGGCGTTGAACGATCAGGCGCAGAGTCTGAAGCTCAACGAACAGCGTCTGACCGAACGACTGGCGCAGTTGCCCGGTGCGGACGAACTCGCCGAGCGCCAGCGTCTGGTCACGCAACTGCAGGGCGATCAACAGCGCCTCAATCAACGTCTGGAAACCGTCCTCGGCGCCAGCCGCAAGGACTGGCGTCTGGCCGAGGCCGAGCACTTGCTGCGTCTGGCCAGCCTGCGCCTTTCAGCGCTGCAGGACATCAGCAGCGCCCAGGCACTGGTGCAGGGCGCCGATGAAATTCTCCGTGAGCAGAACGATCCGGGTTCCTTCGCCGCGCGCGAGCAAGTGGCGAAAACCCTGGTCGCCTTGCGCAGCACCGAACAGCCGGATCGCACCGGGCTGTTCCTGCGTCTCGGCGCGCTGCGCGATCAGGTCATCGACCTCACCGAGCTGGCGCCGGAGTACAAGGATCGCGGCGAGTCCCTGCTGGGGCTGACCGCCGATGGCGATGGCGCCGGTCGCTGGGCGCAGTGGTGGGACAAGGTGTCGCGCTATATCCGCATCGATTTCAACGCTGACAAAAACGTCAAACCGCTGCTGGCCGGGCAAAGCCTGAGCCAGGTGCGCCTGGCCCTGAGCCTGGCGCTGGAGCAAGCGCAGTGGGCGGCGCTCAACGGTCAGGCGGCGGTGTACACCCAGGCGCTGGCCGAGGCACGCGATGTGCTCAAGGGCAATTTCAACCCGGACAATCCGCAAAGCAAAGTCATGCTGGAACAGGTCTCCGAGCTGAGCAAGGAACCGGTCACCGTCAAGACGCCGGATCTGACTGGCACCTTGAGTGCGGTGCAGGGGTATCTGGAGCGGCGTAACGTCAATGCCGAGGAATCGGTGAAACCGTTTGCCAAACCGGCCGCCAATGCTGCGCAGGAGGCGACCCCATGAAGCGCCTCTATGTAATCGTGTTTCTGGTCATCGCCGCGACGGCAGCGCTGGGCCTGGCGATTGCCGAGCATTCCGGTTACGTGCTGGTGGCGTACAAGAGCTTCCGCTACGAATCGAGCCTGTGGGCGACCTTGGCGGTGATAGCGGTGCTGTGGCTGCTGTTCTGGGGCATCAAGGTGCTGGTCGAGCTGGTGATGACCTCCACCGGCGTGGTCAATCCGTGGTCGCGACGCAATCGCAGCCGCCGCGTGCAAGTGGCGATCGAGCACGGGCAGCTGGATCTGGCTGAAGGTCGCTGGGCCAGTGCGCAACGGCATCTGACCCGCGCGGCGGAAGCCGAGCGCCAACCATTGCTTTATTACCTCGGCGCCGCACGTGCGGCGAACGAGCAGGGCCAGTACGAAGAAAGTGATCGTTTGCTCGAACGCGCGCTGGAGCGTCAGCCGCAAGCCGAATTGGCAATTGCCCTCAGTCACGCCCAACTGCAAACCGACCGTGGCGACACCGACGGTGCGCTGGTGACCTTGCAGGCAATGCATGAACGGCATCCGCGCAGCGCGCGCAGACGTTGCGTCAATTGCAACGTCTGCATCAGCAGCGTGGCGAATGGTCGGCGGTGATTCGTTTGCTGCCTGAGTTGCGCAAGGACAAAGTGCTGCCGCCGGCAGAACTGGCCGAGCTCGAACGGCGCGCCTGGGGTGAGAATCTCTCGCTGGCAGCGCATCGTGAAGAAGACGGTACGGTGGGTCTGCAATCGCTCAAGCGGGCGTGGGAGCAGCTGACTTCCGCGCAGCGTCAGGAAGCACCTTTGGTGCTGGCCTATGCCGAGCAATTGCGCCAGCTGGGCGCTCAGGTCGAGGCCGAAGAGGTCCTGCGAGCAGCGCTCAAGCGCAAATACGACAGCCATCTGGCGCGGCTTTATGGTCTGGTTCGTGGCAGTGATCCTGCGCGTCAGTTGCAGACGGCCGAAGGCTGGCTCAAGGAGCACCCGGCCGATCCGAGCCTGCTGCTGACCCTTGGACGCCTGTGTCTGCAAACCAGCCTTTGGGGCAAGGCCCGTGACTATCTGGAAAGCAGTCTGCGCGTGCAGCGCAATCCGGAGACCTGTGCGGAGTTGGCCCGTCTGCTTGCACAGCTTGGCGATACCGAGCGCAGCAATCAGTTGTTCCAGGAAGGTCTGGGGCTGCTTGATGAGCGCCTGCTGGCGGCGCCTCTGCCAGTCCCGGCGAAGGTCTGAAAAGCGAGGGAGGATGCTCCCTCGTGAACTTCGATGACCGAAAATTCCCCTTCTTTGCGCTCGAGAGACAAAGTCCTACAAAGCGCTTCACCGTTTCCTATCGAGCCTGTCGGGTTTTCCCTACACCTGTGGTGAACTGTCGCCAGGCCCTTGCCTTGAAAGGCTGACACGCTTTCCTCTACCGTAACCGTCTGTCTCTACTGTTACGGAAAAGCCATGTCGTTGGCCTGCTCACGCTCCTTGTTCTTCATGGCTTTCATTGCGGGGGCCTTTGCTCTGGGAGCTTCCTATTACCTCGAATACGCGGTCGGACTGACGCCTTGCAGTCTGTGCCTGGTGCAGCGGTTGTTCCTCACATTGCTGTGCATCGGCTGCGGCGTGGCGGCGGTGCATGGCCCCCGGCGCGTTGGCTTATGGTGGTACTGGCTGTTTGCGCTCGGCGCCAGTCTGGGGGGAACCACCGCTGCGTGGCGGCAGGTGTTGATTCAGAGTGACTCCATGCTGCAACTGGTCAAATGCTCGCCCACCGTGGAGTCACTGTTCAGCGAACTGCCGTGGATCTGCGCCTTGCAACGGATGTTCAACGGCGGCGCTGATTGTGCGGATATTTCCTGGACACTGTTCGATTTGAGCATCCCCGAATGGAGCCTGCTGTTTTTTGTCGGTGTGTCGATCCTTGCGGTTTATCAGTTGCTGCGTCTGATCTGGAGTGCTCTGCAACGACCGGTCAGCGACGAAGCGTCGCACCACATGCTGGTCAGGGATTAAACACTTGTATGAACTTTATCTCCTGCGTACCTTGAAGCCATAGGCGTGCGGGCATAATCTGGCCGGCACGTGTCATTGGATTTATGTTGCTCGATGACGCTCTGCCCGATCGTCCACCAGTCAAATCAGAACAGGGGCGCGGGTGTAGAGCAGCATGACCCACAAGGGAAGAGAGATCGCCATGCTCGAAAGTTGTCAGAATGCTCAGGAACGTTGGGGTGGGGTTCATCTGCTGATCGACCGCTGGTTGCAGGAGCGTGAAGAGCTGATCGTCGCCTACGACAAGCTCGGTGCGCAGCCTGATTCGCTGTCCGAAAGCCGCAAACCCTTATTGGAGTTCTGCGGTGTACTGGTCGATTACGTATCGGCGGGTCACTTCGAAATCTATGAACAGCTGACCGGCGAAGCCAAGGCGTTCAACGACAAGCGCGGCCTGGAACTCGCCGAGACCATCTACCCGCGCATCGACGTCATTACCGAGAAGCTGCTCGCATTCAATGATCTGTGCGACGAAGGCAAATGCGTTGCGGAGAAATTCAAGGAATTGGGCGGCTTGCTGCATGAGCGCTTTGAACTTGAGGATTGCCTGATCGAAGTGCTGCACACGGCACACAAGGAAGAATATTCGGTTCAGGCCTGATCCACGTCCTTCATGAAAAACGGTGCGCCCGCAAGCGCACCGTTTTTTTATGCCTGATCAGCTCGTCGCACCACGCAACTCCACTTCAAAAACCAGAGGCGTGAACGGCGCAATCAGGTCGCCGGCACCGTCGGCGCCATAGGCCTGATCCGATGGAATCACCAGCCGCCATTTCGCCCCCACCGGCATGTTCTGCAAGGCGGTGCGCCAACCGGCAATCACGCTGTCGAGGTTGAACCATTGCGGCTGGGTGTTCTGATCGAACACGGTGCCGTCCGGCAGCTTGCCGACATACAGCACCTGCACTTTGCCGTCCGGGCCGGCCTTGGTGCCAGTGCCCGGAACCAGTTCAGTCAGGAGGATGCCATCGGCCAGTTCCTTCACCCCCGGTTTGGCTTTTTCTGTGCTGAGAAAGCGTTGCTCGTTTTCCATCGCAGCATCGCTCGACTGCCGTGAAGCCTGCTCGGCATTTTGCGATTCATGGTCGGCCAGAATCTGTTCGATACGCGCTTCACTCAGCGCCAGTGGCTTGCCCTGATATGCCTGTTGCAGACCTTCGATCAGCGCCTGAATCTGCAATTGGGGCACCTCCTGGCGCAGCCGTTCGCCGAGGCTGGCACCGAGGCTGTAAGCCAGATCATGAGCATCGTTCGCCGTGGTTTTTTCATCGGCATACGCCGCCGAAAAAAACACGCAGAGGGACAAAATAAAGTAGCGCGACATGGGCACTCTCCGACCTGAGATGCGGGGGATTATGCCAGTGCAAACGTCTGCATCGGTGAACTGCTTTTTCCTCGGCGCAGAACATTTCGGCTGCGGTGCAACGCAACGGTGCAGATACTGTCAACATGCCCTAGCGGCGGTATCAGCAGAGGTCTAGTATGAGCCGCACTCACGTCAGCCAGGAGGTAAACCATGTCGGCCACCAAGAAGCCTGTAAATACTCCGTTGCACTTACTCCAACAATTGTCGGGCAGCCTGCTCGAGCATTTGGAAAACGCTTGCTCGCAAGCCTTGGCTGATGCTGAAAAACTGCTCGCCAAGCTGGAAAAACAGCGTGGCAAGGCGCAGGAAAAACTGCACAAATCGCGCACCAAGTTGCAGGACGCCGCCACTGCCGGCAGAGCCAAGGCTCAGAACAAAGCCAAGTCTTCCGTGAAAGAACTCGAAGACCTGCTGGACGCTTTGAAAGATCGTCAGTCCGAAACCCGCAGCTACATTCTGCAACTCAAGCGCGATGCTCAGGAAAGCCTGAAACTGGCCCAGGGTGTCGGCCGCGTTCAGGAAGCAGTGGGCAAGGTTCTGTCGTCGCGTTCGGCCAAACCGGCAGCAGCACCAGCGAAGAAAGTTGCTGCCAAGCCTGCTGCAAGCAAAGCCCCGGCGAAGACCGCTGCGGCGAAATCTGCTGTTGCGAAAACCGCCGCCAAACCAGCGGCCAAGGCGCCAGTGAAAGCGGCTGCCAAACCAGCGGCGAAAACTGCAGCGAAGAAGCCGGCGGCGAGCGCGGCAAAACCGGCGGCTAAAACCACCGCAGCCAAACCTGCTGCAGCCAAGCCAGCAGTGAAAGCCACCCCTGCCAAAGCCGCTGCAAAACCGGCCGCGAGCAAAGCTGCACCGGCGAAAACCGCAGCCGCCAAACCTGCTGCCAAAGCAGCAGCGAAACCTGCTGCGAAGACCGCCGCAGCTAAGCCTGCTGCCAAGACTGCGGCCAAGCCGGCCGCCGCCAAACCTGCTGCGAAAGTGGCGGTAAAACCGGCTGCCAAACCAGCCGCAACATCGGCAGCAAAACCTGCGGCAAAAACCGCTGCGAAACCGGCCGCCAAGCCAGCTGCGAAACCCGCTGCTGCCAAGCCTGCGACCGCTGCTGCAAAACCGGCCGCCAAGCCAGCCGCAAAACCAGCGGTGAAAAAGCCTGCAGCTGCCAAGCCAGCCGCGACCAAACCGGCTGCCGCTCCAGCAGCCAAGCCTGCCGCTGCCGTTACCCCGGCTGCTCCAGCTGCGTCGGCACCGTCGTCCGCCACTCACTCGACCCCTTCGACTGCGCCAGCGCCAGCCGCTTCGTCGAACGTCAGCAGCACCCCGACCAGCGCTTCCTAAGTGCCGGTTGCCGCGACGCGCAGCACTTGCAGCGCGTCGCGGTTCAGGCTGGCGGCATTGCCGGCCAGGTCTTCCAGCCAGGTCACCGAACCTGCATCGTTGCGCGTCCACTCCTGCGCCACACCTTCGAGCCGTGACAGCAAGGTGCGTTCAGCTTCAAGCTCCAGTGATTTAATCTGCTCGCGCATGCCGGCCACCACCGCATCGTCGACGGCCCGCGCTTTCCATTGCAGGCGCAGGGTTCGCAGCGGCTGCACCACTTCGATATCCCACGGCGCGGTCAAGGCCTTGAGCAGACGTACGCGCGGTTCATCGCAGGTCACCGCGCGCTGCTCCAGCCACAAACCGCAGAGCAGCAGGCAGACATTGGCGCCCGCCGTTTGCAATTGCAGGCAGGCATCTTCCACGCCCGGCCGGGCGTAGACATCAAGGGCAAAGCTCCACAGGTCAGAGGACATCGTGCTACTCGCGCCAGTTGTGAGCGAAGCTGGTAGACTCCGCCGCCATTATGATCCGACTTCAGAACCTGACTTTACAGCGTGGCCCGCAACGTCTGCTAGAAGACGCCGAGCTGACCCTGCACGCCGGCCACAAAGCCGGCCTCATCGGCGCCAACGGTGCCGGCAAATCCAGCCTGTTCGCCCTGCTGCGCGGCGAGTTGCACCCGGATTCGGGCGACTGCCTGCTGCCGGCCGACTGGCGCATCGCGCACATGCGCCAGGAGGTCGACACGCTCGAACGCCTGGCGGTCGATTATGTGCTCGATGGCGACCTGCGTCTGCGCGAGGTGCAACGCGAGCTTGCCGCCGCCGAGGAGGCCCATGACGGCACCGCACTGGCGCGCCTGCACGCCGAACTCGACAGCGCCGACGGCTACACCGCCGATGCGCGGGCGCGCAAGCTGCTCGCCGGTCTTGGTTTCACCAATGAGCAGATGGATCGTCAGGTAGGCGATTTCTCCGGTGGCTGGCGGATGCGTCTGAATCTGGCGCAGGCACTGATGTGCCCGTCGGATCTGCTGCTGCTCGATGAACCGACCAACCACTTGGATCTCGACGCGATCATCTGGCTCGAAGAGTGGCTGAAGAGTTATCCGGGCACCTTGCTGCTGATTTCCCACGACCGGGATTTCCTCGACGAAGTGGTCGATCACGTCGCCCATGTCGATCAGCGCAAACTGACCCTCTACCGCGGCGGCTACACCGCCTTCGAACGCGCCCGCGCCGAGCGTCTGGCCCAGCAGCAACAGGCCTACGAGAAGCAGCAGGCGCAGCGTGCGCACATGGAAAGCTACATCGCCCGCTTCAAGGCGCAAGCGACCAAGGCCCGTCAGGCGCAGAGCCGGATCAAGGCGCTGGAGCGCATGGAAGAATTGTCGGCGGCCCACGTCGATTCGCCGTTCGACTTTGTTTTCCGCGAGTCGACCAAGATCTCCAGTCCGCTGATCGACCTGTCCGATGCACGCTTGGGCTACGGCGACAAGACCATCCTCGAGAAGGTCAAGCTGCAACTGACCCCGGGTGCGCGGATCGGTCTGCTTGGGCCGAACGGTGCGGGTAAATCGACGCTGATCAAGAACCTCGCCGGCGAGCTCGAACCGCTGGCCGGGCGCCTGACCCGTGGCGAAAACACCGTGGTCGGCTACTTCGCTCAGCATCAGCTCGACTCGCTGGATTCCAAGGCCAGCCCGTTGCTGCATTTGCAGCGTCTGGCGCCGGGTGAGCGCGAGCAGACCCTGCGTGACTTCCTCGGCGGCTTCGACTTCCGGGGCGCACGCATCGATGAGCCGGTGCTGAATTTCTCCGGTGGCGAGAAGGCCCGTCTGGCTCTCGCGCTGATCGCCTGGGAGCGGCCGAACCTGTTGCTGCTCGACGAACCGACCAACCACCTCGACCTGGAAATGCGTCTGGCGCTGACCATGGCCCTGCAGGAATTCAGCGGTGCGGTGCTGGTGGTTTCTCACGATCGGCACTTGCTCAAGAGCACCACCGACAACTTCTATCTGGTTGCCGACGGCAAGGTCGAAGAGTTCGATGGCGATCTCGAAGACTACGCACGCTGGCTGGTGGAATACCGTCAGCGCAATGCGCCGGTCAGCAACACGCCGGTCAACCCGGACAAGACCGACAAGAAAGCGCAACGCCAAGCAGCGGCAGCGTTGCGTCAGCAACTGGCGCCGCACAAGCGCGAGGCCGACAAGCTCGAAGCCGAACTGGGCAAGCTTCACGAGAAACTGGCCAAGGTCGATGCCAGCCTGGGTGACAGCGATATCTACGAGCCGGCACGCAAAAATGAATTGCGTGATCTGCTCGCCGAACAGGCCAAATTGAAGGTGCGTGAAGCCGAGCTGGAAGAAGCCTGGATGGAAGCGCTGGAAACCCTGGAAAGCATGCAGGCGGAGCTGGAGGCGTTGTCCTGATGGAAGCCTTCAAGCTGCCCTTTGCGGCGGTGTGGGTCGAGCCGATCTGGTTCACCGCGCAGATTCTGCTGATTCTGCTGGCCGGTTACCTGACCCAGCGTTTCGTTGCCAAAGGCCTCACTCGGCTCGGTGAGCGCTATCCGTTCCCACCGCAGTTGCTGATGCCGCTACGTGGCGTGTTGCGCTGGCTGATCATGGGCAGCGCGCTGATCTTCGTGCTCGAGCGCCTCGGCGTTTCGGCCACGGTGCTGTGGACGGCGCTGTCGGGATTTGTCGCGGTGGCGGCGGTGGCGTTCTTCGCCATGTGGAGTGTGCTGTCGAATTTGCTCTGCGCCATTCTGATCTTCACCGTCGGGCCGTTCCGCCTCGGCGACGTGGTCGAGCTGGTCGACACCACCGACAAGCCTGGCGTCAAAGGCCGGGTGATCGCAATCAATCTGCTCTACACCACGCTGGTCGAGACCGAAGAACTCGGCACCGGCAGCGCCATGGTGCAGGTGCCGAACAGCCTGTTCTTCCAGCGATCGGTGCGGCGTTGGCGCGGGACCGATGTGTTGCCGTCGAGCGGGTTCGAGAAGTAGATCTCTGCGTTGTCTGTTCGGACGCTTTCGCTCCCACATTTGCAATGCGCGTCCCTGTGGGAGCGAGCCTGCTCGCGAAGGGGCCGTCAGCCGCACCTGCAACATTCAGCAAGAAATCGGTAGTCATCCACACGAAGCCGCATTAGCTTAGGCATTTGTCACAAGCATCAGCCGAGGTGTGCGATGGAGCTTCAAACATGGCTGGCATTCTTTGCCGCCTGCTGGGTGATCAGCCTGTCCCCGGGCGCGGGCGCCATCGCGTCGATGTCCAGCGGTCTGCAGTACGGATTCTGGCGCGGCTACTGGAACGCACTGGGCCTGCAGATCGGTCTGGCGGTGCAGATCGCGATTGTCGGCGCGGGTGTTGGCGCTGTGCTCACCGCTTCGGCCACGGCGTTCCATGCGATCAAATGGTTCGGTGTCGCCTATCTGGTCTACCTGGCGATCAAGCAATGGCGGGCGCTGCCCATGGACATGAGTGATGACGCCGCAGTGCGACCGATCGGCAAGCCGCTGGCCCTGGTGTTTCGCGGCTTTCTGGTGAACATCAGCAACCCCAAGGCGTTGGTGTTCATGCTCGCGGTGTTGCCGCAGTTCATCAATCCCCATGCGCCGCTGCTGATTCAGTATGTGGTGATCGGCGTGACCATGGTTTTCGTCGACCTGATTGTCATGGCCGGCTACACCGGACTGGCGTCGAAGGTGCTGCGTCTGTTGCGCACGCCCAAGCAGCAGAAACGCATGAACCGCACCTTTGCCGGATTGTTCATTGGCGCGGCGGCGTTCATGGCGACGTTGCGCAAAGCGGCGGCGTAAACCGCTCGGACAGAAAAAAGGCGACCTCAAGAGGTCGCCTTTTTCATTTCTACCGAGACATCGGGGCAAGCGAGCTTTTGTGGCGAGGGGATTTATCCCCGTTGGACTGCGCAGCAGTCCCAATCGTCTTGAATCAATAGCGAGGGCCGCTTCGCGACCCAACGGGGATAAATCCCCTCGCCACAGAGCCCTTCGCCACAAAAGTCCTCAGATCGGCTCAGCGTAAAATCACCGGCGCCGTATCACGCGGCAGATTATTGCGCTGCGGCGCTTCACGCGGCTGCTCATAACCGTCACCACCACCGAGCTGCATGCTCAGTTGCCCGGCCACGTCCTCGCCCAAGGCCTTCGACACCTCACGCACCACCCGCGGACGGTTCAGCGAGATCTTGATGTCGCGATGGTTCACCAGTTTGGTGTCCTGCGCTTCGCCCATCGCAGTGAAGGCCGAGGTGATCTCGTAGGTCTTGGTGTTGATCAGGCTGAAATCCGCCACCAGCGTCAGGCCCAGCACTGCCGAGTAGCTGTCGG
The DNA here is from genome assembly GCF_056278925.1 of Pseudomonas sp. TE9122. NCBI lineage: Bacteria > Pseudomonadati > Pseudomonadota > Gammaproteobacteria > Pseudomonadales > Pseudomonadaceae > Pseudomonas > Pseudomonas sp. TE9122. Next base: position 5,176,238 of record NZ_JBWBQI010000001.1, on the reverse strand, counting down.
TGTGCGCCAGCTCGTTGATGTCCTGGGTGAAATCGATGTCGGACACGGTGCCGAACAGCACGTAGTCGGCGCCTTTGAAGTTGCCGGCCTTGATGCGCTTGATCACGTCATACACGTCGCCTTTGGATGAGGCGGTATACGGCGTGCCCTGCACCAGCTGGAACATGCCGGTACGCAGGATTTCACCCTTGATGTCGCCGGTGAATTTGCGCAACTCACCCTGTTCGATATAGCTGGTGGTCGCTTCGATCTCGTTGTAGCTCGAAGAACCGCTGGCGCTGTAGTAACTCTCGCGGTGATTGCTCTGCGCCGAAACGATGTGGATGTATTGCTCCACGCGCTCCTGATACGCCAGATCCGTCACCGCCACTTTCGGGGCCGCCTGCGCGCTGAACGCGCAAGCCAGGGCCATCATGCCAATCCATGTGCGCATCGATTAACGCTCCGTGGTTTTGCGGATCTCTTTTTCGTCCATCCACTCGGCCAGACCGCTTTCGACGTCGATCAACTGCAGGCTGAATTTGTAGAAGACGTCCTTGTAGTCGCTGCTGCGCTTGACGATCGAGCTGATCGAGCCTTCGATGCGGTACTTGGCGGCAACCATGTTGCCGGTCTTGGCCACGGTGCTTTTCTTGTACAGGCCGCTCTGGTTTTGCAGCTTGAGCTGGTCAACCTGGCTCTGCATTGCATTGTTGTCGCTGGCGAAGCGCGCAACACCGGTCTTCATCAGCTGGGTCTTGATGCTGGTGGTGATTTCGCGGGTGTCGATGTACTCGCTGGTCTTGTTCTTCACATCGTAGACCTGAACCACCGGACGGCCCTGCAGAATGCCGGACTGGGCCAGCGAGCGGGTCATCGACTCGGCGATCATTTGCAGGTCGGTCGAACCGAATTCGTTGGTCACGGTTTCAACAGCCTTGGTGTCGCCGTAGCTGATGTTCTTGCTGCCCAGGGTCGGCGAGGTGTTGGCGCAACCGGAGGCGAGCAGGGCGATGACGGCGATGCAGGAAAAGCGTGCAAACATGAGAAAGCTCTCTCAATCAGAAATAGGGTGGCGGGCTTAAGGCGTCTTGATTTCCAGACGGAAATCCACGGCTTTCGGGGTCGGGGCGATGGCCTGAATGAAGCTGGTCTGGGCGCCGTACATCATCTGGCTTTTCCACACTTCTTCTTCGGCAACCGGGAAACCTTCGGCGCCGAGCCAGGCGAAGCGGTAGTAGAAAATCTTGTTGCTGTTAAGGGTGTTGCTCAACTGCACGTTGACGGTCATGAAGCCGTTTTCACGAGCCACGCGCATGGCGCCGACGACGATGTGTTTCTGCGGGCCCATGGCCACGACTTTGCTCGCGGCGCTGCCCGGCTCCGGCGGTGGCGGGGTGGCGCAGCCTGCCAGCAAGGCGAGGGCGGCGACGGCGATGATCTTCAAGCGCATTGCAAAGACTCCGTTCTTAAGGTTGTTTGAGGCTGGCGACGTTGGTCGCGGCAGCGCTCGGCATTACGTGAGCAGCGATGCCGCCAGCGAATACCTGGTTGCCCACGGCACGCAGGCTGATCACTTGGTAACGCTGGTCGACGGTGACCTTGACCACCGAGCCGCCCACGGCGCTCGGCAGGGTAACCTGATGCTCACCTTTTTTCAGGCGTAGACGCACCACTTGGGTGTTGTCCGGCAGGGTGCGCCATGTACGGGTATCGGCACCTTCGAGCACTGCTGAAGAAATACCCACAGCGAGACCGGCCAGCGGATTGGTTTCGTTGATCTGCTTCTGCGCCACGCCTTTGGTGATCGCGCGCACGGTGGTGCGCACGATGATCCCCGGCATGTCATCGCGCAGAGCGCGGCGGGACATGGCGGTGGTGCTGTTCAGCGCGGTCAGGTCGACCTGCTTGCCGTCGACGCCGATCTGCGCAAAAGGCGCGGTGGAGGTGTCCGGTTTGATGATCGGGAACGACAGCGGGGTGATCACCACGTTGTTGGAAATCGGCAGCGGCAGCGGTACGCGAATCGAGTCGCGGGCCGGGGCCAGACCGCTCTGCACGACGATGAGAATGTCGCTGTCATCGGATTTGGAAGGCTTGTCGAGATTGACCAGCGCCTGCTCGAGCAGCGGCGTGTTCGGGCGCAGTTCGGCAGCCTTGCGATAACCCGGCGCGGCCAGATCCTTCTCGCCCAGGGCTTCGTAAACGAAACCGGCCAGGTAATGGCTGAACGCACTCTGGTAGCTGTTTTTCAGGCCGACCACTTCCGGCGCGTCGAGGCTGGCCACCGGATAACCCTGCAGATCCTTGTACTGGGTCTTGATGCCTTCTTTCTCGGCCTGTTCTTCGCTCTTGAGGTATTCCTTGTCGCGCAGGTCAGCGATCACCGCTTCGCGTTCGTGGGTCTTTTTGATCGCAGTGCGGGCGCCATCGAAATCGTTGACCGCCAACAGGTTCAAGGCCATCTGCGTGGTCAGCATGACTTTCTCGTAGTCATAGCCTTCGTAGCGACGCACCTTGTCGTTGACGATGAAGCTGCCGAACTGTGCCAGATACTTGGCCGAGTCGAGCTTGACCGCGTCTTCCCACTGGCCGACCACCTGATCGGCACTGCCCCAGGCGTTCTGGCTGCCCGACAGGTCGCCCTTGGCGCGCAGCAGTTCGCCTTTCTCGAAGTAATAGAGCAGGTCTTTGTCGGTACCGGTGTTGTTCTTTTCCAGCAGGGTCAGCGCGGCGTCGACGTTGCCGGAAGCCAGTTGCTGATTGGTCTGGGCCAGTTCGGAATCGTAGTTGCGAAACGCTGCGCAGCCGGACAACAGCGTGACGGCGCTGAGCGCGAGCAGCATGGGAGCGCGGAATGCCATGGGTACTTCTTCCCTGAGTAACAAAACTTGCAGCCGCGTGTGCTGGTCGGGCTGGTGTGACCTATCGACGGTGGCGCTGGCCTCCTGCCAATTCCTCATGCGTGAGGAGCTTTTGATGCCGGCTCGCTGGGCGAGGGCGCGGCATTATAAACGTGGGGTGATGGCTATGTAATAGCTTTTTGGGTGCATTTTCAGATGCGGTGCCATCACTTCTCCGCAGAAGCGGGTGTATCCGACGCGGGTTTTTTATTCGGTACAAAGGCTGATCCGACGGTATAGACCTGATCCCGGAATACCCGCAGGTGCAGAATCTGGCGGTCCTGGTCGACGCGCATTTCAAAAGGGTGGTCGATGGACGCAGGCGCAAAACGGAAGGTATGCAGGCCTTTCTTCAAGCGCAGGCGGGCGACCAGCGTCTTGTCCGGCAACGCTCGCCATGTGCGGGTGTCGGCTTCTTCGAACGGATCATGCTGAGTGACGATCAACGAGGCTTTCGCCGGGTTGCGCTCGTTTTCCTGCGCTTGGCCGATGGCGGCCATGTTGGCGCGGAACATCGCCCGCGAGATGATTTGCGGCATGTCGTCGCGCAGTGTGCGCATGGACATATCGGTCACGCTGTTGATCACTACCAACGGCTGTTTGCGACCGTCTACGGTGATATGGCTGAAGTTGGGCGTGACCGCGTCCGGCACCATCACCGGGAATGAAATGGGCGCGATGATGACCAGCGTTTCGTTCAGACGAACCGGGATCGGCACTTGCACTGAGCTGCGAGCCGGAGCCAGGCCACTCTGGATAATCAGCAACACATCGCTTTCATCGGCTTTCGCTGGCGGTTTGACGAGATTGCGCAGGGCCTTTTGCAGCAAGGGCATATCCGGCCGCAGTTCGATCGCCTGACGATAACCGGCCGCCGCGAGGGCGCGTTCGCCGAGGGCTTCATAGGTGAATCCGGCCAGATAGTGGCTGAACGCACTCTGATAGCCGTTTTTCAGCTCAACGACCTGCGGCGCATCAAGCAAGGCGACCGGGTAGCCTTCCAGTTCCTTGTAATGGAGAACTTTGCCTTGAGCTTTTGCCTGTTCCTCGGCCGCTTCGTATTGCTTTTCACGCTGGCGGGCGATCAATGCTTCGCGTTCGTGGGTTTTCCTGATGTCTGCGCGGGCGCCGGCAAAGTCATTGACGGATAGCTGGTTCAAGGCCATTTGCGTAGTCAACATGACCTTTTCGTAATCGTAGCCTTCATAGCGCCGCAGCTTGTCGTTGACCAGCATCGTGCCCATTTCATCACCGAAACGGGCCAGTAATTTCATCGCGCCGGACGGGTTGGCTTCCTCGCGCTGGAAGATCATGCGGTCGGCATTGCGCCAGGCGTCCTGGCTGTCGGGCAGGGCACTGCCAGCGCTGAGGATCGCGCCTTTTTCCAGGTAATACAGCAGATCCTTGTCTTCCCACGGGTTGTTCATTTCCACCAGTGCCAGAGCCCCGGTCAGATTGCCCCGGGTCATTTGCTCGGTGGTCTGCTGCATTTCAAGATCGTAGTTGCGATAGGCGGCACAACCGCTCAACTGAACAGCGACGCAAAGCAGCAAAACGAACGGAAGACTCCGCATTGAGGTTGATTCCTTGCGCGCAAATGCTCTGGGGCGGGCAGTATAAAGTGGATGGTGGCAAATGGCTGCGATCTTGATCGAGCGTCAATCGGCAGCGGGCAGTGCGGCAATACTCGGCGACAAACGCTGCTGCCGTCTGCCGGGTATTTCCTGCCAATCAAAGCGAAACGCCGACAAAGCTTGAGAGAAATGTCTTCGAAGTGAACAATATGTAACTTCGCATTTCCATTTGAGATTCGTTCATGACTGCCTCGTCCCGATTGCTGGCCTGGCTGCTGTTCCCGTTATTGTCCCTGAGCAGCCTGCCGCTGCTGGCCGATACCGTGGAAGGCGCGCCGCAAGCGTTGCACCTGCTCGATTACATCAGTGCCGATTACCCGCCGACGGTCGCGGCAGGCAAAGTCATCGACGATGGCGAATACCGCGAGCAGCTGGAATTCACCCAGGTTCTGCAAGGCTTGATCACTGCATTGCCAGCCAAACCGGAAAAAGCCGCGCTGGAACAGGGCGTGGAGTTTTTGCACGCCGCCATCAGTGCGAAGCAGGACGGTGCCGATGTCGCCCGTCAGGCCCGACAGCTGGGGGCGAAACTGGCGGTGGCTTATGAAGTCAGCCAGGCACCGATCATCACCCCGGACCCGACACGCGGTGCGCCGCTGTATGCGCAAAATTGCTCGGTGTGCCACGGCGATACAGGTGCTGGCGACGGCCCGGCCGGTGTCGGTCTGACCCCTGCGCCAGCCAACCTGCGCGACGCTGCGCGCATGGATCACCTGAGTCTGTACGCGATCTACAGCACCCTCGGCCAGGGCGTCGAAGGCACCGACATGCCGGCGTTCGCCGATCAGCTCGATGATCGCCAGCGCTGGGATCTGGCCACCTACATCGCCGGCTTCAGCGCCGATGCGGCGGCCGCCAAGTCCGACAAGGTCTACAACATCGCCGACCTGGCCCGGCAGACCCCGGCCGAAGTGCAGGCGGCGGAGGGCGCAGAGGTCGCGGCGTCGTTCCGTGCCCAGCGCGCGCAACCACCGCAGGTCAAGCGCGGGCCGGCGCAGTTGCTCGATTACACCGCCGCCACGCTGGACAAAAGCCTCGCGGCCTACCGCGCCGGTGAACACGATCAGGCCTATGACCTGTCGGTGGCGGCGTATCTGGAAGGCTTCGAACTGGTCGAAAGCTCGCTGGATAACGTCGATGCCAACGTGCGCAAGGACACCGAAAAATCGCTGATGGCGTATCGGCAGTCATTGCAGGATGGTCTGCCGGTCGAGCAGGCCGAACAGCGTCTGGACGCGGCCAAAGCCAAACTCAAGGAATCCGCCGGCCTGCTGGGCAGCGATGGTCTGAGCTGGTCGCTGAGCTTCATCTCCGGCCTGCTGATTCTGCTGCGCGAAGGCCTGGAAGCGATTCTGGTGCTGGCGGCGATCCTCGCCTTCCTGCGCAATACCGGTCAGCAATCGGCAGTACGCAGTGTCAACGTTGGCTGGGGTCTGGCACTGCTGGCAGGTCTGGGTACCTGGGCACTGGCGGCGTACGTCATCGACGTCAGCGGTTCGCAGCGTGAGTTGCTGGAAGGCGCCACCGCGCTGTTTGCCAGCGTCATAGTGTTGTGGCTCGGCGTGTGGATGCATGACCGCCGTCATGCGGCGGCCTGGCAGGATTACATCAAAAGCAGTCTGGTCGGCGGCGGTGGACGTTTCGGCTTTGCGATCCTGGCGTTCTTCTCGGTCTATCGCGAGTTGTTTGAAGTGATCCTGTTCTACGAAACCCTGTGGCTGCAGGCCGGTCCAGCCGGGCACAACGCCGTGCTGGCCGGCGGCGCGACGGCGCTGGTGCTGCTGGTCGGCCTGGCCTGGGTGATTCTGCGCGGCTCGGCGAAACTGCCGCTGACCTTGTTCTTTAGCATCAACGCTGCGCTGTTGTGCGCGCTGTCGGTGGTGTTTGCCGGGCATGGCGTGAAGGCCTTGCAGGAAGCCGGGATCTTCGGCACACGGCCGGTCGCGTTCTTCGAATTCGACTGGCTGGGGATCCATGCCGATGCCTATTCGCTGACCGCGCAGGTGGTGGCGATTGTGGCGATTGCTGTGCTGTATGGGCGCAGTTGGGTGGCGGAGAAGCGTCGGGTTTCGGCTGCATAAAGGCATTCGCTGCGCTCATATTCGCGAGCAGGCTCGCTCCCACAGGTTCGGTATGTATCCTGTGGGAGCGAGCCTGCTCGCGAATTTTTTGGAGGCAAGAACATGCGTGTATGGATTGATGCCGACGCCTGTCCACGGGCGGCGAAGGATCTTGTAGTGAAATTCGCCCTCAAGCGCCAGTTCGAAGTGGTGCTGGTAGCCGGGCAGCCGCAGACCAAGCCGGGGCTGGCCATCGTCAAACTGATCGTGGTGCCGAGCGGGCCGGATGCGGCGGATGATTATCTGGTCGAGCACGCCGTGCCGGGCGAGCTGGTGATCTGCAGCGATATTCCGCTGGCCGATCGGCTGGTCAAGAAGGGCGTGGCGGCACTGGATCCGCGCGGCAAGGAGTTCGATGCGCAGAACATGGGCGAGCGGCTGGCGGTGCGGAATCTGTTCACCGATCTCAGGGAGCAGGGCCAGATGAGCGGCGGCCCGGCGCCGTTTGGCGAGCGCGAGAAGCAGGCGTTTGCCAATGCGCTGGATCGGATTCTCACCCGGCTCACCCGCAAGCCCTGAAAAGATCGCAGCCTGCGGCAGCTCCTACAGGGGCGGTGTATGCCGCAATATCACGGCGCGACACGAAACCTTTAGGAGCTGCCGAAGGCTGCGATCTTTTGATTTCAAGCGTCGTTTTCGTGGGTCAGTTCGAGCACGCGGTCGACCAGTTTGTTGATCCCCGAAGCCGCTTCACTGATGGTCTGCGCCAGCATGTAAGCCGGGGTGGTGACCAGTTTGCGCGCCTTGTCTTCGACGATTTCCGTCACGGCGCACTCTTCGTGGGTGGCGCCCATTTTGTTCATGGCCGCAGCGGTGTCGGCGTCGTTGCCGATGGTGCAGGTCACGCCTGGGCCATAGATTTTCGCCGCCAGTGCCGGTGAGATGCAGATCAGCCCGACCGGTTTGCCCGCTTCGGCAAATGCTTCGGCCAAGGCCAGCACTTCAGGTTGCACGGTGCAGCCGGCGCCTTCGATCGCGAAGTTCGACAGGTTCTTTGCCGCGCCGAAACCGCCGGGCACGATCAGTGCGTCGAAATCCTCGACATCGGCGTCGCGGATATCCTTGACGTTGCCCCGGGCAATCCGCGCCGATTCCACCAGTACGTTGCGCGATTCCGGCATTTCTTCGCCGGTCAGGTGGTTGATCACATGCAATTGCGCGATGTTTGGCGCGAAGCACTGCACCTGTGCGCCGCGCTGGTCGAGGCGCAGCAGGGTGATGACACTTTCCTGGATTTCGGCGCCGTCGTACACGCCACTGCCGGACAGGATCACTGCAACTTTTTTGCTCATGGGCTTCTCTCCAGATTCATGGCGCTCAATGTCCCTTAAATCGTCGCGCGTGGCCATAGGGGCATGGCTGACGCGCGCGGGAACAGAGCGCTCTCTCAATGGATCGCAACGGCGGCGGGGTGTTCATTATTTGCCTGGAATGCGCGTGGCAGCCGCCAGCGAATGGCTTATTCGGCTGGCGTTTTCGGTCCGGCAGGAGGGGTCGCTTCGGCCTGACGCAACTGCTCGGCCTCGGCGGCCTTGGCGAGCTGCTCGTCCTGATAGATTTTCTTTGCCAGTTGCGCATTCTTGAAGCGGCGCCGCAGCCACAGGCCCAGCCCGAGGATCAGCAATGCGCCGAGCACCCACAGCTCGTACTTCTTGATGCTGCCGAGCATGCCTTCCAGCACTGCGCCGAAGTGGTAAGCCGCCGCAGCCAGGGCGGTGGCCCAGATCGCCGCGCCGATGCCGTTGAGCAGCAAGTAACGTCCCGGTGGATAACCGGACAGGCCGATCGCCACCGGCATCACCGTGCGCAGGCCATAAACGAAGCGGAAGCTCAGGACCCAGATGTCCGGATGTTTGCGGATGTGCTCCAGCGCACGGTCGCCCATCATCTGCCAGCGCGGTTTGCGCGCAAGCAATTTGCGCCCGTGCTTGCGCCCCAGGAAGTACCACAGCTGATCACCGGCATAACTGCCGAAGAACGCCACGACCACCACCAGGTTGATGTCCATGTATCCACGGAACGCAAGGAAGCCTGCGAGCACCAGAATGGTTTCGCCTTCGAAGAACGTGCCGAGAAACAAGGCAAAGTAGCCAAAGTCGTGCAGAAATTGTTGGAGCATTGTCTGGGTGCTGGCGAAATGAACGCGCAGCCTAACCCTTCGGGCACATTCATGAAAGTGTCCAAATGTGTCTCGACGTGAACATTTCCTACATCGACAATGGATTGCGGCTACCTGTCACAGAGCACACATAACTGTCATCTGTTAGTCATAATGGCCGTCTATAACTGTCACGCTCGCCCGTTTGCCCGGGCTCAGGAGTCTGCCGTGAGCTTTACCCCCGCCAATCGTCTGTTCCCAGCCACTCGTCTGCGCCGCAATCGTCGTGATGATTTTTCGCGGCGCCTGGTGCGTGAAAACGTATTGACGGTCGATGATCTGATTCTGCCGGTGTTCGTGCTCGACGGTGAAAACCGCCGCGAAGCCGTGGCCTCGATGCCGGGCGTCGAGCGACTGAGCATTGATCTGCTGCTTGAAGAAGCGGCGAAATGGGTCGAGCTGGGCATTCCGGCGCTGGCTCTGTTCCCGGTCACCCCGCCTGGGCTGAAATCCCTCGATGCCGCCGAAGCCTGGAATCCCGAAGGCATCGCCCAGCGCGCCACTCGCGCCCTGCGCGAGCGTTTCCCGGAGCTGGGCGTGATCACTGACGTCGCGCTGGACCCGTTCACCACCCACGGTCAGGACGGCATTCTCGATGAAGACGGCTACGTGCAGAACGACATCACTGTCGATGCGCTGGTGCGTCAGGCGTTGTCCCACGCCGAAGCCGGCGCGCAGGTGGTGGCGCCATCGGACATGATGGACGGCCGCATCCAGGCGATTCGTGAGGCGCTGGAAATTGCCGGCCACGTCAACGTGCGCATCATGGCCTACTCGGCCAAGTATGCCAGCGCCTACTACGGGCCTTTCCGCGATGCCGTGGGTTCGGCGTCGAACCTCGGCAAGGCGAACAAGGCTTCTTATCAGATGGACCCGGCCAACAGTGACGAGGCGCTGCACGAAGTCGGTGCCGACTTGTCCGAAGGTGCGGACATGGTCATGGTCAAACCGGGCATGCCCTACCTGGACATTCTTTTTCGCGTCAAAGATGCCTTCAAGGTGCCGACCTTCGTCTATCAGGTCAGTGGCGAATACGCCATGCACATGGCCGCTATCCAGAATGGCTGGTTGAGCGAAGCGGTGATCCTCGAGTCACTGACCGCCTTTAAACGTGCCGGTGCAGATGGCATCCTGACTTACTTTGCCGTTCGTGCCGCTCAATTGTTACGAGAGCAGAAATAGCCCTCCCAGGAACATTCCATGAATACCGAAGGACTCACTGAAGTTGCCGTAAAAGAAGCTCAGCCGGTGGTCGAGCAAATCACCGAAACCCCGCCGGAACTGGAGCCTGCGCCACCCGCGCCGGTTGCCGAAACCGCTGTGGCGGTGCCGGCGATCGCCATTCCCGGCCTGGATGACAGCAGCCTGTACATCCACCGCGAGCTTTCGCAATTGCAGTTCAACATCCGCGTGCTGGAACAGGCGCTGGACGAGTCCTACCCGTTGCTGGAGCGTCTGAAGTTCCTGCTGATCTTCTCCAGCAACCTCGACGAATTCTTCGAGATCCGCGTCGCCGGGCTGAAAAAGCAGATCACTTTTGCCCGCGAACAGGCCGGCGCTGACGGCTTGCAGCCGCATCAGGCGCTGGCGCGGATCAGCGAACTGGTTCACGGTCACGTTGACCGCCAGTACGCGATCCTCAACGACATCCTCCTGCCCGAGCTGGAAAAGCATCAGGTGCGCTTCATCCGTCGGCGCAACTGGACAACCAAGCTCAAGACTTGGGTACGCCGCTATTTCCGCGACGAGATCGCGCCGATCATCACCCCGATCGGCCTCGACCCGACGCACCCGTTCCCGCTGCTGGTGAACAAGAGTCTGAACTTCATCGTCGAGCTCGAAGGCATCGACGCCTTCGGTCGCGACTCCGGTCTGGCGATCATTCCGGCGCCACGTCTGCTGCCGCGGATCATCAAGGTCCCGGAAGAAGTCGGCGGCGCTGGCGACAACTATGTATTCCTGTCGTCGATGATCCACGCCCACGCCGATGACCTGTTCCAGGGCATGAAGGTCAAAGGCTGCTACCAGTTCCGTCTGACCCGAAACGCCGACCTGGCGCTCGACTCCGAAGACGTCGAAGACCTGGCCCGCGCCCTGCGTGGCGAGTTGTTCTCGCGGCGCTACGGTGACGCGGTGCGTCTGGAAGTTGCCGACACCTGCCCGAAACACCTCTCGGACTACCTGCTCAAGCAGTTCAACCTGAGCGAGACCGAGCTGTATCAGGTCAACGGCCCGGTCAACCTGACGCGCCTGTTCAGCATCACTGGTCTGGACAGCCATCCAGAGCTGCAATACACGCCGTTCACCCCGCAGATCCCAAAACTGCTGCAGAACAGCGAAAACATTTTCAGCGTGGTCAGCAAGCAGGACATCCTCCTGCTGCACCCGTTCGAGTCGTTCACGCCGGTGGTCGACCTGCTGCGTCAGGCCGCGAAAGACCCGCACGTGCTCGCGGTTCGCCAGACCCTGTACCGCTCCGGCGCCAACTCAGAAATCGTCGATGCGCTGGTCGACGCCGCGCGTAACGGCAAGGAAGTCACTGCGGTGATCGAGCTGCGCGCGCGCTTCGACGAAGAATCCAACCTGCAGCTGGCCAGCCGTCTGCAAGCGGCGGGCGCAGTGGTGATCTACGGCGTGGTCGGCTTCAAGACCCACGCCAAGATGATGCTGATCCTGCGCCGTGAGGCTGGCGAAATCGTCCGTTATGCGCATCTCGGTACCGGCAACTACCACGCCGGTAACGCCAAGCTTTACACCGACTACAGCCTGCTGACCTCCGACGACGCTTTGTGCGAGGACGTCGGCAAACTGTTCAGCCAGTTGATCGGCATGGGCAAGACGCTGCGCATGAAAAAGCTGCTGCATGCGCCGTTCACCCTGAAGAAGGGCATGCTCGACATGATTGCCCGCGAAACCCAGTTCGCCCTCGAAGGCAAACCGGCGCACATCATCGCCAAGTTCAACTCGCTGACCGATCCGAAGATCATCCGCGCGCTGTACAAGGCCAGCCAGTCCGGCGTGCGCATCGATCTGGTGGTGCGCGGCATGTGCTGCCTGCGTCCGGGCATCGCCGGGGTCTCGCACAACATTCATGTGCGCTCGATCATTGGCCGCTTCCTCGAGCACACGCGGGTGTTCTACTTCCTCAACGGCGGCGACGAGCAGATGTTCCTCTCCAGCGCTGACTGGATGGAGCGCAACCTCGACAAGCGCGTCGAGACCTGCTTCCCGGTGGAAGGCAAGAAGCTGCTGACCCGCGTCAAGAAGGAGCTGGAGCTGTACCTGACCGACAACACCCACAGCTGGAGCCTGCAGTCAGACGGCCGCTACATCCGCAACACACCCACTGGCAACCAGAACCCGCGCAGTGCGCAGGCGACGTTGCTGGAGCGGCTGGGCAGCCCGATATTGCCTGTCAGCAGTTAAGTGCCGAAGGTCAAAAGCCCCTCACCCTAACCCTCTCCCGGAGGGAGAGGGGACTGACCGAGGTGTCTTGCGTCATACACTGACCTGAAATACCTGATCGAACTCTGGCCTCAACGCTAGTACAAATCGGCTCCCTCTCCCTCGGGAGAGGGCTGGGGTGAGGGGAGAGCTACACCGCCGCTCTCAAGCCAAACCCAATAAAAAGGCGATCCTAACGGATCGCCTTTTTTGTGCCAGCCAGTTACTCAGTGCACCGTGAGGACAATTCCAACCCGCGTCAGCCAATCCGCTTCCAGGCCGAAATCCGCCTGGGTCAGCTGATTTTCATCCAGCCAGTTCTCCGGGAATTCCACGTCGAGATGATCGCCATTGGCATGCAGCGCCACCTGTGGCATCGCCTGGGTCCCGCGAATGTGATGGAACAGAATCGCAAACCGCAGCAGCACGCACAGGCGAATCAGTTTGATGCCGTCATCGCCGAATTCGGCGAATTTGTCCTTGGGAATATTGCGCCGATGCCCGCGCACCAATAGCGCGAGCATCTGCTGGTCTTCTCGCGAGAAGCCGGCCAGATCGGAGTGTTCGATCAGGTAGGCGCCATGCTTGTGGTAGTGATAGTGAGCGATGTCGAGGCCGACTTCGTGGACTTTCGCCGCCCAGCCGAGCAGTTCGCGCCAGATGCCGTCATCCAGTTCCCAGTCCACGGCGACCTGATCGAAGGCGTGCAGGGCCTTGCGCTCGACCCGCGCTGCCTGTTCCAGGTCGACGTGATAGCGCTCCATCAGCGAGGTCAGGGTGCGTTCGCGCACGTCTTCATGGTGATGACGGCCGAGCAGGTCGTAGAGCACGCCTTCACGCAGCGCGCCTTCGCAATGGTCCATGCGTTGCAGTTCAAGGGCGTCGAAGATCGCTTCGAGAATCGCCAGGCCAGCCGGGAAGATCGCGCGGCGGTCAGGCTTGATGCCTTCGAAATCGATCTTGTCGGCGTCGCCGAGCTTGAACAGCTTGCGCTTGAGCCACGCCAGGCCTTCGGCGTTGACCTCGCCGCTGCCGTGGCCGCCGGCCTTCAGGGCCAGTCCGATGGCGCGAATCGTACCGGAGGAGCCGATGGCTTCATCCCAGGTCAGGCGATGCAGGGCGTGCTCGATGCTCATGATTTCCAGGCGCGCCGCCGTGTAGGCCTGGGCGTAGCGCGCCGGGGTGATCTTGCCGTCCTTGAAGTAGCGCTGGGTGAAACTCACGCAGCCCATTTGCAGGCTTTCGCGCAGCAACGGCTCGAAGCGCTGGCCGATGATGAATTCGGTGCTGCCGCCGCCGATGTCGGCGACCAAACGTTTGCCTGGGGTGTCAGCGAGCGTGTGCGAAACGCCGAGATAGATCAGGCGCGCTTCTTCACGGCCGGAAATGACTTCTACCGTGTGGCCGAGGATTTCTTCGGCGCGGCGGATGAATTCGCCACGATTGCGCGCTTCACGCAGGGCGTTGGTGCCGACGATGCGCACGGCGCCGAGCGGCATACCGTTGATCAGTTGGGCAAAGCGCTTGAGGCAATCGAGGCCGCGCTGCATCGATTCTTCGTTGAGCTGGCGCGCGTCGTCGATGCCGGCGGCCAGTTGCACCTTCTCGCCGAGGCGCTCGAGGATGCGGATTTCGCCGTTCTGGGCCTTGGCCACGACCATGTGAAAGCTGTTGGAGCCCAGGTCGATTGCGGCGATCAGGGACAGATTCTTGGCTTGGGATTGCGGCATGGTCAGGGGGTCTCGGTCGATAACCCCGACATCGTGCCACGATCAAACGCTGGCGCCAACGCGCATGGCTCAAACCGCCGGAGCGCGCACCCCGAACCTGATCGTTCCCACGCTCCGCGTGGGAGTGCCTCACCGGACGCTCTGCGTCCGCTTTTGGGACGCGGAGCGTCCCTGGCTGCATTCCCACGCGGAGCGTGGGAACGATCAACGCGGTGCGTGGGAATGATCAGGATGAGGCTGCTTCAGGCTGTCGCTTCCACCGTGCCAATAAAGTTCGCCAGCTCCGCCGTCTGCGGATTGGCAAACAACACCTTTGGATCGCCCACCTCATGCACCTTGCCATGGTGCATGAACACCAGTTTGTCGCCGACTTCCCGGGCAAAGCGCATCTCGTGGGTGACCATGATCAGCGTCATGCCTTCCTTGGCCAATTGCCGCACCACGCTGAGCACTTCATTGACCAGCTCAGGGTCCAGCGCCGAGGTGATTTCATCGCACAGCAGCACCTTCGGCGACATCGCCAAAGCCCGGGCGATCGCCACCCGTTGCTGCTGACCACCGGACAAACGGTCCGGGAAGGCATCGAATTTCTCCCCGAGCCCGACTCGCTCGAGCATTTCGCGCGCCAGTTCGGCTGCCTTGGCCTTGGGTACTTTCTGCACCACTTGCGGCGCGAGCATGACGTTTTCGCCGACGGTCAGGTGCGGGAACAGGTTGAACTGCTGGAAGACCATGCCGACCTTCTGCCGCAGGCTGCGCAGATCAGCGCGGGCGGCGTCGAGGTATTCGCCGTCGACTTCGATCACGCCATCGTTGATCGATTCCAGGCCGTTGAGCGTGCGCAACAGGGTCGATTTGCCCGAGCCGCTGCGGCCGATGATCGCCACGACCTGGCCTTCCTCGACGCTGAGGTCGATGCCTTTGAGCACGTGGTGATCGCCGTAGTATTTATGCAGGGCGGAAATTCTAAGCAGAGGCATGCAGTCTCCTTTCCAGGTAGCGCGCACTGAGGGACAAGGGGTAGCAGAGCAGGAAGTAGCCGAGGGCGACGAGGCCGTAGACCATGAACGGTTCGAACGTGGCGTTGGCGAGCATGCCGCCGGTCTTGGTCAGTTCGGTGAAGCCGATGATCGAGGTCACCGCTGTGCCTTTGACCACTTGCACCGAGAAGCCCACGGTCGGCGCCACGGCGATGCGCAGCGCTTGCGGCAGAATCACGTAGCGCAGCTGCTCGAGCGGATTGAGCGCCAGGCTCGACGAGGCTTCCCACTGACCGTGGGGAATGGCCTCGACGCAGCCGCGCCAGATCTCCGCCAGGTAGGCGCTGGTGAATAAGGTCAAAGCGATCGCGGCGGCCATCCACGGTGAAATCTCGATGCCGGCCAGCGCCACGCCGAAGAACACCAGAAACAGTTGCATCAACAGTGGCGTGCCCTGAAACAGCTCGATCCAGGTGCGGGCGATGCTGCTTGATAGCGTGTTCTTGGAGATGCGCATCACCAGAATCAGCAGGCCGACGAGGCCGCCGCCAATGAACGCCACCAGTGACAGCGCCAGGGTCCATTGCAGGCCGGTGAGCAGGTTGCGCAGGATGTCCCAGAAAGTGAAATCGCTCATTGGCTGCTCCTCGCAATGAACCGCCGGCCGAACCAGTTGAGCAATTGGCGGATCAGCAGCGCCATGCACAGGTAGATCAGGGTGGTCAGCGCGTAGGTTTCAAAGGCGCGGAAGTTGCGTGACTGAATGAAGTTGGCGGCGAAGCTCAATTCTTCCGTGGCGATCTGCGAACACACCGCCGAACCGAGCATGACAATGATGATCTGGCTGCTCAGCGCCGGCCAGACCTTGCCCAGCGCCGGCAGCAGGACGACGTGGCGGAACGCTTCGAAGCGGGTCATCGCCAGTGCCGCTGCCGCTTCCAGCTGCCCGCGCGGAATCGCCTGGATGCCGGCGCGGATGATCTCGGTCGAATAGGCGCCAAGGTTGATCACCATCGCCAGCACCGCCGCCTGCCATTCGGAAATCTGCACGCCGAGTGATGGCAGGCCGAAGAAGATGAAGAACAGTTGCACCAGAAACGGCGTGTTGCGGATCAACTCGACGTAGACGCCGAAGATCGCCGAGAACGGGCGGATCTGCCACGCCCGCACCAGCGCCCCGACAATCCCGACGCCGACCCCGAGCAGCGCGCCGATGGCGGTCAGCTCCAGCGTGAACAAAGCGCCGCGCAGCAGCAGGTCGGTGTTTTCCACCACCGGCAAAAAATCGAACTGATAAGCCATGAAGGTCTCCCGCGCAGTCGATCAGAGATCGGCCGGCAGCGGCTCTTTCAGCCAGGTCTGCGAGTTCTTTTCCAGCGCGCCGTCAGCCTTGGCGGTGTTGAGGATGTCGTTGACCTTGGTCAGCAACGCCGCTTCGTTCTTGTTCACACCGACGTAGACCGGCGAATCCTTGAGCTTCACCTTCAGCGCCGGCACGCGCTTGGGGTTCTTCTCGCTGATGGCCACCATCACCACGTTGCCGCTGGCGATCAGATCGACCTGGCCTGCCAGATAAGCAGCGATGGTCGAGTTGTTGTCTTCGAAACGTTTGATGGTCACGCCTTCGGGGGCGACTTTGCTCAGCTCGATGTCTTCGATGGCGCCCCGGGTTACGCTGATGGTCTTGCCCTTGAGGTCGTCGAGGCTGGTGATCGCGGCGTCTGGCGGACCGAACACGGCGAGGTAGAACGGCGCATAGGCGCGGGAGAAGTCGATGACTTTCTCACGCTCGGCGTTTTTGCCGAGGCTGGAGATCACCAGATCGACTTTGCCGGTGGTGAGGAACGGGATGCGGTTGGTGCTGTTGACCGGGGTCAGTTCGAGTTTGACCTTGAGTTGGTCAGCGAGCAGCTTCGCCGTGTCGATATCCAGGCCGCGCGGCTTCATGTCCGGGCCGACCGAGCCGAACGGCGGGAAGTCCTGGGGCACGGCGACTTTCAGCGTGCCGCGTTTGACCACGTCGTCCAGACCGTCGGCGTGAGCGGGGGCCTGGCACAGCAGCAGGCCGGCAAACAGGGAAGCGAGGAGGGCGCTGTAACGCTGGGTCATGGACAATCTCCGGATCGGCGGGAAGTGGTTGCTGCGATCGGACAGAGCATGGGCCGTGCCAACAGGCGGATTTCGCCCCGGCAGGCCGCAGTAGCAGCGGCTTCGTTCGGTCTTACTGGTCTGAACAGTTAACTCGGTTTTCGCACTGCGATGGCGCATCGGCTGCAAGTGCCGAACCCCGCTGGGGCACGACTTGCCGGACTCGACGAATAGCTTTACAACTAGCCGCACCTTGGCCCTGACGCGTCCGCACATCATGAATTCGATCTCCCGCGCCGTACCCGAAGTGGCGCTGCAAGCGATCCGCAAACTGATCACCGAACAGGGCTTCGGTGCCGGCGACGCGTTGCCTTCGCAACGGGATCTGGCGCTGCAACTGGGCGTCAGTCGGGCATCGTTGCGTGAAGCGCTGTCGTCGCTCAGTGCACTGGGCGTGGTCAGCATTCAGCCGGGCAAGGGCGTGTTCGTGCAGTCGCCGGTCGAATTGTCGCGCGGCGACAACGCGCCAGGCTGGTCGTTTGCGGCGCAGGCATCGCCGCTGGATATCTTTCAATTGCGCTATGCGCTCGAAGGGTTTGCAGCAGGGCTGGCGGCGGTGACGTTGAGCACGTTCGATCTGGATGCGCTGGAAGACAACGTTGCGGCCATGCGCGAGCAATTGAAGCTCGGCGACTTTGAGGCAGCGGCGAAACTCGACTTCGAATTCCACCGACGCATCCTTCTTGCCAGCGGTAATCAGGCGATGCTGAGCATTCTCACCGCCAGCGCCGAGATCTTCCTCGAGAGCCAGAAACTGCCGTTCATCCGCGCCGAGCGCGCCATGGAAACCTGGCAGGAACACCGCAAGATCCTCCGCGCACTGGCGCGCCGCGCCTCGGCGGCGGCGCAGAAAGCCATGCAGGAACACGTGCGCAACGCCGCCCTGCGCACTGGAATCGCCTTCATCGCTCCCGCCACGGCGTGACTTGAGCTATACCCAAACTCATCAAGGGCCATAGCAACACTCAATCATCTGCGGCTTCCTGAACAAGGGAAGGGCGGCTATGATGGGCCACGTTTTTTTGCTTACAACCTGGAGAATTCCATGAGCAGCGATCTGATCAAACACGTTAGCGACGCTAGCTTCGAAGCCGACGTACTCAAGGCCGAAGGCGCTGTCCTGGTCGACTACTGGGCTGAATGGTGCGGCCCTTGCAAAATGATCGCACCGGTTCTGGACGAGATTGCCGAGACTTACAAAGGCAAGCTGACCGTCGCCAAACTGAACATCGACGAAAACCAGGAAACCCCGGCCAAGCATGGCGTGCGTGGTATCCCGACGCTGATGCTGTTCAAGAACGGCAACGTTGAAGCGACCAAGGTCGGCGCACTGTCGAAGTCGCAGCTGGCGGCTTTCCTCGACGCCAACATCTGAGCGTCGCAGTAAAACGCTGAAAAAAAGCCCCGCAAATCGCGGGGCTTTTTGCGTATTCAGGGCTAGACGCTCCGAAACTCAGGTGGTACATTCGGCCCCGCACTGGTTTCTCCAATGCCCCCTGCTAGCCGTCGCCGACGCACTCCTTTTCGAATTAGTTCGCGATCCTGTCGCCTTCTCCGCGGCGCGGCCTCATTAAGCCAAAAGCTTAATTTCCCCCCCTCCATAAATGATTACGTCATTCCTATATGAATCTGACTGAACTCAAGCAAAAGCCGATTACCGAACTGCTCGAATTGGCCGAACAGATGGGCATAGAAAATATGGCCCGTTCGCGCAAGCAGGACGTGATTTTCTCCCTGCTGAAAAAGCACGCGAAAAGCGGCGAGGAAATCTCCGGTGATGGCGTGCTGGAGATTCTCCAGGACGGCTTCGGCTTCCTGCGCTCCGCAGACGCTTCCTACCTCGCCGGCCCTGACGACATCTACGTCTCGCCGAGCCAGATCCGCCGCTTCAACTTGCGCACCGGTGACACCATCGTTGGCAAGATCCGCCCTCCGAAGGAAGGCGAGCGGTATTTCGCCCTGCTCAAGGTCGACACGATCAACTTCGATCGTCCGGAGAACGCGAAAAACAAGATTCTCTTCGAGAACCTGACGCCGCTGTTCCCGACGGTGCGCATGAAGATGGAAGCCGGCAACGGTTCCACCGAAGACCTCACCGGTCGCGTGATCGACCTGTGTGCACCGATCGGCAAAGGCCAGCGTGGTCTGATCGTCGCACCGCCGAAAGCCGGTAAAACGATCATGCTGCAGAACATCGCAGCGAACATCGCCCGTAACAATCCTGAAGTTCACCTGATCGTGCTGTTGATCGACGAGCGTCCGGAAGAAGTGACCGAAATGCAGCGCACCGTGCGCGGCGAAGTGGTTGCCTCGACCTTCGACGAGCCGCCGACCCGTCACGTGCAGGTTGCTGAAATGGTGATCGAGAAGGCCAAGCGTCTGGTCGAACACAAGAAAGACGTGGTGATCCTGCTCGACTCCATCACCCGTCTGGCCCGTGCCTACAACACCGTGATCCCGAGCTCCGGCAAGGTATTGACCGGTGGTGTCGATGCCCACGCCCTGGAGAAGCCGAAGCGTTTCTTCGGTGCCGCGCGTAACATCGAAGAAGGCGGCTCGCTGACCATTATCGCCACCGCGCTGGTTGAAACCGGCTCGAAGATGGACGAAGTGATCTACGAAGAGTTCAAGGGTACCGGCAACATGGAACTGCCTCTGGATCGCAAGATCGCCGAGAAGCGTGTGTTCCCGGCCATCAACATCAACCGCTCCGGCACCCGCCGCGAAGAGTTGCTGACCGCCGACGACGAACTGCAGCGCATGTGGATTCTGCGCAAGCTGCTGCACCCGATGGACGAAGTCGCCGCCATCGAGTTCCTGGTCGACAAGCTGAAAACGACCAAGACCAACGACGAGTTCTTCTTGTCGATGAAACGCAAGTAATACGCTGGCGTTTCAACAAAGGACGCTCCCGAGAGGGGGCGTTTTTTTTTGCCCCGAAAAATCTCGCGCCCGTCACGGATATCTGTTGATGGGCCGATATTGCGGCGTCGGCAGCGCACTCCCGAGTTCGAGGCCTGCGCCTTCGCCGCAGCGCGGGGGCCACAATCGAGCAATGACGGGCTGCTGTTTGCCCCTCAGAGCAGGTAGGATGTACGCCTATTTTGAGGGTGCCATCGTCAATGAAATTCAAGGATCTTCGGGATTTCGTGCAGCAGCTTGAGCAGCGCGGAGAGTTGAAACGCATCCAGATTCCCGTCTCGCCGGTGCTGGAGATGACTGAGGTGTGCGATCGCACGTTGCGGGCCAAAGGCCCGGCACTGTTGTTCGAGAAGCCCACCGGTTACGACATTCCGGTGCTCGGCAACCTGTTCGGCACCCCCGAGCGCGTGGCCATGGGCATGGGCGCCGAGTCGGTCAGCGAGCTGCGCGAAATCGGCAAGCTGCTGGCCTTCCTCAAGGAGCCGGAGCCGCCGAAGGGCTTGAAGGACGCGTGGTCGAAACTGCCGATCTTCCGCAAGATCATTTCGATGGCGCCGAAAGTCGTCAAAGACGCGGTATGCCAGGAAGTGGTCATCGAAGGCGACGATGTCGATCTGGCGATGTTGCCGGTGCAGACCTGCTGGCCCGGCGACGTCGGTCCGCTGATCACTTGGGGCCTGACGGTCACCAAAGGCCCGAACAAGGAACGCCAGAACCTCGGTATCTACCGCCAGCAAGTGATCGGCCGCAACAAGGTGATCATGCGCTGGCTCAGCCATCGTGGCGGCGCTCTCGACTTCCGCGAGTGGTGCGAGAAGCACCCGGGCCAGCCGTTCCCGGTGTCCGTAGCCCTTGGCGCCGATCCGGCAACGATTCTCGGTGCCGTGACGCCAGTGCCGGACAGCCTTTCCGAATATGCTTTCGCAGGGCTCTTGCGCGGCAACCGTACCGAACTGGTCAAGTGCCGTGGCAACGATCTGCAAGTGCCGGCCACCGCCGAAATCATCCTTGAAGGCGTGATTCATCCGGGCGAAATGGCCGACGAAGGCCCGTATGGCGACCACACCGGTTACTACAACGAAGTCGACAGCTTCCCGGTGTTGACCGTCGAGCGCATCACCCACCGGATCAAGCCGATCTATCACAGCACCTACACCGGCCGTCCGCCGGATGAGCCGGCGATTCTCGGCGTGGCGCTGAACGAAGTGTTCGTACCGATTCTGCAGAAGCAGTTCCCGGAGATCACTGACTTCTACCTGCCGCCGGAAGGCTGCTCGTACCGCATGGCCGTGGTGACGATGAAGAAGTCGTATCCGGGGCATGCCAAGCGCGTGATGCTCGGTGTCTGGTCGTTTTTGCGACAGTTCATGTACACCAAGTTCGTTATCGTCACTGACGACGATATCAACGCCCGCGACTGGAACGACGTGATCTGGGCCATCACCACGCGCATGGACCCCAAGCGCGACACAGTGATGATCGACAACACGCCGATCGACTACCTCGACTTCGCTTCGCCGATTTCCGGCCTGGGCTCGAAAATGGGCCTGGATGCCACCCACAAGTGGCCGGGCGAAACCACCCGCGAGTGGGGCCGCGTAATCGTCAAGGACGACGCCGTCACCCAACGGATCGATGCCATCTGGAATCAGTTAGGAATAGATTGATGCGTGTAACCCTGCAGCCTTCCGGAGCAGTGCTCGAGATACAGCCCGGTGAGCGGATTCTCGACGGCGCGCGGCGTCTGGGCTATGACTGCCCGCAAAGCTGTCGCAACGGCAATTGCCACGTGTGTGCAGCGCTGCTGGTCGAGGGCCGCGTCGAGCAGGCCGGCAAAGTCCACGACCATGGCGAGTTCTACACCTGCATCGCCGCACCGCTGGAAGACTGCGTGCTGTTGTGGGATGGCGTGCTCGCACTCGGTGAATTGCCGGTGCGCAGCCTGTCGTGTCAGGTCATTGAGTGCCGCGAGGTCGGCGGCGATACCTGGCGCGTGCGTCTGCGTGCACCGGCGGGCAAGCCGCCGCGCTATCACGCCGGGCAATATTTGATGATCGAGCGTGAGAACGGCGAGAAATCGGCGTTCTCCATGGCTTCGGCGCCCCACGGCGGACGTGATCTGGAAATCCATGTGCTGGCGCGCGAAACCAGTGCGTTGAGCCTGATCGAGCAGCTGCAACGCAACCCGCTGGTGCGTGTCGAGTTGCCGTTCGGTGACACACATCTTGCGGAACTACCCGACGGTCCGCTGGTGTTGATCGCCGCCGGCACCGGCATGGGCCAGATTCACAGCCTGATCGAACATTGCCGCGCCGAAGGCTTCAAGCATCCAGTGCATCTGTATTGGGGCGTACGCCGTCCAGAAGACTTTTATCAGATCGAGCACTGGGACGAATGGCTGAAGCTGCCCAATCTGTTCCTGCACAAAGTGGTCAGCGACCAGTGCGGCTGGGAAGGGCGCTGCGGGATGTTGCACGAAGCGGTTTGCGAGGATTTCCCCGATCTGAAGCCGCTGCATGTCTATGCCAGCGGTTCGCCGGCGATGGTTTACGGCACGCTGGACGCGCTGGTCGAGGCGGGGATGGATGCGCATCAGATGCGCGCTGATGTGTTCGCCTACGCGCCGCGCTCCTGAGACTTATAACTTGGTATATAGCCGATCGGTATTTACCCTAAACAGTAAATATCGCTAGGTTATATATGAATCAGGCAATTAATCAGTGGCACTTAATTTGCCTTAAAACATATGTGCCTTATTGTTACAACGGTGCGTTCTATTAAGTAATTCTTCACCCGCGGGGAGCTGAACGCTATTCGCCATGAGCGCCATTGAAAACGCAATTCTGAACCTGGCTTACCCTCCGCGGCTCGATCTTGGGCCGCAGCTGACGCACGAACAACTTCTCGCTTCCATGCAATCGACCATGGCACGCCACAAGGGCGGGCCGGTGTGGCTGTTCGCCTATGGTTCGCTGATCTGGCGGCCGGAATGCACGGCGGTCGAGCGCATGCGCGGTCGCGTGCATGGCTATCATCGCGGCTTGTACCTGTGGTCCCACGAGCATCGGGGTACCCCGGAAATGCCCGGTCTGGTGTTCGGTCTGGATCGCGGCGGTTCATGCAGCGGTTTTGCCTACCGCTTGCCGGAAGACAATCTCGATACCGCGCTGTATGCCCTGTGGAAACGTGAGATGCCGTTTCCCTCGTATCGCCCGCACTGGCTCAATTGCCGGCTCGAAGATGGCACTCAGGTGCAGGCTTTGGGATTCGTTCTGGAGCGCCACCTGCCGAGCTATGCCGGCAACTTGCCGGATCATGTGCTCAGCCAGGTGTTCGCCAGCGCCAGCGGGCGGTACGGCACCACTCGCGATTATGTCGAGCAGACCGCGCACGCCCTGCGCAGCCACGCCATGCCGGATCGAAATCTGGAGGCGCGGCTCAAGCGCTGTAAATCACACAGCGATCAGGCGACCGCTTCACGGCTCTGACTGGCGACTTGCTTGTGCCACAGCGTTGGCGCAAGGAAGGCCATCGCCAGCAGGCAAGCGCCGACCAGCAGCACGAAACCGCCATCCCAGCCGAAGTGGTCAACGGTGTAGCCCATCGCCGCACTGGCCGCGACCGAACCCCCCAGATAACCGAACAGACCGGTGAAGCCCGCTGCAGTACCGGCGGCTTTCTTCGGCGCCAGTTCCAGCGCTTGCAGGCCGATCAGCATCACCGGGCCGTAGATCAGGAAGCCGATCGACAGCAGGGCGATCATGTCGACCATCGGATTGCCGGCCGGATTGAGCCAGTAAACCAGGGTCGCAACAGTCACCAGGGCCATGAACACCATGCCGGTCAAACCACGGTTGCCACGGAAGATCTTGTCTGACATCCAGCCGCACAGCAGCGTGCCCGGGATGCCTGCCCACTCGTAGAAGAAATAGGCCCACGAGGTCTTATCCACGGTGAAGCCCTTGGCTTCCTTCAGGTACGTCGGCGCCCAGTCCAGCACGCCGTAGCGCAGCAAGTAGACGAAGACGTTGGCCAGAGCGATGTACCAGAGCATTTTGTTGCGCAGCACGTATTTGACGAAGATTTCCTTGGCGCTGAATTCGTCTTCGTGGCTGGCGTCGTAGCCTTCCGGGTAGTCGTTCTTGTACTGCTCGATCGGCGGCAGGCCGACCGATTGCGGGGTGTCACGCATGGTGATGAAGGCGAACACCGCCACGCCCAGCGCGACCGCTGCCGGTACGTAGAACGCCGCGTGCCAGTCGTTGAACAGACCCATGCCGATCAGGAACAGCGGGCCGATCAGACCGCCGCCGACGTTATGCGCCACGTTCCACACCGACACCACGCCACCGCGTTCCTTCTGCGACCACCAGTGCACCATGGTCCGCCCGCTCGGCGGCCAGCCCATGCCCTGCGCCCAGCCGTTGATGAACAGGAGAATGAACATCATCGTCACGCTGGACGTTGCCCACGGCGCGAAACCGAAAATGAACATCACCCCGGCCGAGACCAGCAGACCGAACGGCAGGAAGAAGCGCGGGTTGGAACGGTCGGACACCAGGCCCATGAGGAACTTCGACAGGCCGTAAGCAATAGCGATCGCCGACATTGCCAGACCAAGGTCGCCACGGCTGTAGCCTTCGTCGATCAGGTACGGCATGGCCAGGGAGAAGTTCTTGCGCAGCAGGTAGTAACCGGCGTAGCCGATAAAGATACCGGCGAAGATCTGCCAGCGCAGGCGGCGGTAGGTGCTGTCTATTTTTTCTTCAGGCAATGGAGCCTGATGTGCGGCAGGACGAAAGAAAGCAAACATTCAAGAGCTCCAGTTTTCTTGTTTTGACTGCGGATGCGAATGTTACAGTTTCGTTACCGAAAATAGCATCGCTTCACGTCGGCAAAACAGCGGAAATTTGGGCAGATGAACGTTCCTTTATGAACATGTCGCTCTGAGACAAGTACGCGGCGCTGAGGGAATGGTGGCTCGGGTGGGTTTCTGCGGTTTTGCGCATGGGAGAGGCAGACCTCAACGCCAAAGCGATCCGGATGGTTGCTCCGGATCGCTCCATGTTGTTAACGAACCTGAACGACAACCTTGCCCACAGCCTTGCGCTGACCGAGATCATCGATTGCCTGCGCGGCATTGCTCAGCGGATACACCTGCGACACCAGCGGTTTGAGTTTGCCCTCGGCAAACCAGCTGAACAGCTGCTGGAAGTTGGCTGCGTTGTCCTGGGGTTGGCGCTGGGCAAAGGAGCCCCAGAACACGCCGAGCACCGCTGCGCCTTTGAGCAGGGCGAGGTTGACCGGCAGTTCCGGGATGCGTCCGCTGGCGAAGCCGACCACCAGCAGGCGGCCGTTCCAGGCGATGGCGCGGATGGCCTGGTCGAACAGGTCGCCGCCGACCGGATCGTAGATCACGTCGGCGCCCTGGCCGTCGGTGAGGCGTTTGATCTCCTCCTTGAGGCTGGCTTCGCTGTAATTGATCAGCTCATCGGCGCCGGCAGCCTTGGCCACCGCGAGTTTCTCGGCGCTGCTGGCGGCGGCGATCACGCGGGCACCCATGGCTTTGCCAATCTCCACGGCGGCGAGGCCGACGCCGCCCGATGCGCCGAGCACCAGCAGGGTTTCGCCCGGTTGCAGGTTGGCGCGTTGCTTGAGCGCGTGCATCGAGGTGCCGTAGGTCATGCTGAATGCAGCGGCGATGTTGAAATCCATCGACGGCGGAATCGGCAGGACGTTGTAGCCCGGCACCGCCACCTGCTCGGCAAAACTGCCCCAGCCAGTCAGGGCCATGACCCGGTCGCCGACTTTCAGATGGCTGACCTTTTCCCCGACTTCGCGCACCACGCCCGCCGCTTCACCGCCTGGCGAAAACGGGAAGGGCGGTTTGAACTGGTATTTGCCCTCGATGATCAGCGTGTCCGGGAAATTGACTCCGGCAGCGTGCACGTCCAGCAGGATTTCATTCTTCTTCGCGACAGGACTGGCGACGTCTTCCAGCACCAGCGATTCGGCAGGGCCGAAGGCTTTGCACAGCACGGCTTTCATCAGGGCTATTCCTTTGGGAGTGATGGCCGATAAGTGTAGGTGTGTGAATCAACGGGTCAACGAGCATGCCCGGCCCTGATAGTCAGCCATAAGCTTGTGCTTGCGCGGCGGGTCGTTATGCTAGGCCGCAAACCGGATAAGGAGCGAATTGTGAAAGCGTGGATCATGTTGTTGCTGGCCCTGTCTCTGCCTGTGGCAGCACTGGCCGAAGAAGCCAAAGAAGGTGAGGCGCCGAAGGTCAATTACATCACCCTGAGCCCGCCGTTCGTCGGCAACTATGGCCTCGACGGCACCGCCAAGCTCAAGGTCTACAAAGCCGATGTGGCATTGCGTGTGACTGGTGAGGAGGCGACCAAACTGGTCAAGGCCAACGAGCCGCTGATCCGCAATCAGCTGGTGGCGTTGTTCACTCAGCAGTCGACCGAGGCGATGGGCAGCATCGAGGGCAAGGAAAAGCTGCGTCAGGAAGCGTTGAAGCAGACCCAGCAGGTCATGAATGACGAGACCGGCAAGCCTGTTGTTGAGGATCTGTTGTTCAACAACCTGATCATTCAGTAAGTCATTCGCTGTCCGGGCAGGCCCCTTCGCGAGCAGGCTCGCTCCCACAGGGTTATTCGGTGAATGCAAAAATGTGCATCACCACCAATCCACTGTGGGAGCGAGCCTGCTCGCGAAAGCTATTTATCAGGCAAAAATGAATCAGGGTTTGAGCGCGATAACTGCCGCCCACTGCTCCGTCGTCACCGGCATCACCGACAACCGCGAGCCTTTCTGCACCAGTGGCATTTCTGCCAGCGCGGTCTGCTGTTTCAGGTAGTCGAGCTTCAAGACTCGCGCAAAGGTTTCGACGTGCGCCACGTCGATGGCGCTCCAGGCATTCTTCTGCGCTGTGGCCTTCGGATCGAAGTAATGGCTCTGCGGCTCCAGCGCCGTCGGATCGGGATACGCTGCTTGGATAATTTTGCCAATCCCGGCAATCCCCGGCTCGGGGCAGCTGGAATGGTAGAAAAAGAACTCGTCACCGACCGCCATCGCCCGCAGGAAATTGCGCGCCTGATAGTTGCGAACCCCGTCCCAGCGCGCCTTGCCGAGCTTTTCCAGACCCTTGATCGAGAGTTCGTCGGGCTCTGATTTCATCAGCCAGTAGGCCATGTGGTGTGCTCCTGAAGCGGTCATTGGGCAGGTTGTCGGGCAATTTTATGACAAACCGACAGTCGGTTGACGTCAGCGTTTGCGCACAGGTTCACGTTGCCGCAAAATGCCGGCCTTTAAAGCTTGACGCTGCTGCACGGCCTACGAACGGAAACCGCTGCTGTCATCGTGATGATGTGCCTTGAGGGGGGCAATCGATGAAACGCAAACCGGATTTGCTATGGACTTTGGTAATTTTGTTTGGCCTGGGCGTGGTAACCACCGGTTACGCGCAGAGCCTGTGGGCGAACAAGACCGACGCGCCGATTGAAGTGGCGCAACAGGTGCAACAGTCGACCGCTTTCAAACGCTGAACCTGTCTCTTCGACGCCGCTGTTCCATGCGGCGTCTACTCTGCGAAATACCACGCCTTGTCGGTGACCGTGCCTTGTAACGGGACATCCCAGCTCGCCTGCGCCAGACGTTCGACCTTCTGACACTCATGGGCCAGGCCCAGCAGCGTCGGCTTGCGCCAGTTCTTGCGCCGGGCCAGATAGGCGAGGCTGCGATCATAAAATCCGCCGCCCATGCCCAGGCGCCCGCCGACATCGTCAAACCCTACCAGCGGCAACAGCACCAGATCCAGCGCCCAGACCTTGCGTTGCCGAGCCAGATTGGCCCGGGGCTCGAGGATGCGGAAACGATTGGGGGTCAGCTTTTCGCCAGGACGAATACGCTGGAAGACCATTTTCGTTCGTGGCCACGCGCTGAGTACCGGCAGATAAGTTGCCTTGCCGCGACGCTGGGCTTCGCGCAGGAGCAGGCGCGGATCGATTTCACCGTCGGTGGGTAAATACAGAGAGATATGTTTTGCCCGGCGAAAGTGCGGGTCCTGGGCCAATTGGCGGAACAGGCCTTTGGCTGCCTGGCGTTGTTCGCCTGGCGTCAGTGCGCGGCGCGCCTTGCGCAGCAGGCGGCGGAGTTGCGGGCGGGGCAGCAGCGCGGGTTCGGTCATGGTTCGGCTTCGGCAGGTGGATGCAAAAACGTACGCATAAAAAATCCGATGTCGGCATACACCGACATCGGATTTCGAATCAGGCTCCCCGGATGAACCGCTGTCAACTCAGCCCTTGAACCCGAAAGTTCAAGGTGGAAGAAGCAGTAGACTTTAAGGCTTTCCGTCTAGCGGACATGCACACCAGCCCAACGTGCAACTTCCAGGGTAGTGCGAATCGGCTCCGGGACATCGTCAACTGGCAAGCACCCCAGGGAGTGCCGCGAGTATACCTCAAGCTGCCAGGCGAATCAGCCCTTGGCGGTGTTCTGATCGTCGGCCAGGACCAGATCGACACGATCGAGCAAGTCGCGCACCTGTTCGCGGGTCGAACCGCTGGCCTGGATGTCCGGGCGCTCTTCTTTGTGCAACAGGTCGTGGGTGATGTTCAGCGCGGCCATCACGGCAATGCGGTCGGCACCGATGACTTTGCCGCTGCTGCGGATCTCGCGCATCTTGCCGTCCAGGTAGCGCGCGGCACTGACCAGATTGCTGCGTTCTTCCGGCGGGCAGATGATCGAATACTCTTTGTCGAGGATCTGCACGGTAACGCTATTGCTTGAACTCATGAGTCTTGCTCCAGGGCCTTGAGGCGCGAAATCATCGATTCGACCTTACGCCGGGCGATTTCGTTTTTTTCAATGAGGTGAGCGCGTTCCTCGCGCCAGGTTTTTTCCTGAGCTAGTAAGAGTGCGTTTTGACTCTTAAGTTGCTCGACTCGGCCAATCAGCAGTTCGAGTCTGGCCATCAGCGCTTGCAGGTCGGTGTCTTCCATTGGGTCCACGTGTTCGTCTGATGGGTGGTGACTGGCGGACAGCCTTTAATGGTCTTGGCGGGGCTGTCGATGTAGGATACAAGGCCTTCATTCTAGACATAGCGCCGTCTGGCGCCTAGCTGCCCATGACCATTGCGAATTCCCCGTACCAAGCCTTTGCCACCCTGCTGACTGCCAGCGGCCACAACGTCTCGCCTGCCGAACTGCACGGCGTGCTGCTCGGGCGCAGTTGCGCCGGGGCCGGCTTCGATCACGAAGGCTGGCTGATCGACGCCGCCGAACTGCTCGAAGGCGACATCCAGGACAACGTCCGCAACGCTCTGATCGGCCTGCAGGAGATGGTCAAAGGCGAGCTGACCGGCGACGACGTCACTGTCGTGCTGCTGCTGCCGACCGACGATGCGCCGCTGGCCGACCGCGCTGCTGCACTGGGCGAATGGTGCCAGGGCTTCCTCAGCGGTTTCGGCCTGAACTGCCGCGACAGCAGCATGCTCAGCACCGAAGCCACCGAAGTGCTGCAGGATCTGGCCGCCATTTCCCAGGTGCAGGACGCGCTGGAGGAATCCGAAGACGGCGAATCCGACTACATGGAAGTCATGGAATACCTGCGCGTCGCGCCTCTGCTGCTGTTCTCGGAAACCAAGAAGTCCGATGTGCCGCCAGCGGCCAAACCTTCGCTGCATTAATCGCGTGCCAGGGAAAGCCATCTGCCCATGACCCATATCCCCAAAGCGGAATACAGCCGTCGCCGCAAGGCCCTGATGGCGCAGATGGAGCCCAACAGCATCGCGATCCTGCCCGCCGCCGCGGTGGCCATCCGCAACCGCGACGTCGAGCATGTCTATCGTCAGGACAGCGACTTCCAGTACCTCAGCGGTTTTCCCGAGCCACAGGCCGTCATCGTCCTGATGCCCGGCCGCGAGCACGGCGAGTACATCCTGTTCTGCCGTGAACGCAACGCCGAACGCGAATTGTGGGATGGCCTGCGCGCCGGGCAGGAAGGCGCGATCCGCGAGTACGGCGCCGACGACGCCTTTCCGATTACTGACATCGACGACATCCTCCCGGGCCTGATCGAAGGCCGCGACCGGGTCTATTCGGCGATGGGCAGCAACCCTGAATTCGATCGGCATTTGATGGACTGGATCAACGTGATCCGCTCCAAGGCGCACCTCGGCGCGCAGCCGCCGAATGAATTCGTTGCCCTGGATCACCTCCTGCACGACATGCGCCTGTATAAATCGGCGGCAGAAGTGAAGGTGATGCGCGAAGCCGCGCGGATTTCGGCGCAGGCGCATATCCGCGCGATGCAGGCCAGTCGTCCGGGGCTGTATGAATACAGCCTCGAAGCCGAGCTGGATTACGAATTCCGCAAGGGCGGGGCGAAGATGCCGGCCTACGGTTCGATCGTCGCCGCCGGGCGCAACAGCTGCATCCTGCATTACCAGCAAAATGACGCGCTGCTCAAGGACGGCGATCTGGTGTTGATAGACGCTGGTTGCGAGATCGACTGCTACGCCAGCGACATCACCCGCACCTGGCCGGTCAATGGCAGGTTCTCGCCGGAGCAGAAGGCGATCTACGAGTTGGTGCTGGCTTCGCAGGAAGCGGCATTCGCCGAGATTGCCCCCAACAAGCACTGGAACCAGGCGCACGAAGCCACGGTGCGGGTGATCACCGCAGGTCTGGTCAAGCTTGGCTTGTTGCAGGGCGAGGTTGACGAGTTGATCGCCAGCGAAGCCTACAAGGCTTTTTATATGCACCGCGCCGGCCACTGGCTGGGCATGGATGTGCATGACGTTGGCGAGTACAAGGTCGGCGGCGAATGGCGTGTGCTGGAGGTCGGCATGGCGCTGACCGTGGAGCCTGGCATCTACATCGCGGCAGACAATCAGAACGTGGCGAAGAAATGGCGTGGCATTGGCGTGCGCATCGAGGATGACGTGGTCGTGACCCGATCCGGTTGTGAAATCCTCACCAGCGGCGTGCCGAAAACCGTCGCCGAGATCGAAGCGCTGATGGCACAAGCAAGGACACACGCAGCATGAGTCGAGTCAATCTGGCAATCATCGGTGGCGGTCTGGTCGGCGCCAGTCTGGCGTTGGCGTTGCAGGCCGGGGCCAAGGCGCAGGGCTGGAAAATTGTCCTGATCGAACCGTTCGCCCCCGGCGACAGCTGGCAACCGAGCTACGACGCTCGCTCCTCGGCGCTGTCCTTCGGCTCGCGGCAGATTTATCAGCGCTTGGGCGTGTGGCAGGAAATTTCCCGCCGAGCCGAGCCGATCAAACAGATTCACGTCTCTGACCGTGGCCGCTTCTCCACCGCGCGCTTGTCGGCGATGGAAGAGGGTGTGCCAGCGCTCGGTTACGTGGTGGAGAACGCCTGGCTCGGCCAGTGCCTGTGGCAGCACCTCGACAAAGACGTGATCACGTGGCGCTGCCCGGCGGAAGTCACGCGCATGGAGCCGTTGGCCGATGGCTATCGCCTGACCCTCAACGATGAAACCACGCTGGAATGCGATCTCGCGGTGCTCGCCGATGGCGGCCGCTCCGGCTTGCGCGAACAGTTGGGCATCAACGTGCGCAAGCGCCCTTACAACCAGAGCGCGCTGATCGCCAACATCACCCCGAGCGAAGCGCACAACGGCATGGCCTTCGAGCGCTTTACCGATGAGGGGCCGATGGCCCTGCTGCCGCTGCCGGACAATCGTTGCGCACTGGTGTGGACGCGGCTGGGCATGGACGCGCAGCGTCTGACTGAATTGAGCGAGCGTGATTTTCTCAGCGAGCTGCAAGGCGTATTCGGTTACCGCCTCGGCACTTTGAAACAGGTCGGCGCACGGCATCTTTATCCGCTGTCACTGATCGAAGCTGAAGAACAGGTGCGCTCGCATCTGGCCGTGCTCGGCAACGCCGCACACAGCCTGCACCCGATCGCCGGCCAGGGCTTCAACCTGTCGCTGCGTGACGCCGACGCCTTGGCTGCCGCGCTGCTGGCCAGCGACAAGCCGCTGGGCGACTTCGCCACGTTGCAGGCCTATCGCGAG
The DNA here is from genome assembly GCF_056278925.1 of Pseudomonas sp. TE9122. Classification (NCBI taxonomy): domain Bacteria; kingdom Pseudomonadati; phylum Pseudomonadota; class Gammaproteobacteria; order Pseudomonadales; family Pseudomonadaceae; genus Pseudomonas; species Pseudomonas sp. TE9122. Next base: position 5,144,166 of record NZ_JBWBQI010000001.1, on the reverse strand, counting down.
CGGCAGCGCCTCGATCAGGACCTGACGGTGGGCTTCTCCGATCAGGTCACGCGTCTGTTCGGCAGCACCCAGCCGCTGGTGTCGCTGGGGCGCAACCTCGGCCTGCTCGGCCTCGACCTGCTGCCGCCAGCCAAACGCTGGTTCGCCCGGCAGGCGATGGGTCTGGGAACCCGTCCGGATGCTTGAGTGGCTGAGCAACACATTCGGCAAGGCACGACTGATGCGTTGGGTAATGACCTGCTACCCGCCATATCTCGGCGCGGGTGTGCGGGTGCGCCACATCAGCGATGACTTTCGCGACGTTCAGGTGTCCATGGGGTTGGGCTGGTACAACCGCAACTATGTCGGCACCCAGTTTGGCGGCAGTCTGTATTCGATGGTCGACCCGTTCTTCATGTTGATGCTCATGGAAAACCTCGGTCCGAAGTACATCGTCTGGGACAAGGCCGCCGACATCGATTTCATTGCGCCGGGCAAAGGCCCGGTGTTCGCCCGGTTCAACATCGACCAGACCCTGCTCGACGAGATCCGCCGGCAGACCGCCAACGGCGACAAATACTTGCCGCAGTTGCAGGTCGACATTCATGACGGCGCCGGCAACCTTGTGGCGCGGGTCGGTAAAACCCTTTACGTGCGGCTCAAGCCGCAAGCGAGACAGGCCTAAAGCATGGAAATGCGCGCAGATGTGCTGATTGTCGGAGCCGGAATGGTCGGCAGCGCCCTGGCGCTGGCGTTACAGGACAGTGGGCTGGAAGTGCTGTTGCTCGACGGTAGCCCGCTGAGTGTCAAACCCTTCGATGCCGAAGCGGCGTTCGAACCGCGCGTCAGTGCATTGTCGGCGGCGAGCCAGCGCATTCTCGAACGCCTTGGTGTCTGGGACGGCATCGCCCAGCGGCGCAGCAGCCCGTACACCGACATGCATGTGTGGGACGGCAGCGGCACCGGGCAGATTCATTTCTCGGCGAGCAGCGTGCATGCCGATGTGCTCGGCCACATCGTCGAAAATCGCGTGGTCCAGGATGCCTTGCTCGAGCGTTTGCATGATTGCGACCTCGGCATGTTGGCCAATGCGCGGCTGGAGCAGATGCGTCGCTCCGGCGATGACTGGCTGCTGACCCTGGCCGACGGCCGCACCTTGCGCGCGCCGCTGGTGATCGCGGCCGATGGCGCCAATTCTGCTGTGCGCCGTCTGACCGGCGTGGCGACTCGCGAGTGGGATTATCTGCATCACGCCATCGTCACCAGCGTGCGCTGCAGCCAGCCGCACCGCAAAACCGCCTGGCAGCGCTTTACCGATCACGGGCCATTGGCGTTTTTGCCGCTGGAGCGTGATGGTCAGCAGGACTGGTGCTCGATCGTCTGGTCGACCACGCCGGGTGAAGCCGAGCGCCTGATGGCACTCGAGGAGACGGCGTTTTGCGCTGAGCTGGAGCGAGCCTTCGAAGGGCGCCTCGGTGAAGTGATCAACGCCGATCCGCGTCTGTGCGTGCCGCTGCGTCAGCGCCATGCCAAGCGCTACGTCGCTGAGGGCCTGGCCTTGATCGGTGATGCGGCGCACACCATTCACCCGTTGGCGGGGCAGGGTGTGAACCTTGGTTTCCTCGATGCAGCGGTGCTGGCGGAAGTGCTCCTGCAAGCGCATCAGCGCGGTGAGCGAATGGCGGACGTGAAGGTGCTGAGCCGCTACGAGCGTCGGCGCATGCCGCACAATCTGGCGCTGATGGCAGCGATGGAAGGCTTCGAGCGGTTGTTCCAGGCCGACCCCCTGCCGCTGCGCTGGTTGCGCAATGCCGGATTGAAACTGGTCGAGCAGATGCCCGAGGCGAAGGCGTTGTTTGTGCGCGAGGCGCTGGGGTTGACTGGGGATCTTCCAACTCTGGCAAAGCCCTGACCGCCTCATTGAGGCTGATGGCCCCTTCGCGAGCAGGCTCGCTCCCACTGTTGAGATGCATTCCAATGTGGGAGCGAGCCTGCTCGCGAAAGCGTCCGCCCACTTACCGCAGTTTTGAGCCGTGCAACATCTGGTAACGCCTTCCCCCAGTGTTCGATTGTGGTGGTAAATGTGAGTCCTTATCATTTGGCCCACCTTTCCCGACCGTGAGACCACTCCCATGTTGGCACCCAAGCGTCTTCTGACCGCACTGGCCTTGACCCTGATCGGCAGCACCACTGCCCAGGCCGCCGATGAGGTGGTGGTGTACTCGTCGCGCATCGATGAGCTGATCAAACCGGTATTCGATGCCTACACCGCCAAGACCGGGGTGAAGATCAAGTTCATCACCGACAAGGAAGCGCCGCTGATGCAGCGCATCAAGGCCGAAGGCGAAACCGCCACCGCCGATCTGCTGCTTACCGTCGATGCCGGCAACCTGTGGCAGGCCGAGCAGATGGGCATCCTCCAGCCATTCACCTCGAAAACCATCGACGCCAATATTCCTCAGCAATATCGCTCGTCCACCCACGCCTGGACCGGCCTGAGCCTGCGCGCACGGACCATCGCCTATTCCACCGAGCGGGTGAAGCCGGGCGAACTGACCACCTACGAAGCGCTGGCCGACAAGAACTGGGAAGGCCGCCTGTGCCTGCGCACGGCGAAGAAGGTCTACAACCAGTCGTTGACTGCGACCATGATCGAAGTCCACGGCGCCGAGAAGACCGAGAAAATCCTCAAGGGCTGGGTCAACAACCTGTCCACTGACGTGTTCTCCGATGACGTTGCAGTGCTGGAAGCGATCAACGCCGGGCAGTGTGACGTTGGCATCGTCAACACCTACTACTACGGTCGCTTGCACAAGCAGAAGCCTGAATTGCCGGTGAAGCTGTTCTGGCCGAATCAGGCCGATCGCGGTGTGCATGTGAACCTGTCGGGCATCGGCCTGACCAAACATGCACCGCACCCGGAAGCGGCCAAGGCGCTGGTCGAATGGATGACCACGCCTGAGGCACAGAAGATTTTTGCTGATGTGAACCAGGAATTCCCGGCCAACCCGGCGGTGGCGCCATCGGAAGAAGTGGCGGCGTGGGGCAAGTTTGTTGCTGATACGTTGCCGGTTGAGGTGGCGGGTAAACGTCAGGCCGAGGCGATCCGGATGATGGATCGGGCGGGGTGGAACTGAGGCGTTTCGTGTAACTGTTGATCTTTCAAGATCGCTCCCTCACCCCAGCCCTCTCCCGGAGGGAGAGGGAGCCAACTTGTTGCTTTCGAAACTTGAGTTCGACTCAATATCTCAGGTCGATGTAGTTTGCATGAGCACCTCGGTCAGTTCCCTCTCCCTCCGGGAGAGGGCTAGGGTGAGGGCAGCAATCCCAACCTGAAATACGCAATCCAAGAACACCCCAATCCCTCCAGAGACCCAAAAGTGGCCCACCCCGCCCAACGCCGCTGGTACCCCATCGTCTTCGCCATCGCCGCACTGGTGTTGTTGCCCCTGAGCGTGTTGCTGCTGTCGTGGCAGACCATCGATCAGCAGATCTGGTCGCACCTGTGGCAAACCCAGATGCCGCGTCTGCTCGGCAATACCCTGACGCTGATCCTCGGCGTCGGTGTCGGCGTGACTCTGCTGGGTGTCAGCCTGGCCTGGCTGACCAGCCTCTGCGAATTTCCCGGTCGGCGCTGGCTCGACTGGGCGTTGATGCTGCCCTTCGCCATTCCAGCGTATGTACTGGCGTTCGTTTTCGTCGGCCTGCTCGATTTCGCCGGCCCCGTGCAGTCCCTGTTGCGCGAATGGTTCGGCACCGGCCTGCGCCTGCCTCGGGTACGGTCCACCGGCGGGGTGATCGTGGTGCTGGTGCTGGTGTTTTATCCCTACGTTTATCTGCTGGCGCGCACCGCGTTTCTGGCTCAGGGCAAAGGCCTGATGGAAGCGGCGCGGGTGCTCGGGCAATCGCCGTGGCAGGCGTTCTGGCGGGTCGCGTTGCCGATGGCGCGTCCGGCGATCGGCGCGGGCGTGGCGCTGGCGCTGATGGAAACCCTCGCCGATTTTGGCGCGGTGTCGGTGTTCAACTTCGACACCTTCACTACGGCGATCTACAAAACCTGGTACGGCTTCTTCAGCCTGCCCAGCGCCGCGCAACTGGCCAGTCTGTTGCTGCTGGTGGTGATGCTGGTGCTGTACGGTGAACGCCGTGCACGCGGGGTGAATCGAGCCGCCAACGAGCGGCCACGGGTGAAAGCGCTGTATCACCTGCGGGGAATCAAGGCCTTCGCGGCGACGGGCTGGTGTGGATTGGTGTTCGCCAGCGCCTTCGTCATCCCGGTGCTGCAACTGATCGTGTGGTTCTGGCAGCGTGGACGCTTCGATCTGGATGAGCGCTACGCCGGACTGATTCTGCACACGCTGTACCTGGGTGCCATGGCGGCGCTGATCACCGTCAGCGTTGCACTGTTGCTGGCGTTTGCCCGGCGCCTGGCGCCGACCCCAGCCATCAACTCCGGCGTCGGTCTGGCCAATCTCGGCTACGCCTTGCCCGGTTCGGTGCTGGCGGTGTCGATCATGCTTGCCTTCAGTTATCTGGATCGTGAGCTGGTGATTCCGCTTTCGTCATGGCTCGGCGGTGCGGGCAGACCGTTGCTGCTCGGCAGCCTCGCAGCTTTGCTGATGGCGTATCTGGTGCGCTTTATCGCTGTCGCTTACGGGCCGCTGGAAAGCAGTCTGGCGCGTATACGGCCATCTTTGCCCGAAGCGGCACGTAGCCTGGGTGTCAGTGGGCCGCGACTGTTTTTCAAAGTGTATCTGCCGCTCTTGCTGCCCGGCACTTTGAGTGCGGCGTTGCTGGTGTTCGTCGATGTGCTCAAGGAAATGCCCGCGACCCTCCTGATGCGCCCGTTTGGCTGGGACACGCTGGCGGTGCGCATCTTTGAAATGACCAGTGAAGGCGAATGGGCGCGCGCCTCGTTGCCAGCATTGACCCTGGTGCTGGTCGGGCTGTTGCCGGTGATCGGATTGATTCGACGTTCGGCGCATCGAAACACTTAGTCGTCAGTCCTACATCATGCGGCTACAATGCGCGGCATTCGGTGCGGTTCGTCTGACAGACCCGTGCGCTGGAATCGGCTGCAAGCCTTATTCATCAAGGCTTTCAGCCGTATAGCGGCGGTCCGCACCCTCGCCACGCCCGGAAGGAGAAACCCATGGGACAGCGTACGCCTCTGTATGACCTGCACCTCGCGCTCGGCGCGAAGATGGTCGATTTTGGCGGTTGGGACATGCCACTGCATTACGGCTCGCAGGTCGAGGAGCACCACGAAGTGCGCCGCGATTGCGGGGTGTTCGATGTTTCCCATATGACCGTGATCGATGTCACCGGCGCCCAGGCCAAGGCCTGGCTCCAGCATTTGCTGGCCAACGACGTCGAACGTCTGCACCGCCCCGGCCGGGCGTTGTACAGCACCATGCTCAATGAGCGCGGCGGCATCGTCGACGACATGATCGTCTATCGCCTCGACGACGCGTACCGGCTGGTGTTCAACGCCTCGACCCGCGATCAGGATCTGGCCTGGATGAACGCCCAGCTCGGCGCCTACGACGTGCAACTGCACGAGCGCGCCGAGCTGGCGATGCTCGCCATCCAGGGCCCGCAGGCCCGGCACAAGATTGCCGAACTGGTGACCCAGTCCCGCGCCACGCTGATCCAGCAACTCAAACCTTTCGAAGGCGCCATCGACGGCGACTGGTTCATCGCGCGTACCGGTTACACCGGCGAGGATGGCCTGGAAATCTGCCTGCCCGCCAATCAGGCGCCGGGTTTCTTCAACGACCTGGTCGGTGCCGGTATTTCTCCGATCGGTCTCGGTGCTCGCGACACCTTGCGCGTCGAGGCCGGAATGAACCTGTACGGTCAGGACATTCATCAGGACGTTTCACCGCTGGCCTCGAACATGGCCTGGAGCATCGCCTGGGAGCCGGCCTCGCGGCAGTTCATCGGTCGCGCGGCGCTGGAGGCGGAAAAAGCCGCGGGCGTAGCGCACAAGCTGGTCGGTCTGGTGCTGGAAGAACGCGGGGTTTTGCGCGCTCACCAGGTGGTGCGCATCGCCGATGTTGGCGAAGGGGAGATCACCAGTGGTAGTTTCTCTCCTACGCTGAGCAAATCGATTGCCCTGGCGCGTGTACCGATGGCGACTGCCGACCGCGCCGAAGTGGAAATCCGTGGCAAGTGGTACCCGGTGCGAGTGGTCAAACCGACCTTCGTGCGCCATGGCAAAACCTTGATCTAACCTTTTCTGGCGGGTATGACCGCTGACCAATTTCCGAGGAACCGAAGATGAGCGATATCCCTGCCGAACTGCGTTTTGCCGAAAGTCATGAATGGGCGCGTCTGGAAGCTGACGGCACCGTCACCGTGGGCATCAGCGATCACGCGCAGGAAGCGCTGGGCGACGTGGTGTTCGTCGAGTTGACCGAAGTCGGCAAGGTGTTCGCCGCCGGTGATCAATCCGGCGTGGTCGAGTCGGTGAAAGCCGCCTCCGACATCTACGCCCCGGTCAGCGGTGAAGTCATCGCGATCAACGAGGCGCTGACCGACTCGCCAGAAGAGCTGAATAATGACCCGTACGGCGCGTGGATCTTCAAGCTCCAGCCAAGCGACAAGGCCGAGCTGGACAAGCTGCTGGATGCTGCTGGGTACAAGGCTGCAATCGGCGAGTAAGTTGCCGGCAACACCCAAAGCCCCGATTCGTCGGGGCTTTTTTATGGGCGACGAATATCCCTTTGTGGGAGCGAGCCTGCTCGCGAAAGCGCCATATCAGTCAATGCCAAGGTTTCTGAAACACCGCTTTCGCGAGCAGGCTCGCTCCCACAGGGGCGGCGTGATCTTGAAAATTCGCCTGCTATGCTGGTTTGACCGTGTCGATTGACGCCAAGCGCCAGCCAGGAGAGCCCGTCATGTCCCAGTCGCCGTCCCTGAGCCAGTTACGCGATCCCGAAGCCTTTCTGCGCCGCCACCTTGGCCCGGATGCCGCCGAGCAGCAGGCGATGCTTGACAGCCTCGGCCTGGGCAGTCGCGCCGAGCTGATCGAGCAGACCGTGCCGCCGGGCATTCGCTTCAATCGCGCACTGGATCTGCCGCCGGCACTCGACGAACAGGCTGCGCTGGCGAAACTACGCGGTTATGCCGAGCAGAATCAGCTGTTCACCAGCCTGATCGGCATGGGTTATCACGGCACCGTCACGCCGACCGTCATTCTGCGCAACGTGCTGGAAAATCCCGGCTGGTACACCGCGTACACCCCATACCAACCAGAAATCGCTCAAGGCCGGCTCGAAGCGCTGCTCAATTTTCAGCAACTGACCATCGACCTCACCGGCCTGGAACTGGCCAACGCCTCGCTGCTCGATGAGGCCACCGCAGCGGCCGAAGCCATGGCGTTGGCCAGGCGCGTGGCGAAGTCGAAGAGCAATCTGTTTTTTGTGGATGAAAACTGCCATCCGCAAACCCTCTCCGTGGTGCAGACCCGCGCCGAAGGTTTCGGCTTCGAGCTGATCGTCGACGCGGTGGATAACCTGGCGCAGCACGAGGTGTTCGGCGCGCTGCTGCAATACCCCGACACCCACGGCGAAATCCGCGATCTCAAACCCTTGATCAACCACCTGCACGCACAACAGGCCCTGGCCTGCGTCGCCACCGATTTGCTCAGCCTGCTGGTGCTGACGCCGCCGGGTGAGTTGGGTGCCGACGTGGTGTTCGGTTCGTCCCAGCGTTTTGGCGTGCCGATGGGTTATGGCGGCCCGCACGCGGCGTTCTTCGCCAGCCGCGAGGAATACAAACGAGCGATTCCGGGGCGGATCATCGGTGTATCGAAAGATGCTCGCGGCAACGTCGCGCTGCGCATGGCCCTGCAAACCCGCGAGCAACACATCCGCCGCGAGAAAGCCAATTCGAACATCTGCACCGCGCAGGTGCTGCTGGCCAATATCGCCAGCTGTTATGCGGTGTATCACGGCCCCGAGGGCTTGAAGCGTATCGCCCAGCGCGTGCATCGCCTGACCTGCCTCCTCGCCGCGGGACTCAAGCGCAACGGTATCAAACGGCTCAACGAGCAGTTCTTCGACACCCTGACCCTGGAGGTCGGCGGTGCGCAAACGGCGATCATCGAAAGCGCTCAGGCGGCGCAGATCAACCTGCGCATTCTTGGTCGCGGCCGCGTCGGTCTGAGTCTGGACGAGACCTGTGATGAACACACCGTGGCGAAGCTGTTCGATGTGCTGCTCGGCGCCGATCACGGCCTGAGCGTTGATGCGCTTGATGCGCAGGACATCGCCTCGGGAATTCCCGACGAACTCCAGCGCAGCACGCCGTACCTGCAACATCCGGTGTTCAACGCTCACCACAGCGAAACCGAGATGCTGCGTTACCTCAAACAACTGGAAAACAAGGATCTGGCGCTCAATCAGTCGATGATTCCGCTCGGTTCCTGCACGATGAAGCTCAACGCCACCAGCGAAATGATCCCGATCACCTGGCCGCAGTTCGCCAATCTGCATCCGTTCGTGCCGAGGGAGCAGGCTGTCGGTTACACACTGATGATCGAAGAACTTGAGGGTTGGCTCTGCGCGATTACCGGTTTCGATGCTATCTGCATGCAGCCCAATTCCGGCGCCCAGGGCGAATACGCCGGGCTTTTGGCGATCCGTAAATATCACGAGAGCCGGGGGGAGGGCGCGCGGGATATCTGCCTGATTCCGTCATCGGCCCATGGCACCAACCCGGCCTCGGCGCAGATGGCCGGAATGCGTGTTGTCATTGTCGAATGCGATGAGGCGGGCAACGTCGATCTGGATGATTTGCAGCTGAAAGCCGCCGAGGCCGGGAACAAGTTGTCGTGCCTGATGGCGACCTATCCGTCGACCCATGGCGTTTACGAGGAAGGCATCAGCGAAATTTGCGCAGTGATTCACCATCACGGCGGCCAGGTGTACATGGATGGCGCCAATCTCAATGCCCAGGTCGGCTTGGCCAGGCCGGCGGACATTGGCGCCGACGTCTCACACATGAATCTGCACAAGACCTTCTGCATTCCCCATGGCGGCGGCGGGCCGGGCATGGGGCCGATCGGCGTTCGTGCGCATCTGGCGCCGTTCGTCGCCAACCATCCGGTGGTGCCGATTGACGGGCCGCTGGCGCAGAACGGCGCAGTCAGCGCAGCGCCGTGGGGCAGTGCGAGCATTTTGCCGATCAGTTGGATGTACATCGCCATGATGGGCCCGCAACTGGCGGACGCCAGCGAGGTGGCGATTCTGGCGGCGAATTATCTGGCGCAGCATCTATCCGGGGCATTCCCGGTGCTTTACGCCGGGCGCAACGGCCGGGTGGCGCATGAATGCATTCTTGATTTGCGCCCACTGAAGGCGCAGACCGGCATCAGCGAGGAAGACGTTGCCAAGCGGCTGATGGATTACGGCTTCCACGCGCCGACCATGTCCTTCCCGGTACCGGGTACCTTGATGGTCGAGCCGACCGAGAGCGAATCCAAGGCAGAACTCGACCGTTTCATCGCTGCGATGCTGAGTATTCGCGCCGAGATCAATGAAGTGCAGAAGGGCAACTGGCCGGGCGAAGACAACCCGCTCAAACGCGCGCCGCATACGCTGGCCGATGTCACTGGGATCTGGGAACGGCCCTACAGTGTCGAACAGGGCATTACCCCGGATGCGCACACCCGATTGCACAAATATTGGCCGGCGGTGAATCGGGTGGATAACGTCTACGGCGATCGCAATCTGTATTGCGCCTGCGTGCCGGTGGATGATTACCGCTGATCTCTAAATCCACCACCCCCCTGTGGGAGCGAGCCTGCTCGCGAAAGCAATCGTCCAGCCGGCATTTGCGGTGACTGGCTCACCGCTTTCGCGAGCAGGCTCGCTCCCACAAGGGATGGTGGTGAGGCGGTAATCCGGGCAAAAAAAAGCCGCTCGATCGAGCGGCATTTTTGAGGGTGCGAGGCTTACTCGGACGCCACGGCGTTCTTCGCCAGAATCGCGTTCGCCAGTTCCATGTCCGAAGCCTGCAGGCCCGGGTTGTCGGCGCGGACTTTCTGCATGGCTGCTTCCAGGTACGGGCCACGGATGCCGCCGTCGCTGGCGACGAAGCTGCCGGCGTCGTCCTGGGCGGCGACGATCAGCTTGTGATCCTTGAACGTCAGGTAGGTCGAGCCGGTGGTGGCACCGGAGGAGATGACGTTACGCCAAAAGCTGTCCGCCATGGCCGAACCAACGGGAAGCGACAGCAGGGCCAAGGTGGCGACAGCAAGTTTGAGACGCATGATGAGGTGACTCCTGGGATTGACTACGGCGTTGGATAGCCGATCCCCCGATCCAGTTCCGTGCTGAATTATTTCAACTCACTTTGCGGCGTCACCCGCAGTACTTCTTCCACCGTGGTCAGCCCCGCCGCGACTTTCTGCGCGCCGGACAGGCGCAGGCTGCGCATGCCTTCCTTGAACGCCTGACGGCGGATCGCGGTGAGGTCGGTATCCGGGGTGATCAGCGCTTTGAGGCTGTCGCTCAGTTGCATGATTTCGTAGACCCCGGCGCGGCCGCGATAGCCGGTGTCGCGGCATTCCAGGCAACCGATCGCTCGCTGCGCATTGCTCGGCAGCGGCGCTTGCCAGGGCCGGGTCAGGGTTTGCCAGTCTTCATCCTCGAGCGTCAGTGGCGCCTTGCAGTGCGGGCACAAGGTGCGCACCAGACGCTGAGCCATAACGCCGAGCACGGTGGCTTTGATCAGGTAATGCGGCACACCGAGTTCGAGCAAACGGCTGATGGCGCTTGGTGCATCGTTGGTGTGCAGGGTGGACAAGACCAAGTGGCCGGTGAGTGCGGCCTGAATCGCCATTTCCGCAGTTTCAAGGTCGCGGATCTCGCCGATCATGATGATGTCCGGGTCCTGCCGCATCAGCGCGCGCACCCCGGCGGCGAAGGTCAGTTCGATGTTGTGCTGCACCTGCATCTGGTTAAAGGCCGGCTCGACCATTTCGATCGGGTCCTCGATGGTGCAGAGGTTGACCTCCGGCGTCGCCAGTTTTTTCAGCGTGGTGTACAGGGTGGTGGTCTTGCCCGAACCGGTCGGCCCGGTGACCAGAATGATGCCGTTGGGCTGGCGGGTCATGTCCTGCCAGCGCCGCAGGTCGTCGGCGCTGAAACCCAACTGGTCGAAATTCTTCAGCAGCACTTCCGGGTCGAAAATCCGCATGACCATTTTTTCGCCGAACGCCGTCGGCAAGGTCGACAAACGCAACTCCACTTCGCCGCCGTCCGGAGTCTTGGTCTTGACCCGGCCATCCTGGGGTTTGCGCTTTTCCGCGACGTTCATGCGACCGAGGCTTTTCAGGCGGCTGACGATCGCCATGGTCACCTGCGGCGGGAATTGATAGACGTTGTGCAGCACGCCGTCGATGCGAAAGCGCACGGTGCCGTGCTCGCGGCGCGGTTCGATGTGGATATCGCTGGCGCGCTGCTGGAAGGCGTACTGGAACAGCCAGTCGACGATGTTGACGATGTGCGCGTCGTTGGCGTCCGGTTCCTGGTCGCTGGCGCCGAGATTGAGCAGTTGTTCGAAATTGCCGAGGTTGCCGCCCTGGGCGTCGGCATTGCTGGCGCCGCTGACCGATTTGGCCAGACGAAAGAATTCGACGCTGAAGCGCTGGATGTCGACCGGGTTGGCCACGACCCGTTTGATCGGCAGCTTCAATACGTGGGTCAGATCGGCTTCCCAGCCGTTGACGTAAGGCTGGGCGCTGGCCACGGTCACCGCATCACGGTCCACGGCGACGGCGAGAATCCTGTGCCGTTGCGCGAAGGCATAGGACATCAGCGGTGTGATCGCTGCGACGTTGATTTTCAACGGATCGATGCGCAAGTAAGGCTGGCCGGCCTGTTGTGCCAGCCACAGGGTCAGGCTTTCCAGATCCAGATATTTGCCTGGCCGGCTGAGGTCGTCGAGTTGTTGGCTGGCGATGAACTCCAGCGGATGCATCTGCCCGTGAGCAGCATGGCGACGGCGGGCATTGAGCGCCTGTTCCGCCGCGTCCTGGCAGATGAAGCCTTGGGCGACCAGTTCACGCAGTACATCGTTGAGGTCCAGCCAGCGGTCCTGATTGACAGATTGAACGGACATGTGGCTTTCCTTTTTAAGCGTCATGCCCAAAAGGATAGTCGTGGCTCTGCTGACCGTTGGGCCACTACCCGACGAAGCCGTTGCCGGATTTGTCAGCCGGCAGCCTGGGCGGGCGCCTGCCACGCCGCGTCGGCGTTGTGCAGGTCCACTGTGCAGACGCTGATCAGGTTGCGCAGTTTCTCCGCGATCACTTGCGCGCGATGCCAGCTCAGGCCGCTCATGAGCAGATCGATCGACAGCAGATCGTCCTGGCGCTGGACGTTGACCTGCTCCGGGGTCAGAAACTGCAAGGCGAACAGATTCAGCACCCGCACCAGCAGATCCGGCTCGGCCTCGGCGAGGATCCGGTACTGCGCCAGGCAATGGGCGTTGTTGACGTTCCAGACATCGGCGCGGGTGGCGGGGCTGTTCACGGCTTCAAGGTGCGGCATGGTGAATCTCCAGATCAGTGGAGAAATTTTTACATTCGGTGCGGGGTATTTCTTGGCTATGATCGGCGCCTGAACGGATTTATCGAAAGAGTTTATTCGTGAAAGCTGATCTTTGAGGATTTTTTATGCACAGCGAGCTGGACGCCTACGACCGCAAGATCCTCGCCTTGCTCCAAGAAGACGCTTCGCTGTCGAGCGCGCAGATCGCCGAGCAGGTGGGCCTGTCGCAATCGCCGTGCTGGCGGCGGATTCAGCGGATGAAGGAGGAGGGCATCATTCGCGGCCAGGTGACCTTGCTGGATCGCAAGAAAATCGGCCTGAACACGCAGATTTTTGCCGAGATCAAACTCAACGCTCATGGGCGTTCGAACTTCACCGAATTCACCGAGGCGATTCGCGGCTTTCCGGAAGTGCTGGAGTGTTATGTGCTGATGGGGGCGGTGGATTTCATGCTGCGCATTGTCGCGGCGGATATCGAGGCGTACGAGCGGTTCTTTTTCGAAAAGCTGTCGCTGGTGCCGGGGATACAGGAAGTGAATTCGATCGTGGCGCTGTCGGAGATCAAGTCCACCACCAGCCTGCCGGTCTAGTGCGGATGGCCTTTGTGGCGAGGGGATTTATCCCCGCTGGGCTGCGCAACAGTCCCCGCTTGATCGTTCCCACGCAGAGCGTGGGAACGATCAGGTGGGAAGGTGTTTAGCTGCGCAGGAGGATTTTCCAGGCGCGGTTCTGGTACACCGCAATCGCCTGATGCTTGCGCGCATCGAGCAGTTCGTCGGTGATGGTCGGCTCGTTGGCCAGTTGCGCCAGTTTGTTCAGTTCACCGTACAGGCGATCCATTTCCGGGATGTCCAGCACGTTGCGCGCGTGGTGCAACCAGACCTGAATGCGTTCGATACGCGGCAGTTGTTCAGCGAGATCTTCCGGCTGCTGCTGATAGCGTTGCAGCTGCAGAGCGGTGGCTTCTTCGCCCAACAGACGCGGCAACCAGCTGTGCAGTTGCGCGTCACCCTGACGGTTGCCACGGGTGTTGCGGTCGGCGGTCCAGGTGCGGGCCAACAGCCAGCGTGAAGCGTTCAGCGAGAACTGGCCCCAGCGCGGATCTTCCAGCTCTTCGAGGAACTGCTCCGGCGCGGCCTTGCGCACGTCTTCGTCCTCGATGCCGACCTGCACCAACGGGCGCCAGTCTTCGAGCAAGGCATCGAGGGCCACACGCAAATCGTGGGTCGACTGACGCGGCGCCGCCTGGCCGAGGCTGCTGAGCAGGGCGCGCATTTCCGCGAGGTTCTCGACCCAGTCCTGCAACAGACGCCAGTGACCGTTGAAGCGATATTGTTCGGCCAGACGCTGGCTGCTGCCGAGCAGATGCCAGCTCAGCGCGGCGAAGGCGTCGTCGAGACGGGTTTCGGTGGTCAGCTGCGGCGCCGGCAGGCTCAGCGAGTAACTGTTGGCGTCGTGCAGACGATAACCGCGCTCAGCCTTGCTGATATCGCATGGCATCAGCGCCAGGGTTTCGGCCAATTCGGCAGCTAGTTCCAGCAACGCGGCAGGCTCGCCTTCGCGCAGTTCCAGTTCCAGCTCGCAGATTTCTTCCTTCTGCTTGCCGACCACCACATGACCGAGGTCCAGCGCGGCTTCGATGACCACTTTGGTCTTGCCACGGCCCCAGGCGATTTCGGCGCGCTCGCGGACGAAATCGGTGGTGAAGATCGGCTTGAGGGTTTTCTTGTCCAGCTCGGCCAGCGACTCGGGCCAGCATTCGCCGTCGAGTTTTTTCACGTCGAGCTTGGCTTTCGCCAGTTTCCAGTCGTACTCGTTACGCTCGGACAGACCGGCGACGCTCTGGCCACGGGTCTTGAGGGTCTGAATCACTTCGTCACCGTCCTTGCGCAGGCGCAGGGCGACTTTGGCTTGGGCGAGGTCGCGCTCGGGGGTGTCGAAGTACTGGTTCATCAACTCACGGCGTTCCCAGCCACTTTTGTTGCGTTTCTTCAGCAGCGGGTGCTCGCGCAGGGCAGCGAGGGTTTCGCGGCTGACGCGGAGTTTGATTTCAGTTTCTTTTTGCATGGCCGGAACATCCAGAATCGGGAGCGCAGCCGGGGGAATGTGTGGCTGCCAAGGCCGTGCAGTGTACAGGAGTCAAACTTCCTACGCCCTGCGGCGGTTTATTCCGCGCGCCGGATGGTTCTATAGTGGGCCTCAATCCGGGACCTGGAGTCAGTGATGCCATTGCCGTCCATGCAAGACCAGTTCGCCGCGCTGATTGCCGCGCCATCGGTCAGCTGTACTCAACCGAACCTGGACCAGTCCAACCGCGCCGTCATCGATCTGCTGGCGTGCTGGCTCGGTGACCTGGGTTTCAGCTGCGATATCCAGCAGGTCAGCCCCGGCAAATTCAATCTGCTTGCCAGTATCGGCAGCGGCCCCGGCGGCCTGGTGCTGGCCGGGCACAGCGACACCGTACCTTATGACGACGCGTTGTGGCAGACCGACCCGCTGAAGCTCACCGAAGTCGACGGTCGCTGGGTCGGGCTGGGCAGTTGTGACATGAAGGGCTTCTTCGCGCTGATCATCGAAGCCGTGCGGCCGCTGCTCGATCAGCCGTTCAAGCAACCGCTGCTGATCCTCGCCACCTGCGACGAAGAAAGCTCAATGTCCGGCGCCCGCGCGCTGGCCGAGGCCGGGCAGCCGCTGGGCCGCGCGGCGGTGATCGGCGAGCCGACCGGGCTCAAGCCGATTCGCATGCACAAAGGCATCATGATGGAGCGCATCGACATCCTCGGGCAGAGCGGCCACTCCTCGGATCCGCGCCTGGGCCACAGCGCCCTTGAAGCGATGCACGATGCCATCGGCGAACTGCGCGGTCTGCGTCTGTTGTGGCAGCGCGAATTCAGCAACCCACAGTTCAGCGTACCGCAACCGACGATGAACTTCGGCTGCATTCATGGCGGCGACAACCCCAATCGCATCTGCGGCCAGTGCTCGCTGGAATTCGACCTGCGGCCGCTGCCGGGCATGGACCCGAGCCTGCTGCGCGCGGAAATCCTGCGCAAGCTCAACCCGGTGGCCGAGCGGCATAAGGTGAAAATCGATTACAAACCGCTGTTCCCGGAAGTGCCGCCGTTCGAGCAGTCCGAAGATGCCGAACTGGTGCGCATCGCTGAAAAGCTCACCGGCCATCGCGCCGAAGCAGTAGCGTTCGGCACCGAAGCGCCTTATCTTCAGCGCCTCGGCTGCGAAACCATCGTCCTCGGCCCCGGCGACATTGCCTGCGCGCATCAACCCGGCGAGTACCTTGAAATGTCACGTTTGCAGCCTACCGTGCATCTGATTCGGCAGTTGATTGAACATTATTGCCTGACGACAGACGAACGATGACGGCCCTGTGTGGGAGCGAGCCTGCTCGCGAAAGCGTTCCGTCAGTCGCCATTGATGAACCTGATCCACCGTTTTCGCGAGCAGGCTCGCTCCCACAGGGTTAAATGTCTTGCATCAACCCGGTAAATTGCCTGCACCACAACCCGTATTCATGAGGAGAGCGCGCGTGTCGCCAAGCCTGTTCCGACGATAACCATCAGCCCGCTGTGCGTTTTTCGTTTCGCCCCTTTTTTCGGCTGCTCTTTATTACAGGCCCAGGTTCATGCCCGAATACGTCAATTGGCTTCGCCACGCGTCTCCTTACATCAATGCCCACCGCGATTGCACCTTCGTCGTCATGCTTCCCGGCGACGGCGTCGAGCATCCGAATTTCGGCAATATCGTCCACGACCTGGTCTTGCTGCACAGTCTGGGCGTGCGTCTGGTGCTGGTGCACGGCTCGCGCCCGCAGATCGAAACCCGCCTCGCCGCCCGTGGCCTGACCCCGCATTACCATCACGGCATGCGCATTACCGATGCCGCGACGCTTGAGTGTGTGATCGATGCGGTCGGCCAGTTGCGCATCGCCATCGAAGCGCGGCTGTCGATGGACATGGCCTCGTCGCCGATGCAGGGCTCGCGTCTGCGCGTGGCCAGCGGCAACCTCGTCACCGCGCGGCCGATCGGTGTGCTGGAAGGTGTCGACTATCACCACACCGGTGAAGTGCGTCGGGTTGACCGCAAAGGCATCAATCGCCTGCTCGATGAGCGCTCGATCGTGCTGTTGTCGCCGCTGGGCTATTCGCCGACCGGCGAGATCTTCAACCTTGCCTGCGAAGACGTCGCCACCCGCGCCGCGATTGATCTGGGCGCGGACAAGCTGCTGTTGTTTGGCGCCGAGCTCGGCCTGATCGACGAAAACGGCAAACTGGTGCGCGAACTGCGCCCGCAACAAGTGCCGGCACATTTGCAGCGTCTGGGCATGAGCAATTATCAAGCGGAATTGCTCGATGCCGCCGCCGAAGCCTGTCGAGGCGGCGTTGCGCGCAGCCATATCGTCAGTTACGCCGAAGACGGCGCATTGCTAACCGAACTGTTCACCCGCGACGGTGGCGGTACGCTGGTGGCGCAGGAGCAATTCGAACTAGTGCGCGAAGCGGCGATTGAAGACGTCGGCGGTTTGCTCGACCTGATCAGTCCGCTGGAAGAGCAAGGCATTCTGGTGCGCCGCTCGCGGGAAGTGCTGGAGCGCGAGATCGAGCAGTTCAGCGTGGTCGAGCGCGAAGGCATGATCATCGCCTGTGCGGCGCTGTATCAGATTGCCGATTCCGATGCTGGTGAACTGGCGTGTCTGGCGGTGAATCCGGAATACCGCCACGGCGGACGCGGCGACGAATTGCTGGAACGCATTGAAACCCGCGCGCGGGCGCAGGGTTTGAAAACCCTGTTCGTACTCACCACGCGCACCGCGCACTGGTTCCGCGAGCGCGGTTTCGAGCCAAGCAGCGTGGAACGCCTGCCAGCGGCGCGGGCGTCGCTGTACAACTACCAGCGTAATTCGAAGATCTTCGAAAAGACCCTCTGAACAACAGCGAGGTCTGTGGCGAGGGGATTTATCCCCGCTGGGTCGCGTAGCGGCCCCCTGTGTTTTCACTTGGAATCGCTGGGGGACTGCTGTGCAGCCCAACGGGGATAAATCCCCTCGCCACTTTCTGCATTCAGTCAGTGATGAATTTGGCGCTGACGTACGGCGAATAATCCGGTAGCACTGTTTCGACCTTGCCCTGTTCCTTCAAGAATTTCGCCGTTTGCGCAATTGCCTTCGCGGTGCCGCCGTCCAGCAGCGCCGTGCTTTGCTGCGCCTTGGCATCCGGGAACGCCGAACCGGCCAGCAGTTCCGGTACATCCGCCGCATTGGCGCCGGTCAATTTGGCGATTTTCTGCACAGGCACCGAGTCGGCCGTCCAGCTGTCTTTGTGCACGGCGTAATCAGCGAACGAATCCAGGGTGACCTTGGCGAATTTCGCCACGACCTCGGGATGCTTCTCGGCAAAGTCCTTGCGCGCCACCCACACCTCGAAGGTCGGCGCACCCCACTGGCCGACCTGGGCGGCGTCGGCCAGGGTCTTGCCGGTCTTGCGGATCTCGCCCAGCGCCGGCGACCAGACAAACGCCCCATCAATGTCGCCACGCTTCCACGCGGCGGCGATTTCCGCCGGTTGCAGGTTGACCACTTTGACTTGCGAAGTATTCAGGCCCCAGTGCTTCAGCGCCCCAAGCAGACTGTAGTGCGAGGTGGACACGAACGGTGTGGCGATGGTTTTACCGATCAGGTCCTGCGGTTTGTCGATGCCGCTGCCGTTGCGCACCACCAATGCTTCGGCGGCATTGATCTGTGCCGAAACGATGAACGCCACGATCGGCAGATTGCGTGAAGCAGCTGCTGCCAGGGGACTTGAGCCAAGGTTGCCTATCTGTACGTCGCCAGAAGCAATGGCAGTGACGACTTCCGGGCCGCTGTTGAAACGACGCCAGTCGATCTTCTCGCCGATGGTTTTTTCATAGACACCATCGGCCTGCGGCACTTTGCTCGGATCGATCCCGGTCTGGTAGCCGACCGTCAGACCGGCGGCATGTGCGGAAAAAGAAAACAGTGCCGACACACAAACTGTAACAAATTGACTTGATAGTGCGCGTTTCGCCATGATGCGTCGCCTTTTCGATGGGATTTGCCGTGTTGGGAGTACGGCAAAGCTAATCGATCTAAAAAAAGGTCAGCAAATACCATTTAGGAATGAGCTTAGGCGCCGATACGCTGTTTCCCGGCGCGGATGGCCATTAATGGGCCATATGCCTGAATGGCATGAAAAAGGACGAATAAATTCTTTTTGGGATTATCAGGAAGTCTTTACGCTGCAGGGACCCAATCACTCGCGATTAGACGATGGTCGTAGACATACAAGGTTACGATTGACTTGGCAGTCACGGTCTGGCGCTAATCGCGAATCTTAGGATTCAGGGCAAATCGACCCCGAACCAGGAACACAAGAATTAGAACGAGAGGAGCGATACATGAACAAGTCCACCTTGGCCCTGGCTGTGGCCGTTGGGGTTATGGCGCAGCAGGCAGGCGCCGCCGGTTTCATCGAAGACAGCAAGGCTACTCTGGGGCTGCGTAACTTCTATATCAACACTGATAACCGTGACGGCGATACCAAAGCTGCCGGCGCTCAGAACAAGCAAGAAGAATGGGGCCAAGGCTTCGATCTGCGGTTTATCTCCGGTTATACCCAAGGCACCGTAGGCTTCGGTATCGATGCCATCGGCCTGTTGGGTGTGCGTCTGGATTCGGGTGGCGGCACCAACGGTGCTACCTCGACTTCCTACGGCGGTACTGTATTCCCGAGCAAATCCAACGGCGAAGCGGTCGACAACTTCTCCAGCCTGGGTTTGACTGCCAAAGCCAAGATCTCTCAGACCGAACTGAAATTGGGCACCCTGCAGCCAAAACTGCCGGTCATCGTGACCAACGACGGTCGTCTGCTGCCGCAAACCTTCCAGGGTGGCCAGATCACTTCGAGCGAGATCAAGGATCTGACGCTGGTTGCTGGTCAAATCGAGCACGCCAAGGGCCGTAACTCCAGCAACAACGAAGAGTTGTCGATTGCGGGCTCCAACGCTCACACCGCTGCCGGTCGTGACAGTAACAAGTTCATCTACGGTGGCGGTGACTACAAAATCACCAAAGACCTGACTGCTCAGTACTACTACGGCAACCTGCAGGATTACTACAAGCAGCACTTCCTGGGTCTGGTGCACAACTGGGCAATCGGCCCGGGTGTATTGAAGTCGGATTTGCGTTACTTCAATAGCCGTGACGATGGCGCCAACGGTAATGATCCGGCGTACTACACCACTGGTGACTACGGTACCGGCATCACCAAAGGGAAAGTCGACAACAACCTGTACAGTGGTTTGTTCCTGTACACCGTTGAAGGTCACACCTTCGGTGGCGGTTATCAGGTCAGTAACGGCAACAGCGACTTCCCTTGGCTGAACCAGGGTGACGGCTCGTCGGCTTACATCACTACCGACATGCAAATTGCCAAATTCGCTCGCGCTGGCGAACGTACTTGGCAAGCTCGCTACTCGTACGACTTCGCGAAGGTAGGCGTACCTGGCCTTACCGCCGGTGTGGTTTACCTGCGTGGCGATAACATCGACACTACTGGTCGTGTTGGCAGTAGCGTGCCACAAGTCAGCACCAATGCCACTGGCCGTTCCGAGTGGGAGCGTGACCTCACTGTTGCTTACGTCGTACCGGAAGGCCCGCTGAAAAACGTTGGCGTAATGTGGAAAAACGCAACCTGGCGCAACGACATCCCGGGTCAACGCGACCAGGACGAAAACCGCCTGATCCTCAGCTACTCGATCCCGCTGCTGTAACAGCTCGACCAAGTAACTGAAGCAAAAAAAAGCCCCGTCCGGCATCGCGCCGGACGGGGCTTTTGCGTTTCGAGTCAGGCTCACCCCCGTAAGCCTTTCTCGATTTCCCTCTTTGCTGCAACTCAAGGCCTTCTCGAACCTTGGTTGGATGTTCGTCGCGATGCCGTCTGGTGTCCAATGAACAGATGTTTAATATTCACTAATGATCTAGATATCTAGTTATTTATTCTTTTTCACACTGATTGATCCCGAGCTACAGTTGTTGTCTCCCATCCCTCATCAGGAGCAGCACCATGAGCCTCAGACTCGGCGACATCGCCCCCGATTTCGAACAGGATTCCAGCGCCGGCAAGATTCGTTTCCACGAATGGCTGGGCGATAGCTGGGGTGTGCTGTTTTCCCATCCGGCGGACTTCACTCCTGTGTGCACCACCGAGCTGGGTTTCACCGCCAAGCTCAAGGATGAATTCAGCCGACGCGGCGTCAAGGCCATCGCGCTGTCGGTTGACCCGGTGGACTCGCACCACAAGTGGATCGAGGACATCAACGAAACCCAGAACACTATCGTCAATTTCCCGATCCTGGCCGATGCCGATCGCAAGGTCTCCGATCTCTACGACCTGATCCACCCGAACGCCAATGACACGCTGACTGTGCGTTCACTGTTCGTCATCGATCCGAACAAGAAGATTCGCCTGACCATCACCTACCCGGCGAGTACCGGGCGCAACTTCCACGAGATCCTGCGGGTGATCGACTCGCTGCAGCTCACCGACAATTACAAAGTCGCCACCCCGGCCAACTGGCAGGACGGTGAAGAAGTGGTGATCGTGCCGTCGCTCAAGGACGAAGACGAGATCAAGCAGCGCTTCCCAAAAGGCTATCGCGCGGTGAAGCCCTACCTGCGCCTGACGCCGCAGCCGAACAAATAAGATTTGTGGTGCAGTCACCGCCGCTTTCGCGAGCAGGCTCGCTCCCACATTTGCAATGCATTCCCCTGTGGGAGCGAGCCTGCTCGCGAAGGCGTCAGTCCAGGCACTTGAGAATCCAGAATCACAACGCAGGGGAATTTCGGCCGTTTCGACGGCCTTTTTTTTCGCCTGGATTCTGCTTATCTTCATATTTCTTAAACGCATAACCAAATGAATAAATATGATTTATGGATATATAAATCAGCTGGTAAGGTCACTGCCATTGAAGCGAGATCGCAGCCTGCGAATCGCCTGTAACGCTTAAAGGAATCTGCAATGCTGGTCGTCTCACTCGGTGGCAGCCCCAGCCTGCGCTCCCGTTCCGGGGTGCTGCTGGAGCGTTCGCAACGCTGGTTGCAACAGCAAGGGGTGGAAGTGGTGAGTTATCAGGTGCGGGACTTCCCGGCCGAGGATCTGCTCCACGCGCGCTTCGACAGTCCGAAGGTCCTCGACCTGCTGCAACAGATCGCAAACGCCGATGGCCTGCTGATCGCCACGCCGGTTTACAAGGCCTCGTTTTCCGGAGCGCTGAAGACCCTGCTGGATCTGCTCCCCGAGCGTGCTTTGAACCACAAGGTTGTCTTGCCGATGGCCACGGGCGGCAGCATCGCCCACATGCTGGTGGTCGATTACGCCCTCAAGCCTGTGCTGTCGGCACTCAAGGCCCAAGAGATGCTTCAGGGCATTTTCGCCGAGGACAGCCAGATCGCTTACGGCGAAGGCAGTGCCGCCGCGCAACTGGCGCCGGCCCTGGAGCAACGGTTACACGAGGCCCTGGACCAGTTCATCGGCGCCATGGCGCGCCGGCCGAAACCGCTGGAGCCAGGCCTGCTGAACGAACGTTTGTTGAGTGCTCGCTGGAGCATTTAAGCCTTATCGAAATTTGAAGTACTGGCCTTACTCGCCCGCCAACGGGCAAGCAGGTGCAGCCACAACCCAACAGCAAAAAGGAGAGCGCTATGCGCACTGTATTTTTGCGTCGTGGTCTGGTCGCTCTGTTTGCTGCGGCTGTCACCTTCGGCGCCATCACCCAAGCTCAAGCCGAGACATTGCGGATCGGTTATCAGAAGTACGGCACGCTGGTGCTGCTGAAAGCCAAAGGCACGCTCGAAAAACGTCTGGCGGCGCAAGGCGTCGACGTGCAATGGACGGAATTCCCCGGCGGCCCGCAGCTGCTCGAAGGCCTCAACGTCGGCTCGATCGATTTCGGCGTGACCGGCGAAACTCCACCGGTTTTCGCCCAGGCCGCTGGCGCGGATCTGCTCTACGTCGCCTATGAACCGCCAGCGCCGAACAGCGAAGCGATCCTCGTGCCGAAAGACTCGCCGATCAAATCGGTGGCCGACCTCAAAGGCAAGAAAGTCGCCCTGAACAAAGGCTCCAACGTGCACTACCTGCTGGTGCGTGCACTGGAAGACGCCGGCCTCAAGTACAGCGATATTCAGACCGTGTTCCTGCCGCCGGCCGATGCCCGCGCTGCGTTCGAGCGTGGCAGTGTCGACGCCTGGGTCATCTGGGATCCGTATCAGGCCGCTGCCGAAAAGCAACTGCAAGCGCACACCCTGCGCGACGGCAAAGGCATCGTCGACAACCATCAGTTCTATCTGGCCACCAAACCTTACGCGCAGAAAAATCCCGAGGTGATCAAGACCCTCGTCGAAGAAGTGCGCGCGGTGGGTGAATGGTCGAAATCCAATCCCGAAGACGTGACGCAACAGGTCGCGCCACTGCTTGGCCTGCCGGCGGACATCACCCTGACCTCGGTGAAACGCCAGGGCTACGGCGCGCTGTTCCTGACCCCGGAAGTGGTCGCTGCGCAACAGAAAATCGCCGACACGTTCTTCCAGCTCAAGCTGATTCCCAAGCCGTTGAGCATCAAGGATGTGATCTGGACCCCGCCGGCCGCTGTGGCCCAAAGCTCCCAAGCCCAGTAATTCGAATCCACAAGGAGACCACTCCATGAGCCTCAACATCTTCTGGTTCCTGCCGACCCACGGCGACGGCCATTACCTTGGCACCGCCGAAGGCGCCCGCGCGGTTGATCACGGTTATCTGCAACAGGTCGCGCAAGCGGCGGATCGTCTGGGCTTTGGCGGGGTGCTGATTCCCACCGGGCGTTCCTGCGAAGACTCATGGCTGGTCGCGGCCTCACTGATTCCGGTGACTCAGCGTCTGAAATTCCTCGTCGCCCTGCGCCCCGGGATCATTTCCCCGACGGTCGCGGCGCGCCAGGCCGCCACGCTTGATCGTCTGTCCGGCGGGCGTGCGCTGTTCAATCTGGTCACCGGTGGTGATCCGGAAGAACTGGCCGGTGACGGGCTGTTCCTCAACCATGAAGAACGCTATCAGGCCTCGGTGGAATTCACCCGCATCTGGCGCCGCGTGCTGGAAGGCGAAACCGTCGATTATGACGGCGAGCACATCAGCGTGAAGGGCGCCAAGCTGCTCTATCCGCCGATCCAGCAACCGCGTCCGCCGCTGTATTTCGGCGGTTCCTCGGAAGCGGCGCAGGATCTGGCCGCCGAGCAAGTGGAGATGGTTCTGACCTGGGGCGAGCCGCCAGCAGCGGTGGCCGAGAAGATTGCCCAGGTTCGCGCCAAGGCCGCCAAGCTCGGGCGCACCGTGCGCTTCGGCATTCGTCTGCATGTGATCGTGCGTGAAACCAACGCCGAAGCCTGGCAAGCGGCGGATCGCCTGATCTCGCATCTGGACGACGACACCATCCAGCGTGCTCAGGCCTCGCTGGCGCGCTTCGATTCGGTCGGCCAGCAACGCATGGCCGCGCTGCACGGTGGCAGCCGCGACAACCTCGAAGTCAGCCCGAACCTCTGGGCCGGCGTCGGTCTGGTGCGCGGCGGTGCCGGAACCGCGCTGGTCGGTGACGGCCCGACCGTGGCGGCGCGGGTCAAGGAATACGCGGATCTGGGCATCGACACCTTCATCTTCTCCGGTTATCCACACCTCGAAGAATCGTA
Organism: Pseudomonas sp. TE9122; assembly: GCF_056278925.1. Taxonomy (NCBI): domain Bacteria; kingdom Pseudomonadati; phylum Pseudomonadota; class Gammaproteobacteria; order Pseudomonadales; family Pseudomonadaceae; genus Pseudomonas; species Pseudomonas sp. TE9122. The sequence goes on along the minus strand of NZ_JBWBQI010000001.1, from coordinate 5,119,875 downwards.
TCGGGTGGCCGAGCTGCTGTTCCCACACCTCGACGTCGAGCGCCCGGAACTGCCGAAAAGCGCCGGTTATGTCAGCCCGTTCGGTGAGATGGTCGCCAACGACATCCTGCCCAAAGCCGCGTCGCAGAGCTGAGGCGCGGCCATGAAGAAATTTATCCACAGCCTCGCGCCTTGGGCGTTGCCGGTGTTGCTGCTGGCGGTGTGGCAGTTGTCGGTGTCGGCGGGCTGGTTGTCCACGCGGATTCTGCCGGCACCGGTGGCGGTGATCGAGGCCGGCGTCAGTCTGGTACGCAGCGGCGAGATCTGGACGCACCTGGCGATCAGCGGCTGGCGCGCGGCACTCGGTTTCACCATTGGCGGCAGCATCGGCCTGGTGCTGGGTTTCATCACCGGTCTGTCGAAGTGGGGCGAACGCCTGCTCGACTCCTCGGTGCAGATGATCCGAAACGTGCCGCATCTGGCGCTGATTCCGCTGGTGATCCTGTGGTTCGGCATCGATGAGTCGGCGAAGATTTTTCTGGTGGCGCTGGGCACGTTGTTCCCGATCTACCTCAACACGTATCACGGCATCCGTAACGTCGACCCGGCGCTGGTGGAGATGGCGCGCAGTTATGGTCTGAGCGGTTTCAGTCTGTTCTGGCAGGTGATTCTGCCGGGCGCGTTGCCGTCGATTCTGGTTGGCGTGCGCTTCGCTTTGGGCTTTATGTGGCTGACGCTGATCGTCGCCGAAACCATCTCGGCCAGCTCCGGCATTGGTTACCTGGCGATGAATGCCCGTGAGTTTTTGCAGACCGACGTGGTGGTGCTGGCGATCCTGCTTTACGCGGTACTCGGCAAACTTGCCGACCTCGCCGCCCGTGGACTTGAGCGTGTGTGGCTGCGCTGGCACCCGGCCTATCAGGTTGCCAAGGGAGGTGCGGCATGACCGCTCAACAACCTCCACGCCTGCTGCGCGGGATTCCACTGGCGGTGCGCAACCTGCAAAAAACCTTCGGCGCGCGCCAGGTGCTGCGCGACATCGATCTGCACATTCCGGCGGGGCAATTCGTCGCCGTGGTCGGGCGTAGCGGTTGTGGCAAGAGCACGTTTTTGCGCTTGCTCGCCGGCCTCGACCAGCCGACTGGCGGCGAGCTGCTCGCCGGCTCCGCGCCGCTCAGCCAGGCGCGCGACGACACGCGATTGATGTTCCAGGAAGCGCGACTGCTGCCGTGGAAAAGGATCATCGACAACGTCGGACTCGGGCTTAAAGGCAACTGGCGTCCGAAGGCTCTTGAAGCATTGGACGCGGTTGGCCTGGCAGATCGCGCCAATGAATGGCCGGCGGCGTTGTCGGGTGGGCAGAAGCAGCGGGTTGCACTGGCCCGCGCACTGATCCATCAGCCGCGTCTGCTGCTGCTCGACGAACCGCTCGGTGCACTGGATGCGCTGACCCGTATCGAGATGCAGCAACTGATCGAACGGCTCTGGCAGCAACACGGTTTCACCGTGCTGCTGGTGACCCACGACGTCAGTGAAGCGGTGGCGATTGCCGATCGGGTGATCCTGATCGAGGACGGCGAAGTCGGCCTCGACCTGCACGTCGAGCTGCCGCGCCCTCGGGTCCGTGGCTCGCATCGCCTCGCCGCGCTGGAAACCGAAGTGCTCAACCGTGTTCTGTCCCTGCCCGGCGAACCGCCGGCGCCGGAACCCGTTTCACCCCTGCCTACGCAACTGCGCTGGGCGCAATAACACCTTTATCAACGACAGGAATCAATGCCATGACTATCAAAGCCATCAACGTGCGCAACCAGTTCAAAGGCTCGATCAAGGAAATCGTCCTCGGCGACGTGCTGTCGGAAATCGACGTGCAGACCGCTTCGGGCATCGTCACTTCGGTGATCACCACCCGTTCTGTGAAAGAGTTGGAGCTGGTGGTCGGCAGTGAGGTGATCGCCTTTGTGAAATCCACCGAGGTGTCCATCGCCAAGTTGTGAGCCGGTGAGCAAAAAACAACCCCGGAGGGTGTGAGCCCTGCGGGGTTTTTTGTGCCTGTCGCGGATTCGGCGGCGCGGCTTTCGCGAGCAGGCTCGCTCCCACAGGGGAACGCATTTCAAATGTGGGAGCGAGCCTGCTCGCGAAAGGGCCGGTGCATGCGCTAGAGATTTCTTTTGGGTAGATACGGCGGAAGGTACAACCCGATATAGGCATCAAACACGCGCATCCCTTCCTCGGCCATGCGCGGGGTGATCTGCCCGTGCTGCTGCACCGAACGTGCATAAACCCGGTCGCCCAGTTCCATCGCCAGGGCAAACACATCGACATCGTCCGGCAGCCTTGGCAACTCGAAATGCTGGTCGAACAGCTTGTGCATCAGGTCGCCCAGTTCCAGATCGTGCTGGCGGTCGGCCTGGGTGACTTCGGTCAGGCCATGTTGCGCCAGGATCAATTGCCGCGCGGCTGCGTCTTCGTCGTAGATCTCCAGCATGCGCTGTTCGACCAGTCGCGACAGATCTCGCCAGTCACGCAAGGCATCGTGATCGATCGGCGCTTGCAGGCAGGCGCGGAAGGCAGCGTGGACATCGGCGGTCAGCGCTTCGAGCAGCGCCGGGACGCTGGCGAAAAAGTGATACACGGAGGAGGGCGGAATCTGCGCGCGCTCGGCGACGCTGTAGATCGACAGACTGGCCACGCCCTCGGCCGCCAGCAGGGTGCGCGCGGCATCGAGGATCGAATCGATCCGCGCCTGACTGCGGGCACGGGGTTTGCGGACGGTGGCGGGACGCGTCATGGAAGTCTCCTGCGGGGCAGCGGGCATTGTACGAGGCGGTTCAGGTGTTGTCTGCCAGTACCCTGTGGCGAGGGGATTTAGCGAAACGTCGCACCGCCCCGTTCGGCTGCGCAGCAGTCGTAAACCCTGAGAGCCGGGTATTCCTGACACACCGAGTGGGATGGATTTGGGGCTGCTTCGCAACCCAACGGGGATAAATCCCCTCGCCACAGGTTTTGTGTTCGGCCATAAAAAAACGCCGTGGGCGCGAAGCCAACGGCGTTTCTTTGGACGTTACAACGCTTAAACGGTATGCAGATACCAGTTGTACTCAAGGTCGGAGATGGAGTGTTCGAATTCCTCCAGCTCGCTCTCCTTGCAGGCCACGAAGATATCGATGTACTTCGGATCGATGTACTTGGCCATCACCTCACTGTCGTCCAGCTCGCGCAGGGCATCGCGCAAGTTGTTCGGCAGGCTCTGTTCGTTCTGCTCGTAGCTGTTGCCTTCGACAGGTGCGCCCGGCTCGATCTGGTTGACCAGACCGTGGTGCACGCCGGCCAGTACCGAAGCCATCAGCAGGTACGGGTTGGCGTCGGCGCCGGCCACGCGGTGTTCGATACGCACGGCATCGGCCGAGCCGGTCGGTACGCGAATCGCCACAGTGCGGTTGTCCAGGCCCCAGCACGGCGAGTTCGGTACGTAGAACTGCGCGCCGAAGCGACGATACGAGTTGACGTTCGGGCAGAGGAAAGCCATCTGCGCCGGCAGGGTCTCGAGCACACCGCCGATCGCGTGACGCAGCGCGGCGTTCTGCTCGGGATCCTCGCTGGCAAAAATGTTTTTGCCGGCTTTGTCCAGAATCGAAATATGTACGTGCAGACCGTTGCCCGCCTGGCCCGGATACGGCTTGGCCATGAAAGTGGTGTCCATTTCATGGTCGTAGGCGATGTTCTTGATCAGACGCTTGAGCAGCACTGCGTAGTCGCAGGCCTTGATCGGGTCGGCGACGTGGTGCAGGTTCACTTCGAACTGCGCCGGGGCACTTTCCTTGACGATCGCATCGGCCGGGATGCCTTGCTCTTTGGCGCCTTCGAGAATGTCCTGGAGGCAGTCGACGTATTCGTCGAGGTCGTCGATCAGGTAGACCTGAGTCGAGTGCGGACGTTTGCCGGAGATCGGCGAGCGTGGCGGCTGTGGACGGCCGTTCACGTTTTCCTGATCGATCAGGTAGAACTCGAGTTCGAAGGCGGCGCAGATGGTCAGGCCGAGTTCGTCGAACTTGGTCACCACCTGACGCAACACTTCACGGGGATCGGCGAAGAACGGGTCGCCTTCGAGTTCGTGCATGGTCATCAACAGTTGCGCGGTAGGGCGCTTCTGCCATGGCTCGTTGCACAGGGTATCGGGGATCGGATAGCAGATGCGATCGGCGTCGCCGATGTCCAGGCCCAGACCGGTGCTTTCCACCGTGGAGCCGTTGATATCCAGAGCAAATAGAGAGGCCGGCAGGTTGATGCCTTTCTCGTAAACCTTGTGGAGGCTGGTGCGTTCGATGCGCTTGCCGCGCACCACACCATTCATATCCGCAATCAGAAGGTCAACGTACAGAACCTCAGGATGTTCCTTAAGGAACGCGTTCGCTTCGTTAAGCTGAACGGCACGCGGGGGTACCGACATGATGCAACACCTTTGTTGTTAAAAATATCAATCATTGATCTTTTCTGGTTTCAGTCAACCCGAACGGCCTGCCGAAGTCAAGCGAGGCCTTTTTTGCCCCGAAAAAGCGCTTGAAGGGCATTTATGGGGCACTTTGGGGCGTTTTTTCAAACCTTGAACGTTGCTCAACTGCGGGCTTGAGCAGGCCGTGTTGTATTTTTTACGGGGGTGTTGTGTAAAAAAATGAACAAGGCTAAGCTCCGGTCAAACCCATAACAGCAATAATACCGGGGTGCTTCATGTCTCGCCTGCCGTTAATCGGCATCACCGACTGCTCGCAACAGTCCGGTCTGCATGCTCATCACATCAGTGGCGATCAATCCGTCCGTAGCGCAGCCAGCAAGGCGCGCAGCCTGTCGACGAGACTCTCGTCAACAGTCGACGAAACGGCAGCGTCCGATATTCTGGACGTCGGACACAGCATCCGCTTTATGGCGTCCCCTTCCACTATAGAACTCTTTCCCTCTCAAAGCCCATGCCGCGCTCAGCGTCGTGCTGTCGATTCTGCACGTTTGCAAAGTGCACGGGAAATGCTACACCAGCGCAAAGGGCAGGTAAGCTCCTCTTTCATTGTCTATGCGCGGTGCCAGGCGTAAGCCGGTACTGCGCGAGCAAGCCCCCCTTAACGCGACGCCCCAAGCGTCAAAATTGCCTGACATCGCGTCAGGAGACTCAGCCCAGAGGCATTTATGAGTAACAACCTCGACCAGCTCACCGATTGGTTGAAAGACCGCAAGATCACAGAAGTCGAATGCATGATCGGCGACTTGACCGGGATCACCCGGGGCAAGATTTCGCCGACCAACAAGTTCATCGCCGAGAAAGGCATGCGTCTGCCGGAGAGCGTGCTGCTGCAGACCGTGACCGGTGACTACGTCGAAGACGACATCTATTACGAACTGCTCGACCCGGCCGACATCGACATGATCTGCCGTCCCGACCAGAACGCCGTGTACCTGGTGCCGTGGGCGATCGAACCGACCGCGCAGGTGATCCACGACACCTACGACAAGCAAGGCAACCCGATCGAGCTGTCGCCGCGCAACGTCCTCAAGAAAGTCTTGAAGCTGTATGCCGACAAGGGCTGGCAGCCGATCGTGGCGCCGGAAATGGAGTTCTACCTGACCAAGCGCAGCGACGACCCCGACTATCCGTTGCAGCCGCCGATCGGCCGCTCGGGCCGTCCGGAAATCGGCCGGCAGTCGTTCTCCATTGAAGCGGCCAACGAATTCGACCCGCTGTTCGAAGACGTCTACGACTGGTGCGAATTGCAGGAGCTGGACCTCGATACGCTGATCCACGAAGACGGCACCGCGCAGATGGAAATCAACTTCCGTCACGGTGACGCCCTGTCGCTGGCCGATCAGATTCTGGTGTTCAAGCGCACCATGCGCGAGGCCGCGCTCAAGCACGATGTCGCTGCGACATTCATGGCCAAGCCGATGACCGGCGAGCCGGGCAGCGCCATGCACCTGCACCAGAGCATCATCGACATTCAGACCGGCAAGAACGTCTTCTCCAACGAAGACGGGACCATGAGCCAGTTGTTCCTGCACCACATCGGTGGCTTGCAGAAACTGATTCCCGAGCTGTTGCCGCTGTTCGCGCCGAACGTCAACTCGTTCCGCCGCTTCCTCCCGGACACTTCGGCACCGGTAAACGTCGAGTGGGGCGAAGAGAACCGTACCGTCGGCCTGCGCGTACCGGATGCCGGCCCGCAGAACCGCCGCGTGGAAAACCGTCTGCCGGGCGCAGACGCCAACCCGTACCTGGCGATCGCCGCGAGCCTGCTCTGCGGTTACATCGGCATGGTCGAGGGCCTGAACCCGAGCGCACCAGTGGTTGGCCGTGGTTACGAGCGCCGCAACCTGCGCCTGCCGCTGACCATCGAAGACGCGCTGGAGCGTATGGAAAACAGCGCGACCATCGAGAAGTATCTCGGCAAGACCTTCATCACCGGCTACGTCGCGGTCAAGCGCGCCGAGCATGAAAACTTCAAGCGCGTGATCAGTTCCTGGGAGCGTGAGTACCTGCTCTTCGCCGTCTGATACGCCGGGCGCGGCGGCCAGCCGTCGCGCCTTCACCGATAACAAGGAGAATTGGCATGACCAGCAACAACCCGCAAACCCGCGAGTGGCAAGCGCTGAGCAGCGATCACCACCTGGCCCCGTTCAGCGACTTCAAGCAACTGAAAGAGAAAGGCCCGCGGATCATCACCAACGCCAAGGGCGTTTATCTGTGGGACAGCGAAGGCAACAAGATCCTCGACGGCATGGCCGGCCTCTGGTGCGTGGCGATCGGTTACGGTCGCGATGAACTGGCCGATGCCGCCGCCAGGCAGATGCGCGAGCTGCCGTACTACAACCTGTTCTTCCAGACCGCACACCCGCCGGCACTGGAACTGGCCAAGGCGATTGCCGACGTGGCGCCAGAAGGCATGAACCACGTGTTCTTCACCGGCTCCGGCTCTGAAGGCAACGACACCATGTTGCGCATGGTCCGTCACTACTGGGCGATCAAAGGCCAGCCGAACAAGAAAGTCATCATCAGCCGCAAGAACGGTTATCACGGTTCGACCGTGGCCGGCGCAAGCCTGGGCGGCATGACTTATATGCACGAGCAGGGCGACCTGCCGATTCCGGGCATCGTCCACATCGCGCAGCCGTACTGGTTTGCCGAAGGCGGTGACATGTCGCCGGAAGAGTTCGGCATCTGGGCGGCCAATCAGCTCGAAGAGAAGATTCTCGAAGTCGGCGTCGACAACGTCGGTGCCTTTATTGCCGAGCCTATTCAGGGTGCCGGCGGCGTGATCATTCCGCCCGACACCTACTGGCCGCGCATCAAGGAAATCCTCGCCAAGTACGACATCCTCTTCGTTGCCGATGAAGTGATCTGCGGCTTTGGCCGTACCGGTGAGTGGTTCGGTAGCGATTTCTACGACCTTGCGCCTGACATGATGACCATCGCCAAGGGCCTGACCTCCGGCTACATCCCGATGGGCGGATTGATCGTGCGTGATTCGGTGGTGGCCGTGCTCAACGAAGGCGGCGATTTCAACCACGGCTTCACTTACTCCGGGCACCCGGTGGCAGCAGCGGTGGGCCTGGAAAACATCCGCATCCTGCGCGACGAAAAAATTATCGAGAACGCCCACAACGAAACGGCACCGTATTTGCAGAAACGTCTGCGCGAGCTGAACGATCACCCGTTGGTGGGTGAAGTTCGCGGCGTCGGTCTGCTGGGGGCGATCGAGCTGGTGCAGGACAAGGCCACGCGCAAGCGTTACGAAGGCAAGGGCGTGGGCATGATCTGCCGGCAGTTCTGCTTCGACAATGGCCTGATCATGCGCGCGGTGGGCGACACCATGATCATCGCGCCGCCGCTGGTGATCAGCAAAGCCGAAATCGATGAGCTGGTTACAAAAGCACGCAAGTGTCTGGACCTGACCCTCAATGCGCTGCAGGCCTAGGTGCTAGGCTTTGGGCGGGGGAGCTGCGGCGCACTCGCTCAAAGCTGTCAGAAAGGCTGGTCTTTTGTTGAAAGACCGCCTCGGATCTTGCCAGACTAGCCGCGGTTCCAGTTGTCCGGGTTCGGCCGCTGAACAAAGTGGTTCAAAAAAGAAAAATTTGGAGCATGACGCATGAAGGCATTAGGTAAAAAGCTAGCTGGCAAGACTCTGCTCGCGCTGTCCATGGCGGGCATGATGGCGGGTGCGGTGCACGCGGACGACAAGGTGCTGCACGTCTACAACTGGTCCGACTATATCGCGCCGGACACCGTGGCCAACTTCGAAAAAGCCACCGGGATCAAAGTCGTCTACGACGTCTTCGACAGTAACGAAACCCTGGAAGCCAAGCTGCTGGCCGGCAAGTCCGGTTACGACATCGTGGTGCCTTCCAACAACTTCCTCGCCAAGCAGATCAAGGCCGGCGTTTACCAGGAGCTGGACAAGTCCAAGCTGCCTAACTGGAAAAACCTCGACGAAGACCTGCTCAAGGCCGTTGGCGACGCCAGCGACCAGGGCAACAAACACGCCTTCCCGTACATGTGGGGCTCGATCGGCATCGGCTACAACCCGGCCAAGGTCAAGGCTGCGCTGGGTATCGACAAGATCGATTCGTGGGACGTGGTGTTCAAGCCGGAAAACATCGAGAAACTCAAAAGCTGCGGCGTGAGCTTCCTCGATGCCCCGACCGAAATGATTCCGGCGGCATTGCACTATCTGGGCAAGCCGACCAACAGCAAGGACAAGGCTGATCTGAAAGCTGCCGAAGACCTGTTCCTGAAGATCCGTCCTTCGGTCGCCTACTTCCACTCTTCCAAGTACATCTCGGACCTGGCCAACGGCAACATCTGCGTCGCCGTCGGTTACTCGGGTGACCTGGAGCAATCCAAGACCCGCGCTCAGGAAGCCGGTGACAAGGTCAAGCTGGCCTACACCATTCCGAAAGAAGGCGCCGGTACTTTCTACGACATGGTCGCCATTCCCAAGGATGCCGAAAACGTCGAAGCCGCCTACAAGTTCATGAACTACCTGCTGGAGCCGCAAGTGATGGCCGGCATCACCAACGCCGTGCGTTTCCCGAACGGCAACAAGGCGGCAACGCCTCTGGTGGACAAGGACATCACCAGCGACCCGAGCATCTATCCTTCGGCTGAAGTGAAGAAGCAACTCTATGCGATCAGCGATCTGGACGCCGCCACGCTGCGTCTGATCACCCGCAGCTGGACCAAGATCAAATCGGGCAAATAAGCCGGTTTGTCGCCACAACCACTGGCCGTCGTCGTCGCGACGGCGGCCAGCGGATAATTAAATGACAGAAAGTTTTGCTGGATCGGTTTTTCGAGGGTAAGTTGCGCGCCGGTTTTGTTGTCGGGCAGCCATGGCTGTCATGCAGCGCGGGGCAACTTGGGCCCAATCAATTTAGAGGACCTCCACTTGCCTGTATTTTCTTCTTTGCGCAAAGCCCTGCTGGCCGCTGCCGGCCTGACAATCGCTGTCGGAGCCCAGGCCGCCGGTACGGTGCATATTTATAACTGGTCCGATTACATCGGCGAATCGACCCTGGCCGACTTCGAGAAAGAGACCGGGATCAAACCGGTCTACGACGTTTTCGACTCCAACGAAACCCTGGAAGGCAAGCTGCTCGCCGGGCGCACCGGTTATGACGTGGTCGTGCCGTCGAACCACTTCCTTGGCAAGCAGATCAAGGCGGGCGCGTTCCAGAAGCTCGACAAGGCGCAGTTGCCGAATTATTCCAACCTCGACCCGGTGCTGCTCAAGCGCCTGGAGCAGAACGATCCCGGCAACCTCTACGCCGTACCGTATCTGTGGGGCACCAACGGCATCGGCTACAACGTCGACAAGGTCAAAGCTGTGCTGGGTATCGACAAGATCGATTCCTGGGCCGTGCTGTTCGAGCCGGAAAACATCAAGAAGCTGCACAGCTGCGGTGTCGCGTTCCTCGATTCGGCTGACGAAATGATGCCGACCATGCTCAATTACCTGGGCCTGAACGCCAACAGCACCAACACCAAGGACTACGAAAAGGCCACCGCCAAGTTGCTCGCGGTGCGTCCATACGTGACCTATTTCCATTCCTCGAAGTACATCGGCGATCTGGCCAACGGCGACATCTGCGTGGCCATCGGTTTCTCCGGCGATATCTTCCAGGCGAAGAACCGTGCCGAGGAAGCCAAGAAGGGCGTCAACATCGCCTATTCGATTCCGAAAGAGGGCGGCGCGCTGTGGTTCGACATGCTGGCGATCCCCAAGGATTCGTCCAACGTCAAAGAGGCCCACGCCTTCATCAATTATTTGCTGAAACCTGAGGTGATCGCCCAGGTCAGTGATTACGTCGGTTACGCCAACCCCAATCCGGGTTCGGACAAGCTGATGGAACAATCCATTCGCACCGATGAAGCGGTTTACCCACCGCAAGCAGTCCTCGACAAGACCTACGTGTCGACCGAGTTGCCAGCCAATATTCAGCGTTTGATGACCCGTAGCTGGACCAAGGTCAAGTCGGGCAAATAACGCACAAACTATCCAGGGTTCGTCTTGCGGGGCGAACTGCTGCTTCTGTTGGGAGTTTCGTAAATGGCAGTTGCCTCCGGCGCCTACAAGAAAGCCCTCGAGGGCGACCAGACACCAAAACAGGTGCTGGTCAAAATCGACCGGGTCACGAAGAAGTTCGACGAGACGATTGCCGTGGACGACGTGTCCCTGGAAATCAAGAAGGGCGAGATCTTTGCCCTGCTCGGCGGTTCGGGATCGGGCAAATCCACCTTACTACGGATGCTGGCAGGCTTCGAACGGCCCACGGAAGGGCGGATTTTCCTCGACGGCGTCGACATCACCGACATGCCGCCGTACGACCGTCCGATCAACATGATGTTCCAGTCCTACGCTTTGTTCCCGCACATGACCGTGGCGCAGAACATCGCCTTCGGCCTGCAGCAGGACAAGATCCCCAAGGCTGAAATCGACGCCCGCGTGGCAGAGATGCTCAAGCTGGTGCAGATGAGCCAGTACGCCAAGCGCAAGCCGCATCAACTGTCCGGCGGCCAGCGTCAACGCGTGGCCCTGGCCCGTTCGTTGGCCAAGCGGCCGAAGCTGTTGCTGCTCGACGAACCGATGGGCGCACTGGACAAAAAGCTGCGTTCGCAGATGCAGCTGGAACTGGTGGAAATCATCGAGCGCGTCGGCGTGACCTGCGTGATGGTGACTCACGACCAGGAAGAGGCCATGACCATGGCCGAGCGCATCGCGATCATGCACCTGGGCTGGATCGCGCAGATTGGTAGCCCGATTGACATCTACGAAACCCCGACCAGCCGTCTGGTCTGCGAATTCATCGGCAACGTCAACATCTTCGAAGGCGAAGTGATCGACGACGCCGAAGGCCACGCGACCATCACCTGCAAGGACCTCGACCGGCAGATCTACGTCGGCCACGGCATCAGTACCTCGGTGCAGGACAAGTCGGTCACCTACGCGATTCGCCCGGAAAAACTGCTGGTCACCGCCGACATGCCGACCTGCGAGTACAACTGGTCGAGCGGCAAGGTCCACGACATCGCTTATCTGGGCGGGCACTCGGTGTTCTACGTCGAATTGCCGAGCGGCAAACTGGTGCAGTCTTTCGTCGCCAACGCCGAACGTCGCGGCGCGCGTCCGACCTGGGGCGATCAGGTCTACGTGTGGTGGGAAGACGATAGCGGCGTGGTACTTCGCTCATGAACATGCGCAAATTCAAACGCCGTATAAACCGAATCATCCCCAATGGCCGGCAGCTGGTCATCGGGGTGCCGTTCATCTGGCTGTTCCTGTTCTTCATGCTGCCGTTCTTCATCGTTCTGAAGATCAGCTTCGCCGAAGCCGACGTGGCGATCCCGCCGTACACCGAGATCTACACCTACGCCGAGCAGAAGCTGCAACTGCTGCTGAACCTGGGCAACTACGCGTTGCTTGGCGACGACGAACTGTACATCGCCGCCTATCTCGGCTCGCTGAAAATGGCCTTTATCAGCACCGTGCTGTGCCTGCTGATCGGTTACCCGATGGCCTACGCCATCGCCAGCGCGCGCAAGGAGCTGCAAACGGTGCTGGTGCTGCTGATCATGATGCCGACCTGGACGGCGATCCTGATCCGCGTGTACGCGTGGATGGGCATCCTCAGCAACAACGGCCTGCTCAACGGCTTCCTGATGAGCATGGGCCTGATCGACGAGCCGCTGCAGATCCTCAACACCAACCTGGCGGTGTACATCGGGATTGTCTATTCGTACCTGCCGTTCATGATCCTGCCGCTGTACGCCAACCTGGTGAAGCATGATCAGAGTCTGCTGGAAGCCGCGTCGGATCTGGGTTCGAGCACCTTCAACAGCTTCTGGAAAATCACCATTCCGCTGTCCAAGAACGGCATCATGGCCGGCTGCATGCTGGTGTTCATTCCGGTGGTCGGCGAGTTCGTGATCCCGGAACTGCTCGGCGGCCCGGAAACCCTGATGATCGGTAAGGTGCTGTGGCAAGAATTCTTCAACAACCGCGACTGGCCGGTGGCGTCCGCGCTGGCGGTGGTGATGCTGGCGATCCTGATTGTGCCGATCATTCTGTTCAACCGCAGTCAGGCCAAGGAAATGGAGGGTAAAGAATGAAGCGCTTCCGTTTCTCCAGCCTGATGCTGGTACTGGGTCTGATCTTCATCTATCTGCCGATGCTGATCCTGGTCATCTACTCGTTCAACGCCTCGAAACTGGTGACGGTGTGGGGCGGCTGGTCGGTGAAGTGGTACGTCGGCCTGCTCGACAACTCGCAATTGATGGGCTCGGTGTTGCGCTCGCTGGAAATCGCCTGTTACACCGCCGTGGCGGCGGTGGCACTGGGTACCCTGGCAGCGTTCGTGCTGACCCGTATCACGCGCTTCAAGGGCCGTACGCTGTTCGGTGGCCTGGTGACTGCGCCGTTGGTGATGCCGGAAGTGATCACCGGTCTGTCGCTGTTGCTGCTGTTCGTGGCCATGGCCCAAATGATCGGCTGGCCGCAGGAGCGCGGCATCGTCACCATCTGGATCGCCCACACCACGTTCTGCGCCGCGTATGTGGCGGTGGTGGTGTCAGCGCGCTTGCGTGAGCTGGACCTGTCGATCGAAGAGGCGGCGATGGACTTGGGCGCGCGGCCGTGGAAGGTGTTCTTCCTGATCACCATCCCGATGATCGCGCCGTCGCTGGCGGCGGGCGGCATGATGTCGTTCGCGCTGTCGCTGGATGACCTGGTGCTGGCGAGCTTCGTGTCCGGCCCGGGTTCGACGACCCTGCCGATGGAAGTGTTCTCGGCGGTGCGCCTGGGCGTGAAGCCGGAAATCAACGCCGTGGCCAGTCTGATTCTGCTGGCGGTGTCGCTGGTGACCTTCCTCGTCTGGTTCTTCAGCCGCCGCGCCGAAGAAGCACGCAAGAAAGCCATCCAGCAAGCCATCGAAGAAAGCGCCGCCGATTCGTGGAAACAACCGGACGCACGCCGCGCGCCAGCGCCGGAAGCGGCCTAAGCAATATCAGGTTGGCCTCAACCCTGCGGCCAACCCGGTTGTAAATGTGGGAGCGAGCCTGCTCGCGAAGACGGAGTGTCAGTCGACTCAGATGTCGGCTGACACAGCGCTTTCGCGAGCAGGCTCGCTCCCACATTTGGAATGCAATCTCCTGTGGGAGCGAGCTTGCTCGCGAAAGGGCCGGTGCAGATTGCATCAATCTATTGCGCAGCCCGCGCAGGCAACAGCTTCAGCGTACTGCGCGTATTCGCCAGCACCTCTTCCTCGCTGAAATGCGCCTGCACATAAATCCCCTCCACATACGCCTCGGCCTGATCGTCATAGTGACTGTCCAGCGGCACGCCACTCTGGCCGACCGGATTGATCGTCAGGCCATGTACCGGATCGGCGAAGTCCACCAGGCGTCGGGTCGACGGTCCATACGTCACCGGCCATGGCGCCGGGCCGATTTTTGCCGAGAGGTTGTTCGGCACTTCATGACTGCCCGGCGCCGCGAACGGGCCGACGTTGAACAGGCGATCCAGCGGCTTCTGCTGCCCCAGCGGATGGCCGTGGGTGAGGGTGTGCGCCGCGCCCCACTGCCAACCGGCCACGTTATCGCCGAGGGTCAGTTTCAGATGCGCCATGCTTGCCGCCCACGCCGTGCGCACGACATCGGCGCGGGTTTCTCTGGCCGGCGTGCTGCGATTGTCCCACCACGGTGAGTCCGCCTTGGCCGCCAGGCGTGGCAACGCCGAATCGATTACCCGCGTCGACAGCAGTGTCTCGAAGAAGTCATTGCCCAACTCATCGCGCATCGACGCGTCGGCAAGGTCGTAGAGGAATTGGTTGAACACCGTCGCGCTGATCGAATTCAGCGGATAGTCGCCGGGCCACTGCGCCAATTGCTCGACGAGTTTCAGCTGCGCCGGATCACTCACCACCTCGCGCAACACCGGCAACAGCGGCGCCAACAGACGCGGGCCGTAACCGGTCGCGGTGCCCAGTTGCAGTTGCTGGTTGGCCTCGTTGCTCCACTTCACCCGGTTGTCGCTGAGCTGACGGTCAAGCTGCTGACCGCGATCGGCAAGGTTGTAATAACCGGGAATCTCCATGCCGGTCGGCGACACGGGCTGGAAGTTGGCCGAGACGATATAGCCGCGCGCCGGGTTCTCTTCCTGCGGGTTGGCGCTGAACGGGTAATAGCCGTCCTTGTCCGCCTCGGGCGTGCTGCCGTCGAGGATGAAGTCCGGTTTCACCCCGGCCGGACGTTTGGGCAGCAAGGCCGAGGCCCACCAGGCGATATCGCCTTTGGCGTTGGCGTACACCAGATTCAGGCCCGGCGCCTGCACCTTGGCCGCTGCCGCGCGGGCCTTGGCCAAGGTGTCGGCGCGGTTGAGCTGGTAGAAGCCGTCGAGGATCGGGTTAGGTGTTTCGAGGAAGGCCCACCACATCGCGATCGGGGTCTTGCCGGCGGCGCTGCCAAGAGCATCGTTGACGATTGGCCCGTGCGGGGACTGGCGCAAGGTGAGAGTCACCGGCGCCTGACCCTTTACATTGATCTGTTGTTCGCTGACGAGCATCTCGGTCCACTGGCCGCGATACCAGACCTGATTGGGATTGTCCGGGTTGACCTTCTCGGCGATCAGATCGAGGTCATCGTTCTGGAACATGGTCAGGCTCCAGCCGAAATCGAGGTTGTGCCCCAGAAACGCGAACGGCACCAGTGCCTGATGATGGCCGTACAACTCGAAACCCGGCGCCGACAGCTGCGCCTCGTACCACACCGACGGCACCGAGAAACGAATATGCGGATCGCCGGCCAGCAACGGCTTGCCACTCTGGCTGCGGCTGCCGGCAATCACCCAGGCGTTGCTGCCCTCGAACTGCGGCAGGCCGTTGTCGAGCAGCGCCTGTTCGCTGAGGCGGGCGAGGGCGGTGAGGTCCTGCCAGTCGCCGGCGGCGAGGGCCGGTGCGTGCCGGGTGTGATTGGTGGCCAGAACGCCTTTGGCCTGCCAGTCGAGATCGAAGACATTGAGGTAATCGGCGCCGAGCTGATCGCGCACGTAGGTCAGCAGCGGCTCGGTGCGAAACGCAGCGGCAAAGCTGTAGGCCATGTAGCCGGCGACGCTGATGCTGTCTTCGGCAGTGAACGGCCGCTTGGGGATGCCCAGCACGTCGAACTCGATCGGCGCGGCGTGGGTGTCCTGATATTGGTTGATGCCATCCAGATAGGCTTGCAGGCCCTTCCATGCCGGCGACTGCTTGTCGAGGCTGGCGACGTAACTGGCCGCGCGCTCGCGAATGCGCAGGCTGCGAAACAGTTTGTCGGTGTCGAGCAGTTTCGGCCCTAGCACTTCGGCCAGCTCGCCCCGGGCGAGGCGGCGCATGGCTTCCATCTGGAACAGACGATCCTGCGCGTGCACATAACCGAGGGCGCGATAGAGGTCGGTTTCGTTCTCGGCGCGGATATGCGGCACACCGCGCTCGTCATAGCGCACGGTCACCGAGCCTTGCAGGTTGCGCAGCTCGACCTGGCCCTGGCGCGTCGGCTGCTTGCTGTAGATATACCCGCCGGCGGCGCCGAGCAGGACAACGATGAGCAAGGCAACGACGATCAACGCACGCTTCATGGTGACTCCTTGTGCAGGCGGGAAGGCCGCCCGTCGGGCTGCAAACATTTAGCACAGAGCATCTGTGTGGTGCAGCGCTGTCCTTGAAAAGTCCGGAATGCCTTACTTCGCGTCCGCCGGCCATGGGCAATAACAACCCACCGCCAAGGTGTGAGTAGCATTGACCGGGCGATCTTCCGTCAGGGCATGCAGGATCGGTTCGATAAAGCTGTTGCTGGAGTTGCAGGTCAAGCCTTCGCTGTACGGGCCGAAGTAGGCGAGTTTGCCGCTGCGATCCCAGATCGCCACGGCAGGGCTGGCGGGGATCTGTTCGGCGCCGGGCAGGACGACGATGGTTTTCAGGCTGGCGAGGGTGGCGGGCAACTGGCCGTGGCTGCCGGGCTTTTGCACGGCGAAGAACTCCACGCCACGCGCGCCGAACTGTTCGACCATCTCGCTCAGGTGCTGTTGATTGCCGACATTGCACGGACAGGCCGGGTCCCAGAAGTGCACGAGGCGGATATTTCCCGGCCCGGCGAGGTTGTCCGGCAGGCGCAGCGGGTCACCGGAAAATACCGCCGTATGTTCGCTGAACGCGCGCAGATAGCGGCCCTGAAACCAGTCATATGCCGCCCACAGCACCCCGGCGCAGATCAGCGCGAGCAGGCTGGCGAACAGTGCGGTGCGGTAGGGCGAACGCATGATTTCGGAATCTGAAAAGGTTGGCTAGCTTGCCATGCTTGCTCCGACAGATGAATATCGCAGGCCGATAAAGTCCGTTTACCGCTTTGGAATGTCCGCATGCCTGATACTTTCGACCCCGATCATTTACGCGCGAGCCTCAAGCCATTGGCCGAGTGGCAGCCGTTATCGGATGAGGCGAAGGATTATCAGCGCTTCTACAAGACCGACTTCGCCGAGCGCGATGTCTGGCGCGGCATGGGTCGTTTCGAAGTCGATGGCTACGAGCTGGTCAGCCATTGCTGGTGGCCGGAGAAGGTCAAGGCGACGCTGTTTCTGCTCCACGGTTATTACGACCACATCGGCCTGTACCGGCATGTGATCGAGTGGGCGCTGGATCAGGATTTCGCCGTGATCGCCTGCGACTTGCCGGGCCATGGTCTGTCGAGCGGGCTACGGGCAAGCATTCGTGATTTCGCTGAATACCAGGACGTGTTGCAGGCGCTGTTCGCTGAAGCGAACTCGATCGCGCTGCCGCAGCCTTGGCATTTGTGCGGGCAAAGCACCGGTGGCGCGATTGTCGTCGATCACCTGCTCAACCATGGCGAGAACAGCCCGGCGCAGGGGCAGGTGATTCTGCTGGCGCCGTTGGTGCGGCCGAGGGCGTGGGGCTGGTCGCAGCTGAGTTATTACCTGCTGCGGCCGTTTGTGCGCGGGGTGGTGCGACGCTTTAGCGAGAATTCCAACGATCCGGATTTTCTGCCGTTTCTGCAGGCCGACCCGTTACAGCCAAGACGTCTGCCAACGAAATGGGTGGGCGCGCTGTCGCGCTGGATCATCCGCGTCGAGCACGCGAAAAAAAGTCCGCGACGGCCGCTGATCATTCAGGGGCAGGCGGACATGACTGTCGACTGGCAGCACAATCTGCAGGTGTTGAAATGGAAGTTCGACCGGCCGCAGATACTGCTGTTGGCCGAGGCACGGCATCACCTGGCCAATGAAACGGCGGAGATGCGTGAGGAGTATTTCGAATTCTTGAGCAAGCGGATCAGGGGCAGGAATCTGTAGCGGCTGTGCGGGTCTCTTCGCGAGCAGGCTCGCTCCCACAGGGAATTCGGGATGCTCACACATTTTGTGTCCACTGATGATCCAATGTGGGAGCGAGCCTGCTCGCGAATGCGATCTTTCAGGCAACGAAGATTATTGGCCGACCGCCAACCCCGCCCGAATCGCCGCCAGTGCCGCCTGGTAGTAAGCCTTGCCCTCGGTCGACTCGGCAAACGTCGCAAACTCTTCCAGCTCTTCATCCGACAAATCGCGATAGACGTAGAGCAACGTGTTGTTCAGATCGGCGCCGATCTGATCCATCAGCCGCTGGCGCTGACCATTCAGCATGCCCTGTGCCTGTCCACCGCCAAGCAATCCCGGAATCATCGAACTCAAGCTGTCCGCTGCCACGCCGGCAATCGCCAGGCTGACCTCGGCGCCAGCCTCACGGGCCGGCAGGGCCTGGGCGAGATGGCCGATGATCAGCAAGCGACTGTCGCTGGCCTGCATCTTCGGCAGGCCCTGGGCATTTTTTGCCAGTTGATCGCGACGGGTCGCCAGCAATTCGGCGGCGACGATTTTCTTGCCCAGTGGTGACTGGAAGAAGGTCAGCGCCGGTTTCGGGTCGGCGAGTTTCTGCCGCAGTTGCGCTTCGGCACGCTGATCCATGGCCTGCGCGGCGAAGCGCTGATTGCTGTTGTTGACCAGCGCCTGAAATACCGCGGGCGGCAGGCTGTTCTGATAGCGCTGCTGGGCGGCGCTCAGGGCATCGTTGAAATGCGCGCGTTGTTCTGGCCAGCCGGCGACCTTGTACAACTGATCGTGGCCGTCCGCCCAGGCGGGCAATACGCAGAACATCAACAGTGAAAAAAGCAAACGGCGCATAGGGACTCCTGTCAGCAGCGGACTATTGTCCGTGCGGTGCCGGTACTTGTCGAGAATTCGTAGCAAGGCGCTGCGTGGCTCTGTCGGATTTGTTGCCGTCGGCATACTATGCGCGCCATGCCGATATCCTCTGAACACCCGCTGCTGTTACGCATTGTCGACGACCTGGCCGAACACGGCTGGTCGCAGCAGAACATCTTCCTGCCCGCCGATCTGACCCGGGCGCTGGCGGCCGAGTGCCGTAAACGTGAAGCCGAGGGTGAGCTGGCGCCGGCGGCGGTCGGACGCGGGCCGTTTTCGGAGATTCGCGAGGGTATTCGCGGCGATCACATCCAGTGGATCGACCCGGGTCAGGCCGACGCCACTGACCGCTACCTGAGCCTGATGGACAGTCTGCGCGAGGCGCTCAATCGTGGCTTGTTTCTGGGGCTTGAAGATTTCGAATGCCATTTCGCCCTGTACCCGCCCGGCGCGTTTTACCTCAAGCACCTCGACCGCTTTCGCGATGATGACCGGCGCATGGTCTCGGCCGTCATCTACCTCAACGACGCCTGGTTGCCGGAGGACGGTGGCCAGTTGCGCATGTACCTGGGCGAGGAACGTGTGCACGACGTGCAGCCTACCGGCGGCTGCCTGGTGGTGTTTCTCTCCGGCGAAGTGCCCCACGAAGTGTTGCCGGCCCAGCGCGAACGGCTGTCGCTGACTGGCTGGTTCCGTCGCCGTGGCAACGAGCCGTTCTGAACATGGAAAAGATCCTGGTCAGTCGCTGCCTGCTGGGCCATCGCGTGCGCTATGACGGTGGCGCGAGCGGGCCGTTTGATCTGCTTGAGCAGTGGATCGAAGAAGGGCGGGTAGTGCCGTTGTGTCCGGAGGTGGCCGGTGGATTGCCGACGCCGCGGGCGGCGGCGGAGATTCCCGGCGGGCAGGGCGGTGAGGTGCTGGATGGCATTGCCGCAGTCATCACTACTGAGGGCGAGGATGTCAGCGCGCAATTTCTCGAGGGGGCGCGGCAAGCGCTGGAACTGGTGCAAAAGCACGGCATTCGGGTGGCGGTGCTCAAGGCCAACAGCCCCTCTTGCGGGAATCTGTTGACGTATGACGGCACGTTCAGTGGGGTCAAAGTCAGTGGCGAAGGGGTGACGGCGGCGTTGCTCAAGCGTCATGGGGTTCGGGTTTTCAGTGAACTTGAGCTGGTTGAGGCGGCGGTGACTCTGGCGGCTTTGGACTGATCCGCCATCGTTGCCCTCACCCCAGCCCTCTCCCGGGGGGAGAGGGGGCCGACCGAGGTGTCTGGCGCTGTCCATCGACCTGAAAGACCTTGGCGACCAGGGATTCGACAAAGCCATGATCAGTCGATTTCGGATTCGTTATAGCAATCCCAAGTCGGCGTACCTCTAAAGCATCCCCGGATCAGTTCCCTCTCCCTCCGGGAGAGGGTTAGGGTGAGGGGCTCTTACGGTTTCAACCACTTCTCGGACAGCGCCGCCAACCGCCCATCCGCCTTGATCCGTTCCAGCGCGCTCTTTAGGCTGGCCTGAAATGCCGGATTACCCTTCTGAAACGGGATCGCCAACTCGACCGGCGCTGCCGCTTTCGGCTTCGCTTCGGTCAACGCCTGCACCAGCACCATCGGTCGCGGCGTCTCGTCCTTCTTTGCCAGCAACTGCCCGTCGACCTCGCCGTACGGCTCGCTGAAGTCGAAACGATCCTTGAGTTCGGGTGTCAGTGCTATGTGGTTGAGCGCGACATCGTATTTGCCGCTTTCAACGCCCTGGAGCAGGTCGCCCTCGTCGGTGACGATGAAGTCGGCGCGTACATCCAGCTCCTGGGCCAGAAGTTGCCCAAGCTCGACCTCGAACCCCGTGAGGGTGTCGCCTTCCTTGTAATTGAAGGGCGGTGTATTAGCCTCAAGGGCTATGCGCAGCTCGCCACGGTCGTTGACGTCATCAATCAGTTCGGCGTGAGCCAGCGGGCTCAGAAGGGGTAGCAGGCAGATCAGGCCAGGCAGCAAGCGCATGGTCACTCCTTTGAAATCATTATCGCGACGCTCTGATTCAGGCTCGCTTTGCTATGGTTGTCGAGTGCCTTCGACAACGAATGGTCATGAAGTTGTCATGGCCGTGCGGATTTTACGGAAAAACTGGAGAAGAAAATGAAAAGCTTTATGTCTCGTGCAGCGTTGGCCGGTGTGCTGATGGGTGTTTCGGTGCTGGCCAGTGCGGCGACACCGGCGCCGAAGGATGCTGAAGTGTTCATCGTTTCTCCCGAGGACGGCGCCACCGTCTCGCAGGAATTCAAGGTCAAGTTCGGCGTCAAGAACATCGCGCTGGCCCCGGCGGGTGACACCACCAGGAACACCGGCCACCATCACCTGCTGATCGACGTCGACGACCTGCCGGCCGAAGGCGCGCCGATCCCGACTGACGCCCATCACATGCATTTCGGCAAGGCGCAGACCGAAGCTACGATCAAACTGGCCCCCGGCAAGCACACCTTGCAACTGATCCTCGGCGACAGCGGCCACATGCCGTTCGACCCATCGATCGTTTCGGAAAAAATCACGGTCAACGTGAAATAAAAAAAGGGAGCCTTTCGGGGCTCCCTTTTTTATTCAGCTTCAAGTGGCTAGCTGCAAGCGGCAAGTAAAGGCAAAGCGCTTTCACTTGCCGCTTGTAACTTGCGGCTTGTAGCTGCTTTTAGAAAAGCACCCGACTACGGATAGTACCGTTGACGTGTTGCAGCTTCTCTTGCGCCAGCTCCGAGTATTCGGCATCGACGTCGATCACCACGTAACCGACCTTCTCGTTGGTCTGTAGGAACTGACCGGAGATGTTGATGCCGTTTTCGGCGAAGACCTTGTTGATCTCGCTCATCACACCCGGGATGTTCTCGTGGATGTGCAGCAGGCGGTGCTTGCCAGGGTGAGCCGGCAGGGCCACTTCCGGGAAGTTGACCGACGACACCGAGGTACCGTTGTCGCTGTACTTGACCAGTTTCTCCGCTACTTCCAGACCGATGTTGGCTTGCGCTTCGGCGGTCGAGCCGCCGATGTGCGGGGTCAGGATCACGTTGTCGAGGCCACGCAGCGGGCTTTCGAACTCTTCGTCGTTGGAGCGGGGCTCCACCGGGAACACGTCGATGGCCGCGCCGATCAGGTGCTTGTCCTTGATCGCGTCCGCCAAGGCGTCGAGCTCGACCACGGTGCCACGTGCAGCGTTGATCAGAATGCCGCCCTTCTTGATGGCGCGGATTTCCTTCTCGCCGATCATCCACTGAGTGGCGGCGGTTTCCGGTACGTGCAGGGTGACGATATCGGACATGCCCAGCAGCTCGTGCAGATTGTTGACCTGCGTAGCGTTGCCCAGTGGCAGCTTGGTCACGGTGTCATAGAAGAACACTTGCATGCCCAGACCTTCAGCCAGCACCGACAACTGCGTGCCGATCGAGCCGTAGCCGACGATGCCCAGCTTCTTGCCACGGATCTCGAACGAGTTGGCAGCGGACTTGATCCAGCCGCCACGGTGGCAGGAGGCATTTTTCTCAGGGATGCCGCGCAGCAGCAGGATCGCTTCGGCCAGTACCAGTTCCGCTACGGAACGGGTGTTGGAGTACGGTGCGTTGAACACGGCGATACCGCGCTCGCGGGCCGCACTGAGGTCAACCTGGTTCGTGCCGATGCAGAAACAGCCGACCGCGACCAGTTTCTTCGCGTGATCGAAGATCTCTTCGGTCAGTTGCGTGCGCGAGCGAATGCCGATGAAGTGAGCGTCAGCAATCTTTTCCTTGAGCTGGGCTTCCGGCAAGGAACCAGTCAGGTATTCGATGCTGGTGTAGCCCGCCGCCTTGAGGACGTCGACAGCCGATTGGTGGACGCCTTCGAGAAGAAGGAACTTGATCTTGCTCTTATCGAGAGAAGTCTTGCTCATCTGCGTAAACCTGTATCCCGGAGAAAAATGGCAGGGAGGGAGCAGCCTGGAGCTGACCCGCACGGCAACAAAGCCGTCACCGCGGATCTGGCCTTGGGCACTGTCCGGCGGGGTCGGTATGCTAGCATAGCCACCCCGCTAAACACTCATTCCTGCGACGTGAAGCGTTCTCAGGATGACCATGAATTGTTCGAGAGTTCTGTCGATGACCAATCCTGCGCTGATTGATGAACTGAAGACCCTGGTTGAGCCTGGCAAAGTCCTCACTGACGCCGACTCCCTGAACACTTACGGCAAGGATTGGACCAAACACTTCGCCCCGGCACCGAGCGCCATCGTGTTTCCCAAGACCATCGAGCAAGTGCAGGCCGTGGTGCGTTGGGCCAACACTCACAAGGTTGCGCTGGTGCCATCCGGCGGGCGCACCGGGTTGTCCGCCGCTGCGGTGGCGGCCAATGGCGAAGTGGTGGTTTCGTTCGATTACATGAACCAGATTCTCGACGTCAACCTCACCGACCGCACTGCCGTGTGCCAACCGGGCGTGGTCACTGAGCATCTGCAGAACGTCGCCGAAGAAAACGGCCTGTACTATCCGGTCGACTTCGCCTCGGCAGGTTCCAGCCAGATTGGCGGCAATATCGGCACCAATGCCGGCGGGATCAAAGTGATTCGCTACGGCATGACCCGCAACTGGGTGGCCGGCATGAAAGTCGTCACCGGCAAGGGCGATGTGCTCGAACTGAACAAGGACCTGATCAAGAACGCCACCGGTTACGACTTGCGTCAGCTGTTCATCGGCGCCGAGGGCACCCTCGGTTTCGTCGTCGAAGCGACCATGCGCCTTGATCGCGCGCCGAAAAACCTCACGGCGATGGTCCTCGGCACCGCCGATTTCGATTCGATCATGCCGGTGCTGCATGCCTTCCAGGGCAAACTCGACCTGACGGCGTTCGAATTCTTCTCCGACAAGGCCCTGGCCAAGGTCATGGGCCGTGGCGACGTGCCGGCGCCATTCGACACCGAGTGCCCGTTCTACGCCCTGCTGGAATTCGAAGCGACCACCGAAGAAGTGGCCAACAGCGCGCTGGAAACCTTCGAACACTGCGTAGAACAGGGCTGGGTGCTCGACGGCGTGATGAGCCAGAGCGAAACCCAGCTGCACAATCTGTGGAAGCTGCGCGAGTACATCTCCGAAACCATCTCCCACTGGACGCCGTACAAGAACGACATCTCGGTTACCGTCTCGAAAGTGCCGGCGTTCCTGCGCGAAATCGACGCGATCGTTGGCGAGCACTACCCGGATTTCGAAATCGTCTGGTTCGGCCACATCGGCGACGGCAATCTGCACCTGAATATCCTCAAACCGGAAAACCTGAGCAAGGACGAGTTCTTCGCCAAGTGCGCCACCGTCAACAAGTGGGTGTTCGAAACCGTCGAGAAATACAACGGCTCGATCTCGGCCGAGCACGGCGTCGGTATGACCAAGCGTGATTACCTGACCTACAGCCGCTCGCCGGCCGAGATCGAGTACATGAAAGCGGTCAAGGCAGTCTTCGACCCGAACGGCATCATGAACCCGGGCAAGATTTTCCCGGTTTGATCGGTAATCTCTGTTGAATCAATAAAGGCAGGAGTCGGTAAATGAGCTATCAGCACCAGTACGTCGACGGCACGCGCATTCACTTCCCGATCGGGAAAGTCGTGTGCATTGGCCGCAATTACGCCGAACACGCCAAGGAACTGGATAACCCAGTGCCGACCGAGCCGCTGCTGTTCATCAAGCCGGGCAGTTGCGTGGTGCCGCTGGAAGGCGGGTTCAGCATTCCGACCGAGCGTGGTTCAGTGCACTACGAGGCGGAGATCGCCGTGTTGATCGGCAAGCCGCTGTCGACCAAGCCGAGCCGTGAAGAAGTCCTCGATGCGATCTCAGGCTTCGCCCCGGCGCTGGACCTGACCCTGCGCGACAAGCAAGCCGAGCTGAAAGCCAAGGGCCTGCCGTGGGAAATCGCCAAGTCGTTCGACGGCGCGGCGGTGATCGCGCCGTTCGTGGTCGGCAGCACCTTCGCTGACCTGACCGACATCGGCATCCGCCTGACCATCAACGGCGAAGTGCGCCAGGACGGCAACAGCAGCGCGATGCTCAACCCGATCGTGCCGATGATCCAGCACATGGCTGGCTGCTTCTCGCTGCAGGCCGGTGACGTGATCCTTACGGGTACGCCAGTGGGCGTCGGCCCGCTGAACGTCGGCGATGAAATCGTCCTCGAGCTGCCGGGGGCGAGCAGCTTCAGCAGCAGCGTGCGCTAACCGCGGAACCCCTTGCAGGGGGTGAGCTTTGTGGTGAGGGTATAAATCCCCTCGCCACAAGTGTGTTGCTGGCAAACGCACACGGCAATCCCGCCATTTCCCGTTTTTTTCACATCCTCTCTGGATAATTCCCGCGATTCTGGCGTCTCAGCCGGCCTCTTTGTGCTATTACCCTTGGCCTGAATTAACGGAACGCATCCCTCGATGGCATCTCGAACTCAGCAGAAATCCCCCTCCCGTTCGCGCTTCGTCCTGCGCTGGTATGTCTGGCTGTTGCTGGTCATCGCCGCAGCCTATGGGCTGGCGTTCGCCATGCATTGGGATGATCGCGGCGTGCTGTGGGTGCTGGAGCGCTTCGAGAGCAAGGCCGAGCAAAAGGAGAGTGTGTGGCTGCCGGATTATCAGGTGGTGATCGATGCCAAGCCGCTGCCGGGGATGGAGAAAGACGAAGCCTCGGATCTGGCCTACAACCCGCAGACCAAGACCCTGTTTGCGGTGATGGGCAAGAATGCCTTCCTGGTCGAGCTGACGCTTCAGGGCGACGTGTTGCGCAAGATGCCGTTGGTGGGCTGGAGCAATCCGGAAGGCTTGACGGTCATGGAAAACGGTTTGCTGGCCATTGTCGATGAGCGTGAGCATACGTTGTCGATCATTAAGGTCGATGCCGCGACTCGTGAGCTGAACATCGCCGATTTCCCCAAATACGACCTCGGGCCGTCGAAAGATCAGAACAAGGCATTTGAGGCCATCACGTGGGATCCGCGCAATCAGCGATTGATTCTGGGGGAGGAACGCCCACCGGCGCTGTTCACGTGGAAAAGCGATGGCGGCCAGACCCTGCAGGGCGACAAGCAGAAACTGGCCAGCGATCAGCTGGATCTGCGCAACCTGTCGGCGCTGGCTGTCGATCCGCGCACTGGCCATCTGCTGGTGCTGTCGGCGGATTCACATCTGTTGCTTGAACTCGACGAGGATGGCAAGCAAGTCAGCTTCATGACGTTGCTTGGGAATTTCAACGGTCTGAAAGACACCATTCCCCGCGCCGAAGGCATGACCATGGATGAGGACGGCACGCTGTACATGGTCAGCGAGCCGAACCTGTTCTACCGATTCGAAAAACATCGGTAACTTTCCCTACAGTAATTGCGGAATTGCGCAGTTGTCGTGCGAGGCAAGTGGCCATTAAGCTTCAATTCAGACGGGCGTGATATTTCATCGGCCTGTCATGAATCCGAGCCTGCCTGAATGCGTCGACTTGCCCGCCCCAAACCGCTGATTCTCGTCCTGTTGATGATTGTCCTGATTGCCTTGATCGCGATCGGCCAATACCTGCGTCTGTTCGAGCGCGCCTGGTTCAACCTGCACACGCTGTGGCAACCGGTGAGCAGCGAGGCGATCGGGCTCGACCAGTATCGGGTGACGATCGAGGCGCGGCCGATCGAGGGGCTCGACGATGACGTCTCGGCGCTGACCTACGATCCGGTGCGCAAAAGTCTGTTCACGGTCACCAACAAGAATTCCGAACTGGTCGAATTGTCCCTGGAAGGCAAGATTCTGCGGCGCATCGCTCTAGTGGGGTTTGGCGATCCGGAAGCCGTCGAGTACATCAGTGCCGACACCTACGTGATCACCGACGAGCGTCAGCAACGCCTGATCAAGATTCACCTCGAGGCCGACACCACTTTTCTCGATGCCGAGGATGCCGAGCAAATGACCCTTGGCGTGCACATGTCCGGCAACAAGGGTTTCGAAGGGCTTGCTTATGATTCTGTGGGCAAGCGGCTGTTCGTGGCGAAAGAACGCGACCCGATGCTGATCTACGAAGTCCACGGTTTTCCGCATTTCAAACCGGACAAGACCTACGCGGTGCACGTGATCAACAACCCCAAGCGCGATGCCGGGATGTTCGTGCGTGATCTGTCGAGTCTGCAGTACGACGAGCGCAGCGGGCACTTGCTGGCGCTGTCGGACGAGTCGCGGTTGATTATCGAGCTGGATGTCGACGGGCGCCCGTTGAGCACCATGTCGATCAGCGGCGGGCGCCAGGGTTTGCAGAAAACCGTGCCGCAGGCGGAGGGGATTGCAATGGATGATGACGGTACGTTGTACCTGGTGAGCGAGCCGAATCTGTTTTACGTGTTCAAGAAACCCACACCAAACTAACTGACATCACAAAACACTGTGGGAGCGAGCCTGCTCGCGAAGGCGGTTGATCAGTCTCTGAATATGTTGACTGACCCGACGCTTTCGCGAGCAGGCTCGCTCCCACAGGTTTATTTATCAGCCCATGGCAAGTGGGCAGTCTGTTACTCAGCCTTCAGCGTCTTCACGCCTTCACTGGTGCCCAGCAACAACAGATCCGCCGGGCGCGCGGCGAACAGGCCGTTGGTGACCACGCCGACGATGGCATTGATCTGTGCTTCCAGCTCCACCGGGTTGGTGATCTGCAGGTTGAACACGTCGAGGATGATGTTGCCGTTGTCGGTCAGCACGCCTTCGCGGTAGACCGGGTCGCCACCGAGTTTGACCAGTTGGCGGGCGACGTGGCTGCGGGCCATCGGGATGACTTCCACCGGCAGCGGGAACTCGCCGAGTACCGGCACCAGTTTGCTGGCGTCAGCGATGCAGATGAAGGTCTTGGCCACGGCGGCGACAATCTTCTCGCGGGTCAGGGCCGCGCCGCCGCCCTTGATCAGGTTCAGGTGCGCATCGCTTTCATCGGCGCCGTCGACGTAGAACTCCAGATCGCTGACGGTATTCAGCTCATATACCGGAATCCCATGGCCCTTGA
Source organism: Pseudomonas sp. TE9122 (assembly GCF_056278925.1). NCBI lineage: Bacteria > Pseudomonadati > Pseudomonadota > Gammaproteobacteria > Pseudomonadales > Pseudomonadaceae > Pseudomonas > Pseudomonas sp. TE9122. The sequence continues at coordinate 5,092,135 of NZ_JBWBQI010000001.1, read as the reverse complement.
GGCGCGCGGCAGTGGCTTCGGAGCTGGCAACGGCGCCATCGAACGCGCCCTTGTGCTGGGCCAGGGCGTCGATGAAGCAGTTGGCGGTGGAGCCGGTGCCGACGCCGACGATGCTCTTGTCGTCGAGTTTCGGCAGGATGAAGTCGACGGCGGCCTGGGCCACGGCCTGTTTGAGTTGATCCTGGGTCATGCGGGCTCCGGAAGCGGGCAAGGGTTGGGCAGAAAGGCCGGCATTATAGGCCTCGCGGTGGTACAGGGGGAAACAAGCTGTGGCGAGGGGATTTATCCCCGTTCGGCGACGCAGTCGTCGTAAAACCCAGGAACGCGGTGTGACTGAAAAAAAGCAGGGGAGCGCTTCGCACTCCAGCGGGGATAAATCCCCTCACCACAACGGTGCTCACTCAAGATTGGGTTTCCAGACCTTAAAACCACCTGTTTAGTGTGGTCGCCTCGGCAAAAGGCGGGTTAGACTCGCTGGTCCCGCCCAATCGCCAGTGATGCTTTCCGATGCTCGAACAGTACGTCAAAAAGATCCTCACCTCGCGCGTTTATGACGTTGCCGTAGAAACCCCGCTGCAGAACGCCCGCCAGCTCTCCGAGCGGCTGGGCAATGACATCTGGCTCAAGCGCGAAGACTTGCAGCCGGTGTTCTCGTTCAAGATTCGCGGCGCCTACAACAAGCTGACGCAATTGAGCGACGAAGAGCGCGCTCGTGGCGTGGTCACCGCGTCGGCGGGCAATCATGCGCAGGGTCTGGCTCTGGCGGCGAAAGTGTTGGGCGTCAAAGCCACCATCGTCATGCCCAAGACCACCCCGGAAATCAAAGTCGAAGGCGTGCGTTCGCGCGGCGGCAAAGTGGTGCTGCACGGTGACTCGTTTCCGGAGGCGCTGGCCTATTCGCTGAAACTGGTCGATGAAAAAGGCTACGTCTACATCCACCCGTACGACGATCCGCACACCATTGCCGGGCAGGGCACCGTGGCCATGGAAATCCTGCGTCAGCACCCGCAGCCGCTGGATGCGATCTTCGTCCCGGTTGGCGGTGGTGGTCTGATCGCCGGTATTGCCGCGTACGTGAAATACCTGCGTCCGGACATCAAGGTAATTGGCGTCGAGCCGGACGATTCCAACTGCCTGCAAGCGGCAATGGCAGCGGGCGAGCGCGTGGTTCTGCCGACCGTGGGCATTTTCGCCGACGGCGTGGCGGTGGCGCAGATCGGCCAGTACACCTTCGAAATCTGCAAGGATTACGTCGATGAAGTGATTACTGTCAGCACCGACGAGATCTGCGCAGCAATCAAGGATATCTACGACGATACCCGCTCGATCACCGAGCCTGCCGGCGCGCTGGGCGTGGCCGGGATCAAGAAGTATGTTGAGCAGCGTGGCGTCAGCGGCCAGACTTTCGTCGCCATCGACTCCGGTGCCAACGTCAACTTCGACCGCCTGCGCCACGTCGCCGAACGCGCCGAACTGGGCGAAGGGCGCGAGGCGATCATCGCCGTGACCATTCCGGAAAAAGCCGGCAGCTTCAAGGCGTTCTGCGAAGCCATCGGCAAGCGCCAGATCACTGAATTCAACTACCGCTACAACACCGGCAGCGAAGCGCACATCTTCGTCGGCGTACAGACCCACCCGGACAACGATCCGCGCAGCGCCTTACTGGCGAGTCTGACAGAGCAGGGGTTTCCGGTGCTCGACCTGACCGACAACGAACTGGCCAAGCTGCACATCCGCCACATGGTCGGCGGCCGCGCGGCGCAGGTGGTCGATGAAGTGGTGCTGCGCTTCGAATTCCCGGAGCGCCCGGGCGCGTTGTTCAACTTCCTCAACAAGCTCGGCGGGCGCTGGAATATCTCGATGTTCCACTACCGCAACCACGGCGCGGCTGATGGCCGTGTGGTTGCCGGCCTGCAAGTGCCCCATGACGAACGTCATCTGGTGCCGGCGGCACTGGCGGAAATCGGCTACCCGTATTGGGATGAAAGCGACAACCCGGCCTATCAGCTGTTTCTTGGCTAAGCGGCTACGCTGATGGGCATGGATCTACGGAAGAGAACGACATGGAAACCCTGACCACCCTGAAAGTCCTCCACGTCGCGGCGACCGTGGTGATCCTCGCGAGCGGGCTGGGGCTCGCCGCCCTGACCTGGCGAAATCGCAGCGAAGGGCCGGCCAGTACGATGCGCCGTCCCTGGCTGTTCATCTGGTGTCTGATGCTGATCGGCATGCTCAGCATGCCCTTCACCGGCTGGTGGTTGGTGCATCTGGTTGGCTGGCCGTTGGGCCAGTTTTGGATTCTGGGTTCCAGCGTGATCTACGCCGTGGCCACGTTCAGTGCGGTCTGGCTGCTGGTCCGGCTGGATCGGCTGTGGACAAGCGGGGTGGGCAACCGCACATTCAATCTGGCGCTGGCGATTGTCAGCGGCGTCGGATTTGTCGCCATAGCGGCGTTGATGGGGGCCAAGCCGGTTTAAGGCTTGAGGCCGAGTTGACCCCCATCGCTGGCAAGCCAGCTCCCACAGGGGTATTCAGTGAACACAGATTAAGTGGACACTGAGAACCCTGTGGGAGCTGGCTTGCCAGCGATAGCAATCTTAGCCGCGCAACGAAATCACCGGCCAGCCACGCTTCTCGGCCTCGGCCCGCAGATTCGGATCCGGATCCACCGCCACCGGATTCGCCACCTGCTCCAGCAGCGGCAGATCATTCATCGAATCGCTATAGAAATAGCTGTCCTCGAGCGAATAGCCGGTCTCTTCCAGCCAGCGATTGAGGCGCGTGACCTTGCCTTCGCGGAAGCACGGGATGTCGGTGCTGCGCCCGCTGTAGCGGCCGTCGATCATTTCGCATTCGGTGGCAATCAGGGTTTCCACGCCCAGGCGCACGGCGATCGGTGCCGTCACGAAACGGTTGGTGGCGGTGATGATCACTAGTTTGTCGCCGGCATCGCGGTGCTTCTTCAGCAGCTCCAGTGCCTTGGGCAGCACGATCGGCTCGATGCAGTCGCGCATGTAATCGCTGTGCCATTGCTCAAGCACGGCCATTTCCGTGCGGCCGAGAATTTCCAGGCAGAAGTTCAGGTAGGCGGCGTTGTCCAGCTTGCCGGCCAGGTAATCCTGATAGAACTCGTCGTTACGCGCCTTGTAGGCGATCGGGTCGAGGAAGCCGCGCTCGCACAGATAATCGCCCCAAGCGTGATCGCTGTCGCCGCCCAGAAGGGTGTTGTCCAAATCGAATAAAGCCAGGCGCATTGCAGTTACCCGCTGAAAAGTCAGTAAAAAGGCGACAAGAATACGGTCTTTTCACAAGAGTGCACATAAGGTAGGAACCTTCGTTGCCGCCTGATCAAGCTTTGTGGAACAATGCGGCGACATGCGTTTGCGAGGTTGTTGCCGTGATCGACCCCGATGGTTTCCGCCCCAATGTCGGGATCATTCTGACGAATGACGCCGGCCAGGTGCTATGGGCTCGCCGTATCAATCAGGACGCCTGGCAGTTTCCGCAAGGGGGGATCAACCCCGAGGAGACGCCGGAAGACGCCTTGTACCGCGAGCTGAACGAAGAAGTTGGCCTGGAACGTGAAGATGTTGAAATACTGGCCTGTACCCGAGGCTGGTTGCGCTATCGTTTGCCGCAACGCCTGGTGCGTACCCACAGCCAACCGCTGTGCATCGGCCAGAAACAGAAATGGTTCCTCCTGCGCCTGATCTCCAACGAGCAGCGGGTGCGGATGGATCTGACCGGTAAACCGGAGTTCGATGGCTGGCGCTGGGTCAGCTATTGGTATCCGTTGGGCCAGGTGGTGACATTCAAGCGCGAGGTGTATCGACGCGCTCTCAAAGAGCTTGCCCCGCGCCTTTTAGCGCGCGACTGACGACGGAGTTCGACCCCGAGCCATGCTCAATACGCTGCGCAAGATCGTCCAGGAAGTTAACTCCGCCAAGGATCTCAAGGCGGCGTTGGGGATTATTGTGTTGCGCGTCAAAGAGGCCATGGGCAGCCAGGTCTGCTCGGTCTACCTGCTTGATCCGGAAACCAATCGCTTCGTCCTGATGGCCACCGAGGGCTTGAACAAGCGCTCGATCGGCAAGGTCAGCATGGCCCCCAACGAGGGTCTGGTCGGTCTGGTCGGCACGCGTGAAGAACCCCTGAACCTGGAAAACGCGTCGGTTCACCCGCGCTATCGCTACTTCGCCGAAACCGGTGAAGAGCGTTACGCCTCGTTCCTCGGTGCACCGATCATTCACCACCGCCGCGTCGTCGGCGTGTTGGTCATCCAGCAGAAAGAACGCCGCCAGTTCGACGAAGGTGAAGAAGCCTTCCTCGTGACCATGAGCGCGCAGCTTGCCGGTGTGATCGCCCACGCCGAGGCCACCGGTTCGATCCGTGGTCTGGGCCGGCAGGGCAAGGGCATTCAGGAAGCCAAGTTCGTCGGCGTACCGGGTTCGCCGGGTGCTGCCGTCGGTACCGCCGTGGTCATGCTGCCGCCGGCGGACCTGGACGTGGTGCCGGACAAGACCATCACCGACATCGACGCTGAGCTGGCGCTGTTCAAGACTGCCATCGAAGGCGTGCGCGCCGACATGCGCGCCTTGTCCGCCAAACTCGCGACCCAGCTGCGCCCGGAAGAGCGCGCGCTGTTCGACGTCTACCTGATGATGCTCGACGATGCCTCGCTGGGCAGCGAAATCACCACCGTGATCAAGACGGGGCAGTGGGCTCAGGGCGCGCTGCGTCAGGTGGTCACTGAGCACGTCAACCGTTTCGAACTGATGGACGACGCCTACCTGCGCGAGCGTGCTTCGGACGTCAAAGACCTTGGCCGCCGCTTGCTCGCCTATCTGCAGGAAGAGCGCCAGCAGAATCTGGTCTACCCGGAAAAAACCATTCTGGTCAGCGAAGAGCTGACGCCGGCGATGCTCGGCGAGGTGCCGGAAGGCACGCTGGTCGGTCTGGTTTCGGTACTCGGTTCGGGTAACTCTCACGTCGCGATTCTCGCCCGAGCCATGGGCATTCCGACGGTGATGGGCCTGGTCGATCTGCCGTACGCCAAGGTCGACGGCATCGAAATGATCGTCGACGGCACCCGTGGCGAGGTCTACACCAACCCGAGCGAAGTGCTGCGCAAGCAGTTCGCCGAAGTCGTCGAAGAAGAGAAACAACTGGCGCTGGGCCTCGACACCCTGCGCGACCTGCCGTGCGTGACCCTCGATGGCCACCGCATGCCGCTGTGGGTCAACACCGGCCTGCTCGCCGATGTGGCGCGGGCGCAGAAGCGTGGCGCCGAAGGGGTCGGCCTGTACCGTACCGAAGTGCCGTTCATGATCAACCAGCGCTTCCCGAGCGAGAAGGAACAGCTGGCGATCTACCGCGAACAGCTCGCCGCGTTCCACCCGCAACCGGTGACCATGCGCAGCCTCGACATCGGCGGTGACAAGTCGCTGTCGTACTTCCCGATCAAGGAAGACAACCCGTTCCTCGGCTGGCGCGGTATCCGCGTCACCCTCGACCACCCGGAAATCTTCCTGGTGCAGACGCGCGCGATGCTCAAGGCCAGCGAAGGCCTGAACAACCTGCGGATTCTGCTGCCGATGATCTCCGGCACTCACGAACTCGAAGAAGCCCTGCACCTGATCCACCGTGCCTGGGGCGAAGTGCGCGACGAAGGCACCGACGTGCCGATGCCGCCGATCGGCGTGATGATCGAAATCCCGGCAGCGGTGTACCAGACCAAGGAACTGGCGCGGATGGTCGACTTCCTCTCCGTCGGCTCCAACGACCTGACCCAGTATCTGCTGGCGGTAGACCGCAACAACCCGCGCGTCGCCGACCTCTACGACTATCTGCACCCTGCGGTGCTGCAAGCTCTGCAAACCGTGGTCACTGACGCCCATGCCGAAGGCAAACCGGTGAGCATCTGCGGCGAGATGGCCGGTGATCCGGCGGCGGCGGTGCTGTTGATGGCGATGGGTTTCGACAGCTTGTCGATGAACGCCACCAACCTGCCGAAGGTGAAGTGGATGTTGCGTCAGGTGAACCTGAGCAAGGCGCAGGAGATGCTGGCGGAATTGATGAAGATCGATAACCCGCAGGTTATCCACAGCTCGCTGCAACTGGCGCTGAAGAATCTCGGGTTGGCCAAGATGAATTCGCCGGTGGTGACCAAGGCTCTCTAAAAGGCTGATGCCCTCTTCGTCGGAACGCCGCCCGGAGCAGGCTCGCTCCCACTGGGATTCGTATCGATCACGAAACCCAGGTGGGAGCGAGCCTGCTCGCGAAGGCGCCAGTTCAGGCACCGCTAAACCACAATCTCCACCTCGCCCAAATGCCCGCCATACGGCCCAAAACTGCGCTCCACCATCCGCCGCGTTCCGTCCGCCTGCACAACCAACGCTGTACTCGCCCGCGTTCCGTAACTTTGGCTGGCAATAAACACGCTCGACAGCAACGACTCCGTCGCCATGCCCACCCCGGTATCCGGCAATTCGGCCTCGGGTGCGGTCTGTGCATCGCTGAGCAAGGTCAACAAATGCTCAGGCTGCGGATCATCCAGTACCGCGCTCAACGCCGCCCTGGCCTTGAGCAGTTTCGGCCAGGGCGTATCCAGCCCCGCGTTGGATAACCCATAAACTCCAGGCTGCAACATCACCGGCTCTGACGCTCGTGCATTGAAATGCCACAACTCATGGGCATTGCCCAGCAGCAGATTGAACCCGGCATATTCGGCGGCACGGGCCACTACATCGCTCAAATAATCATCAATCGACAGATCAGTCGTGAGAAACCGCGCCACCAGCTCGCCCCGGGATTTGGTGGCCGGCGGCTGTTGCGGATCGCGAATATTGGTCAGCGCGGCGAAGCGTCCGTTGCTGCCGATCCCCAGCCAGGTGCCGCCAGCTTCAAGATCGCGCCCGGCATGCACCTGTGACGCCTCGGGCCAAGGTGCCAATGGCAGGCTGGGGCGGGCGTAGAACTCGTCGCGGTTGGCCGCGACGATCAGCGGATGGGCATGGCCCGGGCGCCAGGCGAAAACAATCAGGCACATAAGGTGGTCCTTGTGTGTTTTTTGCCCACTCTACGCATCCGGCGTCCGTGCATCCATCGCCAGTGGAGCAGAAGGCTGCGCATCCGTTAACATGCCGCTCCTGTTTTGCCGATGCGTGCTGGAGACGGTCATGGAATTTCTGCTCTACCTGGCGCTCGGTGCCTGTGCGGGCGTGCTCGCCGGGCTGTTTGGCGTTGGCGGCGGGATCATCATCGTCCCGGTGCTGGTGTTCAGCTTCACTTTGCAGGGCTTCGATCAGTCGATTCTTACGCATTTGGCGGTAGGGACGTCGCTGGCGACGATCATATTCACCTCGGTCAACGCCGTGCGTGAACATCACCGCCGTGGCGCGGTGCGCTGGGCGATTTTTCGCTGGATGACCGTGGGTATCCTGCTCGGTGCCGGTTTCGGAGCGCTGACTGCTGAAGCGATCTCCGGGCCGAACCTGCAAAAGATCATCGGTGTTTTCGCTCTGGTGATCGCCGTGCAACTGGCGCTGGATGTCAAACCCAAGGCCAGCCGAACGGTACCGGGCAAACTCGGTCTGACTGCCGCCGGTACGGTGATTGGCTGGGCCTCGGCGATTTTCGGTATAGGCGGCGGCTCGCTGACCGTGCCGTTTCTGACCTGGCGCAGCGTGCCGATGCAGCAGGCCGTGGCGACCTCATCGGCCTGTGGCCTGCCGATCGCTCTGGCCAGTGCAGCAAGTTTCATGATTCTGGGGTGGCACGATCCGTTGTTGCCGGCCCATAGTCTCGGTTTTGTTTATCTGCCGGCATTGTTGGGCATCGCCCTGACCAGCATGGTCTTCGCTCGGCTCGGCGCGCGTCTGGCGCACAGGTTGTCGCCGCGCTTGCTGAAAAGGCTGTTCGCCGCTTTGCTGTTCTGCGTGGGTTTGAGCTTTCTGCTCTGACCGCGTGGCAATCCTGGCTTAATCCTGAGGTGGCAGCGTCGCCCGGGAATTTCGCTTTCAACTCTAACAAGGAGTCGCAATGCTGCCTTACCCGCAGATCGACCCGGTGGCCCTGGCCATCGGTCCGCTGAAAATCCACTGGTACGGTCTGATGTACCTGATCGGCATCGGCGGCGCGTGGCTGTTGGCGTCGCGCCGGCTCAACCGCTTCGACCCGACCTGGACCAAGGAGAAACTCTCCGATCTGGTGTTCTGGCTATCGATGGGCGTGATCGTCGGCGGCCGTCTGGGTTACGTGCTGTTCTATGATCTGAGCGCGTACCTGGCCAACCCGACGCTGATTTTCGAAGTGTGGAAGGGCGGCATGTCGTTCCACGGCGGATTCATCGGCGTGATGCTCGCGGCCTTGTGGTTCGGCAAGCGCAATGGCAAGTCGTTCTTCCAGCTCATGGACTTCGTCGCGCCGATGGTGCCGATCGGTCTGGGCGCCGGGCGCATCGGCAACTTCATCAACGCCGAGTTGTGGGGCAAGGCGACCGACGTGCCTTGGGCGATGGTGTTCCCGCCGTTCAGCGATCCGGCGCAGTTGCCGCGCCACCCGTCGCAGCTGTATCAGTTCGCCCTCGAAGGCGTGGCGCTGTTCCTGATCCTGTGGATCTTCTCGCGCAAACCGCGTCCGACCATGGCGGTCTCCGGCATGTTCGCGCTGTTCTACGGCATCTTCCGTTTCATCGTCGAGTTCGTCCGCGTCCCGGATGCTCAGCTCGGCTACTTGGCGTGGAACTGGCTGACCATGGGCCAGGTGCTCTGCGTGCCGATGATTGTCGGCGGGCTGTTGCTGATCTGGCTGGCCTATCGTCGCGCCCCGGCAGCGCCGCTCGCGCCGACGGCTTAAACTACGAACCCCGGCGCGCGACGCCGGGGCTCCAAGGACACAGGTAACTCATGAAGCAATATCTCGAACTGGTCTCGCACGTCATTCAGAACGGCACCAAGCAAGCCAACCGCACCGGTATCAACACCATCAGTTTCCCGGGAGCGATGCTGCGTTTCGATCTGCAGGAAGGTTTCCCGGCGATCACCACGCGCAAAATGGCCTTCAAATCGGCCATCGGCGAGATGTGCGGGTTTCTCCGTGGCGTGAACAACGCCGCTGAATTCCGCGCGCTGGGCTGCAAGGTCTGGGACCAGAACGCCAACGAAAACGCGCAGTGGCTGGCCAACCCGTTCCGTCAGGGCGACGACGACCTCGGTGAAATCTACGGCGTGCAATGGCGCAAGTGGCCGGCGTACAAGCAGATCCCGCTGAGCAACACCGCCGCCATTGAACAAACCCTGGCCAACGGCTACAAGCAGATCGCTCAGGGCGAAGAAGACGGCCAGGCCTACGTCGTGCTGTACAAGGCGATCGATCAGGTACGCCAGTGCGTCGACACAATCATCAAGGATCCGGGCAGCCGCCGCATTCTGTTCCACGGCTGGAACGTCGCCCAGCTCGATGAAATGGCCCTGCCGCCATGCCATCTGCTGTACCAGTTCCACCCGAACGTCGAGACCAAAGAGATCTCGCTGACCCTGTACATCCGCTCCAATGATCTGGGACTGGGCACGCCGTTCAACCTCACCGAAGGCGCCGCACTGCTGAGCCTGATCGGTCGCCTGACCGGCTACACGCCGCGCTGGTTCACCTATTTCATCGGCGATGCGCACGTCTACGAAAACCACCTGGACATGCTCAACGAACAGCTCAAGCGCGAGCCGTTTGCCATGCCGAAACTGAAAATCTCCGACCGCGTGCCGGAGTTTGCCAAGACTGGTGTATATCAGCCGGAATGGCTGGAACTGGTGGAACCGGGTGATTTCTCGCTGGAAGGCTATGAGCACCATCCGCCGATGACCGCGCCGATGGCGGTCTAAACCACACCGCAATATCCCTGTGGGAGCGAGCCTGCTCGCGAAGAGGGCGTGTCAGTCACAGATGTGTCGACTGATACACCGCTTTCGCGAGCAGGCTCGCTCCCACATTTGTTTTTGCGGTGTGCTTAGTGGCCGTGGCTACGGCCGACGTGGGAATGCTCAACTTCGGTCGCAACAACCCCGCCACTCACTTCCAGCCGCTGCAAGATCCCGCATTGATCCGCCTCCGGCCCTTCGCCACAGCGTTGGCGCAGGTCGAGCAGTTGTGTCTGCAACGCCAATAACCCATCAATCCGCGCCTTCACATGCTGAATATGTTCGTCGATCAGCGCATTGACGCTCTCGCACTGATCCTGCGGGCTGTCGCGCAGGGCGAGGAGGCTGCGGATTTCTTCGAGGGTCATGTCGAGGGTGCGGCAGTTGCGGATGAAGGTCAGGCGCTCGGCGTGGGCCTGGGTGTAGACGCGGTAGTTGCCGTCGCTGCGCGCCGGTTCCGGCAGGAGGTTTTCGCGCTCGTAGTAGCGGATGGTTTCAACCGCACAGTCGGTGAGTTTCGCCAGTTCGCCGATCTTCATGACCGCCATCTCCAAAAGGGTGCTTGACCCTATAGTGGCTACAGGGTCTTTACTTGGCAACAGGCACCTTCATGGACGCGACCAATGAGCGATTCCCTGCACACCCACAAGCCCGGCGACGGTCACGATCACAGTCATAAATTGCAGCCCGTGCATAAACATGCGCATGGCGGCGATTCCTGCTGCTCGTCAAAAGCCGCCGCACCTGCGCGGGTGCAACTGAGCGAAAAGACCAGCGCCGACGCGCGCCTGAGCAGCTTCCGCATCGAGGCAATGGACTGCCCGACCGAGCAGACGCTGATCCAGAACAAACTCGGCAAACTGGCCGGGGTGCAGCAACTGGAATTCAACCTGATCAACCGCGTACTTGGCGTGACCCACAATCTGCCGGGCACCGAGCCGATCACCGAAGCGATCAAGTCCCTCGGCATGCACGCCGAGCCGCTGGAGGCGGGTGTCGACGCGCCAGTACCGGCAGCGGTGAAAAAACACTGGTGGCCATTGGCGCTGTCCGGCTTGACCGCGCTGGGCGCCGAAGTCATTCATTTCACCAGCGCCGCGCCGGACTGGGTGGTGGCAATCGTTGCGCTGGTGTCGATTCTCAGTGGCGGCCTCGGCACCTATAAAAAGGGCTGGATCGCCCTGAAGAACCGCAATCTCAACATCAATGCGCTGATGAGCATCGCCGTGACGGGCGCGATCCTCATCGGCCAGTGGCCGGAAGCGGCGATGGTGATGTTCCTGTTCACCGTCGCCGAGCTGATTGAGGCGCGCTCGCTGGATCGTGCACGCAATGCGATCAGCGGCTTGATGCAGATGACCCCGGAGCAGGCCACGGTATTGCAGGCTGACGGCAACTGGCGCGAACAAGAGGTAAAAAGCGTCGATCTCGGCGCCCGCGTGCGGGTGAAACCCGGCGAGCGCATCGCGCTGGACGGCGCGGTGGTCAGCGGCAGCTCGACCATCGACCAAGCGCCGATCACCGGCGAAAGCCTGCCGGTGGAAAAAACCGTCGGTGACAAAGTCTTCGCGGGCACCATCAATCAGGCCGGTTCGCTGGAATACACGGTGACCGCTGCGGCGAACAATTCGACCCTGGCGCGGATCATTCACGCCGTCGAACAGGCCCAGGGCGCGCGGGCGCCGACGCAGCGTTTCGTTGACCAATTCTCGAAAATCTACACCCCGGCGGTCTTCGTCTTCGCCTTGGCCGTGGCGATCATCCCGCCGTTGTTCATGGGCGCGGCGTGGTTCGACTGGATCTACCGCGCGCTGGTGTTGCTGGTGGTTGCCTGCCCGTGCGCACTGGTGATTTCCACCCCGGTGACCATCGTCAGCGGCCTCGCGGCAGCCGCGCGCAAGGGCATTCTGGTCAAGGGCGGCGTGTATCTGGAGGGCGGCTTCAAGCTTGATTATCTGGCGCTGGACAAGACCGGCACGATCACCCACGGCAAACCGGTGCAGACCGATTACCTGTCACTCGACCCGACGGCCGATGCCAGCGCACCGGCAATCGCCGCCGCGCTGGCCGGGCGCTCCGATCACCCGGTGTCGCTGGCGATTGCCAACGCCGCTGTGGATAAAAACCTCGCCGCGCTGACTGTGGATAACTTCGCCGCGCTGGGCGGGCGGGGCGTCAAAGGCGACATCAACGGCCAGACTTATCACTTGGGCAACCATCGTCTGGTCGAAGAGCTTGGCCTGTGCTCACCGCAGCTGGAAGAGAAGCTGTTCGCCCTGGAAAAGCAGGGCAAATCCGTGGTGTTGCTGCTCGACAAATCAGGCCCGCTGGCGCTGTTCGCCGTGGCCGACACGGTCAAGGAAACCAGCCGCGAAGCGATTCGTCAGTTGCATGAACTCGGGGTGAAAACCCTGATGCTGACCGGCGACAACGTCCACACCGCGCAAGCGATTGCCGCCCAGGTCGGCATCGACGAGGCGCGCGGAGATTTGCTGCCGACCGACAAGCTGCAAGCCATCGAAGATCTGTACAAGCAGGGCCACCGGGTCGGCATGGTCGGCGACGGCATCAACGACGCCCCGGCACTAGCCCGCGCCGAGATCGGTTTCGCCATGGCCGCCGCCGGCACCGATACCGCGATCGAAACCGCCGATGTCGCCCTGATGGACGACGATCTGCGCAAGATCCCTGCGTTCATCAGTCTGTCGCGCAACACCGCGAGCATCCTGAAACAGAACATTGCCTTGGCGCTGGTGATCAAGGCGATCTTTCTTGCGGTAACCTTCGCCGGGCTCGCCACCATGTGGATGGCGGTGTTTGCCGATATGGGCGTGAGCCTGCTGGTGGTGTTCAACGGTTTGCGCCTGCTGCGCAAGTAAACGTGAGGGATGGTTGTGCTGAGTGCCGAGCTGAAAGCGTTTTACATGGTCGCCCGCTTGGGCAGCATTACGCTGGCGGCGAAAAAACTCGGCCTCAGCCAACCGACCGTGACCACGCAGATCCGCAATCTGGAAAGTCAGTATTCGGTGGAGTTGTTCTACCGAGGCGGGCGCCGTTTAAGCGTCAGTGACGAAGGCGCGCGGCTGCTGCCGATGGTCAAGACCCTGTTGCAGCAAGAGGCGGACATCGAGTTCTTTCTGCGCAACAGCGGGCAAGTGCAGGGCACGCTGCGCATTGCCGCGACGGCGCCCTATTACATCCTTGATCTGGTGAAGACCTTCCGCGAGCGTTTGCCGCAGGTGGAAGTGTCGGTGGAGATCGGCAATTCGCAGCAAGTGCTCGAAGCGCTGGAGGATTACCGCGTGGATGTCGCGGCGTCGTCACAGCTGCTCGACGATGCGCGGTTGATTCGCCGGGTACTCGGCACCGATCCGCTGGTGCTGGCGGTGCATCGCAACCATCCGTTGGCCGCGCAGGAACATGTGACGCTGAACGCGCTGGCCGGGCATACGTTGTTGATGCGCGAGCCGGGTTCGACCACGCGGCGCTTGACCGAAGAGTTGCTGGCCAGCGCCGGGGTCAGTTTCGGGCCGTTGCTGGAGATCGGCAGCCGCGAGTCGATTCGCGAGGCGGTGCTGCGCAATATCGGCATCAGCATCATTGCCCGGCAGGAAGTGCCGCATGATCCGCAATTGCGCGTGCTGACCATCGAGAATGCGCCGCAGATTCCGGAGTATCTGTATTGCCTCAAAGACCGCAAGGGTGCGCGTCTGCCGGCGGCGTTCCTCGGCTTGGCACAAGAGATGTCTCCGGCATGAGACCTTCAATGTCTGAGAAGGCCTCTTCGCGAGCAGGCTCGCTCCCACATTGGATTTGGGTTGTGAACACGATCCCCTGTGGGAGCGAGCCTGCTCGCGAAGGCGTCAGCCCAGGCAAAACACAATCTGAACCAAAATCCCCGAATACCACTATCAGCCGTTTTTGCCTCGCTGCCACATGACGGACGCATTACAACTCTAGGATTGGCCTCATCCGTTTGCTGAGGTCCGTCCATGAATCCTGCCATCGCAACTGCCCTGACCAACCCCGGCGCGCCGATGAAAGTGCGCGGCGTGCACAAGCGTTTCGGTGCGTTCACTGCGCTGGATAACGTCTCCCTTGATGTCGCCGCCGGCGAACTGGTGTGTCTGCTCGGCCCGTCGGGCTGTGGCAAGACCACGTTGTTGCGCTGCATCGCCGGGCTGGAGCAGCAGGACAGCGGCGAGCTGTATCTGGGCGATCGCGATGTCTCGCATCTTGCCCCGCAAGCGCGGGATTACGGGATTCTGTTCCAGTCCTACGCGTTGTTTCCCAATCTGACGGTCGAGGCGAACATTGCCTACGGCCTCGCCGGCAGCGGTCGCGATGAAGTGCGCCGGCGTGTCGGTCAGATGCTGGAACTGGTCGGCCTCAGCGGCAGTGAGAAAAAGTATCCAGGCCAATTGTCCGGCGGTCAGCAACAGCGAGTAGCGCTCGCTCGCGCATTGGCGCCGGCGCCGTCGCTGCTGTTGCTCGACGAACCGATGTCGGCCCTCGACGCGCGGGTGCGCGAGCATCTGTGCACCGAGCTGCGTCAGCTGCAACGCAATCTCGGCATCACCACGCTGATGGTCACGCACAATCAGGACGAAGCGATGCTGATGGCCGATCGCATCGCGGTCATGAATAACGGCCGCGTCGAGCAGTACGCCACCCCGCAGGAAATCTACAACCGCCCGGCCACGCCGTTCGTGGCCGAGTTTGTCGGCCAGGGCAACTGGCTGCCGTTTCAGCGCAGCAGCGACAGTCACGCCAAGGTTGGCGGGATGAATCTGCGCTTGGCCGAGGGCAGCGTGCACGGCGCTTCGGGTCGACTGTTCTGCCGCCCGGAGGCGATCAACGTCAACCCGCTGGTGCACGAAGAGAACCTGTTCCCGGCCAAGGTTCGCGAAATCACTTTCCTTGGCAACCGCTGCCGGATGAGCTTCGAACTCGATCAACTGCCGGGCCATGCGCTGCTCGCCGAGCTCGCGCCAGAAGCCATGCCGCGCCTCGGCGCCCAGCAGATCATGGTCGCCTTGCCGCCGCGCAGTTTGCAGGTGTTCGCCTGATGAACAGCAACCTCGCGCTGCCGCTACCGCACAAGCAGGTGCGACAGTCCTCGAAAGCCGAGATCGGCGATCGCCTGTTCGTGGTCGGCGGCAAAGTCGTTCTGCTGGTGTTGCTCGGCCTCGCGGTGCTGCTGCCGTTGTTGGCGATCTTCTGGCGCGGCTTCAGCAATGACGCCGGGCAGGGCGGTGGCTGGCTCGCGGCGAAAGAGTTGGTGACCAGTGCCAATTTCCATTGGTTGCTCGGCAACAGCCTGAAAGTGTCCCTCAGCGTTGCGGCCATTGTCGTACCGCTGGCCTACCTGTTTGCCTACGCGCTGCAACGCACGCTGATTCCGGGCAAAGGCATCTGGCGCGGGATTTCCCTGCTGCCGCTGATGGCGCCGTCGATGCTGCCGGGCATTGCGCTGGTCTATCTGTTCGGCAACCAGGGCATGCTGCGTGGGCTGCTCTCGGACAATATCTATGGGTTCTGGGGCATTGTGCTGGGCGAGGTGATCTACACCTTCCCCCATGCGCTGATGATTTTGCTCTCGGCATTGTCGCTGGCCGATGCGCGGCTGTTCGATGCCGCATCGAGCATGGGCGCCAGTCCGGCCAAGGCGTTTCGCAGCATTACCTGGCCGGCGACCCGCCAGGCGGTGTTCGCCGCGTTCTGTCTGGTGTTCACCCTGACCATTACCGATTTTGGTGTGCCGGTGGTGGTCGGTGGCGACTATCAAGTGCTGGCGCTGGAGGCCTACAAAGCCGTGGTCGGTCAGCAGCAATTCGGTCGCGGCGCGTTGATCGGCATGGTGCTGTTGCTGCCGGCGCTGTTCAGTTTCGGTGTCGATGCCTGGTTGCGTCGCCGCCATGGTGACTCGATGAGCGGGCGCGCGCAGGTGTTCAAACCGCTACCGTGCAAGCTGCGCGACGGCTGCTATCTGGCCATTGTTTTGCTGATCAGCGCGGCGTTGATTCTGGTGTTCGGCATGGCGGTGTTTTCGTCGCTGGTGAAGTTCTGGCCGTACAACCTGTCGCTGTCGCTCAACCACTATCAGTTCAACGAGACCGCCGGCGGTGGCTGGCTCGCCTACGGCAACAGTCTGAAGATGGCGCTGGGCACGGCGCTGATTGGCAGCGTGCTGATTTTCACTGGCGCCTATCTGATGGAGAAAACCCGCACTCAGCGCGGGCTGAACCTGGCTTTGCGCATGCTCAGCTTCGTGCCGATGGCGGTGCCGGGGCTGGTGCTGGGCCTGGGTTACGTCTTCTTCTTCAACCTCAGCGGCAATCCGCTGCACGTGCTGTACGGGACGATGACGCTGCTGATCGTCTGCACCATTGCGCACTACCTGACCACCGCACAAATGACCGCGACCACCGCGCTGCGCCAGCTCGATGGTGAGTTCGAGGCTGCGGCGCTGTCGCTGAAGGCGCCGCTGTACCGGCATTACCTGCGCGTGACTGTGCCGATCTGCTTGCCGGCGCTGCTGGACATCGTGCGCTACCTGTTCGTCTCGGCAATGACCACGGTTTCCGCCGCGATCTTCCTTTACAGCCCCGACACCATCCTCGCGGCGGTGGCGGTGCTGAACATGGACGACGCCGGCAACGTTGGCGGCGCGGCGGCGATGTCGACCCTGATTCTGTTCACCTCGGCCGGCGTGTCCTTGCTGCTGGCGTGGGCTTCGCGCGGCTTGCTGCGCCGTTCCCAGGCCTGGCGGCAAACCGCGCCCGGTCACTGATTGCAACTCCGTTCAACTCATCTACAGGAAAACGCTCATGTTCAAGCCTATGGCCCTGGCCGCTGCTGTGCTCGCGACTTTCAGCCTGAATGCCTTCGCGGCAAAAACCGAGTTGACGGTGTACACCGCCCTCGAAGCCGAACAACTGAAGTCCTACAAGGAGGCCTTTGAAAAGGCCAACCCGGACGTCGAGATAAAATGGGTGCGCGATTCCACCGGAATCATCACCGCCAAACTGCTCGCCGAAAAGGCTCGTCCGCAGGCTGACGCGGTGTGGGGCCTGGCCGCGTCGAGCCTGGCGATTCTCGATCAGCAAGGCATGCTGCAAAGCTATGCACCGAAGGATCTGGGCAAGATCGGCGCGAATTACCGCGACGCCGCCAACCCGCCAGCCTGGGTAGGCATGGATGTGTGGGCCGCGACCATTTGCTTCAACACCGTCGAAGCCGAGAAGCAGGGGCTGAGCAAACCGGTCAGTTGGCAGGACCTGACCAAGCCTGAGTACAAGGGCAAGATCGTCATGCCCAATCCGGCGTCGTCCGGCACCGGTTTCCTCGACGTCAGCGCCTGGCTGCAAACCTTCGGCGAGAAGCAAGGCTGGGCGTATATGGACGGCTTGCACCAGAACATCGGCCAGTACGTTCACTCCGGTTCCAAGCCATGCAAACTGGCGGCGGCGGGGGAGTTTCCGATCGGGATTTCCTTTGAATATCCAGCGGTACAGTTGAAACGCCAGGGTGCGCCACTGGACATCATCCTGCCGAAGGAAGGCCTGGGCTGGGAGATCGAAGCGACAGCGGTGATCAAAGGCACACCGCATGAAGAAGCGGCGAAGAAACTCGCTGATTTCTCCGCCAGCGCCGAGGCGATGGATCTGTACAAAGAGAACTTCGCCGTGCTCGCGCAGCCGGGGATTGCCAAGCCGCAGACCGAATTGCCAGCCGATTATGAGCAGCGCCTGATCAAGAACGACTTTGCCTGGGCCTCAAAGAATCGCGACGAGATCCTGGCTGAATGGCGCAAGCGGTATGACGGCAAGTCCGAGAAAGTTGTCGCCAAGTAAGATCTTTATCGACTGACAAGGCCCCTTCGCGAGCAGGCTCGCTCCCACAGTTGCAATGCTGTCCCCTGTGGGAGCGAGCCTGCTCGCGAAAGCGGTTTCTCATTCAGAGCACCTCTACATGACACAACCCAAAGACCTGCTCATCATCGGCGCTGGCATCCTCGGTCTGTCCCACGCCTATGCCGCCGCCAAACGCGGCCTGAAAGTCGCGGTATTCGAACGCACCGCCACGCCCCTCGGCGCTTCGGTGCGCAATTTCGGCCAGGCACTGGTCACCGGTCAGCCGCCCGGCACCATGCTCGACCTGGCCAGGGCCAGCCGCGAAATCTGGGGCGACTGGGCGCAACTTGCCGGCCTGCAGATCAAGCGCAACGGCTCATACCTGTTCGCCCGCAGTGAGGCGGAAGAACACCTGCTCGAAGCCTTCTGCACCGGCCGCGCGATCGAGCATGGCTACAACGTCGATTTGCTGCGCGGCGCGGCGTTGCGTGATCTCTATGGCGGCCAGTTCAGCCATCACCGCGCCGCGCTGCACGGTATCGATGATCAGCAGTTGTACTCGCGCGAAGCGATTCCGGCGCTGATCGATTATTTGCGCCGAGATCTGGGCGTCGAGTTTCACTTTTCCACGCTGGTGCGCGACGTCGAGCCGGGGCGTCTGCACAGCACCGCCGGCAGTTTTACCGGCAAGCAGATCATCGTCTGCTCCGGCCACGATTATCAGACCCTGCTGGCCGAGCCGATTGCCGCGCTCAATCCGCAGATCTGTCGTTTGCAAATGCTCCGCGCCAGACCGCAGGCCGGTCTCAATCTGCAACACGCCGTGCTCACCGGCCTGAGCTGCGTGCACTACGGCGCTTTCGCCGATCTGCCGGAAGCCGCAGCGGTGCAGGCGCAGATCCTCCGTGAACAACCGCACCTGCACGCTAACGGCATTCACTTGCTGATCAGTCCGACGCCGTATGGCGAGTTGATCATCGGCGATTCGCATCATTACGGCAGCGATGCGTCGCCGTTCAACGCCGAGCAGGTCGACAACTGGATGCTCGAACTCGCCGAGCAGACGCTGGGCTGTCAGGTGCAAGTGGTCGAACGCTGGCAGGGCGTCTATGGTGCTCGTGGGCCGGGCCCGTTTTCATTCCTGCGTCCGGCACCGGGCCTGAGCGTGGCGCTGATGCACACCGGCGTCGGCATGAGCGTCGGCCCGGCGCTGGCCGAACGCAATATCGCGCAATTACTGGAGGAGGCATGAATCACGAACAGGTGATCGCCCGGGTGTTCGGCCTGTATGAACGCTTCGGCGCCAGCGATTACATCGGCGAACCGGTGTCGCAGCTCGAGCACATGTCCCAGGCCGCAGAACTGGCTATGGCCGAAGGTTGTGACGATGAAGTGGTGCTGGCGGCGTTCTTTCATGACATCGGCCATTTGTGTGCCGAGGGCGCGGAAAACATGGGCGGTTATGGCGTGGTCAGCCATGAGCGGCTCGGGGCCGATTATCTGCGTGAGGCAGGTTTCAGCGAACGGCTGGCGCGACTGGTGGAATATCACGTCCAGGCCAAGCGCTATCTGACGTTACGCGAGCCGGGCTATTACGCGCGGTTGAGTGAGGCGAGTCGCAGGACGCTGGAATATCAGGGCGGGGTAATGAGCGCGGCTGAGGCGGATGCGTTCGAGGCTGATCCGTTGTGTGCGCTGAGTCTGCGCATGCGGTGTTGGGATGAGTTGGCGAAGGAGGTTGCGGTGCCGCTGGTGGATCTGAGTGTGTTAAAGCGCAAGGCTGAGAAATTGTTGTCGGCTGAGTGATTGCAGCCCTCACCCCAGCCCTCTCCCGGAGGGAGAGGGGAGCTGATCTCCATGCTTTTCAAACCTGAGTTCGACTGGATATCTCAGGTCGGTGTATGACCCAAGAGCAACACAGTCGGCCCCCTCTCCCTCCGGGAGAGGGCTGGGGTGAGGGGGTAGCGATCTAAAGCTCAAGCACCCGATCAACCAACGCCTCAACCTGCTCCTGCCTTTCCGCCTGATTCAACTTCGCCTGCGGATTGAGCGACGACCACTGCGGATGCGCGCGCGCCTTGTTCAGCGCTTCCGGCAACTTGCCTTCGCGCCAGGTCTTGTCCAGAGGCGTGGCCACCTGAATGCTGTCCATCGCCGCATGCCCGCGCTGATCCAGGGCCAGCAGCAACTGGCGCTGGCGCAACGCCAACAGGCGCAGCACGGCGTCATCCACTGTCAATTCCCGCTGGCCTTTGATCTTGCCGAGCAGGCGACTGCCATAACTGCGCGCGGTTTGCAGTGCGCCACCGGCAATCGCGCCGGCCAGTGCCGCCGCGCCAAGGGTAATCCCGCCGACCAGCAAATCCACCCCAGCCCCGGCCGCTGCACCGGCAGCAATGCCGCCGCCGACGCGCACGCCGAGTTGCTTCAGGGTTTCCGGGTTGAACAGATCATCGCCCCAGCGCCCGTCGAGCAACGGCAAGTCACTGGCCGCCGCGTCCTGCGGGCGAAACGCGTAGAGCTTGAGCAGCGCCTCAACGCACTTCTGCTCACGCTGACGTACGGCTTTGCGCAGTTCGCTGATCGCCTGCTGTTCCTGCTCGGCTTCGCTGACCACACTGCGTCGGCACGCAGCGCAGTCGATCAGCAATTCGGCAATCAAGCGCGCGGCGCTTTGCTGACGGGCGAGGCGCTGCGCCTGCTGGTCGGCGATCAACCGCTCCAGTTGCGGCCGGGCGTTTTCCAATAGCAGGGCGAGGCTCTCGTACAAGCGCCGCTCGCCATCCTCGGGCGGCGCGACGCTGTCGAAACGTACCAACGCATGCAGCCCCAACCGCGCCAGCGCTTCACGCCAATCGGGTTCGCGATGGTTGGCGCTGCTGACGAAATTCAGCACCGGCAGCAGCGGTTTGCCGCAACTGGCGAGCACTTCCAGCTCGTCGCGGTACTTGGCCAGCACCGGTTCGCGGGCGTCGATCACATACAGACCGGCATCGGAGGCCAGCAGTTGTCGCAGTACCTTGGCTTCCTGTTCGAAACGCTGGCGCGCCTCGCTGCCGTCGAGAAACCGCGCCAGTCGTGCCGGGCCGTCGAGGCGTTCGCCGGGGCGTTCCAGACGCTCGAGAAAATCCAGCAGGGCGATCGCATCTTCCAGCCCCGGCGTGTCGTACAGATCGAGCAACGGCTCGCCATCCACCGACAACCGCGCGCCTTCGACATGCCGGGTGGTGCTCGGCCGGTGCGAGACTTCGCCGAAGCCGACGTCACGGGTCAGCGTGCGCAGCAGCGAGGTCTTGCCGACGTTGGTGTGGCCAACCACTGCCAGTTTCAGCGGGGCCTTGCGTGCATCAGTCATGTCCGCTCTCCAGCCAGTTCATCGGCGCGCAATCGGCGAATGGCAGTTCCAGCTGTTGCAGCGCCGCGTGCCAGTCACCCAGACGTTGCCCGTCCAGCGCTTCGCCGGGTGGCGCTTGCAGCAGCCAGATGCGAGTGGCGCCGGCGTTGCGCGCGAGTTCGGCGATCAGCGCGAGGCTGCCGCGATCCGGCGAACGTCGCGGATCACAGGCGATGGCCAGCCGCGCTGGCGGGAAGCGACTGAGTTGCTCGAGCAGTTTGTGCCGCGATTCGCGACTGTCGAGGATGCCCGCGTTGCTGACGTTTTTCGGCAGCGCGGGTGGCCACGGACGCTGTTCGTCCAACTCGATCGCCACCAGCAGCGCGCCTTCGCTGGCGCGTTCGCCGATGTTGCTTTCGACGCGATGCAGTTGCGCCGGCTCCGGGTCGTTGACACCAAGGCGCTCGCTGGTCGGCATCAACCGTTCGCGCAGTTGCGCGTAGCCGGGCAGGTTCAGATCCAGGCGCAGCGCGGCTTTGCCGCGGTTCCAGCGCCACAGGCAGAACAGCGCGAGCAGCAGGCGCGGCAGCACGCCGTAGACCACCAGCACACCGACCAGCCAGGTTGCCCAGGCTTGTCGTGCGCTTTCAATATCCAGTGCGCCGTCGCCGCTGGCGCGGATCATTTCCTCGGTCGGCACATTGAAGCCGAGCAGCGACGGCAGATAGCCAAGGGCCTGGGTGACATGGATAAAGGTGTCGGCGCCGAGGATCGTGGTTTCCCAGACAAAGCCATAGCGCCGCGTGGCCATCAGCGTCAGCAGCAGAATCAACGCGCTGAGCATCGCCAGCAGCCACAGGCCATTGACCAACACGCCGAGCGCCCAGCGGTTGAGTTTCTTGCGTTGCAGCAGCAACAGCAGGGCCGGCGCCAGTTGCGCGGCTTTGGCATCGCGGGCGAATTTTTCGCTGAGCCACAGCCACAAGCGCCCGAGGGTGGCGCCGTGTTCGCCAGCGAAAATCAAGCCCAGCGCCCAGCTCAGCAGCAAAATCATATTGATCCCGAGCAGACTGCCCAGCGCCCAGAACACATTTACCGGCGTCTGGCCAAGTGCGGCGAATGCCAGACCGGCGCCGCTGAGCACGGCGAAAATCATCAACAGCAGCAGCGCCAGACGCGCGCCTTGCAGCCAGTGCTTGAGCGCGGCGGTGAGCCCGTCGCGCTCGGCCAGCCATAGCGCCCGGCGCGCAATGCGGCTCGGCAGATCGCCGCCAGCGGCGCGGGCCAGACGATTGGCTTCCAGATCATCCAGCGGCCCCGCGTGTTCTTCGCGCAGGCGGATGGTTTCGGTGAGCCAGAGGTTTTGCAGTGGAGTCAGTTCAGTCACGCGGCGTCCCGTCGCTAAATCGAGCGCTGAGCATAACCGCTGTGGCGCTTATCGGGGTAAGCGCGGCTCTGGTATCCTCGCCGGCATGACTAAATCACTGCCCCTCAGCCTGATCGCAGCCCTCGGTGAAAACCGCGTGATCGGCGTCGACAACAGCATGCCCTGGCACCTGCCGGGGGACTTCAAATACTTCAAGGCGACCACGCTCGGCAAGCCGATCATCATGGGCCGAAAGACCTGGGACTCGCTCGGCCGGCCGTTGCCGGGGCGCTTGAACATCGTGGTCAGCCGTCAGCCTGATCTGCAGCTCGAAGGCGCCGAGGTCTATCCGTCGCTGGAAGCCGCAGTGGCCCGCGCCGAGGAATGGGCGAAAGCCCAGGGCGTTGATGAACTGATGCTGATTGGTGGCGCGCAGTTGTATGGGCAAGGGCTGGCGCAGGCCGATCGTCTGTACCTGACCCGCGTAGCGCTGAGCCCGGAAGGGGATGCGTGGTTTCCGGAGTTTGATCTGAGCGAATGGAAGCTGGTGTCGGATGTACCGAATCCGGCAGAGGGCGATAAACCTGCATATAGCTTTGAGGTTTGGGAGAAAGCCTAACAGCTTCGCGAGCAGGCTCGCTCCCACAGGGGAACGCATTTCAGTGTGGGAGCGAGCCTGCTCGCGAAGAGGCCCGCTCAGTCGCTGAGAAGCTTAAGCCTGGGCCAACTCTGCGTGTTCATCGGCATCCAGCAACGCTTTATCAGTCTGCTGCATGACCTGACTGGTAATCGCCCCTGCGGTAATCGAGCCACTCACGTTCAACGCCGTGCGACCCATATCGATCAGCGGCTCGACCGAAATCAGCAACGCCACCAGTGACACCGGCAAGCCCATCGCCGGCAGCACGATCAGTGCGGCGAACGTTGCGCCGCCGCCAACTCCGGCCACGCCGGCCGAACTCAACGTGACAATCGCCACCAGCGTCGCGATCCACAGTGGATCGAGCGGGTTGATGCCGACAGTTGGCGCGACCATCACCGCCAACATCGCCGGGTACAGGCCTGCGCAACCGTTCTGGCCGATGGTCGCACCGAACGAGGCAGCGAAACTGGCGACTGACGACGGAATGCCCAGACGACGGGTCTGCGCTTCGATGCTCAGCGGAATGGTTGCCGCGCTGGAGCGGCTGGTGAAGGCGAAGGTCAGCACCGGCCAAATCTTGCGGAAGAAGCGCAGCGGGTTGATCCCGGCGGCCGACACCAGCACGCCGTGCACGACGAACATCAGGCCCAGGCCGATATACGAGACCACGACGAAACTGCCCAGCTTGATGATGTCCTGCAGGTTGGAACCGGCGACCACTTTGGTCATCAGCGCCAGCACACCGTACGGGGTCAGCTTCATCACCAGACGCACCAGACGCATCACCCAGGCTTGCAGGGTGTCGATGGCGTTGATCACTTTCTGACCTTTCTCGACGTCGTCCTTGAGCAGTTGCAGCGCGGCAACCCCGAGGAACGCGGCGAAGATCACCACACTGATGATCGAGGTCGGCTTGGCCCGGGCCAGGTCGGCAAACGGGTTCTGCGGAATGAACGACAGCAGCAGTTGCGGCACATTGAGGTCGGCGACCTTGCCGGCGTAGTCGTTCTGAATGGTTTGCAGGCGCGCCATTTCCTGAGTGCCGGCGATCAGACCTTCAGCGCTGAGGCCGAACAGGTTGGTCAGGCCGATGCCGATCAGCGCTGCGATGGCGGTGGTAAACAGCAGCGTGCCGATGGTCAGGAAACTGATCTTGCCCAGCGACGAGGCATTGTGCAGGCGGGCCACGGCGCTGAGGATCGAGGCGAACACCAGCGGGATCACGATCATCTGCAGCAACTGTACGTAACCGTTGCCGACCAGATCGA
Organism: Pseudomonas sp. TE9122; assembly: GCF_056278925.1. NCBI lineage: Bacteria > Pseudomonadati > Pseudomonadota > Gammaproteobacteria > Pseudomonadales > Pseudomonadaceae > Pseudomonas > Pseudomonas sp. TE9122. The sequence continues at coordinate 5,067,754 of NZ_JBWBQI010000001.1, read as the reverse complement.
ACCAGCCGATCGAGGCTTTCAGCACCGGGTTGCCGGCACCGTAAATCGTGTGCAGCGCGACGCCGAACGCCACGCCGAGGACCAGTGCGAGCAGGACTTTTTTCGCCAGGCTCCAGGTGGTGTGGCGGGTCTGCGCCAGACCGAAGAGCAGGGCGAGGAACACCAGCAGGTTGAGAATCAGCGGTAGATTCATGAGAACTCCAGTAAAGACTGTGCCAACAGCCATCCGGGGCTGCTGCGAACCGGCAAGCCTAACAGCTTGATTTGCAATGATTTAATACCAAAATGGCTGGGTAACCGTCGTTTTTGGAATAAGCGCGTGTCGCTGTCGGCAATGCAACTGACGCGCAGGGGACGTCAGCGGTCGCTGACAGGCGAGGGTTGTCACACTGATTTGTTAGCGTCGAACTCTTTGCATCGGGGAGTAGCGCTATGAGAATTGCACGCACGTTGTTGGCTGTAGCACTGGCGGCTGGCCTCGCCGGCCATGCATTCGCCACGGACCTCAAGCACTGGCCGGCGGATCAGGCCAAGGCGCTGGACGCGATGATCGCTGCCAACGCCAACAAGGGTAATTACGCGGTGTTCGACATGGACAACACCAGTTACCGCTACGACCTCGAAGAATCCTTGCTGCCGTTCATGGAAAACAAGGGCCTTATTACCCGCGACAAGCTCGACCCCTCGCTGAAACTGATGCCGTTCAAGGACACCGCCGAGCACAAGGAAAGCCTGTTCAGTTATTACTACCGGCTCTGCGAAGTCGACGACATGGTCTGCTACCCGTGGGTGGCGCAGGTGTTCTCTGGCTTCACCCTCAAGGAACTCAAGGGCTACGTTGACGAGTTGATGGCTTCGGGCAAACCGGTGCCCGCGACGTATTACGAAGGCGATGTGGTGAAGAAGCTCGATGTCAATCCGCCGAAGATCTTCACTGGCCAGCAGGAGCTGTACAACAAGCTGATGGAGAACGGTATCGAGGTCTACGTGATGACCGCCGCTTCAGAGGAACTGGTACGCATGGTCGCGGCGGATCCCAAGTACGGCTACAACGTCAAACCGCAGAACGTCATTGGCGTTTCACTGCTGCTCAAGGATCAGAAGACCGGCGAGCTGACCACTGCGCGCAAACAGATCACTGCCGGCAAATATGACGAGAAGGCCAACCTCGGCCTGGAGCTGACGCCGTACCTGTGGACCCCGGCAACGTGGATGGCCGGCAAGCACGCAGCGATCCTGACCTATATCGATGAATGGAAAAAACCGGTGCTGGTCGGCGGCGATACCCCGACGAGCGACGGTTACATGCTGTTCCATGATGTCGACGTGGCCAAGGGCGGCATTCACTTGTGGATCAACCGCAAGGACAAGTACATGACGCAAATCAACGGCATGATGGCCAGGCACGCGGCGGCGCAGGCCAAGGAAGGCTTGCCGGTGACGGCGGACAAGAACTGGGTGATCGTCAAACCGGAAGACATCCAGTAAGCCACGATCGCATGTAGGAGCTGCCGAAGGCTGCGATCTTTTGATCTTGTTTTGGATCGTTCCCACGCTCTGCGTGGGAATGCAGCCCGTGACGCTCTGCGTCACTGGACGCGGAGCGTCCCTTGAGACATTCCCACGCAGAGCGTGGGAACGATCAGCCCCGCACATGGCGGGGCATTTTTGCATCGGCGATTTGACGGTTACAGCCCGTCGAGCATCGCTTTGTTGCGCACCGCGCCCTTGTCGGCACTGGTCGCCAGCAGGGCGTAGGCCTTGAGCGCGGTGGTCACTTTGCGTGGACGCACCTCGACCGGTTTCCAGCCTTTCTTGTCCTGCTCGGCGCGGCGTGCCGCCAGTTCTTCGTCGCTGACCAACAGGTTGATCGAGCGGTTCGGAATGTCGATCAGCACCTTGTCGCCATCCTGCACCAGACCAATCGCGCCGCCGGCCGCAGCCTCTGGCGAAGCGTGACCGATTGACAGGCCGGAAGTACCGCCGGAGAAACGCCCGTCGGTGAGCAGCGCACAGGCTTTGCCCAGACCTTTGGATTTCAGGTAGGACGTCGGGTAGAGCATTTCCTGCATGCCCGGGCCGCCTTTCGGGCCTTCGTAGCGAATGATGACGATGTCGCCTTCCTTCACTTCGTCAGCGAGGATGCCGCGCACGGCGCTGTCCTGACTTTCGAAAATTTTCGCGTTGCCTTCGAAGACGTGGATCGACTCATCGACCCCGGCGGTTTTCACCACGCAACCGTCCTGCGCGATGTTGCCGTACAGCACGGCGAGGCCGCCTTCTTTCGAATAGGCGTGCTCGAAGCTGCGGATGCAGCCGTTTTCACGGTCGTCGTCGAGGGTTTCCCAGCGGGTCGACTGGCTGAACGCGGTCTGGGTCGGAATGCCCGCAGGACCTGCCTTGAAGAAGTGATGCACGGCTTCGTCGCTGGTCTGGGTAATGTCCCACTTGGCGATGGCTTCTTCCATGCTGCGGCTGTGCACGGTCGGCAGGTCGGTGTGCAGCAGGCCGCCACGGGCCAGCGAACCGAGGATGCTGAAAATGCCGCCGGCGCGGTGCACGTCTTCCATGTGGTACTTCTGGATGTTCGGCGCGACTTTGCACAGCTGCGGCACGCTGCGCGAGAGACGGTCGATGTCGCGCAGGTCGAAATCGATCTCGGCTTCCTGGGCAGCTGCGAGCAAGTGCAGGATGGTGTTGGTCGAACCGCCCATGGCGATGTCGAGCATCATCGCGTTCTCGAACGCCTTGAAGTTGGCGATGTTGCGCGGCAGCACGGAGTCATCGTTCTCGCCGTAGTAACGCTTGCACAGCTCGACGATGGTGCGACCGGCCTGCAGGAACAGCTGCTCGCGGTCGCTGTGAGTGGCCAGAGTGGAGCCGTTGCCCGGCAAGGCCAGACCCAGTGCTTCAGTCAGGCAGTTCATCGAGTTGGCGGTGAACATGCCGGAGCACGAACCGCAGGTCGGGCAGGCGCTACGCTCGTACTCGGCGACTTTCTCGTCAGAAGCGCTGGAGTCGGCGGCGATCACCATGGCGTCGACGAGGTCGAGGCCGTGGGAGGCGAGTTTGGTCTTGCCCGCTTCCATCGGACCGCCGGAAACGAAGATCACCGGAATGTTCAGGCGCAACGCGGCCATCAGCATGCCCGGGGTGATCTTGTCGCAGTTGGAAATGCACACGATAGCGTCGGCGCAGTGGGCATTGACCATGTACTCGACGGAGTCGGCGATGATCTCGCGACTCGGCAGCGAATACAGCATGCCGTCGTGGCCCATGGCGATGCCGTCATCGACGGCGATGGTGTTGAATTCCTTGGCCACGCCACCGGCGCGTTCGATTTCGCGGGCGACCAGTTGACCCAGGTCCTTCAGGTGCACATGCCCCGGGACGAACTGGGTGAACGAGTTGGCGATGGCAATGATCGGCTTCTTGAAGTCGTCATCTTTCATGCCGGTGGCGCGCCACAGTGCGCGGGCGCCGGCCATGTTGCGGCCGTGGGTGGATGTTTTCGAGCGGTAATCTGGCATGGAGCACTCCGGGCGGCTAATCACGTACTAAAGGGGAGTGAGCTTCTGTTGACCTCTGAAACACCCGAAAAATGGCCGTGTGTCCGGAAGCTGCCGATGACGTTGCGGGATCGCCGCTGGTCTCAGCCTGAGCTCATAAACCCGCCGGGGATGAATGGCGATGAATGAGGCGATTCTACACCGCTGACGCCGCGAGGGAATGGCGCAAAGCATCGTTGACTTGCTGATGCGGTGCGCGGGATGACGACTGGCAGGGTCAATGGTCGCCTCCGGGCATCAACCTGTTGCTGCGCAGGTTGCTGACGCGACGGCCAATCACGCTGTTGAGCAACAGCGATACGCCGCTCAACACCACGAAGCCGTAACCCAGCGTCGCTTGCAGGTTGGCCGGGCCGAGGCTGATCAAGGCGCTGACCAGCCCGCCACAGATAAAGATGATGGTGCTGCCGGCAGACGCCGATGCGCCGGCATTTTCGGCAAACAGGCTCATGGCGCGGGAGGTAGCCGGTGGCCGGGAAATGGTCGTGCCCACCGTGCAGATGAGCATTGGAATCAGCACCGTCGCAGCTGACAAATCATGGTTGGCGGCCAGATAGAGCATTACCAGTCCCGAGAGCAGGATCAGACTCAGCCCGGTAAAAATCTGCTGTTGCGCATTGATATGCCGGTTCAGCACGCTGGCGAGCACGCCGCCAAAGACATAGGCGGCGCCGTAAATCAGCAGGATCAAGGCGAAATCGTAAGGTGCCATCTGCAGCTGCTCCATGAAGATCAGCGGGGAAATGACGATGAAGGAAAAGTGGCAAGCGAAAGCGAATGCGGAAATCAGCCAACAGCCGACAAATTCGAAATTGCCCAAGACGCGCTGATAGGACTGGATGAAGCCAAGGCGGCCGGGATCATGAGGAGGACGGCTGTTATCGAGCAATCGCCAGGTCTTGATCAAAACTGCTGCGGCCAGGGCGATGAAGACCCAGAAGCTGCCGCGCCAGCCGAGCGTGGCTTGCAGAAACGTGCCCGCCAATGGTGATACCGAAATGAAGATGCCCGTTGCGGTGACCATCAGGATCCGCAGGCGATCACGCTCGTTGCCTTCGAACAGATCCTGCACCAGTGCCTGGGACAGCACGAAGCAACCGCATCCCAGCGCCTGCATCACCCGGAAAATCAGGAACAGCGTGTAGTCATTGCTCAGCACGCAGCCAAGTGCGCCGAGCAGCGACACGCTCATGCCGGCAAGCAGCAGACCTTTGCGCCCGATCACATCTGACAGCGGGCCGATCAATAACTGGGCAAATGCGATGCCCACGGCAAACAGACTGATCGACAGCGCGATGTCGTTTGCCGATCGGCCAAAGTGGGCTGCCAATGCCGGAAAGGAAGGCAGCAGCACATCCAGCGGAAACACGCCAAGCAGGATCATCGCCAGCAGCAGGCTGATTGCTCCGCGCTGTTGTCGGCGGGTGGTTGCACGGCTGTGTTTATCCATCGATCAATCCTGCTTTGGCGAAAAGTGTCTGGTTGTGGGGCAATGCAAAGAAGCCCGCCTTGTGCAAGGCCTCCACCGTAGGTTTGCAGCCAACGCGTGCACGGGCGCGGTTGGCCTGCACCGTTGCCGTGCCGCCGACAATCTCCATCACGTCGATCTCGGCAATACCGGCCGAACGCAGGCTTTGTTGCAGCCAGCCTTCATCTGCTTCGAAGAAGATGGAAATGATCTCCACGAGGGTCTTGCTGGCGAACAGGCGTTGACGACTGTTCATCGCAATCCAGAAGTAATGGAAGGCTTCGGCGAAATAGCGGCTGTGCCGGGCTTCGTCGGCAAGGTGATCGCGCAACATGTCACTCACACTGGACACCAGCGTGTCGCGGCAGACCTCCAGCAACTCGCGGGCAATGATGGTTTCCGAGACAAATCCCAGCAGGAACCAGGCCAATGCACGGTTTTTCTCCGGCGTGCGCGCGATCAAAGCGTTCATGCGGCTGATCCGCTTCGGAATGACCGGTCGCCGGGTGATGCCGTAGAGCGCAGCGATCTGCTCGGCAATCTGGTTGGAAAACAGCGCGTGGTAGCCCTCGTCGGTATACAGCTGCAGTGCCGCATGTTTCATCGGTAGCGGTATATAAATGGGCAGTTCGCGGTGCACGATGACTTCCACCGCGCGGTTGACGATGCGGTGTTCGAGCAGGGTGGTGTAGTCGAGGAAATACACCAGATGATTGGCGGTAAGGCGGTGCAGGGTTTCGCGACCTTTGGCCTGGATGGCCGGATGCGCCAGATAGGGCACAAAGGCCGGGGGTAACCAGTAGCGGGTTTGCAATTGCTGCTCGACATCGCCCGGTAACCGATAGTCATGGACACTGCTGCGTACCGATGCACGGTTCTCCCAGCCTGGAAGCGTGAATTTGAGCGACCATGACACCGGGGCTTCGCTCTCGTCCATAGCCGTGGGAATCATGACTGTGCTCCGCTGAGCAGATCACGCATTTCCTGGCACATGGCCTGGCCATCGCTTTGTCCGCAACCGACGAAGAACAACGGTTGCTCGGCGCTGTCCGCGATGCCGAGCAGGGTTTCAATCTGTGCGTCGGCAAACGCGCCGGTCAACCAGGTGTTCAACCCCAGCGTCGTCGCTACCAGTTGAAAGGTTTGCGAGAGATGACCGGCCTCGATGAAGGCCATGCGATAGGCACGCGAGTGCTCGTACTTCCACCAGAGACGATCAAACCTTGCAGTGATGAACACGCCCAGTGGCAGGTTGTTGATGAAATGCTGGCCGCCGAGCAATTGACCCAGCTCCGGATCCGGCAGCGCATTGATCCGACTCAGGGCGTGTTCGGCAGGGTGATAGGCGTAGATGCCGGGTTCCAGTCCGCTGACATTTTGCGCCAGGACAAATCCCTCACAGGCGTTCAGTCCGCCGCCGGACGGGCAGCTTCGGCGTGCCTCGAGACCCGGTGCGACCGGATCGTCGTGGGCATTGTCGCGTGGGGGAAGGTAGCCGAGGGTCAGATACAGCAGCGTGCCGACCTCATCCAGTGTCACCGCTGCACCGGTGTAGGAACGACAGGTTTTGCGCCTCATCAGGGCCTGAGTCAGGCTGTCATCATCAATGGCGCCAGGTACGGGCAGGGTAATCAGGGGCTGCACTGATCGCCGCGCCCGGGTGTCTGCAGGTTCTGGCTTCGCCAGCACTTCGCTGCAGTGCGCCAGATATTGCCTGGACCACTCGTGGATATTCCGAGGCGTATGTGCGCTAGGTATGTTTTGTGTGCCGATGTGATAGATCTTCGACAATTCATCCCAGCCCCAATTCGGACTGTCTATTTTTGAAGTTATTAAAGTGCCGGCGTCCAGAAGTTGTGTGTCTATTATGTTGTTCGGGTCAAATATATCAGGGTTGTGTATAAGGCTGGCGAGGCGATGGGAGTATTCAAGATCAAGTTCGTGTTGAGTGTGGTTCTTGTAGTTCCAGACAACTTGTCCAGGCGGGCGCGGCAATATAAAAAGAAAAGGATTGATATACATGGGCTCAGGTCACTCGGGAAAAAGTCTGATGGACGCCAGAGTGCCGGCACTCTCCGGCGTCCAGGCTTACTTAGCGGCCGGTGGCTGCAACCAGAAAGGCCAGGTTGGCGAGTTTGTCTGTTTCGAGATAAATGGTTTTCATGATGTGAACTCCTTGTTCGTTGGTAGTTGAGTCGCTTCGTTGCGACAACTTCATATTAGTTTGTAATCGAATATTGGCAAGCGGATATTAAGTAGGAATATTCCAGTAATTTTGTCGGAGTGATCTTTTGCAGGAGGCTTACTGCGTAGGTTTAATTTCCATGATTGACAGGCATGACGAAACTTCCTGCAAGGCAGCGAGAAAGAAGTTGTAGGAAGAGGGCAGGACACTCATGTCGAGTGTGAAAAAACGGGGGGAGGGCGCGCAAAAAAAACGGGGAGCTCAGTGGCTCCCCGGTGTTCAAGCGCAATCAGCTGTTGGGCAGCAGACGGCAGGTGATGCTTTTGATGTAACGGGTTTCAGCGATGGCCGGATGCACCGGATGATCCGGACCCTGACCGCCACGCTCGAGCATCTGGATATTGCGGTCCAGGTGACGGGCGCTGGTCAGCAGGATGTTCTGCAGATCATCTTCCGGCAGGTGCATGGAGCACGAAGCACTGACCAGAATGCCGTCCTTGGTCAGCAGGCGCATGGCTTGCTCGTTCAGACGACGGTAGGCGCCTTCGCCGTTCTTCATGTCTTTCTTGCGTTTGATGAAGGCCGGCGGATCGGCAACGATCACGTCGAAACGCTCTTCGCTGGCTTTCAGTTCCTTCAGCGCTTCAAAGACATCGCCTTCGATGCAGGTCATCTTGTCAGCGAAACCGTTCAGCGCAGCGTTGCGCTCTACACCGTCGAGGGCGAATGCGGAGGCGTCGACGCAGAACACTTCGCTGGCGCCGAACGCCGCGGCCTGCACGCCCCAGCCACCGATATAGCTATAGAGGTCGAGCACGCGTTTGCCTTTGGCGTAGGGTGCCAGGCGCGCGCGGTTCATGCGGTGGTCGTAGAACCAGCCGGTTTTCTGACCTTGAATGACCGGCGCTTCGAACTTGACGCCGTTCTCTTCCAGCGCGACCCATTCCGGTACCAGACCGAACACGGTTTCGACGTAGCGGTTGAGGCCTTCGGCGTCGCGGGCTGCGGAGTCGTTCTTGAACAAAATGCCGCTTGGCTTGAGCACTTGAGTCAGCGCGGCGATCACGTCGTCTTTGTGCGCTTCCATGGTCGCCGAAGCGATCTGCACCACAAGAATGTCGCCGAAACGATCGACCACCAGACCCGGCAGCAGGTCGGAGTCGCCGTAGACCAGACGATAGAACGGCTTGTCGAACAGACGCTCGCGCAACGACAGCGCGACGTTCAGGCGATGCACCAGCAGCGACTTGTCGAGGGCCAGTTTGATGTCGCGCGACAGCAGGCGCGCGCAGATCAGGTTGTTCGGGCTCATGGCGACGATGCCCAACGGCTTGCCGCCAGCGGCTTCGAGCACCGCCTGATCGCCAGCCTTGAAGCCGTGCAGAGGCGTGGCGGCCACGTCGATTTCGTTGCTGTAGACCCACAAGTGGCCGTTGCGCAGGCGACGGTCGGCGTTGGCTTTGAGGCGCAGGCTAGGCAGGGACATGACGTCGCTCCGGAAAAAAGAGCGGGAGTATAGCGTGTTGACGCGTGCTCCGGTTTGGCCTGCGATGAAAAGCGGATGGCCCCTTCGCGAGCAGGCTCGCTCCCACACTTGCAATGCATTCACCTGTGGGAGCGAGCCTGCTCGCGAAAGCGATTTCAGCTCTTATGCAGCCAGTGCGTCAATCAGGGCCTGACTGAACGCCGGCACATCATCCGGCTGGCGGCTGCTGATCAGGTTGCCGTCCTTGATCACCTCCTGATCGACCCAGTTGACCCCGGCATTGACCAGATCGTCCTTGACCGTTTTGTAGCTGGTCATGGTCTTGCCATTGACCAGCCCTGCGGAAATCAGCAGCCAGCTGCCATGACAGATCACGGCAATCGGCTTGCCCGCCGAAGCGGCAGTCTTGACCAGATGCTGAGCATCCTGATCGATACGGATAGTGTCGGAATTCTGCACACCGCCCGGCAGCAGCACGGCATCGTATTGATCGATGCTCACGGCCTGAAAGGTGTTGGCGACCGGAAAGTCGTCGGCCGGTTTGTCATGGTTCCAGCCTTTGACGGTGCCGGCCTCGGCCGAGAGGATATCGACCTGCACGCTGGCCTGCTCCAGGGCATCCTTGGGCCCGGTCAGTTCGACCTGTTCGAAACCATCGGTAACCAAAATAGCGACGCGTTTGCCATTGAGGGAAGTTGCCATCGGTAAGCTCCTGAGTCTGTGGAGATTTTGCCTTCGCAGCGGACCGTTGAGGTCCGATGCGCCCTACAGATTCCGAAGCCTGGGCACAGATGAAAGTTCCGGCGATGTGCCCATCGGTGTGTCGCCCTGCGGTTTCAGCGGTTAGAATCGCCGCCTGCCCCGGAGTGTGTACTTATGTCCCAAGAGCTGACCACCGAACAGATTCAACAATCGCTGCAAGGCATCAGTGTGCCGGCGCAACCGCAGATCATGGTGGATCTGCAAATGGAGCAGTACATGCCCGACCCGGACCTGGAGGTGATCGCCAAGCTGATCTCCCAGGACCCCGGTCTGTCCGGCGCGCTGCTGAAAATCGTCAACTCGCCGTATTACGGCCTGAGCAACAAGATCACCTCGATCCAGCGTGCGGTAAACCTGTTGGGCAGCCGCTCGATCATCAATCTGATCAACGCGCAGTCGATCAAGGGCGAGATGAACGACGACACCATCGTCACCCTCAACCGTTTCTGGGACACCGCGCAGGACGTGGCGATGACCTGCCTGACCCTGGCCAAGCGCATCGGCACCCAGGCCGGTGATGAAGCCTATGCGTTAGGGCTGTTCCACGATTGCGGCGTACCGTTGATGCTGCAGCGTTTCCCCAATTACATGACCGTGCTGGAAGAGGCCTACGCCAGCGCCAGCCCGGAATGCCGTGTGGTCGATACGGAAAACCGTGTGTTCAACACCAACCACGCCGTGGTCGGTTACTACACCGCCAAGTCCTGGCGCCTGCCGGAGCATGTCAGCGCCGCCATCGCCAACCACCACAACGCGCTGGCGATTTTCAGCGACGAATCGTCGAAGAACAGCCAGCTGAAAAACTTGCTGGCGATTCTGAAAATGGCCGAGCACATCTGCGCCTCGTATCGGGTGCTGGGCAACCAGAGCGAAGATTTCGAGTGGAACGCGGTCGGCCCGCTGGTGCTCGATTACGTCGGTCTGTCGGACTACGACTTCGAAACACTCAAACAAACGATTCGCGACCTCGGCGCGCATTGATCCGAGGACACCATGCCTGAACTGCCGGAAGTCGAAACCACCCGTCGCGGGATCGCCCCGCACCTGGAAGGCCAGCGGGTCAGCCGCGTCATCGTCCGCGACCGGCGCCTGCGCTGGCCGATCCCCGAAGACCTCGATGTGCGCCTGTCCGGGCAGCGCATCGTGCTGGTGGAGCGGCGCGCCAAGTACCTGTTGATCAACGCCGAGATCGGCACACTGATCAGCCATTTGGGCATGTCGGGCAATCTGCGTCTGGTCGAGGCCGGGTTGCCGGCGTTGAAGCACGAGCACGTCGATATCGAACTGGAATCGGGTCTGGCCCTGCGCTACACCGACCCGCGACGGTTCGGCGCGATGCTGTGGAGCAACGACCCGCTCAATCACGAATTGCTGATTCGCCTCGGGCCGGAGCCGCTGACCGATCTGTTCGATGGCGAAAGATTGTTCAAGCTGTCACGCGGACGTTCGATGGCGGTCAAGCCGTTCATCATGGACAACGCGGTGGTGGTCGGGGTGGGCAATATCTACGCGACCGAAGCGCTGTTCGCCGCCGGCATCGACCCGCGCCGCGAAGCCGGGGGCATCTCCCGCGGGCGTTACTTGAAACTGGCAATCGAGATCAAACGCATCCTTGCCGCCGCCATTGAGCGTGGCGGCACGACATTGCGCGATTTCATTGGCGGCGACGGTCAGCCCGGCTATTTCCAGCAGGAACTGTTTGTCTACGGCCGGGGAGGGCAGCACTGCAAGGTCTGCGGCACCGGTCTGCGTGAAGTGAAGCTCGGCCAGCGCGCCAGCGTGTTTTGCCCGCGCTGCCAGACCTGAAAAAATCCTTGGGTCTATAGTGAGAAGTCTCACTGCTCAGCCCGAAGGATCGTGCCATGAAACTCCTGCAAGTCTTCTTCGTCACGCTGCTGTTGTGTTCCAGCCTGGCCGTTCAGGCCTCGGAAAACGGCAGCGGTGACCCGCGATACACCATCCAGAATCCCCCGGCCTACGCCATGCTCGGCGACCTGCTGATTGCCCGACCTTTGCTGGTGGTGGCAACGGTGATCGGTGCGGGAGCGTTTGTGGTGTCGTTGCCGTTTACCGCGCTCGGCGGCGGTGTTGGCGATGCCGGTCAGGCGCTGGTGGTAGACCCGGCGAAAGCAGCGTTTGTGCGGTGTCTGGGGTGTACGGGGGAGGGGTTCGAGCAGCGCGAGTGAGCTGATCGGGTTTCAGGGGTGTGGCTGATGGCCCATTCGCGAGCAGGCTCGCTCCCACAGGAGAATGCATTGCAAATGTGGGAGCGAGCCTGCTCGCGAAGAGGGCCGGACGGGCACTGAAGAGATCAGGCCTTGCCGGTAATCTTGCGGTACTTCTCCATCAACTGTTCTTCAGTCTCCGGATGGGCTTCGTCCAGTGGAATGCAATCCACCGGGCAGACCTGCTGGCACTGCGGCTCGTCGTAGTGGCCGACGCACTGGGTGCACAGGTTCGGGTCGATCACGTAGATCTCTTCGCCTTGGGAAATGGCGGCGTTCGGGCACTCGGGTTCGCAGACGTCGCAGTTGATGCAATCGTCGGTGATGATCAGGGACATGCTAACTCCAGCCGGGGCGGCAGGCCCGGGCGCTATAAATCAATGCGCGCAATTGTGCCGCATTGAAGCTCGCAGTGCACGCGGGGGCGATCAAGGGCACTCTTTGGCTGCGATCCAAAAACGAAAGGATCGCAGCCTGCGGCAGCTCCTACTTCTTGAAGCGCAGGGTCAGCGCGTCGGCCACGGCCGGGTGGACGAACTTGCTGATATCGCCGCCCAGCGCGGCAATCTCCCGCACCAGCGTCGAGGAAATGAACGAATAACGCTCCGACGGCGTGAGAAACAGGCTCTCCACATCCGGTGCCAGTTGGCGGTTCATGTTGGCCAGCTGGAATTCGTATTCGAAGTCCGACACCGCACGCAGACCACGCAGGAACACATTGGCGTTCTGCTCTTTGGCGAAATGCGCGAGCAGCGTCGAGAAACCGACCACTTCCACGTTAGGCAGGTGTTTGGTGACCTCGCGAGCCAGTTCCACCCGTTGTTCCAGCGGGAACAGCGGGTTCTTTTTCGGGCTGGCGGCGACCGCAATGATCACGTGATCGAACAGGCGCGAGGCGCGTTCGACCAGATCGCCATGGCCCTTGGTAATAGGGTCGAAGGTACCTGGGTACAACACTCGGTTCATCGCGTCGTCCTGGCGGGAGTCCGTTGGGGAGTCGGATGGTATCGCAGCCTTCCCGGTCGGCCAAGTCGCCTGTTGGGTAAGAAAGCACTATAGACGATAGGAATATTCCGCTTTTTCATGGATTTTTCAGTCGGTCAGCCAAGGCTGTCGCCAGTTGCGCGGTCAGGCCATACACCGACAACTGCGGGTTGGCGCCGATGCTGGTGGGGAACAGCGAGCCATCGTGAATCGACAGATTGCTCAGTTGATGATGGCGGCCGAGGCTGTCAGCGACCGCGCTTTTCGGATCTTCACCCATCGCACAACCACCCATCACGTGGGCACTGCCCAGTCGCGTGCGGTACAGCTCCAGGCTCAGTCCATCGATCATTGAGCGCGCCTCGGCCAGTGTCTTCACATAGCGGCCGTCGGCGTGCATCGGCATCACCGATTGCGCGCCGCCGGCGAACTGGATTTCGGCCATCACGTGAAAGGCCCGGCGCAAACCGTCCCAGGCGTATTGCGAAACCTGATAGTCGAGCACCGGCGAGCCATCACCGCGCAGCTCCACCGAGCCACCGCTGCTGTCCGGATGGAAGCCATCGCGCAGCAGCGCCAGCATCGCGTGGGTGTGCGGCAGATCAGCCATGTGTTGCGCGTTCTCTTGACCGAAACCGCCGAGCAGTGTGGCGGCCAGCGCCGGGTGCAGCGGCGGCACTTCGAGTTTGAAAGCCATCGGCCCGGTGGTGCCGTCCTTCCACTGAAAATGGTCGGAGTAGATCGACTGCGGCGCGCCGTAGAACGGATTGACCACCTCGGCGAAACGCGCGGCGGACATGTTCACCGGGTGCAGAAAGGTGCGCTTGCCTATGCGCTCATGCGGATCCGGCGCGTCGGAGCGCAGCAACAGCGCCGGGCTGTTGATGCCGCCGCCGGCCAGCACATAATGCCGCGCCTTGACGCTGATGCTGCGCCCGGTCGGCTCGACGCAGCGTTGGTCCATCGCCACGCAATGCAGCCCGGTAACCTTGTCGCCACTGATCAGCAGTTTCTCCACCCGCGCCAGATACAGCAGCTCGCCGCCCTTTTCCAGCGTCGCCGGGATGGTCGTGACCATCATCGATTGCTTGGCATTGCTCGGGCAGCCCATGCCGCAATAGCCCAGATTCCAGCAGCCGCGCACGTTGCGCGGGATCACGTGCCAGCTGTAGCCGAGTTGCTCGCAGCCTTTGCGGATCACATCGTTGTTGGCATTGGGCGGCACCATCCACGGCGCGACGCCGAGGCGCTGCTCCATTTTTTCGAACCACGGCGCCATCTCTGCCGGACTATGGCCTTTGACGTTGTGCTCGCTGGCCCAGTGTTCGAGGGTCGGCTCGGGTGTGCGGAAGCTCGAGGTCCAGTTGATCAGCGTCGTGCCGCCGACCGCGCGGCCCTGCAGGATAGTGATCGCGCCGTCCTTGCTCATGCGCCCGATGCCTTCCTGGTAGAGGCTGCTGTAAGCCTCGTCTTCGAGCAGCTTGAAATCCGAACTGGTCTTCAGCGGGCCTTCTTCGATCAGCAGGACTTTGTAGCCGGCCGCGCTGAGGATCTCCGCCGTGGTGCCGCCGCCGGCGCCACTGCCGATGATCGCCACGTCGGCTTCGAGGATGAGGTCGTCGCTCAGTTGCGCGCCGTTGTAGGTTTTCCAGCCTCGGGCGAGGCCTTCGCGGAAGGGATCGGGTACGGGCATCGGTCAGGTTCTCTTTATTATTCTGGATGCTGAGGTGATGCAGCAGGCCCCTTCGCGAGCAGGCTCGCTCCCATAGGGGGATGCATTTCAAATGTGGGAGCGAGCCTGCTCGCGAAGGCCGCGCCCTGGTTTCAGACCTTCGGCGGACCGGGATAACCGCAGTGAGCCCAGGACTCGGCGCGGGTGTACCAGGCCATCATCACCATCTGCTGCAACGAGCTATGGCCCATGCGCAGCAAGCTCAGTGAACTGTTCTCCCAGCGTTCAAGGAAATGCCGCATCGCTTCAGGGCTGGCGTTTTCCCAACTGCCCCAGATACCGGTGAGCGGGCCACGGGTCACGGCCATGCCGAGCACATCGAAGAGTTGCCGAGTGAGCTTGAGCATTTCCAGCGACAGGTGATCGAGGCTGTAGTCCAGCGACTTCAGCGTGCCGTCTAGCGCTGCGGGCATTTCCCCGGCGGCGACGGCGCCGTCGAGCATCACCGGGATCAGCGCGCGCAGGAACAGCAGATCGCCGTCGCGCAAACTGACGAAACCGTTGGCGCTGACGCTCGACGAGCAGCCAGTGAGGCTGGCGCCAAGGCCGGCGGTGGCGAGAAACGCGCTGGCGCCGAGGCTGAATTTCAGCAGGCCACGGCGCGACAGGGCAGGTGTTTCGGTCAGGCTTGGGTGCATTGTTTTTATTACCCGGCGTCGACGAACGTTTAGCGAATGAACAGCTTCTGAATCAGTTTCTGAATCGATGTGCCGTAGGGCGGGTAGATCAGCCGGGCCGCGTTGAAGCGTTGTTTGATCAGCACGCCCTTGGCCTTGCTGAAGGTCAGGAAACCTTCGTGGCCGTGGTAATGGCCCATGCCCGAGGGGCCGATGCCACCGAAGGGCATATCGTCCTGAGCGACATGCAACAAGGTGTCGTTCAGGCATACGCCGCCGGAATGGGTCTCGTGCAGTACGCGATGCTGTTCGCGTTTGTCGTAGCCAAAGTAGTAAAGAGCCAGAGGACGAGGCCGCTGATTGATGTAAGCGAATGCCTGCTCCAGATCGCGATAAGGCACGATCGGCAGCAACGGGCCGAAAATCTCGTCCTGCATCACCGTCATCTCATCGCTGACATTGAGCAGCACGCTGTGCGGCATGCGTCGGCCCTGGCCTTGTTCGAACAGTGGGATCAGCAGCGCGCCCTTGCTGGTCGCGTCGCTGACGTAACCGTTCAGTCGGGCCATCTGGCGTTCGTTGATGATCGCGGTGTAGTCGGCGTTGTCGGCCAGGGTCGGGTAGAAGCCTTTCACAGCCTGACGGTAGGCCTCGACGAAGGCGCCGACGCGGTCTTCCGGCACCAGCACATAGTCGGGCGCGACGCAGGTCTGCCCGGCGTTGAGGGTTTTGCCGAAGGCGATGCGTTCGGCGGCGTCCTTGAGCGGTACGTCTGTGGAGACGATGGCCGGCGACTTGCCGCCCAGTTCCAGGGTGACCGGCGTGAGGTTTTCCGCTGCAGCGCGCATGACGTGTTTGCCGACGCTGGTGGAACCGGTGAACAGCAAGTGATCGAACGGCAGACGCGAGAACGCCACGCCGATATCTGCCTCACCCAGCACCACGCAAACCAGGTCTTCGGGAAAGATCCGCGCGAGCAGCTCTTTGAGCAACAGGCCGGTGGCCGGGGTCGATTCGCTGAGCTTGAGCATCACCCGATTGCCCGCCGCCAGGGCGCCGACCATCGGCCCTACGGCCAGATACAGCGGGTAGTTCCACGGCACGATCACACCGACCACGCCCAGCGGCTGGTAAACCACCTTTGCCGAAGCAGGCTGGAAGGCCATGCCGACCTTGCGCCGCGATGGCTTCATCCAGTTCTTCAGATGACGGCTGGCGTAGTGAATGCCGTGCAGGCTCGGCATCAGCTCGGCGAGCAGGGTTTCGTCGGCGCTGCGGTGACTGAAATCGGCGCTGATCGCGTCGATCAATGCCTGCCGCTCAGCGCTGAGCAAATCGCGCAAAGCCTTGAGCCATTGTTGCCGCTGTGCGGCCGGCGGCATCGGGTTGGCGGCGTACGCGGCCCGTTGTGCCTGGAACTGCCGATCGAGGGTTTCAAGTGGCTGTTGCAGCGTTTGCAGGTAGGCAATGTCGGCAGTCATCGCGGGCTCCGGATTTTATTGTAATGGGCACTTTTTAGAGTCTAAGCTCTAGAAAGTCAAACGACTTCCGTGCACGGCAAGGTTTTATCCATTTCCGGTTAGGTCGTAAGATGCGCCGTCTACGCACTCTGAATTAAAGCTCAAGCCATGGCCCCACGGATAAAAACCAGCGAGCGCATCGTTCAGAACAGCCTGGAGCTGTTCAATCAGCAGGGCGAGCGCAGCGTCAGCACCAACCACATCGCCGCGCACATGGAGATTTCTCCGGGCAACCTGTACTACCACTTCCCCAACAAGCAGGCGATCATCGCCGTGTTGTTCAGTGAGTACGAAGCCCTGGTGGACAGCTTTTTGCGTCCGCCTCAGGGCCGCCCGGCGACCGTCGAAGACAAGCGTTTCTATCTCAAGGAACTGCTCTCGGCCATGTGGCGCTACCGTTTCCTGCATCGTGACCTTGAGCATCTGCTCGACAGCGATGCGGAACTGGCCGCGCGCTATCGGCGCTTTTCCCAGCGCTGCGTGATCCAGGGCGCAGCGATCTACGAAGGCTTCGTCGCCGCCGGCATCCTGAAAATGGACCGTGTGCAGATTGAATCCCTGACCCTCAATGCGTGGATCATCCTGACCTCGTGGGTGCGTTTTCTGTGCACCACCCGGGAAAACTCCAACCACCTCAGCGAACAGGCCGTGAAGCGTGGCGTGTATCAGGTGCTGGTGCTGGAAGCAGGGTTTGTTACCGATCAGGCGCGGGATGAAGTCAACGCATTGTTCGACGAGTTCTACGTGCCACTGGCGCAGGCTCTCGAAGACGTGAAATAAACCGTTCAGCCGAATTCCACAGGAGCCCGTTATGTCGATTGCGCAGTTGATCAGCCCACAAGCTTTGGACGCTCGCAAAGAGCAGCCGGGGCTGGTGATTCTCGATTGTCGTTTCGCCCTCGAGGATCCGGATTACGGCCAGCGCAGCTACGCCGAAGGGCACATTGCCGGAGCGAGTTTCGCCGATCTGGAACGGGATCTAAGCGGCAAAGTCGAGAAGGGTGTGACCGGGCGTCATCCGTTGCCCGAGCCGGCGGCGCTGATCGAACGCCTGCAAGCCTGGGGCATCAGCAACGACAGCGATGTGGTTTTGTATGATGACGGCCCGGGTGCATACGCGGCGCGGGCGTGGTGGTTGCTGGCATGGCTGGGCAAGCGCGACGGCGTATTCATTCTCGATGGCGGGCTCAAAGCCTGGCACGCGGCCGGCCTGCCGCTGAGCCTGGATCCGCCGAGCGTGACGCCGGGTAACTTCAGTGGCCAGCCGGACATGAGCCTGCTGCTCAGCGCCGAGCAATTGCAGCAGCGCCTCGGCCAGCCAACCCTGACCCTGCTCGACGCCCGCGCCTTGCCGCGCTTCAAGGGCGAAGTGGAACCGATCGATCCGGTGGCTGGGCATATTCCCGGCGCGCAGTGCGCGGCGTTCACCGACAACCTCGGCAGTGACGGACGTTTTTTGCCGGCGGAGCAGCTCAAGCAGCGCTTTGCGGCGAAGCTGGGTGATCGCTCACCGTCGGAACTGGTCGCCTACTGCGGCTCCGGGGTGACAGCGTGCCATAACCTGTTTGCACTGTGCCTGGCCGGTTATCCGCTGGGGGCGTTGTATGCCGGATCGTGGAGCGAGTGGATCAACGAACCGTCGCGCGGCATTGCCACGGGCGAATAAACCCAGCGATCTCTCTGTAGGAGTGAGCCTGCTCGCGATGGCGGTGTGTCTGTGAGTTAAATGCCAACTGACTCACCGCTTTCGCGAGCAGGCTCGCTCCCACATTGAACCAGGTTGTGCCATGCATTTTCATGCCGACACAAATCCCTGTGGGAGCGAGCCTGCAAGGGCCATGCGGCGTTCATTGACCGAGTGCGGCCAGCCATTGTGGTATGCGCCGCTCCAGGTAATACCCGGGCCGGCGAAACGAGCCGTCGACGAAGCCGACATGACCGCCACGCGCCTGCAATTCGAACTGGGTGCAGGCTGACAACTCATCGGCTTGCGGCAGGCTGTGGGGAAATACGAACGGATCATCCGCTGCCTGAATGATCAGCGTCGGCGTGCGGATCTCGCCGAGGTAGTAGCGGCTTGAGGCGCGGTGGTAGTAATCCTCGGCATCGGTGAAACCATGCAGCGGCGCGGTGACCCGGCCGTCGAAATCCCAGAACGTACGCATGTTTTCCAGCGAGCCGAGCGCGGCCAGTTTCGCCAGGCCGTCTTCGCGTCCGTCATGCTGGAACTGGCGCTGCTTGTTCTTGATGTAGGCGACCATTTCGCGCATGAAATGCGCCTGGTAAACCCGCGAAAATCCCTGGCCAATCCGGTCTGCGCATTGGTCGAGCCTGAACGGTACCGACACCGCCACCGCGCCGAGCACACCGCTGTTGCTGCCGGTTTCACCGAGATGCTTGAGCAGCACATTACCGCCCAGCGAATAACCGACCGCGTACAACGGCGCCAACGGTCGTTTCGCGCGCAGATGCTGGATGGCTTCGGCAAGGTCTTCGCTGGCGCCGGAGTGGTAGCTGCGCGGCAACAGATTCGGCTCGCCGGAACAACCGCGCCAGTTCAGCGCGACGCTGGCCCAGCCCTGCTCGGCCAAGGCCTTTTGAATGCCCGCCACATAGGGCGAATTGGATGAGCCGGTCAAACCGTGCAGCACCAGTACCAACGGCGCCTCGGCGCTGTGCGGGCCGTGCCAGTCGAGGTCGAGGAAGTCGCCGTCCTCGAGCCACAGGCGTTCGCGTTCGCGCTCGATGTGCACGGTCTTGCGCCACAGCGGACCCCACAGGGTTTGCAGATGTGGATTGCCGAGGCCGAAGGCCGGAACGAAACGCGAGGCGGGAAGCGGGGACGGTGATTGCACGGCAAATCTCGACAGGTCTTGCGTAAAGCGACCGGCGCACAGGGCGGGCTGTCGCTTCTCAACGAAAGCGCCTAACTTGCCACAAAGCCCGGGTCGGCGCGACACATGTCCTCTTCAGCCTGACCGATCGGCGCAACCTCCGGTCCAGGCAGTGGCTGTTGCTCGACACTGGGGCCGACCGTAACCGACACCCAGCGATCAACAGACAAGTGACGGTTCATAGCGAGTTTGATGTCGTCCACCGTCAGCCTCTGCACTTGTTGCATTGTGTAATCCAAATCGAGCGGCAAGTCGTAGCGGTTGATCTCCACGAGTCTGGCCAGAATGTGCCGGTTGCTGGCGCTGGTGAGCACATTTCTGTTGGCCAGCCTGCGCTTGAGGTGCTCGAGTTCCGGGGCGGTCGGCCCTTGCCGAAGAAAATCATTGAGCATCGAGCGCACCAAAGCGACGGTGCTGTCGCTCATGGAGCTACCGGTCTGCAAGGTGACGGTCAGCAACCCGGCGCCACCAGCCCAATTGACGCTGGCGCCATACACGTCATAAACCTGTCCGCGCTTGTGCCGCAGTTCATTCATCAACCGACTGTTGCTGCCTCCGGCGAGAATCTGACTGGCGGCGTACAAGGCGGGGTGAT
The DNA here is from genome assembly GCF_056278925.1 of Pseudomonas sp. TE9122. Lineage (NCBI taxonomy): Bacteria > Pseudomonadati > Pseudomonadota > Gammaproteobacteria > Pseudomonadales > Pseudomonadaceae > Pseudomonas > Pseudomonas sp. TE9122. The sequence goes on along the minus strand of NZ_JBWBQI010000001.1, from coordinate 5,047,717 downwards.
CGGCATGTCGTCGCGGCACGCTGATTTGGGCAAAGGCAATGTGGGTCTGCAGTTGATTCAGTTCCAGGTGACTGGACTGGACGTTTCCGGGTGTTGCCATTGCTGAAGACACCAGCGCGTCAGGAGGCTTGGGCAGGGCATTGCTGATCTGCAGGCTGATCGCTTGTGCCTGGTCCAGAGTGAGGTCGCCGACGAGGGTGATTTGCGCATGTCGGGCAGCGTAATAGCGGCGATGGAAATCCTCCACGGCGGCCCGGGTCACGGCATTGAGGCCCCATTGCGTGCCATAGACCGGAAGGCTGTACGGGCTGTCCGGCGCAAGCAGTGCCTTGATGCTCTGCGAGGCCAGACCCGCGGCATCGCCTTGCTCTGCGATGAGCGCGGCGCGCAGTTCGTCTTTCACTGGCGGCAGGCGCTGGGCGCTGAGCGATGGCTCGCTGAATATTCGCGTCAACAGATCCATCGCCGGTAGGCGCTTGGCCGGATCGCTGAGGCTGCGCAGGGAGAACACGGCGCGGTCGTGATCGATGTCCATTTCCCATTGCGCGCCGAGCCCGTCGAAGGTTTCGACGATGGCGGACAAATCCTTGCCGGGGATACCTTCATTGAGCATGGAAAAGGTCGTGGCAGCCAGGCCCGGCAGGCTACCGTCGCGGGCGCTGCCTGCGGCGAAGCTGACGTGAATATCGAACATCGGCAGATCGCTCGTGCGCACGAACAGCACCTTGGTGCCGGTCAGGGTTTTCCAGCCCCTGATCTGCAATGCGCGCGGCTTGATTTCCAGCGCTTGGACTTCGCTGAGCGATTGCAGGCGCGATGTCCGCGCTTGTTCAGGCTGACCATCAGCGCAAGCCGCCGCAGCCGACAGCCACATCAGGACCAACCCCGTGCGCCTTGAGGACCTGCTCATCGGACGTCCACCTTGCGTACGTGGGCAACGCTGAGACGCTCGGGGGTCAGCCACGTGGCGGCCACTTCGCGGATCTGTTGCGGCGTCACTTTCGCCAATGCAGCTGCATCTTCATCGAGTATTCGCCAAGGCAAGCCGATGGCCTGGAGCCTGGCCAGCTGACGCGCCTGTTCCTGAATCGAATCGCGGGCATACACCTGCTGCGCGATCAGTTGCGTGCGTGCCCGCTCGAGCTCTTCTGCCGACGGTGGTGTGGTGCGCAACGTTTCGATCTGCTCCCACACCCGCGCTTGCGCACCTTCAAGATCGGTCAGCGGCGGATCGGCCAGCTCGGCAGTCAACAGCAGCAGGCTGTCGCCGCGCGTCCGTTCGTCGTAGTGAGTGTCGACACGATTGAGAACGCGGTCGGTGAAAATCAATTTCTTTTGCAGGCGCGCGCCATGTGCGCCGCCGAGTATCGCGTTGATCAGGCGCAGGGCGTGCACGGTGTGCAGGTCTTTGGCCGTGGCCAGTCCGGGCAGATTGAAAGCCATCAGCAACCGCTCTGCTGGGACATGGCGCTGCAAGGTCAGTCTGCGTTCGCCCGGCACTTTCAGCTCCACGGGCCGTAACAGGCGCGGCACGGGACGATTTGCGAGCGCGCCAAAATAGCGCTCGGCCAGCGGCTGCACGTGTGCGAGCGTGACATCGCCGACGATCACCAGTACGGCGTTGCCCGGCGCGTAACGGCTTTGATACCAATGGCGAAGTTCCTCGGCGTCCACGTGCTGCAGGTCGTGCATCCAGCCGATGACTGGCGTGCGATAGCTGTTGGCGACATGCGCCTGGCTGGTGAAGTGTTCCAGCACAGCGGCGTCGAAATCGTCGTCGATGCGCAGCTGGCGCTCTTCGCGGATGACTGCCAGTTCGGTTTTCAGGTCGTCGACGTGCAAATCGGCAGTCGTCATCAGGTCGGCCATCAGCTCGAAAACCACGCCCAGATAGCGCGGCGACAAGGTCTGGTAGTAGCCGGTGACGTCCTCGGCGGTGAAGGCATTTTCTTCGGCACCCAGGGATTCCAAAAGACGCGAAGCCTCACCGGCGCAGGTCTTGTGGCTGCCTTTGTAGAGCATGTGTTCAAGAACGTGCGATAGCCCGGCTTGCCCCGGCGCCTCGTCTGCCGAGCCGACCTTGAACCACAAATGCGAAGTGACCAGCGGCGCACGGTGATCCTCGCGCACCAGTACCTGCAAACCGTTTTCCAGGGTGAATTGATGAGTCGGCGGGGGCGTGGCGGCCAGTGTCATGAACGGCGCGAGGCCAAGAAAAAGCAGCATCCGGCTGCAGAGCGTATCCATACGCGAAATCCTCAGTGGTTAACGCAGATTGCGGCAACCACTGTGGCGGACTGCGAGGCACTGGGTGCGGTAACTATCTACCGCACGCTAAAGCGCAGTGCGGATGGTTCAGGCGCTGCGCTGCCACAACGCGTAATACACACGACCGGATTTCTGTTCGCGGTGCAGGCGCCAGTTGCCCGGCAGGCCCAGCGTCGATGGCGCTGTTTCGCTTTCCGTGTAGATCCACGAATCGGCCGCCAGCCATTGGCGCTCTTCCAGCAAAGTACAAACCGCTGGCAACAGGTTCTGATTGAACGGCGGGTCGAGGAACACCAGATCGAACGGCGTCGCGGCCTGGGTTTCCAGGTAGCGCAGCGCGTCGGCGGTTTGTACCTGGCCGTTGCTGCAACGCAGGGTGCCGAGGTGTTCCTTCAGACTGGAAACTGCAACGTTGCTGGCGTCCAGCGCCTGGGCCGTGGCCGCGCCTCGGGACAGCGCTTCGAGAAACAGCGCGCCGCTGCCGGCGAACGGGTCGAGCACTTTCGCCCCTTCGACATAGGGCGCGAGCCAGTTGAACAGGGTTTCACGCACGCGATCCGGGGTCGGGCGCAGGCCCGGTGCGTCGGGGAAGCTCAGCTTGCGGCTGCGCCACTGGCCGCCAATGATGCGCAGCTGGTTCACGCCGTTGTGCACGTTTTGCACAGGTTTTTTCGGTGCTCGAGTGGCCATTAATGCTCCGGAACCCCGAGCGGTTGCTCGGCAGGTTTATCAGATGGGGCCGGTAACGGCTTTTGCGGCACGGTCGGGCCAGCGGTGACGATGACCATTTTCTCCGTGCTCAGGTGTTTGTTCAGCGCATCGCGGACCTGCTCTACGGTCAGGCTCTGCGACTGCCGCATGAAATCGTCGAGATAGCTCAGTGGCAGATTATAGAAGCCCATCGCGCCCAATTGGCCAACGATGTCGGCGTTGCTCGCGGTGGACAGCGGGAAGCTGCCGGCCAGTTCGCGCTTGGCATCGTCGAGTTCTTTCTGTGTCGGCCCGGTTTTCAGGTAGTCGGCGAGCACGTCCTGCACCAGTTTCAGGGTGCCTTCGCTCATCTCGGCGCGGGTCTGCAGGTTGATCATGAACGGGCCACGGGCCTGCATCGGGCTGAACGCCGAATACACGCCGTAGGTCAGGCCGCGCTTCTCGCGCACTTCGCTCATCAGGCGCGTACCGAAACCACCGCCGCCGAGGATCTGGTTGCCCAGCGACAGCGCGGCGTAATCCGGATCATCGCGATCGATGCCCAGTTGCGCGAGCATCAGGTTGGTCTGTTTCGACGGAAACTCGATGTGGTTGACGCTGGCTTGCGGTTCCTGCGGCGCAGCGATTTTCGCCAGTGCCGGGCCTTTCGGCAGGGCAGAGGAGACCTGATTGGCGATCGCCTCGGCTTCGGCTCGCGACAAATCACCAACCAGTGCAATCACAGCATTGCCGGCGGCGTAGGCCTTGGCGTGGAACTCGCGCAATTGCGCGACGGTAATCTTCGGCACGCTTTGCGGATTGCCGTCGCTGGAATGCGCGTACGGGTGATCGCCGTACAGACGCTTCATCAGCTCCAGGCTGGCGAGTTTGCCGGGGTTCTGTTTCTGGTATTCGAAACCGGCGAGCAGCTGGTTCTTGATGCGCGCGAAGGAATCGGCGGGGAAGGTCGGTTTGCCGACCACATCGGCGAACAGCTTCAACGCCGGTTCACGCTGCTCAGGTGCGCTCAGGCTGCGCAACGAGGTCAGCGCCATGTCCTTGAACGCACCGTTGCCGAAGTCGGCCCCAAGGCCTTCAAAACCCTGGGCGATAGCGCCGACGTCTTTGCCGGCGATGCCTTCGTTGAGCATGGCGTTGGTCAGCACGGCGAGGCCGGGCGCGTTGCCGTCCTGGCTGCTGCCAGCGGCGAAGATCAGGCGCATGTCGAACATCGGCAACTCATGCGCTTCGACGAACAGCACTTTGGCGCCTTCAGCGGTGTTCCAGGTCTGCACATCGAGCTTGCGGCTGGCCGGGGCCTTGCCATCGAGTTCGGCCAGCGATTGCAATTTCTGGCTGGACTTGGCGTTATCCAGGGCTTCGCTGGCGTGGCTGTCAGCGCCGGGCGACAGATACACAGCCGCCGAGCCGATCACCGCGACAGCAATCAGGCCAAGCAGCATCAGGCGTGGGGTTTTGCGCTCACTCATGAGTCGTCTCCAAAGGCAGGACGTGGGCGACGCTGAGACGTTCGCGGGTGAAATACTTTTTCGCGGCGTTCTGGATGTCTTGCGGGGTCACGCTTTCCAGATCGGCCAGTTCGGTGTCCATCAGCTTCCACGACAGACCGACCGTTTCCAGTTGACCGATCGCGGTGGCCTGGCTGGTGATCGAGTCACGCTCGTAGACCAGGCCGGCGATGACTTGAGCGCGGACGCGTTCCAGCTCTTCGGCAGACGGCGCGGTGGTTTTCAGTTGCTCAAGCAGTTTCCACAAGCCGGCTTCGGCCTGGGCAATGGTCTTTTTCTTCTGCGTATTTGGCGTGGCCGACAGGGTGAACAGGCTGTCACCACGGGTGTAGGCGTCATAGTCCGACGAGCCGCCGGAGACCAGCTCTTCGCCACGTTCCAGCTGCGTCGGGATGCGCCCGCTGTAGCCGCCATCGAGCAGCGCGGAGATCAGGCGCAGGGCGTTGACCGAGCGTTTGTCTTCAGCGGTAGCAATGCTCGGCACGTTGAAGCCAAGCATCAGGCTCGGCAGTTGGGTCTGCACGCGCAGGGTGATCTGGCGTTCGCCGGGCTCGGCCAGTTCCAGCGGTTTTTTCGCCGGTGGCACGTCGCGTTTGGCGACCGGGCCGAAGTAGCGCTGGGCGAGGGTTTTCACTTCGTCCGGAGTGACGTCACCGACCACCACCAGCGTGGCGTTGTTCGGCGCGTACCAGGATTGGTACCAGTGGCGCAGTTCCTCGACTTTCATACGGTCCAGGTCAGCCATCCAGCCGATGGTCGGCGTGTGATAACCGCTGGCCGGGTAGGCCATGGCCTTGTAGCGCTCGTAGGCCTTGGACATCGGCTTGTCATCGGTGCGCAGGCGGCGCTCTTCCTTGATGACTTCGACTTCCTTGGCGAACTCGTCGGCCGGCAGGCGCAGATTGGCCATGCGGTCGGCTTCCAGCTCAAACGCCACGCCGAGACGGTCACGGGCCAGCACCTGGTAATAAGCAGTGAAGTCGTCGCTGGTGAACGCGTTCTCTTCGGCGCCGAGGTCGCGCAGGATCAGCGAGGCTTCGCCGGGGCCGACTTTTTCGCTGCCCTTGAACATCATGTGCTCAAGCGCGTGGGACAGACCGGTCTGCCCCGGAGTCTCGTAGCTGGAGCCGACCTTGTACCAGATCTGGGAAACGACCACCGGCGCACGATGGTCTTCGCGCACGACGACCTTGAGGCCGTTGTCGAGGGTGAATTCATGGGTCGGTTGCGGGTCGGCCGCCAGGGCCGAAAGGGGCAGGCAGACTGCGCTGAGCAGCAGGCCAGCAGCGCGGCGGGCTAGAGCATTCATTCGTTTTTCAACCTGTTGGGCTGCCCGCTTGGTCTTAGCGTCGGCGGGCGAGAGGGTGCTAGGATACTGATCAGTTTTACTGGCGGCCACGTCTATGAGGTTCTGCAACCTGATAAGGCTGAATGGGTTTGCGGCACAAGGCAGCGGTTTGGCAACCAGACCCTGCGTTTTCGCCGATTTTTGCCGGTTTAGATCATCGTAAAAACGATCCTTGAGGTGCTTTCGGTGCCTCGACAAAATGTTGCGCGTGAACAAGCTGGGTGAAACACAGTCTGTTCTGCATCGAATATTTATTTGCCGGGGCGCCCTGTTGGCGCGTCGCTACCGTGAGATAGCCGTCCTCCATGTTTGGTTCCAACGACGACAAGAAGAGCCCAGCTGCGGCTGGCGAGAAGAAAAGCCTGTTCGGATGGCTGCGGAAAAAACCGCAGGAACCCGTCGTCGAACAGCCGCCCGCGATTCCTGAACCGGCCCCCGCGCCAGCTCCTGTAATAGAAGAAGAGCCGGCGCCGATTGTGCTGCCGATCGCCGAGCCGGTGCTGCAACCGGAGGCTGAAGCCGAGCCGGAAGCGCCCGCCGCTCCCGAACTGCCGCTGACGCCCGCCGCCGAGCCGTGGCTGACCTTGCCGGTGGCAGAAGAGCCGGTGGCCCTGGTTGAAGAAGCGGCGCCACATGTGACGCCGGTGATTCCTGCGCCGGTTGCCGAGGTGGCTGCGCAGCCTGTGCCTGAGCCGGTTGTCGAGCCAGCGCCGGTCATTTCTGAACCCGCCGCCCCGGTTGTCCCGCCGTCGGAGCCTGCACCGATTGCCGCTGCGCCGGTTGTCGCTCCGGTCGCTCCGGTCGTGCCGGTCGAAGTCCCTGTAGAAGCGCCAGTCGAAACCCCGCGCACCGAAGAAACCAAAGCCGGTTTCTTCGCCCGCCTCAAGCAAGGCCTGTCGAAGACCAGCGCCAGCATCGGCGAGGGCATGGCCAGCCTGTTCCTCGGGCGCAAGACCATCGACGATGACCTGCTCGACGACCTCGAAACCCGACTGCTGACCGCCGACGTCGGTGTCGAGGCTACGACGCAGATCATTCAGCGTCTGACCCAGAAGGTTGCGCGCAAGGAACTGGCCGACGCCGACGCTCTGTATAAATCTCTGCAGGCTGAACTGGCAGCGATGCTCAAACCGGTTGAACAACCGCTGAAAATCGCCTCGCAGAACAAGCCTTTCGTGATTCTGGTGGTCGGCGTCAACGGCGCCGGCAAAACCACCACCATCGGCAAACTGGCGAAGAAGCTGCAACTGGAAGGCAAGAAAGTCATGCTCGCCGCTGGTGACACCTTCCGTGCTGCGGCGGTAGAGCAATTGCAGGTCTGGGGCGAGCGCAACAAGATTCCGGTGATCGCCCAGCACACCGGCGCCGATTCCGCTTCGGTGATCTTCGACGCCGTGCAAGCGGCCAAGGCTCGTGGCATCGACGTGCTGATCGCTGACACCGCCGGTCGCCTGCACACCAAAGACAACCTGATGGAAGAGCTGAAAAAGGTTCGCCGGGTGATCGGCAAGCTCGATGCCGACGCGCCGCATGAAGTGCTGTTGGTGCTCGACGCCGGCACTGGCCAGAACGCGATCAACCAGGCCAAGCAATTCAACCAGACCGTCGAACTGACCGGTCTGGCGCTGACCAAGCTCGACGGTACCGCCAAGGGCGGGGTGATTTTCGCCCTGGCCAAGCAATTTGGTCTGCCGATCCGCTACATCGGCGTCGGTGAGGGCATCGACGACTTGCGTACCTTTGAAGCCGAACCCTTTGTCCAGGCACTGTTTGCCGAGCGGGAGCGTTCATGATTCGTTTCGAACAGGTCGGTAAACGCTACCCGAACGGTCACGTCGGCTTGCATGAGCTGAGCTTTCGAGTCCGTCGTGGCGAGTTCTTGTTTGTCACCGGCCACTCCGGTGCCGGTAAATCCACGCTGTTGCGCCTGTTGCTGGCAATGGAACGGCCGACCAGCGGCAAATTGCTGCTCGCCGGGCAAGACCTGAGCACCATCAGCAACGCGCAGATTCCATTCCTGCGCCGACAGATCGGCGTGGTGTTCCAGAATCACCAGTTGCTGTTCGATCGCACGGTGTTCAACAACGTCGCCTTGCCGCTGCAGATCCTCGGCCTGTCCAAGGTCGAGATCGCCAAGCGCGTCGATTCGGCGCTGGAGCGCGTGGCGCTGTCGGACAAATCCGATCTGTACCCGGGCGATCTGTCCACCGGTCAGCAACAGCGCGTCGGCATTGCCCGCGCCATCGTCCATCGCCCGGCCTTGCTGCTGGCGGACGAACCGACCGGTAACCTCGACCCGCGTCTGGCCGCCGAAATCATGGGCGTGTTCGAAGACATCAACCGTCTGGGCACCAGCGTGCTGATCGCCAGTCACGACCTGGCACTGATCGCGCGCATGCGGCATCGCATGCTGACCCTGCAACGCGGCCGCCTGATCGGCGACGGGGAGGCCGGGGTATGAGTGCGACACGCAGTCCTAAGGTTTCCGAGCGCGTGGCCCCGAAGGCCGCCGATCCGCAACCGCAGAAAAAGAAAAAGCACGACGATGATGACGGCCCGGACTTCGCCACGCTGTTTCGCGCCTGGATCGAAAGCCATCGCGCCAGCCTGCTCGACAGCCTGCGCCGTCTCGGCAAACAGCCGATCGGCAGCTTCTTCACCTGCATGGTGATGGCCGTGGCGTTGAGTCTGCCGATGGGGCTGTCGCTGTTGCTCAATAACGTCGAACGTCTCGGCGGTTCCTGGCAGCGCGCGGCGCAGATTTCACTGTACCTGCAACTCGACGCCAGCCCGGAGCAAGGCGAAGCGCTGCGTGAGCAGATCAAAGGCATGCCGGGGGTAGCTGATGCCGAATATGTCGGCCGCGATCAGGCGCTGGAAGAGTTCCAGCAGCAATCCGGCCTGGGCGAAGCCCTGCGTGAGCTGCCTGACAACCCTTTGCCGGGTGTGGTGCTGGTGACACCGAACGAAGTCGACAAGCCGACACTCGAAGCATTAAGACAAAAACTTTCCGAGCTGCCGAAGGTACAACAGGCGCAACTTGATCTAGTCTGGGTCGAGCGTCTGGCCGCCATCCTCAAGCTTGGCGACCGCTTTGTCTTCGGTCTGACGGTGCTTTTGGTGTCTGCATTACTTTTGGTGATAGGCAATACCATTCGTCTTCATATTGAAAACCGCCGCACCGAGATAGAAGTGATTAAACTCGTCGGCGGCACTGACAGTTATGTGCGCCGCCCTTTCCTTTATATGGGCGCGTTGTATGGCTTCGGTGCAGGGCTGTTGTCCTGGGGCGTATTGGCGTTCGGCCTCAACTGGCTGAACGATGCGGTGGTCGGACTGGCCGGCTTGTACGGCAGTGATTTCGCCCTGGCCGGTGTGCCAGTGGCCGACGGTCTGTCGCTCTTGCTTGGCGCGGTGCTGTTGGGTTATATCGGTGCATGGATTGCAGTCGCACGTCATCTCAGGGAGCTGGCGCCGAAGTAGAATCTTTTTTGCGCGTGATTGACCTTGCGGTTTTTATGGGAACTTGTACCTGAGTTCCCGGTCAATTTTTCGCAGTGCCGAGAGGCACGAGTATGTGAGTGGGAGGTTTTTTCGTATGACCAATTCTTTGCAACCTGCGTATGCATTGGTTCCGGGTGCGAACCTGGAAGCCTACGTGCACACCGTCAACAGCATTCCATTGCTGACGCCGGAGCAGGAGCGTGAACTGGCCGAGAGTCTCTACTATGAGCAGGATTTGGGGGCGGCTCGGCAGATGGTGCTCGCCCACCTGCGTTTTGTCGTACACATTGCCCGTAGCTATTCCGGCTACGGTCTGGCTCAGGCTGACCTGATCCAGGAAGGCAACGTCGGCCTGATGAAGGCCGTCAAGCGCTTCAACCCGGAGATGGGCGTGCGTCTGGTGTCGTTCGCCGTGCACTGGATCAAGGCGGAAATTCACGAGTTCATCCTGCGCAACTGGCGCATTGTGAAAGTCGCGACCACCAAGGCCCAGCGCAAGCTGTTCTTCAACCTGCGCAGCCAGAAGAAGCGTCTGGCGTGGCTGAACAACGAGGAAGTCCACCGTGTGGCGGAAAGCCTCGGCGTCGAACCACGTGAAGTGCGCGAGATGGAAAGCCGCCTGACCGGCCATGACATGGCCTTCGACCCGGCTGCCGAAGCCGACGACGACAGTGCTTTCCAGTCTCCGGCCAACTACCTGGAAGACCACCGGTACGACCCGGCGCGTCAACTGGAAGATGCCGACTGGAGCGACAACTCCAACACCAACCTGCACGAAGCACTGGAAGTGCTGGACGAGCGCAGCCGTGACATCCTCTACCAGCGCTGGCTGGCGGAAGAGAAAGCCACGCTGCACGATCTGGCGCAGAAGTACAACGTGTCGGCCGAGCGAATCCGTCAGCTCGAAAAGAGCGCGATGAACAAGCTCAAGTTGTCGATCGCCGCTTAACTGGCGAATCCGCAATAAAAAACGCCCCGATCAGCGATGATCGGGGCGTTTTCATTTCTGTTTCAACACAAATCCCTGTGGGAGCGAGCCCGCTCGCGAAAGCGGTTTATCAGTACCATCAATGCAAGCTGACACACCGCTTTCGCGAGCAGGCTCGCTCCCACATTGGAATTTCGGTGTTATTCAGCCCAAGGCGCCCGCCGCGAATCGTTCAGCCCGAGCAAGTAACTGTCCCCGCCCAACTGACTCATCTGCTGCCGAATCCACCCAGCCCGGCGCGATACATAACCGGTCGGATGGCTGGCGCTCCACACCCGTGGATTGGGCAGTACGGCAGCCAGATAACTCGCCTGCTGGCGCGACAATGACTTCGCGCTCACACCAAAGTGATGGCGGGCCGCCGCTTCAGCGCCAAACACGCCGTCATCCCACTCGACGCTGTTCAGGTACACCTCAAGAATCCGCTGCTTGGGCCAGAACACCTCGATCAGCGCGGTAAACCACGCCTCCAGGCCTTTGCGCAGATAACTGCGGCCCGACCACAGAAAGAGGTTTTTCGACACCTGTTGGCTCAAGGTGCTGGCACCGCGAATCGAACCGCCCAGTTCGTTGTGGGCCAGAGCAGCCTGAATCGCGCGCAGATCGAAGCCCCAGTGCTCGGGGAATTTCTGGTCTTCGCCAGCAATTACCGCCACTTTCAGGTCATCGGAGATCTCGTTCCACGGTTTCCAGGTGCGCTGCAGGTCAATCGGCTCGCCGTCGACCCAGGATTCGACCTTGCGCTCGACCATCAACGCCGTGCCCGGCGGTGGCACGAAGCGAAACACCAGCACCAGCAAGACACTGCCGCCGGCGAACCAGAGCAGGGCCTTCGTGAGACGACGGAAAATTGAACGCAGCATAGAGATGGCTTGGCCGAACCCGTGGAGCGGGCCATTATACAGACCCTGCCGATGGCGTCTGACTGGAGTTCCTCATGCTGCGTGGCTTTTTGATGCTGGCCGCTTTTTTCGGATTCACCGGTGTTGCGCTGGGTGCGTTTGCCGCCCACGGCCTGAAAAACCGTCTGACGCCGGAATACCTGACGATTTTCCACACGGGCGTCACCTACCAATTGGTGCACACACTCGCACTGTTCGGCGTTGCGCTGCTGGCCACGCAGATTCCAGGGCGGCTGGTCACTTGGGCCGGCGTGTCCTTCACCGTCGGCATTGTGTTGTTCTCCGGCAGCCTGTATCTGCTGACCACCTCCGGCATCAGCAAGCTCGGCATCATTACCCCTTTTGGTGGCCTCGCGTTTCTCATCGGTTGGGTTTGCCTCGGCCTCGCCGCTTGGCGCTTGCAGCTAACCGCTTGACGCTTGGTACTGACCTTTAGGTCATGATCGGGCTAGAATGCCAGCCCCTAAAAATGATGGCGGCGTTGTGCATGCGCATTCAGTTGAACGGTGAGTCCTTTGAACTGCCCGACGGTGAAACCGTTGCGGGCCTGATCACCCGTCTGGATCTGGCCGGACGTCGGGTGGCGGTCGAGCTCAATCTGGACATCGTCCCGCGCAGCCAGCATGCCGACACTACGTTGAACGACGGCGACAACGTCGAAGTGGTCCACGCCATCGGCGGCGGCTGATCGCCCGGCCCGCAAGGGCACAGAATTCTGCAAGACCCTCACCCTTAAAGAGGATTCCCCATGAGCATCGTTCGTAGCGACAAGCCTTTTGTGCTGGCCGGTCGTACTTACCAGTCGCGTTTGCTGGTCGGTACCGGCAAGTACCGTGACATGGAAGAAACCCGCCAGGCCATCGAAGCCTCGGGTGCCGAGATCGTCACCTTCGCCGTACGCCGCACCAACCTGGGCCAGATCGAAGGCGAGCCGAACCTGCTTGAAGTGTTGTCGCCGGATCGCTACACCTTCCTGCCGAACACTGCCGGTTGCTACGACGCCATCGAAGCCGTGCGCACCTGCCGCCTGGCGCGTGAACTGCTCGACGGCCACAATCTGGTGAAGCTGGAAGTGCTGGCCGACCAGAAAACCCTGTTCCCCAACGTGATCGAAACCCTCAAGGCCGCCGAAACCCTGGTCAAGGAAGGCTTCGAAGTGATGGTCTACACCAGCGATGACCCGATCATCGCCCGGCAACTGGCGGAAATCGGCTGCATCGCGGTGATGCCGCTGGCCGGTCTGATCGGCTCCGGTCTGGGTATCTGCAATCCGTACAATCTGCAGATCATCCTCGAAGAAGCCAGGATCCCGGTGCTGGTGGATGCCGGTGTCGGTACTGCTTCCGACGCGACCATCGCCATGGAACTGGGTTGCGACGCTGTACTGATGAACTCGGCCATCGCCCACGCCCAGCAACCGGTCATGATGGCGCAAGCCATGCAGCACGCCATCGTCGCCGGTCGCCTGGCGTACCTCGCCGGCCGCATGCCGAAAAAACTCTATGCCAGCGCCTCTTCGCCGCTGGATGGTCTGATCAAGTAAGAGCCATTGATGACTGAATCGAACGACACGCCTGTCCAGCCGGACGAAGGCGACGAGCGCCAACACCGCCGCATCAAGAGTTTCGTGATGCGCGCCGGGCGCATGACCGAAGGCCAGCAACGCGGCCTGGATCAGGGCGCGCCGCTGTATGTGCTGCCGCTGGCCGATGCGCCGGTCGATTACGACCAGGTGTTCGGCCGCTCGGCGCCGCGCTCGCTGGAAATCGGTTTCGGCATGGGCCACTCGCTGCTGGAAATGGCCGCGGCCGCTCCAGAGCAGGATTTCATCGGTGTTGAAGTACACCGTCCGGGTGTCGGCGCGCTGCTCAATGGCGTGCTGACCCAAGGGCTGACCAACCTGCGGGTCTACGATTGTGACGCGATCGAAGTGCTCAATCGCTGCATCGCCGACAACAGCCTCGATCGCCTGATGCTGTTTTTCCCGGATCCGTGGCACAAGAGCCGCCACCACAAGCGCCGCATCGTCCAGGCCTCGTTCGCTGAACTGGTGCGCAGCAAGTTGAAGGTTGGCGGCATTCTGCACATGGCCACCGACTGGGAGCCTTACGCCGAGTACATGCTGGAAGTGATGAACGTCGCCCCGGGGTACCGCAACCTTGCCGAAGACGGCAAATGCGTCCCACGCCCGGCCGAACGCCCGATCACCAAGTTCGAACGCCGTGGCGAACGCCTTGGCCATGGCGTGTGGGATCTGAAGTTCGAAAAGATCGCATAAGCATCACGCAAAAAAACTGTGGGAGCGAGCCTGCTCGCGAAAGCGGTCTGACGTTCAACGATGATGTTGGATGTCAAGACGCCTTCGCGAGCAGGCTCGCTCCCACAATTGTTTTGTGTATGAGGAGATTACAGGGGGGCAAGAAATCGAGCGGGCACCTGCTCTGTCAACCAGACGCCATTTTCGGCCTGATAGAACTTGAAGCCCTGTTCTTCCATCTGCTTGGCGGCAACCTTCAGAACGACTGGCGTTCCGTAGCGTTGACCCACGGCCGACGCGGTGGCGATCTCGTCGGACAGATGCACCTGATGGCGTTGTCCTGGAATCAAGCCTTGTCTGTGGATCGAGTCGAGAAAACGCGTCGCTGTTCCGTGGTAGAGCGTTTGCGGTGGCTGTTTCTGCTCGAATTGCAGATCAACGCTTTTCGTCGAGTGGCCTTGAACAGCGCGTATACAGTGGCCATCAGCGGAAATCGTAAAACGCTTCTTGTCACTGCTGGTCACGACGTTTTCAATCAGCTCACGACTTAAATGCCTGCCATCACGCGCCGCGCCGCTGATCAGTGCTTCGATATTTGCCCAGCCTTCCGAATTCAGATTCAGTCCGATCGCCTGAGGCTCGTGACGCAACACGAAGCTAAGAAATTTGCTCGTCTCATCCAGTAGTTTTTTACTCATGAACTTCCCTTTCATTGCGATCAACTGTGGGAGTGAGCCTGCTCGCGATTGCGGACTGACAGTCACCGAAGAGGTTGAATGTCAGACCACTATCGCGAGCAGGCTCACTCCTACATTCGTTTTGGGTGTGCCGAAAGATCAGCGGCGATCAGCAACCACGCCGATCAGCACCAGTACCACCAGCAGCACCGGCGCCAGGCTGTAGTTGTTGAACTGGCTCAGGCCTTTGATCACCCATGGCGTGGCGTAGATCAGCGCGGCGCCGCTGCCGATCAGGCAGAGCAGGGCCATCAGGGGCACGCGCAGGGCGCCGGCGATGCTGCCCAGGCGTTGCTCGACCCAGCCTTTGAAGTCAGCGCCGAACAGCACCAGCAGGCAACCGACCAGCGCCAGGGCGATTTCCGAGAGATTGCTGCGGCTCCAGCGGGAGACGGTGGCCAGCAGGTCGAGTATCAAATCCATGCGTTTTCCCTTTGAGCTGAAGTCAGTTCAGAAATTGTTGCAGCAAATCGTTGAGGAACAGTTGGCCGCGTTCGGTCGCCGCCAGGCGTGACGGTTCGACCTGCAACAGGCCGCTTTGTTCGGCCTCGCGCCGGCCTTCGGCGAGGGTGTCCAGCGACAGGCCGGTGCGTTCCGGATACAGGCGCGATTCGACCCCGGCAGTCAGGCGCAGGGCGTTCATCAGGAACTCGAACGGCATCTCGTCATTGCTCAGCGATTTCTCGCCGGCCTGAAAGCTTTTCGCCGGGTTCAGATAATCCTTCGGCAGGCGGGTTTTCCATGTGCGCACGATGCGCCCGTCCGGGTGGCTCAACTTGCCATGGGCGCCGGCGCCGATGCCGATGAAGTCGCCGAAGCTCCAGTAATTAAGGTTATGCCGCGCCGGTCGACCGGCCTGGGCATACGCCGACACTTCGTACTGCGCGTAACCGTGCTCGGCCAGCAGCGCCTGGCCGGCTTCCTGAATGTCCCACAGCGTATCGTCTTCCGGCAGCACTGGCGGCTGATTCCAGAACACCGTATTCGGCTCCAGCGTCAGTTGATACCAGGAAATGTGCGTCGGCTTCAGCGCGATGGCCTGGCGCAGATCGCTCAGGGCATCGTCCAGCGACTGATCGGGCAAACCGTGCATCAAGTCCAGGTTGAAGTTATCGAACCCTGCCTGTCGCGCCATGCCCGCCGCACGCACGGCTTCGTCACCGTTGTGGATGCGGCCAAGGGCCTCAAGCTTCTCCTGCTGAAAGCTCTGGATACCGATCGACAGCCGATTGATCCCCAGCTTGCGATAGGCGACAAACTTCTCCTGCTCGAAGGTGCCCGGATTGGCCTCAAGGGTGATTTCGATGTCGGCAGCGAACGGGATGCGTTGTTCGACGCCCTTCAACAAACGCCCGAGGGCTTCGGCGCTGAACAGGCTGGGCGTCCCGCCACCGAAGAAAATCGAAGTCAGCTCACGGCCATACACCGCATGCAGATCCTGATCGAGATCGGCCAGCAGCGCGTCGACGTATTCCTGCTCCGGCAGCACCGGGCTGGCGGTGTGCGAGTTGAAATCGCAATACGGGCATTTGCGCACACACCACGGAATGTGGATGTACAGCGCCAGGGGCGGCAGAGTTGGCAGCGGCGCCCGAGGCGAGGACGCGGCGCCGCCGATAATCAGCGACGACGCGGAAGAATCAGTGGTCATTTCAAGCCCAGACGCTGGCGCAGCAGATCCATTGCACGGGCGCGGTGGCTGATCTGGTTCTTGTCGGCCGGGCTCAGTTCGGCGCTGGACACGTCACGTTCCGGCACCCAGAACAGCGGGTCGTAACCGAAACCGTGTTCGCCGCTGGCAGCGGTGAGGATGCGCCCGTGCCACAGGCCTTCGCAGAGAATCGGCAGCGGATCATCGGCGTGGCGCACCAGTGCCAATACGCAGACGAACTGCGCGCCGCGCTCGGCTTGCGGTACGTCCTTCAGCGCATCGAGCAGTTTGGCGTTGTTCGCCGCATCGCCCTGGCCGTCGGCGTAACGCGCCGAGTAGATACCCGGCGCACCGCCAAGGAAATCCACCGCCAGCCCGGAATCATCGGCCAGTGCCGGCAGCCCGGAAATGCGCGCGGCATTGCGGGCCTTGAGGATCGCGTTCTCGACAAACGACAGGCCGGTTTCTTCCGGCTCGACCTTGCTCCACTCGCCAATCGAGCGCAGTTGCACCGAGTCGCCGAGCATGGCCTGGAGTTCTTTGAGTTTGCCGGCGTTATGGCTGGCCAGTACGAGCTGCTTGATGTTCATCATTCGCCGGGAAAGAGTTCTTGGTTGAAATTGATAGTGTTGATCTTGTCGCCGTTCTGCACCTTGATTTCAAAGGTGCGGGTTTCCTGCTGCGGCACCGGGTACTGGGCGATGTAGTAGATCGCGCCCTGTTCGGTGACCTGGCGGAAGTTCAGCGGCACGCTGTTGCTGGTCAGGTCCTTGATCGTGCCGGTGACGCTGGCGATCACCGGTTTGCCGTCCTTGACCACCGAGACGTTGATCACGCCTTGGTTCTTGCTGCGGATCAGCTCGGCAGCCTTGGCGATGTCCGGTTGCAGGAACGTCGAGTTGAAGGTGTTGTAGTGCACCGTGATGTCGCCGAAGGTTTCCTTGCGCTCACCTTTGATGACGTCCGCCGCCATGGTGCTGGCGCTCAGGCAGGCGGTGAATAACAGCAACGCTAGACGGCTCATGTTCGTGCTCCTTCAAATGCCCTGGCTCAGACCGCGACTCGGGCGTCCGCCAACTGCGGACTGCTGACGCGGTAGATACCGATTTCACCTAACAGATTAGGCCATAGCTTACTGGCCCACCCGTGGCGGTGCTGTTGATCCACGGCAAGCCGATCAATGACCTTGGCGTCACGTTCGCGGCACAGTTCTTCGAAATCCTCGAAGGTGCAGAAGTGAATGTTCGGCGTGTTGTACCAGGTGTAGGGCAGGAATTCCGAGACCGGCATGCGGCCCTTGCTCGCCAGATACCAGCGGCAGCGCCAGTGGCCGAAATTGGGGAAGGTGATGATGCACTGCCGGCCGACCCGGAGCATTTCGTCGAGGATCTTGTCCGGGTAATGCACCGCTTGCAGGGCCTGGGTCATGACGACGATGTCGAAACTGTTGCTGGCAAAATTGCCCAGGCCTTTGTCCAGATCCTGCTCGATGACGTTGATGCCCTTGGCCACGCACTCGGCGATGTTGTCGGCGTCGTTTTCCAGGCCATAACCGGTGACGTTCTTGTTGTCGCGCAGCCAGGTCAGCAGCTCGCCGTCACCGCAACCCAGGTCGAGGACGCGGCTTCCGGCGGGGATCCATTCCTGGATGATTTCCAGATCAGCTCTCATGGCTTTCTCACAACGAAATGCGGTTCATGTAATTGCCGAACGCCTGCAAATAACGCGGGATCGGAATCAGGAAGGCGTCGTGGCCCTGGGGCGCGTCGATTTCCAGATAACTGACGTCCTTGCGCGCGGCCATCAACGCATCCACGAGCTCGCGCGAGCGTGCAGGGGAGAAGCGCCAGTCGGTGGTGAATGACATCACGCAGAACTTGGCCGTGGCGTTTTCGAAGGTTTTCGCCAGATCATCGTCGAAGTTCGCCGCCGGATCGAAGTAGTCCAGCGCTTTGGTCATCAACAGATAAGTGTTGGCATCGAAGCGCCCGGAGAACTCTTCGCCCTGATAACGCAGGTAGCTTTCGACCTGGAACTCGACACTGTGGAAGTCGTAGTTGAGCTTTTCGCTCTTCAGGCCACGGCCGAATTTCTCACCCATGGAGTCGTCGGACAGATAGGTGATGTGGCCGACCATGCGCGCGAGCATCAGCCCGCGCTTGGGGATCACGCCGGCTTCCTGGAACGAACCGCCGTGGAATTCCGGATCGGTGAGGATCGCCTGGCGCGCGACTTCGTTGAAGGCGATGTTCTGCGCCGACAGTTTTGGTGCCGAGGCGATGGCCAGGCAGTGCCGCACGCGATCCGGGTAGGTGATGGTCCATTGCAACGCCTGCATGCCGCCGAGGCTGCCGCCGATCACCGCCGCCCACTGGCCGATGCCGAGCAGGTCAGCCAGGCGCGCCTGGCTGTGCACCCAGTCTTCGACGGTGAGCACCGGGAAGTCGGCGCCGAACGGCTTGCCGGTCTCCGGGTTGATACTGCTCGGGCCGGTGGAGCCGTTGCAGCCGCCGAGGTTGTTCAGGCTGACCACAAAGAACTTGTTGGTGTCG
Source organism: Pseudomonas sp. TE9122 (assembly GCF_056278925.1). Taxonomy (NCBI): domain Bacteria; kingdom Pseudomonadati; phylum Pseudomonadota; class Gammaproteobacteria; order Pseudomonadales; family Pseudomonadaceae; genus Pseudomonas; species Pseudomonas sp. TE9122. Next base: position 5,029,291 of record NZ_JBWBQI010000001.1, on the reverse strand, counting down.
ATCGGCTTGCCGGGGCCGATGCAGCTGTCCCACCAACCGGGCTTGCGGTCATCGACGCTGTGATAACCAGCGGCGTGATGATGACCGGACAGCGCGTGGCAGATCAGCACGGCGTTGCTCGCCTGGGCGTTCAGCGTGCCGTAGGTTTCATAAATCAGGTCATAAGCGGCCAGCGAACGGCCACAGGCCAGCGTCAGCGGTTCGCTGAAATGCGCGGTTTGCGGCGTTACCAGACCAACAGAATCGGCGGGAAAGGCAGTTGGCATCGACCCTGCTCTCGTTGAAATGAGGCGTAAGTCTAAAGACCGTGGGGGGTAGCGGCAAGCGGCCCTCACCCTAACCCTCTCCCGGAGGGAGAGGGGACTGACCGCGGCGATCTTCAGAGTGATGCTGACCTGAGATATCGAGTCGAACTCAGGCCTTGAAAACAACCCGATCGGCTCCCTCTCCCTCGGGAGAGGGCTGGGGTGAGGGGCGCAGGCGACGCCGACATCAAGACGAGCGCCCATCCCCCGACCTCACATCAGCAAACGCAGAATCTCCGGCATCATCGTCATCGCCGCCAGATTGTTGATCACCAGCATGTCGATCAATTTCAGCGCAAGGAAGGCGAAGATCGGCGACAGATCCAGGCCGCCGAGGTTCGGCAGGAAGCGGCGGAACGGTGCCAGCGCCGGTTCGCAGATCTGGTTGACCAGTTCAGCACCCGGATTGTGGCTGCCCGGTGCAACCCACGACAGAATCACGCTGATGATCAGAGCGAAGAAGAAGATCTTCAGGAACAGTGCAGTGACGCCGATCAGCGACCAGATCAACAGTTGCAGCGGGTTGCCGGTGGTGCCGTAGGTCAGCAGCAGGGTCAGCGCCATCAGCAGCAGTTGCACCAGAATCGCCAGCACCAGCGACGACATGTCGAGGCCGAACAGGCTTGGGATGACCCGGCGCAAAGGCTTGAGCAGCGGCTGAGTGGCCTTGACCACGAACTGGCACAGCGGGTTGTAGAAGTTCGCCCGCACCAGTTGCAGGACGAAGCGCAGCAGCACGATCAGCAGGTACAGGCTGCCGAGGGTTTGCAGCACGTAAACCGCTGCGGTGTTCAATCCGATCATGTAAGGCTCCTTTATTTGCCCAGTTGTTCGGCCATTTCGGCCGAGCGGTGCGCGGCGGCGTCGAGTGCGGTTTCAACCAGCGCTTCGAAGCCGCCAGCCTGGAATGATTTGATCGCAGCTTCCGTGGTGCCGTTTGGCGAGGTCACGCGGCGACGCAATTCGGCGGCGTCGACATCGCTGGACACCGCCATGTGCGCGGCGCCCAGAGCAGTCTGCACGGTCAGTTGCTCAGCGATCTCTTTTGGCAGGCCAAGTTTGACGCCGGCGGCGGTCATGGCTTCGATCAGCAGGAAGAAGTACGCCGGGCCGGAGCCGGACACTGCGGTGACCGCGTCCAGTTGCTGTTCTTCCTCCAGCCACAGGGCGATGCCGACGGCGGACAGCAGCTCTTCGGCTTGCTGACGCTGCTCGGCGGTTACTTCGCTGGTCGCGTACAAACCGCTGACACCCTGACGCAGCAGCGCCGGGGTGTTCGGCATGCAGCGCACGATCGGCTGTTCGCCGAGCCACGCGGTCATGCTTGCGCAGGTAATGCCGGCGGCGATCGACACCACCAGTTGATTCGGTTTCAGGCTTGGGCGAATCGCCTCGCACACGGCTTTCATCGCCTGTGGCTTGACCGCCAGCACGATGACATCGACGCCGTCGATGGCCTGGGCGTTGTCAGCGAAGGTTTCGATGCCGTGTTCGGCGCTGACCTTGGCACGGGTGTCTTCGCCCGGATCGCTGGCGCGGATCTGTGCCGCTTCCAGACCTTTGGCGCGCAAGCCGCCAATCAGACTGGCCGCCATGTTGCCCGCACCGATAAACGCAATACGTGTGTTGCTCATGTGTGGTCCTTATCTGGAAACGTTCAAGACTGGGAGTAATCTCTGGCGCCAAACAGCGCGGTACCGATCCGCACCCAGGTAGCGCCTTGGGCGATGGCCGACTCGAGATCGTGGCTCATGCCCATGGACAGTGTGTCGAGCGGCAGAGCGAGGCTCGCCTGCAATGTCTGCACGGCGGCGAAGGCAGCGTCCTGTTCAGCACGCTCTTCGGTCGGCTCGGGAATCGCCATCAGTCCGCGCAGTTTCAAGCGTGGCAACGCGCTGATGGCCTCGGCCAGCGCTGGCAGATCGGCCGGCGTGCAACCGGATTTGCTCGCCTCGCCACTGACATTGACCTGAATGCAGATGTTCAGTGGCGGCAGTTCGGCCGGGCGTTGTTCGGACAGGCGTTGGGCAATTTTCAGACGATCCACGGAGTGCACCCAGTCGAAATGCTCGGCAATCGCGCGAGTCTTGTTCGATTGAATGGGGCCGATGAAGTGCCAGATCAAGGGCAGGTCGGCCAGCTCCAGCTGTTTGCCCAAAGCTTCCTGCAAGTAGTTCTCGCCGAAGTCGCGCAGGCCGGCGGCATAGGCTTCACGCAGGGCCTGGGCGGGTTTGGTCTTGCTCACGGCGAGCAAATGGATGCTGTTTTCGTCGCGGTGCGCAGCTTTGGCCGCTGCCTGGATGCGCGAACTAACCTGAAGGATGTTGTCTGCTATCGTGGACATCAAGAGGCGCCGGCGGTCTGTAGGTTCGCGGCATTCTACTGGAATTGAGGGACGCTATGGATATCACTGAACTGCTGGCCTTCAGCGCCAAACAGGGCGCTTCCGACCTGCACCTGTCGGCCGGCCTGCCGCCGATGATCCGTGTCGATGGCGACGTGCGACGGATCAATCTGCCGGCGCTGGATCACAAGCAAGTGCACGAGCTGATCTACGACATCATGAACGACACCCAGCGCATCGAATTCGAGAAAAATCTGGAAACGGATTTTTCCTTCGATGTACCCGGCGTGGCGCGCTTTCGGGTCAACGCATTCAACCAGAACCGTGGCGCCGGCGCCGTGTTCCGCACCATTCCGTCGAAAGTGCTGAGCATGGAAGACCTCGCCATGGGCGATGTTTTCCGCAAGATCACCGATGCGCCGCGCGGGCTGGTGCTGGTCACCGGGCCGACCGGCTCCGGCAAATCGACCACGCTGGCGGCGATGATCGATTACCTCAACACCCATCGCCATCACCACATCCTCACCATTGAGGACCCCATCGAGTTCGTCCATGAATCGCGCAAATGCCTGATCAATCAGCGCGAAGTCCATCGCGATACGCGCAGCTTCGCCACCGCACTGCGCTCGGCGCTGCGTGAAGACCCGGACGTGATTCTGGTCGGCGAGATGCGTGATCTGGAAACCATTCGCCTGGCGCTGACCGCCGCCGAGACCGGGCATCTGGTGTTCGGCACGCTGCACACGACCTCAGCGGCGAAGACCATCGACCGCGTGGTCGACGTGTTTCCCGGCGACGAGAAATCGATGGTGCGTTCGATGCTGTCAGAGTCGTTGCTGGCGGTGGTGTCGCAGACGTTGATCAAGAAGATCGGCGGCGGGCGGGTGGCGGCGCATGAAATCATGCTCGGGACATCGGCGATCCGTAACCTGATCCGCGAGGACAAGGTGGCGCAGATGTATTCGGCGATTCAGACCGGTGGGTCGTTGGGGATGCAGACACTCGATATGTGCCTGAAGGATCTGGTGACCAAGGGCCTGATCAGCCGCGAGCATGCGCGGGAGAAGGCGCGTACGCCTGATAATTTCTGAGGGTCGCTGGTGCGGCTGCCGGCCCCTTCGCGAGCAGGCTCGCTCCCACATCAAACCGCATTCCTTCAGCTGGAATGCATTCTTCTGTGGGAGCGAGCCTGCTCGCGAAAAGGCCGGTACTGCTGAAGCTGATTCAGGAGATCAAACAGCTCAGCGCTGGACTACGCGCAGCTGCTGTTGTTCTTTCGGCAATACGCGCTTGGCCACGACGTAATGCTTTTCCCAGTACGGCTTGTTCAGCGTGTCGATGCTCACCGCTTTGCCACGGCGCGGGGCGTGGATGAAGCGGTCGTTGCCCAGGTAGATGGCAACGTGGTTGACCCGACGGCTCTTGATGTTGAAGAAAATCAGATCGCCCGGCTTCAGATCCTTGCGCTCGACTTTCTCGCCGTGACCGCTGGCCATGGCATTGGAGGTGCGTGGCAGGTCGAAAGTAGCGTCGTTGAACGCGTATTTCACCAGACCGCTGCAATCGAAGCCTTTACTTGGGCTGCTGCCGCCCCAACGATAAGGTGTACCGAGGACGTTTACCGCACGGCTCAGCACATTGCTGCTTTCCTTGCTCGCCATCGGTGGCACCAGCTTGCTGCGGCTCTTGCTGCTCAGCGTGGTGGTCTTGCTCTTGCTGCTTTTGCTCGATGGAGCCGAAGCATGGGATTTAGGGGTGAAGCCGTTGACGTTGGGAAGACGTTGCTCACGATTGGTGGCGTGGGCGGCCAGTGGCATTAATAGGCAAATGGTCAGCCATGTCTTGAAAAATGGTCGCATTAGGCGTGGCTCATAAGTGATAGCGCGCAACTTTATAACAGCTTTTTTTGCCGTTCCGAGGCCGTTCATCGATTCATTCGGCTGGCTACGGAACCAAAAACGCTCAAAAAGTACGCAATTGTCCGACAGAAGTCAGGTTCTACAAGGGTTTCGCGCTAGCAACGGTAACATTTGCCATACGTCGGCCACCTGTAAAAAAGTCACAAAGAAATGAAGAATATTTATCTATCGAGTGCAATGAGGTCTTAATGAACAGCTATCAGCTACCCCGCGTGAAAGAAAAAGACACTCACAGCAAAGTCATCGGCTACCTGCTGTGGATTTTCGGATTCACTGGCGCGCACCGCTTTTATTACGGCAAACCGGTGACCGGGACGATCTGGTTCTTCACCTTCGGTTTGCTGGGGATTGGCTGGCTGATCGACCTGTTTCTGATCCCGGCGATGGATCGCGAAGCGGACCTGCGCTTTGCCGCCGGGCCGATCGAGTACAACGTCGCGTGGATTCTGCTGACCTTCCTCGGTGTGTTCGGCGTGCACCGGATGTATCAGGGCAAATGGATCAGCGGCTTGCTGTATCTGCTGACCGGCGGGTTGTTCTTTATTGGCGTGCTGTATGACTTCTGGACGCTGAACGATCAGGTGTCGGTGCGCAACGCGCAGAATCGCGGCGCCTTCCAGTAAGCTTTCGCGAGCAGGCTCGCTCCCACAGGAATCACCGCAATACCTGTGGGAGCGAGCCTGCTCGCGAAGGGGTCAACTGGCTATCAAGCCTGGTGCGTAATCCGCCCATCTACCAGCGTATAGCGCACCACGCCCGGCAGACTGTGGCCGATGAACGGGCAGTTCTCGCCCTTCGACAGCCAGTGTTCACCGGCCACCGTCGAAGACTTCGGATCGAACAGCACGATATCCGCCGCGCCGCCTACCGCCAGTTTGCCCGCCGGCAGGCGCAGCGCTTCGGCCGGGCCTGCGCTCAACCGAGCCAATAGCGTCGGCAAGTCGAGCAAACCATCCTCAACCAGCGTCATCGCCAGCGGCAGCAGCAACTCAACACTGCTGATGCCCGGCTCGGTGGCGCCGAACGGGGCCAGTTTGGCGTCGCGCTCGTGGGGCTGGTGATGGCTGGAAATGGCCGAGACCACCCCGGACTTCACTGCCTCACGCAGGCCATCGCGATCGGCGCGGGTGCGCAGCGGCGGTTGCACGTGGTAGAGGCTGTTGAAGTCGATCAGCGCTTCGTCAGTCAGGATCAGCTGATACAGCGCAACATCCGCCGTTACCTTCAAGCCACGGGCCTGGGCCTGGGCAATCAGCGCCACACCGCGCGCACTGGTCAGCTGGCTGAAATGCGCACGCACGCCGGTCTGCTCGACCAGCAGCAGATCGCGAGCCAGCGCCACGGTTTCGGCGGTTTCCGGGATGCCCGGCAGGCCAAGGAAACTGGCGACCGCGCCTTCGTGGGCCAGACCGCCCTCGGCCAGATCGTGATCCTGCGAGTTGAAGATCACCGTCAGGTCGAAAGTCGCTGCGTATTCCAGCGCCCGGCACAGGGTGCGGCTGTTGCGGAAGCTTTCCAGACCGTTGCCGAACGCCACGCAACCGGCGTCGCGCAGCGCGACCAGTTCGGCCAATTGCTCGCCATCAAGACCTTTGCTCAGCGCGCCAATCGGGAACACCTTGGTGTTGCCCGCCTCGCGGGCGCGGTCGAGGATCAGTTCGGCGACGGCTGAGGTGTCGAGCACCGGTCTGGTCTTCGGCGGGCAGCACAGGCTGGTCACACCACCGGCAGCGGCGGCGCGGGTTTCGCTGACGATCGAGCCTTTGCGGCTGTAGCCCGGCTCGCGCAGGGCAACGTTGAGGTCGACCAGGCCAGGCGCGGCGACCAGACCTTGGGCATCGATGGTTTCCACTGCGCTGAAACCGGCCGGTGCGGCGCCGAGGGCGACGATCTTGCAAGCTTCAACGTGGATGTCGGTGATTTGATCCAGGCCGCTGCTGGGATCGATAACGCGTGCGCCGAGAATGCTGAGCTTCACTGGGCGTTCTCCTGCTCGAATTGACGTTGCGCAGTCTGCCCGCTCATGGCCATGGACAGCACGGCCATACGAATCGCGATGCCGTAGGTCACTTGATTGAGGATCACCGAGTGCGGGCCGTCGGCCACCGCCGACTCGATCTCCACGCCACGGTTGATCGGCCCCGGGTGCATGACGATGCAATCGGGTTTGGCCCCGGCCAGACGTGCGGTGGTCAGGCCGAACAGGCGGTAGAACTCGCCTTCGCTGGGCAGCAGGCCGCCGGTCATGCGCTCGCGCTGCAGGCGCAGCATGATCACCACGTCGACGTCCTTGAGGCCTTCAGCCATGTCGGTGTAGACCTTGACGCCGTATTGCTCGATGCCGATCGGCAGCAGGGTTTTCGGCGCGATCACGCGGATATCCGGGCAGCCGAGGGTTTTCAGCGCGAGCATGTTCGAGCGCGCCACCCGCGAATGCAGGATGTCGCCGACGATCGCCACCGAGAGGTTTTCGAAACCGCCCTTGTGCCGACGGATGGTGAGCATGTCGAGCATGCCTTGGGTCGGGTGCGCATGCCGGCCGTCGCCGCCGTTGATGATCGCCACCTGCGGGCAGACATGCTCGGCGATGAAGTGCGCCGCGCCCGAGTCGCCGTGGCGCACGACGAACATGTCGGCAGCCATCGCTTCAAGGTTGCGCAAGGTATCGAGCAGCGTTTCGCCCTTGCTCGCCGACGATGTCGACACGTTCAGGGTGATCACGTCTGCCGACAACCGTTGGGCCGCCAGTTCAAACGTGGTGCGGGTGCGCGTGGAGTTTTCGAAGAACACGTTGCACACGGTCTTGCCGCGCAGCAACGGGACTTTCTTCACCGCCCGGGCGCCGACTTCAAGGAACGAGTCGGCAGTGTCGAGGATTTCCGTCAGCAACTCGCGGCGCAGGCCGTCGAGCGAGAGGAAGTGGCGCAGCTGGCCCTGATCATTGAGCTGCAGCGGGCGCTTGGTATCTAGAGGCGTCATCGCGAGGGGGACTCTCAATAGGGCGGATTAAAGGGTGACGTCTTGCAGTTCGAGCGTCAGCGGCTCGGGGCCGGACAACTTGACCCGCTGGTTGCCGGCCAGGGTCAGGGTGGCGCCGACCACGTTGGGGCGGATCGGCAGCTCGCCGGCGTCCAGGTCCAGCAGGCAGACCAGGGTGACGCTGGCCGGGCGGCCGTAATCGAACAATTCATTCATCGCGGCGCGGATAGTCCGACCGCTCATCAGCACGTCGTCGATCAGCACCAGATGCTGGCCTTCGATCTCGAAGGGCAGGGCGGACGGGCGCACTTGCGGGTGAAGGCCATTCTGGCTGAAGTCATCGCGATAGAAGGACACATCCAGCGTGCCCAGTGGCGCATCGCTGTTCAGTTCCTTGAGCAGCGCCTGCGCGACCCAGATGCCGCCGGTGCGGATGCCGATGTAACGCGGTTCGCTGATGTCACGCTGGGCAAGGTGCGCCTTGAGGCGGGTCGCCATCTGGCTGATCAGATCGGCGGGATTGGGCAGGCTCATGGTTGCTCCTTCGTGATTCCGCGCTGCGTCCTGCCGGACGAAGCTCGGTTTATAACCAAAAGAAAAGCGCCGAAGCGCTTGTCAGGATTCAAACAATGCAGTGTTTTCATCGAGCCAGCCCTGCAGCAGCAGGGCAGCGGCGATGGCGTCCACCGGGTTGTCGCGGTAACTGCCTTTCTGCCCGCCACGCACCAGTCGCTCGCCCTTGGCTTCGAAAGTGGTCAGGCGTTCGTCGTGGGTATAGAAGGGCAGGTTGTAGCGGCCGTTGAGGCGGCGGGCGAATTTCTCGGCGCGCACGCACATGTCGCTCGGCGTGCCGTCCATGTTCAGCGGCAGGCCGACCACCACGGCGTCGGGTTTCCATTCTTTTATCAGCGCTTCGACCTGATCCCAGTTCGGCACGCCGTTCTGCGCTTTCAAAGTGCACAGCTCGCGGGCCTGGCCGGTGATGACCTGGCCGACCGCGACGCCGATCTGTTTGGTGCCGTAGTCGAAGCCGAGAATCAGGCGCAGGGCCATCAGGCGTGACCTGCCTGGCTGGTGAGCAGATTGAGATCGATGCCCAGATGCCGCGCTGCCGCTTCCAGGCGCAATTCGCTGCGGGTGTTGAAGAGGATGTCGGCGTTGAACGGGCAGGTCAGCCAGGCGTTGTCGGCCAGTTCGGCTTCCAGTTGCCCGGCTTCCCAGCCGGCGTAACCGAGGGTGATCAGGCTCTGCGAGGGGCCGACGCCGTCAGCGATGGCGAACAGCACGTCCTGCGAAGTCGACAGGGCCAGGTCGCCGTCCAGCTGCGCCGTGGCCTGGAAGGTCTGGCCCGCCGGGTGCAGGACGAAACCGCGATCGGTCTGCACCGGCCCGCCGATGAAGATCGGCACATCCTGGCAGCGTGCCGGCGGCTCGATGTCCGGGCGCAGCTGTTCGAGGATGTCGGCCAGGTTCAAGTCTTGCGGCCTGTTGACCACCAGCCCCATCGCGCCATTGGCCGTGTGCTCGACGATGTAGGTCAAGGTGTGGGCAAAGTTCGGGTCGGCCATGTGTGGCATGGCGATCAGGAAGTGATGCTTGAGGTAGCTGGGGCTGACGTTTTTCATGAGCGCTAGTGTGGCGTCGAAGGGGCAAACTGACAAGCTGAGGCTTTAAAAGATCGCAGCCTTCGGCAGCTCCTACAGGGTGTACGCAGGCCCACTGTAGGAGCTGCCGAAGGCTGCGATCTTTTGATTTTGCTCTTAATTGCTTGAGAGCTTGTCGCCCCGGGCAAATTTCCAGGTGCGGATGATTTCCAGGCGGTCGATGTCCGACAGATCGCCGGTAAACGGTGCAAACGGCGCGGCCAGGCGGACGATGCGCTGCGCCGCCTGATCGAGCAGCGGCTGGCCGGAGGATTCCAGCACCAGCACCTCATACAGCGAACCGTCGCGGTTGATCGAGACCATCAGGCGCAAATTGCCGTAGATCTGCTTGCGCCGTGCTTCTTCGGGATAGTTGAGGTTGCCGATGCGCTCGACCTTCTTGCGCCAGTCGTCCTTGTACCAGGCGCCCTTGTCGCGCATGGTCGAGGCCGCGCTCAAACGGTGGATGCGCGGGCGTTTGGCGTACAGCTGTTGTTCCTTGGCCAGCTCCGCCTCGAGGCTGGCGATGTCGCTGGACAACTGCGAGCTGTCGAACACCGGCGCGTCGACGGTCGGTTTGACCTCGGTTTTGCTTTCTTCTTTCTTGGTCGGCGCCTTTTTCGGTTTCGGCGCGACGGTGGTCACCGCTGCCTTCGGTGCGGCTTCCTGCACCACTGGCTTGGCGGCGGGCGGCGGGGTGACCTTTTTGACCTGATTGTCCTGGAAAGGCGCGACTTCAGTGGTCTTGGGCAGGGCCTTCTTCTCGAGCGTGCCGCTGCCTTCCTGGTTTTCCTGAGCGAGAAAATCTGCCTTTTCCGGCTTCTTCTCGGCCTTGAAGGTGGCCAGGGTGATTTCCAGGGTTTTGCTGATCTGCTGCGGCTCGACCATGGTGAAGCCGACGCCGAGCAGCAGCGCCAGGTGAATCAGCGCCGCGAGAAACAGGGTAAAACCGAGGCGATCGGCCGGGCGCACGCCACGATGGGCGAGTTCAGCGGGCAGATCGGACGGGAGGGTCATGACAGAAAAACCAACATCGCGTTTTCATGGGCCCGGCATGATAACGCAATGTTGGTTTTTAGCTGCAAGTGACATAGAAGCAAGCGACGAGCCGCAAGCTTCAAGCTTCAAGCTTCAAGCTTCAAGCTGACGCGGGCCGGCTTCAAGCTTGTGGCTTGCGGCTCGAAGCTTGCAGCTGCTTTTCGATCGCATCCATCAGCATGCCGCCGATATCGGTGCCGAACGCATTGTCGATTTCGCGGATGCAGGTCGGGCTGGTGACGTTGATTTCGGTCAGGTGCTCGCCGATCACGTCGAGGCCGACAAACAGCAGGCCTTTCTCGCGCAAGGTCGGGCCGACCTGGGCGGCGATCCAGCGATCCTTCTCGGTCAGCGGACGCGCTTCGCCACGGCCACCGGCGGCGAGGTTGCCACGGGTTTCGCCCAGCGCCGGAATCCGCGCCAGGCAGTAATCCACCGGCTCGCCATCGATCATCAGGATGCGCTTGTCGCCATCGACGATCGCCGGCAGGTAACCCTGAATCATGATCTGCTGCTTGCCGTGCAGGGTCAGGGTTTCGAGGATTACCGAGAGGTTCGGGTGGCCGGCGGTGTGGCGGAAGATCGACGAACCGCCCATGCCGTCCAGCGGCTTGAGGATCACGTCACCGTGATGGTCGGCGAACTCACGCAATACGTCCGGGCGGCGGCTGACGATGGTCGGCGGCGTGCACTGCGGAAACAGCGTAGCGAACAGCTTTTCATTGCAGTCGCGCAGGCTCTGCGGCTTGTTCACCACCAGCACGCCGGCGGCTTCGGCCTGTTCCAGCAAGTAAGTGGAGTAGACGAACTCCATGTCGAACGGCGGATCCTTGCGCATCAGGATCACGTCCAGGTCGCTTAGCAGCTTGTCCTGTTCGGCGTCCAGCTCGAACCATTTGTCCGGGTTGGCGAAGACTTTCAGCGGGCTCATCCGCGCCCGCGCATGGCCTTCGGCCTGATACAGGTCTTTCTGTTCCATGTAGAACAGTTCCCAGCCACGCTTCTGCGCGGCCAGCAGCATGGCCAGCGAGCTATCCTTTTTATAGGAGATGCTGGCGATAGGGTCCATGACAATCCCGACGCGAACGCTCATTGGGTTTTCCTCGAAATTTGGCTACCGGATCGGTATTGAAAAAGTGCCGCCAGAGTGGCGCCGGGCGGGTTTCGGGTCAAGGAAAAACCCGTCGATAGATTGCATCTGGAGACTGTGCTAAAAAGGCTGGCAGATCGCGCCGCCCCATGGGTTTCAAGGGTTTCAGGCCATTATTCACAGCAAAACGGACAATTTGATTCGCAAAGGCGACGGTAGAACCCTCTTATGGAACAGCAGTCCAGCGCCTTGAAGGTCATGGTGATCGACGACTCGAAAACGATTCGCCGCACCGCCGAAACATTGTTGAAGAATGTCGGTTGCGAAGTGATCACCGCCATCGACGGTTTCGACGCGCTGGCGAAGATTGCCGACCACCATCCCGGGATCATCTTTGTCGACATCATGATGCCGCGTCTGGACGGTTATCAGACCTGCGCCCTGATCAAGAACAACAGCGCCTTCAAGGCGACGCCGGTGATCATGCTGTCGTCCAGGGACGGTCTGTTCGACAAGGCCAAGGGGCGGATTGTCGGCTCTGATCAATTTCTGACCAAGCCGTTCAGCAAAGAAGAACTGCTCAACGCGATCCAGGCCCATGTTCCGGGCTTCGCCGCCGTTTTGCCGCAGTAAGACACGCACAGTGACGCTCGGCCAGCGGGCCGGCAGTCGACCAGAAAAATGGGGAAGACCATGGCACGTATCCTGATCGTCGATGATTCGCCGACTGAAATGTACAAACTCACCGGCATGCTCGAAAAGCACGGCCATGAAGTGCTCAAGGCCGAGAACGGCGCCGACGGCGTGGCCCTGGCCCGTCAGGAAAAACCCGACGCGGTGCTGATGGACATCGTCATGCCGGGCCTCAACGGTTTTCAGGCGACCCGGCAGTTGACCAAGGATGCCGACACGGCGCACATCCCGGTGATCATCATCACCACCAAGGATCAGGAAACCGACAAGGTCTGGGGCACCCGCCAGGGCGCCAAGGATTACCTGACCAAACCGGTCGACGAAGACACCCTGATCAAGACCCTGAACAACGTCCTCAACGGCTGATCGCGCGATCATGAACGAATCGCTGACCGCGTTCGAACTGCTCTGGCAGATCGACCAGCGCTGCCGCCTGCTGGCAGCGGACCTGCCGTCGCAAGCGGCGCGCCCGGATCGCTGGAGCGGCATCGGCTTTCGCCTCGGCGAGCATTGGTATGTGGCGCCGATGGGCGAAGTCAGCGAAGTCCTGCATGAACCGCGCTTCACCCAGTTGCCCGGGGTCAAGCCGTGGGTCAAGGGTGTGGCCAATCTGCGCGGGCGGCTGCTGCCGATCATGGACCTGTGCGGGTTCTTCGGCCATGAACTGTCGCCGCTGCGCAAACAACGGCGGGTATTGGTGGTGGAACATGAAGACGTGTTCGCCGGGATGATGGTCGACGAAGTCATCGGCTTGCAGCATTTCGAGCAGGGCAGTTTCGAGCCGCTGTCGATCAGCAAGCGCCAGGGCTCCAAGGCCGAATTCGTCAAAGGCTATTTCCGCCGTGAACAGAACTGGCGGGTGTTCAGCCTGTTCGCACTGGCCAGGTCTCCGGTGTTCATGGGTGTGGCTCTATAGCACGAACAACAGAACCCATGTGGACGCGGGCCATGTGGCGAGGGGATTTATCCCCGTTGGGTCGCGCAGCGGCCGCAAAAACTGCAATGCCTGACACCGTCAGCGCATGCGATATTTTTGCGACTGCTTCGCAGCCGAACGGGGATAAATCCCCTCGCCAGCAAGGTTCGCTCCCACAAGGGCCATGGCAGGTTTCATAGGCGAGGACCGATGACAAAAGCAAAAACAGGCAAGTCGGCAGAAGCATCGCGCAGTCGCGCACAGATCATCGTGCTGTTTATCGCACTGATCGTGTTCATCATGCTGCTGTTCGCCAACTTCGCGTACCTCAACACCCAGTCGAACTACGACAAGCAGTACATCGGCCATGCCGGCGAACTGCGCGTGCTCTCGCAACGCATCGCCAAGAACGCCACCGAAGCGGCGGCGGGCAAGGCGGCCGCCTTCAAACTGCTCAGTGATGCGCGCAACGATTTTGCCCAGCGCTGGGGCTACCTGAAGAAGGGTGACCCGAACACCGGCCTGCCGCCGGCACCCGTCGCCGTGCGCCCGGAAATGCGCGCGGTGCAGATGGACTGGGAGCGCCTGTTGAAAAACACCGATGCGATCCTCAGCAGCGAACAGACCGTGCTGTCGCTGCATCAAGTCGCCGCAACGCTGGCCGAAACCGTACCGCAGTTGCAGATCGAATACGAAAAAGTCGTGGAAATCCTCCTCCAGCGCGGCGCTCCGGCGGCGCAGGTAGCGATGGCGCAACGGCAATCGTTGCTTGCCGAACGCATCCTCGGTGCCGTCAACACCGTGCTCGCCGGTGACGAAAATTCACAGCAGGCCGCCGACGCCTTTGGCCGCGATGCCGCGCGTTTCGGCCTGGTGCTTAACGGCATGTTGCAAGGCAACCCGGCGCTGAAAATCAGCCAGGTCGAGGACCGCGACGCCCGCGCCCGTTTGAGCGAAATTTCCGAGCTGTTCCAGTTCGTTTCCGGCTCCGTGGATGAAATCCTCGAAACCTCGCCAGAGCTGTTCAAGGTGCGCGAATCGGCGAGCAACATCTTCACCCTGTCGCAAACCCTGCTCGACGAAGCCTCACACCTTGCTACAGGTTTCGAGCATCTGGCCGGCGGGCGCAACACCGACACCATTGGCGGCTATGTGCTGGGCCTGCTGGCGCTGGCCTCGATCATCCTCATCGGTCTGGTCATGGTCCGCGAAACCAATCGCCAGTTGCGTGAAACCGCCGAGAAGAACGAGCGCAACCAGAACGCGATCATGCGCCTGCTCGACGAAATCGAAGACCTCGCCGATGGCGACCTCACCGTGACCGCTTCAGTGACCGAAGACTTCACCGGCACCATCGCCGACTCGATCAACTATTCCGTCGACCAATTGCGTGATCTGGTAGCCACCATCAACCTCACCGCCGGCCAGGTTGCCGCCGCTGTGCAGGAAACCCAGGCCACCGCCATGCATCTGGCCCAAGCGTCTGAGCAACAGGCCCAGCAGATTTCCGAAGCCTCGACAGCGATCAGCGACATGGCCGAGTCCATCGATCAGGTCTCGGCCAACGCTGCCGAATCGTCGGCGGTGGCCGAGCGTTCCGTGGAAATCGCCAACAAGGGCAACGAGGTGGTGCACAACACCATCCACGGCATGGACAACATCCGCGAACAGATTCAGGACACCGCCAAGCGCATCAAGCGCCTCGGCGAGTCGTCCCAGGAAATCGGCGACATCGTCAGCCTGATCGACGACATCGCCGACCAGACCAACATCCTCGCCCTCAACGCGGCGATCCAGGCATCGATGGCCGGCGACGCCGGGCGCGGTTTTGCCGTGGTTGCCGACGAAGTGCAACGGCTGGCCGAACGTTCATCCGCCGCGACCCGGCAGATCGAAACCCTGGTGCGGGCGATTCAGGCCGACACCAATGAAGCGGTGATTTCCATGGAACAGACCACCACCGAAGTGGTGCGCGGCGCGCGACTGGCGCAGGATGCCGGTGTGGCCCTGGAAGAAATCGAAGGCGTATCCAAGACCCTCGCGGCGCTGATCCAGAGCATTTCCAACGCGGCGCAGCAGCAGACCTCTTCGGCCGGACAGATCTCGCTGACGATGAACGTGATCCAGCAGATCACCTCGCAGACTTCGTCGGGGTCCACGGCCACCGCCGAGAGCATCGGCAACCTGGCGAAAATGGCCAGTCAGTTGCGCCGTTCGGTGTCCGGTTTCACCTTGCCGGCGGCGACAGATAAAGCGTGAGTGGAGTGGTTATGGGTGATCGGCACGACTACGTGGCCCTGGAATGGGTCAAGGGCGAAATTGCCGAAACGCTGAAGCTGGCGCATCAGGCGATTGAGGCCGTGCTCGACGATCCGCAGGCCTTCCCCGGGCTGGACGAATGTCTGGCGTACATTCATCAGGTCCACGGCAGTCTGCAAATGGTCGAGTTCTACGGCGCAGCGTTGCTCGCCGAAGAAATGGAGCATCTGGTCGAAGCCCTGCAACATCAACGCGTGCCACACCGCGACGAGGCCTTGCACCTGCTGCTGCAAGCCCTGGGGCAACTGCCGCTTTACCTTGACCGCGTGCAGAGCGCCCGCCGCGACCTGCCGCTGGTGGTGTTGCCGCTGATCAACGATTTGCGCAGCGCCCGTGGTGAAAGCCTGTTGGCGGAAACCAGTCTGTTCAGCCCGCCACTGCCCGAGCTGGCGCTGCTTGGCGACGGGGCACTCGCCGCGCTGGAACCGCCCGATCTGCCGAACGTGCTGCGCAAACTGCGGCAGATGCTGCAAATGGCTCTGGTCGGTCTGCTGCGCGAACAGGACGACCAGACGCACCTTGGCTATCTGGCCAAAGTCTTCAGCCGTCTCGAAGCGCTGAGCGGCGATGCGCCGTTGAGCCCTTTGTGGCAAATCGCCTCGGCATTGGTCGAGGGCATGCGCGAGGGCGTCATCGCCAACAGTCCGGCGCTGCGCAGCCTGTTCAAGGACACCGACCAAGAGCTCAAGCGCCTGCTCGAGCAGGGCATCGTCGGGCTCAATCAGCCGGCGCCGGCCGAGCTGCTGAAAAGCCTGTTGTTCTATATTGCCAAAGCCGAACATCCCACCGGGCAGATGCTGACCATGAAAGATCACTACTCCCTGGACGACGCGTTGCCCGACAGCGCGATGGTCGATGAAGAACGCGCACGCCTCGCCGGCCCCGACCGCGATGCCATGCGCTCGGTGCTGGCGGCGCTGTGCGAAGAGCTGGTGCGGGTCAAGGAGCGCCTCGATCTGTTCGTGCGCAGTGACCGCCAGCACGCCTCGGATCTGGACAGCCTGCTCGCGCCGCTGCGGCAGATTGCCGACACCCTCGCGGTGCTTGGTTTCGGCCAGCCGCGCAAAGTCATCATCGACCAACTGGCAGTGGTGCTCAGCCTCGCCCAAGGCCAGCGCGAACCGAACGACGCGATCCTCATGGACGTCGCCGGGGCCTTGCTCTACGTCGAAGCGACGCTGGCCGGCATGGTCGGCACGGTGGAGACGCAAAGCGCCGAAGACGCGCGCCTGCCGACCACCGACCTGACGCAGATCCATCAGATCGTGATCAAGGAAGCGCGCATCTGCCTGCAACAGGCCAAGGACATGATCGTCGATTACATCGACGCCGATTGGGACCGCCAGCATCTGCAACCGCTGCCCGAACTGCTGACGCAGGTGCGCGGCGCGCTGGCGATGATTCCGCTGGCCCGCGCGGCGAGTCTGGTCGAGGCCTGCAACGGTTTCATTCGCGAGCATTTGATGCTCGATGCCCACGAACCGGGCTGGGAACAACTCGATCATCTGGCCGATGTGATCAGCAGCCTGGAGTATTACCTCGAACGCCTGAGCGACGACCCGCAGGCGCCCGCCGAGCATCTGCTCGATGTCGCGCAAAACAGCCTCGCCAGCCTCGGCTTCTTCGCTAACGAGCAGCCCGGCGAAGCGCAAGTGCCGTTGCTCGATGAGGTGCTCAGCCCCAGCGAAGCGCAGCTCATGCAGGATCTGCAAACCCTTGACGACCCTGACGTCGTGCAGTCGCTCGCCGAGGTGCTGGCCAGCCCGCTGTCGGCGCTCAACCCGCCGGCGCGCAACACCCCTGACAGCCTGATGCCGCCGCCGACCGATGAGGAACCGGTCGACGATGAACTGCGCGAAGTATTCCTCGAAGAGACCGACGAAGTCCTCGCGGTCCTCCACGAATACCTGCCGCGCTGGACCGCCAATCCCCAGGACCGCGCCGCCCTGATTGAGCTGCGTCGGGCCTTCCATACCTTGAAGGGCAGCGGGCGCATGGTCCGCGCGTTGGTCCTTGGCGAACTGGCCTGGGCCGTGGAAAACCTGCTCAACCGCGTGCTCGAACAAAGCGTCGAGCCCGGCGCAGTGCTGCGCCAATTGCTCGGCGACACGCTGTTGCTGCTGCCCGAGCTGATCAACGAATTCGCCACCCAGCGCCAGCGCCAGCGCAGCGATGTCGACCAACTCGCCGCCCGCGCCCACGCGTTGGCCAAAGGCGATGAGCCGCTGGCTGCCGAAGACACCGACGACGTCGCCGCGCTCGATCCGCTGCTGCTGGAAATCTTCCGCAAAGAAGCCGAAACCCACCTCGCCAGCCTCAACCGTTTCCTCGATCAGGCCGCCGAACAGGTGCCGTTGCCGGCCAGCGACGAGCTGCAACGCGCGCTGCACACGCTCAAAGGCAGTGCATCCATGGCCGGCGTATTGCCGATGGCCGAACTGGCGGCTTCACTGGATCAACTGGCTCGCGAGTTCAAGGCGCATCAGTTGCCGCTGGATCTGGACGAGGTCGAATTGCTGCTCGAAGCCGAGGGCTTGTTCCGCGTCGGCCTGCGTCAGCTCAAACACGATCCGCTGGCGCCGATTGTCGGTGCGCAGTCGCTGATCAAACGCACCGAGGCGCTGCTCGCCGAGCGCCTGCAAGCCAGCTCCGATGGCGCTGACAGCGGCCTGCGCCTCAAGCGCGATCCGCAACTGATCAACAACTTCCTCGCCCAGGGCATGGACATCCTCCTCGACGCCGAAAACCTTTTGCAGCGCTGGCAGCAACACCCCGGCGAACGCCAGGAACTCAGCGCCTTGCTCGATGAGCTGACCACTCTGGGCGAGGGCGCGCACCTTGCCGATCTGCTTCCGGTCGATGGCCTCTGCGAAGCTTTGCTCGACCTGTATGGCGCGGTGGAAGAAAGCAGCCTGGCGGTCAGTGAGCGGTTTTTCCACGAAGCGCAACTGGCCCACGAAGCGCTGATCAACATGCTCGACGAGCTCGCTGCCGGCCAGGAAATCACCGCGCGGCCGGAGCGGATTCGCGCCTTGCAGGATCTGCTTGACGAAGGTCTCGACCCGGCGGCGATGGGCCTGATCCGCAGCGACGGCAGCCGCACCCTGGATATTCGCGAACTGGGCAGCGCCACCGCGCAATTGCAGCAATCGGTTGCCGCCCTCGAACCTGACGACGAGATTGTCGAAATCTTCCTCGAAGAGGCGGTGGACATTCTCGACAGCGCCGGGCAAGCCTTGCAGCGCTGGCGCAAGGATCCGGACAACGCCGCGCCGCTGTCGTCATTGCAGCGCGACTTGCACACGCTGAAGGGCGGCGCGCGCATGGCCGAGGTCGAGGCCGTCGGCGACCTTGCCCAGGAACTGGAAAACCTCTACGAAGGGCTGGTCGATCGACGCTACAACCACAGCGCCGCGCTCGAAGGTTTGTTGCAGCACAGTCATGAGCGGTTGGCGCTGATGCTGGAGCAACTGCAAGCGCATCAAGCGCTGACCCCGGCGCAAGATCTGATCGACGCGATCCGTCAGTTGCGTCAGGGCCAGGCCGCCAGCGAATCTGCCCACGCAGCGGTCGAACATGACAACGCCGGGCATGATCCAGAGTTGCTGGAGATCTTCCTCGAAGAAGGTTTCGACATCATCGAAAGCTCCGGCGCCGCGCTGTTGCGCTGGCAGGCCGAGCCGGGCAACCGTCAGGAAATCGAAACCCTGCTGCGCGATCTACACACCCTCAAGGGTGGCGCGCGGATGGTCGAAATCGGCCCGATCGGCGACCTCGCCCATGAGCTGGAATTTCTCTACGAAAGTCTCTCTAGCGGTGCGCTGCAACCGTCTGCCGAACTGTTTGCGCTGGTGCAACGCGGCCATGACCGACTGGCGCAAATGCTCGATGGTGTGCGCGCCGGGCAACCGTGCCCGCCGGCCGATCGGCTGATCAACGCGATCCAGAATTTCAGTCACCCGGTGCAGGTTGAAGCGCCGCCGGCGCCGGCTCCAGTCATCAAGCCCGAGGCCGCGCCGCCGAGCGCCGATGCTGGCGCGGACATGGTCAAGGTCTCGTCCGAACTGCTCGATGAGCTGGTCAATCTGGCCGGGGAAACCTCGATCTTTCGTGGGCGAATCGAGCAGCAGGTCAACGATGCGCAGATTGCTCTCAACGAGATGGAAACCACCATCGAGCGCATGCGCGATCAGTTGCGCCGCCTCGACACCGAAACCCAGGGGCGCATTCTCAGCCGCCAGCAAGTCGATGGCGAACGCCTCGGTTATGAAGACTTCGATCCGCTGGAAATGGACCGCCATTCGCAGCTTCAGCAACTGTCGCGGGCGCTGTTCGAATCCGCCTCGGACCTGCTCGACCTCAAGGAAACCCTCGACCGCCGCAACCACGATGCGGAGAACCTGTTGCAGCAACAGGGGCGGATCAACACCGAATTGCAGGAAGGCCTGATGCGCACGCGCATGGTGCCGTTCGAACGCATGGTGCCGCGTCTGAAACGCATCGTTCGTCAGGTCGCCGAAGAGCTGGGCAAGGATGTCGCGTTCGTCGTCGGCAACGCTGATGGCGAGATGGATCGCAACGTGCTGGAGCGCATGGCCGCGCCGCTGGAACACATGCTGCGCAACGCCGTCGACCATGGCCTCGAACCCGCCGATGTGCGGCTGGCGGCAGGCAAACCGGCGCAAGGGCAGATCATCCTTGATCTGTCCCGCGAGGGCGGTGACATCGTTTTCGACATCCGCGACGACGGCGCCGGGGTGCCGCTGGAAGCCGTGCGGCGCAAGGCGATCAAACGCGGCTTGCTGGCGCCCGACGCCGAGATCAGCGACCGCGACGTGTTGCAGTTCATCCTTCAGCCGGGTTTCTCCACGGCGGAAAAGATCACCCAGATTTCCGGGCGTGGCGTCGGCATGGACGTGGTCCACGAAGAGGTGCGTCAGCTCGGCGGCAGCATGAGTATCGATTCGGTGCCGGGGCAGGGCGTGCATTTCCGCATTCGCCTGCCGTTCACCGTGTCGGTCAACCGCGCACTGATGGTGCAGTGCGGCGAGGATCAGTACGCGATTCCGCTGAACACCATCGAAGGCATCGTGCGCGTGTTGCCGAATGATCTGGAAGGGCATTTCCGTCACGATCCACCGAGCTATCAATACGGCGGCCAGCGGTATGAGCTGTGCTATCTCGGCGAGCTGTTGAAGACTGCGCCACGGCCAAAACTGCTCGGGCAGAACCTGCCGTTGCCGGTGCTGCTGGTGCATTGCAACGACCGCCACATTGCCGTGCTGGTCGACGCCATGGCCGGCACTCGCGAGATCGTGGTCAAGAGCCTCGGCCCGCAATTCGCGGCGGTGCAGGGCGTGTCGGGGGCGACGATTCTCGGCGACGGCCGGGTGGTGCTGATTCTGGATCTGCTCGCACCGATCCGCGCGATGCAGGCGCGCCTGGCGCAAGAGCCGGCGCGCACGGAGATCGACAGCGAACCGAACAAGCCGTTGCTGATTATGGTCGTCGATGACTCGGTAACGGTGCGCAAAGTCACCAGCCGTTTGCTCGAGCGCCACGGCATGAACGTGCTGACTGCCAAGGACGGCGTCGATGCGATGCTGCTGCTCGAAGAGCACCTGCCCGACCTGATGCTGCTCGACATCGAAATGCCGCGCATGGACGGCTTCGAAGTCGCCACCCAGGTGCGCGCCGACGAACGCCTGCGCCACTTGCCGATCATCATGATCACCTCGCGCACCGGGCAGAAACACCGCGACCGCGCCATGGCCATCGGCGTCAACGACTACCTCGGCAAGCCGTATCAGGAATCGGTGTTGCTGGAGAGCATCGCCCAGTGGAGCAAGAAACATGCATGAGCACCGGCACAACCCGCGCACCAGCCAGCTCACCGGGCTGTTGCTGCCGCTGGCCGATCGCAACCTGATCCTGCCCAATGTCGCCATCGCCGAGCTGATCGACTACCAGGCCAGCGCCTTCGATCTCGACACGCCGCCGTGGTACCTGGGCCGGGTAACGTGGCGCGAGCGGCAGATTCCGCTGATCAGTTTCGAATCGGCCTGCGGGCAGAAAATCGTCATCGGCGAACGGGCGCGGATCGTCATCCTGAATGCGCTGGGCGGCTTGCCGCAGCTCAGATTCATCGCCCTGTTGGTGCAGGGGATTCCTCGGTCGTACAAGCTCGACAGTCAGTTGAGTTACGTGGATGTGCCGTTGTGTGCGCTAGAGCAGGCGGCGGTGCAGGTCGGCGAGCAGGTGGCGAAGGTGCCGGATTTGTTGGGGCTGGAGCAGTTACTGGTGGATGCGGGATTGGCCCGCTGATCCAAGGCTTTCGCTTGATCGTTGCCACGCGCTGCGTGGGAATGCAGCCCGGGACGCTCCGCGTCCCATCAAGAGCCGAACGCGGAGCGTCCGTGGAGGCATTCCCACGCAGAGCGTGGGAACGATCAAAAGCCCCTCACCCCAGCCCTCTCCCAAAGGGAGAGGGAGCCGACCGGGGTGTCTCGCGTCCTACATCGACCTGGAATGACCGAGTCGATTATGGATTCACTACAACGGGTTCAGGTCAGCGTCATTCCCAAGCATCCCCCAATCAGTCCCCTCTCCCTCCGGGAGAGGGCTAGGGTGAGGGTAGCTTTTGAACGTTACGCTCAGCGTAATGATTCACCACCCAGCTTGATTGATGCCCTCACCACACACGCCTAACTTGGCTCCACGACAGCGAACCCCGTGGAGTGAGCATGACAACAACAATTTCCCCCGACTCGCGCTGGACGCGGCGGCGTGACGAGAAGCAGCGCCGGCTCGACAAGGTGCGCGGGCTCGCCGATGGCGCGGTGTTGCCTAGCGACAAGATCGTCGCCGCGCTCGAAGCGCTGATCCATCCCGGCGACCGCGTGGTGCTGGAGGGCAACAACCAGAAGCAGGCGGATTTCCTCTCGCGTTCGCTGGCCAAGGCCGACCCGGCCAAGCTCCACGATCTGCACATGATCATGCCCAGCGTCGGCCGCTCCGAGCACCTTGATTTGTTCGAACGCGGCATCGCCCGCAAGCTCGATTTCTCCTTCGCCGGCACCCAGAGCCTGCGCATCAGCCAATTGCTCGAAGATGGCTTGCTCGAAGTCGGCGCCATTCACACGTACATCGAACTCTACGCCCGCCTCGTCGTGGACCTGATCCCCAACGTTGTGCTCTCGGCCGGCTTCATGGCCGACCGCGCTGGCAACATCTACACCGGCCCGAGCACCGAAGACACCCCCGCACTGATCGAACCGGCGGCGTTCAGCGACGGTATCGTTATCGTCCAGGTCAACCAATTGGTCGATGACGTCAGCGAGCTGCCTCGCGTAGACATCCCGGCGTCGTGGGTCGATTTCGTTGTGGTCGCCGACAAGCCGTTCTACATCGAACCGCTGTTCACCCGCGACCCACGCCACATCAAGCCTGTGCACGTGCTGATGGCGATGATGGCGATTCGCGGGATCTACGAAAAACACAATGTGCAGTCACTCAACCACGGCATCGGTTTCAACACCGCCGCCATCGAACTGATCCTGCCGACCTACGGCGAATCCCTCGGTTTGAAAGGCAAGATCTGCCGCAACTGGACGCTCAACCCGCACCCGACGCTGATCCCGGCGATTGAAAGCGGCTGGGTCGAGAGCGTGCATTGCTTCGGCACCGAACTGGGCATGGAAAACTACATTGCCGCTCGGCCGGATGTGTTCTTCACTGGCCGCGACGGCTCGCTGCGTTCCAACCGCATGGTCTGCCAACTGGCCGGGCAATACGCGGTGGATCTGTTTATCGGCGCGACGTTGCAAGTCGACGGCGACGGCCATTCCTCGACGGTGACTCGGGGCCGTCTCGCCGGTTTCGGTGGTGCGCCAAACATGGGCCACGACCCGCGCGGCCGCCGTCACGGCACCCCGGCGTGGCTGGACATGCGCCACGCCGACGGGCCGCAACCGATGCTCGAACGCGGCAAGAAACTCGTGGTGCAAATGGTCGAGACCTTCCAGGAGGGCGGCAAACCGACCTTTGTCGAAACGCTCGACGCGGTGGAAGTGGCGAAGAAAAGCGGCATGCCGCTGGCGCCGATCATGATCTACGGCGACGACGTCACCCACCTGCTCACCGAAGAAGGCATCGCCTACCTGTACAAGGCGCGCTCGCTGGAAGAGCGCCAGGCGATGATCGCGGCGGTTGCCGGGGTTACCGCCATCGGCCTGCGGCACAACCCGAAAGACACCGAACGCATGCGCCGCGAAGGCCTGATCGCCTTGCCCGAAGACCTCGGCATCCGCCGCACCGACGCCACCCGCGAATTGCTCGCGGCGAAAAGCGTCGCCGATCTGGTCGAGTGGTCCGGTGGCCTGTACAACCCGCCCGCCAAATTCAGGAGCTGGTAATGCACGCATTCAACCTGCAAGCGAAACCGCTGTCCCTGGCTGACCGCTTGGCCGATCTGGCGGTGGACGCGCTGATCGACGAAGCCGATCTGTCGCCGAAACCGGCGCTGGTCGACCGTCGCGGCAATGGCGCACACACCGATCTGCACCTGGGCCTGATGCACGCGTCGGCGCTGGCATTGTGGCCGGCATTCAAGGAAATGGCCGAGGCCGCACAAACCATTGGCGAAGTCGGCTTACCGTTACGCGAAGCGATTGGCCGGATCGGTCGGGAAGGTGAGCAAGCCATGCTCGCGACGACCAACGGCGTCAACACGCATCGCGGCGCGATCTGGGCGCTGGGATTATTGGTGACGGCCGCCGCGCTGCAACCGAAATCCGTCGCCCTGTGTGCCGCCCGCCTGGCACTGCTCGACGACCGCTACGCACCGACACCGCTCAGCCACGGCGCACAAGTCGCCCAGCGTTACGGCGCACGCGGTGCTCGCGAAGAAGCGCAACTGGGCTTCCCGTCCGTGCTGCAACGCGGCCTGCCGCAACTGCAGAAAAGCCGCGCCAACGGCCACGGCGAGCAGAACGCCCGGCTCGATGCGTTGCTGGCGATCATGACCCAGCTGGCCGACACCTGCGTGCTCTACCGTGCCGGGGAAACGGGCCTGCACGCCATGCAGGCCGGCGCGCAAGCGGTACTCGATGCCGGCGGCAGCGCCAGCCTCAGCGGTCGCCGGCGCCTGCACGAACTGGATCAACAACTCATCGCATTGAATGCCTCGCCCGGTGGCGCCGCTGACTTGCTCGCGGCCACGCTGCTGCTCGATCGCATCGAGCGCGACGGCATTGTTCAGGGAGCGTTTTGATGGAAAGCCTATCGTTTGAATTCCCCGCCGGGCAGCCGCCACGTGGGCGGACGCTGGTCGGTTGTGTCGGCTCGGGTGATCTGGAAGTGCTGATCGAACCGGGTCTGGCCGGCAAGCTGACGATCAACGTGCAGACCTCGGTCAACGGCGCGCAGCAGCGCTGGCAGCACCTGTTTGCGCGGATGTTCGACGGCACCACGCCACCGGCGATGGCCATCGATATCCACGATTTCGGCGCGACGCCGGGGGTGGTGCGCTTGCGTCTGGAACAGGGTTTCGAGGAGATCGGCCATGACTGACAGCGCAGCGTTGCTCAACAAACACAGTTTCGTTGAACTTGGCGCACGGCAGCGGGCGAAAGCCTTGCTCGACGCCGGGACCTTTCGCGAACTGCTTGATCCGTTTCAACGGGTCATGTCGCCATGGCTTGAGCGCCAAGGTGTGGTGCCGCAAGCCGACGACGGCGTGATCATCGCCAAGGGCAGCCTCGACGGTTTGCCGGTGGTCATCGCAGCGATTGAAGGTGCGTTTCAGGGCGGCAGCCTTGGCGAAGTCGGCGGGGCGAAGATTGCCGGTGCGCTGGAACTGGCTGCCGAAGACAACCGCAACGGCATCCCCACCCGCGCGGTATTGCTGCTGGAAACCGGTGGCGTGCGCTTGCAGGAAGCCAATCTAGGGCTGGCGGCGATTGCCGATATTCACGCGGCGATTGTCGATTTGCAGCAATACCAACCGGTGGTCGGCGTGGTCGCCGGCAGCGTCGGTTGCTTCGGCGGCATGTCGATCGCCGCAGCGCTGTGCAGTTATTTGCTGGTGACTCAGGAAGCACGCCTCGGCCTGAACGGCCCGCAGGTAATCGAGCAGGAAGCCGGGATCGAGGAATACGACTCCCGCGACCGGCCCTTCATCTGGAGCCTGACCGGCGGCGAGCAGCGTTTCAACACGGGGCTGGTGGACCGTTATGTCGGCGACGATGTGGCGCAGATTCGCCAGCAGGTTGGTGAATTGCTCCAGCAAGGCTTGCCGGCCCAACCGCGCAGTCAACGCGCCGAGTGGTTCCTGCAACGCCTGGCGAGCCTGGACACGAACGAGCAAATCGAGCCTTCGGTGGTTCGCGATCTGTATCAAGGAGAGCGCTCATGAGCGGTTATTCATTGCGCGGTTTGCACTGGTTCAATGCGCTCAGCGCTGGCGCCAGTGTCGTCGAAGGTTTGCCGCCGTCGTTGAAAGTCGCCGACGCTGAGCTCGGCCGCTTTATCGCGGTGGTCGCCGACCCGGACAATCGTTTTTCCCGCGCCCGCAATGGCGAGGTCGGTCTGCTCGAAGGCTGGGGTCTGGCCAAGGCTGTGGATGACGCGATCAGCGCCGATCGCGACAACGCGAAGAAGCGCCCGATCATCGCCATCGTCGATGTGCCGAGCCAGGCGTATGGCCGGCGCGAAGAAGCCCTCGGCATTCATCAGGCGCTGGCCGGCGCGGCGGACAGTTATGCTCGTGCGCGATTGGCCGGGCATCCGGTGATTGCGCTGCTGGTGGGCAAGGCCATGTCGGGTGCGTTTCTCGCCCACGGTTATCAGGCCAATCGCCTGATTGCTTTGCGCGATCCCGGCGTGATGGTCCACGCGATGGGCAAGGCCTCGGCGGCGCGGGTGACATTGCGCAGTATTGAAGAACTGGAAGCGCTGGCCTCGAGCGTGCCGCCGATGGCCTACGACATCGACAGCTACGCCAGCCTCGGCCTGCTCTGGGAAACCCTCTCGGTGCAGCAGATCGAACAACCGACGGCGGAAGATCTGACGCGCGTGACTGAGTGCCTCAAGCAAGCGATCAACGATGTGACCAGCACAGATTTGAAAGGGCGACTTGGTGCGAGCAATCGTGCCGCCTCCAGCAAAGTCCGCGAGTTGCTGAGGGCGCAGTGGTGAACCTGCCCCTGGCCCACGATCTGCTCTGGGGCATGACCCCGGCGCAGTTGCCGGCGGATGCGCCGCAGTGGGCGGTCGCGGCGCTGGCGGCCGGGCAACCGGTGGTGGTGCGCCGGGCCTTGAGCGAGGAAGGTCAGGTCGCGGTCGGTGTGCGCGGTGTGTTGCGCGAGCAGCGGCTGGCGGCGTTTATGGCGCTGGATTCAATTGCCTGTCGGGTCAGT
Organism: Pseudomonas sp. TE9122; assembly: GCF_056278925.1. Lineage (NCBI taxonomy): Bacteria > Pseudomonadati > Pseudomonadota > Gammaproteobacteria > Pseudomonadales > Pseudomonadaceae > Pseudomonas > Pseudomonas sp. TE9122. The sequence goes on along the minus strand of NZ_JBWBQI010000001.1, from coordinate 5,002,628 downwards.
CCCGAAGCCCTTTGTCATGTTGAGTGTGAGCGAGATCTGCCGGTGATGCAGGCGCTCAAACAACTGCGGCCGATGCTCGATGACTGCTGTTGGGTCTGGGGTGTCAGCGGCAGTGTCGGGTTTGAATTGGCCAGTGGTTTTGCAGCGATGCATGCGGCCAGTGATCTCGATCTGATTCTGCGTGCGCCGCAGATGATCGGCCGTGATCAGGCGCGCGAACTGGTCGCGCTATTTGATCAGACTGTGTGCCGAGTCGACATGCAATTGCAGACGCCATTCGGCGCGGTGGCGCTGCGTGAATGGGCCAACGGTTCGTCCCGAGTGCTGCTGAAAAATGCTTATCAGGCTTGTCTGGTGACGGATCCGTGGAACCCGCAGGAGCAGGCAGCGTGAGCAGTCTGCTGGTGTTTCCCGGCCAGGGCGCGCAGCAAGCGGGCATGCTCCAGCGTTTGCCAAGGGAAACGCTGGTCGAGGCCAGTGATGTGCTCGGCGAGGATGTCTTGCTGCTGGATTGTGCCGAGGCATTGCGCACGACACGAGCGGTTCAGTTGTGCCTGCTGATCGCCGGTGTCGCTGCTTCGCGGCAGTTATTGCAGGATGAACTGACTGCGGATTACGTCGCCGGCCTGTCCATCGGCGCCTACCCGGCGGCAGTGGTGGCGGGGGCCTTGAGCTTCAGCGATGCGCTGCATCTGGTCAGCCTGCGCGGTGAGCTGATGCAACAAGCCTATCCACAGGGCTACGGCATGACCGCGATCATCGGCTTGCAGTTATCCACCGTCGAAACGCTGCTGGCGCAAGTGCACAGCGAAGATGCGCCGGTGTATCTGGCCAACATCAACGCCGATAACCAAGTGGTGATTGCCGGCAGCGACAAGGCCATGCACGCGGTGGCCGAACTGGCGCGCAGTCGCGGCGCCGGAGTGGCGAAGCGGCTGGCGGTGAGCGTGCCGTCGCATTGCCCATTGCTGGAAAAACCGGCGCAGGCGCTTGCCGACGCCTTCGCCAAGGTTGAACTGAAGAACCCGAAAATCGCTTATCTGAGCGGCAGTCGCGCAAGGCCTGTTGCCAAAGTCGAAGCGCTGCGTGACGACCTCGCTTTCAACATGTGCCGCGTGGTGGACTGGCGCGGCACCGTGCAAAGCGCCTACGAGCGCGGCGTACGTCTACAGATCGAACTGCCGCCCGGTGCGGTGCTGACCGGGCTGGCGCGCCGGGTGTTCGAGCAGGGCACCGTCACTGCCTTCGACAGTGCCCGCCTCGATACCCTGCAAGCGCTGTTGCGCGAGGAGGGTGGCCGCCAACTCTAAAAACGCCGCGACTCAAGCTTCGAACAACAAAAACAACATTCGACGATGCACTTTGAGGACTACAACAATGATTATTTACGGTGTGGCATTTCTCGCCTTTTGCACGCTGGTCGGTATCTGGGTCGGTGAATTGCTCGGCAAGCTGATCGGCGTGCCGGCCAATGTCGGCGGTGTCGGTATTGCGATGCTGCTGTTGATCGGCCTGGGCAGCTATCTCTACAAGAGCGGCTGGCTCAAGGGCAAGACCGAGCAGGGCGTGGAGTTCTGGAGCGCGATCTACATCCCCATCGTGGTCGCCATGGCCGCACAGCAGAATGTCTACGGTGCGCTGAAGGGCGGGCCGATGGCGATTCTCGCCGGCACCCTCGCCGTAGTGATCGCCTTTGCTCTGGTGCCGGTGCTGACGCGCATGGGCAACAAGCAAGAGACGCCGATTGCTCCAGCCAAGACTGCGGGGTAATCGCCATGTACGAATCAATGATGAAAGTGATCACCGGCTACGGTTTGATCAGCGGCTTTTTGATTGTCGGCCTGACCATGTGGGTGTCCTACTGGATGTCCAACACTTTCACCAAGGGCCGTCTGCACGGTTCGGCGATCGCCATTCTGCTCGGGCTGGTGCTGTCGTATATCGGCGGCGCGCTGACCGGTGGGCAGAAGGGCGTGGTGGATATTCCCCTGCTGTCCGGCATCGGCCTGCTCGGCGGTGCGATGCTGCGGGATTTCGCGATTGTGGCGACGGCGTTTGGCGTGAGTGTCGATGAGCTCAAACGCGCCGGATTCGTCGGTGTGCTGGCGCTGTTTGTCGGCGTTGGCACCTCGTTCGTCGCCGGCGTCGGCGTGGCGATGGCGTTCGGCTACACCGATGCGGTGAGCCTGACCACCATTGGCGCCGGTGCCGTGACTTATATCGTTGGCCCGGTGACCGGTGCGGCGATTGGTGCCAGCTCCGAGGTGATGGCGCTGTCGATTGCGGCGGGGCTGATCAAGGCGATTCTGGTGATGGTGATGACACCGTTCGTGGCACCGATGATCGGCCTGAACAATCCGCGCAGCGCGGTGATTTTCGGTGGGTTGATGGGCACCTCCAGCGGTGTTGCCGGAGGCCTGGCGGCCACCGATCCGAAGCTGGTGCCGTACGGTTGCCTGACGGCGGCGTTCTACACCGCGCTCGGGTGTCTGCTTGGGCCTTCGCTGTTGTTTCTGGCGATGCGCGGGTTGATGGGTTAGTCAATTCAAGCTGCCCTCACCCTAACCCTCTCCCGGAGGGAGAGGGGACTGACCGAGTTGTTCTGGCGTTATACATCGACCTGAAATTTCTAAGTCGAACTCAGGTTCTGAAAAAGCCCCCGATCTGCTCCCTTTCCCCCTCTACCCCTTGGGGGAGAGGGCTGGGGTGAGGGGGTAGCTCTTGATTTTGATCTTGATCTAAACCCCAGCCTGCCGATTGGCATACATCCGACACTCCGCCAGCAACGCCAGCAGATTCGGATCACGCTCCTTGGCCTTGAGAAACACCACGCCAATGTGCTGCTGCAACCGGTACTTCTCCTGCAACGGAATCAGCTTCACCCGATTCTCGTACACCGCCGCAATCCGCCCCGGCAACAAGGCGTACCCCACCCCTGAGCTGACCATGCTCAGCAGGGTGAAGATGTCATTGACCTGCATCGCCACCTTCGGCTCGAACCCTGCTTGCTTGAATACCCGCACACCGTCCTGATGCGTGGCGAAGCCCTGGGTCAGGGTGATGAAGGTTTCATCGCGCACTTCCGCCAGATCGACTTCACTGCGCTGAGCGAATTTTGAATCCGCCGGGGTGGCGAGGAAGATGTCGTCGGAGAACAGCGCAATCTGTTCGCAATCGGGGTCGTTGATGCTGTCGTCCAGCGACACCAGAATCGCGTCGACTTCCATGTTTTTCAGCTTGTAGAGCAGGTCGATGTTCGAGCCGAGGATCAGGTCGATGTTGAGTTCGCTGCGGCGGATTTTCAGGCCCATGATCAGCTGCGGCACGGTTTTCACCGTCAGCGAATACAGCGAGCCGAGCTTGAAGCGCTCGGCGGAGAACCCGGCGGCTTCGCGGGTCAGGCGCACGCTGTCGACGACGTCGTTGATCAGCTTCTGCGCACGTTCTTCCAGCACATAAGCGCTTTCCAGCGGCGTCAGGTTGCGCCCTTCGTGTTTGAACAGCGGGCAGCGCAGAGCATTTTCCAAAGAGTGAATGGCGCGGTGCACGCTGACGTTGCTGGTCTGCAGTTCAGCGGCGGCGCGGGCGAGGTTGCCGGTGCGCATGAAGGCGAGGAACACCTCGAGTTTTTTCAGGGTCAATTCTTCGTCGATCAGCATGGCGCGGACTCTTTTTTTTAATGCGCCGATTGTGCCCAATTCCCGCGGGCCGCGCAGGCGAGGTTGAACAGAAACATTGCGCTTTTACGCTCAAGGCCCGAGCCTTGCGAGCTGCGGTAACGAATGTGAGGTGAGCAATACATGTATCACGGGGAAAAACTCAACGCCTGGACCCATCTGGTCGGGGCCATCGCCGCGTTTATCGGCGGCGTGTGGATGCTGGTGATTGCCAGCCTCGACGGCAGTCCGTGGAAGATCGTCAGCGTAGCCATTTACGCCTTCACTTTGCTGGTGCTCTACAGCGCCTCGACCGTGTACCACAGCGTGCGCGGGCGCAAGAAAGCGATTATGAAGAAGGTCGATCATTTCTCGATCTACCTGTTGATCGCCGGCAGCTACACGCCGTTCTGTCTGGTGACGTTACGCGGGCCGTGGGGCTGGACGCTGTTCGGGATTGTCTGGGGGCTGGCGCTGATCGGCATCCTGCAAGAGATCAAACCGCGTTCCGAGGCGCGGATTCTGTCGATCGTGATTTACGCGGTGATGGGCTGGATCGTGCTGGTCGCGGTCAAACCGCTGATTGCCGCACTGGGCACAGCGGGGTTTGCCTGGCTGGCATCGGGCGGGGTTTTGTATACGGTGGGGATTATCTTTTTTGCCCTCGATCACCGCCTGCGGCATGCCCATGGCATCTGGCATCTGTTTGTGATCGCGGGAAGTCTGCTGCACTTTGTGGCGATTCTGTTTTACGTCCTGTAAATGCAATCCCTGTGGGAGCGAGCCTGCTCGCGAAGGCGTCAGGTCAGCCAACACCTTCGTTGAATGAAACACCGCTTTCGCGAGCAGGCTCGCTCCCACAATAAATCTTCAGTGAACTCTGGTTTTGTGAACACCCTAGATCCAATGTGGGAGCGAGCCTGCTCGCGAAGGGGCCTTAGAAGTCACCCCACAGTTGCTGGGCCACCGCCAACGCCACCACCGGCGCGGTCTCGGTGCGCAACACGCGCGGGCCGAGGCGGGCGGCGTGGAAGCCATTGCCTTTGGCCTGCTCGACTTCGCCATCCGTCAACCCACCTTCCGGTCCGATCAGAAACGCCAGCGTCGCCGGTTTGGCATGGCTGACCAGCGGTTCTGCGACCGGATGCAGCACCAGTTTCAATTCGGCTTCGGTCTGCTTGAGCCAGTCCGCCAGCAATACTGGTGGATGAATCACCGGCACCCGTGAACGCCCGCACTGTTCGCAGGCACTGATCGCCACTTGGCGCCAGTGCAGCAAGCGCTTGTCGGCGCGTTCGTCCTTGAGCCGCACTTCGCAGCGTTCGCTGAAGATCGGGGTGATTTGCGTCACGCCGAGTTCAGTGGCTTTCTGAATCGCCCAGTCCATGCGCTCGCCCCGGGACAGGCCCTGGCCGAGGTGGATCTGCAGCGGCGATTCGATTTGTCCGGCGAACTGCTCGTCGATCTGCACGACCACGCGCTTCTTGCCGACTTCGACGAGCGATCCGCGAAACTCATGGCCGGAACCGTCGAACAACTGCACCGCATCGCCTTCGGCCATGCGCAGGACGCGGCTGATGTAATGCGCCTGAGCCTCCGGCAGTTCGTGTTCGCCAGTGCTCAGCGGGGCGTCGATAAAGAAGCGGGACAGTCTCATGCGGGGTCTCTGTAAAAAGTGTAAAAGTCTGGCGGCCCTATCGCTGGCAAGCCAGCTCCCACAAGGACTTGCGCAGGACCTGTGGGAGCTGGCTTGCCAGCGATGACGGTAGTCCGTTCACCGCTGAAGCTTAAGTGAAATAGATCAGCCCGGATCGCGGAAGCCGGGATGGAAGTCTTTCGGCACCGCAACACTGACGCTGTCACGCGTAGCAATATCAATACCTTCACTGGCCACTTCGGCCAGAAAGTCGATCTGCTCCGGGGTGATCACATACGGCGGCAGGAAATACACCACGCTGCCCAGTGGCCGCAACAACGCGCCACGTTCAAGCGCATGTTGGAAGACCTTCAAACCGCGACGCTCCTGCCAAGGGTAGGCCTCTTTGGTGGCTTTATCCTTGACCATCTCGATGGCCAGGACCATGCCGGTCTGGCGCACTTCCGACACATTCGGATGATCCACCAGATGCGCGGTCGCCGAGGCCATGCGTTGAGCGAGGGCCTGGTTGTTCTCTATGACGTTGTCCTGCTCGAAGATGTCCAGGGTCGCCAATGCCGCAGCGCAGGCCAGCGGGTTGCCGGTGTAGCTGTGCGAATGGAGGAAGGCGCGCAGGGTCGGGTAGTCGTCGTAGAAGGCGCTGTAGACCTCGTCGGTGGTCAGGCACGCGGCCAGCGGCAGGTAGCCGCCGGTGAGGGCTTTCGACAGGCAGAGGAAGTCCGGGCGGATGCCGGCCTGTTCGCAGGCGAACATCGTTCCGGTGCGGCCGAAGCCGACGGCGATTTCGTCGTGGATCAGGTGCACGCCGTAACGGTCGCAGGCCTCGCGCAACAGCTTGAGGTAGACCGGGTGATACATGCGCATGCCGCCCGCGCCCTGAATCAACGGCTCGACGATCACTGCCGCGACGCTGTCATGATTCTCTGCCAGCGTCTGTTCCATGGCCGCGAACATATTGCGTGAGTGTTCTTCCCAGCTCATGCCGTCGGGCCGGCCGTAGCAATCCGGGCTCGGCACTTTGATGGTGTCCATCAGCAGCGCTTTGTAGGTCTCGGTGAACAGCGGCACATCGCCGACCGCCATCGCCGCCATGGTCTCGCCGTGATAGCTGTTGGTCAGGGTGACGAAGCGCTTCTTGTTCGGTTGGCCGCGATTGAGCCAGTAGTGAAAGCTCATCTTCAGCGCGACTTCGATGCAGGACGAGCCGTTATCGGCGTAGAACACCCGGTTCAGGCCTTGCGGGGTCATCTTCACCAGGCGCTCGGACAGCTCGATCACCGGCTGATGGCTGAAACCGGCAAGGATCACGTGTTCGAGTTGATCGACCTGATCCTTGATGCGCTGGTTGATGCGCGGGTTGGCGTGGCCGAACACGTTGACCCACCAGGAACTGACTGCGTCGAGGTAGCGCTTGCCTTCGAAGTCTTCGAGCCAGACGCCTTCGCCACGCTTGATCGGGATCAGCGGCAGCTGTTCGTGGTCTTTCATCTGGGTGCAGGGATGCCACAACACCGCGAGATCGCGTTGCATCCACTGGTTATTCAGGCCCATTTACAGTCTCCTCGAGGCGGCTCGCGTCAGGCGCGGGCGAACAATCGCGCAAGCCTATGCAATGCATCGCGCGGGAACAACCCATTGTGTCGATTGAGCTACTTTGTCTGAGCCGATAGACGTCGCTGGCGGCGTTTTGATGGCTAACGTATTCTTCGCGGTTCTTTGAGTCGTCTGACTCGCAAAACTGCTTTTCCCACATGTTTTTCCGGAGTTCGCTGAATGTCTGTCGGTTGGCTGCGCGCCTGTGCGCTGGTGATGTTGGGGCTGTTCAGCGTTACGGCGCTGGCCAAGGATAAAACCGCAATCGTGATCGGCGGCGGCCTGTCGGGTCTGACCGCTGCTTACGAACTGCAGAACAAAGGCTGGCAGGTCACCCTGCTGGAAGCCAAACCGAGCCTGGGCGGCCGCTCGGGCATGGCCACCAGCGAGTGGATCGGCAACGACAAGACTCAGCCGGTGCTGAACAAATACGTGTCGACCTTCAAGCTCGGCACCACGCCGGCGCCGGAATTCGTGCGTACGCCGGGTTATCTGATCGACGGCGATTATTTCTCCGCCGCTGATCTGGCCACCAAACAGCCAGCCACCGCCGATGCGCTCAAGCGCTACCAGAAAACCCTCGACGATCTGGCGCGCTCGATCGACGACCCGCAGAACCCGGCGGCGACCGCCACCCTGCATGCACTGGACCAGATCACCGTATCGAGCTGGCTCGACAAGCAGAACCTGCCGGCCACCGCGCGTCAGTTGATCAACCAGGACATTCGCACCCACTACGACGAACCTTCGCGTCTGTCGCTGCTGTATTTCGCTCAGCAGAACCGCGTCTATCGCGGCGTTTCCGACCGCGACCTGCGCGCCTCGCGTCTGGTCGGCGGCAGCCAGGTCCTGGCCCAGGCCTTCGTCAAACAGATCAAGACCATCAAGACCAGCTCGCCGGTCTCGGCCATCATCCAGGACAAGGACGGTGTGACCGTCAAAGTCGGCAGCGTCGGCTATCAGGCCGACTACGTTGTGCTGGCGGTGCCATTGCGCGCGCTGAACAAGATCGCCCTGACCCCTGCGCTGGATGCTCAGCACCTGGCGGCGATCAAAGGCACCAACTACGGCTGGCGCGACCAGATCATGCTGAAGTTCAAGACGCCAGTGTGGGAAAGCAAATCGCGCATGTCCGGCGAGATCTACAGCAATACCGGTCTGGGCATGCTCTGGATCGAACCGGCACTGAAGGGCGGCGCCAACGTGGTGATCAACCTGTCCGGCGATAACGCCCGTGTGATGCAGGCGTTCGGCGACAAGCAGATGGTCGATCAGGTGCTGATCCGTCTGCACGCGTTTTACCCACAGGCCCGTGGCTCGTTCACCGGTTATGAAATCCGTCGCTACAGCACCGATCCGTCGATGGGCGGCGCCTACCTGGCTTACGGCCCGGGGCAGATCAGCAAGTTCTGGCGCCTGTGGGAACGTCCGCTGCAACGCGTAGCGTTTGCCGGTGAACACACCGACACCTTGTACCCGGGCACTCTGGAAGGCGCACTGCGCACCGGCCAGCGCGCGGCTAGCCAGGTTGAAGATCTGGCGGCAGGCAAGTCGTTCGAACCGGCCAAAGTGGTTCCGGCTGCAGCTGCGGCAGGCGCGGCGGGTGCGGTAGCGGCGAAGAAGGGCAACTTCTTCAGCAACCTGTTCGGCGGTTCGGATGACGAGAAGAAGCCAGAGCCTGTGAAAGCGCCAGAGCCAGCACCTGCTCCGGCCGCTCCAGCGCCTGCACCGACCCCGGCACCTGCGCCAGCGCCGGTGGAAGCACCGAAGCCAGCGGCCCCGGTAAAAGCCGAGCCGGCGAAAAAAGCAGCGGCCAAGCCAGCGGCGAAGAAACCGGCGGCAAAAACCGAAACGAAAAAGCCGGCGGCCAAACCGGCGGCGAAGAAGGCTGAACCGGCGAAGAAGGCTGAACCGGCGAAGAAGCCAGCGGCCAAGCCTGCTGCAACGACCGAGAGACCAAGGCGCAGTAAGGCTTTGTTCACATGAAAACGCGGCCCTCGGGTCGCGTTTTTTTTACCCTGCGTTTCAGTCCTTCGTCATCCGGTTACGGGACTTACCGGCGTACCGGAGCCTTCCCACAAGATGCTCGGAATGAGGTGATAGCGGCTGCCAGCGCGCCAATTTTATGCTGGAAAAAATTGGAGGCATGCTATGAAAACGCTTATCGCGATACTGGTTTTGATTGCACTTTCCGGATGTAGCAACGGGCAATTTTTCCCCGGCGGCTATGGTTCTGAACTGGCGCACAAGTGCCACATAGACCCCTACAGTGCCGAATGCCTGCAACCGCCGGCAGTACTTCATAACTGATCGGCCATGAATGGCTGGTCAGTCAAAACTCCCACTTGAAGAATTCTGTCCCGTTCGGCAGTTTCCTCAGCCACTTTTGCTTGGGTTTGCGCAGGCGCCCGGGAATGAAACCGAAACGCGCCCAGCGCAGACTGCCCGTGCGCTGGTCGTAAATCACCAGGTTTCCATCGTCCTGCACAGTCATGTATGTGTTGTACCAAAGCGACTTGTCGGTGCTGTGCGTGCTTTCCGCGATCCATAATCGTCGCCTGGAGGGGTCATAAAGAAAGCCGCTGTTGCTGATCACAAACTGCAGCGGCTCGCGCATCTTCTTCGGGTGCAAAGTTGCGCTGTAAGGTTGATTGGCGTCGGCGATCCAGATGATCGCCTCACCGTCCTTGAGCACGAGGTTCCCGTCGCTTTGCAGCATCAGACGAAATCGACCGTTGTCGGATTGCAGGAATTGGCCCGCAGACATCGTTTGATTGGGCGGCAGTACAGAAGAACCACTTGCTTGAAAGGGCGTATATCGCAGAGCCATGTTTTCGTGCCTGTTTGAATAATGAAAAGAAGCATCATTCGAGCAGGTTTGAATTGCGCATCAGCGGTACATAGTTATCAGGGTCGAGTTTCGCCGTCTGCGTGTGCATAGATGACGATGGTCAATGCAGCCCCCGTCATCTGTACAAGCGCTCCACGCAGGAATCGCCTTTAATCCTTCCTTAACACCTCGCTCGCAGACTCTTGATCGTATTTATCGATATTTCAAAGCAAAATTTTCCGCTTTAATTCGATAGATAACTCGCTAGTCTTGGTTCGCAGTTCTCACAGGATTTGGGCAATGCAGCTACGTAACTCTTCTTCGCGCTATGGTTGGGTCAGCATCTTCATGCACTGGGGCGTGGCGCTGGCGGTCTTCGGGCTGTTTGCGCTGGGTCTGTGGATGGTTGGGCTGGATTACTACAGTACCTGGCGCAAAGACGCGCCGGATCTGCACAAGAGCATCGGTCTGGTGCTGCTTGGTGTGATGGTGTTGCGGGTGCTGTGGCGCTTCATCAGCCCGCCGCCGCCAACGCTGCAAAGCTACAGCCGCATGACCCGTATCGGCGCTAAATTCGGCCACGGGTTTCTGTATCTGGCGCTGTTCGCTGTGATGATTGCCGGTTACCTGATTTCCACCGCAGACGGTGTCGGGATCCCGGTGTTTGGCCTGTTTGAAGTACCTGCTCTGCTCTCCGGACTACCGGATCAGGCAGATACCGCTGGGGTGATTCATCTGTGGCTGGCGTGGGCACTGGTAATTTTTTCCGGTCTCCATGCGTTGGCAGCATTGAAGCACCACTTTATCGATCGTGATGCGACCCTCACCCGAATGCTCGGTCGCAAAGCCTGAAATTCAACCTCGACTCAAAGGAAAAGAAAGCATGTTGAAAAAGACTCTGGCCGCTCTGGCAATCGGTTCGGCCGTGCTGTCCGCCAACGTAATGGCTGCTGACTATGTAGTAGACAAGGAAGGCCAACACGCCTTCGTCGACTTCAAGATCAGCCACCTGGGCTACAGCTACATCACCGGTACCTTCAAGGACATCGACGGCAAGTTCAGCTTCGACGCTGCCAAGCCTGAAGACAGCAAGATCGAGTTCAACGTCAACACTGCCAGCGTGTTCACCAACCACGCCGAGCGCGACAAGCACATCGCCAGCGCTGACTTCCTCAACGCCAGCAAGTTCGGCAAGGCTACTTTCGTATCCACCAGCGTCAAGTCCACCGGTGCCAACACCGCTGACGTGACCGGCGACCTGACTCTGCTGGGCGTAACCAAGCCGGTTGTCGTCAAGGCGACCTTCCTGGGCGAAGGCAAGGATCCATGGGGCGGCTACCGTGCCGGCTTCGAAGGCACCACCACCATCAAGCGTTCCGATTTCGGCAAGCAGAAAGACCTCGGTCCTAAGTCCGACGCGGTCGAGCTGTATGTTTCGTTTGAAGGTGTGAAAGCGAAATAACTTTCGCCGCCACATGAAAACGCCCCCGGTCGAAAGGTCGGGGGCGTTTTTTTTGTCATAACACGCTATTCCTTGTGGGAGCGAGCCTGCTCGCGAAAGCGGTGTGTCAATCGGCAAAGATTCAGCTGACCCGCCGCCTTCGCGAGCAGGCTCGCTCCCACAGGGGTATTGCGGTATGGCAGAGATAATCGAGGTAAAAAAATGCCCCGGCTCTTTCGAGTCGGGGCATTTTCATGGCGGGTTAAAACTCAGCGATTGCGGGTCAGCAGTGCTGGTTTCTCGCCACGCGGGCGGCTTGGCAGTTGATCGAGTTGCTCAGGCGTCGGGAAGCGGTCGGCTTTCGATTCCTTGTGCATGATCTTCGGACCGTTGCTGCGCGGATTCTGCACGGCCGGTTCGCTGCGAGGCTGATCGTCACGGGCCGGGCGGCGATTGCGCGGCGCGGATTCGTCGCGACGACCCTGACCGTCACGCGGAGCGCCATTGCGCGGGCCGCTGCGTTTGGCCGGTGGCGTGCCGGTGCTCGAACCGTTGCTGTTGCGCGGACCGTTCTGGCGACCCTGTGGCTGACCACCGCGTGGTGCGCCAGCGCCTTGCGCCGGTGCGCCCGGACGACGGCCACGGCCACCGGCAGGAGCGGCTTTCGGCACGTAGTCGACGCGGTTACCGAAGTTATCGATATCGTCGTCGAGGAATTCGTCCGGGGCACGGTCAGCCGCTGCACGCGGTGGCTGGCTCGGGCGCTGGTCGCGGCTCGGGGTGCCTTCGCGCGGTTTCTGCTGACGGGCAGGGCGCTCGCCACGTTCACCGGCCGGTTTTTCCTTGCCCTTGTCTTTGCCTTTGTCCTTGCGACCACCACCACCGCCGCCGCCATTCGGACCGTCGCCACGCGGGCCACGGGAATTGCGCGGGTTGCGGATGTCCGGACGCTCGCGGGCTTCCGGCTTCTCGGCTTCGATGGTGCTGGAGTCGAAGCCCATCAGATCGCCGTCGGCAATCTTCTGCTTGGTCATGCGCTCGATGCTTTTCAGCAGTTTTTCTTCGTCCGGCGCGACCAGCGAGATCGCCTCGCCCGAACGACCGGCGCGGCCGGTACGGCCGATACGGTGCACATAGTCTTCATCGACGTTCGGCAGCTCGAAGTTGACCACATGCGGCAACTGATCGATGTCCAGGCCACGGGCAGCGATGTCGGTGGCAACCAGAATGCGTACTTCGCCGGCCTTGAAGTCGGCCAGGGCTTTGGTGCGCGCGTTCTGGCTCTTGTTACCGTGGATCGCCACAGCCGGCAGGCCGTGTTTGTCCAGGTATTCAGCGAGACGGTTGGCGCCGTGCTTGGTGCGGGTGAAGACCAGCACCTGTTCCCACGCGCCGGCGGTGATCAGGTGCGCCAGCAGCGCACGCTTGTGGCTGGCCGGCAGGCGGAACACGCGTTGTTCGATGCGCTCGACCGTGGTGTTTGGCGGCGTGACTTCGATGCGTTCCGGGTTGTGCAGCAGCTTGCCGGCGAGGTCGGTGATGTCTTTGGAGAAGGTCGCCGAGAACAGCAGGTTCTGACGCTTGGCCGGCAGACGCGCGAGGACTTTCTTCACGTCGTGGACAAAACCCATGTCGAGCATGCGGTCGGCTTCGTCGAGAACGAGAATTTCCACGTGGGACAGATCGACGCTGCCCTGGCCGGCGAGGTCGAGCAAGCGACCCGGGCAGGCGACGAGAACGTCGACGCCACGGGACATGGCCTGGACCTGCGGGTTCATGCCGACGCCGCCGAAGATGCAGGCGCTGACGAATTTCAGGTCACGGGCGTAGATCTTGAAGCTCTCGTGCACCTGGGCCGCGAGTTCGCGGGTCGGGGTCAGGACCAGCACGCGAGGTTGGCGCGGGCCGTGACGCTGGGATTTGTCCGGGTGACCGTTGGGGAACAACCGCTCCAGAATCGGGAGGGCGAAGCCGCCGGTTTTACCGGTACCTGTCTGAGCCGCCACCATCAGGTCGCGACCTTGCAACACGGCGGGAATGGCCCGCTGTTGCACCGGAGTAGGCTCGGTATAGCCCGCATCTTCGATGGCACGGACTAAAGCCTCGGAGAGACCGAGGGAAGCAAAGGACATGAGTAATCCTGTTTTAGTTAGGGCTTGGCCCAATGGGAGTCTTGCCTGGCGCGAATCACGTTTAAGAGGACGCAATCCCGTCCGGTCCAGCGGCGGTTCCGAAGGCACGTCAGGAGCGCTCGCGCGGGCTGGAAGCTGCGCTGTAGCGGGTCGAGAGGCCTGTTACGGTTCCGGGCGTCCGGGCGTGAGCCTGGCGGGAACGCCGGAGTATAACAGAGCAATCACTGCGCGCTGCTTTCCTGCTGCTCAACGGTTTCGCCGCTGGCCGTGGCCGAGCGCAGTGATGCGCTATCGACAGGCGCGGCACCGTAGCGCGCGCTGAGCTCGGCGTAGGCCGGTTCGCGCTTGAAACGCTTGAGCTCGGCACCGAAACGCTGCACCAGCAAATCCATGCCGGCATTGCGCCGAACTGCAAGAAACTGGCTCTGACGGCTGATAACCGTCGGGTTTTCCGTGATCAGATCGCGAATATTCAGCTCATCGAGCAAATGCTGACCGACGCGGCGATCGGTGATCAGCAGGTCGATCCGCCCGCGCACCAGTTTGCCGAAATTGGCTTCATGAGTTGGCGCCGGCTCACGGGTAAACAGGTCCGACTGGCTGAAGTCAGGGCTGTACAGATAACCCGGCGAGGTGCCGATGGTCAGGCCTTTGAGTTGTTCGAGGGTGTTGAATGGATGCGGCCGCTCGTTGGCGTAGAACATCACGAATTCGACGTCGGACAGCGGTTCGCTGGGGTAGAGCAGAGTGGCGTCGCGTTCGGCGCTGTGAAAGATGTCCAGCGCACCGTCGGCTTGACCGGTCTCGAGCATCGACAGGCAGCGCTTCCACGGCAGGAACTGCCATTCCACTTCAATGCCCAGGCGCTGGAACACGATGGCGGTGGTTTCGTAGTCAAGACCGAGGTTTTTACCACCCTGTTCGTAGACGTAAGGCGCCCACGGCTCGGTGACAATACGCAACTTCTCCCCCCGAGCGGCGACGCTCAGGCAAGTCAGAAGAATAACGCTCAGCAGTTGGGCAATAAGGGGCATGGCCTGAGGTTAGTACGCGAAACGCCTGATGAGAAGCTCTGGCATGCATGTTTCGCGCAGACCCCGGGCGCAATGGCCGCGATGGCCTTATTTGCTTGCGGTTTTCAGCAGGTGTTGGTGGACCTTCGCGTGACGCGAACCAAGGATCCGCTTGACCAGGCCGCGACTGAACCAGTCCCTGAGCAAGTGCCTGCAAACCGGCTTGCCGATGCGTTGCTGCTGGTTTTCCAGTGCCTTGTCCCACCAGACCGCTGCACACGCCTGATCGAACTCGTTGGGATGTTCATAGCAGCCGTAAAGGATTTCGCGAATGAACTGACGCAGATGTGCCGGCAGCAGCAACGTGACGAGCTTGTAGAACATCCGCTGCAGTCGCGGTGGTCGAGGCAGTTGCGGTGATACACGTCGGGTGTCGTCCAGTGCAGCCTCGCCGGTCGGGTTGTCGCCATGTTTGGCGACCCAGGCCTGAACCTTGGCCCTGAAGAGGTGCTTGCGGCTCCAGTAATGGTGAATCAGATCCGGGCACTTGTTGACGTCCAGCGTGCGGTAGGCGGCCACTGACAGGCAGAACTCTTCGAGGGTGTAGGCGCCCTGTGCCGACGGGAACAGCTCATCGATCAAAGCGATGGAGCGGTCGAGCACGTGAGCGTCCTGGCGGTGCAAGCCGATGACGCCGGAGTTGAGCAGGCGCATGTGATCGTCAGTCAGACCTTTGTCCAGCAGTGTGGCCGACAGCGTGCGGTAGAGCAGGCTCATCTTGTTGTCGCCATAGCGGGCGTAGTAGTCGTTGCACAGCAGGGTGCCGGGCTGCACCCGCTCGAACAGTTTGAGCGGCGAGCAGTGGAAGAACGTGTCGGTGTCGATCAACAGCGCCGTTTCATGCTCTTCAAGTACCGAGCGCAAAGCGACATGTTTGATGCGGAAATGATAACCGTGGGGCTCGCTCCATTTCTGGCGCGTTTCGGCGTCCAGCGGGCGAACGCGTACGGGGAGATGTGCATAGGGTTGCGGATTGTCGCTGAAGACCTGGATATCGATCGGGGCATCCGGTGTCTCGCGCAACCACGCCAGAGCACTGGCGATGCTGAAAACAGCTTCCTGATGGTAAGTCTCGGCACCGAAAACCAGATAGACCAGTTGAGGGCGTGTTTTTGTTTGCGCGCAGATCATCGACGACAATATTCCATTTGTGCTTTTCAGTGAAAAGGCCCGGTGAGGGCCTTTTTTATCGCATGGAAAACCTTCAGCGCGGCAGCTTGAGGTTGTTCCAGATGGCCAGGCTAGGTTCGGCCTGGTTCATCGAGTAGAAGTGCAGCCCCGGTGCGCCGCCCTGCAGCAGGCGTTCGCACATTTCGCTGACGACTTGTTCGCCAAAGCTTTGAATGCTTCGCGTGTCATCGCCGTAGGCTTCCAGTTGCTTGCGGATCCAGCGCGGGATTTCCGCACCGCAGGCATCGGAGAAGCGCGCGAGTTTGCTGTAGTTGGTGATCGGCATGATCCCCGGCACGATCGGCAGATCCACGCCCAGCGCCTGCAAACGGTCGACGAAGTAGAAGTAGCTGTCGGCGTTGAAGAAGTACTGGGTGATCGCGCTGTCGGCACCGGCCTTCGCCTTGCGCACGAAGTTGGCGAGATCGTCTTCGTAGTTGCGTGCTTGCGGATGCATCTCCGGGTAAGCCGCGACTTCGATATGGAAATGATCGGCGGTTTCTTCACGAATGAATTCCACCAGCTCATTGGCGTGACGCAGCTCACCGCTGGTCATGCCCATGCCGGACGGCAGGTCGCCACGCAGGGCAACGATGCGCTTGATGCCGGCAGCCTTGTATTCGTTCAGCAGGCCGCGCAGGTCGTCCTTGCTGTCACCGACGCACGACAGGTGCGGTGCGGCGGGTACTTTGACTTCGCTTTCCAGCTGCAACACGGTGTTGAGCGTGCGATCACGGGTCGAACCGCCAGCGCCGTAGGTGCAGGAAAAGAAATCAGGATTGTAGGTGGCCAACTGGCGGGCAGTGGCGAGCAGCTTTTCTTGCCCGGCATCGGTCTTGGTCGGGAAAAACTCGAAGCTGTAGCGACGGTCTTGGGACATGGTCATACCCTTGGAAACAAGTACCTTCGAGGCGCTGCAATCCGGTGTGGTAGCGAGCCTGCTCGCGAAAGCGCAAGGTCAG
This sequence comes from Pseudomonas sp. TE9122, assembly GCF_056278925.1. Lineage (NCBI taxonomy): Bacteria > Pseudomonadati > Pseudomonadota > Gammaproteobacteria > Pseudomonadales > Pseudomonadaceae > Pseudomonas > Pseudomonas sp. TE9122. Next base: position 4,986,114 of record NZ_JBWBQI010000001.1, on the reverse strand, counting down.
ACAACACGGATGTTGAATGATAAGCCGCCTTCGCGAGCAAGCTCGCTCCCACAGGGAGAGCGAGCATTCAGCGCCTGTTAGTAACGGTAGGCGTGCGGCTTGAACGGGCCTTCGACGGTGACGCCGATGTAGTCAGCCTGTTGCTTGGTCAGTTGGGTGACCACGCCGCCGAAGCCGCGAACCATTTCCAGGGCCACTTCTTCGTCGAGTTTCTTCGGCAGCACTTCAACGGTCAGACGCTCGGCTTTCTGCGCTGGCGACAGGTCGGCGTATTTCTGACCGAACAGGAAGATCTGTGCCAGTACCTGGTTGGCGAACGAACCGTCCATGATGCGGCTCGGGTGACCGGTGGCGTTGCCCAGGTTCACCAGACGGCCTTCGGCCAGCAGGATCAGGTAATCGTCGTTCTGTGGATCGAAGCTGCCGGCACCGGTGCGGTGAACCTTGTGCACCTGTGGCTTCACTTCTTCCCATGCCCAGTTCTTGCGCATGAAAGCGGTGTCGATTTCGTTGTCGAAGTGACCGATGTTGCAGACCACGGCGCGCTTCTTCAGCGCTTTGAGCATGTTCGCGTCGCAAACATTGACGTTACCGGTGGTGGTCACGATCAGGTCGATCTTGCCCAGCAGCGCTTTGTCGATGCTTGCTTCGGAACCGTCGTTGATACCGTCGATGAATGGCGACACCAGTTCGAAACCGTCCATGCAGGCTTGCATGGCGCAGATCGGGTCAACTTCGGAGACTTTAACGATCATGCCTTCCTGACGCAGCGACTGAGCCGAACCCTTGCCCACGTCACCGTAACCGATGACCAGCGCTTGCTTGCCGGACAGCAGGTGGTCGGTGCCGCGCTTGATCGCATCGTTCAGGCTGTGACGGCAGCCGTACTTGTTGTCGTTCTTGGACTTGGTCACCGAGTCGTTGACGTTGATCGCCGGGATCTTCAGCTCGCCCTTGGCCAGCATGTCCAGCAGACGGTGTACGCCAGTGGTGGTTTCTTCGGTCACGCCGTGAACGCGATCCAGCACTTGCGGGTATTTCTTGTGCAGCAGCTCGGTCAGGTCGCCGCCGTCGTCGAGGATCATGTTGGCGTCCCATGGCTGGCCATCCTTGAGGATGGTCTGCTCCAGGCACCACTCGTACTCTTCTTCAGTCTCGCCTTTCCAGGCGAACACCGGGATACCGGCGGCAGCGATAGCGGCAGCGGCCTGATCCTGAGTGGAGAAAATGTTGCAGGACGACCAGCGCACTTCGGCACCCAGGGCAACCAGGGTTTCGATCAGCACGGCAGTCTGAATGGTCATGTGGATGCAGCCGAGGATTTTCGCGCCCTTGAGCGGCTGTTCGGCAGCGTATTTGCGGCGCAGACCCATCAGGGCAGGCATTTCCGATTCGGCGATGATGGTTTCGCGACGGCCCCAGGCAGCCAGGGACATGTCGGCAACTTTGTAATCGGTAAAATCGGCAGGCGTGTTGACAGCGCTCATGAAGAGCCTCCATTCGTAATGTATGCGAATGGGCGCCGTTGTGCGTTTAGTGTCCGGCGTGAGCCGGTCAACGCCCCATCCGAGCCTGACAGGTCGAACCTGCTGCAGCGCCCCTCGGACAGGTGGCGGGAAAACGGTAGCCAATGAACGTTACCGTTTTTTGAAACGGGGGCGATTATAGCCGCCCGGGCTGATCTTCCAAAGGGTTTCTGTCGGCCAGATGAAGATCGCCAATGGCGACCATAGTCGCAGCCGCCTGGAGCCTGACTGAGCAGTCTGCCAAGATGGGCGCATCTTTCGGCAAGCGCTCAGGAGTGAACATGAATTTCCACACCCGCAAATGGGTTAAACCCGAAGACCTCAACCCCAACGGCACCCTGTTCGGCGGCAGCCTGCTGCGCTGGATCGATGAAGAAGCGGCGATTTACGCCATCGTGCAATTGGGCAACCAGCGCGTGGTGACCAAGTACATCTCGGAAATCAACTTCGTCAGCGCCTCGCGCCAGGGCGACATCATCGAACTGGGCATCACCGCCACCGAATTCGGCCGCACCTCGATCACCCTGACCTGCGAAGTGCGCAACAAAATCACCCGCAAGAGCATCCTCACCGTCGAGAAAATGGTGTTCGTCAATCTCGGCGAAGACGGCCTGCCGGCGCCGCACGGGCGGACCGAGATCAAATACGTGAAAGACCAGTTCAAGGATGACGAAGCCGTCAGCGAGTAATGCGAGCCCTGTAGGAGCTGCCGAAGGCTGCGATCTTTTGATCTTGTTTCTGAAAATCAAAATCAAAAGATCGCAGCCTTCGGCAGCTCCTACCCTGGATTGGCGTGCATCCAGAGATTTGCGCCGCGCCTACAGAACGTATTCCCAAGCGCAACGGTCGTAGCTACATCGCCCCCCACCGGTTGCCACGCCATGACCACCCCCACCAGCGAAAAGACCCCCGACCTCTCGGCCAAGGAGCAGCACGAAGTCGAGAAGAGCCAGCCGCCGCGCGCGGCCGTTCTGCATGAAATCATCCGCACCCAGGGCGACCAGGAACTGGAGCGCAGCATTGCCGCGCTGTGGTGGTCTGCGCTGGCGGCAGGATTGACCATGGGCCTGTCCCTGATGGGCATGGGCCTGCTCAATTCGCGCCTGCCCGACGGCGACGAATTCAAGGTGATCGCCAGTTTCGGCTACTGCGCCGGTTTCCTCGCGGTGATCCTTGCCCGCCAGCAGCTGTTCACCGAGAACACCTTGACCGCCGTGCTGCCGGTGATGACCAAGCCGACGCTGAAGAATTTTCTGCGACTGATCCGTCTGTGGACAGTGGTACTGGTCGGCAACCTCTGCGGGACGATTCTGGTCGCCTACGTGATGCTGGAACTGCCGATTTTCGACAGCAAGACCGACGTCGCCTTCCTCGAGATCGGCCGCAAGGTCATGGAGCACAGCGCCAGTCAGATGTTCGCCAAGGGCATCGTCTCCGGCTGGATGATCGCCACCATGGTCTGGATGATCCCCTCCATGGAGAGCGCGAAGATGTGGATCATCATCCTCATCACCTACTTCATGGCGCTGGGCGACTTCACCCATATCGTCGTCGGATCGGCGGAAGTGTCCTATCTGGTGTTTGCCGGCGAGTTGCCGTGGAGTGATTTCTGGGCGGTGTTCGCCGCGCCGACGCTGGCGGGAAATATCATCGGCGGCAGCTTTATCTTCGCGCTGATCAGCCATGCGCAGATTCGCAGCGAAAGCGGTGCGCCGAAGGAGCCTGCGGATCAGGCTGTTAAGCCCGATCCGCAGTCGATCAAGAAATGATCAGTGGTGGGCTGGCTCAGGCACGCTCGCCGGCTCGTTGCGCGTCGCGTGCTTGACCAGTTTGCCGATGGTCAGGCCCTGCAGCAGGATCGACGACAGCACGACGATGTAGGTGATGCTCAGCAGCAGATCGCGCTCCGGGCCCAGCGGCAGGGCCAGCGCCAGTGCCACCGAAACACCGCCGCGCAAACCGCCCCAAGTGAGGATGCGGATCGTGCCGGCCGGCACTGAGCGCCAGCGCCGCAGCAGCAGGATCGCCGGCGCCACGGTAAGCAGGCGCGACAACAGAATCGCCACCGCCAGCAGACCTGCGGCGGCCATGTGCAGCCAGTTGAACGGCAGCAGCAACAACTCCATGCCGATCAGCGCGAATAGCAAAGCGTTGAGCATGTCATCGAGCAACTCCCAGAAACCGTCCAGATAACGGCGGGTCATGTCGTTCATTGCCAGATTGCGCCCGAGGTTACCGATGATCAGACCGGCCACCACCATCGCAATCGGCGCCGAGACGTGCAACTCGGTGGACATCGCCGAGCCACCGATCACCAGGGCCAGGGTCAGCATCACGGTGATCTGATGCTGCTCGACGCTTTTGATCATCCGATAGACCAGATAACCAATCAGTCCGCCGAACAACACACCACCAATCGCCTCATGGACGAAGAGCATGGCCGTGGCGCTGACGGTCGGGGTTTCGCCCAGTTGCGCGATGCCCAGCAGCACGGTGAAGACCACCACCGCCGTGCCGTCGTTGAACAGCGATTCGCCGACGATGGTGGTTTTCAGTGGCTTCGAAGCGTTGGCGGTACGCAACACGCCGAGTACCGCAATCGGGTCGGTCGGTGAGATCAGCGCGCCGAACAACAGGCAGTAGAGGAAACTAACGTGCCAGCCGAACAGGGCAAAAATGTAGAAGGCCAGGCTGCCGATCACCACGGTGGCGATCAACACGCCGAAGGTCGCCAGCAGGCCGATCGGCCAGCGGTAGCTGCGCAAGTCATTCAAGTTGACGTGCAGGGCGCCGGCGAAAAGCAGGAACGAGAGCATCCAGTTCATCAGCAGATCGCCGAAATCGATCTGTCCGATCAGTTGCTGCACGCGATCTTCGAGGCCGGGAAAGCCGAGGACGCTGAGGCCTTGCAGGAGCAATGAGAACAGCAGGGCGGTAACCATCACGCCGATGGTCGGCGGCAGGCCGATAAAGCGGAAATTGACGAAGGTCAGGAGGGTGGTGAGGCAGATGAAAGCGGCGACAAGTTCAAGCATCCGGGGTCCTTTGGATGAGGGGTGAATGGAGCGCGACCGGAGGTTGGACGCAGGGGTTTGATGGGGCGGGGTTGGCTGAGGGCACATTCGAATGGCGCGTCATGCTCAACAACAACCCCCTCACCCCAGCCCTCTCCCGAGGGAGAGGGAGAGGGGGCTGACCGAGGTGTCTGGCGAGGTGCATCGACCTGGACGATCGGGTCGATTATGGATTCAGCAATGCACGTTCAAGTCGGCGTGGGTATCGAGCATCCCCCGATCAGTCCCCTCTCCCTTCGGGAGAGGGCTAGGGTGAGGGCTCTATCTGACACACCACGATCAGCCAGTCACATTGACCGCACTCGCCTGCCGACGTTGCAGGTAAATGAACAACAGCGCCGTCAGCACCGTCAGCACGCCGACCAGCGCCCCGGTCCACGGCAGATCCGTCAGATCCGCGCCGCTGGCAACCACCAGTCCACCGATCCAGGCACCTGCTGCGTTGCCAAGGTTGAACGCGCTCTGGTTCAGCGTCGAACCCAGATTCGGCGCTTCATGCGCCTGATCGATGATCAGCAGCTGCAGAATCGGGCACAGCGCAAAAGCGAAAATCCCCCATAGCACCAGGGTAATCGCCGCCGGAATCACCGCACGGCTGGTCTGGCTGAACGCTGCGAGAATCACCACAACTGCCAGTGCCACGCCGACCAGTGACGGCAGCAAGCGGCTATCGGCCAGACGCCCGCCGAGCATGCTGCCCGCTGTCAGGCCGACGCCGAACAACAGCAGCATCACCGTCACGCCGTGGGGGCTGACGCCAGTGATGTCTTGCAGGATCGGTGCGATATACGTGAACACGCTGAACAGGCTGGTCGAGGCCAGCACGCTCATGCCCAGCGCCAACAAGACGTTGGCCTTGCCCAGCACCTTGAATTCGCTGGCGAGATTGGCCTTGTCCATCGCGATGTGTTTGGGCAACCACAACCATTGCGCCAACGCCGCCACAATGCCAATCACCGACACCGCCCAGAAGGTCGAGCGCCAGCCAGCGTATTGGCCCAGCGCTGTGCCGAGTGGCACGCCAAGCACGTTGGCCAGGGTCAGGCCGGTGAACATCATGGCAATGGCTTGCGCGCGTTTGTTCGGCGCAACCAGGCCGGCGGCAACCACCGAGCCAATGCCGAAAAACGCGCCATGACACAGCGCCGTGACCACGCGCGCCGCCATCAGCGTCGCGTAGTTCGGCGCGAGCGCGCAGAGCACGTTGCCGAGGATGAACATCAGCGTCATGCCCAGCAGTGTTGCTTTGCGCGGCATATTGGCGGTGCCGATCGCCAGGATCGGTGCGCCGAACACCACGCCCAGGGCGTAACCGGTGATCAGCAGCCCGGCATGAGGAATGCTCACCGCCAGATCGCGGGCAACGTCGGGCAGCAGGCCCATGATGACGAATTCGGTGGTGCCGATGCCGAATGCGGCAACGGCGAGTGCAATTAAAGCGAGGGGCATGCGCAAGGTCTCTGTCGGTAGTCTTGACGCTTTGATCAGGCATACGCGTGCCAGCGACCGTTTTCGAGGAAAGCGGAGCAGGCAGCTTTTATTGGAGTTTTTTGGTGTGCAGCTGAGTACGGCGTGGTGGGTTGCAGTATAAACAGCTGCTGACACATGGCGAATCAATAATCTGACTAATCGACGGCTCACTGGAATTGCCGTGTTATATCCAGCTGAAAGAACCTTTCGGCCGGGCGCTGCTCTTAGCCTGTGGGCAGGTGCTGATCGGCATGCTGGTGATGAAGTTCTGACCGCTCGCCAATTTCTCCAATCGAAAAAAGGACGACGTTATGACAGTGGCTCTGTGGTGTGTGTTGATCGCGATTTTCCTGCCGTACGTGTGCACGATCGTGGCGAAGGCCACCGGCGGTTTCCGCCTCAAGGACAATTACGATCCACGGGACTTTCTCGACAGCGTCGATGGCGTCGCCCGTCGCGCCCACGCCGCGCAACTGAACAGCTTTGAAGTAACGCCCGCGTTTGCCGCTGCGGTGATCGTTGCGCATCTGGTCGGCACTGCGGAGCTGGTGACGGTCAATGTGCTGGCCGTGCTGTTTATCACCAGTCGCCTGCTGTACATCATTTGCTACCTGGCTGACTGGGCTGCACTGCGTTCGGTGGTGTGGTTTATCGGGATGGGGCTGATTGCTTCGTTCTTCTTTGTGTCGATCTGACTATCGGCTGTTGCTGCCGGCCTCTTCGCGAGCAGGCTCGCTCCCACATGGAATGCATTCCAGATGTGGGAGCGAGCCTGCTCGCGAAAGCGATGGATCAGACCACGAAGAACCTAAGACTTTTGCTTCGGTGTATCCGCCACCTGCGGCACTTGCGGCAACTCTTTTCCTTTAGGCCAGAGCATCCAGATCTGCCCCTGCTGTTTCATGTCCCCGGCCAGTTGCCCGGCCGCATCACCCGTGCCCCAGAACAGATCCGCGCGCACCTCGCCGGCAATCGCGCCGCCGGTGTCCTGCGCCGCGACCGGGCGCACCAGCGGTGTGCCATCCGGTTTGGTGGTCGACAGCCATAACAGGCTGCCCAACGGAATTACTTTGCGATCCACTGCCGCGCTGTAGCCGGCGGTCAGCGGCACGTTCAGCGAGCCGCGTGGGCCTTCGTTGCTGTCCGGGTTGCGGGTGAAGAACACGTAGCTCGGGTTGCTGGCCAGCAGTTCTGGAATGCGCGTGGGGTTGGCCTTGGCCCAGTTGCTGATCGCGGTCATGGTCACGTCTTCTTTCTTCAGCTCGCCTTGCTCGACCAGCCAGCGACCGATCGGTCGATACGGGTGGCCATTCTGATCGGCGTAGGCGATGCGCAACTGTTTGCCGTCCTCGGTCTGGATCCGGCCCGAGCCCTGGATCTGCAGAAATTGCAGGTTCATCGGATCAGTCAGATAGGCGACCACTGGCGCTTTCACACCTTTGGATTCAATGGTCGCCGCGTCGTCGTAAGGCTTGAGCACGCGACCTTCGAGGCGGCCGCGCAGGCGCTTGCCCTTCAATTCCGGGTAGATGCTGTCGAGCGAGACGATGATCATGTCTTCCGGCACGCCATACACCGGCACGTTTGCTGTTGCGGTGGGCGTCAGGCTGCCGGGGTACACCGGTTCGTAGTAGCCGGTGATCAGACCGTTGGGGTTGTCGTTCTCGGCGCGCAGGCCGTAGACATCGAGATTCTGCTTGAGGAATGCACGAATCTCGGCGGCGCTTTGCGGCACATTCGCCGCCGCAGCGCAGGTCGGCCCCCAGACTGCGTCGGCTTTGAGTCGGGTGCACGCGCTGCGCCAGGAACCGAAACCTGCGACCAGATCGCTATCGGAGACCGCGGGCAAGGCTTCCCAAGTTGCGCTGGAATACGTAGCCAGTGCGTGGGTTTTCGGTTTGGCGCTGTCACCGCCAGTGCAACCGGCAAGGATGGCCAGAATCGGGAGGGTGACGATAAGCGGGTGACGCCAGGCCGTGAAGCGGCTGTTCATGGAGTGATTCCTGTGCCGGTTGGCCGAGTGCTCCATGCGCTCGACCAACCCGTATTTTTAATAGGGCTATTGGTGTTTGGCGGTGAGCCGAGGATACTGGCCGCCGATTTCCGCGACCTGAAGCCATCATGACTCTGAAACCAATTGCTGTTGTATTGCTGGCCTGTCTGACCTTGTCCGCCTGTGGCGGCGTCGACCCGAATTCGCCGCTGGGTCAGCGCAAGGCCATCTTCAAGCAGATGCTCAAGACCAGCGAAGACCTCGGCGGCATGTTGCGTGGGCGCCATTGCCTTCGACGGACCGAAATTTGCCGAGGGCGCGGTCAGACTTGATGCGTTGGCCCATGAACCGTGGAAGCATTTTCCGCAGGTGCGCGAGGAAGATCACACCAGCGCCAAGGACGATGTCTGGCAGAAACAGGCGCGTTTTCAGCAACTGGCCCGCGCCCTCGAAGCGGCTACCGGTGAACTGGTGGTCGCCAGTCAGGTTCAGCCGTACAAGGCCAGCAATCTCGGACCGGCAGTGCAGAAAGTCGAGGATGCCTGCAGTGCTTGCCATAAAGAGTTTCGCGATCATTGATTCCTGAGGCTGCTGAGTACCTTGTGGCGAGGGGATTCATCCCCGATGGGCTGCGAAGCAGCCCAAAAACCATATAACCGAGTTTTTTCAGTCGGACCCGACCAGTCGAATTTGCGACGGCTTCGCCGCCGGACGGGGATAAATCCCCTCACCACAGGGCTTGGGTTACTTATCGATCTCGTCCAGCGCTTCCTGCAGTTCCTTGCGCGACTCGGCGAGCTTTTCCTTGCGTTTGTTGATCTTCTCCGGATCGCCCTTCTTCATGGCCTTGTCGAGATCCGCCTGACGCTGGCTCACCTCATGCTTGGCCTCAAGCACCTTGTTCTCACGCTCTTTCTTCAGCCCGGCGTCGGTGCAGTGTTCGTTCACTTCGCGCAGTGCGGTTTCCAGGCCTGCCTGCTGCTCCATGTTGCCGCGCGACTTGGCCTGTTCGATCTGATTGATGATGCCCTGCTTCTTGGCAGCGCAACCGGTCAGGCCCGGGCCGTCTTCTTCGGCCATGACCGGGGCGGCCATGACGCCGCAAAGAGTAAGCAGGGCGAGCGGTGCGAGAAATTTCATAAAAGCTCCATGTGCAAAGGCAATCGGGGTTGGAGGGCACTGCGCTGTTGGAGCGTCTGGCCGGCCGTTGGGTTCCCGCCGGGCGGGGATTGCAGGTTCAGAAGCCGTCGATTCCGGCGGCTTTCAGGGTGTCACTCAAAGCCAGTACCTGCGGGTCACGAAAGAATGCGCTCAGTTGCGCCGCGCGTCCCGGGCCGATACCGGCTTCTGCCTGCCATTGTTCAGTGTCGCGTTGTGCCAGGGCCTGCCACGAATCGTCCAGTTGTGCCTGTCCGGTCGGCGGCATGCCCAGCGCTTTCAACCATCGAGCGAGCGGCTGTTGCCGCGCGCCGTGAAAACTGTCTATCAGCCGTGCGCTGCTGCGCTCGCCGAGGCCGGCAATGTTAGCAAGCTCTGATGCATCGAGGGTCAGCCAATCCAGCAGGTGTTTCAGACGGCCTGTTTCCAAAAGTTTCTCCCAGGTGCCGCGACCGACATACTGCATGGCCAGGCCCTGCTTGCCACTGAGCCAGGTCAGACGCGCGAGAAACTGGCTTTCACACCCCGGCGTCGGTTGCCAGCAGCTCAGGGCGTGGTAGTCGCCAGCATCGGGGATGTTGATGTCCGCCCGTTCGCTGGTGCGCAGCACGACACTGTCGAGGCGCGGAATGGTCAGCCCGGCCAGACTGATTGCCACCTGATCGCCGGGGCGGATGTCGAGGGTTTGCCAGCGCTTGAGCGAGCTGACGCTGACCCGTTTGATTTCGCGGTCATCGAGTCTGACCGGCAGCAGTTCCAGCACCGGCGTGATCCGCCCGGTGCGGCCGATTTTGAAGTTGACCTTGCGCACTTCGGCCAATGCCTGGGCGAACGGGTATTTCCAGGCAATCGCCCAATACGGCGCGCGAGCCTGCCAGCGTTCGGCGGGTGGCCGTTGGCTCTGACGCAGCACCACGCCGTCGCTGGCAAAGGGCAGTGGCGAGCGATACCAGTGCTCGCGCCATTTTTGCGCGTCTTCGAATCGGGTGACGGGCTGGGTATAGGGCTCGGTTGTGGCGAACCCCAATGTCTGAAGTTCGGACAATCTTTCCGGCAGCCGCACAGGACCTTGCGGCCAGTCCCAGACAAACAGGCCGATCCCGGCGGCCTGTTCAACATCGAGTGTTTTACGTCCCATCAGCCCGGCGACGGTGGCGCGGGCATTGACGCTGCCGGACTGTGATTGAACATGCGCGCTCAGGCGCCAATAGAGTTCGCCCTGTACCAGCAGATCCCGTGGCTGCCTCAAACGTTGCGGAATGGCTGCAATCCTGCGCGCGGAGGCTGTCCAGTCCTGGCCGTTGACCCCATCACCGCGACTGATCGCCTGCTGCAATACCCCCTGGCGGTAGATCAGCGTGACAGCCACGCCGTCGACCTTGGGTTGCACCCAGACGTTCTGGCGATCACGCAACCAGTGGGCGACGTCTTCGACTTTGTGCAGCTTGTCCAGGCCGGTGTGGGCGATGGGGTGGGTGACCGTGCCGGACGCGGTGCGCAACGGCTGCGGGGATGTGGGTTGGTTGAAACAGGCTTGCCATTCTTTCAGCCGCAGTTGGGACTGGTCATAGAGTTCGTCGCTGATCAATGAACGGCCTTCGCGATGATAGGCGTCGTCCCATTGGTCGATCCGGTTTTGCAGGGTGGTGATTTCGCGTTGGGCTTGGGAACGATCCCAGTTCGGACAGTTGGCTTGGCTGACAAGGGTGATGAGTGCCAGCAGGAAGGCCAGCAACAGGCGCAGTGTGAAGAGCATCGTTGAGCGTCCTTGCTCGGGGGTAATATTTGAAGGGTAGGTGAGGATTCGAAATGCGTTACCGGGGGTGTTTTTCGAGGTGTTTCCGGATTCTGAATTGACGTTGCATGAGCGGGCGCCTTCGCGAGCAGGCTCGCTCCCGCAGGGATCTCAAAAATCTGTCAGGCATGAAAAAGCCCCGCACGGCGCGAACCGTGCGGGGCTTTCTTGCAGCCAGGGTATTACAGGCCAGCGGCGGAACGCAGGGCGTCGGCGCGGTCGGTTTTTTCCCAGGTGAACGTGGTGAAGCTGTCTTCGCCAACGGTCTTGGTCTGCGGCGCGCGACCGAAGTGGCCGTAGGCTGCGGTTTCCTGGTACATCGGGTGCAGCAGGTCGAGCATGGTGGTGATCGCGTATGGACGCAGGTCGAACACTTCACGCACCAGTTTGATGATCTTGTCATCGCTGATCTTGCCGGTGCCGAAGGTGTTCAACGAGATCGACGTAGGCTGGGCCACACCGATCGCGTAGGACACCTGAATCTCGCAACGCTCGGCAAGGCCGGCCGCAACGATGTTCTTGGCCACGTAACGGCCTGCGTAGGCAGCCGAACGGTCAACCTTCGATGGATCCTTGCCGGAGAACGCGCCGCCGCCGTGACGGGCCATGCCGCCGTAGCTGTCGACGATGATCTTGCGACCGGTCAGACCGCAGTCACCTACCGGGCCGCCAATGATGAACTGGCCGGTCGGGTTGATGTGGAACTGGGTGTCCTTGCTCAGCAGTTCGGCAGGCAGTACGTGCTTGACGATCAGCTCCATTACGCCTTCGCGCAGGTCTTTGTACGACACTTCCGGGTTGTGCTGGGTCGACAGAACCACAGCGTCGATGCCGACAACCTTGCCGCCTTCGTACCGGCAGGTCACTTGCGACTTGGCATCCGGACGCAGCCAAGGCAGCAGGCCCGACTTGCGTGCTTCAGCCTGACGCTGCACCAGCTGGTGCGAGAAGGTGATCGGCGCTGGCATCAAAACGTCGGTTTCGTTGCTGGCGTAGCCGAACATCAGGCCCTGGTCGCCGGCGCCCTGATCTTCAGGCTTGGCGCGGTCAACACCCTGGTTGATGTCAGGGGACTGCTTGCCGATGATGTTCATCACGCCGCAGGTCGCGCCGTCGAAGCCGACTTCGGAGCTGGTGTAGCCGATGTCGCAAATCACGTCACGAACGATCTGCTCCAGGTCGACCCAGGCGCTGGTGGTCACTTCACCGGCAACGATGGCTACGCCGGTCTTGACCAGGGTTTCCACGGCCACGCGAGCGTGTTTGTCCTGGGCAATAATGGCGTCCAGCACCGCATCGGAAATCTGGTCGGCGATTTTGTCCGGATGTCCTTCAGACACGGACTCGGAGGTGAAGAGGGAGTATTCGCTCATCTCGATGTTTTCCTGAATTTACCGATGGTGAGTGTCGCCAGCCGGTCGCTGAAAGTGGCGAACCTGGATCTGGAAACCATTACGTAAGCCTACATAGAGGCTTTCCCCGGGAACGAGTCCCGCAGCGGTGGCCCAACGGGCCAGATCGTCCTGTTCAAACCCCAACCAGAGATCACCGCAGGCCTCCCTGGCCCAACTCTGGTTGTGGCTACATAACTCTGTCACGAGCAGGCTACCGCCCGGTTGCAGCAGATCGGCCATGTGCCTGAGCGCATCGGCCGGAGCGGCGAAATGGTGCAGGACCATGTTCAACACCACGCAATGGGCCTTGAGGCTTGTGCCGTTCAATGCATCGGCCAATTGCAGGCTGACGTTAGCCAGCTGTTCACGTTCACACACCTGACGCGCCAGTTCGAGCATCGCCGGGCTGTTGTCCAGCGCGGTTACGGTGCCGAAACGACGGGCCAGTTCCGGCAGAAAAGCACCATCGCCGGGGCCGACTTCAATGGCCGTGGCTGCACCATCGAAGTTCAGTTTGTCGAGCAGGGCCAGCACGCTGTCACGGTACTGCGGCAGGCCTGCGATCAAATCTTGCTGGGCACGGAATTTTTCCGCGACCCGGGCGAAAAAGTCCCGGCTGGCGGCGGCACGCTGGCCGTGAACCTGCTCGATGCGTGCTTGCACTTCATCAGGCAGATCCAGATCGTCGACTTCTTCCAGCAATGCCGCGTGCAGCTTGCCGCCGAGCAATTCGCTGTGGGGCAGGGCACGACGATAAAAAATCGCGTTGCCCTCACGGCGTGTCGCCACCAGATCGGCTTGCGCCAGCACCTTGAGGTGATGGCTCATGCCCGACTGGCCGATGCCGAAAATCTGCGCCAGCTCCAGCACGCCAAACGAATCGTTGGCCAGCGCGCGCAATACATTCAGCCGCAGCGGATCGCCGCCGGCCTTGCACAGGGCCGCCAGCTCGTCGCAATCGTCATGGCGAATGGAAGGCACGCGTAAGTTCATAGGGCTGGCAGTCTAGAGACGGGGGCAAGGCACCGCAAGGTCAATATCAAAAAGTTTTGATATTGCTCGATAAATGGCACTTCTCGGCGGACGGCAGTCTCTACAAACGAATAGCGGAAAGGTTTCACCAAGCGAAACCTGTGCTATCGATTGGAAAAACGCCTGCCGATGACTATCTGTCATTGCCCCGAGGCGCATGGGTGAGGGAAAATGCCCTCCTTTTTTCCGTTTCAGTCTATACACACCCAGGAGATCAGCGATGCCTAGCCGTCGTGAGCGTGCCAACGCCATTCGTGCCCTCAGCATGGATGCCGTGCAAAAAGCCAACAGCGGCCATCCCGGTGCCCCTATGGGTATGGCAGATATTGCCGAAGTGCTGTGGCGCGACTACCTCAAGCACAACCCGAGCAACCCGTCGTTCGCCGACCGTGACCGCTTCGTGCTGTCCAACGGCCACGGCTCGATGTTGATCTACTCGCTGCTGCACCTGACCGGCTACGACCTGTCCATCGACGACCTCAAGCAGTTCCGTCAACTGCACAGCCGCACTCCAGGCCACCCGGAGTTCGGTTACACCCCGGGCGTCGAGACCACCACCGGCCCGCTGGGTCAGGGTCTGGCCAACGCCGTCGGTTTCGCTCTGGCTGAAAAAGTCATGGGCGCGCAGTTCAACCGTCCCGGCCACAACATCGTTGATCACCACACCTACGTGTTCCTCGGTGATGGCTGCATGATGGAAGGCATTTCCCACGAGGTCGCCTCCCTGGCCGGCACGCTGGGCCTGGGCAAGCTGATTGCCTTCTACGATGACAACGGCATTTCCATCGACGGTGAAGTCGAAGGCTGGTTCACCGATGACACGCCGAAGCGTTTCGAAGCCTACAACTGGCAGGTGATCCGCAACGTCGACGGCCATGATCCGGAAGAGATCAAGACCGCCATCGAAACCGCACGCAAGAGCGCTCAACCGACGCTGATCTGCTGCAAGACCACCATCGGTTTCGGTTCGCCGAACAAGCAGGGCAAGGAAGATTGCCACGGCGCCCCACTGGGTGACGCGGAAATCGCCCTGACCCGTCAGGCGCTGAACTGGAACTACGGCCCGTTCGAAATTCCGGCCGAGATCTATGCCGAGTGGGACGCCAAAGAAGCTGGCCGCGCGGTCGAAGCCGAGTGGGACCAGCGTTTCGCCGCCTACTCCGCTGCATTCCCGACTGAAGCCAACGAGCTGATTCGTCGTCTGAGCGGCGAACTGCCGGCCGACTTCTCGGAAAAAGCCTCGGCTTACATCGCCGAAGTCGCCGCCAAGGGCGAAACCATCGCCAGCCGCAAAGCCAGCCAGAACACCCTCAACGCGTTCGGCCCGCTGCTGCCGGAAATGCTCGGCGGTTCGGCTGACCTCGCCGGCTCCAACCTGACCCTGTGGAAAGGCTGCAAAGGCGTCAGCGCTGAAGATGCCAGCGGCAACTACATGTACTACGGCGTGCGCGAGTTCGGCATGACCGCGATCATGAACGGCGTCGCCCTGCACGGCGGTCTGGTGCCTTACGGCGCGACCTTCCTGATGTTCATGGAATACGCACGCAACGCCGTACGTATGTCGGCTTTGATGAAGAAGCGTGTGATTCACGTGTACACCCACGACTCTATCGGTCTGGGCGAAGACGGCCCGACGCACCAGCCGATCGAGCAATTGACCAGCCTGCGCAGCACGCCGAACCTCGACACCTGGCGTCCAGCCGATGCCGTGGAATCGGCAGTGGCCTGGAAAAACGCGCTGGAGCGCAAGGACGGCCCGTCGGCGCTGATCTTCTCCCGGCAGAACCTGCAGCACCAGGAACGCGACGCTGGCCAGATTGCCAACATCAGCCGTGGTGGTTATGTGCTCAAGGACTGCGCAGGCGAGCCTGAGCTGATCCTGATCGCCACCGGTTCGGAAGTCGGTCTGGCCGTGCAAGCCTTCGACAAACTGACCGAGCAGGGCCGCAAGGTTCGCGTGGTTTCGATGCCTTGCACCAGCGCGTTCGATGCTCAGGATGCGGAGTACAAGCAGTCGGTTCTGCCGTTGCAGGTCAGCGCGCGTATTGCCATCGAAGCGGCCCACGCCGATTTCTGGTTCAAGTACGTGGGTCTGGAAGGTCGTGTGATCGGCATGACCACCTACGGTGAGTCGGCGCCGGCTTCGGCATTGTTCGAAGAGTTCGGTTTTACCCTGGAAAACATCCTCGGTCAGGCTGAAGAGCTGCTGGAAGACTAAGCAGTACGAATGCGGTGGCCCTGGCCGCCGCGTTCCCCTGTAGGAGCTGCCGAAGGCTGCGATCTTTTGATCTTGATCTTAAAAACAAGATCAAAAGATCGCAGCCTCGTTTCACTCGTCAGCTCCTACATGGGGTTGTGTTGTTAGCGAATCTATCGAGAACCCCATGCCTGAACCGCGTCCCTATAAAGTTGCACTCAACGGCTACGGCCGCATTGGTCGTTGCGTCTTGCGGGCGTTGTTCGAGCGCGGCGCGAAGGCCGGGTTTGAAATTGTCGCGATCAACGATCTGGCCGACATGGCCAGCATCGAATACCTGACACGCTTCGACTCCACCCACGGCCGCTTTCCCGGCGAAGTGCGGGTTGAAGGCGATTGTCTGCATATCAATGGCGACTGCGTGAAGGTCCTGCGCAGTGCCACCCCCGAAGGCATCGATTGGGCGTCGCTGGGCGTCGATCTGGTGCTTGAGTGCTCCGGCGCTTACCACACCCGTGCCGATGGCCAGCGTTTTCTCGACGCCGGCGCGCCGCGTGTGCTGTTCTCGCAGCCGATGGCCAGCGAAGCGGATGTCGACGCCACCATCGTCTACGGCGTCAATCAGGACTGCCTGACCGGCGATGAGTTGCTGGTGTCCAACGCCTCCTGCACTACCAACTGCGGCGTGCCGCTGTTGCGTCTGCTGGACAAGGCGATCGGCCTCGATTACGTGTCGATCACCACGATTCACTCGGCAATGAACGATCAGCCAGTGATCGACGCCTATCACCACGAAGACCTGCGCCGCACGCGTTCGGCGTTCCAGTCGGTGATCCCGGTGTCCACTGGTCTGGCGCGCGGTATCGAGCGCCTGCTGCCGGAACTTGCCGGGCGAATTCAGGCCAAAGCCGTGCGCGTGCCGACAGTCAACGTGTCCTGCCTCGACATCACGATGCAGACCGCCACGGCGACTGACGCCAATGAGGTCAACCGGATCCTGCGCGAAGCCGCCACCAGCGGCCCGCTCAAAGGCCTTCTGGCCTATACCGAGTTGCCGCACGCCAGCTGTGATTTCAACCATGACCCACATTCGGCCATCGTCGATGCCAGCCAGACCCGAGTTTCCGGCCCCAAACTGGTGAACATCCTGGCCTGGTTCGACAACGAGTGGGGTTTTGCCAACCGAATGCTGGACGTTGCAGATCACTATCTGCAAACAGCAACTTCAAAAAAACCGTAGGAAGTGCGACCCATGACCGTGTTGAAGATGTCCGACCTCGATCTGCAAGGTAAGCGCGTATTGATCCGCGAAGACCTCAACGTCCCCGTCAAGGACGGTGTTGTCACCAGCGACGCGCGCATCCTGGCTTCGCTGCCGACCATCAAGCTGGCCCTGGAAAAAGGCGCGGCGGTGATGGTCTGCTCGCACCTGGGCCGTCCGACCGAAGGCGAGTTCTCCGCCGAAAACAGCCTGAAACCTGTCGCCGACTACCTGAGCAAAGCGCTGGGCCGCGAAGTGCCGCTGGTGGCTGACTACCTCGGTGGCGTGGAGGTCAAGGCTGGCGACATCGTGCTGTTCGAAAACGTACGCTTCAACAAGGGCGAGAAGAAGAACGCCGACGACCTGGCCCAGCAATACGCAGCCCTGTGCGATGTGTTCGTGATGGATGCTTTCGGTACTGCTCACCGCGCCGAGGGTTCGACCCATGGTGTAGCCAAGTTCGCCAAAGTCGCTGCCGCCGGCCCGTTGCTGGCCGCTGAGCTGGATGCACTGGGCAAAGCCCTCGGCGCGCCGGCCAAGCCAATGGCAGCCATCGTTGCCGGCTCCAAGGTGTCGACCAAACTCGACGTGCTGAACAGCCTGAGCCAGATCTGCGATCAACTGATCGTCGGCGGCGGCATCGCCAACACCTTCCTCGCGGCGGCTGGTCACCCGGTCGGCAAGTCGCTGTATGAACCGGACCTGCTCGACACCGCCCGTGAAATCGCGGCGAAAGTCAGCGTGCCGTTGCCGGTTGACGTCGTGGTCGCCAAGGAATTTGCCGAAAGCGCTGAAGCGACTGTGAAGCTGATCGCTGACGTGGCGGCTGACGACATGATTCTCGACATCGGCCCGCAAACCGCCGCCAATTTCGCCGAGCTGCTGAAGTCGTCGAAAACCATTCTGTGGAACGGCCCGGTTGGCGTGTTCGAGTTCGATCAGTTCGGCAACGGCACCAAAGTGCTGGCCCAGGCCATCGCCGAGAGCTCGGCATTCTCGATTGCTGGTGGTGGCGACACCCTGGCCGCCATCGATAAATATGGCGTGGCTGAGCAGATCTCCTACATTTCCACCGGTGGCGGCGCGTTCCTCGAATTCGTCGAGGGCAAGGTGCTACCTGCCGTTGAAGTCCTGGAAAGCCGGGCCAAGGCCTGAGGCCGCCCGTTTGGCCAGGCAAAGGAGTGTTCACATGGTCAAGTCGTTAGCGCTGTTGTTGCTGACCGGTACGCTGGCGGCCTGCGGGAGCACCCCGAAGGCTGACGCGACGCCAGCACCGAGCGAGCCGCAGAAGGGCTGTTATCAGGCCGACTGGCAGGCCGAAACCAACCCGGTGCTGAACAAACGCTCGGGCCCGGACGGCCTGGACAAATACGAGACGCAAACCCCGGTCAAGGAACATGGTTGTCCTTGACGGGTCTGACTCTTTAACTCAGGGCTGGCGGCGTGCGTCGTCAGTCGAGGAACACGGATGAAAGGCTTGATCGCCGTTGCGGCGTTGGCATTGTTGGGTGGTTGCGCGCAGTTGAACCTGTTTCAGTCGTCGGCCCCGGCAGACAACTGGACGACCTGGACCTGCGACAGTCAGGCCAAGGTGTTGTGGCGTTACGCCGATGCCGGCCAGAAGGAAGTCGACGTTCGCCTCGGCGGCGGTGATCAGGTCTATCGCCTGAAAGAAGAGCCGGGCGCCTCGGGCACGCTGTACAGCGACGGCATGCTGGCGTTTCACGTCAAGGGTGACGAAGGCCTGGTGTACTGGGTCGCCACCAATGACCTGATTGGCCGTGGTTGCAAGGCGCAGTAATTGACACACCACAGTTCTACTGTGGGAGCGAGCCTGCTCGCGAAAGCGGCCTGGCAGGCACTGCATCAGCGACTGCAAGATTGCTTTCGCGAGCAGGCTCGCTCCCACAGGGGATCTGTGTAGTTCTTGGAATTTGCTTTACCGAATCACCAGGTCGGGCCTCAACCCCCGATCTGCATTAACTTGAATAGCCGCCGCCGCTCCGGCAGGCTGGCACGATCAACGACCCTCAACCGGGAGAGACACACACAATGGCACTTATCAGCATGCGCCAGATGCTGGACCACGCAGCCGAGTTCGGCTATGGCGTTCCAGCCTTCAACGTCAACAACCTTGAGCAGATGCGCGCCATCATGGAAGCCGCTGACAAGACTGACTCCCCGGTGATCGTCCAGGCTTCGGCCGGCGCCCGCAAATACGCCGGCGCACCGTTCCTGCGTCACTTGATCCTGGCCGCGATCGAAGAATTTCCGCACATCCCGGTGTGCATGCACCAGGACCATGGCACCAGCCCTGACGTTTGCCAGCGCTCGATTCAACTGGGCTTCAGCTCGGTGATGATGGACGGCTCGCTGGGCGAAGACGGCAAGACCCCGACCGACTACGACTACAACGTCCGCGTTACCCAACAAACCGTAGCCATGGCTCACGCCTGCGGCGTCTCGGTTGAAGGCGAGCTGGGCTGCCTGGGTTCGCTGGAAACCGGTATGGCCGGTGAAGAAGACGGCATCGGCGCTGAAGGCGTTCTGGATCACAGCCAGATGCTGACCGACCCGGAAGAAGCCGCTGACTTCGTCAAGCGCACCCAGGTCGATGCCCTGGCCATCGCCATCGGCACCAGCCACGGTGCCTACAAGTTCACCAAGCCACCAACCGGCGACGTGCTGGCGATCGACCGCATCAAGGAAATCCACAAGCGCATCCCGAACACCCACTTGGTGATGCACGGTTCGTCCTCCGTGCCACAAGAGTGGCTGGCGATCATCAACCAGTACGGCGGCGACATCAAAGAAACCTACGGCGTCCCGGTTGAAGAAATCGTCGAAGGCATCAAGCACGGCGTGCGCAAGGTCAACATCGACACCGACCTGCGCCTGGCCTCCACTGGCGCCATGCGTCGCCTGATGGCCACCAACCCGAGCGAATTCGACCCACGTAAATTCTTCGGCGCCACCGTGACCGCAATGCGCGATGTATGTATCGCTCGTTATGAAGCGTTCGGTACTGCCGGTAATGCCTCGAAGATCAAACCGATCTCGCTGGAAGCGATGTACCAGCGTTATCTGAAGGGTGAGTTGAACGCCAAGGTCAACTGAGCCTGAGCGTTGAGCTGATTTAAAAGAAACCCGCCGAGAGGCGGGTTTTTTTGTGGTGGAAGCGTTGTGACAAGACATCGGCATCCTTTTGCTTGAAATGTCACCTAAAGGGGACTTTACTGGTAATAATCTATTTAAAGTCCGATATGGGTGACATTTTGCTTCTCGATAATCCAGCAACGTTTGCCCAGCGTATTCGCCAATTGCGCAAAGCCAAGGGCTACAGTCAAGCGCTGCTTGCGCATAGGGCTCATTGCAGCCGCAAAACCATCATCGATCTAGAAGCAGGCGAAAACGTCGCTTTTTATACGGTGTTTAGAGTTATTGCCGCGTTAGGCATGGCGTTGGAGATTGTCGATAACCGAATCGATCTCAAATCACTCGCCGAATTGGTAGAGCATGATGAGTAAGGTGAAACGACTGAATGTCATGACGCCTCAGGGCCATTCCGGCGAGTTGTCCAAAGGTTCGCAGTTTTCATTCGCTTACCAGTCAGCGTCGCCACTCAAGGAAGTTTCCCTGGTCATGCCCTATGACCCGACACCGTCGGTGAGCAGCGTATTGCAGCCCATCTTCGATATGAATGTGCCTGAGGGATATCTGGCCGACCAAATCAAGCGGCGCATGGCCAAGCATATGCAAGTGGATGAAATGCGCCTGTTGTCCGTCATTGGCGGTAATCAGATCGGTCGCCTCACGTATGAGAATCCGGTAGAACCTTCAGGCTCTGTTCGTGCGCAGGTCGGCCTGCAGGAGATCCTGTCGGCGGACACCTCTCAGCATGTTTTCGGTTTTTTGGTCGAAACCTACTTCGAATCGGGGATTTCAGGTGTTCAGCCCAAGGTTCTGGTGCCCGATCTGGACAAACTGACTGGTAGCCGAAAAACAGTGATCAGCTCCGACCTTATCGTCAAATCAGGAGCGGAAGAGTATGAGCACCTGGCTCAAAACGAGTTTCTGTGTCTGGAAGCAGCGCGGCTGGCTGGACTGTACACGCCGCCTTTCTGGCTTTCCGATAACGGTGAGCTGTTTGTCATGGAGCGTTTTGATCTGACAGCGTCTGATCGCCTTGGCTTTGAAGACATGGCGGTGCTGCTGGGGTTAAACAAGGATCCCCACGACAACTATAAATATTCGCAGAGCTACGAAACCCTTGCTGCAGTGATCCGTCAGGTATGCAGGCATGCCGACCCGATACGAGAACTGGAACGATTTTTTTCATCCGTCTGTCTTTCGGTCATGGTGCGTAACGGCGATGCGCATTTGAAAAACTTCGGGGTGACCTACACGCACCCCGCGGCCTCTGAAACGGTGCAGTTGGCGCCGGTATACGATGTCACGACGACAACCGTATACGAGAACTACAACCCCAGGACCGGGCGATCGCTGGTTGACCGTACTCTCGCCATCAAGATGAACAAGGCCAAAGCTTATCCGGATCGTCAGCAGTTGATTGAGTTTGGTCGTAAACACTGCGCTGTGGATAAGCCAGCACTGATCGTCGACCGGATAGCCGAGGCAATGAGTCAGGCGCTTTTGATTCACCGACCACGGATAGACGTTGAATTGTTTGCAAGGATGCAACGCGAATGGGACATCGGGCGCATGGTTGCGTTGAATGACTCGGTCGGTTCGGGTTTGAAGCGTCATCCTTTATCAAGCGGTAGAAAGGAAAAGGCTGATAAATGATAAGCGGTGTACCGCTACGGTGACATTTGCTACTCAAAGTCGCGTATACGCGACATTTCGCCAAGGCAGCGGCCCGCATTTGGAGGTGGCGCAGTCCGCAGCCCACCCCTGAAGCCCTTGCAGGAGTGAGCCTGCTCGCGATAGCGGAGTTTCAGACACATGAATATTGAATGACACACCGTTATCGCGAGCAGGCCCACTCCTACAATTGGAGCGAGTGTGGTCTGCAAGTTATGGGTTGTTTGTCATTTTGGCGGCTAGCTACTTGTCGTGATCAATATCCAGTTTGGTAAACGTCACCTGCCCACCTTCACTGGTATAGCCGGTGTTGTCCTGCACATACACGCCGGCCTTGAAGTACAGCGGCTTGTCGCGCCAGGTCGCGCTGATCTGGGAGTCCCACTGATAGCCCGCCGCACTCACGCCCAGCGCACCGCCGGGGCTCAAGTGGATGAGATAGTTGAATTCGCGATCAAGCTTGACGCCGGTGGCG
Source organism: Pseudomonas sp. TE9122 (assembly GCF_056278925.1). Classification (NCBI taxonomy): domain Bacteria; kingdom Pseudomonadati; phylum Pseudomonadota; class Gammaproteobacteria; order Pseudomonadales; family Pseudomonadaceae; genus Pseudomonas; species Pseudomonas sp. TE9122. Next base: position 4,963,915 of record NZ_JBWBQI010000001.1, on the reverse strand, counting down.
AGGGTGATGACGCGGCTTTCGGCGTCGTCCGGGCGCATGCGCACTTTGATCACCAGATTGCCGGTCTGGGTTTTTTCCTTGTACTGATATTCGAGCTTGACCATCGGCCGCTGGCTTTCGTACGCGTGGATCTGGCCAATGACGATCTTGCCCGAGCTCGGCACCTTGTTCACCGCGAGGGTGGCGCGCAGCAGGTTGTCGGCGTCCGGGTAGTACCAGTTGCGCAGGGTGCCGTTGCTGTAGGTTTCGCGCAGTTCGGTACGCGGGTAGATGGCGTTTTCGGTTTTCGAGCCAGTCACCGGGGACCAGAAGAACAGGGTGCCGGTGTCGGAATGGAAGTACTGATCCTTGAAGCCATCCACCAGTTTCGAGGTTTCGACGGTGTACGGCGGGCTGCCAACAGGAACGCTGAGGTTCCAGGTTGCGAGGTCGATCATGACGGTTCTTCCAATCAATTCATCCGGAACGCCGGTGCCAGAAGCTCTAGCCCGCGCGTTTTCGGGCGTCTTTATAAGCGTAGCGGCAATTTTTGTTAATGCCCGTCCGGCGATTACTTGACGTCAAAGTCCTGTCGAAATGCCATCCCGCCCGGTTTTCGGGGGCTGTAGCGGTGACCGTTAGTCGGCTGGGTTGAGCATTGTTTAAATGATGGCGGGATGACAGCTTCTGCTTTCACTGATCCGCGTCTAGAGTGAAGGCTCAGTACGTCTATGGTTTTGCCGGCAACCGGTCCCGATAAGAGAAGCAGCATGGAATGCGCGCAACCCCAGCCAGGTGAAGGCAGCTCGGTCCTTTTGATCGTCGATGATTACCCCGAAAATCTGATCAGCATGCGCGCGTTGCTGCAGCGTCAGGATTGGCACGTGATGACCGCCGCCTCCGGTTTCGAGGCGCTGAACCTTTTGCTCGAACACGACATCGACCTGGTCCTGCTCGATGTGCAGATGCCCGGCATGGACGGTTTCGAGGTCGCGCGGCTGATGCGCGGCAGCCAGCGCACGCGGCTGACGCCGATCATTTTCCTCACCGCCAACGAGCAATCTCAGGACGCCGTGATCAAAGGCTATGCCAGCGGCGCGGTGGATTACCTGTTCAAGCCGTTCGATCCGCAAATCCTCAAGCCCAAGGTCCAGGCGCTGCTCGAGCACCAGCGCAATCGCCGTGCCTTGCAACGCCTGAGTCATGACCTGGAAGTGGCGCGCGCCTTCAATGCCTCAGTGCTGGACAACGCCGCCGAAGGCATTCTGGTGTTGAGCGAGGACGGCGTGATCCGCTTCGCCAACCCGGCGATTTCGCGGTTGCTCAATGCGCCGGTGAAGGATCTGCAAGGCAAGGAGTTTCTCGATTTCCTGCAGAAGCCACACATTCCCCTGTGGGCCGATTCAGAGTTCTACGCCGGCTACCAGCGCGGTGAAACCCTGCGTCTGCACGATGCGTTGCTGCGCACGGCGCCCGGACAGCAAGTGCCGGTGGCATTGTCCTGTGCGCCGCTGTCCTCGGAGCAGCATGCGATGGTGGTGACGGTGCTGGACATGTCGGTGGTGCGTCACTTGCACCAGCAACTGGAATTCCAGGCGGTAACCGATCCGCTGACCGGGCTGCTCAACCGGCGCGGGTTCTACCAGACCGTCGAAAACCTGCTGTTGCGCGGCGAGCGCAGCGACAGCAGCTGGGTGCTGCTCTACCTCGATCTCGATGGCTTCAAGCGGGTCAATGATTCTCTCGGTCACGATGCCGGCGACCGCGTGTTGCGCTGGGTTTCCGAGCAATTGAAAGCGTGCCTGCGGCCGTTCGATATTCTCGCGCGCATGGGCGGCGATGAATTCACCGCGCTGCTGGATCTGGAATTCCCCGAGCAAGCGGCGAAGATTGCCGAAAAACTCATCGAACGGGTATCGGTGTGTCAGCAGATCGAAGGTCTGGATATCGTTCTTGGCGCCAGTATCGGCATCGCCACCTATCCTGACTGCGGGCGCAATCTGGACGGCTTGCTGCGCGCCTCGGACATCGCTATGTACGAGGCCAAGCGCGCCGGGCGTCAGCAATATCGTTTCTATGACCCTGAAATGAACGGCCGCGCACGCTCGCGTCTGATGCTGGAAGACAGCGTGCGTGAGGCCATCGAGAATCGCGATTTCAATCTGGTCTATCAACCGCAGGTGGCGATCGGCAGCGGACAGATCCGTGGGTTCGAGGCGTTGCTGCGCTGGCAGCATCCGAGCGTCGGCGATGTGCCGCCGGGGTTGTTTCTGCCATTGCTGGAAGAGGCGCGCTTGATCAGTCGCCTCGGCAGCTGGATCTATCACCGTGGCGCCGGTCAGCGTAAAGCCTGGGAAACCTTGTTCGCTGAAGATCTGGTGCTCGGCGTGAGCCTGAGCAATACCCAGTTCGGCCTGCCGAATCTGGTCACTGAATTGCGTCAAGTCATGGAACGCCATGCGCTGCAACCGCGGCAACTGGAAGTCGAAGTCACCGAAGAAGCGTTGATGCAAGACCCGGACGAAACCCGCAAGCAACTGCGGCTGCTGCGTCATCTCGGGGTGCGCGTGGCGCTGGATGATTTTGGTTCGGGGCCGTGCTCGCTGGCGCATCTGCGCGATCTGGAACTGGACACGCTGAAGCTCGACCGCCACTTGATCGCGCGCCTGCCGAACTCGCCACGTGATGCGGCGCTGGTGCGCATGGTCATCGACCTGTGTAAGCAATACGGTCTGCTGGTGATCGCCGAAGGAGTGGAAACCCTCGAGCAATATCAGTGGCTGCAAGCCCATGGCTGCGAATACGTGCAGGGCTTCCTCGTCGCGCGGCCGTTGATCGCCGAAGACGCGGTCAGCTTCGTCGAGCCGTTTGACTGGAGCGCGCTGCCCGGTTGAATTCGCTACACTGGCGGACCTTTTTCGAACCGCGTCGCTTGTCCATGACTGTGTTGAAGTACCTCCAGGCCTACCCCGCGCAATTGCAGGATCAGGTGCGCCAACTGATTGCCGAAGGGCGTCTGGGTGAATACCTGAATCAGCGCTATTCAGGGCGACACGACGTGCAGAGCGACAAGGCCTTGTACAGCTACGCGCTGGATCTCAAGCAGCAGTACATGCGTAATGCGCCGGCGATCGACAAAGTGCTGTTCGACAACCGCCTCGACCTGACCCACCGCGCGCTCGGTCTGCACACCACGGTGTCACGGGTGCAGGGCGGCAAGCTCAAGGCCAACAAGGAAATTCGCATCGCCGCGCTGTTCAAGGACGCCGCGCCGGATTTTCTGAAGATGATCGTGGTGCACGAGCTGGCGCACTTCAAGGAATCGGATCACAACAAGGCGTTCTATAAACTGTGCGAGCACATGCTGCCGGGGTATCACCAGATCGAGTTCGATCTGCGTGTGTACCTGACGTGGCGGGATATGCAGTAAAGATCAAAAGATCGCAGCCTTCGGCAGCTCCTGCAGTTGAAATGCGATCTTCTGTAGGAGCTGCCGAAGGCTGCGATCTTTTAACGGTGGGAGTGTTTAGATGGACGTAAGCAAGACCAAAAGCAGTTTCTATCGCCGTTTGTACGTGGCTTATCTCATCGATAGCGGCCTGGCGCCGAGTGTGCCGACGCTGACCGAAGTCACCGGCATGCCGCGACGCACGGCGCAGGACACGATTGCCGCGCTGGCCGATCTGGACATCATCTGCGAGTTCGAACAGGAAGAGGGCGCACGCAATCATGCCGGGCGCTATCGGATTCGTGAGTGGGGAGCGATTGATCGCGGATGGATCGAGCGCAATTTGCGGCAGATAAAAGCGGTGCTGGAATACCCCTGATTCCTGCGGCGCCTGAACTGACGCAATCGCTGGCAAGCCAGCTCCCACAGGGATCTCCAGCGAACACGGTTTTCGTGAACGAGCGATGAACCTGTGGGAGCTGGCTTGCCAGCGATGAGGCCCTCAAGAACGACGCATGCCGATATGTGGAATGTCATCCTCGAGATATTCCTCACCCACCACGACAAACCCGTACCTGCCGTAATACCCCTGCAAGTGTGCCTGCGCCGACAGATAGATCGGTACCTGCGGCCAGTGCTTTTCGGCCTGCTTCAGCGCCTGTTCCATCATCGCGTGGCCCAACCCTTTGCCACGGCCGGCGGGCGCGGTCACCACGCGGCCAATCACCACGTCGCCGCCCTGGGATTCCGGATCCAGCAGGCGCAGGTAAGCCATCAACTGATCATCCTCCCAACCCATCAGGTGATGGGTATCGCCCTCCAGATCCTGGCCGTCGAGATCCGGGTAGGCGCATTTCTGTTCGACCACGAATACATCAGAGCGCAGCTTCAACGAGGCGTACAACTGCTCTTTGCCCAGATCGCGATGATGTTTGCAGATCCACTCGATTGTCATTTTTCGATTCCTTGACCATGTCGCCCGATACTAAGCGCAGCTGCGCCATATGTCTGTATGGCGCAACAGTCTGTGATAAAGGTCAAAATGCCACCATTCCTTTCTCGCGCCCGCCGAGACTTTGTGTAATCTGCTCAAGAGCACTGCGCACTGGTTCCCATGAGCTAATGTTCAATGCTTGGGTTTTGCCGGTAAGGGGCCTTTGGTTTTGACGTGAAACCACGTCGGGCGGTTGCCCGCTGAGGATGTTCAAGCATGCTGCGATTGCTTCAAGCCGTTGCTTTGATCGGACTGCTGGTGCTGGGCCAGGATGCTGCGGCGCAGAAGCTGCGGCTGGCGTTCGATAATTGGCCGCCGTTTACCGACGATGCACTGGTCAACGGTGGACTGGCCACCGACATTGTCAGCACCGCACTGGCTCGCGCCGGTTATGCCAGCGGTTACGAACAAGTGCCGTGGGCGCGAGCATTGCTGGGGATTGGCGAGGGGCGTTACGACGTACTGGTCAACGCTTGGTACAACGACGAACGCACGCAGATCGGTCAGTTTTCCGGTGAGTACCTGATCAACCGCATCCGCTTCCTCAAGCGCAAAGACGCACCCATCGACTACAGCAACCTCGAGCAACTGCACACTTACCCGATTGCCGTGGTGCGCGGGTACGCCTATTCCGCACCTTTCGATGCCGATACGGCGATGCAGAAAGTCCCTGTGCACAACTTCGCCATGGGCGTGCGCATGCTCGCGGCGGACCGGGTCAAGCTGACCCTGGAGGATGAGTACGTGGCCAAGTATTACCTGGCACGGGAATCGGCCAAGGTACGCAATTCGGTGGAGTTTTTACCCAAGCCGTTGAGTGAGAATAGCCTGCATATTCTGGTCAGCCTGAAGAACCCGCAGCATGAGCAGATCGTCGCCGGGTTTGATCGAGCGATCGAGGCGATGAAGGCTGACGGGACTTATGAGAAGTTATTGCGGCGGCATGGAATGTGAAGGGTGATCCGGCAATTTCTTTGTGGCTGATGACCTCTTCGCGAGCAGGCTCGCTCCCACAATTTGAAATGCATACCCTGTGGGAGCGAGCCTGCTCGCGAACGCGTCGTCTCAGGCGCCGCTGATTTCGGCAGTGTCCTTGATCAAATGCGCCGCCAACGTCCGAAGCGGCCCCAACTGCCGGCAAATCAGCGCCAGCTGCGTCTGCACCAACCGTTGCCCTTCATCGATTTCATCCGGCATCTGTTCCAGCTCATTGGCCAGCGCTTCCTCGTCATCACTCTGAATCGCAATCGGCTGCTTGCTCGCCAGGCCTTGGGCGATTTCGTCGATGCTGGTCGCCAGTTTCACCCCGGCGCCTTCGATCAAATGCTCGCGCACCTCCGCTGGCAACTGTGTTTCACGGTGCGCGCCGAGCCCTGACAAATAGCTGAGCAACGTGTGCGATAGCACCAGGAAGCGGAAGCCGACATCCGCCTCCTTACGGAAATGCCCCGGCTCCATGAGCATGTTCGCCAGTGTCGTCGACAGCGCCGCGTCAGCGTTATGGGCGTTGCGTCGGGCCAGGCGATAAGCGAGGTCATCGCTTTTGCCGGCGGCGTATTGCTGCATGATCTGGCGCAGGTAGATGCTGTTGCAGGTCAGGGTGTTGGCCAGCACTTTGTTCAGGCGCCGACCCTGCCAGTCCGGCAGGAACAGGAACACCGCCAGACCTGCGATCAGGCTGCCCAGCAGGGTATCGAACAGCCGTGGCAGGAACAGCCCGTAGCCATCGCCGACCTGATTGAAGCAGAACAGCACCATGATCGTGATCGCCGCCGTCGCCAGGGTGTAGCGGGTGGTGCGGTTGGTAAAGAACACCACGCCGGCAGCGATGGCGAAGCACGATTGCACCACCGGGTTGGGGAACAGATCGAACAGCGCCCACGCCACCGTCAGGCCAATGGCCGTGCCGATGATCCGCTGGCCGAGTTTGCGCCGGGTGGCGCCGTAGTTCGGCTGGCAGACGAACAGCGTGGTGAGGATGATCCAGTAGCCTTGCGACGGGTGGATCAGGTGCACCATGCCGTAGCCGATGCTCAGTGCCAGCGGCAAGCGCAGGGCATGGCGGAACAGCAGCGAGGTCGGCGTCAGTTGCGTACGCAGGCGAATCCATACGTCCTTGAGATTGCGCGGTGAACGGTCGAGCAGGCTGCTGTCGGTGGCGTCCGCCAGAGCATCGGGGTTGCTGGCATCGCTGAGCAGGCGGTCGAGGGTGCCGAGGTTGGCCGCCAAGGCGCGCAGCGAGCGCAGCAGGCCGCGCCATGCCGGATTGCTCTGGATGCGCAAGTGTTCGAGGGAGGCATGCAGGTCGTTCAGGGCTTCGGCGAAACTGGCGTCATAGATGAACGGCTGGCGCATCTGGATTGACTCGGCCAAGGCCCGGCAGGCCTTGCCTTGCTGGCGCAGCAGGCGCTGGCAGCGAAACAGCACGTCGCTGTGGAAGAACGCCTCGGCCAGCGCGTTATACGGGTAGTGCGAAGAGCTGGCGCGTTCGTGAATGTCCTGCGCGAGGAAATACAGCTTCAGATAACGGCTGACTTTCGAGCCGGGTCGACCGTTGCCGACCCGATGCAGGATGATTTCCTTGGCCGTGTTCAGGGCGGCGACCACCCGGCCATTCTGCTGCGCCAGTTCGAGGCGGCGGGCTTCGACGTCCATCTGCCGGATCGGCTCGAACAGCGAAGATTTCAGCTTCAGATAAAGGCCCAGCTCGCGGAACAGCCGCGCCAGACTCTGCTGCACCGGTTGATTGGAAAACAGCGCCTGCCACAGCACCGAGAGCAGGCCGTACCACGCCGCGCCAGCGACCAGCAGCATCGGTTCGTGCCAGAAGTCAGTGACCGCGCCGCCGCGCTGATCAACGCCGATCATCGTGTACACCGACAGAATCAGCGTCGCCGAAGCGATCGCGCCGTAACGCTCGCCCAGCGCACCGAGCATGGTCAGGCCGAAACTGGCCAGCGCCAGGGCCACGGCGAAAATGATCGGGTAGGGAAACAGCAATTCCACCGACAGCGCGGCGATGCTGAAACACACCAGTGTCACCGCGAGGGCGTTGAGACGACCCTGCCAACTGTCGTCGGTCTCGGCCAGGGCGCTGGCGATGATGCCGAGGAACAACGGGATCAGCAGGCCCATTTCATCCTGATACCAGCACAGCGCCATGCTGCCGGTCAGGGCGATGAATACCCGCACGCTGTAGCTGAATTTATCCAGCGCCCACAGGCGCCGCAAAGACTGACGAAACGAGGTCGAGGACATGAAGTGCGAAGGCCTTCCGAGGCGATGCCGCTAAATTGAGCCAGTAATGACGCCGACGCAATGGCGCCGAGCACATCTGACAGCAAAAAGTGTTCCTTTTACTTACACCACAAACCATTGTGGGAGCGAGCCTGCTCGCGAAAGCGGAGTGTCATTCAACATTGATGTCGACTGGTACACCGCATTCGCGAGCAGGCTCGCTCCCACAGGGTTTTGTATTTAGCCTTGAGTTAAGCGTACTGCGCAGCAGCGTAGCCCGAGGCCCAGGCCCACTGGAAATTGAAGCCGCCCAAGTGCCCGGTGACGTCGAGCACTTCACCAATGAAGTACAGGCCCGGGCTTTTCAGCGATTCCATGGTCTTCGACGACACCTCGCGGGTGTCGACGCCACCCAGAGTCACCTCAGCCGTGCGATAGCCTTCAGTTCCCGCCGGCACAACCTTCCAGCTGCCGAGCTTCTCGGCAATCTCCGCCAGTTCAGCGTGGGTGTACTGCTTCATCGGTTTGGAAACGAACCAGTTGTCCGCCAGCAGGTTGGCCATTTTCTTGGTGAAGATCTCGCCAAGCAAAGTCTTCAGCTCGCTGTTCGGACGCTCGGCGACTTGCTGTTGCAACCAGCTCGCCGCGTCGTGATCCGGCAGCAGGTTGATCTCTACCGTATCGCCAGACTCCCAGAACGAGGAAATCTGCAGAATCGCCGGGCCGCTGAGGCCACGGTGAGTGAAGAGGATGTTCTCGCGAAAGCTCTGGTCATTGCAGCTGACCAGACAATCCACCGAGGTGCCGGACAATTCGGTGCAGAGTTCCTTGAGCTGGTCGGTAATGGTGAACGGCACCAGCCCGGCGCGGGTCGGCAGCAGTTCATGGCCGAACTGTTTGGCGACCTGATAACCGAAACCGGTAGCGCCCAGGGTCGGAATCGACAGGCCGCCGGTGGCGATCACCAGCGATTGGCACTGGACTTGGCCGAGGGTGGTGTCGAGCAGATAACCGCTGTCGGTTTTTTCGATGGTCTGGATTGAGGTGTCCAGGTGCAGCTCGACGCCGGCCTGATCGCATTCATCAAGCAGCAGGCCGAGGATGTCGCTGGATTTGTTATCGCAGAACAGCTGGCCAAGTTTCTTCTCGTGGTACGGCACGCCGTGCTTGCCGACCAGACCGATGAAATCCCACTGGGTGTAACGCGCCAGCGCCGATTTGCAGAAATGCGGATTCTGCGAGAGGAAATTGCTCGGTTCGGTGTACATGTTGGTGAAATTGCAGCGACCGCCGCCGGACATGAGGATTTTCTTGCCGGCCTTGTTCGCGTGGTCGAGCAGCAACACCTGACGCCCGCGCCCGGCGGCGGTCAGGGCACACATCAAGCCGGCCGCGCCAGCGCCAATGATCACGACTTCGGTAGAGCGCAAAACGGTGTCCTCTTGGTGGGTCGCTACAAAACAAACTGTGGGAGCGAGCCTGCTCGCGAAAGCGTTGTGTCATTCAACAATGATGTCGACTGACAGATTGCATTCGCGAGCAGGCTCGCTCCCACAGGGGATCTCCTATGGATGGAAGATCGCTTACAGAATGCGTACGCGCAACGAGCGGCCCTTGATCTTGCCGTCGTTCAGGCGCTGCAAGGCCTGCATGGCCACGGTGCGCTCGACAGCGACGTAGGCCTGGAAATCGAAGATCGCGATCTTGCCGACCTGCGCACCGGGAATGCCCGCTTCGCCGGTCAGTGCGCCAAGAATGTCGCCCGGGCGCACTTTGTCTTTGCGGCCAGCGCCGATGCACAGGGTGGTCATCGGCGGTTGCAGCGGCGCCAGGCCCTGGGACTTGAGGTTGTCGATCTGATCCCAGTTCAGCGGCGCTTTCTGCAGTTGTTCGATGGCTTGCGCACGATGCGCTTCGGACGGCGCGACCAGGCTGATGGCGATGCCTTTCTCGCCCGCGCGACCGGTACGGCCAACGCGGTGGATGTGGATTTCCGAATCGCGAGCCAGCTCGACGTTGATCACCATGTCCAGCGCATCGATATCCAGACCACGGGCGGCGACGTCGGTGGCGACCAGCACCGAGGTGCTGCGGTTGGCGAACATCGCCAGTACTTGATCGCGGTCACGCTGTTCCAGATCGCCGTGCAGGCCAACAGCGGAAATGCCTTTGGCGGTCAGGTGATCGACGGTTTCCTGCACTTGCTGCTTGGTGAAGCAGAACGCCACGCAGGACGCCGGACGGAAGTGGTGCAGGACCTTGGTCACCGCGCTCATGCGCTCTTCCGGGGAAATCTCGTAGAAGCGCTGCTCGATCTGCGTGTCGTCGTGGAAGGCTTCAGCCTTGACGGTCTGCGGATCGCGCATGAATTTCGAGGCCAGTTGCTTGATGCCCACCGGGTAGGTCGCGGAGAACAGCAGAGTCTGCCGGCGCTCCGGGGTCTTGATGATGATGTCTTCGATCGCGTCGTAGAAGCCCATGTCGAGCATGCGGTCGGCTTCGTCGAGGATCAGCGTGTTCAGGCCATCGAGCACCAGCGAACCCTTGCGCAAATGCTGCTGAATGCGCCCCGGGGTGCCGACGATGATGTGCGCGCCGTGCTCCAGCGAAGCGATCTGCGGACCGAACGAGACGCCGCCGCACAGGGTCAGGACCTTGATGTTGTCTTCGGCGCGAGCCAGACGGCGGACTTCCTTGGCCACCTGGTCGGCCAGCTCACGGGTCGGGCAGATCACCAGCGCCTGGCACCCGAAGTAGCGCGGGTTGATCGGGTTGAGCAAGCCGATGCCGAACGCGGCGGTCTTGCCGCTGCCGGTCTTGGCCTGGGCGATCAGGTCCATCCCCTTGAGGATCACCGGCAAGCTCTGCGCCTGGATCGGCGTCATCTGGGCATAACCGAGTGATTCGAGGTTAGCCAGCATGGCGGCGGACAGCGGCAGAGTATTAAAAGCGGTGGCGATGGTGGTCACGGGACTGGCCTGCAAAACAAAATGTCGCGCAGTGTAGCAGCCCCATGCCGGTTTCCTCGACAGTTCTGGACGAACAGCGATTGAACCCGAGGCAGGGATTAACTGTGGCGAGGGGATTTATCTGTGGCGAGGGGATTTATCCCCGATGGGGTGCGCAGCACCCCCAATACCTGCCACCTCGATTCATCAGGCTGACCGCATCCAACCTTTTTGGGGCTGCTGCGCAACCCAGCGGGGATAAATCCCCTCGCCACAGAAGTCAAAGAACTCCTTCAGCAGAATCAGTGTTCGATGTGTTCTTGTGGACGTTTCGCCCGGCGCCCGTCTTCCTTCGACAGTTGCGAGAAGATCGTCGCCGCCAGCATCGCCATCACGCCGACCGTGACGAAGGTCAGCTGGAACGCACCGAGTACGGTTTCCACGCCATCGTTGCCGACCTTCGCAGTGAAGCCGCCGAGCAGCGCGCCGGCGCAGGCCACGCCGAGGCTCAGCGACAATTGCGCGACCACCGACAGCAGACTGTTGCCGCTGCTGGCGCTGGCATCGTCGAGGTCGATCAGCGTCACCGTATTCATCGCGGTGAATTGCAGCGAGTTGATCGCCCCCAGCACCGCCAGCAGGCACAGCAGCAGCCAGTACGGCGTCTGCTCGCTGACCAGGCCCATGCTTGCCAGCATGATCCCCAACGCCAGGGTGTTGCCGGTGAGGACGATGCGATAGCCGAGGCGTTCGATCAGCGGCCGCGCGACCCACTTGGCGACCATCGCCGCAGCGGCCAGCGGCAACATGCTCATCCCGGCTTGCGACGGCGAATAGCCCAACGCCACTTGCAACAGCAGCGGAACCAGAAATGGCAGAGCACCGCTGCCCAGTCGCGCGAACAGGTTGCCGAGAATGCCCACGGCGAACGTGCGGGTCTTGAACAGCGAAGGCGCAAACAGCGGATTCTCGATATGCCCGGCGCGCAGCCAGTACGCCGCGAGACAGGCCATGCCGGCGAACAGCAGCAGCATCACCCGCAGGTGCGGCAGGTGCAGTTCGCCAAGACCTTCCATGGCGATGGTGATGAGGATCATCGCTGCGCCGAACAGCAGAAAGCCGAGGCTATCGAAGCGGGTGCGCTCCGTGCCGCGCAGGTCGGGGATGAATTTCCACACCGCGTAGCAACCGATCACCCCGACCGGCAGATTGATCAGGAAGATCCAGTGCCACGTCACGTATTCCACCATCCAGCCGCCCATGGTCGGGCCGATCAGCGGGCCGAGCAGGCCGGGAATGGTGATGAAACCCATGATTCGCACCAGTTCCGAGCGCGGGTACGCACGCAGCACCACCAGCCGCCCGACCGGCAACATCAGCGCACCGCCGAGGCCCTGAATCACCCGCGCACCGATGAGCATGCTCAGGCTGCTGGATAACGCGCATAGCAACGAGCCCAAGCTGAACAGCAGAATCGCGCCGAAGAAGATTTTCTTGGTGCCGAAGCGGTCGGCGATCCAGCCGGAGGCCGGGATCAGCAGGGCCACGGTAAGCATGTAGGCGATGATCACGCCCTGCATGCGCAACGGGTCTTCGGCCAGATCGCTGGCCATGGCCGGCAGCGCGGTATTGAGGATGGTCCCGTCGAGGGACTGCATGAAGAACGCAATGGCGACGACCCACGGCAACCAGCGTGCGGTGATGGCGTCGAGAGGCGGGCGGTTGGGCATGGAACCTCTTGTGTCAGTGCATATTCAGAGTCGAGCGCGGTCAGTGTGGGAGCGAGCCTGCTCGCGAAGAGGCCATTTCATTCAACATTGATGTCGATTGATCTACCGCTTTCGCGAGCAGGCTCGCTCCCACAGGTTTTGCATTTACAGCGTCAGCGTGAGTCGGCTGACCAGCGCCCCCGGCAACAGCGATGACGAGGTATTGCGCTGACTGTAGGTACTCGCCGACAGCAGCAATTCACGCTCGGTAGTCAACGCTTCCAGCTGCGAGCCGAGCAGGTTGTAGGCGCTGTCATCGAAACGCATGGTGCTGACCGGCGCCTGGATTTCGCCGTTCTCGACCCAGAAGGTCGCGAAACGGGTCATGCCGGTCATGCGCGCCGCCGGTTGGTCCGAGTAGTTCAGGTACCACAGGTTGCTGATGTACAGCCCGGTGCCCAACTGCTTGAGGATCTCTTGCTGCGACAGATCACCGGCGGCCATGTTCAATGCACTGGGCATTTCGCCGCCGCCCGCACCGTTCGCCGCCAGACCATATTCGGCGGCGCTGCGCGAGCCGACCAGTTGATCACCGGCCCGGCCTTCGATGATCAGACGCAGATCGCTGCGCGGATATCCCTCGGCGGAAAACGCCGGGCTCAGGGATTCGCTGACTTTCTCATCCAGCGACACCAGCGGACTGAACGCCTGATCGCCGACGTAGAGTTTCTGCAACGGGCTGCTCTTGCTGGCGATCGATTGCGCCGAGAACCCGCCCCAACTGAGCATGCCCATGATTTCTTCCAGTGCCGCCGGTGCCAGATAGGCGCGGTACTGTCCCGGTGCCAAAGTGCGTAACGGTCGGCCGAGAAACTCCAGCTGTTCGCGGGCCTGGGCGAAACGCCGGGCAAACCCTTCGTCGCTCCAGTCATGCCCGGCGTAGCTGGCCTTCACCGCTTCGCCGTTTTCGTGGAACAGGCTGAAGTCGAAATTGAAGCTGTTGGCTTCATGCCAGCCGAACGCGCCAGCGGAGCTGGCAAAGCCACGGCTGATCGGACCGGCAGCATAAAAACCGACCAGATCGAGACCTTCAGCGGCGGCGCAGATTTGCCCGACGACATCTTCGGTGTCCGGCAGCGGATGCGCTTGTACGTGCGTGCTCTGCCAGCTGTTGTGATTGAGCAGCAAGTACGGGTCCTGCGGCAGCAGCGGCAAGGTTTCGCGCAATTGTTGCAGGCCTTCGGCGAGCCGTTGCAGATCGGCTTCCTGATCCCCGGACAAGGTGATCTGCAGGTCGGCGTGGCGACCGTCGTTGATCAGTTTCAGGCCGACGTTGGCCTGCTGCACTTGCCCGGCCTGGCGCACCTTGGCGTGATTGAAGCGCACGAACGCCGAGGCTTCGGCGGCGTAGCTGAGCGTGAACTGTTCCGGCTCGCGCACGCTGTCGCGCAGCCAGTTGACCATGACCTTGAAGGCGTCGGACTGACGCTTCGAAATGCTCATCAGGCGTCTCCCCCAAACACATCAATGTTGCTGAATACGCAGGCCGGCGAAGCATGGCCGACGCGAATCACCTGGTTCGGTTCGCCCTTGCCGCAGTTCGGCGTGCCCAGCACCTTGACGGTGCTGACATCGCCGACGGCGCGCAGGCTCTTCCAGAAGTGCGCGGAAATCGCCCGGTAGTTGGGGTTTTTTACCACGCCTTTCAGTTCACCATGCTCGATCAACTGGCCCCATTCGCAGCCGAACTGGAATTTGTTGCGCGCATCGTCGATCGACCACGAACGGTTGGTGCTCATCAGAATGCCGTGCTCGATACCGCCGATCATCTGCTCCAGCGTTTGATCACCCGGTTCGATGTTGAGGTTGGCCATGCGGTCGATCGGCGGCCGGTTCCAACCGCAGGCGCGGCTGTTGGCAACGCCATCGAGGCCGGCGCGATATTGCGACAGCGCTCCGCCCAGTGGCCGCAGCAACAGGCCGTCGCGAATCAGGAATTGTTTGCTCGCCGCAGTGCCGTCGTCGTCATGGCCGTAGCTGGCGAGTTCTTCCGGGATGCCGGGGTCGAAAGTCACGTTGAGCAGGTTCGAGCCGTATTGCAGGCTGCCGAAATCGCTGGTCTTGACGAAACTGGTGCCGGCGTAATTGCGCTCATCGCCGAGGATGCGGTCGAGCTCCAGCGGATGACCGATGGACTCGTGGATCTGCAGCATCATCTGATCGGGCATCAGCAGCAGGTCGCGCCGGCCTTGCGGGGTGTTCGGCGCGAGCAGCAATTGCAAGGCCTGTTCGGCGACTTGCGGACCGGCACCGACCAGGCCGCAACGGCTGATGACGTCGGCGCCACCCTGCTGGCCGAAGTTCTCGCGGCCGAGGCTGCGGGTCTGGCTGTCGTTGCCGTCGTAGGCGGTGACGTCGAGGCTCGGATAGACAAAGCGCTGGGCCTGACGCAATTCGGCGCCGGCGCTGCTCAGGTAGATCTGCTCGACGTTAGTGATGCCGATGCTCACCTGCCAATTGACCAGGCGCTCATCCTTGGGCACCGAGGCGGATTCCGCGCCGAGCAGATCGAAGCATTCGCTCAGGGACGGGAAGGGCTGTTCGAGATTGGGTGAAAAATAATCAGCGCGATCGCTGGAAAGCGGCTGCTCGCGCAGATCGAGCAAGGCGTGCGGCTTGAGCCGGCGGGCCTGTTGCTCAGCGCGCTCGAGAGCGGCTTGCAGGCCTTGTTGCGAGAGGTCATTGGTCGCCGCATAGGCTTCGACGCCATTGACCCGGACGGTGAGCATCACCCCTTCATCGCGGCTCAAACTCGGCGGTTCGGCGACGTTCTTGCGCACCGATAGATACTGCCCGGACTCGCGCACATATCGCAGGGAAAAAAATTCAGCGCCCGTGCGCAAGGCAGCAAAGCGCTGCTTGAGCTGGGGGTGGAAATCGAACATTCGGGAACCTCCTTGTAATGGAGTAGCGGCATGGCGACAGCGGGGAGGGGTGAAACGGTTGCGCGAGGTCTAGAGTAGGCCTGCGTGGGGGTAGGATCAAGTGAAGAGGGGGTGTAGGGGGATTTACTGTGCAGCGGGGAAGTGTGTGTTGCTGTGAGGGCCTCTTCGCGAGCAGGCTCGCTCCCACAGGGGATTTGTGAATGCCACAGATCCAGTGTGGGAGCGAGCCTGCTCGCGAAGGCGGCGCCTCGGTACTACGACTTACTGCGTAACCGGGGTGATATCCCGCATCGGCTTGCCTTTGACCGGCGCGCCGTTCGCGACGTAATAAGCAGCGGTGCTGCGCGGCAGCGGCTTGCGGCCACGGATCTTGTCGGCGATTTTCTCGGCCATCATGATCGTCGGCGCATTGAGGTTGCCGGTGGTGATGATCGGCATGATCGAGGCATCGACCACGCGCAGGCTCTGCATGCCGTGCACACGACCTTCGCCATCGACCACGGCCATCTCGTCGGTGCCCATCTTGCACGAGCAGGACGGGTGGAACGCGGTTTCGGCGTGCTCGCGGATGAACTTGTCGAGCTGCTCATCGGTTTGCACGTCGATGCCCGGGCTGATTTCACGACCACGGTATTGATCGAGTGCCGGTTGCTGCATGATTTCGCGGGTCAGGCGGATGCCGTCGCGAAATTCCTGCCAGTCCTGCTCGGTGGCCATGTAGTTGAAGAGGATGCTCGGGTGCTGGCGCGGGTCCTTGGATTTGACCTGGATGCGACCACGGCTCGGCGAACGCATGGAACCCATGTGCGCTTGGAAACCGTGCTCTTTCACACCGTTGCTGCCGTTGTAGTTAATCGCCACCGGCAGGAAGTGGTACTGGATGTTCGGCCATTCGAATTCCGGACGCGAACGGATAAAACCGCCGGCCTCGAACTGGTTGCTGGCGCCGATGCCGGTGCCGTTGAACAGCCACTCGGCACCGATCGCCGGCTGGTTGTACCAGAGCAGTGACGGGTACAGCGAAACCGGTTGGGTGCAGGCGTATTGCAGGTACAGCTCAAGGTGATCCTGCAGGTTTTCACCGACGCCCGGCAGATCGTGGACCACCGGGATGTCGAGGCTTTCCAGCAGTTTCGCCGGGCCGACACCGGAGCGCTGCAAAATTTGCGGCGAAGCGATGGCGCCGGAGCACAGCAGGACTTCCTTGCGCGCCTTGGCTTCAACACGTTCTTCAGCGTCGCCGATCAGGTAACGCACGCCGACCGCGCGCTTGCCTTCGAACAGAATCTTGTCGGTCAGGGCGTGGGTGACGATCGTCAGGGTCGAGCGTTTTTTGGCGATGTCGAGGTAGCCACGCGCGGTGGAAGCACGGCGGCCGTTCGGCGTCACGGTGCGGTCCATCGGGCCGAAGCCTTCCTGCTGGTAACCGTTGAGGTCTTCGGTACGCGGGTAACCGGCCTGCACGCCAGCTTCAACCATGGCGTGGAACAGCGGGTTGTTGCCGGCTTTCGGCGTGGTCACGCTGACCGGGCCGTCGCCACCGTGGTAATCGTTCGGGCCGATGTCGCGGGTTTCGGCTTTGCGGAAGTACGGCAGGCAATCGAGGTACGACCAGTCTTCCAGGCCCGGCAGTTTCGCCCAGCCGTCGTAGTCCATCGCGTTGCCACGGATGTAGCACATGCCGTTGATCAGCGAAGAGCCGCCAAGGCCCTTGCCGCGACCGCATTCCATCCGGCGACCGTCCATGTGTGGCTCTGGATCGGTTTCGTAGGCCCAGTTGTAGCGACGACCCTGCAGCGGGAACGCCAGCGCGGCGGGCATCTGGGTACGGAAGTCGAGGCGGTAGTCCGGCCCCCCGGCTTCGAGCAGCAGAACGGTGACGCCTTCGTCTTCAGTCAGACGGGTCGCCAGGGTGTTACCGGCCGAGCCGGCACCGATGATGATGTAATCGAATTCTTGGGACATTGAATGCACCCTCTTTGATAGTGGTCAGGTCGGACCTTGGCGAGTGCTGTGCACTCGAATCGCTGGCAAGCCAGCTCCCACAGGGATTGGGGGCTGCCACAAATTGGGTGGACGACTCCAAACCTGTGGGAGCGGGCTTGCCCGCGAAGAGGCCTTCGCGAGCAATGCAAATCTCGGGTCTTAGAACACCGAGACGTAATCGCCCAGTTCGACCTGTACCGATTTGATGCGGGTGAAGTTGTTCAGCGAGCTGATCCCGTTCTCACGGCCCACACCCGACTGCTTGTAGCCGCCGACCGGCATTTTTGCGTCGGACTCGCCCCAGGCGTTGATCCAGCAGATACCGGCTTCCAGTTGATGAATCACGCGGTGGGCGCGGTTCAGGTCTTTGGTGACGATACCGGCGGCCAGGCCGAAGTCGGTGTCGTTGGCGCGGCGGATCACTTCTTCTTCGGTTTCGTAGGAGAGGATCGCCATCACCGGGCCAAAGATCTCTTCACGAACGATGGTCATGTCGTCGGTGCAGTCGGTGAACACGGTGGGCGCAACGAACGCGCCCTTGGCGAATTCGCCGTCGGTCAGACGACCACCGCCGCACAGGACGCGGGCACCTTGTTCCTTACCTTTTTCGATGTAGGCCAGCACGCTTTCCATGTGGGCGAAGCTGACCAGCGGGCCGAAATTGGTGTTTTCGTCTTCCGGGTTGCCGACGCGGATGCGCGCAACGCGCTCAACGATCTTGGCCTCGAACGCGGCTTTCAGATGCGCCGGTACGAATACGCGAGTGCCGTTGGTGCAGACCTGACCGGAGCTGTAGAAGTTGGCCATCATCGCCGTGTCGGCGGCGCGATCGAGGTCGGCGTCGTCGCAGATGATCAGCGGCGACTTGCCGCCCAGTTCCATGGTCACGTCTTTGAGCGACGAAGCCGAAGCGCTGGCCATGACTTTCTTGCCAGTGTCGGTGCCGCCAGTGAAGGAGATTTTCTCGATGCGCGGGTGCTCGGTCAGCCAGGTGCCGACTTCGCGGCCGCTGCCGGTCAGCACGTTGAACACGCCGTTCGGTACGCCGGCTTCGGTGTAGATCTCAGCCAGTTTCAGGGTGGTCAGCGAGGTGACTTCGCTTGGCTTGAAGATCATCGCGTTACCGGCCGCCAGGGCTGGAGCGGATTTCCACAGCGCGATCTGGATCGGGTAGTTCCACGCGCCGATACCGGCGACCACGCCAAGCGGCTCGCGACGGGTGTAAACGAAAGAGGTGTCACGCAGCGGGATCTGCTCGCCTTCGATGGCGGGCACCAGGCCTGCGTAGTATTCCAGCACGTCAGCGCCGGTGACGATGTCGACGTACTTGGTTTCGGAGAAGGATTTGCCGGTGTCCAGGGTTTCCAGCGCAGCCAGCTCATCGTTGCGCTCGCGCAGGATGTCAACGGCGCGACGCAGGATGCGCGAACGCTCCATGGCGGTCATCGCGGCCCAGATTTTCTGGCCCTTTTCGGCGCTGACCACGGCGCGCTCGACGTCGTCTTTGGTCGCACGTTGCACCAGTGCGAGGACTTCACCGTTCGCCGGGTTGATGGCTTCGAAGGTGGCGTCGCTGCCGGCGTCGGTGTACGCGCCATCGATGTAGAGTTTTTGCAGTTCGAAACGGGCCATAGTGTCCTCGCAAGTGCATTGGTGGTTGGCGTTGACCACCGCGATGACGCTGCGGTGGAGTTCAGGGGCCGAGCATTTTCTGTGTGCTCTAGCTCACCTTCTTGGCCAATTGGAAATCCATGTATTCGTAAGCGATCTGTTGCGCCTGCGCCGTGTCGAAAGCGTCTCCCGACAGCGCGCCGCGCAACCACAAGCCGTCAATCAACGCTGCCAGACCCCGGGCGGCGCTGCGCGCATCTTCGAGCGGCAGCACACGGCGGAACTGGCAGCACAGGTTGGAATACAGACGGTGATCGTTGATCCGCTGCAACCTGTGCAAAGACGGCTGGTGCATGCTGGTGGCCCAGAAGGCCAACCAGGTTTTCATTGCCGGGCCATTGACCTGGCTGGCGTCGAAGTTGCCTTCGATGATCACCTGCAGATGCGCCCGTGGGCTGTCATCTGCCAGCGCCTGACGGCGCGCGGTGACGCTCTCGCTGAGGGCGGTCATCAGGTACCGCATCGTGGCGGCGATCAGGCCGTTCTTGTCCTGAAAGTAATGACTGATGATGCCATTCGAGACACCGGCCAAACGGGCGATCAGCGCAATGCTGGCGTCCCCCATTCCGACCTGATCGACCGCTTGCAAAGTGGCTTCGATCAGTTGTTGGCGGCGGATGGGTTGCATACCGACCTTGGGCATCTTGCACATCTCCTTAGGCCTTCCGAGGGGCGAATGACGCCGATCGGATTGAGGGCCAGTCTATTTTGTTTTGATTGAACGTTCAATCAACAAAGAATAAGATCTGCGACAATTCGTCGCTGCCTACAGAAAATTCCTACACGTAATGACGATAAAAACCGACACCTGAAACGGCTCGAAACCTGCGCGGGGCATGGCGCGGTTCGCGATTCGATGGACGTGTTGAAAGGGCAAGACGCTCGGGGCCAGGTTTCGGATGAACGTCCGTCGCCTCTGGCCACGAAAGCGAATACGCAACGCCATTTCGACAGGTTCGGGCTTTTTTCGGAGTGTCTTTATATCACCCGCCGGTCGGCTGCCAACTAACCGATTGGTCGGGTTCCGTGATGCCTTGTGTTCTTCTCTCGCACTGCCTGGAGCATTTGTGCCATGAGTTCTGCCTCGCTAATAAAGACCCCGCCCGAGAAGGTGACGGTCAACGGTTGGGTGTTCTACACCTCGACCGCGCTGATTCTGTTGTTGACCGCCATTCTGATCATCGCCCCGCAAGAGGCCGGCAGAATGTTGGGCATGGCCCAGGCCTGGTTGTCGCGCAGCTTCGGCTGGTACTACATGGTGGTGATCGCCGCCTACCTGGTGTTCGTGGTCGGTCTGGCGTTTTCCTCGTACGGCAAACTCAAACTGGGCAGCAAGGACGACACCCCGGATTTCAGTTACGGCGCCTGGGCGGGGATGCTGTTCTCGTCGGGCATCGGCATTTCGCTGCTGTACTTCGGCGCGTCCGAGCCGCTGGATCACTACTTCAATCCGCCGGAAGGCACCTCGGCGACGAATATGGCGGCGCGGCAGGCGGTGCAACTGACTTTCCTGCACTGGGGCCTGCACGGCTGGGCGATCTACGCACTGGTTGGTCTGGCGGTGGCTTATTTTGCCTATCGGCATAACCAGCCGCTGGCCCTGCGTTCGGCGCTGTATCCGCTGGTCGGCGAGCGTTGGGTCAAGGGCGCGGCCGGTCACGCGGTGGACGGCTTCGGCATGTTCGTGACCCTGCTGGGCCTGGTGACCAACCTGGGGATTGGCTCGCTGCAAGTGTCGTCCGGGCTGGAAAACCTGTTCGGCATGGAGCACAGCAACACCAACCTGCTGATCGTCATCATCGTCATGAGCACGGTGGCGACCATCGCTGCCGTGTCAGGTGTGGAAAACGGCATCCGTCGTCTGTCCAACCTGAACATCGTGCTGTTCAGCGGCCTGCTGATTTTCGTGCTGTTGTTCGGCCCCACTTTGCACCTGCTCAACGGTTTCGTGCAGAACATTGGCGACTATCTCAACGGCGTGGTGCTGAAGACCTTCGACCTGTACGTCTATGAAGGCGACAGCGCCAAGTCCGATCGCTGGTTGGGCCTGTGGACCCTGTTCTACTGGGCGTGGTGGATTTCCTGGGCGCCATTCGTGGGCATGTTCATCGCACGGATTTCCCGTGGCCGCAGCGTGCGTGAGCTGGTTGCTGGCGTGCTGCTGATTCCGCTGGGCTTCACCTTGGCGTGGCTGTCGATCTTCGGCAACTCGGCGCTGGATCTGGTGATGAATCAGGGCGCGGTGGAGCTGGGCAAGACGGCGCTGGAACAGCCGTCGATGGCGATCTATCAGTTGCTTGAGCATTATCCGGCGTCGAAAGTCGTGATTGGTGTGTCGATCTTTGTCGGCTTCGTGCTGTTCCTGACCCCGGCCGACTCCGGCGCGGTGATGATGGCGAATCTTTCCTGCAAGGGCGGTAACGTCGATGAAGACGCGCCGCACTGGCTGCGGATCTTCTGGTCGGTGGTGATCACGCTGGTGACCATCGGCCTGCTGTTCGCCGGCAACTTCGAAGCCATGCAGACCATGGTCGTGTTGGCCGGCCTGCCGTTCTCGGTGGTGCTGATCTGCTTCATGTTCGGCCTGCACAAGGCGATGCGCCAGGACGTGCAGATCGAACAGGAGCAAGCACAACTGGCCGAGCGCGGACGCCGTGGTTTCAGTGAGCGCCTGACGCAACTGGATCTGCAGCCGAGCCAATCGGTGGTGCAGCGCTTCATGGACAAGCACGTCACTCCGGCGCTGGAAGATGCAGCGGCGCAATTGCGCAATCAGGGCATTGAAGTGCAGACGCTGCTGGGCAAAGCCAAGCGTTGCATGGGTGTGCGGGTCGAGATGGAAGAGGGCAACCCTTTCGTTTACGAAGTGAGCCTGGATGGTTATCTGGCGACCCCGACCGAATCGGCGCAGTCCGATGAAGCGCGTCAGCGTTATTACCGCGCTGAGGTGTATTTGCACAATGGCAGTCAGGACTATGACTTGATGGGCTTCACCCCGGAGCAGATCACCCGGGATGTGCTCGATCAGTTTGAAAGCCATCGGCAGTTGTTGGGGCGGGTTTATAGCTAAAGTCAAAAGCTGACCCTCACCCCAGCCCTCCCGAAACGTCGGACCGCCCGTAGGGAGAGGGAGCCGACTGAGGTGTCTGGCGTTGTACATTGACCTGAAAGATCGAGTCGATTATGGATTCGGTAAAGCAAGATCAGGTCGGTGCAGATCTGCAGCATCCCCCGATCGGTCCCCTCTCCCTCTGGGAGAGGGCTAGGGTGAGGGGCTATTCCTGACCCAACAAAAAGGGATCGCTCACCGCGATCCCTTTTTTTATCCCACCTGGCGCATTACCCCAGATTCTTGCCCAACAACGCGTGATACAACTCGCTGTCGCCGAGAATCCCCACCACATGATTGTTATCGTGCAGCACCAGCTTGTTGCCGGTCTGATAACGGATCTGCAGCGCGTCACGCATGCCGATGTTCGAGTCCACCAGCGTCGGTTTGCGCTCCAGGCCTTCCACCGCTTGCCCCGGTGCCCAGTTCTGCAGGTTCAGCACCGAGCCGTTCTGCCGTGCGCCTTTGATGGTGTTGCCTTCGGCCAGGTCCAGCCACGAGTCGCCGCCCGGATCGAGGCACACCGAGCCGTTGATGCGTTTGCACTTGTCCAGCGTGCGCATCAGGCTGCGGCCGCAGAGCACGTTGAGCGGATTGGTGTGGGCGACAAAGGTGCGCACATAGTCGTCCGCCGGGTTGAGGACGATTTCCTCCGGCACGCTGTACTGGATGATCCGACCGTCTTTCATGATCGCGATGCGGCTACCCAATTTGAGTGCTTCATCGAGGTCGTGGCTCACAAACACGATGGTCTTGCTCAGCTTGCGTTGCAGCTCCAGCAGTTCATCCTGCAGACCCTGGCGGATCAACGGGTCGAGGGCCGAGAACGGTTCGTCCATCAGCAGAATGTCGGCGTCCATCGCCAGCGCGCGGGCGAGGCCGACGCGCTGCTGCATGCCGCCGGATAGCTCATCAGGCTTCTTGTTGCGCCATTGGGTCAGGCCGACCAGTTCGAGTTTCTCATCGACCAGTTTCTTGCGTTCCTTCTCCGGTCGGCCCTGCATCTCCAGACCGAAACTGATGTTCTCGCGCACCGTCAGCCACGGCATCAGAGCGAATTTCTGAAAGACCATGGCAATGCGCTTGGTGCGCATCATTTTCAGCTCGGCGGGCGTGCAGGAGGCGATGTCGATCTGGCGGTTTTCATGCTCGACGAACAGCTTGCCACGGCTCACGGTGTTGAGGCCGTTGATGCAGCGCAGCAGGCTCGATTTGCCCGAGCCGGACAGGCCCATCAGCACGCAGATCTCGCCTTTGTTGATGTCCAGCGTGGCTTTTTCCACGCCGACGATCTGACCGGTCTTCTTCAGGATCTCGTTGCGGGTCATGCCCTGATCGAGCAGCTTGAGTGCCTCGCGCGGATCCTTGGAGAAGATTACGTCGACGTCTTCGAAGCGAATTATGCTCATGCGTCACCCCCTACTTTGGCGTCGGGTTGTTTGCAGATACGGTCGAGCATGATCGCCAGCAGTACGATTGCCAGGCCTGCTTCGAAGCCCAGGGCAATATCAGCAGTGTTCAGTGCGTTGACCACCGGTTTGCCGAGTCCGTCGGCGCCGACCAGTGCCGCGATCACCACCATCGACAGCGACAGCATGATGCACTGGGTGATGCCCGCCGCGATGCTCGGCATGGCGTGCGGCAGTTCGATCCTTGAGAGCAATTGGCGACGCGAGCAGCCGAAGGCCTTGCCGGCGTCCATCAGTTCTTGCGGGACATCGCGGATGCCCAGGTAGGTCAGGCGGATCGGCGCCGCGATGGCGAAGACCACCGTGGAGATCAGGCCCGGTACCACACCCAGCCCGAAGAGGGTCAGGGTAGGAATGAGGTAAACGAAGGTCGGCACGGTCTGCATCAGATCGAGCACCGGCCGCATCATGGTGTAGAACATCGGTTTGTGCGCGGCGACGATGCCCAGCGGCACGCCGATCAACACGCAGACCAGGGTGGCGAACAGCACCTGGGCGAGGGTTTCCATGGTTTCCTGCCAGTACCCCAGGTTGAGGATCAGCAGGAACGAGGCGACCACGAACGCGGTCAGGCCCCACTTGCGTTGAATCAGATGGGCAATGATGGCAATCAGGCCAATCAGCACCAGTGGGTTGAACCAGGTCAGCGCAAACGTCACGCCGTGGATCATCGTTTCCAGTGTCACGGCGATTGCGTCGAAGGTGTTGGCGCCGTGTTGCGTCAACCATTCGACGAAGCCCGCGATGTACTGGCCTAAAGGTATTTTCTGATCAATCAGCATGGTAGTGAACGTCCGCATGCAAGGAAATTAACAGCCCGGGCAGGCACGCCTGCCCGGCATAAGCGGTGCCTTTCAAATCAAGGCGCGAGCTTGGCTTTCACGGCCTCCAGGCCTGGTTTACCGTCAATGGTGGTCACGCCAACGAGCCAGGTATCGAGCACCTGTGGATTCTTTTTCAGCCAGGCCTTGGCGGCCGCGTCAGGCTTCATCTTGTCGTCGAGAATGTTGCCCATCAGTTCACTTTCCATGTCGACGGTGAACTCCAGGTTTTTCAACAGCTGACCGACATTGCTGCATTCTTCGGCGTAACCCTTGCGGGTGTTGGTCGCCACGGTGGCTGCGCCGAAATCGGGGCCGAAGAAGTCGTCGCCGCCGGTCAGGTATTGAATCTTGAAGCGCTTGTTCATCGGGTGCGGTGCCCAGCCGAGGAAGACCACGGCGGTGTCGCGCTTCTGCGCCCGGTCGACTTGCGAGAGCATGCCGGCCTCGGAGGATTCGACGATCTTGAAGCCAGCGGTTTTCAGGCCGAAGGCATCCTTGTCGATCATGCTCTGGATCAGCCGATTGCCGTCGTTGCCCGGCTCGATGCCGTAGATCTTGCCGTCGAGTTCTTTCTTGAATTTGGCGATGTCGGCGAAGTCATGCAGGCCTTTGTCATACAGGGCTTGCGGCACGGCGAGGGTGTATTTGGCACCCTTGAGGTTGGTGCGCACGGTGTCGACGGTGCCGGCATCGCGATACGGCTTGATGTCGTTCTCCATGGTCGGCATCCAGTTACCGAGAAACACGTCCATGTTCTTGCCGTCGGCCAGCGACTTGTAGGTCACGGGCACGGAGATCATGGTGGTTTTGGTCTTGTAGCCGAGGGCGTTGAGAACAACGGAAGTGGTGGCGGTGGTTGCGGTGATGTCGGTCCAGCCGACATCGGAGAAGTTAACGAGGCTGCACTGTGCCGGTTCTGCGGCTTGCGCCAGTAACGGCAGACTCAGCAGGGCGGCCAACAACAACGACGGGGAACCTTTCATGGATGGACTCCTTGGTGTTTTTTTTGGCAGTGTTCCGACTGTGGACCACCGCACTTATGGGTTGCGGTTGGTGGCGTTTTTGAGACAGCTCTACCGCAGCGCCTTGCAATCGAGTCATCCCGATCATGTACCAGTGAAAATCTGACGCCTACAGGGAGGGTCGTATCCAGTACAGGGATGGTCGCTTCCAGTGTCGGTGACGTCGCTTACAGCTTTTTTCCGCCCCCGATGACCTGCTCGACTGCATAAAAACGGCGTATTTGCGGGGCGAAAACGTGACGACGCTGCTGGACATGACTGCGTCGGTGTCAGACGCCGTGCGCGCCGACAAAAGCCCGATGATGCCGGCATTCGGCGGATCGCAGCTTGAGCGTAGCAGCTCCGCCAGCGGGCGCTTTTGCAGCCCGGACCGGTATTCTCAGGAGCTTCGCAGCAATGGCTATCAGCGTTTTCGACCTGTTCAAAATCGGCATCGGCCCTTCCAGTTCCCACACCGTCGGGCCGATGCGCGCCGCCGCACTGTTTGTCGAGTCGCTGCGCGGCAAGCATCAACTGGAGCAGGTGCGGCGCATCGAGGTGCAGTTGTTCGGATCGCTGTCGGCCACCGGCATCGGCCACGGCAGCGACAACGCGGTGATCATGGGCCTGATGGGCGAGTGGCCGGACGCAATCGACCCGGCGCAGATCGGCCCGCGCATTCAGGCGCTGCGCGAAACCCATACGTTGTTATTGGATGGCCGTCTGGCGGTGCCGTTTATCTGGGCGCGGGACATGCGCCTGATCGACGAAAACCTGCCATTCCATCCCAACGCCATGACCCTGGTGGCCGAAGGCGAATTCGGTGAGCTGCATCGTGACACCTACTATTCAGTCGGCGGCGGCTTCGTCGTTGATGAGGCGCAAGCGGCCAGCGGTGTGGTCGATCTGGATCGCACCGAATTGCCCTACGATTTCTCCAGTGCGGTCGAGCTGCTGCAGTTGTGCAAAACGCACAACCTGCGCGTCGCCGAACTGATGATGGCCAACGAAAAGGTCTGGCGCAGCGAAGAAGAGATCCGTGCCGGGCTGATGAAACTGTGGCGGGCGATGCAGGATTGCGTCGAGCAGGGCCTCAAGCACGAGGGCATTCTGCCCGGCGGCTTGAACGTGCGACGGCGTGCGGCGAAGTTGCACCGCAGCCTGCAAGAGCTGAATAAACCCAATGTCATCGGCTCGACCCTGAGCGCGATGGAGTGGGTCAATCTGTTCGCCCTTGCCGTCAATGAAGAGAATGCTGCCGGCGGGCGCATGGTCACTGCCCCGACCAACGGCGCGGCGGGGATCATCCCGGCGGTGCTGCACTATTTCATGAAGTTCAGCGAAGCGGTCACCGACGCCAACGTCGTCGACTATTTCCTCGGCGCGGCGGCAGTCGGCATTTTGTGCAAGAAGAATGCGTCGATCTCTGGGGCCGAGGTCGGTTGCCAGGGCGAGGTCGGTTCGGCCTGCGCGATGGCGGCGGCAGGGCTGGCGGAGATTCTCGGCGCCACCCCTGAACAATTGTGCAACGCAGCGGAAATCGGCCTGGAGCACAACCTGGGCCTGACCTGCGACCCGGTCGGTGGCCTGGTGCAAGTGCCGTGCATCGAGCGCAATGCGATTGCCGCAGTGAAAGCGATCAACGCGGCGCAAATGGCTCTGCGTGGCGACGGTCAGCACTTTATCTCGCTGGACCGGGTGATCCGCACCATGCGTGATACCGGCGCCGATATGCATGACAAATATAAAGAAACTTCGCGCGGTGGCTTGGCGGTCAGTGCGGTTGAGTGCTGAGCCAGCCACACCGAGGTGGATTCTTCGCGAGCAGGCTCGCTCCCACAATAGATCTCCAGTGAACACAATATTTGTGGACCCCAGATTCCAATGTGGGAGCGAGCCTGCTCGCGAAGGCGCCAGACCAGTCAAAACTGCTCAACAAAAGAACACCCCAATCCAGCCGCGCCACCTTTTGGCGCGTCGCAATCAGACAAGCGTCATTGTCAGTCGTGACTTGTCAGTCGTTACCTGACCGTCCGTCGCCCGTGCTTGCGGTGACACTCTGTGCAAATCCTCTGCAGGCCAGTTCCCACAAGTGCTACCGATCTGCTCACAGGCTGCGCGGCAGGGCTCTCGCGGCATCTGATGGCACTTCGAAATGGCGTGTTCCGAGGTCTCGTATAGACGCGTCGCGAGGTCGTTTTCAGGAGTTATTGAATGGCCGTCCAATTTCAGGCACGGCAATTGCTCTGTCATAACAAAGCCTGCTTTCTCTGTGAGACGCGGGCAATAACAAGAGCCTCCGCCTGAGGCCGCCACCCGCTTTGTGTGAGGAGATACCGCGATGACGTCGTTCAACTCCGGGGCCCAACCCCAGAACCGTGCGCCTCAATCCATCGGCTTTCTGCTGCTGGACAATTTCACGCTGATTTCCCTGGCGTCCGCCGTTGAGCCGCTGCGCATGGCCAACCAGTTGTCCGGTCGCGAGCTGTATCGCTGGAGCACCCTCACCGTCGATGGCGGCCAGGTCTGGGCCAGTGACGGTCTGCAGATCACTCCCGACGCCTCCATGCACAAAGCCCCGCCCCTGGACACGGTGATTGTCTGCGGCGGCATCGGCATTCAACGCACCGTGACCCGTGAACACGTCTCTTGGCTGCAAAGCCAGGCGCGCCAGTCCAAGCGCCTGGGCGCGGTGTGCACCGGCAGTTGGGCGCTGGCCTGTGCCGGTCTGCTCGACGGCTTCGATTGCAGCGTGCACTGGGAATGTCTGGCGGCGATGCAGGAAGCTTTCCCGCGCGTGGCCATGAGCACACGGCTGTTCACCCTCGACCGTAACCGCTTCACCAGTTCCGGCGGTACCGCGCCGCTGGACATGATGCTGCACCTGATCAGCCGCGATCACGGTCGTGAACTGTCGGCAGCGATCTCGGAAATGTTCGTCTACGAGCGCATCCGCAACGAACAGGATCACCAGCGCGTGCCGCTCAAGCACATGCTCGGCACCAACCAGCCGAAGTTGCAGGAAATCGTCGCGCTGATGGAAGCCAATCTGGAAGAGCCGATCGATCTGGATGAGCTGGCGGTGTATGTCGCGGTGTCGCGTCGACAACTGGAGCGGTTGTTCCAGAAATACCTGCACTGCTCGCCGTCACGCTATTACCTGAAGTTGCGCCTGATCCGCGCCCGGCAGCTGCTCAAGCAGACGCCGATGTCGATCATCGAAGTGGCGTCGGTGTGTGGTTTCGTCTCCACGCCGCACTTCTCCAAGTGCTATCGCGAGTACTTCGGCATTCCGCCGCGTGACGAGCGCGTCGGCTCCAACACCACCCAGCAAGTGGCGATGTTGCCACTGCCGCAGGCCATCGTGATGTCGCCGCTGTCGGGGCCGATGTCAGCGCTGAGTCAGGCGCGCAATGAGTCGACGTTTGCCAGCGTAAGGCTGTAGACCGAGTCTGATCGTTCCCACGCAGAGCGTGGGAACGATCAGGTGGGAGCGAGCCTGCTCGCGAAGGGGTTTCTCAGGCGCTGTGGGACTGCTGGTAATCCGCAAGGGCCGGCAACAACTGTTTGTCGATCGCCTGACGCACCGCCGGCTGAATGCTGGCGCCGCTGGTGTACATGTCCTTGACCATCTTGCGCAGTTCGAATGCGCGAACATTATCCAGGCCACGCACCGCGCACTCACAGGCCTGCTCGGCGGTGGTACCGCTCGGCACCTGAATACCCAAGGCCTTGAGCTGGCCCAACAGATCTTCCTGGTCAATCAAATCGGCGTACATCATTACGCAAATCCTTCTGTGGCAACGGAGGTCTTGGCTCGATTCTGGTGGCCCCGACCGGACGCGGCAAGGGCGTTTTGTCGCGGTGGCCGGGACGACTATGAACAGGTCGTTTTCGGCTAACCGACTGGATTGTCGACTAGGCACACTGGCGCCAGCTCGCTTCACGAAGGTTTGGTCACCCTCGCCTGGCAGCTCCTCAACAGTACCCTCCTCAGCTCCGATCCTGTCACGGCTTGATCGGAGTTTTTTTTGCTTGTGAATCAGTCAGAGATTAGTTGTTCCCGCTGACGCTTTCGCGAGCAGGCTCGCTCCCACTTTGGAATGCGTACCCCTGTGGGAGCGAGCCTGCTCGCGAAGAACGATGACGCGGTTCAACGTTGTAACACCAGAATCCGCGACAACAACTCATCCCGGTCGACATAGCAGCCCTGAAAATGTCGCGCCCCGGTCGCTGGATCAAAAGCATTGCGCGCATGCAGCGTGCGGCGGTTGTCAAAGCACCACAATTCGCCCGGCTTGAGCCGCTGCATCAGCCGGAATCGCGTCTCGCGAGTCATCGCAATCAAGCGCCGATAGGCGCGATACAGCAACGGCATCTGCGCCACCGACGTATCGAACGCCCCGCGCAGAAAGTTGGCCATGCGAATCTCCGCCACCCGGCCCAGCGCATCCACAGCGATGACCGGCGCCAGGCAGCGATAGTCGCTGTGCCGGTCCTTGTTGCGAAATTCCACAGGGATTTCGCACAGGGCCTCAAACAGCTGCGGCTCCTCCTGACGCAAGGCGTCGGCGATCGCAAAACCATCGACGAAAATACTCTCGCCACCCTCGGCATCATTCACCAGGCAATGCAGAAATTGCAGCCCCGGTTGCAGCTCGCGAGTCGGCAAATCCGTGTGCAATGGCAGGTTGAAGGCGGTGTAGGCGTTGCTGTCGGCGTCGGCTTTGGATTGCACATTGAACAGCACGCCGAAGTTGCTTTCGCGAATGAAGGAAATCCGCTGCGCGATGAGCTTCAGCGAGCCCGGCTCGGTGGGCACGCCGCGCACTTGGGTCAGGCCGATGTCGCGCACGGCGAGCAACCATTGCAGCAGCGCGGCGTTGTCGTTCATCAGCGCGGTGTAGTCGAACACCGGCAACTGCAGATCGCTGTGCCACAAACGGGGCTGCGGTTTGCCGGCCAGGCGTTCGGCGCGGGATTCATCGTCATAGGCATGTGCGCGCAGCCAGCCCGGATCGAAGCGGCTGAGGTGACCGTCCTGCCAGTCGATGCGCAGGCAGCCATCGGTGTCGATGCGCGTGGCCAGCGGTTGCAAATCCTCGGCGGCATCGACGCTTTCGAAGACTTGTTCGCGAGTAACGCTGTAGACACATTGATCACACGGGCAATTGTCGCGCAGCCATATGTGGTGAAACGGGCTGACACGTCCGTCAGCCCATTCGATGACAACGCGATCCGCCAGACCCTGCACGCCACCGAGCGCGCTGATCAACGGATAAGTACGAAAATCGGCAACAGCGACGGCGGTGTTCATGGCGGCTCCTTGGCAGTGGGGATTTACCGAGCGGGTGGCAGCGCGATCACGCGGCCGATGTAAGCGGGAGCGGGCAGGTCGGTCTGATCCGCGACGATGGTCTGCAAGCGATGCAACGTATCGGGGCTGAACGGTGCCGAGCGCGGGCCGGCGAGGTCGACGTGCAAAAGCATCTGTTCATTGCCGGCCAACTCTTGCTCATCGCCGACCTTGTGCAGGCTGTGGTAGAGGTGCAGGCGCTTGCTGTCGTGGCCGATGATTTGCGTGCGCACTTCCACCTCAGTGTCGATCTTCACTTCGTGCAGATAATTGAGGTGCAGTTCGAGGGTGAACAGCGAGTGGCCGCTGGCCTCGCGGTTGCTGCTGTCCATGCCGAGGCGGTCCATCAGCGCGTCGGTGGCGTAGCTGAAGATCAGCAGGTAGAAGGCGTCGCGCAGGTGGCCGTTGTAGTCGACCCAGTCGGGGATGATGGTGGTTTGGTAGGTGGTGAGGTGGGGCATGGTTTCGGTTCCAACATTGATGATGACTGGACTGCCGTCTTCGCGAGCAGGCTCGCTCCCACATTGAAATGCGTTTACCTGTGGGAGCGAGCCTGCTCGCGAAGGGGCCGGAAGCGCTTTGCAAGGTCTATTCGCTGAAACTCATTCCGTGCTTCTCTTTGGTGGTCTTCACCGCCTCAAGCACCGCCAGCAAACAATCATCACGATAGCGCTCCAGCGCCGAAATGCTGTGCCGACCGAGCTGATCAGTGGTGCCATCGACCACATCATCGATCAGCTTGTCGGTCAGCTCCGGTGCCGGCAGATACGTCCACGGCAACTGCAACGCCGGACCGAATTGCGACATGAAGTGGCGCATGCCGGCATCGCCGCCGGCCAGGGTGTAGGTCAGGAACGTGCCCATGAACGACCAGCGCAGACCAGCGCCAAAACGGATTGCATCGTCGATCTCGCCGGTCGTCGCGACACCGTCGTTGACCAGGTGCAACGCCTCACGCCACAGCGCTTCAAGCAAGCGATCGGCGATGAAACCCGGCACTTCCTTGCGCACATGCAACGGGCGCATGCCGAGGGATTCGTAGACTTGCATCGCCGCTTGCACCGCTTCCGGCGCGGTATTTTTGCCGCCGACCACTTCCACCAGTGGCAACAGATAAACCGGGTTGAACGGGTGGCCTACCACGCAGCGTTCAGGGTGCGTCGAACTCTCGTAGAACTCGCTGGGCAACAGGCCTGAAGTGCTGGAGCCGATCAGCGCATCGGGCTTGGCCGCGGCGCTGATTTTGCTGTGCAGATCAAGTTTCAGTTCCAGCCGCTCCGGGGCGCTTTCCTGGATGAAGTCGGCGTCACGCACGCATTCCTCGATGGTCGCGACAAAGCGCAGACGATCCTGCGAAGCACCCGGCGCCAGGCCGTTTTTCTCCAGCGCGCCCCAGGCATTGGCCACGCGTTGGCGCAATGCCGCCTCAGCGCCGGGCGCCGGGTCCCAGGCCACTACATCAAGTCCGTGGGCGAGGGCGCGGGCGACCCAACCACTGCCGATGACACCGCTACCGAGAGCGGCGAAGGTTTTGATTTCGGTGATAAAGCGCATGGTGATGTCCTGAAGAGTTCGAAGAGCCCTGTAGGAGCTGCCGAAGGCTGCGATCTTTTGATCTTGCTTCTCAAAAATCAAAGTCAAAAGATCGCAGCCTTCGGCAGCTCCTACAGGTGAAATGGGTGATGGATCAGCCGCGCTGGGTCAGGCCCATTTTTTTGCGACCTTCTGCCGGTGTGAGCACGCGGGCGCCGAGGCGGCTGAGGATTTCCGTGGCGCGTTCAACCAATTGGCCATTGGTCGCCAGCACACCTTTGTCCAGCCACAGGTTGTCCTCCAGGCCGACCCGCACGTTGCCGCCGAGCAGCACCGCTTGCGCCGCCATCGGCATCTGCATGCGGCCGATGCCGAAGCCGGCCCACACCGCGTCGGCGGGCAGGTTGTCGACCATGGCTTTCATCGTGGTGGTATCGGCCGGTGCGCCCCACGGGATGCCCAGGCACAGCTGGAACAGCGGGTTGTCGAGCAAGCCTTCCTTGATCATCTGCTTGGCGAACCACAGATGCCCGGTGTCGAAAATCTCCAGTTCGGCCTTCACCCCCAGTTCGGTGATGCGCTTGGCGCCGGCGCGCAGTTGCGCCGGAGTGGATACGTAAATGGTGTCGCCGTCGCCGAAGTTCAGCGTGCCGCAATCGAGGGTGCAGATTTCCGGCAGCAACTGTTCAACGTGGGCGAGACGGGTCAGCGGACCGACCAGATCGGTGTTCGGGCCGAACTCCATCGGCTTCTCGCCAGGTCCGATTTCCAGGTCGCCGCCCATCCCGGCGGTCAGGTTGACGATGATGTCGACGTCCGCCTCGCGGATGCGCTCCATCACTTCGCGGTACAGCGCCACGTCACGGCTGAACTTGCCGGTCTGCGGATCGCGCACATGGCAGTGCACCACGGTGGCGCCAGCCTTGGCCGCTTCCACCGCTGCAGCGGCAATCTGTTTCGGGGTGATCGGCACATGTGGACTTTTGGCGGTCGTGTCGCCAGCACCGGTAAGTGCGCAGGTGATGATGACGTCGTGGTTCATGGTGCGTTTCCTTCAGGCGAGATGGGTCTGTCCGCAGCCCGTTGCGGGGCTGCGAAGCGTCGTCAAATTCCCCTCTCCCTTGGGGAGAGGGTCAGGGTGAGGGGCTCTTCAATCGAGGGGTTATTTGCTGGTCAGTTGCAGATTTTCAGCAGCCGGTTTGCCATCGAAAGTCGTCACACCTTCAAGCCAGCGCTGTTTGTCTTCGGGGTGATCCTTGAGCCACTGCTTCGCCGACTCGAAGGCATCCTTGTGATCGAGCAGCGGCTGCATCATCCGGCTCTCGGATTCGGCGGTGAAAGTCAGGTTGGCCAGCAGGCGGCCGATGTTCGGGCATTGTTCGGCGTACTTCGGTGATGTGACCGTCCACACCGTGGCCATGCCTTCGTTCGGGCCGAGGGCGTCTTCGCTGCCGGTCAGATAGGTCATCTGAATGTTGACGTTCATCGGGTGCGGCGCCCAACCGAAGAACACTACGGCTTCCTTGCGCCGTACGGCGCGGTCGACGGCGGCGAGCATGCCGGCCTCGCTTGATTCGACGAGCTGGAACTTACCGAGGCCAAACTGGTTCTTGGCGATCATCGCTTTGATCTGCGTGTTGGCGCCCGAGCCTGGCTCGATGCCGTAGATCTTGCCGCCCAATTCCTTCTCGAATTTGGCGATGTCGGCGAAGGTTTTCAGCCCCTTGTCGGCCAGGTACGTCGGCACGGCGAGAGTGGCGCGGGCATCTTTCAGGCTCGGTGCTTCGAGCACTTTCACCTGATTGGCCTCGACGAATGGCGTGATGGTCTGGGTCATCAGCGGGTTCCAGTAGCCGAGGAACAGGTCCAGGCGCTGATCGCGAATCCCGGCGAAGATGATCTGCTGGGAGGCGCTGGTCTGTTTGGTGCTGTAGCCGAGGCCATCGAGCAGGACCTGGGTCATGGCACTGGTGGCGATCACGTCAGTCCAGTTGACCACGCCCATGCGTACGTTCTTGCAGGAGGCCGGTTCGGCCGCCATCACGCCGGTGCTGAAGAAAGCGGTACCGCTGAGTGCAAGAACGCAGCTGCTGATCAGTCGTTTCATGTCGGGTTCCTCGGCAGTTCGATTATTGTGGTTCCCGGCATCTGCGCGCCGGTGAGGCCAAGTTACGCAGCTATAGGCCCGTGAAAGCGCACTGCGGCGACTGGCATTTGCACTGTAGCGACCTGCGCGCTTGAACGCCGCCGATAATCGGCGTATCAACGAGCCACGCGACCCGCCAACCGAGTGCGCCTATGTCCCAGGATTTCTACTTTTTGCTGATGCCGGGGTTCTCCGCCATCGGCTTTATTTCCGCGATCGAACCGTTGCGCGTGGCCAACCGTTTTCGCGGCGAGTTGTACCGCTGGCATGTGCTCAGCGCCGATGGCGGCGCGGTATTGGCGAGCAACGGCATGTCGGTCAACGCCGATGCAGCGCTGGAGCCGCTGAAGAAAGGCGCGACCTTGCTGGTGGTGGCCGGCTTCGAACCGCTGAAGTTCATCACGCCGACGCTGGAACACTGGTTGCGCAGGCTGGACAACGACGGCGTAACCCTCGGTGCGATCGACACCGGCAGCTTCGTCCTTGCCGAAGCAGGCCTGCTCGACGGCCATCGCCTGACCCTGCACTGGGAGGCGATCGATGCCTTCAAGGAATCTTATCCACAGCTCAGCGTCACCCAGGAGCTGTTCGAGATCGACCGGCGGCGGATCACCTCGGCGGGAGGTACGGCCTCGATTGATCTGATGCTCGACCTGATCGCCCAGGCCCACGGCCCGCAACTGGCGATTCAGGTCAGCGAGCAGTTTGTGCTCGGGCGCATACGCCCGCGCAAGGATCACCAGCGCATGGAAGTCGCCACGCGTTACGGCATCAGCAACAAGAAACTGGTGCAGGTGATCGGCGAGATGGAACAGCACAGCGAACCACCGCTGACCACGCTGCAACTGGCGGAGTCGATCAAGGTGACCCGGCGGCAACTGGAGCGCTTGTTCCGGCTGCATCTGAACGATACGCCGAGCAATTTCTATCTGCGGTTAAGGCTGGAAAAGGCCCGGCAGTTGCTGCGCCAGACCGACATGAGCGTGCTCGAAGTCAGCATTGCCTGCGGGTTTGAATCACCGTCGTACTTCACCCGCAGCTATCGCGCACGTTTCGCCCGCTGCCCCCGGGAAGACCGGCGTACCGCGCAGGCGTGAATGGTTTCAGCACCACCCTAGAACCCCTGTGGGAGCGGGCTTGCCCGCGATGAGGCCAGCACATCCAACATTGTTATTGCCGGACACACCGCCATCGCGGGCAAGCCCGCTCCCACAGGTTCCAAGGTGATTTCGGGAATCGGCTTATTTCTTCACCAACGCCGAACACGCCGCCTTGTAAGCCTCATGCTGATATTTGTTCAACGTCCCGGGCAGCTCGAAATTGTGCTTCTTGGCCTGGGCATTGATCGTCTGCGGCGACAGCAGCGTCACCTCACAACCATCAAGCAACTGAAACACGCCCTCGATCTTGAACGTCGTCGGCCCACCGGCAAACTCGCCCTTTTTGCTGCGCTTCTTGATCGCGATCCGGTCCACCGAGTTTTCCCGCACAAACGACGCCACCTGCGCCGCGAACCGCCGCACGTTCGCCGCCTCGTCATCGTCATCCAGAGCAATCTTCTTCGTGGCGAGAGGGACGTGGCTCAACGTCGAACCGTCGAGCGCCGCCACGGCGATGATCGCTTCGCTGCCTTTGATTTCAATGCCGCAGATGTTCATGGGAATCCTTAGACTGGCTTAAGAGGTTCAGCTTACAGCTCAAACACTCACTCCTGCCCAATCGACTCCAAAAACTCCGACCGTTCATCACTCATCCGCGCCACGCAATCATTCTGCGCAATGGTGAACGCCTTGCTCCCCGCCGTTGCCGGGAACGCTTCCACCGCGCAATCCGCATCCCGCGTCTTCAACCACTGCTGCTGGGCGGTTTTCAGTTTGGCGGTGATGTCGGCCAGTTGCGTCGGGTTCTTGCCGTAGGCGGTCTGCATGCGTTCGTTGAGGCTGGCGTAGTTGTCTTTGAGCAGGTCTTCGGCGGTGCTGCGGCTGTAGGCGGAGCATTCCAGGGTCTGGATGTCGTTTTCCACCGCGTCGCACGGGTTGTTCTCGGATTCTTCGGCGGCGTGGGCGCCGGTCGCAATCAGTGCCAGGGCGAGGATTATTGATTTCATTGGGGTCGCTCTAATCCGTTGGTAGGTGCAGGCTGCGGCAGATTCTGGCGCAAGCGCGCGGGCTTGAACAGCCAGCCGATGAGGACGGCTGACGACCCTTTGTCGCGGATTGACGCTTTCGGCAATTCCCCTGTCGTTTTTGCACCCGGTCGCCCCGGCACCGAGGCATATGCTGGCCCCAAAGCGCCGGCAGACGATTCGGCGCATGAATTGCCAATAAGGGGACGCCTGATGAGCCCAGCCGAATTACACGCCGACAGCATCGTTATCGACGGTCTGATCATTGCCAAATGGAACCGCGAGCTGTTCGAAGACATGCGCAAGGGCGGTCTGACGGCAGCCAACTGCACTGTGTCGGTGTGGGAAGGCTTTCAGGCGACC
Source organism: Pseudomonas sp. TE9122 (assembly GCF_056278925.1). Lineage (NCBI taxonomy): Bacteria > Pseudomonadati > Pseudomonadota > Gammaproteobacteria > Pseudomonadales > Pseudomonadaceae > Pseudomonas > Pseudomonas sp. TE9122. The sequence goes on along the minus strand of NZ_JBWBQI010000001.1, from coordinate 4,927,072 downwards.
GTGAACAACATCGCTGCCAGCCAGAAACTGATCCGCGAAAACAGCGACCTGGTGATGCCGGTGCGCACCACCGCCGACATCCGTCGCGCCAAGGAGCAGGGCAAGACCGGCATCCTCTTCGGCTTCCAGAATGCCCACGCGTTCGAAGACCAGATCGGCTATGTCGAGGTGTTCAAGCAGCTCGGCGTCGGTATCGTGCAGATGTGCTACAACACCCAGAATCTGGTCGGCACCGGTTGCTACGAGCGTGACGGCGGTCTGTCAGGTTTCGGTCGCGAAATCGTTGCCGAGATGAACCGCGTCGGCGTCATGTGCGACCTGTCCCACGTCGGTTCCAAGACCTCCGAAGAAGTCATTCTCGAATCGAAAAAACCGGTCTGCTACTCGCACTGCCTGCCGTCGGGTCTCAAAGAACATCCGCGCAACAAGTCCGACGCAGAGTTGAAGTTCATTGCCGACCACGGCGGTTTCGTCGGTGTGACCATGTTCGCGCCGTTCCTCGCCAAGGGCATTGATTCGACCATCGACGATTACGCCGAAGCCATCGAATACACCATGAACATCGTCGGCGAAGACGCCATCGGTATCGGCACCGATTTCACTCAGGGTCACGGCCAGGACTTCTTCGAATACCTGACCCACGACAAGGGCTACGCCCGCCGCCTGACCAGCTTCGGCAAGATCATCAACCCGCTGGGCATCCGCACCGTCGGCGAATTCCCCAACCTCACCGAAACCCTGCTCAAGCGCGGCCATTCCGAGCGTGTGGTGCGCAAGATCATGGGTGAGAACTGGGTAAGCGTTCTTAAGAACGTCTGGGGCGAATAACGCTTTCTCAAGACCGCCGCCGATCTGCCCCCTCTCCTGCGGGAGAGGGCTGGGGTGAGGGCCGCGGCCAACACTGAACCATCATTTTTCTGGAGTTAAGTTTCCATGGCCAAGATCGCCCCGCAATTGCCAATCGAAGTCGACAGCGAGACCGGTGTCTGGACCTCAGACGCCCTGCCAATGCTCTATGTGCCGCGTCACTTTTTCGTCAACAACCACATGGGCATCGAGGAAGTGCTCGGCGCTGAAGCCTACGCCGAGATCCTCTACAAGGCCGGCTACAAATCCGCCTGGCACTGGTGTGAAAAGGAAGCCGAATGCCACGGCCTGGAAGGCGTCGCGGTGTTCGAGCACTACATGAAACGCCTGTCGCAGCGCGGCTGGGGCCTGTTCAAGATCCAGGACATCGACCTCGACAAAGGCACCGCCAGCGTCAAGCTCGAGCACTCGGCGTTTGTCTATGTCTACGGCAAGGTCGGGCGCAAGGTCGACTACATGTTCACCGGCTGGTTCGCCGGCGCCATGGATCAGATCCTCGAAGCCCGTGGCAGCAAGATTCGTACTGTGGCCGAACAAGTCTACGGGGGCTCCGAAGAGGGCCACGATGACGGCTTGTTTATCGTCAAGCCGTTGTAAGCCGAGGACCGTGCCATGGCTTTCGAAGCAATGTTCCAGCCGATCCAGATCGGCAAACTGACCATCCGCAACCGCGTGCTCAGCACCGCGCACGCCGAGGTCTATGCGACTGACGGTGGCATGACCACCGACCGCTACGTCAAATACTACGAAGAGAAAGCCAAGGGCGGCATCGGCCTGGCCATCTGTGGCGGTTCGTCCGTGGTGGCGATCGACAGCCCGCAGGAATGGTGGAGTTCGGTCAATCTGTCCACCGACCGGATCATTCCGCACTTCCAGAATCTGGCCGACGCCATGCACAAGCATGGCGCCAAGATCATGATCCAGATTACCCACATGGGCCGGCGCTCGCGCTGGGACGGCTTCAACTGGCCGACCTTGATGTCGCCCTCGGGCATCCGTGAACCGGTGCACCGCGCCACTTGCAAAACCATCGAGCCGGAAGAGATCTGGCGGGTGATCGGCAACTACGCTCAGGCGGCGCGCCGCGCCAAGGCCGGTGGCCTTGATGGTGTCGAACTGTCGGCCGTGCACCAGCACATGATCGACCAGTTCTGGAGCCCGCGCGTCAACAAGCGTACCGACGAATGGGGCGGCACCTTCGAAGGGCGGATGAAGTTCGGCCTGGAAGTCCTCAAAGCCGTGCGCGCCGAGGTCGGTGACGATTTCTGCGTGGGCATGCGCCTGTGCGGTGACGAGTTCCACCCGGACGGCTTGTCCCACGAGGACATGAAGCAGATCGCCAAGTATTACGACGACACCGGCATGCTCGACTTCATCGGCGTGGTCGGCTCGGGTTGCGACACCCACAACACCCTGGCCAACGTGATTCCGAACATGAGTTATCCACCGGAGCCGTTCCTGCATCTGGCTGCCGGGATCAAGGAGGTGGTCAAGGTGCCGGTGCTGCACGCGCAGAACATCAAGGACCCGAACCAGGCCACGCGCATCCTTGAAGGCGGTTACGTCGACATGGTCGGCATGACCCGCGCGCACATCGCCGACCCGCACCTGATCGCCAAGATCAAGATGGGCCAGATCGACCAGATCAAGCAGTGCGTCGGCGCCAACTATTGCATCGACCGCCAGTATCAGGGCCTGGACGTGCTGTGCATCCAGAACGCCGCGACCTCCCGTGAATACATGGGCGTGCCGCACATCATCGAGAAATCCACCGGGCCGAAACGCAAAGTGGTGATCGTTGGTGCCGGCCCGGCCGGGATGGAAGCAGCACGCGTGGCTGCCGAGCGGGGCCACGACGTCACACTGTTCGAGAAAAAAGACTTCATCGGCGGGCAGATCACCACCGCATCGAAAGCACCGCAGCGTGACCAGATCGCCGGCATCACTCGCTGGTTCCAGCTGGAACTGGCGCGGCTGAAAGTCGATCTGCGCCTGGGCACGGCGGCGGATGCCGACACCATCATGGACCTGCGTCCGGACGTGGTGGTGCTGGCGGTCGGCGGTCATCCGTACCTTGAGCAGAACGAACACTGGGGCGCGGCCGAAGGGCTGGTGGTCAGCAGCTGGGACGTGCTCGACGGCAAGGTTGCGCCGGGCAAGAACGTGCTGGTCTACGACACCATCTGCGAGTTCACCGGCATGTCGGTCGCCGACTTCCTCGCCGACAAGGGCAGCCAGGTCGAGATCGTTACCGACGACATCAAACCGGGCGTGGCCATCGGCGGCACGTCGTTCCCGACCTACTACCGCAGCATGTACCCGAAAGAAGTGATCATGACCGGCGACATGATGCTGGAGAAGGTCTACCGCGAGGGCGACAAGCTGATCGCGGTGCTGGAGAACGAATACACCGGCGCGAAAGAGGAGCGGGTCGTCGATCAGGTGGTCGTCGAAAACGGCGTACGCCCGGACGAGGAGATCTACTACGCGCTCAAGGACGGCTCGCGCAACAAGGGCCAGATCGACGTCGAAGCGCTGTTCGCGATCCAGCCGCAACCTTCGCTGAGCACCACGGGTGACGGCTACTTGCTGTTCCGCATTGGCGATTGCGTGGCGCAGCGCAACACACACGCCGCGATCTACGACGCACTGCGGTTGTGCAAGGATTTCTGACGGCTTGCACCAAACCCTGTGGGAGCGAGCCTGCTCGCGAATGCAATCTGTCAGTTGACGATGATGTCGACTGACTCACCGCTTTCGCGAGCAGGCTCGCTCCCACAGTAAAGCGGATCGTGTTTCTCCAGGTTGCACTGGTGGGAGCTTCACCTATGTTGAACACCCTTCTTCCAATCCTGTTGTTCGCAGCCCTGGGCCTTGCTGTCCTCGGCGCGTTGCGGCGGATGAACATGTGGCGCCGGGGGCGGGCGGCGAAGGTCGATCTGCTCGGCGGTCTGCTGGCCATGCCCAAGCGCTACATGGTCGACCTGCACCACGTCGTCGCGCGGGACAAATACATTGCCAACACCCACGTCGCCACGGCCGGCGGTGCGGTGGCGTCGATTGTGCTGGCCATTCTTGTGCACGGTTTCGGCCTGCATAACCGCATCCTTGGCTACGCCTTGCTGCTGATGTCGGCGGTGATGTTCGTCGGCGCGATCTTCATGTACCTGCGCCGGGTCAATCCGCCTGCGCGTCTGTCGAAAGGCCCGTGGATGCGCCTGCCGAAAAGCCTGCTGGCCTTCTCCGCGTCGTTTTTCCTGGTGACCCTGCCGGTGGCGGGGATCCTGCCGGAAAACTTCGGCGGCTGGGTGCTCGCAGCCATCCTCGGTGTTGGCGTGCTGTGGGGCGTGTCGGAACTGTTCTTCGGCATGACCTGGGGCGGGCCGATGAAACATGCCTTTGCCGGTGCGCTGCACCTGGCCTGGCACCGTCGCCCGGAACGCTTTGGCGGCGGGCGCTCGACCGGTCTGAAACCGCTGGACCTGAACAATCCCGATGCGCCGCTGGGCGTGGAAAAACCCAAGGATTTCACTTGGAACCAGTTGCTCGGTTTCGACGCCTGCGTGCAGTGCGGCAAGTGCGAAGCGGCTTGCCCGGCCTTCGCCGCCGGACAGCCGCTGAACCCGAAAAAACTGATTCAGGACATGGTCGTCGGCCTCGCCGGCGGCACTGATGCGAAGTTCGCCGGCAGCCCGTATCCGGGCAAACCGATCGGCGAGCATGGCGGCAATCCGCACCAACCGATCGTCAACGGTCTGGTCGATGCCGAAACCCTGTGGTCGTGCACCACCTGCCGCGCCTGCGTCGAGGAATGCCCGATGATGATCGAGCACGTCGATGCGATCGTCGACATGCGCCGGCATCTGACCCTGGAAAAAGGCGCGACGCCGAACAAGGGTGCCGAAGTTCTCGAGAACCTTATTGCAACCGACAACCCCGGCGGTTTCGCCCCGGGCGGGCGGATGAACTGGGCAGCGGACCTGAACCTCACTCTGCTCAGCGAAAAGAAATCCACCGACGTGCTCTTCTGGGTCGGCGACGGCGCCTTCGACATGCGCAACCAGCGCACCCTGCGTGCCTTCGTCAAAGTGCTGAAGGCAGCGAAAGTCGACTTCGCCGTACTCGGTCTTGAGGAACGCGACAGCGGAGATGTGGCCCGCCGTCTCGGCGACGAAGCAACGTTCCAGCAGCTCGCCAAACGCAATATCCAGACATTGGCCAAATACAGCTTCAACCGCATCGTCACCTGCGATCCGCACAGTTTCCATGTGCTGAAAAACGAGTACGGCGCCTTCGACGGCAACTATCTGGTGCAGCACCACAGCACCTACATGGCCGAGATCATTCAGGCCGGCGCGCTCAACCTCGGGCAGCACAAAGGCAATAGCGTGACCTATCACGATCCATGCTACCTGGGCCGCTACAATGGCGAGTACGAAGCGCCGCGCGAAGTGCTGCGTGCCCTCGGCATCGAAGTCAAAGAGATGCAACGTTCCGGCTTCCGCTCACGCTGCTGCGGCGGCGGTGGCGGCGCGCCGATCACCGACATTCCGGGCAAGCAGCGCATCCCCGACATGCGCATGGAAGACATCCGCGAAACCGGCGCCGAACTGGTGGCGGTGGGTTGTCCACAGTGCACGGCGATGCTCGAAGGCGTGGTCGAACCGCGTCCGCTGATCAAGGACATCGCCGAACTGGTGGCCGACGCGCTGCTCGAGGACGCCGCGCCAAGCAAGCCTGCCACCCCGGCCAAACGTGAACCTGCGGAGGTGCACTGATGAGCGACATTATCCGCCGCGACCCGCGCGCCGAATGGATTGCGCGCAACCGCCTGCATCCGCTGCACGCGGCGATGCAACCGGCGCAGCACAGCTGGATGGGTCCCAATGGCGTCATCCGCAAGAATCTGCACGGCATGGGTTTTATCGGCCCTAACGGCATCAAACGCATTGACCGCAGCGGCGCGCAGCAGGGTGGGGCGGTCAAACGCTCGGCTGCTGTTGAAGTGCAGTTGCCGCTGCATCAGGTACCGGCCCCGGCGTTCTACATCAGTGTGGTGCCGGATATGGTCGGTGGTCGCCTGAGCAGCCACGACCGCGATCTGCTCGGCCTTGCTCACCAACTGGCCGGCACCGATGGTGCGGTGCTCGCCGTGGTGTTCGGCGAGCATAAGGAAAGCGCTTTCGAAACCGCTGGCGTCGATCGCTTGCTGGTGCTTGAAGGCGAGGAATTCAGCGGTTATGCACCGGAGCAACGGGTGCAGGGTTTGCGCGCTGTGGATAACCAATTCAACCCGCGTCACTGGTTGCTGCCGGACAGCCGCAGCGGTGGCGGCGAACTCGCCCGACGCTTTGCTGCAGCGCTGGGCGAGCGCCCGGCCACGCGGGTCTGGCAGGTCAAGGATCAGGAGTGCATCGGCCGCGCCGGGGCCGGATTGCAAGACCTGGCGCGTCCGGTGGCGCGGTTGATTCTCGCCGCTGCCGAATGCGCAGAACCGGTCAGCGAAACTCGTCACGAAGCGTTGCCAGTGGAGTTATCCACAAGCGTCGCGCGCAGCTTGTCGCGAATCGAAGATCTCGGCGCAGTGGCGGTAGATCCGGCGGCGATTCCGATGGCCGAAGCGGAGTTCATTTTCTCCGGCGGCAACGGCGTCAAGGACTGGCAGTTGTTCCACGAAACGGCCGCAGCCCTCGGCGCCACCGAAGGCGCTTCGCGGGTGGCGGTGGACGACGGCTTCATGGCCCGGGATCGTCAGGTAGGCGCGTCCGGCACCTGGGTCACTGCGCGGGTTTATGTGGCTGTGGGCATCTCGGGAGCGATTCAGCACCTGCAAGGCATTGGCGCCTGCGACAAGGTGGTGGCGATCAACCTCGATCCGGGTTGCGACATGATCAAGCGTGCCGACCTCTCGGTGATCGGCGAAAGCGCAGAGATTCTGCAAGCGTTGATCGAAGCGGTCGCGGCTTACCGCAACGAAGCCAAGCGCGATGCGGCGTAAGGAAACCCTATGAACACGAACGTTATCAGTCTGGTTTCAATCGGCGCTCACCCGACCTCAGGTCGGCCACGGCGCGCCGATCAGGATGCGCGCGCGGTGGAACTGGGCCTGCAATTGGCTGGGGATAACCTGCAAGTGCTGCACGCCGGTGATGTTGCCGAACCGGCCCTGCGTGCCTATCTGGGCATGGGCCTGGAACAACTGCATGTGCTGGAACAACCCGTTGGCGCCGATGCCTTGCCGGCGCTGACCGCGTACCTGCGCGATGCCGGGGCGCAAGTGGTGCTGACCGGCAGTCAGGCGGAAACCGGGGAAGGTTCGGGAATGTTGCCGTTCCTCCTGGCGGAAGGTCTGGGCTGGCCGCTGGTGGTGGGCCTGGCGCAGGTCGAATCGATCAATGACGGTTCGGCGCTGGTCCTGCAAGCGTTGCCGCGCGGGCAGCGACGCCGCTTGAAGGTGAAACTGCCGTTTCTGGCGACTGTGGATAACGCCGCCCCGAAGCCTCGGCAGAGTGCGTATGGCCCGGCACGACGGGGCGAATTGGCCGCCGATGACGTTGAAGTTGTTGAGGACCAATTGTTGGCCGTCGCCACGCTGCAACCGGCCAAGCCACGACCCAAGCGCTTGAAGGTGATCAAGGCCAAGAGCGGCGCCGACCGGATGAAAGCAGCGACAGCTAAGGCCAGTGGTGGCGGTGGGCAGGTGCTCAAAGGCGTCACCGCGCAGGCCGGGGCGGAGGCGATTCTGAAGTTGCTTATTGAAGAGGGCGTTGTCCGCTAGTCACCCTCTTCCAGGCAATACCCCCTGTGGGAGCGAGCCTGCTCGCGAAAGCTATGGGTCAGTCGATACATGTATCAGCTGATAGTCCGCTTTCGCGAGCAGGCTCGCTCCCACATTGGTATTCATTCACAGTCAATCTTTACTGTTTACCCACAATCCCTGTTGGCGAAGCTGTGGATAACGTGTTCGCCCTTGCTCGCACCCCACGCCATTCAAGCCTTTCAGCCATAAGATCAAAAAACGATCAGCGTAACTCACGGATTTCTCGGGCTTTTCGGTCGGTATAAATCGAGAAGTTGCCCCCAATCTCTGTTGGCGCTTCTGTGGATAAGATGTTCGCTATCAGCTGTAGCCCATATGGAGCAGGGCTTACATGGGTTTGATCAATTATTGATCAAATGTGATCCCCGGGCGCCGAGAGCTGTTAACGCGAAGGGGTTTTCCCCAGTCACAGGCGTTTTTCCACAGGAGATTGAAAGTTGTCCCCGATCCCTGTTGGCGCTTCTGTGGATAACATGTTCGCTACCCGCTACAGGCCTCTGAATACGTGCTATGTACGAGTGTGATCAAAAAACGATCAATTGTTTTGAGAAACCGCGATTCAGCATAAGTCACGATTTTTCTTTGCAAATCAGCAGGATATTTTTTGAGTCATCCACAGTTACCCCCATTTGCTGTGGGCGGGTATGTGGATAACTTGTTTGCGGAAGGCTGGAGGGCTTGGTGGGTATGGGGGCGGGGGTGGTTGATCGGAAATTGATCAGCTGGGAGATGTAGCGTGGGTCAGGGCGTCTTCGCGAGCAGGCTCGCTCCCACAGGGGAATGCATTCCACCTGTAGGAGCTGCCGCAGGCTGCGATCTTTTGCTCTTGATCAGCCCTGAACCGGTACGCCTTTGAGGTAAGGCGCTGGCTCAGCCCCGAGGTTGTTCAACATCCTCTCGCTGTACCAGTCGACGAAGTTGACCACGCCGAATTCATAGGTTTTGGAGTAAGGCCCCGGCTGGTAAGCGGTGGAGTTGATCCCGCGCTGGTTTTCCTCAGCCAGACGGCGGTCCTGATCGTTGGTCGCATCCCACACCTGGCGCATGCGCTCGACGTCGTAATCGACACCTTCCACTGCGTCCTTGTGCACCAGCCACTTGGTGGTGACCATGGTTTCCTGGGCGCTGATCGGCCACACGGTGAAGACGATGATGTGATCGCCCATGCAGTGGTTCCACGAGTGCGGCAGGTGCAGGATGCGCATCGAGCCCAGGTCCGGGTTCTTGATGCGGCCCATCAGTTTGGCGCAGCCCTGTTTGCCGTCGAGGGTCATCGACACGGTGCCCTTGAGCAGCGGCATACGCACGATACGGTTGCGCAAGCCGAAACTGGCGTGAGCGTAAGGGATCTTTTCCGCTTCCCAGGCAGCGGCGGAAGCGGCGACGTGATCCTTGAACGCCTGATCGGCGCGCGGGTCGGTGACGTCGTCCCATTCCAGCAGGGTTTTCAACAGTTCCGGGTGCGATGCGTTGCAGTGGTAGCACTCGCGGTTGTTTTCCAGCACCAGTTTCCAGTTGGCTTTCTCCATCAAGGTGGTGGTAATCGCCACCTTGGTGTTCTCCATGTCATACGGTTCCATGTAATGGTTGAGCGTCGACAGGAAGTCATCGATGGCCGGCGGGTTCTCCGCCAGGCTGATGAAGATGTAACCGCCAGCGGTTTTCACGTTCACCGGTTTCAGGCCGTACTGCTTCATGTCGAAGTCGGCGCCCATCTCGGTACCGGCGAACAACAGGCGACCGTCCAGTTCGTAAGTCCACTGGTGGTAATGGCAGACCAGTTTGGCGACTTTGCCTTTTTCACTGGTGCACAGGCGCGAGCCACGGTGGCGGCAGACGTTGTGGAACGCGTGCACCACGCCCTCGGCGCCGCGAATGACGATGATCGGGTTCTTGCCGACCTGCAGGGTCAGGTAGTTACCCTTGGCCGGGATCTCGCAGGTCATGCCGGCGATCAACCATTCCTTCTGGAAGATCTCCTGCATATCGATATCGAACAGGCGCTCGTCGCTGTAGAACGGCTGTGGCAGCGAAAAAGTGCGCTCGCGCTCCTGAAGCATTTGCGCGGTGGCCTTGCGTGCGGGTTCCAGCGGATCGCCCAGGCTGATTTTTGCGGTGACGTCCATCGATGTAATCCTCATGGCCCTCTGCGTGGCCGGCGAAAGTGGCTGATCAGGTGTGCTGCAAAACGGTTGCTACGCAAGGTGTAAAGAAGTCGTCTTTTGTTGGGGCGAGTGTGGGGCCGGCGCTGGGGGGAACCTTATCCATGCGCGACATGGCGCAATCTGTTCCCGACGCGCAAGGCCCGGTGTTCAAGGGCTGGTCGCGATAAGTATGTCAATGTCGCGGATAGGTAAACGCACGGTCTGCGCTATACGCAGAATCGCCGACAAGAGGCCGACAGTCGGCCGTGGAGAACAGCATGTCCAACAGCTTCCTGAATCCGGTCACCACCCAGACCTGGGCCAATGGCCGACACATTGTCCGTTGCGTCAAAGTCATCCAGGAAACCTGGGATGTGCGCACCTTCTGCTTTATGGCCGACCAGCCGATCCTGTTCTTCTTCAAGCCGGGGCAGTTTGTCACCCTGGAGCTGGAAATCGAAGGCCAGCCGATCATGCGCTCGTACACCATTTCAAGCTCGCCGTCGGTGCCGTACAGCTTTTCGGTGACGATCAAACGCGTGCCGGGCGGCAAGGTCTCGAACTGGTTGCATGACACTTTGCATGAAGGTCAGGAGCTGGCGGTGCACGGCCCGGTCGGGCTGTTCAACGCGATCGACTTCCCGAGCCCGAAGGTCCTGTATCTGAGCGGCGGCGTCGGCATCACCCCGTGCATGTCGATGGCGCGCTGGTTCTACGACACCAATGCCAACGTCGACATGACCTTCGTGCACAGCGCGCGCTCGCCGAAAGACATCATTTACCACCGCGAACTCGAGCACATGGCTTCGCGGATCGATAACTTCAGCCTGCACCTGATCTGCGAAAAGCACGGCCTCGGTGAGCCATGGGCCGGGTATCGCGGTTATCTGAATCACAAGATGCTCGAACTGATGGTCCCGGACTTCCTTGAGCGCGAAGTGTTCTGCTGCGGCCCGACGCCGTACATGACCGCGGTCAAACGCTTGCTGGAAGCGGCCGGCTACGACATGTCGCGTTACCACGAAGAATCCTTCGGCGCCACGCCACCCGAGGCCCGCGCCGACGCGGTGGAACAGGCCGAACAAGCCGCCGATGCGCCGGAAATCGACGCCGCGGATTTGCACCAGGTCGAATTCACCGCCTCCGGCAAAAGCATCCGCGTCGGCCCGGGCGAAACCGTCCACGCAGCCGCCGCCAAACTCGGCCTGATGATCCCGAAAGCCTGCGGCATGGGCATTTGCGGGACATGCAAGGTGATGAAACTGGGCGGCGAAGTGGAGATGGAACACAACGGCGGGATTACCGAGGATGACGAGGCGGAAGGGTTTATCCTGTCGTGCTGCAGCGTGCCGAAGGGGGATGTGCGGATTGAGTTTTAAATAGGCATGAACTTGGGTCGATCTCCTAAATGAGGAGATCGACCGGGAAAGTGCTATTTCAAATCAGCCCGAACAAAGCGAGCAGGCCGAAGCCCACAAAGGCAAAGCCAAATATCTGCTGGTATTTATTCAGTTTGAGCAGGTCGCGTTTGAGTTTTGGCGGGAAATTCTTAACATCTCTTGCGCTGACTTTGCCTTGGGAAATGTACCGTGCGGGTCTTTTGAGGATGCCGAAAATCTCACCCAACATATAAATACGTCCCCCCAGGCCCGCTTGCCATAACATGAGCAAAGACGATGTGATTGAACTGCGTTTCAGGCTATTTAGGATCGTTTCCAGTTTTCTCTTGGCGGTATAAAGTAAAATTCCATTTACCACTAAAAGACCTGTGAAACTCACCAGCGTCATGATCACAATTGGATCTTTTACGATATTGTTAATTTGATCTACGGATGAGCTTATTCCCAGGCACATCATAATTGCAAAAAAAATGAAAACCAGTTTGTATAAAATAATCAGGTTCTTTTTCAGTTTTTTGGGGAAGTTTTCGAAGTCTTTCGCGCAAAGTTTTCCTGTGTGAATGTAAAATTCAGGGTTTCGCATGATGTCGAACACTTCTCCCATCATGTAGATTTTGCCCCAAGGACCTCCGTGCCAAAGCATTATCAGTCTGCTCGAAATAGAACTGTTTGTTAGATGGTTCAATATGGTTTCGGTCTTTGTTTTCGCGACATACAACATCACTCCTATCAAAGTAAATATGCCGACGAAGTCTATGATACCAATCAACAAGAATATTTTCTCTGAAGTACCAAGAGTCATTTAACAGCCTCGTATACTTTCTGTGCGATCCATTCGCCGCCTTTCTCGCCCAAAGTCCCGCCGGCGTAATTTCCGAGTCCTGCGTGCCAGATCTACCGGACGGGATGTCCAAAAAACGATGCGCTGAAATAAAGCAGTGGAGTTGAGATGAAGCTGAAAATTAAGATCCGATCAAATGGCTTTGAATTGAAATGTTTGCCTTGGTCTCCAATGATGATTGAAAAAGTCGTCATCAAAACCGCAAGCATAAACATTGCTGACAAGGGGGCTGCTATTTCCAATCCGTTGAATTCGTACCACTGGGTTTTTCTCTGAATTCTGTAAGGTAACTGAATGCTCTGTTTGTAAATTGCGCGAGCAGCAACGATAAACAAGCATAGGGTCGCCAGGTCGCATATTAGAAGTCCACGCCTTCTCGGTGTAAGGGCAAACCATTTTTTTGGCTGCGGCAGGCGTTTTTCAAACCTGCTGCCACAAACATGACATTTGAAAAGCGTCTTTTTATTTTTGGCACTGCATGTTTTGCATATTTTTGTTCGTGGTTTCATAAAGAAAGACGCTATTTGGTTCTGCTTGGAGTGTTCGCTGGTTTTATATTGGGAAATGTTTGGTCAGGCGACTTATCGAGAATCTTGGTAAATTATCTCAGCAGCATCTTCGCCCAATGTTTCACCTATTATTACCGCTGCAAGAGATCCGACGCCCACCGCTACTGCACCGCAGACCAAGGTGCCAACTCCTCCTGTCGGAACGCCTATTCCCAGACAAATTTTCGCTGCTAGTGGCGCAGTCAAGAGGCGACTGCTGATTGCTCCTCCAACCATGCCACCCATAAAGCTTCCGGTTTCCGTGAATTTCACCTTTTCACACGCCTCGGTATTCCCATGCAGGCACACATCCTGCATCTTCAAGGCCGAGGCGCCACCGCCTACTGCTGTGCCGATCCAGCCGCCATATTTGACGTACTGTGACGCTTGGCTGATAGCCCGAATATGTGTGGCATAACCTGGGTTCTGGCCGATGCCGCCAGCCTTTCTCCAGCGGTGCACAAGGTGAGGATGATCGATGCCGAGAGCGGTCTTGAGGCTCGGGTGATCCGGGAGACCAATGCTTTGCCGCGTGAACCGGTTGAGATGGACGTCCAGTTTTTCCAGCAACTGCGCACGTTGTTTTTTGAACGGCTTCGAGTTCAGGCTGCCTTTTGCGTCCAGCGTATGAACATGCAGCTTCTCAAGATCCGCGAGGACATTTTTTATGCCATCCAGATGATTGGCCGCCATGGCCGTGACGACCCCGATCACTTTTGATTCATAGGCGAGTGCGGTCTGGATCACGCCATAGTGCTGCGCCATGAAATCCGCTTCTTCCACGGTCAGCGGTTCCAGCGTCGCACTGACGAAACGCGCGGTCTGCATCAGCAATGCTTCCTCGTATGTGCATTGCTGATTGTCAGGGTCGCTCAGCACGATCATCGAACCGGCTTTAATCATGTCCGGGGTCGGATTCAAACTTCTGAATCTGGCGATGACATTCGGGTTGGCGGAGGGGAGCAGTTGTGCCTCAAGCTTCTCGGCGACAATGCTTTTCGGCACGATGTAAAAACCCGGCTCCGATGGGGCCGGACGATCTTGCGGCCAGTGCTCGCTGGGGAAGAACTTCAAGTCGTTGACGGGGTGAGGGCTGCGCGCGGTGCTGCTGTTATTAACGCGCGCCACTCTGAGGTTCTGCTGATGAATCGCGCGCAGCAACCTGTCTGGATCGGAGCGCGAGGCAGGCTGCCTGAGCATCGATAACGGGCGTTTTTTTACCGCTTCATGAATGGCACCTTTGGTGCCGCGTACCAGAACTCTGGATTGGTTCAGAAGATGACGCTGTTCCTGTGCGAGGGCGTCAAGGCCCATGTCCGCTGAAAGGCGGCCGCTGGCGACATCATCGACAATGCCCTTGGCGAAGCGCGCGACCTCCTGATTGAACTGCACGCGCGCACTGCCGAATGCCAGATGATGTGAGCCGACTGTCTGTGCCTGTCCGAGCAGCTTGCCGGCAACGTGTCGAACGTCGCTGAGACCATGGCGCTGATCGCTCAACCTTCTTCGCCCCACGAGGCATGGCCGCTGGTCCCGGCGAGGTGATGCACCCAGCTGATGCCACGATAACGAATGGCGACCTGCTCTTGAGGCTCAGCGTCGTTGTGCAGAATGACGTGGGGCATATCCAGGTTCAGTTCGGTGAGCACCGCACCGTCGATCGAGACAGAAAAGTATTTTTCCTGCTGACCCTGAGGGGAGGTTCGGTAGAAGTTGATCTTGCAGTCGATCTCTTCACGGTTGGCCAGTGCCTGGGCCAGCAGCGGTGAAGATTTGTCGACGACTTTGGTGACAATGACCGGCGCGTGGGTGGCTCGGTGAGAGTTGTCGAGGTTGGCGAGGTTGTGGCTGTACGACAGCACCATGATTTGATCGGTGTGTGCCGCCTGATATCTGTTGCCGACCGAATCAGGCGTTGAGCAGCCTGCCGAAATCAGCCCTTGGGTCTTGCCCGTGATCGTCATGTAGCCGGGAATTGCCATCGCGTGCGCTCCTTGAATCGGGAGCGGGCAGTCTATGGCGGGATTTTCTTGCTTTCTGTAGGCCTTGGTGTAGTCCGATTCTGAAAATGCAGGTCTGCGACGCGCAGCCTCTGGGTTGCATTCCCGTGCTGAGCATGGGAATGCAACTTGGGAGGGGAATCAGGCCGACATGACCTCGCGAATATCGCGCGCCAGTTCGCGCACGCGTTCTTCTTCGGTGTCCCAGGAGCACATGAAACGTGCGCCGCCCTTGCCGATGAAGGTGTAGAAGCGCCAGTTCTTTGCAGTCAACGCAGCGATGGCCGGCTCGGACAGTTGCAGGAACACGCCGTTGGCCTGCACCGGGAACATCAGTTCGACCCCGGGAATGTCGCTGACCAGTTCTGCCAGCAGTTGCGCGCAGTGGTTGGCGTGGCGGGCGTATTTGAGCCAGGCGTCGTTTTCCAGAATGCCGACCCACGGTGCCGACAAAAAGCGCATCTTCGACGCCAGTTGCCCGGCCTGCTTGCAGCGGTAGTCGAAGTCTTCGGCCAGTTTGTGGTTGAAGAACAGGATCGCTTCACCCACCGCCATGCCGTTCTTGGTGCCGCCGAAACACAGCACGTCGACGCCGGCTTTCCAGGTCAGGTCGGCGGGCGAGCAGCCGAGGAATGCGCAGGCGTTGGAGAACCGCGCGCCGTCCATGTGCAGGTGCAGGCCCAGCTCCTTGCAGGTTGCGCTGATGGCGCGGACTTCTTCCGGGGTGTACACACTGCCGACTTCGGTGGCTTGAGTCAGGGTCACCACGCGCGGTTTCGGGTAATGGATGTCCTGACGCTTGAGCGCGACTTCGCGGATCGATTGCGGGGTGATCTTGCCGTTTTCAGTGCCGGCGATCAGCAGCTTCGAGCCGTTGGAGAAGAATTCCGGAGCGCCGCATTCGTCGGTTTCGACGTGGGCGGTTTCCGAGCAGATCACGCTGTGGTAACTCTGGCACAGCGACGACAGGGCCAGCGAGTTGGCGGCGGTGCCGTTGAAGGCGAAGAACACTTCGCAGTCGGTTTCGAACAGTTTGCGGAAATGATCGGCCGCGCGGGCGGTCCATTCATCGTCGCCGTAAGCGCGCTGGTGGCCGTGGTTGGCCTGTTCCATGGCGGCCCAGGCTTCCGGGCAGATCCCGGAATAGTTGTCGCTGGCGAATTGTTGGCTCTTGTCGGTCATGGCCGGCTTCCGTAATCGAGACTCTTGTGAAGGCTCGTGGTCAATGAGGATGCGCACTTTACCGAAGATCTTCCGGGGAGCACATGCAATGTCGGGTGGGGAAAATTACCAGTTTATGGGCCGATTATGCACCTGAGCCAACGCGACGGCGCCCTGGATCTGCTCAAATGGCTGGCGTTGCTGAGCATGTTGCTCGATCACCTGCGATATGTCGGCTTCTCCGCCGATTGGTTGTATGTGCCCGGGCGATTGGCGTTTCCATGGTTTTGCCTGGCGATGGCGGCGAATCTGGCCCGGGACGATTCGCGCAAGATGGAATGGCGCTATCTGGGCTGGCTGGTGCTGTTCAGCGCCATCAGCGAAATCCCTTATCGCTTTTATATCCCCGACCCTGACACGTTCAACGTAATGCCGACGCTGGCGCTGGGCTTGCTGGTGGCGCGTGGCTGGCAGGATTCAGCATCGGTGGCGCGATTGCTCGCACTGGCCGCGCTGGTGGTTGCGGCGGTTTTTTCAGAACGACTGATGTTCGGTTTCTTCGGCGTATTGTTGCCGTTGGCGCTGCTGCTGGTGTTCCGCCGATCCTGGTATTTCAGCCTGTTGCCGGGGCTGGTGTGTCTGGCGGCGAACCAATGGCAGGTGCTGCTCGAGTCGGCGCGGTTCGGCAACAGCGTGGCGATTCTCGGCCTGGCGACATGTCTGTTTGCGCCGATGCTGGGAATGTTCTTGTTGCGACATGGGCGACATCTGCAGCCACCACCGATGCGGCGCTGGGCATATGCGCTGTATCCCGCGCATTTCTTCCTGCTGCTTGCCATCCGCCAAATCATCGCCTGACCCCTGTGGGAGCGAGCCTGCTCGCGAAAGCGGTCTGCCAGCCAACTTCTATGTCGGATGTGCCGGCCTCTTCGCGAGCAGGCTCGCTCCCACAGGGGATCTGCGGCGTTTCGAAGAGGTCATTTCCAGCCATGTCGTAAACGCACCTTTGCGTGGCGCGCGCAGGCATTTGAGCTGTCTGTGCCGGTCATACCATCGCATCAAAGGGCACTGCCATCATTGCCAGTGCCTTACCGAGACGAATGGCGCACAGATGCCGCTGGGAGAGACGCGATGTTCAGCAAGCAAGACCAGATCCAGGGTTACGACGATGCACTGCTGGCGGCGATGAATGCCGAGGAGCAACGTCAGGAAGATCACATCGAGCTGATCGCGTCGGAGAACTACACCAGCAAACGCGTCATGCAGGCGCAAGGCAGCGGCCTGACCAACAAATACGCCGAAGGCTATCCGGGCAAGCGCTACTACGGTGGCTGCGAGCATGTGGACAAGGTCGAAGCGCTGGCCATCGAACGCGCCAAGCAACTGTTCGGCGCCGATTACGCCAACGTCCAGCCGCACTCCGGTTCTTCGGCCAACAGCGCCGTGTACCTGGCGCTGATCCAACCGGGTGACACCATCCTCGGCATGAGCCTGGCCCACGGCGGTCACCTGACCCACGGCGCGAAAGTGTCGTCCTCGGGCAAGCTCTACAACGCCGTGCAGTACGGCATCAACACCGACACCGGACTGATCGACTACGACGAAGTCGAGCGTCTGGCCGTCGAGTGCAAACCGAAAATGATCGTTGCCGGTTTCTCCGCTTACTCAAAGACTCTGGACTTCCCGCGCTTCCGTCAGATCGCCGACAAGGTCGGTGCGCTGCTGTTCGTCGACATGGCCCACGTCGCCGGTCTGGTTGCTGCCGGCCTGTACCCGAACCCGCTGCCGTACGCCGATGTGGTCACCACCACCACGCACAAGACCCTGCGCGGTCCGCGTGGCGGGCTGATCCTGGCCAAGTCCAACGAAGAGATCGAGAAGAAGCTCAACGCCGCCGTTTTCCCCGGCGCCCAGGGCGGTCCGCTGATGCACGTCATCGCCGGTAAAGCGGTGTGCTTCAAGGAAGCGCTGGAACCTGGCTTCAAGGCTTATCAGCAACAAGTGATCGACAACGCCCAGGCGATGGCCAGCGTGTTCATCAAGCGTGGCTACGATGTGGTCTCCGGCGGCACCGACAACCATCTGTTCCTGGTCAGCCTGATCCGTCAGGGCCTGACCGGCAAGGACGCCGACGCCGCGCTGGGCCGTGCCCACATCACGGTGAACAAGAACGCCGTGCCGAACGACCCGCAGTCGCCGTTCGTGACCTCGGGCCTGCGCATCGGCACCCCGGCGGTGACCACGCGCGGCTTCAAGGTCAGCCAGTGCGAAACCCTCGCCGGCTGGATCTGCGACATCCTCGACAACCTCGGCGACGCCGATGTCGAGGCCGATGTCGCCCAGCAGGTCTCGGCCCTGTGCGCAGACTTCCCGGTTTATCGCTGAGTCGGTTTTGGAGTAATGACTATGCAACGCTATTCCGGCTTCGGCCTGTTCAAACACTCGCTCAGCCACCACGAAAACTGGCAGCGCATGTGGCGCACGCCAACGCCGAAAAAAGTCTACGACGTGGTCATCGTCGGCGGCGGCGGGCACGGCCTGGCGACGGCCTACTATCTGGCCAAGGAGCACGGCATCACCAATGTCGCCGTGGTCGAGAAGGGCTGGCTGGGCGGCGGTAACACCGCGCGCAACACCACCATCGTGCGCTCCAACTACCTGTGGGACGAGTCGGCGCACCTCTACGAACACGCGATGAAATTGTGGGAAGGCCTGTCGCAGGATCTCAACTACAACGTGATGTTCTCCCAGCGCGGCGTTTATAACCTGTGCCACACCCTGCAGGACATCCGTGATTCCGAGCGTCGGGTCAGCGCCAACCGCCTCAACGGCGTCGACGGCGAATTGCTCGACGCCAAGCAGGTTGCGGACGAGATTCCGTACCTGGACTGCTCGAAAAACACCCGCTACCCGATCATGGGCGCAACCGTGCAGCGTCGCGGCGGCGTCGCCCGACACGATGCCGTGGCCTGGGGCTTCGCGCGTGCCGCCGATGCCTTGGGCGTGGACCTGATCCAGCAGACCGAAGTGATCGGTTTCCGCAAGGAAAACGGTGTGTGCATCGGCGTCGAAACCAACAAGGGTTTCATCGGCGCCAAGCGCGTCGGCGTGGTGACGGCCGGTAACTCCGGGCACATGGCCAAGCTTGCCGGTTTCCGCCTGCCGATCGAATCCCACCCGCTGCAAGCGCTGGTGTCCGAGCCGATCAAGCCGATTATCGACAGCGTGATCATGTCCAACGCCGTACACGGTTACATCAGCCAGTCCGACAAGGGCGACCTGGTGATCGGCGCCGGTATCGACGGCTACAACGGCTACGGCCAGCGTGGTTCGTACCCGGTAATCGAACACACCATCCAGGCCATCGTCGAGATGTTCCCGGTGTTGTCCCGCGTACGCATGAACCGCCAGTGGGGCGGTATCGTCGACACCACGCCGGACGCCTGCCCGATCATTTCGAAAACCCCGGTCCCGAACATGTTCTTCAACTGCGGTTGGGGCACCGGCGGTTTCAAGGCAACGCCTGGCTCGGGCAACGTGTTTGCCGCGAGTCTGGCCAAGGGTGAAATGCACCCATTGGCTGCACCTTTCTCCATCGACCGTTTCCACAACGGTGCGTTGATCGATGAACACGGCGCTGCTGCGGTTGCCCACTAACAGGAGAAATCCCCATGTTGCATATCTTCTGTCCTCACTGCGGCGAACTGCGCTCTGAAGAGGAATTCCACGCATCCGGTCAGGCGCACATCCCGCGCCCGCTCGACCCTGGCGCCTGCACTGATGAAGAGTGGGGTGATTACATGTTCTTCCGCGATAACCCGCGCGGTCTGCACCACGAGTTGTGGGACCACGTTGCCGGTTGCCGCCAGTACTTCAACGTCACTCGCGATACCGTGACCTACGAGATTCTCGAGAGCTACAAGATCGGCGAGAAGCCGCAATTCACCGACAAGGCTGGCACTGCGAAAACAGCCACGACGGCGCTGGGAGAGAAGGTATGAGCCAGACCAATCGCCTGTCCAACGGTGGACGGATCGACCGCAACAAAGTGCTGAGCTTCACCTTCAACGGCCAGACCTACAAAGGCTATGAAGGCGACTCGCTGGCTGCTGCACTGATTGCCAACGGCGTCGATATCATCGGCCGCAGCTTCAAGTATTCGCGTCCTCGCGGCATCTTCGCGGCCGGTTCCGAAGAACCGAACGCCGTGCTGCAGATCGGTGCCACCGAAGCCACGCAGATTCCCAACGTGCGCGCCACGCAACAGGCGTTGTATCAGGGCCTGGTCGCCACCAGCACCAATGGCTGGCCGAGCGTCAACAACGACATGATGGGGATTCTCGGCAAGGTCGGCGGCAAGCTGATGCCGCCGGGTTTCTACTACAAAACCTTCATGTACCCGCAATCGTTCTGGATGACTTACGAGAAGTACATCCGCAAGGCTGCCGGCCTCGGCCGTTCGCCGACCGAGAACGATCCGGACACCTACGACTACATGAACCAGCACTGCGACGTGCTGATCGTCGGTGCCGGCCCGGCCGGTCTCGCCGCAGCCCTGGCCGCTGCGCGCAGCGGTGCCCGCGTGATTCTGGCCGATGAGCAGGAAGAGTTCGGCGGCAGCCTGCTCGACTCGCGCGAAAGCCTCGACGGCAAACCGGCGATGGAATGGGTCGCCAGTGTCATCGCTGAATTGAAGAACACCCCGGACGTGCTGCTGTTGCCGCGCGCCACGGTCAACGGTTACCACGACCACAACTTCCTGACCATTCACGAACGCCTGACCGATCACCTCGGCGACCGCGCGCCGATCGGTCAGGTGCGGCAGCGCATCCACCGTGTCCGCGCCAAGCGCGTGGTGCTGGCGACCGGCGCCCACGAGCGTCCGCTGGTGTACGGCAACAACGACGTGCCGGGCAACATGCTAGCCGGCGCGGTGTCGACTTACGTGCGTCGTTATGGCGTAGCGCCGGGCAAAAAACTGGTGCTGTCGACCAACAACGATCACGCCTATCGCGTCGCTCTGGATTGGCTCGATGCCAGTCTGCAAGTGGTCGCCATCGCTGATGCCCGCAGCAATCCGCGCGGTGCATTGGTCGAAGAAGCGCGCGCCAAAGGCATTCGCATCCTCACCGGCAGCGCCGTCATCGAAGTGCGTGGCAGCAAGCGTGTGACCGCTGCCCGCGTCGCCGCGATTGACGTAAAGGCCCACGCCGTGACCAGTCCGGGCGAATGGCTCGACTGCGACCTGGTGGCCAGCTCCGGTGGTTACAGCCCGGTGGTTCACCTGGCTTCGCACCTCGGTGGCAAACCGGTCTGGCGCGAAGACATTCTCGGTTTCGTACCGGGCGAAGCACCGCAGAAGCGCGTGTGCGTCGGTGGCATCAATGGCGTCTACGCGCTCGGCGATTCGCTGGCCGACGGTTTTGAAGGTGGCGTGCGCGCTGCTGCCGAAGCCGGTTTCCAGACCGTCGAAGGCGTGTTGCCGAAAGCCCTGAGCCGTCTCGAAGAGCCGACCCTGGCGCTGTTCCAGGTGCCGCACGAGAAGAACTCGGCGCGTGCACCGAAGCAATTCGTCGACTTCCAGAACGATGTCACCGCCGGTGGCATCGAATTGGCGACCCGTGAAGGTTTCGAGTCGGTCGAGCACGTCAAACGCTACACCGCGCTGGGCTTCGGCACCGATCAGGGCAAGCTCGGCAACGTCAACGGTCTGGCCATTGCCGCCCGTTCGCTGAACGTGACCATCCCGCAGATGGGCACCACCATGTTCCGTCCGAACTACACGCCGGTGACCTTCGGCGCCGTGGCCGGTCGACATTGCGGGCACATCTTCGAACCGGTGCGCTACACCGCGCTGCATGCCTGGCATGTGAAGAACGGCGCCGAGTTTGAAGACGTCGGTCAGTGGAAGCGTCCCTGGTACTTCCCGAAAAACGGTGAAGACCTGCACGCGGCGGTCAAGCGCGAATGCAAAGCCGTGCGCGACAGCGTTGGCCTGCTCGATGCTTCGACCCTCGGCAAGATCGACATTCAAGGCCCGGATGCCCGCGAGTTTCTCAACCGCGTGTACACCAACGCCTGGACCAAGCTCGACGTGGGCAAGGCTCGCTACGGTTTGATGTGCAAGGAAGACGGCATGGTCTTCGACGACGGTGTGACGGCTTGCCTGGCCGACAACCATTTCGTCATGACCACCACCACCGGCGGCGCGGCTCGCGTGCTGCAATGGCTGGAGCTGTACCACCAGACCGAATGGCCGGATATGAAGGTGTACTTCACTTCGGTCACCGACCACTGGGCGACCATGACCCTGTCCGGGCCGAACAGCCGCAAGCTGCTCAGCGCCGTGACCGACATTGATCTGAGCAACGAAGCGTTCCCGTTCATGACCTGGAAAGAAGGTCTGGTCGGCGATGTGCCGGCGCGGGTGTTCCGTATCTCGTTCACTGGTGAACTGTCGTACGAAGTCAACGTGCAGGCCGATTATGCGATGGGCGTGCTGGAGAAGATCGTCGAGGCCGGCAAGCAGTACAACCTGACGCCGTACGGCACGGAAACCATGCACGTGCTGCGGGCCGAGAAGGGCTTCATCATCGTCGGCCAGGACACCGACGGCTCGATGACCCCGGACGACCTGAACATGGGCTGGTGTGTCGGTCGCACCAAACCGTTCTCGTGGATCGGCCAGCGTGGCATGAACCGCGAAGATTGCGTCAAGGAACAGCGCAAACAACTGGTGGGCCTCAAGCCGATCGATCCGACCAAATGGCTGCCGGAAGGTGCGCAGCTGGTGTTCAACACCAAGCAGGCGATCCCGATGACCATGGTCGGCCACGTGACCTCCAGTTACGCGCACAACTCCCTCGGTTATTCATTTGCCATGGGTGTGGTCAAGGGCGGTCTCAAGCGTCTCGGTGAGCGGGTGTTTGCACCGCTGGCCGATGGCAGCGTGATCGAGGCGGAAATCGTTTCTTCGGTGTTCTTCGATCCGAAGGGTGATCGCCAGAACATCTGACAACCTCGGGAGCGGTGGGCGGGCGGCTATTCGCGAGCAGGCTCGCTCCCACATTCGATCGCGTTCCCCTGTGGGAGCGAGCCTGCTCGCGAAGGCGGCGGCACAGCAACCACAGGAACCAACAGAATTCAGAAGGTGCTTTATGACCACAGCCAATGTTTACCAGCAACGCCCGACCACCGGCGCCCGTGCCGAGTCGTCGCTGCACCATGCCGACCTCGCCAGCCTGGTCGGCAAGGGCCGCAAGAACGCCGGCGTGATCGTGCGGGAAAAGAAACTCCTCGGCCACCTGACCATTCGTGGCGATGGCCACGATGCCGCATTCGCGGCCGGTGTGCACAAGGCGCTTGACATTGAATTGCCCGGTGCGCTGAGCGTGATCGTCAAAGGCGAAACCAGCCTGCAGTGGATGGGCCCGGACGAGTGGCTGCTGATCGTGCCAAGCGGTGAAGAATTCGCCGCCGAGCAGAAACTGCGCGAAGCGCTGGGCGATCTGCACATTGCCATCGTCAACGTCAGCGGCGGCCAGCAGATCCTCGAACTGAGCGGGCCGAACGTGCGCCAGGTGCTGATGAAGTCGACCAGCTATGACGTGCACCCGAACAATTTCCCGGTCGGTAAAGCGGTCGGCACGGTGTTCGCCAAGTCGCAGCTGATGATTCGCCACACGGCCGAAGACACCTGGGAACTGCTGATCCGTCGCAGCTTCTCGGATTACTGGTGGTTGTGGTTGCAGGATGCTTCGGCCGAGTACGGGCTGAGCGTTCAGGCCTGAAGATCAAAAGCCACCCCCTCACCCCAGCCCTCTCCCCCTGAGGGGGAGAGGGGGAAAGGGAGCAGATTTGTGTGTTTTTCGAGCCTGAGTTCGACGCGCTATTTCAGGTCGGCGTAGCTCGAAAGAACACCTCGGTCAGTCCCCTCTCCCTCTGGGAGAGGGCTAGGGTGAGGGAAAAACCTGACACCCCGCACAACGAACAGGAGTCACCGCACCATGAGCCGCGCCCCAGACACATGGATTCTGACCGCCGACTGCCCCAGCGTCCTCGGCACGGTGGACGCGGTCACGCGTTTTCTGTTCGAGCAGGGCTGTTACGTCACCGAGCACCACTCGTTCGATGACCGCCTCTCCGGGCGTTTTTTTATTCGCGTGGAATTCCGTCAGCCCGACGGCTTCGACGAACAATCCTTCCGCGCCGGGCTGGCCGAGCGCGGGCAGGCGTTCGGCATGCTCTTCGAACTGACCGCGCCGAACTACCGGCCGAAAGTGGTGATCATGGTCTCCAAGGCCGATCACTGCCTCAACGACTTGCTCTACCGCCAGCGCATCGGCCAGTTGTCGATGGACGTGGCGGCGGTGGTGTCCAACCATCCGGATCTCAAGCCGTTGGCCGACTGGCACCAGATTCCCTACTACCATTTCCCTCTCGACCCCAACGACAAACCGGCGCAGGAGCGTCAGGTCTGGCAGGTGATCGAAGAGGCCGGCGCCGAACTGGTGATCCTCGCCCGCTACATGCAGGTGCTATCGCCGGAGCTGTGCCGCAAGCTCGACGGCAAGGCGATCAACATTCATCACTCGCTGTTGCCGGGCTTCAAGGGCGCCAAGCCTTATCACCAGGCTTACAACAAGGGCGTGAAACTGGTGGGCGCGACGGCGCATTACATCAACAACGACCTCGATGAAGGGCCGATCATTGCCCAAGGCGTCGAGGCGGTGGATCACAGTCATTACCCCGAAGACCTGATTGCCAAAGGGCGGGATATCGAAGGCCTGACCTTGGCGCGGGCGGTTGGGTATCACATCGAAAGACGAGTTTTTTTGAACGCCAACAGAACCGTCGTTCTCTAGATCGCTTTCGCGAGCAGGCTCGCTCCCACAGCGTATGCATTCCAATGTGGGAGCGAGCCTGCTCGCGAAGGGGCCGTAACAAACAACGCAAGACCAACAAGCAATACCCGAGCACTCAACGCGCTGCCCAACCGGGGCAACGCAGTTCCATAAAAACAACAGCGAGGTGAAAGCATGTCTGGCAATCGTGGTGTGGTGTATCTCGGCGCTGGCAAGGTCGAAGTACAGAAAATCGACTACCCGAAAATGCAGGACCCGCGCGGTCGCAAGATCGAGCATGGGGTCATTCTCAAAGTGGTTTCCACCAACATCTGCGGCTCCGACCAGCATATGGTGCGCGGCCGGACCACGGCGCAGACCGGTCTGGTGCTGGGCCATGAGATCACCGGCGAGGTGATCGAAAAGGGCTCCGACGTCGAAAACCTGAAGATCGGCGATTTGGTCTCCGTTCCGTTCAACGTGGCTTGCGGGCGCTGCCGTTCCTGCAAAGAGCAACACACCGGCGTCTGCCTGACCGTCAACCCGGCCCGTGCCGGCGGCGCATACGGTTACGTCGACATGGGCGACTGGACCGGTGGCCAGGCTGAATACGTGCTAGTGCCGTACGCCGACTTCAACCTGCTGAAACTGCCGGATCGCGACAAGGCCATGGAGAAAATCCGCGACCTGACCTGCCTCTCCGACATCCTCCCGACCGGCTATCACGGCGCGGTTACTGCCGGCGTCGGTCCGGGCAGCAGCGTTTACATCGCCGGCGCCGGTCCGGTCGGCCTGGCCGCTGCCGCTTCCGCACGTTTGCTCGGTGCGGCGGTGGTGATTGTCGGCGACGTCAACACCATCCGCCTGGCCCACGCCAAGGCCCAGGGCTTTGAGGTCGTCGACCTGTCCAAAGACACCCCGCTGCACGAACAGATCGCCGCGCTGCTGGGCGAGCCGGAAGTCGATTGCGCGGTGGACTGCGTTGGCTTTGAAGCACGCGGCCACGGCCACGACGGCGTCAAGGCCGAAGCCCCGGCCACGGTGCTCAACTCACTGATGGGCGTGGTGCGCGTTGCCGGCAAGATCGGTATCCCCGGCCTGTACGTCACCGAAGATCCGGGCGCCGTCGACGCTGCCGCGAAAATGGGCAGCCTGAGCATTCGCTTCGGCTTGGGCTGGGCGAAATCCCACAGCTTCCACACTGGGCAAACTCCAGTGATGAAGTACAACCGCCAACTGATGCAGGCGATCATGTGGGATCGCATCAACATCGCTGAAGTAGTCGGCGTGCAAGTGATCAGCCTCGATCAGGCGCCAGAAGGTTACGGCGAGTTCGATGCGGGCGTGCCGAAGAAGTTTGTGATTGATCCGCATAAGTTGTTCAGTGCGGCGTAAGTTCTACCCATGTAAGAAGGGCAGCCGATCGGGCTGCCCTTTTTTGTTCTGAACACGATCAGTTATTTAAAGGCGCATTTGCGGGCGTCACCATCCTTGGTTGCACACTCATCACCATTCCAATTGCTACCGGTGGCTTGAACCGGAGTGTCGTTTCTGTAGCCAGCCGAGACGCCAAGGTCTGCCTCACCTTCGTATCGGCAGATGACAACTGAATTAGCAGTGTCTTTATCTTTAAGTCGGGCAGAAGTGAAGGTTACATCTTCGGCGCCTTGCGCATGAGTCACTGATATCGTTGGGCAGGTTGCAGCATAGGCAGTACTCATCATGGTCAGACCAAGCAGGGCGCCAGTGACAATTTTCAACTTCATCTTTTCGTACTCCGTTACGTAATTGGAGTGGAGATATTCACTTGCATCGTTATGACTGCCAACTGTCAGATCTGACAGTTGGTTAGTTCCAATCGAAATAAATAGTCGGGTTTTCAGTGTGAAGTCGAATAGTGAAGTGGCTATTCAACGATTGAACAATTCATTTAGGTGAGTGCGTAGAGAAGGGGATGCGCCGCGAGGAACATGCCGCCCAATACCCGGTCAAACCGGCAGTTTCGTCGCCGTTGTCCGGTGGCAGCTTTTCCACAAGAGGATGTCTGAATGAAGATTTCACGCGGTTTTGCCTTGGCATCGCTCCTGACTCTGGCCGCCGGGCCGGTGTTTGCCGGTTTCAGTTTGAACGACGTGGCCGGTGCGGTAGCGGGGATGCAGGGTGGCGACAAGGCGGCGGCTGCGGCGCCGACCTCGGAGACCGCTGGTTTGTTGAGTGCGCTGAGTGCGCTGGACGTCACGCCGGAGCAGGCCGTTGGCGGTACCAGTGCGATGCTCGGGCTGGCGAAGAATCAGTTGAGCAGCACCGACTATTCGCAACTGGCCAAGGAAGTGCCGGGCATCGACAAACTGTCCGGTGGCAGCGGCAATCTGGCGGCGCTCGGGGCTTTGCTCGGTTCGTCCGGCAAGTCCGCAGGTCTTGAAAATGCGCTGGGCAATGTCAAAGACACTAACGACCTGAACAACGCGTTCAGCGCGCTGGGCATGGACAGCGGCATGATCGGCCAGTTTGCTCCGGTGTTGCTGCAATATCTCGGTCAGCAGGGCGTCGGTGGTTCGCTGTTGAGCAGCCTGGGCAGCATCTGGGGCACCGGCACCGGCACTTGAGTCAGCCGCGCTCGTTGCGCAGCTCGACGATGCGCTGATCCTTCTCGGTCCAGAGCTGGTTGACCCAGTTCTGGACGCGCTGGCGAAACGCCGGATCTTTCTCGTAATCGCCCTGCCACAGCGCCGGGTCGAGTTCGCGGGTCCTGATGTCGATGATCACTCGCGGCACGTTGCCGCTGATCAGGTCCCAGAAGCCCGGGATCTTTTCCTGCGGATACACCACCGTCACGTCGAGCATCGCGTCGAGCTGTTCACCCATCGCCGCCAGCACGAACGCCACGCCGCCGGCCTTGGGTTTGAGCAAGTGGTTGAACGGTGATTCCTGCTGGGTGCTTTTCGCCAGGGTGTAGCGCGTGCCTTCCAGATAATTCACCACCGTCACCGGCTGGCGCTTGAACAGCTCGCACGCCGCTTTGGTGATTTCCAGATCCTTGCCTGCCAGCTCGGGGTTCTTTGCCAGAAAGGCTTTGGTGTAGCGCTTCATGAACGGGTAATCCAGCGCCCACCACGCCAAGCCCAGGAACGGCACCCAGATCAGCTCTTTCTTCAGAAAGAACTTGAAGAACGGCGTGCGCCGGTTGAGGGTCTGGATCAGTGCTGGAATGTCGACCCACGATTGATGGTTGCTGACCACCAGATAGGACGTGTCGCGGCGCAGATCGTCGCCGCCGCGAATGTCCCATTGCGTCGGGATGCACAGCCGGAAGATCAGCTTGTCGATTTCGGCCCAGGTCTCGGCGATCCACATCACCGCCCCCGATGCGTAATCCCGCCAGCGCCCGGGTGCGACCAGTTTGAGCAGGGCAAACACCATCAATGGCCCGATCAGGATCAGGGTGTTGAGCAACAGCAGCAGGGTGACGAAACAGCCGGTGAGCAGGCGGCGCATAAGCAACTCTATGAAGTGGCAGGGGCGAGCCATGATAAGCAGCTTCGCGCGACAGGCCAAATCGGCGCTGACGAATGTTTCACTTTTTGCCGGGTATGCTTCGCTCAAGATTGGATCTGAATGCACTGGCCTCTTCGCGAGCAGGCTCGCTCCCACAGGGGAATGCATTTCAAATGTGGGAGCGAGCCTGCTCGCGAAGAGGACCGAAGCGAACGAATAACTCGGCGCGTGTCTAAAACTCCAGTCCGCCGCCCTCAATTTCCAAGGAAGCCCCTTACGTGAAATCCCTCCTTGCTCTGTTTGCCCTCGTCGCGCTGCCGGTCATGGCCGCCGAGCCGACGCTGTACGGTCGCTACGAATACATCGCGCTGCCGGAAATCGGTGGCGAAGTGCTCAAGGCCAAGATGGACACTGGCGCGCTGACCGCCTCGCTGTCGGCCAAGGACATCGAGACCTTCACCCGTGATGGCGAAGACTGGGTGCGTTTTCGCCTCGCCACCAAGGACGCCAGCAACAAGGTTTTCGAGCACAAGGTCGCGCGGATCAGCAAGATCAAAAGCCGTTCCGACGAGGACGATGAAGAGCGCGACAGCAGCGATGTCGCCAAGCGCCCGGTGGTCGATCTGGAACTGTGCCTGGGCAACGTCAAGCGCACCGTCGAGGTCAACCTGACCGACCGCAGCCACTTCAACTATCCGCTGCTGATCGGCGCCAAGGCCTTGCGCGAGTTCGGCGCGGCGGTAAACCCGGCGCGGCGTTACACCGCCGACAAGCCTGACTGCTAAGTGGTCTGATTGACGTAACCCCGGGCTTGGGGCACCGTTCGCGCACTAACTGCCACGGGCTCGGACGCCATGCCGCACATCCTGATTGTCGAAGACGAAGCGGCAATAGCCGACACACTGATTTTTGCCTTGCAGGGCGAGGGGTTCAGCACCACGTGGCTGAACCTCGGCGCGGCGGCGCTGGAGCATCAGCGGCAGACGCCGGCCGACCTGATCATTCTCGATATCGGTTTGCCGGACATCAGCGGCTTCGAGACTTGCAAGCAACTGCGGCGCTTCACGGAAGTGCCGGTGCTGTTTCTCAGCGCCCGCGACGCCGAGATCGACCGCGTGGTGGGCCTGGAGATCGGTGCCGACGATTACGTGGTCAAGCCGTTCAGCCCGCGTGAAGTGGCGGCGCGGGTCAAAGCCATCCTCAAACGCATGGCGCCGCGCGCAACCCTGGAAGCAGGCTCAACGCCGTTTCGCATCGATGCCGAACGCGTACAGATCAGCTATCGCGGCCAGCCGCTGAGCCTGACCCGCCACGAATTCCGCTTGTTGCAATGCCTGCTCGAACAACCTGAGCGAGTGTTCAGCCGCGAGCAATTGCTCGATGCGCTGGGCGTAGCGGCAGACGCCGGTTACGAACGCAGCATCGACAGCCACATCAAAAGCCTGCGCGCCAAGTTGCGCCTGGTGCGCGCCGAGGCCGAGCCGATCCAGACCCATCGCGGCCTCGGTTACAGCTACAGCCCGGGGCACAGCTGATGTCGCTGGGGCTGCGGATCTTTCTGGTGTACGTGCTGTTTGTCGGCCTGACCGGTTATTTCGTCCTCAACACGGTCATGGAAGAAATCCGCCCCGGCGTGCGTCAGTCCACCGAAGAGACGCTGGTGGACACTGCCAACCTGATGGCAGAAATCCTGCGCGACGATTTCAAGGCCGGCACCCTCAGCGAGAACCGCTGGCCGCAATTGCTCCGCGCCTATGGCGAGCGGCAGCCGCAAGCGACGATCTGGGGTTTGCCGAAAAATCAGGTCAACCACCGCATCTACGTCACCGACGCCAAGGGCATCGTCGTGCTCGACTCCAGCGGCGTCGCGGTCGGCCAGGATTATTCGCGCTGGAACGACGTCTACCTGACCCTGCGTGGCGAGTACGGCGCGCGCTCCAGCCGCAGTGATCCTGACGATCCGAGCTCTTCAGTGATGCATGTCGGCGCGCCGATCCGCGACAACGGCAGGATCATCGGCGTGGTCACCGTGGCCAAGCCCAACAGTTCATTGCAACCCTACGTCGATCGCACCGAGCGGCGCTTGCTGTTTTACGGCGCCGGACTGATCGGCCTCGGTCTGCTGTTCGGCGCTTTGCTCTCATGGTGGCTTAGTCGTGCGCTGCACCGTTTGACCGGTTATGCCCAAGGCGGTCAGCGAAGGCCGGCGCGTGGAAGTGCCGCATTATCGCGGCGGCGAGCTGGAGCAACTGGCGACGGCGGTCGAGCAGATGCGCACGCAGCTCGAAGGCAAGGCCTACGTCGAGCGCTACGTGCACACCCTGACCCATGAATTGAAGAGTCCGCTGGCGGCCATTCGGGGTGCGGCGGAGTTGCTGCAAAGTGATATGCCGGCCGTCCAGCGTTTGCGCTTTGTCAGCAACATCGACAGCGAGAGCGCGCGGATGCAGCAGCTGATCGAGCGCCTGCTCAACCTGGCGCAAGTCGAACAGCGCCAAGGGCTGGAAGAACGGGTGGCAGTGCCGCTGGCGCTGTTGGTCGCAGAACTGCTCAAGGCGCAGGCCGCGCGGATCGAGGGCAAACAACTGCGCGTCGAGCAAGCGATCGGCGAGGATCTGCTGTTGATTGGCGAGCCGTTTCTGCTGCGCCAGGCGTTGGGCAACCTGCTGGAAAACGCGCTTGATTTCACTCCGGCGCAGGGCTTGTTGCGCTTGCGTGCCGAGCGGGTTGGCGAGCAGATCGAGTTCCGCCTGTTCAACCAGACCACGCCGATTCCCGATTACGCCTTGCCGCGTCTGACCGAACGCTTCTACTCGTTGCCGCGCCCGGACAGCGGACGCAAGAGCACCGGGCTGGGGCTGAACTTCGTTGAAGAAGTGGTCAAGTTGCATGGCGGGGTGATGCGCATTGGCAATGTCGAGGGCGGGGTTGAGGTGGTATTGCGCTTGCCTTGAAACCGAGTCGCGGCCTTCGCCAGCAGGCTTGCTCCCACAGGAGAATGCATTCTCCACACAATCTCCATATTCCCCTCACACTGCCACCACACCGCATCAGCAGACTCCCCCCATCCAAACAGGGAGAGTCCCATGAACAAGAATCTGACCATCAAACTCGGCGCGATCGCCTTGCTGATCCTGCTGTTGCTGATCCCGTTGCTGATGATCGACGGCATCATCGATGAGCGTCAGCAACTGCGCGACGGTGTGCTCGAAGACATCGCGCGCAGTTCCAGTTACAGCCAGCAGCTGACCGGACCGGTGATGGTGGTGCCGTATCGCAAGGTGGTGCGCACCTGGAAGACCAATGAAAAAACCAACAAGCGCTACGAAGAAGTCAGCGAAGCGCGCGGGCGTCTGTACTTTCTGCCGGAGCGTTTCGAGCTCGATGGCCAGGTGCAGACCGAGCTGCGCAAACGCGGTATTTACGAGGCGCGGCTGTTCCATGCCGATAACCGTATCGACGGGCATTTTTCCCTGCCGGCGCAGTTGGGCATCAAGGAAAATTTTGCCGATTACCAATTCGACGCGCCGTTCCTGGCTGTGGGTATTAGCGATATTCGCGGCATCGAGAACGCGCTGAAACTCGAGCTCGGCGGCCAGCAACTGGACTTCGTGCCAGGCAGCGAAGTGGCGTGGATCGGCGAGGGCGTACACGTGACGCTACCGGCACTGGACGCCAGCAAAGCCACGCAACTGACCTTCGGCTTCGACCTGCGTCTGCAGGGCACCGGCTCGCTGCGCGTGGTGCCGGTGGGCAAGACCAGCAGCGTCAGCCTCGCCGCCAACTGGCCGCACCCCAGCTTCGTCGGCAACTTCCTGCCGGCCAAGCGCGAGATCAACGATCAGGGTTTCAGCGCCGACTGGCAGACCTCGTTTTTCTCCACCAACCTGCAAGAGGCGATGGAGCGCTGCGTCGCTGGCGACTGTGATGCACTCAACGGGCGCAGCTTCGGCGTGAGCTTCATCGACCCGGTGGATCAGTACCTGAAGAGCGACCGGGCGATCAAATACGCGCTGCTGTTCATCGTCCTGACATTCGCCGGTTTCTTCCTCTTCGAAGTGCTCAAGAGCCTCGCGGTGCACCCGGTGCAATATGCCTTGGTCGGTGTCGCGCTGGCGTTCTTTTACCTGCTGCTGTTGTCGCTGTCGGAACACATCGGTTTTGCGCTGGCGTATCTGTTGTCGGCGAGTGGCTGCGTGTTGCTGATCGGCTTCTATGTCAGCCACGTCCTGCGCAGCGCGCGGCATGGCTTGAGTTTTTCGGCGGGGCTGGCGGCGCTGTATGGCCTGCTGTACGGATTGCTAAGTGCCGAGGATTACGCGCTGCTGATGGGCTCGCTGATGCTGTTCGGTCTGCTCGGGGTGTTCATGGTGCTGACGCGCAAACTGGATTGGTACGGGATTGGTTTGAAACCGGCCAGGCCGCTGGAGTTTGATGTGGAGGCGATGCAATGAGCGGGTTGAGGGCTGAGCGCAGGGAAGTGGCGGTTCTGCTGACGCTGATTGTTGCAGCGCTGCCGCCAGAACCGAGGTGGTGCCATCGCTGGCAAGCCAGCTCCCACAGGATATATGCCGACACACAGGTCAGCGGTCTGTCCCGATTCAATGTGGGAGCTGGCTTGCCAGCGATGGGGGCAGATCAGGCGCCGCAGAATCAGGGCTTGGGCATTGTCGCCATCATGGACGGTCGCTGACTCACTTCAAAATACCAGTTGGCCAGTTGCGGATTGGCCGCGCGCCAGTCCATGTCCGGGAAGCGCAGATCCAGATAGCCCAGTGCGCAGGCCACGCTGATCGCCGCGACATCGAAATGGCTGGTCAGCTCGGCAATTGCTTCGTTTTCCAGCACGGCGAGGGCGCGGCGGATCTTGTCGCGCTGGGCGTCGAGCCATTCGTCCCAGTGTTTTTCCACCGGGCGCAGCACAGTTTCATAACGCACCATCACCGAGGCATCCATGATCCCGTCAGCCATCGACGCCAGGGTCAGGCGCCGCCAGCGCGCCGCACCTTCCCGGGGGATCAGCGGATTGCCGACGTGCTGCTGGTCGAGGTACTCGAGGATGACGCGGCTGTCATGGATGACATTGCCGTCGGCCAAGCGCAGGGCGGGGATCTTGCTCAACGGGTTGTCGGCGATCAGCGCCGGGTCCGGGCTGACCGGGCTGAGCACGCAGTCCTGCAGCGCGACACGATCCTGCTGACCGGTTTCGTGCAGCAGCACCATGACTTTGCGGACAAAGGGCGACAGGGTGTTGTGGTACAGGGTCATGCTGGGGGCGGACATGGGCAAGGTCTCGATCAGGACAATGATCGGGCAGCATAGCCTGCTCGCGTCCGGCGCAGAACCCATGTGGGAGCGAGCCTGCTCGCGAAGGCGTCGTGACAGTCGACTTTGATGTTGAATGTCTGGGCGCTTTCGCGAGCAGGCTCGCTCCCACAAGGGATTCTCAGCGTCGCGGCAGTAAACCTCTTATCGCCAGAAATGCCGGCACGCCAAGCCCGACCCAGCTCAACGCATCCCAGATTCCATCCCCCAGCAACGCCGCAAACAGCCCCGCCGCACTGAGCAAGGCGATCACGATCGGTGTGCTGAAAACCTTCCAGAAACTCGACTGACGCGGCTTCATGCCGAGGCCTCCGCCGCTTCCAATACAGGCTTGGCCGCCTTGCGCCGCACCACCCACAAATACACACCACTGGCCAGCACGATGATCGTCAGCACATCCAGCGTCGCCCAGAGAATCTTCATCGGCATGCCGCCGTAGTCACCAAAGTGCAGCGGCTGCGACATGCCCATGGCGTCCATGTACCACGGCCGTTCGGCCACGGCGGTGACCTGCAAGGTCGTGGCGTCGATCAGCACCGGCGTCAGCAGGTGCGAGGTCAGGTGCGTGCCGCCCTTCATGAATACCGAGTAATGGTGCTCGCTGGAAAAACGGGTGCCGGGGAAGGCGATGAAATCCGGTTTCATCCCCGGTGCGACTTCCTCGGCGATGTCGAGCAGCCGCGTGGCCGGCGCCAGTTGAGTCAGCGGCGGCGCATCGCGATACGGCGCGATCAGCGTGGTCAGCGCGTCGTTGCGCCAGGCGGCGATGAGCAGGTCGGCGCAGGCGCTGATCACCCCGGTCACGCCCACCACCAGGCACCAGGTCAAAGTGACGACGCCGATCAGGTTGTGCAGATCGAGCCAGCGCAGTCTTGTCGACTTGTCCTGGCGCACGGTGCCAAATTTCAAGCGGCGCATGAATGGCAGGTACAGCACCGTGCCGGAGACGATCGCCACGACAAA
This sequence comes from Pseudomonas sp. TE9122, assembly GCF_056278925.1. Lineage (NCBI taxonomy): Bacteria > Pseudomonadati > Pseudomonadota > Gammaproteobacteria > Pseudomonadales > Pseudomonadaceae > Pseudomonas > Pseudomonas sp. TE9122. The sequence goes on along the minus strand of NZ_JBWBQI010000001.1, from coordinate 4,892,665 downwards.
CAGCAGCCCCATGAACGCCAGCAGCAGCTTGCCCGGCAGCCCGGCGAACATGTCGACGTGCAGGCGCAGGATGAACAGCATCAAGCCACCGTTGGCCGAAGGGGTTTCCAGCGCTTCGCCAGTGCGCGCATCGAGCATGAAGGTGTGCGAAGAGTTCGGCTCGGTGTCGGCAGTCTTGGCCATAATCGCGAACGCCGCGTTCGGCTCTTCGTCGTCATAACCGAAGTACTGCATGACTTCGCCCGGGCGATGTTTCTGCGCGGCATCGACCAGTTGCTGCAGGTCGAGTTGCGGCGTGTCGGCCGGCATCTCGCGCAGTTCCGGGGCGTTGCCCAACGCGTGATCAATCTCGTGGCTGAAAATCAGCGGCAGACCGGTCAGCGCCAGCATCAGCAGAAACACCGTGCAGATCAGGCTGGTCCAGGTGTGGATGAACGACCAGCGGCGGATGGTTTTACTTTTCATTGCATGACCTTCAAAAACACCAAAGCCGTCCGGTACGGACGGCCTGGGAACAGGGCCTGTTTCAGCTCACTGGCTTACCACTTGTAAGTGGCGCTGGCGACGACACTGCGCTGGTCGCCGTAGTAGCAGTAGAAGCTGTCGCAGGTGGAAATGTAGTCCTTGTCGAACAGGTTGGTCGCATTCACCGCCAGCGACGCACCTTTGAGGCTGTTGTCCAGACGGCCGAGATCATAATGCACGCTGGCGTCGAACACGGTGTAGGCGTCAGCCTTGCCCAGCCAGGTGTTGGCCTTGTCGCCGTAGGTGTTGCCGGTGTAGCGCACGCCGGCACCAATGCCGAAACCGTCGAGCACGCCGGCGTGCCAGGTGTAGTCGGTCCACAGCGAGGCTTGTTGGTTGGGCATCAGTTGCAGACGATTGCCCTTGTCGATGCCTTTCTGCACTTCGGACTTGGCCAGGGTGTAGGCGGCGATGACTTTGAGGTTGTCAGTCACATCCGACACGGCCTCGAGTTCCAGGCCTTTGACCTTCACTTCGCCGGTCTGGCTGGTCACCGAAACGTTGTTGACGAAGGTGTTCACCGCGACGTTCTTCTGGGTCAGGTCATACACGGCGGCGGTCAGCAGGGTCTTGCTGCCCGGCGGCTGGTATTTGATGCCCAGTTCCCACTGCTTGCCTTCGGTTGGCTTGAGCGAGCCGGTCGAGGTGGCATCGGCGCCGGTGGTCGGCTGGAAGGATTCGGCGTAGGACAGGTACGGCACGAAGCCGTTGTCGAAGACGTAGCTGAGCGCCGCGTTGCCGCTGAATTTCTTGTCACGCTGGGTGTTGGTGGCGTCGCTCTGGTTGATGAATTGGGTGCTGGTGTGCACCCAGTCTTCACGGCCGCCGAGGGTCAGGCGCCACTGATCGAGGGCCATTTGGTCCTGCACGTAGAGGCCGGTCTGGTAGGTCTTCTGGTTGTAGTCGTAAAACGCCGTGGAGCGCGCCGGACGTACGATCGGCTGGCCGTAGATCGGGTTGATGACGTTGGTTTGCAGACCATCGCCAAAGATCGAGGTGTAGTTGGTGTTGCTGCGCTGGTGATCCAGACCCAGCAGCAAGGTGTGGCGAATGTTGCCCGTGGCGAAGTCGGCCTGGAAGTTGTTGTCCACGGCAAACTGGCTGATGTCTTCGTCGGCGTTAGTGGTACTGCGACCGACATTGCCTTGATCGTCCACGGTAAATCCGGCAAACGATGGGTTGTAACTGTTGACGGTCACGGTCTGGAACGACAGGTCGGATTTGGTGTAGCGCAGATTCTGCTTGAACTGCCAGACATCGTTGAGGCGATGTTCGAAGGCATAACCCAGCGCGTAATAGGTGCGGTCGTAATAATCGTAGTCGGGATCGCCGAGATTCTTGTGATGGGAAATCTTGCCGAACGGCATGTCGATCTTGGTGCCCTGGATGGGATAGAACTGGCTGGTGACGCCGGTATCGTCGCGGGTGAACTGGCTCAGCAGGGTGAGCCTGGTGTCGTCGTCGATGTTCCAGGTCAGGCTCGGTGCGATGTTGTAGCGCTTGTTGTCGATGTGGTCGATTTGCGTATCGCTGTCGCGCACCACGCCGCTGAGGCCATAGAGAAACTGCCCGGCGTCATCGATCTTGCCGGTGCTGACGAAGTTGATCTGGCGGTGATTGTCGCTGCCGTATTGCAACTGGATTTCGCTGCTGGCTTCAGCGCTCGGGCGGCGGCTGACCATGTCGAGCAAACCGCCCGGCGGGGTCTGGCCGTACACCGACGAAGCCGGGCCACGCAGCAGGGCGAGGCGGTCGAGGTTCCAGGTTTCCTGTTTCGGGTTGGCGTACACGCCTTTGGGCAGCGGCAGGCCATCGAGGAACTGGGTCGGCTCGAAACCGCGTACGCGCAGCCAGTCGGCACGGGTGTCGCTGCCGTAGCTGCTGGCGGTGATGCCCGGCATGTAGCGCACGGCGTCATCGAGGCTGTGCACGCTGCGGTCGTCCATTTGCTGGCGGGTCGCCACCGAAATCGAACGCGGTGCTTCGACCAGCGCAGTGTCGGTCTTGGTGCCGGCGGCGGTGCGAGTCGCGGTGTAGCCTTCGACCGGGCCCCAGGCGCTTTCGAAGTTTTCCACGCCGATGACCGAAGTTTCCGGCAGGGCCAGCGTGCCTTCCGGCACGGCCACCAGGGTGTAAGTGCCGGCGCTGCTCTGTTCCAGTTGCAGACCGGTGCCGCGCAAAGCCGCGCGCAGGGCGCCGGCGGCGTCGTACTGGCCGTTGACCGGCGCCGAGGTTTTGCCGGCGGCCAGCGCAGGATTGAGCGACAGGGCGAGGCCGCCCTGGCTGGCGATCTGGTTCAGGGTGGTCGACAGCGGCGCCGCCGGCAGGTTGTAGGCGCGCACGCTGGACGCTTGCTCAGCGGCGAGCAACGGGCTGCTGATCAGCGGCGTGCCGAAAGCGATGGCAAAAGCCAGCAGACTGGGGCGCAACAAGGTGTCTGGCGAACGGGACATACGGCGGCTCCTGAATGGAAATATTTCTCAATTGCCTGTGTGCCGGACGAGATTGGAAAAGTGATAGGGCTGGGTGGAAATTCTTTTTTGCAGGAAATGGTTGTGCGGCTGATGGCGCCTTCGCGAGCAGGCTCGCTCCCACAGGTGATCGCATGCCAATGTGGGAGCGAGCCTGCTCGCGAAGGCGGTTTTCCTGCCGACGCATTACTCAGGCTTGATATCAGCCTTCGCCACGGTGACCCAATACGGCGTATGCCGCTCGATCTGCACCGGCAAGGTTGGCAGCAACGCACTCAGCGCTTTATCGGTGTCGTGCAACGGAAAGCTGCCGGTAATGCGCAGATCGGCCACTTCCGGCGCCACGCCCAGATGGCCACGACGATAGCGCCCGAGCTCATGCACCAGATCGCCCAGCCGTGCGTTGTCCACCACCAGCATGCCGCGCGTCCAGGCATCGGCGCCGGGGGCGAGGGCGGCAATCGAGCCCAGCCCGTCACTACGCAACAGCACCTGCTGGCCTTCGCGCAGAATCTGTTCTTGCGGGTTGGCCTGGGCATGGGCCGCCACCGCCGACTGCAACACGCTCAGGCGGGTGCCATCGTCCTCGCGCTTGACCAGAAACCGCGTGCCCAGCGCGCGCATGCTGCCTTCGCGGGTTTCGACGATAAACGGCCGCGCATCGCCATGCCCGGTCTCGACGAGGATTTCGCCTTCCTGCAACACGATCAAGCGGCGCTCGTCATCGAAGCGTACGTCGACCGCGCTGTGGGTATTGAGGTTGAGCAGGGTGCCGTCGGACAAGCGCACGGTGCGCTGTTCACCGGTGGCGGTGCGTTGATCGGCGAGCCAGTAATCGAGCGGCAGGTAGCGCTCACTGACAAACAGCCCCAGCCCGATAACCACCACGACACTGGCCAGCCCGCTGCCGAGTTTTCGCACGCGCCGACGGATGCCTTCGCGCGATTGCAGCAACGCACTTCGGGCCGGGCCTTTGGCGACACTGAAGCGCTGATCGAGCATGCCCAACTGACGCCACGCGCGGGCGTGTTCCTCATGGGCCGCATGCCACTTGGCGAATTCCTCGCGCTCCAGCGCGGTGCTCGAATCGAGGGTCAATTGCCAGGCAATTGCCGCGTCCAGCACATGCGCCGGCACCGGGCGCGAACTGGCCGCCGTCATGTCGGCTCACCGTACAGGGCGATGTAGCACTGGCGCAGACCTTGGGCCAGATACTGCCGCACGCGCGGCACTGACACGCCGAGTCTGGCGGCGATTTCGCCGTGGCTGAGGCCGTCGAGGCGGTTATACAGGAAGGCCGCGCGCGCCTTGGTCGACAGCTTGCCGAGCAGCCGGTCGATGGCCTTTAGGTCGTCGAGGATCATTTGCTGTTCTTCCACCGACGGCTGTTCGTCTTCGGGGATCAGCATCAGTTCGGTGAGGTAGGCCTGTTCCAGCGCGGCGCGGCGGAAGTAGTCAAACAACAGGCCTTTGGCGATCGCCACCAGAAATGCCCGAGGTTCGCGCGGCGTCAGCAGTTCGTCGCGGTTGAGCAGGCGCACGAAGGTGTCCTGGCTCAGGTCCTCGGCACGCTGCGGACACGCCACATTGCGCCGCAACCACGCCAGCAGCCAACCGCGATGGTCGCGATACATCGCACCGACGAGCTCACTGTGGGGGTTGGGCACTGACGACACCGGACATCACCGATTGGGAAATGTTAACTAACGAGAATAGTTCGCGATTCTGGCAGAGGTGGGAATGGTTAGCAATTGGCCACTGGTCAGGTGATGAATCAAGGGCAGCCCCTCACCCTAGCCCTCTCCTGGAGGGAGAAGGGACTGATCGGGGGATATTCTGGAGGTACATCGACCTGAACGATTTTCAGCGATTCCTCAATCGACTCGGTCTTTCAGGTCGATATAAGGCTTCAGACACCACGATCGGCGCCCTCTCCCTCCGGGAGAGGGCTGGGGTGAGGGGCTTTTGATCTGAATGATTCTAAAAGGACGGCGCCTGCTGCCTGCGCTTCCACTGATTCAACCGCTGCTGCAGCTGCAACGGACTGTAAATCTGCTGCGCCCGCGCGCGGCTGAACAGGATCAACGCCAACTCCGCCGTGGCCAGCGCATCGGCACTCGCGTTATGCCGCTCGAACACTTCGAGCCGGAACCACTCGATCCACTCATCCAGCCCGGCCTCGCGAATCTGCGCCTGCGGACACAGAAACGGCGCGATATCTGCCACATCCAGAAACACATGCTGCAGCTTATGCCCCAGGTGTTCTTTCACTGCGCGCCCGAGCATGTGCTGATCGAACGGCGCATGAAACGCCAGCACCGGGCTGTCGCCGATAAATTCCAACAATTGCAGAAGTGCTTCGGCCGGGTCGCTGCCTGCGGCAATCGCATTCGGCCCCAAGCCATGAATCAGTACGCTGGGGCTGAGCTTCAGCTCGCGACATTGCAGCGTGCGCTCGAACTGCTGACGGAAATCGATCGCGCCGTCCTCGATCACCACCGCGCCAATCGACAGGACCCGATCCTTGCTCATATTCAGGCCGGTGGTTTCCAGGTCCAGCACCACCCAGCGCTGCTCACGCAGGCTGCATTCGCTCAGCTCGGCAAGCGCCGGCAGATTCGCCAGCCGCTGCTGTAGATCCGCCGACACAACGGGACTTGACGGGCGCAGCCAGGAAAACAGGCTCATAGCTGATACCGCAAGCTCAGGCTGCTCTGCAGGCGTTGCGCTTGGCGCAGGGATTCACGCAGGATGCGCCGGTCAAGGTGATTGAGGCTGTCGGGATCGACGCGGTTGGAGTACGGCTGGTTCTCCCGGGTCTGGAGCTGATGCTGCTGCATGCGCGTTTGCTGAATGAAGTGATAGGCCTCTTCATACGCCGCGCCGTCGAGCGGCTCGATGACTTGTTTATCGACCAATTGGCGGAAGCGTTCGAGGGTGTTGTTGGCGTCGATGCCGTTGGCCAGCGCCAGCAAGCGGGCGCCGTCCACGAACGGCGTAAGACCCTGAATTTTCAGATCCAGCGTGGCCTTCTCGCCGTTCTTGCGTGCCAGCACGAACTCACGGAAGCGCCCAACGGGAGGGCGATTGCGCAGGGCATTTTCGGCGAGCATGCGCTGGAACAGACGGTTGTCAGCGACTTGATCGAGAATGCCCCGGCGCAATTGCTCGCAGCCTTGCTCATCGCCCCAGACCACGCGCAGGTCGAAATAAATGCTCGAACCCAGCAGGTTCTCCGGCGTGGCTTCGCGGATGAACGCCGCGAAGCGTCGCGCCCATTCGGCCCGCGACAGACACAGCTCGGGATTGCCGGCCATGATGTTGCCCTTGCACAGGGTAAAGCCGCACAGCGCCAGGCTCTGGTTGATCTGCTGGGCAATCGGCAGCAGCTTGCCGCGTATTTCTGCTGCGTGCGCGGCATCGCGCGCGTCGAAGAGAATGCCGTTGTCCTGATCGGTGTGCAGCGTCTGCTCGCGCCGGCCCTCGCTGCCGAAACACAGCCAACTGAACGGCACACCCGGGTCGCCCTTTTCCGCGAGGGTCAGTTCGATGACCCGGCACACCGTGTGATCGTTGAGCAGGGTGATGATGTGGGTGATTTGCGTCGACGACGCGCCGTGGGCGAGCATGCGTTCGACCAGTTGGCCGATCTCGCCGCGCAAGGTCATCAGTTGCTCGATCCGTTGCGCGCTGCGGATGGTCCGGGCCAGGTGCACCAGATCGACCCGTTGCAGGGAGAACAGATCACGCTCGGACACCACGCCGCACAGGCGTTGATCCTTGACCAGACAGACGTGAGCGATGTGCCGCTCGGTCATGGCGATCGCCGCATCGAAGGCGCTGTGATCCGGCGATAGATAAAACGGTGATCGAGTCATGTGCTGTTCGATGGCGTCGCTGAAATCGCCGACACCTTCGGCGACCACATGGCGCAAATCGCGCAGGGTGAAAATCCCCAGCGGCGCCTTGTGCTCATCCACCGCGACGATGCTGCCGACCTGTTGCTCGTGCATCAGCTTCACCGCTTCACGCAGTGGTGTATCGGCGCTGCAAGTCACCGGATGGCGCATCGCAAGTTCACCGAGACGAGTGTTCAGCGAGTATTGGGTGCCGAGGGTTTCCACGGCTTTTTGCTGGACTTGCTGGTTGACCTGATCGAGCAGGCTGCTCACCCCACGCAAGGCGAAATCGCGGAAGGCACTGGAGAGGGCGAACAGTTTGATGAACGCCAGCTTGTTCAGTTGCAGGCAGAAGGTGTCTTCGCCCGCCAGATGTTCGGTGCGCGTGGCGCGCTCACCGAGCAGCGCGGCCAGCGGAAAGCATTCGCCGGTGGTGATTTCGAAGGTGGTTTCGGTGCCGGGCTTGGTGATGTGCTGGCGTTCGCCGACCACCCGACCCTGTTTGACGATATAAAAGTGCTCCACCGGGCCGTCAGCCGGTTTGATGATGCTCTCGCCCTGGGCAAAAAAACGCAGCTGACATTGCTCCACCAGATAGGCGAGGTGGGCGTGTTCCATCTGATTGAAGGGCGGGAAGCGCTGGAGGAATTGCAGGGTGCCCTGAATGTTCTGCAACACCGCGGTTTTCCCTGCCTGGGTGAAGGCGTCCGCTTTGCTCATAACCATTACCGCAGTCTTTTTCGAATTGTTGTTGTCGGATCGTTGCCACCATGGTCGACCCCGGCGGGCAGGGTGCCCATTGGACGTAAGTCTAGGTTTTGCCACCATTGGCCGATTTTCGGAAATAACCTACGCAAAAGCTCGGAAAAGCTTGCGCTAGCCACTTGGAAAAAATTCCGACGAAGTGCACATTGAAGCGCTGTCCGGTGATGTCTGACGACTTGCCAGGGATTGTTTGAACATTTAGAGAGCGCCATGTCCGACCACGATATTTTGAGCGACGCCGAGCGAGAAGCGCTCAGCGCAGTCATGCTCGAACCCGATCTGCCGCCGCAGCGTGTCCTGATCGTCGACGACGACAAGGACGCCCGCGAGCTGTTGTCGGAGATACTCGCGCTGGACGGCATTCGCTGCATGACCGCAGCCAGCGGTGAAACCGCGCTGAAAATGCTCGATGAAAAGCCTTCGATCGGTCTGGTGATTACCGACCTGCGCATGGGCAATGTCGACGGCCTCGAGCTGATTCGCCAGGTGCGTGAATCGGTACGGGCAGCGATGCCAATTATCATCGTCTCCGGCGATGCCGACGTGAAAGATGCGATCGAAGCGATGCATTTGAGCGTGGTGGATTTTCTGCTCAAGCCGATTGATACGGGCAAGTTGCTTGAGTTGGTGAAGCATGAATTGGGCATTGAGCCCTAGAAGCCCCTCACCCTAACCCTCTCCCAGAGGGAGAGGGGACTGACCGCGGTGAATGTTGGAGGTACACCGACCTGAATTTCATGAGTCGAACTCAGGAATTGAAACTTCCCCAATCTGCTCCCTTTCCCCTCTACCCCTTGGGGGAGAGGGCTGGGGTGAGGGGGATGGATCTCAAGCCCACCACAACAATCCAACCCACCTCACAAACAAAAAGGCCCTGATCTCTCGATCAGGGCCTTTTTCACTTCCAGCGTCAGCGCAAATTACAGACCATTCGCGGCCTTGAACTCGCGACGACGACGGTGCAGCACCGGCTCGGTGTAGCCGTTCGGTTGCCTGGTGCCTTCGATCACCAGTTCGACCGCCGCCTGGAAGGCGATGTTGCTGTCGAAGTCCGGTGCCAGCGGGCGATACAGCGGGTCGTTGGCGTTCTGGCGGTCAACCACCGGCGCCATGCGCTTGAGGCTTTCCATCACTTGCTCTTGGCTGACGATACCGTGGCGCAGCCAGTTGGCGATGTGCTGGCTGGAGATACGCAGCGTCGCACGGTCTTCCATCAGGCCAACGTCGTTGATATCCGGGACTTTGGAGCAACCGACACCCTGGTCGATCCAGCGCACCACGTAACCGAGAATGCCCTGGGCATTGTTGTCCAGTTCGTTCTTGATCTGCTCTGGCGTCCAGCTTGGGTTCACTGCCAGTGGAATGGTGAGGATGTCGTCCACCGAGGCGCGCGCACGTTTGGCCAGTTCAGCCTGACGCGCAAACACGTCAACCTTGTGGTAGTGCAGCGCGTGCAGCGCAGCGGCGGTTGGCGATGGCACCCAGGCAGTGTTGGCGCCGGCGAGTGGGTGAGCGATTTTCTGCTCGAGCATCGCTGCCATCAGATCCGGCATCGCCCACATGCCTTTACCGATTTGTGCACGACCTTGCAGGCCAGTGCTCAGACCGATATCGACGTTCCAGTTTTCGTAGGCGCCGATCCACTTCTCGGCCTTCATGTCCGCCTTGCGCACCACTGGGCCGGCCTCCATGGAAGTGTGGATTTCGTCGCCGGTACGGTCGAGGAAACCGGTGTTGATGAACACCACACGCTCGCTGGCCGCCTTGATGCAAGCCTTGAGGTTGACCGTGGTGCGGCGCTCCTCGTCCATGATCCCGACTTTCAGGGTGTTGCGCGGCAAGCGCAGGACATCTTCGATACGCCCGAACAGCTCGTTGGTGAATGCCGCTTCTTCCGGGCCGTGCATTTTCGGTTTGACGATGTACACCGAACCGGTGCGGGTGTTGCGCCGCGAAGTGTTGCCGTTGAGGTTGTGCATTGCCGCCAGACAGGTCACCAGACCATCGAGGATACCTTCCGGTACTTCGTTGCCTTGGCTGTCGAGGATCGCATCGATGGTCATCAGATGGCCGACGTTGCGCACGAACAACAGCGAACGACCGTGCAGGGTCACTTCACCGCCATTGGGCGCGGTGTAGGTGCGATCCGGGTTCATGGTGCGGGTGAAGGTCTGGCCGCCCTTGGACACGGATTCCGCGAGGTCGCCCTTCATCAGGCCGAGCCAGTTGCGGTAGATCACCACTTTGTCGTCGGCATCGACGGCGGCCACGGAGTCTTCGCAGTCCATGATCGTGGTCAGCGCCGCTTCCATGAGGATGTCTTTGACCCCGGCGGCATCGGTCTGGCCGACCGGAGTGCTGGCATCGATCTGGATTTCGAAGTGCAGGCCGTTGTGCTTGAGCAGAACGGCGATCGGCGCGTTGGCGTCACCCTGGAAACCGATCAACTGAGCGTCATCGCGCAGGCCGCTGTTGCTGCCGCCCTTGAGCGTCACGACCAGTTTGCCGTCAGCGATCCTGTAGCCGGTCGAATCGACGTGGGAGCCTGCGGCCAGTGGCGCGGCTTCGTCGAGGAAGGCGCGGGCGAAGGCGATGACTTTGTCGCCACGCACCTTGTTGTAGCCTTTGCCTTTTTCCGCGCCGCCGTCTTCGCTGATCGCGTCGGTGCCGTAGAGAGCGTCGTACAGCGAACCCCAGCGGGCGTTCGAGGCGTTGAGCGCGAAGCGCGCATTCATCACCGGCACGACCAGTTGCGGGCCGGCGGTGCGGGCGATTTCATCGTCGACGTTTTGTGTCGTCGCCTGGAAATCAGCCGCTTCTGGCAGCAGATAACCGATCTCTTGCAGGAAAGCTTTGTAGGCCACGGCATCGTGCGCCTGGCCGGCATGCTGCTGATGCCAGGCATCGATGCGCGCCTGGAAGTCATCGCGTTTGGCGAGTAGGGCTTTGTTCTTCGGCGCCAGGTCGTGAATGACCTTGTCGGCACCTTCCCAGAATTGTTCGGCGGTGAGGCCGGTACCGGGAATGGCTTCGTTGTTCACGAAGTCGAACAGGACTTTGGCGACCTGCAGGCCACCGACTTGAACGTGTTCAGTCATTGCTTGCCTCACTCTGCTCAGCTATTTCGCTTTTCAGCTCGTCAATTTAACAATGAAGCTTCCGGCCATTTAAACCACAAACCTGCGGACCAGTACATGCCATCGCTGGCGGCTGGGCTAGGACCAATCAACGGCTTGGAGGCCTTGCTGACGGGGCTTTCAGGATTGCGAAGGACCTTGGGCAGACATCGATCCAGCGTTATGTAGTGCGCGCTGCGGCATACTACATGATGAGTTGCGCTTGTGAAAATCAGACTAATTACGTCGTTCTGCGACCTCATGACGCATTGCGGTCACGTCGCGGAACGGGATGTTCTCAAAAAAGCATTGGATTGTTCCAGCTAAATATCGAAAGTTGTACACATAATTGCTGTTTGACTGCTATGGCGCGATTTGGCGTCTCCCCCTTTGCGATGAGCGAATCTGTGGCGAGGGGATTTATCCCCGTTTGGGTGGCGAAGCCGCCCCCTGCGGTCCGGCTGGCAGACCCAATTGGCAGGACTCACGACTGCTGCGCAGCCGGACGGGGATAAATCCCCTCGCCACAGGTCATCATCTGCCAGCACTGGGTCAGGCTGAATCAAGCCGCTTGCCTATACTTGCCCTTCGATAACAAAAGTCATGACAAGAGGGCTGCGCCATGGACCATCTCGTACTCACCGTTTTCGCCCCGGACAAGCCCGGGCAGGTCGAGCGCATCGCCCAATGCATTGCCGAGCACGGCGGCAATTGGCTGGAAAGCCGCATGTCACGCATGGCCGGGCAGTTCGCCGGGATTCTGCGCGTGGGCGTGCCGGCGGAGGCTTACGACGAACTGGTCGATGCCCTGCAAGCGCTGTCGGCCCATGGCATTCGGGTATTGATTGCCGAAAGCGGAGTGGAGCAGTCCTGCACGTGGAAACCGATCGCCATGGAACTGGTCGGCAATGACCGACCGGGTATCGTTCGTGATATCACTCGCCTGTTGAGCGAGCAGGGCGTGAACCTGGAGCGACTGGTAACTGAAGTGCGCCCGGCGCCGATGAGCAGCGAGCCGCTGTTTCACGCCGAGGCGATTCTCGCGGTACCACTGACGCTGTCGCTGGATGTGTTGCAGGCGCGTCTGGAAACCCTGGCCGATGATCTGATGGTCGAATTGGTGTTACGCACAGAAGTTTGAGCGTTCACAGGGTTATTCAGGTTTAACGTGCACCTGCCTGTGGATAACCTGTAGAGACAGACCGCCACGCCACGCCGGCCGTGGCTTTGCGCAGGTTGATCAAAAAACCGCCAACATTCAGTGACTTGCGCACAAACGGCGGGGATCACGCTGTGGATAAGCTTGGGAAGGAACGATGCAGGCCACGAGAACCGTGGCCTGCGGAGCATTGTGCGTTTTTTGATCAGGCCCGTCGGCGCAAACTTATCCACGCATCAACGCTGTAGACCGCCAGACCGGCCCAGATAAACATGAACGCGACCAGCGTGCTGGACGACAAATGCTCGCCAAACAGCAGCACGGCTTGCAGCAACACCAGTGTCGGCGCGATGTATTGCAGGAAGCCGATGGTGGTGTAGGGCAAGTGGCGGGTGGCGGCGTTGAAACACACCAATGGCACCAGCGTCACCGGGCCGGCAGCCACGAGCCACCAGGCTTCGGAGGTGGTCCAGAAGGCCGGCTGCACACTCGTGGCAGTCTGATTGAACAGCAACCATGCAATCGCGATCGGCACCAGCATCCAGGTTTCCACCACCAGCCCCGGCAACGCCTTGACCGGCGCCTGCTTGCGGATCAGACCGTAGAAGCCGAAAGTCAGCGCCAGCGCCAGCGACACCCACGGCAAGCTGCCGACCTGCCACACCTGCTGCGCCACGCCGATGGCAGCGAGACCGACCGCGACCCACTGCATGCGCCGCAGCCGTTCGCCAAGGATCACCATGCCCAACAGGACGTTGACCAGCGGATTGATGTAGTAACCCAGACTCGCCTCGAGCATGCGGCCGTTGTTCACCGACCAGACATAGGTCAGCCAGTTGGCCGCGATCAGCGTGCCGCTCAGGGCCAGAATCGCCAGGCGTTTTGGATTGTCGATCAGCTCGCGCAACCAGCCCGGGTGTTTCCACACCATCAGCAGCAACGCACCGAACAGCGCCGACCACAGCACCCGATGGATGATGATCTCGACGGCCGGGACTTCGGCGATGGCTTTGAAATAGATCGGGAACAGGCCCCAGATGATGTAGGCGCTCAGGCCCAGAATGTACCCGCGACGCGGGTTGGCGGCTTGCATGCAGAATCCTTGCTCGGGCAGCTGACAAAGGAAGGATTGTAAGGAGGTTGTATAGATGTGTCGTGTCAGAAAGCAAAAAGATCGCAGCCTTCGGTAGCTCCTACAGGGATATGCATTCCAAGGTACGAGCTGCCGAAGGCTGCGATCTTTTGATCTTTGATCAGAAGAGTTTCAGCGGCTCTTCATTCAGTGCCGCCAGCTGCTCACGCAAGGCCAGCACCTGGTCGCCCCAATACCGCTCCGTGCCAAACCACGGAAAGCTGCGCGGGAATGCCGGGTCGTCCCAGCGCCGCGCCAGCCAGGCGCTGTAGTGCATCAGGCGCAGGGCGCGCAACGGTTCGATCAGCGCCAGTTCGCGCGGGTCGAAATCATGGAATTCGTTGTAGCCGTCCATCAATTCCGACAACTGCCCCAGACACTCCTGACGATCGCCGGCGAGCATCATCCAGATGTCCTGCACCGCCGGGCCCATGCGGCAATCGTCGAGGTCGACGATGTGGAACATCTCGTCGCGGCACATCATGTTGCCGGGGTGGCAGTCACCGTGCATGCGGATGTTCTGGTGCGGCGTGGCGGCGTAGACATCTTCGACGCGTTTGAGCAGGTCGCGGGCAACCGACTCGTACGCCGGCAGCAGGCTCTTGGGAATGAAATTGCCCTCAAGCAGGGTGTTCAGCGAGGCATGGCCGAAGTTCTGCACGGCGAGGGCTTCGCGGTACTTGAACGGCTTGGTGCCGCCCACCGCGTGCATGCGCCCGAGCAACTGGCCGAGGCGATACAGCTGATCAAGGTTGCCCGGCTCCGGCGCCCGACCACCACGGCGCGGGAACAGGGTGAAGCGGAAACCGGCGTGCTCATGCAGGGTTTCACCGTTATGGATCAGCGGCGCTACCACCGGAATGTCGATGTCGGCCAGTTCGAAAGTGAACTGGTGCTCTTCGAGGATGGCCTCGTTGGTCCAGCGCTGCGGACGATAAAACTTGGCAATCAGCGGCTCGGAGTCTTCGATACCGACCTGATAAACACGGTTTTCGTAGCTGTTGAGCGCCAGAATGCGCGCGTCGCTGAGGAAGCCGATGCTTTCAACGGCATCCAGGACGAGATCGGGGGTGAGGGTTTCAAACGGGTGGGCCATGCTGACTCCTGCGCGCAGCAGGCTGCTGCGTCCGGCTCGGCATGGTAGCGCAGATGGCGGCGGCGGAGGTGGTTGGTGTCATTGCTGATGCCATCGCTGGCAAGCCGGCTCCCACAGGTTTTGCGCAAGACCTGTGGGAGCTGGCTTGCCAGCGATGAGGGTTTATCAGGCGCCGACGATCCCACCATCCTCGCGCGTAATCGCCATCACCGAAGACCTTGGCTTGCCATTGGGCAGGTGCTCGGGGAAGGTCGAACCACCGTTTTCGCCCGGATGCTGGATGCCGACAAACAGCGTTTTCTGATCCGGCGAGAAGCTGATTCCGGTCACTTCACAACCCACTGGCCCGACCATGAAACGGCGAATCTCACCGGTCGCAGGATCGGCGCAGAGCATCTGGTTGTTGCCCATCCCGGCGAAGTCGCCAGCGTTGCTCGAATCGCCGTCAGTGAGAATCCACAGGCGCCCGGCCTTGTCGAAACCCAGACCGTCGGGGCTGTTGAACATGTTCTGCGGGGTGATGTTCGATGAGCCACCCTTCGGCGTCCCGGCATGCACGCCCGGGTTGCCGGCGACCACAAACAGATCCCAAGCGAATGTCTTCGAGGCATGGTCATCGCGGTCGGTGCGCCAGCGCAGAATCTGCCCATAGACGTTCTTCTCGCGCGGGTTCGGCCCGCCCACCGGTTGACCGTCTTCGCCACGTTTGGCGTTGTTGGTCAGGGTGCAATAAACCTGGCCGTCCTTGGGGCTGACGACGATCCACTCCGGGCGGTCCATGCGTGTTGCGCCGACGACGCTGGCGGCGAGGCGCGCGTGGATCAGCACTTCGGCCTGATCGGCAAATCCGCTGCTGGCGTCGATGCCGTTCTTGCCGTGGGTCAGTTCGATCCACTGGCCCCGGCCTTTCGGGTGGTCAGGGTTGCCGTCACCGGCATCGAATTTGGCCACATACAACGTGCCGTGATCGAGGATGTCGCGGTTGGCCTTCTGATTGCGATGGTTGATGCGATCGCGGCTGACGAATTTGTAGATGAACTCGCCACGTTCGTCGTCGCCCATGTACACCACAGCGCGACCATCGTCGGTCTCGGCGAGTGCGGCGTTTTCATGCTTGAAGCGGCCCAGCGCGGTGCGTTTGACCGGAGTCGATTGCGGATCGAATGGGTCGATCTCGACCACCCAGCCGTGACGGTTGAGCTCGTTGGGGTTCTTGGCCATGTCGAAGCGCGGGTCGTGCGGGTGCCAGTTGATGTCCTTGCTGCTGGCGACAACGCCGTAGCGCTTTTGCGCGGCATCGAATTGCTGCTGGGCGTTGCTGCTGCCGAAGCAGTCGGTGAAGTTTTCTTCACAGGTCAGGTAGGTGCCCCACGGCGTCTTGCCGTTGGCGCAGTTCTGGAACGTGCCGAGGACTTTCTTGCCGTGCTTGTCGGCGGCGGTTTTCATCAAGTCGTGGCCGCGGGCCGGACCGCTGATGCGCAGCGGCGAGTTGCCGTGGATGCGGCGGTTGTAGCGCGAGCCCTGGACGAATTGCCACTGACCATTCTTACGCTGTACTTCGATCACCGACACGCCTTCGCAGGCCAATGCCTTGCGCACATCCTCAGCCGACTGCGGCATGCCGCCATGCGGATACAGGTAGCGGTAGTTGGTGTATTCGTTGTTGATTGCCATCAGCGCGCGGTTCTTGTCGTCCGGGAAGGCGAACAGGCTCATGCCGTCATTGTTGTCGCCGAACTGCACTTCCTGTGCGGCAGCGGTGCCGTTACCGCTCGGGTCGAAGGCCGGGCCGTTCTTGTGCAGCGGCTGGCCCCAACTGATCAGCACCGAAGACTTGTAGCCCTTGGGCAGGCTGATGGCGTCGGTGGTCGCTGCCGGGATGCTTTCGAAACCGAGCAGGCGGCTGTTGCCGGCGCTGACACTGGCGGCCATGACGCTGCGGCTCAACAGGTTGCCGCCAAGGAACATCGCCGCGCCGCACAACGCACCGGCGCTGATGAAACCGCGACGGCTGAGGCCGACCATTTTTTCCAGATCAGTGGATTGGTTTTCTTCTAATAGGCTCACATCAGGCTCCCTGCTTGGTTATGGGCAACACCTTAATGCGGGTCGATGACGCTTTTGTGGCAAGGGCTAATCAGAGCGGGGTGCCGATCAGCACGTTAGATGGTGCGCATTGCACCTGCACCGGATTGCCGACCTCCAGCCTGTGGCTGCGCAAGTGCAGCGGTTCCGCCAAGGCGCAAAGTGTCTGGCCGTTGGGCAGGGAAATGCGCACCTCGCTGGGACCGTCCTCGGCATCGAGGATCGCTTCGATGGTGCCGCGCAGGACATTGTGTCCGGGCGTTGCCGACTGATCGGCGCCGAGCAACTCAAGCCAGCCAGCCTTGATCAGCGCCATCACTTCGGTACCGATCTGCAATTCCAGATGCACGGTGCTGTCGTGGGTGATCTGCGCCTCCAGAGCAATGCCTTCGGCCAGTTCAAGGTGGATCAAGTCATTGCGACCCTGCGCCTGAATCGCTGCCACCGTGCCATGCAGCTGATTGCGCGCGCTGGTCCTGAGCATCAGGCGCCCGAGCAGGTCGAGATCGCTGGCGTCTTCCGCCGCTTCCAGCACCTGCGCCTGCAACGCCTGCAATTTCTGATACAGGCGCAGCACTCGCTCGCCCTCGCTGGACAATCTGGCGCCGCCGCCACCCTTGCCGCCCACCACGCGCTCGACCAGGGGTTTCTGCGCCAGGTTGTTCAGCTCATCGATCGCATCCCACGCCGCCTTGTAACTGAGCCCCGCGCTTTTCGCCGCACGGGTGATCGAGCCCTGCTCGGCGATGTGTTGCAGCAGGGCAATGCGCTGCGGGCGGCGGACGATGTGCTGGGAGAGCAGGGTGGGCAGGGACATGGCAGAACGCTTCTGGCTCGGGCGATGAAATGGACGTTGGCCACTTGCAACGCATGAGTCAAGCCTGACGCAAAGCCCCCTGTGGGAGCGAGCCTGCTCGCGAAAGCGGTTTGACCAACAACAGCTTTGTTGAATGTGATGCCCATTCGCGAGCAGGCTCGCTCCCACACGATATCTGTATTCGCTTCAGGTACCGGGCTTCGGCGTACGGGCCAGGCAATACACATCAACCCGCGCCGCACCTGCATTCATCAACAACCGCGCCAGCGCTTGAGCGGTCGCGCCCGTGGTCAGAACATCATCCACCAGCGCGCAATGGCGGCCACTGACCTGCGCGTCAGGCACCAGCGCAAAGGCATTGCGCAAATTGCGTTTGCGCGCCTTGGCGTCGAGATCCTGCTGGGCGTCGGTGTCCATGACTCGCCTTAGAAGCTGTTCTTCACAGGGCAGATCCAGAGAAACACTCAACCAGCGCGCGAGCATCGCCGCTTGATTGAATCCTCGCCGACGCAGTCGTTTATTCGCCAACGGCACCGGTAGCAACACATCGGGGCGCGGCAGGTCCTCGGCGAAGCGATGCTGCAGGTATTGGCCGAGAACGTCGGCGAGCAGGTGACCAAACGGCCATTTCGCGTTGTGTTTAAAGCGTGTAATCAGACTGTCCACGGGGAAGCCATAAACCCAGGGCACGGCGACCTGCTCGAAGGCCGGAGGCTCTAGCAGGCACTCGCCGCAAGTCAGGCCATCCGCCGCCAGCGGCAAAGCGCAGCTCTGACAATGGCTGCCGAGCCAGGGCAGCTCGGTTTCGCAGGCCTCGCACATTGGCATTTGTGCTTCTGCGGGCTCATCGCACAGCAAACAGGTCTGTACGTTTTTTAAACAGATGTAAACCTGTCTCTTGTATTGCGGTTGACAGCGCATCGCTCTTCCTTAAATATGCCGAACATCCGTGTAGCGCCTGTGGGTATTCCGTTTCCCCCAGCGCCAGCCAAGCATAACCAAGGAATTGCCCATGAGCGCGAGCACCACCGCCACCCTGCGTCACGATTGGTCTCTGGCCGAAGTCAAAGCACTCTTCGTACAGCCATTCAACGACTTGCTGTTCCAGGCGCAAACGGTGCACCGCGCACATTTCAACGCCAACCGCGTGCAGGTCTCGACACTGCTGTCGATCAAGACCGGTGCCTGCCCGGAAGACTGCAAGTACTGCCCGCAGTCCGGGCACTACAACACCGGGCTGGAAAAAGAAAAACTGATGGAAGTGCAGAAGGTCCTCGAAGAGGCGGCCCGCGCGAAAGCCATTGGTTCGACGCGGTTCTGCATGGGCGCAGCGTGGAAACATCCGTCGGCCAAAGACATGCCGTATGTGTTGAAGATGGTTGAAGGAGTAAAAGCCCTCGGCCTGGAAACCTGCATGACCCTCGGACGTCTCGATCAGGAACAGACCGAAGCGCTGGCCAAGGCCGGTCTCGATTACTACAACCACAACCTCGACACCTCGCCGGAGTTCTACGGCAGCATCATCACCACCCGTACTTACAGCGAACGCCTGCAGACGCTGGCCTATGTGCGCGAGTCGGGAATGAAAATCTGCTCCGGCGGCATTCTCGGCATGGGCGAATCGCTGGACGATCGCGCCAATCTGCTGATCCAGCTGGCCAACCTGCCGGAGCACCCGGAGTCGGTGCCAATCAACATGCTGGTGAAAGTCGCCGGCACGCCGCTGGAAAACGCCGAAGACATCGACCCGTTCGACTTCATCCGCATGCTCGCCGTCGCGCGCATCCTCATGCCGCAATCCCACGTGCGCCTGTCCGCCGGTCGCGAAGCGATGAACGAGCAGATGCAGGCCCTGGCATTTTTCGCTGGCGCCAACTCGATTTTCTACGGCGACAAATTGCTCACCACCGCCAACCCGCAGGCGGATAAGGACATGCAGCTGTTCGCGCGCCTCGGTATCCAGCCGGAGGCTCGCGAAGAGCACGCGGATGAAGTGCACCAAGCGGCGATCGAGCAGGCGCTGGTGGAGCAGAAAAGCAGCGAGCAGTTCTATAACGCTGCCATCTAAAAGCTGCACGGATTGCGCTGAAGGAATGCAAAACCCCTGTGGGAGCGAGCCTGCTCGCGAAAGCGGTTTGGCCGCGAATATCCATGTTGGATGTGACGCCCATTCGCGAGCAGGCTCGCTCCCACAGGGGATCTGTGTCATTTGAAAATCGAGGCCTGCATGTCATTCGATCTCGCCGCACGCCTTGCTGCCCGCCGTGCCGACAACCTCTACCGCCACCGCCCGCTGCTCGACTCGCCGCAAGGCCCGCAAGTCGTGGTGGACGGCCAACCGCTGCTCGCTTTCTGCAACAACGATTATCTGGGCCTGGCCAATCATCCGCAGGTGATCGAAGCCTGGCGCGCCGGTGCCGAGCGCTGGGGTGTCGGTGGTGGCGCGTCCCATCTGGTGATCGGCCACAGCAGCCCGCATCACGCGCTGGAAGAAGCGCTCGCCGATCTGACCGGGCGCCCACGTGCGCTGCTGTTCACCACCGGCTACATGGCCAACCTCGGCGCGGTCACCGCGCTGGTCGGGCAGGGCGATACGGTACTCGAAGACCGGCTCAATCACGCTTCGTTGCTGGACGCGGGCCTGTTGTCCGGCGCGCGTTTCAATCGTTATCTGCACAACGACGCCGAAAGCCTGGGCAAACGCCTGGAGAAAGCCACCGGCAACACGCTGGTGGTGACCGATGGCGTATTCAGCATGGACGGTGACATCGCCGACCTGCCGGCGCTGGCCCGCGCGGCCAAGGCCAAAGGCGCGTGGCTGATGGTCGACGATGCCCACGGCTTCGGCCCGTTGGGCGCCAACGGTGGCGGTATCGTCGAGCATTTCGGCTTGAGCCAGGACGATGTGCCGGTGCTGGTCGGCACCCTCGGCAAAGCCTTCGGCACCGCCGGGGCCTTTGTCGCTGGCAGCGAAGAGTTGATCGAAAGCCTGATCCAGTTCGCCCGCCCGTACATCTACACCACCAGCCAACCGCCGGCGCTGGCCTGCGCGACGCTGAAAAGCCTCGAGCTGTTGCGCAGTGAACACTGGCGCCGTGAGCATTTGCAGACACTGGTCCGCCAGTTCCGCCACGGCGCCGAGCAGATCGGGCTGGAGCTGATGGACAGCTTCACGCCGATCCAGCCGATCATGATCGGCGATGCCGGACGCGCGGTGCGACTGTCACAAATGCTCCGCGAGCGCGGCTTGATGGTGACCGCAATTCGCCCACCGACCGTGCCGGCCGGCAGCGCGCGGTTGCGCGTCACTCTGACCGCCGCCCACAGCGAGGCACAGGTGCAACAGTTGCTGGAAGGGTTGGCAGATTGCTTCGCCCGATTGTCGTTGGAGCCAAGCCATGCGTAATCGTCTGATCCTGCTGCCCGGCTGGGGCCTCGGCGTGTCGCCGCTGGAACCGCTGGCCGCAGCATTGCGCGGCCTCGACGAACATCTGCAAGTCGAGATCGAACCGCTGCCGGAGCTGGACTCCGCTGACCTTGAAGACTGGCTCGACGAACTCGATGCGCGCATTCCGCAGGAAGTCTGGCTTGGTGGCTGGTCGCTGGGCGGCATGCTCGCCAGCGAACTGGCGGCACGACGCGGCGAGGCGTGCTGCGGGCTGCTGACGCTGGCGAGCAACCCTGCGTTTGTCGCCCATGAGCAGTGGCCGAGCGCGATGCCTGGCGAGACCTTCGATGCGTTTCTTGCCGGTTGTCAGGCCGACCCGCGTACCACGCTCAAGCGCTTCTCTCTTTTATGTGCGCAAGGTTCGCCAGATCCGCGTGGCTTGTCGCGCTTGCTGCTCGCTGGCGCGCCGGCAACCGCGCCGGCCGCGCTGATGGCAGGTCTGGAGCTACTCGCGCAGCTGGACACACGCCAGGCGTTGCAGGCGTTTCGCGGGCCGCAGTTTCATCTGTTCGGCGGGCAGGACGCGCTGGTTCCGGCGGAAGCGGCCGGCGCATTGTTCGCGCTTTTGCCGGATATCGAAATTGGTCTGATCGAACAGGCCAGCCATGCTTTCCTGCTGGAAGACCCGCATGGAGTCGCGGGCGCGATCCAGGCTTTTCTACATGAGTGCGCTGATGACTGATCTGTCCCTTGTGCTGCCTGAGGGCTTGCCCGACAAGCGCCAGGTGGCGGCGTCTTTTTCCCGCGCTGCGGCCAGTTACGACAGTGTCGCGGAGTTTCAGCGTGACGTCGGCACACAGTTGCTTGAGCGTTTGCCTGGGAGTTTCATGCCGTCGCGGTGGCTCGATCTCGGTTGCGGCACCGGCTACTTCACCCGCGCGCTGGCCTCGCGTTTCACCCAGGGCAGCGGTGTCGCGCTGGACATCGCCGAGGGCATGCTCAATCACGCACGGCCGCTGGGTGGCGCTGAGCATTTCATCGCTGGCGATGCCGAAAGGCTGCCGTTGCAGGATGCTAGCTTCGATCTGATTTTCTCCAGTCTCGCGGTGCAGTGGTGCGCCGACTTCGAGGCGGTGCTCGGCGAAGCCTTGCGCGTGCTTAAACCGGGCGGGATTTTTGCGTTTGCTAGTCTCTGTACAGGGACGCTGTTCGAGTTGCGTGAGAGTTGGCAGCAGGTCGACGGGCTGGTGCACGTCAATCGCTTCCGCGAGTTCGCCCGCTATGAACAGTTATGTGCCGGCAGTGGCATGCGCATTTTGGTGCTGGAGAATCAGCCGCACGTGTTGCATTACCCGGATGTGCGCAGCCTGACTCATGAGTTGAAAGCGTTGGGCGCACACAATCTGAATCCCGGGCGGCCGGGCGGTTTGACCGGACGGGCGCGGATTCTCGGGCTGATCGACGCGTATGAGCGGTTCCGTCAGGCGTCGGGGCTGCCGGCAACGTATCAGGTGGTATACGCCGTGTTGGAGAAACCTCTATGAGCGCAGCCTATTTCGTCACCGGTACCGACACCGATGTCGGCAAAACCACCGTTGCTGCCGGATTGCTCCATGCGGCGCGGTCGGCAGGCTTGAGCACGGCGGCGGGCAAACCGGTGGCATCGGGTTGCGACGTCACGCCCAAAGGCTTGCGTAATTCTGATGCCTTGGCGCTGCTGGCCGAATGTTCGTTGCCGCTGACTTATCAACAGGTCAACCCGGTGGCGTTCGAGCCAGCGATCGCTCCGCATCTGGCGGCGCGCGAAGCAGGTGTAGCGCTGACGGTGCAATCGCTGCTGGCGCCGATGCGCGGGATTCTGGCGATGAACGCCGATTTCACCCTGATCGAAGGCGCGGGCGGCTGGCGTGTGCCGTTGGCCGATCAGGACAATCTCTCTGACCTGGCGATTGCACTGAAGCTGCCAGTGATTCTAGTGGTGGGCGTGAGGCTGGGGTGCATCAGTCATGCTTTGCTGACCGCCGAGGCCATTGCCCGCGATGGTCTGCAATTGGCGGGGTGGGTGGCGAATATCATCGATCCGAAAACTTCGCGGCTGGAGGAAAACCTCGCGACCCTGGCCGAGCGCATTCCCGCGCCATGCCTGGGCCGGGTGCCGAAACTCAAGGCGTTGAGCGCCGAAGCGGTCGCCGAGCATTTGCAACTGGATTTGCTCGACTAAGCTTTTGCCTATGAACAGGCACTGTGCCATTAGTGTTTTTGACGGGTGTTTTGCTGGCGCGTCTGCTTCAATGGCGAGCATTGATCCTTTGCAGGGATGAGAGTGACTATGGAAATCTCCGGCAACACAGCTTTTTATGCGGGACTGAGCTCGATTCAGTCCGGGCAGAACCGCGTCGATCAGGCTGCCAGCCAGATCGCCAACAACACTATCGAACGTTCGGTGACCAGCCAGTCGTCCGAAGTGCAGGTCAATCGCCTGCGCGGTGTGGATCGCGCACAAGAATCGGATCTGGCGAGCAATATCGTCGAGCTGTCGCAGGGCAAGATCCAGGCAGAGCTGGGTGTGAAGGTGGCCAAGGCATCCGACGAAGTGCTCGGGACGATCATCGATACTTTCGCCTGATTGAGTTTGTTGTAGACCCCGAAACGCCGCGCCCTGTCGCGGCGTTTTTCGTTTAAGTCCTTCTTGCTCAACTAATCTTTTTACAACGCCCGTGGCTTATATCAAGTCGCGGCGATTTGTCGTCTCCGGCATTTGGAGAGCGTGATGACGAACGGCAAAAGATCGATGCTTGACAAGATTTCGGCGTAAACGTATGTTTCAAACAACTGTTTGACCGTCACAACAATTCAACACGGTCGTTCATTCCCGGTTACATCAGCAGAGGTTTATCGCTATGCCTGACTACAAGGCCCCCTTGCGTGATATTCGCTTCGTTCGTGACGAACTGCTCGGCTACGAAGCGCACTATCAGAGCCTGCCAGCGTGCGCAGACGCCACGCCGGACATGGTTGACGCCATCCTCGAGGAAGGCGCCAAGTTTTGTGAGCAGGTACTGGCGCCGCTGAACCGCGTGGGCGACATCGAAGGCTGCACCTGGAGCGAGTCCGGCGTGAAAACCCCGACTGGCTTCAAAGAGGCGTACAAGCAATTCGTCGAAGGCGGCTGGCCAAGCCTGGCGCACGACGTTGAGCACGGCGGTCAGGGCCTGCCTGAGTCGCTGGGTCTGGCGGTGAGCGAAATGGTCGGCGAAGCCAACTGGTCGTGGGGCATGTACCCAGGTCTGTCGCACGGTGCGATGAATACCATCTCCGAGCACGGCACCCCAGAGCAGCAGGAAGCCTATCTGACCAAACTGGTCTCCGGCGAATGGACCGGCACCATGTGCCTGACCGAACCGCACTGCGGCACCGACCTGGGCATGCTGCGCACCAAGGCCGAGCCTCAGGCCGACGGTTCCTACAAAGTTTCCGGCACCAAGATCTTCATCTCGGCCGGTGAACACGACATGGCCGACAACATCGTCCACATCGTACTGGCGCGTCTGCCGGATGCTCCGGCTGGCACCAAAGGCATCTCGCTGTTCATCGTTCCAAAGTTCCTGCCAAACGCCGATGGCACCATTGGCGCGCGCAACGCAGTGAGCTGCGGTTCGCTGGAACACAAGATGGGCATCCACGGCAACGCCACTTGCGTGATGAACTTCGACGGCGCCACCGGTTACCTGATCGGCCCGGCGAACAAAGGTCTGAACTGCATGTTCACCTTTATGAACACCGCTCGCCTCGGTACCGCACTGCAAGGTCTGGCTCACGCCGAAATCGGCTTCCAGGGCGGTCTGAAATACGCTCGTGATCGCCTGCAAATGCGCTCGCTGACTGGCCCGAAAGCGCCGGACAAAGCCGCTGACCCGATCATCGTCCACCCGGACGTGCGCCGTATGCTGTTGACCATGAAGGCGTTCGCCGAAGGCAACCGCGCGATGGTCTACTTCACTGCTAAGCAGGTCGACATCGTCAAATACGGCGTCGATGAAGAAGAGAAGAAGAAGGCCGACGCACTGCTGGCGTTCATGACCCCGATCGCCAAAGCGTTCATGACCGAAGTCGGTTTCGAAGCCGCCAACCACGGCGTGCAGATCTACGGCGGCCACGGTTTCATCGCCGAGTGGGGCATGGAGCAGAACGTTCGCGACAGCCGCATTTCGATGCTGTACGAAGGCACCACCGGCATCCAGGCCCTCGACCTGCTCGGCCGCAAAGTGCTGATGACTCAAGGCGAGGCTCTGAAAGGCTTCACCAAGATCGTCCACAAGTTCTGCCAGACCAACGAAGGCAACGAAGCCGTCCAGGAATTCGTCGCGCCGCTGGCTGCACTGAACAAGGAGTGGGGCGAGCTGACCATGAAGGTCGGTATGGCTGCCATGAAAGATCGCGAAGAAGTCGGCGCGGCCTCCGTGGATTACCTGATGTACTCCGGTTATGCCTGCCTGGCCTACTTCTGGGCAGACATGGCACGTCTGGCTGCGGAAAAACTGGCTGCCGGCACCAGCGACGAGGCGTTCTACACCGCCAAGCTGCAAACCGCGCGCTTCTACTTCCAGCGCATCCTGCCGCGTACCCGTACGCACGTGGCCACTATGCTGTCGGGTGCTGGCAACCTGATGGACATGAAAGAAGAAGACTTCGCACTGGGCTACTAAGCCTTAACGCAGTCTGACGAAAACCGCTGCTCCCGTTAGGGGGCAGCGGTTTTTTTGTTTGTGGATCGCTCAGATAGTCGAGCTTCCGGCCGTTACAGAGACCGTGTGTGATCTGGATCACATTGTATGGGCTTGGCCGCACTTTGCAGGCACAATGCCATCTCTTTGCTATGACGGGTCGGAGCTTACCCTTGCCGCGTTCTTCCGCTGTACGTTTCAGCCATTTCCTGCCATCACTGCTGTTATTGCTTGCGGGGCTGGCGGCTGCGTACGTCAAAGACCTCAGCGTATTCTTCACGTCACTGTTCAACGTCCTGCCGACATTGGTTCTGCTCCTCGGTGGCGCGTATTGCGCGGTGTACCGACGTCAGCGCGAACTGTTTCTGATGCTGACGGTGTACATCGCCTACTTTCTGCTGGACACCCAGACAGATTTCTACCGCGACAACGGCAAGGTCCGCGAAGACGCTGCGGTGGTGTTTCATCTGGTCTGCCTGCTGCTGCCGTTGTTGTTCGGATTATTCGCCGCATGGCAGGAACGTACCCATCTGTTTCAGGACATGGTCGCGCGCTTTGCCGTGCTGCTGGCATTTGGCAGCGTGGCGCTGGGACTGGAGCAAAGTTACCCACAGGCGCTGCTGCTGTGGTTGTCGGAGATCCGCTGGCCGGCGCTGCATGGGGCATGGATGAGTCTCATCCAGTTGTCCTATCCGGTGTTCATCTCGGCCTTCCTGCTTCTGGCTCTGCCTGGCAATACTGGCGCAACCCGCGCCCGTTGCACGCGGCGCAACTGGTTGGCTTGCTCGGTGTGTTCTGGATGCTGCCGAAGACCTTCATTCTGCCGTTCACCCTGAACATCATGTGCAGCCAGGTGATGCTGATGATCGCCGCCGCCGTTGCGCATGAGGCCTATCAAATGGCCTTCCGCGACGAGCTCACCGGCCTGCCGGGACGACGTGCGCTCAACGAACGTATGCAGCGCCTGGGGCGCAACTATGTGCTGGCGATGAGCGACGTCGATCACTTCAAGAAATTCAACGACACCCACGGCCACGATGTCGGTGATCAGGTGCTGCGGCTGGTCGCCAGCAAACTGTCGAAAATCAGCGGTGGCGGTAGGGCGTATCGCTACGGCGGTGAGGAATTTGCCTTGGTGTTCGCAGGCAAGACCCTTGAGGAGTGCATGCCGCACCTGGAAGTGATCCGTGAATCGATTGCGTCTTACAGCATTCAGTTACGCAACCAGGAAAACCGCCCGCAGGATGATCAGCAAGGTCGCCAGCGGCGCAGCGGTTCCGGGGCTTCGGCGGTGTCGGTGACGGTGAGTATCGGCGTCGCCGAACGTGTCGAGCAGCGCACCCCTGAAGAAGTGCTCAAGTCCGCCGACCAGGCGTTGTACAGCGCCAAGGGCGCCGGGCGTAACTGCGTCATGGCGTTCGGGCAGAACCGCCGTGGCGCGGTGCGCATGGACGCTGCTGCGGGTTGAGTGATGACGGCGCATTCAGCGCCTGCACAGTGATTGTCGCGCGTGGTGGCCAGCAGTAGGTTGAACAAATCTGCTGACGGAGAAGCCACCATGCCCGAGTACAAAGCTCCCCTGCGCGACATGCGCTTTCTGATCGATCACGTCTTCGACTTCCACTCCAGCTACGCCAGTCTCGGCGCGCATGACGCCAGCCCGGACATGATCAGCGCGATCCTCGAAGAAGGCGCGAAGTTCTGCGAGAACGTTCTGGCACCGCTCAATCGCAGCGGCGACGAAGAGGGCTGCCATTTCGACAACGGCGTGGTGACAACGCCTACAGGCTTCAAGCAGGCCTTCGCACAATATGTCGAGGGCGGCTGGCACGGTTTGGCGGCTGATCCGGCTTACGGTGGCCAAGGGTTGCCGAGTTCGCTGGGGCTGGTGATCAGCGAGATGGTCGGCTCCAGCAACACGTCCTGGGGCATGTACCCCGGCCTGACCCACGGCGCGATGTCGGCGATCCACGCCCACGGCACCGCCGAGCAGAAAGACACCTACCTGAGCAAACTCACCGCTGGCCAGTGGACCGGCACCATGTGCCTGACCGAAGCGCACTGCGGCACTGATCTGGGCATCATCAAGACTCGCGCGGTGCCCCGGGCCGACGGCAGCTACGCGATCACCGGCAGCAAGATTTTCATCTCCGCTGGTGAGCATGACCTGAGCGACAACATCATCCATCTGGTCCTGGCGAAGCTGCCGGACGCACCGGCCGGAACCAAGGGCATTTCCCTGTTTATCGTGCCCAAGTTTCTGCCCGATGCAGCAGGCGAAGCGGGTGAGCGCAACGGCGTTTCCTGTGGCTCGATCGAGCACAAGATGGGCGTCAAGGCTTCTGCTACGTGCGTGCTGAATTTCGATGCCGCCACGGGTTACTTGATCGGCGAGCCGAACAAGGGCCTCAACTGCATGTTCACCATGATGAACCATGCGCGGCTTGGTACTGGCATGCAGGGGCTGTGTCTGGGCGAGGCGAGTTTTCAGGGCGCGATCAAGTACGCCAATGACCGCCTGCAGATGCGCGCCCTGACCGGTGCCAAATCGCCGGAAAAACCTGCCGACCCGATCATCGTTCACCCCGATGTGCGACGCATGTTGCTGACCATGAAAGCCTTCAACGAAGGCAACCGCGCGCTGACCCATTTCACTGCGCAGATGCTCGATGTTGCGCACCTGAGCAGCGATGCCGATGCGCGTCAGGAGGCCGAAGACCTGCTGGCGTTCCTCACGCCGATCTGCAAGGCGTTCATGACCGACACCGGGCTGGAAGTGACCAATCACGGCATGCAGGTATTCGGCGGCCACGGCTTCATTCGTGAGTGGGGCATGGAGCAACTGGTGCGCGATTGCCGGATTGCGCCGATCTACGAAGGCACCAATGGCATTCAAGCGCTCGACCTGCTCGGGCGTAAGGTGCTGGGCAGTCAGGGCAAGCTGCTGCGCGGCTTTACCAAAATCGTCCACAAGTTCTGCGCAGCGAACGCCGAACATGCGCAGCTGGGCCGCTTCGTCGCGCAACTCAACGGGCTCAACCAACAGTGGGGCGACCTGACCATGAAGGTCGGCATGGCGGCCATGAAGAACCCGGACGAAGTCGGTGCTGCGTCGGTGGATTATCTGATGTACAGCGGCTACATCATCCTGGGCTACCTGTGGCTGCGCATGGCGTTGGTTGCTCAGGCACAGCTGGAGGCGGGCGAGGGTGAGGCTGATTTCCTCAAGGGCAAACTGGCGACGTGCGAGTTCTACTTCAAGCGCTTGCTGCCGCGTACGGCTGCGCATCAGGCGGCGATCGAGGCGGGGAGTGATTGTTTGATGAATTTGCCGGCGCAGGCGTTTGCTTTGTAGGGCAGATCGAAAGATCGCGGCGATCTTTTTCCGGTGACCAAAAATAACAAATCAGTCACCGGTTGACCCTATGTGTCGCAAAAGTTGTTGAGGTACACTCCGGATCAACGAAAACATCATTCCACGAACCACCTGTTTAGATCTTGCGAGGTTTGCCATGGCTGACTACAAAGCGCCGCTGCGCGATATGCGCTTCGTCCTCAATGAAGTGTTCGAAGTCGCCAAACTCTGGGCCGAACTGCCGGCGCTGGCCGAGACCGTCGACGCCGAAACCGTTGAAGCGATTCTCGAAGAGGCCGGCAAGGTCACCAGCAAAAGCATCGCGCCACTGAGCCGTGCTGCTGACGAGGAAGGTTGCCATTGGGCGGACGGTGCCGTCACCACGCCGGCCGGTTTCCCACAGGCCTATCAGACTTATGCTGAAGGCGGTTGGGTCGGTGTTGGTGGCGATCCGGCCTACGGCGGCATGGGCATGCCCAAAGCCGTGTCGGCGCAGGTCGAAGAAATGGTCAACTCCGCCAGCCTGGCGTTCGGTCTGTACCCGATGCTGACCGCCGGCGCCTGCCTGTCGATCAATGCGCATGCCAGCGAAGAACTGAAAGCTGCGTACCTGCCGAACATGTACGCCGGCATCTGGGCCGGTTCCATGTGCCTGACCGAGCCGCACGCGGGCACCGATCTGGGGATCATTCGCACCAAAGCCGAACCTCAGGCCGACGGTTCCTACAAGGTCAGCGGCACCAAGATCTTCATCACTGGTGGCGAGCACGACCTCACCGAAAACATCATTCACCTGGTACTGGCCAAGCTGCCTGACGCGCCGGCCGGTCCAAAAGGTATTTCGCTGTTTCTGGTGCCGAAGTTCATGGTCAATGCCGACGGCAGCCTTGGTGCGCGTAACCCGGTCAACTGTGGCTCGATCGAGCACAAGATGGGCATTCAGGCCTCGGCGACCTGCGTGATGAACTTCGACGAAGCCGTGGGTTATTTGGTCGGCGAGCCGAACAAAGGCCTGGCGGCGATGTTCACCATGATGAACTACGAGCGCCTGGGCGTTGGTATTCAAGGCCTGGCCACGGGCGAGCGCTCTTATCAGAACGCTGTTGAATACGCGCGCGATCGTCTGCAGAGTCGTTCGCCGACCGGTGCGCAGAACAAGGACAAAGTCGCTGACCCGATCATTGTTCACCCGGACGTGCGGCGCATGCTGCTGACCATGAAAGCCTCGAACGAAGGCGGCCGTGCGTTCTCCACGTATGTAGCGATGCAACTGGACACCGCCAAGTTCAGTGAAGACGCGACCACCCGCAAGCGCGCGGAAGATCTGGTGGCGTTGCTGACGCCGGTGGCGAAAGCCTTCCTGACCGACCTGGGTCTGGAAACCACTGTCCACGGCCAGCAGATTTTCGGCGGCCACGGCTACATCCGCGAGTGGGGCCAGGAGCAACTGGTGCGTGACGTGCGCATCACCCAGATCTACGAAGGCACCAACGGTATTCAGGCGCTGGACCTGGTCGGGCGCAAGATCGTTGGCAGTGGCGGCGCGTTCTACCAGCTGTTCGCTGACGAGATCCGCCATTTCACCGCAACCGCCAGTGCTGATCTGGGCGAGTTCACCAAGCCGTTGAACGATGCCGTCGACACCCTCGACGAGTTGACCGCGTGGCTGCTGGACCGGGCGAAAAACAATCCGAACGAAATCGGCGCGGCCTCGGTCGAATATTTGCAAGCGTTCGGCTACACCGCTTACGCCTACATGTGGGCGTTGATGGCCAAAGCCGCGCTGGGCAAGGAAGCGCAGGAGGATTTCTACGCGAGCAAGCTGGGCACCGCGCGCTTCTATTTCGCCCGTCTGCTGCCGCGTATCCACTCGTTGAGCGCGTCGGTCAAGGCCGGTAGCGAGTCGCTGTTCCTGCTGGATGCGGCACAGTTTTGATCCTGTAGACGTCATGTAAGCATTTGCTTACGTGACGCGCTGCTGTTCTCCCATATCCGTATATTGGATCCACGGCTAATCTACATTTCATGGACGTCGCGCAGGAAGCGCAAAGTAAACAACACGGACACGTAGGATTCTGCCAGGGTGGCGGAGTGAAATGGATGTCAGGGAAACAGTCTGCAAAGCCCCGCTTCGGCGGGGTTTTCTTTTGCCTGAAGAAAAGTTTCAGGCGAGCGGATCAAGGGGCGGCTTCGTTTCGCGGTCGATCACCTCTTCAAGCAATGTCCGCAGCAATGCCAACGAGGCCTGCTGGCGTTGCACATCACGGCACACCAGGCCAACTTGCAACGGCACCCGTGGTTCGCTCAGCGGTTTCCATAGCAGATCTTCATCGTCATATTCCTTTTGCGAACGTCCCGGCAGCACCGTTGCCAGCCTGGTGTGCGGCAGGCTATCGAGAATCCCCAGCATAGTGTTCAACTCGGCCTGCACCTGCGGGCGTCGTCCGAGGCTGGTCAGTTGTGCCTGCCAGATCTGTCGGATCTGGAACTCTTCGCCGAGCAGCAACATGGGCAGCTCAGCAGCCTGGCGCATCGAGACCTTCTTGAACTCGCGCAAGGGATGGTCCGCCGGGATGACCAGCGTCAGTTCATCTTCGTACAGCAACACACCGTGCAGACCGGGTTGGCGCGGTGGCAGATAGCTGATGCCGATGTCCAGGGAACCATTGAGCAGACGCCGTTCGATTTCCAGCCCGGTCAGTTCATAGATTTGTACCACCAGATGCGGCTGCGCCTTGCGCACACGCTCGAGCATCTGCGGCACAAGGCTGGTGTGCACCGTTTGCAACACACCGATCGCCAGTGTGCGCAGTGCCTGACCCTTGAAACTACCCAACGCCTCGCGCGCCCGCTGCAAGCCATCGAGCAATGGCAACGCGTGGTTGTACAGCGTATGCGCAGCGAGGGTCGGCAGCAGGCGTTTACTGCTGCGTTCGAACAGGGTTACGTCGAGGTTCTGCTCCAGCTGACGGATCTGTTGCGACAGCGCCGGTTGCGAGATCGACAAGCGCTCAGCCGCACGGCCGACATGGCCTTCTTCGTAGACCGCGACGAAATAACGCAGTTGTTTGAAATCCATAAGTAGCGCTTATCGAAATGGCTGAGAAATCGAAATGGCCTGAAGCCGTTTGCGCGCCTAGTCTAACCGCATTCACAAGGCTTGCAGGGCCAGAAAGCGTGACGAATTCCATTTGCTTCGTTCGTGATTACATAGGCAGTTCAAAAAACCTCCAGCGAGGTTTTTCCGCATGAATATGTTCAGTTTGCGGCGCCAGACGCCGAGTCTGGATGACCTCTGCTTCGAGGCGGGGCCATCCGCTATGACCGACCATCTCAATGCCCAACGCCTGATGCCCAGCGTCGATCGGCCGCAACAAGTGTTCGTTCGCGGCCAGGGTTCCTGGCTGTGGGACAGCAACGATCGCGCCTACCTCGACTTTTCCCAGGCCGGCGGCGCCAACAGCCTTGGCCACAGCCCCACGGCGCTGGTCAAAGCCATCGCCAATCAGGCCCAGGCGCTGATCAATCCCGGCTGCAATCTGCGTAATGGCGGCATGCTCAGCCTCGCCGAACGTTTGTGCGCCAGCACGTCCAGCGATCAGGCGTACCTGCTCAACAGTGGCAGCGAGGCTTGTGAGGCGGCGATCAAACTGGCGCGCAAATGGGGGCAGCTGCATCGCGGCGGCGCCTCGCGGATCATCATGGCTGAGCAGGGTTGTCATGGCCGCAGTCTGGCGACGATTGATCGAGTGCCATTCAACGACCTGCCGGCGCTGCATGCGGCGGTAGACGCGCAGACCGTGGCGATCATGCTGGAGCCGATCCAGAGCGATGCCGGGGTCATTCCCGCGACCGAGCATTACCTCAAAGGGGTCGAACGACTGTGCCGTGAACTGGGCATTCTGCTGATTCTCGACGAAGTGCAGACCGGTATCGGCCGCTGCGGCACCTTGCTCGCCGAACAGTCCTACGGGATTCGCGCCGATATCGTCGTGCTCGGCAAAGGTCTTGGCGGCGGCTTGCCGCTGGCGGCCTTGCTGGCGCGAGGTAAGGCCTGCTGCTTCGCCACTGGCGAGCTGAGCGGCACCCATCACGGCAACGCCTTGATCACGGCGGCCGGTCTGGTAGTGCTCGACAGCATCCATGACCGCAGCTTTCTCCAGCAGGTTAACGACAGCGGCCAGCATTTGCGCGAAGGCCTTGCGCGACTGGCGCACCGCTACCGCCACGGCGAGTTACGCGGCCAAGGCCTGTTTTACGGGTTGACGCTGTCCGACGAATGCGCCGACGCCGTCGTCCATGCCGCACTTCACGAAGGCCTGATATTGAACGCCGCGCAGCCTGACTGCCTGCGCTTCACCCCGGCCCTCACTGTCAGCAAAGCCAACATCGACGAAATGCTCCTGCGCCTGGGCCGCGCCTTCTCGCGGGTGCGCACCGCCCAAGTGCACTGCCGCAAAGGCATTGCCGTGTGAGCTGAGCAGCCCCAACCGATTACTCGAACCGTCTCGCGGTATAACGCACGCCCCACGCCTGATTCTTTTGGCGTGGGGCGTTTTTTTGTGGCCGGGTTTTACAGACGGGATTTAGAGCTTGAGGGATCGTACCGCGGATGGTCTTTTAGAGAATGCCAGCAAGGGATGCGGCCACGGCCTGATCGGTATCACCGAAAAAGCCGTTTTGCGATCTGTACCACTGGGTGGTATGTTTTTGGAAGGGATACCTATGCCATTGAGGTTGTTCAAGACCAAACGCTTCGCCCTCCAGGCCAGCAGGGCGTGGATCACAGATGAAGAGTTGCAAGAGGCGTTTCACCAGATGCTTCAGGGACAGGCGGACAATCTTGGCGGAGGCGTGTGGAAGAAGCGCTTGAAGGCGAACCGTCACCGTTCGATTGTTTTGGCAAAAGGTGGACGTCACTGGATCTACCAAGTGCTTTTCGCCAAGCAGGATCAAAGCAATATCACGCCAACAGAATTGAAGGATTTACGTAAATTGGCAAAGGTCTATGCGCAACTGACCGAAGCGCAGATCAGCGACTTGTTGGCGATGAAGGAGTTTGTGGAGATATGTCATGAGTAAGAAATTCAAAAGTGAAGTCTTTGAATCGATACACGAATCAGCCGGGGCGTTGCTTGCTGTCGGAGCAATAAACAAGGCAACGATGCGAGAATTCGATGACTCCTGTCTGGCATCGGTTCCCTTAGCGATCCCGGCTGAGGAGATCAAGGCGCTACGCGAGCGAAACAAGGTCAGCCAACCGGTATTTGCACGCTATCTCAACACAAGTGCATCCACGGTGAAGCAGTGGGAATCGGGTGACAAACATCCCAGCGGTATGGCGCTCAAACTACTGAGCATCGTACAAAAACATGGGTTGAAAATTCTCGCTTGAGCCTGACGAGCTATTGCACTGAACCCTGACGAACGGCGCGTGTCGATTAGCTTGTATGGCTCAAGTGAGCCAACCCCCATTCAGGAGCTGCCCCATGGATTTCATTCGTATCATCATCGCTATTCTGTTGCCGCCACTGGGCGTGTTTCTGCAGGTCGGGTTTGGCGGGGCGTTCTGGCTGAACATTCTGCTGACGCTGTGCGGCTACATCCCAGGGATCGTGCATGCGGTGTATATCATCGCCAAGCGTTGAGTCCAGCGGCGTCTGATCAATAGCTATCGCGGGCAAGCCCGCTCCCACAGTGTTATGAGTGATCACAATTTTTGTGTACACCAAATAACCTGTGGGAGCGGGCTTGCCCGCGATTGGAGCGACGCAGTCTCAAAGTGAGGGCTCAGTCAGTTAGCCCCATCACTCGCCGATAAAACGTCCACTCCTGCTCCAGCGCATGTGCCTGGTTGGCCGCGCGGCGGAAGCCGTGGCGTTCGTCAGGGTAGTAATGCGCCTCGACCGGGATGCCGTTGTGCTCCAGCGCCGCGACCATGTCGCGGGTTTGTTGCGGCACGACCACCGCGTCCAGTTCACCTTGAAAGAAAATCACCGGCACGCGAATGTTGTCTGCGTGCAGCAGTGGCGTGCGGGAGGCATAGCGTTCGGCATCTCCTTCGGGATCGCCGATCAGCCAATCCAGATAATCGCCCTCGAACTTGTGCGTGGCCCGGGCCAACGCGACCGGATCGCTGACGCCGTAGAGGCTGGCGCCTGCGCGGAAAACCTGCCTGAACGCCAGTGCACACAACGTGGTGTAACCACCTGCACTGCCACCGCGAATGAACGCGCGGTCACCATCGATCAAACCTTGGCCAGCGAGATAGCTGACCACCGCGCAGGCATCCTCGACATCCACCTCGCCCCAGCGCAGATGCAGCGCTTGCCGATATTCGCGACCATAGCCACTGCTGCCGCGATAGTTGAGGTCGGCGACAGCAAAGCCGCGCTGCGTCCAGTACTGGATGCGCGGGTCGAGTATCGGATAGCACGCCGACGTCGGGCCGCCGTGGATAAACACCACCAGCGGAGGTTTCGCTTCACCGCTCATGACCGGGTAAAAGAAACCGTGCGCCTCGCCGGAGCCGCTCGGATAACGCAAGGTCTGCGGACGGCTGATGCGTTCGGCAGGCAATGGAGCCACGCCGCCAGCGAGGATTTTCACGGCATGCGACACACGATCAATGGCGATCACTGCCGACGGGCTGGTCGGCGATGCAGCGATGCAATAGATGAATTGTTGATCCATCGCCAAGTGGCGGAAGCGGCTGT
Organism: Pseudomonas sp. TE9122; assembly: GCF_056278925.1. Lineage (NCBI taxonomy): Bacteria > Pseudomonadati > Pseudomonadota > Gammaproteobacteria > Pseudomonadales > Pseudomonadaceae > Pseudomonas > Pseudomonas sp. TE9122. Next base: position 4,857,417 of record NZ_JBWBQI010000001.1, on the reverse strand, counting down.
AGTCACCGCTGAAATCTTCACTTCCAAGGGCCAGGCGACCGAAACCATCCTCGCTCCAGCTGGCTAAAAATTGATCACCGACAGGCAGCCACGTGCAGCCGCCTAGCTGCCACGGCGCGGGCGCGTGATCGGCCTCGGCACTCGGTAGCGCGTGCAAGCCATCAGACGTTTCGCCCCACGGCTGCCAGTAGCCGCCACGGTCCGTCAGGCAACAGAGCCGCCCATCAGCGTCGAATCGCGGCTGCTGGATCGACTCCTCGATCTGCTCACCGGCAACACAGCGAGGCGCAGAAAAATCGCCTTGCGCGACCATCAAGCGCGTCGAGGTCCACGGCTGATGCGGGCGACGCCACTCGATCCACGCCAGCCGCTGGCCATCGGGGCTGAGCGTTGGTGACGCATAAAAATCCGCACCCTCGGCCAGCACCTCTCGCGTACCGGTCGCCAGATCAATTGCCACCAGGCGATGCCGATCCTGCTGCTCTTCAACCGCCAATACCCGGCCAGCGGCGAATTGCAGATCGCCGTAGCGGCAGTCAGTCGACGTCAGCGCGACCGGCTCGCCATCCAGCGCCTGCCGATACATCTGCTGATCCGCTTCATTGACGAAAACCACCCCGTCAGGCGTCAGACAAAACGCACCACCGCCATATTCGTACACGCGGCTACGCACGCTGAAGCCGTCCGGCGTCAGACTTTTCGCTGCGCCATCGCGCCAATGCCAGATCCGGCATGCGGCATCCTCGGGGCGGTATTCATTCCAGAACACACCATGGGCGCCGAGCTGCAGTTCGGCGAAGTCGGTTCCGGCGGCGACGGCTTGGGCGGCGCTGAAAGGCTCAGCCCTTGGCGATGAGGCGTGAGTTTCGTTCATTGCGAAAGGCCAATTGTTCGATGGTTTGAGTGGCGGTCTCGGCTTCTTCGCGGGCCTGGAGAATCACGCCGTGATGTTCGGACTTGCTGCACACCGGGTCGGCATTACTGGCATCACCGGTGAGCATGAACGCCTGGCAGCGGCAGCCGCCGAAGTCCTTTTCTTTCTCGTCGCAAGAGCGGCACGGCTCGGGCATCCAGTCGTAACCGCGAAAACGGTTGAAGCCGAACGAGTCGTACCAGATGTGCTGCATGCTGTGATCGCGCACGTTGGGAAACTGCACCGGCATCTGGCGGGCACCATGGCAGGGCAGGGCGGTGCCGTCCGGGGTGACGGTCAGGAAGATGCTGCCCCAGCCGTTCATGCAGGCTTTCGGGCGTTCTTCGTAATAGTCCGGAGTGACGAAAATCAGCTTGCACGGATGCCCTTCGGCTTCCAGTCTGGCCCGGTATTCGTTGGTGATGCGTTCGGCGCGCACCAGTTGCTCCTTGGTCGGCAGCAGGCCAACACGGTTGAGCTGCGCCCAGCCGTAGAACTGGCAAGTGGCGAGTTCGACGAAGTCGGCCTCCAGCGCAATGCACAGTTCGATAATGCGGTCGATCTTGTCGATGTTGTGCCGATGGGTGACGAAGTTCAGCACCATCGGATAGCCGTGGGCCTTGACTGCGCGAGCCATTTCCAGCTTTTGCGCAAAGGCCTTTTTCGAACCGGCGAGCAGGTTGTTCACTTGCTCGTCGCTGGCCTGAAAACTGATCTGGATGTGATCGAGCCCGGCCTTTTTGAAGTCGCTGATTTTCTGCTCGGTCAGGCCAATGCCGGAGGTGATCAGGTTGGTGTAGAAACCCAGCTGCCGCGCTTCATGGATCAGTTCGGCCAAGTCCTGACGCACCAGCGGTTCGCCGCCGGAAAAGCCCAATTGCGCCGCGCCCATCTCCCGCGCTTCGCGGAACACCTTGATCCATTGCTCGGTGGTCAGCTCTTTGCCCTGCTCGGCGAAATCCAGTGGGTTCGAGCAATACGGGCATTGCAACGGGCAACGGTAGGTCAGCTCGGCGAGCAGCCACAGCGGCAGGCCGACTTCAGGTTTTGGCGGGACTTGCACGGACGAATCAGGCAAGTTCGATCCAGTGCTGCGCACGGGCAACCTCCATGAATTGCTCGATGTCATCACCAAGCTCGGGCACGCCGGGGAACTGCTCGTCGAGTTTGGCAATGATCGCCGCGACATCGCGTTCACCATCAATCAAGCCGCCGATCAGTGCGGCGCTGTCGTTGAGTTTGATCATGCCTTCAGGGTAGAGCAGCACGTGACCCTTTTGCGCCGGCTCGTATTGGAAGCGATAGCCCGGGCGCCAGCTCGGCACTTTGCTGCGGTCGAAACTCATAAGATGATTCCTTTATGCCAGACCCGTTGTTCGGTCACGCTGTGATACGGCGGACGGTTCAGTTCGTAGGCCATGCTCATGGCATCGAGCATGCTCCAAAGAATGTCCAGTTTGAACTGGAGAATTTCCAGCATGCGCTCCTGGCCTTCGCGGGTCTTGTAGTGCTCGAGGGTGATCGCCAGCCCATGTTCGACGTCACGCCGCGCCTGACCGAGGCGGGTGCGGAAATATTCATAACCGGCCGGGTCGATCCACGGGTAATGCTGCGGCCAACTGTCCAGACGCGACTGGTGGATCTGCGGCGCGAACAGTTCGGTCAGCGAGCTGCTGGCGGCCTCCTGCCAACTGGCGCGACGGGCGAAGTTGACGTAGGCATCGACGGCGAAACGCACGCCGGGCAGCACCAGTTCCTGGGAGCGCAATTGGTCCGGGTCGAGGCCAACAGCCTGGCCCAGACGCAGCCAGGCTTCGATGCCGCCATCTTCACCGGGTGCGCCGTCGTGGTCGAGCAGGCGCTGAATCCACTCGCGGCGGATTTCCCGATCCGGGCAATTGGCGAGGATCGCTGCGTCCTTCAGGGGAATGTTCACCTGATAGTAGAAGCGGTTGGCGACCCAGCCCTGAATCTGCTCGCGGGTCGCACGGCCTTCGTACATCGCCACGTGGTAAGGGTGGTAGATGTGGTAGTAGGCGCCCTTGGCGCGCAGGGCCGCTTCGAATTCGGCGGGGGACAGCGGGGTGTCGGTCATGTCTGTTCTCCGGGAACAACCCTGGGAATCTCTGGTGTCTGTGCTGGCTTCTTCGCGAGCAGGCTCGCTCCCACAGTTGATCGCATTCCATTGTAGGAGTGAGCCTGCTCGCGATAGACCGCGCAGCGGTCTCGATTGCTTAAAGCACGATACTCATGCCGTCGAACGCCACTTCAACATTACGCCGCGCCAGTTCGGCACGCTCCGGCGAATCTTCATCGAGGATCGGGTTGGTGTTGTTGATGTGGATAAGCACCTTGCGTTGCTCGGGCAACTGCTCCAGCACTTCGAGCATGCCGCCGGCGCCGTTCTGTGCCAGATGGCCCATCTCGCGACCGGTGCGGGTGCCGACGCCACGGCGCTGCATTTCATCGTCATCCCACAGCGTGCCGTCGACCAGCAGGCAATCGCTGCCCGCCATGATTTCCAGCAACGGCGCATCGACCTTGCCCAGTCCCGGCGCGTAGAACAGCTTGCCGCCAGTGTTGAGGTCTTCAACGATCAAACCGATGTTGTCGCCCGGATGCGGATCGAAACGGTGCGGCGAATACGGCGGCGCGGCGCTGCGCAACGGCAACGGGGTGAAACGCAGATTCGGGCAGGCGGCTACGGTGAAGCTCTGGTCGAGCTCGATACGGTTCCAGTCCAGCCCGCCGTTCCAGTGGGTGAGCATCTTGAACAGGGGAAAACCGGTGCTCAGGTCTTCCTGAACCATGTCCGTGCACCAGACCTGATGCGGGCATCCTTCGCGCAGGCTGAGCAGGCCGGTGGTGTGGTCGATCTGGCTGTCCATCAGGATGATCGCGCTGATGCCGGTGTCGCGCAGGGCCCGGCCCGGTTGCATCGGGGCGAAGCTTTGCAGTTGCGCGCGGATGTCCGGCGAGGCATTGCACAGCACCCAGTTCACGCCGTCATCGGAAATGGCGATGGACGATTGGGTGCGGGCCTTGGCGTTCAGGCTGCCGTCGCGAAAACCTGCGCAGTTGACGCAGTTGCAGTTCCACTGCGGAAAACCGCCACCGGCGGCCGAACCCAGAATCTGGACGAACATGAACGCTCCATCATTTCAACGCGGAAAATAAAACGCCTCGGCGAGCCGAGGCGTTGCACTGCGATTCTGCGTAGGCAGAACTCAGCGGCTGGCGAAGTACATGGTGACTTCGAAGCCGATACGCAGGTCGGTGTAAGCAGGTTTGGTCCAGGCCATGAGATGTCTCCTTCTGAGGGTTGGGATAGCGCTATCCATAGTTATAGTCCACGGTAGCGCGGTGATGTTCCAATTAGTTAGGCGGCTATGTTACTCAAAATTTCAACGCCGTGACCCGTGAATCTTTGAGAAAGCTCCTTGCAGCCTCGGTAATGATCAGTTTGCCGCTTGCCACGGTGTGCCCGGCATCGATTCATTGGCCAGGCAATGCCAGCCGCCCTCGGCATTGATCAGGCGCTGCGCAGCGGCCAGCAAAGCCTGGCGATCGAGTTGCCGGATCGCCGTGACCAACTGCTCCCGGTAATCCGACGAATGGCCGGCAAGTTTGCCTTGCCAGAGGAGTTCGGCGGCATCCTTGGTGGACAGTGTGGTGTCGTCGAACTGATCGACGAGGCTTTGACGCTGTTGCTCGAGGCTTGCTTCATCGAACGTTTCGATCAGCGCGGGAATGCCGTTGAAAAACTCTTGAATATATTCGAGCAACTCGGCGGCCGAAGTCGTCGGCGATTGCACGCCAAACACAATCGCGGTCATGCCGTGCAACTGACGCAGCGCGCTGAACACGGCGTACCCCAATTGCAGTTCGACGCGCAGGCGCTGATAGAAAGGTGTCTGGCACAGCTGAGCCACAAGGCGCCACGCCGCTTCGTCAGCAATATCGCGGCTGGCTGTCGGGCAGATCAGCAGCAAGGCGTGTTCGCTGGAGGCGGTGTTGATCTGGCTCCAGTGGTACTGGGCTTGGGTGAGCGACGCAACCGGTAGCTGATTGTCCGGTGTGCCGGGAATGCGGCTCAGCGCCAGGCCCAAGGCTGACTGGGTGGATTGGTTAAGGCCTAGAGCGAGGCCGTCCCAGCGCGAAGTCGTCCACAACTGATTGGCGTCGTCGCTGGTTTCAATCGTGGGCACGCATTTTTCCGGCAACGCTTCGAGTAGTTGGCGGATCGGCATCGACGGTATCTGCACCTCGTCGCGCGGCGAATCGGCGCCGATCATCGTCAGACATTTCAGCGCATGCTCGAGGATGCTGGGCATCGGTTCCTGTAGTCCGGTCATTTTCAGCAGGCATTGGTTACCTGCGGCGCTGAAAGACAAGTTCACTCCGGCTTCGGACGCATCCTGTCGGGTCTGGCGCAGACTGCGCTGCAATCTTGAGCGCAGATCGGCGCTGGCCGCCGTCTCGACCTGCCAGCGCAGGTAAATCGCGCCCTCATCGCTGTTGTCCGGCAGGGCCTGGCTGAACTGCATCGGCGATCGCTCGCGACGACTGCGCGAGCGATCCTGGGCGAAGGTGCGCAGGCCACGGTGGGCGCTGGTCTGGCCGCGAATCAGCCCGGCGTTGGCCAGCGGTTCACTGGCGCGCAAGAAAGGGTTGGCGGCGGGCAGGAGCCAATGATCGCTGAAGTTATCCACAACAGCGATTTCGCGGAGGATGTGCTCAAGCGCGGCAGCGCCGGATTCGGACAGGCCGAATGCTTGCTGCTCGATGTCGGTTCGCGCCAGTTGCAATGCGCCGCTGACTTGCTGCTGGCGCTGAAGCAGGGCGGCGTATTCCTCGCGCAACGGCGTCCAGTCCTGACGGGCGAAGAAGCTCAGCCAGTCCAGCAGGTGTTCGCGAATGGTATCCAGGCGGTCGCCGCCAGCATTGAATTGAAGATGCAGCAGCGCTTGGCCGGCGAACTGGTAGAGCGGCGTGGCTTTCAGGCTGTCAGCCAGATTCTGTTGATGCAGGTATGCGAGCAATCCACCAGGTTTTGCGCTATTCAACCAATGACAGAGAAAAGCCATCGCCTCGGCGGATGACTCGGGCAACGCGTCGAAAGCGAATAACAGGTTCGCGTGAGCGCCGACCTGTTGATAACTGTTCACTGCCAACAGTGGCGGTGCGGCCTGGGCAACTTTATCCCCAACCGGCAACACCGCTGCGAATTGCTGCGCCAGCTCCCGAAGCTCATCGATACTTTGTGGCCCGACCATACTCAGGCTCATTTGCCCGGTTCGATAAAACTGCTGATGGAAGTCTTGCAGCGCCCACTGAAACCCTGGCGATTCGACCTGCAAGCTGTCCCGATTGCCCGCATGAAATCCACGCAACGGGTGGTGCGCGGGTAAACCTGCATACAGGGCAAACTGCTGTTGCGCTGTCGGATCCTGCGACCAGGCGACAAACTCCGCCTGCAGCACTTCCCGTTCACGCAGTTGATCGTCCCGATTCATCCGTGGCCGGGCGAGCATGTCTGACAGACGCTCGAGCCCCGCGCTGAAGGACGACACAGGCAACTCGAAGAAAAAATCCGTGGTGCGCTCACGGGTGCTGGCATTCACTTGGCCGCCGTGACGTTGCACGTAGGCCATCAGCCCTTCGTCTGTGGGAAAACGCTCGGTGCCGAGAAACAGCAAGTGCTCAAGAAAATGCGCCAGCCCCGGCCATGCCAATGGCACGTCATGGCTGCCGGCCGCCACGCGCAACGCGGCAGCGCTGCGCTTGAGACCGGGCACGTGACGCAGGGTCACGCGCAGGCCGTTGGCCAGGGTTTCAGAGTGGGGGCGGGGATGAGTCGGCGCGGGCATGGGCACTTCCAGAACAGTGAAGTGCCCATGCTAGCGGATTAGCGGCGGTTGAGCGCGCCGTAAAGCTCCGGGCGGCGATCGCTGAGATAGCGATTGGCCCGGCGTGAATCGTTCATCAGTTGTCGATCCAGTTCACCGACGATCAACGCCTCGTCCAGACCTGCCAGAGCGATGCGGCTGCCGTCCGGCGCGGCAATGCTGCTTTGCCCGCAATACTGGATATCGCCTTCATGTCCGCAGTAATTGGCGTAAGCCACGTAGCACTGGTTTTCGAAGGCGCGGGCACGCACGGTGACATCGGCAACGAAATCGAACGGAATCATGTTGGCCGTCGGCACCACGATCAGCTCGGCGCCGGCCAAGGCCAGGCGCCGCGCGTTTTCCGGAAACTCCAGGTCGTAGCAGATCAGGAAGCCGAGCTTCCAGCCGTTCAGCTCAACCACCGGCAACTCCGCTTCGCCGGAGCTGAACATCGACCGATCGAGGTCGCCGAACAGATGCGACTTGCGGTAATTGCACAGGCGCTCGCCATGGGTGTCGATCAGTTGCACGGCGTTGTAGATCTGCCCGTCGGCGGTGCGCTCCGGGTAACCGTAAACGATCGCCAGACCCGCAGCCTTGGCAATCCGGCCGATCTGCTGCGCCCATTCACCGTTATAGACCTCGGCCAGCGTGCTGACCGCTTCGGCGCCGATGTTGTAGCCGGTCATGAACATCTCCGGCAGCACCAGCAGATCGGCGCCTTTGGCCTCCATCGCTACTTGATGCAGGCGATGCAGGTTGGCGGCGGGGTCCAGTGGCAGCGGTGGACATTGGTAAACGGCTACGCGCATCGGGGAATCCTCTTACTCGGGCAGGGCGATAGGGCCGATGTCTTTGAACACATCACCCGGGCCGGGGTTCTCTTTATGTGTGGATCCGCCGAAATGTTTCATGATGCCCCACACCGCGTTGAGCGAAGTCTGCACTGCGCCTTCGACCCACGCCGGTGTCCACGACACGTCGTCGCCGGCGATGAAAATCCCGCGCTGCTCGGCCGGCATGTCGTCCTGCATGAAGTGCGCGTACATGCGCTGGTTGTAGCGGTAATGGCCGGGCAGGGCGCCTTTGAAGGCACCGAGGAAATACGGATCGGCTTCCCACGACACGGTGATCGGGTCGCCGATGATCCGCGCGGCAATGTCTACTTTCGGGTAGATCTTTTTCAGCGCGTTCAACGCCAGCTCAACGCGTTTCTCCACCGGATGCGGGAGCATTTTCAGCGCGTCGCTCATCCACGAGTACGACAGACAGATCACCCCCGGCTTGTCGTCACCGTTGTCGAACAGATAGGTGCCACGGGTCAGGCGATCGGTGAGGGTCATGCTCATCACATCGCGGCCGGTCTCCGGATCCTTGTCCTTCCAGAATGGCCGGTCGACCATCACGAAGGTTTTCGACGACTGCATGTAGCGCGTGCGGTCGAGGGCCATCCACATCTTCTGCGAGAACAGGGTTTCATCGCATTCGATCTGAGTGGTCAGCAGCCAGCTCTGGCAGGTTGTCAGGACGGCGGCGTATTCGCGGGTGTCACCGTTGTTGTCGGTAACGGCGAAACGGCCTTGCGGTGCGTGAGCAATTTTCTTCACACCGGAACGTGGTGCGCCACGGTGCAGGGATTTCAGGCTGGTGCCGGCCGGCCAGTGCACGCAGCGCTCCGGCACATGGCGCCAGATGCCCTGTGGCACCTGTTCGACGCCACCGACCACCAGGTGTTGGTGATCGTCGCAATTGGTCATCACCACGCGGAAGATTTCCAGCATCGAATTGGGGAAGTCCGAATCCCAGCCGCCGGTGCCGAAACCGACCTGCCCGAACACTTCGCGATGCTGGAACGACAATTTGGCGAAGGCTTTCGAGGTGGCGACGAAGTCATAAAAGGTCCGGTCGTCCCACAGCGGCACCAGCTTGTTCCACAGCTCTTTCAGGCGCGGCACATCGCGATCGCGAATGGCTTGCTGGATATCGGAGAACTGCGAACCGGCTTCCAGCGCATCTGCCCAGGCGTCAGCGACTTCCTGGAACAAAGCAGGAAGATCCTTCAGGCTTTCGGCGTAATAGGTTTCGCCTTCCAGATCGATCACGGTACTGCCCGAAGCACCGGTCAGCGGGTTGGGGAAAGGCTTGGTTTCGAGGCCGAGCTTGTCCACGTAGTGATAGAACGCCGTGGAGGACACTGGAAAGCGCATGCCGCCAAGCTCCGCGACGATGGCGTCGGTACCGTTGAAGGCTTGCGAGCGCAGACGACCGCCGAGTTTCGACGCCTCGTACACCACCGGTTTCAAACCGAGTTTCATCAGTTCATACGCAGCCACCAGACCGGCAATGCCCGCCCCGACAATCGCCACCTCAGCGCCATGGTGCTGCTCGGGAATGCTCCCCAGGCCGGCGGGATGCTCGATCCAGTCGTCAAACGCGAACGGAAAGTCCGGACCGAAAATGGTGACTGGTTTTTTTCCGTCTGCAGGATGGCGGTTGTTCTTGTTCATGGCTGACCTTGTTGACGACCCGACGCAGGATTCGCGTCTGAGTATAGGAAAAGATGTCAGCCATTCTAGGGAGCGTGGAGCGCGTTAATAAGGCGCAATGTGTCGTCGTTTTGCCTGATTGTTGTGCAGACTGACGATTGCAGGCTGCATACCGACCAAAATGTGGGAGCGAGCCTGCTCGCGAAGAGGCTCTGAAATTCACCCGAGAAGCTCGATCAAAATCTTAAACCGGCTGCCCCCGATCAATCTTGCTGCTCAGAATGATCGACGTCGTGGTCTTCTCCACCCCATCGACGCTGCCAATCTGATCCAGCAACTGATCGAGCTGCTCCGGCGAGTCGGTGCGCAACCACGCCACATAATCAAACTCGCCACTCACTGCACACAACTGCTGCACCTGCGCCATCGCACTCAAACGCCGCAACACGTCCTTGCCGGAACGCGGCTGCACCTTGATCCCGACGTACGCCTGCAAGCCACCATCGACCACACGCTGACCAAGACGCACGCCATAACCGGTGATCACTCTGGCCTTTTCCAGCCGGGCCAGGCGCGACGTCACCGTCGTGCGAGCAATGCCTAGCTGACGGGCGAGCATGGCCACGCTTTCGCGGGCGTTGATTTGCAGCGCGGCGATTAGCTGACGGTCGATTTCGTCGAGGATGGGTTGGCGGGTGTCTGGCAAGGTGGGCTCCGATGGCGTGGGCGATGAGATTGCCGATGGTACAGGGTCAAGCGCATTGGAGCATATTTGGAACCCATCGCTCGATGAGAGGGATAACGGCTGTGACGGTTGCTCTTGTCAGGTTCAAGGGCTATGATCGGTACGTCAGCACAGACCGGAACTTTGTAAGCAAAGGGTGTTGATTTCGGTGGCGCAAGCCACTCCTAGCCAGTGAGCGGGATAAGCGGGAAACCGTAAAAGGACAGGCCGATATTTCAGATTTACAGAAAGCCCCGTTGCGCAAGCATCGGGGCTTTTTGCTTTCTCTCACACGGATTTTTGTCTAACCGCTCAAAACCGCAGCTTAGGATCTTTCCTACAGCTCTGGTTAGGTCTTCCGAACATTGCGCCCGCCGAGACGAAACCCAACCACTCGCCCACAAAAAAGCCGCGCATCAAGCGCGGCTTTTCAATTTGGTGGGCCCACACGGACTCGAACCGTGGACCAAAGGATTATGAGTCCTCTGCTCTAACCAACTGAGCTATAGGCCCTCAGTAGGCCGCGGATTATAGCGACGGTTTCGCGGCTGTGCTATCCGAAAAATCCGATACGGTTATATGCAGAAACGTCGCGGCGAATTCGTCCGGGGGCAGCGGCAGGCTGACGATGTAGCCCTGGATCTGTTCACAACCTTCTGCGGCGAGGAATTGTTGTTGCGCCTGGGTTTCCACGCCTTCGGCAATCACGGTGAATTGCATGCTGCGACCGAGCGCGATGATGGCGCGCACAATGGCCGCGTCGTGGGGGTCGTCAGGCAGTCCGCGGACGAAGGACTGGTCGATCTTGAGGATGTCCAGCGGCAGGCGTTTGAGATAGCTGAGCGAGGAGTAGCCGGTGCCGAAGTCATCGATCGCCAGTTGCACGCCGAGGTGTTTGAGCTGGTGCAACACTGCCAGCGCCTCTTCGGCCTGACTCATGATGAAATTCTCGGTAATTTCCAGTTGCAGTAAATCCGGCCTGAGGCGGTTGTCCTTGAGCAGTTGCTCGATGCGCACCAACAGGTTCGGCTGACGCAGCTGTGCGCCAGCGAGGTTTACCGAGAGCGGCCCGAGCGGTTGGTAGATCCGGCTCCACTCGAACATTTGCCGGCAAGCGGTTTCGAGCACCCAGTCACCGATCTGCAGGATCATGCCGTTCTCTTCGGCCAGCGGAATGAAATGCTCGGGCGGCACGTCGCCGAAGGTTGGGTGGCGCCAGCGAATCAGCGCCTCTGCACCGACCAGACTGTGGTCGACCAGGCTGATTTTCGGTTGGTAATAGAGAAACAGCTCATCGCGCTCGATGGCGCGGCGCAGTTCGTGTTCCAACGCTACGCGCTCGCTGGCTTGGGCGGTGAGGTCGCGGGTGTAGCTTTCGACGCGGTTACGCCCCTTGGCTTTGGAGCGGTACATCGCCGCGTCCGCGTTTTTCACCAGGGTGGCGACATCGCAGCCGTCGCGGGGATAGAGGCTGGTGCCGATGCTCGCGCTGATAAAAAACTCGTGTTCGCCGGCCTGGAACGGCGCACCGAAGCAGTTGAGCAGTTTCGTCGCGATGTTGTCGGCATCGCTGGCTTGCTGCAGGCCCGGCAGCAGAATGATGAACTCGTCGCCGCCCAGCCGCGCGACCGTGTCGATATCGCGCAATTGTTCTTTCAAGCGCACGGCGATGCCCTTGAGCAACAGGTCGCCGACCGGGTGGCCGAGGCTGTCGTTGATGTGTTTGAAACGGTCGAGATCGAGAAACAGCACGGCACCCTGGCCGCCATTTTCCTGCTGGCTGGTCAGGGCCATTTGCAGGCGGCTCTCGAACAAGGTGCGGTTTGGCAAGCCGGTGAGCGGGTCGTGGTGAGCCTGGTAATCAAGCTTGGCCTGGGCATGCTTGAGGCTGGAAATATCGGCGAACACCGCGACGAAGTGAGTGATGAACTTGTCGCGATTGCGCACGGCGCTGATGGTCAGCCAGCTCGGGTACAGCTCGCCGTTCTTGCGCCGGTTGGAAATCTCGCCTTGCCAGTGGCCTTCGTCAGTCAATTGGTGCCACATCGCCGCGTAGAAAGCGCTGTCATGCAGCCCTGACGCCAGCAAGCGTGGCGTGTGGCCCAGCGCTTCACTTTCGCTGTAACCGGTGATTTCGGTGAATGCGCGATTGACGGCGCTGATGTGTTGTTGAGTATCGGTGATCAACACGCCCTCGGCGGTGCTCTCGAAAACGGTCGCGGCCTGCTGCAGTTTTTCCTGCATGAGATGGCGTTCGGTGATGTCGCGGGCGATGGTCAGCATGCAATCCTCGTCGCCGATCGGCAGCGGTCGACTGGACACTTCGCACAGGCGAATCTGCCCGTCGCTGCGACGGATGTGGCAAGTGAAGTCGCGTACAAACCCGTCGCGCTTTAGCAGATCGAGCATCTGCTTGCGTTCGTTGAGGTTGACCCAGATACCCAGGTCCAGTGTCGACCGATCCACCGACATGGCGCTGTTGAAACCGGTGATGCGGCTGAAACCTTCGTTAACCTCCAGCAGCAGGCCGTCGCTCTGGCGCGACAGCAACAGGCCGTCGGGCGACGCATGGAAAGCCTTGGCGAATTTTTCTTCAGAGGTTTGCAGTTGCTGTTGGGTTTCCTTGAGCTGGCTGATGTCGCGTACTACAACCACCAGCGCCGGTGTGGTATCGAGGTCGAAGGGCTCGGCGGAAATCAGCCCGGTGAACAGTTGGCCGTTGTTGCGGCGAAAGGGCATTTCCAGATTACGGATGCTGCCGGCCTGCAAACGCTGCAAGAGGCCCGGCCCCACCCCGGGGATGCCCCAGATATTGAGGTTGGTGGCGGTCTGGCCGATCACCTCCTCGGCCCTGAGGCCGATCTGCTCTTCGAAGGCCTCGTTAACCTCCAGCAGGCAGCCGTCGGACAGGCGCGCAATCACCAGAATGTCCGGGCATTGCTCAAACACCGAAGCGAACTTCTGCTCGGACAGCCGCAGCGCTTCTTCGGTGCGTTTGATTTCGCTGATATCGATCATCAACCCGCGCATCACCGGTTCGTGGCCATGCTCGATCAGGCTGACAATGTCGCGCACCCACAGGCAGCGGCCGTCGGCGGTGATCACGCGATAGTCGACGATGTGATCGCGGCCCTGGCGCAGCGCTTCCCTGCAATAGTTTTGCGTGCGGGTCAGGTCGGCGGGGTGAATGATGTTGTGCCAGAAACCCGGAATCAGCCAGTGAGACTGTGGATACCCGAGCAGGTCTTCAGCATGGGGCGAAACATAGCTGTAGGTGAAGTCGCTCATCCGCGCTTCCCAGGCAATCGCCGACAAGCTCTCCACCAGGCCACGGTAGTGATATTCGCTGCTGCGCAATTCCTGTTCGAGGTCGATGCGCCGGGAGATTTCCGAGCTCAGGCGACGGTTGATGCGAATCACCACGGCCAGCACCGTCATCAACAACAACAGACCGGGCAGGCCATACATCAGCAGGTCCGACCAGAACGTGCGGTGGTCGAGCACATTACCGACCCAATGTTCCTGAATGCTGCTGATTTCCGCCGGTGTCATGTCGGCCAGGACTTTATCGAGGATGCCCACCAACATTTTGTTATCGCGAGGCACGGCCATTGCCAGTTGATAACGATACGGGGTTTCGCCGCTGACGTAGAGGCCGTCGAGTTTGAGCTGGCGCAGGCTCCACACGCTCGAAGCCAGATCGCCGACCACCGCGTCCACTTCGTCAGTCGCCAGGGCTTGCAGCGCCGAACTGACATTGGGCATGGCCACCAGATTCAGATCGGGATGGTGAGTGCGCAGCAGTTCGTGGGGGGCATAGTTTTCCACTACGGCGATTTTCAGACCGTACAGGTCGTCAAGTTTGCGCGGCTGGGCGCCGCCGACATGGGCGAGGATGACGATCGGGAAGTCCAGGTACGGCCGGGTAAACGACAGATAGTTCTGGCGCTCCGGCGTGGACATGATTCCCGGCAGCAAATCGATTTTGCCTTTTTTCACCTGCTCCAGCACCACTGTCCAGCTTGCTGGCTCGATGGGCGTCAGCTTGATTGCCAGACGTTCACGGATCACCTCGATATAGTCGGCAGCCAGGCCCTGATAGCGGTTCTGATCGTCACGGAACTCGAAGGGCGGCCACGATGCATCAACACCCAGGCGCAAGTCAGGGTGAGCCGCCAGCCAGCTGCGTTCTTCATCGGTGAGAGTCAGCGCGTCAGCCGTGGCGGTGCAGATCATCAATGACAGCAGAAAAAGCACGGGCGCCAGTCTGGGCATAACGCTCTCGTCAGGGCTTGAAGTGATTGTTTCGAGTGTAGACGGGGTACGCGGCGGGGAGGGCGGAGCGGGGAATTTAATCTGCCATAAAACAAAACCCCCGGCCTGGGCCGGGGGTTCTGGTATCACTCGTCGAGGAAGGAGCGCAGATGCTCGCTTCGCGTCGGGTGGCGCAGCTTGCGCAGCGCCTTGGCTTCGATCTGACGGATCCGCTCACGCGTTACGTCAAACTGTTTGCCCACCTCTTCTAGCGTGTGGTCGGTGTTCATGTCGATACCGAAACGCATGCGTAGTACCTTGGCTTCACGGGCAGTGAGGCCGGACAGCACTTCGCGAGTCGCTTCCTTCAGGCTTTCCACTGTGGCGACATCGATTGGCGACTGCATGGTCGAGTCTTCGATGAAGTCGCCCAGATGGGAGTCTTCGTCATCACCGATCGGGGTTTCCATGGAGATCGGCTCTTTGGCGATCTTCAGTACCTTGCGGATCTTGTCCTCAGGCATTTCCATGCGTTCGCCCAGCTCTTCCGGAGTCGGTTCGCGACCCATTTCCTGCAACATCTGCCGGGAAATACGGTTGAGCTTGTTGATCGTCTCGATCATGTGCACCGGAATACGGATGGTGCGCGCCTGGTCGGCGATCGAGCGAGTGATCGCCTGACGGATCCACCAGGTGGCATAGGTCGAGAACTTGTAACCACGACGGTATTCGAACTTGTCCACCGCCTTCATCAGACCGATGTTGCCTTCCTGGATCAGATCGAGGAATTGCAGACCGCGGTTGGTGTACTTCTTGGCGATCGAGATCACCAGACGCAGGTTGGCTTCAACCATCTCTTTCTTCGCGCGGCGGGCCTTGGCCTCACCGATCGACATGCGACGGTTGATGTCCTTGATTTCAGCAATGGTCAGGCCGGTCTCGGTTTCCAGCGCAATCAGCTTCTGCTGGCAACGGATGATGTCCGGCTGCACGCGACCGATGGCTTCGGCGTACTTGCTCTTGCCTTTGGCCAGGGCGTCGGACCAGCTTTCGTCGACTTCGTTGCCCGGGAACTGACGCAGGAAATCGGCGCGCGGCATACGTGCATCACGTACGCACAGCTGCATGATCGCGCGCTCTTGCTGACGCAGGCGATCCAGGGCACTGCGTACACGCTCGACCAGGGCTTCGAATTGCTTCGGCACCAGTTTGATCGGCATGAACAGTTCGGCCAGGGCCAGCAACTCGGCAACGGCTGCCTTGTTGTGACGACCGTGCTTTTTCAGGGCCTTGCGGGTGATTTCCATCTGGTCGGCGACGGCGCCGAAGCGCTGCGCAGCGATGACCGGATCCGGACCGCTTTCGGCTTCTTCTTCATCGTCGGAAGATTCGGCATCATCGTCGTCGGTATCGTCGTCGGCCTTGACGGCTTTCGGGTCAACCGGCGGCGGCACTTCTGCCGCAGGCGGCGCGATGCCGTCGTCCGGGTCGATATAACCGCTCAGGACGTCGGACAGGCGACCACCTTCGGTGGTGACGCGGGTGTACTCGGAGAGAATGTGGTCAACCGTGCCTGGGAAGTGCGCAATCGCGCTCATCACTTCACGAATGCCTTCTTCGATCCGCTTGGCGATTTCGATTTCGCCTTCACGGGTCAGAAGCTCGACCGTACCCATTTCACGCATGTACATGCGCACCGGGTCAGTGGTGCGACCGATATCGGTCTCCACCGCCGCCAACGCAGCGGCTGCTTCTTCCGCAGCGGCCTCGTCGGTATCGGCGTCGGCCAACATAAGGGCGTCCGCATCCGGAGCACTCTCGTGTACGGGGATCCCCATGTCGTTAATCATGCGGATGATGTCTTCCACCTGCTCCGGATCTGAAATATCCTCGGGCAGGTGGTCGTTGACCTCGGCGTAAGTCAGATACTTCTGCTCACGACCCAGTTTGATCAACTCAATAATACGAGACTGCTGTTGCGCTTTTCCGGACATAACACCCTATCCACTGAAGGTCTTGGCGGGCAAAAAACAAGCCGAGGATTATACCTGAGCTATGACCTCACGCGCCAGTTGAGGTCGGGTTTGATGCGGAAACATTGCGACTTAAAAGGTCGCGCAGTTGATTTTTCTCTTCGACGCTCAGTTCGCTTTGCCGCGCTTTCCTGAGTAACTGTTCGAGATTTCGCTCGCGTTGGCGGGCGGACAAGCTAGTAATGGTGTCGAAAAACTGTTGTTCAAGGTTATCTCCGTCAATCAGCCATTCCTTTTCTGCCAGCGCCTTGAGCAAGCGACCCTGTTCAGTACCGTGCCATCGCGCGATCAGCTGAAATGAGTTTAGCTTGGGATTCTTCTGTACGGCTTCGAGCAGCGCCACAAGCAGCTGGGCGTTGGTCTGATTTTCATCGGCAATGTGCCCGGCGTCTTCGACGCGCTTGGCCAGTTGCGGATGATGGAGCAATGTTCGCAGTGCCGTCAGGGTTGGCGATTCAACGCCAATCGGCGTACGCGGGCGCTGCTGTTCGCGATCGCCACCACGCTTGCCGTTCTTGTCCCACGGTTTCTTGTCCCACTTCTTGCCGCCGGCGCCGGGTTTCTTCGGCGTCCATTCCTGCTGCGGCACATACATGTCCTGTGCCTGCGGCTGATGGTAGTCGCTGTAGTCCGGCATGGCGTCATAATCGAAGCCCGGATCGTAGGCGGGCGGTGCTTCCTGCGGCGCATTCTGAACCAATTGGCTGACGGTCTCGCTGCTCAGGCCGGTAATCTCGGTCAGGCGCTGACGCATGAGGATGCGCAGGTTCGCTCCCGGCACCTTGTCGATCAATGGCGCGGCGAGGGTGGCCATGTGCGCCTTGCCCTCAAGTGAGCGCGGGTCGGCTTCTTCGGTCAGTTGCTGGAAAAAATAATCGGCCAGCGGCTGCGCGTGCTGATTGATGCGCGCCTTGAAAGCATCGGTGCCTTCGGCGCGAACCAGGGTGTCCGGGTCTTCGCCTTCGGGCAAAAACAGGAACCGCGCGCGACGACCGTCCTGCAGGCACGGCAGGGTCGCTTCCAGTGCACGCCAGGCTGCGTTACGGCCGGCCTGGTCGCCGTCGAAGCAGAACAATACGTTCGGGACGACGCGGAACAAGCGCTTGAGGTGTTCTTCGCTGGTCGCGGTACCCAGCGTGGCGACGGCATTGCGCAAGCCTTGCTGGGCGAGGGCGATGACGTCCATGTAACCCTCGACGACGATGATTTCGTCGAGGTTGCGATTATTTTTGCGTGCTTCATAAAGGCCGTAGAGTTCCTGGCCTTTATGGAATACCGGTGTTTCCGGTGAGTTCAGGTACTTGGGCTTGTCGTCGCCCAGTACGCGGCCGCCGAAGGCGATGATTCGTCCGCGGGTGTCGCGGATCGGGAACATCACGCGATCGCGGAAGCGGTCATAGCGTTTGCCGGTTTCGGCGTTCTCGATCAGCAGGCCAGCTTCGATCATGGCCTTCTGTTGCAACGTGTCGCTGCTCAGATGCTTGAGCAGGTTGTCCCAGCCCGGCGGCGCAAAACCGAGGCCGAAATCCCGAGCGATCTCGCCCGTCAGCCCGCGCCCCTTGAGGTAATCCACCGCAGCCTTGCGCGACGGATGACTCTTGAGTGCCTGCCGGTAAAAATCAGCGGCGGCGGTCAGCAGCGGGTACAGCGGCGAATCGGTCGGCTGGCGCGGCTTGCGCTCGCGACCGCTTTCTTCGCGGGGGATTTCCATGCCGGCGGCTTTGGCCAGATCTTCGACGGCCTGGGGGAAGTCCAGGTTGTCGTGATCCATGAGAAAGCCGAGGGCGTTGCCGCCGGCGCCGCAACCGAAGCAGTAATAGAACTGTTTGTCGGGGCTGACGCTGAATGACGGGGTTTTCTCTTTATGGAACGGGCAGCAGGCGGTGTAGTTCTTGCCGGCCTTCTTCAATTGCACGCGCGAGCTGACCACGTCGACGATGTCGGTGCGGTTCAGCAGGTCGTCAATGAAGCTCTGGGGAATCAGCCCGGCCATGGCGTTCTCGTCGTCTGCGCTGCAATAAATCCGTTGCGACAGGCCGTCGGACGCGGGCCATTGCTGGAAACGCACAAAAAGTGCGGCTCGACCGGTCTCGTCTGCGTAATCGCTGTCGGGAAGTGTATCTGCCGAAAATCCACTGACGTTAGTACCTATCAGTCTTCGACTATGTGAAAGTGTTGCGCTGAATCCGCTGACGGCCGATTGTCGACCTCGGATAGCTCAATAAAGCGGGCACGCATGCAGGTGCCTTGGGCTGATCGTCGTAAGAGGAATCAGTGGGTGTGCTCGTCAGTAGCCTTGAAAGGCTCGTCAGAAAAGACGTGCACCGCTGGCAAAAGAGCCAGGCCTGACGCGGTGAAGCAGATTTGTCTCGGTCGCATCGGCGGCGTCGACGGTGAAGCATCAAGCGTTTTACGCAAATGCCATTAGCCCGGCTGAGGGCCGGGCTTAGGCAAGAAGCTTGCTACGAACGTCTGTGGATTAGTACAGACGAACGGCGCGGCGCTGTTCGCGCTGAACTTTCTTGGCGTGACGCTTAACAGCGGCTGCTGCCTTGCGCTTACGCTCAGAAGTTGGCTTCTCGTAAAATTCGCGGCTACGAACTTCAGCCAGTACACCGGCTTTTTCGCAGGAGCGCTTGAAACGACGCAGAGCTACGTCGAAGGGTTCGTTCTCTTTTACTTTGACGGCTGGCATCCAGAGCTACCTTCATTCATTACCGGGGTCAACATCCTCGCGGCAAAAGAGCACTTGAAGACGTCGGTTTTTAAGGGTTGCGGATGTTAACCCCTCATCGCTCGGAATGCAAAGCCTCTGATCGAAAACCGCTGGTCGGGGCATCACGTGGCGACTATTATGCGCGCCTTCGAATTCAGCCTAAACAAGGCGCAAACCCATGCTAGTACTGGGATTAGAAACCTCCTGCGACGAAACCGGCGTCGCATTGTATGACAGTGAACGCGGTCTGCTGGCCGACGCGCTGTTCAGTCAGATCGACCTGCACCGCGTCTATGGCGGTGTGGTGCCGGAGCTGGCGTCGCGTGACCACGTCAAACGCATGCTGCCCTTGATCCGTCAGGTGTTGGCCGAGGCCGACTGTGTGCCGACCGAGATCGACGCAATCGCCTACACCGCAGGTCCTGGCCTGGTCGGCGCGCTGCTGGTCGGTGCATCCTGCGCGCAGGCGCTGGCGTTTGCCTGGGGCATTCCGGCTCTCGGTGTGCACCACATGGAAGGCCACTTGCTGGCGCCGATGCTGGAGCCGAAACCACCGGAATTCCCGTTCGTCGCTTTGTTGGTTTCCGGTGGTCATACCCAGTTGGTTCAGGTCGACGGCATTGGCCAATACAGCCTGCTCGGCGAGACGCTCGACGATGCGGCCGGCGAAGCTTTCGACAAAACCGCGAAGATGATGGGCCTCAATTACCCCGGCGGGCCGGAAATCGCCAAGCTGGCCGAGAAGGGCGTCGCAGGACGTTTCACCTTTCCGCGTCCGATGTGTGATCGCCCGGGTCTGGACTTCAGTTTCAGCGGCCTGAAAACCTTCGCCCTCAATACCTGGCAGCAATGCGTCAGCGCCGGGGACGACGGCGAGCAAGCCCGTTGCGACATCGCGCTGGCGTTCCAGCAGGCCGTGGTGGAGACTTTGACCATCAAGTGCAAGCGCGCCCTGAAACAGGCAGGCATGAAGCGGTTGGTGATTGCCGGCGGCGTCAGCGCCAACAAGGCGTTGCGGGTTTCGCTGGAAAAAATGCTCGGCGATATGAAGGGTGATGTGTTCTATGCGCGCCCGGAGTTCTGCACCGACAATGGCGCGATGATCGCATTTGCCGGTTGCCAGCGCCTGAAGGCCGGTCAGCAGGAAAGTCTGGCAATCACCGTGCAGGCACGCTGGCCAATGGAGCAGTTGTCGGCGCTGTAATGAGCGACGCTCATGGACGGCAGTCAGAAATGCCGTTCGCGCCCGGCAAACAGGTCGCGTAGATTGCCGCGATGGCGCCAGACAATCAGCAAGGTCAGCGCGCTCATTGGCAGCAAGGCTTCCGGCTCCTGCCAGGCCAGCAACGGCAGGGTCAGTGGCGTGGCAATCAGCGCCGCCAGCGAGCTGGTGCGGGTCAGGTAAAACGTCAGTAGCCAGGCACATACTGCCAGCAGCGCGGCGGGTGGATACAGGCCGAGCAGCATGCCGGCGGCAGTGGCAACGCCTTTGCCGCCACGAAAGCGAAAGTACAAAGGGAACAGGTGACCGATCACGGCGCATACGCCAATCCAGGCCTGATCCTGCACTGAAAGGCCCGCGCCCGAGGCGATCAGCACCGGCAGCAGGCCTTTGCACAGATCACCGAGCAGGGTCAGGATCGCCAGTTTGCGACCGGCCAGGCGCAGCATGTTGGTGGCGCCGGCATTACCCGAGCCACTCATTCGCGGATCCGGATTTCCGGTCAGGCGGCTGAGCAAAATGGCAAAGGACAGCGAGCCGAGCAGGTAGGCGAGAATCGCCAGTAGCCAAAACATGCTAACTATTCCGGGCGAGGACGCCCTGATTCTAACGGCGCATCGCGCCCTTGTCGTGCAGCGGAGAGAAGTGCTTGGACAGAGTGTTTATCGAGGGCCTGGAAGTCGACACCGTGATCGGTGCCTACGACTGGGAGCGCGGCATCCGTCAGTGCCTGCGTCTTGATCTGAGCTTCGCCTGGGACAATCGCCCGGCCGCCGCCGGTGACGACCTGACCCTGGCGCTCGATTACGCCAGTGTTTCCACGCGCATTCAGGCCTTCGCCGAGCAGGCGCAGTTCCAGCTGGTCGAAACCTTCGCCGAGCGTCTGGTTGAAGTGCTCATGGCCGAATTCAAGATCACCTGGGTGCGACTGAAACTGACCAAGCCGGGCGCCGTTCCAGCGGCCAAGGGTGGTGTGGGTGTGGAGATCGAGCGCGGATGTCGCTGACTCAGGTCTACCTCGGGCTCGGTAGCAATATCGAGCGCGAAACCCATTTGCGCGCCGGTCTCGATGCGCTGGCCACGTTCCTGGTGGATATCCGTTGTTCGGCGGTGTTCGAGAGCCAACCGGTGGGCATCAAGAGCGGGCCGTTCTTCAATTTCGTGGTCTCGGCCTACACCGATCTGCCGTTGATGGAGCTTGACCGCCGCTTGAAATTCATCGAGGCGGACAACGGTCGTTATGCCCCGGATCGCAAAGGTCTGCCGCTGGATATCGACGTGCTGCTGTATGGCGATCTGGTGGGTAATTTCGATGGATTGATGCTGCCGCGTGCTGAAATCCTGAAAAATGCCTTTGTGCTGTGGCCGCTGTCGTTGATTGCGCCGGATCGGGTGCATCCGGGAGTGGGCAAGAGCTTTGCGATGTTGTGGGCTGAAGCGCAGATTGATCAGGTGTTGGCGCCGGTTGCGTTCGAATGGCGGGGGGAGCAGCTCACGCCTTCGGATTTGCGGTGATATCAAATGCGCTTTCGCGAGCAGGCTCGCTCCCACATTGGATCGAGGTCTCATGTGGGAGCGAGCCTGCTCGCGAAGTTTTTTATCAGGCTGTCGCCGCCTCTTTGTAGGCTTTCAACGCCTTCAGTCGTTCCCGCTTCAGCGCTTCGCCCAGTTCCGGCCCCTTGAATCCCTGCTCCAGCAACGGCTGCACCGCCACCGCTCGCGCAGCCTTCGCCGCTCCGCGCAAATAATCGGCCTGTGGATAACTGCGCTGCTCCAGGCCCTTGCGGCCACGGGCGTCCATCTCGCACGCGGCGATAAATTCCTCGAAGCGCTGTGGCCGGCGATAGATATCGAAGCTCTGCAGCAACTCCAGCAGCGTCGAGGCTTTCAACTCCAGCGCCCGGTGCCCATGGGTGTGGTACTGCCCCACCAGCAGCGCCAGTTCCTGACAGTCCTTGGGGACCTTGAAGCGCTCGTTGACCGCTTTGATCAGCTTCAGCCCGGTGTGCTCATGGGCGATATGCCTGGGCCATTCTTCTTCCGGCGTCAGGCCTTTACCAAGGTCATGCAGCAGGCAGGCCCAGCGCACCGTCAGTGGTTGTTTGTGTAGGGCTGATTGCTCCAGCACGCTCAGGGTGTGCAGGCCTGTGTCGATTTCCGGGTGGTGGGTCTCTGGCTGTGGCACGCCGAACAAGGCGTCGACTTCCGGCATTAGCTCTTTGAGTGCGCCACAGTCGCGCAAGACCTGGATGAACACCTGCGGGTGGTCTTCCATCAATGCTCGAGAAATCTCCTTCCAACTGCGTTCGGCAGTCAGAGCCTGCAGTTCGCCGGACTCACTGAGCTGACGCATCAGGTCCATGGTCTCGTCGGCGACCGTAAAGCCCAATCCTGCGTAGCGTGCAGCAAAACGGGCAACGCGCAGCACTCGCAACGGATCTTCGGCGAACGCCGGGGAAACATGGCGAAGGATTCGTGCTTCGAGATCGCGCTGACCATGGTACGGATCGGTCAGGTTGAGCTGATCGTCCTCGGCCATGGCATTGATCGTCAGGTCGCGGCGAATCAGGTCTTCTTCAAGCGTCACTTCGGGACTTGCGTAGAAGGTGAAGCCGCCGTAACCCCGGCCACTCTTGCGTTCCGTACGGGCGAGGGCATATTCCTCACCGGTTTTGGGGTGCAGAAACACCGGAAAATCGGCGCCAACCGGGCGGTATCCCTTGGCGAGCATTTCCTCCGTGGTGGCGCCCACCACGACCCTGTCGATGTCAGTGACCGGCAACCCCAACAGGCGATCCCGTACTGCGCCGCCAACCTTGTAAACCTGCATAAAAAACCTCCGTCAGTCCGACAGGATAACCCTTGCGTCAGACTTTCGGAGGCCGGAACCGGATCAAAGATGAATCACGGCCAGATCGAGCCGGCCGTAATCGCCTTCGCTGTGTTCACTGCGTGGCGGCACGTGATGGGTTTTCATGATCTGGTCGCCTTGCAGGGTTTCCAGATGAATGTCGAAGCCCCAGAGCCGGTGCAGGTGCTTGAGGACTTCTTCGGTGGAGTCGCCCAAGGGTTTGCGGTCGTGCTGCTGATGGCGCAGGGTCAGCGAGCGATCACCGCGCCGATCGATGCTGTAGATCTGCACGTTCGGCTCACGATTGCCGAGGTTGTATTGCGCTGCCAGGGTTTCCCGGATGATGCGGTAGCCGCCCTCATCATGAATGGCCGGCACCAGCAAGTCGTCTTTCTGGTCGTCATCGAGAATGCTGAACAGCTTTAGATCACGGATCACCTTGGGCGACAGGTACTGCAGGATGAAGCTCTCATCCTTGAAACTGCTCATGGCGAACTTGATGGTCGACAGCCAGTCGGAACCGGCGATGTCCGGGAACCAGCGGCGATCCTCTTCGGTAGGCTCTTCTGCACATGCGCCGAATGTCGCGGTACATGGCGAAACCCAATGCATAGGGGTTGATGCCGCTGTAGTACGGACTGTCAAAGCCAGGCTGAAACACCACGCTGGTGTGCGAGGTGAGGAACTCCATCATGAAACCGTCGGTCACCAGGCCTTCGTCATACAGGTCATTCATCAGCGTGTAATGCCAGAACGTTGCCCAGCCTTCGTTCATGACTTGGGTCTGGCGCTGCGGATAGAAGTACTGGGCGATCTTGCGCACGATGCGCACGATTTCGCGCTGCCAGGGTTCCAGCAGCGGCGCGTGTTTCTCGATGAAATAGAGGATGTTTTCCTGCGGTTCGGCCGGGAAACGGGCGTTGTCCTTGTCGCTGTATTTGTCCGCGCCTTTGGGAATGGTGCGCCACAGATCATTGATCTGCTTCTGCATGTGCTCTTCACGGTCCTTTTGCCGCCGGCGCTCTTCTTCGGCGGAGATCGGATACGGACGCTTGTAGCGGTCGACGCCGTAATTCATCAAGGCATGGCAGGAATCGAGCAGATCTTCCACGGCGTCGATGCCGTGGCGTTCCTCGCACTGCATGATGTACTGCTTGGCGAACACCAGGTAATCAATGATCGAACTGGCATCGGTCCAGGTGCGGAACAGGTAGTTGCCCTTGAAGAAGCTGTTGTGGCCATAGCAGGCATGGGCCACCACCAGCGCCTGCATGCAGATGGTGTTTTCTTCCATCAGATAGGCAATGCACGGATCGGAGTTGATCACGATCTCGTAAGCAAGGCCCATCTGCCCGCGACTGTAGGATTTCTCTGTGCTGAGGAAGTGTTTGCCGTAGGACCAGTGGTGATAGCCCAGCGGCATGCCCACCGAGGCATAGGCGTCCATCATCTGCTCGGCGGTGATCACTTCGATCTGATTGGGATAGGTGTCCAGTGCATAACGGGCCGCGATCCGGGCGATTTCGCGGTCGTAGGTCTGGATCAGCTCGAATGTCCATTCGGAGCCGGTGGAAATGGGTTGGCGCTTCTGCTCTTTGGCGGTCATGTCACTAACCTGCGCTGGAAGAGTTCACGGAAGACCGGATAGATATCTCCGGCCGAGACCAGTTGCTGCTGGGCAAACGTGTCAGAGAAGGCTTCGGCGATGCGTTCGTACTCGTACCACAGCGCCTGATGTTCGCGCGGGGTGATCTCCACGTAAGTGTAGTACTGCACAAACGGCATGATCTGGTTGATCAGGATGTCACGGCAGATCGGCGAATCGTCGTTCCAGTTGTCGCCATCGGAGGCCTGAGCGGCGTAGATGTTCCACTCGTTGCTCGGATAGCGCTCGGCCATGATTTCCTGCATCAGCTTCAGGGCGCTGGAAACAATGGTGCCGCCGGTCTCACGAGAATAGAAAAACTCCTCCTCGTCCACCTCTCGGGCGCTGGTGTGGTGACGGATGAACACCACGTCGA
This sequence comes from Pseudomonas sp. TE9122, assembly GCF_056278925.1. Classification (NCBI taxonomy): domain Bacteria; kingdom Pseudomonadati; phylum Pseudomonadota; class Gammaproteobacteria; order Pseudomonadales; family Pseudomonadaceae; genus Pseudomonas; species Pseudomonas sp. TE9122. Next base: position 4,832,306 of record NZ_JBWBQI010000001.1, on the reverse strand, counting down.
TCTTGTCGTAGTTACGCTTGAGAAACAGGTACAGCAGGATGAAAAAGCGCTTGGCGATGTCCTTGGTGGCCTGCGTCATAGAACCGGACACGTCCATCAGGCAGAACATCACTGCTTTGGAACTGGGATTGGGTTGCTTGACCAACAGGTTGTATTTCAAGTCGAAGGTGTCGAGGAACGGCACGCGGTGAATGCGCGCGCTGAGTTTCTCGATTTCAGCTTCGAGTTCCTGAATATCGCCGAAGTTGTCCGGTTCTTCGCGCTTGAGCCGCGCCAGCTCTTCCTTGGCTTCGCGCAGTTTCGCGCGACTGCTGCCGGACAGGGCGATACGACGCGCATGAGCCGAGCGCAACGTGCGGATGATATTGATGCGTGAAGGGTTACCTTCGTTGCTGATCCCGGCGCGGACGGTTTTGAACGTGTCGGTGCCGGTCAGGTTGCGTTTGACCAGATTCGGCAATTCAAGGTCTTCGAACATGAATTCGAGGAACTCTTCCTGAGTGATCTGGAAGACGAACTCGTCCATGCCTTCGCCGGAATTGCCCGCCTTGCCCGGACCGCGTCCACCGCCGCCTCCTGGTGGGCGAGCGATATGTTCACCGGCCGTGAATTCTTTGTTACCGGGATGCACCACGGTCTGCTTGCCGCCGCGTCCATGATGAAGCACCGGCTCGTCGATATCGCGGCCGGGAATGCTGATCTGCTCGCCGTGCTCCATATCCGTGATGGAACGGCGACTGACTGCCTCTTCGACAGCCTTCTTGATGTGGTCACGGTAGCGCCGCAGAAAACGCTGGCGGTTCACCGTGCTCTTGTTTTTGCCATTGAGGCGTCGGTCGATCACATAGCTCATAAGGCCCCTCCGGGGAGCTTCAAGTTTTGAGCTGCAAGCTGCAAGTAGAGGCCGATTCACCCGGATGGGGATTCACGCGCGTTCTCCTTGCAGCTTGTGGCTTATAGCTTGCAGCTGCCTCACTGCGACTTGCGGACCCGCAGGTACCATTCGGACAGCAGGCGTACCTGTTTATCGGTGTAGCCACGTTCAACCATTCGCGTAACGAAGTCGTTGTGTTTCTGCTGATCCTCCTTGCTGGCCTTGGCGTTGAAGCTGATGACGGGCAGCAGGTCTTCGGTGTTGGAGAACATTTTCTTCTCGATGACCACCCGCAGTTTTTCGTAGCTGAGCCAGGTCGGGTTCTTGCCGTTGTTGTTGGCCCGGGCGCGCAGGACAAAGTTGACGATCTCGTTGCGGAAATCCTTCGGATTGCTGATTCCGGCCGGTTTTTCGATTTTTTCCAGCTCTTCGTTCAGGGCCACGCGGTTGAGGATCTCGCCGGTTTCCGGGTCGCGATACTCCTGATCCTGAATCCAGAAATCCGCGTACAGCACGTAGCGGTCGAAGATGTTCTGGCCGTATTCGCTGTAGGACTCCAGATAAGCGGTCTGGATTTCCTTGCCGATAAACTCGATGTAGCGCGGCGCCAGGTATTCCTTCAGATAGCGCAGGTAACGTTCGCGGGTTTCGGCCTGGAACTGTTCCTGTTCGATCTGCTGCTCCAGCACATAGAGCAGGTGCACCGGGTTGGCGGCGATTTCATGCGGGTCGAAGTTGAACACCTTGGAGAGGATCTTGAAGGCGAAGCGGGTCGACAGGCCGTTCATGCCTTCGTCGACACCGGCCGAATCGCGGTACTCCTGAATCGACTTGGCCTTCGGATCGGTGTCCTTGAGGTTTTCGCCGTCGTAGACGCGCATCTTCGAATAGATGTTGGAGTTTTCCGGCTCCTTGAGGCGCGACAGCACGGTGAACTGCGCGAGCATTTTCAGAGTATCCGGTGCGCAGTGCGCCTTGGACAGGGAGCTGTTGAAAAGCAGTTTGTCGTAGATCTTCACTTCGTCGCTGACACGCAGGCAGTACGGCACTTTGACGATGTAGATCCGGTCGATGAACGCCTCGTTGTTCTTGTTGTTGCGGAAGGTGTGCCACTCCGATTCGTTGGAGTGAGCCAGCAGGATGCCGGTAAACGGAATCGCGCCGAGGCCTTCGGTACTGTTGTAGTTGCCCTCCTGGGTAGCAGTCAGCAATGGGTGCAGCACCTTGATCGGCGCCTTGAACATCTCGACGAACTCCATCAGGCCCTGGTTGGCCCGGCACAGCGCACCGGAGTAGCTGTAGGCATCGGCGTCGTTCTGTGGAAATTCTTCGAGTTTGCGGATATCGACCTTGCCGACCAGTGCCGAGATGTCCTGGTTGTTCTCGTCACCGGGTTCGGTCTTGGCCACGGCAATCTGATTGAGGATCGACGGGTACAGCTTGACCACGCGGAACTGGCTGATGTCGCCGCCGAATTCGGCCAGGCGCTTGGTCGCCCATGGCGACATGATGGTGTTCAGGTAGCGCCGTGGAATGCCGAAATCTTCCTCGAGGATCGCGCCATCTTCGGTGGCGTTGAACAGACCCAGAGGCGACTCGAAGACCGGCGAGCCCTTGATGGCATAAAAGGGCACTTTCTCCATCAGCTGTTTCAGCTTCTCGGCCAGGGACGATTTACCGCCACCGACGGGGCCGAGTAGATAAAGAATCTGTTTCTTCTCTTCCAGGCCTTGGGCGGCGTGGCGGAAATACGAGACGATCTGGTCGATGCATTCTTCCATCCCGTGGAAGTCTTCAAAGGCCGGATAGCGGCGGATCACCTTGTTGGAGAAGATGCGCGACAGCCTCGAATTGGTCGAAGTGTCGAGCAGTTCCGGTTCGCCGATCGCCATCAACAGACGTTCGGCGGCGGAAACGTAGGCGCTGCGATCGTTTTTGCACAGCTCCAGGTACTCCTGCAGAGAGAGTTCTTCCTGGCGTGTGGATTCGAAGCGTTGTTGGAAGTGGCTAAAGATACTCATGACGTCACCTCGCTCGATACGTGGAGCCGACGCCGGATCACTCAGTCGATGCTGGCAGCAGTCGCTGTGGCAGCTGCTGTTTACCCCCCAGAATTCTCCCACGGTCGACAAACCGCGAAAGCTACTCCCGATGACCCGCGCGCCGGTGTACCGGCTCTCCCCTGTTTTGGATGGCCTGCGCTTAAGGATAGTTGGGAATTCGAGAGGTAAAGGCGAGATACGTAATTAGTTGTGGCAGACCGTTCGTCTGCCGCGCGCAGGCCCACGGCAGCCGGGGCCTGCGCTGCGCAAAAAAATTATTCGGCGGTGCCTTGCGCGGTTTCCGACGGATAAGTCGTACGCCACAGCTCAAAGCCGCCGTCCATGCTGTAAACGTCGGAGAAGCCTTGGCTGACCAGATAGGCGGCTGCGCCCTGGCTGGAATTGCCGTGGTAGCAGACCACGACGGTCGGTGCATCGAGGTCGGCGCCTTGAATGAAAGCGTGCAGGGAATGGTTGTCGAGATGTTTGGAGCCGCTGATATGCAGCGCGGCAAAGGTCGCCGGATCGCGTACGTCGACTACGACTGCGCCCTGTTCACGCAGGGCCTGCGCCTGTTCCGGGGGGATTCGTTTGAATTCGGTCATGACAAAGTACCTGTTGCTCTACTGAAGGCGCAGTCTAACGCGAGGCGTTGACGGGCGAATCGTTGGGGGTGAGTGGGGCGACTGATGGCGCAAGTCCGCCGTGCTCGTCGCATTTGCATGACAGGCGTTCGCCGCTGTCGACGTTCATAAGCGTCAGGCTGCCGCCCCATACGCATCCGGTGTCCAGCGCGGAAATGCCCGGCTCGTGGATATTGCCCTCGAGCGCGGCCCAGTGACCGAAGATGATGCGCAGGCCTTTGGTCTTGCGCTCCTTGAGCTGAAACCACGGCTTGTAGCCGGGCGGTGCGCTGTCGAGGCCTTCCTTGCTTTTGAGGTCGAGCTTGCCCTCAGCGGTGCAAAAGCGCATGCGCGTGAAGTAATTGGTGATCACCCGCAGCCTATCAATGCCTTTGAGATCGTTGTCCCATTTTGCCGGCTCGTTGCCGTACATACCGTCAAGGTAGGCGGGGAATACGTTGTCGTCGCGCAGGGCGGTCTCCACTTCGGCGGCGCACTTCAACGCACGGCGCAGCGACCATTGCGGCGGGATGCCTGCATGGACCATCGCAACATCGCGTGTTTCGTCGTAATGCATCAGCTTTTGCTGGCGCAGCCATTCCATCAATTGCGGCCCATCGGGGGCCTCGATGATTTCGCGCAGTGTGTCGCTTTTCTTCAAACGCTCGATCTTCTTCGCGGCGGCCAGCAGGTGCAGGTCGTGATTGCCGAGCACGCAGACCAGCGACTCACGCATGCCAAAGAGAAAACGCAGGGTTTCCAGCGACTGCGGGCCACGGTTGACCAGATCGCCGACCAGCCACAGCCGGTCAAGCGCCGGGTCGAAGGCAACTTGTTTGAGCAGGCACTTGAGCGGTTCGAGGCAGCCTTGCAGGTCACCGACGGCATACGTCGTCATCAGTGCAGGGCTCCGGGCACGGCGAGGCGAAACGGTTCAATGATTGCATCGAAATGTTTGCCGTCGTCGGCGAGCATTTGATAAGTGCCCTGCATGGTGCCGACCTTGGTGGTCATCACTGTGCCGCTGGTATACGTGTGGCTCTTGCCTGCATCGATCAACGGTTGCTGGCCGACGACGCCTTCACCGCGCACGTGTTCGACATGGCCGTCACCATCGGTGATCACCCAGTGCCGGGACAGAAGCTTGGCCGCAACCTTGCCGTTGTTCTGTACGGTGATGGTGTAGGCGAAGGCGAAACGGTCGTGTTCGGGTTGCGATTGGTCTGGCAGATAGTGAGTGACGACGCTGACATCGACCTGATAACGGGAATCGGACATGCAAGAAGGCCTTAACGAAGCGGAACGCGGGGCGTAGCTGATGGGGAATCAGTCTAGGCAAGTATCGGGCAGTAAACCAGAGTGGTGTGCTGCCCGATAGCGTTCATCGCGAGTCAGTCGGCGGCAGGAGTGGCCGGGACCTGTATCGCGAGCTGGTCGGCCAGGCGCACGAATGCAGCCAGATCCAGCTGCTCGGGACGCAGGCTGCCATCGACGCCGGCGGCTTCGATTTCGGCATTGCTGAGCAATTGCTTGAGGGTGTTGCGCAAGGTTTTGCGGCGCTGATTGAAGGCTTCGCGTACCACGCGCTCCAGCAACTTGTGATCCTTCGCCGGGTGCGGCAGTACCGCGTGGGGCACCAGACGAACGATCGCCGAGTCGACTTTCGGCGGCGGGTTGAATGCGCCTGGGCCGACGTTGAACAGATGTTCCACGCGGCAATGGTACTGGACCATGATCGACAGACGACCCCAGTCACCGCCACCCGGGCCTGCGGCCAAGCGCTCGACCACTTCTTTCTGCAGCATGAAGTGCATGTCGCGAATGATGCCGGCGTTGTTCAACAGGTGAAAAATCAACGGCGTGGAGATGTTGTACGGCAGGTTGCCGACCACCCGCAGGCTGTTTGGCGCGGCGTTCAGTGTATTGAAGTCGAACTTCAGCGCATCGCCCTGATGCAGGTTGAAATTACTCATGCCGGCAAACTGCTGGTTGAGGATCGGGATCAGATCCTTGTCCAGCTCCACTACGTCGAGTTGCGCGCCGGAGCCCAGCAAACCTTGGGTCAGCGCACCCTGACCGGGGCCGATTTCCAGCAGGCGATCGTCAGGCTTGGCATGGATGGAGCGCAGGATGCGGTCGATAACGCCGGCATCGTGCAGGAAGTTCTGACCAAAGCGTTTGCGCGCCTTGTGTTGATATTGCTCGTTCATAAACGGGTCTCGGCCATCTGGTAGGCGGTTTCCAGGGCGACTTGCAGGCTGCCGGTATCGATCCTGCCGCTGCCGGCCAGATCCAGGGCGGTGCCATGGTCGACCGAGGTGCGGATGATCGGCAGGCCCAGCGTCACGTTGACGGCAGCGCCGAAGCCTTTGTACTTGAGCACGGGCAAGCCCTGGTCGTGGTACATCGCCAGCACTGCGTCGCAGTGCTCCAGATATTTGGGGGTAAACAGAGTGTCGGCAGGCAGCGGGCCACGAAGGTCCATGCCCTCGCCGCGCAGGCGCTCTAATGTCGGTTCGATGATGTCGATTTCTTCATGGCCCAGGTGGCCGCCTTCACCGGCATGCGGGTTGAGACCGCAGACCAGGATGCGTGGCCGGGCGATGCCGAATTTGTCTTGCAGGTCGGCGTGCAGGATTCGCGTGACCCGCTCCAGCCGCTCCGGGGTGATCGCGTCGGCAATCTCGCGCAGGGGCAGGTGAGTGGTGACCAGCGCCACGCGCAAACCGCGAGTGGCCAGCATCATCACTACCTGCGCGGTGTGCGTCAGGTCGGCGAGAAATTCTGTGTGTCCAGAGAACGCTATACCCGACTCGTTGATCACACCTTTGTGCACCGGCGCGGTGATCATCCCTGCGAAATCACCGTTCAGACAGCCGTTGCCGGCGCGGGTCAGGGTTTCGAGGACGAATGCAGCGTTGGCCTTGTCCAGTTGCCCGGCGATTACCGGTGCGCTGAGCGGCGTGTCCCAGACGTACAGGCTGTTGGCCGGTGCTGGAACATCTGGCCACTGCCCCGGCGCGACATCCAGCAGACTGACGGCCAGCCCCAGCTGCGCGGCCCGCTCAAGGAGCAGGTCGCGGCTGGTGATGGCAATCAGGGGATGTGGCTGGGCTTGCGAGGCGAGCAGCAGGCACAGGTCGGGACCGATGCCGGCCGGTTCGCCGGGTGTCAGCGCGAAACGCTTGGGTTTCACTGCGCTGCCTGGTCTGCACCAGGAAGTTTGATCTCTACGTACGCTTCGTCACGGATCTGACGCAGCCAGGTTTGCAGCTCTTCATCGTATTTGCGGTTACGCAGTACGGACATCGCTTGCTGCTCACGGGCCTGTTCGGTGCCGTCAGTGGCGCGACGGCCAAGGACTTCCAGCACGTGCCAGCCGTATTGGGTCTGGAATGGCTTGGACAGCTGACCTTGTGGGGTCGAAGCCATCACTTCGCGGAATTCCGGTACCAGCACGTTCGGGTCGATCCAGTTCAGGTCGCCGCCGTTGAGGGCGGAACCCGGATCTTCCGAGTAGTTTTTCGCCAGTTCGGCAAAATCTTCGCCGGCGGTGATGCGTTCATACAACGATTGCACCAGTGCCTTGGTCTTGGCTTCGTCGCGGATCGGGCTCGGCTTGACCAGGATGTGGCGGACATGCACTTCGTCGCGCATCTGCGCTTCGCCGCCACGTTTGCCCAGCAGCTTCAGAATAATGAAGCCGCCCGGCGTGCGCGCAGGCTGAGTGATGTCGCCAACCGCCATGCTGCTCAGCTCACGATCGAACGGAGGTGGCAGTTGTGCGGCTTTACGCCAGCCCATCTCGCCGCCTTCCAGCGCGTTGTCGCTACCGGATTTGGCCACGGCCATCTGACCGAAGTCGGCGCCTTGCTTGAGCTGCTGGTATACATCCATCGCCTGACGATAAGCGCTCTGAATGGCTTCAGAGTTGGCGCTTTCCGGGGTCGGAATCAGGATGTTGGCCAGGTGCAGTTCTTCGGACAGCTGCATCTTACCGAGGTCGGAGGCGAGGAAGTTCTTCACTTCCTGCTCGGACACCTGGATGCGCTCGGCCACACGACGCTGACGCACACGGCTGATGATCATCTCGCGCTTGATCTGATCACGGGCGTCGTCATAGTTCAGGCCATCACGAGCGAGCGCAGCACGAAACTGATCGACACTCATGTTGTTGCGCTGAGCAATGGTGCCGACAGCCTGGTTCAACTCTTCGTCAGTGATGCGGATGCCGGAACGTTCGCCGATCTGCAGTTGCAGGTTTTCGACGATCAGACGCTCGAGCACTTGTTGATCCAGCACGCCTGGAGGCGGCAGACCGCCACCGCGCTTGGCGATGGTCTGCTGAACTTCGTGAACGCGTTGGTCCAGTTGGCTCTGCATGACCACGTCGTTATCGACGATCGCCACCACTTTATCGATGGACTGTACGGCGGCGTTGGCCGCCGTACCCAGGAACAGCGCGCCCAGCAGCACCGGGCGCAGACAATCAGAAAGCTTGGTCTTCACGTTCACGATAACCTTGAATGCCTTTGTCGAGGAAGCTCTCTACCTTGGCGCCAGTCAGGCCGCCGAGTCCCTTCAGAACAATTTGGAGGAAGATGCCATGGTCGCCTTTTTCGTTTTCCGGGGCGTTCTGACTGTTTTCGTCATAGGCGACCCAGTAACGGTTGATCAGGCGCAGTTTCCAGCAGCAGTTGTCGTATTCGAAACCACCGAAGGCTTCCAGCGTGCGATTGCGGTTGTAGTCGTACTGCCAGCGACTGATGGCGTTCCACTGCGGAACGATCGGCCAGATGACCGAGAAGTCATGCTGCTGGATCTTGTAGTAGTCCTTCACGTAGCCAGGTTGACCCGGGGTGCCGTAGTCGCCGCCGCCCACCGACCATTGACCAGTATTCTGGTCGTATCGAACCTGGTCGTTGCGATAGCGGTAACCGGCGTTGATGACCTTGTTCGGGTTGTCCGCAGGCTGGTAATGGAACATCGCGCTGCCGGAGCGCGGGCTGCGGCTGTCCGGATCCCAGTTGTAATCGGCAGTGGCGCGCCAGTCACGGTTCCAGCGGTATTCATATTCGAGCGCGTACGGCGAAACACTGGATTTGGAGTCTTCACGAGTTTTCGCATCGATACCAGGCAATTGCACTTCGCGGTTCTTGAAGTAGTACGCCTGGCCCACGCTGATGCGCTGACGTTCAAACCCGTTTTCTTCGATCCAGCGACTGGTAACGCCCAGCGATAGTTTGTTCTCGTCGCCTACACGGTCGGCGCCGGAGAAGCGGTTGTCGCGGAACAGCGAAGAGTAATTGAAGGTATATTCGCTGGTGTCGAAGACCGGAATGTCTTCCTGATCTGTTTCGGGAACATAGAGGTAGAACAGGCGCGGTTCCAGAGTTTGGCGGTAATTCTTGCCGAAGTAGGAAGTATCGCGATCGAAATACAGGCCGCTGTCGATGCTGGCAATCGGGACGCCACGGCTCTGGTTGCTGTCGAACTTGCCATAAAGCTTCTGGTTTTCCGGCGACAGCGCATCAATCTGGGATTTGCCGGTGTTATCCAGATCAAGCTGATACTGCGTGTACTGATACTTCAACGATGGTTTGAGGAAACCATACGTCCAGTTCATCGGCAGGCTGACGCCCGGCTTCAGATTCAGGCGATCACCGTTGGCGCGGGCCAGACCGCTGATGTTTGTGTCCAGACGACGTTCGGCAATGCCATCTTCATTGATGAAGTCGCCATCACGTAGATCGCGATCGAAACGAACCAGCTCGGTCTCGTAATCGAAATTCAGACCTTCCGGATGGTACGGCAGCTGACCATTGAAGGTGATCTGCGGCAGACGACCATAGGGTGTGATGTTGGAAACGGTAGCCAGCTGATATTGCTGAGCATTCAGGCGTGCGGTGTAGTTGTCGCCACGGTAGCTGACCGCACCCTGCTGATTGACGAAATCATCGCTCTTCACACCAATCTGATCGGTCTGCAGATCCTGGAAGTAATACGGATCGCTGATCTTGGTGTAATCAACTTCTGTGAGCACACGGGAGTCGAGACCGCCCTTGTGCTGCCAGTTGTACATATAGCGGGTGTCTTTGTAGTCGGACTGAAGCTTGCGATCGTCGTTCTCATCGTTGAGATACGCCGCACCGAACTGCCCTTCACTCGACTTGGTCAGGTAGCGGAACTCGCCCTCCACCAACATGCCGCGCTTGCTCATGTAGCGCGGGTACAACGTGGCGTCGTAGTTCGGCGCCAGGTTGAAGTAGTACGGGGTGACCAGCATGAAGCCGGTGTCGCTGCCCGAACCGATGGTCGGCGGGAGGAAACCTGACTGGCGACGGTCGTCGATCGGGAAGTAGATGTACGGGGTATACAGAATCGGGATGTCTTTGACGCGCAACGTCACGTTGGTCGCGGTGCCGAAACCGGTCGCCGGGTTCAAGGTGATGTTGTTGCCCTTGAGCTGCCAGGCGTTGCTGTTCGGTTCGCACGTGGTGTACGTGCCGTCCTTCAAGCGGATGATTGCGTTTTCGGCACGCTTGGCATACAGCGCGTTACCGCGGATGCGCGATTTGTGCATCACGTATTCGGCGTTGTCGACCTTGGCTTCGCCGGTGTCGAGCTGCACATCGGCGTGGTCGCCGACGATAAGCGCGCCGTTGTCGCGGATGCGCACGTTGCCGGCCAGTTCGCCACGGCTCTCGGCCTGATACAGATTGGCCTCGTCGGCTTCGACCTGCATGCTGCCCTGACGCATGATCACGTCACCGGCAAGGCTGGCGACCTGGGTGTCCTGCTCGTAACGCGACGCTTTGGCACCGATGAAGGTCGGCGCGTCACTTTTATTCGTCTTGTCATTCATGCCAGGACGAATCGGTTCGATATAGGAACCAGAGCAGTAAGGACCGGTCTCGGCCAATTGGGCGGCGGTGAGCTTCTCGCGCGGAACCCAGTCGAGGTGACTGTAGTCTTCGCTACGGGATTTCAGGCCACGGCCCTTGGACTCGGTGACCAGTGCGGTTTTCGCGCCAGTGTCGGCGTCGGAACCCTTGTCGGCCGCAGGCTCGCCGGCAGCGCTGACGGCACTGCCGTCATGCACCGGACGCGGCGGCAATGCCGCGGCGGGCGACTTGGGCGCACAGTCCCAGCCACCCGTAGCCGAGACGGAGCAGTCATACTGCTCGGCGGCAACAACGAATTGACTGGCCAGAGGTTGCATAGCCAGCAGACTGCCGGTTACCAACAATGGAAATTTTTTACGAAACGCGGGGGATTTCAATGCCATCTTATTAGTCCGGGCTTCCTGCGTGCCATCTGCCCGCGGTGTGGGCCGCACGCCTCTCGATGGTCTGAAAAAGATGCTGGATAATAAAGCATGACCCGCTTGACGGCTAGCGCCGTCGGAGACCCTTGCAATGCCTGACCAAGATGTACGCTTGCAACACCTGAAAGTTTGGCTCGATGAGCAGTTGGCAAAGCTGTTTGCCGAGCAGGGCTGGGGCACCGTGCCCCCGGCCACGTTGACCGCGGCCAGCAGCGACGCGAGTTTCCGCCGCTACTTCCGCTGGGAGGGCGATGGTCGCAGCTTCGTCGTGATGGACGCGCCGCCACCGCAGGAAAACTGCAAACCGTTCGTGGATATCGCTTTTTTGCTGGCGAAATCCGGAATTAATGTGCCGAAAATTTACGCCGAAGACCTCGAACGCGGTTTTCTTTTGCTCAATGACCTGGGCAACAAGACCTATCTCGACGTCATCGATGGCGAAAATGCGGACGCGTTATTCCACGATGCCCTGCAAGCGCTGTTGGCTTTTCAACAGTTGCCGATGGTTGCGCCGTTGCCGAGTTACGACGTCGCCTTGTTGCGTCGTGAGCTGGAACTGTTCCCCGAGTGGTACGTCAAGCGCGAGCTGGGCGTCGAGTTCGATGCGGCCCAGCAGCAACAATGGCAACACATCAGCGAGTTGCTGATCGACAGCGCGTTGGCGCAGCCGAAAGTGCTGGTGCACCGCGACTACATGCCGCGCAACCTGATGCTCAGCGAGCCCAACCCCGGTGTGCTGGATTTCCAGGACGCGGTGTACGGCCCGGTGACCTACGACGTGACTTGCCTGTTCAAGGACGCTTTCCTCAGCTGGCCGGAAGAACGTGTACGCGGCTGGCTGGAAAGCTATTGGCAGCAAGCCTCGGCACTGGACATTCCGGTGCAAGCTGATTTCGAAGACTTCCTGCGCGCCAGCGACTTGATGGGCGTGCAACGTCACCTGAAAGTCATCGGCATCTTCGCGCGTATCTGCCATCGCGATGGCAAGCCGCGTTATCTGGCCGATGTGCCGCGCTTCTTCTCTTATATAGAAGCAGTGATCGCCCGCCGTCCTGAACTGGCGGAGCTGCAAGCGCTGTTCAGCAGCTTGCGTGCTGGAGCGACGGCATGAAGGCAATGATTCTGGCGGCGGGCAAAGGCGAGCGTATGCGCCCGCTGACCCTGACCACGCCGAAACCGCTGGTGCAGGCCGCTGGCGTGCCGCTGATCGAGTATCACCTGCACGCCCTCGCGGCTGCAGGCTTCAACGAAATCGTCATTAACCACGCCTGGCTCGGTCAGCAGATAGAGGATCATCTGGGTGACGGTTCGCGTTTCGGCCTGAGCATCCAGTACTCGCCGGAAGGCGAGCCGCTGGAAACCGGTGGCGGGATTTTCCGTGCGCTGCCGTTACTAGGTGACGATGCGTTTCTGGTGGTCAACGGCGACATCTGGACCGATTACGACTTCAGCGTGCTGCACCAGCCGATCAATGGCCTGGCGCATCTGGTGCTGGCGGACAATCCGGCGCATCACCCGAAAGGCGACTTCACTCTCATCGACGGCAAAGTGCAGGACGGCGAGCCTGATGCGCAGACGCTGACCTACAGCGGCATCGCCGTGCTGCATCCGCAGTTGTTCGATGGTTGCAGCGATGGCGCCTTCAAGCTCGCGCCTCTGCTGCGCAAGGCCATGGCCAAAGATGAAGTGACGGGCGAGCGGCTGAAGGGGCATTGGGTGGATGTCGGTACCCACGAGCGTCTGGCCGAAGCCGAAGCCCTGATAGAAGCGAGTCGCTGAGATGCTGTGGCCAGGGACTCTGATTGGAGCCGGAGTGGGGTACGCGATTGCCAGCATTCCGGGGGCCATGCTTGGGGCGTTGTTGGGGCAGGCGCTGGATCGGCGCCTGCACTTGCAGAGCTGGGGGCACTTACGCGAAAAGCTCGGTGGCCGGCCGATGCTGCGCAACGATGAACTGCTGTTCGTGTTGCTCGGGCGTCTGGCCAAGAGCGACGGGCGCGTCACTGACGGGCATATCCAGCAGGCGCGCAATGAAATGCGCGCGCTGGAAATGAGCGAGCCGGCGACACGGCGGGCAATTGCCGCGTTCAATCGCGGCAAGTCCGGCAGCGACAATCTGCGCGGCTATCTGCGTCGTTTGAGTGCGCAACCGCACGCGGCTGAAGGTGTGTTGCGCGCCTGTTGGCGAATGGTCTGGGCTGATGGTCGCGCCGGGCTCAGCGAACGCGAGTTGCTGGCGCAGTGGGGCAAGTGGCTCGGCTGGACGGCGCAGCAGGTGCAAGCGCTGGCCAGCGATTACGAACCGGGCAAGCGGCCGATCGTCAGTGCGGCGGTGAGTTATCAGGAGGCGATGAAGCTGCTTGGGGTGTCGGCGAGCAGCGAGCCGGCACAGATCAAGCGCGCTTACCGGCGTTTGCTCAGTCGCCATCACCCGGACAAGATCGCCGGCAGCGGCGCGACCCCGGCGCAGGTGCGTGATGCGACCGAGCGGACGCGGGAATTGCATAGCGCCTATACGCTGATTCGCGAGCGGCGGGATTTTCGCTAGAAGTTAGATGGGTGTTGCTTGTGCTTGCCCCTTCGCGAGCAGGCTCGCTCCCACATTGAATTGTGCATAGATCCAATGTGGGAGCGAGCCTGCTCGCGAATTAAGGGCGATTCGGTGTGACAGTCAGTCAACAGCCTGAGGATTCAACCAGCCCCGCACCCGCCGAAACAATTGTTCCTGCTCAGCCTTCTTGTCCGGCAACACCTTCAGCGCCACCTGGCTGAACGCCGAGGTCTTCAGGCGCTTGCTCGCTTGCATGCGCTCCAGCGCTGCGTTGCGATCCAGCGCTCTGTCCATATAGAAAATATCCACCGTCGGCAGCTTCAGTGTCGGCGTCAGTTCGGCGAGTGGCGGCAGGGCTTTGGCTGGTGCTTGCGCGTCAACCATGACCAGTTTTTCCACCTGCGGCGTTTGTCGCTCGCTGAGAAAACGCGCCGCCCAGTAGGCACCGGTGCCGTGACCGAGCACGACAATGCTGCGCGCGCTTTGCTGTTCGGCGTAGGCAATCGCCGCGTCGATCCGTCCGAAAATGCGCTCGGCGTCGGCTTTGGTTTGTTCTTCGCTGGTCTCGGCCACTACCTGTTCGGCGACTTCCGCTTCACCGCCAGCGGCCTGTTCGATCGGTTGTGCGGTGGTGGCGTCTTTGCTTGTGGTTTCCGGGGCTTTCGGCGCGGCGGCCGGTTCGATTACGCGCGGAGCAATGGCGTCGCTTTGCAGATCCGGCAGGGTGATGCTCAGGCTGCTCCACTCGGCATCCGGCAATTTGCCTCGCAACGGGCCGATTGCCTGCGGCCAGTCAGCGGTTTCGCCGGCACCGGGAACGATGATCACCGCGCCTTTGGGTTCGGCGCTGTTGGCCGGTTTCCACAGGGCGAGGAAAGTGTCGCTGCCAGCCTGCAGTTGTTGCTGCTCTTGCGCCGGCAGTTTACGTTGCAGTGCGGCGGCCTCTTCCTGACTACGCTCAAGCAGTGGCTGGCGCTCGGCCGGTTTTTCTTCGGCGGGTTTATCCGTGGCCGCAGGCGCAGGGTCTGCGGCTTCGGCGGAAAACGCACAAGGCAGGATCAGCGACAGGCACAATGCTGGCAGTGCCAGGCGGTAGACAGAGGGCATCGGTTATTCCAGGCCAGAAAGTATCCCGGCAGCCTAATGGGTTGGTCAGAATTTGTCAGTGTATGAGACTTCAATGAAGCGATTTTGCTGCCTGTGGGTTATCGGCTGTTTGTGGTTTCCCTTGATGGGCTGGGCGGCGCCTGCGCCGCCGGGCCATGCCGCGCAATTGTCGCCAGAGCAGCAGCAATGGCTGGCGCAGCACAACGAATTGCGCGTCGGCCTGGTGTTGCAGGCGCCTTACGCGACCTACGATCGGCGCTTGCAGCGATTGTCCGGGGCAAATGTCGAGTTGATGAAGCTGCTCGCCAGAACCTTGGGCGTGGAGCTGAGCTGGCGCAACTTTCAGGATCTCGGGCAGTTGGAAAACGCTTTGCGCGAGGGCGAGATCGACATCGCTCCGGGCCTCAGCCAGACCCCGAGCGCGCTGCGTCTCTGGCAGTTTTCCGACCCGTACATGCGCGTCCCGCAATTGGTGGTCAGCGATCAGAAAAGCAGCGGCGCGGTCGATCTGGAAAAGCTCGACAGCCAGACCCGCGTCGCCGTGCGCATGCCCAGCAGCACCGCCGATTACCTGCGCAGCAATTATCCGCACTTGAATCTGCAAGGCGTGCCGCTGGAGCGTCAGGCCTTGCAACTGCTGTTGAGTCAGCAAGCCTCCTACGCAGTGGTCGACGAAGCGCAGTTGGGGCGTCTGTCGGTGGAGCCGGAGTTTGCCGAACTGGTGGTGGTCGGCGATATCGGCCTGCCGCAGTTGCTGCGCGTGGCCTCGCGGCGCGATTGGCCGGAACTGGCCGGCATCGTCCAGAGCGCCTTGCGCGCAATACCGGCCAAGGATCTGGAACAACTGCACAACCAATGGCTGCAGCCGAAGTACCCACGGCTGACCGAATCGCCGGGGTTCTGGCAGAACCTCAGCCTGTTGTTCGCGGTGATGCTGCTCAGTTGCGCGGCAATCGTGGTCTGGCAGCGGCGCCAACAACACAGCCTCGAACAACGCTTGCTCAGCGCCCGCGAGGACATCGCGTTGCGCGCGGCCAGTGAAGAGGCGCTGCGGCTGACGCAGTTTTCCATCGATCAAAGCACCGTCGGCATCCTCTGGGTCAATTGGGACAGCCATGTGCGCTACGCCAACCGCGCGGCGGAAAACATGCTCGGCTATCCCTCGGGCGGGCTGATCGAACGGCCGCTGATCGATTTCGAGCCCGGCCTGCACATGGATCGCTGGCTCAATCTGTGGAAGCGTGCACGGGCCAGTGAAGAAGGGCCGCTGAGCTTCGAAACCAGCTGCCTGCGCGCCGATGGCAGTGTGCTGCCGGCGGACGTTTCCCTGAGCTTTCTGCGTTTTCGCGACAGTGAATATCTGGTGGTCTACCTCACCGACGTCACCGACCGCCGCCGCGCGCTCGCCGCTTTGCAGGAAAGCGAGGCGCGCCTGCAAGGCATCGCTGCCAACGTCCCGGGTCTGGTGTTTCGGCTGGAGCGGGCACCGGTCACCGGGCAGATCGACTTTGCCTACATCAGTGAGGGCAGCGAAAGTCTGGTCGGCTACGCACCGGCAGCCATCGCCCATCGCGACATGGGCCTGCGCAGCCTGGTGCACCCCGATGACAGGGCCAGTTATCACCGTACCCAGGATCAGGCGCTGGACACTGACAGCGACTGGTCGTGGCAGGGCCGCATCGTCACGCGCCAGGGCGAGCAACGCTGGGCCGAGATCAAGGCGATCACCCGCCAGTTGGAGGACGGCGCCTATGTGTGGGACGGCATCGTCTGGGACATCAGCGAAAGCAAACGCATCGAGCTGGAACTGGCCGCCTCGCGCGAGCAACTGCGCGAATTGTCGGCGCATCTGGAGAGCGTGCGCGAAGAAGAGAAGGCGCGTATCGCCCGGGAAGTCCATGATGAGTTGGGACAGATGCTCACCGTGCTGAAACTGGAGACATCGATGTGCGAATTGGCCTACGCGCAACTCGATCCCGGTCTGAACGAGCGGCTCAACAGCATGAAGCGCCTGATCGCACAGTTATTTCAGCTGGTGCGCGATGTGGCGACCGCGTTGCGTCCGCCGATTCTGGATGCCGGGATTGCCTCGGCGATCGAGTGGCAGGCGCGGCGGTTCGAGGCGCGCACGCAGATACCGTGTCTGGTGCAGGTGCCGGACAACCTGCCGGCGCTCAGCGATGCCAAAGCGGTGGGGCTGTTCCGGATTCTGCAGGAAGCGCTGACCAACGTGATGCGCCATGCTCAGGCGCACACGGTGGAGCTGACGCTGGTGCTTGCGGGCGATGAATTGTGTCTGACCGTCAGCGATGATGGCGTAGGATTTGTCGCCGCCGAGGGTCGGCCGACCTCGTTTGGTCTGGTCGGCATGCGTGAGCGGGTGCTGATCATGGGCGGGCGGCTGGAGCTTGTGAGTGAGCCGGGGGAGGGCACCAGTCTTCAAGTGTGGGTGCCGGTAAGTGAGGTCTGAAGTTTTGTATTGTGAGTGCTGACACCTTCGCGAGCAGGCTCGCTCCCACAGGGACTGGTGTGTACCTGAAATCTGGAGAACAACGTGATCCGTGTATTGGTAGCTGAAGACCACACCATCGTCCGCGAGGGCATCAAGCAATTGATCGGCTTGGCCAAGGATCTGCAAGTGGTGGGGGAGGCGAGCAATGGCGAGCAACTGCTCGAAACCCTGCGCAGCGTACCTTGCGAGGTGGTGCTGCTGGACATCTCCATGCCCGGGGTCAATGGCCTGGAAGCGATCCCGCGCATTCGGGCGCTGAACAATCCGCCAGCAATTCTGGTGCTGTCGATGCACGACGAAGCGCAAATGGCCGCGCGCGCGTTGAAGGTCGGCGCGGCCGGGTATGCGACCAAGGACAGCGATCCGGCGCTGCTGCTCACGGCGATCCGCAAAGTCGCAGCGGGCGGGCGTTACATTGACCCGGAACTGGCCGACCGCATGGTCTTCGAAGTCGGCCTGACCGATACCCGGCCGCTGCATTCGTTGTTGTCAGAACGCGAATTCTCGGTGTTCGAACGCCTGGCCCAAGGTGCGAACGTCAACGACATCGCCCAGCAACTGGCCCTGAGCAGCAAGACCATCAGCACGCACAAGGCGCGGCTGATGCAGAAGCTCAACATCACCTCGCTGGCGGAGCTGGTGAAATATGCGATGGAGCACAAACTCCTCTGACCGTCACCGCCCTCATGTGGGAGTTGGCATATCCATTAGCGACAGACGCTTTTGCCTTTACTAGCGGCTTGCAGCTTGCCCCTTGCCGCTGCGTTTGCCCAAACGCGCCATCCTTGTAGGGCAATCCCTACCCCCAACCTTCCATTGCGCTTAAGCGATTCTCTCCTGCACCCCGATTTGCGTGGCCGCCGCCAGCCACTAGGCTTGATGAACAAGCAGTCATCAACAACAAAGGTGTGGGTATGAGCCAGGTCGATACAAGCGCAGGGACCAGTGATGTGCTGGTCAGCTTTCGTGGTGTGCAGAAGAGCTACGACGGCGAGAACCTGATCGTCAAAGACCTCAACCTGGACATTCGCAAGGGCGAATTTCTTACCCTGCTCGGGCCGTCCGGTTCCGGCAAGACCACCAGCCTGATGATGCTCGCCGGATTCGAAACGCCGACCGCCGGTGAAATCCTTCTGTCCGGGCGTTCGATCAACAACGTACCGCCGCACAAGCGCGATATCGGCATGGTGTTCCAGAACTACGCGTTGTTCCCGCACATGACTGTCGCGGAAAACCTTGCTTTCCCGTTGACCGTGCGCGGCTTGAACAAAAGCGACGTCAGCGAGCGGGTGAAGAAAGTTCTCAGCATGGTTCAGCTCGATGCCTTCGCCTCGCGTTATCCGGCGCAGTTGTCCGGCGGTCAGCAGCAGCGTGTGGCACTGGCCCGCGCGTTGGTGTTCGAGCCGCAACTGGTACTGATGGACGAACCGCTGGGCGCCCTCGACAAACAACTGCGTGAACACATGCAGATGGAGATCAAGCACCTGCACCAGCGCCTCGGCGTGACCGTGGTCTACGTGACCCACGACCAGGGCGAAGCACTGACCATGTCCGACCGCGTCGCGGTGTTCCATCAAGGCGAGATCCAGCAGATTGCGCCGCCGCGCACGCTCTACGAAGAGCCGAAAAACACCTTTGTCGCCAACTTCATTGGCGAGAACAACCGCCTCAACGGTCGCCTGCTCAGCCAGAGCGGCGAGCGCTGCGTGGTCGAGTTGGGTCGTGGCGAAAAGGTCGAGGCACTGGCAGTCAACGTTGGCCAGACCGGCGAGCCGGTGACCCTGTCGATCCGTCCGGAGCGCGTCAGCCTCAACGGTTCGAGCGATCAATGCGTCAACCGCTTCTCAGGGAGGGTGGCGGAATTCATCTATCTGGGCGACCACGTCCGGGTGCGCCTGGAAGTCTGCGGCAAGACCGACTTCTTCGTGAAACAACCGATTGCCGAGCTCGATCCTGCGCTCAGCGTCGGCGACGTGGTACCGCTTGGCTGGCAGGTCGAGCACGTTCGTGCGCTCGATCCGCTTTTAGAGGCGCACTAAGCGCCCCGGCAATACCAACACCAACCCTGCACGTGGAGAGAACAATAAATGTTGAGATCCCTGAAGTTCACCGCCCTGACTCTGGGCCTGATGGGTGCGACCGGCGCAATGGCCGCCGGCCCGGACTTGACCGTGGTGTCGTTTGGCGGGGCGAACAAGGCGGCGCAAGTCAAAGCCTTCTATGCACCGTGGGAAGCGGCGGGTAACGGCAAGATCGTCGCTGGCGAATACAACGGCGAGATGGCCAAGGTCAAAGCCATGGTCGACACCAAGAGCGTGTCGTGGGATCTGGTCGAAGTTGAATCGCCAGAGCTGTCCCGGGGTTGCGACGAAGATATGTTCGAGCAACTCGACCCGGCCCTGTTCGGCAAGACCGAAGACTACGTCAAAGGCGCCATTCAGCCGTGCGGCGTAGGTTTCTTCGTCTGGTCGACCGTACTGGCTTACAACGCTGACAAGCTGAAAACCGCGCCGACCAGTTGGGCGGATTTCTGGGACACCAAGAAATTCCCGGGCAAGCGCGGCCTGCGCAAAGGCGCCAAGTACACCCTCGAATTCGCTTTGATGGCCGACGGTGTGGCGCCGAAAGACGTCTACAAAGAGCTGGCAAGCAAGGGTGGCCAGGATCGCGCGTTCAAGAAACTCGATGAGCTCAAGCCAAGCATTCAGTGGTGGGAAGCCGGTGCACAACCGCCGCAATACCTCGCTTCCGGTGACGTGGTGATGAGCTCGGCGTACAACGGTCGCATTGCGGCGGTGCAGAAAGAATCCAACCTGAAAGTGGTGTGGAACGGCGGCATCTACGACTTCGACGCCTGGGCCATCCCGAAAGGTCTGGATGCCAAACGCGCGGAAGCGGCGAAGAAATTCATCGCCTTCTCGGTGCAGCCGCAGCAGCAAAAGACCTACTCGGAAAACATCGCCTACGGCCCGGCCAACACCCAAGCCGTGCCGCTGCTGGCCAAGGATGTCCTGAAAGACATGCCGACCACCCCGGAAAACATCGCCAACCAGGTGCAGATCGACGTCAGCTTCTGGGCTGACAACGGCGAGCAACTGGAACAGCGTTTCAATTCCTGGGCGGCGAAATAACCACTTATTTACCTGTATGGAGATGGCAAGGGGGCTTTTGTGGTGAGGGGATTTATCCCCGTCGGGTTGCGAAGCAGCCCCAAAGCCATACCCGCTCGGTGGGTCAGATAAACCGCATTCTCAGGTTTTACGACTGCTGCGCAGCCGAACGGGGATAAATCCCCTCGCCACCAGGCTCGCTCCCACAGGTAGCAGTGTTTCAACGCAACAGAGGTGGTTCGCCACCTCTGTAACGATCAAAGATTTGCGGAGTACGTCATGGCCATCGCCGTTCCCCTGAACGAGGGCGCCAGCCCCACTTTGAAGCAGAAGCTCAAGCACGCCGAGCGGGTCAACCGCTGGAAGGCCCAGGCACTGATTGCGCCGCTGGTGCTGTTTCTTGCTGCTGGTGTTTCTGGTGCCGATCGTGGCGCTGCTCTATAAAAGCGTCGGCAACCCGGAAGTGGTTGGCGGCATGCCGCGCACTGTCACTGCCATCGCGAGTTGGGACGGCCGTGGTCTGCCGGCCGAGCCGGTGTACAAGGCGGCCAGCGAAGACCTCGCCGAAGCCCGCAAAAACCAGACGCTGGGCGATCTGTCCAAGCGCTTGAACATGGAGTTGGCCGGCTACCGCAGCCTGCTGACCAAAACCGCCCGCGCGCTGCCGTTCGCCAGCGAACCGGCCTCCTACAAAGAAGCGCTGGAAGCGCTCGACGAACGCTGGGGCGATCCGGCTTATTGGCAAGCGGTGAAACGCAACACCAGCAGCATCACTCCGTATTACCTGCTGGCGGCGGTCGATCACCGTATCGATGACCTTGGCGAACTGGCCCCGGCCACCCCGGATCAGGCTATCTACCTCGACATCTTCGCCCGCACCTTCTGGATGGGCCTGGTCATCACCGCGATCTGCCTGCTGCTCGCCTATCCATTGGCCTACCTGCTGGCGAACCTGCCTTCGCGGCAGAGCAACCTGCTGATGATCCTGGTGCTGCTGCCGTTCTGGACCTCGATTCTGGTGCGGGTCGCCGCGTGGATCGTGCTGCTGCAATCCGGCGGCCTGATCAACAGTGCGCTGCTGGCCATGGGCATCATCGATAAACCGCTGGAACTGGTGTTCAACCGCACCGGCGTGTACATCTCGATGGTGCACATTCTGCTGCCGTTCATGATTCTGCCGATCTACAGCGTGATGAAAGGCATCTCGCCGACCTACATGCGCGCGGCGATTTCCCTCGGCTGTCATCCGTTCGCCAGTTTCTGGCGGGTGTACTTCCCGCAGACCTACGCCGGCGTTGGCGCCGGCTGCCTGTTGGTGTTCATCCTCGCCATCGGCTACTACATCACCCCGGCGCTGCTCGGCAGCCCGAACGACCAAATGGTCAGCTACTTCGTCGCTTTCTACACCAACACCAGCATCAACTGGGGCATGGCCACCGCGCTCGGCGGCTTGCTGTTGCTGGCGACCGTGGTGCTTTATCTGATCTACAGCTGGCTGGTCGGCGCCAGTCGCCTGCGCCTGAGCTAAGGGGAATTTGCGATGCTGAGTCCTTACATGTCGCCCATTGAACGGGTGTGGTTCTACAGCCTGCGGATCCTCTGCGGCCTGATTCTGTTGTTTCTGATCCTGCCGGTGCTGGTGATCATTCCGCTGTCGTTCAACTCGGGGAGTTTCCTGGTCTATCCGCTGCAGGGTTTCTCGCTGCAGTGGTACCACGACTTCTTCGCCTCGGCGGAATGGATGCGTGCACTGAAGAACAGCATCATCGTCGCCCCGGCGGCGACGGTGCTGGCGATGATCTTCGGCACCTTGGCGGCGATCGGCCTGACCCGTGGCGACTTCCCCGGCAAGTCGCTGGTGATGGCGCTGGTGATTTCACCGATGGTGGTGCCGGTGGTGATCATCGGCGTGGCGAGTTATCTGTTCTTCGCGCCACTGGGGCTGGGTAACAGCTTCTTCTCGCTGATCGTCGTGCATGCGGTATTGGGTGTGCCGTTTGTGATCATCACCGTGTCGGCGACGTTGCAGGGCTTCAATCACAATCTGGTGCGTGCTGCTGCGAGTCTCGGTGCATCGCCGCTGACTGCATTCCGCCGGGTGACCTTGCCGCTGATTGCGCCGGGAGTGATTTCCGGGGCGCTGTTTGCCTTTGCGACTTCTTTCGATGAGGTGGTGGTGACGCTGTTTCTCGCCGGGCCTGAGCAGGCGACATTGCCTCGGCAGATGTTCAGCGGGATTCGCGAAAACCTCAGCCCGACGATTGCCGCTGCGGCGACGTTGCTGATTGCCTTCTCCGTCATCCTGCTGCTGACGCTGGAATGGCTGCGCGGGCGTAGCGAGAAACTGCGTACTGCGCAAGTCTGAGATCAAGGTCAAAAGCCACCCCTCACCCCAGCCCTCTCCCCAAGGGAGCGAGGGGGAAGGGAGCAGATCTTCGTGGCTTTCGCGGCCGGAGTTTGACTCGGTAATTCAGGTCGATGTATTTCGAGAGTACAACCCGGTCAGTCCCCTCTCCCTCCGGGAGAGGGTTAGGGTGAGGGGCTCTTGATCTTCCTATCCGATCAACCATTCACACCCTGAATAGCAGACAACCCCAAATCCCCAGCTAATCTTGTGCCCAGCTCCCACATCTATAAGAGGCTGCGCACCATGAGTCTGTCCCAGTTCAAAATCGCTCATAAACTGATCACCGGCGCCGCAGCCATCGAACAACTGGCCGCTGAACTCACCCGTCTGGACATCGACAATCCGCTGATCGTCACCGACGCCGCGCTGGTCAAGTCCGGTACTGTCGAACTGGCGCTGGTGCAACTCGGCGGGCGCGAATACGAGATTTTCGACCGTGTACTGCCCGATCCGGAAATCGCCATCGTCGAAGACTGCATGCGCGCCTATCGCGAAGGCGGCCATGACGGCTTGATCGGCCTCGGTGGCGGCAGCGCCATCGACATCGCCAAGAGTGTCGCTGCATACGCCGGATATCACGGCGCGCTGGAAGATCTGTTCGGCGTCGATCAGGTGCCGCGCAAAGGCCCGCCGCTGATCGCCATCCCCACCACCGCCGGCACTGGTTCCGAAGTCACCAACGTGGCGATCCTCTCCGACAAGGTCGCGCAGTTGAAGAAAGGCATCGTCAGCGACTATCTCCTACCGGATGTGGCGCTGGTCAGCCCGCAGATGACCCTGACCTGTCCGCGCAGCGTCACTGCTGCCAGTGGCGTCGATGCACTGGTGCACGCCATCGAATCCTACC
The DNA here is from genome assembly GCF_056278925.1 of Pseudomonas sp. TE9122. Taxonomy (NCBI): domain Bacteria; kingdom Pseudomonadati; phylum Pseudomonadota; class Gammaproteobacteria; order Pseudomonadales; family Pseudomonadaceae; genus Pseudomonas; species Pseudomonas sp. TE9122. The sequence continues at coordinate 4,808,906 of NZ_JBWBQI010000001.1, read as the reverse complement.
TGTCGGTGAATGCCTCGCCGATCACCGACTCCCTCGCCATTGGCGCGATAAAGCTGATCGCCAACGCCTTGCCCAAGGCCTACGCCAACGGCGCCAACCTGCAAGCGCGCGAAGACATGGCCACCGCCAGCCTCATGGCCGGCATGGCGTTCGGTAACGCCGGGGTCGGTGCGGTGCATGCGTTGGCGTATCCGCTGGGCGGGCGCTTCAACATTGCCCACGGTGTCAGCAACGCCTTGCTGCTGCCCTATGTGATGACCTGGAACAAAATGGCCTGTGTCGAACGCATGCAGGATATTGCCGAAGCCATGGGCGTGAAGACCGCGCATCTGAGCGCCAGCGAAGCCGCGGACAAAGCCGTGCACGCCATGACCGACCTGTGCGCGGCGGTGGAAATCCCTGCCGGACTGCGCAGTTTCGGCGTACCTGAGGAAGCAATTCCGGCGATGGCCGTGGAGGCCGCCGGCATCGAGCGCTTGATGCGCAACAACCCGCGCAAACTCAGCGCCGGCGACATCGAGAAGATCTACCGCGCGGCTTACTGAGGCGCGGGCGCTGAGGGCACATGGCACAACCCAATCATCGCGGTCCCGGTGCGCGCGTGGAAACTTGAGGTATACAATGCGCGCCATCGTGATTTAGCTCAGCACAGGTGCGTCATGCAGCCCTTCGTAATTGCTCCGTCGATCCTCTCCGCCGACTTCGCCCGCCTCGGCGAGGAAGTGGACAACGTTCTCGCCGCCGGCGCCGACTTCGTCCACTTCGATGTCATGGACAACCACTACGTGCCCAACCTGACGATCGGCCCGATGGTCTGCGCGGCGCTGCGCAAGTACGGCGTCACCGCGCCGATCGACGCGCACCTGATGGTCAGCCCGGTGGACCGCATCGTTGGCGACTTCATCGAAGCCGGCGCGACTTACATCACCTTCCACCCGGAAGCCACTTTGCACGTCGATCGCTCGCTGCAACTGATCCGCGAAGGTGGTTGCAAATCCGGTCTGGTGTTCAACCCGGCGACCCCGCTGGACGTGCTCAAGTACGTGATCGACAAGGTCGACATGGTCCTGCTGATGAGCGTCAACCCGGGCTTCGGCGGGCAGAAGTTCATTCCCGGCACCCTCGACAAACTGCGCGAAGCGCGCGCCATCATCGACGCCTCCGGGCGCGACATCCGCCTGGAAATCGACGGCGGCGTCAACGTCAACAATATCCGCGAAATTGCCGCTGCTGGTGCTGACACCTTCGTCGCCGGCTCGGCCATTTTCAACGCGCCGAACTATCAGGAAGTCATCGACAAGATGCGTTCCGAACTGGCACTGGCGCGCCCATGAGCGGTTTTGAGCAGTTGTTCCCGGGGCAGCTGCCACGGTTGGTGATGTTCGATCTGGATGGCACGCTGATCGATTCGGTTCCCGACCTGGCAGCGGCGGTGGACACCATGCTGCTCTCCCTCGGCCGTCCGCCGGCGGGCATCGAAGCAGTGCGCGAATGGGTCGGCAATGGCGCGCCGGTGCTGGTGCGTCGGGCCTTGGCCGGTAGCATCGATCATTCGGCGGTGGATGACGCCGACGCCGAGCGCGCACTGGAGATTTTCATGGAGGCGTACGGCGCCAGCCATGAACTGACCGTGGTCTATCCCGGTGTGCGCGACACGCTCAAGTGGCTGCACAAACAAGGCGTGGCCATGGCGTTGATCACCAACAAGCCGGAGCGCTTCGTCGCGCCGCTGCTCGATCAGATGAAAATCGGCCGCTACTTCAAGTGGATCATCGGCGGCGATACCCTGCCGCAGAAGAAGCCTGACCCGGCGGCGCTGTTTTTCGTGATGAAAATGGCCAACATTCCGGCCTCGCAATCGTTGTTCGTCGGCGACTCGCGCAGTGATGTGCAGGCGGCGAAAGCAGCGGGGGTCAAGTGTGTGGCGCTGAGTTACGGCTACAACCATGGCCGGCCGATTGCCGAGGAGTCCCCGGCACTGGTGATCGACGATTTGCGCAAACTAATTCCCGGTTGCCTGGATCTGGCCGGTGGGATAACGTTGCCCGACGCTGTTCAACCCCCTTCTGGAAACGCCATCGTGGTGGTCACCCGCAAACTCTGGATGAAAGTCATCAAGGCCCTGGCCCGCTGGCGTTGGCGCGCCTGACTGATTCTGGCCGGCCGTGCCGGCGCGTTTGCATACCTGACTGATTGCACCTCACACCACGAGGCACCTTATGAATCGCGAAGAATTCCTGCGTCTGGCCGCTGATGGCTATAACCGCATCCCGTTGGCCTGCGAAACCCTGGCCGACTTCGACACGCCGCTGTCGATCTACCTGAAACTGGCCGACCAGCCCAACTCCTACCTGCTCGAATCGGTGCAGGGCGGCGAGAAATGGGGCCGTTACTCGATCATCGGCCTGCCGTGCCGCACCGTGCTGCGCGTACATGACCATCACGTCAGCATCACCGTTGATGGCGTCGAGACCGAAAGCCATGACGTCGAAGACCCGCTGGCCTTCGTTGAAACCTTCAAAGCGCGCTACAACGTGCCGACCATCGCCGGCCTGCCGCGCTTCAACGGTGGACTGGTCGGTTACTTCGGTTACGACTGTGTGCGCTATGTCGAGAAGCGTCTGGGCAAATGCCCGAACCCGGATCCGCTGGGCGTGCCGGACATTCTGCTGATGGTTTCCGACGCCGTTGTAGTGTTCGACAACCTGGCCGGCAAGATGCATGCGATCGTCCTCGCCGACCCGGCCCAGGCCGATGCCTTCGAGCAAGGTCAGGCGCGTTTGCAGGAACTGCTCGAGCAACTGCGTCAGCCGATCACCCCGCGTCTTGGCCTGGATTTCAGCAAACAGCGATCCGCCGATCCGGTGTTTCGTTCCAGCTTCACTCAGGACGATTACGAAAAAGCCGTCGACACCATCAAGGAATACATCCTTGCCGGCGACTGCATGCAGGTGGTGCCGTCGCAGCGCATGTCGATCGACTTCAAGGCTGCGCCGATCGATCTGTATCGCGCGCTGCGTTGCTTCAACCCGACGCCGTATATGTACTTCTTCAACTTCGGCGATTTCCACGTCGTCGGCAGCTCGCCGGAAGTGCTGGTGCGCGTCGAAGACAACCTGATCACCGTGCGCCCGATCGCCGGCACGCGCCCACGCGGCGCCACCGAAGAAGCCGATGTGGCGCTGGAGCAGGACCTGCTCTCGGATGACAAGGAGATCGCCGAGCACTTGATGCTGATCGATCTGGGCCGCAACGATACCGGGCGCGTTTCGGAAATCGGTTCGGTGAAGCTCACCGAGAAAATGGTCATCGAGCGTTATTCCAACGTGATGCACATCGTCTCCAACGTCACCGGCCAGTTGAAGTCGGGCCTGACCGCGATGGACGCACTGCGAGCAATTCTGCCGGCGGGTACTTTGTCCGGCGCACCGAAGATTCGCGCGATGGAAATCATCGACGAACTCGAGCCGGTCAAGCGTGGCGTGTACGGCGGTGCGGTCGGTTACTTCGCCTGGAACGGCAACATGGACACCGCCATTGCCATTCGTACGGCGGTGATCAAGAACGGTGAATTGCACGTGCAGGCCGGCGGCGGCATCGTCGCCGACTCGGTGCCGGCGCTGGAATGGGAAGAAACCCTGAACAAACGCCGCGCGATGTTCCGCGCCGTGGCCTTGGCTGAGCAAACCCCGGACGCCTGATCCACGCAATTTCCCATGTGGGAGCGAGCCTGCTCGCGAAGAGGTGAGTCAGTCACCGTTGATGCTGACTGACCCAGCGCTTTCGCGAGCAGGCTCGCTCCCACATTGGGTTTTGTGTTGAGGCATAAAAAAGCGGCGCCCTGACAGGCGCCGCTTTTTTGCATCTACGACTCAGAAATCCAGCACAACCCCGACATTCAGGCCCTGCTGCTTGAAGTCATCATCCTTGCGGAACGTATAACCCCCACGCAGCGCCAGATCTGCCGTCAGCTTGTGACTGACGCCCAGGCTCAAGCGGTTCAGGTGACTTGCCGGTGTGTAGCCTTCAAGGGTGAAGTCATTGGCCGGCAGGGTGTTGAGGGCAATGTTGACCTTCTGCACGTCATCTTCGTACTCACGCTCGTGGGCGTATTCGCCGTACACCTGGGTTTGCGCGGTGAAGTTGTACTTGCCCTGGATGCCCAGACCCAGGCGTTTCGAATCGCGGCTCTGGTCATCGAAGGTCAGCGCGGTGGCGCGGTTGCTCTTTTCCGAGTAACCGTCGACATCGACACTGGCGTAATCGGCGCTGACAAACGGCGACAGATGCCATTGGCTGCCCGGTTGCGCAATGTCATAGCCCAGGCGCGTGCTGAACGCCCACAGGCTGCCGTCGGTATCGCCTTTCTCCGCACCCTCGCTGGCGCCGAGGTCGAACTTGCGCTTGAGGTTGTCGTAGTCGAGTTTGCCGCCGGTCAGCGCCGCGTCGGCCCACCAGCGATTCTGCTGGAACTGGGCGAACGCGGTGGCCATGTAGCTGTTGAGTTTGTAGTCGGAATCGTTGTGCCCGGCCTCAAGATTCTGCCGGTACAAACCGGCTGCCACGCCCACGCGCCAAGCCTCATTGAGGCGATAGCTGCCGCCGACGTTGAGGTTGTAACCGCTGCCATCGGCGCTGGCGCCGCTGCTTTGGCTGTCGACATCCAGACGCTGTCCGCCGGCGGAGACAATCGCACGCCATTGGCCGACCGCTTGCCAGTTCTCCCAGTCCGCCTGCCATTGATTGCGCAATTCATCCTGATGCGCGCGCACGGTGCCGTGGGCCATTTCCGGTAGCAGGCTCAGTTCCCATGGCGCAGCCAACAGCGAATAGGCGTAATCGGCGATCAGTTTTTGCCCGGATTCGGTCGGGTGTACGCCATCGTTGTAGATCAGCTTGGTCGGATCCGGCGTGGCGCTGTTGATCCCGTAACGGGCGTTTTCCGTGCAGCTATTGCCACTGAAGCAGGTCGCGGTGAGGTTCTGGTCGGTAGCCAGACCAAAGCGCCCCGGGTCGGCGAAGACTTCCGAGAGCAGCACCGGAATGTTCAGCGGAATGACTTCGGCGTTGATGCCTTGCAGGCGCGTCACCAACTGACTGTTGAACTGGTTGGCGAGGGTGCTGCTGAACGCTTGCAGCGGCGTGCCGTTCAGAGCAGGTGTCAGGCCCACGTCGGGCAGCAGCCAGACCATCACGTATTTGGCGCCGGCGGTCTGCAGGGTTTGCACGCTATCGGCCAGTCGATCGGCTGCGGCGTTGGCCTGGGGCAGGCTGAGAATGCGGCCCTGGAGGAAATCGTTGCCGCCACCGGAAATGTAATACAGCGCATTCGGGTCGGCGCGGAAGCCGTTCGACGGCAGGTAACCGGCGCGGGTGCGCTCGCCGGTGGCCGATTGGGTGGTGATCGAATCGAGAATCTGGTCGGTGCGATAACCACCGACCGCCCAGTTGTTGCCGTCGGGCTGGCCGTTTTCCGCGCGCACTGCGGAGCTGGAAGAGGCTGTCTGGTCGGGCGAAAAGCCCAGGCGGCCGCCGAGCAACTGGGTGGAATTCAATGAAAAAACTTCGCCGCTGCCATCCTGATACACCGGCCCGGTGCGGTTGGTGTAACGCTCGGTGGAGCCCGCCGGGCCACCGGTGTCGGCGAAGGTGCCGGCATCGTTGAGGCTGTCGCCGAAGACGATGAAACTCGAATAAGGATTGGGCGCTGCATTGGCCTGAGCGCAAGCGAGTGCGAGCAAGCAGCTGGCCAGCGGTACAAACAACGTCTGTCTGATCATGAGCAAGTCCGTTTATTTATTGTTGTAGGTGAACGAAACGACAGTACCAAAAACGTTCGGCATTTTGCCATCGGTCGCGAATCCCTCTGCCGTTTTATAACCCGCAGGCCCCGCCATATTGCACGCTCAGCCCAGCTAAGTTACTGTGCCGGAACGTATGAACGAGACCTTCCCCGTGTTGATCACCAGCAAACTCCTGGATCAAGTCATCAAGGCACACGCCCGCTGGCGTTGGCGCGCCTGAATCTTTTCTGCCGGCTCCGCCGGATCTGTATCGCTTTGCCTTCCTTGTCTGTTTGAAATGCCGCTGTGCTGGCGCCCTCTGCGCGTCCGACATCGCGCAGCGCCCTGCGGGCAAGTCATCTGAAGGCTGTCATCAAGTCAGAATTCAAGAGGTTCGAAACGCCATGTTGCTGATGATCGACAACTACGACTCCTTTACCTACAACGTTGTGCAATACCTCGGCGAGCTGGGTGCCGAGGTCAAAGTGGTGCGCAACGACGAACTGACCATCGCCGAAATCGAAGCGCTGAATCCCGAGCGCATCGTGGTTTCCCCGGGACCGTGCACGCCCACCGAGGCGGGCGTTTCCATTGATGCGATCAAGCACTTCGCCGGCAAACTGCCGATCCTCGGCGTCTGCCTCGGCCACCAGTCCATCGGCCAGGCCTTCGGCGGTGATGTGGTGCGTGCCCGCCAAGTCATGCACGGTAAGACTAGCCCGGTATTCCACGAGGACAAGGGCGTGTTTGCCGGCCTCAATCATCCGCTCACCGTTACCCGTTACCACTCGCTGATCGTCAAGCATGACAGCCTGCCCGATTGCCTCGAGCTGACCGCATGGACCCAGCACGATGACGGCTCGGTCGACGAGATCATGGGCCTGCGTCACAAGACCCTGAACATCGAGGGCGTACAGTTCCACCCCGAATCGATCCTCACCGAGCAGGGTCATGAACTGTTTGCCAATTTCCTCAAACAAACCGGCGGCACGCGCTAAGGACTTCCCATGAATATCAAGACAGCCCTCAGCCGTATCGTCGAACACCTCGACCTCAGCACCGATGAAATGCGCGATGTGATGCGCGAGATCATGACCGGCCAGTGCACCGAAGCGCAGATCGGCGCGTTCATGATGGCCATGCGCATGAAAAGCGAGAGCATTGACGAAATCGTCGGCGCCGTGTCGGTGATGCGCGAGCTGGCCGATCAGGTCGAGCTGAAAACCCTCGACGGCGTCGTCGATGTGGTTGGCACCGGCGGTGACGGTGCGAATATCTTCAACGTATCGACCGCGTCTTCCTTTGTTGTCGCAGCCGCCGGTTGCACCGTCGCCAAGCACGGCAACCGCGCGGTGTCCGGCAAGAGCGGCAGTGCCGATCTGCTGGAAGCTGCCGGCATTTATCTGAACCTGACCCCGGTGCAGGTCGCGCGCTGCATCGACAACGTCGGCATCGGTTTCATGTTCGCCCAGACTCACCACAAAGCGATGAAGTACGCCGCCGGCCCGCGCCGCGAACTCGGCCTGCGCACGCTGTTCAACATGCTCGGCCCGCTTACGAATCCGGCCGGTGTGAAACATCAGGTAGTCGGCGTGTTCACTCAGGCGCTGTGCCGGCCATTGGCCGAGGTCTTGCAGCGACTGGGCAGCAAACACGTGCTGGTCGTGCATTCGAAGGACGGTCTGGATGAATTCAGCCTCGCCGCGCCGACCTTTGTCGCTGAATTGAAAAACAACGAAATCACTGAGTATTGGGTCGAACCGGAAGACCTCGGCATGAAGAGCCAGAGCCTGCACGGTCTGTCGGTCGAAGGCCCGGAAGCATCGCTGGCGCTGATCCGCGATGCCCTCGGCAAGCGCAAAACCGAAAACGGCCAGAAAGCTGCCGAGATGATTGTGCTCAATGCCGGTGCGGCGCTGTATGCCGCCGACCTCGCAAGCAGTCTGAAACAAGGTGTGGAGCTGGCGCACGACGCGCTGCACACCGGCCTCGCTCGGGAAAAACTCGAGGAGCTGGGTGCCTTTACCGCGGTATTCAAAGTGGAGAATGAAGGATGAGTGTACCGACGGTTCTGGAAAACATTCTGGCGCGCAAGGTTGAGGAAGTCGCCGAGCGCAGCGCTCGGGTCAGCCTGAGCGAGCTGGAAAGTCTGGCCAAGGCGGCCGATGCACCCCGTGGTTTTGCCCAGGCTTTGCTGGCGCAAGCGAAGAAGAAACAACCGGCCGTGATTGCCGAAATCAAGAAGGCTTCGCCAAGCAAAGGCGTGATCCGCGAAGACTTCGTCCCGGCAGACATTGCCAAGAGCTACGAAAAGGGTGGGGCCACCTGTCTGTCGGTGCTGACCGATATCGACTACTTCCAGGGCGCCGATGCCTACCTGCAACAGGCGCGCGCCGCCTGCAAATTGCCGGTGATCCGCAAGGATTTCATGATCGATCCGTACCAGATTGTTGAAGCCCGTGCGCTTGGCGCCGATTGCGTGTTGTTGATCGTCTCCGCTCTGGACGACGTGAAAATGGCTGAGCTGGCCTCCGTGGCCAAAGGGGTCGGTCTCGACGTCTTGGTGGAAGTGCACGACGGTGACGAACTGGAGCGCGCGCTGAAGACCCTCGACACGCCGCTGGTCGGGGTCAACAACCGCAACCTGCACACATTCGACGTCAGCCTGGAGACCACCCTCGACCTGCTGCCGCGCATCCCGCGCGATCGCCTGGTGATCACCGAAAGCGGCATCCTCAATCGTGCCGACGTCGAGCTGATGGAAATCAGCGACGTGTACTCGTTCCTGGTCGGCGAAGCGTTCATGCGCGCGGAAAATCCGGGCATTGAATTGCAGCGCCTGTTCTTTCCGGAGCGTGGTGTGCCGATCAGTGGTTCGACCCTCGACTGACCGAGTCGACCTCATTCGCGAGCAGGCTCGGTCCCACATTTGGAATGCATTTCCCCCTGTGGGAGCGAGCCTGCTCGCGAAGGGGCGCTAAATTCCGCTAAAGAGATTCAATCTGCCGGAGCTCACCATGTCGCTGCCAACCCCGCTGACCATCGAATCCGGCCTGCAAGCCGAACAGGACTTGCTGGCCTCGGTCTGCGCCGGCGACGCCGAATTTGGCCTGCTGTTCTGGCAACCCACCGACCGCGCCCTGGTCATGCCGCGCCGCCTCAACCGTCTCGCGCTATTCGACCACGCCTGCGAAGTCTCCGCTGCCGCTGGCTGGCCCGTGCTGTTGCGCGAGACCGGCGGTGAGCCCGTCCCGCAATCCGCTGCGACCGTCAACATTGCCTTGGTATATGCCCCGCCTCGCAGCGAAGGCGATCTGAACCGCATCGAAACCGGCTACCGCCGGCTGTGCGATCCGATCTGTCAGTTGCTGGATGAGTTGGGTGGCACCTCGTCGGTCGGGGAAATCGACGGCGCATTCTGCGACGGCCGTTTCAACGTCAATCTCGACGGTCGCAAGATGGTCGGCACCGCCCAGCGCTGGCGCCAGAGTCAGGGCGGCCAGCGTCCGGTTGGCCTGGTGCATGGTGCGATGCTGATGGATGACGAGCGCGAAGCGATGGTTGCTGCGGTCAATCGCTTCAATGAAGCCTGCGGCCTGGAGCAGCGGGTGAGGGCGCAAAGCCACATTGCCCTGTATGAGAAATTCAACGCGCCACAGGCATTGGCGCGTCTCGATGAATTGTTTCGTTTGATGCTGGCGCAGATTTACGTCTAGCGCGTGCCGAAGACCACCATGGTCTTGCCTTTCACATCGACCAGGTTGCGTTCTTCCAGATCCTTGAGCACGCGGCCGACCATCTCTCGAGAACAGCCGACGATACGACCGATCTCCTGGCGGGTGACCTTGATCTGCATGCCGTCCGGGTGAGTCATGGCGTCCGGTTGTTTGCACAACTCCAGCAGGCAGCGGGCGACTCGGCCAGTGACATCGAAAAACGCCAGGTCGCCGACTTTGCGCGTGGTGTTACGCAGGCGTTGTGCGATTTGTCCGCTGAGGGCGTAAAGAATGTCTGGATCCTGCTGCGACAGTTCGCGGAACTTGGCGTAGCTGATTTCGGCGGTTTCGCATTCAACTTTGGCACGCACCCAGGCGCTGCGTTCCTGCTCCTGACCTGCCTGCTCGAACAGACCCAGTTCGCCGAAGAAATCCCCGGCGTTCAGGTAAGCGATGATCATCTCGCGACCATCGTCGTCTTCGATGAGGATGGTGACCGAGCCTTTGATGATGAAAAACAGCGTGTCCGAGCGATCCCCGGCGCAGATGATATTGCTCTTGGCCGCATGACGCCGGCGCTGGCAATGCATCAACAGCTTGTCGATGTTCTTGATTTTGGGTGTGGGGGTAATAGCAACCATGGTTGTATCCCGAAAAGACTGCACGGTGATGTTTGAGTTTTTATGAGGCGCTGAAGGCGGTCGCTACAGGGCTGACGAATTGGCGCCAGCGAATTGGCGCCAGCTTACCAGACACTTCGTCGAAAATTCGAGAAATTACCTACAGCCAGAAAGCATCCGTCCTAGGACGTCGTTCCTGTCGGGACAAAGTGCTGTGCTAAGCTGGCGACCCTTTTTTTACAGTGGAGTCTGGGCGATGAAGGCACGCATCCAATGGGCTGGCGAAGCCATGTTCCTCGGCGAATCCGGCAGCGGTCATGTCGTGGTAATGGACGGCCCGCCAGATGCCGGTGGCCGTAACCTCGGGGTTCGCCCGATGGAAATGCTCTTGCTGGGTGTCGGCGGTTGCAGCAACTTCGACGTGGTCAGCATCCTGAAGAAGTCGCGCCAGGCCGTTGAAAGCTGTGAAGCCTTCCTTGATGCCGAGCGTGCGACTGAAGATCCCAAGGTGTTTACCAAGATCCACATGCACTTCGTGGTCAAGGGCCGGGGCCTGAAGGAAGCTCAGGTCAAGCGCGCCATCGAGCTGTCGGCCGAGAAGTATTGCTCGGCGTCGATCATGCTCGGCGCGGCTGGCGTGGCAATCACTCACGATTATGAAATCGTCGAACTCGGCTGAACCGACATTCAACTATCATAAAAGCAGTGCAGACTCTGGCGATCCCCCGCTGACGTCTGCATAATGCGCCACTTTTTTCAGGGCAGTGATCGGTCAGCCGACGGGTCATCCGCCTGAACAGATAACCAAAATCGCCATCGCGAAGAGGTGTTAACCGTCCTACGCAGGTGCGTTGTTCGCACTTGACGGGCATGCTTGATCACGCGGCCGCGCCGCATACATAGAGAGTTTTTAACGGTGAAAAGCAAACTCAAGCTCCACGGGTTCAATAACCTGACTAAGACCTTGAGCTTCAACATCTATGACATCTGCTACGCGGAAACCCCGCAAGACCAGCAGGCTTACGTTGAGTACATCAATCAAGAGTACAACGCGAAACGCCTGACGCAGATTCTCACAGAAGTTGTCGAGATCATTGGTGCCAACATCCTGAACATCGCCAGTCAGGACTATGAACCCCAGGGCGCCAGCGTCACGATTCTGATTTCGGAAGAGCCGGTAACCCCGACTGACAGCCAGATCGAAGAATCGCCGGGCCCGTTGCCCGAAATTATTCTGGCCCACCTCGACAAGAGCCACATCACGGTGCACACCTATCCGGAAATCCATCCGGACGACGGTATTGCAACGTTCCGTGTGGATATCGACGTGTCGACCTGTGGTGTCATTTCACCGCTCAAAGCGCTCAACTTCCTCATTCACCAGTTCGATTCGGACATCGTGACCGTGGATTACCGTGTGCGCGGTTTCACCCGTGACGTTGAAGGCAACAAGCACTTCATCGACCACGAGATCAACTCGATCCAGAACTACCTCTCCGAAGACACTCGCGACGCGTACCAGATGACCGACGTGAACGTGTACCAGGAAAACCTGTTCCACACCAAAATGCTGCTGAAGAACTTCGAACTGGATAACTACCTGTTCGGCGACGCCACCAGCAACCTCTCGCCCGAGCAACGTGCCCAGGTGACCGACCGTGTGAAACACGAAATGCTGGAAATCTTCTACGCGCGCAACATGCCGACCTAAGATTCCCGGAAACAAAAAAGGCGACCTCCTGGTCGCCTTTTTCATGCCTCACATAAAACCCCTGTGGGAGCGAGCCTGCTCGCGAAGAGGTCATCAGCACCGACACGGATCTCAGATCCGATACGTACTCTTGGTCATCACCTTCGCCAACAAACTCATGCCGAACTTGACCGGCGCCGGAAAACGAAACCCGCCCGCATCCAGGGCACTTTCCGCATGGTGTTCTTCATCGATGCGCATCTGCTCAAGAATCGCCCGGGACTTCTCGTCCTCGGCCGGCAATTGCTCCAGATGTTCGTTCAAGTGTTTGCAGACCTGATGCTCGGTCGCCGCAACGAAACCAAGGCTGACCTTGTCGCTGATCAGTCCGGCGACCGCGCCGATACCGAACGACATGCCGTAAAACAGTGGATTCAGCACGCTGGTGTGGCTGCCCAACTGATGGATGCGCTGCTCGCACCAGACCAGATGATCGATCTCTTCTTCAGCCGCGTGCTCCATGGCTGCGCGTACCTGCGGCAACTTGGCGGTCAGCGCTTGCCCCTGATACAGCGCCTGAGCGCAGACTTCGCCGGTATGGTTGATGCGCATCAGACCGGCGACGTGGCGAGTGTCTTCATCGCTCATCTGCGTATCCGGCTGCAGAATCGCCGGCGACGGGCGGTACGGCTGGCCACTGAAGGGCAACAGAGTGCGCATCGCGGCATCGGCTTGCAGCAGCAGACGGTCTATGGGCGAGTAGTGACGTTGGGTAGTCATGCTGACCTCCGGGAAGAATCTCGGCGGCCAGTTTAACCGAATCGGCCGGCGAGGGTTTGCGCTGGGTCACTTGCTGCGCGGTCAGGCTTTTTTGTGGGAGCGAGCCTGCTCGCGAAAGCGGATTATCGGATACTGAAGTGTTGAATGTATCGGCGCCTTCGCGAGCAGGCTCGCTCCCACAGTTGGTTGTCGCCAGTCAGCCCGGCGGCCAGTTCATCTGGCGCTGACCCAGCACGTGCATATGAATGTGATAGACAGTCTGCCCACCAAGTTCATTGCAGTTCATCACCACGCGGAAGCCTTCTTCGCAACCCAGTTCCAGCGCCAGACGCTGCGCGGTGAACAGGATGTGCCCGGCCAGCGCCTTGTCGTCTTCGGTCAGGTCGTTGAGCGTGCGCACCGGTTTTTTCGGGATTACCAGAAAGTGCACCGGAGCCTGGGGGGCGATGTCGTGGAAGGCCAGAACCTGGTCGTCCTCGTAAATGATCTTCGCCGGGATTTCCCGGTTGATGATCTTGGTGAACAGAGTATCCACTGCTGTTTCTCCGTTGAGTTGGGCTGAATCGAGTGTACCGCTTCGAAGTTGTCTTCCTAGCGGGGGCAGTAAGCTTTGTTGACCATGCCGACAATCGTCCGGTTAAGCCAGCGCGAACCCAGCCGCGGCAGGAACGCCAGCCAGCGATTGCGTCGTCCCGGAATAATGATGGCGCGGTTTTTATCCAGTGCGCGTACGGCATGCAGTGCCACTTCTTCCGGACTCATCAGCAAGTGGCTGCTTTCGATCTTTTCGCTACTCATCTGTGCGGTACGGAAGAACGGTGTGCGCGTCGGGCCGGGGCACAGCACCGAAACTTTCACGCCGCTTTGTTTGAGCTCCACGCGCAGGGCTTCGGAAAAATGCAGCACATAGGCTTTGCTGGCGTAGTACGTGCTCATCCATGGGCCGGGGCTGTACGCAGCCACCGAGGCGACATTGAGGATCTGCCCGCCACCCAGCAGCGCCATGCTGTTGCCCACCGCATGACAGAGGCGGGTGAGGGCGAGAATGTTGACCTCGATGAGGTCCTGCTCGGTCATCCAGTCCTGCGCGAGGAATGGCCCGCAAGTGCCGATGCCGGCGCAGTTGACCAGTAGATCGATCTGCCGGTCACCTTCTTCGAGCTCCAGCAAAAAACCGGAAAGGCGCAACGGTTCGCCGAGGTCGCAGGCGCGAAACAATACTTCGACATCGAAGCGCTGGGTCAGCTCGATGGCGATACTTTCCAGCTGATCACGCTGCCGTGCCACCAGAATCAGGCTGCGGCCGCGCCGGGCCAGTGCTTCGGCCATGGCCAGGCCGATGCCGCTGGAAGCACCGGTGATCAGAGCGTAACGGGTCATGCAGTTCTCCATCGCAACAGCTCCGCGCCGGCGACGCGGTTGTCGCGGCAGGGAGCGCTGTTCATTCTTGCGCAGAGTCTACAGGGGCCTGCGCCGGTTCGGCTGCCTCGTCGGCGGAAATCACTGGCGGTTCGACGACCTCAACTTCGTCGGTGGTCACCGCGCCGCTGTCATAGCTGCTCTCCAGATTGCTTTCATATTCTTCCTGCACAGCCGAGAAGCCGCCAAGAAGGCCTCCGGCAAAAATCAGTGCGAAGAATACGATCCATAACGAGCACAGCACTTTGACGGCCGTGCTGTTCGGCGGTGGTGGCGGGCCATAGCGGTTGGCGCCGGCATTGCCGGGTACGACCATCATCACCAGCGGGAAAAAACTGCCGACGAACGGCACCAGATTCAACAACCACAGCCAGCCCGACCAGCCGATATCGTGCAGGCGCTGAACGCTGAACAGAATGCTGACGATCATGAAGCCGAGGAACAGGAAGACCGCCAGAATGCCGCCGAGGATCAGGCCGGTGGTTGAATCGCCACTGACCAGACCCAAGGCAATCAAGGCAAACACACCGACGATGGGCAGGGTCACTAGGCTCAGGACCATGGTCCAGGCGAGAAAGCGCAGGCGACCGATCCGGCCTTCGACGCTGAATGGCTTGAGCGTGGCGAATGGCGGCAGAGCTTCACCGACATTGGCGCGCGGTGGGGCGTAAGGCGAGTCCGGTTCCGCCACCGCTGCAGGGTTATCGTGGACATCCGCCAGATTCAGCTCGATGGCGGTTTCCGCTTCGATCCGCGCATCGATCCCGGTTTTGTTCAATGCCTGCAGATACGTCTGGGCATCGCTGTGGGACAGATCACGTTTGAGGGCGACGGTGCGGCCACTGAACAGGCGCTCGATGGCGGCCACATCGCTTTTGAACAGATCCGCCAGATTCAGTTTGGCGGTGGTGAGGTCGACGCCGGGCTGCAGCGCGCCGTCGAAGACGATCTTGTAACGGGTGTCGCTCATGGCCGAGGCATCCTTGTCGCGATTGGGTTTGCAGTAGTCAGTTCAAGGCCAGTCTGACAGCGACTGGCCGGGGGTATTGCTCAGCGCGGCCAGCGTTCCGGCAGCTGTGCGGCGCGCGCCTGAGCCTGACGATATTCTGCATCGAGCCGCGCAATCAACTGATCCACGCTTGGCAGGTCACCAATCTGGCCAACACCCTGGCCCGCCGACCACACGGTCTTCCAGGCTTTGGCTTCATCGTTGATCGGCTTGAGCTTGTCGCCGAAGTTCACCTCGCCCTTGCCTTGCAGTGCCGCCATGTCGAAACCGGCCGCCTCCAGGCTCTGGCGCATGAAACTGGCCGGCACTCCCGACACTGCTGGAGTATGAATGATGTCGGCAGCCTTGGCTGTCAGCAGCATGTCTTTGTAGGCGTCAGGCGCGTGACTTTCTGTGGTGCCAATAAATCGCGTACCGAAGTAGGCCAAATCCGCGCCGAGCAGTTGCGCGGCGAGAATCTCATGGCCGTGGTTCAGACATCCTGCAAGCAAGAGTGTCTTGTCGAAGAACTCACGGATCTCGGCAATCAGCGCAAACGGGCTCCAGGTACCAGCATGCCCGCCGGCACCGGCCGCAACGGCAATGAGCCCGTCGACACCGGCTTCAGCGGCTTTCTCGGCATGGCGCCGCGTGGTCACGTCGTGAAACACCAGACCGCCATAGCTGTGCACCGCGTCGACCAGTTCCTTCACCGCGCCGAGGCTGGTGATAACGATCGGCACCTTGTGCTCGACGCAGATGTCCAGATCCGGCTGAAGGCGCGGGTTGCTGTGGTGAACAATCAGGTTCACCGCATAAGGGGCCGGATTATCCAGCGTCGCCAGGCCCGCTTCGATCTGTTCCAGCCAAGCCTTGAACCCACTGCTTTCGCGTTGGTTCAGAGCCGGAAAGCTGCCGACCACGCCGTTGCGGCAGCAGGCGAGCACCAGTTCCGGATTGGAGATCAGGAACATCGGCGCTGCTACTACGGGCAGACGCAGACGTTGTTCGAGCAAAGCGGGCAGCGACATTGTGAACCCCCCAAGGACCTGTATTGGTTGAAGTTAGAACGGCTTGACCACGACCAGAATTACGATAGCCAGCAATATCAGAACCGGCACTTCATTGAACCAGCGATAAAAGACATGGCTGCGGGTGTTTTCGCCACGGGCATAGCGTTTTACCTGCGCGCCGCACATGTGGTGGTAGCCGATCAGCAATACGACCAGAGTCAGTTTTGCGTGAATCCAGCCGCCCTGGCTGAAGATTGATGGATTAAGGTAGATCAGCCAGCCACCGAAGATCAGCGTGGCGATCATCGCCGGGCCCATGATGCCGCGATACAACTTGCGCTCCATGACGCTGAAGCGCTCCTGGCTGATCGTGTCGGTGCTTTGCGCGTGGTAAACGAACAGGCGCGGCAAGTAAAACAGCCCGGCAAACCAGCAGACGACGCTGACAATGTGAAACGCTTTGAGCCATAGATAGAGCATTTTTGGTTATTCCCTCATTCACGGTAGCCAGATAGTAGAGGCTTGAGCGTCCGCGCGTCACCTTGGCGGTTGTCGCAGGCGCGCGCGGCCCCTATTATCGACGGCTTTCCAGTGGGTTCGTTGAGGGCAGGTTTATGGTCAAGGTCGGTATCGTCGGCGGCACGGGTTACACCGGTGTCGAACTGCTGCGTCTGTTGGCACAGCATCCGCAGGCAGAAGTGGTCGTCATCACTTCCCGATCCGAGGCCGGTCTGGCCGTGGCTGACATGTACCCGAACCTGCGCGGTCACTATGACGGGCTGGCGTTCAGCGTGCCGGACGTGAAAACCCTTGGCGCCTGCGATGTGGTTTTCTTCGCCACGCCACACGGCGTGGCTCACGCCTTGGCAGGCGAGCTGCTGGCGGCGGGCACCAAGGTCATCGACCTGTCCGCTGACTTCCGTCTGCAAGATGCTGATGAATGGGCCAAGTGGTACGGCCAGCCACACGGCGCACCGCAATTGCTGGACGAAGCGGTCTATGGTCTGCCGGAAGTCAATCGCGAGCAGATCAAGAAAGCGCGCCTGATCGCGGTGCCGGGTTGCTATCCGACCGCAACGCAATTGGGTTTCCTGCCGTTGCTGGAAGCAGGTCTGGCCGACGCATCGCGTTTGATCGCCGACTGCAAATCCGGTGTCAGTGGTGCCGGGCGTGGTGCGGCTGTTGGTTCTTTGTACTCCGAGACGTCGGAAAGCATGAAGGCCTATGCGGTAAAAGGTCATCGTCATCTGCCGGAAATTCGCCAGGGCCTGCGTCGCGCGGCGGGCAAGGACGTCGGCCTGACCTTCGTCCCGCACCTGACGCCGATGATTCGCGGTATTCACTCCACGCTCTACGCGACAGTAGCGGATCGCTCGGTTGATCTGCAGGCACTGTTCGAAAAGCGCTATGCCAACGAACCGTTCGTCGATGTCATGCCAGCCGGCAGCCACCCGGAAACCCGTAGCGTGCGCGGCGCCAACGTCTGCCGCATCGCCGTGCATCGTCCACAGGATGGCGATCTGGTGGTCGTGCTGTCGGTGATCGACAATCTGGTCAAGGGCGCCTCGGGCCAGGCGGTGCAGAACATGAACATTCTGTTCGGGCTGGATGAGCGCTTCGGCCTGTCACACGCCGGCATGCTGCCTTAAAAGCAGCTACGAGCTTCAAGCCACAAGCTACAAGAGATCAGAGGCAAGCTTGAAGCTCACCGCTTGAAGCTTGCGCTGCTCCTCTAATAGTTGACCAATTTTCTAGGACAAGCGGATAATGCGCGTCATCACGCATTATGGCGGCGTAACGCCGGGAGATAGTCAGCATGAGCGTCGAATCCTTCACCCCCACGGCTTTGCAATTCACTCAAGGTGCTGCGCACAAGGTGAAGAGCCTGGTCGATGAAGAGGGGAATGATCGCTTGAAGCTGCGCGTATTTGTTACGGGCGGCGGTTGTTCAGGGTTTCAATACGGTTTCACCTTCGATGAAGACGTGGCCGATGACGACACCATCGTCGAGCGCGAAGGCGTGAGCCTGGTGGTCGATCCGATGAGCTTCCAGTACTTGGCCGGTGCCGAGGTGGATTATCAGGAAGGTCTGGAAGGTTCGCGCTTCGTGATCAAGAACCCGAATGCCACCACGACTTGTGGTTGCGGGTCGTCGTTCTCGATCTGATCGCGCTTCACCGCACACAAAAAAACGCCGCAGAGCCTTTCGGTTCTGCGGCGTTTTTGTATCTGAAGTTTAGGCCGGGTAGATGGCGCCAAGTACGCGCAGGCCGCGAGCGCCGGTGACGCTTGGCCGATTGGCGGCGATGCCTTCGAGGCAGCAATGAGCCAGCCAGGCGAAGGCCATGGCTTCCACCCAGTCAGGGTCAACACCGTGAGTTGCGGTGCTGGCGACCTTGGTGTCTGGCAGTAGAGCGGCCAGGCGTTGCATCAGCGTGGCGTTGTGAGCGCCGCCGCCACAAACCAGCAATTCCTGAGTGTCCGATTGAGCGCTTTGTAGCGACTCGACGATGGTCAGCGCCGTCAGTTCGAGCAGCGTGGCCTGAACGTCTTCGGCAGCGAAAGTCGGCAGACGCGATAGATGCTGTTCCAGCCATGGCAGATTGAAGACTTCCCGGCCGGTACTTTTCGGGCCTTTGGTGACGAAGAACGGGTCGCTTAGCAGTGCCGTGAGCAGGGCTGGTTCAACCTTGCCGGTCGCAGCCCATTTGCCGTCCCGGTCATAGTTCTCGCCCCGTTGCCGGCTAATCCAGGCGTCCATCAGAACATTTCCCGGGCCGCAGTCGAAACCGGCTACAGGTTTGTTCGGCTCAATCAGGCTGAGATTGCTGAATCCGCCGACATTCAAGACGGCCTGGTTACCGCTACGCTCTTCAAACAACGCTTCATGAAAGGCTGGTACCAGAGGCGCACCTTGGCCACCCGCTGCGACATCGCGACTGCGGAAATCACTGACGACGGTAATACCGGTCAACTCAGTCAGCAGGGCTGGATTACCGATCTGCACGGTAAACCCGCGCGCCGGCTCATGGCGAATGGTCTGACCGTGGCTACCGATAGCGCGGATTGCATCGGGCTTGAGTTGTTGCTGCGCGAGGAGGGTGTGAATGCCCGACGCGGCAAGTTCGACCCAGTGTTGTTGTGTTGCTGGGCAATCGCCGAGCGGGCGATCTCGTCGGGGCCGCTGGCGCACAAGCCAAGCAGCTCGGCGCGCAGGGAGTCAGGCATTGGCAGGTAGTGGGTGGCGATCAGTTTGATCGCCGAGGTCTGCTCGATCAGGGCGATGTCCAGCCCGTCGAGACTGGTTCCGGACATCACACCGATATACAGGGCCATGGCTTAGCGCTTGCTCGAAGCCAGCATGGTGGCCTTCTCTTGATCCATGCGCGCCATCAGTGGCTGGCTCTGCGCGAGGAAGCGCGCGCGTTCGGACTTGGCGATCGGATCGGCCATTGGCAGCTTCTGGCCCAGCGGATCGACGTGAACGCCGTTGACCTGGAACTCATAGTGCAAATGCGGGCCGGTGGACAGTCCGGTGGTGCCGATATAGCCAATGACTTGACCTTGCTTGACGCTGCCACCGGTTTTCACGCCTTTGGCGAAGCCTTGCATATGGCCATAGAGCGTACGGTAAGTGTTGCCGTGCTGAATGATCACGGTGTTGCCGTAACCACCACGACGACCGGCCAGCAACACTTTGCCGTCACCGGCAGCCTTGATCGGTGTACCCCGTGGCGCTGCGTAATCGACACCTTTGTGGGCGCGGATCTTGTTGAGGATCGGGTGCTTGCGGCCCATGGAAAACTTCGAACTGATGCGGGCGAAGTCAACAGGGGTCCGGATGAAGGCCTTGCGCATGCTGTTGCCATCGGCAGTGTAATAGCTGCTGTTGCCTTGTTTGTTGGTATAGCGAACGGCGGTGTAAGTCTTGCCGCGGTTGGTGAAGCGCGCCGACAGGATCGGGCCGGTGCCGACGGCCTTGCCGTTGATGACTTTCTGCTCGTAGATCACATCGAATTCATCGCCCTGACGAATGTCCTGCGCGAAGTCGATGTCGTAGCCAAAGACACTGGCCATATCCATGGTCAGGCTGTGAGAAAGACCGGCGCGCGCTGCGGACTGCGACAGTGAGCTGTTGATGACACCGTGGACGTAGGCAGTGCGAACAGTTGGCTTGGCAGTCACTCGGTTGAACGAATAACCCTTGTCATTCTTGGTCAGGGTGATGGTTTCAACGTCGCTGACCTTGCTGTGCAGGCTGGTCAACTGGCCTTCCGGACTCAGTTCGAACTCGAGTTTCTGGCCACGCTTGAGCTGGCTGAACTGTTTGGCTTGCTTGTCGCTTGCCAGTACTTCGTGCACGGAGGCTGCAGGCAGACCGACTTTTTCAAACAGGGTAGACAGCGTATCGCCTTTGGAAACCACGACTTCACGGTGCCCGGGCTCTTTCGGTTTCTCAGCAGGCGCCACAGGTGCTGGCACGGTTTCAGCGGTTTGCGCTGCGTTTTCGTCGCTGTTTTCGATTTGGGCGAACGGCGAAGCTGCGGGCTCGTTTGTGGCTTGAGCCGCATCAGCAGCGTCTTGATCTTGTGTCAGTTGTTCAACAGGACTTTCCAGTTCAAGACTCAGAGTCGTCTTTTTGGCTTCAACATCGCTGGAGGGAAATACCAGCAGCGCCAGGCTGAGAAGGGCGGCGATTCCACTTGCGGCGAGCAGGTGGGTCTTCGGGTAAAGCGGGGGCGCTTTAGACGGTTCTGTGGTCATAGGTAATTTTTGACTTTGAAATAGATGAATTGGAAAAGATGAATGACATGATGAAGATGAAATAACTGTATAAAATATAACCAAATCATCGCTGAAGCAAGTCTACAGACCTCGGGTCTGTGGATTGGTGTCCGTGCGCCGGGCAAAACTTGTAATTGGTGCGCGTTCTTGTATGGTTGGTTCCCTTTGAATCTGAGCCTTGCGGGTCTGTTATGAAGTCGGTTGAAGAGCAGCTAGCGCTGATTAAACGTGGTGCGGAAGAACTGTTGGTCGAGTCCGAGCTGGTCGAGAAGCTCAAGCGCGGCCAACCGCTGCGTATCAAGGCTGGTTTCGATCCGACCGCTCCGGATCTGCATCTGGGTCATACGGTGCTTATTAATAAGCTGCGCCAGTTCCAGGAGCTGGGGCACCAGGTCATCTTCCTTATAGGTGACTTCACCGGGATGATCGGTGATCCGAGTGGCAAAAGCGCAACGCGTCCACCGCTGACGCGTGAACAGGTTCTGGAAAATGCTGAGACTTACAAGACTCAGGTTTTCAAAATCCTTGATCCGGCGAAAACCGAAGTTGCCTTCAACTCCACCTGGATGGACAAGATGGGGCCGGCGGATTTCATTCGCCTGACTTCGCAATACACGGTCGCTCGCATGCTTGAGCGCGATGACTTCGACAAGCGCTACACCACCAACCAGCCAATCGCTATTCACGAATTCCTCTATCCGCTGGTTCAGGGTTATGACTCGGTCGCGCTGCGCGCCGATGTCGAGCTGGGCGGTACCGATCAGAAATTCAACCTGCTGATGGGGCGTGAGTTGCAGCGTGGGTATGGTCAGGAGGCACAGTGCATTCTGACGATGCCATTGCTGGAAGGTCTGGATGGCGTGAAG
Source organism: Pseudomonas sp. TE9122 (assembly GCF_056278925.1). Classification (NCBI taxonomy): domain Bacteria; kingdom Pseudomonadati; phylum Pseudomonadota; class Gammaproteobacteria; order Pseudomonadales; family Pseudomonadaceae; genus Pseudomonas; species Pseudomonas sp. TE9122. The sequence continues at coordinate 4,787,246 of NZ_JBWBQI010000001.1, read as the reverse complement.
AAGATGTCCAAGTCGCTGGGCAACTATGTCGGTATCCAGGAAGCACCAGGCGTCATGTACAGCAAGCTGGTTTCCATCCCGGATGCGCTGATGTGGCGTTACTTCGAGTTGCTCAGCTTTCGCTCAATGGACGAGATCAACGCCTTCCGGGCTGACGTCGAAGCTGGAGCGAATCCACGCGACATCAAAATCAAGCTGGCTGAAGAGATCGTTGCGCGCTTCCATGGTGAAGAGGCTGCGGCGAATGCTCACCGAGGCGCCGGCAACCGCATGAAGGATGGCGAGCTTCCAGATGACTTGCCTGAGATCGAACTGTCTTCGGTTGAGGATATGCCGATCGCTGCCGTCCTTAATAAGGCAGGCCTGGTGAAGAACTCGGCGGCGGCGCGTGATCTGTTGGCGGCGGGTGGGGTGCGTGTTGATGGTGAGGTGGTTGATCGTTCCTTTATATATGTACTGGGCACGACTCACGTTTGTCAGGCCGGCAAGAAGGCTTTTGCACGTATTACGCTGAAATCTGAATAAAGTTGAAATTGGGGGTTGACGGCGAATTTTAGAAGTCTATAATTCGCCCCACTTCCGGCGCAGTCGAAACGGAAAACTCCTTGAGATTCAAAGAGTTATGCAGTTTTCGACAGCGGCTTGCTTCAGGTCATCGAAGCCTGGAAGGAGTTGAAAGGGCAGTGATGTGTAGCTCTTTTAACGGTTCGATCTTCTCGGTCGAAAGCGGAGAAAAAGAGGTGTTGACAGCAGCGATTAACGCTGTAGAATTCGCCTCCCGCTAACGAGAGATCGGAAGCGCAAGTGGTTGAAGTTGTTGAAGAATTCTTCGAAAACTTCTGAAAATAATCACTTGACAGTAAATGAGGCTGCTGTAGAATGCGCGCCTCGGTTGAGACGAAAGATCTTAACCAACCGCTCTTTAACAACTGAATCAAGCAATTCGTGTGGGTGCTTGTGCAGTCAGACTGATAGTCAACAAGATTATCAGCATCACAAGTTACTCCGCGAGAAATCAAAGATGTAACCAACGATTGCTGAGCCAAGTTTAGGGTTTCTTAAAAACCCAAAGATGTTTGAACTGAAGAGTTTGATCATGGCTCAGATTGAACGCTGGCGGCAGGCCTAACACATGCAAGTCGAGCGGATGAGAGGAGCTTGCTCCTGGATTCAGCGGCGGACGGGTGAGTAATGCCTAGGAATCTGCCTGGTAGTGGGGGACAACGTTTCGAAAGGAACGCTAATACCGCATACGTCCTACGGGAGAAAGCAGGGGACCTTCGGGCCTTGCGCTATCAGATGAGCCTAGGTCGGATTAGCTAGTTGGTGAGGTAATGGCTCACCAAGGCGACGATCCGTAACTGGTCTGAGAGGATGATCAGTCACACTGGAACTGAGACACGGTCCAGACTCCTACGGGAGGCAGCAGTGGGGAATATTGGACAATGGGCGAAAGCCTGATCCAGCCATGCCGCGTGTGTGAAGAAGGTCTTCGGATTGTAAAGCACTTTAAGTTGGGAGGAAGGGTTGTAGATTAATACTCTGCAATTTTGACGTTACCGACAGAATAAGCACCGGCTAACTCTGTGCCAGCAGCCGCGGTAATACAGAGGGTGCAAGCGTTAATCGGAATTACTGGGCGTAAAGCGCGCGTAGGTGGTTTGTTAAGTTGGATGTGAAATCCCCGGGCTCAACCTGGGAACTGCATCCAAAACTGGCAAGCTAGAGTATGGTAGAGGGTGGTGGAATTTCCTGTGTAGCGGTGAAATGCGTAGATATAGGAAGGAACACCAGTGGCGAAGGCGACCACCTGGACTGATACTGACACTGAGGTGCGAAAGCGTGGGGAGCAAACAGGATTAGATACCCTGGTAGTCCACGCCGTAAACGATGTCAACTAGCCGTTGGGAGCCTTGAGCTCTTAGTGGCGCAGCTAACGCATTAAGTTGACCGCCTGGGGAGTACGGCCGCAAGGTTAAAACTCAAATGAATTGACGGGGGCCCGCACAAGCGGTGGAGCATGTGGTTTAATTCGAAGCAACGCGAAGAACCTTACCAGGCCTTGACATCCAATGAACTTTCCAGAGATGGATTGGTGCCTTCGGGAACATTGAGACAGGTGCTGCATGGCTGTCGTCAGCTCGTGTCGTGAGATGTTGGGTTAAGTCCCGTAACGAGCGCAACCCTTGTCCTTAGTTACCAGCACGTAATGGTGGGCACTCTAAGGAGACTGCCGGTGACAAACCGGAGGAAGGTGGGGATGACGTCAAGTCATCATGGCCCTTACGGCCTGGGCTACACACGTGCTACAATGGTCGGTACAAAGGGTTGCCAAGCCGCGAGGTGGAGCTAATCCCATAAAACCGATCGTAGTCCGGATCGCAGTCTGCAACTCGACTGCGTGAAGTCGGAATCGCTAGTAATCGCGAATCAGAATGTCGCGGTGAATACGTTCCCGGGCCTTGTACACACCGCCCGTCACACCATGGGAGTGGGTTGCACCAGAAGTAGCTAGTCTAACCTTCGGGAGGACGGTTACCACGGTGTGATTCATGACTGGGGTGAAGTCGTAACAAGGTAGCCGTAGGGGAACCTGCGGCTGGATCACCTCCTTAATCGACGACATCAGCTGCTGCATGAGCTCCCACACGAATTGCTTGATTCATTGAAGAAGACGATAGAAGCAGCTTTAAGCTCCAAGCTGATAGCTCTGAGCTAACAGTTACAAGCTCGAAATTGGGTCTGTAGCTCAGTTGGTTAGAGCGCACCCCTGATAAGGGTGAGGTCGGCAGTTCGAATCTGCCCAGACCCACCAATTTTGTTATGGGGCCATAGCTCAGCTGGGAGAGCGCCTGCCTTGCACGCAGGAGGTCAGCGGTTCGATCCCGCTTGGCTCCACCATAAACTGCTTCGAAGTTTGAGAGTTTAGAAATGAATATTCGAACTGAATATTGATTTCTAGTCTTTTGATTAGATCGTTCTTTAAAAATTTGGGTATGTGATAGAAAGATAGACTGAACGTTACTTTCACTGGTAACGGATCAGGCTAAGGTAAAATTTGTGAGTTCTCTTAGTTGAGAAATTCGAATTTTCGGCGAATGTCGTCTTCACAGTATAACCAGATTGCTTGGGGTTATATGGTCAAGTGAAGAAGCGCATACGGTGGATGCCTTGGCAGTCAGAGGCGATGAAAGACGTGGTAGCCTGCGAAAAGCTTCGGGGAGTCGGCAAACAGACTTTGATCCGGAGATGTCTGAATGGGGGAACCCAGCCATCATAAGATGGTTATCTTGTACTGAATACATAGGTGCAAGAGGCGAACCAGGGGAACTGAAACATCTAAGTACCCTGAGGAAAAGAAATCAACCGAGATTCCCTTAGTAGTGGCGAGCGAACGGGGACTAGCCCTTAAGTGGCTTTGAGATTAGCGGAACGCTCTGGAAAGTGCGGCCATAGTGGGTGATAGCCCTGTACGCGAAAATCTCTTAGTCATGAAATCGAGTAGGACGGAGCACGAGAAACTTTGTCTGAATATGGGGGGACCATCCTCCAAGGCTAAATACTACTGACTGACCGATAGTGAACTAGTACCGTGAGGGAAAGGCGAAAAGAACCCCGGAGAGGGGAGTGAAATAGATCCTGAAACCGTATGCGTACAAGCAGTGGGAGCAGACTTTGTTCTGTGACTGCGTACCTTTTGTATAATGGGTCAGCGACTTATTTTCAGTGGCGAGCTTAACCGAATAGGGGAGGCGTAGCGAAAGCGAGTCTTAATAGGGCGTCTAGTCGCTGGGAATAGACCCGAAACCGGGCGATCTATCCATGGGCAGGTTGAAGGTTAGGTAACACTGACTGGAGGACCGAACCGACTACCGTTGAAAAGTTAGCGGATGACCTGTGGATCGGAGTGAAAGGCTAATCAAGCTCGGAGATAGCTGGTTCTCCTCGAAAGCTATTTAGGTAGCGCCTCATGTATCACTGTAGGGGGTAGAGCACTGTTTCGGCTAGGGGGTCATCCCGACTTACCAAACCGATGCAAACTCCGAATACCTACAAGTGCCGAGCATGGGAGACACACGGCGGGTGCTAACGTCCGTCGTGAAAAGGGAAACAACCCAGACCGTCAGCTAAGGTCCCAAAGTTATGGTTAAGTGGGAAACGATGTGGGAAGGCTTAGACAGCTAGGAGGTTGGCTTAGAAGCAGCCACCCTTTAAAGAAAGCGTAATAGCTCACTAGTCGAGTCGGCCTGCGCGGAAGATGTAACGGGGCTCAAACCATACACCGAAGCTACGGGTATCATCTTCGGATGATGCGGTAGAGGAGCGTTCTGTAAGCCTGTGAAGGTGAGTTGAGAAGCTTGCTGGAGGTATCAGAAGTGCGAATGCTGACATGAGTAACGACAATGGGTGTGAAAAACACCCACGCCGAAAGACCAAGGTTTCCTGCGCAACGTTAATCGACGCAGGGTTAGTCGGTCCCTAAGGCGAGGCTGAAAAGCGTAGTCGATGGAAAACAGGTTAATATTCCTGTACTTCTGGTTATTGCGATGGAGGGACGGAGAAGGCTAGGCCAGCTTGGCGTTGGTTGTCCAAGTTTAAGGTGGTAGGCTGAGATCTTAGGTAAATCCGGGATCTTAAGGCCGAGAGCTGATGACGAGTGTTCTTTTAGAACACGAAGTGGTTGATGCCATGCTTCCAAGAAAAGCTTCTAAGCTTCAGGTAACCAGGAACCGTACCCCAAACCGACACAGGTGGTTGGGTAGAGAATACCAAGGCGCTTGAGAGAACTCGGGTGAAGGAACTAGGCAAAATGGCACCGTAACTTCGGGAGAAGGTGCGCCGGTGAGGGTGAAGGACTTGCTCCGTAAGCTCATGCCGGTCGAAGATACCAGGCCGCTGCGACTGTTTATTAAAAACACAGCACTCTGCAAACACGAAAGTGGACGTATAGGGTGTGACGCCTGCCCGGTGCCGGAAGGTTAATTGATGGGGTTAGCTAACGCGAAGCTCTTGATCGAAGCCCCGGTAAACGGCGGCCGTAACTATAACGGTCCTAAGGTAGCGAAATTCCTTGTCGGGTAAGTTCCGACCTGCACGAATGGCGTAACGATGGCGGCGCTGTCTCCACCCGAGACTCAGTGAAATTGAAATCGCTGTGAAGATGCAGTGTATCCGCGGCTAGACGGAAAGACCCCGTGAACCTTTACTATAGCTTTGCACTGGACTTTGAATTTGCTTGTGTAGGATAGGTGGGAGGCTTTGAAGCGTGGACGCCAGTTCGCGTGGAGCCATCCTTGAAATACCACCCTGGCAACTTTGAGGTTCTAACTCAGGTCCGTTATCCGGATCGAGGACAGTGTATGGTGGGTAGTTTGACTGGGGCGGTCTCCTCCTAAAGAGTAACGGAGGAGTACGAAGGTGCGCTCAGACCGGTCGGAAATCGGTCGTAGAGTATAAAGGCAAAAGCGCGCTTGACTGCGAGACAGACACGTCGAGCAGGTACGAAAGTAGGTCTTAGTGATCCGGTGGTTCTGTATGGAAGGGCCATCGCTCAACGGATAAAAGGTACTCCGGGGATAACAGGCTGATACCGCCCAAGAGTTCATATCGACGGCGGTGTTTGGCACCTCGATGTCGGCTCATCACATCCTGGGGCTGAAGCCGGTCCCAAGGGTATGGCTGTTCGCCATTTAAAGTGGTACGCGAGCTGGGTTTAGAACGTCGTGAGACAGTTCGGTCCCTATCTGCCGTGGACGTTTGAGATTTGAGAGGGGCTGCTCCTAGTACGAGAGGACCGGAGTGGACGAACCTCTGGTGTTCCGGTTGTCACGCCAGTGGCATTGCCGGGTAGCTATGTTCGGGAAAGATAACCGCTGAAAGCATCTAAGCGGGAAACTTGCCTCAAGATGAGATCTCACTGGAACCTTGAGTTCCCTGAAGGGCCGTCGAAGACTACGACGTTGATAGGTTGGGTGTGTAAGCGCTGTGAGGCGTTGAGCTAACCAATACTAATTGCCCGTGAGGCTTGACCATATAACACCCAAGCAATTTGCTGACCTGAAAAGGCGCCAGATTGCGGTGTGTGAAGACGAAACGAACCGAAAGTTCGAAACGCACAAACACCGAAAGCTGTCACATACCCAATTTGCTGAAGCGAGGCCATCTGGTCACGAGTCAGTACCCGAATTTCTTGACGACCATAGAGCGTTGGAACCACCTGATCCCATCCCGAACTCAGCAGTGAAACGATGCATCGCCGATGGTAGTGTGGGGTTTCCCCATGTGAGAGTAGGTCATCGTCAAGATTAAATTCCGAAACCCCAATTGCGAAAGCAGTTGGGGTTTTGTTTTGCCTGCGAGAAATGTGTCCGCTTGATTTCTATGCAACGGCCCGGGGCATGGCTATTATGCGGGCCTCATTATGAGGCGATACCTGCATGCTGACGTTGTTGAACCTACTGAAGGATGGACGATTCCATTCCGGACAGGACTTGGGCGTTGCCCTGGGAATTAGCCGAAGTGCTGTATGGAAGCAGCTACAACAGCTTGAAGCTGAACTCGGCCTGTCGATCCATAAAGTTCGCGGTCGCGGATATCAATTGTCGGCGCCTCTGATGCTCCTGGATCCACTTGAAATAACCAGGAAGATGCCCGAATGGCCGGTGCGTGTGTTCGACTCCGTCGACTCGACAAATGCCGAAGCTCTGCGCTCCATCAGCGAGGGCGCCCCCGCGCCGTTTTTGGTGCTCGCGGAGCGACAATTGGCAGGCCGTGGTCGTCGAGGCCGCAAGTGGGTGAGCCCATTTGCGGAAAATCTTTATTACAGCCTGGTTCTTCGAATAGATGGCGGCATGCGTCAGCTTGAGGGGTTGAGCCTTGTTGTTGGCTTGGCCGTGATGCAGACCTTGCGAAGCGCCGGCGTGCCCAATGCCGGTTTGAAGTGGCCCAACGATGTTTTGGTGGGTAACAAGAAAATAGCCGGCATCCTGCTCGAACTCGTCGGCGATCCGGCGGATGTATGTCATGTTGTATTGGGTATAGGAATCAACGTGAATATGCAGGTTGCCGATGAGGTCGACCAGCAATGGACTTCTATAAAACTGGAGTCAGGCAAAGCCTGCGATCGCAATGCTCTGGTGGTTGAGTTGAGTAATCAACTCAAAGCTTATACCCATAAACACCAGCTCAACGGGTTCGCAAGTCTGCAGGCAGAATGGGCGGAAAATCATCTGTGGCAGGGTCGATCCGTGTCGTTGATCGCGGGTAACAGCCATATCGATGGGATAGTGCTCGGGATTGATAGCCAAGGCGGGTTGCGCTTGATTGTAGATGGTGTTGAAAAAGTCTTTAGTGGTGGAGAGCTCAGCCTGAGGTTGCGTGATGATTCTTGAGCTTGACTGCGGCAATAGTTTTATCAAATGGCGCGTGCTGGATGCGTCGGCGAGTGGGCTGGTCTCGGAAGGAGTTGTAGATTCCAATCAGGCTTTGCTTGAGAGTCTACGGATCATAAAGTCGCTCTCGCTGCGCAAGTGTCGTTTGGTAAGCGTCAGGACTAACGAGGAAACCAGCGCTTTAACCGAAATGCTTGAGCGCGCGTTCGGTATTCCTATCGTGTGTGCGAAACCCGCCCGCGAGATGTCCGGTGTTCGAAACGGCTATGAGGACTATGAGCGTCTGGGGCTTGATCGCTGGCTGGCGATGCTCGGCGGCTTCCACCTGGCTGCCGGAAGTGCTTGCCTGGTTCTCGATTTCGGTACCGCGGTCACTGCCGATTTTGTCGCGGCTGACGGTGAGCATCTCGGGGGGTTCATTTGTCCTGGTATGCCTTTGATGCGAAACCAGTTGCGCACCCATACCCGTAAAATTCGTTATGGTGATGAAGCAGCAGAGCGCGCCCTTTCCAGTCACGTCCCGGGACGGACCACCGTTGAAGCGGTGGAGCGCGGTTGTTCTTTGATGCTGAGGGGCTTCGTTCTCACTCAATTAGAGCTGGCTCGAGCGTACTGGGGAGAGCAATTCGCCGTCTTTATTACGGGAGGGGATGCCGAGTTGGTTAAAGGCGTCGCGCCTGACGCCAGGGTTGTGCCCGACCTGGTTTTTGTCGGCTTGGCGATGGCTTGTCCCTTGTCTTGAGGTTTATATGCGTTGGTTGTTCCTGCTGCTGGTTGTACTCAATGTTTTTTACTATGTCTGGCATCAGCAGGAAGCGCCCTTGCGAGCCAAAGATGTAACGCCTCTTAATCTGTATCGTGGTTCGCAGCAGGATATCCGTCTGCTGAGCGAAACCGCAGGTGAAGGTCGAAGAGGCGAGGTGGCGCCGCGTCAGCAGTGCTTGTTCCTTGGTGGATTTTCTGACGAAGATTCAATTGCCAGGTTGCAACAGCGTCTGGTGGCGATGAAAGTCAATGTGCAATCCCTGCCGAAAGATGCTGCCGGAAGCGGGTACTGGCTGGCAGCTGCGCCGGACAGCCAGCGTTTGTTGGGCGATCTGCAGTTGCAAAACCTTTCCAAGGAATTCAATGAGTTAAAACATAAAATAATGCTGTGCGAAGGGGTTGCACCTGCTCAATAGTTTGCATAGAATGGCGCCCGCTCCACAGCGAACACCTTAAGCGGGATTCGAAGTGAAGCGTGTCAACGCAGCTAACCTCAGGTTTTTAAATGAGAAAATGCTTGACAGGGGTTTGGCATGATATAGAATGCCGGCCTGATTAGGAGGGGTTCCCGAGCGGCCAAAGGGATCAGACTGTAAATCTGACGTCTACGACTTCGAAGGTTCGAATCCTTCTCCCTCCACCAGATTTAAGCGTGAGCTGCAGGCTCCGCGGGTATAGTTTAGTGGTAGAACCTCAGCCTTCCAAGCTGATGATGCGGGTTCGATTCCCGCTACCCGCTCCAAGTTTGCAGGTTGTGCAAAAGGGTTTTGCTCTTGTAGCTCAGTTGGTAGAGCACACCCTTGGTAAGGGTGAGGTCAGCGGTTCAAATCCGCTCAAGAGCTCCATATAACAAGGCAGATATGAAAATATCTGCCTTTGTTTTAATGGTTGATATTGTTTGTCTAATTTCTTCTGTAGAGGGTGATATCGATGGCTAAGGAAAAATTTGATCGTTCCCTGCCCCACGTCAACGTTGGGACCATTGGTCACGTTGACCACGGTAAAACCACTCTGACTGCTGCTCTGACTCGCGTTTGCTCCGAGGTTTTCGGTTCTGCAGTCGTTGACTTCGACAAGATCGACAGCGCACCAGAAGAAAAAGCTCGCGGTATCACCATCAACACCGCGCACGTTGAGTACAACTCGAAGATCCGTCACTACGCTCACGTTGACTGCCCAGGTCACGCTGACTACGTGAAGAACATGATCACCGGTGCTGCTCAGATGGACGGCGCTATCCTGGTTTGCTCGGCCGCTGATGGTCCGATGCCGCAAACCCGTGAGCACATCCTGCTGTCCCGTCAGGTTGGCGTTCCGTACATCGTGGTCTTCCTGAACAAGGCTGACCTAGTAGACGATGCTGAGCTGCTGGAACTGGTTGAGATGGAAGTTCGTGACCTGCTGTCGACTTACGACTTCCCGGGCGACGACACTCCGATCATCATCGGTTCGGCTCGTATGGCGCTGGAAGGCAAAGACGACAACGAGATGGGCACCACTGCCGTCAAGAAGCTGGTTGAAACTCTGGATGCCTACATCCCAGAGCCAGTTCGTATGATCGATAAGCCATTCCTGATGCCAATCGAAGACGTATTCTCGATCTCGGGTCGCGGTACTGTTGTGACTGGTCGTATCGAGCGCGGTATCGTTCGCGTTCAGGACCCGCTGGAAATCGTTGGTCTGCGTGACACCACCGTTACTACTTGCACCGGTGTTGAAATGTTCCGCAAGCTGCTCGACGAAGGTCGTGCTGGCGAGAACTGCGGCGTTCTGCTGCGTGGTACCAAGCGTGACGACGTTGAGCGTGGCCAGGTTCTGGTCAAGCCAGGTTCGGTCAAGCCGCACACCAAGTTCACCGCAGAAGTTTACGTTCTGAGCAAGGAAGAAGGTGGTCGTCACACTCCGTTCTTCAAAGGCTATCGTCCACAGTTCTACTTCCGTACTACTGACGTGACTGGTAACTGCGAGCTGCCAGAGGGCGTTGAAATGGTAATGCCAGGTGACAACATTCAGATGACTGTTACCCTGATCAAAACCATCGCGATGGAAGACGGTCTGCGTTTCGCTATCCGTGAAGGCGGTCGTACCGTCGGCGCTGGCGTCGTAGCAAAAATCATCGAATAAGCGGTTGTAATGTATTTTTCGGGCCGGCATAATGGTCGGCCTGATTTTGTTTTAGGTCAGTAGCTCAATTGGCAGAGCGACGGTCTCCAAAACCGTAGGTTGGGGGTTCGATTCCCTCCTGACCTGCCAGATTCACTCGGTGTATCTGGCTTTCTTTTCACAGGATCTTCATAGATGACTCCTAAAGCTGAAGCTCAAGGCTCTCGCTTCGATCTGCTCAAGTGGCTTGTAGTAGTCGCTTTGGTGGTTGTTGGCGTTGTTGGCAATCAGTATTACGCTGCTTCGCCGATCCTGTACCGTGTACTCGCTTTGCTTGCCATTGCTGCCGTAGCTGCCTTTGTAGGCCTGCAAACCGCGAAGGGCAAGTCTTTCTTTGTACTGGTTAAGGAAGCTCGCACCGAGATTCGTAAAGTCGTGTGGCCAACTCGCCAAGAAACCACGCAGACCACGCTGATTGTCGTGGCTGTTGTTTTGGTTATGGCGTTGCTGCTGTGGGGGCTTGATTCCCTGCTCGGCTGGCTTGTTTCCTTGATTGTCGGCTAAGGGTGTCCCGTGGCTAAGCGTTGGTATGTTGTGCATGCTTACTCGGGTTACGAGAAGCATGTGATGCGCTCGCTCATCGAGCGCGTAAAGCTGGCTGGCATGGAAGATGGCTTCGGCGAAATTCTGGTTCCCACTGAAGAAGTGGTAGAGATGCGTAACGGCCAGAAGCGCAAAAGCGAGCGGAAGTTCTTTCCAGGCTATGTGCTGGTCCAGATGGATATGAACGAGGGTACTTGGCACTTGGTCAAGGATACTCCTCGGGTGATGGGTTTCATCGGCGGTACTGCTGACAAGCCTGCGCCAATTACAGATAAAGAGGCAGAAGCGATTCTGCGTCGCGTTGCTGATGGTAGCGACAAGCCGAAGCCGAAGACTTTGTTCGAGCCGGGCGAGACGGTACGTGTCAATGACGGTCCATTCGCTGATTTCAACGGCGTTGTGGAAGAAGTTAACTACGAAAAGAGCCGGATCCAAGTGGCAGTGCTCATTTTCGGTCGCTCTACTCCGGTGGAGCTCGAGTTCAGTCAGGTCGAGAAGGTCTAACTGGACAAGCAATCCCAACCCCGCAGCCTTAGGCTGTGGGGTTTTGTCGTCACTGGGATAAACGCGCAAGTAACCGGGGAGCCTTTCGAGGCGTTCGAACCCGTAATTGGAGTGCCTCATGGCCAAGAAGATTACCGCTTACATCAAGCTGCAAGTGAAGGCCGCTCAGGCTAACCCAAGTCCACCGGTTGGTCCTGCTCTGGGTCAGCACGGCGTGAACATCATGGAATTCTGCAAGGCTTTCAACGCCCGTACTCAGGGTCTTGAGCCAGGTCTGCCGACTCCAGTGATCATCACTGTCTACAGCGACCGTAGCTTCACTTTCGAAACCAAATCCACCCCTGCTTCGGTTCTGCTGAAGAAGGCGGCCGGTCTGACCAGCGGTTCCGCTCGTCCGAACACCGTTAAGGTTGGCACTGTTACCCGTGCTCAGCTGGAAGAAATCGCGAAAACCAAAAACGCGGATCTGACTGCAGCTGATATGGATGCAGCCGTGCGTACTATCGCCGGTTCTGCTCGTAGCATGGGCCTTAACGTGGAGGGTGTGTAATGGCTAAGCTGACCAAGCGTCAAAAGGCTATCGCCGGCAAAATCGAAGCAGGCAAGGCCTACAACATTGTAGACGCCGCTGCTCTGCTGGCCGAGCTGTCGACTGTCAAGTTCAGCGAGTCGTTCGACGTTGCTGTAAACCTGGGTGTAGACCCGCGTAAATCCGACCAGGTTGTTCGTAGCGCTACTGTGCTGCCACACGGCACTGGCAAGACCGTTCGCGTTGCTGTGTTCACCCAGGGTCCAGCTGCTGAGGCCGCTCTGGCTGCCGGCGCTGATCGTGTAGGTATGGACGACCTGGCTGCCGAAATGAAAGGCGGCGACCTGAACTATGACGTAGTGATCGCATCCCCGGATGCCATGCGCGTTGTAGGTCAGTTGGGTCAGATCCTCGGTCCACGTGGCCTGATGCCTAACCCTAAAGTCGGCACCGTAACTCCAGACGTAGCCAACGCGGTCAAGAACGCCAAGGCTGGTCAGGTTCGTTATCGCACCGACAAAAACGGCATCATCCACACTTCCGTTGGCAAGATCGGCTTCGACGCCGTCAAGCTGAAGGAAAACGTTGAAGCCCTGATCGCTGATCTGAAGCGTATCAAGCCAGCTTCCTCGAAAGGTATTTACGTCAAGCGCGTTACCCTGAGCACCACTATGGGCCCAGGTCTGGTTATCGACCAGAGCTCGCTCGACGCGTAAGACAAAGGTTGGCGCGGATTGTCGCGCCAATTGAAAGATTGGGGTCCCTGCCTGGCGGGGGCTATCCAAGACCGTAGGCGGCGCAAGCCTTAAACCTCAAGCCTACGCAGATGGTGCTCCCGGTTCCTTACCGAATCAGACACCAAAACGACATTCGGTTCCGATCGAATGAAACGGTAACAAGCAGGAGTTAAACCCGTGGCAATTAATCTCGAAGACAAGAAGGCCATCGTCGCTGAAGTCAACGAGGCTGCCAAAGTCGCTCTGTCCGCTGTCGTGGTTGATGCACGTGGCGTAACAGTAGGCGCAATGACCGGACTCCGTAAAGAGGCTCGTGAAGCTGGCGTTTACGTACGTGTTGTACGTAACACCCTGCTCAAGCGCGCTGTTGCTGACACTCAATACAGTGTCCTCAACGACGTGTTCACCGGCCCGACCCTGATTGCATTCTCGAACGAACATCCGGGCGCTGCTGCCCGTATCTTCAAAGAGTTTGCCAAGGGTCAGGACAAGTTCGAGATCAAGGCAGCTGCGTTCGAGGGCAAGTTCCTCGCAGCTAATCAGATCGACGTACTGGCAACTCTGCCGACCCGTGACGAAGCAATTTCTCAGCTGATGAGCGTGATTCAAGGCGCAACCAGCAAATTGGCTCGTACTCTGGCGGCAATTCGCGACCAAAAAGAAGCTGCCGCAGCCTAAGGCTCGTCACTTCTCGCGTTTTTTGTTTATTTCGATGGTCGCGTAGGCCGTCCCCCAATTCAGGAATTGAGTCATGTCTCTGACTAACGAACAAATCATCGAAGCAATCGGCCAGAAATCCGTAGTGGAAATCGTTGAGCTGATCAAAGCGATGGAAGAAACCTTCGGTGTTACCGCTGCTGCCGCTTCGGCTGGCCCAGCTGTAGCTGCTGCTGCTGTTGAAGAGCAAACCGAGTTCAACGTTGTTCTGCTGGAAGCTGGCGAGAAGAAGGTTAACGTGATCAAGGCAGTTCGTGAACTGACCGGTCTGGGCCTGAAAGAAGCCAAAGAGAAAGTAGACGGCGCTCCTCAGGTTGTAGCTGAAGGCGTTTCGAAAGAAGCGGCTGAAGACGCCAAGAAGAAGCTGGAAGAAGCAGGCGCTAAAGTCGAGCTGAAGTAAGCATCGACTTTGCTCCTCCAGCCCGAGCGTCAAGCGACAGGCTGATGGCTGGTGGCTCTTGCCACCGGCCTTTTTCCGTTATTGGCAGCCGACTGGGTCGGTGCTGATAAAGGCGCTGTAACCACCCGATGCGGTGGCGCAAACCATGGGGTTTGCACGATTTTCTGGCTGCTCCCGTCGGGAGGGGCCAAACAAGCAGGTGACCAAGCTGGGGAACGCTGATGGCTTACTCATATACTGAGAAAAAACGTATCCGCAAGGACTTTAGCAAGTTGCCGGACGTCATGGATGTGCCTTACCTCCTGGCCATCCAGCTGGATTCGTATCGTGAATTCTTGCAAGCGGGAGCGACTAAAGATCAGTTCCGCGACGTGGGCCTGCATGCGGCCTTCAAATCCGTTTTCCCGATCATCAGCTACTCCGGCAATGCTGCGCTGGAGTACGTCGGTTATCGCCTGGGCGAACCGGCATTTGATGTCAAAGAATGCGTATTGCGCGGTGTAACTTTCGCCGTACCTTTGCGGGTAAAAGTGCGCCTGATCATTTTCGACAAAGAATCGTCGAACAAAGCGATCAAGGACATCAAAGAGCAAGAAGTCTACATGGGTGAAATCCCCCTGATGACTGAGAACGGTACCTTCGTAATCAACGGTACCGAGCGTGTTATCGTTTCCCAGCTGCACCGTTCCCCGGGCGTGTTCTTCGACCACGACCGCGGCAAGACGCACAGCTCCGGCAAACTGCTGTACTCGGCTCGCATCATTCCTTACCGCGGTTCGTGGCTGGACTTCGAATTCGACCCGAAAGACTGCGTCTTCGTGCGTATCGACCGTCGTCGCAAACTGCCGGCTTCGGTACTGCTGCGCGCACTCGGTTACACCACCGAAGAAGTGCTGGACGCGTTCTACACCACCAACGTATTCCACCTGAGCGGCGAAACCCTCAGCCTGGAACTGGTGCCATCGCGCCTGCGTGGTGAAGTTGCGGTTCTGGACATCCAGGACGAGAAGGGCAAGGTCATCGTTGAGCAAGGCCGCCGTATTACCGCGCGCCACATCAACCAGATCGAGAAGGCCGGTATCAAGACGCTGGACGTGCCACTGGACTACGTCCTCGGCCGCACCACCGCCAAGGCTATCGTGCACCCGGCTACCGGCGAAATCCTGGCCGAATGCAACACCGAGCTGAACACTGAAGTCCTGGCAAAGATCGCCAAGGCCCAGGTGGTTCGCATCGAGACCCTGTACACCAACGACATCGACTGCGGTCCGTTCGTCTCCGACACGCTGAAGATCGACTCCACCAGCAACCAATTGGAAGCGCTGGTCGAGATCTATCGCATGATGCGTCCAGGCGAGCCGCCAACCAAAGACGCTGCCGAGACCCTGTTCAACAACCTGTTCTTCAGCCCTGAGCGTTATGACCTGTCTGCGGTCGGCCGGATGAAGTTCAACCGTCGTATCGGTCGTACCGAGATCGAAGGTTCGGGCGTGCTGTGCAAGGAAGACATCGTCGCGGTCCTGAAGACTCTGGTCGACATCCGCAACGGTAAAGGCATCGTCGATGACATCGACCACCTGGGTAACCGTCGTGTTCGCTGCGTAGGCGAAATGGCCGAGAACCAGTTCCGCGTTGGCCTGGTACGTGTTGAGCGTGCGGTCAAAGAGCGTCTGTCGATGGCTGAAAGCGAAGGCCTGATGCCGCAAGACCTGATCAACGCCAAGCCAGTGGCTGCGGCGGTGAAAGAGTTCTTCGGTTCCAGCCAGCTGTCGCAGTTCATGGACCAGAACAACCCGCTGTCCGAGATCACCCACAAGCGTCGTGTCTCTGCACTCGGCCCTGGCGGTCTGACTCGTGAGCGCGCAGGCTTCGAAGTCCGTGACGTACACCCGACTCACTACGGTCGTGTCTGCCCGATTGAAACGCCGGAAGGTCCGAACATCGGCCTGATCAACTCCCTGGCTGCGTACGCTCGCACCAACCAGTACGGCTTCCTGGAAAGCCCGTACCGCGTGGTGAAAGAGGGTGTGGTCACCGACGAGATCGTGTTCCTGTCCGCTATTGAAGAAGCCGATCACGTGATCGCGCAGGCTTCGGCGACCATGAACGAGCAGAAAGTCCTGATCGACGAACTGGTTGCCGTACGTCACCTGAACGAATTCACCGTCAAGGCGCCGGAAGACGTCACCCTGATGGACGTTTCGCCGAAGCAGGTTGTGTCGGTTGCAGCGTCGCTGATTCCGTTCCTTGAGCACGACGACGCCAACCGTGCGTTGATGGGTTCGAACATGCAGCGTCAGGCTGTACCGACTCTGCGCGCTGACAAGCCGCTGGTAGGTACCGGCATGGAGCGTAACGTAGCCCGTGACTCCGGCGTTTGCGTCGTGGCTCGTCGTGGTGGCGTGATTGACTCCGTCGACGCAAGCCGTATCGTGGTTCGTGTTGCCGATGACGAAGTTGAAACCGGTGAAGCCGGTGTCGATATCTACAACCTGACCAAATACACCCGCTCGAACCAGAACACCTGCATCAACCAGCGTCCGCTGGTACGTAAAGGTGATCGCGTTCAGCGTAGCGACATCATGGCCGACGGCCCGTCCACCGACATGGGTGAACTGGCACTGGGTCAGAACATGCGCATCGCGTTCATGGCATGGAACGGCTTCAACTTCGAAGACTCCATCTGCCTGTCCGAGCGTGTTGTTCAGGAAGATCGTTTCACCACGATCCACATTCAGGAACTGACCTGTGTGGCCCGTGACACCAAGCTTGGCCCAGAGGAAATCACTGCGGACATCCCGAACGTGGGTGAAGCTGCACTGAACAAGCTGGACGAAGCCGGTATCGTTTACGTAGGTGCTGAAGTAGGCGCAGGCGACATCCTGGTGGGTAAGGTCACTCCGAAAGGCGAGACCCAACTGACTCCGGAAGAAAAACTGCTGCGTGCAATCTTCGGTGAAAAAGCCAGCGACGTTAAAGACACCTCCCTGCGCGTGCCAACCGGCACCAAAGGTACTGTCATCGACGTACAGGTCTTCACCCGCGACGGCGTTGAGCGTGATGCTCGTGCACTGTCGATCGAGAAGTCCCAGCTGGACGAGATCCGCAAGGATCTGAACGAAGAGTTCCGCATCGTTGAAGGCGCGACTTTCGAACGTCTGCGTTCCGCACTGGTAGGCCACAAGGCCGAAGGCGGCGCCGGCCTGAAGAAAGGTCAGGACATCACCGACGAAGTACTCGACGGTCTTGAGCACGGCCAGTGGTTCAAACTGCGCATGGCTGAAGATGCGCTGAACGAGCAGCTCGAGAAGGCTCAGGCCTACATCGTTGATCGTCGCCGTCTGCTGGACGACAAGTTCGAAGACAAGAAGCGCAAACTGCAGCAGGGCGATGACCTGGCTCCAGGCGTGCTGAAAATCGTCAAGGTTTACCTGGCAATCCGTCGCCGCATCCAGCCGGGCGACAAGATGGCCGGTCGTCACGGTAACAAGGGTGTGGTCTCCGTGATCATGCCGGTTGAAGACATGCCGCACGATGCCAATGGCACCCCGGTCGACGTGGTCCTTAACCCGCTGGGCGTACCTTCGCGTATGAACGTTGGTCAGATTCTCGAAACCCACCTGGGCCTCGCGGCCAAGGGTCTGGGCGAGAAGATCAACCGGATGGTCGAAGAGCAGCGTAAAGTCGCTGAACTGCGCACTTTCCTGGACGAGATCTACAACCAGATCGGCGGTCGTAACGAAGATCTGGACAGCTTCTCCGATCAGGAAATCCTCGATCTGGCGAACAACCTGCGTGGCGGCGTTCCAATGGCCACTCCAGTGTTCGACGGCGCCAAGGAAAGCGAAATCAAGGCCATGCTGAAACTGGCAGACCTGCCGGAAAGCGGCCAGATGCAGCTGACCGACGGCCGTACCGGCAACAAGTTCGAGCGTCCAGTTACCGTTGGCTACATGTACATGCTGAAGCTGAACCACTTGGTAGACGACAAGATGCACGCGCGTTCTACCGGTTCTTACAGCCTGGTTACCCAGCAGCCGCTGGGTGGTAAGGCGCAGTTCGGTGGTCAGCGTTTCGGGGAGATGGAGGTCTGGGCACTGGAAGCATACGGTGCTGCTTACACTCTGCAAGAAATGCTCACAGTGAAGTCGGACGATGTGAACGGCCGTACCAAGATGTACAAGAACATCGTGGATGGCGATCACCGTATGGAGCCGGGCATGCCCGAGTCCTTCAACGTGTTGATCAAGGAAATTCGTTCCCTCGGCATCGATATCGATCTGGAAACCGAATAACACGTGACGCGAATCGAGAGCGGGGCAGGATTGCCCGCTCTCTGCTCCGCCAGGAGGAAAGGCCTTGAAAGACCTACTGAATTTGCTGAAAAACCAGGGTCAAGTCGAAGAGTTCGACGCCATCCGTATCGGATTGGCCTCGCCGGAGATGATCCGTTCGTGGTCGTTCGGTGAAGTTAAAAAGCCGGAAACCATCAACTACCGTACGTTCAAACCTGAGCGTGACGGCCTGTTCTGCGCCAAGATCTTTGGCCCGGTAAAGGATTACGAGTGCCTGTGCGGTAAGTACAAGCGCTTGAAGCACCGTGGTGTGATCTGCGAGAAGTGCGGCGTTGAAGTTGCACTGGCCAAGGTTCGTCGTGAGCGCATGGCGCACATCGAGCTGGCTTCGCCGGTTGCCCACATCTGGTTCCTGAAATCGCTGCCGTCCCGTATCGGCCTGCTGATGGACATGACCCTGCGTGATATCGAGCGCGTTCTCTACTTCGAGAGCTATGTCGTTATCGATCCAGGCATGACCACCCTTGAAAAAGGTCAGCTGCTGAACGACGAGCAGTACTTCGAAGCGCTTGAAGAGTTCGGTGACGATTTCGATGCCCGCATGGGTGCTGAAGCTGTCCGTGAACTGCTGCACGCTATCGACCTGGAGCACGAGATTGGCCGTCTGCGCGAAGAGATTCCGCAAACCAACTCGGAAACCAAGATCAAGAAGCTGTCCAAGCGTCTGAAATTGATGGAAGCCTTTCAGGGTTCCGGCAACCTGCCAGAGTGGATGGTGCTGACCGTTCTGCCGGTTCTGCCGCCAGATCTGCGTCCACTGGTCCCGCTGGATGGCGGTCGTTTCGCGACCTCCGACCTCAACGATCTGTATCGTCGAGTGATTAACCGTAACAACCGTTTGAAGCGCTTGCTGGATCTGTCGGCTCCGGACATCATCGTGCGCAACGAAAAGCGCATGTTGCAGGAAGCGGTCGATGCATTGCTCGACAACGGTCGTCGTGGTCGCGCTATCACCGGTTCCAACAAGCGTCCTCTGAAATCCCTGGCTGACATGATCAAGGGTAAGCAGGGTCGTTTCCGTCAGAACTTGCTCGGTAAGCGTGTTGACTACTCCGGTCGTTCGGTAATTACCGTAGGCCCGACCCTGCGTCTGCACCAGTGCGGTCTGCCGAAGAAGATGGCTCTCGAGCTGTTCAAGCCGTTCATTTTTGGCAAGCTGGAAATGCGTGGTCTGGCGACCACCATCAAAGCGGCCAAGAAAATGGTCGAGCGCGAACTGCCAGAGGTTTGGGACGTTCTCGCTGAAGTGATTCGCGAACACCCGGTTCTTCTCAACCGTGCACCGACCCTTCACCGTCTGGGTATCCAGGCGTTTGAACCGGTACTGATCGAAGGTAAGGCTATCCAGCTGCACCCGCTGGTCTGCGCCGCGTACAACGCCGACTTCGACGGCGACCAAATGGCCGTGCACGTACCGCTGACACTGGAAGCCCAGCTCGAAGCGCGTGCGTTGATGATGTCGACCAACAACATTCTGTCGCCAGCCAACGGTGAGCCAATCATCGTTCCGTCGCAGGACGTTGTATTGGGTCTGTACTACATGACTCGTGAAGCGATCAACGCCAAGGGCGAAGGTCGTGTGTTCGCGGATCTGCAGGAAGTCGACCGTGTGTTCCGTGCCGGCGAAGCTGCACTGCACGCCAAGGTCAAGGTTCGTATCAACGAAACCGTCAACGACCGTGACGGCAACAGCGTGAGCGGTACCCGTATCGTCGACACCACTGTCGGCCGTGCGCTGCTGTTCCAGGTTGTGCCGAAAGGTCTGTCGTTCGACGTCGTCAACCTGCCGATGAAGAAAAAGGCGATCTCCAAGCTGATCAACCAGTGCTACCGTGTGGTTGGTCTGAAAGAGACCGTGATCTTCGCTGACCAGTTGATGTACACCGGTTTCGCTTACTCGACCATCTCCGGCGTTTCGATCGGTGTTAACGACTTCGTTATCCCGGATGAAAAAGCCCGCATCATCGGTGCAGCCACCGACGAAGTGAAAGAGATCGAGAGCCAGTACGCCTCCGGCCTGGTAACCCAGGGCGAGAAGTACAACAAAGTGATCGACCTCTGGTCGAAAGCGAACGACGAAGTTTCCAAGGCGATGATGGCCAACCTCTCGAAAGAGAAAGTCATCGACCGTCACGGCGACGAAGTCGATCAAGAGTCTTTCAACTCGATGTACATGATGGCCGACTCGGGTGCGCGGGGTTCCGCAGCACAGATTCGTCAGCTGGCCGGTATGCGTGGTCTGATGGCCAAGCCGGACGGTTCCATCATTGAAACGCCGATTACTGCGAACTTCCGTGAAGGTTTGAGCGTACTTCAGTACTTCATCTCGACTCACGGTGCTCGTAAAGGTCTGGCGGATACCGCGTTGAAAACTGCGAACTCCGGTTACCTGACTCGTCGTCTGGTAGACGTGGCGCAGGATCTGGTTGTAACCGAGATCGATTGCGGCACTGAACACGGTCTGCTGATGACTCCGCACATTGAAGGCGGTGACGTTGTAGAGCCGTTGGGTGAGCGCGTATTGGGTCGTGTCATTGCCCGTGACGTATTCAAGCCAGGCACCGAGGACGTCATCGTTCCTGCCGGTACTCTGGTAGACGAGAAGTGGGTCGAATTCATCGAGCTGAACAGCATCGACGAAGTGATCGTGCGTTCGCCGATCAGCTGCGAAACCCGCTATGGCATTTGCGCCAAGTGCTACGGCCGTGATCTGGCTCGTGGTCACCAGGTGAACATCGGTGAAGCGGTCGGCGTTATCGCTGCCCAGTCCATCGGTGAGCCGGGTACCCAGCTGACCATGCGTACGTTCCACATCGGTGGTGCGGCAAGCCGTACTTCCGCGGCCGACAGCGTTCAGGTGAAGAATGGCGGTACCGTCCGTCTGCACAACCTGAAGCACGTTGAGCGAGTGGATGGCCATCTGGTTGCTGTGTCCCGTTCCGGTGAGCTGGCAATCGCGGACGATTTCGGTCGTGAGCGCGAGCGTTACAAGCTGCCGTACGGTGCTGTGATTTCGGTTAAAGAAGGTGACAAGGTCGACGCTGGCGCAATCGTGGCCAAGTGGGATCCGCACACTCACCCGATCGTTACCGAAATGAAAGGTACCGTGACCTACGTGGGCATGGAAGAAGGCATTACGATCAAGCGTCAGACTGACGAATTGACCGGTATGACCAACATTGAAGTACTCGACGCGAAAGATCGTCCAGCTGCCGGCAAGGAAATCCGTCCAGCAGTGAAGATGGTCGACGACAACGGCAAGGATCTGTTGCTGCCAGGCACTGACGTTATCGCTCAGTACTTCCTGCCAGCCAACGCCCTGGTCGGTGTGGCTGACGGTGCGAAGATTGCGATCGGTGATGTTATCGCTCGTATCCCGCAGGAAACTTCGAAGACCCGCGACATCACCGGTGGTCTGCCGCGTGTTGCCGACCTGTTTGAAGCGCGTCGTCCGAAAGAAGCGTCGATTCTGGCTGAAGTCAGCGGCACCATCGCGTTCGGTAAAGAGACCAAGGGCAAGCGCCGTCTGGTCATTACCCCGAACGACGGTAGCGATCCGTACGAAGAGCTGATTCCGAAGTGGCGTCACCTGAACGTCTTCGAAGGCGAACAGGTAAACCGCGGCGAAGTTATCTCCGACGGTCCAAGCGATCCGCACGACATCCTGCGTCTGCTGGGTGTGAGCGCGCTGGCCAAGTACATCGTCAACGAGATCCAGGACGTTTATCGTCTGCAAGGCGTGAAGATCAACGACAAGCACATCGAGACCATCCTGCGTCAGATGCTGCGTAAAGTTGAGATCTCCGAGTCCGGCGATTCCAGCTTCATCAAGGGCGACCAGATGGAACTGACTCACGTTCTGGTCGAGAACGAACGTCTGAGCGCGGAAGACAAGTTTGTCTCCAAGTTCACTCGCGTTCTGCTGGGTATCACCAAGGCGTCGTTGTCCACCGAATCGTTCATCTCGGCGGCTTCCTTCCAGGAAACCACTCGCGTACTGACCGAAGCGGCAGTCACCGGCAAGCGCGATTACCTGCGCGGCCTGAAAGAAAACGTAGTCGTGGGTCGTCTGATCCCGGCCGGTACCGGTCTTGCCTATCACAGCGAGCGCAAGCGTCGCCGTGATGCCGACAAGCCGTTGCGCGTAAGCGCCAGTGAAGTGGAAGCTGCACTGACCGAAGCGCTGAACTCGAGCGGTAACTGAGTTCTGCGATAAACGAGAGTGAGGCCCTGATCGCTCCGTTCGTCGAATCGAGACATTAAGTCAAGGTTCGATGGGCGGGGAGGTCGGGGCCTTGCCTTGACTGGAATCAAGATCCTCTTTAGACTCTTGATCCCCTAAATTTGGCGGGAATTCGTTCCTGCCATTTTGCTTTTCTTGCAAGACAATAGCGTCGCAAGACAACAGTGGAGCTAGTAGATGGCAACTATCAACCAGCTGGTACGTCAGCCGCGTAAGCGTATCGTCGAGAAATCCGACGTGCCTGCGCTGCAGAACTGCCCGCAACGTCGTGGCGTGTGCACCCGTGTGTACACCACCACGCCGAAAAAACCTAACTCGGCACTGCGTAAAGTATGCCGTGTGCGTCTGACCAACGGTTTCGAGGTTTCCTCGTACATCGGTGGTGAAGGCCACAACCTGCAAGAGCACAGCGTGGTACTGATCCGCGGCGGTCGTGTAAAAGACTTGCCAGGTGTTCGTTACCACACCGTTCGCGGCTCCTTGGATACTTCCGGCGTTAAAGGCCGTAACCAGGGTCGTTCGAAGTACGGTACCAAGCGTCCGAAGTAATCGGCCGTTTTGCAGATTTTTATTTTATTGAGTCGATAAGAGTAAGGTCGGGCACGCATCCTCTGGATCTGTCCCGAGCTAACCTGAAGACCGCTTGAGGGCTTATCATGCCAAGACGTCGCGTAGCAGCAAAGCGTGAGATTCTGGACGATCCGAAATACGGAAGCCAGATCCTCGCCAAATTCATGAACCACGTTATGGAAAGCGGCAAGAAAGCCGTTGCCGAGCGTATCGTTTATGGTGCCCTGGAAACCGTTGCGGCCCGTAAGGCTGGCACCGATCCCCTGGAACTCTTCGAAAAAGCACTCGACGCCATCGCTCCGCTGGTCGAAGTGAAGTCGCGCCGCGTTGGTGGTGCTACTTACCAGGTTCCGGTCGAGGTTCGTCCTTCCCGTCGTAACGCTCTGGCAATGCGCTGGTTGGTAGACTTCGCCCGTAAGCGCGGCGAGAAGTCTATGGCTCTGCGTTTGGCTGGCGAACTGCTGGATGCTGCTGAAGGTAAAGGTGCTGCTGTTAAGAAGCGTGAAGACGTGCACCGTATGGCCGAAGCTAACAAAGCTTTCTCGCACTACCGCTTCTAATTTTAGCTTCACTAATTTTGCGAGGGCTTTATGGCTCGTACTACTCCGATTAGCCGCTACCGTAACATCGGTATCGTCGCTCACGTGGATGCTGGTAAAACCACCACCACCGAGCGCGTACTGTTTTACACCGGCAAAAGTCACAAAATGGGCGAGGTGCATGATGGCGCCGCGACCACAGACTGGATGGTTCAGGAGCAGGAGCGTGGTATTACCATTACTTCTGCTGCCATTACCGCCTTCTGGAAAGGTTCCGAGAAGCAGTACTCTCACGAGCACCGTTTCAACGTAATCGATACCCCGGGCCACGTTGACTTCACCATTGAAGTTGAGCGTTCCCTGCGCGTACTCGACGGCGCTGTCGTTGTGTTCTGCGGTACTTCGGGTGTTGAGCCACAGTCGGAAACCGTATGGCGTCAAGCCAACAAATACGGCGTTCCACGTCTTGTTTACGTAAACAAGATGGACCGTGCCGGCGCCAACTTCCTGCGCGTGATCGGTCAGATCAAGCAGCGTCTGGGTCACACTCCGGTGCCGATCCAGTTGGCCATCGGTTCCGAAGACAACTTCCAGGGTCAGATCGATCTGATCAACATGCAAGCTGTCTACTGGAACGACTCTGACAAAGGTATGGTTCCTGTTCGCAAGGACATTCCTGCCGAGCTGCAAGAGCTGGCGGAAGAGTGGCGCAACAACATGGTTGAAGCTGCCGCCGAAGCCAACGAAGAGCTGATGAACAAGTACCTGGAAGGCGAAGAGCTGTCGATCGAAGAGATCAAGGCTGCTTTGCGTCAGCGTACTATCGCCGGCGAAATCGTTCTGGCCGTTTGCGGTTCTTCGTTCAAGAACAAGGGCGTTCCCCTGGTTCTCGACGCCGTTATCGACTACCTGCCTGCTCCGACCGACATTCCTGCTATCAAGGGTTCCAACCCTGATAACGAGGAAGAAGAGATGGAGCGTCATGCAGACGACAACGAGCCTTTCGCGGCTCTGGCGTTCAAGATCGCTACCGACCCATTCGTGGGTACTCTGACCTTCGTCCGCGTTTACTCGGGCGTGTTGAACTCCGGCGACGGCGTGATCAACTCGGTCAAAGGCAAGAAAGAGCGCGTGGGTCGTATGGTGCAAATGCACGCAAACGCCCGTGAAGAGATCAAGGAAGTACGCGCTGGTGACATCGCGGCCCTGATCGGCATGAAGGACGTCACCACTGGTGAAACCCTCTGCAACGCTGACAAGCCAATCATCCTGGTTCGCATGGACTTCCCGGAGCCGGTTATTTCGGTTGCCGTAGAGCCTAAGACCAAGGATGACCAGGAAAAAATGGGTATCGCTCTGGGCAAACTTGCTCAGGAAGACCCGTCTTTCCGCGTTAAAACTGATGAAGAGACTGGTCAGACGATCATCTCCGGCATGGGCGAGCTGCACCTGGACATCCTGGTTGACCGGATGCGCCGTGAGTTCAACGTCGAAGCCAACATCGGCAAGCCTCAGGTTTCGTATCGTGAGCGCATCACGAAGAACTGTGAAATCGAAGGCAAGTTCGTTCGTCAGTCCGGTGGTCGCGGCCAGTTCGGTCACTGCTGGATCCGTTTTGCTCCTGCTGACGAAGGTCAGGAAGGTCTGCAATTCGTGAACGAAGTTGTAGGTGGTGTGGTTCCTAAGGAATACATCCCGGCTATCCAGAAGGGTATCGAAGAGCAGATGAAGAACGGCGTTGTTGCCGGCTATCCGCTGATCGGCCTGAAGGCTACCGTGTTCGATGGTTCTTACCACGACGTCGACTCCAACGAGATGGCGTTTAAAGTGGCTGCTTCCATGGCGACCAAGCAACTGGCCCAGAAGGGTGGTGGTGAGTTGCTCGAGCCGATCATGGCGGTAGAGGTTGTTACGCCTGAAGACTATATGGGTGATGTGATGGGCGACCTTAACCGTCGTCGCGGCATGATCCAGGGTATGGAAGACACAGTGTCCGGCAAGGTTATCCGTGCCGAGGTTCCACTGGGTGAGATGTTCGGTTATGCGACCGACGTTCGTTCCATGTCCCAGGGTCGCGCAAGCTACTCTATGGAATTCAAAAAATATGATACGGCTCCGTCGCACATCGTCGAATCCGTAACCAAAAAACAAGGCTGATTCAGCCCCTTTAGGCTAGGAGTTAATTGTCGTGGCTAAAGAAAAATTTGATCGTTCCCTACCGCACGTCAACGTTGGCACCATCGGTCACGTTGACCACGGTAAAACCACTCTGACTGCTGCTCTGACTCGCGTTTGCTCTGAAGTTTTCGGTTCTGCAATCGTTGACTTCGACAAGATCGACAGCGCACCAGAAGAAAAAGCTCGCGGTATCACCATCAACACCGCGCACGTTGAGTACAACTCGAAGATCCGTCACTACGCTCACGTTGACTGCCCAGGTCACGCTGACTACGTGAAGAACATGATCACCGGTGCTGCTCAGATGGACGGCGCTATCCTGGTTTGCTCGGCCGCTGATGGTCCGATGCCGCAAACCCGTGAGCACATCCTGCTGTCCCGTCAGGTTGGCGTTCCGTACATCGTGGTCTTCCTGAACAAGGCTGACCTGGTAGACGACGCTGAGCTGCTGGAACTGGTTGAGATGGAAGTTCGTGACCTGCTGTCGACTTACGACTTCCCGGGCGACGACACTCCGATCATCATCGGTTCGGCTCGTATGGCGCTGGAAGGCAAAGACGACAACGAGATGGGCACCACTGCCGTCAAGAAGCTGGTTGAAACTCTGGATGCCTACATCCCAGAGCCAGTTCGTATGATCGACAAGCCATTCCTGATGCCAATCGAAGACGTATTCTCGATCTCGGGTCGCGGTACTGTTGTGACTGGTCGTATCGAGCGCGGTATCGTTCGCGTTCAGGATCCGCTGGAAATCGTTGGTCTGCGTGACACCACCGTTACTACTTGCACCGGTGTTGAAATGTTCCGCAAGCTGCTCGACGAAGGTCGTGCTGGCGAGAACTGCGGCGTTCTGCTGCGTGGTACCAAGCGTGACGACGTTGAGCGTGGCCAGGTTCTGGTCAAGCCAGGTTCGGTCAAGCCGCACACCAAGTTCACCGCAGAAGTTTACGTTCTGAGCAAGGAAGAAGGCGGTCGTCACACTCCGTTCTTCAAAGGCTACCGTCCACAGTTCTACTTCCGTACTACTGACGTGACTGGTAACTGCGAGCTGCCAGAAGGCGTTGAAATGGTAATGCCAGGTGACAACATTCAGATGACTGTTACCCTGATCAAAACCATCGCGATGGAAGATGGTCTGCGTTTCGCTATCCGTGAAGGCGGTCGTACCGTCGGCGCTGGCGTCGTAGCCAAAATCATCGAGTAAGACTTTTAAAGTCAGCTTGATGAATTGAAAAAGCCCCCGCTCAGCGGGGGCTTTTTTATTGGGTTGACACCTATCGGGGGCGTCTATAGAATTGCGCCTCCTTTTAACGGGCGTATTGCGCCCGGTGGGAATAGCAGCCGGAGTCTGAAATCCAATGCAAAATCAGCAAATCCGTATCAGGTTGAAGGCTTTTGACCATCGCCTGATCGACCAATCAACCCAGGAAATCGTGGAAACCGCGAAACGTACTGGTGCTCAAGTGCGTGGTCCAATTCCACTGCCTACCCGTAAAGAGCGGTTCACCGTTCTGGTTTCCCCGCACGTCAACAAAGACGCGCGTGACCAGTACGAGATCCGCACTCATAAGCGTGTTCTGGACATCGTCCAGCCAACGGATAAAACCGTTGATGCGCTGATGAAGCTTGATCTTGCGGCCGGTGTGGAAGTGCAGATCAGCCTCGGCTAAGACTCGGTCTTGGTCGTGTAACGCTCTGAAATGGGCGGCCATAGCGGGTGAAAGCCCCGTACACTCATGAGGTTTACAACATGACTATTGGTGTAGTCGGTCGTAAATGCGGTATGACCCGTATTTTCACCGAAGAAGGTGTCTCCATTCCGGTCACGGTCATTGAGATCGAGCCGAATCGCGTCACCCAGTTCAAAACTGAAGAGACCGATGGCTATCGTGCAGTGCAAGTCACTGTCGGCGAGCGTCGCGCTTCGCGTGTAACAGCAGCTCAGGCTGGCCACTTCGCTAAAGCGAACGTTGCCGCTGGTCGCGCTACTATGGAATTCCGCCTTGAAGAAGGCGAGTACCAGGCTGGCGATCTGATCAACGCTGAAATCTTCGCCGCTGGTCAACTGGTTGATGTAACCGGTCAGTCCAAGGGTAAAGGCTTCCAGGGTACGATCAAGCGTTGGAATTTCCGCGGGCAAGATAACACCCACGGTAACTCCGTATCCCACCGCGTCCCAGGCTCTATCGGCCAGTGCCAGACTCCTGGTCGTGTATTCAAGGGCAAAAAAATGTCCGGTCATATGGGCGCTGAGCGCGTGACCGTGCAGTCCCTGGAAGTAGTGCGCGTGGACGCTGAACGCAATCTGTTGTTGGTCAAGGGTGCTGTTCCTGGCGCTACTGGCGGCAACCTGGTTGTACGTCCAGCAGCCAAGGCTCGCGGTTAAGGGGAAGCTGACATGCAATTAAATGTAAATGACGCTCAAGCGATCGAAGTTTCCGAACTGACATTTGGCGGCGAATTCAACGAGACGCTGGTTCACCAAGCAGTCGTGGCCTACATGGCCGGCGGCCGTCAAGGTAGCAAGCAGCAGAAGACCCGTTCCGACGTTCGTGGTGGCGGCAAGCGCCCATGGCGTCAGAAAGGTACTGGCCGTGCTCGTGCCGGTACTATCCGTAGCCCAATCTGGCGTGGCGGCGGTACCACTTTCGCAGCTCGTCCACAGGATCACTCCCAGAAGCTGAACAAGAAGATGTATCGCGCAGCAATGCGTTCCATCCTTGCTGAGCTGGTGCGTACTGATCGTCTGGTCGTGGTTCAGGATTTCGCTGTTGAAACTCCGAAAACCAAAGATCTGCTGGGCAAACTGAACAACATGAGCCTGACCGACGTTCTGATCGTGTCGGACGCTGTTGATCAGAACCTGTACCTGGCTGCTCGCAACCTGCCGCACGTAGATGTACGTGACGTGCAAGGTTCCGATCCAGTTAGTCTGATCGCATACGACAAGGTGTTGATCACCGTGTCGGCCGTGAAGAAATTCGAGGAGCTGCTGGGATGAACCAGGAACGCGTATTTAAAGTTCTGCTTGGCCCGCACGTTTCCGAGAAGGCTACGGTTCTGGCAGACAAGAAAGGCCAGTTCGTTTTCAAGGTTGCTACTGATGCAACCAAGCTGGAAATCAAGAAGGCCGTCGAAAGCCTGTTCAGCGTGAAAGTAGAGCGCGTCACTACCCTGAACGTTCTGGGTAAGAGCAAGCGCACTGCTCGCGGTCTGGGCAAGCGTAATGACTGGAAGAAGGCAGTTATCTCCCTTCAGCCAGGCCAAGATCTCGATTTCAGCAGCAGTGCTGAGTAAGGAAGGGGTGCATCATGGCAATCGTTAAATGCAAACCGACTTCCCCTGGCCGCCGTTTTGTGGTCAAGGTGGTCAACCAGGAGCTGCATAAAGGCGCTCCTCACGCACCGCTGCTCGAGAAAAAATCGAAGTCTGGTGGTCGTAACAACAATGGCCGTATTACCACTCGTCACATCGGTGGTGGTCATAAGCAGCATTACCGTATGGTCGATTTCCGTCGCAACGACAAAGATGGCATCGTCGCCACTGTCGAGCGTATCGAATACGATCCAAACCGTACTGCTCACATCGCACTGCTGTGCTACGCAGACGGCGAGCGTCGCTACATCATCGCCCCTAAAGGCGTGAGTACTGGCGACCAGCTGATCGCAGGCGCTCTGGCTCCAATCAAGCCAGGCAACGCTCTGCAACTGCGCAACATTCCAGTCGGTTCTACCGTACACGGCATCGAATTGAAGCCAGGTAAAGGTGCACAGATCGCTCGTTCCGCTGGTGCTTCGGCTCAGCTGATCGCTCGTGAAGGTGTCTACGTGACCCTGCGTCTGCGTTCCGGTGAAATGCGTAAAGTCCTGGCTGAATGCCGTGCGACCCTGGGTGAAGTCTCGAACTCCGAGCACAGCCTGCGTTCGCTGGGTAAAGCTGGTGCCAAACGCTGGCGTGGCGTTCGCCCAACCGTTCGTGGTGTTGCCATGAACCCGGTTGACCACCCACATGGTGGTGGTGAAGGTCGTACCTCTGGTGGTCGTCATCCGGTATCGCCATGGGGCTTCCCGACTAAGGGCGCGAAGACTCGTGGTAATAAGCGTACCGACAAAATGATCGTCCGTCGTCGCAAGTAAATAGAGGGATACGACAGTGCCACGTTCTCTGAAAAAAGGTCCTTTTATTGATCTTCACCTACTGAAGAAGATCGAAGTGGCGGCGGAAAAGAACGATCGCAAACCAATTAAAACCTGGTCGCGTCGTTCGATGATCCTGCCACAAATGGTCGGTCTGACCATCGCAGTACACAACGGTCGTCAGCACGTCCCAGTTCTCGTTAACGAAGACATGGTCGGCCACAAACTGGGCGAGTTCGCCGGTACCCGCAACTATCGCGGGCACGTGGCTGACAAGAAAGCCAAGCGTTAAGGGGTAAGGAAATGGAAGTAGCCGCTAAGTTGTCGGGCGCTCGAATCTCCGCCCAGAAAGCCCGCTTGGTCGCCGACCAGATCCGCGGGAAGAAGGTGGGCGAAGCGCTCAACCTGTTGGCTTTCAGCAGTAAGAAAGCCGCCGAGATCATGAAGAAAGTGCTGGAGTCGGCCGTAGCCAACGCCGAGCATAACGAAGGCGCAGACGTTGATGACCTGAAGGTCAGCACCGTTTTCGTCAACGAAGGGCGTTCGCTGAAGCGCATCATGCCACGTGCCAAAGGCCGTGCTGATCGCATCGTCAAGCGGTCTTGCCATATCACTGTCAAGGTTGCTGACAAGTAACGGAGTCGAAGAGATGGGTCAGAAAGTACATCCCATTGGCATTCGCCTGGGAATCGTCAAGGAGCACACCTCCGTCTGGTACGCAGACGGTCGGACTTATGCGGACTACTTGTTCGCAGATCTGAAAGTGCGTGAGTATCTCCAAGACAAACTAAAAAGCGCGTCCGTAAGCCGTATCGATATCCATCGTCCGGCCCAAACTGCACGCATCACCATCCACACCGCTCGTCCAGGTATCGTTATCGGGAAGAAAGGTGAAGATGTTGAGAAACTGCGTCAGGACCTGACCAAGCAAATGGGTGTGCCTGTGCACATCAATATCGAAGAGATCCGCAAGCCGGAGCTCGACGGTATGCTGGTTGCGCAGAGCGTAGCTCAGCAGCTGGAGCGTCGTGTAATGTTCCGTCGCGCTATGAAGCGCGCTGTACAGAACGCCATGCGCATTGGTGCCAAAGGCATCAAAATCCAAGTGAGCGGTCGTCTCGGCGGTGCTGAAATCGCACGTACTGAATGGTATCGCGAAGGTCGTGTGCCACTGCACACCCTGCGTGCCGACATCGACTATGCCAACTACGAAGCTCACACCACTTACGGTGTGATCGGTGTAAAGGTTTGGATCTTCAAAGGCGAAGTTATTGGTGGTCGCCAAGAAGAACTGAAACCACAAGCACCAGCGCCTCGTAAAAAAGCTGCTAAGTAAGGGGTACGCCAAATGTTGCAACCAAAGCGTACGAAGTTCCGCAAGCAGATGACCGGCCACAACCGTGGTCTGGCACTGCGCGGTAGCAAAGTCAGCTTCGGCGAGTTCGCGCTGAAGTCTGTTGCTCGTGGTCGTCTCACCGCTCGTCAGATCGAGTCAGCGCGTCGTGCTCTGACCCGTCACGTAAAACGTGGCGGCAAGATCTGGATCCGTGTATTCCCGGACAAGCCGATTTCCAAGAAACCTCTCGAGGTTCGTATGGGTAAAGGTAAGGGTAACGTGGAGTACTGGGTTGCCCAGATTCAGCCAGGCAAAGTCCTGTATGAAATCGAGGGTGTTTCTGAAGAGCTGGCGCGTGAGGCTTTCGCCCTGGCTGCTGCAAAGCTGCCGCTCGCCACCTCCTTTGTTAAACGGACGGTGATGTGATGAAAGCGAATGAACTTCGTGAAAAATCCGCACAGCAGCTGAACGAGCAACTGCTCGGCTTGCTGCGCGACCAGTTCAATCTGCGCATGCAGAAAGCAACTGGCCAGTTGGGGCAGTCTCATCTGCTCTCGCAAGTTAAGCGTGACATCGCTCGCGTGAAGACTGTGCTCAACCAGCAGGCAGGTAAGTGATCATGGCTGAAGCCGAAAAAACTGTCCGTACGCTGACTGGCCGTGTTGTCAGCGACAAGATGGACAAAACCATCACCGTTCTGATCGAGCGTCGCGTAAAGCACCCGATCTACGGTAAATACGTTAAGCGTTCGACTAAGCTGCACGCGCACGACGAAACCAATCAGTGCCACATCGGCGACAAAGTCACTATTCGTGAAACTCGTCCGATGGCCAAGACCAAGTCTTGGGCGCTGGTTGATGTTCTCGAACGCGCTGTGGAAGTCTAAGGGCTAGGGGTCGGAGAAATTATATGATTCAGACTCAATCCATGCTCGATGTGGCCGATAACAGCGGCGCTCGCCGTGTTATGTGCATCAAGGTGCTGGGTGGCTCCCATCGTCGTTACGCTGGTATCGGTGACATCATCAAAGTTACCGTGAAGGAAGCAATTCCTCGCGGTAAAGTGAAAAAAGGCCAAGTGATGACTGCTGTTGTAGTCCGCACTCGTCACGGCGTACGTCGTGCTGATGGCTCCATTATCCGCTTTGATGGCAACGCTGCTGTTCTTCTGAACAACAAGCAAGAGCCGATCGGCACCCGTATCTTTGGGCCAGTGACCCGTGAACTTCGTACTGAGAAGTTCATGAAGATCGTCTCGCTCGCCCCAGAAGTGCTGTAAGGAGATCCGACATGCAAAAGATTCGTCGTGACGACGAGATCATCGTGATCGCCGGCAAAGACAAAGGTAAGCGCGGTAAGGTGCTGAAGGTTCTTGCTGACAACCGTCTGGTTGTTGGTGGTCTGAACCTGGTCAAGCGTCATACCAAGCCTAACCCGATGTCGGGCGTACAGGGCGGTATCGTCGAGAAAGAAGCGCCACTGCACGCTTCCAACGTCGCCATCTTCAACGGCGAAACCAACAAGGCTGACCGCGTTGGTTTCAAAGTAGAAGACGGTAAGAAAATTCGTGTCTTCAAGTCGACCCAAAAAGCGGTTGATGCTTGAACACTGCTAGGTAGAAGACCATGGCACGACTAAAAGAGATTTACCGGAAGGAAATCGCTCCGAAACTTAAGGAAGAACTTAAGCTTTCGAACGTGATGGAAGTTCCGCGCGTTACCAAAATCACCCTGAACATGGGTCTGGGCGAAGCGATCGGCGACAAAAAAGTCATCGAGCACGCTGTTGCTGACCTGGAAAAGATCACCGGCCAGAAAGTCGTTGTGACCTACGCTCGTAAATCCATTGCTGGCTTTAAAGTCCGCGAAGGATGGCCGATCGGCGTCAAAGTGACCCTGCGCCGTGAGCGTATGTACGAGTTCCTGGATCGTCTGCTGTCGATCTCCCTGCCTCGGGTTCGCGACTTCCGCGGCCTGAATGCCAAGTCCTTTGATGGTCGTGGTAACTACAGCATGGGCGTGAAAGAGCAGATCATCTTCCCGGAAATCGACTACGACAAGATCGATGCTCTCCGCGGTCTGGACATTACCCTGACCACCACTGCCAAGAACGATGATGAAGGCCGCGCTCTGCTGCGTGCTTTCAAATTCCCGTTCCGCAACTGATTGGAGTAGGAAAATGGCCAAGAAGAGCATGAAGAACCGTGAGCTGAAGCGTCAGCTCACCGTTGCCAAGTACGCCACCAAGCGTGCAGCGCTGAAAGCTATCATCGTCGATCTGAACGCAAGTCCAGAAGCGCGTTGGGAAGCTACCGTAGCTCTGCAGAAGCAACCACGTGACGCAAGCGCTTCGCGCATGCGTAACCGTTGCCGCCTGACTGGTCGTCCGCACGGCGTGTACCGCAAGTTCGGCCTCGGCCGTAACATGCTGCGTCAAGCTGCAATGCGTGGTGACGTGCCAGGTCTGGTTAAGGCCAGCTGGTAATTGTTGTCAAAGTCTCGATGTTCGGGTTCGCAAGAACCTGACCATCGGTGGCCTTGAATCTGAATCAAGCCCCTTTTGGGGCTTGATTCATTTCTGGGGTGTGTCTAGAATGACCGGCTCGCCTGAGCCCGTGTTTTTCTGCCCGGAAGTTCTCGGCGACAAGTAGTAGCCGCAAGGCTAATTTTTTTGTATTAGGAGCGTCTAGCCCATGAGTATGCAGGACCCGTTAGCGGACATGCTAACTCGAATCCGTAATGCCCAGATGGCTGAAAAGTCTGTCGTAAGCATGCCGTCTTCCACGTTGAAGGCTGCTGTAGCAAAAGTCCTGAAGGACGAAGGTTACATCGCGGATTTTCAGATCACCACCGACGCCAAGCCGTCGCTGTCCATCTCGCTGAAGTACTTCGAAGGCCGTCCGGTTATCGAAGAAGTGAAGCGCGTTAGTCGTCCAGGCCTGCGTCAGTACAAGTCCGTTGAAGATCTGCCGAAAGTTCGTGGCGGTCTTGGCGTGTCTATCGTCTCCACCAACAAAGGTGTGATGACTGATCGTGCTGCGCGCGCTGCCGGTGTCGGCGGCGAAGTTCTTTGCACTGTGTTCTAAGGGGGGATAAGCATGTCTCGCGTCGCTAAGAACCCCGTTAAGCTGCCAGCCGGTGTCGAAGTCAAATTCGCAGGCCAACAGCTTTCGGTGAAGGGTGCCAAGGGCACTCTTGAACTGAACATCCATTCGTCCGTTGAGATCGTTGAAGAAGCTGGTGAGCTGCGTTTCGCTGCTCGCAATGGCGATCAACAAACTCGCGCAATGGCCGGTACCACGCGTGCGTTGGTAAACAACATGGTCCAGGGCGTAAGCCAAGGCTTTGAGCGCAAGCTCCAGCTGGTCGGTGTTGGTTACAAAGCGCAAGCAAAAGGTCAGGTTCTGAACCTGGCTCTTGGCTTCTCGCACCCAGTGGATTACGAACTGCCGGAAGGCATCACCGCTGAGACTCCTAGCCAGACCGATATCCTGATCAAGGGCATCGACAAGCAGCTGGTAGGTCAAGTGGCCGCCGAGATCCGCGACTTCCGTCCACCAGAGCCGTACAAAGGCAAAGGTGTGCGCTACGCGGACGAAGTCGTCCGTCGTAAAGAAGCCAAGAAGAAGTAGGGCATAGCAAATGACCGACAAAAAAGTTACTCGACTGCGTCGCGCTCGCAAAGCACGCCTGAAAATGCACGAACTCGAAGTCGTGCGTCTCTGCGTGTTCCGCTCGTCGCAGCACATCTACGCCCAGGTCATCTCGGCCGACGGCAACAAAGTCCTGGCAAGTGCCTCGACTTTGGATAAAGAACTGCGTGATGGTGCCACTGGCAACATCGACGCGGCCACAAAGGTTGGCCAGCTGGTCGCTACGCGTGCTAAGGCCGCTGGCGTATCGCAAGTGGCTTTCGACCGCTCTGGCTTCAAGTACCATGGCCGCGTTAAAGCGCTGGCTGATGCTGCTCGTGAAGCTGGGCTGGAGTTCTAAGTTATGTCAAATAACGACCAAAAGCGCGACGAAGGCTACATCGAGAAGCTGGTTCAAGTTAACCGCGTAGCCAAAACCGTTAAAGGCGGCCGTATCTTCACTTTCACCGCGTTGACCGTGGTTGGTGATGGTAAAGGGCGTGTTGGCTTCGGCCGTGGCAAGTCGCGTGAAGTGCCTGCTGCGATCCAGAAGGCAATGGAAGCTGCTCGCCGTAACATGATTCAAGTGGACCTGAACGGCACAACTCTGCAGTACGCGATGAAGTCCGCTCACGGCGCTTCGAAGGTGTACATGCAGCCTGCTTCTGAAGGTACCGGTATCATCGCTGGCGGCGCTATGCGTGCTGTCCTCGAAGTTGCTGGCGTTCAGAACGTTCTGGCCAAGTGCTACGGCTCGACTAACCCGGTAAACGTGGTTCACGCCACTTTCAAGGGTCTGAAGGCTATGCAGTCTCCTGAGTCCATCGCTGCCAAGCGTGGCCTGCGTGTTGAGGAGATCAAGTAATCATGGCTACCGTTAAAGTTACGCTGATCAAAAGCATGACCGGCCGCATCCCTAACCACAAACTGTGCGTTAAGGGTCTGGGTCTGCGTCGCATCGGTCACACTGTAGAAGTCCAGGATACTCCCGAGAATCGCGGGATGATCAACAAGGCTTACTACATGCTGCGTGTCGAGGGTTAATCGATGAAACTCAATGATCTGAGTCCAGCGCCGGGTTCCCGTCGCGAAAAGCATCGTCCGGGCCGTGGTATCGGTAGTGGTTTGGGCAAGACTGGTGGCCGTGGTCACAAAGGTCAGACCTCCCGCTCCGGTGGCACCATCGCTCCAGGCTTTGAAGGCGGTCAACAGCCGCTGCATCGTCGTCTGCCTAAGTTCGGTTTCGTTTCCCTCAAAGCCATGGATCGCGCAGAAGTGCGTTTGTCCGAGCTGGCTAAAGTGGAAGGCGACATCGTTACTGTGCAGTCCCTGAAAGATGCCAACGTGATCAACGTCAACGTACAGCGTGTGAAAATCATGCTGTCCGGTGAAGTGACTCGCGCTGTCACTATCGGCAAGGGAATCGGCGCCACCAAAGGTGCGCGTGCGGCTATCGAAGCAGCTGGCGGCAAGTTCGAGGAATAAATGGCTAAGCAAGGTGCTCTCTCTGCGCTCGGCAAAGGCGGTATGTCTGAACTCTGGGCTCGTCTGCGTTTTCTGTTCCTGGCGATTATCGTCTACCGAATAGGCGCACACATCCCGGTTCCAGGTATCAACCCGGACCGACTCGCAGACCTGTTTCGACAGAATGAGGGGACCATTCTTAGCTTGTTCAACATGTTCTCCGGCGGCGCGCTGGAACGGATGAGCATCTTTGCACTGGGGATCATGCCGTACATTTCGGCATCGATCATCATGCAATTGATGACCGCCGTCAGCCCGCAGCTGGAGCAGTTGAAGAAGGAAGGTGAAGCTGGCCGTCGCAAGATTAGCCAGTACACCCGCTACCTCACCGTCGCTCTCGCTCTGGTCCAGGCTATTGGCATGTCCATTGGTCTGGCGGGGCAGGGCGTCGCGTTCACTGGTGACTTTGGCTTCCATTTCGTCGCGGTAACCACATTTGTGGCTGGTGCGATGTTCATGATGTGGCTGGGTGAGCAGATTACTGAGCGTGGTGTTGGCAACGGTATCTCGATGTTGATTTTTTCGGGTATCGTCGCCGGTCTTCCGAGAGCAATCGGGCAGTCTTTCGAGTCTGCGCGTCAGGGTGATATCAACATCTTCGCCCTGGTTGCCATCGGTTTGCTGGCAGTAGCGATTATCGGTTTCGTGGTGTTCATTGAGCGTGGTCAGCGTCGTATCGCTGTTCATTACGCCAAGCGTCAGCAGGGCCGCAAGGTTTTTGCTGCGCAGACAAGCCACTTGCCGCTGAAGGTGAACATGGCCGGTGTTATTCCGGCTATTTTCGCGAGCAGCATTTTGCTGTTCCCGGCTTCGTTGGGTGCCTGGTTCGGTCAGTCTGAAGGTATGGGCTGGTTGCAGGACATCTCGCAGTCGATCGCTCCTGGTCAGCCGTTGAATATTCTGCTGTTTAGTGCAGGGATTATTTTCTTCTGCTTCTTCTATACGGCGTTGATGTTCAATCCGAAAGACGTAGCGGAAAACCTGAAGAAGTCCGGTGCCTTTATTCCGGGCATTCGTCCAGGTGAGCAGTCTGCGCGCTATATTGATGGCGTTCTGACCCGCTTGACCCTGTTCGGTGCTCTTTACATGACGGCCGTGTGCCTGTTGCCCCAATTCCTGGTGGTTGCAGCAAACGTTCCGTTCTACCTTGGCGGGACCTCGTTGCTGATCGTGGTCGTGGTTGTGATGGACTTCATGTCCCAAGTACAATCGCACCTCGTTTCGCACCAGTACGAATCCCTGATGAAGAAAGCCAACCTGAAGGGTTACGGCAGCGGCATGTTGCGCTGAGTACCCATAAGGTTCGAGGAGTTGGTGATGAAAGTTCGTGCATCGGTGAAAAAGCTGTGCCGTAACTGCAAGATTATTCGCCGCGAAGGTGTTGTTCGAGTAATTTGCAGCGCGGAACCGCGTCACAAACAGCGCCAAGGCTGAGTGTGATTGTGCTTCAAGCCCGGTAGCTAGTGCGCTACCGGGTTGATTATTTGTTATTACAGCGATATTATCTCGCGCCCTATTTCTTGGCTTCCGGGGCGTAGGTAGCTGTCAATTGGAGTCCCACTGAATGGCCCGTATTGCAGGCGTTAACATTCCAGATAACAAGCATACTGTTATCTCGCTGACCTACATCTATGGTGTTGGTCGCACTACTGCGCAGAAGATCTGTGCAGTGACTGGGGTAAACCCAGCAGCAAAGATCAAAGATCTGAGCGACGAGCAAATTGAACAGCTGCGTGGCGAAGTGGCGAAGTTCACCACTGAAGGTGACCTGCGTCGCGAAATCAACATGAAAATCAAGCGCTTGATGGACCTCGGTTGCTATCGCGGTCTGCGTCATCGTCGTGGTCTGCCAGTACGCGGTCAGCGTACCAAGACCAACGCGCGTACCCGTAAAGGTCCGCGTAAGCCGATCCGCAAGTAATCGCCCCAGCGAATCGACAGGAATTTAATCATGGCAAAACCTGCTGCTCGTCCTCGTAAAAAAGTTAAAAAGACAGTGGTTGATGGCATCGCCCACATCCATGCATCTTTTAACAACACCATCGTGACCATTACCGACCGTCAAGGTAACGCTCTTTCCTGGGCTACCTCCGGTGGTTCGGGTTTCCGCGGTTCCCGCAAGTCCACCCCGTTCGCTGCTCAAGTAGCTGCTGAACGTGCTGGTCAAGCTGCGCTGGAATACGGCCTGAAAAACCTCGACGTCAACGTCAAGGGTCCAGGTCCAGGTCGTGAATCCGCAGTCCGCGCTTTGAACGGCTGTGGCTACAAGATCGCCAGCATCACCGACGTGACGCCAATCCCGCACAACGGGTGCCGTCCGCCGAAGAAGCGCCGCGTGTAATCCAGGAGATTGTAAAGAATGGCTCGTTACATTGGTCCAAAATGCAAACTCGCTCGTCGCGAAGGCACCGATCTCTTCCTGAAGAGCGGCGTGCGCGCGATCGAATCGAAGTGCAACATTGAAGCAGCACCTGGTATCCACGGCCAGCGCCGCGGTCGCCAGTCCGACTACGGCACCCAACTGCGTGAAAAGCAGAAGGTCCGTCGTATCTACGGCGTTCTCGAGCGTCAGTTCAGCGGCTACTACAAAGAAGCTGCTGGCAAGAAAGGTGCAACCGGTGAAAACCTGCTGCAACTGCTCGAATGCCGTCTGGACAACGTTGTATACCGTATGGGCTTTGGTTCGACTCGTGCCGAATCCCGTCAACTGGTATCGCACAAGTCGATCAGCGTTAACGGTCAGACCGTAAACGTTCCGTCGTATCAGGTTCGTGCTGGTGACGTGGTTGCAGTTCGCGAGAAAGCAAAAAACCAGCTTCGCATTGTCCAAGCTCTCGATCTGTGTGCCCAACGTGGCCGCGTAGAATGGGTAGAAGTAGACACTGAGAAGAAGTCGGGCGTTTTCAAGAACGTTCCTGCTCGCAGTGATCTGTCCGCCGACATCAACGAAAGCCTGATTGTCGAGCTCTACTCCAAGTAAGGGCTAGAAAATAGGTGCATCCATGCAGATTTCGGTAAATGAGTTCCTGACACCCCGCCACATTGATGTGCAGGTTGTCAGTCCAACCCGCGCCAAGATCACTCTCGAGCCTCTCGAGCGTGGTTTTGGCCACACCCTGGGCAACGCGCTGCGCCGCATCCTGTTGTCCTCAATGCCCGGCTGCGCAGTAGTCGAGGCCGAGATTGACGGTGTGCTCCACGAGTACAGCGCCATCGAAGGTGTACAGGAAGACGTAATTGAAATCCTGTTGAACCTTAAAGGTCTGGCCATCAAGCTGCACGGTCGTGACGAAGTTACGCTGACCTTGTCGAAGAAGGGTTCGGGGGTGGTTACCGCTGCCGATATTCAGCTGGATCATGATGTCGAGATCGTTAATCCCGATCACGTAATCGCTAACCTGGCGTCTAACGGCGCCCTGAACATGAAGCTCACCGTAGCTCGTGGTCGTGGTTATGAGCCAGCCGACTCGCGTCAGAGCGATGAAGACGAAAGCCGCAGCATCGGTCGCTTGCAGCTCGACTCTTCGTTCAGCCCGGTTCGCCGTATCGCTTACGTGGTGGAAAACGCCCGTGTCGAGCAGCGTACCAACCTGGACAAGCTGGTTATTGATCTGGAAACCAACGGTACCCTGGATCCTGAAGAGGCTATCCGTCGCGCTGCAACCATCCTGCAACAGCAGCTGGCTGCGTTCGTCGACCTCAAAGGTGAAAGTGAGCCGCTGGTTGTCGAGCAGGAAGACGAGATCGATCCGATCCTGCTTCGCCCGGTTGACGATCTGGAACTGACTGTACGTTCGGCTAACTGCCTTAAGGCGGAAAACATCTACTACATCGGCGACCTGATTCAGCGTACCGAAGTAGAGCTGTTGAAGACTCCGAACCTGGGCAAGAAATCCTTGACTGAAATCAAGGACGTTCTGGCCTCCCGCGGTCTGTCCCTCGGCATGCGCCTCGACAACTGGCCGCCTGCAAGTCTTAAGAAGGACGACAAGGCGACTGCCTGATCGTCGTAATCACCGAACGTAGTGTTTGGTAAGGAATGAACCATGCGTCATCGTAAAAGTGGTCGTCACCTGAGCCGCACCAGCTCGCACCGCAAGGCCATGTTCCAAAACATGGCGGTGTCGCTGTTCGAGCACGAGCTGATCAAAACTACTCTGCCAAAAGCCAAAGAACTGCGCCGCGTTGCCGAGCCGCTGATCACTCTGGCCAAGACAGACAGCCTGGCTAACCGCCGTCTGGCTTTCGACCGTACTCGTTCGAAAGCTATCGTTGGTAAGCTCTTCAACGACCTGGGCAAGCGTTACGCTACCCGTGAGGGTGGCTACCTGCGCATCCTCAAGTGCGGTTTCCGCGCTGGCGACAACGCGCCTATGGCGTACGTCGAGTTGGTTGATCGTGCTACTGCTGGCGAAGCTGTATCCGCCGAGTAAGACGTCAGTCTGAAACGAAAAACCGGGCCTAGTGCCCGGTTTTTTGTGTCTGTAAGAAATGCGCCGTCCATACAAGTTTCTGACATGGTTGAACTGCCACTATGTGCCGGGAAAACATAATTAGTAATTATCTATCGATGCTTGCAGGTTAATGAATTTGTAGCTGTAACGTCGATGATCAATACTTCCCGCCAAGCCCATTAGCCGGCAGTTCAAGACTGACAGAGGAAGAAGACCGCATGAGCCAGACCAAGACGCTTACAACCGCCAGTGGCGCGCCAGTCGCTGATAACCAGAATTCCCGTTCCGCCGGCCCACGCGGTCCGCTGCTTCTCGACGATTTCCATCTGATCGAAAAACTCGCGCACTTCAACCGTGAAAACATTCCTGAGCGCCGTGTCCACGCTAAAGGCTCGGGCGCCTACGGCACGTTCACCGTCACCCGTGACATCACGGAATACACCTGTGCCAAGCTGTTTGAATCGGTAGGCAAACAAACGCCAACCTTTCTGCGCTTTTCCACCGTAGGTGGCGAGCGTGGTTCAGCCGACACCGAGCGCGATCCGCGCGGCTTCGCCTTGAAGTTCTACACCGAGGAAGGCAACTGGGACATCGTTGGCAACAACACGCCAGTGTTCTTCATCCGTGATCCGCTGAAGTTTCCGGACTTTATCCACACGCAAAAGCGTCTGCCGCAAAGCAA
Organism: Pseudomonas sp. TE9122; assembly: GCF_056278925.1. NCBI lineage: Bacteria > Pseudomonadati > Pseudomonadota > Gammaproteobacteria > Pseudomonadales > Pseudomonadaceae > Pseudomonas > Pseudomonas sp. TE9122. The sequence continues at coordinate 4,745,850 of NZ_JBWBQI010000001.1, read as the reverse complement.
CTTGAAAAGCGCGCAGATGATGTGGGATTTCTGGTCGCATTCGCCTGAGGCGCTGCACCAGGTCACTATCCTGTTTTCTGATCGTGGCATCCCTGACGGCTATCGCCATATGCATGGCTTCGGCAGTCACACTTACAGCCTGATCAACGCCAAGGGCGAGCGTCACTGGGTGAAGTGGCACTATAAGACTCAGCAAGGCATCAAGAACCTGGCACCAGCCGAGGCCGCCCGTTTGGCCGGTACCGACCCGGACTATGCGCAGCGTGACCTGTTCGAGGCCATCGAGCGCGGTGAATTCCCGAAATGGCGCGTGTGCATTCAGATCATGACCGAGGCGCAAGCGGCGGCTCATTACGAGAACCCATTCGACGTGACCAAGACCTGGTCGCAGAAGGAGTTTCCGTTGATCGAAGTTGGTGAGCTGGAGTTGAACCGCAACCCGCTGAACTACTTCGCTGAAGTTGAACAGGCTGCGTTTGGCCCGAGCAACATGGTGCCAGGCGTGGGTCTGTCGCCGGACCGTATGCTGCAGGGTCGCGTATTCGCCTACGCTGACGCGCACCGCTACCGTGTGGGCACCAACCACCAGCAATTGCCGGTGAACGCTCCGCGCAGCCCGGTGAATACTTATCAGCGTGACGGCTCCATGGCGTTCGGCAGCAATGGCGGCGCGGCGCCGAACTATGAACCGAACAGCTACGTTGAGTCGCCGAAACAAGCGCCACATTACGCTGAGCCAGCGCTGGCCTTGAGCGGTGCCGCTGATCGCTATGATCACCGCGAAGACACCGACTACTACAGCCATGCCGGTGCCTTGTTCCGCTTGATGAGCGAAGAGCAAAAAGCGCTGCTGGTCAGCAACATTGCCGGCGCAATGGCGGGTGTTTCCAGCGACGTCGTCGATCGCCAGTTGCAGCATTTCTACAAAGCCGATCCAGCGTATGGAGAAGCAATCGCAAAGCTGCTTAGCCTACAGCTTAACGAAGTCTAAACGAGAAGCAGAACCGCCCTCATTTGGGCGGTTTTTGCGTTATTTGGCCTGCTTTTCTCAGAATATCTTCGCTTTTATTGCGCGCGGTGAGTGACCTTCCAGTCAGGTTGGTTCAAACTACAGACTTTCAGGAAGGGAGATGTAGGGCGATGCAAGGCCACCCAGATGTAATCGATTACCTCAATACGTTGCTGACCGGCGAACTGGCCGCGCGTGACCAATATTTCGTTCATTCGCGGATGTATGAGGACTGGGGGTTTACCAAGCTCTACGAGCGCATCAACCACGAGATGGAAGAAGAGGCCGGCCACGCCGATGCATTGATGCGGCGGATTCTGATGCTCGAAGGCACGCCGCGCATGCGTCCGGATGATCTGGACGTCGGCACCACGGTGCCTACGATGCTCGAAGCTGATCTGCGCCTCGAATACAAAGTCCGCGCTGCGCTGTGCAAAGGCATCGAACTTTGCGAGCAACACAAGGACTACGTCAGTCGCGAAATTCTGCGGGTTCAGCTCAACGACACCGAAGAAGATCACACCTACTGGCTGGAAAAGCAGTTGGGCCTGATCAAGCTGATCGGTCTCGAGAACTACCTGCAATCCCACGCGTCCTGATTGCACCAGCTACAAAAAAGCCCCTGGCACCTCAACGGTGACAGGGGCTTTTTCATGCCTGGCAGTTACGCCCGATCGCGGATCAGCAGCGGCTTGAGGTAATGGCCGGTGTGAGATTGCTTCATCTCGGCAACTTCCTCCGGCGTACCGGTGGCAATGATCTGCCCGCCCTTGGAACCGCCTTCAGGACCGAGGTCCACCAGCCAGTCAGCGGTCTTGATCACATCGAGGTTATGCTCGATCACCACCACGGTGTTGCCGTGATCGCGCAGACGATGCAGAACATCGAGTAACTGCTGGATATCGGCGAAGTGCAGGCCGGTGGTTGGCTCGTCGAGGATATACAGGGTTTTGCCCGTATCGCGTTTGGACAGCTCGCGCGACAACTTGACCCGCTGTGCTTCACCGCCGGACAGGGTCGTCGCCGACTGCCCGAGCTTGATGTAGGACAGGCCGACATCCATCAGCGTTTGCAGCTTGCGCGCCAGTGCCGGCACCGCATCGAAGAATTCCCGTGCTTCCTCGATGGTCATTTCGAGGGTTTCGTGGATGCTCTTGCCCTTGTATTTGATCTCAAGGGTTTCGCGGTTGTAGCGCTTGCTCTTGCACACATCGCAGGGCACGTAGATGTCCGGCAGGAAGTGCATTTCCACCTTGATCAGGCCATCACCCTGGCACGCTTCGCAGCGACCGCCCTTGACGTTGAACGAGAAACGCCCCGGGCCGTAACCCCGGGAGCGCGACTCGGGCACGCCGGCAAACAGTTCGCGGATCGGCGTGAACAGCCCGGTATAGGTCGCCGGGTTGGAGCGCGGCGTACGACCGATCGGGCTCTGGTCGATGTCGACGACTTTGTCGAGATGTTCCAGACCTTTGATGCTGTCATGTGCGGCCGCTTCCAGCGTGGTCGCACCATTGAGCGCCGTGGCGCTCAGCGGGAACAGCGTGTTGTTGATCAGTGTCGATTTGCCCGAACCGGATACGCCAGTCACGCAAGTCAGCAAGCCGATCGGGATGTCCAGATCGACATTGCGCAGATTGTTGCCGCGCGCACCTTTGAGCGACAGGTTGAGCTTCTTGTTGCGCGGCGTGCGTTTGGCCGGCACTTCGATCTTCACCCGGCCGGACAGGTATTTGCCGGTCAGCGAGTCAGGGTGTGCCATGACTTCGTCCGGCGTGCCCTCGGCAACGATCTGCCCGCCGTGCACACCGGCGCCCGGGCCGATATCGACGACATAGTCAGCCAGACGAATCGCGTCTTCATCATGCTCGACCACGATTACCGTGTTGCCGATATCGCGCAAATGCTTGAGCGTACCGAGCAGCCGATCGTTGTCGCGCTGATGCAGGCCAATGGATGGTTCATCGAGGATATACAGAACGCCGACCAGGCCGGCGCCAATCTGGCTGGCCAGACGAATCCGTTGCGCCTCGCCACCGGAGAGCGTGTCCGCGCTGCGATCCAGCGACAGATAGTCGAGTCCGACGTTGACCAGGAACTGCAGACGCTCGCGAATTTCCTTGAGAATCTTGTCAGCGATCTCGCCACGCCGACCGGTCATCTTCAGCGCACCGAAGTATTCACAGGCATCGCCGATCGGCAGATTGGTCACTGCCGGCAGGGTTTTCTCACCGACCCAGACGTGCCGGGCTTCGCGGCGCAAACGCGTGCCACGGCAATCCGGGCAGGCCTGATGGCTGAGGAACTTGGCCAGCTCTTCGCGCACGCTCGCCGATTCGGTTTCGCGATAGCGTCGCTCAAGATTCGGCACGATGCCCTCGAAGGGGTGCGAGCGTTTGACGATGTCGCCACGGTCGTTCAGGTATTTGAAGTCGACGTTCTGCGAGCCGCTGCCATGCAGGATGAACTTCTGCTGCTCGGCGCTCAGGTCGTTGAAGGGCTTGTCCAGACTGAATTTGTAGTGCGAGGCGAGTGAGCCAAGCATCTGGAAGTAATAGACGTTGCGCCGGTCCCAGCCACGGATCGCGCCCTCGGCCAGGGTCAGCTCGCCATTGACCAGACGCTTGATGTCGAAGAACTGCTTCACACCCAGGCCATCACAGGTCGGGCAGGCGCCGGCCGGGTTGTTGAAGGAAAACAGCTTGGGTTCCAGCTCGCTGATCGCATGGCCGCAGATCGGGCAGGCGAAGCGTGCGGAGAAGATCATTTCTTCGCCGGGCTCGTCGTCCATCGGCGCGACCAGGGCAATGCCGTCGGCGAGTTTCAGCGCAGTCTCGAAAGACTCGGCGAGGCGCTGCTGCAGATCGGCGCGGACCTTGAAGCGGTCAACGATCACATCGATCGAATGCTTCTTCTGTTTATCCAGCTTCGGCAGCTCGTCGAGCTCGCAAATGCGTCCGTTGACCCGAGCGCGGACGAAACCTTGCGCACGCAATTCTTCGAAGACCGACAGGTGTTCGCCTTTGCGTTCGCGGATCACCGGCGCCAGCAGCATGAGTTTGCTGCCTTCCGGCTGCGCCAGCACCAGATCGACCATCTGGCTGACGGTCTGCGCCTCCAGCGGAATGTCGTGATCCGGGCAACGCGGCGTACCCACGCGGGCATAGAGCAAGCGCAGGTAGTCGTAGATTTCGGTGATGGTGCCGACCGTCGAACGCGGGTTGTGCGAGGTCGACTTTTGTTCGATGGAGATCGCCGGCGACAGGCCTTCGATGGTGTCGACGTCGGGTTTTTCCATCATCGACAGGAACTGCCGGGCATAGGCCGACAGCGATTCGACATAGCGGCGCTGACCTTCGGCATACAGCGTGTCGAACGCCAGGGACGACTTGCCGGATCCGGACAGGCCGGTGATGACGATCAGTTTGTCCCGTGGCAGGGTCAGGTCGATGTTCTTCAGGTTGTGGGTACGGGCCCCACGTATCAGGATCTTGTCCAAAGTGGCCTCGCTTGGCGGGCGTCGAAAACGTAGGAGTATACGGGCAAATACTGGATGGATGCACACTATCCAACGAAGGGCGTTTTGCCGTTCATGAAGAGAGTTTCATCTATACGCGTCATAGCGTCGCGATATACCCCGTCTTCCGATGGGACTGGTAGAATCGCCGCCGGTTCACACGAGGTTTTTCCATGCACGATCCCCACAGCGAACGCATGAGTGGCAGCGAGACCCGCGCGGCGAGCGGTCTGGCCCTGGTGTTCGCCTTCCGTATGCTTGGCATGTTCATGGTGTTGCCGGTGCTGGCGACCTATGGCATGGATCTGGCGGGAGCGACCCCGGCCCTGATCGGGCTGGCGATTGGCGCTTACGGTCTGACCCAGGCAATTTTCCAGATTCCGTTCGGGATCATTTCCGACCGCATCGGTCGCCGGCCGGTGATCTACCTCGGCCTGATCGTGTTCGCTCTCGGCAGTGTTCTGGCTTCCCAGGCCGATTCGATCTGGGGCGTGATCGCCGGGCGAATCCTGCAGGGCGCCGGGGCGATTTCCGCAGCGGTGATGGCGCTGCTTTCCGACCTGACCCGCGAGCAGCATCGCACCAAAGCCATGGCGATGATCGGCATGACCATCGGCCTGTCGTTCGCCGTGGCCATGGTGGTCGGGCCGTTACTGACCAGTGCGTTCGGGCTGTCCGGGCTGTTCCTCGCCACTGGCGCCATGGCGCTGGTCGGCATCCTGATCATCATGTTCATGGTGCCGCAATCCACCGGGCCGTTGCAGCACCGTGAGTCCGGCGTCGCCCGGCAGGCACTGATGCCGACGCTCAAGCACCCGGACCTGCTGCGCCTGGATCTGGGCATCTTTGTGTTACATGCCATGTTGATGTCGAGCTTCGTCGCCTTGCCGCTGGCACTGGTGGAAAAAGCCGGTTTGCCCAAGGAACAGCACTGGTGGGTCTACCTCACCGCGCTGCTGATTTCGTTCTTCGCCATGATCCCGTTCATTATCTACGGCGAGAAGAAACGCAAAATGAAACGAGTTTTGCTCGGCGCCGTCATGACATTGATGCTGACTGAACTATTCTTCTGGCAGTTCGGCGACAGCCTGCGTGCTCTGGTGATCGGTACGGTGGTGTTTTTCACCGCGTTCAATCTGCTCGAGGCATCGTTGCCGTCGCTGATCAGCAAGGTTTCACCGGCAGGCGGCAAGGGCACGGCCATGGGCGTGTACTCCACCAGCCAGTTCCTCGGTTCGGCACTCGGCGGGATACTCGGCGGCTGGTTGTTCCAGCATGGCGGTCTGTCGGTTGTGTTCCTCGGATGCGCCGCGCTGGCTGCACTTTGGCTGGCCTTTGCTGTTACCATGCGCGAACCTCCCTACGTGACGAGCCTGCGCTTGCCGTTGTCGCCCGAAGCGATCCGCGAAGCGGGTCTGGTCGAGCGCCTCAAGGCCCTGGTAGGGGTAACAGATGCAGTGATAGTCGCCGAAGAGGCGGCTGTTTACATCAAACTGGACAAAGAATTAGTGGATCGCACCACCCTCGAACGCCTGGTCAACAACCCGGCCGGGGCTGCGTGCGACGCTTAGGAGAACGTTATGGCCCGTGGGGTTAACAAAGTCATATTGGTCGGCACTTGCGGCCAGGATCCCGAAGTTCGCTACCTGCCTAACGGTAATGCCGTGACCAACCTGAGTCTGGCCACCAGCGAACAATGGACCGACAAGCAGACCGGTCAGAAGGTCGAGAAAACCGAATGGCACCGCGTATCGATGTTCGGCAAGGTTGCCGAGATCGCCGGTGAATACCTGCGCAAGGGTTCGCAGGTCTACATCGAAGGCAAGCTGCAGACCCGCGAGTGGGAAAAGGACGGCATCAAGCGTTACACCACTGAAATCGTGGTCGACATGCAAGGCACCATGCAACTGCTCGGCGGCCGTCCACAACAGGGCGACCAGCAAGGCGGCGGCAACAACTACCAGCAGCAGGCGCCACGTCAGCAGGCACCGCGCCCGCAGCAGTCGGCTCCACAGCAGCGTTCGGCTCCGCAAGCACCGCAGCAGGCCGCACCGCAACCGGCTCCGGATTTCGACAGCTTCGATGACGATATTCCGTTCTGATTTGCCGCTGTAACCGTCTTGAATGAAAAAGGCCCGCCGCTTAAACGACGGGCCTTTTTTGTGAGGCTATTTCAGCGCGACCCTTATCACCTGTAGGAGCTGACGAGTGCAACGAGGCTGCGATCTTTTGACGTTGCTTCTGAAGATCAAAAGATCGCAGCCTCGTTGCACTCGTCAGCTCCTACATGAGGAATTGTTTCAGTCGAGGATCAGGTGCGGCAAAAATCGACTTGAATCCTTGGTGATCAGACTATTGTCTTCACGCACACCAATCCCCGCTGCCTCATCGCCAATCACCCACGAGCCAATCAGCGTGTAGCTGTCGCCAAACTTCGGCAGCGGTGCGAACTCCTGCAGGATGAATGGCGCATCGGTGTAAGGCCCGTCCTCTTTGACGATCAGACCTTCCACTGTTTGCAGTTCGATGTTGGCACCTTCGCGGGAAAAGTACGGCTTGCGCACCCAGCCCTTCGGCACCGCACTCTGCGGATTCGGATCAAGGTGCGCAGCGAGCAGATTCGGATGTCCCTTGTGCAATTCCCACAGCAGCGGCAGGGCACCTTTGTTCGACAGAATCGCCTTCCACGCCGGTTCGAAAAACTGCGTATCGCATTCGGCGATCGCTGCGCCGAACGGCTCGTGGAAGATGAATTCCCAGGCGTGCAGCTTGAACAGGTGCGGGATCCAGCGATCCTGCAGATCGACGAAACGACCTTCAGCCGTCAGGCCAATGTCTTCGATATCGATGTGGCGTGATTCGATGCCGACCTTTTCCGCGATCAGCCGCAGGTAATCGGTGGTGCCTTTGTCCTCGACCGAATCCTTCATCGACGCAAAGTAGAACGGCCGCTTCAACTGCAACTCGGCGAAGGCCTGATGCAGCTTGGTGTCGATGCTGTTGAACTGGTCAGCATGTGGCGGCAGCGTGCCACGCTCGATGCACTGTTCCAGCCAGCCCCATTGAAACGCCGCCGCCTCATAGAGGCTGGTCGGCGTGTCGTAGTTGAGCTCCAGCAGTTTCGCCGGCCCGTTGCCGCTGTAGGAAAAGTCCATGCGACCGTACAGATGCGGATGACCCTCGCGCCAGGAGGTGCGGATCATGTCGTAGTACGCCGCCGGGATACTCAGTCGATCGAGCAACTCCTCGCTGTTGACGACGCGATCCACCAGATCCATACACATCTCGTGCAGTTCGGTAGTCGGGTCTTCCAGATCGTTTTCGATCTGCGCGAGGCTGAACTGGTAGTAGGCGCTTTCGTCCCAGTACGGTTCGTCGTCGATGGTGTGGAACAGGAAACCGAGGCTTTCAGCGGTGTGTTTCCAGTCGGGGCGCTCGGCGCAGTGGATCTTTTTCATGTCAGCTGCTCGAGCGTCCGGAACTGCTGCCCCAGCCACCCCAACCGCTGCGGGCGCTGGACTGGCTGCCGAAGCCGCCGCGCGAAGTCGACGACGCAACGTTCACCGGTTTGCTCTTGCTGCTCTCGTAATCCGACTGGCTGCGCGAGGTTGTGTCAGCTCGGCGGTACTGCGTTGAGGTGTTGTACGGCTGGCGCGTTTCGCGATCACGGTAAACGGTGCGTTCGGCGTTGTTGCTCATTGCGTTGCCGATCAGCCAGCCGGTCAGCCAGCCATTGCCGCCGCCACCTGAGCCACCGGAATAGTGCGAGCCGCCGTGGCTGGCACTGCTGCTGGTGGTGTCTCCCGCCGGCATTTGCGAATTGGCGATGGCATCTAGATCTTGCGGCGTCTCGGCATTGCCCGGCACTTTGAAGCCGCCGAGTTTCGGCACGAAACGGCCATCGGAATTTTTCTGACACCAGCCAGCGGCGAAGTCTGCGTCGCACTTGGCCTTGTCGGTGTAGGCCGGGGCGATGCGCCGGTGTTCGTTCAGGGCGGCGACGTAGGCGCTGGAGCAGAGATCGGCGGCCAATTCGGCGTCGACACACTGTTCAACGCTCTGGAAGTTGCGCGGCTGATCCAGCGCCGCTGCTTCACCGGAAATCGCCATCGCCACCGATGCGGCGAGGGACAATTGCACGTATTTGCTGCGTTTCATCGAGAGGCTTCCTGCCGGTCAGTGGGACGGGGTCATGCACGCGGCATTGAGCATGCCGACGCTGATCGCCACGGCAGCCACATAGATGCCGGCGGCGACTTCGCCGTTGGCGATGCGCTGGGAAGTGCCCTTGAGCACCAGCCCGGTAGCGACAAACGCCAGCAATTGCACGACGGCGGCGATGACCGCCCAGAGGACAAAGTCGAGCACGTTGACCGAGTAGGCGATCACGTTGCTCGCCGGAATGGCGAAACCGATGATCGCCCCGGACAGGGCAATGGCGGCGGCAGTGTTGCCGGCGCGGATCAGCTCGAATTCCTTGTGCGCGGTGATGCGCGTGTAGACGAATTGAAACAGCATGAACAGCAACACGGCGCCGATCAGGTAGACGACAAAACCGACCAGCGCGGTTTTGTTCAGAGAAACGGCCAAGACTTCCAGCATGAAAAACTTCCTTTTTTAGATGGCGCTCAAATCAGTCGTGTACAGCGAGATGCCCAGCGAGGTGCTCAGGCTGACGGTGCCTTCTTCGTCCTGTTCGACGGAGAACAGCAGCAGTTCGCGGCGATCGGTCAGACCGGTGTCGCGGGCATACAGCATGGCGTGGTGCTTGATGGTGTAGGACTCGTCCGGATTGACCACGTGTTCGGTCATTGGCACCAGTTCAGTCTGCTGCAGTTCGGTGCCCCATTCGCGGGTGTATTCAACACCGTCGTGGTTGTAGGTCGGCAGACCGATCAGGCTGTTCGGGCCGGCCAGACGCTGCAGTTCGGCGTCACTGTTGACCGTCACGTAGCTGAGGTAATTGAACAGGGTGACCGACTCGACCTGATCATCGCCGGTGACGTGGATCTGCACCCAGAAATCCTCGTCGTTCATGTAATAGCGGTGCAATTTATTGGACTGGCCGAGATCGACCCAGCCGGCGCTCCACACCGCTTGATCGAATGGCACCCGCACCGACGTCGAGCCTTCCAGCAGCAACGCCAGGGTCGTGTCGAAGCGCACGCCTTTGCCTTGAGCCATGCCCAGTGGGCCGCTGGCGGCGGTGGTCGTTGGCGCAGCGGTCTGCCAATTGCTGGTGCCGAGCAAGTCTTTAAACCATCCCATGGGTACGTTCCTTGAAGCGGGTGGAGGTGTTCGGGGGTGAAAAAGTGGCGGTAGTGTAACGGGCGAAGCGGTGAACGAGCAGGGGCAATTACGCCGCAAAACCATGTGGGAGCGAGCCTGCTCGCGAATGGGTTGTGTCAGTCACTCGATTATTTGACTGTCACGACGCTTTCGCGAGCAGGCTCGCTCCCACAAGTTACCGTTCAGTCATTACTGCGCGGACTTCTGCTTCAGGCGCTCAAGGATCGCATTGGCGCTGCCTTCGTTCGGCGTGATGCCGGCGTCGCGCAGTTTGCGTTCCAGGTCGTTGCCGGTAGAGGCGTCGGCCAGTTCGTCCGCTGCGCTCAGCTCGGCAGCGCGTTGCTGCTGCTTGGCTTGCAGGCGGTTCAGGGTGCCGACCGCGGTTTCCAGTTTGCCGTTGGCGCCGCCGCTGGCAATCGAGGCGCTGACCTGGGCTTTCTGCACGCTATCGCGGGCCTTGGCCATGTCCACTTGCTGGCGCAGGCTCTTGATCCGCGATTCGGCTTTGCTGATGTCTTTGCGCATGTTGTCGGCGTAGGCGCCGAATTCATCGCTGAGTTTCTTCTCGGCAGCGAGGTCGTTGGTCAGGGTCGAAATCGCTTCGGCCACTTCCAGCGCCAGGTCTTCACGGCCGGCATTCAACGCGGCCACAGCCTTGGCTTCGAGGTCCTTGATCTTGGCGTCGTATTCGCTGACGCGGTCGGCGGCCAGTTTGTGCTTGGCCATGATCGTTACCAGTTCGCGGCGGGCATTGGACAGCGCGGTGTCCGCGTCGCGGATTTCCTGATCGAGGATGCGCAGGGCCTGCTGGTCGGCGATGGCTTCGCCGACTTCATTGGCGCCGCCGCGCAGTGCGGTGAACAACTTGCTCCAGATGGACTGAGTCATTGGATATTCCCTGTTGATTACTTGAAGAAGTGTTCGAAGGCTTCGCTGGCGCGCTGCACGTTGTCGACCAGGGTTTTCACCTCGGTGACTACGTTGGTCAGGCTCGAATCAGCACTGAGGGCGCCGAACATGTTGTAGACGGTCTGTCCGTTCGGCATCGATTCGATCCCGATCGAAGACAGCGGGAACATCTCGCGGCTGCGCAGTACGGCATCGTTGAACGCCTGGACATTGCTGATCGAATCGATGTCCACCAGCACGGTGTCGACGATGATCTGCTGGCCGGCCAAGGCGATATGAATCGGCAGGCCGCCGAATTCGTTCATTTCCAGCTTGATGCTCGGTTCGGAGCTCTGGATCAGGGACAGCGAAATCTCTTGGGAAGCCACCTCGTCCAGCGCCTTGAGGGCATTGAAGAGGCTGTCGATGGTCCAGTTGTTGCCTGCGCTCATGTATTTCTCCGACATGAAAGAGCCAGCCAGAATCGGTTGGCGTAGCTGTTGCTCCATTTGCTTGAGCAAGCTTCGGTTTTCCGGAAGCACCCAAGTTTCGTGTTTCACATAACCGGCGGCGGCCAGGCCTGCGCGCATCTGCTTCATGTAGAAGCTCGACGGTTTTTTCGCTGACGTCTTGCCACGCTCGCCCTTGGGGCTGGCTGCGGCAGGCGTCGGAGTGCGGCTTGTCATGGCTGGAATCCGGTTATGAGCGTCTCACGCGTGGGCCACACTACAACCAATGCAAAGTGCCATCAATGACTCACGCGTGAGATTTTCATGACAGACGCAAAAAGGCCCGCAACGCGGCGGGCCTGTGGATTGCGCTGTTGTTGCTAGGCGTTGCTGTGCAGGAACTGCTCAGTCGATACCACGCTGGCGTAGGCAAAACCCAGCGCCGCCATGAAGGCTGCATGCACATGGGCGGCCGGCACCGTCAGGCCATCGAATTCCAGATCACGGCTGGCGCAGGCATCGTGAATCACCGTGACCGCATACCCCATGTCCGCCGCCGCGCGGGTGATGCCATCGACGCACATATGGCTCATGCTGCCGACCACGATCAGGTCGGTGATGCCGTGTTCGTCGAGCACCGCTTTCAGTTCGGTTTCGCGGAACGAGTTGACGAAGTGCTTGAGCACCACCGGTTCGTCGGCGCGGTTGAGCACTTTCGGATGCAGTTTCGCGCCTTCGGAGCCGGGAGTGAAAAACGGCGCGTCTTCGGAGGTGAATTCATGCCGAATGTGTACCACCGGATCGCCCTTTTCGCGAAAGGCTGCGATCAGCCGTGCGGCGTTATCGGCAGCGGCGTCGGCGCCGACCAGCGGCCACTTGCCTTGGGGGAAGTAGTCGTTCTGGATATCGACTACGATGAGCGCTTGCTTGGCCATGGGATTGTCCTCGAGACGGTGATTGGGTGTGGCCTCAGTATTGACGCTGGCCGAGGATTCGAGGATTGGCCGCACCGACAATAGACGGGGGAAAACTGACAATGGCTGCACAAAGAGCCGCCACCGCTGAACTGGGCGTGCTGATTTACCCCGGCGCGCAACTGGCGGCGGTGCACGGTCTGACCGATCTGTTCGCCGTGGCCAATCGCATCGCTGCCGAGTATCAGGCTGTGCAATTGCCCGTGCTGCGGGTCAGTCACTGGCAGGTCGATGGCGAGCAGTTGCCGGCGCGGGTCTATGACAGTCATCCCGGCGACGAGGACGCTTTGCTCGCCGTGCTGATTCCGCCGTCCCTCGGCGGGTTCGATGCGGCGCAGATGACCGCGAGTCTTGCGCAGTGGCTGCGCGATCAGCATGCACACGGCGCGACCCTCGGTGGTGTTTGTGTGGGCTCGTTGATGCTCGCTGAAAGCGGCTTGCTCGACGGTCGCAGCGCCACCACCCACTGGACCTCGGCCCAGGTGTTTGCCGAGCGTTACCCGAAGATCAAACTGAAGGCCGACACGCCGATTGTCGACGACGGTGACCTGATCACCACGGCCGGGCTGATGGCCTGGTCGGAGTTGGGGTTGCGCCTGGTCGATCGCTTGCTCGGCCCAAGCATCGCCACCGCGACCGCGCGTTTTCTGGTGATGGAACACAGCGACAGCGCCAGTGAATGCGGAAGCAATTTCGCACCGATCCTCAGCCATGGCGACGCGGCGATTCTCAAGGTCCAGCACTGGCTGCAAAGCACCGGGGCGACGGATGTTTCGCTGAACGCGATGGCCGAGCGTGCGGGACTTGAAGAGCGTACTTTCCTGCGCCGATTCCGCGCCGCGACAGGCTTGAAACCGACCGAGTACTGCCAGCACCTGCGGGTCGGCAAGGCGCGGGAAATGCTCGAGTTCACCAATGGCACGATCGACCACATTGCCTGGACGGTGGGCTATCAGGATCCGGGCGCGTTTCGTGCGATCTTCAAGAAGATTACCGGGCTTGGGCCGAGTGATTACCGTGGGCGGTTTGGTGTGAATCCCGCTCCCAGAACGACGATGAACTAATGTGGGAGCGAGCCTGCTCGCGAAGGCGCTGGATCTACAGAATTGTAGTCGGCTGACACTACGCTTTCGCGAGCAGGCTCGCTCCCACAATGATCGCGGCGAGGGTGAGAGATCGTGCAATTTGCCGGAGTTTTGCGCGCTGTCGTGCAGTTTGAAACAGGCGTGATGCCAGCACAGTCACGGCAAGCTCCCGATTATCGGGCGGTTCGTGGGGATCGTTGATTGGCCTGATCTCTGCAAATTCCCTGAGTGAACCCATCGACTGATGCAAGGGGAACGCATGACCCCGACACCCAGCAACAAAATCGTCGTGGCCCATTCGGTGCGTGCCGAGGCGCCGCAACATGAAGTCGAGACCAACAAGGCTCTGGCGCGCTGGTTGGCGCAGATTCTCGGCTGCAAATTCGGCGGCAGTTACGATCCGGCCAAACATCAGGGCCGCGAGCTGTATCTGCTGCCGACACAAACCATCGTTGGCGCCGCCCACGCTCAAGCGCTGGGCATCAACGGCCCCGATGACTTGTGGGGCGGTTACGTCGAATACGATTTCATCTGCACCAAAGCCATCAGCCACGGTTTGCGCAGTCATCTGGCGCACGCGCCGCAGGGCTGGTCGCCGCTGTTCTCGGAGCGGGTGCGCAACGTTGTGCTCGACGGTCTCAGCGTATTTGCCCTGGAAGATGCACGGCCCGCCGCCGAACATCTGCTGTACGCCGGGCCGATTCGCTTGAAGCCGATTCACGCTTGCGCCGGTCGCGGCCAGGAAGTGATCAAGAGCCTCGACGCGTTCGATGAAATCCTCGCTCGCCCAGAAGCGGAGAGCGTGTTCAGTGACGGCGTAGTGCTGGAGCAGGACTTGAGCAACGTCGTCACCCACAGCGTCGGCCAGTCGTTCATCGGCGGCAAAGTGTTGAGCTATTGCGGTGATCAATACTTGACCGAGGACGGTCAGGGCGAAGAGGTCTACGGCGGCTCGAATCTGCTGGTGGTGCAGGGCGGCTATGACCAATTGCTCGCGCTGGATCTGCCTGATGATTTGCGTCTGGCCATCGAGCAGGCGCAGGTCTTCGACAGTGCCGCCAACGAAGCTTACCCGCGCTTCTTCGCCTCGCGGCGCAATTACGATATCGCCCAAGGCCTGGGCGCCAGCGGCAACCCGCGCAGCGGCGTGCTCGAACAATCCTGGCGCATGGGCGGCGCGAGCAGCGCTGAAGTGGCGGCGCTGCAAAGCTTCGTCAACGATCCACAGATGCGCGCCATCCGTGTGTCGTCGGTGGAAACCTACATCGATCAGGCGCTGCCGGCGGACGCCATCGAGGTCTATCGCGGCCCGGCGGAAAACAGCGCATTTCTTCTCAAATATGTGACGGTCCAATCCTATGACGGCTAGAAGCGAATGCATTCAAATCGACATTGATGACGAACAGATGAGCGGGACTTTTCTCAGTCCCAAATCGAAAGTCCCGGGGGTGTTGTTTGTTCACGGTTGGGGCGGCAGTCAGGAACGTGATCTGGAGCGGGCCAAAGGCATCGCCGGCCTGGGTTGCGTATGCCTGACCTTCGACCTGCGCGGGCACACCGGCGGCACAGGAATTCCGCTGACCCGGGTGACCCGTGAAGACAATCTGCGTGATTTGCTGGCGGCCTACGATCGTCTGCTGGCGCACCCGGCGCTGGATACCTCGGCAATCGCCGTGGTCGGCACCAGTTATGGCGGTTATCTGGCCTCGATCCTGACGTCATTGCGCCCGGTGCGCTGGCTGGCGCTGCGCGTGCCGGCGCTGTACCGCGACGAGCAATGGCACACGCCCAAACGCGATCTGGACAAGGCCGACCTGCGCGATTATCGCGGCACGCTGGTGCGCGCCGACAGCAATCGCGCCCTGCATGCCTGCTCGCAATTCACTGGCGACGTGCTGTTGGTGGAATCGGAAACCGACGATTTCGTGCCCCACGCGACGATCATGAGTTACCGCGCCGCATGTCAGCAGACTCACTCGTTGACCCATCGGATTATTGATGGCGCCGATCACGCGTTGAGTGATCCGGTTTCGCAGCAGGCCTACACCTCGATCCTGGTGGACTGGATTACCGAGATGGTGGTGGGGGAGCGGTTGAGCATTATCCAATCCAGATGATGTTTCGCATGTACCGGCCCCTTCGCGAGCAGGCTCGCTCCCACAGGTTGAACGCATTTCAAATGTAGGAGCTGCCGAAGGCTGCGATCTTTTGATCTTGATTCTAATGTGTGGGTTTCTTCTCGATCCGCAGCGCCTTTGCCTTGGCCTCCACCACCAGATACATCACCACCGTGATCAACAGCGGCAGCAGAAAATAAATCGCCCGATACGCCAGCAATCCCGCGACCAGACTGCCGCGCGACGCCTCGTGCTGCAGCAGCGCCACGAACACCGCCTCAAGCACACCCAGTCCCGCCGGAATGTGCGTAATGACCCCGGCAATCGCGCTGATCAACAGCACCCCAAGCACCAGCGGATAATCCAGTTTGCTTGGCAGCAGAGTGAAGATCACCGCCGCCATCAGCGACCAGTTCAACGCGCCCAAGAGCAATTGCAGCACCGCCATGCGCAGCGACGGCAGGTTGATTTCCACGCCGCGAATCGACCACTCGCGGCGTTTGGAAAACTGACACGCCGCCAGATAGCCGGCGCTGACCAGCAGCAATAACACCCCGACCAGTTGCAAGGCCGAACTGCTGAGTTTCCAGCCCGGCGGCATAGTCACCAGACCGCTGCTGAACACTACGCCAGCGATGGTCATGTAGCCGAACCAGTTGGTTGCCAGGCTCAGGCCGAGAATCTTGGCAATGTTGCCTTTGCTCACGCCCAGCCGCGAATACAAGCGATAACGCATGGCGATGCCGCCGACCCAGGCGCTGAGATTGAGGTTGAAGGCGTAGCTGATGATGCCCACCGGCAGGATCTGCTTCCAGGTCAGGTCCTGACGAATGTAGGTGCGGCCAATCAGGTCGAAACTGGCGTACACCAGAAAGCTCAGCAACGTCAGGCTGGCGGCGATGATCAGCGTGCGCACCTTGAAATCGGCGAGGGTCTCCAGCACCTCGGCCCATTCGATGCGCGTAGCGAACATCGTCAACAGGACGATGAGCGCGAGGAAAAACAGGATGGTCAGCGGACGTTTCCAGCGGCTCCATTTCGACGGCGCCGCTTGTGTCGAATGGCTATCGGAATGGACTTCGGAATGACTCATGGACGCGCACCTCGGAAAGGCTTCAGACGCGGTTTATGCGCCGGCAGCCAACCGGCCATGGCCGGGAAGTGCCGCAGGAAGTGGAACACGAGAAAGCCCACGGTCATGTGCCAGATACGCCCGCGCGGCAACAGCTTGGCGTCCATGGCTTTGCAGTAGTTCTGGCTGAGATCTTCGAGGCGTTCGTACAGGTGCTGATTGAACGCGCGGTCGCGGATCAGCACGTTGGCTTCCAGATTCAGCGACAGGCTCAGCGGGTCGAGATTGCTCGAGCCCACGGTGCTCCAGTCATCGTCGACCAGCGCGACCTTGCCGTGCAGCGGGCGCTGGCAGTATTCGTGAATCTGCACGCCGGCACGCAGCAGATAATCGTAGGTCATGCGCGCCGCCAGTTTGGCTACGAGCATGTCGGGCTGGCCTTGCAGGATCAGCCGCACCTCGACGCCACGGCGGGCGGCGTTGCGGATTTCGCGCAGCAAACGGTAGCCGGGAAAGAAGTAGGCGTTCGCGATGATTACCCGGCGCTTGGCCTTGCGCAGCACCTGCAAATACACGTCTTCGATATCGGTGTTGTGTTGATCGTTATCGCGGAACACCAGGCGTACCTGGCCGTCGTGGTCGGTGAAGGCCATTTCCTCCAGGCGCTGGCGCCGGCGCTGCCACCAGAACCGCGCGCGTCCGGGACGACCGCTTTGCAGCAGGGCGAAGTGATGGATATCGGCGACCACCGGGCCCTGGATCTCCACCGAATAATCCTGCTTGGCTTCAGGGCCGAAATCGGCCAGGTGATCGCCGGAAAAATTGATCCCGCCAATGAACGCGATCAAGCCGTCGACCACCACGATCTTGCGGTGCAAGCGGCGGAACCAGTTGGTGCGGATGCCCAAATGCTTCGGCGCCGGATCGAAGATTTGCAGATGCACGCCGGCATCGCTCAAGGCCGACAGATAGCCGGTGCTCAGCTCGCCACAGCCGAAGCCGTCGAGGCTGACCGTGGTGCGCACGCCGCGCTGGGCGGCTTCGATGAGGATTTGCTGCAACTCGGCGCCGACCTTGTCTTCGAAGACGATGAAGGTCTCCAGCAGGATCTCGCTCTTGGCTGCGCGCATCGCTTCGAATACCCGGGGGAAATATTCCTCGCCGTTCTCCAGCAGCTCTACGCGGTTATTGCTGTGCCATTGATACTCGACGTCCACGTGGCCGGGCTCGCGCACCGGCGGGTTCAGCGGGACCGGGTCGACGGCGGATTTTTCCAGTGGCGCACTGTTCATAGTTCAATCTCCACCGATAACGGTGCGTGGTCGGAAAGGTGGGACCAGGGCCGGTTGGTCAAAACTTTCGGGCGGCTGGCCTTGAGGTTGCGTACGTAGATGCGGTCGAGTCGTAGCGCTGGCAGCCGCGCGGGAAAGCTGCGCGCCGGCTTGCCGTACTGCTCGGCGAACACTTCGCGCAGGCCACAGGGCTTGAGCTGCGCATCGGCACGCTGGCGCCAGTCGTTGAAATCGCCAGCGACGATCACCGGGGCATCAGCGGGCAATTCGGCGAGACGTTGCATCAGCAGATCCAGTTGCGCGTTGCGGTGGCTTTCGCGTAGGCCCAGGTGCACGCAGATCGCATGCACTTCGGTGCCGTCGCCAGGCAGGCGCAGCACGCAATGCAGCAGGCCACGGTTTTCATGGCCGCTGATCGACACGTCGAGGTTGTCGTGGCGGATGATCTGGAATTTCGACAGCAGCGCATTGCCGTGGTCGCCCGCCGGGTACACGGCATTGCGCCCGTAGGCGAATTGCGGCCAGAGGCTGTCGGCGAGAAATTCGTATTGCGGCATCGTCGGCCAGTTGTCGTAGCGTTTCGGATGCTGCTCGTGCGTGCCGTGCACTTCCTGCAGAAACACCACGTCGGCGGCGACGCTGCGCACCGCTTCACGCAGCTCCGGCAGGATGAAACGCCGGTTCAGCGCGGTGAAGCCCTTGTGGGTGTTGACAGTCAGTACGGTGAAGGTGCGCACCGAGGGCGCAACCACGGAGCCTTCGTCGGTGAAACCGACCGGTTCGGGAATGCTCATGACAGAACTCCTTCTGCGGCGACTTGCCCGGGAGTTGTGGCGAGGTCTTTGTCGAGGTCCAAGCGCTGCAACAAGTTGCGTGCGTCGTAGGGCGCGCGGACTTTGATGTCGTTGTCGAAGTAGCAGAACACTTCGCGGGATTTGCGCGCGCGGGGTTTCAGGCGTGGGGCTATCAGGTGGGCGTCCTCTGGCTGTTTACCGTGATGCCAGGCGTCGATGCGCTCGGCCCAGCGCTTGAGCGCTTGTTCGGAATAACCGCTGGCGTAGAGCTCTTCGGCGCCGTGCAGGCGCACATAGACGAAGTCGCTGGTGAGGTCTTCGCGGTACGGCCATTTGCCGGCGGTGTCGGCAATGACCAGCGCGGTGTTGTGGCGTTTGAGCAGGCGCACGAATTCCGGATCGATGAAACTTTCATGACGGATTTCCACCGCATGGCGCAACGGTTTCTTGCGCCAGGCTTTGACGCTGGCGTGGCCGGGAAGATGCGAGTCGTGCTGGCGGGCGAGGGCGGCTGCGGCTTGGGTATCGTGGGGCAGTTGCGCAAGAAAGTGATCGAAGCGCTCGGCGTCGAATTTGAAATTCGGCGGAAACTGCCAGAGGATCGGCCCGAGTTTTTCCTTCAGCTCCAGCACGCCCGAGGCAAAGAAATTCGCCAGCGGCTTTTCGATTTCGCGCAAGCGGCGCACGTGGGTGATGAAGCGCGGCGCCTTGACGCTGAACACGAAGTCATCGGGCGTTTCGGCGTACCACTGGGCGTAACGTTCGGGGCGTTGCAGGGCGTAGAACGATCCATTGATTTCGATGCTGTTGACCGCGCGGGAGGCGAACTGCAATTCGCGCTTCTGCGCCAGTCCCTTCGGGTAGAAATCCCCGCGCCACGGGGCGTAGCGCCAGCCTGAAATACCGATGTGAATCGTCGCCATCCCATCCTCCCGTAGAAAGTCCTCGTGTTGCCGATGTTCTGTGATGACTGCGGCGGGGGCGGGAAAGTTTCGGTGGCGTTACGGACGGTCGCGGGTGAAGCGAAGATCAAGAGCTTACCCCCTCACCCCAACCCTCTCCCCCAAGGGGGCGAGGGGGAGGGGAGCAGATCTTCATGTCTCCTGAAATCGCGTACGACTGTGAAGGGAGCAGATCTTCATGGTCTTCAGGACTTGAGTTCGACTCAAGACGTGCAGTTGGTGATTTTGGTCATGCAACTCGGTCGGCTCCCTCTCCTGGGGGAGAGGGCTGGGGTGAGGGGGCTCTTGAACTTGCCGCGCAATTACCGATCAGTTCCTTACCAGGGTCAGCCACGGGAGATCGGAGCTTTGCGCAATTTCAAGATCGCCATTCTGCTGGGAGCGCTGCTGTGCTTGGGCGTCAACACATCGCAAGCCGTCGCGCTACCGGGCGTTCCGGCTGCCGCCGATACGGCGGAAAAACCCGCCGAACCGGAACCGCTGGTGCAGGGCGGTCTGCTCGGGGCGATCAGTACGAGCATCGACGATGTGCAGGAAAAACTCGATCTCAACGAACACCTGGTCGATGCCTGGCGGCTGCGTGCTGACCGCGCGGCGGATGAGGTCGATCGGCTGGTCAAGCAACCGTCGAATCGCTCGGGCTGGAGCGTCGCCGGGGATTTCCTGACGTTGTCGGGAGTGTGGCTGGGCAGTTTCGCCCTGCTCACCGTGCTCGGCAGTCTGCTGGCAAAGCGTCTGCGTGAGGGCCGCTGGTTGCGCACCCGCCAGCGCAGTCAGGATCTGCTCGGCTACGTGCTGCCTTTCACCGTGCCGGCGCTGATCTGCCTGCCGCTGACGCTGTATGTCAGCCATTTTCTGCAAGCTTCGGTGGGCCGTGCGCTGGCGCTGTGTCTGGCCTACGCCACCAGCAGTGGCATTTTCTCCACGTCGATGTTGTTGTGCGTGGTGGTGATGTTCAATGTCGGCCACAAGCGCGCCGCCGCGCGAATCATCCGTGAATACTGCCCGCGACCGCTGTTCCTGATCGGCTTTCTCGCCGCTCTCAGCGATGCCCTGACCAGCCCGCAGATCGCCCGACAATTGGGCGGCAATATCACCAGCAGCATCGCCGTGTTCACCGGGCTGATCGCCTCGGTGATTTTCGGTTTGCTGGTGATTCGCCTGCGCCGGCCCGTGGCGCATCTGATCCGCAATCGCCCGCTCAGTCAGCGTTTGAAACAACCGTCGCTGCAGGAGTCGCTGCGGATATTTTCCGGGCTGTGGTATTGGCCGATCGTGCTGATGGTGCTGGTCTCGGCAGTGAGCCTGATCGGCATCGGCGAGGACAATCAGAAAGCCCTGCGCTGTGCCTTGTTCACCACCGTGCTGCTGATCGCCACAGTGTTTCTCAGCACCGTGTTGCAGCATTTGTTCAAATCACGCAAGGCTGAGGCGATCCAGCGCAGCAGTGCCTACAAGGAACGTTTTCTCAGCCTGTTGCATGCGTTGCTGCGCATCGTCATGGCGATTGTGTTCATCGATATTCTCGGGCGGATCTGGGGCGTGTCGTTGCTCGATTTCGCCCAGAGCAGCACCGTCGGTCGAGCGATCAGCAACGCCTTGAGCAGCATCGGCCTGATCTTCCTGGTGACGTGGCTGCTGTGGGTGGTGCTCGACACGGCGATTCAGGAAGCGCTGAAACCGCCGCTGAGCAAACGCGCGGCACGCCAGCCGAGCACGCGGGTGAAAACCATCCTGCCGCTGCTGCGCAACGCGATCAAAATCATCCTCGTGGTGATCTGCGCGATTACCACCATGGCCAACCTCGGCATCAACGTCGCGCCGCTACTGGCCGGTGCGGGCGTGGTCGGTCTGGCGATCGGTTTCGGTTCGCAGCAACTGGTGCAGGACGTCATCACCGGGTTGTTCATCATCATCGAAGACACCCTGTCGATCGGCGACTGGGTGGTGCTCGATTCCGGCCACGCTGGCACGGTGGAAGGCCTGACCATTCGCACCTTGCGCCTGCGCGACGGCAAGGGTTTTGTGCACTCGGTGCCGTTCGGCCAGATCAAAGCTGTGACCAACCAATCACGCCAGTTCGCCTTCGCATTTTTCTCGGTGCAGTTCACCTACGACACCGACGTCGACAAGGCCATCGAGCTGATCCGCGAGGCCGGCGATTCGATCCGCGAAGACCCGTTCCTCAAGTACAACCTGCAAGGGCCGCTGGATGTGTTTGGCGTGGACAAGATGGATCTCAACGGCGTGGTGCTTACGGCGCAATTTCGCACGGTGTCCGGCGGGCAGTATGCGGTGAGCCGCGCGTTCAACCAGCGCTTGAAGAAGCTTGTGGATAACACACCCAATGTGCATTTTGCGCAGACTTATCCACAACAGGTGCTGTTGCCGAAGCGGCAGGAGGAGGGGGCGGTGGTTGCGGATGAGGTACCGCAGGAGTCACGGACCTGACGCCTGTTTGTGTAGAGACAGGGCCGGCGCTTTCGCGAGCAGGCTCGCTCCCACAGGGGCAATGGGATTGGACTGTGGGAGCGAGCCTGCTCGCGAAGACGCCGGTGCGAACACTCTCAATGCCGGATCAGCTTGGCATGCAGTTGTCCCATGGCTATCGGATCCAGCTCTACCCAAACCTGCTGCTTGCCGGCAATCACCGCGGCCACCGGCACCCCATCGCGATACACCAGCCGATTGCTCACCAGCGCCGGCACTTTCACCCCGGGCAATAACGTTCCGGCCAGATTCAATGGATCAACCCCACACACCGCCACCAGGCTGCCGTCCTGCGGGCGTCGGCGTACTTCGCGCAGCAAGGGAATGGCTTCGGGCAAAGCAAACTGCTCGCCAGCCAGACCACTGACAAACCGCCCGCCACGAATCTCGCCCCGCGCTTCCAGACGATGAAAGGTGCGCAGCAATTCCCGCCAACTCGGCAGCCAGTCCGCTTCGCGTTCGAGCAAGCGCCAGAACACCACGCCGTAGCGGCGCAGCAGGGTCATGGCGACGTGTTCGAGTGTCTCGGCGGCATCTGCTGACGAACCCCGGCGCAGCAATGCCCAGCGCCCGGCATCGTCCATGCCGCCGATAAACGCGCCGCGCCCGCGTCGGCTACTGCGCTGCTGGCGCTTGCTTGCCGGCGTGATCAGCGCGCGCAGGCCGGCGAAGCTGTAGGCGTTCACCAAACCTGCGGCGACCAATTCCTGCAGGGCGATTTCCAGTTCGCTGCGCAGCAGGCGCGCTTCATGAATCAACTCATCGAAAAACAGCGCGCCATGCTGACTCAGCGCCTCGAAGACTTTCTGCGTTTTCGGCGATAACTCACTCACCGGCGTCTGTTCAGCCAACGCACTCCACAAACCCACCTGACTGCGCGGCAGCAGCACGATCGGTGTACTGCGCAATGCCGAGCCGCTGACTTTCTGCCGCGCGCTGATGCGCGTCCACACCAGTTTGCCGTTGCGGCACAGTTCATCCAGCCAGCTCGGCGAATAGTCCTTGCGGCGTGCCGGCAGGATGTCGCTGTCCCATGCCGAGGCTGCCGCCGGATAACCTTCGAACTGGCCGACAATCGCCGGCAGCACCGCACTGCCCTGACCTTGGGTGGCCGGCGTCAGATGCTGCCAGTCGAACAGAAAACGCATGAAGTCCTGCAATGCCACCGGTTCGATTTCCCGGCGCAGGCGCTTGACTGTGTAGCGATGGATGCGCGCCAGCAGATGGCGTTCGCACCATTCTTCAATCGCGCTGTTCGGCGTGAACTGGCCGCGCAAGACGTAGCCTTCACGCTCCAGTCGGGCGAGGGCCTGATTGACTTGCGCGGCTGGCAAGGCCAGCGGCTCGGCGATGGCCGGCAACGGGATCGGCCCAAAGGCGCCGAGACGGGCGCGGATCACTTCGACCAGCGCCTCATCGAATGCCCATGCGTCGTCGAAGCCGGGTAGCACGACTGCTGCGCTTGCCAACGTCGCCTGTGGATAAAGTGCTTGCAGGCAACTCAAGCGTTCGCGGGCCAGCCATAACTGATGCTCGGCGTCGATCTGCAACAGGCAGGCGCGGCCGCTGGCCATCAGCGTTTGCAGCCAGTCCGGCCAACCCGCATTGGCGCGGGCTTCGGCATCGCTGATGCAGGCGAGGCTCATCAGCGCTTCGTGCATTTCATCCATGGAATTGGGCGACGGCCAGGCTTCTTCGCGCACCGCCGTGATCGCGTCGGCGTCCAGCGCGCCGAGATCATCGGTCGACTGCGGATCGCTCCAGCGTCGATTAATCACCGCTTGCGTGCGGCGTTCCTCCAGCGGCGCGTCGTCGAGAAACGTGTAGGGGCGGGCGCTGAGGATTTCTGCCGCGAGCGGCGACGGCGCAGGTAAATCCCGGGCGATCAGGCGCACCTCGCCACGCTCCATGCGCCGCAGCAGGGTCAGCCAGCCTTCGCTGTCCATAGCTTCGTGCAGGCAATCGTCGAGGGTCTGTTCCACCAACGGATGTTCGGGGACTTCGCGCTCGCCGGCGAGGTTTTCCAGGCAGGCGATCTGGTCGGGAAACACACTGGCGATCAGGTCTTCGCTTTTCATCCGTTGCAGTTGCGGAGCGACTTTG
The DNA here is from genome assembly GCF_056278925.1 of Pseudomonas sp. TE9122. Classification (NCBI taxonomy): domain Bacteria; kingdom Pseudomonadati; phylum Pseudomonadota; class Gammaproteobacteria; order Pseudomonadales; family Pseudomonadaceae; genus Pseudomonas; species Pseudomonas sp. TE9122. The sequence goes on along the minus strand of NZ_JBWBQI010000001.1, from coordinate 4,721,809 downwards.
CGCCCGCCGGTAAAACGCGGCAACGCCAGCGCCACCCCGGCATTCCAGCGCCAGCGCACGCCGAATAACGGAGCATCAAGCACGGCTTGAATGAGCGTGTGTTCAGCGCTGTTGCTGTGCAGGTAACGCCAGACTTCGTCGAGCTCGAAGCTGTGACTGGTGGACAGCGACAGCACGATCGCGTCTTCGCTGGCGGCGGCCTGCAACTCGAAGTTGAAGGTGCGGCAGAAACGCTTGCGCAAGGCCAGGCCCCAGGCGCGGTTGATGCGGCTGCCGAACGGCGTGTGAATGATCAGTTGGGTGCCGCCGGACTCGTCGAAAAACCGCTCCATCAACAGCGTGTCCTGCGAGGGCAGGGCGCCGAGGGTTTGCCGCGCGCGCGCCAGATATTCGACCAGTTGCTCGGCGCTGGCGAGGTTGAGGCCGAGTGTGGTGGTCAGCCAGTCGAGCGCCGGTTGCAGATTGCCGGGGCTGGCGCTGAGCAGCTCATCGAGTTGCGCTTGCAGGCGCGCGACGGCCGCCGACAGTTCATCACTGCGCCCCGGCGCTTCGCCGAGCCAGAACGGAATGGTCGGCGGCATGCCCTGTGCGTCCTCGACCCGCACTTTGCCGCTTTCTACCCGCAGGATGCGGTACGAGGTATTGCCGAGCTGGAACACGTCGCCGGCGATACTTTCCACGGCGAAATCTTCGTTGACGCTGCCGATGTTCAAGCCCTGGGGTTCTAGCAATACGCTGTAGTCGGCGTTGTCCGGGATGGTGCCGCCACTGGTCACGGCGGTCAGTTGCGCGCCCCGCCGGCCACGCAAGGTGCGACTGACGGCGTCGCGGTGCAGGTAGGCGCTGCGGATGCCCTGGCGACCGTTGTAGCCCTCGGCGAGCATGCTCAGCAGGGCCTGATAGTGTTTTTCGTCGAGATCGCGATAGGGCCAGGCTCGGCGGAACATCGCAAGCAACGCGTCCTCCGACCATTCCTGGCAACTGACCTCGGCAATGATCTGCTGCGCCAGCACATCCAGCGGTTTTTCCGGAATGTGCAGCGTATCGAGCTCGCCCCGGCGCACGCAGTCGAGCAGGGCGGCGCACTCGATCAGGTCGTCGCGGGTGGTGGCGAACAAACGGCCCTTGGGCGTGCCGCCGACCTGGTGTCCGGAGCGACCGACTCGTTGCAGAAACGCAGCAATCGAACGCGGTGAACTGATCTGGCAGACCAGGTCGACTTCACCGATATCGATGCCCAGCTCCAGTGATGCAGTGGCGATCAGCACTTGCAGCTCGCCGCGTTTGAGGCGCTGTTCCGCATCGAGGCGAAACTCTTTGGCCAGGCTGCCGTGGTGCGCCGCCACGGCCTGCTTGCCGAGGCGGTCGCTCAGATGCCGGCTGAGGCGCTCGGCAAGGCGTCGGGTGTTGACGAAAATCAGCGTGGTGCGGTGCTCGCGAGCGAGTTCTGCGAGGCGCTCATACACCAGTTCCCAGACATCGTTGGCCATCACTGCCGACAACGGCACCGGCGGCACTTCGATGCCCAGATCCCGAGGGCGGGCGTGGCCGATGTCGACGATTTCGCAGGGGCGATCGTGACCGACCAGAAACCGCGCCACGGCTTCTACCGGCTTCTGCGTGGCGGACAGGCCGATGCGGGTCAGCGGTTCGGCGCACAACGCTTGCAGCCGTTCAAGGCTCAAGGACAGATGACTGCCGCGCTTGCCCGCGGCCATGGCGTGGATTTCGTCAATGATCACCGTGCGCGTGGTGCCGAGCATCTTGCGCCCGGATTCCGAGCCAAGCAGCACGTACAGCGATTCCGGGGTGGTCACCAGAATATGCGGCGCGCTCTTGCGCATGGCGGCGCGGTCTTTTTGCGGCGTGTCGCCAGTGCGTACGGCGGTAGTGATGGTCAGCTCCGGCAGGCCCATCTCGCGCAGTTGCGCGGTAATGCCGGCGAGCGGACTCTGCAGGTTGATCTGGATGTCGTTGGACAGTGCCTTCAACGGCGAGACATAGACCACCAGGGTTTCGGCGGGCAAACCGTCAGGATGCTCCAGACCGCGATGGACAAGCTCATCGAGCACGGCGAGGAACGCGGTCAGGGTTTTGCCGGAGCCAGTGGGCGCGGCGATCAGCGTCGACCGGCGCTGGCGAATCAACGGCCACGCACGGGCCTGAGCGGCGGTGACCGCCGGGAAAGTCTTGTTGAACCAGGCGCTGACGGCGGGGTGAAAACCGGCCAGCGCGCTGTTGGCGGGGAGGGGCAGATTCATGACTGGAGTTATGCGGGCGAGGGCGGGAAGATGCAAGTACCGTTCGGAGCCCTTCGCGAGCAGGCTCGCTCCCACCCTGGAATGCGGTCCCCTGTGGGAGCGAGCCTGCTCGCGAAGGGGCCGGCCAGGACGGCGCAAATTCGCGGATCTACACTTTACGGATGACGGTTGCGCACTAAACCCGCAAAATGCAACGATTCCGGCAATTATCGACGACGGTTCCACGAGAACCGTCGCTAAAGCCATCGTTCCAATCAGACTGGGCCTGCTGACTCTATGCGAATGCGCCTTATGTTACTGGGCGGCGGAAATGCCCTTGGGCAGGCGCTGATTCGCCTCGGTGCGGAAGAAGACATCGGTTTCCTCGCCCCCCGCCCGCCCGAAAACGGCTGGGATGCCGCGAGCCTCACCCAACTGCTCGACGACACCCGTCCCGATGCGTTGATCAACCTCGCCTACTATTTCGACTGGTTCCAGGCCGAGAGCGTCAGCGAAAGCCGCATGACCGGTCAGGAACGCGCCATCGAGCGTCTGGCCGAACTGTGCCAGCACCACAACATTGTCCTCGTGCAGCCGTCGAGCTATCGCGTGTTCGACGGCTCGCGGGCCACGGCCTACAGCGAAAAAGACGAACCGGTGCCGCTGGGCCTGCGCGGTCAGGCCTTGTGGCGCATCGAGCAAAGTGTGCGCGCGACCTGCCCGCAACATGTACTGCTGCGTTTCGGCTGGCTGCTCGACGACAGCCCGGACGGCACCCTCGGACGCTTCCTCGCCCGCGCGGAAAAACCCGAAGAGTTGCTGCTGGCCGATGATCGGCGCGGCAATCCGACTCCGGTCGATGACGCCGCGCGAGTGATCATCTCCGTGCTCAAGCAACTCGACTGCGCCGCGCCGCTGTGGGGCACTTACCATTACGCCGGCCACGAAGCGACCACACCGCTGGCGCTGGGCCAGGCGATTCTCACCGAAGCACGCAGCCTGCATCCGTTGGCGATCGAAGCACCGACCGCGCAGGCTCACGCCGCGCGCCCGGACGCCGCCGAAGAGCCGCAACATGCAGTGCTGGCCTGCAAGAAAATTCTCCACACTTTCGGGATCAAACCGCGCGCCTGGCGTGCCGCACTCCCGGGTCTACTGGACAGGTTCTACCGACATGGCTGAAGCAACGGTTTTAATCACTGGCGGAGCCGGCTTCATCGGCTCGCACCTGACCGATGCCTTGCTCGCCAAGGGCTATGCGGTACGCGTGCTCGACGACCTGTCGACCGGCAAGCGCAGCAACCTGCCGCTGGACAATCCCAAGGTTGAACTGGTGGTCGGCGATGTCGCCGATGCCGCCCTGGTCGCCCGCGCCATACAAGGTTGCAACGCTGTCGCGCATCTGGCGGCGGTGGCCTCGGTGCAGGCCTCGGTGGACGATCCGGTGAAAACCCATCAGAGCAATTTCATCGGCACCCTGAATGTCTGCGAAGCCATGCGCCTGGCCGGGGTCAAGCGTGTGGTGTACGCCTCCAGCGCGGCGGTGTACGGCAACAATGGCGAGGGCGAGTCGATTGATGAAGACACGCCGAAGGCGCCGCTGACACCCTATGCCTCGGACAAACTGGCCGGTGAGCAGTACTTCGATTTCTACCGTCGCCAGCATGGTCTGGAGCCGGCGATTTTCCGCTTCTTCAACATCTTCGGCCCCCGCCAGGATCCGTCCTCGCCGTATTCCGGGGTGATCAGCATCTTCAGCGAACGTGCGTCGAAAGGTTTGCCGATCACCGTATTTGGCGATGGCGAGCAGACCCGCGATTTTCTTTATGTCGGTGATCTGGTCGATTTGCTGGTGCAGGCGCTGGAAAAGCCTGAAGTGCAGGAGGGCGCGGTCAATGTTGGCTGGAATCAGGCGATGAGCCTGAAGCAGATGCTCGAAGCGTTGAAATCAGTGGTCGGTGAACTGCCGCCCGTGAGTTACGGGCCGGCGCGTTCGGGTGATATCCGCCATTCGCGAGCGGATAACCGACGCTTGCTGCAGCGCTTCGAAATGCCGCCGCAGACGCCGATGAGTGTGGGCTTGGCGCGGTTGCTCGGGCGCGGATGAAACAAGCTTTCGGACATGAAAAAGGCGCCCTGCAACAGGCGCCTTTTTCACGGCCGGAATATCGCTATCCCTGTGGCGAGGGAATGTTATCCCCCGATCGACTGCGTACGGTCGTCGTCAGGTCTGTGCCTGCCCGCCACCAAGCCTCATTCACCACCACGTGAACGTTCGGTCAAAGTCAGCTTAGAACTTATAGCCCAAACCGACCATGTAGATGAACGGATCGACATCCACATTCACCCGTGCACGGGTGCCCGGTGCGACGGCGTTGTTCTCGACGGTCGCGCGGGTATCGATATCGATATAGCGCACCTGGGCGTTGAGCATGATGTTGTCGGTGATCATGTAGTCGGCGCCGACCTGCCAGGCCAGGCCCCAGGAGTTTTTCGCCTTGAAGTTGCTGAAGCCGTTGGCGCTGGCTTCGCTGCCGACGTGTTCGTCGTAGATCCAGGTGTAGTTGATGCCACCGCCGACATACGGCTGGAAAGCCGATTTCGAATCCAGCGGGTAGTAGACGACGCTGAGGGTCGGCGGCAGGTGTTTCAGGGTGCCGAGCTTGCCGTTGGCGGCGGGCAGGGCGGTGCCCTTGAGCTTGACGTCATGCTCGAACGGCGTGGCTGCCAGCAGCTCGATACCGATGTTGTTGGTGAGCATGTAAGCGAAGTTCAGACCCAGCTGGGTGTCGCTGCTCATGGTCGCCTTGCCGCCCAGGTCAGTGCCGCTCAGCGGACCCTGATCGACCTTGACGCTGGAACTGTCGGCCTTCGGGTTGACGGTGATCGCACCGGCGCGCACAAGGATGTCACCGGCTTCGTGGGCGTGGGCTAGCGGGGCTGCGAGCGCGAGGGCAAACAGCGAGGCGCTGAGCAAGGACTTGTTCATGGGGGCTCCGAAAGGACATAAAAATTCGATGTCCTAGGGTACGAAGCCGTCTGATACGGTGTTTTGACTCAGCTCAATGAAACAGTGAAGGGGCGGGGTTTTGTGGAACCTTTGAGGGCCTATTCGCGAGCAGGCTCGCTCCCACCTTGGAATGTGATCACCTGTGGGAGCGAGCCTGCTCGCGAAGACGATAGACCAGCCAATACAAAATTACCGGGAATTACTCCGGCAGTTCATACGCATAAATCTTCTCCGCCTCCATCTGATACCCGGCATCGGCCAACTCACTGCTTGAGGCTTTCACCTGCAACGGTCCTTCGACCCAGTACGGCTGATACAGCTCATCAAGCTTCACGCCCAGTTCGCTTTTCACGTGGACGATCTGGTTTGACGGCGGTGGCGGGACGTGGATGCAGGCGCCGAAATACGGCACCAGCAAGAAGTCCGTGGTGCGCCCCTCTTCGCTGACTTCCAGCGGCACGATGTAACCCGGCAGGCGAATGTTCTGCCCGTCGAGGCTTTTCACTACCGGAGCGTTGGGCATGTCCTGCTTGGCCGCCGGCGCGGACTCGGCAGAGAGTGCGTCGCCCATCTTCGACAGGTCGTGCAGCGGGGTCATGTTCGGCACTTCCGGCGCGGCGTCCGGCGGGATCATTTCCGACCAGGTCAGGTCTTTCGGCGCCGCCGCCCACACGGGCAGGGCGACCAGCATCAGCAGCGCAAGCAGGGCGCGGGGCATGGTGAACATCCTCATAAACGGATCGACAGGCCATCGGCCAATGATTGGCGATACGCGCGCCAGGCCGGCACGCTGCCCATCAGCAGCGCGGCCGCCAGAATGCCACCGAGCAGCGTCCATTCATACTCGCTCGGCCATGCCAGCGGCAGGTATAAACCGTAATTGGCCTGCACGTACCCTTGCGCAGCGGCGATGCCGACGTACAGCAATGCCAGTCCGGCGATGACTCCAGTCAGCGCCAACGCAAAGGCTTCCAGCACCAGCAGGCTTGCGATGTGCCACGGCCGCGCCCCCACCGAACGCAGAATCGCCATCTCGCGGCGACGTTCGTTGAGGCTGGTGAGAATCGCCGTGAGCATGCCGATCAACCCGGTCAGCACAACGAACAGCGAGACCACGAACAAGGCTTTCTCGGCCGTACTCATCAGGCTCCACAATTCCTGCAAGGCCACGCCCGGCAGAATCGCCAGCATCGGTTCGCCACGGTATTCGTTGATCTCGCGCTGCAAGGCAAAGGTGGAAATCTTGCTGTTGAGGCCGAGCATGAACGCGGTGATCGCTTGCGGCGTCAGGTCCATGTTGCGCGCCTGATCAGCGCTGATCCTGCCGTTGCCGCGCGCCGGCACGCCGTTGTGCCAGTCGATGTGGATCGCCTCCATGCCGCCGAGGCTGATGTGCAACGTGCGGTCCACCGGGGTGCCGGTACGCTGGAGGATGCCGACCACGGTGAAGGGTTTGTCGTCGTGCTTGACCAGGCTGATCGCCGCCACGCCGTGGGCCAGTACCAGTTTGTCGCCGAGCTTGTAGTGCAGCGCTTCGGCGACTTCGGCACCGAGCACCACTTCGAAAGGATCGGTGGCAAACGCGCGACCGTCGGCCAGCGCCAGGTGTTGCTGGCGCCCGTACTGGTAGTGCTGGAAATAGGCTTCGGTGGTGCCCATCACGCGATAGCCGCGATGGGAATCGCCGAGGGACATGGGGATTGCCCACTTCACTTTCGGGTTGTTGGCGAAGTGTTCAAAGCTGTCCCAGCGAATATTGTTGGTAGCGTTGCCGATGCGGAACACCGAATACAGCAGCAGGTTCACCGACCCCGAACGAGCACCGACGATCAGGTCAGTACCGCTGATGGTGCTGGCGAAACTGGCCTTGGCTTCGGTGCGCACGCGCTCGACGGCGAGCAGCAGGCACACCGACAGGGCAATGGCAAAGGCGGTGAGCAATGCGGTGAAACGGCGGTTGGCCAGGCTGGCCATGGCCAGACGAAACAGATACATCTCAGACCTCGGCGGACGTGGCGGCGCGATTGAGTTCGGCCAGGGACAGATGACGGTCGAACAGCGGCGCCAGGCTCTGGTCATGGCTGACGAACAACAGACTCGATCCGGCCTCGCGGCACTCGGCAAACAGCAGGCGAATGAAGTTTTCGCGGGCGTCGTAATCCAGCGCCGAGGTCGGTTCGTCGGCGATCACCAGCTCCGGTTGGCCGATCAATGCGCGTGCGGCGGCGACCCGTTGTTGCTGGCCGATCGACAGCGAGTCGGCGCGGCGGCTGAGGATGCTTTCGTCTTTCAGACCCAAGTGCGCGAGCAACGTGGCGGCGGCTTGATCGACGCTGCCGTGGCGCTGTTTCGCCCGTTGCGCACGCAGTTTTGAAAAATGACACGGCAACTCAACGTTCTCGCGCACCGAGAGAAACGGCAGCAGGTTGAATTGCTGGAAAATGTAGCCAGTGTGATCGACACGAAACGTATCGCGCTTGCCGGCAGAAAGCTCGGTCAGCTCCTGGCCGAGCAGGCGAATGCTGCCGCGATTGGGCTTCTGCACCCCGCCAAGCAGGCCGAGCAGCGTGGTCTTGCCGCTGCCGCTGGGGCCTTTGAGAAACAGGGTTTCGCCGGCTTCCAGACGAAACGCCGAGATGTCCAGCAGCGGCGGGTGACCGGGCCAGTTGAAGCCAAGGTCGGAAAGTTCGATGAGTGCTTGGGTCATGGCACCGATTTTCATGAAGTGAACACATAACCCTGTGGGAGCGAGCCTGCTCGCGAAAGCGCTGGGTCAGACACCCACCTGTCAACTGACACGCCGCCTTCGCGAGCAGGCTCGCTCCCACAGGGGATTTCGGTGGATCCTAGAATTTCAGCGCAGCCGATTTCGCCGTCACTTCGGTACCTTGCTGGCCGGTCGCGCTGATCAGTTGTACCTGAATCTTCTGCGTCGCCGGGAAGGTCTTGAAGATGTTCGTCAGGTTCAGCGTGCTCAGCGCGCCCGGTGTGGCGCAGCTGAATTGGTAATGCGCATGGATTTCGCTGTGGTCGTGGTGATGCTCGTGACCGTCCTTGTCCGCTTCATCTTCGTCGTGATCGTCGGCGTCCGGCTTGTCGCCGAACAGCAGGCTTTCCAGTTCCTGGCTGACCACCTTGCAGCCGGCCGCAGCGGGCAGGCTGAACAGGGCCAATGGTTTTTCCAGCTGCGCACGAGCGGCAGCGACTTTGGCCTTGTCGGCATCCGACGTCGCGGCGTGTTCAAAACCCACCAGATTCATCGCCGGGCTTTCCAGCTCAAGCTCCAAGGTCTGACCGTCGAGCGCGGCATTCAGACGACCCACACCATGTTCGTGAGCGCCGAGGCTGCCGTGCTCATGATCGTGATCGTGATCGTGCTCATCCACCGCATGAGCAGCGGCCAGCGGCAACAGGGCAAACGGCAAAGCGAGCAACAGACGACGCATGACGGACTCCGAGAAAAATGAAAAGTTTGTTATGTAATCTTATAACGAAAGTGCGCAGAGTGTGCCCGTGCGCTTGAGATTGCGCAAGACATGGCTAAGCACCGCCCGGGATGAGTTCGCGGGCGGTGCTGGGATTGGATGTCATGCTTGCAGAATCAGAAGCCTGCGCCGGGATAGTCGAACCAATAGTGTCCCGAAAGAACATCGTTGATCAGATTTGCGTCGAGCACGCTCGGGGCATCGCGACTGAAACGCTGTCGCCAAGCCGGAAGCCACCAGTAGTTGATGGCTGTTCCGCGCGGAAATACCACCAGAGTCAGCACCTCCTTATCCATTTTGCCCTGCGTGTAGAGTTGATGACTGCGATCCATCAGGGCCATGTACTGGTCGATTGGCAGTCTGAACATAAGTGCCATGGTGAAGATTTTTTCACTCTGACTGAACGCCGGACTCTGCAGTACCCGCAATGCTTCGCAAGTGTGTGAATTCGGTTGACTCGCTATGCTCTGGCCTTCGGGGGTTGAAAGTATGTCGAAACGATCATCCATGTCTCGCCAGTCGGTCCGGCTATTGCGCTCAAAGTAATCACGAATAACAAGGGTCAGTGGACCTGCAGTTTCCCCGTCAGCGGGACAAGCCGAAAGATCGGCAGGCAACCAGATGCGCCATGCCACGATGAGCAAAAACGGAATTATGAGGAGGAGCGAATAAGGGCGTTTCATTGTGGCGTGCTGTGTTTGTAGCGTCGGAAAATAGTGAAGTCATGGTCGCTGGGATTTGCATTGCCGGTCGCATGGCGAAAACCTGCGTCGTTAACTTCAACTTTTTCCCACCCTGCAGAAATGCATACGCCCTTCGTTAGAACGAAGCCGACATGGCCGCTGGCGTCGGAATAATTCATTGCGTAAGCGCCGACGTCCCCGGGCAACGGCGTGCGCTCGACTTTCCAGCTGTTGAGCAATCGTTGTCCATTCGCCCATTCACCCGCGAGCGGAGGACTAACCTTGGAGAAATATGGCAGGTATTTCGATTTGCCATGTTCAATCAACGCCACGTTGACCCCAATTGCGGTCAGCACGTCGTAGACGAACAGATTGCATTTATTTGTGTTTGGTGGAAATTCCACGCTCTGGCTGAGAGTAGGGTGTGGCAGCGACTTTTTGCTTTTATTCCCTGCCCACTGTGTTGATCCCCGGTGTGACAGCGCCTCCATCAGTATCCTGCGCGGCATGTCCTGAATGACGACTTTCACCGTTCGGGTTTCATTTGTACGTTTCACACCATATTCGACTTCGTAGAATGCGTCGTTCGAGACAGCGCCGCTGGTCGTTAGCGGGACTTTTACCCACGGTGATATCGCTACGATCGAAAGAGACTTCCCTGGATTCAACGTAGCAGTGTGCATACCTTTTTTTGTACCGGAGTTCCCCACAATCTGAACCGTCACTTCGTGGGTGTCTCGGGTTTTGATCGACGGTAGTTCCTTGCCCGCGAGCGTTATAGCGATCTGGCCGTTTTTGGATATCAATGAATAAATGCGAGGCCTGTCATCGTTTTGAACGATGTTGTCATCTACGACCTGACCGTCGATAAGCAGCTGAAATTTTACGCCTGGCGGTGGCTGCATCAGAAAGTCTTTAAAGATGAGTTTGATTTCCGATTTCATGACAAATCCTGTGTCAGGGGCTCTTCATAGGCATAGAAAGTCCATTCGGAATCTTCCCCTACCAACAGGGTGTCGTAATCCGAAGCGTTTTTTACCGGGTGTTCGCAGCCTTCGCCTGTGAGGTTGCAAGTGCTGTCTTGTAAAACGGCAACCTTCGCCTTGTCCTTGAGTTTGTAAGCCAAACCTGGCTTTTCCGTGTCATTAAGGCGTTCGATGATGACCTGCAAGTAGCGATAAGAGGTCAGGGCAGCAATCGGTGGCCCCATGTCAATTGGAGCGGGCCGGCCAATTCCTGCGAAACCACTGTGTTGCTGAGTGAGCAGCTTATTGGTCATGGGCGGACAACCGCAGGCGACGTAGTCACCCTCTAGCGCAGCTGGTCCGGCAGGTAAAATCAGCGTTCTTTCACCCACTGCTACGATGGGGCCTTTGCCAGGCCCACAGGCCGGACAACTGGCGAGTTGTCCAATGGAAGCGATTATTCTTCCTTCGATATTGAGGTTCTCATTTCCTTCAAGTATCACGCCACCTGTAGAGGTCGGGCCTCCTTTAGAGGCCAGTTTTCGTCCTGAAGACATTGGGAATCCTTCCCGCAAAAAGAGATTAATTTAGCCGATTAACCGGGAATTACCAGATGTGTTTGGCGCCCTTTACTTGGCGTTGCACAAGTCCCATGGGAGCATGCAGGTCAGAAAAGTGCAGGAGCGAACTCGATGTTGCGGATACGCGGAACGGTCGGCGAGGTGCCGGTGGATTTGACGGTGGAGCTGGATGACAGCGATTGGGCCAGGCTGGGTTCCGCGCTGAGCGGGCAGGCGCCGGTCGCGCAGTCTGAGGCAGTGGCATCCGCCCCGGCGGCGAAGCCGGTGAATCAGGATGATGCGCTGTGGCAGGTGGCCAAAGACTTGCTGCGTAAGGCCGGGCAACTCAGTGGACCGGATCTGCTCGATCAACTGGAAGCGCTCACCGGCAGTGCGGCAGCGGGCAAGCGTTTGCTCGTGCGTCTGCGCCACAGTGCCGATGTGAAAGTGGCGAGCGGCGGGGATACGCCGCTCTATAGCTGGATCGGGTAAGGCCTTAATACAGCGCCGCAAACACTTTGCGACGGTAAGCCGTCACCAACGGATGATCATTGCCCAGCAGTTCGAACACCTGCAGCAAGGTCTTGTGCGGCAAGCCTTCGCCGTAGCTGCGGTTGCGGATGAACAGTTTGAGCAAGGCGTCCAGCGCCGCTTCGTATTGCTGGCGCGCCAGTTGCTGGATCGCCAGTTGGTACACCGCTTCATCATCCTGCGGATTTTGCGCCAGGCGGCTTTTCAGGTCGGCGGCGTCCGGCAGGTCGCGGGCGAGGCCTAGGAACTGGATCTGCGCCTTGGCCCCAGCGAGTGCGGCTTTGTGCTCATCGCTCTTGACCGCGTCGAGCACGGTTTGCGCTTCGCCCAGCTCACCGCGCTCGGTCAGGCAGCGTGCGTAAAGGATCAGCGCTTTGGCGTTGGTATTGTCTTCATTGAGCAGGGTCACCAGCACCGCTTCCGCCTCGGCGAAGTGACCTTCGTCGAACATCGCTTGGGCCTGTTCGAACGGGTCGGCAGCGGCCGGTGGCGGCATCTGCACATGCGGTTCCAGCAGCGCGCGCACGGCGGATTCCGGTTGTGCCCCGGCAAAGCCGTCGACCGGCTGACCATCCTTGAACAGCACCACGGTCGGCAGGCTGCGGATGCCGAAGCGGGCGACGATGTCCTGCTCGATGTCGCAGTTGACCTTGGCCAGCAGCAACTCGCCCTGATAGCTCTCGGCAATGCCTTGCAACATCGGCATCAACGCCTTGCACGGCGCACACCATTCGGCCCAGAAATCCACCAGCACCGGTTTGTTGAAGGAGGCTTCGATCACCGACTGGTCGAAATCGGCAGTCGTGGCGTCGAAGATGTACGGCGTTTGCTCACTCATGGAGGATCTCGTAAAAGCGTGGATGGGCTCACTATAAAGCTTCGCGAGGGGCTGCTGAAAGCTGTAACACTGATCGTTCCCATGCTCCGCGTGGGAATGCCTCCGGTGACACTCTGCGTTACGCCGTACGAAGGGACGCGGAGCGTCCCGGGCTGCATTCCCACGCAGAGCGTGGGAACGATCATGCGCGGGTGGCGTGGTAAAGGCTCACATGCCGAAACTCTTCTGGCTCGGCCAGATCCGGCAAGGTCATCGCCTCGAGCACTTCAATTCGCTCATACAACGGATGCCGAAAATCCCGCACACGTGAATCCGCCACCAGCGCTTCGCGTCCGCGAGTGAGAAACGCGTCGAGCAGCGGCAGATTGGCGCGGTCGTACAGCACGTCGGCGACCAGAATCAGATCGAAGCGATCGGCCTCGGCAAAGAAATCCGTCGAATAACTCATCTGCACATCGTTGAGCTCGGCGTTCACCTTGCACGCGGAAATCGCCAGCGGATCGAGATCGCAGGCCACCACTTCCAGCGCTCCGGCCTTGACCGCTGCGATGCCGGCGATCCCGGAACCGGCGCCGAAATCCAGCACGCGCTTGCCGCGCACCCACTCTGGAAACTGTGCCAGATAACGCGCCACGGCCAGGCCGCTGGCCCAGCAAAAGCTCCAATAGGGCGGTTCATGCAGGATGCGCTGGGTTTCTTCCTGGCTGAATTCGCGAGCCATGTTGTCACCGTCGATCAGCCACAGCTGCAAATCGGTGCCGGGCAACGCGCAGGCTTTCAGTCTGGCGTCGCCGAGCAATTCCCCCAAAGCCTGTTGCAGGTCGAGCGGTGCTGTCATGGCGCTTTGACGAATTGCAGCTGGCCCAACGCCTGAGTGGTCGGTTGGGTGATGGTCTGCGACGGCAGGTGCAGGATCAATTGCCCGGACTGGCTGGCGCGCCCGCGCAGCTCGACCCGTGCTCCGGCCGGAAACGCCTCGGGGTTGAACCGCAGGTGGAACGGCAGAATCTGGTTGTTGCCGATCAGGCTGGAACTGGCGAGCAGTTGCTGTGGGCGGTCCTTTTCATCGATCACCAGCAGCGCCAGTTCGACTTCGGCGCCGGCCGGCACCCCTTGCAGGCTGCCGCTCAATTCGCGCTGATGCGCCGGCAGCGGGCCGAGTTCGGCAGCCTCTTTGGCTTTTTTCTGCGCCTGCTGCGGCGCGGGGCCTGGCGTCGGCGGTTGCGGCTTGGGTGCGTCGCTGCCACAGGCCACCAGCAGGCTGAAAAGACTGAGCAGAACGAGCGGACGTAACGGCATTGGAGGCTCCGGCAGAATGAATTCCATGGATCAGACGATCATGCCGTTCTGTATACCGCAAAGCCTATGGCTTGTCTTGCCACGGGGATGCGCTACCATGGCCCTCCCATTTTTTGTTGCCAGCCACCATGCACTGTCCCTTCTGCGGTGCCAACGACACCAAGGTCATCGACTCGCGTCTGGTCGCCGAGGGCGAACAGGTGCGCCGCCGGCGTGAATGCCTGGCCTGCGGCGAACGTTTCACGACGTTCGAGACGGCCGAACTGGTGTTGCCGCGCCTGATCAAAACCGACGGCAGTCGCCAACCGTTCGACGAAGAAAAACTCCGCGCCGGCATGCAACGCGCGCTGGAGAAACGTCCGGTCAGCGTCGAGCGCCTCGAATCCTCTCTGGTCCACATCAAGCACAAGCTGCGCGCCACCGGCGAACGCGAGGTCAAGTCCCTCGTGGTCGGCGAACTGGTGATGGCCGAGCTGCAAAAGCTTGATGAAGTCGCCTATATCCGTTTTGCCTCGGTGTACAAGCGCTTCCAGGACCTCAATGAATTCCGCGAAGAGATCGACCGCCTCGCCCGCGAACCGGTGAAAGAATGACCACCGCCGCCGAGCAGGCGATCCTCGACGCGCATTTCATGGCCCGCGCGCTGGAACTGGCGCGCAAGGGCCACTACACCACCCATCCCAATCCGCGGGTCGGTTGCGTGGTGGTGCGTGACGGGCAGATTGTCGGCGAAGGCTGGCATGAGCGCGCCGGCGAACCCCATGCTGAAGTCCACGCCCTGCGCGCTGCTGGCGAGCAGGCCCGGGGCGCCACGGCGTACGTCACCCTCGAACCTTGCAGCCACCATGGCCGCACGCCGCCGTGTGCCGATGCCTTGGTGACTGCTGGCGTTGCCCGGGTCGTGGCGGCGATGCGTGATCCCAATCCACAAGTTGCCGGACGCGGTTTGCAGCGCCTGGCCGAGGCCGGTATTGCCACCGAAAGTGGTGTGCTGGAGGCTGAAGCACGCAAGCTCAATCAAGGTTTTCTGAAACGCATGGAACATGGCTTGCCGTTCGTGCGGGTCAAACTGGCCATGAGCCTCGACGGGCGCACAGCGATGGAAAGCGGCGAGAGCCAATGGATCACCGGCCCGGCGGCGCGTTCGGCGGTGCAGCGTTTGCGCGCTGAGGCGGCGGTAGTGCTGACCGGCGCCGATACGGTGCTGGCTGACGGCGCACGCTTGACCGTGCGCGCGGACGAACTCGGTCTCGACAGCGAGCAAACCGCGCTGGTCATGAGTCGCCCGCCATTGCGGGTATTGATCGATGGCCGCCTGCGAGTGCCGCTGGAGGCGCCGTTCTTCAAGGCCGGGCCGGCACTGGTCGCCACCTGTGTCGCGGTCGAGGAGCAATACGCCAATGGCCCGGAATGCCTGATAGTGCCGGGTGCCGACGGCCAGGTCGATCTGCATCAATTGCTTATCGAACTGGCCAATCGAGGCACCAACGAGGTGCTGGTCGAGGCCGGGCCGCGTCTGGCCGGTGCCTTTGCGCAATTGGGGTTGGTCGACGAATTCGTGATCTTCATTGCCGGCAAATTCCTCGGCTCCACGGCGCGTCCGCTGCTCGACTGGCCGCTGGCGCAGATGAAAGACGCGCCAGAGCTGAAAATCACTGAAATCCGCGCGGTGGGCGATGACTGGCGAGTCACTGCGATCCCTGCCCCTTCAGCCCGCGTATAATTCCCGGCCATTGCGTTAGCGCTGGCCTCGTTCTCAAGGAGAACCCCATGTTCACCGGCATCATCGAATCCATCGGCAGTATCCGCGCACTGACCCCAAAGGGCGGTGATGTGCGGGTGCACGTCGCAACCGGCAAGCTCGATCTGAGCGACGTCAAACTCGGCGACAGCATCGCGGTCAACGGCGTTTGCCTGACCGCCGTCGAGTTGCCGGGCGACGGCTTTGCCGCCGACGTCAGCCGCGAAACCCTCGATTGCACCGCCATGAATGACCTGAAAGGCGGCAGCCCGGTCAATCTGGAAAAAGCCCTGACCCCGACCACTCGCCTCGGCGGGCATCTGGTCAGCGGACACGTCGACGGCGTCGGTGAAGTGGTATCGCGCAGCGACAATGCCCGTGCCGTGGAATTTCGCATCCGTGCGCCGAAAGAACTGGCCAAGTACATCGCCCATAAAGGCTCGATCACCGTCGACGGCACCAGCCTGACCGTGAACGAAGTCGATGGCGCCGAATTCATGCTGACGATCATTCCGCACACCCTCAGCGAAACCATCATGGCTTCATACAAGCCGGGCCGCCGGGTGAATCTGGAAGTCGACCTGCTGGCGCGTTATCTGGAGCGTCTGCTGCTGGGTGACAAGGCTGCAGAAAAGACTGCCGGCAGCACCATCACCGAAAGCTTTCTGGCCCAAAACGGCTACCTCAAATAATTCAAAAGAAGGGGGTGCCTTGTGGCGCTCAATAGCATCGAAGAACTGGTTGAAGACATCCGCCAAGGCAAGATGGTCATCCTCATGGATGACGAAGACCGCGAGAACGAAGGCGACCTGATCATGGCCGCCGAATGCTGCCAGGCCGAACACATCAACTTCATGGCCAAGCACGCCCGTGGCCTGATCTGCATGCCGATGAGCCGTGAGCGCTGCGAACTGTTGAAGCTGCCGCTGATGGCGCCACGCAACGGTTCCGGTTTCGGCACCAAGTTCACCGTTTCGATCGAAGCCGCCGAAGGCGTGACCACCGGCATCTCCGCCGCCGATCGCGCGCGCACCGTGCAAGCGGCAGCCGCCAAAGACGCCAAGGCTGAAGACATCGTCAGCCCGGGTCACATTTTCCCGCTGATGGCCCAGGCCGGCGGCACCCTCGCTCGCGCCGGCCACACCGAAGCCGCTTGCGACCTGGCGCGCATGGCCGGTTTCGAGCCGAGCGGAGTGATCTGCGAAGTGATGAACGACGACGGCACCATGTCCCGTCGCGCTGAACTCGAAGCATTCGCCGCCGAACACAACATCAAGATCGGCACCATCGCCGACCTGATTCACTACCGGATGATCCACGAACGTACCGTTCAGCGGATTGCCGAGCAGCCGCTGGACAGCGAACTGGGCCAATTCAACCTGGTGACCTATCGTGATTCGGTGGAAGGCGACGTGCACATGGCCCTGACGCTGGGCACTGTCTGCGCTGAGGAGCCGACGCTGGTTCGCGTGCACAACATGGACCCGCTGCGCGACCTGCTGATGGTCAAGCAACCGGGCCGCTGGAGCCTGCGCGCCGCCATGGCTGCGGTCGCCGAGGCCGGCAGCGGTGTGGTGCTGCTGCTCGGTCACCCGCTTGATGGTGACGTGCTGCTGGCGCATATCCGTGAAACCGGCGAGCAGGCAGCGCCGAAAAAACCGACCACCTACAGCATTGTCGGGGCCGGTTCGCAGATCCTGCGTGACCTCGGCGTGCGCAAGATGCGCTTGATGTCGGCACCAATGAAATTCAATGCGATATCCGGTTTTGATCTGGAAGTTGTAGAATACGTGCCCTCCGAATAATGACCGGCTGTTTCCGGACTCCGATTCGCGGCAAATAATCACTGAGGGACGCGTAGCAGACGCGTCCCGGCTCTTTAAGAGAACTGACGAATGACCCTGAAGACCATCGAAGGTACCTTCATCGCCCCCAAAGGCCGCTACGCTCTGGTAGTGGGCCGCTTCAACAGCTTCGTGGTTGAAAGCCTGGTCAGCGGTGCCGTTGATGCCCTGGTTCGCCACGGCGTGAGCGAAAGCGACATCACCATCATCCGCGCACCGGGCGCCTTCGAAATCCCGCTGGTTGCGCAGAAAGTCGCCCAGAAAGGCGAGTTCGCAGCGATCATCGCCCTTGGCGCGGTCATTCGTGGCGGTACTCCGCACTTCGAATACGTGGCTGGCGAGTGCACCAAAGGCCTGGCCCAGGTCTCCATGGAATTCGGCGTACCGGTCGCCTTCGGCGTGCTGACCGTCGACTCCATCGAGCAAGCCATCGAACGTTCCGGCACCAAGGCCGGTAACAAAGGTGCCGAAGCTGCCCTGTCCGCTCTGGAAATGGTCAGCCTGCTGGCGCAGTTGGAGGCCAAGTGATTAGCGACGAAAGCGATCGTTTCAACCCACGCGATCCGAAACCTGCGGATGCCGGCAAGCCGTCGAAGAGCGCCAAGCGTCGTGAAGCCCGTCAGCTCGCGACTCAAGCGCTGTACCAGTGGCACATGGCCCGGCAATCGCTGAACGAGATCGAAGCGCAGTTTCGCGTTGATAACGATTTCACCGATGTCGACGGCGCCTACTTCCGTGAAATCCTTCACGGGGTTCCGCAGTTCAAGACCGAAATCGACACTGCCCTGACGCCTTGCCTGGATCTGGCGATCGAAGAGCTGGACCCGGTTGAACTGGCGGTTCTGCGCCTGTCGACCTGGGAACTGCTCAAGCGCGTCGACGTGCCGTACCGCGTTGTGATCAACGAAGGTATAGAACTGGCCAAAGTGTTCGGTTCGACCGACGGCCACAAGTTCGTCAACGGCGTGCTCGACAAGCTGGCCCCGCGCCTGCGTGAAGCTGAAGTGAAGGCGTTCAAGCGCTGATCGGCGCTTGAATACTTTTTCTCAGCCATGGGCGAGTTTGAGCTGATCCGCAATTTCTTCGCCGCCGCGCCTTGTGCGCAGGGCGGCGAAGGCGTTGCTCTGGGGATCGGCGACGACTGCGCCTTGCTGGCGGTTCCCGCAGGGGAACAGCTGGCGGTTTCCACCGATACGCTGGTGGCCGGTGTGCATTTCGCCGACCCCTGCGATCCGTTTCTGCTCGGCCAGCGCTCGCTGGCCGTCGCGGTCAGTGACCTGGCCGCCATGGGCGCCGCGCCCGTTGCCTTCACCCTTGCCCTGACCTTACCGACGGTAACCGCCGATTGGCTGCAAGCCTATGCCCGTGGTTTGAACCGCATGGCGCAAAGCTGCGGCGTGGTGCTGGTCGGCGGCGACACCACGCGCGGGCCGTTGAGCCTGACGGTCACCGTGTTCGGCCGCGTACCCGCTGGCCAGGCCTTGACCCGCAGCGGTGCGCAGGCCGGTGATCTGCTCTGCGTCGGCGGCGAACTGGGCAATGCGGCCGGCGCCTTGCCGCTGGTATTGGCTCAACGTGATGCCGAAGCGCATATCGCCCAGCCGCTGCTCGAGCATTACTGGTCGCCACAGCCGCAACTGGCGCTCGGTCAGGCCCTGCGCGGCAAGGCCACGGCGGCACTGGACATCTCCGACGGCCTGCTCGCCGATTGCGGGCATATCGCGCTGGCGTCGAAGGTGCGACTTGAGATTGAACGCGAGCGTTTACCGTTGTCGGATGCTTTAGTCGCGTTTCTCGGCCAGCGCGGTGCCGAGCGCGCGGCATTGAGCGGTGGTGATGATTACGTACTGGCCTTCACCTTGCCGTCCGCCGAGTTGCCGGCACTGCTGGCCGACGGCTGGCCGATCCATGTGATCGGGCAAGTGCTGCCGGGCCAGGGCGTGCTGCTGCTGGACCGCGACCGACGCGACATCACTCCGCAGATTCGCGGCTACCAACATTTTCAGGAGACACCGTGACAGATCACCCGAAACAGGTTCCTGCCGAATTCGTGCCTCCTTCGGTCTGGCGCAATCCGTGGCATTTCCTCGCGTTCGGCTTCGGCTCCGGCACGTTGCCAAAAGCCCCGGGCACGTGGGGTTCGCTGGTGGCGCTGCCGTTCATTCCGCTGTGGCAGATGCTGCCCGACTGGGGCTACTGGCTGATGCTCGGCATCACCATGCTGTTCGGCTTCTGGCTGTGCGGCAAAGTCGCTGACGATTTGCGCGTTCACGACCACGAAGGAATCGTCTGGGACGAAATGGTCGGCATGTGGATCACCCTGTGGCTGGTGCCGGAAGGCTGGTACTGGTTGCTCGCGGGTTTTCTGGTGTTCCGCTTCTTCGATATTCTCAAGCCGTGGCCGATCCGCTGGATCGACAAGCATGTGCATGGCGGCGTCGGCATCATGCTCGACGACGTGCTGGCCGGTGTGTTCGCCTGGCTGGCGATGCAAGGGCTGGTATGGGTATTCGCCTGATTCGACTCACGTGAGGAACCACGCAATGCTGCGACGCGGGTTGGCGCTGCTGCTTCTGGCTCTGCTGGGCACGTTCGCCCATGCGCAGGCCGCCGCGCCTGTGCCTGGGGTAATCCATCTGGCCAGCGAAGACTGGGAGGATTACACCGCCGCCGATGGCCATGGTCTGGCCTGGGACGTGTTGCGCAAAGTGTTCGAGCCGGCCGGGGTCAAGCTGGATATTCGCACGGTGCCGTACACCCGTTCGATCGGGCTGGTGCAGTTGAAGGAAGTCGACGCGCTGGTCGGCTCCTACCGCGACGAAGCCACGCAGGTGCTGTACCCGCAGTGGAAGTTCGATTCCGATCACATCTACGCGCTGGGCCTGGCCAGCAGCCCGCCGCCGACCCTGGCGACCCTGGGCAGATACCGTTTGGCCTGGGTGCGCGGCTACCGTTACGAAAACTACTTGCCGAACATCCAGCGCTTCAACCAGATCGAAAGGCGCACCGGCATTCTGCTGATGCTCAAGCAGGGCCGGGCGGATTACTACATCGATGCGCTGACCGAGATTGAAGCGGTCGTGCGCGATGCCGCAGATCCCGCGCAGTTTCGCTATTCGCATCTGGCTGAGTTGCCGCTGTTTCTCGGTTTCGCTGATACCCCGCAGGCTCGCGCGTTGATGGCGCTGTATGACCGGCGCATGGCGGAACTGGTCAAGAGCGGAGAGCTGAAGCCGGTCTTCGAGAGGTGGAAGCAGCCGTATCCGTTCAACCCGAACTGAAGCCCAACGCAAATCCCTGTAGGAGCTGCGGCACGCTGCGATCTTTTGATCTTGATATCAAGCCAGATCAAAAGATCGCAGCCTCGTTGCACTCGACAGCTCCTACAGGGAGCGGCGGTGCTGGCGGCAGCTGTCATCAAACTTTTTGATGTT
Source organism: Pseudomonas sp. TE9122 (assembly GCF_056278925.1). Classification (NCBI taxonomy): domain Bacteria; kingdom Pseudomonadati; phylum Pseudomonadota; class Gammaproteobacteria; order Pseudomonadales; family Pseudomonadaceae; genus Pseudomonas; species Pseudomonas sp. TE9122. Next base: position 4,701,179 of record NZ_JBWBQI010000001.1, on the reverse strand, counting down.
TATGCCCGATAATTCAGCCTAAGCGTCTACAGGAACCTGCTGTTACAATGCCGGCCTGCGAATTTTCAGTCTTCTAGATCAGGAGCACATCGGTGCCTGTCGTCTTCGTCGCCGCTTCCAAGCTGCCAACGCCTTTTGCGCAATTCACCATGCACGGCTTTCTCGATGAGAGCACCGGGCGTGAGCACGTCGTGCTGAGCCTCGGTGAAATTGCCGATGGCGCCCCGGTACTCGGTCGCCTGCATTCCGAATGCCTGACCGGCGATGCCTTGTTCAGCCAGCGTTGTGACTGCGGCTCGCAACTGGAAGCCGCGTTGCAGGCGATCGCCCGCGAAGGCCGGGGCGTGCTGCTGTATCTGCGTCAGGAAGGGCGCGGCATCGGGCTGCTGAACAAGATCCGTGCCTACGAGTTGCAGGACGGCGGCGCTGACACCGTAGAAGCCAACGAGCGTCTGGGCTTTGCCGCCGATCAGCGCGACTACGCCATGTGCCTGCCGATGCTCGAACACCTGGGCGTGAAATCCCTGCGCTTGATGACCAACAACCCGCGCAAGGTCAAAGCGCTGACCGACATGGGCATCGTCGTCGCCGAACGCGTGCCGCTGCACACCGGGCACAATCCGCACAACAAACTCTACCTGGCCACCAAGGCCAGCAAGCTCGACCACATGATGGGCAACGAGCATCAGGGCGAGGCCGACCGCGCGTGACCCGCGGCCAGGTGCGGCGGCGGTTGGCGGTGGCCTGGTGGCAATACCTGGCGCTGGCGCTGTTGCCGCTGTTTGTGCTTAACGCGCTGTTCGGTGAAGGCCAGGGCCTGCTGCCAGTGCTGGCAATGCCTTTGTTCATCGCCGGCGTCGCCTCGATGTTTGTCAGCCTGAAGTATTTCGCCCGCTACAAACACGCCCTGATCGCCACGCAAAAAGCCCTCGATACCGCCGAAGAACCCGCCGCCTGGATTGCCCTTGCGGCGCGTCGGCGTACGGCGTTGCTGGTAGCGTCCTTGCCGGCCTGGATTGGCGCACTGGCGGTGTTCGTCGGCCTCGAAGCCGTGCCGTTGATGCTGCTGGCGCTGTCCACCGCCGTGCTGTTCTACCTCTACCGTATTCCGCGTCAACTCGGTTGATGCCTCGCCTGTGGCTGGCGGTTGTGCTGCTCGCCCTGAGCAGTCAGGTTCCGGCCGCATTGCGGGTGGTCAGCCTCGCGCCGTCGCTTTCCGAAATCGTCGTTGAACTGGACTCTGCCGACCTGTTGGTCGGCGTGCTGGATGCGGGCGAGCGGCCGCCGGCAATTGCCGATGTTGCGTCTGTGGGGCGCTACGGTCAGCTCGACATGGAGCGCTTGCTCAGCCTGAAACCGGATTTGCTGCTGCTCTGGCCCGGCAGCGTCGGCGCCGGGCAGCGTGATCAGCTCAAACGTCTGAACATTCCGACCTTCGTCGCCGAGCCGCACACGTTGACGCAACTGGCGACGCAAATTGAAGCGATCAGCAAACAGCTGGGGCGTCCTGAACGTGGGGCGAAACGAGCGGCCGAATTGCGCGAGCAGCTGAATGATCTGCGCCAGCGTTATCGTCGTGATGTGCCGCTGCGGGTGTTTTATCAGGTCTGGGACAAGCCGCTGTACACCATCGGTGGCGGGCAGATCATCAGCGATGCGCTTGAGGTGTGCGGCGCGCGCAATATCTTCGCCGAGCTGAATCTGCCGGCACCACAGGTGAGTATCGAGGCGGTATTGCAGCGTGATCCCGAGGTGATTGTCGCCGGTGATCAGGCGCAGCTAGGGGCGTGGAAGGCCTGGCCGCAGGTGGCGGCGGTCAGGCAGGGGAGACTGCTATTGGTCACTGACAAAGGCCTTGAGCGACCGAGCGGGCAGATGATCAGCGCGACTGCCAAGCTTTGCCAATTGATCGCGCCGGATCGGTAGATCGTATCGCCTGTATTCGCGAGCAGGCTCGCTCCCACACTGGACTTGCGGTGAAAACAAAAGGTGTGGCCGCACTCCGTCAACTGTGGGAGCGAGCCTGCTCGCGAAGAGGCCAGCCCGCCAAAAAAATCTCAGCTCAGAGTTCAGGGGTCCAGGTCACCCCGAACATCCACGCCCGACCTTCTTCGCGATTGCCATACTGCGCGCCGTCATAGCTGTAGTTCGCCCGGCTGTAACCCTTGTCCAGCAGGTTATCCACCTTCAGATCCAGCTTGATCTCACGAGTAAGCGCCCAACTGCTGCGCAGCCCGAGCGTGCCGTAGCCGCCCAGCGACTGGGTGTTGTTCAAATCATCGTAACTGCCACTGACCAACTGCCAACTGGCGCCCACTCCCAAGCGATCGAACTGCCGGTCAAGATCCCAACTGGCCGTGCGCCGCGCCCGTCGCGCCAGCGTATGCCCGGTATCGCGATCTCGCGGGTCAATGATTGCCACGCCGAGATTGCTCTGCCAGCCAAACAGCTCCTGCTTCAGCGCTGCTTCAAAACCGTTGATGCGCGCTGACGCAACGTTCTGCGGGCGTGAGTTGCTACCGAAGATGATCGCGTCCTGCAGATCGGTGCGGTAAATCGAGGCCTCGAGCCGCGCGCTGTCGCTCAATTGGCTGCGCCATTGCAGTTCGTAGCTTTTTGAGGTTTCCGGTTTCAGGTCGGGATTGCTGAAATCCGGGTAGTACAGGTCGTTGAAGGTCGGCGCGCGGAAACCTTCGCTGTAGCTCAGCAGCACGTCGTTATCCGGATTGAGCGGCAGGGTGAAAGTGCCGCTCCAAGTGTTCTGGCTGCCGAACTGCTGGTTGTCGTCGTGGCGCACGCCGATCTCGGTGGAGAAGCTGTCGGCCTGATAGCGATGCTGGATGAACGCTGCGCGATTCCAGCGGCTGTCCTCGTCGAACGCAGTGCTGCTGTTGATCCGGTCTTCGTACCAGTCACCACCGAGGATCAGGCTGTTGCGCGGGTCGAGCGTCAGGTCGTTCTGCCAGTTCACTGAGTCGCGATAGGTGTTGAACACCGTGCGCTCGTCGCTGAGCTTGTCGAAGGTCTTTTCGCGGTTTTCGCTGTGGCCGAATTCGATGCGGGTTTTCCAGGTTTCGTTGACCCGCGCATCGACATAACTGCTGATGCTGCTGACATTGAAGTCGCTGTAGGGCTGCTGTTGCACCGACTCGAAAGTGTCCATGTCGAAGCGGCCGAACGGATTGTCGAATTCGCTCCTGCCACGGTTATCCAGCAGATTGGCGCCGATTTCGATGTCTTCGCTCAGCGCGTGGCTGAGGCTCAGGCTCAGGGATTTGTTGCGGTAAGCGTCATGGTCGCTGTCGCTTGGATACGACTCGTGGGTACGGTCGATCCCGGCCGTTTCGTCGAGGCTGGCGCCGAGGTTGAAGCGGGTTTTGTCGTCGCCGCCGGACAAGCCGAGGCTGCGCTGCCAACTCTGTTGGCTGCCGAAGCCGAAGTGCAGGCGTGGCTGCAAGCCTTGCCCAGTGCCACGTCGTGTGAAGATCTGGATCACCCCGCCAATCGCGTCGCTGCCGTAAATCACCGAGCGTGAACCACGCAGCACTTCGACGCGCTCGATCTGCTCGATGTTCAGATGTTGCAGATTGCTGTCGCCGGAAGTCGAATTGCCGATGCGCTGGCCATCGACCAGCACCAGGCTCTGCGCCGATTGCGTGCCGCGAATGTAGATCCCCGGCAGACTGCCGCGCCCGCCAGTCTGCGCCACTTGCACGCCGGGCACCCGACGCAGCAGATCGGGCACGTCGCTTGGTTGCAGGCGATCAATGTCTTCGCGGGTGAACACGGTGTGGGCGGCGCTGCTGTCGTTGCGCGCCTCGACCTGACGATTGGCGCTGATCAGCGTGTCCGGCAGCTTCAGCGCCTGATCGCGTTCGAAGGTGTCGGCGACAGCGCTTGCGGTTGGCAGCAGGAGGAAGGGCAGGGCGAGGCGGAGGTTCATCGGTGGTCCGTGAGAAATTGCAGATGTACACAAATTTTATGCTTCCACAAAACACTGTGGGAGCGGGCTTGCCCGCGAAGAGGCCGGTACATTCAACATCGAGGTTGACTGTGCCGTCGCCTTCGCGGGCAAGCCCGCTCCCACAGGTATTGTGTGTTCAGCGAGTTAGCGGGCGAGCAATGCCAGCCGCTGGCGAATCGACGCTTCGATCCCAGCCTCATCCAGCCCGCACTCGGCGAGCATCTGCGCCGGTTTCGCATGCTCGACATAGATATCCGGCAAGCCCAGATGCAGCATCGACTTGAGGATGTTCTCGCGGGCGAGGAATTCGCTGACCGCGCCGCCGGCGCCACCCATGATTGCGTTCTCTTCGATAGTCACCAGCAACTCGTGGCTAGCGGCGATCTCGCGCACCAGCGCTTCATCCAGCGGTTTGACGAAACGCATGTCGACCACGGTGGCGTCGAGCTTCTCGGCGACTTTCAAGGCTTCGCTCAGTTGCACGCCGAACACCAGCATGGCGACCTTGCTGCCCTGACGACGGACGATGCCCTTGCCGATTTCGATCGCTTCGAGATCTTTTTCGATGACTGCATTCGGCCCGCTGCCACGCGGGTAACGCACTGCCGCCGGGCCGTTGTAGAGGTGGCCGGTGGTGAGCATTTTGCGCAATTCGTTTTCATCGCTTGGGGTCATGATGAGCATGCCCGGGATGCAGCGCAGGTAGGACAGGTCATAGCTGCCAGCGTGGGTCGGGCCGTCTTCGCCGACCAGACCGGCGCGGTCGATGGCGAACAGCACGTCGAGGTTCTGCACCGCGACGTCGTGTACCAACTGGTCGTAACCGCGTTGCAGGAATGTCGAATAGATCGCCACCACCGGTTTCGCGCCTTCGCAGGCCATGCCGGCGGCGAACGTTACCGCGTGCTGCTCGGCAATCGCCACGTCGAAATAACGCTCCGGGAAACGCTCGCTGAACGCCACCAGATCCGAGCCTTCCTTCATCGCCGGGGTGATCCCGACCAGACGATCGTCAGCCGCCGCCATGTCGCACAGCCACTCGCCGAACACCGCCGAATACTTTGGCCCGCTGGCGGCTTTCGGCGCAGCGGCCGGGGCGTCCAGAGGTTCGAGTTTGGTGATGGCGTGGTAGCCGATCGGGTCGACTTCCGCCGGGGCGAAGCCTTTGCCTTTCTTGGTGACGATGTGCAGGAACTGCGGGCCTTTGAGATCGCGCATGTTGCGCAGGGTGGCGATAAGGGTTGGCAGATCGTGGCCGTCGATCGGGCCGATGTAGTTCCAGCCCAGCTCTTCGAACAGGGTGCCAGGGACCAGCATGCCCTTGGCATATTCTTCGGTACGACGGGCGATTTCCCAGGCGCCGGGCAGGCGCGAAAGGACTTTCTTGCTGCCCTCGCGCATGCTCGCGTAGGTTCGACTGGAAAGGATCTTCGCCAGATAATTCGACAACCCGCCGACGTTGCGCGAGATCGACATATCGTTGTCGTTGAGAATCACCAGCATGTTGGCGTTGACTTCCGGCGCATGGTTGAGCGCCTCGAAGGCCATGCCGGCGGTCAGCGCGCCGTCACCGATCACGGCGATGGCCTTGCGATCGCTGTCCTGCAGGCGGGCAGCAATGGCCATGCCCAGCGCAGCGCTGATCGAGGTGCTGGAGTGGCCGACGCCGAAGGTGTCGTACTCGCTCTCGGAGCGGCGCGGGAATGCGGCAATGCCGTCCTTCTGACGCAGGCTGGCCATGCGCTCGCGGCGACCGGTGAGGATCTTGTGCGGATACGCCTGATGCCCGACGTCCCACAGCAGACGGTCGTCCGGGGTGTCGAAGACGTAATGCAGCGCGATGGTCAGCTCGATCACGCCCAGGCCGGCACCGAAATGCCCACCGGTCTGGCCGACCGTGTAGAGCAATTCCAGGCGCAACTCATCGGCCAGGGTTTCCAGCTCGGCTTCGCCTAACCGGCGCAGGCCGTCCGGCGTGTTCGCGCGGTCGAGCAGGGGCGTGGTCGGGCGCTTGCGGGGAATCTCATGAAACGTCGTGGGCATCAGGCGAATCGTTATAGGTATAAAAGATGCGGCAGTTTACCTGATGCATCGGCCCCTGCCCACGCGTTGGTCTTTTTTGGCCGATACGCCGTCAGTTGCGCCGCTCGACGATATACCGGGCCAGCTCGCGCAGCGGCTCGGCGGCCGCGTCAAACGGTCGCAGCGCCTGCAGGGCCTGATCGCGCAGTTCCAGAGCGTAGGCCTTGGCAGAGTCGAGGCCGAGCAGGGCCGGGTAGGTCGGTTTGTCCCGGGCAATGTCGGCGCCCTGACGTTTGCCGAGGGTAGCGGTATCGCTTTCCACGTCGAGGATGTCGTCCTGCACCTGAAAGGCCAGGCCGATGGCCTGTGCATAAGTCTGCAATGCCTGCAGCTGATCAGGCTGGGCGCGGCCGCTGGCCAGTGCACCAAGCTTGACGCTGACTTCAATCAGCGCGCCGGTCTTGTGTCGGTGCATCTGCTCGAGGGCCGTTTGATCGAGCTTGAGACCGACCGAGCCGAGGTCGATGGCCTGACCACCGACCATGCCCGCCGGACCGGCTGCATGGGCCAGCGCCGTGACCATCTGCAGACGGATTTCGCTGCTGCAATCGCTCAGGCGCGGGTCGAGCAGGGCGCTGAAGGCCAGGCTCTGCAAGCCGTCACCGGCGAGAATCGCACAGGCTTCGTCGAATTTCTTGTGGGTGGTCGGCTGGCCGCGACGCAGATCGTCATCGTCCATCGCCGGCAAATCGTCATGCACCAGCGAGTAGGCGTGGATCAGCTCGACCGCACACGCCGCGCCGCTGGCCTGTTCAGCCTTTGCGCCGAGGGCTTCGCACGCGGCGTAAGCCAGCAACGGGCGCACGCGCTTGCCGCCGTTCATCACGCTGTAGCGCATCGCTTCGTAGAGCCGCGCCAGTTCCGGCAGCGGCGCGTCGAACAGCGTTTCCAGCGCCGCGTTGACCCGGGCCTGACTGCTCGCCGAATACGCCGCGATCATTCTGGCTCATCCGCGTCGAAGGGTTCCTCGGCGAGTTCGCCATCGCGCTCCAGCAGCACCTGCACTTTCTGCTCGGCCTGGGCCAGCGCCGCCTGGCAGTCACGGGTCAGACCGATGCCCTGCTCGAAAGCGGTCAGCGAGTCTTCCAGCGACAATTCACCGTTCTCCAGACGCTCAACCAGTGTTTGCAGGTCGGCGAGGGATTGTTCGAAATCCAGTGCAGCTTTTTTGCGGGCCATGGCGGCAATTTCCGGTAGACGTTAAACCGGCGCGACACTAGCAGATAGGGGGGGTATGGGCAAATGAGACGCCCCACCCAAAGCCGCGCACATGACCCCGTGGCGAGGGGATTTATCCCCGCTGGGTTGCGTAGCAACCCTAAAACCAGACAACCGATACTCTCAGGAAAATCGAAGTCGCCGGTTTTACGACTGCTGCGCAGCCGAGCTGGGATAAATCCCCTCGTCACAAAGTTAATGTGAAGTTTCGGGGCTGAGGCTTATTCGGCTCATTTTATGAGCCGAATAACTTCGCTATTCGGCTCACGCCCTCTCGAAAGCGAGATTCCTACAGCAATCACACATGTATCCGATTGTTAAAAAACTGCCGAATCGCTAATCTTCGCGGCTTCTACGGCCCCGACAGTTGCGGGGCATTCAGACGAAACGCAGTTCACCGCTGTGAAGTACCGAGGATCGGGTGCAAGGTTTCGTTTAAGGCATGGCAGGAGGCGTCACATGCGTTTATTTCTTTTGCTGCTGATCGGCTTCGCCTGCGCGCCTGTGCTGTGGGCCGCGCCGGCTGCGCAATTGTCCGAGCCGGTCGGCGGCTGGCGTTATCACGGCCTGCTCGATCGTTCGGAAAATTCGCAGGTCGCCTACCCGACGCCGCCGATCGATCGCGGCATTCAGCGCAATCGCACGATGATCCAGGGCCAGCTCAAAGCCCTCGGCCACATGCGTCCGCCGCACAGCCTCGCCGTCAACGGCAATCCATTGAATCTGTACACCGATGATCAGGGACGTTTTGCCCGGCCCTACGCATTTGGCGCCGGTTCCAACAGCGTCGAAGTGATCAGCGCCGAGGGCCAGTCGCTCAAGCGCGTGCAATTTTATGAAGCAAATAATCTGCGCACGCCGGCGCAGATTCGTCTTGTCTTGGGATGGGACGACCCGAAAGCCGAGCTGGATCTGCATATTGTCACCCCCGACGGTCAGCATGCCTTTTGGGCACGGCCGGCGCTGAGCAATGGCGGCGGTCTCGACCCGGATGGCGTCGACGGCCCCGGCCCGGAAATGTTCACCATGACCGCGCCGCTGCACGGCACGTATCTGGTCTACGTCAACTATTGGGGCAACTACGGCGATGGTGGCTATAACTTCGAGGAGACCAGCAATCAGAACGAGGTGATCACTTCGCAGATCACCCTGGTGCTCAACGAAAACACCGTCGACGAAAAACGCGAAACCTTCATCGTGCCCCTGCGGGCGATCGGTGATCTGCTGCTGGTCAAGACTTTCAACTATTAAGCATCCCGCCACGGATGAACTCGGATGTTGTGAACATGAGCGATAACACTGTGACTCCAGCTGCCGCGACACCGGCGGCCAAACCTTCGCGACGCTGGCCGCTGGTCGTGCTCGGCCTGTGCCTGGTGGCCGGTGTGGCGGGCGGTTTCGGCTGGCTGCTGCTCAAGCCCAAAGTGCCGCCGGCGGCACTGGCCAGTGACAGGCTCGGCCTCGGTCGTCCGGATGCCTTGCTCGAAACCCGTTCACTGAGCCAGTTGCCCAAGGACCTCCTGACGGTGCCGTTCCTCAAGGCCACGCTTACCGAGGATTTCGTCTTCTATTACGAAACCCACGCCGATCGCCTCGGCCTGATCGGCAGCCTGCGGCGGATCATCTACGAGCATGACCTGAAGTTGCAGGACAGCCTGATCGAGCAGCTTTTCGATCAACCGGCCGATGTTGCGCTGTGGCGTGGCGCCGATGGTCGTTTGAAGGATTTCCTGCTGGTGATGGATCGCGGCGGGTTGGCCAAGCTGCTCGAGCCATTGGCGAAAGTGGCGCTGGATGACACTCAGCTCAGCATCTTCGGCACTCTCAAAGTCGGCGGCGATGACGTGCCGCTGTATCAACTCAGCTACAACGCCAGCAAATCGCTGCTGTTTGCGTCGCGCGGCGACAAACTGGTGGTGCTGTCCAATCCAGCCAAGTACTACGACCCGGAAAGCGGCGTCTCGGAAGAATCGGGCCGCGTCTCCGCGCAAGCGCTGGCGGCGTTGCTCAACGGTGAAAAACTTTTCCCCGAAGCGTTCGGCTTGCCGGCGAAAAGCCCGGAAACCAAGCAGCGTCTGTCGGTCAATTCCAGCGTGCTCGCCATGGGCTATCAGCGCTTCATCCCGAATTTCGCCGGACTGCGTTTCGACATGGACGACAAGGGCTGGCACAGCTATCTGGCCATGGATGAACTGGAAAACCAGCCGGACTTCGATTTCAAACCGGTCTGGCAAGCGATGCCGCTGGGGGCGAGCGCTTGCGTGACCCTGCCAGTGGCGGCCGAACCGCAGAAGCCGATATTGATCAAACTCGGCGCCGAAGAAGCGGTGGCGCAGACCCTCACCGAACATGTCGCCGGCGCGGCCGGCCTGTGCTGGTACGCCGATTCGCGGTTGTACACACCGTTGCTGGTCGCCAGCCTCAAAGACAAGGACAGCAGCAAGCTTGATGGTGATCTGGGCAAGTTGTTCGGCTCGATGGTCGGCGCGTTCGAAGCCAATGTCGCCGAAAGCGTATTCCCGGTGATCGACAAGCAGGAAGGCCAGAGCCACGTCTGGCAGCGTCAGGTCAGTTCCAGTTTCGGGCCGTACGCGGCGAAGACCGCCGAGAACCCGGAGGCGATTTCCGGCAAGGCGTTCATGAAAGTCAGCCTCGCCCGTCACGGCTCGACGCTGCTGTTTTCCCTCGACGACAAACTCGTCGACAAAGCCCTCGGCACCCTCGACAAGCGCTTCCCGCCGATGGCCGACGTGCTGCCAAAAGACGTATTGATGCCGATCTACTTCGGCCCGGACGCGATGGCGCAACTGATGCAGCGCGAAACCCTCGACAGCCTGCCGCAGGACATGGAGCCGGTGTTCTACAACGCCGCGCAAACCTACCTGATGCCGAAACTGCGCACCCTCGGCGGCTACGGCAAATATGCCCTGACCTTGCCCGAAGGCAGTGAGCCTGACGGCCACTGGCAATGGCTGCCACTGGAATGGAAAGCGCTGTGAGCGCACTGATCCGCAGCCTCGGCTTGCTTGCGTTGCTGCTGAGCGCAGGCGCCCGAGCAGTTGAAGCGCCAGCGCTCGACCCGGCGCAATCCCAGGTGTTTCGCGCCTGGTTTGTGCGCATCGCTCAAGAGCAATTGAGCCAAGGCCCAAGCCCGCGCTGGTATCAGCAGGACTGCGCCGGGCTGGTGCGCTTTGCCGCCAACGAAGCGCTGAAAGTCCACGACGACAAATGGCTGCGCAGCAATGGTCTGTCCAATCGCTACCTGCCGCCGGAACTGACGCTGAGCAACGAGCAACGCAAGCTCGCGCAACAGTGGCAGCAGGGCGGCGGCAAGGTCGGGCCGTACGTCAACGCGATCAAACTGATTCAGTTCAACAGCCATCTGGTCGGCCGCGATGTGGCGCAGGCGCGGCCCGGTGACCTGATGTTTTTCGATCAGGGCGACGATCAGCACCTGATGATCTGGATGGGCCGCTACATCGCCTATCACACCGGCACCACCACCCCCACTGACAACGGCATGCGTTCGGCAAGCCTGCAGCAACTCATGACATGGAAGGACACCCGATGGATACCCGACGCAGCCAACCCCAACTTCATCGGCGTCTATCGACTGAACTTTCTCTCCCAATGACCGGTGCCCGCATGTTGCGTATCTGTTCGCGAATTTCTTTGCTGTTAGCGTTGTTGCTGCCGTTTACCTGGGTCAACGCCGAAGACTCGGTGGAGCCGAGCAATTACACGCCGGTGGCCGGTGAGAGTTTCTTCCTGCTCGCCGACAGCAGTTTTGCCAGCGACGAGCCGGCGATGGTCCGCCTCGAAGCCCCGGGTCGTGACTACCGGCGCTTTCGCATGGAACCGTACGGCGGCGCCGACATTCGCGTATATCGCATCGACAAGCCGCTGGATTTCCTCAAGCGCCAGAAGAACCTGCACCGCGTCGTCAGTGACGGCCAGTTCAAGGGCGAAGGTTTGTCCAACACTCTCGCGTATCTGTGGGACAACTGGTATCGCAAATCCCGGCGGGTGATGCAGCGTGCGTTCTCTTACGAATCGCGCAAGCAGGTCACCGAAGAAGTGCCGGAACTGAAAATGGGCGAGGCCATGGCCGCGCCGACGCCGTACGACGCGCAGCCGCAATTTGCGCTGATCCCGGGTCTGCCGGTGGTCAGCCAGTTCCGTTATCCGCTGTGGCAGGCCAAGCCGATTCAGCCGCCGGCCGGGGTCAATCTGGCCGGCTCGTCCAGCGACTTTGTCAGCGTCGCACCGGGCAACGTGTACATCCCGCTGGGCAACCTGAAGCCGGGGCTGTATCTGGTCGAAGCGCTGATCGGCAAGTACCGCGCGACCACCATGGTTTTCGTCTCCAACACCGTCGCGGTGAGCAAGATTGCCGGTGATGAATTGCTGGTCTGGGCCGCGCGCAAACACGAAGGCAGCTCGGTGCCGAAGGTCAATGTGCTGTGGACCGATGGCCTCGGCGTGATGAGCAGCGGTGCTACCGATGCCGACGGTCTGCTGCGTCTGAAACACGTCAGCCCGGAGCGTTCGTTCGTCATCGGCGAGGACGAAGAGGGCGGCGTATTCGTCTCGGAAAACTTCTACTACGACAGCGAAATCTACGACACCAAACTGTATGCCTTCACCGATCGGCCGCTGTATCGCCCGGGCGATTGGGTGTCGCTGAAAATCGTCGGGCGCGAGTTCAAGAATGCCCGTGATTCGGTGCTGCCGGGTGCGGCGGATGTCAGTGTCAGCGTGCTCGATGCCACGGGGACCGAACTGCAAACCCTCAATCTGAAGCTTGATTCGAAAGCAGGTACCCAGGGTCGCTTCCAGTTGCCGGATAACGCCGTGGCCGGTGGTTACGAGATCCGTTTCAACTACAAGGATCAGGCCTACAGCAGTGCTTTCCGCGTCGCCGAATACATCAAGCCGCACTTCGAAATCTCGCTGAATCTGGCCAAGCAGGATTACCGCACCGGTGAGCCGGTGAAAGGCAATCTGGTGCTGCTCTATCCGGACGGCAAACCGGTGGCCAACGCCAAATTGAGCCTGAGCCTGCGCGCCCAGCAACTGTCGATGGTCGACAACGAGCTGCAATACCTCGGGCAATTCCCGGTGGAATTGACCAGCACCGAACTGACTACCGACAGCAAAGGCAACGCGACACTGGATCTGCCAGCGGCGGAAAAACCGAGCCGCTACATGCTCACCGTGTTCGCCAGCGATGGCGCGGCGTATCGGGTCAAGACCACCAAGGAAATCCTCATCGACCGTGGCGCGGCGAGTTTCCGCTTGAGTGCGCCGCAGCGTTTCAGTGCAGTCGGTGACAAGGTTGCCTTCAGCTACGCCAACGAGGGCGGCACCGAACAAAGCAAAGCCGTAACGCCGAGCAGCTACGCCTGGGTGCGCCTGGAAGATCAGAGCACCGGCGAAGGCAAACTCGCCGCAACGGATAAAGGCTTCAGCCTCGCCTTCGAACGTCCGGGCACCTACAACCTGACGCTGAAGGATCAACACGGTCGCGTCCTCGGCGCCACCGGCCATTCGGTCACCGGCGACGGTGTGAAAGCGGTGCCGGGCACGGTGGAAATCGTCCTCGACAAGCCCGAGTACAAGGCGGGCGAAGAAGCGCTGGCGCTGATCACCTTCCCTGAGCCGGTCAGCGACGCACTGCTGTCGCTGGAGCGCGACAAGGTCGAGGCCACTGCGCTGCTGGCCAAGGGCGGCGACTGGCTGAAACTGGAAAAACTCAGCGACACCCAATACCGCGCGCGCATTGCGGTGAAAGACAGCTTCGCGCCGAACCTGACCTTCTCCGTGCTCTACACCAAGGGCGGTCAGTACAGCTTTCAGAACGCCGGGATCAAAGTGGTCGCGCCGCAAATCGACGTGGCGATCAGCACCGACAAAGCGGTGTACCTGCCGGGCGATACGGTCACGGTCGACCTGACCACGCAGTTCGCCGGCAAAGCGGTTCCGGCACACTTGACGGTCAGCGTGGTCGACGAAATGGTCTACGCGCTGCAACCGGAAGTCGCGCCGAGCATCGACCAGTTCTTCTATCACCCTCGGCGCAACAACGTGCGCACCAGTGCCAGCCTGTCATTCATCAGCTACGACGTGGCATTGCCGGGTAGCCCCGGCGCCCCGGGTAAAGCCAATCGCAGCGAACGCGGCGTGAAGGTGCTTGAGCGTCCGCGCCGTGAAGACGTCGACACTGCTGCGTGGCAGCCGGAGCTGTTGACCGGCGACGACGGCAAAACCCGCTTCACCTTCAAGATGCCGGACTCGCTGACCCGCTGGCGCATCACCGCTCGGGCGATTGCCGATGACGGTCAGGTCGGGCAGAAGAAGCAGTTTGTCCGTTCGGAAAAACCGCTGTACCTGAAGTGGAGCGGGCCGAGCAGATTCCGCAAGGGCGATCAGCCGCAACTGGGTGTGTTCGCTTTCAGTCAGGCGGAGAAACCGGTCAAGGCTGAACTGGTGACTCACTATGCCGGTACCGAACAACGTCTGCCGGTGACTCTGAACAGCGGCATCAATTACCTGCCACTGCCGGCGTTCGCTTTGGCCTCTGGCGAGTGGACGGCGGAGTTGGTGCAGGACGGCAAAGTCGCCGATGCCCTGGCTGTGCGCTTGAGTGCCACCGGTGAAGGCTGGCAAGTCACGCAAACGCAAAGTCTCGATGTGGTCAGCGGCGATACACCCTTGAGTTTGCCGGCGGATGCCACGGATATTCGCCTGCGTCTGGATGACAGTCCGCAAGCGCTGTTCCGTTCCGCCCTCGATGATCTGCTCGGCTACCCGTACGGCGGCGTCGAGCAGACGGCCAGTCGCTTGCTGCCGCTGAGCATCGCTTATCCATCGCTGGCGTCGAACCCGCAGATTCGCGATCGCTTGCGCCTGATCATGCAGAACAGCCGTCTGCGTCTGGTGCAAATGGCCGGGCCGTCGGCGAGCTTCACCTGGTGGGGCTACGACGGCGAGCCGGATGCATTTCTCACCGCCTATGCCTATTACGCTGACTGGAATGCCAGCCGCGTACTCGACCTGACCCTGCCGCCGGAGCACTGGCAGCGCGTACTCGAGGTGTACGCCAAGCAAGCGCCGAATACGCCATTGCTGCAGCGGGCGCTGATTCTGTCGTTCGCCAAACAGATGCAGCTGCCAGTGAACACACTGCTCAGCGGTCTGATCGACGATCTGGTCAAGGCCGGTGAAGGCAGTGCCGAAACCTTGCTCGACGACGGCCAGGACAGTCTGGTGATGAACGACCCGGATTCGGCACTTGGTCTGGCGACGGCGCGGGTACTCACTGCATCGTTGGCCACGCAGGCGAAAGTTGCTTTGCCGGAGGCGTTCAATCGGCAACTGGGCGCAGCGCAACAACGTCTGGCCGTCAGCTCGCAGCCCTTCGTTGAAGCACTGAACCTGTCGCTGCAACCGTTCGATCAGGCTCGCGCCACGGCGTTGTTGCAACGTCTGTTGCCGCAGCAATCGACACTGGAACGTGCACTGGCGCTGACCTGGCTGCAACGCAGCATCGCTCAGGCCTCGCCGACCATCGCGCTGATGCCGGGTGAGGGCTGGAAGAAAAACTACGGCGCCAGCGGCGAGATGTACTGGACATGGCAAGGCGCGACGCCTTTGCCGAACGTACTGAGCGTGTCCGGCACGCAAGAGCGGCCGTTGCGTGCAGCGCTGAGCTTCCAGACTCAACAGCCGCAGGTCGATCCGATGGCCGTGAGCGTCACTCGGCGTCTGTCGCGGCTGGTGCCGGGCGACGAAGCGTTCACCTTCAAACTCGAGCCGGTCGGCACCAAGCCGCTGTCCAGCGACAGCCTGTACCTGGACGAGGTGATCCTCACCAGCAAAGCGCCGAAACCGCTGCGCTACGGCATGCTTGAAGTGCCGCTGCCACCGGGCGCGGATGTCGAGCGCACGACATGGGGCATCAAATTGCAGGGCAAGGACGGCACCGAACCAACGGCGCTGGAGAAGGCGCGCTTTGAACCGGGCCAGTTGGCCTACGCGGTGCCGGTTGATGCGCTGAGCGGTGAGTTGCGCCTGCGCCATCTGGTGCGCTTCTCGCAGAAGGGCCAGTTCAACCTGCCGCCGGTACGCTTCAAGCAAGTGTATGCACCGCAGCATCAGGCCCAGGAGGCTAAAGCTGCCCTCGGTCAGGTCACGGTCAACTGACATGCGCCGGCCGCTGTTGTGGCTGCTGATGGGTGTGATGCCTGCGCTGGCGTCAGCGCAGGATGAGCCGTTGCGCGTGGCCTATCAGGGCGAGTTGTTGTCGTTGAGTCAGACGCAACTGATCAAGCGCGAACCGTTGCCAGCGTCGCTGGATGCGCCGCTGGGCAGTCTGTGGAAGTTGTTCGTCTACGCCTGGCTGGTGGATACCGGTGCGCGGGAGCCGGCTTATGAATGTCGCGGGCAGTCCAAAGAAGAAGTTTATTGCTGCTCGGCGGGCGGCAAGATCGAGCGGGATCAGGCACTGGTGAAATCCTGCGGTCTGTATTTCGACCCCGCGCGGTTGGGCATTGCAGCGAAGGATTGGCGAGCGTATTGGCAGTCGCGGCAGGCACCGTCGTGGTTGCTGGATTTGCCAGCCGTGCAACCGGCAACAAGGGTTTCGGTTGCCGAGTTATTGAGCGTTCTGGCATTGCTGCCAGCGCAGGATCAGACGCGCCGCGTGCTGCTCGATGTCGTGCTGAACGCGGCGGACGGCAATGTCGTCGGCGAGTTGGGCGGGCGCCTGCGGGTGAAAACCTGGAGCTGGCTCGGCGACCAGGATGCACAATCGCGGCAAGGTGGATTCGCCGGTTGGAGCGCCGACGGCACACCGATCTGGGCGGGTGGACGCGGTACCAGTCAAATGGTTCTGCGGCACTACGCTCAGGCGCTGGCCAGCGTGTTGCCGACGGCGTGGCCAGCGGACGCAGGGCGTTGTGTGGAAGTCGGGCTGTTCTCGAAATACCCGGTTTCGAAAGTTCTGGCCGGCGATCGTGTTGTCACGTCCGGGCCATTGCGCGGCGACTACCACGTCGAATTCGCCAACGGCAACGCGCTGGACATCCACAGCGATGGCGAATTGTTTCTGCTCAACGACAAACTCGTCGCAAGGCTTGATCGCGAAGAATATGTCGCCCGTGTCCTTGAGCGCGAAGCCAAACCTGAACCTGCCGAAGCCGCCAAGGCGCTGGCCGTAGCGATCCGCACTTATCTGCTGCAAAACGCCACGCGCAACGGCGACTGCCTGAGCATCGACGACAGCAGCAATCGCCAGCGCGTCGCCCCGCGTCCAGCCTCTGCCGAGTCACGCAACATCGCGGCGTGGACGGCGGATCTGGTACTGGCCGGCAGCACCGTCACCTATCACTCCGACCAGCCCGGCCCGGACAAACTCGCCTGGCAGCAAGCCGTCGAGCAAGCGAACGCCGGCCAGCGCTACGACGCGATTCTGCTGCACTCCTATCCACGCGCCAGCCTCAGCCGCTGGGACAACCCGGTCGCCTCCTGCGAAGCATTACCCGCCGCGCAAGACTGGCTGCAAAAGCAGCGACGCGGCTGGCGTCCTAAGCTCGAAAGCGAAACCGGCTACAACGAAGTCAGCACTTTCGCCGTATGCAAACTTGCCTTCGGCCGGCCCTTCGTCGACCGCGAACGCCAGCGCATATACGTGCGCGGCGTGCTGAGCCTGCAGGATCGCCTCGATCTGACCCACGAATATCTGCACCTGGCCTTCGAAGCACACCCCAACGGCCAGGATGAAACCTACATCGAAGGGCTCGCCCGTCACCTTTTGCTGGAATAGACCATGACACTCCGTTATCCACAGGTCTTGCTGCTGCTCTGTGCCCTCAACGTACTGCCGCAGGCTCACGCCGCCGATGGCGTCAAACTCGACACCCCGGTCGGCGGCTGGCGCAGCGGCGCACCGCAAGGCGAGGGCGAGAGCTTTCGCCAGACCGTCAACTACCCGGCCTCGTCGGTCAACACACCGCTTGGCCAAGCCAATACCGCGAGAATCAGCGGCCAGATCAAAGCCGTGCCGAAAAACAATGAACCCGGGCGCCTGATCGTCAACGGCGTCAGCATGCCACTGAAAATCGACCCAACCGGCGGCTTCGATCGCCCGTTCTCCTTCCCCAATGGCAGCAACAGCGTCGAAGTGCGCAGCGCCGACGGCCAGCAACGCCACCGCACGCAATTCCTCAACGCCCGCGGCGGCGTCACACCGGCCAAATTGCGCGTGTTGCTGGCCTGGGACAGCGACGGCACCGACCTCGACCTGCACCTCGTCACCCCCGACGGCGCCCACATCTGGTACGGCAACCGCAGCGCCGCCAACGGCGCCGCCCTCGACGTCGACGTCACCACCGGCTACGGCCCGGAAATCGCAGCCATGCCCGCGCCGATCAAAGGGCAATATCTGGTGTATGTGAATTATTACGGCGGCGGGTATCGCGCGGATGACGAAGGTGGGGATGAAGCGGTGCAGGCGCTGACCACAGCGCAGGTGACGGTGATTACTGAAGAAGGCACGCCGAGCGAAAAGATGGAGACGTTTGTAGTGCCGATGCGGACGGCGGGGGAGTTGACGTTGGTGAAGTCGTTCAGTTATCCGTGAATCCGGCTAATCAGGAAAAACGCCGCAAAGCGCGTTGCCCTGATAACCATGCACAATCGGCCCCAGCATCATGAACGGGCCGCAGGCGTAGAACGGCGACGGCACCGTTTGTTTTGAATAGAGCAAAACGGTTTCATTTCCAGATTCGTCGCTGCCAAAGGACTGCTCGGAGTACGACGTACACACGGGCAATTTCAGCGGAACAGGAATGATCAACGCCCAAACCGTGACGCCACACCATTCTCGGGTAGGCGCTGATTGCGCGGTTCGGGTAATCGCTGGCGTCAGCGAACGAGCGCTTAGAGCTTTGTACTCGTCAGTTCTGAGTGTGGTTTTCTCAGGCAAAGCCACGATGGCACCGACGCAGCCTGAGAGATAAAAACTCATCGCAGCGATCAGGATGACCGGTCCAAGCAGTGTGAAACGAGGGGTGAATCGCACGTTTTAACTTCCTTGTGAAGCGCTTCGGAACTGTAGTGCCCAGCTTGTTCGATTCCTTCCAAGCGAGAGGCGTAGCCTTTTTGCAGGCATTAAAAAGCCGGCTTGTGGCCGGCGATTTTTTAATGTTTGACGTTGATTTAATTGAGTTTTTTTATTGGTTATGACTTTGTCCCCCCATTTGTCCCCCCATGCGGCTCAAGCGTAGCGGGATTGGACTGCCCCTCCTTTTTTAAGAGGCGTAGGCGGCATCGGAAATCCTGCGTCCCTTTTCTTACCCGGATAATAGCAGCGTGGATTTAAGGTGCACACTCGGCGATTTGGCCTAGATCTCGATTAACCCGGCGGTTGTGTTTGGGCTATCTGGCTCCAACCATGGTCGAACGTGAAAGTCTGCGCATGAGCAACCGGATTTTGAATTCTCAGCACTTGAGACTTAGCTGGATCGGTTGCGTATTCGACGACGTACAGCCAATAAGCAGCGCCTCGTTCTCGGGCAAAGTCGAATTGTCGACGAGAGAGCCCTACGGGCCGATTTTCCAGACTGCCAGTCATCGATTTCACCTCAACCCAGCGAATTTCTTTTTCCGTCTCTACCTGCTTCATATAAGTCAAATCCCGGATTGCCTTGCGGCGTGCGTAGTAGCGTCGGTTCCAACCTAATTATCAGCGTGATGGCCTGCTCCTCTATTTTCATTCGTGTCGCTTGGTCGAGGCCATCTGGATCTATCTCATCGTTTGGGTGAGCGCCAATATAGGAAATGAACGGGCGTCCACCGGCATGGCCAGGTGAACGTTTCCCTTGGCTGCTTCCCCCGGTTCCGCTTCTGCCGCTCCTGTTGTTGGTGCTTCCGTCGCGTGATGCTCCGGTACCAGTACTCCTGCCATTACCATGCCCTCCACTACCAGTCGCGCCGTCCCCGCCGTCAGGATCGGGCGTTCCCGGTGGAATCTCTGGCATGTCGTCGCCGTATAGATCATGCGCATTGCCATAGACGTCTCCATTCAGCTCCTCAGTGGCATCAGGTGCCACATCGGATTCTGAATCCGCCTCGCGTGGTTGGGTTAGGCCTAGCCGGGATGCAAGTTCAGAAACGCTCGTGATGCCATATTTTCGTAGTAGGTCGAGCGCGGCAGGTTCGATGCCTGCCTCTTTCGCCAACTGGTCGATGAGTGGCGGCTTAAAGGTTAGCTTGGTGAGAAGAAATGGATTTGGCTTCCAGTTGAGGGTGTCGAAAACCACTAATCCGGGGGATACAAGTTCGCCGTTAAGGTCAGGTACCCAACTCACTTGATTGAGTGTCCGTATAAATGTCGCATCGAATCGAGCCGTTTTCGTTTCGTGTGAATAGCCCCATTTGTAAGAGCCGAAGAAGGAGCCCGTGCCGCGTGTTTCAAGATCAACGAGTGAGTCCCAGAGTAATCCGGCCCTAGCTTTGGCCTCGTCCAACCCTAACTTTGGCAAGAGCTCAAGTAGTGATGATAATCCACGGATTGTGAAGTCTTCTGGTGGGTTATCCCAGCTTGCGCGTTCAAGTCCAGCTTCTTTACGGATCTGTATTTTTTCGGAAGGATCAAGTCCAGACTTAGTTGGGAACGGACTGAGGTAGCGACTGGCACCACATGTTACTAACAAATCCCGAATATCCTCGCCGCGTAGACAGTCGTATTCATCGTTAACTATGAGCACTCCGGGGACACCCGCAAATAGTTGTTTAAGTCGATCTGTGGCGATGTAGATATCGCCGGGTTTAGCAATGTCGCTCTTGCCATCGCCAGTATCCACCACCATTACAAAGGCGGTTTCGCGCACGGCTAAACGGAGCTTTTCTCGTTGCGTTGTCGAGTCTGTGTTGAAGGCCGAGCGGATGCGTTCAATGTCGGCGGCGTAAGCCTTGCCATCCACACCTATTTCGTCTTGTCGGTACTTCGGCAAGACGTTCCAGATCACATCATCTACCGGATCAGGTTCGGTAATACCCAGCGAGGTTAGAAATGCGCGTACTTCTGTTGTCCCACATACAGCACGGCGCATTGTTGGGAAACTGGTTGTGATGGCACTGGGCAGGAAAGCCTTGGCTTTACCGTTCTCGCGGGTGACGACGTGCGTACCATTATCAAGGCGTATGAGTGGGATAATGTCGAGATGGCGGCGCAACGCTTTTTCCTGGCCGCTCAAGAACTCATAAAGGCGCATCACCCACTCGTCCGTTTGTGCTTCAAGGAAGGGCTTCGTTAGGCTCGGAACCAGTTTCTCTGGCCGGATTTCGTCAACATCAAGTTCGCGCATCAAGTACAGACGAATCTCGGGTGTCTTATCCTGAGTGATGTCGCCAGACAGCCAGGAAACCACTTCAGGGCCGAATAGCGTGACGACCTGCTCGGGGCTGAATAGCTCGCGAAGCTCTTGCGTGCGCGCCAGCTTTGCTTGGCTCGCAGTGACGTATTTGTTATCGAAGGTGGAGAGCAGCGCCTCATCTTGAAATGCCTGTCGGACTGTATCGAACAGTGGCGCGAACCTCGATCCTTGCGGAAATTTCTCGCGATCGAGTGGCAGGCATCGCAACGTAGACACCTCCAACATCCCCTCGTCCCGCATCCAGCACATTGCTTCCACTAACAGACTGGCCGTTTCCTTGACCAGGTGCTGATTCCAAGGGTCACTGGGTGGAATGTTGTCTCGGCTTGGCGTAGTGCGATACGGTCCCTGCGCAAGAAAGCCAAAGTGGGTCTCAACTACCGTCGGGAAAAATACCACCAGTGGCGAGTTGGCTAGTGGCTGCACGGCCCAACGACCGGGCACATCCTTCTCCGCGACCAACGAAAAAGCGATCTCTACCCGTCCGACCCTCTGCTGTTCAGTGGAAAATACGTCGCGGTGGAACACCAGCCAGTTTTGATCTACTTCGGGCTGACCACTTTCTTGGCCGATTACAGTGATGCGCTGGACATTAAGGCCGAGAGATTCCGGGCTGTTACGTAGATAAAACCCGGACGGCCCGCCTTCGACGCTCCAGTTAATTTCGTCGATGTTCCGCAGGAACAGCAGTGCGCCAGAGCCCAGGTGACGGAGCCCGGCCGTAATTTCTTGTGTTGCGGTTGCGTCGTCTGTTTTCAGTGGCAGGATGATTTGCGTTTCGTCCCTCTTGCGCATCGTGCGATCAGCCTGTTTGGGGAACACGTACCCATCAATGGCGAAATCCTCGTCACCGGAGTGAATCTCCGGAAGATCGGTGACGGTGTAGACCGACTTGAAGCCGAGGCCGAACCGACCAATCGAGGATTCGTTTTTTGTGCTCTCGGCGATATCACATACGCTTCGCACGTCTGCTTCGTCGAACGGCTTGCCAAAGTGGGAGAGCGTTAAGCGCGTCGGAGTAAGAGCGAATGAGATCTTGCGTGGTCCGTGCCAGTCTCTGCGTCGACCAAGGGCGTCCTCGGCATTCTGGAGCAATTCGAAAATGAAGTGCGTTCGGTCATCGTACAAGCCAGCGGCCAGCCCTCCGGATTTCTGAGCGCCTTCAGTGCCGTAGCGCCGCCGGTTTTCTTCACAAATCCCTTCGTAGTTAGACGTCACGGCTCCCCCTGAATGCTGTCTTTCAGCTCTTTATTAGTGCAGGATTCTGCCCAAGTTTGGCCATGTTTGCTCAAGTTTTCCATCTTGTGACAAACTGTGTTTATCACACAGAACTAGAAGCAGCGGCGAAAAGGTGGCGAAATGAGGGGCCAGTCGGATGAGATCCTCACGATTGATGAGGTTGCAGCCTACCTCAAGGCTGGTAAGCGCACGGTCTACCGTCTTGCGGCGAGTGGCCAGATCCCAGCATTTAAGCTGGGAGGCACATGGCGCTTCCGTCGTGGTGAGCTGGATCAATGGATTGCCGGTCGTATCAGCAGCGTGCGTCATGAGAGTAATGGAGCAGAGGAATGACGAACGATGCTTCTAATCTTCAAAGCAAGGCCAATCCGCAACAGCTAGAAGCGATTCTTGCCACTGACGGTCCGGTACTCATCATTGCGGGACCAGGATCTGGGAAGACGTTCACCCTTGTAGAACGCATTGTCTATCTCATTACACATAAGGGAGTCTCCCCCGAATCGCTGTTCGTCGTTACTTTCACAGATAAGGCTGCACGCGAGCTTACTACCCGCATCTCCAATCGATTGAGCGAGCTGGAAATTCAGTTCAATCTAAACGAAATGTATCTCGGCACCTTTCACTCGATCTGCTTGCGCATCCTGGAGGACTTCCGTGAGTTCACCCGCCTTAAGCGCAGCTTTACGTTGTTTGACCAATTCGATCAGCAATACTTTCTTTACCAACGCATCAGGGACTTCCGCGAGCTGCCCAATGCCCAGCTAGTCATCGGGGACGATCAGTCCGGCCGCTGGGCTCAGTCAGAAAACCTGCTTAAGTGGCTCAACAAAGTTAGCGAAGAAGCGCTTGATTTAGCCGCGCTGGAGTCTGCCCCAGAAGTGGAAATTCGCGCGCTAGCAGGGTGCTTTGCCAAGTATCAGGAGCTCCTGCACGAGAACAACTCGCTCGATTTTTCAGGCATCCAGTACGAGGCGCTGCAGCTTTTGGAGACGCGTCCAGAGGTGCTAGCGAAACTGCGCGCTAATCTGACTCATTTGATGGTCGATGAGTACCAGGACACCAACACAATTCAGGAGCGCATTCTCCTACTGTTGGCAGGCGAAAAACGTAATCTGTGTGTTGTTGGTGACGACGACCAAGGCTTGTACCGTTTTCGCGGTGCCACCATCCGCAACATTTTGGAGTTTCCCTCGCTTTTCAATGAAGGTCAGTGCAAGCGTGTCACGCTATCGGTCAACTATCGCTCGCACCCGGATATCATCCGATTTTACAACGAGTGGATGCGGGAGCAGACGTGGGATGACGGCACGCGCTTCTTCCGCTTTGCCAAGCAGATCGTCCCGCGCGAGGATAACTTCCCCGAGGTGCCAACTGTTGTACGGCTGACTGCCACCGACGACAAGGACCAAACTTCTAACTGGCACACTGAGGTTCTGACTTTTCTCTACGACCTGAAAATGTCCGGAAAATTATCGGACTGGAACCAGGTTGCCTTCCTGTTCCGATCGGTCAAAAGCGACAAGGTCGTTGCGCTGGCGCGATACCTTGAAGCCGAGGGCGTACCCGTATTTTCACCGCGTTCGAATATGTTTTTCGAACGTGAGGAGATCCGTCTGATGATCGGTGCGTTGATCTTTCTGTTTCCGCAGTTTCCCAAGGTGCGGGCTTGGGTTGAAGGCGCCACAATGCCAATCTGGGACTACTACGACCAACAGTGCTTTGCTGCCTTCACCACGGAGTTGCGCAAGCCGGAAAACAAGTCTCTGTTGGATTGGGCTAGACCCATGGCCAAGCGCCATGCGGTTTTGACCCAGAACACTGACTACTCCTTCTCGGGTCTGTTTTATCAGTTGCTTCAGTTCCCGCTGTTCGCACGCTTCCTCAGCGAGGAAGTCGTACAAGGAATGGGTAAGGCGCGCGCGGCGCGGAACCTCGGAACATTTTCCAGGTTGCTCACAAAGTTCGAGTACCTGCATTTTGTCAGCGTGCTCAACCCAGAATGGCTCGAGAAGAACATCCGCGACCTGTTCAATCAATTTTTGCGTTTTCTTGTCGATGGTGGCATCGGCGAATATGAGAATGAAGCCGAACACGCACCCAAGGGTTGTGTGTCCTTCCTCACCATCCATCAGTCCAAAGGGCTGGAGTTTCCGATCGTCGTGTGCGGGTCGCTGGATGCCGTGCCGCGCAAGCAATACAGTGCACTGGACGTGCTGTTGGAGGATGGCGGGTACCTCTCCAAGGAACGCTTTGAGCCACTTGACCACATCAAGAACTTCGACTTCTGGCGGCTGTTTTATACCGCGTTCTCTCGTGCGCAAAACCTGCTAGTGCTGGCTGCGCAAGAAAAGCATGGACGAGGGAAATCGCCGTCTAAATATTTCGATCGCTTGTTTTACGAGCTGCCAAGCTGGCGCGACGTTGACCTTGCGGTCCTTAGCTACGAGGCGGTGAAGGAGATCAGCCTCAAGCGCGAGTACTCATTTACGTCGCATATCACAGTGTTCGAAAACTGTGCCGAGCAGTACCGTTTCTTTAAGGAACTGGAGTTCGCTCCGATTCGCGAAAGCCCAATGCTGTTCGGTACGCTGGTTCATCAGACCATCGAAGATATTCACAAAACAGTGCTGCGTGGCGAAGAAGGCACCCTATCTCAAGAGGGTATTACATCCTGGTTCTTGGCAAATTATGCCCAGCTTTCCAAGAAAGAGCGTGTGTACTTAGCCCCCAGTTCGCAGCAGGCGGCACTGATGCATGTGATGCGTTATTACGAGCGAGAGAACAGCAACTGGGACCGTATCAAAGAGGCCGAGGTCGAGATATCGCTTGTCAAGGAACGGTACATCCTAAAGGGTAGCGTCGACCTCATTCGGGGCGAACAAGATACGGTCGAGATCATTGACTTCAAGTCGGAAAAAAAGCCTGACATGGAGAAAGACCGAAGTCGCCTTCAACAGTACCGGGATCAGCTACAGGTTTATGCCCATCTGGTCGAGGAGCGCACCGGCCAGAAGGTCAGCCGAATGCATCTGTATTACACCGGCGAGGACGGCGGCAACCCCTACGTGACCTTCACCAAGGACGACCGCGCCATTGGTAAAACCATCGAGCAGTTCGACGACATAGTCGCGCGTATCGAGCGCCAGGATTACCAGATCGCAGCGCGCCCGACCAAGCTGTGCCAGAACTGTGACATACGTGCCTACTGCGACAACAAGAATTGGAAATTCAGGAAAAGCGATAAATGACTAAGACCACCACGCCTACGCAGGAAAGCCTGCAATTGGCCACGCCTAAGGGCGGCACGACTAACGTCGAGAAATACGAGTTCGAGCCTATCAAGGGCTACCCGATGCTGAATTGGCGCGGTAAGCGTCCATTCACCTCAACTCAGTATTATCCGGCGCAGCTGAAGGAGGTCCATGGCGAGGAGGAGGGCGGGTGGCGTAATAAGATTTTCTGGGGGGACAACCTCCAAGTGATGAGCCATCTTCTCAAGGAATATCGAGGTAAGGTCGACCTGATCTACATCGATCCGCCGTTCGACTCGAAAACAGATTACAAGAAGCGTATCAGGCTCAAGGGTGGCTTGGCTGAAGGTGATCAGAGCTCGTTCGAGGAAAAGCAGTACGGCGATATCTGGAACAACGACGAGTATCTTCAGTTTCTTTACGAGCGGTTGGTCCTGCTTCGCGAGCTTTTGACAGACAGCGGCTCTATTTACATTCATTGCGACGCCAATCGTGGGCACTACATTAAATGCCTGATGGATGAAGTTTTTGGCGCAGGAAACTTCCAGAACGAGATTATCTGGAAACGCACCTCAGCGAGGGCGGACTCCAAAACGTATAACCATGTGCATGACACGGTGTTCTTCTACAGCAAGGGGGAGCGTTTTACATGGAATAAGCAATTTACGGAGCACAGCGAAAATTACCTGAGCAGTAAATACAACAATGTCGACGAGGACGGCCGTCGATATATGCTTGATAACATGACCAGCCCAAACCCTCGGCCAAACATGACTTATGTCTGGAACGGCTTCCAGCCACCCGAAAATGGATGGCGATACAGCATTGAAAAAATGACCGAGTTGGATGCAGAGGGACTTATCTGGTATCCGAACGACAAAACCAAGCGGCCGCGGTTCAAGCGCTACTTAGATGGTTCGGATGGTCGTCCGCTGGATTCCGTGTGGACTGATATCTTTCCGGTCAACTCGCAAGCGAATGACCGGCTTGACTATCCAACCCAGAAACCCGTTGATCTATTGGCTCGGATTATTAAGGCATCTTCGAATGCAGGGTCGCTCGTGTTTGACTGCTTTATGGGCTCCGGTACGACGCAAGAGGCAGCAATGCGCCTTGGTCGCCGCTTTATTGGTGCGGACATAAATCTGGGGGCAATCCAGACAACTGCAAAGCGTTTGATTGGCGTCGCGGATGACCTGCGTCGACAAGCTCTTGACGGTGATTTCGAGTACTTCTTCGGCTTTGAGCTTTATAACGTTAACCACTACGACATCTTTCGTAATCCTGTCCAAGCCAAGGAGCTACTTATTGAGGCCTTGGAAGTGCAGAAGCTGGAATTCAGCACCGTATTCGATGGCGAAAAGGATGGGCGTATGGTCAAGATCATGCCCGTCAACCGAATCGCCACGCGGGCGGACCTAAACGAGTTAACTCATAACTTCGACCAGAAGGCGTGGCAGCATCGACACAACGAAAATCCGAACCGCCCGGTCGAAAAGATCACCCTCGTCTGCATGGGGCACGAACCTGATTTGGCGGCGCAACTGGAGTTGGCCGCAAAACCCTTTAAGATCGACGTGGAAGTAGTAGATATTTTGCGCGACAAGGCGGATCTAGAGTTCAAGCGCGATTCGCAGGCGAAGGTCTCCATCAAATCCGGTGAGTTGGTCATCGAGAGGTTCTACCCAATGAACCTGCTGCAGAAGCTCTCGCTGCAAAAAGAAGCAGTCGAGGATTGGAGGGAACTGGTCGAATCTGTACTGATCGACTGGAACTACGACGGCGCGGTGCTTCAGCCTTCTACAGTGGACATCCCAGGCAAAAAGGAGCTGGTGAAAGGTGGGTACAAAGTTCCTGAGGATGCCGGCACCATCCGTGTGAAGATCACCGACCTACTTTCAGAGTCGTGGGAAGGGAGCGTCAGTAATGGCGACTAAGCGCGCGGCTAAGGTTGTGAGCGCGTCGCTTGACTTCGCCTTCTTCCAATTTCTATGGCAATTCTATCAAGCCAACCGGGGTTCGATTCGAACACACTACAAAGAGCTCACCCGTAAGTTTCTCGACTTCAACAATCCGGAGCAAAACCCCAAGGCTTTCCTACGCCAACCACAGTTTGAGGCGCTGGAAACCTACGTTTTTCTAAAGGAGTTTCTCGGTAACGCCAAAGTCGAGGCAATCTTCCAACAGTGGTTTGAGAAGCAAGGGCGTTTCGCGGATCGCGCTGAGGGTGGTGTGGTGTCGGGTAATGCGGGGCAAGTTGGCCTGTTCGACAAGATCACGCAGGATCAGTACAAAGCCGTATTCACGGCGATGCGCAAGAATTCTCGTTTTTACCCAAACTATATCTTCGCGCTGACGATGGGTACCGGTAAAACCATCCTCATGGCGACTTGCATATTTTACGAGTTTCTGCTGGGCAACAAGTTTGAGAAGGACGCGCGCTACTGCCACAATGCCTTGGTATTCGCGCCGGACAAAACGGTGTTGCATTCGCTAAGGGAGATCGAATCCTTCGATCTCACCCGCGTGGTGCCACCGGAGTACGTCAACTTTCTTACTACGCACCTGCGCTTTCATTACCTCGAAGAGGCGGGTACCTCACTAGATACGTTGGATCGCTCGCGCTTCAACATCATCGTTTCCAACACGCAGAAGATCATCCTCAAGCGCAAGCATAAAGAAAAGAGTTCCGTGGACAAGTTGTTCGGTGCGACGGGGGAAACCCTCGCTGCCACTGGAGTCTATGCAGACGCTGTCGACCTCTACAACTTCGACCAACCGGAAGAGGAAGTAGAACTGACCACCAACCAGCGCTTCGAGAAGCTGCGTCGCCTGGAGCAGCTAGGCATCTATGTGGACGAGGCTCACCACGCTTTTGGTAAGGTGCTGGCCAAAGACATGGGTGTTGGCGCGAAAGAATCCGACACCAGCCTGCGCACAACCATCGACATCCTTGCCGCCAGTCTCAATGCAGCAGGTACGCGAGTGGTGGCTTGCTACAACTACACAGGTACGCCCTATGTGGGGCGTGAAGTCCTACCCGAGGTTGTCTATGCTTATGGCTTGAAGGAGGCTATCGATAAGAGTTTCCTCAAGAAGGTGATGCTGCACGGCTACGCCAGCACTCGCACCGATGAGTTTGTCGATATCGCGGTCGAGAGCTTTCTGAACGAAACGGGCGAGTTACGCCCGGAGGGGCTGGTACCCAAGCTTGCTTTCTTCGCCGCCACCATCGACGAGCTCACGAGCGAACTTAAACCGGCAGTGGAGCGCGCGCTGCTCAAGCATGGTATCTCGACGTCGCGCATTCTAGTAAACGTGGGCGACGATAAACTCACAACCAATGACGACATTCGGGAGTTCAATCGCCTAGATACTATTGGCTCAGAGAAGCAATTTATCCTGTTGGTCAATAAAGGG
Source organism: Pseudomonas sp. TE9122 (assembly GCF_056278925.1). Taxonomy (NCBI): domain Bacteria; kingdom Pseudomonadati; phylum Pseudomonadota; class Gammaproteobacteria; order Pseudomonadales; family Pseudomonadaceae; genus Pseudomonas; species Pseudomonas sp. TE9122. Next base: position 4,672,566 of record NZ_JBWBQI010000001.1, on the reverse strand, counting down.
CGTGAAGGTTGGAACTGCCGCTCGTTGTTTGGCGTGGGTCTGTTCCGCGAACCTAAGTCAAAGGTGTTCGTGTTGCAGGCTACAATGCGCTGTCTGCGTGCAATTGGTGAGGCCCAACATACTGGTCACGTCTTCCTATCTGAGGGCAATCTGAACATCCTAAATGACGAGCTGCAGCAAAACTTCCATATCAGTGTCGACGAACTGCAAAAAATCGGCAGCGATAAGGAGCGAGTGCAAGTTCGAGTGAATGAACCGCCAGTCAAGATCAAACTGGTGCGTTTACGCAGGCAGTACCTGATGCGCGAAAAGCAACTAGTTCCGGGACAAGCGCTAGTACCCGAACGCGCCAACCGCGAGGCTTGGAACGGGCTCGTTGAAAAGTACCGGCTGATCGAGACACTGCAGGAAGGACTGACCATAGCCGATGCGGCCCGTGCGTCAGGCAGTCGTACCTTCGACCTGACAGAGCGCCGTGAAAAGCGGACTTTTTCGCTGATGACGCTGGTCGCGGAAGTATCGCGCTACCTCAATATCAGTCCACTGGACGTCGAGGAGTTATTGGCCGCTACAAAGGAAGGTACCTGCGAGCTGGTGGCCATGACGAACGAGTTCAACGAGCTGCTCTACGACGAGATCATCCCGCGCCTATTCCGTCAGCTCTACGATCTGGACGAGTCCCAGCAAACCGAGGAGCACGAGGTCGATCTCATCAAACTCCCGCCTAATGGTTACTACGAGGTGACAGCGGCCAAAGACAAGATCGTCCGCATGAACGACGCGCAAATTAAGGACGAGGAACGTGCTAAGAGTTTCCCACCTCGACACCTATTGCTTCGACTCCGGTTCGGAAAACTGGCTGTTCTGGGATTTGCTGCGGGAGCAACGCGTGAAGAAGCTTTACTTCACTGGGATGCTGACCCACGGACAGTCCGACTTCTTCATCCAGTACATCGATCCGGATTCGCGTACCGTTCGCAGCTACTACCCCGACTTCATCTTTCAGCGCGAAGAACCGGACGGTAGCCTGAAGTACGTGATCGTCGAGGTGAAGGCCGACAACCAAATCGAGGACGCCGTAGTGCAGGCCAAGAAGGACTTTGCCCAGCAGATCGCTGTGGCTAGTGGCATGGAATACCGCATCCTCAAGTCCTCTGACGCGGACAACCGTCACTTTAGGACGCTGCTGTAGCCACGACATCGCAGAGTTTGTTGCCGCCGACCACATACTGACGCAGGGCATTGCTAATGAAAAAGTCAGTAATGGGTAAGCGTCCAGCCAACACACCTCCCGAACTCCAGCATTAAGGGCGATGGTGTCCGCGTATTTTTAAGCGGACACGATAGCCCTTAACGTTAGGATTTTCATGCGCCAACGAAGCTCATCCCTAACCGTTCAAAGCTCAAGTTGTTCAGGAGTGCCTGCAACCAGGCGCGACCATCTCCAGCGTTGCGATCACTCACGGCATCAACGCCAACGTCATTCGCAAGTGGCTGCCGCTTTACCGGGATCAGTCATGAGCCTAATCCAGTCGGCACGTATGAACGGGTACGACGCGTATGGCTATCTCAAAGATATGCTGATACGGCTGCCGACCCAGCGGGCGAGTGAGATCGGGGAACTGCTGCCGCATCAATGGGTGCCTACCTAGCTTACGTAAGGTGACTTCGGTAGACGCTTACGTTGTGCCCCACTCAGCATCGCGACTGGGCGAGGCAGATTCTCCGAGCAGGTGCGAAATACGACACTAGTTCCATTCGCCGCCGAAACTACATGATGTTGCCTGGATGTCTTCTGCCAGCGGCATACTCGTTAAGATGGTCAATGCATTCGGTGAACTCTAATAGCGCTTCACAAACGATAGCAGCCGTATGATTTGCGCGCGTGATGTCCTCAGCAGGAGTGAGGTTCCAAGTGTTGGCTGCACCTAGTATCACGTAGGTGTAGCCATCGCTGTACCATTTGTTGTAATCCGTTACCTCGTGGAAGATCCGCCGAACCGCATTAACGGCTCGTACTTGAATAGCGTGCGTGATTGGATGCAGCGAATGCCACTGATGTATCGGTCTCCAATGGTCTTTGGGGCATTGCCTGATCAGCTCCTGCATGGCGGTTACACACTCTCGGGGCACTTGGATGTATTTCGGTTCCCGATAAATACTGAATGTTGCTTTCCTGCAAGCCTTAAGGAATAGCTCCAACTTGCTGCAAATTTCGGAAAAGTCGAAGTTGGCATTCATCGGTGCCCCATAAACTGCGGCTCTCGCGCTCTCTTCCATTGTACGTTGCCACCCCCTTATGGTTTCACAAGGGAAAGTTAGCGGATCATCGTCTACCAGCTTCGCGTGGTTGGCACAGAGCCACGCACCGTTCTCATAAGCTCTGCGTTGCGCGGGAGTCAACTCGTCGTCAAACCGAGGTCCTCCTTGAGCAGCGGCTGAAATATGCGCAGCCTGGCCTAAATTGACGTTATCCCCATGTGGGGTGGAGGCATGGGTGGCTGCCGGACATCCCGGGTACACGCATCGGAAGTGGACATTCCGCGCTAGTGCGCTCTTGGTTGCAGGGGTAAAATTGTCTCTTGCCATTTCGTCGCTCTCACTTCAAATCAGTTATGAATTCCGTTTCACCGGTTACTCCGTATCGGCCGAGCGCAGACGGATCTGAGGGTAGGTATGAGTAGACCACAACTGCTTTCGCATCAGTGTTATCTGCCTAAGTCATGCAAGGTGACTTCGGCAGACGCTTACAGTAATGCGCCCTGCGTCAATTTCATTCGTATACGTTCTGCGAAGTCATCCACCCAGCGCTGGTAAGCCAAGACATGGAATTCACTTACATATTTAAGTGGGTCCCGTTCTAGCCGTTTAAGCGTGTTCAGACCGCGTTTGATCGAGTGAGGAGTAACGTACCGGGAGTACACATTGGGTAACGTGCAACCGTGGCTGCTAGCTGTTCTACGTTTTCGACATCACCACTTTCAACGTCGCCGACGATCCGCGACATGCTCCGTCTGCCGCACACAACAACGTCGACAATAGTCGCGTCTTGTAATCAACAGGCGACTTTGCCATCGCGCTGATGAAATCATCTGCATCTTGGTGAGGCTGTACCACAATCACAAAGCTATGAGCCCGCCGACCATCAAACTCATCCAGCATCTTGAGCTGCGGCGCGCTCTTGGCAAGCTTCTGTTTATGTTGCAGAACTCTGTCAAAAACCTGCCCATTCCAAGACCACAATAGATTTTTGCCACTCATCAAATCTTTCTTCAGGCCCGTCGCGAGATCTGGCAAGTGCATCCAGCTCAGGTTCTTCGTGGCCTGCCCCAGCACCTCTTCATACTGCTTGGGCGCCATCGCCCGCTTTTTACTATTCGCGGCACCCTTCAGATGCACAACGATGACCGCCAGCGAAGACGGATTGGTCTTTGTGGCGAACCCCGCATGCTTGACCAGCATGATGAAATCGCCGATTTCACCTGCACCGTCGTCGCATAGAGCGAGCGCGAATTCACCCGGACTGAATGGGCCCTTGACCGATGGAAAACAGAAAGCGTAACCCTCATGTATCCACCACGAAAACAGACTGCGATCAGTGCTATTGGCAATGTCGTCCCACTGCACACTTCTACCCAGAAGCGGTTTCTCCTGGCTAACCTCCCACCGCTTATCATTAAAGGTCACCGGGAGGATTTCCCCGTCGTAAGCTGAGTTACGGGGATCGACACATACCCAGTCACCATCGGAAAACGTTTGGCCAGACTCATACCAAACGCTCCATAAATGCTTCTGATCAAACAGTATTTTGAAAACTCCCCAGGAGGGCCAGCTCGCCGAGTTGCCGTTCAATGAGGCCGACACAGTCGTCCGGGTAGCGCCGAGTTTTACTTCTACAACGACGTGCCATAGTCCTTGAGGGCTCTGGCTATTGGGATGGTGGGCGTCAGTTATCGCGAGCGTGAAATTCTGGTCAGCACTGCCAACGGTTTCGATACTCAAGTCCGCCTCTGCGTGCTCCAGCGCAGCGAGAGTTGGCTGATCTAAGCCCGCAATTGCGTAGGATGCTAGGAAAGAGAAATCAAACGCTTGAAAAGCGTCGCCAACCTTGGGCGACTGTGTCATTGACTTTGCCAGCACCGGGATGGCCTGGCGCTGAGTGCTTCGGCGTTGCGTTAAATAATCAGCTAATGATTTGAACAGGTTCTGCAACTCGGCAAAGCTTTGACAGGGACCCAGCCATACGTAAGAGCGTTGCGTCGTGACACCCACCACCGAGGCCTTGCCGACAGGGTTCAACTGCGCTTCCGCACGCATGGACGGCGACGTGAAGGTGCGGTCATCCAGCGGGTTCAGCGCCTCCTGCAGATACTGCCCAATTAGCACTTTGCTGTCGGCCTTGCGTCGGTTCGGGCGATGGGCAGACCGGAGCCATAACGTCCGTAGCGGTGTTTCCCTGACCAAGGCATTCTCCAGCTCGTCCGAGTCCAGCTTTTTGACCGTGGAGTGGTTGGCCAGCTCACGCTCAACTATCAGTCGCAGACTATGATCAGATACAACAACGCCCAGGTACCGCTTGTAGCTCAGCAGGATGACCGTATGGTGCATCACGTCCACCACACTTGGATCATTCGTCCATGCGGGGCGCGAGTGGTGCACCACGTAGAAAGCGGACGCGGCAACACCCGAGAGTTTTTTTACACTGATTCCGTCAACGACGCGCATGCTGAGTGGTAGGGTTGACGTCAACGGCGCTTGCAGCCCCGCCAATGCCGCAGCGACCATCGGGGCCGTCGGTGGCGTATCCCACTCGTAGAGCAGAAAGCTTGCGAATGGGCGAAGGTAGGTGGCGTTAGTCCCTTTGGATGTTGTCATGAGCTTCCTTGTCCTCCGGAGTGCAACCGAGCTTGATCTGGCACATAGATAGCACAAAGCCACATCAATGCGCTAACTGAAGGCTGGTTTATCGAGTGATATTCAGACTGAGGCGAGCGTCGCCCAACCCTAATCCTGCTGCTCGGTACGGGCGGCTCGATCAAAGTGTTGTAGCACCTGCCGGCTTCGACGCAGAGAGCGAGTGAGGTCGGCCCGCTGCCACCGCATCAGCGGTTGCCATTCTGATTTACCCAAGATCAGTTAAACCTTCACAACAATTCGGTGCCATTGATACTGAGCACGGGCGCTGACGATCAACAGGCCTAACGTGCTACGTGCGTCTGGTTCCATACGCCTCTCCAGCGTCCTTACCGTCGCGCATCTTTCTTTGGGTGCCAAGTCGGCATCTGCGAGCAAGTCCTGTGCTGGCCCCAGCCGTCCGGGTTCGCGCTCATTCTAATCGTCTACGTGATTTTCTACAGACGCTCTGAGCGCCCGTTAAAGCTGGCGGAGGATAGTCGATGAAAGTTCGATACTGGTAAGAAATGGCGAATCAACCCCACCCCAAGTCATGCATATTGCACCGATAGGTGGTCAGGTTCGGTTTATCCCTCAATGCCTTGAAGATGCTGATTGAATTTAGTTGTTCTGTTGCGAGAAATCGTAGGACGAGAGGGTTAGGTCAATTACCACGCGGTGCCGGGAATTTGATACGTTTTTGGTGGTTTTCGTCTGGCGGTCTGCCGTCTATGGCGGCAAGCCTTGAAACGTCGCAGCCAGCTTAATTGACTTCAATGCTCACGCTACGGTCGCCTTGCTGAGCTCTACATACCTAGACCCAGAAATGCACATCCTTATACTGAGGATCGCTTCGCATCACATACTCGAGGCAGGAGCAGTATTTGGTAGTTCCGCACGTGCGGATCTGTGCGGAGGACAGGTAACTGCCATTCCTACCGCGACCGTTGCATCGCTATATAAAGCAAAAACTAGCATCTGAACTCTAACTTTCTAGATCAGTGGTTGCGTAGTCAGCGGCATAAAAACGGAGTCAGGTAGAGACTCCGGACTTTTTACGCAATAATGCAGGGCGCTAGAACCGGCTACGTACTTGGAAAACTAGATGCTCTTGTCCAAAACATCGTTCCATAAATGATCTGCCCTGAGCTAGAATGGTGTTGTGACTGGTCGGGCCACAGAAACTACTAAACGATCCTGTTCTCTTACAAAAAATATTAAAATACTACAAGAATGTAGATCATAATTTTTGTCCGATGTGGGCTATCTCAATAAGTTTTTGCGCTGTATCGCACAAAAAATGTATTCGTCCTGCGCCCGGAGTGTAGCGAGCATGTAAGTCGTATAAGCAGCGTTCACCGTTGGCGTCGTTAAAATAGCAAAGAGCTCTCCGTCTAATATGTTCAGGTGTGACGTGAGAGAGGAACGTTGGCAGCGGGTTTGTCCGGGGATTCCACTGTTGGGCGGCACTCTCGAGTTGCCAAAGTCTAATACAAATGGCATGTAACTCTGGAGAACCCGCTCGGAGGCTAAGTATTTGTGCTTGGGTTCGGTCTAAAAAGCGAAGGGAAGGAAAGTTACCTTCCCTGTTTGCCCATAGTTCTTCTCCATCTTTTGCATGCTCGATGGGGATTGTGGCGCACCACTGTCTAAGTATTTCCAGGTTTTGAAGTGTTGATGCATGGCGAACCGATACGGTAGTCTCGTTTAACTCTTCGTCTTCCTGTAACTCTCGGCGCAGTATATCAATGCTAGTCAAGTCCCACTCTGGAAAAGTAAAGCTTACGGCAAGAGAGTCAAAAAGATGAGCTAAGCCTAATCCAGCGGATAGCTGTCCCTGATATTCGTACTCTATACTTAAGTCAGCAATTTCGCGGCTTAAATCAAAGGCTTTGTTGTCTAGAGCACGAATGAAACGCCACTCATCCCTAGTGTCAGCATCCGCCCCTACAGAGGCCAGAGTATGAGCGCCACCTAAGGAAATTCCTGAAATGGGAACTGATGAATGTAATTCTAACTCTGGACGTATGCGTTTTATTGCGCGAAGTAATACTATTAAGCTACGAAGTCCAATTTTCACCTGTTCGTGACTGATCTCTCGTTGATGATGAGAGAGGTCGTTTAGAAATGAGAGAAATTTCATAATCTAGTCTAGAATCCTGTCCAGAGCTTTATCCCATTGATCGAAGAATCCATCCGGCCATTCAGACAGTCTTCCATTTTCAGAAATTTCAGGTTGCTGATGACTCGGCTGAGAGGAGCCAGAGTCGCGTCGGAAAAAGTTTAGGCCGACGCTTGTACATGGAATGACTTTTTCTTTTACTGCAATTCTTATTCCATTAAGAACATGGTCACTGTGGGTTTCAATAAGCACCTGGACCCCAGCTGAGGCTGCACGGGCTATTAAATCGCCGATTGCAATTTGTCCTTGCGGATGTAAGTGCGCCTCAGGATTCTCAATCATGACCAGACTTCCCGCAGGTGAAGCGAGACACGCGACGATGATAGGCAGCGCGTATGTCAATCCAAAACCAACATTAGTAGGCCTGAAAAGGTTCGTGCCGCTGATTCCAGCGGTGTTTCCGTATGAGTATTCAAGTCTCATAAAGTCAGTTCTTGGGACTTCCTCTACGTTAACTCTCGCTCCTGGCGAAATTTCCTGCAACCATGCGTTAACTTGCGAAAGCAATCCTGCAGTCGCTTTCGTAGAAGGATGCCTCCTTATATGGTCATTTATAACTTCGTCTCTAAAACAATGAAGAAAGTGGGCGGTAAACTCCCCCTTTGCTCCTAAAAATCGACGATCGCTGACCACGTGATGGGATTTAGGGTAGTTTACTGCTGGGCTTACTCGGTCCGCCTTTAGGTACTGAAAGCCGTTATCAAGGAAGCCGGGAATAGGATTGCCAACAATGTATGCTTCTCTTATCGGTAAAATGTCTGAGGCGCTGAGATATGAAGTTTCATAGATAAAATAATTTTGATCATCAGGATTATTAATTTTTATGGAGATTAATTCGTCGTCATGTTGGTCGTGAAGTATGTCTGCTCCTGTCCCTAGCTCAACTAAGTCGCCATTAAGCAGTAGGCCTTTCTGATTAAAAAAACCAGCGTCAAAAGACTGTCTCAGCAGTGCTAGAGCCTGTAGCGTAGTGCTTTTTCCACTGCCGTTTAGTCCTGAAAGAACTGTGAGAGGGCGAAGTTCGATTTCTTGGTTTTTGAATGCTTTAAAATTGTGTAGCTTTAGCATCCTAGTCATTTGCGTTTTCCATAATTAAATTTTTTATGGAGCTAAACCTTCGCCGAATTTTTGAGGCGTCGCCCGTTCCCTGAGATATCGAACTATCAAAATCCCCGTCACGCATTAAAGCTATGAAGCCCTTTTTGATGTGTGTCGCATTGTTAATACAGTTGATGTGTTGGTCTTCTGTAAGTAGAGAGAGTGCGACGGAGAAAGTTTCAAATAGAGCTTTATTAATTGGGTATCGACTATCTTTTAATGTGTAACGTTTTCTAAAAGCGTCGTTGTCAAAAATAGCATGCGCTGTTTCCATCGCTTTATAAAACTCCTTCTCAAGTTTTTTTAAGGCTCGTGAAGATAGAATATTAATGTTGCGCATTGAGTTACTTAAGAAGCGATCAAAATCGCGCTCACGATAAGAGTTGGGTGATGACAGTCTAAAGGCAATGAACCTAAGAATCATTTCTTTGTCCGCCATTCTTTCATCGCGAATGCTATCGCCTGTTGCCTGCCGAAAGCTTTTTGATTCTGCTAAACGTCTAAGTGTGATTCTTGCATTTCCCGGGATCAACGCATGCCTAAGTTCCTGTGCTGATAGTGGCATGCCGCCAGTGTTGATTCTGGCAAAGATATTAAATTTTACTTCGTCGGGAGTGCCGTGTTTTATTAGGTGTATGACTAACTCGGTTTCTCTCAATCGCCGTCTTAGTCTTGCAGGCAGATCATCAAAAATGCAATCGTCAAAATCACCTCCGAGATATTCTAGTTTTCGCAAACGAAGAGGTTGAAGTCCGATGGAGCTTGGCGAAATAAATCTAACTATTGTCGAGAGGCGTTGAATGCCATCGACAATAGCCCAGTCTTCATTTTCATCCTCGGCCGCATAAAGGGTCGGGAGTGGAATTCTTAAAAGAAGAGACTCAATTAGTCGGCTTTGCTGTTTTTCATTCCAGATCCCGGCCCTACGCTGAAAGTCAGGCTGAAGATCAATAGCCCCCGTCTCAATCCTTGACAACAACAAATCTATTGTCATTGTCCGTGTCGTAATATCGATGTCATCGGGATTGAACGGCTCGCCGATGGATACGTCCTCTCCGCTTGCGACGTTCTCAATCTCAACACCCGCCGAATCCCCGAATGACGTGATTTCTTCTACAGTTCGCCGTTCAGTCATGCTCAATTGTCTTCTTCAGCAAAAAAAGTCACCCGCTCAGAGTTTACACGGTAGCGGCTACTATAGGACCTACAGCACTGATTTGCATCGTTGAGTGAGCTGGTGTAGTACCAGCTCAAGGAGTAGTTGGCACGGCTTGGAAGCCATTGCGAGGCGATCGTGTGAGCTCTCCCCGGGGGCTCAATAGGGCGAGGTCCGCACGAATGAATCCGCGCCGTCCCTGACACCCAAAATTTGAGACTCAAACGATATCCGTTGCTGGTATCGGAGATAGCGCACACACCCATTCAATTCTCGTCTCTCCGCTACGTCAGGGAAAAACCGCTTTCCTGGCATTCTCTACGCCAGGGCAGAGGTAATGATTGGCGCTTATTGAGAGGGTGTTTTTTCAGTGAACTAGAAGTACTTTTTGTTTAATCCAAGAATTATCATATTTTTGTCGTAACATAAGGGAGCACTTTGGCAGCTACCTCCCGCCTTTTTAACATCTTGCTCTTTTACTATTGGTAGATATTTAGGTAGGTCCCTATCTTCTACCTCTATGCCGTCAACCGAGCAATTAAAACTTGCTGTCGGCATACAGACCACTTCAGGTAGGTGCTGGGATGAGTCTATAGGGTCGGACTCTGAAGAAGCGTTGAAGTATTTCCCGCCGAAACCAGGCCCTGTTCCTCTTCTGTAAGAAACAGGTTTGCCTTTGGTATCGGTTCCCAGATACCAGTCGAACGTATAGTGATAACTGCCTGGAGGTGCATTGCCAGCAAAATTACCGTTATTCGAGCAGATCCCCTGATCGTCACACATTGCATTTTGTTGGCTGCTTATACTCTCGACACGTTGTTGGCCCTGCTGGTCTGTGTAGACGTTGCTGATTCGGACAGGGCTGTTGGGAACGCGGCAGTCCCATTCCTTAAGGCCGTAGTACTGATCTATCCGAATTAAAGAACAGCCTGCGACATCGTCCTTAGCCTGTGTAGCGGTGCCAAGAACCATTAGGAGTGGGAGTATGGCAAATAGCGAGTGTTTCATGATGGTGCCTTCCTATCAGAGGAAAAAAATTAGTGACGTCTTGAGGCTTTTCTCACGGATCTGATCCATCTAAAGACCATGCTCGGTACGTAGTCGGCCGCAATACTACCAAAACGGTAGTATCGGGCAAAAGACAGGGATGCACGATGCCTTTTTGCTAAATGGATCGTGTGAATGTCAGTCTTGGGAAAGCGCATAAAGCAGGCGCGCATGCAGGCGGGCTTATCGCAGGAGCGATTGGGGTTGGATGCTGGTTTGGATGAGATGTCTGCGAGTACACGCATGAACCGCTATGAATTGGGAAAGCGGGTTCCAGCTCCCGATTTTGTCCAGCGTTTGAGCCAGGTGCTCAGTGTACCGGCAGCGTTTTTTTATGCCGTTGAAGATGACGAGGCGGAGTTACTAGCCAAGTTTCATAAGCTGGGTGCGCCGGAGCGCGTGGAGCTTATGAGTCGGTTGGATGAGTTGCTTGGTGAAAAGTAGCGGCTGATAGCTCCACCCTCAGACTGACTTCGCAGGCCGCTCGATCTCAACCTTCTTGGCGACAATTTCAAATATTAGGCATGCGAGAAGCACAGCGATCAAAAATGGCCAAAAGCGGGCCAGGATGAGCACAAGCAAAACGGCCAGGACACAGCTCGCCAGTATTCCGAAAAACAGAAAAAGTAGACCGATAAAGCGTATTACATTCATCGCGATTTCCTTGATGCATAAAGCTGCTTGAGCACACTCCGCTCAAGCAGCTGTGGGGGGAACAGCGTTAGGCTACCAATCGAAGAGCAGAGTCGAGTGCGCGTTGTTTGATTGCCGCCCCCTGACCGAACCATGCTGAATCTACCCGGTACTCTGAGCTCCTGGCCCTGCGCTCGTGATCAACGTATTCAGTGACTGCGTTCAACAAACCCCATGCGGTGCCACGAGCAGACTCCAGATCAGATCCTCGGCCTTTTCCTTCGTACAGGCTTTGCACCTTTTCCAAAGCTCGTTTATTTGGCAGCACTTCGGGGATGGGGTCCCCGGAGCGCGTTTCACATAGCACTTCCATGAAAAAGCCCATAGCCTCAGGCCACTGAACTTTACGTTCCGTGAGCGTGCGCATTCGGTACATGAATTCGTCCCATTGTGAGACAGCGATACCCAACTGCTTTTTCACTGTTTGCGAATCAAAGCGTGTGCTGTGTGGAACCTTGATGGCGTGACTGGCACCATTCAGGGAAATGGTGAGTGTGTTGTTGCAGACCACGCGAACGTTGGTAGGAGTCGCGGTGGTGGCTAGTGTGCCGTCACATGAGGTAGCTAGTAACAAATAGCCGTTCACCTGATCATTCCCTTTGAGTGCGGTTGCATGTCCCGTTCTGGCAAGCGCCCAGAACTTTTTACCTCCCTTCAGCACTCCAGCCGTTTCCAGATCGTAGCCCGATATTTCGGTCAGATCTCGGTAGAACTCCAGGACCTCACGCGGCTGAACAATCTGGTATCGGTTGGATACTACTGACAGCGGTGCCTTGGTGTCGGAGCGATATAAAACCTTTTGTTCCGGGAACGAGTGAATGGTGCTTAGGTGACTGACAGTGTCGGCTTTGAAGTGAACTGAGCTTTCCTGAATCTGCCAGTCCATACCCGCTTCACGTTGCCAGACTTCCAATGGTTGTTTCGGCGAAAGTAAGGAACCTAAGCCATGCCAAGGCGCTTGTCCTACGTAAGCCATTTGTTCAATGAGATGAGCCATCGGAAATTTCCTTTCAGGTGCATAAGAGAACCCCGCCGAAAAATCGGCAGTGGACGGTTGGGATGTATTGCTTAGGGCTAGAAAACAACGTTATGCGGCGAGTTCTATAGGTGATAACAATCGGACGGCTGATTTACTCGCGGTGACTGCAATTGAACGTAAGACCACAATTTTGGCAGCGATAATTGTCAAGAACATGGGTGTCGATTGCCTCACCAAGTTTCGCGCCGGAGATACCGCCCGCTGCGCCACAAACGAGACCGCCAAGAAGAACGCCTGCGACACCGCCAAGTATTACACCAGGAACGCCACCAACAAGGCCGATTGCTATACCTAACTCAGAACCAGTCATTACACCTGCTGTTCCTCTCGCTATACCGCCAGCGATGCCGACCAGCGTACCTATTTTTTTTCCCAGGTTTTTAGCAACAATTGCTTCTGATCGACTGTTAAGGCATTGGAGTGTCATATTGAAGCTTCCATTGAAATATAAATAACAAGTTCTTGGGTGTGCATCATGAATGTTGATATCTAAGCAGCATAGGACCGTATCAAGTAAGTCGCATCTGCGACTTGCGGGATGGCTAATTGTGAATACCAGTCGTGCTAAGTTTTGATAGTGCAGTTTGGTTTGATTAAACTAGTTTCAGAGGATAACTAGGCGTGGTTATTACTTATGGGTCGAATAAGTGATGTATGACTGAAAAAAATTGAAGTGAGTCTGTGCTTCTATAGAGAAGTCTTTTTGTTCTGAAATGCATCTTAAAAATCAACAGTATGCTTGATTTTTTATGATGCTTGCGATTTGTTGTGTTTTTGGCTGATGTTTATGAAGTGAAGATCTAGAAAGGAACTAATTTTTTCTCATTGGAACTATCTTTTTTTTGAGAGGAACTTATTTTTACCGCCAGCCGCCAGCCGCCAGCCGCCAGCCGCCAGCCGCCAGCCAAAAATGGTTAGCGCATCGTGTAAAAAATTACACGGCGTGCTTGCAAACATTCGAAAGGCAAAATGATTTACCTTTGGCTTGTCACATTTTAACAAGTTTTCAGAGGTGCGGTAATGTCAAAGCTTACTGAGGTTTTTCCGAAGATTTTGCGCCTAAGGCAAGTTATGGAGCGTACTGGCTTAGGGCGTTCAACTATATATGACCGTATAGACTCAAGGTCTACTAGGTATGATGCATCTTTCCCCAAGCCGGTAAGAATTGGTGTCTCAGCGGTTGGTTGGTTAGAGTCGAGTGTTAATGAATGGATTTCTACCCGTCTTCAGGTTAAGAGAGGCTGATGCCTCTCGATGTTTAAGTCACGTGGGGCGTGTGCGCCTTGAAAACGATAGTCGGATCTTAGCGATCAGTGCACTAACTTTCCTTTCTTGTTTTTATATCGGTCCTGGTGGGTGTAGGGTTTTCTTGTGTGTGAGCTCTAGAGAATAAAGGACAGGTATCTGGGTTGATTATTGGAGTTTATGTTATAGCTGGTTATTTGAACAAAAGAAGTTGTCTGGTAGAGGTTGGGTTGAAATTCTATTCGTAGAAACTGCCAGATAGGTGAGCTGGTGGTTGTTTGGTTGTTTGGTTCGCTGGGAGAGGTGACGTATTAATAACAAATTCAGGAAGGACGTAGGGGGTGCTGTATTTGAAAGCAGCCTAGTCTATTGTGAGTCGGCTGAAGGTATGAGGTTGGCGGCATCTGTGGAGTCTGATCTTGTAGAGGACCTACGGCTTATTGAAACGGTTGTTCGGCTAATATGCAATACGAGGACTAGAGTTTTTTCATTGAGAGGTGGTGCTAGAGGAGGGGGGCGATATCTCGTGTCCAGTCGTTCTAGCAGGTTGTTCTTGGCTGCACTAAAAACTAGTTATAAAAAAATTAAACAGTATTATCCTGGCCATGAGTTTCATCCATATTTGGAGGTGTTCGCTCGGTGTGCTTTGACGCGGTGTTCGGATGCGATGCCTTGGAACATAGAGAGTTACAGTGAGGGTGAGCTAGAGCGGGCAGTTGAAACTCTTAATCAGATGGTTGAAGATATCAGAGATGAGGTGCGAAGTAGTGCGTTTAAACGTGTGGCGGGAGATTTTGAGCGATCCTCTAATAAGAATTTTAAAAGTTTGGTCGCGTACGTCGACAGCCTTTTTATGCGGCATTCTAGGCTGCTAGTGTTGCGTGTGGATTTGGCATATTTTAGTAAGTGCGCGACCGTTAGTATGGCTAAAAATACTGTCACATACGCAGAGGTTAAACAGCATAAAGAAAAACTGTTAAAGTATCTGCAAAAGAAGCTATTGGTAAATTGCTTTGTGGGTTTTGCTTGGAAGCTAGAATATGGCTTACATAAGGGTTACCATTATCATGTTATGTTTTTTCTCGATGGTTCTAAAGTTCGTGAGGATGTAACAATAGCTCGATTGTTGGGCGAATATTGGCGTGATATTGTTACCGAGGGGAGGGGGCTATATTTTAACTGTAACGCAGTCAAGAGGAAGTATCGCTCGTGTGGGATTGGGATGGTAAATCATTCCGATCTTCCTATGCGTGAAAACTTGACACATCGTGCAGCGTTGTATTTAACAAAGTCAGATTATTACTTCAAGATGGTTGTTCCGGATAAAGGGCGATGCTTTGGCAGAGGGGTTATGCCACTTCTGTCGCTCTCAGGGGTCAAGAGAGGTCGGCCTAGAAAGAGCGTTGTTCAGGCGCCTGGGTTAGCTGAGATTTTGTGAATCGGTCTCAACTTATATACGTGAGTGATTATGCGCTTTGGCGCTGTTCTTATCGAAGCTTTCTTTTATTGCGGGGACTTGAGACATCCATTTTGTTAGTGTGCCAGTTGGGTTTCTGACAAGCTTTCCCAGTGAGCGTTCTTCGATAAAGCGGCCTAGGTATTCCTCAATGCCCTGAATTGCTGCTTTTTTGTTTTTCCAGCCTTTAGGCGGCGCCTTGCATGCGATAAGTCGAGCAGCCTCTTCTTGAATTAATACATGCTTTTGTGCTGTCGCCTTGCCTCCTTTCCGAGAGTCAGCTGATTTCTTTTCGGCTTCCTTAGTGGTTGTGTCACTTAAAATTCCGTCCATGAAGCCTGTATAATAATTTGCTTCTGCAAATAGCATCCATCCGCGAGTTTCATGACCATTATTTACCTCATGTTCCGCAAGTAAGTAATAGGCGAGTGCCCTCAAAAAATGCAGGTCGAAAATCTCCCCGTTATCGCTTTTGGGGGTAACTGATAAAAACTCCCTTGCCAACGTTTCCGGTAAAGTATCTGCGCGGATTTCGTTTCTCATTAGAGTCTCTATGGTTTCATAGCTTTTGCTTTGTTCGGAAGAGGTGTAAAGCATAGATAACCCGATCAATTTATAATCGATCTCCTCATGTATGCCGCGCGGGTGCTCAATTGCTCGGATAGTTGAAAATTCCATAAGTGTCTCCATGTGATCAGATGTGTCGTCGCGCAAACTAATTTTCAGGTAAGCGCGACCAGTGAAAAGCTTATGCTTAGTTACTTTCGGCGTAAATGAAGCTTGCCCATTCATTCATAAGCAGGCGACGTTTATCGAGAAAATCCGAACGCGAGTACGCCCCTTCAGTCTGGTCACGTTCATCATGCGCCAGAGCCATCTCGCAAACCTCCCGTGGGTAGTGAGTGCATTCACCGGCCCAGTCTCTAAATGAGGATCGAAAGCCGTGTCGGGTGATGTGTTCGTACCCCATGCCATGCAGGAGCGTCCGTACTGCGTTTGCGTGCATGACTCCTGTCTTGCCCTGGCCTGGAAATAGAAAGGCGCTTCCCTCATCTCGTGGAATGCTCTTCACCAGCTTTACGACTTCCTCGGCTAGCGGAATTACGAAAGCTACCCGCATCTTCATTCGCTCACCTGGCAGCGACCAAGTCCCAGCTTTTAGATCAAACTCATCCCAGCGAGCGAACCTGACCATGTGGGCGCGTGCGCTGGTCATGATCAACAGTTGAGCGGCCTGAGACGGAGGAGTCGAGTTTGTCCTGAGCTTTAACATCAACTCCGGCACTTCCTGCCAGCGCAAGGCTTCAAAGTGCTCACGCTTCCGAGCCTTCCTCTTTTCAGAACGGCTCAGCAGGTTGTCTAAGTGCCCGCGCCAGCGAGCAGGGTTCTCACCCTGTCGGAGGTTGCGTGCTTTGGCTGCATCCAGAACTTGCTCAATCTGGCCGCGTACCTCGTCAGCGGTTCTGGTCTTGGTGGCCCAAATGGGTTGTAACACCTTGAGCACTTCGGGAGTACCGATGTCTTCGGCTGACAGCTTGCCTATGTGATCAAACGCATACAGCTCCAGCTTTCGCAGCCAACCTTTACGCCACTTCTCCGACCACGCCGCGCCATGAGCATTACGGTATTCCGTTGCGAGCGTCTCGAACTTCAGTTGCTTGGCTTCGCTTGCACGCTGGGCTTCCCGTTGAGCTGCTCGCTCTATGTCTCTGGCTGCCAAGGGATCGATGCCATCACTCAGTTGGCTGCGTTTAGCACTGGCATCTTGCCTGGCCTTCTTGAGGCTCACTTCAGGGAATGAGCCCAAGCCCATCTCTCTACGGCGACCTGCCAGTTGGAAGCGAAGTGTCCAGGATTTACTTCCGCTAGGTTTGACTTCCAACCGTAGGCCGTCACCATCTTCATAGGTGCCAGGTTCGGTCAGGTTTTCGACTTGTTTCGGATTCAGCTTACCCATTGGATTTCCCCTGTCGTCCGTTTTGTCCCCCCACCTGTCCCCCCACTTCATCGTCGGATGAGGTCAAATGGCGTTGAACACCATCGGACAGGGGAATGCCTGAAACGCCCGGAATAGCTAAGCTATCAGGAAGATTCTTGGATGGGATAGGATTATTTCGGACAATTAAAAAGCCGGCTTGTGGCCGGCTTCTCGGGGACTGGCTTGGTTTATTTTTGGTAAACCGCGCCAGCCTTCAAAACGTACATCCGGATCTGCGTCCGGCTGTGGGACTTGGTCAGACGTTGGTCTGCCGCGTCGGGCGTCATCCGAGCCGCTGGGCGGGTCGATGCGCGAATGTGGGGCGCAGGATACTGAGTTTTGCTTTGGATTCCCAGTCTCAAGTGCGGTTTAGAGCGACTGAAGCGGTACAAACTCAGGATTTGTACCGGTTGTCAGGGCCTCTTCGCGGGCAAGCTCGCTCCCACAGGTTCGAGTGAAATGTCATAGAAACGGCACCACCGGCCGGCGCTTGCCCAGTGTCGACCACCAGAACACCCAGCCAAGAATATGAATCCGCTGCTCTTCGATCTGCGCTGGCCGGAAGACCTCGTCGGGGTATTCGGCGCTGTTGTGGCTGCGCATGCGCAGGCCGTTGCCGGGCATGCGGTGCAGGTATTTGATGCGCAGCATGCCGTCGTGCTCTACAGCGTAGATTTCGCCGTCGACGACCTGGGTCAGGCCGCGGTCGATGGCGACGATGGAGCCGTCTTCGATGCGATCGGCCATGCTGTTGCCGATCATGTGCGCGCAGATGGCGTTGGCGTGCTGGATGTCGAGTTGATCGAGGTGGGCGCGGGGCAGGCGCAGGGATTGGTCGGGGTCGAGGATGACGTGGGTTTTGCCGTCGCCGTTGGCGATCGGGGTTTCCTTGAAAAATGCCAGGTCGATGTCGCTGGGGTTGATGACGGTGTAGACGCCGCAGATGGCCTGGGCATCGAACGTGTCGCCATTGCTGGCGGGTGGGTGCAGGCGCGCGACCTCCTTGACGCCTTCCCCGGTTTTCAGCCATTCACTATTGACCGACAACAGGCGTGAGACTTCTTCCATGCGATACGCCGGGACGCCCCGGGTGTACCAGTTATGAACGTTTTGGGCTTCCGTGCCCCAGAACCTTGCGAAATCCGTGGTGCTGATGTTCGCTGCTTCCAGGAGTGCCTTGAATCGTGGACCGCTAGTGTTCTTTCTCATAAACACGGAGTCTACGGCCGGACTAGAGCGGTTTGAATAAACCGGGCGTTCAAAAAAAGCCTGTATTTTGCGACGGGATGTAAGACGTACTTGTGGGAAATTAAACAGATTAAAACTGCATGTAGGAATTTAAACGGTTTGTTTAGTCGGGCTTTTTCAAGAGCCCCTCACCCCAACCCTCTCCCGGAGGGAGAGGGGGCCGACCAAGGTGTATTTCGAGTTACATCGACCTGAACAACCGAGTCGATTATGCAGACGCCAATAACAAAAAACCCCGGAAATCCGGGGTTTTTTTCAAGCGTCACGCAAGGCGCAATTGCTTAGCCCTTGTAGGCGGCAACCGACTTGGTGATCGCTTCGCGGGCGGCGTCTGCACCGGCCCAGCCTTCGATCTTGACCCACTTGCCCTTCTCGAGATCCTTGTAGTTCGCGAAGAAGTGCTCGATCTGCTGGATCAGCAGGGGTGGCAGGTCGGTGTATTCCTTCACATCGACGTACAGCTGCGACAGCTTGTCGTGTGGCACGGCGATGACTTTGGCATCGCCGCCGCCGTCGTCGGTCATGTTCAGGATGCCGACCGGACGGGCGCGGATTACCGAGCCTGGAGCAACCGGGTAAGGAGTCACGACCAGCACGTCGAGGGGATCACCGTCGTCAGCCAGGGTGTTCGGGATGTAACCGTAGTTGGCCGGGTAGAACATTGGGGTGGCCATGAAACGGTCAACGAACAGGCAATCGCTGTCTTTGTCGATTTCGTATTTGATCGGCGCGTGGTTGGCCGGGATCTCGATCGCGACGTAGATGTCGTTCGGCAGGTCTTTTGCCAGCCGGAATCTTGCTGTAGCTCATTGGGCGTTGCCCCCGTAGTTGACCAAAAACACTTGGCCGGATTGACCAAAAAGTGGCGGCGATTATAGGCACATTCCTACGCCGACGCCACGTACCAGAAGTCGTGCAGAGCTCAGTCGTGCGCCTGATAGACCGGGTCTGTGGCCTGAAGTTGCCGCAGTCTGCCCAACGGATCCTGCCGGTAGAAAAGCTGCAGTTGCAAGTAGACCTGTGGATAAGCCTCGTGCAGCAGATCCGGGGCGCTGAAGAAGTATTCGCTGGTGACGGCGAAGAACTCCGCCGGGTTCTCGGCGGCGTAGGGATCGATGGCGGTTTCGGCGTCTGGATCGTGGTCGAGTTGGCGGTTGAGGTCGTCGTAAGCGGCCTGCATCACTTTGGCCCAGTCGCTGACGCGCATGTCGGAGTGCAGTGGCGGCAGGCCGTTGGCGTCGCCGTTGAGCATATCGAGCTTGTGCGCCAGTTCGTGGATCACCAGGTTGTAGCCTTCCCAGCCACCGCTGGCCTGTACGCCGGGCCAGGCGAGAATCACCGGCCCCTGCTGCCAGGCTTCACCGCTGTGTTCGCCGTCCCACTCATGCTCGACGCCGCTGGCATCGCGATGGCGTTGCGGGCTGAGGAAATCGTCCGGGTACAGCACGATTTCGTGGAAACCCTGATACCAGTTCAGATCGCCGAGATGCATCAGCGGCAACTGTGCTTGCGCGGCGAGCAGCAGGCGTTGCTCCTGATGCAGTTCGACACCGGGCAGGGCGGTCAGGTGTTTGTCGTCGAGAAACAGCACGCAGGCTTCGCGCAACCACTGGTCTTCAGCAGCGCTGATGCCATCGAGGAAGGAGAGTTGATGGCGCACCCGTTGCCACAGGTCGTCGGCAATCGGGTGCCTGGCCAGGAGGCGCCGGCGTCGCCAGGCGCTCAGTGACCACATCGGTTCAGTGCGATTGCACTTTGGTGCCGCCGAACCGGCTGCGCACCACGCCGATGATCATCGGCACCAGCGACAGCAGGATGATTGCCACCACCAGCAGCGAGAGGTTTTTCTTGATGAACGGCACGTTACCGAAGAAGTAACCCAGAGTGACCAGACCGCCGACCCAGAGGATGGTGCCGAGCACGCTGAAGCCGAAGAAACGCGGGTACGGCATCCGCGCGACACCGGCGACGAACGGCGCGAAGGTGCGGATGATCGGCAGGAAACGCGCCATGGTTACGGTCTTGCCGCCGTGCTTGTCGTAGAAGTCGTGGGTTTTTTGCAGGTAGTCGCGACGGAAGATTTTCGAGTTCGGGTTGCTGAACAGCTTCTCCCCGGCCGTGCGTCCTATCACGTAGTTGGTACTGTCGCCCATGATCGCCGCCAGCATCAGCAGGCCACCGAGCAGCACCGGATCCATGCCGCCGCCGGCCGCCACCGCGCCAGCGATGAACAGCAGCGAGTCGCCCGGCAGGAACGGCATCACCACCAGACCGGTTTCACAGAAGATCACCAGAAACAGGATGGCGTAGATCCATGGCCCATAGTTGTTCACCAGCAAATCGAGATACACATCGAGATGCAGGATAAGGTCGAGCGGGTTGAAATCCATGGGGGCACCTGTATGACGGCCCGACTCGGCAGGCCTGTGCGGATGACTTCGTGTAAGCCTACAGCGGGGTGTAGTTTTTCTTACAAGCCGGAAAGATCGGGATTATACGGTCTGAGCGATGAAAAGCGCGTCGGTTTTGTAGCGGGGAGTGTCGCGAAGTGAGCAATTGTCAGGGAAAAGGTGGCCGTGGCGAGGGAGCGGACTCCCTCATCACCGAAGCCGTTGGAGTCAGAGCTCGTCGCTGATCGGCAGTACGTAGTTCTTGAACTCGGTGTCTTCCTTGAAGCCGATCGATTCGTAGGTTTTCTGCGCCACTTCGTTGTTTGCGCTGGTCGAGACGCGCATGCGCACGGCCTGGGTTTCCTTGGCCATTTTCTTCGCGGTACGGATCAGATTGTCGGCGACCAGTTGCCGGCGCGCGTCTTCAGCAACGTAGATATCGTTGAGAATCCACACGCGTTTGAGCGACAGCGACGAAAAGCTCGGATAGAGCTGGCAGAAACCCATGAGTTTCTTGTCGTCATCGTCGGCCAGGGCCAGATAGATCACCGACTCTTTGCGGCGCAGGCGCTTTTCGAGGAACGCGCGGGAGGAATCCGGGTAAGGCAGGGAGCCGTAGAACTCGCGATATTTGACGAACAAAGGAGTCAGCAAATCCAGATGTTCGAGGGTCGCTTGAATAATCCGCATGATAGGTCTCGTCTTCAAGTGGCTGTCTTCAACTGCTCTGACGGCGATGGGAAACCCGGGCGGCCGTGCGTCGATCCTGCCTGAAAGCAGCGCAGAAAGGCAATGCGGAAACGGTTCAGGCTGGCGGTGGATCGAGCAGGAAGTTGCCTTTCATGTCGACAGCGTCGTCCGCCTCCAATGTGTGCAGCTGAGCTTCATCCTTCAGGTTGACCCCCGACAGCTGGCGCCGACAGGCCTCGCGCATCAGATACAGCAAGCGATGCGCCGCCATGCCGTAGCTCAAACCTTCAAGCCGAACATTGGAAATGCAGTTGCGATACGCGTCGGTGAGGCCGACCTTCGGCGCGTAGGTGAAATACAGCCCGAGGCTGTCCGGCGAACTCAGGCCCGGACGCTCGCCGATCAGCATCACCACCATTTTCGCCCCGAGCAGCTGGCCGATCTCGTCACCGATGGCGACGCGGCCCTGTTCCACCAGCACCACCGGCGCCACTGACCAGCCGTCGCCGCTCATCTGTTCTTCCAGGCGTGTCAGGAACGGCAGGGTGTGGCGATGCACCGCCAGTGCCGACAGGCCATCCGCGACGACCATCACCAGATCGACGCCGCCCGGCTGGGCGCTGGCGTAGTCGCGCAAGGTCTGCGCCGATGCATCGCTGAGCTTGCGCCCCAGATCCGGGCGTTGCAGATAGGTGTGTCGGTCCGGCGCAGCGCTTTGCAGTGCCAGGGTTTCCCGCCCGCGCTCGCTCAGTTGTGCGCTGATTTCGCTGTGATCGAAGGCCAGGTGTACGGCATCGCGGGCCTGGGCGTGGGCAAACTGAAAATCCAGCTGCGCCCGCGTCGGCAGGCTGGTGCCGGTGCGGCCCAGGGCAATCCGCGCCGGGGTCAGACGGCGCAGTTCCAGCCAGGGGTTTTGCGGATCGACCGGTGGTTTTTCCATAATACTTATCCCAAGTGCGCCAAGGCCTGGCGGAAGGCCGGCGGCAGGTTGTTGCCGAAGCGAACCTTGCCGTCCGCCTGAGTGAAGATGCCCATGTTGGCCAGCCATTGTTCGAACTCCGGCGCCGGTTTCAGGCCCAGGGTCTGGCGGGCGTACAAAGCGTCGTGAAACGAAGTGGTCTGGTAATTGAGCATGATGTCGTCTGAGCCGGGGATGCCCATGATGAAGTTGATCCCGGCGACGCCGAGCAACGTCAGCAGGGTATCCATGTCGTCCTGGTCGGCTTCGGCGTGGTTGGTGTAGCAGATGTCGCAGCCCATCGGAACGCCGAGCAGCTTGCCGCAGAAGTGATCTTCAAGGCCGGCGCGGATGATCTGCTTGCCGTTGTAGAGGTACTCCGGGCCGATAAATCCTACGACGGTGTTCACCAGGAACGGCTTGAAATGTCGCGCCACGGCGTAGGCCCGTGTCTCGCAAGTCTGTTGATCGACGCCGTGGTGGGCGTTGGCCGACAGCGCGCTGCCCTGACCGGTTTCGAAATACATCAGGTTCTGCCCGAGTGTGCCGCGCTTGAGACTGAGCCCGGCGTCGTAGCCTTCCTGCAAGACATTCAGATTGATACCGAAACTGGCATTGGCCGCCTCAGTGCCGGCAATCGACTGGAACACCAGATCCAGCGGCACGCCACGGTTGATCGCCTCGATCGAGGTGGTGACGTGGGTCAGCACGCAGGCTTGGGTCGGGATGTCGTAGCGCTGGATGATTGCGTCGAGCATCTCTAGCATCGCGCAGATCGAAGCGATGCTGTCAGTGGCCGGGTTGACGCCGATCATCGCATCGCCGTTGCCGTAGAGCAGGCCGTCGAGAATGCTCGCGGCGATGCCGGACGGCTCGTCAGTCGGGTGGTTGGGTTGCAGGCGGGTCGACAGGCGCCCGCGCAAACCGAGGGTGCCGCGAAATTGGGTGACCACGCGGATTTTCTGCGCGACCAACACCAGATCCTGCACGCGCATGATCTTCGACACGGCAGCGACCATTTCCGGGGTCAAACCGGGGGCGAGGGCGCGCAGGCTGGTTTCGTCCGCCGCGTCACTGAGCAGCCAGTCGCGAAAGCCGCCAACGGTGAGGTGACTGACCACGGCGAAGGCTTGTTTGTCGTGGGTGTCGATGATCAGTCGAGTGACTTCATCGGCTTCGTAGGGAATCAGCGCTTCCTGCAGGAAGTGCGTGAGCGGGATGTCCGCCAGGGCCATTTGCGCGGCCACCCGTTCGCCGTCGTTGAGCGCGGCGATCTCGGCGAGAAAGTCCCCCGAGCGGGCGGGGCTGGCCTTGGCCATGACGTCTTTGAGGCTGTCGAAGCGGTAAGTCTGCGCGCCGACCGTGTGAGCAAAACTGGCCATTCAGCGTTCTCCGTGACGGCGCAGAACAGCTCTGCGCCGTGGTTTTCGACAATCAGTGCAAGGCTTGTTCAGCTTTTTGAATCGCCGCGAATTCTTCTTCCGGCGTGCCTGCTACCAAGTGATGCCGACTGTAGAAAGCAAAGTAAGCAATTAACACTCCATAGATGATCGCGGCGCCGATCACCACCCGTGGATCGACGAGGAAACCCGCCACCACGGCGATGCACGCCAGCACCAGCGCCACACCCGAGGTGAAAATGCCGCCCGGCGTGCGATACGGCCGGTCCATTTTGGGGCGCCGGATACGCAGGGTGATGTGTGCGGCCATCATCAGCACATAGGAAATGGTCGCGCCGAACACCGCGACCAGAATCAGCAAATCGCCCTGGCCGGTCAGCGACAGACCAAAGCCGATGATGCCGGGAATCACCAGAGCCAGCACCGGTGCCTTGCTCTTGTTGGTCTGCGACAGTTTGCGCGGCAGATAACCGGCCCGCGACAGCGCGAAGATCTGCCGCGAGTAGGCGTAGATGATCGAGAAGAAACTGGCAATCAGCCCAGCCAGACCGACAAGGTTGACGAAGCTGCCCATCCAGGTCGAGCCACCGTAGGCTTTGCTCAGTGCTTCGACCAGTGGATTACCGGAGGTCAGCAGCGAATTCGCACCAGCGCCGCCGGGACCGACGATCAGAATCAGCAGGGCAAACATCAGCAGCACCAGCATTGCCCCTATCAGGCCACGCGGCAGATCGCGCTTGGGGTTTTTGGTTTCTTCTGCGGCCAGGGGCACGCCTTCGACGGCGAGGAAAAACCAGATCGCATAGGGAATCGCCGCCCACACGCCGACGTAGCCGAACGGCAGAAACGGGCTGGCACCGACCGCAGTGGTCACCGGGATGTCGAGCAGGTTGGCAACGTCGAAGTGCGGCACCATCGCCACCAGAAACACCCCCAGCGCCAGCGCGGCGACGGCGGTAATGATGAACATCAGCTTGAGCGCTTCGCCGACCCCGAAAATGTGGATGGCGATGAAGATGATGTAGAACGCCAGATAGATCATCCAGCCGCCAATACCGAACAGCGACTCGCAGTAGGCGCCGATGAACACCGCGATGGCGGCGGGGGCGATGGCGTACTCGATGAGGATCGCGGTGCCGGTAAGAAACCCGCCCCACGGCCCGAACGCACTGCGGGCGAAACCGTAGCCGCCGCCAGCGGTGGGAATCATCGACGACAATTCGGCCAGGGAAAAACACATGCACAGGTACATGGTCGCCATCAGCAGCGTGGCGAGAAACATCCCGCCCCAGCCACCCTGGGCGAGGCCGAAGTTCCAGCCGGCGTAATCGCCGGAAATCACATAAGCGACGCCGAGGCCCACCAGCAGAACCCAGCCGGCGGCGCCTTTTTTCAGTTCGCGTTGTTGGAAATAATCGGTGCCGACTTTTTCGAAGTCGACGGAGGAGCCGGTCGCCGGAGCGCCGGCCGGGGATTCGCTTGGCATAGGGTTCACCATTTTTATTGTTTTATTGGCCCGGCTACAGCCAGGAACCTGATCGTTCCCACGCGCAGCATAGGAATGTATCAACGGACGCTCCGCGTTCGGCTTTGAAGGAACGCGGAGCGTCCCGGGCTGCATTCCCACGCAGAGCGTGGGAACGATCAGCATCGCAGGATCAGAAGAATCCCAACGGATTGATGTCGTAGCTCACCAGCAGGTTCTTGGTCTGCTGATAATGGTCGAGCATCATTTTGTGGGTTTCACGCCCGACGCCGGACTTCTTGTAACCGCCGAACGCGGCATGCGCCGGGTACAGGTGGTAGCAGTTGGTCCATACGCGACCGGCCTTGATCGCCCGGCCCATCCGGTAGGCGCGGTTGATGTCGCGGGTCCACAGGCCGGCGCCGAGGCCGAACTCGGTGTCGTTGGCAATCGCCAGGGCTTCGGCTTCGTCCTTGAAGGTGGTGATGCTCACCACCGGGCCGAAGATTTCTTCCTGGAACACGCGCATCTTGTTGGTGCCCTTGAGCAGGGTTGGCTGGATGTAATAACCGGTGGCCAGGCTGCCCTCGAGTTTTTCCACCTTGCCGCCGGTCAGCAGCTCCGCACCTTCGCCCTTGGCGATTTCCAGGTACGAGAGGATCTTGTCGAATTGCTGCTCCGATGCCTGGGCGCCGACCATGGTGTCGGTGTCCAGCGGGTCGCCACGTTTGATCTGGCTGACTTTCTTCATCACTGCCTGCATGAATTCGTCGTAGATCGATTCCTGCACCAGCGCGCGGGAAGGGCAGGTGCACACTTCGCCCTGGTTGAAGAACGCCAGCACCAGGCCTTCGGCGGCTTTTTCGATGAAGCTCGGCTCGGCCTGCATGATGTCTTCGAAGAATATGTTCGGCGACTTGCCGCCCAGTTCCACGGTCGACGGAATGATGTTTTCCGCTGCGCATTTCATGATGTGCGAGCCGACCGGGGTCGAGCCGGTGAAAGCGATCTTGGCGATGCGCTTGCTGGTTGCCAGTGCTTCGCCGGCCTCTTTACCGAAGCCTTGCACGACGTTGAGCACGCCCGGCGGCAGCAGGTCGCCGATCAGTTCCATCAGCACGCAGATGCCCAGCGGGGTTTGCTCGGCAGGTTTGAGCACCACGCAGTTACCGGCGGCCAGCGCTGGCGCAAGTTTCCACGCGGCCATCAGCAGCGGGAAGTTCCACGGGATGATCTGGCCGACCACGCCCAGCGGTTCATGGATGTGATAAGCCACAGTGTTGCCGTCGATTTCCGCAGCGCTGCCTTCCTGGGCGCGCAGGCAACCGGCGAAATAACGGAAATGGTCGGCGGCCAGGGGGATGTCGGCGTTGAGGGTTTCGCGGATGGCTTTGCCGTTGTCCCAGGTTTCGGTGATCGCCAGCAGTTCGAGGTTTTCTTCGATGCGGTCGGCGATTTTCAGCAGGATCAACGAGCGTGCCTGCACGGAAGTGGCGCCCCACGCATCGGCGGCGGCGTGGGCAGCATCCAGCGCCTTGTCGATGTCTTCGGCGGTGGAGCGGGGGAATTCGGCGATTGGCTGGCCATTGACTGGAGAGGTATTGGTGAAGTACTGACCTTTGACCGGCGCGACGAATTCGCCGCCGATGTAGTTACCGTACTTGCTCTTGAACGAGACTTTGGCGCCGTCGGTACCGGGATGGGCGTAACGCATGATGATGTTCTCCTTGGCTTTGTACTTATTAGAGAAACGCGCAAGTGCGCTTGCTTTAAGCGTAGAGCAAGGGCCGGGCCACTGCCGTGCAGGTCAGGCAAATCAAGGGCTTGGCCGGTTTGTCTCGGACGAATGGAGTGGTGCTGTGACGGTTTCGGTACAGCGTCCGTGACAATTTGTACCGCTTGCGACACAGCCCGTGACCGGACGGTCTTGCCAGCATTGCAATGCGTCGGTGGCTGGAGGATGCTGGGCGTCACCTCATGCTTTGGGCCGTCGCGCCCCGGGGAGAACAATAAGAAATGCACGACAACCATTTGAGTCGCCATGCCCGCCAGGTTCTCACCGTCACCCAGGGCAAACCGCACGTGCACGGCCCCGGCGCCGATCCATCGATCGCCCGTTCGTGGCTGCGTTGCCTTGAGGACTATCACCTCGATCCTTCTGTGACCATGGCGCCGACCGTGCTCGAGCATGGCCGAGTGCTGGAAAGTCGCGAACGTCTGCAGCAAGTGCTGCAAATCGCCGGTACCGAGATGAGCAGCCTGCATCAGCAACTGTCCGGTGCCGGCCATGCGGTGCTGCTGACTGACGCGCGCGGTGTGATCCTCAATTGCGTGACCGCGCCGGCCGAACGGAAGATTTTCGAGCGCGCCGGTCTCTGGCTCGGCGCTGACTGGAGCGAAGCCTGCGAAGGCACCAACGGCATCGGTACCTGCCTGGTCGAGCGTCAGGCGCTGACCATTCACCAGGACGAACACTTTCGCGGCCGCCACACCGGGCTGACCTGTTCGGCGAGCCCGGTGTTCGATCCCCATGGTGAATTGCTGGCGGTACTTGATGTGTCCTCGGCCCGGCCGGACGTTTCACGCCAAAGCCAGTTCCACACCATGGCGCTGGTCAATCTGTCGGCGAAGATGATCGAGAGCTGCTATTTCCTGCGCTGTTTCGATAATCAATGGTTGCTGCGTTTTCATCTGCAGGCCGAGTCCGTCGGCCTGTTCAGCGAAGGGCTGCTGGCGTTTGACGGCGAAGGGCGGATCAGTGCGGTCAACCAGAGTGCGCTGAACCTGCTCGGGCATATTCGCGGTGGTTTGCTCGGGCAACCGGTGGAAGCGTTTTTCGATTGTTCGCTGGATGACCTGCTCGGTCGCGCGAGTGCCAACGCCAGCGCCAGTTGGCCGCTGCGCACCCGTGATGGCCGGCATCTGTTTGCCGTGTTGCGCGGTGAATCGCGCAAACCTACTGCCATTGTTCCAACGCCAATCACTGCTCCAGCGCCCCGCCTGTCCGGCATTTGCCTCGGCGACGAAGCGTTGCAGGCGGAGTTTCGCAAAGCCCTGCGCGTGTTCGAGCGCGACGTGCCGCTGTTGATCAACGGCGAAACCGGCTCGGGCAAGGAGGCGTTTGCCAAGGCAGTGCATCAGGCCAGCCAGCGCTGCGGCAACGCTTTTGTCGCACTCAATTGCGCGGCCATTCCGGAAAGCCTGATCGAGAGCGAACTGTTCGGCTATCGCGGCGGCAGCTTCACCGGCGCACGCAAGGACGGCATGCGCGGCAAGCTGCAACAGGCCGATGGCGGCACTTTGTTCCTCGACGAAATCGGCGACATGCCACTGGCGTTGCAGACGCGTTTGCTGCGGGTGCTGGAAGATCGGCAAGTGGTGCCGATTGGCGGCGAGCCGCAAGCGGTAGACGTGCGCATCATCAGTGCGACGCACCGCAATTTGCTCGAACGAGTCGAGGACGGCAGTTTCCGTGAAGACCTGTATTACCGCTTGAACGGGCTGGAAGTGGCGTTGCCGGCATTGCGCGAGCGCAGTGATAAATTGCAGTTATTGGATTTTCTGCTGGCCGAGGAGGCAGGGGGCGAAACGATTCTGATCGACGAACCGGCGCGGCAGGCGTTGTTGGCATTCAACTGGCCGGGCAATGTGCGGCAGTTGCGCAATGTCCTGCGCACCCTGGCGGCGTTGTGTGATGACGGGCGGGTCGGGGTTGAGGATTTGCCGGTGATGATTCGGCAGGCGCGGCCGGCGGTTGTGGCGGCGCAGCCATTGGAAGATGCCGAACGACTGGCCTTGCTCAGTGCGCTGGAGCAGACGCGCTGGCATATGACCCATACAGCGCAGCAACTGGGCGTAAGCCGCAACACCCTTTATAGAAAACTGCGTAAACACGGAATTGAGCGGCGTGTCAGCTGAAAGCCCTCACCCTAACCCTCTCCCAGAGGGAGAGGGGACTGACCGAGGTGTTTTGGCGATTTACGCCGACCTGAAATATCGAGCCGAACTAAAAATTTGAAAGCGACCGAGATCGGCTCCCTCTCCCTCGGGAGAGGGCTGGGGTGAGGGGCTGCGGTCTGAAGCCGTGCGCAGATGTAGCCGCCAACCCGTCTCCATCCTTCAGCTAAAGAGTGCCATTTCCCCCTCCCTACGCTAACCTGCGGCCATGTTTTACGAGGTCGACTATGCACATTCATATTCTGGGTATCTGCGGGACTTTCATGGGCTCGATGGCAGTGTTGGCCAAAGAGCTGGGCCATCACGTCACCGGCTCCGACGCCAACGTCTATCCGCCGATGAGCACGCAGCTCGAGGCCCAGGGCATTCAGCTGACGCAGGGTTATGACCCGGCGCAGCTCGATCCGGCGCCGGATCTGGTGGTGATCGGCAATGCCATGTCCCGTGGTAACCCGGCGGTGGAATATGTGCTGAACAAAGGCCTGCCGTACGTCTCCGGCCCGCAGTGGCTGGCTGACCACGTGCTGCAAGGTCGCTGGGTATTGGCCGTGGCCGGTACCCACGGCAAGACCACCACCAGCAGCATGCTCGCCTGGGTGCTGGAACATGCCGGGATGAGCCCGGGTTTCCTCATCGGCGGCGTGCCGCAGAATTTCTCGGTGTCGGCGCGCCTGGGCGGTACGCCGTTCTTTGTGATCGAGGCTGATGAATACGACAGCGCCTTTTTCGACAAGCGTTCGAAATTCGTCCACTACCGTCCGCGCACTGCGATCCTCAACAATCTTGAGTTCGATCACGCCGACATCTTCCCTGATCTACCAGCAATCGAGCGTCAGTTTCATCACTTGGTGCGCACCATTCCGAGCGAAGGGCTGGTCATCCACCCGACCACCGAGCCGGCCTTGCAGCGCGTGATCGAGATGGGTTGCTGGACCCCGGTGCAAACCACCGGCGCCGGCGGTCAGTGGCAGGTAAAACTACTGAGCGAGGACGGTTCGGCGTTCGAAGTGATGTTCGAAGGCGTGTCCCAGGGCACCGTCGAGTGGGAATTGACCGGTCAACACAACGTCGCCAATGCCTTGGCCGCGCTGGCTGCGGCGCGTCACGTTGGCGTGGTGCCATCGATGGGCATCGCCGGGTTGAGCGCGTTCAAGAACGTCAAACGACGCATGGAGAAAGTCGCCGAGGTGCGCGGCATCACCATTTACGACGACTTCGCTCACCACCCGACCGCCATCGCCACCACGCTTGATGGCCTGCGCAAACGCATCGGCGACGCGCCACTGATTGCGATCATCGAGCCGCGCTCCAATTCGATGAAGCTCGGCGCCCACCGTGACGGTTTGCCGGACAGTGTGGTCGATGCCGATCAAGTGATCTGGTATGCCCCGGCCAATCTCGGTTGGGATCTCGGCGCCACCGCGCGCATTGTGCACGGTGCCGTCGATTGTCAGCGATTCCCTGGAAGGCATCATCGAGCGCGTGAAGAGCCAGGCGCAGCCCGGTACTCACGTGGTGATCATGAGCAACGGCGGCTTCGGCGGCCTGCACGGCAAGCTTGCCGAGGCACTGCAATGAACAGTTTTTCCCAGGCCGGCGGCCCGGAACGCATCACCCTGGCGATGACCGGCGCATCGGGCGCGCAGTACGGCTTGCGCCTGCTCGATTGCCTGGTGCGCGAAGATCGCGAAGTGCACTTCCTGATCTCCAAGGCGGCGCAACTGGTAATGGCCACCGAGACCGATGTGTCCCTGCCGAACAAGCCGCAGATGATGCAGGCCTTTCTGACCGAATACACCGGCGCCGCTGCCGGGCAGATTCGCGTGTATGGCAAGGAAGACTGGATGTCGCCGGTGGCTTCGGGCTCCGGCGCGCCGGCAGCCATGGTAGTGGTGCCGTGTTCGACCGGCACGCTGTCGGCGATTGCCACCGGCGCCTGCAACAACCTGATCGAACGCGCGGCGGACGTTACGCTGAAAGAGCGCCGCCAGTTGATTCTGGTGCCGCGCGAGGCGCCATACTCGAGCATTCATCTGGAGCACATGCTCAAGCTGTCGAATCTGGGCGTGACGATACTACCGGCCTCGCCGGGCTTCTATCACCAGCCGCAGACCATCGATGATCTGATCGACTTCGTTGTGGCGCGGATCCTCAATCTGCTCGGCATCCCGCAGGACATGCTGCCGCGTTGGGGTGAGCATCACTTGAGCAGTGATGAATAAGCTGCTGGTGCTTGTGCTGGCCCTGCAATTGGCTGGATGCGCTACCGTGCGCACGCTGGATGCGGCCAAACCCGGCGCGCCGGTGGTGTATGCCGGGACGCGGCTGGATTTGTATGCGTTGAACGGCGGGTGTTGTGCGATGGACCGGTTCGGTGCCGAGGCGCCGAGCTATCCGGGAGTGGACCTGCCGGCCAGCGCGTTGCTCGATACGCTGTTGTTACCGTTGTCGTTGCTGACGGTGATTGGAGTAGGTTTTCAAGCGACTGGTGGATTGTAGCGACTGATCGTTCCCACGCTCTGCGTGGTAACGCATCCTGTGACGCTCCGCGTCACGCTTTTTAGGACGCAGAGCGTCCATGGCTGCATTCCCACGCAGAGCGTGGGAACGATCATCATGGGTGGATGGATTATTTGCCGAGCTTCCTCAGTTCATCCGATTCGATCACCCGCACCCCATCCTGTTCTTCCAGCGCCAGGCGCCACATCGCTCGCGCCAACTGGCACGCTTCGATGCCGTGGTATTTCCCCGGAATCAGCTTCGACAATGGCCCGGCCAGTTGCTCGACCAGACGTGGTTCGGTGCGTTCGCCAAGCAACAGCGAAGGTCGGCAAATGGTCAGCTGCGGCCAGTTCTGCGCGCGCAGGGCCTGTTCCATTTCACCTTTGACCCGGTTGTAGAACACCGAGGAATTCGGATCGGCGCCAATCGCACTGATCACGATCAGGTGCCGCGCGCCCATTTCCCGCGCGCGCTTGGCAAACGCCACGACCATGTCCAGATCGACTGCGCGAAAGGCTTCTTCGGAGCCGGCCTGCTTGATCGTGGTGCCGAGGCAGCAGTAGGCGATATCGACCCGGCCACTGAGCTGCGGCAGAAACGCCTGCGGGTCACCGACCGGGTTTTCCAGATGCGGATGCTCGGCCAGCGGCCGGCGCGAAGGGGCGAGGACACGGGTAATGGTTGGTTCGTTGAGCAAACGGTCGAGCAGATGTTCACCGGTCAGTCCGGTGGCTCCGGCAAGCAATACGTGCTGAGGCGTCAAGTACATAGTGTCTCTCCCTTGATACTGTTCAGCTTAGTTGCCTTTTTTCGCCGCGTCGTTCAATGCGCTGCTGTGCAACGCTTTGCGCGCCTGCTGTTTTCGCAGCAGCTGCCAATGCGACAGCACGGTTTTCGGCGCCCACATCTGCGGCTCCGAGGCTTCGAAACCGTCGGCCAGCTCGCGTTCGGCAACGGTGGCCTTGGCCAGTTTGAATGCCTGCTCAAGGTCGTCGGTCTGGTTCAGCGCCTGGGCGAACAGCGCGTCGCCGAAATAGGTGAAGTTGGCTTCTTCCGAGCAACCGAACGACACCCGATCGGCGCGCGAGGCAGTCATGATCAGCGTGCGTTCGTCCTTCAGCGCCGGGATAAATCCACCGGAATAGCACGAGGAAATCACGATGACCTTGTCCCGATGCTTCAGCGGCGCGAGCACGGCGGCGAGCTCATCGGCTGGCAGGTCGGCCAGTTCCATGCGTGGCTGATCGAGCACCAGTTCATGTTCGGCGGTGCCGTGGCTGGTCAGATAAATGAACAGCAGATCTTCCGGCCCGCTGCGTTCGGCGAGGGCTTGCGCGGCGCGGCGCAGGTTTTCCCGGGTGGCCATCGGCCGGTCGCCGAGATGATCGCGATGATTGACCAGACGGATCTGGCCGAAGGCGCCGAAGCGCGTGTTGAGCATGTTGGCGACGTAGTCGGATTCACGCAGGAACACGCTTTGCTTGCCGTCGCCACCGAGGGTCAGGGTGTACAACTCGACTGCCGGAGTCGAAGCGGGGATCGCCGCCAGTGCCTCGTCCAGCAACCGACCCTGGGCGAGCAAGCCGAGTTCGAGGGTGTCGGGGAGCAATTTGCCGTCGGCGTCACGTACGCGTTGGCCGTTGATCCAGGTGCCGCTGAGCACGCTGCCATCGGTCAGCACCAGAGTACCGCGTCCTGAATAGCTGTCGTTGTCGAAGCCGCCGATGTAGAAGCTGCCATCGGCGAGGTTCAAACGGCCCTGGCCGGTGAAGCGCCAGTCATTGAACACACCGATGTAATGGCTGCCATCAGCGCCGATCAGTTCGCCCTTGCCGGTCAGCGCGCCTTCCTTGAACTGGCCGAGCCAGACGTCGCCGTCGGCGTTCTCGTAGCGGCCTTTGCCGTGTAATTGATTGTTCTTGAAGCCGCCGACGTAGATATCGCCGTCGGCGCTGTTGTAAGTGCCGTTGCCTTCCAGTTGACCGTTGACGAAATGGCCCGTGAACGAATTGCCGCTGGCATCGCCGCGCTGGCCTTCGCCGTTGGGTTTGCCATGGGCGAACTGGCCTTGATAGGAGCTGCCGTCGTCCATTTCCAGACGGCCGAGGCCGGAATACTGGTCAGCCTTGAACTCGCCGCGATAGGTCATGCCGTTTTCTTTCAGCGTACCTTCGCCATCGCGCCGGCCCTGCTTGAAACCACCGGTATAACTGCTGGCATTGGTGCTCAGGCTGCCCTGACCATCGAACAGCCCTTGCTGAAACTGGCCGCGATAGACCTCGCCGTTGCTGCCATGCCATTCGCCTTGCCCGTGCCACTGACCCTTGTCGAACTCTCCGGCGTACCAACTGCCGTTGGGGTAGTCGACGCGGCCCTGACCTTGCAGCAAGCCGTCGACCAGTTCACCGCGATAGCGTCCGCCATCGGGCAGGCGCGCATCCGGCGGCAACAGCGATTCGCCGTCGCCGCAAGCGGTGAGCATCAGGGTCAGGGCAAGGGGTGCAAGTCGAGCGATTGAGCGCATAGCGGGATCCGGGCAATTAGGCGACCGAGTATGCCGCAGCTATGCGTCGCATATATACAGACGTGACGCGAAACAGCGTGCGCTGCTTCGCATCCGGGATGATCAGACGAAGCAGAGTGACAGCGGCTCGGCGATGTAGGCCGGTTTGTCCGAGCCTTCTATCTCCAGTGTCGCGGTGGCCTTGAGCAGCCACTGGCCGGGTTTTTTCTCGGTCACTTCGACCATGTCGACCTTCAGTCGGACTTTCGAATTGACCTTGACCGGCTGGATGAAACGCACGCTGTCCAGGCCATAGTTGACGACCATCTTCACGCCTTCGGGCAGCACGAGGATGTCTTCCATCAGTTTCGGCATCAGCGACAGCGACAGGAAACCATGGGCAATCGTGCTGCCAAACGGCGTTTGCGCAGCCTTGACCGGATCGACGTGAATGAACTGAAAATCACCAGTGGCTTCGGCGAACAGGTTGATGCGCTCCTGATCGATGGTGAGCCATTCGGAACGTCCAAGTTCCTTGCCGACATAATCTTTGAGCTCTGCAACGGGAACATAGGGCATTGAGACTCTCCTTGGGTTCATCGGTTTTATAGTTTTTCAGGGGGCGGATTTGACCGGCCTGCGAACCACTGTAGATCATCATGGCGATTTGCTCAGGTCAACCGACCATGCTTTTGGCGAATGCCGGTCCATAGCGCCGGCATGCTTATAATGCCGAGCCCCTGCTGGGTGAAATAGAAGACGGAGATGTCAGATGTTGTTACGTGGCCTGACCCTGCTGGTGCTGTTCCAACTGCTCGGCACGGCGCTCAATCATTTGCTGTTGCCGATATTGCCGGGGCCGATCATCGGGCTGCTGCTGTTGCTGGTGTTCCTGATCATTCGCGGTGAAGTCGGCGAGCCGCTGAATCAGGCGGCGGGCAGCCTGCTGCGTTATCTGCCGTTGCTGCTGGTGCCGCCAGCGGTGGGCGTGATGGTGTATGCCACGGCGATTGCCGCCGATTTCTGGGCGATCGTCGGCGCGCTGGTGGTCTCGCTGATCCTGTCGATGGCCTTTGCCGGCGTGCTCATGCAACGGCTGGTCAAACGTCATGCGCCGCCGGCGGAGGAATCCTGATGCTGTTCGACTGGCAAGGCGCGTGGGCGTCGGTGATTCACCATCCGCTGTTCGGCATTGGCATCACCCTCGGTGCCTATCAACTGGTGCTGGCGGCGTTCGAGAAAACCCGCTGGATCTTTCTGCAACCGGTGCTGGTCTCCATGTTGTTGGTGATCGGTGTGCTGGTCGGCTGCGGCCTGACCTACGCGGAGTATCGCAAGAGCACCGAAATCCTCAGCATTCTGCTGGGGCCGGCCACGGTGGCGCTGGCGGTGCCGCTCTACCTGAATCTGCGCCGCATCCGGCAATTGTTCTGGCCGATTTTTACTACTCTGGTGATAGGCGGGGTGGTCGCAACGGGCATGGGCGTGGCGCTGGGCTGGTGGTTCGGTGCCGATCACATGATCCTGATGACCATGGCGCCTAAATCGGTGACGTCGCCGATCGCCATGCTGGTTGCCGAGCAGATCGGCGGTGTGGCGGCGCTGGCAGCGGTGTTTGTATTGATCACCGGGGTCATCGGCGCGATCTTCGGCCCGGCGCTGCTGACCCGCCTCGGCGTGCACAGCCCCGAAGCGCGCGGCATGGCGCTGGGCATGACCGCTCATGCGGTCGGCACGGCGGTGGCGATGCAGGAAAACGATGAGTGCGGCGCGTTCGCCGCGCTGGCAATGAGTCTGATGGGTGTGGCCACGGCGGTGTTCCTGCCGTTGGCGGTGTCGATGGTGGTGTAAGGAAATGTCTATGAGTCTGCCGCTTTTTCCGCTGAACACGGTGCTGTTCCCCGGCTGCAACCTCGATCTGCAGATCTTCGAGGCGCGCTACCTCGACATGATCGGCCGCTGCATGAAACAGGGCGTCGGCTTCGGCGTGGTATGCATCCTTGAGGGCAGCGAAGTCGGCGTGGCACCAGAAGGTTTTGCGTTGGTTGGCTGCGAAGCGCGGATCACCGATTTCCAGCAACAGGACAACGGCCTGCTCGGCATTCGTGTCCAGGGCGGGCGGCGTTTCACGGTGTTGCGCACCGAAGTGCAGCGCGATCAGTTGATCGTCGCCGACGTCGAATGGCTGGACGATGAGCCCGAGCAACCGTTGCAGGACGAGGACGCCGATCTGGTCGCGCTGCTCAAGGCGCTGGCCGAACACCCGATGGTCGAAGCGTTGGACATGGGCACTGAAGCCGCCGGTCAACAGTCACTGGCCAATCAGCTTGCCTACCTGTTGCCGTTCGCCGAAGAAGACAAGATCGATCTGCTGCAACTCGACGACCCTCAGCAACGGCTGGATGCGATCCAGGCATTACTCGACGAGTTGCAGGGCGAACTGTTCGCCTAGTTTCACTTGCAAAACGCATGACTCAAGGCGCAAACGAAGATCAGCGCAGGCCCACCCTGGCACGATGTTGAAACCGGCAGCGCACCGTCAGCTCATGTTGACCGGGATGAACAGACCTTCGCGGTCGACGCGCTCTTGCAGATCATTGAGCAGGCGCCATTGATTGCTCACCGAGTTGTAAACCAGCGTGCCCGCTGTCTCGGGTTTGTAGCCGATGTGGGTGACGTAGACCCGCGCGGCCAGTTCGTGGCGCTGTTTGTGCTTGTCGATATCCGTCAGCAATGCCTCGACACTGGCGTAGCCACGAGCATCGATCACATACAGCTGCAACACCTCAAACAGCAGCGAGACTTCATAAATGTTGCCGGCTGACGTCACCACACCGATGCACTCCACCGGAGTGTCATCCAAGATGTCCGGCAACTCCACCGTGACGCTGGCAATGCGCAGGCGGTTGCCCTGGAGCTGAATGTCGGCGCGCGTGACGGTTTCTGTCAGGGTACGGGTGAACAGATTCCATCTCGATGCATTGGCCGTTTTTGCCGCAGCGCCCGGTGTGGCCAGACGCAGGATGCTGTTGCTGGCGAGATAGACGTCGTAAGTCGCGCTTTTGCCTTCGAGCAGATAAATCCCGGTGTGCGACCGCGATTCGATGACCACTTTGCTGTTCTGGGCGCCCAGTGATGGTTTCTCGCTGACCAGCGGACGGATGAATGGATATTTTCCGTTGCGCCGCTTCAACCAGCTCCGCGAGCTGAGCACACGGATGCCGGGATTTCTGCCGTCGTCCCGGTAATCGAACGCGGGCACCTGCACGCGGTATGAAACGTCATCCTGCATGACCAGCACGATGTCCCGGGCCAGAAGCGGTGTCGTGACCTTCAGGCTGTTTTGGCCACTGTAGCCCGTCGCGGCGGCAATCGTCTGGATCACGCCTTTGAAGGCCAGCACTCTGGATGGCAGCAGAATCGACAGGCTGATGTTGTTGTAGGTCAGGTGCGTATTGCCCGAAACACCCTGGCGCAATTCCACGCCATAGCTGACCACCACGTCGACGATCTCGCTGTCCTGGTAATCCAGGTAAATCGTACGGGCGCCGGTAGCGTTGCCTGTGGCGACGAATTCGACCCTGTGCTCGGTACGTGCGACGAAGTGGCGCTGCACGCCCTGACCGTCCAGCGCCACCGTGCCACCGTTGACGATTGCCGGGGCGGGTGCCGGCCGTCCGCTGACAGTGACGGCAACCTCGATGTCCTGACTCAACGCTTCACCAGGTCGAGTGGGCAGTTGCGCGCGCAGTTCATAGCCATCGATAGTGCGGAACACCCACCGAGCATTGTTCAATTGACGCTGACCGTTGACTGTCTGGTAGACGTTTTCAAGGGTCAGCACATGGTCGGGGTCGCTGCCGTCCCTGCCGCGCAAAGAATTGACCACCAGTGAGGTGCCGATGATTTGCCAGCGTTGAATGACCGCCATCGGCCAGCCGAATTCGATCAGGCTCGAATGGTCGCCACACTCGATGATCGTTGTACGTGCATTGGTGTCGGCGATGTAATAGCGATCTTCGCCGCCGCCGCCCTCTATCGTGCACTCGGTACCAGAGATTGCGATCGTGTCGTTGCCGTCGCCGGCGCTGATGCGGTCGTAACCGTTGGCGGAAATCTGGTTGGGCTGGTCATTGCCCGTGATAGTGCTCGTGCCTTTGCGCAAGGTCGCAACGTTTTCAATGGAGGTCAGATGGGCGACTTCGAGGGTGTCGTTCGCAGAGTCCGGGCCGCGAAGTGAGACCTTGCCGGTTTGCAGGTTGACGTCGTGACCGATGTAACGCGTGTCGGTAATCGGGCGGACGCCTTCGAACGCAACCAGGTCGTTGCCCGAGCCGCCATCCAGCACATTGATGTGCGGCGGTTTGCTCGATCGATCCAGTTCCTGATCAGAGACTTCCTGGTAGAACGCATCATTTGTGTCGCCGCCCGTCAGTGCCTTATGGCCGTCGCGGTAGGTGAAGAGGTTGGGCCGCGCCTTGACGCCAACCACGCGGTCGTTGCCATCACCCAGGCGCCAGAACACGCCTTTGCCTTCGCCTGGGCTGCCGCTGACCATGCCTTTGAGGTTGTCGGGTAATCCGAGGCTTGCGTCGACTGCATCGTCGCCGCCGACGATCACCGCTTGGCTGTCGAGTCTGAACGGCAACTGCCCGGCGCTTTCGTCCCACTGGTAACGCCACAGTTCGACAGGGCGCAGTTCAGCGCGAAACGCGCCATTGACTACCTGTGCGATGGAGTCCTTGTAAGCACCGGCCAGCATGTCTTTCGCCGACAGTTCGAGCTGTTTTCCATAGTCACTGTAAAGCCTGGACAGTTTGAAGCGATCCATCACCTCGGTGTCCAGTTCCTTGCCGGTGAAGGCGAACCATCCCGAGCGCAGACGCTCGAGTGTCGTCAGTTCGATGTAGTCGTCGATATCGTCGACGACCCTGGCGGCCTGATAAATCATCGATCCGCCGATGAGCAGCGCAGCGGCCGCAAGGCCGAGCGGGCCGGCAACGCTGCCGAAGCCGGCCAGCGCGGCGACGCCCAGCACCAGGCTGATACCCGCGCCCGCTACACTCAGGGCACCGCTGAAATAATGATCCTGAGCTTGTTTGCCCGATGTCGCGGCGGCGGCGTTGAAGGATTTGATCGCGTCAACGATGTCGAACGGCAAGGTAATCGCGCTGGCGAACAGTCCCGCACCACGGCTCATGTATTTGCCGAATGAGGTCAGCGCAAAACCCCTCAGCACGTTGCTGCCCTGAGTCAGCATCGCCTGGCCTGTTCTGGTCAGGCCCTGCTCGATGATCAGCGAGCCGAGTTCTGCAGCGATGGATCCGCCGTAGTACAGCATTTCCAGTGCCTCGCCTTTCTTGATCGCATCGGTCAGCGCCATGTAGCTGCTGTAGATGCCGAAGGCTTGCATGCCGACTCCTGCGCCGCTCATCAAATAGCTTTTGCTCTTGTTGATCCAGCCCGGTGCGTTTTCAAACGCGTCCGCACGGTGGATTTCCAGCTTTTGCGCAGCCTTGCCCAGCTTGTTGAGACGATCCATGGCGCTGCCGGAAACCAGTGGTGTATCACTGATGAACAGTGGGCCGGCATCAATCGAGCGCTTGCAGGCA
Organism: Pseudomonas sp. TE9122; assembly: GCF_056278925.1. Lineage (NCBI taxonomy): Bacteria > Pseudomonadati > Pseudomonadota > Gammaproteobacteria > Pseudomonadales > Pseudomonadaceae > Pseudomonas > Pseudomonas sp. TE9122. The sequence continues at coordinate 4,633,054 of NZ_JBWBQI010000001.1, read as the reverse complement.
ATTTCGTAGAACAGCATTGCCGCTATGTCATTGGCGGGGAAATCCACGGCCTGCAAGCGCGACTGCACCTGCGCCGATTGAAAATTGAGTCCGTCGAGAAATGCCTGATCCACGCTCTTGATGTGGGCGTTCGCCGCACTGACCGGTTGACCGTCAATGGTCGCCCCCAGCGCTTGCAATTCGACCCGACTGATCATGATCTCACCGATGCGTAGCAGGCCCAGATGCTTGTCCAGGGCTTTGAGGGTTTTGCGAAGCGACGGATCAATGTCAGGCGCCTGCGTCTGATTGCGCATATGGGTGGGCGGCGCATGGGGATTCGCCGAGACGTCGATGGGGGTAACTTCAAGTGCGCGAACGTGGGCGATATGGGTCGCAGGGACGATGAGTTTCGACACGTATTAATCCTTTAATGGTGTGCATGAGGGGGCCGGTCTCCTCTCCGGCGTTGTATGGGCGTGCCCGGTTCAGGGCCAGGCGATGTCGTATGCAAACTCGTTCTTGTTGCCCGACAGCCTGAGGATTGGCAGTCCCGCCGCTTCCACTTTGTCGATCAGTCGGTCGTATTGGAATTTGTTGGCATGCCCGGCATGGGTCGCCGCCTCGATACGCTCAGCGTCCGCGCCGGCCTGTTCCTTGATGTCTGCGATCCTGGCGCCTTTGCTCAGGTCTGTGTTCAGTAACCAGATACGCTCGGCTGGAACTCCGCTGCGGGTGACCGAAATCAGCCCCTCGAAATCGTCGGAGGGAAACCAGGTCGGCGGGTTCTCACGCGCAGCGGAATTGAACGCCATGTTCTCTTCGTGCGGGACGACTTCCAGATTGCGCGTGTCGAGGGCGTACATGAACATTTCTGTCTGCCGCGTGCGCGAGGACCGATAACCCCGCTCGTGATCCCAGGCGACTGGACTCTCAGGATCAGACCAGTCGGATGAGGAACTGCTTGAATCATCGGCGTCGCTTGCGCCGCTGTCTGAGCTGCTGTCACCCGCGTCGCGCCCCGGATATTTGTGGGTCTGGCTGTTGAAGCGCAGGTATGCGGGATCGGGGGCGCTGGCATACATCTGGCCCTGCTCGAGACTGAACGTCGCGCTGATCGGCTTGTGCGTGGTGGCGCCGGGTTTGTGGTGGTAGCGGGGCAGCATGGTGCCGTCATTCGCCAGCTCGAACGGCGTGCGCTCGTCACCGCGAAACAGCGCCGGGACGTCCGTGCGATACAGGCAATTGTGCTTGTTACGCAGGTAACCGAGCTGTTTCAACAGCGCCTCGCGGACTTCGGGGGTCAGGCCTTGTTCGGCGTCGTACCAGTCGTGGCGGGCATTGTGCTTGAGGTTGAGCTGCTCGACCGCATCCTTGGCCAATTGCTCGAAGCGTCGCGGGTGGGTGACGTCATCCAACAGGCGCTTGTGCGCCAGTGCCCAGGCTGGAATCGCCAGATGGTCGCTCATCTCCTGCTGCAAGCGGGTCAATTGCCTGGGCAGCAGATTGAACGATTGCAGAAAGGCTTCACGCTCTGCACGGCTCATCTGCGGATGCAGCCAGCGCAGCGAGTCGCGCAGCAGATCGGTCAGCGGATTTCCGGTGGTTGTGGGATGTGCCCACTGTGGCGGCATGCCGCTGGCCCGAGCTTCGACACGAAAGCGCGCGATGTCTTGGCCCTGCAAGCCATATAGCTGCCAGATCTCATGATCGGTCCACTGTTTGAGGTGGGTCGGCGACGCCGCGAATCCCCCCGACGGAGGATCTACCGGAATGAAATTGCCAAATGAATCCCTGAAGGCGAACAGGGGGGCGTCTGTGCGCGCTGCAAAAAGCGGATGCATTTCGTAGTAACCCTGAGCATCCGGCGAACGCCCCGATGGACTGTAACGGCTTTGATTGATGGGCGTTGTCGCGGGGGCGAGCCGCGCTCGCTTCGGCGCGGGTTGTTCAGTCAGGCGCCAGGTGGGGCTGTCTGCGTTTTTATACAGAGGCGGCCCGGAGGGCACGCGCTCGGTCAGCAACTTGCTGCGCCATGCGCCGGTTTCATCCACGCCGACGTGAGTGGTTTGCAAAGCGCCCTGATATTCGACGTCGACGAACTTTCTGCCAACGACCCAGCGAAATCCATCGGGGTCAGCGGGCTTCATCCCACGCAGAAAAGCTTCCGATAACCAGTAATCGTTTATTGAAGTGGAATGTTCCGAACGATAAGCGCCGTGTGCCGGTAACTGGAAGATTTCGATCGCCGGAAGTCTCGGGTTTGCATCGGCGAGGGGGCTGCCGGAAGTTGTTGGGGGCAGCGTCTGATCGTGACTACCGGTCCTTCTCGATATTTCAACGGCGCTGGCATCGATCAAGGGGCGATGTGGTGCCGGTGCGTGCGGATCAGTTTGATGCGGCGTTGTAACAGGCGTCTTGCGGGGTATCTTTGGACTCATGAATAACTCGACAAAGAATGAATTGATAAATGCCTCGGCAGAACTTCAATGCCGGGTCCGAATAAATATTGATTGTTGGCAAGTGCTCCAGCCGGGCGGATTGAACTCACGGATTTTCTGTAGCGCGAAATACTTCACCACCGTGTTCCGGCTGGACTATGTAACGCTAGTTTGGCGTCGATTGGGAATGCGGAAACGTCGGTTTTATAACCAGGAAAGTTAACCGCAGGAGGGGAAGTTTGCGTAGGTAATCAACGCCGCTCTTGTCGGAATATTCCAAAAGAGCGGCGTATAAAAAATCCGGCTTGTGAGTTGTCTGGTTTAGTAGGCGTAACGCAACAATGTATGTGGCAAGTGGCGCAGTACGAAGAAGCCGAACAGAGCAACCATCGATGGCAGGATCAGCCACCAGATCTTGAACGGCATCGCATTAAGGGACGCCTGACGTTGGCTCAACCACAGCATCGCAGCACACACACAACTGGCGAGCATCGCCCCGGCCAATATGTCGGTTGGCCAGTGCGCGCCGAGATACACCCGCGACAGGGCGATAGAGAGGGCCGGGATGCAGGCAATCAGCAGCCAGGTCAGGCGCATGCGCGGCGGCTGACCGCGCCCGGCCAGCACGCCCAGCGTCAGGAACAGGGCGAACGCGCCAGAAGCGTGGCCGCTGGGCATGCTGTAGGTGGTCAATGGATCGCTGAGCACTTCCGGGCGCACCCGGGCGAAAAAATACTTGGTGCCGGTGTTGGCCATCGCGGTGACCAACATGGTGGCGCCCGCGAACATTGCCTGGCGCCACTGCTTGCACAGCACCAGCAGAATGACGAGCAGGGCGCTGAACAGCAGCATGTTGCGGAATTCGCCGATCAGGGTCAGCGTCACGGCGATTTCGTCCAGCGCTGGCTGGCGGTGCTCCTGCACCAGGGTCATCACGCCGTTGTCGAGCGCGGTGAGGTATGGATAGCCGATGAACAGACCGATCAGGATCAGCAGGCTCATGCCGCCGATCCAGATCGTCGCGCGACGATGGCGGCGCACGCTGCTGTTGACGCTCAGGCCGACCATTACCGCGATGCTGGCAGCCACGATCCCGGCCTCCAGCCAGAAACCTTCAGGCAATGGCAGGCGGAACGCCGCGCCCGTGGCCCAGCCCGGCAACAGATAAGCCAGGCTCCAGCCAGCAGCGGCCAGCAGACTGACGGCGAAGAAACGCGGGAAGGGCATGTCGCACATCCCGGCGACCATCGGCAGCATGGGTCGTAGCGGGCCGATGAAACGCCCGACCAGCAAGCTGGCGATGCCATAGCGCTGGAAGTACGACTCGGCGCCGGCCATCCATTCCGGGTGATGGCGCAGCCCGGGAAGGCGGCGGATGTTCTGGTGGAAATGGCGGCCGAGGAAATACGACATCAGATCGCCAAGAATGCCGCCAAGAAAGCCCAGCAGCAGCGTTTCGCTCAATGACAGCGCGCCACTGCCGGCCAGTACCGCCACGCCGAACAATAGCACCGTGCCCGGCACGATCAGCCCGGCGATCGCCAGACATTCCACGCACGCAACGATGAACACCGCTGCGGCCAACCACTGCGGATTGGCGCCGAGCCATCCAGTGATGCTATCGAGCCATGGGCCCATACAGAAAAACTCCATTCATTCTTTAAGTAATTGTTACGCGGTTGACTGCTGACCTGTGGGAGCGAGCCTGCTCGCGAATACGCTGTGTCAGACGATAGAAGCGTTGGCTGGCACGACCCCTTCGCGAGCAGGCTCGCTCCCACAGGGGGACATCATTTATTTGCGGATTCGGCTTCAGCGCCGGGAAGCAGGCAATAATCCCGGCCTTCGACCTGACCCCGTCGCAGCGGGTTCCGCGTGCACCATTGCGCATACGCAGCGTCAACGAAGCGATACATCAAGTGTTCATCACGGCCCAGCGGAATGCCCAACCGGGTGGTTTGAATGATCTGCGCGGGTGGCGGTCCCGGGTCCTCGACCAGCAACAGTTCATGATCGAAACGCTTGGCGTCCCACATCGGCACTTTCAAACCCAGCGCCTTGCACAGCAGGGTCTGTCCGGCGCAGAGCTTCTGTGTCGGACGCGGTCGGCCCTGGGCATCGGGATTGTTCAGCAGCATCTGCGCCAGACTCGCCGGACCGCTCACTTCATCGACCCACGGATAGGCGGATTTGATCAGCACCGCGTTGCCCGGCCCCTGCGCACTGAAGTTCAGCGAATCACCGCCGCGTGCGTAGTACATATAGATGTGGCCGCCATCCAGAAACAAAGCCTTACGCTTTTCTGTATAGCCGAGCGAGGCGTGGCTGCCTTTTTCCGCGCAGTAATAGGCTTCGGTTTCGATGATTCGCGCACTCAGCCACAGATCGCCGACGCGATGGCGGATGACTTTGCCGAGCAGCGCCTGCGCCAGCACCTGGGCGTCGCGGTCGAAAAAACTGTCCGGCAGGCCCACGGGCAGGCGCGCGGACTCGGGGCAAAGGGGCACGTTGGTCATGATGGGCAAGGTTTATCCAGGCTCAAGAGGTCGTGATGATAACAACGCTGAGCTTAATTACGTCTGAACGCCGGCCAAACGCAGCTCATTTCGACCATCCGCCCGTCACCGCTGTTAGTCCCGGGACGCGACAGCTATAATCTGCCGCTTTCCTCTTTGCCAAGACCCCAGCAGACCATGACTGAGTCCGTTCTTGACTACATGACCCGATTGGGTCGCGCCGCCCGCGCTGCCTCCAAGGTCATCGGTCGCGCCAGCACCGCGCAGAAAAACCGCGCCTTGCAGGCTGCCGCCAATGCTCTGGACGCTGCGCGCGCCGAGCTGGCCGCCGCCAATGAGCTGGATCTGGCTGCCGGTCGCGCCAACGGTCTGGAGCCGGCGCTGCTGGAGCGTCTGGAACTGACCCCGGCACGCATCGACGGCATGATCGTCGGCTTGCGTCAGGTTGCTGCACTGGCGGATCCGGTCGGCGCGATTCGCGACATGAGCTTCCGTCCGTCGGGTATTCAGGTCGGCAAGATGCGCGTACCGCTGGGCGTGATCGGGATCATTTACGAATCCCGCCCGAACGTGACCATCGATGCCGCCAGCCTCTGCCTGAAGTCCGGCAACGCGACCATCCTGCGCGGTGGCTCCGAGGCAATTCATTCCAATCGCGCGATTGCCGCGTGCATTCAGCGCGGTCTGGCCGAGGCCGAACTGCCCGCCGCCGTGGTGCAAGTGGTGGAAACCACTGACCGTGCCGCTGTCGGCGCGCTGATCAGCATGCCGGAATACGTCGACGTCATCGTGCCCCGTGGTGGCCGTGGCCTGATCGAACGCATCAGCCGTGATGCTCGCGTACCGGTGATCAAGCACCTGGACGGCATCTGCCACGTTTATGTCAGCGAACACGCCGATCTGGCCAAAGCCCAAAGCATCGCCTTCAACGCCAAGACCTACCGTTATGGCATCTGCGGCGCGATGGAAACCCTGCTGGTCGATCAGGCAGTTGCCAGGGATTTCCTGCCTTCGATGGCCGCGCAGTTCCGCGAAAAAGGCGTCGAGCTGCGCGGTTGCGAGCGCACCCGGGCAATCATCGAAGCGGTCGCGGCCAGCGAAGACGACTGGCACACCGAGTACCTGGCGCCGATTCTGTCGATCCGCGTGGTCGACGGTCTGGAGCAGGCGATCGAACACATCAACCATTACGGCTCCCATCACACCGACTCGATCGTCAGCGAAAACCTCGCTGACACCCGCCGGTTCGTGGCGGAAGTCGACTCGGCCTCGGTGATGATCAACACGCCGACCTGCTTTGCCGATGGATTTGAATACGGATTGGGTGCCGAGATCGGCATTTCTACTGATAAGCTGCACGCCCGCGGCCCGGTCGGGCTTGAGGGGCTGACCTGCGAGAAGTACATCGTGGTCGGCGATGGCCAGTTGCGCGGCCAGGCGACGGTCTGACTTGACCGACCTCGACCTGACAGCGCCGCACACCGGCAGCGAGTCGCGCCCGCAACGCATTGGCGTGCTGGGCGGTACGTTCGACCCGGTGCATATCGGCCATTTGCGTGGCGCGCTGGAAGTTGTCGAAGCGCTGGCGCTGGATGAGTTGCGCCTGATGCCGAACGCGCGGCCGCCACATCGCGGTACACCCCAGGTGTCGGCGCAGGATCGGCTGGCGATGGTCGAGTGCGCGGTGGCCGGATTGCCGCCGCTGGTGGTGGACGCCCGCGAATTGCAGCGGGACAAACCGTCCTGGACCATCGATACCCTGGAGTCGCTGCGCGCAGAGATGCCCGCCGAGACCCAGGTTTTTCTGCTTTTGGGCTGGGACGCATTTTGCGGCCTGCCCACTTGGCACCGCTGGGAAGAGTTGCTCCAGCATTGCCACATCCTGGTGCTACAGCGCCCGGACGCCGACAGCGAACCGCCGGATGCCTTGCGCAACCTGCTGGCAGCGCGTTCGGTGAGCGACCCGCTGGCCCTGAAAGGGCCGAGCGGACAGATTGCATTCGTCTGGCAGACACCGCTCGCGGTTTCCGCCACCCAGATCCGTCAACTGCTGGCCAGCGGTAAGTCGGTACGTTTCCTGGTGCCCGACGCGGTCCTGGCCTACATCGATGCGCACGGTCTGTACCGTGCGTCGAACTGAACAAGGCGCGCTTCACCGATACGGATCACCGTATCCCCAAGCCGCCGAATACATGAGCAAAACGAGTTACATATGACTGATAAAGATCTACCGAAAGTAAAGCGCAAAGGCACGTTCAAGAGCGCACCACTGCCGGAAGCCGTCAACACCAACGAGCCGCTCAAGGGCGACGAACTGGTCAAGATTGCCGTCGCCGCGCTGGAAGACGTCAAGGCCCAGGACATCCAGATCATCGATGTGCGCGACAAGCAGAGCATCACTGACTACATGATCATCGCCACCGGTACCTCCAATCGCCAGATCAACGCGATGCTCGACAAGGTCCGCGAGGAAGTGAAAAAGCAGGGCGCCAAGCCGCTGGGCGAAGAAGGCAAGGGCGACAGCGATTGGGTCCTGCTCGACCTCGATCTGGTGATCGTGCACATGATGACTGCCTCGGCGCGTCAGTTCTACGACCTGGAGCGCCTGTGGGCCGGTGCCGAGCAAAGCCGTGCGGCCGATGCCAAGCACCACAGCCCGGAGAACACCCACGAGCATTTCACCAAGCTCAATAAAGACCAGTTCTAAGGGATTGCTGTGCGACTGCGCCTGATCGCCGTCGGTTCACGCATGCCCAAGTGGGTGGAAGAAGGCTGGCATGAATATGCCAAGCGTCTTCCGTCCGAACTGGCGCTGGAACTGGTGGAAATTCCGCTCAACACCCGTGGCAAGAATGCCGACGTGGCCCGTTTCATCCGCCAGGAAGGCGAAGCCATGCTGGCCAAGGTCGGGCACAACGAGCGGGTCGTCACGCTGGAGGTTCACGGCAAGCCGTGGAGCACCGAGCAACTGGCGGTCGAACTCGATCGCTGGCGCCTGGATTCGCGCACGGTCAACTTCATGGTCGGCGGCCCGGAAGGGCTGGCACCGGAAGTCTGTGCCCGCGCTGACCAGCGCTGGTCGTTGTCGCCGCTGACCTTGCCGCACCCGCTGGTGCGGATCCTGATCGGCGAACAGTTGTACCGTGCCTGGACCGTGTTGTCCGGCCACCCTTACCACAAGTAAGCCTGCCCTCATGTCTCAGCCGATCCGCATCAAGGACCACGAAAAGGACGCCCGTCTGGTGCGCAGCCGTGTCGTGTTCGGTGCGATCGTGATCGTGGCGCTGATCTGTGTGCTGATCGCGCGTCTGTATTACCTGCAGGTGATCCAGTACGAGTACCACTCGACCCTGTCGGAAAACAACCGCGTCCACGTGCAGCCGATTCCGCCGACGCGCGGGCTGATTTTCGACCGCAACGGCGTGGTCGTGGCCGACAACCGGCCGAGCTTCAGCCTGAGCATGACCCGCGAGCGCTCCGGCGACTGGCAACAGGTGCTCGACGTCATCGTCGAGGTGCTGGAGCTGACGCCCGAGGACCGGGTGATCTTCGAGAAACGCATGCGTCAGGGCCGTCGGCCGTTCGAGCCGGTGCCGATCCTGTTCGAGCTGACCGAAGAGCAGATCGCCCGCATTGCGGTGAACCAGTTCCGCCTGCCCGGGGTGGAAGTGGTCGCGCAACTGGTCCGGCATTACCCGCAGGGCGCGCATTTTGCGCATTCGGTGGGCTACATGGGGCGGATCAACGAGAAAGAGCTGAAGTCGCTGGATCCGGTCAACTACAGCGGCACCCACCACATAGGCAAGACCGGCATCGAGCGTTTCTACGAGCCGGAATTGCACGGTCAGGTCGGTTACGAGGAAGTCGAGACCAACGCCCGTGGCCGCGTATTGCGCGTGCTCAAACGCACCGATCCGATTCCCGGCAAGGACATCGTCCTGAGCCTCGACATCAAGTTGCAGGAAGCCGCCGAGGCCGCGCTGGGCGGGCGACGTGGCGCGGTGGTGGCGCTCGATCCGAAAACCGGCGAAGTGCTGGCGATGGTCAGTCAGCCGAGTTTCGACCCCAACCTGTTCGTCACCGGCATCAGCTTCAAGGCCTACGCCGAGTTGCGCGATTCCATCGACCGGCCGTTGTTCAACCGCGTGCTGCGCGGTCTGTACCCGCCGGGCTCGACGATCAAACCGGCGGTGGCAATTGCCGGTCTCGACGCTGGCGTAGTCACGGCTTCGAGCCGGGTGTTCGACCCGGGCTATTACATGCTGCCCAACTACGACCACAAGTATCGCAACTGGAATCGCACTGGTGACGGCTTCGTCGACCTCGACACGGCGATCATGCGTTCCAACGACACCTACTTCTATGACCTGGCGCACAAGCTCGGCATCGATCGGCTGTCGACCTATATGAACAAGTTCGGCATCGGCCAGAAGGTCTCGCTGGACATGTTCGAAGAGTCCCCGGGCCTGATGCCGTCCCGCGAATGGAAACGGGCGACGCGCAAGCAGGCGTGGTTCCCCGGCGAAACCCTGATTCTCGGGATCGGCCAGGGCTACATGCAGTCGACGCCGCTGCAACTGGCCCAGGCCACGGCGCTGGTGGCCAACAAGGGCATCTGGAACCGTCCGCATCTGGCCAAGTCCCTCGACGGGGTCAAACCGGTGGATGAAAACCCGATGCCGAACATCATCCTGCGCGACCCGTCCGACTGGAACAAGGTCAACCACGGCATGCAGCAGGTGATGCACGGTGCCCGTGGTACCGCGCGCAAAGCGGCGATCGGCGCGCAATACCGCATCGCCGGCAAGTCCGGTACCGCGCAGGTGGTGGCGATCAAGCAGGGCGAGAAATACGACCGCTCCAAGGTCCAGGAACGCCACCGCGACCACGCGTTGTTTGTCGGCTTCGCCCCGGCCGATGATCCGAAAATCGTCGTGTCGGTGATGGTCGAGAACGGTGAGTCCGGTTCCGGCGTTGCCGCGCCCGTGGTGCGCCAGGTCATGGACGCCTGGTTGCTCGACCAGGACGGCCACCTGAAAGCCGAGTACGCCAGCCCTATCACTGCGGAGGCCCCGGCCCGTGATGAATAATTTCGATCGCATGCTCTCCAGCGAGGATGTGATGCGTCGCCGCGCGACGTTGCTGCAAAGACTGCATATCGATGGCCCGCTGTTGATCCTGTTGCTGATCCTCGCCGCCGGCAGCCTGTTCGTGCTGTATTCGGCCAGCGGCAAGAGCTGGGACCTGCTCGGCAAGCAGGCCACGTCGTTCGGCATCGGTCTGGTGGCGATGATCGTCATCGCCCAGTTCGAGCCGCGTTTCATGGCGCGCTGGGTGCCGCTCGGTTACGTGATCGGCGTGATATTGCTGATCGTCGTCGACATCATGGGCCACAACGCCATGGGCGCCACGCGCTGGATCAACATCCCCGGGGTGATCCGCTTCCAGCCCTCGGAATTCATGAAGATCCTGATGCCGGCGACCATCGCCTGGTATCTGTCCAAACGCACCTTGCCGCCGCAGCTCAAGCACGTCGGCATCAGCCTGATGCTGATCGGCGTGCCGTTCATTCTGATCGTGCGCCAGCCGGATCTCGGTACCTCGTTGCTGATTCTTGCCGGTGGCGCCTTCGTCCTGTTCATGGGCGGCCTGCGCTGGCGCTGGATTCTCAGCGTATTGGCGGCGGCGGTGCCGGTGTCGGTGGCGATGTGGTTCTTCGTCATGCACGACTATCAGAAGCAGCGTGTCCTGACTTTCCTCGACCCGGAAAGCGATCCGCTCGGCACCGGCTGGAACATCATCCAGTCGAAAGCCGCGATCGGCTCCGGTGGCGTATTTGGCAAAGGCTGGCTGCTCGGCACCCAGTCACACCTGGACTTTCTCCCGGAAAGCCACACCGACTTCATCATTGCCGTGCTTGGCGAAGAGTTCGGTCTGGTGGGGATTTGCGCGCTGCTGCTGATCTATCTGTTGTTGATCGGTCGCGGGCTGGTGATCACCGCTCAGGCACAAACGCTGTTCGGCAAATTGCTCGCCGGCGCGTTGACCATGACTTTTTTTGTTTACGTTTTCGTCAACATCGGTATGGTCAGTGGCCTGTTGCCGGTCGTGGGGGTGCCGTTGCCGTTCATTAGCTACGGAGGAACTTCGCTGGTGACGCTGCTGTCAGCGTTTGGGGTTTTGATGTCGATCCATACCCATCGCAAGTGGATCGCACAGGTTTGAATAAGGTGAAGAGTGCAATGCAAGTAATGCGTGGCTGGGCGACTCGATGCGCGCCGCTGGTTGGCCTGGTGGGCCTGCTGGGGAGCGTGCAGGAAGCGCTGGCCGGCGACTATGAAGGCTCGCCGCAGGTGGCCGAATTCGTCGGCGAAATGACCCGCGACTACGGTTTCGCCGGTGAACAACTGATGGGTGTGTTCCGCGAGGCGCAACGCAAGCAGTCGATTCTCGACGCCATCTCCAAACCCGCCGAACGGGTCAAGCAGTGGAATGAATATCGCCCGATGTTCATTACTGACGCGCGTATCGCCCGTGGTGTCGACTTCTGGCGTCAGCACGAGGCGACCCTGGCCCGTGCCGAACAGGAATACGGCGTGCCGGCACAAGTGATCGTGTCGATCATCGGCGTCGAGACCTTTTTCGGACGTAATACCGGTAATTTTCGGGTGATCGACGCATTATCGACCCTCGGCTTCGACTATCCTCCCCGTGCCGAATTTTTCCGCAAGGAACTGCGTGAGTTCCTGCTGCTGGCCCGCGAAGAGCAGGTCGACCCGCTGACCCTGAAAGGCTCGTACGCCGGGGCCATGGGCCTGCCGCAGTTCATGCCGAGCAGCTTTCGCGCCTACGCGGTGGATTTCGACGGTGACGGCCACATCAATATCTGGAACAACCCGGACGATGCCATTGGCAGCGTCGCCAGCTACTTCAAGCGTCACGGCTGGGTCGCCGGCGAACCGGTGGTCAGCCGTGCCGATGTACGCGGCGAGCAGGTTGATGAAGGCCTGACTACTGGTATCGAACCGGTGAAAACGGTCGCAGAGTTGCGGGCGCTGGGCTGGTCAAGTCATGATGCGCTGCGCGATGATATGCCGGTTACCGCATTTCGCCTCGAAGGCGACAACGGCCCTGAATACTGGATGGGCCTGCAGAATTTCTACGCGATCACGCGTTATAACCGCAGCGTGATGTACGCCATGGCCGTACATCAACTGTCTGAACAGCTGGTACAAGCACGGGGCGTCAAGTAATGCAGGCATTGCCTAACAATAAACCCCTGAAGCTGGTGGCTTTCGCTGCGTTGGCAGTCCTGGTCGCCAGTTGCACGACCAGCCGCACGCCGACGCAGAAAACCCCGTCCACCGCTGTCCGCGCCCAACCGGGCCTGGACATCAACCGCGCGCACAAAGACGGCGCGCCGTGGTGGGATGTCGATGTCTCGCGCATCCCGGATGCGACACCGACCCTGCACACCGGCCCATACAAGGCCAATCCTTACACCGTGCTGGGCAAGACGTATTTTCCGTTGCAGGAATCCAAGACCTACGTGGCTTCGGGCACAGCGTCCTGGTACGGCACCAAGTTCCATGGCCAGAACACCGCCAACGGCGAAGTGTATGACCTGTACGGCATGAGTGCCGCGCACAAGACCTTGCCGCTGCCAAGTTACGTTCGGGTGACCAACCTGGACAACAACAAGACCGTGATCCTGCGCGTCAACGACCGTGGGCCGTTCTATTCCGATCGCATCATTGACTTGTCTTATGCTGCGGCGAAGAAGCTCGGCTATGCCGAAACCGGCACCGCACGGGTCAAGGTCGAAGGCATCGATCCGCAGCAGTGGTGGGCGGCCAAGGGCCGTCCGGCGCCGCTGATGCTCAATGAGCCGCAAGCGGCGCAGAATAGCGCCCCGGTCATCACCGCGTCGGCCGGTACCGTCGAGCAATGGACGCCGCCGCCGCAGCAACACGCCGCGGCCGTGGTGCCCGTGCAGATCGATGCAAAAAAAAACGCTTCTGCACCAGCGTCTGGCCAGTATCTGCAGGTGGGCGCGTTCGCCAACCCGGACGCTGCCGAGCTGCTGAGGTCGAAGCTCAGCGGGATGGTGAGCGCGCCGGTGTTCATCAGCTCGATCGTGCGCAATCAGCAGACCCTGCACCGGGTACGCCTGGGGCCGATCGGCTCGCCGGGTGAGATCGCCCAGGTGCAGAACAGTGTGCGGCTGGCCAATCTGGGTTCGCCCAGCGTGGTCACCGAGTAACACGTAGACCTTGATTGACGGTTCACTTGCGGTATTCGGGGGGTGAACCAGGTTGTTGGCTCGTCGAAGAACAAAAGCCCGGCAAGGGTGACTGGAGTGAGCAACTGAACACGCGATGGCCCGTTAGAAGGCTGTCTGAATAAGTTTTGCCTTCGGGCAAGTTTCCATTAGCGATTTCGAGAGACGGATGAACATCACCACCTTTGCCAAACGCCTGTGTCTGCTAGTCCCGCTGCTCCTCTCGCCAGCCGCCTTCGCGGCCGAGATGATGCCGTCGCCACCACAACTGGCCGCCAAGGCCTACGTTCTGATGGACGCCAGCAGCGGCAACGTGCTGGTCGAAAACAACGGCGACCAGCGTCTGCCACCGGCCAGCCTGACCAAGCTGATGACCGCGTACATCGCGACCCTGGAAATCCGTCGCGGCCAGATCGGTGAAAACGATCCGGTGACCGTCAGCGAAAACGCCTGGCGCACCGGCGGTTCGCGGATGTTCATCAAGGTCGGTTCGCAGGTGACTGTCAGCGACCTGCTGCACGGCATCATCATCCAGTCCGGTAACGACGCCAGCGTCGCCCTGGCCGAGCACATCGCCGGCAGCGAAGATGCGTTCGCCGATCTGATGAACAAGACCGTCACCGAACTGGGCATGACCAATACCCACTTCATGAACCCGACCGGTCTGCCAAACCCTGAGCACTACTCGTCGGCGCACGACATGGCGATCCTGGCCCGTGCGATCATCCACGAAGACCCGGCTCACTATGCGATCTACTCGCAGAAAGAGTTCTTCTGGAACGGCATCAAGCAGCCTAACCGCAACCTGCTGCTGTGGCGCGACAAGACCGTTGACGGTCTGAAAACCGGCCACACCGATGAAGCCGGCTACTGCATGGTGTCCTCGGCGGTACGTGACGGCCAGCGCCTGATCGCCGTGGTGTTCGGCACCAACAGCGAAGTGGCTCGCGCCGCTGAAACCCAGAAGTTGCTGACCTATGGTTTCCGCTTCTTCGAAACCCAGACCTTCTACCAGAAGGGCACTGAACTGGCGCAGGCGCCGGTATGGAAAGGCACCACCAGCCAGGTCAAGGCCGGTCTGGCGCAAGACCTGACCATGACTCTGCCAAAAGGCCAGCTGAAGAAACTCGCTGCCAGCATGACCATGAACCCGCAACTGGTTGCGCCAATCGCCAAGGGCGACGTGATCGGTAAAGTCGAAGTCAAACTGGAAGACAAGGTGGTGCACAGCGCTGACCTGATCGCTCTGGACGGCGTCGAGGAGGGTGGTATCTTCCGCCGCATGTGGGATAGCATCCGTCTATTCTTCTACGGCTTGTTCAATTGATTTTGTGTTGACCTGCATGGCCCCGCCCCGATCCGGTGCGGGGCCATGTGCGTTACCACGGCTTGCGCTATAGAGGCCGTTACGCCATGACCGATACCGAAGTAAAGGCGCCAAAGATCGAATTTCCCCAGACTGATTATCCGATCAAGGTGATCAGCGATACGGGTGTTGGCAACAAGGACAAGATCATCGCGATCGTCCTGAAACACGCGACCATCAATGATGAGCGCATCGACGAGCGTCAAAGCAGCAACGGCAAATACACCACCATCCAGTTGCACATCGTCGCCACCGACCAGGATCAGCTGTACAACATCAACAGCGAACTGCGGGCTTCCGGCATCGTGCACATGGTGTTGTGATGCACGGCACGCTGGGCTTTCGCGAGCTGGGCCAGATGCCTTACGAGCCGGTCTGGCATGCCATGCAGCGCTTTACCAACGAACGCGGCAATGCAGCAGCCGACGAAATCTGGCTCGTCGAACACCCGCCGGTGTTCACTCAGGGCCAGGCCGGCAAGGCCGAGCATCTATTGCTGCCGGGAGATATTCCGGTGGTGCAGGTCGATCGTGGCGGCCAAGTGACTTATCATGGCCCCGGGCAACTGGTGGCTTATCTGTTACTGGATGTGCGCAAGCTGGGTTTCGGCGTGCGTGATCTGGTCAGCCGTATGGAAGCCTGCCTGATCGAACTGCTGGCCAGCTACGGCGTCACCGCCGCCGCCAAGCCAGATGCTCCCGGCGTGTACGTCGATGGAGCGAAAATCGCTTCTCTGGGTTTGCGCATTCGCCACGGTTGTTCCTTTCATGGCCTGGCCCTGAACGTGGATATGAACCTGGAACCGTTTCGACGGATTAATCCCTGCGGCTACGCCGGGCTGGCCATGACCCAGCTGAGCGATCATGCAGGATCGATTGAATTTGCCGAGGTAAGTGCCCGGCTGCGCGCGCAGCTCGTCAAACACCTCGACTATGCTGAGCAGACGACCCTTACGGGCGGAATCGACTGATATGACTACTGATGCAGTGCAAACCATGATCCCGACGCTCGACGTGACCGAGCGCCCGGCCCCGCGTCCCAAGGTTGAAGCCGGCGTCAAGCTGCGCGGCGCCGAGAAGGTTGCACGCATCCCGGTCAAGATCATCCCGACTACCGAACTGCCGAAGAAACCCGACTGGATCCGCGTGCGCATCCCGGTTTCGCCGGAAGTCGACCGCATCAAGAGCCTGCTGCGCAAGCACAAGCTGCACAGTGTCTGCGAAGAAGCGTCCTGCCCGAACCTCGGCGAATGCTTCTCCGGCGGCACCGCAACCTTCATGATCATGGGCGACATCTGCACCCGTCGTTGCCCGTTCTGCGACGTTGGCCACGGTCGTCCGAAGCCACTGGACGTCAACGAGCCGGAAAGCCTGGCCATCGCCATCGCCGACCTCAAGCTCAAGTACGTGGTGATCACTTCGGTGGACCGCGACGACCTGCGTGATGGCGGTGCCCAGCACTTCGCCGACTGCATCCGCGAAATCCGCAAATTGTCGCCGAACGTGCAGCTCGAGACCCTGGTCCCGGACTACCGTGGCCGCATGGACATCGCCCTGGAAATCACCGCTGCCGAGCCGCCGGATGTGTTCAACCACAACCTGGAAACCGTGCCACGCCTGTACAAGGCTGCGCGTCCGGGTTCGGACTACCAGTGGTCGCTGACCCTGCTGCAACGCTTCAAGCAGATGATGCCGCATATCCCGACCAAATCCGGCCTGATGCTGGGTCTGGGCGAGACTGACGAAGAAGTCATCGAAGTCATGAAGCGCATGCGCGAACACGACATCGACATGCTGACCCTCGGTCAATACCTGCAGCCGTCGCGCAGCCACTTGCCGGTGCAGCGTTTTGTGCACCCGGACACCTTCGCCTGGTTCGCCGAAGAAGGTTACAAGATGGGCTTCAAGAACGTTGCGTCTGGCCCGCTGGTACGTTCCTCGTACCACGCCGACGAGCAGGCGAAGCTGGTCAAGGCCGAGCTGCTGGGTTCCTGATTCACTGCTGATGTAAAAATGCCCGCCGAGGACGGTTCCTCGGCGGGCATTTTTTTGCCTGAGACAAGGGGCTTTTGTTTGCCTCTTGAGCTGTCTACTGTGTGTGCATGACTTTACCGCTGGAGCCCAAGGATGACCGTTCGACCGAGCCACACCCTCGTTGCCCACCGAGCCGTACTGGCGCTGCCCTCCGAAGGGACGATCGGCGTCATCGCGCCTGCCGGCCCCGGCGCCCTCGACACTGAAAAAGCGCTGCAATGGATGCGCGCGCGCGGCTATGGGCTGAAGGTGTTTCCGGGTGTCTATGAGAAGGACGGCTATCTGGCTGGCAGTGACGACGTACGCCTGCGCGATCTGCACGCGGCATTCGCTGATCCTGAAGTCGACGCGATCATTTGCCTGCGCGGCGGCTACGGCACGCCGCGCCTGCTGGACCGAATCGATTACGACCTGCTCAGCCGGCACGCCAAACCCTTTATCGGCTACAGCGATATCACCGCGCTGCACCTGGCCATCAGTCGCTACGCCGGATTTGTGACCTTTCACGGGCCGCTGCTCAATGCCGACCTGCTGGGCGACAAGGAACCGCCTACCGTCACCTCATTCTTCGCCATGCTGCGCGGGCAAATGAAGTCAGGGAGTGTGCTGAGCCATCCGGCGGCTTATCCATTATCAACCGTCGAACCGGGCATCGCTCACGGGCGGCTGCTTGGCGGCAATCTGGCGATGATTGCTGCAACCCTCGGCACGCCCTACGAGATTGATGTCGAAGGGGTGATTCTGTTTATCGAAGACATCAACGAGCCGCTGTATCGGATTGATCGGTTGCTGACCCAGATGCGTCTGGCCGGCAAGCTGGCCAGACTGCGCGGTGTGCTGGTCGGTGATATCGCCGGCGTGGAGGTCGACGCGCTGAATCGCCTGCTCAAGCAAACCTTTGAGCCGTTGCGAATTCCGGTGTTGTCGGGTTGGCGCAGTGGCCATTGCGACCCGAACCTGACACTGCCGTTGGGCGCGCTGGTGCGCCTGGATGCAGGGAAGCAGGAGTTGCTGCTGGAGCAGGATGTGGTAATCAAGGCTGAAACGGTTATTGCCTGACAGTCAGTATTCGCGAGCAGGCTCGCTCCCACATTGGAATACGGTCAACTGTGGGAGCGAGCCTGCTCGCGAAAGCGATACCCGCCATACGGCAGTCTTTCTATTGGGCGCGCAGGCTCTCAAGCAACTTGTGCGTCGGATACCCATCCGCCGGCCAGCCCAGCGCCTGCTGGGCACTGCGAATCGCTTTGCGCGTATTGGCGCCGATAATCCCGTCCGCCGTGCCAGCGTCGTAATTACGCGCGCTCAATAGCGTCTGCAGTTCGATGCGTTCGGTGCGGCTTAGCGGCAGATCATCTTTCGGCCAGTCGCCATTGATCAGGCCCGCTCCTTCGAAACGCTCGGACAACAGGCTCACCGCCAGCGCATACGACGACGAATTGTTGTATTTGAGAATCGCCCGGAAGTTGTCGAGGATCAGGAACGCCGGGCCACGATAACCGGCCGGCAGCAGCAGGGCAGCGGACAGTTGTTCGGAGCCGGCTGGCACCTGCGCACCATTGGGCAGGTTCACACCCAGTTGCCGCCATTCGGCGACGCTTTTGCGAATCGCGCCATCGGCCAGGGTGTAGTTGAAGCCGCTCGGCAATTGCACTTCGAAACCCCACGGCTGGCCACGCTGCCAGCCCGAGCTTTGCAGGTAATGCGCAGTCGAAGCCAACGCGTCGGCCGGGCTGCCCCAGATGTCGCGGCGGCCGTCACCGTCAAAGTCCACGGCGTGGGTGTTGTAGGTGGTCGGAATGAATTGGGTCTGGCCCATCGCGCCGGCCCAGGAACCGAGCATCTTCTCCGGGGTGATATCGCCCTGTTGCAGAATCTGCAGGGCGGCGATCAGTTGCGCGTGAGCAAAGCCCGGACGACGCCCCTCGTAGGCGAGTGTGGCCAGCGAATTGATCACCGACTTGCTGCCCTGGAACTGGCCGAAATTGCTTTCCATGCCCCACACCGACACCAGCGCCTGGCGATCAACGCCATAGCGCTGCTCGATGCTTTGCAGAATGTCGGCGTACTGGATGATCAACGCCTGGCCTTTGCGTACGCGCAGCGGTGACAGTGCGCCGTCGAGGTATTCCCACACCGGGCGGGAAAACTCCGGCTGACTGCGATCGGCGCGAATCACGCTGGCGTCGAAGCTGATATTGGCAAATGCCTGATCGAACAGCTCGGGGCGAATCCCGGCGGCGAGGGCGTCCTTGCGGAAACCCGCCTGCCATTCGGCAAAGGTCTGGGTCGGTTGAATATCGAGCGGGTCGGCGGACGGCACTACCGGCGGAATGATCGCTGGGGCCGTGGTGACCGGGGCGGCTTGAAGCGGTTGTGCATCGGCGGCGGTGGGTTTTTCCGCGCAGGCGACAAGCAGGATGAAGCTGGAGGCAGCGATCAATTGGCGCACGGGCCAACGACGGGAAAGACTTGTGGGCATGCACAGTTCCAGGGGAAACGAATCAGGTGCAGACCTTAACATGAGCGAGGGGTAGTGCGCTTCAGGCAGCCAGAAAGTAAAAAGCCTCCCGGTTGTCAGACCGGAAGGCTTCGCGGCGGTAGCTGCCTTTGCCCTTGGAAGGTCGTTCCTGGCGGCTGCGGAACAAGGGCTGGGCGACGATGGATTTGGCCTTGTTGGGGCCATGCTTTGCTGGCTTTTTGCTCATGAGGGTTCTCTCGGCGTGGTGGGTTTTGCGCCGGGAATAATCTGCCGATGTGGCGCATCCGTCCAGTAGCTCATACGTAGGAATATTCTGGCGCTTTCGCGAGCAGGCTCGCTCCCACATTGGTACGCGGTCACCTGTGGGAGCGAGCCTGCTCGCGAATGGGCGCTACCCGATTGAATGCCTTACTCGGCAGGCAAAGACAGTCGCTGGCCAGCCATCAACAGCGCCAACCGACTCAGGCTCATCCACGGTGAACCCGCCGCCTGGCCCTTGATCTGCGCATCGATGCGCTGCGCTTCGAGCAGCAACTGTGCCCAGCGTTGCGCCGAGTAACGTTGCAGCGCCTTGCTCATCAGCGGCTTGCGCTTGTCCCAGACCGGCGGTTTCGACTGGCTGAAGCATTTGTCCAGTGGCGTGCCCTGGCTGTATTGCAGGGAGATGTTGGCCAGCAGGCGCAACTCCCGCGCCAATGCCCAGAGAATCACTGGCGGCTCGACGCCTTCGCCGCGCAGGCCCTCAAGCATGCGCAACGCGTGCGCCGGTTCGCCGTTGAGCACCGCGTCGGTCAGGCCGAACACGTCAAACCGGGCACTGTCGGCCACGGCGGCCTGCACGGTTTCGACGGTGATCTGCCCACCTTCGGCCATCAACTTGAGCTTTTCGATTTCCTGTGCGGCGGCGAGCAGGTTGCCTTCGACACGCGCGGCAATCAATTCGACGGCGTCCTGACTGGCCGACAGACCTGCCTGGGACAGGCGCTGACGAATCCAGCTCGGCAGTTGATTGGCATCCACCGGCCAGATCTGCACAAACTGGGTCTGTTGGCCTTCGACCAGCGCCTTGCCCCACTTGGTTTTCTGCGCGCTGCCATCGAGCTTCGGCAAGCTGATCAGCAGAACCGTGTCTTCCGCAGGACGCGAGCAGTATTCGATCAGCGCGGCGGCGCCTTTATCGCCAGGCTTACCGGACGGCAGGCGCAGTTCCAACAGGCGTTTTTCGGCGAACAGCGACATGCTTGCGCCGGCCTGCAGCAACGTACCCCAATCGAAATTGGCGTCGGCGGCGAAGACCTGACGTTCGTCGAAACCTTGCTGGCGAGCAGCGGTGCGGATGGCGTCGGCGGCTTCCTGACACAGCAACGGATCATCGCCGCTGATGATGTAGACCGGCGCAAGTGCGCCTTGCAGGTGTTTGCCGAGTTGCGCGGGAGCGAGCTTCATAAGGAAGGGCGAGCGGGGCGCCTGAGCGCCCCGGCCGTCTTACTGCTGCGGGATTTCGAGCGGCGACTGACGCGGAGTTTCCGCCTCAGCCTTCTGCGCCGCTTCCAGCGCATCGGCTTCAGCCTTGGCGCGGTCGTTGGCGGTTTGCTGCAGTTGCTGCAACTGGCCCGGGGTCAGCTGCGACAGGCGCAGCATCATGCGTTGCACCAGCTCGCGACGGATTTCATGACGGGCGTCGTTGGCTTCCTGATCGGAGCCGACGAGGTTGTTGCCGTCGTGAATGAACACCTTCTGCACTTCGAGCTTGTCGCTGATCAGCGACAGGTCTTTCTCGCCGCGGATGTCATAGCTCAGCACAGTGTTGACCTGATACTCGCCTGTGCGCCCGGCACCGGCATAGCTGAGGATGCGCTGGCTTTCCTGCTCGTCAGCCAGATACAGCTTGTACGGCGCGCCGCTGTAAACCTTGACGCCGCTGGACTCCAGCGTCTGACGCAGCTGTCTTACGGTTTCGCCATAAGCGTTACGCGCGCTCAGGTCGATTTCCTTGATCGACAGTTCGTTGGTGCCGGTACCACGCAACTGGAAACCGCAGGCGCTCAGCAGAACGGCGAGGCCCATCACCAGCAGATTGCGTTTGATCATTGTGTTGCTCCCCTTGAAACCAGGTGAGCCGACTCTGCGGCCCGAAAGGTTTTACTGGGTGCCAGGCGAGCCCGGCACCCGATCCAATTTAGCTGGCGACGATGTTGACCAGTTTGCCCGGCACCACGATCACTTTGCGAATGGTCAGGCCATCGACGAAACGCAGCACGTTCTCGTTGATGCGCGCGGCGGCTTCGATCTCTTCGCGAGTGGCACTGGCCGGCATTTCGATCTGCCCGCGCAGCTTGCCGTTGACCTGAATGACCAGGGTCAGGTTGTCCTGCACCAAGGCACTTTCGTCCACGGCCGGCCAGCCTGCATCGATCACCGCATCGGCGTGACCCAACTGCTTCCACAGTTCATGGCTGATGTGCGGGGTGATCGGCGCCAGCAGCAGGGTCACCGCTTCCAGACCTTCGTGCAGCAGCGCGCGGTCCTGTTCGGTGCCTTGGGCGGCTTTTTCCAGCACGTTCATCAGCGTCATTACCTGGGCGATGGCGGTGTTGAATTTGTGGTTCTGGCCGACGTCATGGCTGGCCTGCTTGATCGCCAGGTGAATCGCACGACGCACGGTTTTCTGCTCGTCGCTCAGCGCGGCGATATCCAGTTTGCCCGGCAAACCCTGGGTGACGTGAGCTTGCGCCAGACGCCAGACGCGCTTGAGGAAGCGGTGCGAACCTTCAACGCCGGAATCGGACCATTCCGCGCTCATGTCAGGCGGCGAGGCGAACATCATGAACAGACGGCAGGTGTCGGCGCCGAACTGGTCGATCATCGACTGCGGGTCGACGCCGTTGTTCTTCGACTTGGCCATCTTCTCGGTACCGCCGATTTCCACCGGCAGGCCGTCGGATTTCAGCTTGGCGCTAATCACCTTGGCTTTGCTGTCACGCTCCAGTTCCACGTCTGCCGGGTTGAACCAGGTGTAAGCGCCATTGGCTTCGCGACGATAGTAAGTCTCGGCGATCACCATGCCTTGGGTCAGCAGGTTCTTGAACGGCTCATTGGAGCTGACCAGACCTTCGTCACGCATCAGCTTGTGGAAGAAGCGCGCGTAAAGCAGGTGGAGAATGGCGTGTTCGATACCACCGATGTACTGATCCACCGGCAGCCAGTGATCGGCTGCGGATTTTTCTACCAGGCCACCTTCAAAATGCGGCGAGGCGTAACGGGCGTAGTACCACGACGACTCGACGAAGGTGTCCATCGTGTCGGTTTCACGCTTGGCCGGCGCGCCGCATTTCGGGCAGCTGCATTCGTAGAACTCGGGCATGCGCGCCAGCGGCGAACCGGCGCCGTCCGGCACCACGTCTTCCGGCAGAACGACAGGCAGTTGATCTTCCGGCACCGGCACGTCACCGCACGCCGCGCAGTGGATGATCGGGATCGGGCAGCCCCAGTAGCGCTGGCGGCTGATGCCCCAGTCGCGCAGGCGGAACTGGGTGCGCGAGGCGCCCAGTTGTTTCTTGATCAGGGCCACTTCCATGGCGTCGAACGCGCCGGCGAAGTCGAGGCCGTCGAACTCGCCGGAGTTGATCAGCGTGCCGTGCTCGCCATAGGCGTCCTGCCACGGCGCCGGGTTGGTGTCACCGGAGCTGGTGCGCACCACCGATTTCACCGGCAGGTTGTATTTGTGAGCGAATTCGAAATCACGCTCGTCGTGCGCCGGAACGGCCATGACTGCGCCGTCGCCGTAGTGCATCAGCACGTAGTTGGCGACCCACACCGGGAGCTTTTCGCCGGTCAGCGGGTGCTCGACGAACAGGCCGGTCGGCAGGCCTTTCTTTTCCTGGGTGGCGACGTCTGCTTCGGCAACGCTGCCGCCCTTGCATTCAGCGATGAACGCTTGCAGCTCGGGATTGTTCTGCGCGGCCAGGGTGGCCAGCGGGTGCTCGGCAGCGACGGCGACGTAGGTCGCGCCCATCAGGGTATCCGGACGGGTGGTGAAGACTTTCAGGGTGCCGGCTTCGCCGATCGAATCGACGTTGTACGGGAACTGCACTTCCATGCCACGGGACTTGCCGATCCAGTTGCGCTGCATGGTCTTGACCTGTTCCGGCCAGCCAGTCAGTTCGTCGAGGCTTTCCAGCAGCTCGTCGGCGTAAGCGGTGATTTTGAAGTAGTACATCGGGATTTCGCGCTTTTCGATCAGCGCGCCGGAGCGCCAGCCACGGCCGTCGATGACTTGCTCGTTGGCCAGAACGGTCTGGTCGACCGGGTCCCAGTTCACCGTGCCGTTCTTGCGGTAGATCACGCCTTTTTCGAACAGGCGCGTGAACAGCCATTGTTCCCAGCGGTAGTAGTCCGGCTTGCAGGTGGTCACTTCACGGGACCAGTCCACCGCGAGGCCGAGGCTGCGCAGCTGCGACTTCATGTAGGCGATGTTCTCGTAGGTCCACTTGGCGGGCGCTACGTTGTTTTTCATTGCGGCGTTTTCCGCCGGCATGCCGAACGCATCCCAACCCATTGGCTGCAGAACATTCTTGCCCTGCATGCGCTGGTAGCGCGAGATCACGTCGCCAATGGTGTAGTTGCGCACGTGGCCCATGTGCAGCTTGCCGCTGGGGTAAGGGAACATCGACAGGCAGTAGTAGGTTTCCTTGCCTGGCTGTTCACTGACTTCAAAGGACTTTTGCTCATCCCAGAACGACTGGGCGGCGGCTTCGATCTCACGTGGCTGATATTGTTCGTGCATGGCTACTTTTGTACTGGATAGGGGTGGCCTAATCCTCTTCGACGGCGGCATCCGGGATGGCCCGGGTGCGCTGGAAGTGGAATGACAGGAAGCGCCGTAGCATACATGACCGCGCTTGGCCGAGGGAAACCCTGATTACAGCTGTTTGCCCGACCTTTTGGACGACGAGGGCCGTTGGTCGCGGCGTGTAGCCGGTTCGTGCAGCGAAGCTAAGCTCTAATTGGGGAGTGAGTCTTATCTTCAATGAGGTGAGGGATGGTGGAGCAACGGAAAAAGAACGTAACGAAACCCGAGTTGTACGAAAGGTTGATCGATCGTCTGGGCATGGCGCTGGACGCCGTGAAAACCGCTGACCGGCTGCGCGACGAGCGCCCCCTGGAACTGGAATTGCGTGGCTTGAGCCCCGCCGAGTTCAAACTGGTCAAGGCCTATCTGGATCGCAGTGAACGTGAAACGCAGGGATGCCTGTCTCAAGCAGTGAAGCAGCTCGATGCAGCACATTCGGCCAAGGTCATCTGGCTCAAGGACAAGGCGCCGCGCAGAGACACCGGCAAGGTGCGCTCTGTACAGGCCAAGTAAGCGCATGGCAGGTCATGAAACGGATCTTTTGCAACCGGATCCGGCCTACTGGTTGTAACTCGTAATCAACACTCTTAGGCTTCGGGCATCTTTGGAGATGCCCGATGCCCTTTCGCTATTTCATCAAACAACTTTTATTGCCGCCCGGCATTCTTTTGCTGCTGTTGCTGGTCGCCTGGTGGCTGCGCCGCTCGCGGCCACGCCTGGCTGGCGTGTGTTTTGCCGTCGGTTTTGGTGGCCTGCTGCTGATGAGCCTGCCGGTGGTCGTGCAGTGGAGCGCCAAGGCGCTGGAGCGTGAGCCGCCGCTGGCGCGGTCAGAGTGGACGACCCTGGCGCAACGTGCCGATGCGATTGTGGTGCTGGGCTCGGGACGCGAGCGCGGTGACATCGCCTGGGGCGAAGACCAGCCGACCGGCATCGGACTGGAGCGGCAGCGTTACGCGGCGCGCCTGGCCAAGGCCTCGGGCCTGCCGATTCTGACCAGCGGCGGCCTGCACTACGGCACGCCGCCGACCGAAGCGAAGTTGATGGCAGATTCGTTGCGTGATGATTTCGCCGTAACGGTGCGCTGGCAGGAAGGCGAGAGTCGTACCACATGGGAGAACGCGAAGATGACGGCAGATATCCTCTTGCCGCAGGGGATCAAGCGGGTCGTCGTGGTGACGCAGGCGTGGCACATGCCGCGTGCAGTGTGGAGCTTTGAGCAGGCGGGTTTCGAGGTGGTGCCGGCGCCGGTGGGTTTCCTCGGTACGGATAACGCTCGCCCGTTTGGCGGCTGGTTGCCGGAATTCAAGTCGATCTGGCAGAGCGGGCAATTGCTCAATGAAGCGGTGGGGCAGGTGGGGTATTCGTTGTTTTACCGCTGAAGATCATTGTGGCGAGGGGATTTATCCCCGATGGGGCGCGTAGCGGCCCTTCTCTTACCTTCAGAAGAGGGGACTGCTGCGCACTCCAGCGGGGATAGATCCCCTTGTCACATTTCTCAGAGGGTCTTCGACATCCGGCTGGCCATCAGCGCCCAGCCAAACAGCAGCAGGCACAACGCGATCAACGGCCACGAGCGCCATTGCAGATACGGCGTCAGATCGTGCATCGGTACCACTTCGCCGTACAGCACGCCTTGTTCGAACTGCGGAATCTGTTCGGTGATCTGCCCAAACGGGTTGATCAGGCCGGTGACGCCATTGTTGGTCGCGCGGATCATCCAGCGTCCGGCCTCCAGCGCGCGCATCTGCGCCATCTGTAAATGCTGCAGCGGGCCGATCGACGTGCCGAACCAGGTGTCGTTGCTGATCGTCAGCAGCAGGTCGCTGCGTGCCGACAGCCCGGCGGCGAATTCCGGATAGACCACCTCGTAGCAGATGAACGGTGCAATCTGGTAACCCTTGGCTTGCAAGAGCGCTTGATCCGACGGGCCGCGGGCGAAGTCCGACATCGGCAGGTCGAAGAACGCGATCAAGCCGCGCAACACGTCCTGCAACGGCACGTACTCGCCGAACGGCACCAGTTTCTGCTTCAGGTAAGTGCCGTCGCCTTCGCCGACCACGGTGATGCCGTTGAAGAAGCGCCGTTCGTGATGCACGGTCTGGCGGATCGGCACACCGGTGATCAACGCTGATTTACGCTCGGCGGCGAAGTTGCCCATCATCGTCAGGTAGCCCTCGGCGGACTCCTTCAACACCGGCACGGCGGTTTCCGGCCAGATCAGCAGATCGACCGGTTTGGAGCGGAAGCTCAGATCACGGTACAGCGCCAGTTGCGCGTTGAGCTCGGCCGGGTCCCATTTCATGCTCTGCGCGACGTTGCCCTGAATTGCGGCCACGGTCAGCGGTGCGCCGGACGGGCTGGTCCACGCGTGGCCTTTGAGGGCGATGCCTGCTACCCAAGGCCCCGCCAGAAGTACCACACCGGCCGCGATGAAAACCTTGCGACGAGCCTGCAACAAGCGCGGCGCGTTGTAGATCAGCGCTGCGGTCAGTGCCAGAACAAACGAGACCAGCCACATCCCGCCCACCGGCGCCAGCCCGGCCAGCGGGCCGTCGAGCTGGCTGTAACCGGAATAAAGCCATGGGAAACCGGTGAGGAACCAGCCGCGAAAGGCTTCCTGGCCGACCCACAACGCCGCAAACGCCAAGGCATCCGCCAGCGGTGCTTCGTTACGCCGCAACCAGCGCGCCCACAGCCACGCGGGCAGGGCGAAGAACCAGGCAATCGCCGCGGTGAACAGCAGCATCAGGAACCCGGCGAGCAACACCGAAGCGCCACCAAAGTGGTGGATGCTGTAATAGATCCAACTGGTGCCGGCACCGAACAGGCCGAAGCCGAAGCACCAGCCACGGCCGAGCGCCTGACGCGGGCTCAGCTCACGCAAACCGGCATAGAACAGACCAACCGCCAGCAATGCCAGCGGCCAGATGTCGAACGGTGCGAGAGCGAATGTGGTGATTGCACCGGCCGCCACGGCCAGCAGGTTACCGGGCCAGCCGGGGCGGGTTGTCCAGCGCATTTCAGTCCTTAGAATTAACGAGCGATCGGCGTCAGTCGCAGCAAGTGAATCCGACGGCTGTCGGCGTTCAGGATGCGGAAACGATAAGCGCCGATTTCAGTGGTTTCGTTGCGTTTTGGCAAGTGCCCGAACGCGCTCATCACCAGGCCGCCGACGGTGTCGAATTCGTCGTCGGAGAACTCGCTGTCGAAGAACTCATTGAAGTTCTCGATCGGCGTCAGCGCCTTGATCAGGAAATCACCGCTGGGCAGCGGCTTGATGTAGCTGTCTTCTTCGACGTCGTGCTCGTCCTCGATGTCGCCGACGATCTGCTCAAGCACGTCTTCGATGGTCACCAGACCGGCCACACCGCCGTATTCGTCGATGACGATGGCCATGTGGTTGTGGTTGGCGCGAAACTCACGCAGCAACACGTTCAGACGCTTGGACTCCGGCACGAAGGTGGCCGGGCGCAGCAGGTCCTTGATGTTGAAGCTGTCGCCGTTCTCCTTGAGGATCAGCGGCAGCAGATCCTTGGCCAGCAGCACGCCCATCACGTCGTCATGGCTTTCGCCGATGACCGGATAGCGCGAGTGGGCCGAGTCGACCACGGCGGGGAGGAATTCGCGGGGTGTCTGGGTCGCCTTGATGCTGACCATCTGCGAGCGCGGCACCATGATGTCGCGCACTTGCAGGTCAGCCACCTGGATGGCGCCTTCGACGATGGCCAGCGCTTCGCTGTCCAGCAGTTTGTTCTGATGTGCATCACGCAGCAGCTCGAGGAGCTCCTGACGGTTCTTCGGCTCGTGGGCAAAAGCCTGGGTCAGTTTACCCAGCCATGACTTCTGCCCGTTGCTCGATCGATCTTCGCTCATAGCGATTACTCTGAATCCTTTGTTGTAACGATGGGGGAGTGTTCGGTTTCGTCGTCCGCGTACGGATCGGGATAGCCCAGTTCAGCAAGCAACTCGCGTTCCAGTGCTTCCATTTCCTCGGCTTCGTCGTCATCTATATGGTCGTAACCCAACAGATGCAAGCAGCCGTGAATGACCAGATGTGCCCAGTGCGCCTTTAGTTCCTTGCCCTGCTCGGCGGCTTCGCGTTCGACCACGGCCACGCAGATGACCAGATCGCCGAGCAGCGGGATATCGAGAAACTCGTCAGGCACTTCCGCCGGGAACGACAACACGTTGGTCGCGTAGTCCTTGTGGCGCCAGGTGTGATTGAGCTCGCGGCCTTCTTCCTCGTCGACCAGACGAATGGTCATTTCCGAATCAGCGCTGCGCTGGCGCAGGGCCAGTTCGCACCACTGGCGGAACTCGGCTTCACTCGGCGCGCTGGCCTCAGTGGCGATTTGCAGATCCAGCTCAAGCATCGCGCGAGGCTTCCTTCGCGGCTTCGGCACGGGTTTCGAAGCGCTCGTAGGCCTCGACAATCCGCTGCACCAACGGGTGGCGCACGACGTCCTTGGGCTGGAAGTGGGTGAAGCTGATGCCCGGCACGTCTTTGAGCACTTCGATCACATGGTGCAGCCCGGACTTGGTGCCGCGCGGCAGGTCGACCTGGGTGATGTCACCGGTGATCACGGCGGTGGAGCCGAAGCCGATGCGCGTGAGGAACATCTTCATCTGCTCGACGGTGGTGTTCTGGCTTTCGTCGAGAATGATGAAGCTGTTGTTCAGCGTACGACCGCGCATGTAGGCCAGCGGCGCGACTTCGATCACCTGTTTCTCGATCAGCTTGGCGACGTATTCGAAACCGAGCATTTCGTACAGCGCGTCGTAGAGCGGGCGCAGGTACGGGTCGATCTTCTGCGACAGATCGCCGGGCAGGAAGCCGAGCTTTTCTCCCGCTTCGACTGCCGGACGCACCAGCAGGATGCGGCGGATCTGCTCGCGCTCCAGCGCATCCACCGCGCAGGCCACGGCCAGATAGGTCTTGCCGGTACCGGCCGGGCCGATGCCGAAATTGATGTCGTTGCCGAGGATTTCCTTCACGTAGCGCTGCTGATTCAAGCCGCGCGGGCGAATCATGCCTTTCTTGGTGCGCAGGGCGACTGTCGCTTCGGCAGGGGCCGGGTTGTCGATATCTGCTGATTCCTGAATGAACAGGTGCACCAGGTCTGGCGACAGCTCGGTACCCTTGGTTTCCCGGTACAGGCGGCGCAGCAGGTTTTCCGCGGACGTGGTGAGTTTTGGATCGCCAATCAACTCGAACTGGTTTCCGCGATTGCGGATCTCGATGGCCAGGCGCTGTTCGATCAAGCGCAAATGCTCGTCGAATTGCCCGCACAGATTGGCGAAGCGGCGAGCCTCAAAAGGCTCGAGGAGAAAACGATGTGGTTCGATGGGTGCGTTCAAGGTCGTATTTAGCCGCCCTGGGGCAATGAGGATGAAATCAAGGATAACGCCAGTGGCCTGGGTGCGAAAGCTCTTAAATATCGACGCTGCTTTCGAACCCATTCTCTGTGGCTGGCGGGGTCATTTGTGGTGAGGGGATTTATCCCCGATGGGACGCGAAGCGGTCCTGAAACCATTATCAGAGGTGTATCAGATCACCCGGAGTGCAGGTTTTGGGTCGGCTGCGCCAACCATCGGGGATAAATCCCCTCACCACAGAAGCCCCATCCACAATGCGATGGTGTTATTGAACCAGCGAACCACGCAGCGAGTGCGGTTGCGCGGCGTCGATGTGCACATCGGCGAACTGGCCGATCAGGGTGGGATTGTCGCAGCGGAAGTTGACGATACGGTTATTCTCGGTGCGGCCCTGCAGCTCGCCTGGGTCTTTCTTCGAATAATCGGTCACCAGAATGCGCTGGATAGAGCCGACCATTTGTCGGCTGATTTCGAAGCCCTGTTGATTCAAACGATGTTGCAGCGCGTTCAGACGTTCTTTCTTCAATTCTTCCGGTGTGTCATCGGCCAGATCGGCAGCGGGCGTGCCCGGGCGCTGGCTGTAGACGAACGAGTAGGAGAAATCGAAGCCGACATCGGCAATCAGCTTCATGGTCTGCTCGAAGTCTTTCTCGGTTTCACCGGGGAAGCCGACGATGAAGTCCGAACTGATGCAGATCCCCGGCACGGCAGCGCGCAATTTGCGCAGCTTGGATTTGTACTCCAGCGCCGTGTGGTTGCGCTTCATCGCCGCGAGAATCCGGTCGGAGCCCGACTGCACCGGCAAGTGCAAGTGCTTGACCAGTTCCGGCACTTCGGCGTGGGCCTGGATCAGGCTGTCGGAGAACTCCAGCGGGTGCGACGTGGTGTAGCGGATGCGGTCGATGCCATCGACAGCGGCGACCACGCGGATCAGTTCGGCCAGATCGGCCAGGCGACCGTCGTGTGTCTGGCCGCGATAGCCGTTGACGTTCTGCCCGAGCAAGGTCACTTCACGCACGCCGTGTTCGGCAAGGTGAATGATTTCCGCGATCACGTCGTCGAACGGCCGGCTGACTTCTTCACCACGGGTATACGGCACCACGCAGAACGTGCAGTACTTGCTGCAACCTTCCATCACTGACACATAAGCGCTCGGGCCGTCGATGCGCGGCTCGGGCAGGTGGTCGAATTTTTCGATTTCCGGGAAGGAGACGTCGACTTGCGGCAGCTTGCTGCTGCGCGCGGCGTCGATCATTTCCGGCAGACGGTGCAGGGTCTGCGGGCCGAACACCACGTCGACGTACGGAGCGCGATCGCGGATCGCCGCGCCTTCCTGGCTGGCCACGCAACCGCCGACGGCGATGACCATGTCCGGGTTGGCCAGCTTGAGCTCGCGCCAGCGGCCGAGCTGCGAATACACGCGATCCTGCGCGCGTTCGCGGATCGAGCAGGTGTTGAGCAGAATCACGTCGGCGTCTTCCGCGCGAGCGGTGACTTCCAGGGCCTGATGTTCGCCCAGCAGATCGACCATGCGCGAGCTGTCGTACTCGTTCATCTGGCAACCGTGGGTTTCGATGTAAAGCTTCTTGGCCATGGATTCGGGTCGTCACGTGATTCAAAGAACCGCGCATTATAGGGAACAAGCCGTCAGGTTCCTACCGCTGTGCGTCCGGTGGCTATGCTATAGTTCGCGCCCTCATTTTTACCCCGATGTTATCCGCCCGCCATGACCAAACGCGAAGCTCCAATCTACAAGGTGATTTTCCTCAACCAGGGCCAGGTGTTCGAAATGTACGCCAAGCAGATCTATCAAAGTGATCTGTGGGGTTTCCTGGAAGTTGAAGAATTCGTCTTTGGCGAGCGTACGCAAATGGTCGTCGATCCGAGCGAAGAAAAGCTCAAGGCGCAATTCGAAGGCGTGGTGCGCAGCTTTGTGCCGATGCATTCGATCGTGCGCATCGATGAAGTGGAACGTCTGGGCACGCCGAAAATCAGCGAGGCCCGGGGCGCGGTCGGCAATGTCATGCCGTTTCCGATGCCGATGCCTGAGAAGTAACAGCGGATTCTGGATTGGGATGAGTTTGTGGTGAGGGGGTTTAGCGAAACGTCGCACCGCCCCGTTGGGCTGCGAAGCAGTCGCAGCTCCATTCAGCAAGGTGTGTCAGACAGAATCGGGTTGCAGGTTTTGGGGCCGCTTCGCAGCCCAACGGGGATAAATCCCCTCGCCACAGGCCATCTCCACAGCGCTTATGGAAGTGGGGAGAATGGCGTACGCCCATCGGCGTTCTGCAGTTCCATGAGGTATTTGCGGAAAATCTGCCCGAGCACCTGAGTGGCGGTTTCGAGATCTTCGCGGGACATCTTTTCCGAGACTTCGTCGGCCGTGTCCAGCGCCTCTTCGGCACCGTTGACCGCTGCCATCTTCAGCACGATGTAGGCCTGGATATTGTTGGCCTGCACACCTTCACCGTGGAAGAACATGCTGCCGAGCTTGTATTGCGCCTGGGCGTGGCCTTGCAACGAGGCCTTTTCGAAATAGCTCAGGGCTTGATCGAGGTCGCGCGGCGCGTTCTTGCCGTCGTAGTAGAACTCACCCAACTCGTATTGCGCTTGCGCGTCCCCTTCGTCCGCCGCTTTCTGGCAGGCGGCCAGTGCCTGCGTGACATCTTGCGGCTGAGTATTGAGGGTGCAACGACCCATCGCCGGGATCAACAACGAGTTGCCGCCTGCTTGTGCATGCGCGAGCAGGGGCTGAAGGAGCAACAGGCAGCCCAATGCAAGGGTGCGGCCGGTGCGGTTCATGGGAATCGACTTACCTCTGAAGGGCACGCGGACCCGTCGAGGGATCCAATAAGCGCGCATTATGAAATAAGCAGGGCCAACCTTACAAAGTCTTTACTCGTTTTTCTGCTGCGTGGGGAATATATCGCCCGATTCGGGCAGGATTTTCGCAGGCACGCCGGAAAAACCGAGCGGATGTAGGCGAAAGCTGACGCTGGCCATAGCCAACGTCAGCGGTACGGCGATTATTTCAATGCGGCGAAGGCGCGCTCGGCGGCGTCCAGTGTCAGTTGCAACTCGGCTTCGCCATGGGCGATCGAGGTGAAACCGGCTTCGAAAGCGCTCGGCGCCAGGTACACGCCACCTTCCAGCATCAGGTGGAAGAAGCGACCGAACATTGCTGCGTCGCTGGCCATCACGTCGTCGAAGGTGACGATGTCGTCGGCGCCGCTGAAGTACAGACCGAACATGCCGCCGGCCTGAGTGGTCACGAACGGGATGCCCGCAGCATCGGCACGCTGCTGCAGACCGTCGAGCATGCGCGCGGTGTAGTCGGTCAATTCGGCGTGGAAACCCGGGCGGCTGATCAGACGCAAGGTCGTCAGGCCGGCAGCCATCGCCAGCGGATTACCCGACAACGTACCTGCCTGATACACCGGACCGAGCGGGGCGATGCGCTGCATGATCTCGCGCTTGCCGCCGAAGCAGCCCACCGGCATGCCGCCGCCGATGATCTTGCCGAACGTGGTCAGGTCCGGCGTCACGCCGTAGTGCGCCTGGGCACCGCCGAGGGCGACGCGGAAACCGGTCATCACTTCGTCAAAAATCAACACCACGCCGTGCTTGTCGCACAGCGAACGCAGGCCTTCGAGGAAGCCCGGCGCTGGCGGCACGCAGTTCATGTTGCCGGCGACCGGCTCGACGATGATGCACGCCACCTCTTCGCCCACTTCGGCGAGCATCGCTTCAACCGCGTCGATGTCGTTGAACGGCAGGGTCAGGGTGTGTTTGGCGAACGCTGCAGGCACGCCGGCCGAGCTCGGTACGCCCTGGGTCAGAGCGCCGGAACCGGCCTTGACCAGCAGGCTGTCGGAGTGGCCGTGGTAGCAGCCTTCGAACTTGATGATGCTGTCGCGACCGGTGTAACCACGGGCCAGTCGGATCGCGCTCATGGTCGCTTCGGTGCCGGAGCTGACCATGCGCACCATCTCCATCGACGGCACCAGCGAGCAGACCAGATCGGCCATCTCGGTTTCCATCGACGTCGGTGCGCCGTAGGACAGGCCGTGTTGCAGCTGATTGCGCACCGCGTCGAGCACGTCCGGATGGCTGTGGCCAAGGATCATCGGCCCCCACGAACCCACGTAATCGACATAACGCTTGTCATCTTCGTCGGTGACGTAAGCGCCTTCGGCGTGTTTGAAGAACAGCGGGGTGCCGCCAACGCTCTTGAACGCGCGCACCGGCGAGTTAACGCCGCCAGGGATGTGTTTCTGAGCATTGGCAAACAGGGTTTCGGAACGAGACATGATCGGGCTCTCAAATCAGATTTTCAGAAGTTCGTTGAAGGCGCGGGCGCGGCGGGTCACTTCGGCGCTGCTCTCGGCGCCGAACAAACCGTGGATCACGGCGAGCAGATCGACACCGTGCTCGACCAGTGGCGCGGCGTTATCGAGGGTGATGCCGCCGATCGCGCAGACCGGCAAGTGCAGCGTGCGCTTGGCTTCGTCGAGCAAGTCGAGGCTGCAGCTTGGTGCACCGGGTTTGGTGGTGGAATTGAAGAAGCGGCCGAAGGCGACATAACTCGCACCTTCTTTAGCGGCTTGTTCGGCCAGGGCGATTTGCCCGTGACAAGTCGAACCGATGATCGCTTTCGAGCCGAGCAGCGCGCGGGTCGGCGACAGCGGGCCGTCGGTCTGGCCCAAGTGCACGCCAACATTGAGGCGCGCGGCCAATTCGGCGTCGTCGTTGATGATCAACTGCGTCTTGTAGCGCTCGCACAAGTTGCGCAGCGTTTCGGCCTCGCGCAGACGGCGGGCCTCGTCGCTGCTCTTGTCGCGGTATTGCAGCAGGGTGACGCCGCCGTCGAGCGCCGCCTCCACGTAAGACAGAAACTTGCCGGCCAGCAACTGGCTGTCGGTAATGGCATACAGGCCACGTAGTTTCATCGGGCAGACCTCACGACGTTACGAGCAGAAATCCAGCGGCAGGCGACGCGGCACGAACTGGCCTTTGCCCAGTTGTTCGGCATCGCGCAAAGTGCGCCAGGTGTAATCCAGCGCACTGCGCACGGCACTGGCCAGGTGTTCGCCCTGAGCCAGGCGACCGGCGAGGGCGCTGGCCAGCGTACAACCGGAGCCGTGATAGCTGCCCGGCAGGCGCTGGCAGATAAAGGTTTCGCGCAGGCCGTCGCGGCTGTACACGCGGTTGTGGATTTCAGTTTCGTCGCCATGGCCGCCGGTGATCAGCAGGTTTTTGACGAATGGCAGGAGTTTTTCTGCGCACTCGTCGGCCGTGCCTTCGGGCAGTTCGGCGAGGATGCGCGCTTCAGGAAGATTGGGGGTAGCAATGATCGACAGCGGCAGCAGACGCTCGCGCATCGCATAGCCGACCTCGTCCTTGCCCAGGCGTCCGCCGCCGCCGGCACGCAGCACCGGGTCGCAGACCACCGGCAGATGCGGGTGCGCCGAGAGCAGTTCGACGACCGTGTCGACCATCTCCAGCGAACCGAGCATGCCCAGTTTCACTGCGGCGACTTCGGAATCGTTGAGCACGGCGTTGGCCTGGGCCAGTACCCACTCACGGTCGAGGACGCGGAAGTCAGTGACGTTGACGGTATCTTGCACGGTCAGGGCGGTGACGGCCGGAGCCGCATGGCAACCCTGCGCGAGCAAGGCTTCGATATCTGCCTGCAAGCCGGCGCCACCACTGGGGTCGTGGCCGGAGAGACAGAGGACAACGGGGCGGGAGCTGTAGATATTCATGGTGCGCGAGCTTACCACCAAAGCTGATTTTGGGGTTCAGTACTCACGGTGTTTGCGAGCAGATTGTCGGACAACCCCGCAGTCTTTATTTGGAGCACATTTGTGGCGAGGGGATTTATCCCCGTTGGGCTGCGAAGCGGCCCCAAACCCTGCAATCCGGTTCTTTCTGACACACCTCGCTGGATGGACTTGCGACTGCTTCGCAGCCGAACGGGGATAAATCCCCTCGCCACAATTGGTCATCTATCAAGGAGGCTGTCGTCGCGAGTTGACCAACCCAACAGCTCTATCTCGGTGCTTTGCCCTGGAACGCCCGTTCTAGAGCCGTTGTAGGAAAAATTTCCATGGTGCTCAATGGCCATCAACGGCTATGCTAGGCTGGATCCAAACAATCACAGGTAATACCGGTTTTACGTCTACTCAAAGGGAATGGGGGGCTTCCTGACACAACCGGACGAGCCACGCTGGGGCTTCAATGCGCTATTTGCTGATGTTGCTGTTCTGCTTGCCCCTCATGGCGAGCGCTGTCGAATTCGACGAATTCACCCAAAGCCTGCCACTGGGCCGATCGCTGCAAGTGTTCGAAGACCCGAGCGGTCAGGCGACGATTGCCGACGTCCGCGCGCAAGACGCCGCCGGCCAGTTCAAAGCCCACGACAAAGCCACGCTCAACGCCGGTTACTCGCGTTCGGCGTTCTGGCTGAAGATCGACCTGCATTACCGCCCGAGCAACCCGGCCGCCCAGCGCACGTGGCTGCTGGAACTGGCGTATCCGCCGCTTGATCACCTCGACCTGTACTTGCCTGACACCAGCGGCGAATACCGACTGGTGCGCCAGACCGGCGATGCCTTGCCTTTCGCCAGTCGCGAGATCCGCCAGAACAACTACCTGTTCGACCTTCCCTTCAAACCGGATCAACAGCAGACGCTGTACCTGCGCCTGGCCAGCGAAGGCTCGATCCAGGCGCCGGTGACGTTGTGGTCGAGCAGCGCATACCTCGAAGACCAGCCGGTGCGCCTGTACGTACTTGGCATCATTTATGGCGTGCTGCTGGGGATGCTGGTCTACAACCTGTTCATCTACCTGAGCGTGCGCGACACCAGTTACCTCTATTACATCTTCTATATCGGCTCGTTCGGCCTCTATCAATTGTCGGTGAATGGTGCGGCGGTCGAGTATTTCTGGCCGGACAACCCATGGTGGGCCAACGCCGCGACGCCGTTCTTCATCGGTTGCGCCGGGCTGTTCGGCAGCCAGTTCGCCCGCAGTTTCCTGCAGACCAAGACCCACAGCCCCTGGCTGGATCGCTTGCTGATCGGCCTGATTGCCTTCAGTGCGCTGGTGATCGGCCTGTCGCTGATGACCAGTTATGCCCTGGCCCTGCGCCTGGCGACCACACTGGCGCTGACCTTCACCGTGGTGATCTTTGCCGCCGGGATTCTTGCCTGGTGGCGCGGCCTGCGTGTGGCGCGTTACTTCATCATCGCCTGGTCGGCATTCCTGCTCGGCGGCATCGTCAATACGCTGATGGTGCTGGGCCTGCTGCCCAACGTGTTCCTGACCATGTACGCCAGCCAGATCGGCTCGGCCATCGAGGTGGCGCTGCTGTCGCTGGCGCTGGCCGACCGCATCAACGCGATGCGCGAACAACAGGCGCAGACTTTGTTCGACGCCGGGCAGAAACTCGAAGTGCTCAACCAGCAACTGGCCCACAGCAACAAGCTCAAGGATGAATTCCTCGCGACGTTGACCCACGAACTGCGCACGCCGATGAACGGCGTGATCGGTTCGCTGGAGCTGATGCAGACCGTCGACCTCGATCCCGAGCTTGAGCAATATCAACAAACCGCCGCCGGTTCTGCTCGCGACATGATGCGCATGGTCAATGGCATCCTCACGCTCACCGAATTGCAGGCCGGCAAACTCAAGGCGACGCCGGGCAGTTTCAGCCTGCGCGCAGTGGTCGAGGCGTTGCGCGTGCAGTTCGAAGGTAATGCAGCGAGCAAGTCGCTGGACTTCAAGGTCGAGGTGCTGCCGACCCTGCCGGATCGCTTGCTCGGCGACAGCGCGAAACTGGCGCAGTGCCTGGAATGCCTGCTGGACAATGCGATCAAGTTCACCCGCGTCGGCGGGCTGGCACTGCGCGTTACCGGGCGGCCGTCGGCGGATGAGCGCATGGCGCTGTCGTTTGCGGTGATCGACACCGGTATCGGTTTCACTGATCTGGGCGAGGCGACCCTGTATCAGCGTTTCTTCCAGCTCGATGGTTCGATGACTCGCGAATACGGCGGCCTGGGGGTGGGGCTGGCGATCTGTCGGCAGCTGGTCGAATTGCTCGGCGGCAAACTCACCCATCGTTCCGAGCCGGGACGCGGCAGCCGCTTCCAGCTCGATGTCGAATTCGAACTGCCGGTGATCGAAGCGCCTGCGGATCAGCCGACCCGCGATTGCATTCGTGCGCCGCAGGACTGCACGGTGCTGCTGGTGGACGACAACAGCGTCAATCAACTGGTCATGCGTGGCATGTTGCTCAAGCTCGGTTTCCGCGTGCGCAGCGCTGACAACGGCGCCGCCGCGCTGGACTGCCTGCAACGGGAAAGCTTCGATGCGGTGCTGATCGATTGCCAGTTGCCCCGCCACGAAGGCGCATCGCTGTGCTGCCAGATCCATGCATTGCCGGGCTGTGCGCACTTGCCGGTATTCATGCTGGCGCTGGGTGCGGATCGCGAGCAATGCGCCCCGGGCGCGCCTATCGACTATCTGCACAAACCGGTCAAATTCGAGGATCTGCAGGCTGCATTACAGCGCCGCGTGCTCAGTTGCTGATGGGGTAAAAGCGCCGCAAAAACGGCGTCTATGACACTTTGTTCAAAAAAGCACCAGTGCTTAACTGGTGCCATTGCTGAACACGGAGCGCCGTCATGAACCTGCATCAGTTCGCCGAAACCCACGAAGTCACCAATCAGCCGCCGTCGCTGGATGGCACCAACCTGTACCGCATCGACCTGCCGCTGCAAGAGTGGTCGCGGCGTTTTGGCGCCGATTGGGCCGAGTCGCGCATCGATGCCTATGGCGCACTCGCGGGTGGGCCTTTGATGGAAGCGGGGTTTCTCGCCAACCAGAACAAACCGGTGTTTGCCAGCCATGATCGCTACGGTCACCGCATCGATCTGGTCGAATTTCACCCTGCCTACCACGAGCTGATGCGCACGGCGATCGAGCATGGCCTGACCTCGCTGCCGTGGGCGCACCCGCAGGACGGCGCACATGTCGCCCGCGCGTCGATGACCTATCTGCACAGCCAGGCCGAGGCCGGCAGTGGTTGCCCGTTGACCATGACTTTCGCCAGCGTGCCGGCCCTGCGCTTGCAGCCGGACCTGGCCGAACAGTGGCTGCCGAAAGTCCTCGCCACCGACTACGACCCGCGCAACGTCGGCATGGCGCACAAGGCCGGCGTGACCATCGGCATGGCGATGACCGAGAAGCAGGGCGGCACCGATGTTCGCGCCAACACCACCAAGGCTTATCCGGTCGGCGCCAGCGGCCCGGGTCAGGCTTATGAACTGGTCGGGCACAAGTGGTTCTGCTCGGCGCCGATGTGCGACGCCTTCCTGACATTGGCGCAAACCGACAAGGGCTTGAGTTGCTTCCTGCTGCCGCGCCATCGCCCGGACGACACGCGCAATCAGTTCTACATCCAGCGTCTGAAAAACAAACTCGGCAACCAGTCCAACGCCTCCAGCGAAGTGGAGTTTCGTGGGGCGCTGGCGTGGATGATCGGCGAAGAAGGGCGCGGCGTACCGACCATTATCGAAATGGTGGCGATGACCCGCTTCGATTGCATGGTCGGCTCCAGCTCGCTGATGCGCCAGGCACTGACCCAGGCCAGCCATCACTGCGCGCACCGCAAGGTCGGCGGCAAATTGCTCAGCGAGCAACCGCTGATGCAAAACGTACTCGCCGATCTGGCCCTGGAGAGCGAAGCGGCGCTGGCCCTGAGTCTGCGCATGGGCAAGGCGCTCGATCATCTGGATGATCGCCACGAAGCGCAATTCGCGCGGCTGGTGACGGCGGTGGGCAAATACTGGATATGCAAACGTGCGCCAGGAATGATCAACGAAGCCGCCGAATGCATGGGCGGTGCTGGATACGTCGAGGACAGCATCCTGCCGCGCCTGTACCGCGAAGCGCCGGTGAATTCGACGTGGGAAGGGTCGGGGAATGTGCAATGTCTCGACGTGCTGCGCGCATTGTCAAAAGAACCGGGCGTGCTCGATGTGCTGTTCAGCGAACTGGGCGACGGCCATGGCGACAAGCGTCTGGCTGCGCATATCCAGCAGTTGCAGGCGCAATTCAAGGACACCAGTGATATTCAGTATCGGGCGCGGCAGTTGACCGAGGACATTGCGCTCGGTTTGCAGGCCAAGCTGTTGCTCGAGGCGGGCAACTCGGTGGTCAGTGATGCCTTCATTGCCAGCCGTCTGAGCGGTGGAGGTCGCGTCTACGGCGCGTTGCCGCGTGGGCTGGACGTCGAAGCCATCGTCGCGCGCTCGACTCCACAGCTTTTCTGACCGCAATTTTCCCGACACCACAAAACCCTGTGGGAGCTGGCTTGCCAGCGATGGCGGTCTGTCAGTCAACATCGATGTTGAATGTGACGGCCTCATCGCTGGCAAGCCAGCTCCCACAATGATTCGGGTTACCTGAAAGATTTCGGTACACCCACAACGCCACTGTTCCCGTGCGTCCACGATGCAGGCAAGATGAAGCTCTGCAAGTCAGAACACAGGAAGCTGATCGTGACCGAAGCGTTTATTGTCGTTCAAACCGCCGAACAAGCCGTGGATCGTCTGGCCGAGCTGCATGAGCGGGCCACCACTGCGCTGAATTCTGCCCTCAAGCGTTACCTCAAGGACCGCGTCGAACCCGACGCCGAACAGCGTGCCCTGTTTCGTTATCCCGAACTGCGTCTGACCTACCACTGCCAGGGCGAAGTGCCGCAGACCACCCGCGCTTACGCCAAGGTGCAGTTGCCCGGTACTTACAGCGTCACCGTCACTCACCCGGCGGCGTTTCGCAAATACCTGCTCGAACAACTGACGCCGTTGATGCACGACTTCACCGTGACCGTCGAAGTCGGCGTCAGCCAGCAGAACATTCCGTATCCGTATGTGGTCGAGCAGGGCGATGAACTGGCCGGTTCCGGTGTCACCGCGGCGGTGCTGGCGCGGGTGTTCCCGAGTACCGATCTGTCCGCCGCGACCGATGGCATTGCCGACGGCCTCTACGACTGGGAAAACACCGATCCGCTGCCGCTGGCGCTGTTTGATGCGGCGCGCGTGGATTTCTCGCTGCGCCGTCTGGTGCATTACACCGGCAGCGACTGGCGCCATGTGCAGCCGTGGATTCTGCTGACCAACTACCATCGCTACGTCGATCAGTTCATCGTTCATGGTCTGGAGCAGTTGCGCCGCGATCCGCGTTTCGTGCGCATGGTCCTGCCGGGCAACGTGATCATCGAGAAGAGCATGGATCACGGCGAAGCCTCGGCGATTGCCGCCGGCGTGGTCTGGCACCGTTACCAGATGCCGGCCTATCACCTGATCGCCAACGACGGCCACGGCGTCACGCTGGTGAACATCGGCGTCGGCCCGTCCAACGCCAAGAACATCACCGATCACTTGGCCGTGCTGCGCCCGCATTGCTGGCTGATGATCGGCCACTGCGGTGGCCTGCGTCAGTCGCAGACCATCGGCGATTACGTGCTGGCCCACGCCTACATGCGCCGCGACGGCATTCTTGATCGTGTGGTGCCGCCGAATATTCCCATCCCGGCACTGGCCGAAGTGCAGCTTGCTCTGCAGCAGGCGGCGGCGAATGTCACCGGCGAGAAGGGCGACGACCTGAAAAAACGCCTGCGCACCGGCACGGTCCTGACCTACGACGACCGCAACTGGGAACTGCGCTGGGCTCAGGAGCGGCCGCTGATCAACCTGTCCCGCGCGGTTGCGGTGGACATGGAAAGCGGCACGATCGCAGCGCAGGGTTATCGCTTGCGGGTGCCGTACGGCACGCTGCTCTGTGTCTCGGACAAACCACTGCACAGCGAAATCAAACTGCCGGGCTCGGCCAACGCCTTCTATGAACGCGCGGTCAGCCAGCATTTGAAAATCGGCATCGAAGCAGTGGATCTGCTGCGCACCGAGCTCAACTCGCTGCACTCGCGCAAACTGCGCAGCTTCGACGAGCCGCCGTTCCGTTAACGGTTAGTCGTGGTCATTTGGCGGTCGGGGCACTAGCATTGTCAGCCCTGATCGCTAAATGTTCTGTCTCTTATGTCCCGTCCCCCGCGTCCCCCTTCCCGCCGCCCCGGCGTGAAGCCTCAGTCTTCTGCCCCGCGCCGTGTTGCCAAGGCACCACCGGCCGAGCCGAAACTGATCCTGTTCAACAAACCCTTCGATGTGCTGACGCAGTTCAGCGACGGTGAAGGGCGGGCGACGCTCAAGGATTACATCGATGTGCCGGGGATTTATCCGGCCGGACGTCTGGATCGTGACAGCGAAGGTTTGTTGCTGCTGACCAACGACGGCCAGTTGCAGGCGCGCATCGCCGATCCGAAACACAAACTGGCGAAGACCTATTGGGTGCAGGTGGAAGGCGAGCCGACGGCCGAGCAGTTGCAGCGCCTGCGCGATGGCGTCGAGCTGAATGACGGCATGACCCTGCCCGCCCAAGCGCGGCAACTGGCTGAGCCGCAGTTGTGGCCGCGCAATCCGCCGGTACGCTTTCGCGCGACCATACCGACTTCGTGGCTGGAACTGGTGATTCGCGAAGGGCGCAACCGTCAGGTGCGGCGCATGACGGCGGCGGTCGGGCTGCCGACGTTGCGTCTGGTGCGAGTCAGGATTGGCGACTGGACCCTTGAAGGGCTGGATCAGGGCGAGTGGCGGGAAGTGCCGGCGCGCTTATAAGGCGCCGGATTCGATCAGGCCGATCACCACACTCTTGATGATGAACGCGGCCACGCCCAGGCCCAGCACGAAAAACAGAATGAACGAGCCGAACCGCCCGGCCTTGGACTTCTTCGCCAGATCCCAGACGATGAAACCCATGAAAATGATCAGGATGCTGACCAGACCGGTCATCATCCACTCTTCAAACAGTGCTGGATCCATTGGCGATCTCCGGCGCGGACAGGGCTGAAAGGGCGGCGGCGAGTATACGCCAAGGGCGGATGGCGGGGCATTGATCTGGATCTGATCCGCAATTGTTGCCCTCACCCTAACCCTCTCCCGGAGGGAGAGGGGACTGACCGAGGTGTCTGGCGTCTTACATCGACCTGAAATATCGAGTCGATTATGGATTCACAACAGAACTTTCAGGTCGGCGTACTTCTAGAGCATCTCTAGGTCGGCTCCCTCTCCCTCCGGGAGAGGGGACTGACCGAGGTGTCTGGCGTCTTACATCGACCTGAAATATCGAGTCGCTTATGGATTCACAACAGAACTTTCAGGTCGGCGTACTTCTAGAGCATCTCTAGGTCGGCTCCCTCTCCCTCCGGGAGAGGGGATTGACCGAGGTGTCTGGCGTCTTACATCGACCTGAAATATCGAGTCGATTATGGATTCACAACAGAACTTTCAGGTCGGCGTACTTCTAGAGCATCGCTAGGTCGGCTCCCTCTCCCTCCGGGAGAGGGGACTGACCGAGGTGTCTGGCGTCTTACATCGACCTGAATATCGAGTCGATTATGGATTCACAACAGAACTTTCAGGTCGGCGTACTTCTAGAGCATCTCTAGGTCGGCTCCCTCTCCCTCCGGGAGAGGGGACTGACCGAGGTGTCTGGCGTTTTACATCGACCTGAAATATCGAGTCGATTATGGATTCACAACAGAACTTTCAGGTCGGCGTACTTCTAGAGCATCTCTAGGTCGGCTCCTTCTCCCTCCGGGAGAGGGGACTGACCGAGGTGTCTGGCGTCTTACATCGACCTGAAATATCGAGTCGCTTATGGATTCACAACAGAACTTTCAGGTCGGCGTACTTCTAGAGCATCTCTCGGTCGGCTCCCTCTCCCTCCGGGAGAGGGCTGGGGTGAGGGGCTTTTGCTTAGCTACGCAAATGAGTCAGCGGCAATTCAGTACTGTTCAAAACCTGGTTCAGCACAAAACTCGACCGCACGCTGGTGACCCCCTCGATCCGGGTCAGATGCCCCAACAGCAACTTTTGATAGTGATCCATATCCGGCACCACCACTTTCAACTGGTAGTCGGCATCCACTCCGGTCACCAGACTGCATTCCAGCACTTGCGGCAACGTGCGGATTGCCGCCTCGAAATTCTCGAAGCGCTCGGGGGTGTGCCGGTCCATGCCGATCAGTACATACGCCGTCAGGCTCAAGCCGAGCATCTTGCGATCGAGCAGCGCAACCTGGCGCGAGATATAGCCATCGTCTTCCAGCTGCTTGACCCGGCGCGAGCAAGGCGAGGGCGACAGACCGATGCGCTCGGCCAGTTCCTGGTTGGAGATACGGGCGTCGCGCTGCAATTCCGCCAAAATACTCAGGTCATACCGGTCAAGTTTGCTCATCAATCTGTCCTTGGTCGTAACTATTGCGGCAGATTATCTATCCAGGGTTAAAAATTGCGCAAGCGGTGTTTAATTGAGCAATTTTCGCAATCCTCTGTCGCAGCCTCAGGCTTATTCTTAACACCAGAATCACTGCTCGGTAACACAGTCCACGCGGCCCGCCCAATCAGGCCCGCCGCGGCCGCCACCCCCACCGGGGATGTGCCGGCCCCCGAGCTGCACACTGCCCAGAAGACAGCGTGAGGTGAGCCGACGTCAAAAGCGTCGAGCCAGGACGAAGTTCTCCAGAAGGGAGGCCGACGGGTCTCCCTTTTTTCTTGCCTGCGATTTCATGTAGGCGCCTCAATAAATAAGTCGCGCGACTGATAACCTGTTGCAGAACCCGGTGGGGCTGTTTCGAGTCTCAGCAACAAGCCCTGCCAACGACAGGCTCCCGCAGTGAGGAAAAGCATGAATTCGCGCATCTGGCGTCTGGCCGGTGTTGGTTTGCTGTGTGTGGGTGTCAGTGCGCAAGCGCTGGCCGATGAGCCGCAGAATCGTGGGCCGGGCAACGGGCCGCAGAACGACGGGATCATCCGTGGCGACAACAGCCATCAGTTCGAGCACAACGGCCAGCCGCACAACAATGACGGTCAATGGCAGAACCGCAACCGTGTCGATGATCGTCCAGAACCGCCTCGCCAGCCGGGCAACAACCTGCCGATCCAGCCGCGACCCGACGCCGTGCACCAGACTCAGGAGCCGCGTCAGGGTTACTACCGCGACGAGCGCCCGCAGAACGGTTACCACAATCAGCAATGGCAGACGCGGCCACGTCCCGATGACAACCGCTGGCCGGGACGGCCGAACGGTCATGGCAATGGCTGGGGGCCTGGCCCGCAATATCGTCCGGGCCATGTGATCGATCGTTTCCCGGATCGTGATTACCGCGTGCCGTATCGCGGTCAGGATTACTTCTATTCCGGCGGCTACTGGTATCGCCCGCAAGGCCCGCGCTACATCGTCGTGCAGCCGCCGCGCGGGATCCGCATCCAGTATTTGCCGGATTACGCCCGTGAAGTGTGGATCGGCGGCTCGCTGCTGTTCCTCGCCGCCGGCTCGTATTACGCCTATCAAGAGGCGACGCAGGATTACGTGGTCGTCGAGCCGCCGCTGCAGCAACCGCCGCAACCGCAATCTCAAGGCTATGACGTCGAAGCCTACCCGGCCAACGGCCAGTCACCGCAGCAGGTGCAGCAGGACGGTTACCAGTGCT
The DNA here is from genome assembly GCF_056278925.1 of Pseudomonas sp. TE9122. Classification (NCBI taxonomy): domain Bacteria; kingdom Pseudomonadati; phylum Pseudomonadota; class Gammaproteobacteria; order Pseudomonadales; family Pseudomonadaceae; genus Pseudomonas; species Pseudomonas sp. TE9122. Next base: position 4,588,116 of record NZ_JBWBQI010000001.1, on the reverse strand, counting down.
CGCAGTACGCTGTGCAGCAAAGCGGTTTCGACCCGCGCACCGCGACCTACCAACCGGCGCCCGAGGTGGTTCAGGCTTATCGCCAGGCGCAGGGCAACTGCCTGAGCAGTCGCGGTTACCAAGTCAATTATTGAGTGCGGGCGGCGAGCACCACTTCCTGTGGGTCGGCGTGCACCAGCACTTCGGCCTTCGGATATTCCTTGTGGATCGCCGCCGCCGCTTGATCGCTGATGCCATGGGCGACTGACAGGGTCAGTTCGCCCGGCAATTCCAGGTGCAATTGCACGAACCAGTGGTTGCCCGAGATCCGCGTGCGCAAGTCATGCGCACCGAGCACCCCCGGCACGCTGCACGCCAGTTCGAGCATGTGCTGGCTGACATCGGTCGGCAACTCCTCGTCCATCAACACCGAAAAACTTTCCCGGGCGATCTGGATCGCACTCCAGAAAATGTACACGGCGATCCCCAGCCCGAACCACGCGTCCAGTTGCGCAAAACCCATCCCGGCCAACACCAGCGCGATGAGGATGCTGCCGTTGAGCAGCAGGTCCGAACGGTAATGCAGGGAGTCGGCGCGCACGGCGTTGGAGCCGGTCTGCTTGATCACCCGGTGCTGCAACATCAGCAGCGCGGCCGTCAGCAGCAGGGAAAACACGATCACACCGATGCTCAGCCACGGTGCGCCAAGCGGTTCCGGCGTCTGCAAGCGTTGGTAGGCCTGAAACGCGATCAACACCGCGCTGCCACCGATGAACAACGCCTGCGCCATGCCCGCCAGCGATTCGGCTTTGCCGTGGCCATAACGGTGATCGTCATCCGCCGGGCGCAAGGCGTAATGCACTGCCAGCAGATTGAGCATTGAAGTGACGCCATCCAGCGCCGAGTCGGTGAGGCCGGCGAGCATGCTCACCGATCCGCTGAGCCACCAGGCAATCGCCTTGGCGACGATCAGCGTGCACGCGACCGCCACCGAGGCGCGGGTCGCCAGCCGCAGCAGGCGGGCGTGTTCGGGGCTGGAGGTCATTGAACGTCCTTATTCAAGCGGCCGGTTGCAGGCTGAACATCGCCAGTTGCTGAGTGCTGCCCTTGTGCTGGATCAGGCGCGGATCATCCAGAGGAAAATCTCGGCCCAGCTCGCTCTCAAGAATCGCCTGCAACTTGTGATTGTCGACCTGTCCATCCGGGCCGATGGCTTGCTTGAGCTTGACCGGATCGATCTGCGCGGTGTGGCCCGGTTCGAAATAGATCGCCCCGGTGGCGAAGTCGACGGCAAACGCGATCAGCCCGGGAATGATATAGAACAGCAGGCCGACGGCATCGAGCACGGCAATCGCCGGGTCGATCTTGCCGTCGATCTGGCCACGCCGGTCCGGGTAGAAAATCGAACCGCACGCCGACAGTTGCGTGAGCAGAGTGGCAACCAGAACACCGCCGATCAGGCGAGAGGGTAAGCGCATGGAAATGTCTCCTGAGTCATCAAATAACGAAGCTTCGTCTTGTGAAGTTAAGACCCTGACGAACGTCAGACAGTTCGTCGTTATACTCGCCGCTCTGTTTGGGAGCCAGCATGATTTCTTTGCCGATCGACGATGTTTTACCCGCCCTGCGTGAAGCCCTTGCGTCACGCCACGAAGCCGTGCTCGAAGCACCGCCCGGCGCCGGTAAGACCACCCGCGTGCCCTTGGCCTTGCTCAACGAAGCCTGGCTGGCCGGGCAGACCATCGTCATGCTCGAACCACGACGCTTGGCTGCGCGGGCGGCGGCGGAACGTTTGGCCAGCGAGCTCGGCGAGCAGGTCGGTGAAACCGTCGGCTATCGCATCCGCCTCGACAGCAAAGTCGGCCCGAAGACGCGTATCGAAGTGGTCACCGAAGGCATCCTCACCCGGCGCTTGCAGGACGACCCGGCGCTGGAGGGTGTGGGCTTACTGATCTTCGACGAATTTCATGAACGCAGTCTCGACGCCGATCTGGCGCTGGCCCTCAGTCTGAACGGTCGCGAGCTGTTTCGCGCTGAACAGCCGCTGAAGATTCTGCTGATGTCGGCGACCCTCGAAGGCGAGCGCCTGGCGGGGTTGCTCGATGACGCGCCGATCCTGCGCAGCGAAGGCCGCATGTACCCGGTGACGATGCGCTGGGGCCGGCCGTTCCAACCAGGGGAATACATCGATCAACGCGTTACCCAAACCGTGCTCGAAGCGCTGCACGACGAGACCGGCAGCATGTTGGTGTTTCTGCCGGGGCAAGCGGAGATCCGTCGCGTGCATCAGCAATTGGCCGACGCCATTGGCGAGCGCAAAGACATCTTGCTGTGCCCGTTGCACGGCGAACTCGACCTCAATGCGCAACGCGCGGCGATCGATCCGGCGCCGCCCGGTCAGCGCAAAGTGGTGCTGGCAACCAACATCGCCGAGACCAGCCTGACCATCAACGGCGTGCGCGTGGTCATCGATGCCGGGCTGGCGCGGGTGCCGCGTTTCGACCCGGGCAGCGGCATGACCCGCCTCGACACTCAACGCATCTCCAAGGCCAGCGCCACCCAGCGTGCCGGCCGCGCCGGGCGATTGGAGCCGGGCGTGTGTTATCGCCTGTGGTCACAGGATCAGCACGAACAACTGGCGGCCTATGGCAGCGCGGAAATTCTCTCGGCGGATCTGGCCAGCCTCGCTTTGCAGCTGGGGCGCTGGGGCGTGACCCCGGGCGAACTGGTCTGGCTCGACATACCGCCCGCCGCCGCGTATGCCCAAGCGCAGGATCTGCTGCAACGGCTCGGCGCGTTGCACGGCGACACGCTGACGGCCCACGGCCAGGCCATGGCTGAATTGCCGGCGCATCCGCGCATTGCGCACTTGCTGTTGCGCGGTCAGGCGCTGGGGCTGGCGGCGATGGCCTGCGATGTGGCGGCGCTGCTCGGCGAGCGCGATATCTTGCGCGGTGCCGGTGCGGATCTGCACAGCAGGCTGGTGCTGCTTTCCGGCGAAGAGCGCGCCGGTCGTGGCGCGCAGGGCGGGGTGCAACGTGCCCGGCAATTGGCTCGGCAATATCGCGGTTATCTGCGCGGCAAGGCGAGCGAGCCGGTCAAAGATGCCGAGCATCCGCGCTGGCTCGGTGCTCTGTTGGCGCTGGCCTACCCGGATCGCGTCGCCCAGCAACGGCGTTCCGGTGGGGCTGAATTCCGTTTGGCCAACGGTCGCGCGGCGCTGTTCGCTGAGGCCGATAGCCTGATGAAGCACGAGTGGATCGTCATCGCCGACCTTGGCAGCCGCCAGGGCCAGCGCGAAGAACGCATCTATCTGGCGGCGGATTTCGATCCGGCGCTGTTCGATTCGGTGCTCGCCGAACAAGTGCGCAGCGTCGATCAACTCGATTGGGATGAACGCGAAGGCGTGCTGCGTGCCGAGCGCCAGCGCAAGGTCGGCGAGCTGATTCTCAGCCGCGAACCGTTGACCGGTCTCGATGAAAACGCGCGCAGTCAGGCGCTGGTCAATCTGGTGCGGCGCAAGGGGCTGGAGCTGCTGCCATGGACCCCGGAACTGCGCCAGTGGCAAGCGCGGGTGGCGCTGTTGCGCCAGCTCGATCTGCGCACTCAGGACGACAGCCAATGGCCGGATGTCAGCGATACAGCGCTGCTCAATACCCTGGAAGACTGGCTGATGCCGTATCTGGGCAAGGTCTCGCGGCTGAGCCATTTCGCCAACCTCGACCTGTCGAGCATCGTGCGCAATCTGCTGCCGTGGCCGCTGCCGCAGAAGCTCGACGAACTGGCGCCGCATCATTTGAGCGTGCCGTCGGGTTCATCGATTCGCCTGGATTACAGCGACCATCCACCGATTCTCGCGGTGCGCTTGCAGGAGCTGTTTGGTCTGGCCGATACGCCTCGGATTGCCGGCGGGAGGCAAGTGGTCAAGCTGCATCTGCTCTCGCCAGCGCGGCGGCCGGTGCAGGTCACGCAGGATCTGGCCAACTTCTGGCGCAGTACCTATGCCGAGGTGAAGAAGGATCTGAAGGGGCGTTATCCGAAGCATTATTGGCCGGACGATCCCTTGGTCGCCGAAGCCACCGCGCGGGCAAAGCCACGCGGTACCTGAACACAATGGCAGCGCGCCATTAGCCCATCCGTGCTAATTGCCCTTGTTTGTTCAGGCTCCCAAAATCGCGGCCTGAACAATAACAAGCCTTGTTGCCTGGCAACTTGTGCCCAAGGAACGGAACTGCCCATGAGCTCTTTCTTCAAGTTCAAGAAGTTGATCTTCTTGTCGGCTGCGCTGCTGGCCGCCTCTAATCCGACAATGGCCGAAGAGTCCAACCCGATTGGCGACTGGTGGATTATCTACGGCAACGGCGTGCCCCAGAAAAACATCATGTACGTCGCCGATGCCACCTCGGTCGTGCCTTCGCAGAAAACCAAAGGCGCAACCATGGTCGCAGTGACCCTGGTGTATGAAGAGCCGGGCAAACCGATGATCGACGTCTACAACCTCGAAGCCCAATGCTCTACGGGCAAGGTGCGTTTTATCAATGGCCAGTCCATCGAGCGTCTTGCCTACACCATGCGTCATCTGAAAGTTGCCAATCAATGGCAGACCCCCAAAGAGTTCTGGGTCCAGCAAGCGCTGAAGTTTGCCTGCGCCCCTGGCAGTCGCGCGAAAAACGACATGGCCGCCGTGGGCAAGATGGAATACCTGCAGATGATCGAGATGCTGCAGCAGATGTTCTTCAAGCTCGCGCCGATCCAGCAAAAGAGCCAGATGATGGACAACATCGACAGCCTGCTCGAACTCAAGAAATAGGCCGGGGCGACCAATGACTTACACACGTTTGTGGCTGGCAACCCTAGTGGCAGGATTGCTCTTGAGCGGTTGTGGCACTATCGCGCAGAGCCGCTGGGAAGGCCGCGATCTCCAGGAAGCACTGGACCTGTTCGGCACGCCTGATTCGATGAAAAAAGAAATCGGCCCAAATGGCGAACCCTTGGCCGTGCTGACCTGGTACAAGTCCGCGAGCTGGACCACCACCGAAGCGGCTGGCACTTCGATGACCCATACCGGCAACGGCATGGTGTACACCGAGCATTATCAGCAAGTTGGGCACAGTTCCGATTGCAAATTGCAGGCGAAGATCGATCAACAGAAGAAGATTGCACAGTTCCTGATCGAGGACGGGCGAATCCTGCATGGCAAGTGCCTGGGCGTCCGGTTTGTCCCCGGTTACATTCCGCCCGGCTTCTAAGGGCATAGCGCTTATGGCGCAGCGGGTAGCAAGAAGCGCGCAATCACCGGCAAGTGGTCGGAGATGCGCAAGGTATCGTCCTGTCGCACCTGGGCTTGCAGGCGTTTGAGCTTCGGGCTGTAGAACAGATAATCCACCGTGCGATCCGGGCCGTTGAGGCCGGGGTCGTTGGGGTAATGGGTCAGCCATTTGGCCCGGTCGATGCCGCCAGCCTCGTTGTTGGTCGGGATCATCGGGTATTTGTCCCACAGCAGATGCAGTTCGCTGTCGGCAGAGTAGGGCGTGCGGCGCTCCACGGGCAGGCGCCGGTACTGGCCCAGCGGCAGCAGATTGAAATCGCCACCGATCAGCCAGGGCAGGCCTTGGCTTTCATATTTGTCGAGCACCTTGGCCACGGCGGCGACTTGCGCCTGGCTGGCGCGCTGCAGATGGGTGTTGAACACGGTCAGTTGTCCGCCATCACTGAGCGGCAGTTTGACGGCCAGCAAGGCGTCTTTGGGCTGGAACTGGCGGCTGATGAAGTTGCTCGGGGCGACGGGCAGTTGCAGGCGTTCGGCGTGTTCGATGCGATAGCGACTCAAGGTGGCCAACTGGCGGCCGACGCTGCCGTAGATATGGGGCTCGGGGACGAAATCGGCTTTCCAGTCGAAGGCGCTGGTGCTGCACGGGTACAGATCGGCGACACGTTCCTGCAACAGTTTGAGCTGGTTCTGGTAATCGCTGGCCTTGGCGCCGTCGTCGAGCTCCTGCAACAACACCACATCGGGTTGTTCGTCGCGGATCACCCGCGCCACTTCGTCGAGGCTAAACGCCATGTCTTCCGGGGTCGGCGCTTCGTCGTCGCCCTGAGCCAGGTCATTCCAGAATACGTAGCGCTTGCCGGCGAGGAACTGCACGTTCCAGGTCATGACTTTCAGTGCTTGCCCGGGCACCAGCGTCGGCGCCGTGGTGCTGCAACTGACCGGGAGAGTTTCGCGGGCATCGGGGCGCCAGGTCAGACTGAACAGCAGTACGCCGAACAGGACGACGGCAAGGATGACGAGAAGCAGGGTGTAGCGCAGCAGACGGGTCATGGCTCGGCTTATAGCGTTACAGGAAGTGGCCCCGAGCATACCTGACGGCAGCCGCGAAGCCCAAGCACGGCGCGGTCAGACCGCTCCGTTACGTTTGTCAGGCAATTCGCTGATCAGCATGAACAGGCGGAACAGCACCACACTGGTGAACAGTTGCAGAAAGCTGTGAGCGCTGTCGATCAGCCCGGCAATCAGCGGATTCTGCGGTTCGGGGTACACCGCCAGCGTCGCGCCCTTGAGCAACCACAACGGAGTCATCACGCAGAGAATGCACAGCAGGATGCGCCAGAAGTGCCCGCGCGTCAGGCGCAGGCTTTCCTTCATCGCCTGCAACGGCCCGAGGCCGCGCAGCACCAACAGGTATTCAGCGAAGGCGAGCATGACCATCAGCATCAGACCCGGCAGGAAGTACAGCGACAGGCCCAGCAGAATCAGCAAGGTATTGAGCGCGGTCAGCACGGCGAAGCGTGGCCACAGGGTTGCGGCCATCGCCAGCAGGTCGCGGTTGCGCGGCGACTCGCCACGGCTGCGCGCATCGAGAAACAGGATCAGCGCGGCGGTGTACAGCGGATACACCAGCAGGCCGACGATGATGCTGACTCCGGCGAAGGTGTCCGGCCCGGTGGCGTGATCGACCGCCTGCTGCAAGAAAGCTTCGACGATCACCAGCGGCAGGCACAACTGCACGATGCTGCCCAGATGGCGTTTGAAAAAATACAAAGAGTCGCGCAGTACTTCGAGGGCATTCATCAGTCGGTATCGCAGGTCGAAAACAGTGGCTCACTTTAACCGATGCAACGCGGGGCGACACAAACGTAAACATTCGGTAAAGGTCATTGAAACGTTTTGTCACTGTCTCCATTACAGGAGAGCACCGCGCCCAGAGTGGGTGCGGGCATGTTATTACCGGCAATCTACGAGGTCGCCATGAACAGCGAAGAGCAAACCCTGATCGATGGACTGTTTTCCCGGCTGCAACAGGCCGAAACGGAGGCAGCCCCGCGCGACGCCCAGGCCGAGGCGCGGATCAAGGAACACCTGACGCGCCAACCGGCGGCAGGCTATTTCATGACCCAGGCGATTCTGGTGCAAGAGGCCGCGCTGAAAAGCCTCGACGAGCAGAACAAGCAACTGACCCAGCAAGTCCAGCGCCTGCAGGCCGAGCTGCAATCGGCCAAGGCCCAGAGTGGCGCACCGGCAGCGAGCGGTAGCGGTGGCTTCCTGTCGAGCATTTTTGGTGGCGGCAGTTCGCGTCCGGCGCCGAGCCAGAGCGCAGCGCCGTCGTCCTCCGGCGGCTGGCGTGAACCGGCACCGCAGCAGAGCTACCAGGCACCGGCGCCACAACAGAGCTTCGGCGCCGCGCCGCCCAACTATGCGCAGCAGGCAGCCCCGGCGGCGGGCAACAGCTTCCTCGGCGGCGCGCTGAAAACCGCCGCTGGCGTGGCCGGCGGTGTGATGCTGGCGCAGGGCATCAGCAGCCTGTTCCACCACAATCAGCAACCGGAAGAAATCGTCGAGGTCATCAAGGAAGAACCGGCGCAGGTCGCCGACCAGAGCAACAACGGCTGGGGCGATGATCAGCGCGTGGCGGACAACGGCTTCTCGGGCAATGACCAGGGCGGTTTCAGCGACGCCGATTACAGCAGCGACAATTCGTCGTTCTTCGATGACGACGACTCTTTCGTCTGACATAGCCTTTCAAGGCTGACATCGACCCCTGTGGCGAGGGGATTTATCCCCGTTGGGCTGCGTAGCAGCCCCGCTTTTCCTAATTGGAGCGAGGACTGCTGCGCGGCCCAGCGGGGATAACTCCCCTCGCCACAACACCGTTTGTCAGGGACACCTCGGCGCCAGCCGGTGATTATTCGCTGAATCTTTCTCTTGGCTGGCATACTGAGCGCCTTTTTCAGGCCTGATCGCCTGACCCCGCTTCGTGCGCTTGTGCGCCCACAGGAACTCCGGTGAAAAAAATCGCAGTGTTCGCCGATGTGCAGAACCTCTACTACACCGTGCGTCAGGCCTATGGTTGCCACTTCAACTACGCCGCATTGTGGGCGGACATCAGCAAGAACGGGCAGATCGTCGAGGCCTACGCCTACGCGATCGACCGTGGCGACAGCAAGCAGCAGCAGTTTCAGCAGATCCTGCGCAACCTCGGCTTCATCGTGAAGCTCAAGCCCTACATCCAGCGCAGCGACGGCTCGGCCAAGGGTGACTGGGACGTGGGCATTACCCTGGACATCATGGACGCCGCCGACCATGTCGACGAAGTGGTACTGGCTTCCGGTGACGGCGATTTCGACATGCTGCTCGAGCGCATCATCAACAAGCACGGCGTGCAAGCGGTGGCCTACGGCGTCCCTGGCCTTACCGCCAACTCGCTGATCCGCGCCGCCAGCCGCTACGTGCCGATCGAAGGCGCACTGTTGCTCAAGAGCTGAGCTGAACAATAGATTTGAACGGAGTACACCCCGGTTTGGAACGCATTGCAGTCATCGACTTTGAAACCACCGGCCTGTCGCCGAACAGCAGCTGCCGCGCCACGGAAATCGCCGTGGTCATGCTGGAAAACGGCCGCATCGTCGAGCGTTACCAGAGCCTGATGAACGCCGGCGTGCGCGTCCCCGCGTTCATCGAGCAACTGACCGGCATCAGCAACGCCATGCTGCGCACCGCGCCGCCGGCCGAGCGGGTGATGGAAGAGGTCAACGAATTCGTCGGCTGCACGCCGTTGCTGGCGCACAACGCCTCGTTCGACCAGAAGTTCTGGGATTTCGAACTGGGGCGGATCAAACGCACACGCCTGCAGAATTTCGCCTGTTCACTGCTGCTGGCGCGGCGCCTGATGCCGGCGGCGCCGAATCACAAGCTCGGTACGCTCACCACGTTCGCGCAGTTGCCGCACACCGGCCAGGCTCACCGGGCCATGGCCGACGCCGAGATGGCCGCCAATCTGATGGCGCATTTGGCGGAAGAGTTGCGGGGCAAGCACGGGGTGCGCGAGTTGAATCACGACCTGCTGTGCAAGTTGCAGAAAGTCCCTGCGGCGAAAGTCGGCGAGCATCTGCAGCGTTATCGCTGATCCTGGGTACTCCGACTGATCGTTCCCACGCTCTGCGTGGGAATGAAGCCCGGGACGCTCGGCGTCCCTTTCAAAGCCGAACGCAGAGCGTCCGTTGAGGCATTCCCACGCGGAGCGTGGGAACGATCCAAGATGGATGTCTACCGATACACCGCTTTCGCGAGCAGGCTCGCTCCCACAAGGACCTTGTCGGTCTCAGTTGCTTTCATGCAAAAGTGTACCGGCGCGATAAACAGGTTTTGTAACTTATTTTTGCGCGGCAGCCTTTCTAGAATAATCCATCCACCGAGCCTGACTGTCGAGCTGCCCATGCCTGCCTTGCGCCGTTTTTCCCTGCCGTTAATCGCTGCGTTTTTTGCGTTGTACGTGATTTGGGGATCGACCTATCTGGTGATTCGCATTGGCGTCGAATACTGGCCGCCGCTGTTGCTGGCCGGGGTGCGCTTCGTCATTGCCGGCAGCTTGATGTACGCCTGGCTGCGCTGGCGCGGTGCTCCTGTGCCGACCTGGGCGCAGTGGAAAGCGGCGGGGCTGGTCGGCATTCTGCTGCTCAGTTTTGGTAATGGCGCGGTCAGCGTGGCCGAGCACACTGGTGTGGCTTCCGGCGTTGCCGCGCTGGCGGTGGCGACGGTGCCACTGTTCACCTTGTTGTTCGGCTACTTCTGGGGTGCGCGCAATACGCGGCTGGAGTGGGCCGGTGTCGCGTTGGGGATTATTGGCATCGCCATGCTCAACATGGGTTCCAACCTGCAATCGAGCCCGCTCGGTGCGATGTTGCTGATCTTCGCGGCGGCGAGCTGGGCGTTCGGCTCGGTGTGGAGCAAATACCTGCCATTGCCGGCGGGGGCGATGGCCAGCGCGGTGGAAATGCTCGTCGGCGGCGTGGTCTTGCTGATCGGCAGTGCGCTGAGTGGCGAGCACCTGCAAGCCATGCCGCCGCTCGAAGGGTGGCTGGCGCTGGCCTATCTGATTTTCTTTGGCTCGATCATCGCCTTCAATTCCTACATGTATCTGCTCAAACACGTGCGCCCGGCGGCAGCGACCAGTTATGCCTACGTCAACCCGGCGGTGGCGGTGTTGCTCGGCGTGGTGTTTGTCGGCGAGACCATCGGCATCGAAGAAGCGCTGGCGATGCTGGTGATCATCAGCGCTGTGCTGCTGATCAGCCTGCCGCAATGGCGTCGACCTGCGCAGCCACCCGTGGAAGAGGCGAAAGCCGTTCCGACGGAAGCGCGTACGAATTAGGGTAAACTGCGCGGCATTGCATCCCCGCGTCATTTTTTCCTACGGTACTCCCATGACTTTCGCCTCCCTTGGCCTGATCGAACCCTTGCTGCGCTCCCTCGAGACGCTCGGCTACCAGACCCCGACGCCGGTGCAGGCGCAAGCCATTCCGGCGGTGCTGGCCGGTCGCGACCTGATGGCAGCGGCCCAGACCGGCACCGGTAAAACTGCCGGTTTCGCTTTGCCGCTGTTGCAGTTGCTGACCATGGAAGGGCCGAAAGTCACCGCCAATTCGGCGCGTGCGCTGATTCTGGTGCCGACCCGCGAGCTGGCCGAGCAGGTCCACGAAGCCGTGCGCCAGTACGCGGAAAACCTGCCGCTGCGTACTTACGCGGTGTATGGCGGTGTCAGCATCAACCCGCAGATGATGAAGCTGCGCGGCGGCGTCGATGTGCTGGTCGCCACACCCGGTCGCTTGATCGACCTGTTCCGCCAGAACGCGCTGAAACTCGATCAACTGCAAACGCTGGTGCTGGATGAAGCCGACCGTATGCTCGACCTGGGCTTCTCCGAAGAACTGGCGAACATTTACCGCATGCTGCCGAAAAAGCGCCAGACCCTGCTGTTCTCCGCGACCTTCTCCGATGATATCCGCCTGCTTGCCGGGCAGATGCTCAACGATCCTTTGAGCGTCGAAGTCAGCCCGCGCAACGTCGCCGCCAACACGGTCAAGCAGTGGATCGTCACCGTGGACAAGAAGCGCAAGGCTGAACTGTTCGTGCACCTGATGCGCAAGAACAAGTGGAAGCAGGTGCTGGTGTTCGCCAAGACCCGCAACGGCGTCGATGCGCTGGTGGAAAAACTTCAGGGCCTCGGTGTGAATGCTGACGGCATCCATGGCGACAAACCCCAGGCCACGCGCCAGCGCGCGCTGGACCGGTTCAAGCTCAGCGAAGTGCAGATTCTGGTGGCGACCGACGTTGCCGCCCGTGGTCTGGACATCGAAGACCTGCCGCTGGTGGTCAACTTCGATCTGCCGATCGTCGCCGAGGATTACATTCACCGCATCGGCCGCACTGGCCGCGCGGGTGCCACCGGTGAGGCGATCTCGCTGGTGTGTGCCGATGAAGTGAACATGCTCTCGGCCATCGAAATGCTGACGCGGCAGAACCTGAAGCGCCAGAACGAACCGGATTTCGAGCCCGAGCACCGTGTGCCGGACACCGATGCCAGCGGTCAGGTGATCAAGAAACCGAAAAAACCTAAGAAGCCGAAAGCATCGGGCGGTGGCGGTGGAAAACGCAATCTGGGCAAGTGGGTCGACAGCGGCGAGACCTCGGCACCGGAGCCATCGATCAAGCCGGTGCGCAAAGTGCCGGTGTTCAATACCGGACCGCGCAAGCGCAAGCCGTGATTTGATGAAGCGTTTGTAAGGACGTCTTCGCGAGCAGGCTCGCTCCCACATTGGGGATGCGTTTCCCTGTAGGAGCTGCGGAACGCTGCGATCTTTTGATGTTGATTTTTGAAGATCAAAAGATCGCAGCCTCGTTTCACTCGTCAGCTCCTACAGGGTTTTGTGCTTAAGCCATTGCACGATTCCCAGCCCAGCCGCCCGCCCACTGGCAAAACACCCGGTCAGCAAGTAGCCGCCCGTCGGCGCTTCCCAGTCGAGCATCTCGCCGGCACAAAACACCCCCGGCAACGCCTTGAGCATCAAGCGCTCATCCATCGCTTCAAACCGCACTCCACCGGCACTGCTGATCGCTTCGTCCAGTGGACGGGTTTTCACCAGAGTCAGCGGCAACGCTTTGATCGCTCGGGCCAACAGCGCCGGATTGGCGAAGGTTTCGGCATCGGTCAGCTCGCGCAACAACGCTGCTTTAACCCCATCAATCCCCACCTGACTGTGCAGATGCTTGGCCATTGAGCGCGAGCCACGTGGTTTGCTCAGCGCCGCCTGCAATTTATCCACAGGCCGGCCGGGCAGCAGGTCGATGTGGATAACCGCTGCGCCATAGCGATTGATTTCCTCACGAATCGGCGCCGACAGCGCATAGATCAGGCTGCCTTCAATGCCGGTCGCGGTGATCACGCATTCGCCCAAGCGCGGGATGTCGTCGTTCAAACCGATGGCAATGTTTTTCAGCGGCGCGCCGGCGAATTTGCTCACCATCAGCTCGCTCCAGGCCTGCACCTCGAAGCCGCAATTGCTTGGCTGCAACGGTGCCAGATCCACGCCGCGCTGCTCCAGCGGCAACATCCACGCGCCATCCGAGCCCAGGCGCGCCCAACTGCCGCCGCCGAGGGCGAGCAGGGTGGCGTCGGGGTTTACGCTGATTTCGCCTTGCGGGCTGGCGATGCGCAGTGCACCGCTTGCGTCCCAGCCGAGCCAGCGATGGCGGGTGTGGATAACTACGCCGCTGTCGCGCAGGCGCTTGAGCCAGGCGCGCAACAGTGGCGCGGCTTTCATGTCGGTGGGGAACACGCGGCCGGAGCTGCCGATGAAGGTTTCGATGCCCAGATCGTGAATCCACTGGCACAAGGCATCGGCATCGAATGCGCGCAGCAGCGGGGCGATCTGCGGTGCGCGTTCAGCGTAGCGGGAGAGGAATGCCGGGTAGGCTTCGGAGTGGGTGATGTTCATGCCGCCGACTCCGGCCAGCAGGAACTTGCGCCCGACCGAGGGCATGCCGTCGTACACGTCGACGCGGATTCCGGCCTGGCTCAGCACTTCGGCGGCCATCAGGCCGGCGGGGCCACCGCCGATGATAGCGACGTGGGTGTTGGCGGGGGCGGAGTTCTGGGTCATGGGCGTGCGCTGCGGTATGGCGGGACAAGGCGCGCATTCTAACAGCGCTGAACCCCTGTAGGAGTGAGCCTGCTCGCGAACGCGGTCTGTCAGTCAATTAGAAGTTGCGGGTGCTAAAGCTTTCGCGAGCAGGCTCGCTCCCACCGGGGCTGCGGTGTATTTCGAGGCTGGTTAAAAAACAAACAGTGCGCTGGGCGCCTTGCCCAGCATGGCCTGCAGTCCCTTTCACTCAGGTTATCCACAGCCAGTTCCACAGCGATTGTGGGTAACGCAGCACGTTTCAATGACAGCCGTGTGAATCCCAGACCCGTTGCGCGCTGTGATGGAGGATGCCGTGGCGGCGGGCGAGGGCGTGGCGATCCTTGCTGTAGCCGCCGCCGATCACCCCGACCACCGGGATGTCGCGGCCCAGACAATGGCGCATCACCCGTTCATCGCGCTCGGCCACGCCGGCGTCGGTCAGTTGCAGATAACCGAGTGCATCGTCCTTGTGCACATCAACGCCAGCGTCGTAGAGCACCAGATCCGGTTGATACAGCGGCAACAGGTAATTGAGCGTGTCATCCACCACCTGCAGATAGTCGGCATCGCCCATGCCTTTTGGCAGCGGGATGTCCCAGTCACTTTCGGCTTTGCGCGCGGGAAAATTCTTCTCGCAGTGCAGGGAAACGGTAATCGCCTCCGGCGTGTCGTGCAGAATCCGCGCAGTGCCGTCGCCCTGATGCACGTCGCAATCGAAGATCAGCACGCGATTGACCCGGCCGCTCTGCAACAGGTACTGGCTGATGATCGCCAGGTCATTGAAGATGCAGAAGCCGGCAGGGTAATCGTAGTGAGCGTGATGGGTGCCGCCGGCCAGATGACAGGCCAGACCATGCTCAAGGGCTTGCTCTGCCGCGAGGATCGAACCGCCCACTGCACGCACGGTGCGTCGCGCCAGCGCTTCGTTCCACGGCAGGCCGAGGCGCCGTTGGTCTTCGCGGGACAACTCGCCGCTCATGTAGCGTTCGATATAGCTGCGGTCATGGGCGAGGGCGAGGATGTCGTTGGGGCAGATCTGCGGGCGCAGCAGGTCGGCGTCGCGGGTCAGGCCGCTGTCGACCAGGTGATCGCGCAGCAGCCGAAACTTGTCCATTGGAAAGCGGTGATCCGCGGGAAACTCGGGGCTGTAGTCTTCGTGATAGATCAACGGCAAGGGCATGGCTTGTTTCGCGCAGAACCTGGGAAAGAATGAACGATCCTACCAGCGATGTAGACTCAACGGCATGGAAATGGAGGGGACGATGGAGCCGATACTGGAGCTGCAAAGCGCGCGCTTGTTGATGCGTCAGTGGCAGGACGAGGATTTGCCGGCATTCGCCGCAATGTGCGCCGATCCGCAGGTGATGCGCTACTTTCCGGCACCGTTGACCCGGCTCGAAAGTGCCGCGCTGATCGGTCGCGTGCGCGGACATTTTGCCGAGCATGGGTTTGGCCTGTGGGCGCTGGAGCGCAAGGACACGGGCGAGTTCATCGGTTTCACCGGGTTGGGCGTGGTCGGCTTCGATGCGCCGTTTACCCCGGCGGTGGAGATCGGCTGGCGTCTGGCCAAGGAACACTGGGGCCTGGGTTACGCCAGCGAAGCGGCGTGGACGGCACTGCGCGCCGGTTTCGACCAATTGAAACTGGAGGAAATCGTCTCGTTTACCGCCGGGCAGAATGCGCAGTCGGAGAAGGTCATGCAGGCGATCGGCATGCATCACGATCCACAGGATGATTTCGATCACCCCAAGCTTGCGCTCGATCACCCGTTGCGCCGCCATGTTCTGTATCGCATCAGCCGCGAACAATGGCTGCAAACCTTGCATGAATAAGCCGACACGGACGTTTACAATGGCCGCCATCGTATTTGGCCCGTGCCAGAACCTGAATCGTCCGCCGCAGCCAAGACTGCGCGGCCATTGCTTTGTGTGAGGAGTGCCTAATGAGCCAAGTGCTGGAAGATCTGGTCGATCTGCTGACCCTGGAACCGATCGAAGAAAACCTGTTCCGTGGCCGCAGCCAGGATCTGGGGTTCCGCCAGTTGTTCGGCGGTCAGGTGCTCGGCCAGTCGCTGTCGGCGGCCAGTCAGACGGTGGAAGAGGCGCGTCATGTGCACTCGCTGCACGGTTATTTCCTGCGCCCGGGCGATGCCAAGTTGCCGGTGGTCTATTCGGTGGATCGCGTGCGTGATGGCGGCAGCTTCAGCACTCGCCGCGTGACTGCGATTCAGAAGGGCCACCCGATCTTCACGTGCAGCGCTTCGTTCCAGTACGACGAACAAGGCTTCGAGCATCAGGGCCAGATGCCCGTGGTGGTCGGCCCGGAAAACCTGCCCTCGGAGCTGGAACTGATTCAGCAGCGTGCGCACCTGATTCCCGAGCACATGCGTGAAAAACTGCTGTGCCCGAAACCGATCGAAGTACGCCCGGTTACCGAAAAAGACCCGTACAACCCGCAACCGGCCGATCCGCTGAAGTACGTGTGGTTCCGCGCCGACGGCGCCTTGGCCGACATCCCTGCGCTGCACAAATACCTGCTGGCGTATGCCTCGGACTTCGGCCTGCTGACCACTTCGATGCTGCCCCACGGCAAGTCGGTCTGGCAGAAAGACATGCAGGTCGCCAGCCTTGATCACGCGCTGTGGTTCCACAATGATCTGCGCGCCGATGACTGGTTGCTCTACGCGATGGACAGCCCGTGGGCCGGCAACTCCCGTGGTTTTTCCCGTGGCAGCGTATTCAACCGCGCCGGGCAACTGGTCGCTTCGGTGACTCAGGAAGGTCTGATCCGCCATCGCAAGGACTGGGCATGAGCCTGACCGCGGTTCGCCATTGGGTATTCGACATGGACGGCACGCTGACTGTCGCCGTGCATGATTTCGCGGCGATTCGCGTGGCACTGGCGATTCCGCCCGAGGACGACATCCTCACCCACCTCGCCGCGTTGCCAGCGGATGAAGCGGCGGCCAAGCATGCCTGGTTGCTTGAGCATGAACGCGATCTGGCGCTGGGCTCGATCCCGGCCACCGGCGCGGTTGAGCTGGTGCGCGACCTGCATGCGCGCGGTTATCGCCTCGGCATCCTCACGCGCAATGCGCGGGAGCTGGCGCATGTCACGCTGGAGGCAATCGGCCTGGCCGACTGCTTCGCGGTCGAGGATGTGCTGGGTCGCGACGAAGCACCGCCAAAGCCGCATCCGGGCGGTTTGCTGAAACTGGCCGATGCCTGGCAAGTGCCGGCCAGTGACATGGTGATGGTTGGTGATTATCGCTTTGATCTCGATTGCGGCCGAGCAGCGGGGGCGCGGACGGTGTTGGTGAATCTGCCGGATAACCCGTGGCCGGAGTTGACGGATTGGCATGCAAGGGATTGTGTTGAGTTGCGGCGGATGCTGCAGGCCTGAGATCGTTGTTGTCTGATCGGACGCCTTCGCGAGCAGGCTCGCTCCTACAGGGGAATGCGTTCCAACTGTGGCATTTATTCCAAATGTGGGAGCGAGCCTGCTCGCGAAGGGGCCGGTGGATCCAGCAAAAAACTCACTGATCAAACAACGCCTTCTGCCCCTCCGCCGACGTCAGCATGCCATCCCCGTCATGCCCGACCCCAGGCACCTCCACCAGCCGCTGATTGACCCCCTCAGGATGGCGGCGCAGCAAATAGCCGAAATACAGCTTCCCGCGCATCAAGCGGTAAGCCCCTTGCGCCTCGGCTGCGCAGCTCTTGTCCAGCGCCGGGTGTTCCGGGTCGACGTCCTGCTGCCCGAGCAGATAAATCACCTCGCGTTTGACGTAAGCGCTCTCAACCTGCAAAGGCGTTTGCCCGCCGGCATACACCGGCATGTCCGCCAGGCCGTACTTCCAGCGATTGAAGCCCGGGCATTGTGCGTGGTCGAACGCCACTGGCCGCTGCTCGTTGAAGTACGCGTAAGAAGAGGGATTGGCCACCACATAGCGCAAGCGAATACCGTTGGCCTTGAGCGCCGGCTGATCCTTGGCCAGCAGGGCGTAACGCTGCACCACCTGACCACCGCCGGAGTGGCCGAAGATCACGATCTGCTTCACGTCCGGAAACTGTTTGCGGTCGCTGAGCCGCGCGACGATTTCGTCCAGCGCCGCGTAGGAACTCAGCGGATTCGGCCCGGTGGACAAGCCGCCGCCCATCCACTCGTTGCCCTGCCAGCGCAGCACCGTCGGCGGCAAGGAATACAGGGTGACGTCGCTTTCATTGAGAAACTGCGGAGCGATCACCAGCGTGTGCGCGGTCTGCCCGGCGAGTTCGGCGGCGCTTTCCGCGCTTTTGCGATAGGTCTCGGCGTTGCGCAGGCGACCGTGAATGACGATCAGCACCCGCTCGATCTTTTCCGGTGCCGGGCCGATGCCCACTGCCATTTCCCCGGCCTTGAGTTGCAGGCGACCGGGGCTGATCGCATCGACGCCAGCCGCTTGCGCGGTGCCGGCGATCAACAGTAACGCCACAAGCCATTTATGCATTTACAGGGTTTTCGCCGCGAAGGTGTCGCACTGGCTTACCTGGCCTTGCGCGAATCCGGTTTTGAACCAGCGCACCCTTTGCGCTGACGTACCGTGGGTAAACGAGTCCGGGACCACACGGCCCTGACCCTGTTGCTGCAAGCGATCATCGCCGATGGCGTTGGCGGCGTTCAAGGCTTCCTCGATGTCGCCCGGTTCCAGCCAGTTCAGGCGTTTCTGCGCGTTATACGCCCAGACGCCAGCGAGACAGTCGGCCTGCAATTCCTGACGAACCAGCAGGCCGCCGTCGCCCTCCATCTGCCGGCCTTGCTGACGCGCCGCCTGCATCTTCGCCGAGACGCCCAGCAGCGTCTGCACATGATGGCCGACTTCGTGCGCAATCACGTAAGCCTGAGCGAAATCGCCGGCGGCTTTGAAGCGCTGCGACATTTCCTGAAAGAACGCCATGTCCAGATAGACCTTCTGGTCGGCCGGGCAATAGAACGGGCCGGTGGCAGAAGTGGCCTTGCCGCACGCGGAGTTCACCCGATTGCTGAACAGCACCAGTGTCGGGTCTTTGTATTGGCGTCCGGCCTGCTGGAAGATCGGACCCCAGGTGTCTTCGGTGTCGCCGAGGAT
Organism: Pseudomonas sp. TE9122; assembly: GCF_056278925.1. Classification (NCBI taxonomy): domain Bacteria; kingdom Pseudomonadati; phylum Pseudomonadota; class Gammaproteobacteria; order Pseudomonadales; family Pseudomonadaceae; genus Pseudomonas; species Pseudomonas sp. TE9122. The sequence goes on along the minus strand of NZ_JBWBQI010000001.1, from coordinate 4,569,572 downwards.
CGAGCGGACGAATTCAGCCTGTTCATCATTGGCCGGCGGTGCCTGACGGGTTTGCGAGGTGGGCGCCGGTTGTTCCATCTGGCCGGTCAACTGGCCGAGGATCTGCAGCGGGTCCTGGCCGGTGAGCCAGCCGATGCCGACGATCAGCACGATGGCCGTCAGGCTCAGACCCTTGCCGCCACCGAAGCGCATGCCGCCGCCACCGCCGGCATCATCACCCCGGGCGTCGACGACGTTGTCACTGCGTCGGCCTTTTTTCCATAGCATGTGGGAATCCTCTTTTATTGCCGGTGATGAGTCTGATGGTGATGAGTGTTGCCGCTGTGTGAGTGTGGCGCCAGTCCGGTCGTCCGTCCATGCACACGCGCCCACATGGTGCGGGCCTGGTATTGACGGTCGAGCGGGCCGTGAATTCAATCCCGAGTGGAATTTCTTCCGTTGAATTCATGAACCCGCTGTTTCGACGGCAGTCTGTGATGTTGCACACTGGCCGGACGCCGAAGTGGCGGGAATCTTGCCTAAAGGTTTTGCCTGGCGGCGGTTTCCCGGCGAAGAAGAGTGCAACCTGTGCGGTTGCTGAAAGCTCGGCCGACTATGATTGCCACAACGATTGCCGCCAGCGCGAACGCTCGCCCGGGTATTTTTCAGAGATTGCCAATGACCGTCAGCACCCCGCTCTCCGGTGTCAACCAGCCCTTCAAGGGGATTCTGCTGATTGTCGTGGCGACGTTCCTGTTTTCCAGCCACGACGCGTTGTCGAAATACCTCTCCGGTTTTTATCCGATCGTGATGGTGGTGTGGGCGCGCTATGTGGTGCACACCTTGTTGATGGCGGGGATTTTCCTGCCGCAGTCCGGCTTGCGCGTTCTGCGCACCAAGAAGCCGTTATGGCAGCTCGCCCGTGCACTGTGCCTGCTCGGCACCAGCCTGTTTTTCACCACGGCGCTGCTGTACATCCCGCTGGCCGAAGCCACGGCGGTCAACTTTCTCGCACCGGTATTGGTGACGGCGTTATCGGTGCCGCTGCTCAAGGAACGGGTGACGCGCGGACAGTGGATCGCGGTGATCTGCGGCTTCATCGGCGTGCTGATCATCGTCCACCCGGGCGGCGAACTGTTCACCCCGGCAATCCTGCTGCCGTTCTGCTCGGCGCTGTTCTTCTGCTTCTACCAATTGCTGACGCGCAAGCTCGCCGAAGTGGACAGCCCGACCACCAGCAACTTCTTCGCCGGGCTGTGCAATACCCTGGTGATGAGCGCGCTGGTGCCGTTCTTCTGGCAGGTGCCGACGTTGCCTCATGCCGCGCTGATGCTGGCGCTGGGCAGTTGCGGGATGACGGCGCATCTGTTTCTGACTCAGGCCTTCCGTCACGCAGCACCAGCCTTGCTGGCGCCGTTCGGCTATTGCCAGATCGTCTTTGCCGGGTTGTTGGGCTGGCTGCTGTTCAATCACACACCGAGCGGGTTGACGGTGATTGGTATTGCGGTGATCTGTTGCAGCGGATTGGCGGCAGCGTGGCAGCAGAGCCGGCGCTAAAGAGCGGATCCCGGTACAACTTGTGGGAGCGAGCCTGCTCGCGAAAGCGGTGTGTAAGTCGCCATATTCAGCGGCTGACGTGACGCCTTCGCGAGCAGGCTCGCTCCCACAATGGGATGTATGCAGGCAGGTTATTCGGTAACGCTCGGAATCTTGCGCGGTGCCATGAAGTACATCCACGTCAGTGCGAGGAAGTACATCGCCGGGATCAGCGTGAACAGCACTGTGTAGTTATTGTTGGTGACGGTGAGGATGTGGCCGACGATCTGGGTCATGAACATCCCGCCGATCGCCGCGCACATGCCGCCGAAGCCGAACACCGTGCTCATCATGTGCTTGGGCGTGTAGTCCATCACCAGGCTCCAGATGTTCGCAGTCCAGGCCTGATGCGCGCCGATCGCCAGCGAGATCGCCGCCACCGCCACCCACAGGTTCGCCGAGCCGGCGGCCATCACCACGCCGATGATGCAGCAGGCAAACAGCAACATCGACAGCAACCGCGCCTTGATCGAGTTCATGCCGCGACCGATCAGGAACGAGGACAGAATCCCGCCGCCGACACTGCCGAAGTCAGCCGTGACGTAGATGATGATCAGCGGAATACCCATCTGCGTCACGTTGATGCCGAGGTTGTATTGCTGATTGAGAAACGGCGGCAGCCAGTACAGATAGAACCAGAACACCGGCGCGGTCAGCGAGTAGGCGAGGGCGAAGGCCCAGGTGCCGCGCATGCGCAGGATCTTGCTGAACGGCACGCGGGCCTGTTCCGGTTCGACTTGCTGCTGGATGTAATCGAGTTCCGACTGCTTCACCGTCGGGTGATCTTCCGGATTGAAATACTTCAAGCCCCAGAACAACAGCCAGATGCCGCCGAGTGCCGCCATGCACAGGAACGCCGCTTGCCAGCCCCACACATGCAGGACCAGTGGCAGCAGCATCGGCGTGAACATCGCGCCGACGTTGGTGCCGGCGTTGAAGATGCCGGTAGCGACAGCGCGTTCACCGGCCGGGAACCACAGGCGCGTGGTTTTCACACAGGCCGGGTAGTTGGCCGCTTCCGTCAGGCCGAGGATGAAGCGGCAGACCATGAAGCCGACGGCGGAGGTCGCCAGGCCATGGGCACCGGTGGCCAGGCTCCAGAGCAGTACGGCGCAGAAGAACACGCGCTTGACGCCGACCCGGTCGATCAGGCGTCCCTGCAGGACAAAACCGATCGCGTAGCCGACCTGAAACCAGAAGTTGATGTTGGCGTAGTCCATCGCCGTCCAGCTCATTTCCTTGGCGAGGATCGGCTGCATGACGCCGAGGGCGGCGCGGTCGATGTAGTTGAGGGTGGTGGCAAAAAACACCAGCGCCAGCATGCCCCAGCGGGTCTTGCCGACGGCCATGGCGCCGCGGATCTTGTCGCCAATGCCACCCGTGGCAGTGCTCATGGCCGGAGCCATGCGGGAAGTCTGTGAAGGAATCATGTGTTCCACCCGTTTTTGGATTTGTTATTTGGTGTTCTTTTCTGTCGAACACCTTGCCCGGTGGTTAGTGGCCGGACTCGATGTGCAACCGATGTTGGGCAGTGAACAAAAAATCGTCAATTCGCCAAATCGCCTTAGTGTTCGATAATCGCACGCAAAACTAACCGGGTAGTACACTTTAAATTGCTGCGCGCAGGGATGCAGCCAATAATTTCCCTCACTATAAAAACCCATTCCCCGGTAGGAGCTGCCGAAGGTTGTGATCTTTTGATTTTGCTGTTTTGGTAATCAAGATCAAACGATCGCAGCCTTCGGCAGCTCCTACAGTAAAGATAAAGCGGCGCAGTCCGGGAGTTGAAACATGCAGCGTTCCATTGCCACCGTTTCCTTGAGCGGCACCCTGCCGGAAAAACTCGAAGCCATTGCCGCCGCCGGGTTCGACGGCGTGGAGATTTTCGAAAACGACCTCCTGTACTACGACGGCAGCCCCCGGGAAATTAAACAGATGTGCGCCGATCTGGGGATCGCCATCACCCTGTTTCAGCCGTTCCGTGACTTCGAAGGCTGCCGCCGCGATCGCCTGGCGCGCAACCTTGAACGTGCCGAGCGCAAATTCGATCTGATGCAGGAACTTGGCACCGACCTGGTGCTGGTCTGCAGCAACGCCTCGCCGGACAGTGTCGGCGATCAACAAATCCTCGTCGATGATTTGCGCCTGCTGGCTGAACGCGCCGGCGCCCGTGGCTTGCGCATCGGTTACGAAGCGCTGGCGTGGGGCCGTCACGTCAATACTTATCAACAGGTCTGGGACATCGTCCGTCAGGCTGATCACTCCAACCTCGGCGTGCTGCTCGACAGCTTTCACACCCTGTCGCTAAAGGGCGATCCCAGCGCGATCGCCGACATTCCCGGCGACAAGATCTTCTTCGTGCAAATGGCCGACGCGCCGATCCTTGCTATGGATGTGCTGGAGTGGAGCCGGCATTTCCGTTGCTTCCCGGGGCAGGGCGAATTCGATCTGCCGGGTTTCCTCGCGCCGATCATCAAGAGTGGTTATACCGGGCCGCTGTCGCTGGAAATCTTCAACGACGGCTTTCGCGCCGCGCCGCCACGGGCCAATGCCGCCGACGGTTTGCGCTCGCTGCTGTATCTGGAAGAGAAGACCCGTCAGCGTCTCGAGCAGGAAGCGGCGCCGGTGGCCAACCGTGAGATTCTTTTCGAAACGCCGCCGGCCAGCGAATACAACGGCGTGGAATTTCTCGAATTTGCCGTCGATGAAGCGCTGGGCGCTAAGCTCAGTCACTGGCTGCAACGCCTCGGTTTCGCCAAGGCCGGGCAGCATCGCTCCAAGAGCGTCAGCCTGCTGCGTCAGGGCGATATCAACCTGATCCTCAACTCCGAGCCGTATTCCTTCGCCCACAGCTTTTTCGAAGCCCATGGCCCGTCACTGTGCGCCACGGCCGTGCGGGTCAAGGACAGCGCCAGTGCGCTGGCCCGCGCGGTCGCTTACAAGGGGCAGCCCTATCGCGGCCTGGTCGGGCCGAATGAACTGGAGCTGGCGGCGGTGCGCGCACCGGACGGCAGCCTGATTTATCTGGTCGATGCGGAAGCCGATGTGTACGGCACCGATTTCAATCTGTTGCCGGACGCGCAGACCGGCGGCGGCCTCAAGCGTATCGATCACATGGCCATGGCGCTGCCGGCGGACAGCCTCGACAGTTGGGTGCTGTTTTACAAAAGCCTGCTGGATTTCGAAGCCGACGATGAAGTGGTGCTGCCCGATCCATACGGTCTGGTGAAGAGCCGCGCACTGCGCAGCCGCGACAGCTCGATCCGGCTGCCGCTGAACATTTCCGAGAACCGCAACACCGCCATTTCTCATGCGCTGTCGAGTTATCGCGGCTCCGGTGTGCATCACATCGCTTTCGATTGTGACGACATCTTCGCCCAGGTCAGTCGCGCCAAGGAGGCCGGTGTGCCGCTGCTGGACATCCCGCTGAACTATTACGACGACCTCGCGGCGCGTTTCGATTTCGACGATGAGTTTCTCAGCGAACTGGCCTATTACAACGTGCTCTACGACCGTGACGCCCAGGGCGGCGAGTTGTTTCACGTCTACACCGAGCCGTTCGAGGGGCGTTTCTTCTTCGAGATCATCCAGCGCAAGAATGGCTATGCCGGCTACGGCGCGGCCAACGTTGCGGTGCGGCTGGCGGCGATGGCCAAATCCCGCAGCGGTGCGGTGCGTCAGGCGAAGTTGTAGGGAATTCGTAAACGCGGGATTAAACACCGGCTGCGCGGCTTCCTTCACTGTCCCGCGCGGCCCATAATCGCCAGCTTGTGCAGTGATGGCCGTGAGCCCGCGATGACCATGAATTCAGAACTTTCCGCCGCTGCTGTCGAGTCCGACGCAGTGCCGCGCAAGAGTCGCAAGAACAACCCGGAAAAGACCCGCGGAAACATTCTCCAGGAGGCGATCGTCGAGTTCGTCCAGCAGGGCTTGTCCGGCGCCCGCGTCGACGCGATCGCCGAGCGCATCCACACCTCCAAGCGCATGATCTATTACTACTTCGGCAGCAAGGAGCAGTTGTACGTCGAGGTGCTGGAGAAGCTTTACGGCGATATTCGCAGCACGGAAAACCGCCTGCACCTGGACGAGCTGCCGCCCGAGCTGGCGATCCGTCGGTTGGTGGAATTCACCTTCGATCACCATGACCACAACGTCGATTTCGTGCGCATCGTCAGCATCGAAAACATCCACAACGCCGAGTACGTAAAGCGTTCCGATGCGATCAAGGCGCTGAACAACACGATCCTCGACACCTTGGGCGGGATTCTGCAACGAGGCGCGGACGAAGGTTTGTTCCGGCGTGGCATCGATGCGCTGGACGTGCACCTGCTGATCAGTTCGTTCTGCTTCTATCGCGTGTCGAACCGCCACACGCTGGGAGAAATCTTCCAGATCGACCTGCCGGACGAAACCATCAAGCAGCGCCACCGCGAGATGATCTGCGAATCGGTGTTGCGCTACCTGAAGGCCTGACTCGATCCCCCCTGTGAGAGCGAGCCCGCTCGCGAAAGCGATGTGTCAGTCGCCCTGTTCGTTGACTGAATCGACGCCTTCGCGAGCAGGCTCGCTCCCACAGAGTTACCCTGTTGTTCAGCCATTCATGCTCTGAAAATGCTCAAGCATGCGCTGCGCATCCGGCACCACGCCGCTGAACAGTTCAAACGCCTTCACCGCCTGAAACACCGCCATGTTGCCGCCATCCAGGGTGCGGCAACCCAAGGCGCGGGCATCGCGCAGCAGCTCGGTTTCCAGCGGGAAATACACAATTTCCGCGACCCACATTGCCTTGCGTAGCAAGCCGGCCGGCACCGGTGAACCCAGCAGCTTGGCCATGCCCATCGGCGTGGTGTTGACCAGGCCATCGGCCTGCGCCAGCGCCCCGGGCAAATCCCGTCCCGCCTGCGCGCGACCGGCGCCAAAATGTTGATTCAGATTGTTCGCCAGGCTCTCGGCACGCTCGCGGTCGACATCAAAAATCGTCAATTGCCGTACGCCTTCGCTGAGCAGCGCGTGGGCCACCGCCGCTCCAGCCCCACCGGCGCCCATCTGGACTACACGTTCTAGGGCAGCGTCCGGCAGACCTCGGCGAAAACCCTCGGCGAAACCGAGGCAATCGGTGTTGTGGCCGACACGCTTGCCGTCCTTCAGCACCACGGTGTTGACCGCGCCGATACCGCGTGCTTCCGGGGACAATTCGTCGAGCAGCGGGATGACCGCCTGTTTGCACGGGAAAGTGATGTTCAGTCCGGTGTAATTCATCCGCTCCGCCGCTTGCAGCAGGTCGTGCAGGGCCGTGCTGTCGAGGTGCAATTGATCGAGGTCGATGAGCTGGTACAGATAACGCAGGCCCTGCGCATCGCCTTCGTGCTCATGCAGTGCCGGTGTACGTGAAGCCTGAATCCCGGCGCCGATCAGCCCGGCGAGTATCACCTTGGAACGCGACATGGTTCTTACCTCTGCAACCGCTGACCGAAATGCTCCAGCGCCAGGCGGTAGCCATGGCTGCCGAACCCGCACATCACCGCCGTGGCGATGCCGGAAACAAACGAATGATGACGAAACGGCTCACGGGCGTGGACGTTGGACAGATGCACCTCGATCACCGGCAATTCACTGGCGACCAGTGCATCGCGAATCGCCACGGACGTATGCGTCCACGCCGCCGGATTGATCACGATCCCGGCACAACGACCACGCGCGGCGTGAATCCAGTCGAGCAGCTCGCCTTCATGATTGGTCTGGCGAAATTCCACGGTCAGGCCGAACTCGTCAGCCGCGCGACCACACAGTGCAGAAATATCGGCCAGGGTTTCATGACCATAAGTCGCCGGCTCGCGGGTGCCGAGCAGGTTCAGGTTCGGGCCGTTAAGCACCAGAACGATAGGGGGCATGGGGTAACTCCACTTATTGTTTTTGGCATGGGCCGAGAGGTTCCGGCCTGTGGAGATAAAATGTACTAGATGGTTACATCGGTCAATTGAACAGAAATGACCTTGGCGTTTTATGTTCGGTGATCGCACAGATCAAAAGATCGCAGCCTTCGGCAGCTCCTACAGATAACCGCGTTCCACATGTAGGAGCTGCCGAAGGCTGCGATCTTTTAGAGCACCCACAAAAAAGCCGTCAATCACGACGGCTTTCTCGTACCAACTACCCGCGATTAGCGTCGGGTCAGCAGCACACCGGATTCCATGTGATGGGTCCACGGGAACTGGTCGAACAATGCGCACTTGGTAATGCGGTGGGTGTCATGCAGCTGGGCGATGTTGGCCGCCAGGGTGTCCGGGTTGCAGGAGATGTAGAGGATGTTGTCGAAGCGTCGTGTCAGCTCGCAGGTGTCGGGGTCCATGCCGGCGCGTGGCGGGTCGACGAAGACGCTGCCGAATTCGTAGCTCTTCAGATCGATGCCGTGCAGGCGGCGGAACGGGCGCACTTCGTTGAGCGCTTCGGTCAGCTCCTCGGCGGACAAACGCACCAGCGTAACGTTATCCACAGTGTTTTCGCTGAGGTTGCTCAGGGCCGCGTTGACCGAAGTCTTGCTGATTTCGGTAGCGAGCACTTTGCGCACGCGAGTCGCCAGCGGCAGGGTGAAGTTGCCGTTGCCGCAGTACAACTCGAGCAGATCGTCGCTGCGATCGCCCAGCGCTTCGTAAGCCCAATTGAGCATCTTCTGGTTCACCGTGCCGTTGGGCTGGGTGAACGCGCCTTCGGGCTGGCGATAGCTGAAGGTGCGGCCGCCGACTTCGAGTTTCTCGACGACATAGTCCTGACCGAGCACTTCGCGCTTGCCCTTGGAGCGGCCGATGATGCTCACGCCGAGATCGGCCGACAGCTTCGTTGCTGCCGCATGCCAGTGCTCGTCCAGCGGACGGTGATAGCACAGGGTGATCATCGCGTCGCCGGCCAGCGTGGTCAGAAATTCGACTTGGAACAGCTTGTGGCTCAGCGCCGAACTGGCTTGCCACGCGGCCTTCAACTGCGGCATCAACTGGTTGATGCGCAGGCTGGCAATCGGGAATTCTTCGATAAGGATCGGCGTGCGTTTGTCGTCCTGAGAGAACATCGCGTAGTGGCGTTCGCCGCCCTCGCGCCAGAGGCGGAATTCGGCGCGCAGGCGAAAGTTCTGCAACGGCGAATCAAACACCGTCGGCGCAGGTGCATCGAACGGTGCCAGCAGATCACGCAAGCGCGTGACCTTGGCTTCGAGTTGTTCGGCGTAGGCTTGGGAATCGAAACTCATGCGTTGAACCAACCCAACTTGATCACAAACAGAATCGACAGAATCACCAGTGCCGGGTTCAGCTCACGGGCACGGCCGGACAGCAGCTTGATGGCGGTCCAGGCGATGAAGCCGAAAGCGATGCCGTTGGCGATCGAATAGGTGAACGGCATGGCCAGCGCGGTAACCACAACCGGCGCCGCCACGGTGATGTCGTCCCAGTCTATTTCCGCCAGGCCGGAAGTCATCAGCACGGCGACGAACAGCAGCGCTGGCGCAGTGGCGAACGCCGGAACGCTGGCCGCCAGGGGCGAGAAGAACAGCGCCAGCAGGAACAGGATTGCCACGACGATGGCGGTCAGGCCCGTGCGGCCACCGGCACTGACGCCGGCAGCGGATTCGATGTAACTGGTCGTGGTCGAAGTACCCAGCAGCGAGCCGGCCATGGCCGCAGTACTGTCGGCGATCAGCGCACGGCCCATTTTCGGCATGTGGCCGTCCTTGCCCATCAGGCCGGCGCGCTTGGCGACGCCGATCAGGGTCCCGGAGTTGTCGAACAGGTCGACGAACAGGAAGGCGAAAATCACGCTGACCAGACCGATGTCCAGTGCGCCTTTGATGTCCAGTTGCAGGAAGGTTGGCGCCAGCGACGGCGGCATTGACATGATGCCGCCGAACTCGGTGACGTTCAGTACGATCGAGGCGATGGTTACGGCGAGAATGCCGATCAGCACCGCGCCGCGCACTTTCAGCGCTTCGAGGGCGACGATCACGGCAAAGCCGACGGTGGCCAGAATCGGTGCCGGTTTGGTCAGATCGCCGAGGCCGACCATGGTCGCCGGGTTGCTGACCACGATACCGGCGTTGTGCAGGGCGATCAGCGCCAGGAACAGGCCGATACCGGCGGCAATCGCCGAGCGCAGTGGCAGCGGAATGGCGTTGATGATCCATTCACGGATGCGGAAGATCGACAGCAGGAAAAACAGCACGGCGGAAATGAACACCGCACCCAGCGCCACCTGCCAGGTGTGGCCCATGTGCAGCACCACGGTGTAGGTAAAGAAGGCGTTCAGGCCCATGCCCGGAGCGAGAGCGATCGGGTAGTTGGCGATCAGGCCCATCACGGTCGAGCCGATTGCAGCCGCCAGACAGGTGGCGACGAAGATCGCGCCTTTGTCCATGCCGGTCTCGCCGAGGATGCTCGGGTTGACGAACAGAATGTAAGCCATGGCCAGGAAAGTCGTGACGCCCGCAAGAATTTCGGTGCGCACGTTGGTGTTGTGTGCCTTGAGTTGAAACAGCCTTTCCAGCATGTCTGCTCCCCGTGGCGCGCGTGGCGCCGTGAATGTATCGACCTCAACAGCAAAGCACAGACCGTCGCAAGCGCCTGGAAAATTGTCGTGGGCCGGAAAAAGCCGCGCATCATACCAGCCGCGTGAGGAATTTGGCGGATGTTGGTGTCGATCGTCGGCGAAGTTTTGCGCAGCCAACAACTGCGCCATACTGCGCGCTGATTTTTTGGAGTGGGCAGGCATGCGCAACGGTTGGATCAGGATTTTCGGATGGATTGCAGCACTGCTGCTGACAGCTCCGGCGTTCGCGGCATCGGCGCCGCCGCTCACCGAGGTGAAGGTGATCAAAGTGCAGTCACCGTCCTGCGGCCTGGAAGATATTGCCGATAACCAGCCGCAAACCCAATGCAATCACAGCGGGCCGAATATCAAAGTCTTCGTGCTGGAAGTCGGCTATGGCCAGAACCAGCCACACGTGACTCTGGATGGCTTCGAGGTCAACGGCACCCGAGGCCCGGTGTGCGCCTTCGATAATGGCAATCTCACCGAGTGCACGCCCGGCAGCAAAACCGTCGGTTCTCTTTATACCTTCGATCTGGCCGGCAAACAGCAAGGCACCTTCAGCTTCAGCAACACCTCGATCAACGCCCCGCGCAACACGCTCTCGACTCAGCTTTACATCAAGTAACGGCTGTCTGCGAACAGGGTGGGACAAAGCTGACTACGCTTGACTGACTATCCAGCGGAAAGCGCCCATGACTTCCAGAGCCCTGATTGCCCTCGCCGAGGGCATCGACGATTTGCAAAGCGTGACCCTGATCGACGTGCTGCGCCGCGCCGGCATCGAAGTGGTCGCCGCCAGCATCGAAGGCCGACGCATGCTGACCTGTGCGCGCGGCACCCGGCTGACTGCCGACGGCATGCTGGTCGATGTACTGGCACAGACTTTTGACCTCATTGTCCTGCCGGGCGGTGCCGTCGGTTCCCGGCATCTGGCGGCGCATCAACCCTTGCAGCAATTGCTCAAGGACCAAGCCAGGGCCGGCCGCCTGTTCGCCGCCATCGGCGAAGCTCCAGCTGTCGCCCTGCAAGCATCAGGCGTGCTGCGCCAGCGACGCATGACCTGCCTGCCCGGCGCCAGCCATCAACTATCAGGCTGTACGTTTGTTGATCAAGCGGTGGTGGTCGACGGCAACTGCATCACCGCCCAAGGCTCGGGCGCGGCGCTGGAATTTGCCTTGACCCTGGTCGAGCAGCTTGCTGGCAAGGCGTTGCGGGCGAGGGTAGCGGGGGAGTTGATGGCCTGAAGGATTCAGGCCTTCTCTTCCACCGGCACATGCATCCGATCCCGACTCGCCAACGTCGGAAACAGTTTGATCCACGTCCCCGTTACCACCAGCGTGCCGATCCCGCCCATCACCACGGCCGGCACGGTGCCGAACCAGTGGGCGGTGAGGCCGGATTCGAATTCGCCCAACTGGTTCGATGCGCCGATGAACAGGCCGTTGACCGCACTGACCCGGCCGCGCATTTCGTCGGGGGTTTCCAGTTGTACGAACGAGGCGCGGATGACCATGCTGATCATGTCCGCTGCGCCGAGCACCACCAGCACCGCCAGCGAGAACCAGAACGAGGTCGACAGGCCGAACGCGATGGTAGCGACGCCGAAGATGCCGACGGCGGTGAACATCACCCGGCCGACATTGCGTTCCACGGCAAATCGCGCCAGAAACAGCGACATCAGCAACGCACCCACCGCCGGCGCCGAGCGCAACAGGCCAAGGCCCCACGGGCCGGTCAGCAGAATGTCCTTGGCGAATACCGGCAGCAACGCCGTGGCGCCACCGAGCAACACGGCGAACAGGTCCAGCGAGATCGCTCCGAGGATGTCCGGACGGCTGCGGATGAAGCGAATTCCCGCCAGCAGCGAGTCCAGCGTGGCTTTGCCTTTATTCAATGGCGTCTGGCGTGCCGGCAGGTTGAGCATCAGCGCGCAGGCGATCACGTACAGCAGCACGGTCGGGCCGTAGACCCAGACGCTGCCGAACGCATAGAGCAAACCGCCAAGAGCCGGAGCGACGATAGTGGCCGACTGCTGCGCCGATTGCGCGGCGGCAACCGCACGGGGGAAAAGCGCACTGGGGACGATGCTCGGCAGCAAGGCCTGAGTCGTCGGCATCTCGAACGAACGGGCGGCGCCGAGCAGGAAGGCGAGGATGAAAATCATCTCGCGGGTGACGTGATCGGTGGCGCTGCCGATAGCCAGCGCCAAGGCAATCAGTGCCTGCAACGACTGGCAAAGCGCGGCGACCTTGCGCCGATCATAGCGATCGGCAACGTGCCCGGTGTGCAGCATGAACAGCACGCGCGGGGCGAATTCGACCAGACCGACCAGGCCCAGATCCAGCACGTTGCCAGTCAGCTGATACAGGTTCCAGCCGATCGCGACGGTGAGCATCTGGAAACCGCTGGCGGTGAAAATCCGCGCCAGCCAAAAGGCCATGAATGGTCGATGGTGACGTAACAGCAGGGGCTCTTGAATGGGCATCTGAAGGCAGGTCTTGGGCGAGTGAACGGCGAGATTATCACCAGTCTGTAACAGGAAGTTGCTAGGAGAAACAATTCAGTTAGCCAGACATCGATCTTTCATGCTGACAATCAACCCTGTGGTGAGGGGATTTATCCCCGTTGGGTCGCGCAGCGGCCCCAAAAGCTGGAAGCGACGACTGCTGCGCAGCCGAACGGGGATAAATCCCCTCGCCACAGGAGAGTGAGGCAACTTGTCACGCGGCAAACCACCACGCAGTTCATTGGTAAAAATGGGACTACTCTTTCAACGTTGCTTGATCCAGATCAAGATCCCGACCGGAACTGATCTGGCGGCCATTTGGCCAGACTCCCTGCGTTGCGATGGTTGCAAAAAAAGAACGAATCCGAATTCGCCGCACTCCATATCCGTGGGGGCAGTGGTGCAGGCCTCCGGGCCAGCTACCCGTATTACCTGACAGAGGAAGCCATATGTTCGGTTTAGAGGCTCTGGATCTCGCCCGAATTCAGTTCGCGTTCACCATCTCGTTCCACATTCTGTTCCCGGCCATCACCATTGGCCTGGCGAGTTACCTGGCGGTGCTCGAAGGCTTGTGGCTGAAGACCCGCAACGACACCTACCGCGATCTCTACCATTTCTGGTCGAAGATTTTTGCCGTCAACTTCGGCATGGGCGTGGTTTCCGGGCTGGTCATGGCTTATCAGTTCGGCACCAACTGGAGTCGTTTTTCCGACTTCGCCGGTGCCGTCACCGGGCCATTGCTGACCTATGAAGTGCTCACCGCGTTCTTCCTTGAGGCCGGTTTCCTTGGCGTCATGCTGTTCGGCTGGAACAAGGTCGGGCGCGGCCTGCACTTCTTCTCGACGGTGATGGTAGCGATCGGCACGCTGATTTCGACCTTCTGGATTCTCGCCTCCAACAGCTGGATGCAGACCCCGCAAGGCTTTGAAATCGTCAACGGTCAGGTCATCCCCACCGACTGGCTGGCAATCATCTTCAACCCGTCATTCCCTTACCGGCTGATGCACATGGCCACGGCCGCGTTCGTCGCCACGGCGTTCTTCGTCGGCTCGTCGGCGGCCTGGCACCTGCTGCGCGGCAGGGACAACCCGGCGATCCGCACCATGCTGTCGATGGCGATGTGGATGGCATTGATCGTCGCGCCGATCCAGGCTGTGATCGGCGACTTCCACGGCCTCAATACGCTCAAGCATCAGCCGGCAAAAATCGCTGCGATCGAAGGCCACTGGGAAAACCATGGCGACGAAGCGACGCCGCTGATCCTGTTCGGCTGGCCGGACATGAAAGAGGAACGCACCAAGTTCGCTGTGGAGATTCCCTACCTCGGCAGCCTGATCCTCACGCACTCGCTGGATAAACAAGTACCGGCGCTGAAGGAATTCCCACCGGAAGACCGGCCGAATTCGACCATCGTGTTCTGGTCGTTCCGGATCATGGTCGGCCTCGGTTTCCTGATGATCTTCACCGGTTTGTGGAGTCTGTGGCTGCGCAAACGCGACTCGCTGTATACCTCGCGGCCGTTCCTGCATCTGGCGTTGTGGATGGGGCCGTCCGGCCTGATCGCAATTCTTGCCGGCTGGTTCACCACGGAAATCGGTCGTCAACCGTGGGTGGTCTATGGCCTGATGCGCACCGCAGATGCTTCGTCCAACCACAGCTTCATGCAGATGAGCATCACCCTGATCATGTTCGTCGTGGTGTATTTCGCGCTGTTCGGCGCGGGGCTCGGCTACATGATGCGCCTGGTGCGCAAAGGGCCGAAGATCAGCGAAGGCAGCGCAACGCCGGACGGTGGTCCAGGCAAGAAACGCACCCCGGCGCGTCCGTTGTCCGCAGCCGATGATCCGGCCGAGGGCGAGCACGAAGACAACACTCGCTTGACCAAGGAGATTTGACTCATGGGTATCGATCTTCCGCTGATCTGGGCCGTGATCATCATCTTCGGCATCATGATGTACGTGGTCATGGACGGCTTCGACCTGGGCATCGGCATTCTCTTCCCGTTCGTGCCCGGCAAGACCGATCGCGACGTGATGATGAATACGGTCGCCCCCGTATGGGACGGCAACGAAACCTGGCTGGTGCTGGGCGGGGCGGCGTTGTTCGGCGCCTTCCCGCTGGCCTATTCGGTGGTGTTGTCGGCGCTGTACCTGCCGCTGATCTTCATGCTCATGGGCCTGATCTTTCGCGGTGTGGCCTTCGAGTTCCGCTTCAAGGCGAAGGATGAAAAACGTCACCTGTGGGACAAGGCATTCATCGGTGGTTCGATCGCGGCGACGTTCTTTCAGGGCGTGGCGCTGGGTGCGTTCATCGATGGTTTGCCGGTGGTCAATCGCCAGTTCGCCGGCGGTTCACTGGATTGGCTGACACCGTTCACGCTGTTCTGCGGCGCGGCGCTGGTGGTGGCCTATGCCTTGCTCGGCTGCACCTGGCTGATCATGAAAACCGAAGGCAAGTTGCAGGAACAAATGCATGATCTGGCGCGACCGCTGGCGTTCGTCCTGTTGGCAGTGATTGGTGTCGTCAGCCTGTGGACGCCACTGTCGCATCCTGAAATCGCGTCGCGCTGGTTCAGCATGCCGAACCTGTTCTGGTTCATGCCGGTGCCGATTCTGGTGCTGGTCACTTTGTACGGCCTGATCCGCGCGGTGGCACGTAACGCCAACTACACCCCGTTCCTGCTGACCCTGGTGCTGATCTTCCTCGGCTACAGTGGCTTGGGCATCAGCCTGTGGCCGAACATCGTGCCGCCGTCGATATCGATCTGGGACGCCGCCGCGCCGCCGCAAAGTCAGGGCTTCATGCTGGTGGGCACGCTGTTCATCATTCCGTTCATCCTGGGTTATACCTTCTGGAGCTACTACGTGTTCCGCGGCAAGGTCACCCACGAAGATGGTTATCACTAATCCAATGCTGGGCTTGCCCTGTGGGAGCGAGCCTGCTCGCCAAGGCGTCCGCAGTGACGCCTTGGCTTAACGGAGATCGATGCAATGACCGGCAAACATTCCCTGCACGACATTGAAGAAGCCGAAAAAAAGCCGCTGTGGCAGCGGCTCGGCTGGTTGGCCCTGATCTGGGTTGGCAGTGTCGGCGTGTTGTTCATCGCCGCCAGCCTGATGCGCATGTTCATGAATGCCGCGGGTTTGACCACCCACTGAAATATCCCGTCCCGGCGCCTTCGGGTATGGACTCGCAACCCTCCTCACGGAGGGTTTTTTTATGCCGCAGATTTATTTGCGCGCTTTGAGGATGACGAATTTCGGCGTGGCCGCCACTTGCTCGACGCCACGAAACAAGCGCGCCAGTTTGCTGTGATAGCCCAGATGCCGATTGCCGACAATGTACAGCGCACCGCCGACCACCAGCGCCTCGCGCGCCTGCTGGAACATGCGCCAGGCGAGGAAATCGCCGACCACCTGTTGCTGATGGAACGGTGGGTTGCACAGCACCACGTCCAGCGACTGCGGCGCCTGCCCGGCCAGACCATCGCCAGCGCGCACGATCACTTCGCGATCGCCCAATGCCGCGCGCCAGTTCTCGGCAGCCGATTGCACCGCCATGAACGATTCGTCGACCAGCGTGTAATGCGCATCCGGGTTCTGCAAGGCGCTGGCGATTGCCAGAACACCGTTGCCGCAACCGAGATCGGCAACCCGTGCGCTGCCAAGGTTCTTCGGCAGATGCGGCAGAAAAGCGCGAGTGCCGATGTCGAGGCCTTCGCGGCAGAACACATTGGCGTGGTTGAGCAGTTCGATTGCCGGTTCGTCGAGGCGATAGCGAGTCGGATAGGGCGATGTGGCGAGCGCTTTGGTTTCAGGCGTGGCGATCAGCAGTCGGGCTTTCTTCACGGCCAGCGACGCCTGCACCGGGCCAATGTAGCGCTCGAGCAGATCGCCGGCAGCGCGCGGCAGATGCTTGACCATGGCGGCGGCGATCACTTGCGCGCCCGGCGCGAGTTGCCCTTGCAGGCGGATCAACTGCTCTTCCAATAGCGCCAGCGTCTTGGGAACGCGGATCAGCACCCGGTCAAACGGCCCGACCAAGGGCTCACTGGCCGGAATCGGACGAATCGCATCGAACGCCTGGCCATTGCGTAGCAGATTCTTTTCCAGCCCGACGAAACCGAGGAACGAGTCGCCGCTGCTGCTCACCTCGACCTTGCCCTGCAGGCTGATCGCCAAGGCGCCAAAGCTGTCATTGAGCACCAGCACGCGGGTGCTGCTCTGAGGTTGTCCGCTGGCGAGATGATTGAGCAGGTATTCGTCCGCCGCATCGAAGGCTTGCAGCGGTTCATTCTGCTGTTCAGGCTGGCGGATCAGGTCGAGCTGGGCGAAAGGCGTTTCGAGCAAGGGCATGGGGCGGGGACTCAGGATATTCGGCAGATATCCCGTTGCCGGCAGATGGTGCGACGGGATCCGACCGAGTGGACTGCGATGCAAGCAGGTTGCGTCATCACTCGGAAAGGCCTGAATGGTACGTTTTTTTGCGCGTAAATACTCGCAGGATTACCGTGCGATATCGCTCGTCAGTCAGATAATCCCGGCACGAGCGGCGGCAATCACCGCGGAAATCTTGTTGCAGACGTTGAATTTTTCGATGACGTTTTGCACATGATAGTTAACGGTGCGTTCGCTCAGGCTGAGGATTCTCGAAATATCGTGAGCGGTTTTGCCCATGGCGGACAATTTCATGATCTCCAGCTCCCGGGACGATAGCCTCGGCTTGCTGGGTTTGGCCGGTGTGGGCACGGTGCGGGCATACAGGTCACTGAAGTGTCGGTTGGCAAAAAACAGATAACCGTAATGCTCATACAGTTCGAGCGGGCTGATCGGGCAGTGGGTTCGAGCCAGACTGATGATGCTGCACAAACCGCTGGTTTCGTCATGAAAGGCCTGCGACCAGCCATGCTGCAGCCCATTCTGTTTCAACGCCTGCCACAACTCGGGTGCATCGTTGAAGACTCTTTCTTCCCAGACAATGGGTAATATTGAGTGATTGCAATGCGCTATTACCGGATCAATATTGCGGAAGTTCTCTTTGTTGTACTGAATGTTCCATTCTTTAGGGTAGTTATTGATCTGCAAGGCATTCAGGTGGACATCACGATGAGGGGACGTCACTGCTATTGCACAGTAGTTAAAGCCCAGATTCTCGGCAAATCTCAGCAGTATCGGGTATGCCGCTTCAATGCCTTTGGCAAATGTCAGTTGTTTCAATTGTGATTCCTTCCACGTTTCCATGAACTTTGCCTCTGTATCTTGATATCGGGGTGCGGAATGGATCCAAAAGATCCGGCACGAATCGAAGTGTAGGATCTTTCCTGCGAAACGCCTTACATTTTTTCGAGATTGAAACTTTGATGTTTTTTATAAAGTGTTCTTAGCAATACGCGCTGTTATATTTTAACTGTCATCTTAAAGTTATTACTCTAGATCTAACATTGACATCACATCAAATGTGCAGCGCTGATTCTGTCAATATCATTACCAATGGAAGGTGTTTGGCAGCGCGGTTTTGCGGGACACTGTGGGCAATCGTTTCAAGGAGTGCCTCATGACTGCCAGTGCCGAGAAGTACACCACCCAGACCTTGCTCGATGTGCAACCGTTGACGGCGAACCTGTTCACGCTGCGCACCAGCCGCGACCCAGGCTTTCGCTTTCGTGCCGGCCAGTTCGCCCGACTGGGCGTCACCAAGGCCGATGGGAGCACGGTCTGGCGCGCCTATTCGATGGTGTCGTCGCCGTTCGACGAGTATCTCGAGTTCTTTTCCATCGTCGTGCCGGGCGGCGAATTTACCAGTGAGCTGAGCCGGCTTCAGGTCGGCGACAGCTTGATGGTAGAACGCCAGGCGTTCGGCTACCTGACGCTGGATCGCTTTGTCGATGGCCGAGACCTGTGGTTACTGTCCACCGGCACCGGGCTGGCACCGTTTCTGTCGATCCTGCAGGACTTCGAGGTCTGGGAGAAATTCGAGCGGATCATTCTGGTTTACAGCGTGCGGGAGGCGCGGGAACTGGCTTATCAGGAGTTGATCGCCGGGTTGGCGCAACGGGACTATCTGAGCGAATACGCCCACAAGCTGCAATTCATCCCCACTGTGACCCGCGAAGCGCATCCAGGCGCGCTGCGGGGCCGGATTACTACGCTGATTGAAAACGGCGAGCTGGAACGTGCGGCGGGCGTTGAGCTCTCGCCAGAGCATTCGCGTGTGATGTTGTGCGGCAACCCGCAGATGATCGACGACACCCGCGCCTTGCTGAAACAGCGCGACATGCGCCTGAGCCTGACGCGCAAGCCGGGGCAGGTTGCGGTGGAAAATTACTGGTAACGAAAACGGCACCCGCGGGTGCCGTTTTGATGACTACCGAATGCCTCAGGGCCGCTCGTTCTGCGCCTTGAGCAGGTCGCGAATTTCGCCCAGCAGTTGCTCTTCCTTGCTCGGGATCGGCGGCGCGGTCGGTGCTACGGCTTCTTCGCGCTTGAGGCGGTTGATGGCTTTGACACCCATGAAAATCGCGAAAGCGACAATCACGAAATCCAGCACCGTCTGCAGGAATTTGCCGTAAGCCAGCACCACTGCGGGCGCATCGCCCTGGGCTGCTTTGAGCGTGACAGCCAGATCACTGAAGTCCACTCCACCGATCAACAGGCCAATCGGCGGCATG
Source organism: Pseudomonas sp. TE9122 (assembly GCF_056278925.1). Classification (NCBI taxonomy): domain Bacteria; kingdom Pseudomonadati; phylum Pseudomonadota; class Gammaproteobacteria; order Pseudomonadales; family Pseudomonadaceae; genus Pseudomonas; species Pseudomonas sp. TE9122. Next base: position 4,550,250 of record NZ_JBWBQI010000001.1, on the reverse strand, counting down.
ATCACGTCGCCGACAAACGACGAAACGATTTTGCCAAACGCCGCGCCGATGATGATACCGACGGCCATGTCGACCACATTGCCTTTGACCGCGAAGGCCTTGAACTCGCTAAGCACGCCCATAGTTATTTCCTTGTTACAGATGAGTTTGGTGTTGGCAGTGTAAATCAGCGAAACGCCTCCTGCGCGAAACACCTTCTTACAATGCCCGTTTTTATCGACACATCGATTGACGATTAGTTTGCAAATTGCCAGCAATCGCGCGCGGAATACGCGCTAACCCGCTGACGGGAAAGCCAATTTCTTCAATCATGGTGTTACGTTCTTTCTATTTATGTTCTGCGGCACAGGCCTCTAGCCTTGGTGTGGCGCACCTGGATGCGCCCAATAAAACCAGAGGAACCTGATATGACATCCACTCCTGGACTGGGGGCTTTTCCCTTCCGCCGCACCTTCGGCGTACTGACTGCCGGGCTGCTGACCTTCTCGGTCAACGCCGCTCCGCTGACCCGCGATAACGGCGCGGCAGTCGGTGACAATCAGAACTCGCAAACTGCCGGCGCCAACGGCCCGGTGCTGCTGCAGGATGTGCAACTGATCCAGAAGCTGCAGCGCTTCGATCGTGAACGCATCCCCGAGCGCGTCGTACACGCACGCGGCACCGGCGCTCACGGCACCTTCACCGTGACCGATGACCTCAGCGACCTGAGCAAGGCCAAGGTGTTCGCCGCAGGCCAGAGCACGCCGGTATTCGTGCGTTTCTCGGCGGTGGTGCATGGCAACCATTCCCCGGAAACCCTGCGCGACCCGCGGGGTTTCGCCACCAAGTTCTACACTGCTGACGGCAATTGGGATCTGGTCGGCAACAATTTCCCGACCTTCTTCATCCGCGATGCGATCAAATTCCCGGACATGGTGCACGCCTTCAAGCCCGATCCGCGCACCAACCTCGATGACGATTCGCGCCGGTTCGATTTCTTCTCCCATGTACCGGAAGCCACCCGCACGCTGACCGAGTTGTATTCCAACTACGGCACTCCGGCCAGTTATCGGGAGATGGATGGCAATGGTGTTCATGCCTATAAGCTGATCAATGCGAAGAATGAAGTTCACTATGTGAAGTTTCACTGGAAAAGTCTTCAAGGCATCAAGAATCTCACGCCAAAACAAGTCAGCGAAGTTCAGGGTCAGGATTACAGTCATATGACCAACGACTTGGTCAGTAATATCAACAAGGGCAACTTTCCGAAGTGGGACTTGTACGTGCAGGTTCTCAAGCCACAGGATTTGTCCAAGTTTGATTTCGATCCACTGGATGCAACCAAGATCTGGCCGGGTATTGCCGAGCGCAAAGTTGGACAAATGGTCCTGAACCGTAATCCGGCCAATGTCTTCCAGGAAACCGAACAAGTTGCCATGGCTCCAGCCAACGTAGTTCCGGGTATCGAACCTTCGGAAGACCGCTTGTTGCAGGGGCGAGTGTTCTCTTATGCCGATACGCAGATGTATCGCCTCGGCGCCAACGCTTTGCAATTGCCGATCAACGCACCGAAAACCGCAGTGAACAATGGCAATCAGGATGGTGCGATGAATTTCGGCGCCAGCCAGTCCGGCGTCAACTACCAGCCAAGCCGCCTGCAACCGCGTGAAGAAACGCCAGCGGCGCGTTACAGCCAGTCGGCGCTGTCGGGCAGCACGCAGCAGGCGAAGATCCAGCGTGAGCAGAACTTCAAGCAGGCCGGTGATCTGTATCGCTCGTACAGCAAGCAGGAACGCCGCGACCTGATCGACAGCTTCGGCGGCTCGCTGGCCACCACTGATGACGAGAGCAAGCACATCATCCTGTCGTTCCTGTACAAGGCCGACCCTGAGTACGGCAGCGGTGTGACCGAAGTGGCCAAGGGCGACCTCAACCGCGTGAAAGCATTGGCGGCGAAACTGACCGACTGATAGCGATGCGGCGCACGCGAGGGCCAGTGCGGCCTCGCGTGCGTTGAAGGAGAGAGCCTGATGCGTATTTTTCTTTTTTGGTTGACTGCGTCGCTGTCTTTCACCGCGTGGGCGGCACCGGTCGAGCAGAGCCCCGAGGCGATCAAGGCGCAGTTGCAGGATTACTACTTCGACGCCGCCCGCCGGGGTGATGTGCCGATGCTCGAGACCTTTATCGAATCTGGCTATTCCCTCGATACCCGCGACAGCAAGGGTTACACCGCGCTGATTCTGGCGGCCTATCACGGTCAGGCGCCGGCGGTTGAACGCCTGCTCGCCGCTGGCGCAGATGCCTGCGCTCAGGATCAACGCGGTAACACGGCGCTGATGGGCGCGATATTCAAAGGCGAATTACAGATCGCCCGACGCCTGATGGCCAGCGATTGCAGCCCCGACCAGCGTAACGGCGCCGGCCAGACAGCAGCGATGTACGCCGGGCTGTTCAAGCGTCTGGAATTGCTTGATGCGTTGAAAGCCAGAGGCGCCGACCTCAATGCCGAGGATCCGCTGGGCAACAGCGCCGCACGTCTGGCCAGCGGCGAAATCCGTACTGCTGCGCCGCGCTGATCGGCGGTGGCTGCGTTATCATCGCGTCTTTTGTTCCGGGGGTTCTGATGGCCAAGGCCAAGCGCATGTACGGCTGCACCGAGTGCGGCGCAACCTTTCCCAAGTGGGCCGGGCAGTGCGGCGAGTGCGGTGCCTGGAACACTCTGACTGAAACCATGATCGAAAGCGGCGGCGCCACGGCACCCACCGGGCGCACCGGTTGGGCAGGGCAGCAGGCACAGATCAAGACGCTCGCCGAAGTCAGCATCGAAGAGATTCCACGTTTTTCCACCGCCTCCGGTGAGCTCGATCGCGTGCTCGGCGGTGGTCTGGTCGATGGCTCGGTTGTGCTGATCGGCGGTGATCCGGGGATCGGCAAATCGACCATTCTGTTGCAAACCCTGTGCAATCTGGCCAAAAGCATGCCGGCGCTGTACGTCACTGGTGAGGAATCCCAGCAGCAGGTGGCGATGCGCGCCCGCCGTCTCGGCCTGCCGCAGGATCAACTGCGGGTGATGACCGAAACCTGCATCGAAACCATCATCGCCACCGCTCGCCAGGAAAAGCCCAAGGTCATGGTGATCGACTCGATCCAGACCATCTTCACCGAACAGCTGCAATCGGCGCCGGGCGGCGTGTCGCAGGTGCGTGAAAGTGCGGCGCTGCTGGTGCGTTACGCCAAGCAGAGCGGCACGGCGATCTTCCTCGTCGGCCACGTCACCAAAGAGGGCGCCTTGGCCGGTCCGCGTGTTCTGGAACACATGGTCGATACCGTGCTGTATTTCGAAGGTGAATCCGATGGTCGTCTGCGTCTGCTGCGTGCGGTGAAGAACCGTTTTGGCGCGGTCAACGAATTGGGCGTGTTCGGCATGACCGACAAGGGCCTGAAAGAAGTCTCCAACCCATCGGCGATTTTTCTTACCCGCGCTCAGGAAGAAGTCCCGGGCAGTGTGGTCATGGCGACGTGGGAAGGCACCCGACCGATGCTGGTGGAAGTGCAGGCGCTGGTCGACGACAGCCATCTGGCCAACCCGCGTCGGGTGACGCTGGGCCTGGATCAGAACCGATTGGCTATGTTACTCGCGGTGTTGCACCGCCACGGCGGGATTCCGACCCACGATCAGGACGTCTTCCTCAACGTGGTCGGTGGCGTGAAGGTGCTGGAGACAGCGTCGGATCTGGCGTTGATGGCGGCGGTGATGTCGAGTTTGCGCAATCGGCCGTTACCGCATGATCTGCTGGTGTTCGGCGAAGTCGGCCTGTCCGGCGAGGTGCGCCCGGTGCCAAGCGGGCAGGAGCGGCTGAAAGAAGCGGCCAAGCACGGTTTCAAACGCGCCATCGTGCCGAAGGGTAATGCTCCGAAGGAATCGCCGGCGGGGTTGCAGATCATTGCCGTGACCCGCCTTGAACAAGCACTTGACGCACTGTTTGAGTGAACGCCGAACCTCTGTGGTGAGGGGATTTATCCCCGTTGGGGCGCGTAGCGGCCCTGAAAAAAACGGGTCTGCTGCGCAGCCCAACGGGGATAAATCCCCTCGCCACATAAGTCCCTTCACCACATAGATCCCCCTCACCACAGGGCATTCCAATTCGGGGTTGGGGGTGGCGCTAGATTTCGATCAGCGCACCCAGTTCGCGCTCCAGCTCGGCCTCATCCGCCAGATTCAGTTCGATCAAGCGGCGCAGGCGCTGGATCGATTCCAGGCTGATGTGCCGGCAGATGAACCCCAAGTGGCCGTTTTCCTCGTGGGCCAGATGCACGTCCATTTCGATATCGACGTCTTCGCTCAAATGAATGTCGACTAGGAAGTCCTGCTCTTTATCCCCAAGCCACGGCTCCGGTCGCTCGATCAGCAGGCCCTTGAGCGACAGGTCGATCAACTTGACCGGCCAGATGTACTCGCCCTGTTTCAGCTCGGTTCGGGCATCGAACGCAATACGTTTGAAACGACGTCGATTGGCGGGGTGCTCGCTCATGGCGCAATCCTCATGAAGGTTCGCTGACTATAGACCGCGAATGCGGGCGCCAGCCAATCGCTCAAGCGTCTAGACCTATGTCGGGGTATGGCCTTTGGCGCCGTAAGCGCTAAACTCGGGGTGGCTGTCTTTCTTGTCCACCCTGGCTGGAATAATAAAATGAAAAATAATAATAGCCTGCTGCGCCACTTACCCTGGCTCGTGCTGGCAATCGTAGGAGCGTGCGCCCTGGGCGTAGTGGCATTGCGCCGCGGCGAGGCGATCAACGCCTTGTGGATTGTGGTCGCTGCCGTGGCCATTTATCTGGTTGCGTACCGTTACTACAGTCTGTTCATCGCCAACAACGTGATGCAACTGGATCCGCGTCGGGCCACCCCCGCCGTGCTCAACAACGATGGTCTGGACTACGTGCCGACCAACAAACACATTCTTTTCGGTCACCACTTCGCGGCCATCGCTGGCGCGGGGCCGCTGGTCGGTCCGGTGCTGGCGGCGCAGATGGGGTATCTGCCCGGCACACTCTGGCTGATTGCCGGTGTGGTGCTGGCGGGCGCGGTGCAGGACTTCATGGTCCTGTTCATGTCGACCCGACGCAACGGCCGTTCCCTGGGCGACATGGTGCGTGAAGAGATGGGCCGGATTCCCGGGACCATCGCACTGTTCGGCTGCTTCCTGATCATGATCATCATCCTCGCGGTGCTGGCGCTGATCGTGGTCAAGGCCCTCGCCGAGAGCCCGTGGGGCATCTTCACCGTGATGGCGACCATCCCGATCGCGATGTTCATGGGCATTTACATGCGCTACATCCGCCCGGGCCGCATCGGCGAGATCTCCGTGGTCGGTGTGTTGCTGCTGCTCGGTTCGATCTGGCTGGGCGGGCAGATTGCTGCCGATCCGGTATGGGCCAAAGCCTTCACCTTCACCGGTGTGCAAATTACCTGGATGCTGGTCGGTTACGGTTTTGTCGCCGCGTCGCTGCCAGTGTGGCTGATTCTGGCACCGCGTGACTATCTGTCGACCTTCCTCAAGATCGGCACCATCGTCGCCCTGGCGATCGGTATTCTGGTGACCATGCCCGAGCTGAAAATGCCGGCACTGACCCAGTTCGTCGACGGCACCGGCCCGGTGTGGAAGGGCGGTCTGTTCCCGTTCCTGTTCATCACCATCGCCTGCGGTGCGGTTTCCGGTTTCCACGCGTTGATCTCGTCGGGCACCACGCCGAAGCTTTTGGATAACGAAACCAACGCCCGCTACATCGGTTACGGCGGCATGCTGATGGAATCGTTCGTGGCGATCATGGCCATGGTTGCCGCTTCGGTGATCGAGCCAGGCGTGTACTTCGCCATGAACAGCCCGGCCGCCGTGGTCGGCAGTGATGCCGCGTCAGTGGCGCAAATGGTCACCAGCTGGGGCTTCGCGATCACGCCGGAAGCGCTGCAAGCCGTGGCCCACGACATCGGTGAAACCACCATTCTGGCCCGTGCTGGCGGTGCGCCGACCCTGGCGGTCGGTATCGCGCAGATCCTGCACAGTGTCCTGCCGGGTGAAAACACCATGGCGTTCTGGTACCACTTCGCGATCCTGTTCGAAGCGCTGTTCATCCTCACCGCTGTGGACGCCGGTACCCGTGCCGGGCGTTTCATGCTGCAGGATCTGCTCGGCTCCTTCGTACCGGCGCTGAAACGCACCGAATCGTGGACCGCCAACCTGATCGCCACCGCCGGTTGTGTGGCGATGTGGGGCTGGTTGCTGTATCAGGGCGTGATCGATCCACTGGGCGGCATCAACACCCTGTGGCCATTGTTCGGCATCTCCAACCAGATGCTCGCCGGTATCGCGCTGATGCTCGGCACCGTGGTCCTGATCAAGATGAAGCGCCAGCGCTACATCTGGGTCACCCTGTTGCCGGCCACCTGGCTGTTGATCTGCACCACCACTGCTGGCTTCATCAAGCTGTTCGACGCCAACCCGGCGATCGGCTTCCTGTCCCTGGCCAAGAAGTACAGCGATGCGCTGGCCAACGGTCAGGTGCTGGCGCCGGCGAAAAGCGTCGAGCAGATGCAGCACGTGATCTTCAACGCCTACACCAACGCCACACTCACCGCGCTGTTCCTCTTCGTGGTGTTCAGCATCCTGTTCTATGCGCTCAAGGTCGGCATCGCCGCCTGGGGCAAGAAAGAGCGTACGGATAAAGAATCGCCATTCCAGGCCCTGCCGGATGCGTAACCAGAGGATTGCAGCATGTTCAATGACCTGAGTCGCCTCGGTAAATACCTCGGTCAGGCCGCGCGCCTGATGGTCGGCATGCCCGACTACGACACCTACGTCGAGCATATGCAAACCAAACACCCGGACAAACCGGTGATGAGCTACGAGATGTTCTTTCGCGAACGTCAGGAAGCCCGTTACGGTGGCAAGGGTGGGCCGAAGTGCTGTTGAGCTGACAGCCTGCGGTTGAGGTAATCCCCTGTGGGAGCGGGCCTGCTCGCGAATACGGAGTGTCAGTTGATGAAGGATTTGACTGACACACCGCTTTCGCGAGCAGGCTCGCTCCCACATTTGTTTTTGTGTTCTTTTCAGGAGATCGGGTTTTGTCTTCTCCCATTCCGGTAACGGTCCTCAGCGGTTTCCTCGGCGCCGGCAAGACCACTTTGCTGCGTCATTTATTGAAAGCCGAGCACGGCCTGAAAATCGCCGTGATTGAAAACGAATTCAGCGACGCCGGCATCGACACCCAACTGCTGGGTGACGAGCCGGTGCAGGTCATGACCCTGGCCAACGGCTGCGTCTGCTGCACCATTCACACCGATCTGACCAAGGCGCTGTACTTGCTGCTCGAGCGCCTGGACAGCGGCGAGATCGCCTTCGATCGTCTGGTGATCGAGTGCACCGGTCTCGCCGATCCGGCACCGGTGGCGCAGACCTTTTTCATCGACGAAGAGCTGCGCGAGCGTTACCTGCTCGACGGCATCATCACCCTGGTCGACGCCGCCCACGCCGACGTGCACCTGACCCAGACCATCGCCCAGGCGCAGATCGGTTTCGCCGATCGCTTGCTGGTGAGCAAGACCGATCTGGTCGATGAGGCGACGTTCACCGCGCTGAGCGAGCGCCTTACGCGGATCAACCGCCGCGCGCCGATCCGCGTGGTCGAGCATGGCAACATCGATCTGGCTGAACTGCTGGATGTGCGTGGTTTCAACCTCAATGCTGACCTGGGCGGCGGTTTGAGCTTGCGTCCGGTGAGCAAGGCGCCGTCGATCGATCGCATCTCCAGCCTGGTGCTGCGCACCGATCAGGCGCTGGATATCGATCAGCTCAGCGAATTCATGAACGAACTGCTGGAAGAACACGGCAGGCAATTGCTGCGCTACAAAGGCGTGCTGAATATTGCCGGGGAAGATCGGCGCCTGGTTTTTCAGGGTGTGCTGAAACTCTATGGTTTCGACTGGGACACCGAATGGGCCGAGGGCGAGACGCGGGAAAGTGTGATCGTGTTTATCGCCGATGACTTGCCGGAAGAGAAGATTCGGGCGGGGTTTGCCAGGGTTGCAGCGCAACAAGCCTGATAATTTCAATAGCTCAACGGGCCTCTTCGCGAGCAGGCTCGCTCCCACAGTAGAACGCATTCTGTCAGAAGGAATGCAATCCACTGTGGGAGCGAGCCTGCTCGCGAAGGCGGTCTAACCGACAGCACAATGCTCAAGGTCTGGAGCGAGCAGTGTCTGCTCAAGATGATCCAGATGCCGATTCATCAGCCCCTCTGCCTTGGCAGCATCACCTCGCTCCACAACCTCAACCAACGCCAAATGTTCCTGCCATGCGCAACAGCTTTGCGTCGAACACTGACTCCGCGCAATCGCCAACGACGTCAGCGGCACCAGACTGCGCAGAAAATGCGCCAACGGCAGATTTCCCGCCATCCGTGCCAACTGCAAATGAAACTCCCCCGACAACCGAATCGCCGCCCCGCGCCGATCCTGCTCGACGGCGCGCTTCTCGCGCTCTATCAACGTGCGCAAGCATTTCAAATCGTCTGGCTGCGGACGCTGACACGCCAACCGCACCAACGTGTTCTCAGCCAACCGTCGCGCATGCAAGGTCTGCCGGATCAGCTCCCGATCAGGCGCAGCCACTCGTGGTCGATGATTGGCGCGTAATACCACGATCTGCTCATGGGACAACTGCGTCAGCACCCGTCGTACATCGGCGCGGCCGGCGCCGAACATCGCTTGCAGACTGTCCTCGGTGAACCGGCTGTCTTCATCGATACGCTGCTCGAGAATCGCGTCGAACAGTCGCGGATACAACTCCTCCACCGGCATGCGCAGGCGAGAGACGGGCAGGGCGGTCGAATCGGCATGCGAGGCTGAAGCAAAACTGTTCATGGCCGTTCTCCTGGCAAATCAGGTGGGCAGGTTGTCGTCCGGGATGTTCAGCTCAACGCCCATGCGCTGGCCTTCGCGCAGAATGTGCCGACGCATTTCGGCGCTGGCCTGAGCGCTGTTCTTGCTGCGGATCGCGCGGACCACCGCTTCGTTTTCTTCCAGACGTTCGGCCAGATGTTCCGGGGAATTGCGCAACACTTCGGCGCTTTGCTTGAGGGCATTGCTGGTCTGCTGCACCACGCTCTGGAAAATCGGGTTCGAAGTCAGCGTGAACAGTTCTTCGTGGAAAGCGATGTAGGCGCTGACCCCGGCTTCACTGTCACCGGCCTCGAGGGCTTCGCGCATGTCCATCAGGGTCAGGCGCAACTGGCCGACTTCCTTGCCGCTGATCGATTGCGCAACCAGCCCGACAATGAACGGTTCCAGGGTGTAGCGCAGCTGCAGCACATCTTCCAGGCTCGCCCCGGCGACTGCGCTGTCGTGGCTCTGGCTGTCGCTGAGTTGCGCATCGAGGACGACCACGCCTTTGCCCGGCATCGAGCGCACCAGGCCGAGTGTTTCCAGCACGATCACCGCTTCGCGCAGGCTCGGCCGGCTGATGCCCAGCTGTTCGGCCAGTTCACGCTGGCCCGGCAGCATGTCGCCGGAGCGCCACTGGCCTCGGGCCAACGCGGCGCGGAGTTTTTCCACCACTGAATTGACGACGGTTGAAGTTGTAATCACGTATTGGCTCCCTGCGCCGTGCCTGCGCATTGGCAGGCACGGCACTCATTCAGAATTCTTTCGCCGCCGCCGGAGCGACGGTTTTTCGCGGTTGAAAGTTATAGCCCTGTTCGCCATTGAGCACCTTGTTCGCTCGCTGTACATCGATGTCCTTTTCCCAGCGGGCGATGGCCACGGTGGCGACGCAGTTGCCGATCAGATTGGTCAGCGCGCGGCCGATGCCCATGAACCAGTCCACGGCCAACACCAGCACCAGGCCGACCACGGGAATCGCCGGGATCGCCGTCAGCGTTGCCGCCAGGATCACCAGTGCCGAACCGGGAATGCCGTGGGCGCCTTTGGAGGTGATCAGCGACACCAGCAGAATGGTCAGCAAGTCGGTCATCGCCAATGGCGTGCCGGTGGCGTTGGCGATGAATACGATGGCCAGGGTCAGGTAAATCGAGAAGCCGTCGAGGTTGAACGAGTACCCGGTCGGGATCACCAGACCGACCGTCGAGCTGCCAATACCGAGGTGTTCGAGCTTGCGCATGATCTGCGGCAGTACGGCGTCGGAAGAGGCGGTGCCCATCACGATGAGCAGTTCTTCCCGCAGGTACTTGAGCAGCGGCCACATGCGCAGGCCGGAGACGCGCATCACCAGACCGAGGATCAGCGCGACGAAGGCGACGCAGGTCAGGTAGAACAGACCGACCAGACTGCCCAGGTGCTGCAACGAATCGAGGCCGTATTTGCTGGTGGTGAAGGCGATGGCGCCGAATACGCCGATCGGCGCCAGCCGGACGATCATGCCCATGATGCGGAAGATCACGTGGCTGAGTTCGTTGATCAGTCGCGAAATCCCGGAAGCCGCTTCGCCAACCAGATTCAGTGCACTGCCGAACAGCACCGAGAACAGCAGCACTTGCAGAATATTGTTGTCAGCGAAGGCACCGATCACCGAGGTCGGGATCAGGTCCATCAGAAATTGCGTGGTGGTGTGCATGTGCTGGCTGCGCTCGGCGAGGTCGCCCATGTCGGCGCTGGAGAGCTGCTCCAGATGAATGTTCGCGCCGCTGCCAATGCCGGTGCTGAAGGCGAACACCAGACCAATCACCAAGGCGATGGTGGTCAGCACTTCGAAGTAGATCACCGACTTCAGGCCGATGCGCCCGACCTTCTTCAGATCGCCCGCGCCGCTGATGCCGCTGACCACCACGCAGAACACGATCAGGCCAATCAGCATCTTGATCAGTTTGATGAAGCCATCGCCGAGCGGTTTGAGCTGAGCGGAGTATTCAGGAAGGGTCAGCCCGCAGACGATGCCGAGCATCAGTCCGAGAACCACTTGAAGGAAGATTGAACGCGAGCACCATCTGAGCATGGGAGGAATCCTGGGTCGGTGTCCTGGCTGCCGCACGCGTTGCGCATCGGATGCAGGACTTAATTATTGTGGTCTTACCGGTATGTCCAGTGCAGGCGCAGTCTAGGCTTGGTTTTTTCCTGATTACAAGGGGAAAGCATGAAATTGGCATGACCGGTCTGACCAGCGGCCAAAGCCGCGTAGGAGCTGCCGAAGGCTGCGATCTTTTGATCTTGTTTATAAAATCCAGATCAAAAGATCGCAGCCTTCGGCAGCTCCTACAGGTGAATTGCAGGCGAAAAAAAAACCGGCCAATCACTTGGCCGGTTTTCCATACTGCGGGTTTAACGTCGCATTTAAGCGCCGTACACCGGCAGTTTCTTGCAGATGGCTTTGACTTTCTCGCGAACGGCGTCGATCACCGCTTCGTTGTTCAGGTCAGCCAGGATGTCGCAGATCCAGCCGGCCAGCTCTTTGCACTCAGCCTCTTTGAAACCGCGAGTGGTCACAGCCGGAGTACCGAAGCGCAGGCCGGAAGTCACGAACGGCGAGCGTGGATCGTTCGGCACGGAGTTCTTGTTCACGGTGATGAACGCTTTGCCCAGAGCGGCGTCAGCGTCTTTGCCGGAGATGTCCTGCTTGATCAGCGACAGCAGGAACAGGTGGTTTTCAGTACCGCCCGATACCACGTCGAAACCGCGCGCGATGAACACTTCGGCCATGGCCTTGGCGTTCTTCACCACTTGTTGCTGGTAAGCCTTGAACTCAGGCTGCAGCGCTTCCTTGAAGCAGATCGCCTTGGCCGCGATCACGTGCTCCAGCGGGCCACCCTGGGCGCCCGGGAATACTGCGGAGTTGAGCTTCTTCTCGATCTCGGCGTTCGCTTTGGCCAGGATCAGACCGCCACGTGGACCGCGCAGGGTCTTGTGCGTGGTGGTGGTCACGACGTCGGCGAACGGCACCGGGTTCGGGTACACACCAGCGGCAACCAGACCGGCGACGTGAGCCATGTCGACGAACAGGTAGGCGCCAACCTTGTCAGCGATCTCGCGGAAGCGCGGGAAGTCGAGGATCTGCGAGTAGGCAGAGAAACCGGCAACGATCATTTTCGGCTTGTGCTCGACCGCCAGACGCTCGACTTCGTCGTAGTCGATCAGGCCGTTGGCATCGATACCGTATTGAACGGCGTTGTACAGCTTGCCCGAGGAGGAAACGCTGGCGCCGTGGGTCAGGTGACCGCCATGGGCCAGGCTCATGCCCAGAATGGTGTCGCCACCTTGCAGCAGAGCCAGGTAAACAGCGGCGTTGGCTTGGGAACCGGCGTGCGGCTGAACGTTGGCGTAATCAGCACCGAACAGTTCCTTGGCACGGTCGATGGCCAGTTGTTCAACCACGTCAACGTATTCGCAACCACCGTAGTAACGCTTGCCCGGATAGCCTTCGGCGTACTTGTTGGTCAGGACCGAGCCTTGAGCTTCCATCACCGCTGGGCTGGTGTAGTTTTCCGAAGCGATCAGCTCAATGTGTTCTTCCTGACGCTGAGCTTCTTGCTCCATGGCGGCAAAAAGGTCGGCGTCGTACTTGGCAATAGTCAAATCACGGCTGAACATGGCGGTCCTCAAGGATCGGGGGCAGAAAAGGGGGGCATTCTAACCCAACCGCTTTTGGATGACATATGAAACGACGTCATGTCGCAGACAAGTGGCGTTCATGACAGATGTGCGGTGCTTTTGCCGGCCCCTTCGCGAGCAGGCTCGCTCCCACATTTGAGATGCATTCCCCTGCTGCAATGCATTCCCCTGTGGGAGCGAGCCTGCTCGCGAAGGGCGCGCCGCAGATGTTCAGTCGAACATGAACAGCGCATCGTTACAGAACTGCGCTTCAAACCGTCCCGCCGGCATCGGCCGGCCGAACAGATAGCCCTGCACCTCATCGCAACCATGCTCACGCAGGAAGTCCAGTTGCTCGTGGGTTTCCACGCCCTCGGCGATCACCGCCAGGTTCAGGCTGTGGGCCATGGCGATGATCGCCCGGGCGATCTGCGCGTCCTGTTCGCCGGACGGCAGGCCGTCGACGAAAGTACGGTCGATCTTCAGCACGTCGATCGGGAATTGCTTGAGGTAGTTGAGCGATGAATAACCGGTGCCGAAGTCATCGACTGCGATGCTCAGGCCGAGGTTCTTCAGCCCGGCAAGAATCTGCATCGCCTCGCTGACTTCGCGCATCAGGATACTTTCGGTCAGTTCCAGCTCCAGACACGCCGGTGGCAGGCCGGTTTCGCGCAGGATCGTCGCGATTCGCGTGCCCAACTGGCCATCGGAGAACTGCCGTGCGGAAATGTTCACCGAGACCTTCGGCACCCGCACCCGTTGCTGGTGCCAGGTTTTCAGCTGTCGACAGGCCTCGCTGATGACCCAGTCGCCAACGTCCACCACCAGGCCGAGCTCTTCCAGCACCGGAATGAAATCACCCGGCGGCACCAGCCCGCGACGCGGATGGCGCCAGCGCAGCAGCGCTTCGGCGCCGGTCAGGCGCTTGCCGTCGCCACTGAACTGCGGCTGGTAATACAGGACGAATTCGTTCTGCTCCAGCGCATGGCGCAGATCGCTTTCCAGTTCCAGACGCTCCAGCGCACTGGCGTTCATGTCGGCCTGATAGAACTGGAAGTTGTTCTTGCCGCGTTCCTTGGCGTGGTACATCGCCGTGTCGGCGTTCTTCATCAACTGGCTGAGTTCGTTGCCGTCCTGCGGACTCAGGGCGATGCCGATACTGGCGGTGACGAAGAACTCGCGGCCCTCGAGCACGAACGGCCGCACCAGGCTGGCGAGAATCTGCTCGGCGACATGAATCGCCCGGTTCAGCGCCAGTTCGCGATTGGAGCGATGCTGCAGCAGCAAGGTGAATTCGTCGCCGCCCATGCGCGCCACGGTGTCGTCGTCATCGACGCAGGCCAGCAGGCGCGTGGCCATGTCCTTGAGCATGCGGTCGCCGGCGGCGTGGCCCAAGGAGTCGTTGATCGGTTTGAAACGGTCGAGGTCGAGGAACATCAGCACCACCCACGACTTCTGCCGTTCGGCCGCTTGCAGCGCGGTGTGCAGACGATCCTGGAACAGCGTGCGGTTGGGCAGGTGGGTGAGGGCGTCGTAATAGGCGAGGCGGTGAATGCGCTGCTCGCTGGCCTTGCGCTCGCTGATGTCGCTGAAGAAACACACGTAGCTGGCCAGATCGCCCTCGTCGTCGAGCACGGCAGTGATGCCGACCCACGCCGGGTAATGCTCGCCGTTACGGCGCTTCATCCACACTTCGCCTTCCCAGGTGCTGTGCTCGTGCAACTGCTTGAGCACGTAGCGCAGGTGCGCATCCTGCTGCTCGTCGACGGTGAGCATGTTCGGCAACTGGTCGAGCACTTCGCCGACGCTGTAGCCGCTGACCCGACTGAACGCTTCGTTGGCCTGGACGATGTAGCCGGCCGGGTCGGTGATCAGGATTGCCGAAGTCGAGTGCTCGAATACCGTAGCGGCCATGCGCAGGTCTTTTTCGGCACGGCGCTGCTGGCTGATATCGCGGCCCACGCCGAGCACGCCTTCGAACGCGCCGTGCTCGTCCCACACCAGCACCAGGCGCAGTTCGATCGGAATCTTGCGGCCATCGGCACGCAGGCAATCGAAGAGGAACAGCTGCGTTTGCACCTGACTGCGCAGCAATGCCAGTTGCTCGGGCTTGTCCAGCGCCTTGCTGACGCGGTCCATCAGCACATGAATGCCGTTCAGTTGCCCGGGATTGGCGATGATCGATTGCCAGCCGTTCTGGAAGATCCATTCGGCGTTGTAACCGAGCACCGCCTGCACCGACGGGCTGACGTAGTTCAGCGAGAGCTTGCTGTCGGTGGAGAAAATCACGTCGCTGATGCTTTCGGCGAGCATGCGGTAACGCTGCTCGCTGTCACGCAGCGATTCGCTGGCCTCGATCTGTTCGGTGATGTCCTTGGCCACGCCGATGATCCGCGTGACCTGATCATGCTTGTCCCGCGCCAGCGCCTGTTCACGGATGTCGAAGCGCCGCCACTTGCCGTCGCGATGGCGGAAGCGCAATTGGCATTGCAACAACTGGCTGTAACCGGCGTGACGCTGCAACTGCCGCGAGCGATGGTAATAGTCGGCGTCTTCCGGATGCAGAAGGATTTCCCAGAAGTATTCGCCCATCTGATGCAGTTCAGTGCGGTTGTACCCCAGGGTCTGGCCGAGGTGGTGGTTGCTGAAAATCATCCGCTGGCTGATCACGTCCTGCACATACAGATGATCCGGCACGGTGCGAACCACGTCCGACCAGAAGCCTTCGCGCTCCAGCAACGACAGCTCGATCAGCTTGCGGCTGGTGATGTCGTTGATGCTGAGGATCACCGCTTTATAGTCGTGCTGCTCGCTCGGCAGGCGCAGGACCATCCACAGGTGCTGGTCGCGACCATTGCTGTTGGGCAGTTTGATTTCCAGTTCCAGCTGTTTCTGCTGCTGCAGGACGGCGTCGAGGATCTGCTGACCGATCGCGCACTGCGGATGGCGCTGGCCATCGATCAGCAGTTGCCAGGCATCGTCGCAGGAATGCACATCGAGCAGTTGCAGGGCGACCTGGTTGACCTCGGTGACGCGCATTTCCTGGAGAAGTTGCTGGCGCTGCTGCGGTTGGTCGAGCCAGGCCTTGAGCTGGTCGCTGGTCTGGATCTGCGCCTTGTCGAACATCTGCTTGAGGCCGGACAGGTCAAGCACGCACAAGGCCACGCCGGTGCCTTCGAAAATATCCTGGTAACGCCGCCGGCCTTCATGCACCTGGCGCTGGCGCCGACGCATGTTTAGCAGTGCAATCACCGGCAACATCGAGAACGCCAGGCCGAGCAGGCATTTGCCGATGAACGCCGGCAGCAATTCTTCCAGTACGCGCTGGCGGTCGAACAGCCCGCGCAGTTGCCAGTCGCTGCTGCTCAGCGGCACGGTCAGTACGGTGTTGGCGACATCGTCAGGCGTCAGCCCGCCAGCCTTGACCGAGGGCAGCCCTGCTTCGCGGCTGATGATCTGGTGATTGAGGCGGTTTTCCACCAGCCACAACGGGCGCAGGGCGGTGGCGTCCTGTTTGGTCAGCGAGTCGAAGAAGGTTGGCGTCAGGCGCAAGGCCCAGTAACCGCGACTGCTGCCGCTGGCCTGATGCAACAGCAGGTGCACCACCGAGCCGTCATCGGCATTGCTGAAATAATGCGCCTGAGCGCGACTGCGACGCACCAGTTCGGTCAGGTAATCGGCGTCGGAACTGTCGGTGGCGCTGTCGCTGATGATGCGGCCGGAGGGAGAAAGCAGGGCCATGCTGCGCAGATCCGGCAGCGAACGCTGCAACTTGCGCAGGAGCATCTGCTGTTCGTCGGCGGTTTGCGGTTGTTCGACGATCGGTAGCAGATTGAGGGCGATTTGCGCATTCAGCGCCATGTTCAGGCTGACCTGGGCGGCGAGGTCGGCGGTGTAGTCGATGGTGTACTGGCGCTGATTCTTCTGGGTTTCACGCAATTGATCGAGCAGTTGCCAGAACAGCAACGCGAGCAATAACAGCACGAGGGTGGCCAGCGCACCCTTTAATGTCCCGCGCAGGGGCGAGCCGGGCGCCGGTGGGGTGCTGCTCACAGAGGCTGGCGGAGTGACATTGGTCAAGCTGTGATCCTGCGATTTGGCTGGACTGGCGCGACGTGCACTATAAGCCGGACGCCCGAAGGGCGGCTAGCATGCCTTGACTCGTGGCGAAGTGCCAGCCCCCTCTCGGCTGGACTGCCATCGGTCATTAAGGTAGCTTTGCCGGTTACGCGGGGGCGTTCCAGCTCCTAGAATCAGACTTTTTCCGCGCGCACGCATTGATGATCCTCAAGTGAACGACGCGCACCGGTCTGGCCAGGCATCGCCTGCGCTCCAATCATTCATCTGTCACTGACCCAAGGTTCTCCATGGCTCAATACGTCTTCACCATGCATCGGCTGGGCAAAGTTGTTCCGCCGAAGCGGGAAATTCTCAAGAACATTTCGCTGTCCTTCTTCCCCGGCGCCAAGATCGGCGTGCTCGGGCTCAACGGTTCGGGTAAATCCACGCTGCTGAAAATCATGGCCGGCGTCGACACCGAGTTCGAAGGCGAAGCCCGCCCGATGCCGGACCTGAACATCGGTTACCTGCCGCAAGAGCCGCAGCTCGACCCAGCCAAGACCGTACGTGAAGTGGTCGAGGAAGCGGTCAGCGTGATCAAGGATGCGCAAGCGCGTCTGGACGAGGTCTACGCGGCCTACGCCGACCCGGATGCCGACTTCGACAAGCTTGCTGCTGAACAGGCCAAGCTCGAAGCGATTCTGCAGGCCAGCGACGGCCACAACCTCGAGCGCCAGCTGGAAGTTGCTGCCGATGCACTGCGTCTGCCGGCCTGGGACGCGAAAGTCGAACACCTGTCCGGTGGTGAAAAGCGCCGTGTCGCCCTGTGCCGTCTGCTGCTGTCCGCGCCGGACATGCTGCTGCTCGACGAACCGACCAACCACCTGGATGCCGATTCGGTGGCGTGGCTGGAGCATTTCCTCCACGACTTCCCGGGCACCGTGGTCGCGATCACGCACGACCGTTACTTCCTCGACAACGTCGCCGGCTGGATTCTGGAACTCGACCGCGGCGCGGGCATTCCTTACGAGGGCAACTATTCGGGCTGGCTCGAAGCCAAGTCCGATCGTCTGGCTCAGGAATCCAAGCAGCAGTCGGCTCACGAAAAAGCCATGAAAGAAGAACTGGAGTGGGTGCGCAAAGGCGCCAAGGCCCGCCAGTCGAAATCCAAGGCACGTCTGCAACGCTTCGAAGAAATGCAATCGCAGGAATTCCAGAAGCGCAGCGAGACCAACGAGATCTACATCCCGGCCGGTCCACGCCTGGGCGACAAGGTCATCGAGTTCAAGAACGTCACCAAGGGCTACGGCGATCGCGTGCTGATCGACAACCTGTCGTTCTCCATGCCGAAAGGCGCCATTGTCGGCGTGATCGGTGGTAACGGTGCCGGTAAGTCGACGCTGTTCCGCATGCTGATGGGCAAGGAAACCCCGGATTCGGGCAGCATCGAAATCGGCGAAACCGTGCAATTGGCCTGCGTCGACCAGAGCCGCGAAGACCTCGACGGCAGCAAGACCGTGTTCCAGCAGATTTCCGACGGTTCCGACCAGATCCGCATCGGCAACTACGAGATCCCGTCGCGCACTTACGTCGGCCGCTTCAACTTCAAGGGCGGCGATCAGCAGAAGTTCGTCAAGGATCTGTCCGGCGGTGAGCGCGGTCGTCTGCACCTGGCGCTGACCCTGAAGGAGGGCGGCAACGTCCTGCTGCTCGACGAACCGTCCAACGACCTCGACGTGGAAACCCTGCGTTCGCTGGAAGAAGCCCTGCTGGACTTCCCGGGCGCCGCCATTGTGATCTCCCACGATCGGTGGTTCCTTGACCGTGTCGCCACGCACATCCTGGCGTATGAAGACGACTCGCAAGCGGTGTTCTTCGAAGGCAACTACACCGAGTACGAAGCCGACCGCAAAAAACGCCTCGGCGAAGCAGCGGCCCAGCCTCACCGGGTACGTCACAAGAAACTGGCCTGATTCGGGTTGGTTGCACAAGAGCGGAGCCTTCGGGCTCCGTTTTTTTTGCCCTGGGTTTTTCCTGATAAACCGAGTTGCGGCTTTCGCGAGCAGGCTCGCTCCCACAGGGGTAACGCATTCCAAATGTGGGAGCGAGCCTGCTCGCGAATACGGTGTAACTGTTGGTGCAAGTCTTGGATCTGTGCTCCCCACTCAGGTGCAAAAACGGATCAAATACCCCTCGGATTTATATCCTGTGCACCATTTAATTTCATAACTGCGACATTTTGCTCTGTTCCTGTGCGCAATTCGTTTGTTACAGTCCGGCCCAATCTCCTCCAACGACAATAAATTTGCCGAGACTTTGCCCATGATCGAATCCGTCGAATCCTTCCTTGCGCGCCTGAAAAAACGCGACCCGGATCAACCTGAATTCCACCAGGCTGTCGAAGAAGTCCTGCGCAGTCTGTGGCCGTTCCTTGAAGCCAATCCGCATTACCTGACTTCAGGCATTCTCGAGCGCATCTGCGAGCCCGAGCGCGCGGTGGTGTTTCGCGTGTCGTGGGTCGACGATCAGGGCAAGGTCCAGGTCAATCGCGGCTTCCGTATCCAGATGAACAGCGCCATCGGCCCTTACAAGGGCGGCCTGCGCTTCCATCCATCGGTGAACCTCGGCGTGCTGAAATTCCTCGCCTTCGAGCAGACCTTCAAGAACTCGCTGACCTCCCTGCCCATGGGCGGCGGCAAGGGCGGTTCCGACTTCGATCCGAAGGGCAAGAGCGACGCCGAGGTCATGCGTTTCTGCCAAGCGTTCATGAGCGAGTTGTATCGCCACATCGGCGCCGACGTTGACGTGCCGGCCGGTGATATCGGTGTCGGTGCGCGGGAGATCGGTTTCCTCTTTGGCCAGTACAAGCGCCTGAGCAACCAGTTCACCAGCGTCCTCACCGGCAAGGGCATGACCTACGGCGGCAGCCTGATTCGCCCGGAAGCCACCGGTTTCGGCTGCGTGTACTTCGCCGAGGAGATGCTCAAGCGCCGCGGGCAGGGCGTGGAAGGCAAGCGCGTGGCGATTTCCGGTTCCGGCAACGTTGCTCAGTACGCGGCGCGCAAAGTGATGGACCTGGGCGGCAAAGTGATTTCCCTGTCCGACTCCGAAGGCACGCTGTACTGCGAGGCAGGCTTGAGCGAAGCACAGTGGCTGGCGCTGCTGGAGCTGAAGAACATCAAACGCGGGCGCATCAGCGAACTGGCGAACGCCCATGGTCTGGAATTCCGCGCCGGCCAACATCCGTGGTCGCTGCCGTGCGATATCGCGCTGCCCTGCGCGACACAGAACGAACTTGATGCCGAGGCCGCGCGCACGCTGCTGCGCAATGGCTGCGTCTGTGTGGCTGAAGGCGCGAACATGCCGACCACGCTGGAGGCTGTGGATATCTTTATCGAGGCCGGTATTCTGTTCGCACCGGGCAAGGCGTCGAATGCGGGCGGTGTTGCCGTCAGCGGTCTGGAAATGTCGCAGAACGCCATGCGCCTGCTGTGGACGGCGGGCGAGGTGGACAGCAAGCTGCACGCGATCATGCAATCGATCCACCACGCCTGCGTGCATTACGGCGAAGACAACGGTCAGGTCAATTACGTCAAGGGCGCGAACATCGCCGGCTTCGTCAAAGTCGCCGATGCGATGTTGGCGCAAGGCGTGGTTTAAGCCGGTTCGATGCTGATCACTTCGATCAGTTGATCGCCGGCAGGCCGCTGCCACAGCACCTCATCGTTGATCCGGGCGCCGAGCAAGGCCCGGCCCAGCGGTGAGGCCCAGTTGATCAGGCCCTGACTGGCGTCGGCCTGATCCTCGCCGACCAGTTGCACGCGGTGTTCAGTGTCGTGTTCGTCGGCGAAGGTCACCCAGCTACCGATTTGGACCTTGTCGGTGGAGGTCGCAGCGACTGCGACTTGGGCGCTGCTCAGGCGTTGAGTGAAATAGCGCAGATCCCGTTGCAGATCGGCCAGACGTTGCTTGTCGGCCTGCTCGCCCTTGGCCGTTTGCTCGGCGTGCAGGCTTTGCAGCTCGGCGACTTTCCCCTGCAACTGCGCCAGACCTTGCGGTGTGACGTAATTGGGCTGCGTGCTGACCTGACGTTCGACCGGCTGATCGGCCTGCGCGGCGGCGTTGTCTTCGTTGACGAATGCGCGACTCATGAAGTCCTCCTGTTAAAGGATTTGGGCCATGGTTGCCGGCATTTGGTTTCAACGGATGTCTGCAAACGACCTATTGCGAGCGATAAGCCCGCCCGACGTCCTGGTCCTTCTGCTGCTGCCAGGCGCGTTCGCGTTCATCCCAATGTTCGTTGCGATATTGCTCGCGATCCCTGTTTTCCAGCATCGCCTGACATTGGCGGAAGCCGTCGACCCAGCCGTCGGCGTATTGCTGGTCCTTGAGATAGCGCGGCACATTCTTGCGAAATTCACCGCTGATCGAGCCCGCCGCTTGCCGGCCGCTGACGCAACCGTCATCGAAACCGTCGGCGAAGGCCGGTGGATAGCCTTTGGCGATCAAGTCTTCATGGGTGGTCTGGCAACCGCCCAGCGCCAATACAACGCCCAACAACCCCACGCACCGCCACATTGCACTCTCCCGCGCCGATACTCGGCTCATAAGGAAAGTCTAGAAGGGGATTCATGAGGCGGCTGTCGAAGGCCTGTGAAAAATCCATTGCACACCACAAGGCCCCTGTGGGAGCGAGCCTGCTCGCGAAGGCGTCTTGTCAGGCAACACTGCTATTGACTGACCCACCGCTTTCGCGAGCAGGCTCGCTCCCACAGGGAGATTTACACAGGCTCGGGATCAGTAGTGATACCACTTCACTTCAAGCATGACTTCCGTTTCCGGGCTGGCGAGCTGGCTGAATTCACGCTGAGCGCTCAGGCGCAAACCGAGGTTGCGCGACAGCTCCCACTGCTGATTCAGGCTCAGGCTACGGCGCACTTCGCCGTTGAAGAAGTAGTCGCCCTTGGCCTCCAGGCTCAGATTGCCCAGCGGGTTTTTCCATAGCACGCCGGTATTGAAGCCACCAGCCGGGGAAACAAACTCGGCGAAGTCATTGTTGTGTTCCACGCGTACCGTGCCCAGCGCGAAGCCGAGCACGTCTTCGCCCAACTGCCACGTGCCGCCGCCGCCACCGTTGACATGGCTGACCAGCGTCTCGTCATCATGCTTGCCCGGCACGCGCTCAAGGCCACCGGTGACTTGCCACGACAGCGGTTGCAGCAGCTCGTTGCGCGGTGTCAGCGAACGAATGGTCGCCAGGTCCAGTTGCTGCAACTGCCAGTCATTGCTTTCGTATTGGCGCAGCTTCAGTTGCAGGATCTCGATCTGCGCGCCGAGAGGAAAGCTTTCGGCGTTGTCATTGAGGTCGTGATAAGCCATGCGTAGGCCATATTCGCCAAAGGCGCGATCGCCTCGCGTACCTAGGCCGGCCTGCCAGGTGCGGGACTCGTGGCCATCTTCGGGCAGACCGGGTTGCGGAATTTCCAACTCCGGCGCCAGGTTCTTGTTGATCGCCCGCAGCAGTTCAAAACTGCGCTGCGCTCGTTGCGGGTCGCGCTCCTGACCGTTGGCGCGGTAGCGCTCCAGACGATAGGCGGCGTCGACGATCAACGCCTGACGTGCGCGCGGCAGGGCTTTGAACTTTGGCTCTTGCAGGACTTTTTGATCGGCGCTGACTTTCAGCACCCATTGCTGTTCTTCATCGCTCAACGGTTCGGCGCGGCTGAGCAGTTCACGTTCGCGGGACGGGCGATATTCGATGTGTTCGACCAGCCCGGCCTCTTTCACCGCTTTGACAGTGTCGGTCGGGATCGCGGTCAGCGGGAATTGTTCGGTCAGGCGCAGGCTCGGTCGCGCCACTTGCAGCAGTTCCAGCAAACGATACGAGCAGTTTTCGTCGAAGAAGAAGTAGTCGAACTGGATCTGCTTGAGCTCCCACACATGTTCGACCATGCGTGCGGTTTCTTCCTGAGTCAGGTTGAGGCGGTATTCCCACAGGTCGCGGTTTTCCAGGCTGCGGTATTCCGAGAGTTTTTCCTGATACGGCACCAGCGCAAACAGCCCCGGGTAGCCGCCCATCAAGCCTTTCCAGGCATACAGAATGCTGTTGTCCGAGCCTTCGATGTAGGCACCGAAGTTGATCGCGTAGCTGAGCAGCGAAGTCTTGTCGGCCTGCACATCCGCCTGATCGATGCGCAGCAGGGTGTGGCCGAACATCGACGAAGGGCTGTTGAGATACGCCGCCGGGAAGATCATCACCGCGCTGTGCGGCGAGACGTCCTTGAACCATTGCTTGTATTCGGCGCATTCGGGCGCTGGCAGGTCGGCGAGATTGAGCTGCGCTTTCAGCCAGCGTGTACGCGCCGGGTAGACGCATTGTGCGTGTTGCTCGCCGAGGCTGGCCGGGGCGTACAGCGCCTGCACGGTGGCGGCCAGTTCGCGGTCCGGATGCTCGTTGCCGTCGGGCGCGAGAAAGAACTTCTTGTCGCTGACATAGCTGCGCCAGCCGCCGAGTTTGGCGGTTTCGTAATGACCGAGGGAAATCCAGAAGCGGTCGTTGGCCAGTTGCTGCAAACGTTGAGGATCGATGTGAGGCGCGGCGGACAGCGGGGAGCAGACACAGAGCGCCAGCCAGGCAAGGCGTTTGAGCATAGTCGGCAACTTGAACAGGAAAAGAAATAAAAGACCCAAAGAGGGGCGGGCCAAAAAAACAAAACCCGCTTCCCGAAGGAAGCGGGCGGGGTCGAGCTTAAGCCTGAGTTGCGTACTTGGCCAGACGTGGGTCCGATTTCAGTACCGCCAGGGTGTTGGTATGCACGTCTTCAGCGGTCACGTCAGCCTTGCTGAAGATCTGCTGGAAGTGCTCGTGGGTCACTTGCGCGAAGTGCGCGCGATCTTCCGGTGCTACGCCCAGGACCACGGCATAAGTGGTCAGCGCTTCGCCATTGCCTTTGGCCATGTCTTCGGACAGCTCGTTCATCATGCCATTCATGGCGAACCAGGATTTGCCGCCGTAGGTCAGCGATGCGTTGGTCGAGCAACCGTTGGTGCCGGAAGTCATACCGAACGTGGCGTTACCGGAAGTGCCGTTGGTGGTGGAAGCAAGGAAGTGCGCCGGGGTGCCACGCTGACCTTCGAACAGCATGTTGCCCCAACCGCAATCCGGGCCGCCCGGGGCTTGCGCCATTGCGTTGATGGATACAGCGGTGAAGAGAGTACCGAGAAGAATCCGTTTCATAGCTTTGTTCTCTTTATGTGCATACCAATGGACAGGGTTCTGGCCCTTCGCGCTCTGCCCGAGGACAGAACCGAAAGTGTCAGTGGGCCGGTATTAGTTCCAGCCGCGCAGTTTGGAGTTTAGGCACGTTCCAGCGGTTCCGTGACTTTTTGCAAAATATTTGGAATAAACCTCTGATTTATCGGGATGCGTCGGCCGGCCGCGCGCTTGTCTATGCTTTGTCATGTGGCGCGCCTTGCCAGTGGGGCACGGGCAGCGCCAGAATGCCGCTACCTGCCCCGCCTGATTGTTAAGGAAGCCCGATGCCTGATCCTGTTGCTGCCAGCCTGCGTCTTGCGCCCGAAGCGCTGACTCGTCCGTTTTCCGCTGAACAGTTCAGCTTCACTAGCACCAATGATCTGGAGCCCTTTCGCGGTGTGCTCGGCCAGGAACGCGCGGTCGAAGCCTTGCAGTTCGGTGTGGCGATGCCACGCCCCGGTTACAACGTATTCGTCATGGGCGAGCCCGGCACTGGCCGTTTTTCGTTCGTCAAACGCTACCTGAAAGCCGAAGGCAAGCGCCTGCAGACCCCGGCGGACTGGGTCTACGTCAACAACTTCGATGAGCCGCGCGAACCGCGTGCACTGGAGCTGCCATCGGGCACGGCGGCCTCGTTCATCGCTGACATCAACGGCCTGATCGACAACCTGCTGGCGACTTTTCCGGCGGTTTTCGAACACCCGTCCTACCAGCAGAAAAAAAGCGCCATCGACCGCGCCTTCAACCAGCGCTACGACAAGGCGCTGGACATCATCGAGCGCCTGGCCCTGGAAAAAGACGTCGCCCTGTACCGCGACAGCAGCAATATCGCCTTCACGCCGATGCTCGACGGCAAGGCCCTGGACGAAGCCGAATTCGCGCAGTTGCCGGAAGCCGAGCGCGAGCGTTTTCACGATGACATTTCCGGCCTCGAAGAGCGCCTGAACGAAGAACTCGCCAGCCTGCCGCAGTGGAAGCGCGAGTCGAACAATCAACTGCGCCACCTCAATGAAGAAACCATCACCCTGGCCTTGCAGCCGTTGCTGGCGCCGCTGTCGGAGAAGTACGCGGAGAACGCCGGGGTCTGCGGTTACCTGCAAGCGATGCAGGTCTACCTGCTGAAAACCGTGGTCGAACAACTGGTCGACGACAGCAAGACCGACGCCGTCGCGCGCAAGTTGCTGGAAGAACAATACGCACCAAGCCTGGTGGTCGGGCATCCGGCCAGCGGCGGTGCACCGGTGGTATTCGAGCCACATCCGACCTACGAAAACCTGTTCGGCCGCATCGAGTACACCACTGATCAAGGCGCGCTCTACACCACTTACCGGCAGTTGCGTCCGGGTGCGCTGCACCGCGCCAACGGCGGTTTCCTGATTCTTGAAGCGGAAAAAATGCTCAGCGAGCCGTTCGTGTGGGATGCGCTCAAACGCGCCCTGCAATCGCGCAAACTGAAAATGGAATCGCCGCTGGGCGAGATGGGCCGCTTCGCCACCATGACCCTGAATCCGCAGCACATCCCGCTGCAGGTCAAAGTCATCATCATTGGTGCGCGGCAGCTGTATTACACGCTGCAGGATCTCGATCCGGACTTCCAGGAGATGTTTCGCGTTCTGGTCGACTTCGACGAAGACATCCCGATGGTCGACGAAAGCCTCGAGCAGTTCGCCCAGCTCCTGAAAACCCGCACTTCGGAAGAAGGCATGGCGCCGCTGACCGCCGATGCGGTGGCGCGGCTGGCGACCTACAGCGCGCGGCTAGCCGAGCATCAGGGGCGCTTGTCGGCGCGCATTGGTGATCTGTTCCAACTGGTCAGCGAGGCGGATTTCATTCGCCATCTGGCCGGCGATGAAATGACCGACGCCGGCCATATCGAACGCGCCCTGAAAGCCAAGGCCACCCGCACCGGGCGGGTCTCGGCGCGGATTCTCGACGACATGCTCGCCGGAATCATCCTCATCGACACTGACGGTGCAGCAGTCGGCAAGTGCAACGGGCTGACGGTGCTGGAGGTCGGTGATTCGGCGTTCGGCGTGCCGGCGCGGATTTCCGCCACGGTCTATCCGGGCGGCAGCGGTATCGTCGACATCGAACGTGAGGTCAACCTCGGCCAGCCGATTCACTCCAAAGGCGTGATGATCCTCACCGGTTATCTGGGCAGCCGTTACGCCCAGGAATTCCCGCTGGCGATTTCGGCAAGCATTGCGCTCGAGCAGTCGTACGGTTACGTCGACGGCGACAGTGCATCGCTGGGCGAGGCGTGCACGCTGATTTCGGCACTGTCGAAAACCCCGCTCAAGCAATGTTTTGCCATCACCGGTTCGATCAACCAGTTTGGCGAAGTGCAGGCGGTCGGCGGGGTCAACGAGAAGATCGAAGGCTTCTTCCGCCTCTGCGAAGCACGCGGTCTGACCGGCGAGCAGGGCGCGATCATTCCCCAGGCCAACGTCGCCACGCTGATGCTCGATGAGAAAGTCCTCGCCGCCGTGCGCGCCGGCCAGTTCCACGTGTATGCGGTGCGTCAGGCCGATGAGGCGCTGAGCCTGCTGGTGGGCGAGCCGGCCGGAGAGCCGAACGCCGATGGCGAATTCCCCGAAGGCAGCATCAATGCCCGAGTGGTCGAGCGCCTGCGCGATATCGCCGAGATGATCAGCGAAGAGGACTTGAAAGAGGCCGAGAAGGAGCTGGCGCAGGAGGCTCTCGCCGAAGCCAAACCCGCCTGACAGGCTTGCAATAAACCCTGTGGGAGCGAGCCTGCTCGCGAAAGCGGTGTTTCAGTTGACGAATGAGTTGGCTGATCCATCGTCTTCGCGAGCAGGCTCGCTCCCACAGTGCTTTTCCAGATTGATCTCTGCGGGGATCTTCGGGGAATGTGTCACGAGTCTGGCGCCAATATTCACACAATGACCATTCGGCGCCTTCTGGTTCCATTTGGCTTGCGCGGGACACTTTTCTTCTATTCTCAGGTCAAGGATATCGACAGTATCACTGGATCGAGCCAGTCCTCCCATGGGGGCTGAATACCGGCTTTACCGAGGGTCGCCGCCATGTCGCGCAACCTCTGTCTCACCCGTCAATGCCTGGGTCTGGTGACCCGGATCGAATGCGCCGTCAAGCCGCTGGCCGGCGACAACGGCATGTGGACGCTGCTCTTCGCGGCCGGCATGGCCGGCGAACAACCTTCCGCGATCAAAGCCCAAGGCCCTTTTCACGGCCCGGTCGCGGCCGAGTCGATTCTCGACACCATCGTTGAAAGCCTGACCTTGCATGGTTACGAACTGGCCGATGATCCGCAGATCTGGAGCCTGCATCTGCAAGCCCAGTTGCGGCAGATCAACGGCGGCCGTGGGCGCAGCCTCAACGGTTAAGGTGCTGACTGGTCGACCTGCGCCTTGTCGAGCTTGACCTCAAAACCGTATTGCACGGTGGCGAGGTCGGTGCGCTGATAGGTCTCCACGCGAGTCGGGCGACCATAAAAGTAGTGCACGCCAAGCAGCGCCGGGCCTTCGGTGCTGGCGTCGTGGCTGACCGAAAGAATCTGCTTGAGGTAGTGGCCACTGTCGTCCTTGACGAAGAAACGCCACTCGTTGGCCGGGAAGGTTTTCAGGTCGACCACCAGCGTGTTGTCCTTAATCGCCAGGCCTTTGGGCAATGACTGCGCGTCGTAGGATTGCTTGGCCACCGTGGCCAGGAACAACGGCATCGAGCCCACGGCAATCGCCGGGGTTTCCGGAAACAGGTTCAGATCATATGTAATCGTCGCTTGCAGCGGATCGATCTGATATGCCTCGGGCGGCAGTTCGATCGGCTCGTCGAGTTTGCCGCCGCGCTTTTCCGTGAAGAAAGTCACCGGGCTGACGCCGGGATTGAGTTGGTCGCCAAGCAATTCGTCATTGAAGGTGCGGCGGTGGGAAAACTCGATACGCGCCGCGCTCGGCTCTTCCACCGATTGATGAATGCGCACGCCGGCCTTCAATTGTTCCTCGGTCAGGTCCGCGCCTTTGAGCCAGTTGGCGGCCAGATCGTCATACACCACAACTGGCAGATCCAGCGGCTGCACGGCTTTGGCCGTGGTGTGCGGATTGAAGGTGCGCACCGGCAGATCCAGGGATTTGCGCGTCACCGTTGCCGAGGAGAAGTCGAGCACGCTGACTTCCAGTGTGTCGATCGGGCCGTGGAAATACACCTTGTTGTAGCGGCGCGGGTGTTCTTTCTCGAAGGCTTGCTGTTCGTCGCTGAGCTGTTTTTCCAGGGTGTCGCTCCAGCTCTTCTGCTTCTGTAACTGCGTCAGTTGCTTCTGGTAAAACTCGACCTGCTCCGGGCTTTCGTTGATCGAACCGGCGCGCACCAGGTATTGGCCACTGGCGTCGCGGGCCTGGACGATCAGCGGATTGATCCGGGTTTCGGCGACTTCTGCCGCGAGCGGCAGGCTGTTGCTGACTTCGACCTCGGCGTAGTTTTTTTCCAGCTTGAGCAGTTTGACGCTGAGATTGTCGTTGCTGCGGGTCTGGCCGACGTCTTTCTGCGTCAGGTCGAAACTGTACAAGCGACGGGGCGCAATGACCTCGACCTGGCCTTGCAGGCTGACCGGTTGCGGCAGGCTTTTTTTGTCGACGTTGAGGCCATCGATGAACGGGTAGGTCACCGTCAGGTCATCGGGGTTGGTCACGTTGGAGCTGGACGGGCTGAGCTGAATGCCGGGGTCGGTCTCCGACCACTCCGGCTGCCAGGCGATCACCCGTTTGTTGCTCAACGTGACCGAATGCCATTCGATGCCGTGCGGGAACAGAAAACCGCCGGGAATGTTCAGGTTGAACGGGAATACCGGTTGCAGATCGGTCAGGTAATCCGAGCTGGCGTCCTTGTGCAGCACGAACAGGCCATTGATGAAGGTATCGACCAGCGCCTGCGGGGTAAGGTAGTGCTTGAGCACGGCGAGGGCGTCTGCGCCGTATTCGGTATGCGGGGTGATGTCGTCGAGCTTGAGTCGGGCGCGTTCGAGCAACAGCAGCGAACCGCCGAGTTCGGTGATGGCGTCCTTGAGCTTCGGATCGCTGATCGTGTCCAGGGACTGTTCGAAGGTGGCGGTCTTTTCGTCAAGGTTGGCGACTTGGTTTTTCATCGCCGGGCGAGCAACCGCCGATGAGCAAGGCGAGGCAGATTCCGGCAGTCGTCAAGGCTGATCGCACATCCATTTCCACGCGTCCTGTCCACTGTCATTGGGCTGTCAATGCTTTGGACACTAGCAGAAAAACTTTGTCACACACACGCAGGTGGCGGATTTTCCGGCGGTTTCTGGCTGTCACAGCGGGCTGTTATACTCGCCGCCATTTCCAGCCCCTTGTGTGAGAGTCAATGGAACGCTTTATCGAAAATGCAATGTACGCCACCCGCTGGCTGCTGGCGCCGATCTACATCGGCCTGTCCCTCGGTCTGCTGGCGCTGGCATTGAAGTTCTTCCAGGAAATCATCCATATCCTGCCCAACGTCTTCGCCATGGCTGAATCGGATCTGATTCTGGTGCTGCTGTCGCTGATCGACATGGCGCTGGTGGGCGGTCTGCTGGTGATGGTGATGATTTCCGGTTACGAGAACTTCGTCTCGCAACTGGACATCGACGAAGGCAAAGAGAAGCTCAGCTGGCTGGGCACCATGGACTCGTCGTCGCTGAAGATGAAAGTTGCGGCGTCGATCGTGGCGATTTCTTCGATCCACCTGCTGCGCATCTTCATGGATGCCAAGAACGTCGATCCTGAGCATCTGATGTGGTACGTGATCATTCACATGACTTTTGTGGTGTCCGCGTTTGCCATGGGTTACCTGGACAAGGTCACCAAGCACTGATCAGCCGATCAAGGCAAAAGAGCCGCCCGTCTGTTGCGAAACAGACGGGCGGTTTAGTTTGTGGCTTGTGCTTTCAAGCGCACCGGCCTATCCCTGTAACGGTGTGATTCGCCATGTGTGAGGTGCTTCCATGAACCTGCAAGAGTTGAACGCGTTTGCTGTTGCCAGGAAGGTCGATGAGTTGAACCTGATCTCGATGGAGGGTGGCATTTACCTGTTGGAAGCGAGGATGCATGGGGCGGCGTATCCGTTGAGCGATCTCAAGGGCAATATGCTGACGCTGCGCTCAGTGGAGCACGCGCGGGATCTGCTGCATGCCTTTCCGGTACTGCCCTTCAATCTTGTGCACACCTCGGTCCACGACGAAATGTGTGGCCTGGTCGGTGACCTCGATGAAAGCCTGAAAGTGCCGCTCGCCTGGCGCTCGGCCCTGTAGCCCCGGCCCCAAGTCCGGGGTATCTGTGCTAGTCTGCTCGCCCTTTTGGTTCCGGGCGCGCCGGGACGCGCTGTGCACGCACGGCAAGTCCTGTGGCCGTCCGCACAGCGGAGCAGTGTCATGTCCGAAGTAAATCTGTCCACCGACGAAACCCGCGTCAGCTACGGTATCGGCCGTCAACTCGGCGACCAGCTGCGCGACAACCCGCCACCGGGTGTCAGCCTGGACGCGATCCTGGCCGGTCTGACCGACGCTTTCGCCGGCAAGCCAAGCCGTGTTGGCCAGGAAGAAATGTCCGCCAGCTTCAAGGTGATCCGCGAGATCATGCAAGCCGAAGCAGCGGCCAAGGCTGAAGCCGCGGCTGGCGAAGGCCTGGCCTTCCTCGCCGAAAACGCCAAGCGTGACGGCATCACCACCCTGGCTTCCGGCCTGCAATTCGAAGTGCTGACTCAGGGCGAAGGCGCCAAGCCGACCCGTGAAGACCAGGTACGTACGCATTACCACGGCACCCTGATCGACGGCACTGTGTTCGACAGCTCCTACGAGCGCGGCCAGCCTGCAGAATTCCCGGTTGGCGGCGTGATCGCTGGTTGGACCGAAGCCCTGCAACTGATGAATGCCGGCAGCAAATGGCGCCTGTACGTGCCGAGCGAACTGGCTTACGGCGCACAAGGCGTGGGCAGCATCCCGCCGCACAGCGTTCTAGTATTCGACGTCGAGCTGCTGGACGTTCTGTAATACCGAGCCTGCCTAGATGGCGGGCTAAAAAATGTGGGAGCGAGCTCGCTCGCGAAGGCGATTTTTCAGTCGACTCATTCGTTGACTGATTTATCGCTTTCGCGAGCAAGCTCGCTCCCACAGGTTTTTTTAATGCTGCTCATATTTCGATCTTGTT
Organism: Pseudomonas sp. TE9122; assembly: GCF_056278925.1. NCBI lineage: Bacteria > Pseudomonadati > Pseudomonadota > Gammaproteobacteria > Pseudomonadales > Pseudomonadaceae > Pseudomonas > Pseudomonas sp. TE9122. Next base: position 4,519,187 of record NZ_JBWBQI010000001.1, on the reverse strand, counting down.
GTGCAGCTCATTGGTCGGGCGCAACGCCCGGGCATAGCAGAACAGGAACAGATTGCGCACCAGCTCCTTGAGTACCAGCGGCTCGCTGGAATTGAGGCTGCTGACGTCCAGATCACCTTGATCCTGCAGCTCATGCAAGGCTTCTTCTTCAAGCACCGCACAGACTTCGCCGGTTTCCCGATGGAGGATTCTGAGGTACGGGTGTGGGCGATCCAGCCAGGCGTCGATCAAATAAGTCATGGGTCTCATCTCCTTGAAAGGTTTCAATGAGAATAATTCTTATTCATTAAATAGCAAGTGCCTATTGGCGGATCGTGGATTTTTCCGGGTAAAGGTTGTGTCAGGTCAAAATGGCTGGCTGATGGCCATGCGCGAATTCATTGAGCTGGAGCGGGGAGGGCAAAGCTCCATCCCACGGCTGGCGCAGGATGGATGACGCGCGGCTCAGACTTTTCTGACGAACTCGGATTTGAGCTTCATCGGGCCGATGCCGTCGATCTTGCAGTCGATGTCGTGATCGCCATCGCACAGGCGGATGTTCTTGACCTTGGTGCCGACCTTGACCACCAACGACGTGCCCTTGACCTTGAGGTCCTTGATCACGGTGATGGTGTCGCCGTCCTGCAGGACGTTGCCGACCGAATCTTTCTTCACGGCATCATCGACCGCCACTTCGGCTTCGCCGCTGGCAGACCACTCGTGGGCGCACTCGGGGCAGACCAGTTGGGTGCCGTCTTCGTAGGTGTATTCGGAATTGCATTTCGGGCAGGGTGGCAACGTGCTCACTAAGGATCCTTGGGTATCAGGAGGGCTAAAGGGCGCACATTGTATAGGGTTTTACGCGGAGGAGGGCATAGCGCAGAAACAACTGTGGGAGCGAGCCTGCTCGCGAAAGCGCTGTGTCAGTCAACATTGAGTCGATTGGCAGATTGCTTTCGCGAGCAGGCTCGCTCCCACAGAGGATGAATCAGTGCGTGCGGGCGACCGCGAACTCGCTCAGTTCCACCAGTGCATCGCGGTATTCGCTGGCCGGCAGCGCCTCGAGGCACTTGATCGCGCGGGCCACGTAATCGCGGGCCAGTTGCGCGGTGTACTCCAGCGAGCCGGACGCTTCGACGGCGATGCGGATGCTTTCCAGGTCTTCGATCCCGCCTTTCTGGATCGCCTGACGCACCAGTGCCGCCTGTTCGGCCGTGCCTTCGCGCATGGTGTAGATCAGCGGCAGGGTCGGTTTGCCTTCGGCCAGATCGTCGCCGACGTTCTTGCCCAGGGTTTCCGCGTCGCCTTTATAGTCGAGCAAGTCATCAACCAGCTGGAACGCCACACCCAGGTGATCGCCGAACGTGCGCAGGGCTTCACTCTGCTCGGCGGTCGCACCAGCCAGGGCGGCGGCGCTGTGGGTCGAGGCTTCGAAGAGCATCGCGGTCTTGCCGCGGATGACTTCCATGTAGGTTTCTTCGCTGGTGCTGGCGTCACGCACCTTGGACAGCTGCAACACTTCACCTTCAGCGATGATGCGTGTGGCTTGAGACAAAATCTTCATCACCGGCATCGAGCCCAGTTCGACCATCATTTCGAACGAGCGCGAATACAGGAAGTCGCCGACCAGCACGCTCGGGGCATTGCCCCACATGGCGTTGGCGGTCGAGCGGCCACGGCGCATGCCGGACATGTCGACGACGTCGTCATGCAGCAGGGTCGCGGTGTGCAGGAATTCGATGGTGGCGGCCAGCAGGCGCATGTCGTCGCCTTCGCGACCCAGAGCCTTGCCACACAGCAACACTAATAAAGGACGCAGGCGTTTGCCGCCGGCCGACGTGATGTAATCGCCGATTTTCGATACCAGCGGCACTCGAGACGTCAGCTGCTTCTTGATGATGCCGTCGACGGCGCTAAAATCGTCCGCCACCGCGCGGTAGAAAGCTTGGGGTTGCATCAGCGAGAGTCGCTCCAGAAGGGTTGCGCGGCATGCTAGGACCCCCGTCCAGACCTGTCAAGGCGCGATAACCGGCCACTTGCGCGAGGCGGATTGCTTGCGTACAATCGCGCACCCTGAACTTCCTGGGCAGCACCTGCCTTACGCAATTGCACTTGGGCCGTTCCAGCCCCATGCAGCCATGCCAGCCAATACCTCTTCTTATAAAGAGCTGGGTGAGCAGGATTATCGGAGAAATACCATGTACGCAGTAATCGTTACCGGCGGTAAGCAATACAAGGTCGCTGAAGGTGAATACCTGAAGATCGAAAAACTGGAAATCGCTACTGGCGAATCCGTGACTTTTGATCGCGTTCTGCTGGTCGCCAACGGCGACGACGTGAACATCGGCGCACCAGTTGTTGCTGGCGCAACCGTCAAGGCTGAAGTGATCTCCCAAGGTCGTCACGATAAAGTCCGCATCATCAAGTTCCGTCGCCGTAAGCACCACATGAAGCGTATGGGCCACCGCCAGTGGTTCACCGAGATCAAAATCACCGGTATTCAGGCTTAATTACAGCCTAATTCCTCACTAGGAGAATTGAACTCATGGCACACAAAAAAGCTGGTGGTAGTACCCGTAACGGTCGCGACTCAGAAGCCAAACGCCTTGGCGTGAAGATGTATGGCGGCCAGGTCATCAAGGCCGGCAACATCATCGTGCGTCAGCGCGGCACCCAATTCCACGCTGGCTACGGCGTTGGCATGGGCAAGGATCACACTCTCTTCGCTAAAATCGAAGGCGTGATCAAGTTCGAAGTAAAGGGCGCCTTCGGTCGTCGTTACGTGAGCGTAATCGCGGCTTAATCGCGAGATCGCTGGAGAAGCCCTGTCTTGCGACGGGGCTTTTTCGTTTGTGGGGTGAGTCTCTTGCAAAGCTGTTTGTATGGGCTGTCGGCGTGCGATGCAGGTCGTGTCTTGGGGTCGCTGCGCTCATTTTTGCAAGAGTCTTATGTCTTGATTGTTTTTCGGCTCGTCCGTACGGCGAGAGGCGTTGGTTATGAAGTTTGTTGATGAAGTATCGATTCGCGTAAAGGCCGGTGACGGTGGCAACGGTGCCATGAGTTTCCGCCGAGAAAAATTCATTGAAAACGGCGGCCCGAACGGCGGTGATGGCGGTGACGGCGGTTCCATCTACATGATGGCCGACGAAAACCTCAACACCCTGGTCGACTACCGTTACACCCGTCACTTCGATGCCGAGCGTGGCTCCAACGGCGGCAGCACCGACTGCACCGGCAAGAAGGGCGAAGACCTGATCCTGCGCGTGCCGGTCGGCACCACCGTGATCGACTCTGCCACCCAGGAAGTCATCGGCGACCTGACCAAGGCCGGTCAGAAACTGATGGTAGTGCAGGGCGGCTGGCACGGTCTGGGCAACACCCGTTTCAAATCCAGTACTAACCGTGCACCGCGTCAGACCACGCCAGGCAAGCCGGGCGAGCAGCGCGACCTGAAACTGGAAATGAAAGTGCTGGCCGACGTCGGTCTGCTGGGCTTGCCGAACGCCGGTAAAAGTACCTTTATCCGTTCGGTCTCGGCCGCCAAGCCGAAAGTCGCCGACTACCCGTTCACCACACTGGTGCCGAACCTGGGTGTGGTCAGCGTCGATCGCTGGAAAAGCTTCGTCATTGCCGACATTCCGGGTCTGATCGAAGGCGCTTCCGACGGTGCCGGCCTGGGCATTCGCTTCCTCAAGCACCTGGCGCGTACGCGTTTGCTGCTGCACCTCGTCGACATGGCGCCGCTGGATGATTCCAGTGCTCCGGACGCAGCTGAAGTGATCGTCAACGAGCTGATCAAATTCAGCCCGTCGCTGGCCGAGCGTGATCGCTGGCTGGTGTTGAACAAGTGCGACCAGATCCTTGAAGAAGAGCACGATGCCCGGGTCAAGGAAATCGTCGATCGTCTGGAGTGGACCGGTCCGGTGTACGTGATCTCGGCCATCGCCAAGATCGGTACCGAGCGTCTGTGCCATGACATCATGCGCTACATGGAAGACCGTGCCGATCGCCTCGCCGCAGACCCTGCGTACAAGGAAGAGCTGGCCGATCTCGATCAGCGCATCGAAGATGAAGCCCGTGCGCAGTTGCAGGCGCTGGATGACAAGCGTGCCCTGCGTCGCAGTGGCGTGAAGTCGGTCCATGACATCGGCGACGATGACTGGGACGAAGAAGATGTGGATGACGAAGACGGTCCGGAAATCATTTACGTGCGTGACTGATCCGTTGCGATAAACTTGAACGCCGCTCAATCGAGCGGCGTTTTAGTATCCGGAAATCGATCGTTGGTCAGCAATCGCCACGATTAACGTCACGGGCAGTGCCAGGTCGCGCTGCCCTCAAGCTAAGGTTGAAGATGATGCGGAGCAAGGTGACAGGTGCGCAGCGTTGGGTCGTGAAGATCGGCAGCGCTTTGCTGACAGCTGACGGCAAAGGGCTGGATCGCGCGGCAATGAGTGTCTGGGTCGAGCAGATGGTGGCGCTGCATGAGGCGGGCGTCGAGCTGGTGCTGGTGTCCTCCGGGGCGGTAGCGGCCGGCATGAGTCGCTTGGGCTGGACCGCACGACCCAGTGCCATGCACGAGCTCCAGGCGGCCGCTGCAATCGGTCAGATGGGGTTGGTGCAGGCGTGGGAGTCGAGCTTCGCCGAGCATGGCCGGCACACTGCACAGATTCTCCTGACCCACGACGACCTGTCCGACCGCAAGCGCTACCTCAATGCCCGAAGCACCTTGCGTGCACTGGTCGAGCTGAAAGTCATTCCGGTGATCAACGAAAACGACACTGTGGTCACCGATGAAATCCGTTTCGGCGACAACGACACGCTGGCGGCGCTGGTGGCCAATCTGGTCGAGGCCGATCTGCTGGTGATCCTCACTGATCGCGACGGCATGTTCGACGCCGATCCGCGCAACAATCCCGATGCGCAGCTGATTTATGAAGCGCGCGCCGATGATCCGACGCTCGATGCGGTTGCAGGTGGTACCGGCGGTGCGCTGGGGCGTGGCGGCATGCAGACCAAGTTGCGTGCGGCACGCCTGGCAGCGCGTTCCGGTGCGCACACCATCATCGTTGGCGGGCGGCTTGAGCGCGTGCTTGATCGTCTCAAGGCGGGCGAGCGCATCGGCACGCTGCTATCGCCGGAGCGTGGCATGCTCGCGGCGCGCAAGCAGTGGCTGGCCGGTCATCTGCAAACCCGTGGCACTCTGGTGCTGGATGAGGGGGCGGTGTCGGCGTTGTCCAAGGGCAACAAAAGTCTGCTGCCGGTGGGGGTGAAACTGGTTCAGGGCAGTTTCCGTCGCGGTGAGATGGTCGTCTGTGTGGCGCCGGACGGTCGGGAGATCGCTCGGGGTCTGGCCAATTACAGCGCTCTGGAAGCGCAAAAAATCATCGGTCAGTCGTCGGATGCGATTGTCGGTTTGCTCGGTTACATGGCGGAGCCGGAACTGGTTCACCGTGACAACCTGATTCTGGTCTAAGGAAAATTCGATGCGTGTAGCGAAAGGATTGTTGGGCCTGCTGATGGCCATGCCATTGCTGGTCTCGGCCGAGGAAATCGGTCAGGTGTCGACGGTGTTCAAGTTTGTCGGGCCGAATGACCGGATCGTGGTCGAGGCCTTCGACGATCCGAAAGTCGAGGGCGTGACCTGCTACCTGTCTCGCGCCAAGACCGGCGGAGTGAAGGGTGGTCTGGGTCTGGCCGAGGATCGTGCCGAAGCCTCGATTGCCTGTCGTCAGGTCGGGCCGATCAAGTTCAAGGGTGAGTTGAAGGACGGCGACGAGGTGTTCAAGGAGCGCACCTCGCTGGTGTTCAAGACCATGCAGGTGGTGCGTTTCCTCGACAAGAAGCGCAACACGCTGGTGTATCTGGTCTACAGCGATCGCTTGATCGAGGGTAGTCCGCAGAATGCGGTCACGGCCATCCCGATCCTGCCGTGGGTGCCGGTCCAGCAATAAGCGCCACCAATCCGAACTGTGGGGGCGAGCCTGCTCGCGAAGAGGTCATGTCGGTCGATAGAAATATCAACTGGCAGATCGCATTCGCAAGCGGGCTCGCTCCCACAGTTTTTTTGCCTGTAGCTTGTTGAATCACAGGCAATAAAAAACCGACCCTGAGGTCGGTTTTTTAATGACTACGTCGATTAAGCGGCTTCTTTCAGCGCTTTGACGTGGCCATTCAGACGGCTCTTATGACGAGCAGCCTTGTTCTTGTGGATGATGCCTTTATCGGCCATACGGTCGATAACTGGCACAGCCAGAACGTATGCAGCTTGAGCTTTTTCAGCGTCTTTTGCGTCGATGGCCTTAACTACATTCTTGATGTAGGTACGAACCATGGAACGCAGGCTGGCGTTGTGGCTGCGACGCTTCTCAGCCTGTTTTGCACGTTTTTTGGCGGAAGGTGAGTTGGCCACCGTCGAGCTCCTCGAAAGACTTTTTAGGAAATAGCAAACAAAATAGGCCGCGAATCATGCCGATGAAGACTTGTCTTGTCAAGGGCACTTGAATCGTTCCGCTAAGTGGTAGGTATAAAGAGGCGGGATATTTATTTCCGGCGCTTGACCTGTAAACTCGCGAGCTTTGGCTCTGTGCTGTTGCGGCGCGGAGTATCGCACAAGTAGGCGCATTGTTCGCCTGCTGTTTATCGACAGGCACAAACTCTCTCAATGAATCTGCTCAAATCGTTGGCCGCCGTCAGCTCTATCACGATGCTTTCCCGGATTCTGGGTTTTGTTCGTGACACGCTGATCGCGCGGACATTCGGCGCCGGGATGGCCACGGATGCCTTCTTTATTGCTTTCAAACTGCCCAACCTGCTGCGGCGCATCTTTGCCGAAGGGGCTTTCTCCCAGGCGTTCGTGCCGATCCTGGCCGAATATAAAAGCCAGCAGGGCGAAGAGGCGACGCGCACCTTCATTGCCTATGTATCGGGCCTGTTGACGCTGGTGTTGGCGGTTGTGACTGCACTGGGCATGATCGCCGCCCCCTGGGTGATCTGGGCCACGGCGCCCGGTTTTACCGATACCCCGGAAAAATTCCAGCTCACCTCCGATCTGTTGCGGGTGACCTTTCCTTATATATTGCTGATCTCGCTGTCGTCGCTGGCCGGCGCGATTCTGAATACCTGGAACCGCTTCTCGGTGCCGGCCTTCGTACCGACTCTGCTCAACGTCAGCATGATCGTGTTTTCGCTGTTCCTCACGCCGTATTTCGATCCGCCGGTCATGGCTCTTGGCTGGGCGGTGCTGGTAGGTGGTCTGGCGCAGTTGCTGTATCAGCTGCCGCACCTGAAAAAGATCGGCATGCTCGTGCTACCACGCCTGAACCTGCGCGACAGCGGCGTGTGGCGGGTGATGAAGCAGATGCTGCCGGCGATTCTCGGCGTGTCGGTCAGTCAGATTTCGCTGATCATCAACACCATCTTCGCCTCGTTTCTGGTCGCAGGTTCGGTGTCGTGGATGTATTACGCCGACCGCTTGATGGAATTGCCGTCGGGCGTATTGGGCGTGGCGCTCGGCACGATTCTTCTGCCAACGCTGGCCAAGACCTACGCCAGCAAGGATCGCCACGAATACTCGCGGATCCTCGATTGGGGGCTGCGCCTGTGCTTTGTGCTGGTGTTGCCGTGCGCGCTGGCACTGGGGATTCTTGCCGAGCCGCTGACTGTTTCGTTGTTCCAGTACGGTCAGTTCAGTGGCTTTGATGCCGAGATGACCCAGCGCGCGCTGATTGCCTATTCGGTCGGCCTGCTCGGGATTATCGTGATCAAAGTGCTGGCGCCGGGCTTTTATGCGCAACAGAACATTCGCACCCCGGTGAAAATCGCAATTTTCACGCTGGTCTGCACGCAGTTGTTCAACCTGGCGTTGATCGGCCCACTAGCCCACGCCGGCCTTGCCTTGGCGATCAGTGCCGGTGCTTGCCTGAACGCCGGGCTGCTGTTCTATCAACTGCGCAAGCAAAAGATGTATCAACCGCAACCGGGCTGGGGCAAATTCGGCTTCAAGCTGGTCGTTGCGGTGACCGTGATGTCGGCGGTGTTGCTGGCCGGCATGCATTTCATGCCCGCCTGGGATGAGGGCCATATGCTTGAGCGCTTCTTGCGCCTGGGTGCGCTGGTGGTGGCCGGTGTGGTGGCGTATTTCGGTATGTTGCTGCTGCTGGGTTTCCGTCTGCGCGACTTCAATCGCAAGGCCTTGAGCTGAGGTTTCAGCCTTTATGAGCAGGCATGGGCCGGCGGTTTTGTCGGCTCGTTCACTTTGCGTTACGGTGTTGCCTGTCGTCGGCCGTCGGGTGTGGTTATAATCGACCACTTTATGAGCAAGAAGCGCGTTATGCAGCTGGTTCGAGGCCTCCACAACTTGCGCCCCCAGCATCGGGGCTGCGTCGCCACTATTGGCAACTTTGACGGTGTTCACCGTGGTCACCAGGCTATCCTGGCCCGGCTGCGTGAGCGTGCGCTTGAGTTGGGCGTACCCAGCTGCGTGGTGATTTTCGAGCCGCAGCCACGGGAGTTCTTTGCCCCCGACACCGCACCGGCACGTCTGGCGCGGTTGCGCGACAAGCTGCAATTGCTGGCCGCTGAAGGCGTCGACCGGGTGTTGTGCCTGGCTTTCAACCAGCGGCTGAGCAAGCTCAGCGCCAGTGAATTCGTCGATACCATTCTGGTCGATGGCCTTGGCGTGCAGCATCTGGAGGTCGGTGACGATTTCCGTTTCGGTTGCGACCGCCTCGGCGATTTCGATTTTCTGATGCAGGCCGGGCAGGTTCACGGTTTCACCGTCGAAGCGGCGCAAACCGTCGAGCTGGACGGCATTCGCGTCAGCAGCACGCAGGTGCGCAACGCCTTGGCTGCGGCCGATTTTGCCTTGGCCGAACGCTTGCTCGGCCGTCCGTACCGCATCGCCGGTCGCGTGCTGCATGGGCAGAAACTGGCCCGGCAACTGGGCACGCCCACTGCCAACATTCAACTCAAGCGTCGTCGCGTGCCGTTCACCGGGGTGTATCTGGTGAATGTCGATATCGACGGCAAGACCTGGCCCGGCGTCGCCAATATCGGCGTGCGCCCCACGGTGCAAGGGGATGGCAAAGCCCACCTCGAGGTCCATCTGTTAGATTTTGCCGGCGATCTGTATGACCGGCGTTTGACGGTGGTTTTCCACCAAAAGCTGCGTGAAGAGCAGCGCTTCGCCTCTCTGGAGGCATTGAAAACGGCGATCAATGCGGATGTCGCCACCGCCCGTGCACTAGCCGCACCTAGCGCCCATCGCTAATGAAGAGCCTTAAATGACCGACTATAAAGCCACGCTAAACCTTCCGGACACCGCCTTCCCAATGAAGGCCGGCCTGCCACAGCGCGAACCGCAGATCCTGCAGCGCTGGGACAGTATTGGCCTGTACGGAAAGTTGCGCGAGATTGGCAAGGATCGTCCGAAGTTCGTCCTGCACGACGGCCCTCCGTACGCCAACGGCACGATCCACATCGGTCACGCACTGAACAAGATTCTCAAGGACATGATCATCCGCTCGAAAACCCTGTCGGGTTTCGACGCGCCGTATGTCCCGGGCTGGGACTGCCACGGCCTGCCGATCGAGCACAAGGTGGAAGTGACCCACGGCAAGAACCTCGGCGCGGATAAGACCCGCGAGCTGTGCCGTGCCTACGCCACCGAGCAGATCGAAGGGCAGAAGTCCGAGTTCATCCGTCTCGGCGTGCTGGGCGACTTCGCCAACCCGTACAAGACCATGGATTTCAAGAACGAGGCCGGTGAAATCCGCGCCCTCGCCGAAATCGTCAAGGGCGGTTTCGTCTTCAAGGGCCTCAAGCCGGTGAACTGGTGCTTCGATTGCGGTTCGGCTCTGGCTGAAGCGGAAGTCGAGTACGAGAACAAGAAGTCCTCGACCATCGACGTTGCGTTCCCGATCGCTGATGAAGCCAAACTGGCTGCCGCGTTCGGTCTGGCCTCGCTGAGCAAACCTGCTGCGATCGTGATCTGGACCACCACCCCGTGGACCATCCCGGCCAACCAGGCGCTGAACGTGCACCCTGAATTCAACTACGCCCTGGTCGATATCGGCGACAAGCTGCTGGTGCTGGCTGAAGAGCTGGTCGAAGCCTGCCTGGCGCGCTATGGCGTGGAAGGTTCGGTCATCGCCACCACCACCGGTAAAGAGCTGGAGCTGATCAACTTCCGTCACCCGTTCTACGATCGTCTGTCGCCGGTGTACCTGGCTGACTACGTCGAACTGGGCGCAGGCACCGGCGTGGTTCACTCCGCCCCCGCTTACGGCGTGGACGACTTCGTGACCTGCAAGAAATACGGCATGGTCAACGATGACATCCTCAACCCGGTGCAGAGCAACGGCGTATACGTGCCGTCGCTGGAATTCTTCGGCGGCCAGTTCATCTGGAAGGCCAACCCGGCTATCGTCGAAAAACTGACCGAAGTCGGTGCGCTGATGCACACCACCGTCATCGAACACAGCTACATGCACTGCTGGCGCCACAAGACCCCGCTGATCTACCGCGCTACTGCGCAGTGGTTCATCGGCATGGACAAGGAGCCAACCAGCGGCGACACCCTGCGCGTGCGCTCGCTCAAAGCCATCGAAGACACCAAGTTCGTTCCGGCCTGGGGCCAGGCGCGTCTGCATTCGATGATCGCCAACCGTCCGGACTGGTGCATCTCGCGTCAGCGCAACTGGGGCGTGCCGATCCCGTTCTTCCTCAACAAGGAAAGCGGCGAGCTGCACCCGCGTACCGTCGAGCTGATGGAAGAAGTCGCCAAACGCGTTGAAGTCGAAGGCATCGAAGCCTGGTTCAAACTCGACGCCGCCGAACTGCTGGGCGATGAAGCGCCGCAATACGACAAGATCAGCGACACCCTCGACGTCTGGTTCGACTCCGGCACCACGCACTGGCACGTTCTGCGCGGTTCGCACCCGATGGGCCACGAGAGCGGCCCGCGTGCCGACCTCTACCTGGAAGGTTCCGACCAGCACCGTGGCTGGTTCCACTCCTCGTTGCTGACCGGTTGCGCCATCGACAACCACGCGCCGTACCGCGAACTGCTGACGCACGGCTTCACCGTCGACGAGTCCGGCCGCAAGATGTCCAAGTCGCTGAAAAACGTGATTGAGCCGAAGAAGATCAACGATACGCTGGGCGCCGACATCATGCGTCTTTGGGTCGCGTCGACCGACTACTCTGGCGAAATCGCTGTGTCGGATCAGATCCTGACCCGCAGCGCCGATGCCTATCGTCGTATCCGTAACACCGCGCGCTTCCTGCTTTCCAACCTGACCGGTTTCAATCCGGCCACCGATCTGCTGCCGGCAGAAGACATGCTGGCGCTGGATCGCTGGGCGGTGGATCGCACGCTGTTGCTGCAACGCGAGTTGCAAGAGCATTACGGCGAATATCGTTTCTGGAACGTGTACTCGAAGATCCACAACTTCTGCGTGCAGGAGCTGGGCGGTTTCTACCTCGACATCATCAAGGACCGCCAGTACACCACCGGCGCCGACAGCAAGGCCCGTCGCTCGTGCCAGACCGCGCTGTTCCACATCTCTGAAGCGCTGGTGCGCTGGATCGCGCCGATCCTCGCCTTCACTGCCGACGAGCTGTGGCAATACCTGCCGGGCGAGCGTAACGAGTCGGTCATGCTCAACACCTGGTACGAAGGCCTGACCGAGCTGCCGGAAGGCTTCGAGCTGGGTCGCGCCTACTGGGATCGCATCATGGAAGTGAAAGTCGCGGTCAACAAAGAGATGGAAATCCAGCGTGCGGCGAAAGCCGTCGGTGGCAACCTGCAGGCCGAAGTGACGCTGTTTGCCGAAGAGGCGCTGAGCGCCGATCTGGCCAAGCTGAGCAACGAGCTGCGCTTTGTCCTGATCACCTCGACTGCCAGCGTCGCGCCATTCGTTCAGGCTCCGGCCGATGCAGTGGCCACCGAAGTCAGCGGTCTGAAACTGAAGATCGTCAAATCGGCGTTCCCGAAATGCGCGCGGTGCTGGCATTGCCGCGAAGACGTCGGCGTGAACCCGGAACATCCGGAAATCTGCGGGCGTTGCGTCGACAACATCAGCGGTGCTGGCGAGGTTCGTCACTATGCCTGATGCCATTGGCCGTTTCGGACGGCTGAGCTGGCTGTGGTTGAGCCTGCTGGTCCTGGTCATTGACCAGGCCAGCAAGTTCTACTTCGAAAGCAAGCTCGAAATGTTCCAGCAGATCGTGATCATTCCCGATCTGTTCAGCTGGACCCTGGCCTACAACACTGGCGCTGCCTTCAGCTTCCTCGCCGACAGCTCCGGCTGGCAGCGCTGGCTGTTTGCGCTGATCGCCATTGTCGTCAGTGCGGTGCTGGTGGTCTGGCTCAAGCGTTTGGGTCGCAACGACACCTGGCTGGCCGTCGCCCTGGCACTGGTGCTGGGTGGCGCGCTGGGCAACCTGTATGACCGCATTGCCCTGGGCCATGTGATCGACTTCATTCTGGTGCACTGGCAGAACCGCTGGTATTTCCCGGCGTTCAACATTGCCGACAGCGCGATCACCGTTGGCGCGATCATGCTGGCACTGGACATGTTCAAATCGAAGAAAACCGAAGAGGCTGCTCATGACTGAACCGCAATCGACTGAGCAACGCATCGGCCAGAACACCGAAGTCACCCTGCACTTTGCCTTGCGCCTGGAAAACGGTGACACCGTCGACAGTACCTTCGACAAGGCCCCGGCGACCTTCAAGGTCGGCGATGGCAACCTGCTGCCGGGTTTCGAAGCCGCACTGTTTGGCTTCAAGGCCGGCGACAGGCGCACAGTGACCGTTGAGCCGGAAAACGCTTTCGGACAGCCAAACCCGCAGAACGTGCAGACCATCCCGCGTTCGCAGTTCAACGACATGGAGTTGTCGCCGGGTCTGCTGGTGATCTTCAACGATGCGGCCAATACTGAATTGCCAGGAGTGGTGAAGGAATTCGATGACACGCAAGTGACCGTCGACTTCAACCACCCGCTGGCGGGCAAGACGCTGACCTTTGACGTGGAAATCATTTCCGTCAAAGCGATCTAAAAATGCAGGAGTGAGCTTCTGTGGCGAGGGGATTCATCCCCGCTGGGGTGCGAAGCGCCCCCAGACCAGTCAACGGATTCTGAGATAAGTCCGTTGAAGGTCTGCGACTGCTACGCAGCCGAGCGGGGATGATTCCCCTCGCCACAACAAGCAGGTCTCCACAGTCTGTTTTCCATTGTTTTCGCGCGCAAGACACGAGGCACAGCATGCAAATCAAACTCGCCAACCCCCGTGGCTTCTGCGCCGGTGTGGACCGGGCGATCGAAATCGTCAACCGCGCCCTGGAAGTCTTCGGGCCGCCGATCTATGTGCGTCATGAAGTGGTGCACAACAAGTTCGTCGTCGAAGACCTGCGCAGCCGTGGCGCGATTTTCGTCGAAGAGCTCGATCAGGTACCCGATGACGTGATCGTCATCTTCAGCGCCCACGGTGTTTCCCAAGCCGTGCGCAACGAAGCTGCAGGTCGTGGCCTGAAAGTCTTCGATGCAACCTGCCCGCTGGTGACCAAGGTGCACATCGAAGTCGCCAAATACAGCCGCGACGGTCGCGAGTGCATCCTGATCGGCCACGCCGGTCACCCGGAAGTTGAAGGCACCATGGGCCAGTACGATGCCAGCAACGGCGGCGCGATCTACCTCGTCGAAGACGAAAAGGACGTGGCCGCATTGCAGGTACGCGATCCGGAAAGACTCGCCTTCGTCACCCAGACAACCTTGTCGATGGACGATACCAGCCGTGTGATCGATGCCCTGCGCACGCGCTTCCCGGCCATCGGTGGTCCGCGCAAGGACGACATCTGCTACGCCACACAAAACCGCCAGGACGCCGTCAAGCAACTGGCCGACGAGTGCGACGTGGTACTGGTGGTCGGCAGCCCGAACAGCTCCAACTCCAATCGCCTGCGCGAATTGGCTGAGCGCATGGCGACTCCGGCGTACCTGATCGACGGTGCCGAGGACCTGCAACAGAGCTGGTTCGACGGCGTCGAGCGTATTGGCATTACCGCTGGCGCGTCCGCACCGGAAGTGCTGGTCCGGGGCGTGATCCAGCAATTGCAGGCCTGGGGCGCGACCGGTGCCGACGAGCTGGCTGGCCGTGAGGAGAACATCACGTTCTCGATGCCGAAAGAGCTGCGCGTCCGTTCGATCTGACGCTTCTGCCTTTGTCGCACAGCGCCTGTTCGGTCTCCTGACTGCCCAGGCGCACGCGACCGGTCGCCGCCAGCACGATCTGCCGCTGGCTGACCGGCTCGCGCGGCGAGCAGACGTGTATTGTCCCCGCCTGAAATCGCCGTCCCGGCATCAGCGGCTGTCCCAGATGACTGAACCGCACGTAGCGGCTCACCCACCAGTTGCCGACAATCGCCACCTTCGCCTCACTGGCGCGTTCAACCAGCAGCGGATTGCTGCTGTCCTCCGGCCCCTTGCCGCTAAGATCCAGAATGATTCGCCAACCCTGACTCCAGTCGCCGTCAATGCCATGGATCACCACACTTTGATTGTGGGTCATAGCCAGGGTGCGAGCGTGGCGGATGCCCTCGAGCAGCGACTGCGCTGCGTGGTCGCGCTGAGTCGCTTGCTTGAGCGCGGCGAACGCCGGGCTGACCAGCAGCAGAACAATTGCGCCAATCGCCAGTCCCATAAGCAGTTCAATCAGGCTGAAACCGTGTTGCGGCATGAAAAATCCCTCCGTGGAATGGTATGAGCAGCGCAATCCGTGCGCCGCGCAGGGCAAATCAGTCGGCGCGTGCCGAGCGAATGTTCTAGCGTGTAAAAGCAGGTATAGCCGACGGCAACGGAGGGCACCGATGGATCTTCGTACAAAAGGTTTCACGCTGGTCGAGTTGCTGGTCGCCATTGCGGTGTTCCTGATACTGATCACGCTGGCGGTGCCGGCCTTTACCCGTACGATCCAGAGCAGCAAGGCAGATACCGAAGTCGGCGACTTGCAGCGGGCAATCAATTTCGCTCGCCTCGAGGCAATCAATCGCGGCGTGACCACGCGTCTGCGTCCGACCGCCGGCGGCAGTGTGTGGACCGGTGAGCTGGCGGTCTACGACAGTACTGGCAATCCGGCCAATGTGTTGCGGGTTGTTCCAGCAATGAGCAGTGGCGCGACTCTGACGCTACCCTCAGGAGTGACCGCACTGGATTTCAACAACCTCGGCGGTCTGGCGGCACCGTCGACGGCGGTGGTCATCGGTTACACGCTGGGCACGCAAAGCAGGACGCTGAACGTGTGTTTGAACGGACGCATTCAATTGGGTGGAAATTGCGGATGAGGGCAGGGAGCAAAAACGCACAGGAGGGCATGACGCTGATCGAAGTGCTGGTCGCGTTGCTGATTCTTACCGTCGGGCTGTTGGGCGCAGCGGCGGTGCAGCTCAATGCGCTGAAGTACACCGACAGTTCGCGGATGACCAGTCAGGCCAGTTTCATCGCCTATGACATGATGGATCGCATCCGCGCCAATTCCGGCGCCAACTACACCGTCACGCCACCGACCTCGGGCAATCTCAGTAATGCGCGGGATCAGGATCTCTACGATTTCACCACCAACATCGCCAACTTCGGCGGCCCGACCGCGACGGGCAGCATCACCCTCAATCAGCGGGTCTACACCATCACCATTACCTGGAGCGATGCGCGCGCGGCGAACGCTGCCAGTGCACAGCGCAGTTTCGTGCTGAGCAGCCGGGCGGCGGTCGATCCGGTGGCCACACCATGAAGTACGCCAGCCGTGGTTTCGGCCTGATTGAGCTGCTGATTGCCCTGGCTTTGGGGCTGATCGTCGTGCTCGGCGTGGTACAGATTTTCATCGCCGCAAAAAACACTTACGTCAGTCAGAACAGCGCCGCAGCGATGCAGGAAGATGCGCGCTTCGTTCTCAGCAAAATGATTCAGGAAATTCGTATGGTCGGCATGTTCGGCTGCCTCGGCACCATCGTCGACTCCAGTTCTGCAGGGGATTTCAACACCGCGCAACTCATCCCGATCAACTGGGATAACGCCAGTCTCAAGCTGACCATGGTCACCGCCGATGTTGGCAGCGGCGGGGGAACGCCGACCTGGACGGTGATTTCCGATTGTCGCAACAGCGCGGTCGCCTACAGCGGATTGCGCAGCCCGACCACGGGGCAGATCGCGTTCCCGATCCGGCGCCTGATCTACAGCTTCAGCAATAACCAGATCCTCATGGGCACTGGCAGCGGCAATCCGGCGCAGCAAGTGCTGGTGAACAACGTCAGCGCCTTCAACGTCACATTTGGTCTGGCCAGCTCCGCGACCGACGTCGCAGCTTCAACGTACAGCAGCAACCCCGGCGATCCGGCGCGCATCCGCAGCGTGCGCCTGAGCCTGACCCTCACCGACCCGAACAATCGGGTGCGCAATCAAACCTTCAACGTGGTTGCGGCATTGCGCAACCGCTTGCCATGAGGGGGCGGCGATGAGGATTTCCTTGCAACAACGTCAGGCCCAGCGCGGCATGGTCCTGTTGGTGAGCCTGGTGTTTCTGCTGTTGCTCACATTGATCGGTTTGTCCTCGATGCAGAGCGCCAACCTGCAAGAGAAAATGGCCGGCAGCGTAAGCCTGCGCAATCAATCGTTTCAGGCTGCGGAAGCGGCGTTGCGTATCGGCGAAAGTGCGGTGCAGCTGGACAGTTACTCGTTGGCGGTGTGCAGCGGCACGACCCAATGTCTGCCGCCGGCGGAGTCGTCAGTGGTCAGCTCGGCCGGCTTCAATTCGACCTCCGGGGTGACCTGGATCGCCGCCGGTAATGGCTTTTATGGCGTGCAGAACATCGGCACGACCCTGACGGCGGTGAACGTACCAAGTAACACTTCGGCGACGTTGTATCGAGTCACTGCGGTCGGCATCGCCGGCAATTCGCGTAGCGTGGTGGAGAGTGTCTATGCGAAGTATTGAGCGCGGCCTGTCGCTGCTGATCGGCATGCTGCTGAGTTGCTACCTGGCGGCACCGGCCTGGGCTTTCACGCCTTCCGATTCGCCATTGCTGAGCGCGGCTGCGGTGGCGCCAAACGTGATGCTGCTGATCGACGACTCCGGCAGTATGAACAGCATCATCTACGCCGCCGGATTCGACCCGAACGTCAACCGCACTCCCGCCCGGCAGTGCAATGCCTTCCTCGGATTGTGCTCTGCACTCAATGCGCCGCAGATTACCGGCGACACAGTGTTTCTATCGAGCCTGCCGACTTCCGGTTGCTCGGGAGGCGCCTATGCGTTCTACAACAACAGCGTGGCGCCGTTGTGCCTCAAGCTCCCCGACCCCGTAGGCAACGAGAACACTCGGTATTCCGCCGATTACATTTCCTACATAGTCAGCCTCGCCAACAGCACCGGCACCCGCGACTTCACTACGGGGGCGATTCCCAACGATTACCGGATGAACGTGGCGCGCAACGTTTCCACCGCACTGGTGAGCAGCAACCGCACCTTGCGCATGGGCCTGTCGACATTCAATCCGGCGACCAGCAGCAACCCGGGCAACGGCGGTTTCATCGCTCGCTCAATCACCGATTTGTCACCCGTCGCGGGCAGCGTCACCCAGGCCCAGGCAGACACCAACTACAACGCGCTGATCTCATCGATCAACGGCTTGAACGCCGTGGCCAACACGCCATTGGCCGAGAGCTATTACGAAGTCACGCGCTACATGCGTGGGTTGGCGCCTTACTACAACGGCACGCCGGCGAGCTATACCAGTCCGATTCAATACCGCTGCCAGAAAAACTACGGCGTGGTGATTACCGATGGCTTGCCAACCTATGACCGTACCTTCCCGACCAACGATCCGCTGGGAGGCAGCCGGCTACCGAACTGGGATGGCGTGAATAACGATGGCGACAACCTCAACGGTGACGGTGAAGGCGACACGCTTTATCTGGATGACATCGCCAAATTCGCCTTCGACATCGACATGCGTTCGACCGGTACTGACGCAGCAGGCAAGAGCTGGAACGCGGTGGATTTTCCCCGGCAGAACATGAACACCTACACCGTGGGTTTCGCGGCGGATAACGACATGTTGTCCGACGCCGCCAGTTACGGGCAGGGCAGGTACTACCAGGCGACCGACAGCTCCGGGCTCAATGCGGCGTTATCGTCGGCATTGAGCGATATCACTTCCAAGGCCGGCTCCGGTGGTGCCGGTGTTGCCAGCAGCAGTACGTTGACCAGTGGCAGCAGTTTTTACCAGACAACCTACGATCCCAAGGATTGGCGCGGCACGATCAGGTCGTTCGGCTTTACCTCGACCGGCACGGTAAATACCTCGGCGGCGCAATGGTCGACCGACACCACCATCGTGCCCTCTGCCACAGCGCCAAATTTCCAGTCATGGAACACCTTGAGCAACACGCCCATTGCCCTGGCACTCCTCAACTTTTCCCCGGCGCAGCAGACTACGCTGAATCAGGGGTTGCCCGCCGGAATCAACGGTAATGATCTGGTGGAGTGGAGCAAAGGGACCAACAAGGCCGGTCTCAAAGTGCGCACTGCGCTGCTGGGCGACATCATCAATTCGCCGCTGGTGCTCGCGTCGCCTTCAGACAAGACCGCATCCGATCTGACGGGTGACAGCAGTTACACCAACTACCTGACGACCAAGGCTGCGAACATGAACACCAGTCTGGTGGTGAACGCCAACGACGGTTTCGTCAACGTGATCAATTCGGCGAACGGCACCCGCCGTTATGCCTACATGCCCTCCAGCGTGCTGCCTTCGTTGCGGCTGATTGCGGATACCAATTACGTCAACGGCGTCAGCCACAAGTTTCTCGTGGACGGTCAGGTCGGCGTGTTCGATGCGCAGGCCGGCACCACCTGGAGAACGCTGGCCATTGGCGGAACGGGGGCCGGTGGTAAAACCTTCTACGGACTGCAACTGTTCGATGCCTCGGCAGGCAACGTGATCAAGGCACTGTGGGAAGTCAGTGCGCCGGCTACGGCCAACACGGCGAATGCTTTCAATGATCTGGGTTACGCCTACGCCCGTCCGGAAGTCGCACGCTTGGCCAATGGTCGCTGGGCGACATTCATCGCCAATGGTTACGGCAGCAATTCGGGGGTTGCAGCGTTGTATGTGCTGGATGCGCTGGATGGTTCGCTGATCAGGAAAATCGTCATCGACAGCACGGAAACCACTAACGGTCTGTCTTCGGTAAAACTCAGGGTCAATTCCTCGAACGTAGTGCAGGCTGCCTACGCTGGTGACCTGAAGGGGCGTATGTGGAAATTCGACTTGAGCGCACCCGGGGCAGAAAGCTGGGGCGTGGCGTTTGCCGGCAAGCCATTGTTCACCGCCCCGGGCGGGGCAACGCAGCCGATCACCGCGCAACCGCTGCTGGCGGATAATCCGCAGGGCGGCAAGCAAGTGTTCTTTGGCACCGGCAAGTTCAACGAGACTGCCGACAAGACCAACAAGGATCTGCAGGCGTTCTATTCGATCTGGGATGCGGAAGGAGGCTCAGGGCAAATCACCGTTAGCAGCTTGCAGGCACAGGCGATTACCGGCTCGTTCTCCGGCAGTTCCGGGCAGTTTCTGACCACCAGCCAGAATGAAACGACGTATCCGGCAGAGAAAGGCTGGTATCTGCCGCTGGTGTACAACAACGTGCTGACCGGCGAGCGCGTGATCAATCAGGCCAGTATTGTGTTGGGACGAGTTGTTTTCACCACTGCCAGCGTCGATACCACCGACCCTTGTTCGAGTTTTGGTACGGGCCGACTGGTCGAACTCGATGCGTTCAACGGTAAGATGCTCAACTACGCCGTGATCGACACCACCGGTGACCGTTTGGTCGACAGCAACGATACGATATCCAGTGGCGTGATTTTTACCGGCGGCATTCCGACCCTGAACTTCATCTCGGCTAACGGCGAGCGCAAGGGCACGACTGACACCAGCGGCGCGGTCACGGTCATTGTGGAAAAAGGTGGCGGCGGCAGCCGTCGTATCATGTGGCGACAAATCCAGTAAGCGAGAATTTGAGGCATGCGCAGATCCAGCCGAGGTTTTACCCTGATCGAGATCATGATCGTCATCGCGATTATCGGGATCATCCTCACCATCAGCATTCCCAGCTACAACGAATACGTGAAGAAGGGCCGTCGCGCCGAAGTGGTCTCGCTGCTCTCGGAGCAGGCGCAGACCCTCGAACGCTTCTACACCCGCAACAATGTCTACACCGGCGTCACCGGACTGAGCACGGGCAATGATTTCTATACCATCACCCCGACGCTGACCGACCAGACCTTTGTGCTCACCGCGATTCGTAAAACCGGCTCGGCCATGGCCACCGACAAATGCGGGGATTTCACTCTGACCAACACCGGCGTGCGAAGCATGAACAACGCGACTACCGGTGTGACCGCCAAGGATTGCTGGGGCCGCTGACGCATTCTTTTTCGGGCGCCTTTTGCGCCCACTGTCTTTTTTACGGTTGGATCAAACATGACCAGGCAACAGCAAGTAGTGATTGTCGGCGGCGGGGTGATTGGCCTGCTCACTGCCTACAATCTCGCCTCCGAAGTGCGCAGCGTGGTGCTGCTGGATCGCTCGAATGTCGGCCAGGAATCGTCCTGGGCTGGCGGCGGCATCGTCTCGCCGTTATACCCGTGGCGCTACAGTCCGGCAGTCACCGCGCTGGCGCATTGGTCGCAGGATTTTTATCCACAGCTCGGCGAGCGCTTGTTTGCTGACACTGGCGTTGATCCTGAAGTGCACACCACTGGTCTGTATTGGTTGGATCTGGACGATGAAGCCGCAGCCATGGCCTGGGCCGCGCGGGAAAATCGGCCGCTGCGGGCTGTGGATATCTCGGCGGCACATGACGCGGTGCCGGTGCTTGGCAGCGGTTTCAGCCGAGCGATCTACATGGCCGATGTCGCCAACGTGCGCAATCCACGGCTGGTCAAATCGCTGAAAGCCGCGCTGCTGGCGCTGCCGAACGTGACGATTCACGAGCAATGCGAAGTCAGTGGTTTCGTCCGCGAGGACGAGCGCGTGGTTGGCGTGCAAACCTCCACTGGGGTGATGAGCGGCGACGAGTTTGTGCTGACGGCGGGGGCGTGGAGCGGCGATCTGCTCAAGACGCTGAACCTGACGCTGCCGGTCGAACCGGTCAAAGGCCAGATGATTCTCTACAAGTGCGCGGCTGATTTCCTGCCGAGCATGGTGCTGGCCAAGGGACGTTATGCGATCCCGCGTCGCGACGGTCACATTCTGATCGGCAGCACGCTGGAGCACGAAGGTTACGACAAGACCCCGACCGATGTAGCGCTGCAAAGCCTCAAGGCCTCGGCGATCGAATTGCTGCCGGCGTTGGCGGATGCCGAGGTGGTCGGGCACTGGGCCGGGCTGCGGCCGGGGTCGCCGGAAGGGGTTCCCTTTATTGGCCGGGTGCCGGGGTTCGAGGGGTTGTGGCTGAACTGCGGGCATTACCGCAACGGGCTGGTGCTGGCGCCGGCATCGTGTCAGTTGTTTGCCGATGTGATGTTGGGGCGAGCGCCGATTATTGATCCGGCGCCGTATGCGCCTGAGGGCCGGATTTAGTCAGAGGCTGGTAGACCGCCTTCGCGAGCAGGCTCGCTCCCACAGGAATACTCATTCCAAATGTGGGAGCGAGCCTGCTCGCGAAGGGGCCTTCAATCCAGTCCCAATTTCTTCAGCCGATAACGCATCGACCTGAACGACAGACTCAACCGCTGCGCCGCCGCCGTGCGGTTCCAGCGGGTTTCCTCCAGCGCCTGCAAAATCAGTTTGCGTTCGACGCTCTCCAGATAATCCTCAAGATTGTCGATCTGCGTCAGATCAGCCGTCGCCCCGTCCGCCGAGCAATTGCCTTCGCTCAAACGCAGATCCTGCGCTTCGATCGTGCGGTTTTCACACAAGGTGTGCGCGCGTTCCAGAACATTCTCCAGTTCGCGCACGTTGCCGGGAAAGCGATAGTTCTTCAGCGCCTCCAGCGCTTGGGGGTGCAGGCGCGCTTCGGGTTGTCCGGTGTCTTTGGCCAGGCGCTTGAGCACGTGCATGGCAAGCGCCTCGATGTCGTCGCGGCGTTCGCGCAGGGACGGCACGCGCAGTTCGATGACGTTGAGCCGGTAATACAGATCCTGGCGGAAACGCTCGGCTGAAACTTCGGCTTCAAGGTCTTTGTGCGTGGCGCAAAGGATACGCACGTCGACCACCGTTTCCTGCTGGCCGCCGACGCTGCGCACGGCTTTTTCCTGAATTGCCCGCAGCAGTTTCACTTGCATCGACAGTGGCAGATCGGCGACTTCATCGAGAAACAGAGTGCCGCCATGGGCCGCCTGGAATAGCCCCGGCTTGTCTTCGACGGCACCGGTGAAGCTGCCTTTGCGGTGGCCGAAAAATTCGCTTTCCATCAGTTCCGACGGAATTGCCCCGCAGTTCACCGGCACAAACGGCTGGCTGGCGCGCGGGCCTTGTTCGTGAATCAGACGCGCGACCAGTTCTTTGCCGCTGCCGGATTCACCACTGATGTACACCGGCGCCTGACTGCGTGCGAGCTTGTCGATCTGCTTGCGCAGATTGGCCATCGGCGGCGAATCGCCCAGCAAGCGTCGCTCGATTGCCGTGCTCAAGCCGCCCGCTGTCGGCAGGCGCAGCGCCGAGCTGACCAGTTCGCGCAATCGCGGCAGCTCCACCGGTTTGGTGAGGAAATCGAACGCCCCGGCCTTCAACGCATTGATGGCCGTTTCCAGGCTTCCGTACGCAGTGATCATCGCCACCGGCAGGTGTGGATCGCGTTGCTGAATGTGTTGCACCAGCTCCAGACCGGTGCCGTCGGGCAGGCGCATGTCGGTCAGGCACAGGTCAAAGTGCTCGCGCTGCAAGAGCGCCTGAGCCTCGCCCAGATTGCGTGCGCTGAAGGTCTCGAGTTTCATCCGTCCCAGGGTGATTTCCAGGAGCTCGCGGATATCCGGTTCGTCGTCGACGATTAGAATTTTTTGCCGTGGGCTTGTATTCAACTTTGTTTCCGTCCGTGAGCAAAAGTGATGCAAAAGCAGCCGCCGCCTTGGCGTGATTTGAAGTCTAGGCGTGCCTGGTTGCTTTCGCACAGCTCACGGGACAGATAAAGGCCAAGACCGGTGCCCTGGCTGCTCGTAGTGAAGAACGGCTCAAACAGATGCGCCTGTTCATCGGCCGACACGCCGGGGCCGTTGTCCTGCACTTCGAGCACTGCCAATTGGCTGTCGGGGTCGACGAACAGTGCCAGCCATACTTCGGCCTGCTCGTGCAGTTGGGCACTGTGACGCCAGGCGTTGCGGATCAGATTGTCGAGAATCTGCCGCAGCTGGTTGGGGTCCATCAGCGTGGTGAAATCGCCGGAATTGATTCGCAGATGAATGTGCTGGCGTTCGTTGGCCTGCTCGCGGGTTTCGCCGACGAAGTCTTCCAGCCACGGCTTGAGGTCCAGCCGTTGCGGCGCGCTTTGCTGGCGGCGGGACAGTTGCAGGACGTTTTCGATGACTCGGTTCATGCGCTGGGAGTGGTCTTGAATAATCTGCGTCAGACGTCGATCTGCGCTATCGAGTTCCTCGGACTCGGCCAACAGCTGCGCGGCATGACTGATCGCGCCCAGTGGATTGCGAATTTCATGGGAGATGCCGGCGGTCAAACGCCCGAGCGCAGCGAGCTTGAGTTGCTGGGCTTGTTGGGTGATTTGCGCCAGGTCTTCGAGAAACACCAGTGTCTGCTGGTTCGGACTCTGCTCGAGAGCGATAAAGCTGGGTTGCAGCTCAAGGCCATTGCCGGGGATTTTCAGGCTCTGCGGGCGCAAGGTCGGGTTGTTGCGCCACAGTTGCAGGCGCTCGACGAGTGCTGGCGAATATTCGTCGATCAAATGACCTTGCAGGTGACTATGGCCGAGCAGACTCTGCGCACTGTGATTGGCCAGTTGCACCCGACGTTGCTCGTCGAGCACCAGAATCCCCGTGCGCATGCGTTGTAGGATCAACGCGTTCAGCGCCTCTAGGCTGACCACTTCGCTGGCGCGCTGTTCGGCCAGGGTCTCGCTGACTTCGAGGCGACGAATCAGCCCTTGCACCAGCAATGAGGCGGCGAAGCACAGCGCGCCGAGGGTGCCGGCTTGCAGGTACGCGTTGGCGCTCAAGGGGCGGCTGAGCCCCAGCAGAAAGCTCAGGCCGACAATGCCGATCGCCGCGATGGCGGCAATCAGCAGGCCGATGCGTCGGCGCAGCAGGGTGTTGCTGATTGCCACCGAGACCACCAGCAGATTGCCCAGCGCACTGGCCACGCCGCCGGCCGCGTAGAACAGGCCGCACAACAGCAGCACGTCGACGAGGGCCAGGGTGAACAACTGCGCCGGGCGCCGGGTGTTTTCGAGAAACACCACCAGCAGCATATTGATGATCAGGTACAGCCAGCTGCCACCGCGCAGCAGATCGTCGTTGGCCGACGTCAGCAGGCGGTTGTCCATGTTGCTGGAGATCAGCAACACCAGAGTGATGCCGACACTTAAACGGTACAGGTGATAAAGGCGCAGCAGACGCTGCGCCTGTTTCTGGTCGGCGTTGACGGCCTCAGCGACCACTGGCGCCCGGGCCTTGCTCGAGATGAGCCTGGCTGCAATACCACAGTTGCTGGTTGCCCAGCGCGCGGTCGCGCGGCAGGTGCACGCCGCAGTGGGCGCAACGCACCATCGGCGGCGCGTCCTGTTCGCGCGGCGATCGGGCGGACGAGGCGGGGGCCTTGAATTTGCGCCAGAGCCAGATGGCGGCGAAGATCAGGGCAATCCAGAACAATAAACGAAGCATGATGAGCGGCTTTTCGACTGATGATCCGGCAGTTTAGCCAAGGACCCGATCAGCGCACAGCCTATTAAAGCGCGGCAATAAAAAAGGGAGATCCGCAGATCTCCCTTTTTTCGTACAGCCGGTGTGATCAGTCGAACACGCCGAAGGTCATGTAGCTGAACCACGAGCGGTCGGTGTCGCTGGATTCCGGTTCTGGCTCTTCGATCACGTCGCCGTTCTCGTCTTTAGGCTTGAGCTCGTTCGGGATCGCATCTTTCGCGTCCTGGAACTGCTTCTGCACGTCCTGGTTGGCGCGGGTTTCGCCCGGCGGCAGCGGTGGACGCGATTCGATCAGGCCCAAAGTCGCTTTGCTCAGGAACGAACGGTTGTCAGCTTCGGCTACGCGTGGCACGAACTGGCCATCCTCCAGGCTCGGGTGGTCCGGATAGTTGAGCTTCAGGGTTTCCAGGCTGGTGGCCGCCAGATCGTCGAGGTGCAGACGCTGGTAGGCTTCAGTCATCACCGCCAGGCCGTCGCCGACCGATGGGGTTTCCTGGAAGTTCTCCACGACGTACTTGCCACGGTTGGCAGCGGCTACATAAGCCTGACGGGTCAGGTAGTAGTCAGCGACGTGGATTTCGTAGGCGGCCAGCAGGTTGCGCAGATAGATCATGCGCTGCTTGGCGTCCGGCGCGTAGCGGCTGTTCGGGTAGCGGCTGGTCAGCTGCGCGAACTCGTTGTACGAGTCGCGGGCGGCGCCCGGGTCACGCTTGGTCATGTCAAGCGGCAGGAAGCGCGCCAGCAGGCCGACGTCCTGGTCGAACGAAGTCAGACCCTTGAGGTAGTACGCGTAATCCACGTTCGGATGCTGCGGATGCAAACGAATGAAACGCTCGGCGGCAGACTTTGCAGCTTCCGGCTCGGCGTTCTTGTAGTTGGCGTAGATCAACTCCAGCTGAGCCTGATCGGCGTAGCGACCGAACGGATAACGCGACTCCAGAGCCTTCAGCTTGGCTGTGGCGCTGGTGTAGCTGTTGTTGTCCAGGTCAGTCTGAGCCTGCTGATACAGCTCGGCTTCGCTGAGGTTTTCGTCTACGACTTCCTTCGATGAGCAAGCAGCGGTCAATGCGAGGATGGCGATCAGCAGCAGGTGTTTCACTTGCATGGCGGCTTGCGTCCCTATGACGGCCGCTGTCTTGGGCGGGGCCGTCCTGTTATGATGAGCGCCCCGTTGAAAAGCCTCGGGGCAAAAGACGCCGTATTTAACCACAAGCGCGCAGCCGAAACCAAAGGCTGTGCCGACGCCCAGTCCGAGCATGTCCGATAAAATTGAACTTCGCGCAGAGGTGCCGTCCGAATTGGGCGGCCAACGCCTCGATCAAGTCGCCGCCCAACTCTTCGCTGAGCACTCACGCTCGCGCCTTTCCGCCTGGATCAAAGAAGGTCGCCTGACTGTGGACGGGGCGGTGATCCGCCCGCGCGACATTGTGCATGGCGGTGCCGTCCTTGAGCTGACTGCCGAGCAGGAAGCCCAGGGCGAGTGGATCGCCCAGGACATCGAGCTCGACATCGTCTATGAAGACGACGACATCCTGGTGATCAACAAGCCTGCGGGCCTGGTGGTGCACCCGGCCGCCGGTCACGCCGATGGCACCCTGCTCAACGCTTTGTTGCACCATGTGCCGGACATCATCAATGTCCCGCGCGCCGGTATCGTGCATCGTCTGGACAAGGACACCACCGGTCTGATGGTGGTGGCCAAGACCATTCAGGCGCAGACCAAACTGGTTGCGCAATTGCAGAGCCGCAGTGTCAGCCGCATCTATGAGTGCATCGTCATTGGCGTGGTCACCGCCGGTGGCAAGATCAACGCGCCGATCGGTCGTCACGGCCAGCAACGCCAGCGCATGGCAGTGATGGAAGGCGGCAAGCCTGCCGTCAGCCACTACCGCGTGCTCGAACGTTTCCGTTCGCACACCCACGTGCGGGTGAAACTGGAAACCGGTCGGACCCACCAGATCCGCGTGCACATGGCGCACATCAACTTCCCGTTGGTCGGCGATCCGGCGTACGGCGGGCGTTTCCGCATTCCGCCTGCGGCCAACCCGACCATGGTGGAATCGCTCAAGCACTTCCCGCGTCAGGCGCTGCACGCGCGCTTCCTTGAACTCGATCACCCGACGAGCGGTGAGCGCATGAGCTGGGAATCGCCGCTGCCGGAAGATTTCGTCTGGCTGCTGACCCTGCTCAAGCAGGATCGCGAGGCCTTCGTCGGATGAACTGGCTGACGCCGGACTGGCCTGCGCCGGCCAGCGTCAGGGCCTGTGTCACCACCCGCGAGGGTGGTGTCAGCGAGGCGCCGTTCGACAGCCTGAATCTGGGCGATCATGTCGATGATCGTCCGCAGGACGTCGCTGAGAACCGTCGACGCTTGACCGATCACTTCTCCATACAGCCTGCCTGGTTGCAGCAAGTGCACGGGATCACCGTTGCCCATGCTGATCCGGGCGTCGTTGCGACTGCAGATGCCAGTTGGACGGCAGCGCCGGGTATTGCCTGCGCGGCGATGACGGCAGACTGTTTGCCGGCATTGTTCTGCGATCGTGCCGGCACGCGTGTCGCGGCCGCTCATGCCGGTTGGCGGGGTCTGGCGGCGGGCGTGCTTGAGGCAACTCTCGACAGCCTCGATGTTCCTGCTGACGAGGTACTGGTCTGGCTCGGCCCGGCCATTGGCCCCAAAGCCTTTGAAGTCGGTCCGGAAGTACGGGAAGTCTTCATCAATCAACTGCCTGAAGCAGCAGAAGCGTTCGTACCGAGCAACAATGCCGGCAAGTTCATGGCTGATATCTATCTGCTGGCGCGCCTGCGTCTGGCTGAACGGGGTGTCACGGCTGTTTATGGTGGCGGTTTCTGCACCGTGACCGATCCGCGCTTCTTCTCCTATCGCCGTGCGTCGCGGACCGGTCGTTTCGCCTCCCTTGTTTGGCTCACCCGCTAAACTCTCTGATCTGCATCAACTCTCCGACGCTTGAATCTCCCAGAATCGACCGCATCTACAGTGGTATCTGGCAGGTTTCTTTATTCAGGATGGTTTCTTAGGTCCGGCCTGCTCAAAAGGAAGGTGACCCATGCGTATTGACCGTTTAACCAGCAAATTACAGTTGGCCCTGTCCGACGCCCAGTCGTTGGCGGTTGGCCACGATCATCCGGCCATCGAGCCGGCGCACTTGATGCAGGCCATGCTTGAACAGCAGGGCGGTTCGATCAAGCCGCTGCTGATGCAAGTCGGCTTCGACGTCAACAGCTTGCGTAAAGAGCTGACCAAAGAGCTCGATCAACTACCGAAAATCCAGAACCCGACCGGCGACGTCAACATGTCGCAGGATCTGGCGCGCCTGCTCAATCAGGCTGACCGTCTCGCTCAGCAGAAGGGCGACCAGTTCATTTCCAGCGAACTGGTGCTGCTCGCCGCGATGGACGAGAACAGCAAGCTCGGCAAGTTGCTGCTCGGCCAAGGCGTGAGCAAGAAGGCCCTGGAAAACGCGATCAACAACCTGCGTGGCGGCGAAGCGGTAAACGACGCCAACCACGAAGAGTCGCGGCAGGCGCTGGACAAGTACACAGTCGACCTGACCAAACGCGCCGAAGACGGCAAGCTTGATCCGGTGATCGGCCGCGACGACGAAATCCGTCGCACGATTCAGGTTCTGCAACGCCGCACCAAGAACAACCCGGTGCTGATCGGTGAACCTGGCGTGGGTAAAACCGCGATCGCCGAGGGGCTGGCGCAGCGCATCATCAACGGCGAAGTGCCGGACGGCCTTAAAGGCAAGCGTCTGCTGTCGCTGGACATGGGCGCGCTGATTGCCGGCGCCAAGTATCGCGGCGAGTTCGAAGAGCGCCTCAAAGGCTTGCTCAATGAACTGTCGAAGCAGGAAGGGCAGATCATTCTGTTCATCGACGAACTGCACACCATGGTCGGCGCCGGTAAAGGCGAAGGCTCGATGGACGCTGGCAACATGCTCAAGCCTGCGCTGGCTCGCGGCGAGCTGCACTGCGTCGGCGCGACCACGCTCAATGAGTACCGCCAATATATAGAGAAGGACGCGGCGCTCGAGCGGCGTTTCCAGAAAGTTCTGGTGGACGAGCCGAGCGAAGAAGACACCATCGCGATTCTGCGTGGCCTCAAGGAGCGTTACGAGGTCCACCACAAGGTGGCGATCACCGACGGCGCGATCATCGCTGCGGCCAAGCTCAGCCATCGCTACATCACGGATCGACAGCTGCCGGACAAGGCCATCGACTTGATCGATGAGGCAGCCAGCCGTATCCGCATGGAGATCGACTCCAAACCGGAAGTGCTCGATCGTCTGGAGCGGCGCCTGATTCAGCTGAAGGTGGAATCCCAGGCGCTGAAGAAAGAAAGCGACGACGCGGCGAAGAAACGCCTGGAAAAACTCCAGGAAGAAATCGAGCGTCACGAGCGTGAGTATTCCGATCTGGAGGAAATCTGGAACTCGGAGAAAGCCGAGGTGCAGGGTTCTGCGCAGATTCAGCAGAAGATCGAACAGTCGCGCCAGGAACTGGAAGCCGCGCGCCGTAAAGGCGACCTGAATCGCATGGCCGAGTTGCAATACGGGGTGATCCCCGATCTGGAACGCAGCCTGCAGATGGTCGACCAGCACGGCAAGAGCGAAAACCAGTTGCTGCGCAGCAAGGTGACTGAAGAAGAGATTGCCGAAGTCGTGTCGAAGTGGACCGGCATCCCGGTGTCGAAAATGCTCGAAGGCGAGCGCGACAAGCTGATGAAAATGGAGAGCCTGTTGCACAAACGGGTAATCGGTCAGGAAGAAGCGGTCGTGGCTGTGGCCAATGCCGTGCGGCGTTCCCGCGCCGGACTGTCCGACCCGAATCGTCCGAGCGGCTCGTTCATGTTCCTCGGCCCGACCGGTGTCGGTAAAACCGAGCTGTGCAAGGCGCTGGCCGAATTCCTTTTCGATACTGAAGAGGCGATGGTGCGGATCGACATGTCCGAGTTCATGGAGAAACATTCCGTGGCTCGTCTGATCGGTGCGCCACCAGGCTACGTCGGCTATGAAGAGGGCGGTTACCTGACCGAAGCGGTGCGTCGCAAGCCGTATTCGGTGATCCTCATGGACGAAGTCGAGAAGGCGCATCCGGATGTGTTCAACATCCTCCTGCAAGTGCTTGAGGATGGCCGGCTGACCGACAGTCACGGGCGTACGGTGGACTTCCGCAACACGGTGATCGTGATGACGTCCAACCTCGGGTCGATGCAGATCCAAGAACTGGTCGGTGATCGTGAGGCGCAGCGTGCTGCTGTGATGGACGCGCTGACCTCGCACTTCCGTCCTGAGTTCATCAACCGCGTTGACGAAGTGGTGATCTTCGAGCCGCTGGCGCGGGATCAGATCGCCGGCATTACCGAGATCCAGTTGGGCCGCCTGCGCAGCCGCCTGGCCGAGCGCGAGCTGAAGCTGGAGCTGAGCCCGGAGGCGATGGACAAGCTGATCGCCGTCGGTTACGACCCGGTGTATGGCGCACGTCCTTTGAAACGGGCGATCCAGCGCTGGATCGAAAACCCGCTGGCGCAGTTGATCCTGTCGGGTCATTTCATGCCGGGCGACACCGCCACCGGCAAGGTCGAGAACGACGAAATCGTTTTCGGCTAAGCCTCAGCGGCAATGAAACCGGGAAGGCCTCGCATTGCGAGGCCTTTTTTTCGCCAGGCTGTTGAACTCAAAGGAAAAGGCTTGTAAAGTGCGCCCCGCAGTCAGTCACCGGCAGCGTTTCAACCCACCGGGTTGGAATCTGAAATAAGTTGCAAATCATTAACTTGAAAGCAATTTAGGGGGTTGACAGAGGTGTTCTAGGTTGTAGAATAGCGCGCCTCAGACACACGAACGCAGCGATGCGAACGGGTGGCGAGATGCAACAAAGCTTCACCGTTGTAAATTGAAATATGTAGTTCCGTGATAGCTCAGTCGGTAGAGCAAATGACTGTTAATCATTGGGTCCCAGGTTCGAGTCCTGGTCACGGAGCCAATTTCAAACCGGGGTATAGCGCAGTCCGGTAGCGCGCCTGCTTTGGGAGCAGGATGTCAGGAGTTCGAATCCCCTTACCCCGACCATATTTGGGTCGTTAGCTCAGTTGGTAGAGCAGTTGGCTTTTAACCAATTGGTCGTAGGTTCGAATCCCACACGACCCACCATTTTTGAAACCAGTTTGCGCTGGGATCGAATCTTAAGATCAGAGGCCAAAAGCGCTGATCGAAGAAGGCGATCTTTGAAAGGTCGCCTTTTTTTTACCGGGGTATAGCGCAGTCCGGTAGCGCGCCTGCTTTGGGAGCAGGATGTCAGGAGTTCGAATCCCCTTACCCCGACCATATTGAAAATCCTCGTATCGAAAGATGCGGGGATTTTTTTTGCCTGCTGAAAGGCGAATCCCTTCAAGTCGTCATACAACCTGCCGATAGCCCGCTAACACGAGGGGACTGCCAACGCTTCGCCCCTTGATCTGGCCATTACAAGAATAAGGGCGTTCGTCATGTTGCTTCGTCAGTTGAATATTGCTCCCCGGGCTGCCCTGGGATTTGCCCTGATCGCGGTGTTGGTGGCCTTGCTCGGCGTGTTTGCGCTGGGGCAGATGTCGAGCATTCGCGACAGCGAGGTGGCGGTGGAGAACCGCTGGTTGCCGAGCATCCGTGGCGGCGACGAGATCCGCGAACTGATGCTGCGCATCCGCACCATCTCCCTGCGCATGGCGCTCGATCAGGATCCGGCCAATATCGCCACCTATCGCGGCCAGATGGACACCCGCGACAAGGAACTGAGCGAGAAAATCGCCGCCTACGACAAACTGGTCGACACTGCCGAAGGTCAGCAGCTGTATGACCAGTTCAAGAAAACCTTCGCC
Source organism: Pseudomonas sp. TE9122 (assembly GCF_056278925.1). Classification (NCBI taxonomy): domain Bacteria; kingdom Pseudomonadati; phylum Pseudomonadota; class Gammaproteobacteria; order Pseudomonadales; family Pseudomonadaceae; genus Pseudomonas; species Pseudomonas sp. TE9122. The sequence goes on along the minus strand of NZ_JBWBQI010000001.1, from coordinate 4,487,400 downwards.
GCCTATCGCACCGGCATCGCCCAGTCATTCACCCTTGCCGAGCAAGGCAAGCGTGACGAGTTGACCAAATTGTTGCTGGTTGACATGAAGACCGTGGTCGACGGCTCCGGCAAGCAACTCAACGATCTCGCCGATCTGTTCGCCAGCCAGGTCGCCGCCGAAAGCGAGAAGTCCGCCGCGCATTATGAAACCTCGCGGACCATCGTCAGCCTGTTCATTGGATTGGCAGCGCTGGCCACAGTGGCGCTGGCGATGTTGCTCACGCGCAGTATCGTGCGCCCGCTGAGCAGCGCTGTGGATGCCGCTGAAAGTGTCGCCAAGGGCGATCTCACGCGGCCGATCGAAACCCATGGCAACGACGAAGTCAGCCGCTTGCTCAAAGCCTTGGCGACGATGCAACAGAACCTGCGCGAGACCCTGCAAGGTATCAGCGGCTCAGCCACACAACTGGCCACCGCCGCTGACGAACTGAGCGCCGTCACTGTCGACAGCACCCAAGGCCTGCAAGAGCAGAACAACGAAATTGAACAAGCTGCCACTGCGGTCAACGAGATGACCGCTGCGGTGGAGGAGGTCGCGCGCAACGCGGTGTCGACGTCCGATGCCACGCGCCAGTCCAGTCAATCAGCGCAATTGGGCCAGGAGCGCGTCAGCGAAACCGCCAGCGCGATCAATGCCCTGGCCAGTGATGTGCAAAACACCGGCGAGCTGGTGCAGTCGCTGGCCAATCAATCGCAAGACATCGGCAAGGTTCTGGACGTGATTCGCGCAATCGCTGAGCAGACCAATCTGCTGGCGCTCAACGCTGCCATCGAGGCAGCACGCGCGGGCGAAAGCGGTCGCGGCTTTGCGGTGGTAGCCGATGAGGTGCGCGCGCTGGCGTATCGCACCCAGCAATCGACGCAGGAAATCGAACAGATGGTGCAAGGCATGCGCAGCGGTTCGAGCCAGGCGCTGGAGTCAATGCAGGCCAGCGCATCTCGTGCGGCGAGTACGCTGGTTCTCGCAGAGCGGGCAGGTGAGGCGTTGGTGACGATCACGGCGTCGGTGCACGAGATTCACGAGCGCAACCTGGTGATCGCCAGCGCCGCCGAGGAGCAGGCGCAAGTGGCGCGGGAAGTGGATCGCAATCTGGTGAACATTCGCGACCTGTCGGTACGTTCGGCTGCGGGGGCTGATCAGACCAGCGCATCGAGCCATGAGCTTTCGCAACTGGCCAATGCGCTGCAGGGCATGGTGCGACGCTTTCAGCTCTGATGAACAGAGATCAATTGCAGGCCTTCGCCTGCTGATTTGCGCACAACACGAAACAATGTGGGAGCGAGCCTGCTCGCGAAGGGGCCGGATCATTCAACGACAGTGTTGACAGACCCACCGCTTTCGCGAGCAGGCTCGCTCCCACAGGTTGGCGCTTTAGTGCAGTTTCAGACGCGGTTCGGTGCCACGACCAATCTTGCTCCCCAGCATCAACATCGCTGTGCGAAACGGCCCGTACAGCGCCATCTGGTGCATACGGTACAGCGACACATAGAACATCCGTGCCAGCCAGCCTTCGAGCATGACGCTGCCGGTCAGGTTACCCATCAAGTTACCCACAGCAGAAAAACGCGACAGTGAAATCAGCGAGCCGTAGTCGGTGTATTTGTACTCCGGCAGGGTCTTGCCTTCGATGCGCAATTTCAGCGACTTGGCCAGCAGCGACGCCTGTTGGTGTGCCGCTTGTGCCCGTGGCGGCACGTTGCGATCGGTGCCCGGTTGCGGGCAGGCCGCGCAGTCGCCGAAGGCAAAGATGTTTTCGTCGCGAGTGGTTTGCAGAGTCGGCAGCACTTGCAGCTGATTGATGCGGTTGGTCTCCAGACCGTCGATGTCCTTGAGGAAACCCGGTGCGCGAATGCCGGCAGCCCAGACCTTCAGGCTGGCCTTGATCTCGTTGCCATCGGCGGTGATCAGGCTGTCGGCAGTCACTTCGCTGACTGCTGCGTTGGTCATCACATTGACCCCGAGCTTCTCCAGGGTCTTGTGCACCGGCCCGCTGATGCGCTCCGGCAGGGCAGGCAGCACCCGTGGGCCGGCTTCGATCAGCGTGATGTGCATGTTTTCCGGTTTGATCCGGTCCAGACCATACGCGGCCAATTCATGGGCGGCGTTGTGCAACTCTGCCGCCAGTTCGACGCCAGTGGCGCCAGCGCCGACGATGGCCACGCTGATCTGCTCGACCACGTCGGTCTGCCCGGCGTGGGCGCGCAGATAATGGTTGAGCAATTGCTGGTGGAAGCGCTCAGCCTGTTTGCGCGTATCAAGGAACAGACAATGCTGCGCCGCGCCCTGGGTGCCGAAATCGTTGGTGGTGCTGCCGACGCTGATCACCAGCGAGTCATAAGCCACTTCACGCGCCGGCACCAGCTCGACGCCGTTTTCGTCATAGGTCGCGGCCAACTGGATTTTCTTCTGCGCGCGATCGAGCCCGCTCATGCGCCCGAGCTGGAACTCGAAGTGGTTCCATTTCGCCTGCGCGACATAGTTGAGTTCGTCTTCGGAGGAGTTCAGGGAACCGGCGGCCACTTCGTGCAGCAGCGGCTTCCAGATGTGGGTCAGGTTCGCGTCGACCAGCATCACGCTGGCCGTGCCGCGCTTGCCCAGAGTCTTACCCAGACGGGTAGCCAACTCCAGACCGCCGGCGCCGCCGCCGACAATGACAATACGATGGGACATAGGGATAACTCGCAAGGTTTTTAAAGGAAATCGGTGCGGTTACCCGAGGGAGCGCAAGGCAGCTCATAACGTCAGGTAACTGATAAATCGGCTCAACAGGCCCAGACCAATGGTCACTGCCAGCACCAGCACCAGGAGCATCCACGGCCGGAAAGGCCGGCGCTCGACACGGTGTTGGGACAATTGCAGGTACTCTTCGACATGCTTTTGGTCTTCGGGGTTCAGGCGGCTGGTCATATTTGCCTCGTCAGGTAGACGTTACTGAATGAGCACAGGCTACAGCGGTTTTCAGCCCGGATTGAACGCAGCGTAGCCGCTGTCTGGAACCGGTTCGACGCACACGCTATCGTCGAGGCGAATGATGCCGCTTTGTAACACCCGGGCGGTGATCCCGCCATGCCCGCGCACGGCTTGAAACGTGCCCGGGCCGAGATTGTTCTGCAAGCGTGCGCAGGGCTGACACCAGCCAGTGGTTTCGAGTATCGCTTGCCCGATGCGAAAGCGCCGCCCCTTCAGGCTAAACAAATTGATTCCGCTTATAACGAGATTGCGCCGCAGATCTTCAGGCCGGACCGGCTCGTCATCGGGACGGCCCATCAATGCATTGATCACCGCCAAGTGCTCCCACTGGATCAGCGTCACCTGTCGCGCATTGCGAATGCCCGGGCGGGCGTGGTCGCCGGTGAGCCCGGCTTCCAGCCGCGCCTCGACCGCGTCCAGCTCAAGCATCGGCTCACGGGATTCTGGACGCACACCGATCCAGCGCACGCGACCGGTTTGCGGAACCTCAGCGATCAACTGCTGCAGCGGCGTCACAGGCTGATACCCACGTCGAACACAATGCTGCGGCCGAGGTTGCTGCGCAGAAAGTCCGGTGCGTCGGGGTGGGCGAACAACACGCGGGCGAATGTCGGGCCGACCAGCGACAGCGAGCGCCAGCCCTGACGCAGATATTCGGTCGGTGGCGGGAAATGACTGTTGAGGTCGAGCACTTCGCGCTTGAGGCTGGCGAAGGCGATGATGTCCAGTTCACCCAGATCCATGCCGCGTTCCTTGTAGTTGTGCGCCTTCTTGCGCAGGGTTGGCGCCAGACGCAGGAGAAATTCATTGGCCGGGATGCGCTTGGGTTTGGCTTCGCGGCGCACCAGTTGGCTCAGGGAGAACGCACTGCGCCGACGCTGCAATTCGTCGCGCCATTCATCATTGAGACGGCGGCCTTCGTCGAGGACGAAAAAAACTTCGAAATTGGCATCGCGGAACAACACGTCCGGCGGCTCACCGGCCGGGGCGAATTCGTCGGCGCGGTAGGGGATGTTCAGACCTTGCAGCAGGCGCTGGCAGACCCAACGCTCACGCTCCCATTTGCGGGCATTGGACAGGAACGCGTTGGCTTGCTCGGCCGCGATGGTCAGCAGGCGTAAATAATCTGAATCATCCATAAGCCCAAGCTTAGCGTCCAAATGCGACAAGCAGATAGCTTTGCATCGGCTCAGACATAAACGTCGCGCGATTGCGCCCTTGTAGGAGCTGCCGAAGGCTGCGATCTTTTGCTTTTATAAACAAGATCAAAAGATCGCAGCCTTTGGCAGCTCCTACAAAAAAGCGTGTCGAGTAGCAGGTGAGGGAATCATGATCGGTGCCGAACTGCTTTCAACGGCAAGCCTGACACTCGGCTGGCTGATTTATCTGCCGGCGCTGCTCTGGGCGATCATGCGTGCGCCATGGGTCGAGCTGTTCAGCGACAGTCGCCGGCAGCACTTGCTGTTCGGCACGGTGTTAGCGCTGTTTCTGCTGTGGCTGGTGCGCAGGGATTTCGACACCGGCGTGTCGTATCACTTCATCGGCATGACGGCGGTGACGCTGCTGCTCGATTGGCCGCTGGCGATCGTCGGCGGACTGGTTGCGCAGATTGGCCTGGTGCTTTTGGGCCGTCAGGACCTGGCTGCGGTCGGCGTCAATGGCGCGTTGCTGATTCTGCTGCCAGTGCTGATCACCGAATGCGTGGCAATCCTCGTGGAGCGTGCGCAGCCACGCAATCCATTCGTTTACATCTTCTGTTCCGGTTTCTTCGCCGCTGCGTTGTCAGGCCTGTTGTGCCTGATCCTCAGCCTGACGCTGCTGTGGTACGACGGCCTCTTCGCCATGCCGGAATGGCTGGAAGATTTCGTCGGCTACCTGTGGTTGCTGTTGTTCCCCGAGGCTTTTATCAACGGCATGGTCGTCAGTGCATTGGTGGTGTTCTGCCCGGAATGGCTGGAGACCTTCAACCGCACCCGCTACCTTTCGGCGCCGTGGAAGGACGACGATCCGAAGTCTTGATCCACATCAAACCGGCCATGCCGCAGAGATTTCATGCTCGCGCAAATCCCTTCAGGAGCAGTGGCATGGGCGTTTATGAATGGGCGCGGCAGGAAACCCGGCAGAGTCTGGAGCTGGCGCAGGAAGTGGGCTTTGACCCGGGCCTGAGTTTGCGCGCCCTGCTCAGCGCCGTGGTGCAGCAGAGCAAGGCAGTGCGCAATGCCGAAGACCTGGCCGACGAGTTGCGCTTTCTCGCGGAGAACCTCGACGACAGTCAGGACTACGGCTTTATGCGGCCCTGATCAGCGATCAGTGACGCGGATCGAAATCGCCGGAAAACAGCTCGTCTTCGGCATCCGGGGCGACCGGAATCTTGTGCTCTTCCGAGGCCCAGGCGCCGAGGTCGATCAGTTTGCAGCGGTCGGAGCAGAACGGACGGAATTTGTTCGCCGGGGTGAATTCGACGGGGGCGCCGCAGGTTGGGCATTCAACGGTTGGAATCTGGCTCATGCTTGGCCTCCGGATAAAGTCAGATAAAAGTGATGCAGACGCTCGACCTCGCTGTGCAGCCAGGCAAGGTCGCGATCGTTGACAATCACATCGTCGGCACGGCTCACGCGGTCTTCACGGCTCGATTGCGCCTTGAGGATCGCCTGCACCTGCGCTTCGCTGGTCTGGTCACGCTGCAAGGTGCGTTCGATCTGCAGTGGTTGCGGCGCATCGATGACCAGAATGCGCTGGGTCATCGCGTATTGCCCGGATTCGATCAGCAACGGTGACACCAGAATCGCGTAAGGCGATTTTGCCTGCGCCAGATGATCAGCGATTTCTTCGCCGATCAACGGATGCAGCAGCGCTTCGAGCCAACGTCGCTGTTCGGGCTCTTCAAAAATCAGTTTGCGCAGGGCGGCGCGGTCCAGCGTGCCATCGGACTGCAACACGCCGGAACCGAAGTGCTCGGCGATTTTCGCCAGCGCCGGACGCCCCGGTTCGACTACCCAGCGCGCCGCATGATCGGCATCCACCACATGCACACCGAGATCGATGAAGTGCTGCGCCGCCGCACTTTTGCCGCTGCCGATGCCGCCGGTCAGGCCGAGGATCCAGGGTTTTTCCACAGGGGTATTCATTTCAAACCGACAGACTGCCAATAGAAGTCGGTTATTTGACCACCCCAGAGCAAGGCAATCCAGCCGGCAATCGCCAGAAAGGGTCCGAAGGGGATCGGCGTCGAGGTTTCCTGGGCGCGCAGACGCAGCATGACAACGCCCAAAATCGCCCCCACCAGGGAAGATAGAAGAATCGTCAGCGGCAGAATCTGCCAGCCACCCCATGCGCCGAGCAAGGCCAACAGCTTGAAATCGCCATGGCCGATACCGTCCTTGCCGGTGAGCAGTTTGAACAGCCAGAACACCGACCACAGCGCCAGATAACCCGCGACCGCGCCCCACAACGCATCGGGCAACGCCACGAACACGCCGAAGCTGTTGACGATCAGCCCCAGCCACAGCAGCGGCAGCACCAGCACATCGGGCAGCAGTTGATGTTCGCAGTCGATCAGACTCATCGCCAGCAAGCCCCACGTCAGCAAGATCAGCAGACCTGCCGGCCAACCGAAGCCGAGATGCCAGGCAATGAATGCCGAGAGGACGCCGCAGGCCAGTTCGGTCAGCGGGTAACGTTTACTGATCGGCGCCGAACAAGCCGAGCAGCGCCCGCGCAACCACAGATAACTGAGCAGCGGAATGTTTTCCCAAGGGCGGATCCGGTGTCCGCAATGCGGGCACGCGGAGTGCGGCAGCATCAGGTTGTAGGTCGGCACAGGCGTTTCAGTGGGCAGGCCGAGCACATCATGGGCCTGCTGGCGCCAGTCGCGCTCGAGCATCTTCGGCAGGCGCCAGACCACTACGTTGAGGAAGCTGCCGACCACCAGCCCGAGCAGCAGCGCGCTGACCACAAAGGCCAGCGGATACACGGCAAACAGTTCGTCGATAGGCATGTCAGATCGCTGAGCCGAGCTGGAAGATCGGCAGGTACATGGCCACCACCAGTCCACCGACGATGACCCCCAGCACCACCATGATGAACGGCTCCATCAGGCTGGTGAGGTTGTCGACCATGTTATCGACTTCCGCTTCATAAAAACCGGCGACCTTGTCGAGCATGTCATCCAGCGCGCCCGATTCCTCGCCGATGGCGGTCATCTGCACCGCCATGTTGGGAAACACACCGGTGCTGCGCATGGAGAAATTCAGTTGCATGCCGGTCGAGACGTCTTGCCGCACGCGCAGCACCGCGCGCTTGAACACCACATTGCCGGTGGCGCCGGCGACCGAATCCAGCGCTTCCACCAGCGGCACACCGGCTGCGAAAGTGGTCGACAGGGTGCGGGCAAAGCGGGCGACGGCGGACTTGTACATCAAGGTGCCCACCAGCGGCAGCTTCAGCAGCCAGGCATCGCGACGGTCGCGCAGGGCCTGGGATGTCTTCAACGCGTGGCGAGTGCCGAAAAACGCTGCCACCAGCGCAAAAAGAATCGCCCACCACCACTGCTGCATGAACTCCGACAGGCTGATGATCATCAGGGTAAAGCCCGGCAGTTCGGCGCCGAACCCGGAGAATACCGACTGGAACTGCGGCACCACTTTGACCAGCAGAATGCCGGTCACCACCGCCGCCACCAGCACCACCGCAGTAGGGTAAGTCATGGCTTTTTTGATCTTGGCCTTGAGCGCTTCGCTTTTTTCCTTATAGGTCGCGACCCGTTCGAGCAAAGTGTCGAGGGCACCGGACTGTTCGCCGGCGTCGACCAGGTTGCAGTACAACTCGTCGAAGTATTGCGGTTTCTTGCGCAGGGCCGTAGCGAAGCTGTTACCGGCCGCGACCTCCTGTTTGACCTCGTCGACCAGTTTGCGCATGGCCGGGTTTTCGAAGCCTTCGCCGATGATGTCGAAGGACTGCAACAGCGGTACACCGGCCTTCATCATGGTTGCCATCTGCCGGGTGAACAGGGCGATGTCTTGCGGTTTGATGCGTTTGCCGAAGCTCAGCAGGGACGCGGATTTCTTGCGCACCTTGCCCGGGTTGATCCCCTGTTTGCGCAGCTGCGCCTTGATCAGTGCGGGGTTCTGTCCGCTCAACTCGCCGCTGACTTTACTGCCTTTGCGGTCCGTGCCTTCCCAGGCGTAAACGCTGACTTTTGCTGCCTTGACCGCCATGTTCAATCCTTGGTGACCCGGTTGATTTCCTCAAGGCTGGTGATGCCTTGCATGGCCTTGTGCAGCCCGGAGGTGCGCAGATCGGCGAAACCGTCGCGACGCATCTGGATGTCGATTTCCAGCGAATTGCCCTCGGCCATGATCAACCGTTGCAGGTCCGGTGTGTTCTTTACCACTTCATAAATCCCCACGCGTCCTTTGTAACCGCCGTTGCAGTGATCGCAACCGACCGGCTCGTAGATCGTGAAATGACCGATGCGTTCCTCAGGGAAGCCTTCCTTGAGCAAGGTTTCGTGGGGGATTTCCAGCGGCCGCTTGCAGTGCGCGCACAATTTGCGCGCCAGACGCTGGGCGATGATCAGGCTGACCGAGGTGGCGATGTTGAAACCGGGAATGCCCATGTTGTGCAGGCGCGTGAGGGTTTCCGCCGCGCTGTTGGTGTGCAGGGTCGACAGTACCAAGTGGCCGGTCTGCGCGGCCTTGATCGCGATCTCGGCGGTTTCCAGATCGCGGATCTCGCCGACCATGATCACGTCCGGGTCCTGACGCAGAAACGAGCGCAGCGCCTGGGCAAAGTCCAGCCCTTGGCGGGGATTGACGTTGACCTGGTTGATGCCTTCCATGTTGATTTCCACCGGGTCTTCGGCGGTGGAAATGTTGATGTCGACGGTGTTGAGGATATTCAGCCCGGTGTACAGCGACACGGTTTTACCGGAGCCGGTGGGGCCGGTGACCAGAATCATCCCTTGCGGCTGTTTCAGCGCGGCGAGGTACAAGGCTTTTTGTTCGGCTTCGTAACCCAGTGCATCGATGCCCATTTGTGCACTGGACGGGTCGAGAATCCGGATCACTACTTTTTCGCCCCACAGAGTCGGCAGGGTGTTGACGCGAAAATCGATGGATTTGCTTTTCGACAGGCGCATTTTGATGCGGCCGTCCTGAGGTTTGCGCCGTTCCGAGATATCCAGACTGGCCATTACCTTCAAGCGCGCGGCAATGCGCCCGGCCAACTGGATCGGCGGCTTGGCCACCTCGCGCAGCATGCCGTCGGTGCGCATGCGCACCCGATAGTTTTTTTCGTAGGGTTCGAAATGCAGGTCGGAAGAGCCGCTTTTGATCGCATCGAGCAGCATCTTGTGCACAAAACGTACGACCGGGGCGTCGTCGGCATCGAGGCCGCCGATCACGTCCTGTTTGTTGTCATCAATGGACTCGACGTCGAGGCCGTCGAGATCGACATCGGCCATTTCCTCCAGGCCCGAGGCATGGCTGTCGAAGAACTTGTCGATGGCGTCGCTGAGCTTGTCGTCCTCCACCAGAATCGCTTCGGTGCTCAGGCCGGTGCTGAACTGGATGTCGCTGATCGCCTGCTGATTGCTTGGGTCGGAAAGGCCCACGAACAGTTTGTTGCCGCGCCGCCAGAGGGGCAGGGCGCAGTGCTGGCGAACCAGTTTCTCACTGACCAGACCCTTGGGCTGAGTCTCTTTGTCGAGGCAATGCAGATCGAGCAGGGCCATGCCGAAATGTTCCGAGGCGATCTCGGCAATTTGCCGGCTGTTGACCAGTTTGTTGTGCACCAGGTAATTGACCAGCGACACGCGATTGCGCTGGGCCTGCGCCCAGGATTGCCGGGCGCTTGTTTCCGTGAGCAGTTCGGCCTGGACCAATTGCTTGGCCAGACCGCTCAGAGCGATGTCATTCATGGGGATTCCGCACGCTTGCCGTTCATGACTTATAGCCTAGTCAAGTGACAGCGCCAAACACGGCCGGTGCAGGTGACAAAAAGTGTCAGATAGTGCGGTTGCGGGTTGTAGGAAACGGCGCAGGCGATTGCGCGCGCCCAGCAGGCGGGGCCTGAAAGGCGTTGGCATGGGCTGTGCTGAGCCTTGTTCAGATCATGAGATTTCGACTCATGCATGGAGCGTGTCTATGAAAAAACAACAAGGTTTCACATTGATCGAGCTGCTGATCGTCGTGGCGATCATCGGCATTCTGGCGACTATCGCCCTGCCGCAGTATTCGAAGTATCAGGCGCGGTCGAAGGTGACCGCTGGGATTGCGGAAGCATCAGCTCTTAAGGTCAATTTTGAAGACGTGATCAATGCCGGATCGACTGACCCGAGCATTACCAACGTGAACGGCGGCACAGCGGCCACGCAGAATTGCACGTTGGCGGCCTCCGGAAAAGTCGCCGATGGGACGGGTACTATTACTTGTACGCTGCTCAACGCTCCAGCGCCTGTTCTCGGCCAGACCGTAACGCTGACACGCAGTCCTACCACTGGCTGGACCTGTAAGTTCTCCGGCTCGAAAGAATATACAACTACGAGCTGCCCGGGCGTTTGACACGCACCTGCAACTTAAAAAGCTCCGCAATTGCGGAGCTTTTTATTACGCAACGGTTTTTAAAAGCTCCAATAATTTCAGCAGCTTATGAACTTTCCAAAAAACCGCAACTTGCATGTGATTTTCACGCACGTCATGCATTTTGCATGAAAATGAAAATCAGCGTTTTTCATAACTGTTTGTTTTTAAACGATTTTATGCGGTCGAAAAAGTTGGCACAGCGTTCGCAATATCTCCGGTAACCCTGCTGACAAGCGTTACAGCAGACTTCCAGTAAAAACAGGAGTTACTCGTATGAAGAAGTTCGCTATCACTGCCGCTGCTACCGCTCTGACCCTGACCATGGCTGGTGGCGCTTTCGCCCAGTCCGCTCAGGCTACCCAAGCGCCAATGGTTCTGGCTGCCGGTGAAGTTACCAAGGCTAAAGAAGCTACTTCCGACACTTGGATCACCACCAAAGTGAAAAGCGATCTGGTTACCGAAAAAGGTATTCCAGGCACCGACATCAAAGTCGAAACCAACAAAGGTGTAGTTTCCCTGTCTTCTGACGTAGCAGTAACAGATGCTCAGAAAGCTACCGCTGTCGCGATCACCAAAAAGATCAAAGGCGTTAAAGCAGTTTCTGCTGACGGCCTGAAAGCCGAGTAAGGCAAGACTTCTCGCCTGAACCGGGAGAAGACGCGACAGACGGGCCGAGCAATACGTCTGCCGCAACTTTAGAGTTCATGCGAACGGTCACACGGATGTGACCATTACAGGCCCCGGCACTTGTGTCGGGGCCTGTTCTATTTTGGGCAATACCAATGTGGGAGCGAGCCTGCTCGCGAATGCGTAGTGTCAGCCGACAAGTTCGTCAGTAGACAGACCGTATTCGCGAGCAGGCTCGCTCCCACAGGGTGAATTTCGTTCGGCTTAGTTACCGCGTTTGCTGTTGATCTGCCTCAAGCGATTACCTTCAAAGCGCAGGTACTGGTACATGCCGTTGTTCGGCCCGTAGGTCCATTCCTCGACCTGAAACTCTTCGCGGCGATTGGCACTGCGCTTGTAGCCGAGCACATCGCGACTGACCGGCTCACCACATTTTTGCAGCACTTCGCTGGCGCGGTCGCCGAGGCTGATCAATTGGCTGCCGCAGCGCAATGTATCCGAAGCCGACGCATGGCCGGCGGCGCACGTGAGAGCGAGCGCCATCAACCAGTTACGCACGGTCATTCGGCATCCAGGTGCATTTGCGTGACCACGCGGCCATCGCTTTCGGCCTCGCCGAGGTTGGCGTCGATGAAATACACGCGGTCATCCTCGAGCTTGCCCTTGTCGACCAGGTAATCCTTGATGGTGCTGGCGCGGTCCTGGCCCAACTGTCGCAACAGCACGTCGCTGCCACTCCAGAATGCGATCACGCCCTGGCGCATTTTCGCCGTGCGTTCTTCCTTGCCCAGGTCTTTCCATTCAGCCGGTGGCTGGGTTTTCAAGCGGGTGCGGTAGATGCCTTCGAGCAACGCGCCTTTCTCGCTTTCGGGCACTTGCAACAGCGAGGCCTGGGCCGGGACTTTGTCGCCACGGCGCTGGAGCATCTTGTAGTAGTTGTACTGATATTCGCGTTCCAGACGTTGTTCGGCGAGCAGTGGCCCATCGCTGCTCTTCGCGGCAGTGCCTTCGATTTCCAGGCGCAGCGCCGGACGTTCCTTGAGTGCCTGCGACAGTTTCACCAGCGCCGTTTCGGCGTCTTTGCTCAGATCGCTGGAGCCCGGCGCGAAGGACACCGTGCCGAGGTCTTCGGAGCCGCCGCCACTGACCAGCCCGCCGATCATTTTGAACGGTGCTGCGGCCGCTTTGACGATCAAATTGCGCAGGGTTTGCCAGACGATCGGCATCACGCTGAACTGTGGATTATTCAGGTCGCCGGTCACCGGCAATTCGATGGAGATCTTGCCGTCGACGTCCTTGAGCAGGGCGATCGCCAGTTTCAGCGGCAGACTCACTGCATCAGGGCTGTCGACCTTCTCGCCCAGTTGCAGCTGCTCGACGACGACTTTGTTCTCGGCTTTCAGCTGGCCTTTGGTGATCAGGTAGTGCAGATCGAGGTTGAGCCGGCCCTTGCGGATGCGGTAGCCGGCGAATTTGCCGGAGTAGGGCGTCAGGGTCGTCAGTTCGACGCGCTTGAAGCTGGTGGCGATGTCGAGGCTGGCCATCGGGTCGAACGGATTGACCGCCCCCTTGATGGTCACCGGCGCATAGCGGTCGACCTTGCCTTTGATATCGACGCTGGCCGGTTTTGCCTGACGGCTGTCGATGGTGCCGATCTGACCGTTGAGCTGCTGCACGGCGGTGGCGAAATTCGGCGTCAGGCTGAAGTCGGCGAAGTTGGCCGAGCCGTCGTTGATCGCAATCGCACCGATGTGAATGCCCAGTGGTTTGTCCTTGCCGGGCGGTTTGGCTCCGGCAGGTTTGGCACCGCTGTCGGCCGGTTGCGGGATCAGCAGGTCGTCGACGTTGGTGGTGCGATCGTCGTTGATCATGAAGCGCACATACGGCTGCAACAGGTTGACCTTGTCGATCGACAGGCTGTCGCCGTGCTGATAGTTGATGCCGTCGACCACTACTTGCTGCCATTTGAGAAAATCGCGGGTCTTGAGCGTATCGAGGGTGTGCAGTTGATCGATCTGCGCGCGGCCGGTGACGCTGAGGGCCAGTGGTTCGGTGCTTTTCAGGTTGACCTTGAGGTCACTGCCGAGCATGCCGCTGCGCAGTTCCAGACGAATGAACGGGTTGATATAGGACTGCGCGACACGCAAGTCGACGTCCTGGGTTTTCACGTTCAGCTGCGCGTTGACCGGGGCCAGATTGACCGTGCCGTCGGCGCTGATCTTGCCTTGCTTGCCCAGGCCGCTGTCGAGTTTGAGCTTGAAAGGCGAGCCGTTGAGGCTGTCGAAATCCCGCAGGTCGACGTTCAGCGGGGTGATGTCCAGCGCCACCGCCGGTTGCGCCGAGCGGTCAGCGAGATGGACCGTGTAGTTGCGCAGTTGCACATCCTTGACCAGCACCTGCCATGGCTTGCTCGGGGCGCTTGGCTCAGGTTTCGGCGAGTCGGCGGCGGCCGGTGTATCCGCCGGTTCGGCAGCGGCTTTGGCAGCCGGTTTCGACGGCTGGCTGGCGAACAGCTTCTGCCAGTCCAGTTGGCCGTCGGCTTCCAGCGCCGCCCAGGTTTCCAGTTTGTTGCTGCGGATCTTGCCGACCACCACTTGCTGCTTGGCCAGGTCCAGCGAGGTTTCGCTGACGTCGAGGCGTTCGAGCCTGGCCAGCGGACGTCCGTCCGGAGCCTTGATGGCGAACGGCGCAATGCTCACCGCGACGTTGTTCAGCAGCAGTTCGGTCTGTTTCGACAGGTTGAGTTTGTACTCGGTGCTGAGGCTGACCACGCCGTTTTCCAGCACCAGCGGCACGGCGTCACGCACGTAGGGCCAGAAGGATTTCATCTGGCCATCGGTGACTTTCAGGGTGCCTTCGGAGGTGAACGGGATCAGGCTGAAATTGCCGGTCCAGTCGATCCTCCCGCCAGCGGGGCCGATGGCGACGAGGGTCATGTCGGCGCTGTCCTCGGGCAAAGTGCTGAGGTTTTTCAGCTCGAAACTGAGGTCGTCGTAAAGAAATTCGATCGGCTCGCTGGGCCGCATATCCTCGAAATGCACCACACCGCCGGCCAGTTTGATGTTGTCGATACGCAGCGGGAATGGCTTGGCGTCGGGATCGGCGGGTGTCGGCTCGCTCGGCGGCACGTTGAACAGGCCCAGCAGGTTGAGCTTGCCGTCCTTGGCGAAGAGGATTTCGCTTTTGGGTTTGTCCAGTTCGATGTCGGACAGATGCAGCGCTTTGGTCCACAGGCTGTCGATTTGCAGGTTGGCATAGAGGCGATCGAAGCCGACCTGCTCCTTGCCCGGCTCGCCGATGACCAGCCCCCACAGGGTGACCTCAAGGCTGAAGGGGTTGAGTTCGATGCGCTGCAGATGCGCCGGCACCGTCGCGTAGTTCGCCAGTTGCTGGTTGGCCACGCGCAAGGCAATGCCCGGCAGGATCAGAAACCCCAGCAGGCTGTAGAGGGCCAGGGCTGTCAGCAGTGCGCCAATCGCGCGAATCAATCCTTTGGGCATGTGCGGCTTCATCTGTCTGAATCGGAGTGCCTTGGAGTATGGCACGCGATTCTGGTTCCGAAGTGCTTGATGTGGGACAGGATTGTTCAGAAATTTCTGTAGGAACAGATACCCATTGTAGGAGTGAGCCTGCTCGCGAATGCGCTGGTTCAGTGAAAAACAAGTCGACTGACACTGCGCTTTCGCGAGCAGGCTCGCTCCCACAGGGAAATGTAATCGCTCATGCTTGAGGGATTAGAGCTGCAAAATCAGCGTCTTCAACGGTGGCTGCTGGTCCCGCGAGGGGAAGTCCGCACCCGGGGTCATCACGCTCCATTCGCGCACCGGGCGGCCGGCCTTTTCGGCGCAGCGCAGCACTTGTTCGCGCCAGTCGTCCATGCTGACTTTCGCCAGGTTGTTGCAGCAGATCAGTACGCCATTGTCGGCGGTGGCCAGCAGCGCGGGTTTGAGCAGGCTCTGATAATCGCGCAGCAGATCGACGGTGCCGAACGCACTTTTGGCCCACGCCGGCGGGTCGAGCAGGACCAGATCGTATTGGCGCTGTTCGAGGCGCTGATAGCTCGGCAGCTTCTGCCCGCGCCGCTGGCTGATCGGCAGGCCGGCGAGCTGGCGGATCGCCGGAAAGTAATCGGACTGAATGAATTGCATCTCCGGCAGTTGCGGGTTGAGCAATCCATTCTCGCGACCGACCGCCAGATTGCCTTCGGCAAAGTCCAGGTTGCACACCTCGCGCGCACCGCCTGCCGCAGCACTGAGACCAACGCCACAGGTGTAAGCGAACAGGTTGAGCACGCTTTTGCCTTGCGCATGATCCTTGACCCAGCCACGGGTGTTGCGCAGGTCGAGGAACAGCAGCGGATCCTGCCCGGCATGACGCCCGCGCACGCGGTAGTTCAGGCCCCATTCATGACCGACCAGATCCGCCAGTGCGGCGTCATCGGCTTTATAGACGCTGTCCTCGCGATCAATCCGCGAGTTGCCACGGGAGCGGTCGTTGTAGACCAGCAGGCTGTCGAAGCCCAGGGTCTGGTTGACCATGGCGTGCAGTTGCAGCAGGTCGTCACGTTCGAGCGTCTGGTGAAAACTCTGCACCAGCAGTTGCGGGCCGTAGCGGTCGATGGTCAGGCCGCCGGCACCTTCCTGGCTGCCATGGAACAGCCGATAGCAATCGGTGCCCTGGCTGTGCAGCGCAGCGAGCAGGTCCTGGCGTTGATCGAGGGCGGCGCGCAGCGCCTGATTCAAGGAAGACATGCGGGCGCCTTGCTGAAAAAACGCGAAGCTTAGCAGTCGGGGAGCTACAAGCGGCAAGTTTCTAGCTGCAAGCTAAAAGCGAAAAGCTGCGCGGACCGCTTTAGCTTGCAGCTTGTAGCTAGAAACTTGCAGCTCTCAAGTATTGAGCCGTTTATCAACGAGGTCCTGCACCACACTTGGATCAGCCAGAGTCGAAGTATCGCCAAGGCTGTCGAGCTCATTGCAGGCAATCTTGCGCAGAATCCGCCGCATGATCTTGCCCGAACGGGTCTTGGGCAATGCCGGCGCCCACTGGATCAGGTCCGGTTTGGCGAAGCTGCCGATCTCCTTGCTGACATGCGCCAGCAGGTCTTTCTTCAGCTCTTCGTTGGCCTCGGTGCCGTTCATTGGCGTGACGAACGCGTAGATGCCCTGGCCTTTGACGTCGTGGGGATAACCGACCACGGCGGCCTCGGCGATGCTGTCATGCAGCACCAGGGCGCTTTCCACTTCGGCGGTGCCGATGCGGTGGCCGGAAACGTTGATCACGTCGTCGATGCGTCCGGTGATCCAGTAATCGCCGTCCTCGTCACGGCGGGCGCCGTCGCCGGTGAAGTAATAGCCGGGGTAGGGCTTGAAGTAGGTGTCGATCATCCGCTGCGGATCGCCGTAGACGCTGCGAATCTGCGCCGGCCAGCTGGATTTGATCGCCAGCACGCCGCTGCCGGCGCCTTTGATTTCCTTGCCGGCTTCGTCAAGCAATACCGGTTGCACGCCGAACATCGGTTGCGTCGCGCACCCCGGTTTGATCCGTTGCGCGCTGACCAGCGGGCTGAGCATGATGCCGCCGGTTTCGGTCTGCCACCAGGTGTCGACGATCGGGCAGCGCTGTTCACCGACGGCATTGAAATACCATTCCCACGCTTCCGGGTTGATCGGCTCACCGACGCTGCCGAGCAATCTGAGGCTGGCGCGCGAAGTTTCCTTCAATGGTCCGGCGCCTTCGCGCATCAGCGCGCGCAGGGCGGTGGGTGCGGTGTAGAAAATGTTGACCTTGTGCTTGTCGATGACCTGCCAGAAGCGCGAACTGCTCGGGTAGCTCGGCACGCCTTCGAACATCAGTGTGGTCGCACCGTTGGCCAGCGGCCCGTAGACGATGTAACTGTGGCCGGTAACCCAGCCGACGTCTGCGGTGCACCAGAACACTTCGCCGTCGCGGTAGTCGAGCACGTACTTGAAGGTCATCGCCGCTTGCAGCAGATAGCCGCCGGTAGTGTGCAGCACGCCTTTGGGTTTGCCGGTGCTGCCGGAGGTGTAGAGGATGAACAGCGGATCTTCGGCGTCCATCGGTTCCGGCGGGCAGTCGTCGCTGACCTCGCGCACCGCCTGGTGGTACCACAGGTCACGGCCCTCGACCCAGTCGACCTGGCCCTGAGTGCGCTCTACCACCACCACGGTGCTGACGTTCGGGCAACTTTGCAGGGCTTTGTCGACGTTGTTTTTCAGCGGCACGAAGCGGCCGCCGCGCACGCCTTCATCGGCGGTGATCACGGTACGGCAGTCGGCGTCGAGAATTCGATCACGCAGGGAATCCGGGGAAAATCCGCCGAACACCACCGAATGAATCGCGCCGATTCGCGCGCAGGCGAGCATGGCGTAGGCGGCTTCGGGGATCATCGGCATGTAGATGCACACCCGGTCGCCTTTCTTTACGCCACGGCTTTTCAGCACGTTGGCCAAACGGCAGACGTGGTGATGGAGTTTGTTGTAAGTGATCTGCGCCGATTCGGCTGGGTCGTCGCCTTCCCAGAGCAGGGCGGTCTGTTCGCCGCGTTGCTTGAGGTGACGGTCGATGCAGTTGTAGCTGACGTTGAGCTTGCCGCCGGCAAACCAGGCGGCTTCTCCGGTTTTCAGGTCATAGCGCTGAACGGTCTGCCACGGCGTGCTCCAGTCGAGGAAACGCGTGGCCTGCTCGGCCCAGAAGGCGCTGGGGTGTTCAATCGATTCGCGGTACAGGCGCCGATACTCGTCCTGGCTCAACTGAGCGGCCTGGCGCACGGCATCGGCTTTGGGGAACGTGCTGATATCGAACATGACGGTTCCTTATTCTTGTGGTGCGACACGAATAAAGATGCGCCGAGCGCTGCACAGGTTCAAGTCATGTGCCAAAACAACTGTGGGAGCGAGCCTGCTCGCGAAGGCGGAATGTCAGTCAACGAAGGTGTTGAATGAAGAACCGCTTTCGCGAGAAGGCTCGCTCCCACACGAGAACAGCGTTGTGCCCGAAGGCTGTTATCAGCCGCGATGGCGCCCGCGGAAGTAGTTGATCAGGCCTTGAGTCGAGGCATCGTCAGCCACGGTCTCGTCGCTGCCGACCAGGCGGTTGTAGACGCCTTTGCCCAATTCCTTGCCCAGTTCTACGCCCCACTGGTCGAAGGCGTTGATGCCCCAGACCACGCTTTGCACGAACACTTTGTGCTCATACATCGCAACCAGCGCGCCGAGGCGACGCGGGCTGATGCGTTCGACCACCAGGGTGTTGCTCGGACGATTGCCCGGGATCACCTTGTGCGGCGCCAGTTTGCGCACGTCGTCTTCGCCCATGCCTTTGTCGCGCAGTTCGGCTTCAGCTTCCGGCAGGGTCTTGCCGAGCATCAGCGCCTGGCTCTGCGACAGGCAGTTGGCGTACAGCCACTGGTGATGGTCGGAAACCGGGTTGAAGCTGACGATCGGCACGATGAAGTCGGCCGGGATCAATTGGGTGCCCTGGTGCAGCAACTGGTGATAAGCGTGCTGACCGTTGCAGCCGACGCCGCCCCAGATCACCGGGCCGGTATCGGTCGACACCGAGGTGCCGTCCTGACGCACGCTCTTGCCGTTGGACTCCATGTCCAGCTGTTGCAAGTGCTTGGTGATGTTGCGCAGGTAGTGGTCGTACGGCAGGATCGCGTGGCTTTGCGCACCCCAGAAGTTGCCATACCAGACGCCGAGCAGGGCCAGCAGCACCGGCATGTTCTGTTCGAACGGCGCGGTCTGGAAATGCTGGTCCATGGTGTAGGCACCGGACAGCAGTTCCTTGAAGTTGGACATGCCGATGGCCAGCGCAATCGGCAAACCGATCGCCGACCACAGGGAGTAGCGCCCGCCGACCCAGTCCCACATCGGGAAGATGTTTTCTTCGCGGATACCGAAAGCCACAGCGGCGGCGTTGTTGCTCGACACAGCGATGAAGTGGCGATACAGCTCGGCTTCCGAACCGCCCTGCGCCAGGTACCAGGCGCGTGCGGCCTGCGCGTTTTTCAACGTTTCGAGAGTGTTGAACGACTTCGACGAAACGATGAACAGCGTGGTCTCGGCGCGCAGTTTCTGCGTCAGCTCGTGGAATTCGCTGCCGTCGATGTTTGCCAGATAGTGGCAACGTACGCCTTTCTGCGCGTAGGACAGCAGCGCTTCGGAGACCAGCTCAGGACCGAGGAACGAACCACCGATACCGATATTGACCACGTCAGTGATCGGCTTCTCGGTGTAGCCACGCCACAAGCCATCGTGAATGCGGCCGACCAGATCGGTGATCTGGTTCAGCACCTTGTGCACTTCCGGCATCACGTTGACGCCGTTGACTGACAACTTGTCGCCGACCGGGCGGCGCAGGGCGGTGTGCAGTGCCGGGCGGCCTTCGGAGGCGTTGACGATTTCGCCGTCGAACAACGCTTTGATCGCGCCCTTCAGATCGACTTCATTGGCCAGGCCCACGAGCAGGTTGCGGGTCTCGGCGTTGATCAAATTCTTCGAATAGTCGAGAAACAGACCGCAGCTACTGAGGGTGAACTGATTGAAACGCTGCGGATCGGCGTTGAAGGCTTCGCGCATGCTGAAATCCTGCATGGCTTGGCGGTGATCTTTCAACGCTTGCCAGGCGGGCAGAGCGGTAACGTCGTGAGGAGTGCGGTAGTACGCCATCGCTGCGGTTTTCCTTTTTACTTGAACGGCCTTTTGAACACGGTACAGATCAACCACGGGTTTTTAGCGCATGGGATCAACTGCGTCGACACGAGATCTGGACACAGGGCGAATACAGTAAACCTCGCGCTGCGTTCTGTCTTGACTTTGTCTGACCAGATCCCTGTACTTTTTTAACATCCGCAAAGGAATCTGGCCGACAAACGGAGGTGCCCGGAAGACTTTCGCCCAACCGGCATGCACCGGAAACACATGTGGGAGCGAGCCTGCTCGCGAAGGCGTGGTGTCAGGCAACTTATAAGTCGCTGATACACCGCCTTCGCGAGCAGGCTCGCTCCCACAGGGAAATTCGTTGCTTGCTTAAATCGGGCTATCGAGATTCAGGTGCAGGTTGTCGATCAACCGCGTGGTGCCGAGGAACGCCGCCGCGAGAATCACCAGATCGCGATCCTCCGCCGTCGCCGGACGCAAGGTCAGGCCATGACGGATTTCCAGATAATCCGGACGCAGCCCCGCTGATTCCAGCACCTGCAACTGCGCAGCGATCAGCGCCGGGTAATCACGCTCACCTTGCTTGATCGCTTCGGCGATAGTGCTCAGCACGCGGTAGACCACCGGCGCCACGGCGCGCTGATCTTCATTGAGGAAGCCGTTGCGCGACGACAGCGCCAGGCCGTCCGCCGCACGTACGGTCGGCTCGCCGATGATCTGGATCGGCATGTTCAGGTCATGCACCAGTGCGCGGATCACCGCCAGTTGCTGGTAATCCTTCTGGCCGAAGATCGCCAGGTCCGGTTGGACCATGTTGAACAGCTTGCTGACCACCGTCGCCACACCTTCGAAGTGCCCCGGACGGCTGGCACCACACAGGCCTTCGGACAATTGCGGCACGCTGACCCGGGTTTGGCCGGCCATGCCGTCCGGGTACATCTCTTCAACCGTCGGCGCGAACAACAGGTCGCAACCGGCTTCGAGGAGCTTTTCCTGATCGGCGGCGAGAGTGCGCGGGTATTTGTCGAGGTCTTCGCCGGCGCCGAATTGCAGCGGGTTGACGAAAATACTCGCGACGACGAAATCCACTCGCTGGGTAGCTTTGGTGATCAATGCGACGTGGCCGCTGTGCAGGTTGCCCATGGTCGGCACGAAGCCGATGCGCTTGCCTTCACTGCGCGCGCGGGCGACGGCGGCACGCAGTTCGCGTACGGTTTTGACGGTGTTCATGCAGAGAATCCGTGTTCGATGCCGGGAAACGTGGTGGCTTTGACTTCACTGACGTAAGCCTTCAGCGCGGCCTGGATGCTGTCCTGACCTTGCATGAAGTTCTTGACGAATTTGGGTACGCGGCCGCTGATCGACAGGCCGAGCATGTCGTGTAATACCAGTACCTGGCCGTCGGTGGCGTTGCCGGCACCGATACCGATCACCGGAATGCCCACGGCCTGGCTGATTTCTGCCGCCAGTTCGCTCGGCACGCACTCGAGCAAGAGCATGGCCGCACCGGCCTGCTCCAGCGCGATCGCATCGGCACGCATCTGCCGCGCCTGGTTCTCATTGCGGCCCTGCACTTTATAGCCACCGAGAATGTTCACTGCTTGCGGCGTCAGGCCCATGTGCGCGCACACCGGCACACCGCGCTCGGCGAGCAGGCGGATCGACTCCGCCAGCCACAGCTGACCTTCAACCTTGACCATGTGCGCGCCGGCCTGCATCAGCATGGCGCTGTTGTTCATGGTCTGTTCGAGGGTGGCGTTGGCCATGAACGGCAGGTCGGCGAGGATCAGGGCATCGCCATTGCCACGCTTGACGCTGGCGACGTGATAGGCCATTTCCGCCGTGGTCACTGGCAGGGTGCTGTCGTGCCCCTGCAGGACCATGCCCAGGGAGTCGCCGACCAGCAGCACTTCGACACCGGCCTCGTTGCAGGCGTGGGCGAAGGTCGCGTCATAGCAGGTCAGCATGGTGATTTTTTCACCTTTCTGCTTGAGGCTCTGGAGCGTGGTCAGGGTGATGGCTGGCATGTAAAAAATCCTCGTTCAGGCGCTCTGGAAACTGCTGCGAGTCACGCGCGTGATTCTTCATCTACTCAGGCGCACGGTCTTGTGTCGTGCTTTGAAAGGCCTGGATTGCGCCCGTTCATGCCGGGTTGGCGGCAGCGGGACGCCTATAGTCGTGATGAGCCAACAGGAAGTCAATTGCGTGTGTTACCGCCTTGTTACGCGGGCGGTGTTACCGGCGTTACTGATGCGATTCAGCGGCTTGGCGGGCCTGATTGGGGGGATTTTTGTCTGACAAAAACTGGAGATTGGCAGGTGACCTGTGGCGAGGGGATTTATCCCCGTTGGGTCGCGGAGCGGCCCCATGTTTGTATACGGCTTGGTCAGATTTGGGCCTGCTTCGCAGTCCAGCGGGGATAAATCCCCTCGCCACATAACCACATTTCACAGAAGATTTTTGTCAGGGCTGGGAGATGCGTTCGAGGCCGACGAACGGGCAGGCGGCCAGCAGGTCTGTCAGCGTGCGGCCATCGGCGAGACGCAGATCCTGCGGTGCCAGTTCAGCGAGGGGATAGAGAACGAACGCCCGCTCCTGAATCTGGTAATGCGGGACTTTCAGCCGTGGCTCGTCGATCAGGCGATCGCCGAACAGCAGAATATCCAGATCCAGGGTGCGTGGCCCCCAGCGTTCCAGACGTTCGCGGCCCTGAGCGTTTTCGATCGCCTGCAAGGCGTCGAGCAACTCGATCGGTGCGAGCGAGCTGTCGAGGGCGGCGACAGCGTTGGTGTAGCGCGGCTGGCCCGGCAACAGTGAATCGCTTTGATAAAAGGCTGAAACGCCGGCAAGACTCGTCTGCGGCAATTGCCCCAGCGCCGCGATGGCGCTGCGCAACTGGTCGGCCGGGTCAGCGAGGTTGCTGCCCAGACCAATGTAGATGCGTTCCATCGCTTACTCGCCCGTCGCGCTCGAAGCGCCGGCGCGCTTGCGCTTGGAACCGCCGCTGCGGCGACGTTTGCGCGGTGCGCCGCTGGCATCGTCACCCTTGCCGCTGAGGTCGCGGATCATGTCGCGACGCTCGCTGTCGTTGGCGTCCTGATAATCGGTCCACCATTCGCCGAGGCCATCGGTCTCCTCGCCGGCGCTTTCGCGCAGCAGGAGGAAATCGTAACCGGCGCGGAAACGCGGGTTGTCCAGCAACAGATCGGCGCGTTTGCCACTGCGCCGTGGCAGGCGTTCCTGCATGTCCCAGATTTCGCGGATCGGCATGGTGAAGCGCTTCGGAATCGCGATGCGCTGGCACTGTTCGGCGATCAGCTCGTGAGCGGCTTCCTGCATCGCCGGAATCGGCGGCATGCCACGTTCCTGCAAACGCAACACGCGGGCCGGCAGTGCCGGCCAGAGCAGGGCGGCAAACAGGAACGCCGGGGTCACCGGTTTGTTCTGCTTGATGCGCAGGTCGGTGTTGGTCAGTGCTTCGCTGATCAAGGTATGGGTGTATTCCGGATTGTATTCCAGCGCTTCGGCACTGGCCGGGAACAGCGGGGCGAACAGTTGCAGATCAACCAGCATTTCAAAGGTGATCGCGCCGTGCCCGGAGAGGAACAGCTTGAGCACTTCTTCGAACAGCCGCGCCGACGGAATCTCGCGCAGCATCGGCGCCAGCTCACGGATCGGCTGAACGGTGTGCTTCTCGATGCCGAAGTTGAGCTTGGCGGCGAAACGCACGGCCCGCAGCATGCGCACCGGGTCTTCCTGGTAACGCTGCTTCGGGTCGCCGATCAGGCGGATCAGGTGATTGCGAATGTCGTGCACGCCATTGGCGTAATCGAGAATGCGCTCGCTGACCGGATCGTAATACAGAGCATTGATGGTGAAGTCGCGGCGTTGCGCGTCTTCTTCCAGGGTGCCGTAGACGTTGTCGCGCAGAATCCGCCCGCTCTCGTTGCGCGAAGACTGGTTGCTGTCTTCCTCGTCTTCGTTGATCGGGTGATTGGCGCGGAAGGTCGCGACTTCAATGATTTCGCGACCGAAATGGATGTGCACCAGTTTGAACCGGCGACCGATGATCCGCGCATTGCGGAATTCGGCACGGACCTGCTCGGGGGTGGCGCTGGTGGCGACGTCGAAATCCTTGGGCGTGATGCCCAACAGCATGTCACGCACGCAACCACCGACCAGATAAGCCTGGTAACCGGCACCTTGCAGGCGTTCGACGATATTCACCGCATAGCGGCTGAACTGCGTTTTCTGCAGCGAATGTTGGCCGCTGTTGAGCACTTCAGGGGTGCTGCGGATGTGTTGCGTACGACGCACGGGAGTTCGGAATGACTGGAACAGCTTCTTCAGCATGGGATGCACTGTTTGAAGGAATGTTCGGCCATACCAAAAGAATGACCGCATGATGGGCGCAGATTCTAGCATTTAGTCGGGGGATGGTGTAGGACGCAGCAGATATGAGCTGCAAGCCGCAAGCTGCAAGGGTCGAACGAGGGAAACAGGGGGATTTCAGCGGGGAGAGAAACTACAAGGGGAGCCGAAGCTCCCCAAGAAGTAGTTGCGTGCTCTTTTTATTATTGATTCGGGCTTCTTGTTTTTGTTGAGTGCCCTCGCCACGAAGCGTTTCCTTCGTGACCCTCCCAATCGGGAGCCAAGAGCAAACGGATTGCTTTGGTCGCTGAATTGCAGTGATCTGTCGATCCAACCAGTACAGGCTCTGTCTTAGGACAGTTTTTGTTGTTCTCGGCCTGGTCGTGGGGCAAGCCCCAAATACAACGCCTCTCCAAAAGAATCAGTTAGCTGCGCCTCTCGCCGTCTTGTTTTTATTGTGCGTGAGTCGATTCGTCTTATTTTTATTGTCTTGTGCATTGCTTGTTATTGTTCTTGTACCAAACATATAGCAGGGTGCGTGCCAACTTTTGCCAAGCCCAGTAAAACAAGGGGTTAGGTCGATATAACCGTTTTGCAGGGGCGAAAAAAAGCCGGGGTTTCGTTACCGATAACCCCGGCTTCTGTTACGTGAATCGACTGCGGTAACAGTTTTTTCACATTGTCATGCGTTACCCGCGCACGCGGTGGGTAACGCTCAGCTTTCGCTGGCGACCCCGGTCTTGCGTCGTGGAATGCCCAGACGCTGGCGGCGTTCCCACAGGCATTTGCGGCTGACGCCCAGTTTGCGTGCCAGTTCGGTCTCGGTCATGTGGTCCTGATGCTCGAGGACGAAGTGCTGGAAATAGTCTTCCAGCGACAGATCCTCGGTCGGCTCATGGCTGCTGTTGCTGGCGTTACCGCCGGTTTGCGGCGGCAGACCGATGAACTCATCGTCCTCCAGATCGCTCAGCTCGATGTCGATGCCCAGCAGGTCGGCCGAAATCTCCGGGCTTTCGCTGAGAATCACCGCGCGCTCGACAGCGTTCTCCAGCTCACGGACGTTACCCGGCCAGGAATAGTGCCGGATCGCCTGTTCGGCATCGGCGGCGAATTTCAGGTCGGTGCGGTTGATCCGCGCGCTCTGGCGAGCGAGGAAGGCATTGGCGATTTCGTTGACGTCGGCGCCACGCTCACGCAGCGGCGGCAGCTTCAGGGCAATCACGTGCAGACGGTAATAAAGGTCTTCACGGAACTGGCCGATTTTCGCCAGGCTCTTCAGATCGCGGTGCGTTGCAGCGATCAGGCGCACATCGACTTTCTGCGACTGCACCGAACCTACGCGGCGGATCTCGCCCTCCTGCAGAACCCGCAGCAGGCGAGCCTGGGCTTCGAGGGGCAGTTCGCCGATCTCATCGAGGAACAGGGTGCCGCCGTCCGCCGCTTCGACCAGACCGGCGCGACCGGCGCTGGCCCCGGTGAACGCGCCTTTCTCGTGGCCGAACAGTTCGGACTCGATGAGGCTTTCCGGAATCGCCGCGCAGTTCACCGAAATCATCGGCGCCTTGGCGCGTTTCGACAGATTGTGCAGGGCGCGGGCCACCAGTTCTTTACCGGTGCCGGACTCACCCTGAATCAATACATTGGAATCGGTTGGCGCGACTTTGCGGATCTTGCTGTACAGGTCCTGCATCGGCGGGCAGGAGCCGATGATGCCGATTTCGCCATTGCTGTTATCCACTGCGGCTTTGCCATTGCCGGCGGCAGGCTTGCTCGCCGTGGTTTCGCCGGCAGCTGGCGCCGACTGACGATCACGCAGGATCCGCGCAACCGCCTGGAGCATTTCATCGTGGTCGAACGGCTTGGCGATGTAATCGACCGCGCCCATTTTCATCGAGTCGACCGCCGAGCGCAGGCTGGCGTAACTGGTCATGATCAGCACCGGTGTGCCCTGGCCGAGCTTGATCAGCTCGGTGCCCGGAGCGCCCGGCAGGCGCAGGTCGCTGACGATCAGATCGAACGTAGGAATGGTGAAGCGTTCTTGTGCTTCCTGCACTGATCCGGCTTCGCTGACCTGGTACTGGTTGCGTTCCAGCAGGCGGCGCAAGGCGGAGCGGATAATGGTTTCGTCTTCGACGATCAAAATGTGCGGCATTGATTCGATACTCTCGACGGTCTCAGTTCACAGCGGACGTCGCTTCGACATGACGCGGTAAGGTCACCCGGATACGGGTGCCGCGTTGGCTTTGTACATCAGCCGGGCTGTCGATGGTGATTTGTCCATAATGCTCTTCAACGATGGAATAGACCAGTGCAAGGCCCAGACCGGTGCCTTCACCCGGATCCTTGGTGGTGAAGAAAGGTTCGAACAATCGGTCCATGATGCTCGACGGAATACCGCTGCCTTCGTCTTCGACGATCAGATCGACCGTGTGTTCGCCGGCTTCGCTCTTGACCCGTACCGCACTGTGCGGCGGCGAGGCGTCGCGGGCGTTGGAGAGCAGATTGATCAGCACCTGGGCGAGCCGTTGCGGGTCGCCTTCGACCCAATGATCGGGATCGCACAGGTTGTAGAACTGCACTTCGAAATTGCGCCGGTTCAGCGCCAGCAGGCCGATGGCATCCTGCGCGACTTCGGCCAGACACACCGGTTCGTCGTTGTGCTGATGACTGCCGGCATGGGCGAAGCTCATCAGCGACTGGACGATGCGCGAGACGCGTTTGGTCTGCTCGAGAATCTGCCCGCTGATTTCCGTCAGCTCGCCGTCGTCTTCGCGCTCTTCGCGCAGGTTCTGCGCCAGGCAGGCGATGCCGGTGATCGGGTTGCCGATTTCGTGGGCCACACCCGCTGCGAGTCGGCCGATGCTGGCCAGCCGTTCGGAATGCACCAGTTTATCTTCGAGCATCTGCGTTTCGGTCAGATCCTCGACCAGTAACACCAGGCCACTGTTACCTGGGGCCAACGGCTCGTCGATTGCCGCTTTGTGCAGATTCAGCCAGCGGGTCTGACCATCTAGGGCCAGATGCTGTTTGTGCAAATGCTCGTCGGGCAGGTTGATGAAGCCTTGCAGCAATTCTTT
Organism: Pseudomonas sp. TE9122; assembly: GCF_056278925.1. Classification (NCBI taxonomy): domain Bacteria; kingdom Pseudomonadati; phylum Pseudomonadota; class Gammaproteobacteria; order Pseudomonadales; family Pseudomonadaceae; genus Pseudomonas; species Pseudomonas sp. TE9122. The sequence goes on along the minus strand of NZ_JBWBQI010000001.1, from coordinate 4,460,049 downwards.
CCACGGGTTGGCGATGGTGCTCAAGCGAGAACCGACCACTCGCTGCGCGGCGATGCCGGTCAGCTCTTCCATCGCCTTGTTCCACATCAGGATCTCCTGATCCTTGGCCAGCGAGCAGACGCCCATCGGCAGTTCCTGCAAGGTCTGGCGGTGGTAGCGGCGCAGGGCGTCGAGTTCGGCGGCCAGGCCGGTGAGGCGCGAGTGATAATCCTCGAGACGGCTTTCAATGAAGTGAATGTCTTCGGTGACGTAGTTTTCGCCGCCAGCCTTATAGGGCAGGAAGGTTTCCACCATATCCTGCGCAACGCTCGGGCCCATCAGGCCGGACAGGTTGGCCTCGATGCGGTCGCGCAACCGGCGCAAGGCATACGGCCGGCGTTCATCGAAGGGCAGATACAAGTCGCGCAGCGCTTGCTCGACTTCTTTCTGCGCAGCCTTGGCACCCAGCGGCTTGGCCAGTTGCGTGGCGAATTCCTGCGGCGAAGCGGCGTGCAGTTCGCGGCGTTGCGGGCGGCGCACGTTATCCACCGCACAGGCTTCGGCGGCACTGGCTTCTTCCGGGCTGGCATTGGTGAACAGTGAGATCAGGGTGAACATCAACACGTTGGCCGCCAGCGAGGCGATGGCCGCCATGTGCCAACTGGTGTCGTCGAGCACGTAGATCATGTTCAACAGCGGGATATAGAAACCCTGCAGATTGCCGACCAGCGGCAGCAACATGGTCACCACCCAGACCGTGATCCCCGCCAGCAGACCGGCAATAAAGCCGCGGCGGTTGGCGGTCGGCCAGTACAGCACCGAGAGCACCCCGGGCAGAAATTGCAGGGTCGCAACAAAAGCGACGATGCCGAGGTTGGCCAGATCCTGTTCGACGCCCAGCATCAGGTAGAAACCGAAACCGGCCATGATGATCGCCACGATCAGGGCTCGACGGGTCCATTTCAGCCAGCGGTAGATGTTGCCTTCGGCCGGCGGTTGATAAAGCGGCAGCACCAGATGGTTCAGCGCCATGCCCGACAAGGCCAGGGTGGTGACGATGATCAGGCCACTGGCGGCGGACAAGCCACCGACGTAGGCGAGCAAGGCCAACGGTTTGCTGTTGGCGGCGATGCCGATGCCGAGGGTGAAATATTCCGGGTCTGTGGTGGCGCCGAGTTTCAGCCCGGCCCAAAGAATCAGCGGTACGGCGAGACTCATCAACAGCAGAAACAGCGGCAGGCCCCAACTGGCGCTGACCAGCGAGCGCGGATTGAGGTTTTCCGTAAAGGTCATGTGATACATGTGCGGCATCACGATCGCCGAGGCGAAGAACACCAGCAACAGTGTGCGCCACGGGCCTTCCTGCAACGGCGTGTGCAGGGCGGCGAGGGCCGTCTGGTTTTGCAGCAGCCACAGTTCGAGCTGTTGCGGGCCGTCGAATACGCCATACAGCGCATACAGGCCAACGCCGCCGAGGGCGATCAGTTTGATGATCGACTCAAAGGCAATCGCGAACACCAGCCCTTCATGTTTCTCGCGCGTGGCGATATGCCGGGAACCGAAGAAGATTGTGAACAGAATGATCAGCGCACAGAACGCCAGCGCCACGCGGCTCTGCACGCGTTCGCCGGTGAGGATGCCGATCGAGTCGGCCACTGCCTGAATCTGCAGGGCAAGCAATGGCAAGACGCCAATCAGCATGAAAATCGTGGTCAGCGCGCCGGCCCAGGTGCTGCGAAAGCGGAAGGCAAACAGGTCGGCCAGCGACGACAGTTGATAGGTGCGGGTGATCTTCAGGATCGGATAAAGCAGCACCGGCGCCAGCAGAAATGCACCGGACACGCCGAGATAGCTGGACAGAAAGCCGTAACCGTATTGATAGGCCAGGCCCACCGTGCCGTAGAACGCCCAGGCACTGGCGTAAACCCCCAGCGACAGGGTGTAGGTCAACGGGTGGCGAATGATCGCGCGCGGGATCATGCCCCGTTCGCTGACCCAGGCAACGCCGAACAGCGCCGCCAGGTACGCGGCGCTGATCAGGATCATCTGGGTCAGGCTAAAGCTCATCGGCATCTTTTTGGCTCTGCAGGATGAAGGTCACGACAATCAGGATCAGCCAGAGCAGATAAGGGCGATACCAGGCGCCCGTCGCGTCGATCCACCAATCCATGATGGCGGGGGAGAACAGGTAGATCCCGACGACCAGAAGCAGGACCAAGCGATAGATGTACATCCCGGCCTCTCTTTTTTATGCGCGTGCCCGAAAACGTGCGGCGATGGTAACGGATGGGCGCGCGACTGCAAGTGTCGTCATTGCAGTTGCGCTTCGGGCAGGGTCAGTGTGCGCGGGATCTTGGCAGCATCCCAATGTGCGCTGCCCCAGGCCAGCAGTTCGCGCGGCGAAGCGTGAGCCAGTTCGGTGCCGGGATGCTGCCCCAGCGCGCGCAAGGCCCGCAGTAGCAACGGCGTGGCCTGATCAGCCTCAAGCGGCGGCGAACGATAGGACTTGCCGAGTTTGTTGCCGTCCGGCTGGGTGATCAGTGGCAGGTGCAGATAGCGCGGCTGTTTCAGGCCGAGCAGTTCTTGCAGGTACAGCTGACGCGGCGTCGAATCGAGCAGATCGGCGCCGCGCACGATGTCGGTAATGCCTTGCCAGGCGTCATCGAGCACCACCGCCAATTGATAAGCGTAGAGACCATCGCGCCGACGAATGACGAAGTCGCCGACGTCGCGGCCCAGGTGCTGACGGTATTCGCCCTGCACGCGATCGATGAAGTGGTATTCCAGCTCAGGCACGCGCAGGCGGATCGCGGCGTCGTGCTGATCATGCCCGGCATTGCGGCAAAACCCCGGATAAATCCCGTGATACGGCTCCAGTTGTTTGCGCGAGCAGGTGCAGGCGTAGGCCAGACCGTGGTTGAACAGGCTGTCGAGCACTTCGGCATAAGCCGCGTGCCGATCGCTCTGGCGGACCATTTCGCCGTCCCATTCGAAACCGTAGCTTTCCAGCGCCTTGAGAATCGCCGCTTGCGCACCGGGCTCTTCGCGCGGCGGATCGAGATCTTCCATGCGCACCAGCCAGCGCCCACCGACGGAGCGGGCGTCGAGGTAAGACGCCAACGCAGCGACCAGCGAACCGAAGTGCAGGTGGCCACTGGGGGTAGGGGCGAAGCGGCCGATGTAGGCGGGGGATTTGGCAGTCATGGAGGCGATAAAGGCTATTCAGAATTTAAGCAGGTTACCCCTGTGGGAGCGAGCCTGCTCGCGAAAGCTGTGTCAGTCATGAAAGAGAGTTATCTGAGAGGACGCTTTCGCGAGCAGGCTCGCTCCCACAGAGGCAGAAGCAGGTTCCGCGGGCAAAACACAGAAACAAAAACGGAGCGTTCACACGCTCCGTTTTTCGTTCAGGCCGAGATTACTTGCCGACCTGCTTTTCCTTGATTTCCGCCAGGGTCTTGCAGTCGATGCACAGATCCGCGGTCGGACGGGCTTCGAGGCGCTTGACGCCAATCTCGATGCCGCAGGACTCGCACCAGCCGTACTCTTCGTCTTCGATCAACTGCAGGGTCTTGTCGATTTTCTTGATCAGCTTGCGCTCGCGGTCGCGGGCGCGCAGTTCGAGGGAGAACTCTTCTTCCTGGCTGGCACGGTCGGCCGGGTCAGGGAAGTTGGCCGCTTCGTCTTTCATGTGATCAACCGTACGGTCGACTTCCTGCATCAAGTCCAGTTTCCACTTGTTCAGGATCTTGGTGAAGTGCGCGCGCATCGGAGCGCCCATGTACTCTTCACCCGCCTTCTGAACGTAAGGTTCGAAGCCGCTGATCGACGTTTGCTGCTGTTGCTTTGCTTGGGTGGGCATGAAATGGACCGCCTCTACTCTTGTAATCCATTGCGCAGGATTGCTCCATCACCGACACCTGCCGGCCCTGCGGCTGCAAGCGGGCGAACTTACCAGATCAAATCAGCCTGCGCTACTCCCGGATGTCGAGCCCCCGGCGGGTGGCGCTTGCAGATGTCTGACAAGCCGTGTCTGTGGGAAGGGAGACCTGTTCAATCACTGATTTTAGTCAATCCTGGAGCGTACGTTCAGATCGTTACAGTCCAGCGTTCTTGAGGCTGTGACCTTCACGGGTTCTCGCTCGTTCCGGCAGACAGGTAGAATCGTCTCTTTTTTCCGTCGAAGGCATTCCAATGGCCCCCTACAGTGCGCGCAGTCGTGCGATCGAACCGTTCCATGTGATGGCGCTGCTGGCGCGGGCCAATGAATTGCAGGCCGAAGGCCACGACGTGATCCATCTGGAAATCGGTGAGCCGGACTTCACCACCGCCGAGCCGATCATTCGCGCCGGACAAGCTGCGTTGACGGCGGGCAAGACCCGCTACACCGCCGCCCGTGGCATTCCCGAACTGCGCGAGGCGATCGCCGGTTTCTACCAATCGCGTTATGGCCTGAATATCGACCCACGGCGGATTCTGATCACGCCGGGCGGCTCCGGCGCGTTGTTGCTGGCCAGTGCCCTGTTGGTCGATCCGGGTAAACACTGGCTGCTCGCCGACCCGGGCTACCCGTGCAATCGGCATTTCTTGCGGCTGGTCGAAGGCGCGGCGCAATTGGTGCCGGTCGGGCCGGAGGTGCGTTATCAACTGACCCCGGATCTGGTGGCGCGGCACTGGGACCACGACAGTGTCGGCGCCCTCGTCGCTTCGCCGGCCAACCCGACCGGAACCCTGCTGACCCGTGATGAACTGGGCGGACTGTCCACAGCGATCAAGGCCCGACACGGGCACTTGGTGGTGGATGAGATCTACCACGGCCTGACCTACGGCACTGATGCTGCCAGTGTGCTGGAAGTCGATGACGGCGCTTTTGTCCTCAACAGTTTCTCCAAGTATTTCGGCATGACCGGTTGGCGCCTGGGCTGGCTGGTGGCGCCAGACGCGGCGGTCAGCGAATTGGAAAAGCTTGCGCAGAACCTCTACATCAGCGCGCCGAGCATGGCGCAATACGCTGCGCTGGCCTGTTTCGAGCCAGCCACCATTGCGATTCTCGAAGAGCGCCGCTCCGAGTTTGCGCGCCGTCGCGATTTTCTCCTGCCGGCGCTGCGTGAACTTGGTTTCAACATTGCCGTTGAGCCTGAAGGCGCGTTTTATCTGTACGCCGATATCAGCCGTTTCGGCGGCGATGCCTTCGCGTTCTGCCGGCATTTCCTCGAAACCGAGCACGTCGCCTTTACGCCGGGACTGGATTTCGGTCGTTATCAGGCCGGTCATCACGTGCGCTTCGCTTACACACAAAACCTCGCACGATTACAGGAAGCCGTGGAACGCATCGCGCGCGGCTTGAAGAGCTGGCAAGGCTGATGCGCTTTTATCCTGCTCTGGAAGAAGCGCGGCTGATTCGACGTTACAAGCGTTTTCTCGCTGATATCGAGACCGTTAGCGGCGAGTTGCTGACCATTCACTGCCCCAATACCGGCTCGATGCTCAATTGCCAGGTCGAGGGCGGGCAGGTCTGGTTCAGTCGCTCCAATGACCCTAAACGCAAGTTGCCCGGCACTTGGGAAATTGGCGAAACCCCGCAGGGCCGGCTGTTTTGCGTCAACACCGGGCGCGCCAACGGTTTGGTCGAAGAAGCCTTGCAGGCTGGCGTGATTACCGAGTTGAACGGCTTTACCGCGTTGAAGCGTGAGGTTGCCTACGGACAGGAAAAAAGCCGCATCGACTTCCGCCTCGAATACCCCAGCGGCCCGGCGTATGTCGAAGTGAAAAGCGTCACCTTGGGCTTCGACGATACGGCGGTGGCGGCGTTTCCCGATGCGGTGACCCAGCGGGGCGCCAAACATCTGCGCGAGCTGGCGCATCTGGCGCGCGACGGCATTCGGGCGGTGCAGTTGTACTGCGTGAACCTCACCGGCATCGATGCCGTGCGCCCGGCCGAGGAAATCGATTGGGCTTACGCCGAGGCGCTGCGTGAGGCGGTCGCGTGCGGTGTCGAGGTGTTGGCGTATGGCGTGCGCCTTGACCATGAAGAGATGGTCATCGATCGCCGACTCGACGTGCGGCTCAACGGTTAAACGTCGATCCACACGCCTTGTGTATCCTCCCGGCATTCAATTGCCGTGAGCGACTGCCCGGCGCAGGGGCCGGCGACGCATTCGCCGTTCTCTATCAGAAACAGTGCGCCATGGGTGGCGCACTGGATCAGGCTGTTGCTCGGATCGAGAAACTGGTCGGGCTGCCATTCCAGCCCTACGCCCCGGTGCGGGCAGCGATTGAAATAGACAAAGACTTGGCCACCTCGACGCACGGCAAACAGCTTTTTGCCTTCGATTTCGAAACCGCGACTGCCAGCTTCGGCCAGATCGCTGCCGGCGCAGAGAAACTTCATGGCTATCCTCTAATGTCCGCTCGTGTCGGGATATGTCCGAGCTTGACGTTCAAATGCAAACAATTATCAAATGGCGACCTTATCCCACAGGGAGTCTGGCCGTTGCCGAGGATACTTGGCTCGCTGCGCCGATGCCCGGGAAACCTTGTTCAAGGAAGCTGCGTATGCGCCTGAAAACCCGCGTTGCCGTACTGTGCGTCGGCCTTTTTCTCAGCCATCAGGCGAGCGCAGCGGATTTACCGCAACGCTGGGTCAGCGCCGGCGGTGCGCTGTCGGAATGGGTCAGCGCACTGGGCGGCGAATCGAAGCTGGTAGGGGTCGACACCACCAGTCAGCATCCCCAATCGTTGCAGACGCTGCCGAGCATTGGTTATCAGCGCAGCCTGTCGGCCGAAGGCATCTTGAGCCTGCGCCCGGACATTCTGATCGGTACCGAAGAAATGGGGCCGCCGCCGGTTCTGGCGCAAGTCAAAGCGGCCAAGGTCAAAGTCGAGTTGTTTTCAGCCCAGCCTGATCTGCCGACGCTGGAAAAGAATGTCACTCATCTGGGCCAGTTGCTCGGTGCGCAAGAGAAGGCTGCGCAGTTGCTGGAGAATTATCAACAGCAGCTCCAGGCGCAGACAGTGCGAGTTGCCCAAGTGCAAACCACACAGAAAGCCCCCGGTGTGTTGCTGCTGCTCGGGCACGCCGGCGGCAAGCCGTTGATCGCCGGCAAGGACACTGCCGCCGATTGGCTGCTGCAACAGGCCGGCGGGCACAACCTTGCTACTCATACCGGCTACAAACCGTTTTCTGTCGAATCCCTCGCCAGCCTCGATCCCGAAGTGCTGGTGTTCGCTGACCGAGCGTTGACCGGCGAGGCGGCAAAAGCCGCGTTGTTCAAGGAAAATCCCATCCTCAATTCCAGCCGCGCGGCCAAGAGCGGGCGGGTGATGGAGCTGGACCCGACGCTGCTGGTTGGCGGTCTCGGGCCACGGTTGCCGGCTGCTTTGCAAACCCTGACGGACGGTTTCTACCCGGCCAAGGGCGGCCAATGACCACACTGGTCAAACCCCGTGGCTTGTTCATCGGCCTGACCTTGCTGTGTCTGCTGGCGATCTGGCTGTCGCTGGCATTGGGGCCGGTGAGCCTGCCGCTGTTTGACACTTTGCGCGCCGCGCTGCGTCTGGTTGGCGTGCCGCTGGCGCCGGAGGGGCTGGAGCAGGCCGAGCTGATTCTCGGCCAGATCCGTCTGCCGCGAACCTTGCTCGGCTTGGCGGTCGGCGGCGTGCTGGCGCTGTCCGGCGTGGCGATGCAAGGTCTGTTTCGTAATCCGCTGGCGGACCCGGGGCTGGTCGGGGTGTCCAGTGGCGCGGCACTTGGCGCGGCGATTGCGATTGTCGGCGGCTCGTTCTTTGGCGGCCTGCCGGAGTGGTTCGGGCCGTATCTGTTGTCGGTGTGCGCGTTTCTTGGCGGGCTCGGGGTGACGGCGCTGGTCTATCGGCTGGGCCGGCGCAACGGTCAGACCCACGTGGCGACCATGTTGCTGGCCGGTATCGCGCTGACGGCGCTGGCCAGTTCGGCGGTCGGTCTGTTCACTTATCTGGCCGATGACGCGACGCTGCGCACTCTGACCTTCTGGAACCTGGGCAGCCTCAACGGCGCCAGTTACGCGCGGTTGTGGCCCTTGCTGATCATCACCATCGGCGTGGCGCTGTGGCTGCCGCGTCGGGCCAAGGCATTGAATGCCTTGTTGCTCGGTGAATCCGAGGCTGGTCATCTGGGCATCGATGTCGAACGGCTCAAGCGCGAACTGGTGTTCTGCACCGCGCTGGGTGTTGGCGCGGCGGTGGCCGCTGCGGGCATGATCGGTTTTGTCGGGCTGGTGGTGCCGCATCTGGTGCGCCTGCTGGCCGGCCCGGATCACAAAGTGCTATTGCCAGCCTCGGTCCTGGCGGGTGCGAGCCAGTTATTGCTCGCCGATCTGGTGGCGCGCCTGGCGCTGGCGCCGGCGGAGTTGCCAATCGGCATTGTCACCGCGTTTATCGGCGCGCCGTTCTTTCTTTATCTGCTGCTGCGAGGGCGTGCCTGATGTTGTCTGCGCACAATCTGCATGTTCGCCGTGGCCGCAAAGCGGTGCTCAGTGGAGTCACGCTCGGGCTCGAACCCGGCGAGGTGCTTGGGGTGCTGGGGCCGAACGGCGCCGGGAAAAGCACGTTGCTTGGCGCCTTGTGCGGGGAGTTGCTCGCCAGTGACGGCAACGTTTCGCTCGACGGACAGGCATTGAGCTATTGGAGCGGAACACAGCGGGCACAACGACTGGCGGTGTTGCCGCAGGTGTCGACGCTGGATTTTGCCTTCGCCGTCGAAGAGGTCGTCGGCATGGGCCGTTTGCCGTACCAGACCGGGCGCGTGCGCGATGACGAGATTGTCGCAGCAGCGCTGGCCGCCGCCGATGCCGGGCACCTGAGTGGGCGCAGCTATCTGGCGTTGTCAGGTGGCGAGCGTCAGCGCGTGCATCTGGCGCGGGTGCTGGCGCAACTCTGGCCGGGTCAGGCCGGGCAAACCTTGTTGCTCGACGAACCGACATCGATGCTCGATCCGCTGCATCAGCACACCACCTTGCAAGCGGTGCGCGAGTTCGCCGATCGCGGCGCGGCGGTGCTGGTGATCCTGCATGATCTGAATCTTGCGGCGCGCTATTGTGATCGCGTGCTGTTGCTGGAGGAGGGGCGCCCGGTTGCGCTGGATACCCCGCAGCAGGTGCTGCGTCCGGATACGCTCAGAGCGGTGTTCGGCCTGGAGGTTTTGGTGCAACCGCACCCGGAGCGTGGGCATCCGCTGATCATCGCCCGCTGAATCATCATCGAGGTGTCGCATGCGTGGATTGTGGTTGTTGGCGCTGGTGTTGCTCGCGGGCTGTCAGCACGTGGCGGCTCCGCCGGTGGGCGCTGATATCCGCGATCTGCGCAGCGGCGAGATGCTCACCGCGCAGCAACTGCTGGTGCGTCTCGCTGAACCTGAGCGTTTGATCATCGGTGAGCAGCACGACAATGCCGATCATCATGCTGCGCAATTGTGGCTGTTGCAGTCGCTGGGCGAGCGCCGGGTGCAAGGCAGTCTGCTGCTGGAAATGCTCACGCCGGATCAACAAGCGAAAGTCGATGCGCTGCGCCAGTCGAAGTCCGTCGCGGCTGATTTGCCTGCGGCATTGACCTGGCAGGAGGGCTGGGACTGGAATCTTTACGGGCCGATCGTGCGCTTCGCTCTGACACAGCCATATCCGCTGCTGGCGGCCAATCTCGATGACAGGGAAATCCGTGCGTTTTACCGAAATCCACCTGCGCTGAACGGTCCTCGCAGTAATGCGTTGTCCGTGCAGAACACGTTGCTTGGACAAGTCAGTGAATCCCACTGCGGCCTGCTGCCCGAATCACGGATGCCGGCGATGCTGGCAATTCAGCAACAGCGTGATCGACGCATGGCCGAACGCATGCTGGCGGCGCCAATGCCTTCGATCCTGCTGGCCGGTGCCTGGCATGCGCGCAAGGATGTCGGCGTGCCGCTGCATTTGCTGGATCTTGGCGCTGGCAAGCCACCGATCGTATTGATGCTGGCCGAGCAGGGCGCTGCGGTAACGGCGGCGATGGCCGATTACGTCTGGTACACGCCGGCCACGCCGAAGCCGGATTACTGCGAGCAGATGCGTCAGCAATTCGCCAAATGACTTTCCGGCAGGCAAAAAAAGACCCGGTAAAAACCGGGTCAAATAACCGTGATTAGCCTGATGAGGAGATAATCTGAGAGTCCGAACCAAGGGCTTTTCAGAATATCGACTGATCTCGCGACCAGTTGTGATAATCATAGCGATTCTCATTACCGCGTCAACCGCTGTTTTTGCAAATCTGTAATTTAGTTTTACGAGTGGTGGTGAGGCCCTGTGAATAAAGGGCTATGCGCTAGGTGCGCTGCGTCGTCAACTGCGTGATCTGGCGATTCAACTGTCCGATGCGTCGAGCCATCCCCTCAATCAGGCTGTGCGCGATCTTCGGATTGCTGCGGGTCATGCTCAAAAACTGATCACCAGGAATCAACATCACCGTGCTCGGCTCGGACGTCACCACCGAAGCGTTGCGCGGCTCGCCGGTAAACAACGCCATGGCGCCGAAAATCTCGTCCTTCGGCACGTCACCGACCTTGTGCCCGTCAACAAATGCCTCGGCGTGCCCGTCGATGATCACGAAGACATGATCCGCTGCATCGCCCTGTTGGATCAGCACGGCGCCGGCCTCGACCCGTTTGAAGCCGTTGGTGCTGCGGAACTCCCGGGGTTTCAACTCGGCCACAGCGTGGGCGAGCAGCGCCATTTGCCCGAGCAGATAGCTCAGAAGCTGCTCGGCTCGATCAGGCTCAGCATACAAATGCTGCAAAACCTCTGCGCGACCATAGGGCAGCAGGCGCACAGTGCTGTCGCTGCATACGCGACAGTCGCTCCATTGCTCGCCACGTTGCAGACCGAGCAGATCACCTTCCTGCCAATAGAACAGAGGGCGGCCCGCGATGCAGCCATGCACAACGCCCTCGCTCAGCAAAAACAGCTGATCGTCCGGCAACTGCGCAAACAAATCATCCGTGGCCTCCAGTTCGACAACAGTCGCGCATGGCGATAAATCCTGTAGCCACTGCCCGGGAAGACTCTGCAAGCGATTGATCAATGCGTCGGCGTGCGCCGACTGTTCCCCCAGCAAATACATGGCGTCAGCGCCTGTTCAGTTTTTATGGCGCGCGGAAATGGCTTCGAGCTGCTTGTTCAAGGCGTCCTTGCGCTCGGCAGGGATGTCGTTCCAGTGCACGTCCATCAATGCCCCTTCGATCGCATACAACAACACCTTTGAAGCGCGAAAGCCTCGAGTACGCACGGCCCGGTAGGCATCCACTGCACCGAGGCGACGCAAGTCCGAGGCGCTGTGGATGCCCACGGCATGCAGCCATTGCGCCGATGTCTTGCCAAGATTTTTCAGGTGTTGCAGTTCATCATTCATCAAGCCTCCTTGCGACGGCCGAATGGTGCGTGGGCGAGCTTCTCAGCAGTGTAGCCATCAGTAGGAAAAGCGTGGTTGTTTGGTCGGATTCGACGCAAAAGCTTCTAAGAAAGGGGGGTAAAGGACCTGCGAACGCAGAGGGAAGGGAGGTAAACGATTATCAATGTGGGAGCGAGCCTGCTCGCGAAGAGGGCGTATCAGACACAATCAATATCGACTGACACTACGCCGTCGCGAGCAGGCTCGCTCCCATAGGGGCAAGGCGTGGTGTCAGGAAGATTTCCGGATATCAGCGAGTGCGATAGCGCAACCGTGTACCGAAATTCATTGACATCAGGATCTCGTCGGCACTCAGCTCCGGCGGAAAGTACGCACCGGAAATCTGTGCATGGGCCAGGCTGGCGCCTTCGAGCGAAGCCTTGCGGAAATCGATGCCACGCAAATCGGCGGAGCGGAAATACGCATCGCGGAAATCCACGTTATCGGCGTTCAGTTCACGCAGGTCGAGGCCACGAAAATCGCCGCCGACCATGTCGATCAGACCATCCTGTGGACGTTCTTTGTTGAAGCCTGCAACGTCATCTTTGTGCAGCAGGGCGTAAAGCGGAGTGTCGAGCAGTTTAGGCTGGCTCATGTCAGATCACCTGTTGGTTTTATGACGCCAGTATAGTGCCACTATTTGCCGGCCGTGAAGCGAGCGAGGGCTTCACGGCCGAAATAGTTTTTTACAGGCCCGGCAGGCGCTGACGGATCTGCGCAACCACGGTGTCCAGCGTGCCGGATTCATTGGTCTGCACGCGTTTGCTGCGCAGAATCTCCTCCGGGGTCAGCGCTTCGCGGTTGGCCTGCTGCGCTTCGATCACTGCCAGGGTGGCGTCGGACGGATCCTTCTGATCGGCCTGGCGCATCGCCAGCCAGCTTTCGATTACCGCTTGCGGGGCATTGCAGTCGAGGATCAGGAACGGCGTGCCAGTGGCTTCGGCAATCTTCGCCGCGTTATCGCGCTGCTCGCGTTTGAGATAGGTCGCGTCGATCACTACCGGGAACCCGGCGTGCAAAATCACCTCGGCGATTTCATGCAGGCGCGCGTAGGTCGCGGTGCTGGCATCGGCGCTGTAAATGCCGGCCTGCACGTCGTTGGCAACGGTCTGCTCACCGAACAGGCGCTTGCGCTCGACATCGGAACGCAGGCGAATTGCGCCCAGCGCTTCGACCAGGCGCATGGCCACATGGCTCTTGCCGACTGCGGAAACACCGTGGGTAATGGCCATGAAGCGCGAAGGAATGGTGCTGTAGCTTTCCGCCAGGTTGGCGTAGTTGCGGTACTGGCGCAGGGTGGTGGCGCGCTGCACCGCAGTCGCGTCCGCCGGCATGCTGAACAGTGCCACCTTGGCCCGCACCAGCGCGCGGTAGGCTTTATAGAAGTTCAGCACTTCCAGGCCCTCATAGTCGCCGGTCAGTTCCAGATACTGGCTGATGAGGCGACGCGCCAACGATTTCAGGCCACGGTCTTCCAGGTCCATGGCGAGGAAGCCGGTGTCGGCCCAGACATCAGTGAAACGGAATGGCTCGTTGAACTCGATGCAGTCGAAGATCACCACATTGCCGTCGATGACCGTGGCGTTGCCCAGGTGAATGTCGCCGTGGCATTCACGGGTGAAACCTTGTGTCTTGCGCTGGGCGAACAGGGGCTTGAGGCGCTCGAAGCTGCTTTCGGCCCAGGCTTTCAATGCCTCAAGTTGCAGCAAGTCGTTCTTGTCGCTGAGGAACGGCAGGATCTGCTCGAAATTTTGCGCGACCGGCGCCATCACGCTGTCCGGTGTACCGGCGTCGTGTTCGGCCGGGACTTTCGGGGCGTTGAGATGGAAATGGGCGATCTGCTCGGCCAACGCGTCGATGTGCTGAGTGGTCAGTTCGCCATTGGCTTGCAGGGTGCTGAGCAAGCCGCTCTGCGGGAACTGGCGCATTTTCAGCACGTATTCGATAGCCGGGCCGTCGCCGCCCAGTTGCGGTGCCTCGACGCTGCCGGTGACCGGCAACACGTCCAGATACAAATCAGCGGTCAGACGCTGGTTCAGGCGCAGCTCTTCAGCGCAGAAATGCGCACGTGCGTCGAGGCTGGTGAAGTCGAGGAAGCCGAAATTCACCGGCTTCTTCACTTTATAGGCAAAGGGCCCGGTGAGAATCACCCACGAGATGTGGGTTTCGATGATCTGAAACCCTTCGACGGGATGCGGGTAGAGGGCCGGGTTTTGCAGGGCAGCGATCAGGGACTGGCTCACGGGCGATCCTTCAGAGGCGGGGGAATTCGAGGCGGCCATTATGGCTGCTTGCCCGCCTGACGCAAACCTCCGCGCGTGCCTGTTGAGGATCGATAAAGTGCGTATAATCCGCCGCCATGACTCGATCCCGATCCCCCCGTACCAAGAAAAAACCACCAGCCAAGGGCCTCAGCCCATGGTTGAGCTGGGCCATTAAACTCAGCCTGGTCGGCCTTGTAGTGCTGGCCGGCTTTGCCGTTTACCTCGATGCCGTGGTGCAGGAGAAGTTCTCCGGCAAGCGCTGGACCATCCCGGCCAAGGTGTACGCGCGCCCGCTTGAGCTGTTCGTCGGACAGAAGCTCAGCAAGGACGATTTCCTCACCGAACTCGATGCCCTCGGCTATCGCCGCGAAGCCGTGAGCAATGGCCCCGGCGCCGCCGCCGTCAGCGGCAATACGGTTGACCTGAACACTCGTGGCTTCCAGTTCTATGAAGGTCTGGAAAAGCCGCAGCCGGTGCGTGTGCGCTTCTCCGGCGATTACGTCGCCGAACTGTCCTCGACCAACGGTTCGAAACTGTCGGTGGTGCGCCTCGAGCCGCTGATGATCGGCGGCATTTACCCGAAAAATCTCGAAGACCGCATCCTGATCAAACTCGATCAGGTGCCGCCGTACTTGCTCGAAACCCTGATCGCCGTCGAAGACCGCGACTTCTACAGTCACTGGGGCGTGTCGCCGAAATCGATCGCCCGCGCCGTGTGGATCAACACCTCCGGCGGCAAGATGACCCAGGGCGGCAGTACGCTGACCCAGCAGTTGGTGAAGAACTTCTACCTGACCAGCGAACGCAGCCTGACCCGCAAGCTCACCGAAGCGATGATGGCGTTGCTGCTGGAACTGCATTACGACAAGAAGGAAATTCTTGAGGCCTATCTCAACGAAGTCTTCGTCGGTCAGGACGGCCAGCGTGCGGTGCACGGTTTTGGTCTGGCCAGTCAGTTCTTCTTCGGCCAGCCTTTGTCCGAGCTGAAACTGCATCAGGTTGCGATGCTGGTCGGCATGGTCAAGGGACCGTCCTACTACAACCCGCGCCGCAACCCGGAACGCGCGCTGGAGCGGCGCAATCTGGTCCTCGACGTGCTGGCGCAGCAAGGCGTGGCAACCCCCGAACAAGTCGAAGCGGCGAAGAAAATGCCGCTCGGTGTGACGACTCGCGGCAAGCTCGCCGACAGCTCGTTCCCGGGCTTTATCGACCTGGTCAAACGCCAGTTGCGCGAAGACTACCGCGACGAAGACCTGACCGAAGAAGGCCTGCGCATCTTCACCAGTTTCGACCCGATTCTGCAGATGAAAGCCGAAGCCTCGGTCAACGACACGTTCAAGCGTCTGGCCGGGCGCAAGGGATCGGATGACGTCGAAGCGGCGATGGTCGTGACCAACCCGGAAACCGGCGAAGTCCAGGCGATGATCGGCAGCCGTCAGGCCAGTTACGCCGGTTTCAACCGCGCACTCGATGCGGTACGCCCGATCGGCTCGCTGATCAAACCGGCGGTGTATCTGACCGCGCTGGAGAAACCGAGCCAGTACACGTTGACCAGTTGGCTGTCGGACGATCCACTGTCGGTCAAGGGCGCCAACGGTCAGGTGTGGAAACCGCAGAACTACGATCGCCGCTCCCACGGTACAGTGTTCCTCTATCAGGGCCTGGCGCATTCCTACAACCTGTCGACCTCGCGTCTGGGCCTGGAAGTCGGCGTGCCGAACGTGCTCAAGACCGTAGGTCGTCTGGGAGTTACCCGTGAATTCCCGGCGTTCCCGTCGATGCTGCTCGGTGCTGGCGGTATGACGCCGATCGAAGTGGCGACCATGTACCAGACGCTGGCCAACGGTGGTTTCAATACGCCGATGCGCGGCATTCGCAGCGTGCTGACCGCCGAGGGCGAGCCGCTCAAGCGTTATCCGTTCCAGATCGAACAGCGCTTCGACCCTGCCTCGATTTACCTGATCCAGAACGCCATGCAGCGGGTGATGCGTGAAGGTACCGGCAGTTCGGTTTATAACGTGCTGCCCAAGACCCTGACACTGGCGGGCAAGACCGGTACCAGTAACGATTCGCGCGACAGCTGGTTTGCCGGTTTCAGTCAGGATCTGCTGGCAGTGGTCTGGCTCGGCCGCGACGACAACGGCAAGACGCCGTTCACCGGGGCGACCGGTGCGCTGCAGGTCTGGACCAGTTTCATGCGCAAGGCCGATCCGCTGCCGCTGGACATGCCGCAGCCGGACAACGTCGTGCAGGCCTGGGTCGATTCGCGCACCGGCCAGGGTTCCGATGCCAACTGCCCCGGCGCGGTACAGATGCCGTATATTCGCGGCAGCGAGCCGCCACCCGGCGCCGCGTGTGCAAGCGAAACACCTGCCTCGCCGGAGTCGGTGATGGACTGGGTCAAGGGCTGGATGAATTAAGCAAAGAGGGTTTCAAGTGAACAAGTGGTTGATTCCAGCGGTGACCGCCGTGGCTTTGCTCAGCGGCTGCTCCACCGTACAGCGTGGTTCGATTCCGGTAGTGGATTCGGGTACGGCCGTGTCCAACAGCGAACGCATCGGCGCCAATGGCGGTTTCCGCCAGACCACGGTCAAGCGCCCGGCGCAGGGCCAGACTCAGGCGATTCCGCAGGGCGATACCGGCGTGGTGGTGATGGTGCCGGGCGGCGGTGCTGCGGTGTCAACACCGATCAGTTCTTCGCCGATCGTCCCGGGGCCTGCATCTGGCGGTATCACGTCGGGGCCGTATAACCCATCGGCGGTTGAGTCGGCGCCGATCAACTCCGGCAGCTACAGCATGCCGTCGACGCCAAGTGGCATTCCTTCGGCCAGCAGTGGCGGTGGTCTGTCGGCGGATGAGCAACTGGACGGTCCGGTACTCGCCTTGCTGACCACCGCGCAACAGCAGCAGGCTGGCGGCGACCTCAACGGTGCCTCTTCCAGCCTGGAGCGGGCGCAACGTGTCGCCCCCCGGGAGCCACAAGTGCTTTACCGTCTGGCGCAGGTGCGCATGGCCCAGGGCGATGCGCCGCAAGCCGAGCAATTTGCCCGTCGCGCGTTGACCATGGCCAACGGTCGTCCGGATCTGCAAGCCAGCCTGTGGGAAATCATCGCTCAATCTCGTGAGAAACAAGGCGATTCCGCCGGCGCCGCGCTGGCCCGTCAGAAGGCCAAGGTTTCCCTGTGATGGACGTGCGTTTCCCGAAAATCGCCGATCAGCTGTTGTTGATTGAACGCGAGCTGCGCACCCAGGGCTGGTGGGATGAGGTTGAGCCATCGGCCGAAGCGCTGAGCAGTGTCGAGCCGTTTTCGGTCGACACGCTGGACTTCGAGCAATGGCTGCAATGGATCTTCCTGCCGCGCATGAAGATGATCCTCGAACAGGATCTGCCCTTGCCGAACGCCTCGGGCATTCAGGAAATGGCGGAAATGGTCTTCGCCCAGCGCAACCTTGGCGGCAAGGATCGGCAGTTGCAGGTGCTGCTCAAAGAGTTTGACCGGCTGATCACTGCCTCCCGCTGAGCGCGTTTGTGTAGGAGCTTTGTAGGAGCTGCCGAAGGCTGCGATCTTTTGACTTTAGACGAGCAGGATCAAAAGATCGCAGCCTCGTTGCACTCGTCAGCTCCTACAAGTTCCGACGTCGCGATTACGAGCAATTCTCGGCAATCTGCTTCTTCGCTTCGACGATGCGTTCCTGACGCTGTGTATCATCGAGCCTTCGCAAATCCCCCTCGACCTCCTCACGCAAGCGCGGATTGTTCTGCAGTTGCGCCAGGTTCGTGCGTGCCTGTTCGCAAAAGGCCTTGAGCTGCGCCTGCTGCTCGGCGACCTGTTTCTTCACCTTGGCATCAATGGCTTTCTGATCGCCGAGTACGCCGCCGCCCGGCAGCGGCGCGGCTTTCGGCGCGGGTGAGGAGGGCGTTTGCACGGTCGTCGCCGGTTGGCCCTGCGGCGGTTGTGCATCGAAATGCGTGACGCCTTGGGCATCGACCCATTTGTAGATTTGAGCGGCCGAGCACCATGGGCTGAGACCGATCAGCAAAGTGAGGAGGAGCGTTCGCATGCTGATTCCTTGGCAAAAATGCGCAATTGACGCTAACAGAGTAGCGCTTTTCAGGTTTTTTCTTGCGTTCTCATGTGCTTACCCACAATTAACCCCACAGACGACTTGACTTGCAGAGGGCGAAACAGAAGAATCCAAAGTCCGCTGTAGAGGGACTGCCAGAAGCAGACCCACTCGGTAGATCATGAGGCGCACATCCGCGCCGACCTGTTACACCCGCAACGCGTTACCTCGCGCTGGGTGGGAAAGGCCCGCAACACTTGGGACGATCCCAATACTTGCTCAGTCAGTGCTGACGTAGTCGGCGACCACCGTCGCTCATGCTCTGCCGAGAAGTAAACCTATTAAGACCCGCCCCTTTTTTGTGGACGGTATTCTGGCGTTTTAGAGGTGAACAACGTGGAGCTTTTATCTGGCGGTGAGATGCTCGTCCGCTTTTTGCGTGACGAAGGCGTCAAATATATCTACGGGTACCCGGGTGGTGCTCTCCTGCATGTTTACGATGCCCTGTTCAAAGAACCGGAAGTGACCCACATCCTGGTTCGTCACGAACAAGCGGCTACCCATATGGCTGACGGCTACGCCCGTGCCACCGGTAAAGCCGGCGTGGTATTGGTGACATCCGGTCCAGGCGCCACAAACGCCATCACCGGTATCGCCACCGCCTATATGGACTCGATTCCGATGGTGATCATTTCCGGTCAGGTGCCAAGCACCATGGTCGGCACCGACGCGTTCCAGGAAACCGACATGATCGGTATCTCCCGGCCGATCGTGAAGCACAGCTTCATGATCAAGCACGCTTCGGAAATCCCGGAAGTCATGAAGAAGGCCTTCTACCTGGCGCAATCCGGTCGTCCGGGTCCGGTCGTGGTCGACATCCCGAAAGACATGACCAATCCGGCCGAGAAATTCGAATACGTCTTCCCGAAGAAAGCCAAGCTGCGTTCCTACAGCCCGGCCGTTCGCGGTCACTCCGGGCAGATCCGCAAGGCGGCAGAAATGCTCCTGGCGGCCAAGCGCCCGGTGCTGTACTCCGGCGGCGGCGTGATTCTCGGCAATGGCTCCGCGCAACTGACCGAGCTGGCGAAAATGCTCAACCTGCCGGTGACCAACACCTTGATGGGGCTGGGTGCTTTTCCTGGCACTGACCGTCAGTTCATCGGCATGCTCGGCATGCACGGCAGTTACACCGCGAACCTGGCGATGCACCATGCCGATGTGATCCTCGCCGTCGGCGCACGCTTCGACGATCGGGTGATCAACGGCCCGGCGAAATTCTGCCCGAACGCCAAGATCATCCACATCGACATCGACCCGGCGTCGATCTCCAAGACCATCAAGGCTGACGTGCCAATCGTGGGTCCGGTCGAGAGCGTCCTGACCGAAATGGTCGCGATCCTCAAGGAAATCGGCGAGACCCCGAACAAGGAGTCCGTGGCCAGTTGGTGGAAGCAGGTCGATGAATGGCGTGGCGATCGCGGCCTGTTCCCTTATGAAAAGGGCGACGGCAGCAAGATCAAACCGCAGACCGTGATCGAAACCCTCTGCGAAGTGACCAAGGGCGACGCCTTTGTGACCTCCGACGTGGGTCAGCACCAGATGTTCGCTGCGCAGTACTACACGTTCAACAAGCCGAACCGCTGGATCAACTCCGGTGGTCTGGGCACGATGGGCTTCGGTCTGCCAGCCGCGATGGGCATCAAACTGAGCTTCCCGGACGACGACGTTGCCTGCGTCACCGGCGAAGGCAGTATCCAGATGAATATCCAGGAGCTGTCGACCTGCCTGCAATACGGCTTGCCGGTAAAGATCGTCATCCTCAACAACGGTGTGCTGGGCATGGTTCGCCAGTGGCAGGACATGAGCTACGGCAGCCGTCACTCGCACTCCTACATGGAATCGCTGCCCGACTTCATCAAGCTGGCTGAAGCCTACGGCCACGTTGGCGTACGCATCACCGAATCGAAAGATTTGAAGTCGAAGATGGCCGAAGCGTTCGCCATGAAGGATCGCCTGGTGATCATCGATGTTGCGGTCGACACCAAGCGAGCACGTCTACCCGATGCAGATCAAAGACGGCTCCATGCGCGATATGTGGCTGAGCAAGACGGAGCGTACTTAATCATGCGGCACATTATTTCCCTGCTTCTGGAAAACGAACCCGGCGCTCTGTCTCGTGTAGTCGGCCTGTTCTCGCAGCGCAACTACAACATCGAAAGCCTGACCGTGGCGCCGACCGAAGACCCGACCCTGTCGCGTCTGACGCTGACCACCGTGGGTCACGATGAAGTCATCGAGCAGATCACCAAAAACCTGAACAAGCTGATCGAAGTGGTCAAGCTGGTGGACCTGTCGGAAAGCGCTCACATCGAGCGTGAACTGATGCTGGTCAAGGTCAAGGCCACTGGCGCCCAGCGCGCCGAGATCAAACGCACTACCGATATCTACCGTGGGCAGATCGTCGATGTCAGCGCCAGCGTGTATACCGTTCAGTTGACCGGTACCAGCGACAAGCTCGACAGCTTCATTCAGTCCATCGGCACCGCATCGATTCTGGAAACCGTCCGTAGCGGCGTGACCGGCATTGCTCGCGGCGACAAAGTTCTCAGCATCTAAACCAAATTAGCGCATGGCCTGAACGGCCGGATATAAGGGGAAATTCATGAAAGTTTTCTACGATAAAGACTGCGACCTGTCGATCATCCAGGGCAAGAAAGTTGCCATCATCGGTTACGGCTCCCAGGGCCACGCTCAGGCGTGCAACCTCAAAGACTCCGGTGTCGACGTTACCGTCGGTCTGCGTAAAGGTTCGGCCACCGTTGCCAAAGCCGAAGCTCACGGCCTGAAAGTGACCGACGTTGCTTCCGCTGTTGCCGCTGCCGACCTGGTCATGATCCTGACCCCGGACGAGTTCCAGTCCTCGCTGTACAAGAACGAAATCGAGCCGAACATCAAGAAAGGCGCCACTCTGGCCTTCTCCCACGGCTTCGCGATTCACTACAACCAGGTTGTTCCGCGTGCCGACCTCGACGTGATCATGATCGCGCCGAAAGCCCCGGGCCACACTGTGCGTTCCGAGTTCGTCAAAGGCGGCGGTATCCCTGACCTGATCGCGATCTACCAGGACGCCTCGGGCAACGCCAAAAACGTTGCACTGTCCTACGCCGCTGGCGTCGGTGGCGGTCGTACCGGCATCATCGAAACCACCTTCAAGGACGAGACCGAAACTGACCTGTTCGGCGAACAAGCCGTTCTGTGCGGCGGTACCGTTGAACTGGTAAAAGCCGGTTTCGAAACTCTGGTTGAAGCTGGCTACGCGCCGGAAATGGCCTACTTCGAGTGCCTGCACGAACTGAAGCTGATCGTTGACCTCATGTACGAAGGCGGTATCGCCAACATGAACTACTCGATCTCCAACAACGCCGAGTACGGCGAGTACGTGACTGGCCCGGAAGTGATCAACGCCGAATCCCGTCAGGCCATGCGCAACGCCCTGAAACGTATTCAGGACGGCGAATACGCCAAAATGTTCATCAGCGAAGGCGCAACCGGCTACCCTTCGATGACCGCCAAGCGTCGTAACAACGCCGCTCACGGTATCGAAATCATCGGCGAGCAACTGCGCTCCATGATGCCGTGGATCGGTGCCAACAAGATCGTCGACAAAGCCAAAAACTAAGTCGTCGTCCCTTGTACGAAAAACGCGGCCTAGGCCGCGTTTTTTCGTTTGGGCCGGTGCTTCTGGTATAAAGCTGCATCGTTTGTGGCCGAACTGTCGTCCTCAAGCCTCTGTCGAATTTTTTCCAAACCGTTGCAAGGTAATGTCCATGAGCGAACGTCCCGAAGAGCCGAACAAGGCTTCCGACGCCGAAAGCCTGCTGCCCATCGATGAACACATCGAAGAAGGGCACGACGCCGAAGGTCGTAAAGTCCGGCATCGTGGTATCTATCTGCTGCCGAACCTGTTCACCACCGCCAACCTGTTCGCAGGCTTCTATTCCATCATCAACTCGATGAGCGCGCAGGCCGCGTTGAGCGCCGGCGACTCGGTGAATGCGAGCAAGTACTTCGCCTTCGCTGCAATCGCGATTTTCGTCGCGATGGTGCTCGACGGTCTCGATGGTCGCGTAGCGCGCATGACCAATACGCAAAGTGCTTTCGGCGCCGAGTATGACTCGCTGTCGGACATGGTCGCCTTCGGCGTCGCGCCGGCATTGCTGGCCTTCGGCTGGGCGCTGGGAGACATGGGCAAGGTCGGCTGGATGGTCGCCTTCATATATGTAGCGGGTGCGGCGTTGCGTCTGGCGCGTTTCAACACCCAGGTCGGCACGGCGGACAAACGTTACTTCATCGGTCTGGCCAGCCCGGCGGCGGCAGGTGTTGTGGCCGGCATTGTCTGGGCGTTCAGCGATTACGGCATTCAGGGTTCGAAGATGTCGTTCCTGGTGGCGTTGATGGTGGCGGCGGCCGGCATGCTGATGGTCAGCAACATCAAGTACAACAGCTTCAAGGAGCTGGATCTCAAAGGTCGCGTGCCGTTCGTGGCGATCCTGGCGGTGGTGCTGGTATTCGCTGTCGTGTTCAGTGATCCGCCGCGCATTCTGCTGCTGGTGTTCCTCGCCTATGCGGCGTCCGGTCCGGTGCAGTATCTGTTGCGCCTTCGTCGTCACAAAAACGCCGAGTGATGTAATTTCCCGCATACTCCGCAGTCTATGGGTGCACCTGTCCTCCAAAGCTGCGGAGTTGTCATGTTGATCAAGATCCCCAAAGCATCCGACTGCCATGAGTCGGAT
>NZ_JBWBQI010000001.1:3492500-4432500 GCF_056278925.1 Pseudomonas sp. TE9122 | reverse complement strand
TCGAAAGCTATTTAGGTAGCGCCTCATGTATCACTGTAGGGGGTAGAGCACTGTTTCGGCTAGGGGGTCATCCCGACTTACCAAACCGATGCAAACTCCGAATACCTACAAGTGCCGAGCATGGGAGACACACGGCGGGTGCTAACGTCCGTCGTGAAAAGGGAAACAACCCAGACCGTCAGCTAAGGTCCCAAAGTTATGGTTAAGTGGGAAACGATGTGGGAAGGCTTAGACAGCTAGGAGGTTGGCTTAGAAGCAGCCACCCTTTAAAGAAAGCGTAATAGCTCACTAGTCGAGTCGGCCTGCGCGGAAGATGTAACGGGGCTCAAACCATACACCGAAGCTACGGGTATCACCTTCGGGTGATGCGGTAGAGGAGCGTTCTGTAAGCCTGTGAAGGTGAGTTGAGAAGCTTGCTGGAGGTATCAGAAGTGCGAATGCTGACATGAGTAACGACAATGGGTGTGAAAAACACCCACGCCGAAAGACCAAGGTTTCCTGCGCAACGTTAATCGACGCAGGGTTAGTCGGTCCCTAAGGCGAGGCTGAAAAGCGTAGTCGATGGAAAACAGGTTAATATTCCTGTACTTCTGGTTATTGCGATGGAGGGACGGAGAAGGCTAGGCCAGCTTGGCGTTGGTTGTCCAAGTTTAAGGTGGTAGGCTGAGATCTTAGGTAAATCCGGGATCTTAAGGCCGAGAGCTGATGACGAGTGTTCTTTTAGAACACGAAGTGGTTGATGCCATGCTTCCAAGAAAAGCTTCTAAGCTTCAGGTAACCAGGAACCGTACCCCAAACCGACACAGGTGGTTGGGTAGAGAATACCAAGGCGCTTGAGAGAACTCGGGTGAAGGAACTAGGCAAAATGGCACCGTAACTTCGGGAGAAGGTGCGCCGGTGAGGGTGAAGGACTTGCTCCGTAAGCTCATGCCGGTCGAAGATACCAGGCCGCTGCGACTGTTTATTAAAAACACAGCACTCTGCAAACACGAAAGTGGACGTATAGGGTGTGACGCCTGCCCGGTGCCGGAAGGTTAATTGATGGGGTTAGCTAACGCGAAGCTCTTGATCGAAGCCCCGGTAAACGGCGGCCGTAACTATAACGGTCCTAAGGTAGCGAAATTCCTTGTCGGGTAAGTTCCGACCTGCACGAATGGCGTAACGATGGCGGCGCTGTCTCCACCCGAGACTCAGTGAAATTGAAATCGCTGTGAAGATGCAGTGTATCCGCGGCTAGACGGAAAGACCCCGTGAACCTTTACTATAGCTTTGCACTGGACTTTGAATTTGCTTGTGTAGGATAGGTGGGAGGCTTTGAAGCGTGGACGCCAGTTCGCGTGGAGCCATCCTTGAAATACCACCCTGGCAACTTTGAGGTTCTAACTCAGGTCCGTTATCCGGATCGAGGACAGTGTATGGTGGGTAGTTTGACTGGGGCGGTCTCCTCCTAAAGAGTAACGGAGGAGTACGAAGGTGCGCTCAGACCGGTCGGAAATCGGTCGTAGAGTATAAAGGCAAAAGCGCGCTTGACTGCGAGACAGACACGTCGAGCAGGTACGAAAGTAGGTCTTAGTGATCCGGTGGTTCTGTATGGAAGGGCCATCGCTCAACGGATAAAAGGTACTCCGGGGATAACAGGCTGATACCGCCCAAGAGTTCATATCGACGGCGGTGTTTGGCACCTCGATGTCGGCTCATCACATCCTGGGGCTGAAGCCGGTCCCAAGGGTATGGCTGTTCGCCATTTAAAGTGGTACGCGAGCTGGGTTTAGAACGTCGTGAGACAGTTCGGTCCCTATCTGCCGTGGACGTTTGAGATTTGAGAGGGGCTGCTCCTAGTACGAGAGGACCGGAGTGGACGAACCTCTGGTGTTCCGGTTGTCACGCCAGTGGCATTGCCGGGTAGCTATGTTCGGGAAAGATAACCGCTGAAAGCATCTAAGCGGGAAACTTGCCTCAAGATGAGATCTCACTGGAACCTTGAGTTCCCTGAAGGGCCGTCGAAGACTACGACGTTGATAGGTTGGGTGTGTAAGCGCTGTGAGGCGTTGAGCTAACCAATACTAATTGCCCGTGAGGCTTGACCATATAACACCCAAGCAATTTGCTGACCTGAAAAGGCGCCAGATTGCGGTGTGTGAAGACGAAACGAACCGAAAGTTCGAAATTCACAAACACCTAGCTGTCACATACCCAATTTGCTGAAGCGAGGCCGTCTGGTCCCGAGTCAGTACCCGAATTTCTTGACGACCATAGAGCGTTGGAACCACCTGATCCCATCCCGAACTCAGCAGTGAAACGATGCATCGCCGATGGTAGTGTGGGGTTTCCCCATGTGAGAGTAGGTCATCGTCAAGATTAAATTCCGAAACCCCAATTGCGAAAGCAGTTGGGGTTTTGTTTTGCCTGCGAGAAAGTTTCAGCGCTATGGCGAACAAAATTGCACAGTTATTTTCGAAGCAGAACACTAGAATAGCCCCATCTTTATCGGAGCCAGAGCCTGTATGTCAGAATCGGTTGACGCCCCCGGGCTGTCAGATTTACCGCTGGAAGACTTGATAGCCTGCCACGAGTGCGACCTGCTGATGCGCAAGCCGACACTTGCCCATGGTGAGAAAGCACTCTGCCCGCGTTGTGGTTATGAGTTGTACGCCCATCGCCATAACGTGGTGCAGCGCAGCCTCGCCCTGGTGATTGCCGCGTTATTACTTTACGTGCCGGCAAACTTTTTACCCATCATGCAACTCAATATCCTCGGGCAATCCTCGCAGGATACGGTCTGGAGTGGCGTAGTCGGCCTGTTCAGCACCGACATGCAAGGTGTGTCGATCGTCGTCTTCCTTTGCAGCATGGCCATACCGTTACTGAAGTTGTTGTGCCAGCTGTTTGTCCTACTGACGATCCGCTTCAATGTCGGCCGTAGTTATGGCTTGTTGCTCTATCGTATTTACCACCACCTCAGAGACTGGGGCATGCTCGAGGTCTACCTCATGGGCGTGCTTGTCGCGATCGTGAAGCTGGCGGATATGGCAGCAATTACCGTCGGCCTCGGGCTGGCATGTTTCATTGGCTTGTTATTGGTGCAAGTCTGGCTGGAGGTGGTGATGTCACCGCATCAGATCTGGCAGGCATTATCAGGAGAGGATGCCCATGCGGGCGATTGATGCGGGCATTCTGGTGTGCACCGAATGCCACGAGCTGAACAAGCAGGAAGCTGACGTCGACGAGCAGAGCTGTACCCGCTGCGGCGCGCAGGTTCACGCTCGCCGCCCCAACAGCTTGACCCGCACCTGGGCGCTGTTGATCACGGCAGCCATTATCTATGTTCCGGCGAATGTCTTGCCGATCATGACGGTCAGTTCTCTGGGCCAGGGTGAACCGAGCACCATCATGTCCGGCGTGATTGAACTGGTTCAGCACGGCATGATCCCGATCGCCACCGTGGTGTTCATCGCCAGCATTCTGGTGCCCACGTTCAAACTGGTTGGCATCGCGCTGCTGCTGTTTTCCGTGCAGCGTCGGCAGCCATTGTCGGCCCGTCAGCGTATCTGGATGTACCGTTTCATCGAGTTCATTGGCCGCTGGTCGATGCTCGATATTTTCGTGATCGCCATTCTCGTGGCGGTCGTCAACTTCGGCCGGATAGCCAGTGTCGAAGCCAATCTGGGCGCCGTCGCCTTCGCCTCTGTGGTGATTCTGACGATGCTCGCCGCAGTTACTTTCGATCCCCGACTGATTTGGGATAACACGGAGTCGGACGACGACCATGACTGATTTGCCTGTAGCGAAAACCCGACCGGCTTCGAACTGGTCGGCCATTTGGGTGCTGCCTCTGATCGCGCTGATCATCGGCGGCTGGCTCGGCTGGCGTGCTTATTCCGAGACCGGTATCGAGATTCAGGTGCGCTTTGAAAGCGGCGAAGGCATCCAGGCCAACAAGACTGAAGTGGTCTACAAAGGCATGCCGGTCGGCAAGGTCAAGACGCTCAAGCTGGACGATGAGGGCAACTCGAAAGGGGTTATCGCCACCATCGAGATGAACAAGGATGTTGAGCAGTACCTGAAGACCAGCACGCGGTTCTGGCTGGTCAAACCGAGCGTGACCCTGGCCGGTATCACCGGTCTGGAAACATTGGTCTCGGGTAACTATGTCGCCATCAGTCCCGGTGAAGGCGAGCCGGTTCGCAAGTTTAAGGCTTTGGCCGAAGAGCCGCCGCTGTCCGACGCCAAGCCCGGTCTGCACCTGACCATCAAGGCCGATCGCCTAGGCTCGTTGAATCGCGGCAGCCCGGTGTTCTACAAACAGATCAAGGTCGGTCAGGTCAAAAGCTACGTGCTGTCCGAGGATCAGAGCACCGTTGAACTTAAGGTGTTCATCGAGCCGACCTAC
The DNA here is from genome assembly GCF_056278925.1 of Pseudomonas sp. TE9122. Lineage (NCBI taxonomy): Bacteria > Pseudomonadati > Pseudomonadota > Gammaproteobacteria > Pseudomonadales > Pseudomonadaceae > Pseudomonas > Pseudomonas sp. TE9122. The sequence goes on along the minus strand of NZ_JBWBQI010000001.1, from coordinate 4,428,110 downwards.
GCCAAACTGGTGCGCAAACATACTCGTTTCTGGAACGCCAGCGGCATCAGCATCGACGCTAACCTGTCCGGCGTGAAAGTGCGCAGTGAATCCCTGGCCAGCATCGTCGCTGGGGGCATCGCCTTCGCCACGCCGGAGAATCGCAAGGACAGTCCGGCGACCGACCCGAGCCTGCCATTCCGTCTCTATGAAGACTTCGACGCTGCCGCTGCCGGCATTCGCGTGAAGGTCAAACTCAGCGATTTCGAGGGCCTGCAAGCCGGTCGCACGCCGGTGATGTACAAAGGCATTCAGGTCGGCAACCTGAAAGCGCTCAAAGTCGATCCGGACCTGAACAGTGCAACAGCCGAGCTGACTCTGGATCCGTTGGCCGAAGACTATCTGGTTGAGGGCACGCAGTTCTGGGTGGTCAAGCCGTCGATATCCCTTGCCGGTATTACCGGCCTGGAGGCGCTGGTGAAAGGTAACTACATCGCCGTGCGTCCGGGCGATAAAGGCGCTGCGCCGAAACGCGAATTCGAGGCGCGACCGAAAGCACCACCGCTGGACCTGCGTTCGCCAGGCCTGCATCTGGTGTTGTTTACCGATTCGCTGGGCTCGATCGATGTCGGCAGTCCGATTCTGTACAAGCAGGTCAAGGTCGGTTCGGTGCAGAGCTACCAGTTCTCCCGAACCAAGAAGCAGCTGGTCATCGGCGTGCACATCGAGAAGGAATACGAAAACCTGGTCAACGCCTCGACGCGCTTCTGGAACGTCAGCGGCATTACCCTCACGGGTGGCTTGACCGGCGGCATTCAGGTCAAGAGTGAATCCCTGCAAACCCTGATGGCCGGTGGTATTGCCTTCGAAACCCCACAAGCCAATGCGCCGTTGAAGAAACGTATCCCGCGCTTCCGTCTGTTCGCCGATCACGATGAGGCGAACAAGAAAGGTGCGGTCGTTACCATCAAAGTCGATCGCGCCGACGGTTTGAGCAGCGGTACACCAGTGCGTTTCAAGGGGTTGGACGTAGGCAAGATTGAAAGCGTCGATCTGACCGACGACATGCAGTCGGTGATCCTCACCGCTCGCATCACTGAAGTGCCGGAGAAGATCGCGCGAGTCGGCAGTCAGTTCTGGGTGGTCAAGCCGGAGCTGGGCCTGATCAAGACGCAGAATCTGGAAACGCTGGTCACCGGTAAATACATCGAAGTCCAGCCGGCAGCGAAAAATCTCGGCCCGCAGAAGAACTTCGTTGCCTTGGCCGAGGCGCCGGAAGTCACCAAGCAAGAAGCGGGTCTGAGTCTGGTGTTGAGCGCCGCACGTCGCGGTTCCTTGAAGCCCGGCGTACCAGTGACCTACCGTGAAATCACGGTTGGCAAGGTCACCGGTTATGAGTTGGGCCAAACGGCTGACCGTGTGTTGGTGCACATCCTGATCGAGCCGAAGTACGCGCCACTGGTGCGTAGCGGCAGCCGCTTCTGGAACACCAGCGGCGTGGGCTTCGATTATGGGTTGTTCAAGGGCGTGACGGTGCGCACCGAGTCGCTGGAGACACTGATTCAGGGTGGCATTGCCTTCGCCACCCCGGATGGCGAGCGCATGGGCAATCCGGCGCGAGCCGAGCAGACGTTCCCGTTGTTCGACAAGTTCGAGGATGAATGGCTGACCTGGGCGCCGAAGATTCAGCTGGGTAAGTAGTGGCGCCTATTGAATAGCCTTCGCGAGCAGGCTCGCTCCCACAGGGGAACGCATTCCAATTGTGGGAGCGAGCCTGCTCGCGAAGGGGCCAGCCAAATCAACACAAAATCCACTCCATAAAAAAGGGCCGCGATCCCAGCAGATCGCGGCCCTTTTTGCCTTCAGCTAAAGCCGATCAAACCGCATCCAGCTCCGGCTCATCCGCCTGCACATTCAGCGTGGCCTTGACCACATCATGGCGGCGGATGTACTTCCAGTCCGCTTCATCGATGTAGATCCCGGCCGGGCCGCTGCCGCCTTCCAGGTCGATTGCGACACTGGCGCAGACCTGCGGCTTCACACTTGCGAGAATCGGCACGAAGCCCAGTTGCAGACTGGTTTCCAGCAGCGCCGCCTGGTTCTTCTCGTCGATGTCCGCCGCCTCGTCGAGGTAGTATGGCAGACGCACGCGGCCGGCCAGATCGCGATCCATCAAGTGCAGCAACAAGTACATGTTGGTCAGCGCCTTGATGGTCATGGTCGTACCGTTGGAGGCCGCGCCGTCGATGTCGGTGTGGATGACTGGTTGACCGTTGACCTTGGTGATCTCGAAGGCCAGTTCGAACAAGTCCTTGAGGCCGAGCTGGTTGTGGTTCGCTGCCACCAGCCGCGCCAGATATTCCTTGGCCTCTTCGTTCTTGTTGTCCTGCTCGGCGCTCTGGCTGAGATCGAACACCGACAGGGTTTCGCCTTCCTCATATTGCCCGGCGCTGTGGATGATCTGGTCGATGTGCTTGAGTGCTTCCTTGTTTGGTGCGAGGACGATGCGGAAGCTCTGCAGGTTGGAAACCTGCCGCTTGTTGATCTCGCGGTTGAACAGCGCCAGTTGATGCTCGAGGCTGTCGTAATCGCTGCGGATGTTGCGCAGAGTGCGGGCGATGTCGGTGACCGCCGCGCGCCGCGCCTTGCCGAGGGTCAGGGCTTCATCGGTGCGGTGCGCGTAAGCGTTGATCAGCAGCGATAGACGCCGCTCCATATCATCTTCGCTGTCGAACTTGGCCACACCTTTCAGACGCACCTGCGCATACAGCGCTTCGATCTGGCCATCGGCACGCAGGAGGCCCTGCCAGCTGTCCTGATAATCGTTGAGCAGCGGCAGCAGGTTGTCCATCGAATCATCGACCGGATCCATGAACGGCGTGCCGAACGGCAGATCCGCTGGCAGCAACTGACGACGACGTAGCGCGTCGTCGAGGGTGCGTTGCTTGGCCTCCATATCGGCGATCTGCCGGCCGACCAGTTGCAGCTTGGCCGACAGTTGCTGGACGCGCTCGGTGAACGCATCGCTGGAGCGCTTGAGTTCGTCCTGCGCGGCTTCCATCTGCGCCAGTTGCTCAAGCTTGTCGCTTTCTTCGGCGCTCAGCGTCTGGGTGCGACGGAAATCTTCCAGCGCCTTCTGTGCGTCCAGCACCTGCTGGTACAGCGCTTCGGTCTGGGTCTTGCTCGCGGCGCGGTCGGCGGCCACGGCCTGCTGGGTTTTCAGTTGCTTGAGCTCTTTTTCCAGACGCTCTTTCTGATCGCGCAACGCGGCGCGGTCAGCCAGAGCCTGCAAGGCAGGCGGCTCAATGTGCGAGATGTCGATCGACAGGCCCGGCACTTCGAAGCGCTCGCCCTTGAAGCCATCAAGAATCAGCTCGACCGATTTGACCCACTCACCGTTCTCGTCGAGGGTGATGCCGTGTTCACCCAGCGGCAGGCTGAAGAGCGCGCTGTTGAACAGGCGCATCAGGCGCTCGACGTCCTGCTGCGAGAACTCTTCGCGCAGGCGGGCGTAGCTGTTGTTGTCGGCGTGATCGAGTTGTTGCTTCACCGACTTCAGGCGTTTTTCCAGATCGCGCAGACGCTCTTCCAGATCTTCGGCGCTGAACTGACGCGACTGCGCCAAGGCACCGGCCAGTTCGTCGTGTGCATCCTTGGCGGCGAGCAATTGTTGCTCGAGCACTTTGACGTCATCGACCAGGGCAAAGCGGTTCTTCAGCACCGACAGCTCGCCGAGCCAGCGCTGGATACCGGAAATTTCCCGTTCCAGACGCATCAGTTCCTGAGTACCACCGCGTTGATCGTTCTGCAGATCGTCCTGCTCGCGACGGTAGTGCTCGGCCTGGATGGTCAGCTCTTCCTTGCGCGCCGTGGCGTAGTCCGACCAGGTGCCGAGCAAGGAATCGAGCAGCGGCGACAGGCGATGCAGTTTGCCGCGCAGCACGTCGCGCTGTTTCACGCCGTTGGCCAGCGCTTCAACCAACGGGCCGGCGGCGACCAGCGAGTTGTAGTCCTGCTCCATGCGCCGCACATCGCGGAAGGCTTCTTCGCACGCGGCGATGTAATCGACGCTGCCCGAACGCAGGCTGTGTTCGAAGGCATCGAGGAACAGTTGCTTGAGCTTGGCCGCGGTGATTTCGCGCATGTGCAGCAGGTTGATGAACAACGCGCGGAAGGTCTTCAGGCTTTGCTCGCTGGTGGAGCGCAGCGGGATCAGGGTCAGGTCGAGCGGGATTGACGTGTGGCCGCCAACCAGCAAGCGGCGCAGTTCATCCGGCTTGAGTTCGTAGGCTTTCAGGCCTTCTTTTTCGAGATTGCTGAACAGTTCTTTCTGGCGCAGGCAGGTGTCGTTTTTCTGGTAATGCGCCAGGTCGAGCTTGCCGGCGTAGGCGAAGAACTGGTGCCCGAAACCGCCGCCCGGGCCGCGACCGACCACGCCGATCACGTGGGGGCCGTGGGGCAGGTTGACTTCGACGAGGATATAACTGGTGTCGGAGGCGAAGTAGAAGCGCCGCGATTGTTCGAGGCTGTATTTACCGAAACTCATGTCCGACATGCGTGCCAGAATCGGGAACTGCAAAGCGTTGATCGACGCCGACTTGCCGAGGTTGTTCGCGCCGTAAACCGACAGCGGTTCTTCCAGCGGAAACAGACCGAGGCTGTAACCGGCGGTGTTCAAAAGGGCAAAGCGGCGGATGCCGTAGCGTTCCTGGCTCATGCATCGGACTCCTGTTCTTCGGCAATGGCGCGGGCCAGTGCGTCTTCTTCGCTTTCTTCTTCAAATTCGGAAAGATCGAGCGGATCGTCGGTTTCGAGGAATTTCGCTTCAGCTTCTTCGTCGATCAGCACCGGCGCCGGCAGCGGCAGAACGCTGTGGACGCTGGCTGCCAGGTCGCGGTCCTGTTGTACCGACAGGCACACGTCGAGGAAACGGTGCATCGGCGGCAGGAAGCGGTAGACACCGTTTTCTTCGCCGGCGAAACCGAGCTGAGTCATGCGGCGCATGATCTTTTCTTCGAGTTCTTCAACAGTCTGCACTTCGGCCTGGATGAACAGGTCGCGGTACTTGTCCAGCAGCGACGGCAATTCTTCGCGGCCGAGGCTGCCGCCGTCGAGCACGGCAATCGGGTCGCGGCCCTGATCGGCCAGGTGCTCGACGAGGATGAAGGTGAACAGCGCCAGACGCTGGGCGGTCTTGTTCACCGCTGCGGCGGCCATGTCCGGCACGAAATAGTAGAAACCACGGGTGTCGCAGACCAGTTCAAAGCCCAGCGCCTTGAACAGCGTGCGGTACTGATCCTGGAAGTTCGACAGTTGTGCGTACAGCTCAGGATCACGGCGGCTGACGTGGTAACCCTTGAACAACTCGCGGAAGATCGGCGCCAGTTGCGACAGTTCGGAAAGATCAAGATGCATTTGGGATGCTCGCAGAATCCTCGGCGGCGGTATCGCTGGCCGAGAGCAGGGCGAAGGAGCGCAGGCTGACCTGGTGCTCGTGAGTATGGTATTCGCGGCGTTCCAGACGCTCGCGCTTGAAGCGTTTTTCCCGCGACAGGCGCGAGAACCAGTAAAGCAATTCGTCGGTGGCGCCGTCCGGTTCCTGCTCCAGCAGCCAGGTCATCAGGTCCGGCATCGGCAGGGACTCTTCGCAACGATCGACCATCTCGCGCACGGTGCGCGGTGCACGTGGGGCGTCGCCAGCCTTCTGGGTTTTGTGCGCCTTGGGGAAGCGCGCCGGTTTCGGCTCGAAACGCGCCAGCGCGTAGACGTAGGCTTCGACCTGACTGGCGCTGCCCAGGAAGGTGCTTTGCGGGCGGGTGAACAGTGGCATCGCCGCTTGCGGCACGGCGTCGATGCCTTTACGCCGGATCGCCGCCAGCGCCAGTGCGGCGCCACGGGTCACGGCGTTGTGCCGACGCGCTTCTTCACGCAATGGCAGCAGCAGTTCGCGGGCATGGCGCAGGGTCAGTTGCGCGCTGGTCTGCATTTCGAGGATGCGCGCGTGGGTGCGCAGGAGCATGTCGTCATCGACCAGATGGCCGAGGCGCTGCTGTTCGCTGAGCATCTTCAGCAGCACGGTTTCGACCTTGCGCACGCCTTGTTCGAAGGCGCCATCGGCGTTGACCAGATCGATCATCGGCTCGACGTATTCGTCCCACGTCGCCAGGACTTCGGCGTAACGCTGACGCAGCGGAATCTGCCGGTCGCTGGTCTTCGCCCGTTCGGCCACGGCCACCAGGGCCTGTTCATCGTTGTCGAGTTTCTTCAGTACGTCGCGCACACGCATGTCGAGCAAACGCAACTGGCGCGCCAGATCGTTGCCGTCACGGACGTCGAAAGCGTCCTGGATATAACCGGCCAGACGCTCAAGGTGACGCAGGTAGGCTTCGATTTCCAGGCACAGGCCGAGGCGGTGTTCGCGGCGCAGGTAGGCGAGGAAGTCGTGGATCTGCGCGTTGAGCTCGAAACGGTTCGGGCTTTTCGCCACCGGAACCAGAATATCGAGGCGAATCCACACGTCGAGCAGGCTGGTGATGTCCTGCGGCGTGCTATCGAGTTGTTGGGCGGCCAGTTGCGTGCGCAGTTCGTTGAGGCTCAGGGTGCCTTGGTCGAAGTGCTCGCACAGTGGCTCCAGAAGTGCCCAGTGTTCAGCGAGGGCGCGCAAGACGCGCTTGGGTTCGATCATCGGAATGGCCGGCTGGTTGGCGATTAAAAGCGGCGATTGTACTGCATCACAGGCGCGGCGATTCACTCTCGGGACGGGCTGTCGCATTCTTTGGCCAAAGGGCAGCGGCGCAGCGCAGCGCGGGGTATCGATCAACAGCGAGCGATCTTGTGCGAAGGGCGGTAGAATCAGCGCACTTTCCGTTATCCACAAGTGGCCGACCTTTGCTTATCGAGTCCCGCCGCCGCGCCTATTTGAACGCCATGCAGGTGGTCAACTGGCTGCCGCGCACCGAACTGCCTTTCGCCGCACCGTCGCGGCCCGAGCTGCTGGAGATGCCCGAGCCCGAGCTCGAGGTGCCGGTTGCTCCGGCGCCTCAGGCCGAAGCACCGGCGCAGCCTGCCGCGCGTCAGGTCGAGCGACCGAAAATCGAAGTGCCGCGTCCGTCGCTGGCCAGTACCCGCAACGGCGCCAAACCGGTGGAAGAGATCGACGAGACGCCGGTGGTGGTCAAGCCTGCGCCAGTGCCGCCGCCGCGTTTTGCCCTGCAACTGCTGCGCGCCGGGCGCTGCCTGCTGCTGGTCGAGTTACCCACAGGCGAAGCGTTTCAGAGTCGCGATCCGGCCTACCTGCTGCTCAAGGATATGCTGCGCGCCGCCGGTTTGCCGGATGCGCCGCAGATCGTCGGCGAACCGGTGCGCTGGCCGTGGCTCAATCGCGGCACGCTGGATCAAGGCCCGGAAGCGGCGCGCGACTTCGTGCAAGGCTTCCTCTCGGTGCAGATGGAAGCAGCACCCTGCGCCTGTTTATGGCTGATCGGCCTGCCGGCGCTGAAGTTTGCCGGGGAAGCGGACGCCGAAGCGTTCAATAGTGAATTGCAGATCGAAGGTCTGGGCCTGGCCTGGGCGATTCCCGGTCTGGAACTGTTAATGGAAGAGCCACAGCGCAAGGCCGCTGTGTGGCAAGCCATGCGTCGGCTGATGGCGCGCTGGAAACAATCCGATGAGTGAGGCTGTAACCTTTCGCCCGATGACCGAGGCAGATCTGGACGCTGTGTTGAAGATCGAATACGCCGCGTACAGCCATCCGTGGACCCGGGGGATTTTTCTCGATGGCCTGGGCAAATACCAGATCTGGCTGATGTTCGAAGGCCAGCAACAGGTTGGCCATGGCGTGGTGCAGATCATTCTTGATGAGGCGCACCTGCTCAATATCACCGTCAAGCCGGAAAATCAGGGGCGCGGGTTGGGCCTGACGTTGCTTGAGCATTTGATGTCGCGGGCGTATGCGGCTGAAGCGCGGGAGTGCTTTCTCGAAGTGCGCGACAGCAATACTGCTGCTTTCAAGTTGTATGAGCGGTATGGCTTCAACGAGATCGGCCGGCGTCGCGATTATTACCCGGCGGTGGGTGGGCGTGAGGATGCGGTGGTGATGGCCTGTACCTTGGTGGATTAGGCCTGTAGGAGCTGCCGAAGGCTGCGATCTTTTGATCCTGTTTTTGTAAGATCCAAAGCAAAATCAAAAGATCGCAGCCTTCGGCAGCTCCTACAGGGGGCGAATTTCAAGTCAGCGGGTCAGCGCTTGCCATCCAGCGGATCCAGATCCGCCAGTTCCGCTTCATCCAGCCCGTCACCGCCTCCGATGTCGGTTTCACTGACCTCGCTCAAATCCCAATCCGCCGGATTGCCCTCGCCGAGTTCATCGGCATCGCGCGCGCCATCCTCGCGAATCAACGTTTCCGGGCTCAGGTCATCGTCGGTCGGCTGATGATCATCCACCGAAGCCCCGGTCATACCCGCCTCACGCACTCGCTCAGCCGGCATCAATTTTTCGCGTTCACGCTCGGGCAGCTCATCTCCGATTTTCGCGCTGGGCTCTTCGTCGTCGAAATCCAGCTCGTGCACCGAGCCCATGCGGTCTTCGTTATCGTCGATGGGTTCCGGTTGCACCGCATCATAAGGGCGTCGTGAATCAGTCATGGCAATTCCTCATACTGTGGGCCTTACTGAGTGGACTCACCGGGCGCGCGAGAATTCCAACGAAAACACTTTGCGCTGGCGGCGTGACTTCGACGGGTGGTCGTCTATCAAACCTGCGCATCTTTCTTGAGGCCTTATCCATGCACGATCTACAAGACCTGATTGATAACAACGAGCGTTGGGCTGACGCGATCACCAAGGAAGACCCGGACTTCTTCGCCAAACTGGCGCGCCAGCAGACCCCGGAATATCTATGGATCGGCTGCTCCGACGCGCGCGTGCCGGCCAACGAAATCGTCGGCATGCTGCCGGGCGATCTGTTCGTACACCGCAACGTCGCCAACGTCGTGCTGCACACCGACCTCAACTGCCTCTCGGTGATCCAGTACGCGGTGGATGTGCTCAAGGTCAAACACATCCTCGTCACCGGCCACTACGGCTGCGGCGGCGTGCGCGCGTCGATGCAGGATCGCCAGTTCGGCCTGATCGATGGCTGGCTGCGGTCGATCCGCGATCTTTATTACGAAAAGCGCGAAGAGCTGGCCAAGCTGCCGACCGAAGAAGAGCAGGTCGATCGCATGTGCGAACTCAACGTGATCCAGCAAGTGGCCAACGTCGCGCACACCAGCATCATTCAGAACGCTTGGCATCGCGGACAGCCGCTGTCGATCCACGGCTGCATCTACGGCATCAAGGACGGCCGCTGGAAAAGTCTCAATACCACCATCAGTGGTTTCGAACAGTTGCCGCCGCAATACCGCTTGCGTCCGGTCGGCGCGCCGTAACCGCGGCGTTCAGTTACGGCCTGGATGCCGCCAGCGCTGTAAAAAGCGCTGGCCTTCAGGCGTGGGTGGTTCGTCGTAACCGGTGATCCAGCCACGGCAGCGCGACGAACCGCAATCGCAGGCGAACTGGCGTAGCAGTTTGTCTTCGGTCGATGCGTAATCGATGCTCAGATGTTCGCCGCTGTGGATATCTTTCAAGGCCCACAGCCACAATTCGCTCATGTCGAGAAATACATTCGGGTCGCAGGCGTGCTCGAGCACACCGCAAAAGCGCGGATCGTAAACGTGGATGCCGGTTTGCAACTGACGGGTCTGTCGACAGCGATAGGGCAGCAATTGCCCGGAAACCCGGCACATTCGGCTAATGCGCAGAAACTCGCGGCGCGCGACCACCGCCGTGGCCATGCCACGTTCGTCGTGGATAATCTGAAAGTCCTGGCAGGATGGGAAGCCCAGCCGCACCGGAAGTCCGGCGAACGGATAGATGCCTTCTGTATCGCGTGGAAGGTGCCGGCCCATGGCTTGATTGTTCATAACGATCCTTGTTGTTGAGTGTTGCCTCCGAGTTGTGCCCATGCCCCGCCAGGCGAGGCATGATTGGATCCAAGCGTCGCGCAATTGAAGGTAGCGGTCTACTGTCAAACCTGACAGGCGCGATCACCGCTGGCCCGCGTCAGCATTGGCTGACACGGGGGACTCCAGTAGCGATTACAGAGTTGGTGCGGGCACGGCGGCCGCAGGCAGTGGCGCTTTCAGCTGTTGCAGCTGTGTCTTGATGCGTGGCGTGGCGCACTTGGCAGCCGCTTGTTCAGCGCTGAGGTTGCGGATCGAGGTATAGAACAACTCGCAGGTTTTGACCTTTTGCGTCACCTGCCATGTTTGCGTGCAACTGTTCAGCGTGGCCTGCGCATCGCTGCCCGGTTTGCTGCCCATTGCCGCCTGCCAGCAGGCAGCACTCAAATCCTGGCCCATGACTTTCAAGCCCGCCGCGTCAGCCTTCGCCTGGGCATCGTCGCCGGTATAGCTTTTCGGATCGGCGGCGTACCAGATATAGCTCGGATGATTCGAGCCGAGCACCGGCACATTCACTCCTTCGGCCGGACTGATGCTCGCCAGCCCCAGCACCCCCAAGGTCGGCCCGTATTGTTCCTTGATCCAGTTGCGCACCGGCGCCCCGAACGCAACCATCGGCAGCGTCGTGCCGCTGGCGGTCTGGCTGAACTGCTTGACCAGCGTGGTCTGGTAATCCTTGAAGTAGTCGTAGACGTCCTCCAGATCCCCGCCGGCATTGGACGGCGCGGCGATCGGCGCGATGTCGATGATGGTCTGATAAGCCGGCGTCTGCCCGGCAGGGATGCCGTTATCGGTCAGCAACGTCGCCCAGCGATCGGTGGTGTTCGAGCGCAGATAGTCCTGCGCCTGGGTCAGCGAGTAGTCAGGCGGGAAGTGCAGCAACTCGACGCTCTTGCGATTTTCCAGAGCCATGCCCAGCGGCAGGAACAGATACCAGCTGTAGGCCCACTTGCCATCGGCATTGAGCTTGCTGGCGCCGGCATAAGCCAGGTCGCCGGCGTCGAGCAACGCCGACAGCGGCTTGTCATAGCCGTCCGGCACTCCGGTGATCTCGGCGTAAAGCTGATCGTTGTCGGTTTTCACCAGCACCTTGGCATCGGCGTAACCGTCGCGCTGGACGCTCTGGCTCAGGTAGTGAGCAACGGTCTGCTCCAGCGTCCAATTGCGAAAGCAGATCACGCTGCAATTGTTGGGGTAGGCGAAGAGGCGGGTGACGCGCTCGGTGCTGCCCAGTTTTACGTCGACATCGGCGTGGACGGCGGCGCTTAGCGTCAGTGCAACGAGGGTAAGTCCTGCGAGTTTGAACATGCTCAGATCCTTTTCAGCGTGGGTTCCCCTCGATTTGGGGGCGCTTCATAGTGGATCAGTGGTGTTTGACAGAAAAGCGGTTGAGTGTGGATTCTTGCCTGAATGCGGTATTACCCAAGCAGCGCACATATTGTTACGGCTGTGCCAACAAGCACGCTGCCTGGTGCGCGTCCGCACTGCTAGACTGCAGCGACATCGAATTTTCCAAGGGTGAGTCATGAAGCCTTCTACTGCTCTCGACATGCAAAGGTCCGCCGTCCGCGAAGTGATCGGGCGCTTTCGCGTGGCCAACCCGCGTGTATTTGGTTCAGCATTGCTGGGGACGGATCTGGACGGCAGCGATCTCGATCTGCTGGTTGACCCACTGCCCGGCACGACGCTTTTTGATCTGGGCGGACTTCAGGTTGAGCTTGAAGACCTGCTGGGTGTTGCGGTCGAGGTGCTGACCCCCGGCGACCTGCCAGTGAAATTTCGTCAGCAGGTGCTTGATCAGGCGCGACCCGTCTAAAGCAGCGATCAAACCAAGTTTTGAGAGCACCTGCCCTTGAGCAGGTGCGTTTTTATCGACTTACGGCATCACCGGCGGCGTATACGCCAATGTCGTCCCCAGCGCCCACAACAGCAGCAGCACCAGCGGCGTGTGCACCAGCAGTTGCACAAACGAGAAGCCTATCAAATCCCGCGCCTTCAACCCGAGCACGCCCAGCAGCGGCAGCATATAGAACGGATTGATCAGGTTCGGCAGGGCTTCGGCGGCGTTGTAGATCTGCACCGCCCAGCCGAGGTGGTACTGCAGGTCATTGGCGACTTGCATCACGTAGGGCGCTTCGATGATCCATTTGCCGCCGCCGGACGGGATGAAGAAACCGAGAATCGCCGAATACACGCCCATCAGCAGCGCATAGGTGTCGTGGGAGGCGATGCTGACAAAGAAAGTCGAGATGTGATGCGCGAGGGTTTGCGCGTCGGCGCCTTTGACCGTGGTCATCAGCGCGGCGATCGAGCCGTACAGCGGAAACTGGATCAACACGCCAGTGGTGGTCGGCACCGCACGGGCCACCGCATCGAGGAAGCTGCGCGGGCGCCAGTGCAGCAGCGCGCCGAGCATGATGAACAGGAAGTTATAGGTGTTCAGGCCGGAAATCGCAGTGATCGCCGGTTTGGTCGAAAACTCGTGAAATAGCCAGCCCGCCGCCAGAAGCGCCAGCACAATGATCAGCAACGGGCTGTGTTCCAGCCATTCACCGGGGCGAGTGCGCGGTTGCAGCGGCGGCAGGTTGAACGCCGGGTCGATGCCGCAGGCCTTGGCGTCGCGTGCCGAGTTCGGCCCGGGCGCGGTGGCGTAGGCGATGATGATCGAGATCACGATCAGCGCCAGCAGCATGACCCCGGATTGCCAGAGAAAAATGGTTTCGGTGAACGGGATTACGCCAGTGATCGACAGGATCGACGGCGGCAGGCTGCCCGGGTTGGCCTGCAACTGTGCGGCCGACGATGACAAGCCCAGCGCCCACACCGCGCCGAGGCCCAGGTAAGCAGCGGCACCGGCGGCGCGGTAATCCATCTTCAGATCGGTGCGGCGGGCGAGGGCGCGTACCAGCAGCCCGCCAAATACCAGCGACAGACCCCAGTTGAGCAAAGATGCGACCATCGAAATCAATGCCACCCAGGCCACGGCGGAGCGGCCGTTTTTCGGGATGCGTGCCAGTTTGTCGATCAGTTTGACTGCGGGCGGAGAGCTGGCGACGACGTAGCCGCCGATCACCACGAAGGCCATCTGCATGGTGAACGGGATCAGGCTCCAGAAGCCGTCGCCGAAGGCCATCGCTGCAGCGGTGGGTTTGGCGCCCATGGCCAGAGTGGCCAGCGCAACGATGATCACGGCCAACGCGGCGAATACCCAGGAATCGGGAAACCAGCGTTCGGCAAAACTGGAACAGCGCAGGGCAAAGCGCGCGGAGCGGCTATCTTCGATATCAACGGCCACAGGAAGTACCTCGGATTTTTTATGGTTATTTTGATCCGTGGGAGCAGTCGCCCGGCTCGACAGCCACAGAGAACCCTGTGGGAGCGAGCCTGCTCGCGAAGACGTCGGCACATTCAGCATCAGGTTGTCTGAACTGACGCTTTCGCGAGCAGGCTCGCTCCCACATGGGCGGCTGGTCGGTGTTGGCGTGGTCCCTTGGACAGGCGCTAACAGTAAATCAAGCGCCGCCCTTTTGTTGAGCAGGTTTTCGCAAACCGAGACTATGGTCTGACGGGTTGTCGATCCGTGCTTTTGCGTAGACCATGGGCGCCTTGGTTTTTGCCGATGCCTGAGTTCTTTGTCATGACTGCCAATTCTCCAGCCCGACCGGCGCCGTTCAGCCGTGCCGACTACAAGACCCTCGGCCTTGCTGCGCTTGGCGGGGCGCTGGAAATCTACGATTTCATCATCTTCGTATTCTTCGCGCTGACCCTGAGTCAGTTGTTCTTCCCCCCGGAAATGCCCGAGTGGCTGCGTTTGCTGCAAAGCTTCGGCATCTTCGTCACCGGTTATCTGGCGCGGCCGTTGGGCGGGATTCTGATGGCGCATTTCGCCGACCGTCTGGGCCGCAAAAAGGTGTTCAGCCTGAGCATCCTGATGATGGCGCTGCCGTGTCTGCTGATCGGGATCATGCCGACCTACGCACAGATCGGCTATTTCGCGCCCTTGCTGTTGCTGGCGCTGCGCATCCTGCAAGGCGCTGCGGTGGGGGGGGAGGTGCCGAGTGCCTGGGTGTTCGTCGCCGAGCATGCGCCGACCGGCCATCGCGGTTACGCCTTGGGCTTTCTGCAGGCCGGCCTGACGTTCGGTTACTTGATCGGCGCACTCACTGCGACCTTCCTGGCACAGGTTTTCACGCCTGCCGAAATTCTCGATTACGCCTGGCGCTATCCGTTTCTGCTCGGCGGCGTGTTCGGCGTGGTGGGCGTTTACCTGCGCCGCTGGCTCAGCGAAACCCCGGTGTTCATGGCCATGGAAGCGCAGCGCGAGGCGCGGGTCGAACTGCCGTTGCGCACGGTGCTGCGTGAACATCGTCTGGCCATGCTGCCGGCCATGTTGCTCACCTGTGTGCTGACCTCGGCGGTGGTGGTGTTCGTGGTCATCACCCCGACGATGATGCAGAAAACCTTCGGCATGACCGCCAGCCACACCTTCGGCCTCAGTGCCTTGGGCATCGTTTTTCTGAATATCGGCTGCGTGATCGCCGGACTGCTGGTCGACCGCATCGGCGCTTGGCGCACGGTCATGCTGTACAGCCTGTTGCTGCCGCTGGGCATTGGCGTGTTGTATGGCTGCCTGATCATGGGCGGCCATTGGATCGGCATTGCCTATGCGGTCGCCGGCCTGGCTTGTGGGGTAGTGGGCGCGGTGCCTTCGGTGATGGTCGGGTTGTTTCCGGCGCGGATTCGCGTGTCGGGCATTTCTTTCACCTACAACATTGCCTACGCCGCCTGGGCAAGTATCACGCCGCTGTTGCTGATTGGTCTGATGCCGTGGAGCCCATGGATCTGCGTGATCTTCTGTGCAGTGATGGGCGCGGTGGGGGGTGTGACGGCGGCGTATTTCGGTGCGCGCATGCCACGTACCGGACCGTGTCAGGCGGCCGGCGCTGCCTGATCCGCAAGCGCCGGATTATTTTCGACTGACGGGTCTGGCGCTGGCTTCAGAAAAGCTGTGCAAGGCCGATGGCTAGGTTGTATCCGCTAACTACCCTGCCATCGGTGCTTTCCCATGTTTAATAAACGCTTGAAACAAGAGCTGGCCGCTCTGCGCGAAGAACTCTCCAGTCTTGTACAAGTGAAGGAAAGCCTGGAAAGCGAAATGCTCGCGCTGACCCTTGAGCCCGACGGGCCGATTCGTTCGGTCAACCAGAATTTTCTCGATGAAATGTTCTACAAGAGCCAGGACCTGATCGGCCGGGCAATCGAAGACATCGTCCCGGCCCACGTCAAAACCGACGAATTCCATCAGCGCTTCAAAAACTCGATGAGCCGTGGCGAGCATTTTGCCGGCGCCGTGCGCCTGTTGCGTGGCAATGGCGACGAGGCGTGGCTGCGTTCCATCGTGCAACCGGTGCGCTCGTCCGATGGCCGGATCAGACACATCTCCTTCTACGCCAGCGACCTGACCCGCACCATCGAAGCCTCCCGCGAGCATGAGAACCTGATCGGTGCGCTGGTGCGTTCCACCGCCGTGATTGAATTCGACCTCAACGGCAATGTGCTCAGCGCCAATGATCGCTTCCTCAACGGCATGGGTTACAGCCTGGCGCAGATCAAGGGTAAACATCACCGCACGTTTTGCGCCCCGGAAGAGTACAACAGCGCCGAGTACCAGAACTTCTGGCGGCGCTTGAACAGTGGCGAATTCGTCGCAGGCCGCTTCAAGCGTATCGACAGCCATGGTCGTACGGTGTGGCTGGAAGCGTCCTACAACCCGGTGGTCGATGCCAACGACAGACTGTACAAAGTGGTGAAGTTCGCCACGGTGATTACTGATCAGGTCAACCGCGAGCAGGCGGTTGCCGACGCGGCCAGCATCGCTTACAGCACCTCGCAACAAACCGACAGCACCGCGCAACGGGGCACCACGGTGGTCACCGAAGCGGTGAACGTGATGCGTGATTTGTCGCGTCACATGCAAGCCGCCGGCGAAGGTATCGAGGCGCTGAACGAGCAGTCGCTGGTGATCGGCACGATCGTCAAAACCATCAGCGGCATTGCCGAACAGACCAACCTGCTGGCGCTCAACGCTGCCATCGAAGCCGCCCGGGCCGGCGAGCAGGGCCGTGGTTTTGCCGTGGTCGCGGACGAGGTCCGGCAACTGGCCTCGCGCACCAGCCAGGCGACGGACGAAATCGTCGGCGTGGTACGGCAGAACCAGGAAATGGCCCGCAATGCCGTGGCTCTGATGACCGACGGCAAGCTCCAGGCTGAACAGGGCCTGGCGCTGGCGGCGGAGGCGGGCACGGTGATTGTCGAGATTCAGGACGGTGCGCAGAAAGTGGTGGATGCGGTGGGGCAGTTTGCCAATCAGCTCTCTCACTGACACCGCACTGATCCCTCCCACGCTCTGCGTGGGAATGCCGCCCGGGACGCTCCGCGTTCCTTCGCTGGCGTGACGCAGAGCGTCACAGGATGCATTCCCGCGCAGAGCGTGGGAACGATCACCGAGGGGCAGCGCCGCATCTGCTCACTCCCACAGGTTCTGTGATTCTCCAGTGACAGCGCTACAATCGGCTCCTTTTCCCCCGGAGCAGATCCCCATGAGCGACTCCCAACGCCGTCCGGTACCCCTGAACAAAGCCTATCGCCTGCTCAATCACGGGCCGACCGTTCTCGTCAGTGCCGCTCACGACGGGCAGCGCAACATCATGGCCGCCGCCTGGGCCATGCCGCTGGATTTCGAACCGCCGAAAGTCGCCGTCGTCCTCGACAAATCCACCTGGACCCGCCAGTTGCTCGAAGCCTCCGGCACCTTTGTGCTGAACGTGCCTTGCGTCAATCAGGCCGATATCGTGCAAACCGTCGGCAATACGTCCGGCCTGGAAATCACACGCAACCAGGGGCACGACAAATTTCAGTCGTACGGCCTGCACACCTTTGTCGGCGAACAGGTTGAAGCGCCGCTGCTCGAGGGTTGTGTTGCCTGGCTCGAATGCCGCCTGCTGCCGGAGCCGCGTAATCACGAGCAATACGACCTGTTCCTCGCCGAAGTCATCGCCGCCCAGGCCGACGAGCGTGTGTTCAGCGATGGGCGCTGGCATTTCGAAGGGCAGGATGGATTGCGCACGCTGCATCACGTTGCGGGCGGGCATTTCCTGAAGATTGGGGACGGGGTGGATGGCAAGACGTTGGCGGTCTGATTTACTCCCGGGAGAAGGCCTGCTGCTCGGCAGGCCTTTTTCAATGCGGTGTTTCAGTCCCCCAACGCTTCTCCCTCACGCCGAGGATCGGCCCCCCCCGTCAAGGTCGCTTTGCCCTGCGCATCCTTCACCCGCACGATCGCTTGGGTGCCGCTGGTCATGTCGATTTCACTGACCGTGTGGCCTTTGTCTTTCAACGCCTGAATCAGCACCGGGCTGAACTGTCCCTGTTCCAGTTCGGTGGGACCGTTGCGGCTGCCGAAGTTGGGCAGGTTGATTGCACTTTGTGCATCGAGGTTCCAGTCGAGCAGGCCGATGGTGGTTTTCGCCACGTATTCGATGATTTGCGAGCCGCCGGGCGAGCCGACCGTGGCGACAAATTCACCAGTGTTGCGATCAAAGATCAGTGTCGGCGCCATCGACGAACGTGGGCGTTTGCCCGGTTCGACGCGGTTGGCGACTTTCTGCCCGTTCTCTTCGGGGATGAACGAAAAGTCGGTCATCTGGTTGTTCAGCAGAAAACCCTGAACCATCAGGTGCGAGCCGAACGCGGCTTCGATGGTGGTGGTCATCGACACGGCGCCGCCGAGGTCATCCACCGCCACCACTTGCGAGGTCGAGATGCGCAACGGCGAGCGATCCGGTGCGTAGGCAACCTGCACGCCCGGCGGTGTGCCCGGTTTGGCGCTGCCCATGCTGCGCTCGCCGATCAGGCTGGCGCGGCTGGCCAGGTAGGCCGGATCGAGCAGACCTTTGACCGGCACCGGGACGAAGTCGGTGTCGGCCACGTATTGCGCACGATCGGCATAGGCCAGACGTTCAGCCTCGGCGATCAGGTGCACTGCTTGCGGCACCGGTTCGATGCCGGCCGGCTTATCGGTTTTCGTTGGTTTGAGCGGGGTCAGCGACAGGCGTGGGGCGCGAGTCTCCAGCGCCTGCAACGTGCCGAGAATCTGCGCCACGGCGATCCCGCCCGACGACGGTGGCGGCATGCCGCAGACCTGCCAACGCTTGTAGTCGGTACACAGCGGCGCGCGCTCCTTGGCCTGATAACGCTGCAAATCGTTCAGCGACAGGCTGCCGGGGTTGGCGTGCTGTTGAACCCTGGCGACGATCTCTTCGGCGATCGGACCTTTGTACAGCGCATCGGCACCTTCGCTGGCGATACGTTTGAACACGGCCGCCAACTTCGGGTTCTGCAGGCGCGTGCCGACAGCTTTGACGCTGCCATCGTCATTCAGGAAGTACGCAGCCATGTCTGGCGACTGGCGTATCAGTGGATCGGCAGTCAGCAGCGAATGCAGACGCGGGGAAATCGCAAAGCCTTGCTCGGCCAGTTTGATCGCTGGCTCAAACAGCTTCGCCCATGGCAAGCGACCGTGTTGTCGATGCGCCAGCTCCAGCGCCCGCAACACCCCGGGCGTACCGACCGAGCGCCCGCCGATCTGCGCTTGCGTAAAGGCCATCGGTTTACCGTCAGCCTTCAGGAACAGCTTCTCGGTGGCCCCGGCCGGCGCCGTTTCGCGGCCGTCATAGGTGCGCACCTGCTTGCCATCCCACAACACAATCATCGCCCCGCCACCGATCCCGGAAGACTGCGGCTCAACCAGCGTCAACACCGCCTGCATCGCAATCGCCGCATCAATCGCCGAACCACCCTGACGCAACATCTCCCGCCCGGCTTCGGCCGCGAGTGGATTGGCAGCAGCGGCCATGTGTTTATTGGCATGACGGGTTTGCAGATCAGTGCGATAACCGGAAGCGGCTTCCGGTGCCAGCGGCAACGAAGAAGAGGGCGGGGCGTTGCATGCGGTGAGGGTCAGAGCGCTGACAAGCAGTGTCAGGGCTGGCAGGCGAAAGCGCTTCAAGGGCTGGGCTGGAAACACGCGGGCTCTCCGTCCGTGGGGTAAAAGTCTTCGGGGACTTTATCGAGCGGGCCGGCGGGGTGCAAACTGCGTGAGGATTACAGCCCTCCCGCTCAGCGGCCGCGCCAATCGTTCGGCCGAAAACGATACCCTTGTGGGAGCGAGCCTGCTCGCGAAAGCGGTAACTCAGGCGATGCGATCTTCTTGAGAGTGATGCAGGGTTAGTGAGTCAGAAACTCATTGCTTGAAGCCCGGCAGACCATGGGTAGAGCGCCACTTTTTCACGATTTCGGTAATGCTCTCGGCTGTTTGTTGTTTCATATCCTCGGGCCAATAGATAAGGTCAGTGCCCGCTGGGTGCTCACACAGACGTACAAATTCAAACAACAGCGGATCGAGAATCTCGTCTGGGCTTGTGTTGGCTGCAAGAACAGATTGCACAAATTTCAAGAATTCTGCTTCGGTGTAGTCGGATATCTTAGTCATAACGTTCTCAAGTTGAAGTTCCACAGTTCAAATGAAACGGGCGGCAGGATTCATGTCTTGAACCCAGGTAGTCGATTCGCTTCGCGCCATGCCATGACTGTACGAGCTATTCCGGCAGATGTTGTATCTGCTCCGGGCTCGGGGTAGTAGATCAGATCCATCCCGCTCGGATGTCCTACTATCTTGTTGAAGTGCAGAATCAATGCATCTGCACGGAGATCTGTCGGCGCTATATCCTCCTTTCTTATTTCATCTATGAGATCAATGAAATCCTGCTCGGTATAGTCGGAAAAGCTGCTTTTGATAAATGGGTCGCTCATGCTATGCCCTTATTTACGGTGTACGTCGACATGGTTTTTGGGTGTGTAGACCCTTAGGTTATCTACGTTGTAGATATCACCACCTTCGGATATCGGTTCCACATGATGAATCTCATGAGAGATCCTTTTCCCTGCTGCATCACCTAAGCGGGCGCGGGGCGCATTTCCGTTGCGCATACGTCGTAGATTATCTTCGCTGACCTGTTGTGCCACTGCGCTGTCTTTTGAGGCAACGGCCCAAAAAGCCCGCCTAAACGAATCAAAACTAGAATATTCGCTCCCTCTGAGTTTATCCGCGATGCTGGTCGGAATAGGGGCGCCACCCTGAGCTTGAGCATGGTCAAGCCAAATACCGCCCACATCCTCACCCACCCCCGTAACGATCCCAGGCGTCTGCCTCGCCGGCCTTGAATAAACCACATACAACGACTTCAGCCCGGTGTCCGCCGGGAACACCAGAATACAATCCTCGGCTGTTACATCCTCGCCCGGCAGACCCTCAATCTGGCTATCGGTGTTGTCTGGGATCGGGTGGACGAGGATCGGGCCGAGTGCCTCACCGTGGTCGGGATAAACCAGCGGAGGCATCGACCCCAACGGCCCGCGTTGCGGCGTCCAGAGAATGGTGATGCCGTTGAGCTTGGCCTCCATGGCGGTCTTGTCGGCGTTCCACTTGACGTTCACCGTGCGTACGGCGTCGTCGCCAGAGGCGCCGGAGTGGATGCCGTAGACCCGCAGAACACCTTCGGCATCACGACGAAACTGGAAACGCACGCGCGTGGTGGCGCGGCTCATGCGGCGTAGTTCTTCGTCGGTGTGAAGCGTGCCGTCGGCCATTTTGCTCGGCAGCATTCCCAGCACAAAGACGCTGGCCGGCCCGCCGGCGCCACGGATGGCCCAGTTCAGGCGCTGTTGCAAAATCCCGCCGCCGGCCAGACGCCCCAAAGCCAGGTCAGCACCTATCGCCGTCGCGACCGCGGTGCTGGCGGATGGCATGAGCATGGCGCCGGCGACCATGATCTTGCCGAAGTTGCTGGCTGGCTCCTCGGCAGTGCCAGCGTCCGTGCGACACCAGTTGTCCGGCGTGCAGGACTTGGCAAAGACCCTGTCTTCGCGTGGCTTGGGCGCAGGCCACTCATCCTTCTCGATGTACACCGGCTCCGGCGCTTTCGGTGGAAGCAAAGTAAACCAGGCCCTGCCACCGCTATACGGATTTAATAACCAGTCATCGTCGAGGAGGTATTTGTATTGAGGCATGCCAACTCCCTGTATGGCGCTGAATCGAGCCAGGGGAGCTTGTCGGTATAGGAGCGATTCGGGGAGAGAGCGACAGGTGGCTGATGCTACGAAAGATCCGTTTCGTACCAGAGATCTACTTTTTTCTTACGGAGGCATCTGAATTGCATGCAGGGAGCGGGAGGAAAAGGACTTTTCTCGAGGCATAAAAAAACGGCCTACCTTTCGGTAAGCCGTTTTTAGTACTTGGTGGCTACACAGGGACTTGAACCCCGGACCCCAGCATTATGAATGCTATGCTCTAACCAACTGAGCTATGTAGCCAAGTGGCGCGCATTATTCCCCTGAAATGGCAAAGCGTCAAGCGTAAATCGAAAATATTTCTTCCTGTTTTCAACTGCTTATCCTCCAGCCCCGAAAATCGGGGCCGGGGAGGGCGTCAGCGCAGTTGGAATCTGGCGGTATTGGCGCTCAGGGCCTCGCTACCCTGGCTCAAGGTGTCCGCCGCGAGGTTTACGGCGCGTGCGCCTTCGAGCAAACGCACCGCCGCTTGATCGACCTGCTGGATATTGCCGCTGACTTCGTCGGCAGTGCTGGCCTGTTCTTCAACCGCTGTGGCGATTTGCGCCAGGGTGTCGGTGACACTCTGTACGGCGCTGGCGATTTCTCCCAGGCGTTCGCCGAGTCCGGTGACCGCTTCGGCATCCGATTGCGCCTGACCACAGGCGGCTTCCATCAGGCTTACCGCTTCGTTGACCGTGGCGCGCAGGCTGTCGACGGTGCCGGCGATCTGCGCGGTGGACGATTGCGTGCGTTGCGAGAGGCTGCGCACCTCGTCGGCGACCACGGCAAAGCCGCGACCCTGTTCGCCGGCGCGGGCGGCCTCGATGGCGGCGTTGAGCGCGAGCAGGTTGGTCTGCTCGGCGACGCCGCGAATGGTGTCCACGACCAGTTGAATCTGCTGGCCTTGCTCGCTGACCCGGCCGAGCGCGGCGGCGGTGTCGTTCAGGCGCTGATTGAGCTGCTGAATGCTCGCCGTGGTGCGCTGGCTGTCGCGGCTGCTGTCGGCGGCGATGCGCCGGGTTTGCTGGGCGCTGCCGGAGGCCTGTTCGCAACTCTGCGCGACGCCTTGCGAGGTGGCGGCCAATTGCGTGGCGGCAGCGGCGATCTGGCTGATCTGCAATTGCTGCGCTTCGACTTCGCTCAGGGCGCCGCTGGAGTGTTGGTTGAGGCTGCGCACCGCGTTGCTCAACTGCGAGGTCTCGTGGTCGACGGCCGAGCATGCTGCTGCGCAATTGCACCACAGCGACGTTGAGCGCGGTGCTGATCGCTGCCAGCTCATCGCGCCCCACCACCGGCACTTGCAGGCTCAGGTTACCGTCGCGCAAGGCTTCGGCTAGCAAGGTGATGCCGCTGGCGCTACGGCGGATCGAGGCTTGCAGGCAAACGAACAGGTATAACGCGGCCAACAGCAGGCAACCGAAGATTGCGGCGACAACAATGAACTGGCGGATCGCCGAGCTGTAATACGCATCGAGCCGCTGATCCAGCGCGACCAGGGATTGCTGGCGCAGGGAAGCGAGGTCGGTGAGCAGCGCGTCGAGGCTGCGTTCGAAGTCCTCTGGCTTTAGGTTGATGCTGCCGCCAAACACACCGTCGTCGAGGACTTTCAGGCCGCTGTCGAGGTGTTTCAGGCTGTCGTGATACTGGCCGGCCCAGGCTTGCAGCTCGGCTGGCAGACGCGCCTCCAGCAGGCCGGCGGTTTTCACCAGTTGCTCGCGGGCGTCACCAATGCGGCTGCGCAGGTCGCGCAACTGCAGGCGGCTCTGCAGGGTGAACTGCCCGGAGACCACCGAAGCCTGGCCGACCGCGGCGAGACGGCCGACACGCTCGATCAGGTCCGGCGCGTGCTGCGTGGAAATCTGCGTCAGCAGGTAGGTTTCCAGCCACGGCGCGAGGGTCAGGCGATTGTCCATGACGATCTGCTCGCGCAAGGCTTGCAGCGCGCCCAGGGCATTGGTGAAGCGGTCATAACCGTCCGGCCACCAGCCGACACTGCTCAGGCTTTTCGAATCAAGGCCATTGAGTGCGGTTTGCAGCGCCTGAAAGCGTTCGAGGATTGCGCCGTCGGCGCCTTGCTGGTTCAGGGCATTGCCCAGCTCTGTGGTGGCTTGCAGCACTGCCGGTTGCACGCCGTCGAAGGCGGCCATGGCGGCGAGGGTGGCCGGTGTAGGCTGACGATTGGTCTCGGTGGCGCGCCAGCGGGCGGCGCGGTCGCGTTGAGCGGCGAGCAGGTTGTCCAGCGCATCCAGCGCGAGCAGCTGACGCACGCCGGCACGTTCGCCCGAGATCAGATTGAGCTTCTCGCGATAGTCATGGCCGATCATCAACAGGCTGCCGGCCAGCGGCAGAATGAACAGCAGAAACAACAATTGGAATTTACCTGCGAAGCCAAACCGCCCCAGCAATTTGATCCCCGGTGAAAGGAAAGCCTGCATGCCTCATGACTCCTCTGGACACCACGCACCATTGGCGTGCATCGCGAACCTTTCGGCTGCGACCTGTGCCCTCTAAAAGGCCTCGAAAGTTCACCCTCGCCCGCTCTGTAGGCCGGCTCTGTAGCGAAACTTCCCATTGTCGAGCGCCTTTGTAAGGCGATCGTGTTCAAGGGCAGAAGCAAGGCAAGATTCAGACCATGGCGTTGAGCTATCACCTTCGCCACCAGCTCCTACGCGAGATAGGAATGTTGGTTAGTTAGCTGGCTAAGGGGATAGCGCGAGCGCACCGAAAAATGGCACATTGACGCACCTGCCTGCGGGCACCCATCTGCTGTCCGGAATTTTCCATGGCTATCAGCAACGTTCAGACCGCCGCTGCCTCGGCGACCGCTGCTCCGCAAAGCAGCCCCTTGGTGATGCGCATCATCGGCGCGGTGGCGCTGGCGCATCTGATCAATGACCTGATCCAGTCGGTCCTGCCGTCGATCTACCCGATGCTCAAGGCCAACTATGGCCTGACATTTACCCAGGTCGGCCTGATCACCTTGACCTTCCAGTTGACCGCGTCTCTGTTGCAGCCGTGGGTCGGATATCACACTGACCGGCACCCTAAACCGTGGCTGTTACCGGCGGGCACGGTGTGTACCTTGATCGGCATTCTGATGATGTCGGTGGTCGGCAGCTTCCCATTGATTCTGCTGGCGGCGGCGCTGATCGGCATTGGCTCGTCGACCTTTCATCCGGAAGCCTCGCGTGTTGCCCGGCTGGCCTCGGGCGGCCGGTTTGGTCTGGCGCAATCGACCTTTCAGGTCGGCGGCAATGCCGGCTCCGCGTTCGGCCCATTGCTGGCGGCGGCGATCATCATTCCCTTCGGCCAGGGCAATGTGGCGTGGTTCGGGCTGTTCGCGGTGTTTGCGCTGTTCGTGCTGTACCGCATCAGCCGCTGGTACGCCAATCACCTCAACTTGTTCAAGCTCAAGGCCGGCCAAGCCGCGACGCACGGCTTATCGAAGGGCAGGGTGACCAGTGCCTTGGTGGTCCTGGGGCTGCTGGTGTTCTCCAAATATTTCTACATGGCCAGTTTCACCAGCTACTTCACCTTCTACCTGATCGAGAAGTTCGACCTGTCGGTGGCGAGTTCACAATTGCACTTGTTCCTGTTTTTGGGCGCAGTGGCGGCGGGGACGTTCTTCGGCGGGCCTATCGGCGACAAGATCGGGCGCAAGGCAGTGATCTGGTTTTCCATCCTGGGGGTGGCGCCATTCACCCTGATCCTGCCGCATGTCGATCTGTTCTGGACCAGCATTCTCAGCGTGGTGATCGGCTTCATTCTGGCGTCGGCATTCTCGGCGATCGTGGTGTACGCGCAGGAACTGGTGCCGGGTAATGTCGGGATGATTGCCGGGATTTTCTTCGGCCTGATGTTCGGTTTCGGCGGGATTGGCGCGGCGCTGCTCGGGCATCTGGCGGATGTGCACGGGATTGAGTACGTGTATTTCCTTTGCTCATTCCTGCCGTTGTTTGGTGTGTTGGCGATCTTTTTCCCGCGTACTAAAAAAGCTTGAGATCAAAAGATCGCAGCCTTCGGCAGCTCCTACAGGGGATAGATGTACATCTGTAGGAGCTGCCGAAGGCTGCGATCTTTTAACAATCTTTCGGGCACAAAAAAGCCGCGTATCAAACGCGGCTTTTTCTTGTGCGGCTGTTGCTTAGACGTTGAAGCGGAAGTGCATCACGTCGCCGTCCTTGACGATGTAATCCTTGCCTTCCAGGCGCCATTTGCCGGCTTCTTTGGCGCCGGCTTCGCCCTTGTACTGGATGAAGTCGTTGTAGGCGATGACTTCGGCACGGATGAAGCCTTTTTCGAAGTCGGTGTGGATCACGCCGGCGGCCTGTGGTGCGGTGGCACCGACCTTGACGGTCCAGGCGCGGACTTCTTCGACACCGGCGGTGAAGTAGGTCTGCAGGTGCAGCATTTCGTAACCGGCGCGGATCACGCGGTTCAGGCCAGGCTCTTCCAGGCCCAGCGCTTCGAGGAACATGTCCTTCTCTTCGCCGTCGTCGAGCTCGGCGATTTCCGCTTCGATCTTGTTGCACACCGGAACCACCATGGCGCCTTCTTCTTCGGCAATGGCCTTGACCACGTCCAGGTGCGGGTTGTTCTCGAAACCGTCTTCGGCAACGTTGGCGATGTACATGACCGGCTTGGTGGTCAGCAGGTGGAAGCCCTTGATCACGGCTTTCTCGTCCGCGCTCATGTTCTTCATCAGGCTGCGTGCCGGTTTGGCTTCGGTGAAGTGCGCGATCAGTTGCTCGAGCAGAGCCTTCTGAACCACGGCGTCCTTGTCACCGCCCTTGGCGTTGCGCGCGACTTTCTGCAGTTGTTTCTCGCAGCTGTCGAGGTCGGCGAAGATCAGTTCCAGGTCGATGATTTCGATGTCGCGTTTCGGGTCGACACTGTTGGAAACGTGAATCACGTTGTCGTCTTCGAAGCAGCGCACCACGTGAGCGATAGCGTCGGTTTCGCGGATGTTGGCCAGGAACTTGTTGCCCAGGCCTTCACCTTTCGAGGCGCCGGCGACGAGGCCCGCGATGTCGACGAATTCCATGGTGGTCGGCAGGATGCGCTTGGGATTGACGATGGCCGCCAGCGCTTCCAGGCGCGGATCCGGCATCGGCACGATGCCGCTGTTCGGCTCGATGGTGCAGAAGGGGAAGTTCTCCGCCGCGATACCGGATTTGGTCAGGGCGTTGAACAGGGTGGACTTGCCGACGTTAGGCAGGCCGACGATGCCGCAATTGAATCCCATGGTGTTTCCCCTCGGGTAAAAGTCAGGCCTTCTGGCTGTGCAGGTTTTTCATCGCGCGGTTCCATTCCCCGGCGAGGATATCCGGCAGCACGCCGAGGGCAAAGTCGATGCTGGCATCGAGTTTTTCCTGTTCGGCGCGTGGCGCACGACCCAGGACGAAATTTGAAACCATACTGGCAACGCCCGGGTGGCCGATGCCAAGCCGCAGGCGGTAGAACGTATTCTGATTGCCCAGTTGCGCAATGATGTCGCGCAACCCGTTGTGACCGCCATGGCCGCCGCCCTGCTTGAGCTTGGCAACGCCCGGAGGCAAGTCGAGTTCGTCATGCGCCACGAGGATTTCTTCAGGCTTGATGCGGAAGAAACCGGCGAGTGCCGCCACGGCCTGGCCGCTGCGGTTCATGTAGGTGGTGGGAATCAGCAGACGAACATCCTGACCCTGATGCGAGTAGCGCCCGGTCAGGCCGAAATATTTGCGATCGGCCACAAGATTCACATTCTGTGCGTGGGCGATGCGCTCAACAAAAAGGGCCCCTGCGTTATGCCGGGTCTGTTCGTATTCAGCGCCTGGATTTCCCAGGCCAACGATCAGTTTGATGGCAGTCACGATAGGGGCCCTTCCTTGGAGTGGTGGATAACATCGCCGCGATCGGGGAAAGCGGCGAAAGTGGACGAAAAATGCTCATTTACCATGGATGTAAACTCCGCGTTCTCGCCCGCTTTCTCGCTACGTTCCAGTCCGCGATGTTACTTGCTCACTCCGGCATGACAGAGTGAATTACTCTGCTTCGCCTTCTTCGGCAGGTTCTGCAGCAACACGTGGAGCGTGGACGTTGGCAACAGCCTTGTCATCGCCGTGTGCCAGAGCAACGAACTCAACACCTTTAGGAGCTTTGAGGTCCGACAGGTGAATGATGGTGCCGATTTCTGCTTTCGACAGATCGACTTCGATGAACTCAGGCAGATCTTTTGGCAGGCAGGTCACTTCGATTTCAGCAACAACGTGCGAAACTTCGCCGCCTTTCTTCACTGGAGCTTCTTCGCCAACAAAGTGTACAGGCACGATGGCGGTCAGTTTCTGGCCGGCAACAACGCGTACGAAGTCAGCGTGCATCACGTGGCCTTTGGCCGGGTGACGCTGCAGCGCCTTGATGATGACGTTCTGCTTGGTGCCACCAACGTTCAGCTCGATGATGTGGCTGTAAGCCGCTTCGTTTTCGAGCAGTTTGGCAACTTCTTTGGCCAGCATGCTGATGGATTCAGGGGCTTTGTCGCCACCGTAAACAACAGCTGGAACCAGAGCGGCGAGACGACGCAGGCGGCGGCTCGCACCTTTCCCCAGGTCGGAACGCACTTCAGCATTCAGAGTAAAATCGTTCATTTTGTATCTCCAAAATAGCCATGACCGAGTGGCGTTTGCGACCAGCGCCGAACACGGTATGGGCAAAAAAGCCCCGCCCCGACAGGAATGCCGGGGCGGGGCGCTTTTCGTCAACGAGACATTTCGCGAAGGGCAGGGCCCTTAACGGAACATCGCGCTGATCGATTCTTCATTGCTGATGCGGCGAACCGCTTCGGCAACAACCGGTGCGATATCCAGTTGACGGATACGTGCACAGGCTTGTGCTGCAGCGGACAGCGGGATGGTGTTAGTGACCACCAGCTCGTCCAGCACGGAATTTTCGATATTCTCGATGGCCCGGCCCGACAGCACAGGGTGTGTGCAGTAGGCAAAGACCTTGGCTGCGCCATGCTCTTTCAGGGCCTTGGCCGCGTGGCACAGGGTGCCGGCGGTATCGACCATGTCATCGACCAGAATACAGGTACGCCCTTCGACATCACCGATGATATGCATCACTTCAGAGTGATTGGCTTTCTCACGGCGTTTGTCGATGATCCCGAGATCGACGCCCAGCGACTTGGCAACAGCCCGTGCACGCACGACGCCACCAATGTCCGGGGACACGATCATCAGGTTTTCGAAGCGCTGATCTTCGATGTCATCCACCAGAACCGGGGAGCCGTAGATGTTATCTACCGGAATATCGAAGAAGCCCTGAATCTGGTCAGCATGCAGATCAACCGTGAGAACACGGTCGATGCCGACTACGGTAAGCATGTCAGCAACGACTTTCGCGCTGATAGCCACACGTGCGGAACGCGGACGGCGATCCTGACGGGCATAACCAAAATAAGGAATAACAGCAGTGATACGAGTAGCCGAGGAGCGGCGGAAGGCATCAGCCATCACTACCAGTTCCATCAGGTTATCGTTGGTCGGAGCGCAGGTCGGCTGAATAATGAAGACGTCTTTACCGCGAACGTTTTCATTGATCTCGGCTGTGATTTCGCCGTCGGAAAACTTGCCGACAGAGATGTCACCGAGAGGGATATGCAGCTGACGTACGACACGCCGAGCCAGATCGGGGTTGGCATTCCCCGTAAAGACCATCATCTTGGACACGCGCAGTACCTAGAGGCTGAGGGTAACCTGGATGAGTAGAGAAAATGGCAGGGGCGGCTGGATTCGAACCAACGCATGGCAGGATCAAAACCTGCTGCCTTACCGCTTGGCGACGCCCCTGTATCTGTTGCTTTCAAGTGCCGGGCACTTGATTCCTTTAGAGCAGACTCTGCAGCTTGCGATGCAACATCGAAACGTTGCTTCCTTTCGCTACAAACCCTGTAAGGGTCTCTGTCAGAAGGGCCGAGACTTTATCAGCTTCAGCTTTGCTTGGGAAGCCCCCAAACACACAACTTCCAGTTCCGGTGAGCTTTGCTTCGGTAAATTTACCTAACAAATCCAATGCGTTACGTACCTCTGGATAACGCCTTGCTACCACCGGCAAGCAGTCATTTCGACTGTTTCCCTCGGGAACGGGGCGCACTTTAATGGGCGGTGTGTTACGTGTCAACAAAGGATCGGAAAAAATTTCTGCCGTACTAACAGCGACTTGCGGCACGAGCACCAGATACCACGGTTCTTCGGGGTCGACCGGGGTCAGTTTCTCGCCGACGCCCTCGGCAAATGCCGCATGGCCACGGACGAACACTGGTACGTCGGCACCGAGTGACAGGCCCAGTTGCGCCAGACGATCTTCATCCCAGCCCAACTGCCAGAGATGGTTGAGGCCGAGCAAAGTCGTCGCCGCATTCGAACTGCCGCCACCGATGCCGCCGCCCATGGGCAGCACCTTGTCGATCCAGATGTCGATACCGAGCGCGCAGCCGGACTGTTGCTGCAACATCTTCGCCGCGCGCACGATCAGGTTGCTGTCGTGGGGCACGCCGGCGAACTCGGTGTGCAGCTGAATCACGCCGTCATCGCGCACGGCGAAAGTGATTTCATCGCCATAATCGAGGAACTGAAACAGCGTCTGCAATTCGTGATAACCGTCTTCACGGCGACCGAGAATGTGCAGCATCAAGTTGAGTTTGGCCGGCGAGGGCAGGGTCAGGCGTGCAGCGGTCATGCTTTATTGCCCCAACTTGCGCGGTTGCCAGGTCTTGATCACCAGCGTCACGTCGAGGTCGGTGCCGTGCAGCTTGATGCGCTCGGGGAGCCAGTAACCATTCTGTTCGGTGTAGGCGGTGTATTCGACTTTCCAGCCGTCCTGCTCAAGGCTGGCCAGACGGCTGTCGGCGTCCAGATTCAAGCGACTCTTGCTTTCCGGGGCTGGCAGGCCGCGAACCCACCAGGCCAGATTCGACACCGGCAGTTTCCAGCCCAGCTGTTCTTCGAGCAGGGCTTCAGGAGATTGCGATTCGTAGCGGCCCTGGTTGGCGACTTCCAGTGATACTTTGCCCGGACGCCCGGTCAGGCGTGCCGCGCCGCGACCCAGCGGGCCGGACAGGCGAATGTCGTAGTAGTCCTGACGCTGCAGCCAGAACAGCGTGCCGCTGCCGGAATCCTTCGGCGCGCGGATGCCGATCTTGCCGTCGATCTGCCAGCCGTCGAGGCCGGTCAGTTGCTGTTTGTTTGCCGCCCACTGGGCCGGGCTGCCGTGGCCCTCGACCGATTCGCGAGTGCCGAAACCCGAGCAGCCGGCGAGCAGGGCGATGAAGCTGAAAACAATAACGTGGCGCAAAAGCATGGTTTAAAGATTCTCGGATCCGGTCAGGCGCTTGATGGTGCTGCGCAGAATGGTGCTGTCGGGCTGATCCTTGAGGAACTTGCCCCACACTTGTTTGGCTTCGCGTTGATTGCCCTTGGCCCAGAGGACTTCGCCAAGGTGCGCGGCGACTTCGTGGTCGGGGAAACGCTCGAGCGCCTGGCGCAGGTATTTCTCCGCATCGTCCAGATTGCCCAGGCGATAGTTCACCCAGCCGAGGCTGTCGAGTACCGCCGGGTCTTCCGGATTGATCTGGTGCGCCTGCTCGATCAGCGTTTTCGCTTCAGCGTAGCGGGTGGTGCGATCGGACAAGGTGTAGCCCAGCGCATTCAGCGCCATGGCGTTGTCCGGGTCGCGCTTGATGATCAGGCGCAGGTCTTTCTCCATTTGCGCCAGATCATTGCGTTTTTCCGCGAGCATGGCGCGGGTGTAAAGCAGATTGAGATCGTCCGGATATTTCTGCAGCGCTTGTTGCAGAACCTTCCAGGCCTTGTCGTCCTGTTTGTTGGCCGACAGGGTTTCCGATTCGATCAGATACAGCTGGATCGCGTAATCCGGTTGCTCGTCACGCTCGGCCGCCAGCTTGCTCTGCGCTTCGGCGGTTTTGCCGTTGCTCATCAGGATATCGGCCTGACGCAGCTGTGCCGGCAGATAGTCATTGCCCGGGCCGACCTGGGCGTATTCGATGAGCGCGCCTTGTGGGTCGTTGCGCTCTTCGGCAATCCGGCCGAGATTCAGATGCGCTGAATCGACGTGGCTTTCGCGAGCGATCAGGTCCTCCAGATAGCCCTTGGCCTCATCCCACGCCTTGGCTTCCAGGCACACCAGTGCCAGCGAGTAACGCAGTTCATCGTCTTCCGGGTATTGATGAACGAGCGTGGAGAATTCTGCCTTGGCGTCGTCCATGCGGTCCTGTTCAACCAGCATGCGCGCGTAGGTCAGGCGCAGGCGCTTGTCTTCCGGGTATTTTCTGATGCTTTTTTGCAACAGCGGCAGCGCTTCGTCGCCACGGTTGAGCAATTGAAGCAGGCGCGCACGCAGCAGGATCGGTGCGATCTCGCCATCTTCCGGAGGATTGTCTTCAAGCAGAGTCAGCGCACCTTGATTGTCGCCATCCTGCTGGAGCAGCAGAGCCTTGCCGAAAATCAGCTGATTGTTGTTCGGGTGGCGCTCAAGCAAACGGTCGAAGCTTTTCATCAGGCCGTTGCGGGTTTCCTGATCGGTGTCGGCGGCCGACAGCGCGAGGAAATCGAAATGGGTGTCGCCCTTGCCCTGCAGGACTTTCTCCATGTAGACCATGGAGTCGTCGTAACGCCCGGCGCGGGCCAGTTGCACGGCGGCGGCGCGTTGCGCTTCGAGATCGTCCGGGGCATTGCGGGCCCAGATCAGCGCGGTGTCGAGGGCCGGTTGATCGGCGCCCAGATATTCGGCGATGCGGAACGCACGCTCGGAAACGCCCGGATCCTGGGTGTTGATGGCCTGGGTCACGTAATTGTCCAGGGCAATGTCGAAACGATTGCGCTGGCCAGCGAGTTCGGCGCTCAGCAGGCTGAACACGGTTTCCTCGCTGAACGAGCCGTAAACCTTGGGCTTTTCAGGTGCGGGCGTGGTGTCTTCGACCGGCGGGGTGCCATCCGGCGCAACGGGCGCCATGGCCTGGCAGCCGCTGAGGAAGACAAAAGCGAGGAGCAACGCGGAAGATCTATTCATATAGGAAGAGGACGACTAACCTGCGGTCGGATCATCATGACACAAGCCTTCGGCCAAACATAACCGAGACTCAATTGTGGCCATTATAGGGGCTGACGATTGGGACAATAGTCAGCGGTAGTTGTTCTGAATCTTTCGAAGTAGGACAATTGCCGGCTTCACGTCACCACCAGCGACCTTGAATGGCCTTCCTTGCACTCGGTATTAACCACAAGACTGCTTCAGTAGACGTCCGCGAGCGCGTGGCCTTTACCCCTGAGCAGCTGGTGGAGGCCTTGCAGCAGCTCTGCCGACTGACCGACAGCCGCGAAGCCGCGATCCTCTCCACCTGCAATCGCAGTGAGCTTTATATAGAACAGGATCAGCTCTCGGCCGATGTCGTGCTGCGCTGGCTGGCCGATTATCACCATCTGAGCCTCGACGAACTGCGCGCCAGTGCCTATGTGCATGAAGACGATGCGGCTGTTCGTCACATGATGCGCGTCGCCTCCGGGCTCGACTCGCTGGTGCTGGGCGAACCGCAGATTCTCGGTCAGATGAAATCGGCCTACGCCGTGGCCCGCGAGGCCGGTACCATCGGTCCGCTGCTGGGGCGGCTGTTTCAGGCGACGTTCAATGCCGCCAAGCAAGTGCGTACCGATACCGCGATCGGCGAGAACCCGGTGTCGGTGGCGTTTGCCGCAGTGAGCCTGGCGAAACAGATTTTCAGCGATCTGCAACGCAGCCAGGCGCTGCTGATCGGTGCCGGCGAGACGATTACGCTGGTCGCGCGCCATTTGCATGAGCTGGGGGTCAAGCGCATCGTCGTTGCCAACCGCACGCTGGAGCGCGCCAGCCAGTTGGCCGAGCAATTCGGCGCTCACGCCGTGCTGCTCTCGGACATTCCGGCGGAGCTGGTGCGCAGCGATATCGTCATCAGTTCGACCGCCAGCCAGTTGCCAATCCTCGGCAAGGGTGCGGTGGAAAGTGCGCTGAAGCTGCGCAAGCACAAGCCGATCTTCATGGTCGACATTGCGGTACCGCGCGATATCGAGCCGGAAGTCGGCGAGCTCGACGACGTTTACCTGTACAGCGTCGACGATCTCCACGAAGTGGTCGCCGAGAACCTCAAGAGCCGTCAGGGCGCTGCGCAAGCGGCGGAGGAGATGGTCTCGGTCGGCGCCGACGATTTCATGGTGCGCTTGCGCGAACTGGCGGCAGTCGATGTGCTCAAGGCCTATCGTCAACAGAGCGAGCGCTTGCGTGACGAGGAATTGCAAAAAGCCCTGCGTCTGCTGGCCAACGGCGGCAACGCCGAAGACGTTCTCGGGCAACTGGCCCGTGGCCTGACCAACAAACTCTTGCATGCGCCCAGCGTGCAGTTGAAAAAGCTGTCTGCCGAAGGCCGCCTCGATGCGCTGGCCATGGCCCAGGAACTCTTTGCCCTTGAGGGCTCACCGGATAGTTTTTCGGATAAAAAACCGCAATGAAAGCGTCACTGCTCAACAAGCTGGACATTCTCCAGGACCGTTTCGAGGAACTGACCGCGCTGCTCGGCGACGGTGAAGTCATTGCCGATCAGGCCAAATTCCGCGCCTATTCCAAGGAATACGCCGAACTCGAGCCGGTAGTGGCCGCCTATAAAAAGCTGCTCGGCGTACAAAGCGATCTTGAAGGCGCGCAGGCGCTGCTCAAGGACAACGACCCGGACATGCGCGAAATGGCCGTGGAAGAAGTTCGCGAAGCCAAGGAGTTGCTGGTCACGCTGGAATCCGATCTGCAGCGCATGTTGCTGCCTAAAGATCCGAATGACGGGCGCAACGTCTTCCTCGAAATTCGCGCCGGCACCGGTGGCGACGAGGCGGCGATCTTCTCCGGTGACCTGTTCCGCATGTACTCGCGTTATGCCGAGCGGCGTGGCTGGCGTGTCGAGATCCTTTCGGAGAACGAAGGTGAACACGGTGGCTATAAAGAAGTCATCGCGCGCATTGAAGGCGACAACGTTTACGGCAAGCTGAAATTCGAGTCCGGCGCGCACCGCGTTCAGCGCGTACCCGCCACCGAATCCCAGGGCCGGATCCACACCTCGGCGTGCACCGTGGCGGTGTTGCCCGAGCCGGACGAGCGCGAAGCCATCGAGATCAACCCGGCGGATCTGCGCGTCGACACTTACCGTTCCTCCGGGGCCGGTGGTCAGCACGTCAACACCACCGATTCGGCGATCCGCATTACCCACATCCCGACCGGCACTGTCGTCGAATGCCAGGAAGAGCGCTCCCAGCACAAGAACCGCGCCCGGGCGATGGCGTGGCTGTCGGCCAAGCTCAACGATCAGCAAAACGCAGCGGCAGCCAACGCGATTGCCAGTGAGCGCAAGTTGCTGGTCGGCTCCGGCGATCGATCCGAGCGTATCCGCACCTACAACTACGCCCAGGGCCGGGTCACCGACCATCGCGTCAACCTGACCCTGTATTCCCTGGATGAAATTCTCGCCGGTGGCGTCGAAGCTGTGATCGAGCCGTTGCTGGCCGAATATCAGGCTGACCAACTCGCAGCGATAGGTGAATAAATGACCATCATCGCCAGCCTGTTGCGCGCTGCCGAGTTGCCGGACTCGCCCACAGCGCGTCTGGACGCTGAATTGCTTCTCGCCGCCGCACTGGGCAAGTCGCGCAGCTTCCTGCATACCTGGCCCGAGCGCATCGTGCCGAGTGAAGCGGCGCTGACCTTTGCCGAGTATTTGCAACGGCGGCGTAGCGGTGAACCGGTGGCCTACATTCTCGGCCAGCAGGGCTTTTGGAAGCTGGATCTGGAAGTCGCGCCGCACACGCTGATTCCGCGTCCCGACACCGAATTGCTGGTGGAGGCAGCCCTTGAGCTGCTGCCGGCAACTCCGGCCAAGGTTCTTGATCTGGGCACCGGCAGTGGCGCGATTGCTTTGGCCTTGGCCAGCGAACGGCCGGCGTGGAAAGTCACCGCCGTGGATCGTGTGCTTGAAGCCGTGGCCCTGGCCGAACGCAATCGCCAGCGTCTGCACCTGAACAACGCTACGGTGCTGAACAGCCATTGGTTCAGCGCACTTGCAGGCCAGCGCTTTCAACTGATCATCAGCAACCCGCCGTACATTGCCGCCGCCGATCCGCATCTGGTCGAGGGCGATGTACGCTTCGAACCGGCCAGTGCGCTGGTCGCCGGTGAAGATGGCCTCGATGATCTGCGCCTGATTGTTGTGCAGGCGCCGGATCATCTTGAAACCGGCGGCTGGCTGATGCTCGAACACGGCTATGATCAGGCCGAAGCCGTGCGTGATCTGCTGCTTACCCGTGGCTTTGAAGAAGTCCATAGCCGCACCGATCTGGGCGGCCATCAACGCATCAGTCTGGGGCGCCTGCCGTGCTGAATGATCAGGAATTGCTGCGCTACAGCCGGCAGATTCTGCTGCAACACATCGACATCGACGGGCAACTGAAGCTCAAAGGCAGCCGCGTGCTGATCGTCGGCCTTGGCGGCCTCGGCGCGCCAGTGGCGTTGTATCTGGCAGCGGCGGGCGTCGGCGAATTGCATCTGGCGGATTTCGACACGGTCGATCTGACCAATCTGCAACGGCAGATCATTCACGACACCGACAGTGTCGGCATGTCCAAGGTCGACTCGGCGCTCAAGCGCCTGGGCGCGATCAATCCCGAGATTCAACTGGTCGCCCATCGTCAGGCGCTGGACGCCGATTCTCTCGCCGCAGCGGTGGCGGCGGTGGATCTGGTGCTCGATTGTTCGGACAACTTTTCCACGCGCGAGGCGGTCAACGCCGCCTGTGTTGCCGCGTGCAAGCCATTAGTCAGCGGCGCGGCGATTCGTCTGGAGGGGCAGTTGTCGGTGTTCGATCCACGACGTGCCGACAGCCCTTGCTATCACTGCCTGTACGGTCACGGCAGCGAAGCCGAACTGACCTGCAGCGAGGCCGGCGTGGTCGGGCCACTGGTCGGTCTGGTTGGCAGTTTGCAGGCGCTGGAAGCGTTGAAGGTGCTGGTCGGCTTTGGTGAACCATTGGTGGGGCGACTGTTGTTGATCGACGCCTTGGGCTCGCGATTCCGTGAGCTGCGGGTCAAGCGCGATCCGGGCTGCAGCGTCTGTGGCGCCCGCCATGCGTGAAGCGCCGATCGGCGTGTTCGATTCCGGGGTCGGCGGCTTGTCGGTCCTCGGCGAAATCCAGCGCTTGCTGCCCAACGAATCGCTGCTTTATGTCGCCGATTGCGGGAACATTCCTTACGGCGAGAAAACCCCGGAATTCATCCGCGAGCGTTGCAGCGTGATGGCCGGGTTTTTTCGCGAGCAGGGGGCCAAAGCTTTGGTGCTGGCGTGCAATACCGCGACCGTGGCGGGGGTTGCCGATCTGCGTCGCGATTTCCCCGACTGGCCGATTGTCGGCATGGAACCGGCGGTCAAACCGGCCGCAGCGGCCACACGAAGCGGCGTGGTTGGCGTCCTGGCCACGACCGGCACGTTGCAGAGCGCGAAGTTTGCCGCGTTGCTCGATCGCTTCGCGGCTGACATAAAAGTCATCACCCAGCCCTGTCCGGGACTGGTCGAACTGATCGAAACGGGTGATCTGCACAGCGCCGAATTACGCACTTTATTGCAAGGTTACGTCGCTCCATTGCTGGCGCAAAACTGCGACACGATCATTCTTGGCTGTACCCATTATCCCTTCCTCAAGCCGCTACTCAGGTCGATGATCGCCGACGATGTCAGCCTGATCGATACCGGAGCTGCCGTGGCCCGGCAGTTGCAACGCTTGCTCGCGGAGCGTGATCTGCTGGCGCAACGTCCGAGCCAGCCGGTGAAGTTCTGGACCAGCGGCGATCCGCAATCTCTCAGAAAAATCCTACCGTTGCTGGGCCAAACTGCGTCGAATGTGCAAAACTTCGACTTGTAAAAAAAATGTGAAATAACTAAAAAAACGCTGAACTTCTGACCAAGCGCGGATTTCTATAGCGACAGCAGCAACTAAAAACCAAACGATCGTTCCGGAAAAGGAAGTTTCAAAGTGAAGCGACTATTCTGCTTGGCCGCGATTGCGGCCGCACTGATGGGGCAAAGCATTTCTGCACAAGCCGCTGGCGTTGAATTCGCCGTCGGCGGTACCAGCGATTCGACAATGACGTATCGCTTAGGCATGAATTTCGACTGGGACAAGAGCTGGCTGCAGAGCGACGTCGGTCGCCTGACCGGCTACTGGAGCGGTGCCTACACGTACTGGGAAGGTGACAAGACTTCCAGCAACAACAGCCTGTCGTTCTCACCTGTATTCGTTTACGAGTTTGCCGGCCAGTCGGTCAAGCCATACGTGGAAGCGGGTATCGGCGTGGCGTTCTTCTCCAACACCGAATACGAAAGCAACAACCTGGGCGGCTCCTTCCAGTTCGAAGACCGCATCGGTGTCGGCCTGCGCTTCAACGGCGGCCACGAAGTCGGCATCCGCGCCACGCACTACTCCAACGCCGGCCTGTCCAGCGACAACGATGGTGTAGAAAGCTACGCGCTGCATTACACAATGCCGCTGTAATCCGCCTACGCGGAACCAACGTGGGAGCGAGCCTGCTCGCGAAAGCAGAGTGTCAGCCAATTCAAATGGTGGCTGACACACCGCCTTCGCGAGCAGGCTCGCTCCCACAGTTGTTTCTGCGCCGTCAAAGAAATCAGCGGTAGGCTGTAGCAATTCCCCGGCGCTCTTCGATGCACTCCGGCGCGCCCATTTCAAACTCGCGGCAAATCAGCGGGCGTCGTTCATAGATTGTGCACATCATGCTGTCGCGATCCAGCGCCGCGCACCAGCCGTCGTCCAGACGCAGCATCACTTCGCCGCCCCATTCATCGGTATCGATAAAGCGATCAGGCACGCCGGTGTCGGTGATCAGCATCACTTCGAGCTGGCAGCAGCACGCCGCACAGGTCGAGCAGGTGACCGCCGGTTCGGCGATTTGTGTGTGTGGGATGGTTTTCATCGGGGCAGTGTAAGGCAGTGATCGCGGTGGGTGTGAAAGCGCTGACGGACGCTCACGGCGCCAGACGCCGTGCCATCAAGTGCAACAGCGGGAACAGCCCTGCCCAGAGCAGTCCGATGACGATCAGCGTCGACACTTCGCCGTAAGGGAAATGCACGCCGGCCAAGCGTCCGCCACCGTAGTACGACAATGCCCCGCCCACCGCGCCAAGTCCGCTGGCCAGCCACCATGGCCGCGCGCTCCAGGCCAGGCAGTGGCGCAACGTGGTGGCGAGCAGTGCCCATAGCAGCATCAGCCACAGCGGAATCAGCGGCGAGGCGTCTGCAAAGCGGAACACGCCGAGATAACGCAGAACACTGTCCACCGCCGTGCCGACAATCACCACGCACAGTATCAAACGACCTTCCGCCGCCCAACTGCTGATCCAGCGCAGATGAATCACCAGCGCCGCCAGTGCCAGCAACAGCCATAAACTGTTGCCGCCGAGCACGCAGGCCAGCCAGCCGAGCTGAAACAGCACGGCATTGGCGATTCGCTCACGCATCGAAGCGTCCGAGCAGCGGCGCGGTCATCGCCGCCGGTTTGGCCAGCAGCAATTGCGCGGTGCCGATGGTGCGTTCGAGGAACCCGCCCTCGCAATAGCACAGGTAAAACTCCCACAAACGCAGGAAATAATCGTCATAGCCCAATTCGTTCAGACGACCATGGGCGAGGCGAAAGTTCTCGTGCCACAGGCGCAGTGTCTTGGCGTAATGCAGGCCGAAATCTTCCATGTGCAGCAGGTTCATGTCGGTTTCGCGGCCGACCACATCGAGCATCTTGTGCACCGAGGGCAGGGCGCCGCCGGGGAAGATGTAGCGCTGGATGAAGTCGACGCTGCGCTTGGCCTGTTCGTAGCGTTGTTCGCGAATGGTGATCGCCTGGAGCAGCATCAGGCCGTTGCTTTTGAGCAACTGCGCGCATTGCTTGAAGTAGGTCGGCAGGAACCGATGGCCGACCGCCTCGATCATCTCGATCGATACCAGTTTGTCGTACTCGCCGCTGAGGTCGCGGTAGTCCTTGAGCAGCAGGGTGACGCGATCCTGCAAGCCGAGTTGTTCGATGCGCTTGGCAGTGAACGCGAACTGCTCTTTCGACAGCGTCGTAGTGGTCACGCGGCAACCGTAATGCTGCGCTGCGTAAAGGGCCATGCTGCCCCAACCGGTGCCGATTTCCAGCAGGTGGTCGCTGGGTTTGAGCGCGAGTTTCTGGCAGATGCGCTCGAGTTTGTTCAGTTGCGCCTGTTCCAGGGTGTCGCTCGGCGAAAGGAACTGGGCGGCGGAATACATCATGGTCGGGTCGAGAAACTGTTCGAACAGTTCATTGCCGAGGTCGTAGTGCGCGGCGATGTTTTTCTGCGAACCCTTGCGCGTGTTGCGATTGAGCCAGTGCAGCCCTTGCACGAAGGGCCGGCCCAGACGCGCCAGGCCACCTTCCATGGCATCGAGTACATCGAGATTGCTGACGAACACGCGCACCACAGCAGTCAGGTCCGGCGAACTCCAATAGCCGTGGATGAATGCTTCGCCGGCGCCGATCGAGCCGCTACTGGCGACCATGCCCCACAGGGCCGGATCGAGCACATGGACTTCACCAAGCAGAGCACTGCCCGGGGTGCCGAAAAGCATTTGTTCGCCATCCTCGACGACCATCAATTGTCCGTGTTTGAGCTGGGCCAATTGGCGCAACACGCCACGGCGCAGCAGCGAGCCGGTCAAACCGTTGGTGCTGAAGCGACCGAGCGGCAGGCTAGAGGATTTCATGGTGCGGCTCCTTCGGAGGCACAGTGGCGGTTTTAAAGCTGCCGTCGGCAGCCTGGTGAGGGAAGATCGGCGCGCGCTTGAGCAGCAGTCGCAGTGCTTGCCAATAAATCGCCAAGGCGGTTTTTGCGGTCATCCACGGGAAGCGCCGCAGATAGCGATGCAGGCTGCGACGATCGAGCGGTTCGCGGCGCAGATTCAGTGTGGCGTCGAACAGTTTCTCGCTGCCCTGCCAATCGGCCATGTGCACACCCAGGCTTTGCGCGGCCGGGCTGAAGCTCATGCGGTATTCGAGGTCGCGGGGCAGAAACGGTGAAACGTGAAACGCCTTGGCTACAGCAAAATGTTGGTGGAAATCCACCAGACTGGTCGGCGTCTGCGCCGGCAACACGTAATGAAAACGCTCGCGCCATGGCGTATTGGTTACTTCACAAACGATCGCCGCGAGTTGTCCGTCGGCTTCATGGCAATAGAAGAAACTCACCGGATTGAACGACAGGCCCCAACTGCGCGGCTGGGTCAGCAGGCACACCGCGCCTTGTGGCTCATGACCGATGGCTGCGCCGACCTGCTGGCGCACCGCGTCGATCAGGCGCATGCCCTTGCCGGTGAAGGCTTTCAGGTAATCGGTTTCGCGAAACGAGAACGGCGCAAAGCGGCTGCGCCCGGCCAGTGGCGACAGGGCCAGTACGGCGTCCTGTTCGCTCAGGTCGAGGTAGAGCAAACCGATGCGGTAGCGGAATTCGTGGCGGCGCGGCGAAAAACGTCGGTGGCCGATGACGCCGCTGTACAGAGCGCTGTTCACAGGGTTTCACCGAACGCGGCGGCTACGCGCAGCCCGCTGACCACGCCATCTTCATGAAAGCCGTTGGCCCAGTAGGCGCCGCAATAATGTGTGTGCTGCTCGCCATCGAGTTCGCCCCAACGGTTTTGCGCGGCCGCTGCGGCGAGGGTGTATTGCGGGTGGGCGTAGGTATAGCGGGCCAGTACCTTGTCCGGGCTGATGCCGGCAGTCTGGTTGAGGCTGACGCAGAACGTAGTGTCGCTTTCGATGCCCTGCAGGATGTTCATGTTGTAGGTGACCGCCGCGCGCGTATGGCCGGCGCCCCCGAGGCGATAATTCCAGCTGGCCCAGGCCAGTTTGCGCGTCGGCAGCAGGCGCGTGTCGGTGTGCAGCACGACATCGTTGTCTGCGTAGAGCAGGGCGCCGAGAATCGAGCGCTCGGCGTCGCTCGGGTTGGCCAGCAGGTTCAGCGCCTGATCGCTGTGACAGGCGAACACCACTTTGTCGAAATGTTCGAGGCCGGCCGGGCTGTGGATAACCACGCCGTGCTGGTTGCGCTCGACTCGCTTGACTGGGCAGTTCAGGCGGATCCTGTCGCTGAACGAAGCGGTCAGTGGCGCCACATAAGCACTGGATCCGCCTTCAATGACCTGCCACTGCGGACGATCGCTGACTGAGAGCAGGCCATGATTCTTGAAGAAGCGCAGGAAGAATTGCAGCGGGAAATTGAGCATTTCCGCCATCGGCATCGACCAGATCGCCGCGCCCATCGGCACGATGTAATGCAGGATGAAACGCTCGCCGTAGCCGCCAGCCTTGAGGTAATCATCGAGGGTCGTATCGGCGGCGATGCGCAGTTCGATCAGGTCGCGCTGCGCTTCTTTGTTGAAGCGCAGAATATCGCGCAGCATGCCCCAGAACCCCGGCGACAACAGATTGCTGCGCTGGGCGAACAGGCTGTTGAGGTTGTTGCCGTTGTACTCGACGCCGGTGTCCGGGTCGGTTACCGAAAAGCTCATTTCGGTCGGCTTGAACGCCACGCCGAGCTGGTTGAGCAAGCGAATGAAGTTCGGGTAGGTCCAGTCGTTGAACACGATGAAACCGGTATCGATGGCGAACGATTGCCCGGCCACGCTGACCGGTACGGTGTGGGTATGGCCGCCGACCCAGTCACTCGCTTCGAACACGGTGATGTCGTGGCGGCGGTTCAGCAGGTAGGCGCAGGTGAGCCCGGCGATACCGCTGCCAATTACGGCGATTTTCATATCGGGTCCCGCTGCGGTGGGTTCTTGCGCACCATGCGTTTGCCGATCGCCAGTTGCGCGCGAGCGGGCAGCTTGGACAGCGGCCACAGCGCGGCCATGAACAGCCCCGGGAAGGCAATTTCCAGCGGACGGTCCTTGAGTTTGGCGAAGATGTGCCGCGCCGCTTTATCTGCGGGCCAGCTCAGCGGCATCGGGAAATCGTTCCTTTCGGTCAGCGGTGTTTCGACAAAACCCGGGCTGATGATGGTGACTTCAATACCTTCATCCGCCAGATCGATGCGCAGCGATTCGAACAGGTAACGCAGCCCGGCCTTCGATGCGCCATAGGCTTCGGCCCGTGGCAGCGGCAGGTAAGTCACCGAGCTGGCCATGCCGACCAGATGCGGCGCGGTGCCTTTGCGCAACAGCGGCAGGGCGGCCTCGATGCAATAGCTGCTGGCGAGCAGATTGGTGCGCACCACGTGCTCGATGATCGACGAATCGAACTGGCGCGCGTCGACATATTCACAGGTGCCGGCGTTGAGAATCACGCTGTCCAGCGATCCCCAGGCCTCGGCGATCTGCTCACCGATTTCGCGCACGGTCTGACTGTTGGTCAGATCGCCGGGCACCACCAGCACCTGGCCCGGGTAACGCTGGGACAAAACCTTGAGCGGCGCGGCCGAGCGCGAGCTGACCGCCAGGTGCGCGCCGCTTTTCAGAATGTCCTCACACAAGGCTGCACCGATGCCACTGCTGGCGCCGGTCAACCAATACCGCCGTGGAGGTGTACGACTCATCCCATTCTCCTTTTCAGCCAGGCAATCACCCGGCCCAATATTGGCAAGTGTTCATACAGCAGCGCCCCGGCATCGA
Source organism: Pseudomonas sp. TE9122 (assembly GCF_056278925.1). Classification (NCBI taxonomy): domain Bacteria; kingdom Pseudomonadati; phylum Pseudomonadota; class Gammaproteobacteria; order Pseudomonadales; family Pseudomonadaceae; genus Pseudomonas; species Pseudomonas sp. TE9122. The sequence goes on along the minus strand of NZ_JBWBQI010000001.1, from coordinate 4,385,210 downwards.
AATAATCCCGATGGCGATAAACCTTGTCGCGCCAGAGCAGGTGCGAGCAGCCACCGACCCTGATTTCCCGACCGTTGGCCAGGCGCGGATGGCGATAACTCATGACCCAGCGCAGGTAACCCTCACCTTCGCGGATCTGGTCAAAGCCGTGAAAATCGAAACGCAGATCGCTGACGTTGGCGTACAGCTCACTGAAGTAATCCCGCAGTTGTGCCAAGCCCTGAACTTCGTGCAGCGGATCGGTGAAATGAATGTCTTCGCTGTACAGCTCGCCGAGGCGATGCAGGTTGTCCTTGTTCAACCCGGAAAACTCGCGGGCGAAGCTGCGCAGGAATTCACTCATCGCTGCCGCCCACAGGCTGGCGCGACGGCAAGTTCTTGAACGCTGTCAGCGCACGCTCGCGTGAAGTGCTGAGGTTAACGATCTGCGCCGGATAATCGGCCACGCCGAACAGTCCTCCGGCTGCCGCCGGATTGTGCACTTCCTTCTTGTTGAGCCCGGCCAGTTCCGGCAACCAGTGCTTGATGAACACGCCTTCGGCATCGAATTTTTCCGACTGGCTCAACGGGTTGAAGATACGGAAGTACGGCGCCGAGTCGGTGCCGGTCGATGAGCTCCACTGCCAGCCACCGTTGTTGGCCGCCAGGTCGCCGTCGATCAGGTGGCGCATGAAAAAGCGTTCGCCCTCGCGCCAGTCGATCAGCAGGTTTTTGGTCAGGAACATCGCTACGACCATGCGCAGGCGATTGTGCATCCAGCCGGTTTCCAGCAGTTGACGCATCGCCGCGTCGATGATCGGCAGCCCGGTGCGTGCCTCCTGCCAGGCCTTGAGTTCTTCCGGCGCATCGCGCCAGGCCAGCGCCTCGGTTTCCGGGCGGAAGGCGCGATGCCGGGAGACGCGTGGGTAGCCGACCAGAATGTGTTTATAGAACTCGCGCCACAGCAGCTCGTTGATCCAGGTCACTGCGCCGACCTTGCCGCTTTCGAACTCGCCCTGATTGCTTTGCAGTGCAGCGTGCAGGCACTGGCGTGGCGAGATCACGCCGGCGGCAAGATACGCCGACAATTGGCTGGTGCCAGGTTTGGCCGGGAAGTCGCGTTCACTGCGGTAGTAGTCGATCTGCGCGTCGGTGAAGGTATCGAGGCGGCGTCGCGCCTCTTGCTCGCCGGCCGGCCACAGGGCGCGCAGGGATTCGCTCGGTGTGGCGAAACCTTTTACCGCCTCCGGAATTGCATCGCTGGCGATATCCAGCGCGGCCTGCTTGCCGGGTGCCTTGACCAGTGCCGGCATCGAGCGATGCAGGCGTTCGTAGCAGACTTTGCGAAACTGACTGAACACCTGGAAGTAGGTGCCGGTCTTGGTCAGCACTGTGCCGGGTTTGAACAGCAACTGATCCAGGTAACTGTGGAATTCGATGCCTTCGGCTCGCAACGTTTCGGCCACGGCTTCATCACGGTGGCTTTCGTGAACGCCGTATTCCTCGTTGGCGTGCACCGCCTCGACCTTCAATTGCCGGCACAGCTTGAGCAATTCTGCCGGTGCCTGATCCCAGTGCGGTGCGCTGCGAATCAACAACGGGATGTTCAGCGCGCCGAGGCTCTGACTCAGTTCGCGCAGGTTGCGCAGCCAGAAATCCACTTTGCACGGCGCATCGTCGTGCTCCAGCCACTGCTGCGGACTCACCAGATACACCGCCACGGTCGGGCCGCGCGCTGCGGCGGCCGCGAGGGCTGTGTTGTCATGTAGGCGCAAGTCGCTGCGCAGCCAGATCAGTTGCATGTGATTAAACCCATCATCAAATCAATCCGCGCTCGAGCAGCGCCTGGTGTGCGGCAAGCGGATCTTCAGCCAGGAACAGATCGGCAGTCTGGGCGGTGCGTGCGGACAACTCGGTGTGGTGAATGTGCACCGTGGGGCCAGCAATCAAGGTCGGGCAATTGACGTTTGCCAACAGCTTGGGCAACTGCGCCAGTTGCATGGCTTTGCTCGAATACAGCAGCACGCCACGGGCTTGCAGATGCTCGACGGTCAGCGCCAGTTCACCGGCCGGCAGTGGCCAGTCGAACACTTGCACCGGGCAATCGGCACTGCTGATCAGCCATGCGCACAGCCACAGATGCGGCTCCAGCGGCAGGTCGGAATGATTGATCAACAACAGCGGCGCCGAATGCAGCTGACGGTTGTTATGGTAGATGCGTGCGCCGAATTTGCTGCGCAACCAGGAAAAGAAAAACGTCCGTTCCATCTGTGCGCCGAACTGGCCCTGCCAGCGCTGTTCGAGCTCGGCCAGCAGCGGCATCAGCAATTGCTCGCACAACGTCCGTGGCGGATACAAGGCGATGGCCTGATTGACGCTGTCATCCAGCGCGCGCTCATTGAGCGATGTGACCGCCGACAGCAAGGTCTGATGCAGACGCTGCCAATCGTTTTCCACGGTTTCCGTGAAGGCCTGCGGCGCATCGAGCAGTGGCTTGACCTGGCTGACCGCAACGCCACGGTTGAGCCAGGTAAGGATGGCCATGATCCGCTGCACATGTTCAGCGCTATACAGTCGATGGCCCTTGGGCGTGCGCTGAGGCACCACCAACCCATAGCGACGTTCCCACGCGCGCAGGGTGATGGCGTTGACGCCTGTCTGCCGCGCGACTTCGCGAATCGGCAACCAGCCCTCGTCGAGGGCTTTCTTGAAGTCGGCGCCGAGGTCTTCCTGGGCGCTGCTGTCGGTTTTATCGTTCATTAGATCGCGTTTCGCAGACTGAGGTTTTCCGGATGCGGCTGCAGGTAAACCTGCTGCGCGATGTACGGGTCCGGATGGAGTCGAAAGTGGTGTTTGAGCAAGGTCAACGGCACCACCAGCGGCACGATGCCCTGGCGGTACTGACCGATGATCTGCTGCATTTCCTGTTTGTCTTCGGCGCTCAGCGATTGTTTCAAATAACCACTGAGGTGCAGCAGCACGTTGCAATGGGTGCCGCGAGTGGCGCATTTCTTCAGCGCGGCCATCAGCTCGCTGAAATAGCGCGGGCCGAGTTCGGCGGGATCGCTGTCGGCCATGTTGCCGAGCATCTTGCCGAGGTTTTTGTATTGCAGCGGGTTGTGCGCCATCAGCAGGTACTTGTAGCGCGAATGGAACTCGGTGAGGGCGCGGCGGCTCAGGCCCTCGGCGAGCACTTGCTGCCAGGCGCTGTAGGCCAGGACGCGGGTGATGAAGTTTTCCCGCAGCACCGGATCGTTGAGGCGCCCGGCTTCTTCCACCGGCAGATCCGGATGCTGTGCACAGAATGCCTGCGCATAGATGCCGCGTCCGCCACCGTTCACTGGCGCGCCGTTGTCGTGATAGACCTTGACCCGTTCCAGCCCGCAGGAGGGCGACTGCTGCATGAAGATGTAGCCGGACAGGTCCTGCAACTCGGCGGCCATTTTCTCGCCGTACTCGGCCAGCGGCCTGGTTACGTTGATGGTCCGGTCAACGGTGCCGACTGCCTCGGGTTGCTCAGGGTCGCCGACCAGCCGAATCGGCTCACGGGGAATGCCCATGCCGATGGCGACTTCCGGGCACAACGGGACGAAATCGAAATATTCGGTGAGGGTACGGCTGCACAGCCGCGATTCCTTGTGCCCACCGTTGTAGCGCACTTCTTCGCCCAACAGGCAGGCGCTGATGGCGATCTTCGGCTTGGACAGGGAAGCAGTAGACATGAGCACCTCGAATCTATACCTGTACAGAGAGTTATCTCTGTACAACTTTTCCTCAGCATAGATCGATGGATGTACAAGTCAAATGATTTGTATAAGATTTTTCTACAGCGCTGAATATGTGGGAGCGAGCCTGCTCGCGAAAGCGGTGGGCCAGTGAATGAAATTGCATTTGATACAGCGCTTTCGCGAGCAGGCTCGCTCCCACAAGGGAAATCTATTTCCAGCCCAGTAACCAGTGCTCGCTGTCTTTCAGCACCTGCCAATCCATCCGCTCGCTACGCTGGGTCAACACCGCCTGCAATTCAACTTCCAGCACCGTACCTTCCTCGTCGCGGATCAGTTCGGTGACCAGAAAATGTTTTTCGCGATTTTGCGGATGGGCTGCTGTCCACTTCGACAGCAGCAATTTGCGCGGATTGATGCGATTCATTGCAGGTGTTCGTGCAAGCGACGTGCAGCCTCCTGACCGCTCAGCCAAGCGCCTTCAACGCGGCCCGACAGGCACCAGTCGCCGCAGGCGTACAAGCCCAGGTCGGCGTCGGCCAGCGTGGTCCACTCGTGGCCGGTAGCGGGGCGCGCATAGAGCCAGCGGTGGGCGAGGCTGAAGGTCGGCGCAGGCATGGCGCTGTGCAGCAGTTCGGCAAAAGCACCGTGCAGATGTTCGATTACTGCTTCCTTGGAGAGGTCGATGTGTTGCCGGCTCCAGGCGCTGGTTGCATGCAGCACCCAAGTGTCGAGAGTGCTGTCGCGCCCGGGTTTGCTGCGGTTGCGCGCCAGCCAGTCGAGCGGGCTGTCCTGTACGAAGCAGCCTTCGATCGGCGTATCCAGCGGGGTTTCAAAGGCGAGGGCGACGGCCCAGGTCGGCTCCATTTTCACCCCGGCAGCGACGCCGGCAAGTTTCGGTGCGGCGGCCAGCAGCGCGGTGGCTTGCGGTGCCGGTGTGGCGATCACCACATGGCTGAAGGGGCCGTGGGTGCAGCCGTCGGCGTCCTGCAGATGCCAGTGCTCTTCGCCGCGATAGACCTCGGTGATGCGGCAGGCAAACTGCACGTCCAGGCCATCGAGCAGGCCACGGGTGATGGCGCTCATGCGCGGCGTGCCGACCCAGCGGGTCTGCTCGTCGGGCGACATGTTCAGTTGGCCGCCCTGGAAGGTGTACAGCTGCGGCGCCCACTCGGCGGCCCAGCCCCGGCTCTGCCAGCGCTGCACTTCGGTGACGAAGCGCCGGTCGCGCGCGGTGAAGTATTGAGCGCCCAAGTCCAGCGAGCCGGCGTCGCTGCGCTTGCTCGACATGCGCCCCCCGCTGCCGCGGCTTTTATCGAACAGTTGAACGGTATGCCCGGTCTCTGTCAGAGCCTGAGCGGCGGAGAGCCCGGCGATGCCGGTGCCGATGATTGCGATAGGTACAGTCATAGGGGCCTCGTTTACCTTTCTGTACAGACTACGCCGTCGATGAAACCTGTACAATTCTGTTTTTTGGTATAACTTCTAGCGTTCTCGTTCTGACAGCTTGGCCTATTGTTAAACCATAGAGCCTGCCCGATCGAAAAGATCCCTGCCTATAAAAATAGACTAGTGATCCGGGTTAAACGCCACGCGAGGAAGATGTCATGCACATATTGCTGACCGGCGGTACTGGTTTGATCGGACGTCAGCTCTGCCGGCACTGGCTGGAGCAGGGCCATCGGCTGACGGTGTGGAGTCGCCGCGCGGAAAAAGTCGCGCAGATCTGCGGCTCGCAGGTGCGCGGGATTGCCCGTCTGGAGGACCTCGGCGAAGAGCCGCTGGATGCGATCGTCAATCTCGCCGGCGCGCCGATTGCCGACCGCCCCTGGACCCATCGTCGCAAGGCGTTGCTGTGGAGCAGCCGCATCACCCTGACGGAAACGCTGCTGGCGTGGCTGGAAACTCGCGCGCAGAAACCGTCGCTGCTGATTTCCGGCTCGGCGATCGGCTGGTACGGCGACGGTGGCGAACGCGAGTTGACTGAAGAATCACCGCCGGGCATCGACGACTTCGCCAGTCAGTTGTGCATCGCCTGGGAAGAAACCGCCCTGCGCGCCGAAAACCTCGGCATCCGCGTGGTACTGGTGCGAACCGGTCTGGTGCTGTCGGCTGAGGGCGGCTTTTTGTCGCGGCTGTTGCTGCCGTTCAAGCTCGGGCTGGGCGGGCCTTTGGGCAATGGTCGGCAGTGGATGCCGTGGATTCACATCGACGATCAAATCGCCCTGATTGATTTTCTTCTGCACCGGAATCAGGCGAGCGGTCCTTATAATGCCTGCGCGCCGAAACCTGTGCGCAACCGCGAATTTGCCAAGACTCTGGGCAGTGTGTTGCACCGCCCGGCGTTCATGCCGATGCCGACCCTGGCGCTGAAAGTCATGCTCGGCGAGCTGTCACTGTTATTGCTTGGCGGCCAGCGCGCGACGCCGGCACGCTTGCTCGAAGCGGGGTTCAGCTTCCGCTTTACGGATTTACGCGCGGCTCTGGATGATCTCTCCAGCCGCCTCTGAAATAGGACGTTGCATGACCGATCACGCTTTGCTTCTGGTCAACCTGGGCTCTCCGGCCTCCACCTCGGTGGCCGATGTGCGCAGCTACCTCAATCAATTTCTGATGGACCCCTACGTGATCGACCTGCCATGGCCGCTGAGGCGGTTGCTGGTGTCGCTGATCCTGATCAAGCGTCCCGAGCAATCGGCACACGCCTATGCCTCGATCTGGTGGGAGGAGGGCTCGCCGCTGGTGGTGCTCAGCCGCCGCTTGCAGGAGCAGATGACCCGGACGTGGAAACACGGCCCGGTGGATCTGGCGATGCGCTATGGCGAGCCGTCGATCGAAACCTGTCTGCTGCGTCTGGTCAAAGCGGGACATAAGAAGATCACTCTGGCGCCGCTGTACCCGCAGTTCGCCGACAGCACCACGACCACCGTGATCGAAGAAGCCCGGCGCGTGCTGCGCGAGAAGAAACTCGACGTGCAGTTGTCGATCCTGCAACCGTTCTACGATCAGCCGGAATACATCGAGGCACTGGCCGCCAGCGCTCGACCACATCTGCAGCAGGACTACGATCATCTGCTGCTGAGCTTTCACGGCTTGCCTGAGCGCCATCTGAGCAAACTCGACCCGACGGGCAATCACTGCCTCAAGGGCGCCGATTGCTGCCAGACCGCCTCGCCGGAGGTATTGGCGACCTGTTATCGCGCGCAGTGTTTCCGTACCGCCGCCGCCTTCGCCAAAACCATGGGGCTGGCGGACGGCAAATGGTCGGTGTCGTTTCAGTCACGCCTGGGCCGGGCGAAATGGATCGAGCCGTATACCGAAGCGCGGCTGGATGAACTGGCCAAAAGCGGGGTGAAAAAGATTCTGGTGATGTGCCCGGCGTTCGTCGCCGATTGCATCGAGACGCTGGAAGAGATCGGCGATCGCGGCAAGGAACAGTTCCGCGAAGCGGGGGGCGAGGAGTTGGTGCTGGTGCCGTGCCTGAACGACGACCCGCAATGGGCCAAGGCGCTGGCGACCCTCTGCGAACGAGCGCCGCTGGCCCTTTAAAAGCTTCGCGAGCAGGCTCGCTCCCAGAGGTTGAAATGCATTCCAGACCTGTGGGAGCGAGCCTGCTCGCGAATGCTATCTGTCAGGCGATGAAGATCCGAAAGCCTTAGATCAGCGGCTCATCCGCCTTCTTCTGCTTCCAGCCATCATTGCCCGGCAGGATCAGGTTCAGCGCAATCGCCACCACCGCGCACAGCGCGATGCCTTTGAGGCCGAAGTCATCAGGACCGGTGCCGGTGCCAACCAGCACGCCGCCGATACCGAACACCAGCGTCACCGAAACAATCACCAGGTTGCGCGCTTCGCCCAGGTCGATCTTGTGGCGGATCAGGGTGTTCATGCCCACTGCCGCGATTGAACCGAACAGCAAGCACAGAATCCCGCCCATTACCGGCACCGGAATGCTTTGCAGCAGCGCGCCGAACTTGCCGATGAACGCTAGGGTGATGGCGAAGATCGCCGCCCAGGTCATGATTTTCGGGTTGTAGTTCTTGGTCAGCATCACCGCGCCGGTCACTTCGGCGTAAGTGGTGTTGGGCGGGCCACCGAACAGGCCGGCGGCCGTGGTGGCGATGCCGTCACCGAGCAGGGTGCGATGCAGGCCCGGCTTCTTCAGGTAATCGCGACCGGTCACGCTACCCACGGCAATCACGCCGCCGATGTGTTCGATCGCCGGGGCCAGCGCCACCGGAACGATGAACAGAATCGCCTGCCAGTTGAACTCGGGCGCGGTGAAGTGCGGCAGGGCGAACCATGGCGCTGCAGCAATTTTCGCCGTATCGACCACGCCGAAATAGAACGACATGGCAAAGCCCACCAGCACGCCGGAAATGATCGGCACCAGACGGAAGATGCCCTTGCCGAAGACCGCCACGATCAGCGTGGTCAGCAGCGCCGGCATGGAAATCATCATCGCCGTCTGATAGTGGATCAGTTCGGTGCCGTCGCCGGCCTTGCCCATCGCCATGTTCGCGGCAATCGGCGCCATGGCCAGGCCGATGGAAATGATTACTGGACCAATCACCACCGGTGGCAGCAAGCGGTCAATGAAGCCGGTGCCTTTGATCTTCACGGCCAGGCCGAGGAAGGTGTAGACGAAACCGGCCGCCATCACCCCGCCCATGGTCGCGGCGAGGCCGAACTGGCCCTTGGCGAGGATGATCGGCGTGATGAAGGCGAAGCTCGACGCGAGGAACACCGGCACCTGACGGCCGGTGACGATCTGGAACAGGATCGTCCCCAGACCTGCGGTGAACAGTGCCACGTTCGGGTCCAGGCCGGTGATCAGCGGCATCAGCACCAGGGCGCCGAAGGCCACGAACAGCATCTGCGCGCCGGACAGCACCGTGCGCCAGAGCGGATCGTTGAACTCTTGCTGCATGGTCACGCGTCCTTCTGCTTGGTGCCGAAGATCTTGTCACCGGCGTCGCCAAGCCCAGGAATGATGTAGCCGTGCTCGTTCAAGCGTTCATCGATGGACGCGGTGTAGATGGTCACGTCCGGGTGCGCCTGTTCGACCGCAGCAATGCCTTCCGGCGCGGCCACCAGGACCATGGCGCGAATGTCGCGGCAACCGGCCTTTTTCAGCAGGTCGATGGTGGCAACCATGGAGCTGCCGGTGGCGAGCATCGGGTCGATGATCATCGCCAGGCGCTCGTCGATTTCCGGTACCAGTTTTTCCAGATAGGTGTGCGCTTGCAGGGTCTCTCTTCGTTGCGGGCAACGCCCACAGCGGAGACCTTGGCGCCCGGGATCAGGCTGAGCACGCCTTCGAGCATGCCGATACCGGCACGCAGGATCGGCACGACGGTGATCTTCTTGCCGGCGATCTTCTCCACCGACACGGTGCCGCACCAACCGGCAATGTCGTAGGATTCGAGCGGCAGATCTTTTGTAGCTTCATAGGTCAACAGGGCGCCGACTTCCTGAGCGAGCTCGCGGAAATTCTTGGTGCTGATGTCAGCGCGGCGCATCAGGCCGAGTTTATGACGGATCAGCGGATGGCGGATCTCGAGGATGGGCATGGGAAAGGCTCCGGCGGCGGGCAAAAAAACCGGCCTAGATTAATCTATCCGAGGGTGATGTCCTATAGGACATTCTGTACGTTAGTCCATAAGAGCTTGATTCGACCTCGCGGGATGCGTACCTTTGCCCGCTTTTCCAATTCCGCCAACCCCCTGGAGAGCGCCATGTCCGCTGATCTCGAGCATATCCGTCAAATCATGCGAGAGGCTGACTGCCTGTACACCGAATCTGAAGTCGAGGCGGCCATCGCTCGCGTCGGTGCACAAATCAACGAACAACTGGCTGACAGCAATCCGGTGGTGTTCTGCGTGATGAACGGCGGCCTGATCTTCTCCGGCAAACTGCTGACGCATCTGCAATTCCCGCTGGAAGCGTCCTACCTGCACGCGACCCGTTATCGCAACGAAACCAGCGGCGGCGACCTGTTCTGGAAAGCCAAGCCGGAAGTCTCGTTCATCGACCGCGACGTGCTGATCATCGACGACATCCTCGATGAAGGTCACACCCTGGGCGCGATCATCGACTTCTGCAAACACGCCGGCGCACGCAAAGTGCACACCGCCGTGCTGATCGACAAGGACCACGACCGCAAGGCACGTCCTGACCTGAAAGCCGATTTCGTCGGCCTGCCGTGCATCGACCGCTACATCTTCGGTTATGGCATGGACTACAAAGGCTACTGGCGCAATGCCAACGGGATTTACGCCGTTAAAGGCATGTAAGAACCTGCATTGCCCCCTGTGGGAGCGAGCCTGCTCGCGAAGGCGTCGTGTCAGTCAGCATCATTGAAAACTGACACACCGCTTTCGCGAGCAGGCTCGCTCCCACAGTTGTTTTTATGTGTGCTGATCCTTGCGCGACAGCCATGCTAGAGTGCTCGGCCCCGCCCCCGGAGCTGTCATGCGCCTCTTGATCCGCAGCCTCGCCGCCCTGTTGCTGTCCATCAGCCTGCCGCTGTCCGCTGCGCCGATGCACAGCCAGTTCCTGCCGCCGGACGATCTGACCCTGCGCGACGCTGAACCCGAGCAGCAGCAACTGCTGCAGGTCAGCGAATATTCGGTGGTGGTCGGTGCGCAGCGCCAGTCCAATCAGCAGCCGATTCCGGTCACCTCGTCCTTGTTGATCCGCCTCAAGGGCAAGTCTCTGAACAAAGGTGCGAACATCAACCAGGTGCTGGTGAGTTTCGACGGCGAAAGCAAAAGCCTGAAGAAACCGGCATATAACGATAAAAGCAAAACCCTGACGCTGTTCTATCCGCTCGCTCAATACCGCGTGGTGATGGATCTGCTGCGCAACGACACGGTGTATGTGCAGTTCCTCAGTTATGCCAATGGCCATATCTGGGCCGATCTTCATACCGGGGCGATTCGTCCGCGTTGAGCCGGGCGGCCGGGCAAGGGTAAACTGCCCGCCCCGTGTCATGTCTGCGAGCTGGAGTCGGCAATGCGTAAAGATAAGAAACAAGTGATTGGTGACGAGATCGGCGATGAGCAGATCAAGCTGTTCCTCGATTTTGAGCCGGTCGACGCCACTTCGCCGTCGCTGCACAAACTGATCAAGGCCTATCGCGGTTTGCGCATCGATGATTTCGAGCGCTTTCTGGGCTTCTTCGTTGCGGCGGGTTATGACGTTGATGGCAAGGATGAGCAGGGCAAGACCTTTGTTGACCTGATCGCCGATCAGCGCAACGCCCCGGACTACATCGAGCTGATCGAAAAGTCCCGCTCCTGAGATCAAAAGATCGCAGCCTGCGGCAGCTCCTACAGGTTGAACACAAAACCTGTGTAGGAGCTGCCGAAGGCTGCGATCTTTTGCTTTTCAAGGCCATGAAAAAACGCCCCGATCGGGGCGTTTTTTATGCGGCAAGATCAAGCGTAGCTTGGGGTCTCGCTGCTTTCTTCAACCAGTTCCAGGGCGATGTTGTTCTGCGTGTTGATCTTGCGATACAGCGCAGCATCGGTTTCCAGAACCTTTTCACGGGCCGGGAAGATCTCGGCCAGTTTGCTTGCCCACTCGCCGGACGCCTTGGCCGGGAAGCACTTCTCGATCAGCTCGAGCATGATCGAAACGGTCACCGACGCGCCTGGCGAAGCGCCGAGCAGGGCGGCGAGGGAGCCGTCCTTCGCCGCGACCAGTTCGGTACCGAACTGCAGGATGCCGCCCTTTTTCGGGTCCTTCTTGATGATCTGCACCCGTTGCCCGGCCACTTCCAGGCGCCAGTCTTCGGCTTTCGCCTGCGGGTAGAAACGCCGCAGGGATTCCAGGCGCTGTTCCATCGATTGCATCACTTCGCTGACCAGGTACTTGGTCAGGTCCATGTTGTTTTTCGCCACCGCCAGCATCGGCCCGATGTTGCCGGCGCGCACCGACATCGGCAGGTCCATGAAGGAGCCATGCTTGAGGAACTTGGTGGTGAAACCGGCGTATGGCCCGAACAGCAGGGATTTCTTGCCGTCGACGACGCGAGTGTCGAGGTGCGGCACCGACATCGGTGGCGAACCTACGGCCGCCTGGCTGTAAACCTTGGCCTGGTGGTGCTTGACCACTTCCGGGTTATCGCAGCGCAGCCACTGGCCACTGATCGGGAAGCCACCGAAGCCTTTGCTTTCTTCGATGCCCGAAGCCTGCAGCAACGGCAGGGCAGCGCCACCGGCACCGAGGAAGACGAACCTGGCGTCGACTTCGCGGGTGTTGCCGTTGTTGACGTCCTTGATGCTGACGGTCCAGCCGGCGCCGTTACGCTTGAGGCCAGTCACGCGCTTGCAGTACTTGACCTGGGTGTCCGGGGCACTGCTCAAATGCTTGAGCAACTGATTGGTCAGGGCGCCGAAGTTGACGTCGGTGCCGTTCATCACACGGGTGGCGGCGAGGACTTCGTCCGGCGAGCGGCCCGGCATCATCAGCGGCATCCACTCGGCCATCTTGCCTTTGTCTTCGGTGTACTCCATGTCGGCAAACGCGTGGTGCTTGCTCAGGACATTGAAGCGTTCCTTGAGGAACGACACACCGCTCTCGCCCTGAACGAAACTAAGGTGCGGTACCGGACTGATGAAGGATTTGCACGAGCCGAACGTGCCCTTTTTGGTCAGGTACGACCAGAACTGCTTCGACACCTCGAACTGGGTGTTGATGTGCACGGCTTTCTTGATGTCGACGCTGCCATCGGCAGCCTGCGGGGTGTAGTTCAGCTCGCACAGGCCGGCGTGACCGGTACCGGCGTTGTTCCACGGATTGGAACTCTCGGCGGCGCCGGAATCCATCAGCTCGACGACTTCCAGCTTGATCGCGGGGTCGAGCTCTTTGAGCAGTACGGCCAGGGTGGCACTCATGATGCCGGCCCCTACCAGAACTACGTCGACTGCTTCGTTATGCGCCATTTAACGCGTCTCCCAAATCTGCAGCACCAAATTGTCGGCATGGCTGCCAGGCGTTCCAGGGCAGGTCAGTGGGCCCGGGCTATCCGTGGTCAGGTGGGCCATGTCCGAATCTTCGCAATTTTTCGCAACTTCGACGGATGCGTGCGGCCTGGTTTCAAGCGTTCCATGAACGCATTTTCGCGCAGGGCTGGCAATTCGACTTATGGTCGAGTCATCCGTTTTCGTGCAACCAAATCCGTAGCGGACAGGCTTCAGGCTCCGATGTTCGAGGTATACCCGGTCCTGTGTCGTTGGGCTGTTTCAGACGCTAATGGTGCATGTTCAGACGCAAAACTATTCATTTGCTCGCCACACTCTTGTGAAGTTGTGAAAACCCGTTTTTTTCACGCTCTTTTGAAGACGTGAACCTCAAAAAAGGGCTGCCTTGGCCTGGCACCTGCCCGCTAGGGCAAAACAACGCGGTGGCCGAGCGAATGACAGCTCTGCAGATTCGCGAAAAGCGGGTTTTTGCCGGAAGAACAGGCAAGCGCGCCAACTTCACTCGATCTGTGTGGGCGGCTCTCTGTGGGCGATTTTGATGTCGATGCATGCGCATTGACGCTGTTGCGGGGCCCGATCAGGAGACGTCCTTATAATCGGGGGGAGATTGTAGCGAAGAAATGCGCGCAGTTGCTCGTGTTTAATGACTTTTATTAGGCATCCGGTCAGATGCTCAACTGCACCTGACCCCGTGCGCGCATTTGTCGCGGTACGACCCGGGCGCTGGCGGGCAGCGGCTGGTTCAGCCAGGTCAGGCGGATTTCTTCGATTTCCACCCAGCCGTCGCCCATCGGTTGCAGGCTGCACTGCTTGAAGGCCTGGCAATGACCGTTGCGGTCGAGCAGGGCAAAGCTGCGATGCAGCGGGCGTGGGGCGAACAGCGAGATCAGATAACGCATGGCAGAGTTCCTTGAAGGAGGACTGCTGTGAAGCTTGCCGGTGGGCCGTGACGTCGCGGTGTATGGACGGTGAAGAATGTGTGACAGGAACCGCTTTCAGCGGGGTTTGTCAGACATTTCAGTATTCACTGTGCGACGCTGGTTACGCGCAGTGGCCCACCGCTATACTGCCGGCCTGTTTGTGCCTGATTCTGGAGAGAAGAGCATGTTGCAACGCCTGTTGTTCGGTTTGATCACTGTCGCCGGTTTGACCCTCGCCGGCTGCGCCCACAGCCCGCAACAACTGAATCCGGAGCCAAAGCTGACCACGCAATTGCCAGCGGTCGGTCGCGGCCAGCCGGTCATCGTGCGTGTGGTCGACGGTCGTCCGTCGCCGACCCTCGGTACCCGTGGCGGTCTGTATCCGGAAACCAGCGCCATCACCGTGCAGCGCGAGCAGATCCTGCCGAAGCTGCAGGCCCAGGCCGAAGCTGCCGTACGTCTGCTCGGCTTCACCCCGACCACCAGCGCACCTAACGCGCCGCAGCTGACCGTGACCCTGGCCGAGCTGAAATACCAGTCGCCGAAAGAAGGCATGTACGTGACCGAAGCCACCATCGGCGCGACCTTCCGCTCCGACGTGCAGAACGCCAACCGCCGTTACAGCGGCCGTTACGGTGCGTCGCTGGACCAGCGCTTCGGCATGGCGCCGAATCAGGAGACCAATACCAAATTGGTCAGCGATGTATTGAGTGACGCACTGACGCGTCTGTTCAAGGACCCGACCGTGGGTCAGGTGCTCGCTGAGTAAGCTTGCAGCGGATATAAAAAAGCCCGGGGCCAGTGATGGTTCCGGGCTTTTTTGTGGATCTGAGATTTGTATCGTATGGGAAATCGATTCCCCTCACCCCAGCCCTCTCCCGAGGGAGAGGGAGCCGATCGCGTGTGCTTCAAAACCTGAGTTCGGCGCGGTATCTCATGTCGGCGTATCTACCGCAAACACCTCAGTCAGTCCCCTCTCCCCAAGGAGAGGGAGCCGATCGCGTGTGCTTCAAAACCTGAATTCGGCGCGGTATCTCAAGTCGGCGTATCTACCGCAAACACCTCGGTCAGTCCCCTCTCCCTCTGGGAGAGGGCTAGGGTGAGGGTGCTTTTGACGTTCAGGCAGCCTGAGAATAAAAATCGAGCACGCTCACTCCGGTCAGCAAATCCGTCTCGGGCAAGTCCGCATGCTGATGCCCGCCCAGCGCGCAATACACCAGCCAGTGCCGATCCTGCACGTTGAAGGCAAGGCTGCCGATCAGGCTTTGCTGGTCGTCGTAAGGAGTGATGAGGTACAGGCGATCCTGGTTTTCCGCGTGCAGCATGTCGCATTCCATTCGGGTTTCGAGGCGCGCAGGGTGAAGCATCCACGTGACGATGCCATGACACAGGACAGCCATCGGTCGATTATCAGGTTATTTGTCGCAAAGGCTGGGGCAGGACGTCAGGGTTTGGGTAGAATCCGCGCCGCGGTCGTCGGTCTGGCGTCTGCCACACCGGTTAAGTTCGAGGTCTGTGATGTCGCTGCACTTGATGACGCTGTTTACCGCCCATCCCGCCAAGTTGATCAACCTGCTGGCCTTGCTCCTGGCCTTTCCGGGCAGCTGGCTGCTGCACGCGACCCGCCGCCGTGAGCAACGCGCCCAGGCCAGTCTGGCGGCACAGCGCCAGGCGCAGCCCAATGCCGAGCCGATGCTCGATTGGGCGACGTTGCGCATGAACCGGTTTTTCTATCGCTTTGGATTTGCTTGCCTGGGCCTGGCCCTGATCGTCTCGTGGATCAGCACGCGCTTCTGAAAGCAAAAGCAAACCCTGTGGCGAGGGGATTTATCCCCGCTGGACTGCGTAGCAGGTCCCGTTTTTCTCAGGTAAAAACTTGGGAGCGCTGCGCACTCCAACGGGGATAAATCCCCTCGCCACAGCCGTTGCCTACAGCGGCAACCCAGCCTTGACCCGATACTGATTGCGCACCGGCGTCGCATATTGCAGCACCAGGTACGGACGATGCTCAGCGGGGCAGGCGTCCAGACGGCTTTGCCACTCATCCTGCGCCTTGGCCAGTTCGTCAGCCGGGAACACCTCGGCCGCCGTCGGCACATTCAGTTGCGGATCGGCATCCGCCCACTGCGCGTACGCCAGGTAATGCACCGGGAACAACCGGTAGCCGCCGAGAATCTGCTTGTCCATCTCGATCGCCAATTGCTTGGTGTCCTCGAACACCTCAGTGATCGGCGCGGCAAAGTTCACGTGGACCCGGCCCTTGTAGCCGGTGATGCCCTTGGCAATGCTCACGTCATCCTCGCCCGGCGCCTTGGCGTAGGTGCCGGTGGTGGCGCGGATGTAGAGTTCGCGGGCCTTGGCCTGGTCGCAGGGGTCGTACTCATAGCTGATCGACACCGGCGTCACGTTGAGCGAGCGGATCACTTCGCCGAACGGCTCGTCCTTGCGGCTCATGTGGAACATCTTGAGGATCGCCGACTCGGTGCGGTCGTCGCCGTCCTTCGCCCGACCTTCAGCCTGAGCAATCCAGATCGAGGCGCAATCGTTGCGGATCGAGTGATTGATGTACGCCGACAGCAATTGATACGCCGCCATTTTCTCGCGACGGCCGGTGATCGAACGGTGGACGATGAAGCTCTTGTTCAAGCGCATCAGGTCACTGACAAAAGGCTTCTGCAGCAGGTTGTCGCCAATCGCGATGCGCGGCGTCGGCAGGCCGGCGTGGTACACGGCGTAATTGACGAAGGCCGGGTCCATGACGATATCCCGGTGGTTGGCGATGAACAGGTAGGCGCTGCCGGACTTGAACTGCTCGACACCGGTATACGTCACGCCGTCGGTGGCGCGCTCAATGGTGTGGTCGACGTAGAACTCGACTTTGTCCTGTAAGGTAGCCACGGAATTCACGTCGGCAAACTCACGACGCAGCCGATGGGCTATAAGAGGTTTGAGCATCCAGCCGAAGGCACCGGCAAAACGCGGGAAGCGGAAGTGGGTGAGGATATCTAGAAACGCCTTGTCGCCGAGCAGCCTTGCCAGTACCGCAGGTACTTCGCTGTCGTCGTAAGGTCGGATGGCATCGAATTCGCCCATCATGCTCTCTTGTTGGAAACGGCTAGGGTAAGTAAAGGGTTTGATCGAAAACCCGCAGGGCACGGTCTGAAAAGTAGCCAGACAAAAATAGCCCTGCAAATAGACCGGCGATTATACGCACAAGTCACTTGGGAGACCGCGATGCTGGAAGATGCACGGTATGAATGTCCGTATTGCGGTGAGGAAGTCGAGACCACGCTGGATTTGTCCGGCGGCGATCAAACGTATATCGAGGATTGCCAGGTGTGCTGTCGTCCGATCACCTTTGTCCTGCAAGTCCATGAGGACGAGTGGCATCTGGAAGTCTTCAGCGAAAACGAGTGAGGGCCGCGTATGCAGCGCATCTACGAACCGGCGAACCTGATGGAAGGCGAGATGCTCAAGGGCATGCTCGCCAACGAAGGAATCGAGGCGCACCTGATCGGCTGTGATCTGGTGGGCGGTACGGGTGAACTGCCGATCTTCGGCCTGCTCGGGCTGTCGGTGGATAACGATCAGGCCGAATACGCCCGCGAGCTGATCAACTTGTACAATGCCGCGCTGCCGCTACACGGCGACGAACCGGAGAGCTTCCCCGGGACGCTGGTCTGTTAGGCTGGCGCTGGTTTTATTCAGAGTTATGTTGCCCCATGTGTGGACGTTATGCCCTGTTTCGCTGGAACCGCGACTTTGCGGCCCTGCCAGGTTTTCCCGCCGATCAACAGGCGCAGTGGAACATTTCCCCCAATGATTCGGTGTTGATGCTGCGTGCCGACGAAGACGGCCAGCGCACGTTGGCCCGTGCGCGCTGGGGCCTGACACCGCCGTGGCTGACCGATCTGTCGAAGACCCCGGCCCATGCTCGCGCCGAAACCGTGGCCGAGCAGCCGATGTTTCGTGAGGCGCTGCGTCTGCGGCGTTGCCTGCTGCCGGCCAACGGTTTCTACGAATGGCGCGGCACTCAGCGCAAGCGGCCGTACTGGTTGACGCCGGGGGAGGGCTCGTCGTTGTTTTTCGCCGCGATCTGGGAAGCGTATCCGGTGCAGGAACAGGTCTGGCTGAGCACGGCGGTAATCACTCAATCGGCGGCGAGTCAGCGGCGACCGTTGATTCTCGATGAAGCGGGGCAGGCTGCCTGGCTTGATCCCGAAACGCCGCTTCATGTGTTGCAGGGTTTGCTCGCCAGTGAACCGGCGGCGCTGCGTGAGCGGGTGTTGGCGAATCTGGTGAATGATCCGAAGTTGAATGGGCCGGAGTGTTTGACCCCGGCTTGATTTGCGTGGATCAAAAGCCCCTCACCCCAGCCCTCTCCCGGAGGGAGAGGGAGCCGAATGGGGATACTTCAGAGGTACACCGACCTGAACGATCTGTTGTGAATCCATAATCGACTGTTTTTTTCAGGTCGATGTATAGCGCAAGACATCGCGGTCGGTCCCCTCTCCCTCCGGGAGAGGGCTAGGGTGAGGGGCTCTTGATCTTTCAGACCTTGAATTGATTGATCAACCGCCGCTGCTGTTCCGCCAGTTTGGTCAACCCGGCGCTCGCCGAACTCGATTCATCCGCACCGCCGGCCACTTCATTCGCCACCTGACCTATGTTGATCACATTGCGGTTGATGTCGTCGGCCACTGCGCTTTGCTCTTCTGCCGCACTGGCGATCTGCGTGTTCATGTCGTTGATCACCGACACGGCCTGGGTGATCGTTTCCAGCGCTTCGGCCGCTTTCGCCGCGTGTTGCACGCTTTCGTCGGTGCGGTTCTGGCTGTCTTCCATGACGCGCACCACATCGCGGGTGCCCTGTTGCAACTGCTGGATCATGCTCTGGATTTCTTCGGTGGCCTTCTGGGTTTTCTGCGCCAGATTGCGCACTTCATCCGCGACCACGGCAAAACCGCGACCCTGCTCGCCGGCGCGCGCGGCTTCGATCGCCGCGTTCAGTGCCAGCAGATTGGTCTGTTCAGCGATGCCGCGAATGGCAGTGAGGATGGCGTTGATGTTTTCGCTGTCCTTGGCCAGCGTCTGCACCACCTCGACAGCCTTGCCGATTTCCACCGCCAGTACGCCAATCGAATTCGAGGTGTCGCGGACGATCTGCATGCCCTGGCTGGCGGCCTGATCGGCGTGGCTTGCCGCTTGTGCTGCCTGGGTGGCGTTGCGCGCCACGTCCTGGGCGGTAGCGGTCATTTCCTGCACCGCTGTCGCCACTTGATCGATTTCGGCCATTTGTTTCTGCACGCCGATGTTGGTGCGGATGGCGATGTCGGCGGTGTGTTCCGAGGAATCGCTGACGCTCTGCACCGAGGTCACCACCTGGGTGATCATCGCCTGCAACTTGCCGAGGAAGGTGTTGAAGCCTTTGGCAATCGAGCCCAGTTCATCGCTGCGGTCGCTGCTCAAGCGCCGGGTCAGATCGCCTTCGCCCTGAGCGATGTCATCGAGCATGGCGACCATTTGCTTGAGTGGCCGCGCGATGCCGTGACCCACCAGCCAGATCACCAGCAGGCCGATGCCAGCGATGATCAGACCGACCATGGCCATGCCGAAGGTGTCGGATTTGCGCTGGGCATCAAGGTCGGCCTGGAGGTTTTGCAGATCGGCCATGACGGCGTTGAGCGGCAATTGCAGCATCAGCGTCCAGCGTGCGTCGGTCTGGCCGATGCCGAACGGCAGGTACAGTTCGATGCGGCCCTTGGCCTGATTCACCGCATAGGTGACCTCGTCGCGCTTGAGGTTGGCGAGATTGCTGGCCTGTTCGGCGTCGAGAATGTCGCTGACTTTTTCGCCGAATTTGCTCGAATCCTTGGTATAGGCAACGATCCGCCCATTGCCGCCGACCAGGGCCATTTCACCGGCGCCGCTGTAAAGCTTATGGTTGGCGGCGAGGAGCATGTCCTGAATGAAGTTCACCGAGAGGTCGGCGCCGACGATGCCCTGGAACGCCCCGTTGACCATGATCGGTTCAATGAACGAGGCGAGCATGACGATCTTGTCGCCGACCTTGTACGGTGCCGGGTCGATCACGCAGGCTTTCTTCGTCTCTTTCGAGCACAGGTAGTACTCGCTGGCGCGCACCCCGGTGGACAAGGTTTTCTGATCGTCGACATCGGCCAGTTTGTCCACGCCCAGACTGCCGTCGGTATTGCGGAACCACCACGGCAGGAAACGTCCATTGGCTGGATCGATACCGACCACGGCGCTGCCGATGTAGGCCGCGTCATTGTGGTCCAGTGCGTTTTTTTCCCAGCCGATGTAGGTGCCGAGAACCTTCGGGTTCTTTTCTACGTTTTCCTTGATCAGGCTGATCAGTTGCTCGCGGCTGACGCTCAGGCGCGGCTGGCCATCGGCGGCGGTTGTGCCGAGCAGGGCGTTGACGCGTACCAGACCGCCGGCAATCAGCAGCGGCGCTTCGAGTTCGCGCTGGATCTGGCTGACCTGGGTCTGCGCCAGCGAGGTCAGGCGCTGTTCGATGACTTGCTCGAACTGCGCCTGGGTGCGCTGTTGCACCATTTCTTGAGTGCGGGCGCCGGAGAACAGCGCGTACAGCACCAGCGCCGCGACCACGCTGAGGACGATGGCGCCGGCCAGAGCGGCGACGGAAAACTGGATCGACTTGAACTTCATGGGAGCTCCGCACGCAAGAGGACAATCTGCGAGGGATTTATCGGCGGGGTGGGCGCGGCCATGAGAGACGCTGGTCGGAATCGCCGCGCGATGTCGCTGATGGATCGGTGCACGGCGGATTCAATGCGCGTTGAGGAATTTCCAGCCAGTCTTGCGGCCTTAGGTGGATGTACGCGCAATGCGTCCGTTGTATCTGGCGCCAATACAATTAGCCGCCTAGGATACGCCTCAGGTTTTCAGGGAGCTTTTGAATGAACAAGACATTAGTGGTAAGTGCTTTGAGCGCAGCGCTGTTGCTGGCCGGTTGTCAGTCGGTCAACACCACCAGCGGCGGCGCCGTGGGCGTGGAGCGCAAGCAGTACATGTTCAGCATGCTGTCCTCGCAAGAGGTCGACCAGATGTACGCACAGTCGTATCAGAAGACTGTCGGCGAGGCGTCGAGCAAAGGTGTGCTGGACAAGACCAGCCCGGAAGCCAAACGCGTGCAGACCATCGCCAACCGCTTGATCGCCCAGGCGCCAACCTTCCGCCCGGACGCGGCGCAGTGGCAATGGGAAGTCAATCTGATCAAGAGCGATGAGCTCAACGCCAACTGCGGTCCCGGCGGCAAGATCATCTTCTACACCGGGCTGATCGATAGCCTGAAACTCACCGACGATGAGATCGCTGCGGTCATGGGCCATGAAATCGCCCACGCCCTGCGCGAGCACGGCCGTGAGGCGATGTCCAAAGCCTATGGCATGGAAATGGCCAAGCAGGGCGCCGGCGCTTTGTTCGGTCTGGGTCAGGACAGCCTGGCGCTGGCCGACACCGTGGCCAACTACGGCATGACCTTGCCCAACAGCCGCGCCAACGAAAACGAAGCCGACCTGATCGGCCTGGAACTGGCCGCCCGCGCCGGTTACAACCCGAACGCGGCGATCACCCTGTGGGACAAGATGAGCAAGGCTTCCGAAGGCGCGCCACCGGAATTCATGAGTACTCACCCGGCATCGAGCAGCCGCATTGCTGCGTTGCAGGCAGCGATTCCGAAGGTGATGCCGTTGTACGAAAAAGCCCCGAAGTCCTGAGCCAATGATCGTTCCCACGCTCTGCGTGGGAATGCAGCCCGGGACGCTCTGCGTCCCATTGGAACGCGGAGCGTCCCTTGAGGCATTCCCACGCAGAGCGTGGGAACGATCCTTCAAATCCCCTCACCACAGGTTTTGGGTAGTTCAGTAGACGGGGTTAAACCCAGCCGCTGCTCTGCATCGCTTTATAAACCGCAACAATCGCCAGAATCATGAACGCCGAAGCCGCGAGGCGGCGGATCAGGGTCAGCGGCAGTTTCTCTGCGGCAAAATTACCCGCCAATACCACCGGCACGTTGGCAATCAGCATGCCCACTGTGGTGCCGATGATCACCAGCCAGAGTTCCGGATATTGCGCGGCGAGCATCACCGTGGCGATCTGGGTCTTGTCGCCGATTTCCGCCAGGAAGAATGCGATCAGTGTGGTCAGGAACGGCCCGAACTTGCGCGCCGTGCTGGCCTCGTCGTCATCCATCTTGTCCGGGACCAGTGTCCACAGTGCCGTGGCGGCGAAGCTGGCGGCGAGGATCCAGTGCAGAACGGCGTCGGAGAAGAAACTGCCGAACCAGGCGCCTACCGCACCGGCTGCTGCGTGGTTGGCCAAAGTCGCGGCGACAATCCCGGCAATGATCGGCCAGGGTTTGCGAAAGCGAGCGGCGAGAATCAGCGCGAGCAGTTGCGTCTTGTCGCCGATTTCGGCCAAGGCAACGATAGCGGTGGGAACGAGTAGCGAGTCCAGCATCAGGGATTTCCTAAGGGGCGGGTCGACACGGCTATGACACGTACAGCCTTCCCGCCCCGGGTAAGGTGTGCGTGTCATAGGTCTTGTCAAACCCTGCGATCCGTCTGGTGCGGACGCTTGGGTCGCATACGCCATGATCTGAGGATCAAGTATGTTGACGTATGCCGGACGAGCTTGGCGCTCGTGGGAGACTACTCCCCTAGGACGGAGCGGATTCTGCCTAGGCAAATCCGATTGGGCAAGAACAAATTTTCAACCGCGCTTGGCCCGGTAAATCCGGAAACCGTTGCCTTCAGCCTTGATCGCACACACGCCCAAGTGCTCCTCGATCAACGGCTGATACTTGAGAAAGCTGTTCGCCACAAGGCGCAGTTCGCCACCGTTTTTCAGATGTTTCGCTGCTTTTCGCAGCAGGTTCTCCGTAGCGAAATAATCGGTGTGCACGCCGACATGGAACGGCGGATTGCTCAGAATCGCGCTCAAACCCATTGGCGCGGCATCGATGCCGTCGCCGGTCAGCACTTCCGCCTCCAGACCGTTGGCGGCCAGGGTCAGACGGCTGCTGGCGGCGGCGAACGCGTCGACATCCAGCAACGTCACCTGATTGTGCGGATAGCGACGTTTCACCGCAGCCCCGAGCACGCCGGCGCCGCAACCGAAGTCGAGCAGATGGCCGCTCGGCAGTTTGTCCAGATGCTCCAGCAGCAGGGCGCTGCCGCGATCCAGTCGACCGTGGCTGAACACGCCCGGCAAACTGATGACTTTCAACGGCCCTTCGGCCAGGGGCAGTTCGTAGGTCTGCGCAAGACTTTCCAGGGATTTCGCTTCAGGCGCATTGGCCACGGTGACTTGCCAGAGCTGGCAGTGCCGGGCGCTGTCGAGTTTGCGTGGCTTGCCGAACGGATTGAGCTGTTTGGATGCGCCTTCGATGCCGCTGCGTTTTTCCCCGACCAGAAACACCTCACGCCCGGCCAGACGCGACGCCACGGCGTTGAGGATGTAATCGGTCAGGTCCTTGGATTTGGGCAGAAACACCACAGCGCTGTCGAACTCACGCTCGGGCACGTTCACGCCGAACTGACTGCGGCCCTCGAAACGCGCGTCCAGTGCGGCTTGATCGCCAGCGTGCCAGCACCAGCCGAACGCGTTGGGCAGGCGTCCGAGCAAATCATCGGCGGGCAGGCCGGCCAACAGCAGCGAACCCTGGAATAACTCGGCCTGACGAAGCAGTACTTCACTGCGCGGATCCATAACTGCTCCTTGAAAAAAAAGTGCCGCAGTTTATCAACTGACGACCCGCAGCGCCTCACCGCTGAAGAACGCCTGGGCGTTTTCGCTCAGTTGCCCGACGATACGCTGGCGCGCCTCGCGGCTGCCCCAGGCGTTGTGCGGGGTGACGATCAGGCGCGGGATATCGGCGGCGAGCAGCGGATTGCCCTGGGTCGGTGGCTCGACACTCAACACATCGGTGGCCGCACCGCCGAGATGACCGCTGCGCAAAGCGTCGGCCAGCGCCTGCTCATCAATCAGGCCGCCGCGGGCGGTATTGACCACAAATGCGCCGGGCTTCATTGAGGCCAGTTCGCGGGCGCCGATGAAATGCCGGGTGTGCTCGTTGAGCGGGCAGTGCAGGGTAAGGGCGTCGATCTGCGGCAGCAGTTCTTCCAGCGGCAAGCGATCCGGCCGAGCCGGGCGCCCGGGAATCTGTCCGAGCAACACACGCATGCCGAACGCTTCGGCCAATCGCGCCACGGCGCCACCGAGCTCGCCATGGCCGAGCAGGCCGAGGGTTTTGCCTTGCAGTTCGACGATCGGGTAGTCGAGCAGGCAGAACTGTTTCGCCTGCTGCCAGCGGCCTGCGCTCACAGCTTTCTGATAGTCGGCCAGGCGCGTGGCGAGGTTGAGCAACAGCATGATCGTGTGTTGCGCCACCGACGGCGTGCCGTAAGCCTGGCAATTGCACACGGTGATGCCGTGAGCGCGGGCGGCAGTGAGGTCGACATTGTTGGTGCCGGTGGCGCTGATCAGGATCAGTTTCAGTTGCGGGTTGGCAGCCATTGCAGCGGCGTCGATCACGACTTTGTTGGTGATCGCCACACTGGCGCCGTGCAGGCGTTCGCTGACCTGTTCCGGCAACGTCTGGGCGAACAGCTGCAAGTCGCTGAAGCATTCGCGCAACGGACCGAGGTCCAGATCGCCGAGATCCAGCGAAGGGTGATCAAGGAATACCGCGCGGCGCGTGTTCGTCATCAACTGTACCTTTTGTGCTGTGAGCGGAGGGCGTACCCTGCCGAGCCTACCAGATGAAACAAATCGTTACGCTGACCCCGCAGCGGACACATAACCTTGTGGCGAGGGGATTTAGCGAAACGTCGCACCGCCCCGATCGGCTGCGCAGCAGTCGCAAAATCACTGCCTGCGGGCCAGGCAGAAGTTTTTAGCGCTGCTTCGCAACCCATCGGGGATAAATCCCCTCGCCACAGGACTGCGTTCTTTTCAGATTTTTTATTGACCAAGCTGCCCCAAAGGAGCCCCCATGTACTGGACCGAGTTCTTGACCGTTGCCCTGATCCATCTGCTCGCCGTTGCCAGCCCCGGCCCGGACTTTGCCGTGGTCGTGCGCGAGAGCGTGACCCACGGGCGTCGCGCCGGCACCTGGACCGCGCTGGGCGTGGGCTCGGCGATTTTCCTGCATGTCGGCTATTCGTTGCTCGGCATCGGTCTGATCGTGTCGCAATCGATCGTGCTGTTCAACGCGCTGAAGTGGGCCGCCGCCGCGTATCTGCTTTACATCGGCTTCAAGGCCTTGCGCGCGCAACCGGCGAAAACCGTCACCGATGACTTGCACCGGGAAACCGGCGTACGCACCGCGCGGGGCGCGTTTACCTCGGGCTTCGTCACCAACGGCCTGAACCCGAAAGCCACGCTGTTTTTCCTCTCGCTGTTCACCGTGGTGATCAATCCGCACACGCCGCTGGCCGTGCAGGCCGGTTACGGCGTTTACCTGGCGGTGGCAACGGCGATCTGGTTCTGTCTGGTGGCGATGCTGTTCAGCCAACACCGCGTGCGCGCGGGCTTCGCGCGCATGGGCCACTGGTTCGACCGCACTATGGGCGCGGTGCTGATCGCTCTCGGCGTGAAAATCGCGTTCACCGAAATGCACTGACCGGGCCGCGTTGTTCTCTTGCAGGAGCTGACGAGTGCAACGAGGCTGCGATCTTTTGATCTTGTCTTTTCATAAGCAAATCAAAAGATCGCAGCCTTCGGCAGCTGCTACAGTGGCCATATCCAATTTCCCGATACCTGGGTGCTGGCGCAAAGCTAGCATTTGTACGGCTCTGCAAATCATTCCTTTGGCTGATTTGACTGTCAGGCAGGCGCACTAGAGTACGAATCTCTCCGCCAACACCGTGCAGTCAGAAAAGGGATTCTTATGTTGCAGACTCGGGTCATTCCGCCGGCCGATGGGGCCTACCAGTATCCATTGCTGATCAAACGGCTGCTGATGTCCGGCGCCCGTTACGAGAAAACCCGCGAAATCATCTACCGCGACCAGTTGCGCTACAGCTATCCGACCCTGATCGAGCGGGTTGCGCGGCTGGCCAACGTGCTGACGGCTGCCGGCGTCAAGGCCGGTGACACCGTGGCGGTGATGGACTGGGACAGCCACCGTTACCTGGAATGCATGTTCGCCATTCCGATGATCGGCGCGGTGATCCACACCATCAACGTGCGCCTGTCGCCGGAGCAGATCCTCTACACCATGAACCACGCAGAGGACCGCTTCGTGCTGGTCAACAGCGAGTTCGTCGGGCTGTATCAGGCCATCGCGCCGCAGCTGACCACGGTGGAGAAAACCCTGCTGCTGACCGATCTCCCGGAGAAAACTGCAGAGCTGCCGAACCTCGTCGGCGAATACGAGCAACTGCTGGCCGCTGCGAGTGCGCAATACGATTTCCAGGACTTCGACGAAAACTCGGTCGCCACCACGTTCTACACCACCGGCACCACGGGCAATCCGAAAGGCGTGTATTTCACCCATCGGCAACTGGTGCTGCACACCATGGGCGTGGCGACGATCATGGGTTCGATCGACAGCGTACGCCTGCTCGGCACCAACGATGTGTACATGCCGATCACGCCGATGTTCCATGTCCACGCCTGGGGTTTGCCGTACGTGGCGACCATGCTCGGGCTCAAGCAGGTTTATCCGGGGCGCTACGATCCGGAGTATCTGGTGGAGTTGTGGCGCAAGGAGAAGGTCACCTTTTCCCATTGCGTGCCGACCATCCTGCAGATGCTGCTCAACGCCAAAGCCGCGCAGGGTGCCGACTTCGGCGGCTGGAAGATCGTCATCGGCGGCAGCGCACTCAATCGCAGTCTTTATGAAAACGCCAAGGCCCGTGGCATTCAGCTGACAGCCGCTTACGGCATGTCGGAAACCGGGCCGCTGGTGTCCTGCGCGCACCTCAACGACGAACTGATGGCCGGCAGCGAAGACGAGCGCACCACTTACCGGATCAAGGCCGGTGTACCGGGGCCGTTGGTCGAAGCGGCGATTGTCGACGGCGACGGCAACTTCCTTCCGGCCGACGGTGAAACCCAAGGCGAACTGGTGCTGCGCGCGCCGTGGCTGACCGAAGGCTATTTCAATGAACCGCAGAAGGGCGCCGAGCTCTGGGCCGGTGGCTGGTTGCACACCGGTGACGTCGCCACGCTCGACAGCATGGGCGTGATTGATATTCGTGATCGCATCAAGGACGTGATCAAGACCGGCGGCGAGTGGATCTCCTCCCTTGACCTCGAAGACCTCATCAGCCGGCATGCGGCGGTACGCGAAGTAGCAGTGGTGGGCATCGCCGATCCGCAGTGGGGCGAGCGCCCGTTTGCCTTGCTGGTGGTCCGCGAAGGGCAGGTGATCGGCGCACGGGAACTGAAGGAACACCTCAAGCCGTTCGTCGAGCTGGGACACTTGAGCAAATGGGCGATCCCCAGTCAGATCGCCCTTGTTACCGAAATTCCCAAGACCAGCGTCGGCAAGCTCGACAAGAAGCGCATCCGCCTCGACATTACCGAGTGGCAGGCCAACAACAGCACCTTCCTTTCGACACTTTGAGTGTCTGCTGGCGCGCCGAAACCGGCGCGCCAGACCCACCAAGCAAGCGCTTGGCTTGTGAAATCGAAAAAATCAGCCATCCTTGCCCTGCCGACGTGTGTCGGACTGGCGAAAGGACTGTTCCAGAGTGGTTGGCGGCTGCAAATCACACTTTAGAGGGATCAAGCACTACCACCCGCTGGATATAGTCCGCTCAAGGACTTTTTAGAAACGGAGCACACGCACTGATCGGGGCGAGCAACTCTGGAGCGATTTCGGGCAGCCCTGGCGCCCGGTCCTCCACAGCGTTTTTAAAAGTACTCACTGCCATAACAATAATGCACATGGAGTAGCGTCGATGACCTCAGTAAACCAGTTCTGGCGCCGGGCGAAACTGCCTCTGGCGGTCAGTCTTGCCTCCTCGCTCGCCGGGCCTGCATTCGGCGTCAGTTTCAACGTCGGTGAAATCGAAGGCCAGTTCGACTCGTCCCTGTCGATCGGCGCCAGTTGGTCTACTCAGAGCCCGAACAAGAACCTTATCGGCGTCAACAACGGCGGCCGTGGCCTGTCGCAGACTTCCGATGACGGGCACGCCAACTTCAAGAGCGGCGAAACCTTTTCGAAGATCTTCAAGGGCATCCATGACCTTGAATTGAAATACGGCGACACCGGCGTGTTCGTCCGTGGCAAATACTGGTACGACTTCGAACTGAAGGACGAGAGCCGCGAATTCAAGGACATCAGCGACAGCAACCGCAAAGAGGGCGCCAAGTCCTCCGGCGGGCAGATCCTCGACGCCTTCGTCTACCACAACTACGCGATTGCCGATCAGCCGGGCTCCGTGCGTCTGGGCAAGCAGGTAGTGAGCTGGGGTGAAAGTACCTTCATCGGCGGTGGCATCAACTCGATCAACCCGATCGACGTCTCCGCGTTCCGTCGTCCGGGCGCCGAGATCAAGGAAGGCCTGATTCCGGTCAACATGTTCTATGTGTCGCAGAGCCTCACCGATAACCTCTCGGCCGAAGCGTTCTACCAACTGGAATGGGACCAGACCGTCGTCGACAACTGCGGCACCTTCTTCTCCCAGCCGGACATCGTTGCTGACGGTTGCGACAGCAATCTGCGCGTACTGAACAAGCGTTCGCAGATTCCGGCGATCGCTTTGGGGCCGTTGGCCGCCAACGGTGTGAACGTCGACCAAGAAGGCGTGCTGGTGCGCCGTGGGCCGGACCGTGACGCGCGCGACAGCGGTCAGTGGGGCGCGTCCCTCAAATACATGTTCGAGCCACTCGACACCGAGTTCGGCGCCTACTTCATGAACTACCACAGCCGTGCGCCGATCTTCAGTGCAACCGGCGCACCCCAGTCGGTCTACAACACTGCCGCCGCGCTGCCGGGGCCGTTCGCCGCACTCGCACCGCTGCTGGTCGCGGGCAATTCGAATTACTTCATCGAATACCCGGAAGACATTCG
Organism: Pseudomonas sp. TE9122; assembly: GCF_056278925.1. NCBI lineage: Bacteria > Pseudomonadati > Pseudomonadota > Gammaproteobacteria > Pseudomonadales > Pseudomonadaceae > Pseudomonas > Pseudomonas sp. TE9122. The sequence goes on along the minus strand of NZ_JBWBQI010000001.1, from coordinate 4,356,523 downwards.
CCTCTACGGTCTGAGCTTCTCCACCACTCTGCCTACCGGTACGGCGTGGAGCGGTGAGATCAGCTACCGTCCGAACGCGCCGGTGCAACTGAACTCCACCGACATCCTGTTTGCCGGCGTGCGTCCACTGGGCGGCGCGCTGACCAACGCTTCGCTGCTGACCGGCGTGCCGGGTCAGGATCTGCATGGCTATGAGCGCAAGGAAATCACCCAGATCCAGACGACGTTCACGCACTTCTTCGATCAGGTCATGGGCGCCAGCCGTCTGACCCTCGTCGGTGAAGTCGGTGCAACCTACGTCGGTGGCCTGGAAAGCCGTTCCGACAAGCGCTATGGCCGCGACCCGGTCTACGGTCCGGGTGAGTTGCCGGCTACTGGCACAGTCGATACCTGCGCCAACATCCTCAACAACAGCACCATCAACGGCGCAGGTCCCGGTTCGCCGCAGAACAACCGCAGCCGCAATTGCGAAAACGACGGCTTCACCACGTCGATGTCGTGGGGCTACCGTGGTCGGGCGATCTGGGAATACAACGACGTGTTCGCTGGCGTGAACCTGAAGCCGAACGTGGCCTGGTCCCACGACGTGAGCGGTTACTCGCCAGGCCCTGGCGGCAACTTCGAGGAAGGTCGCAAAGCGGTCAGCCTGGGCGTCGACGCCGAATACCAGAACACCTACACCGCGAGCCTGGCTTACACCAATTTCTTCGACGGCAAGTACACCACCGTGGATGACCGCGACTTCGTGGCGCTCAGCTTCGGCGTGAACTTCTAAGCACTGCATTTCAGGACGAACGAATTTATGAAAATAACAAAGAGTCTGTTCCACGCCGGTGTTCTGGGCCTGTCGCTGCTGGCGACCAGTGTCATGGCGGCGGTGCCTGCTGCCGAAGCGGATAAACTGGGCAAGAGCCTGACGCCGATGGGCGCGGAAATGGCCGGTAATGCCGACGGTTCGATCCCGGCCTGGAAACCGCTGCCGAAAAATGCCGGCAGCGTCGACAGCAAGGGCTTCCTGTCCAACCCTTACGCCAGTGAGCAGCCGCTGTTCACCATCACCGCCAAGGATGTCGACAAGTACAAGGACAAGCTTGCGCCGGGCCAGTACGCGATGTTCAAGCGCTACCCGGAAACCTTCAAGATGCCGGTCTATCCGTCCCATCGCGGCGCCACCGTGCCGGATGACGTGTTCGCCGCGATCAAGAAGAACGCCACCAGCACCAACCTGGTGTCCGGCGGCAACGGTCTGGAAAACTTCGATACCGCCGTGCCGTTCCCGATCCCGAAAACCGGTGTGGAAGTGATCTGGAACCACATCACCCGCTATCGCGGCGGCAGCGTGACCCGTCTGGTGACCCAGGCCACGCCGCAACCGAACGGCTCGTACAGCCTGGTGTACTTCCAGGATCAGTTCGTGTTCCGCGACAAGATGAAGGACTACGATCCGGCGAACCCGGGCAACATCCTGTTCTACTTCAAGCAGAAAGTGACCGCGCCGGCGCGTCTGGCCGGTGGCGTACTGCTGGTGCACGAGACGCTCGACCAGGTCAAAGAGCCGCGTTCGGCGTGGGTCTACAACGCCGGGCAACGTCGTGTGCGCCGTGCACCGCAAGTGTCGTATGACGGCCCGGGTACTGCCGCCGACGGCCTGCGTACCTCGGACAACCTCGACATGTACAACGGCGCGCCGGATCGTTACGACTGGAAGCTCGAAGGTAAGAAAGAGATGTACATCGCCTCCGACAGCTACAAGCTCGACGATCCGAAACTGAAGTACTCGGACATCATCAAGGCCGGTCACATCAACCAGGACCTGGCTCGCTACGAGCTGCGCCGCGTCTGGCACGTGGTCGCGACCCTGAAGGAAGGCCAGCGCCATATCTATGCCAAGCGTGACTTCTACATCGACGAGGACACCTGGCAGGCAGCGGTCATCGACCACTATGACGGTCGTGGCCAACTGTGGCGTGTAGCCGAGGCACATGCCGAGAACTACTACGACAAGCAAGTGCCGTGGTACGCCCTCGAAACCCTCTACGACCTGCAGTCCGGCCGCTATCTGGCACTGGGCATGAAGAACGAAGAGAAGCAGGCGTATGACTTCGGCTTCACCGCTACCACCAGCGACTTCACCCCGGCCGCTCTGCGTCAGGATGGTGTTCGCTAAACCTGCGTAAACCCGAGGCCGCATCCTCGTGAAAACGCCCCGACCGGTTCGGGGCGTTTTTTTGCGTGCGGTTTCACGCCGCAGCTCCTACACGGATTCATCGTGGTCGCGATTGGTCGGTGATGCCGGATTTTGGCGGCGCTGTGTAGGCTTTTTGTAGCCATTTGTAGCAGCGACCTTCATTACCTCTTCGTTTAAGGCTAGGCTGCGGACATCTGCAACGCCGCCAATCGCCTTCGAACAAGAGCCGGCCATGACTGATCTGTCCCCACTTCCGGGTCCCGCAAGCATCACCGTCGCAGCACTGGACGGGCGTTTTTTCCGCCCGCCGCTGCCTGATGGCTATGTCTTGCGGCCGCGCCTTTGCCAGCGTCTGCAGGCCGGGCTCGGAGGTCGGTTGCTGCTGGTCAGCGCCCCGGCCGGGTTCGGCAAAAGCTCGCTGGCGGTGGAGTTCTGTCAGAGCCTGCCGGCGCACTGGCAAAGTCTCTGGCTGGGCTTGAGTCCACGTGACAGCGATCCCGGACGCTTTCTTGAGCGCTTGCTCGAAGGTCTGCAGGACTACTTTCCGGCCTTGGGCGCTGGCGCTCTTGGTCTGCTGAAAATGCGTCAGCGTCATCAGCCATTCGCTTTTGAAGAATGGCTCGACGGTCTGCTTGATGAGCTGGCGCTGCATCTCGATCCTGCTGCACCGCTGCTGCTGGTGCTCGACGACTACCACCTCGCCCAAGGGCCGGTGCTGGATCGTTGCCTGCAATTTTTCCTCAATCATCTGCCCGATGGCTTGCTGGTGATGGTCACCAGCCGTCAGCGCCCGGACTGGCATCTAGCGCGTCTGCGCCTGTCGCGGCAGTTGCTCGAGCTGCACGAACAGGATTTGCGCCTGACCCACGACGAGGCCCTGACCTTGCTCGATCGCCACAGCAGCTCACTGCGCGGCGAAGCACTGGAAAGCCTGATCCAGCGCAGCGAAGGCTGGGTCGCCGGCCTGCGCTTCTGGCTGCTGGCGGTGGCCGAGGCGGGCAACGATGCCGCGCTGCCGCAAGCACTGAACGGCGGCGAAGGGCTGATTCGCGACTATCTGCTCGAAGAAGTCATCGATTGCCTGCCAGCCGAAGTGCAATCGTTTCTCTACGAAACCGCTCCGCAGGAACGCTTTTGCAGCGAGCTGTGCGACGCGGTCCGCGAAGCCCATGACAGCGCCGAGATCCTGCGCTTTCTGCTCGCCCATCAGGTGTTTCTGGTGCCGCTGGACGAGCACGGTCACTGGTACCGCTATCACCATTTGTTTTCTGACTTGTTGCGCAGCCGGCCAATCGCCCAGGCGATGGTGCCCAACGCTACCCTGCATTTGCGCGCCTGCCGCTGGTTCAATGCGCAAGGCCTGCTCGACGAAGCGGTGGAGCAGGCGTTGCGTGCCGGGCATCTCGACGTCGCGGCGAATCTGGTACAGAACCTGTCCGAAGAACAGCTGCTCGCCGAGCAGAACGTCGGCATGCTGCTGCGCTGGAAAATGGACTTGCCCGACAGCCTGCTGATCAGCACGCCACGGCTGATCGTGCTCTACAGCTGGGCGCTGGGGCTGGCCTGTCAGCTCGACGCCGCTGAAGAGCTGGCCAGCCATTTGAGCCGCTTTCTGCCAGCACCTTCAGCCACTGCGCAGAAATCCATGCTGGCGCAATGGCTGGCGCTGAGCGGGATCATCGCTCGCGGACGCGGCCATCGCGAACTGACTCTGCGCTATTGCAGTGAAGCGCTGGAGAGCCTGCCGGCCAAGCGTTATGGCCAGCGGCTGATGTGCCTGTCGACCTTGTCCAATCTGGCGATCGCCGACGGCGATCTGTGGCGCGCCCGTGGGCTGAACCGTGAATCCCTCGAGCTGGCGCAACGGGTCGGCAATCCATTATTCGAAGCACTGGCGCATTACGACAGGGCGCGGGTTCTGCAATCGCGGGGCGAGATTCTGCGTGCGCTGGATGAAGTGCATCAGGGCCTGGAGCGGCTGCGCGGTCTGTCGCCGCAACGCCTGTACGCCGTGCGCGCGCGGCTGACGTTGTATGAAGGTTTCCTGCTGGCGATGCGTTTGCAGCCGCAGGCTGCACGCGTACGCCTACTCGCCGGCATCGGCGAAGCGCGGGCCTGTCGCGACATCAGCGTGCTGATCGGCCACTGCGTGATTGCCCGCCTCGACGGCGCCAGCGGCGAGTTCGCCAAGGCCTTCGCCGAACTCGCCGAAGCCGAACGCCTGATGCACATCTGGGACGTGCCGCCGATCTACTATCTGGCGATGATCACCCTGGTCAAATGCGAGCTGTGGCTGGCCCAGGGCCGGATTGATCTCGCCGAGGCGTGGCTTGCACGCCTGGGCCAGACCTACACCGGCGAACACGCTGCGGCGCCACCGGAATTCCATCCGCAACTGCCACTGCATGTGGAACTGCAACAGGCGCTGCTCGATGTGATTCAGGGGCAACCGATGCTCGCCGAAGGGCGGCTGAACGTGTTGCATGAAAACGGCCAGCGGACCGGGCGGCAGTTGCTGAGCGTGATGGCGTTGACGCAGAAGGTGGCGCTGTTGCTGTCCAGTGGACGCGAGCCCGATGCGCGCAAGGTGTTGAGTCAGGCGCTGGAAGCTGCGGCCGGCGGCGTATTCCAGCCCTTCGATGCGCTGCTGAAAAGTCATGCCGACTGGATGCGCGGGCAATTGCAGGCGCTTTCCTGCCACGCCGTCAGCCAGCAATTGCTCACACAGTTCCCAACAGCCGCGCCGCGACCGAGCGTAGAAAGCTCAACTACCGAACAACTCAGCAGCCGGGAATTGGCCGTGCTGCGCCTGATCGCCCAAGGCTGTTCCAATCAGGAAATCAGCGAGCAGTTGTTCATTTCCCTGCACACCGTGAAAACCCATGCCAGCCATATCAACAGCAAGCTCGGGGTTGAGCGGCGTACGCAGGCGGTGGCGCGGGCGAAGGCGTTGGGGTTATTGCTCTAGCGACGGTAAAATTCGCCATCGGCCGTTGCCAACGGCGTTGACCCTGTCCAGGATTTTTCCATGACCACGCCCAGCCCTGCGCTTATCCGCGAAACCTTCCCCGTCGGCCCGCTCCAGTGCAACTGCACGATCATCGGCGACCCGATCACAAAAAAAGCCATCGTCGTCGATCCCGGCGGCAACCCGGACCTGATCATGGCGCGCCTCGATGCCCATGGCCTGAAAGTCGTCAGCATCATCCACACCCACGCGCATCTCGATCACTTTCTCGCTTCCGGGCAGATGAAGGAGAAAACCGGCGCGACCCTGCATCTGCACAAGGAGGATCAATTCCTCTGGGACAACCTTGAAATGCAATGCCAGATGTTCGGCGTGCCTTACACCCCGGTGCCGTCGCCGGATCGCTGGTTGAGCGATGACGAAGAACTAGCCTGCGGTTGCGGTGTGGCACTGCACACGCCGGGACATACACCCGGGTCCATGAGCTTTTGGTTTTCCGAGGCTAAGCTGTTGATAGCCGGCGACACGCTGTTTCGTCGCGGGGTAGGGCGTACGGATTTGTGGGGTGGCGATCAGGCGACCATCGTGCGTTCGATCAAACAGCGGCTGTATACGCTGGACGAGGACGCAACGGTTGTCACCGGGCACGGTCCGGACACGCGTCTGGGTGATGAGATGCGTGAGAACCCGTTTGTGCGTGCCTGAATTTTTTGTCACGGGCAGCGGGCGGAATTTTTAGGCATTGTCATGATCCAACGCCCGCGCAGGTCCATTGATTGATCAGTGGCCGCTGCACCACAGAATGCAGAAAACCAGGAGCTCTCCATGTTCACCACGCGTCGTTTGATTATTGTCGCTACTGCCGTGGCCGTGCTGTCCGGCTGCGCCTCGCCTAATCCGTATGACAATCAGGGTCAGGCCGACGGTGGCTCGCAAGGCATGAGCAAAACCGCCAAATACGGTGGCCTCGGCGCGCTGGCCGGCGCACTCGCCGGTGCCGCCATCGGTCACGACAACCGTGGCAAGGGCGCCTTGATCGGCGCTGCTGTCGTCGGTGCCTCCGCTGCCGGCTACGGCTACTACGCCGACCAGCAGGAAAAGAAACTGCGCGCGAGCATGGCCAATACTGGCGTTGAAGTGCAGCGGCAGGGCGATCAGATCAAGCTGATCATGCCGGGCAACATCACCTTCGCCACCGATTCGGCGAACATTGCCCCGAGTTTCTACCAGCCGTTGAACAACCTGGCCAACTCGCTGAAGGAGTTCAACCAGAACCAGATCGAAATCGTCGGTTACACCGACAGCACCGGCAGCCGCCAGCACAACATGGACCTGTCCCAGCGTCGTGCGCAGAGCGTGGCGACCTACCTGACCTCGCAAGGTGTCAGCGGTGCCAACCTGTCGGCCCGTGGCGCCGGCCCGGATAACCCGATTGCCAGCAACGGCGACGTCAACGGCCGCGCGCAGAACCGCCGCGTTGAAGTCAACCTGAAGGCGATTCCGGGCCAGCAGTATGGTGGTCAGCAGCAACAGCCGGGTACGGTGCAGCAGTATCCATAAGCGATTGCCTGAATGAAGAAATGCCCGGTCCTGTGATCGGGCATTTTTTTGTCTGGGCAGTGCCGGCCTCTTCGCGGGCAAGCCCGCTCCCACCGGTATTGGCGGTGGCCACAAAGTCTGTGTTCCACACCTGACCCCTGTGGGAGCGGGCTTGCCCGCGAAGAGGCCAGCGTTGTGACCGCAAAATCAGCCGATACAAAAAAGCCCCCGGACAACAGCAATGTCCGGGGGCTTTTTGTTCGCAGCGAAGACTGCTTACTTCTTCAAACCATAATGTTCATCGAGCATGCCAGGGGAATTTGGCGATTTCGGTGCATAGTCACGCGGTGGTTCCTGATCGCGCGGTGGCGTCAGGCGTTCACGTGGTGCCTGCGCTGCGTCGGCGTGCAGGGCGGCGATCAGGCGCTGGCGGGTCTGCTCGTCCAGGGCCAGACGATTGGCGCCCTCGGCGAGATGATCCTGCACTTCCTGATAGCTCTGGGTCAGCTTCTTGACCAGCATCGCGGTGCTGTTGAAGTGCGTGACCACTTCGTTCTGATAACTGTCGAAACGCTCCTGGATATCATCCAGTTGACGCTGCGTGCGGCTCGGTGCGGCGTTCGGCGCAACGCGCGCGATCAGGAATCCAATGGCGACACCCACAACCAGGGCAAGAGTCGGTAACAACCAAACTAAGAGCGAGTGTTCCACGAGTCCTTCCTCTATAAACGGCTTTGCTTTACGTTAACGGCTCGAACCTGCGCTGTATACCGCGATTCACTCGCAATAGATTGGCACAGACAATTTGCTAGACGAGTCGACCCGATTCGAGGTCACGGAGTTCCTCCCTTGCTGATGCGTGAAACCCCTGTAGTGATTGACGGCCCTGTCGGCCAAATTGAGGCTTTGTATCTGGATAACGAGCAGCCGCGCGGCATCGCGCTGATCTGCCATCCGAATCCGGTGCAGGGCGGCACCATGCTCAACAAGGTCGTCTCGACCCTGCAGCGCACCGCGCGCGATGCAGGCCTGATCACCTTGCGTTTCAACTATCGCGGCGTCGGCGCCAGCCAGGGTACGCATGACATGGGCACCGGTGAAGTCGACGACGCCCAGGCCGCCGCCACATGGCTGCGGGAAAAACACCCGGATCTGCCGCTGACCCTGTTCGGTTTCTCCTTCGGCGGATTTGTTGCAGCAAGTCTCGGCGGCCGTCTCGAAGCCCAGGGCGTGCAGCTTGAGCACCTGTTCATGGTTGCCCCGGCGGTGATGCGTCTGGGCGAGCAGGATCAACTGCCGCAGCACGGCGGGTTGACCGTGATCCAGCCGGAAACCGATGAAGTCATCGATCCGCAACTGGTCTACCAGTGGTCGGAACAACTCCAGCGCCCCCATGAGCTGCTGAAAGTGGCAGAATGCGGACACTTTTTTCACGGCAAGCTGACCGATCTCAAGGATCTGCTGCTGCCGCGTCTCTCGAATTGATTGCAGTCTGACAAGCGATTACCCATGACCAACCGTACCCGCATTCTCACCGGCATCACCACCACTGGCACGCCGCACCTGGGCAACTACGCTGGGGCCATTCGCCCGGCAATCCTCGCCAGCCGCGACAGCCAGGCCGATTCGTTCTATTTCCTGGCCGACTACCACGCCCTGATCAAATGCGATGACCCGCTGCGCATCCAGCGCTCGCGTCTGGAAATCGCCGCGACCTGGCTGGCCGGTGGCCTCGATGTCGACCGCGTGACGTTCTACCGCCAGTCCGACATCCCGGAAATCCCCGAGCTGACCTGGCTGCTGACTTGCGTCGCTGCCAAGGGCCTGCTCAACCGCGCGCACGCCTACAAGGCCTCGGTGGACAAGAACGTTGAGACGGGTGAAGACCCGGATGCCGGCATCACCATGGGCCTCTACAGCTATCCGGTGCTGATGGCGGCGGACATCCTGATGTTCAACGCGCACAAGGTGCCGGTCGGTCGCGATCAGATTCAGCACGTGGAAATGGCCCGCGATATCGGTCAGCGTTTCAACCATCTGTTCGGCCAGGGCAAAGAGTTCTTCACCATGCCCGAAGCGCTGATCGAAGAAAGTGTGGCGACCTTGCCAGGCCTCGACGGTCGCAAGATGTCGAAGAGCTACGACAACACCATTCCGCTGTTCAGCAGCGCGAAAGAAATGAAGGACGCGATCTCGCGGATCGTCACCGACTCCAAGGCCCCGGGCGAAGCGAAAGATCCGGACAACTCGCACCTGTTCACTCTGTTCCAGGCCTTCGCCACTCCGGCGCAGGCTGACGAGTTCCGCAGCGAACTGCTCGGTGGTTTGGGCTGGGGTGAGGCGAAGAATCGCCTGTTCCAGTTGCTCGACAATGAGCTGGGCGAGGCGCGCGAGAAGTATCACCAGTTGATCGAGCGTCCTGCGGATCTGGAAGACATTCTGCAGATTGGTGCGAAGAAGGCCCGCGCCGTGGCCACGCCGTTCCTCAATGAATTGCGTGAAGCCGTTGGCCTGCGTTCTTTCGTCAATCAGGTTCAGGTCGCCGCGACCACCAAGAAGAAAGCCGCGAAAGCCGCACGTTTCGTCAGCTTCCGCGAGGACGACGGCAGCTTCCGTTTCCGTCTGCTGGCGGCCGATGGCGAGCAATTGCTGTTGTCGCGCAACTTCGCCGACGGCAAGACTGCCGGCCAGGTGACCAAACAGTTGCAGTCCGGCGAGTCGCTGGATGTGCGTACTGATGACCTGAGCTTCAGCGTCTGGCTGGCCGGTGAGTGCGTGGGCGACAGCCCGGCGTTTGCCAGCATCGGTGCGCGGGACGCCGCCATCGAGGCGTTGCGCGTCGCACTGACTCCAGCTCAAGACTGATCGGCGGCACGACCCGACTAAGGGCCGATTGCCATTCCCACAGGCCGTCGCTACAGTGACGGCCCGTTTTTGTTGCCTTGCTAACGAATTATGACGCCCCTAGAACGATATCAAGCTGATCTGAAACGCCCGGACTTCTTCCATGACGCCGCGCAGGAAACTGCTGTGCGTCACTTGCAGCGTCTGTACGACGACTTGATCGCCGCCGACCAGAACAAGCCGGGCTTGCTCGGCAAGCTGTTTGGCAAAAAGGATCAGGCACCGGTCAAGGGCCTGTATTTCTGGGGCGGCGTCGGTCGCGGCAAGACTTACCTGGTCGACACCTTCTTCGAAGCGCTGCCGTTCAAGGAAAAGACCCGCACGCACTTCCACCGCTTCATGAAGCGTGTGCACGAAGAAATGAAGACCCTGGGCGGCGAGAAGAACCCGCTGACCATCATCGCCAAGCGCTTCGCGGCCGAGTCGCGGGTGATCTGCTTCGATGAATTCTTTGTCTCCGACATCACCGACGCGATGATCCTCGGCACGCTGATGGAAGAGTTGTTCAAGAACGGCGTGACCCTGGTCGCGACGTCGAACATCGTGCCGGACGGCCTGTACAAGGATGGCCTGCAGCGCGCGCGCTTCCTCCCGGCCATCGCGTTGATCAAGCAGAACACCGAGATCGTCAACGTCGACAGCGGTGTTGACTATCGTCTGCGTCACCTCGAGCAAGCCGAGCTGTTCCACTATCCGCTCGACGAAGCCGCCCACGAAAGCCTGCGCAAGAGCTTCAAGGCACTGACGCCGGAGTGCACGGCAGCGGTGGAAAACGATGTGCTGATCATCGAGAACCGCGAAATCCGCGCTCTGCGCACCTGCGACGACGTGGCCTGGTTCGACTTCCGCGAACTGTGCGACGGCCCGCGCAGCCAGAACGACTACATCGAACTGGGCAAGATCTTCCACGCCGTGCTGCTTAGCGGCGTCGAGCAGATGAGCGTCACCACCGACGACATCGCCCGGCGCTTCATCAACATGGTCGACGAGTTCTACGATCGCAACGTCAAACTGATCATTTCTGCTGAAGTCGAGTTGAAGGATCTGTACACCGGCGGACGCCTGACCTTCGAGTTTCAGCGCACGCTGAGCCGACTGCTGGAGATGCAATCCCACGAGTTTCTGTCGCGGGCGCACAAGCCTTAAGCGGAGTCTCGGCAAAAAAAAGGCCTGCGATTGCAGGCCTTTTTTTATGGGGCCAGTTCAGCGAGGCAGGTTGCCAACGTTGATTGCAGTTGGCAGCCAACCAGAAGCCAGAGCAGAATTCTTGCTTTGCGCGGGCATAGGAACCCAGCCATCACGGCACCTTTACGCGTCATATCGATTTCACTGCCGACGAAGCCATAGGTCACTTGCGCCGTCGCGCCACAACCGGTGCGGGTGGCGATGATCACCGGAATATGTCGGGCAATGCCTTCGATGACGTTGGCCCAGTCCGCTGAAACATGGCCGGCACCGAAGCCAGCGATCACTAGGCCGGCGTAACCTAGCTCCACAACCTTCTCTAGCAGCAGACTGTCTGCACCGAGCGAAGCTTCCAGCAAAGCAATATTCTGGCGGGTGTCTCGGGGCATCGGCAAAACATGGCGCGCAACCGGCGCATGGAAGTAGCGCGGAGCGCCTTCCACTATCAAGCCAGCAGGGCCGGTCAAGGGCGAGGCGAAGGCGTGCATGGCCATTGAATCGACTTTGCGCACGCTACTGGCGCGGTGAATCTCGCCGTTGATAACCACCTGTGCTCCGCGCCCATGACTGCATGCCGCCAACGCAACGCGACCAGCATCCAGCAGGTTTGCCGGGCCATCAGCCCCCGCTTGCATGGCAGAGCGCATGGCGCCAGTCAGCACCAATGGCTCGTCGTGCGCCCACAGGTAATCGAAGAAAGTGGCGGATTCCTCCAGAGTGTCCGTGCCCTGGATGATGATGACTGCGGCCACGCCTTGGCTGATCTGCGCGTTGGCCCAGTTCAATACGTCCAAGAGGTATTCGAAATCCAGCGAAGCGCTGGGTAACAGACCGAAAGTCTCGACGGTTGCTCGTGCGAGCATATTCAACTCCGGCACGGTGTTCAGCAACGCTTCGCCGGACACCGCCGGAACGACGCCTTGGCCGTTTTGCGTCGATTGCATGCTGACAGTGCCGCCGAGCGCGGCAATGGCCAGTTTTGGCAGTTCCATGTGATACCTCGCGAAGAAAGACCGACTGTACCGGGGACTATCCAGATGCCAGCCGGGGCAGGGGAAAGATCAGTGGCTGGCCAGCCATCCGACGATTGGCAGGATCAATAGCGTACTGAGAGCCATCGACAACACGTTACCGATAAAGCCATGCATGAAGCCTGGCAGCCGCTGCGCGAGGGCGCAGGCCAGTGGCGGGGCGATCAGGGCGCCGAGCAGCGCACTGGAGATGATCACTTGCCAAGCGCCGCCGAAGGTAAGGATCGCAGCCGGAACAACGGACACCAGCGGCACATAAGTCGGATACCAACCGCGCTCCATCCACTGCCTGCGCCAGATCACCACGCCCAGTGCCGAGGTCAGCGCCTGACCGACCAGCAATTGCGGCAGCAGACCAGTGCCGTAGACCGGGCTCATCGGGTTGAGTGTAAATGCGAGCAACGCACCGACAATCAGTCCCAGGCTCGCCCATTCATTGCCGAAGAAAGGTGCCTCGGAGAAATCCGCCAAGACCCGGCGCATGCTCCATACCACGCCATAACCCGGCGCCTTGCCGGACACGGTCATGCTGACTTCCTCGGCAGCCGGCTCGGGCTCCGCTGGTCTCACCAGGCTTGGCACGTAGCGACAAAGCACGAAGGCGCCGATGCTGGCGATGGCCATGCCCGAAACATTGCCAATCACCACGGGCAGACCGAGTGGGTTGCATACGTAATTGACCATCAGCTGACACAGAGGTGTCACGAACAGGGCGCCCATGATGGCTCCGTTGATCGCGACCTTCCAGCCTGCACCGAACATCAATACCATTGCGGCAGGCAACGACACGAATGCCGCGAAGGTGGGCTGCCAACTGGTCGCGGTGACGGTCCAGCCCCACAGCAAATTGCTCAGCACCAGACCCAGTAGTGAGCTTGTCACCAGCCACGGCCAGAGCCCGCTGCCGTAACAGATCGTGAAGCCTTGCCAGGCTTTTCCCGTTCGATTAGCCCAATAGCCCAGATATGCACCGGCCAGAAGGCCAATCGAGGCAAACTCGTGTTTATAAAACGCCACCTCGCTGATATCTCCAAGCACCCAACGCAGCCAGGCAGCAGCGTCGGGAAAACTCGAAACCATATGGCTGTAGTCCGGCCAGCGCGCCGACCACAACGAATGATGGGTGAGCGATAGCCAGCCAATCAAAACCGTCGCACCCAGAATCAGGCCGATAATGGTGCTGTCCATCGCGGTTCTGGCCACGATTGTTTTGCGTTGCTTTGCGTGAATGTCCATAGCCCGGCCTCCGGTTAACGCGGCAGGCACGGATGCTGGGTGTAACCGAGCATTCGATCGTAGACATCACAGCGCCGATCACGGTGCAAATCGTTCAGGTCGTTCCAGATTGGCGCACTGCGCGAGCTGGTCAGGTCGATATCGGCGTAGAGGATTTCCTGCTGGTCGGCGGACGCCACGCGGCCAATCGGCCAGCCGTTAGTGCCAGCAATCAAAGAGCATCCAAGGTAACGAGCGCCACGCTCTTCGCCGATTCGGCTGGCCGCCGCAATGAACACATTGTTGACGTGCGCCGCGGTCATGGTCAGGTACGAAGCCATGCACTTGCCGGCGTCATCGAACAAGGGCGGTGGTGTCCAGACCCAGTTGTTCAGGCTGCAGATAATGTCCGCGCCCTGCTGGCTGAGGATTCTCGGGACCTCGGGAAACCAGATGTCCCAGCAGATCAGCAGACCGATACGACCGATCGGCGTTTCGAACACCGGGAAACCGCTATCGCCTGCGGTGAACCAGAGCTTCTCCAGATTCCACAGGTGCGCCTTGCGGTATTTGCCGATGAAACCGTCAGGTCCCAACAACACGGCTGTGTTGTACAACCGTGCCCCTTCGCGCTCGGTCAGCCCTGCTACCAGATACACCTGATGCTGGCGGGCAAAATCCTCCCATCGGCTCACGCTCGGCCCATCCGGAACCGATTCGGCGTGATCGAACGCATCCTGTCGAGTGCGAAAGAAATAACCGGTGTTTGTCAGCTCGGGCAAAACGATGAGGTTGGCACCGCCATTGACCGCCTGCAGTGCCAACTCCAGGCTATTACTCAGATTCGCTGCACGATTTTGCGTACCGACCTGCGGATCACATTGCACAACCGCAACACGAACAGGGCTTGTTGACTCACTCATTTTTCATGATCCCTTATTGTTGTTTTCACGCCATCGGGTGGCGGGGAACATAAGAGTCGAGTCAGCACTGGAAGGTAAGTCGGCGCTTTCCGGTTAAGTTGTAGTACGCCTCCTAGGACGATTAAACACATATCGACGATGCACGTTCAGGACGCTGAATTGCGTGACTGAAAACTTCATGGTCCGGCCTGGTAGTGTGGATAGTCGGTTATCTGGAAGCCGCCATTGAACTGCGCCGAGGTTTTTTCGCAAATATGAATCACCGCATCGATGGCACCGCGAAAGCAGGGCTCGGTCCAGCCGGCATCCACTGAAAACGACTCGCCAGAAAGATACAGCCCGGAAACACTGGAATAGTCGCGGTTGTATTTCATCAGGCTTACAGCGTCGTAGTAGGCGCCGGGGCGGTAAAGTTTGGCGCACCCCAGTGAGTTCTTATCGGTGATCCAGCGCTGTACGACGGCCTGATTCAGGCCAATGAAAGGCGAGATGCGCTGCCCGATATTGCTGCAGTTCATCAGGATTCGATCAAGTTCTTCGGCACATTTGGCGACCAGCTCCTTGTCGCTGAAACAGCAGAGTTTGGTAGCGTCATCTTCCCAGGTGTAACTGAGAAGAATGCAGTCGTAGCTGTAGTGATCGTTATAGCGGTAGGTATAAACATCGTGGATAAAACTGTCCGTGACGATCGCTTGGGGGATGGCGGTATTGCCGGACAGGAAGGATTTCTTCAGCGGCGCGAACACTTTGCAGCTGGTTTCCCAATGTGCAGTCTTGTACGCATTGATCGTTTCGAACGGCAGCATTTGTGCCGTGAAGTTTTCAAGCCTGATTCGTGTTTCGATCAACCACGAAGGCAGCGTCATGATCACGGAGTCATAATCGCTGAAATGTTCCTGGGCCTGATGGGGGCGACTTTGCTTCCAGTTGTAGTAGACACGGGTTTTACCGCTGTCGAGCTTTTTCAGCCGAGTGACGGCGCTATCAGTCAGCAAACCTTCGCGGTATTGCAGGCTGTGTTCGTGGAAAGACTTCGCTGTTTCATCAGGTTTGATGAACATAAGGCTTTCACTCAGCGCCGCGAGACCGAGGTAGCGCGGGCCTTCGAACTGCAGCCCGGTTGAATCGAAAACCGCATTGCTGCGGATATGCGGTGAGTCAGGCAGAGGATCGCCTTTTTCATCTACCCGACCCAGCACCAGTTGCAAGTGACTGCTGAACCCGAATATGGCAGTGCGCAGCGGGTACAGTGCACAGACATCATAAAATGCGCCCCAGCTGCCGTCACCGATGCCGATGGCATAAAAAATGGCCGATTCCTCTGGCGACATTCCCATCCCGCCAAAATCGCCCGGCGCGTCTTTTTCCCAGCGTTGCAGCACCGGCATGCTCACCAGATCACGGAAGGAAATGGCGTGATACCTGGCGACAATAGCTGCCCACACGGACTCCCATTCCTCGCTCGCATAACTGTCGCAAACGTGCCGGGTCATGCGGTCGGCGAACGCTCTCCATTTTGCATACACCGCTTGCAGCTTCTCGCCGGGAGGACGGGTCTGACCGTCGGCGTTTTTCCAGATAAGCATTTGCGGCGTAGCCTGCTCTGACAGGCTGCCCTCGCGCAGATAGATGCCGGTTGATTTGACCCATTGGCTGCCGGGATTGGCAAAGTCTGAAAGGGCCAGGTCGAATATCGTCGCGTAGTAGGCCATCAGCGAACGACCTTCCTTCGGCGATTCTCCTTCGCGATTGAACAAAGGCATACGCATCGCACCCATTTCGAACGGGGTATGGCTGGCCTTGGATTGAGGACTGCCGGGAACGGTCAGGTGCCTGCCGCCGATTCGCGAGGACTGTTCGATCAGCGTGATCTGGGTGAAGCCGCAGCGCAGCAATTCTCTCGCTGCCGTCAGGCCTGTGATGCCTGCGCCGATGATGCAGATTCGATGGCTCGAATCAGTCGCTCGGGCGATTCCGCCTGGCTGCTCCAGTAACGCGCGGTAGTCAAAACACAGGTCCGGCGGATTGGGGAAACGGGCTTTCCAGTTGTTCTGTGGCGAACGTTTTTTGCGTTTTTCAAGGCCAGGAGCCCGTGAGGGATAGTTGTAGCTGGAGCCGATGGTCACTGTTGATCTTCCCTGATGCGATGTGCTTGGGAAGTAGTCTGGTCGGCGCAGGCACGTCCGAACAGTCGTAAAACACAGCCAGACGCTGTTCTGTTTTCGTTCATTTGTGTCGGACGAATCACAACTTACAAGTCGGTCCCCGTGGAAGGACTACACCCACAGGGACGTCAGTCTGGCGGAAGTTTACGCAGCCTGCTGAAACTGTTGCCGATACTGGTTAGGCGACAGTTCGGTGTGCTGGCGGAACAATCGCGCAAAAAAGCTCGCATCGTCGTAACCGACCTCATAACTGATGGTCTTGATGCTCTTGCGCGTGCCCGAAAGCAAGCCCTTGGCCGTCTCGATGCGCAGGCGTTGCAAGTAGTGCAGCGGTTTGTCGCCGGTGGCGGTCTGGAAGCGGCGCATGAAGTTGCGGATGCTCATGCCGTGCTCGCGGGCGACGTCTTCGAAGCGGAATTTGTCGGCGAAATGTTCTTCGAGCCATTGCTGGATCTGCAGGATGATCACGTCCTGATGCAGCTTCTGCCCACCAAAACCGATACGTCCCGGCGAATAGCTGCGCTGCACTTCGTAGAGAATGTCGCGGGCCACGGCTTGCGCCACGTTCGCGCCGCAGAAGCGTTCGATCAGATAGATATAGAGATCGCAGGCCGAGGTAGTACCGCCGGCGCAGTAGAGATTGTCGGCGTCGGTCAGGTGCTTGTCCTGATTCAGATAGACCTTGGGGAAACGCTCGGCGAAGGCATTGAAGAAGCGCCAGTAGGTGGTCGCTTCCTTGCCGTTGAGCAGCCCGGCTTCGGCGAGCCAGAACACCCCGGTGGCTTCGCCACACAACACCGCGCCGCGCGCATGCTGTTCGCGCAGCCACGGCAGGATTTGCGGGTAACGGCCGCACAGGGTATCGAAGTCGTCCCAGAACGCCGGGAGGATGATCACATCGGCGTTTTCCAGGCCACCGTCGACCGGCATGACCACGTCGCTGAAGCTTTTTACCGGTTTGCCATCCGGGCTGACCAGGCGCGTTTCAAACGCCGGTGTCAGGCCGTGGCCCAGTTGTTTGCCGTAACGCAGGCTGGCCACATGGAAAAAATCCTTGGCTTGCATGAGGGTGTAAGCGAAAACCCGGTCGATGGCCAGGATGCTGACGCGCCGCAAGGGCGGGGAGACGTGCTTAGACATAATTCAACTTTTGTTTTGTTTTTATAAGGGAAAGTGGTCACCAGACGGCTGGATCGTCTTATTTTTTGTCGGATGTGTCCAGTGTCCCGTAGCGGGAGTCGGGCTTAGTCTCTGAGAGCCGAATCCCTCCAACAACAAAGAAAGGTGCCGCATGATCCCCAGAACCCTGTTCAGCTCCGAGCACGAATTGTTCCGCGACAGCGTGCGAACTTTCCTCGAAAAAGAGGCCGTGCCGTATCACGCGCAGTGGGAGAAGCAGGGGCACATCGATCGCGCACTGTGGAACAAGGCGGGGGAGGCGGGGATGCTTTGTTCGCATCTGCCGGAGGAGTACGGCGGGCTGGGCGCGGATTTCCTCTACAGCACCGTGGTTATTGAGGAAGTCGGGCGCCTGGGACTCACCGGCATCGGCTTTTCCCTGCACTCGGATATCGTCGCGCCGTACATCCTGCATTACGGCAGCGAAGCGCTGAAGCACAAGTACCTGCCGAAACTGGTCTCGGGCGAAATGGTCACGGCGATTGCCATGACCGAGCCAGGGGCGGGTTCCGACCTGCAAGGGGTGAAAACCACGGCGGTGCTCGACGGTGACGAATATGTGATCAACGGCTCGAAAACCTTTATCACCAACGGCTTTCTGGCTGATCTGGTCATCGTGGTGGCCAAGACCGACCCGAAGGCCGGGGCCAAGGGCACCAGCCTGTTCCTGGTGGAGGCGAATACGCCGGGCTTCGAGAAGGGCAAGCGCTTGGAGAAGGTCGGCATGAAGGCGCAGGACACCTCGGAACTGTTCTTCCAGGACATGCGCGTGCCGAAGGAGAACCTTCTCGGCCAGGCGGGGGCCGGGTTTGCCTATCTGATGCAGGAGTTACCGCAAGAGCGCCTGACCGTGGCGATTGGCGGCCTGGCCTCGGCTGAAGCGGCGTTGCAATGGACGCTGGATTACACCCGTGATCGCAAGGCGTTCGGCAAGTCGATTGCCGATTTCCAGAACACCCGCTTCAAACTGGCCGAGATGGCTACCGAGATCCAGATCGGCCGGGTTTTTGTCGACCGCTGCCTGGAGTTGCATCTGCAAGGCAAACTCGATGTGCCGACGGCGGCGATGGCCAAATATTGGGGCACCGACCTGCAATGCAAAGTGCTCGACGAATGCGTGCAACTGCATGGCGGCTACGGCTTCATGTGGGAATACCCGGTGGCCCGGGCGTGGGCGGATGCGCGGGTGCAGCGGATCTATGCAGGCACCAATGAAATCATGAAGGAGATTATTGCGCGGTCGCTTTGATGATCGTTCCCACGCTCTGCGTGGGAATGCCGCCGGGGACGCTCCGCGTTCCGCTGTTGAGGTAATCCGACTGGCCCCTTCGCGAGCAGGCTCGCTCCCGCAGGGGATCACGGTACCTGTGGGAGCGAGCCTGCTCGCGAAGCTTTTGGCGGTCAGTTACGGCGCGGGATTCGGATGATCCTTGTGAATCGCCTCGATCCCGGCCAGCACTTCATCGGACAGTTTCAGATCAAAACTGGCAATGTTGCTGTCCAGTTGCTCAAGCGTCGTTGCGCCAATGATGTTGCTGGTGACGAAGGGTTGCTGGGTCACGAAGGCCAGTGCCATTTGCGCCGGGTCCAGGCCGTGTTCACGGGCCAATGCAACGTAACGGCTGCACGCCGCTTCGGATTGCGGGTTGAAATAGCGGCTGAAGCGGCTGTAGAGGCTCAGGCGTCCTTTCGCTGGACGGGCGCCACCCTCGTACTTGCCGGAGAGGAAACCGAACGCCAGCGGCGAATAGGCGAGCAGGCCGCACTGTTCGCGGATGGCGATCTCGGCCAAGCCGACTTCGAAGCTGCGGTTGAGCAGGTTGTACGGGTTCTGGATCGACACTGCACGCGGCCAGCCACGAGCTTCGGCCAGAGCCAGAAAGCGCATGGTGCCCCACGGCGTCTCGTTGGACAGACCGATGTGGCGGATCTTGCCGGCCTTCACCTGTTCGTCGAGGGCTTCGAGGGTGTCTTCCAGTGGCGTCAGGTTGGCTTCGATCTTGTGCTTGTAGCCCAGCTGTCCGAAAAAGTTGGTGCTGCGTTCCGGCCAGTGCAGTTGATACAGATCGATGTAATCGGTCTGCAGGCGCTTGAGACTGCCGTCCAGCGCCTCGGTGATGTGCTGGCGGTTGTGGCGCAGGTTCTTGTCGCGGATGTAGTCGATGGTGTTGCCGGGGCCGGCGATCTTGCTGGCGAGGATCCAGTCGGCACGGTCACCGCGACTCTTGAAGTAATTGCCGATGTAGCGCTCGGTGGTGGCGTAGGTTTCGGCTTTGGGCGGCACCGGATACATTTCGGCAGTGTCGAGGAAATTGATCCCGGCTTCCTTGGCCCTTTCGATCTGGGCGAAGGCTTCAGCTTCAGTGTTTTGCTCGCCCCAGGTCATGGTGCCGAGGCAGATTGCACTCACGTTCAGATCGGTACGGCCTAGCTGGCGATAGTCCATCGGGTGCTCCTTGGGCAAAACAATCATAAAAGCAGGTTGAAAAATTTTTCGCAATCTGCATAATTGCCGACCTCTTTCTGCAGTGGAAGTGATGCGCCGCCGCCGAAGAATCTTGCCGTTGAACGGACGCGCCGACCCGAGCCCCCGAAAGCGTCTGTATCCGGCTGCCTTTGACTTGTCAAAGTACGCACTATTCAGTAAGATCCGCCGTCTTATTTACAGGCGGCCCCTGAGGCTATAAAGAATGAAAACTTTTACTGCTAAACCGGAAACAGTAAAGCGCGACTGGTTTGTCGTCGACGCTGCTGGTCAGACCCTGGGTCGTCTGGCCACCGAAATCGCGAGCCGTCTGCGTGGCAAGCACAAGCCTGAGTACACTCCTCACGTTGACACCGGCGACTACATCGTCGTCATCAACGCCGAGCAGATCCGTGTTACCGGCGCTAAAACCACTGACAAAATGTACTACTCCCACTCCGGTTTCCCGGGCGGCATCAAGTCGATCAACTTTGAAAAGCTGATCGCCAAAGCCCCTGAGCGCGTGATCGAGACCGCGGTTAAAGGCATGCTGCCTAAAAACCCACTGGGTCGCGACATGTACCGTAAGCTGAAAGTCTATGCGGGCGCTGCACACCCTCATACTGCTCAGCAGCCCCAAGAACTGAAGATTTAACGGAATAGTTCATTATGTCGGCGACTCAAAATTACGGCACTGGCCGTCGCAAGACCGCAACCGCACGCGTTTTCCTGCGTCCGGGTACTGGTAACATCTCCATCAACAACCGTTCGCTGGATAACTTCTTCGGCCGCGAAACTGCCCGCATGGTAGTTCGTCAGCCGCTGGAGCTGACCGAGACTGTCGAGAAGTTCGACATCTACGTCACCGTGATCGGCGGTGGTGTAAGTGGTCAGGCTGGCGCAATCCGCCACGGCATCACCCGCGCTCTGATGGACTACGACGAAACCCTGCGTAGCGCTCTGCGCAAAGCTGGCTTCGTTACCCGCGACGCCCGTGAAGTTGAACGTAAGAAAGTTGGTCTGCGTAAAGCGCGTAAGCGTCCGCAGTACTCGAAGCGTTAATTCCGCTTCCACGTTCAAAAAAGAACGCCCGCCTCCTCACGGAAGCGGGCGTTTTTTTATGCGTGCGATTTATCAAAGAATTGCGTTGTGACAACTTGCCACAGCCGTAGACCCCCTATACTCCAAGGCTTGAGGGGTTGAGCCCCGGGGAATTAACCTTGTCAGAATTGGGGGTTTTCATTACCATTCGGGCAAAATTTTTATAAGTAACATTTGATTTATTTAGTAGACGCCTGATTTAACAGGCCAAAAAAGCTGATGGGAGAGGACTGAATGAGCAATGACGGCGTGAATGCAGGCCGGCGTCGCTTCCTGGTGGCAGCCACATCCGTGGTGGGTGCTGCAGGAGCGGTGGGGGCTGCGGTCCCGTTCGTGGGGTCATGGTTTCCCAGTGCCAAGGCGAAAGCTGCCGGTGCACCGGTGAAAGTGAATGTCAGCAAAATCGAGCCAGGCCAGCAGATGATTGCTGAATGGCGCGGCCAGCCGGTGTTCATTGTCCGCCGTACCGAGGAAATCCTGGGGAATCTCAAGAAGATCGAGGGTCAGCTCTCCGATCCGACCTCCAAAAACTCCACGCAACCCACTTATGTCGACCCGGAAGTACGTTCGATCAAGCCGGAAATTCTCCTGCTGATCGGGATCTGTACGCACCTGGGTTGCTCACCGACCTTCCGTCCCGAAGTGGCACCTGCGGATCTGGGCAAGGACTGGGTAGGCGGCTATTTCTGCCCGTGCCACGGCTCCCACTACGATCTGGCTGGCCGCGTCTACAAGTCGCAACCTGCGCCTTTGAACCTGCCAGTTCCCCCGCATTCCTATGAGACCGATGAGCTGATTGTCATTGGCGTCGATACGGAGAAAGCGTGATGAGCAAGTTCATGGATTGGGTTGATGCGCGCTTTCCCGCGACCAAAATGTGGGAAGACCATCTCAGCAAATATTACGCACCAAAAAACTTCAACTTCTTCTATTTCTTCGGTTCGCTGGCGCTGCTGGTGCTGGTCAATCAGATCGTCACCGGTGTCTGGCTGACGATGAGCTACACGCCGTCCGCAGAAGAGGCGTTTGCTTCCGTCGAATACATCATGCGCGACGTCGAGTACGGTTCGATCCTGCGTCTGCTGCACTCGACCGGCGCTTCGGCGTTTTTCATCGTCGTCTATCTGCACATGTTCCGCGGCCTGCTCTACGGTTCGTACCAGAAACCGCGCGAGCTGGTCTGGGTGTTCGGCATGCTGATCTACCTGGCGCTGATGGCCGAAGCGTTCATGGGTTACCTGCTGCCGTGGGGCCAGATGTCGTACTGGGGCGCCCAGGTGATCATCTCGCTGTTCGGCGCGATTCCGCTGATCGGCGATGACCTGACCCAGTGGATTCGTGGTGACTACCTGATCTCCGGAATCACCCTGAACCGCTTCTTCGCCTTGCACGTTGTCGCGCTGCCGATCGTGATTCTCGGTCTGGTGGTGCTGCACATCCTGGCGCTGCACGAAGTGGGCTCGAACAACCCTGACGGCGTCGATATCAAGAAGCACAAAGACGAAAACGGCATCCCGCTGGACGGCATCGCCTTCCACCCGTACTACACGGTGAAGGACATTGTCGGCGTTGTGGTGTTCCTGTTTATCTTCTGCTTCATTGTGTTCTTCTTCCCGGAAATGGGCGGCTACTTCCTGGAAAAACCAAACTTCGAGCCGGCTAACCCGTTCAAGACGCCTGAGCACATTGCCCCGGTCTGGTACTTCACTCCGTTCTACGCAATCCTGCGTGCGGTACCGGACAAGCTCATGGGCGTTATCGCCATGGGTGCGGCGATTGCGGTGCTGTTCGTGCTGCCATGGCTGGATCGCAGCCCGGTGAGGTCGATGCGCTACAAGGGCTGGTTGAGCAAAATCTGGCTGGTGGTGTTCTGCATTTCTTTCGTGATTCTCGGCATCCTCGGCGTTCTTGCGCCGACGCCGGGGCGCACGTTGCTGTCGCAGGTCTGCACCTTCCTGTATTTCGCCTACTTCATTCTGATGCCGTTCTACACCCGGCTCGAGAAGACCAAACCGGTTCCGGAAAGGGTGACTGGCTGATGAAAAAGTTATTTCTTGCTCTGATTTTTGCTGCGCTGCCTTCCCTGTCCTTTGCTGCCGGGGGCCATGGTCCGGAACTGGAAAGTGTCGATATCGACGTCTCCGACAAAGCCGCCCTGCAGGATGGTGCACGGACCTTTGCCAACTATTGCATGGGGTGCCACAGCGCCAAGTTCCAGCGTTACGAGCGCGTTGCCGATGACCTCGGCATCCCGCACGAGTTGATGCTGGAGAAGCTGGTATTCACCGGTGCCAAGATTGGCGACCACATGAACATCGGCATGCAGCCGGCCGACGCCAAGACTTGGTTCGGCGCAGCGCCGCCGGACCTGACTCTGGTAGCGCGGGTACGCGGCACCGACTGGCTCTACGGTTACCTGAAGTCGTTCTACGAAGATCCGGCGCGTCCATGGGGCGTGAACAACAAGGTCTTCCCGAACGTCGGCATGCCTAACGTGCTGGTCGGCCTGCAAGGTCGGCAGGTCGTCGGCTGCAAGCAGGTGCAGATCGTGGAGGACGGCAAGAAGCAATACGATCCGCTGACCGGCACGCCGCTGACTCATGAAGCGTGTGATCAGTTGACCATCGTGCCGAAGTCCGGTGCTCTGAACGAAGAGCAGTTCGATGAGAAGGTCAAGAATCTGGTAACCTTCCTGGCTTACTCGGCTAACCCGGTTAAGCTGCAACATCAGCGCATCGGTACTTATGTCTTGCTGTACCTGGCGTTCTTCTTTGTGTTCGCCTACCTGCTCAAGCGTGAATACTGGAAAGACGTGCACTGATACGCTTCAAGCATTGCTGTTAATCGCGCGCGCCCAAGGGCGCCTCCGCTAAAGCAGGGTCTGCTCAGTCAGACCCTGCGGGAGGTGCTCTCTGGGCGCGCGCGTTTTTCCGGTTCCGACAAATTCAACAAGCGAGGAGGATCGCCATGGGCGTGACCAATCGGTTGGCCTGTTACTCCGACCCCGCCGACCACTATTCCCACCGAGTGCGCATCGTGCTTGCAGAGAAGGGTGTCAGCGCCGAAATCATCTACGTGGAAGCGGGCCGCCAGCCGCCTAAACTGATTGAGGTGAACCCTTACGGCAGTCTGCCGACGCTGGTCGATCGTGACCTGGCGTTGTGGGAGTCGACCGTGGTGATGGAGTATCTGGATGAGCGTTACCCGCACCCGCCGCTGATGCCGGTTTATCCGGTGGCGCGGGCCAACAGTCGTCTGCTGATCCACAGGATTCAGCGTGACTGGTGCGGGCTGGTGGATCTGATTCTGGATCCCAAGAGCAAAGAGGCTGCACGGGTTGTGGCGCGCAAGGAACTGCGCGAAAGCCTGACCGGCGTTTCGCCGCTGTTTGCCGACAAACCGTTCTTCCTCAGTGAGGAACAAAGTCTGGTGGATTGCTGCCTATTACCCATACTCTGGCGTTTGCCGATTCTGGGTATTGAACTGCCGCGGCCGGCCAAGCCGCTGCTTGATTATATGGAGCGTCAGTTTGCGCGTGAGGCTTTCCAGGCAAGTCTGTCTGGTGTCGAACGCGATATGCGCTAAGGCTTAAGGAGCCGCTATGAACTCCAGTCGACCTTATCTGGTCCGCGCGCTCTACGAGTGGATTGTGGATAACGATTGCACCCCGCACATGCTGGTCAACTCCGAGTACCCGGCGGTGCAGGTGCCACAGGGTTTTGCCAGTGACGGCCAGATCGTCCTGAACATCTCGCCCAGTGCCGTGCGTCATCTGCACATGGACAACGACGTGGTGACGTTCGAAGGCCGCTTCGGCGGTGTTCCGCACAGTCTCTACGTGCCGATCAGCGCGATCCTGGGCATCTACGCCCGGGAGAACGGCCAGGGCATGGTGTTTGACCTCGAGTTGCCGATGGACGACGAGGAAGACATTGATCCGGATGACGACTCGCCGCCACCGGGCAGCGAGCCGCCACGTCCGAGTGGCCGGCCAAGCTTGAAGGTTGTGAAATAAAAAAAGGCGATCCGGATGGATCGCCTTTTTTGTGTCTGCATTGGTCGTGTAGGAGCTGCCGGAGGCTGCGATCTTTTGATTTTTAAAAGCAAGATCAAAAGATCGCAGCCTCGTTGCACTCGTCAGCTCCTACACAACTCCTGCGTAATCAGGTCAGTCGATGTATTCGAACAGCTTCACGATCTTCTGCACACCGGACACACCCTGAACCAGATTGGTTGCCTGAGTGGCTTCCTGTTTGGTCAGCAGGCCCAGCAGATAGACGATGCCATTCTCGGTCACGACCTTGATACGCGAGCCAGGAATGCTGGCGTCGGTGAGCATCTGGGTCTTGATCTTGGTGGTCAGCCACGCGTCGTTCTGGCGCGCGAGCAGGGAGGACGGTTGCAGCACTTGCAGTTCGTTGTGCACCTTCTTCACGCGCTGGACGTTGGCGGCGGCCTGTTCGGCTTTGGCCTTGAGGTCTTCGCGCGGAGTCTGGCCGGCGAGCAGGACCACGCCGTTGAAGCTGGTGATGACAATGTGCGAGTCGTTGTCCAGTGCCGGATCGGCCTTGGCGATGTTCACGCCCGCTTTGGTTTCGATCAGCGAGTCGTCGATCTTGCTGCCGAAGGTGCGCGTGCCACGGTCGTCTTCGATCGGCGCTTCACGGCTGGCATTCACCACCGAAGTGCAGCCGCTGATGCCGAGGCACAGGGTCAAGGCCAGAAGGCCAAGGCGATTAGGGGTCATTCTTCACTCCCGAACAGTTGGCTGTCGATCAGATCGCAAAGGCAATGGATCGCCAGCAAGTGGACTTCCTGAATACGTGCAGTGACGTTGGCCGGTACGCGAATCTCGACGTCCTCGGGCAACAGCAGCGACGCCATGCCGCCGCCATCGCGTCCGGTCAAAGCTACGACAATCATTTCGCGATCATGTGCGGCCTGGATCGCTTGAATAATGTTCGCCGAGTTGCCGCTGGTCGAAATCGCCAGCAATACATCGCCCGGCTGGCCGAGGGCGCGGATCTGCTTGGAGAACACTTCGTTGTAGCTGTAATCGTTGGCGATCGAGGTGATCGTCGAAGTGTCGGTGGTCAGCGCAATCGCCGGCAGGCTCGGACGCTCGCGCTCGAAGCGGTTGAGCAGCTCCGAAGAAAAATGCTGGGCATCGCCGGCCGAACCACCGTTGCCGCACGAGAGCATTTTGCCTTCGTTGAGCAGGGCGTTGACCATGATCTGGCTGGCTTGCTCGATGTGCGGTGCAAGTACGTCCATCGCCTGTTGCTTGGTGTCGATACTGGCCTGGAAAAGCTGGCGAATTCGGGATTGCATGTCCATCTGTGTGACCTTAAGTGGCGCGGCTGTTCGGCACGTGAATGTGCAGCCGGCAAAGCAAAGAGCAAAATGTGTCGGACGAAAACAGGGCAGGGTGCAGGCGATCAACTGTCGAAAGCATTCTGCAACCAGTTCAGCTGATTCGGGTGGCTGTCGATCGCCACCACATCGAAGCGGCAGGGGGAATTGGCCCAACGCGACTCGCGCTGAAGAAAATACTGTGCTGCAAAGATCAGTTTCTGCTGCTTGCGCTCGTCGATACTGGCGAGCGCGCCACCCCATTGAGTGTTTTTTCTGTAGCGAACTTCAACGAATACTACTGTATCGCCATCAAGCATGACCAGATCAAGCTCGCCGCGTTTGCATAACCAGTTCTGCGCCAACAGGTGCAGACCTTGTTGTTGCAGATGTTCGAGCGCTTGGCGCTCGGCATCCTTGCCGCTTTGCGAGCGTGACCTGTCGGGCATCAGCGCGGTGTGTCCGGCAGGCGCTGCACCTGACCGCTGACGAACTGTGCCCATGGCAGCTGGCGCACTACGCGTTGGGTCTGGGTCATGCCGAGGCTGCCCGACTGACCTTCGATGCGGCTGTCCGGCAGGGCCTTGAGTTGGCCCAGACGCGGTGCCAGGCGATAGGCGTCGGCGCCCATGGCGTACAGGCGACCGAGGCTGCCATTGGCTTGCGGCCATTGCGCAGCCACCTGCTGGCGCAGCGGATCGCTGGTTTCCAGCAGCCATGGGGTTTCGCAGAAGCGAATGCCGTTCATGTCGTTGTACTGATTGACGTCGCCGCTGGCGCTGTACACGTGGGAAGTCGCGTAGACCGGCACGTCACCGGCGTACTGGAAGTTCAGGGTCGGCTTGATCTGCTGGGCCTGTTGCGGCGTGGCGGCCAAGAAGATGAATTCGATGTCCTGGCGACGCGAAGGCTGGGCGGCGACATTGGTGCCGGCAACATTCTGCAGGCTCTTGGCGCGAGCTTCGCTCTGACGCAGCTGGAACATGTCGGCGATCTGCTGGGCCAGTTGCACCGGCTGATCGACACGCTCGGTGGCAACGATACTGCCGCCATTGGCTTGCCAGTCCTGGCTGAAGGCACGCAGGACGCGATCGCCCCATTCGCCCTTCGGCACCATGATCGCGGCGCGATGCAGGCCGTCGGCACGAGCGCGACGGGAAACTTCGCGAGCTTCGTCTTCAGCAGCGAGACCGAACTGGAACAGTTGCGCCGGGCCTTGCTCGCCTTCGCTGTAGTTCAGCGCCAGGGTGGTGATCGGCAGTTGCGGGCGAGTGCTCAGTTGCTTGACCAGTGGTTTTTCCAGTGGGCCGACTACCAGTTGCACGCCGTCAGCCTGGGCCTTGCGATAGAACTCGTCCATCGAGGTCAGCTTCGAGCTGTCGTAGAACTCGATGGCAGGTGGGTTCTGGCCGGCCTGTTGCGCCTGATAATGCGCGGCCATGAAGCCTTCACGCAGCGCTTTGCCGACCGACGCCAATTGGCCGTCCTGTGGCAGCAGCAGGGCGATTTTGCTCAGTGGCTGGCTGGCCAGTTCCTTGAGTTTGGTCAATGGCAGCGGCAGGTTGACAGCCGCCGGGTGCTTTGGATTCTGCGCACGCCAGTTGTCGATTGCGGCTTGTTGCTGTTCCAGCGTGCCTGCGGTTTTCACCGCTTGCGCCAGAGCCATCCAACCGCCGAGATCGTCGGTGTTGTTCGGTTGCAATTGATCGGTTGGCAGCGACGCGATCAGGGTCCAGATCGCTTCGTGGTTCTTGCTCGCCGCTTCGCCTTCCAGCATCGGTGCAATGAACACACGCTCACGGGCAGCGGCCAGCGTCTGGCCATCGGCTTCAAGGGCGCGGGCGTGAACAGTGCCAGTGCGCACTTGCTGCTCTTCCGGCATTTCGCTGAGCTTCTGGAAGCTCGGATGGCTCAGGGCGGTCAGCGCAGCTTTAGGCTGATTGCGCGTCATGGCCAGTTCGGCGGACAGCGTATTGGCGAAAATCTGCTGGCCTGGCTTGAGTTGCTCCACCGGCACTTGTTGCAGGATTTGCGCGGACTGGCCGGCATTGCCTTGGCGATAAGCCTGGTCTGCTGCGCTCAGGCGCAGCAGGGCGGCTTGTTCCGGGGTTTTAGCCTGGGCAGCCTGTTCGAGCAGTTGCTCGATGCTGGCGTCCGGAGTCCGTGGAAGTTCGCCAAGGCTGGAGGAAGGGGAGCTGGCACACGCGGCCAACAAGGCAGCGAGGCAGAGGGCAGTGAACAGCCGCAGGCAAGCGATCATGTAAGTGTTCCTGATACTCGATCAAATTAGCGTGGAATTGTACCCAAGCACTGGCCGGGGCGCGATGTTACTGGCGTGAATCGGTCAATTTAGCTGGAGTAAATGTTGCGGCAGCGCACAACCGGGCGAAAAACCGCACTCGGCGGGAGCGCATCGCAAGCCTCATGACGCGCTACAATGGCCGCTTTTACCGATCACGAGGTGTGCGCTTTGACTGCTCCAGGTCCTTTGAATTCCGCTGCTGGCTCGCTTTATGTGGTGGCGACGCCCATCGGCAACCTGGACGACATCAGCGCCCGGGCCTTGAAAATCCTGCGTGAAGTGGCGCTGATTGCAGCGGAAGACACCCGGCATTCGGCGCGCCTGATGCAGCACTTCGGCATCGGTACGCCGCTGGCCGCATGTCACGAACACAACGAACGGGATGAGGGTAGCCGCTTTATTACCCGATTGCTGGCGGGCGACAACGTCGCGCTGATCTCCGATGCCGGCACGCCGCTTATCTCCGATCCGGGTTATCACCTGGTGCGTCAGGCCCGTGCCGCCGGCATCAACGTGGTGCCGGTGCCGGGTGCCTGCGCTTTGATCGCGGCGCTGTCGGCGGCGGGATTGCCGTCCGACCGTTTTATCTTCGAAGGTTTCCTGCCGGCCAAGTCGGTCGGACGCAAAGCGCGTCTGGAAGCGGTTAAAGAAGAACCGCGCACGCTGATTTTCTATGAAGCGCCGCATCGCATTCTCGAATGCCTGCAGGATATGGAAGCAGTGTTTGGCGGCGAGCGTCAGGCTCTGCTGGCGCGGGAAATCACCAAAACCTTCGAAACCCTCAAAGGCCTGCCGCTCAGCGAACTGCGTGCGTTCGTCGAGTCCGACAGCAATCAGCAGCGCGGCGAGTGCGTGGTTCTGGTGGCCGGCTGGACGGCGCCGGAGTCGGAGGACGCGGTCAGCAGCGAAGCCATGCGCATCCTCGATTTGCTGCTTGAGGAAATGCCGCTCAAGCGCGCCGCCGCACTGGCAGCGCAAATCACTGGCGAGCGCAAAAACGTGTTGTATCAGGTGGCGCTGGATAAACAGAAAGGCGTGTAAGCCGTCGCCCATGGCGTTCCTGAGGGTTTTAGCGCTTGTTCTTCCGGCGCTCTGCCGTTAACCTTCGCGGCGGAGAGTCGATCGGACAGTCGCTGCCCTCTATGAAAATTAGGGGGGGGAGGAAAGTCCGGGCTCCATAGGGCGAAGTGCCAGGTAATGCCTGGGAGGCGTGAGCCTACGGAAAGTGCCACAGAAAATAACCGCCTAAGCGCGCAAGCGCCGGTAAGGGTGAAAAGGTGCGGTAAGAGCGCACCGCACGTCTGGCAACAGTTCGTGGCTAGGTAAACCCCACTTGGAGCAAGACCAAATAGGGTCCCAAGGCGTGGCCCGCGCTGGGACCGGGTAGGTTGCTAAAGATGTCCAGTGATGGCCATCGTAGACGAATGACTGTTCAAGACAGAACCCGGCTTACAGATCGACTCTCCACCTTTTTCTTTCCCTGCTTGAAACAAAAAAGACGCGGCTGTGTAATATCAGCCGGCCTGGTCTGAAATTCCGGCAGCGGCAAACGCGGTAATAGCCTTTTCCCACCCTGCTTCAATCAACAGCCGAAGCGCCTTTGTAATACCGAAAAAATCTTACTCTTAACAAACTACTTTAACTTTCGAGCGCAGCTTTCAGTGCTGCATCAAGTTATTGACCAAAACTTCACGTCAGATTCTCGTTGAGCCTCCTTTTACGTCGCTAAATCTCCGTTCTGTAAGGCTTTTCCTTTAATCCGCGCCTTGACGGTGTGGTGGGCGCATTCCTATAGTGTGCGCAAGTGGCGGAAAGTGGCATGAAGTGGGTTTTTTGAGCTCAAAACGATAAAAATTGGAGAAACGCTGACGTGTTTCGCGGAGCTAACGCTATCAGTCTCGATGCAAAGGGCCGTCTCGCCATGCCGAGCCGGTACCGTGACGAGCTCGATTCGCGCAGTTCCGGCCAATTGATCGTGACCATTGATGCCGTTGATCCGTGCCTGTGTGTCTATCCGCTCGATGAGTGGGAAATTATTGAAACCAAGTTGCGCGCACTCCCTTCGCTTCGCGAAGAGAACCGTCGCCTGCAACGTTTATTGATTGGTAATGCCGTCGACCTCGAACTCGATGGCAGTGGTCGTTTCCTGGTTCCGCCGCGTTTGCGCGAATACGCCAAGCTCGATAAGCGCGCGATGCTGGTCGGCCAACTGAACAAGTTCCAATTGTGGGACGAGGATGCATGGAATGCGGTATCTGCCGCTGACCTTGCTGCTATTCAACAACCGGGCGCGATGCCTGATGAACTGCGTGATTTGATCCTGTGACTATTGATAGCGGCTTTAACCACATCACCGTACTGCTTGACGAAGCCGTCGAGGCTCTCGCCGTACGTCCTGATGGCTGCTATCTGGACGGCACGTTCGGGCGCGGCGGGCACAGCCGGTTGATCCTCAGCCAGCTCGGGCCGGACGGTCGACTCATCGGATTCGACAAGGATCCTCAAGCGATTGCCACCGGGCAAACGCTAGCGGCCGAAGACGGCCGCTTTGTCGTTGTGCAGCGCAGCTTTGCCGAGCTCGGTTCGGTGGTTGCCGAGCAAGGCCTGACCGGCAAGGTCAGCGGCATTCTGCTCGACCTCGGCGTGTCGTCGCCGCAGCTCGATGACGCCGAGCGCGGCTTCAGTTTCCTCAATGACGGGCCGCTGGACATGCGCATGGATCCGTCCCGTGGCATCAGCGCTGCCGAATTCGTCAACACCCGCGCCGGTGGAAGAAATCGCCCGGGTGTTCAAGGAATATGGCGAAGAACGTTTCTCCGGGCGTATGGCCCGTGCCGTCGCCGAGCGTCGTGACATCAAGCCGTTTGAGCGCACCGCCGATCTGGCCGAAGTGCTGAAAGTCGCCAACCCGGCGTGGGAAAAGGGCAAGAACCCGGCCACCCGCGCGTTCCAGGGGTTGCGCATTCACGTCAACAACGAACTCGGCGATCTGGAGGCCGGTCTCGACGCCGCACTGGAAGCGCTGGAAGTTGGCGGCCGTCTGGTGGTCATCAGCTTCCACTCGCTGGAAGACCGCATCGTCAAACTGTTCATGCGCAAGCTGGTGAAAGGCGAAGTCGACAACCTGCCGCGCAACCTGCCGGTTCGCCACGTCGCCTTCGAACCGAAAATCAAAATCCACGGCAAAGCGCAGACGGCCTCCGACGCCGAACTCAAAGCCAACCCACGTTCCCGTAGCGCCGTCATGCGTGTCGCGGAGAAGTTGCGGTGAGCAAGCTTTTCGCCAAACCACTGCCCGGCGGCAGCTTTCTGATGCTGCTGCTGTTTATCGGCGTGCTGTTTTCGGCCATTGCCGTGTCGTACAGCGCGCACTGGAACCGGCAGTTGCTCAACACCCTTTATAACGAACTCAGCGTGCGCGACAAGGCGCAGGCCGAGTGGGGCCGCTTGATTCTCGAGCAGAGCACCTGGACTGCGCACAGCCGCATCGAAGTGCTGGCCACCGAACAACTGAAGATGCACATACCTGGCGCGGCTGACGTGAAGATGGTGGCGCCATGATGAAACTCGAAGGCGCGCTGTTCCCATGGCGCTTCCGCCTGATGGTGGCGCTGCTCGGTCTGATGGTCGCGGCGATCTGCTGGCGCATCATCGACCTGCAAGTGGTCGACCGTGACTTCCTCAAAGGGCAGGGCGATGCGCGCAGCCTGCGGCATATTCCGATTCCGGCGCACCGTGGCCTGATCACCGACCGTAACGGCGAGCCTCTGGCTGTCAGTACCCCAGTGACCACGCTGTGGGCCAACGCCAAGGAAATGCAGTCGGCCAAAGAGAAGTGGCCGGCACTCGCCGCCGCGCTGGGCCAGAACCCGAAAGCCCTGAGCGAGCGACTCGAAGCCCAGGCCAACAAAGAATTCATTTACCTGGTGCGCGGGCTGACCCCCGAGCAGGGTCAGGCTGTGCTCGATCTGAAAGTGCCGGGCGTCTATGGCATCGAAGAATTCCGCCGCTTCTACCCGGCCGGTGAAGTCACCGCGCACATGGTCGGCTTTACCGACATCGACGATCACGGTCGCGAAGGCGTCGAGCTCGCCTATGACGAATGGCTGGCCGGGGTGCCGGGCAAACGACAAGTCATCAAGGATCGCCGTGGCCGGTTGATCAAGGATGTTCAAGTCACCAAGAACGCCAAGGCCGGCAAGCCCTTGGCGTTGTCGATTGACCTGCGTCTGCAATACCTGGCCAACCGCGAGCTGCGCAACGCGATCATCGAAAACGGCGCTAAGGCCGGCAGTCTGGTGATCATGGACGTAAAGACCGGCGAGATCCTGGCCATGGTCAACCAGCCGACCTACAACCCGAACAACCGTCGCAACCTGCAACCGGCGATGATGCGCAACCGCGCCATGATCGACGTGTTCGAGCCGGGTTCGACCATGAAAGCCATTTCCATGAGCGCGGCAATCGAAACCGGCCGCTGGAAACCGAGCGACACCGTCGAGGTGTATCCGGGCTCGTTGCAGATCGGCAAATACACCATTAAAGACGTGTCGAAGACCGAAGGGCCAGTGCTCGATCTGACCGGCATCCTGATCAATTCCAGTAACGTCGGCATGAGTAAGGTCGCCTTCGATATCGGCGGCGAAACCATTTTCCGTCTCGCGCAGAAAGTCGGCCTCGGTCAGGACACCGGCCTGGGCTTCCCCGGCGAACGTGTCGGCAATCTGCCCAACTACCGCGAATGGCGCAAGGCTGAAACTGCAACCTTGTCTTACGGCTATGGTATTTCCGTGACCGCGATCCAGTTGGTGCACGCGTTCTCGGCACTGGCCAACAACGGTCGTCTCGCGCCGCTGACGCTGATCAAAACCGACAAGATGCCGCAGACCACCCAAGTGCTGCCGGAAGCCGTGGCGAAAACCATGCAGGGCATGTTGCAGCAGGTAATCGAAGCGCCGCGCGGCGTGTTCCGTGCGCAGGTGCCGGCTTATCACGTCGGCGGCAAGTCGGGTACCGCGCGCAAGACTTCGGTCGGCACCAAGGGCTACGCAGAAAACTCCTACCGTTCGCTGTTCGCCGGCTTCGGCCCGATGAGCGATCCGCGTTACGCCATCGTTGTGGTGATCGATGAACCGACCAAGGCCGGGTACTTCGGTGGTCTGGTGTCCGCGCCGGTGTTCAGCCGTGTGATGTCCGGCACCCTGCGTCTGATGAACGTGACCCCGGACAACCTGCCGACCACCCAACAGGCCAACGCCACCCCGGTCGTTCCGCTGAAAGCCAATGGAGGGCGCGGCTGATGTCATTAAGTCTGAACAAGATATTTCCCCACGCCGGCCACGATCTGTTGATCCGTGAACTGGCGCTGGACAGCCGCAACGTGCGCGCCGGCGATCTGTTTCTCGCCGTGCCCGGTGGCCGCTTCGATGGCCGTGCGCACATCGCCGATGCCTTGCAACGCGGCGCGGCTGCCGTGGCTTATGAAGTCGAAGGCGCCACCGTGCTGCCGATCACTGACGTGCCGCTGATTCCGGTCAAGGGTCTGGCGGCGCAACTTTCGGACATTGCCGGGCGTTTTTACGGTGAGCCGAGTCATCACCTGAACCTGATCGGTGTCACCGGCACCAATGGCAAGACCAGCGTGACCCAATTGGTCGCGCAGGCGCTGGATCTGCTCGGCCAGCATTGCGGCATCGTCGGTACGCTGGGTTCCGGTTTCTACGGCGCGCTTGAAAGCGGCCTGCACACCACGCCGAACCCGATTGCCGTGCAAGCGACCCTGGGTGACCTGAAAAAGGCCGGTGCCAAAGCCGTGGCCATGGAAGTCTCGTCCCACGGTCTGGATCAGGGCCGGGTCACCGCGCTGGCGTTCGACGTGGCGGTGATGACCAACCTGTCCCGCGATCATCTGGATTATCACGGCACCATGCAGGCGTACGCCGAGGCCAAGGCCAAGCTGTTCGCCTGGAATGACCTCAAGTGCCGCGTGGTCAATCTCGACGACGATTTCGGCCGGCAACTGGCGGCGGAAAAGCGCGAGTCGCGTTTGATCACCTACAGTCTGCTCGACAGCAGTGCCTACCTGTTCTGCCGCGAAGCGCAGTTCGACGACCATGGTGTACGCGCCACGCTGGTCACGCCGCAGGGCGAGCATCACCTGCGCAGTACGCTGCTTGGTCGTTTCAACCTGAGTAACGTGCTGGCCGCAGTCGGCGCCTTGCTCGGTCTGGATTACGCCCTCGACGAAATTCTCAAGGTGCTGCCGAAGCTCGAAGGCCCGGCCGGTCGCATGCAGCGTCTGGGTGGTGGCACGCAGCCGTTGGTGGTGGTCGATTACGCCCACACCCCGGATGCACTGGAAAAAGTTCTCACAGCACTGCGCCCGCACGTAAAAGGCCAATTGCTGTGCCTGTTCGGCTGCGGCGGTGATCGCGATCGCGGCAAACGTCCGTTGATGGCCGAAGTGGTCGAGCGTCTGGCTGACCAGGTGTTGGTCACCGACGACAACCCGCGCACCGAAGATCCTGCGGTGATTTTCGACGACATCCGCGCCGGTTTCACCGCTGTGGATAAAGTCACTTTCGTCGCCGGTCGCGGCCAGGCCATCGCACAACTTATCGCCGGCGCGACCGCTGACGACGTGATTGTTCTCGCCGGCAAAGGTCACGAGGACTATCAGGAAATCAACGGCGTGCGCCATGCCTTCTCCGATCTGGTCGAGGCTGATCATGCTCTGACCGCGTGGGAGGTGGCCCATGCTTAAGGCTCTGACACTTAGTGAACTGACCAACGCCCTCGAAGCCCGTTTGATCGGCGCTGACGCGAGTTTCGACGGCGTCAGTATCGACAGCCGCGCCATTCAGCCCGGCCAGTTGTTCATCGCCCTGACCGGCCCGCGTTTCGACGGTCATGACTACCTTAACGACGTCGCTGGCAAAGGCGCCGTCGCTGCATTGGTCGAGCGTGAAGTCGCCGACAGCGCGTTGCCGCAATTGCTGGTCAAGGACACCCGTCAGGCCCTCGGCCAACTCGGCGCGTTGAACCGTGCTGCGTTCACCCAGCCAGTGGCGGCGGTGACCGGTTCCAGTGGCAAGACCACGGTCAAGGAAATGCTCGCGAGCATCCTGCGCACGCGCGGTCCGGTGCTGGCGACCCGTGGCAATCTGAACAACGACCTCGGCGTGCCGCTGACCCTGATCGAACTGGCGCCGGAACACACCTCGGCTGTCATCGAACTGGGCGCTTCACGTCTGGGCGAGATCGCTTACACCGTCGGCCTGACCAAGCCGCACGTAGCGATCCTGAACAACGCCGGCACCGCTCACGTCGGTGAGTTCGGCGGTCCGGAAAAAATCGTCGAAGCCAAAGGTGAAATCATCGAAGGCCTGGCCGCCGATGGCATCGCCGTGCTCAACCTCGATGACAAGGCCTTCGGTATCTGGAGGACCCGCGCTGCCGGTCGTCAGGTGCTGACCTTCGCCCTGAGCAACAGCGAGGCGAATTTCCACGCCAGCGATCTGGCCACTGATGCCCGCGGTTGCCCGGCGTTCAACCTGCACACCCCTGAAGGTAGCGAGCGCGTGCAACTGAACCTGCTCGGTACCCATAACGTCGCCAATGCCCTGGCTGCCGCCGCTGCTGCCCACGCCTTGGGCGTGTCGCTGTTCGGCATCGCCACCGGGCTGGGCGCGGTGCAACCGGTCAAGGGGCGCACCGTCGCGCAACTGGCGAAAAACGGCATGCGCGTGATCGATGACACCTACAACGCAAACCCCACCTCGATGTGCGCGGCCGTTGATATACTCGCCGGCTTTTCCGGCCGCACCGTCCTGGTGCTCGGCGATATCGGCGAGTTGGGCGACTGGGCGGAGCAGGGGCACCGCGACGTGGGCGAGTACGCCCGAGGCAAGGTTTCTGCGCTTTACGCGGTCGGGCCGAACATGGTCCACGCGGTAAACGCTTTCGGTGAGCAGGCGCAGCACTTCGGCACCCAGGCCGAGCTGATCCAGGCCCTCGCCGCCGAGCAGGACACAAACACCACCATTTTGATCAAGGGTTCGCGCAGCGCAGCGATGGAAAACATCGTTGCGGCTCTGTGCGGGTCCAGTCTGGAGAAACATTAATGCTGCTGCTGCTAGCGGAGTATCTGCAACAGTTCTACAAAGGCTTCGCGGTCTTCCAGTACCTGACCCTGCGCGGGATTCTCGGTGTGCTGACCGCGCTGGTCTTGTCGCTGTGCTATGGCCCGTGGATGATCCGTACTCTGCAGAACCGTCAGATCGGCCAATCGGTGCGCAACGACGGCCCGCAATCGCACCTGTCCAAATCCGGCACCCCGACCATGGGGGGCGCGCTGATTCTATCGTCGATCGGCGTTAGCACCTTGCTCTGGGCTGACCTGAGCAACCGCTACGTCTGGGTGGTGCTGTTGGTGACCCTGCTGTTCGGCGCCATCGGCTGGGTCGACGATTATCGCAAAGTCATCGAGAAGAACTCCCGTGGCCTGCCGAGCCGCTGGAAGTATTTCTGGCAGTCGGTGTTCGGTCTCGGCGCTGCGATCTTCCTTTATATGACTGCCGCGACGCCGGTGGAAACCACACTGATCCTGCCGATGCTCAAGGACTACAGCATTCCGCTGGGCGCCGGGTTCATCGTGCTGACCTACTTCGTCATTGTCGGCTCGAGCAACGCGGTCAACCTGACTGACGGCCTCGACGGCCTGGCGATCATGCCGACGGTGATGGTCGGCGGCGGTCTGGGGATTTTCTGCTACCTGTCGGGTAACGTGAAATTCGCCGAGTATTTGCTGATTCCTTACGTACCGGGTGCGGGCGAGCTGATTGTGTTCTGCGGTGCGCTGATCGGTGCCGGTCTCGGTTTTCTCTGGTTCAACACCTATCCGGCGCAAGTGTTCATGGGCGACGTCGGTGCCCTGGCACTCGGTGCGGCACTGGGCACCATCGCGGTGATCGTTCGTCAGGAAATCGTCCTGTTCATCATGGGCGGCGTGTTCGTGATGGAAACCCTGTCAGTGGTCATTCAGGTTGCCTCCTTTAAGCTGACCGGTCGCCGCGTGTTCCGCATGGCGCCGATTCACCACCACTTTGAACTCAAGGGCTGGCCTGAGCCGCGCGTGATCGTCCGTTTCTGGATCATCACCGTGATTCTCGTCCTGGTCGGCCTTGCCACCCTGAAGCTGAGGTAGAACGAGTGTCTCTGATCGCTTCTGACCACTTCCGCATCGTTGTCGGCCTCGGCAAGAGCGGCATGTCCCTGGTTCGCTTCCTGGCGAACCGGGGCACGTCGTTTGCTGTGGCCGACACGCGGGAAAATCCACCGGAACTGGCCATGCTCAAGCGTGACTATCCGCACGTGGAAGTGCGTTGTGGCGAGCTGGACGTCGAATTCCTCTGCCGTGCCGACGAGCTCTACGTGAGCCCCGGCCTGGCGCTGGCGACCCCGGCCCTGCAAGCCGCCGCTGCCCGTGGCGTGAAAATGTCTGGCGACATCGAGTTGTTCGCGCGTTACGCGCGGGCGCCGATCGTCGCGATCACCGGCTCCAACGCGAAAAGCACCGTGACCACGCTGGTCGGTGAGATGGCGGCTGCGGCCGGCAAGCGCGTCGCCGTTGGCGGCAACCTAGGCACGCCGGCGCTGGATCTGCTCAGCGACGATGTCGAGTTGTACGTCATGGAGTTGTCGAGTTTCCAGCTGGAAACCACCGACCAGCTCAACGCCGAAGTCGCCACCGTACTGAACATCAGCGAAGACCACATGGATCGCTACAGCGGTCTGCCAGCCTATCACCTGGCCAAGCACCGGATCTTCCGGGGCGCGAAGCAGTTTGTGGTCAACCGTCAGGACGCCCTAAGCCGTCCATTGATCGGCGAAGGCCAGCCATGCTGGACCTTTGGCCTGAGCAAACCGGATTTCAAAGCGTTCGGCATTCGCGAAGAAGACGGCGAGAAGTACCTCGCCTTCGAATTCCAGAACCTGATGCCCGTGCGTGAACTGAAGATTCGCGGTGCGCATAACCAGTCCAACGCGCTCGCCGCATTGGCACTGGGTCACGCTGTGGGTCTGCCGTTCGACGCCATGCTCTCTGCATTGCGTACGTTTGCCGGCCTCGAGCATCGTTGCCAGTGGGTGCGCGATCTCGACGGCGTGGCCTATTACAACGACTCCAAAGCCACCAACGTTGGCGCCGCTCTGGCCGCGATCGAAGGCCTCGGTGCGGACATCGACGGCAAGGTCATTCTGATCGCCGGCGGTGACGGCAAAGGCGCCGAATTCAACGATCTGCGCGATCCGGTGGCGGCCAACTGCCGCGCTGTGGTCCTGATGGGCCGCGACTCCGACAAGATCGGCGCAGCCATTGGCGATGCCGTGCCGCTGATCCGCGCGACCTCGCTGGTCGACGCCGTCGCGCAATGCCGCGCAGCTGCCCAGCCGGGTGACGTGGTGCTGCTGTCGCCGGCCTGCGCCAGTTTCGACATGTTCAAGAATTACGAAGACCGTGGTCACCGGTTCGTCCGCGCTGTGGAGGAACTGGCATGAACCTGAGAAACATCATCAAGCCGTACCCGTCGCCGCTGATCACCGGGCGTGGCATCGACCTCGACTTCCCGATGCTCGCCGGTTGCCTGGCGCTGCTCGGTCTCGGCCTGATCATGATCGCCTCGGCGTCCACCGAAGTGGCGGCGGCGCAGTCGGGCAGTCCGCTGTATTACATGATTCGCCACCTTATCTATGTGGTGCTGGGTCTGGGCGCGTGCATTGTCACCATGATGATCCCGATCGCCACTTGGCAGCGCCTCGGCTGGATGATGCTGATCGGTGCGTTCGGCCTGTTGGTGATGGTGATCATCCCCGGCATCGGCCGCGAAGTGAACGGTTCGATGCGCTGGATCGGTTTCAGCTTCTTCAACGTGCAGCCGTCGGAAATCGCCAAGGTGTTCGTGGTGATCTACCTCGCCGGTTATCTGGTGCGCCGGCAGAAAGAAGTGCGCGAGAGCTGGATGGGCTTCTTCAAGCCGTTCATCGTCCTGCTGCCGATGGCGGGTCTGTTGCTGATGGAACCGGACTTCGGTGCCACCGTAGTCATGATGGGCGCGGCGGCGGCGATGCTGTTCCTTGGCGGGGTCGGGCTGTTCCGCTTCTCGCTGATGGTGGTGCTGGCGGTTGGCGCGGTGGTTTTGCTGATCCAGATGCAGCCGTATCGAATGGCGCGTCTGACCAACTTCGCCGACCCGTGGGCCGACCAGTTCGGCGCCGGTTATCAGTTGTCGCAGGCCTTGATCGCTTTCGGTCGCGGCGAGTGGCTGGGCGTCGGCCTGGGCAACAGCGTGCAGAAACAGTTTTATCTGCCGGAAGCGCATACCGACTTCGTGTTTTCGGTACTTGCCGAAGAACTGGGCGCCGTGGGTTCGTTGTGCACCGTCGCGCTGTTCGTGTTCGTGTGTATTCGCGGCATGTACATCGGCCTGTGGGCGGAGAAGGCCAAGCAGTTCTTTGCCGCTTACGTGGCTTACGGCTTGTCGTTCCTGTGGATTGGTCAGTTCCTGATCAACATCGGTGTGAACGTCGGCCTGCTGCCAACCAAGGGTCTGACCTTGCCGTTCCTCAGTTACGGCGGCAGCTCGCTGGTGATCTGCTGCGCCTGTCTGGGCCTGTTGCTGCGCATCGAGTGGGAGAGTCGAACCCACCTGGGCAGCGAAGAGATGGAATTCCAGGAGAGCGACTTCGCCGAGGAGCCGACTCATGGGCGCTAACGTATTGATCATGGCCGGCGGTACCGGCGGCCACGTGTTCCCGGCGCTGGCCTGTGCCCGCGAGTTTCAGGCGCGCGGCTACACCGTGCACTGGCTCGGCACGCCACGGGGGATCGAAAACGAACTGGTCCCGGCGGCTGGGCTTGAACTGCACCGGATCAACGCCAGCGGTCTGCGTGGCAAGGGCAAGCTGTCGCTGCTCAAGGCGCCGCTGATGCTGCTGAAATCGGTGTGGCAGGCGCGGGCGATCATGCGCCGCCTGAAACCGGTGTGCGTGGTTGGCTTTGGCGGATATGTGACCGGCCCTGGTGGTCTTGCCGCGAAACTGGCTGGCGTGCCGGTGATCGTTCACGAGCAGAACGCTGTCGCCGGCACCGCCAATCGGTTGCTGGTGCCGTTCGCCGCCCGAGTGTGTGAAGCGTTCCCCGACACCTTTACTCTGTCGGACAGCCGCCGTACCACCGGTAATCCGGTGCGCAGCGAGCTGTTCCTCGAGACATCGCGACCGGCGCTGACCGGGCGCAAAGCGCGTTTGCTGATCCTTGGCGGCAGCCTGGGCGCAGAACCGTTGAACAAATTGCTGCCTGAAGCCCTGGCCCAAGTCGCTCCCGACCTGCGCCCGGAAGTGTTTCATCAGGCCGGCAAAAATCACGATGAAGTGACTGCCGAGCGTTACCGCGCCGTGGGTGTGGAAGCGCAGGTGCAGCCGTTCATCAAAGACATGGCCCAGGCCTATGGCTGGGCTGACCTGGTGGTGTGCCGCGCTGGCGCGTTGACCATCAGTGAGCTGGCGGCCGCCGGTCTGCCCTCGATGCTGGTGCCCTTGCCCCACGCGATCGACGATCACCAGACCCGCAACGCCGATTATTTGGCCCGCGAAGGCGCTGCCTTCCTGATGCCGCAAAGAACGACTGGTGCCGCGGATCTTGCCGCGCGCCTGACAGAGGTCTTGATGCAACCGCAACGACTCGAAGCAATGGCCCAAGCGGCCCGCCGACTGGCCAAACCCGATGCCACCCGTAGCGTGGTCGATACCTGTCTGGAGGTGGCCCATGGTTGAGAATCAGAAAGCCATGCCACAACCGGAAATGCGCCGCATCCGTCGCATCCACTTCGTCGGCATCGGCGGCGTGGGCATGTGCGGTATCGCTGAAGTGTTGTTGAACCTGGGCTATCAAGTCTCCGGTTCCGACCTGAAAGCCTCGCCGGTCACCGAGCGCCTGGAAACCTTCGGCGCGCAGATCTTCATCGGTCACCGTGCCGAGAACGCCGCTACCGCCGACGTGCTGGTGGTGTCGAGCGCGGTAAACACGTCCAACCCGGAAGTGGCGACTGCCCTTGAGCGCCGCATTCCAGTGGTGCCGCGCGCAGAAATGCTCGCCGAGCTGATGCGCTATCGCCACGGCATCGCCGTCGCCGGTACCCACGGCAAAACCACCACCACCAGCCTGATCGCTTCGGTGTTCGCGGCCGGTGGTCTGGACCCGACATTCGTGATTGGTGGTCGTCTGAACGCAGCGGGCACCAATGCCCAGCTTGGCACCAGCCGTTACCTGATCGCCGAAGCCGACGAAAGCGATGCGAGCTTCCTGCATCTGCAGCCGCTGGTGGCCGTGGTCACCAACATCGACGCCGACCACATGGCGACCTACGACGGTGACTTCAACAAACTGAAGAAAACCTTCGTCGAATTCCTGCACAACCTGCCGTTCTACGGTTTGGCGGTGATGTGCCTGGACGATCCGGTGGTGCGCGAAATCCTGCCGCTGGTCAAGCGTCCGACCGTGACCTACGGCTTCAGCGAAGACGCCGATGTGCGCGCGATCAATGTCCGTCAGCAGGGCATGCAGACCTTCTTCACCGTCCTGCGCCCGGATCGCGAGCCGCTGGACGTGTCGGTGAACATGCCCGGCAACCACAACGTGCTCAACTCGCTGGCGACCATCTGCATCGCCACCGACGAAGGCGTCAGCGATGAAGCCATCGTTCAGGGCCTGTCGGGCTTCCAGGGTGTTGGCCGACGCTTCCAGGTCTACGGTGAACTGCCGGTGGACGGCGGCAACGTGATGCTGGTCGACGACTACGGTCACCACCCGACCGAAGTCGCTGCGGTGATCAAAGCCGTGCGCGGTGGCTGGCCGGAGCGTCGTCTGGTGATGGTCTACCAGCCGCACCGCTACAGCCGCACCCGTGATCTGTACGACGACTTCGTCAATGTACTGGCCGACGCCAACGTGCTGCTGCTGATGGAAGTCTATCCGGCCGGCGAAGAGCCGATCCCGGGCGCCGACAGCCGCAAGCTGTGCAACAGCATCC
Source organism: Pseudomonas sp. TE9122 (assembly GCF_056278925.1). Lineage (NCBI taxonomy): Bacteria > Pseudomonadati > Pseudomonadota > Gammaproteobacteria > Pseudomonadales > Pseudomonadaceae > Pseudomonas > Pseudomonas sp. TE9122. The sequence continues at coordinate 4,313,920 of NZ_JBWBQI010000001.1, read as the reverse complement.
GCCAGCGCGGTCAGCTCGACCCGATCTACATCGAGCGTGGCGTTGACCTGGCGCCGTTGGTCAAGCCGCTGCTGCGCGCCGGCGACATTCTGCTGTGCCAGGGCGCTGGTGATATCGGCGGTCTCGCGCCGAAGCTGTTGAAAAGTGAATTGTTCGCCGGCGCCGTGGCGGCGCCGGTCGAGGGGAAGTTGAAATGACTGCTGCCTACGCCAATCTGTTCTCCACCATCGCGCCGAAAGACTTCGGCCGCGTCGCCGTGCTCTTCGGCGGCCTGAGTGCCGAGCGTGAGGTTTCGCTGAAATCCGGCAACGCCGTGCTCGAGGCGCTGCAAAGCGCTGGCGTCGATGCGTTCGGCATCGATGTCGGTGAAGACTTCCTGCGGCGTCTGCTCAGCGAAAAGATCGACCGCGCGTTCATCATTCTCCACGGTCGCGGCGGTGAAGACGGCAGCATGCAGGGCCTGCTCGAGTGCGCGGGCATCCCTTACACCGGCAGCGGCATTCTTGCTTCCGCACTGGCGATGGACAAACTGCGCACCAAGCAGGTCTGGCACAGTCTCGGGATTCCGACGCCGCGTCACGCCGTGCTGTGCAGCGAAGCCGATTGTATTTCCGCAGCGACGGAACTGGGCCTGCCTTTGATCGTCAAACCGGCGCATGAAGGTTCAAGTATCGGGATGGCCAAAGTGAATTCTGCGTCCGAGTTGATCGACGCATGGAAAGCGGCCAGTACCTACGATTCGCAAGTGTTGGTCGAGCAATGGATTCAAGGTCCGGAGTTCACCATCGCCACCCTGCGTGACCAGGTGTTGCCTCCAATCGCCCTGGGTACACCGCACACATTTTACGACTACGACGCCAAGTACATCGCCAACGATACCCAGTACCGCATTCCGAGCGGGCTGGATGCGGCCAAGGAACAGGAACTCATGGAACTCACGGCCAAGGCCTGTGAGGCGCTGGGTATCGCCGGTTGGGGCCGGGCGGACGTGATGCAGGACGCCGACGGGCAGTTCTGGTTCCTCGAAGTCAATACCGCACCGGGCATGACCGATCACAGCCTGGTGCCGATGGCGGCGCGGGCTGCCGGTCTGGATTTCCAGCAACTGGTTCTGGCCATTCTGGCCGCCAGCGTTGAAGACGCAGGCGCAACAGAGGCGCGAGGTTAAGACCATGCAAGGCGCTCATCTCAGACATCAGCCACCCGCACCCGGCCGCAAGCCGGTGCCGCGGGGTGCCAGCCGAATGGTGGCGAAAGAGCCGATGTCCGCGCGCCTGCCGAAAGCCAATTTCAGCTTTCTGAAAAGCCTGTTCTGGCCAGTGCTGCTGGTGGCGCTGGGCTTTGGCACCTACGAAGGCGCGCAGCGTCTGCTGCCGTACGCCGACCGGCCGATCAGCAAGATCGCGGTGCAGGGCGACTTGAGCTACATCAGCCAGCAGGCGGTGCAGCAGCGGATCGCGCCGTTCGTGGCGTCGAGCTTCTTCACCATCGATCTCGCCGGTATGCGTACCGAGCTCGAGCAGATGCCGTGGATCGCCCACGCCGAAGTGCGTCGGGTGTGGCCGGATCAGGTGGTGATCCGCCTGGAAGAGCAATTGCCGGTGGCGCGTTGGGGCGACGAGTCGTTGCTCAACAACCAGGGCCAGGCGTTCACGCCCAAGGAACTGGCGAACTACGAACACCTGCCGCAGCTGTTCGGCCCACAACGGGCTCAGCAGCAGGTGATGCAGCAGTATCAGGTGCTGAGCCAGATGTTGCGCCCGCTGGGTTTTTCGATTGCACGCCTGGAATTGCGTGAACGCGGCAGCTGGTTCCTGACCACCGGTGCCGGCAGTTCCGGCCCCGGCATAGAGTTGCTGCTGGGACGCGGCAACCTGGTGGAAAAGATGCGCCGCTTTATCGCCATCTATGACAAGACGCTGAAAGAGCAGATTACGAACATTGCGCGCATCGATCTGCGCTACGCCAACGGCCTCGCTGTTGGCTGGCGGGAACCCGTAGCGCCGACGACAGCCCAACCCGCTGTCGCAAAGAATTAAGAAGAGGCAGGACCCATGGCAAACGTGCAAAGCGGCAAAATGATCGTCGGTCTGGATATCGGCACCTCCAAAGTGGTGGCGCTGGTAGGCGAGGTCGCGGACGACGGCCAGCTGGAAATCGTCGGGATCGGCACGCATCCGTCCCGCGGCCTGAAGAAGGGCGTGGTGGTCAACATCGAATCCACCGTGCAGTCGATCCAGCGCGCGATCGAAGAAGCCCAACTGATGGCCGGCTGCCGCATTCACTCGGCGTTCGTCGGCGTTGCGGGCAATCACATCCGCAGCCTGAACTCCCACGGCATCGTCGCGATCCGTGATCGCGAAGTCAGCTCGGCCGACCTTGAGCGTGTGCTCGACGCCGCTCAGGCCGTAGCGATCCCGGCTGACCAGCGCGTGCTGCACACCCTGCCGCAGGATTACGTGATCGATAACCAGGAAGGCGTGCGCGAGCCGCTGGGCATGTCCGGCGTGCGTCTGGAAGCCAAGGTTCACGTGGTCACCTGCGCCGTCAACGCTGCTCAGAACATTGAAAAATGCGTGCGTCGCTGCGGTCTGGAAATCGACGACATCATTCTCGAGCAACTGGCCTCGGCCTACTCGGTGCTGACCGACGACGAGAAAGAACTGGGCGTGTGCCTGGTCGACATCGGCGGCGGCACCACCGACATCGCGATCTTCACCGAAGGCGCGATCCGTCACACCGCGGTGATCCCGATTGCCGGTGATCAAGTGACCAACGACATCGCCATGGCGTTGCGCACCCCGACCCAGTACGCCGAAGAGATCAAGATCCGTTATGCCTGCGCCCTGGCCAAACTGGCCGGTGCCGGTGAAACCATCAAGGTGCCGAGCGTTGGCGACCGTCCACCGCGTGAGCTGTCGCGTCAGGCCTTGGCCGAAGTGGTCGAGCCGCGTTACGACGAACTGTTCACCCTGATCCAGGCCGAGCTGCGTCGCAGCGGCTACGAAGACCTGATCCCGGCGGGCATCGTGCTCACCGGCGGTACGTCGAAAATGGAAGGCGCCACTGAACTGGCCGAAGAAATCTTCCACATGCCGGTGCGCCTCGGTGTACCGCATGGCGTGAAAGGTCTGGATGACGTGGTGCGCAACCCGATTTATTCCACTGGCGTCGGCTTGTTGATGTACGGCCTGCAAAAGCAGTCCGATGGAGTTTCGTTCTCCGGCATCGGCAGCCGCGACAGCTACAGCAGCGAAGAGCCTCAGGCGCCGCTGCTGGACCGACTGAAAAAGTGGGTTCAGGGCAATTTTTAAAAAAGCAGCTTGGAGCGACAAGCTTCAAGCGGCAAGCAACTGCAGTAGATACACCGCAACAAACAGCAGTAGGCGAAAAAACTAGAGAATGTAAGGAGAGGGAAAATGTTCGAACTCGTAGACAACATCCCCGCAAGCCCGGTAATCAAAGTTATCGGTGTCGGCGGTGGCGGCGGCAACGCTGTCAATCACATGGTCAAGAGCAACATCGAAGGCGTTGAGTTCATCTGCGCCAACACCGATGCTCAAGCGCTGAAAAACATCGGCGCGCGGACCATCCTGCAACTGGGCACCGGCGTGACCAAGGGCCTGGGTGCCGGCGCCAATCCTGAAGTCGGCCGTCAAGCCGCTCTGGAAGACCGTGAGCGCATCGCTGAAGTGCTGGCCGGCACCAACATGGTGTTCATCACCACCGGCATGGGCGGCGGTACCGGTACCGGTGCAGCGCCGATCATCGCCGAAGTGGCCAAGGAAATGGGCATCCTGACCGTTGCGGTCGTGACGCGTCCGTTCCCGTTCGAAGGCCGCAAGCGTATGCAGATTGCCGACGAAGGCATTCGCATGCTTTCGGAAAGCGTCGACTCGCTGATCACCATTCCGAACGAAAAACTGCTTACCATCCTCGGCAAAGACGCAAGCCTCTTGTCGGCTTTCGCCAAGGCTGACGATGTTCTTGCCGGTGCCGTTCGCGGTATCTCCGACATCATCAAGCGTCCGGGCATGATCAACGTCGACTTCGCCGACGTACGCACCGTGATGAGCGAAATGGGCATGGCGATGATGGGTACTGGCTGCGCCAGCGGTCCGAACCGTGCACGTGAAGCTACCGAAGCGGCAATCCGCAACCCGCTGCTGGAAGACGTCAACCTGCAAGGCGCGCGCGGCATTCTGGTGAACATCACCGCCGGTCCTGACCTGTCCCTGGGTGAGTACTCCGACGTGGGTTCGATCATCGAAGCCTTCGCTTCCGAGCACGCGATGGTCAAGGTCGGTACCGTCATCGATCCGGACATGCGCGACGAGCTGCACGTAACCGTAGTTGCCACCGGTCTGGGCGCGAAAATCGAGAAGCCTGTAAAGGTCATCGACAACACCGTTCACACCTCCATGGCCTCGGCGCAGGTGCAACAACCGGCTCCGGCCCGTCAGGAGCAGCCAGCGGTGAACTACCGTGATCTGGACCGTCCGACCGTCATGCGCAACCAGGCTCAGGCCGGTGCTGCGGCTGCCGCGAAGATGAATCCGCAGGATGACCTGGATTACCTGGACATTCCGGCATTCCTGCGTCGTCAGGCCGATTGATGGAATGTATCAGGGCTATGAAGGTGATTGGTGTTCAGCAAAGGCATGGTCTGCTATCATCGCCAGCCTTTGTTGATACCAGTTCGCAATTTGCGCTGAAGCGGCCCAAGCCATGATTAAACAACGCACACTGAAAAATATTATCCGTGCCACAGGTGTAGGCCTGCATTCCGGCGAGAAGGTCTATCTGACCCTCAAGCCTGCGCCTGTCGACACTGGCATTGTGTTTTGTCGCGCTGACCTCGACCCTGTGGTGCAGATTCCTGCCCGCGCGGAAAACGTCGGTGAAACCACTATGTCGACGACGCTGATCAATGGCGACGTCAAAGTGGACACGGTAGAGCACTTGCTCTCGGCCATGGCTGGCCTGGGCATCGATAACGCCTACGTCGAGCTCTCCGCGTCCGAAGTCCCGATCATGGATGGCAGCGCTGGACCCTTCGTATTCCTGATTCAATCGGCAGGCCTGGAAGAACAGGACGCCGCCAAGAAATTCATCCGCATCCTGCGTGAAGTGACAGTGGAAGACGGCGACAAGCGCGCCACTTTCGTCCCTTTCGAAGGCTTCAAGGTGAGCTTCGAGATCGATTTCGATCACCCGGTATTCCGGGACCGCACCCAGAGTGCAAGCGTGGATTTTTCCAGCACTTCGTTCGTAAAAGAAGTCAGCCGCGCCCGTACCTTTGGTTTCATGAGTGACATCGAGTACCTGCGCAAGCACAACCTCGCACTCGGCGGCAGCGTGGAAAACGCGATCGTGGTCGACGCTGATGGCGTGTTGAACGAAGACGGTCTTCGTTATGAAGACGAATTCGTGAAGCACAAGATCCTCGATGCGATTGGCGACCTGTACCTGCTGGGCAACAGCCTGATTGGTGAGTTCAAAGGCTTCAAGTCCGGTCATGCACTGAACAACCAGCTGCTGCGCAAATTGATTGAGCAGACAGATGCTTGGGAAGTGGTGACGTTCGAAGACGCCAGCACCGCACCAATCTCTTACATGCGCCCGGTTGCGGCGGTGTAAGTAAAAAACCTCTCTAGTTTTTTGAAGGCCATCCTCGGATGGCCTTTTTTTATGCCCTTTCAAAAGCAAAAGATCGCAGCCTTCGGCAGCTCCTACAGGGATACCGCATTTCAGATGTAGGAGCTGCCGAAGGCTGCGATCTTTTGACTTTAAATTGACACTACAACGCGATTGCGCCCGCCTTCCTTGGCCTGATACAGCGCCTTGTCCGCCGCAAACAGCAACTGCTCCAGGGTCATCTCGCTCGCCGTCGTCCATGTGGCGATGCCGATACTCACGGTCATCGCCCGCTCAGCGCCTTCAACCCAGGGCAAGTTTTCCACAGCCTGGCGAATCTGCTCGGCGATCTGCTGCGCCCCGGCGCTGTCGGTTTCGGCGAGAATCACCGAAAACTCTTCACCGCCATACCTCGCGACCAGATCCGCCGGGCGCCGCACGTTCGCGGTGATTACCTTGGCCAGTTCGCGCAACACCTGATCCCCAGCCTGATGGCCATGGCGGTCATTGAAGGCCTTGAAGTGGTCAGCATCGATCATCATCACCGACAGCGGCTGGCCGGAGCGCTGCGCGCGGAACCATTCGTGGCGCAGGGTCTGGTCGAGCATGCGTCGGTTGGCAACGCCGGTCAGATCATCGGTGGCAGCCAGTTGCGCCAGTTCGCGTTCGGCGCGATGGCGCAAACGCAGTTCCCGAGCGAGCAGCCAGGTCAGCCACAACAGCCCCAGGCACAACACGCCGGTGGCGCCGCTGATCAGGATCGCCGTGCGCCGCCAAGTGCCGAACACCTCCTCGCTGGACAGCGCGACCATCACCGTCAACGGCAGATTGCCCACCCGCGAGTAGGTATAGAGCCGGCGTTGTTTATCCATGCTCGAGGTACTGGTGAAACTGCCGCTGCCATCGCGATCGTTGAGAATCCGCACGACGTTGGGCCGGTTGCCGAAACTCTTGCCGACCGAATCGCTTTGCAAATAGGGCTTCTGCGCGAGCAGCACGCCATCGCTGTTGATGATGTTCAGTGTGCTGTCGGTGCCGATGTCGAGGCTTTTGAACAGGTCGTCGAAGTAGTCGAGTTTCAGCGACGCCACCGCTACGCCGAGGAATTCACCGGTCTGCGAGGAGATGCGCCGGCTGAAGCTGATCCGCCACTGATCGGCCTCTTCGCAATCGCAACGGGTCTTGAACGGGCGGCTGATGAACATGCCCATGTCACGGTTGAACGCATGGGCGAGGAAATAATCGCGGTCGGCGAAATTGCCCGGTTTCGGTTCGATGCGCGAGGAGTCGGCGATCACCTCGCCATGCTTGTCGAGCAGGAGGATGTCGCCCTTGAAACGCGCGGTGGCAGAGCGATCGAACAGTGCCAGATGACGGATCTGCGGCGAGACGTTCTGCAGGTCGTCACGCTGAGCGGCGGCGATCAGGCCTTGCAGCGTCAGGTCGTACAGCTCGACGGTGCGCAGCACATCGGCGTCGATCAATTGCGCAATGGTCGTGGCGCGGCGCGTCGCGACTTCCTGCGCACTGGCGTACTCGCGGATCAACAGGAAGGTGACGATGCACACCATCGCAATCACGGTCAGCAGGCTGCCGAGTATCAGCAGGCGCTCGGGGCGACCGGTAAGGCCTGTGATGGAAGGCGTGCGGCTGGCGATCATGATGGGGAGCCGGTTGAAGTGGTTTCATAAGCTTAGTTGGGCTGACGCCGGACGAACCTGTGGGAGCGAGCCTGCTCGCGAAAGCGGTGTGTCATTCAACACAGATGTTGACTGACAATCAGCTTTCGCGAGCAGGCTCGCTCCCACAGGGTAGATCACAGGATCTGAAAAACGCAGCGCCGATCTTAGAAGAGGTTGACCGGGTAGTCGATGATCACGCGGTATTCATCTGTATCCGAATCAATCGCGCCGTAGCCGTTGCCGCCACGGTTGGTGGCCCATTGCAGGCGCACCGCGAGATCCTTGGCCTGGCCGCTTTGCACGACGTACTGCAAATCGATGTCGCGTTCCCAATGCTTGGCGTTATGGCCGTCGGCGCTGTACCAGCTGGAATAGCCTGCGCTGTTCGGGTCGGCTTTGGTCAGGTCCACCGTGCCGCGCGAATAGGACAGCGCCGAGGTCAATCCGGGCATGCCGAGGCCAGTGAAGTCGTAAGCGTACTTGAGCTTCCAGGAGCGTTCGTTCGGACCGTTGAAGTCCGAATACTGCTGCGAGTTGTCTAGATAAACGCTGTCGCCCTGGCTGATGTAGTCGAACGGCGTATTACCGTTGACCCGCTGAAAGGCGGCGGTAACGCTGTGATGACCGACGCCAACGGTGAAGTGCAGGCTCCAAGTGTTGTTGTCGATATCGCCGAGCAACGCATCACCGGTGTCTTGCGTGTGATAGAAGTGCAGGCCCGGGTTGAGGCTGACCAGATCGTTCAAGTGCCAAGTGTAATCCAGGTCGTAGTAGTACTGGTTCCAGATGTCCTTGAGCTCGGACGCGTAAAGGCTGCTCGTCAGGCCTTCAACGCCGCTCCAGGCCACTCCGGCCCAGTTCAAGTGTTGGCTGTCATCGCCATCGGCCAGCGTGCCGTAGGACGTGCCGATTCGGGTATGACCGCTCTGGTTATACGGCTTGGTGAAACTGGCCTGGCCACCTTCGATCAGCCAGCCGTCGAAGCTGCGGTTACTCAGGCTGATGCCACGAAAGGTCTGCGGCAGCATCCGCGTGTCGCCGCCGGCAATCACCGGGTTGGTGAGGAACAGGTCACCGGCCTTCAGTTCGGTATCGAATGCTCGCAGCTTCAGGGTCCCGCCGGCGGTTGAAAACGAGCCCGGCGCTTTGCCGTTGCCGTCGCTGATCGGCAGGATGCTCGAACCGTCGGTACCGCCTCCGCCATCGAGTTTCAAGCCGAGCATGGCATGAGCATCGACGCCGAAGCCGACCGTGCCTTCGGTATAACCCGATTCGAAAACCCCGAGAAAACCTTGCCCCCATTCAATGTTGTCGTCCGCTTTCTGCAAGCGGTTGCGATTCATGTAGTAGTTGCGGGCATTGAGGCTGAGGCTTGAGCCTTCGACGAAACCTTGTTCAGCGGGCTCGTCGGCGTGGGCGGCGGGAGCAATCGTTGCGGCAATTGCAATGAACAGCGGGGTGAGGCGGGCAGGGTAAAACACGTGCGGTGGAGCTCCTTGGGTCAGCGGGCCGCTCTGGTTCATGAGCGGCTTGATGTTTCTTGTTTTTTCAGACGCGCCAGACGGCTTTCAGACCACAACGAAAAAAGGCCGCTGAATGGCAGCGGCCTGGAGTGACGACGGTTGAACGGGAAGAGCCAAACAACCGCGTCGAGGGAAACCTTTCGCGGTGCGACTCAGCTGTCTTTCTCGAGCGCTTGAGCCTGGGAAGTAGCGGCCTGCGGGGATTGCGTCGCGTCTTGAGCCTTGGCCATCACTTCGGCCTGATGCTGATCGAATGCCTGCGCGCGAGCGACGTTGTGCGCCACGAACGCTTGCGATTCTTCAGCCATCGCCATCGGCGACAGGATCAATGAGGACAAAACGAATGCGCTGGCAATACCCATACTGTTGGACATCTTGAAAACCTTCTCGCTTGGCGAGTGCTGTTTGGTGCGGGCAAAGATAAGGTTGCCGGGGGTTGGGAAACAGCGCGATTTTCATAAATGACTGTTACAGCAAAAGCAAAGATCGGCACGGGTAACAACCCGGTCTGTGCGTGATGGTGGCCTGTGGCGAGGGGATTTATCCCCGTTGGGCTGCGAAGCGGCCCCAAGAATTCCAGCCTCAAAGATTCTTGGACCTTGTGCACAGGATTTGCGACTGCTGCGCAGCCGAGCGGGGATAAATCCCCTCGCCACAGGGCTTGGCTGAGCATTCAGACCGGGAGATGGATGCCAAAGGTGTTCATGCCCCGGTCACTGCGCACAAACACATCCCCGCCATGCATCAGCGCAATCGCCTTGACGATCGCCAGCCCCAGGCCGTGGTTATTGCCGCTGTTGCTGCGCGAAGCATCGACCCGATAAAACCGTTCGAACAATCTCGGCAGATGCTCGCTGGCAATCGGCGTCCCGGGATTGGCCACGCCAATGCTCACCTGGTGTTCTTCAACCTCGATGCGCACCTCGATCACCTGGCCCGGATCGGTATGCTGCACCGCGTTGCTGAGCAAATTGATCAGCGCCCGGCGCAGGTGCGCGACCTCGATTTGCACTTGCGCATCGCCGCTGACCTGCACTTCAACCTGCGCGTCCTCAAGAATGAAATCCAGATAGTCCAGTGTCGTCGACACCTCATCAGCCAGTGACGTCGAGGTCAGTTTGGTCGCCTTGTTGCCCTGATCGGCGCTGGCCAGAAACAGCATGTCGTTGATGATCGAGCGCAGTCGCTCCAGCTCTTCGAGATTGGACTGCAGCACTTCGAAATAGTGTTCGGCGGAGCGCCCGCGAGTCAGTGCGACCTGGGTCTGGCCGATCAGGTTGGTCAGCGGCGAACGCAGTTCATGGGCTACGTCGGCGTTGAACGATTCCAGCCGCGAATAGGCCAGTTCAACCCGTTCCAGAGTTGAGTTGAACGATTCGACAAACTGCTCCAGTTCCGGCGGCAGCGGCGACAGGCGCAAGCGTCCGGCGCGCAGTGGTGGGGCCAGACGCTGGGCTTCCTGCGACAGCTTGATCAGCGGTTTCAGACCAATGCGCGCCACCCAATAGCCCAGCGCCGAGGCCAACAGTACACCGACAATCGCCAGACTGATCAGGGCGATGAGCAAGTGATGCTGGGTCTGATGCAATGTCTCGGTGTCGATGCCGATCATGAAACGCAACGGCGGGCGCTGATCCTTGGCCGGGAACTGACTGACCAGCACTTTCAGTGGGTAGGGTTGATCGGGCAGTTGCAGATCGTGCATGCCCAACGGGCCATTGATGGCGGCACGAATCTGCGGGGTGAGATTGCCGTATTCGTAGCGCGGATCACCGCTGCTGATCCAGAAACTGATGCGCTTGTCTTCCTCGCCGAGCAGTTTGAGCTTGTTGTTGATCTTTACCCAATGCTCCGGCGTGCCGTAACGCCCGACGGTGGATTCGAGCACGCTGTACCGCGCATCCAGCTCGGCTTCGGGCAACAATCCCAAGCCCTTGTCGACCTGTTGATACAGCGCGCCGCCAATCAACAGAAACACCACTAGCGCCACCAGCGTGAACATGCCGCTGAGGCGCAAGGCAATCGAGTTACTGGACACCACGGCTCTCCAGCACATAACCCATGCCGCGAATGGTGTGCAGCAGTTTTTCGTTGAACGGCCCGTCAAGCTTGGCCCGCAGGCGTTTGATCGCGACTTCGACGACGTTGGCGTCACTGTCGAAATTGATGTCCCAGACCATTTCCGCGATGGCGGTTTTCGAGAGAATTTCGCCTTGGCGCCGGGCGAGCACGCTGAGCAGGGAAAATTCTTTCGCCGTCAGGTCCAAGCGCGTGCCGGCGCGGGTGGCCTTGCGGCTGATCAGGTCGATCCACAGGTCGGCGATGGTCACTTGCACCGGTTCGTGGCCGCCGCTGCGCCGGGTCAGCGCTTGCAGGCGGGCGACCAGTTCGAGAAAGGAAAACGGTTTGCCGAGGTAATCGTCGGCGCCGTCGCGCAGGCCCTTGATGCGATCTTCGACGCGCTCGCGGGCGGTGAGCATGATCACCGGGGTCTGCTTGCGCGCACGTAATGCGCGCAGTACGCCGAAGCCATCGAGCCCCGGCAGCATGACGTCGAGGACGATCACGGCGTAGTCGCATTCCAGTGCCAGATGCAGGCCTTCGACGCCGTCGCGGGCAAGGTCCACGGTGTAGCCCTGTTCGGTCAGGCCCCGGTGCAGATAGTCCGCGGTTTTTTCTTCGTCTTCGATAATCAGAACGCGCATGACCGCCTCAGTCTGTGGTCGCCAGTGCCGTTGCGGGCGTTGGGGCTGGTGGGTGTGAGTGCCGGTGAAACAGCCGCTCGAGCCATAAGTATATGACCGGCGTGGTGAACAGCGTCAGCATCTGGCTGACCAGCAAACCGCCGACCACGGCAATGCCCAACGGCTGGCGCAGTTCGGCGCCGGTGCCGTAGCCGAGCATCAGCGGCAACGCACCGAGCAGGGCGGCGAGGGTGGTCATGATGATCGGCCGGAACCGGGTGATGCACGCTTCGAAAATCGCCTCCTGCGGCGCCAAACCACGCTGGCGCTGCGCCTCGAGCGCGAAGTCGATCATCAGGATGCCGTTCTTCTTGACGATACCGATCAGCAGCACCAGCCCGATCAACGCCATGATCGAAAAGTCCTGGCCGCAGATCCACAGCATGATCACCGCGCCGAGGCCTGCTGCCGGCAGGGTCGAAATGATCGTCAGCGGATGCACGAAGCTTTCATAAAGCACGCCGAGAATGATGTATACCGCCACCAGCGCCGCCAGAATCAGCCATGGCTGGCTGGCCAGCGAACTCTGGAACGCCTGCGCCGCGCCCTGGAAATTGCCGCTGATCGCGGTGGGCATGCCGATCTCGGCCTTGGCCTGATTGAGCTGAATCACCGCATCGCCCAATGCCACGCCGGGGGCGAGGTTGAATGACATATTGGCGGCGGGGAACATGCCGTCATGGGCAATTGACAGCGGGCCGATGGTCGGCGCGTCGAATCGGGCCAGCGCCGAGAGCGGCACCATTTCCCCACTGAGTGGTGAGCGCAGGTAAAAATAGTTGAGGCTTTCGGCCTTGCCGCGTTGTTTGGTATCCAGTTCCAGAATCACGTTGTACTGATTGACCTGAGTCTGGAATTCATTGATCTGCCGTTGGCCGAACGCATCGTACAGCGCCTCGTCGACATCGCTTGCCGTCAGGCCGAAACGCGCCGCTGCGCTGCGATCGATGCTGATGTGGGTGATGCTGCCGCCCAGTTGCAGATCGTTGGAAATGTCGCGAAACGCCGGGTTGCTGCGCAGTTTCTCGGTCAGGCGCTGGGTCCAGGTGGCGAGGGTCGCGCCGTCGTTGCTCTTGAGTACGTATTGGTACTGCGCACGGCTAGGGCCGGAGCTGAGGTTGATGTCCTGCCCGGCGCGCAAATAAAGGACGATGCCGGGGACTTTCATCAGTTGCGGGCGGATGCGATCGATGAACTGGCTGGCGCTGACATCGCGATCGCCACGTTTTTTCAGGGCGATCCAGAAGCGCCCGTTGGCGATTGTCTGGTTGCTGCCTGAAACACCCACCGAGTGCGAGAACGCCTGCACCGCCGGATCGGCTGCAACGATTTCGGCCATCGCCAAGTGTTTTTTCACCATGTCGCCGTAGGAAATATCCGCAGCGGCTTCGGTGGTGCCGAGGACAAAACCGGTGTCCTGCACCGGGAAAAATCCCTTGGGAATGAAAATGTAACCGGCAACAGTCAGCGCCAGCGAGAGACCGAACACACCAATCATCAGTTTCTGATGATCGAGGGCGCGGCGCAGGCCTTTTTCGTACCAGCCGAGCAAGCGCTCGCTGAAACCCGGTTTGGCGCTGGCGTGATGCACCGGTTTGCGCATGTACAGCGCAGCAAGGGTTGGCGCCAGCGTCAGCGACACCACCACGGAAATCATGATGGTGGACGTCGCGGTCAGGGCGAATTCCTTGAACAGGCGCCCGACCACACCGCCCATGAACAGCAGCGGAATGAATGCCGCCACCAGCGAGAAACTGATCGAAACGACGGTGAAGCCAATCTCGCCGGCTCCCTTGATCGCCGCCTCGCGCATATCGTCACCGGCCTCGAGATGGCGATGAATGTTTTCCACCACCACGATCGCATCGTCCACAACGAAGCCGACCGCGACGACGATCGCCACCAGCGTCAGGTTGTTCAGGCTGAAGCCGAGGACGTACATCAGGGCGAAACTGGCGATCAGCGAGACACCGAGTACCGCCGAGACAATCAGCGTCGCCGATAACTGGCGCAGGAACAGCGCCATGACCGCGACCACCAGCAGGATCGCGATCAGCAAAGTGATTTCCACTTCATGCAGCGAGGCGCGGATGGTCTGCGTGCGGTCGATGAGGGTTTTCACCTGCACCGAGGCCGGCAGCATCGCTTCGAGGCCGGGCAGGGCGGCCTGAATGCGGTCAACGGTTTCAACAATGTTGGCGCCGGGCTGGCGGAAAATCACCAGATTTACGCCGGGTCGATCACCGGCCCAGGCCTGCACGTAGGCATCTTCCGCACCGTTGACGACGTTGGCGACATCGCGCAGGTGAACCGGGGCGCCATCCTTGTAGGAAACGATGAGTTGGCTGTAGTCCTCGGGGTGGAACAACTGATCGTTGGTCGACAGCGTCGAGATGCTCGATTCGCCGTACAACGCACCTTTGGCCAGGTTGAGGCTGGTCTGCTGAATCGCCAGCCGAATGTCGGCCAGCGTCAGGCCAATCGCCGCGAGTTTGTCCGCCGAAGCTTGTACGCGAATCGCCGGGCGTTGCTGACCGGTGATGTTGATCTGGCCGACGCCGTCGATCTGGCTGATCTGACGCGAGAGCAGAGTTTCCACCAGGTCGCTGAGTTCGGTGCCGGGCATTTGCGTCGAGCTGACGCTGAGGATCAGCACCGGGCTATCGGCCGGGTTGACCTTCTTCCACGTTGGCAGCGTCGGCATGTCTTTGGGCAACTTGCCGGCGGCGGTATTGATCGCCGCCTGCACTTCCTGGGCGGCGGTGTCGATGCTTTTGTCGAGAGTGAACTGCAAGGTCAGCAGGGTTGAGCCCAGCGCGCTGCTCGAGGTCATCTGGGTCATGCCGGGGATGGCGCTGAATTGCACCTCCAGCGGCGTCGCCACCGAGGAAGCCATGGTGTCGGGGCTGGCGCCGGGCAACTGCGCCGACACTTGAATTGTAGGAAACTCCGCTTCCGGCAGTGGCGCAATCGGCAAACGCGGGAAGGCAATTACGCCGACCAGTACCAGAGCGAACGTCAGCAAAATCGTCGCTACCGGGTGATCGATGCACCAGGTCGAGATGCCTTTATGCGAGTTCATGGCTTGGGCTCCCCCTGCACCACTTGCGGCGGCTCACTCATGATTTGCACGCTCGACCCCGGCTTGAGCCGCGACTGGCCGTCGGTCACCAGTACGTCACCGGCGTTGACGCCTTTGATGATGTCCTGACCGCTGCCCTGATAAATCATCTGTACCGGCACTGCCTCGACCTTGTCGCCCTTCACGCGGTAAACGAAGTGTTGTTCGAGGCCACGCTGTACGACGGTGGGCGGAACCGCCAACGCATCTTTATCCACAGCGGTCTGAATTTTTACCGTCACCAGCAAACCCGGCCAGAGCTTCTGGCTGGCATTGGCGAACTCGGCCTTGGCGCGGATGGTGCCGGTGTTGGCGTTGATCTGATTGTCGATCAGGGTCAGCTGACCTTCGCCGAGCAGATTGCCGGTTTCGCCATCGGTGTCGGCGCCGATGTACGCCTTGACCGGTGCGCGTTGCGGATCGCTGATCAGGCTCTGCAGGGTCGGCAGCATCTGCTGCGGCAGGGAGAACTCGACGGCGATCGGGTCGATCTGCGTGACGGTGAACAGGCCCTGGGTGTCGGTCATGCGCAGGAAGTTGCCTTCATCGACCGTACGAATACCGACGCGCCCGGTGACCGGCGAG
This sequence comes from Pseudomonas sp. TE9122, assembly GCF_056278925.1. NCBI lineage: Bacteria > Pseudomonadati > Pseudomonadota > Gammaproteobacteria > Pseudomonadales > Pseudomonadaceae > Pseudomonas > Pseudomonas sp. TE9122. Next base: position 4,298,628 of record NZ_JBWBQI010000001.1, on the reverse strand, counting down.
CGAATCTGCGTGTAGGACAGCTGCACCTGCGCCGCATCGATCGAGGCCTGATTGCCTTGTGCCGTGGCTTTGAGCTGGTTGACCAGCGCTTGCTGCTGGTCGAAGGTCTGCTTCGACACGCCGTCGTCGACGCTGAGCAGTTTGTAGCGCTTGAGATTGACCAGCGCTACCTGCAACTGCGCCTGACTCTCGCCCAACTGCGCCCGGGCCTGGTCGAGGTTGGCGCGGATCGAGCGGTCGTCAATGGTGGCGAGCAGGTCGCCTGCTTTGACCAGTTGGCCTTCCTTGACCAGAATTTTCGTCAGAATGCCGTCGATCTGCGAACGCACCACCACGCTGTGCAGCGAGAGCACCGAGCCGATGCCGCTGGTGTAGCGCGGCACGTCTTTGGCGCTGACCGTCACCACCCGCACCGGGATGGCAGTCGGTGTAGCCAGTTTGGCCGGCGCCGGTTTCAGCGCGAACCACAGGCCGGCGGCTGCCAGCAGAATCAGGAGAGTGGCCAGCAGGATTTTGTTTTTCTGGATGGACATGCGCGGCGCCGAAGTCTGGAGTTTGGGCAGATTGACCAGTTATAAACCGCTCAGGCGGTCGGCAGGGTGACGGCTGGCTGTCAGGATTGTCAGTTTCGTTTGTATAGATGGGGAGTAGCAGTGTGCGGCGATGGTCTTGTGTTGGATTCGCCCCTCACCCCAGCCCTCTCCCCAAGGAGAGGGAGCCGATTTGTGGGCTTTTCGAACCTGAGTTCGACTCGGTATCCCATGTCGGCGAACCTCGAGTAAACACCTCGGTCTGTCCCCTCCCCAGGGCGAGGGTTAGGGGGAGGGGAAAACCGTTCAGCGCACGGTGCAAATCTTCAGATGCCGAGCCAGAGCGCACAGGTATACTGCGCGCCTTTGCGGCTCACTGATCGGGCCGACTTTTTGTTCCCGGAGCTTTTATGACTTCCCCGACCCAACCGCCGGTTGACGACGCTGTGAGCGACGTCCCGGCTGAAGTGGCTGACGCCAGCGAAACCAAGGCCGAGATCCCGGCGTTCAAGTTCCCGTTCAAGCCGGGCGAGCTTGCCTCGGCGAAAGGCTCGAATCAGCCGTGGTACAAGAATGGCGCGAAGAATGGCCACACCAAAACCCCGGGCATGGCGCCGCCGGGGACGCGTCGGTCGATGGGCAAGCGCTGACATCGGAAAGTGATGGTGCTTGTGCTTGCCTCTTCGCGAGCAGGCTCGCTCCCACAGGTTTTGTGTTTGGCGCAGATCCAATGTGGGAGCGAGCCTGCTCGCGAATGCGACAGCCGCTACAGCACAAATGTCAGATCAAGCCGCGCGCAATGAAATAAACCCATAAGTCTGCGCCGGTTCAGTCACCACCAGCCCACCCGCAGCCAGCACCTGTCCGGCCACGTCATCGCCGGACAAATGAAACAGCCATTCACTGGTTTGCGCCGCTAGCGGTTGCGCGCTCACTTGGTCGATCACTGCCGCAAAGGCATCCATGTTCGGCAAGTACGCGGTGAACCCGTCGCCCTTGAGCGCCGTGGTGCGAATTCCCAGGGTTGCGCAGATCGCATCCTTGAGTTTGATCTCATCCCGATCCGCCTGACGCGAACGCTGAATCAACTCCAGCAGTTCCCGATCAACCAACTCGCCGCCCACGATCAGCTCCGGTCCCTGTTCCCAGGACTGCGGTGGGCAATCCTTGGCAGCAGGATTGAGCGGGATGTGCGGATTGATTTCCGCCGGGTAAATCCGGCACACCAGCGGGCGACGCTCGTAGATCCGGCAGCGCTTTTCGTCGTCAAGATTCCGGCAGGGGCCGACGTTGTAGGCGGCAAAGGTGATCGCCACGTGAGCATCAGTAGTGCCACTGCGGACCACCGCCGAACGGCGCTCGGCATGTTCGCGCTGTTGCGCTGGCAGCCCCAGGCCATTGCCGAGAAAAGCCTCGGCCAGCACGATCACCTGACCGCCATCCGCCGCCCACATGCGGGCTTCGGCGAGCGTCAGCGGGACATGGTGATCGGTGCAGCATTTGCCGCAACCTACGCAGGAAAACGTCGTATTCATTGAGCGATCTGTCTTCAATCAGGGTGTGAAACGGTGGCGGAAAACCACCGCACAGGGCCGGGTCGAAGCAAGTTGTGCGCCATTCACTGAGGTTTGGCGGTCGGGCGAATCGAATCCCACTCGGTGACGTACGCGGTTTTCGACTGTTTGTTGTACAGGCACAGCTCGCTGCCTTGCTGGCCTTTCATGTGTTTTTGCGGGTATTGGCCTTGCAGCAGAACGGCGGTGTAACCGACGCGGTCGTCGAATTGCGCCGGTGTGCCGACCGGTTTGACGTTTTTCAGGCCGCTGGCCTTGGTGCAGCTGGCGAGGACGGTCTTGTCATAGGCAGCCCAGGCGTCGGGGCTGGAGGCATGGGCCTGGGAGGCGAGGGCGATGAGGCTGAGCAGCGCCAGGGTGATGGCTTTCATGGTTGGGGCATCCTTGGTTATGGCCAAGGTTGGAGTCTGTCGGATAGCGGAAGTTGCCAGTGCTGCCCTTCGCGAGCAGGCTCGCTCCCACAGTTTGAAATGCAATCCACCTGTGGGAGCGAGCCTGCTCGCGAAAGCGGTAGATCAGTCGGGCACAGGCTCGCGCCGAACCACAACCATCCCGGCATTTTCATACAACCGCCGCGCCCGCAGGTTGTCCTCCAGAACCCTTAAATCGACAAATCCCTCGCGCCGCTGTTGAAAGACGCTGAAGGCATGCAACAACAACGCGCGTCCAAGCCCCCGGCCCTGCATTCGCGGGTGCACCACCAGATTCTTGATATACGCACTGGTCCAGCACTGCGCCACGCCCACCACGCCCTCGGCATCGCAGGCAACGAAACACAGCGCTGGATCGTATTCGGGGTCGCTGGCAAAGCGCTGACGCCAGTCGTGCAGTGACGGCACTCGACCGCCACCCTCCAGATGTCCGAGCTGCATCAACTGATGCACTGCCGGCGCCAGTTCCTCGCGGTAGACGGACAGCTCAATCCCGTCCGGCCACTGAGCATCCGGCAGAGGTCCACTCAAGTCGCGGCGCAGCAGAAAGCAAAACGTTTCGGCCAAGACTCAGTGCCCGTTGGCCGCGACGTGCTTGGCGGCTTCGATCAGGCGTTGGGTCAGCTCCGGCGAGGAGAACTTGGTCAGCACCGCGTTGGCACCGGCCAGGCGAGCTTTTTCACTGTTCATCGCGCTGTCGAGCGAGGTATGCAGCAAGACGTACAAGTGAGCGAAATCCGGGGTTTCGCGCAGGGTACGGGTGAAGGCGTAGCCGTCCATTTCCGACATTTCGATGTCGGAGACGATCAGATTGATCTGCTGCGCGGTGCCTTGCAGGTCGAGCAGGCAGTCGATGGCTTCCTTGGCACTGCGCGCGGTGTGGCATTGCAGGCCGAGGTTGCGCAGGGTGTGCACCGATTGCTGCAGGGCCACCTGGCTGTCATCGACCACCAGAATGCGCGCGTTGCCGAGCACTTCGGCGTCTTCCATGGTCAGGTCGGTCGGCGCCATTTCGATCTGCGCCGGGGCGATGCTGTGGATGACTTTTTCGATATCCAGCACCTGCACCAGCGTGCCGTCCACCGAGGTCACGCCGGTGATGTAGGCACGCGAGCCGCCGGAGCCGAACGGTGGCGGCTTGATGTCGGTGGTCAGGCAATGGACGATCTTGCTCACCGCCTGCACATGCAAACCCTGCTTGGAACGGCTGACATCGGTGACGATCAGGCAGCCACCGTTGGGATCTTCCAGCGGCCGCTCGCCGATCGCGCGGCTGAGGTCGATCACCGACAGCGATGCACCGCGCAGCGAGGCGATGCCTTTGACGTGCGGGTGCGACTCCGGCAGCTTGGTCAGCGGCGGGCAGGGAATGATTTCACTGACTTTCAGCAGGTTGATCGCCATCAGCTTGCCGCTGCGCAAGGTAAACAGCAGAAGCGAAAGTGAATCTGCGCGGGCTTTGGTGGAGGACATAAGAACCTTCTGTGGGGCGAGAGTGGAAATCGCCAGAAACCTTTGATGCCGTGTTATCGGCGTTAAAGGGGTGGGCTTTAGGTTAGTTGTCGGCTAGTCGGCTTGAGTTGATCGCTGTTCTCTCTATCACTGCCCCTCACCCCCAGCCCTCTCCCAGAGGTAGAGGGGGCCGACGCAGGTGTCTGGCGTTTTACACCGACCTGAACGACCGAGTCGATTATGGATTCGGAAGAAATCTTTCACGTCAGTGGAATTCTTCAATATCCCCCGATCAGTCCCCTCTCCCAGAGGTAGAGGGGGCCGACGGAGGTGTCTGGCGTTTTACACCGACCTGAACGACCGAGTCGATTATGGATTCGGAAGAAATCTTTCACGTCAGTGGAATTCTTCAATATCCCCCGATCAGTCCCCTCTCCCAGAGGTAGAGGGGGCCGACGGAGGTGTCTGGCGTTTTACACCGACCTGAACGACCGAGTCGATTATGGATTCGGAAGAAATCTTTCACGTCAGTGGAATTCTTCAATATCCCCCGATCAGTCCCCTCTCCCAGAGGTAGAGGGGGCCGACGGAGGTGTCTGGCGTTTTACACCGACCTGAACGACCGAGTCGATTATGGATTCGGAAGAAATCTTTCACGTCAGTGGAATTCTTCAATATCCCCCCATCAGTCCCCTCTCCCTCTGGGAGAGGGCTAGGGTGAGGGTGTGCTTTTAGCTCTTCATGCCTAGTCGTTTGGCCATGCGCCCCAGATTCGCCCGATCCACCCCCAACTCCCGCGCCGCACTTGCCCAGTTATCCTGATGACGCTCCAGCGCTGCACCGATCAACCGCCGCTGAAACTCATCGGTGGCACTGCGCAAATCACCACCGATCATCGGCATCACGTTGACCAAGTCAGCATTGGCAGGCGCAACCACGTTATCCACAACCTCACGCGGCAAATCCAGATCCGCCGCGCTCAGACTCAAAATCTTCGGCCGCACTTTGCAGTTACCCAGCGCCTTCAGCGCACTGCGCCCGATCAAATGCTCCAGCTCCCGGACATTCCCCGGCCAGGTGTAGGCCAGCAGCGCTTCCTGAGCATCACTGTTCAAACGCAGACTATTGAGGCCCATGCGCGAGCGGTTCTGTTCCAAAAAGAAGCCACTGAGCAGCAACACATCACGCCCACGATCGCGTAGCGCCGGCACCCGCAGCGGATACACGCTCAAGCGGTGATAAAAGTCGGCACGGTAGCGACCGCTGCGCACTTCCTCGGCCAGATCGCGATTGGTCGCTGCAATCAGACGCACATCGACCTGATGCTCCTTGTCCGAACCCAGGCGCTGCAACTGACCGCTCTGCAGCACGCGCAGCAACTTGGCCTGGACCGTCAGCGACAACTCGCCGACTTCATCGAGAAACAGCGTGCCGCCATTGGCCAGTTCGAACTTGCCACGCCGATCGCTGGTGGCGCCGGTGAAGGCGCCGCGCACGTGGCCGAACAGTTCGCTTTCCACCAGCGTGTCGGGCAGGGCGGCGCAATTGAGGCTGATGATCGGTTTGTCGGCGCGCGCGGAGGCGGCGTGGATGGCTTGGGCCACGAGCTCTTTGCCGACCCCGGTTTCGCCGGTGATCAGAACAGTCAGATCACTGCCGCCGACCAGATTGATTTCTTCCACCAAACGTTTATGCGCCTTGCTCTGGCCGATCATTTCGCGGTGCTGCTGGCCGCTGGCCTGACGGTAGACCTCGGCGCGCTGATGCTCGTCTTCGGCGCGGGTGGCCAGACGTTCGATGCGTTCGGCGGCGTTGACCGTGGCCGAGGCGAGGCTGGCAAAGGCTTGCAGGGCGTCGAGTTCGATCGGCTCGAAACGCTCCGGGTCCAGCGCGTCGAGGGTGATCAGGCCCCAGAGTTTTTCATCGACGAATAAAGGACAGCCGAGGCAGTCGTGAACTTCAAGATGATCGTCGAGGCCATCGACTAAACCGTCATAAGGATCGGGCAAGTCGCTGTCGGCGGCAAAACGCGTCGGCCCGGCGCCGGCCAGCAGAATTTCGAAGCGCGGATGCTCGCTGACCTTGAAGCGGCGGCCGAGGGTATCCGTACTCAAACCATCCACCGCCAGCGGCACCAATGATTCGCCATCCAGACGCAACAACGCGGCGGCATCGCAGGGCAACAAGGCGCGCATGGCCTCGAGCAAACGCCGGTAGCGCTCACCCTCGGGCAGTTCGCGGGAGAGGTCGGCGACCAGAGGCAGCAGGGCGGTAAGCAAGGATTTGGCGGTCATGATTTTTGTAGTCAAAGAGACAAGGTGTAGTCGCGATGACTATACGTTCATTTGTGTCGAAATGACTATGAAGGTTTCAAGCTATTGAATTTAAAAGATTAATTAGTTGGCATGAAAGCTGATATCCCTAAGGCAATCTTTCCAGAAAGCCCAGGAGTCACCTTATGCTTAGCGTCCAGGATCGTGCCATCATCAAATCCACCGTGCCTCTGCTGGAAAGCGGCGGCGAGGCGTTGATCACGCATTTCTACCGCATGATGCTCTCCGAATACCCGCAGGTGCGCCCGCTGTTCAACCAGGCGCATCAGGCCAGTGGCGATCAGCCGCGTGCCTTGGCCAACGGCGTGCTGATGTACGCCCGGCACATCGATCAGCTCGACCAGTTGGGCGATTTGGTAGCCAAGATCATCAACAAACACGTCGCCCTGCAGATCCTGCCGGAGCATTACCCGATCGTCGGCACCTGCCTGCTGCGCGCCATTTCCGAAGTGCTCGGCGAAGAGATCGCCACGCCTGAGGTGATGAGTGCCTGGGGCGCTGCGTACGGGCAACTGGCCGACATCCTGATCGGCGCGGAAACCGCGATCTATGACCAGAAGGAACAAGCGGTCGGCGGCTGGCGCGGTGCGCGTGAATTCATCGTCGCGGCGAAGGTGCAAGAGAGCGCGGAAATCACCTCGTTCTACTTCGAACCGGCGGACAAAGGGCCGATTCTTGCGGCCGAACCGGGTCAGTACATCGGCATGAAGCTGATGCTCGACGGCGAAGAAATCCGTCGCAACTATTCGCTGTCGGCACTGGCCAACAATGGTCAGTACCGCATCAGCGTCAAGCGTGAACCGAACGGTCGCGCGTCAAACTACCTGCATGATCAACTGCACGTCGGCTCAAGCATTCAGCTGTTCCCGCCGTCGGGCGAATTCACCCTGGCGGCCAGCGACAAGCCGCTGGTGCTGATCAGCGGCGGCGTCGGCATCACCCCGACGCTGGCGATGCTGGAAGCAGCGCTGGCCACCGAACGTCCGGTGCACTTTATCCACTGCGCGCGCAATGGCAGCGTCCACGCATTCCGTGACTGGGTCGATGGGCTGGCGGCGCGTCATCCGCAGCTCAAACGCTTCTATTGCTACGCCGAAGAAGATGGCGTCAGCCCGGCGGCGGACAAGGTTGGGATGCTCAACCAGGAGCTGCTCGGCGAGTGGCTGCCGGCGCAGCGTGATGTCGATGCTTACTTCCTGGGGCCGAAAGGGTTCATGGGCGCGATCAAACGGCACCTGAAAGCGTTGGGCGTGCCGGAGAAGCAGAGCCGTTACGAGTTCTTCGGCCCGGCTGCTGCTCTGGAGTGATCCGAGACCGCCTTGTCTCGTTCGCGAGCAGGCTCGCTCCCACCGGATTTGCGTTCGACGCAGATCCATTGTGGGAGCGAGCCTGCTCGCGAATCTTCTGCGCGCCGCGAAGCCATGTTGGTTAATCATTCCTTAACCGCTCTATCGTTTATTGCCCCGGTGTAGACTTGCGACAATTTCAGCCGCCGGCCGGCTGGACCATGGACTTACAAAGGAAAGGCAATGAGCGAGGAAACGATGCGGTTGGGGCGTGAGCGGCGCTATCTGGTGTTGCTGGGGATCATCTGCCTGGCGTTGATCGGTGGCGCACTTTACATGCAGGTCGTGCTCGGCGAAGCACCTTGCCCACTGTGCATTCTGCAGCGCTATGCACTGTTGCTGATTGCAGTGTTCGCGTTCATCGGTGCGGGCATGCGTAGCCGTCGCAGCATCACCGTGTTCGAGACACTGGTAGTGATCTGTGCGATTGCCGGGGCCGGTGTGGCCGGGCATCACGTCTATACGCAGTTCTATCCGGCGGTGAGTTGTGGCGTCGATGTGCTGCAACCGATTGTCGATGATCTGCCGTTGGCGAAAATTTTCCCGCTGGGCTTCCAGGTCGACGGTTTCTGCTCGACGCCGTATCCGCCGATCCTCGGCCTGTCGCTGGCACAGTGGGCGCTGGTGGCGTTCGTGCTGGTGGTGATTCTGGTGCCGTTGCTGACCTCGCGTAATCGAAAAGCGCTGCGCTGAGTCAACTTCTCGGCAGAGCTGCCGATAAACAAAACGCCCCGATTTTCGTTGATGAAAATCGGGGCGTTTTGCATTTCAGAGCGTTTGTGAAAACACCGTGACGAACGGCAATGAAGCGTGCGGCAAATGTGCGACATGTTGTCACACAGGGGCTGTCGCAAGGACTCGGGAAGCGGCGGATCGGCCGCCTGTTACATAAAAACATTGGCCAGTTTTAGTGTTTTCGGGCTTGAGCACGGACGTACCAGAGCAGGCAGTTTTAACAGGCGCCGGCAGATGGACGAAGCCCTTGGAACATCGGGCTTTGCGCCGCTCCAGCGTTTGTAGATCGAGTGCAGAGCTGTCTGATTTGAGGCGGTTACGCTGGCAGATTTTGCCGCTTTTATTGAGAAACGCTTTCGATAACTTGCGCAACTTTTGCAAAAATGGCGATGGATTGTTGCTCTGAGTGATAAAAATTATTTCGGGATAAGACATGGTGTATAGGGCGCTACCTATCTACAATCGCCCGCACTGAATTCCCGACGCTGTTCAGCCTTTATCAAGGAACTGATCAGGAGGTCGGGTGTCGAGCGAGCCGCGAGGCTTTCGAGACACCCTGGTGTCGGTGCCTTTCCAATTTTCCGCACCAAATGGAATTGGTCTGTAACAAGGCCTTTGACCACGAATTCGAATAAGAACTGAACGCTGTCCCAAGGTTTTGTCGAGCGTGAGACGCGCGACGGGCGGCCCTTATTCAATCCAAAGAAAATGCCAACCCTTGGCAGGGTGAAGTGTTGGCGATCAAAACCCAACTGCATTGCGCAAGCTGCTTTAGAGGTCGTGAGATGAGTAAAAACAGGTACCCCAGATTACTAGGCCTAGTGCCGCTGCTCGGCACGTTGTTGCTGGGAGGCTGCAACATGACCTTGCTCAATCCAACGGGCCAGGTCGGCCTGGAACAGCGCAACCTGATCATCACCGCCACGCTGCTGATGCTGTTGGTCGTCGTGCCGGTCATCGTCATGACCTTCCTGTTTGCCTGGAAGTACCGCGCTTCGAACAAGAACGCCGTCTACACGCCGAAGTGGTCGCACTCGACCAAGATCGAAGTGGCCGTCTGGACCATCCCGGTGCTGATCATCATCGCCCTGGGCTACATCACTTACATCTCGACTCACGAGCTGGACCCGTATCGTCCGATCGAGTCTGACGTCAAGCCTGTGACCATCGAAGTCGTTGCGCTGGACTGGAAGTGGCTGTTCATCTACCCGGAACAAGGCATTGCCACGGTCAACAAGATCGTGTTCCCGGCACACACGCCAATCAACTTCAAGATCACCTCCGACGCCGTGATGAACTCGTTCTTCATCCCGGGCCTGGGCGGCCAGATCTACGCGATGGCGGGCATGCAGACCAAGCTGCACCTGATCGCTGACCGCAACGCTGAAATGGACGGTATCTCCGCCAACTACAGCGGTGCCGGTTTCACCGGTATGAAATTCAAGGCTATCTCCACCACTCAGGAAGATTTCGACGCCTGGGTAAGTGAAGTCAAGAAGTCGCCTAAACAGCTTGATCAGGCTGAATACGCGGCCCTGGCCAAACCGAGCCAGAACAACCCAGTCGAACTCTACTCGTCGGTCACGCCGAACCAGTTCCAGATCATCGTCGACAAGTACGAAGGTATGAAGCCGGGCAAGCCGCTGAAGCACGAGAAGAAAGAGAAAGAAGTGGCGGCCACGGATATTGACGCGGGTTCGCATTCAGCTGCCGGGGCAGAGGAGTAAACGATGTTTGGTAAATTAAGTTGGGAAGCAGTCCCATTCCACGAGCCGATCGTGATGGTGACCATCGCCATGATCGCCCTCGGTGGTCTGGCGCTGTTCGCTGCGATCACTTACTTCAAGAAGTGGACGTACCTGTGGACCGAGTGGCTGACTTCGGTCGACCACAAGAAAATCGGCGTGATGTACATCATCGTCGCCATGGTCATGCTGCTGCGCGGCTTTGCCGACGCGATCATGATGCGTACCCAGCTGGCCATGGCCACCGAGGGTTCGCCTGGCTACCTGCCACCTGAACACTATGACCAGATCTTCACCGCTCACGGTGTGATCATGATCATCTTCATGGCGATGCCATTCTTCACCGGCCTGATGAACCTTGCAGTGCCGCTGCAGATCGGCGCGCGTGACGTTGCGTTCCCGTTCCTGAACTCCCTGAGCTTCTGGCTGCTGGTGTCCGGCGTTGTGCTGATCAACCTGTCCCTGGGCGTCGGCGAGTTCGCCAAGACCGGTTGGGTTGCGTATCCGCCGCTGTCGGGTCTGCAATACAGTCCTGGCGTGGGTATGGATTACTACATCTGGGCGCTACAGCTATCCGGATTGGGTACGACGTTAACCGGGGTCAACTTCCTCGCGACCGTACTGAAAATGCGTACCCCTGGCATGAAACTGATGGACATGCCGATCTTCACCTGGACCTGCACCTGGGCAAACGTTCTGATCGTGGCTTCGTTCCCGATCCTGACCGCTACCCTGGCACTGCTGACCCTTGACCGTTACATGGATTTCCACATTTTCACCAATGAACTTGGTGGCAATCCAATGATGTACGTCAACCTGTTCTGGGCCTGGGGCCACCCTGAGGTTTACATCCTGATCCTGCCGGCATTCGGCATCTTCTCGGAAGTGATCTCGGCGTTCACCGGCAAGAAACTGTTCGGCCACCACTCGATGATCTACGCCTCGGGCGCGATCTCGGTACTGGGCTTCATGGTCTGGCTGCACCACTTCTTCACCATGGGTTCGGGTGCGAGCGTCAACGCCTTCTTCGGTCTGGCGACGATGCTGATTTCCATCCCGACGGGTGTGAAGCTGTTCAACTGGCTGTTCACCATCTACCAGGGCCGTCTGCGCTTCACCAGCCAGGTAATGTGGACACTGGGCTTCATGGTGACCTTCGCCATCGGCGGCATGACCGGCGTACTGCTGGCCATCCCGGGTGCTGACTTCGTGCTGCACAACAGCCTGTTCGTGATCGCGCACTTCCACAACGTGATCATCGGCGGTGCGGTATTCGGTTACATCGCTGGCTTCGCGTTCTACTTCCCGAAAGCGTTCGGCTTCAAGCTGCACGAAGGTTGGGGTAAAGCAGCGTTCTGGTTCTGGATCTCGGGCTTCTTCGTCGCGTTCATGCCGCTCTATGCACTGGGCTTCATGGGCATGACCCGTCGTCTGAACGCCACCACCAACCCTGAGTGGGTACCGTACCTGTACGTTGCCATGTTCGGTGCGGTGATGATTGCTGTGGGTATCGCCTGCCAACTGATCCAGCTGTACGTCAGTGTGCGCGACCGCAACAAGCCAGAGAACGTTTGCGATCACGGTGACCCGTGGAATGCACACACCCTGGAATGGTCGACCTCGTCGCCACCACCGTTCTACAACTTCGCTGTGCTGCCTAAGGCTGACTGCATCGACCCGTTCACCGAAGCCAAGGAAAACGGTACTGCGTACCAGCGTCCGGCCAAGTACGAGCCGATCCACATGCCGAACAACACCGCCACTGGCGTGGTGATGGGCGCGCTGTTGACCGTCTTCGGTTTCGCGATGATCTGGCACATCTGGTGGCTGGCGATCGCGAGCCTGGTGGGCACCGTCGTTTACTTCGTGATCCACGCTGCACGTGACGACCAGGGCTATATGGTTCCGGTTGAAACGATCGAGCGTATCGAAGCCGAGCAGCACAAGCGTCTGGTCGCGGCAGGGAAAATCCCGGCCAATGCCACCCGTGTTGAAACCTCGTTGGAACAGGCTTAAACCATGTCGAACTTAGTGACCAATGTTGGACACGCCCATGGTGACCATGGGCACGATGACCATCACCACGACTCGGGCGAGATGACCGTATACGGTTTCTGGCTCTACCTGATGACCGACTGCATTCTGTTTGCGTCGATCTTCGCGGTGTACGCAGTACTGGTAAACAACGTTGCCGGTGGCCCGTCGGGCCACGACATCTTCGAACTGCCTTACGTGCTGGGCGAAACCGCTCTGCTGTTGTTCAGTTCGATCACCTACGGCTTCGCCATGCTGGCGTTGTACAAGGGCAAGAAGCAGGCGGTCCTGGGCTGGTTGTTCATGACCTTCCTGCTCGGCGCGGGCTTCATCGCCATGGAGATCAACGAGTTCCACCTGCTGATCTCCGAGGGCTTCGGTCCTAGCCGTTCGGGCTTCCTGTCGGCGTTCTTCACCCTGGTCGGCACCCACGGTCTGCACGTTTCGGCCGGTCTGATCTGGATGGGCATCATGATGTATCAGGTCAACAAGCATGGCCTGACGTCGACCAACAAGACCCGTCTGAGCTGCCTGAGCCTGTTCTGGCACTTCCTGGACGTGGTCTGGATTTGCGTCTTCACCGTTGTTTACCTGATGGGGACTCTGTAATGGCTAATGCACACTCCCATGACAGCCACGATGCTGGCCACGGCAGCGTCAAGTCGTACGCCATCGGCTTCATCCTGTCGGTAATCCTGACCGTCATTCCGTTCGGTCTGGTGATGTACCCGACCCTGCCGAAGTCGACGACGCTGGCAATCGTTCTGCTGTTCGCAGTGATCCAGGTAATCGTTCACCTGTATTACTTCCTGCACCTGGACCGTTCCATTGCACAGCGTAACAACGTGATCGCATTCGTCTTTACGGCGATTGTGATCGTGCTGCTGGTTGGCCTGTCGCTGTGGATCATGTTCAGCATCCACACGTACATGATGGCGAAGTGAGGTAGACCCGATGTCGCTCAAGCACTTTATCCAAATCACCAAACCGGGGATCATTTTCGGTAACGTGCTTTCTGTGGCAGGCGGGTTCTTCCTGGCCTCGAAAGGGCATGTCGATCTGGCGGTGTTTCTGGCCGCCATGATCGGTACTTCCCTGGTCGTGGCCTCCGGTTGCGTGTTCAACAACTGCATCGACCGCGACATCGACCTGAAGATGGAACGCACCAAGAACCGTGTACTGGTCCAGGGCCTCATCTCCCTGAAACTGGCCCTGGTTTACGCGACCATTCTGGGTGTTCTCGGCGTTGCCTTGTTGTACAAGGTGGCCAACCCGTTGGCTGCCTTGTTCGCAGTAATCGGCTTCATCATCTACGTCGGCTTCTACAGCCTGTACCTCAAGCGCAAGTCGGTTCACGGCACGCTGGTGGGCAGTCTGTCGGGCGCCATGCCGCCAGTGATCGGTTACGTTGCCGTGACCAACAGCTTCGACATGGCCGCACTGACCCTGCTGGTGATGTTCAGCCTGTGGCAGATGCCGCATTCCTACGCCATCGCGATTTTCCGTTTCAATGATTACCTGGCCGCATCGATTCCGGTGCTGCCAGTGAAACGCGGCATTCAAGTGGCGAAGAAGCACATCCTGCTCTACATTCTGGCGTTCCTCGTGGCGACCTTGATGCTGACCTTCAGCGGCTACGCTGGCATGAGCTACCTCGCCGTCGCCGCCGCCATGGGCATGTACTGGCTGTACATGGCCTGGACCGGCTACAAGGCAGTTGATGACACCGTCTGGGCACGCAAGCTGTTCGTGTTCTCGATCTTCACCATCACTGCGTTGAGCGTCATGATGTCCCTGGACTTCAAGGTGCCGACAGAGCTGTTGCTGACGTACGCGCCGTAAGGTTTGCAAGCTTCAGGAAAAACCCCGCACGTTGAGAGATGTGCGGGGTTTTTTGTTTATTCGAGCAGCGATTTGTTGATAGGCTGTCTATAGTCAAGCTGCTTATAGTTTGGCTATGCGAACAATCTTTTTTAAAACAACGATATTTACCAAAAGCGTTGGCCGCTATCTGACGGACGACGAATATCGAACATTGCAGAACTACCTTCAGAGCAATCCGCTTGCGGGCGATGTAATGCCTCGAACGGGTGGCTTCCGTAAGCTGCGCTGGGCTGATTCTCGCCGTAGCAAGGGAAGACGGGGCGGCTTGCGGGTTCTCTACTATTGGCTTATGAATGATGGTCAGTTCTGGATGTTCGCCATTTACGACAAAGATGAGCTTGAGAAGCTGACTGCCGAGCAAGAGAGGGCACTCAGGACAGCCATTGATAAAGAGTTGAAAAAACGAGGTACCCCATGAAAAAACGCGACCTGTTTGCAGAGTTAATGCAGGGCGTTGATGAGATGGCGGCTCAACGCGAGGGCAAGATCACACTGCGCAATACAGTGCTTGAGGACAAGCCTGTACCTGAAGTGGGCGCACAGGAAATTGTTGCTCTTCGAGAAAAACTGCATATGTCTCAAGCTGTTTTTGCCAGTCGAATCAGGACAAGTCCAAACACCCTTCGAAATTGGGAGCAGGAAAAGTCGAAGCCCAATGCTCAAGCAGCCTTATTGATACGACTGGTTGAAAAATTTCCAGATATGGTTGAGCGCTTGAACACTGTTTGAGCGCCGCTGAAGACCAGCTTGTGGTCCGGGGCATCCGAAAGGTTTAGGGCCTTTTGTTCCATCTACGCTGGTTGCACAACTTAGGCAAACGCCATAGATTTGGATCCAACCCCGACAGTAGTAGCTCCAAGCCATCTCCGGTGCTCGACTGTCTTAACACGTGCATTGATCAAAAGGCTGGGCGCAATGACCGAACGGATGACCTGCGATGAGCGTTTTATCGCCCTGGCCGAAGAACTCAACTATGACATCTATGGCGAGAACACCGCCGGTGGCAATTACGCGCCGCTGATCCGTCATCACGACGAGCTCTACATCAGCGGCATGGTGCCGCGGGTCAATGGCAAGATCCTGTATCCCGGTCGCGTGGGGCTGGAATTGAACCTCAAGGATGCGCAAGCCGCGGCGAGCATCAGCGCCATGCGTTGCCTGGCGCTGATTGTCGATGCGGTGGGTTCGCTGGACAAGATTCGTGCGTTGTTGCGGGTCACGGTGTATGTGAAGTCGACTGCTGACTTTGTGGACCTGAGCGAAGTGGCCAACGGCGCTTCGGATGTGTTCAGCCATGTGCTGGGCGATGCCGGGCGGCATACGCGCACGACCATCGGCGTGTATCAGTTGCCGAAGAATGCGGCGATTGAAGTGGACATGATTGCGGCGTTGCATCCTTCGGCTTGAGGGGGGGGGGGGGGGGGGGTAGCGGTTTGCCCTCACCCTAACCCTCTCCCGGAGGGAGAAGGGACTGACTGAGGGGCTCTCAAGATATACGCCGACCTGAAATACCGAGCCGAACTCAGGTTTGAAAATCACAAAAGTCGGCTCCCTCTCCCTCGGGAGAGGGGACTGACTGAGGGGCTTTCAAGATATACGCCGACCTGAAATACCGAGCCGAACTCAGGTTTGAAAATCACACAAGTCGGCTCCCTCTCCCTCGGCAGAGGGGACTGACTGAGGGGCTTTCAAGATATACGCCGACCTGAAATACCGAGCCGAACTCAGGTTTGAAAATCACACAAGTCGGCTCCCTCTCCCTCGGGAGAGGGCTGGGGTGAGGGGCGACGATTTTCGCCTCCTCACGAATCACAAGCCGGACAACAAAAAGCCCCGCCTGAATCTCAGTGCGGGGCTTTTTCGTACAGCGGCTGCGCTATTACTGCGCCGCGATACTGTAACCATCAAACGCCGTCTGCTGCTGCAGCGCGGTGATGATGTTCTTGCGGTTCACCGCCTGTTCGGTACCGGCGTTATCGACGAAGGTTTCGCTTTCCAGCTCGGCTTCATCGCCTTCACCCACGAAAGTGAAACCGAGGAATTCCAGTGCCTCACGATCTACGTTCAGACGCGAACGCGGGGTGCGCATTGGCAGGGTCACGCTGGCGCCGTCCTTGCTGATGGTGAAGATTTCCACTTCTTTCTTCTTCGCAGCTTTGCTCTTGCCGCCGCTCGGATTGCTGATCGCCTGATGGGTCTGATTCAGCACCTTCAGCGCCAGGCCATAGACGATTTCCTGAAATGCCGGATCGTCCTTGAAGCTGGACAGAATGCGTCCGATCGAGAACTTGCTGCTCAGGTCTTCCAGCGCGGCAATATCGGCTGCCTCGGCGTCTTTCAGGCGCTTGAGTTCGCCCATCAGCTCGTACGCCTTGTCGTCATCAAAACTGTCATGCGCCTGACGGATCGCCGCACGCAATTCGCGGATCTGGTCGCTTTCGCGGGTCGACTGGAACGCGTCCAGGACCATCTCGCTGATGATTTTGGCTTGAGGCAGGTGTTGTGAAAGATTGATGGAGTTTTCGTATTCCGCTTTGGACGACTGGGTGACTACGGATTCAGCGGTGTTGAAATCGGACATTGAAATTTCACTACTTTTTAACTTGAGTTGAGGCGAGAAAGCACGAGGTCTTTTTCAGGCCGACTAATTTAGGGGAGCGGGGCGGCGTTGTCACGGAGCAACGGTCTGGTGGTCGGGATTTTTCCCGGCGTGCGTTATTTTCCGGGCATGGCGTCAGCGGGTTTCCCCCACGTACGCATCGCAAACTCGACAAAGCGTCTCAGCTTCGGCAGTCGATAGCGATCCTGCGCATACAGCAGATGCATCGGCCTGCTCGGCGGTTGGTAGTCCGTCATTACCCTGACCAGTTTGCCGTCGCGCAGATCCTGTTCCACCAGCGCGTCGGGCAGCATCATGATGCCCATGCCGTTGCGCGCTGCCTGGTGCAAACCGGCGGAGCTGTTGATCAACATCGGCCCGCTGACGTCGACGAGGACTTCACCTTCCGGGCCGCTCAGACGCCAGCGTTTTTCCACCGATTGCCAGTCATCCCCAGCCGGGTAGGCGAAGGACAGGCAATCGTGTTGCTGCAAATCCTGTGGCGTGTGCGGCATGCCGCGCCGCGCGATGTAATCAGGGGAGGCGCAGACCGTCAGGGTGTAGTCGATCAAGGGCCGGGCGATCAGGTTGGATTGGTCGAAATTGCCCAGGCGGAATGCGACATCGAGGCCGTTCTCCAGCAGATCCGGACGGCTGTTGGTCAGCACCACGTCGAGTTTCACTTGCGGATACAGCAAGGAATATTCGCTGAGCGCCGGGGTCAGTCGTTCGACGCCGAAGGTCAGCGGCGCGGTGATACGCAGCAAACCGCGCGGCTCGTCCGACGCTTGTTCGGCAAGGCGTTCGGAGTCGGCCACTAGGCCAAGCACTTCCAGGCAGCGTTGATAATAGACGCTGCCGAATTCGGTCAGGCGCTGGCGGCGCGTGGTGCGTTGCAGCAGTTGCACGCCGAGCCGTTGCTCCAGCGCGCGCAGATGATTGCCCACCATCGTCGTCGACATTTCGCACTTCGCAGCGGCGGCCGTCATGCTCCCGGTTTCGACCACTTTGACGTACACGCCCATCGACTGAAACAAATCCATTATCAAGCTCGGCTTTTAAATGATTGAAGTTTTTCCGGGTTTATCCAGCTCAGGTGGCTAACCATACTGCAAATACACCGACCTGCAATGGAGTTTCACGTCATGACCGCCGCCCTGATGAACACCTACCAACCACTGGCCCTGAGTTTCACCAAGGGCCTGGGCACGCGCCTGTGGGATCAGGCGGGGCGCGAATATCTGGACGCTGTTGCCGGTGTGGCAGTGACCAACGTCGGCCACTCGCATCCGCGCATCGTCGCGGCGATCAGCGAGCAAGCGGGGCTGCTGCTGCACACCTCAAACCTGTACAGCATCGACTGGCAGCAACAACTGGCCAAACGGCTGACGGTGTTGTCGGGCATGCAGCGCGCGTTCTTCAACAACTCCGGCGCCGAAGCGAACGAAACGGCGCTGAAACTGGCGCGTCTGTACGGCTGGCGCAAAGGCATCGAGCAGCCGCTGGTGGTGGTCATGGCCAACGCGTTTCATGGCCGCACCCTTGGCACCTTGTCCGCCAGCGATGGCCCGGCGGTGCGGCTGGGCTTCAACGAACTGCCGGGGGACTTCGTCAAAGTGCCGTTCGGCGATCTCGCCGCGCTGGAGCAAATACAGCGCAAACACGGCGCGCGCATCGTGGCGATTCTGGTCGAGCCGATTCAGGGCGAAAGCGGCGTACAAGTCGCACCGCCGGGTTATCTCAAGGCCCTGCGCGACCTGTGCAATCGCCACGCGTGGCTGCTGATGCTCGATGAAATCCAGACCGGCATTGGCCGTACTGGGCAGTGGTTTGCATTTCAGCACGAAGGCATCGTGCCCGATGTCATGACCCTGGCCAAAGGCTTGGGCAATGGCGTGCCGATCGGCGCCTGCCTGGCCCGTGGCCGGGCGGCCGACCTGTTCACCCCGGGCAGCCATGGCAGCACTTTCGGCGGCAATCCGCTGGCCTGCCGGGTCGGCTGCACGGTGCTGGACATCATCGAAGAACAAGGTTTGCTGGAGAATGCGCGGGTGCAGGGCGCACGGCTGCTGGAACGCTTGCGCGCCGAATTGGCAGACAACCCGAACGTGCTGGCAATCCGGGGGCAGGGCCTCATGATCGGTATCGAACTGAAACAACCGGTGCGCGACCTGACGCTGATCGCTGCGCGGGATCACGGCTTGTTGATCAACGTGACTCGTGGCAAGACCATCAGGTTGCTCCCGCCGCTGACGATTGATGAGCGCGAGGTGGGGATGATTGTCAGAGGGGTTGGGCGGGCTCTGGCCGCACATTGATTGGTCTGCGCAAAACCCTGTGGGAGCGAGCCTGCTCGCGAAAGCGGTCGACTATTCACAGTAGATGTCGACTGAAATTGCGCCTTCGCGAGCAGGCTCGCTCCCACAGATCAGCGCATGGCTTTAGTCCGGCACATCTTTAAACTCCGGCGCCAGCATCCTCGTCTTCTCCGCCCCATTCGAGTTGTGCTGAACAATCTCGCTCGGCTGCCCCTGTTCATTGAAAAACACCTGTCCGATCCCCGCCGAATTCCACAACCGTTCCCCGGCCTCGGCATGTTCCGGCGTATACGGGACGATGCGCATCAGGCGGCGTTTGGTGAACCAGTTCAATGGCGAGCGCGGTGAGTAGAGCCAGCGGTTGAGGCGGTCGAACCATTCCAGCAGCGTTGGTGGGAATTCGTTCTTGATGCCGCTGCTGGTGATCTGCCAGATCCGTGGGCCGGCCTTGCGGTGGCGGATCAGGACTTCGTAGACGAAGGAATAATGCACATCGCCGGACAGCACCACGTAGTTTCCGGGTGTGCGCGAGTGTCGGAAAATGTTCAGGATCACCTGCGCCGCGCCGCGATGGGCCATCCAGTTTTCCGCGTCGACCAGCAGCGGATAACCGCACCAGCTGAACACTTTCTGCACGGTTTCAATCAGCTTCACGCCAAAGATCGGCGCCGGCGACACGATGATCGCCGAAGGGTGATCGAGCAGTTCCTGTTGCAGTTCGCTCAAGGCTTCCCAGTCGAGCAGGCCCGACGGTTGCTTGAGGGCCATCTCGCTGCGCCAGCGCCGGGTGCGCGTATCTATCACCACCAGTGCCGGACTGCTCGGCAACACAAAATGCCACTGCTGAAAACGCAGCAACTGATCAATCAGATCGTCCTGCACCGGCATGTCCAGATAGCCGTCGTCACCGCTGGCGCTCAGTTGCGCGGTCTGCTCCAGCACGTCCTTGAAGGCATCAGGATTGTTGCCCCAGCCCTGACACAACAGATAAGCAATCAGCGCGTTGCCGATGATGCGTTTGGAGAACGGATGGCCGTAGGCGGTTTCCTCCCATTGCGCGGAGAGATTCCAGTCATCGGTGATGTCGTGATCATCGAAAATCATCAGGCTCGGCAGATGCGCCAGTGCCCGCGCGACATTGCCCAGGCCCGCCTTGAAGGCATCGATGCGCGTCTGCTCGAGGTTGTAGCGCTTGCGGCGTTCCGGCGTCAGCGTCGGCGCGCTCGGATTGATCAGCGACCACGGCGTCGGCGACCACACCAGCATGTACATGGCCATGACTTCGGCGAACGTCACGAGGTGATTGTCGGCACTGCTGCTGGTGAAAATCGGCTTACGCGCGCCACCGAAAAATCGCTCGCGCAAGGTCTCGTTGCTCTCTAGCGCCGGTAACAAATCCGCACGGTGGTAGTAGCTGGCCGGGTGTTGGTAGAGCTTGGCGCTGTCGCTGACCACGGCACCGTCAAGGTGCTCATCGAACAGACCCAGACGCTCGATCAAGGCATGAATCGCCCGCAGCATCGGCCCGGCAACATCGTCGGCATAGACCTGATCACCACTCATCATCAGCAGCGCCGGACGGTGTTGCGCATCGGCTTCGTCGGCCAGCAATTGATCGACGCAGAGCAAACCGTCGGTTGCCGGATGATGCGGCTTGCGGCAGGAGCCGTGGAGCAATTGGTCGATCCGCGAACGCACTACGAGGTTCGCGCAGCTGGCACCAGGGTAAAGCAGATGAGGCGCCCACTCAGCCATACCGATGGCGTCGTCGATCAGCAGGTCGTAAGCGATAAACGTGTCGCAGGGCAGGGCGCTTTCAAGCTGAACGTCTATCAGATGCACGAACGCATGACGGCCTACGGCAATGACCGTGCATTTCTGCGAGTCGAGCGGAATATCTCCTACACCTTGCAGGCGCAAGGTCAGCGACAGTTCACGCGAGCCCACCAGCCACAGCACCACGCGCGTCGGCTCCAGCCGCCGCAGCAACGGACCGGCCAGTACAGGAGGCAGCGAGATCAGGTCATCAGGTGTTGAAAACATTGAGGGCAAAGTTCAAGGCGCACAGGCCGGCGATGATAGCGCAGCCGGCGCCCTGATCCCTTAAATCAGCCTTAAGAGTCGGCTTTTTGCAGTTTCAGCGCCAGCAGACGCCACTCCCCAGCCGTCGCATCAACCCGTGGCAATTCCTGCACGGAGCAATCGAAACGGTAGGTGACATCGTCGCCATTCATGTTGCGCGCAGTTACGCTGTTGCTGAAGCTGTAGACCTGATCCTTGTAGCGATGACTGACCAGCGCTTTGCTGTCAGCAAAACGCGCCGAAGCGGGATAACGCAGGGTGCTGGTGACAAACGGGCTGCACATGACATACGCGATCATCGACTTGTCGGCCTGTGCGTCGCCGCGCAACTTCTTGTTCAGCGCGGCGAGGGCCATGCGACCCTCGTAGTCGCTTTGATTCAGCACCGTCTGTACCGCCATTGATTTCGGTGCCCGGCTGACGTTATTCGGCAACAGTGCGGAGTCCGGGGGGGAAGGCTTGTCATCCGCTTCGATGGCAGCAAAAACCGGCGCATCTTTCAGTTCGGTGGCGGGCGTGACTGCCTCGGCTTCAGGCAGTACAGAGGTCGACTCGACGACTGGCGTGTTTTGCGCCTGCGCCTCGTGATCGAACGACGAAGGAAACAGCGAAAAGGTGATCGACAACATCACCAGCCCGACAATGAACCCACCCGCCGCGCCAACGATGTTGCCGTAGAAAATGTTCCAGCTGCCGCGGTTCTTCACCACCCAGCGCCACATGAAACCCCAGACAGCGACGAACGCCAGAAAACGCAAAAACTCCATTTGATCCTTTCCTTACCTTTCAACAATCCAAGCGCGGCGCGAGACGATCAGCGAGCCCCAACGATGCGCGGCAAGATAGCAAAATAGACGCGCCGTCCGGCTACGGTTGCGGAAAATAATTCGCCGCCAGAAAAATCAACGTGACCATGCCGGCGGCAACGCCACAGGCGCCCGCGAGCAGTTGACGTGCAACCGGATGCGCCGGCTGTCGACGCTTGGCGATCCACAACCACACACCCGCCAGAACGCCCGCGCTGGTCATGAACACCACCAGGCTGTTATGCAGTCCCGGCGCTGCCATGGTGGTGCCGAACAGACCGTCATAAAGCAGTGTGAAGACAATGCCCGCCACCACGGCGCTGCCCGCTCCGGCGAGGTTTGCCAACAACAGATTCCAGTGCCCGCGCTGTCGCACCACCCAGAACCACATTGCCGCCATGACCACTAAACACAACACAGCATCCATCGGATTTCTTTCCTTGCCACGAGACAGAGGCGACAACTTGTTCGCCTGTTGAGAGTGGACGGAACGATAGCAAAATAGTAGCGTCGCGCCATGCCTTCTCTGTAATGGACTACCCATGTTTTCCACAACCCGTTTGCTGCAACTGCTCGGCGCTCTCACCCTTGCCGTCTCCATTACCCCAGCCTTCTGCTTCGCGAAAGAACACCCGCAAGCCAGCTGGGATTACTACCTCGCCAATTGCCAGCGCATGCAGGAGACAATCGCCGACGTCCAGAGCGGTCGCGTCTCCGCTGCCTATGCACTAACGTCCGGCCTGCAAGACAGCCTCGCCTCCATGAACGAGCGCCGCCTTAACCTGCTACCGCAACACCTCGACTCCAGCGAGTATGCCCACTGCGAAAACGTCGCGGGCCATGCCGAGGCAACCCTGGCCCAAGGCAAAGCCGAGTTCGCCGCGCAAATGCAACGCGGTGTGGAGGAGGGCCGAATTGCGCACCAGAACTCCCCCGCCTATCAACGCGCCTGTTCCCTCGGCTACAGCGACGTCGGCGACATCTCCTTCCTGAAACTGCACGAAGACACCGACGGCGAAGCCCGTCTGAAAACCATGCTCATCACCGTCGACGAAATCTGCGGCCAATACTTCCGCGCCACGCAATACGTGAAGCCGTATGTGATCTACACAGTGCGACCGTCGGATGGCGGCTGTGGCGAAGTGAAGCGTGTTGCGATAGTTGGCGGAGGGCAGCCAGAGAAGGGCGACTACATTGATCCCAACGGCGAATTTCAATACATGGGCTGGAAAAAACTGGTGGGCGCTGACGGCTTCCCAACAGATATTCGAGTGCTGAAAGCACGTCGCTGACAGGAGAGATACTGGCGTGGCTGTAGCGCGGCATTCAAAGAATGTCGCGCAGATACCCCTTCAGTGCGAGCAGCGGCTGCCCCAGCTGCTCCACCGACCGCGCCTGAGCCAACTCCGCCGACAACTTGCGCAACTCCCTCCCCAACGGCTTCTCGACCCCACCCAAGGCATCCAGCGCCAGGTTCAGGCATTCGTTCATCTTGAACTGAATGGCCTCGACATCGCCGCGTTTCACCAGTAACTCGAAAACGTCTTTCTGATAATCGCCCATGACCATGTCATCGCGCAGGATCGGGCTCAGCCCCTCTTCCTCGTAGGCGAGTTTGAGGGAGAAGAGGGCGACGGTTTCCAGTGAGGTTTCCATGGGGATGTCTGTCAGTGAAGTGGAAGGCTTGAAACCAATGCGCAAAACGCCAGAGGAGGTTTGCCGTGCGGGCGTGATTATACGGGCGGGGATCGCAGTCGAGGCAACCAGCAATCGGGCATCTAAAACCTACAAGCTCGCGCAGCATTGACATCCACTTTGATACGACGCTTTGATTACAAACACTGAACATCAGCGGAGTGACCATCATGGAATACGACATGAAACTGATCGACGACGCCGTCCTTGCTCTCCTGGCAGCCTATAGCTCCGACGCCGGCAATGCGTGGAAGGGCTATGACTTCGAGATCATGAACCGCTTGCACGAACAGGGTTTGATCAGTAATCCGGTGAACAGGAACAAGTCGATATGGTTGACGAAGGAAGGGATGGAGCGGGGGCGGGAGATTGCTGAGCGGATGTTTGGGGCTAAGGAATAGGTTGGGCAGCGCCCGATTATGGACTTGAGCTGTTGCTCGGCAAAATGACGTCAGTTTTGGCCATGGCTCGCCATAGCGATATGCATACGATTGTCGTCGGTGCGGTTACACGCAGATCTGCAGACGAAACGGTAGCGAGTTACTGGATAAGGAATCGGAGGATTTTTGCATTGGGACATCATCTGAATGAACCACAACTGACTAGGGTCAGAGATGCCTTATCGGAGCCTTTCAATCATTTCCCCACTGATTACGACTACGTCGTTCGTCAGCTCAAGGGCGTTGATCCAGCGGTGCTCTACAAGATTTTTTATTCAGAAGTAGCACCAGTGTGGTTTCACAAACATTGCTGCAGTTCTGCCCACTGTATGGACTGGGTTCGACCCTGATTGGCTCAGATCCGAGATAGAGGAGAGGCTCGCGGCGCGACGGCGCAATTGGTTTCGCAGGCAGTACGACAGATTGTTGGTGCGTTGGTTGGAGTACAACTATGACTACATGTGGAAGGAGATAGACTCTAGGCTATGAGGACGGTTGCATGCGGTTTGGTATTCCTCGATGGTAAAAGCCACCTTTTGTTTCACCTATGCGGTGATTCAGGTCGCTTCAAGCTCAATCGTCGGGCGGGGCTTTAGTGGTCGGCATTGCACCAACCACTTTCCACCAGACGAAAAAAAGGCCCTGCTTTCGCAAGACCTTTTTCTCTGTGTTGGTGCCGAGGGAGACTCGACTGCACCATATAATATGTGGTCTTCAGAGCATTTGTCGGTAAAGGGATACAAGCAGGGATACAGCGCTAGTCCTGCTGACGATCAGCTATGAGTAACAATGCGCTATTCAACTTCTCCCGATCCGCCGAGAAGTGTGCATCTCTATGGCAATTTGGGCAAAGGGCAACGCAATTAAAAACGCGATCACTGACCTCGACACCCAAGATGTGGTGCACATCGAGAAAGCCAGCATAAGGACGGCTTGCTCCACATCCAGGACGCTCACAGCGTCCATTGCAACGCTCAATCACCGCTTTTCGGACGTTTGGATCTCTAGCAACTCTAGATACCGTCGATTGAAAACGTGACGCTTCGTCACGACCCAGGAGCGATAAATCAAGGCCTGGCAGATCACTGAAGGTGTCGTTAATAACACCAACGAGATCGTTGGAAAGCGGTCGCTTAGCTAGATCCTCCACTCCTTCCCACTGCCAAAGGACATCGGCAACTTTGTGCGCCTCCTCAAAGCGGCTATCCATTAACCACATCGTCGGGCTGTCTCCGTTAACCGAATGATTTTTTTTGAGGCGCCCTAGTCTCCCAGCAGCTATGAGTTCTGCGCTCATTTGTTTCTGCCCGTTGATGATGCCGGTCATAGCCGACACGGGAATCAAGGCAGCGAACTTGATATCACTTTTGTAGCGTTGCACTAGAAGCGCATGTGTAATGCCTTGTGGTGCTTCGCGATCAACGATCTCAGCGATTGTTCTATCCCAGTCTCCGTGGCTTAACCGTGCGCGTAACTGGGCTGCGGAGAACTTCTCTGGATGGCCCTCCCAGCGCCAGCACAATCGAACACGAGCACTGAATGTAACGCCTTCAGGGCTGGTCGCAGAAAGCAGTTGAGAGTGCCCTTTACGGACGTCATTAACTCCGGTGAACCCTCTACCCTCCAGAAAAGGTTTGAGCATTCCCCGCGTTTCCTTTTCGGCTTGGATACTTTCAGGAGTACGGAAGGCGCGTTTCTGGTTTGAGGATTCCATTCGTGTATACCGGTCAGCGGTGGGTGGCTCGGCAGGAGCCAATGACTATCTCAAGTAGAGTAGTGCAACGAAGTTTGAGATCTGGGGCAATCTGCGTTTTTTATGCCGGGGGCCCCTGAGGTTTTCTTCTTCATACGGGGTCGGAAACCCGCGAGGTTTCGTTAGTGGGAGGACTCAAGAGTTACTGAAATTTCAGTCATTGAAATTGAAAGAATCACGTTGAAAAACAGCCATCGTTACCGTTTCGGTAATGGTGACCCCAAAGACGTCATTCCGTAGGGCAAATGCACAGGTGAACCGGCAGTTCACCGGGTTCACTCGTTCACTAAGCTGGGAGTTCTCCCGCTAACAAGGTCCTGCGGGTTTCCGACCCCGTGTCTAAAGGAAAACCTCAGGGGCCCCAGGCACACGGAGGGGCACACACCTGACGTTCGCTGGTGGGATTGATGCTTCCGGGGTGTGGGGGATACATCCCTCGAAATGTGGTGTAACTCATGTAACTGGTGTAACGAGTTTCCATAACATGTTGTATTTATTGGATATTTTTATGCTACACCGACTTCGTACACTAGTCGTGAGGCGTGTAACTCTGCTATCTGGTGTAACGCTTCTGATGCATGAGAAATGAATGAGCGAGGTCATTCCAATGATGCAGAAGGGGACAGAGTGCTCCCGCTCCCAGCCCGCCCATTAGATGCGGTTAGCGTTCTTTAATCATCAGGCCGTCAGCTGTGCGAGCGATTAGCCAATCTATTCCATCGACCGGTTGAATCCACAGCCAAAAGCAGCCGCTCGAAAGGGTCAGGGAAAGCAGGGGCGATTCAGACACGATTGCTCCTTTCAAATCAGCTTATGCCCCCTGGCAAGGAAGCCCCCCACTAGACGGCCACACTGATCGCGAATGCTTGGGGTTTTTAGGTGCCTACGAATATGCGACCTCCATTAGAGCCTCTTCCCTAAACACTCTCCACGAGAACGCGGTAGATCAACCCCTTCCTCAAGAGTTATTGGAAGAAATGGTAACGACGTGGTAATTTTATGCCAAGTCAATTTACCAGCGCTTCGCAGTGGCGAAGAATAAAGGAGAAGAATGGTAACCATAGCCGAAAAAGACCTTGAGTCACTTTACCAACAAGGTGTTCGAGGCAATGCAGCGGCCTTTGCCCTCATAGGCCGCCAGATCGCCAGCAAACTCAAAAAGGCCGAGCCAGAGCTGGCCTCTCGTCTTGCCGAGCTGCTAACCGCCGACAGCGGAATGCGGGGTGCACCTCGCATGGCAACACCTGTAGATGCAGACTCTCGTCGCAGCCTTTTAAAAGAGGGGGTAGACGCCGGCCTCAACTTTGAGCCTAAGTGGGAGGGCGTTGTAGAGCAGCAACTACTGGAGATCATTCAAGAGAGAGAGAATCAGAAGGAACTCCTCATCGCAGGACTGGAGCCTATACGATCGATGATCTTCACTGGCCCACCTGGTGTAGGTAAAACGCTGGCGGCACATTGGATAGCTAGCAAGCTCCAACTCCCCATTTTCACCCTCGACCTAGCATCAGTAATGTCCAGTCTGTTGGGTAAGACAGGTACGAATATCAAAGCAGTTATTGAGCATGCCAAGGGCATCCCTTGCATTTTGTTCTTGGATGAATTCGATGCGATCGCCAAAAGGCGAGATGACGAAAAAGACGTTGGTGAGCTCAAACGACTTGTTAATGTCCTCTTGCAGGCCATTGATGAGTGGCCATCAACCTCCATCCTAATCGCCGCTACGAACCACCCAGACATGCTGGACCCTGCGGCCTGGCGAAGGTTTGAAACAATCATTCACTTTGAAAATCCCCCTATCAAGCTAATTGAGGGGCTTCTAATGGACGCGGAGGTCTCTCCAAAGATCGCCCAGCAATTGGCCGCACATCTGCTGGGAAGTTCTTTTTCTGATATCAACAGAATCGTACTCACAGCAAGAAAGCGGGCAGTTCTTGATCAGCGCTCACTAAATGAAACCATCATCGATGTCTCGCTTAAGAATCTAGCCTCTGGAGCGCCGGCTCAGAGCACCAGAGACATGAAGATTATCCAGCTCTCCTTGCAGGGATTCTCTCAGCGAAAAATCGCAAGCGAGCTGAATGTTTCGCATCCAACCGTTGGAAAAGTCATAAAAGAATTCAAGGAGAATGCACATGACTGAAAGAAATCTGCTCCTAGGAAAAGGCGAATCGCTGACAACAGCCCAAACAATCAAACGCGGCTCTGGACCAAAGAAGTTTCCCTATACCCTCGAAGAGGTCCGTAACCAGATCTCTTCATCCTTGGAACAGGTTCAGCGCTCTCTTTCAGCCCTTCCAAAAGCCGCCAAGCCACGCGGAGAAGGTGTTTTTGAACTTACGCTGCACCCGGCATTTTTAGGCAGATCTTATTTCCCTAAGAGTATCCTCAAAAAAGCCGGGCTCCGCGATGTGGGCAGCAAAGAGACATCGATTATTCCGAGGCAGGTTACGGATGTCCGTGATGCCGGAAAGGTTCAAGCAACCGCGACCTTGTTCATTGCTGGCACCGAGAATGCCGTCGCCAACTTGCATAAGTTACTTAAGTCGAGTTCCATCACCAGTACGGTGGAGAAAGAGCTCAAGGAAATCGAATCGATCCACTGGATCAGCAACGAGAGCAAGATTCGTGGTCAGCTTCCACAGGGAGATGGGCCGCATGCTTTCGAAGTCGCCCTGCACGCTGGATCCGATGAAGAAGACATCGTGGCCTCTTTCGCTGATTTTGTAAAAGCTCATTCGGGCAAAGCTGACCTGAAGCGGCGGATCAAAGTTGGAGGCCTAACGTTCATCCCTGTCTATGCCTCGTCAGAGGCAATTGTGGACATTGCCAGCCATACCTTCCTGCGCGTCGCGCGCCCCATGCCTGAGCTGCGCATCGCCCACCCAACCTTGGCCCGCTCAACGCTTGCCAGCTATAGCACAACACTGCCCAATCAAACTGCCATCGCCCCGGACAAGGCCGCTGCGATCTTTGACGGCGGCCTAGGTACAACGGATCTCGCCAGTTGGGCGACCGAGTACTATTACGAGGACACAGACGAGACAAACGGCCAGTTATTGATGCATGGCAACGAAGTCACCTCAACCTTTCTGTTTGGCAGGCTCGCATCAGAGGTTGACGAGCTCAAACGCCCATACATGAATGTGCACCATTACCGCGTGCTGTCACCCATTTCCGGCCGGGATCCCGATCTATTCGACGTACTGATAAAGATCCGAGATGCGCTCGACTCAGGCGAGTACAAGTTCGCCAACCTGAGCCTTGGCCCCCGGATGCCTATTAACGACGAAGAAGTGCACGCCTGGACGGCAACGCTAGACCAGGTTTGTTCGCGACACGGTATCCTTGCCACCGTTGCGGTCGGCAACGATGGCGACGTGGATGGAGCCAACAGGATTCAGCCCCCAGGGGATATGGTAAATGCTTTGGCAATTGGGGCCGCGGATACCAGCTGCTCCAAATGGAAAAGAGCAGACTATAGCTGCATTGGCCCAGGCAGGAGCCCTGGTTACGTGAAACCAGACGGTGTCGCTTTCGGCGGCTCCAACACTGAGCCCTTTAAGGTATTTAACCCTCTTATGGGGTGTGCTGTCGGTGTCCAAGGAACCAGCTACTCCGCGCCGTTGACCTTGAGAACTGCGGCAGGCATAGCTTGCTCGACATCCTATGAGATGACGGCAATCGCTTTAAAAGCCCTCCTTGTGCACCATGTCGAGCACAAGCGTAAGATCAGTCGAAATGAAGTGGGCTGGGGGCGTTTCCAAGAAAATGCGCTAACTCTACTTGAGTGCCCGGACGGGGCAGCCACAATCATTTTCCAAGGGCAACTGGAAAAAGGGCAGTACCTACGGTGCCCTATTCCGTTCCCAGATATTCCAATCACTGGCAAGGCGCAGATCAAAGCCACGTTCTGCATTCAAGCGCACACCGATCCAGAGCACGCTATTAACTACACCCGCTCAGGAATGGGCGTAGTTTTCCGCCCTAAGGCAGGTGCTGGAATCGAGACAAGCAAAGACTTTTTTGGGCGCAGCTCACAGTACAAAATGACTGAGAGACAGTTTCGGGATGACGCTCATAAATGGGAAACTTGCCTACACCGTGACAGGAGCTTTGACGGTGAGGACTCTCTGATTGGGCCTGTTTTCGATATCGAATATCACGCACGGGAGAACAGTCGTGGTGTTTCCCCTAGCTCCGCACCAGACGTTAATTACGCGTTGATTGTGAGCGTTCAAGCGGACGATATACCGGATATCTACAACTTGATCAGACAGAAGTATCAAGTCCTACAACCTGTCGAAGTCACGGTAGAGTCAACAATTACAACTTAACAACGACAATCAGAGTTCTTGATAAAAGGGCTCTGATTGGATTCTATGCCCTAAACCGAGGTGCATCAGGATGATGCACCTCGCTGTTTTGATGAAAATCATTGAGCATCCTTTTCTGGCCGAAAGGCGACGTTTAGGCAGTCCGGAAAGAAATGATAAGTCAGAGTTATACGGTCATGTCTGATCAGTTGGAAGGGCAGGTTGCAATTTGAAGAGGTGTCAGGTTTTGTTCGTTGCCGGGCCCTTATACCAGTAACAGACGCGTTAACAGATACGAAGCTGAAGCGAGGAAGCCTTGAAGGGAATCGAACCCTCGTTATGAGTTTGGGAAGCCGAAGGTAAGAATTGTCAAACTCCCATATCCGTATAAAGCGAGGGCTGTGGCGCGATATGTCGAGCTGCTTGTAGAGGAGGTGTAAAGATTTTTTAGTGCGAAGAAAATATTCATGTATTTGTAAGCGACTTAAAGGTTTGTATGCATCTTTTATTGGTTGATTGCATAAGTTGACGGTTAGTAATCTATCTGAATATATAGAGATAGAAATAAGCTGCGACGGCAATGAGTGTGTATCCTAAGACCGTCCCTATCATGATCTTGAGTCTGGCTGCTTTAGCTAGTCTGTTTTTTCTCGTTTTGGCTAGCGATTCTGCGCATTTAGCCACTATTGGAGAGAGCAGCCATTCAATGTCTCCCTCTGATTCTCCTGAAAGAGATCTAACTAATAAAGGAGCTATATCATCTAGGAAGCGTACAATCTCTTCAGTGAGATCGTTGTCACCTACGCCTCGCCACACAAAGGTAAAGCTAGAATTACGATCATCGTAGGTCTGATTTCTAGACGGAGGCACAGGACGTGAGTCGACCGAAAAAGGAGATAAATTGTCTAGGGACGGATAAAAAATATCGATTAAGCTTGTTTTGGTAGTTTTTGTATCAAAGTATTTATCTCCGCTAAAATTTGAGTAGTATAGCAGATCGATTTTTGCGCCCTTTGATCTTGCAACTACTTCTCTGCCGTACTCGGTAGTGGCTATTAGTATGAATTCAATCGGTGAATCATATTCAAATACCTTCGCTAGTCCGCGTCTTGAGTCGAATTCTGGATTGCTCCCAAAGCGTTCGAATTTTGAGCTCATGGAGTAGTCCTGCTAGAAACGAAGGTTCTAATAATGCCCATCATATTGGCCATGTCGCTTGTGTCTTTATTGCTGTGCGAACTAAATGTTAATTCAGTGGCGATATTGATTCTCTTCCAGTCAGATACATGGTTATCAAACCAATCAGATAGTTGCTGCGCTTCGGCACCGTTCTCCCATAGGTCCCGCTTATTAAATAGTAAATGTAATTTTGGTAGTGGTCTGCCGCGTCTGATAACAGGTTCAACTTGTTCTATGAATCTATTATGATCTGCGAGTCTCTCTATTGACTTTGAAGGATCGGTTGCGCTGGCGTTATGATCGACAAATAAGATTAGTAAATCAGCATCTTTTAATATTTCAAATTGTTGGACGAATTCCTTCCCGTCGGCGTCCAGAAGAGCAACGTACTGTGGTGGGTTACCAGGCAGCATAAGAATTTCGATTTTTACCGTGTTCGTTCGTGAAGGATTTGTTGAAAGCTGTTGAGCGTTTTTTAAGAAGGTGCTTTTTCCGGATTGTGATGCGCCCACGACAACCACTCGAACTAAGTTTTCCTCAAGTGATACCAAATCGTCAATCGAAAGTTGTCGGCCTAGAAGTTGAGAGACTTGTACAGATTTTGGTGGAATGCTTCGATAGGCTACATAAAGTATGCTTCCGGCCAGAGTAGCACCCGCAATGGTAGTAGCGATAGGGACTGCTGCTATAGCGCCTGTTATGGTTGCAGCACCAGAAAGTAGTGCAACCATACCGCTCGTGCTTTCAACTTTTTCTTTGAATCTAGGATACCAAGTCTTCCACTTCCTTGAGTTTGCCAACTATATTGCTCCCGATATTTAGTTGAATTATAAGCATGTAATCTGAGCGGGGGAGTATTCCCCTCCGGTAGCGCCTTTCGACCCGATTAGCGTCCAACCTACAGTCTCGAGAGTATCTTAGCAAAACTGGCTCTGAATGGGAGGGGAAAGCTACGTCGTCGTGCGCAACCTAGGCAAAAAAGGGATCTAAGACGATATTTATTATGCCGGATGGCGTTCTCACGAGGTGACGATGAGAATCGAATCCGATCAGTCGACTAACTCAATGCAGCCTTTAAGCGTCGATCCTCTGAGCTTCATCACGGGGTGCCAGTTTCCAAAGGCGGCGAGATTTACGATGTCGACAACCTCAGCGCTATGACACCCAAATGCCATATTGATACACACCGGAGCTTGAAATGATCGCACTCAAAAGCAGCCTTTCCGAATACTCGGAGAGCGAGTTTCTCGAACTGATCAGAGAAATCTGCAGCGCCGCGGGCACCGAAGATTATCAGGACGAGTTGCTGGAAAATTTCATTGAGGTGACTGGCAATCCTGCGGCCTCTGACTGGATTTTTCATCCAAAAGACGGCGAGGACGATTCGTCGAAAGGCATTCTGAGAACCGTCAAAGCTTGGAGCTTATCGCAGGGTTTGCGAGGCTTCAAAGAGTAAGGTGGAGAAGGACGTAGTTGGAACTAAAAAGGGCCCGGACGGGCCCTTTTTCAGGTGACGCTAGTTTACTTTTTCAGCCAGCTTTCAACCTCATCGACGCCGTGCTTGGTTTTCCACTCCTTCAGCGTCTTGTGATTACCGCCCTTGGTTTCAACCACTTCACCGGTGTGGGGGTTCTTGTAAGTCTTCAGCTGGCGAGGCTTGCGAGTAGCGGTCGCTTGGGCAGGCGCTTGGCGGCGCGAGCTGCTCCGCGGGTCAAGTAGATTGATGATGTGCTTCAGGCTGAAACCGTACTGATTAAGCAGCTCGCGTAGCTTCGTTTCGAACTCAATTTCCTTTTTCAGCGCTCCGTCGCTTTTTAGTGCCTCCAACGCCTGGAGCTGTTCGGCGAGGTGTTTTTCAAGCTGGCGGTATTCGGCAAGTTTGGACATGTGCATTCCTTGAGTTGTGTTTTAGCGATATCTATCTGAAGTGTATTACAGCACGGAGTTCAGCTCACTTTCGCTCCTTCAACTGATCTTCGATGTAGCTCATTTCGTTCTTGATCAAGTTGACGGTCAGGGTCTGAACATTCGAGACCTTACCTGTTTTGATGTCCACGATTTTCATCAGCGTGGTCAGGTGGTTTTTGCGCGCCTTCAAGGTGTCCGTCCAGTTGGCACTGCTTTGTATTGGCGTGATCATGATCTTTGTCCTGATGGAGTTTTAAACAGCCTACGTTGGTAGGCTGTTTCGGGTGGTTTGGCGCATTACAACGAGAGAACGTCTTGCAACGAGTACTTGGAGGCGCGCTCCCACAAATCGCTACTGGTCCAGTTCCTGAAGTTTTCGCCTTCTTCAGGAAGGATTAGTTTCCTGAGACTGATTTGCTCGCCGCCGACAAGATCAATGGCAGACCAGAGCTTGCCGCCCATCTCCAGCAGCTCTTGAGCTTTCTCGTTCCACTGCTCCTCAAGAACAGTCCGCGCCAGGAGCAACGCCCTTCGTTCGATGGTTTTGTGCTCTTTCCGCGCCTCGTCGATGTGTTGATCCACGATGACGAGCTCCTGCTCCAGCGCGGCAATGATCAGAAGTTGCCGACGATGGTGCTCGCTCGCAGTCGCCAGATTCTTTGCAGCTTTCTGGGCATCGGCATTGGCGGTCTTCTCACCCTCGGTGTCGCCCCAGGCCACGGCTTGTGCATAGGCGGTTGCCGCATCGGTTTCGGCTTGCCGAGCCTTGGTCATGTCCTCTTCTGCCTGCTGCTGGATCTGCGCCAAGCGGGTGCTGAGGCTGTCGCGTTTCTCGTTGAGCTCTTGCTCGTCAGCTTTCCAGTTCGTCATCGATTCGACGTAGCCCGCCATCAGGGTTTCATGATTGACCAGCTGCTCACGTCGTCGAATTCGAGCGTCTGCGTAGCTAGCGCGTGTCTTGCAGGAGTCGTAAGGAATTTTGAGGGTGTTGTACTGTTTTCGAACTTCATACAGTCGATCTGCATCGAGTTCCTCCTCGCTTTCCAAGAGCGCTTCCAATGGCGCTATTTGCACGTAATGTTGTGCGGCCTCACTCAGGAGGCTATCGCGATGGGTCTTCAGCTCTGCGATTTTGTCCAGCAAGACGCGCTTCTTTTCGCATACGGCTACCGCTTCGCTGCTGACTGCTTCGGGCAGTGAAAGCCCTATCGCATGGCTATCTGAATCATTGGCCAGCAGTTCGTGTTGTTCGGTGGAGGTTTGGAATTCGTTCATCTGTCTTGTTCCTTCAAATTTGAGTTTGGGTTGCATGAGCGGCTGGCGAGGCCGGGAATCAGCCGGCGCTACCTCGATCAGCGGAGATGCCCTCAGGCAGCCCGAGCCTCGCCGTCATCCGTTCCCGGAATCGCCTTCACGATGTAGCAGCGTTGCTGGCCGAGCCCTGGCAAACGAACCAGACTCGATGCTTTGCCGTCGCTGCTCGGTTCCAGCACACCGCGCTGCAGTAGCTCCTTGTTCACAGCCGTGAGGTTCATGCCTCGGAAGATCTCCGAGCGCCACGCCTCGGTCAGCACGTAATAGGTGTTGGTGGTGTGCATGGTGTCGCCCATGCCGTGCTCCAGCGTCTTGCGAAACCCGAGGCGGTCGATGGTGCGGGGGCCGTGTTCATCGATCTTGGCCGCTGCTGACTCCCAGCGGGTGAAGCGGCTTTCGCCAAAGCGTTCGATGACCTGGCGCAGCCGCGCCAAGATCGCATCGCCCTCAAAGTTTCCGGCACCGCCGCGCTCGTGGAGCCATGCGTTCAGGCACACGCGAGCGGCGGTGGTGGCCGTGCCGTCCGGCCAACCTGTGATGCCCATCGCGGTGGCCAGCTCGCCAGCTGCGGCAGCGAGGCCGAAGCGAGCAGCGGCGCGGTGTGCCTGTCCACTCGCGGACGCAGGGAGCGACTTAGCAATGAAGCCTTCCAGCGTGCGGCGCAGGATTGCCGCCCAGCCGTGGCGCTTGCCGGGTTCGCACAGCGCAGTCAGGAAGGCGGTAAGAGGTGTGCCGTAGTAGTTCGCTACGCGAGCCTTGAGTGCGTCGGATAGGGCGGCGGCATCCTCGAAACCGTTGAGCGTGTCGAACATGCCAAGGCCTTTGCTGGCATCGGCCGGGACAGCGAGCATTCGCACCTCCATGCCGGCTTTCAGCTCCTTGTTGGCTTCGGCCATGTGCTGGGCCAAGGTCTTCTCGCCGGTGGAGAGAAACAGCAGGCGCCACTCCTGCACCTGCCGGCCTGCTTGGCCTCGATCATTGGCGCGGGCCTTACCAGTGCCATTGCCGAGCATGTACACGGTCTCGCCGATGATGCGTGCATCACACATGCCGATTTCATCGAGCACCAGAAGTCCGTCGGAGTGCGCGGCAGCGATCGACTCCAGCGCGTTGTCGGTCGAGCGCCACGAGCGCACCAGACGCGGCCCGCCGTAGATCGAGGCGGCAACTTGCAGGTGCGTGGTCTTGCCGCCGGAGCTGTCGCCGTACAGGTGAAATCCGCCCGATTCGTGGCCGAGCATATGCAGCAGGGGGCCGGCGAAGGCCACGCCGACGACAAACGCCAAACGATGGTTGCCGATGCACAGCGCGCCGATCTGCTGTTGCCATTGTTCCAACGTGCCCGCTTCGCTGATCGGCGGAAGCTGTGCACCCGCTTCGTAGAAATGCAGGTGTTCCGCGTGCATGCCGACCTGCTGCTCGGGCAACAGAAAGGCGTTGTCATGCCAACCCAAACGAGTGACCAGACGCGCACGTTGCGCGCTGTCGAAGCCGCCCAGGTAACTCTGCAAATCGTTGCGAGCGTTGCGCCCCGAACGACTGCCGGCTAGACGCAACCCCATGTCCACCAGCGGACCGAGCACGTCCTTGCCAAAGTCGCCGGTCATGGTGCGTGCCGGGATGTTCCAGCGTTTCTTAGTACCGTCGGGGTCGTCGAACTCGACCAGCAAGCCCCAGTTGTGGCCCTTCTCGTCACGGGTACGCGCAAGGATCGCCAGCGGCGAACATACCGGGCGTGCTTCGCCGTCGTCGCCCGCATAAAACACACCTTCGGGCGTCAGGCGAAAGCCACCGGGCATCAGGTCGTTTTTCGATTTTGCCGGTCGCTTGGCTGCTGCTTTAGGTTTCGCTTCCGGCTCTGGTTCCGGCTTGGGTTCGACCTGGGCAACCATCGGTTTTTCTTCGATCACACCGAACAGCTCGCCGCCGCTTTCCAGCGCGGTGAAGTGGCCGGCGGTCCAGCCTTTGTAGAGGGCATCGGCGGCATCGTCGCCGTCATCCCATTGACCACCTTTGGCGAATGCAGCGTGTTCGTTCTTCAACGTAGGCTTGCGTTTGAACACCTCCAGCTCGATGAACCGGACCGATGCGGCGCCGATTTCGCGCAGCTTCTCTGCGACGGTGTCCATGCAGGCTTTACCGCTGTCGTCGTTGTCCGGCCACAACAAAACGTCGCGTCCCTTGAGCGGCGTCAAGTCGGCTTTGTGCCAGGAGTTGGAGCCGTTCGGCCAGCAGGTGGCCACGTGGTTAGGCAGCAGTTCGGCAGCGGCATCGGCCGCTTTCTCGCCTTCGCATAGAACCACCGGTGCGTCAGCGCGCCGGGCCAGTTCATCAAGGCGTAGCAGCGGACGTGGATCCGGCAGCCCCTGCCAGCGCCATTGCTTGGTTTGACCATCGGAGCGCTGACACCACGTCAGAGGCGCAAAGACCTTCTTCGGCTTGCCGTCCTCATCGGGTCCGAGGTCAAAGCGATACAACGCCATGAGGGGATGACCCTGTGCGTCGCGATAGATCCAGACCTTGGACGGTACACCGTGATTACGGTGCTTGGCCGGGCACTTGTTCATGGCCTCGGTCGGGATCGGCTGGATCGCATTCCATGTCGGCGCCTTGGGCTTACTCGGGGCGACCTCGATCTTGGCGGCGCCGGGTGCAACGTTCAGCCAATCCGCCAGTTTGTGGCAGACTTCAACGTCGGTGCCGCCGTCCAGATAGCGCACCAGATCGATCAGGTCACCGCCTTTGTCGCCGGTGGCAAAATCCGCCCAGGTGCCCTTGATCAAATTGACCTTGAGCGAACCGGCACGCTTGTCGCTGCGAGTCGGATTCGGAGCGGTGTATTCCTTGCCGCCGTCCACGCGCTTGCCGTTGGGCAGCCAGTGCGACAAGACACGATCAATGTCTTTCAGCGCGGCGGCTTTCACGTCGGCAAAGCTCGGGCGTTTGGTGTTGTTCGGTCGTTGGCTCATACGTCAGCCCTCGGCAGAAACAACGCGTCGTTGATGTCGTCGATCAGGGCTTTGGCCATCTCGCCCAGGTACAAGGCGGGCCAACTGAAACGCTCGCCGTGGTCACTCATGGCCGCGTCGAAACTGAGCTGGTTCGCGTTATGCTGCAGCAACGACACCATCTCCAGCGCGTCTTCGACTGGTACTCCGGCATTCACCCGAAACAGCTTCAGGTCGGTGGCGTTAACGCGAGAAAAGGTAGCGTGGCCCGGTGTCGTGGAAATGCTCATAGCGCACCACCTTTCTGCACCGCAGGGGCCGAAGTGTTGTCACCGTGCATAGCCAGCGTTTTGATCAGGCCAAGGGTGCCGCGCACGTCCCAGAGGACGGCGGCGATGACGTGATTGGCAAGGCGTGAGGATTCGTTTTCGAAGTGATCTTCCAGCAGCGTGAGTACCGAGTCAGCGCGGTCGATGGCGCAGTTGATGGCGTCGATAGGTACGCCGGCTTCTGCGGTTGGATTCACGCAGAGCAGATCTTCGGGCAGGGCAAAACTCAGGGCGTTGTTCATTGGGCACCGCCTGCAGTTTCGAGCGCGCGGGCTTTGGCCATGTGAGCGTTGTAGCGGGAGAGGCGTGTGGCGAGGCTGGAGTTGGCGTGTAAAGCGGCGAGAGCCATTGCACGGTGTGCAGCGGCGCGAATTTTGGACGGATTAAGGGCAGGCATAGGTGACACTCCAAGTTTGAAGATGGAGCTGCCACTGATCGTCGCCAAACGATTTAGGGTGGCAGCTGTGCGCAGGTTGGCGAACCGGGAACTTGGAACCCGGCAGACCCGAAGGTCTCCCACGCACAGCTGCCATAACACGAAACGGCGGGCACAAAAAAAGCGCCTGCTGTCGGATGGGGCGCCTGTGCGCCAAGTAACTCGGGTCGCCAAACCCGGTCGCTGAATTTGCAGCGACGGCCAGAGAGTAACGTCCGTGTTTCGAAAGTGCAACTGCGCTGATGGCTTGCGGATTTTTCAGGTGCGGCATAAATTGTTCGGGCATGTAGATTGACCTCAACGCCTCCGGATCGCCCCCGGAGGCGTTTTCGTTTCAGGCATGGACTTCCCAGCGCAGGGAGAGAAGGGGCAGGAATCCGCCGTTGAGCATGGAGCGGGCGTCTTCGTAAGCCTCGACCTGCTGACCTTCGTCGACGACAACGGCTCTGGTCTTTTCGCAATGGAGGGAGAGGGCGCACCAGGTGCCGTCGGCCCAGCTGAGCACGCTGACAACGCGACCTTGCCTGTCCTGCTGGCTGCGGTAGCGTTCAAGACGCTGCATGACGCGAGACGAGAAACCGATCCGACGCAACACGGAAAAGGGGTGCATCAGAGCGTTGTTTGCAGTCTTGTGGCTCATGCAGCCACCTGATCACGTGCCTCGATGCGGCTGCGCGCCCACGCTTGAACTTCGGAAAGGACCCAGGCGACAGGGGCGCCGCGTGCGTTGCTATTGCTCAGTTTGACGGGCTGCGGAAAGCCGCATTCGGTGCGCTGCATCAGTTTGTAGATGGTTGAACGTTTCATTCCCACGATGCCTTCCACCTCGCGCATGCGGATCAATGTAGAGGCGGCATCAAAAACGGAGGGGGAGTTGGCGGGTGTCTGGTGGAGAAAATCGCTAACGGAGGTGTTCATAGGCATTGCTCTCGATAGATTTGGACTGACGAGAGCAATGATCTAGGCGATGGAATCTTTGAAGGAGTTAACTTCCATTTGAAATTTCAGGTGAACTAGACCTTGTGTTGCTTAAGAATGGCTTCCACGCGCTTACGGGACAATGCTTTATCCGTTTCGTGGGAAATCCAGTTAGGTCGTTGCTTGTATGGCTTAGCGACCTGTTGAGTAAGCCAGCGGTGTACTTCTGTGGTCACATGGCGTCGTGACATGCCGTCATGCAGTAGAGCGCGAGCCTTTTCGACAAGGGCTATATCGCGTTCGCTCATATCGGCGACCCGATCTTTCCCACTAAGGAGACCGCCCTTTCGTCGGGTCGCTTCTCGAATTGCGCTAAGGGCCAGAGGTCTCAATTCGTCGCGACGTAACGCGGGCAAATAGGTAATCGGTTCCAAGTGGATAACGTATAAGTCCAACGCATCTATGCGGTCATCCTCGTTAACCTGTCCCTCTACGTACTCGCAATAAAAGTCCCACGGCCAGTCAGGCATAGGTATTCCCTTAGGCAGGGCTGTCCGTTCGACGTCGAACATCCAATCGTTCAAAACCTCTAAGGCTTTCACCGCGCAGGCCATGATGTACACCGCGTGTGCCTGATCGTCTGTGACGAATTCACTCCGGCCATGTTGGCGAACGGTGTTCGCCAGAAATGCGGGAGGGGCTGACATGGCATTTTCTGAAATCGTTTCCTCGTTCTGCGTCACCTTGATGCACAAGGAATTCAGAGTATCGCCGAGCCCGGCTCGGTTGATGCGCAGACGGCATTGGTCGATCAACTGACAAACATGCAGGATCTGTTCGCGACAGAGGGAGTACAGCGGTTGAGCAGATAAGTACTCAACCAGATCGGCTGTTGAACTTGGCCATTGAATGCTTTCCCCGATCTCGCTCGCATTCATCGGCATCGTTGTTGACCCTTAGTATTTGTTTCAGTCCCGCGCCCTGTGTCGTGCAATCTTATCCAGCGGCGCACGCCTAGCCCTAGGTCTGCCAGCAGCAAATACGGGGTCGATCTGGCGTTACACGTTTGGTCGGCGTCAAAGAAGGTGTACGGGAAGTCGCTCATGAGTGTAACGCGCGTAAGAGTCAATGAATTCGGGCGTTTGCCGAAGGTCGTTACACGAGTAACACCTGTTACATGGATTTTTAAGGGGGTACGCATATGTGGAGTCATACTGCTTTCCCGAACTTGCGATTGATAACGTTCTCGCTCACCAACGCATCAAGGTGATCTGCGTACCACTGCATCATCTTCACCCGGTGCTCAAGGTATTGAGCCTTGTTGTATACCCCGGATATTCCCTCTTCTTTGTGAGCAAGCTGCGCTTCGACATGCTCTTTCGGCCAGCCGTGTTCCCTGAGCAGAGTGCTGGCGGTATGACGAGTACCATGACCTACCAAGCGACCTTTGTAACCAACCGTCGCGAAGACCTTGTTGATGGTGTTTTCGCTAATCGTTGGATTCTTAGCGCCCACCCCAGGGAACAGCCAACGACTACGACCTGTGAGGCAATGAAGTTCTTTGAGAGCGGAAAGCGCTTGCTTAGGGAGTGGGCAAACGAAGTCCCTGCGCATCTTCATCTTGGCAGCAGGCGTCGTCCATATCGCTTTATCTAGGTCGAACTCTTTCCATTCAGCTAACCGAACCATGCCCGGTCTGGATGCGGTCCAGATGCAGAGCCATGCGGCAGTTCGGGCCGTCAGCCTGCTGGGTGTGTTTTTGAGTGCTTGGAGGAACTCTGCCAACTCAGGCTCCAGCAAATGAGGATGCTGCTGAGTCTTCGGGGCTTGAGCTGCAATATCTCGCAGGCGACTGCCAGGATCGTTTTCCGTGAGGCCTAAGCCGATGGCTCGTCCGAATATCTGATTGATCCACGTGCGGCACTTTTCCGCTACGTTGTGTGCGTCCCGGGCTTCGAGTGAAGCTTGGAGCTCTGCACAGTCAGTACGAGTGATTTCGTCCAGGGGCTTATCTCCCAGCGCAGGGAGTATGTCTTTGTCGAGGTAAGTGCGGATTTTGTTAAGGGTGGAGGGAGCGAGTCCCTTTTCTTCCTTGGCCTTGAGCCAAGCTTCAGCAGCGGCTCGGAAGGTACGAGTCTTAGCGGCATCAATTGCCGCTTTGGCAGAGCGTTTTTGTTCGAGAGGATCGGCCCCGCTGCTCACTACCTTGCGCAGTTCAGCAGCTTTGTCCCTTGCTAACGCACCACTTACTTCCGGGTAACCCCCGAGCCCCATCCAAGCCCAGTTGCCCGCCGGACGTTTGTAGCGGAGCTGCCAGGATTTACCACCATCAGGTTTTACCCTGAAGTAGAGGCCGTTTCCGTCCAGCTCTCGGTATTCCTTTAATTCCGGCTCCAATCCCGCAAGTGTCGTATCAGCGAGAGGGCGGCGCTTGATATCTGCGCGCTTCATCCTTGTATCCCAAAGTTCGGTATTTTTCTCAGGATACAAGCAGGGATACAGGGATACAACGGATAAGGGGAGACAGGGGTAGACAGACAGGCACAAAAAAACCGGCCAAGTGGCCGGTTTCTCTGGGTCTGAGAGGCTGGTAGAGACTCTCAGATACTGCTATGTGGTGCCCCGAGGGAGACTCGAACTCCCACTCCTTTCGAAAACGGATTTTGAATCCGCCGCGTCTACCAATTCCGCCATCAGGGCTCAATGGCGGCGA
Organism: Pseudomonas sp. TE9122; assembly: GCF_056278925.1. Lineage (NCBI taxonomy): Bacteria > Pseudomonadati > Pseudomonadota > Gammaproteobacteria > Pseudomonadales > Pseudomonadaceae > Pseudomonas > Pseudomonas sp. TE9122. The sequence continues at coordinate 4,256,810 of NZ_JBWBQI010000001.1, read as the reverse complement.
AGTATAGAGAGGTGATTACCGTTGGTCAATCACGTTTCATGGTCAATTTTCGATATTTCCGCTAGACTTTCCGGCCCTGCTAGACGAACCCCATCATGCGCGTTGCTGACTTTACTTTCGAGCTTCCTGATTCGCTGATCGCCCGCCATCCGTTGGCCGAGCGTCGCGGTAGTCGCCTGCTGACCCTTGATGGGCCGAGCGGCGCCCTGGCACACCGTCAATTCACTGATTTGCTTGAGCATTTGCGCCCGGGCGATTTGATGGTGTTCAACAATACCCGGGTGATTCCGGCGCGGCTGTTCGGGCAGAAAGCGTCCGGCGGCAAGCTGGAAATTCTCATTGAGCGCGTGCTCGATGCGCACCGCGTGCTGGCTCATGTCCGCTCCAGCAAGTCGCCGAAACCGGGTTCGAAGATCCTTATCGACGGCGGTGGCGAAGCCGAGATGCTCGCGCGTCATGATGCGCTGTTCGAGCTGGGTTTTGCCGAGGAAGTGTTGCCGCTGCTCGATCGCGTCGGGCACATGCCATTGCCTCCTTATATAGACCGCCCGGATGAAGGCTCGGATCGCGAGCGTTATCAGACCGTGTACGCCCAGCGTCTGGGTGCGGTCGCTGCGCCGACGGCGGGGCTGCATTTCGATGAGCCGCTGATGCAGGCGATTGCCGCCAAGGGCGTCGAGACTGCGTTCGTGACGTTGCACGTCGGCGCGGGGACGTTCCAGCCGGTGCGCGTCGAGAAGATCGAAGATCACCACATGCACAGCGAGTGGCTGGAAGTCGGCCAGGATGTGGTCGATGCAGTCGCTGCGTGCCGTGCGCGGGGCGGTCGGGTGATTGCGGTCGGCACCACCAGCGTGCGTTCGCTGGAGAGCGCGGCGCGCGATGGTGTGCTCAAGCCGTTCAGTGGCGACACCGACATCTTTATCTATCCGGGCCGGCCGTTTCATGTGGTCGATGCCCTGGTGACCAATTTCCATTTGCCGGAATCCACGCTGTTGATGCTGGTTTCGGCGTTTGCCGGTTATCCCGAAACCATGGCCGCCTACAAGGCCGCCGTGGAAAACGGCTACCGCTTTTTCAGTTACGGGGATGCGATGTTCATCACCCGCAATCCCGCTCCAACTGCCCCTGAACAGACAGGCCCAGAGGAAACAGAATGAGTCGCGAATGTCGAATGTCCTTTGAGCTGCTGGCCACCGATGGCAAGGCTCGTCGTGGTCGCCTGACCTTTCCCCGTGGCACCGTCGAGACCCCGGCGTTCATGCCGGTCGGCACCTACGGCACGGTCAAGGGCATGCTGCCGCGCGACATCGTCGCCACGGGCGCGGAAATCATTCTGGGCAATACCTTTCACCTGTGGCTGCGTCCTGGCACTCAGGTGATCAAGGAGCACGGCGACCTGCACGATTTCATGCAGTGGAAAGGCCCGATCCTCACCGACTCCGGCGGCTTCCAGGTGTTCAGCCTCGGCGCGATGCGCAAGATCAAGGAGGAGGGCGTGACCTTCGCTTCTCCGGTCGACGGCGCCAAAGTGTTCATGGGCCCGGAAGAGTCGATGCAGGTGCAGCGCGATCTCGGTTCCGACATTGTGATGATCTTCGACGAATGCACGCCGTATCCGGCTGACGAAGACGTCGCGCGCGTATCGATGGAATTGTCGCTGCGCTGGGCGCAGCGTTCGAAGAATGCCCACGGCGACAACACCGCGGCGCTGTTCGGTATCGTCCAGGGCGGCATGCATGAAAACCTGCGCATGCGCTCGCTCGAAGGCCTCGACAAGATCGGCTTCGACGGCCTCGCCATCGGCGGTCTGTCGGTGGGCGAACCGAAGCACGAAATGATCAAGGTGCTGGATTATCTGCCGGGCCAGATGCCCGCTGACAAACCTCGTTACCTTATGGGCGTTGGCAAACCGGAAGATCTGGTTGAGGGTGTGCGCCGCGGGGTGGACATGTTCGATTGCGTGATGCCAACCCGTAATGCCCGCAATGGGCATCTGTTCATCGATACCGGTGTGCTGAAGATCCGTAACGCGTTCCATCGCCATGATGAATCGCCGCTGGATCCGACCTGCGATTGCTACACCTGCCAGAACTTCTCGCGCGCTTATCTGCATCACCTGGACAAGTGCGGCGAAATGCTCGGCAGCATGCTCAATACCATCCATAACTTGCGCCATTATCAGGTGCTCATGGCTGGTTTGCGCGAGGCTATTCAACAGGGTACATTGGCCGCCTTTGTCGATGCCTTCTACGCCAAACGCGGACTTCCCGTCCCGCCTTTGGACTGAGTTTTCTGACCCCAAGATTCAACATTTGCAACTGGAGTGCTAAATGAGCTTTTTTATCTCTAACGCCATGGCTGACGCAGCTGCACCGGCTGCTGCAAGCCCAATGGGCGGCGGCTTCGAGTGGATTTTCCTGGTCGGCTTCCTGGTCATCTTCTACCTGATGATCTGGCGTCCACAGGCCAAGCGCGCCAAAGAGCAGAAGAACCTGCTGAGCAGCCTGCAGAAGGGCGACGAAGTCGTGACCACTGGCGGCATCGCCGGCAAGATCACCAAGGTTGCCGATGACTTCGTGGTTCTGGAAGTTTCCGACACCGTGGAAATGAAGTTCCAGAAAGGCGCCATCGCCGCCACGCTGCCAAAAGGCACGCTGAAAGCGATCTAAGAGCAACAACTTCTACTCAATCGACGGGGCGCGCAAGGCGCCCCGCGTTCATAACGGGCGGCGTGATGCTGAACAAATACCCTCTGTGGAAATACATTCTGATCCTGGCGGTGCTGGCGATCGGTCTGATTTATTCCGCTCCCAATCTTTATCCTGATGACCCGGCCATTCAGATCAGCGGCGCCAGCACGGCTCTGCAGGTCAATGACGCCGATCTGGCTCGCGTCAGCACAGCGCTGAAAGAGTCCGGCATCAACGTCAAGGCGGCTACGCTGACGGCAGGCGGCAAGGGCGGTCTGATCCGTCTGAGCAAGGCTGAAGACCAGCTGCCGGCCAAGGATGTTGTGCGCAAGGCATTGGGTGATGACTACGTCGTCGCGCTGAACCTGGCACAGACCACGCCGCAATGGTTGCGCAACCTCGGTGCGCACCCGATGAAGCTGGGTCTGGACTTGTCCGGTGGTGTGCACTTCCTGCTCGAAGTGGACATGGACAAAGCCCTCGATGCGCGCCTGAAAGTCTACGAAGGCGACGTCAAGAGCCTGCTGCGCAAAGAGAAGCTGCGCTATCGCAGCCTGCCGCAACTGGGCGGTGCCATTCAGTTGGGCTTCAGCGATGAAGATTCCCGCGAACAGGCCCGTGCGCTGATCCGCAAGAATTTCAACGATTTCGACATTGTTCCGGCCGATCTCAACGGTCAACCGGTGCTGCGTCTGGCGATGACCCCGGCCAAGCTGGCGGAAATCCGTGAATACTCCATCAAGCAGAACCTGACCACGGTACGTAACCGCGTCAACGAGCTGGGTGTTGCCGAACCGATCGTGCAGCGTCAGGGCGCCAACCGCATCGTGGTTGAGCTGCCGGGCGTGCAGGACACTGCCGAAGCCAAGCGTATCCTCGGCAAGACGGCCAACCTTGAGTTCCGTCTGGCCGCCGAGCCGGGCGCTTCGAAAGCCACTTCCGAGTCGTTCGAATTCCGCGAAGGCAACCGTCCGCCAGCGCAGATCGAGCGTGGTCTGATCATCACTGGTGACCAGGTCACCGACGCCAAGGCCGGTTTCGGCGAGCACGGCACGCCTGAAGTGAACATCCGTCTGGATGGCCACGGTGGCGAGCTGATGAGCCGCGCGACCCGTTCCAACGTCGGTCGCAGCATGGCGGTGATCTTCATCGAACAGCGTCCGGTCACCACTTACACCAAGCAAGTGGTTGATGGCGTCGAGAAAGACGTTGCGGTGCAGACGTTCAAGGAAGAGAAGAAGATCATCAGCCTGGCGACCATTCAGTCGCCGCTGGGTGCGCAATTCCGCATCACTGGCCTAAACGGTCAGGGCGAGTCGTCCGAACTGGCACTGCTGCTGCGTGCCGGTGGTCTGGCTGCACCGATGTACTTCGCTGAAGAGCGCACAATCGGTCCGAGCCTGGGTGCTGACAACATCACCAAAGGTATCGACGCTTCCCTGTGGGGCATGCTGTTCGTATCGCTCTTCATCATCGCCATCTACCGCTTCTTCGGCGTCATCGCCACCGTCGCGCTGGCGGTGAACATGGTGCTGCTGCTGGCATTGATGTCGTTGCTGGGCGCCACGCTGACCCTGCCGGGTATCGCCGGTATCGTCCTGACCATGGGCATGGCGGTCGACGCCAACGTACTGATCTTCTCGCGGATTCGTGAAGAGATCGCCGCCGGCATGACTGTGCAGCGGGCAATCAACGAAGGCTTCGGCCGGGCATTCACCGCGATTCTCGACGCCAACCTGACCACCTTGCTGGTCGGCGGCATTCTCTTCGCCATGGGCACCGGCCCGGTGAAGGGTTTCGCAGTGACCATGTCCCTCGGGATCTTTACCTCGATGTTCACGGCCATCATGGTGACCCGCGCAATGGTCAACCTGATCTTTGGCGGACGTGACTTCAAGAAGTTGTGGATTTAAGGGGCTGCCATGTTACGTACAATCAACTTCATGGGCGTTCGCAACTTCGCGTTCGGCGTCACCGTGTTGCTTACCGTCATTGCCTTGTTCAGCGTCGCCACCAAGGGCATGAACTGGGGTCTGGACTTCACCGGCGGTACGCTCATCGAGCTGACCTACGAGCGTCCGGCCGATGTCACCAAGGTGCGCGAGCAACTGGCGACCTCCGGTTATCACGAAGCCGTGGTGCAGAACTTCGGCGCCACTACTGACTTGCTGGTGCGCATGCCGGGTGAAGACCCGCAGCTGGGCCATCAGGTCGCAGACGCATTGCAGAAAGTCGGCGGCGACAACCCGGCGACGGTCAAGCGAGTCGAGTTCGTCGGCCCGCAGGTTGGTGAAGAACTGCGCGACCAGGGCGGCCTCGGCATGCTGCTGGCGCTCGGCGGCATCCTGATCTACCTGGCGTTCCGCTTTCAGTGGAAGTTTGCGGTCGGCGCCATTGTGTCGCTGATCCACGACGTGATCGTGACCGTGGGTATCCTCTCGTACTTCCAGATCACCTTCGATCTGACGGTGCTGGCGGCGGTGCTGGCGATCATCGGTTATTCGCTGAACGACACCATCGTGGTTTTCGACCGGGTACGTGAGAACTTCCGTGTGCTGCGCAAGGCGACGCTGATCGAGAACATCAACATCTCGACCACCCAGACCCTGCTGCGCACCATGGCGACGTCGATCTCCACGCTGCTGGCCATCGCGGCACTGTTGTTCTTCGGCGGCGACAACCTGTTCGGCTTCTCCATCGCGCTGTTCATCGGTGTACTGGCGGGTACCTACTCGTCGATCTACATCGCCAACGTGGTGCTGATCTGGCTGAACCTGACCACCGAGGATCTGATTCCTCCGGCCAACACCGACAAGGAAGTCGACGACCGTCCATAACGGCCAGCGATTTCCCGGCTGTCAGCCAACAAAAGGCGCGAGTTGAACTCGCGCCTTTTTTTGTGCTCCAAGGCTGGGAGAAGCGCGGGCGCGTCCCGCATGTGATGGTCAGGAGGTTCATGTGAACAAGTCGTTGCTGGTTGGTGCGGTATTGGGTGCTGTCGGTGTCACAGCCGGGGGTGCTGTTGCCACCTACAGCCTGGTTAAAAGCGGCCCTGAGTATGCGCAAGTATTAGCCGTTGAGCCGGTCAAGACACAGATCAAGACTCCACGTGAAGTATGCAAGGATGTAACCGTGACCCGGCAGGCGCCGGTCAAGGATCAACACCAGATTCTCGGCACGGCGATCGGTGCCGTAGCCGGTGGTTTGTTGGGTAATCAGGTGGGTGGCGGTACCGGCAAGAAGATTGCCACCGTGGCCGGTGCAGTTGGCGGCGGTTATGCCGGTAACAAGGTGCAGGAAGGTATGCAGAACCGCGACACCTACACCACTACGCAAACTCGCTGCAACACGGTCAATGACATCAGCGACAAGGTCGTCGGCTACGACGTGCGTTACTCGCTCGATGGCAAGGAAGGCAAGGTGCGGATGGATCGCGATCCGGGCAACCAGATTCCGGTCGACAAGGAAGGCAAGCTGATCCTGTCGCAGAATGAGCCGGGACAGTAAGGCTCCACAGTTGTGAAAAGAAGCACCCTGCGGGGTGCTTTTTTTGTGCTCGCGATTCAGGGCAGCGCGCGATTCTCACCTGTGGGAGCGAGCCTGCTCGCGAATACGGTCTAACAGTGGATATTTTCTTTGCTGACACGCCCCATTCGCGAGCAGGCTCGCTCCCACAGGGAATTGTGCTGTTTGGAATTGCAGGCATAAAAAAAGCACCCCGAAGGGTGCTTTTTGGTTTCGCGGAAAGCTTAGCGCTTCAGCGAGGCCGGCAGGTGCGGCTGGATCGCCGTCAGCACTGCCTTGAAGCATTTGGTGTTGCCGGCAACGATGTGGCCTTTCTCAAGGAAGTCGTGACCACCGGTGAAGTCGCTCACCAGACCGCCGGCTTCTTGAATCAGCAGGGCGCCTGCAGCCATGTCCCACTCGGACAGGCCCGATTCCCAGAACGCATCGAAACGACCGGCAGCTACGTAAGCCAGGTCCAGGCTCGCCGAACCGGCGCGGCGGATGCCGGCAGTCTGGCCAACCAGGGCGCGGAACATGCCCAGGTAGTTGTCGAGGTTGTCCATCTGGTCGTCACGGAACGGGAAGCCAGTGCCGAGCAAAGCGCCGTCGAGGCTGGTGCGACCGCTGACGCGCAGGCGACGACCGTTCAGTTGAGCGCCGCGACCACGGCTGGCGGTGAATTCTTCCTGGCGAACCGGGTCCAGAACCACTGCGTGCTCCAGGCGGCCACGATATTTGCAGGCAATGCTCACTGCAAAGTGCGGAATGCCACGGAGAAAGTTGGTGGTGCCGTCCAGCGGATCGATGATCCACAGGTACTCTTCGCCTTCGATGCCGGTGCCAGCGTGCAGGCCGGTTTCTTCACCCTGAATCGAGTGATTCGGGTAAGCCTTGCGCAGGGCATCGATGATTTTCTGTTCAGCGGCGCGATCGACCTCGGATACGTAATCCTTGGCGTCTTTTTCGTCGACCTTGATGGTATCCAGGCGCTCGATGGAGCGGAAGATCAGTTCACTGGCGCTGCGGGCGGCGCGCAGCGCGATATTCAGCATGGGCTGCATGGATGTGTCACCTAAGGTTGTTAAAGAAAGCCGCGCATTCTATCAGAACTTTTCTTCAGGTGAAGGACGCTGTTCGCTTTCATAGCTTAACGGTAGGCTGTTCTGTAAGATTTGCCCCCCTTTCCTGTGTCCGAGAGCGCCTCCCTTGCTGCAGAACATTCGTGTCGTCCTGGTCAACACCAGCCACCCCGGCAACATCGGCGGGGCCGCGCGCGCCATGAAAAACATGGGTCTGTCGCGGCTGGTGCTGGTCGATCCGCGGGTCTTCCCGCACCACGAGGCCGATGCCCGCGCCTCTGGTGCCGGTGACATCCTTGAAAACGCGCAAGTCGTCGCCACCTTGGAAGATGCTCTGGTCGGCTGCAATCTGGTGCTCGGCACCAGCGCCCGCGACCGGCGTATTCCCTGGCCGCTGCTCGATCCGCGCGAATGCGGCAACAAGGTGGTCGAGGAAGCCGGGCAGGGCGCCGAGATTGCTTTGGTGTTCGGCCGTGAAGATTCCGGCCTGACCAATGAAGAGCTGCAGCGATGTCATTTTCACGTGCACATCCCTTCCGACCCGACGTTCAGTTCGCTGAACCTCGGGGCGGCGGTTCAGGTGTTGAGTTATGAAGTGCGCATGGCCTGGCTGGCCGCACAGGGTCAGCCGAGCAAGGTCGAGAAAGAAGAAGTGGCCTCGGTGAAAAGCGCCGAGCTGGCGACCATGGATGAGCTGGAGCGATTCTATGAGCACCTGGAGCAGACGCTGGTCGCCATCGAATTCCTCGATCCGGAAAAGCCACGGCACTTGATGGCGCGCCTGCGCCGGTTGTACGGACGCAGCTCGGTCAGCCGGGCGGAAATGAATATTTTGCGTGGCATCCTCACGGAAACCCAGAAAGCGGCCCGTGGCGAGCTTCTAAAGCGGAAGGATTGAATGATGTTTGAGCGTTTGCGTGAAGATATCCAGAGCGTATTCCATCGAGACCCGGCGGCGCGTAACGCTTTTGAAGTCCTGACCTGCTACCCCGGCATGCATGCAATCTGGATTCATCGTCTGGCCGGCATGCTCTGGCGCAACGAGCTGAAATGGCTGGCGCGGCTGGTGTCGAACTTTGGTCGCTGGCTGACCGGGATCGAGATTCACCCGGGCGCCAAGGTCGGTCGGCGTTTCTTCATCGACCACGGCATGGGCATCGTCATTGGTGAAACCGCCGAGATCGGCGACGACGTGACTATCTATCAGGGTGTGACCCTCGGCGGCACCAGCTGGAACAAAGGCAAGCGCCACCCGACGCTGGGTGATGGCGTGGTGGTCGGCGCTGGCGCCAAGGTGCTTGGACCGTTCACAGTCGGTGCTGGTGCCAAAGTCGGCTCCAACGCTGTCGTGACCAAGGAGGTGCCGCCGGGCGCCACTGTAGTGGGGATTCCGGGGCGGATCATCGTCAAGACCGACGAAGAGCAGGACGCCAAGCGCAAAGCCATGGCGGAAAAGATCGGTTTCGACGCCTACGGTGTCAGCGAAGACATGCCCGACCCGGTGGCTCGCGCCATTGGCCAGTTGCTCGACCATCTGCAAGCGGTTGACGGGCGTCTGGAAGGCATGTGCGGCGCGCTGAAGGATCTGGGCAGCAATTACTGTGCGAAAGATCTGCCTGAACTGCGTGAAGAAGACTTCGCTTGCGTCAAGGGCAAGGACGAATCGAAAGCCGGCTGAACCGCGGCGCTGCTTTTCGCGAGCAGGCTCGCTCCCACAAGAGCAGTGCATTCCAATGTGGGAGCGAGCCTGCTCGCGAAGAACGATCACGCGGTTTCGCTGGCTGTCCGCAGCCCGTCTTTGCTATAGTGCGCGCGCTCTTTTGCGGGTAAACCCGACTAAAGCACTAGGTCTTATAGTTGACTTAAATGCTCGGGAATTGCATACTCCCGCCCATTCCGAACTCCGTGGTAACTGTCCATGCGACTGACTACAAAAGGCCGATACGCCGTGACCGCCATGCTTGACCTGGCGTTGCACGCGCAGCACGGGCCGGTGTCTCTGGCCGATATCTCCGAGCGCCAAGGCATCTCCCTGTCCTACCTCGAGCAGCTTTTTGCCAAGCTGCGCCGCAGCAACCTGGTTTCCAGCGTTCGCGGTCCGGGTGGTGGCTACCAGTTGTCCCGCGACATGCAGGGCATCCAGGTCGCCCAGGTGATCGATGCGGTGAACGAATCGGTCGATGCCACCAAGTGCCAGGGCCAGGGCGATTGCCATTCCGGTGATACCTGTCTGACCCATCATCTGTGGTGCGACTTGAGCCTGCAGATTCACGAATTTCTGAGCGGTATCAGCTTGGCCGACCTTGTCACTCGCCGTGAGGTACAAGAAGTGGCCCAGCGTCAGGACCAGCGCCGTTGCAGCAGCAAGGCGCCACGCCTGGACAAGATTGAAGCGTCCGCCGTCGAATGACAGCCGAAGAGCTACCCGCGGCACGCCAGCCCTGATTTAGGAGATAGTCCATGAAATTGCCGATTTACCTTGATTACTCTGCAACCACCCCGGTTGATCCGCGCGTTGCGCAGAAAATGAGTGAATGCCTGCTGGTCGACGGAAACTTCGGTAACCCGGCGTCCCGTTCCCACGTGTTCGGCTGGAAGGCTGAAGAGTCCGTCGAAAACGCTCGTCGTCAGGTGGCCGATCTGGTCAATGCCGACCCGCGCGAAATCGTCTGGACCTCCGGTGCCACCGAATCCGACAACCTGGCGATCAAGGGCGCGGCACATTTCTACGCCTCCAAGGGCAAGCACCTGATCACCAGCAAGATCGAGCACAAGGCAGTCCTCGACACCATGCGCCAGCTGGAGCGTGAAGGCTTCGAAGTGACCTACCTCGAGCCGACCGAAGACGGTCTGATCACCCCGGCAATGATTGACGCCGCACTGCGCGAAGACACCATTCTGGTGTCGGTGATGCACGTCAACAACGAAATCGGCACCATCAACGACATCGCTGCAATCGGCGAGATGCTGCGCGCCAAAGGCGTGCTCTTCCACGTCGACGCGGCTCAGTCCACCGGCAAGGTCGAGATCGACCTGCAGAAGCTGAAAGTCGACATGATGTCGTTCTCTGCCCACAAGACTTATGGCCCTAAAGGCATCGGCGCGCTGTACGTCAGCCGCAAGCCGCGTGTGCGCATCGAAGCGACCATGCACGGCGGCGGTCACGAGCGTGGCATGCGTTCCGGCACTCTGGCGACCCACCAGATCGTCGGCATGGGCGAAGCGTTCCGTGTGGCCAAAGAAGACATGGCTGCCGAAAACGTCCGTATCAAAGCCTTGAGCGACCGTTTCTACAAGCAGGTCGAGCATCTGGAAGAGCTGTACGTCAACGGCAGCCTGACCGCCCGCGTTCCGCACAACCTGAACCTGAGCTTCAACTACGTTGAAGGCGAGTCGCTGATCATGGCACTCAAGGATCTGGCGGTATCGTCCGGTTCGGCCTGCACCTCGGCGTCGCTGGAGCCTTCGTACGTACTGCGCGCCCTGGGCCGCAACGACGAACTGGCACACAGCTCGATCCGCTTTACCTTCGGCCGTTTCACCACCGAAGAAGAAATCGACTACGCCGCGCAGAAAGTCTGCGAGGCCGTTACCAAGCTGCGCGCTCTGTCGCCGCTGTGGGACATGTACAAAGACGGCGTCGATATCTCGAAAATCGAGTGGGCGGCACACTAACTATAGAAGCCGCCGGATACAGATCCTGTAGCGACGCGGCGTTAACGCAGCGCAGTTGCAGGGTCTCAAGAGCGGCCCTGATGAGTGAGGATTGAGAATCATGGCTTACAGCGAAAAGGTCATCGACCACTACGAAAACCCGCGCAACGTCGGCAAGATGAACGCGGAAGATCCTGATGTCGGCACCGGCATGGTCGGCGCTCCGGCGTGCGGCGACGTGATGCGTCTGCAGATCAAGGTCAACGATCAGGGCGTTATCGAAGACGCCAAGTTCAAGACCTACGGTTGCGGTTCGGCAATCGCCTCCAGCTCCCTCGCCACCGAGTGGATGAAGGGCAAGACCCTGGACGAAGCCGAAACCATCAAGAACACTCAGCTGGCCGAAGAACTGGCTTTGCCGCCAGTGAAAATCCACTGCTCCGTGCTCGCAGAAGACGCTATCAAAGCGGCTGTCCGCGATTACAAGCAGAAGAAAGGCTTGATCTGAATTTCAAGATTCGGCGACGAGTAAGGAGTCAACGATGGCTATCAGCATGACAGAAGCGGCTGCTCGACACGTGCGGCGCTCCCTCGATGGGCGCGGCAAAGGTGAAGGGATTCGTCTGGGTGTTCGCACCACAGGCTGTTCCGGCCTTGCCTACGTGCTGGAGTTTGTCGACGAGGTAGTGGCGGAGGATCAGGTGTTCGAGAGTCACGGCGAAAAAGTGATCATCGACCCGAAAAGCCTGGCCTACCTGGACGGCACCGAGCTCGACTTCGTCAAGGAAGGGTTGAACGAAGGCTTCAAGTTCAACAACCCCAACGTGCGCGGTGAATGTGGCTGCGGCGAAAGCTTCAACATCTGAGGCTGGTCGTGGGTATTCCTTGTCATTTCGCTTTATTCGAGCTGCAACCGAGCTTCCGCCTGGACCTCGAGCAGTTGGCCACGCGCTACCGTGAGTTGGCGCGCGGCGTCCATCCTGACCGCTTTGCCGACGCTTCCGAGCGCGAGCAGCGCTCGGCACTCGAGCAATCGGCGCGGCTCAACGACGCCTACCAGACGCTCAAAAGCCCGGCCCAGCGCGCACGCTACCTGCTGAAAATCAGCGGGCATGAAGTGCCGATGGAAGTCACCGTCCACGATCCCGAGTTTCTTCTGCAGCAGATGCAATGGCGCGAAGAGCTCGAAGATCTGCAGGACAGCGCCGACCTCGACGGTGTCGCGGTATTCAAGCGTCGTTTGAAGACGGCTCAGGAACAGCTCAACGAAAGCTTCGCAGCCTGTTGGGATGATGCAGCGCAACGTGAACAGGCCGAACGCCTGATGCGGCGCATGCAGTTCCTCGACAAGCTCACCTACGAAGTGCGCCAGCTGGAAGAGCGCCTCGACGATTAACCCAGTGCTGCCCTGATTGCACGCTGACAGACAGACAAGACCTGATCACCATGGCTCTACTGCAGATCGCCGAACCCGGCCAAAGTCCTCAACCGCACCAGCGCCGTCTGGCTGTGGGCATCGACTTGGGTACTACCAATTCGCTGGTCGCTGCGCTGCGCAGTGGTCTTTCCGAACCGCTGGCCGACGCCAACGGGCAGGTCATCCTGCCGTCCGCCGTGCGTTATCACGCCGACCGCGTCGAAGTCGGTGAGTCCGCCAAGCTGGCGGCATCCTCCGATCCTCTTAACACCGTGCTCTCGGTCAAGCGCTTGATGGGTCGTGGTCTGTCCGACGTCAAGCAATTGGGCGAGCAACTGCCGTACCGCTTTGTCGGCGGCGAATCGCACATGCCGTTCATCGACACCGTGCAAGGACCGAAAAGCCCGGTTGAAGTCTCCGCGGATATCCTCAAGGTCCTGCGTCAGCGCGCTGAAGCGACCTTGGGTGGCGAACTGGTTGGCGCGGTAATCACCGTTCCTGCCTACTTCGACGATGCGCAGCGTCAGGCCACCAAAGATGCGGCCAAACTCGCCGGTCTGAACGTGTTGCGTCTGCTCAACGAGCCGACCGCTGCCGCTGTAGCGTACGGTCTGGATCAGCACGCCGAAGGTCTGGTGGCGATATATGACCTGGGCGGCGGTACTTTCGATATTTCCATTCTGCGTCTGACTGGCGGCGTCTTTGAAGTTCTGGCCACTGGCGGCGACAGCGCGCTGGGCGGCGATGACTTCGATCATGCGATTGCCGGCTGGATCATTGAGAGCGCTGGCCTGTCCGCGGATCTCGACCCGGGCGCACAACGCAATCTGCTGCAAACCGCTTGCGCGGCCAAAGAAGCTTTGACCGATGCAGCCAGTGTTGAAGTGGCCTACGGCGACTGGAAAGCGCCGCTGACCCGCGAAGCCTTCGATGCGCTGATCGAGCCAATGGTCGCGCGCAGTCTGAAAGCCTGCCGCCGCGCGGTTCGCGATTCCGGTATCGAACTCGAAGATGTCCACGCCGTGGTCATGGTCGGCGGTTCGACCCGCGTGCCACGTGTTCGTGAAGCCGTTGCAGAAGCCTTCGGTCGTCAGCCATTGACGGAAATCGATCCGGATCAAGTGGTGGCCATCGGGGCCGCGATCCAGGCCGACACCCTGGCTGGCAACAAGCGCGATGGCGGCGAACTGCTGCTGCTCGACGTGATTCCGCTGTCCCTGGGGCTGGAAACCATGGGCGGTCTGATGGAAAAGGTGATTCCGCGCAACACCACCATTCCCGTCGCCCGCGCTCAGGATTTCACCACCTATAAAGACGGCCAGTCGGCCATGGCAATCCACGTGTTGCAGGGTGAGCGCGAGCTGATCAGCGATTGCCGCTCTCTGGCACGGTTCGAATTGCGCGGCATTCCGGCGATGGTGGCCGGTGCGGCGAAAATTCGCGTGACCTTCCAGGTCGACGCCGACGGTCTGCTCAGCGTGTCTGCCCGTGAATTGGGCTCGGGCGTTGAGGCGAGCATTCAGGTCAAACCTTCCTATGGTCTGACCGATGGCGAAATCGCCAAGATGCTCAAGGATTCGTTCCAGCACGCCAATGACGACAAGGTCGCCCGTGTTCTGCGTGAGCAGCAAGTCGATGCCCAGCGCCTGCTCGAAGCGGTGCAGGGCGCGCTGGAGGCCGATGGCGAGCGTCTGCTCGACGCCGAAGAGCGCATGGTCATCGAACTGCAAATGCAGGAACTGGCCGAACTGATGAAAGGTCCCGATGGCTACGCCATCGAGCAGCAGACCAAGCGTCTGTCGCAAGTGACCGATGCTTTTGCTGCCCGCCGCATGGATCTGACGGTGAAAGCCGCTCTGTCGGGGCGCAACCTGAATGAAATCGAGGATATCTGATGCCGCAGGTCATTTTTCTGCCCCACGAGAAGTTCTGCCCTGAAGGCATGGTGGTCGAGGCTGCGCCCGGCACATCGATTCTCGAACTGGCCCACGAACACCATATCGAGATGGAAAGCGCGTGCGGAGGCGTCTGCGCCTGCACCACCTGCCACTGCATCATCCGCGAGGGTTTTAACTCGCTGGAAGAGGCTGACGAGCTGGAAGAGGATTTCCTTGATCGTGCCTGGGGCCTTGAGGCGCAATCGCGTCTGGCTTGCCAGGCCATCGTCGGTGAGGAAGACCTCACCGTCGAGATTCCGAAATATTCGCTTAACCATGCGGCGGAAGCGCCGCACTGACTGGTAAGACTGTCATGAGCTACGGTTGGAATGATGTTCAACGCATTGCAGAAGAATTGGCGGAAGCCAAGCCGGATGTAAATCCGCTTTATGTCAATTTCGTCGACTTGCAGCGATGGATCATGGAACTGCCTGACTTCGACAACACCTCCGGCCGTGTCGGCGAGAAGGTGTTGGAAGCGGTTCAGGCGCTCTGGATCGAAGAAGTCGACTGATCGTCCTCGCAGGTTAGGCAATACCAAAGAACCCGCGTATAATTCGCGGGTTTAATTTTTCGCAAATTACCGTTTCTGGAGTTACACCATGGCTGTTCAACGTACTTTCTCCATCATCAAGCCTGACGCCGTTGCTAAAAACGTGATCGGCAAGATCACCACTCGCTTCGAAGACGCTGGCCTGCGCGTTGTAGCTTCGAAACTGAAGCAACTGTCCAAAGCCGAAGCCGAAGGCTTCTACGCTGAGCACAGCGAGCGCGGTTTCTTCGGTGACCTGGTTGCTTTCATGACTTCCGGCCCGGTTGTCGTTCAGGTTCTGGAAGGCGAAAACGCTATCGCTCGCAACCGTGAGCTGATGGGCGCTACCAACCCTAAAGAAGCTGCTGCCGGCACCATCCGTGCTGACTTCGCTGAATCGATCGACGCCAACGCCGTTCACGGTTCGGACTCCGAAGCTGCTGCCGCTCGCGAAATCGCTTACTTCTTCGCAGCTACTGAAGTAACCACTCGCTAAGCATTGCTTGCAGAGTGAAGGTGAATCCATGACTACATCGACTGTTAAAACAAACCTGCTGGGTCTGACCCAGCCGGAAATGGAAAAATTCTTCGACTCAATCGGGGAGAAGCGTTTCCGTGCCGGTCAGGTAATGAAATGGATTCACCACTTTGGCGTCGATGATTTCGACGCCATGACGAACGTCAGCAAAGCCTTGCGCGACAAGCTCAAGGCCATTGCTGAAGTGCGTGGTCCGGAAGTGGTCAGCGAGGACATCTCCAGCGACGGCACCCGTAAATGGGTGGTGCGCGTGGCGTCCGGCAGCTGCGTCGAGACCGTGTACATTCCCCAGGGCAAACGCGGCACCTTGTGCGTTTCGTCCCAGGCAGGCTGTGCCCTGGATTGCAGTTTCTGCTCCACCGGCAAGCAAGGCTTCAACAGCAACCTCACCGCCGCCGAAGTCATCGGTCAGGTGTGGATTGCCAACAAATCTTTCGGCAGCGTCCCGGCCACCGTCGACCGCGCCATCACCAACGTGGTGATGATGGGCATGGGCGAGCCGTTGCTGAACTTCGACAACGTCGTCGCCGCCATGCATCTGATGATGGATGACCTCGGCTACGGGATCTCCAAGCGCCGCGTGACCCTGTCCACCTCGGGTGTGGTGCCGATGATCGATGAGCTGGCCAAGCACATCGACGTATCCCTGGCGTTGTCCCTGCATGCACCGAATGACGCATTGCGTAACCAATTGGTGCCGATCAACAAGAAATATCCGCTTAAGATGCTGCTCGAGTCGTGCCAGCGCTACATGTCCGCCCTTGGCGAGAAACGTGTGCTGACCATCGAGTACACCTTGCTCAAGGACGTCAATGACAAGCTTGAGCACGCAGTGGAAATGATCGAGCTGCTTAAAGACATCCCGTGCAAGATCAACCTGATCCCATTCAACCCGTTCCCGCACTCCGGGTACGAGCGGCCGAGCAACAATGCCATCCGCCGCTTCCAGGATCAGTTGCATCAGGCCGGTTTCAACGTCACCGTGCGCACCACCCGTGGTGAAGACATCGACGCCGCATGTGGTCAATTGGTAGGGCAGGTGCTGGATCGCACCCGTCGCAGCGAACGTTACATCGCCGTGCGCGAGTTGAGCGCCGACAGCGATCTGGCACAGAACGCCGCGAACACTAACTAAGAGAGGATCTCTATGTCCCTGCGCTTTGCGCTGCTGTTGCTGTTGGCCAGCCTGTGCGCTGGCTGTGTCCTGTCGGGTGACTACAACCCGATGAAGACCAGCAAGGGCCGCGATGAAGCGCGGGCTGCCTACGTGCAGCTGGGGCTGGGCTACCTGCAGCAGGGCATGACCGAGCGCGCCAAGGTGCCGTTGAAGAAAGCGCTGGAGCTGGACGGTTCCGACCCTGACGCCAATGCGGCCCTCGGTCTGGTGTTTCAGGCCGAGATGGAGCCGGCACTTGCCGACGAGCACTTTCGCAAGGCCTTGTCCTCACGTCCCACCGATGCACGCATCCTCAACAACTACGGCAGTTTTCTCTACGAAGAACAGCGCTACAAGGAAGCCTACGAGCGTTTTGAACAAGCGGCCGCCGATACCCTGTATCCTGAGCGCTCGCGGGTCTTCGAAAACCTCGGCATGACCGCCGCCAAGCTTGGCCAGCGTGATCTGGCCCAGCAACAGCTGGAAAAAGCCCTGCGCCTGAATCGCCAACAACCGCGCGCATTGCTGGAAATGGCTGAGTTGTCCTTCGAAGACAGGCATTATGTGCCCGCGCGTGACTATTACGACCGTTTCAGCCAGCTCACCGAACAAAATGCACGTAGTCTATTGCTCGGCGTTCGGCTGGCAAAAGTGTTTGAAGATCGCGACAAGGCAGCCAGTTACGGTCTGCAATTAAAACGACTCTATCCCGGTACGCCGGAATATCAGCAATACCTGTCGGAGCAATGATGAAAGCGGCGCATCCCGAAGTTGTAGCAGCGAATCGCGTAAATCCCGGTGAGACCCTGCGCCAGGCCCGCGAAAGCAATGGCTGGTCGCTGGCCGAAGTGGCCCTCAAGCTCAACCTCACCGTGACGTCCCTGAGCAATCTTGAAGCCGGCGCTTTCGACAAGCTGCCGGGGCATACCTTCGCTCGCGGTTACATTCGCGCCTATGCCAAATTGCTCGGCATGGACCAGACCGTTCTGGTTCAGCAATTCGACCAGTCCACCGGCACCGATTCCCAGGGCAGCAACGTTCACGCCCTCGGTCGTATCGAAGAGCCGGTGCGGGTTTCCCACACCATTTTGCGTATCGTCAGCCTGTTGCTGCTGATCGCGGTCATCGGCGGCGGTTTCGTCTGGTGGCAGGATCAGACCTCGCAGCGCACCCGCGATCTGACCAGCCTGGCGCCGGAACACGTCGAAGTCGAAGGCGCGGACGGCACCACGCAGATCCACCCGATCGACGAGCCGGAAGATCAGGCTGTCGCCGAAAATCAGGCCGACAGTTCGACAACGCTGGCCTTGCCGCAGTCGGAAACCAGTGCTGAATCGACCGGCGCCGAATCTGCTGCGCCAGCGACCGAGCCAGCTGCCCCGGCAGTTGCGCCAAGCGCACCGGCACAGACGCCTGCGCCAGTGGTGGCGGCTCCGGCCACTCCAGCGCCGAATGTCCCAGCGACACCTGCCCCGACCGCGCCGGTTGCTCAAGCGCCAAGCGCTGAAGCAGCTGCTCCGGTTGCCGGCGAAGGCCAGGTGCAGTTGCAGTTCACCGGCGATTGCTGGGCACAGGTGACCGATGGCCGTGGCAAAGTGATTTTCAGCGGCCTGAAGCATAAAGGCGACAGCGTGAGTGTTTCCGGCAAGCCGCCGCTCGCCGTACGTCTGGGCGTTGCCCGCGCGGCACAGGTCAGCTACAACGGCCAACCGGTCGATATCGCTCCGTTCACCAGTGGCGAGACTGCTCGCCTGAAGTTGGGTCAATAAGTCATGCACGGCGAATCTCCAATCAAACGTCGCGAATCGCGCAAGATCTGGGTCGGCAACGTACCGGTGGGCGGCGACGCGCCGATCGCTGTGCAGAGCATGACCAACAGCGACACCAATGACGTCGCCGCGACCGTGGCGCAGATCAATCGTCTGGAAGCCGCCGGCGTCGACATCGTTCGCGTCTCGGTACCGGACATGGACGCCGCCGAGGCGTTCGGCAAGATCAAGCAACTGGTCAAAGTGCCGTTGGTGGCTGACATCCACTTCGACTACAAAATCGCCTTGCGCGTGGCCGAACTGGGTGTGGACTGTCTGCGCATCAATCCGGGCAACATCGGTCGCGAAGACCGCGTGCGTGCCGTGGTCGATGCGGCGCGTGATCGCGGCATTCCGATCCGGATCGGCGTCAACGCCGGTTCCCTGGAAAAAGACCTGCAAAAGAAATACGGCGAGCCGACCCCGGCGGCACTGGTCGAATCCGCGCTGCGCCACGTTGAACACCTCGAACGCCTGAATTTCCAGGACTTCAAGGTCAGCGTGAAAGCCTCCGACGTGTTCATGGCCGTCGAAGCCTACCGCCTGCTGGCGAAAGAAATCGTTCAGCCGTTGCACTTGGGCATCACCGAAGCCGGCGGTTTGCGATCGGGCACGGTGAAATCCGCCGTGGGCCTAGGTATGCTGCTCGCCGAAGGGATTGGCGATACTATCCGCATCTCGCTGGCGGCCGACCCGGTCGAGGAAGTGAAGGTCGGTTACGACATTCTCAAGTCTTTGCATCTGCGTTCCCGTGGCATCAACTTCATCGCCTGCCCGAGCTGCTCGCGGCAGAACTTCGATGTGGTGAAAACCATGAACGAGCTGGAAGGGCGCCTTGAAGACCTGCTGGTGCCGCTGGATGTCGCGGTCATCGGTTGCGTGGTCAACGGCCCCGGCGAAGCCAAGGAAGCCCATATCGGCTTGACCGGCGGCACGCCAAACCTGATTTACATCGACGGCAAGCCGTCGCAGAAGCTGACGAATGACAATCTGGTGGACGAGCTGGAAAAGCTGATCCGCCAGAAAGCGGCCGAAAAGGTCGAAGCTGACGCTGCCGTTATCGCGCGCGGCTGATCGAACGAATTAAGGAAATTTTGTGAGCAAGTCTCTGCAAGCCATTCGTGGCATGAACGACATCCTGCCCGAACAGACCCCGCTGTGGCGTTATTTCGAAGGCACTGTGGCGCGTCTGCTGGATAACTACGGTTACAAGCAGATCCGCATGCCGATCGTCGAGTTCACCGAGCTGTTCAAGCGCTCGATCGGCGAAGTCACCGATATCGTCGAAAAAGAGATGTACACCTTCGAAGACCGCAACGGTGATTCCCTGACCCTGCGTCCGGAAGGCACTGCGGCCTGCGTGCGCGCCGTGCTTGAGCACGGCATCACCGGCGGTGGTCAGGTGCAGAAACTCTGGTACATCGGCCCGATGTTCCGCCACGAGCGTCCGCAAAAAGGCCGTTATCGCCAGTTCCACCAGATCGGTCTGGAAGTGTTCAACCTCGACGGTCCGGACATCGACGCCGAGCTGATCATCATGACCTGGCGCCTGTGGGGCGAGCTGGGCATCCGTGATGCGGTCAAGCTCGAACTCAACAGCCTCGGCACCAGCGAATCCCGTGGTCGCTATCGTGAAGCGCTGGTCGAGTACCTCTCGGCGCACCACGACAAGCTCGACGAAGACAGCCAGCGTCGTCTGAAAACGAACCCGCTGCGCGTGCTCGACACGAAAAATGCCGACACCCAGGCCGTGCTGGTCGATGCGCCGAAAATGGCCGATTACCTCGACGACGAGTCCCGCGCTCACTTTGAAGGCCTGAAGGCGCGTCTGGATGCCGTCGGCATTCCTTACGTGCTCAACCCGAAACTGGTGCGTGGCCTCGATTACTACAGCAAAACCGTTTTCGAATGGGTCACCGACAAGCTCGGCGCCCAGGGCACCGTGTGCGCGGGCGGCCGTTACGACGGCCTGGTCGAGCAGATGGGCGGCAAGCCAACCCCAGGCGTCGGTTTCGCCATGGGCATCGAGCGTCTGGTGTTGATGCTCGAAACCCTTGAGCAGATTCCGGAAGAAATTTCCCGTCAGGTCGACGTCTACCTCTGCGCCTTCGGTGAAGAGGCCGAGCGGGCCGGTCTGGCCCTGGCCGAACGTGTTCGCGATCAACTTCCAAACCTGCGCCTGCAAGTCAATGCCGGCGCCGGCAGCTTCAAAAGCCAGTTCAAGAAGGCCGACAAGAGCGGTGCGCTGTACGCATTGATCCTCGGTGACGACGAAATGGCCCAGCAAGTGGTAGGTTTCAAACCCCTGCGTGGCCAGGGCGAACAACAAAGCATTGCCTGGGATGCGCTTGCCGCTCACCTGGCCACCTGCGTCGTGCAGGGTTGAAGCTGTCTTAACAGCCGATTTAGCGATTAAGGAGTATTGGGGTGTCGAGTACCGAAGACGAACAGTTGGCGGATTTGAAGGACTGGTGGACACGCAACGGCAAACCTCTGGTCACCGGCGGCCTGTTGGCGCTGGTCATCGTGTTCGGCTGGCAGGCCTGGCACAAGTACCAGAGCAACCAGTCGCAAGGCGCCTCGGTGCTCTATCAGCAATTGCTGGAAACCACGCTGACGCCTGACGGCAAGCCTGATGCCGCCCGCGTTGCGGATCTGGCCGGCAAGCTCAACAGCGAGTACGGCGGTTCTGCCTATGCGCAATACGGCAGCCTGTTCGTCGCCAAAGTGGCGGTCGACAGCGGCAAGCTGGACGACGCGGCAACCGAACTCAAAGCCATCGTCGACAAACCGGCCAACCCGGCGCTGGGCGAAATCGCCCGTCAGCGTCTGGCGCAGGTGCTCGGCGCGCAGGACAAGGCCGAAGACGCCCTGAAACTGCTCGACGGCGATGCCGACAAAGCGTTCCTGGCCACTCGCGAAGAACTCAAGGGCGACCTGCTGGTGCGCTTGGGCCGTACCGATGACGCGAACAAGGCGTATCAAAAAGCCAAGGCGGCACTGTCGGATGAAGCGGCGGTCGGTGGCCTTCAAATCAAGCTCGACGACCTGGCCAAAGGGGATGCGTGACGTGATCCGTTGGAAGCATGCAGCATTGCTGGCTCTGGCCCTTCTGGCCGCGGGTTGCAGCAGCAACAGCAAGAAAGAATTGCCACCGGCCGAACTGACCGACTTCAAAGAAGAAGTCGTTCTGCAGAAGCAGTGGAGCCGCTCGATCGGTGACGGTCAGGGCGAAACCTACAACATGCTGGTGCCGGCGATCGACGGTGACACCATCTACGCCGCCGATGTGACTGGTGTGGTGATGGCGCTGGATCGCAGCAACGGCGACGTGAAGTGGGACCAGGATCTGGAACTGCCTGTCTCCGGCGCCGTCGGCGTGGGTTACGGTCTGGTACTGATCGGTACGCTGCGTGGCGAAGTCGTCGCTCTGGACACCAGCAACGGTGAAGAGAAGTGGCGTGCCCGCGTCAACAGTGAAGTGCTCGCGCCGCCGGCCAACAATGGCGACGTGGTCGTCGTGCAGACCCAGGACGATCGTTTGATCGGTCTGGACGCTGCCACCGGCAACCAGCGCTGGGTGTATGACAGCACCCCGGCGGTCCTGACCCTGCGTGGCACCAGTGCTCCGCTGGTCACCAACCGCCTGGCCGTAGCTGGCCTGTCGACCGGTAAAGTGGTCGCGCTGGACATCTCCAACGGCGTGCCGGTGTGGGAACAACGCATCGCCATTCCACAAGGTCGTTCGGAGCTGGAGCGCGTCGTCGACATCGACGGCGGTCTGCTGCTGTCGGGCGGCACGCTGTACGTGGCCAGCTATCAGGGTCGCGTTGCGGCACTGGACCTGGAAAGCGGTCGTCAACTGTGGCAGCGCGATGCGTCGAGCTACGCGGGTATCGCTCAGGGTTTCGGCAGCGTCTACGTGAGCCTGTCCTCGGGCACCGTTGAAGGCGTCGACGAGCGTTCGACCACCGCACTGTGGAGCAACGATTCGCTGGCTCGCCGTCAACTGTCGGCACCGGAAGTGTTCTCCAGCTACGTAGCTGTGGGTGACCTGGAAGGTTATCTGCATCTGCTGAGTCAGGTCGACGGTCGTTTCGTCGGCCGTGAGCGCATCGACAGCGACGGCCTGCGTGCTCGTCCGCTGGTGGTGGGCGACACGATTTATGTGTATGGCAACAGCGGCAAACTGGAAGCCCTGACCATCAAGTAACAACTATGCTTGGGGTTCATCCCCAAGCGGCCCTGCATCAGCAGGGTTTGCAGCGCCCCCGGGTGTTGCCCCGAGCACCAGCCGCTGCCTCGCAGCGGCTTTTGTATTTTCTGAAATAACGAAGTGGAGAGCCGCATGGTTCCCGTAATCGCCCTGGTGGGCCGACCGAACGTCGGCAAGTCCACCTTGTTCAACCGCCTGACCAGGACTCGTGACGCCATCGTCGGCGACCTGTCCGGTCTGACCCGTGATCGCCAGTACGGTGAGGCCAAGTGGCAAGGGCGTTCCTACATTCTGATCGACACCGGCGGTATCTCCGGTGACGAACATGGTATGGACGAAAAAATGGCCGAGCAGTCGCTGCTGGCCATCGAAGAAGCCGATGTGGTGCTGTTTCTGGTAGATGCCAAGGCCGGTTTTACCGCTGCCGACCAGATGATCGCCGAGCATTTGCGCAAACGTAACAAGCGTTCCCACGTGGTGGCCAACAAGGTCGACAACATCGATCCGGAAATGGCCCGCGCCGAATTCGCCCCGCTGGGCATGGGCCACGCGATCCCGATCGCTGGCGCCCACGGCCGTGGCATCACGCAACTGCTGGAAGCCGCCCTGAGCGAATTCCCGCGCGATGATGACGAGCCGGCTGAAGGTGAAGAGGAAGAAGTCGTTGCCGAAGGCGAGGAAGCCAAGCGCATTCCTGGTCCGAGCGAAAAAGACGGGATCAAGATCGCCATCATCGGTCGTCCGAACGTCGGCAAGTCGACGCTGGTCAACCGCATGCTCGGTGAAGACCGGGTCATCGTGTACGACCAGCCGGGCACCACCCGCGACAGCATCTATATTCCGTTCGAGCGCAATGAAGAGAAGTACACGCTGATCGACACCGCCGGTGTGCGCAAGCGCGGCAAGATCCACGAAGAAGTCGAAAAGTTCTCCGTGGTCAAAACCCTGCAGGCGATCAAAGACGCCAACGTGGTGATCTTCGTGATGGACGCCCGCGAGGGTGTGGTCGATCACGACCTGAACCTGCTGGGCTTCGCGATCGAATCCGGTCGTGCGCTGGTCATCGCGATCAACAAGTGGGATGGCATGACGCCGAGCGAGCGCGACTTTGTGAAAGTCGAGCTGCAACGTCGTCTGTTCTTCGTCGACTACGCCGACATTCACTTCATCTCGGCGTTGCACGGAACGGGCGTGGGCAACCTCTACGCTTCGGTGCAGAACTCGTTCAAGTCCGCTGTTACCCGCTGGCCGACCAACCGTCTGACCCAGGTTCTGGAAGATGCGGTGGGCGAGCACGCGCCGCCAATGGTCAACAACCGCCGGATCAAGCTGCGTTACGCTCACTTGGGTGGTGCGAACCCGCCGATCATCGTGATCCACGGTAACCAGATCGAGAAAGTGCCGAAGTCGTACGTGCGCTATCTGGAGAACACTTACCGTCGTGTACTCAAGCTGGTCGGTACGCCGATCCGCATCGAGTTCAAGGGCGGCGAGAACCCGTACGAAGGCAACAAGAACACGCTGACCGACCGCCAGGTCAACAAGAAGCGTCGCTTGATGTCGCACAACAAGAAAGCCAGCAAGAAGCGCCGCGACAAGAAGTGATCCGAGGCCCTGCACAATTTTGTGTGGGGCTTTTGTGGCGAGGGGATTTATCCCCGATGGGCTGCGCAGCAGCCCCTAAACCTGTGTCCGCGGTGTATCAGTCAAACCGCATTCAACGGGTTTGCGACTGCTTCGCAGCCGGAACGGGGATAAATCCCCTCGCCACAGGATTGGGTTTGTTCAATGAGAGAAGGGCGCCGTTTGGCGCTCTTTTTTTATGGGCGCCGGATGGGCTATCCTCGGGCTCTCCCGCGCCGTCGTCAGAGCCGGGTGTTGAGCAGAGAACCCCCGATGATCACCAGCAAGCTGCCGAATGTCGGCATCACTATTTTCACGCAGATGTCTCAGCTCGCGGCGCAGACCGGCGCGATCAACCTGTCCCAGGGTTTCCCGGATTTCGACGGCCCGCAGTCGTTGCGTGATGCGGTCGGGCGGCATATCGCCAGTGGCCATAACCAGTATTCACCGATGACCGGATTGCCGGCGTTGCGTCAGCAGATCGCGGCCAAGATCGCCCGCAGCTATGGCGTGACTGTCGATGCCGATCATGAAGTGACGGTAACGCCCGGTG
Source organism: Pseudomonas sp. TE9122 (assembly GCF_056278925.1). NCBI lineage: Bacteria > Pseudomonadati > Pseudomonadota > Gammaproteobacteria > Pseudomonadales > Pseudomonadaceae > Pseudomonas > Pseudomonas sp. TE9122. The sequence goes on along the minus strand of NZ_JBWBQI010000001.1, from coordinate 4,232,097 downwards.
CGACTCAGGCAATCTTCTGCGCGATTCAGGCAGTGATTCACAGCGGCGATGAAGTCATCGTCTTCGATCCGTGCTACGACAGCTACGCACCGGCGACGGAATTGGCGGGTGGTCGTAGCGTACATGTGCAACTGAATCCGGACGATTTCTCCATCGATTTCGATCAACTCGCAGCGGCCCTCAGTCCGCGGACGAAAATGATCGTCATCAACACCCCGCACAACCCGAGCGGCGCATTGATCAGCCGCGCCGAGCTCGATCAACTGGCGGCGTTGATCCGTGATCGCGACATCTATCTGATCAGCGACGAAGTCTACGAACACCTGGTCTTCGACGGCGTGCCGCATGTCAGCGTGCTGGCCCATGAAGAGCTGTATCAGCGCGCGTTCGTGGTCAGTTCGTTCGGCAAGACGTACCACGTCACCGGCTGGAAAACCGGCTATGTCGTCGCCCCGCCAGCCCTGACAGCCGAACTGCGCAAGGTGCATCAGTACGTCAGTTTCTGTGGCGTCACGCCGCTGCAATACGCGCTGGCCGATTACATGGCCGAGCACCCGGAACACGTTGAAGAGCTGCCGGGTTTCTATCAGGCCAAGCGCGATCTGTTCTGCGATCTGCTTGCGCCGTCGCGCTTCAGCTTTACCCGAGTCACCGGCACCTATTTCCAGTTGGTCGATTATTCGCAGATCCGTCCTGATCTGAACGATGTTGAGATGGCCATGTGGATGACTCGCGAGCACGGTGTCGCGAGCATTCCGGTGTCGGTGTTCTACCAGAATCCACCGCAAGGCCAGCGCCTGATACGCCTGTGCTTTGCCAAACGCGAGGAGACGCTGCGTGAAGCGGCGGCGAAACTATGCGTGATCTGAGTGCATTGCCAGACCTGACCCTGGCGCTGATCCAGACCAGCCTGGCCTGGCACGATCGCCAGGCCAACCTCGAGCATTTCGAGCTGCTGCTGGAGCAGGCCCGGGGCGCCGATCTGATCATCCTGCCGGAGATGTTCACCACCGGATTCTCAATGGAATCGGAAACCCTCGCTGAACCCGAAAACGGCCCGACCAGCAAATGGCTGCGGGCGCAGGCGGCGAAGTTCGATGCGGTCATCACTGGCAGCGTGATCATTCAGGCGGCTGACGGCAGCCATCGCAACCGCTTGCTCTGGGCGCGGCCGGACGGCGAAGTGCTGCATTACGACAAGCGTCACCTGTTCCGCATGGCCGGCGAGCACAACCATTACACGCCCGGCGAGCGGCAGGTGCAGTTCGAGCTCAAGGGTTGGCGGATTCGTCCGCTGATCTGCTACGACCTGCGCTTCCCGGTGTGGAGCCGCGATGCGCAGGACACCGATCTGCTGCTGTACACCGCCAATTGGCCGGGCGCACGGCGTCTGCACTGGAACCGCCTGCTGCCGGCACGAGCGATTGAAAATCTCTGCTACGTGGCAGCGGTAAATCGGGTGGGCAGCGATGGCAAAGGCTTCGCCTATACCGGCGACAGTCAGGTGCTGGATTTCCAGGGCGAGACGTTGCTGGCGGCGGGGGAGGCGGATGGCGTGTTCAAGGTGATTGTGGAAGCGGCGCCGTTGGCGGCGTATCGCGAGCGCTTTCCGGCGAACCTGGATGCCGACACTTTCGAGTTCACCTAACGCAGCCGATTGTTCCCACGCTCTGCGTGGGAATGCAGCCCGTGACGCTCCGCATCACTGGACGCGGAGCGTCCCTTGAGGCATTCCCACGCGGAGCATGGGAACGATCGCATCCTTTGATCTACAAAAAAGGCCCCGGAGCTCACACTCCGGGGCCTTTCGCATTTCAGCGGTCGGATTACGCCGCTTTCGCCTCTGGCTGGCTCAGCGAGCGGTTCAGTGCGCTGAACAATGCCTTGAAGCTGGCGGTGGTGATGTTTTCATCGATACCCACGCCGTGCACCGCACGTTCACCGTTCACCCGCAGTTCGATGTAGGCCGCTGCTTTGGCATTGGTGCCCGCGCCGATCGCGTGTTCGTTGTAGTCCATGATTTCCACCGGAATCGGCAGGCCGGCGACCAGTGCTTCCAGCGCGCCGTTGCCCTTGCCGCGCCAGTGCAGGTTGGTTTCGCCCTGACCTTTGCTGGCCACTTCGACTTCGACGGCGCTGTTGCCGTTCTCTTCCTGCAAACGATGGCTGACCAGCGCGTAAGGAGTGTTGGCCTGCAGGTATTCGCTGATCAACAGCGAGTGAATCTGCTTGGCCGTCATCTCCAGGCCCAAACGGTCGGTCTCACGCTGCACGACCTGGCTGAACTCGATCTGCATGCGCCGTGGCAGGCTGATGCCGTATTCCTGCTCCAGCAAGTAAGCGATGCCGCCCTTGCCCGACTGGCTGTTGACGCGAATCACCGCCTCGTAGCTGCGGCCAATGTCGGCCGGGTCGATCGGCAGGTACGGCACTTCCCACAGGGTGTCCGGTTTCTGCTGGGCGAAGCCCTTGCGGATTGCGTCCTGGTGCGAGCCGGAGAACGCGGTGTGCACCAGGTCGCCAACGTACGGATGACGCGGGTGCACCTGGATCTGGTTGCACTCTTCGACGACCTTGCGCACGCCGTCGATGTCGGAGAAGTCCAGCTCAGGGTCGACGCCCTGGGTGTACATGTTCAGCGCGACGGTGACGAGGTCGACGTTACCGGTGCGCTCGCCGTTGCCGAACAGGCAGCCTTCGACGCGATCGGCGCCGGCCATCAGGCCCAGCTCGGTGGCGGCCACGCCGGTGCCCCGGTCGTTGTGGGTGTGCAGGCTGATGATCACGCTGTCACGACGGTTGATGTTGCGACCGAACCATTCGATCTGGTCGGCGTAGACGTTCGGCGTCGCGCATTCAACCGTGGCCGGCAGGTTGAGGATCATCTTGTGCTCAGGCGTCGGGTTCCACACCTCGATCACTGCATCGCAGACTTCCTTGGCGAATTCCAGCTCGGTAGCGCTGAAGGTTTCCGGCGAGTATTCGAAGGTCCATTCGGTTTCCGGCTGCATGGCTGCATATTTGACGAACAGCTTGGCAGCGTTGACCGCGATGGCCTTGATGCCGTCCTTGTCCTGGTTGAAGACGATGCGACGGAAAGAAGGCGAAGTGGCGTTGTACAGGTGAACGATGGCTTTCTTCGCCCCGCGCAGGGATTCGAAGGTGCGCTCGATCAGATCTTCACGGCCCTGGGTCAGCACCTGAATGGTGGTGTCGTCCGGGATGTGGCCTTCTTCGATCAGCGTACGCACGAAGTCGAAGTCGGTTTGCGACGCGGCCGGGAACGACGCTTCGATCTCCTTCACGCCCACCTGCACCAGGGTTTTCCAGAAGCGCAGCTTCTTCGCCGCGTCCATTGGCTCGATCAGCGACTGGTTGCCGTCACGCAGGTCGGAGCTGCACCAGATCGGCGCGGCGTCGATGGTCTTCGACGGCCATGTGCGATCCGGCAGGTTGATGACGGGAAACGCGCGGTATTTCGAAGACGGGTCTTTGAGCATGCTCATCGGGAAATTCCTTGTTGTCTGGGCCGAAAAGAGGCGGCCTGCCGGTTGAACGAATGTTCTTGGAAAAGCGTGGGACGAGGCGCAGCGATTCAGCCTGGCAGTCGTGCGCTGACGAGGCACAGGCTGCGGTGCTGGCGAAGCTGAATGAGGGTGTGAGAGGTTTTCATGGCTTCAACCCTAACCGCGAGGGGAAAGGATGGCAAGCAGTCGAAAAAAATTGAGAGGAATATCCGGAATGCGGGATTTTGCAGGAATTTATTGCGCTTAAGGCGGTGGAAGTTGTTGATGTTTGCGTAAGGCTAGATTGGGGCGCAATTGAGTTTTTGGAGATTCATTGAGTATGGCAGTGTGTTATAGGGCGCCTTCGCGAGCAGACTCGCTCCCACAGGGGATCTGTGTTGTGAGTAAGATCCAGTGTGGGAGCGAGCCTGCTCGCGAAAAGGCCGGTCGCCTCAACACATATTCAAGGTTGGAAGGCACCAATGAAAATCGCCGGATCCACCCGCGCGTCATTCAGGCTGACGTTCCAGTGCATATGCGGCCCGGTCGCGCGGCCGGTCGCGCCGACCTTGCCCACCACCGCGCCACGGGCCAGTTGCTGGCCGTTCTTCACGTCGATCTTCGACATGTGGCAGAACATGCTGATAAAGCCCTGGCCGTGGTCAACGAACACCGTGTTGCCGTTGAAGAAGTAATTGCCGATCAGAATCACCTTGCCCGCCGCCGGGGTCTTGATCGGCGTGCCCGCTGGCACTGCGAAATCGAGGCCGGCGTGAGGATTGCGCTCTTCGCCGTTGAAGAAACGACGCACACCGAACTTGCTCGACAGCGGCCCGTTGACGCGGTTTGTCCAGCAGCAGATTGCTCGGCGTGTTCGGGCTGAAACTGCGATAAGCCGCGATCTGTTCCGCCAGTTCGCTTTCAATGCGCTTAAGGTTGTCGGCGTTCGGATTGACCTGCTGTTTGTTCTTCAGGGTGATGTGCTGTTCCGGGTATTTCTTGCTGCCCACGGTAAACGGCAGGTTACGCCCGCCACTGCTGATCTGCTGCGAGCCAGGTTTGACCGTCAGCGGCACGCCGACGATCGCCAGCCAGTTGTTCTGCTCTTTGACCACCAATACCGGTTTGCCTTGATAAGTGGCTTTCGGCGCCTGCGCGGCGGTGCCCAGATCCACCACGGCGACGCCGCCCGGCACCGGTTTGTTCAGCAGCCGAGTGATGTAACTGTCGGCGTGGGCGTTGAAGGTCAGGCAGAGCAACAGCAGCGGAGCGAGAAAACGCGGCATGGATCAGTCCAGTAAAGAGAGGGTGACGGGCGTCAGGTGATTGTCCTCGACGCGCACTTGCAGTTCGCCTTCGCCGAGCTTGGCTTTCAGGCGCTGGCCGGTGTGGGTCTGCGCAGCGTTGCGGATCGCGTGGCCACGCTCGTCGAGCAGGATGCTGTAACCGCGACCGAGGGTCGCCAATGGGCTGACCACATGCAGGGTCTGCATCTGACTGTGCAATAGCTGACGACGCTGTTTCAGAGCATCGCGCATGGCTCGGGGCAAACGTTCGGCGAGGCTGTCGAGGCGCTGGCGAAGCATCGCCAGTTGGCGTCCCGGATGTTGCCCGGCGAGGCGGGTTTCCAGACGGATCAGGCGTTCGCGGCGGGTATTGAGATGGCGTTCGAAGGCCCGGCGCATGCGCATGTCCAGATCATCCAGACGCTGAGCCTGCTGGCGCAGACGTTCGCCGGGATGCCGCAACCGTCGGGCCATGCCTTCCAGACGCAGGCGATCACGCATCAAGCGGTCACGCATGCGCATCACCAGACGCCGGTGCAGGCTCTCGACCTGACGGATCAGATGGCTGGAATCCGGGGCGAGCAGTTCGGCGGCGGCCGAGGGCGTGGGGGCGCGGACGTCGGCGACAAAATCGCTGATCGAAACATCGGTTTCATGGCCGACGGCGCTGACGATCGGCGTGACACAGGCATCGACCGCGCGCGCCACCGCTTCTTCGTTGAAGCACCAGAGGTCTTCCAGCGAGCCGCCGCCACGGGCGAGGATCAGCGCGTCGAAGCCACGGGCATCGGCCATTTTCAGCGCGCGGACAATCTGCGCGGTGGCCTCGCGGCCCTGCACAGCGGTTGGAATCAGGGTCAGTTGCACCTGCGGCGCACGGCGGCGGAATACGCTGATGATGTCGCGAATCACCGCGCCGGTCGGCGAACTGATGATGCCGATGCGCTGCGGATGCGCGGGCAGCGGCACTTTGCGTTCGGCACTGAACAGGCCTTCGGCACTGAGCTTTTCCTTCAGCGCATCGAAGGCCAGACGCAGCGCGCCGTCACCGGCCGGCTCCACGGTGTCGAGGATCAGCTGATAGTCGCCACGGCCTTCGAACAGCGAAACCTTGCCGCGCACCTTGACCGCCAGACCATCCTTCAACGCCTGACGTACGCGCGCGGCGTTCTGCCGGAACAGCGCGCAACGCACCTGCGCGCCGCTGTCCTTGAGGGTGAAATAGACGTGGCCGGACGCCGGGCGCGCGAGGTTGGAGATTTCGCCCTCGACCCAGATGTTGCTGAACACGTCTTCAAGCAACACCCGCGCGCGGCCGTTGAGCTGGCTGACGGTCAGGACTTCACGGTCCAGGCCAAGTCTTGCAAAGGGATCTTTAATCATGGGGCGCAGTTTAAAGGCATTTGCCCGCCAATCACCATGACGCCGCACAAAACCCTGTGGGAGCGAGCCTGCTCGCGAAAGCATTGTGTCAGCGGACAACAACGGGAATGACACTCCGCCTTCGCGAGCAGGCTCGCTCCCACATGGGATCAATTTGATATCTGGTCGTGCTGCCCGCTACTGGCTACAGTCAGCGCGGTCTTATAAAGGATGCGGACGATGAGCGTGATGGAGCTGTTGGGGGCGTGGTCGTGGGGCGCTGGCGGTTGGGCGGTCATCGGGTTGGCCATTGCCCTGGCCTACATCGTCTTCGGCATCGCCGGTTTCGGCACGGCGCTGGTCGCGGGGCCGATGCTGATTCTGTTCATGCCGCTATCGAAAATCGTGCCGCTGCTGGTGCTGCTGGATTTCGTCGCGGCATTCGGCAATCTGCTGCCCTCGCGGCGCGACGTCGCCAAGCCGGAATTGCTCAGGCTGCTGCCGTGCATGGCGATCGGCTGCACGTTGGGGGTGATCTTCCTGCTGAATCTGAAATCCGATCTGTTACTGCTTTTGATGGGGCTGTTTATCAGCGCTTATGCGGTTTACAGCCTGTGGGTGAAAGCGCGGCCCGCGCAGTTGTCAGCGGCGTGGGCGGTGCCGATGGGCACAGTGGGCGGTTTGTTCGGCGCGTTGTTTGGCAGTGGCGGCTTTCTTTACGCGATCTATCTGAACAGCCGCCTGCCCAAGGACGCGGCGCGGGCCACGCAAAGTGCGTTGATCAGTTGCAGCACCGTGGTGCGCTTGAGTCTGTTTGTCATCGCCGGTGTGTATGCCGAGCTACCCTTGTTGATGCTGGCGCTGTGTCTGTTGCCGGCCATGGCGCTGGGCTTGTGGATCGGCAGGCGGCTGAGCATGAGATTGTCGCGCGAGGCGTTTGTGCGGCTGGTGACTTGGCTGGTGCTGGCCAGCGGGATCGCGTTGATGGTGCGCTATTTCAGCACTTGACCGGATTTCTTCAGGGATTAAGCTGCCGGCCGCAGTTCCTTGTGGGAGCGAGCCTGCTCGCGAATGCGGTGGGTCAGCAACAAAAATGCAGCCTGACACTGCGCTTTCGCGAGCAGGCTCGCTCCCACATTGGAAATCTTAAATACTGGCAGCAGGCTCCACCATGAACTCGCAAAGCATTATCGTCCCGAAAATCTCCACCCTGCCGGTGCACGAGCCCCGGGCGCGGGCGATCGTGCGCTGGCTGGTGCGCAAGAACATCATCGAAGAACAATTGACCACCTGCGGCCGCACCGGCAACCGTATGGCCCACGCCATCGCTGATGGTGCTCGCGCCGTGGTGCTGCACCCGCAAGCGCTGCCGTTCGGCGAGCCGGTCAATGGCCTGGAGATCGTCACCAAACGCTGCATCTACACCCCGGCCAAAGGCTTTCTCGAAGAGGCCGGTTGCGCCGAATGTCGCCGCGAAGTGGGCGAGGCGCTGTTCGAGAGTCTTGAAGACTGGTTTCCAGGCCGCACCGACAATTTCACCTGCCCCGAATGCGGACATGAGGACGACATCAACGGCTTCCTGTTTCTGCAGGAATGCGCGTTTTCCAACCTCGGCTTCATTTTCAACAATTGGCTGGAGGCGGGGTTCAAGCAGAGCTTTATCGACGAGTTCGCCGATTGGCTCGATCAACCTGTCTCTTGGGTCAAGGTGGAGCTGTAGGGCCGGGCTTTTCCATCTATCAATTAGGCTGAGTTTTACATTGAACAGCAGGGGGTGTCTGACTATAATGGCGCGCTTCCATTTTCCCGCTCGGGAGCCCCCGCGATGCTGCGTATCAGCCAAGAAGCTCTGACATTCGACGACATTCTCCTAGTGCCCGGTTATTCCGAGGTACTTCCCAACGAAGTCAGTCTCAAGACCCGTCTTACCCGTGGCATCGAACTGAATATTCCTCTGGTTTCTGCCGCCATGGACACCGTTACTGAAGCCCGTCTGGCAATCGCCATGGCTCAGGAAGGTGGCATCGGCATTATCCACAAGAACATGACCATCGAGCAGCAAGCTGCCGAAGTGCGCAAGGTCAAGAAGTTCGAAGCCGGTGTGGTCAAGGATCCCATCACCATCGAGGCCGATGCCACGGTGCGTGATCTGTTCGAACTGACCCGTCTGCACAATATCTCCGGCGTTCCGGTCCTGCACGATGGCGACCTGGTCGGCATCGTCACCTCCCGCGACGTACGTTTCGAAAACCGTCTGGAAGCCACTGTCCGCGAAGTGATGACGCCTAAAGAGCGTCTGGTCACGGTCAAGGAAGGCGCCGACAAGAACGACGTCCGTGAACTGCTGCACAAGCACCGCATCGAGCGCGTGCTGATCGTCGACGACAAATTCGCCCTCAAAGGCATGATGACCGTCAACGACATCGAAAAAGCCAAAGCCTACCCGCTGGCCAGCAAGGACGATCAAGGTCGTCTGCGCGTTGGCGCTGCGGTCGGCACCGGTAAAGACACCGGTGATCGCGTGACTGCACTGGTCAATGCCGGCGTGGACGTGGTGGTGGTCGACACCGCACACGGTCACTCCAAAGGCGTGATCGACCGCGTACGCTGGGTCAAAGAGAACTTCCCTGAAGTGCAGGTGATCGGCGGCAACATCGCCACCGGCGCTGCTGCCAAGGCGCTGGCCGAAGCGGGCGCCGACGCAGTCAAGGTCGGTATCGGCCCTGGCTCGATCTGCACCACCCGTATCGTCGCCGGTGTCGGCGTACCGCAAATCAGTGCCATCGCCAACGTCGCCGCTGCCCTTGAAGGCACTGGCGTACCGTTGATCGCCGACGGCGGTATCCGTTTCTCCGGTGACCTGTCCAAGGCCATCGTGGCCGGTGCGTCCTGCGTGATGATGGGCTCGATGTTCGCCGGTACCGAAGAGGCCCCGGGCGAGATCGAACTGTTCCAGGGCCGTTCGTACAAGGCTTATCGCGGCATGGGTTCGCTGGGCGCCATGTCCCAGGCTCAGGGCTCGTCCGACCGTTACTTCCAGGACTCCTCGGCAGGCGCCGAGAAACTGGTTCCGGAAGGCATCGAAGGCCGTGTGCCGTACAAAGGCACCCTGAGCGCGATCATTCACCAGTTGATGGGCGGTCTGCGTTCCTCGATGGGTTACACCGGCAGCGCCAACATCGAAGAAATGCGTACCAAGCCCGAGTTCGTGCGGATCACCGGTGCCGGCATGGCCGAGTCCCACGTTCACGACGTGCAGATCACCAAGGAAGCGCCAAACTACCGCGTAGGTTAAGGCTTCCAGCAAAACGTTAAATCACCGGGGCTGTTCATTCAGCCCCGAGTTGTTTCTGATTCACTACATGAGAATGAGTCATGGCCCTCGACATTCACGCTCACCGCATTCTGATCCTCGACTTCGGTTCGCAATACACCCAGCTGATTGCCCGCCGCGTGCGCGAGATCGGCGTGTACTGCGAACTGCACCCGTTCGACATGGACGAAGATGCGATCCGCGAATTCGCCCCTAAAGGCGTCATCCTCGCCGGCGGCCCCGAGTCCGTGCACGAAGCCAACAGCCCGCGCTGCCCGCAGGCGGTGTTCGACCTCGGCGTTCCGGTGTTCGGCATCTGCTACGGCATGCAGACCATGGCCGAGCAACTGGGCGGCAAGGTTGAAGGTTCCGAACTGCGTGAGTTCGGTTACGCCCGCGTTGACGTGGTCGGCAAGAGCCGCCTGCTCGACGGCATCGAAGACCACATCGACGCCGACGGCCTGTTCGGCCTCGACGTGTGGATGAGCCACGGTGACAAAGTCACCAAGATGCCGGAAGACTTCCACATCCTCGCCAGCACCCCGAGCTGCCCGATCGCCGGTATGTTCAACGACGACCGCGCCTACTACGGCGTGCAGTTCCACCCGGAAGTGACCCACACCAAGCAGGGCGGGCGCATCCTCTCGCGCTTCGTCCTCGACATCTGCGGTTGTGAAGCCCTGTGGACGCCGTCGAAGATCGCTGAAGACGCCATCGCCAACATCCGCGCTCAGGTCGGCACCGACAACGTGCTGCTGGGTCTGTCCGGCGGCGTTGACTCCTCGGTGGTTGCCGCGCTGCTGCACAAAGCCATCGGCGATCAACTGACCTGCGTCTTCGTCGACAACGGCCTGCTGCGTCTGCACGAAGGCGAGCAAGTGATGGCCATGTTCGCCGAGAACATGGGCGTCAAGGTGATCCGCGCCAACGCTGAGGAGCAGTTCCTCAACAACCTGGCCGGCGAAGCCGACCCGGAAAAGAAGCGCAAGATCATCGGCCGTACCTTCATCGACGTGTTCGATGCCGAATCCTGCAAGCTGGACAACATCAAGTACCTGGCTCAGGGCACCATCTACCCGGACGTGATCGAGTCGGCTGGCGCGAAAAGCGGCAAGGCCCACGTGATCAAGTCGCACCACAACGTGGGCGGCCTGCCGGAAGAGATGAACCTGAAACTGGTCGAGCCACTGCGCGAACTGTTCAAGGATGAAGTGCGTCGTCTGGGCCTGGAATTGGGCCTGCCGTACGACATGGTCTACCGTCACCCGTTCCCGGGCCCGGGCCTGGGCGTGCGCATCCTCGGTGAAGTGAAAAAGGAATACGCTGACCTGCTGCGTCGCGCCGACCACATCTTCATCGAAGAACTGCGCAAAGCCGACTGGTACCACAAGGTCAGCCAGGCGTTCGTGGTCTTCCAACCAGTGAAATCGGTTGGCGTGGTTGGCGATGGCCGTCGTTACGCCTGGGTCGTGGCCCTGCGTGCCGTGGAAACCATCGACTTCATGACCGCGCGTTGGGCACACCTGCCTTACGAACTGCTGGAAACTGTCAGCGGCCGCATCATCAATGAAATCGAAGGCATTTCGCGCGTCACTTACGACGTGTCGAGCAAGCCGCCGGCGACGATTGAGTGGGAATGATCCTGCTGCGGTTCGAATAACGAAAAACCCTTGGCGTGAAGCCAAGGGTTTTTTCGTTTCAGAGCCCTGATAACTGATCAGGCGGGTAAACGACTTTGCAGGGTCATGCCGAGCTCGATCAGGCGCTCGGCTACTGCGGCGATGTCGCGGAAGACCATGCCGGTGATGCGGCGCATCGACTGGTCCCAGATATAAAACCGGCCATCTGCGGTGCAATGCACCCTTGTTTGCACGATGTTGCTGGCGCTGTTGCGCCGCACGAGTGTGTATGTGCTTGGTTCTGTTTTCCGTATCACGAACATGCCATTGCGAGGCAGAAGCTTTTCCAGCGTTGCATCATTCCATGGCGGCACGGGGGCCTTGACCTGCAATCGCAGGTCAGCGAACAGAGGGTCGAAGGCGCTGTTTGTCGTCGCCCCGTTGTAAAACGGGCCGCGAGCGACTTCCACTCCCGGGTCGATCCTGAGGTCGGCCACCTCGTCGGGCCAGACTTCTTCGATGCGCAAACCGATGCCGCCCCGGAGTTCGCTTATGCCTGCCAGATCTCTGAAGGTATTGGTATTCGTGGCATCGACCAGAGCCACCCACTTGCCGGGTCTGTTGAGGAGCTTGTCACGCTCCATGATCTGCGTTGCGAGGCGCGCCTTGATCATCTGCTCTTCGATCGACGTGAGCGGGACTTTCAGCGTGCAGGTTTCTGCTGCATCCAGTCCATGAACCCGGACGCCATTGGCTTGGGCAGCCCGGATCAATTCGAGCATGTTGAACCGGTTCTCAGGGTCAGTGCCCAGGCTGGACAAATAGGTACTGAGGTCTTCTGACATGTCACCCGACAGGTAGAAATGGTTGAGGTCATCCTGGGCGAAATCACTCAGCAACCCACGCACGTAGAGCGTTTTGATATGCCGCGCGAACGTTGGCATGTTCTCGATCATGAAGCGCGTGCTGGCGATGCGATCGAGGGTTTCACCGACGGCCAGTCCATCGGTACTGGCAAAGATGAGATCAATCAACTCATTGATCTCCATCTGCGGACTGACGGGCGGAATGACCGGGCGCTGGGGCAGGTTGATCCATTTCAACTCCCGGTAGAATGCTTCGGCGTCGTTCAGCAGAGCCGTGCGTTGTTCGCCGAAATGGGCCACGTAGCGGTCGGTCGCCAGCAGATAGCGGCGCCCGGCGCTTGTGGTCTCGGCGGAGGCGTTGGGCAAGTTCATTGCCCATCTTCTCATCCCGGGTATTTCCGTCTCTGAGATACCCTTGAGCTTCGTAACCGGGCGTAGCGGACACGGAACGCCTGGAAGCGGTTCGACGCGTGGCAGGTCGACCGACGGTGTTGCCTCGGTTGAGCTCACATCAGTCTCCGGCAAACATGCCTTGCCCACGCATTGACCGCCTCCGCGCAGCCGCAGCGCTGGCATGCGCTCCCACTTGCCGGCGCTTCCCAGGCGGACCGGCAACGAGTAAGCGAACTGATTGGGACGCTCGGGATTGATGATTGCCCAGTTGCCACTGTCCTGCGAGTCGGCGAAGTAGCGCACGTAATAGGCGGCGCCATCCATTTCGATGGCATGACCGGGTTCTTTGTCGAGGCGGTAGATGCCTTCGTATTTCCCCGGCGTCGCCTCTACAGCGTGTTGCGCAAGTAACTCGTTGCATCGATAGCTGGCCGGTACTTGCGCAAAAGTCGAACCTTGCCGCGGAGCAGGCGTAATCAATGGCTCAGTGACGTCGACGAATGTCGATTCGCCGGGGATTTCGTTTGCCAATTCGCTGGCAGTTTCGTTGGACGACCTGACGGGCGGGGGATCCAGAGGCGGCAATAACCGTGAGTCAGCCGAAGTAAGTTCGATCAGCCCGCGCATCTCTTCAGCCTCGGCATACTCGACCTGTGGCCCAACTTCCAACTGCGCGCCAGTGCCAATCAGGAACGGAATATTGAATACGGTTTCGATCGCGCTGAGCACCGCACCGATAACCCCGGCTCTACGCTCGGTCGCCGTAATGCCGTTGATCGCCTGATCGATGTTCAGCCCCGTGTTGACGACGCCCGCCCCAATCAACGGCAAAGCTGCAGGCCAGCCCACGGCCGCCATCGGGCCGAACACTTTCAGCCCGGCGCTCAGATAGCCGGTCCAGAGTTTCTTGCGCAGGTCACTGTTGGACGTGAGCACCAGATGCGCCTCGGCAACCATGCCCGTGCGGGTCGACTCGCTTAACCACGTGAAGGCGTCACCGCTGATCGCAACGTTGCTGCGGTTGATCATCCGATGATCGCTGTGGCCCCAGGTGCTCACCAAACGGTTCATCAGATCAGTGAGGTTCTCGGTGATGTGATTGCTGTCAGCCAGCGAGAAGTGCTTGAGAAACAAAGAGCGTTTCTGCTCTGAATTCATCTGCTCAAGCAGCCACCAGTGCAGATCCGCGGCAGTGTCCATCAGCCGAAAGGCCTGGGCCTGTCCCGGCAGGTAAAGGGTCTGTCGGCCACTGTCTTCGACCAGACGCAGCACGTTGGTGGCGACGTGACCGTCCAGATCCAGCGTGCGCACCTGCGCGCCGACCGGGTACGTCGATCGGAGCATTTGCAGGGTCACCGGCCAGGTAACGGGGCCGATCAACGAGGTGACGATGCGTTGAAAGTCATTGCCGTCAACGTCCCCCTGTTGCAGCGCCTGCACCGCCTGACTGAGAAAATTGCACTTGGCCATGGCGCGGAAATCGTCCGCCGAGGTTTGCCAGAATTTGGTCAATTGACCGCTGTAACGCGTGCTGAAATCAACGGCCCAGAATGACTTCAGCACATCGCTGCCAAGCAGTCGCACTTCGTTGCTCTGATTGAAATTCTCCGCGCCCGGGCCATCCGAGTAGAAGCCGCAGTAAAGGCCCAGCAAATCTGCGTTGTCTTGGTCGGTGGCGCGAAATCGATGGACGACCAGTTGCGTGAGGGTGAGCGTTTCATAAGGCTTTTCGAGCAAGTGCTCCCAACCGGTAAAGGTCAGCGTGCTGCTTTGCGCCGTTTTGAAACGATGGAAATAAACCTGGTCGGGATCAAGGCCAGATAGGCCCTTGGCGGTCAGCAGTTCGATCGCGACTAGCCGGGCCTCATCCAGCAGGCTTGGGCAGTTCTGCACAATGGTAGTGGCGATGGCTTTGAGGGCGGTTTTGTCCGCTGCGTTTGGCAGCAGACGACGTTCGGCAGTGGTCATTCGGGTGTTCATCCTTGAGACACAAAGGCAGAAGATGGCCCATGCGCTCAAGGGGAGGGTGTTAGCCGGTTATCGCGTGTTGTCCTTTTGAAAGTGAGCCAATGCCTTCGCAGATATCAAAGATATTCAGACCGAATAAGATCCGTATCGAACGGAGTCAGCCCTTGTTCAGGTGCGAACACCCTCTGCGCCTGCTCTGCAGAGGCCACTCGTTCGCCTCGTGCTCGCACGTGTAAATCGAAAAGCGTGTGCAGGTCCGGCCTTGGTGTATGCACCAGGGCGCGCAGCATCAACGAAACTCCGCTGAGGTTGTTGTCGACGTTGTTCCAGCGGGGCGATGAAGTCAGCCCCAGATCGGCCCAGATCATGCGACGTTCCACCAGGTCCATCACGAATGGCAGGCAGATACTCGTGTCGGAGGCGATATCGATGCGGTCGACTACGGTGCGCGGCTCGAACACTTCGCCAGATGCCGTATCGGCGCGGGCCATCCAGCCCGCGAAGCATTCAGGAAGGTCACAATATGGCTGCCAGGTAAATGAGTTGAGGGACGTGACGACATAGCGGACGCCCTTTTTGACGAGAGCATCAAGGTCGAGGTCGATGAACTCGGAAGCGCCATTAGGCGCGTCGACGATGTCGCCGCTGTGGTAACCGCCATAACCTTTGAGGTTGTAATAGGCGACCGCTTCCTTGAAGACGAAGTCGCTGTCGAAGAAGGCGGCGGACAAGTCGATGTCCGTGCGGTCACGACCGTTCTTCCACCACAGGAATAGGCGAATGAATCGCGTATCGGGCATTGGCAAGCGACTGCCGCGTACAAGTGTTCGCAGTGACTTCGCTGCGGCGCGCTGTGCCAATGGCACCCGGTATTCGCGCAATGCCGGATCGACAAAGCAGCGGCCCAGCGGTGGCAGCGACGCGAAACGTGCGATCAGGGCGTTCTCGCAAATCTGTGCGGCACGTGCCAATACCTGCGGTGCGATCGACTCTCGACGATCAGCAGTGCCGAAGACTTTCGCCAGCGCTCCTTTAGGTGTGAACGCTCGCAAGGGCAGGGGGCGCGGGGCATTTACCTGGGCCAGTAATTGCAGCAGCACAGGTGAGGACACTTGCGCCGCGACAGCCGCAAAGGCGTCGAGCACCGCGTCCGGTTCTGTGGCACGCCGTAACATCACGTCCAGACGGCGCGCGAATTCTCCGGGACGATCCTGCAGCACCGACGTAAGCGCGGCGATCTGGCGTTGGGCAAGCATGGTTTCGACACGCGACCCGAACGAGGCCGGCGGATCATTGCGTCGCGCTGCGGTGATGGCCGCAAATGCTCGCGGATACTTCTCAGCGTAATCGCCTGGATGCAGGACTTCGGCCAGACGTTTCCAGCGTTCGGCCTGGCGCATCACATCCTCGGTAGCGTTGGGCATGCGGTCGAGCAGGCGCAACAGCTTGCGACGCATCGAACGTTTCATTTTGCTAAAGCGCGTCAACGCTGTCGCCAGCGACACGTCTCCACCATGCAGTGCGATCGCCACGCGCAGCACGTCCGTCGCCGTTTCGACATTTTGCTCAAGGAAAGCCTCAACCTGTGCATCGTCGCCGATATGCAGGATTAGCGCGCCGCCAACGAGCGCGCGAATCTCGCGAAACGGAACGGTCTCGGGCAGTAGACGGAACACATCGCTTTTGTACGTTCGGATAAACCAGCTGACATCCGCAGCTTCCTCTTCGGACAGCGAGGTGCGCGATGAGACCAGCGGCTCGAGCAATGCCTCGAACTCGCTGACACTTCCCGGTTCGATGACCCAATGGATGAAGTTGCCTTCAAGCATGGCTGGCCGAACCTGTTCGCTGGGTGGCAGGCGCCGAAGTGTGTGGTAGTGAATGACGGCGTTGAGATACAACTCCGCCTCTGTCGCTTCGAGGACTTGATTGGGGAAGTCAGGATAAAACGGTCGGTGATGTACATGAGCACCGCTGCGACGGCGCAGGACTCGAATGACTTCACGCAGCCAGTTCTTGAGTTCTACCGCAGAGAGCATGCCGATTCGCTCGATCAGCGGTTCAGAGAGTACATATCGAAACGCCGCGACTTCTTTGACCGCTGATGCGACCTGCGCGCGCGTGGCTCCGCCAGAGCCGGCAGGGACGTGAAGTTTTGTACGGCGCCGCAGGAACAGCTCCTGATTGATCATGATTTCTTCCTTGGTCGCCGTTTCCAGTGAGCCGATGCTCACCTGTGCAATCGATACGAAAACGCCTGCAATAAGCAGGCGCGGTGTGGAGAGCGGAACCCCTAGTTCATGGAGGATAGAAGGAAGGTGTTCCATAGCCACGGCGGCATACTACCGGAGGTCATCGCGGCTTGTCAGCCAATCACATATTTTGAAATGGGCTCGCCTGTTGGCGAACGTCAGCGCCGCGCCACATCGGAAAAATAGAACTTGTCCAGCGTATGCCGCGATTCGGTGTACTCGAACTGGCGGCCGTCCTGCAGGAAGGTCTGGTTGCTGACCACGATGACATGGCTCTGGCCGTCGAGGTCCAGATGGTGGTGGTCGTCCTTGCTGCACGGCACGGCTTCGATGGTGCGCTGGGCGTAGGCGATCTGCAGTTGCAGGGTCTGTTCGATGTGGGCGTAGATCGAATGTTCGGCGATGTCTGCAGACAGGTCGGGAATCACCTCGCTGACGAAGTGGTTGATGTCGAGGATGACGCGTTTGCCGTCGATGCGCCGCACCCGTTTGATCCGGGTGATCGGGCTGCCGGGTTCGGCATTGATGTGTTCGAGCAGCGCACCTTCCAGCGGCACCTGACACATCTCGACCACTTCGGTGCTGACGTCGTTGCCCAGTCGCGGGTGGGTCTCCTGGAAACTGACGATGCCGCCGAGCTGGAATTCGATCGGGTTGGTCGACAGCACGAACGCGCCTTTGCCGTGAATCTTCTGAGCGAAACCGCGCTCCTGCAACTGGTCGATGGCCTTGCGCACCGTGCCACGGCTGGCCTGATAGGTGTCCATCAGCTCGGTTTCGGAAGGCAGCCGGGCGCCGCGCTCCAGGCGTTGCGTGGTGATGCTGGCAAGCAAATCGCTGTAGATCTGGTTGTATTTGCTCATGGCTGGACTCTGTGCCGACGGTGCTCAAAACCCCGAACCTTAAGGGCAGGGTAGGGGTTTGTCCATGCGGACGAAGGAAAACATCTTAGGTCAGAGTAGGAAGAATCCGCGTTTTTCTGACGTTCATCCACGGATGCAAACTCGTACAGACGAGTTGTTGCATTAACTCGTACAGACGAGTATTTTTCCTCTCGGCGTGCTGCCAATAACAACAATCCACGACGGAAGAACAAGCATGAGCCATGACTATCCGAACATCGCCAAGGAGCTGCTGGAAAGCCTCGGTGGCCGCGACAACATCGAGCAGGCGGCGCATTGCGTGACGCGTTTGCGCCTGGCGCTGAAGAACCCCGCGCTGGTGAATGTGGCCGCGCTCAATGGCGTCGATCTGGTCAAGGGTTCGTTCTTCACCGGCGGCTTGTATCAAGTGGTCATCGGCCCGGGTGATGTTGAAAAGGTTTATGCCGAACTGCGCCAGCAGACGGGCCTGGCGGCATCGACCATCGCCGACGTTAAACAGAAAAGCGCCGAGAAGATAAACGCCATGCAGCGGCTGGTGCGGGTGTTTTCCGATGTATTCATGCCGATCCTGCCGGCGCTGATCATTGCCGGCCTGTTGATGGGCATCAACAACCTGCTCGGTGCCAAGGGCATGTTCATCGAGGGCCAGACCCTGCTGGATGCCTATCCGAATCTCGACGGGTTGTGGAGTCTGATCAACCTGATGGCCAATACCTCGTTCGTGTTCCTGCCGGCGCTGGTGGGCTGGTCGGCGGCCAAGCGTTTCGGCGGCAGCGAAATCCTCGGCATTGTCCTCGGTCTGATGCTGGTACACCCGGACCTGCTCAATGCCTGGAATTACGGCAAGGCCGTGGCCGGGCTGGACGGGCAGCAACTGCCGTACTTCGACATCCTCGGCCTGTTCCAGGTGGAAAAGGTCGGCTACCAGGGGCAGATCTTGCCGATCCTGCTGGCGGCGTACGTGATGAGCGTCATCGAAAAATGGCTGCGCGCGCGAGTGCCCAACGCCGTGCAATTGCTTGTGGTGCCGATCACCACCATCGTTGTCACTGGTGTGCTGGCGCTGGCGATCATCGGCCCGGTGACCCGGCATATCGGCATCTACATCACCGAAGGGCTGGTGATGCTGTTCGATCTGGCGCCGTTGGTGGGCGGTCTGATTTTCGGTTTGCTGTATGCGCCGCTGGTAATCACCGGCATGCACCACATGTTCCTCGCCGTGGATCTGCAATTGATCTCGAGCCAGGGCGGCACCTTCATCTGGCCGATGATCGTCATGTCCAATCTGGCGCAGGGCAGTGCGGCCCTGGCGGTGTTCTGGATGACGCGCAATGCGCGGGACAAGAGCATGGCCTCGACCTCGGCGATTTCTGCGTATTTCGGCATCACCGAGCCGGCGATGTTCGGTGTCAACCTGCGCTACAAGTTTCCGTTTTACGCCGCGCTGGCCGGTTCGGCGCTGGGCTGCATGTTCCTCTCGCTGAACAAGATCCAGGCCTCGGCCATCGGCGTCGGTGGCCTGCCCGGTTTCATCTCGATCATTCCGCAGTTCATCCCGATGTTCGTCATCGGGATGCTGATTGCCATGCTCGTGCCGTTTGCCCTGACCTGCGTGCTGAGCATGAAGATCGTCCGCCCGGGTTACCGGGTTGCCTGAAATTGAACTGTAGGAGCTGCCGGAGGCTGCGATCTTTTGATCTTGCCTTTCAAAATCGAAAGATCGCAGCCTCCGGCAGCTCCTACAGAGATCGTAAAATTCAAGAGGGAAATCCGCCATGCAAGACTGGCAACGTTCGGTGATCTACCAGATCTACCCGAAGAGCTTTCACAGCCATGCCGGCAACGCCACCGGCGATCTGCTCGGCATCGTCGCCAAGCTCGATTACCTGCAATGGCTGGGGGTCGATTACCTGTGGATCACGCCGTTCCTGCGCTCGCCGCAGCGCGACAACGGCTACGACATCAGCGACTACTACGCGGTCGATCCGAGCTACGGCAGCATGGCCGACTGTGAACTGCTGATCGCCGAAGCGGGCAAACGCGGGATCAAGTTGATGCTCGACATCGTGGTCAACCACACCTCGATCGAGCATGTGTGGTTCCAGCAGGCGCGCAGCAGCCTCGACAACCCTTACCGCGACTTCTATATCTGGCGCGACCAGCCGAACAACTGGGAATCCAAATTCGGCGGCTCGGCCTGGGAGTACGAAGCGCAGACCGGCCAGTATTATCTGCACCTGTTCGACCACACCCAGGCGGATCTCAATTGGGACAACCCCAAGGTCCGCGACGAAGTGTTCAAGATGATGCGCTTCTGGCGCGACAAGGGTGTGGGTGGTTTTCGTCTGGACGTGATCAACCTGATCTCCAAACCGGCGGACTTTCCCGAAGACGACAGCGATGGTCGGCGCTTCTACACCGACGGGCCGAACGTGCACACCTACTTGCAGCAGATGCACCGCGAAGTCTTCGAAGGGCATGAGCTGATCAACGTCGGCGAGATGTCTTCGACACGTCTGGAACACTGCATTCGTTACTCCAATCCGCAGTCGAAAGAACTGTCGATGACCTTCAACTTTCATCACCTGAAGGTCGATTACCCGAATCTGCAGAAATGGGTGCGCGCCGATTTCGATTTCCTCCAGCTCAAGCAGATTCTCTCCGACTGGCAGACCGGCATGCAGGCGGGTGGCGGCTGGAATGCGCTGTTCTGGTGTAACCACGATCAGCCACGCGTGGTCTCGCGGTTCGGCAATGACGGCGAATACCGCGAGCTGTCGGCGAAGATGCTTGGTACCGCGCTGCACTTTCTGCAGGGCACGCCTTTCGTCTATCAGGGCGAAGAACTGGGCATGACCAATCCGGGGTTCGAGAGCATCGAGCAATACCGTGACGTCGAGACCCTGAATATCTTTCGCCTCAAGCGTGAAGCCGGGGCAAGCGACCTCGACAACATGGCGGCGATCATGCAGAAGTCCCGCGATAACGGGCGCACGCCGATGCACTGGCACGCCGGGCACAACGCCGGCTTCACTCGCAGCGAACCATGGATCGGTGTGCCGGCCAATGCCGCACAGATCAACGTCGCGCATCAACTGCACGACCCGGAATCGGTGCTGCATCACTATCGGCGCCTGATCGCTTTGCGCCGCACTGAAGCGTTGATCTCCGACGGCGTCTATCGCCAACTACTGCCGGAGCATCCACAGGTCTGGGCGTACCTGCGCGAGGGGACGGGAGAACGCTTGTTAGTGGTGAACAATTTCTATGGCACTGCCTGTGAGGTCGAGCTACCGGCGCTGATCGACGAAGCCCAGGAGCAGCGCCTGCTGATCAGCAACTACCCGGACTGCCCGCAACGCACGAGTTTGCTGCAGTTGGGACCTTACGAATCCTTCGTGCTGCACCTGACCGACCCCTGATTTTTTAACTGAATAACAACCTTTGAAAAAACACGCAGAACGCTGCGCGGGGGATTTGTGCGCGCTGAATTCCTGCAACCACACAATAAAAACAACGGGTGGCATATATGAGAGCAACCATAAATTACAGCCTGGCAGTCGCGGGGATTTGTCTGGCAATGCCCACGTCCTCACAGGCGCTGGAGTTCGGCGGCTATCTGCGCAGCGGTGTCGGTACTTCGGTCAACAGCAGCAGCCAGTCGTGTTTCCAGTTGCCCGGCGCGCAGACCAAATATCGCCTCGGTAACGAGTGCGAGCAGTACGGTGAGCTCGAGCTGCGCCAGGATCTGTACACCCTCGACGACGGCTCGGTGCTGAGCGTCGACGGCATGGCATCGCTGTACAACCGTTACGACCGCAGCCTGACGTTCAAGGAAGACAACGGCTCGATTCGTTTGCCGCAGGCTTACGCGCAATGGTCGGCGATGCCCGCGCTCAACGGCGGCTCGCTGTGGGCCGGTCGGCGCTACTACAAACGTAACGACATCCATATTTCCGATTTCTATTACTGGAACCAGAGCGCCACCGGTGCAGGCATTGAAGACGTGTTGCTCGGTGGCCTGAAATACAGCTACGCCTTTTCGCGCAAGGACAACCTTTACCAAAAGGATTACATCAACCGCCACGACTTCAACGTCGGCGGTTTCAACAGTAACCCGGGCGGTGAACTTGAGTTCGGCCTCAGCTACATCGACAAGCCCGACAGCCGCGACGCCCACCGTGGCTGGGCGATTACCACTCAGCACGTGCAGCAGGACTTCCTCGGCGGCAAGAACAAACTGGCGCTGCAATACGGTGAAGGGCCGGGCACCGGATTGGGCTATACCGGTAACGTCAGGCTCGATGACCGCAACAAGAGTTATCGCATCGTCGAGTTCTTCGACTGGCAACTGACGCCACGTTTTGGCGGACAATTCCAGGCGGTGTATCAGAAAGATATTCGTCAGGGCGGCGCCGACCAGAACTGGCTGTCACTCGGTGTGCGCCCGGCCTATGCGCTGAGCGAGCAGTTCAAACTGGTCACCGAACTGGGTCACGATCAGGTCGAGGCGGCGGACGGCACGCGCAAGCTGAACAAGTTCACCTTTGCACCGACCTGGTCACCGAAAGGCCCGGAATTCTGGGCGCGGCCCGAGGTGCGTCTGTATTACACCTATGCCAGCTGGAACCAGGCAGCCAAGCGTGCCGCCAACCTGTTGGCCAAAGGTTCGGCGCTGTCCGACACCGGCGCGTTCGGCAACGCACGGCACGGGGCCAATGTCGGGCTGCAGGTTGAATACTGGTGGAAATAAGCAAAGCGGCTGCGACCGCTCATTCAATCAATACAAGCTCAGGTGATCTCATGGCCACACCCCAACAATTGCAGCTGCTGGCTCCTTTATCCGGCGTGCTGATGGCGCTGGACCAGGTGCCCGACCCGGTGTTTGCCGGGCGGATCATCGGCGACGGTTTGTGCATCGACCCGACTTCGTCAACGCTCTGCGCACCGTTGGCCGGTGTGATCAGCGATGTGCAGACCAGCGGGCATGCGCTCACCATCACCAGTGATGCGGGTGTGCAGGTGTTGATGCACATCGGCCTGGACACGGTGAATCTCGCCGGCGAAGGATTCACCCGCCGCGTTGACGTGGGGCAGCGGGTCGAAGCGGGGCAGGCGCTGATCGACTTCGATGCTGACTACATTGCCCTGCACGCGCGCAGTTTGTTGACCTTGATGCTGGTGGTCAGCGGCGAGCCGTTCGGTTCACTCGTTGGCTCAACCGGGTTGGTCGAGGTGGGCCAGCCAGTGCTGGACGTCGTGGTCGGCGCAGCCGTCGGCGAACATCCAGCGCCGCTGCCGGGGGACGCGGTGTTCTCGCAGCCGATCAACTTGCCCAATCCCAATGGCCTGCACGCGCGGCCGGCGGCAGTATTCGCTCAAGCGGCCAAGGCATTTTCAGCGACCATCCATCTGCACAAGCTGCAAGCGCAAGCCAACGGCAAATCCCTGGTAGCGATCATGGCGTTGCAAACGGCTCATGGCGACAGTGTGCAGGTCAGCGCCGAAGGCGAAGATGCCGTAGCCGCCGTCGATGCGCTGACACGCTTGCTGAGCGAAGGCTGTGGCGAAGCGGTCACAGCGCCTGCACCGGTCGAAGCCGACGCAGCAGAAATGCCGAACATCCTGCGCGGTGTCTGCGCCTCGCCCGGTTCGGCGTTGGGGCAAGTCATGCAGATCGTCGAAGCGTCGCTTCTGGTCAACGAGTTCGGCGCCGAGCCGCCAGTTGAACTGGAGGCGTTGAGCCAGGCCCTGATCGAAGCCGACATGGCCCTGCAACATCTGCGCGACACCGCCAGCGGCCAGGCGCAAGCGGAGATCTTCAAGGCGCATCAGGAACTGCTGGCCGACCCGAGCCTGCTGGATCAGGCCCGGGCGCTGATTGACGCGGGCAAAAGCGCGGCGTTTGCCTGGAAAACCAGCACCGATGCAACGGCGGCGATGTTTCGCTCGCTGGGCAATGCCTTGCTGGCCGAGCGCGCGGCGGATCTGGATGATGTCGGCCAGCGCGTGCTGAAGCTGATCCTCGGTGTTCACGAGCAGACGCTGGAGTTGCCGGACGACACCATTCTGATCGCCGATCAGTTGACTCCTTCACAAACTGCCGGGCTCGATACGCGCAAGGTGCTCGGGTTTGCCACCGTTGGCGGCGGCGCCACCAGCCATGTCGCGATCCTCGCGCGGGCCTGTGGCTTGCCGGCGATTTGCGGCATGCCGCTGCAAATGCTCGGGCTCGGCAACGGCACGCGGGTGCTGCTCGATGCCGACAAAGGCGAATTGCAGTTGCACCCGGACGCCGAGTCCATCGATCAGTTGCGCACGCGGCATGAGCGCCAGCGCCAGCGTCATCAGCAGGAACTGGCCCAGGCCAGCGAGGCGGCCTGCACCCGTGACGGTCAGCACATCGAAGTCACCGCCAACGTTGCCTCGCAGGAAGAAACCGCCCAGGCCATGGAGCTGGGCGCCAATGGTGTGGGGCTGCTGCGTTCGGAGTTTCTCTACCTCGGCCGTCAGCAAGCGCCGAGCCATGACGAACAGCTGGCCACCTACAGCGCCATCGCGCGCACCATTGGGCCGGCACACAATCTGGTGGTGCGTACCCTCGATGTCGGTGGCGACAAACCGCTGGCTTATGTGCCGATGGACAGCGAAACCAATCCATTCCTCGGTTTGCGTGGCATTCGTCTGTGCCTTGAGCGACCGCAACTGTTGCGCGAGCAGTTCCGTGCAATCCTCGCCTGCTGTGAACTGACGCGTCTGCACATCATGTTGCCGATGGTCACGAATTTGGCCGAACTGCGTCTGGCGCGGCAGATTCTCGAGCAAGAAGCGCGGGTGCTGGGCCTGGCGCATCTGCCAAAGCTGGGAATCATGATCGAAGTGCCTGCCGCTGCGCTGATGGCCGATGTGCTGGCGCCGCACGTGGACTTTTTCTCCATCGGCACCAACGACCTCACTCAATACACCCTGGCCATGGACCGCGATCATCCGCGTCTGGCCAGTCAGGCGGACAGCTTTCACCCTTCGGTGCTGCGCCTGATCGCGATGACGGTGAAGGCTGCGCATGCCCACGGCAAATGGGTCGGCGTCTGCGGTGCGATGGCGTCTGAACGCCTTGCGGTGCCGTTGCTGCTGGGGCTGGGTGTGGATGAACTGTCGGTGAGCGTGCCGTTGATTCCGGCGATCAAGTCGGCGGTCCGCGAAGTGGATCTGGCCGACTGTCGAATCATCGCCGAACAGGTTTCGAACCTGGAAAGCGCCGCCGACGTGCGCGCAGCCTTGCAGCAGTTTCATGGGGCGAAAGTCGATGCCTCGCCGGTTATGGAGAATTGAACATGTTCGACAAATTGCAGCAGGCATTCTGGAAAGCGCTGACGCCGGATCTAGTCCCGGATGAGGTGAAAGCCGTCGCCGAACCGATTGCCGGCCTGAGCGCCGAGATTGTTGCGGCGCTGGGCGGTGTGGATAACCTCAAGTCGCAGCACCCGGTGGCGCTGACTCGGGTGCGCGTGGCGCTGCACGACGCGGCCTGTGTCGACCGTCAGGCGTTGAGTCTGGCCGGTGTGGCGGGCGTCATGCCGCTTGAGGGCGGCGTGCTGCACCTGATTACCGGGCTGCGCGTATAAGGCCGACAAGACGTGCGGCCGCAGGTCGCCCTTACTGTTTCTCAACTGCGGGTGTATCGTATTCGCCTTTTGCGGATCCCTCGGGGTCTGTCGCTGATACGTGAGGTAGTTGAGTTCATGTCCTTTACCCGTCGCCAAATCCTCGGTGGCCTGGCCGGTCTTGTTGTCGTTGGCGTGGGCGCGGGAGGCGCGTCGCGTTACTGGCTGGGCAAGATGGCCGACGCCGAGGCCGGCCACGACTATGAACTGATCGCCGCGCCGCTCGATGTCGAGCTGGTGCCGGGCCACAAGACCGAAGCCTGGGCGTTCGGCCCGTCGGCGCCGGGCACCGAGTTGCGTGTGCGTCAGGGTGAATGGCTGCGGGTGCGTTTCATCAATCACTTGCCGGTGGCGACTACCATTCACTGGCACGGTATCCGCCTGCCGCTGGAAATGGACGGCGTGCCTTACGTGTCGCAACTGCCGGTGCTGCCGGGCGAATACTTCGACTACAAATTCCGTGTGCCGGACGCCGGCAGCTACTGGTATCACCCGCATGTCAGCAGCAGCGAAGAACTCGGACGCGGGCTGGTCGGGCCGCTGATCATCGAGGAACGCGAGCCGACCGGTTTCAAGTACGAGAAAACCCTGAGCCTGAAGAACTGGCATGTCGACGAGCAAGGTCAGTTCGTCGAATTCAGCATCCCCCGCGAAGCGGCCCGTGGCGGTACCGCCGGGCGCTTGTCGACGATCAATGGTGTGCCGCTGCCGGTGATTGATCTGCCGGCCGGGCAGGTCACTCGGGTACGTCTGCTTAACCTCGACAACACCCTGACCTATCGCATCAACATTCCCGGTGTCGACGCGAAGATCTACGCGCTGGATGGCAACCCGGTCGAGCCGCGCCCGTTGGGCAAGGAATACTGGCTCGGCCCCGGCATGCGCATTTGCCTGGCGATCAAGGCGCCGGCGGCCGGTGAAGAGTTGTCGCTGCGCAACGGCCCGGTGCGCCTTGGCACGCTACGTTCGGTCGCCAACACCGACGCGCCGACGGACTGGCCGAAGGCCCTGCCGGCCAACCCGGTGGCCGAGCCGGATCTGGCCAATGCCGAGAAACTCAACTTCAATTTCGAATGGGTCGGCTCGGTCTCGGTGAACACCGAAAACGGCAAGCCGCCGAGCCTGTGGCAGATCAACGGCAAGGCCTGGGACATCACCGACAAGACCTGTGCTGACCGACCGATTGCCAGCCTGAAACTGGGCCAGAGCTATATTTTCGAATTGAAGAACATGACCCAGTACCAGCACCCGATCCACCTGCACGGCATGAGCTTCAAGGTGATCGCGTCGAACCGGCACAAAGTCGTGCCGTATTTCACCGACACCTATCTGCTGGGCAAGAACGAGCGTGCGCAAGTGGCGCTGGTGGCGGATAACCCGGGGGTGTGGATGTTCCACTGCCATGTCATCGACCACATGGAAACCGGCCTGATGGCCGCGATCGAGGTGAAGTGATGCGCCAGATCCGCCCGGCGGCGATCATCGACCGCAGCCGCGACCGCGACTTCATGCGCGAAGCCTTGACCCTCGCCGCGCAGGGCGCCGCCCTCGGTGAGGTGCCGGTGGGCGCGGTGCTGGTGCAGGATGGCGTGATCATCGGTCGCGGCTTCAATTGCCCGATCAGCACCAGCGACCCGAGTGCCCACGCCGAAATGGTCGCGATCCGCGCCGCCGCGCAGGCAGTGGATAACTATCGCCTGCCGGGCAGCACGCTGTATGTGACGCTGGAGCCTTGCAGCATGTGCGCCGGGCTGATCGTGCATTCGCGGGTGGCGCGGGTGGTGTACGGCGCGCTGGAACCCAAGGCCGGGATTGTGCAGAGTCAGGGACAGTTTTTTACCCAGGGCTTTTTGAATCACCGGGTGTTGTATGAGGGCGGGGTGTTGGCTGAAGAATGTGGTGCGGTGCTGACCGAGTTTTTCCGCGCCAGACGCACTAAAAACCCCTCACCCTAACCCTCTCCCAGAGGGAGAGGGGACCGACCGAGTTGAATGGACCAAATCCGCCGACCTGAAATACCGAGTCGGACTCAAGTTTTGAAAAGCTCAGTAATCAGCTCCCTCTCCCTGGGGAGAGGGCTGGGGTGAGGGGTAGGCCCACCGCGGTCATGGGAAAATACGCTTACTTCCTGGCGACGATAACTGCCCGCATCGGCGCCGGCAGCCCTTCAATGGTTTTGCTGTGGTCCTCGGGATCAAGAAAATCACTCAGCGACTGATACTTCATCCACTCGGTCCCGCGTTGTTCTTCCACCGTCGTGGTACTGACATCCACACAACGAATATCGGTGAACCCGGCGCGCCGCAGCCACAATTCCAGCGCCGGCACCGACGGCAGAAACCACACGTTGCGCATCTGCGCGTAGCGATCTTCCGGCACCAGCACCTGATGCTTGTCGCCTTCGACCACGAGGGTTTCCAGCACCAGTTCGCCGCCCTTGACCAGGCAATCCTTCAGCGCCAGCAAATGCTCGATCGGCGAGCGACGGTGATAGAACACGCCCATGGAAAATACTGTGTCGAAGCCTTCCAGATTCGGCGGCAGGTCTTCGAACGGGAACGGCAGGTGCCAGGCATTCGGCTCGGACAAGTAACGCTGCACCGCCTGGAACTGGCAGAAGAACAGCCAGTTCGGGTCGACCCCGATCACGCTGTCGGCGCCGGCGCCGAGCATGCGCCACATGTAGTAGCCGTTGCCGCAACCAACATCAAGGATGCGTTTGCCCTTCAGGTCGAGGTGCGGGGAGACCCGCGACCACTTCCAGTCCGAACGCCATTCGGTGTCCACATGCACACCGAACAGATCGAACGGCCCTTTGCGCCACGGCGACAGGCCCATCAGCGCGGTGCGCATCTGCGCGCGGGTGTCGTCGTCGCAATCGGTGTCGAGTTTCAGGCCGTTGAGCAGGTCGACTTCGCTTGGCTGGATCTTCGGCAAGGCGTCCAGCGCACTTTGCCAGCGCTCCAGATCGCCGTGGCCTTTGTCCATTTTCTTGTCGAGTTGCGCTTGCAGGGTGTTGGCCCATTCGGCCAGCGGTGTACCGGCCAGACGCCGGGCGAGGGGGGACAGATCAATCATGGCAAGGCAATCAACGAGGCAAAGTTAAGACACTGGAACCACGGCACGACTTTCGAGAACCCGGCGGCCAGCAGGCGTTCGCGGTGTTCTTCGAGGCTGTCGGGCTTCATGACGTTTTCGATGGCGCTGCGCTTCTGGGCGATTTCCAGTTCGCTGTAGCCGTTGGCGCGTTTGAACGCTACGTGCAGATCGGTGAGCAGCGCATGCTCTTCGGCATCGTTGAAGCGCAGCTTTTCCGAGAGAATCAGCGCGCCGCCGGGCAACAACGATTGGCGAATCCGCGAGAGCAACGCGGTGCGCTGGTCCGGGGCGATGAATTGCAGGGTGAAGTTCAGCGCCACCACCGAGGCCGGTTGAAACTCCAGCGCGAGGATATCGCCCTCGATCACCTCGACCGGCAGCAGTTCCTGAAACATCGAATCCTGACCGTTGAGGTATTCGCGACAGCGCTCGACCATCGCCGCCGAGTTATCCACAGCGATGACCCGGCAACCGTCGGTGCGCACATGGCGGCGCAGGGCTTGAGTCACTGCGCCGAGCGACGAGCCGAGGTCGTAGAGCACGCTGTTCGGCTGGGCGAACTGCGCCGCGAGCACGCCGAGGTTTTCGACGATGGTCGGGTAACCCGGCACCGAGCGCTTGATCATGTCCGGGAACACCCGCACCACGTCTTCATTGAAGGCGAAGTCAGGCACCTGGGCCAAAGGCTGGGCGAATAGGCGATCGGGTTCTTTGCTCACGGCGGCGTCCGGCGGTGTCGGTGGAAAAGGCCGGCATTTTAGCCAAACTGGCGCGGGGATGCTTGGGTTGTCTGATAAAGCACCGAACCGGGTGTAATTTTCGCCGTCCGGGATATGGCTTTCGCGAGCAGGCTCGCTCCCACAGGGGGGGCGCGGTGATCTGTCGGAGCGAGCCTGCTCGCGAAGAAGCTGCAGTCAGTTCACCGAAATGGCGCAGTCGAAGGTCTCAACAGGCAGCACTTCCGGTGCCCACGGTTGTTGCGAGGTCAGGCGCAAACGCCCGGTGCCTGCTGCGAAGGCCTGGAAGCGCCAGGTCGAAACCCCCGCTGCGCCAACCACGCCGGCATCTTCCGGATTGCTGTAAACCTCGGGGCTGAGGGCGCGCAACACGCCGCCAGCTGAATCCTGAATCGCCCAGCGGTAGCCGGTGGTCGGGTTGCTTGGCAGGCTGATGATCAGGTTTTGCCCGACGTTGAGCCGCACGGGACATTCGCTTTGTTTTTCCACGGTCACGTTGTGTTTCGGTTGCGTGGCGCAGGCCGCCAGCAAGGAAAGGGCGAGGGGGAGAAACAGGCGAGTGGGGGACATAAGGTCAGCAGCTCCGGCGGTTACGACGAACGGCGAGCATAACTGAAGATGGGACAAAGTGTGACGGTCAGGGAGTTCCGTGTTGGCAGCACTGAAGCCATCGCTGGCAAGCCAGCTCCCACAGGTTTCTCGGTTGACCACAAGATTTGTGGGCACATTGAACATTGTGGGAGCTGGCTTGCCAGCGATAGCGGTACATCAGGCACTACATGATTGTCAGAAGAGCACCTTCGCCACGTCCGCAAACCGCTTGGCAAAGTGCACGGTAATCCCTTCCTTCAGATAATCCGGCAATTCCTCAAAGTTACCCCGGTTCGGCTCCGGCAGAATCAATTCGAAAATCTTCTGCCGGCGCGCTGCGATGACCTTTTCGCGCACGCCGCCGATCGGCAATACATGCCCGGTCAGGGTCAGTTCGCCAGTCATCGCCACGCCTTTTTTCGGCGGCTGATTACGTGCAAGCGAGAGCAGGGCGCTGGCCATGGTCACGCCAGCGCTCGGACCGTCCTTCGGCGTTGCGCCTTCCGGTACATGCAGGTGGACGAAGGCTTCGTCGAAGAACTTCGCATCACCACCGAATTGCTTGAGGTGCGAGCTGACGTAGCTGTAGGCGATCTCCGCCGATTCCTTCATCACATCGCCCAATTGCCCGGTGAGCTTGAAGCCCCGGTTAAGCGTATGAATCCGCGTGGCTTCGATCGGCAATGTCGCACCGCCCATGCTGGTCCAGGCCAGACCGGTAATCACCCCGGTGCCGGACAGCACTTGTTCGTTGCGGAACACCGGATGGCCCAGCGAGGCTTCAAGATCTTTCGGGCCGAGTTTGATCACCGCTTTCGGATCGTCGATCAGCTTCATCACCGCTTTGCGCACCAGTTTGCCCATCTGCTTTTCCAGCTGCCGCACGCCGGCTTCGCGGGCATAGCCATCGATCAGTGCTTTGAGCGCGCTGTCGCTGATGCTCAGGCTGCCTTTTGATACGCCAGCCTTTTCCAGCAGTTTCGGCCACAAGTGACGCTTGGCGATGGCGACTTTTTCTTCGGTGATGTAGCCCGACAGGCGAATCACTTCCATCCGGTCCAGCAACGGGCCGGGGATCGAATCGAGGGTATTGGCGGTGCAGACGAACAGCACTTTCGACAAGTCCATGCGCAGGTCGAGGTAGTGGTCGAGAAATTCGACGTTCTGCTCCGGGTCGAGGGTTTCCAGCAGCGCCGAGGCCGGGTCGCCCTGGTAGCTCTGGCCCATCTTGTCGATCTCGTCGAGCATGATCACCGGGTTCATCACTTCGACGTCTTTCAACGCCTGCACCAGTTTGCCCGGTTGGGCGCCGATGTAGGTGCGGCGGTGGCCCTTGATTTCGGCTTCATCGCGCATGCCGCCGACGCTGAAGCGGTAGAACGGCCGCCCGAGGGATTCGGCGATGGATTTGCCGACGCTGGTTTTACCCACGCCCGGCGGGCCGACCAGCAGCACGATCGAGCCGCTGATCTCGCCTTTGTAAGCTCCAACGGCGAGGAATTCGAGGATGCGATCCTTGATGTCGTCCAGACCCGCATGGTGCTTGTCGAGGATTTTGCGTGCGTGCTTGAGGTCGAGTTTGTCCTCGCCGTACACGCCCCACGGCACTGATGTTGCCCAGTCCAGATAATTGCGTGTGACGGCGTATTCCGGCGAGCCGGTTTCGAGGATCGACAGTTTGTGGGTTTCTTCCTCGAGGCGTTTCTGCACCTGGGCCGGCAGGGTTTTGCCTTCGAGGCGCTGCTGGAACTGTTCGAGGTCGGCGCTGCGGTCGTCCTTGGTCAGGCCGAGTTCCTGCTGGATGACCTTGAGTTGCTCCTTGAGGAAGAACTCACGCTGATGCTCGCCGATCTTGCGGTTGACTTCGGCGGAAATTTCTTTCTGCAGGCGCGCGACTTCGACTTCCTTGCGCAGCATCGGCAGAACTTTTTCCATGCGCTTGAGCATCGGCACGCAGTCGAGCACTTCTTGCAGCTCGGGGCCGGTGGCGGAGGTCAGCGCGGCGGCGAAGTCGGTCAGCGGCGACGGGTCGTTGGGGCTGAAGCGGTTGAGGTAGTTCTTCAGCTCTTCGCTGTACAGCGGGTTGAGCGGCAACAATTCCTTGATCGCATTGATCAGCGCCATGCCATAGGCCTTGACCTCGTCGGTCGGCTCGGTGGGCTGGTGCGGGTATTCGACTTCGACCAGGTACGGCGGGCGATGGTGCTTGAGCCAGGTCTTGATGCGCACGCGGCTCAGGCCCTGGGCGACGAATTGCAGTTTGCCGTTTTCGCGGCTGGCGTGGTGAACCTTGACCAGCGTGCCGTATTCGGGGAGGGCGCCGGTGTCGAAGTGGCGCGGGTCTTCCTGGGGCGTGTCCATGAAGAACAGGGCCAGGGAGTGGTGTTCGGATTTGCTGACCAGTTCGAGGGTTTCGGCCCACGGTTCTTCGTTGACGATGACCGGCAGGACCTGGGCCGGGAAGAACGGACGGTTGTGGATCGGAATGATGTAGACCTTGTCCGGCAGGTTTTGCCCGGGCAGCGCCAGGCCGGTGCCGGAAGAGGTGTGTTCGATGTGGTCGGTTTCGTAATCGTCGTGGTTGTCCGGGCGATCTTGCTGGTCGGTCATGGGGCACCTGCGCAATGGGGTATGGGGTCTTAGATGGGGCAGGGGTGGGGTGGTTTCAATGGGGCGGGTGTGTTTCTGCTTGTGTGTTCAGGTTTGCAAAGTTTTTGACCTTGTTAGCCTTGGCGGCCTTTGGGCCGGTGGCAAGATCCTTCAGGTCGGCACGGATGCCTAGTGGAATCTAACAATGTCTGTGCATAACTAGCGAAAAACGCGAGTGTTGGTTAGCTTTAACTATTAAATGGAGTTTTGATGGATTCCGTTCGGCTTATTTCGAACTGGCCTTGAGTCCCTGTAATTTCTGACAGTAGACAACTGACTCAATCGGCCGAAGATTGCGGTTCAATCTCGAACGACAGAGAGGTGTTCGAGAATTTACCAACGTCAAGGAATCGAACCATGAGTCATACCGATACGAAATACAGGGATTTCATCATTCGCGAATATTCTTCCGACACGCCGGGTTTGCGTTTCCAGGTGATCTACAGCGAAACGGATAAGAGTTTGTTGCTGGAAACCCGCAAGCATGCCGAGCAACTGATCATCGATCGATTGCAACGGATGGCAAATGGAGGAAAAGCCTTTTGATTCTGTCGGGTCACGCTGACGACAAGCGTTCGAAGGTTGCGATCTTTTGATTTTTTCTTGAAAGCACCGAATTGCCCAAGGCGAAGTGGACAGACTTCATTGATGCCATACACCTTGGTGCGAATGGAGCATGTTGGGCACGCCTCCATGCAAAAAGGCGCCATCCCTCACAGGGTGGCGCCTTCTTTTTTACCGCCGCTACCGCTTATTCCGGCAGTTTGTACGCAATGATGTAGTCACCCATCTTGGTGCCCAGCGAGCCGTGACCGCCAACAACGAGCAGCACGTATTGCTTGCCGTCCTTGCCGGTGTAGGTCATCGGAGTCGCTTGACCGCCGGCTGGCAGGCGCGATTTCCACAGCTCTTTACCGGTGTTCACGTCATAAGCACGCAGGTACTGGTCAAGGGTGCCGCTGAGGAAGCCGACGCCGCCGGCTGTAACCATCGAACCGCCCATGCTCGGTACGCCGAGGGTGAAGCCGATCGGGATTGGCGAGCTGTCGCGGCTGGTGCCGTTCTTGCGTTTCCACACGACTTTGCCGGTGGTCAGGTCGATACCGGCGACGTAGCCCCAGGCCGGGGCCTGGCACGGTACGCCCAGTGGCGACATGAACGGGTGCATGATCACCGCGTATGGCGCGCCAGTGTTTGGCTGCACGCCCGAGGTTTCGCTCTCGCGCTTGCTGCCGGCTTCGACTTGCTCGCGTGGGACCATTTTCGAGACGAAGGCCATGTAGTTCGGGCTGGTGAACAGCAGTTGGCGAACCGGGTCGACCGAGACGCCGCCCCAGTTGAACACGCCGACGTTACCCGGATAGATCAGGCTGCCCTGTTCCGATGGCGGGGTGTACTGGCCTTCGTAACGCAGTTCCTTGAACTGGATGCGGCACAGCATCTGATCGAACGGGCTCGCGCCCCACATGGCTTTTTCGGTCAGTTCCGGGGCCAGCAGGTTGAGGTCCGAACGGGCCTGGGTCGGTGCGGTGTGGTCGCCTTTCACGGCGCCCTGCGGAACCGGGATTTCCTTGATCGGAATGATCGGCGTGCCGTCACGACGGTCGAGGACGTACAGGCTGCCCTGTTTGGTCGGGGCGATCAGCGCAGGTTTCACGCCGTCGGCGGTTTTCATGTCGAGCAGGGTAGGCTGGCTGCCCACGTCCATGTCCCACAGGTCATGGTGGGTGAACTGGTAGTTCCAGCGCACTTTACCGGTGGCCAGGTCCAGGGCGACGAGGCCGGCGCTGAATTTCTCGGCGCCCGGGGTGCGATTGCCGCCCCATTGGTCCGGGGTCTGGTTGCCCAGTGGCAGGTAGACCATGCCGAGTTTTTCATCGACGCTGGCCAGCGACCACATGTTCGCCGAGTTGCGGCTGTAGGTTTCGCCCGGGGCCAATGGCTCGGTGGCGTCCGGCTTGTCGCTGTCCCAGTTCCACACCAGGTGACCGTCGCGCACGTCGAAGGCGCGGATCACGCCCGATGGCTCGTTGGTCGACTCGTTGTCGGTGACGTGACCGCCCATGATCACCAGATCACGGGTAATCGCCGCTGGCGAGGTGGAGTAGTAGCCACCGGCGGTGAACGGGCCGATGCCTTGGGTCAGGTCGACCACGCCGTTGGTGCCGAAGCCTTCGCAGATTTTGCCGGTGTCGGCGTTCAACGCAATCAGGCGGGCGTCAGCAGTAGGCAGGTACAGACGACGCGGGCAGGCCTGAGCAACGGCCTGGCCGGCTTCGGAGATGACGGCCGAGCCAGCGTTTTCAGACTTGGCATAGGCGGCTTCGTCGTAGTACGACACGCCACGGCAGGTCATGTGGGCGAAGCCCTTGAAGCCGACCGGGCTCTTGATCTGTGGATCGAAGCTCCAGATTTCCTTGCCGGTGTCCGGGTCCAGTGCCAGCACTTTGCTGTGCGCGGTGCAGGCGTAGACCATGCCGTTGGCTTTGAGCGGGGTGTTTTCGTTGGTCAGTTCGACCGGGTCATCCGCAGTTGGCAGGTCGCCGGTCTGGATGCGCCAGGCTTCTTGCAACTTGCCGACGTTTTCCGGGGTGATCTGCTTGAGCGGCGAGTAGCGGTCACCGAACTCGGTGCGACCGTAGGCTTGCCAGTCGCCATCCGGCATGGCCGGTGCGGTGCTGGTCATGTCGGCGCTGTCGCGGCCCAGTTCGCCGAAGGTTTCGCCTGGATGAGTGAAGAGGCTGGCCAGGGCGGTAACGCCGGCCAGGATCACCGCCACGGTCAGACCGCCAGTGCCGATTTTCGCCGGGCCGTTGAGCAGCAGCGGACGACGGAACCACGGCAGCAGCATCACGAAGCCGAGGACAAACCACAGCGCCAGACGTGGCACCAGTTGCCACCAGTCCAGACCGACTTCCCACAATGCCCAGACAGTGCTGGCAAACAGCACGATGGCGTACAGGCCCAGTGCCGCGCGGCGGCGCATCAGCAGCAGAATGCCGCTCAGCGCGATGCCGATACCGGCCAGCAGATAGTAAAGCGAGCCGCCGAGCATGCTCAGCTTGACTCCCCCGGCCAGCATGGCCAGGCCCATCAGTAGAAGCAGGATGCCGAGCAGGCCCGGTAGCAGACGGCCCCGACTCGAAGCACTTTCGGTGCTCATAGTGTGATTCTCCGTGACGTTTATGTAGTCCCGCGCTGTAGTCACTTTAGATGACGATCTGGCGCAGGCATGGTTCAGATAAAAACTTGTTCGGCTAACGAATTTCATGGATCCCTGTGGGAGCTGGCTTGCCAGCGATGGCGATTGCACATCCAACACTGAAAGCGCCAGACAGATTGCTATCGCTGGCAAGCCAGCTCCCACAGGGCCTTGTGGCGTTTTTTAGAACGACGACTGGATCTTGATCCCGCCGATCAGGGCGTCGTCGACGTCGTTCACGCCACCGGGGTGGCGGATGTATTGCAGGTTGGGGCGCACGGTCAGCCAGTTGGTCACGTGCACGCCGTAATACAGCTCGGCGCTGTATTCGGTGTCCTGCGGTGGCAGGAACGCCGGATTGTCGTAGTCGTAGACGGCGTTGGCGCGGTTGCTCGCCTCGGCGTTCTTGCGATAGGCCGGGTTGACGTGGACGCGGGCCAGGGCGAAACCGATGTCATCTTTGGCGCGGGCGTCGAACGGGCCTTTGTAGGTCAGGCCGGCCTGCACGTAGTTGTCGATGGCGTTGGTTTTCTTGTCATGCATCGTCGCGTTGGCGAACAGGCTCAAACCACGGGAGTGGTCGCTAGCGATGCTGGTGACTTGCTGCTGAATGCCCAGCCATACGCCGTGCTTGCTCGAGGCACTGCGATAGGCTTCGCCGCTCAGCGCTGCCGGTTGGTCATTGCGGTCTTTATAGACTTCAGAGGCCTTGGCATTGCTGTAGTAATAACCGGCGCGGTATTCGCCCGGCAGACCGTTGAGCTTCGGCGTCCACACCAGTTCGACCGGCAGGATCGCGCCTTGCGTGCCGCTGCCGCTGAGTTTGAAGCCGTTGCCGCGATCGAGGTTCGACGGGTTCTGCTCGTAGGCGCCGACCTGCGCATACAGCTCGGGCGTCAGGTGATATTTGACCCGCAGCGCCCATTGGCTGACCGGCCAGTTGTACCAGATGCCGCCGACCCAGTTGCCGACCTGCGAGCCGCAGAAGGCCAGGTTCTGGAAGTCGCAAGGGAAGCTGTTGAAGTCTTCGCCTTCGCCGAAACGGCCGACCTTGATATCGAGCTTCTGATCGAAGAATTTCTGCTGATACCACATCTGCGTCAGGCGCGTGGTCTGGCCACGACCCCAGACTTCCTGGGCGGAAGTGAATCCGCCAACGCGCGGGTCGTTGATGCGGTCGTTGCTGATGTTGTTGCCACTGCGCTTGGTGATGGTCAGCTGAAATTCAGCGTCGTTCCAACCGAGGATCTTTTGCAGATCCAGATGGGTACCGAGGCCGAACTGGTCGCTGTAGCGGGCAGTGCGGTCGTGGTCATAGCCGCCGTGCAGATTGCTGCCCATTTCGCCGGTGTAATCGAGTTTGAAGTCGTAGCCTTTTTCCGCGAGTTCTGTGCGCGTGCCGTTCCAGTCACCGAGCATATACGGTGATTCACTGTCGAAGGCCGGCGCCGCGTGGGCGCAAGTGGCAAGGCCGAGGGCGGTGCAGCCGCCAAGGGTGCGCAGGGCAGAGATAGCGCTGTCTCGGGAGAAGGAAAAGTCAGGCATGAAGAAGTCTTTTTTTGATGTTTTCAGGTGCAGGCCGAACGCTTCAGATTGTCGCAGGCAGTGAAGCGTTTCAGCGGAAGGGCGGCAGGATAATGATCTGTAACAAATTGAGAAAGCGCTTTTGCAGACATGCAGCATTTCGGATTTGGTAACAGTGCGGCAAACGGGCGCATTGTGAGTCGGGCCACAGCCTGCGATCTTCCCGGGTTGGCCTACATTTGCAGGAAGGCCTTCCACCTGCTCTGCCCCTCGGCTAAGGTGCGCGGCTTCTGCATATCACTTCGCCCAAAGGCCCGGCATGAACGAACAATCCCCCGATCCGCTGCACGGCGTGACCCTTGAACAGATCCTCAATGCACTCGTGACTCACTACGAGTGGTCGGGGCTGGCCGAGCGTATCGACATCCGTTGCTTCAAAAGCGATCCGAGCATCAAGTCGAGCCTGACCTTCCTGCGTAAAACCCCGTGGGCGCGGGAAAAGGTCGAGCGCCTGTACGTGAAGCTGATGCGCACCAAGCGACCGCTCTGAGATGGACAGCGCGAGGCGCCGACGCCTGATCACCGGCCTGGCCGTGTTGGGCTGGGCCGGATTGACGATTCAGCTGTACCTGATCTTCTTCGCACGATTGAGCATCGGCGCCAGCCTGCTGGGCGGGCTGGTGAGTTTCTTCAGCTACTTCACCATATTGACCAACACCTTGGTGGCGACGGTGTTGACCTGCGCGGTCACCGAGCGCGAATCCGCCGCACGGCGCTGGTTTCTGCAGCCGTGGGTCAGCAGTGGAATCGCGGTGAGTATCGCCGTCGTCGGTCTGGCCTACAGCATTCTGTTACGGCATTTGTGGCACCCCGAAGGCTGGCAGTTTGTTGCCGATGAGTTGCTCCACGACGTCATGCCATTGCTGTTTCTCGGCTATTGGTGGCGCTGCGTCCCCAAAGGCACGTTGCGCCTGTGGCATCTGCCGCTGTGGCTGATCTATCCGCTGGTGTACTTCATCTATGCCTTGCTGCGCGGGCATCTGCTCGGCGCTTATGCGTACCCGTTCATTGATGTAGCGGTGTTGGGTTATCCACAGGTGCTGGCGAATGCCGGGGGGATATTGGTGGGGTTTGTGTTGGTGGGGGTGCTGATTATCGGCCTCGACCGCAAATTGTCCGCACGAAGTTGAGATCCAGTGTGGGAGCGAGCCTGCTCGCGAATGCGGTGCGTCAGCCAGCAAATCTTTCGACTGTGCCGATGCCTTCGCGAGCAGGCTCGCTCCCACAAGGGTGATATGGGTCAGGAAGAGATCACTCTTCCTCAGAGCCCTCGGCGCGCCAGTAGCCGACCGCCTTGATGAACTGTTCATCGAGCCCATGCTCATCGATCAGGACCCGGCGGATCTGCCGTGAGACCTTGGTTTCGGTCGCCACCCATGCGTACAGATTGCCCTTGGGCACCTGCAATTGCTTGACGGTAGCCAGCAGGTTGTCCTTGCCGCCTTCGCGCAGGACCCAGATCACATTGAACGGCGCTGCGCTTTCCAGCACTTGCTGCTCAGCGCCGTTTTCCACTTCGATCACTACCAGCGCCTTGCGATTCGCCGCGAGGTGTTCGAGGCGGCGGGCGATGGCGGGGAGGGCGGTTTCGTCGCCGATCAGCAGATAGCTGTCGAAGATGTCCGGCACGATCATCGACCCGCGTGGCCCGCCGATGTGCAGGAACTGCCCCGGTTGTGCCTGCTCGGCCCAGGTCGAGGCAGGGCCGTCGCCGTGCAGGACGAAATCGATGTCCAGCTCCATTTTTTCCAGGTCGTAACGACGCGGCGTGTAGTCGCGCATCTCGGGCATCGGCCCGTTGTCCTTGCCGGCGCCCAGTTGCATCGTCTCCAGCGCCGCCGCTTGTTCGGCGTTCTGCGGGAACAGCAGTTTGACGTGATCGTCCGTGCCCAGGCTGATGAACCCGGCCAGTTCCGGCCCGCCGAGGGTGATGCGGCGCATGCGTGGGGTCAGGTCGGTGACGCGCAGCACTTCAAGCTTGCGCCGTTTGATTTCGTGCATCACGCGGTGAATGGTTTGAGTATCGACTGCAGTCATTCGGCTTTCTCCGTGGCAGGTTGAACGGCAGGGCCGTCGACGATGGCTTTGGCGGTGTCGTTGAGCAGGTCGCGCACGCGCAGGATTTCCTCGGCGCTCCAGCGCCCGTGGTGCAGCTGCAAGGCATGGCGCAGGTTGTGCACCGCTTCGTGGATTTCCGGCGGACGATCATGGCCGCGCAGCGAGCGCTTGCTGACGTCAATGCGCATGCGTACGCCGTCGAGCGCCACCGCTTGTTCACTTAAAGACAAACGACCGGCGTCGGTGACGCTGTAACGCTTTTTGCCGGCCTCGGCATCACCGGCAATCAAATCGCTCTCTTCCAGAAAGGTCAGGGTCGGGT
Source organism: Pseudomonas sp. TE9122 (assembly GCF_056278925.1). Classification (NCBI taxonomy): domain Bacteria; kingdom Pseudomonadati; phylum Pseudomonadota; class Gammaproteobacteria; order Pseudomonadales; family Pseudomonadaceae; genus Pseudomonas; species Pseudomonas sp. TE9122. Next base: position 4,192,742 of record NZ_JBWBQI010000001.1, on the reverse strand, counting down.
AGATCACCCCGGGGCTCGGGCTGTAAGCGCCATCGAACATGCCTTCGATCTGGCGGATCAGGTCGTAGCCGTGGCAGGGCTGCTCGGCGATCAGCGCCAGCAACAGCAATTTCAAGTCGCCGGGGGCAAAAACTCGCGGGCCGCGACCGCCGCGTTCGCGACCGGGGCGTTTCTCGAAGCCGTCGCGGCCATCGCCGTGCTCGCGATGGGGTGAATGATGGTCTCTCATTTCGCTTCTCTCTCGTCGTATTTAGATACAACTTAAGATATATCTTAAGGGTTGCGCAAGACGTTTTTGGCCTTGTCCTGAGCTTGACGGACGAGCGGTCAAAGCGAAAAAGAGCCGGAAAAAGTTTTTTGATCAATAAATCAAAGCGGTGACCGTAAAGTTAAAGTTATCGCTCTAGTTGTACTTGAGTATATGTTCTAATTCCTCGCAAGTTGCCGCGTTAAAGCGGCTAAGTTGCTGTATGGTTTTTTGCCTGTAACTGTGTGTAGGGCGCAACTTACAGCGAATGTTGCAAGTATCTGTTTTTTGTTCTTTTTTCTGGCGGGGTGTGAGGTTGTTTAACTACGAGTTTGTCGGAAGTTGCCTGCTTACATTCCAGAGGCAACAGCCGATGATGCTCGCCATTGAAAGTTCAAGTTGCTCTGGCGGTCGATGAGCAAATGGTTTGTGAACTTTCAATGACACCCCCTATATAAAGCAAACAGGTACTGAACGATGTTCAAGAAAATCGCAATCGCTGCTCCACTGGCTCTTCTGGCAATGTCCTCCACTGCCTTCGCTGCGGGCGAAGCGTCGCACTCCATCAGCCTGATCGCTCATGTGCCAACCAACGGTTTCTATGTGGTGCCGACTGATCCGGATCTGGTCAACAAAGACCAGGACATGAGCTATCAGCCGACCACCGGCAAGATGGCCGACGTCAACGGTTTCTTCGACGTGCGCAATAACAACGGTTCGGTTCACGCCAGTCTGGAAAGCCTGCCGAAACTGGTTGCCGGCAATACCTCGATCGACCTGCAGGTCATGCTCAACAACAAGGAACTGACCCTGACCCCGCAAATGGTCGTCGGTGAATCCGAGTCGGATGTGAACTACCGCGCCCCGCTGAAAATCTCCGCCAAAGGCAGCAACTTCCAGCCGGGTGACTACACCGGTTCCGTGGCGATGATCTTCGACGCCGTGCCACCGGTTGGCGGCAACTGATCGACTGATCAGGTCCAAAACGCTCGCTTTTCAGCAGTGGCGTCAACCGACGGGGCAGGCAGTGATGTTTGCCCCGACGGACTTTCATTGTCAGTCAATCAGAGTACGAGTTCATGTTCCCGATGACACCCATCGCGGCTGCGCTTGCGCTGTTGTTTTGTGCCAGCGCAGCCGTCGCATCCAACACCGCCGGTACGACGCCACGCAGTTTGCTGGCGCAGGCCAAAGGCTTGCCAGCGGATTTCGAGGAGCATTTCTTTGATGTGCCTCTGGCGGTGCGGGTCGAAGTCGACCAACAGCCGTTGGGTGAGGCCATGGTGGTGTTGTCCCGCGATGATCGCATCACCCTTCTCGAATTCACCGACACCAGCGAAAACCGCTTCGGCCCCGCTGAACGGGAAAAATGGGCAAGCTACCTCAAACCCGGCGTGCCATTAGGTGCGTGCAGCGGTTCCTGCCCCGACCAGTTTCTCGCGGTGCATTACAACCTGGAAAGTTCGCTGGTATCGATCGTCACCGAAAACGCCGAACGCGACCTTCAAGCCAAGCGTTATTACGAGCAACCGAGCGGCGGTAGCAGCGGCCTGATGGTGCGCAACCAGCTCAACCTGAACGGTGGCCAGGATCAGGACCTCGGCGGACGCTTCGGCCTGGAAGCCAGTTCGAGCCTGGGCAACTGGAGCCAGACGCTGAATCTGCAATTGGCCCGGCTCGGCGGCCCCGACGACAAGCTCTACCACGCCGTGCACGAGCTGCACACCCAGCGCGAACTGCAAGGCAGCTTCTTGCGCCTGGGCTATTTCACCCCCAATTCCGAAGGACTCACGCGCCAGCCGCGCACGTTTGGCACCAGCCCCGATACGGCGGTCGGCCTCATGTACGGCAGCTCCGACAGCCTCGCGATCAACAGCCCGATGCCCAGCGTTTACCCGATCTACGTGACAGCCAACCGGCAGGGTTCGGTGGAGATCTGGCGCGACGGTCTGTTGATCAATACCCAATCGGTGCCGGCCGGTTTGCAGACCCTCGACACCCGGCCGCTGCCCGGCGGTATTTATGAAGTGGAAGTGCGCCTGATCGAAGACGGCCAGATCACCTCCACCACCCAGGAGTTGGTGTACAAGCCCAGCAACTGGCGCAACCTTGACGAACGCTGGCGCTACAACGTGTTTGCCGGTGAAGAAAGCAAACTGCTGAGCAACTGGGACACGCAATCGAGCGGCAGTCCCACCGCCGGTGCGGCGGTCAATTACCTGCTGCACCCACGGGTGATTGTCGGCGCGTCGGCGCGGCAGATCCGCGAAAAACTGCAATACGGTACTTCCATCGACTGGACCCTGGCCAACCACGTCAGCCTGTATGCCAATGTCTACAAGACCGAGGATTACGGCACCGGTCTGGACCTGCAAAGCCTTTACAACTATGGCGCGGGCAGTCTGGTGATCAGCCACAACCGCAGCTGGCTCGACACCACCAACACCTACGACACGCTGCCGGACGGCACGCGCGTTCGTCCACGTAACGTGTTTGTCGGCCAGACCAGCAATTCGTCACTGGCGCTCAACCATCGGCTGAGCAGCAAGAGTTCGGTCAATGCCCGGGTCTCGCATAGCGAAGGCAATGTCGAAGGCGTGGGCGTGGATCTGGGCTGGACCCAGCGCGCCGTATTGCTGGGCAGTGATGCCAGTTGGCGCCTGTCGGTCTTTGATCGGCCGGGCAGTTTCAGCAGTGGCGATGCGCGCAATCGCGGCGTCGATCTGAGCATCAACCTGGCGTTGGGCGCTCCCGGTCAGCAGCTCACCGGCAGCATCGGTTCACGCACGGCCCGCGACGGCAAACGCGACAACAATGCTTCGCTCGGCTGGCGCAAGGATTTCAAGGATCACGTGCTGCAAAGCGTCTCGGTGACGGCGCTTACCGACACTTACGGCCTGGGCATGTCGAGCCTGACCAATTTCCGCACCGACGCGGTAAACGGCGACGCCTTCGTCCAGCGCTCTTCCTACAACGGCAACTTCACCGGCGGGCTCAACCTCGACAGCACACTGGTGGTCGGCGGTGAAAAGATGCTGCTGACCAGCCAGAGCGACGTGCGCGGTGCGGGAATGATCGTCGACGTCGAGTCGGATATCGACGACATCGTCCTGCGCGCCGACGACTACAGCGGCGGCGGTGCGGCGCTGAAGCCGGGGCGCAATTTCATTCCGATCACCGCTTATCAGAACAGCTCGGTGAGCTTCGACTTCGAAGGCAACACCGTACCGGCCGCCACCATCGAACCGGCGCGAACCCGCTATCACCTGAACAAGGGCGGCATCGAGTATCGCAAGGTTCGCGTGATGAAAACCCTCACCGTGCTCGGTCGCCTGGTCGATGCAAGCGGGCGGCCGCTCAAGGGCCACCACGTGATCAACCACGCCAGCCGTGGCGTGACCGAAGTCGACGGTTTCTTCTCGATGGAAATGAACGCCGGTTCACCCACCCTGGAAGTGCGCCAGGGCAACCAGTTGTTGTGTCAGTTCCGCTTGAACGAGGCCGACCACCGCAGCGAAAACGACGTGTTGATGATCGGCGATCTGCGTTGCACCCCAGACACCCTCGCCGACGTCACTACCACCGAAATGAAGGCAGGCTGAGCATATGAAAATCTTCCAGGCAGGCTGCGCGCTGACGCTGGCGTTGGCCATGTCCACCGCCCATGGATTCAATCAGGAAATCCGTGCGACGTTTCAGCCTGACCCGACGCAGCCAGGCAAGAATCTGTTCGTGAACAAAACCCCCAACACCGGCTACTGCGCAAGCTACCCGGCGCAATGCGCCGACCACAACATTTTCAGCATCGAGATGCCTGTACGGTTCGACTCCACACGCTTCATCTCACGCGGTGAACCGATGCTGGTGAAAGCCCCGGCCGACTGGCGACAATTGACAGTTACCAATATGCAAACGCAGGAAACCGAAACCGTCGAAGTGCGCATCATCGGTATCGGCTCCACGTACATTCTGGGCGATTCCGCGACCAGCATCACCGGCGTGTCAGACGTGGCTGAAGCGCATGACAAATTATGGGACTCCAGCGGTTGGGTTTATGTGCCGGAACCCTGCCGTTACAGCGGTGTGGCGTCCTACGGTACGCACAGTTATCGCTTCTTCTGGAAGACCCCGGTGCAAGCTGGCTGCTCCAAAAATGTCGCTTACCGTCTCCCGTCAATAGCTTTCGACAAGATGGATTTTGCTTATGAATTAAGGACTCCCAATCCGTTGGGCATGTCTACCGGGCAATATACCGGCTCGGTTACTTACACCTTGGGAGGCGGCCGCGATTTTGTTCTGGGCGGCCTCTTGCTGCAGCCCGACGACCCCACGCTGACCCTGGATTTCGTCCTCGACGTGCAACACACCCTCAAGGTCGACCTGCCCCCCGGCGGCACTCGGGTCACGCTTGAGCCCGTAGGTGGCTGGGAGCCATGGATCAACAGCGGACGCAAACCCACGCGGATATTTGCCGACCAGGTCTTCTACATTTCGGCCTCTTCGCGTTTCAAGGTCATGTTGTTGTGCAATTCCCAAGGCGGAAATGTCTGCAACCTGGGTAGCCCGAAGGGCGATAGCTCTCGGGTTCAAGTCAGGATGAGTCTGCCGCCGGGCATCATTGGCCCCGGCGGCGGTCAGGTCAACCGGATCCCCCTGGATTTCAATCGCTGGTCAGCGCCTTTTCAGCCTGGAATGTATGTCGAGCGCAAGCCTGGCTATCTGCATTTCGACATGGACTCGAGAGAAATCGATTTCCTGCTCAGGCCGGGCAAGAACGACCGTTTGCGCGGCAACGTCACCATTATCTGGGATTCGGAAGTATGAGCGTCCCGGTCCGCTTTCACTCAACGTTCATGGAGTTCAACACGATGAACCGTGGTCTTTTGCTGGGCCTGCTCAGCGTTTTTTGCCTGACGGCGCAGGCCGGGCCGCAGATCAATGTCGGCACCGTTTACGACTATCTGGAAGCCGACAAGAGCACCTATCTCAAACGGGTTTTCAACAGCGGCGACGCCACCGCATTCGTCAAGATCAATGTGCTCGAAATCGTTTACGACGACGCCGGCACGCCCAAGGAAATTGCTGTCGAGAACGCCGCCGATGGCGCCTCGCGCAACGGCCTGATGGCTAGCCCGGCGCGGCTGATCGTCCCGGCGCAAGGCATGCAGGGCACACGCTTGCTGTACATGGGCGAACGGGATCGAGAACGCTATTTCCGCGTGCGCTTCGTGCCCGTGGTGCCGGAAAAGGAAGACGATTTTGTCGTCACCGGTGAAGAGCGGGAGGATTACAAAAAGTCGTTGTCGGCCGGCGTCAACGTCATGACCGGGTTTGGCACGATCTTCTTTGTCCGCCCAAGAGACGCGCGTTACGCCACGGCGATCAACGAAACCGAGAGTCGCTACGAACTGCGCAACAACGGCAATACCGTGGTGATCGTCGATGAGTTCAAGAGCTGTTCGCTGAGCAAGGAAAGCGATTGCGGGGCGACCACCAAACACCATGTGCTGGCGGGCAAATCCTTTGCCTTCAACAAGGAAAAGGGCCGTGAGTACCGCTTCTTTCTGATCGAAGGCAGCGACAAGAAAACCATGAAAGTCGCCAGCCGCTAGGCCGGTTTTCCATTCACGCATCAGGTAGCCAACATGATCAAGCAATGCACCGCCGCCCTGCTGGCGGTCGCCGCCGCGTTGACCGCGGCAGTGACGTGGGCCGCCCGGGAGGAGCACACCTTCGAAGTGTCGCTGACCATTCCCAGCCGGCCCTTCTACATCATTCCGGCACAACCGGACTGGATTCACCGTCCGCAGGTGCTGGCCTGGCACCATGCCACGGACAGCTTGGGCAATCTGGAAAAATCTTTTGACATGCGGCATGACAGCAGCGCCATCGAGGCGCGTCTGGCCACCGAGCCATTCCTTGATACCGGCACAACGGGTGAAGTGATTGAGCTGCGGGTGACGTTCAATGACGTCGTGCTGAGTTCGCACATCATTCCGCAACAAGTGCTTTCGGAAGAAGAGGCGGCTGTCGGTAAACGTGTGCTGCTGAAAATCGAACCCATCAAACCGCCGGGTGGCTACCGCCCCGGTCATTACAGCGGCAACGTCGTGCTGTTGTTTAGCGCCAGCGCGCCAAACGGCAATGACGCTGATGCCTGAATGTCGTACGCGGTGGGTATCGCAAGCATGACCAGGGTCCGTTGGCAGATTCGGCCAGCCTGAAACGCTCGCCGAATGCCGTGTGATGGTTTCAGAGTCCGGCCCTGTCGAGGGCTTCGCGACTCAAGGCGCGGGATAGCTCGTTGCGCTCGTAGCTGATTTTGTCGGCCAGCTTCCTGTACTCCCGGTCGCTGCTGAACACCTGGCTGTCGAGCTGACGGAATTTTTCTTCGTACAGGCGCAGGTTCTCCTGATAACGGTCAGGATAGGTATTGCGCAGGTAATCCTCCCAGAAAGGATCGGTATAGAGATCGATCATGCCGTTGACCAGGCCATCCCCCTGTTCGCGCTGGATGATTCTCTGGTAGGCAGCGTTGAGCTTTTCCTCGCTTACCCCGGCCCGAGGCTGCACAGGCATGCCCCCCGCTTGCCAGGGCAAATCCAGACGCTCGCCCAGGCCCGCTTCGAACGCCCGATGAATCTGAATTTCGTCCGGGGCCGGCAGGCGCGGATCAATCAGGTGTTGCTGCTGCTGGCGACTGACCTCCATGGCGGCCTCATCGCTGACCCGATCAAGGCGCGCCGCGCTGCGCGCCAGACGCACGAGTCTGTCTTCCAGCTGCGAGGCCGATGCCGTTTCGTTGTAGGCCTTGGATACCAGGACTTTGAGCCCCAGTGAATTGAACAGCTGCTGGCCCAGATCAGCGCAATCCTGTGCAGACACGTTCTGCTCGAAGAGCTTTTTGCGCAGATGTTCGTCGAGCGCCGCCGCGTCGACCATGTCCCAGACCCGTGCGGTCAAATTCCGCCGCCCCGCGTCAGTCCCGTAATCGGCGGATTCGCGTTGCTTGCGGATCACGCTGAAAAAGCCGGCGGAATCAGGCTCGGCCATCAGGTCATGCCAGGACTGCTCGCGGTAGCGGCTGAAGGCTGCCGAAGGGTGGGACGGATCCGCATTGGCGGGCATCAACTTCCAGTAATCAAGCTCATCGGCGGCGGCGGATGAATAACCGGGCACGACGCTCAACCCTACCGACTGGCGATACTCGCCAAGACGCCGCAACTGGTCACTGTCGAATTTGGCAACACTGATCCGTGCGCGAGCCAGCAGGCGCGCCTGATCGCTACCGGGTTCGACCCGGGGCAGGGTGTCCAGCGGATTGTCTCGCATGTCCAGGTAGAACCCCTTCGGGCGCTGCCGTATCTGTCCATCGACTTCAAGCCATCCTGCCGGCCAATCGCGAATGCGCGTATTGACCAGGTTCAGTTCGACCAGTTGCTCCATGCGCCCGATATCCGGCGGCACACGCAGGTTGTTGCCATTGAGATTCAGGCTGTGCAAGCGGGTGAGATTGCTCAGGCGCGTGCTTGAGTCATAGGTCAGTTCAATGCTGTTGTGCGACAGGTCCAGCGTCTGCAACTGATGCATTTTCCCGAGGGCAGCCGGCACCTCCTTGAAACCGCAGCGTTGGGCGCTCAATTGCCGCAGATTCGGGAAACTCGCCAGCAGGCTGTCCGGTGTGGTTGAAAGCGCAATGTTGGTGATGTTCAGTCCGGTAATCCGCTCGAAGTATTGCTGCATCCCGGGACGCCGTCGCAAGTCGCGCCACCATGACTCAAGGTTCGGTAGCGGCAGTTCGGCTGAAAGGTCCAGCGTATAGCCGTGTTCCGGATGGGGATTGCGTGCGCCGGGCCGTTCGTTCTCGCGTTTGAAGCACTTCCTCAACTGCTGCTCGATGTACAAGCCGCCCTCGCGGACGAAATCCGTTGGCAGCGCGATCAGTTCCCCGTTGTCTTCAATGACGGGGGTGTAACTGCTGCGCCAGCTGTCGAGGGCGTTGTCGAGCACTTCGCGTTCGCGCTCAAGGTCGGCGATGGCGCGTTCGCTGTTGCCCTTTTTTTCCAGCGCCGCCAGGAAACCCGCGACCTCTCTGTCGTTGAGTTTCGGGTACAACTGTCTGAGCCGCTGTTCCGGGGTTTTTGCCGCCCAGGGCCAGCCGCGTAGAAGAATCTCCGTCTCGCGGGGGGCGACCGTTCGGATCGGCGGTTGCGCCAGAGCAATACGGCGTTCGGCTGGCGGGGCGCACTGTTCCATGATCCACAGTTTCAAGGCGCGGCCCTGACCGCGCTGATAACCGGTACTCGCCAGCGTTTCGAGCGGTACGGCGCGCAGGATGGCTTCGTGGAAATCGCTACTGTCATGCAGCACCTGACCCTTGGCGTCGCGCACTTCATAACGGCCTTCGCCACGCCTCAGCAGCTGCCTTACAGTACTGGCGTCCTGCGGCCCGACATTGCAGCGCAACGGACCGTGCGGGCTGCCGTCGAACACTTCGATGCGCAGGTCGGCAAAGGTGTCGGTGTGGATTTTCAGCGTATTGAGCGCCAGGCGTTCGGTCTGTTCAGTCATCAGATCGTCCCGGTAAAAACCGTCGTACGCGCGACTGGCCGACGCCTCGAAATCCAGCTCTCGGGCCTGATTCTTCAGGCGTAGCGGCAAGTGCTGTTCGTCGCTGATGCGTTGCCGTTCGGCGACGCGAGCCTGGCTCAGAACCGTCTCGGCCAAGGGCAATGGCAGATCCGGAAACGACTGTCTGATCACGGCAATGTCGGCGTGGCCGTTGCGCTGCCCGGCCTGGTACAGATGGCGGGCGACGGCGCTGCGCTGCTGATTGAGTGCGTCGGCCAGTTGACTGCGCAGGACCTCGACCCGTTGCTCGGCAGTGACCATCGGGCCGAGCAGATGATTGAACTCGTCGTCGCGCAGGAACCCGGCGACCCGCTCGGGCAAGTGTCCGGCGTTGAGATCAGCCTGGCTGATGCGCAACGTGTCGGCTTCGGACGCCAGCGGGTTGCCGTATTTATGCGAGTAGCCGGTCAGGTCCTGACGCGCGAAAACCTCCAGCGCGCGTCGCGGCGGCCAGCCCGGCAGGCTGGTCAGCATCGGCTCCAGCCATACCGCATCGGCATCGATCGGTTTGCCGTTACGCAGGTTCTGCACAGCCTCGATGACATCCTCGTATGCACTGACGCGCCTGACCGTGTCGGCCAGCAGCGGCGGTGGCGGGCTGTTGTCGCTGTGCATGCGACGCAGTTCATCGTGGCTGGTGCCGCTGCTGCGCCGGATGTCCTCCAGTTGCACAGGCGTAAAGCGCTCGACGCTGTGGCCCAGGCGAGGCATCAGCCGGGCGTCGGGCCAGTCGCCTGGCGATTCTGCTTCATGCAGCCAGGCGCCGTGACCGTTGTGTTCGATCCTTGGCTGGTAGGCATTTTCTCGATTCGGATGTTTGATCCGGTGAGTTTTGCTGGTGGCATCGGCGGAGGCTTTTTCCACCACGTAGAGCTTGCCTTCCAGCGGCAGGACGCTGGCGCTGGCATGTTGATGCAGGCCGTGACGATCGGGCTTCGATTGCGCTGCCAGGCTCAGCTCGTCACGTGCATAAGGGCTGAGGTCGCGATGCCACAGGCTTGGTTTGCCGTCGGGCAATTTGACCTGTTGCATGGCATCGACCTGCGGTGAGAGTTTTATCCGCAACGTTTCGCCAATCTGCGCGCCGGCGCCGAACGCCGCCAGTTGAATGACATCGGTCACCACACTGATGACATGTCCGGCAGCTTCCTCCCAGACGCCTTCGGCCAGATCGACGATGCCTTCAATTACATCGCTGGTCAGTTGATAGGCGGTATAGGCCATCATCACCTCGCCCAGACCAGGCACAAAGGGCGTGGCAATCAGCAGGGCGACGTTGAAGATGTCCGAGACGATCCGCTTGAAGTTGTCCCACCATGCCCAGCGTGCGTTGCTATCGGCATCGGCGGTCGAGACAGCGATTTGCCGCGCATCATTGATGACCTTGTTGAGTTTCTGCTGATAGACGTGCCGCCAGTAATCGCCCTGCAACGGCAAGCGCGTGAACTGCAACCTGGGCTTTTCCACCGGGTCCTTGCGCCACACCGGGCGCTGGTCGGTGCTCTGCTCGCGTTCGTGATGGCGGACGACGAACAACCGCTGTTCGAGTTCGGCAAAAAAATGCCCACGTTGCTGCTGATCGACGAACTGGCTGAAGAATTGCCGGTACGTATGCCCGGTCGAGGCGCTCAGGCGGTCCTCGCGCAACTGGCGGGTCAGTTCGTCACGAAACGCCGCCAGCGACTCGTACTCCTTGAGTGGATGATCCGGATCGTGCGGCACGTAGACGATCAGGCGTCGAACCCCACGACTGTCGGGGTGGCCGTGCATCAGCAACAGAATGCCGGTCAGGCGGGTACCGAGCATGGACAGGTCATTGCAGCGAATCGAACGGTTGTTGAGACGCAAGCGCGGGTTTTCCTCTGTGCTGAAGCCGAGCACCATCCTGAAGGTGTCGTACTGGATCTCTGCCTTGAGCAAGGCGATGTGCGCCGCGACGGCGAGGGCGTCTTTGAGGCTGGTGCCGATCTTGTATTGCAGAAGGCTCTCGGCCAGCGCTTCGCCGGGCAGCAAGTAGCCCTGCAAGTGCCTGGCATATTGCCCGCCCAGGTCGAGGTCGCGACACAGTGTCTGGAACTGGCTGATGGGCATTTGGTTTTTGAGCGGCAAGACGTCGAAGTGGCCGCGCGCATCAGGCTGGCTGATGTAGTCCGAGCCTGCGCCGACCGTCTCGTTGGCGGCAAAGTTGTGCAGAGCGGCATCGAGCAGTGAGACCGTACGGGTCGTCGAACCGTCGACCACGTCGATTGCATACCAGGGACTGCTGGCGGGGATATACAGGCGCAGCCAGGTCTTCCTGACGTCCGGCTCGATGCCATGGCATTGCTTGATCCTTGCTTTGAGCAGCGGCTCGGCGAAGGCGTACAGGTCGGTCCTGGCCAGCAGATGATCGACCTTGTTCTGCGAGTCCCAGGCCTTGAGATTGGCGGCGGCGAGTCTGCTCGCATACGTACCGGGTGCGCTGTACCAGGGTTCGCGCTTCAGTGGCGTGGCGGCGAGTGCCAGGCTGCGGCTGAGCGTTGCAGTTTTGAACGGCGCGCTGACAGCCGATTCGATGAACGCGTAATGCCGGCCTTTGTCGGCGGCTTCGGCAGGCTGAGGGGAGTCAGACATGGCCAATCATCCTTGATTGTTTGAGGAATGATCAGCGTACCGGCGGCAGGGCAAAACAAAAGTTCAAAGATCGGGAGCCAAACGTGTGATCGCCTCAGCGATGCGACAAGAATTCGAATCGGAACAATGCACGAATACCACCTTTTGCGCCGATGGCCTTCGGCGCGACGTGCAGACCACGTTCGCTCAGTGCAGCGCCGATGCCACCACGGGCGCCTGTGGCGGTTGGCACTGTGAGTCGCTGCCCGGTTGCAGATACGGCGTGAGAATCGGCGCCATGCCTTTGAGTACCTGCGTGGGCAGAGCCGAGGTGAACTTGAAGTTCTCCGCCGAGCGCCCCGGGACGAACGCGGTGAGGGTGCCGAAATGGTGGTCGCCGATGTAGAACACAAAGGTCGCCGTGCGGTTGATCGACTTCGAACTGATGATCCGCCCGCCAGACCCGATCGCCGCAATGCGGTTATCGCCGGTGCCGGTCTTGCCGCCCATGGCCAGCGGTGTGCCGTCGGGCAGTTTGAAACTGCCGGACAGCCTTCTGGCGGTACCGGCGTCGACCACTTGCGACAGCGCCTCGCGCATGGCCCGGGCCACTTCAACCGGCATCACGCGTTTGCCCACGTGCGGGTCGTTGATCAGCCTGGTTTCATACGGCGTATCGGCAGCAAAGTGCAGGCTGTCGATGCGCAGCGTCGGCATGCGCACGCCGTCATTGAGGATGGTGCCGATCAGCTCGGCGAGCGCGGCGGGACGGTCGCCGGAACTGCCGATGGCGGTGGCCAGTGATGGCACCAGGTGATCGAACGGGTAGCCGAGTTTCTGCCAGCGCTGATGAATGTCGAGGAACGCTTCGATCTCGAGCATGGTGCGAATACGACTGTCTCGCGCACCCTTGTGCCGGCTCTTGAACAGCCAGCTGTAGACTTCCTGGCGCTCGAAATGGCTGGCCTTGACGATCTCGCTGAAGGTCGCTTCCGGGTGATGCAGCAGGTAACCCATCATCCACAGATCCAGCGGATGCACCTTGGCGATGAAGCCTTGGTCAGGCAAATCGTAACTGCCGGGGCCATAGGAATCGTAGAGGCGGATCAGACGGTCGTCGGTGAGTTTTTCGTTGAGCTTGGTGCCCTTGAGTCGCGAGCGCACGAAACGGTTGAAGTCTTCCTGACTGGCCTCCGGCAGCAGATAGCGATGCACCGCCGCCATGCGGATCGGCGTCGGGCGGATGCTGTCGAGGAAGGTTTCCAGGCGCGCCTGGGTGTCCTTGTTCTTGTACTTTTTCCAGAATTTGAGCAGGAACGAGGTGCCTTCGCGGTCGGCGAAACTGGCCAGGTATTCCTGACGGCGCGGATCGCGATCATCCTTGAGCAATTCGCCGTTGGGGCCTGAGTAGGTGGTGTAGCGGACGATGTCGCGCATCAGGCGAATGAACGGCAGGTTGATCGACTCGCGCAGCGAATCGCGCAGGGTCGGCAGGCGACCGTTGTCCTCTTTGCGGAAGTTGTTGAATCTGTGCAGCCCACCGCCGGTAAAAAACGCCTCGCCGGGGCTGGCCGAGTATTTGCGATCCAGCGCGGCGCCGAGCAGCTTCGACAGGTCGTGATCCTTGTTCTGGATCAGGTAGTCGATGACCCAGCGGCTGAGGCGGTCCTGATCGGGCACTTCGACTTTTTTCAATTCTGCCACGCCCATCGCGCCGTATTTGTCGTGCAGCTCGGCGACGATTTGCAGGTACGTGGTCAGCACACGCATTTTCGCCGTCGAGCCGAGTTCAAGCTTGCTGCCTTCGTTGATGTCGAACGGCTGATCGGTGCTGTCGGTCTGCACGCGCACCCGCGAGCCGTCCGGGGTCAGTTCGAAGAGGGTGAAGCTGTAACGCACTTGCGTGGTGCTGGTGGGTGTCAGCAAGCGTTCGCCGAGCAGACCGATTTCTGCTGCGTAGGCCGGGTCGGCAAGTTTTTTCAGATAAGCCGTGGCCTGCGTTTGCAGATCGCCCTGCAGGGTGCTGGTGGCCGACAGGTCGAGGCGATCGAGGTCGTACAGCGGGCGATTGAGCATGCTCGCCAAGCGGCTGCGGGCAACACTGATGCCCTTGTTGGTTTCAATCGGCTGCATCGTTGGCTGGGTCTGCCAGTCGCGATACGACACGGTGCTCGCCAGCGCAGCGTCAGCGAGGGCGCTGTCGATCACGCCGTTCTGCTTGAGCAGGCGCAGGTGGCTGTCGGTGAGGCTGGCCAATTCGTCGCGACCCTTGGTCAGGTAATGCGAAGGGCGGCGCTGGGCGATCATCAGCGAGAGCATTTCACGCAAGGCCAGGCCTTTGGCGGCCATGGTCTGCGGGTCGGTCTTCGGGCTGTTCAGTTGCTCGTTGGCCTTGTTGAAATCACTGCCGTACCAGACCCGCAAACCTTCGGCCATGCCGTGCACTTCACCGTGGCCGGGCACCGCCGAGAGCGGCACGCTGTTGAGGTAGTCGCGCACGATGTTCTGCCGCGAACCGAGGGTCTCTGGGCCATCCTGATAGGCGCGCACGCTGGCGGAAATCATCTGGCGGATCTTCTCCGCGCCCGACACGGTCAGGCCATCGGGTGAGTGGCGATACTTCTCCAGTTGCGTTGCCAGGGTGCTGCCGCCGGCCGATTGCCCGGGCAGGTGCAGCAACTTCGCCACTTGCGACCACGCGGCCATGCCGAAACGCGGCCAGTCCACCGCCGGGTTGGCCAGCGGCTGTTTCGGGTCGAGGAGAAAGCGGTTTTCGATGAACAGCAGGCTGCTGACCACCACCGGCGGAATCGCCGCGAAGTCGGCATACAGTTGCTGCGGATAGTTGTATCGATACAGCGGCGCGCCTCGGCAGTCGGTGATCGACAACCCCGCCTGGATCTTTTCCGAATACGGCACGAACAGGCCTTTGTCGGTGTAACCGAGCAGGGCGGGGGAGAAGCGCGTCTGCTCGGTGATCACGTAATTGCGCTTGAGCAGGCGCGGGAGGAATTCGTCCAGAGAGCTGTAACCCAGGCGCAGATCGAAAGGGCCGTTGCCCGGATAACGAATCGCTTCGCTGGGACCGGGTTCCAGTTTGTAGGTCAGCGAAGCGGCGTACTGGCTCAGCTCCCGCGCCTGAAAGCGCGAAGTGCGCATTTCCTTGGACGCGGCGAGTCCCACCACCACCGCAATGATCAAAAACAGCAACCAGAAAGCCTTCCACCCGTGCCGCTGACGACGGGGTTTTTCAGGGACAGGCGCTTCATTCACACGTTCAGTCTGAACCACGGTTTTACTCGAATCGGTTTGCCACAAAGCGCCCATAGTCGACTGATCCATTCACGCAGATTGATCGGACTTGTCTGAAGCTTAGACGGTGGTTGGAGCCGGTGAAGAAAATGTGCAGAGCGGAGGAGACGGCTTGTCTGAATAACTGGAACACACACTGTGGCGAGGGGATTTATCCCCGCTGGGCCGCGAAGCAGCCCCAAAACCTGCCAGCACGGTTCCTACAGGCACACCGAGTCTGAGGAAGTTGCGCCTGCTACGCAGCCGAGCGGGGATAAATCCCCTCGCCACAAAAAGGCTGTTCACATGCCGGGATGTTGTCAGTGTGAGGGATTCAGGCGGCTAGCCGATTTATCAGTCATGCGGGGACTCCCTGTGGCGAGGGGATTTATCCCCGCTGGGCCGCGAAGCAGCCCCAAAACCTGCCAGCACGGTTTCTACAGGCACACCGAGTCTGAGGAAGTTGCGACTGCTGCGCAGCCGAGCGGGGATAAATCCCCTCGCCACAAAGAGGCTGTTCACATGCCGGGATGTTGTCAGTGTGAGGAATTCAGGCGGCTAGCCGATTTATCAGCCATGCAGGAACTCCCTGTGGCGAGGGGATTCATCCCCGCTGGGCTGCAAAGCAGCCCCAAAACCTGCCACCACAGTTTCTACAGGCACACCGAGTCTGAGCAAGTTGCGCCTGCTGCGCAGCCGAGCGGGGATAAATCCCCTCGCCACAAAGAGGCTGTTCACATGCCGGGATGTTGTCAGTGTGAGGAATTCAGGCGGCTAGCCGATTTATCAGCCATGCAGGAACTCCCTGTGGCGAGGGGATTTATCCCCGCTGGGCTGCAAAGCAGCCCCAAAACCTGCCGCCACGGTTTCTACAGGCACACCGCATGTGAGCAAGTTGCGCCTGCTACGCAGCCGAGCGGGGATAAATCCCCTCGCCACAAGGATGCTGTTCACATCCCCATGATGTGTCTGTGCGAGCGATGGACTCCCTGTGGCTAGCAGATTTGTCAGTCTTGCAGGGACTCCCTGTGGCGAGGGGATTCATCCCCGCTGGGCTGCAAAACAGCCCCAAAACCTGCCCGCACGCTTTCTACAGGCACAGCGCATGTGAGCAAGTTGCGACTGCTGCGCAGCCGAGCGGGGATAAATCCCCTCGCCACAAGGATGCTGTTCACATCCCCATGATGTGTCTGTGCGAGCGATGGACTCCCTGTGGCTAGCCGATTTATCAGTCTTGCAGGGACTCCCTGTGGCGAGGGGATTCATCCCCGCTGGGCTGCAAAGCAGCCCCAAAACCTGCCACCACAGTTTCTACAGGCCCACCGCATGTGAGCAAATTGCGCCTGCTACGCAGCCGAGCGGGGATAAATCCCCTCGCCACAAGGATGCTGCTCACATCCTCATGATGTGTCTGTGTGGGCATGGATTCAGTTGGCTAGCCGATTTATCAGTCATGCAGGGACTCCCTGTGGCGAGGGGATTTATCCCCGTTGGGCTGCGAAGCAACCCCAAAACCTGCCAGCACGGTTTCTACAGGCACACCGAGTCTGAGCAAGTTGCGCCTGCTACGCAGCCGAGCGGGGATAAATCCCCTCGCCACAAGGATGCTGTTCACATCCTCATGATGTGTCTGTGTGGGCATGGATTCAGTTGGCTAGCCGATTTATCAGTCATGCGGGGACTCCCTGTGGCGAGGGGATTTATCCCCGCTGGGCTGCGAAGCAACCCCAAAACCTGCCAGCACGGTTTCTACAGGCGCACCGCATGTGAGCAAGTTGCGCCTGCTACGCAGCCGAGCGGGGATAAATCCCCTCGCCACAAGGATGCTGTTCACATCCTCATGATGTGTCTGTGCGAGCAATGGATTCCCTGTGGCTAGCAGATTTATCAGTCATGCGAGGACTCCCTGTGGCGAGGGGATTTATCCCCGCTGGGCTGCAAAGCAGCCCCAAAACCTGCCAGCACGGTTTCTACAGGCCCACCGCATGTGAGCAAATTGCGCCTGCTGCGCAGCCGAGCGGGGATAAATCCCCTCGCCACAAAAAGGCTGCTCACATCCCCATGATGTGTCTGTGCGAGCGATGGACTCCCTGTGGCTAGCAGATCTATCAGTCTTGCAGGGACTCCCTGTGGCAAGGGGATTTATCCCCGTTGGGCTGCAAAGCAACCCCAAAACCTGCCAGCACGGTTTCTACAGGCGTACCGCATGTGAGCAAGTTGCGACTGCTACGCAGCCGAGCGGGGATGAATCCCCTCGCCACAAGGATGCTGTTCACATCCTCATGATGTGTCTGTGCGAGTGATGGACTCCCTGTGGCTAGCCGATTTATCAGTCATGCGGGGACTCCCTGTGGCGAGGGGATTTATCCCCGCTGGGCTGCAAAGCAGCCCCAAAACCTGCCAGCACGGTTTCTACAGGCACACCGCATGTGAGCAAGTTGCGCCTGCTACGCAGCCGAGCGGGGATAAATCCCCTCGCCACAAGGATGCTGTTCACATCCTCATGATGTGTCTGTGCGAGCAATGGATTCCCTGTGGCTAGCAGATTTATCAGTCATGCGAGGACTCCCTGTGGCGAGGGGATTTATCCCCGCTGGGCTGCAAAGCAGCCCCAAAACCTGCCAGCACGGTTTCTACAGGCGCACCGCATGTGAGCAAGTTGCGACTGCTGCGCAGCCGAGCGGGGATAAATCCCCTCGCCACAATAGATGCACTTATTCCAGAGAGCTGTTGCGCTCAGAGCCAGCAGGTATCCCAAAGCGGGTAATCACCGAGGTTATCGACCAGCCCGGCTCGCAAGGGATTATTGATGATATAGCGGGCGATGGGCTCCAGGTCCTCGCCGTCACGGATCGCTCGGTCATGGTAGCCGGTTTGCCACAGCGGTCCGTGACGTCCGGTGTTTCTGTTAACCGCATGCGTACAGCGAGCCTTTACACCGCCAATGACTTCACCAAGTGAGCCGCGTTGCAATTGCATCAGCCAATGAAAGTGGTCAGGCATGACAACCCAGGCGATGGACTGCGCGACTCCTTGCTCATGAGCCCGGCGCAGTTCTGCAACCAGTAATCGGCCTGTCCGCCAATCTGCAAATACAGGCTGGCGTTCGTGGATGACAGAGGTGATGAAGTAGGCACGACCGTTTTCCGAGAAACGACCTTGGCGCAAACGGTGGGAATTGGGACGAACTGGCATGTGAGCTTCCTTGCATATGCTCCTGACTTTTTCAAAGGTTAGTGGTTGGCCGCCCCGGTCGGCGCTGCAACTGTTGAGCGAAATTTCTGAATCCGCCGGGCGATTTATCCGTGATCAAGCGCGAGGGGAGACATCGCGCGGTGAATCAAATGCACCGGGGCTGGAACATGACGCTGCACCAAGGCTGTGCAATACTTCGCGGCTTTTTCAGTGGCGACTTTTCCTACGTAATGCAGGTAATGCCTCTCCGCAGAACCCACTATTGCCGAGAGTTGTCGCTGAATGTTGTGACTTTTAGAGTGAAAAATCCTGCCCTGAGCTTTTTATACTGCACGCCCCGCTGATCTTTCAGGCCTGCCCTGCAAGACGCGTCTGCCCACGAAGCCGACGCGGTTTCCTGCCCAGCCAAGGCCTATCGGCCGATGCTTCGAAACCCGGTGGTCATATCCAATAACAAGACGAGGTTGTACCCCTATGCCAGTTGGCAATCCTCTGCCGCACGGCGACACCGCTTCGGGCGGTCCGCTCAAACGTGAACTCGGCGAACGGCATATCCGCCTGATGGCGCTCGGTGCCTGTATCGGCGTCGGTCTGTTTCTCGGTTCGGCCAAAGCCATCCAGATGGCCGGGCCGGCGATCATGCTCTCTTACATCCTTGGCGGTCTGGCGATCCTGGTGATCATGCGCGCCCTCGGTGAAATGGCCGTGCATAACCCGGTGGCCGGTTCGTTCAGCCGCTACGCGCAGGATTATCTCGGTCCGCTGGCCGGCTTTCTCACCGGCTGGAACTACTGGTTTCTGTGGCTGGTGACCTGCGTCGCGGAAATCACCGCCGTGGCCGTGTACATGGGCATCTGGTTCCCCGATGTGCCGCGCTGGATCTGGGCCTTGGCAGCGCTGATCAGCATGGGCTCGATCAACCTGATCGCAGTCAAAGCCTTCGGCGAATTCGAATTCTGGTTCGCCCTGATCAAGATCGTCACCATCATCGCCATGGTCATTGGCGGCGTCGGCATCATCGCCTTCGGTTTCGGTAACGATGGCGTGGCGCTGGGCATTTCCAACCTGTGGGCGCACGGCGGTTTCATGCCCAACGGCGTGACCGGTGTGCTGATGTCACTGCAAATGGTCATGTTCGCCTACCTCGGCGTCGAGATGATCGGCCTCACCGCCGGCGAAGCGAAAAACCCACAGAAGACCATTCCCGATGCGATCGGCTCGGTGTTCTGGCGGATCCTGCTGTTCTACGTCGGCGCGCTGTTTGTCATCCTGTCGATCTACCCGTGGAATGAAATCGGCACCCAGGGCAGCCCGTTCGTGATGACCTTCGAGCGTCTGGGCATCAAGACCGCCGCCGGCATCATCAATTTCGTGGTGATTACTGCGGCGCTGTCGTCGTGCAACGGCGGCATCTTCAGCACCGGGCGCATGCTCTACAGCCTGGCGCAGAACGGTCAGGCCCCGGCGGGCTTCGCCAAGACCTCGAACAACGGTGTGCCACGCCGGGCACTGCTGCTGTCGATCGCGGTGTTGCTGCTGGGCGTAATGCTCAACTATCTGGTACCGGAAAAAGTCTTCGTCTGGGTCACCTCGATCGCCACCTTCGGTGCGATCTGGACCTGGGTGATGATCCTCCTCGCCCAGCTGAAATTCCGCAAAGGCCTGAGCGCCAGCGAACGTGCCGGGCTCAAGTACAAGATGTGGCTGTACCCGGTCAGCTCGTACTTCGCGCTGGCGTTTCTGGTACTGGTGGTCGGCCTGATGGCGTACTTCCCGGACACCCGCGTGGCGCTGTATGTGGGACCGGCGTTTCTTGTGCTGCTGACGGTGTTGTTTTACGTGTTCAAGTTGCAGCCGACGCAAGTGACGCAAGGTTCGGTGCGTTCGGTTTCTTGAACCTTAAGTGCGTAAACAACGAAGCCCTGATCGAGAGATCGGGGCTTTTGGGTTTTATGGGCAAGGCGATTAACGGTCAACGCCTTAAAATCGCACGGGAAGAGCTATTGACACGTGAGTACGACAAGATGACCGCTGGTCGGATAAAGCCCTCGACCTGTAATTTCTGACAGTAGACCGTCTTCAAGCTCTGGCCTAGTTTGGAGGTCCGTCCTCTGGCAGCGGCTGGCCCTCACCATGAAAGGATTCTCTGCAACCACCGCCATCGGAGTGGCCGATGCGCTCATCCATTGGCAGATATTTTTCGTGCTCTGTCAGGCGGCCGCCCTGAGTCAGGCGGCCAGCAACTTTGCGGCGTTCTGCGTAGCTGCTGCGCTCTCTTTCTATCTGAACATGCTTTATATCTTTGAAAGGGAAACGCCGGTATTTCCCTATCTGATGTTCATCGGCCTGATGGGCGGCGTGAGTTTTGGCGTGGGTGTCATTGGGGATGTCTGGCGCTTGTCGGGGCTTGTGACGGTCGCTTCGTTTTCGCTGGTGAATATTGTTTTAGGGTACTGCGTTTTCCGCTTTGTCCTTTTTCCAGGGCGACGGGCATGAACGTCTCTCCGCCTGACGTACTGCCGATGTCAGCGTCCTGCGCTGCTTCAATGCCCTTCGTAGTTGATCTGGACGGTACCCTCGTCAAATCTGATCTGCTGTTCGAATGCGTGATGTCCTTTGTCCGCAGCAAACCATTGCACTGCCTGAAACTCTTTCCCTGGCTCTGGCACGGCAAGGCGTATCTGAAAGATCGACTGGCAATGACATCGGACGTCGATCTCGCGACTTTGCCCTATGATCCCGACGTACTCCGGATGATCGAGGAACAGCGCAACGCCGGTCGGAAAATTGTTCTCGCCACAGCCAGTCATTACACATTGGCAGTGCGGATCGCCGAGCATCTGCAGGTGTTTGATGACGTTCTGGGTTCAACCCTCGAGCAGAACCTTTCGGGAACGAACAAACGTGATGCGCTGGTGGCGTTATATGGGGAGAAAAGTTTCGATTACATCGGCAATTCGCTGGACGATCTGCCGATCTGGCGGTCGGCCAGGCAAGCTTATATCGTCAATCCGCTAGCGGGCGTCCAACGTGCCGCCCGGCATCTGGATAACGTAGCCCAGGTGGTTCACTCTCGCGTTACGTATTTCAGAAGTTTGTACAAAGCCTTGCGCATTCATCAATGGATGAAGAATGTGCTGATTTTCGTTCCCCTGCTTGCAGCGCATCAAGTGGCCAACCCGCTTTTATTGGGGCGCGGCTTGCTGGCCTTCATGCTTTTCGGCTTGTGTGCATCCAGCGTCTATCTTCTGAACGACTTGCTCGACCTGAACGATGATCGCAGGCACCCGAGCAAACGCAATCGACCCTTCGCCAATGGTTCGTTATCCATCCAGTCCGGTCTGCTGATTTTCCCCCTGCTGTTGTCAGTGTCGTTCATCGGCGCGTGGTTGTGGCTGCCTCACCCATTCATTGCCGTGCTGGCCTGCTATTACGGCCTGACGCTGGTGTATTCGCTGGTGCTCAAGAGGTTGATGGCGCTGGATGTCATCGCTTTGGCGCTGCTTTACACCTTGCGCATCATTGCCGGTGGCGCCGCTTTCGGGCTCGACCTGACGGGGTGGATGCTGGCTTTTTCCATGTTCATGTTTTTGAGCCTCGCGCTGGTCAAGCGCTATGCCGAGCTGTTGCTGGCGCTGCACGGCGGCATCACCGGTAAGACCGGCGGCCGCGACTACTTTCCTGCGGACCTGGCAATGCTCTCCTCTTTGGGGGCCGCATCCGGTTATCTCGCTGTCCTGGTGCTGGCGCTTTACATCCATGACAGCGCAACTACCGAGTTGTATGCATATCCCCGATGGCTCTGGTTTGCCTGCCCATTGATGCTGTTCTGGATCACTCGTATCTGGCTGCTGACGCATCGCGGCCGCATGAATGAGGATCCGGTGGTTTTCGCACTGCGTGATCGCTTGAGTCTGGTGATGGGAACAGTGTTCTGTCTGATTTTCTGGGTGGCGGCATGACGGCCTCGCTGGCTTCCTGGGGAAACTATCCCCATGCCCCGCAGAGCGGTCGTCCCTGTCACTGGCAAGCGGATATCGGACCGCAGTGGCAGCAGTTGATCGAATCACACGGGACAACTTTGCCGTTTGGCAATGGCCGCAGCTATGGCGATAGCTGCATGGCCGCAAGCGATCACGTGCTGCAATTACGTCCCCTGAAGCGCTTCATTGAAGGCGACTGGGAAAAGGGTGAGATCTGCGCTGAAGCCGGCGTGACACTGGGCGAGATTTTACAACTCGCCATTCCCCGTGGCTGGTTTTTGCCCGTCACACCCGGTACGCGGCATGTAACGCTGGGTGGGGCGGTGGCCAATGACGTCCACGGGAAAAATCACCATCGCTGCGGCACGTTTGCCCATTCGCTGGTGTGTTTCGGGCTGCACCGTTCCATGCAATCGCCGATGGTGTGCTCGGCGACGCTAAACCCACAGTGGTTTGCCGCCACCATCGGCGGGCTCGGCCTGACGGGCGTGATTACCTGGGTGCGCATTCGTCTGCGCAAAATCCAGTCCAGCCTGATCGACAGCACACGGGTGCGTTTTGACTGTCTGGATGACTTTTTTGCCCTGTCGGCCGACATGGATGCGCGGCATGAATACAGCGTCGCGTGGATCGATTGCCTGGCCAAGGGCAATGCGCTAGGGCGCGGATGCTACACGGCTGGGGATCATTGCGAGGCGGGGCCCCTTGAGGTCGCTGCACCACGTTCTCTGTCTGTCCCGATCCGCCCTCCGGTATCGCTAATCAATTCGCTCACCTTGAAACTGTTCAACTATCACTACTGGAAACGGCAGCCAACGAACGGACAACATCAAAAGGTTGCCTACAGCTCGTTCTTCTATCCGTTGGACCGTATCGAAAACTGGAATCGCATCTACGGACGCAGAGGTTTCCAGCAATTTCAGTGCGTATTGCCGGCCTCGGTTGCAGCCGTGGCACTGGCCGAATTACTCAAGTCGATTGCGCGTAGCGGCAGTGGCTCCTTCCTCGCGGTGCTCAAGCGTTGTGGCGACATTCCTTCGCCGGGATGGCTTTCCTTTCCTATGCCCGGTACTTCATTGGCGCTGGACTTTCCACAGAACGATGAACTGACGAGAAAACTTCTGTCGCGTCTCGATGCCATCGTCCGTGAAGCCGGGGGGCGCTTGTATCCGGCCAAGGACGCTCACATGAGCGGCAGCGATTTTCGCCAGGCCTATCCCGCTTGGGAGCAGTTGGAAGCGATGCGCGATCCGACCCTGATGTCCCGTTTCTGGCAGCGAGTCACTCGATGAAAAAAATACTGATTGTGGGCGCCACCTCGGCGATTGCCTGCGCTTGCGCACGATTGTGGGCGGCTGATCGCAGCGAATTGTTCCTGGTCGGCAGGGATGCGCAAAAACTCCAGCAAACCAGCGTCGATCTTCAGGTTCGAGGTGCCAGAGCCGTGACCACGTACGTCATGGACGCCAGTGATATCGCGGCACATCCGGTCATGTACGAGAAATGCCTGGCGACGTTGCAGACGGTGGATATCTGTCTGATTGCCTATGGCTCGCTGCCAGATCAGTACGCGTGCGAACAACACGTTGAACAGGCCATGGAGCAGTTCGCCAATAACGGCAGTTCAATGATCGCGCTGTTGACGCTGTTGGCAAATCGCATGGTTGTCCAGCAGCACGGCACGCTGGCGGTCATTTCCTCGGTTGCCGGGGATCGAGGACGACCTTCCAATTACCTGTACGGCGCGGCAAAGGCGGCCGTTTCCACGTTCTGCGAAGGCTTGCGGGTACGCTTGTTCAAAGCGGGTGTGCATGTGATCACGATAAAGCCTGGGTTAGTCGACACGCCCATGACGCGAGGGTTGGCGCTGCCCTCCGTGCTTGTAGCGCAACCGGATACGGTTGCCCGGCGAATAGTCAGAGGGATCAATCGACAGGTGGCGGTGCTGTATGTGCCCGGCTTTTGGGCGGTGATCATGTGGCTGATTCGGGTGATGCCGCAGCCGCTGTTCAAGAGGCTGAACCTGTGAATCAGACACTGAGGTTATCCGGGTGTGCGTTACCGCGTTTTGATTGGCTCGGTGATTTGCTCCGCCCTCGCTTATCTCGCTGTTTCCCTGTGGGGTGGGTGGTCGGCGGTGAGCGCGGCGGTCAGTCGAGTGGGTTGGTGGCAGTGCGGGCAAATCGTCTGCGTGGTTTTGCTTGGATACGGTCTGCGTTTTTTGCGTTGGCAGGGTTATCTGTCTGCCTTGGGTCACCGGTTGCCTTGGCGGCCGAGCTTGAACATCTACCTGGCCGGATTCGCCCTGACGACGACTCCCGGCAAGGCCGGGGAGGCGTTGCGCGGTGTTTTGCTCAAACGTTTGGAGGTGCCTTACGCACAGAGCTTTGCCGCGCTGTTCAGTGAGCGGCTTGCGGACCTGCTGGCGATGACGGGCCTGGCGTTGTTCGGCTTGAGCGCGCATCCGGAATGGTTGTCGATGATCATTGCCAGTTTCGTCCTCTTGGTATGCGGTACATCGATGATGTTTTCGCCAAGCCTTGTCAGCGCGATTTATCGTCGCACTGAGCAACGGCACGACAGATTCTCGCGGTTGCTGGGGCATGCCGTTCAGGTATTGCGTCAGTCGCGCCGCTGTCATTCCCCTCGTCGCTTCATGGGCGCAACGCTATTGAGCCTGCTGGCCTGGGGGCTTGAAGCATTGGCGTTTTACTGGATTTTGCAGGCGATGGGCGCGGACGTGGGCCTAACGTTGGCGATCTTTATTTATGCGGTGGCCATGTTGGCGGGGGCTCTGAGTTTCATGCCGGGCGGTTTGGGCAGTGCCGAAGCAGCGATGCTAGCGCTGCTGGTTTCAGGCGGAGTCGGGTTGGCAGATGCGATCGCGGCGACGGTTTTGTTACGGCTGGTAACGTTGTGGTTGGCGGTCGGGGTGGGAATGCTTGCACTTTTATGGAAGAGGTCGGTAGCCGGTTTTGATCATGGCTGAGTAACTACTGAGGAGATGACAATGGACACTGCGTCGCGAAAGTACAAATTGGCAATGTACCTGTGTCTGATTGGCGCAATTGGATTTGGCCTGTATGTAAGGTTGCGCAACATCGATGCTACTGGCCTGTGGCTGGATGAGGCCTTCAGTGTATCGGTAAGCGATCCGCAAAATGGATTCTTTGACGTGTATCGAACTACATTGAGTGACGTTCATCCTCCCTTTTATCAGATTTTACTGTGGACTTATTATCAGGCTGTCGGGTTTGGCGAACACACAGGGCGGTATCTCTCTGCGGTAATCGGCGTGCTGTTGATTCCCTCTGTATTCCTCCTCGGGCGCAAATTGTTTGATGAACAAGTAGGGCTCATCGTTGCGTGGTTGGCAGCGGTCAATAGTTTCTTGGTTCAGTATTCGCAAGAGACTCGCTCTTATGCGCTTCTGTCGTTGCTTACCGTTTTGTCTTTTGTGATCTTCTTGCGCTGCTTAAGTCGAGGCAGAGGGCAGGATTTTTTTTGCTATTGGCTGACTTCCGCCGCGCTGATAAATACTCATTACTTCGGTTATCTGCCGGTCTTTGCTCAAGTGCTTGTGTTGCTTCACATGATCTTGCGCAGCGAGGTCCACAGCCAAGTTATATACAGGTTCATTTGCGCCGGATTTTTTGCCGCATTAACCGTAATTCCTGGTTTATCGTACGCTGAGAGTAGCTTTTCACGGGATTTCTGGATTCAACCACCCGAAACTGTTTTTTTCTTCAAGGTTTTCCTGTTGTATTTCGGAGATACGTTTCTGGCCGCTTTGCTCGCTGTAATTTTAATTTCAGGGCTGGCGTCGATGGCTCAAAATCCTGAAAGCGCAATTGCTTGCAGGCTGATTGTGTTCTGGGGGGTAGTAGGAATTGTGGTGCCCTATGTCTGTTCTGTTTACTTACGCCCGGTGACAACTCAACGCAATTTTATTTTTCTTCTGCCCGCCGTATTGCTGGTGGCTGCGTACGCAGTTGGCAATATAAGAGATGTGCCAGTAAAAGTGTTAATGCTGGTGGTATTGATGACATTTTCTGCTACGCCTTTATTCAGGGATATCAGTTATCTGAGGGATCCTGAAAATCCGTACTCACGCGAGACGCACATGAGAGATATCGTCATCTCTGTAATGAATAAGTCAAGCGTGTTGCCAATCTATTCGCTTGATGCGATTCAGTTTGGTGTCTATTTCAAGTTGCTGGGATCTCCGCGGCTTGTTAGTAATTTAGAGAAGCTGAAAACTGATTTGTCGTTGCCCAGTCACCCGAAAGAATTTTATGTTCTGGAGACGAACTATGGTCCTGGTTTTGCTCAGGGAATCAAAAATCTAGAAAGGTACGAAGCAAAAATTATCGATAAGGAAGAAATAGGTCATGTGCGATTATTCAAGATCCGTACATTTGAACCATGATCGGTAGCGGTGGGCATTCCGAATGGAAATGCACACCTTTGAGCAGTTACGCAGCGACGACCTCGCTCGGCTCAAAACTGTCCGCCCGCGCCATCTGCCACATCCGCGAATAGAACTCGCCATTCACTTCGCCGGTAAGCAATTCCCCCGGTTTCAGAAATACATGCAACTGCGAGAACAGTTTGATCTCGGTCGCCGACATGCGTCGTACCAGATGCTTGGCCGACAGTTGCGACGGATGCTCAAGCCCGGCCGCCGCGAGCATTTCCGCCAGTGCTTTGAGCGTGCTGCGATGGAAGTTGTAGACGCGCTGGGCTTTGTCCGGTACCACCAGAGCGCGTTGGCGCAAGGCGTCCTGGGTGGCAACGCCGGTCGGGCATTTGTTGGTGTGGCACGACTGCGACTGGATGCAGCCGATGGCGAACATGAAGCCGCGCGCGGAGTTGGCCCAGTCAGCGCCGATGGCCAACACGCTGGCGATGTCGAAGGCGCTGACGATCTTGCCGCTCGCACCGAGTTTGATCTTGTCGCGCAGGTTGAGGCCGACCAGCGTGTTGTGCACGAACAGCAGGCCTTCGCGCATCGGCACGCCGATGTGGTCGGTGAATTCGACAGGGGCTGCGCCAGTGCCGCCTTCCTTGCCATCGACGACGATGAAGTCCGGAAGAATGCCGGTTTCCAGCATGGCCTTGGCAATGCCCATGAATTCCCACGGATGGCCGAGGCAGAATTTGAAGCCCACCGGTTTGCCACCGGACAATTCGCGCAGTTGCTGGATGAACTGCATCATCTCGATCGGCGTTGAAAACGCACTGTGGCGCGACGGCGAGACGCAGTCCTCGCCCATCAGGATGCCGCGTGTTTCCGCAATCTCCCTGGTGACCTTATGCTTGGGCAAGATCCCGCCATGGCCGGGTTTGGCGCCCTGGCTCATCTTGATTTCGATCATGCGCACTTGCGGATTCTGCGCCTGCACGGCGAAGCGCTCAGGGTCGAAACGGCCGTCGCTGGTGCGGCAGCCGAAGTAGCCGCTGCCCAGTTCCCAAGTCAGATCACCACCGTGTTCGCGGTGATACGGGCTGATGCTGCCTTCGCCTGTGTCGTGGGCGAAGTTGCCGAGTTTGGCCGCCCTGGTTCAAGGCGCGGATGGCGTTGGCACTGAGCGAGCCGAAGCTCATTGCCGAGATATTAAAGATCGATGCCGAGTACGGCTGCGTGCACTGCGGACCGCCGACAATGACGCGGAAACCGTTCGGGTCACTCAACGGCGCCGGGCGCATCGAATGGCCGATGAATTCGAAGCCGGACTGGTAGACGTCGATCAGCGTGCCGAACGGTTTGTCGGCAGTTTCGTTTTTCGCTCGCGAGTACACCAGCGAACGCTGCGCGCGGGAGAAGGGCAGGGCATCGCTGTCGGACTCGAGCAGGTACTGGCGAATCTCCGGGCGGATGCCTTCGACCAGATAACGGATGTTGCCCAGAATCGGATAATTGCGGCGCACTGCATGGCGCGTCTGCAACAGGTCGAACACGCCGAGCAGGCTCAGCACAGCGGTGGCGGCGGTGATCGGCCACAGCCAGTCATGTTCGAGAAAGGGCAGGCTGGCGAGGGTGAAAATCACGCAGACGGCAAAGAAGGCGTAGCGGCTCAGCAGCGACAGGCTCATACGGTTTCCTTGGTTCGGATTGTTTGTGGCTGGCAGGCATATTGCGCCAACGACGGAACCGTGAACAGGCAGACGTCCCTCTCCTCGCTTACATCGGAGCCGTCTCGCTTACGATGCCAGTTGACTTGGCTGTTGAACGCGAGAAGCAGCCATGCAGCAATACTGGTGGGCAAACTTGTGGCATTGACGAACGCCTTCGCGAGCAAGCTCGCACAAGGAATTGCAGTGAAAGGTAGAAGCGAACTTGCACGCGAAATCGACGATTACCTTTTTGTTTATGCCGCGACCGATTCCTGAGGCGTTTGCCGTTTCTGGTCATGTTTGTGCTTGGCCCTGGCCATATCGTTGATGCAGTAATTGATGTGATAGAAGGCGAACAGGACTGAATACAAGCGGTTCATTCGCGGTTCGAAGTTGTGTTGGGTCAGCGTGTAGGCGCGCAAGGCTCTGCGAACTCGAAAGCACCAAGCAATGGCGATGAGCTGGGCAATGACCGTCATCGCATACCCCGTCGCCATGAACCGCGGATCAGACACGGTGAAAAAGATCCCTCCGATACCACAGAGCGCCAGATAAACGACCAGACCGGTCTGGCTCAGTGTCTTGATTTGAGTGACCTCCTCAACCACGGTTGTTGTTTTGTGCAGCCATACAACCGAGTAGAGACCCATGGTGACTACGGTCAGGAGAATGAAATGGAGCGTCTTGAGATTGTTCTTTTCCTTGAGCGTCGAAATGTCAGACATGCAGCGTTTTCCCTCTTAGGCGATGTAGCGAATGGCTGCCGGGCAGCGATGAATAACGCTACCAAATTCGCGAGTGGGAAATTTCCGAGCCTTTGGGCGGACTTGTCGTCAGAGTCAGGCTGATCACGGATGCTTCTTGTAGGGATCTTCTGATGACGCAGGCGCGTCGGGCGTGGGATCCTGCGATCTTTTCGCACAAGGCATTTTTCGACTCATGACGCCGACATCCGCCGTTTCGCCCTGCATCATCCATATCGCCGCCGCCCTGTTGCTCAACGCCCAAGGCCAGACCCTGCTGGTGCGCAAGCGCGGCACCACGGCCTTCATGCAACCGGGTGGCAAGATCGAAGCCCACGAGTTGCCAGTACACGCATTGGCCCGTGAGCTGGAAGAAGAACTCGGGTTGCAGATCGACCCGGCGCAGGCGATTTTCCTCAACAGTTTTTCCGCCCCCGCCGCCAACGAGCCGGGCTTCATCGTGCACGCGGAGATTTTCCAATTGACCATCGATACTGACGTGTGTCCGGCGGCGGAAATCGAGGAAGTCATATGGGTCGATCCGGCCACTGATCCGGCGCTCGAGCTGGCGCCATTGACACGCGAGCACATCCTGCCGTTTTATCGCCGTTCACTGACTGCACTCGCCTGATCATTCCCGCAAAGGACGTTGCCATGATCCCGTTGCAAGACCTGCTGATCTTCGCCGCCGCCGCGCTGCTGATGGTGCTGACGCCGGGGCCGAACATGATCTACCTGATCTCGCGTTCGATCTGTCAGGGACGCCGCGCGGGGGTGACGTCGCTGCTCGGCGTGGTCGGCGGGTTCTTCGTGCATATGTTCGCTGCGGCGGTCGGTTTGACGGCAGTGTTTCTTGCCGTGCCGATGGCTTATGAAGTGTTGAAATGGGCCGGTGCGCTGTACCTGCTGTGGCTGGCCTGGCAAGCGCTGAAACCCGGCGCGCGTTCACCGTTCGAAGCGCAGCAATTGCCGCCGGACTCGTCGCGCAAGCTGATCACCATGGGCTTTCTCACCAGCGCGCTGAACCCGAAGATCGCCGTGTTCTATCTGTCGGTGTTTCCGCAATTCATCAGCCCTGAGCACGGCTCGGTGTTCGCCCAAAGCATCGTCCTCGGCCTCACGCAGATCGGCGTCAGCTTCAGCGTCAATCTGTTGATCGCGCTGTTCGCCGCAGGCATCGCTTCGTGGTTCGTGCGCAACCCGACGTGGTTGGCGATGCAGCGCTATTTCATGGGCATGGTCCTCGGTGGCCTTGCCGTACGGCTGATGCTCGAACAACGGCGGACTGCCTGACATGTGGATCGAACGGCTGGACGCCAGCCACGCCTTGGCTTACCGCGAACTGATGCTGCAAGCCTACGACCGTCATCCGCAGGCGTTCACCTCCAGCGTACGCGAGCGCGCGGTGATGCCATTGAGTTGGTGGGAAGGGCGCCTGACCAGCAAGCTCGATGTGGTGCTGGGGGCATTCGATGCCGGGACGTTGGCCGGGATTGTCGGCCTGGCCTTTGAACCTCGCGAGAAGGCACGACACAAGGCCACGCTGTTCGGCATGTATGTCTCGGCGGATTTTCGTCGCAAGGGGCTGGGCTTTGATCTGGTGCAGGCGGCACTGGTCGAAGCGCAAAAGCATCCGGCGCTGAAGCTACTGCAGCTCACTGTCACCGCCGGCAATGACGCGGCTTTTCAGTTGTACCAGCGTTGCGGCTTCATTCAGTTCGGCCTCGAGCCACTCGCCGTGCGGGTGGGCGAAGACTACTTCGACAAGATCCACATGTGGCGCCAGCTCTGACCCACCACGACAATCCTTGTGGGAGCGAGCCTGCTCGCGAAGGCGTCCGTCCAGCCGACATCATCGCTGAATCATCCACCGCTTTCGCGAGCAGGCTCGCTCCCACAGGGGGAACTCTTGCTCGGAAAAATCAGCGTACGGCACTGACCCCATCGAGGGTCGAGAACGAAGTGTCCTTGGCGGTCAGCAGGAAATCGCGCATGTACGGCGCGTCGAGCATGTCCGTGCGAATCGCCGCGTACAGCGTCGCGAACAAGCCTTTCTCACCCAACCGTTTGCCCTTCACATAGCCGCGCGAGCTGTATTCATGCAGCGCCCAGTGCGGCATCCCGCAGACGCCACGGCCGCTGGCGACCAGTTGCATCATCATCACCGTCAGTTCTGAAGTGCGCACCTGCGCAGGTTCGATGTCGGCCGGTTCGAGGAAGCGGGTGAAGATGTCCAGGCGATCACGCTCGACCGGGTAGGTGATCAGCGTTTCCGTCAGCAAATCTTCAGGAACGATGTACGGCTTGCTCGCCAGCGCATGCTGATTGGCCACCGCGAGCATGGCTTCGTAAGTGAACAGCGGCACGTAAGTGATGCCGGCAATTTCCAGCGGATCGGAGGTCACCACCAGATCCAGATCGCCGCGCGCCAGTGCCGGCAGCGGGGCGAAAGCGAAACCCGAAGCCAGGTCCAGCTCGACTTCCGGCCAGGCATCGCGGAACTGGTCGATGGTCGGCATCAGCCACTGAAAGCAGCTGTGACATTCGATAGCCATGTGCAGACGCCCGGCGGTGCCACCGGCCAGCCGACCGATGTCCCGTTCAGCGGCGCGCAACAGCGGCAGGGTGGCGTCGGCCAGTTGCAGCAGGCGCAAACCGGCGCTGGTGAAGCGCACCGGTTTGGTCTTGCGCACGAACAACTGCATGCCCATGCGCTCTTCCAGCTCTTTGAATTGATGCGATAGAGCGGATTGCGTCAGATGCAGGCGATCAGCGGCATCCACCAGGCTGTCGGCCTCGCGCAGGGCATGCAGGGTTTTCAGATGTCGGATTTCAAGCACCGGCGGGGCTCCATGAAGAAAACTTGTGACGAATGCGGGGAAGGTGAGTTTGTCTCATGACGGTGGCTTTGTCGATCTGGCGGCCAGGATCCGGCGGGGTAATCGACAGACGACCGCTCGGCACTCTTCATCAAACTGTCATGCAACTGTGGCAGCGCGCTCGCACGAACTTCATCAGACTCGCGCTCTACTGGGGTGCTGCGTTTTGGTATTTTTCATGTTCAAGAGAGTTTTTTCAGTCGCGGCCGCGTTGGCCGCGCTTTTGTTCGGGGCCGGCTCGTTTGCAGCCGGACGCTGTGATGTCAACGTGCCGACCGAGCACGCCGAGCTGGCGCAGGTCAGTCTTGCCTATCAAAGTATCGGCCGCGCATCGGACCCGGCGCTGTTGCTGGTCATGGGCCTGGGTGGGCAGTTAATCCACTGGCCGGACGAAGTCGTGGTCGCGCTGTGTCAGCAGGGTTTCCGGGTGATCCGCTATGACAACCGCGACGTCGGATTGTCGACCTGGCGGCAAGCGCCGATCGAGGCCAACCTGACCTTCGAAGTGCTGCGTTACAAACTCGGTTTGCCGGTTTCGGCGCCCTACAGCCTGACTGACATGGCCGACGATGCGCTGGGTTTGATGACGGCGCTGAAGGTTGAGCAATTCCACGTGCTCGGCGCGAGCATGGGCGGGATGATCGCTCAGCACATGGCGGCGATGGCGCCGCAGCGGGTGGAAAGCCTGACGCTGATCATGACCACTTCCGGCGCTGAAGGCCTGCCGGCACCAAGTGCGGCGCTGGTGCAGTTGCTCTCGCGCCGAGGTGCGCCGAACCGCGAAGTGGCGTTGGAGCAACAGGCCGATCTGCTTGCGGCACTCGGTAGCCCGGCGGTGACGGATGATCGCCAAGCGCTGTTGCAACAGGCGGCGGCGTCCTACGACCGCGCGTTCAACCCCGAAGGCGTCAAGCGCCAGATCATGGCAATCCTTGCCGAACCGAGCCGGGTGGCATTGCTCAATCAGCTGCGCGTACCGACCCTGGTGGTGCACGGCACGGCAGATCCGCTGCTGCCGGTGATGCACGGCGTGCATCTGGCGGCGCACATTCAGGGCAGTCAGTTGAAACTGATTCCGGGACTGGCGCATCGCTTTCAGGAGGCGTTCAAGGAGCCGTTGCTGGCGGCGGTGCTGCCGTATTTGCAGGCGCATCGCGAGGACACTTCGCATTGGGCTCGGGTCGATCCGCCGGCGCCGAACAATCTGCTGTAAGAGTGCGCCAGCATCCTGTCGCCAAAAAAATATCAATGTGCCACTATTGTTTGCCGCGTTGTTGCCGATAAGGCGCAGGAACGTTTTCAGACATAGGGACTTGATCCATGATTTTTCGCGCTACACGTCAATGGGCCGCGCTGGCTCTGCTCGCCGTACTGACTCTCACCGGCTGCGCCCATGTGCAACCGCCCGTGGCCCTGGACAAACAGTTCTGGGATGCCAAAGAGCCGACCATCGGTGTGGCCATTACCGTCGTACCGTCGCCGGTGCTGGCGCTGACCGGCAATCAGGGCATCCTCGATTACGCCATCAAT
Organism: Pseudomonas sp. TE9122; assembly: GCF_056278925.1. Lineage (NCBI taxonomy): Bacteria > Pseudomonadati > Pseudomonadota > Gammaproteobacteria > Pseudomonadales > Pseudomonadaceae > Pseudomonas > Pseudomonas sp. TE9122. The sequence continues at coordinate 4,159,534 of NZ_JBWBQI010000001.1, read as the reverse complement.
GCCGGCGTCAACAGCAAGCTCAGCGCCAATGTCGAGACCTGGCAGGTGCGCGACCTGGAAACCCTGCCCGACGCCATCGTCGCCAAGCTGCAAGCCAAGGGCTACAAGGCCAAGCGCATTGATGAAAAGGTCGATCTGAAGACCTTCAAGGAAGTCGATTTCCGCGAGGGCTACATGACCAAGGACCTGTCGCCGATGAAAGCTGCCCACGGCATCGACCGTCTGTTGCTGGTGTCGATCTATGCCACCGGTGCCACCCGCAGCTACTACAGCATCGTGCCCACCAGCGTGCCGATGGCCCAGGTCGGCGGCCAGGGCATGGTGATCGATCTGTCGGACAACAAACTCTTGTGGTACCAGCCATTCGCCGCTGTGCAAGCCGCGCAAGGTGAGTGGGACGAGCCGTCCTACACCAATCTGTCCAACGCGTTTTATCAGGCGATGGATAACAGCCGTCAGCAAATGATCGCCCCGTTCGCGCAATGAAACGTCTGGCGCTGACCCTCGCGGCGATCTCGCTGCTGGCGTTGCCTGGCTGTGCGCAGAAACCGGCACCCGAGGCCGGTTTCAAGGATCAGGCGGCCATGAGCTATGTGCAGGCACACGGACTGAAGGTCGACGTGCAACTGCCGGCGGAGTTTGTCGGCGCCAGCACGGTGATCGACAGCAAGGCGGCAGTGAACGCGGCGAATTCCAGTTACACGCTGGTGTCGAGCTCCGGTGCGGGCGCCGGGCTGGCGGGCATTCTGGTGGCCAGTCTGATCAACACGCAAATGGGTTCCGGTACGTTACAGCGCGATGCCGAAAAAGCCGCGCTGAACGAATCGCGGCCGCTGGCCGACCTGCTCGCCGGCGTGCCGTTGCAGGAGCGCTTGCAACAGCGTTTTCAGGCGGCGTCGCAAGTCTCCGGATTCAAGCAGGGGGCAGGTGCGGTCACGGCACGGTTGCTGATCGAACCGAAGCTGATGCTGACGCCCGATCGCGGCAGTTTCGTGCTGGTCAATCAGGTGCAATTACAGGATATCGCCGGCTCGCCGCTGTACCGCATGCGCATCGAAGTGGCCAGTCAGCCGATCCGTCGTTGCGGCAAGCAATGCATCGATGACGGCGCCCTTGACCTGGCCAAGGTCACCGCCGTGCTGGATGAATGTATTGATGAATCCATGCGCGTATTGAGCGCCGACCTGATGCAACCGGCGCCACCGCCCGCCGCGCAGGAAACCCTGCGTTACGTGCTCGACGGCCAGCGCGTGGTCGAGCGCGGTTATCAATTGGCGCAGAACGGCAACTACTGGCGCTACCGCAATCTCTACGGTGCGGTGAAGTCAGTGCCGGTGCCGTTCGAGGATGCCTTGTCGTCCGCGCAACTGGCCCGAGTCTACGGTCGATAGAGGCAGATGCGCGTGGGTTCAGGCATGCAGCCGGACCCACACGCTCACCAATACCGTCGCCGCCATCAGCCACGCCACCGCCGCCACGGCCAGCGACGCTTCCAGGCGCATGCGGTCGACCATCACGTACAGCGTCGCCAGATAGATAAAGTAGGGAATGATCGACCACATCCCAAACACGATCGTGGTTTTCAGATCGTCGACCGAGCGGCCCTTGCCGACGATGTAGTGCGCAATCAGGGCAAAGGTCGGGAACAGCGGCACCAGACCGGCGATGTAGTAGTTTCTGGTCTTGGACAGTGCCGCGAGGATCAGCACCACTGCGGCGCCGATCGCGGCTTTGAGAATCAGATCCATCAGTGGCTCAGCCCGTACTTTTTGACTTTGTCGAACAGCGTGGTCTTGGCCATGCCCAGTTCCTGGCTGGCCTGGGTCAGGTTGCCGCCGCTGCGTTGCAAGGCGTCGACCAGCAGATTGCGCTCGAACGCTTCCACCGCTTCGGCAAACGCCAGACCCTGGCCGGCGCTGGCCCCGGATTTCTTGAAAGCCGGCAGGCCGAGGGCGAAGCGTTCGGCGACGTTGCGCAGTTCGCGCACGTTGCCCGGCCAGTCGTGGCTCATCAGGTTCGACAGGGTCTGGTTGTCCAGCTCCGGCAGCGCGCGGTCGAAGCGCAGCGCCGACTGCTGGGTGAAATGCTCGAACAGTTGCAGGATGTCTTCGCGGCGTTCGCGCAGCGGTGGCAATTCCAGGGTCACGACGTTGAGGCGGTAGTACAGGTCGCTGCGAAATTCCCCGGCCTTGCTCGACTCATCAAGGTCGGATTTGGTCGCCGCAATCACCCGGCAATCCACGGCCACGCTCTGGTTCGAGCCGAGGCGTTCAAGGGTGCGTTCCTGCAATACGCGCAGCAACTTGATCTGCAACGGCAGCGGCATGCTTTCCACTTCGTCGAGGAACAGCGTGCCGCCGTCGGCGTGCTCGATCTTGCCGATGCGCCGTTTGCCGGCGCCGGTGAAGGCGTTGGCTTCGTGGCCGAAGATTTCGCTTTCAAAAAGGTTTTCCGGCAGGCCGCCGCAGTTCAGCGCGACAAACTGTTTGCTGTGGCGCCGACTGAAATCGTGCAGGCAACGAGCGACCAGTTCCTTGCCGGTGCCGGTCTCGCCTTCGATCAAGACGTTGGCCGAAGTGTCGGCGACGTTGGCGATCAGCTCGCGCAGGTTCTGCATCGCCGGTGAGCGGCCGATAATCCGCCCTTCCAGCGAATCGCGTTCGGCCAGTTGCCGACGTAGCGATGACACTTCACGGGCGAGGCTGCGTTGCTCCAGCGCCCGCCGCGCGACATCGACCAGGCGTTCCGGCGAGAACGGTTTTTCCATGAAGTCGTAGGCGCCTTTCTGCATCGCGCCGACAGCCATGGAAATGTCGCCGTGGCCGGTTATCAGCACCACCGGCAGGCTGCGATCACGCTGCTTGAGGCGGGTGAGCAATTCCAGGCCATCGATGCCCGGCAGGCGGATATCGCTGATGACGATGCCGGCAAAGTTGTCGCCGACCTGCGCCAGCGCCTCTTCGGCACTGCCGACGCCGATGCACGGAATGTCTTCGAGGGTCAGCGCCTGTTGGCAGCCGAGCAGCACATGGGGGTCGTCTTCGACAATCAGCACACTGAGTTCAGGGTTCATATTGGCTCGGCAGAAAGAGGGCTTACCAACGGTAAACTGAGGACGAAAGTGGTGCCACCGCCGGCCGGGTGTTCGACACCCAGGTGCCCGCCGGTGGCGGCGGCGAGGCTGGCGGACAGGGTCAGGCCCAGTCCCAGGCCTTGCTCGCCGGGTTTGGTGGTGAAGAACGGTTCGAACAGATGCTTGCGCGCTTCGGCGTCGATGCCGTGGCCGTTGTCACGCACCCGCAAGCGGTACTTGCCGTTGAATTCTTCACCCTCCAGCCACAGCTGCGGCTGCGGTTGCGCGTGCATGGCGTCGAGGGCGTTGCCGATCAGGTTGACGAGGATCTGTTCGAGACGGGTCTGATCGATCAGCAATTGCACATCGGCAAACTGCCGGTGAATCTGCAGCGCGGTGTTTTCCACGCGCGCGCCGAGCACTTGCAACGCGGCGTCGACGGCTTTGCCGAGACTGGCCTGACCCTTGTTGTCGCCGCGCCGGGCGAACGAACGCAGGCTGGCGGTGATCCGGCCCATGCGGTCGATCAGGTCGTTGATGGTCTTGAGGTTGGTGCTGGCGACGTCGAGCTGGCCGCGCTCAAGAAAGCGCACGGTGTTGCCCGACAGCGTGCGCATCGCCGCCAGGGGCTGGTTCAATTCATGGGCAATGCTGGTCGACATCTGACCGATAGCCGCGAGTTTGCCCGCCTGAACCAGTTCATCCTGGGCGCGGCGCAACGTCTCCTCGGCCTGACGGCGCTCGCGGATCTGACTCTTCAGGCGTTCGTTGCTGGCGCGCAGATCGGCAGTGCGTTCGGTAATCCGACGTTCGAGTTGGCTGTTGGCTTCCTGCAATGCTTCGCGGGCGGCGAGGCGGGTGGCGAGGACTTTGCGCCGCTCGTTCCAGGCAATCAGCAGGAAGGCGAACAGGGCAAACGCCACCGCCACCAGAATGCCTTGGTTGATGGCTTCGCGGCGCAGGTCCTGCAATGGCGTGAGCAGGGTGAAATTCCACGGCGTGTCGCTCAGCAGTCGGGTTTGCGCCAGATAACTGATGTCGTCTTCGTCGGGCTGCAATTCGCTGTTGGCCGGGAAAGTCAGTTTCTCCACGCCTTCGGCCAGTGTCTCGCGGGCCAGCGGTTGCAGTTCGTTGAGTGGAAACCAGTAATACTGCAGGCTGCGGGCGAGTTTTTCCTTGATCTCATCGCTGAGCGGGATCACCGATTTCAGCCGCCTGGCCGGATCGCTGGAGAGAATGATGATGCCGTTCTCATCGCTGACGAACGCTTCCAGTCGCGCCCGCTGCCAGCGTTCTTCCATGGCTTCCAGACGCACCTTGACCACCGCGACACCGATGATCTTGCCGTGCTCTTCGAGGCCGTGGGCGAGGTAGTAACCGGGTTCGCCATTGGTGCTGCCGATGCCGTAGAAGCGCCCGGGCTGGCCGCGCACGGCGTCTTTGAAATAGGCGCGGAAGGACAAGTCTTCACCCAGATAACTGTCGACATCGCGCCAGTTGCTGGTGGCCATGACCCGGCCGGTGGTGTCCATCACGTAGATGGCCCGGCTGCGGCTGCGGCGGTTCAGGCCCTCGAGGTAATCGTTGACCGTCTGCCGGTGCTCCGGAGTCGGATCGGCCAGCAACTGCGGCACACTCGTTTCGAGTTCCAGCAGGCTGGGCAGGTAGGTGTATTTGCTGATCTCGCTTTCGACCGCGCGGGCGTGCAGTTCCAGCTGACGCTGGCCGTTTTCGCCGAGGCTGCGGATGCCGAAGTGTTCACTGGTCCAGAAGCCGATAAAACCCAGTCCGACCATCAGGGCGATGATCAGCGGCGGCAGGAACAGATGACGGATCAGACGGGGCTTCACGGCAAGTGATGGCTCTGCAGCGCGATAAAGAGTGGGGTCGCATTTCATCACAGATGCCTTGGGTCAACCACAACACTTGTTTGTGCCTGTGGCGAGGGGATTTATCCCCGTTGGGCCGCGAAGCGGCCCCAAAACCATCACTGCGATTTAACTGAAAGACCGCATGCACAGGGTTTACGACTGCTGCGCAGCCGGACGGGGATAAATCCCCTCGCCACAAGGGATCTCATTGTCAGGCTGCCCGCACCCCACAGACAGGGTGCGGGTGTGTTGCTTTTAGTGCTGCAGGATTTTCTCGAGGAAGTGCTGCGCGCGTTCGGAGCGGGCGCTGATGTCGCCGAAGAATTCCTCTTTCGGGCAGTCCTCGATGATCTTGCCCTGATCCATGAAGATCACCCGGTCGGCCACTTTACGGGCGAAGCCCATTTCGTGGGTCACGCACATCATGGTCATGCCTTCGTGAGCCAGTTGCACCATCACGTCGAGCACTTCGTTGACCATTTCCGGATCGAGCGCCGAGGTCGGTTCGTCGAACAGCATGACGATCGGGTCCATCGCCAGCGCACGGGCAATCGCCACACGCTGTTGCTGACCACCGGACAGTTGCCCCGGATGCTTGTGGGCGTGCGCCGACAGGCCGACGCGCTCAAGCAACTGCAGACCTTTTTTGGTCGCCTCTTCCTTGCTGCGGCCGAGCACCTTGATCTGCGCGATGGTCAGGTTTTCGGTGATGGTCAGGTGCGGGAAAAGCTCGAAATGCTGGAACACCATGCCCACGCGCGAACGCAGTTTCGGCAGGTTGGTTTTCGGGTCGGCGATCGACGTGCCGTCAACCACGACATCACCTTTCTGGAACGGCTCCAGGGCGTTGACGCATTTGATCAGCGTCGACTTGCCGGAACCCGACGGGCCGCAGACCACGATCACTTCGCCTTTCTTGACCTCGGTGCTGCAATCAGTCAGCACCTGGAAGTCCCCATACCACTTGTTGATGTTTTTGATAGAGATCATACGGCGAACCTTTTTTGCAGACGCTTGACCAACCGCGAGGCGGCGAAGCTGATGATGAAGTACACGAGACCGGCGAAAATCAGGAACTCATTGGAGCGGCCGATGATGTCGCCGCTGGCACGCGAGGCGTTGAGGAAATCCACCAGGCCCACGGTGTAGACCAGCGAGGTGTCCTGGAACAGGATGATGCTCTGCTGCAGCAGCAGCGGGGTCATCTTGCGGAACGCCTGCGGCAGGATGATCAGGCGCATCATCTGCCCGTAGTTCATGCCCAGTGCCTGAGCAGCACCCATCTGGCCCTTGGAAATCGACTGCACACCGGCCCGGACGATTTCGCAGAAGTACGCCGCTTCGAACATCATGAACGCCACGACGCACGAGGTGAACGCGCCGATCGGCGTGTCTTCGCCGGTGATCCAGCGCAGCACGAACGGCACCGCCAGGTAGAACCAGGTGATCACCAGCAGCAGCGGGATCGAGCGGAAATAGTTGACGTAGGCGCCAGCGATGCTCGACAGCAGCTTGTTGTGCGACAGACGGCACAGCGCGAGGATCGTGCCGAGAATCATCCCGCCGATCACGCCCATGGCCATCAGCTTGAGGGTCATCACCATGCCGTTCCACAAACCGGGAATGGCCGGGACGATGCCACTGAAATCGAATTCCATTATTTACCCCCCACGGAGATCAGGCCGGGCACCGCGACTTTCTTCTCGACCAGGCGCATCAGCAGCATCAGGCTCATGTTGAGGGTGAAATAGATCAGCGTTGCCAGGGTGAACGCTTCGAACAGGTTGGCCGAGAACTCGGCAGTCTGTTTGGTCTGCGCCAGCAATTCCATCAAACCGATCAGGGACGCCACGGAGGAGTTCTTGAACACGTTGAGGAATTCCGAGGTGAGCGGCGGAATGATGATCCGGTAGGCCTGGGGCAGCAGCACGTTCCAGTAGATCTGCGGCAGCTTGAAACCCATCGCGCGGGCGGCGGATTCCTGACCCCGAGGCAGTGCCTGGATACCGGTGCGCACTTGCTCGCAGACACGGGCGGCGGTGAACAGACCGAGGCAGACGACAACGCTCAGGTAGGCCGAGGTGGTCGGATTGAGGTCCTGCTTGTACCACTCCTGCAGATCCGGCGGCAGCAGATCGGGCACCAGGAAGTACCAGATGAACAGCTGCACCAGCAGCGGCACGTTACGGAACAGCTCGACGTAGCAGGTCGCGATGCCCGATACGATGCGATTCGGCACGGTGCGCATGATGCCCAGCAGCGAGCCGAGCAGCAGGGCGATGATCCACGCCACGACGGCGATGGCGATGGTCCAGCCCAGACCGGAGATGAACCAGTCGAGATAGGTCTCGCTGCCCACACCGGTGGACTTGAAGAACACGCCCCAGTCCCAGTTGTAATTCATTAGGGTCTCCCCTCGATTCGATCGATGTACAAGTGCCCGCCTGGGGAACTCCGTTCCCTCCCCAGTCTTTTTTCAAAGACCGGGCACACGCGATCGGCTCGACAGCCACCGGTTCGAGTGTTTCCAGAAAAATGCCAGCAGGGAGTGACCATCCCCTGAAAAGGCAGGCGCCTCCTCAGGGGATAAGGTTAGTCAGAAAATCAGGACTTCTTGTCGTCAGCCGCTTTGTCGGTCGGATTGGCGATCAGGGTCTTGAGCTCGTCGCTCATCGGGAAGTTCAGGTTCAGGCCTTTTGGCGGAATCGGCTGCATGAACCACTTCTCGTAGATCTTGTTGATTTCGCCCGAAGCGTAAGTGGCCTTGATCGCGTCATCCACAGCCTTTTTGAACGGCTCGTCGCCTTTGCGCATCATGCAGCCGTAGATTTCGTACGACTGTGGCGTGCCGGTCACTTCCCAATCGGCGGCTTTCTTGGCCTTGGCGGCTTCGCCGGCCAGCAGTGCGTCATCCATCATGAAGGCAACGGCACGGCCCGATTCCAGCATCTGGAAGGACTCGCCGTGGTCTTTGGCGGAGATGACGTTCATGCCCATCTGCTTGTCGGCGTTCATCGCCTTGAGGATGCGCTCGGAGGTGGTGCCGGCGGTGGTTACGACGTTCTTGCCTTTCAGATCGTCGAAATCCTTGTACTTGGAGTCTTTCTTGGACAGCAGACGGGTACCGATTTCGAAGATGCCGACGGAGAAGTCGACCTGCTGCTGACGCTCGACGTTGTTGGTGGTCGAACCGCACTCGACGTCCACGGTGCCGTTCTGCACCAGCGGGATACGGGTCTGCGAGGTGACGAGGTTGTATTTGACTTGCAGGTTCGGCAGGTCGAGGTCTTTCTTGATCGCTTCGGCGATCTTCAGCTGGATATCGTGCGAGTAGCCGACCGGCTTGCCGGACGCATCAGCGATATAGGAGAACGGAATGGAGGCGTCACGGTGGCCCAGGGTGATGACACCGGACTCTTTGATCTTCTTCAGGGTGCCGGTGAGTTCGGCGGCGAAAACTGGCGTGCTGATCAGAGCGGCAGCAATGGCTGCGCCCAGGATATGGGGAACGATGCGCATCAAATTTTCCTCGACATTGTTTTTTTTATGGAGCCAGTTTGTCGGCCCTTTTTGTGCTTCGAATGCCTGACGGCTCCTGAAGTGCTGGCACAGCAGGCATTCGTCGAGAGAGTGTAGAGCATGACTCGTGCCAGAGCAGTCGAACTCAGTTAAGCGGTTGTTTTATAACGTTATTAAAGTTTTATGGCGGTAATTTTATGAAGGCATGATCCGGTTAACCGAATCGACTGTGGAGTCGCGTTCGGAAAACCGAATATCTTGTGGCCTGGTCTCAGACTTGCCGGCTCAGTGGCGTTTCATGCAAATACACCCACTTCACCCCTTCAGGTTGTCCGCTCAGGATCGCCACTGCGACCCGCGAGTGTTGAGCGCCGTCCAAGCGTTGGGTTTCGACGTAGCTCACAGCCAGCATGTCGTCCTCCTGCCACACCGTGTGCAAATCGCTGATCTCGATATCGAGTCCCGCCTTGGCGCCTACGGCTCCTTTGAACAGTTGTTCTACTTCGACGCGGGTCAATGCGTCCCCCGAAATACCAACCATGCTGAAATCCTCAGCAAATGCCTGCATCAACGGCTCGATGCTCGCGGCGCCAGCGCCGTCGGCATCAGTGAATACCCGAAGGATCAGCTCGTGGACGTGGTGGATACTGTGTTCGGCTTGTTCGATCAGATCGTATGTCATGGGCGTTCCTTTGCGCAGGGCAGTTGATTCATCTGCAGCAACGGCAGCAGCCCGACCAGCGCGGCAATCGCGAAGGTCGCTTGATAGGCCGGCGTGGTGCCGAGCGGCGGGAGCAGCACGTTGAAGATCATCAGAAACAGTGCGGCGCCGAGGCTGAAAGACATCTGCCGATTGATGTTCCAGATGACACTGGCCTTGTGCGTATCGCCGCCGGTGAAGTCCATCAGTGAGGTAGTTTGCGCGGTATTGGCACCGATGCCACCGCCAATGCCCATCAGGCTGTAGGCGATCATGATGAGCCAAAGATCAGTTGGCGCATTGACCAGCACCAGGGTGGCGATGCCGGCGCTGTGCAACAGCATGCCGAGGGTGAACAGGCGTCTGGCGCCGATCCGGTTGTAGACGCGACCGCAAAGGATCATTGCGATGAACGCACCGATGGCATAGAGGATCATGAACATTCCGGTCAGCCGGGCGCTGAAGTGCAGGGTGTTCTGCAAAAAGAAAATACTCATCAGGTTGACACCGGTGAACACCCCCGGAATTGCGTAATAGATGAAGATCGAGGTGCTGAGTTTTCTGCTCCTGAGCAGGCTCAAGTCGATGATCGCGTTACTGCAGCGGCGGTAATGCAGCAGATACAGCGCGATGAATGTCAGGCCCGCGATGACAAAACCCAGCGCTGCCAGCGGTGGGTAATCGCCGCCGTACAGCGACATACCCATCAGCAAACTGGCGAGCACCGCGCTGACCAGCAACAGGCCTTTGATGTCCGGACGCTGAAGCTCGGCGGGTTTGCCTTCCCTGATCCACCACCACGACAGCCCGGCGGCAAGCAGCGAAAACGGGAGGGTGCTGTAGAACACCCAGCGCCAGGAGCTGATGTCGACAATGAGGCCGCCGACGGTGGGTGACATCGCCGGGGCAATCAGGGCAACGGCCATGATCAGCGTGGATATTTTCGCGCGTTGCTCGCCATGAAAAAGATTGAACGTCAGTGCCTGTCCGACCGGGATCAACAAGCCGCCGCCGATGCCCTGAACGAAGCGCCAGATCACCAGTTCATGGAAGCTGTCGGCCTGGCCGCACAGCCACACCGAGCCACTGAATACCAGCATTGAAGCGGTGAGGATTTCACGACTGCCAAAACGCGCGGCCAGCCAGGTGCTCAGCGCAATGATCAACGTCAGTCCGAGGATGTACGCGTTGGCGACCCACGCCACCGAAGCGCTGCTGACCTGCAAGGTAGCTGACAGACTGGGCAGCGCCACCGCCGACATGAAGATGTTGATGCAATCGATAAAGAAGCCGAGCAGGAAAATCGACGCGACTTTATAGCGGTAACTCATGGTGTTTCCCCTTTGTCGTCGAGCATAGGGGCGATAGACTCCGATCGTCGATGCAATGGAGCTGAACACAATGTTTGAAGGGATTGAACCGTGACTCAGGGCGCTCTGCACACGCACTTGAACCGGGTGCAGACGTTTCTGGCGATTGCCGAACTGGGTTCTTTTACCAAGGCTGCCAGCCATCTGAATCTCAGCCGGGCCATGGTCAGTCTGCACATCAAGGCCCTGGAGGCAGCGTTGTCGACCAGCCTGTTGCTGCGCAACAGTCGTGCCGTGACCCTGACCGAGGCTGGGCAAAGCTTTTACAACGAATTCAAAACCATCGTTGCCGATATCGACACAGCGTTTGACAGGGTATTGCACCGCACAAACCGCGTTTCGGGAACGCTGCGGATCAGTTCCACCAGTGAATACGGCGAGCGATTCATCCTGCCGCTGATTCCGCTGTTCGCCGAGCGTTATCCCGACATCCGCCTGTGCTACGACTTCAACTCCTCGCTCAATGATCTGCTTGCCGACCGGCTCGATCTGGTGGTTCGCCTGGGCAACCTGGCGGACTCGGCTTTCAAGAGCCGGAAACTGGCCGACTATGAAATTGTGCTGGTGGCTACTGAAGGGTTTCTGCTCCGCTACCCGGTAAAAACACCGCAGGATCTCAATGCCGTGCCGTGGATTGCCAACAGCAATCTGTTAGCGCCGACGCAGTGGGTTTTACGCGATGGTGTGGGGGAAGCAGTCGAAATCAATGGTAGCCGTCATTTCCAGTCGAATTCATCGACTGCGATTCGTTCGATGACCTTGTCGTCGCTGGGCGTGTCGGTGCTGCCGGCGTGGATGGTTGAAGACGATAGGGACCGTGGGCATCTGGTACGTGTGCTGCCGGAATACTCGCTGCCCTCACAGCCGATCAGCCTGGTGTTTGCGGACACGCCGCACCTGCCGCCCAAGTCGCGGGTGTTTATCGATTTTCTTTTGGCACATTTAGGGTCGTGAGGGAGTGGAGCCGGGCCTTGCGGGCTTAGCAAAAAGCCCCTGAATCTCTCGATTCAGGGGCTTTCGTTCAAACGATAGGGCGAAGATCAAGCCGCCTCGATCTTCCGGCTCTGCTCAACCTTGCCCAGATACGTCGACAGCTTCTGCTGTTCCTCCGCTGTGGTGAACAAGCCTAGCTTGGTGCGGCGCCACAGGATGTCGTGCGCCGTAGTGGCCCACTCTTCGCTGCACAGGTAATCGACTTCGCGGGTGTAGAGCCCGCCGCCGATGTGCTCGCCCATATCGGCCAGCGTTTGCACGCCTTCAAGCATGCGCCAGGTGCGGCTGCCGTAGGTGACGGCCCAGCGCCGGGCGATTTCGGTCGGGACGAAATCGAACTTGTCGCGAATCCGCGCGCTCAGGGCCTCTGGCGTGGTCATGTCTTCGCCGCCGGGCAGGGTGGCGGTCGCGGTCCAGCTCGGGCGCATCTGGGTGAAGAACGGCATCAACTGCGCCATCGCCGACTCGGCGAGCTTGCGGTAAGTGGTCAGCTTGCCGCCGAACACCGATAGCAGCGGCGCTTCCTCGGCGTTGCCCGACAGCGCCAGGGTGTAATCGCGAGTGACCGCAGACGGGTTGTCGGATTCGTCGTTGCACAGCGGCCGAACGCCCGAGTAGCTGTGCAGGATGTCTTCGCGGCTGAGCTGCTTCTTGAAGTGGGCGTTGACCACTTTCAGCACGTAATCGGTTTCGCCTTCGGTGATCGCTACTTTCGCCGGGTCGCCGGTGTATTCGCGGTCGGTAGTGCCGATCAGAGTGAAGTGGTTCAGGTACGGAATAGTGAAAACGATGCGCTGATCTTCGTTTTGCAGAATATGCGCATGTTCGCCTTCGTACAGTTTCGGCACGATGATGTGGCTGCCCTGGATCAGACGGATGCCATACGGCGATTCCATCTTCAGGTCGTCACGGATGAACTTGGCCACCCATGGGCCGGCGGCGTTGACCAGTGCTTTGGCGGTGATCGAAAACAAACTGCCGTCGGCGCGCTCCAGATGCAGATGCCACAAACCTTTGGTGCGGCGGGCACTGACACAGCGGGTCTGGGTATGCACATGCGCGCCTTTTTCACGGGCGGCCATGGCGTTCAGGACCACGAGGCGGGCGTCATCGACCCAGCAATCGGAGTATTCGAAGCCTTTCTTGATTTCGCTTTTCAGCGCGCTGTCGGCGCCGAATTTCAGGCTTTTCGAACCTGGCAGCTTTTCGCGTTTGCCAAGGTTGTCGTAGAGGAACAGGCCGACACGAATCATCCACGCCGGACGCAGGTGCGGGCGGTGTGGCAGTACGAAACGCATCGGTTTGACGATATGCGGCGCCTTGGCCAGCAACACTTCACGCTCGGCGAGCGCTTCACGCACCAGACGGAATTCGTAATGTTCCAGATAGCGCAGGCCACCGTGGATCAGCTTGCTGCTGGCCGACGAGGTGTGGCTGGCCAAGTCGTCTTTTTCGCAAAGGAACACCGAAAGACCGCGACCGGCGGCATCCGCTGCGATCCCAACGCCGTTGATCCCGCCGCCAATCACGGCAACGTCATAGATCTCGGAGAGAGGGGGAGTACGCAAGGTAGAGGTGGACATCGGCTGGCCTCGGTTCTTTTGATTTTGTCTTGGAAATCGAACATAAATGTTCATTTGCGAAAATGGTAGCCCATAAACACGCGCGCAGCCAGTCGCGTTCGATTGAAAAAACTCATCGAAGGGCGATTAAAAGAAAATTTTCGAACATGAACGCGCGCAAGGGCGCAGAAGATGTGTTGTGTGATCGATTGTTTTCGCGAGCAGGCTCGCTCCCACATTTTGCAATACATTCCAAGAGTGGGAGCGAGCCTGCTCGCGAAGGCGTCGGTTCGGTCAGCGAGGGAGAGGGTTCAGACGACTTCCAGACGAATCTTGTGCTGACTCAACAACTGCGTCAGCGCCGGTACCGGCTGCTGATCGGTGACCAGACAATCGATCAGGCTGATCGGCCCCAGTCGAATCATCGCATTACGCCCGAACTTGCTCGAATCCGCTGCCAGAATCACCTGTCGCGCGTTGGCGATGATCGCCTGGCTGACCCGGACTTCCTGATAATCGAAGTCGAGCAGGCTGCCGTCCTCATCGATCCCGCTGATGCCGACCAAGGCGAAATCGACCTTGAACTGATTGATGAAGTCCACGCTCGCCTGACCGACCACACCGCCGTCGCGGCGCACGTTGCCGCCGGTCAGCAGCACATCGAAATCATCCTTGGCGCTGAGCATCGAGGCGACGTGCAGGTTGTTGGTGATGATTTTCAGGTGGCTGTGATTGAGCAGGGCGCGGGCGATCGATTCGGTGGTGGTACCGATATTGATGAACAGCGAGGCGTGATCGGGGATCTGCGCGGCAATGGCTTCACCGATGCGTTGCTTTTCATCGCGCATCTGATCGGCACGCATGGCATACGCGGTGTTTTCGACACTGGAATCGTACGCGGCGCCACCGTGGTAGCGACGCAGCAGGTTGGCTTCCGCGAGCTGGTTGATGTCGCGGCGGATGGTTTGCGGGGTGACAACGAACAGCGTGGCCATTTCCTCGATGCTCACATAGCCGCGTTCGCGGACCAGCTCGAGGATTTGCTGCTGACGGGGAGGCAGATTCATGGGGCTTCCTTTGGGCTGCCAAGCAAAATTTGCCCATGATGCCGCAGGAATCCGCTCCCGACCAGCTAGATACCTATGTGTAACTCAAGGTTGGCTTATTCAGCGTCCTCACGCGCCCAGTCACGGGTGCGGCTGACGGCTTTTTTCCAGCCTTTGTAGAGTTTCTCTTTCTCGGTTTCGTCAAGGCTCGGTTCGAACTCGCGCTCGATCACTGCCTTGCCGCGCAGTTCTTCCAGGCTGCCCCAGAAACCGCAGGCCAGGCCGGCCAGATAAGCCGCGCCGAGTGCGGTGGTTTCGCGCATTTGCGGGCGTTCGACCTGGGTGCCGAGGATGTCGGCCTGGAACTGCATGAGGAAGTTGTTCGCCACCGCACCGCCGTCCACGCGCAGGGCTTTGAGGCGTTCGCCGGAATCCTGTTGCATGGCGTCGAGTACGTCGCGGGTCTGGTAGGCGATCGACTCCAGCGCGGCGCGGATGATGTGATCCACACGTACGCCGCGCGTCAGGCCGAACAGTGCGCCACGGGCATACGGGTCCCAGTACGGCGCGCCGAGACCGGTAAATGCCGGCACCAGATACACACCGTTGCTGTCCTTGACCTTGTTGGCAAAGTATTCGGTGTCGTGGGCGTCGTTGACGATTTTCAGTTCATCACGCAGCCACTGCACGGTCGAACCGCCGTTGAACACGGCGCCTTCCAGAGCATAAGCCACTTCGCCGCGCGGGCCGCAGGCGATGGTGGTGAGCATGCCGTGCTGGGATTTCACCGCTTTGTCGCCGGTGTTCATCAGCAGGAAGCAACCGGTGCCGTAGGTGTTTTTCGCCTGGCCCGGCTCGACGCACATCTGCCCGAACAGTGCCGCTTGCTGGTCGCCGGCGATACCGCCGATGGCGATGCCGCTCTTGGTGCGGCCGTAGATTTCCGAGGACGCTTTGACTTCCGGGAGCATCTCGCGCGGGATGTCGAGGATCTCCAGCATCTTCGAGTCCCACTCCAGCGAATGGATATTGAAGAGCATGGTGCGCGAGGCGTTGGTGTAGTCGGTGACGTGCACCTTGCCGCCGGTGAATTTCCAGATCAGCCAGCTATCGACGGTGCCGAACAGCAGCTCGCCGTTGCGCGCACGCTCGCGGCTGCCTTCGACGTTGTCGAGGATCCACTTCAGTTTGGTGCCGGAGAAGTACGGGTCGGTGACCAGGCCGGTGGTGTCGCGGATGTAGTCTTCGTGGCCATCGCGCTTGAGCTGCTGGCAGATCTCGGTGCTGCGGCGGCACTGCCAGACGATCGCGTTATACACGGGGCGGCCGGTGGTCTTGTCCCAGACCACGGTGGTTTCACGCTGGTTGGTGATACCGATCGCGGCAACCTGGTCATGGTGCAGGCCGGCCTGGGCCAGCGCTTCAACCATCACCGCGCTCTGGGTAGCGAAGATTTCCATCGGGTCGTGCTCGACCCAACCGGCCTGCGGGTAATGCTGAACGAATTCGCGCTGCGCGGTGCAGACTACGTTCGCGTCGCGGTCGAAGATGATCGCGCGCGAACTGGTCGTACCCTGATCAAGGGCAATGATGTAGTTCTTGTTCTGAATGTCGGTCATGTCGATTGCCTTGGACGAAAAAAACGAGAGTGGGCCGTGGCGCAGGCTCGGATGGGCAGGAGCCGGCGCCGACTGTTTCAAGAAGTTCTTGGTTTGCCGTCAATGGCCGGTTCTGCATCCTTTGTAGCAGGTGTGGCGCCGGTCAGGTGACGGGCGATGAGCCCGCGATACCCGGCAGCGCCGAGGCAGGCACCGACAATCGGTGCAAAAATCGGAATCAGGAAATAAGGGATATCACGACCACCGGTGAAGGAAATTTCACCCCAACCGGTAAAGAAAGTCATCAGTTTCGGACCGAAGTCACGCGCAGGGTTCATTGCGAAACCGGTCAGCGGACCCATCGCACTGCCGATCACGGCAATCAGCAAACCGATCAGCAACGGCGCCATCGGGCCGCGTGGCAGGCCGTTGTTGTCATCGGTCAGGGCCATGATCACGCCCATCAGGATCGCGGTGATGATCATCTCGACCAGAAAGGCCTGGGCCGTCGAAAGCACCGGGTTCGGGTAGGTCGAGAACACCGACGCCAATTCAAGGCTGGCGGCCGAGCCACGAATCATCTGGTGGGTTTGTTCGTAATCGAAGAACAGATTGCTGTAGAGCGTGTAGACCAGCAATGCGCCGCAGAAGGCGCCGGCAATCTGCGAAAGGATGTAGAACGGCAGTTTGCGCTTTTCGAAGTCCGCGAAGATTGCCAGAGCAATGCTCACTGCCGGGTTCAGGTGCGCGCCGGAAACCCCGGCGGTGAGGTAGATCGCCATGCTCACGCCGACGCCCCAGATGATGCTGATCTCCCACAGGCCGAAGCTGGCACCTGCGACTTTGAGCGCGGCGACACAACCGGTGCCGAAGAAGATCAGAAGGGCGGTGCCCAGAAACTCGGCCATGCATTGGCCGGAAAGCGATGGTTGCGGTAAAGCAGCTGTCATTGAAAACCTCGGTTCTTTTTCTTGTGTGGCGCCTTGCCAACGGAGCAGGGCGCGATCTTCACCGGGTCGGAATCCCCATTCGGTTCCCGGGTTACTGCTGGGTACTGCGTTGAGCATGATTCTTACATTATTCAGATTCGAAAAAATATAGACAAGAAACAAACCTGTCAAAGGTCGAAAGTGAACCGCCGGTCACAATAAAACTATTCGCCGTGTGAATGATCAGCGCCGCGAACTGCTTGAATGCAGCGCGAAGCCACGGGATTCGCGGCTTGGGATAGAGCCTTTTGCCCAACGATGACCTAGAATCCGCCGCAGGTTTTTTCAAAGATTGCCGAACCCGGAGCTGCCATGACCCCAGCGTTGGACTTGTTGAAAAAAGTTCGTGCCGAACATCGCGTGCACAGTTACGAACATGATCCGAAGGCCGCGTCCTATGGGCTGGAGGCGGCGGAGAAGCTCGGGCTCGCACCGGCGCAAGTGTTCAAAACCTTGCTGGCCGCCAGTGAAAAAGGCGAACTGCTGGTAGCTGTGGTGCCGGTCGTCGGAACGCTCGACCTCAAGGGCCTGGCCCATGCCGCTGGAGTGAAGAAAGCCGAAATGGCTGATCCTGCTGCCGCGCAACGCTCCACCGGCTACCTGTTGGGCGGCATCAGCCCGCTCGGGCAGAAGAAACGCCTGCGCACCTTCATCGACAATTCCGCTCAGGGGTTCGCGACTATCTATGTGAGTGCCGGGCGGCGAGGACTGGAAGTGGAACTGGCGCCGGCAGTATTGGCTGAGCACACCCAGGCGCAGTTCGCCGATATCGGCCGGGCTTAAAATGCGCGCCAGCTGTATGAAGAAAAAATTGCGCTTCTGTCACTGGCACTGATCCGGGCCGCCGTTGCATGCTCGGTCGACCAATTCAGGGAGAAAATCATGCAGCTTGCGTTTCATCAGGTCGACGCGTTCAGTGATCGGCCGTTCAGTGGCAACCCTGCGATGGTCTATCGGCTCGACAGCTGGCTGGCCGATGACTTGATGCAGAAGATCGCCGCCGAACACAACCTGGCGGAGACTGCGTTTCTGGTGCGCGAAGGTCAGGCCTGGCATATCCGCTGGTTCACTCCGACTACTGAAGTGCCGCTGTGCGGGCATGCGACCCTGGCCAGCGCGTTTGTACTGTTCGAAATCCATAAGGAAAGTGCCGAGCGCATCGACTTCATCTGCAAGTCCGGGCCGCTGAGTGTCAGCCGCGAAGGCGACCGCTTGTGGCTGGATTTCCCGACCATCGTGCCTTCGGAAATCGGCGTGACGCTGGATGTCGAGCGGGCGCTGGGTGTCGAGGCTGTTGATGTGCTCGGCTCCAACGAACTGTTCGTGGTGCTGGAATCGGAGCAGGCCGTGCTCGACTGCAGACCGGACATGGCGGCACTGGCGAAACTGCCATGGCTGGGTGCAATCGTCACCGCGCGTGGCAATCAGCACGACTTCGTCTCGCGCTATTTCGCCCCGGCGATCGGTATCAATGAAGACCCGGTGACCGGCTCGACCCATTGCAGCCTGATTCCGTACTGGGCCAAACGTCTGGGCAAATCGAACCTGAC
Source organism: Pseudomonas sp. TE9122 (assembly GCF_056278925.1). NCBI lineage: Bacteria > Pseudomonadati > Pseudomonadota > Gammaproteobacteria > Pseudomonadales > Pseudomonadaceae > Pseudomonas > Pseudomonas sp. TE9122. The sequence continues at coordinate 4,141,263 of NZ_JBWBQI010000001.1, read as the reverse complement.
CGCGTGCCAGCGCTCGGCGCGGGGCGGGGAGTTGTTCTGTCGGCTGGAAGGTGAGCGGGTGAAGATTGGCGGCAATGCGACGCTTGTGGCCAGCGGTACCCTGTTTTTAGGCTGAGGCAATACCAACTGTGGGAGCGAGCCTGCTCGCGAAAGCGCTCTTTCAGTCAACATCTTCGGCGACTGAAACACCGCATTCGCGAGCAGGCTCGCTCCCACAATTTTTATCCAGTGCGGATCAAAGGCTGGTGCTGAACCGACGGACGCCGTTTTCCACCGCCGGAATCTGCGCCGCCGTGCTGCCGGATGCCTGGAACAGCACCAGGTGATCCGCCGCTACGCGAATCCCGACCTGCGCGCCAACCAGATGATCGGCGTGGCTGGGGAAGATCGATTCCAGCTGCGCGCCGGTCGGCAGTTGCAGGCGATACAAGGTCGCCGCGCCGAGGAATGTCTTGCCGACAATCTGCGCCTTCAATGGGCTGTCCGGTGCATAAACAATGTCATCCGGACGCAACAGCACATCCACTGCACCGCCAATCGGCCAGGTGTAAGCGCGGTTGCCGCGCAGTTCACCCAGCTCGGTCTGCACCGATTCCGGGGTGACGAGCTGGCCGCGAATGAAATAGCCCTGACCGATGAAACTGGCGACATACGGCGTCGCCGGTTCGTGATAGAGGTTGTAGGGCGTATCCCACTGTTCCAGCCGACCTTCCTTGAACACGCCAACGTGATCGCTGACGGCGAACGCTTCTTCCTGATCGTGGGTGACCAGAATCGCACTGGTGCCACGAGCCTTGAGAATGTCGCGCACCTCATGGCTGAGCTTGCGGCGCAGTTCGCCATCGAGATTGGAGAACGGCTCGTCGAGCAGCAGCAACTGCGGCTCCGGCGCCAGGGCGCGGGCGAGGGCGACGCGCTGTTGCTGACCGCCGGACAATTCGTGGGGGAAGCGCTTGCCGAGGTTTTTCAGGTTGACCAGTTCCAGCAGCTCTTCGACCACGCGCGCCTTGTTCGGGTGCTTACGAATGCCGAAAGCGATGTTGTCGGCCACGCTCAGGTGCGGGAACAGCGCGTAGTCCTGAAACACCATGCCGATCCGGCGTTTCTCCGGCGCCAGGGTGAAACCGGCACTGGACAGGGTTTCGCCACCGAGGGTGATTTCGCCTTCATGCACCGGTTCGAAACCGGCGATTGCGCGCAGGGTGGTGGTCTTGCCGCAGCCAGACGAGCCGAGCAGGCAGCCGATGTCGCCGGCGTTGAGGTGCAGATTGAGGTTCTGCACCACGCGTTGATCTTGGTAGCCGCAAGCGAGGTTGCGCAGGTTCAGCAGTAATTCATGGCTCATGCGTGGTGATATGCCGGTTCAACGAGGAACTCGAGCAGGGCCTTCTGTGCGTGGAGACGGTTTTCTGCCTGATCCCAGGCGACGGAGCGCGGGTCATCGAGCAGGTCGAGACTGATTTCTTCGCCACGGTGCGCCGGCAGGCAGTGCATGAACAGCACGTCCTCGGCAGCGAGGTCGAGCAAGGCACGGTTGACCTGAAACGGCGCGAACAGCTTGAGGCGCTTGGCAGTTTCCTCTTCCTGACCCATCGAAGTCCAGACATCGGTGCTGACCAGATGCGCGCCACGCACGGCGTCTTGCGGATCGCGGACAATCGTCACGCGATCGCCAGCCTGAGCGACGAATTCCGGGTTCGGCTCGTAGCCTTCCGGGCAGGCAACGCGCAGCTGGAAGTCGAACTGGATCGCCGCTTCTATATAGCTGTTGCACATGTTGTTGCCGTCACCGATCCAGGCCACGGTCTTGCCCTGGATCGAGCCTCGGTGTTCGAGGAAGGTCTGCATGTCGGCGAGCAACTGGCACGGGTGCAGATCATCGGACAGGCCGTTGATCACCGGCACGCGCGAGTTGGCGGCGAATTCGGTGAGGGTGCTGTGGGCGAAGGTGCGGATCATCACCGCATCGAGCATGCTCGACATGACGATGGCGCAATCGCTGATCGGCTCGCCACGGCCCAGTTGGGTGTCGCGCGGGGACAGGAAGATTGCCTGGCCGCCGAGCTGTATCATGCCGGCCTCGAAGGAGATCCGGGTACGGGTCGAGGATTTTTCGAAAATCATCCCCAGCACGCGGTTTTTCAGAGGCTCGAACAGTACGCCGCGGTTACGCAGGTCCTTGAGCTCAACGCCTCGACGGATCACGCTGACCAGCTCTTCGGGCGTGCAATCCATCAGGGAGAGAAAGTGCCTTGCGCTCATCATTGACTACCTTTTTGCTACAGACCGCAGATGCTCAAAGCCTTGTTTAACGGAACAACGGGCGAGACCTGCGGCGTAAGCCGCACGGGGCGACGAAATAGGGGAAGGCGCGATATTGACACTAAATGTCGCGTTTTTCCAATAGGGTACTTTTGTCAGCGGGATTCGGAGCGCGGACCGAGCATTTCGAACACGCATGTTGAAGCCGGATTCAGTACAGCGGTGAGCCTCTTTGTACACTGGCGCCGCCGCGCTTGGCAATGCGCCGCGACGGCAACGCAGCGATCCTGGTCGGTTTGCGAACGCTGCGCCACCGATTCGCTTGGTCGGATGTTCAGACTGAAACATTTGCTAAAGCAAAGTGCTGGGTTATAAATAAGTTTCGAGCGACGCAGGAAGCCTCCGCATGGAATCGAAAGAACAACTGTTAATGGAGCTGCTGGGCCACACGGCTCGCTCTCTGACCCATCTCACCGCGTCAGTCACCTCGATGTCTTTCGAGTTGCTGCGCAGTGACGACGAAGTGGTCAAATCCGCCGGCCGACACATGATCGATCGCATGGCCACCATCAGCGCCGGGCTCGATGAGCACTGGCGGTTGATCGGCGAGCTCACCGGCGTCCACGTCGCCCACGAGCAGATCGAAACCATCCAGGAAATCCAGCTGGCCGCACCGCCGCAGTTGCCTTCGAACTGATCGCGACGGTTTATCGGCTGCCCTGATAACCATCGATTCACGAGACGAACGTCGCTGGCGCCTGCTCCGCGCACGGGCCATAGTTTTGTTCCCGCGGGCGTGATCGCCTGCCCCCGAACAAGACAGAGACTGGCCATGACCAAGACTCTTCACCACCGTGCGTGCCACCTGTGCGAAGCCATTTGCGGGCTGACCATCGAAACTACGGAAACCGATGGCGATGTCGCGATCACCTCGATCAAGGGCGATGCCCTCGACACCTTCAGCCGCGGCCATATCTGCCCGAAAGCCGTGGCCCTGCAAGATATTCAGAACGATCCCGACCGGCTGCGTCAGCCAATGCGCCGCGTCGGCAGCGAATGGCTGCCGATCGAATGGGACGAGGCGTTTGCGCTGGTGGCCGAGAAACTCGCGGCGATTCAGGAACGTCACGGCCAGAACGCCGTTGCGGTGTATCAGGGCAATCCGAGCGTGCACAACTACGGCCTGATGACCCACAGCAATTACTTCCTGGGGTTGCTGAAAACCCGCAATCGTTATTCGGCCACTTCAGTCGATCAATTGCCGCATCACCTCAGCAGCTATCTGATGTACGGCCACGGTCTGCTGTTGCCGATCCCGGACATCGACCACACCGATTTCATGCTGATTCTCGGCGGCAATCCGCTGGCGTCCAACGGCAGCATCATGACCGTGCCGGATGTCGAGAAGCGCCTGAAGGCGATTCAGGCGCGCGGCGGCAAAGTGGTGGTAGTCGATCCGCGCCGCAGCGAAACCGCAGCGATGGCTGATCAGCACGTGTTCGTCCGCCCGGGCGGCGATGCGGCGCTGTTGTTCGGCATGCTCAATACGCTGTTCAGCGAAGGCCTGACCCGCGACAGCCATTTGCCGGTCGATGGCCTCGACGAAGTGCGAAACGCCGTGGCGGCGTTCAGCGCCGAAGCCATGAGCCCACTTTGCGCGGTGCCTGCCGAGCAGATTCGGCAGCTCGCCCGCGACTTCGCTGCCGCGCCAAGCGCCGTCTGCTATGGACGCATGGGCGTCTCGACCCAGGCCTTTGGCACCTTGTGTCATTGGGTGGTGCAGTTGATCAATCTGGTCACCGGCAATCTCGACCGCGTTGGCGGTGCCCTGTGCACCGAGCCAGCGGTGGACCTGGTGGCGTCGACCTCGGGCGGGCATTTCAACAAATGGCAGAGCCGGGTTTCCGGGCGTCCTGAATACGGCGGCGAGTTGCCGGTCTCGGCGCTGGCCGAAGAAATGCTCACCGAGGGCGAGGGGCAGATCCGCGCGCTGATCACCGTCGCCGGCAACCCGGTGTTGTCGACACCCAACGGCCGGCAACTGGAACAGGCGCTGGACGGCCTCGACTTCATGCTCAGCATCGACCTGTACATCAACGAAACCACGCGCTATGCCGATCTGATCCTGCCGTCGACCTCGGCGCTGGAAAACGATCACTACGACACCACTTTCAACCTGTTTGCGGTGCGTAACGTGACCCGCTTCAATCGCGCGATCCTCGCCAAGCCCGAGGGTGCGCTGCACGACTGGGAGATCTTCGTCGGTTTGGCCAAGGCCTTCGCCGAGAAAACCGGTAAAGAACTGAAACCGACGATGCCGCCGGCGAAGATGATCGACATGGGCCTGCGTATGGGCCGCTACGGCGATGCGTCCGAGCACAAGTTGTCGCTGGCGACGCTGTTCGATCATCCGCACGGCATTGATCTTGGGGCGCTGAAGCCGAATCTGGCGTCACGTCTGAAAACGCCGAATCAGCGTATCCAGGCCGCACCGCCGGAAATTCTCGCCGACCTCGCACGCTTTGCCACGTTGCAGGCGCCGGCAGCCGATGAATTGTTGATGATCGGTCGCCGCCATGTACGCAGCAATAATTCGTGGATGCATAATTTCCATCGGCTGGTGAAGGGTAAGCCACGGCATCAGTTGCTGATGCACCCGGATGACCTGGCCAGCCGTGGTCTGGCCGATGGGCAGCGGGTTCGGGTGAGTTCGCGGGTCGGGCAGATCGAGGTGGAAGTGCTCGCCAGTCTCGACATGATGAAAGGCGTGGTCAGCCTGCCGCACGGTTGGGGCCACGCGCGCCCGGGCGTGCAGATGGCGATCGCCAGCGGCCAGCCGGGGTCAAGCGCCAACGACCTGACCGACGAGTGTCAGCTTGACGAACTGTCGGGCAACGCGGCGTTGAACGGTGTGCCGGTGACCGTGGCGGCGGCCTGAGCGGGTCTGTCGGGGAGACCGAGCATGGCGCTCGGGATTCCGTTACAATGCGCCACCGTGCCGACCTCTGAGTCGGAAAGTTCAGCCGAGGTGCTCCATGGATATCATCGAAACGATTAAAGAGCAGATTGCCAACAACACCATTCTGCTTTACATGAAAGGCTCGCCGAATGCCCCGCAGTGCGGCTTCTCCGCAAAAGCTGCGCAAGCCGTGATGGCCTGTGGTGAAAAGTTCGCATACGTGGACATCCTGCAGAACCCGGAAATCCGCGCCAACCTGCCGAAGTACGCCAACTGGCCGACTTTCCCGCAACTGTGGGTCGGCGGTGAGCTGGTCGGCGGCAGCGACATCATGACCGAGATGGCTGCAGACGGTTCGCTGCAAAGCACCATCAAGGCGGCTGTCGAAGCGGCAGCGGCGAACAAGTCCGAAGCCTGATTCGCTCTTGCAGGGATTTCGCAACCTCTGAAATCCCGGCGATAAAAAAGCCCCGCACCTCGAAAGAGGGCGGGGCTTTTTAGTATCTTGCGAGGGTCAGATCACTCTTCGCCCATCTGCGACTGCAGATAGTTTTCCAGGCCGATCTTGTCGATCAGGCCGAGCTGGGTTTCCAGCCAGTCGATGTGTTCTTCTTCCGACTCAAGAATGTCTTCGAGCAGTTCACGGCTGCCGAAGTCGCCAACGGTTTCGCAATGGGCGATGGCGGCTTTCAGGTCGGCGTGGCCGGTCTTTTCAATGCGCAGGTCGCATTCGAGCATTTCGCGGGTGTGTTCGCCGATGTGCAGCTTGCCCAGGTCCTGCACATTCGGCAGGCCTTCAAGGAACAGGATGCGCTTGATCAGCTTGTCCGCGTGTTTCATCTCGTCGATGGATTCGTGGTATTCGTGCTTGCCGAGCTTGTTCAGACCCCAATCTTCATACATGCGTGCATGCAGAAAGTACTGATTGATCGCGACCAGCTCATTGGCAAGGATCTTGTTGAGATGCTGGATGACTGTAATGTCGCCTTTCATGATCGGAGTCCTGCCCTGTATTAACTGTATATAAGGCGGAGTTTGAGCTTGGTGTTTATAAGTGTCAAACCTAAGTTATTGAATAATAAATGAAAATTAATCGGAATAAGAATGTTTGTGTTCCGCGTCTGGACGCTAAGCAATTGATTTTCAGGCATAAAAAAACCGGACGCGAAGTCCGGTTCTTTGAAATGGGGGCATTTACGCAGCAGTAAATTCTACCGGGTAAGGGATCGCGGCCTGGGCGGTTTGCAGCTTGGTCAGAGTTTCGCGGACCACTTCCTTGGCAAGGCAGGCGCATTTGCCGCACTGGCTGGCGACGCCGGTGGCCTGGCGAACTTCTTTGTAGCTGCAGCAACCTTCATAGATCGCTTCGCGGATCTGTCCGTCGGTGACGCCAGTGCAGAGGCAAACATACATAAGTAAGAACCGTCGCTGGTTGTGACTCAATTGCGATGGATCTTAATGTTAACGAGAATGATTGTCAAAGTGCTTTCGGAACGCTTCCCAGCCAATTTGCCTGCGCCTGACGAACGGTATTTTCCAGGCACTCGCTTTACCCAATGAATACGCAGTGGATAACCGAACAGGGAAAATCCGTTACGGACAGGCCAAACACGCAGTGTATGATGATCGTCCCTTGCGAAGAGGGTTCGTGTCACAGGGCTGTCGCCTGAGGGTGACAGGCTGGCCCGGACCCTGAACTTCAAGTTTCTACACCAGGAGATATCAATGAGCGTACTCGTAGGCAAACAAGCCCCAGACTTCACCGTCCCGGCCGTACTCGGCAATGGCGAGATCGTTGACAGCTTCACCCTGTCCTCGGCCATCAAAGGCAAATACGGCCTGGTGTTCTTCTACCCGCTGGACTTCACCTTCGTCTGCCCGTCCGAGCTGATCGCTCTGGACAACCGCATGGCTGACTTCAAGGCGCGCAACGTTGAAGTGATCGCTGTGTCGATCGACTCGCACTTCACCCACAACGCCTGGCGCAACACTCCAGTGAACAATGGCGGCATCGGCCAGGTGAAATACACCATGGCTGCCGACATGAAGCACGACATCGCCAAGGCTTACGACGTTGAATCCGAAGGCGGCGTGGCTTTCCGCGGCGCGTTCCTGATCGACGACAAAGGCGTGGTTCGCTCGCAGATCATCAACGACCTGCCGCTGGGCCGTAACATGGAAGAGCTGATCCGTCTGGTCGACGCGCTGCAATTCCACGAAGAGCACGGCGAAGTCTGCCCGGCCAACTGGAAGAAAGGCGACAAAGGCATGAACGCTTCGCCAGAAGGCGTTGCGGCTTACCTGACCGAAAACGCTGCTGCCCTGTAAGGCGCAACGTCGAGGTAGAAAAAAACCGGCCCATGTGGCCGGTTTTTTTATGCGCGGGATTTGTTCGCCGAGGATCAGTCGTCGAAGTCTTCCCAGCCGCCCATCTGTTTCCAGCGATTGACGATGCCGCAGAACAGCTCAGCGGTCTTTTCGGTGTCGTAGCGCGCCGAGTGCGCCTCACGACCGTCGAAATCGATGCCGGCGGCCTGACAGGCTTTCGCCAACACTGTCTGACCGTACGCCAGACCCGCCAGAGTCGCCGTGTCGAAACTGGAGAACGGGTGGAACGGGTTGCGCTTCATGTCCAGCCGCGCGACTGCTGCGTTGAGAAAGCCCAGATCGAAGCTGCTGTTGTGCCCGACCAGAATCGCCCGTTTGCAACCGTTGGCTTTGAGGGCCTTGCGGATGCCACGGAAAATATCGGTCAGCGCGGTTTCTTCACTGACGGCCATGCGCAGCGGATGATCAAGCTTGATCCCGGTGAACTCCAGCGCTGCCGCTTCAACGTTCGCACCTTCGAATGGCTCGACGCGGAAGAAGTAGGTGTGATCCGGGTAGACGAAACCCTTTTCATCCATGGCGATGGTGGTCGCGGCAATCTCCAGCAGGGCATCGGTGGCTGCGTTGAAGCCACCGGTTTCTACGTCGACGACAACCGGCAGGTAGCCGCGAAAACGCGCTGCCATCGGGTGACGGGAACCGCCGCCACCACTTTGACCGTCCAGCTCATCGTCGAAATGCTCTTCACTCACGCGTGTTCCTCCAGCAGGCGCCAGCGCAGTTTTTCACCGGCGCGCAGCGGGATAACGGTCAGCTCGCCAAATGGCAGGCTGGTCGGGGCGGTCCATTCTTCGCGAACCAGGGTGATGCGATCGGTGTTTGCCGGCAGGCCGTAGAAACGCGGGCCGTTGAGGCTGGCGAAGGCTTCGAGCTTGTCCAGCGCATTACGCTGTTCAAACGCTTCGGCATACATCTCGATGGCGGCGTAGGCGGTGTAGCAACCGGCGCAACCGCAGGCGGCTTCCTTGGCGTGCTGGGCGTGGGGCGCCGAGTCGGTGCCGAGGAAGAACTTGGCGCTGCCGCTGGTGGCGGCATCGAGCAAGGCTTCCTGATGGGTGTTGCGCTTGAGGATCGGCAAGCAATAGAAATGTGGCCGAATCCCGCCCACCAGCATGTGATTACGGTTGTACAACAGGTGGTGCGCGGTGATGGTCGCGCCGACGTTGGCCGAAGCCTCGTTGACGAATTGCACGGCGTCACCGGTGGTGATGTGCTCGAACACCACTTTCAGCGTCGGGAAGCGCTCGACCACGCGGCGCATGTGCTCATCGATGAAGATTTTTTCGCGGTCGAACACATCGACGTCGCCACGGGTGACTTCACCGTGGATCAACAGCGGCATGCCGACTTCGGCCATGGCTTCCAGCGCCGGGAAGATCTTGTCGATGCTGGTCACGCCGGAATCGGAATTGGTGGTCGCGCCGGCCGGGTAAAGCTTGGCGGCGTAGACGAAACCGCTGGCCTTGGCCTGACGAATTTCTTCCGGTTGGGTGCGGTCGGTGAGGTACAGCACCATCAACGGCTCGAACTGACTGCCGGCCGGGCGGGCAGCGAGAATGCGCTGACGATAGCCGTCGGCTTCAGCGGCGTTGCGCACCGGCGGTACCAGGTTCGGCATGATGATCGCGCGCCCGAAGGTGCGGGCCACATCGGCAACGGTATTGGTCAACACGGCACCATCGCGAAGATGAATGTGCCAGTCGTCGGGACGCAGCAGGGTCAGGCGGTCGGACATGAGGGGATTCCAGGCGGGTCAAACTGAGGCGAATGCTACCGGAAAAGACTCTTGCAGGCACCCGCTATCAAGTTTTGCCACAAGCGTCCGATATCCCGAAGGTATGCCGTAAACATTGTGTGAATCGGTGTTTGTGTTTCACAAGCCAATGGAGCCTCCCGTGCGCCAGCGTTATTTAGCCCTGCTCAGTGTGTTTGCCAGCCTTCCCGCGATGGCGCTGACTTACCAGACCCGTCTGGAGAACATTGAGTGGACGGTCGCCGGCGACCAGTTCGAATGCCGCCTGACGCAACCGATCACTGATTTCGGCTCGGGCGAGTTCGTGCGCAAGGCCGGTGAGCAGGCGATCTTTCGCCTGAATGCCTACAACGCCATGCTTGGTGGCGGCTCGGCGACGTTGCTCGCTGCCGCTGCACCGTGGCAGCCGGGGCGCGGCGATATCAATCTGGGCTCGGTACGGCTGGGCAGTGGCAATGTGTTGTTCAACAGCTCGCAATCCCAGGCCGGTGGGCTGATCAGCGGTCTGCTGGACGGCCGTAGCCCGGTAGTTCGCCGTGCGTCTGGCGATGGCCGGGTGTCGGAAGTGCGTTTGTTGCCGGTGAAATTCAGCAAGGCGTTCAACGACTATCAAGGCTGCGTGGCGAAATTGCTGCCGCAGAATTTCGACCAGATCAAGCAGTCGCAGATAGGCTTTCCCGGCGAAGGCGTTGAGCTGGACCCGGCTGCCAAGGCCAAGCTGCAAGTGATGCTCGAATACATGAAGGCCGACCCGACGGTGAACCACATTGACCTCGACGGCCATTCCGACAACAGCGGCAATCGTCTGACCAACCGCGAATTGTCGCGCCGCCGCGCGCTGGCGGTGGTGGATTTCTTCAAGGCCAACGGCATTCAGGAATCGCAGATCACCGTGCGTTTCCACGGCGAGCAGTATCCGATCGTGCCGAACACCAGCAAGGCCAATCGTGCGAAGAATCGCCGGGTCAACGTGAAACTGTCGCGTGTGGCACCGACCACAGCTCCTGCGCCAGCGCCGCAAGCGAGTACGCCAGCCACCGCCGCAACGACTTCCTGACTCGCCGGTCATCGTCGCGCTCTCGACAGATTCTGTCGCTTTGTCGTCTTAAGCTGTCGCGCCTCTGTAAATTATCGCGTTTGAGCGGTAGACTCCCCGGCTTTCCGTAGAACCCCGTGGAGTGATGGCATGGCGGACGTAAACAAGGTCGTTCTGGCGTATTCCGGCGGCCTGGACACTTCGGTGATCCTCAAGTGGCTGCAGGATACTTATAACTGTGAAGTGGTGACTTTCACCGCCGATCTCGGTCAAGGCGAAGAGGTCGAGCCGGCCCGCGCCAAGGCTCAGGCCATGGGCGTCAAAGAAATCTACATCGACGATCTGCGCGAAGAGTTCGTGCGTGATTTCGTGTTCCCGATGTTCCGCGCCAACACCGTTTACGAAGGCGAGTACCTGCTGGGTACCTCCATCGCCCGTCCGCTGATCGCCAAGCGCCTGATCGAAATCGCCAACGAAACCGGCGCCGACGCCATTTCCCATGGCGCCACCGGCAAGGGCAACGACCAGGTGCGCTTCGAACTGGGCGCCTACGCGCTCAAGCCAGGCGTGAAAGTGATCGCCCCTTGGCGCGAGTGGGACCTGCTGTCGCGCGAGAAGCTGATGGACTACGCCGAGAAGCACGCGATCCCGATCGAACGCCACGGCAAGAAAAAATCCCCGTACTCGATGGACGCCAACCTGCTGCACATCTCCTATGAAGGCGGCGTGCTGGAAGACACCTGGACCGAGCACGAAGAAGACATGTGGCGCTGGACCGTCTCCCCGGAGAAGGCTCCCGACACCCCGCAATACCTGGAACTGACTTACCGCAACGGCGACATCGTCGCGCTGGACGGCGTCGAAATGACCCCGGCCACCGTACTGGCGACGCTGAACAAGATCGGCGGCGAGCACGGCATCGGTCGTCTCGACATCGTCGAAAACCGTTATGTCGGCATGAAGTCCCGTGGCTGCTACGAGACCCCGGGTGGCACCATCATGCTGCGCGCTCACCGCGCCATCGAATCGATCACTCTGGACCGCGAAGTCGCTCACCTCAAAGACGAGCTGATGCCCAAGTACGCCAGCCTGATCTACACCGGCTACTGGTGGAGCCCTGAGCGTCTGATGCTGCAACAGATGATCGACGCTTCGCAGGTCAACGTGAACGGCGTAGTGCGCCTGAAGCTGTACAAGGGCAACGTCATCGTCACCGGCCGCAAGTCCGACGATTCGCTGTTCGACGCCAACATCGCCACCTTCGAAGAAGATGGCGGCGCTTACAACCAAGCCGATGCGGCGGGCTTCATCAAGCTCAACGCGCTGCGCATGCGCATTGCTGCCAACAAGGGCCGCAAGTTGTTCTGAGTGGCTCAGACCGACGCGCAATAAAAATGGCGGCCTGTTGAGGGCCGCCTTTTTTTCATCTTTTTTTTCTGGTTCATCAGGCTCCCTCGTGTATCTGCGCGCAGTCTTGACCCGGTTCAGCTGGTTCGTCCCAGTAATGTCACCGTCTGCGAACACAGGTTATATACGATGCACAGTGTGGCTCCTGAGCCTTTCTTGGCCTGCCTGATCTGTTGCAATGCGGAGTGGGCAAGCGCGTCCGACGCATGATTACAAAGAAATACGAGAACCCGCGCGTGCTTTTTATCGACGCCTTTTAGCGTTTCGAAGATGGCATCGAATTCCTTCGCTGCATCAACTTCTCTTGCGTCAATGATGTTCAGTTCACTTACCCAGGGTGACAGCTTGATATTCTGCATAACCGGATGGGATGGGTCGCGTGGACCGAGCGGTGGGTCCGGCGCGTTGTGAACTCTGCAGGGAATCGGCACTCGGCCTGGCCCGGTTTTACCCGACACGATGCAACTGGTCAGCTCAAAAGCACAACGCTCGCCTGCTTCGCGAAAGGATTCGTCCCTCTGGTTATTTTGAGTGGTTTTCAAAAAGCTTTTGTCTTTGCCGAAGTCTGAAGGCGAGTAAAGCGAGCGATGATTGAAGTTGAGAGTGATAAAGAACAGGAATAACAAGTAAAAGGGGAAACTGATCAGAAACCAGACGTAAATTTCCCGGTCCTTGTTATCGAGAAATGGTAACGATACCGCCGCCGAGGTTTCCGAAAGAATTGCAAATATGGCGATGACTGTCATGGGGTTGGTGATTTTGTTTTTTATCTTTAGCATTGTTCTGCTTCTACATGGTTTGTCTAGTTTAAGTTGGTTGTTTCAGCGATAGTAAAGGCGCTTGTGTAAGTGCGCGGCTGTTAACTAAAGTTTTATAGAATCAACGATGTTGTGTCGAACAGGTGGTTGTGTCGGTTCGTTACGTCGTATGTCCCAGTGCTTGCCCAAGGCCAATTTGACAGGTAAATCATCGTGTATGAAGGTTCGTAATTGCGCCTGTTGAAGTTTTCCAACGACCCACCATGGCGTAGGACTCGACTGCATGAAGATCAAACTCCGCCGGTGTATGAAAGATCGGAAGGCGGTTGCAATGGGGCAAGGGCAGCGAATTTGTGGGAATTATCCTCAATGCCTGTAGGGAATGTCTCTGGATGCAAATGCGTGTAAAAGTTGCCATGCCTTGAAGCAAGTGACTGGGATATCGTGCGTGTTCTAAAAATTCGAACAGCGAAAACTGGACTTGCCCATGAATAAAGTGCTGATCGTGGATGACCACCCCGTCATTCGACTTGCGGTACGTATGCTGATGGAACGGCATGGCTACGAAGTCATTGCAGAAACGGATAATGGCGTTGATGCACTACAAATTGCTCGTGAACAAATACCCGATCTTGTCATCCTGGATATTGGAATACCCAAACTCGACGGACTGGAAGTTATTGCGCGCCTGACCTCCACTGCCATGCCGGTGAAAGTGCTGGTGCTGACTTCCCAGGCTCCCGGCCATTTTTCAATGCGTTGCATGCAATCGGGCGCAGCGGGTTACGTGTGCAAACAGCAGGATCTGACCGAATTGCTCAGTGCGATCAAGGCAGTTCTGTCCGGCTACAGTTATTTTCCCAATCAGGCGCTGCACACTGTGCGCACCAGTCTGGGCAATGCGAGTGAAGCGGACATGGTTGATCGTCTGTCCGGGCGGGAAATGATGGTGTTGCAGCAGTTGGCGCGCGGCAAGACCAACAAGGAAATCGCCGATGGCATGTTTTTGAGCAACAAGACTGTGAGTACCTACAAGACTCGCCTGTTGCTGAAACTCAATGCGCGTTCTCTGGTTGATCTGATCGAGCTGGCGCAGCGCAACGGCCTGGTTTGAACGATTCGACAGCTGAGAACGTCATGGGCCGATCAAGCTCGGTTGTCGCAGAAAATGAAAAGCCTCCGTCTAGGGAGGCCTTCAGATATCACAGATCATAATCGTAGTCGGCCAATTGCCTTTGCAGTCGGCGCTCCTCAAGCAGGTTGTCGATTGTGCGACGCTTGCTAAGGTTGGTCTTGGCCACTTCAACCACCGGTTCGACCTCATCGGCGTCGGTGGCAATAAGATCCTCTTCTACATCCAGTTGCTCTGTGTCGGTACTCATGAAGTCAACTCCCGGCTAAGACTGCCTTTGGCGCTCCTTATATCGACATTACTGCGGCGGGTAAAAAAGATTTTTTCAATCGATGGATGCGAAAAGCCGATGACCGCTCAATCGTCAGAAGTTTTATGTTTGTATTCGCATAGATCTTCGATGCGGCAGCTGCCGCAGCGCGGTTTACGCGCCAGGCAAACATAACGGCCGTGCAAAATCAGCCAGTGATGAGAGTCGAGCAGGAATTCTTTCGGTACAAACTTCATCAACTTCATTTCTACTTCCACCACATCTTTCCCCGGCGCGATGCCGGTGCGATTGCTGACGCGAAAAATGTGCGTGTCGACCGCCATGGTCAATTGGCGGAAAGCGGTGTTGAGCACCACGTTGGCGGTCTTGCGTCCGACGCCCGGCAGGGCTTCCAGTTCTTCCCGGGTTTGCGGGACTTCACCGCCATGATGCTCAACCAGCAAACGGCAGGTTTCAATGACGTTTTTCGCCTTGCTGTTGTAGAGGCCGATGGTCTTGATGTACTCGGACAGCCCCTCGACACCCAGCGCATGAATCGCGGCGGGTGTATTGGCGACGGGAAAGAGTTTGGCAGTCGCCTTGTTGACGCCGACATCGGTGGACTGCGCCGAAAGAATCACCGCAATCAGGAGCTCGAACGGCGAAGAGTAGGCCAGTTCGGTTTTCGGCTCGGGATTGTCTTCGTGCAGTCGGCGAAATATCTCAAGACGTTTTGCAGCATTCATGGGCGATGCGTTTCCTTGATGACAGAATTGCGGCGTGTCCACGCCTGACGGGCGGCGAGAAGCAGGCCCAGTAAAACCAAAGCGCCGGGAACCAGCGTAATCAGACGCAGCCCTTCGGGGAACAAAACCAGACCTGGCCAATGCTCCGAAAGGCCTCGGCCAAGGCTGCCATAACCGATGATCTCGCGCAGCCCGCCGACTACCAGCATGAGCGCGCCGAACATGGCGAAGCGTTTGAAGCTGACAGCGACGGGCTCGCGGAAGGCACCGTGGTATTCAAACACGACGCAGTGCAAGGCGATCAGCCCTATGTAGAGCTCAGACGTCTGCTGCCATGGCAAAAACCAGCGTTGCGCCACAATATCCGCGCAACTGGTCAACGTCGCGGCGATTATCAGGCTGGCGAGCAATGCACGGGTGCCCGTGAGGCGCTCGCGCAGCGGCGACATGCAGACGGCAAATACACCGAGCACCACGCCGAGCATCAAGGTTATCCCCAGTGCAGCGCTGAATGTTGGTGTGGCGCCCAGTAGGGGCACCAGCATCAATAAATTCACCGTGCGCTTCATGGGCCAGTCCCCAACAGCAGCGCCCGATGCTCATCGAAATAACGCAGTGCGTCATGAATTGCGTCAATGGCGGCACGGGAGGTAATGGTCGCGCCAGCGATCTGATCGAACTGCCCCTGATCCTTTTTCAGCGCCCAACCGGCGTCTGTCGGCTCAGTACGGGATTTGCCGACGAAGGCCTGAAGCCAGGCATTCGGCCATGCACCGATGTAACCACCCAATCCTGGCGTTTCGCGCTGCTCAAGGGTTTTCACGCCTAAAAGTTTGCCATTAGCATCAATGGCAATCAGCAGTTCCAGAGTACCTGCGTAACCTTCTCTGCGACTGCGCAACAGCACCGCGACTGTCTGACCGGAGCGGGTCGCTCGATAGCCGCCCGACAGCGTGCTATGGCGCAAAGCAGGCTCGGCGAGCGTCAGCGGTTGCTCCAGCGGCTGATTGTCGTAGAGCGCGGCAGGCATGACATCAAGCAATTTTCGGCTGTCGAGCAAGCGCTGCTCGCTGGCAATCTGCGGTGCACTGCTGCGCTGCAACACGTATGTCGCACTCACGCCAACGAGTGCCAGCAGCACCACCGTCGCGACACTCGCTGAGCGATTCACGCGTTCACCTTCGACTGGCGGCTGAGGGCGAAGCGTTCGAGTGCCGGCACCAGAAGATTCATCAGCAATACCGCAAACGCGACGCCGTCCGGGTAACCACCCCACGTGCGAATCAGATAAGTCAGCAGGCCGACGCCAACACCGAACAGCAGGCGGGCAAGGGCGCTTTTCGCGCCGGACACCGGCTCGGTCACAATAAAAAATGCACCGAGCATGGTCGCGCCGCTGAGCAGGTGAAACAGCGGCGAACCATGGGAATCCGACCCCGAGCCGTTCCAGCACAACAGGCTGATGACGAACAGACTGGCGAGCATCCCCAGCGGTGCGTGCCAGGAAAAGATCCGCCGCTGCAACAGCCACAGGCCGCCGAGCAGAAACGCCAGATTCACCCATTCCACACCGCGCCCGCCGAAGCGGCCGAAGGCCGGGTTGCTGGCGAACAGCTCCTGCATGGTCAGGCTTTTATTGATGCGCAGACTGTCCAGTGCCGTGGCTTGCACCCACGCGTCCGGCGCCTGCGCTGGACTGAAAACCTGTTGCAGCGCCGCAAGAAAGTCCAGGCCATGAGCGGGCCAATGGGTCATCGCTTGCGGGAACAGCACCATGCTCAGGACAAAGCCAAGCATCGCCGGGTTGAACGGGTTTTTGCCGACGCCGCCATACAGATGTTTGCCGAACAACAGACCTGAAGCGGTCGCAATGACCGTCAGCCACCAAGGGCAATAAGCCGGCAGCGCGGCGGCCAGCAACATCGCACTGACCAGCGCGCTGCCATCACGCATTGCCGCTTGCACCGCTTGCCTACGCAGACAGGCGACGCCCGCTTCGACGAGCAAAGCACTGACAACCGCCAGGGAAAGGTTGATCAACACGCCCCAGCCATACAGCCAGAATAATGCGAGCAGACCCGGCACAGCGGCCAGCAGCACGGTGTTCATCGCCTGTTGCAGGCGATCGTCCACTGGCTCAAGGGGCGGCATGGTCTTGCACCCGGCGCTCGGCGTCACTCACGGCTTGCTCCAGTGCTGCGATCTGCTCCGGCGCAGCCTCCGCTGCCTGAGCTTTTTTCAACTCGGCGCGGCGCATGGCCAATTGGATCTTGGCTCGCTTCAGTTCGGCGTCGTTGGTAGTTGCGGGAACGGCGGGAATCACCGTTTGGCTGCTTTCCAGATTCGCCAGCGCCTGCTCGGCGGCTTCGAATTGTTGCTGCAGGACGATCAGTTGCGACTGCTGCTCGAACGTCGGCGGGTGACCGAAGGCTTTCAGCGATTTGTGCAATTGAGCGCGACTCATCGCCACATCGACCTTGGCCTTCTTCAGCGCCGCATCTGCGTTCGCGGCTTTTTGCGCACGCACCCGCTCCAGCGCAGCCTGCACCGGGTCGCCGGTCGATACTTGCGGTTGTGCCGCACGCGCGGCTCGCGCTTCACGTTCAGCCTGCTTTTGCTGTTCTTCATGCAGCAAGCGCTGGTTGCGTCGCTCGAAACGCTGGCGCGCATGGTCACGCTTTTCAGCGCGGGCGCGCTGTTCTTCGAGATCGAATGCGAGACCGCCAACCACTGGGATCGTGTTCGCAGGCAAAGGATGCATTTCGATGCAGTCGACAGGGCACGGCGCAACGCACAGATCACAACCGGTGCACTCGTCGATCAGCACCGTGTGCATGAGTTTTGCCGCGCCGACGATGGCGTCGACCGGGCAGGCCTGAATGCATTTGGTGCAGCCGATGCATTCGGCCTCGCGGATGAAGGCGATTTGCGGCGGTGCCGGGCCACGGCTGATGTCCAGTTCCAGGACCGGTATTTTCAACAGCTCGGCCAGGGCGACGATGGTCTCCTCGCCGCCCGGCGGGCACTTGTTGATCGGCTCGCCGTCAACAATGCCTTGCGCATACGGTTTGCATCCGGGATGGCCGCACTTGCCGCATTGGGTCTGCGGCAGCAGGGCATCGATGCGTTGAATCAGACTCATGTTTTGATCAATCCACTGAATCCGAGAAAAATCACTGCGACCAGTCCGGCGCTGATCAGATCGATCGGCAGGCCGCGAAAGGGCAGGGGAATATCGTTGTCGACCGTACGCTCGCGCAGGTCGCAGAACACACTCAATACCAGCCAGAAACCCAGCCCTGCACCCAGACTCAAAGCTGTCGCGTGCAGCAGGTCATGATCGTTTTGCGCATTGATCAAGGCCAGCCCGAGTACCCCGGCATTGCCCAGCAGCAGCGGCCACAATCCAGCGAACGGCCAATCGGGCAGGCCGCGCGCCAGCAGTTTCAGCAGCGGCGCGATCAACAACACACTCAATGGCAGAAACACGAACAGGCGCAGCGCTTCAAGCTGCAACGGCACCAATATCCACTGCCAGATCGCCTGACCGATAACGCCGACCACCACCATCAGGCACAACGTCGCCAACCCCAGCGCATGGACCTGGCGTCGGCTCCCCGCCAGCAACGGAGCGACGCCCAGCGGCCAGTGCAACACGAAGTTGTTGAGCAGCGCAGCACTGATCAGCGTTAACACGAGTTCGGTCATGGTTCTGCCAGCGAAACGGGCGGGTGTCTCTTAAGGGTAGGCACTATCGGGCCAGATATGAAAAATCCCACCGGCATGCAGAGCACGTCGGTGGGATCGTTTTACGGCAACCTCTTACTTGATGCGCTGACCCGGCTTGGCGCCGCTGTCCGGGCTCAGCAGGTAAATCTCTTCACCACCAGGGCCCGCCGCCATCACCATGCCTTCGGAAATACCGAACTTCATTTTCCGTGGCTTGAGGTTGGCGATCATCATGGTCAGGCGACCGTCGAGCTTGGACGGGTCCGGGTAGGCGCTCTTGATCCCGGAGAACACGTTGCGTTGCTCGTCACCGATGTCGAGGGTCAGGCGCAGCAGCTTGTCGGCGCCTTCGACGTGTTCGGCCTTGACGATCAAAGCGACGCGCAAATCGATGGCGGCAAAGGCGTCGAAATCGATTTCCGGCGACAGCGGATCCTTGGCCAGTTCGCCGTTGCCCGCAGGCTTGGCTTCGCCGGTGTCGGTCTGGCTGGCGGTCAGGTCTTCTTTCGATGCGTCGGTCATGGCTTGCACTTTTACCGGGTCGATGCGGGTCATCAACGGTTTGAATTCGTTGAGCTGGTGATTAGCCAGCAGGGTGGTGTGGTCATTCCAGGTCAGCGGCGCGACGTTGAGGAACGCCTCGGCATCAGCGGCCAGCAGCGGCAGTACCGGTTTGAGGAAGATCACCAACTGGCGGAACAGGTTGATGCCGGTGGCGCAGATCGCCTGGACTTCATCCTGCTTGCCTTCCTGCTTGTTCAGCGACCACGGCGCCTTGTCGGCGATCCACGCATTGGCACGGTCAGCCAGGGCCATGGTTTCACGCATGGCGCGGGCGAAGTCGCGGGCCTCGTAGGCGTCGGCAATGCTCGGCGCGGCGGCGAGGAAAGCCTCGGTCAGCTCCGGCGCGGCATTGTTGTCGACCAGCAGGCCGCCGTTGCCCTTGTGGATAAACCCGGCGCAACGGCTGGCGATGTTGACCACTTTGCCGACCAGGTCGGAGTTGACCTTCTGCACGAAGTCTTCGAGGTTCAGGTCGAGGTCGTCGACGCCACGGCCAAGCTTGGCCGCGTAGTAGTAGCGCAGGTATTCCGGCGACAGATGATCCAGATAAGTGCGGGCCTTGATGAAGGTGCCGCGCGACTTGGACATTTTCTGGCCGTTGACGGTCAGGTAGCCGTGCACGTTGATGCCGGTCGGCTTGCGGTAGCCGGCGCCTTCGAGCATGGCTGGCCAGAACAGCGCGTGGAAATTGACGATGTCCTTGCCGATGAAGTGATACAGCTCGGCGGTCGAGTCCTTGCCCCAGAACGCGTCGAAGTCCAGCTCCGGCGTACGGTTGCAGAGGTTCTTGAAGCTGGCCATGTAACCGATCGGCGCATCCAGCCAGACGTAGAAATACTTGCCCGGCTCGCCCGGGATCTCGAAGCCGAAGTACGGCGCATCGCGCGAGATGTCCCACTGCTGCAGGCCGGCATCCAGCCATTCGGCGATCTTGTTGGCCACGGCGTCCTGCAGGGTGCCGCTGCGGGTCCAGGCCTGAAGCATTTCCTGGAAATCCGGCAGCTTGAAGAAGAAGTGCTGGGAATCCTTGAGCACCGGGGTGGCGCCGGAGATCGCCGACTTCGGATCCTTCAGGTCGGTCGGTGCGTAGGTCGCGCCGCATTTTTCGCAGTTGTCGCCGTACTGGTCTTCGGTGCCGCATTTCGGGCAGGTGCCCTTGATGAAGCGGTCGGCCAGGAACATTTTCTTTTCCGGGTCGAAATACTGGGTGATCGAGCGCTGGGCGATGTGCCCGGCGTCGCGCAGCTTGAGGTAGATCTGGCTCGACAGCTCACGGTTTTCTTCGGCGTGGGTGGAGTGGAAATTGTCGAAATCGACAAGGAAGTCGGCAAAGTCGGCGCTGTGTTCAGCCTGCACGTTGGCGATCAGTTGTTCCGGGGTGATGCCTTCCTTTTCCGCGCGCAGCATGATCGCCGAACCGTGGGCGTCGTCGGCGCAGACATAAATGCATTGGTTGCCGCGATGCTTCTGGAAGCGCACCCACATATCGGTCTGGATGTATTCCAGCATGTGGCCAAGGTGAATCGAACCATTGGCGTAGGGCAGGGCGCTGGTGACGAGGATCTTGCGTGGCTCGGACATGGGGCTTCGCTACTTGATGAAACGGAGGTCGGCCACTATAAAGCGCCGGCGCATATTTTTCACCCCTGCGCCACTGGGTACTTTGAGTGTTCTTGTGGCGAGGGGATTTATCCCCGCTGGGTGGCGAAGCCGCCCGAAAACCGCAAACTTCGATGTATCAGATAGTCCGAGTGCAATGGCTTTACGACTGCTGCGCAGCCGAACGGGGATAAATCCCCTCACCACGGTGGCTTTTCAGCGCAAGTAATCTGTTCGCCTCAAATCGGTGTCCAGCGTACGATAGCCGCCATTCTTTCCAGTCTTGTTATCGGAGTTGCCCATGAGCGCCGTCACTCGCGCAGCGGTGGAAGCCGTCCTCAGCCAATACACCGACCCTTACCTGAACCAGGACCCGGTCAGCGCCGGTTGCGTGAAAAACATCGAGATCATCGGTGACCGCGTCAATGTGCAGCTGGAAATCGGCTACGCCGCCGGACTGTTCAAGAGCGGTTGGGCGCAATTGCTGCAACTGGCCATCGAAAACCTCGACGGCGTGGTCATCGCCCGTGTCGAGGTCACCAGCGTGATCGCCGCGCACAAGGCCCAGGCTCAGATTCCGGGGCTGGCCAACGTCAAGAACGTCGTCGCCGTCGCTTCCGGCAAGGGCGGCGTGGGCAAATCCACCACCGCTGCCAATCTCGCGCTGGCGCTGGCACGGGAAGGTGCCAAGGTCGGCATCCTCGACGCCGATATCTACGGCCCGAGCCAGGGCATCATGTTCGGCATTCCCGAGCGCACCCGTCCTGAGGTCAAGGATCAGAAGTGGTTCGTGCCGCTCAAGGCTCACGGCGTGGAAGTCATGTCGATGGCCTTCCTGACCGACGACAACACGCCGATGGTCTGGCGCGGGCCGATGGTTTCCGGGGCGCTGCTGCAGTTGGTTACGCAAACCGCGTGGGGCGATCTGGATTATCTGGTCATCGACATGCCGCCAGGCACCGGCGACATTCAGCTGACTCTGGCGCAGAAAGTCCCGGTGGCGGGTGCGGTGATCGTCACCACGCCGCAGGATCTGGCACTGCTCGACGCACGCAAAGGCGTGGAAATGTTCCGCAAGGTCAACATTCCGGTGCTCGGCGTGGTGGAAAACATGGCCGTGCACATCTGCTCGAACTGCGGGCATGCCGAGCATCTGTTCGGTGAAGGTGGTGGCGAGAAACTGGCCACCCAGTACGGCGTCGAATTGCTGGCCTCGCTGCCGCTGTCGATGCTGATCCGCGAACAGGCCGATGGCGGCAAGCCAACCGTAATCGCCGAGCCGGACAGCCAGATCGCCATGGTCTATCAGGAACTGGCCCGCCACGTCGGCGCGCGGATCGTGTTGCAGGAAGCGGCGACACCGGCGATGCCGAACATCACCATCAGCGACGATTGATCCATCGGCAGCGCTGAAAAACCTGTGGGAGCGAGCCTGCTCGCGAAAGCGGTGTGTCATCCAACTCATCAGTTGCCTGATACGACGCCTTCGCGAGCAGGCTCGCTCCCACATTGGCTTGTGTAATGGGACTTAGATACGCAACCCGCCATCCATCTCCAGAATCCGCCCGGTGTAGTAGTCGTTCTCGAAGATATACGCCGCCGAATGGGCGATCTCTTCGGGCTTGCCCATGCGCTTGAGCGGAATCCCCGACGTCATCTTCTCCAGCGCTTCCGGTTTCATGCCCAAAGTCATTTCGGTTTCGATGAAGCCCGGTGCGATGCCCGCCACGCGAATGCCGTAACGCGCCAGCTCCTTCGCCCAGGTCACGGTCGCCGCTGCGACGCCGGCCTTGGCTGCGGAATAGTTGGTCTGCCCGACGTTGCCTGCGCGGGAGATCGACGAAATATTGATGATCGCGCCGCTGTTCTTCAGCTCGACCATCTTCGCCGCGACTTCACGGGTGCAGAGGAACACGCCGGTCAGGTTGACGTCGATCACTGCCTGCCACTGCGCCAGGCTCATCTTGGTCATCTCACCGTCCTTGACCTTCAACAACAGACCATCGCGCAGAATCCCGGCGTTGTTGATCAGGCCGTGGATGGCGCCGAAGTCTGCGGCCACTTGCGCGACCATGTGCTCGACCTGTTCTTCATTGGCGACGTTGCACAGGTAGCTGCGCGCTTCGACACCCTTGGCTTTACAGGCGGCCACGGCGGCGTCGAGTTTTTCCTGATTCAAATCGACCAGGGCCAGCTTCGCGCCCTTGCCGGCGAAATACTCGGCCATGGAACGGCCCAAACCCTGGCAACCGCCGGTGATAATGATTACTTTGTCGTTGAGTTGCATTCGCATGTCCCGCTGGCAGGTCTGAGTTGTTTTTGTTGTCGGCAACGCTCGATCGGCACCGGTCAGGCCTGGTAGCACACGAACATTTGCCCGATGCGCGCCGGTTACTTTTCGCTGCGCGCCTGTCCGTTTTCTAGACGGAACCTAATTAAGGAGTCACAAATTGAGCGCTGAAGTGGCGAAGAATGCCCGAGAATTGCTTCTCAAGGAATACCGGGGAGTGCTGTCGACCCACTCCAAATCGATGCCGGGTTTTCCCTTTGGCTCGGTTGTGCCGTATTGCCTGGACGAGCAGGGCCGGCCGCTGATCCTGATCAGCCGCATCGCCCAGCACACGCATAACCTGCAGAAAGATCCGAAGTGTTCGATGCTGGTGGGCGAGCGCGAGGCCGACGATGTGCAGGCGGTCGGGCGGCTGACTTATCTGGCCGAAGCGCAGAAGCTCGCAGAACCGGCAGCGATTGAGGCTGCCGCCGAACGCTACTACCGCTATTTCCCCGACTCGCAGAATTATCACCAGGCCCACGACTTCGACTTCTGGGTGCTCGATCCGGTGCGCCATCGCTACATCGGCGGCTTTGGTGCGATCCACTGGATCGACGATCTGACCTTGGCCAACCCGTTCGCCGGCAAGGCTGAAATCAGCATGGTCGAGCACATGAACAGCGATCATGCCAAGGCCATCGCCCATTACGTCGAGCTGGCCGGGCTGCCGAACAGTGTGCCGGCGCAACTGGCCGGCATCGACAGCGAGGGCATGCACCTGCGCATCGGTCAGGCCGTCTACTGGTTGCCCTTCGCGGCGCCATGTAATACGCCGACACAAGTGCGCGAGGCCTTGGTTTCTCTGGCTCACGCCCAGTCCTGGCCGAAAAAAGCGCAAATTTAAGCTTGAATTCACGCAAGGGCGACGTCATCTAGGGCTTACTGCAAGGCATTTCTTGCGTTGAGGAAACTTTGATGCGCCCTTTTCTGTTGCTCTTTCTGCTGTTTCCAGTGCTGGAGCTGTTCGTATTCGTCAAAGTGGCAGGCTCTATCGGGTTCTTCCCGGCCCTGCTGCTGATCATTCTCGGCTCGATGTTCGGTGTGTTCGTGCTGCGCGTCGCCGGTCTGGCCACCGCATTGCGTGCCCGGGAAAGCCTGAATCGCGGCGAGTTGCCCGCGCAGACCATGCTCGAAGGCCTGATGCTGGCACTGGCCGGTGGCCTGTTGATCATTCCCGGCTTCATCAGTGACGTCGTCGGTCTGGTGATGCTGTTGCCGGTCACCCGTCGTCTGCTGGCGAACAAGATGCGCCAGCGCGCCGAAGATCAGGCCATGCGTCAGCGCGCCTTCGCCGACGACCTGCAACCCCGTGGCGGCCCGGCCCCGCGCGAGCCGCTCGGTCGAGAGCCGAATGTGATCGAAGGCGAGTTCGAACACCGCGACAACAAGTGATATCAGCATCGACACGGCACCCTCGGGTGCCGTGCTCGTTTATGGCGCTTTTTTACTGGGTGGCGATGAAAAATTTTTTCCGCCAGCCCTTGTAATCGGCTTGTACGCCCCTATGTATCGGTCACCGAAAGGTTTCCGGTATTCAAACCGGACAGACTTGCGCGGTTCGCTCGACGGACCGCAACCGGCGCAGGCCGGATTCGTTAAACCCGCCGGGACTACACCGGCCGATGAAAACCACAATTAGGAGAGATCGACAATGAAGCTTCGTCCTCTGCATGACCGCGTCGTCATCCGTCGCAGCGAAGAAGAAAAGAAAACCGCTGGCGGTATCGTCCTGCCAGGTTCGGCTGCTGAAAAAGCCAACCACGGTGTGATTCTCGCTGTAGGCCCGGGCAAAGCTCTGGAAAACGGTGAAGTGCGTGCACTGTCCGTGAAGGAAGGCGACAAGGTTGTGTTCGGTCCTTACTCCGGCAGCAACACTGTGAAAGTCGATGGCGAAGACCTGCTGGTAATGAGCGAGAACGAAATTCTCGCGGTTATCGAAGGCTGATACTCCCGTTCATTTTCCCGTTACTACAAAGTATTTAAGGAATATCGATCATGGCTGCTAAAGAAGTTAAGTTCGGCGATGCCGCCCGCACCAAGATGCTCAAAGGCGTCAACGTTCTGGCTGACGCGGTAAAAGCGACCCTGGGCCCGAAAGGCCGTAACGTGGTTATCGAGAAGAGCTTCGGCGCTCCGACCATCACCAAGGACGGCGTTTCCGTCGCCAAAGAAATCGAACTGGATGACCGCTTCGAAAACATGGGCGCGCAGCTGGTCAAAGACGTTGCCTCCCGTGCCAACGATGACGCTGGTGACGGTACTACCACCGCTACCGTTCTGGCTCAGTCGATCGTCAACGAAGGCCTGAAAGCCGTCGCTGCCGGCATGAACCCGATGGACCTTAAGCGCGGCATCGACAAGGCGACCATCGCCATTGTCAAAGAGCTCAAAGCCCTGTCCAAGCCATGCGCTGACTTCAAAGCCATCGCTCAGGTCGGCACCATCTCGGCCAACTCCGACAACTCCATCGGCGACATCATTGCCGAAGCCATGGAAAAAGTCGGTAAAGAAGGCGTGATCACCGTCGAAGAAGGCTCGGGCCTGGAAAACGAACTGTCGGTTGTAGAAGGCATGCAGTTCGACCGTGGCTACCTGTCGCCATACTTCGTCAACAAGCCGGACACCATGGTTGCCGAGCTCGACGGCCCGCTGATCCTGCTGGTCGACAAGAAGATCTCGAACATCCGCGAAATGCTGCCAGTGCTGGAAGCCGTTGCCAAAGCCGGCCGTCCATTGCTGATCGTGGCCGAAGACGTTGAAGGCGAAGCCCTGGCGACTCTGGTTGTGAACAACATGCGTGGCATCGTCAAAGTCGCTGCCGTCAAGGCACCGGGCTTCGGCGACCGTCGCAAGGCCATGCTGCAGGACATCGCTGTTCTGACCGGCGGTACCGTTATCTCCGAAGAGATCGGTCTGAGCCTGGAAAGCACCACCCTGGAGCACCTGGGTAACGCCAAGCGCGTAACCCTGTCCAAGGAAAACACCATCATCGTTGACGGTGCTGGCGTGCAGGCAGACATCGAAGGCCGTATCGCCCAGATCCGCGCCCAGGTTGCCGAAACTTCCTCGGACTACGACCGTGAAAAACTGCAAGAGCGTCTGGCCAAGCTGTCCGGCGGCGTTGCAGTGATCAAGGTTGGCGCTGGTTCCGAAGTTGAAATGAAAGAGAAGAAAGCCCGCGTTGAAGACGCCCTGCACGCAACCCGCGCAGCCGTTGAAGAAGGCGTGGTACCTGGCGGTGGCGTGGCGCTGATCCGTGCTCTGGAAGCACTGACCGAGCTGACCGGCGACAACGCTGACCAGAACGTTGGTATTGCTGTGCTGCGTCGCGCTGTTGAAGCGCCGCTGCGTCAGATCGCTGCCAACTCCGGTGACGAGCCAAGCGTAGTCGTCAACGAAGTGAAGAACGGCAAAGGTAACTTCGGTTACAACGCTGCTTCCGGCGAATACGGCGACATGATCGAAATGGGCATCCTGGATCCAACCAAGGTAACCCGTTCGGCTCTGCAAGCTGCAGCCTCGATCGGCGGTCTGATCCTGACCACCGAAGCAGCGGTTGCCGACGCACCGAAGAAAGAAGGTGCAGCTGGCGGCGGTATGCCAGACATGGGCGGCATGGGTGGCATGGGCGGCATGATGTAAGCCAGCCCTGGCCCTGTAACGCGAAACCCCGCTGGCGAAAGTCAGCGGGGTTTTTTATTACCCCAATTTCGAAGCTCACTGGTATCCCCCTGTGGGAGCGAGCCTGCTCGCGAAAGCGGTCTGTCATCCGACATGCAAGCCAGTTGAGCCGACAATTCGCGAGCAGGCTCGCTCCCACAGGTGCTTTATTTCAGGCATTGATCGGCTGTGTGTTCATCGCCGTCGAAGTCTTGCCAGCCGGGCGATACAGCACCCAGTAATAAGCCCCCAGGCAAATCAGCCAGCAGAAAATCGCCGTCCACACGTTGTGCGAAAAGAAGTGCGCGCCTTGCATCATGCGACTGATCGAGAACACCGAACCCAGCGCAAAGGCGAACACAAACGCCTGCCGCGCCAGTCGTGGACGGCGGTCGCGCAGCACGAAGAACAGTGCAAACAGGGTGAACCCGGTCGCCGCATGGCCACCCGGCCAGCAACGTCCCGGCTTGTCCGTGGCGGGGCGATGTTCCATGAGTTTGCTGTAGGTCTCGTGACCGCCGAATTGCTCCAGGCTCCATGGGCACTGCACGGCGGTGACGGCTTTGACTGGAGTAACAAACGAAGTCGCCAGCCCCAGCGACAGCACCAGACAGCCCAATTCACGCTTGAACGGTTTCAGCCGTTCGATGAAAAACGCACCGATGAAACCCAGAATGGCAAACACCGAGAAGCCGATCACCAGCTGTTTTGCCCGGTCATGCAGGATGTCTTCAAGCACATAGCTGTGCCGCCCGATGAAATCCCCCGCGACCGGGTCGTAGAACATTTGCGCCAGAACCATGTCCAGATCGGTCAGTTCGAGCAACAGCAAAATGATCGCCGCCGCTGCGGGAATGCCCAGACACAACCACCAGTTGAGCGGTCTTGAAGCGGGAAGGGCAGAGGTCGACACCATGGCAGGTTCCTTGGTCGATGAACGGAGGAGAGAGCGTAATCGCGCGGAGTCTGCGCGCGCTGGCGTCGGCGATTTGTTAACCGAAAGTGAAAAAAACGTCGCAGCGCGCAGCGCAGGTTTATCGAAAAACGCCCCTAGCCCTCAGCCGCTCTTGGCCGTAAGCTGCGCGGGCCAAGACGGCCGTTACCCCGTTCGGAGGAGGTGCCCATGCGAATTCTGCTGGTCGAAGACAACCGCGACATCCTGGCCAATCTGGCCGACTACCTGGGCCTCAAGGGCTATACCGTCGATTGCGCCCAGGATGGTCTGTCCGGTCTGCATCTGGCGGCGACCGAGCATTACGATCTGATCGTGCTCGACATCATGCTGCCCGGCATCGACGGCTACACCTTGTGCAAACGCCTGCGCGAAGACGCCCGGCGTGACACGCCGGTGATCATGCTCACCGCCCGCGATCAACTCGACGACCGGCTGCAAGGCTTCAAGTCCGGCGCCGACGATTACCTGATCAAACCGTTTGCGCTGTCTGAGCTAGCGGCCCGCGTCGAAGCGGTGATGCGCCGTGCTCAGGGCGGCGGTCGCCGGGCGTTGCAGGTCGGTGACCTGAGCTACGACCTCGACACCCTGGAAGTGACCCGCGAAGGCAAGCTGCTCAAGCTCAACCCGGTCGGCCTCAAGCTGCTCGCGGTGTTGATGCAGAAGAGCCCGCACGTGCTGCGTCGGGAGATTCTTGAAGAAGCGCTGTGGGGCGATGACTGCCCGGACAGCGACAGCCTGCGCAGCCATGTCCACCAATTGCGCCAGGTGATCGACAAGCCATTCGCCAAGCCACTGCTGCACACCGTGCACGGTGTCGGTTATCGCTTGGCCGAGGGGCGAGATGGAGTTTAAGCAGAGTCTTTCCCAGCGGATCATCATCGCCTTTGCGCTGATGAGCGCACTGGTCGCCGGCGCTTTCGCCATGGGCATCGTTGCGACGGTGCACCTGGTGGAAGAGAAACTGATTTCGGCGGGATTGGGCGGCGACCTGCAACGTTTGCTGCTGATGGACAATGTCTCCGACTGGAGCCATCGGCCCGAGCCGGATCAGTTGTTCTATTTCAGTGGCGGGCCTGGGGATTTCGACCTGCCCAAGGATCTGCGTCACCTCGATGCCGGTTTCCATGAGGTCTTTCGCGAGCAGCTGTCCTATCACGCCATGGTCGAAGTGGTGGATGGTCGGCGTTATGTCTTGCTGCAGGACCAGAGCGATTTCGAAGAGCGCGAGCGCGTGCTGTTTGCGGTGGTGCTGGTGGGCTTCGTGCTCAGTCTGGCGCTGGCGGTGTTTCTTGGCTGGGTGCTCGCGCGCAAGGTGATGGCGCCGGTGGTGCGCCTGGCGCGGCAGGTCCGTCATCGCGACCAGCTGCTCGGGCTGGCGCCACCCTTGGCGCCGGACTACGCGGCGGATGAAGTCGGTGAACTGGCGGTGGCGTTCGATGCCACCTTGGGGCGCTTGCGTCAGGCACTGACCCGCGAACGTCTGTTCACCAGCGACGTCAGCCATGAATTGCGCACGCCGCTGATGGTCCTGGCCAGTTCCTGCGAACTGCTGCTGGAAAACCCCGGAATCGATCAGCGCGGTCGCGCCCAGGTCGAGCGCATTGCCCGGGCCAGCGAGGAGATGCGCGAACTGGTACAGACCTTCCTGATGCTGGCGCGCACGCAGAACGAAGAGGCCGCAGCGGCGCCCCAGCAGAACCTCACACAAGTGGCCGAGAGCCTGCTGTGCCTGTGGCGTGAGCCGATCGAGCGCAAGGGGCTGACACTGATATTCGAGCCGGGCACACCAGCGGATACTCGCTACAACGCGACCTTGCTGAACGCGGTGATGGGTAACCTTCTGCGTAACGCACTGCATTACACCGAACAGGGTTTCATTCGCCTGACGCTCACCGCCAACGGTTTCGTCGTTGAGGATTCGGGCGTGGGCATTCCCGAGGAAAAACGCGAGGCGATGTTCGAGCCCTTTGTGCGCGGCAGCGAGAAGCGTGGCGAAGGGCTGGGCCTGGGTTTGTCGCTTGTGCAGCGTATCTGCGAAAACCAGGGCTGGACGGTCAGCTTGAGCACGATGGACCCCAATGGCTGCCGATTCGAGGTAGATCTTGGCGTGAATGCCAGCAAATAGTGGCTCGAGGCTACTCCCGTACACCTGTCTGAATCCTGTATAACGTTGTAATAATTTACGGATTTACCTGACAGATTTTTCACAATTGGATGACCTGACGCTGACACGCCGCTGTTTAAGGTGGCGTCATCAGAACAGGAGTCCAGATGATGGCCGGCCCGATCAAGCTCGATTTTTCCGAAAAGTACGACGACCAACACGCACAACGATATCTGCGCAAGCACCAGCAAAGCCTCGGTCGCCGCCTGTCGCACTTGCGCGATGAGCAAGTCGGTCGCAAGGCCTTGGCGCTGGCGGGAGATCCCGGGCTGGTGCTGGATCTGCCCTGCGGTGCCGGGCGTTTCTGGCCAATGCTCGCGGAGAAGCCCAACCGGGTGATCATCGGCGCGGACAATTCCGAGTCGATGATCAAGACCGCGATGCAGGGACAACCGGCCGAGGTGGTCAAGCGTGTACAACCGCTGCACACCTCGGCATTCGATATCGCTCTGCCGGATAACTCGGTCGACAGCATCTTTTGCATGCGTCTGTTGCACCACATCGGCGAGGCCGAGCACCGTCGGGTGATCCTGCGCGAGTTCGAGCGGGTGACCCGCGACAGCGTGATTGTTTCGTTGTGGGTCGACGGCAATTTCAAGGCCTGGAAGCGCAAGCGCGCCGAGCGGGATCGGCCAAGTCATGATTACCAGAATCGGTTTCTGATTCCGGCGGCGACGATCGAGAAAGAATTTGAACAGGCGGGTTTCCGCATTCAGGAACAACTGGACTTCATACCGCTCTATGCGATGTGGCGAGTTTACGTATTACGCAAGAGGTAGAGGATGGCAGTGCAAGCAGCGGTTGAAGCGGATGTCGCTCCCCAGGATCGTTTCGATTATTACTGGAACCAGCGCGGCGAATGGGTTGAAGAGCCCAATGTGCGCCGTGGTGGCGAAAGCGGGGTGCAGCGCATCGTCGACCGTGACGGGCAGCTTTTGTACGCCAAGCGCCAGACCGGGCACATCTATCGCAGTTGGTTGCATCCCTTCGGTCGCCCGACCGTATTGCGCGAACTCGACGCCCTGACTGGCGTTAGCAAACTCGGCGTGCGCGTACCGCAGATCGTCTTTTGCGGCGCCCAGCCGGATCCGCAGTACAAATGGCGCGCGCTGCTTGTCACCAAATCGCTCGATGGTTTCCAGGAACTGGAACACTGGCTGGCCGCTGCCGGTGGTCGCGATCAGTGTGGCGACGTGGTTTACGAGAAAGTCCTCAAGGACCTCGCCGAAAACTTGGCGCGCATGCACAAGGGCCGCTGGCAGCACAGCTGCATTTACATCAAGCACGTTTTCGTTCGGGTCACCGGCGAGGGCGAAGCGGCGAAGGTTGAAGTGGCGTTGATCGATCTGGAGAAGTGCCGCCAGCGTCTGACCCCCTATCGCGCCGCGCAGCATGACATGAAGCAACTGCGTCGCCATTCGTCGTTCCGCGATGCCGACTGGAAGAAACTCGTCTACTTTTATGAGACGGCGTTTGGCAGCGCTATCAAAGGTTTATAGCGATGAAACTCGAAATTGCACGAGGTTTGTTCCTGATCGGGGCCTTGGCAGTTGCTTCACTGGCGGTGGCTGCCTGGGAGCAGCCGCGCATGCAGGTCATAGGGGCGTCCGGGAACGACGCTCATTGTTCGGTTCCACGGGTGGCCAAGGCTTCCGTGGCGACCCAGCCCGATCATGATCTGCTGTTGTTCATGTTCGGACTGTCCCAAGGGATGAGGCCAGCCAGTTGAAACGATTCAAGCCCAAATAAAAGGCCTCGCAATTGCGAGGCCTTTTTTATTCCACAACTTTCAAGATACATATCGTCCTCTGTGGGAGCGAGCCTGCTCGCGAAGGTGTGTCAGTCGACATCAATGCAACTGAAATACCGCATTCGCGAGCAGGCTCGCTCCCACAGGGAAATGTGCTTATCTGGCATCTGGCTTAGCAAGGAAGGTATAAACACACGGCAGCACGAACAACGTAAACAACGTGCCAATCGACATCCCTGTGGCAATCACCATGCCGATATCAAAACGGCTCACGGCTCCCGCCCCGGTGGCCAGAATCAGCGGCACCATGCCGAACACCATTGCCGCCGTCGTCATCAGCACCGGGCGCAAGCGAATTGCTGCCGCTTCCTCCACCGCGTCACGGGCGCTCAGGCCCTTGTCCTTGCGCAACTGGTTGGCGAATTCGACGATCAGGATGCCGTGCTTGCTGATCAGGCCGATCAGCGTCACCAGCCCCACCTGGGTGTAGATGTTCATGCTCGACCAGCCGAGGAACAACGGGATCAGCGCGCCGCAGATCGACAGCGGTACGGTGATCAGAATCACCAACGGATCGCGGAAGCTTTCGAACTGTGCGGCCAGCACCAGAAAGATGATCGCCAGCGCCAGAGCGAATGTGACCCACAATGCGCTGCCTTCCTGCACGTACTGGCGCGAGGCACCACCGTAATCGAAGGCAAACCCGGCCGGTGCTTCTTCGCGGGCAATCTGCAGCACGGTATCGATGGCTTCGCCCATGCTCACCAGCGGGAAACCGGAAATCTTCGCCGCGTTGAGCTGCTGGAACTGATTGAGCTGGCGCGGCCTTGCGCGGTCGCTGACCTTGATCAGCGTCGACAGCGGCAGCAATTCGCCCTGGGTGTTTTTCACGTAGTAATTGTTCAGCCAGTCCGGGTTGTCGCGGTAGGCCCGTTCGACCTGGGCGATGACCTTGTAGCTGCGCCCGTCGATGGTGAAGCGGTTGATCTCCGCCTCGCCCAGCAAGGTCGCCAGCGTGCTGCCGAGGTCTAGCATCGACACGCCCATCTGCGCAGCCTTGTCGCGGTCGATATCGACCACTACTTCCGGCTTGTCGAACGCCAGATCGAGGTCGACGAAGGCGAACTTGCCTGACTCCATGGCGCGTTTCTCGATGCGCTCGGCGACTTGCAGCAGCAGTTCATAGTCATTGGCGGTGTTGACCACGAATTCGAAGGGCAGGCCTTCACCGGTGCCGGGCAGGGAGGGCAGGTTGAAACCGAAGATCTGCAGGCCGGGAATGCTCTCCAGTTTGCTCTGCACCTCGGGAAGGATTTCCATCTGCGTGCGGCTGCGCTCGTTCCACGGCTTGAGCAGGAAGCCGCCGATACCGGCCTGCACGCCGTTGTAGCCGTTGATCTGGAACGATGAGTAGTACTCGGGAAACTCCTTGAAGATGGTGATGAATTCGTCGGTGTAGGTGCTCAGGTAGTCGAGGTTGGTCGGCTGCGGCGCGCTGGCCATCATGAAAATGATGCCCTGGTCTTCGTCCGGGGCCAGTTCCGACTTGGTGAACTTGAGAAACACCGGAATCAGGCACAGCACGATCACCGCGAACACCAGCACCACCGGCCGAGTATTCAGCGTGCCATGCAGCATGCTTTGATAACGGCGCTTGAGGCCTTCAAAGACTCGGTCGAGACGATGGGCCAGGCCGCCGGGATTCTCTTCGTGGCGCAGCAGAAACGCGCACATCATCGGCGACAGCGTCAGGGCGACGACGCCGGAAATCACCACTGCGCCGGCCAGGGTCAGGGCGAACTCCTTGAACAGCGCTCCGGTCAGCCCGGTGAGGAAACCGATCGGCGCATACACCGCCGCCAGGGTGATGGTCATCGACACCACTGGCATGGCGATTTCCCGGGCGCCTTCCAGGGCTGCGTCGAACGGCGTCTTGCCTTCCTCGATGTGCCGGTGGATGTTTTCCACCACGACGATCGCGTCGTCCACCACCAGACCGATGGCCAGCACCATCGCCAGCAGCGTCAGCAGGTTCATCGAGTAACCCATCATCTGCATGAAGAACATCACGCCGATCATCGACAGCGGAATGGTCACCACCGGGATCACCACCGAACGCAACGCGCCGAGGAACAGGAACACCACGACGATGACGATCAGTACCGCTTCGAACAAGGTCTTCACCACCTCATCGATCGAGGCCTGAATGAACAGCGTGGCGTCGTAGGCGATCTCGCTTTTCAGGTTCGGCGGCAGCTGCGCTTCCAGCTCGGGCATCAGCTTGCGCACTTCCTTGATCACGTCCAGCGGGTTGGCGCCGGGGGTGGCCTTGATGCCGATGTACACCGACGGCGTGCCGCCGAACGAGCTGATCGAGTCGTAGTTTTCCGCGCCCATTTCCACCCGCGCGACATCACGCAGCAGCACGCGGCTGTCACCATCGACCTTAAGCGGAATCGCCGAAAAGGCCTCGGCGGATTTCAGTTCGGTGTTGGCGTTGATGCTGGTGACGGTGTACTCGCCTTTCACTTCGCCGGCGGCGGAGAGGAAGTTGTACTGGCGCACCGCCGCAGTCACGTCGGCGGCGCTGAGGCCGAAGCCGGCGAGTTTCACCGGGTCGAGCCACAGGCGCATGGCGAACACCTGATTGCCGAGGATCTCCGCTTCGGCCATGCCCGGCAGCGTCGCCAGTTTCGGCTGGATGACCCGCGACAGATAGTCGGTGATCTGCGGGTTGCTCAGGTCTTTGCTGAAGAAACTGATGTACATCAGCGCCGAAGCGTCGGCGGATTCCTTGCTCAGCACCGGGTCTTCTGCGTCCTGCGGCAGCTTGTTCTTTACCTCGTTGGCCTTGGCCAGCAGTTCGGTGAACAAGCGGTCGGTGTTGGCACCGATGCGCGCGTAGATCGAGATCACCGAGAAGTTCTGCCGGCTGACCGAGGTCATGTAATCGATGCCTTCGGCGCTGGCCAGGCTCTGTTGCATCGGCTGGGTGATGTAGCCCTGAATGGTTTCGGCGTTGGCCCCGGGATAAGCCGTGGTCACCGTGATCAGGGCGTTTTCCATTTGCGGGTACTGGCGCAGCGGCAGCTTGCTCCAGGCCTGAAAGCCCAGCAGCACAATCAGCAGGCTGACCACGGTGGCGAGCACCGGGCGGCGGATGAACGGATCGGTAAAAGCCATGGGGATTCCTTGATCAGTCGGCGCGAGGCGGACTGTTCTGCTCGCCGAGGGTCTTGTCGTCGCTGATGGCAATGTGGGCGCCGTTGTCCAGTTTGATCTGGCCCGCCGTTACCACTTGTTCGCCGCTCTGCACGCCCTTGTTGATCATCACCAGGCCATCGCGGCGTTCACCGGTCTCGACGAAGCGCCGCTCGGCAATCAGCAGCGGTTGGCCGTTGTCATCCTTGGCGACGCTGCCGTCCTCGGCCTTCTTCTGCCCGACCACGTAAACCGAGTTGCCGTACAGGGTGTAGGTGATCGCGCTTTCCGGCACGACGATGTGCTTCTGCGGATTCGGCAGCAGCACTTCAAGGCTGGCGAACATCCCCGGCAGGAGCTTGCCGTCGGGGTTGGCGAGGGTGGCACGGACCAGAATATTGCGCGTGGTGCTTTCGACGATCGGGTTGATCGCGCTGATCTTGCCGACAAAGTTCTGTCCCGGATAAGCGGCGACAGTGAACTGCACGGGCTGGCCGATAGCGAGTTTCGGCACCGCTTGTTCGGGCACGTAGAAGTCGGCGTAGAGGCTGCTCAAGTCCTGCAACGTGGCGATTTTGGTGCCACTGGCGAGGTAGTCGCCGACGTCGACCTGGCGGATGCCGATAGTGCCGCTGAACGGCGCGAGGATGCGCTTTTTCGCCAGCGACGCGTTGAGCTGGTTGACCGTGGCCTTGTTCTTTTGCAGCACGGCGGAGAGGCGGTCGTACTCGCCTTTGGAGATCGCACGGCTGTCGACCAGTTGCGCGCCACGGCCGAAGTCGAGTTGCGCCAGACCCAGATCAGCCTTGGCGGTTTCGAGCAGGGCGGTTTCGACGGCGCTGTCGAGTTGCAGCAACGGTTGCCCGGCCTTGACCTTCTGCCCGGATTCGAATTTGAGTTCAGTGACGGTGCCGGCGACTTCCAGACTCAAGTCGACACCTTGCAGCGCCTTGAGCGTGCCGACGGTGGGCAGGCGCATCTGCCACGGCTGTTCGCCGGCAGTGGCCACGGCGACGCTGATCGGCGGCTTCGGCTTGGAAAAGCCCTGGATCATCGTGTAGATCGAAAAGGCTTTGTATCCGCCCAGTACCAGGACGATCAGCAAAACAACACCCAACATGATCAGCATGCGGCGACGCAGCATATTTCCAGTTCCTTGGATAAATCATGAGACAGGCGGGCACATTACTCCGAGTCAGGTGGGGATTCCAACTGGCAGTTATTACGTGAAGGCCGGATATGAACCCTGTGGCGAGGGGATTTATCCCCGTTGGGCTGCGAAGCGGCCCCCTGAATCCATCAGTCATACCGCAATTGCAGTTTTAAGGGCGGCTGCGCCACCCAACGGGGATAAATCCCCTCGCCACAGGATGGGGGGCCATCTCAAAAATGGGAGGGTATCAGGCCATCAGATGAAGATGGTTGTCCCAGAGCCCCGCCGGCAATTCCAGCGGCTTGGCCAGCAGTTGTTCCTGGCGGCAATCGTAGTAACGGCAACGGCCCTGCCCCGAGGTCACGACAAAGCCATCCTTTACCGCACCGACGCCGGCACAATCAGGCAAAGGCGCATCGAGGCGCAGTTCGCCGCTGTCCAGATCCCAGATAAAGAAACGATTGCCGCGCGGCGCCGTCAACGCGACCAGACGCAGATCGCTGTGCACCGCGACGCTGGCGGTGTAGTGCCCCATCGCCTGCAACTGCTGCTCGGCCACCGGGAACGCCACGAACGCTTGTCCCGGTCGCTTGATCGCCAACAGCTCCGAACGCTCGTGGGACGGCCCCATGAATTGCTGACCGGCGACGATGGTGCCGTCACTGGCGATGCCCAGGTGGCGGACGCTGTTCATCTGCTGGGCGAGGGTTTCCTTGCTCAGCAACGTGCCGTCGCGCTGCATCAACACCAGGCTCGGTTCCATGGCGTTAAGGTTCATGTCGACGCGGCTTTCCGCCTCGGTGCGAATCCCACCGTTGGCCACTACCAGCGTCTCGCCGTCGGGCATCCAGGACACCTGATGCGGGCCGAGACCGTGAGTGGAAATCTCGCCCGTGTGCACCAGCCGTTCGCCTTCGAACTTGTACACGCCGAGCAGGCCACGGCCGGGATCGCTCGTGTCATTCTCGGTGGCGTACAGGTATTCGCCGTCCTTGTGCACCACGGCGTGGCCGTAGAAGTGCCGGTCCGGCTGCGAGGTCACGGTCTGCAGCAGCTTGCCGTCGCGCAGGTCGATCAGGTAACTCTCGGTTCCCGGACGCCGCGCGACGAACAGCGCCAGCGGCTGCGTCGGATGATTGATGATGTCGTGACAACGCTGGCCGACGTGGGTGGCGAACACTCGCGTACCGTCGAGCCGATAGCCGACGGCGTAATGCTTGCCGTCAGTATCGTCGCGCGCCGACAGCAGCAGCGGGCTCTGATCCTTGCGTTTGAACAGCGTCCAGCCGCCCAGCGTCACTGCTCCCAGCAGTGCACTACCTAAAGTCAGAACCTGACGTCGCAGCATGGCACTCGCCCTCATCAGTCACCGTCGTTGGCGTTGAAGCCCAGTTGGATGCCCAGCGCCTTGGCCAGCTCGCCTTCATGCAGGCGATGGACGACGTTGAGGCTGTCGTAGATATCGTTGAGTTGCTGTCGACCGGCGTCGTCCTCGAGCATTTCGCCGAGCGAACGCTGGGTGCTGTCGAACAGTTTAAGCGAGGCGGCATAAGCAGCGTCGATCTTGTCCGCCAACGGTTTCTGCTCGGCCGGCAGCAGACCGCGCAGGCCTTTGTTGTCGACGCCTTCCCAGACGGTTTTGGCTGCGGCAAGGCTGGCTTCCAACGCCGACAGCGACGACTGGCTGCGCCACGCATCCGCCTGGAATGGCTGCGGCACGCCTTTGCTTTGCCGGCCCATCGGCGTGCCGAGTTTTTTCTTCAGGGTATCCAGTGCCGTCACTTGTACGCGCAGCAGATCGGCGATCGCTTCGTGGGAGTCGGCGTAGCGCTGGTTAGGGAACTTGCTCATCTGCGCGAGCATGCCGTCGGTGTTGTTCCAGCCCTGCAGGATTTCTTCCGCCAGTTGCTTCTGGCGTTCGCCGATGGCGATCAGCAGCGGGCAGTATTTGGCTTTTTGCGCGTCGTTGGCGACGTCAGGCTTGGCGTCGAAGAGGATGTATTCGTAAGCCGACAGGCCCTGCACCACGACGCTGGATTTGGCCAGCGCTGCGGCATCGATCTGCGGCTGGGCCACGACCAGTTGCTCGACCTGACGGCCGACGAGGTTTTTCTTGTCCGGCCAGAACTGCACTTGCCACGAGCGATTGCCCTCGGCCAGCGGCCCGATCAACAGCGGTTGCAACTCGGCCCAGGCTTTCTGCGCGTGAAGGAAGTCGGCACGGGCGGTTTCCAGGGTCTCTTTGCCCTGGCAGTAGGCGAGGGCGCTGACCGCCAGTTGCCGGTCGGCTTCGACCCAGCGAGTGTAGGTCGGCAGGATCACCGATTTGGCGATCGCCGCCGAAGTGACCGCTTGCGGGTCCTGCGGCGAGCAGGCGCCGAGGGCGAGCGCGGCAAGGCTGGTGAACAGTAACTTGGGACGGAACATGTCGGGCTCCCGATGCTTTTACAGTATTTAAAGTGAGTTCAGAAAAGCCAGCAACGCAGCGCGCTGCTCGGCATTGAAAGACAAAACCTGTTGCTGCGCCGCCGACGCTTCGCCGCCATGCCAGAGCACCGCTTCGAGCAGGTTGCGTGCGCGGCCGTCATGCAAAAACTGGGTGTGACCGCTGACCGCTTGCGTCAGACCAATCCCCCATAACGGCGGGGTGCGCCAGTCGCGGCCGGAGGCCTGAAATTCCGTGCGGTTGTCCGCCAGGCCTTCGCCCATGTCATGCAGCAGCAAGTCGCTGTATGGACGAATCACCTGATTGGCCAATTCCAGTTCGGCGGCATCGGCGGCCGTGGTGTATTTCGGCGTGTGGCACGACTGGCAACCGGCCTGGAAAAACAGATTCTTGCCGGCCAGCACCTGTGGATCGTTGACGCCACGGCGCGCCGGCACTGCGAGATTGCGGCTGTAGAACAGCACCAGCCGCAGAATGTTGTCGCTCACCTCCGGTTCACCGTCCGGGCCATTGCCGTTCGGCGCCTGTTTGCAGGCAGTCTGCGCCTCGGTGCAATCGTCGAACGGCCGCAGGCTGGTGGTCAGGCCCATGTCACCGGAGAACGCGTGAACATTCTGTTGATTGAGATTCGGTTGCCCGGCTTTCCAGCCGAACCGGCCGATGACGGTTTTCTGCAACTGGTCATCCCAGACCTGGTTGGGTCGGCCATTGATGCCGTTGTTCTCTTTCGCCTGGGCGGCGGCGTTGGCGAGGATCGCCTCTTCAGGGATCGCTTCGAGCAGGCCCAGACCAATCATCGGCGGCGCCACCCGCGCGGAAAAACGCGTGTCCGGGTGCATCGGCCCGTAACCGAGTTGAGTGATCTGCAAGGTCGGTTTGCGCAGCTCGACTTCAGTGCCGTCCTTGAAGCGTACCGGCACCGGCGTGTAATCCACCCGCACCTTGCCTTCCGGGGCAACGCCGGGCACGGCCATATCCTGGAACTGCCCGCCATATACCGGCTCCGGCACTACGCCGAGCTGTTGGATGACTTTGGCGTATTGCGGCGCGTCGGGAATCGACAGGCGCACCAGCATCGACACTGCATTGCTTGCATCAGGTGCCGGCGGATGACCGCGACCGTCCTTGATGTGGCAATTCTGGCAGGCGTTGGTATTGAACAACGGGCCGAGACCGTCGCGCGCCGTGGTGGTCGACGGCGCGATCACCCACGGGCTGCGAAAGAAACTGTTGCCGACACTGAAGTCCACGCGCCGCGAGGGCGGCAAGTTGGCCGATGGCAGGGAGAAGGCGTTCTGATCGCTCTTGCGCACGGTCGCCGCACCGCCCGAACGCGCTTCCCCCGGCTCGGCCTTGGTGAAACGCGGGGCGTCATCGCAGGCACTCAGGCCCAGGGCCAGCAACAGTGCGGACAAGCGAAGCGGCAACGACAGCATCAGACATCCTGCAAACGGGCGAAAACAAAGGCGCAAAGTCTAACAGGGCGGGGGAGTTTGAATAAGAGGAATTATCGTTTGCTTGATACAGCGCAAATCTGCAGAGCGACGCAAACCCCCTGTAGGAGCTGCCGAAGGCTGCGATCTTTTGATTTTGATCTTCAAAAATCAAGATCAACAGATCGCAGCCTTCGGCAGCTCCTACAGGGGACTGTGAACATGGGGTATGAAAAAGGCGACCCGAAGGTCGCCTCTTTTTGACGCGGACGCTGCGATCAGAATTCGTGATCGGCGCTGTCCGGGTTCAGGTCGCTGATGCCCAGTTTGCCCGCAGCGGCTTCGATCGAGCCGGTCTGCTTGACCAGCGCGGCGATGGCGTCGCGAACGACCTGGTTGCCAGCGGTGTTGCCGGCAGCGATCAACTGGTCGTAGTGCTCACCCTTGTTGGCGTGATCGACCATGACCTGGATCTTCGCTTCGGTCGCGGCCAGATCGGCTTTCAGCGCGGTGTCGGCAGCCGGATCGGCCTTGGCCACCAGCGACGACAGGCTGGCGCCGGTCATCTTGGTGCCGTCAACACGGGTGTACTCGCCCAGGTAAACGTTACGCACGCCTTTGGCGTCGTAGAAGTGCGAGTAGTGGGTGTTGTCGCTGAAGCAATCCTGCTCGTCTTCAGGGGAGTTGGCTTCCAGGGAAACCTTCATGCGCTCGCCCGCCAGTTCACCCAGGGACAGGCTGCCCATGCCGAAGAGCATTTTGCGCAGGCCGGTTTCGCCTGGCTCGGCTTCCAGGGTGGCGCGGTAGTTGTCGGCGACGTTCGGCTTCCAGTTGGCGACCATTTCTTCCAGATCGCTGACCAGCAGTTGGGTCACGGCTTTCAGGTAGGCGCGACGACGCTCGTTGTGACCACCGGTGGCGCCGGCGCCTTCCAGGTAGTCCGAAGCCGGACGGTTGCCAGCGCCAGGGCCGGTGCCGTTCAGATCCTGGCCCCAGAGCAGGAATTCGATCGCGTGGTAGCCGGTGGCGACGTTGGCTTCGGAACCGCCCAGCTCGTTGAGGCTGGCGAGTTTTTCCGGGGTGATCTCTTTCACGTCGACTTTGTCTTCGCCGACCTGCACTTCGGTGTTGGCAATGATATTGGCGCTGGCGCCCGGGTTACCCAGTGCGTGCTCGTAGGATTTGTCGACGTAGTCGATCAGGCCTTCGTCCAGCGGCCAGGCGTTAACCTGACCTTCCCAATCGTCAATGATGGTGTTGCCGAAGCGGAACACTTCGCTCTGCAGGTACGGCACGCGCGCGGCAACCCAGGCAGCCTTGGCGGCTTTCAGGGTGTCAGCATTCGGCTTGGCGAGGAACGCGTCGACCGCAGTTTGCAGGGTTTTCGCGGTGGATTCGGCATCGCTGTAAACGGCGAAGACCATGTCGGCGTAGTGCGCGACCACGGCCTTGGCGGCAGCATCGTCAACTTTACCGGCAGCAGGAGCCGGTGCAGCGGCAGGGGCTGGAGCAGCGCTGCTGGAAGCCGGAGTCATTTCGGAGGCTTTTTCTTTGTCCTTGCCTTCGCCGCAACCGGCGAGGGAAATAGCGATGGCCAGCAGACTGGCGGTAGCCAGAGGCATACGAATCATGGCGAACATCCTGCTTCGGTAGTTGAATGGACTGGCGCCGGGGGCGCGCAAAACTGCGACATAATGCAAATCTTTCGCATTATGTGTAAAGGCGTGCTTGGAAATATTTCTTATTTGCGCATGAAAATCAAAAGTCGCAGCCTCGTTGCACTCGTCAGCTCCTACAGGAGGAACGCATTTCAAATGTAGGAGCTGCCGAAGGCTGCGATCTTATAAAATAGCCGCGTTGCTGCGTTGCGCCTGCTTGAGGTAAATACCCAGCTCCCGCGCCGGCAGCGGTTTGCTGTAGTGGTAGCCCTGACCTTCGTGGCAACCCTCGGAAATGATGTAGGTTTCCTGCTCGGCGGTTTCCACGCCCTCGGCAATCACCTGCATGCCGAGGCTCTTGCCCAGTTGAATGATCGCCCGAACGATGGTCGCGTCATCGTCGTCATCGAGCAGGTCCTGCACGAAGCTCTTGTCGATCTTGATCTTGTCCAGCGGCAGGCTTTTCAGATAGCTGAGGGACGAGTAGCCGGTGCCGAAGTCGTCGATCGCGATCAGCGCGCCGGAGCGGCGCAGGCTGAGCAAGTGCTGGGCGGCGGTGGTGATGTCTTCCATCAGGCCGGTTTCGGTGACTTCCAGTTCCAGACTGCGCGGCGGCAGGCGGTACATTTGCAGCAGGTTGTTGACCACCCGTGGCAGCTCGGCGTGGTGCAGTTGCACGGTGGACAGATTCACCGCCATGCGCAAATCGACAAAACCTTGATCGTGCCATTCGCGCAATTGCTTGCAGGCCTGATCGAGCACCCACTCGCCGATGGCGATGATCGTGCCGTTCTGTTCCGCCAGCGGAATGAACAGGTCCGGCGGCACCAGACCGTGTTCCGGATGTTGCCAGCGAATCAGCGCTTCGACGCCGACCACGCGGTGGTCACGATAGCTGATCTGCGGCTGATAGACGAGGTAGAACTGGTCGCGGATCAGCGCATCGCGCAAATCTTTTTCCAGCTCGCGACGACGGCGCATCTCGCTGTCGACGCTGGCGATGTAGAACTGATAGCGATTGCGCGAGCGGGTCTTGGCCAGGGTCATGGTCTGCTCGGCTTTCTGCAACAGCTTCTCGGTGCTGTCGCCGTCCTCGGGGAACAGGGTGATGCCGATGGTCGCGCGCAGGCGGATTTCCTGATCGTCGAGGGCGAAGGGCGCCTCGAGGTCATCGAGAATGCTCTGCGCCAGTTCCGCTGCCTCGTAAGGCTGTTCAATATCGGCCTGCACCAGCGCGAACTGATCGCCGCCCAGGCGAGCGAGGGCGCCCAGGCGACCGCTGTGGGCGCGCAAGCGATCGGCCAGGGCCAGCAGCAATTGGTCGCCGGTCTGGTAGCTGAATTGCTCGTTGATGCCCTTGAAGTCATCCAGGCCGACGCACAACACCGCGACGCGGCGCTGCAATTTGCCGGCATCGACGAGAATCTTGTCCAGTTGCTGCTGCAATTGCTGGCGGTTCGGCAGACCGGTAAGGAAGTCGTACTGGGCCATGCGCAGCAGGCTGTTTTCCGCTTCGTGGCGCAGGTGGGTGTTGCGTTCGATGGACTCGAGCAACTGGTTGGCAGTGTTGATCCACAGGCCCAGTTCGTTCTTTTCGTGGCCCTTGATCTGCGGAATCTTGTGCTCGCTGGGACGATCCGGGTTGATCTCGGTGAGGTGCTCGATGATTCGTGACAGCGGTTTGGTCAGCAGCCAGTGATAGACCAGATACAGCACCAGCCCCAACGCCAGCGCACGCAGTACGCCGGAAATGAAAATGATCACTGAGCTGACGATAAACCCTTCGCCATAGGTGGCGGTGTCGAGGGTGATGCTCAGGTCGCCGTAATATTCGCTGTAGGGGCCACGGCCGACCAGTTGCGTGGTGAAGGTGCGTTCCTGACCGAGAATCAGGTCGGTCAGCCAACGGCTATTGGAATGCTGCAGTTCGCGGGATTTTTGCGCCAGCATGGCTTCGTTGGGGTGGCCGATGGAGGCCTGACGCACGGCGTCGTCCTGGAACAGCCCTTCGATCACCTGCATGCCCATTTCCCGGTCCAGGCTGTACACGGCCTGGGTCGATGGATCGCGGAACATGTCGAGGATGCGCTCGGCGTCGCCGGCAACCGCCTGACGGGTCTTGTAGGCATCGAAGACAATCTGCGCGCAGCTCAAGACTACGCCTACGATCAATGCCGACAGGAGCACGACCCGGAGCAACTTCACCGACAAGCTGTTCTTGAGTTCCAGCTTCAAAGGGTTATTCCTTGTTCCGTGCGGGTAGCGTCAAGTTGCCATGAGTATTGGCAATCCCGGGTTGGCAGTCAAAGGGACAATCGGGCACGGGAAAAGTCGCCGTGATCCTGGCCGCAATGTCGTCATTTGAGTAATAGCTCTGAATTAACTGTGTCGGTTGCAATTGCCTTCAACTTGAGCACTGGGCCAAAGATTTTTTCCTGTCTGTGATGGTAGACCGCTGGGGGCTGGCGGCAAACGGCGCGAAGCTGCTTTTACCGTGCGAGAAACGCCATGCGCCGGGCATAAAAAAACCCGGCAGAAGCCGGGTTTTTCATCTGGCGCGCAGCTTAAGCGGTGAAGGTTTTGCCTTCGAACTGCTCGGCAACGAACTTCCAGTTGACCAGGTTCCAGAACGCTTCAACGTACTTCGGACGCAGGTTGCGGTAGTCGATGTAGTAAGCGTGTTCCCAGACGTCGCAGGTCAGCAGCGGGGTGTCGCCGCTGGTCAGCGGGTTGCCGGCGCCGATGGTGCTGGCCAGGGCCAGGGAACCGTCAGCCTTTTTCACCAGCCAGCCCCAGCCGGAACCGAAGGTGCCGATCGAGGTTTTGCTGAATTCTTCCTTGAACTTGTCGAACGAACCGAACGCTGCGTTGATGGCATCTGCCAGGGCGCCGGTTGGTTGACCGCCGGCGTTTGGCGCCAGGCAGTTCCAGTAGAAGGTGTGGTTCCAGACCTGAGCGGCGTTGTTGAAGATGCCGCCCGAAGAAGTCTTGACGATTTCTTCCAGGGTCTTGCCTTCAAACTCGGTGCCTGGCACCAGGTTGTTCAGGTTCACGACATAGGTGTTGTGGTGCTTGTCGTGGTGGAACTCCAGGGTTTCCTTGGAGATGTGCGGCTGCAGGGCATCGTGTGCGTAAGGCAGCGGCGGCAATTCGAAAGCCATGATGATTCTCCTAATCAGGTCTGTTGCGGTGAGCGCAAGGCCGATCACGGGCGGCCGGAAATGCACCGGCGAGTTTTTACTCTTTGCGGCGCAGGGTTCGGATCATAGCACCGGGGTCGCGCCTTAACCACGCAACAACTGTGTGGGATAGAGGTTCCAGAGCCTTTGCGAATTAATCATCCGGCGATGATCAACTGCGCGGCGACGGCGAACATCATCAACGCCACCACCAGATCGAGAATGCGCCACGTGCTCGGGCG
Organism: Pseudomonas sp. TE9122; assembly: GCF_056278925.1. Taxonomy (NCBI): domain Bacteria; kingdom Pseudomonadati; phylum Pseudomonadota; class Gammaproteobacteria; order Pseudomonadales; family Pseudomonadaceae; genus Pseudomonas; species Pseudomonas sp. TE9122. The sequence continues at coordinate 4,096,507 of NZ_JBWBQI010000001.1, read as the reverse complement.
GGCCAACCACGGTGCCAGCCACGCCGCGCCGAGGGCCAGGGTGAAAAACCACAGCAACGATGCACTCGCCGCGCCGACCACATAAGCGCCCGGCACCGATTGCTGCGCGCCCAGCGAGCCGATCAGCAATACCGTATCGAGATAAACGTGGGGGTTGAGCAAGGTCACCGCCAGCGCGCTGAGCATCACTGCGCGCAGCGAACGCACGCTCTGGTTTTCGCCTTGCTCAAGGCTCTGTTTCGAGCAGGCCCGGCGCAGTGCCTGGCTGCCGTACCAGATCAGAAACGTCGCACCGCCCCAACGGGCGATCGCCAGCAGGGTCGGGTTCTGCGCGAGGATCGTCGCCAGGCCGAACACCCCGGCCGCGACCAGAATTGCGTCACACACCACGCACAATGCCGCCACCGGCAAATGGTGTTCACGGCGCAGGCTTTGCGCCAAGACAAAAGCGTTTTGCGTGCCGATCGCCATGATCAGGCCGAACGCCACCAACAGGCCGTTTACGTAGCTTTGCCACATGGGAGAGATCCTTGAAAGAGAGTGCTTGCTGGCTATTCTCCGGTGTGACGCTGTATAAGAAAAACCAATAGTGCTGATCGCCCATTAGGAAAACTGATGTTCGACTATAAATTGCTTTCCGCGCTCGCCGCTGTGGTCGAGCAGGCCGGATTCGATCGCGCCGCACAGGTGCTCGGCCTGTCGCAGTCGGCGATTTCCCAGCGCATCAAATTGCTTGAAGCGCGGGTCGGCCAGCCAGTGCTGGTGCGCGAAACACCGCCATCGCCGACCGAGATCGGCCGACGCTTGCTCAACCATGTGCAGCAGGTGCGTCTGCTCGAGCGCGACTTGCAATCAGTGGTGCCGGCGCTGGACGAAGAAGGCCTGCCCGATCGCCTGCGCATCGCCCTCAACGCCGACAGCCTCGCCACTTGGTGGGCCGAGGCCGTCGGCGATTTCTGCGCCGAGCAGCATTTGCTGCTCGACCTGATCGTCGAAGACCAGACCGTTGGCCTCAAGCGCATGCGTGCCGGTGAAGTGGCCGCATGCCTGTGTGCCAGCGAGCGGCCGGTGGCCGGCGCACGCAGCGTATTGCTCGGCGCCATGCGTTATCGCGCCTTGGCCAGTCCAGCCTTCCTCGCTCGGCATTTTCCCGATGGCGTGCGCGCCGAACAGCTGCCGCGCACCCCGGCGCTGGTGTTTGGTCCGGACGATTTCCTTCAGCATCGCTATCTGGCGCTGTTGGGTGTCGACGGCGCGTTCGAGCACCATTTATGCCCGTCCTCCGAAGGCTTCATCCGCCTGACCGAAGCCGGTCTGGGTTGGGGGCTGGTGCCGGAACTGCAAGTGCGCGAACAGTTGCAACGCGGGGTGCTGCGCGAATTGCTGCCAGATAAACCGATCGACGTGCCGCTGTACTGGCATCATTGGCGCAATGGCGGCCAGTTGCTCAATCTACTGACCGAACAACTGCTGCGCTCCTCAAAGCAATGGCTAGTGGCTTGAACGCAGCAACAAGCGTCAAGCTGCATGCGGCAAGAACACGTACCGTTTCAACTTGCAGCTGAAAGCTCGAAGCTTGCAGCTGCTTCCCTGGAGTTTTTGATGAAGATTTTGGTTACCGGCGCCAGTGGCTTTATTGGCGGGCGCTTTGCGCGTTTCGCCCTGGAGCAGGGCCTTGAAGTGCGGGTCAACGGTCGCCGGGCCGAGAGCGTCGAACATCTGGTGCGCCGGGGCGCGGAGTTCGTGCCGGGCGATCTGAGCGACGCCGATCTGGTGCGGGATCTGTGCAGCGATGTCGAGGCCGTGGTGCATTGCGCCGGTGCGGTTGGCGTGTGGGGGCGTTATCAGGACTTTCATCAGGGCAACGTCGAAGTCACCGAAAACGTCGTCGAAGCCTGCCTCAAGCAGCGGGTGCGGCGGCTGGTGCATCTGTCGTCGCCGTCGATCTATTTCGATGGCCGCGACCATCTCGGTCTGACCGAAGAGCAAGTGCCCAAACGCTTCAAGCATCCCTACGCCGCGACCAAGTATCTGGCCGAGCAGAAAGTCTTCGGTGCCCAGGAATTCGGTCTGGAAACCATCGCCCTGCGCCCGCGTTTCGTGACCGGTGCCGGCGACATGAGCATCTTCCCGCGCCTGCTGAAGATGCAACGCAAGGGCCGGCTGGCGATCATCGGCGATGGCTTGAACAAGGTCGATTTCACCAGCGTGCAGAACCTCAACGAAGCCATGCTCAGCAGCCTGTTGGCGCAAGGTTCTGCGCTCGGCAAGGCTTACAACATCAGCAACGGTACGCCGGTGCCGCTGTGGGACGTGGTCAATTACGTGATGCGGCGGATGGACGTCGATCAGGTGCGCAAATATCGCTCCTACGGTCTCGCGTACAGCGTCGCGGCGCTCAACGAAGGCGCGTGCATGCTCTGGCCGGGACGCCCGGAGCCGACCCTGTCGCGCCTGGGCATGCAGGTCATGAAAAAAAATTTCACCCTCGACATCAGCCGCGCCCGGCATTATCTCGACTACGATCCGAAAGTCAGCCTCTGGGCTGCCCTCGATGAGTTCTGTGCGTGGTGGAAAGCCCAGGACATCCGTTGAAACGATTCGGCCGGGCGGCAATGAACCGCCTTGCGGGTTGAGGGTCAATGCCTGCGGCTGCGGCGGTTATACTTCGCAGCATTTAGCCATCACCGCGTTTGCCAAAGGTTGCCTCAATGTCCATGCGAAACGATGCCCACGACGACGATTTCGATAACGTGCCAAGCCTGCGCGCTGACCCGTTCGACGACGATGACATCGCGCCCGGCCCCCGCACTTCCGTGCATTCGCGCACGGCGCCAGTGGTCAAGGTCAGGGCCGCCAGCACCGGGCCGCTGTGGGCGCTGGTCGGTGCGTTGTTTTTCGCCTTCATCGGTCTGGCCTGGTGGAGCTTCCAGCAGATCTCGCTGATGGAACAGCAACTGGTCGCCACCCAGGAGAGCTTCGCCCGCATCAGCGAAGAAGCGGCGGGGCGCCTGCAGGATATTTCCGGCAAGGTTGTCGCCAGCCAGAGCAACGTCAACAGTGACAGCGAAGCGCTGAAGCTGCAGATCAAACAACTCGAAGGCAAGCTGCTCGACCAGAGCAAGCAACAGCAAGGCGTGGCCGGGCAGGCCAGTGAGCTGGACAAGCGGCTGGCGCAAATGACCGCGCAGACCACCGAACAGCAGAACGCCAATACGCAGTTGCAGGCTCAGGTCAAAGCCTTGAGCGCCGAGCTGGCGACCATCAAAAGCACCCCGGCCGATACCAGCAAGGTCGATGCGCAGTTGAAAGCCTTCGACGCCCAGTTCAAAAGCCTCGGTGCCGATATCGCCGCGCTGAAGAAACAGGGCAACCCGAGCGCGGCGATCGATCGTCTGGAGCAGGACATCGTGGTGCTGAAAAGTCAGCAGGACAATCGCCCGGCAGCGCCACAGGGTGGCGGCAATACCGCCGAGTTCGATGCGTTCCGCGCGCAGATGACCCGCAACCTCAACACCTTGCAGGCGCAGATCCAGAATCTCCAGCAGCAGATCAATTCCCGCCCGTAGCGACTGATCTGTTGCCCGGAGGGCTTTGTCCCCCCACCACAGCGGCCTGTAATCCCCTGCATCATTCTGAATACTCGTACATCAGCCCAAGCCGTCTACGCTCTTGAGACACCAAAAAGAACGAGGGATGCGCTATGGGGTTTTTGCATAAAGTGGCCTGGCTCGGCCTGATTCTGCTGGCCGGTTTCGGCCAGGCCAGCGCCGCCACCGCCGCCAAGGATGACAGTCAGGCGGCCATCGCCCTGCTGGAAAAAGCCTTGGCCTACTACCACGACAATGGCGACAAGGCCTTCGCCGCCTTCAGCCGCCAAGGTGAGTTCGTCGACAAGGATCGCTACGTGTTCGTCCTCGACACCAAAGGCGTCATGCTTGCCAGTGGCGGGCCGTCATCGGCGCTGATCGGCCGTGATGTCAGCGAAGTCCTCGGGCCGGATCTGCAGAAGGCGTTCAAGGATGCGCTGAAAGTGCCGGAAGGCAACGGCATCCAGCAGGCCGAATACCGCTGGCAGAACTGGGCCGACGGCAAGGTCGAGCGCAAGCATGTGTTTTATCAGCGCGTCGGGCAGCGGATTCTCGCGGTGGGTTACTACTTGCCACGGGCGTCGGCTGAGCAGGCCAAGGCCTTGCTGGACAAAGCCGCGACGGATCTGGGCAAGGACGAGAAGGGCACGCTGGTTGCGATCAACTCGCTCAAGGGCGGATACCTGCAGGATGACCTGTATGTCTTCGTGGTCGATCTGAACAACCAGCGTTATGTCGCCCACGGCACCAATCTGCGCTTGATCAACACTGATTTTGGCAAGGTCAAGGACCCGGAAGGCAAGCCAGTGGGCGAGCCGATTCTGGCGCTGATCGGCAAGCAGGATGAAGGCGAATACGAATACCGCTGGAAAAACCCGGTGACCGGCAAGATCGAGGACAAGCATGCGTACCTGAAAAAGGTCGGGCATTTCCTCGTCGCGGTGGGCTACTACAGCCCTTGAGAGAACACCGTTCCCTTGTGGGAGCGAGCCTGCTCGCGAAGCGGTGTGTCATTCAGCTATGTGTCGGCTGACACCGCGCATTCGCGAGCAGGCTCGCTCCCACAGTGGTATTTGTTGCGGCAATTATTTCGCGCCGTGCTCCCGTCCGCGCAGCAGGTTGTTCGGCATGGCAATCGCCGCTGCCAGCCCCAGCAACGACACTGCCGTGCTGACCCAGAGCAAGTGGCGGAAGGTCACCAGCAGTTCCGCGCGCAAAGCGTTCTGCGCTTCGCCGGGTGCGGCGTTCAGGCCATCGAGCAGGACGTTGCCCGAATGCCCTTCGCTGATCAGCGAACTGTTCGCCAGATGGGCGAAACTGGAATCGTGCAGCAACGCCAGCAGCAGCGCCGACATCAACGCCACGCCCACCGCGCCGCCCAGTGAGCGGAACAGGTTGGTGGTGCTGGTGGCGACGCCGATGTCGCGTTGTTCCACCGAGTTTTGTGTGCCGACCAGCGAGGTCGGGAACTGCATGCCGCCGGCGATGCCGCTGAGCAACATGAACAAACCGCTGAGCAAGGTTGCTTGGGGCGGACTGAAGGCCATGCCGAGAATCGAGATCGGCATGAGGATCGCCCCGGTGAGAATCTGCGGTTTGTAGCGTCCGGTAATCGAGGTGCGGCGACCGGCGAAATAGGCGCCGATCGGCAAGCCCATCGCCAATGGCAGCAAGTGCAACGCCGCACTGTCGGCGCCAGCCCCGGTGACGCTTTGGAAACGCAATGGCATCAGCACGATCAGCGAGATGGCCTGGAAACTGGTGAAGAAAATCGTGCACCAGCACAGCAGCGCGCTGCGATTGGTGAACAAGTGCATCGGCAGCAACGGCTCCCGCGCCCGGCGTTCATGCCAGACGAACAGCGCCAATACCACCACGGCACCAGCGAACAGGCCGAGCACTTCGCTGCTACGCCATGAATGGCCCTGGCCGACTTCGGTGATACCGAGCAACAACGAGGTCAGGCCGATGATCATCAACACCGTACCGAGATAATCGATCACCGGTTTGCGCTGCGGAATCGGCAAGCCGCGCAGGTTGCGCCGTGCCACCCACCACGCGCCAAGCCCCAGCGGCAGGTTGATCAGAAACACCCAGCGCCACGACAGGTATTCGGTCATGTAGCCGCCGAGCACCGGGCCGGCGACGCTGGCCACGGCGTACATGCTGCTGAAGTAACCCTGATAGCGCCCGCGTTCACGTGGCGGGACGATGTCGCCGATGATCGCCTGACTCACCGAGATCATGCCGCCGGCGCCGATGCCCTGAAGGATCCGCGCCAGCACCAGTTGTTCCATGCTCTGCGCCATGCCGCAGAACAGCGAGGCGAGGGTGAACAGGCCCATGCCGAACAACATCAGTTTGCGTCGCCCGTACAGGTCACCGAGTTTGCCGTAGATCGGCACCGCCACGGTCATCGCCACCATGTAACCGGAAATCACCCAGGCCAGCAGGCTGACGTCCTTGAATTGCGCGGAGATCGCCGGCATCGACACGGCGACGATGGTCTGGTCCAGCGCACCGAGGAAGATCGCCATCATCAAGGCGACCAGCACGCTGCGAATGGCCGGTTTGGGCGTTTCAGGTTGATTGAGAGTGGTCACGGGCGAGCCTGCGGGCATTGATGGACCCGCGCGGCCATCGCGCGCGGGTGGATGCTCGCAGTGTAAGTCGGTAGGAAGCTATTCGATAGCCTCGTACGGAAGCCCGACGTAATTTTCTGCAATGGTTTTTTGCCCGGCTTGCGAGCTGACAAAATAGTCCAGTTCCGAAGCGCTGATGCGCTGGCTGAACTCATCGTGATCGTCGAAGCGATGCAGCATCGACGTCATCCACCAGGAAAACCGTTCGGCTTTCCACACCCGGCGCAGGCAGATTTCCGAGTATTTTTCCAGCAGATCAGTGCGGCCTTCGCGATACACCTTCAGCAGAATATTGAACAACGTGCTGACATCGCTGGCCGCCAGGTTCAAGCCCTTGGCGCCAGTGGGCGGGACGATGTGGGCGGCGTCGCCGACCAGGAACATCCGGCCGTATTGCATCGGTTCGACGACAAAACTGCGCAGCGGCGCGATGCTTTTTTCGATCGAAGGGCCGGTCACCAGTTTTTCCGCGAGGGCATCCGGCAGGCGTTTTTTCAGCTCATCCCAGAAACGCTGATCGCTCCAGTCATCGACGTTTTCATCTGCCGGGACTTGCAGGTAATAGCGGGTGCGGGTGGCCGAACGCATGCTGCACAAAGCGAAGCCACGCTCGTGGCGGGCATAGACCAATTCGTCGTGAACCGGCGGCGTGTCGGCGAGAATGCCCAGCCAGCCGAACGGGTAGACCCGTTCGAAGATCTTCAGGCAATCGGCCGGAATCGACTGCCGCGCGACGCCGTGGAAACCATCGCAACCGGCGATGTAATAGCAATCGACGCGCCAGCTTTCACCGTCCTTTTCGAAGGTGACGAAAGCTTCGTCGCTTTTCATGCCGTGGGGAACGACATTGCTCGCCTGATAAATTGTCGGTGCCCCCGCGTCCCGACGAGCGGCCATCAGGTCGCGGGTGACCTCGGTCTGACCGTAGACCATTACTGTTTTACCGTCGGTCAGCGCGTGCAGATCGATGTGCACCTGACGCCCGTCCAGCGCCAGATCGAAGCCGCCATGAACCAGGCCTTCGGCATCCATTCGCTGACCGACGCCGGCCTCACGCAGCAGCTCTACTATGCCTTGTTCAAGCACACCGGCACGGATGCGCCCAAGAATGTAATCAGGCGTCTGGCGTTCGAGGATCAGGGTTTCGATGCCAGCGTTGTGCAGCAACTGGCCGAGGAGCAGTCCGGAAGGACCGGCGCCGATAATGGCGACTTGGGTTTTCAGGGTTTTCATTGTTTTTATGACTCGCAAGCTTCACGCAGCAACAGCCGGTGAATGATTTTATGGATCGAGTGCTTGCATTTTTCCCTTGCGGGTTTGTCAATTGAAGGTGAAAACTGAGCCGATACCTGTACATTCTGCCAATCGGTGCGATTATCGCCCAAAAACCAGAGGCCTGGATTGAAGTATGAACAAGCCTGCCCTGCCTTCTATTCCGGTGTTCAAGCTCTACGGTGAAAGCCTGGACTGGCCGACCCCGGACTTGCTGCACTGTGAAACCATTTCCTCGCGCAGTCGCGAACATCAATGGGAAATCAAACCTCACCGCCATGCGGATCTGTGCCAGCTGCTGTTCGTTTTCAAAGGTCAGGCAGAGCTCGAAATCGAAGGCCAGCGCACGCAGCTTGAGACTCCGGCGATACAGGTGCTGCCACCGTTATCGGTGCACGGGTTTCGTTTTTCCGAGGATGTTGAAGGCTTCATCGTCACCTTGGCCACGCCGCTGATCAATCATTTGCAGGCGCAATTGGGCGATTCGGTACACGCGTTGGCCCGGGCGGAGAACTACCCGGCCGGCAAGGATGGCGATTATCTCAACAGCCTGTTTTCAGCCTTGCAGGCCGAGTACAACGGTCATCAACCGGCGCGGGAAATGCTCATGCATTCGCTGGTCAGCGTGATCATGGTCTGGGTCAGCCGTCAGGCGATCGTCCGCCACAAGGCCAGTCAGCGCCCGCAGCGCCAACGCGAATACCTCAACGGTTTCATTCAGTTGGTGGAAGAGACTTACCGCCAGCACGTCAAGGTCGAAGACCTCGCCCATCGCCTGGGCATCTCCGTGTCGCACCTCAACGGCACCTGCCGTGAACTGGCCGGGCAACCGGCGTTGCAGATCATGCACGAGCGCCAGTTGCTGGAAGCCAAGCGCCTGCTGACCTACACCAGCATGACGATTTACGAGATGTCGGAGCTGTTGGGGTTTTCCGATCCGACCAACTTCACGCGCCTGTTCCGTCGCCGGGTGGGGATTTCGCCAAAGGCATTCCGCGACCGCTTGAAGGCCGAGCAACAATCCTGATGCGCTGATGAGCCCTGTGGGAGCGAGCCTGCTCGCGAATACGGTCGTTCATTCAGCAACTAGGCTGGCTGACACAGCGCATTCGCGAGCAGGCTCGCTCCCACAGCAGTTGCATTCCAGCGCAGGTCTATCAGCGCAATGCGTTCAGCGTGGCATTGTGCGGAATACACCGCTCATAGTTGCAGCTCGCATACTCACGCGGCAGCTGGCGCAACTGCTCGACCCGCCAGGCAGCGGTGCCGTACAGCGCCAGCGTGGCGGCGCAGGTGATGAAGATGGCGGCGTATCTTTTTGTTTTGATGTTCATGGTGTTCGACCTCTGAACGTCTACCTTGCGGTATTACTTTGAGCATAGGTCAGCGGCGCGTACTTGCCAGCGAGTGCGCTTGAGGATTTAGCCGGCCATTCAGCGAATTGATGCCTATGTGGGAGCGAGCCTGCTCGCGAAGGCGGTGGTCCAAGCGACATCAATGTTGAATGTACTGGCCTCTTCGCGAGCAGGCTCGCTCCCACAAGGGATCGGGTTTACAGGCCGGCATCCCAGGCCGGGGCCTCGGGAAAGCGCTGCACAAGAAAGTCGAGCATGATGCGCAGTGCCGCCGGCATGTGTTTGCGTGAGGCGTACACCGCGTAGATATTCATCTGGCGCGGTTCTGCGTGTGGCAGCAAGCGCAGCAGTTCGCCGCTGTGAATATGCACGCCAGCCTGGTAGGTCGGCAGCATCGCCACGCCCGCGCCGGCCAGGGTTGCGCGCAGGAGGGTGCTGGCCTCGTTGGCGCTGATATTGCCCTGCACCGGCACCGAAACCGGTTCGCCATCCTCCTCGAAATGCCACAGGCTCTTGCCGAAATAGGAATGGGTCAGGCAGTTGTGTCGGCTCAGTTCCTCCACCCGCAACGGCGCCGGATGCTCAAGCAGATACGCCGGTGCTGCGCAGACCACCGAACGGCACACGGTCAAGCGTCTGGCGATCAGATTCGGATCAAGATCATTGCTGGTGCGAATCGCCAGATCGATGCGTTCATCGACCAGATTCACCGTGCGGTCGAGCATTTGCAGATCGATGCTCACGCCGGGGTAAAGCCTGACGTACGCCGCGACCGCATCGGCCAGTTGCGCTTGGCCAAACGAGGTGCTGACGCTGATCCGCAGCAATCCGCGCGGCGCGTCATGGGGTTCGCTGACGGCGGCCTTCATGTCGTGCGACAGGTCGATCATCTGCCGGCAGCGCGGGAGGATTTCACTGCCGGCGGCGGTCAGGCTCAATTTGCGCGTGGTGCGGTGCATCAGTCGCGCACCGACCCAGTCTTCCAGCTCCGCCAGATAGCGCGACACCACCGGCCGCGACAGGTCGAGGTGGTCGGCCGCCGCCGACTGGCTGCCCAGGTCCACGACCGTGACGAATACCCGCATTGCTTGAAGCCGATCCATGATTTGCCCGCTTTCAGAAACAAACTATGTCCAAGCATCGCATTTTTTGTACTGAGTCTGGCAACTAAGCTCTGTTGCATCGCCAGACTGGCATTCGCAATCCGGAGCAACACATGATCGGCTTCACCCCCTTCAAACGCGTTCTGCTCGCCGCAGCATTTTTCGGCTTTGCCGCCCATGCATCCGCCGCCGAGCTGAGCCTCGATGTCTACAACCCGGGCACCCAGGCGATTTTCCCGGTCAGCTCGGTGCTGGTCAGCGGTGAGAAAGAAGCGATTCTGGTCGACGCGCAATTCGGCAAATCCCAGGCCGAGCAAGTGGTGGAAAAGATCCGCGCCAGCGGCAAGCAATTGACCACCATCTACATCAGCCATGGTGACCCGGATTACTACTTTGGCCTCGACACCCTGACCAAGGCATTCCCGCAAGCCAAAGTATTGGCTTCGCAGCCGACCGTCGATCACATCAAGCACACCGTCGACGGCAAACTGGCCTACTGGGGGCCGAAAATGGGCGCCGATGTGCCGGCGAAAACCATCGTCCCGGACGTGCTCAAGGGCGACAGCCTAACCCTTGAAGGCAAGCAATTGCAGGTGATCGGCCTCGACGGCAAGCAACCGGATCGCAGCTTCGTATGGATCCCGTCGCTCAAAGCAGTGGTCGGTGGCGTAGTGGTCGCCGAGAACATTCATGTGTGGATGGCCGACACCCAGACCGCGCAATCCCACGCCGATTGGCTGCACACCCTGCACACCATCGAAAGCCTGAAACCGCAAACCGTGGTGCCCGGTCATTACCTGGGTGACAGCAGCCGCTCGCTGGCCAGCGTGAAATTCACCGCCGATTACATCAAGGCCTTCGATGCCGAAACCGCCAAGGCCAAAGACTCCGCTGCACTGATCGCGGCGATGAAAAAACGCTACCCGCAGCTGGGCGAGGAAAGCTCGCTGGAGCTCAGCGCGAAAGTCGCCAAGGGCGAGATGCAGTGGTAAGCCGAACCTGAACACGCAGCATTTTCAAGCCAACTGGAGAATGTCATGAGCAAGATCGCAATCATTGGCGCCACCGGCCGTGCCGGTAGCCAATTGCTGGAAGAAGCCCTGCGTCGCGGCCACAGCGTCACCGCCATTGCCCGCGATACCTCGAAGATCGGCAGCCGTGCCGGTGTCGTCAGCAAGAGCCTCGACGTACTGGATTCGGCAGCGTTGCAAGCGGCGGTGGCCGGTCACGACGCAGTGATCAGCGCAGCGCATTTCGCCACCGTCCCGGCCTCGGCGATTGTCGGACCGGTGAAGCAGGCGGGCGTGAAGCGCTTGCTGGTGGTCGGCGGCGCCGGTTCGCTGTTGCTGCCGGATGACACGCGGGTGATCGACAGTGCCGGTTTCCCGGCCGAATACAAAGCCGAGGCGAGCGCAGGTGCTGAGTTTCTTGATGCGTTGCGTCACGAGCAGGAACTGGACTGGACCTTTTTGTCGCCGTCGGCGGAGTTCGTCGAGGGTGAGCGCAGTGGCACATTCCGCGTCGGCAAGGATCATCTGTTGGTCAGTGCCGAAGGACGCAGCTGGATCACATTTGCCGATTACGCGATTGCGCTGATTGACGAAGTGGAAACGCCGAAGCATTCGCGCCAGCGTTATACCGTCGGGTATTGAGTCAAGCCTTTTCCCCTCACCCCAGCCCTCTCCCGGGGGAGAGGGAGCCGACCGAGTTGTCTTGGGTCACACATTGACCTGAACGACCGTGTCGATTATGGATTCGGCGTGGCTGTGTCAGGTCGATGAATTTCTTGAGTATCCCCAATCAGTTCCCTCTCCCTGGGGAGAGGGAGCCGACCGAGTTGTCTTGGGTCACGCATTGACCTGAACGACCGTGTCGATTATGGATTCGGCGTGGCTGTGTCAGGTCGATGAATTTCTTGAGTATCCCCAATCAGTTCCCTCTCCCTGGGGAGAGGGAGCCGACCGAGTTGTCTTGGGTCACGCATTGACCTGAACGGCCGTGTCGATTATGGATTCGGCGTGGCTGTGTCAGGTCGATGAATTTCTTGAGTATCCCCAATCAGTTCCCTCTCCCTGGGGAGAGGGCTAGGGTGAGGGGAGAGGCTTCAGCGCAAATGAGCCTGCTCAACCAGCCAGAGCATCAGTTCCTCAAGTTGCGGCGAGGGTTCGGCTCCAGCAGGCACCACCACGTAATACGCCAGCCCCGTTTTCACCTTCAACGCAAACGGCATCACCAGTCGCCCGGCGTTCAGATCATCACCAATCAGCGACCAGTCCCCGATCGCCACGCCCGTGCCATGGGAGGCCATCGACATCGCCTGATCCAGCGTTTCGAAATGCTGGCCGCTGCTTAGATTGGCCAGTTGCAAACCCGCCGCATCGAGCCACACCGACCAGTCCTGAATGTCGTGGGTCGGGTGCAATAACAAGTGTTCCTGCAGGTCCTTTGGTGAATTCAGCGCCGGCGAACCTTTGAGCAGTTGCGGCGAGCAGACCGGTGTCAGTTGCTCGTCGAACAGATGCAGTGCGCCTGGCGAATTGTCCGGCGGCGGACCGTAGATCACCGCGGCGTCGAATTGCTCGCGCTGGAAATCCACACCGTGTTGCAGCGAGGCCGTCAATTTCACCGGCACGTCCGGGCGTTCCTTCTGCCATTGCAGCAGGCGCGGCAGCAGCCAGCGCATCACGCAGCTTGGGGCCTTGAGTTGCAACGTCTGGTGTTTGAGCCCGATCTGCTCGGTCGCTTCACTGATCAGCCCGAAAACCTTCTCCACTTGTGGCAGCCATTCGCGGCCTTCGGCCGTCAGCGCCAGACCTCGGGCCAGACGGATGAACAGCGGATAACCGAGCTGTTCTTCCAGCCCGGCGATCTGCCGGCTCACCGCGCCCTGAGTGATGTGCAACTGCTCGGCGGCGCGAGTGAAATTGCAGCATTGCGCGGTGATCCAGAACGTATGCAGGGCGGGCAGGGGTGGCAGGCGTTTCATGGCGATCCGAGGTATGACGTGGCGACATGGCTAGTATGACTTTTAATCGATTGTTGCTGCCAGTTGCGCACCGTTCCAATGGGCACTCCACGGACCCTGTGGGAGCGAGCCTGCTCGCGAAGACGGTTCAAGGTTCGACACGGATGTTGGCTGGACCGCTTATTCGCGAGCAGGCTCGCTCCCACAGGGAGTGTTCAGTGAATGAAAGGGCAATCAATATGGCAACGTGCGGCGAAGTACTGGTCAGGCTGTTGGAAAATTACGGGGTCGAGCAGGTGTTCGGCATTCCCGGTGTGCACACCGTCGAGCTGTACCGAGGCCTCGCGCGTTCAAGCATCAACCACGTCACGCCTCGCCACGAACAGGGCGCCGGGTTCATGGCTGACGGCTATGCGCGTACCAGCGGCAAACCCGGTGTGTGTTTCATCATCACCGGTCCGGGCATGACCAATATCACCACGGCCATGGGCCAGGCTTACGCCGATTCGATTCCGATGCTGGTGATCTCCAGCGTGCAGTCGCGCAGCCAGTTGGGTGGTGGCCGCGGCAAGTTGCATGAGCTGCCGAACCAGAGCGCACTGGTCGGCGGCGTCGCAGCGTTCTCGCACACGCTGATGTCCGCTGCCGAACTGCCGGTGGTGCTTGCTCGCGCTTTCGCGCTGTTCCAGGCCGGGCGACCGCGTCCGGTGCACATCGAAATTCCGTTGGACGTGCTGGTGGAAGAGGCCGATGAGTTGCTCGCCAGCCTGCCGGTGAATATCGATCGCGCCGGCGCCGCACCGGCAGCCGTGGCCCGCATGAGCGAACTGCTCGCCAGTGCGCAACGTCCACTGATTCTCGCTGGCGGCGGTGCTATCGACGCGGCGCCGGAGCTGACCCGACTCGCCGAACTGCTCGACGCTCCAGTGGCGCTGACCATCAACGCCAAAGGCATGCTGCCGACCAGCCATCCGTTGTTGATCGGTTCGACGCAAAGCCTGGTCGCCACTCGCGCACTGGTCGCTGAAGCCGACGTGGTGCTGGCGATCGGCACGGAGCTGGCCGAGACCGATTACGACGTCACTTTCGCCGGCGGCTTCGAGATTCCCGGCAAGCTGCTGCGCATCGACATCGATGCCGATCAGACCGTGCGCAACTACCCGCCGCACGTCGCACTGGTCGCTGATTCGCGCAACGCCGCGCAAGCATTGCTCAGCGCCTTGTCGCACCAACCTCTGGCCGAGCGCCGCAATGATTGGGGCCAGGTTCGCGCCGCGCGTCTGCGTGATGAATTGGCGGCGAGCTGGGATGCGCCGACGCTGGCGCAGACGCGTTTCCTCGAAACCGTGCTGCACGAGCTGCCTGACGCGGTGTTCGTCGGCGACTCCACGCAACCGGTGTACACCGGCAACCTCACTTTCAACCCCGAGCGTCCACGTCGCTGGTTCAACGCATCCACCGGTTACGGCACCCTCGGCTATGCGTTGCCGGCGGCGATCGGTGCGTGGCTCGGTGGACAACTCGATAACGGCGCGCGCCCGCCGGTGGTGTGCCTGATCGGTGACGGCGGCTTGCAATTCACCCTGCCGGAACTGGCCAGCGCCGTTGAAGCACGGGTGCCGGTGATCGTGCTGCTGTGGAATAACCAGGGTTACGAGGAGATCAAAAAGTACATGGTCAACCGCGCCATCGAACCGGTTGGCGTGGACATCTACACCCCGGACTTCGTCGCCGTGGCCAAGGGCCTCGGTTGCGCCGCGCAAGCCATCAGCAATATCGACGAATTGCGCGCAGCGCTGCGTAAAGCGACGGACCGGCAAGGCCCGACGCTGATTGAAATCGACCAGAACCAGTGGATGCAGGCGGTGGCCCAATGATCAGCTTTCCAACCACACTCGACGGGCTCTACATCAACGGTCAATGGTCGTCGGGCCGCGAACATCTGCGGGTGATCAACCCCGCTACCGAAGCGCTGCTGACCACCGTCAATGGCGGCGACGAACAGGCCGTCGACCAGGCGATCAGCGCGGCGACCGAGGCGTTCAAACACTGGTCGACAACCACCGGCGCCGAACGCGCTGCGATCCTGCGCAACATTGCCAACGGCGTGCGCAACGGTCGCGATCACTTGATGAATCTGCAGTCGAGTAATAACGGTAAACCGCAGTTCGAAGCGGCCATCGATGTCGATGACGTGATCGCCACTTTCGACTATTACGCCGAACTCGCCGAAGGCCTCGACGCCGGTCAGGACAGCAACGTGCCGCTGCCCAGCGATGACTTCAGCGCACGCCTGCGTCGTGAGCCATGCGGTGTGGTCGGGCTGATCGTGCCGTGGAATTTCCCCATGGTCACCACCGCTTGGAAGCTCGCCCCGGCGCTCGCCGCCGGTTGCTGCGTGGTGCTGAAACCTTCTGAAGTGACGCCGTTGCCGGAGCTGGAACTGGCCGCGATCATCGCTGCATCCGGTTTGCCCGACGGCGTGTTCAATCTGGTCTGCGGCACTGGTCTGGCGGTGGGCGCGCCGTTGTCGGCCGATCCACGCATCGCCAAGATTTCCTTCACTGGCAGCAATGCGGTTGGCGTGCAGGTAATGCAACGCGCTGCTGAAACCGTGAAGGGTGTGAGTCTGGAGCTGGGTGGCAAATCATCGTTGCTGGTGCTGGCGGATGCCGATCTGCAGCTGGCGGTGGAACTGGCTTGTGGTGGGGCGTTCTTCAACGCCGGGCAAATGTGCTCGGCCACCAGTCGGGTGCTGGTTGCCGAGGAATTGATGGACGAATTTCTTCAGCGTCTGCAAAAGCGCGCAGAGGCGATTCGAGTGGCCGATCCGTTCGATCCGGACGTGGAGATGGGCGCGCTGGTCAATCAGGCGCAGTACCAACGGGTGCTTGGGCATATTGATCGCGGTTTGAGCGCCGGGGCGAGGTTGGTGTGCGGCGGTAATCGTCCGGCGCATTTGCCGCGCGGGTATTTTCTGCAACCGACGGTGTTCACCGACGTGCCTCTGGACAGCGCGTTATGGCGTGAAGAGATTTTCGGCCCGGTGGTGTGTGTGCGCGGTTTCGGCAGCGAGGCTGAAGCGATTGCCTTGGCCAACGACAGCCAGTTCGGCCTGGTCGCGAGCGTAGTGACACGCGATGCCACCGCAGCAGATCGTGTGGCCAATGCGTTGCAGGCAGGGCTGGTGTGGATCAATGCTCCGCAGGTGATCTTCCCGCAGACGGCTTGGGGTGGGTACAAGCAGAGCAGTGTCGGCCGCGAACTGGGGCCTTGGGGGTTGGCGGCGTTTTTGGAGATCAAGCACGTCGTGCGCGCGGTGTAGAAGCCTGCCCTCACCCCAGCCCTCTCCCGGGGGGAGAGGGAGCTGACCGAGGTGTCTTGCGTTCTCCGTCGACCTGAAAAACCGAGTCGATTATGGATTTGAAGGTCATCAACCCAACGCCGGGTTGGCCTGGCTTGGCTGATTCCGGATTCAGCACCGATATCGCAAGTCGCTGAACCTCTCCAATATCCCCCAATCGGTTCCCTCTCCCTCTGGGGGAGAGGGAGCTGACCGAGGTGTCTTGCGTTCTCCGTCGACCTGAAAAACCGAGTCGATTATGGATTTGAAGGTCATCAATCCAACGGCGGGTTGGCCTGGCTTGGCTGATTCCGGATTCAGCACCGATATCGCAAGTCGATGAACCTCTCCAATATCCCACAATCGGTTCCCTCTCCCTCTGGGGGAGAGGGAGCTGACCGAGGTGTCTTGCGTTCTCCGTCGACCTGAAAAACCGAGTCGATTATGGATTTGAAGGTCATCAATCCAACGGCGGGTTGGCCTGGCTTGGCTGATTCCGGATTCAGCACCGATATCGCAAGTCGCTGAACCTCTCCAATATCCCCCAATCGGTTCCCTCTCCCTCTGGGAGAGGGCTAGGGTGAGGGGCTTCTATGGAGTCACACCGTAAGCCGCAACCGCGCCAGATCCCGCAACGGCGGCGCACCAAACAGTCGGCTGTACTCGCGGCTGAATTGCGACGGACTTTCATAGCCCACCCGATATCCTGCTGCCGAGGCTTCCAGGCCTTCGGTCAACATCAGCCGCCGTGCTTCTTGCAGGCGTAGCTGCTTCTGGTACTGCAACGGACTCATCGCGGTCATCGCCTTGAAGCGATGATGCAACGTCGACACGCTGAGGTTCACTTCCCGCGCCAGATCATCGATGCGCAGCGGTTGCTCGAAATTGCCGTTGAGCCATTTGATTGCCTGGCTGATGCGATGGCTCTGGCTGTTGGCAATCGCAATCTCATACAAACGATGACCCTGTGGACTACGCAGCAGGCGATAGAGAATCTCCCGGCGAATCAGCGGCGCGAGCATGGCGATGTCTTTCGGCGCGTCGAGCAGCCGCGCCAGCCGCAGCACCGCGTCGAGCATGGCGCTGTCGATTTTTTCCACGTACAGACCGCGTCCGGTCGGCCGCGTCGGTACGCCCATCGGGCCGGCGTCGGCGATCAGCGCGGTGATTTCGGTCGGATCAATGTCGAGGCGCACGGCGAGGATCGGTTCTTCCGGCGAGACATTGACCACGCGCCCGCTGAGCGGCATCGAAACCGACACCACCAGATAATTCAGCGGGTCGTAGTTGAAGAACTCGTCGGCCAGGCGGACCTCTTTGCGCCCCTGCGCCATGATGCACAGCGCCGGCTGCGCGAGCACCGGGGCAAAGTCATGGGACTGGGTGTGACGCGACATCACCAGTGAGCCGATGGCGGTCTGGTAGCTGCCATCGTCGCTGGTGTTGCGGCGGATGATCGCGGCCAGCTCCGCGCGCTGCTTTTCCATGTCGGCGCTGGGTTCGGCTTGAAAACGATCGAATGACGTCATGCACGGCATCCTCGGCAAGTGAGGGGGAATGCAGCAGAGCATATGTTTGTGCAAGCGGCGGCGGTAGACACATTCTGCCAAATGCTTGCCTGATTCTGCCCGCAGGTGCGCACATGCCTCCCGCCATACGATTCCGTAGGAGCTGCCGAAGGCTGCGATCCGTTGATCTTCGAGGCAAAAGCACAAGATCGCAGCCTTCGGCAGCTCCTACACAAAACGCGTATGACAGACGTGTTGCGCGGGTTTACAGGTTGTTACAGGTCGTCTGCGCAGTCTCGCAGGATTGTGCAACGCGAAGGCAGGAATCGACTAACGGCGCAGCCGGCCCGGCCCTTAATCTTTGCTTCAGTCGCAGCCCGTCCCCCGGCTGCCACGCGATTTCATGGAGGGTTGATCATGTCCAAGCAGATGCCTGTCAGTCATATGGCCTTCGTTCGTGCCCAGCCCGGGCGCTCGGCGGAACTCGGTGTGCGCCTGAGCGCATTGATCGAAGTCTCGCGCGCGGCGCCCGGCTGCCTGAGTTTTTCCCTGCAACAATCGCAGTGCGACGCCGACCTGTGGCTGGTCAGCGGCTACTGGAGCAGTCAGCAAATGATGACGGCGTATTTCAACAGTCCGTCGATGGAAGTCTTCGCCGAGCTGGTGCAGGACCTGGTGGTCAACAGCCTCGACTTCCACACGTTCAGGGACGTTTCCGCCGCGCAGGCCCTCGGTCAATGCGCGGCGCCGATACACAAACTCGCCGGTTGAGGGTTTAATGTCCGGCTTATTTGATTGAGCCAGGATCCGCGACATGGCACGTAAAGAGTTTGAACGCTTCGAAGCAGTCTCCGCAGTCGTCCCCGTCGAGCTGGGCGGCAACAAGGGTTATTACGCGGCGATCGCGGTCAAAGCCCTGGTCGATGGCGGCGCCCCACGCTTTCACAAATTGCTCAATGAGCAGGTGTTCCCCGGCGCCATTGCTGCCGATGATGCAGCCATCAACGAACTGGACAAGCTCAAGGGCGTCACCGATGACGCCGAGCTGATCTGGTAATTACTTCTGCGCCCCCGGGCGCCACATTTTGAACAGCGCCTCAGGCCCCAGCTGGAAATAATCCGCCGGCCCGCCGCCACGCAGAATCGGTTGTGCGGCGGCGGTGTCATAGATGCCGTCCTTCAGCAGCCATTTGGCGATGTGCACCGCGACTACTTCACCGAGGATCAGCCAGCTCGGCACGGTTTCGCCATCGGCGCGTTGCAGCTGGATGATCTGCGTGACCTTGCACTCGAAGGACACTGGACTCTCGGCGACCCGTGGGACCGAAATCACCTTTGACGCCACGGTGGTCAGCCCCGCCAGTTCAAACTCGTTGACCTCGGGCGCGACCATCGCGCAGCTCTGGTTCATCTGCTCGGCCAACGGGCGGGTGGCGAGGTTCCAGACGAACTCACCGGTCTGCTCGATATTGTTCAGACTGTCTTTGCGCCCGACACTGGAAAAACCAATGATCGGCGGCACGTAGTTGAAGGCGTTGAAGAAACTGTACGGCGCGAGATTGAGTCGGCCTTCGGCATCCTGCGAGGAAATCCAGCCGATGGGGCGCGGGCCGACGATGGCGTTGAACGGATCGTGAGGCAGGCCGTGGCCGTTGGCGGGTTCGTAGAAGTGGATGTCATCGGGCATGGGGAGCGGATTCCTGAGCTGCATTCGGATGCAGCCATAGTGCAAGGACCCAGCGCATATTTCCAGCCAGACGCGAGACCCCGTAGGGTTCGTGGCAGGACACAGATTTTGTGGCCTGCCAGCGATGCGGTGCGATCAGTCAGTGACGATCCGCGAATGCTTCTGGGTATCTTTCATGGTGATGTACACCAGCAGCGACACGGCAATGCACGCGGTGACGTACCAGTAGTAACCGGTTTCCATGCCGATGCTCTTGAACCACAGCGCGATGTATTCGGCGGTACCGCCGAAGATCGACACGGTCAGTGCGTACGGCAGGCCAACGCCCAGGGCGCGGATTTCGGTCGGGAACAATTCGGCTTTGACCACCGCGTTGATCGAGGTGTAGCCGCTGACAATGATCAGCGCCGCCATGATCAGGAAGAACGCGCCCCACCAGGTCTGGATGGTGTGCAGGGTCATCAGGATCGGCACGGTGAAGATCGTACCGAGCACACCGAAGGCGATCAGGATCGGGCGACGACCGATCTTGTCCGACAGGCCACCGATGATCGGTTGCAGGCACATGAACAGGAACAGCGTGGCGGCGGAAATGGTGGTCGAGTCGGAGATGCTCATGCCGACCGTGTTCACCAGGTATTTCTGCATGTAGGTGGTGTAGGTGTAGAACGCCAGGGTGCCGCCCATGGTCAGGCCGACCACGGTCAACAGCTCTTTCGGGTGGCGCATCAAGGTGCGCATTGCGCTTTCCTTGGATTTCTCTTTTTTGGTGAACGACTCGGTTTCTTCCATGCCGCGACGCAGGTACAGCGCCACGACCGCACACAGCGCACCGATGGCGAACGGGATACGCCAGCCCCACGCGTAGAGCTGTTCGGTGGTCAGCATGTTTTGCAGCACGATCAATACGCCGAGGGCGATGAGCTGCCCGGAGATCAGGGTCACGTACTGGAAGCTGGAGAAGAAGCCGCGACGTTCCTTGGTCGCCATCTCGGACAGATAAGTCGCCGAGGTGCCGTACTCGCCGCCGACCGACAGGCCTTGCAGCAGGCGGGCAAACACCAGCAGGATCGGCGCGCCGATGCCGATAGTTTCATAATTCGGGCTCAGGGCGATCAGCAGCGAGCCGAAGCACATCAGGTACACCGAGGCCATCAGCGCTTTCTTGCGCCCGACCTTGTCGGCGTACATGCCCATCAGCCAGCCACCGATCGGACGCATCAGGAAACCCACGGCGAAGATCGCTGCGGTGTTCATCAGTTGCGCAGTGGTGGAGCCGGCGGGGAAAAAGGTTTTCGCGAAGTACAGGGAGAAGGCGGCATACACATACCAGTCGTACCACTCGACCATGTTGCCGACAGAGCCGCTGAAGATCGATTTGATCCGGCTGGCGGTGGTTCTCGGTTTGGCCGGCACGGCAGCCGACCCAAGGGGCAGGGCGTTGGAGTTATCCATTGAAGGATCCTTCGTTTAATTGTTTTTGTGGAGCGCGTCGGAACGCAGCCTGCCAGGGCTATAGCAGGAGGTGTGCCAAAGGGTGAGGGGCCGGTTTAGAGGGGGTAGCGGGGAGGAGTGAGCGGATTTGTGCCGACTGATTGGGCTGAGTGAGCGGATTTCCGCTTACCGCGTGAAATCAAAAGCCCCTCACCCTAGCCCTCTCCCAGAGGGAGAGGGGACTGACCGAGGTGTTCTCGTGGGTTACATCGACCTGCAATATCGAGTCGAATACAGATTCGGGAAAGCATGGAGATCGGCTCCCTCCCCCCTCGCCCCCCTGGGGGAGAGGGCTGGGGTGAGGGGGATGGATTTCAGCTACACCACAAATCTCTGCCTCACTCCGCCAGAAACATCTCCCGACTCAACCCATGCCGCTGCATCTTTTCATTGAACGTGCGGCGCGGCAGTTGCAGTTCTTCGAGCACGGCTTTCACATCACCCTTGTGCCGGGTCAACGCCGCGCGCAGACATTGCGCTTCGAACGCTTCCTGCTGCGCCGCCAGCGATTGCCCCGGATCGATTCCGGCGACCGGTTCATCCAGCCCCAATACCTGACGTTCCGCGACGTTGGCCAGTTCGCGCACATTGCCCGGCCAGTCATGGCTGAGCAGGTGACTGAGCTGCGCACCGGTCAACGGCGGAAAGGTCCGGCCCAGACGCTGAGCGGCATTCTGCGCGAAGGTCTCGAACAGCAACGGAATGTCTTCGCGGCGATCGCGCAGCGGCGGCAGGCGCAGTTCGGCGACGTTGAGGCGATAAGCCAGGTCCTCACGAAAACGTCCGGCGCGGGCTTCGTCGAGCAGGTCCGGTTTGGTCGCCGCGACGATACGCAAATCAACGCGAATGCTCTGGTTCGACCCCAGCCGCTCAAGCTTCTGCTCCTGCAAGACCCGCAGCAATTTCACCTGCTGGGCCAGCGGCATGCTTTCGATCTCATCGAGAAACAGCGTGCCGCCATCGGCATATTCCAGCTTGCCGATGCGTTTGCCCGAGGCGCCGGTAAACGCGCCGCTCTCATGGCCGAACAGCTCGGCCTCGAACAGTTGCTCCGGGATCGCCGCGCAGTTCAGCGCCACGAAAGGTTTGCCGGCGCGCGGGCCGAAATCATGCAGGCAACGCGCGACCAGTTCCTTGCCGCTGCCGGTTTCGCCACGGATCAGCACGTTGACCGGCAACGTCGCCAGATCCAGCACTTGCCGACGCAATGTCTGCAAGCCGCGGGACACGCCAAGCAGCGTCGCATCGAGCTTTGCGCGGTTGTCGGCCAGTTCGTGCAGGGCGCGGTTTTCCAGGACCAGGCGGCGTTTGTCCAGCGCCCGGCGCAGGCTGCCGAGCAGGGTTTCCGGGCTGAACGGTTTTTCCAGAAAGTCGTAGGCGCCATCGCGCATGGCTTCGACCGCCATCGGCACATCGCCATGGCCGGTGAGCAGAATCACCGGCAGATCGCTGTCGCGCTTTTGCACTTCGGCGAGCAGTTGCAAACCGTCCATGCCGGGCATGCGCACGTCGCTGAGGATCACCCCGGCAAAATGTTCCGGGAGCGCGGCAAGGCATTCTTCGGCACGGCTGAACAATTGCACCTGAAACCCCGACAGGCTCAGCCACTGTTCAACGGCGTCGCGAATGCTGCTTTCGTCGTCGACCACCATCACCGAATTGAGCATCAGATATGTGCCTCCAGATCGATTGGCAGGGTCAGGCTGAACACCGCGCCGTGGTCGCCATTCTCGACGCTCAGGCGTCCGCCGGATTCATGCACGATGGCGAAGGATACTGCCAGCCCCAGGCCCAGACCGTCACCCACCGGTTTGGTGGTAAAGAACGGATCGAACACCTGGCCGACATGTTCCTCGGCAATGCCGCCGCCGTTGTCGCTGACGCTCAGCCGCCACAATTGTTCATCAGCCTCCAGACGGATTTCCAGACGCTTGCAGGCTTTGCCGTGCATCGCATCCAGCGCATTGCGCAGCAGGTTGATCAGCACCTGTTCCAGACGAATCGCATCACCGCGTACCCACGCCGGCCGGGTCAGATGCAGCACCAGACTGACCTGTTCGTCACGCAGTCGCGCATCGAGAAGTTGCAGCGATTGATCGACCACCGTCGCCAGATCCAGACGTTCGCGCAAGCCGCTCGGGCTTTTGCGGGCGAAGGTCTTGAGGTGGCCGGTGAGGGCGGCCATGCGCGTGAGCATGTCGTCCACCGGTTTCAGCGCCTTGTAGGCGTCATCGACGCGGCCATGTTCGAGCAGCAGGCGCAGAGTTGCCAGTTGCATGCGCTGGGCGGTCAGCGGTTGATTGATTTCGTGGGCCAGCGCCGCAGACATCTGCCCCAGCGCGGCGAGTTTGGCCGACTGCACCAGACCTTCCTGCGCGGTACGCAAGTCGCGGGTGCGCTCCTCGACCAAGCGCTCGAGTTCTTCACGATTGCGCTGACGGACCTTGGCCAGCCGCCAGCGCTGATTGAGGAACAACAACAGGAACACCAGCGCCAGCCACACGCCAGCGGCGGCCAGCGCGGCGTTGCGCAAATCCTCGAAGGCCACTTGCGGACGACGCAGCAGATGCAGGGTCCAGCCCTCGGTCGTCAGCGGCAGCGATTCCCACAGATAATCCGCCGTGCCCTGCGGACCTTCGACCCGGCGCAGATCGCTGTTGTCATCGAAGCGCCGCAGCGGCAAATGGGTCAGCGGAACCAGCGATTGCTTGTCGTACTGGCGGGTGGTTTTGATCTCGGCCAGATCATCAGCGCTCAATGCTCGCAAGGCGCGATAACGCCAGCGCGGCTGATTGGCGATAAAGATGATCCCGCGTGCATCGCTGACCAGCAGCGTGTCGCTGCCCTGGCTCCATTCGCGCTCCAGTTCGGGAAACTCCAGCTTGACCACCATCGCGCCGAGAAACTCGTCGTTGTCGCCAAGTACGGCGCTGGAAAGGAAATACCCGGGAATGCCGCTGGTCACGCCTACCGCGTAAAAACGCCCGGTGCCTTGGGTGCGGGTCTGGCTGAAATAGGGGCGGAAGCCGTAATTGTGGCCAACGTAACTGCTGGGCAAGCGCCAGTTGCTGGCGGCCACGGCCAGGCCGGTGTGATCGAGCAGTTCAAGGGTCGAGGATTGCGCGGCGCCATTGATCTTTTCCAGCTTCACATTCAATGCCGCTTGCTGCGCAGCATCGACCGGGCCGGCCAGGGCCGAACGCAATTGCGGATCCAGCGCCAGTACGGCGGGCAGGGCGCGATAGCGGTCGATCAGGGTGTGCAAGGAGTTGGCGTACAACCCCAGTTGCTGATTGGCGCGGGCGGCGTCTTCTTCCAGCGCCTGACGTTCCGCGTGGCGCATCGCGAGCGTCGCGGCAATGACCGTGCCGGCGATGATCAGCAGGGAATACAACGACAGACGCAGGGTACGGGAAGTCGGCAGCATGCTGGATGAAAGGTCGGCAGGACGGGCGGGCACGATAGCATGGGCCGAGGTGGCCGGGCGCGCTGTTCGCGCCGGCCGTGTCTGCTAGACAGCTGTCTCCTGTACCTGACGTCGATGCACAAGATTCAACCTCGGCTTCGGCACCGGTCTTGCCTGAGGTTCGGCAGCGAGCGAGCGCTCCAGTTGCTGCAGGCGTTCTGTCACGCCTTGCGCCTCGCTTGGCGCTTCGATAGTCGCCTGAGCGGTTTGCATGACCTTGTCGATGGCTTCGAACGGGTCTACACCATTCCTGGACAGCTTCATGACCTGACGCTGTTTTTCTGCATCCAGTGCGTCCAGTTGGGCGTAGAACATCTTCTGGATGTGCTCGGAGTAGCTGTTGAGGTTATCCGTGAAAGTCTTGATGCTGTCGATAAGCGCAGCACCTCCATCGAGAAGAGCCCTCGCGCCGTCTACGGCTTTTGCAGCGCCGTCGCCCAGCGTTTTCAGCCCGTCCTTGAGCTCTTGGGTGTGCAGTGTCTGCGCTGCTTTCAAACCCTTCTTGAAAAAGTGGTAACGCAATACCGGAAACACTATTGCCCCCGCGATTGCCCCTGCGCCGGAACCGATGGCGTTGCCGATTCCGGGTACCACGGTGCCGATGACACTGCCGATGGCGATGCCTTTGCCGATACCGTAAAAGACCGATTTGATGCCGGCCCGGGAGGTGATGAATTTGCCGAACGTCATGCTTTTGCGCACCTCCTCGATGTTCTGGCCTTCAGGAATCAGGCCATCGAACTCGGTGGTCAGGTTGTGCAATTGCTCCGCCGCAGTTTGCGCTTGATCAAAGATACCGACCGCTTTTCTGACCAGGTCAAACACCACTTTGAAGGCACCGGTCTGGTCGACATGGACGATCGGGTTGTTACCGACAAAACCATACAGATTCAAACCGTCCACATCCCCCGCCGGATCAGCACTGACCCAGCGCTGCAACCACGGCGCGTAATAACGGGCGCCGTAGTAGTACAAACCGCTGACATCCATTTCCTTGCCGGAATAACGGATAAAGCGGTATTCGATTTCCGATTCCGGCGCCATCCATGCGGTTTCGCCGAACGGGTAATAGCCTTCTGCGCTGGTGACCACAGCGTCTTCATTGAGCTCCATCACGCAAGAGCCGAGGTGGTCTTCGAGGGTGTAGCGCATCTGGTCGTCTATCGGCGTCGAACGTTGCGCCCAATGCAGGCAGCGCGCGTTACCGAGGCTGATGATGTGCAGCACTTCGCCGTTGTCCTTGCTGCGAATTTCCAGCCCTGGCAGGTAACGCACCTGGTGGAAGTGGCGGACCTTGTCGGTGAACCATTCATGACATTTGAGGACCCGCTGGCCCGCGCTGTACTGGTAATACTCGGCATCGTTATCGCTGTCCTGACGGATAACCAGATCCACGCGCTCCAGCTCGTCACGGCTGTTCCAGTGCAATGACGGACCGTGGCGCAGCTTGCGTTGATTGCCGTGCGGGTCGAACCAGATGTCGAAGTCCGGCGGCTCGTCACCTGTTTGCCAACGCACCCCGCGATTGCTTTTGTCGTCGATGCGCATCGTGCGGGTGCGACTGTTGCCGTCGCGCTGATGACGCAACTCGGTCAGATTGCCGCCATCGTCGTAGCTATACGTCTGGGTGTAATTGAGGCGGTTTCGCTCGTCGGGCGGTCGCGGCAGGCCGGGAATGTCCGGGGGCAGGGCGTCGTCATGACCGGTCGCACGGATCAGGCGATACAGGGAGTCGTAGCTGAATTCACGGTGGCCGTCGACCCGTTGATTGGCGAACCAGGTGGGCTCGAAGGCGTGGTCTTCGATGCGGATGATATTGCCGACGCGATCGTAGAAATATTGCAGATCCTGCAATGCGGGTTGGCCGGGCTTATGACTGATCCGCGTGCGCAAGCGTCCGTCGGCTGGATCGTAGGTCCATTCGTTGAGCACACCGTTGCCGTCCTGTTGCTCGATGAGCTGGCCATTGGCGTTGTAGTGCGCATCCTCCAGGACTTGCGTGATGTTCGCCTTCACTTGCAAGTGCATTTGCCTGAGTTGCCCGGCAAGCCCATAGCGCGAGGTTCTGCGATGGCCGCCGGCGTCGGTCTGTTCAAGCACGGCGCCAAGCGGACTGAACACCTGATGGCTGGTGAACGCTTGGTGATCATCAAATGTGCGCTTTTCCACCAGTGCCTGTCCGGTGAGGGCATAGCTGGTGATATCCAGCGAGCCTGACGGATCTGTCTGCTGGATCAACCGGCCGCGCAGGTTGGAGTCTGCTCCGGCAGAGCCCGGAGCGTAAGTGAAGGTATCGAGCTGATTTTCGCCGTTTCCCGACACTTCGAGCTGCACCACGCGCAATTGCCCGTCAAAGGTCGATTGCCAGACATGGCCGCGCGCGTCCCATTGCTGCCGAGGCTCCCCGGCCGGCCCCGGCAGCAGCAAACGCCAGCCGCTATCGACACTGTCGGTGAACACCGCATCGCCATTGATGGAATAAACAGTGGTGGTGTTTGCAATGGGCAGGCGCGGATCCTGTTGCGCGACCGGATGTCCGGCCACATCGTGTTCCTGAAACGTCACAACAGCGGTGACCGCGTCCTCTGCCACGGTACGCAAATAAGCGACCTGACGGACTGGCAGGCCACGTCCGTCGCTGACGGTCAGCAAAGGCGTGCGCCAATGTGTGGAGGCGCTCATGCGCCTGACCCACGCGTAGACACCACCTCTTCAGCGGTGTCGTTGAAGTCTTCGCTGGTGTGATACCAGGGATGATACGTCTCGCGGGAAAAGTCGCCCTTGGCGTTGATCAGCTTGATCGGACGTCCCGTTGCGTCATAGAACAGCTGATCGAAGAGCCCGAGTTGGCGCAGCGATTGATCATTGACGTAGCGGTGCGTGTTAGCGAAAAACGGCCGGTATTGGCGCTGCGCGAGACCTTTGTTGTTGTATTCGACGCGTTCGCTGATACGCCAGCGTGTCTGCGTCGGTTGCTCACCTTCTTCGATCAGCAATTGACCATCCTCACCCACCACATAAGCCAGTCCGGGGTCGACCTTCTGCTGGGTTTGCAGTACCCGACCAAAGCCATCGATGCAGGTTTTGACGATCTGGATCTGTGCCTTGACGGTGTCGTAGGGATAGCGGTCGGCACTGAGCACCACGGTGTGTACCGGCTCTCGGTACGCCAGTTCAATGGCCTCGAGCAATTGCTGGTCTTCAGGCGTCAGATTGAGGCTTTGCGCGAGCCGGCGACGTGCGCTGGCGCGGATCTGCCCGCCGGGCAACAGATCGCCCTGCTTGATTGACAGGGTTTGAAGCGTGGAGGCGGGTATCAGGCCCATCCAGCTGAACAGGTTTTTGTGCAGGGTGCTGGCTGCGTTTTTTACAGTGTCCTCCGGATACTGGATGGCCTGTTCCGGACTGGGGGCCGGCAAGGTCCAGTCATCGGTCAGCTTGTCGAATCCGGCAGGTTTGCCATTCTCGGTACCGTGAAAGCTGATGACCAGCGGCTGGCCGGAAGGCTCATGGATGACTTCTTCAGTGTTGTCGTTGGCGTCGGTGATTCGCTTGGGTTTCAGGGCGTGGTAATCGAATTCCGCGACCTGCACGGCGCAACCGTCGGGCAACTCCATGCGCATGACCGTCAGCCAGTGTTGATCGTATTCGGCTTTGGTCACGCCATGGCTTGGCGTTTCGTTGAAATCGAGCACTTTATAGAACGCTTGCAAGTCGCCGTACCGAGCCAGATTGAACCGCGACGACCAAAGATCTTGTTCCTCACTCGGCGTCGCTTCGAACAGCCGCGGCATGGGTGAGTAACCAATTGCCTCTAGGGCTTCGCGAATGTTCAGATCCGGCACAATGCTGTAAGCCTCCAGCGCGGTCTTGTCCAGCAGGGCAAGCTCCAGAGAATGCGACAGGGCTTCGAATCCGGCGACGCCGTCTTCCAGTTCAATACCCTCTACGTCCACATAGTGCTGTATGGATTGGGAAGTCAGTACCCGTTCGATGGCCCATTCTTGCGAATCCTGCAGCGTTCTCAACGATTCGAAAGATATCTGTGCCGGGTTCAGCTCGCCGGGTAGCGTACCTTTGGCCAATTTCAGCGCGTCGCCCCGTTCCTGATAGGGCAAGCCCAGTCGCCATTGCTGCGGCTCTGGCAGATTGATCAGACGCGCACGGGTCTCACTGATGTAAAAGTATTGCTGCGCCTCGTCGTGAGCGTCGGACCACCATTGATTCAGGTGGTCCTCGGTGAAGGGTGGCGGGCTCTGGGCGGTCAACCTGCGCGCATAGCTCACCGTCAGTGCATGGGTCGCGGCGCCATAAGCGTCCCAGCGCAGGCTGACATCGTGGCGGCACAGCGGGTCATTGATAAAGCCGTCGTACTGATAGCTGATTGCTTCAACCTGAAGGGGCAGCAGAACGGCTGCGGCATATGGCCCCTGGGGCCGCACCTCGCGCACCAGATAACGCTTTTCCTCTACCGAATACAGCTTGGCAGCGCCAGGTACCTGCGAATCTTCCTGGTAGGCAAGGGTCTCCGTTCGGGCGACCGAGCCGACCAGTGCCTGCGCAATCCGGTAGCGACTGTCGGCATCTTCCGGGGTGACAGGCTCATCGATTTCACCTTTGGGGTGATAACGACTGAACAGGGTTTCGCCCAACGGGCAGGCGTCCACGTCCGCGTTGAAATAATCCTCGCGGGAACGATTCATTTCCTGCCCGTTGTGAAACCAGGTGCATGTTTGCACCGGCTCGTTGAAGCCAGGCTCTGAAGGATCGGCTCCAATCTCGCAGTCAAGTTGCTGCAAATAGCCGAACCCGCGAAACTCCCGTTCCCTGCCGTCGTAGAACCCTTCGCGCCAGGTGAATGACTGGGTCAACCGGTTGTCGGTGATCTCGTCGTGTTGCTCCTGTTTCTTCACCACGGGCAGCGGAAACGGCAGATGACATATCGGTGCACGCGCAAGTGCCAGCAGTCGCTCCTTTTCATCCAGCCATTCCTGAGCCGAACTGCGATAAGTCACGCTGCTGGAGTAACCCATGTTGTTGTTGCTGTTGACCAGCAGATAGGGCTTGGCTGCAACAAAATCGTAGCGCCAATGCCGAGGCTGGATATGCGGCACCGTCAGAATCAGGCTGGCGCAACCGAGGCCTTGCAGGTCGGCGAAACTGACCTGGCACAAGCGGTCATAGTGCACCTCTTCGGGCCACGGCACGCTGACGGGAATCTGCTCCAGACCGTTGCCGCCCCGGTTCAGGTAAATGTCGAATCCTTCGGATCGCAGATAGATCAGCGCGGGCGCGCCGGAGCCATCGAGGTCGGCCAGACGCACTCGTGCGGCGTCGAATTCGTCGTAGGTGAAGGGCAGGGCACTGATCTTGCGACCTTGACCGAATTTGCCATGACCAAGATTCGGCCAACAGCGGACTTCGTCATGGCGGATGCGACACAGCTCGGGCATGTCGCTGCCGAGCAGATTGCCCAGAAGCACCAGCTCGGTTCGCGAGTTACTGAACACCGGCAGACGGTCGTCTTCGTATGCATGGGGGATTTCCTGTGCGGCGGCGAAGCCTTTTTCGCGCAGGCTGGCATAGAGCCTCACACGATCGTGGCTGATGCTGGCCGCTGACATCAGGCCGTCCCCGCTGAAATCCCCCATGGTCAAAGTCAGATCCTGGTGTTCCCGGGGAAACGTGTCGAACGCGCTGAACAATTCGAATTGTCGCTGCGCATTCAGCGCATGGAACCCGCAGTAACCCAACCGGGCGATGATCAGGTCCAGGCGCCCATCGCCGGTCAGATCCAGCAGTTGCGCCACGGCGCGGTTACGATCTGCCACCGGGATCTTGTCCAGCAGAGCCCATGGGCCGTAACCGATCAGTTCGGTACCAGGCGCCGCGCGCAGCGGCTCGCGGTAGTACCAGGCGTTGTCATAGCGGCAGAGAAAACCCGGCACGCCCTCGCCATACAGATCGACACATTGGTAGAACCCGCCGTCTTCGATGCCCGGTTGAGTCTCGTTTTCCAACAGGCGTGCAGGTGTCTTGTTGATCTCGAAGGGCGAGTATTCGAACTCTAGCGGCGGTGAATGCTCGACATTGCCTTGCGCATCGAAGGCCTGATAGTGCGCCGCGCTGATCTGGCTGTAGGCCCACGGAGCAGAGTTCTGGATAGGTCGATATTCCAGCAGCAGGCGACGTACAAGCTTCGCCTCTGTCGCCAGCCCTTCGGGGAAGTGATGAAACATCAACACTTGCTGGCACAGCCTGCGGGTGCTCAGTTCAAAACCCTGGCCATAGGTGGAAAACGGATCCGGTCGCAGCCGCCAGCGGTTCACTTCTTCGTAGCTCGGGGTCTCCGTCAGCGAACTGCTGCGTTCGCCGTAATCGAACACCAGTTGAAAATGCCAAGGCAAATCCGTCGGCCGGTCGGTGTCCCAGCTATAGAGACGGTCGCTCGCCGTGGCATTGCCATAACACACCCGGCGCAGATAGCGCTGGGCGCGGTAGTCGTGAATCGGATCTTGCTCGTCAGGCTGATCGTCGGGCTTGTACTCGTAGCAGATGTGTTCGCCATGGGCGTTCATGCTTTCACACAGCAGCCAGCTACTGATGCGCGATTCGTCGTCGGGGTCGGCACGGCGTGAGGCGCTGGTTTTGCCGTAGACATGCAACGTACCGTCGGCACCATGTACCAACCAGAACGGGGCTCCACCGTCAGCCGGATGCCAGCATTCGCGCAGGGAAAAATCGCTTTCGATCCGCGTCCGGTAAGACACGACGTTGTGTTCGGGAATGGGGCGGTCTCTGTAGCTGTGTTCCGTGCGTGACTTCAAGTCTCCGGCATCATCGAGCTCCGGCATCCACACCTCGCCGTCATGCCCGATGATTTCATCGTGCTCGGTATACCGTGGAACACCTTTGTTGGTGCGGCGACTGATCTGGCTCAGGCCCAGGTGGCAACCAAGGCCAAACGGACCGTTACCGCTCTGGCTGTTGATTGCCAAGGGTATTTGCGGGTCGTAGCCACGACCGCTCGATAGCGGGATCAGCAATTCGCATCCAGCCGAGGCGGTCGGCCCGACGGCGCTCCAGCTCTTGCCGATGGTGGCGATCGATGAGCTTTTGGCGATGGAAGGAGCTGTGATGCTGAGGTCTTGATCGGCCATGTTCGAATCCATTCGCGCTACATAGGGCGTATGGATAGACGCTAACAGGAGTGGGCCGGAGATGGACCTGTCAGATCTGACAGGTGCGCAAGATCATTTTCTGTGCATGGGAAATTCTGTTATCGCGATTGGTTTGAACAAGCAAAAACGGCCGGGGCATCTTTGCGGATGCACCGGCCGTTTTCATGACGCCAGAGGCTTACTGCACTTCTACCGCCAAGCTTTCGCTGATCTTCTGTTGCCAGATCGCCGGGCCAGTGATGTGTACCGACTCACCTTTGCTGTCCACCGCTACGGTGACCGGCATGTCCTTGACCTCGAACTCGTAGATCGCTTCCATGCCCAGCTCGGCAAATGCCAGCACCTTGGACTTCTTGATCGCTTGCGCAACCAGGTACGCAGCGCCGCCGACAGCCATCAGGTACACAGCCTTGTTGTCCTTGATCGCGTCGATCGCGGTCGGGCCGCGCTCGGACTTGCCGATCATGCCCAGCAGGCCGGTCTGCTCGAGGATCTGGCGGGTGAACTTGTCCATACGCGTTGCGGTGGTCGGGCCGGCCGGGCCAACCACTTCGTCACCGACCGGATCAACCGGGCCGACGTAGTAGATGAAGCGACCCTTGAGGTCGACCGGCAGGGTTTCACCCTTGTTGAGCATCTCGACCATGCGCTTGTGCGCGGCGTCGCGACCGGTGAGCATCTTGCCGTTGAGCAGCACGGTTTCGCCCGGCTTCCAGCTCTGCACGTCTTCCGGGGTCAGGGTGTCGAGGTTGACACGACGCGCCGACGGGCCGGCTTCCCAGACGATTTCCGGGTAGGCGTCCAGCGGTGGCGCTTCCAGCGAGGCCGGGCCGGAACCGTCGAGCACGAAGTGTGCGTGACGGGTGGCGGCGCAGTTGGGGATCATGCACACCGGCAAGGATGCGGCGTGGGTCGGGTAGTCCATGATCTTCACGTCGAGCACGGTGGTCAGGCCGCCGAGGCCCTGGGCGCCGATGCCCAACTGGTTGACCTTCTCGAACAGCTCCAGACGCATTTCTTCGATGCGATTCTGCGGGCCACGGGCCTTGAGCTCGTGAATGTCGATGGATTCCATCAACACTTCCTTGGCCATCACCGCGGCTTTCTCGGCGGTGCCGCCGATGCCGATACCCAGCATGCCCGGCGGGCACCAGCCGGCGCCCATGGTCGGCACGGTTTTCAATACCCAGTCGACGATCGAGTCGGACGGGTTGAGCATGGCCATTTTCGACTTGTTCTCGGAACCGCCGCCCTTGGCCGCCACGTCCACTTCCACGGTGTTGCCCGGGACGATGGAGTAGTGGATCACCGCCGGGGTGTTGTCCTTGGTGTTCTTGCGAGCGCCTGCCGGGTCGGCAAGGATCGAGGCACGCAGGACGTTTTCCGGCAGGTTGTAGGCGCGACGCACGCCTTCGTTGATCATGTCGTCCAGGCCCATGGTGGCGCCATCCCAGCGCACGTCCATGCCGACACGGACGAACACGGTGACGATACCGGTGTCCTGGCAGATCGGGCGATGGCCGGTGGCGCACATGCGCGAGTTGATCAGGATCTGCGCCATCGAATCACGGGCCGCTGGCGACTCTTCGCGCAGGTAGGCTTCGTGCATCGCCTGGATGAAATCCACGGGGTGGTAATAGGAAATGAACTGCAGGGCGTCGGCAACGCTCTGAATCAGGTCATCTTGCTTGATCACGGTCATGAGTCGCGCTCCTCTGAAACACGGGAACATTCTATGGGGCAGCTTGAGGCTTTCGGCTCACAGCTGATCCTCTGGCACGCCGGGGCTGCTGGCGCGACGCTAAAAAGGCGCGGCAGTATACCGCGCCTCGGTGGGGCGTACACGCGCCGGCAGTCATTCGTTGGTCGCATGGGTGGGCGAATATCGGACAGCGGGTTTGCACTTCAGGATCGCCCCCCTCACCCCAGCCCTCTCCCCCAGATGGGGCGAGGGGGAAAGGGAGCCGATCTTCATCTTGTTCAAAAACTAAGTCCGGCTCAGGAAAATGAAGCTGTTTTGTGCCGTTTCCAGACTCGAGTTCGGCGCGATGTTTGAAGTCGGTGTAACTCGGATAAACAACCCGGTCAGTCCCCTCTCCCTCTGGGAGAGGGCTAGGGTGAGGGGCTTTTGGCGGTGTCAGTGGGCCACACTTTTGACGTCAATTTTCGAGCCCGAAAATCGGTGGTCATTTAGCGACCGGGCCTCTAAAGTGGCATCCGGTCTGTAGAGTAGGACACTCGGTCAGCCTCCTATCGCACGGTGAGTCAACGATTGACCCATAACGCCATTCAACGCCTTTTGCTCAAACGCTTCGCCCTCGCTGCGGCCACCTACGGATTGGCTCTGCTGCTGCTGTGGCTGGCGTTTTTCACCGGGCATTACCAGCAATCGCTCAGTGGCGTGGCCATCGGCAGCGCGCTGGTAGTGATCAGTCAGGCGAGCCTTTTCGCCATGTTCTGGAGCGGGCGCAACCAGCGCTTCGCCGACCCCAGCCTGACCGAAGCGCAAGTGCTGATGGGCCTGGGCTGGCAGACGTGGCTGATCGCCCATGTCGACGAAGCGCGCGGCGCGTTTCTGGTGTTTTACGTGCTGATCCTGCTGTTCGGCCTGTTCCATCTCACCCGACGAGTATTCATCCGCTGCGCGTTGCTGGTGTTCTTCAGTTTTTCCGCGATTACCCTGTGGGACGCCTACCACTTCCGCTTGGCCGAGCCTGCGCTCGCGGCTTTGCAGGTGTGCATTCTGGCGATGGTCTTGGCGTGGCTGGTGCTTTACGCACGTTTTGTCCAGGTTTCCCGACAACGTCAGCGCCAGCGTCGGTTTGCCTTGCAGGCGCATCAGGACACCCTGCGCGGGATGATGCGCCAGCTTGAAGATCTGGTCGCCACCGACGAACTGACCGGGCTGTTCAATCGCCGGCATTTCCTGCGCATCGCCTCGCGCGAGCTGAACGCGCTGGACAGCGACGTGATGCACGGGCTGGCGCTGATCGATCTGGACCACTTCAAGCGCATCAACGACCTGCACGGCCACGCCGCCGGCGATCAGGTATTGCAGGCGTTTGCCGGGGTGGCGCAAGCCTGTCTGCGCGACGGTGACGTGCTGGCGCGTTATGGTGGCGAGGAATTCGTCGTGCTGGTGCCCGACTGCGATGCCGAACGCCTGACCGCGTGTTGCGAGCGTTTGCGCATCGCCTTCAGTGAGGTGGAATTAATGGGCCTGCAAGTGCGCAACCTGAGCCTGTCGGCGGGCATGACCCTGCTGTCCGTTGGCGATGATCTGGATGAGGCGTTGCAGCGTGCCGATCAGGCGCTGTATCGGGCCAAGCGTGACGGGCGCAATCGTTGTGCCGCCGCGTGGGAGAACATTGATGCCTGAATTGCGTGTCGGTGATCGGCAGTGGACGGTTGAGGCGGGCAGCAACCTGCTCGACAGTCTCAATCAGAACGGCGTTGCCGTGCCCTACAGCTGTCGCGCCGGCAGTTGCCATGCCTGTCTGGTGCAATGCATCCAGGGCCTGCCCGCCGACAATCGTCCGGATGCCTTGAGTGCCGAGCAACGTCAGGACGGTTGGCGCCTGGCTTGTCAGTGTCAGGTGGTCGAAGACTTGCAGGTACACACTTTCGACCCGATCAGCGACGGCCGCCCGGCCGTGGTCGAAGCGCTGGACTGGCTCAGCGACAGCGTTCTGCGCCTGCGCCTGACCCCGCAGCGGCCATTGCGCTACAGCGCCGGCCAGCATCTGGTGCTGTGGATCGGCCACATCGCCCGCCCTTACTCGCTGGCGAGCCTGCCGCAAGAAGACCGCTTCCTCGAGTTTCACCTCGATTGCCGCCAGCCCGGCGAATTCATCGATGCCGCACGCAAGCTGCAGATCGGCGACTCGATCCGCCTTGGCGAACTGCGCGGCGGTGCCTTGCATTACGATCCGGACTGGCACGCCCGGCCGCTGTGGCTGCTGGCTGCCGGCACTGGTTTGGGGCCGTTGTTCGGGGTGCTGCGTGAGGCCTTGCGTGAGGATCACCAAGGCGCCATTCGCGTCATTCACCTGGCCCATGACGAACGCGAGCACTATCTGGCCAAACCCCTTGCCGCACTGGCCGCGCAGCGGGAAAACCTCAGTGTCGAGCTGTGGACAGCGGCCGACTCGGCCCGCCGCTTTGGCGCAACTGCGCCTTGTTTCCCGGCAGACCCTGGCCTTAGTCTGCGGCTCGACGGCCAGTGTCGACGCGTTCGCCAAGCGTCTGTATCTGGCCGGATTGCCGCGCAACCAACTGCTGGCCGACGTGTTTGTGAGCCGTGGTTGAGCGCTGATTTTCAGACGCGAGACACGCCATGACCGAAGCCATCCTGCTGGAACGCGGACGCGGTTTGCTGACCCTGCGCCTCAACCGCCCGGACAAGAAAAACGCCCTGACGCGCGCCATGTACAGCCGCCTCGCCGAAGCACTGACACAGGCCGACAGCGACCCCGAAATCAATGCCGTACTGATCAGCGGCAGCGCCGAGTGCTTCACCGCCGGCAATGACATCGCCGACTTCATCGAACAACCGCCGAGCGACCTCGACAGCCCGGTGTTTCACTTCATGCTCAATCTGCTCGAATGCCGCAAACCGGTGATCGCCGCCGTGGCCGGTGCTGCGGTGGGTATCGGCACGACCCTGCTGCTGCATTGCGATCTGGTCTATGTCAGCCGCGACGCCCGGCTGCGCATGCCGTTCGTCAACCTCGGATTGTGCCCGGAATTCGGCTCCAGCCTGATCCTGCCGCGTTTGCTCGGGCAAGCGAAAGCGGCTGAGTTGTTATTGCTCGGCGAAGGCTTTAGCGGCGCACAGGCTGCGCAATGGGGAATTGCCACAGACGCGCTGGACAGTGGCGCGGCTGCGTTGAGCAAGGCCCGGGAAATGGCGCTGCGGTTTGATGAACTGCCGGCCGAAGCGGTGCACATCAGCAAGCAACTGATGCGAGCGCCCGATCGCGAGCTGCTGCGCAAAGTGATCGAGGAGGAGGGCGCATTGTTTACCCAGCGGCTGCGTTCGCCAGAGGCGGTGGCGGCGTTGAGCGGGTTCTTTCGCTGAGTGTCAAGACGCCTTCACGAGCAGGCTCGCTCCCACAGGAGATTGCATTTCAAGTGTGGGAGCGAGCCTGCTCGCAAAAGGGCCTTACTAGACAAAATATCTGTTGAATCATAAGCAAAAAAGCCCCGCCATTCACATGGCGGGGCTTTTGCGTTTCAGCTGCCGGTCACTCAGACCTGCGGATCACCGACATGCAGGATCTTCATGCCATTGGTGCCGCCAGTGGTGTGGTAGCTGTCGCCCTTGGTCAGGATGACCCAGTCGCCTTTTTCCACGACGCCGCGCTTGGTCAGTTCGTCGATGGCTTTCTGGCTGACTTCGTGCGGTTCCAGCGAGGCCGGGTCGAACGGGATGGTGTAGACGCCACGGAACATTGCTGCGCGGGCCTGGGCTTCGCGGTGCGGGGTGAACGCGTAGATCGGCACCGAGGAGCGGATACGCGACATGATCAGCGGGGTGAAGCCGCTTTCAGTCAACGCGATGATCGCTTTGACGCCCGGGAAGTGGTTGGCGGTGTACATGGTCGCCAGCGCGATGCTCTCGTCGCAGCGGCTGAATTCCTTGCCGATGCGGTGGCTGGAGGTCTTGCCGGTCGGGTGTTTCTCGGCGCCGACGCAGATGCGCGCCATCGCCTGCACGGCTTCCAGCGGGTACAGACCAGCGGCGGATTCGGCCGAGAGCATCACGGCGTCGGTGTAGTCGAGCACGGCGTTGGCCACGTCGGATACTTCGGCGCGGGTCGGCATCGGGTTCTGGATCATCGACTCCATCATCTGCGTCGCGACGATCACGGCCTTGTTGTGGCGACGTGCGTGCAGAATGATTTTCTTCTGAATGCCCACCAGTTCGGCATCGCCGATTTCCACACCGAGGTCGCCACGGGCAACCATCACCGCGTCGGAGGCCTTGATCAGGCCGTCGAGGGTTTCGTCGTCGGCCACGGCTTCGGCGCGTTCGATCTTCGC
Organism: Pseudomonas sp. TE9122; assembly: GCF_056278925.1. NCBI lineage: Bacteria > Pseudomonadati > Pseudomonadota > Gammaproteobacteria > Pseudomonadales > Pseudomonadaceae > Pseudomonas > Pseudomonas sp. TE9122. The sequence continues at coordinate 4,058,856 of NZ_JBWBQI010000001.1, read as the reverse complement.
CACCAGCCAGGCAGTGCCGCCGGCCTCGTCACGCAGTTGACGGGCGTATTCCATGTCGGCGGCGTCGCGCGGGAAGGATACGGCGAGGTAGTCGACTTCCATTTCGGCGGCGAGCTTGATGTCGGCCTTGTCTTTTTCAGTCAGGGCCGGGGCAGTCAGGCCACCACCGCGACGGTTGATGCCTTTGTGGTCGGACAGCGGGCCACCGATGGTCACCACGCAATGCAGTTCAGTGGCGGTGGCGGTTTCAACGCGCATCACCACACGGCCGTCGTCGAGCAGCAGCTCGTCGCCCACGCCGCAGTCCTTGACCAGATCCGGGTAGTCGATGCCGACCACCTGCTGGTTGCCTTCGGTCAACGGATGGCTGGTGGAGAAGGTGAACTTGTCACCGATCTTCAGCTCGATCTTTTTGTTGGCGAATTTGGCGATACGGATTTTCGGGCCTTGCAGGTCACCGAGCAGGGCGACAAAGCGGCCGTGCTTGGCAGCGAGGTCACGCACCAGCTTCGCGCGAGCCTTGTGCTCGTCGGGGGTGCCGTGGGAGAAGTTCAGACGGGCGACGTCCAGACCAGCCAGAATCAGCTGTTCGAGAACTTCCGGCGAGTTACTGGCCGGGCCAAGGGTAGCGACGATTTTGGTACGACGGACGGACATGCAAAGACTCCTGAGTTCAAGCGCAGGCAGAGGCTACTATGCTCGAAGGGTGTAGTCATTGTTCGAATGCACTACTTATCGTTTTCTTTATTGAACGCGGCAACTTTGCGACCAGCGCGTCTGAAGTTTTCCGACCTGGGGTCGATACAGAGCACAAGACAGGAGAACCCCCATGCGATTGTTGCCCATTGCCGCCCTTGCCCTCAGCGCCCTCGCCGCGACGGGCTGCACCCGTTGGTCGATGAACCACCATTTGAACAACGCCTACAGCGCCTATGAACGCGGCAACTGCGAGCAGGTCATGCTCGAACTGTCCAAGGTCGAACGCGCCAGCCGCGCCCGCCCGTACGTGTGGCCGGAAGTGTCGATGATGCGCGGTCAGTGCCTGGAACGGCAGAAGCTCTACATCGACGCGGTGCAGACCTACCAGTTCATTATCGCTTCGTACCCCAACAGCGAATACGCCTACCGCGCCCGCGCGCGTCTGGAAACGTTGCAGAGCCTGGGCCATTACCCGACACGCAGCGCCGCTGCGGTGGTTCGGCCGACGCGCTTCTGACGCGCTTTTCGTACAAAATCTGGCCGTCTGTACAAGCTCCGCTATAGTCAAGGAAACCGTTTCGAGCCGTGTCTCGATAACGGCGCAACACCTGCGACTGGCAGTTACAAGGTGACGGCGATTGTCGCGACCGTCACACCGGAAGCGGGGAGAGCGGGCCTGTCGCACAGGTTCGTTCCGAAGCACAGGTGCGGCTCCGTGACGGAGCCCTGCATGGCGAACAGCACATCATGTTTACCGACCGCCGGATCGAACGGCATCAATTGCCGTATTACCTCAGAGTGTTCAACAGCGTCACCGACAAACCCGTCGGCTTTCTCGGCAATGTGTCTGCGGACGGGCTGATGCTGATCAGCCAGTTGCCGATGATGATCGGGGTGGATTTTCAGTTACGCCTCAAGGTCCCCGCCCGCGATGGCAGCCAGCAAGTCATCGATTTCAGCGCCTGTTGCGTGTGGTGCCATGAAGACGCCACGCCGCTGCATTACGACGCCGGTTTCATCCTGCGCCGCGCTCCCCCGGAGTTCGGCCAACTGGTGCTGGCGCTGAAGCAGTATTTCAGTTTTCAGCCGTTGCCCGCTTCTGCCTGAACAGCAAAAGATCGCAGCCTTCGGCAGCTCCTACAGGGGGAACGCATTCCAAATGTAGGAGCTGCCGAAGGCTGCGATCTTTTGATTTTTACGTCACGCCACAGCGATCGCCCGCTCCTGATCCAGCGCCTTTTCCGCCAGCAATAGGCCCATCTCGCTCAACTGATAGATCGCCATCGCCAGATGTCGCGGCTTGTCCTCGAGGCTGTCCGCCAGGTCGAGCAGCAGAATGCTGACCGAAGAAAAGGTTTCGTAGGTTTGAATGGCCATCGCTTCGGGGTTGATGTCGGGCGCGACCATGAACATCTGCATGCCGCGATCGACGGAATTGCACGACGGCGCAGCGGCGGGTTTTTTCAGGTAGTGATCGAGGGCTTTTTCAGCGGCCTCGTGGAGTCTGGTGGAATCGGGGGAAGCGTAGGGGGAGGTCGAGTCTTCGATTTCGGGGGGATTGGGTGTTGGTTTGATCATGGTGATAACCCTTGGTTGGGGCCTTCACCCCTCGCGACTAAACGAAAGGGTGGCGGCTGGACGCAGGTTAGTCGACCGGGGGTATCACCAAAAACCGGCGCGCCGAAGCGCCCTGCGTACAGCCACCATCGAGTGCGGGGATAGGGATTACCCGACTGGATGACGCTTATACACCTTGATGACAAACCCCCGGGCGACTAAACCCGACCACTGATTGGCAGCGGCACGGATCACGTTACGGGGCAGCTTCAAAGCGCACAAGCCGGCGGATTCTGAGTGATGTGTAGGCAACGGCGCAAGCCGATGTAGCCGCGTGTTAATGACTGAAGGACGTCTGCATGTTGCAGCGTGGGAATAGTTACCGCTGATCGGGACTGTCAGGTTTTACAGGTGTCATTTCGTGCTTACGGTTCTTCAATGAGGCACCCAGGTACCGACGGTATAAGGAAGCTCGATCATGTCCGACCATGAGAACCCAGGCTCCAATCCTCCAGAAGATGGCCCGTTTCCTGAGGACCATCGCCCTTCCCAAAAATCCGATGATCCGATTTCCGAAGAGCCGGGAATCCTGGTCGCGGATTTGGAGTATGAGGCCGGCTCCGAGTCACTGTTAGTAGATACCACGATGGACTTCAAGTTTCGTATACCGGTAAACGATGGCCGTTATCACAACGTTCATCTGGATTTTCACGGAGCCGATAATTACTACCGACGTATCACTGAAAGTGCATGGTTGGGGGGCGTCTGGCACAGTATTCGAGTCGAAGACCTTCCCGAGAGTGACCTGCAAGTCAGAGTTGATGGAAGATGGGATTACATTGATCAATGGTCAAGGTGGACACCGCGGACTTTGCTGGTCAGAAAGGCTGCTCGCATTGCCAGCAATCGTACTGTGACTACAACGGTTCCAGGCCTCGCCGGTAAAGGCAGCAAAATCACGCTTGTGCGTCCCAATTCAGGCACTGTACTGAGCACAACGGCCATTACCAATGGCTACGGAAATTGGACTGTCACGCTCCTTGATAATGTCCCTCAGGGTTTACAGGATTTCATTATCCGTGAGGAGTATGGAAATACGCAGGGGCGCTACGCGGGGAAAGCGTCACTGACCGTACTCAAGCCTGTAACGCTCAGTCCGTTGCCGCAGGTTATAAGTACACAAACGCCGCAATTTGCGGGTACAGGCGGTCTGCACCAAGAGTTGACAAGAGTGGATGTTTACATCAAAGACACATCGATCAAAGTATTGGCCTACGCAAAGATCGAAATTGATGGGTCATGGGGTGGTACCAGCACTTATAAGTTTGCGTTCGGCAAAAATTATTCTCTAGTCGCCAGTCAAAGATACGATGGCGCAACATCTGTGCCGTCAGTCCAACGAAATTTTTATGTCATTGACCCCCCCCGAATAACGTCTCCTGGATTGACGCAGACGGTGGACATGACATCGACGTTCACAGGCACTGTCGTCGCCGGGATCTCCAGTGCTGTTGCTGTGCGTTCGGAAAACACCCAAGCTCAAATCAGCACCCCAACCGATGCCGCCACAGGCGCATGGTCTGCATCTTTCACGCTGACACCTGGTCCGCATTCAATTGTCGGCACGCATACCTATTTGGGAACGACATCACTGACCAGCCAACCCTTCGGCATACGAGTACGCACGGGCAAGCCGACGGTCACATATACGCAAGCCAATGAAACGATCACATTTTCCGGCACCGGACATTTCGACGAGAAGCTCAGAACCGAAATCGAGTTCACTATCCTCGAAAGTCCAGCCGACCCAATGCCGGTCGCGCCTCCAAATGCACAAGTACAGCGCAACGGCACTTGGAGCACCACCGTAACGGGCTGGAAATTTGGCACCTATAAAATCAACGCCGTCCAGAAGATCAGAGACAACGCCAGCGGCTGGATCGACTCGCTGCCGCTGACCTTCGAAGTAAAGAATGTCCTCCCCGATGTCAGTGAAGTGCAATTCACCAACGACTACCAACCGACCTTCAGCGGCAAAGGTTTCAACAGAGCCTTGGTTCAGCCACGCAGGCCCAATAGCCCATATCTTGAAGCGCCTGAAGTGGAGGTCGTCGGCGGGCGGTGGTCCACCCAGGCTTCGAGCGTTTGGGGACCCTCGTTCGAACGTGAAGTACACATAAAGCAATTTCTCGACGGGCACCAGTCGCCAAACTGGTTTGTCCTCAAAGTCACCATCCCGCCGCAGGCCCCTGGCTTGAACGAGCCTGAAGATGACGGACTTTCGCCCAGGTTCAGCGGCACGTGCTGGCCGGGTGCAACCGTGAACATTGAGTACAGCGACGAAACCGGCATTGTGCACAAGGGCATCGTCAGTGCTGACACGTGGCAGTTCAGGCGCGACAAAGAATTTGCCCGGGATATCACACATACCGTCACGGTGACCCAGGTCGCCGCGCAGCAAACTTCGCAGCCGACGTCCACGACCTTCATAGTCAGGAGAGCGATGGTCACGCCAGTGATTACCCAGCCGCCGGACGGCTCGGAAGTCGGTCGTGCTGTAACGGTCGAGGGCACGATGGGTATGGTGGGCGCCACTTTGCAACTGCGCGACAAGCAGTTTGATCGTCCCTTGGGCGATCCGAAAATATTGAGCCAGGATGGCGACTGGTCGATTGACCTGAGCCTCGAGCAATTCAGGCTCTACACCTTTGACGCCCAGCAGACACTGGACGGTCGACCGTCGCTACACAGTGACGAGCATGAATTGACGGTGGTGCTGCTGCCGCCAGAATTTCTCCAGCCGACACAACACGGCAAGTTGCCACGAACCGCGTTGCTCAAGGGTACGGGCATGAGGGGCGGGGTTGTCGACGTCTGTCTGCAAGGGCTTGCCGAACCTCTGATCAGTGATGTCATTGTGGATTGGACGGGCAATTGGCAAGCCGAAGTGACGTTGCCGGTGGGCAGCAAAACGATCTGGGCCCGGCAAAGTTTCATGGATGAAAGCGGCAAACTGCAGGAGTCGAAAGACAGCGAGCCGCTGCACTTTGACATTGTGCCAGCGGCACCCTTCATTGAAACCCCGATCGAGGGCGATGCCATCGGGCAGCAGGTGGTGGTGTGCGGTTTTGGCGTGCCGGGCGATACGGTCACGGTGACCCTGGTCGGTGCCGCGCGTTCCGAGCCGGCAAGTGCCGCCGTGCAGGAAAATCGCACCTGGTCAGTGATGCTCGATGCGAGTCTGCTCGGCGGGGGGCTTTACCGGCTCGAGGCAGTCGCATCTCTGGACGGGTTCGAATCATTTGAAACCCTGCGCTCGGTCATTCTGGGTACTTTCCGACCTGTGCTCGACGGGCCTGCAGCCGGACGCTGGGTCAGTCATCCAGTGCAGTTCAGCGGCAAGGGCCGTCCGGGCGTGGGCGCCATCGTGAGTTGGTACAACCCGGATGCGCAGTGGCTGGCTCAGGTACCCGTGGTCGATGAGCACTGGCGCGGGGCGGCGACAAGGGCACTGCCTCTGGCGGGCAACTGGTACCGATTCCGGCAGACGCTGACTGACGCGGCGGATGACGCAACGATGTCTGATTGGGCCGACAGCGCGCGTTTTGAAGTCGAAGCCGCGCGTCTTATCAGCCATGCAGGGCGGCGTTATTCAGGTGTACAAGCTGGTGGACTCTGAGTGATGTGTGGCAACGACGCAAGCTGATGCAGTCGCGTTTAATGGCTGAAGGACGCAAGGATACCAAGGCGTGGAATAGTTACCGCTGGTCGGGACTGTCAGGTTTTACAGGTGTAGCGATGTGAGGCACCGGTATTTAATGAATTTACCTGTTGCATCAATCAGCCACCTTGCCCTTTCTGAGATCCGGCCATGGAACAAGATGATGGTATTAAAGATCCTTCCGACAGCTTGCCCCCGAAACAAGAGGTAGTCTGCGCTGAAGAGATCGGAACGGATGTGACATTTGTAACCCATGAGCTGCACGCGGAAGAAGACGGTAGGTGGGCGCAGCTTCGAGTGAGCTATGCCTACTCCTACGATGGTTCAACATTTACTTGCATCGTGTCAGCGTACAGAGCAAAAGAGAATCGACGTTATGAAGGGAATGTAAAATTCTATCTTTCGTTGGTTAGCGGTGAAGGTAATGTAAGAGAACTGACGGGCAGTGCTCGCCAGACCGGTGAGTGGATCGATCTTGATGAACCCTATCGAGAAATGATTATCGCCAATCAGAGAAACGTAACAGTGGGGTTTGATTATATTTATGATGTGGGTAACGCAAGTGATCCGGTTCTGAAAACCTACAAGGTTGCCAATTATCGGATGCCCATTCCAACCATCAGTGCAATCCGAAACTTCACATCTTCAACTTTCTCTGTCAAGGGCACGGGAGCAATATACCGTTATACTGTTGTCTTGGATGATGGGCGCGGTACGATTGGGGCAGAAGAGGCTTTCTACGATCCTTGGTCAGTGCCCGTCACCGTGGCAGAAAACAAGAATTCTCTAAGTTTTCAAGCATATCAAATGTACGCCGGTAAGGTTTCCGAGCGGACGGCTTATGTAACAGTCTACCGCGCTCGAATAACTTACCCGACAGCTAATGCGTTGGTTTTGGCAAAGGATCTGGTTTGTTTCAGAGGAATGGCTGCGCCGGGTACTGTAATTAGAGTGGTTGGGCATTTGGATCATTATGAAAACTGGAGTGAGGTTATTACTGTCGGAAAGTCCGATACGACTTGGGAGGCTCCGGCAATAAAGGTCTCTGGCAGCGGGACGTTCTCGGTTGTCGCCCAACTTAAATCACCCAATATCAATCATTTTTATACCGATGCCATAACTTTCAGAGTCATGGGGCTGCCGTTAATATCCAAGCCACCTGCGGGAACAGTTTATGAACAAGACTTCCTTCTGACAGGAAGCAACGGCTTGGCTGGGGCGCGATTGAGAGCATTTTTTGATCTGACGAATGATCCTGTTCGTGATTGGGAAGTCGTTAGCAATGCAGACGGGGCGTGGGAGGGGATGATCAACGTGCCACCAGGGCCGATCAGCCTGGTCGTCGAACAGGATCTGGATGACGTGTCATCCGGACGCAGTGCACCACAAGCCTTCAGGATTCGCCCCCCCACTCTGAAACAGCCCAACGTCACCATCTCCGGGACCACGGTGACCTTTGCCGGTAACGGTTATTACGATCGCGATCTCAAATCTGAAATCCAGTTCACCGTCAGCGGGGGCGCGGTGCAAGTTCCCGCGCCTGCAAATGCTGAAGTGATGCCGGGAGGCATCTGGGAAACCGCAGCGCAGTGGCCTTTGGGTACCTACAACGTCTCTGTCATTCAAAAAATCGCCGACAACGCCAGCGGCTGGATCGACTCGCTGCCGCTGACCTTCGAAGTAAAAAATATCCTCCCCGATGTCAGTGAAGTGCAATTCACCAACGACTACCAACCGACCTTCAGCGGCAAAGGCTTCAACGGCGCCACGGTGAATCCACGCAGGCCCAATAGCGGAGATCTCGAAGCGCCAGCAGTGGAGGTTGCTGGCGGGCGGTGGTCTACCAAGGCTTCAACGGTCTGGGGACCCTCGTTTGAGCGTCAGGTCCACATCAAGCAATATCTCGACGGGCACCAGTCGCCAAACTGGTTTGTCCTCAAAGTCACCATCCCGCCGCAGGCCCCTGGCTTGAACGAGCCTGAAGATGACGGACTTTCGCCCAGGTTCAGCGGCACGTGCTGGCCGGGTGCAACCGTGAACATTGAGTACAGCGACGAAACCGGCATTGTGCACAAGGGCATCGTCAGTGCTGACACGTGGCAGTTCAGGCGCGACAAAGAATTTGCCCTGGATATCACACATACCGTCACGGTAACCCAAGTCGCCGCGCAGCAAACTTCGCAGCCGACGTCCACGACCTTCATAGTCAGGAGAGCGATGGTCACGCCAGTGATTACCCAGCCGCCGGACGGCTCGGAAGTCGGTCGTGCTGTAACGGTCGAGGGCACGATGGGTATGGTGGGCGCCACTTTGCAACTGCGCGACAAGCAGTTTGATCGTCCCTTGGGCGATCCGAAAATATTGAGCCAGGATGGCGACTGGTCGATTGACCTGAGCCTCGAGCAATTCAGGCTCTACACCTTTGACGCCCAGCAGACACTGGACGGTCGACCGTCGCTACACAGTGACGAGCATGAATTGACGGTGGTGCTGCTGCCGCCAGAATTTCTCCAGCCGATACAACACGGCAAGTTGCCACGAACCGCGTTGCTCAAGGGTACGGGCATGAGGGGCGGGGTTGTCGAAGTCTGTCTGCAAGGGCTTGCCGAACCTCTGCTCAGTGATGTCATTGTGGATTGGGCAGGCAATTGGCAAGCCGAAGTGACGTTGCCGGTGGGCAGCAAAACGATCTGGGCCCGGCAAAGTTTCATGGATGAAAGCGGCAAACTGCAGGAGTCGAAAGACAGCGAGCCGCTGCACTTTGACATTGTGCCAGCGGCACCCTTCATTGAAACCCCGATCGAGGGCGATGCCATCGGGCAGCAGGTGGTGGTGTGCGGTTTTGGCGTGCCGGGCGATACGGTCACGGTGACCCTGGTCGGTGCCGCGCGTTCCGAGCCGGCAAGTGCCGTCGTGCAGGAAAATCGCACCTGGTCAGTGATGCTCGATGCGAGTCTGCTCGGCGGGGGGCTTTACCGGCTCGAGGCAGTCGCATCTCTGGACGGGTTCGAATCATTTGAAACCCTGCGCTCGGTCATTCTGGGTACTTTCCGACCTGTGCTCGACGGGCCTGCAGCCGGACGTTGGGTCAGTCATCCAGTGCAGTTCAGCGGCAAGGGCCGTCCGGGCGTGGGCGCCATCGTGAGTTGGTACAACCCGGATGTGCAGTGGCTGGCTCAGGTACCCGTGGTCGATGAGCACTGGCGCGAGGCGGCGACAAGGGCACTGCCTCTGGCGGGCAACTGGTACCGATTCCGGCAGACGCTGACTGACGCGGCGGATGACGCAACGATGTCCGATTGGGCTGACAGCGCGCGTTTTGAAGTCGAAGCTGCGCGCTTGCCCCACGCCGACTCCTGAAATCCAGCTTCCGACGAACGGCTATCAAAACTGTCAGAACTGACAGTGGACTTGACGGCGTTCGAAGCGCTCAATCGTACTCACTGAATGTGCAGCCTGACGAAGGACGTCAGGTTGCGCGGGCCAGTTGTCGCCTAAAGGAATCTGATCATGGTTGATTCGCGCCGTCCCGCCCTGCAACTGTTCGATGAGTTGTTCAGCGAGGAACAACGAGCACAGAACGTCGGACTGCAGAACCTCGAGACATACCTGCAAAACGGTGGATCAATTTATCCACTGGTTGAAAGGGGTGTTCAATGCATGGTCCAAGAGCATCAGCTCAGCGTTGAGCAAGCGCAACAATATTGGCGCGGCGCCAATAGCATAGCCACGTCTCAGCGGCGCCAATTTATCGAGCAGACGCTGAGGGGCACCAGGCCCGCGCCAAAGCGCAGCTCCAGCGGTTTGTTATCGATCGTGGACGGTCCCAATTATCACGCTCTGATCGGTACCGATTTTTCCGCGTTGTGCCCGCCAGATGCACTGGAGTCCATCTGGTCGCCAGTGGCGTATCTGATCGACTTGTTGCGCTGGGTTCGTGACCGTCTGGAGGGTATCAGAGAGGAAGACGATTTCTCGCTGCATAACCGGCGCACAGATCTCTTGGCACTGAAGGTCGACTTCAATGCGGTTTATCAATCGATCTCTTCTGTGGACATCATCGTTGAGGTGCTGGAGAAATTCATCGCGGCGCAAACGGATATCGAATCCATCGAAGACGCGCTGATCGCAGCCCGCTACCCCAATGGTCTGCCTTATTACCAGCATTGGGTCACAATTGATGGTATCGCGCAGTTTCATGACTTGTCGGTGGGCGACTTCGAGCACCGGGTCGACCTGGCTTATCCCTATTTTCTGCAAGCCAATGCTCGAGGTGCCAATACTGCACAGGGTTTCGCCCATGCCTCGCGGCTTGGCCCTTATCAGCGCCAGTTGCTGACCGAACCGCGTGCGGATTTCGCCCTTCGCGAAGATTTTTTTGCGCACAACTTTGGTACCTATACCGAGATGTATTCGAATCTCAATCAGGTGGAGTTTTTCGGTCAGCGCACCAAGCTCGACAGCCGACAGATCGAGGCTCTTCTGTCGATTGGCGACTTTGCTCCCGTGCGCTCGGCCAATGTGACCTACCCGGATGAAACGCCCAAGCAGCCTGAAAGCGAGCGCTCGGGTTCGGTTTACATCAATGACGGTACTGCGCCGGCGGTGGGTTTCGATCCTGCAACCACGCCTCGCATTCGAATGACGGCAATCCCCGACGAACTCATCGGGTTCAACCGCTATACCCGGATGAATCAGATGGTGCGTCTGGCCAACTGGACAGGATTGCCGTTCGAACAGCTGGACGCAGTGTTGACATCGGTCATCCGGGCAACAGGGCGCGGCAATTCAACGAAAGGTCACAGCAACGAGATGGACATCTCCAGTGGCGCGGTTCATGCGCTTGGGTTGTTCCAGACGTTGCGCGAGCGCTACGAATGCACCGCCGCGGACTTTGCTGTGTTTGTGGGTGAGCTGTCGGTTTATGGCCGCGGTGAAGCGCTCTCGCAATTCGATCAGGTGTTCAATTTTCAAACCGGTTATCGCGAGCCTTTCAAGCTCGACAACGATGAGTTTGCGGTGGCGCCGATACCGGGCGTGGTGGATCTGACGATCAGCCAGCTCTGCAGTGGTCTGGCGATTGATCCGCAGACTTATTACGTGCTGGCGAACGCTGTGGCCAAGGCTCATGGCTTGACCGACAAATTGAAGCGCAACGCAGCGATCATCTCGAGCTTCTACCGTTTGGTGAGGCTGGCCCGGCTGTTGAACATCACTCCGGTTGAAGGCGTGCTGATGCTATCGATCCTGGGCGGCGATGACTGGGTCAATGGCTTGGCCGGTACTCCTGTCATCCACGATGTACCGGACGGTTCACCGGATGCGCTGGAACTGATCGAGGCTATGCAAAGTTGCGTGCAGTGGTGCGCGCAAAACAATCTGCCGGTGTTGTGGGTGTTGCAGCATGCGGTCGCTGCGCCAGCGGCTCAGGATCCATCCGAACAGGATGAGCAGTTTTTCGAGCAGGTTCGCAATTTGCTGCCGACTGCACAGTTGTCCAATAGTACGTTTCTCATGGCAGGCGTTCCGGCAGCCGGGGCCGCGGACTGGATCGAATTTCTCGCGACATCCGCCGACAGCCTGGGGCCGATAACCGACGGGCATGGTTTGATCCTGCCTCCGGAGGGAAGCGCTGAGATGTATCTGGCCTCCGTCCATAAAAAAATCGCCTGGGCGGTCGACAGCGCCTTGGGTGAGATCGAGCCAGCGTTGCGGCAGAGCATCATCGACAGCATGGTCAGCGCGTTTTTACAGATGCGCGATGCGCAGACTTCGCTGGTCAAGGAGACGCTGGCGGCATACGCCGGCGTTGGCGTGGATCAGGCATTGCCGGTCCTGAACTGGGCAGACGTCACGGTGCATCAGTTACTGCTGCATGTGCTGGAGCAAGCGGATGCGGGGAGCGAAGGGGGCGGCCGAACTCGCCCCCGAGTTGCCGACACATCATTCGATCTACTGGCTGAAGTTCGCCGGCGCAGTGAGGTGGTGTCGACCCTGGGGTTAAGCGCGGCGCTGTTGCAGGATTATCTGGATAGCGGCTACAAGGACTGGCTGGTTCAGGACGACAAGCATGCGTTGACGGTGCGCACGCTTTATTACCTGACCATGCTCACTCGCGCTTTTGCCCTCGCCTCAGCCTCGAGCGGCCAACCGCCACAGAAGCTGTTGGACTACCTGCGCCAGGTCAACGCATTGCCGGATGTCACCGGAGATGCGAGATGGCTGGCACAACAGGCGGCGGCGATCAAACTGGCCGATTTTTTTGGCTGGAGCGTTCAGGAAGTGCGCGAATGTGTGAGCCGCATCGATCCCGACCTGAAGGTGTTGAAAAACCTTCCCCAGCTCGATTTGTTGATGCGCGTGCTGGCGCTGTCCACCGAGAGCGGCATGGATGCGTTAACGATTTTTCTCATTGGTAATCTGCCCGAAACCGTCGACAAAAAATCCTATGCCGATGCCGCCGAACATGCCCTGCTCGGCGAGTCCGATACTCGTGCCCCGATCGTGCACGTTCCAGGCGACGTCAAAGGGCTGGTCACAATCACGTGCGAAGTGGTGGATGACAGCACCGTCGTGGCTAACAAGCCAGACGAAAAAGTCACTTATAAAGTGACCCTCAAAGACGCCAATGGAAAGTCGCTGAGTGGCGTCAATGTTTATTGGCGCGCCACATTGGGCACCATTGAATACAAGGCGACGGGAACGGACGGGACACTTTTGGCCGAGTTCATCCCCGGCAAGGTCATGGGCCGCGACACGCCAATGCTTTGGTTGGACTTGTTCGAGCCGCAATACGCCCCTCCCATAGAAATAACTGCCGACTTCACTACGTTGTCGTTCCCTATTGCAGAACTTTCACCTACGCCTTTGGAAACAGTGAAATACGGTCATGAAGTAGAACTGTATGCGGTGCTGGAGGACGACTACGGAAACCGCGGACAAAACTCGCTCGTGGAGTGGTTCGGCAAGAGCGTTCCGCCCGCGAAGATGGATGCCGTCACTATTCGGCCGGCGCAGGGGTTCACTGATCAGCAGGGGCTTACCCGGGTTTTTGTCTCAAGCAAGACGGGCGGCACATTCGTGTTCAGCGTTCGCTCTCAGTCTGGGGAAAGCGAAAGAATATTCCCCCATGCCATTACCTTTGCCAGGGAGTAGCGGCAGGGCGTTGCATACCGCCTGGCGAACGTTTTTCCCCGGGCCATATTCCAAGGAGCAAGATCATGGCACTGAGTAATATTGGCGGGCTGCTGGAAAAACGTCGCTCGGCACTTCTTGAATACTGCATCGGTCAAGTGGCCAATGATAAATACCCTTTTCTGAAAACACCTGAAGACTTGTTTGAATTGCTGCGCATGGATCCTCTGGATACTTATCAGGTCAAGAGTTCCAGAGTTGCCGAAGCGATAAGTTGTGTGCAGCAGTACATCCATGCGGTGTATCGAAAGCTGGAACCAGGATTCCGGGATCACGAGTTCGACAAGCGTCATCTGCGCGAATGGGAGATTTTCTGCAATTATCCCGACTGGACCGTGCCCCACCAGATTTCATGCTATGCGGAAAACTTCATCGTTCCATCGGTGCGATTGCGCAAAACCAGTCTGTTCAAGAATCTGGAAAACAACCTGAACCAGGCCCGTCTGGACAAAGATACCGTGCAGGCGGCGCTGCAGGATTATTTGCAGGCATTCGAACAAGTCTGCGATCTCGATGTGATCAGCTGTTTCATGGACGGCGTGACACCGGCCAAAGCTGATTACTACTTTCTGGGGCGGCAGCGGGTGCAGCCGTTTCAGTATTTCTGGCGCAAGGCCGAGATCGAACTGGGCGCAACCAGCGTTTCGGTCAATCCGGCGGTCTGGAGTGAATGGCAGGCCGTGGAAATCCCGACCGCCGATCAGGTGCTGGATATCCGCCCCGTGTTCTGGAATGGCCGGTTGTGTGTGGTCTGGGCCGAATGGCGCGACGCGGTAGTCGCGAGCGCAGCGGAGTCGCTCAGCCCGAGCAAACTGGTGATCAATCTGGCATTCATGAAGCAGAACGGGCAGTGGTCTGCGCCGTTGTGTGTGCACAGTTCAGAACACAAGGACGAGGGTTTGGCGAGCTCCAGACTGATTGCGACGGTGCAGGTCGATTATCTGAATCCGAAGGGCAAGTTGGGGATTTTACTGACGGGCAACCTATCTTCGCCATCCGGCAGTCTGCGGGTGCATGGTGTCTACGACGTTCTGATGCGCCCCCTTCTGGACGGTGGCGCATGGCTGGATCTGGCGCTTGAGGAGCGATTTGTCAGCAACGATACGGTTCAGCACCCACTGAACAGTCAGGTGACTGTTGTCACTCGCATACAGACCCATGGTTCCCTGACGCCCTATCTCGACCTGCACGTTATGGCAACGCGCGCGGATGACAAAGATGTGCTGACGGTGCAGGGTTTTTGCAGCCCCACGGGCCTGGACAGCGCTCGGTTGAAAATGGAGCTGCAAATTGCAGGTCTGCCTTCTGATAGTGACCCGCCGCCGATCCTCGAAGAACAGGATGCAGGCGGGGGCTGGGTAACTCAGTCGTGGACTTCCTCGCGGACGAAAGGCACCTGGCCCACGCCAGTCATTTTTTCATTCGCCTCTCCCACTTCCCCGACAGGACAGAAAGAGTTCGACCTGACGATTGTCGATCTCATGGATTTCGTCCCGCCAGCTCTGCACAAGAACAGTACCGACGGGGCACAGTTTCTTTCATTCAATCAAACTGGACTGGCGTTGAAATTCATTCGGCTCAATTCCTTGTTTGGCTCGGAACTGGTGAGATGCTCGAATATTTCCGTGGACGCCGTGCTGGACTGGTCCAACCAGTTCATTCGCGAGCCGTCGCCGATCGGCGCAGAGTTCGTTGAACCACCCAATGGTGTCTTCGACGGTGCCAATGGTCTGAACTTCTGGGAGCTGTTTTTTCACCTGCCGCATTTGATCGCCACCCGGTTGCGCGACGAAGAACGCTTTCAGGAAGCGCAGAGCTGGCTGCATTACGTATTCGATCCACAGGCCACCGCAGATCCGGCCAATCCGCCGGTTCCGATCGCGAACCCGAAACCGGCGTATTGGCGTTGCCGGCCTCTGGATATCGCAACAGCGCCGGGCAATCCAGGGTGGGAAATTCAGAATCCCCTCGATCCGGATGCCATTGGCTATGCCGCACCCGCACATTTTCAGATCCTGATGTTCACCGACTACGTAGAAAACCTGATGGCGTGGGGCGATTGGTATTACCGACAATTGACCCGTGACAGTCTGGTGGCCGCCAAGCTTTGCTATGTCCAGGCCGGGTTTCTGATGGGCAAGGCGCCCACCGCCGACACCGCGACTCGTTGGCAGACCGACACCGTGGAAAACCTCTTGGACAATTGCGAATCGCGACCCCTGCTTGAAGCGCTTGAAAAAACGCTGGATTTCAACCTGGCAGATTACCCGATCGCTTCCGACACCCCGCCGATCCTGGGTTTGTTGGCCTGCGAACCTTTCAGAATTCCGATCAATCAATCGCTGCTCGACCTGTTCGCAAAGCCGCAGCAACGCCTTGATAACCTGCGCAACAATCTCACGATCGATGGCAAACCGCTGGACGTGTTGCTGTTCAGCCCGATGACCGATCCCAGGCAATTGCTCCGCGATCTGGCCGCTGGTAGCGCGGCCGGGCCCAGACCGATGGGCGGGCGCCTGGTGGTCAATGCGTATCGCTGGCGGGTCACGTTCGAAGTCGCGTTGCGCGGGGTACAGAGCCTGCGGGATTTCGGCAGTCTGGTGCTGCGTCTGCTCGAGCAACGCGACCGTGCCGAGCAGGAAGAATCGCAGCAGAACCATTTGCTCGAGCTGGGTCGCTATGCCGAAACGGTACAGGAACAATCCATCGCCCAATTGGAGGCGAATGTCACAGCGCTGAAGCAGAGTCGGGCAATGGCGCAGGACCGGGCCGACGCCTATGCAATGCGTTACAGCGAAAACGTTTCGCCGATCGAGTATCAGGTCATGGCCAGTCTGCAGCAGTCGAAGACATCAGCACTGCAGGCCAAAGTTGTCAGGCTGGCAGGGGGCGTCATCGCGGCGTTGCCAAAAATCTATGGTACTTCCAACGGTGGCTTCAAACCCGAACACACTTTCGATGCGGTGGCTTTCGGCCTGGAGGTTTCTTCGTCATTGCTGCAAATCGACGCCGACCGACAGGCCACCACTGAAGGTTATCGCCGTCGCCGCAGTGAGTGGGCGCTGCAACGCGATCAGGCGCTGGCGGAGGTGGGCGCAATCGATGCGCAGATCGAAGCGCAAAGCCATGCGGTCAGCGCGGCGAGGTCCAGCCTTGAACAGACGCTCAGGGCCAACAGCCAAGCGTTGACCATGTACAACTTCCTTAAAAAACGCGCGAGCAATGCCGAGCTGTTCGGCTGGATGCTTGGCCAGCTCAAGGCTCTGCACTATCAGGCGTACGACGCAGTCGTCAGCCTGTGCCTTAGTGCTCAGGCTTCACTGGCTGCCGAAACCGGGGATTATGATGCCCCCGTCCCTTTGCCTCAGGCCTGGCTCGATCACCGTTATGGTCTGGGCTCGGGTGAACAACTGCATATGTACCTGCTGGACCAGGAGCGCAGGCGCTTGCAAAGCTACGAGCGGCGGCCGGAACTGATCAAAACCATTTCCTTGCGGCAGTTGTTCGACGACAGAATCGAGCCTCAAGAGGGCATAACCAGCTGGGCAGATGCACACGCGCAATTGATGGCAACAGGTGTGTTGGAGTTCAGACTGACCCAGTTGTTGTTCGACCGTGATCATCCTGGCCATTTCTGCCGGCAGATCAGTTCGGTGGAAGTCGATCTGCCTGTGCTGGCCGGTCCCTACGAGGATGTGCGGGCAACGTTGCTGCAGATCAGTAGCGTGACCGCGACCCGACCGACCACACAGTCTGTGCAGTATTTGCATAAGCCCACCGCAATCGCACCTGGCGATCTGCTGTTCAACCTGCGCAGCGGTCAGCAGATCGTTTTGTCGGTCGGGCTTGGCGATAATGGCCAGACCCACCAGAAACCCGACGAAGGATTGCTCAACCCGTTTGAATACACGGGTGCCGTTTCCCATTGGCGGCTGAGTTTTCCTCGCCCGCTTAATCAGCCGCAAGCTGCAATGCTCAAATCCTTGACCAATATCATTCTTCGCGTGCGGTACTCCATCAAGGCCGGCGAGCCGACGTACGTCCAAAAGGTCACAGACCTGGTGACCGAGGCTGAAAACACCTACCTGGCGCGCCAACGCAACGGAGCCAGCGATCATGAATGAGCCCGTCGTGCAAAAAAATGAAAGCCTGCTGCTCAATGGTGACTTCAATGATCGGCTCAAAGAGTGGCGTACCAGCGGTAGGGTTGGCCTGGCGAGCGAGTTCTATGATGGCGAGTTAGTCAATTTCATGGAGGTCGGTGTCGGGGCTTCGGCCACACAGGAAGTCAAAGCTCCCAAAACCCCCGGTGCACAAGCCGGTTACGAACTGACGTTTTTATGTGAACTGCGGCCCGGCGTTTCATGGTCGGGCGAATCGGGCTGGTTGCACATCCGCAAGCGCGGTGAAGTGTTGATGAGCATCGAGCTCACGGCGCCAGAAGGTCGGAATCCGGAGCTCGAAAACGCCCGACGGCTGGCGGGACAGCCGCTTGAATTCAAGCCGCGCGCGTATCAACGGTCGCTGGATCAATTGGAATTCGTCAGCGATGACGCATTGAGCTTCGAGGTCAGCGGTGTCCCTGACAACACGGGCGACAATCGTTCGGCAATCTGCATCACTCGAATCGACCTGCAACTGAAGCTTGAACCGCTGCAACTGCAGACGGTGCGACTGGATAGCGAAGATCTGCCACCAGGCCAGACGTTATACCTTTGCCTGGGCGCTTCCCTTGGCGATGACCCGGACGACTCTCTGTTCATTCCCCACGGCCTGTCTTTTATTCCGGCAGACGGCAGCGCCTGGCTGGATACGAATATCGCATTGATCATTCACGGCAACCCGATGGAGTCAGTCAAGGCGACCCCCGACTGGGGCGCCTATCAACCGCTATTGTCGCAGTGGTCGCTCGATTGCCCGGATATGCAGGAGGAAAAGGCTCATGACTTCACGATAAGTCTGGTGAACCAGTACAACGCCGAGCCTTACACGATTGACGTATCGTTGGGGCATCATCGATTAGCGCTTCGCGAAGTACAGTGCGCGGCTCATTACCCGGTCCTGGAGTATGCGCAAAGCGTCCGTTTGGGTGTGCAGGTTCTCTCTTACTACACCAGTCAGGCGCTTGATGGCCGGGAAGTCAGGTGGACGACTGCCGGGCAAGGTGTGCTGGGCACCAGCATCACTGATGAACAAGGCTTGGTCTACTTCGATTTCGTTCCTGAGCAAGCAGGCGATTTCGTCCTCACAGCTTCGGTCGACAGTCCTTATTACCCTAGTGGCGAGGTGACTCTCGAGTTTTCGGTCACGGTGCTGGCGACCGATCCCTGGATGGACTTGCGTTGCGTTGTCGAATCGCAGGTAACCCTGTGGAGCGCGACCGGTTATCCCAATCGCGGCACTGATTACCCCTTCATTGTGCGCTTGCCCGCCGACAGCCCTTTGCTGGCGACTGATCTATCGCTGCACTGGAGCGGCGTCGGGCATGAAGAGCTGAAGGTCACGGTCAACCCGCCACTCCAGCAACCGATCGCTTTCGATGGGGACGATAGTCTCTGGACGCTGGCCTGCGAGGACTGGCTGGACGGTCGCTTCGAACTGTCATTGGTCTGCTCGAAGCTGTTACTGCCATCGCCGCGTAAACCCATGTCGCTGGCGCGCAACAAGGTCAGGATCGCTGACACGCGCGGCCCGAATATTTCACCGGTTGTCGAGGACTCCGAAAAGACGTTGATGCGGGTGCAGGTGGTGCATGTCACTGACAAAGGTGCCGGTGAGACAGTGATTGATGCAATCGTCGACTGGCAAACCCCCGAGGGCATTGTCGAGTCTCGTACCGGCAGTGGGGGCTGGGCCAGCCTGTATTACCGACCGTTGACGGCTTTGAGCAACGAGACGATTACCGCCAGTGTGAGTGCCTACGAAGGCGGGCCGGCAGATGAACACTCATTTTCGGTCACGGCGTTTGCACGAGACGAATGGAAGGACAAGGTCAGCATCACGTTTGATGCCGTTCCGATTGCCCATGACGGAATCGCATGCAAGCGCGGCCAGAGGCATATCCTGACGGTCCGGGCATTAGCGGGCAGCCCGTTGATTGGCGAGGCAATTACGCTCGGATGGCGGAACGAAAATCCAGAGAACGGTCTGGCGGTGAGCGACCTTGACGTACCGAGAATATTGCGCGAAGGGGAAGATCTGAGTTGGTTGTTCAGCTCTGATCGTATCGAAAGTACCAGCAGTATTTTCGAGGTGAGTTTGCGCACCGACACTCTTACGAACAAGGATTTTTCTTGCCGACTGTTATCACCTGACCTCCATGAAGAAATGACCGTGGTCCTGGATCAGATGACCGATCTCAGGGGCCAGCCACTCTTTCCGTGTATCGGCGCTGTACATCGCTATATCTTCCGCACCAATGCGCTAAGCCCTTTAGTGGGTATTGCCATGGATCTGGTATGGAGTGGAAGCCCGGCGGCAGAGCTCGGAATCGAATTGAGTCCACCCCGCGGAAGCGAAAATTTTGTGGATGACAGCGGGTTTATCTGGACGCTGGACTGTTCAAAAAGTACCAAACCCGGTGTCTTCGCACTTCGGTTCGTTATCAATACCCATGGTTTCAGCGACATCAATACGATGACCTTGGGCCACAATAAAATCACTATCGAAGACGCCCGTGCATCTGCGGTGGATCCGGTCATTGGGCAGGATCCTGCGTGGATGTGGCTGAAGGTACGCTCCCCTTATCGTCCCGACCTCGCTCTGGATCAAGTGCCTGTTCAATGGACAGGCGACGGCAGCACCGAAGAGCACAGGACGGCTGCCGATGGCTGGAGTGGTTTTCCCTTTGCGCCATCCACCGCAGGTGAACATGTGGTGACAGCGGCGGTTATCAGCCCTTATGACCGTTTTGAAGAGCGCCGAACCATGAAGGTTCTAGCGCTGGAAGGGGATCCCTGGGCCGGATTTGAATACAGTTTCGACTCCCAACCGTTTCAGCCACTGGGTCAAAGCGCTGAGTTCCCTCGGCGCAAGGGGCAGCACCAATTGCGCGTGAGTGCCCCGGCGGGCAGCGCGTTGTTTGACCAGCACCTGACGCTGGGCATGACCGGCACCGGGCCGACGGAATTGGGCATGCGCTTCGAGGAGCCACGTCTGGGTGACCCCAGGCTTTTCTCGAGCGCCGGAATGACCTATCGGTTCAACGCGGGCGACCTCAAGGACGGGCGTTTCGGCCTGCGCTTTTCCTCGGCGCGGTTGGCCAGGCTTTCTCCGGTTATTGCAATGTCGCTGGGGCAAGGCGCACAGGTGGTAAAAATTGCGGATCGTTCGCGCAGCAGTCAGACGCTGTTTTGGGGCGAGGCTGTATCTGAGCAGATCACCATTGTGTCGGGCATCAGTGGCAGACCGATGGTGGGGATGAAGGTTGTCTGGAGCAGTCCGGACCTGGGTGAGGTGACCACCACTACCAACTTCTACGGTGAAGCGCGGATACGGTTTGTGCCGACGACACCGGGTGCGGCGCAACTGACCGCTACGGTGGGCGATGCGCTGTATTCGGAATCGATTTCTTTACCGTTTGTTCTGCACGAGCCCCGGGAGATCAAGGAACTGGTCAGCGCTGATCCGAGCGGGTATCCGGGGCAACAGATGACCGCGCAAGTCCTGGTCGTTTCAGCCAGTACCGCGCAACCCTTGGCCAATGTCGAAGTGATGTGGGAGTACGACCGCACCTCGCTGCCGACAACCCTGACGGATGCCGAAGGCAAGGCAACGGCGCGCATTGTCTTGGGAGGAGCAGGCGAGGCTGCATTGCGGGCGTCGGTAAAGGGTGGTTTGGCTGGCTGGGTGGTAAAAACGCTCTGGTTGACCGTCACTGAGTGTCCAGCAGCGGTGGAATCCGTTGTTGCGTCGCCTAATCCGGTTCCCTTGCAGACCTACGTCTCCATGACCGCGCTGATTGTGGCCAAGGAGGGGCGAGAGCCCATGCCCAGACGGAAAATCCTTGTTTCCACTAATGGAGCACCGTTCACTGAGTCGTTTACCGATCACAAAGGGCGATACCAGGCTCACTGGCGGCCGATGAACCTTACGGAGCAGATTTCGCTGGTCGTCAAAGTAGAAAACAGCGACGGCACTTCGGACAGCGGCGCTGTGTATGTTGCAGTCACCAACTGATCGAATCTGTCAGATCGCAGCGGTCTTTTTCCAGCTCATGTAACTTGTCACCAGTCCGGCCCCCAGCTCGGCGGGCCGAACATCCATCACTGCAACGCCATGAGCAGTCAGCCGCTCATGGAGTTGCGAGCGGGCATTGAGAAAATCGATGGTGCCGCAGTAGGCGAGTGCCTCGGGCAACGTTTGCACCGTGGTCTGGCGCAATGTATCCAACGCCTGTTCACGCAGGCTCGCCACCAGCACCCGATGTTGCGCGCTCAGACGTTTGACTGCGGCCAGCAGTTGCTCGTCTTCATCGCGCAAATTGGTTACCAGCACTACCAGCGCCCTACGCTTTTGGCGGGCCAATAGCTGGTTGGCGGCAGCCTGATAATCGGCGGGGCGCTGAGTGCTCTCGAGGTCATAAACAGCGTTGAGCAAGACATTCAGTTGGCCGCTGCCTTTAACCGGCGCGACATGGCGCGGCTTATCACCGGCAAAGGTACTCATGCCCACCGCATCCCCTTGGCGCAACGCCACATAACTGAGTAACAGGCAGGCATTGAGCGCGTGATCGAAGTGCGACAGCTCACCGTCCTGGCTGCGCATCTGCCGGCCGCAGTCGAGCATGAAAATGATCTGCTGATCTCTTTCGTCTTCGTACTCGCGGGCAATCGGTGTGCGCTGGCGGGCGGTGGCTTTCCAGTCGATCTGGCGCAGGCTGTCGCCCTCGCGAAATTCGCGCAACTGATGGAATTCCTGACCCTGACCGCGACGTTGTCGCTGGCGCACGCCGAGCTGGCTGAGCCAGTTGTCGACGGCGCGCAACTCGCCGCCGTAAAGCCGGGCGAAGTCCGGGAAGACGCGGGTCTCGTCGCGGACGCTGAGCAGGCGTTTGCCGGACCATAATCCCAAAGGGCTGGGCAGGTTGACTTCGCACTGTTCGAAGCTGAAATGCCCGCGTTCGAGAGGGCGCAGACGGTAGCTGATCTGGCTGACATGGCCGGGTTGAAGCTCGACAAGCATCGGCAGATGTTCAAACGCCAGGCCGTCGGGAACGTGGTCGAAGAGTCCAATGGCCAGTGGCTCGGCAAATTCATGGGCCACCTCCAGCTTCACCTCCGCCCAGCGCCCCAATGCCAGGCTGCCGGGCATCTGTCGCTTGATGCGCGGCGAGGGCAGGCTTCTGAGGCGCAGCGCGTCAATAACTGCCAACGCCAACAGCGCCAGGAGCAAACCCCAGTTGATCGAAATCAGGCTGGACGGGAGGTCGATCTGCAACGCCTGCAACGCGCCGAGCACGATACTGATAACCACCAGCAGGGCCAGCCAGATCAGCAGCAGCCGAGACGGTTTCACAGGCGCGGCGCCGGCACTTGATCGAGCAATTGCGTGAGCACCTGATCGACCTGCAGGCCTTCGATATCCAGCTCCGGCGCGATGCGCACGCGATGACGCAACACCGCCAGCGCGCAGCCTTTGATGTCATCCGGGATTACAAACTCGCCGCCGCGCAACAACGCCCGGGCACGGGCACAGCGAACCAATGCAATCGAGGCGCGTGGCCCGGCGCCGAGGGTCAGCCCCGGCCAGGTGCGCGTGCTGCGCGCCAGGCGCACGGCGTAATCGAGGACCTGATCGTCCAGCGGCAAGTCACTGGCGATGCGCTGCAAGGCTTGAACATCCTTGGCTTGCAACACCGTGCGCAGCGGTTGCACATCGAGCATGTCGGCGCGGGTCGAACGACAGACCTGACGGACCATGTTCAGCTCCTGATCGGCGTCGGGGTAATCCATGCGCACCTTGAGCATGAAGCGGTCAAGCTCGGCTTCCGGCAGTGGATAGGTGCCTTCCTGTTCGATCGGATTCTGCGTCGCCAGCACCATGAACGGTTGCGCGATGGGCAGGGCGCGTCCTTCGAGCGTCACCTGGCGCTCCTGCATGGCTTCGAGCAACGCCGCCTGGGTTTTCGCCGGGGCGCGGTTGATCTCGTCGGCCAGCAGCAGGTTGGTGAACAGCGGTCCTTTGCGCAGCTTGAACTGCTCGGTCTGCAAGTCATACACGGCGTGACCGGTGACGTCGCTGGGCATCAGGTCCGGGGTGAACTGGATGCGCGCGAACTCGCCGCCGAAGCATCGCGCCAAGGCCCTCACCAGCAAGGTCTTGCCCAGGCCGGGCACGCCTTCGAGCAGCACGTGGCCGCCGGCAATCAGCGCGGTCAGGACAGCGTCGACCACCGCATCCTGGCCAATCAGCGCCTTGTTCAATTCGTTGCGCACCGCTTGCGCCAACTGGCTGGCACGCTGGCGCTGCTGGGCGGCGTGCGTCGCGCTGCCGGGCTCGATCTGTTCAGTCATAACGCGTTCCTCAAGGTTTGCAGATGAGCGACCTGACGGCTGAATTCGGCGCTGGACAAACGCTGCTTCGGTCGTGGGCTCAGGGCCTGGCTGATGGCGCGGGTGGGTTGCCGGGTCAGGCGCGATAACGCCAGCCATTGTTCGGCCACATTCAATTGATCGAAACCGGGATGGCGGCGGCGCGCGCGGCGCAGGATGTCTTGTTGCAAGGCTTGGAGCAGCGCCTGCTGGCCGTTGTGGCGCAGGAGGAAATCGGCGCTGGCGCGCAGATGCTCCAGCAGTTGACGGCGACCCGCTGGCGCGGGCATTTGCACCGGCCCGTGGCGCACGCTCGCCTGCCACAACCACAGACCGATCAAGGCGAGCAGGGCGACAATGGCCTGCGCAAAGTAGCGCCAGAGCAACGTCCACAGACCATCGTGCGCGGTGTTGTAAATCAGCGTGACGTCGGTGTCGGCGCTCAGATACCAGAGCAGCCAGGCGTTGTCGTATTTGCCGATAGCCGGGGTTTTCCACAGCTCGGCATCGGTGACCACGGTGATCGTGCCGAGGCCGTACACCCGTTGCATCATGTGCGTGGCTTTGGCGCTGTTGGCCCAGGCTTGCGCGACATTGTTCGGGTCGTCGAGGTGGAAGTCGGTGTCGAAACCGGCGTAGGCCGGCGCGTCTTCATCTTCCAGATACAGTTTGGTCAGTTTCGGGAAGCGGTCCTTTTCCCCGTCCTCGGGAGGATCTTTCAAGTCCTTGCTCAGCGATTGGTGCAGTTGCACCTTGTCGAGCAGCAGATCATTGCTTTGCCCGGTTTGCGCATCCCACAACGATTCGGCGACGAACACCAGGCGCCCGCCGGCACGAGTCCAGTTCAGCACCTGATCGACTTCACGCGGCGTCATCCGTGCGCGCTCGCCGAACAGCAACAAGGTGTGGCTGTGCGGATCAATCTGCGGCAGCACCGTCAAGGTCTCGGCGTGGCTGACCGCGAGGCCGCGCTCGCGCAGGAACATTTCCGCCGCCAGATAAGGATTGGCTTGCGCGGCAGGCGAGGGGCCGTGATCGATGACTTCCTGATAAGGACGGGCTTTGAGGTAGAGGAACAGACTCAAGCCGCCAAGCAGCAAAAACGCCAGCGCAGCCAACGACCCGCCAATGCGCCGGTTCAATGCCCGGACCCTTTGCTGAACAATTCACGCCAGCCGTTACACAGCTCTGCTTGCAGGTGCGCGGCTGGAAGTCGGTGCCCGTAGGCCATGTTCTGCCAGTGAACAGTGAGGTTGCGGCTGTAGGCGAGCAGGTCCGGGCGTTGCAATTGCTCGATGCGGGTGAGGATCTGGCTCTCGGTGTCGGCGGCTTTGAGCGTCAGGTCGAAATCATGCAACAGATGGCTGAGCAGGCCGCGATAGAGCAGGCCCAGCGCGGCGCGAGGGTTCGCTCAGCCACAATTGTTCGGCACTGGCGGCGATGTCATCGGGAAGGGTTTCACGGTTCAGATCCAGCCCGAAGACGTGTGGCGGCGCCGGTGGTTTGCTGCGCGAGGGCAGGTGCGGGCGACGACTGACGAAGGCCCGGAGAAATTCGCGATAACGCCAGACCAGCCAGCCCAGCGCGGCGACCAGCGCGCCCCACAACAGCACCTCAATCACGTTCGCCAAGGCATCAAGGTGTCGACTGTCGAGCCAACCGAGAAGGGTTTTCAGCCACTGCGGAGCCTCACCCGGTTGCGCGTCCTTGGCCGGGCTTGCCGGGTCGTCGCCAAAGCGATAGCGGGTGACGCTTTCCTTGTTCTTGAACGGCGGTTGTTCGAGCAGCGACTGGATGCTGTCGCGCGAGGCCTGACTGGTCAGCGGCTGATTGAGCAACCGTGGAGCATCCGGCGCATCGCTGGCCCATACCGGTTGCAGATTCGGCAGCAGCAGACACGCCGCCAGCAACACACCGAGCACGCTGTTGTTCAAACGCTGGCGCAAACGGCGGAAAACCAGCTCGATGTCCCAGGCTTCCAGTTGCGTGCGACGGTTCAGGTACAGGCTGAAGCCGCAGGCGACATACACCGGTCCCCAGGCCACCAGGATCAGTGCATAAAAAACGTTGGTCAGGTGCTCCAGCCAGCGCCAGTCCTGATCGGCGGCGAGCAGCAGCGACTGCCAGTCCCAGTCGGTTTCGATCTGCTGCGGCAAGAGCATGTAGAACAGCAGCATCAAGCCGATCCACAGTGCGGTTTCCAGATGCACGCCGATAATCGTCAGCCATTGCGCGGCGCCACCGTTGCGTTGCAGCAGCACCTGCAGACGTTGTTGTCTGGCCTCGCCATTCAGGCCTTCGAGTTGCGTCACCGGCAGCACAAAGCTGCGACTCAGACTCAGCCGTCGCCAGGTCAGACTGGCCAGCAGTTGCGGCTTGAGCAGGCGCGGCCACTCGCGCAAGGCTCCTTGTCTGAGGGTTGGCGTTTCACCGAACAGCGCTTTGGAGAGGATGTACAGCGGCAGGCGTTCGTAGGCCGGTTTCAGCCACCAGAAAATGAACACCGCCAGTGATGGCCAATCCCACAGCAACAGGCTGAGCAGGGCGAACAGCGGCAGGGTGACGATCGCCCAACTGGTCATCAACAACCGGCGATGCTGCTGGCTCATCAACACGCCCAGGTCCATGGCTTCCCAGGTCGTGCGCGGGCGGATCACTACGCTGGCGTCACTCAGGCGCATGACGAATCCTTCCGGCAAATAGCAGATACACCGCGACGGTCAGCCACAGCGCGGCGCCGACGGCGTATTTGGTCAGCGGCGTGACACTGGTTTTCGACGACCAATAAGCCTCGATGAATGCTGCGATCAACAGGAACAACATCGCCCCACACACCAGCAACACGCTTTTGCGTGCGGCCAGACGCAGCGCCTCGCCCCATGTCAGACGTCCGGGGGCGATCAGCGCCCAGCCCAGCTTGAGGCCCGCCGCGCCGGCGAGGGCAATGGCGCTCAGTTCGAACGCACCGTGACCGATCACGAACGACCAGAAGGTCTGGCTGAAACCGATCTCGCTGAGATGCCCGGCCACCGCGCCGATGATCATGCCGTTGTAAAGCAGGAAAAAACCGCTGCCCACGCCCATCAGCAAACCGCTGGCGAACGTCTGAAAGGCGATGCCCGTGTTGTGCATCACGTAATAGCCGAACATTACCCAGTCTTCGCTGGCCGCACGTTCCGCTGAGCGGCCGAGGTGGCCGGCAACGGGGTCGTACATGCCTTGCATCTCGCGCACCTGCTCGGCCGGGATCAGGTTGTAGATCAGTTCCGGGAACAGATAAACCAGCACGCCGAAACCGATCAGGCTGCCGAAGAACAACAGGCTGGCGGCCGCAACGAAGCGCCATTGTTCGCGCACCAGTCGCGGGAAGTCGGCGAGGATAAAGCTGATGATTTGCGCCCCGAGCCGACTGCGATGCCGATAGAGCTGTTGATGGCCGCGCAGTACTTGTTGTTGCAACGTATCGATCAGAAAGCTGCTGTAGCCGCGCGCCTGGGCCAGAGCCAGATGTTGGCAGAGACGCCGATAGGCCTTGGGAAAATCGCTGACTTGCGGCGTCTCCTTGCCTTGTTCGAGGCGTTCGAGCGCCACGGCGAAGCGCTCCCATTCGGCCTTGTGGCGACTTTCGAACAGGCTCTGCTTCATGGGGTCGGCCCCAACAGGCCGCGCGCGATGCCGTTGAGTTCAGACACGGCTTTGGGCGCAGAGATGTGCAGCGGCTGCGCCAGCAATGCCGCCAGCTCGTTGACCCGTGCGGGAGAGAGCTCGGCCTGACGCTCGGCGAAACCGAGTACCGCGCGTTGTTCGCTCAAGGTCAGCGGAACGGGGCTGCGGCGAGGTTCAGCGTCAGGCAGTTGCGGGCGGCTCAGCGGGCGTTCGCTGTAAACCACCAAGGTGCCGGCGGCAATGTCGCCGAGGCGTTTGAAGGTTGGGTGTTGCAGGCAACTGAGCGCACCGAGGAAATAGCCGAAGGGCAGTAGATCGACAAAGCGCAGCAGGTTGCGCAATAGCGAGGCCGACCAGCCGATCGGCGTGCCGTCATCGTGCACCACGCGCAAACCCAGCCATTGCTTGCCCGGCGAACGGCCCTGACGCAGCACCTCGAACAGCACCATGTACCACCAGCTGATGGCAAACAGCAGCAAGGAACCGAGGCCCATGCCGAGCTTGCCGAGAAATGCCAGCGCGATAAACAGCACGCCGAGGATCAAGCCGCGAATGCCTAGATCGATGGCAAACGCCACGGCGCGCACCATCAACCCGGCGGGGCGCAACGGCAGGTCGATGCCTTCCGGCGTTTCGACCTGATGCCGGGTATCCAGCGGTGCTTTCCTTCGCGGTGCTGTGGGCTCGAGCATGGGCTACCTGATGTTCGCCTGTTCGGGATGCAAGTGCGCCTGATGCTAGCAGCCTCTCGGGTGTGGGAGCGAGCCTGCTCGCGAATGTGGTGGATCAGTCAGCCTATGTGCACCTGACGGAAAGCCTTCGCGAGCAGGCTCGCTCCCACAAGGGCAATGCATTCCAGTTGTAGGAATCTGGAGAAATTGCTGTTCGAGGGCGACCAGGCTGGCCGTGGCAACCCTGAAACGCCTAGACTTCGCCGATCTTCTGTTCAGGATTCGCCCGTGACTTCAATCTTCTGGTACGACTACGAAACCACTGGCATCAATCCGCGCAACGACCGTCCGCTGCAGGTGGCCGGGATTCGCACTGACCACGCGCTCAACGAAATCGACGAGCCGGTCAATCTCTATTGCCAGCCCAGCGAGGACATCCTGCCGCACCCGGCGGCGTGCGCGATCACCGGCATCACCCCGGGCCAGCTCGCTGAAAAAGGCTTGAGCGAAGCCGATTTCATGACCCGCGTGCATGCGCAACTGGCCGCTCCGGGGACCTGTGGCGCCGGTTAACAACACCTTGCGTTTCGACGACGAAATGACCCGCTACAGCCTGTATCGCAATTTCTTCGACCCCTATGCCCGTGAATGGCAGGGTGGCAACAGTCGCTGGGATCTGATTGATGTGGTGCGCGCCGCTTACGCATTGCGCCCCGATGGTCTGGTCTGGCCGACCGATGATGAAGGCCGCGTGACCCTCAAGCTCGAACGTCTCACGGCGGCCAACAATATCGATCACGGCCATGCCCACGAGGCGCTGTCGGATGTGCGCGCCACCATCGCGTTGGCGCGGCTGATTCGCGAGAAACAACCCAAGCTCTACGAGTGGCTGTTCCAGTTGCGCAGCAAACAGAAGGTGATGGATCAGATCCGCCTGTTGCAGCCACTGGTGCATGTGTCCGGGCGTTTCTCGGCGGCGCGCAGTTATGTCGGCGTGGTGTTGCCGCTGGCCTGGCACCCGAAAAATCGCAACGCCTTGATCGTCTGTGATCTGCATCTTGATCCGCAGGGGGTGCTGGACCTCGATGCGCAAGCCTTGCGTCAGCGTCTTTATACCCGTCGCGATGAGTTGGCCGAAGGTGAGTTGCCGGTGCCGCTCAAACTGATTCATATCAATCGCTGCCCGGTTGTAGCGCCGCTGGCGGTATTGCGCGCACAAGACCAGCAGCGCCTTGGGCTGGACATGGCGCTTTATCATGAGCGGGCAGTGCGACTAACTGACGCACAACAAGTCTGGAAAGATAAAGTCGCGGCGATTTATGCCAGCGAAGATTTCACGCCCAACGAAGATCCCGAGCAGCAGTTGTACGATGGATTTATCGGTGATCGAGATCGTCGTTTATGCGAACAAGTTCGAACGGCGGATCCTGCGCAGTTGGCGCAAGAGCAGTGGCCTTTCGATGATGAACGTTTGCCTGAATTACTTTTTCGATATCGAGCACGCAACTTTCCGGACACCCTGGACGTGGCCGAGCAAGAGCGCTGGAAATTATTTTGTCAGCAGCGCCTTACGCAACCTGAGGCCGGTGCGCCGAATACCGTGCAGTCATTTATCGAGGCGGCAGAGCAATGGTCGCTTAGTGCGACGCCAATGCAGCGAGAGGTACTCAATGACTGGCAGAATTATGTCCAGGCATTACGCAAACGTTTGAATCTATGAAATCGAACATACCCGTAATTAATCTGCGGGCATAAAAAAACGCCAGCGCTAGCTGGCGTTCTTTTGTTCGCGGATCGCTCTGCGAAGGTGTTGCGGCTTAGCCCAGCAGGGTAGCCCAGCCTTCAACCACGTCGCCGCCCCACTTGGCTTTCCACTCTTTCAGAGTCTTGTGGTTGCCACCTTTGGTTTCGATGACTTCACCGTTGTGCGGGTTTTTGTATTGCTTAACTTTGCGTGCACGCTTGGTGCCGGTAGTTTTCACTGCGCCGCCGCGTGGAGCCTTGGATTTGGCTTCCGGATCCAGCAGCGCGATGATGTCACGCAGGGACTTGGAGTATTCACCCATCAGCGTGCGCAGTTTGCCTTCGAATTCCAGTTCGGCTTGCAGTTTGTCGTCTTCGGACAGGTTCTTCAGACGGGCTTGCAGCTCTTTGATGGCTTCTTCGGTGGCGCGATATTCGTTGATCAAGGACATGAGTACTACCTTTTGTAGAATGCTGAATGACAGGGGACAGTGCCGCAATAATAGTCAGGCTGTTTCATCAAGTAAACATTTAGATCGGCTTTTTATTTAAATGAGTTACAGGAATTAGCCGCGCTTTGAATGTTCCGTTAAATAATGTGATGCAGTCAGCACAGATATTTACAGTTGTCTGACAAAAGCCCCGCTAAAGCGTCACGGTCTTGACGTAAGACCTGCGCCAGAAAGCCGTTTGACCATGCTTTGTCCCACCCGGCGCGTATGCGTACTGCAGTTTTCCTGCGCAGTCGCTAGAATGGCGGCCTTTGTGAAGTTCTGGAGTTTCCCCCTCATGCGCACTTTTCGGCTGGTGATCTCTTGCCCGGACCGCGTTGGCATCGTTGCCAAAGTCAGTAATTTTCTGGCCTCTCATAATGGCTGGATCACCGAAGCGAGCCACCACTCTGACAATCAAGTGGGCTGGTTCTTCATGCGTCACGAAATCCGTGCCGATTCCCTGCCGTTCGGTATTGAAGAGTTGCGCGAGAAGTTCGCGCCGATCGCCGAAGAGTTCTCGATGGACTGGCGCATCACCGACACCGAGCAGAAAAAACGCGTGGTGCTGATGGCCAGCCGCGAATCCCACTGCCTGGCCGACCTGCTGCACCGCTGGCACAGCGACGAACTGGATTGCGAAATCGCCTGCGTGATCTCCAACCATGACGACCTGCGCAGCATGGTCGAGTGGCACGGCATCCCTTACTACCACGTGCCGGTCAATCCGCAGGACAAGCAGCCAGCATTCGACGAAGTATCGAGGCTGGTCAAACAGCACGACGCCGAAGTGGTGGTGCTGGCGCGCTACATGCAGATCCTGCCGCCGGACATGTGCCGCGAATACGCGCACAAAGTAATCAATATTCACCACAGCTTCCTGCCATCGTTCGTCGGCGCCAAGCCGTATCATCAGGCGTCGCTGCGTGGTGTGAAGCTGATCGGCGCGACCTGCCACTATGTCACTGAAGAGCTGGACGCCGGCCCGATCATCGAGCAGGACGTGGTGCGTGTCAGCCACAGCGACAGCATCGAAGACATGGTGCGCTTCGGCCGTGACGTCGAGAAGATGGTGCTGGCCCGTGGTCTGCGTTATCACTTGGAAGACCGCGTGCTGGTGCACGGCAACAAGACAGTCGTGTTCTGATCGAGCACGCCACACTTGAAAAACCAAGGGCCTGGGCGTTGAATCGCTCAGGCCCTTGTCATTTGAGCCCGAGAAAAAGTCATGAGCGATCCACTGGACAAAGCCACTTCCAAAGCGCCCGCCACTCTCGGCGAGGGTTGCCTGAGTCGTTACGACCCGGATGACATGAGCCCGGACGACGGCACCGAATTCCCCGGTGCCGCCGAGCTTTGGGAGCAGCTCCAGCAAGAGCAGGACGAACCTAAGAAGCCTGCCTGACGTTCATCAACTTCTTCAGCAACGGCTTGCCCAGCATCAACACGAACACCGGGCCGCCAACCAGCAGATAGAAGTAATACGTCACCACGCGCCAGATCAGGATCGCCGCCGCTGCGGTGGATTTGCCCACCATCGGCGCGAGCAGCGCAGCCGAGGTCAGCTCTGCCGCACCGGCACCGCCGGGTAACAGACTGAACTGGCCGGCGCCCAGCGAGAGCATCTGCACCAGAAAACTCCACGCCCACTGCAAATCCGCGCCGAGCCCGCGCAGGGCCAGATACAGCACGCTGTAGCGCAGCAGCCAGTGCACGCAGGTCAGGGCGAACACCTGAACCAGCGTCTGCCAGGGCAACTTCAAGGTATCGGTAAACGCTGCGAGAAAGTGCAGCAACTTGCGCGCCCAGCGTCGACGAGTGCGTGCCGTCACGTTCATTCCTGCCAACAGCCGCCCGCTCAGGCGAATCAACGCTCGGTGATAACGGGCGATCAACACGCAACTGAACAACCCCCCAAACAGCGAAACGGCGCTGACGGTCAGCAGCCACTCAAGGCGATCGCTCAGGTGCTGGAATAGCGCATAGATCAGAATCCCGCTGAGGGCGCAGAGAAAGAACAGCAGATCGCTGAGCTGATCCATGGCAAACACCGCGCTGCCCCGCGCCGGACGCACGCCGCACCGGGCGAGCAATGCCATGATCGTCAGCGGTCCGCCACTACCGCCGGGCGTGGCGCAGTACGCGAACTCGGCCGCCATCACCACGCCGAGGCTTTTCAAGGGCGCGACTTTTTCTCGCTGGTCGCCGAGCAACAAACGCAAGCGCAGCGTATTGATCCCCCAGCAGAGCAGAATCATGCCGAACATGATCAACAGCCAGTTCAGCGGAAAACTGCGCAGGCGCGACCAGGTTTCACCACCGCCGAGCAGTACCGGAATCAGCACCGCCGCTAGCAGGCCGATCAGCAACAACAGGCCGCGCTTCATGCTGCGCGTTCCAGTTGTCCGCGCTGTCGGGTCAGCCAGTCGATTTTGGTCAGCGGCACGCGTCCCTCCGCCAGCAGGCGTTGCAGCGTGTGCAACCAGTAACCGCGAGAAAAACGGTGACGCATGTCCACCGGATGCAGCCCCAGACGAATCACCGATGCCTCGCGCCAGCGCTGTTCACGCTGGTCGCTGACGATTTTCGACAAGCCGCGCCGCCAGGCGCTGCGCGCACTCCACACCAGCCCGGGTGCATCGATGGCGCTGAAATCGGGCAAGCGATAAAGATGCTGTGGATCGCTGGTGTAGCTGAGCGGCAATTCGCGCAAGGCCTGGCGGGTGCCGTCGCTCATCAGCCAGGCCGGGGCGACGAAACCCTGCACCGGCCAGTCGCAGCGCTGAAACATTTCCAGACCTGCGTGCAGGCGGTCAAGGGCTGCTTCGCGGGACAGGCGATAGAACTCGCCTTCATGGGTGTAGACCCTGCGCATGAACCAGTCGCGCGGGGTGTTTGGCATGGGTTCCTGATCGTCGTGGTAGTAGCCGTGCAGCGCCAGTTCATCGCCTCGGGCGACACGGGCATCGAGCACTCGGCGAAACGCAGGATTGGCATCAAGGGCATCGTGGCGATGGAAGTCCGGCACTACCAGCCACGTCATCGGCACATCACCCAAGGCATCGACAGCCTCGACGAAGGGCTGGTAATCCGCCCACGTCGAGGGCGCGACATCATGCAATACCAGGCAAACAGCTTTCATTTCTTCAACCATTGGCCACCCGTGGCAGCGTATGGCCGAGCACGGCGTGGTAGTGGCTGAGCAGGCTGTCGACCACGGTGTCCCAGGCATAATGACGTTCGACGTGCTGGCGCGCCTGTTGACCGAGGCGGGCGCAGCCGCGACTGAACAGCTCGCGCACGGCATTGGCCATGGCCTGCGGATTGTTCGGTGCACAGAGCAGGCCGCAGGAATCTATGACGATCTCTTCAAACGCCCCGGCCGCCACCGCCACCACGGGAATGCCGCAGGCCATGGCTTCGAGGATGACCAGTCCGAAGGTTTCCTGGTCGCCGGCATGCAGCAGCGCATCGGCGCTGGCCATCAGCCGCGCGACTTTCGGCGCCGGGCAGAATTCGTCGATGACGCTGACGTTGTCCGGCACCGCCGCAGGCATCGACGAGCCGACCAACAACAAGTGATAACGCGGACCAAGGCGCTGCATGCACTTGAGCAGCACCGGCAGGTTTTTCTCCTTGGAACCGCGCCCGGCAAAGATCAGCAGGCGCGTGTCTTCGGCAATGCCCAGCTCGGCCCGCAGGCCAGGGTCGCGGACGTCGGGATGGAAAGTGTGCAGATCCACGCCCAGCGGTTGCACATGGACATTGCGTACACCAAGCCCGATGAGCTTGTCGGCCATGACCTGGCTCGGCGCGAGAACGCGGTCGAAATTGCCGTAGAGACGGGTGACATAAGCTTCGACATTCGGTGTGACCCAATGGCCCATGCGATTGCCCGCCAGCAGCGGCAGATCCGAGTGATAAAAGCCGATCACCGGCACATCCAGCTGCCGCCGCGCATCCAGCGCCGCCCATGCGGTGAGGTAGGGATCGCCGACTTCGATCAGATCCGGCTGCAGATCCTGCAGGACGTTTCGCCATGGCGCCAGCCGCAGCGGGAAGCGATAGCCTTTGCCAAAGGGCAGGGCGGGCGCTGGAACCGTATAAATGCCGTCATGTTCACCCAGTCTCGCGCCGGGGATCAGCAGGCTGTGGCGAATGGCGTTGCGCTCGCCAAGGCGACGGTGTTTGGCATCCAGATAAGTCCGCACGCCTCCGCTGGCCGGGGCGTAGAACATGGTGATGTCGGCGATATGCACGGTGAGCAACCCTCCGCTGTGTTGTTCTCCCTTGATTGACCGTTATCCAGAATAGATGTTCGGTCGGGATTGCGCGGTGGGGTGTCAGTCGGGTTTTGTTGAAACGTAGATATTCGCGAGCAGGCTCGCTCCCACAATGGAGTGCATTTTCCCTGTGGGAGCGAGCCTGCTCGCGAAGCGGCCAGTCGTCGCAGCTTAAATCCTGAAGCTGCCAACCAACTGTTTGAGACGCGAAGCCTGCTGCTCCAGATCCGAACAAGCGCGCAACGTCGCTTGCAGGTTCTCCACGCCTTCCTGGTTCAGCGTGTTGATCTCGGTGATATCGACATTGATCGACTCGACCACAGCGGTTTGTTCTTCGGTCGCTGTCGCCACCGACTGGTTCATCCCGTCAATCTCGCCAATGCGCAGGGTCACGCTGTTCAGGCGTTCGCCGGCGAGGTTGGCGATCTCGACGCTGTCCTGGCTGTGACGCTGGCTATCGCTCATGGTGCTCACCGACTCACGGGCGCCGACTTGCAGCTCCTCGATCATGGTCTGCACCTGTTGGGCCGATTCCTGAGTGCGGTGCGCGAGGTTGCGCACTTCGTCGGCCACCACGGCAAAACCACGACCGGCCTCACCGGCGCGTGCCGCTTCGATCGCCGCGTTCAGCGCCAACAGGTTGGTCTGCTGGGAAATGCTGGTGATCACTTCGAGAATCTGGCCGATGTTGACGGTCTTGCTGTTCAGCGACTCGATGTTGGTGCTCGACGCGCTGAGCATGCTCGACAGCTGGTTCATCGCTTTGATGCTGCGCTCCACCACTTGCTGGCCATCTTCGGCCAGACCCCGGGCGTCGCTGGCCTGATTCGACGCTTGCGCGGCGTTGCGGGCGATTTCCTGGGCGGCGGCGCCGAGCTGATTGATCGCGGCGGCAACACTGCTGGTGCGCGAAGCTTGCTGGTCGGAGTTGTACATCGACGAGTTCGACGCAGCGACCACGCGCAGGGCGACCTCGTTGACCTGGCCGGTGGCCGAGGACACTTCGCGGATCGAACCGTGAATACGCTCGACGAAGCGGTTGAATGCGGTGCCGAGGATGCCGAATTCATCGTTATTGACGATGTTCAGGCGTTTGGTCAGGTCGCCTTCGCCGTCGGCGATGTCTTCCATGGCGCGGGTCATCACGTGCAGCGGCTGGATCAGCAGGCGGATGAGCATGCCGAGCAGGGCAATGATGATTACCACGGCAATGATGGTTGCGATTACCGCTGAGGTGCGGAATTCGCTGAGCATCGCGTAGGCCTGGTCTTTATCGATCGACAGACCGATGTACCAGTTCACCGACGGCAGGCCCTTGATCGGGGCGAAGGTGACGATGCGGGTTTTGCCGTCGACGCTCACTTCGCTGAAATCGCTGCTGATGCGCGGCGTGTCTTGTGGGTAGGCTTCTTTGAGCGACTTCATTACCAGGGCCTTGTCCGGGTGGACGAGGATCTTGCCGTCAGCGCTGATCAGAAACGCATAGCCCATGCCGTCGAAATCCCGCGCGGCGAGGGTGTCGATCAGCGATTGCAGGCTGAGGTCGCCGCCGACCACGCCGACGCTCTGCCCGGCCTTTTTCGACGCGGTGGCGATGGAAATGATCAACTGGCCGGTGGCCGCATCGATGTAGGGTTCGGTCAGGGTCGACGTGCTGCTGCTTTCGGCACCTTTATACCAAGGGCGCACGCGCGGATCGAAACCGTCCGGCATCTTCACGTCCGGGCGGATGGTGAAGTGGCCAGTGGCATCGCCCAGGTAGGTGGCCATGAACGTCGAGGTCAGGCTTTTCTGTTCCAGCAGGCTGGCGACCGTGGCAGGTTCCGGGTTGATGGCGATGTTCTGCGCGGCGTTCTCGATCAGCAGAATGCGCCCGCTGAGCCAGGTCTGGATGTTGCCGGCGGTGACCTCGCCCATTTCATTGAGGTAGTTGTTCAGATCATCGCGGATCGCATTGCGCTGCAGCCAGTCGTTGTACAACGTGAACGAGGCAAAAGCGGCAATGACGATGAGAGCGGCGGCAAGCAAAATCTTATGGCTGAAGCGCAGGTTTTTGTTCATGGCTTGGGGTTCCGCTAAGGTCTTAATGTCCTGGGCGTGCTTTGATAGAGACGCGCACTATGGGCAAGGTTGAAAAATTGATATTTCCGGCTCTCCTTAGGGAAATGTCCGACCCGGTTTTCTGGCGGGTCTGTCCAATTTATGTATCGGCCATGTGTCATCAAAGATTAACCATTGGGTGAGAAAATGCCTGACTCCTCGCAACTCGTTATCGGCGCTGATCCGGCCGCGCAACCCATCGCTCAGGCCATGCGCCTGGCCAACCGCCACGGCCTGATCGCCGGCGCCACCGGCACCGGTAAAACCGTGACGTTGCAGCGCCTGGCCGAAGCGTTCAGCGACGCCGGTGTGGCAGTGTTCGCTGCCGACATCAAGGGCGACCTGTGCGGCCTCGGTGCTGCCGGCAACCCGCAGGGCAAAGTGGCCGAGCGCATCGCCGGCATGCCCTGGCTCGGTCACACGCCGCAGGCTTATCCCGTGACGCTGTGGGACATCCACGGCGAATCCGGACATCCGCTGCGCACCACGCTGAGCGAAATGGGTCCGCTACTGATCGGCAGCCTGCTCGAGCTGACCGACAGTCAGCAGTCGGCGCTTTACGCGGCCTTCAAGGTGGCGGATCGCGAAGGGCTGTTGCTGCTGGATCTCAAGGATCTGAAAGCGCTGCTCAATCACCTCAAGGACAATCCACAGTTGCTCGGCGAAGACGCCGCGCTGATGACCACCGGTTCCAGCCAGGCGCTGCTGCGCCGGTTGGCGACGCTGGAACAGCAGGGCGCCGAAGCCCTGTTCGGCGAGCCGGCGCTGCAACTCGAAGACATTCTGCAACCGGGCGCCGATGGCCGTGGACGTATCCATCTGCTCGATGCCAGTCGGCTGGTGCACGAGGCGCCGAAGGTTTACGCAACGTTCCTGCTGTGGCTGCTGGCCGAGTTGTTCGAGCAACTGCCCGAGCGCGGCGACGCCGACAAGCCGCTGCTGGCGCTGTTTTTCGACGAGGCGCACTTGCTGTTCAGCGACACGCCCAAAGCTCTGCAAGAACGGCTCGAGCAAGTGGTGCGTTTGATTCGTTCCAAAGGCGTTGGCGTGTATTTCGTCACCCAGTCGCCGGCGGATCTGCCGGATGACGTGCTGGCGCAGTTGGGCTTGCGTATTCAACACGGTCTGCGTGCGTTCACCGCCAAAGAGCAGAAATCCCTGCGCGCCGTGGCGGATGGCTTTCGGCCGAATCCGGCGTTCGACAGTCTGTCGGTACTGACTGAGTTAGGTATTGGTGAGGCGTTGGTGGGCACCTTGACCGAGAAGGGCACGCCGGAAATGGTCCAGCGTGTGTTGGTGGCGCCGCCGCAATCGCGGATCGGCCCGCTGACTGAAACCGAGCGCACCGTGCTGATCGCCGGCTCGCCGTTCAAGGGCCGTTATGACAAGCCGATCGATCGCGAGTCGGCCTATGAAATCCTGATGGGACGCAAAGGGCTGGCGCCCGAGGCTGAAACACCAGCGGGCAAACCAGCGGCCGCAGAGCCAAGCCTGGCTGACCGCGCTGGCGAATTCCTCGGCACGGCGGCAGGGCAGGCGCTGAAATCGGCGATGCGCCAGGCGGCCAATAATCTCGGCAAGCAGTTGGTGCGCGGGTTGATGGGGTCGCTGCTCGGCGGCAGCAAGCGCCGCTAAAAGCAAAGATCGCAGCCTTCGGCAGCTCCTACAGTTGAAACATTCATTCTGTAGGAGCTGCCGAAGGCTGCGATCTTTTGATTTTGCTTCAGGCTTTCCCCTTGGCATGCGCCGCCAGCCGCTCCAGCGCCGCGCGCAATCCCGGATCGCTGATCCCGTCGGCCGTCGACTGAATCGTCTCTGCCGCACTGCTGGACAGATCCATTGAGTGCCCAGTTGCCCGATGCTGCACGATGGGCGGGCGCACGCTGAATTTGATCCGCAGCAGGTTGGCGAACTCTTCGAAAAGTTGCAGTTGCCGTTGCAGGCGTTTCTGCTGATAGCGCAGGCGCGTCGCCCAATGGCCGTCAGTGACCACCAGTGACAGCTCGCCTTCGCGCCACTTGGCCACGCGGCAATGCTCGCGGGCGGCCGGTTGCAGCTGGCTTTCGAGCAGACGCTGCAAATGCTCCAGGCGCTGGGCATGGCCGAGGATGGCTTTGAGCGGTTTGGCTTCGCGTAGCAGAACGGCGGGTGCTCTGGCCGTAAGAGGGCGAAACGCCATGATCGAACACCTGAAAGTCACAGAGGCGCCATGGTAGCAGAAAGCTGCGGAACCTCTGGCCCATTGCTTTTGTCCCTGATTTGCTCATTAAATCAACGCCTGACTTCTTTCCCCCGACGGGTTGAAGTTGAGCAAAACGCCCCTATTTTAAGTGAGCCCCGTCAAAGCGCAGTGCCAGCATCGTGGAACATCGCCACTTTCCTCACCACCGTTTCCGGGTAGAATGCTCGTTCGCATGCGGCCATGAGGGCTGCACGGGCGACTCACGGGGCCGCCCTCCATCCCTTTAGTGTGGAAGATCCTGCCGATATGTTTGCGCCTTTGTTAAAGAAACTTTTTGGAAGCAAGAACGAGCGTGAAGTCAAACGCATGCTCAAGACGGTGCAGCTCGTCAATGCCTTCGAAGAGCAAATGGTGGCCCTTTCGGACGATCAATTGCGCGCCAAGACCGCCGAGTTCAAGGCCCGTATCGCCAAAGGGGAAACCCTCGACAAGCTGTTGCCTGAAGCCTTTGCCGTAGCCCGCGAGGCCGGCAAGCGTGTGATGGGCATGCGCCACTTCGACGTGCAACTCGTCGGCGGCATGACTCTGCACGAAGGCAAGATTGCCGAAATGCGCACCGGTGAGGGCAAGACCCTCGTGGCCACCCTGGGTGTTTACCTCAACGCACTGTCCGGCAAGGGCGTGCACGTTGTGACCGTGAACGACTACCTGGCCCGCCGTGACGCCAACTGGATGCGTCCGCTGTATGAATTCCTCGGCCTGACTGTCGGCGTCGTGACGCCGTTCCAGCCGCCGGAAGAAAAGCGTGCCGCCTACGCCGCCGACATCACCTACGGCACCAACAACGAATTCGGTTTCGACTACCTGCGCGACAACATGGCGTTCAGCATGGATGAAAAATTCCAGCGCGAACTCAACTTTGCCGTGATCGACGAAGTCGACTCCATCCTCATCGACGAAGCGCGTACCCCGCTGATCATTTCCGGCCAGGCCGAGGACAGCTCCAAGCTGTACATGGAGATCAACAAACTGATCCCGCAGCTGGAACTGCATGTCGAGGAAGTCGAAGGCCAGGTCACCAAGGCCGGTCACTACACCGTTGACGAAAAGACCCGTCAGGTCGAACTCAACGAAGCCGGTCACCAGTTCATCGAAGAAATGCTCACCCGCGTCGGCCTGCTGGCCGAAGGCGAAAGCCTGTACTCGGCGCATAATCTCGGTCTGCTGACCCACGTCTATGCCGGTCTGCGTGCGCACAAGCTGTTCAATCGCAACATTGAATACATCGTGCAGGACGGTCAGGTCGTACTGGTCGACGAACACACCGGTCGTACCATGCCGGGTCGTCGTCTGTCCGAAGGCCTGCACCAGGCTATCGAAGCCAAGGAAGGTCTGAACATCCAGGCCGAGAGCCAGACCCTGGCCTCGACCACCTTCCAGAACTACTTCCGTCTGTACACCAAGCTGTCCGGCATGACCGGTACCGCCGACACCGAAGCGTTCGAATTCCACCAGATCTATGGTCTGGAAGTCATGGTCATTCCGCCGAACAAACCGTTGGCGCGTAAAGACTACAACGACCTGGTGTTCCTCACCGCCGAAGAGAAATACGCGGCGATCGTCGCGGACATCAAGGAAAGCATGGCCGCCGGTCGTCCGGTGCTGGTGGGTACCGCGACCATCGAGACGTCCGAGCACATGTCCGAATTGCTCGTCAAAGAAGGCATCGAACACAAGGTTCTCAACGCCAAGTTCCACGAAAAAGAAGCTGAGATCATCGCTCAGGCCGGTCGTCCGGGTGCGCTGACCATCGCCACCAACATGGCCGGTCGTGGTACCGACATCCTGTTGGGCGGCAACTGGGAAGTGGAAGTCGCTTCGCTGGAGAACCCGACTCCTGAGCAGATCGCGCAGATCAAGGCCGACTGGCAGAAGCGTCACCAGCAAGTGCTGGAGTCCGGCGGCTTGCAGGTAATTGCTTCCGAGCGTCACGAATCGCGCCGTATCGACAACCAGCTGCGTGGCCGTGCCGGTCGTCAGGGCGATGCCGGTTCGAGCCGCTTCTACCTGTCGCTGGAAGACAGCCTGATGCGCATCTTCGCCTCCGACCGCGTGAAGAACTTCATGAAAGCCTTGGGCATGCAGCCGGGCGAAGCGATCGAGCACCGTATGGTGACCAACGCGATCGAGAAGGCGCAGCGCAAGGTTGAAGGCCGCAACTTCGACATCCGCAAGCAACTGCTCGAGTTCGACGACGTCAACAACGAACAGCGTAAAGTGATCTATCACATGCGTAACACGTTGCTGGCCGCTGACAACATCGGTGAGACCATCGCCGACTTCCGTCAGGACGTGCTCAACGCTACCGTCAGTGCCCACATTCCGCCGCAATCGCTGCCAGAGCAGTGGGACGTGGCCGGTCTGGAAGCGTCGATCGAAAGCGATTTCGGCGTGAAACTGCCGATCCAGCAATGGCTCGACGAAGACGATCACCTGTACGAAGAAACCCTGCGCGAGAAGCTCATGACCGAGCTGATGGCGGCGTACAACGAGAAGGAAGATCAGGCCGGTGCCGAGGCGCTGCGCTCGTTCGAGAAGCAGATTGTCCTGCGCGTACTCGACGACCTGTGGAAAGATCACCTGTCGACCATGGATCACCTGCGTCACGGCATTCACTTGCGTGGCTATGCGCAGAAGAACCCGAAGCAGGAATACAAGCGCGAGTCGTTCACACTGTTCTCCGAGCTGCTGGATTCGATCAAGCGCGACTCGATCCGCGTGCTCTCGCACGTTCAGGTGCGTCGCGAAGATCCGGAAGCCGAAGAGCAACGCCTGCGTCAGGAAGCCGAAGCACTGGCGGCGCGCATGCAGTTCGAGCACGCCGAAGCGCCTGGCCTGGATCAGCCGGAAGCGTTGGGTGAAGAGGTCGATGTGGCTCTCGCCACTGCCGCTGCCCCGGTTCGCAACGAGCAGAAGCTGGGCCGCAACGAACTGTGCTACTGCGGTTCGGGCAAGAAATACAAGCATTGCCACGGGCAGATCCAGTAAAACCCGTTTCAATCGCTGAACACCCCGCGCCGCGACCGGCTCCTGCCGTCGCGGCGTTTTGCCATTTATCCCACCGTCCTTTCCCGTGGCGGTGCTGACATCATTGAGTAAGGAGCGCATTCATGGCTGTTGGTCTTGGTCCTTTGCCAACGTTGCACCCGGTTGCCGGTTTTGAACTCGGTATCGCCTCGGCCGGCATCAAGCGCCCGGGGCGCAAGGATGTAGTGGTGATGCGCTGTGCTGAAGGTTCCACCGTGGCTGGCGTGTTCACCCTGAACGCGTTCTGCGCCGCGCCGGTGATCCTGGCGAAAAAGCGCGTGCACAATGCTGTGCGTTACTTGCTGACCAACACCGGCAATGCCAACGCTGGCACCGGCGAACCGGGTCTGGCCGCTGCCGAGCGCACCACTGCCAAACTGGCTGAGCTGACCGGCGTCGACGCCAGCCAGATTCTGCCGTACTCCACCGGTGTGATCGGCGAGCCGCTGCCGGTCGAAAAAATCGAAGGCGCACTGCAAGCCGCGCTGGATGATCTGTCGGAGAACAACTGGGAAGCCGCGGCCACCGGGATCATGACCACCGACACCCTGCCCAAGGGCGCCAGCCGCCAGTTCGAGCATGACGGCGTGACCGTCACTGTCACCGGCATCAGCAAAGGCGCCGGCATGATTCGGCCGAACATGGCGACCATGCTGGGTTACATCGCCACCGACGCCAAAGTCTCCCGCGAGGTGCTGCACAACCTGATGCTCGACGGCGCCAACAAGTCGTTCAACCGCATCACCATCGACGGCGACACCTCGACCAACGACTGCTGCATGCTGATCGCTACAGGCAAGGCCGCGCTGCCCGAGATCACCCGCGCTGAAGGCGAGCTGTTCGCCAAGCTGAAACAAGCGGTGTTCGAAGTGTGCATGGACGTCGCCCAGGCCATCGTGCGTGACGGCGAAGGCGCGACCAAATTCGTTACCGTTGAAGTGAATGGCGGCGGCAACCATCAGGAATGCCTGGACGTCGGTTACACCGTGGCCCACTCGCCGCTGATCAAGACCGCGCTGTTCGCCTCTGACCCGAACTGGGGCCGTATCCTCGCTGCCGTGGGCCGTGCCGGCGTGCCGGATCTGGACGTGAGCAAGATCGACGTGTTCCTCGGCGACGTGTGCATCGCCAGCCGTGGCGCCCGCGCCGCGACCTACACTGAAGCCCAGGGCTCGGCGGTGATGCAGCAGGAAGAAATCACCATCCGCATCGAACTGGGCCGCGGCGATTGCAGCGAAACCATCTGGACCACCGACCTGTCGCATGAGTACGTGAAGATCAACGCTGAATACCGTACTTGATTCAAGGTGTGGGAGTGGGCTGCCGGCCTCTTCGCGGGCAAGCCCGCTCCCACAGTGATTGCGGTCGTTCACAAATGCCGTGTACACCACCAAAACCTGTGGGAGCGGGCTTGCCCGCGATGACGGACGACCAGACGCCAGACATTCTGGATTGTTTCCCTGACGAAAAGGCGCCACACCATGTCCCTGCACCTGATCATCGGCGACAAACTGCTTTCCTCCTGGTCCCTGCGTGCGGCACTGGCGCTGGACCTGACCGGCGCACCCTACAGCGAAGAGCTGATCAAGCTCGGCAAACCCGACACCCGCGAGCGCCTGCTCAAGCACTCGCCGACCGGCAAGGTGCCGCTGCTGCATACCACCCGTGGCACCATCGCCGATTCGCTGGCCATTGCTGAGTACCTCGCTGAGCAGTTTCCGTCCGAGCAACTCTGGCCGAGCGATACCTTTGCCCGCGCGCAGGCCCGCTCGGCCTGCGCACAAATGCACAGCGGCTTCTTCGCCATGCGTAACCACATGCCGTTCAACCTGAGCCAGGACGCACCGCTCAACCCGGTGCCGCCAGAAGTGAAGGTCGATATCGAACGCATGCTCGCGCTGTGGGCCGAATGCCGCGCGGCAGCGACGGAAGAGGGGCCGTACCTGTTCGGTCGTGTCAGCCTTGCCGATGCCTTTTTCGCGCCGATCGCCGTGCGCTTGCGCACCTATCAGGTGAAGCTGCCGGCGGTCGACGAAGCTTATGTTGAAACCATCTACCAATGGCCCGCCTTCAAAGCGTGGCAAAAGGCTGGACTGGAGGAATTGAACCCGTGAAACGCGTCCACGTCGCCGCTGCCGTCATTCGTGACGGCGCCGGCAAAATCCTTATCGCCCGCCGTGCCGACACCCAGCATCAAGGCGGCTTGTGGGAATTTCCCGGTGGCAAGGTCGAGGCTGACGAATCGGTCGAATCGGCGCTGGCTCGCGAGCTGCACGAAGAGCTGGGCATCGTCGTTGACGCTGCCCGGCCGCTGATCAAGGTTCGCCACGATTACCCGGACAAACAGGTCTTGCTGGATGTCTGGGAAGTCTCGGCGTTCAGTGGCGAACCCCACGGCGCTGAAGGCCAGCCACTGGCCTGGGTCACTGCCAGGGAATTGATTGACTATGAGTTTCCGGCGGCCAATCAGCCGATCGTCGCGGCGGCGCGCTTGCCTGCCGAATACTTGATCACTCCCGAAGATCTGGAAGGCCCGGCCTTGTTGCGCGGCATCCAGAAGGCGATTGCCGGAGGCATCAAACTGATCCAGCTGCGCGCACCCAACGGCTACGACCCGAAATACCGGGATCTGGCGGTGGATGCGGTGGGCCTGTGCGCCGGCAAGGCGCAGTTGATGATCAAAGGGCCGTTCGAATGGCTCGGTGA
Source organism: Pseudomonas sp. TE9122 (assembly GCF_056278925.1). Taxonomy (NCBI): domain Bacteria; kingdom Pseudomonadati; phylum Pseudomonadota; class Gammaproteobacteria; order Pseudomonadales; family Pseudomonadaceae; genus Pseudomonas; species Pseudomonas sp. TE9122. The sequence continues at coordinate 4,014,224 of NZ_JBWBQI010000001.1, read as the reverse complement.
TTTCCCGTCTGCCGGATGGCACATCACCGCTGCCCAACTGCGTAAATACGCAGCGGCAGGACGTCCGTTGCCGGCTGAGCGCTGGCTCGCGGCGTCCTGTCATGACGCTGAAGAGCTGGCGCTGGCCGAGCAGATGGGCGTTGATTTCGTCACTCTGTCGCCGGTGCAGCCGACGTTGACGCACCCGGATGCGCAGCCGTTGGGGTGGGAGCAGGCACAGGCGTTGATTGACGGTTTCAGTAAACCGGTGTTTCTGCTCGGTGGAGTAGGGCCGGCGGAGCGCGAGAAGGCTTGGGGTACTGGGGCTCAGGGTGTCGCGGGGATTCGGGCGTTCTGGCCTGATCCAGTGTAAGGGCTACCGACCTCTTCGCGAGCAGGCTCGCTCCCACAGTGGATTGCATTTCTCCAGTCAGAATGCAGTCAAATGTGGGAGCGAGCCTGCTCGCGAAGGCGCCCTGACAGGCGCTACTTTCCTCCAGGTTTCGCAGCCGGCTGCCACAAAATCTCCGCCACCCCTTGCCGCCGCGCAATCAACCGCGCCACAACAAACAGCAAATCCGACAACCGATTGATATACGCCAGGCCAACCCCGGCCAACGGCTCCAGCGCATTCAAATGCTGACAGCGCCGCTCGGCACTGCGCGCCAGACTGCGGCAGACATGTGCCTGCGCAATCAACATCGAACCACCCGGCAAGATGAAGTTTTCCAGCGGCCCCAGCTCTTCATTCCACACATCGATGGCCGCTTCCAGCCGCTCGATTTCGGCCTCGTTCAACGCCTGATATTCAGGCATCGCCAGTTCGCCACCGAGGTCGAACAGGCGATGCTGACAAGGCGCCAACACTTCGATGATTTCATTCAGCGCCGGATGCACTTCGCGCTCGGCGAGCAAACCGGCGAGCAACACGCCGACCTGACTGTTCAGCGTATCGACCTCGCCGATCGCCTCGATGCGCGGGTGATCCTTGGGGACGCGACGGCCGTCACCGAGGCCGGTTTCGCCTTTGTCGCCGGTGCGGGTGTAGATCTTCGACAAGCGAAAGCCCATGGGTTACCTCGGTAGTGAATTGGTTTCGGTGGTCAACGGCGCAGGCTGCACCAGCGGCAGACGCAGAGTGAAGCAAGTGCCCTGGCCGGGCGCCGACTGCACTTCCATCTGGCCTTTGTGATTGTTGGTGATGATGAAGTACGACACCGACAGGCCAAGGCCGGTGCCCTGGCCGATTTCCTTGGTGGTAAAGAACGGCTCGAAAGTGCGCTTGCGCACGTTCTCGCTCATGCCGATGCCGTTGTCCTCGACCTGAATCTCGGCCCACGGCGGATTGAGCCTGGTGCGCAAAATGATCCGGCCCGGCTCGCTGTCGTCTTCGCGCTGATGAATCGCCTGCGCGGCATTTTTCAGCAGATTGAGCAGCACCTGTTCCAGTTCGTTGGCGGTGCCCGGCACCGGACCCAGTGCCGGGTCGAACTGGCGGATGATCGCCTGGCCCTTGAAGTCGAAGCCGATGGCCAGATCGAAATCGTTGCCGGCGATCTCAACGGCCTGATCGATCAGCGCCGGTAGATCGCACGGCGCCATTTGCCGGGTGCTGCGGCGGCTGAAGCTGAGCATGTGCGTGACGATTTTCGCTGCGCGGGCGCCGGCCTGTTGAATGCCGTCGAGCAGTTGCGGGACTTCGCGGCCTTGCAGGTAGCGGTTCACAGTGTCCAGTTCGATGCCCATTTGTTCGGCAGTCTCGATGTTCTTCGGCAGATCCGCCGACAGACGCCGGCGAATGTTCTGCACGTTGTGCAGGATCGCGCCGAGCGGGTTGTTGATTTCATGGGCCATGCCGGCCGCGAGGCCACCGACCGAGAGCATCTTCTCCGACTGCACCATCATTTCTTCCAGCGACAGACGCTGAGTGATGTCGTCGATACGGATCACCACGCCACGCCCGGCACCGCCCATCAGTGGGTAAAACGTCAGCGCGTAATGCTTGGGTTCATCGTCCTTGAACCAGGTCACCCGATCGACTTTAGCCACGGTGTGCTGTTCGACAGTGGCCTTGAGCTGCGGCAAAAACGGTTTCAGCGGTTCGAAGGCGAGGAAGATCGGTTGGTTCAAAGCCTCATCCAGGCGCGTGCCGGAGAGGGCGCTGGCTTCCTGATTCCATTGAGTGACGTAAAGCTGCTCGTCGAGAGCGATGAGCGCCGACGGCATCGAGTCGATGATGCTGTTGAGGTAATTCTGGAAGCCGGTGAGCTTCTTCTCGATCTTGCTGCGCACCTGGACTTCGAGTTCCAGTTTGCGGTTGGTGTGGCGGGTTTCCTCGGCCAGCCCCTGCGCCTGATCGTAGGCGGCCTGCGAGTCGTCGCGGGCGCGTTTCAATTGCTGCTCGCGGGCTTCGATGCGCGAGAGCATGGTGTTGAACGCCTCGGCCAGACTGCCGATTTCGTCGTGGTTGCCGCGCGCGGCGCGCAAGGCGTAGTTCTCTTCGCGAGTGACCTGCCGGGACAATTCCTCCAGCTGATGAATCGGCCGGGTGATCAGGCGCTTGATCTGCCGGGCAATCACCAGCCACAGCAGTACGCTGAAGATCAGGATGCCGAGGCTGGCGGTCAGAGTGCCGGTGTAGAACGCCATCGGCAGTTCGCTGCTGGCCACCAGCAACAGATGCCCCGGTGCGGCGCCGGGGCGGGGCAGGGTGATCAGTTGATTGCTGCGAAACTCGGTGAGTTGCCAGGCTTCGACATGGCGGTAGCGCTCAGGGAGACTGAGTTTTTCGCCGCGCTGCACTTGCGCCAGGCGTTCGCCCTTGCCGTCGTACAGGGCGGCGGCGCGCAGCGGTGAATAACTGTCGAGTTCCTTGAGCAGGCGCTCGGCGCTGCGCGGCGACTCCAGCGCATCGCTGACCAGACTCGGGTTGGCGATCAGCCGGCCGATGGTCTGCAAGGCCTGTGGCGCCATGCTTTCCTGGGAAATGTAATAGGCGGCGCTGATAAAGGTCAGGTTGGCGACGAGCAGAACCGTGGTCAACAACACCAGCAGGGCCGCCAGCAGTTTCTGGCCGACCGGCAGGTTTTCAAGGCGCTGGCGCAATGGCATCAGGTTTATCGCAGCAGGGGAACAAGTCGTCAGCCTAGCGGCTGCTCAGTCGCTGGGCAATCCACGCTTGTGCAGATGAGCGATCAGACGTTGCTGCAACTGCTGCAGATGCGGCAGATGCAACTGATGGCGCTCGGCAACTTTGCAGGCGTGGCCCAACAGATAGCTGATCTCGGTGCGGCGCTGGTTGGCGACGTCCTGATACATCGAAGAGTAATTGGCGGCGGTGGCGTGGATCACTCGTTCGACTTCCGCTTGCAGGTTTTCCGCCGCAGCGGGTTGGCCGCAGCGTTCGAGCAGTTCGGTCAATTCGGCACAGAGTGTGGCAACTTCGCAGTGATGCTCGCTCAGCCCGCCGTTGCGGCAATCGTGGAGCACGGTCAGCGGGTTGATCGCGCAGTTCAGCGCCAGTTTGCGCCACAGGCGGGTGAGGATGTCAGCGCTCCATTCATGGGGGATGTTCGCCGCTTGCAGCTCGTCCAGCCAGACCGGCGCCAGCGGATTTGCCGCATCGCCCAGCCAGTTGAAACCGTGACCGGCAAACACCACGCGCCAATCGCCATCGCGGAACGCGCCCTCGGTGCTGGACGCGCTGATGCAGCGCGCTTGCGGTACCCGCGCGGCCACGGCGTCCTGACTGCCAAGGCCGTTTTGCAGGAGGATCAGTTCGGCGTCCGGAGCGAGGCGTGAAGCGAGGCGGGCGACGGCCTCTTCGGCGTCATAGGCCTTGCACGCGACCAGTAAACGGCGAATTGGCTCGGGGCTGTCCGGGGTTTCGCCGGGAACTGCATAGGTATGAGCTTGTCCGTTTTCTACCAGGGTCAAGCCGCCCACTGCCTCGTAGCTGTGCAAGCGCGCGGCATCGCGCAGGATCAGTTGCACAGGCAAGCCCGGCCCGGGCCAGACGTGTCGCCCAGAGTGTGCCGAGGCTGCCGGCGCCGAGTACATGCCAGGTGGTCGACATCAGTTTTTTGCTCGATTGCTTGCAGGCATGTGAGGCTCGCCGTATCGGTAGGAAAAGACCCGTTATAATGAGCCCGATTTTAACCGCAAGCCAAGCGCGCTCCATCCACATCGAGCGCGCCTTTTTATTGGAGAGATTACATGCCGTCGTTCGACGTGGTATCCGAACTGGACAAACACGAACTCACCAACGCGGTCGAGAACGCCGTGAAGGAGCTCGATCGTCGTTATGACCTGAAAGGCAAGGGCAGCTTCGAGTTCAAGGAAAAAGACCTGACCGTCAGCCTCACCGCCGAAGCTGCTTTCCAGCTCGAAGCGATGATCGAAATCCTCAAGCTGGCGCTGACCAAGCGCAAGATCGACGTGCAGTGCCTTGAGGTCAAGGATGCTTACGCTTCGGGCAAACTGATGAAGCAGGACGCCATCCTCAAGGAAGGCATCGACAAGGAGCTGGCAAAGAAAATCGTCGGCCACATCAAGGAAGCCAAGCTCAAGGTCCAGGCCGCCATTCAGGGCGAGCAGGTGCGTGTCACCGGCAAGAAGCGCGACGATTTGCAGGAAGCCATCGCGGCCCTGCGTGCCAAGGAATTCGGCATGCCGCTGCAGTTCAACAACTTCCGCGACTAAGCTTGTCTTGTGACTGTGTGGGAGCGAGCCTGCTCGCGAATGCAATGTGTCAGTCAATTTATTGCTGAATGACACAGCGCTTTCGCGAGCAGGCTCGCTCCCACAGTTGTTTTGAATACACCCCGGGAAGCCGGAAATCAGGAGATAGAACATGGATTTGAATGCGGAAGTGGACCACCTGGTCAAGGCGTCCCAGGCGTGGATCCCGATGATCATGGAATACGGCAGCCGCGTACTGCTGGCAGTGATTACCCTGGCGATCGGCTGGTGGCTGATCAACAAGGTCACGCAAAAACTCGGCGGTCTGCTGGCCCTGCGCAATGCCGACCTCGCGCTGCAAGGCTTTATCAGCAGCCTGGCCAACATCATTCTCAAGGTGCTGCTGATTGTCAGCGTCGCGTCGATGATCGGCGTCGAAACCACCTCGTTCGTCGCGGCCATCGGTGCTGCGGGTCTGGCGATCGGTCTGGCCCTGCAGGGCAGCCTGGCCAACTTCGCTGGCGGCGTGCTGATTCTGCTGTTCCGCCCGTTCCGCATCGGTGACTGGATCGAAGCCCAGGGCGTGGCGGGTACCGTCGACAGCATCCAGATTTTCCACACCGTGCTGCGTACCGGCGACAACAAGACCATCATCCTGCCCAACGGCAACCTGTCGAACGGCATCATCACCAACACCAACCGTCAGCCAACCCGCAAAGTCGTGTTTGATGTCGGCGTGGATTACGAAGCGGATCTGCAGAAGGCCCGTCAGGTATTGCTGGATCTGGCCAAGGATCCCCGCGTCATGCAGGACCCGGAGCCACAGGCAGTGATTTCGACATTGGGCGACAGTTCGATCACGGTATCCCTGCGCGTATGGGTTAAAACTGCGGACTATTGGGACGTGATGTTCATGTTCAATGAACAGGCGCGTGATCGTTTGAAGGCTGCCGGGATTGATATTCCGTTTCCGCAGCGGGTTATACGCGTAGTGCAGGAATCTGCCACGCAGTAAGCGTCTTTGAAGTTGGTTTGGCAGTCAGCAACTAATATAAAACCCGAGCAGTGTGTGCACTCTCGGGTTTTTTATCGGCGCGATAAAACTATGCTGGCTAATAAGTAGCTGGCTAATGTTTTTTCTGTTTGATCAGTTATTCATCCATAAAAAAACCGCCCTCCTGATTCAGGAGGGCGGTTTTGTTAGAGCGGAGCTCTACAGTACGTCAGCTTCGCAACCTTATTACAGGATGCTCAGTGGGTATTCAACGATCAAACGCAGGTCGTTGTTATCACCACCGTTGTAAGAAGTGTTGGAGCGATACCAGGCGCTACGCAGGCGGAAAGACAAGTCTTTCGCTGGACCGTTTTGCATAACGTATTTGGATTCGAAGTCCAGTTCGTGCTCTTTGCCCTCTTCAGCGCCGGTGCTGATGTTGTCACCTTTGATGTAACGGGTCATGAAGCTCAGACCAGGTACGCCGAAGGTAGCCATGTTCAGGTCATAACGGCCCTGCCACGAACGCTCGTCTGCACCGTTGAAGTCAGAGTACTGCACGGAGTTGGCGAGGAAGATCGTGCCGCCGCCGTCCACGCCGTACACGTAACCGGTGTCACCGCTGGAGCGCTGGTGGGCGAGGGTGAATTTGTGCGCGCCGATGCTGTAAGCAGCGCTAAGGGACCAGATGCGGTTGTCGATGTCGCCGGACAGGTCTTGACCCTGGCTCTTGCTCTTGTACCCGTTGAAATCGAAGTTCAGCGACTGTTCGTCGTTGATCGGCAGGGTGTAGTTCAGATTGACGTATTGCTTCTTGAAGTGGTCTTCCACGTCGGATGCTGCAACACCGGCGACAAAACTGTCGGTGAACTGATAGGTAGCACCGGCGATGTCAGCGGATTTCAGGCCACCTTCAACGATGGAGTCACGACCCATCTGGCTTTGCGCGCTCAGCGCGGTAAAGCGACCTGCGCTCAGTTCCAGGCCCGGGATCTCTTTGGATACGAGCATGGTGCCGGTAGCGGTCTCAGGCAGCAAGCGGCTGTCGTCGGTGGAAAAAACCGGGCTGGCGACAAACTGGTTACCGTATTTCAGGACAGTGTCGGAAAGACGGAACTTGACTGCTCCACCGCTTTTCGACTGAGTGTCTTCAGCTCTGCCGTCGCTATCGGGAGCGAACAGACCGTTGCCAGTGCGGCCGCGTCCAGTGTCCAGCTTGATGGAGCCAAGACCGAAAGCATCTACACCTACACCGATGGTGCCTTGGGTGAAGCCGGACTCGTAAATGGCATGCATGCCAATACCGGTTTCTTCCCGATAGCCCTGGCGCTCACCCGACGGGCTGCTTTTCAGGTTTTCGTTCTTGAAATCACGGTTCATATACAGCATGCGAGTCTTGACGCTGAAGCTGCTGTCTTCAACAAAACCTTTCGATTCATCTTGAGAAGACGCCATTGCGAACTGCGAGGTGCCTGCTGCAACAGCCAGGGCGATCATGCTCCACTTCATCACGCGCATCGTGATTTGCTCCTTTGGTTTTTAGAAGAGTACTGCCGTCCCACCTGTTTTATTATCTGGGCGGCTCTTTCTTTTTGTGTCGGCGCAAACTTATATCACGCCGACATTGTTGGCGATACTTGCGAAATCAACCTTTCAGCTTCTTTACGGCGTTGTCGCAAAAGGAGCGCTGGATGTCGCAAATTCACAGTACCGATGCAGCCGGACTGACAACTTTATCGCTGTTTCCGGGCCTTTTTTGCATCGCTAAAAAAGAGTCCCTGGCAAAACACTTGAATCTCCATCGGGCAACCCTGCCACTGTTTTTATTGGCTTCAAGCGACCACTTCCAGTGGTGCGCTTATAGTCCATACGGTTACTAATGCAACAAGCGTGCACAAACCGCGAAAACGCTGCGGTTATTTTTCTGTGGGCCGCTCGCAGATGTGAAAACCGTGTGAAAACGGGGCTCCGGAGCCTTTTTTGCTGCGGGCTTGACGAGGTTCTCCCAATGGTGTTGCAGCGCACCCAGGGTGCGCAGGACAGCAAAAAACGTTACCGGTTCACCCCTTACTGAGTATTTAGCGGATGCCCGACCCAGTGAGCGTAGTCGTGTTGTGCAGTTTTGGTGCAAAAAAATCATGAATCCAGCCTTGGCCAATCTGGCGGCGACTGACCTGAGGTACGGCAGATCAAGGATTTTCGTGCAGCTCTTCACGTCAAGGCTCATATCGGGGCCTGTGTTGGTGCGCGGCCGGGATAAATGTTTCATGTCGGAGCGCCTGGCGATTTACTGCCGGCAGCGGCGTGAAGCTCGCTGCATTCGCAGGTATGCTGCCGTTCTGTCGCTTGGCGCGCTGCTTCGAATGGGCCGCCGCTAAGCTGAGTTAGAGGATCAGCGGGAGTGCTCACAGTGTTTGCTTTGGATTCACGACTTCAACAGGACGCCCTGGTCATCGGCGACTTTCCGTTGTGCCGGCTGTTGCTGTCCAACGACAGCAATTACCCTTGGTTCATCCTGGTACCTCGTCGCGAGGATATCAGCGAGTTGTTTCAGTTGGATGTCGCCGATCAGCAGCAACTGTGGCAGGAAACCACCACCCTCGCCGAGTTGCTCAAGGATTCGTTCGACGCGGACAAGCTGAACGTGGCAACCCTGGGTAACGTTGTCAGCCAGTTACATATGCATGTGATCGTGCGTAAGCGTGACGATGCGGCATGGCCGGCGCCGGTCTGGGGCAAGCATCCGGCCAGGCCGTACAGCGCAGAACAGGTAGCGACCATTCGCGAACGCTTGCGTCTGGTGCTGACCGATGAATTCACTTTTTTGGAGGGCTGAGTAATGAGCCTTGAAGGACGCGTTACCGATCTGGAAAGCCGTTTGGCCTTTCAGGATGACACCATTCAGGCATTGAACGATGTGCTGGTGGCGCAGCAGAAGGTCATCGAGCGCTTGCAATTGCAGATGGAAGCGCTGATCAAGCGTCACGAAGAGATGGTCGGGCAGTTCGGTGCTTTTGAGGAAGATGCACCGCCGCCGCATTATTGAGCCATTCGGCAGGCATAAAAAAACCGCGAACAGTCAGGCTGCTCGCGGTTTTTTTTGCTTTGGATCAGCGACGCGGCAGGGCGGCGATCACGTCCTCGGCTTGCAGGCCCTTGTCGCGGTTCATTACCGAGAACTCGACGCGCTGGCCTTCGACCAGGACGCGGTGGCCTTCGCCACGAATGGCGCGAAAGTGCACGAAAATATCATCGCCGGAATCCCGGGAGATAAACCCGAAACCCTTGGAAGTGTTGAACCACTTCACGGTGCCGGTATCGCGATTGCTCATGTCATAGGTAGTCGGCGCAGCGGCCGGTGACGATTTGTAGAAGCTCACGGCCAGATGCAGCAGCACGGCAACCAGGGCGATCACCAGGCTGAACAACACCGCCGGCTGGCCAGCGATGACCGGCATCGGCGCGATCAGGGTCAAAGTTTGCAGGACGACAGTCAGTACCAGAAGGGCGCTGACCAGATTTTGCAGATGCTGGCGCGGGCCTTTGTTCCAGTAAGGAATCACTGGAGCGATGACCAGGTTCAGCAGGCCGAAAAAGGCCAGGTAAAGTGCATCGGGCTGTTGCAGGTAAGGAACGGCTTCGGCTTTCAGGCTGGGTATGAACGACAGCAGCAAGGCTGCTGCGCCCATTAGCAGGTGGACGATTTTCAACATTTTGATTGGCTCACGTTATGACGGCTCACAAGGAAGAGCTGAAGGCGCACGGTTCGCTTCAGGACAAAATAAGAGGCGGTGGACACGTACACGGCATCAGCCTATGCGCAACACCCCGGAAAATAGGGCATGGCGACACACTGCCTATTTAACAGCAAAGCCTGCGGCTACTCAAATCAGCCCGGCCAGCGGCAGAAAAACGGTCGATTTGTCGCAGTCTGACCACGGATTCATAGCTGCGAGCCGGCTCTTGCCTTGCTACAGTGGGACCGAACCTGCTGGATGAATTCAATCACTGTTAGGGGGCAAGCATGGCAATTGATATCGGTATCAGTGAAGAAGACCGCAAATCCATCGTCGAAGGGCTGTCGCGACTGCTGTCGGACACCTACGTGCTGTATCTGAAAACCCATAACTTCCACTGGAACGTCACCGGCCCGATGTTTCGCACGTTGCACCTGATGTTCGAAGAGCAATACAACGAGCTGGCGCTGGCCGTCGATTCGATCGCCGAGCGTATCCGTGCGTTGGGCTTCCCGGCGCCGGGTGCTTACGCGACCTACGCGCGTCTTTCTTCTATTAAAGAAGAAGTCGGTGTGCCGAGCGCCGAAGACATGATCAAGCAATTGGTCGAAGGCCAGGAAGCGGTGACTCGTACCGCGCGCGGTATCTTCCCGCTGCTGGACAAGGTCAGCGACGAGCCCACCGCTGACCTGCTGACCCAGCGCATGCAAGTGCACGAAAAAACCGCGTGGATGTTGCGCGCGCTGCTCGAGGAATGACCCGGCCGCTGCGGACGGCGTGAGGTCGTCCGCATGCTCTCCAGACTCTTACCGTTGTCGTTGGCTTATCCTACGAGGCTGGTCAACAAGTCGTATGGCGCTAACTTTGTCACTGGGTTTTTATGAAGGCGCAGGATGTTGCCTTATAAATCAGCAGTCATGGCAAAGGAGTGTCAACGCTATGGTAGAAGGAGACAGGCGAAGCGACAGGATGTCGGCTTCGCGGCATGTAATAAAGGTCGATCCGTTCGTCAGCGAGTTCGACATGAATCTGATCCGGCCGCTGTCGCGGTCGATTCGCCTCAATGGTTTTGCGACCTGCCTGCGACTCGAGCAGGTCTACTGGAACATCCTCGGCGGCATGGCCGAGGACAATCATTGCTCGATCAGCACACTACTATCCCACGTTGATCGTGAGGTGCATCTGCGTTACGGCGGAGTGAAGAATTTCAGTGCGCTGGTGCGGGTGGTTTGCGTCATGAACGGGATCAAAGATCTCGCACCCGCAGTTTCGCGCTGAACGGCGGGTGCAACGAGGTTGCGGGCTGTGCAGCGTTACGGCTGCACAGCCCGCATTTAATCGATATAATCCCGCGCTTTCGCCGCAAAGCCCTTCGCGCGGCAGCAATCTGATCGCCGAGACACCTCCATGCCAATGTACGATTACCAATGTGCTTCCTGTGGTCATCAGTTGGAAGCCATTCAGAAGATCAGCGACGCACCGTTGGTCGATTGCCCTGCCTGCCAGGCGCCCGAACTGAAGAAGCAGCTGTCCATGCCGGGTTTTCGCCTCAGCGGCAACGGTTGGTACGAGACCGACTTCAAGACCGGAGCCAAGAAGAATCTGGCCGGTGGCGACAAAGCTGACTAGGGTTCAAACCCTGAACGAACGACACGCGTGAGTTTCCGCCCTGCATGATGGCGGCGGGATCTCCACCGAATTTCGAATTACGAGAAGCGAACCACACCATGATGCGCAGCCACTATTGCGGCCAACTGAACGAAAGCCTGGAAGGCCAGGAAATTACCCTTTGCGGATGGGTTCACCGTCGCCGCGACCACGGCGGGGTGATTTTCCTCGATATCCGTGATCGTGATGGTCTGGCTCAGGTGGTGTTCGACCCGGATCGCGCCGAGAGCTTCGCCGCCGCCGACCGCGTGCGCAGCGAATACGTCGTGAAGATCACCGGCAAGGTGCGTCTGCGTCCGGCCGGTGCGACCAACGCCAACATGGCTTCGGGCATGATCGAAGTGCTCGGTTACGAACTCGAAGTGCTGAACGAGTCGGAAACCCCGCCGTTCCCGCTCAACGAGTTCTCCGACGTCGGCGAAGAAACCCGCCTGCGCTATCGCTTCCTCGACCTGCGTCGTCCGGAAATGGCCGAGAAGCTGCGCCTGCGTTCGCGCATGACCACCAGCATCCGTCGCTTCCTCGACGAGAACGGCTTCCTCGACGTCGAAACGCCGATCCTGACCCGGGCCACTCCGGAAGGTGCGCGTGACTATCTGGTGCCGAGCCGTACCCACGCCGGTTCGTTCTTCGCCCTGCCGCAATCGCCGCAGCTGTTCAAGCAACTGCTGATGGTCGCCGGCTTCGACCGTTACTACCAGATCGCCAAGTGCTTCCGTGACGAAGACCTGCGTGCCGACCGTCAGCCGGAATTCACCCAGATCGACATCGAGACCAGCTTCCTCGATGAAAAAGAGATCATGGGCCTGACCGAGCAGATGATCCGCAACCTGTTCAAGGAAGTGCTGAACCTGGAGTTCGGCGAATTCCCGCACATGACCTTCGAAGAAGCCATGCGCCGCTACGGTTCGGACAAGCCGGACCTGCGTATTCCGCTGGAACTGGTTGACGTTGCCGACCAGTTGAAAGAAGTCGACTTCAAGGTGTTCAGCGGCCCGGCCAACGATCCGAAGTGCCGCATCGCCGCACTGCGTGTTCCAGGCGGGGCGAGCATGCCGCGCAAGCAGATCGACGACTACACCAAGTTCGTCGGCATCTACGGTGCCAAGGGCCTGGCGTACATCAAGGTCAACGAGCGTGCCGCCGGTGTTGAAGGTCTGCAATCGCCGATCGTGAAGAACATCCCGGAAGACAAGCTCAACGTGATCCTCGATCGCGTTGGCGCAGTCGATGGCGATATCGTGTTCTTCGGTGCCGACAAGGCCAAGATCGTCAGCGAAGCCCTGGGCGCGCTGCGTATCAAACTCGGTCACGACCTGAAGCTGCTGACCTGCGAGTGGGCGCCAATGTGGGTCGTCGACTTCCCGATGTTCGAAGAGAACGACGACGGCAGCTTCTCGGCGCTGCACCACCCGTTCACTGCACCGAAGTGCACCCCGCAGGAGCTCGAAGCCAACCCGGCCGGCGCACTGTCCCGTGCGTACGACATGGTGTTGAACGGCACCGAGCTGGGCGGCGGTTCGATCCGTATCCATCGCAAGGAAATGCAGCAAGCGGTATTCCGTCTGCTGGGCATCAATGAAGCGGAACAGGAAGAGAAGTTCGGCTTCCTGCTCGACGCGCTGAAGTACGGTGCACCGCCGCACGGTGGTCTGGCCTTCGGTCTGGACCGTCTGGTGATGCTGATGACCGGCGCCCAGTCGATCCGTGAAGTGATCGCCTTCCCGAAAACCCAGAGTGCTGCCGACGTGATGACGCAGGCTCCGGGCGTAGTGGATGCCAAGGCATTGCGCGAGCTGCACATTCGCCTGCGCGAAACGCCAAAGGCTGAGTAAGACGGGCCTGAAGGCGCATCTTCGGATGCGCCTTTTTTCTTTCTCAGGTCGAATTTTTCAATTGCCGGCCGCTGCCTCGGCGGGGCGGGCAAGGTTTCAAAGAGCATTCGGAGCAAGTTATGGCAGGTCATTCCAAGTGGGCAAACATCAAGCACCGCAAAGAACGTCAGGATGCCAAGAGGGGCAAGATCTTCACCAAGTGGATCCGTGAACTGACCGTTGCGGCCCGTCAGGGTGGCGGTGATCCGGGTTCCAACCCGCGTCTGCGTCTGGCTCTGGACAAGGCGTTGAGCGCGAACATGAGTCGCGACATCATCGACCGTGCCGTCGCGCGCGGTGCCGGCGCCACTGAAGCGGACAACGTTGAAGAACTGACCTACGAAGGTTACGGCCCGGGCGGTGTGGCGGTGATGGTCGAGTGCATGACCGACAACCGCAACCGCACTGCGGCGGCTGTGCGTCACGCGTTCAGCAAGTGTGGCGGCAACCTCGGCACCGATGGTTCGGTGGCGTATCTGTTCGAGCGCAAGGGCCAGATCAGCTTCGCTCCGGGCGTCGATGAAGACGCACTGACCGAAGCGGCACTGGAAGCCGATGCCGATGACGTGGTCACCCACGAAGACGGTTCGATCGACGTGTTTACCTCGTTCACCGGTTTCTATGCGGTGCGCAACGCGCTGGAAGCGGCCGGGTTCAAGGGCGACGATGCGGAAATCGTCATGCAGCCGACCACCAGCGCCGAGCTGGATCTGGAAGGCGCGGAGAAGGTGCTCAAGCTGATCGACATGCTTGAGGACCTGGATGACGTGCAGAACGTCTACTCCAACGCGGACATCCCGGAAGACGTCGCCGCTCAGCTTGGCTGATAAGCGACTAGTCTTCCTTGTGGGAGCGAGCCTGCTCGCGAAAGCGGTGTGTCATTCAGCACCTGTATCTGCTGACATACCGCCTTCGCGAGCAGGCTCGCTCCCACATTTGCTATTGGCTGTCAGGTAAATCGTTTTATGAATCTGCAGGCGTTATGACTTTAATCCTTGGTATCGACCCCGGTTCGCGCATCACCGGTTACGGGATCGTTCGCGATACCGGGCGGGGTGGCTGCATCTATGTGGCCTCGGGCTGCATTCGCACCGGCTCCGGCGAGCTGCATGAGCGTCTGCAGATCGTCTATCGCGGCGTGCGCGAAATCATCAAGACCTACGGCCCGGTGACCATGGGCATCGAAAAGGTGTTCATGGCGAAAAACGCCGACTCGGCGCTCAAGCTCGGGCAGGCGCGCGGCGCTGCGATTGTCGCCGGCGCCGAAGAGTGTCTGGAAATCGCCGAGTACACCGCCACGCAAGTCAAACAGGCGGTGGTCGGCACCGGTGCGGCCAATAAGGAGCAGGTGCAGATGATGGTCATGCACATGCTCAAGTTGACCAGCAAGCCGCAGATCGACGCCTCCGACGCCCTCGCGATTGCCATTTGCCATGCGCACACGCGCTCAAGCCTGCTGCCGCACGGGCTGGGAACCGCACGCAGTCGTGGCGGGCGCCTGCGTCTCTGATAGCATCAGCATCAATTTTCTCGAAAGTGACTTCGCGGTGCCTGTGTTGTCGGCGCGCAAGCCACCTTCAATCGTCGCCAGCCCACGGCTGGCCAGCGCTCAAGGATTCAAAACGTGATTGGACGCTTGCGCGGCACCCTGGCTGAGAAACAGCCGCCGCACCTGATTCTCGATGTGAACGGCCTTGGCTATGAGGTGGAAGTGCCCATGACCACCCTTTATCGTCTGCCGTCGGTCGGCGAACCGCTGACCCTGCACACCCATTTGGTCGTACGCGAAGATGCGCAATTGCTCTATGGTTTTGCCGGCAAGCGTGAGCGAGACTTCTTTCGCGAGCTGATCCGTCTCAATGGCGTCGGACCGAAACTGGCGCTGGCGTTGATGTCGAGCCTGGAAGTCGACGAGCTGGTGCGCTGCGTGCAGTCTCAGGACACTTCGGCGCTGACCAAGGTGCCGGGGGTTGGCAAGAAAACCGCCGAGCGTTTGCTGGTGGAATTGAAAGATCGCTTCAAGGCCTGGGAAACTTCGCCGGCGATGTTCGCGCTGGTGCCGAATCAGCCGGACGGCCCGGCGCCGGTCAACAGTGCCGAGACCGATGCGGTCAGCGCGTTGATCTCGCTGGGCTACAAGCCGCAGGAAGCGAGCAAGGCGATTTCCGCGATCAAAGACAAGAACCTGAGCAGCGAAGACCTGATCCGCCGCGCTCTGAAGGGAATGATTTAAGTGATTGAAGCTGATCGTCTGATCGCCGCCGCGCACAGCCCGCGCGAGCGCGAAGAAGTCCAGGATCGGGCCATCCGCCCGGTCAGCCTGGCTGATTACATTGGCCAGCCGACCGTGCGCGAGCAGATGGAGCTGTTTATCCAGGCTGCCCGTGGCCGCAGCGAATCCCTCGATCACACCCTGATCTTCGGCCCGCCGGGGCTGGGCAAGACCACGCTGGCGAACATCATTGCCCAGGAAATGGGCGTGTCGATCAAGAGCACCTCCGGGCCAGTGCTGGAACGCCCGGGTGATCTGGCCGCGTTGCTGACCAATCTTGAGCCGCACGATGTGTTGTTCATCGACGAAATTCATCGTCTGTCGCCGATCGTTGAAGAAGTGCTGTACCCGGCGATGGAAGATTTTCAGCTCGACATCATGATTGGCGAGGGGCCGGCGGCGCGTTCGATCAAACTCGATCTGCCGCCTTTCACTCTGGTCGGCGCCACCACCCGCGCCGGCATGCTGACCAATCCGTTGCGTGATCGCTTCGGTATCGTCCAGCGTCTGGAGTTCTACAGCACGGCGGATCTGGCAACGATCGTCAGTCGTTCGGCGGCAATTCTCGGTCTGCCGCTGGACCCGGAAGGTTCGTTCGAGATCGCCCGTCGCGCTCGTGGCACGCCGCGAATTGCCAACCGTCTGCTGCGGCGGGTGCGCGATTTCGCTGAAGTACGCGCCAAGGGCCACATCACCAAAGCGGTGGCGGATCTGGCGCTGAACCTGCTGGACGTCGATGAACACGGTTTCGATCACCAGGACCGGCGTCTGCTGCTGACCATGATCGAGAAGTTCGACGGCGGTCCGGTTGGTATCGACAGTCTGGCGGCGGCGATCAGTGAAGAACGCCACACCATTGAAGACGTGCTCGAACCGTATCTGATCCAGCAGGGCTACATCATGCGCACGCCACGGGGCAGGGTAGTGACGCGGCATGCCTATCTGCATTTCGGTTTGAATGTTCCGTCACGCATGGGCGAGATGCCCGTGGCAGACGAGTTTCTCGACGCCGTCGACGATTGATACACATTTGTTGGTGATTTATTCAGGGTTTGTACTGTCAGACGACGGTACTTTTGCGTTAAAGCTTTGAAACCACGAAAAACAGTTGTCTGGCCGGATTGGCAACCTGAGGAGTAAGCACTAGAGTATGCGCGCGCAAAACGGGCTTGAGCCGTTCGCACATCGTTGTCGCGTTTATTACGAGGACACCGATGCGGGCGGCATCGTGTATTACGTTAATTACCTCAAGTTTATGGAACGGGCTCGAACCGAGCGGCTACGGGAACTGGGTTTTGCCCAATCTGTGCTTGCCGGAGAGGACCTGTTGTTCGTCGTGCATTCCAGCGAAGCGCGCTACTACGCGCCGGCGCGACTGGATGACGAACTGCTGGTAAGCGCTGATGTAATCGAATTGAACCGTGCCAGCCTGCGCTTCCGACAGCAGGTCAGGCGGGCCACGGATAATGTGCTGCTCTGCGAAGGGCAGTTTTTGGTGGCCTGCGTGCGCACCGACAGTTTGAAACCCCGGGCCCTTCCCGAAGACCTGCGTGCGGCCTTCGCCGACGCGGTCGGCCCGGGTACACACTCAAAGCAGGAGATAAAGCGTGGAAGCTAACGTCGTCGACCATTCCTCCATGTGGAGCCTGGTCAGCAATGCCAGCATCGTGGTGCAGTTGGTAATGTTGACCCTGGTGGCCGCATCGGTGACCTCATGGATCATGATCTTTCAGCGCAGCAACTTGCTGCGCGCCGGTCGACGCGCCCTGGAGAGCTTCGAAGAGCGCTTCTGGTCGGGTATCGACCTGTCCAAACTGTACCGTCAGGCTGGCAGCAACCCTGATCCGGATTCGGGCGTGGAGCAGATCTTCCGTGCCGGCTTCAAGGAATTCTCCCGTCTGCGTCAGCAGCCAGGTGTCGATCCTGAAGCCGTGATGGAAGGTGTCGCCCGTGCCATGCGCGTGGCCATCTCGCGCGAAGAAGAGAAACTCGAGCAGAGCCTGCCGTTCCTCGCCACCGTCGGTTCGGTCAGCCCGTACATCGGTCTGTTCGGCACCGTGTGGGGGATCATGAACTCCTTCCGTGGTCTGGCCAGCGCCCAGCAAGCGACGCTCGCCACCGTTGCTCCGGGTATCGCCGAAGCCCTGATCGCCACCGCGATCGGCCTGTTCGCTGCGATCCCGGCGGTCATCGCTTACAACCGTTTTGCTGCGCGCAGCGAAACCTTGCTGGGCCGCTACTACACCTTCGCCGATGAATTCCAGGCGATCCTGCACCGCAAAGTGCACACCAGCGAAGAATAAGCAGGTATTTCCCGATGGCTTTAATCGCTCGAGCTCGCAAAAAGCGCAAGCCGGTCGCCGAGATGAACGTGGTGCCCTACATCGACGTGATGTTGGTGCTGCTGGTCATCTTCATGGTGACCGCGCCGATGCTCAATCAGGGCGTGAAAGTTGATCTGCCCAAGGTTTCCAGCGAAGCCTTGCCGCAGGACAACAACACTCAGGTCCTGACCATTTCGATCAAGGCTGACAAGACCTACTACTGGAACCTTGGCAGCGAAGTCGACACCGAGAAGCAACAGGACAGGGCCATGACCCTGCCACAGATGACTGACGCGGTGACCAAGATCATCCGCGCCGGCACCGAGGGCGGCAAACGCACTCAGGTGTTCATTCGTGGCGACAAGACTGTCGACTACGGCGCCGTCATGGGTGCCATGGGCGGGTTGCAGAAAGCCGGGGTCGGTAACGTTGGTCTGATTACCGAGGCCCCCTGATGCAGCAACAGCGAGAGCCGTCCGCCTCGGAAAGCTACTTCTGGCCTAGTGTTCTGGCAATCGTCCTGCACGTGCTGGTGTTCGGCATGCTGTTCGTCAGTTTTGCCTTCACGCCCGAACTGCCGCCGGCCAAGCCGATCGTCCAGGCGACTCTGTACCAGCTGAAATCGAAAAGTCAGGCGACCA
The DNA here is from genome assembly GCF_056278925.1 of Pseudomonas sp. TE9122. NCBI lineage: Bacteria > Pseudomonadati > Pseudomonadota > Gammaproteobacteria > Pseudomonadales > Pseudomonadaceae > Pseudomonas > Pseudomonas sp. TE9122. The sequence continues at coordinate 3,996,055 of NZ_JBWBQI010000001.1, read as the reverse complement.
CCCAGACCAATCAGAAGATTGCGGGTGAGGCGAAGAAATCCGCCGCGCGCCAGACCGAAGTCGAACAGATGGAGCAGAAAAAGATCGAGCAGGAAGCGGTGAAGGCGGCGGAACAAAAGAAAGAGGAAGCGGCTCAAAAGGCCGAGGAAGCCAAGAAGGCCGACGAGGCGAAAAAAGCCGACGAGGCGAAAAAGGCTGATGAAGCCAAGAAAGCCGACGACGCGAAGAAAGCCGAAGCGAAAAAGGCCGAAGAGAAACAATTGGCTGATATAGCCAAGAAGAAGGCCGAAGACGAAGCGAAAAAGGCTGCTGAGGAAGAGGCGAAGAAGGCCGCTGCCGAAGAAGCCAAGAAGAAGATCGTCGAAGACGCGAAGAAGAAAGCCGCAGAAGACGCCAAGAAGAAAGCTGAAGCTGAAGAGGCGAAGAAGAAAGTCGCCGAAGACGCGAAGAAGAAAGCTGCTGCCGATGCTGCGAAGAAGAAAGCGCAGGAAGCGGCACGCAAATCCGCCGAAGACAAAAAGGCCCAGGCCCTGGCAGATCTGCTTTCCGACACGCCGCAGCGTCAGCAGGCCCTGGCAGATGAGCAGGGTGACGAAGTTGCCGGCAGTTTCGATGACCTGATTCGCGCTCGTGCAGCGGAAGGCTGGGCTCGTCCTCCTTCGGCGCGCAAAGGCATGACGGTCGTGCTGCAAATCGGCATGTTGCCGGACGGCACGGTGACTTCGGTCAGCGTCGCCAAGTCCAGTGGTGACGGTCCGTTCGATGCATCGGCAGTCGCGGCAGTGAAGAATATTGGACGTTTGACAGAAATGCAGGGAATGAAGCCGAGCGATTTCGCTCCGTATCGTTCATTCAAGATGACATTCACACCTGAGGATCTAGCCTTGTGAGAAACCTTCTTCGAGGAATGCTGGTCGTGATCTGCTGCATGGCAGGGATCGCGACGGCAGATGAAAAGAACATTCTGGTCACCAGCGGCAGCGATCGGGCCACCCCGATCGCCGTCGTACCGTTCGGCATGCAGGGCGGCGCCGTGCTGCCTGATGACATGGCTGAAATCATTGGCAACGATTTGCGCAACTCGGGCTATTACTCGCCGATTCCGAAAGCCAACATGATTAGCCAGCCAAGCCAGCCGAGCGAAATCATCTTCCGTGACTGGAAGGCGGTGGGTGCTCAGTACATGATGGTCGGCAGCATCGCTCCAGCGGGCGGTCGTCTGCAGGTGCAGTGGGCACTGTTCAACGTCGCCACCGAGCAGAAAGTGGCGGACGGCAGTGTTTCCGGTACGACCGACCAGATCCGTGACATGGCGCACTTCATTTCCGATCAGTCGTTCCAGAAGCTGACCGGCATTGAGGGTGCCTTCTCGACGCGCCTGCTGTACGTGACGGCCGAGCGTTTTTCCGAGAAGAACACGCGTTACACCCTGCAACGTTCCGACTATGACGGTGCCCGCGCAGTGACTCTGCTGCAATCGCGCGAGCCGATCCTGTCGCCGCGTTTTGCACCGGATGGCAAGCGTATCGCCTACGTGTCGTTCGAGCAGAAGCGTCCGCGTATCTTCATGCAGAACATCGACACCGGTCGCCGTGAGCAGATCACCAACTTCGAAGGCCTCAATGGCGCGCCAGCCTGGTCGCCGGATGGCAATCGCCTGGCGTTCGTTCTGTCGAAAGACGGTAACCCGGACATCTACGTGATGAACCTCGGTTCGCGCCAGATCAGCCGCGTAACCAATGGTCAGGGCATCAATACCGAACCGTTCTGGGGCAAGGATGGCTCGACCATCTATTTCACCTCGGACCGTGGCGGCAAGCCGCAAATCTATAAAACCAGCGTCGGTGGCGGTGGTGCCGAGCGTGTGACGTTCGTGGGCAACTACAACGCCAACCCGAAACTTTCGGCTGATGAAAAGACTTTGGTGATGATTCATCGTCAGGATGGCTTCACCAATTTCAAGGTGGCAGCTCAGGATCTGCAGCGAGGTAGTGTAAAGATCCTCACTGATAGCACTCTGGACGAGTCACCTACTGTTGCGCCCAACGGCACCATGGTAATCTACGCCACCCGCCAACAGGGCCGGGGAGTCTTGATGCTCGTGTCCATTAATGGACGCGTGAGGCTCCCGCTTCCTACCGCTCAAGGCGAAGTCAGAGAACCGTCCTGGTCCCCTTACCTGAAGTGAGCGGGCGCTACACGTTTTACTTAACACACTGGGGTTCATTAGGAGTTTCACGATGGAAATGCTGAAGTTTGGTAAATTTGCTGCGCTGGCTCTGGCCATGGCTGTAGCTGTAGGTTGCTCGTCCAAAGGCGGCGACAACGCCGGTGAAGGCGCTGTTGATCCAAACGCTGGTTACGGCGCAAACACCGGTGCCGTTGACGGTTCCCTGAGCGAAGAAGCTGCTCTGCGCGCAATCACCACCTTCTACTTCGAATACGACAGCTCGGACCTGAAGCCAGAAGCCATGCGCGCTCTGGACGTTCACGCCAAAGACCTGAAAGCAAACGGCGCTCGCGTTGTTCTGGAAGGCAACACCGACGAACGTGGTACTCGTGAGTACAACATGGCACTGGGCGAGCGTCGTGCGAAAGCCGTTCAGCGCTACCTGGTACTGCAAGGTGTTTCCCCAGCTCAGCTGGAACTGGTTTCCTATGGCGAAGAGCGTCCAGTTGCTACCGGCAACGACGAGCAGTCCTGGGCCCAGAACCGTCGCGTCGAACTGCGTAAGTAATTCGATATGCGAACGTGCCGTCGTGCTGTAACTGTTCTGGCTCTCAGCCTCGCGCCGCTTGCGGCGTGGGCTGCGGTTCCTGTGGTCGATGACAACTCCGGTTATAACAATAGCGGGAGCAGTTATCCGCCTGCGGGTTACGGTACGAACGGCGCCTATGCCGGGGGAGCGGCTTCGGCCCCTGCCTCGGCACAAGGCATGCTGTTCAACCAATTGCAACAGATGCAGGATCAGATCTCGCGCCAACAGGGCGTGATCGAAGAACTGCAGAATCAGGTTTCGCGCATGAAGCAGGAATCCCTGGAGCGATACCAGGATCTTGATCGGCGCATAGGATCCGGCGTTGCACCAGCCGCGACTCCCGAGAATTCTTCTGCCGGTGGCGATGCAAGTGCTGCTGCCGGTGCTGCCGCAGGCGCGGGTGCTGCTGCGGCAGCCCAGGCCCCTGCTGCGGGTAGCGAACCGGCTGATCCGGTCAAGGAAAAGCTGTATTACGATGCCGCTTTCGACCTGATCAAAGCCAAGGATTTCGACAAGGCCAGCCAGGCCTTCGCCGCTTTCCTGCGCAAATACCCCAACAGCCAGTACGCGGGCAACGCCCAGTACTGGTTGGGCGAAGTGAACCTGGCCAAGGGTGATCTGCAAGGTGCAGGTCAGGCCTTTGCCAAGGTTTCGCAGCTGTATCCCAAGCACAACAAAGTGCCGGATTCGCTGTACAAGCTGGCTGACGTAGAACGCCGCCTCGGTCATACCGACAAGGTCAAAGGCATTCTGCAGCAGGTGGTGTCCCAATATCCGGGCACTTCCGCCGCGCAGCTGGCCCAGCGTGATTTGCAGCGCATGTAAGCCTGTTCATCCGTGTTTTGAAGAAACCCGCGCTTGTCGCGGGTTTTTTCGTTAGAATTCACGCCCTTTTTCTGAAACACGCTTCTTGTGGTCTACGCGTTGGCGGGATTGCCTGAAGTGCCTGACGGAGGCGGACAGCCTGTTTAGCTGTTACGCCCGTGGCGACTATGCAAGACACATTGAGAATCACCGAAGTTTTCTACTCGTTGCAGGGGGAAACTCGGACTGCCGGGCTGCCCACGGTTTTCGTGCGCCTGACCGGTTGCCCGTTGCGTTGCCAATACTGCGACAGCGCTTATGCGTTCAGCGGCGGCACCGTCCGTACCCTCGACGACATCCTTGAGCAAGTGGCCGGATATCGTCCGCGCTACGTCTGTGTCACCGGCGGTGAGCCGTTGGCTCAGCCGAACGCCATTCCTTTGCTTGAACGGTTGTGTGATGCCGGTTACGAGGTGTCGCTGGAAACCAGCGGCGCCCTCGACGTGTCCGCCGTCGATCCGCGTGTCAGTCGCGTCGTCGACCTGAAAACGCCGGGCTCGAAAGAAGCCCATCGCAACCGTTACGAGAACATCGAACTGCTAACCCGCAACGATCAGGTGAAGTTTGTCATCTGCTCGCGGGAAGACTATGACTGGGCGGTATCGAAACTGATCCAGTACGGGCTTGATCGACGTGCGGGTGAAGTGCTTTTCTCCCCAAGTCATCATGACCTCAATGCCAGGGATCTGGCGGATTGGGTGGTGGCAGATAACCTGCCAGTGCGGCTGCAACTGCAGTTGCATAAATATCTATGGAATGATGAGCCGGGGCGCTGAGATGATTGAACAACCGAACACTACCGAAAAACGTGCCGTTATCCTGCTTTCGGGCGGCCTCGACTCGGCCACCGTGGTGGCGATGGCACGCGCCGAAGGCTACGCCTGCTATACCATGAGCTTCGATTACGGCCAGCGCTCCCATGCTGAATTGCATGCCGCCGCCCGCGTTGCTCGCGATCTGGGAGTGGTCGAGCACAAGGTCATTGGCCTGAATCTCAACGGCATGGGCGGCTCGGCGCTGACTGACACCAGCATCGACATTCCGGAAGAGCTGGGCGAAGGCATTCCGGTGACTTATGTGCCGGCGCGCAACACCGTGTTTCTGTCGTTGGCGCTGGGTTGGGCCGAAGTGCTCGGCGCGCGCGACATCTTCATCGGCGTCAATGCAGTGGATTATTCCGGCTACCCGGATTGCCGTCCCGAGTTCATCGAGTCGTTCGAGCGCATGGCCAACCTGGCCACCAAAGCGGGCGTGGAAGGCAATGGCTTCCGCATTCAGGCGCCACTGCAAAACCTGAGCAAGGCGCAGATCGTCCAGGCTGGCGTGAAGCTGGGCGTGGATTATGGCCTCACGGTTTCCTGCTATCAGGCAGACGATGACGGCCGCGCCTGCGGCAAATGTGACAGCTGCCGCCTGCGTGCTGAAGGCTTCGCGGCGGCGGGTGTGAGCGATCCAACTCCTTATTTTTGATCTTTTTCAAAAAAGGTGTTGAATAGTCCTTAGAAATCAGTATTATACGCGCCACCACACAGCGGGTCGTTAGCTCAGTTGGTAGAGCAGTTGGCTTTTAACCAATTGGTCGTAGGTTCGAATCCCACACGACCCACCATATTTGGCGGTTTAGAAAATCCGGAAGGCCCACGAAAGTGAGGATTTCCGGGTTTTTTTTTGCCTGCAATTCGGGCGTTCGACGTTTCAGCGCGGGCGGCCTGACACAGGTCAGAATCATCTTTTGTATCAACGGGATATTCTGTAGCCTTGCGCAGCTTCAACGCTGTCCGTGCCTGATGATACTCACTCTCCCGGCGGTACCCTCTAACGGTCCGGAGCCGGGTGTATACTCGACTTTCGCGCGAATGCGCCTGCAGGTCTTGCGAACATGACGCAGATTTCCGAACGCCTTCTGGTTCAAGCCCACCTCGACGCCAAACAGCCCAAACCGCTGACGGCAGAAGAGGAGGCTTATTACCGTTCCGCCATCGCCGCCGAGCTCAAGGCTCAGGACGCGGTGCTGGTTGCCCACTTTTATTGCGATCCGGTGATTCAGGCCCTGGCCGAAGAGACCGGCGGCTGTGTATCCGATTCCCTGGAAATGGCCCGCTTCGGCAATGCCCATCCGGCCAAGACCGTGGTGGTCGCCGGCGTGAAGTTCATGGGCGAGACTGCAAAGATTCTCAACCCGGAAAAACGCGTGCTGATGCCGACCCTGGAGGCGACGTGCTCGCTGGACCTGGGTTGCCCGGTCGATGAGTTCTCGGCGTTCTGCGACCAGCACCCGGAACGCACCGTGGTGGTTTATGCCAATACTTCCGCCGCCGTGAAGGCTCGGGCTGACTGGGTGGTGACTTCGAGCTGTGCACTGGAGATCGTCGAAAGCCTGATGGACAACGGCGAGACGATCATCTGGGGCCCGGACAAGCACTTGGGCACTTATATTCAGCGCAAGACCGGCGCCGACATGCTGCTGTGGGACGGTGCTTGCATCGTCCATGAAGAATTCAAGTCCAAGCAGCTCGAAGACATGAAGGCGCTGTACCCGGACGCGGCGATTCTGGTGCATCCCGAGTCGCCGACTTCGGTGATCGAACTGGCGGACGCCGTCGGTTCCACCAGCCAGTTGATCGCTGCCGCGCAAAGCCTGCCGAACAAGACCCTGATCGTCGCCACCGACCGTGGCATCTTCTACAAGATGCAGCAGCTGTGCCCGGACAAGGTCTTCATCGAAGCGCCTACCGCCGGTAACGGCGCGGCTTGCCGCAGTTGCGCACATTGCCCGTGGATGGCCATGAACACCCTTGAGCGCACGCTCAAGAGCTTGAAGGAAGGCACCAACGAGATCTTTGTCGATCCGGCGCTGATTCCCCAAGCGATCCGCCCGTTGAAGCGCATGCTCGACTTCACCCAGGCAGCGCGGATGAAATTGGCCGGTAACGCCTGAGTGAACCCCTTGTATGAGTGAGCCCTGTGGTGAGGGGATTTATCCCCGTTCGGCTGCGTAGCAGTCGTTAGGAAGCGCACGCGGTGTGTCTGATACACCGCGGTGGTTGATTTTGGGGCGGCTTCGCCACCCAACGGGGATAAATCCCCTCACCACAGGCCGACTCTTGAGCATGGAAATTATTTGCTCTTCTTCGGGATCCGCACCACACGCGTATCCGAATAGATGTCGTGCCAAGTGCGTTTCTGCTTGTCGAACAGCGACCAGAAGAATCCCAGCCCGACACACAACCACGACGCGATCGACACCATAAAGCGCAGCAGCGCCTGCCACAGGCTGATCGCTGTGCCGTTGGCGTTCTGCACGCGGATCCCCCACACCTGCATGCCCAGTGTCTGCCCGCCATGGGTCCAGAACTTGGCAAAGAAGCCGAACAATACCAACAGCAGCACCGTGGAGTAGAGCGGATCACCATCCAGCTGGCCGGCGTCGGTCATCACTCGCAGACGCTCTTCGCCAATGATCGCCGCCTGGATCAACTTATAGATGAATCCGGTGACGATCAGCAGGGCGGTGCACAGCAGGAAGTCGTAGAACATCGCCGCCAGACGACGACCGAGAGCAACGGGAGGAAAGTCCCCTTGCGGCGTGAGCAGGTGTTTCGACATGGCAGCCTCGGGACGCGAATGGAAGCGCCATTTTACGGATAAGCGCGCACAAAAAAGCCCCTGATATCAATATCAGGGGCTTTTTCGTATCAGAAGATCAGGCTTCTGCTTGTACTTCGTCAGCCTGCATGCCTTTCTGGCCTTGCACGGCAACGAAAGTCACCTTCTGGCCTTCTTTCAGGCTCTTGAAGCCGTTGCCCTGAATGGCGCGGAAATGTACGAACAGATCCGGACCGCTTTCTGGAGTGATAAAACCAAAACCTTTCTCGTCGTTAAACCACTTGACGGTACCGCTCTGACGTGTGGACATTTCTTATTTCCTTTGACGCATAAATTGATGACAGCCCCTTTCACATGAAAGAGTACTGGAGCTGGTTGCAAGGAGTAAGAAGACGTCGAGCGGGATGTAGCTAACTTGTAGGCTACTGCCCAGGTCACGATTCCAAGCTGACCCATGCAAACACAGTGGACAAACTCTACGCCAACTACGGGAGAAAAAACAAGCCCTGCGAAGACCCCGGTTTTACTGCTCTTCGCGGCAATTAGTCAGTTCACTAGTGCAGTCTTGGACGATTGTCTGGTTCAGTTTTTTGCAGTCGTTATAAGCAACGTTCATATCCGAAAAAGATGTTAAAAAACGCACTGTTTTATGGCGATTGCGTTACACATTAGTGCACGCATAACGCAATCGCGTTACTTATAGAAACAGTCGATCAACCGCGATAGTAGCGTTGTGGAACAAATGGCATTTTGCTTACAAGCATTTGCACCTTTTTCCCACGGACGATGGCCCATACGGGCGTATCGAGCGTGACGTAGGCGCTGTCGAGGTAACCCATCGCCAATGGGCCGCCCAAGGTCGGACCAAAGCCGCCGCTGCAGACGCTGCCGATGATCTCGCCGGCCTCGTTGACGATCTCTGCGCCTTCACGCACCGGGGTACGCTCCTGTGGCAGCAGGCCGACGCGTTTGCGTGCGACGCCGTTCTGTTGCTGCGCGAAGATCTGCTCGGCGCCCGGGAAACCGCCGGCCCGCGCGCCATCGGCGCGGCGGGGCTTGGAGATCGCCCAAAGCAGGCTGGCTTCGATCGGCGTGGTTTCGGTGTTCATGTCATGGCCGTACAGGCACAGGCCGGCTTCCAGACGCAGCGAGTCGCGGGCGCCAAGACCGATGGTCTGAACCTCTGGTTCGGCGAGCAGGGCGCGGGCGAGTTTTTCCGCTTCGGCGGCCGGTACAGAGATTTCGAAACCGTCTTCACCGGTGTAGCCCGAACGGCTGACAAAGCACTCAACGCCCAGCAACGACACACGGTTGAACTGCATGAAGGTCATCTTCGCCACGTCCGGCGCAAGACGCGTCAGCACCGTGACGGCTGCCGGACCTTGCAGGGCGAGCAGGGCGCGCTCTTCGAACAGCGCCGTAATGGTGCACTGATCGCCGATGTGTTTTTGCAGATGCGCGAGATCCTGATCCTTGCACGCGGCGTTGACCACCAGGAACAACTCGTCATTGCCCAGATTGGCAACCATCAGGTCGTCGAGGATGCCGCCGCTTTCGTTGGTGAACATCGCATAACGCTGCATGCCCACCGGCAGGTCGATGATGTCCACCGGCACCAGGGTTTCCAGGGCTTTGGCCGCATTGGCACCGGTCAGACGAATCTGGCCCATGTGCGAGACGTCGAACAGCCCGGCTTGCTCACGGGTGTGCTGATGTTCTTTCATCACTCCGAGCGGGTATTGCACGGGCATGTCGTAGCCGGCGAACGGCACCATGCGCGCGCCGAGTTCGAGGTGCAGTGCGTGCAGCGGGGTTTTCGAGAGTTGTTCGGTGGACATGCGTGGCTCCTTTGAATTTGGGTTGCGGGTGAGAGGCAAGATCAAGAGCCCCTCACCCCAGCCCTCTCCCGGAGGGAGAGGGAGCTAGTTACGTTTGGCTGAGTTGGTAATCAGCATTCGATAATGTTGACCGCCAGGCCGCCGCGGGCGGTTTCCTTGTATTTGCTTTTCATGTCGGCGCCGGTCTGGCGCATGGTGCGGATGACTTTGTCGAGGGAGACGAAATGCTGGCCGTCGCCACGCATGGCCATGCGCACGGCATTGATGGCTTTCACCGAACCCATCGCATTGCGCTCGATGCACGGGACTTGCACCAGGCCGCCGATCGGGTCGCAGGTCAGGCCGAGGTTGTGTTCCATGCCGATTTCCGCGGCGTTTTCGACTTGTTGCACGCTGCCGCCGAGCACTTCGCACAGAGCGCCGGCCGCCATTGAACAGGCCACACCGACCTCACCCTGACAACCGACTTCGGCGCCGGAGATCGAAGCGTTTTCCTTGTAAAGAATGCCGATTGCGGCAGCTGTCAGCAGAAATCGCACGACACCGTCGTCATTCGCCCCGGGGATAAAACGCATGTAGTAATGCAGCACCGCCGGAATGATCCCCGCCGCGCCATTGGTGGGCGCAGTGACCACGCGTCCGCCGTTGGCGTTTTCTTCGTTGACCGCCAGTGCATAAAGATTGACCCAGTCGAGCACCGACAGCGGATCGCGCAGGGCCGATTCCGGGTTCTTGCACAATTGCCGATGCAGCGCCGCCGCCCGGCGTTTGACCTTCAAACCGCCCGGCAAGATACCTTCGTTACGACAGCCAGCAGCGACGCAGTCCTGCATCACTTGCCAGATTTTCAGCAGGCCGGCACGGGTTTCGGCTTCCGGGCGCCAGGCGCTTTCATTGGTCAGCATCACCTGGCTGATCGACAGCCCGTACGTAGCGCAATGGCCAAGCAAATCCTTGGCGCTTTTGAAGGGGAAGGTCAGTGGCGTGGCGTCTTCGACGATGCGATCGGCACCGGCTGCATCTTCATCGACAACAAAACCACCGCCAACCGAGTAGTACTCGCGACTGCGGATCTGAATCCCCGCCGCATCGAAGGCGCGAAAGATCATGCCGTTGGGGTGATAGGCCAACGGTTTGCGGATCATTGCCAGATGTTCTTTCTCGTTGAACGCAATGCTGTGTTCGCCGAGCAGGTTCAAGCGGCCGTTGCCGCGAATTTCCTGCAGGCGCGCGGCGACGGTTTCGGTGTCGACTGTGTCCGGGTGCTCGCCTTCAAGGCCGAGCAGCACGGCTTTATCGCTGCCGTGACCTTTGCCGGTAGCACCGAGCGAACCGTACAGCTCGACACGCACGCTGGCGGTGCTGGTCAGCAGGTTTTCACGGCGTAAGCCCTCGGCAAAGCGCGCAGCCGCGCGCATCGGGCCGACGGTGTGGGAACTGGAGGGACCGATGCCAATCTTGAACAGGTCGAACACGCTTAACGACATGAGTGGTTCTCCGGTTTCTTGTTATGGGGATTGGCGCAGTTTTTGAGATCGGTGCAGATCCCTTGTGGGAGCGAGCCTGCTCGCGAAAGCGTCGGATCAGCCACCATTTACGTTGACTGAAATGGCGCCTTCGCGAGCAGGCTCGCTCCCACAGGGGGATCTAGGGTATTGCTGAAATCGGGGCCGATATTCAGCCCCTCATTCCATTAAGCGTAGCTTTCGATCGACGGGCAGGCACAGACCAGGTTGCGATCGCCGAAGACGTTGTCGACACGGCCGACCGGCGGCCAGTATTTGCCTTCGATCAGCGACGCGACCGGGTAAACGGCTTGCTCACGGCTGTACGGGTGGGTCCATTCGCCGACCAGTTCCGCTGCGGTGTGCGGGGCGTTTTTCAGCGGGTTGTCTTCCTTGTCCAGCGTGCCGTTTTCCACTGCGCGGATTTCTTCGCGGATGCGGATCATGGCGTCGCAGAAGCGGTCCAGTTCTTCCTTGGATTCGCTTTCGGTCGGCTCGATCATCAATGTGCCGGCGACCGGGAACGACATGGTCGGCGCATGGAAGCCGAAGTCGATCAGGCGCTTGGCGACGTCATCGACGCTGATGCCGCTGCTGTCTTTGAGTGGACGCAGATCGAGGATGCACTCGTGCGCCACCAGGCCGTTGCTGCCGGTGTACAGCACTGGGTAATGCTCTTCGAGGCGGCGGGAAATGTAGTTGGCATTGAGGATCGCCAGCTGCGAAGCGCGTTTGAGACCGGCGCCACCCATCATGCGGATGTACATCCAGGTGATCGGCAAAATACTTGCGCTGCCGAACGGTGCCGCGCAGACCGCGCCTTCCTTGCGTTCCATCTGGCCGTGGCCCGGCAGGAACGGGGTCAGGTGCGACTTGACGCCGATCGGGCCAACGCCCGGGCCGCCACCGCCGTGCGGGATGCAGAAGGTTTTGTGCAGGTTCAGGTGCGAAACGTCGCCGCCGAACTTGCCCGGTGCGCAGAGGCCGACCATGGCGTTCATGTTGGCGCCGTCGATGTACACCTGGCCGCCGTTGTCGTGAATGATCGCGCAGATTTCGCGGATGCCTTCTTCGAACACGCCGTGGGTCGACGGGTAGGTGATCATCAGCGCGGCGAGGTGTTCGCGGTGCTCGATGGCTTTGGCGCGCAGGTCTTCAATGTCGACGTTGCCACGGGCATCGCACGCGGTGACGACCACACGCATACCAGCCATTTGCGCGGTGGCCGGGTTGGTGCCGTGGGCCGACGACGGGATCAGGCAGATGTCGCGGCGCTCATCGCCACGGCTCTGGTGGTAGGCGCGGATCGCCAGGAGACCTGCGTATTCGCCTTGCGAACCAGCGTTCGGTTGCAGCGAGATCGAGTCGTAACCGGTGGCGGCGCAGAGCATCGCTTCCAGCTCATCGGTCAGTTGCTGGTAACCGGCGCTTTGTGCGGCCGGGGCGAACGGGTGCAGTGCACCGAATTCGGCCCAGGTCACCGGGATCATTTCACTGGCGGCGTTGAGTTTCATGGTGCACGAGCCCAGCGGGATCATCGTGCGATCCAGCGCCAGGTCTTTGTCCGCCAGTTTGCGCAGGTAGCGCATCAGCTCGGTTTCCGAGTGGTAACGGTTGAACACCGGGTGGCTGAGGATCGGCGACTGGCGCACCAGCGCAGCAGGGATGGTGCTCTGCACCGAGGCGGCCAGCGCAGCGAAGTCCGGCAGGGTTTGGCCGTCGGCGAACAGGCCCCACAGGGTTTCGATATCAGCCTGAGTGGTGGTTTCGTCGACCGACAGGCCCAGACGTTCGGCGTCGATCACGCGCAAATTGATCTGCTCAGCATGCGCCTTGTCGTGCAGCGCGGCGGTGTGCGCGCCGGTGGCGATGGTCAGGGTGTCGAAGAAACTGGCTTGTTCGACTTGAGCGCCCAGCGCGGTCAGGCCCTTGGCCAGGATCGCGGTCAGGTGATGCACGCGGTTGGCGATCTGCGTCAGGCCTTTCGGGCCGTGATAGACGGCATACATGCTGGCGATGTTGGCCAGCAGCACTTGAGCGGTGCAGATGTTCGAGGTGGCCTTTTCGCGGCGGATGTGCTGCTCGCGGGTCTGCATCGCCAGACGCAGGGCCGGCTTGCCGAAACGGTCAACCGAGACACCGACCAGACGGCCGGGCATGTCGCGCTTGAACGCATCCTTGGTGGAGAAGTAAGCGGCGTGCGGGCCACCGAAGCCCAGCGGCACGCCGAAGCGTTGCGCCGAACCGATGGCGACGTCGGCACCGAATTCGCCCGGTGCGGTGAGCAGGGTCAGGGCGAGCAGGTCAGCGGCCACGGCCACCAGAGCGTTGGCGGCGTGGAAGCGCTCGGTCAGCTCGCGGTAGTCGAACACATCACCGTTGCTCGCCGGGTATTGCAGCAGCGCGCCGAAGAACGGCGTGACGTCAGTCAGTTCGCGCTCATCGCCCACGACCACGTCAATACCGAGCGGCTCGGCACGGGTGCGCAGCACGTCGAGGGTCTGCGGATGGCTGTGGATCGAGGCGAAGAACTGGTGGCTGCCCTTGTTCTTGCTCAGGCGTTTGCAGAAGGTCATGGCTTCGGCAGCGGCGGTGGCTTCGTCGAGCAGCGAGGCGTTGGCGATCGGCAGGCCGGTGAGGTCGCTGATCATGGTCTGGAAGTTCAGCAGCGCTTCGAGACGGCCCTGGGAAATTTCTGGCTGGTATGGGGTGTAAGCGGTGTACCAGGCCGGGTTTTCCAGCAGGTTGCGCAGGATCGGCGACGGCGTGTGGCAGTTGTAGTAGCCCTGGCCGATGTAGGTTTTGAACAGTTGGTTTTTGCCAGCGATGGATTTGATCATCGCCAGGGCGTCGGCCTCGCTGAGGCCGTCGTCCATGCCCAGCACGCTGGTGCCCTTGATGCTTTCCGGGATGACGCTGGCGCTCAGCGCTTCGAGGGAATCGAAGCCGAGGCTGTTGAGCATGGCTTGCTCGTCACCGGCGCGCGGGCCGATGTGACGGGCGATGAATTCGTTGGCGGTGCCGAGATTGATGGCGGTCATGGGGTAATTCCTCAGGCTTCGGCTTGGGCTTTGATCAGGCGGTCATAGGCGTCCTGATCGAGCAGTTCGCCGACAGCGGCGGCGTCGCTTGGCTGGAAGCGGAAGAACCAGCCTTCGCCCAGCGGATCTTCGTTGACCAGTTCCGGGGCGTTTTCCAGCGCCGGGTTGACTTCCAGCACGTCGCCATCGAGCGGCATGTACACGCCGCTGGCGGCTTTCACCGATTCCACGGTGGCGGCTTCAGCGCCTTTTTCGTAAGCCTGCAGCTCAGGCAGTTGCACGAACACCACGTCGCCCAAGGCGTTCTGCGCGAATGCGGTGATGCCGACAGTGACACTGCCGTCGGCTTCGGTGCGCAGCCATTCGTGATCTTCAGTAAAACGCAACTCGCTCATGGAAACTCCTCAGGGGCCAGACTCGTCTGGTGGACGCGGTGGAAAGCTTGGGGCGGGGAAGCCCTTAATACATGAGGAGGCAGGTAGCAAGAATGCGGCCAAGGTTGATTTATCTATATAAATCAATGGCTTGGAGTTTTTAGGTGGGTGTCGGCAGGTTGCGCCTGTAGCGAAATCGCTACAGCTTGGGGCGAGGAGAAAAGCTTAATCGGATCAAAGCGTTGCGCAGCGCTGGTCACAGGCGGGTGTAGCGATATCGTTCCGCTGTAGCGCTTTCGGTACAGATAGAGGTCGTTTTTGAACGGATTTTGAATCCGCCATAAAACCTTGTGGGAGCGAGCCTGCTCGCGAAGACGGTGTGTCAGGCGCCAGCTATTTCGCTGATAGACCGCTTTCGCGAGCAGGCTCGCTCCCACATGGGGAATTTCCTGCAATAGGGATGCGCGGTGAGTCAGGGTTTATTGGGAATGCCGTATTTGCGCAGGCGATGGGCGATGGCGGTGTGCGAGGTTTGCAAGCGGCTCGCCAGTTGCCGGGTCGAGGGATAGCTGACGTAAAGCTTTTCCAGCAGCGCCCTTTCGAACGATTCGACCGCTTGTTCGAGACTTTCCACCTCAGTGTCGGTCTGGCGCGCGACGGAGGTGCCGGCGATGTCGAGGTCGCCGATATCGACCAGGCTGCTCTCGCAAATCGCCGCCGCACGGAAAATCACGTTCTGCAATTGCCGCACGTTGCCCGGCCAGCGATTGCCGAGCAGCGCCGGATAAGTGCCGGGCGCCAGGCGGCAGACCGGGCGCTGGATCTGCGCACAGGCCTGCTGCATGAAGTAGCGCGCCAGCAGCAGGATGTCCTGACCGCGTTCACGCAGCGGCGGCACTTCGACGTTGAGCACGTTGAGGCGATAGAACAGGTCCTCGCGGAACAGGCCTTCGCTGACCATTTTTTCCAGATCGCGGTGGGTCGCGCTGAGGATGCGTACGTTGACCTTCACTTCACGATCACCACCGACGCGGCGGAAGCTGCCGTCGTTGAGAAAACGCAGCAATTTGGCCTGCAAGTACGGCGACATCTCGCCGATTTCATCGAGGAACACCGTGCCCTGGTTGGCCAGTTCCATCAGCCCCGGTTTACCGCCACGCGCCGCACCAGTGAAGGCGCCGGGGGCATAGCCGAACAGTTCGCTCTCGGCGAGGTTTTCCGGCAGCGCTGCGCAGTTGAGGGCGAGAAACGGAGCGCTGTGCCGCGCACTGATGGCATGGCAAGCGCGGGCGACGAGTTCTTTACCGGTACCGGTTTCGCCTTGAATCAACAACGGTGCATCAAGGGCGGCGACGCGTTGCGCACGGGCCTTGAGTGTGCGGATCGCCGGAGACTCGCCGAGCAGCGCGTCGAAGCCTTCGGCGTGATCGTGGTGCAGTGCCGAGAGTTGTTCGCCGATGCGATTTGGTTGATACAGGGTCAGCAGGGCGCCGGCGTCGGTGATCGGCGTGGCGTCGAGCAGCAGGGTCTGGCCGTTGACGGTGATTTCGCGCAGCGGCAGGCGAAAGCCGTTTTCCAGCAGGGTATCGAGCAGGCCGGGATCATTGAACAGCGCCGAGACGCTTTCACCGGCCGGTTCGCGACCGTACAGGGCAATCAACGCCGGGTTGGCCAGCAGCACCTTGCCGGCGCTGTCGAGGGCCAGCACCGGGTCGGTCATCGCCGCGAGCAGGGCATCTAGCTGCAAGTGCCGGCGCTGGCCGGGGAGGATATCGACCACGGTCACCGCTTCCACGCCGAGCACGCGAAACAGCGCATCTTTGAGTTCTTCGAGCACTTGCGGGCTGAGGGTCGGCGCGTCGATGTAGACGTTCGGCGGGATCATCTCCACCGCATCCAGATTGAGATTGCGCCCACCGAGGATAGCCAGGACTTCCTGGGTGATGCCGACGCGGTCGATGAAGCTGACGTGGATACGCATGGGGGCGGTTCAGTGATCTGCAGAGCGGAGGGAGGCAAGTATGCCTTAAATCAAAAGCCCCCTCACCCCAGCCCTCTCCCGGAGGGAGAGGGAGCCGACCGAGGTGTCTGGGGTTATGCATCGACCTGAAAGTACCGGGCGATTATGGATTCAGTGATGCAGGATCAGGTCGACGCAATGCTGCAGCATCCCCCAATCGGTTCCCTCTCCCTCCGGGAGAGGGCTAGGGTGAGGGGCTTTTGATTTTTATTCGAAATGCTCGAGGTTCACCGGATCCCCCGACTGCATATTCAACTTCTGCCGAATGTCTTCAAACATCAGATCGTAATGCTTGTGCACCGAGCCGATCTGGCTGTGGGTCTTGGGTATGCCGTACTTCTCAGCGATCCGCGTGACATCGCGGGCGAAGTTGTAGGCCTCTTCCTTGGGCAGGAAAAACGCCTCCTTCATGTCCTTGCCCTGCATGCTGCCGTGCAGGGTGAACTGAATCCCTTTGCCTTTCTGCGGATCGGTGAACACTTCATAGTCCAGATGCACGTTGTAATTGACGTCATCGTCGGTCAACGCGTGCCGCTCGATGTGCAGATGACCAGGTTCGAACTGGGCCATTGAGCTACTCCTTTCAAGGCATGGAAGCGGAGCAGGTCTTGAGCCTGCCCCGGCGTTTATTGTTATCGGTAGCTGATCCCCGGCTTCGCCGTGCTGACCCGCGTACCGGCGGTGCCCTGGACGATGGCTTCGATATCGGCCAGCGAACCGATCACCGCGACGTTGCCAGTATGGCGCGCGAATTCGCAGGCTGCCTGCACCTTCGGCCCCATCGAGCCGGCGGCGAAACCAAGGCGTTCGAGTTCGTCCGGGTGGGCTTCGGCGATGGCTTTCTGCGTCGGCTTGCCGTAATCGATGAACGCTGCGTTGACGTCAGTGGCGATCACCAGCAGATCGGCTTCCAGTTGCTCGGCGAGCAACGACGAGCACAGGTCCTTGTCGATCACCGCCTCGATGCCCTTGAGGTTGCGTTGCTCGTCGTACATGGTCGGAATCCCGCCGCCACCGGCGCAGATGACGATGCTGCCCTTGTCCAGCAACCACTTGATCGGACGGATTTCGAAGATGCGTTTCGGCCGTGGACTGGCGACGACGCGGCGGAATTTGTCGCCATCGGCAGCAATTGCCCAGCCTTTCTCGGCGGCGAGTTTTTCCGCTTCGGCTTTCTCGTAGACCGGGCCGATCGGTTTGGTCGGGTTCTTGAATGCCGGGTCGTTGGCGTCGACTTCGACCTGGGTCAGCAGGGTGGCGAACGGCACTTCGAAGTCGAGCAGATTGCCCAGTTCCTGTTCGATGATGTAGCCGATCATGCCTTCGGTTTCGGCACCGAGCACGTCCAGCGGGTAGGGGGTGACGGAGGTGTAGGCCGCCGCTTGTAGCGACAGCAGGCCGACTTGCGGTCCATTGCCGTGAGCGATGACCAGTTGGTTGCCGGGATGGATCTTGGCGATTTGCTCAGTGGCGATGCGGATGTTGGCGCGCTGGTTGTCAGCGGTCATCGGCTCACCACGGCGGAGCAGGGCGTTACCGCCCAGGGCTACGACGATACGCATGGTGCAATCCTTCTAAGCAGAGGAATGGCAAACGACTCGATCTCCCTGTCGGAACCGATATCCCTGTGGGAGCGAGCCTGCTCGCGAATGCGGTATGTCATTCAACAGTGATGTTGTCTGATCTGACGCTTTCGCGAGCAGGCTCGCTCCCACATTGGGTTTCCGGTTCCTTCAGTGGGAGCGCTGTGGCGTCAGAGATCAGCCAGGGTCGAAACCAGAATCGCCTTGATCGTGTGCATGCGGTTTTCCGCTTGCTCGAAGGCGATGCAGGCTGGCGACTCGAACACGTCGTCGGTCACTTCGATGCCGTTTTTCAGGTGCGGATACTGCTCGGCGATCTGTTTGCCGACCTTGGTGTCGCTGTTGTGAAAGGCCGGCAGGCAGTGCATGAACTTGGTACGCGGGTTGCCGGTGGCTTTCATCAGGTCGGCGTTGACCTGATACGGCAGCAGTTGCTGAATGCGCTCGGCCCAGGCTTCCACCGGTTCACCCATCGACACCCAGACATCGGTGTGAATGAAGTCCACGCCTTTGACCGCTTCTTTCGGATCTTCGGTGAGGGTAATGCGTGCGCCGCTTTCCTCACCGTATTTTTTGCAGCGCGCCACCAGATCGTCCAGCGGCCACAGTGCTTTTGGCGCGCAGATGCGCACGTCCATGCCCAGTTTGGCGCCGATCAGCAGCAGCGAGTTACCCATGTTGTTGCGCGCGTCGCCCAGGTAGGCGTAGCTGATTTCATGGATCGGCTTGTCGGCGTGCTCACGCATGGTCAGCACGTCGGCGATCATCTGGGTCGGGTGATATTCATCGGTCAGGCCGTTGAACACCGGCACGCCGGCGAACTTGGCCAGCTCCTCGACGATTTCCTGTTTGAAGCCACGGTACTCGATGGCGTCATACATGCGCCCGAGCACGCGGGCGGTGTCCTTCATGCTTTCCTTGTGGCCGATCTGCGAGGAGTTCGGGTCGATGTAAGTGACGTTTGCGCCTTGGTCATAGGCCGCCACTTCGAAGGCGCAACGGGTGCGGGTCGAAGTTTTCTCGAAAATCAGGGCGATGTTGTTGCCCTTCAGGTGTTGTTGCTCGGTGCCGGTGTATTTCGCGCGTTTCAGATCACGGGACAGGTCGAGCAGGTAACGCAGCTCACGTGGGGTGTGGTGTTCCAGGCTGAGCAGGTTACGGTTGTGAATGTTAAAAGCCATGATGGATCTCCTTGGGTTTCGGTTATCCCCTTGGCCGCGCTCGATAAGTCGCGGCGAAGGCTCAAAGATTAGTAGTCGATCGGGTCGCGGATGATCGGGCAGGTCATGCAGTGGCCGCCGCCACGGCCTCGGCCGAGCTCGCCGGCGCTGATGGTGATGACCTCCACGCCAGCCTTGCGCAGCAGAGTGTTGGTGTAGGTGTTGCGGTCGTAGCCGATGACCACGCCCGGTTCCATGGCCACCACGTTGTTGCCGTCGTCCCATTGCTCGCGTTCGGCGGCGAAGCTGTTGCCGCCAGTTTCCACCACGCGCAGTTTCGGCAGATTCAGCGCCGCAGCGACGGTGTCGAGGAAGCTGCCTTCTTCGCGGCGGATGTCGATGCCACCCTGTTTGCTTTCGTCAGGACGCAGGGTGAAGGCGACGATCTGGTTGACCACTTCCGGGAAGATCGTCACCAGGTCGCGGTCGCAGAAGCTGAACACGGTGTCCAGGTGCATTGCTGCGCGGGACTTCGGCAGGCCGGCGACGATGACTTTTTCCACCGCTTTGTTGTTGAACAGGTTCAGCGCCAGTTGGCCGATGGCCTGCCGCGATGAGCGCTCGCCCATGCCGATCAGCACCACGCCGTTGCCGATCGGCATGACGTCGCCGCCCTCAAGGGTGGAGTTGCCGTGGTCCTTGTCCGGGTCGCCGTACCAGATCTCGAATTCGGCGTTGGTGAATTGCGGATGGAATTTATAGATGGCGGTGGTCAGCAGGGTTTCCTGACGGCGCGCCGGCCAGTACATCGGGTTCAGCGTCACGCCACCGTAGATCCAGCAGGTAGTGTCGCGGGTGAACTGGGTGTTGGGCAGCGGCGGCAGGATGAAGCTGGAGTGGCCGAGGAAGTCGCGGAACATCTGGATGGTCTTGCCACCGAAGCTGTCCGGCAGATCATCGGCCGACACGCCGCCAATCAGGAATTCGGCGATGTGGCGTGGCTCGAGGCTTTTCAGCCAGGATTTCACTTCGCTGATCAGGCCCAGGCCCACCGAGTCGGCCGTCACTTTGCGCTCAAGAATCCAGTCCAGCGCTTCGGGGATGGCGACGATGTCGGTCAGCAGGTTGTGCATTTCCACCACGTCGATGCCGCGCTCGCGCATCTTGGTGACGAAGTCGAAGTGATCGCGCTTGGCCTGCGCCACCCACAGCACGTCATCGAACAGCAGTTCATCGCAGTTGTTCGGGGTCAGCCGCTGATGGGCCAGACCTGGGGAGCAAACCATGACTTTACGCAGTTTCCCGGCTTCGGAGTGGACGCCGTACTTCACTTTTTCCGTGGTCATTTCTGTGTTCCTCCAGATGACAATTCAATCAGGGGTTACAGCGTCAGGAAGCCATCGTAGAGACCATAGGCCGCCACCACGGCGCCCACGACCACTGCGGCGAAAATCAGCTTCTCGACGTTGGTGAAAACCGGTTGTTTGAGTTCCAGCTTGGCCTTGGCGAACAGGATCGCGCCGGGCGCGTAGAGCAGGGCCGACAGCAGCAGGTACTTGACCCCGCCGGCATACAACAACCACACCGCGTAGATCAGGGCGATACCGCCGATGATCAGATCCTTGCGCCGCTCGGCGGCGAAGCCTTCGTAGCTCTCGCCGCGCACCGCCAGCAGCAGGGCATAGGCCGCTGACCACAGGTACGGCACCAGAATCATCGAGGTGGCGAGGTAGATCAGTGACAGGTAAGTGCTGGCCGAGAACAGGGTGATGATCAGGAACACCTGCACCATCGCGTTGGTCAGCCACAGGGCGTTGACCGGCACATGGTTGGCGTTTTCCTTGCGCAGAAACTCCGGCATGGTGTGGTCTTTGGCGGCGGCGAACATGATCTCCGCACACAGCAGCACCCACGACAGCAGCGCACCGAGCAGCGAGATGATCAAGCCGACGCTGATCAGCACCGCCCCCCAGTGACCGACCACATGCTCAAGCACGGCGGCCATCGACGGGTTCTGCAGTTTCGCCAGTTCCGGCTGGGTCATGATGCCCAGCGACAGCACGTTCACCAGCACCAGAAACAGCAGCACGGTGATGAAGCCGATCACGGTGGCCTTGCCGACATCCGAGCGTTTCTCGGCGCGGGCGGAGAAGATGCTCGCGCCTTCGATACCGATGAACACCCAGACGGTGACCAGCATCATGTTGCGCACCTGGTTCATCACACTGCCCAGATCGGGGTTTTTCACGCCCCAGATGTCGGCGGTGAAGATGTCCAGTCTGAACGCGAAGACTGCGATCAATACAAACAGCAGCAGCGGCACGACCTTGGCGACGGTGGTCACCAGGTTGATGAACGCCGCTTCCTTGATCCCGCGCAACACCAGGAAATGCACGCCCCACAGCAGCAAGGACGCGCCGATCACCGCCGCCGGGGTATTGCCTTCGCCGAAGATCGGAAAGAAATAGCCGAGGGTGCTGAACAGCAGAACGAAGTAACCGACGTTGCCCAGCCAGGCGCTGATCCAGTAGCCCCAGGCCGATGAGAAACCCATGTAGTCGCCGAATCCGGCCTTGGCGTAGGCGTAGACTCCGCCGTCCAGATCAGGCTTGCGATTGGCGAGGGTCTGAAAGACAAATGCGAGGGTGAGCATGCCGACTGCGGTGATGGCCCAGCCGATGAGCACTGCACCGACGTCGGCGCTGGCGGCCATGTTTTGTGGCAACGAAAATATCCCGCCGCCAATCATTGAACCGACTACCAGTGCAACCAGTGCACCGAGTCTTAGTTTTCCGGGCGCTTCAGACATTTGCATGACTCCATTGCAGGAAAGGAGAGCTCACAGCCTAGTACCGTTGTCTGTTCGAATAGCTGACTTGGATCAGTGCATGGCCACATTCCATTGTTAATGAATGACTTATCCACCCGTTGCGGGCATAACACTGTGCTCTGGAAGGCCCGTCCCAGAGCCGTTTCGCTGACGCAATTGGGAATAGCAATTAATGCTTTCGAACTATGACGCTAGTTGCTTTTCCGCGTTTGGCAAATGTCCGTCATCTGTTTTCAGTACAGAATTGAATAATCAAGATTGGCGCACAAAACTGACTTAACGTGCTAAGCGTTATCGTGGTCGGCTATATATAACGGTGCGAAATTGGCCATTACCTGATAAACGTCATCTACCCTTAGGCTTTTAGTCGGCTGTTGTTACAAATAAACAACAACGGCTCTTTCAAGGAGATCTGCATGTCGCAACCGACGCAAAAGCTGCGCCTTGGTGCGTTGATCGCGCTGGTGGTGGGGTCGATGATCGGCGGGGGGATTTTCTCGTTGCCGCAAAACATGGCGGCGCGCGCCGATGCCGGGGCGATCCTGATCGGCTGGGGCATCACCGCAATCGGCATGCTGACGCTGGCCTTCGTCTTTCAGACCCTGGCCAATCGCAAACCGGAGCTGGACTCGGGCGTCTACGCCTACGCCAAGGCCGGGTTCGGCGATTACATGGGCTTTTCGTCGGCGTGGGGTTACTGGATCAGCGCCTGGCTGGGCAACGTCGGCTATTTTGTGTTGCTGTTCAGCACCCTCGGTTATTTCTTCCCGGTATTCGGCCAGGGCAACACGCCGATCGCCATCGGCTGCGCCTCGCTGCTGTTGTGGGCGGTGCATTTTCTGGTGATGCGCGGGATCAAGGAGGCGGCGCTGATCAACCAGCTGACCACCGTGGCCAAGGTCGTGCCGCTGATCATGTTCATCGTCATCGCTGCCGTGGCATTCAAGGCTGACATTTTCACCCGTGACATCTGGGGCCGCAGCAACCCGAACTTCGGCGGGGTGATGGATCAGGTGCGCAACATGATGCTGGTCACCGTGTTCGTGTTCATCGGCATCGAAGGCGCCAGCGTCTATTCGGCTCGCGCAGAAAAACGCAGCGACGTCGGCCGCGCCACGGTGATCGGGTTTCTTGGCGTGCTGGCGCTGCTGGTGCTGGTCAACGTGCTGTCGCTGGGGATCATGAGCCAGCCGGAACTGGCCAATCTGCAGAACCCTTCGCTGGCAGCGGTGCTCGAGCACATCGTCGGGCCGTGGGGCGCGTTGCTGATCAGCGTCGGGCTGGCGATTTCGCTGTTGGGCGCGTTGTTGTCATGGGCCTTGCTGTGCGCGGAAATCCTCTTCGCCACGGCCAAAGACAAAACCATGCCGGCGTTCCTGAAGAAGGAAAACAAGAACCACGTGCCGGTCAACGCGCTGTGGCTGACCAATGTGATGATCCAGATTTTCCTGCTGATCACATTGTTCTCGGCGGGCACTTACACCAGTCTGATTTACCTGGCCTCGTCGATGATTCTGGTGCCGTATTTGTGGTCGGCTGCCTACGCGGTGCTGCTCAGCGGGCGCGGCGAAACCTACGAACACGCCTCGGCGGAACGTACAAAGGATCTGCTGATCGGCGGCATCGCACTGGTTTACGCGGTGTGGCTGTTGTATGCCGGTGGGGTGAAGTATCTGCTGCTGTCGGCGCTGCTGTATGCGCCGGGGGTGATTCTGTTTGCCAAGGCCAAGCGTGAACAGGGGCAACCGGTGTTCACTACGGTGGAAAAGGGGATTTTTGCTTGCGTGGTGATCGGGGCGGGGCTGGCGGCGTATGGGTTGTATAGCGGAGTGTTGTCGTTGTGATCTGAAAAGCCGCCCCTCACCCCAGCCCTCTCCCAGAGGGAGAGGGGGCCGACCGAGGTGTCTGGCGCTATACATCGACCTGAGCGATCGAGTCGATTATGGATTCGACGAAAATCTTGCACGTCGGCGTAACTCTCCAATATCCCCCAATCAGTCCCCTCTCCCTCTGGGAGAGGGGACCGACCGAGGTGTCTGGCGCTATACATCGACCTGAGCGATCGAGTCGATTATGGATTCGACGAAAATCTTTCACGTCGGCGTAACTCTCCAATATCCCCCAATCAGTCCCCTCTCCCTCTGGGAGAGGGGACCGACCGAGGTGTCTGGCGCTATACATCGTCCTGAGCGATCGAGTCGATTATGGATTCGACGAAAATCTTTCACGTCGGCGTAACTCTCCAATATCCCCCAATCAGTCCCCTCTCCCTCTGGGAGAGGGCTAGGGTGAGGGGCTTCTCATGGCCAACACGGAGGATGCGAGCCCAACTCCGTCGCCGGCCAATTCCACCGCATCGCCGTCCCGCTGATCTGCAGCGGCACGCGCAACCTCCGCGCCGGCCCCCACGCGGTCTGTTCAATCGCCGGATCCTGATCCAGTGCGTCTTCAGCCCGCAGCGGGTCAAGCATCCCCGGCCCATGCTCAAGCAACAGCTTCGCCGTACGCGCCAGCGACAACCGCGCCGAACCCCCGCGACCGCTGGCCAGTCGTTCAGTCAGCAGCCTTATTGCACTCGCCGCCATCAGATACCCGGTCGCATGATCCAGTGCCTGCACCGGCAGTGGCGTCGGTTTATCACTGTGCTTCCAGCGCTGTCCGGCCTCGGCGATGCCGCTGCTCATCTGCACCAGGCTGTCGAAGCCCCGGCGGTTCTGCCAGGGGCCGCTCCAGCCGTAGGCATTGAGGCAGACGTCGATCAGCCCCGGTGCCAGTTGCCTTCGGCGTTCAATACCAAACCCCAGATGTTCCAGCGCATCGGCGCGATAGCCGTGGAGCAAGATGTCGGCGTCTTGCAATAAACCTTCGAACACTGCGCGATCCGCTGGCACTTGCAGATCCAGCCGCGCACAGCGCTTGCCGACAGTCATTTCCGGAACGACGCCGGGTTCGTTCCAGCTCGGTGGATCGATGCGCAGCACGTTGGCGCCCAGCCCAGCGAGGAAGCGGCTGGCGCTGGGACCGGCGAGCACGCGGGTCAGGTCGAGCACCTTGATCCCGGCCAGCGGTCGTGCGATCGAGCCTTGCCAGGCGGTGCGTTTCTCGTCCGTCTGCTCGATGAACTGCACCAGCGCTTCGGCATGCACCGCCAGCCCCTGCGGATGTTGCTGCCACTGCGCCCAACTGCGCATCTCGGCGGCGCAGCCGTTGGCGTCGACCACTGCTTGTTCCAGATCCGCACTGTCCCATTGCGCGACTTTTGCCGCCATTGCGGCGCGGTCGGCGCAGGCACCGAGCACGCGTTCAGCGGCGGCGCGGTGATGCGGAGCGTTGGTGTGCAGACGGATCCAGCCGTCCCGGGTCGCATAGTCGCCGGCGATCGCGTCCCATAACGGCGGCACCTGCCAGCCGATCGGGCGAAGCGAGGTGGAGAACCAGAACGAGGCCAGGCGCCGGTCGACTGCAACCGCAGGCAAGTGCCCGGTTTGCGGGTGAAGCAATTCGCTGAGCGCTTGCCCGGCAACGGCGATGCTGGCGCAGGCCAGTTCAGTGACTGCGAACGCCGAGGGCAACGCGCCTTCACCGTTGAAGGGGATGGGCGTGCGAGGCAGGCCGAGTGCGGTTTGGATGGACGTGAGCAGATCAGTCATCGAAGGCCCTCCGGAACGAGAGGGCGATGATAGTGCAAAAGAATCGCGGTTTAGATGAAACCAGGATGTGAACCCGTTTCCCCAGTGGGAGCGAGCCTGCTCGCGAAGGCGTCGTGTCAGTCAACACGGATGTTGGATATGACGACCGCTTCGCGAGCAGGCTCGCTCCCACAGGGATTTATGCTGGGCCGTTACACGCGGAACTGATCCATCAATTTCATCTGCTGGCTCGCCAGGCTGTTGAGCTGGCTGCTGATCGCTGCCGATTCGGTAGCCTGCTCGGTCAGGGTTTCGGTGACGGTGCGGATCGCCGAGACGTTGCGGTTGACCTCTTCGGCCACTGCGCTTTGCTCTTCGGCGGCACTGGCGATCTGCAGGTTCATGTCGCTGATCACCGTCACCGCGTCGCTGATCTTGCCCAGCGCATCAACGGCCTGACGAATCTGCCCGGCATTGTTGTGCGCCTGGGTCTGGCTCGAATGCATGGTCGCGACCACGCCACGGGTGCCGGTCTGAATGCGCTCGATAACGATGCGGATTTCCTCCACCGAATCCTGCGTGCGCTTGGCCAGGTTGCGCACCTCATCGGCGACCACGGCAAAACCGCGACCGCTTTCGCCGGCGCGGGCGGCTTCGATAGCAGCGTTGAGGGCCAGCAGGTTGGTCTGTTCGGCGATGCTGCGAATCACTTCCAGCACCGAACCGATCTGCTCGCTGTTGACCGCCAGCGCTTCGACTTTGGTCACCGCTTTGCTGACTTCATCGGCCAGCTGATTGATGTCGCGGGTGCTGCGCTCGATGATCGCCATACCGTCCTTCGCCGACTGATCGGCACCCTTGGCGGCGTTGGCCGCGTTCGAGGCACTGTTGGCGACGTCGTGGGCGGTGGCGCTCATTTCGTTGGACGCGGTGGCGACCTGATCGATTTCGCGGAACTGCACCTGCATGCCTTCGCTGGTCTGCCGGGCAATTTCCGACGACTGATCGGCCGTGCCGCGCGCTTCGGTGATGCTCTGTTTGATCTGCGCGATGGTCGGCTGAAGCTTGTCGAGGAAGCGGTTGAACCAGTTCACCAGTTCGCCCAGTTCATCTTTCTTGCTGTAGTTCAGGCGCTGGGTCAGATCGCCTTCGCCGCTGGCAATGTTCTTCAGCATGTCGGCGACGCTGTTGATCGGACGGGTGACGCCGGAGGCGGTGAGCCAGATCAGCAGGAGGCCGACCAGACCGGCCACGCCCGCCACCAGCAGGGCAGTGATGACGCCGGTTTGTTGCGCGTCATCCAGCACCGCTTGCAGTTTCACCGAGTCGGCCAGCAGCACGTGCTCGGGCAGGTCGATGACCACGCCCCAGGCACGCGAATTGCCGATCGGATCGACCGGGTAAACCGCGCGAATCAGCTCGCCCTGTTGGAGAATTTTTGCCGTGCCGCTGCCGACCAGTTGCAATACATCCTTGCCGTCAGCGCCGAGGGTGTCGCCGATTTTTTTGCCGACCCGCGTCGCGTCAGCACTGTCGGCCGCCAGCACGCCGCTGCCGGAGACGATCAGCATATGCCCGGCGTTGTTGAACAGGCTGCGCTGCGAGTCGACGGCGGCGGCTTGCAGGGCGTCGAGCGCGATGTCGACACCGACCACACCGATCGCTTTGCCGTCGACCATCACTGGCACGGAAATGGTCGTCATGAGCATTTCCTTGCCACCGACGGTGTCGGCATACGGGTCGAGCAGGCAGGTGCGCTTGTTGTCGCGAGGGCAGGTGTACCAACTGTTGTACGGCGTGCCGCTGACGCTGAGGGTGGTCTTGGTCAGGTCATCTTCGACCATGATCGTATTCAGTGCGGCGCCGGCGGCACGACTCCAGTACGAGGCGAATCGCCCGGCTTCGTTGGACTGCCGCGCGGCATCGTTGGCGAATTCGCTGTCCTTGCCGTCGAGGCCGTTGGGTTCGAAGGCCAGCCAGATGCCGAGGACTTTATCGTTGCGCTCGAAGGCGGTTTTCAGGCTCTGGTTCAACTCTTCACGAACAGCGCCGGCTTCGAGCGAACGCTTGGCCGCCATCGTCCGCAGATCCTTGATCTGGTCGGCGAGGGCGGTGACCACGAGCAGGCTTTCACCAAAGGTTTTCTGCACCCGCACCGCTTGCTCGGCGGCCTTGGCCTGCAGCAGGTTCTGCACGCTGGCGGTGAGCAACTGGTTGCTGGATTGACTGACCAGCGCGTCGTTCTGGTTGGTCTGGTAGATGTTCATGCTGACAATCAGCACCACCACTCCGAGCAGGCAAAGGCCGGAGAGCAGGACGATTTTCAGGCGAATGGACAGAGAGTCGAACATGGGGCGATCTCGCGAATGGAATAAACAGGTGGCTGGGCCTGAAGCCCGGTTTGCCAAATCCATTCAGCGCCATTCAATGCTCATCGGCGTTAAGCGAAACGGCATGAGGCGCTTGCCGACGGACGGTCGCTGCTAAACGTTTGCGCAGGGGAAAGTGCTGAAAAGGCTTTAATTGCAGGGATGTTTCACTACCGCGATGGGCGTCTCCGGGCGCGACCAGATCCACAGGTTGCCCAGGCCCATGCCGGCAATCGCCAGATAGATCGGCCAGCCGTGATCGAGCATCACCAGCATCAAAGTGGCGCACAGCAGCATGCTGAGGGTGGCACTGACTTTGGCCTTGCGCGCGATGATCCTGCCGTTGCGCCAGTTACTGAGGATCGGCCCGAACAGGCGATGATTTTCCAGCCACGCACTCAGGCGCGGCGAACTGCGGGTCGCGGCCCACGCGGCAAGGAGGATGAACTCGGTGGTCGGCAGACCGGGCACGACGATGGCGACAAGGCCAATGCCGAGGCTGACATAGGCCAGCAGGCCGAACAGCAGACGGGCGAGTTTTGATGGGGCGGGTGCGGGCATGGGCTCAGCGGCGGCTTCTGAAGCGGAACGGGGATCTTACAGATTTGTGGTGAGCTCTGTGGGAGCGAGCCTGCTCGCGAAAGCGGTTGATCAGGCACATTGATGTTGAATGTGCTGCCGTCTTCGCGAGCAGGCTCGCTCCCACAAGTGATAAGAGTTGCTTCAGGCCACTTCGGCTTCTATGGCATAAGCCCGTTCCAGCAGCACGGTAAAGCGGTTGAACGCATCCAGCGCACCTTGCTCCACTTCCGCCTCTTCCTCTGCCGTGAACGGCAACGCATCGAGGGTGCGTACGAAGCTTTTCCAGCCCTCGGCGCGGCCACCTTGCGGTTCTGCCAGATGCCGGGCACCGAAGCTTTCGCTCAGTTCCAGTGCCACCGCACGCTTGATCAAAAACGCCGCGCCGAGCTTGGAACCTTCCGACACGAAGATCCAGCCCAGCGCCCGTGCCTTGCTCGGGTTTTTCAGCGCGCCGGCCACCGGGGCCGGAACCTCGGTGTCGAGGTCGGCAAGGTCAGCCCTGGCCGCTTCGGCGCGGCAACGGGCCGGCAGATCCGGGACGATCGCGATCAGTTCGGCATCGTTGTACAGCTCGACCAGTTCCGCCTGGAACAGGTATTGCGCAACGACGAAACGGGTGAAGCTGGCGCGGGTTTCGAATGGTGCGTGGGCTTTGACCAGGGCATCGAGTTTGCTGTGCGGCTCATGGGTGATCTGGTTCAGGCGTTGCGAACGCAGGGTTTTTTCCGGGGTAGTCATGGGGTGTCCTTGATAGATGAGGCGCTTGATAACAAGACGTACGGGCGGGCGCCGGACAGTAAAAAAAACCTCACTGCGCGGCGAGAACACGCGCAGTGAGGCCGGCCGGATCAGATGTCCCAGATCAGGTTGATCGCGAAGTTGCGCCCCGGTTGGGTCAGCCGATCAAGGTTGGCCGGTTGCGTCACCGACGCTTCGCCGACGCTGTCGTAACCGCGCACGTCATCCCATAGCCAGTATTTCTTGTCGGTCAGGTTGTAGACGCCGCCGCTGACGGTGACGTCGTCGGTCACCTTGTAATAGCCGGCCAGATCGAGAATGCCGAAGCCCGGGGTCTTGAACTGACTGCTGACGCCGTCCGGCGACTTGAAGTTGCTGTCGTCGACGCGGTCCTTTTTCTTCACCACGGTCCAGCTCAGCAAACCGCCATAGGTGTCCTGGTCGTAACCGAGACCGAACACGCCGGTGAGCGGATTGACGCTGTTGATCGGCTCGCCGCTGTCGTTGTTGCGACCGTAGGCGTAGGCGATCGAGCCTTGGGTATACAGGCCTTGCGGCGCGCCGAACGCATCCAGGTTCAAGCGACCTTTGACTTCCGCACCCTTGATGGTGGCGCGCTTGATGTTGTTGCTCTGGAAGGTCAACTGATCGTCGCCCGGCTTGACCGCGTCCTCGTTGATGAAGTCGCGGTACTTGTTATAGAACACCGCGACGTCGAACGAACCCTGCTCGAAATTCCCGCGCAGGCCGGTTTCGAAGCCTTTGCTCTTTTCCGGCTCGAGGTCGGAGTTGGGCGCTACGGTGTAGCCGGTCGTATTGTTCTCGAAACGCCCGTACAGCGATTTTGCCGTGGGCGTGCGGAAGCCTTCGGCGTACTGGCCGTACCAGGTGTAGTTGTCCGTCAGTGCATAGGTCAGGCCGAATTTCGGCGACACCTTGTGCCAGGTCTTGTTCTTGTCGCTGACCGTGCCCTGGCCGTCGGCGTTCACGGTGTTGAGGAACTCTTCAGTGATGTGCGGCTTGAGCTGGGTGTAGTCGTAGCGCAGGCCCGGCAGGAAGGTCCAGTCGTTCCAGCTGATCTGATCCTGAGCAAACAGGCTGTAGGTGTTGATGGTCGGATCGGGGAAATCAGTGGCCTTGGCCAGCACATCTGCCGGACTCGTCGCGCCAATCGCCGTGCAGCCGCGACCGACGGCCACACACGTGCCGTCGCCGCTGCGTGAGCCGGTGACTTTCTGCTGTTTGATCGTGGTGCCGTAAGTCAGCAGGTGATCGGTGTCACCGATGGCGAAAGCCTTGTCCAGTTGCGCGTCGAACACCCACTGTTTTTCTTCGTAGAGCGTGTCGCGGGTACGCTGCACTTTACGGGTGATCGGGTAGTACAACTCTTCGGTGCTCTGGTCGGTCTTGGCGATCTGGTGATTGAGGCTCCACTTGACGTTATCGGCGAGCAGGCTGTCGAGGGCGAACGCGTGTTCGATGCCGAAACGCTCGCGGGTGATGGTGTCGTTACCGGTGCGCCACTGGTACATGCCGCCGGGCAGGACGCTGCTCGGAATGGTCGGCGCGCCATTGAAGTACGGGCCGCCGTACGCACTTTTCTGGTCGGTGTCGCGATCGTCCTTGTACTTTTCGTAGGTCAGGCCCAGACGCGAATCGTCGTTGTAATTCCAGCCGAGCTTGGCCAGGACGTTGGTTGCGCGCACGTCTTCCGGGTTGGCGGCGGTGCGCGCAAGGCCGGTGCCGTTATTGCCGCCGAAGGACTCGGTTTCGTGTCCGTCGCGCTGGCTGTAATGCAGCAAGCCGTCGAACTCACCGCTGCGGCCAGCGACGGTGGCGGATTTCAGCCAGCTGTCGTCGGCGGAGCTGTAACCGCTTTTCAGACGCGCGCCGACGTCCTTGCCCGGTTTGATGATGTCGTCGGCGTCCAGCGTGTAATAGCTGACCGCGCCGCCAATGGCGTTGCTGCCGTACAGCACCGAGGCCGGGCCACGGAGGATTTCCACACGCTTGACGATTTCCGGGTCGACGTAGTTGCGCTGGCTCTTGGCATACGGGCCGTTGAAGAAGCCGTTGGGGATTTCCACGCCATCGACTTGAGTCAGGATGCGGTCGCCGTCGATACCGCGAATGTTGTAGCCGCTGATGCCGCCGCGCTGGCCGGCACCGCCAACGGAAACGCCCGGTTCGTAGCGCACCAGATCCTTGATGGTGTTGACGTTGTTGCGGTCAAGCGCTTGGCGCTCCTGCACGCTGACGGTCGAGGGCACGCTGTTGACCGACTGTTCCTGGCGAGTGGCGCTGATGGTCACCTGATCGAGATTGAGCGTGCCGCTGCTGTTGCGTTTTTCCAGCACGACATTGTTGTTGCTCAGTTTGCGAAAGCTCAGGTTGGTCCCCACCAACAGGCGTTCGAGGGCTTTCTCCGGCGGCAGCGAACCGCGCACGCCCGGCGACGAGACGTTCTGCCCCAACTCGGCCGGCAAGCCGACCTGCCAACCGGTCACGGCGGTAAAGGCATTCAGTGCCGAAACCAGCGGTTGCTGGCCGATGGCGAAGGCGTAATCGCCCATGTTGCGTGTCGGTTGCTCGGCGGCGGCGAGCAGCGGCGCGGTGCCGGCCATGAGAATGGCCGCAGTCAGCAGCGACAGCACGCGGGAAGGGGAGGAAGTCTGGCGGGTAAGGCGTGAGGACATCGATAGCGCTCCGTGTCGCACGAATCTTTATAGGTGCTGATCGGCATGGTTAGATGCGAATCAATTGCATTGGCTATAACGAGACGTACTGTCGCTGGCTATCGAGTAAAAATAATTCTCATTCAGTTCAGGATCACCAGTGCCGGGAATTCCTGCAGGCGCGCCGAGGTGATGTGGGCGAGGGAGCGGACCACGTCAAGCGGCTGGTCGAGACGGTAATTGCCGGTGACGGCGACGTCGGCCAGGTGCTCGTTGTTGTTGATGATCCAGCCCGGGTAGTAGCGGCGCAGCTCGGCCAGCACCTGATTCAGCGGGCAGTTCTCGAACACCAGACGGCCTTCAACCCAGGCCAGATCGGCATTGGCGTCGAGCTTGGCCGGGCGATCAAAACCGTTGGGGCCGATGCGAATGCTTTCCCCGGCACGCAGGCGCACCCGGGCATCGTTGTGGGTGGCGCGCAGATCGACATCGCCACGTTGCACATTCACTTGCGCGACCCCGTCGAGGTAGCGCACGGCGAATGCGGTGTCGTGGACGCTGGCCGTTACCGGACCTGCGTCGATCTCCAGCGGCTGATTGCGCCCGCTGGCGATCTCGAAAAACGCCTCGCCCTGAAACAGCCGGGCCACGCGCTGTTGATCGTTGATGGTGCTGGAAAACGCCGAGTTGGTATTGAGCAGGACCTTCGAGCCGTCCTCCAGTTGCAGTCGCTGACGCTCGCCGACCACGGTCAGGTGATCCGCTTGAATGCGCATCGGCAAATTACTGAAACTGAACAGCCCAAGGATCAGCACCGCAGCGGTGGCCAGCGGTTTCCAGTGTGGGCGCAAGCGTTTGAGGAAGGTGATTTTTACCGGTTTTGTCGCCAGAGCCTCGGCGCACAGTGCGACTTGCGGGCCTTCCCAGATGGCCTGGGCCTTGGCGAACGCCTCGGCATTCAACGGATCAGCCGCCAGCCAGGCATGAAATTGCCGGGTCTGTTCCTCATCCGGGCTGCCGAGCACGATGAGCCAGTCCAGCGCCTGGTCCATTGCAGCTGCAGCGTCCCGCGCCGAATCGGGCGAAGGCGAGCGGTGGGTGTCCGTCACGGTGGTTCCTCAGGGCTTCTGGCGAAGCAGTTTCTAGCTTCAAGCTGCAAGCTGCAAGCCGGATGCGTTACCGCTTTTTGTTTTTACCTGTAGCTTGCAGCTCAAAGCTTGCCGCTGCCGTTATGTCGTTCGGCGACGCCAATGCAGATCGACATGATCAGTTTCAGTTCTTTCTGCACGGTGCTCAGCGACACGTTCAGTTCATTGGCGATTTCCTGATAACTGTGCCCGTGCAGGCGGCTGAGGATGAAGATCTGTTGCTGGCGCGGGCTGAGTTGGCTGAGGCTCACGTTCAAACGCTCCAGCAGTTGTTCGGCGTGGGCAGCGTCTTCGGCGCTGCTGGCCGGCGCGGCGATGCTCTGCACGACATCTTGCGGCACGTCGTCGACCATGGTCCGCGCATGAATCTTGCGCGCACGCAAATGGTCCAGCGCCAGATTGCGCGCGGTCTGGAAGACAAAGGGTTCAAGGTGATCGATGGCCCGTTCGCTCAACGCCCGGGTCACGCGCAGGTAGGTCTCCTGCAACAGGTCTTCAGCGGTGCTGTGATTGTTGACCATCCGTTCCAGCGTGCGCAGCAGGGAAGTGCGCTGGGCGAGGAAGACGTGGTTGAAGCGCGATTGACTCACGGGAGGACCTGATCCATTTCGAGCGAATGATAATGCTTATCATCCAGCTGAATGGTCAAGCGCTGATTTCAAATTGAAATCGGATCTCCTGTGGGAGCGAGCCTGCTCGCGAAGGCGTTGTGTCAGTCAGCTCCATATTGACTGACATATAGCTTTCGCGAGCAGGCTCGCTCCCACAGGGATTGGGGACCGGCCGGGATTATTCGGCGTTACACAACGCCAGGCAGTTATCCAGCATGCGGTTGGAGAAGCCCCATTCGTTGTCGTACCAGGCCAGCACTTTCAGCAACTTGCCGCTGACCTTGGTGTGGTTGGCGTCGAAGATCGACGACAGCGGGTTGTGGTTGAAGTCGCTGGAAACCAGCGGCAAGGTGTTGTAACCGAGAATCTTCGAATGCTGGCTCGCCGCTTTCAGCAGGGCGTTGACTTCGTCGGCACTGGCTTCTTTCTTCAGTTGCACGGTGAGGTCGACCAGCGACACATTGATCACCGGTACGCGCACAGCCATGCCGGTCAATTTGCCCGCCAGTTCCGGCAGCACCAGGCCTACCGCTTCGGCTGCGCCGGTCTTGCTCGGGATCATGTTCTGCGTGGCGGAACGGGCGCGGTACGGGTCGCTGTGATAGACGTCGGTGAGGTTCTGGTCGTTGGTGTAGGCGTGGATGGTGGTCATCAGGCCGCTTTCGATGCCCAACTCGCGATGCAGCACCTGCGCCACTGGCGCGAGGCAGTTGGTGGTGCACGAAGCGTTGGAAATGATCTGGTGCGACTGACGCAGAATGTCGTGGTTGACGCCATAAACGACGGTGGCGTCCGCGCCTTTGGCCGGGGCAGAAATGATCACCTTGCGGGCGCCGGCGCTGATATGCGCGGCGGCTTTGGCACGGTCGGTGAACAGCCCGGTGCATTCGAACACTACGTCGATTTTTTCTGCGGCCCACGGCAGGTCGGCCGGGTTGCGAATGGCGCTGACCGCGATGCGGTCGCCATTGACCGTCAGGCTTTCGTTATCGTGCGCCACTTCGGCGTCGAAAGTGCCGTGGACGGTGTCGTATTTGAGCAGATGGGCATTGATCGAACTGTCACCCAGATCGTTGATCGCGACGATCTGCAGGTCTTGACGATAGCCTTGGGTATACAGTGCGCGCAGGACATTACGGCCGATGCGGCCAAAACCATTGATTGCGATTCGAAGAGTCATGGAACAGCGCCGCCGTCGTTTTGTTGTTGGAATTACAAGATTATTCGCATAAAAATAGAAAACAAGCCTTTTTAGTGGCAATATTTTGTTTTATCTACAACGAGTGACCTGAATCAACTGGTCCGAATGGTCAAAAAAGCCGTCTGTCATTCCAACAACAACGGCGTTTGATCAGCATAGACAATCAGGTCGCCACATCCGTTAGCCTGGAGTTCTACACATGCATCCCCGCGTTCTTGAGGTCACCGAACGGCTTATCGCCCGCAGCCGCGCCACGCGTCAGGCTTACCTTGCATTGATTCGCGGCGCCGCCACCGACGGCCCGATGCGCGGCAAGCTGCAATGCGCCAACTTCGCCCACGGCGTGGCCGGTTGCGGCACTGAAGACAAGCACAGCCTGCGGATGATGAACTCGGCGAACATCGCCATTGTGTCTTCGTATAACGACATGCTTTCTGCGCACCAGCCGTACGAAGTCTTTCCACAACAGATCAAGAACGCCCTGCGCGAAATCGGCTCGGTCGGTCAGTTCGCCGGCGGCACTCCGGCAATGTGCGACGGTGTGACCCAAGGCGAGCCGGGCATGGAACTGAGCCTGCCGAGCCGCGAAGTGATCGCGATGTCCACCGCCGTGGCGCTGTCGCACAACATGTTTGACGGCGCGCTGATGCTCGGCATCTGCGACAAGATCGTTCCGGGCCTGATGATGGGTTCGCTGCGTTTCGGTCATCTGCCGACCATTTTCGTACCGGGCGGGCCGATGGTGTCGGGGATTTCCAACAAGGAAAAAGCCGACGTCCGCCAGAAGTACGCCGAAGGCAAGGCGACCCGCGAAGAGCTGCTGGAATCGGAGATGAAGTCCTACCACAGCCCGGGCACCTGCACCTTCTACGGCACCGCCAACACCAACCAGTTGCTGATGGAAGTCATGGGCCTGCACTTGCCGGGCGCCTCTTTCGTCAACCCGAACACGCCGCTGCGCGACGCGCTCACCCGCGAAGCCGCGCATCAGGTCACGCGCCTGACCAAGCAGAACGGCAACTTCATGCCGATCGGCGAAATCGTCGACGAAAAGGCGCTGGTCAACTCCATCGTTGCCCTGCACGCCACCGGCGGCTCGACCAACCACACCTTGCACATGCCGGCCATCGCCATGGCCGCTGGCATTCAGCTGACCTGGCAGGACATGGCCGACCTCTCCGAAGTCGTCCCGACCCTGAGCCACGTCTACCCGAACGGCAAAGCCGACATCAACCACTTCCAGGCAGCGGGCGGCATGTCGTTCCTGATTCGCGAACTGCTCGGCGCCGGCCTGCTGCATGAAGACGTCAACACCGTGCTCGGCCATGGCCTGAGCCAGTACACCAAAGAGCCGTTCCTTGATAACGGTGAGTTGGTCTGGCGTGAAGGCCCGACCGACAGCCTCGACGAAAACATTCTGCGTCCGGTGTCCCGTGCGTTCTCGCAAGAAGGCGGACTGCGGGTGATGGAAGGCAACCTCGGTCGCGGCGTGATGAAGGTTTCCGCCGTTGCGCTGGAGAACCAGATCGTCGAAGCACCGGCGATGGTCTTCCAGGATCAACAGGATCTGGCGGACGCATTCAAGGCCGGTCTGCTGGAGAAGGATTTTGTTGCCGTGATGCGCTTCCAAGGGCCGCGCTCCAACGGCATGCCGGAGCTGCACAAGATGACGCCATTCCTCGGCGTACTGCAGGATCGCGGCTTCAAAGTCGCGCTGGTGACTGACGGGCGCATGTCCGGCGCGTCTGGGAAAATCCCCGCAGCGATTCACGTCAGCCCGGAAGCTTATGTCGGTGGCGCTTTGGCGCGCGTGCAAGAGGGCGATATCATCCGCGTCGATGGCGTCAAAGGCACCTTGGAACTGAAGGTCGACGCCGCCGAATTTGCAGCGCGCGAACCTGCCAAAGGCCTGTTGGGCAACAACATCGGCAGCGGCCGCGAGCTGTTTGGCTTCATGCGCATGGCCTTCAGCTCGGCGGAGCAGGGCGCCAGCGCCTTCACTTCTGCCCTGGAGACGCTTAATTGAAACTGGCTTTGGTCGGTGACATCGGAGGCACCAACGCGCGGTTCGCGTTGTGGCAAAACCAGCAACTGCAATCGGTTCAGGTGCTGGCCACGGCCGACTTCGCCAGCCCGGAAGAGGCAATCGCCTTGTACCTGAGCGGGCTCGGTCTGGCGCCGGGCTCGATCGGCTCGGTGTGCCTGTCGGTGGCAGGTCCGGTGAGCGGCGATGAGTTCAAGTTCACCAACAATCACTGGCGGCTCAGCCGCAGCGCGTTTTGCAAGACCTTGCAGGTCGAGCAGTTGTTGCTGACCAACGACTTCTCGGCGATGGCGCTGGGCATGACCCGCTTGCAGCCGGGCGAATTCCGTGTGGTTTGCGAAGGCACGCCGGAGCCGTTGCGCCCGGCGGTGGTGATCGGCCCCGGCACTGGCCTGGGCGTCGGCACCTTGCTCGATCTCGGCGAAGGGCGCTTCGCGGCGTTGCCGGGCGAGGGCGGCCACGTCGACCTGCCGCTGAGCAGTCCACGCGAAACGCAACTGTGGCAACACATCTACAACGAGATCGGCCATGTCAGCGCGGAAACCGCGTTGAGCGGCGGCGGCCTGCCTCGGCTGTACCGGGCGATCTGCGCGGTGGATGGTCATGAGCCTACGCTTGAAACGCCGGAAGCGATCACCGCCGCCGGCCTTGCCGGTGACCCGATCGCTTTGGAAGTGCTCGAGCAGTTCTGCTGCTGGCTCGGCCGCGTCGCCGGCAACAACGTGCTTACCACTGGCGCGCGCGGCGGGGTGTTTATCGTTGGCGGGGTGATTCCCCGCTTCGCCGATTTCTTCCTCGCCAGCGGCTTCGCCCGCTGCTTCGCCGACAAAGGCTGCATGAGCGATTACTTCAAAGGCATCCCGGTGTGGCTGGTGACGGCGCCGTACTCCGGCCTCGTTGGTGCCGGTGTGGCGCTGGATCAATCAATCCCGACCTGAAATGCAATCCAATTGTGGGAGCGAGCCTGCTCGCGAAAGCGGTGTGTCAGTCAACAGATCTGTTGAATGTTAAAACCGATTCGCGAGCAGGCTCGCTCCCACAAGGGTTTCTGTAGTGTCTGTTAGTTTGATGCTTAAGGCATAATCCGCCCAACTCCAACAACAAGGATGCCTTCGAAGTGAGCTCAGTCAACAAGTCGATATTGTTGGTCGATGACGACCAGGAAATACGCGAGTTGCTGGAAACCTACCTGACCCGCGCCGGGTTCCAGGTGCGGGCCACCGCCGATGGTGCCGGTTTTCGTCAGGCGCTCAACGAGGCGCCGAGCGATCTGGTGATCCTCGATGTCATGCTGCCCGACGAAGACGGCTTCAGCCTGTGCCGTTGGGTACGCCAGCACCCGCGTCAGGCACAGGTGCCAATCATCATGCTGACTGCCAGTTCCGACGAAGCCGACCGGGTGATCGGTCTGGAACTCGGCGCCGACGACTACCTTGGCAAACCGTTCAGCCCGCGCGAACTGCAAGCGCGGATCAAGGCCCTGCTGCGCCGCGCACAGTTCGCCCACGAACGTAGCGGCAGCGAAGTGCTGGTCTTCGACGAATGGCGCCTGGACACGGTCAGCCATCGGCTGTTCCACACTGACGGCGAGGAAGTGATCCTTTCCGGCGCCGATTTCGCTCTGCTGAAACTGTTCCTCGATCATCCGCAGCAAATCCTCGACCGCGACACCATCGGCAACGCCACCCGTGGCCGCGATCTGATGCCGCTCGATCGCATCGTCGACATGGCCGTCAGCCGTTTGCGTCAACGCTTGCGCGACACCGAAAAACCGCCACGGTTGATCCGCACCGTGCGCGGCAGCGGCTATCAGTTGGCAGCCAATGTGGTTGCCGGCAATGCTCACTGAGTCGCTGCGCAAATTCGCCAGTCGCATACCGGTGCCGCGCTCGCTGCTCGGGCGGATGCTGCTGCTGACTCTGCTCGCGGTGTTGTTCGCGCAGACGCTGTCGAGCGTGATCTGGGTCTCGCAGTTGCGCGCCACCCAGCTCGAAGGCCTGGTCACCAGTGCCCGCAGCCTGGCGCATTCGATGACCGCCAGCGTCAGCTATTTCCGTTCCCTGCCAGTGGCCTATCGACCGCTGGTGCTCGATCAATTGCGCAGCATGGGCGGCACCCGGTTTGTCGTGACGCTGAACGATAAGCCGCTGGGCATGGACGTGCTGCCGGTGACGCCGCGCAAGGCTGCGGTGATGCAAGCGGTGGACGAAGTGCTGCGCCAGTCTCTGGGCCATGACACGGATATTTCGGTGACCTTCGTCAGCCCCGAAGACCTGCGCATTTTCAACGCCGGGCTGAAACTTGATGAATTGCCGCGCTCCTGGGCGCACTACGCGTTGACGCTTGAACCGGTGAATCCGCCGGTGCTGGTCACGCAGATTCAAATGGCCCCGGGCGAATGGCTGTACATCGCCTCGTTGCTGCCCGAGCCGTATACCAGTCTCGAAGAACAAGGCCTGCCGGCGCAGCAGGTGTGGTTTATCGTCCTCACCAGCGGCTTTCTGTTGTTGTTCATCGGCCTGCTGGTGCACTGGCAGAGCCGGCCGCTCAAGCGTCTGGCGCGGGCGGCGCGGGATCTGTCGCTGGGCGCGGACGTCGAGCCAGTGGCGGAGGGCGGTGGCAGTGAAGTGGTCGAAGTTGGCCGCGCGTTCAACACCATGCGCGAACGCATCAGCCGCTACCTGACCGAACGCAGCCAGTTGTTCAGCGCGATTTCCCATGACCTGCGCACGCCGATCACCCGTCTGCGCTTGCGCGTCGAACTGCTCGAAGACGAACAGCTGCAAGCCAAGTTCGGCCGCGATCTGGATGAGCTGGAGCTGCTGGTCAAAGGCGCGTTGCAATGCGTGAAAGACACCGACATCCACGAGAACATCGAGCCGGTGGATCTCAACCATGTCCTCGATTGCCTGGTCGAGCCGTATCTGGCGCCGAACGGCAATGGCCGCGTCACTCAGCATGGCCGCGCACTGTCGGCGTATCCGGGCAAACCACTGGCGCTCAAGCGCTGCATCGGCAACCTGATCGACAACGCCTTGAAGTACGGGCAGAACGCGCATCTGCACATCGATGACGATGACAGCGCGTTCGTTTTGCACGTCGACGATGAAGGGCCGGGTGTGCCGCAGCAGCGGCTGGAGCAAGTGTTCGAGCCGCACTTCCGTTTGGCGGGACAGCAGCAGGGCTACGGATTGGGACTGGGCATTGCGCGCAACATCGCCCATAGCCATGGCGGCGAGGTGACGTTGCAGAACCTGCGTGAGGGTGGGTTGCGGGTGACGTTGCAGTTGCCTCGGTCTGTGGATTAGCCCCGAAAAGCCCCTCACCCTAGCCCTCTCCCAGAGGGAGAGGGGACCGATTGGGGGATGCTGCTGAGGTGCGCTGACCTGTAAATGCGGTGGTGAATCCATAATCGCCAATATTTTTCAGGTCGACGGAGGACGCAAGACACCTCGGTCGGCCCCCTCTCCCTCCGGGAGTGTATGTACCGGGGACATGGTGGACACATGTTCGGAGACATGGTGGACGGTTTTAGATCTTCTTACCTGCCGTCACGATCTGCAAGTTCAAGTCGATTCGAGCGACACGATGTCTACTCCAGTAGACATCGTGGATACCGTCCTCCGTCGTCTCCCTGATCGCTATGCACCTGCCATAAAAAGCCTTCCCGATCTTGTATTCCCGATTCCTCCAGAAGATTTCGCCTCCCACCTGTACCTTCCTGACCACATCTGCGTCGTTGTACTCCGGCTCCGCCGGTTGCTCCTGATATTCCCGTGGGCTGCCACTGTAACGAGTCGCCGGCACCGCCATGCCCAGCGCCTGATGAGGGCGTTTCTGGTTGTAGATGTCGCGCCAGGTATCAAACGCCCGTTGTGCGTCGTCGAGATCGGTGAAAAACCGGCCTTGCAGGACTTCATTTTTCAGGCTGCGGTGGAAGCGCTCCAGTTTTCCCTGAGTCTGCGGGTGATAAGGCCGGGAGTGGCCGACCTTGATGCCCTGGCTCATCAGCCAGACTTCCAGCGCGGTGTAAACGCCTGTCTGATCGCCCCATGGCGAGCCGTTGTCCATCGTCATGCGCAACGGCAGGCCGTAGCGTCGAAACGACCGGATTAGATGGTCCTGTACCGTTTGGCGCTGTTCATTGGCACATGCGGCAATGCACAGCGAAAAGCGTGAGTGATCATCCAGGGCTGTGAATGGATGACAACGTCCGTGGCTCAGACTGAAATGTCCCTTGAAGTCGATCTGCCATAGATCGTTAGGCGCCTCGTGCTCAAAGCGGATAAATGGTTTGATCTCGGCAGCCTTTGGATCAACACGCGAATGACGCTGCAAAACCGCATGCACCGTGCTGACGGAGGGCATCACAGCGCCTTCATCTTCCAGCACGCGCTTGAGCTTGCGGGCGCCCCAAGCCTCGTATTGCTGACTCATGGTCAAAATTTGCTGCTCAACCTCATCAGCACAACGTTTGGGGGATGTTTTTGGTCGCCGGGACTGATCGTGCAAGCCCTCTGCACCCGAGGTTTCAAACCTGTTGAGCCATTTGTAGGCAGTACTTGGGCTGATATTGAATCGACGGCAAAGCTGCCGAATATTCACCCCTTCTTGCCGAGCCAAATGAACAAACTCTGTACGAAGTTGCATGGTGGATGCCTCTTGCCAGGACACAGGTCATTTCCTTGATGATGAGCAATGTGCCTATTAAAAAGTGTCCACCATGTCTCCGAACACCTGTCCACCATGTGTCCGGTACATACAGGGAGAGGGTTGGGGTGAGGGTGCTTTTGCTCTTCTCTTTTGTCACGAGCCAGTGACAAACCCCGTCCCCTTCGTTACAAGCCCGCCCCGGCCCGTTGTTTAGACTGCCCGCAGTCCTAACAACAAAAAAGGGTCACGCCATGGACACCTTTCATCCAGACTTCAGCAGTTGGCTGAACGCCCCTGCCCACCAGCAATGGCTAGCCGCCGAAGGCCTGCGTCTGCTGGATTTCGCCAAGGCATCACGACTGCCCGAAGGCTTCGGCAACCTCGACGAACGCGGCCGTTTGCCGGCGCACGCACGAGCCGAAACCATGAACACCGCGCGCATGACCCACAGTTTCGCCATGGCGCACATTCAGGGCCTGCCGGGGTTTGCCGAGCTGGTCGACCACGGTATCGCCGCGTTGCGCGGGCCGCTGCGTGATGCGCTGCATGGCGGCTGGTTTGCGGTTGCCCAGCATCGTGACGACAACACCGGCAAGAACGCCTATCTGCACGCCTTTGTCGCACTCGCCGCCAGCTCTGCCGTGGTCGCGCAACGGCCCGGCGCCCAAGCTTTGCTCGATGACGCAATCGACATCATCGACACTTATTTCTGGAGCGAAGAAGAGGGCGCCATGCGCGAATTCTTCAACCGCGACTGGAGCGAAGAAGAAGCCTATCGCGGCGCCAACAGCAACATGCACGCGACCGAAGCATTCCTCGCGCTGGCCGATGTCACCGAAGATCCGCGCTGGCTGGTGCGCGCCCAGCGCATCGTCGAGCGGGTGATCCATGGCCACGCTGCAGCCAACGATTACATGGTCATCGAACACTTCGATCGCGACTGGCAACCGCTGCGCGAATACAACCATGACAACCCCGCCGACGGTTTCCGTCCTTACGGCACCACGCCGGGCCATGGTTTCGAATGGGCGCGCTTGCTCCTGCACCTTGAAGCCGCGCGGGTGCAGGCCGGCATGCTGACGCCGGGCTGGCTGGCCGTCGATGCGCAAAAACTCTTCGAAAACAATTGCCGCCACGGCTGGAATGTCGATGGCGCGCCGGGCATCGTCTACACCCTCGACTGGCACAACAAAGCCGTGGTCCGCCATCGTCTGCACTGGACGCATGCCGAAGCCAGCGCCGCCGCCAGTGCCTTGCTCAAACGCACCGGCGACGCGCAATACGAAACCTGGTACCGGCTGTTCTGGGAGTTCTGCGAGACGAATTTCATCGACCGCTGCAACGGCAGTTGGCACCACGAACTCAATCCGCAGAATGTGCCAAGTGCCGATATCTGGCCGGGTAAACCCGATCTGTATCACGCCTGGCAGGCTGTGTTGATTCCGCGATTGCCGCTGGCGCCGAGCATTGCCACGGCTTTGGCGCAGTTGTCCTGGCCTGTGCCTGTGTAACCATGTCGTGACATTTACGCGTCCCTTCGTTACCTGCGAAGCGAAACGCTCTGTTTAAACTCCGTGCAGCGCAAGCACCAGACTTGCAATGCATAACAACAAGAAAGGTACATCTCGAATGAATGCGATTTCTCGCCTCGCTACTGTCATTTCTGTCGCCTCCCTGTTCCCGCTCGCAATCCTGCCGCTCAGTGTCTCCGCCGCCGATTCCAAAGGTTCGGTCGAAGTCGTGCACTGGTGGACTTCCGGTGGCGAAAAAGCCGCTGTCGATGTGCTCAAGGCCCAAGTCGAAAAAGACGGTTTCACCTGGAAGGACGGCGCCGTTGCCGGTGGTGGCGGTGCGACTGCCATGACCGTGCTGAAAAGCCGTGCCGTTGCCGGCAACCCGCCAGGCGTAGCGCAGATCAAAGGCCCGGACATCCAGGAATGGGCGTCGACCGGCCTGCTCGACACCGACGTTTTGAAAGACGTCGCCAAGTCGGAAAAGTGGGACAGCCTGCTCGACAAGAAAGTCTCCGATACCGTGAAGTACGACGGTGATTACGTGGCCGTGCCGGTGAACATTCACCGCGTGAACTGGCTGTGGATCAATCCGGAAGTCTTCAAGAAAGCCGGCATCACCAAGAATCCAACCACCCTCGAAGAGTTCTATGCAGCCGGCGACAAGCTGAAAGCGGCGGGCTTCATTCCGCTCGCCCACGGCGGTCAGCCTTGGCAGGACAGCACCGTGTTCGAAGCCGTGGTGCTCTCGGTCATGGGCGTGGATGGCTACAAGAAAGCCCTGGTTGATCTCGACAACAAAGCGCTGACCGGCCCGGAAATGGTCAAGGCGCTCACTGAGCTCAAGAAAGTCGCGACCTACATGGACGCTGACGGCAAAGGCCAGGACTGGAACCTCGAAGCGGCCAAGGTCATCAACGGCAAGGCCGGCATGCAGATCATGGGTGACTGGGCCAAGTCCGAATGGACCGCCGCCAAGAAAGTCGCCGGCAAGGACTACGAGTGCGTAGCGTTCCCGGGCACTGACAAGGCGTTCACCTACAACATCGACTCGCTGGCCGTGTTCAAGCAGAAGGATGCAGGCACTGCGGCCGGTCAGCAGGACATCGCCAAAGTCGTGCTGGGTGAGAACTTCCAGAAAGTCTTCAGCATCAACAAAGGCTCGATCCCGGTGCGCAACGACATGTTGAACAACATGGACAAGCTCGGCTTCGACTCCTGCGCACAGACCGCTGCCAAAGACTTCCTGGCGGACGCCAAGTCC
This sequence comes from Pseudomonas sp. TE9122, assembly GCF_056278925.1. NCBI lineage: Bacteria > Pseudomonadati > Pseudomonadota > Gammaproteobacteria > Pseudomonadales > Pseudomonadaceae > Pseudomonas > Pseudomonas sp. TE9122. The sequence goes on along the minus strand of NZ_JBWBQI010000001.1, from coordinate 3,952,050 downwards.
GGCGGCCTGCAACCAAGCATGGCGCACAACATGGCGACCACGCTGGCGGTGCAGGGCGCGTTCTTTGACGTAGTCACCAACTACATCAACGACCCGAAAGCCGACCCGGCCGATGCGGCGAAGAAACTCGGCGCGGCAGTTCAGTCGGCCAAGTAATGCTTGGCCCCTGTAGGAGTGAGCCTTTGTGGTGAGGGGATTCATCCCCGATGGGTTGCGAAGCGACCCCGGAAAGTTGCAGCGGTGCAGTGTCTGAAATACCGCATGTAATGATTTCGCGACTGCTGCGCAGTCGATCGGGGACATCCCCTCGCCACAGGGCTCACTCCTGCAAGGGAATGCTTTCGTAAACCCTTATTGTGGATTTCCCCATGAGTTCTGTTGCTGTGTTCAGCAAGGCCTCGCCGTTCGATGCATTGCAGCGCTGGCTACCGAAACTGGTGCTGGCGCCGAGCATGTTCATCGTGCTGGTGGGCTTCTATGGCTACATCCTGTGGACGTTCATTCTGTCGTTCACCACCTCGACCTTCCTGCCCAACTACAAGTGGGCCGGTCTGGCGCAATACGCGCGGTTGTTCGACAACGATCGCTGGTGGGTGGCGAGCAAGAACCTCGCCGTGTTCGGCGGCATGTTCATCGGCATTACCCTGGTGATCGGTGTGTTGCTGGCGGTGTTCCTCGATCAGCGCATCCGTCGCGAAGGCTTTATCCGCACCATTTACCTGTACCCGATGGCGCTCTCGATGATCGTCACCGGTACCGCATGGAAATGGCTGCTCAACCCGGGCATGGGCCTGGACAAATTGTTGCGTGACTGGGGCTGGGAAGGCTTCCGTCTGGACTGGCTGATCGACCCCGATCGCGTGGTCTACTGCCTGGTGATCGCCGCTGTGTGGCAAGCCTCGGGCTTCATCATGGCGATGTTCCTCGCCGGCCTGCGTGGCGTTGATCAATCGATCATCCGTGCCGCGCAGATCGACGGCGCGAGCATGCCGCGCATCTACTGGAAAGTCGTACTGCCAAGCCTGCGTCCGGTGTTCTTCAGTGCGGTGATGATCCTCGCGCACATCGCGATCAAGAGCTTCGACCTGGTTGCGGCAATGACTGCCGGCGGCCCGGGTTATTCCTCCGACCTGCCAGCGATGTTCATGTATTCCTTCACCTTCAGTCGCGGCCAGATGGGCATGGGCTCGGCCAGTGCGATTCTGATGCTCGGTGCGATCCTCGCGATCATCGTGCCTTACCTGTACTCCGAGCTGAGGACCAAGCGTAATGACTAGTCTTGCTGCCAAACCCGCTATCAGCTTGAGCCGCATCGCAATCTACGCGGTGCTGATCCTTGCGGTGTTTCTGTATCTGGTGCCGCTGGTGGTGATGTTGCTGACCAGCTTCAAGACCCCGGAAGACATCAGCACCGGCAACCTGCTGAGCTGGCCGACCGTGGTCAGCGGCATTGGCTGGGTCAAGGCCTGGGCCACGGTTGACGGCTACTTCTGGAACTCGATCAAGATCACCGTACCGGCCGTCATCATCTCCACCGCCATCGGTGCGTTGAACGGTTACGTGCTGTCGATGTGGCGCTTCCGTGGTTCGCAGTTGTTCTTCGGTCTGCTGCTGTTCGGCTGCTTCCTGCCGTTCCAGACCGTGCTGCTGCCGGCCTCGTTCACCCTCGGCAAGATGGGCCTGGCGAGCACCACCACCGGCCTGGTGTTCGTGCACGTGGTTTACGGTCTGGCGTTCACCACACTGTTCTTCCGCAACTACTACGTGAGCATTCCCGATGCGCTGGTCAAGGCTGCGCGTCTGGATGGCGCGGGTTTCTTCACGATTTTCCGCCGCATCATTCTGCCGATGTCGACGCCGATCATCATGGTCTGCCTGATCTGGCAGTTCACCCAGATCTGGAACGACTTCCTGTTCGGTGTGGTGTTCTCCAGCGGTGATTCGCAACCGATCACCGTGGCGCTGAACAACCTGGTCAACACCAGCACCGGCGCCAAGGAATACAACGTGGATATGGCAGCGGCGATGATCGCCGGCCTGCCGACCCTGCTGGTCTATGTGGTCGCAGGCAAGTATTTCGTGCGCGGGCTGACGGCCGGCGCGGTCAAGGGGTAATCATGGCTACGCTTGAACTTCGCAACGTAAACAAGACCTACGGGGCCGGCCTGCCGGACACCCTGAAGAACATCGAACTGTCGATCAAGGACGGTGAATTCCTGATCCTCGTCGGCCCGTCGGGCTGCGGCAAATCGACCTTGATGAACTGCATCGCCGGTCTGGAAACCATCACCGGCGGCGCGATCATGATCGGTGATCAGGACGTCAGCGGCATGAGCCCCAAGGATCGCGACATCGCCATGGTGTTTCAGTCCTACGCGCTGTACCCGACCATGAGCGTGCGCGAGAACATCGAGTTCGGCCTGAAGATCCGCAAGATGCCGCAGGCGGCGATCGACGAAGAAGTCGCCCGCGTGGCCAAGCTGTTGCAGATCGAACACCTGCTCAATCGCAAACCGGGCCAGCTCTCCGGTGGTCAGCAACAGCGCGTGGCGATGGGCCGTGCACTGGCGCGGCGGCCGAAGATCTACCTGTTCGACGAACCGCTGTCGAACCTCGACGCCAAGCTGCGCGTCGAGATGCGTACCGAAATGAAACTGATGCACCAGCGTCTGAAAACCACCACGGTCTACGTGACCCACGACCAGATCGAAGCGATGACCCTGGGCGACAAGGTGGCGGTGATGAAGGACGGCATCATTCAGCAGTTCGGCACGCCGAAAGACATCTACAACGACCCGGCCAACCTGTTCGTCGCAAGCTTCATCGGTTCGCCGCCGATGAACTTCATCCCCCTGCGTTTGCAGCGCAAGGACGGTCGCCTGCTGGCGCTACTCGACAGCGGCCAGGCGCGCTGCGAATTGCCGATGAGCATGCAGGACGCCGGCCTCGAAGATCGCGAAGTAATCCTCGGCCTGCGCCCGGAGCAGATTGTTCTGGCGAATGGCGAGGGCAATGGTCTGCCGAGCATCCGTGCCGAAGTGCAGGTCACTGAACCGACCGGTCCGGACACGCTGGTGTTCGTCAATCTGAATGACACCAAGGTCTGCTGCCGACTGGCGCCGGACGTGGCACCGCAGGTGGGCGAAAGCCTGACGCTGCAGTTCGATCCATCGAAAGTGTTGTTGTTCGACGCCAATACCGGCGAGCGTCTGGGCGTTGCGGGCCAGGTGCAGACAGAGACCCGGTCGGCGAATGTGGCGCAGTTCAAAGGCCGCTGAAGTACAAAATGTGGGAGCGAGCCTGCTCGCGAAAGCGGTCTGACATCCAGCATTGATGTCGCCTGATACACCGCATTCGCGAGCAGGCTCGCTCCCACAGGGGGCAAGCAGTGCCCGGCCTGTCGAGCACTGCACTTTATGTAAACCGCGTTAGATAAAAACAGTTAATAACAATAAAGACGAGGATGTAGGGATGAAAAAGAAACACGTCAATGCCCGGTTGATCTGCCAGGTTTCAGCGGCAGCTGCACTGGTGCTGGCCGGTAATGCAATGGCGGCGGATGCGTTCAGCTCCGACTCCAAGTGGATGACCGGCGACTGGGGCGGCGAGCGCACCAAGCTGATCGAGCAGGGTATCGACATCAAGGCCGACTACGTTGGCGAGATGGGCGCCAACCTGAACGGTGGCTACAACGACGACAAGACTGCGCGTTATGCCGACCAGTTCGGTCTGGGCGTGGCCCTCGACCTGCAGAAGCTGTGGGGCTGGGACAACACCCAGGCGAAGATCCAGCTGACCAATCGTAACGGCTACAACATCTCCAACGACCGCGTTGGCGATCCGCGTGCCGGCACCCTCAGCTCCTCGCAGGAAGTCTACGGCCGTGGCCACATGGTGCGTCTGACCCAACTGTGGATTCAGCACCAGTTCTTCGACAACAAGCTCGACGTCAAGGCCGGTTACTTCGGCGAAGGCGAAGACTTCAACACCTTCCCGTGCGACTTCCAGAACCTGGCGTTCTGCGGTTCGCAAGTGGGTAACTGGGCGACCAACATCTGGTACAACTGGCCCGTCAGCCAGGCCGCGATCCGTGTGAAGTACAACATCAACGACGAGCTCTACGCGCAGATCGGTGCGTACAACCAGAACCCGTCGCAACTGGAACACGGCAACGGCTTCAAGCTCAGCGGCAGCGGCACCAAAGGTACCGTGCTGCCGGTTGAGTTGGTCTGGTCGCCGAAGGTCAACAGCCTGCCGGGCGAATACCGCGTCGGTTACTACAAGAGCACGGCCGATGCCGACGACGTTCGCGAAGACGTCAACGGTTTCGATGCGGCAACCACCGGTGATGACTACAAGTCGCACAACAGCAAAAGCGGTTACTGGTTCGTTGCGCAACAGCAACTCACCAGCCACAACGGTGATGCGACTCGCGGTCTGAACATCGCCGCCAACGCGACCTTCCACGACAAGGACACCAACTTCATCGACAACTACCAGTCGGTGATGTTTGTCTACAAAGGCCCGTTCGATGCGCGTCCGAAGGATGACATCGGTATCGGCGCGGCGCGTATCCACGTCAACAAGGACGTCAAGCGCAACGCTGAACTGCTGAACGCTTCCAACGGTGTGTCCGACTACGACAACGCCGCGTTCTCGCCGATTCGTGAAACCGAATACAACTACGAGCTCAACTACGGCATCCATGTCACCAACTGGCTGACCGTGCGTCCCAACCTGCAATACATCACCCATCCGGGCGGTGTGGATGAAGTCGATAACGCTTTGGTCGCTGGCCTGAAAATTCAGTCAACGTTCTGACGCGTCTGCGATAAGCTCCTCTCTATGTGCGCATTTTGCGGACAGCCCAGGCTGTCCGCTTTTTTTTGGAGGGTTCGCGCCGCCCATGAAAGTTGATTCGGAACCGTAGCCAATGCCTGAGCATCCGCTGCAACGCTTCTTCAAATCCCTGCGCGAGCGACCGGTGTTCGCCTGGGAGCGCTATCAGATGCGCGACGTGTTGGTGATCGATCATCCGCTGTGTCAGGCGGTGTTCAGTCGTCAGGGCGCGCAGTTGCTGCACTTTCAGCCGCGTGGGCAGAAGCCGTGGTTGTGGTGCGCGGCGAAGTGGCCGCATGTCGGCGCGATTCGCGGTGGCGTGCCGGTGTGCTGGCCGTGGTATGGCCGTCATCCGAGCGAAAACGCCTGGCCGTCGCACGGTTGGGCGCGTCTGCTCGACTGGAAGTTGCTCGACAGTAGCAGCGCCGAAGATGGCGTGCGCCTGCACTGGCAACTGCAGCTGTGCGATTGGCAGGTCGACCTGCACGCGCACCTGGGCGAACGCATGGAATTACGCCTGAGCACCGAGCATCAGGACGACATGCCGTGTCAGTTGAGCCAGGCTTTGCACGCTTACTGGCGTATAGGCGATGTTGGTGAGATAGCGCTGTCTGGCCTCGAAGGCGCTCAGGGTTATGACCAGTTGAATCGTCAGGTTTGCCAGCAGGAAGGCGAGTTGCGGGTCGATGGCGGCTGTCAGCGGGTGTTCCAGCATGACGGCGAATTGCAGCTCAAGGATCACGCCTGGCAGCGCGAGTTGTGCATCGATACCGGTGACAGCGGCGACACCGTCGTCTGGCATCCCGGCGCGCGGCCGTTGCTGGGGGTGAGTTGGGACGAGATTTCCGAATTCGTCTGCGTGGAGGCAGCGGCGGGTGGCACGGACAGCCTGCACCTGGCGCCGGGGGAGAAGGCGCATTTGAGTTTGCAGGCGTGGGCGGCGGCTTAGTGCGTCAAGTACACCGATACCCTCACCCTAGCCCTCTCCCAGAGGGAGAGGGGACCGAATGGGGGATGCTCAAGAATTACGCCGACGTGAAAGTGCAGTTCTGAATCCATAATCGACTGGATATTTCAGGTCAATGTACCGCGCAAGACACCTCGGTCGGCTCCCTCTCCCTCCGGGAGAGGGCTGGGGTGAGGGGGCTTTTGATCTTTAGTTGAATTCATCCCCAACCGGATACCGGCTGGCATTCAAACTCTCTTTGATCTTGCGCAGATGCGGCTGGAAATCCACGCCACGGCGCAAGGTCATTCCCGTTGCCAGCACATCCAGCACGGTCAACTGAATGATCCGCGAGGTCATGGGCATATAAATGTCGGTGTCTTCCGGCAGTGGAATGTTCAGGCTCAGGGTACTGGCTTTGGCCAGTGGTGAATTCTCCGCTGTCAGGCCCAAAACCGAAGCACCGTTCTCCCGGGCGATTCGCGCCACTTCCACCAGTTCGCGGGTACGCCCGGTGTAGGAAATGATCACGAACAGCTCGCCGGTGTGCGCCACCGAGGCAATCATCCGCTGCATCAGCACATCGGCGTGGGCAGTGACAGCGAGGTTGAAGCGGAAGAACTTGTGCTGCGCATCCAGCGCCACCGGGGCCGAAGCGCCGAGGCCGAAGAAGTGGATCTGCCGGGCCTGGATCAACAGGTCGACGGCGCGGCTGATCAGGTTCGGGTCGAGCGCCTGGCAAGCACTGTCCAGGGAAGCGATGGCGCTGCCGAAAATCTTCTGCGTGTACGCCTCGGGATTGTCGTCGGCCTCGACCGCGCGGCTGACATACGCCGCACCACTGGCCAGGCTCTGGGCCAATTGCAGCTTGAGTTCGGGGTAGCCGCTGACACCGAACGAGCGGCAGAAACGGTTGACCGTCGGTTCGCTCACCGAGGCGGCCTGGGCGAGGGCGGCGATGCTGAAGCGGGTGGCCTGCTGCGGATTGAGCAGAATCACCTCGGCGACCTTACGTTCGGCCTTGTTCAGCTCTTCAAGGCGACTCTGGATCTGTTCCAGTAAATTTCGCACGCGGTCCATATGGAATTCCTGATTCACCGACGCAGAGTTGCGTCGGGCTATGCAAATTGGGCCTTTGATATGGCCCGTGACGGTGGCCTATCCTACTGATGCGTCCGGGCGACCACCACTCGGATTGAGTATTCTGCGAAAATGTTGTGGTTATTACTACATTTTCCCTTGAGTGATGCCTTGAAAAAAGGTATTTGTAGCTTAACTTGATAAAAGAACAAACATCATGCCTTCCATTACGGTTGAACCGTGCACCTTTGCCTTGTTCGGCGCGCTTGGCGATCTGGCCCTGCGCAAGCTGTTTCCTGCCCTGTATCACCTTGACGGTGCCGACCTGCTGCACGAGGACACGCGCATCATCGCGCTGGCCCGTGAGCCCGGCAGCGAGCAGCAGCACATGGCGTTCATCGCCGCCGAATTGCGCCGTTATGTCGGCAAAGAGCTGAACGAAACCGTGGCCGAGCGCTTCCTCGCGCGCCTGACCTATCTGCATGTCGACTTCCTCAAGGCTGAGGATTACGTGGCGCTGGCGGAACTGGCCGGCAGCAGCCAGCGCATGATTGCCTACTTCGCCACCCCGGCGGCGGTGTACGGCGCGATCTGCGAGAACCTCGAGAAAGTCGGTCTGGCCGAAAACACCCGTGTGGTCCTGGAAAAGCCGATCGGTTCTGACCTTGAGTCCTCGCGCAAGGTCAACGACGCAGTAGCGCAGTTCTTCCCGGAAGACCGCACCTACCGCATCGACCACTATCTGGGCAAAGAGACCGTTCAGAACCTGATCGCCCTGCGTTTCGCCAACAGCCTGTTCGAAACCCAGTGGAACCAGAATTACATCTCCCACGTGGAAATCACCGTGGCCGAGAAGGTCGGCATCGAAGGCCGCTGGGGCTATTTCGACAAGGCCGGCCAACTGCGCGACATGATCCAGAATCACCTGTTGCAGCTGCTCTGCCTGATTGCCATGGACCCGCCGGCCGACCTGTCCGCCGACAGCATCCGTGACGAAAAGGTAAAAGTGCTCAAGGCGCTGGCGCCGATCAGTCCGGAAGGCCTGACCACACAAGTGGTGCGCGGCCAGTACATCGCCGGCCACAGCGAAGGCAAATCCGTTCCGGGTTACCTCGAAGAACCGAATTCCAATACCCAGAGCGACACCGAAACCTTCGTCGCCCTGCGTGCCGACATCCGCAACTGGCGCTGGGCCGGCGTGCCGTTCTACCTGCGTACCGGCAAGCGCATGCCGCAGAAGCTGTCGCAGATCGTCATCCACTTCAAGGAACCGTCGCACTACATCTTCGCCCCGGAGCAACGCCTGCAGATCAGCAACAAACTGATCATCCGCCTGCAACCGGACGAAGGCATTTCCTTGCGCGTGATGACCAAAGAGCAGGGCCTGGACAAGGGCATGCAACTGCGCAGCGGGCCGCTGCAACTGAATTTCTCCGACACCTGGCGTAGCGCGCGGATCCCCGATGCCTACGAGCGGTTGTTGCTGGAAGTGATGAACGGCAATCAGAACCTGTTTGTCCGTAAAGATGAAATCGAAGCCGCGTGGAAGTGGTGTGACCAGCTGATTGCCGGGTGGAAGAAATCCGGCGACGCGCCCAAGCCTTATGCGGCCGGGTCGTGGGGGCCGATGAGCTCCATTGCTTTGATCACGCGGGACGGGAGGTCGTGGTATGGCGATATCTGATGTGCAACTGCCGACGGGTGTGACTGCCCGCGAATTCAACAGCCCGGTGCTGCTGGCTGAAGGCCTGGCGCTGAACGTTGCCAATCAACTGAGCGACGCCATTGCCGCGCGCGGCAACGCGGTGCTGGTGGTGTCCGGCGGGCGCAGCCCGGTAGCGTTTTTCCAGCACCTGGCCAAGCAGGAGCTGGACTGGTCGAAGGTCGTTGTGACCCTGGCCGACGAACGCTGGGTACCGGTGGAACATGCCGACAGCAATGCCGGCCTGCTCAAGCAGTATCTGCTTAAAGGCCCGGCAGCCAAGGCGCAGTTCCTCAGCCTCTACAGCGCGGCGGCCAACGTCGAGCAGGCTGCTGAACAGGCCGATCGTCTGCTCGGCGAACTGCCGCCGATCGACGTGCTGGTGCTGGGCATGGGCGATGACGGCCACACCGCATCGCTGTTCCCCGACAGCCCGAACCTCGCCGAAGCCCTGCAAGCCGATGGCACGCGCCGTTGCTGGCCGATGCTGGCGCCAAGCGTGCCGCGTCAGCGCCTGACCATGAGCCGCGCGCTGCTGGCCTCGGCCCGGCACAAGATTCTGTCGATTTCCGGTCAATCGAAACTGACCACCCTGAATGCCGCGCTGGCATCCGATGACGTTGCGGCCATGCCGGTGCGCGCGTTTCTGCAACCTACGTTAGAGATTTACTGGTGCCCATGAGCCAAGGAACAGCCGCTATGACAACCCCATCCCCGACCGTTTCCATGGCGGACAAAGTTGCCCTGATCGACAGTCTCTGCGCCAAGGCGCGGATCCTGCCGGTGATCACCATCGCTCGCGAACAGGACGTGCTGCCGCTGGCCGACGCCCTCGCCGCCGGTGGCCTGACTGCGCTGGAAGTGACCCTGCGTTCGCAGTTCGGCCTCAAGGCCATTCAGATCCTGCGCGAACAGCGCCCGGAACTGATGACCGGTGCCGGCACCGTGCTCGACCGCAACATGCTCGCAGCGGCGGAAGCGGCAGGCTCGCAGTTCATCGTCACCCCGGGCATCACCCGCGACCTGCTCGAAGCCAGCGTCGACAGCCCGATTCCGCTGTTGCCGGGCATCAGCAACGCCTCGGGGATCATGGAAGGCTACGGTCTGGGCTATCGCCGCTTCAAGCTGTTCCCGGCGGAAGTCAGCGGTGGCGTGGCGGCAATCAAGGCCCTCGGCGGCCCGTTCGGCGAAGTGAAATTCTGCCCGACTGGCGGCGTCGGCCCGGCCAATATCAAGAGCTACATGGCGCTGAAAAACGTCATGTGCGTGGGCGGTAGCTGGATGCTTGATCCGGAGTGGATCAAGAACGGCGACTGGTCCCGCATTCAGGAATGCACTGCCGAAGCCTTGGCGCTGCTGGACTGATCGTTACCCGACACTTCGTTGTGTGCTTTACGGCTTTATGGTGCGCTTGGTCGGCGCACCTTTTTTTTGCGCTGAAAAAAATTGCCGGTACATGCGGCGATACATAGTTACTGCACGCTGACTTTTTCACGGGGTTAATCTGCGTCCATCTTATGGAAGAGAGAACGCCTCATGGACGACCTTCAGTCTCTGACCCTTACGCCACAATCCCGTTATCAACCGAAGCAACTTCCCCTCGGCCGGCCCGCAGCTGAATCTCAAGTGCGCAATATCAGCCAAGGTGTCCAAGGCTTGCCGCTGGTCCTGCGTCTGTCGCTGGTCGATGCGATGACCAGCGAGCCGGTCATCGGCGCGCTGGTGCGCATTCAACAGCGTGTCGATGGCGACACCAGCCTGGGCGGCAGTCAATCGACCGACAGCCATGGCATCGTCCGTTTCACCAGTGTCTATCCGGACCGACTGGCGCACGGCGCTGCTTGCCTGAAGCTGAACGTATTCATTCCCGGCGACGAAGCAGGAGCGCAAGCTCACCACGAGGCCTGGGCCGGCACCTTGCACGTCCCAGGCCGCTGCGGCTGTGAAGGTGCCGCCGAGGACGCCTTGCGGTTGGTGTTGCAGCCGATCGCCGGCGCGGATCTTGAAGACGGTGCTTTCGCCTGCCAGACCCTCGGCATCGACACCTTTGCCGTGTCGTCGCAACTTGGCCTGGAAGGCTACGAAAAAAACTCCGGAGCGCCGTTCTAGCGCAGCTCGTTCAATGCGTGGACCAACTGCTCCATCTCGCCAGCCGTGGTGGTCAGCCCCGGGGTGATGCGAATGCACGGCCCGCACGCGGCGCCGGTGCGCACCACGGTGAACAGGTTGAACTCTCTGAGCAGACGCTCGGCCATGGCCTGCTGATCGGCATGCCGGGTGAAGCGCAGCGCGGTGATCCCGCAATACAGTTGCGGGTCGTCCGGCGTCAGCACCTCGATGCCCGGCAGGTGCCGGACCCGGCTGACCCACAGGTTGCGCAGGTAACTCAGGCGTGGGCTTTTGGCGGCGGCGCCGCCGAGCGCGTCGTGCTCTTCGAACACCAGCGGCAAGGTCATCAGCGCCGGGATGTTCGGCGTGCTGTACGAGGTCCGCGCGCGAATATCGCTGACCGGGTAATGCATCTCGCCCATGTCCGGATCGATATCAGCCAGACGCTGCGGGGCGATATAGATGAAGCCAAGGGTCAGCGGCGCGCCGATCCATTTGTGCAGGTTGTAACCGGCGAAAGCGATGCCCAACGCTTGCAGGTCGAATTCAATCTGGCCGAGGGCGTGGGCACCGTCGAGGATGATGTCGACGCCATGCTCTTTGGCCAATGCGGCGATGGCCTGCACCGGCATGACCAGACCGGTGCGATGGGTGACGTGGGTCAGGGCCATCAGTTTGAGTTTTGGATGGCTGACGAAAGCCTCGCGGTAGCTTTCCAGCAGGCTGTCGAAACTGGCGGGATGGTGGTGGGCAATTTCGATGACCTCCACGCCACGCTGCTTCGCCAGCCAGCGCATGGCGCCCTTGACCGTGTCGTACTCGAGGTCGCAGATCAGTACCTGATCACCCGGTTGCAGACGATTGTAATTGCGGATCAGCGATTGCAGGCCTTCGGTGGCATTGCGGGTCAGGGCCACGCTTTGCGCGCGGACGCCAATCAGTTCGGCCAGTTGCGCGCGGATCTCGAGGTTGTCGTGCTGTTCAAAGCGCTGGCGTGCATAAATCGAGTTGCTGGCGTTGATCAGCTCGATGTTGCGCTGGTATTCCTCGATCACTGTGCGCGACATGCGCCCGAAGTAACCGTTTTCCAGGTTGACCGGGCCGGGCTGCACATCGTATCGGTCGGCAAAGGTTTGCCAGAAGGCTTCGTCACGGGCGCGGCGGGTGTTGTCAGGCATGGTCGGCAAGGCTCAAGAGGGAAGGGCGCGTCAGTGGCGCGGGGCGGGTTTGCCGTGTTTGGCGCGCAGCGGCTCGAGCAGGTCGGACAGGCCGTTATGGTCAATCTCCTGCATCAGCGCCAGCAGGCCACCGAGTTCACCGTGGGGAAAGCCTTCACGGGCAAACCAGTTCAGATAGGGGCCAGGCAGGTCGGCAATGATCCGCCCTTTGTACTTGCCGAAGGGCATTTCGCGGGTGATCAGCAGTTCGAGTTTTTCCGGATTCATCAGCACGCTTCATCGATTCACATCACAGCCTGGAAAATACAGGCATTCTGCATGCAGGCCAAATGACAGATCATGCAAAAAACCAGCATGCAGATGGTTCAATCTTTTGTAAGTCACTGAAAAATAAGGTTCTATTATCAATAAGCAAACTGGCACGCACACTGCAATATCCCTTGCATCTTCAACCAACCGCAAGGAATTGGAAAATGACTGACGTAAACAAAGAATCCATCTCGGTACTCAATGACCTGATCGAAACCTCCAAGGACGGTCAGGAAGGTTTCAAGACTTGCGCCGAAGACATCAAGCACCCAGAGCTGAAAAGCCTGTTTGTGACTCGCGCAGCTGATTGCGCCGCTGCCGCAGCTGAGCTGCAAGCGGCCGTTCGTTCGCTGGGCGGCGATCCGGAAACTTCCACCAGCGTGAGCGGTGACCTGCACCGTCGCTGGGTCGACGTGAAAGCCATGTTCACCGGCAAAGACGAAGAGGCTGTGCTGAACGAAGCCGAGCGCGGTGAAGACCATGCCCTGAAGGCTTACAAAGAAGCGCTGGAAAAAATCACCAAGCACAATCTGGTGGGTATTCGTGACCTGGTTGAGCGTCAGTACCACGGCGTACAACGCAACCACGACCAGGTGAAAGCCCTGCGTAATCAGGCTCGTGCGAACTCGTAAGAGTTAGTCGGCTGAAAAAAAACGCCAGCTTGTCTGGCGTTTTTTGTGCGCGTCTGGAAAGCAAAGATCGCAGCCTGCGGCAGCTCCTACAGGGGAATGAATTCCAAAGTAGGAGCTGCCGCAGGCTGCGATCTTTTCGATCAACCGATACTGATCGCCGGCAATGTCGGCAACGTCACCGTCTGCTGTTTGCGCGGCGCGAGAATCTCCGCCTCGCCATCCACTACCAATTCATCACGCTGATTGAATACGCGAGTGGCAATGCGCACGCGGAATTTCGGCAGTTTCTCCAGAATTTCAAGACGCACCGTCAGCGTGTCGCCGATCTTCACCGGCTTCTGAAAGCTCATCTGCTGACCGATATAAATGGTGCCCGGCCCAGGCAATTCGCATGCAACGGCGGCGCTGATCAGCGCACCGCTGAACATGCCGTGGGCGATGCGCTCCTTGAACATGCTGGCGGCGGCAAACTCGGCGTCCAGATGTACCGGGTTGTGGTCGCCTGACATCGCGGCGAACAGCTGAATGTCGCGCTCTTCGACAGTCTTGCTGTAGCTGGCGGTCTGGCCGACTTCGAGGGCTTCGTAAGGGATGTTGGTAACCTGGGTCATCGGTTTCGATTCCTGTGACGGATTTCAGTCAATCCACAAAAAATTATTCGCTGCGCTGCGGGCGCCGGTGGCTCAGGGCCTGGTCGATCCAGGCGAGCACATCGGTGGTCACTTCGTCGCGATTACTTTCATTGAACAATTCGTGCCGGGCCTGCGGGTAGATCTTCAGTTGCAGGTGCTGGCTGCCGGCCCTGCGCAAGGCATTGGCCAGATCTGTCAGACGCTTGCCCTCGCTCACCGGATCACATTCGCCGCCAATCACCAGCAGCGGCAGGCCCGGGTCGATCTGCGCGAGATTGGACGCTTTGCTGATTTGCTGCAAGCCGCCGAGCAGGTCGATCCACAGCTGATTGGTGCAGCGAAAGCCGCACAACGGGTCGGCGGCGTACTTGTCGACTTCGGCCGGATCACGGCTCAGCCAGTCGAAACGGGTGCGCACCGGTTTGAATTTATTGTTGAACGAGCCGAACGACAGCCACTCGATCAACGCACTGCGGCCCTTGCCGCCCTGGCGCAGTTTTTCCAGCCGGGCGATCTGCCGCGCGACGCGATAGAGGGCCACCGGCTGGAAATTCGAGCCGCTGAGAATCGCCCCGTGCAGACTGGCGCTGTGGTGCAACAAATAGCCTTGGGCGATGTAGCTGCCCATGCTGTGGCCGAGCAGGATGATCGGCACGCCGGGATGTTGCTGGCCGATGTGCTGGTTGAGGCTGGCCAGATCGCCAACGACCTTGCACCAGCCGTCGTCATCGGCGAAATGGCCAAGGGTGCCGTTGTCGGCGGTGCGACCATGGCCGCGCAGATCCGGGGCGTACACGCCATAGTCTTTGTCGCAAAACGTGTCGGCGAGCCGCGCGTAGCGAGCGCTGTGTTCGGCCATACCATGGGCCAGCAGAATCACCGCTTTCAATGGCGTGGCCGGTAGCCAGCGGTTGACGTACAGGCGGCTGCGGTCACTCGCGTCCAGCCAGAAGGTGTCGTGGGTCATGGCGATTCCTTTGCTCAGCATCGCCACAGTGTATAGCGCGTCTGATCAGCTCACGCCACGGCAGGAAGATTCACGGGATCAATGAGGGCTTGCGTCATATTTGCCTCAATGGCCATAGCTGCTAGTGTCCGTGAAGCTCCGCTTTGTGCTTTTCGCCTTCCATGGACGAAGCAGAAACGACAGAAAGCGGCTCCCGGATCGGCTCAGGTAAAGAGGACAAGAACAATGCAACCTGATTTCTGGAATGACAAACGCCCGGCCGGCGTACCGCTGGACATCGACATGGGCGAGTTCAAGTCGGTCATCGAAGTGTTTGAGCGTTCCTGCAAGAAGTTCGCTGACCGCCCGGCGTTCAGCAGCATGGGCATCACCCTGACCTACGCCGAACTCGAACGCCAGAGTGCGGCGTTCGCCGGTTACCTGCAGGCCCATACCGATCTGGTGCCGGGGGATCGCATTGCGGTGCAGATGCCCAACGTCCTGCATTATCCGATTGCCGTGTTCGGCGCGCTGCGCGCCGGGCTGATCGTGGTCAACACCAACCCGTTGTATACGCCGCGCGAGATGCGCCACCAGTTCAAGGATTCCGGCGCACGCGCGCTGGTCTACCTGAATCTGTTCGGACAGAAAGTCCAGGAAGTGCTGCCCGACACCGACATCCAATATTTGATCGAAGCGAAGATGGGCGACCTGATGCCCACCGCCAAAGGCTGGCTGGTCAACACCGTGGTCAGCAAAGTGAAGAAACTGGTGCCCGAGTATTCGCTGCCGCAAGCCACTTCGTTCAAAAGTGCGCTGCGCATGGGGCGTGGTCTGGGCATCAAGCCGCTGAACGTCGGCCTCGATGACATCGCCGTGCTGCAATACACCGGCGGCACCACCGGCCTGGCCAAGGGCGCGATGCTCACCCACGGCAATCTGGTGGCGAACATGCAGCAGGTGCGCGCCTGTCTGGCTCAGCTCGGCCCGGACGGTCAACCGCTGTTGCGCGAAGGCCAGGAGGTGATGATTGCGCCGCTGCCGCTGTACCACATCTATGCCTTCACTGCGAATTGCATGTGCATGATGGTGTCCGGCAACCACAACGTGTTGATCTCCAATCCGCGCGACATCGCCGGCTTCATCAAGGAACTGAAAAACTGGCGTTTCTCGGCGCTGCTGGGTTTGAACACCTTGTTCGTTGCGCTGATGGATCATCCCGATTTCAAGACCCTGGACTTCTCCAGCCTGAAGCTGACCAACTCCGGCGGCACCGCGCTGGTCAAGGCCACCGCCGAGCGCTGGGAGCAGATGACCGGTTGCCGTATCACCGAAGGCTACGGCCTGACCGAAACCTCGCCAGTGGCCTGCACCAACCCCTACGGCGACCAGTCGCGCCTGGGCACTGTCGGCCTGCCGGTGCCGGGCACGCTGGTGAAAATCATCAACGATGACGGCGTCGAACAGCCACTGGGCGAACGCGGCGAGCTGTGCATCAAAGGCCCGCAGATCATGAAGGGCTACTGGAACAAACCCGAAGCCACCGCCGAAGTGCTGGACGCCGAGGGCTGGTTCAAGTCCGGCGATATCGCCGTGATCGACCCGGACGGTTTCGTGCGCATCGTCGATCGCAAGAAGGACATGATCATCGTCTCCGGCTTCAACGTTTATCCCAACGAAATCGAAGACGTGGTCATGGCCCACCCGAAAGTCGCTAACTGCGCGGTCATCGGCGTGCCGGACGAGCGTTCGGGAGAGGCGGTGAAGCTGTTTGTGGTGGCGCGGGAGAGCGGGGTCAGCCTGGAAGAGCTGAAGGCTTACTGCAAAGAGAATTTCACGGCCTACAAGGTGCCGAAACACATCGTGTTGCGTGAGTCGTTGCCGATGACGCCTGTAGGGAAAATTCTGCGGCGCGAGTTGCGGGATATCGCATAAAGGTTACGAGCGAAAAGATCGCAGCCTTCGGCAGCTCCTACAGGAAACGCATTCCAAATGTAGGAGCTGCCGAAGGCTGCGTTCTTTTGCTTTTACACCCCATGACTACGGGGCTTTCACAGGGTAATAGGATTTTTGCTCTAAAATGACCGCTGGCAAGTCTTGAGTCATCAATATGACTGTAGGGGCCTCTTTTGGCTCTGGTCGACCCTTGGCAAAGCTGCTACTCTCGGCGCGCTTTGTGACTTCTCGGCCTGTAAAACGCCGGATTCACCAATACAAAACACACACCAATAATAATCGCATCAAATGCGGTGAAGAATTCGCGTTGCTGAGGAGTGGGCTTCCATGATCGAAGACTTTTGGAAGGATAAGTACCCGGCTGGAATCGCAGCCGAGATCAATCCAGACGAGTATCCGAACATTCAGGCAGTGTTGAAGCAATCCTGCCAACGCTTCGCCAACAAACCGGCTTTCAGCAACCTCGGCAAGACAATCACCTACGGTGAGCTGTACGAGCTGTCCGGTGCCTTTGCCGCGTATCTGCAACAGCATACCGACTTGCAGCCCGGTGATCGAATCGCCGTGCAACTGCCCAACGTCCTGCAGTACCCGGTCGCGGTCTTCGGTGCCATTCGCGCCGGGCTGATCGTGGTCAACACCAACCCGCTGTACACCGCGCGGGAAATGGAACACCAATTCAACGACTCCGGCGCCAAGGCCCTGGTGTGCCTGGCGAACATGGCGCACCTGGCCGAAGCCGTGGTGCCGAAGACCGGCGTCAAGCACGTCATCGTCACCGAAGTCGCCGACTTGCTGCCGCCGATCAAGCGCCTGCTGATCAACAGCGTCATCAAGTACGTGAAGAAAATGGTCCCGGCCTATCACTTGCCCAAAGCCATCAAGTTCAACGACGTCCTGAGCAAAGGCCACGGCCAGCCAGTGGCCGAAGCCAATCCGGACAGCGGCGATGTCGCAGTGCTGCAATACACCGGCGGCACCACCGGCGTGGCCAAGGGCGCGATGCTGACGCACCGCAACCTGGTCGCCAACATGCTGCAATGCAAGGCGCTGATGGGCTCCAACCTCAACGAAGGCTGCGAGATCCTGATCACGCCGCTGCCGCTGTATCACATCTATGCGTTCACCTTTCATTGCATGGCGATGATGCTAATCGGCAACCACAACATCCTGATCAGCAACCCGCGCGACCTGCCGGCGATGGTCAAGGAACTGTCGAAGTGGAAGTTCAGCGGTTTCGTCGGTCTGAACACGCTGTTCGTGGCGCTGTGCAACAACGAAGGTTTCCGCAAACTGGATTTCTCCGCGCTGAAAGTTACCCTGTCCGGCGGCATGGCCCTGCAATTGGCGGCGGCCGAGCGCTGGAAAGCCGTGACCGGTTGCGCCATCTGCGAAGGCTACGGCATGACCGAAACCAGCCCGGTGGCCACGGTCAACCCGATCCAGCACATCCAGATCGGCACCATCGGCATTCCGGTGCCGTCGACCCTGTGCAAAGTCATCGACGATGCCGGTGTCGAACAGCCGCTGGGCGAGATCGGCGAGCTGTGCGTCAAAGGCCCGCAAGTGATGAAGGGCTACTGGCAGCGTCAGGAAGCCACCGATGAAATGCTCGACAGCGACGGCTGGCTGAAAACCGGTGACATCGCGCTGATCCAGCCGGACGGCTACATGCGCATCGTCGATCGCAAGAAAGACATGATTCTGGTGTCTGGCTTCAACGTCTATCCGAACGAACTGGAAGACGTGCTGGCGACTTTGCCGGGCGTGTTGCAGTGCGCGGCGATCGGTGTGCCGGACGAGAAATCGGGTGAGGCGATCAAGATTTTCATCGTCGCCAAACCGGGCGTGACCCTGACCAAAGAGCAGGTCATGGACCACATGCGCGCCAACGTTACCGGCTACAAAGTGCCGCGCTCGGTGGAATTCCGCGATGCGCTGCCGACCACCAACGTCGGCAAGATCCTGCGCCGCGAATTGCGGGATGAAGAGCTGAAGAAGATCAAGGCCAAGTCTGCCGCGTAAATAAAAAGCCCCGCAGATGCGGGGCTTTTTGTTGGGAAAGATTGGTGATTTGCAGCGTCTGGTAAATCCTACCCCCTCACCCCAACCCTCTCCCCCAAGGGGGCGAGGGGGAAGGGAGCCGATCTTCAAACTTTTCAGAACCTGAGTTCGGCTCGATATTTCAGGTCGGCGTATTCCGTAAGAACAACCCGGTCGGTCCCCTCTCCCTCTGGGAGAGGGCTAGGGTGAGGGGAAGGGCTGACGCCACAAATCCTACTGACGAAACGGCGCAAAATTCACGTTGGTCCCCGCCGGTCGCATGTCCTGCAGATAAGAATCCTTGTCCGCACTCAATTCCAGGCTCAGCGCCGCCTTGCGCTTGCCTTCGTTGCGAATCACCAGGCCTTCGAGCTTTTCGCGCAGGAACACCGTCGGCACTTTCAGGTGCAGCAACTCATCGGTGGCCGGGGTGTGTGCAGCAGCAAGTGAATCCACTCGTACTGACCGATGGCCAGACGCGACACCGGCAGGTCGAACCACCAGATATTGCGGTTGCGGTTCAGTTCGGCGAAGTGGCAGTTGTTGGTGCCGAGCACGGCGCCGCCCAGTTCCTGGTTGCGACGGGCGATGGCCTGGGTTTTATTGAGCTTCATGACATTCCTGCGAATCGGTGTGCCGGGCGCGACACCCGTAGGCTGAGCATTCTCGGGGCAACGCCGGCAAACATAAAGCGCAACCTGCGCGCCACGACGAAATGCCGGCAAAATAAATGAAACTCGGCGCAAAGCGCACCGGTCAATCGTTACGTAATGACTTTTCTTCCCTATATGCATCACGGAGAAACACCATGAGTAGCACAGGCGATAAAGTAAAAGGCATGGCCAACGAAGCCGTCGGTAACGTCAAGCAAGGCGTCGGCAAGGTCACTGACAACGACAAGCTGCGCGCCGAAGGCAAGGTTCAAGAGAAAAAAGGCGAAGCCCAGCAAGCGGTTGGCAACGCCAAGGACGCTGTGAAAAAAGGCGTCGACAAGGCGTAAGCGAGCCTTGAACGAATCACACGAGCGGCCATCCAAGGATGGCCGTTTTTGTATCAGAATCCTGCGGTCATCCGCCGAAGGATCGCCAAGTAGGCTACCTTGAGGTAAAAAACGGCCCCTGAGTCGCCACGACTTCAACCTTTTGCGGCGCAAGGAGACGCGAATGATATTTCCGGACATGAAAGGTCTGCCCCTGCACCGGGTGATGGTGCGCACGGTCACTGAGTTCGTCGATGACGAAATGTCGACCTACGCCTCGGCGCTGGCCTACCAGATGCTGTTCTCGCTGTTTCCGTTCATTCTTTTCCTGATTGCCCTGATCGGTTTCCTGCACCTGCCGGACTTCTTTTCTTGGCTGCGTCTGCAATCTGAACTGGTGCTGCCACCGCAGGCACTGGAGCAGGTCAACCCGGTGATCGACCAGTTGCAGCAATCCAAGGGTGGCCTGCTGTCCATCGGTATCGTCATCGCGCTGTACACCGCGTCCGCCGGCGTGCGCCTGATGATGAGCGCAATGAATGCCGCCTACGACGTGGTCGAAGGCCGGCCGATCTGGAAGCGCTTCCCGTTATCGATCGTCTACACCGTCGGCATCGCCGGCATGCTGCTGATCGCCGCTGCGCTGATGGTGCTCGGGCCGCAGGTGATGGGCTGGATTGCCGCACAAGTGGGGCTGGAATACTTCATCGTCACGGTGTGGACGATCGCCCGCTGGCCGGTGATCGTGATTCTGATGATGGTCGCGGTGGCGCTGATCTATTACGTGATGCCCGACGTCAAACAGGAATTCCGTTTCATCACCCCGGGTTCGGTGCTGGCCGTGGTGGTGTGGATCCTCGCCTCGTTGGGGTTTGCCTTTTACGTGAAAACCTTCGCCAACTACAACGCGATGTATGGCAGCATCGGGGCGATCATCGTGCTCTTGCTGTATTTCTACATCTCCTCCGCAGTCCTGTTGCTTGGCGCGGAAATGAATGCAGTGATCGAGCACATGTCCGCCGAAGGCAAGGAAAAGGGCGAAAAAGCCCCTGGCGAGCCTGACGAATCCCCCAAACAACACGTCTCGGGCCTGGGCCGCGATCATTCGCTCAAGCCGGACACTGATGAAGCGCGACCATGATTCGTGAAATTCTGAAAATGGGTGACGAACGCCTGCTGCGCATCGCCGCGCCGGTACCACCGGAAATGTTCAACAGCGCCGAGCTCTGGCAACTGATCGATGACATGTTCCAGACCATGGAAAGCGTCGGCGGCGTTGGCCTCGCGGCGCCGCAGATTGGCGTCGACCTGCAACTGGTGATCTTCGGCTTCGAACACAGCGAGCGTTACCCGGACGCCGAAGCAGTGCCGCAGACGATCCTGATCAATCCGCTGATCACACCGTTGAATCCGTTGATGGAAGAGGGCTTTGAGGGTTGTCTGTCGGTGCCGGGCCTGCGCGGCGCGGTGGAGCGCTATCAGCAGATTCGCTACGAAGGCTTTGATCCCAAGGGCGAGCCGATCGTGCGAGTGGCCTCGGGGTTTCATGCACGGGTGGTGCAGCATGAATGCGATCACCTGATCGGCCGGCTGTATCCGTCGCGGATTACCGATTTCAGCAAGTTCGGCTTTACCGAAGTGCTGTTTCCGGACCTTGATCCCAACGCTGACGACTGATTGTCAGAACACCATCACCCCCTGTGGGAGCGAGCCTGCTCGCGAATGCGGAGTATCAGAACCAAATTCGGCGCTGACACACCGCATTCGCGAGCAGGCTCGCTCCCACAGGGTGTCAGCGTAAATCTGCGGGATTGAGCCCCATCGCAATCATCGGCTTGCTCCGCGCGTACCGGCTCAACCGCTCGGCCATCGCCTGCGGCAGCGGCGGATCGAAGCTGAACCCGCGTCGCTCATAAAACCCGCGCAAATCCGGATGGCAAAACAGCCACACCGGCTCGTCCACCTGGGCAACCGCCGCTGCAATCAACTGCGCAGCGACACCTTGTTCCCGACACTGCGGATCGACAAACAACCCCGTCAGCCAGTGCCCACCGGATACCGGCCGCAGACACAGCGCCGCAACGATCTCGCCGCGCCTTGCCACCCACAGTTGCGCCTCGCGCACGGCTTTCATCGACGACTGGTGGTTGCGGTAGAACTTGTTCATCAGCGGCCACAACGATTCGTCGAGCTGGCTGTAGTGGATATCGGGCATGAGGTCGGCTGTTGTGCGAAAAGCGCCGATTATAAAAGAACGCGCGCTTCGGGATAGGTGTATACCTGAACTCACACCCCTGTGAGTGGAGTACCGATCATGTCCAAAGGTATGGATTCAAAGAAAGCCGCGAAGAAGAAGCCGGCCAAGACCGCAATTGAAAAACGCGCAGAGAAGAAAGCCAAGAAGGTCGATATTTTCGGCCATTGATCAAACCATGCGGAAGCCCGGTTCACGGGCTCCCGCCTCGCTGGCGAAAACGTCCGTTTTCACCACACTGTTTCCCGCGCTGAACCGTTTCTTGTGCAAAAAATGCCAGATACTGGCCGACTAGTGGCCTTGCGCCCGGCGTCGGGATGGCTATGCTTTGCAGGTAACTAACCATGTCGACCGTCATGCCACCAGGCCGACGGCACAGGTTGGTCCGTGATTCATGCTGCCAGAGTGCGCAATTCAAGGCACCAACACTGAACCAACAAGGAGCGTCACT
The DNA here is from genome assembly GCF_056278925.1 of Pseudomonas sp. TE9122. Lineage (NCBI taxonomy): Bacteria > Pseudomonadati > Pseudomonadota > Gammaproteobacteria > Pseudomonadales > Pseudomonadaceae > Pseudomonas > Pseudomonas sp. TE9122. The sequence continues at coordinate 3,929,994 of NZ_JBWBQI010000001.1, read as the reverse complement.
TAAATGGAAGTTCTTCTACGCGTTAGGGCTGGCCCGCATGCGGGCTATCAAGAAAAGGATGTCTTGATCAGAGCGTCGCTGCACGGCGCATCCGATTGATCATCATTTATCACCTGACAACTTCCTCCCGTGGGGGAAGACGTGTGCCTGTTCTGTGGAACGTAGTGATGGATCTTGCAAGACCTGAACTTTCATCAAATCAAAAGAACGCGCGGAAGGTGATACAACCATGTTCAACCTACATCACAAGGCTGACCTGCGGGAAATCGAGCGCTTCAGCTGTGCGCTGACTGAGGCCAACGCGAAAATCGAAGCGATCAGCCGCTCGATGGCGATGATCGAGTTCACTCCGGACGGCATCGTTCTCGACGCCAACGAGAACTTCTGCAAGACCATGGGCTACAGCGCCGAAGAAGTGCGCGGCAAACACCATCGGATCTTCTGCGAAGAAAGCTTTTATCGCAGCGAGGACTACGCGAAGTTATGGCGCGACCTGGCCCGTGGTGAACCGCTCAGCGGCACTTTCCTGCGTCTGAACAAGAGTGGCCGGGAAATCTGGCTTGAAGCCAGTTACATGCCGGTATTCGGTCCCGACAAACAGGTCAGAAGTGTGATCAAGGTTGCGGCGGACATCACCGCACGCATCAACAAAGAACATGAAGAAGAAGCCATGCTCGCGGCGATCGGCCGTTCCATGGCGGTGATCGAGTTCACCCCCGAAGGCAATGTCATCCGCGCCAACGACAACTTTTTGCAGACCATGCAGTACGCGCACCCAGAAATTGTCGGCCAGCACCACAGCCTGTTCTGTCACCGCGCCGAAGCCGAATCCGCGCAGTACAAGGCTTTCTGGGCTTCGCTCAATCGCGGCGAATATCACTCGCACCGTTTCGAGCGCAAGAACAAATCCGGGCAGATGGTTTATCTGGAGGCTTCGTATAACCCGCTGTTCGACGCCAAGGGCCGCTTATACAAAGTGGTCAAGTTCGCCAGCGACATCACTCGGCAAATGACCACTCTGCAGAACGCTGCGGAATCGGCCCACAGTACCTCGGTGCAAAACGACGCCTGCGCGCAGAAAGGTTCACAGGTGGTGCAGCAGACCGTGCAGATCATTCAGGACATTTCCCGCGATCTGAACGAAGCGGCGGTGAGCATTGATGCGGTCAGCAAACAGTCGGACATCATCGGCACCATCGTTCAGACCATTCGCGGCATTGCCGATCAGACCAACCTGCTGGCGCTCAACGCCGCGATCGAAGCGGCGCGCGCCGGTGAACATGGACGCGGTTTCGCGGTTGTCGCCGATGAGGTGCGCAGCCTCGCCGCGCGGACCAGTCAGGCCACTCTGGAAATTGTCGACGTGGTGCGCAAGAACCACGACCTGTCGCTGAGCGCAGTGTCGAGCATGCAGTCGAGTCTGAGCCGCACCGGGCTGGGCGTGGAACTGGCCAACGAAGCGGGCGAGGTGATCCTCGAGATTCAGCAAGGCTCGCGGCATGTGGTGGATGCGATCAGCCAGTTCAATGAAACCCTGCAATTGAACTGAGCTGTTTCAACATCACCAATAACCAATGTGGGAGCGAGCCTGCTCGCGAAAGCGTTGTGTCAGTCAAGCCTATAGCCACTGACACGACGCCTTCGCGAGCAGGCTCGCTCCCACAGGTGAGTCCTGTGTTGGCCGTCAACGATGGGCAATATTTTCCAGTGCCAGATTACGCGTACGCGGGCCGAACCAGCCGATGGTCAGCATCACGATCAGCATGCTGCTGACGATAAACGCCAGTACCCCCGGCGTGCCGAAGTTATCCAGGAACATGCCGATCAGCAAACTGCTGAACACCGTCGACAAGCGACTGAACGAATAGCAGAACCCGACCGCGCGGGCGCGGATGTTGGTCGGGAACAGCTCGCTTTGATAGGAGTGATAACTGAAGCTCAGCCAGGCGTTGCAGAAGGTGATCATCACCCCGCAGAAAATCAGCCCGAAGGCGCTGGTCTGCAGGGCGAACAGCGTGCCGAAGGTCATCGCGCCGAGCGCCGAGCCGACGATTTGCCATTTGTTCTCGAAGCGGTTGGCGAACTTCACAAACAGCAACGGCCCGAGCGGGTAGGCGAGGGTGATGATGAACGCATACATCAGACTGTGGGTGATGCTCACGCCTTGGCCCGAAAGCAGCGCCGGCAACCAGTTGCCGAAACCGAAGAAACCGATCGCCTGAAAGATATGAAAAACGATCAGCATCAACGCGCGGCGGCGGTAGGGCGGCTGCCAGATATCGGCGAAACGGCCCTTGCCTTCGACATCGACCGGCACCGGTTCCGGCGCATCCAGCGCTTTGCCGTAATCCTTCGCAGCGCGCTTCGAGATGGTCGAGGATCCGATTGGCCTCATCGAAGCGACCGTGTTGCGCCAGCCAGCGCGGCGATTCCGGCAGACGCTTGCGCAGCCACCAGATAAACAGCGCAAACACCGCGCTGGCCAGCACCACCCAACGCCAGCCGGACACCCCGAACGGCGCTTGCGGCACCAGCCACCACGACATCAAGGCCACCGCCGGCACCGAGAGGAACTGCACGAAAAACGCAAAGGCGAACGCCGAGCTGCGCATGCGTTTAGGGACCAGTTCCGAGAGGTAGGCATCGATCGTCACCAATTCAATACCCAAGCCGATGCCGACCAGAAAACGCATGCCGATGATGCCCAGCGCCGAGGTCTGAATCCCCATCAGCACTGTCGCCACCGTGTACCAGATCAGCGCGAAGGTGAAGATTGCCCGGCGACCGAAACGATCCGCCAACGGACTGAGCAGGCTGGCGCCGAGGAACAGGCCGAGGAACGTTGCCGAGGCAAACGCCGCCTGATCGGAGAAACCGAACACGCCTTGCTTACCCGTGGCGAACAGGCCGTCGCGAATCAGCCCGGGGCTGATGTAGGCGGTCTGGAACAGATCGTAGAGTTCGAAAAATCCACCGATCGACAGCAGCGCCACCAGGCGCCAGATGGTGGCGACGGCGGGCAGACGGTCGATGCGGGCGGAAATCTCGGCGGCGCGTACCGGGTCGATGCCGTCACTGTGCGCGGCGGCGGAAGCGTGAGCAGTCATAAGCTGATCCATTTTTTATTGATGGAAAAGCTTAGCCTGCTATCGGAATTGATGGATTGTGAATATCAGCGGTTTACCCGGTCAAACCGCTGATTTCTCGCAATATCTGCTTACGAATTAGCGATTTATGCCGCAGCGGCAGAATCCGGCAGCGCCGACGCCGGCAAACCGAAGATCCTGTCAAACAGCCAGTTGAACACGAACGTGTAGCACGGGATGAAAATGATCAGTGCCAGATCCAGCAGGAACGCTTGCACCAGACTGATGTTCATCCACCACGCGATCAACGGGATCAGAAACACGATCAGCGTCAGTTGAAAGCCGACCGCGTGGGCGATGCGCCGTTTGACCGTGCGGGTGCGCGAGACCTGGCGACTTTCCCAGCGCTCGAACAACGAGGTGTAAATGAAATTCCAGGTCACGGCGATGCTGGTGATGATCACCGCCAGCGGCCCGGTGCTGCCCGGAGATGTGCCCGAGAGCAACGCCAGACCGAGGGCCGAGAAGGTCATCCCAATCACTTCGTAGAGCGACACGTAGACCAGTTTGCGTTTCACGCCTTGCATGCAGATTTGCCTCTTTCTTGCCAAATGTTGGCCAGCAGGGCTGGCGAAGGCGAGCAAAGATAGCTTCAATGCACCTGACAGAAAAAGTCGGTAGCTTTCAGTTTTATTGATAGGTGAGGCATTTGAATTTCAGCAGCGACAGCATCGAATTGTTTCTCGCGGTGATCGAGCGCGGCTCGTTTTCCGCTGCCGCGCGGCAGTTGGGCAAGGTGCCCTCCGCGGTGAGCATGGGCATTGCCAATCTTGAAGCGGAACTCGGTTACCCGCTGTTCGACCGCAGTCATCGCGAGCCGCAACCGACGGCGATGGCGCAGTCGTTGGTGCCCCACGCGCGACTGATCGCCGAGCAGCTCAAGCAGCTGCAGGTGCACGCGGTGGAGCTGTCGCTGGGGCTGGAAAGCAGGTTGTCGATTGGCGTGGTTGCGGACATGGATCGGCGCCGCTTGCTGGCAGCGATCAAGGTGATTGCCGAGCGGCACCCGTTGCTCGATATCGAAGTGCTGACTGCGCCACAGGATGATGTGCTGGCGATGTTGCACACTGGCCGGGTCAGCGTGTGTCTGGCGTTTGCCGGATTAAGCGTGAATGCGCTGGAGCGGTTTCAGTTCGTCGGCAGCGAACGCATGATCGCCACGCTGGCGGCGGACAGCCCGTTGTTGCAGGGGCGGGATGTGTTTCTCGAAGATCTGGTGCAAGTGCGGCAGATCATCGTCGCCAGCCGCGACTTGCCGATCAGCGAAACGCGGCCATTGGTGGCTGAATCCTACTGGCGTACGGACAATCTCGAGACGGCGATGGAAATGGTTGAAGCGGGATTGGGCTGGGGGAATTTTCCGCTGTCGGTGGTGCAGCCTTGGCTGGACGCGGGACGCTTGAAGCGGCTGAATTTTCGCAACATCGAAAATGGCCTGGTGCTGCCGGTGCATGCGGTGTGGCTCAAGAGCCAGCCCTTGCAGAAGGGCGCCCAGGCTTTGGTCGATCTGCTCAGCCATTGAATTTGGTAGAGATCCCCTGTGGGAGCGAGCCTGCTCGCGAAGGCGTCGTGTCAGCTGTATCAATGCTGACTGACCCACCGCTTTCGCGAGCAGGCTCGCTCCCACAAGGGTTGTGTTTCAACTCAGCATTTGTGAAGGGTCAGGTACTCTCGCGCACCTTCAGCTCAAACCCCATATCCTCCATCGGGCGCGCCACTTTGTTGCCTGCCATTAACGTGAGCATCTGCTCCGCCGCGCGCCGGCCGATTGCCTCGCGCGGGGTGTTGATGCTGCTCAGGCGCGGCACCATGTGCTCGGACATCGGCAAGTCGTTGAAACCCAGAATCGCCACTTGTTCGGGAATCTTGATGCCGTTACGCAACGCTTCCAGGAGCGCACCCTGGGCCAAGTCGTCGTTGCCGAAGAAAATCGCATCAACATCCGGATGCGCCGCCAGCAATTGCAAAAACAACTCGCCACCCAGACCCACAGACGAAGCACGCGGTGTCAGCACTTCCAGATCCGGGTCGTAACGGCCTGCCTTCTGCAACGCCTTGCGGAAACCCTCACCGCGCAGCAGGGTGCGCTGGTCCAGCTGCGCGCCGATGTACGCCAGACGCTTGCGTCCACGAGACAGGAGATGTTCGGCGGCAGTTTCGCCCGCGCTCAATTGTGAAAAACCCACGCAATTGACTCCGGCAGCACTGTCCAGCTCCATCATGTACACGCAAGGAATGTTGCTGGCCTCGATCATCCGCCGCGAACTTTCCGTGCGATCAAAACCGGTCAGCAGAAACCCGCGCGGCTGATAAGCCATGTAATTGCGCAGCAGGTTTTCTTCTTCATCGCGCGAATAGTGGAAGTTGCCGATCAGCACTTCGAAGCCTTTGGGCGTCAGCACCCGATGAATGGCTTCCAGCGTGTCGATGAACAGCAGGTTGGACAGTGACGGCACCAGCACCACCACCGAATGGCTCTGCGCGGAGGCCAGTGCGCGGGCGGCGGGGTTGACTACATAATTGAGTTCAAGCGCAGCTTTCTGCACTTTTTCCACCAGTTCGGTGGCTACCGTGCTCACCCCGCGCAAGGCGCGCGAGGCAGTGATCGGGCTGACGCCGGCCAGGCGGGCTACTTCGTTGAGGGTCGGACGGCCGGTGGTGCGGGTATTTTTATCGTTCTTGGGGGAGGTCATCGGGCGGCTTGCCAAACAAAAATCAAGGCACTAAGGTAGCGCTGTCCTGATGCAGCTGCAAATGCGTGAGCGCGGTCCTGCCTGATCTGTGCTTTTTGGCGTCGGGAACAAACCTGCTGCAACCCAAAAAAACGACAAGAAGGCGTCGGCAACTTCTGCCTGTGCACTAGAGTCATAGCTAGCAAAGGTAGCGCTGTCTGCGCGCTGAGGTGTTATATGAGTCATCCCATCACCGCCCTGGTCATCATGGGCGTTGCCGGTTGCGGCAAGACGTGCGTCAGCCAGGCCCTGTGCCAATTGAGCGGCGCCACTGCCATTGAAGGCGATACTTTTCATCCGGCCGCGAACATCGAAAAGATGAGCGCGGGGATCCCCCTGAACGACGAAGACCGCGCCGGCTGGCTCGACAGCCTGTGCGATGAACTGCGTCGCGTCGATGCCCAAGGCCAGCGCCCGGTATTGACCTGCTCCGCCCTTAAACACAGCTATCGCGAACGTCTGCGCAGTGCCTTGCCGGGTCTGGGCTTCGTGTTTCTTGAATTGACTCCGGAAGTCGCCGCCGAGCGTGTATCGCACCGCCCGGGCCACTTCATGCCGGCGACGTTGATCGAAAGCCAGTTCGCCACCCTCGAATCGCCCAAGGGCGAGCCGCTGACTCTGCCGCTCAATGCCTCGATTCACAGCGTTGAAGAGCTGGCCCTGCAGGCTCACGTCTGGTGGCAGGCCAACGGCCTGAAACAGGCGATATGAGCATGTTGAAAAAGACAGCGCTGTCCTCCCGACTTCTGTTCAACCCGCTTTAATAACAACAACAATCCAGGAGACACCCCCCATGTTTGGCATGTCCCACGAGACGTTCCTGCTGCTCGATGCAGTGGTCACGGTAATCGGCCTGATTATCCTGATCACCAAATTCAAGATTCACCCTTTTATCGCCCTGACCATCGCCGCCGCCTTCCTCGGCCTGACTTCCGGCATGCCGATCAATACCATCATCAAGGCGTTCCAGGACGGCTTCGGTGGCGTGCTCGGTTTCGTCGGCATCATCCTCGCCCTGGGCACCATGCTCGGCAAAATGATGGCCGAATCCGGCGGCGCCGATCAGATCGCCCAGACCCTGATCCGCGCCTTCGGCAAGGACAAGGTGCAGTGGGCGATGATGTTCGCTGCGTTCCTGGTGGGTATCCCGCTGTTCTTCGAAATCGGCTTCGTGCTGCTGATTCCGCTGGTGTTCATCGTTGCGCGTCGCACTGGCGTATCGATCATCAAGATCGGTATCCCGCTGCTCGCCGGCCTCTCTGCGGTGCACGGTCTGGTACCGCCGCACCCAGGCCCGCTGCTGGCCATCGGCGTGTTCGGCGCTGACATCGGCAAGACCATTCTCTACGGTCTGATCGTCGCGCTGCCGACCGCCATCATTGCCGGTCCGATCTTCGGTACCTTTATCGCCAAGCACATTCCTGGCCACCCGAATCAGGAGCTGGTCGATCAACTGGCCCGCGAAAACGATTCGGCCAACCTGCCAAGCTTCAGCATCACCCTGGTCACCGTGCTGTTGCCGGTGTTCCTGATGCTGCTGAAAACCTTCGCTGACGTAGCGCTGCCGGACGGCAACTTCTTCCGCATCTGGATGGACATGATCGGCCACCCGATCTCCGCATTGCTGCTGGCGTTGCTGCTGTCGCTGTACACCTTTGGCTACAAGCAGGGTATCGGTTCCAACCAGATGCTCAAGTGGCTCGACGCGAGCCTGGCGCCAACCGCCGCGATCATTCTGATCATTGGTGCGGGCGGTGGCTTCAAGCAGATGCTGGTGACCAGTGGCGTGGGTGATGTGATCGGCCACATGGCGGTCAGCGCGCAGATCTCGCCGATCCTGCTGGCCTGGCTGGTAGCGGCGGTAATCCGTATTGCAACCGGTTCGGCGACCGTGGCGACCATCACTGGCGCGGGCATTGTGGTGCCGGTTGTCGGCATGATTCCGGGCGTCAACCGTGAGCTGCTGGTGCTGGCCACCGGCGCCGGTTCGCTGATCCTGTCCCACGTCAACGACGCTGGTTTCTGGCTGGTCAAGCAGTACTTCAACATGACCGTGGCCGAAACCTTCAAGACCTGGACCGCGATGGAGACCATTCTGTCGGTAGTGGGCCTGGGCTTTATCCTGCTGTTGTCGCTGTTCGTTTAAGCGGCAGTTTGCAGGCACAAAAAAACCGCAATGATGCGGTTTTTTTGTGGGTGGATTTCGTGGTTCACCCAAAACCAATGTGGGAGCGAGCCTGCTCGCGAAGGGGCCAGGTCAGCCAGCCAATATGCTGACTGACCCACCGCTTTCGCGAGCAGGCTCGCTCCCACAGGGGGCAGGTGTCAGGCAGGAGATTTCGGATTGAAGCCATCCGCGCGGAACATCCCGCGAATCCCGCGCACGGCCTGACGAATGCGGTCCTGATTTTCGATCAGGGCGAAGCGCACGTGATCATCGCCGTACTCACCAAAACCCACGCCCGGCGAAACGCAGACCTTGGCCTCGGCCAGCAGTTTCTTGGCGAACTCCAGCGAACCCAGATGCGCATACGCCTCGGGAATCTTCGCCCAGACATACATCGACGCTTTCGGATTCTCGACCATCCAGCCCAGCTCATGCAGGCCTTTGACCAGCACGTTGCGACGCTGACGATACTGCTCGGCGATGTCGCGCACGCACTGTTGATCGCCTTCCAGCGCGGCAATCGCCGCCACTTGCAGCGGGGTGAAGGTGCCGTAGTCGTGGTAGCTCTTGATCCGCGCCAGGGCGCTGACCAGTTCCGGGTTGCCGACCATGAAACCAATGCGCCAGCCGGCCATGTTGTAGCTCTTGGACAGGGTGAAAAACTCCACCGCAATGTCCTTGGCGCCCGGCACTTGCATGATCGACGGGGCTTTCCAGCCGTCGTAGACGATGTCGGCATAAGCCAGGTCGTGGATGACCAAAACGTCGTACTGCTTGGCGAGCGCGATCACCCGTTCGAAGAAATCCAGCTCCACGCACTGCGCGGTCGGATTGGACGGGAAACCGAGGATCATCATTTTCGGCTTGGGGATCGAGCCGCGAATGGCCCGCTCCAGCTCATCGAAGAAGTCCACCCCCGGCACCAGCGGCACCGAACGCACCTGAGCGCCGGCAATCACTGCGCCGTAAATGTGGATCGGATAGCTCGGGTTCGGCACCAGCACGGTATCGCCCTGGTCCAGGGTCGCCAGCATCAAATGCGCCAGGCCTTCCTTGGAACCGATGGTGACAATGGCTTCGCTTTCCGGGTCGATATCGACTTCGTAGCGCTGCTTGTACCAGTTGGAAATCGCCCGGCGCAGGCGCGGAATGCCCTTGGACGTCGAGTAACCGTGGGTGTCTTCACGTTGGGCGACCTGCACCAGTTTTTCGACAATGTGCGGCGGCGTGGCGCCGTCGGGATTGCCCATGCTCAGGTCGATGATGTCTTCACCACGGCGGCGAGCGGCCATCTTCAGCTCGGCGGTGATGTTGAACACGTAAGGGGGGAGTCGATCTATGCGCGCAAAGCGGCGCGGCGAACCTTGTTCGGCCATTGTTGCCTCGGATAACGTAAGCGCCCGGAACCGTCCGAGCGACGCTGGTCACTGCGGTGACCTGTGGCGGAAGATAAGTGCAGTGATGGCATACTGTCCAGCGCGGTTGTAAACATTTTTTTCAAGGAAAATCGGTCAATGGAATTCACCAGCGGCTTCTTGCTGAGCCTTTCGCTGTGCCTGGATATCGGCGTAGCCAACATCGCGATGATCACCCTGGCCATGCAGCGCGGCTACTTTCAGGGCTTCGCCCTGGGCCTGGGCACCTGCGTCGGCGACCTGATTTACGCGGTGCTGGCCTTGGCCGGCATGACTGTTTTGCTGCAATACGAAACCGTGCGCTGGGTGCTGTGGATTGGCGGTTCGGCGCTGCTGATCTACTTCGCGGCGAAGATGATTTATTCGGCGATCCACCACGAAGCGCTGCTGGCGGAAACCGCGGAAGTGGGGCAGAACTCCCATCGCAAGGAATTCTTTCGCGGCATCTTTCTCGCGATGTCGTCGCCGAGTGCGATTCTCTGGTTTGCTGCGGTCGGCGGCACGTTGATCGCTCGATCCGGTGGCGGTGGTCCGTTGAGTTCGGCGCTGTTTTTGGGCGGCTTTCTCTGCGCCGGGCTGCTGTGGTCGGCCGGTCTGTGCTTCGCGGCAAGCCACGGCGGCAAGCTGCTGGGCGACAAGCTGCTGCGTTACTCCTACTTGGCATCGGCGGCGATCTTCTGCTATTTCGCGGTCTACGTGATCGTTTCCGGGTACAACGAGTTTGTCGGCTCGGGCGCCGTCGAGCAGTTGCATGCGCTGTAAACGTGCGAAACGGATCGGGCTTTCTATACTCCCAGCCGAACCCACTTTTGCGTTCTGAGGAGTTGCGTCATGGATGAACAACCACGCGTCGAATTGGCTGGGCCGCGCTTCGAACACGGGCAATTTCTGCTGATTGCCGGTTTCGGCGGGCGATTTACTCAGGGGACCACCGACAACATTCCCGCGTTGTGGGAAAAACTGATCCCGCACTTGGGAAAAATCCCCGCGCAAGTCAATGAAGTGACCTACGGCGTTTGCTGCAATGCGGACGGTGAGGGCGGTTTCGAATACATCGCCGGGGTGCAGATCGACAAGCTCGACGACCTGCCGGAAAAGTATCGCTGGGTTGAAATCCAACCGCAGAAATATGCGGTGTTCGAGCACAAGGGGTCACTGGCGCAACTCCCTGACACCTTTCAGTACATCTGGAACACCTGGCTGCCGCAGTCCGCTTACGAAGCGGCGGATGCGCCGGAATTCGAGCGCTATAGCGAGGATTTCAATCCGAAGCTCAATACCGGCACCCTGGAAATCTGGCTGCCGATCAAGGCTTGAGCGGTGTAACAATCGAGGCGGAGCATGTCCGCCCCGGTGGTTCTGCTTTATGCTGGCGGGCCTTGTTTCCACAGATTCCCGAGTTGCCATGAACACCGTGATCCGCAACGTCAGCGCCGCCGACCTCGACCGCTGCTACGCCATCGAAACCGACGCCTATGAAGGCGACGAAGCTGCTACCCGCGAAAAGATCGCCACGCGCATCGCCACCTGGCCGGACGGCTTCATCGTCGCCGAGGTGGACGGTGTGGTCGCCGGTTTCATCAATTCCGGCGCGGCGTTCGACGTGCAGATGTCCGACGAGGCCTTCAAGGAGCTGATCGGCCACGACCCGAAAGGGCCGAACGTGGTGATCATGTCGGTGGTGGTGCACCCGGATTACCAAGGGCAGGGCCTGGCCAAGCGCCTGCTCGGCAAATTCATCGAACGCATGCGTGCGATGGACAAAGCGACAATTCATCTGATGTGCAAAGAGCAACACATTGCGTTGTACGCCGGGTTTGGCTTTGCTTACATCAAACCGTCGGAGTCCGACCACGGCGGCATGGCGTGGCACGAGATGATCCTGACCCTCTGAAGCCAACACCTATCGAAACTGCCTGATCGTTCCCACGCTCCGCGTGGTAATGCAGCCGGGGACGCTCCGCGTCCCAAAACCGTGACGCAGAGCGTCACAAAGAGGCGTTCCTACGCGGAGCGTGGGAACGATCAGGGGATACTCAGAAGAACAGCCCCATCCGCCGCTCGTAACCGATCCGGCCCTTGTACGCTTCGCCGCTGTCGACATAGCCATGCTTGGCGTACAGCGCAATCGCCGCCTCATTGTCGGCGTCCACCGACAATTCCAGTCCTTTGATTTCCGGCCACGCTTCACGGGCGACAGCGGGCAGCGCTTGCAGGCAGGCCTTGCCATAACCCATGCCCTGTGCACGGCGATCGACCTGCAAGGCATGCAACGTGGCGCTGTGTTCGTCGGCCCAGTCGGGCAACACCGGCGGGCGCTTGAGCAGCAGAAACGCTACCGGTACGTCGTCCGCCAGCAGGGCAAAACCCTTTACGCCGGGGCCGGGTTTCGACAGCAGGGTGTGCAAGGCACCGTGGATGTCGCCGGAGAATTTGATCTGCTCGGGGTGGATTTCAATGGCCTCGACTTGCTGACGCTGTAAAGGGCTGAGGCTGTCGTAAGGCACGAGTTGGGCTGACACGGGAATTTCCTTTTTCCTACAAAGAGTGAGCCTCGGATTCTAGCGAGATTGTCGTCGGCGAAATTTTTTTGTTTGCCCTGTCGATCCGCGCATTGGGCAAACGACTAAGGGTGTCTTCACAACAAAAACCACGGAGAACACCATGAGCGCACAAAGCGAGATCCAGACTCTGATCAACACCTATCGCGAAGCGGTAATGGCCAAGGACGTCGAGAAAGTCATGGCCCTGTACGCCGACGACATCGTCTCGTTCGATGCGATCAAGGCCCTGCAATTCAAAGGCAAAGCGGCGTACCGCGCGCACTGGGTCGAGTGCATGGAAATGTGCCCCGGCCCGCACATCTTCGAGTTCCACGAAATCGCCATCGAAAGTGCCGACAACATCGCTTTCGCCCATTGGGTGGCCAACTGCGGCGGCACCAATGACAAAGGCGAAACCCAGAGTTGCTGGATGCGTGTCACCGCCTTTTACCGGCAAATCGGCGGGGCGTGGAAGATTGCCCACGAACACTGGTCGGCACCGTTCGATCCGATGAGCGGCGCGACGCTGTTCGATGTAACCCCCTGATCTTCAGCCATAGTTGATCCGTTCGAATCAGGAGATCGCCATGAAATACCTATGCCTGGTCTACAGCGATGAACGCCTGCTGCACACCTCGCCCGACAGCCCGGAGGACGCCGAATGCTGGGCCTACGCCGAGTCGATTCAGGGCAGCGGGCGGATGATCGCCGCCGAAGCGCTGGAATCGGTGGAGACCGCCACCACGGTACGCATGCGCAACGGCAAGGTGTCGATCACCGACGGGCCTTTCGCTGAAACCAAGGAGCAACTGGCCGGTTTCTACCTGATCGATGCCAAGGATCTCAACGAAGCGATTCAGGTCGCCGGCAATATTCCGGCAGCGCGGGTCGGCAGCGTTGAAGTGCGCCCGGTGCGGCAGTTGAATGTCTGACGTCAGGGCGCGGGTCGAGCAGGTCTACCGTGAGGATTCGCGGCGGATTCTGGCGACGCTGATCCGCCTGCTCGGTGATTTCGACCTCGCCGAAGAAGCCTTACACGAGGCGTTCTTCGTCGCGGTCGAGCGCTGGCAGCGCGACGGCGTGCCGGACAACCCGCGCACCTGGCTGGTCTCGACCGGACGTTTCAAAGCCATCGATGTGCTGCGCCGGCGCGCGCGGTTCAAGGCGTCGCAACCGTTGCTGCTGGCGCAACTCGATGAGCTGGAGCAGGCTGACTGGAGTGGCGAAGACGTGGAAGACGATCGCTTGCGGCTGATCTTCACCTGCTGCCACCCGGCACTGGCGGCGGATGCGCAGGTGCCGCTGACCTTGCGCGAAGTCTGCGACCTCACCACCGAGGAAATCGCCCGCGCTTTTCTCTCGGCGCCGGCGGCGATTGCCCAGCGCATCGTGCGCGCCAAAGCCAAGATCCGCGACGCGAAAATCCCTTATCAAGTACCCACGCTGAACGAATTGCCCGAGCGCCTGGACAGCGTGTTGCGGGTGATTTATCTGGTGTTCAACGAAGGCTATTCGGCCTCGGTCGGCGCCGAGCTGACCCGCGAGGACCTGACGCGCGAAGCGATTCGGTTGGGGCGCTTGTTGATGGAGTTGCTGCCTGAGCCGGAAGTCATGGGTCTGCTGGCGCTGATGCTGCTGCACGAATCACGTCGACCGGCGCGCACTTCGCCGAGCGGTGAACTGGTATTGCTCGACGATCAGGATCGCTCGTTGTGGGATGCCGGGTTGATGGCTGAAGGCTGCGCGCTGGTCGAGCGCGCGCTGAGTACGCGACGCTTCGGGCCATATTGCCTGCAAGCGGCGATTGCAGCGGTGCATGCGGAAGCGCCGTCGGCGGCGGAAACGGACTGGGAGCAGATTGTCGGTCTGTACGACGTGTTGCTGCGCGCGGTGCCGTCGCCGGTGATCGAGCTGAACCGCGCGGTGGCGGTGGCCAAACGGGATGGGGCGTTGGCCGGGTTGTTGGTGATCGAAGGGATTCTGGCGCGGGGCGAGTTGCAGGATTACCACTTGGCGCATTCGGCTCGGGCGGAGTTTTGCCGGCAATTGGGCCGAGTGGAGCAGGCGCGGGCGGCGTATCAGCGGGCGCTGGAGCTGACGCGGCAGGAGCCGGAGCGGCGGTTTATTCGAGGACGGATCATGGCGCTGGAAATGCTCTGACCTTGGCGCTCTGGCGATTGGGGGCAGTCTGTGGATTGCCCTCACCCTAACCCTCTCCCAAAGGGAGAGGGGACTGATCGGGGGATATTGGAGGGATTCACCGACTTGAACGAATTGTCTTGAATCCATAATCGATAAGGTTTTTCAGGTCGATGCATAACGCCAGACACTTCGGTCGGTCCCCTCTCCCAGAGGGAGAGGGGACTGATTGGGGGGATATTGGAGGGATTCACCGACTTGAACGAATTGTCTTGAATCCATAATCGATAAGGTTTTTCAGGTCGATGCATAACGCCAGACACTTCGGTCGGCCCCCTCTCCCAAAGGGAGAGGGGGCTGATTGGGGGGATATTGGAGGGATTCACCGACTTGAACGAATTGTCTTGAATCCATAATCGATAAGGTTTTTCAGGTCGATGCATAACGCCAGACACTTCGGTCGGCCCCCTCTCCCAAAGGGAGGGGGGACTGATTGGGGGGATATTGGAGGGATTCACCGACTTGAACGAATTGTCTTGAATCCATAATCGATAAGGTTTTTCAGGTCGATGCATAACGCCAGACACTTCGGTCGGCCCCCTCTCCCAAAGGGAGGGGGGACTGATTGGGGGATATTGGAGGGATTCACCGACTTGAACGAATTGTCTTGAATCCATAATCGATAAGGTTTTTCAGGTCGATGCATAACGCCAGACACTTCGGTCGGCCCCCTCTCCCTCCGGGAGAGGGCTGGGGTGAGGGGCTTTTGATCTTATTCGAGCATCTTGCTGAGCAACCAGCTCCCTGCCGGCCCCGGCGGATACAAGCGCGACCACAAGGCGTCGACAAACACCGGTTTCGGCCAGCCGCGCACGTCCAGCTCTATCAGCAAATCATTGGCATAACGCTGCACCAGCCACCGTGGCAACGGTGCCCAGCCAAAACCCTTTTCAGCCATTTCCAGCAGCATCAGATAACTCGGCGCCGACCACACCCGGCCTTTGCCACGGCTGTCATACGGATTGACGATGGTCGCCAGACGCAACTCGCGATGTTGCTCGAGGATCTGCTGATCGACATGCTCCAGTTTCGCCAATGGATGCTCACGGCTGACGAACAGGGCAATCTCCGTGCGCTCGGCCACGGTCGAGGTGACCAGATCCGGCGGGTAGTTGTCTTGCATTTCCGCGAAGGCCAAATGCGCCCGGCCGCGCTGGACCAGTTCGATCAGGTCTTCGCATTCGGCAATCAGGCATTCCAGCTCAAGCTCCGGATAACGCTGCTCGAAATCCACCAGCGCCGCCTCGAAACGATAGGACTGATAAGTGTCGGAAATCGCCACGGTCAGTTTCGGTTCCACACCTTGGGCCAATTGCCGCGCGCTCATCTCCAAGCGACTGGTGGCGGCCAGAATCGCCTCGGCTTTCTGCAGCATCACGTGGCCGGCGGGGGTGAGCGTGGGCTTGCGGCTGCTGCGGTCGAACAGTTGCAGGTCCAGATCGATCTCCAGACTGGCGACCGCCGCGCTGATGGTCGATTGACTGCGGCCCAATTTGCGCGCCGCTGCGGAAAACGAGCCTTGCGTCGCCGCTTGGACAAAAGCCAACAGCACTTCCTGCGAAGCCATGAACTATCGCCTTGATCGATGGTTATTGGTTTTGAAGTATCGGCATTCAGTTGGATCATGGCAACCATCGTCAAACAAGGAGTCAGGCCATGACTGCCCACAAGTCCATCACCGAACGTGTTTTCCAGGCGGTTGGTTTCGAGTTTCTTGCCATTCTCATTTGCACGCCGCTGCTCGCCTGGATCATGCAAAAGCCGCTGCTCGACATGGGCGCGGTGACCGTGTTGATCGCGCTGCTGGCGCTGGCGTGGAACGTGGTGTTCAACCGTTTTTTCGACCGTGCATTGGCGCGGATGAATCTGCCGCACAACGCCTGGGTCCGTGTAGTGCATGCGTTGCTGTTCGAAGGTGGACTGATCGTGATGGGCGTGCCGCTGATAGCCTGGTGGCTGTCGGTCAGCCTGTGGCAGGCGTTGTTGCTCGACATTGGCGTGCTGCTGTTCTTCCTGCCGTACACCTACGTCTACCACTGGGGTTATGACGTCCTGCGCGAGCGCTTCATGGCCCACCGCACATGTGAAAGCTGAGGTAAACCTGTGGTGAGGGGATAAATTCCCTCACCACAAAGGTGAGTCATCGTGCACAAAGTCAGAGAAACATGCCGCCGGATGCCTCGACCCGCTGACCGTTGATCCACTGTCCGCCCTCCGACAGAAGCAGCGCCAGCGCACCGCCAATATCATCCGGCAGCCCCACACGACCCAGCGCAGTGTTGCTGGCAACCATCGCGTTGACCGCGCTGTTATCGCGCACCGTGCCACCGCCGAAGTCGGTTTCAATCGCACCCGGCGCCAGGATATTCACGCCAATCTGCCGTGCGCCAAGCTCTTTCGCCTGATAACGCGTCAGCACTTCCATCGCACCTTTCATTGCCGCATATGCGCCGTAACCGGGCAGGCTGAAGCGGGTCAGGCCGCTGGAGATATTGACGATGCGCCCACCGTCATTGATCAGCGGCAACAGCTGCTGAGTCAGGAAGAACGGTCCTTTCAACTGCACGTTCATCAGCAGATCGAACTGCTCCGGGGTGGTTTCGCTGAACAGCGCATGCACGCCGACCCCGGCATTGTTGATCAGGAAATCAAAGCGCTTGCGATGAAAAGTCTGTTCCAGTGCTTGTTCAACCTGTTCGGCAAACGCGGCGAAGTTTTCGCTGTGGCCGACGTCCAGTTGCAGCATCGCCGCTTTCGCGCCGAGTGCCTGCAATTCAGTGATCAGCGCCTGGGCCTCGTCGGCGCGGCTGTTGTAGGTGCCGATGATGTCGATGCCTTGCGCGGCGAGGTGCAGGGCGGCGCTGCGGCCCAGGCCACGACTGGCGCCAGTGATCAGTGCGATTTTGCGATTCATGCGGACTTCCTCGATTGCGTTGAGTGGGATGGAAGAAGTGTATTTATCCGCCCTGAGCTGATAAACACGGCAGAAGCGGAATCACTGATCGGCTCAGCCGAACAATCACCGGGGCTTGTCATGAACAAACTGGAACTGCTGCGCACCTTCGTCCGGGTCAGCGAACTGTCGAGTTTCACTCTCGCCGGTGAAAGCCTCGGCCTGCCGCGCTCCACGGTCTCCGAACAGGTGCAGGCGCTCGAAGCCTTGCTCGGCACGCGGCTGTTGCAGCGCACCACGCGCAAGGTACAGGCCACCCAGGACGGCATGGTGTTGTATCAGCGCAGCAAGGATCTGCTCTCGCACATGGATGAAATCGAGGGGCTGTTTCGTCAGGACGAGGCGTCGCTGACCGGGCGTATTCGTGTCGACATGCCGAACATTCTCGCGCGAAGGCTGATCCTGCCGCGCTTGCCGGAATTCATGGATCGCCACCCGAATCTGCAGATGGAAATCAGCAGCACCGATCGCCGTGTCGATCTGCTGAGCGAGGGTTTTGACTGCGTGTTACGCATCGGCGCGCAGCCGGATCAGTCAGTGGTCGCCCGGCATCTCGGCGACTTCCCGATGGTCAACTGCGCCAGTCCCGCTTATCTGCAACGCTACGGCGTGCCGCAGACCATCGAGGATCTGGCGCAGCATCGGCTGGTGCATTACGTCGGCGTACTGGGCTCGCGTTCGGAAGGGTTTGTCTATGAGGAGGGTGGCGAAGTGCGGCGCGTAGCGATGGCCGGCAGTGTCACGGTCAACAGCACCGACGCCTATGAAGCGGCGTGCCTTGGCGGCTTCGGCCTGACGCAGGTCCCGCGCACCGGCATGCAGCCGCATCTGGAAAATGGCGAACTGGTGACCGTACTGCCGCAACACACCGCACCGCCGATGGCGATTTCGTTGTTGTACGCGCGGCAAAGGCATCTGCCGCTGCGGGTGCGGGTGTTTATGGATTGGCTCGGCGATGTCGTTCGTTCAACGCTCTGACTTCTCACCTTGGCCCGAACTGTGGGAGCGAGCCTGCTCGCGAAAGCGCCATGTCATTCAACATTGATTTATCTGACACACCGACTTCGCGAGCAGGCTCGCTCCCACAGGGAGGGCTGTGTTGTGTGTGGGATTTGCGCTCAATAATCCCCGCGCTTGCGAAACGCCCAACGCCCGGCAATCACCGTGAACGTCGCCACCAACGCGACCAGCACCCAAAATCCGTGCGGGTCCTGCGACAGCGGCACACCGCCGACATTCATGCCGAAAAAACCGGCGATGATGTTGATCGGCAAGGCCAGCACCGTCACCACCGTCAGGGTGAACAGCGTGCGGTTGCTCTGTTCGTTGAGGTTGGCGGCGATCTCTTCCTGCAACAGTTTGATCCGCTCGCCGAGGGCGGTGAGGTCGTTGATGATCAGCGCAAACTCCTCGGTGGATTTGCGCAACTCCTTGACGTCCTCCTTCTGCAACCACGGCGGCGGACGATTGAGCAAGCGCAGCAACGACCCCGGCTCCAACGCCAGCAGCCGTTGCAGGCGCACCAGCACGCGACGGTTGGCGCCAAGTTCGGCGCGGTTGGTCGACAGGCGTGAAGACAGCAATTCGTCTTCGACCTGATCGACACTCAGGCTGGTCTTGCGCACGATCTGCGTCAGCACCTCACCTTGATCGCGCAGCAGATGCACGAGCAATTCCGAGGGCGAGCGAAAGCACTCGCCGGCCTTTACCGACGAGCGCAATTTATCTACCGAATGCAGCGGTTGCAGGCGCGCGCTGACGATCAGTTTGCTGCGCACGCAGACCCACAGCGTCGACACGTCGGAGGAGACCATGCTGCTGAGGTTGAACACCACATCGTTGACCACCGCCAGCAGCGCCGAATCGACATGCTCGATGCGTGTCGAACGCGAACCTTCGTGCAACGCCTCGAAAAATTCCTCGGGCAATTGCAGATGACTTTTCATCCAGCGCTCGCACGCGGCATGGGCCAGGTTCAGGTGCAGCCAGAGAAATTCATCGCTGTCACCGTCATCCTGCAAACAGCGCAACGCCGTCGCCGAATCGATCTCGCGCCCGCGCTCACCGGGCAGAAAACGAAAGCCGTAGAGCAAGCCAAACAGGTCCGGGTCGCGATGGCTGATATCGAGGCTGTGGTTCATGGCGGCTCGCTGCGAGGAAGGTGTCTGGGGCAGGATTTTCAGGTTCACCGGAGCGGCATCATCGCAAGCTCACATGACCGTTTTGTGACAGCAAAGTGACTGCAAATCAAAGCGTTACCGGCTGTCGGAAGTTTCTCAAGGAAGGCTCTGGCATGCCGATCTCAGGTGAGTTAGGTTGCGCGCCATTGGCCTATGGCCATGGTGCGTCGACAGGGAAGTCCGGCCATTTTTCACGTCCGTTCGGGCGTGCCTCATCCCTGCTTCGAGTACCTTGCAATGCTGCAAAAATCCCTGAGAGCGCAAATTCTCGCCCTGTTGAGCGGCAGTCTGCTGGCGATATTGTTGATCGCGCTGGCCTGCTTTCATTTCCTCTCCAACGGCGTGCAAAGCTATAGCCAGTTGATCGCCGGCCCGTTGCACACTTCGCAACTGATCGATGAAGCCAACCTGCAATTCAAGGTGCAGGTGCAGGAATGGAAAAACGTTCTGCTGCGCGGCAAGCAACCGGCGGATCTGGCGAAATACTGGAGCCAGTTCGAAGAGCGCCAGCGCGACGTGCAGAACATTCTCGGCGAACTGGCCGGCCAGAAAGGCATCGAGGCCAATCTCAAGTCACGCATCGAACGTTTGCGCGAGGAGCATCGCCAGTTGGGCGCGGCCTATCAGAAGGGCCGCGATGCCTACGTGGCTGCCGGTGGTGACCCGAGCGCCGGCGACGCTGCTGTCAAAGGCGTCGACCGCGCCACCAGCGAGCAGATGAGTGCATTGGTTGCCGAACTTCGCGAGCAGGGCACCGCGCAATCGGCATTGATCAGTGCCAGCGTTGAGCGCACCGTGTGGCTGGGGCTGTTGGTGATGCTCGCGTCAGGCTTGCTGATCGGTCTGCTGAGCCTGTGGCTGGTCAGCCGCAACCTGATCGAGCCGATCCGCAACCTCATCGATTACGTCACCCGCTTGAGCCGTGGCCAGTTGGCCGAACGTGTTGTCAGCGAGCGTCGCGATGAGCTGGGCAACCTCGCCGCCGCAGCGAACACTTTGCGCGATTTTCTGGCGGACACCTTCACTCGCTTGCAACGCAGCGCCGGTGATCTGGACAGCGCCAGCGGCGAGTTGAACGCCATTGCCACGACCATGGCCGGCGGCACCAGCGAGCAATTCAACCGCACTGATCAAGTGGCCACGGCGATGAACGAAATGTCCGCCACGGCCCAGGAAGTCGCCCGTCACGCCGCCGATGCCGCACGTGCTGCCGACGATGCCGATCAGTCGGCGCAGCAGGGTGAAAAGGTCATGCAAACCACCATTCACTCGATCACGCAGATGCGCGGCGAAATCGCCAACACCGCCACGGTGATCCGTCGCCTGGAAACCGACAGCGGTCGTATCGGCAAGGTGCTGGAAGTGATTCGTGGCATCGCCGAACAGACCAATCTGCTGGCGCTCAACGCAGCCATCGAAGCGGCGCGGGCGGGTGAGGCCGGGCGTGGTTTTGCCGTCGTCGCCGATGAGGTGCGCAACCTCGCTCAGCGCACGGCGGAGTCGATCATCGAGATCAACCAGATCATTCAGAACGTGCAGACCGGCGCTGTCGATGCCGCGCAGGCTATCGAGAGCGGCCAGGCGCGCAGTGATGAAAGTGTCGAGCAAGTCACCCAGGCCGGCGCGATGCTGGAGCGCATCACCTTGGCGGTGGAGGCGATTCGCGACATGAACCGTCAGATCGCCACAGCGGCAGAAGAGCAGACGTCGGTGGCCGAGGATATCTCGCGCAACCTCACTGAAATCACCGCGATTGCCAGCACCAACCTGGACAACGTGCAGCGCACCGAAAGTGCCAGTCAGAATTTGCATGGGTTGTCGGGGCAGTTGAATGAGGTGACGGCGCGGCTCAGTGCTTGATTTTGGGTGGTGGTTTGTCAGCCCCTCACCCTAACCCTCTCCCGGAGGGAGAGGGGACTGACCGTGTTGATTGTTCGAGATTCGCCGACCTGAAATGCCGAGGCGTACTCAGGCTGGTAGTCGTTTGTGATGGCTTTTTAATTTTGAGGCGAACTCAGGCTCCGAAATTTCCCCGATCTGCTCCCTTTCCCCCTCGCCCCCTTGGGGGAGAGGGCTGGGGTGAGGGGGATCGAGTTCACAGACCACACAAAGTTTGCGCCCCAATCCGCAACCACAAAAAAGCCGCACGATCGTTAAATCGTGCGGCTCTTCAACAGTGGTCTATCAAGTGTCTTGCTTGTTGCTCAGCACTTTACCGGTGGTGGCATCAAAGTCCACGTCGAACTCTTTGCCGTCAGCAGTTTTAAGTTCAACTTCATACTCATAACCATTGAAGTGGTTATCCAGGTCGGTGTCGGTAATCGTTGCGCCCGGGTGCAGTTTCAGTGCTTCGGCGTTCATCGATTCCAGCGACTTGATTTTGCCGTCCTTGACCAGTTGCGGGATCTGGTCGATGCGAACATCAGCCTGAGCCAGGCCAGCGGTGAGGGTCAGGGCAGCGGCGGTAAACAGGGCAGTCAAAGTTTTCATCGGTTCATTCCTTGGCAGTGCGTTGAAGTGGTTGATCTGTGTAAGTGGGTTCAGATTAACCAGCGCAACTTAATTCACCCTTAAATCTCTGCTCCGCGATAAAACTGCTCTTTGCGGGAGCGAGCCTGATCGTGAAGCAGGCGACTCGATAACAAGTCAGAAACCGTTCTTCTTCAAAACATCGTCAATGCTGCCAGCCGCCGGACGCTTATAAAACTTCAACAATTCACTGGCGCGGTTGGTAAAGATGCCGTCGACACCCGCCGCCATGACTTTCTCGTAGTCCAACGCCTCGTCGACCGTATAAACATGCACCAGCATGCCCTGATCGTGGGTGTACTGATTCATCCATGGCTGCACCAGGTCGGAGTAACTCTGATCACCACCATGAGTCAGCTTCGCCGAAGGGCCGGTGCCGATCGCGCCCTGGGCCTTGGCGTAATCGACCCATTGCTTGAATTCCGCTTCGGATTTTGGCTCCTGCTTGCCGTAGAAAACGTTTTTGTCTTTCTCGCCGGACGCGGCAAACGTCACCGCAGATTTAGGCTCGATGCTGCCTTCGCCGACCCACAACAGCAGGATCTTCGGCACTTGCGGCATTTCCTTTTCCAGCAATTGCAGGCTGTTCTTATCGAAGGTCTGCAGGATCACCTTGCCTTTGCCCTGACCGACGCCCAGCGCACTTTTCGCCAGTTTCGAACCGGCAGGACTGAGCCAGCCGCGATCCTGCAGTTTTTCCTTCAGGTCATGTTCGATGCCG
Organism: Pseudomonas sp. TE9122; assembly: GCF_056278925.1. Lineage (NCBI taxonomy): Bacteria > Pseudomonadati > Pseudomonadota > Gammaproteobacteria > Pseudomonadales > Pseudomonadaceae > Pseudomonas > Pseudomonas sp. TE9122. Next base: position 3,907,409 of record NZ_JBWBQI010000001.1, on the reverse strand, counting down.
GGAAACAGCTGCGGCTCTTTGGTTTCGATGTACAGGCCCGGCTTGTGCTGCGGGTTGGCGCGGGCGATGTCGATGATTTCATCGAGGGTAAGAATTTTCAGTCCGGCGTAGGAAGGTCGCGCGCGATCCGGGTATTTAGTGTTGAACCAGCTGCCGGCATCGAGGGTTTTCAGTTCGGCCATGGTGAACGCGGTGGCCGGGCTGTCCTTGCGCTCGGGGAATTTGCTGGCGACGTCGGTGGTGCGTTGCAGGTTGTCGTCGTGCAGGGCGAAGAGCACGCCGTCCTTGCTGCGCTGCAAATCCATTTCCAGGTAATCGGCGCCGAGGTCACGGGCCAGTTTGTAGGCCGCAGCGGTGGATTCCGGGGCATCGAACGACGCGCCACGGTGGGCGATCACCGCAGGATGCGGAATGCCATGGGCGGCAGCGATTGCCTTGGGCTCGGGGTGGCTGGCGGCATGCGCCTGACCGAGGCCGAACAACAGACTCAGCACCAGAGCGCTTCGGGTAAAAGTGGCAGGCATGGTCGAGTTCCTTTCGCAGGTTTTTTTCGAGACGTACCTTTTAACAATTGACGCGCCGCAGGGCTATCGCCAGACCGACATAAAGCGAGCAAAACGGAAATTTCCTGCACTTTTGTGGCGCTGTTTGCAGTACGCTTGCCCACGGCATATGCCCCGGCAGAGGGCGCGCCGCTACATTGCCCTGCGTGTAAACCATCGATCATCTTTCGTGAGGTTTACCATGCGCATCACCTCCCAACTCATCTGCCAGGCCGCCGACGATCTCAAAGGCTTCGTCGGCCTCAATCGCAAGACCGGCCAATACATCGTGCGCTTCAGCGAAGATTCGTTCGGCATGGACGTGGCCGACGACGGCATCATCCCGGCCAGTGAATTCGTCTGGGCACCGCTGTCGGACACCACCATGACGCTCAAGCGCGAGTTGATTCAGTTGCTGCTCGATCAACACATCGACGACCGCATCAACATCACCGAGCCGTTGCGGGTTTACATGAGCAAGGTTGAAGTGCCGGAGATTGTTGCGGTGCGGAGTCTGGTGCGCGGTTGAAGTTTTGCTGTGTGGTTGCGGGCCTCTTCGCGAGCAGGCTTGCTCCCACAGGGATATCGTGAACGCCACAGATCCAATGTGGGAGCGAGCCTGCTCGCGAAGGCGATCTTAGTTCTGGCACACGTGAGCGTGCAATTCGCTGGTCAGTCCTTCGATGCGCTCGGTGAGGGTTTTCGTCATTTCGGTAAGGCGGGTGTTTTGTTCCAGCAATGCCAGCAATTGCGCGGAATTCTTCGCCGCCTCTGCCTGACGTTCGGTATTGGCCAATGCCAGAGCTTCGCGGTGCTGCGCATCGGCGTCGGCCTGCGCTTTGTCGCGCGCGGCCTGACGGGTTTGTGCAAGCAGGATCAATGGCGCGGCGTAGGCCGCCTGCAGGCTGAAGGCCAGGTTCAGCAGGATGAACGGGTAAACGTCGAATTGAGTCACGCCCCATACGTTGAGGCCGATCCATACCGCAACGATCAAGGTTTGCGCTCCAAGGAACAGCGGCGTGCCGAAGAACCGCGCAAAGGCTTCGGCGCGGAGGGCGAAGGCGTCGTTGCCGAAGGTCGTATTCAGGTGGGCGTGGGGGCGGTGAAAGCGCAGGTGATCGATCGGGGCGTTGGATACTTCGGGTTTTTCGTTATTCATGGGGCACTCGGCGGGGCTTGGGACGTGTCGTCACTATAGCTCTGCGTTGTGGCTGCCGACCTTCGCGGGCTGCCCACGAAGGTCGCGACTCGTTCTATCGACCCTGCACAAACCTCAATTCGGCACCCGCTCATTGGCAAACATGCTCACCGCATCCACCGCCTCACTGGCTCCGTCGCGAATCTGCAGAATCACCGTGCCGGCCTGATTGGCCAATTCCACGCCTTCTGCGGCGCGGTCGCGGGTGCCTTGCATGCTTTTGATCGCTTGCCGCGTTTCACTCTGGATCAGACTGATCATGTTCGAGATCTCGGCAGTAGAGCCGCTGGTGCGCGCTGCCAGTTGCCGCACTTCATCGGCGACCACGGCAAAGCCGCGACCCTGTTCACCGGCGCGTGCCGCCTCGATGGCCGCGTTGAGGGCGAGCAGATTAGTCTGATCGGCGATCGCGCGGATGGTGTTGACGATGGCGGTGATCTGCTCGGAGCGGTCGCCCAGTTGTGCAATCAACGTCGAAGATTGGCTGATGTCCTCGGCGATTTCGCGCATTTCGCTGGCAGCCTGCTGAATCACTTGCGTGCCTTGCTCGGCGACTTTTCGCGTTGCTACCGAGATGTGGTAAGCGGTGCTGGCACTGCGCGCGTCCTGCTCGTGCTGCTCGACACGGGCGGTGACGTCAGACGCGAACTTCACGACTTTGTACAAGCGCCCCGAAGCGTCGTACACCGGGTTGTAATTGGCCTCCAGCCAGACGATCTGACCGCGCTTATCCACGCGCTCGAACTGCCCGTGGAAGAACTCGCCCTGATTCAGGCGGCGCCAGAAATCCTGATAGGCGCCGCTGTTGACCAGCGCCGGCGTGCAGAACAGGCGGTGATGCTGGCCCTTGAGCTCTGCGAGGCTGTAACCCATGCGCGTGAGAAAATTCTGGTTGGCGGTAAGAATATTGCCGTCGAGATCGAACTCGATCACCGCCATCGCGCGATCGATCGCCTGCAGCTTGGCGTTGGCCTCGTTCTCCTGCTGCACCTTGGCGGTGACATCCATCGCGTACTTGACCACTTTGATCACCCGTCCCGACGCATCCTTGATCGGGTTGTAACTGGCCTCCAGCCAGATCGGCTGGCCTTTGCTGTCGACCCGTTCAAAAGTGCCGGACTGGAACTGACCGTTTTTCAGGCGCGACCACAACTCGGTGTATTGGGCACTGCGCCCGAACTCAGGTGTGCAGAAATGCCGGTGCGGCTGACCAATCGCTTGGGCAGCCGTGTAACCCATGGTCTTGAGGAAATTGTCATTGGCACGCAACACCACGCCATCAAGATCGAACTCGATCACCGCCATCGAACGGTTGATCGCTTCGAGCATCGCGGCCTGGTCAAAAACGGTGTGTTGCAGTTCAGCGAGGGCGGCTTTCTGGCGATTGAAAAACATGCTTGCGGTACTCGGGAAGTGGGGAAAATCAAAAGAATTCAGTCCCTATTCCTGCGCCGGCAAACCGAAATGCACAGGCGGCATTCGGTGGTGACTGCTCAATGCCAACGTTCCGTTACTGGCAGATGGCTACTTATACAAAACTTAATAAAGTTGTACAAGAAAGGAATTTTTCGCGAGTTTGTATAACTTTTTACGAAATTAGTTGTACACGGCTCGACGAGCCGGTGATTCACCGCTGATACAGTGCCAGGAACATCTCCAGCGCCGACTCGGCAACTGCATTCTGCGCGTCTGGATCAAGGGCCGCGCGACCCAGCGAGATCTGCGGCCAGAACGCGAATGCCTTGAGCAAACCTTGTACTTGATGCGCGGCAAATTCTGGATCGACCGGTTTGAGCCGTCCGTCGGCTTGCGCCGCGCGTATCCAGACAGTCAGTCCTTCCTCGCGCTCGCCCATGCGCTCGATCATGTTCTGCGCACGTTCAGGGGAGTGAATGGTTGCGGCAATCGCCACCCGGGCGAGGGTGAGAAAATTCTCGTCGGCCATCATCTGCACTTTTTCTCGCAGCATCTGGCGCAGTTGTTCGTGCAGTGGTTGCTCGCGGTTGTAGCTCACCGATGGCTCGGCAATGATCCGTGCCCACAACTGATTCAGGATCTCGGCGAACAGCTCTTCCTTGCTCGGGAAGTGGTTGTACACCGTCCGCTTCGACACGCCGGCCGTAGCTGCGATCTTGTCCATGCTGGTGATTTCGAAACCGTGGGCACGGAATTCGGCGATCGCCGCCTGGATGATGGCTTCGCGTTTGCGGTCAGTGAGGCGTTGTGGCGCGGTCATGAGCGGGCTTCGGCAGAGTGGAATGAAATTACACTCGGCAGTTTACTTGGCGCCGGCTTTGATGCAACCTAGAAACTACACCGCTCAGTGTAATGTTGCGTTAATCCTCGCACCTTACAAACCAGAGCGTTTGGCCTTTGCGTGCAGCTTGGCCATTTTCATTTCCCGTGGAATACCGTGCAGCACACGGTTTTTCGGAGTCGTTCAGTCATGGCCAATCCAGTCTCTCTCCCGGATAACACTCCCACGCCTGAAGCCTCTCGACAGGATCAAGGGCTGTTTCGCAATCATGCGCCGGTGCAGCGCGAAGGGCTACGCAAAATGCTGCGGATCATGTGGAACATGATTTTCCACAAACCGCGCAACACCCGTCCGACCGCCGCCATCCCTGTGCAGCCGCTGACCCGTGAAGATCTGCTCGCAGCGCCCAATCACAGCGTTTACCGCTTGGGGCACTCGACGCTGTTGCTGAAGATGCGCGACAAATTCTGGATCACCGACCCGGTCTTCGCCGAGCGCGCCTCGCCGGTGCAATGGGCGGGTCCGAAACGTTTTCATCAGCCACCGATCAGCATCGACGAACTGCCGCCGATCGAAGCGGTGATCCTCTCGCACAACCATTACGACCATCTCGACTACGAAGCGGTACTCAAACTCGCCGCCAAAACCACTTACTTCCTGACTCCGCTGGGCGTGGGCGACACCCTGATCAAATGGGGCATCGACGCCAGCAAGGTGCGCCAGTACGACTGGTGGCAGGGCACCGAGATCGCCGGTATCCGCTTCGTCGCCACCCCATCGCAGCACTTCTCCGGCCGTGGCCTGTTCGACGGTAACAGCACGCTGTGGGCGTCGTGGGTGATGATCGACGCCGACACACGAATCTTCTTCAGCGGCGACAGCGGTTACTTCGACGGCTTCAAACGCATCGGCGAACAATACGGCCCGTTCGACCTGACCCTGATGGAAACCGGCGCCTACAACGTCGAATGGCCCCACGTGCACATGCAACCGGAAGAAACCCTGCAAGCCCACATCGACCTCAAGGGCCGCTGGCTCTTCCCGATCCACAACGGCACCTTCGACCTGGCCATGCACGCCTGGCACGAACCCTTCGACCGCATCCTCGCCCTCGCGTGGGAACGCAGTATTGCGATTACCACACCGCGAATGGGGGAGGCGTTCAACATTGCGCATCCACAACGGGGGAGTGCGTGGTGGATGGCGGTTGAAGAGGAGAGTGATGCGGTGGTACAGAACGCATGAATCCGTTCAGTTGGTGAGGGGCGTCCCCCTCGCCAGCTTAATCAGCCATCGCAAAATCCCCACGCCCCACCGATTCCCCTGCCATACCCTGCGCCCTGACACTGCGCCCCGGTGCGAACCCCGGAAAGAACACCAACCCCTGCGCTTCAAACCGATAAGCCAGTGCCAGTCTCGCGGCGTCCGCCACGTCCTGCTGCGCTTCGAACCGCTGGATATCTGCCACCGCCACCTCGGCCTCGCGCGACAGTTGTTCAACGCTCCAGCCCAGCATGGCGCGGGCCTGGACGCAGTGGGTCGGGGTGAACTGGAAAAGGGCAATGCGTTCGAGGACGTGGTTCATCGCAAGAGAGGCCATGGTGTGCTCCGGGCTCAAAAGTGCTGATTGAAAATGTACTGTGTTTTTGTACAGTTGTTTTCGGCCGGGATCAAATGCATTTTTCGAGTTTGCCTAGTTCTTCGGCTCCAACCAGACGGACGGTGCCTGTCCCAGCACTCGCCGAAACATCGTCGAAAACGCCGCCGGGCTCTCGTAGCCGAAGTCCAGGGCAATCCGCGTCACCGCTTCCCCCGCCGCCAACCGTGCCAACGCCTGCACGACGCACGCCTGCTGGCGCCACTGACGAAAGCTGAGCCCGGTCTGCTGCCGAAACAATCTGTTAAAGGTACGCAAGCTTATGTGTAACTGGTCGGCCCAATCCTGCGGCGATTGATGGGTATTGGGCATGTTCAGAAAGGTCTGACACAGACTGAGGAGCTTTCCTTCGGCGGGCATGGGAATGTGTAGGGCAAGTGGCGCGCTGCGTGCCAGTTCATGCAACAGCAAGTTGATCAGCACACCGTCGCGTCCGGCCTGGTCGTACATCGGTGGCACGTCCACCGCTTCCATCAGCAAATGCCGCAGCAGCGGCGACACATTGAGCACTTGGCAGTCCGGCCCCAATTCCACGTTGCCCGGTTCGATGTAAAGGCTGCGCGTGCTCACCCCGAGCATCAACACCTCATGGGCCACGCCCGGCGGAATCCACACCGCGCGCTGCGGCGGCACCACCCAGTTACCGTTCCGGGTGCTGACCTGCATCACGCCGGTGGCGCCGTAGAGCAATTGCCCACGGCGATGCGTATGAAACGGGAGTAGGTGGCCGTGGGGATAATCGGTACCGATGGCCACGACCGGGCGAGGCGTGTCATCAAGCTGATTGATCGAAATATTGCGCATCAGGCGAGTTCCAGCGATTGGCGTAAACGCGAACATTATTGGCCCAACTACTGAAGCCGGCCAGTGCATCACGCTCTAATGTCCTGGGCTCCCCCGATCCTGGACGCCCACCATGTTCTACCTCCTGCTTACGCTGTTCGGTTGCCTCACCGGCATCAGCGCCGTGCTCTTCGGTTTCGGCGGCGGCTTCGTCATCGTGCCGCTGCTCTATCGCATGCTCACCGCCAGCCACGCAGCCGACGACCCCATCGCGCAATCGGCCATGCACATCGCCGTGGCCACCTCGACCTGCGTGATGATCGTCAACGCCCTGATCGCCACACGCAAACACCAACGCGCGGGCAATCTGCTCCGGGACTACCTCTGGCCATTGGGCGGGTTTATCGGCGTGGGCGCGGTCGTCGGCGCCATCGCTGCGATGTGGGTCAACGGCCAAGTCATCCGCTACGCCTTCATCGCCTACCTGGGCGTGACCATCGTCGATTGCCTGCTGCGCCGCGGATTTCTCACCCAGTCCCAAACCACATTCCCACGGCGACTGACCTCAACAGAAACATCCGCCGGCGGCGTAGGCATCGGCGCCATCGCGACGTTTCTCGGTGTAGGAGGAAGCGTCATGACCGTGCCGCTGCTACGCCGTTGCGGGCTGAGCATGTCGCAAGCGACCTCCATGGCCAACCCGCTCAGCTTGCCGGTAGCGCTGGCCGGCACACTGACGTACATGGCGCTGGCCGGGTTCACTGAGTCTGATCTGGGAGTTTGGTATATCGGGTATGTCGATGTGCTGGCGTTTGCGCTGCTGACGGTTGGTTCGTTGCTGGGGATCAGATTGGCTGCGCGGTGGATAGGGCGGATACCGGATCGGCTGCATGCCTGGATCTATATTGGTTTGCTGATCGTGGTGCTGCTGAGCATTTCGCTCAAATGAATCGTTGATTGGCGCAGGCGAAAGAAATCAGAATCAGCGGCAGAGCGTTGTCCTCCAGTCTTCAGCAGAGAACCACGATGTTGATCTTCAATTGCACCGAAGCCGCCAGTAAGTTTTTCAGCCGTGTCCATAAAGGCAAAACGATCACGCCGGTGGACACCAAACCGCCGTCATCAGTTATTGAGGATGATGAGCTGAACGGCGCGGACGAACAGTGGTTGGTTCATGCGATCACTGTGCAGCGCAAACATGCGTTGTTGGTCCTGCACATCAAAACCCGCCTATTGCGTGATCCTGGCCGATGCCAAAAAGGCCGATGATCACGAGTTCGTTCTGCGCTTCACCGAGCGTTGGGTGAATGGCCTGATGATCAATGCCCAAAACCATGGCCTCGGACAATGGCTAGACCCCGAGGTGATGTTGGCGCGGATGCAACAGACTTGTGAGCACCAGCGATTCTATCGGCGCGGCCATCGCAGCGCGCAAAAACACATTGATGAAATTGCCTGGTGTTTTCGAGACAAGGTCGCTGGAACGGGTTGCTTACCACCCAATGAAGTCACGGCGATGGTTTTCGACGAACAAATGAACGACACGCCAAGAAACAGCAAGGGAGCCAAGTCCTACTACTTCCCGGACGAGGAAATGACGCTTCACTGGCTGCGCCATTATTGCTTTCTCGATGATGTCCAGCTGCATGCTGCGAAAGAGCGTCGGCATCAAGTCGCGCGGGAAATAGCGGAGATGGAGCGCAAGGCTTTTATGGAAAAGTATGAGAGGCAGGATTCGAGGAATTGAGTCTGGCCCGTCACCACCTGCGACGCTTTTTTACGAGCAACGGCTCGCTCAATCAAGGATGAAACGATGCATCTTGGACTGTTGCGTATCAACTTGGCTTTAGCACTTGTAGCTTTATGTCTCTCACCGCGCGTCTGGGCCGAAGACAGTAGGCAAGTCTTCACCGGCACCTTGGGTAAAGCCGCAATTGTTGTTGAGCTCGACGCGCGCTACAACGAAGGACGTTATTTTTACCGAAAATACCGAACCGACCTTGCGCTGGAAACTAGTAAAGAGGGCGACGCGTTGGTGATGCTGGAAGGCGCTGCAATGGACGGTGACTCGCGCCCGACCTTGCGCTTGCTGCCCACACTCAGCGGTTGGAGCGGCGAATGGAAGGCCCCTTCCGGAAAAACGCTAAAAGTGGATTTACAACCCGCCAGGCTTCCTGATGTTCCAGCAGATGCAGCGCCTTATCTGGCGCAACTGCATGACACACAGCCCTACGAATACCTGCGGCTTCAGGGTTTGCTGTTGAAGAAAGGCAAGACCGAAACCTTCATGGGCTAAACCCTGCAATGGTGGAGCGAGCCGAAGTCGGGGGCTTCGCTGTTTGAAGTGGTATCGGGTTACGCCCCGGCAGCGCAGGAACGCATCAATCAATATTTGAGGGCGCGGTTATGGAGCGAAGTGTCGCAGTATTACGGTTGTTCGGGGAGTTACAGGCAATCCGCGCAGCCGCTGTGGATGTCGTCTTCAGTCATGAGCGTGCGAGTTTCCACCGAGTATTATTGCGGCGGTGCGTATCCTGATCAAAATAATGAATCGCTGAACTTCGATACGCGGACTGGGCAACTGTTGAGCCTTGAAGATGTGCTGTGGGTGGGCCAGGGCGAGCCGCTGCATCGTGAAGAATTACCTGACGCATTTTCGGAGGAAAACTCCAATTACCGCGCCAAAGAACTCGCCCCTTGGCTCGTCGAACAATTGTCGAAGCGTTACCCTACCGAAATGACCGTTGTCGCTGAGGGCGAAAATGATTGCGGCTATGACGAGCCAGAGCCCTGGCAATTTCCTACGTGGCAGTTTGGAGAAAAAGGCGTCACCTTTTTTCCGTCCTATCCGCATGTCATGGCAGTTTGCGGATACGTCGAATGGGGCGTTCTACCCTACGGTCTGCTCAAGCAGCATCCGGGTGCCGTGAAACTGCAACTTCCCGAAAGCTAACTCTCATTCCAACCCCGGCGCTTCACGAATAATGAAGTGATCCAAGTTCTCGATATTGGCATTGAAGACCTCGAAAGGCTTTTCGGGGTTTTTCTTGCCGGGCACCTGCTTCAACTCCGGCGTTACGCCATAGAAGAAACAGAACAACGCCTTGTCGCTATCCACCGCGTGCTTGATCTCTTCCAGAAACGCCTTGCGCTTGCGGTAGTTGTCGATCAGCTTCTTGTTCAGATAAACGCTGACCGGATACGGCTTTTTCTTGTTGTCTTCGGGCTTCTTGAACCAGACCTTGTCCTCGAAATCGATACGAAAACTGGCACTGTGGAAGTCCTCGATCTTCTTGATCCGCCCCCAGTAGATCAGCCCCTTGTTGTCCGTCAGATATTCGATCTTCTTGAAGAACGAACTGTACGGCGCCGTATGCTCACCAATCTTCAACGGCATGCGCTTGAGCAACTCCTTGTCGGCGAAGTTCGAAACAAAACACTCCACCGGATGCGCAAACACACTGGTCTTATCCGGCGCCGACTCACGACCCGCCGACTCTTTACCACTGTCCGCCGCCACCCGAACCGGATCATCCCGCAACACATCCGCCGCCCCCGCTGGCGCGACAGGCTTGCGCACATACTCACGCCGGGTCAGTAACAACTCCGATGGGAAGTGTTCCTCACGCCCGTCATCCACCTCGCCATCCGCCGTCTCAACGCCAGACGCCGACGCCTTCAAACTCACATACGGACAACCCGCCACATGCTGCGTCGTGGGCAGATTCTTGAAGTGCGGCGTGCGCACGTAATTCACATTCTTCACGTTGAACGTGCCCAACTCGTTGGACGCCTCGAACGCCGAACGACACGCATCGTTGGGGCACTGGAAGTGTTCCTTCGCGGAGTCGAAGGCCACCGTCTCATCGAAATTGAGATCGCGAACGTCATAGATCGACAACTTGTCGTCGAGGCTGAGGCAATAGGCGAGATCGAATTTCATGGTGGGGCTCGGATCCTTGAGTGGGGGAGGGGTATTAATAGCGGGAGGCGGCGCGGGTTGCACTGATTGTTTTCAGGATGATGCGGGATTTGTGGGAGGCAGCCCGCTGGCGATTTGTGGCATCAACCTAATCTCGAATCCAGACACCGACCCAGCAGCAACACATTGAATTGTGGTGAGGGGATTTATCCCCGTTGGGCAGCGAAGCTGCCCCAAATCCAGCAAATGAGGTTAGCCAGACAAACTGCAATTATTCCTTTTCGAGTCTTCCAACGTTGTCATACAGCCAAGCAGTGAAAGCCTCTCTGTCGTCCGAATGATGGCAACGTTGGTGACAGTTGGGACACAACGCCACAACATTCGTCTCAAGGTCCGAACCCTTTTGCGACATGTGCTTAACGTGATGCACTTCTAAAAACGGTTTCCCATTTTTTTCAAATGGCGCTGCTTTGCCACAACCCTCGCACTTTCCATTGGCTTGCTGACGAACCCAGCCCCTCAATTCAGGATCGCGAAAGTAAACCTTTCTAGTGGAAGTCGTTTGGATTGGTGTTTTTATCCCTTTGGGGACGTAATCAAATTGCTTTTGCTCAAATTTAGCCGCGCGTTGCTCGAGCAATGCTTCGTCCGCCGTTGGATTGGAATCTTCAAGTGTCAGAACGGTAGAAGCATCAAGTGCCTTACGGATGCTGCTCGCTACATTCGCGCCAACATTCTTGGCAGGTTTATAGCCTTCAATACGCTTTCTATCCATCTCGACCAACACGGTAGAAATGTTCTGCATCCGGAACTCGACAGAGCCTTTAGTCCGACCGGCTAACGGGCCTTCGCGCAGGATGCGATTCTCCTCAGTCTTGACGAATTTCTGGCCGCTCTGCTCGCGTACAAGCATCTTCAGATAGGCATCGACTGCCGCCTGAATCTCGACCTCACTCCAATCGCTATTACTTTTTTCCGTGTCCATAAAATCGCCGAGGGTTGAAAACCCTCGGACGATACTGAGTGGCCATCACTGCTGTCTAGGAAATTTCCTACAGGGAAAAGCGACTGATCCTGCCAAATCCTACCAATGCATCGTTAACCTAATTACCGCTTATCGCCCATAAAAAAGCCCCGATAAAATCGGGGCTTTTTGCTTTCTCGACTTGTCGACTCAGGCAGCAATCGTCAAATCGCACCAAGCGACACTATTAGTCCCAGCTCAGAGCACCACCAGTTTGGTATTCGATCACGCGAGTCTCAAAGAAATTCTTCTCTTTCTTCAAGTCCATGATCTCGCTCATCCAAGGGAACGGGTTGGTGGTCCCTGGGTACTCTTCTTTCAAACCAATCTGCGACAAACGACGGTTAGCGATGAACTTCAGGTAGTCCTCCATCATCGCCGCGTTCATGCCCAGTACGCCGCGAGGCATGGTGTCACGGGCGTATTCGATTTCCAGCTGCGTGCCCTGCAGGATCATCTGGGTCGCTTCTTCCTTCATTTCGGCATCCCACAGGTGTGGGTTTTCGATTTTGATCTGGTTGATCACGTCGATGCCGAAGTTCAGGTGCATGGATTCGTCGCGCAGGATGTATTGGAACTGCTCGGCGACGCCGGTCATTTTGTTGCGGCGGCCCATGGACAGAATCTGCGTGAAGCCGCAGTAGAAGAAGATGCCTTCCAGAACGCAGTAGTAGGCGATCAGGTTGCGCAGCAACTCTTTGTCGGTGTCCGGGGTGCCGGTTTCGAACTTCGGATCGGAGATCGAACGGGTGTATTTCAGGCCCCAGGCGGCTTTTTTCGCGACCGATGGGATCTCGTGGTACATGTTGAAGATTTCGCCTTCATCCATGGCCAGCGATTCGATGCAGTACTGGTAGGCGTGGGTGTGGATCGCCTCTTCGAAGGCCTGGCGCAGGATGTACTGGCGGCATTCCGGGTTGGTGATCAGGCGGTACACGGCCAGGACCAGGTTGTTGGCAACCAGGGAGTCGGCGGTGGAGAAGAAGCCGAGGTTGCGCATGACGATGCGGCGCTCGTCGTCGGTCAGGCCTTCCGGGTTTTTCCAGAGGGCGATGTCGGCGGTCATGTTGACTTCTTGCGGCATCCAGTGGTTTGCGCAACCGTCCAGATACTTCTGCCAGGCCCAGTCGTACTTGAAAGGTACTAGTTGGTTGAGGTCGGCGCGGCAGTTGATCATGCGCTTTTCGTCAACGGCGACACGGGCGGAGGCGCCTTCGAGTTCGGCGAGGCCTTCGGCGACGTCGAGGGAGTTCAGTGCAGCCTTGGCGCGGGCCACGGCGGCCGAGTCGTCGGCGGTGACGGCGCGGGCTTCCAGCGCTGCGGCGCCGCCGGCGTTGTCGAGGCGGTCCATGTTGGCTTCGCTTGCGTGGCCGGCGTTGGCGCCTTTCACGGTTGCGACTTCACTGTCTTCTTTATCGAATTCGTCCCAGCTCAGCATGACGTGTCGTCTCCTGCATGAGGGCTTGTGCCCGTGTGAAACCTGATGGGTTGGTTTTTCACACGGCCAAACAAGCCGCGTTGGATGTCGTTTTTTGCAGCGCTGCACGCAGGCAAATAAACAGAAATTTTGACGGGTTCCGAGAGCCTCTGATGGGCGCAATCAGCGTCTGGCACTGTTGCGGGGCTTCAGAATGGCTTTTGCTCCCTGTAAGGGAATATTGCTGACCCGTATAGGGCGGCATTATAGGGAAATTTTTACCGGCGTGGTGCGGCGAATCGGCTCATGGCGAGGCCGAGGAGGGGGTGGATTTCGGTCCGACCGAGGGATTACAGGGCTTTGCGCGGAATCGACCCGAGCAGATTTTTTTTCGTTAATTTTTTGGCAGGTGGTTTTTTGTTTAAAAAATAGCCAGAAAAGTGGGTTTTTCACTATATCTAGTGTTTTGCAAGCCTTTTTCGCGGCTCCAGACACAACTGAGCCCGACCGAAGCCGGGCTGGAATCGACCCTCAATGTGGCGTTGAGCGATCCGATTCGGTGCAGTCTGATTCAGTTCGTGCAGCCGTTGCCCATGATGCTGTAGCGCAGGATGTGGCGTTGGCCTTTGGAGTCGTCGTATTCCATTTTTGCCGGTACTACTTCGCAGACATTCGGAACGTCGCTCATCGATACAACTTTGGCGATGTCCAGATGCGTGGAGTAAGTGTATTCCTCGATGACCGGTTGTTGCTGTGCGACATCAGTCGGGACCTCATCTGCCATGGCGGTTGCGCACAGACTGCTGAGGGCCAGAACCAATAAAGCTTTCATTTCTAATTCACCTTTTTGAGGTCGAGTGGGGTCACGCAACCTTTTTAGGGTTGCGTGTGGAGCTTGAGTAGTTGATGCGTTACTTGGAGCGCTGGATTAACGGCCTTCGTGGGGGCTGTAACGTTGTTAATCGCGGTTGCCTTGTTGGCGAGGTGAATTTTAGGGTGGTGGGATGCAGGTAAACAGGGGCGGTTTTGATAAACACTTTTGATAGATTTGGTAACAATCGATTGAGGTCTTGGTGTCTGGCCGGATGGGGTTTGCCTGAAGGACTGCGTTGACTGCATCGCTGGCAAGCCAGCTCCCACATGGAATGCGGACATTTTGTAGGGGCTTGTTACTACCATCGTCGAATGGTTCTATGGGGCCCACCCGGCTACAACAGGGTCATACAAAAACAACTATTACACCGAGGTAGGAAAGATGAGTGCGGCTTCTCTGTATCCCGTTCGTCCCGAGGTTCTGGCAAACACGCTGACTGACGAGGCGACCTACAAAGCCATGTACCAGCAGTCGGTCGTCAACCCTGACGGCTTCTGGCGCGAGCAAGCCAAGCGTCTGGACTGGATCAAGCCCTTCACCACGGTGAAACAGACCTCGTTCGACGATCACCATGTCGACATCAAGTGGTTTGCCGACGGCACCCTGAACGTTTCCTACAACTGCCTCGACCGCCATTTGGCCGAGCGCGGCGATCAAGTCGCGATCATCTGGGAAGGCGACGATCCTTCCGAAAGCCGCAACATCACCTACCGCGAACTGCATGAGCAAGTGTGCAAACTGGCCAACGCCCTGCGTGGTCAGGACGTGCACCGTGGCGATGTGGTGACCATTTACATGCCGATGATTCCCGAAGCCGTGGTCGCCATGCTGGCCTGCACCCGGATCGGCGCGATTCACTCGGTGGTGTTCGGCGGTTTCTCGCCGGAAGCCCTGGCCGGTCGCATCATCGATTGCCGTTCGAAAGTGGTGATCACCGCTGACGAGGGTATTCGTGCCGGCAAGAAGATTTCCCTCAAGGCCAACGTCGACGACGCCCTGACCAACCCGGAAACCAGCAGCATCCAGAAAGTCATCGTGTGCAAGCGCACCGGTGGCGACATCAAGTGGAACCAGCATCGCGACATCTGGTACGAAGACCTGATGAAGGTCGCGGGCACCGTTTGCGCGCCGAAAGAGATGGGCGCTGAAGAGGCGCTGTTCATCCTTTATACCTCCGGCTCTACCGGCAAGCCGAAGGGCGTGCAGCACACCACCGGCGGTTATCTGCTCTATGCGGCAATGACCCACGAGCGCGTGTTCGACTACCGTCCGGGCGAAATCTACTGGTGCACCGCCGACGTCGGCTGGGTCACCGGCCACAGTTACATCGTCTACGGCCCGCTGGCCAATGGCGCGACCACCGTGCTGTTCGAAGGTGTGCCGAACTACCCGGACATCACCCGGGTGGCGAAGATCATCGACAAGCACAAGGTCAACATCCTCTACACCGCGCCGACCGCGATCCGCGCGATGATGGCTTCGGGTCAGGCGGCGGTTGAAGGCGCCGATGGCAGCAGCCTGCGTCTGCTCGGTTCGGTGGGCGAGCCGATCAACCCGGAAGCCTGGGACTGGTACTACAAGAATGTCGGCAAGTCGCGTTGCCCGATCGTCGATACCTGGTGGCAGACCGAAACCGGCGGCAACATGATGAGCCCGCTGCCGGGTGCTCACGCGCTGAAGCCGGGTTCGGCGGCGCGTCCGTTCTTCGGTGTGGTGCCGGCGCTGGTCGACAACCTCGGCAACATCATTGAGGGCGAGGCTGAAGGCAATCTGGTGATTCTCGATTCGTGGCCAGGCCAGGCGCGTACGCTGTACGGCGATCATGATCGTTTCGTCGATACCTACTTCAAGACCTTCCGTGGCATGTACTTCACCGGTGACGGCGCGCGTCGCGATGCCGACGGTTACTACTGGATCACCGGGCGCGTAGACGACGTGCTCAACGTCTCCGGCCACCGCATGGGCACCGCCGAAATCGAAAGCGCGATGGTCGCGCATCCGAAGGTTGCCGAAGCTGCGGTGGTGGGTGTGCCGCATGACATCAAGGGGCAGGGCATCTATGTCTATGTGACCTTGAAGAACGGCGAGGAGCCGACCGAGCAGTTGCGCCTTGAGCTGAAGAACTGGGTGCGCAAGGAGATCGGCCCGATCGCTTCGCCGGACGTGATCCAGTGGGCGCCGGGGCTGCCGAAGACCCGTTCGGGCAAGATCATGCGCCGCATCCTGCGCAAGATCGCCACGGCGGAATACGACGGGCTGGGCGATATCTCGACCCTGGCGGATCCGGGTGTGGTGCAGCATTTGATTGATACGCACAAGACCATGAATGTTGCTTAAGCGTTAGAAGCATAGGAGCCCTGTCCGGTGATGCCGGATGGGGCTTTTTTGTGTCTGGTGGATTTGTGTCGATCGGGCTGGCCTCTTCGCGAGCAGGCTCGCTCCCACAAGGAAACGGGCGCATTTCAAATGTGGGAGCGAGCCTGCTCGCGAAGGCGATCTGTCAGACACCGCAGTAGTCAGCTGTAGGAAACCGCAACACCCCAACCAATAATTATCGATCTGCACCGTCAGACCTTTCCCGCTGTTACCCGCCACAACCCAATGTGTAACCGCCCGCGCCAAACCGGGGCGAAGGGAAACGCGGCGCCCCGTTTTAGAGCCTCACAACCTGCGCTAAAAAATAAGACATAACGCTGCGCTTGCCGGATTAGAAGGGTTTACGAATAATAGGCCCGCAACTTGCAATATGTATCGGTTCACTGTCTTTTGCTCTTGCATGAAATTGCAGGGCTGTCAATGAGCTCAAACCGCTTTCTCGGTGCATCTGTAATTAGTTGTCGCATTGAAGAAATATCGGCTTCGGGCCTGTCGTTAGAATGCCGATCACTCGCTCATCGTGGCTGACGTTGAAATCGCCTGCGGTTCCAATGGGAAATTTCCTCCGATGCGCAACCGATTTCCGATTCACCCATTCGCATATTGGGCTGTCGCTCACTCTGCCGTTTTTGCCCTTTACCGATGGAGTCCCAAGATGAAGAAACTTGTGCTGCTTGGCGCCCTGGCACTGTCCGTGCTGTCGATGAATGCCTTCGCTGACGAAAAACCGCTGAAGATCGGCATCGAAGCGGCTTACCCTCCATTCGCTTCGAAAGCACCGGACGGCAGCATCGTCGGTTTCGACTACGACATCGGCAACGCGCTGTGCGAAGAGATGAAGGTCAAGTGCGTGTGGGTCGAGCAAGAGTTCGACGGTCTGATCCCGGCTCTCAAAGTGCGCAAGATCGACGCGATCCTGTCGTCGATGTCGATCACCGAAGATCGCAAGAAGTCGGTCGACTTCACCAACAAGTACTACAACACCCCGGCGCGTCTGGTCATGAAGGCCGGCACTCAGGTCAGCGAGGGTCTGGCTGAGCTGAAAGGCAAGAACATCGGCGTACAGCGTGGCTCGATCCACGAGCGTTTCGCCCGCGAAGTTCTGGCCCCATTGGGCGCCGAGATCAAGCCGTACGGCTCGCAGAACGAAATCTACCTCGACGTGGCTGCCGGTCGCCTCGACGGTACCGTGGCTGACGCCACCCTGCTGGACGACGGTTTCCTGAAAACCGACGCCGGCAAAGGCTTCGCATTCGTTGGCCCGGCCTTCACCGACGTCAAATACTTCGGCGACGGCGTAGGTATCGCAGTGCGCAAGGGCGACGCCCTGAAAGACAAGATCAACACTGCCATCGCGGCCATCCGCGAAAACGGCAAATACAAAGCAATCCAGGACAAGTACTTCGCCTTCGACATCTACGGCAAGTAAGACGTCTCTGCGACAAGTCCGAAATGGCGCAAGCAACAGAATCTCTGCGGTTTGCGCCATTTTTTCATCCCAACTTTCGAGGACCTGAATCATGTTGAAAGGCTACGGGGCTGTCATCCTCGATGGCGCATGGCTGACGCTTCAGCTCGCCTTGTCGTCCATGGCTCTGGCCATCGTTCTCGGGCTGATCGGTGTCGCGTTGCGCCTGTCGCCGGTGCGCTGGCTGGCGTGGCTGGGCGATCTGTATTCGACGGTGATCCGCGGCATTCCCGACCTGGTGCTGATCCTGCTGATCTTCTACGGCGGTCAGGACTTGCTCAACCGCGTCGCGCCGATGCTCGGCTATGACGACTACATCGACCTGAACCCGCTGGCCGCCGGTATCGGCACCCTCGGTTTCATCTTCGGTGCGTACCTCTCGGAAACCTTCCGTGGTGCGTTCATGGCGATCCCTAAGGGCCAGGCCGAAGCGGGCATGGCCTACGGCATGAGCAGTTTTCAGGTGTTCTTCCGGGTGATGGTGCCGCAGATGATTCGTCTGGCGATTCCCGGCTTCACCAACAACTGGCTGGTACTGACCAAGGCCACCGCGCTGATTTCCGTGGTCGGTCTGCAAGACATGATGTTCAAGGCCAAGCAGGCGGCGGATGCCACGCGCGAGCCTTTCACCTTCTTCCTCGCAGTGGCGGCGATGTACCTGGTGATCACCAGTGTTTCGTTGCTGGCATTGCGTCACCTTGAGAAGCGCTACTCGGTAGGCGTAAGGGCGGCTGATCTATGATCTTCGACTACAACGTCATCTGGGAGGCACTGCCGCTGTACTTCGGCGGCCTGCTGACCACCCTCAAACTGCTCGCGCTGTCGCTGTTCTTCGGCTTGCTCGCGGCGTTGCCGCTGGGGCTGATGCGCGTCTCGAAAAACCCGTTCGTCAACGGCGCCGCGTGGCTGTACACCTACGTGATTCGCGGCACGCCGATGCTGGTGCAGCTGTTCCTGATCTACTACGGTCTGGCCCAGTTCGAAGCGGTGCGCGAAAGCTTCCTGTGGCCGTGGCTGTCCAGCGCAACGTTCTGCGCCTGCTTGGCTTTTGCCGTCAACACCAGCGCCTACACCGCGGAAATCATTGCCGGCAGCCTCAAGGCCACGCCGAACGGTGAGATCGAAGCGGCCAAGGCCATGGGCATGTCGCGCTTCAAGCTGTACAAGCGCATCCTGCTGCCGTCGGCCCTGCGCCGGGCGCTGCCGCAGTACAGCAACGAAGTGATCATGATGCTGCAGACCACCAGTCTGGCGTCGATCGTGACCCTGATCGACATCACTGGCGCGGCACGTACCGTCAACGCGCAGTTCTACCTGCCGTTCGAGGCGTACATCACCGCTGGCGTGTTCTACCTGTGCCTGACCTTCATTCTGGTCAAGCTGTTCAAACTGGCCGAGCGTCGCTGGTTGAGCTACCTCGCGCCACGGAAGCACTGATATGCAACGCATCGACCACGTATTGCCGTGGAGCCACCTGGGCAGCGAGCGCAAGGTTTCGGTTTTCCGTTTTGGTAGCGGCGAGCGCAAGGCCTACATCCAGGCCAGCCTGCACGCCGATGAACTGCCGGGCATGCGCACCGCCTGGGAGCTGAAAAAGCGCCTCGGCGAACTCGAAGCCCAAGGCTTGCTCAACGGCGTGATCGAGCTGGTGCCGGTGGCCAATCCGATCGGCCTCGGGCAATTGCTGCAAGGCAATTTCCAGGGCCGTTTCGAGGCGGGCAGCGGCAAGAATTTCAATCGTGATTTCGTCGAGCTCAGCGCGCCGGTCGCGGCGGCACTGGGCGACAAGCTCGGTGATGATCCCCATGCCAACGTGCGCCTGATCCGCCAGGCAATGGCCGACCACTTGGCCGGCTTGCCTGAAGCGAGCAGCCAGTTGCAGGGCATGCAGCGTGTGCTGCTCAGCCACGCCTGCACCGCCGATGTGGTGCTGGACCTGCACTGCGATGCCGAAGCCGCGCTGCACATGTATGCGCTGCCGCAGCACTGGCCGCAGTGGCGTTCGCTGTCGGCACACCTGAACGTCAAGGTAGGTTTGCTCGCGGAAGATTCCGGCGGCAGCTCCTTCGATGAAGCCTGCTCGTTGCCATGGCTGCGCCTGTCGCGGCAGTTCCCCGAGGCGCAGATTCCGCTGGCGTGTCTGGCGACGACGATCGAGCTGGGCGGGCAGGCCGACACCGGCCGCGTCGAAGCCGAGGCTTATGCTGAAGGCATTCTGGCGTTCCTTGCCGAGCAAGGTCTGATCACCGGCGAGTGGCCGGACCCGGCCTTCGAACCGTGCGAAGGCATGCCCTTCGAAGGCACCGAATTGTTGTTCGCACCGCACCCCGGTGTGGTGAGTTTTTCCCGCAGGCCTGGCGAATGGGTCGAGGCGGGCGATGAGATTTTTCAAGTGATCGACCCTGTGTCCGATCGGGTCAGCACGGTATGTGCTGGTACGTCCGGGGTGCTGTTTGCCATTGAACGGCTGCGCTATGCCCAACCCGGTTTCTGGCTGGCCAAGGTGGCGGGGCGCGAAGCGCTGCGTCACGGGCGCTTGCTCAACGACTGACTGACTGTTTTTGTGAGAACCGACCGCATGTACAAACTTGAAGTCCAAGACCTGCATAAACGCTATGGCAGTCACGAAGTGCTCAAGGGCGTGTCCCTGAAAGCCGCCGCCGGCGATGTGATCAGCATCATCGGCTCCAGTGGCTCCGGCAAAAGTACTTTCCTGCGTTGCATCAACCTGCTCGAGCAGCCGCACGCCGGCAAGATCCTGCTCAACAACGAAGAGCTGAAACTGGTGGCGAACAAGGATGGCGCGCTGAAAGCCGCTGATCCAAAACAGCTGCAACGCATGCGTTCGCGCCTGTCGATGGTGTTCCAGCATTTCAATCTGTGGTCGCACATGACCGCGATTGAAAACATCATGGAGGCACCGGTGCACGTGCTCGGCGTACCCAAGTACGAAGCGCGCGAAAAAGCCGAGTACTACCTGAACAAGGTTGGCGTGGCCCATCGCAAAGACGCGTTCCCGGGGCACATGTCCGGCGGCGAACAGCAGCGTGTGGCTATTGCCCGTGCGTTGGCGATGGAGCCGGAGGTGATGCTGTTCGACGAACCGACCTCGGCCCTTGACCCGGAACTGGTCGGCGACGTGCTGAAAGTCATGCAGGCGCTGGCGCAGGAAGGCCGCACCATGGTCGTGGTGACCCACGAAATGGGCTTCGCCCGTGAAGTGTCGAACCAGCTGGTGTTCCTGCACAAAGGCGTCGTCGAAGAAAGCGGCAACCCGCGCGAAGTGCTGGTCAACCCGCAGTCGGAGCGCTTGCAGCAGTTTCTGTCGGGCAGCCTGAAATAAATCAGGGCTGCCGTTGCGCACCAGATTAGGTCATGCTTCGCGATCTTCTGGCTGGCTCAGATCCCTGTGGGAGCGAGCCTGCTCGCGAAAGCGGTACAACAGCCAGCAATTATGTTGACTGGTACACCGCCTTCGCGAGCAGGCTCGCTCCCACATTCTGATCTTCACCGGTTTCAGGATTTGTGTTCATTTCCGGGCTAGCATTGGCCCATGCCTTCATCACCGTTGTTCGTTTCGGATTGCCCGCCCATGACTGCCCATCGAATTGGTTTCCTGATTTGGCCCAGCACTAAAGCGTTGACGCTGGCGCTGGCGGAGGAGGCCTTGCGTGTTGCGCAGCGGGTGCACCCGGACGTGGTTTACGAACTGTCGTTCTTGCAGGCCGAGCCGCAGACCGAAGGGGCCTGGCAATTGCCCGGCGAACCCTGGGCCGGCAAGCTCGAGAATTTCCAGAAACTGTTCCTGCTCGCCGACGAGCCGCCGACCACCCTGGCGCCGGCGCTGAGCAGTGCGCTCAAGCAACTGGTGCGTGCCGGTTGCGTGATCGGTGGTCTGTCGGCCGGTGTCTATCCGCTGGCCCAGCTCGGTTTGCTCGACGGTTATCGCGCCGCCGTGCACTGGCGCTGGCAGGACGATTTCGCTGAGCGCTTCCCGAAAGTCATCGCCACCAGTCATCTGTTCGACTGGGATCGCGATCGTCTGACCGCCTGCGGTGGCATGTCGGTGCTCGACCTGCTGCTGGCGGTGCTGGCCCGCGATCACGGCGCGGAACTGGCCGGTGCGGTGTCGGAAGAACTGGTGGTCGAGCGCATCCGCGAGGGCGGTGAGCGTCAGCGCATCCCGTTGCAGAATCGCCTCGGCTCCAGCCATCCGAAGCTCACCCAAGCGGTGTTGCTGATGGAAGCCAACATCGAAGAGCCGCTGACCACCGACGAAATCGCCCAGCATGTGTGCGTGTCCCGTCGGCAGCTGGAACGGATCTTCAAGCAATACCTCAACCGCGTGCCGAGCCAGTACTACCTGGAATTGCGCCTGAACAAGGCCCGGCAGATGTTGATGCAGACCAGCAAGTCGATCATCCAGATCGGCCTCTCGTGCGGCTTCTCCTCAGGGCCGCATTTCTCCAGCGCCTATCGCAATTTCTTCGGTGCCACGCCGCGCGAAGATCGCAACCAGCGGCGCAGCAGCAGCCCGTTCGAATTGTCGTCAGTGCCGCCGGAGCGTGGCTGAGCGCGGATCGACCCTCAATCGGTTTCCATGCCGCCGGAGAAGTCATGGAAATCCTCAATCGTCTGATACGCGGTGTCGTTGCTCGACTGCTGCTCCAGCAGGCGCAATTGATACGCCGCCTCATACCGCTGCAGGCGCTGCAAACTTTCGGCAGTCAGCGGGTTGTCGCTGAAGTCGTATTCGGTCAGCACGTCGCCGGGCTGTAAAGGAAACTCGCCCGGCAACTCGGTGATCGCGTTTCCGGACAAGTCCGCGTACATCAATCGAGGCAGTTCGAGCAGGCCGTCAGGCACCTTGCTCAAGGCACAGTTGCCCAGACGCACATCGGTCATCTGCGGGAAATGACTCAGATCCGGAGCAAAGTTGAGCGGATTATCGCTCAGGTCCACCGATCTCAGGTTTCTCAGCGTTGCGAATGCTTGCGCGGTCTGCGCAGTCAGCGTGATCTCACAGCCCGGCAGATACAGGCTGCGCAGCCTTTCCATGGCAAAAATCGGGGCGGGAATCTCGCTCAGCGGATAATTGCGGATGTCGATGCCTTTGAGCTTCGGGAATAGCTCCAGCAGACGATCGATCCGAGGCGCAGCGGACGCTGTGGTGGTCAGTTTCAATTGTTCGATGTGGTCGAAACGCGCGGTCAGCGGCGGCAGCTCACCGGTAAACGACAACTCGCAGCTGACCCTTGGCCCTGTCAGGAACGAGGGCGCACGGCGCAGGTCGTCTTCGAGGTTTTGCCTGAAGTGCTGGCGGTTGAGTCTTTCCCTGGCTGCCGCGTCGGTCGCAAGCGGCATCTGCGTGTCAGTATCGTGGGGAGTCTCGTTGGCCCAGCTATCCAGGCGTTCGAGCAGGCTGGTGAGCTCGGTTTTGCGGCGCATCAGCTCAACACGTCCATCGGCCAGCGTGCCCGCAAGCTTGTAGACCAGATCGTTGGCATCGAAGCCGAACAGCGATGGATAAAGGCTTTGCGCCAGATCGATGTCTTGCTGTTGGACCCAGACACCGAAGTTGTCAGCCTTGGCCTGAAATGCGGCCTTGATCCGTTCTCTGGAAGCAACCGACAACGGGTTGCCGCCCAATTCAATACCGCGATCGGAATACTGCGTCAGTTGCGCCGGCAATTCGCTGATGTTGTTGTCGCTCAGCAACGCGACTTCCAGGTGCGGCAGCTGTTCCAGCCCGGCGGGAACACTATCGATGCCGGTGTTGATCAGGTCGATGAACGTCAGGTTCTGCAGGGTCGATAGATCGGGCGTCACCTGCAGAGGGTTGCTATACAAGTCCAGAGATTTCAATCGGGTCATCGTGGACAGGATCGCTTGTCCGGGAGGATCCAGAGTGATCTGGCACTTGCTCAGCATCAACCTCTCAAGCAACGGCAGGCTTTGCAGCGTTTGAGGCATCCGGCCGAGGGCGAAGCCCTGTAGTTCCAGGCCCCGCAGGCCGCTGAAGCTTCGGAAAAACCCATCTGGAATGTTCAGCCCCGGATTGCCCTGAAGGTTGAGATGCGTGATGTGGCTGAAGTCAGCGGTCAGTTCCGGCAATTCGCCGGTGAATGTCGCATCGGCTTCGAAAGTATTGAACCGCAGGGCTGAGTTTTCGTTTTGCCGGCCGCGCCAGAGTTTCTCAAGGTCGCTGCTGAATCTTTGTCTGGCGGCGAGTTCTGCAAATCTTTCCGGCGCAGTCCAGGGCAGCTCTGTCGAAGGGTTGTTGACCGGCAGGCGCGCGCTCCATGTGTTGAGATCACTGGTCATGCGGGCGATTTCCGCCTCCCATCTGATCAGTTGCGCCGTGCCGGTCTGTAATGTCCCGGGCAGGCGATAAATCATGTTGATCGCAGCGTTTTCGCCCAGTCGCGGGAACAGTCTCTGCGCCATGGCAATGTCAGCCGATGCCGGCTTGATCCGGAAGTTGCGCCCTTGTGCGGCGTAGTAGCGCTTGACGCGCTCGCGGGCATTCATGGACAGAGGATTGTCGTTCAGATAGACGCTGTCGGCCCGCTCGGGATGCAAACTGAAAACAGCGTCGGGCAGCACGGTTATCTGGTTGTTATTGAGATGGAGCTCTCGCAGCAGCGGATGCTCGGCGATGCCCTTCGGCACGCTCGTCAGTTCGCTATGGCCGAGCGAGAAGTTCGTCACCTTGGGCAGGATTGTCAGGTCTGGCGCGTTTGTCAGTGGGTTATGGCTCAGATCGAGCAACCGCAACTCGGGCAGCGCGCCAAGTACCTGCTGCCCGGCAGGGGTAAGCGTCAGCGCGCAGTCATTGAGTTTGAGCTCTTTGAGATAGTGCAGACGGCTGACGAATGAAGGGATGTCATAGAGTGTGAAAGCTTTCAGTTCCAGCATCTGAAGATTCGGGAACAAGGCAGCGAACGGCTCCAGTCCCGCGATCGTCACGTTGCCCGCCAGCTTGAGGCTGGTAACGTGATCGAAGTTGACCGTCAGGCGCGGCATTTCGCCGAGGAACTTCAGGTCTGCCGCAAAATAACCAGCGCGCTTGCCGGTACCCATCGATCTTTCGCCCCAGAAATCCTTTATCAATTGCTTGAAGTCCGAGCGTGCGGATCGTTGCGCCAAACGCTCGCTTGCGCTCAAGGCCTGACCGGTAACCGGGTGCGCAGACGGCGTTGCCAAGGCCCAGCGGGTCAGGTCGTCGCGCATCTGTTGCTGTTCTGCTTGCCAGCGAAGCAGCTGTTGGCGACCGTCGGCCAGGTCGCCGGGCAAGTCGTAAATCATCTCGCTGGCCTCTTGCTTGTTCAAACCGGGAAACAACTGCCGGGCGAGGCTCACGTCCGGCTCGGCCGCCAATACGTCGAAGTCGTTGCGACGGAGGCGGTAGTAGTTTTTGATCTGGTCGCGGGTGGCGGCCGATAGCGGGTTGTCGGCAAGGTCAATGCCGTCACTGCGCTCGGCGGGGAGGTCGAACAGCGCCTCGGGCAGTTGCGTGATGCGGTTGCCTGCGAGCACTGCGGTTCGCAACCCCGGATGGCTGGCCAGTCCTTCAGGCACGACGGTCAGCCCGCAGTTGGACAGATCGAGATAGATCAATTCGGGCAACAAATTCAGGTCGGGGAACGTACCCAACGGATTGTCGCTCAGGTCCAGCGAGTCGAGGCTGCCAAGTGACAGCAGCGCAGCCTGATTTTCCGGGGTCATGACCACGCCACAATTTTTCAGCTCCAGATCGCTCAGTTGAGGCAGTTTTGCTTCGCCCAGCGCAAGCGGTCCCAGTTCGAAACCGTTCATTTTCAGCTTGGCAAGGTTGGGGAAGCACTCCACGAAGCGCAGGGCAGCGGTGCTATTGGCGGTGCCGGTGAGGTTCAGCCGCGTCGCGCGCTCGAGACCGGCGCTGAGTATCGGCATATCCCCACTGAACGTCGCCGTTGCCCTGAGTTCTTCAAGGCGCGGGTACAGGGGCGGGCTGCGCCAGAATTGCTCGATCTGTTGCGCAAAGGATCGCCGGGCCTCCAGTTCGCGGGCCTGTGCCTCGAGGGGAAGACGTTCCCCCGACTCAGAGGCGGTCACGGTGGCCTGGTTGATCCATTGACTGAGTTCGAGATTCAGCACGCCGAGTTCATTTTCCCAGCGGGACAACTGTGCGCCGCACTCCGCCAATGGCCCGGGCAATCGGTACAACACCTGTGTTGCGCCTTCCGTGTCGAGGGATGGAAACAAGGCGATGGTGCGTTGCAGATCTTCCTGCACGGGCCGGACGCCGAAGTGCCTTCCGGTGTGCTCGTAGAACACTTTTACCCGCTCGCGAGAAGCCGCCGTCAACGGGTTATCGGCGAAGGTATAACCATCGCTGAGGGAGCTTGCCAGGTTGAAAAAACTGTCCGGTATCCGCGTGATGCGGTTGCGATCGAATTGCGCCGAAATCAGGCGCGGATGATCCAGCAGATCGTCGGGCACCGTGTGAATGCCGGTATCCGACAGGTTCACGTAGCGCAATGAAGGCAGTGTGTGCAGGTCCGGAGGCAGGCCCAGCGCATTGCCTTGCAGATCGAGCAGGGTGAGCTGCGGCATGGCCGCGAGCACTGACTCTGTGACCGTCGTCAGACTGATCCGACAATTGCGTAAGCGCAATTCGCGCAGCGAGCGCATCGAAGTCAGTGCTTGCGGCAGGCTCGATAGATTGAGGTTGCGCGCATCGATATTCTGCAACTGGCTGAAGGACTGCAGAAAGCTGTCGACGGAGGTGGTCATCGGGCTGCCATCAATGGCGAGCGAGGTGATATGGCTGAAGTCTGCTGACAACACGGGCAAGTCGCCCATCACCGCAGGTGTAAGGCGCAAGGCGTATCCGGCGGCAAAGCCTTGGTGATTGATACCCGTGACGTGCTCCCGTCTCCAGGCTTTGAGCAATTGCTCCCTGAGCAGCCTGCGATTCTGGATTTCGGCGCGCTTCTCCAGCGAGGTTAGCGCCGTGCCGGTTTCCGGGTGCACGGCGGGCGGATTGTTGGCCCAGACATGCAGTTCGTTCTGCAATTGCAGGTAGTCATTTTGCAAACGAAGCATTTCGGCGCGCGGGCCTGCGGGACTGCTGCGCATGCTTTCGGCGAGGAAGCGCACTTCATGGTTCGACATGCGTGGATAGAGCACCCGGATGTCTTCTTCGAGGGTGTGCGGCTGGTAAGCGGGGCGTGGCGGACGCGGAGCATGGGCGTAACCGTCGGTACCGAGCAGGCGCAGGGTGTCGACAGCCGGCGCTCGGGACGGCGTATCGGCAATCACCTGACGCCACTCGTTGCGCTCGAGCGTGCGTTCACGAATGGCCGCCTTCAGCGCCTGACCCTGGCCGATCCGCAGGTCCAGGCTCTGGCGCTCGCTGTCGGGCAATGCGTACAACAGGCTGGAATAGAAATCAGCGAACGAATGCAGCTGCTGCCCACGATCGTCATAAGGTTGGTATTGGCCATCGTCGCGGCGAACCAGCACCTTGTATTCGGGCGCATCGTCACGGCCGATCGTGTCCAGTAACCGGCCCTCGTAGCGCCCGTCACGGATTTCGATGCGTACATCGCCGCTCCAGCCCGGCAACAATTTGAGGCTGTGCAGCGCCAGAGAGTCAGAGTCGTGATTGCTCACCGAGGCCAGCTCAAGGCCTTCATACGCGCGGGTAACGCGCACCTCGTCACTGGCCATCTGCATGAGTGCCTGCTGGCGCGGGGGCAATCGTCCTTCGCTGATCTGCAACAGTTCGCTGCCGGTCGCGGTATCGAGCAGTTCGCGGGTAATGCTGGCCGGCAATTGCGGAGGGTGAATCTTGAGTCGTGCAGCCAGCGGGTCGTCGAGGTGCTGGAGGGCTTGATAGCGCGACTCGAACAGCGCGCTGGTGTTGCGTCTGGCGAGGTCGGCCACTTGTTTGCGCAGGTTGTGGCTGCGGACCTCGATGGACGGCGTCGGTCCGGCAAAGGGCTCGTCCAGCAAGGTTTTGATCTGCGTCTCGTCGAGGGTGTAGAGCAGCGCTTTGAGCACGTCACCACCGACCAGTTCGCCTTGGCGCAGTTCGGTCACGGGCAGGCTTGCGTCAGTAGACGACTGCCACAGTTGCTCGCCTTGGCGATCGAGCAGACGCAGGCACTGGTCGCCTGGCCAGCGGCCGTATTCGCTGAGCACCTGCAGCTGCATGACCGGGTCGGCGCGCAAAAAAACTTCAGCGTCAGCGCTGTCGAGCTGGTCGATGAAGCGTTGCAACTGCTGATCAATCTTGAAGCGCTGGATGCTGTCGGCCAGCAGAGGCGGGACCTTTTCCTGCTCGACATGCATTTTGCGCAACGCGTCTTCGCTGGTTCCGCTGATCTGCAGCACGGTTTCGCGCTCGCTCGCGGACAAGCTCTCGACCGCAGGGCCGATACGGCGCAGCGCGGTTGCGCCATCCCATTCCAGCGGTTGCTCGAGTTCAGTGTGCCAGGCGCCTTCGCCATTGTGGTGCAGCACCGGTTGGTAAGCGTCGGGGCGACTCGGATGTTCGATGCGGTACTGCCCCGGCACCTGACTTTCCGTGACCGCAAAGTGCGCGTCCTCCAAGGGCAGCAGAAGCTTGTCCTCATGCGCATGCAAACCCAGGGCATCGGGTTGCGAATCGGCAGTCGGGCGCTGCGGATGTTTGTAGCGTTCGAGATCCGGTTGCCAGTAGCGGATGTCACCATTGGCCAGTTGTACCGGTTTGAAGCGGTCGATGAACGCCACGATTTCCTTGGGCAATACTTTGCGAAACTCGGCCGCGCCAATCGCGCCGCCGACGGCGAACATGCCCAGCTGGATCATCGATTCCACGGTGCCCATCAAGTGTTCGACCGCTTCGGTCGTGCGTCCCTGCGCCCACTCGACAATGCCTTCGAATACTTCATCGAGCATCTGATAGGCCATGTACGCCATCATCGCTTCACCGAGCACCGGCACGAAGGGCGCGACGATCATTGCGGCGGTCTGGGCGATGGAAGAGAGGATGTTGACCAGCGAATCCCAGAACGCCCAGCGCGCCCTTTGATCAACCAGGGCAGTCGGTACGGCAATGGTTCGGGCGTCATTGAAAATCTTGTTCAGTTTTGCCTGGTACAGGTGTTGCCACACATCGTCGTAAAACGGCGTCAGCGCAGTCTGCAGGTCGGGCCGCTCCACTGCGGCTTCGCGCCACGCCGGCCGAGGGTCGCCGGGTTCGTGCGGGTGCCAGCGGATTTCACTCAGCCGGCTGTTGAGGGTGCTGAAGAAAAAGCCGCGCTGGTCGTGATTGACGAAGCGGCTGAAGAACTGCTGATAGTCCCTGGAGCGCAACTGGCGCGTCAGTTCCACGACCATTTCCAATGGCGAGGCGTACTCCTTGAACGGATGTTCGGGGTCATCCGGGACGTAGGCGACGACGCGCGCTGCATTGCGTGTCATGTACAGGTCCGGGGCGAATACCACGATGCCGGTGAGCGGTGCGCAAAGCATCGTCATGTCATGACACAGCAGCGGGGCGCCGTGCACATGCAGGCCTTTCACACCGTCGAGCATGGCCTCGATCAGGCGCACCGCGTTTTCCGACACGTCGCGGTTCATCCGCGCCCATTGCAGGGCCGATTTCATCGCGGCCTTCTGGCTGGCGTCGATCTTGCCGCGCAAGACCGACGCGACCATCGGATCGGAGTAGCCCAGATTGTCTTCCAGACTGGCTTTGTATTTCGCGCCGATATCCAGTCGACGGCACAGTTTTGTGAAAGCGGGAATGCTCAGTTTCGCCTTGATCTCGGGCAGGGTTTCAAACTGTCCTGTAGCCGAAGGGGCGCTAGTGAATGTCGACTCGGCTTCGAAGGCGTCGTCTTCGGTTTCCCTTTCTTCGAAGTTATGCAGTGCCGCCTCAAGCAGTGACACGGACCAGGCGCGGGCGCCGGTGCGGATCGGAAACCATGGGGTGGTGGCAGGAATGTACAGGCGCACGTAGGTGTTTCTGACATCCAGTTCCAGATCGAAGTAGCTTTTCAGTTCGGCCTTGAGCAGGGGCTCGGCGAAGGCCGCGGCGTCCTGCAAGTGCTCAAGGCTCTTGTCGACCCGGCTCTGCGCGTTGATATGCGCCGCCCCAAGGCTTTTCATCAGCGCATGCTGTTCGGCTGGCGCGACCTGGAGCGCGGCCGGCTGTTGCGGGACGCTGGTCTTCAGCGCTTCGCGCCGCGTGGCTGAGGTGTCGCCCAGCCAGGCCGGAATCGCGTTTTTCAGTGGTTGGTAATGCTCGTCCGCATGTTGCGCGTCATGTGCGGCATCCGGGGTTGCCGATGGGGGTGCTTCAGACAAATGCATGGCCATTCCTTGGCGTTGGGAAGAACCCTCAGCAAATCAGCGGCAAGCGACCACCGTGCGGTAGATATTTATGTCTCTGCCGTGGGGGCTGACTTGGTATCCTGCGCGGCCTGCCGCAAATCGGCCGCGCCCGGTAAACTGCGCCTTTGCGACGCTATATGTCGCATTGCCGTAAACCCGGGAAAATCCGGGGTTTGCGCTATAAGAAGTTGTCGCTTGGCGACAAGGCCGGGCACCCAACTGTCCTTACAATCCCCTCATCGCTCGCCAGTTCCAGGCGGGTGTTCCTCTTCAGGAGACTCCGATGTCCGTTGAGCACGCTGCGGTACAACGCGCCGATTTCGACCAGGTAATGGTTCCCAACTACGCGCCTGCCGCTTTCATTCCGGTGCGTGGCGCCGGTTCCCGGGTCTGGGATCAGGCCGGCCGTGAGCTGATCGACTTCGCCGGCGGGATTGCCGTCAACGTTTTGGGCCACGCGCATCCGGCGCTGGTCGGCGCGTTGACCGAACAGGCGAACAAGCTGTGGCACGTGTCCAACGTGTTCACCAACGAACCGGCCCTGCGTCTGGCGCACAAGCTGATCGACGCCACGTTTGCCGAGCGCGTGTTCTTCTGCAACTCCGGCGCCGAAGCCAACGAGGCCGCGTTCAAGCTGGCCCGTCGCGTCGCATTCGACCGTTTCGGCACCGAGAAATACGAAATCATCGCCGCGCTGAACAGCTTCCACGGCCGTACCCTGTTCACCGTCAACGTCGGTGGCCAGTCGAAGTACTCCGACGGTTTCGGCCCGAAAATCACCGGTATCACCCACGTTCCCTACAACGATCTGGCCGCGCTGAAAGCCGCGGTGTCCGAGAAGACCTGCGCGGTCGTGCTGGAACCGATCCAGGGCGAGGGCGGCGTACTGCCGGCCGAACTGGCTTACCTGCAAGGCGCCCGCGAACTGTGCGACGCGAACAACGCGCTGCTGGTGTTCGACGAAGTGCAGACCGGCATGGGCCGCAGCGGCAAGCTGTTTGCCTACCAGCATTACGGCGTGACCCCGGACATCCTCACCAGCGCCAAGAGCCTGGGCGGCGGTTTCCCGATCGCGGCAATGATGACCACCGAAGCGCTGGCCAAACATCTGGTCGTCGGCACCCACGGCACCACTTACGGCGGCAACCCGCTGGCCTGCGCCGTCGCCGAAGCGGTGATCGACGTGGTCAACACCCCTGAGGTGCTGAACGGCGTGAACGCCAAGCACGACAAGTTCAAGACCCGCCTGCAACAGATCGGCGAGAAATACGGCCTGTTCACTCAGGTGCGTGGTCTCGGTCTGCTGATCGGTTGCGTGCTGAGCGAAGCGTGGAAAGGCAAGGCCAAGGACATCTTCAACGCCGCCGAGCAGGAAGGCCTGATGATTCTCCAGGCTGGCCCGGACGTGATCCGCTTCGCCCCGAGCCTGGTGGTGGAAGATGCCGATATCGACGCCGGTCTCGACCGCTTCGAACGTGCTGCGGCGAAGTTGACGCAAGCCTGATGGACCTTTCGGCGCCTGGAGTTTTTCCGGCGCCGAACCAATTTTTGATACCGGGCACATCCACCTGTTGGATTGAACCTGTGGTGAGGGGATTTATCCCCGATGGGCTGCGCAGCGGCCCCAGATTTTTGGGGGTGCTTCGCCCCCCAGCGGGGATAAATCCCCTCGCCACAAGTCCCATTCCTGCATCGATCTTTATGTGGGCCCGGTTTTTTCTGTGAATATTGAAGAGAAAGGAGTGACACCATGCTGGTGATGCGCCCCGCGCAAATGGCTGATCTGGGCGAGGTACAGCGTCTGGCTGCGGACAGCCCGATTGGTGTCACTTCCTTGCCGGATGACGTGGAACGTCTGAGCGACAAGATCGCCGCGAGCGAAGCTTCGTTTGCCGCCGAAGTGAGCTTCAACGGTGAAGAGAGCTACTTCTTCGTCCTCGAAGACTCGAGCACCGGCAAACTGGTCGGCTGCTCGGCCATCGTCGCTTCCGCCGGTTATTCGGAGCCGTTCTACAGCTTCCGCAACGAGACCTTCGTCCACGCCTCCCGCGAGCTGAAGATTCACAACAAGATCCACGTGCTCTCGCAGTGCCACGACCTGACCGGCAACAGCCTGCTGACCAGTTTCTATGTGCAGCGCGAGCTGGTCGGATCGCCGTGGGCCGAGCTCAATTCCCGTGGCCGTCTGCTGTTCGTCGCCAGCCACCCAGAGCGTTTTGCCGATTCGGTGGTGACCGAGATCGTCGGTTACAGCGACGAGAATGGCGACTCGCCGTTCTGGGATGCGATCGGGCGTAACTTTTTCGACCTCAACTACGCCGAGGCCGAGCGCCTGTGCGGGCTGAAAAGCCGCACCTTCCTCGCCGAGCTGATGCCGCATTACCCGATCTACGTGCCGCTGCTGCCGGATTCCGCCCAAGAGGCGATGGGCCAGGTGCACCCGCGTGCGCAGATCACTTTCGACATCCTGATGCGCGAAGGCTTCGAAACCGATCACTACATCGACATCTTCGACGGCGGCCCGACCCTGCATGCACGGGTTTCCGGGATCCGTTCGATCGCCCAGAGCCGCGTAGTGCCGGTGAAGATCGGCGAGCCGGTCAAAGGTGCCGGGCGTCAATACCTGGTAGCCAATGCGCAGTTGCAGGATTACCGCGCGGTGTTGCTCGAGCTGGATTACGCGCCGGGCAAACCGGTGACGCTGGATATGGAAGCGGCCGAAGCCCTGGGCGTCGGTGAAGGTGCCAGCGTGCGCCTGGTGGCGGTTTAACGCCTTAGCGAGTTTCACGGGTGGCGCGAGCGGCCCGTTTGAGGAGATAGCATGATTGTTCGTCCCGTACGCAGCAGCGATTTATCCGCGCTGATCGACCTGGCCCGCAGCACCGGCACCGGCCTGACCACATTGCCGGCCAACGAAGAGCGCTTGACCCACCGGGTCGGCTGGGCCGAGAAGACCTTTCGCGGCGAAGCCGGGCGTGGCGATGCGGACTATCTGTTCGTGCTCGAAGACGATGACGGCCGCGTGGTGGGGATTTCCGCCATCGCCGGCGCGGTTGGTCTGCGCGAGCCCTGGTACAACTTCCGCGTCGGACTGACGGTCAGCGCTTCGCAAGAGCTGAACATCTACCGCGAAATCCCGACGCTGTTTCTGGCCAACGACCTGACCGGCAATTCCGAGCTGTGCTCGCTGTTCCTGCACGCCGATTATCGCAACGGCTTGAACGGCCGGATGCTATCCAAGGCGCGCATGCTGTTCATCGCTGAGTTCCCGGAGCTGTTCGGTAACAAGATCATCGCCGAAATGCGTGGCGTGTCCGATGACGCCGGGCGCTCGCCGTTCTGGGAAAGCCTCGGCCGGCACTTCTTCAAGATGGAATTCAGCCAGGCCGATTACCTGACCGGCGTCGGCAACAAGGCGTTCATCGCCGAACTGATGCCGAAATTCCCGCTGTACACCTGCTTCCTTTCGCCGGACGCGCGCAACGTCATCGGCCAGGTGCACCCGGACACCGAGCCGGCGCTGGCCATGCTCAAGAGCGAAGGCTTCAGCTACCAGGGTTACGTCGACATCTTCGACGCCGGCCCGGCCATCGAATGCGAAACCAGCAAGATCCGCGCGGTGCGTGACAGCGAAGCGCTGGTGCTGGCCGTCGGCACGCCGGGCGATGACGCCACGCCGTTCATCATCCACAACCGCAAGCGCGAGGATTGCCGCATCACGGCTGCCCCAGCGCGACTGGCTGCGGGCACCCTGGTGGTCGATCCGCAGACCGCGAAACGTCTTCAACTCAGCGCCGGCGATCAGGTTCGCGCCGTGGCGCTGTCCGCTGCACGGGAGTCGAAATAATGAATTCGCTATACATCGCAGGTGAGTGGCTGGCCGGTCAGGGCGAGGCCTTTCAATCTTTGAACCCGGTGACCCAGCAAGTGCTGTGGGCGGGCGAGGGCGCCACTGTCGCGCAGGTCGAATCGGCGGTGCAGGCCGCTCGTCAGGCCTTTCCCGGCTGGGCGCGCCGT
This sequence comes from Pseudomonas sp. TE9122, assembly GCF_056278925.1. Classification (NCBI taxonomy): domain Bacteria; kingdom Pseudomonadati; phylum Pseudomonadota; class Gammaproteobacteria; order Pseudomonadales; family Pseudomonadaceae; genus Pseudomonas; species Pseudomonas sp. TE9122. The sequence goes on along the minus strand of NZ_JBWBQI010000001.1, from coordinate 3,873,502 downwards.
ACGCTCGAAGAGCGCATCAGCGTCCTCGAAGCTTTCGCCGCGTCGTTGAAAAACCACGCTGACGAACTGGCTCGCACCATCGGCGAAGAAACCGGCAAACCGCTGTGGGAAGCTGCGACCGAAGTCACCAGCATGGTCAACAAGATCGCGATTTCGGTGCAGAGCTACCGCGAGCGCACCGGGGAAAAGAGCGGCCCGCTGGGCGACGCCACCGCCGTATTGCGCCACAAGCCGCACGGCGTGGTCGCGGTGTTCGGCCCTTACAACTTCCCCGGTCACCTGCCTAACGGTCATATCGTCCCGGCGCTGCTGGCCGGTAACAGCGTGCTGTTCAAGCCCAGCGAACTGACACCGAAAGTCGCCGAGCTGACGGTCAAGTGCTGGATCGAAGCCGGCCTGCCGGCAGGCGTGTTGAACCTGCTGCAGGGCGCGCGGGAAACCGGTATCGCGCTGGCGGCGAATCCGGGCATCGACGGTCTGTTCTTCACCGGTTCGAGCCGCACCGGCAATCACCTGCACCAGCAATTCGCCGGGCGTCCGGACAAGATCCTCGCCCTGGAGATGGGCGGCAACAACCCGCTGGTGGTCGATCAGGTCGCTGATCTGGACGCGGCGGTGTACACCATCATTCAGTCGGCATTCATTTCCGCCGGCCAGCGCTGCACTTGCGCCCGGCGTCTGCTGGTGCCGCAAGGCGCGTGGGGCGACAGCCTGCTCAAGCGTCTGGTTGAAGTCAGTTCGACCATTGAAGTCGGTGCCTTCGATCAGCAACCGGCGCCGTTCATGGGCTCGGTGATTTCCCTCGGCGCGGCGAAAGCGCTGATGGATGCGCAAGAGCAATTGCTGGCCAACGGCGCGGTGGCGCTGCTGGAAATGACTCAGCCACAGGCGCAGTCGGCTTTGCTGACCCCGGGCATTGTCGATGTAACGGCCGTGGCTGAGCGTCCGGACGAAGAACTGTTCGGGCCGCTGCTGCAAGTGATCCGCTATGCCGATTTCGGTGCGGCGATCAGTGAAGCCAACAACACCGCTTATGGGCTGGCCGCGGGTTTGCTCTCCGATTCCGAAGCGCGTTACCAGCAGTTCTGGCTGGAAAGCCGCGCCGGCATCGTCAACTGGAACAAACAGCTGACGGGTGCCGCGAGCAGCGCGCCATTCGGCGGTGTCGGCGCCTCGGGCAACCACCGCGCCAGCGCCTATTACGCAGCGGATTACTGCGCATACCCGGTGGCGTCGCTGGAAACCCCGAGCCTGGTGTTGCCTGCCTCGCTGACACCCGGCGTGAAAATGGCGTAGCGCCCATTCGCGAGCAGGCTCGCTCCCACAGGTTCAGTGGTGTTCACACATTTTGTGTCCAACCTAAATCCTGTGGGAGCGAGCCTGCTCGCGAAGGCCGCGCCTCGGTCGCAAAGAATAGTTACTGAAGCCTATAACAACAGATTCTCGTGGAGCCTCGCTGATGAAATCCTATGAAGTCAATTTTGACGGTCTAGTGGGGCCGACCCATAACTACGGTGGTCTGTCCTACGGCAACGTCGCCTCGCAGAGCAACAGTCAGCAATCCTCGAACCCGAAGGAAGCGGCGCTGCAAGGTCTGGCGAAGATGAAAGCGCTGATGGACATGGGCTTTCAGCAAGGCGTGCTGGCTCCGCAGGAACGTCCCGACGTGGCGGCGCTGCGTCGTCTGGGCTTCAGCGGCACTGACGCGCAAGTGATCGAGCGCGCCGCCAAAGAAGCGATGCCGCTGCTGGTCGCCAGTTGCTCGGCGTCGAGCATGTGGGTGGCCAACGCAGCCACGGTCAGCCCGAGCGCCGACACCGCTGACGGTCGCGTGCACTTCACCGCCGCCAACCTCAATTGCAAATATCACCGCAGCATCGAACACCCGACCACCAGCCGCGTGCTCGGGGCGATGTTCGCCAATCAACAGCACTTCGCCCATCACGGCGCATTGCCGGCAGTGGCGCAGTTCGGCGACGAAGGCGCGGCCAACCACACGCGTTTCTGCCGTGAGTACGGCGAGGCGGGCGTCGAGTTTTTCGTGTTCGGCCGCAGTGCGTTCGACAACCGTTTCCCGGCGCCGCAGAAATACCCTGCACGGCAGACCCTCGAAGCCTCGCAAGCCGTCGCGCGTCTGCACGGTCTGCGTGACGAAGGCGTGGTCTACGCGCAGCAGAATCCCAACGTCATCGATCAGGGCGTGTTCCACAACGACGTGATCGCCGTGGGCAATGGTGAAGTGCTGTTCTATCACGAGGACGCGTTCCTCGAGACCGACAAGATGCTCGCCGAACTGCAAGGCAAACTGGCCAAGGTCGGCGGTAACTTCCAGTCCGTTTGCGTGCCGCGTTCGGCAGTCACCGTGGATGACGCGGTGCGTTCCTACCTGTTCAACAGCCAGTTGCTCTCGCGTCCTGACGGTTCGATGCTGCTGATCGTGCCGCAGGAATGCCAGGCCAATGAACGCGTCTGGGCTTATCTGCAGAGCCTGACCAGCTCCGGTGGGCTGATCCGCGAAGTGAAGGTCTTCGATCTCAAGCAAAGCATGCAGAACGGCGGTGGCCCAGCGTGCCTGCGTCTGCGCGTGGCGCTGAATGAAACCGAACTGGCGGCGGTCAACCCAGGCGTTATCATGACGGCCCCGTTGTACGGTTCGTTGACCGCATGGGTTGAAAAGCACTACCGCGACCGCCTGAGCGAAACCGATCTGGCGGACCCGCAATTGTTGCTTGAATGCCGGACGGCACTGGATGAACTGACGCAAATCCTTAAACTGGGCGCGGTTTATCCCTTCCAGATCAATTGATCGCCAGCGCGCTGCCTGAACGTGGCGCGCGGCGTGTCACCCCAAGAGAGTAAAAACATGAGCGATTCCCTGCAGCTGATCCTTGAAGACACCGACGGCACGCAATTGCAAACCTCGTGCACCCGCGTTGCGGTCATGTGGCAAGGCAAAGAGCTGTGGATCCAGCAGGACGGCCGTGGCCAGCTGCTGATCGGCGTGGACGTCGAGGAAGGTGACGAAGAGTACGCCAACCTGCTGCTGCGCCCATTGGCGACTAATCTGGTAAGTCTGCAACTGGAAATGGAACCGGCTGACCTCGGCGCTGACGAGGATCACGTACACGGCCCGGATTGCAACCACGACCACTAAGGAAACCGCTCTATGCTCGCCCTCGGCAAACTGCTTGAACTGACCCTCGCCGGCCGCGAACCGGCGGAGAAGACTCAACTGACTGTCGAAGGCGTGCGCATGCGCTGGTTGAGCGAAGGGGCGCTGGAAGTGCGGCCCCCGGAAGCGCGCGACAATGGCCTGGACTTGCTGCTGTCGGCAGGCATCCATGGCAACGAAACGGCACCGATCGAGTTGCTTGATCGGCTGCTGCACGACATCGCGCGCGGCGATCTCAAGCCGCGCGCACGCATTCTGTTCCTGTTCGGCAACCCGGAAGCGATTCGCAAGGGTGAGCGTTTCGTCGAGCAGGACGTCAATCGACTGTTCAACGGTCGCCACGAACAAAGCAGCGGCTCGGAAGCGTTGCGCGCCTGTGAGCTGGAACGGCTGGCGGCGAGTTTCTTCAGCAAACCCGAGCGCGAGCGTCTGCACTACGACCTGCACACGGCGATTCGCGGTTCGAAGATCGAACAGTTCGCCTTGTACCCGTGGAAGGAAGGGCGCCAGCATTCCCGTCGCGAACTGGCGCGCCTGCGCTCGGCCGGCATGGAGGCGGTACTGCTGCAGAACAAACCGTCGATCGTGTTCAGTTCGTACACCTACGACAAACTCGACGCCGAGGCTTTTACTCTGGAACTGGGCAAGGCGCGGCCGTTCGGGCAGAACGACGGCGTTAACGTTTCGCTGCTGGAAACCCGCCTGAAGCAGATCATCGAAGGCGCTGAGCCGGAGACAGAAGAAGGGCTGGATGGCTTGCAGCTGTTCAGCGTGGCGCGGGAAATCATCAAGCACAGCGATGCGTTCCGCCTGAATCTGCCGGCGGATATCGAGAACTTTTCCGAGCTGGAGCCGGGTTATGTGTTGGCCGAGGATCTGGCCAATACCCGCTGGGTGATCGAAGAGCAGGGCGCGCGGATCATCTTCCCCAACCCCAAGGTCAAGAACGGCCTGCGCGCCGGCATCCTGATCGTCCCGAGCACCGACGAAAACCTCGCCTGACGTTCCGATTAACGCGAAGCACTGTGGGAGCGAGCCTGCTCGCGAATGCTGACTGTCTGCCAACTTCTTTGGTGGCTGACACGGCGCCTTCGCGAGCAGGCTCGCTCCCACATTTGAATTCGGGTGGGGCTTAAGTCCCCACCCGGCCTGGTGCAGTCAGACCGCTACAGCGCGCGGCTCCGTGCGACGCAACGCGCGAATCTTCTGCAACGTATCGGCGCAAGTCCGCGCTGCTTCCTGACCCTTGTGCACAAAGTGCTCGAAGAAGAACTTTTGATGCTCTTCGCCCGAATGGAAGTGGTGCGGGGTGAGCGACACCGAGAACACCGGCACTTCGGTTTCCAACTGCACCTGCATCAGGCCGCTGACCACCGATTGCGCGACGAATTCGTGGCGATAAATGCCGCCGTCCACCACCAAAGCGGCGGCGACAATGCCAGCGTAACGGCCTGACTTGGCCAGCAGCTTGGCGTGCAGCGGCATTTCAAAGGCGCCGCCGACTTCAAAAAAGTCGATGTCCGATTCCTGATAACCCTGCACCAGCATTTCAGCGACGAAGCCTTTACGGCTCTGGTCGACGATTTCCTTGTGCCAGCAGGCCTGGATGAACGCGACGCGCTCGCCTTGTGGGTGTTTGCTTTTGCTGTCGATAGCGGTGGGTTGCATGTTCTGACTCCTGTTTGTGTGAAAAACAGGGCGTTATGAATCGAAAGGGATGCAAGGGTGCGAACGCAGGCACGGATGCACGCGGACGGCCCTTTGGCGTCGATCCCGTTCTCTCTTCATCCGGACTATGACCGTCGGCCCCGGAATCACACCGGGTCTGCTGACCTTGCCGATGCACCCGATCCAAGCCGTGTGCAGCGCCAAGCGCTCGCGGGCTATGCGCATTGCGCGCAATTACCGCCGGTGGGGAATTGCACCCCGCCCTGAGAACGTTTTCGCCGCCCATAGGCGGGCGGCGGCAAGTTTGTAACACATATTTCCCGGCCATGCACATGACACTGCGGGAGCGAGCCCGCTCGCGAAAGCGGCTTCACATTCAACGAAGATGCTGACTGTTACTCCGCTTTCGCGAGCAGGCTCGCTCCCACATGGGCTTTGTCTGCTCGAGGAAGAATGGGATTTTTCCTCGTTCTAGGGTTGATTAATCTGTGCGATGACCGCAGTAATCCCACTTCACAAAGGGATTTCCCCATCTGACCAGAGGCCAGGTTCATGAGCGTTATCGATCTTCGCAGCGACACCGTCACCCAACCGACTCCCGCCCTGCTCGACGCGATGACCGCAGCGGACACCGGCGACGATGTGTACGGCGAAGATCCGACGGTCAATCGCCTCGAGGCAGAACTGGCCGAGCGCTTGGGCTTTGCTGCTGCGCTATTCGTGCCGACCGGGACCATGAGCAACCTGCTCGGCCTGATGGCGCACTGCGAGCGTGGCGACGAATACATCGTCGGTCAGCAGGCGCACACCTATAAGTACGAAGGCGGCGGGGCGGCGGTGCTCGGTTCGATTCAGCCGCAGCCGCTGGAAGTGCAGGGCGACGGTTCACTGGATCTGGATCAGGTCGCCGCCGCGATCAAACCGGACGATTTCCATTTCGCCCGCACGCGTTTGCTGGCGCTGGAAAACACAATGCAGGGCAAAGTGCTGCCGCTGGAATATCTGGCGCGCGCGCGACGCTTTACTCAGGAACACGGCCTGCAATTGCACTTGGACGGCGCGCGGCTGTACAACGCGGCGGTCAAGCTTGGCGTCGATGCCCGGGAGATCACCCAGCATTTCGATTCGGTGTCGGTGTGCCTGTCCAAAGGCCTCGGCGCACCGGTCGGTTCGGTGCTGTGCGGTTCCGAGCAACTGATCGGCAAAGCGCGGCGTTTGCGCAAAATGGTCGGTGGCGGCATGCGTCAGGCCGGGTTGCTCGCGGCGGCTGGCTTGTACGCACTGGATCATCACGTCGAACGGCTGGCGGACGACCATGCCAACGCACAGTTGCTGGCCGAGGGCTTGCGTGAAGCCGGTTTCATCGTCGAGCCAGTGCAAACCAACATGGTTTATGTGCAAATGGGCGACAGGGCCGCAGCACTCAAGGACTTTGCCGGCGAACGCGGGATCAGGCTCAGCGCCGCTGCGCGCTTGCGCATGGTCACGCACATGGACGTCAGTCGCGCGCAAATCGAGCAAGTGATCGCGACATTCGTCGAGTTTTCACGCAAGTGACAGCGTCAGCCGTCCAATTGACCGTTTCTATCGTATAAACACGCTGTACCCCGCGCGCAGGGCCGATATAATGCGGCCCTTTGCCGTCGCTTCGTCTCATGACGTTTCGAACAGGCCTTTGGCCGCAGCCTCCGTGGAAGAACCTAATGAAAAGCGCAGAAATCCGTGAAGCCTTCCTTCGCTTCTTCGAAGAGCAAGGCCACACCCGTGTAGCCTCCAGCTCTTTGATTCCGGGCAACGACCCAACCCTGCTGTTCACCAACGCGGGGATGAACCAGTTCAAGGACTGCTTCCTGGGCCAGGAAAAACGTGCGTACACCCGTGCCACCAGCAGCCAGAAATGCGTGCGCGCCGGCGGCAAGAACAGTGACCTGGAAAACGTCGGTTATACCGCGCGTCACCACACGTTCTTCGAAATGCTCGGCAACTTCAGCTTCGGCGACTACTTCAAGCACGACGCGATCACCTTCGCCTGGACCTTCCTCACCAGCGTGCTCAAGCTGCCGAAGGAAAAGCTCTGGGTCACCGTCTACGCCACCGACGACGAAGCGTATGACATCTGGACACAGAAAATCGGTGTGCCAGCCGAGCGCATGATCCGCATCGGCGACAACAAGGGTGCGCCGTACGCTTCCGATAACTTCTGGACCATGGGCGATACCGGCCCGTGCGGCCCGTGCACCGAGATTTTCTACGATCACGGCGAGCACATCTGGGGCGGCCCGCCGGGCTCGCCGGAAGAAGATGGCGATCGCTACATCGAAATCTGGAACAACGTGTTCATGCAGTTCAACCGCACCGCCGACGGTGTGTTGCATCCGTTGCCAGCGCCGTCGGTGGACACCGGCATGGGCCTGGAGCGGATCAGTGCGGTGATGCAGCACGTCAACTCCAACTACGACATCGACCTGTTCAAGAACCTGCTCAAGGCTTCGGCTGAAGCGATCGGCTGCGAAAACGGCGATCAGTCGTCGCTCAAAGTCGTTTCCGACCACATCCGTTCCTGCGGTTTCCTGATCGCCGACGGCGTGCTGCCGTCCAACGAAGGTCGCGGTTACGTGCTGCGCCGGATCATCCGTCGCGCCTGCCGTCACGGCAACAAGCTCGGCGCCACCGGCAGCTTTTTCTACAAGATCGTCGCGGCGCTGGTCGCCGAAATGGGCGAAGCCTTCCCGGAACTGAAGAAGCAGCAAAGCAACATCGAGCGCGTCCTCAAGGCTGAAGAAGAGCAGTTCTCCAAGACACTGGAGCACGGCCTGAAAATCCTCGAGCAGGATCTGGCCGAACTCAAAGGCACCGTGGTGCCGGGCGACGTGGTGTTCAAACTCTACGACACCTACGGCTTCCCGATGGACCTGACCGCCGACATCGCCCGCGAACGCGGCTTGACCGTTGACGAAGCCGGCTTCGAGCGCGAGATGGAAGCGCAGCGTGTTCGCGCGCGTTCGGCCAGCTCGTTCGGTCTGGACTACAACACCCTGGTCAAGGTCGACGTGGCCACCGAGTTCACCGGTTACGCCGCCACCAGCGGCTCGGCGAAAATCGTTGCCATCTATAAGGATGGTCAGTCGGTCGACGTGCTGAGCGAAGGTCAGGAAGGCGTGATCGTGCTCAACCAGACGCCGTTCTACGCCGAATCCGGTGGCCAGATCGGCGACTGCGGTTTCATTCAGGCCGGCAGCAGCCGCTTCGACGTGCGCGATACCACCAAGACCGGCGGCGCATTCCTGCACCACGGTGTGCTGGCCTCGGGCAGTCTGACCATCGGCGCACCGGTGGAAACTCACGTCGACGCCGAAGTACGTCACGCCACCGCGCTGAACCACTCGGCTACTCACTTGCTGCACGCCGCGCTGCGTCAGGTGCTGGGCGAGCATGTGCAGCAGAAAGGTTCGTTGGTCGACAGTCAGCGCCTGCGTTTCGACTTCAGCCACTTCGAAGCAATCAAGCCAGAGCAGATCAAGCAGCTGGAAGACATCGTCAACGCCGAGATTCGCAAGAACTCCGCCGTTGAAACCGAAGAAACCGACATCGAAACCGCTAAGAACAAAGGCGCCATGGCGCTGTTCGGCGAGAAGTACGGCGACAGCGTGCGCGTGCTGAGCATGGGCGACTTCTCGGTCGAACTGTGCGGCGGTATCCACGCCAACCGTACCGGCGACATCGGCCTGCTGAAAATCATCAGCGAAGGCGGTGTGGCATCGGGCGTGCGTCGTATCGAGGCAGTCACCGGTGCTGCGGCGCTGGCCTACTTGAACGCGGCAGAAGAACAACTCAAGGAAGCGGCCAGCCTGGTCAAGGGCAGCCGCGACAACCTGATCGACAAGCTCTCGGCGGTACTGGAGCGCAACCGTCTGCTGGAGAAACAACTCGAGCAGTTGCAGGCCAAGGCAGCCAGCGCTGCGGGCGACGATCTGTCGGCCTCGGCGGTGGACGTCAAGGATGTGAAGGTGCTGGCTGCCCGTCTGGACGGTCAGGATGGCAAGGCGCTGCTGGCGCTGGTCGATCAGCTGAAAAACAAACTCGGCCGCGCAGTGATCCTGCTCGGCGGTGTCCATGAGGAAAAGGTCGTACTGGTTGCAGGCGTAACCAAGGACCTGACTGGCCAACTCAAAGCCGGTGATTTGATGAAACAGGCTGCTGCGGCAGTGGGCGGGAAGGGCGGTGGTCGTCCGGACATGGCGCAGGGCGGTGGTGTCGATGCCGCTGCGCTGGATGGCGCACTGGCGCTGACCGTTCCATTCGTCGAGCAGGCTTTATAAGACGGCTCGCCAGGCCCGCAGTCTAGTGGCGGGCCTGGCGACTGTTCGAAAGATTATTGGGCGCCCTTCATGGGCAGAGGCGGCTTTGAAATGGCTTTGATCGTACAGAAATTTGGAGGCACCTCGGTCGGCACTGTCGAGAGAATCGAGCAGGTCGCCGACAAGGTTAAGAAATTCCGCGATGCCGGCGATGACCTGGTGGTTGTGCTGTCTGCAATGAGCGGCGAAACCAACCGTCTGATCGATCTGGCCAAGCAAATCAGTGGCGAGGCGCAACCGGTTCCGCGCGAGCTGGACGTGATCGTCTCCACCGGTGAGCAGGTGACGATTGCCCTGTTGGCCATGGCGCTGATCAAGCGCGGTGTGCCGGCGGTGTCGTACACCGGTAATCAGGTGCGGATCCTGACCGACAGTGCGCACAATAAAGCGCGTATCTTGCAGATTGATGACCAGAAGATTCGCGGTGATCTAAAGGCTGGTCGCGTGGTGGTTGTCGCCGGTTTCCAGGGTGTCGACGAGCACGGCAACATCACCACCCTCGGTCGCGGCGGTTCCGATACCACCGGCGTGGCACTGGCTGCGGCCTTGAAAGCGGATGAATGCCAGATCTACACCGACGTCGACGGTGTCTACACCACCGACCCGCGTGTGGTGCCGGTCGCTCAGCGTCTGGACAAGATCACCTTCGAAGAGATGCTGGAAATGGCCAGCCTCGGTTCCAAGGTCCTGCAGATCCGTGCGGTGGAATTCGCCGGCAAGTACAACGTTCCGCTGCGCGTACTGCACAGCTTCAAGGAGGGTCCGGGCACCCTCATTACTATTGATGAAGAGGAAACCATGGAACAGCCGATCATTTCCGGCATCGCTTTCAACCGCGATGAAGCCAAGCTGACCATCCGTGGCGTGCCAGACACCCCGGGCGTGGCGTTCAAGATTCTCGGCCCGATCAGTGCCGCGAACATCGAAGTCGACATGATCGTGCAGAACGTCGCGCACGATAACACCACCGACTTCACCTTCACCGTGCACCGCAACGACTACCAGGCTGCACAGACCGTGCTGGAAAACACCGCTCGCGAAATCGGTGCCCGTGAAGTGGTTGGCGACACCAAGATCGCCAAGGTCTCGATCGTCGGCGTCGGCATGCGTTCCCACGCAGGCGTGGCCAGCCGCATGTTCGAATCCCTGGCGAAAGAAAGCATCAACATCCAGATGATCTCGACTTCGGAAATCAAGGTTTCCGTGGTGATCGAAGAGAAGTACCTGGAACTGGCCGTGCGCGCGCTGCACACGGCTTTCGAACTGGATGCTCCGGCCCGTCAGGGCGAGTAATCCGATTCTGTGAAGGGCGCGGTCTGACCGCGCCCTTTATTTTTGAATGGCGCGAGCCCCGGAACTGTTCTTTTGCTCGCGCTGGTCAATACTCAGGCATGTAGGGCTACGATCGCTGCGGTTGTAGGTCGGGTGCCTTTTTTTTGCAGACTGTTGTCCCTGAAATGAATGGCGTAAGGAGAAAGGTATGCTGATTCTGACTCGTCGGTGCGCGGAAAGCCTGATTATCGGTGACGGCGAAATCACCGTGACCGTGCTCGGCGTCAAAGGAAACCAGGTGCGTATCGGCGTCAACGCTCCGAAAGAGGTTGCGGTGCACCGTGAGGAAATTTACCTGCGTATAAAGAAAGAGAAGGACGAAGAACCAAGCCATTAATTTTTATCGATTTTTATGTTTGCAAACGGGGAAGAAGCTGGTTAATATACGCCCCGTGTTGCGGAGAGCTGGCCGAGTGGCCGAAGGCGCTCCCCTGCTAAGGGAGTACACCTCAAAAGGGTGTCGGGGGTTCGAATCCCCCGTTCTCCGCCATTATTTGCTTAGTACGTCGTAATCTGGCTTCTTCTGTAAGTTGTTGAAATTACTAGAAAAAGTGTTTGACATAGAGATTAGACGGCCTATAATGCGCGGCAACAAATGCACTCGTAGCTCAGCTGGATAGAGTACTCGGCTACGAACCGAGCGGTCACAGGTTCGAATCCTGTCGAGTGCACCATTTAAGAGTTATTTGCTGTAAGGTGAGTAACTCGGCTTCAGCCAGTTGTGGTCTGGTCTAAAAACACAAAATGCACTCGTAGCTCAGCTGGATAGAGTACTCGGCTACGAACCGAGCGGTCACAGGTTCGAATCCTGTCGAGTGCACCATATACCAAGAAGCCCGCGTTTAACGCGGGCTTTTTGCTGTCCGGGATTTGGCTTTTCCCTTCACGCAGCCTCTTTCATCAAAATCAATTTGAGCACTGCGGCCTCGCTTGAGGTCGTAACGATAGCTCGTGGTCGACGTGCGCGTGTTGATCTTGTCGGGCTTGCCCAGTGCGCTTTCGACGTCCCGCTGACTCATGCCGGCAATCACTCGCCGATTGATGATCGCTTCGCGCCGCTGTCTGTTGTCGATCAGGTTTCCACATTTATGTTCAGTGCCGCCGACGATGCCCGGTTCGCGTCCGCTGTCTTTCATGCCGGTCACAGCTTCGTGATTGAACTCCGGCATGATTGCGACCCAGCCGGGTGAATACGGGTGGACCTCCTGAATTGAGAGTTGCTCGCCAGTTGCGCAGCTCATCGACGTAAACGTGACGCTGCCGTCAGCAGCCTGGCAACGATGAAGTGTGGTGGCGTTGGCAGGCGTGAAGTGGAGCAGGGCGGTCAGTAGAAGAAGCGCTGGTTTTGCTGGCATTCGATGTCCTCCATGACGATCTAAGCTCAAGGGTAGTCGCTGCTTTTTGCATTGCCGGTGTGTTTTCTTTTCAAGATGAGTCGTCGCATTTGCACGGGTCAGGCAGGCGCTCAGGTTTGTTTCGCAAGCGCTTGTTTCAGCCGTGATTTTTTCAACGTTTTAAACCGTCAGGCGTGTATCATTGCGCCCGTCAGCCCCGCCGGGGCTTATGGAAAACCTCCATGGACTTACCCAGTAGTTGTTCAGTAAACCGTTTCACCAATCATGAATTGACTGATTGATCCTTCCGGCGTGCCCCGCTGCTGGGAGTGGAGTTCGCCTATGTCCGAAATCGAAGTAAAGAAAACACAGGAAAGCCTGCAGGACCGCCTGGCTCAGGTCGTCGAGTTGCTGCAGCGCCAGCGTGTCGTTGAAGACCTGACTCATCGCCAGGAAGGTCCGCACCACGACCGCGTGGAAAACCTGGTTCACCGGCAAAACCTCGTCGAGCTGCAACGCAAGCTCGATGATCTGCACTCCGCCGACGTCGCCTACATTCTCGAAGCCTTGCCGCTGGACGATCGTCTGACGCTCTGGCAACTGGTCAAGGCCGACCGCGACGGCGACATTCTTCTTGAAGTTTCCGATTCCGTCCGTGAAACGCTGATCGCCGACATGGACGATCACGAGCTCCTGGCTGCCGCCAAGGACATGGACGCCGACGAACTCGCTGACCTCGCCTCCGAGCTGCCGCGAGACGTTGTCCATGAGCTGATGGAGAGTCTGGATAACCAGCAGCGCGAACGCGTGCGCTCGGCGCTGTCCTATGACGAGGATCAGGTCGGTGCGCTGATGGACTTCGAGATGGTGACGATCCGTGAGGACGTCAGCCTTGAAGTGGTTCTGCGCTATCTGCGTCGCCTCAAAGAGCTTCCCGGTCATACCGATAAACTGTTCGTGGTTGATTACGACGGCGTGCTCAAGGGCGTGCTGCCGATCAAGCGTCTGCTGGTCAACGATCCGGAGAAGCAGGTCGCGGAAGTGATGGCCAGCGATCCGGTGAGCTTCCATCCGGACGAAGATGCCTACGACGCTGCTCAGGCGTTCGAGCGTTACGACTTGATCTCCGCGCCGGTGGTCGACAAGAACGGCAAGCTGATCGGGCGTCTGACCATCGATGAAATGGTCGACCTGATCCGTGAGGAAAGCGAAAGCGAAGTCCTCAACATGGCCGGTCTGCGCGAAGAGGAAGATATCTTCGCCTCCGTGTGGAAATCCCTGCGTAACCGTTGGGCGTGGCTGGCGGTGAACCTGATCACTGCATTTGTGGCATCGCGGGTGATCGGTCTGTTCGAAGGTTCGATCGAGAAATTGGTGGCACTGGCGGCGCTGATGCCGATCGTGGCGGGTATCGGTGGCAACTCCGGTAACCAGACCATCACCATGATCGTGCGCGCCATGGCGCTGGATCAGGTCAGCACCGGCAACACTTCGCGCTTGATGCGCAAAGAGCTGGCGGTCGGTTTGATCAATGGTCTGGTCTGGGGCGGGGTGATCGGTGTGGTCGCGTACATGCTCTACGGCAGTTGGTCACTCGGCGTGGTAATGACGGCGGCGATGACGCTCAACCTGTTGCTGGCGGCGTTGATGGGGGTGTTGATTCCGATGACGCTGGCGAAGATGGGCCGCGATCCGGCGATGGGTGCCAGTGTGATGATCACCGCAATGACCGACAGCGGTGGCTTCTTCATCTTCCTCGGGTTGGCGACAATCTTCCTGCTCTGACCTTGTGCAATGAAAAGCCCGTCAAATCGACGGGCTTTTTTGTGCCTGCCAAACAAATACGGGCGCAAGTACAAGTAACGGTGGCGAGGGGATTTATCCCCGCTGGACTGCGCAGCAGTCCCATTGTTTTTGGGGCTGCCATGCAGCCCAGCGGGGATAAATCCCCTCGCCACACTCCATTGCCAAGCGGCCATCTGTCATATCGCGGGCAAAAAAAAGCCAGCAATCATGCTGGCTTCAATATGTTCGGTATAACTCAGGACGCGTCTGCGGCCATTTCAGCGTCGTGGGCGATCAGCGACACCAGGGCGTTCTGCTGACGGTGCGACAGCTGACGGAAGCGCTGCAACAGCTCGCGCTCGTGCAGCGACAGCTCCGGGCTGTCCAGGCGCATGCTCAGCTCTTCGCCCAGTGCGCCTTCCTGAATAAGACTCTGCTCAAGGCGCGCAATGATTTCGGAGTTCATGCTGCGATGATGATTGCGAGCCACCTCGGCAATGCGTTCACGCATTCCGTCTGGCAGACGTACGACAAACTTGTCAGCCGTACGGCTGGAATAAATTGCCTGTTTCAATGGGCGCATATATTTAACCGGTTAGTTCAGGGGAGCGGTTCTCGGGATTGGCCGCAGGATGTGTGGTAGGACAAGCATCCGGACCAATTGGTTCAACCTGAATTGTTAAGAGGCCGGCATCATGCCTCAAAATTGCCAGATCATTGGCGTCAATTCTGTGACAAATATTGAGCCGGGTAAAGGCGTAATGCCAGCACCAGTTGTCAGAAATGCGGACTGGTTGGAAAACTTTCCATCCTTCCGTATCGCTGCCCGCTTTCGCATGCACATCTGTTGATGTCCGAAGACCTTAGAACGTGCATGCTATGCGGCTCGCTATTCTTGATCCCTATGTGTACAGGATAGTGGCAATTTGCCGATTTACTAGAGGCAGGACCCGTCGGAGGGCGTTTTCGGGATGGATGGCAAGCTTTTTTACCTGATGGGGCCGTCCGGTTCGGGCAAGGACAGCCTGATCGAAGCAGCGCGTGAGCCACTGCGTGAGTTGAACTGTGAAGTGATGCGCCGGGTGATTACCCGATCGGCGGAGTCAGTCGGCGAAGATGCAATCGGCGTGACGCCTGAAGAGTTCGACCGGCGACAGCACGCTGGCGCTTTTTCCTTAGCCTGGCAAGCCAACGGCCTCTCTTACGGCATTCCAAGGGAAATGGATGAATGGTTGCAAGCGGGCCGGCACGTATTGGTTAACGGGTCGAGAGCGAACCTGCGTCAAGCAATGGAGAAATATCCAACGCTGGTGCCGGTTCTGCTGACAGTCAACGATGAGGTCCTGCGTAAGCGCCTGCTCAAGCGTGGCCGGGAAACCCCTGAGCAAATCGACGCAAGACTCGCGCGCAACGCACTGTTCAAAGACCGCAGATCCAGCGACAGCCCCGTTCATCAGATCGAAAATTCTGTTGATCTTGCTGAAGCTGTCTCTGCATTACTTGAGCTGATCCGGCTCAACGCAGAACCGGATCAAACTTGATCTTGCGCCCTGCAATCAGCGCCAGCACAAACAGCACCGCAAACACGCCACAGCCAACCAGAGGCAAGGTGACTTCCGTCTCCTCGAACAGCGCCAGATGGGTAACGCCACTCAGTAAAGCGAGGATCAGAAATCCCGTCGCTGATTTGGACATGTTGTACTCCTGAAGATATTTCAAAAAACCAGACGTTCGGTGGTCGGCGCCGAGGCTAGCTCAGGCTCGCTGACCATTTGCGTAGAGGCATCGCTGCGATCACTCAGCACCGCCCACTGCGGCGCTTTCTGCACCTGCAAGTAATGCGGCATGCGCTGCGCCAGTGGCTGCTCAATGTCCGCCTTGGGAAAAAAATGCGATCCGAGCAAGAAAGCCAACGCCGCTGCGTTTGCAAGCAAGAGGGTGCTGTTCATGGCACGACGCTCCAAGTTGTTCTTTTTGATAGAACAGGCATAGCAGCCGCCGTGCCAACAGTGTAACGGTTGATAAGTCCTTTAAAAACAAGGGTTTGGTAAGGTTTTTCGGGCGCCGCTGATTGCAATCTGCAATGACCGCTTTTTCGCGTAGTGCAAATTGCCCGGTAAAAGTTCCCGCAATCTTGCACGGCGCCTGCCTACACTTAAAAAGCCCTAAGGACGACATGACAAACCAGGGGCCGGCCGTTAACATGCACGCCGTCTGTCGCGCCGCGTACAGCGCGCTTCAATCAGTGTCTCAGTAGCTCAATTGGATAGAGCATCCCCCTCCTAAGGGGAAGGTTGCAGGTTCGAACCCCGCCTGGGACACCACTTCTTGAAAACGAAAAGCCCCGTCGCATTTATCCATTGCGACGGGGCTTTTTGGTTTGGTCGACGAACAGGCGTTTTGCACTGTTACAAACTCCGGGGTCCCACCTCTGCCGTTGCATCGGGGCATTTGCGCCGGTGCTGACTGACGATCAGTCGCCGTTCAGTTCGACTTTGCCGAGAGTGCTGCTGACGTCGGTGACATGCCGACGGCCGTGGACTTCGTAAGTAGTCCCGCTCGCCTCGACGCCCGGCTTGCGCACGGCCAGTTGAGCGAATAACCCCGTCTTTTCGCTGTAACTGCCGAACCAGTCAATCAGCGCTCCGATGTAGCATTCGCCGCCGATCATTACCGGCAAATCAGCGATCTTTTCGATGGTGTAGTGCCCTGGACCGTAGCTGTAGTAATCGTCGTCTCCGGCACCCGTGGGAGGAATAGGGCAAAGGGGCGCGTTAGCGGTTGATTCCGATGCGACTTTCATTGCCTGGGTGATGGCGTGTTCGAGTGCCCCGTGCAGTTCCGCGTCAAGCTCGTAGGTGCTGGTGCCATCCTCTTTATGTTGAGTCGTGGGCACCTGCAGGGCGTAACTGTAACGCACGGACACCGTCGGCACCTGACGGTTGACCTTCAGCGGATTGAGCAGATACAGGTTGTCGACACCGTAGGCGCCGTTTCGGTAGGCGGCATAGATTCTGTCGTGAAGCTTGATCCAGCTGATTGCCTGATTGGCGCCACGGTCGTTGGTGTAGAACAGCGAGCTTTCCGGCTCGACCGATCTCTTGACGAACCGCTCGCCCTTGCGGCGCCAGGTTTCCACGTAGGTGAACAAGCCGGTGCCGCCTGCGTATGTGTCGACGATAAGGTCGCGCTGGCCATCATGGTCCAGATCCAGCAGTGCGTAGGAAGACCGTCCGGTCTCGGCGGCGCCGTCGATGCTTGAGGCGTTCAATGCTTTCCATTCGTCCTCGCTCACGCCTTTGGGACGCGACTTGGGGAAGTTGGTTTGCTCGCCGTAGCTGTCGACTGGATCGCCCGCGAAAGATGTCTGCGAAGACTCGAAAGCCCGTGCGGCCAAGGCATGTTCCAGGGCAAATTCCGGGTGGTTTTTGCTCTCGGCACGAATGCTTTCCTGCAGATCGTTCATCGCCTGAAAATCCACGGCGTCCGGCTGCCACATTGCGGCTTGCGTCCACTGTGCCTGCAATGCTTGCAGGCGCTGGCGGTAGCTGCCATCCAGGCAAGCGACATCGACTGCGCAGGCATTGCGGGTTTTTAGCCAGGCGCGCTGGGTGCGCTTGAGCTCAGGTTGCGTCGCTGTGGCAGTTGTCATCAGTTGGCGATACAGCGTGCCCATCTGCGCGTCTAGCTCATACAGCGATTTATTCGCGCAAATCATGTTTTCCACGTCGTTCGCCGCTTTTTTGCAATCCATCGCCGCCGCTGTCGCTTGCTGGATAAAGACAAGCAAACACGCTGACAGGATGTAGTGTCCCTTGATGTACACGATTCAGTCCTTATGCAAATCCTTGAGCAGGCGCGCAGAGTAATACTCCAGGCAACATTCTTGAAGCTCCACCCTCAGGCCCCGGCACTTTTGGCCGATAACCCGAACGGTGAGTTCAGGCTCGCGCGAAATCGCTTGATGGCGCATGGCCTCCAGCTATCATCTGCGCGCCTGAAATCGCCTCGGTTCGTTTTCTTCAATTGCCTGGAAATCTTCGATGTCGTCGTATCACCAAAAAAGCTTTCTGATCGTCGATGATTTTTCCGATTTCCGCAGTTCCGTGCGTTCGATGTTGCGTGAGCTCGGCGTCAAGGATGTCGATACCGCCGACACCGGTGAACAGGCGCTGAAGATGTGTTCGCAGAAGTCCTACGATTTCATTCTTCAGGACTTCCACCTCGGCGATGGCAAGAAGAACGGCCAGCAGGTGCTCGAAGACCTGATGTCGGAAAAGCTCATCAGCCACGAAGCCGTTTTCGTCATGGTCACCGCCGAGACCAGTCAGGCGATGGTGCTCAGCGCGCTGGAGCACGAGCCGGATGCGTACCTGACCAAGCCTTTCAACCGTTCCGGACTGGCCCAGCGTCTTGAGCGTCTGGAACAACGCAAGACTTTGCTCAAACCGATTCTGCAGGCCCTTGATCGCGGTAAGCCGGTCGAGGTGCTCAATGCCTGTATTGCCCTGTGCAAACAGGACATCCGCTATTCGCCGCTGTGCCTGCGTTACCGCGCCGATGCGCTGCGCGACATGAATCAGAACGAAGCGCTGGAGCGACTCTACGACGGCATCATTGCCGACCGGCCGTTGCCGTGGGCCTTCGCCGGATTGGGCAAATTATTGTTCAAGCGCGGGCAGGTCTCGCAGGCCAAAGAAGTTTATGAAAAGGCCTTGAAAGTGTTCCCGATGATGCCGGCGCTGTATGACGGCATGGCCGATGTGCTGGTGGCCGAAGGCGACAGCAAAGGCGCGCAGCGGGTGCTCGAAGAAGCGATTCGACTGTCGCCATTGGCGGTGCGCCGTCAGGCTTTGCTCGGCAAACTGGCGATGGCCAACGAAGATTTCGAAACCGCCTCGCGGGCTTATCGTCAGGCCGTGGCGCAGGGCGCGCAGTCGCGTTTCAAGGACCCGGAAAGCAATCTCGGCCTGGCGCACGCGCTGATCAGCAAGGGTAGCGATCGCGGGCTCGACACGCGTACGCGACTGGAGATCAACACCACCCTCAGCGCTGTGGCCAAAGAAAACCCGAGCGACCCCGGTCTGCAGATTCGCGCGCGTTTGATGAAAGCCACCAGCCTGTTGCTCAACGACGCCGAAACCGCCGACAAGCTCACCGAACAGGCGCTGATGCGCCTCGATGGCATGGAGCAATTCATGAGTCCCGAGGCGGCGTTGCTGGTGGCCAAGCAGTTGCAGATGCTCGGTCAGGCCGAGGCGGGCACTTCGATGCTCAAGAGCTGCGCGGAGATCTACGGTGATGACCCGGCGGTGATGAAAGACATTGCCAAGCTCACCGACGATCCGACGATTCTCAGTTCGAGCAACGCTGCGGCCGATCTCAACCGTCAGGGCGTGCGCGTGTACAAGACCGGCAATCTGGTCGAGGCCCGCGAAGTGTTCCGCAAGGCGCTCAAGCTGCAACCGAAAAACATCAGTATCGCGCTGAACCTGGCCCAGTCGCTGCTGCACGGCACCGACACCAGTGTGCCGTCGGCGGAGCTGGAAGAATGTCGGGCCTGCCTGAAACTGGTGGGCCTGATGCCCGACACCGACGCGCGGTTTGCGCGTTATCAGAAGCTGAAAAGCAAGGCGTTTGGCGAATGAACCCAATAGATCCGGCGCTGGATTTTTCCACGGTGATTGCCTCCACCGTTCACGACATGAAGAACTCTCTGGCCATGCTGATGCAGGCGCACAGCCAATGGCTGGCGCGTCTGCCGAAAGAGCTGCGCGACGGCTCGGAGCAGGGCGTGATCGACTTCGAGTTCGCCCACCTCAACGGCATGCTCGTGCAGTTGCTGGGGCTGTACAAACTTGGCGTGAATCAGTTGCCGCTGCAGCCGGCGTATCACGAACTCGACGATTTCATCGAGGCGCAACTGGCCGCGCATCAGGAAGTGTTTGCCAGTCGCGGCATCATCGCCACTTATGAAGTCGACCCGTTGAGCCCGCTGGGTTTCTTCGATCGCGAGCTGATCGCCTCGGTGCTCGGCAACTGCATCAACAATGCGATTCGCTACGCCCGCGAGTCGTTGCTGATTACTGTCAGCGACGAAGCCGGGCAACTGGTGTTGAGCATCAACGACGATGGCGACGGCTATCCGGCAGAGATGCTCGAGCGTCAGGCCGATTATGTGCAGGGCATCAATCACAGCAGCGGCAGCACCGGGCTGGGTCTGTATTTCGCCAATCGCATCGCGGCGCTGCATCAGCGCAACGGCGTGGAAGGGCGCACCGAAATCAGCAATGGCGGGCCGTTGGGCGGTGGGGTGTTCAGCCTCTACTTGCCCTGAGGTCTGGTGTAGGAGCTGCCGAAGGCTGCGATCTTTTGATTTTAAAAAGCAAGATCAAAAGATCGCAGCCTCGTTGCACTCGTCAGCTCCTACGTCTCCTGCACAAGATCGGGATTTTTGTGGGCGCTGCTTGATATTCCGAACAGCCGCAGCCTATTTTGTCCGGGTCGCCGTTCGCGGCTCGCACAACAACAAGGATTGCGTCATGACAACCGATGGCCAGGGTTCACTCGCGCAGCGATTGACCGGCATTGATGAGATTGAATGTGTCACCCCGGATCTGAACGGTGTGCCACGGGGCAAGGTGATGACCGCCGAGGGTTTCCTCGAAGGGCGGCGTTTGCAGTTGGCGCGGGGTGTGCTGCTGCAATGCATCATGGGCGGCTATCCGCCGGCGCGGTTCTATGGCAGCGATGACGGCGATCTGGCGCTGGTCGCCGATCCTGCGCAGATTCACCGTTTGCCCTGGAGCGACGAGCCGCGTGCCATGGCGATTTGCGACGCCGACGAACTGAGCGGGGGGAGCTCAAGTCTCTCGACCCGTGGCCAGCTCAAAGCGGTCATCGCCCGTTACGCCGCGCACGGTCTGGCGCCGGTGGTGGCGACCGAACTGGAATTTTTTGTCTTCGCACCGAACACCGATCCGACTCAGCCGTTCCGTCCGCCGGTGGGCCTCGACGGCCGCCGCGAGGATGGCCAGTCGGCCTTCAGCGTCAGTTCCAACAACGGCCTGCGGCCGTTCTTCAGCGAAGTGTATAAATGCATGGCCGCCCTCGGCCTGCGGCGCGACACGTTCATGCATGAAATGGGCGTCAGCCAGTTCGAGATCAATCTGCTGCACGGCGATCCGCTGCTGCTGGCCGATCAGACGTTCCTGTTCAAGCATCTGCTCAAGGAGGTCGCGCTCAAGCATGGCCTGAGCGTGGTGTGCATGGCCAAACCGCTGGCGCACACGCCGGGCAGTTCGATGCATATTCACCAGAGCATCGTTGAGATCGGCAGCGGCAAGAATGTCTTCACTGACTCGAACGGCGAGCCGACGTCGATGTTCCGCCACTTCATCGGCGGGCAACAGGCAGGCCTCGCCGATTTCACCGCACTGTTTGCGCCCAACGTGAATTCCTATCAGCGCCTGTGTCATCCGTACGCATCGCCGAACAATGCCTGCTGGTCCCATGACAATCGCGCCGCCGGCTTGCGTATTCCCGCCAGCTCGCCGGCCGCACGTCGGGTCGAAAACCGCTTGCCGGGCGCCGACGCCAATCCTTATCTGGCGATCGCCGCCAGTCTGGCCGCGGGTTTGCACGGCATCGAACAGGAGCTGGAGCCGAGCGCGGCAATCCAGGGGGAGTTCGCCGTGCCGGATAATCTGGCCTTGCCGTGTACCTTGCACGCCGCGCTGGAGCGTCTGAAACGTAGCCAGTTGGCGAGGGAACTGTTCGGGTCGGAGTTCATCGAAGGCTACATCGCTTCGAAGACCATGGAGTTGACCAGCTTCTTTGATGAAATCACTCCCTGGGAGCGCCGTGTGCTGGCCGCCCAGGCCTGACGTATCGCTGCTGCCGGGCTGTCGATCTGACCGCCCGGTATTTACTGCAAGGAGCCGCTCGGAACGCCGATGCGCCAAATCTGGAAATCCTTTCGAGCGCTGTATTTTGCCTCGCTGATGATGTTGATCGGCTCAGGCCTTCTTTCTACTTATCTGGCTTTGCGTCTGGCCGCCGACAATGTCGACGGGCTGTGGGTCGGTGCGCTGATGGCGGCCAACTATTTCGCGTCTGGTGCTGGGCGGCAAGATCGGCCATCGCCTGATCGCCCGGGTCGGGCATATCCGTGCCTACTCGGCGTGTGCGGGGATCGTCGGCGCGGCGGTGCTCGGCCATGGTCTGGTGGACTGGCTGCCGGCGTGGCTGGTGCTGCGGACGATCGTCGGTCTGGGCATGATGTGTCAGTACATGGTCATCGAGAGCTGGCTCAACGAGCAGGCCGACGCCAATCAGCGTGGGCTAGTGTTCAGCGGTTACATGATCGCTTCGTATCTGGGCCTGGTGCTGGGCCAGCTGATACTGGTCATGCATCCCGGCCTCGGGCTGGAACTGCTGATGCTGGTGGCGCTGTGCTTTGCCCTGTGCCTGGTGCCCGTGACGCTGACCCGACGGATTCACCCGGCGCCTCTGCACCCCGCGCCGATGGAGCCGCGCTTTTTCATCAAACGGGTGCCGCAATCGCTGAGCACGGTGCTCGGCGCCGGTTTGATCATCGGTTCGTTCTACGGTCTGGCGCCGCTGTACGCCTCGCAACAGGGGCTGACGACCGAGCAGGTCGGTCTGTTCATGGGTAGCTGCATTTTTGCCGGCTTGCTGGTGCAGTGGCCGTTGGGCTGGTTGTCCGACCGTTATGACCGCGCATTGCTGATTCGCTGCTTTGCAGGGTTTCTGGCGGTGGCGGCGTTACCGTTGGCGATCATGCCGCAGGTGCCGCTGGAGGTGTTGTTCGTCGTCGGCTTCTTCTGTTCGCTGGTGCAGTTCTGCCTGTATCCGCTGGCGGTGGCGTTCTCCAATGACCACGTCGAAGGCGATCGGCGGGTGTCGCTGACCGCGATGTTGCTGGTGACCTATGGCGTCGGCGCGAGCATCGGGCCGCTGCTCGCGGGTGTGCTGATGAAGTTTCTCGGCAGTCAGAGCCTGTATGCGTTCTTCAGTTTCTTCGCGTTGGTGCTGGTCTGGCGGATTCGTCCGAAAGCAGTGACCAACCTGCATCAGGTCGACGACGCACCGCTGCATCACGTGGCAATGCCGGACAGCATGTCGAGTTCGCCGCTGGTGGCGGCGCTCGATCCGCGTGTCGATGAGCAGGTGGTGCAGGAGCAGATGGTGCAGGATCCGGCGCCGGTCAATCCTGAGCCTGAGCCCGAAGCGCAGCCGGAAGCAGTCGTTGAAACCGAACAGGACAGTGGCGATGACGACAAGCCTGCGCCGGATATCAGTGGTGGCCGGCCTTGAGTCGCACATAAACATCGGCGCATAAAAAAGGGCAGTCCCGCACAGGACTGCCCTTTTTATTGGTCGCTGCGACTCAGAGATCGTCTTTGTCGAAACGCCGTGCTTCACGCTGCAACTGGTAAACGAAACGCTCGACATTGCGCGCAGCCTGGCCACTGATGTTGTGGAAGCGCAGACCGGCGAAGGTGATGTTGAGTTTTTCTTCGAAGTGCAGGTAGCGCAGCTCGACCGATGTTGGCTGATTGCCGAACAGCGGCGGGGCGATCAGGCGATCGTAGACCTGGCCCAGTTGCAGGCGATCAGTGATGTCGCCTTCGAAGCGGAATTTGCAGCCAGTGGCGGAGATATCCAGCAGCTTGCCGTGCAGAGGAACCTTGAGCTTTTCGCCGCCCAGTTCAACGCTGACCAGGTCGGTGAGTTTCAACGCAGCGCGGAAGGCGTTGCGGCGCTGGTGGTAGACCACTTCGCTCGGCAGGTCGCCGGTGTAAAAACGGTCGCCGTCGGATTCTTCGATGTTCAGCGTGCCGTTGCATTCCCAGGCGATGCGCACGCCGTCATGAAAGCCTTCGACCTTGAACGGTTCGCCCGCTTGCAGGAAGCGCTCGCCATCGCGCGGGATCATTTCGTCCAGGGCGATCGTCGCGGTTTCGCGGTCGACCTTGATCAGGTAGCTCTGAAAGCGCTGGCTGCGTTCATGGAAGGTGATGATCAGCGGATCGTGGCTGTCTTGCAGCTGGCGCAGGTTGCTGGAGATTTCCAGTGGCGTGGTGAGCACCTTCGGAGGCTGCGGAGCATCATCCGCGCTTAGGGTGTTGGACACGGTTCTTCAATCTCCAGACAAAATAAGACGACTGGCCAGTATTTTGCCAGTATGTTGCGCAGGTGGATAGTGCAGGGTCAGCGAATGGCTCATGCCTGGCTGAGCGTTCGCGGCTTGACCGGTTTGGCAAAGGTCCCGCTGGCGTCGTAAAGCGCTGGCGGCTCACCGCCGGTGAGGATCTTCAGTTGATTGGCCGTGGTCGCCTGCTGGATCTGGATCGACTGGCCATTCTTGACGTTGGCAGCCTGGCACTGGGCGATCAGCGCGGTCAGGGCATCGCCCTGGGTCAGCAACTGGTCGCCAATGCTCGACTGGCTGGCCAGTTGCTCAAGACCTGTGCGATCGGTCGGCAGGTTGAGGCTGGCGAGGATTTCGCTGCGCTTGCGGCCATGCTGCTCGAGCAGAATGATCAACGCTTGCTTGGTCGCCAGAATTTCTTCCAGCAACGGCATGTCGCGACCATGCAAAGCGAGGGATTCGGTTTGCAATAACTCCAGCAATTGTTGCGCTGGAGCAAAGTCGTCGTTGATCAGTTGCAATAAGTTAGTGTCGTGCATGGCTGGCCTTGGGGTTAAGCGTCCAAAAGCCTGGCGCCGGCAAAAGCCTAGCGCTGGGCTTCGAAGTTGAGCAGTTTGCTGGCTACACGGTTGCTGTCGACTTTATAGCTGCCATCGGCAATCGCGGCTTTCAACTCGGCCACACGGGCTTTGTCGACAGCAGGCTGATCGCGCAGCTTGTCAGTGACCTTCTGCAACTGTTGAGCCTCATTGCTGAGGTGTACCGACTCCCCGCTTTTGGCGACATTGGCCTGTTCGGCCTGGGTATTCAGCGGCGCGGAGGGGCTGTTTTCAGCGCTTTCCTTGGCGTTGCTGGTACGTGTGCTGCCGGTTAGTGACGAGGAACTGTTCAATCGGTTGAAATCGATAACCATGATAAAAAACCTCTGGGAATTTGGGACGCTTGCCATGTTTTCGGCTATCCCCTGAAAAACTTTAGGCCCAATCAACCATAAGCTTGCATGCGCCGTTGCGAGACCTGCTGCGGCACAGTTTAGGGAAGCGACGGGATCGGCGCCAGTTTTCTCCACGAGGCTTTTACATGGCCACTTCGACCTGTCCCGGCGCAATCACCTGCGCCTTGATAACTCTTTGAGAATTAAGGTTTTTTACTCGAATCTGTTCTTTCATTCCGCCATTGGAGAGCGCTTCCCCCGGCATGCGTACGGCAAGGGTGCCGCTGCGCGCAGTGATCACCACCTGGTCACCCTTGCGGACCACTTCGGCCTGTTCCAGATGCACCAGGGTGATGACCTGATCGGCGACCGTTGGTCGGGTAAGTTTCTGCCCGATCGCTTCGTCGACGGAGGTCAGGAAACCCTGGTTGATCGTGCTGACGTCGCGCTCGCGCAAGGTCACATCCTGCGGCTCGATAATGCCGGCGCGTTTCAGCGGACGAGTGGTCGTCACGATCTCGCGAAACAGGCGGACTTGAGCGGGTACGAACACCGTCCAGGGCGAACTGCCTTCGCAGCGAACCTTCACCGTGACGCGGCCCAGCGGGCGTGCCGGGCTCTCCAGCGTGGCTGTCAATTCCTTGTCGCACATGGGCATGCGCATGCGCGGGTCGAGCTGGTTGACTTCGATTTCGTAGCGGCCTTCGGTTTGACTGGAAGCCAAATAGTCTTCTACGGTGAATTCAAGAAAGCCCTGAGTCACGCCGATAAGCATATCAGGCAAGGTAACCGCATCTGCATGGGCAGGACTGCCAGCAAGCAAGCAGCAAACGGCGGACACCGCGCAAAGCCCTTTGCGAAGGGAAGATGTCAGGCGTCGGGAAAATGTCGTTTGAGCGTTCATACGAGTTAAAAAGCAAGCGCCGTGCCGTTTAGCAATGAATGTGCGTCGCAACAACACTTGGCGTTGGTGTAGGAGTCTGGGCATGGCTGGTGTAATGGATTCGGTGAACCAGCGCACGCAACTGGTAGGGCAGAATCGCCTCGAGCTGCTGTTGTTCCGTCTCGACGGGCCGCAGCTCTATGGGATCAACGTGTTCAAGGTACGGGAAGTGTTGCAATGCCCGTCCCTGACGTTGATGCCCAAATCCAGTCCTGTCGTGTGCGGGGTAGCGAATATACGGGGAGCGACCATTCCGATCCTGGATCTGGCAATGGCAACGGGCTCCGGTGCGTTGAAAGACAAGAACAGTCCGTTCGTGATCATCACGGAGTACAACACCAAGACCCAGGGTTTCCTGGTCCGCTCGGTGGAGCGCATCGTCAACATGAACTGGGAAGAGATCCATCCGCCACCCAAGGGCACCGGTCGCGATCACTACCTGACCGCTGTGACCCGGGTCGACAACCAGTTGGTCGAAATCATCGACGTCGAGAAGGTGCTGGCCGAAGTGGCGCCGACGCCGGAAGCGATTTCGGTGGGCGTGGTCGATGTCGAGACGCAGACCAAGGCATTGTCGCTGCGGGTGCTGACGGTCGATGACTCGTCGGTGGCGCGCAAGCAGGTCACGCGTTGTCTGCAGACCATCGGTGTCGAAGTGGTGGCGCTGAACGACGGCAAGCAGGCGCTGGATTACCTGCGCAAGCTGGTCGACGAGGGCAAGAAGCCGGAAGAAGAGTTCCTGATGATGATTTCCGACATCGAGATGCCGGAGATGGACGGGTACACCCTGACGGCGGAAATCCGCGGCGACGCACGCATGCAAAAGCTCCATATCATCCTGCATACTTCGTTGTCGGGGGTATTCAATCAGGCGATGGTGAAGAAAGTCGGTGCTGATGACTTCCTGGCCAAATTCCGTCCTGATGACCTCGCATCCCGGGTAGTCGACCGGATCAAAGCAGCAGATATCAGCTAGGGGCCTTCTGCCCCTGGCGGTCAACACGATTTAAGAGGCGGCATCATTGTCTACGGGTAATTTGGATTTCGAACAGTTCCGGGTCTTCCTGGAAAAAGCCTGTGGCATTCTGCTCGGTGAAAACAAGCAGTATCTGGTCTCGAGCCGTCTCAACAAACTGATGGAGCAGCAAGGCATCAAGTCCCTGGGTGAGCTGGTACAGCGCATCCAGACCCAGCCGCGCAGCGGTTTGCGCGAGCAGGTGGTCGATGCCATGACGACCAACGAAACTCTGTGGTTTCGCGACACCTATCCGTTTGAAGTCTTGAAGAACAAGGTACTGCCGGAAGCGATCAAGGCCAGCCCCAACCAGCGTCTGCGGATCTGGTCGGCGGCCTGCTCGTCGGGACAGGAACCGTACTCGCTGTCGATGTCGATCGACGAGTTCGAGCGTAGCAACCTGGGTCAGTTGAAGATGGGCGTGCAGATCGTTGCCACTGATCTGTCGGGCCTGATGCTCAACAACTGCAAGACCGGCGAGTACGACAGCCTGGCGATCGGTCGCGGTCTGTCGCCGGAACGCCTGCAACGCTACTTCGACCCGAAAGGGCCGGGGCGCTGGGTGGTCAAGGCGCCGATCAAGAGCCGGGTGGAATTCCGCTCGTTCAACCTGCTCGACAGCTACGCGGCGCTGGGCAAGTTCGACATCGTGTTCTGCCGCAACGTACTGATCTACTTCTCTGCCGAAGTGAAGAAGGACATCCTGTTGCGCATTCACAGCACGTTGAAGCCGGGCGGGTATCTGTTCCTTGGCGCTTCGGAAGCGCTGAACGGATTGCCGGATCATTACCAGATGGTTCAGTGCAGCCCGGGGATTATCTACAAGGCGAAATAAGCGGTTTGCGCTGATACAAAAACGGGAGGCCCGCAAAGGCCTCCTTTTTTTATGCCCGAATTATTTTCCACGAATCCCCTGTGGGAGCGAGCCTGCTCGCGAAAGCGGTCTGTCCATAAGACAGTTGGCGCCTGACACGCCGCCTTCGCGAGCAGGCTCGCTCCCACAGGGATCTGCGCTGACCTGGCAACGACGGCAAGCGGCAGAAAAGCGGCATCCGGCGGTAACCGGTTGCCGCTTTTCTGGCATTGCCGCTTTGCCTGTCAGGCGCAAAGCCCCGGAATACGGGGCTTTGATCATTTGGCACGGCGCTTGCTAAAGCTCAAGTACGAAAAACCGGTCACCTGAAGGTTCCCGACATGAGCATCAGCTTCGACAAAGCGCTGGGCATTCACGAAAAGGCATTGGGCTTCCGCGCCCAGCGTGCCGAAGTGCTGGCCAACAACATCGCCAACGCCGACACCCCGAACTACAAAGCGCGGGATCTGGATTTCTCCAAAGTGCTCGAAGCACAGACCGAGAAGACCAAGACCGGCGGCCACTTTGCCCTGAACATGACCAACAGCCGGCACATCGAGGCTGAAGGGCTGGGCAACGGCGACGAGTCGCTGATGTATCGCACGCCGATGCAGCCTTCGATCGACCAGAACACCGTCGACGCTCAACTGGAACAGTCGAACTACGCGGAAAACGCCGTCGGCTTCCAGGCCAGCTTCACCTTGCTCAACAGCAAATTCAAAGGGCTGGTGTCAGCCCTGCGCGGAGAATAATCCATGTCCCTGTCCAGCGTTTTCAACATTGCCGGCAGCGGCATGAGCGCGCAGACCACGCGTCTGAACACCGTGGCGTCGAACATCGCCAACGCCGAAACCGTTTCGTCGAGCATCGACCAGACCTACCGCGCCCGTCATCCGGTGTTCGCCACCATGTTTCAGGGCGGCCAGGCCGGCGGCAGCAATTCGCTGTTCCAGAACCAGGATGCGGCCGGGCAGGGCGTGCAGGTGCTTG
Organism: Pseudomonas sp. TE9122; assembly: GCF_056278925.1. Classification (NCBI taxonomy): domain Bacteria; kingdom Pseudomonadati; phylum Pseudomonadota; class Gammaproteobacteria; order Pseudomonadales; family Pseudomonadaceae; genus Pseudomonas; species Pseudomonas sp. TE9122. Next base: position 3,844,941 of record NZ_JBWBQI010000001.1, on the reverse strand, counting down.
GCGTCGTTGAAGATCAGAGCAACCTCGAAGCGCGTTACGAGCCGAACCATCCGGCCGCCGACGCCAAGGGCTACGTCTACTACCCGAACGTCAACGTGGTGGAAGAAATGGCTGACATGATTTCCGCGAGCCGCTCGTTCCAGACCAACGCGGAAATGATGAACACCGCCAAAACCATGATGCAGAAGGTACTGACCCTCGGTCAGTAATAAGGGGCGACTGCCATGAGCGTTACGGATACCACCAGCAGCCTGAGCATGAACGACATCCTGGCCAACTCGTCGAAGAAGGCCAGCAGCACGACGTCGGGCGGCATCGCTTCGGCGACCAACAGTGCCACCGGCGGCCAGGCGCTGGGCAAGGATGCATTCCTGCAATTGCTGGTCACCCAGCTGAAAAACCAGAACCCGCTCGACCCGCAGGACAACAGCGCCTTCGTCGCGCAGTTGGCGCAGTTCAGCAGCCTTGAAGGCATCACCACGCTGAACTCCACTGTCAGTGGCCTGGCCGGCAACTACAACTCGTCGCAGGCGTTGCAAGCGTCGTCGCTGGTCGGTCGCAACGTGATCGTGCAGACCAACACCGCCCAGCTCGATGACCCGAGCAAAGGCCTGACCGGTTCGGTCACCGTGCCTTCGTCGATTGCCGGCGGCACCGTGACGATCACCGACAAGGACGGCAAAACCGTGCGCACCATCGACCTGGGCAGCCGCGCTGCCGGCGATGCCAGCTTCACTTGGGACGGCAAGGACACCGCCGGCACCGTGGTTCCGGTCGGCACTTACACGTTCAAGGCCAACGCACCGATCAACGGCACCGCGACCGACCTGGCGACCTACCTGCCGGCGACCGTCAACAGCGTGACGATCAGCCAGACCGGTGGCGAGCTGATGCTCAACCTGGCCGGCAAGGGCACCGTTGCCCTGTCCAAAGTACAAACCATTGGTATATAGAGCCGACTAACCCGGCACGAAGGAGTGGAACATGTCTTTTAACATCGGCCTTAGCGGTCTCTATGCCGCCAACAAACAACTCGACGTCACCGGCAACAACATCGCCAACGTCGCCACCGCCGGTTTCAAATCCTCGCGCGCAGAATTCGAAGACGTCTATTCGTCGACTCGTCTGGGCAGCGGCAGCAAAGTGATCGGCAACGGCGTGCGCCTGGCCAACGTTTCCCAGCAGTTCACCCAGGGTGACATCAACAACACTGGCAACGTGCTGGACATGGGCATCAACGGTTCCGGTTTCTTCACCATGAGCAACAACGGCTCGATCTCGTACACCCGTGCCGGTACGTTCAAGGTCGACAACGCCGGTTACATCACCAACACCGACTACACCTCGCGTCTGCAGGGTTACGGTGTGGATGCCAACGGCAAGATCATCAACGGCGTGTTGACCGATCTGAAGATCGACACCTCGAACCTGGCGCCGAAGTCGTCTTCTTCGGTGACCTCGAGCATCAACCTCAATTCGTCTTCGCCAGTGATCGTTGATACCGGCGCCAGCGCCGTCAAGTTCGATCCGTCGAAGCCTGAGACTTACACCAAGTCCTTCAGCACACCGATCTATGACACCCAGGGCAACGCCCACGTCATGGACCAGTACATGGTCAAGACTGGCGGGAACACCTGGAAGGTTTACACCCTGGTCGATGGCCGTAACCCGGACGCTACCGGCAGCAACCCTGTGACCACTGCGCCGGTTGCCTCGACATTGTCGTTCGACAGCTCCGGCAAGCTGGTTCAGGTGAGCACGCCTAACCCGGCGGATCCAGCCAACCCGATCATCAGCAGCGATCTGAAGATGACTGGCTGGGTGCCGGGCACTGTGACCAATGGCGTGTTTACGCCTAACGGCGCGGCAGCGAACCCGAATGGCGTGACCATCTCGATGGCCAACACCACTCAGTACAACGCTGATACCTCGCGTACGATCCCGACTCAGGATGGTTACGCCACTGGCCAGATCACCAACCTGACCATCGACGGCACCGGTACGCTGTTTGCCAACTTCAGCAACAACCAGAGCAAGGCGATTGGTCAGGTTGCACTGGCCAGCTTCACCAACGAACAGGGCTTGCAGGCTGTCGGTGGCACCAGCTGGAAAGAGACTTTCGCTTCGGGTATTCCGGGCTATGACGCGCCGAAGACCGGTACGTTGGGTGAGGTGGTGTCCAACTCGCTGGAAGAGTCGAACGTTAACCTGACCAATGAGCTGGTTGATCTGATCAAGGGTCAGAGCAACTATCAGGCGAACGCCAAGACTATTTCGACTCAGAGCACGATTATGCAGACCATTATTCAGATGACCTGATTCGGGTTTCTGACTGGTTTTTTGGGCCCCTCGGTTTTGAGGGGCTTTTTTTTGGTCGTGGCGGCCTTTGGGCCGACCAGGCTGTTGGGTTTTGGGTGAATATCCGTTGCTTCGGTAGCGGCTGCTGGCGGTTTCGCCTGACGGCGACTTACTTTTTTACAAGCGCCTAAAAAAGTAAGCAAAAAACGCTAGCTCCTGCGTTCGGCCCTCGCAGGCTCGGGTTCCTTCGCTGCGGGATCGATCCGGTCGCAGCGGCTCCGGTTTGCTTCGCTGCACCTCCTTCCGCTGTGTCTGGCTGCGCCAGACGGTCGCTGCGCTCCCACGCCCGGATCAATCCCTCCGCTCAGCCTTCCGACGTCGCCGGTGGATCAAGATCAAGAGCACTCGAGCTTGCGCTCATTGTTGAGTGGGGCGGCTTCGCCGCGGGCAGCTGCGCTGCTTTTGCCTTTTTGTGGGAGCGAGCTTGCTCGCGAAGGCGGCATGTCAGCCGACCTGTTCTTGAAGTGGTACCCAATCCAACTGTAGGAGCTGCCGAAGGCTGCGATCTTTGATCTGGCTTTTGCTTTTGCTTTTGCTTTTGCTTTTGCTCTGGCTTTTGATCCGGCTTTTGATCTTTTGCCCCTTCGGCAGGCTTCGTTACGGGATCGATCCGGGGGTGGGAGCGCAGCGACCGTACGACGCAGTCGTACACAGCGAGTGTAGGTGCAGCGAAGCCAACCGGAGCCGCTGCGCCCGGAACGGTCCCGTAACGAAGGTACCCCGAGCTCCAGCGAGCGGGCCGTACGCCGGGGCAAAGCCTTTTGGGTTACCTTTTTGGCGTCTGAAAAAGGTGACTCGCTGTAAGAGCGAAACCGCCAGCCGCAGCACCGAGAAAACGGATATTCACCCAAAACCCCAAGAGCCTGGTCGGCCCAGAGGCCGCCAAGGCCGCCAAAAAACAAAACCCCCAACAAACCTGAAGTCTGTCGGGGGTTTTCTTTTGTCTCGAGATCCCAGGCGTCTCGCAACGCCTGATCTCAGCTCAGCTTATTGGCAAGCTTCGCAATCCGGCTCGTCGATCGCGCAGGCCTTTGGCACTGGCGCCGGACCTGCCGGAGCGGCCAGGACCGAATCGTCGCCGTGGTTGCCGCCGCTGGAAACAGCGTTCAGCTTACCGGTGTTGATGGTCGACTTCTCGGTGCTGGTCGCGGCCAGGGCACGGAGGTAGTAAGTGGTTTTCAGACCACGGTACCAGGCCATGCGGTAGGTCACGTCGAGCTTCTTGCCCGATGCGCCGGCGATGTACAGGTTCAGCGACTGGGCCTGGTCGATCCACTTCTGACGACGGCTGGCGGCGTCAACGATCCACTTGGTGTCCACTTCGAACGCGGTCGCATAGAGCTCTTTGAGTTCTTGCGGAATGCGCTCGATCTGCTGCACCGAACCGTCGTAGTACTTCAGGTCGTTGATCATCACCGAGTCCCACAGACCGCGAGCCTTCAGGTCGCGAACCAGGTACGGGTTGATCACGGTGAATTCGCCCGACAGGTTCGATTTCACGTACAGGTTCTGGTAGGTCGGTTCGATCGACTGCGAAACGCCAGTGATGTTGGCGATGGTCGCGGTCGGTGCGATGGCCATGATGTTCGAGTTACGGATGCCTTTCTGTACACGGGCGCGAACCGGTGCCCAGTCGAGGGTTTCCTTCAGGTCGACGTCGATGTACTTCTCGCCGCGCTGTTCGATCAGGATCTGTTGCGAATCCAGCGGCAGGATGCCCTTGGACCACAGCGAACCGTTGAACGTCTCGTAGGCGCCGCGCTCGTCGGCCAGGTCGCAGGAAGCCTGGATCGCGTAGTAGCTGACCGCTTCCATCGACTTGTCGGCGAACTCGACGGCCGCGTCGGAGCCGTAGGCGATGTGCTGCAGGTACAGAGCGTCCTGGAAGCCCATGATGCCCAGACCGACCGGACGGTGGCGGAAGTTGGAGTTCTTCGCTTGCGGCACCGAGTAGTAGTTGATGTCGATCACGTTATCGAGCATGCGCACGGCGGTGTTCACGGTGCGTTGCAGTTTGGCGGTATCGAGCTTGCCGTCGACGATGTGGTTCGGCAGGTTGATCGAGCCCAGGTTGCAAACGGCGATTTCGTCCTTGTTGGTGTTCAAGGTGATCTCGGTGCACAGGTTCGAGCTGTGGACCACGCCGACATGCTGCTGCGGGCTGCGCAGGTTGCACGGGTCCTTGAAAGTCAGCCATGGGTGGCCGGTTTCGAACAGCATGGACAGCATCTTGCGCCACAGGTCTTTGGCCTGGATGGTCTTGAACAGCTTGACCTTGCCCGGGTACTCGGTCAGCGCTTCGTAGTATTCGTAGCGCTCTTCGAAGGCTTTACCGGTCAGGTCGTGCAGGTCCGGTACTTCGGATGGCGAGAACAGGGTCCACTTGCCGTCATCGAAGACACGCTTCATGAACAGGTCAGGGATCCAGTTGGCGGTGTTCATGTCGTGGGTACGACGACGATCGTCACCGGTGTTCTTGCGCAGCTCGATGAACTCTTCGATGTCCATGTGCCAGGTTTCCAGGTAGGCACACACAGCGCCTTTGCGCTTGCCACCCTGGTTCACGGCCACAGCGGTGTCGTTCACTACTTTGAGGAACGGCACAACGCCTTGCGACTTGCCGTTGGTGCCCTTGATGTACGAACCCAGCGCACGCACCGGCGTCCAGTCGTTGCCCAGACCGCCGGCAAATTTCGACAGCATGGCGTTGTCGTGGATCGCGTGATAGATGCCCGACAGGTCATCCGGCACGGTGGTCAGGTAGCAGCTCGACAGCTGTGGACGCAGGGTACCGGCGTTGAACAGGGTCGGGGTCGAAGCCATATAGTCGAACGAGGACAGCAGGTTGTAGAACTCGATCGCACGGTCTTCTTTCTGCTTCTCTTCGATCGCAAGGCCCATGGCCACGCGCATGAAGAAGATCTGCGGCAGTTCGAAACGCACGCCATCCTTGTGGATGAAGTAGCGGTCGTACAGGGTCTGCAGGCCCAGGTAGGTGAATTGCTGATCGCGCTCGTGGTTGATCGCCTTGCCCAGTTTTTCCAGGTCGAAGGTGGCCAGCACAGGGTTCAGCAGTTCGAACTCGATACCTTTGGCGATGTAGGCCGGCAGTGCCTTGGCGTACAGGTCGGCCATTTCGTGATGGGTGGCACTTTCGGCGACTTCGAGGAAGTTCAGGCCTTCGGCACGCAGGGTGTCCATCAGCAGGCGGGCGGTGACGAACGAGTAGTTCGGCTCGCGCTCGACCAGAGTACGGGCGGTCATCACCAGGGCGGTGTTGACGTCGGTCAGGGCCACGCCGTCGTACAGGTTCTTCAGGGTTTCGCGCTGGATCAGGTCGCCGTCGACTTCTTCCAGACCTTCGCACGCTTCGGTGACGATGGTGTTCAGGCGGCCCATGTCCAGTGGCGCGAGGCTGCCGTCGGCGCGGGTGATGCGGATCGACGGGTGAGCGTTGACCGCAGCTTCGGCCGGGGCGTGGGCAGCGCGTTCTTTCGAACGGCCGTCACGGTAGATCACGTAGTCGCGAGCGACTTTCTGCTCGCCGGCACGCATCAGGGCCAGTTCGACCTGGTCCTGGATTTCTTCGATGTGGATGGTGCCGCCCGATGGCATGCGACGCTTGAAGGTCGCGGTGACCTGTTCGGTCAGGCGCGCAACGGTGTCGTGGATTCGCGACGAGGCGGCAGCGGTGCCGCCTTCAACTGCGAGGAACGCTTTGGTGATAGCGACGGTGATCTTGTCATCGGTGTAAGGAACGACAGTGCCATTACGCTTGATCACGCGCAGCTGGCCAGGCGCGGTGGCTGCCAGATCCGAAGTCGAATCGGCGGCCTGCGGCAAGGTGCCCTGCGGGTTCTCGCGAGTTGTGTCGGTTTGCATGGGGGGTGGTCTCCACATTCTCTATGTTTGTTTGGCACCGTCATGGTGCTCACCGTTCTGTACCGAAGCACTGCAACCGACGGGCGTCGGCATTACAAACTTCGGAACAGTAGGAAAAAGGCTGCAACGCCGCATCCTTGCCGAAGTTTTGGTTACGAGCCGAAGCTCGCCACCGGATTCCTTCGCGGGTGGCAGTCATGACTGCAACACCCATACCGTTTTGTCCGTTTCGGACCAAATAAAACGGTGCCATCCGCCAGTGCGGTTTGGGCTTGAAAAAACTCGCTTGTTCTACCGGAAACCGGCCATAAAGCACTTGAGTTTCAGGTCTGAAATGTGGTTGGGCGTTTTAGGTGAAAACCCTATATGTAGGGTCTCCGTTTTCGCCGTGCTACAAGATAATGCGTTTCAGGGGGGGATTGCAACGTACTACCTGTGGATAAGCCTGTGCGTAATTTGTGTAAGAAACAGGGAAAACGCGTGTAGGCCGCGAACCTGCTGAGCCAGACCGTTTGTCACTGTTTTTTTGCCTGGAAAAACGCTTCAGCGGTTTTTTAAGGGCGCGAACCCTATCACAGAATTCCGCCTTGTCCGAACGCATTTACCGACTTGTTTTCCGGGTGATCGGCGTTTATACAATCGCTGGGTGCACGGGCATTTTTATCCTCCTGAAACATGACAGATGATCGGGAGATACACGCAGGATTGTGGGAGCGAGCCTGCTCGCGAATCGGTTGACCACTGAGCATTCAGGTTGAAGCAACAGACGCTTTCGCGAGCAGGCTCGCTCCCACAGGTTTTGTCCGTGTCAGGCGATTGTCTTTCTTCTTTTAATAAAAACAGCAAGCAGAGGTCACCGGTGGAGCAACAAACCTGGCAGGTATTGATCGTCGAGGATGACCAGCGACTGGCCGAGCTCACCCGCGATTACCTGCAAGCCAATGGCCTGCGCGTGGAGATCGAAGGCAACGGTGCGCTGGCGGCGGCGCGGATCATCAAGGAGCAGCCGGATCTGGTGATCCTCGATCTGATGCTGCCCGGCGAAGATGGCCTGAGCATCTGCCGCAAGGTGCGCAGCCAGTACGACGGGCCGATCCTGATGCTCACCGCGCGCACCGACGACGCTGATCAGATCCACGGCCTCGACCTCGGTGCCGACGACTATGTGTGCAAACCGGTGCGTCCGCGCTTGTTGCTGGCGCGCATCCAGGCGTTGCTGCGACGCAGTGACACACCGGAGCCGGTCGCGGAAAAATCCCGGCGGTTGCAATTCGGTCCACTGGTGGTCGACAACGCATTGCGAGAAGCCTGGCTGAGCGACAACGGCATCGAGCTGACCAGCGCCGAGTTCGACCTGCTCTGGCTGCTGGTGTCCAACGCCGGGCGGATACTTTCCCGGGAAGAAATCTTCACTGCATTGCGCGGCATCGGCTATGACGGCCAGGACCGCTCGATCGACGTGCGCATCTCGCGCATCCGCCCGAAAATCGGCGACGACCCCGATCATCCGCGCCTGATCAAGACCATTCGCAGCAAAGGCTACCTGTTCGTCCCTGAGGCCTGCGCAGACCTGGCGCTGTGAATTCGATCTTCCTGCGCATCTACGGCGGCATGTGCGCCGCGCTGATTCTGGTGGCGGTGCTCGGCGTGCTGGCGCTGAACCTGCTCAATCAGGTGCGCAGCGAGCAATATCGTGAACGCCTGGCCCACGGCACCTTCTCGCTGATGGCCGACAACCTGCAGCCGATGAACCAGACCGAACGCCATCGCGCGTTGCTGGTGTGGGAGCGGCTGCTCGGTATACCGCTGACGCTGAAGAAATTCTCTGAAACCGACCTTGATCTGGCCCAGCGCACCCGTGTGTTGCGCGGTCAGGCGCTGGTCGAGCAGACCGGGCCGCATGCCGCCAAGGTCTATCGGCTGATCAGCGAAAAAGAGCAGCTTGTATTGGTAGGAGAGGTGCAGCAGATCAGCGAGCAACTGGCCCGGGCGACCATCTATTTGCTGGCCGATGAGCTGGTGCGGGTACCGGTCGGCGAACAGCCCAAGCGTCTGGCGCAGATAAAGCAGGAAAAGGGCTTCGGCTTCGATCTGCGTCTGGTCACGATAAATGACGCCGACATGGACGAAGACCAGAGTCGCCGCGTGGCCGAGGGCGATACGGTGATGGCGCTGGGCAAGGGCGGCGATTCGATCCGCGTGTTCGCCGGCATGGTTGGTACGCCGTGGGTGCTGGAAATCGGCCCGCTGTACCAGATGAATCCGTACCCGCCGGAATGGCTGGTATTGATTGCCGCGCTCGGTCTGACGCTGATCGGTCTCATCGTTTATCTGCTTGTGCGTCAGCTTGAGCGGCGTTTGCGCGGTCTCGAAGCAGCGGCCACGCGCATCGCCAAGGGCAGCCTGGAAACCCGTGTGCCGGCGCGCGGCGCTGACTCGGTCGGGCGGCTTGCGTCGGCGTTCAATGGCATGGCTGAGCACTTGCAACAGTTGCTGGCGATCCAGCGTGAACTGGTGCGCGCGGTGTCCCATGAGTTACGCACGCCGGTGGCGCGGTTGCGTTTCGGTCTGGAGATGATCGGTACGGCGACCACCCCGCAGGCGCTGGAAAAATACCGCGAAGGCATGGATCACGACATCGAAGACCTCGATAAGCTGGTCGACGAAATGCTCACCTACGCACGACTGGAGCAAGGCTCGCCGGCGCTGACCTTCCAGCGCATCGATCTGGATGCGCTGGTCAATCAGGTGATCGAAGAATTGGCGCCGCTGCGCGCCGAGGTCACGGTGCAGCGCGGATTGTGTCTGTCATCGGCCGACAACGACGGCGCCTGGGTCGAGGCCGAGCCGCGTTATTTGCATCGGGCGCTGCAGAATCTGGTGGGCAACGCGATGCGCCATGCGCATTCGCAGGTGACGGTGAGTTATCAGGTCGGCCAGTTGCGTTGCCGGATCGACGTCGAGGACGACGGACCGGGCGTGCCGGAAGTGGCGTGGGAGCGGATCTTCACGCCGTTTCTGCGCCTCGACGATAGCCGCACGCGCGCCTCGGGCGGGCATGGTCTGGGGTTGTCGATTGTGCGGCGGATCATTCACTGGCACGACGGCCGCGCGATCATTGGCAAGAGCAAGAGTCTGGGTGGGGCGTGTTTCAGTCTGAGTTGGCCGAGGAATCAGGAGCGCCGGTAGGGTGTGTGGTGGCAGGGCTGGCCCCATCGCTGGCAAGCCAGCTCCCAGAGGTTTTGCGGGTGTACATTGTCTCTGTGTACACCGCGAATACTGTGGGAGCTGGCTTGCCAGCGATGAGGACCATGCAGGCAATGCAAAAAGTCAGGCAGGAATGCTGACCAGACTCAACAACTGCCCATCCTGCACGCCGAACTGCGCCTCCAGCTCCGATCCATTGCGCCATTCGCTCGACAGATCCGTCAACAACCGCAGCCTGACCTGTCCCGCCTCAGTCCACTCCAGCACTTCGGCATGTTCGAAATAAAAGCGCTGCTGCACGATCGGGTAGAGCGCCTTGAACAAACACTCTTTGACCGAAAACGTCAGGGTCACCCGCAGCGCCAGTTGCTCCTGAGAATCCGCCGCCATGCGTTGCAGTTCCGCTGGCGTGAGGATTTCCCCGGCCAAGCGTTCGGCGCGCTCATGGCTCAACAGGTTTTCCAGATCCATGCCCAAGCCGCGCCAGTGCTGCTTGTTGGCAACAATCGCCGCCGCACGGCCGGTGCTGTGAGTGATCGAACCGCAGATATGCGCCGGCCACACCGGGGCGCGGTCTTCGCCGATCGGCGGGACGATATTCAGGCCTTCGAGTTGTTGCAGCGCGGCACGGGCGCAAATGCGCCCGGCGAGAAATTCGGCCTGGCGCTTGGCCACCGAGCGCTGAATGCTCGGCGGCGCCAGCACAGCGCTGCGCTGGAAGTCATCGCCAAGCAGTCGGGCCGGGTCGAAGTGAGTACTGAGCAGCACGGTATCGGCCAGGACCGTCGGCAACGGCCAGTGGCTGTCGAGCGCAGTGCAGCAGGCGGGCAGGGCGGGGGTGAAGTTCATGGCGGGCATTTTGCCGGTTAGTCGGGGCGAGGTCGAGATCGGCGGTGAAGCCTTCGCGAGCAGGCTCGCTCCCACAAGGGATCTTCTGGGCGACAGAAATCCGGTGTGGGAGCGAGCCTGCTCGCGAAAGCCGCGCCTCGGTCGTTACTGACTCAACCGAAAATCTTCTTGAAGAACGCCTGCATATCCGCCCACGACTTCTCGTCTGCCGCCTTGTTGTAACCAATGTCCGGCCCGCCATGCTCGCCATGGCTCAAACGATCGGCATCCGGATTGCTGAAACCATGCTTGGCGCCATCCAGACTGACGAACTGGTAGTCCGCCCCGGCCTTGTCCATCTCTGACTTGAAGGCGGTGACGTGGTCCTGAGTGACCATGCTGTCCAGCGCACCGTGCTCGACGAGGATTTTCGCCTTGACGCTGCCCGGAGTCGCCGGGGTCTTGGTTGCCAGCGCGCCATGGAAACTCACCACACCGGCCAGCGGCACACCCTGACGCGCGGCATTGAGCACCACGGCGCCACCGAAGCAATAGCCGATGGCGGCGATTTTGTTCGGGTCGGTCTGCTTTTGCTTCTTCAACAGATCGAGCCCGGCGGCGAAGCGTTTACTGGCGGCATCGGCATCCTTGGTCGCCGCCTGCATGAAGGCCATGGCGTCTTTCGGGTGCTCGGTGTTCTTGCCTTCGCCATACATGTCGATGGCCAGCGCGCTGTAGCCGAGTTCGGCGAGATCCCGCGCGCGGCGCTTGGCGTAATCGTTCAGCCCCCACCATTCGTGGACCACGACAACGCCGGGGCGTGGGCCTTTGATCGCGTCGTCATAGGCGTAGTAACCGATCAGCTGGCTGCCGTCGGCGCTTTGGTAGGGGATTTCTTCAGTCTTGATCGCAGCCTGGGTGAGGCTGCTGACCGCCAGCAAAGTGAGGGCGAGGAACAGGCGCATGGACGGATCTCCTTATTGAAAGTGGTCAGAACAGCCTAGTCGATCTGGTTCAGGTCAGGTTCAGAGACGGTTCAGGGGCCGTACAGGGGCGGCTCAGTAACCTTGCGCCATACCCAAACAGCACTGTGAAAGAGGAAATACCCATGACTCGTTTAAACAAATTGCTGCTGGCTTTTACCCTGTTAGGCTCCAGCATCGCGGCGAATGCCGACGACACCAGCAACTTCGCCGGCCTGACATTCGGCCAGACCAGCGACAAGATCGACAAGTCCCACGCGCTCAACAACAACCTCGGCAACCCCAATGTCAGCGGGGCCATCGACGGCAACAACACCTACGGCATGCGCCTCGGTCAGCAAAACAGCCAGGGCCGCTACTACGCCACCTACGACAACGTTTCCGGCTCGCACAATGGCGTTAAACTGCGCCAGGAAAATCTGCTCGGCAGCTATGACCTGTTTTATCCAGTGGGCGGCAGCACCAAATTGTTCGGCGGCGCCACGGCCGGTCTGACCAAGCTGACGCAGGATTCGCCAGGTTTCAGCCGTGACAGCGACATCGGTTACGCCATTGGTGGCCAGGTCGGTGTGTTGCAGCAAGTTTCGCAGAACACCTCGGTAGAACTCGGTTACCGTTACCTGCGCAGCAACGCCAGCACCGAAATGAAAGAAAGCGGCGGCAGCAAACAGGGCTCGCTGGACTTGACCAGCAGCGCGCAGACCTACCTGTCGGCCAACTACTATTTCTAAGCGGTTGTCGCAGTTTGAAGTGTGGGAGCGAGCCTGCTCGCGAAAGGTGTATCAGCCGACACTTGCTTGGCTGATCCACCGTATTCGCGAGCAGGCTCGCTCCCACAGGTAGTTGCCTGGAGAGTTCAAGTGATAGGGAGAAAGGCATGAAACTGTTGGTCGTCGAAGACGAGGCGCTGTTGCGTCATCACCTGCAAACCCGTCTGACGGAGAGCGGTCATGTGGTCGAGTCCGTGGCCAATGCCGAGGAGGCGCTGTACCAGACCGGCCAGTACAACTTCGATCTGGCGGTGATCGATCTCGGCCTGCCGGGCATGGGCGGCCTCGACCTGATCCGCCAGTTGCGCTCGGGCGGCAAGACCTTCCCGATCCTGATCCTCACCGCGCGCGGCAACTGGCAGGACAAGGTCGAAGGGCTCGCCGCCGGTGCCGACGATTACGTGGTCAAGCCGTTCCAGTTCGAAGAACTCGATGCGCGCCTGAACGCATTGCTGCGGCGCTCCAGCGGCTTCACCCAGTCGACCATCGTCGCCGGGCCGTTGCTGCTCGACCTCAATCGCAAACAGGCCAGCCTCGATGAGCAACCGCTGGCGCTGACCGCTTACGAATACCGCATCCTCGAATACCTCATGCGCCACCATCAGCAAGTGGTGCCCAAGGATCGCTTGATGGAGCAGCTCTATCCGGACGATGACGAGCGCGATCCGAATGTCATCGAAGTGCTGGTCGGCCGTCTGCGCCGCAAGCTCGAAGGCCCGGCCGGGTTCAAGCCGATCGACACCGTGCGCGGCCTCGGCTACCTGTTCAATGAGCGCTGCACTTGATCCGTTCCCTTCGCGTTCGCTTGATGCTCGCCGCCACCACGTTGGCGGTGTTGTTCATGCTTGCCTTGCTGCCGGCGATGCAGGGTGCCTTCCGCCTTGCCTTGCAGGACTCGATCGAGCAACGTCTGGCCTCCGATGTCACCACATTGATTTCCGCCGCACGGGTGGAAAACGGTCGGTTGGTGATGCCGTCGCAATTGCCGGACGAACGCTTCAACCTCACCGACTTCCGTTTGCTCGGCTATATCTACGACCGCGACGGCAAACTGGTGTGGCGCTCGAAAGCCACCCAGGAAGAACAGATCAACTACAAACCGCGCTACGACGGCCTCGGCAATGAGTTCGCGCGGATCCGTGAAGCCAGCGGTCAGGAATTTTTTGTCTACGACGTCGAAGTCAAATTGCTCGGCGGCAAAAGCGCAGCGTTCAGCATCGTCGCCCTGCAACCGGTACGCGAATACGAAACCACCCTCGAAGGCCTGCGGGAAAATCTCTATCTGGGCTTCGGTGCGGCGTTGCTGGTATTGCTGGCGCTGCTATGGATCGGCCTGACCTGGGGCCTCAAGGCCTTGCGCCGCTTGAGCCAGGAACTCGACGAAATCGAAGGCGGTACTCGCGAAAGCCTGACGGAAAAACACCCGCGTGAACTGCTGCGCCTGACCGGCTCGCTCAACCGCTTGCTGCTCAGCGAGCGCCAGCAACGCAGCCGCTACCGCGACTCCCTCGACGACCTCGCCCACAGCCTGAAAACCCCGTTGGCGGTGCTGCAAGGCGTCAGCGAAGACATGGCCCAGCGCCCCGAAGACCGCGACCAGGCCTGGGTTCTGCAAAGCCAGATCGAACGCATGAGCCAGCAGATCAGCTACCAACTGCAACGGGCCAGCCTGCGCAAAAGCGGCCTGGTCCGCCATCAGGTGCGCCTGCGACCGGTGCTCAAAAGCCTGTGCGATACGCTGGACAAGGTCTACCGCGACAAACACGTGCGCGTGACCTTTGATCTGCCCGAGCACTGTTACGTGCCGATCGAGCAGGGCGCCTTGCTGGAAATGCTCGGCAACCTGCTGGAAAACGCCTATCGCCTGTGCCTCGGCGAAGTGCGGGTCAGCGTGCGCGAATCACTGGCCGGGATCGAGTTGTGTGTCGAGGATGATGGCCCGGGTGTTCCACTCGATCAGCGTGCGCGGATTCTCGAACGCGGCGAACGCCTGGATGCCCAACATCCGGGGCAGGGCATCGGGCTGGCGGTGGTCAAAGACATCATCGAAAGCTACAACGCGCGTTTGGCTTTGGGTGATTCACCGATGGGAGGGGCGGCGTTCAGGATTGATTTTCCTGCGGTGTGATTGCGAGCTGCCCTCACCCTAACCCTCTCCCAGAGGTAGAGGGGACTGACCGAAGTGTCTTTGGAAAATTATCGACCTGAGCGATTTGCAGCGAATATGGATTCAATAGAGAGCTTGCAGGTCGGCGTATTTCTCAAGCATCCCCCAATCAGTCCCCTCTCCCTCCGGGAGAGGGTTAGGGTGAGGGGCTTTTGATTTAGCGCCTCATTGCTCCTGCGCCCGATAAGCCCCCGGTGTCAGCCCCGTCCATTTCTTGAACGCCCGATGAAACGCCGAAGGCTCAGAGAACCCGAGCTGCTCGGCAATCTGTTGCAACGACAGCTCCGCCCGGCCCAGATGGTAGATGGCGATATCCCGCCGCAGCTGATCCTTGAGCTCCTGAAAACTGCTGCCTTCCTCGCGCAAGTGCCGGCGCAAGGTCTGCGGGCTGATATGCAGATGCGCCGCAACCGCTTCCAGATCAGGCCAGTGCGCAGCGTCGCGACTGAGCAAGCGGCGCAGGCGGCTGCTCAGGCTGTCGCCGTCGTCCGGGCGCGAGAGCAGGTCGGCGGGGGAGCGTTCGAGAAAATGCTTGAGCGTGCGTTCGTCCTGCAACAGCGGCATGGCCAGATAGCGACTGTGAAACAGCAGGCTGCTCTGCTCGGCATCAAAGGTCAGCGGGCAGGGGAACAGCAGGTCGTATTCGCTGCCGTGCTCGGGGCGCGGATAGCTGAAGGTTGCCTGCTCGAGGCGAATGCGCTGGCCGATCAGCCAACTGCCGAGGCGGTGCCAGATCACCAACAGGCTCTCGCTGAGAAAATGATCCGGGTCCCACGACTGCGCGTCGTCCAGGCTCAAACGCACCCATTCGTCTTCGCGACGCAGGGTCAGGCGTGGGGCGTCGGGGAACAGGCTGTAAAACAACAAGCCACGTTGCAGAGCCTTCTCCAGGTTGCGGCAGTGAATCGAGGCGTGGCACATCATGGCGAAGCTGCCGGGCTTGCTCGGGGCGTTACCGAAACCCAGGTATTCGTCGTCCAGCGCCAGCCACAGCCCTTGAATCAGCCGGGTGAACTGCTCAGGGGCAATCCGCGCGCGGGGCTCGTCGAGCAACTCCGGGCTGATCCCCAGTTGCTGTAACAGGCCTGAATAATCCAGGCCGCGCCGGCGCGCACCGCCAAGGGCGGCACGGGCGAAATGGCTGGCGATGGTGCGTTCGCGCATAAGCGGCAATCCTTGTTCAGGCACCGATCGTAATGGCGGGCCGGCAACGCCACAAGGCGGATTTCCGCCAAATTGCAGGACGCTGAGCGCTCAGTTGGCGGAAATCCGCCATGCCTCAAGTCGCTGCTTGGTGACAGGAAAATCCCGCAGGCCCTGATATCAAAAGGCTTGCTGCCATTCGCACCAATCTGGCACGACGTTTGCGATACAAGCGACAGAAGCGTGCATTCTCCGACCGGGAAAAATGCCGTTCCAACAACAAATCCCTCCAGTGCAGGAGGGTTCGCAATTAAGGTTCGGCGCTCGACAGATGGATGTTGCCGCTGGACGCTTGAGGAAACCTGCAATGACGACTCGTCAGCCACTGTACAAATCCCTGTATTTCCAGGTGATCGTTGCCATCGCCATCGGCATCCTGCTCGGTCACTTCTATCCGCAGACCGGTGTGGCCCTCAAGCCACTGGGTGACGGCTTCATCAAGCTGATCAAAATGGTCATCGCCCCGATCATCTTCTGTACTGTCGTCAGCGGCATCGCCGGCATGCAGAACATGAAATCGGTAGGCAAGACCGGCGGCTACGCGCTGCTGTACTTCGAAATCGTTTCGACTATTGCCCTGCTGATCGGTCTGGTCGTGGTCAACGTTGTGCAACCGGGCGCCGGCATGCACATCGACGTCACCACCCTGGACGCCTCGAAAATCGCCACTTACGTGACGGCCAGTAAAGACCAGAGCATTGTCGGTTTCCTCCTCAATGTGATCCCGAACACCATCGTTGGCGCGTTCGCCACCGGTGACATCCTGCAAGTGCTGATGTTCTCGGTGATCTTCGGCTACGCCCTGCATCGCCTCGGCTCGTACGGTCGTCCGCTGCTGGACATGATCGATCGCTTCGCCCACGTGATGTTCAACATCATCAACATGATCATGAAACTGGCGCCACTGGGTGCGTTCGGTGCCATGGCGTTCACCATCGGTGCCTACGGTGTCGGCTCGCTGGTGCAACTGGGCCAGTTGATGATCTGCTTCTACATCACCTGCGTCCTGTTCGTCGTGCTGGTGCTGGGTGCGATCTGCCGGGCTCACGGTTTCAGCGTGTTCAAACTGGTGCGTTACATCCGTGAAGAGCTGTTGATCGTACTGGGTACGTCCTCGTCGGAATCGGCACTGCCACGCATGCTGATCAAGATGGAGCGTCTGGGCGCGAAGAAATCCGTCGTGGGTCTGGTGATCCCGACCGGTTACTCGTTCAACCTCGACGGCACTTCGATCTACCTGACCATGGCCGCCGTGTTCATCGCTCAGGCGACTGATACGCACATGGACATCACCCACCAGATCACTCTGCTGCTGGTGCTGCTGCTGTCCTCCAAAGGCGCGGCAGGTGTGACCGGTTCGGGCTTCATCGTTCTGGCCGCGACGCTGTCGGCGGTTGGTCACCTGCCGGTTGCCGGTCTGGCGCTGATCCTCGGTATCGACCGTTTCATGTCCGAAGCCCGCGCACTGACCAACCTGGTCGGTAACGCTGTAGCGACCATCGTCGTCGCCAAGTGGGTCAAGGAGCTGGACACCGATCAACTGCAGACCGAGCTGGCTTCCGGCGGTCGCGGTATCTCCGATGAGCGTGAAGAAGACGACCTGGGTGTGGCTGAAGGCCCAACCCCGAGCAATGTGAAGTAAGCATCGCTTGCACAGAAAAACCCGCTTCGGCGGGTTTTTTCTTGCCCGGAATTTGAGCGCAACGGTCACACCTGCTGACATTTGCGGTGATTGCCGCATCGCCGATGGCTGCCTAGGCTGAGTACATCGCCCAAGGAGTTCGCCCATGTCTGCACCGCTGGCCTCACTGAAGATTCTCGATTTCTCCACCTTGCTGCCGGGGCCGTTCGCCTCGTTGCTGCTGGCGGACATGGGCGCCGAGGTGCTGCGCATCGAATCGCCGACGCGTATGGATCTGCTGCGGGTGCTGCCGCCGCATGATGGCGGGGTCTCAGCCAGCCACGCCTATCTGAACCGCAACAAGCGCAGTCTGGCGCTGGACCTGAAACAGCCCGAAGCGCTGCAGATCATCAAGCAACTGCTGGGCGAATACGACATCGTGCTCGAGCAGTTTCGCCCTGGGGTGATGGAGCGCCTGGGCCTGGGTTATGAAGCGTTGAAAGCGATCAATCCAAAGCTGATTTATGTGTCGATCAGCGGTTACGGCCAGAGCGGGCCGTACAAGGAGCGCGCCGGGCATGACATCAATTATCTGGCGCTGGCGGGACTCGCCAGTTACACCGGACGCGCCGACAGCGGGCCGTTGCCGCTGGGCATGCAGGTGGCGGACGTGGCGGGCGGCTCGCTACACGGCGTGATCGGCTTGCTGGCAGCGGTGATTGCCCGTCAGCAAACCGGGCAGGGCACCCATCTGGATGTGAGCATGACCGACTGCGCGTTCAGCCTGAACGCCATGGCCGGCGCTGGCTATCTGGCCTGCGGCGCGGAACCGGGCCGCGAAGATCAGATGCTCAACGGCGGCAGTTTCTATGACTATTACCGCACCCGGGATGGGCGCTGGATGTCGGTGGGCAGTCTGGAGCCGGCCTTCATGCAGCAATTGTGCACGGCGCTGGGCCGGCCGGAGCTGGCGGCGCAAGGGTTGTCGCCCAAGCCTGAGCAACAACAAGCCTTGAAAGAGGCGTTGCGCATCGAATTCGAGCGGCACGATTTTGCAGAACTGTGTGAGTTGTTCGCCGGGGTCGATGCCTGTGTCGAGCCGGTGTTGAGTTTGGGCGAGGCGTTGCGCCATCCGCAGTTACAGGCGCGGGAGCTGGTGACCCAGGTGCCGCGCGGCGATGGTACGACGCAGGCGCAGATGGCGTGTCCGTTGAAATTTTCTGAGGCGTTGCCGGAGCCAAGGCATGTTGGCGCGGGGTTGGGGCAGCATACGGACGAGGTGTTGGGGGAGTTAGGGTTGAGTGCTGAGCGGATCGCCGAGTTGCGTTCGGCCAGGGTGATTCTGTAGCGCTCATGCCGCCGCCTTCGCGAGCAGGCTCGCTCCCACATTGAAATGCATTCCCCTGTGGGAGCGAGCCTGCTCGCGAAGGGGCCCGCCGATACTCTACAAAACTGTCATTCCACCCGCATTTCACCACTGAACACCAGCGTACTGCGGCAACGCCGGCACAGATACCGCCGCCCTTGCCGCACCAGGCCATGGCGCTGGGCGGTAAACGGGAAATCACTGTCGGGGCACGGGCATTTGTAGATATAGCGGGTCACGCTGCGCCGCTTGATTTCATAGGTGTGGCAGCGATCCGGCGGCAGTTCGTAGACGCCGCGCATGATCAGTTGCCACTCCTCGCCATGGGGCTGGATGCGGTCGCCGAACAGTTGATGAGCGATCAGGTGGGCGACTTCGTGGGCCACGGTCTGCTTGAGGAAGTGTTCGGTGTTTTCCCGGTACAGCTGCGGGTTGAAGCGCAGCAGGTTCTCGTGCAGATGCGCGACACCGGCTTTCTGCCCGCGCAGCTTGAGACTGACCACGGGGCGTTTGAAGGAACGTTTGAAAAAGGATTCAGCGAGTTGGTAACAATCTTCGACGCGGGTAGTGAGTTGCTCGGGCATGCTTGATGGATCTCCAGAGACGCCGAGTATGCCGCAACCCCGGCGACTTGCGAATCGCCGACCTGCCGAATGGTCGTCGCCCCAACGAGAAGGCCGCCTTGCGGCGGCCTGTATTGGCAGATGTTGTTTTTCTCAGGGAGGAAACAGGTCAGTTGGTATAGACCGGGCCGACACCCAGGCCCCAGACAATCACGGTAAACGCCATGATCGCCACCAGCACCACCAGCCCAACCGCGAGCACCGAGCTGGAAAACAGAAAGCCTTCATCCGAAGGGATGTTCATGAACGTCGGCAAGCCGACATACAACAGATAGACCGTGTAGCAGATGGCCGCCGTACCGACAATCATCCCCAGCCACATATGCGGATACAGCGCCGCCAGGCCGCCGACGAACAACGGTGTCGCCGTGTAAGTGGCGAATGCCACGCAACGGGCCAGGCTTGGATTGGCGTCATAGGTGCGCGCCATCCAGTGCACGAAGGCGCCCATCACCGCGACCCCGCCGAGCATCGCCAGGTACGACATGATGGTCATCCACAGAGCGCTTTCAAACGTGAGCATTACCGGCGCGCGATTGCCGATCACCCAACCGACCTGGGTCGTGCCAATGAACGCTGAAACAGCGGGGATCGCCGCCAGAATCAGCGTGTGCGTCAGGTACATGTGGCTGATGCTTTCCTCTTGGTCGCCACGGATCTCCTTCCATTCCTGATCGGGGTGGGTAAACAGTCCCACTACGTGATGGATCATGCCATTCACTCCTCTTGTCATTGCCATCGCCCCCCAACGGAGCGCCTACGGGCCAAGATGGCCGAGCAAATACAGGTCTTCAGATGTGTGCGACCTTATGTCGCAGTATAGAAAGGACTCCAACGCACCGGTATGCCGGGCTTAGAGCAAATCGCGCTGTAAACGGGATGGATAATCGCCTCGGGGTCTTGCGCGGGAAGGCATTTTTGGGGTTGAAACACTTTTTGTGGCGAGGGGATTTATCCCCGTTCGGCTGCGCAGCAGTCGCCAGCCCATTCAGCGCGCAGTGTCAGGCATTACGAGTTCCCAGGTTTTGGGGCTGCTTCGCAACCCAGCGGGGATAATTCCCCTCGCCACAGATGCTTCGCGCTACCAGGGTTTTTGCGTAAAATGCCGGCCTTTCGTCACACCTCACGGATTTCGCGTCATGGGCACTCTTACGGTCAACCAGAACAAACTGCAAAAGCGCCTGCGCCGCCTGGCCGGCGAAGCGGTCGCCGATTTCAACATGATCGAAGATGGCGACAAGGTCATGGTCTGCCTGTCCGGGGGCAAGGACAGCTACACCATGCTCGACGTGCTGATGCACCTGCAGAAGGTTGCACCGATCAAGTTCGACATCGTCGCGGTGAACATGGACCAGAAACAGCCGGGCTTTCCCGAGCACGTGCTGCCGGCCTACCTGAAAGAACTGGGCATCGAGTACCACATCGTCGAGAAGGACACTTACTCGGTGGTCAAGGAACTGGTGCCGGAAGGCAAGACCACCTGCTCGCTGTGCTCGCGTTTGCGTCGCGGCACCCTGTACACCTTTGCTGACGAAATCGGCGCGACGAAAATGGCCCTCGGTCATCACCGCGACGACATCGTCGAAACGTTCTTCCTCAACATGTTCTTCAACGGCACCCTCAAAGCGATGCCGCCGAAGCTGCGCGCCGACGATGGCCGCAACGTGGTGATTCGCCCGCTGGCTTACTGCAACGAGAAGGACATTCAGGCCTACTCGGACTTGAAGCAATTCCCGATCATCCCGTGCAACCTTTGCGGCTCGCAGGAAAACCTGCAGCGCCAGGTGGTCAAGGAAATGCTTCAGGACTGGGATCGCAAGACCCCGGGCCGTACCGAATCGATTTTCCGCAGCCTGCAGAACGTGGTGCCGTCGCAACTGGCCGACCGCAACCTGTTCGACTTCACCAGCCTGAAGATCGACGAGACTGCAGCTTCGCGCTTCGTTAACGTCGTCAATCTGTAAACACCTTCAAATGTGGGAGCGAGCCTGCTCGCGAAAGCGGTGTGTCATTCAACTGATTGGTTGACTGAGACTCCCTCTTCGCGAGCAGGCTCGCTCCCACATTGGTTTCTTCGCTTCATTCAATAGGAGAGGGCATGCGCGATTACAAGTGGCTGCACGAATACTGTCTGAACCGCTTCGGTTCGGCGGCTGAACTGGAAGCCCATCTGCCCGTTCCCAAGACCCCGGCACAACTGCGCAAGATCAGCGACGACCGCTACCTCTCGACCATGGCCCTGCGTGTATTCCGGGCAGGCCTCAAACACAGTCTGGTCGACGCCAAGTGGCCGGCGTTCGAAGAGGTGTTCTTCAAGTTCGATCCGGAAAAAGTCGTGCTGATGAGCGCCGAGCACCTTGAGCGGCTGATGCAGGACGCGCGGATCATCCGCCATCTGGGCAAGCTGAAAAGTGTGCCGCGCAATGCGCAGTTCATTCTCGATGTGGAAAAGGACAAGGGCAGCTTCGGCGCATTGATCGCCGACTGGCCGGTGACCGATATCGTCGGCCTGTGGACGTACCTGAAAAAGCACGGCCACCAACTCGGCGGGCTGTCGGCGCCACGCTTTTTGCGCATGGTCGGCAAGGACACGTTCGTGCCGAGCTACGACGTGGTCGCGGCGCTGAATGCGCAGAAGATCGTCGACAAAGTGCCGACCAGCCAGCGCGATCTGGCGACGGTGCAGAACGCGTTCAACCAATGGCACGAACAGAGCGGCGGACGGCCGATGAGCCAGATTTCGATGATGCTCGCCTATACCGTCAACCATTAAAACCGCGTCGCTGCATTCGCGAGCAGGCTCGCTCCCACCTCTGGAATGCATTCCCTGTGGGAGCGAGCCTGCTCGCGAAAGCGGTTGGTCAGGCGACGCTGATCTCGCCTTCGCCAGCCAATTTGCGATTCAACTGATAGCGCCAGCGCACATACAGCAGCGCCGAGCAGAACACCGCCAGGCTTGCGGCCATTTCCAGCAGGCCGAACAGCTGCCGGTTGGGGTCGTACGCCGCCAGGGCGCCTTTGATGAAGTACAGGTTCACCACAAAACACATCCACGAATGGCCACGGGCGCTGCCCATGATCATCGCCGGGGCGAGGACCAGCCACGGGATCAGCTCGACCAGCAGAATCACCCAAGGCCGCGCGCCATGCAGATCGGCGAACAGCAGGTAATAAGCCGCCAGCAAACCGGCGAGGGCGAAAAAGCTCAGCAGGCTGAGCACGCGCATCGCCTTCACCCGTGGCTCTAGCCACTCTATCGAGGGCAGGACTTTCGGCTTCTTCGCCATCAGCCCACCAGCTTCTGTGCGGTTTTCGCCAGGCGCAGACCGAGTGCGCGACACAGCGCCACTTCGTGCTGATCAAGACCGTTCTTGCCGTCGGCACCGGCGTGATGGCTGGCCCCGTAAGGCGTGCCGCCACCTTCGGTTTCGAGCAGGGCCGATTCGCTGTAGGGCAGGCCGGTGATCAACATGCCGTGATGCAACAGCGGCAACATCATCGACAGCAGCGTGGTTTCCTGACCGCCGTGCAGGCTGGCGGTAGAGGTGAACACACCGGCCGGTTTGCCGACCAGCGCGCCGGTCAGCCAGAGGTTGCTGGTGCCGTCGAGGAAGTACTTGAGCGGCGCGGCCATGTTGCCGAAACGCGTCGGACTGCCCAAGGCGAGGCCGGCGCAGTTCTTCAGATCATCGAGGCTGGCGTAGAGCGCGCCTTCAGCGGGAATGTCCGCCGCCACCGCTTCGCACTCGGTGGAAATCGCCGGCACCGTACGCAGACGCGCTTCCATTCCGGCCTGCTCGATGCCACGGGCGATTTGCCGGGCCATCTCGTTGGTCGAACCGTTGCGGCTGTAATAGAGAACCAGAATGTACGGCGTGCTCATGGCAACAACTCCAGCACGTTTTCCGGTGGGCGACCGATGACGGCCTTGTCGCCGACTTCGAGAATCGGCCGCTCCATGAGTTTCGGGTGCGTGGCGATGGCGTCGATCAGCTGCTGCTCGCTGAGACTGGCATCCGACAGATTCAGGGTTTTGTATTCCTCTTCACCGCTGCGCAGCAGCTGTCGCGCGCTGATCCCTAGCTTGCCGAGCAGGGCCTTGATCTGCGCGGCGCTGAGCGGCGTTTCCAGGTAGCGCACGACGGTCGGATGCAAGCCGCGGGCTTCGAGCAGTTCCAGCGCGCCGCGGGATTTCGAGCAGCGCGGATTGTGATAAAGCGTCAGATCGGTCATGGCGGGTCGCTTCTGGCGTAAAGTGGCGGCTATTCTAACTGTGCGGCGCGCAATCCAGAACCGTCAGAGGCGATGGGTCGCAGGCGCTTTCGAATTTTGACAAGGAACACGACATGACACGGCGATTGGCAGCGGCATTGACGATAATCGGGGCGTTGATGCTGGGGGGCTGCGGTAATGATTACGGCATCGACCAGAACGGCCAGAAGGTAGCGTCCGAACGTCTGGACAAGCAGTGGATGGTGCTCAATTACTGGGCCGAATGGTGTGGCCCATGCCGCACGGAAATTCCCGAGCTGAATCATTTGGCTGATGAGCTCAAGAGCAAGAACGTCGGGGTGTTCGGGGTCAATTTCGACAACGTGCAGGGCGCGGAGCTGAAAGAGGCGAGCGAGAAACTCGGCATCAAGTTCACCGTGCTGGCGCAGGATCCGGCCGAGCTGTTCGACCTGCCGCGCAGTGAGGCGCTGCCGGTGACGTTCATCATTGATGACAAGGGCAAGGTGCGTGAGCAGTTGCTGGGTGAGCAGACGGCGGCGGGGGTGATGGCGAAGCTGGAGGCGTTGCAGGCTACGAAGTAAACCGCCAGAAGCCCCTCACCCCAGCCCTCTCCCGGGGGGAGAGGGGGCCGACCGAGGTGTCTTTCGTCGTACATCGACCTGAGACACCGAGTTGATTATGGTCCCGTCAGACAGAATCCAGTCGATTATGGATTCGGCGAAGAATTACCACGTCGACATAACTCTTCAATATCCCCCAATCAGTCCCCTCTCCCTCTGGGAGAGGGTTAGGGTGAGGGCCTTGGCGATTCAGGGCGGATCAACCCTCTTCGAGCCACCAGCGCAACGGTTTGCCTTGAGCCGGCCAGAAGCGTATCTGCTCGATGGGCGAAATGTCCCAGCGCTCGACTTTTTCCAGCGCCTGCAGGAACCGTTGTTCCTGCTCCATCAACGCCGGGGCGCAGAGCTTGCGGGTCTTGCCGATCTTGCCGAAAGTCAGCTTGTCGCCGTCCTGCGTGTACGGCGCGAACCAATGGTTGCAGCCGCCGTTGCCGTAGGCGCGGCCGTCATCGCCGAGGGTCACGGTCAGGTGGCTGTAATCCATCAATGGCCGCTCGCCGATCCATTCCAGAATGTAGCTGCGGTTGTGCTGCAGTTGCACCGGCTCTGCGGCGCAACCAGCCAGGCCGACACCGATCAGTGCGGTCAGGGCGAGGCGTTTCATCATGCAGGCTCCTGGCATTTCGGGCACAGGTGCTTGTCGCCGACGGCTTTCCAGCCGAGCTCGGCGATGCGCGCGGTGGCGGCGGGTTTCTCGGCGGTCTTGCCGAGTTTGGCATCCACGGCAAATTCGAAACTCAGCTCTTTCGCGCAGCTATCGCAGTTGACCTGCCAAGTGTGAATGGCCAGTTCGCCAAACACCGGGCCTGTGGTCATTGCGGTCCATTGGCCTGGCGGATTGATCAAGTGGCGGACCGTGTCGACGGTCAGGCGCATGGACAAATCCTTGCTGCCTTTGAGGGTGACCAACAGGGCATCGCCGATGCGGATCGAGCCACCGTTACCGGTCACCTGATAGCGGCCCGGAACGAGGGCGCGGCATTCGGTGAGGGTGTGTTGCGGGTTCATCAGGGTGTAGCGGAAATCGTGTTCGACCATGGGTCCTCCAAATATGCGCGACATGCTAGCACGGGCTCGATTGCAGAATGATGCACGCGTGCGACCTTCGATCCGGTTCAAATGCGCCGACAGTCATGGCACACTGCCGGCCCCCGAATCTGAAGGAACGGAACATGGCGCTGATCGAATGTTATGAATGCAAGCGGAGCATCAGTTCCGAAGCGCTGGTGTGCATTCACTGCGGCGCGCCGATGGCCGAGCACGCCGCCATGCAGGCGCAATCGACGGCGGCACCGGTGCAAGCCGCGACGATTTCCTTCGGCAGCCTGCCACGCAACAAGGCAGTGCCCGAGGCGGTTGCGCCGCCAGTGTCCGAGCCTTTACCCAAAGTGATGCCGGCAGCAGCAGGGCGTCGCCGTCGTCAGCAGGCCGCAGAACAGGCCCGCGAGGAGCAGCAACCGCTCAACGCCGATGGCAGCCGCCCGGTGGAGGGCTGGCTGAAAATCATGGTGTTTCTGCTACCGGCGTTTTTCGTCTGGTTCCTGCTGCGCAACGGCCATTCGAGCAAGCAGCGCCTGCTCGGTTTCGGCTGGCTGGGCTTGCTGATCCTGGCGTCTTCGCTGTCCAAGTAAGCGCTTCAACCCTCGACCTGGTTCTGCGGCGCACCTGCCGCCCAGGTCGCGATGTTGTGCAGGGTGGTCGCGGCAATCGCGCCCAATGCTTCGCGGGTCAGAAACGCCTGATGCGCGGTGATGATCACGTTGGGAAACGTCAGCAGACGCGCCAGCACATCGTCCTGCAACGGCAGGTCGGAGCGATCCTCGAAAAACAGCTGCGCCTCTTCCTCGTAAACATCCAGCCCCAGATACCCGAGTTGACCGTCCTTGAGCGCGTCGATCAGCGCCGGCGTGTCCACCAGCCCGCCACGCCCGGTGTTGATCAGCATCGCCCCCGCCTGCATGTGCGCCAGTGAGTCGCGATTGATCAGGTGCTTGCTCTGCTCGTTGAGCGGGCAATGCAGGCTGATGATCCGCGACTGCGCGAGCAATTCCGGCAGGCTCAGATAACGTGCGCCCAAGGCCAGCACCTCGGGATTGGGATACGGATCGTAGGCCAGCAATTCACAGCCGAAGCCGTGCATGATTTTCGCGAAGGTCGCACCAATCTGCCCAGTGCCGACGATGCCGACGGTTTTGCCGACCAGATCGAAACCGGTCAGGCCATGCAGGCTGAAATCGCCTTCGCGGGTGCGGTTGTAGGCACGGTGCAAGCGACGATTGAGGGCGAGGATCAGCGCCACCGCATGCTCGGCCACGGCATGCGGCGAGTAGGCCGGCACGCGAACCACGGCCAGGCCAAGGCGTTTCGCCGCAGGCAGGTCGACATGGTTGTAACCGGCCGAACGCAGGGCAATCAGCCGCGTGCCGCCAGCCGCGAGGCGTTCGAGCACCGGGGCGCTGAGGTCGTCATTGATGAACGCGCAGACCACCTCGTGCTGCTCGGCCAACGCCGCCGTATCGAGGCTCAGTCGCGCCGCTTGAAAATGCAATTCGAGCCCGGCCGGGCAGTCGGCGCCGAGAAAGCTGTCGCGATCGTAGGTCTGACTGCTGTAAAAAATTGTGCGCATGAATCCTCCTGGAACATCGACGCGGGCCGCAATGGCCCGCGACAACTGTAGCGCTTTGCGCGTGCAGCGCCTTGCCGTGGATCAGGCGCTGATGCGCGCCTGCGCTGCGAGTCGATTGATCGAGCGCTCCAGTTCATCCAGCGCGGCGGCGGCTTTCGGATCGTCCTGCTTGAGCAGGGTTTCGCTGCGCTGGCAGGCGGCGCGCAGTTGCGGCACGCCGCAATAACGGGTGGCGCCGTGCAAACGGTGCACGCGTTCAAGCAGGGCATTATGGTCGTGGCTGTCCCGCGCGGCGCGAATCGCTTCGCGGTCGGCTTCCAGCGAGGCCAGCAGCATGGCGAGCATGTCTGCCGCCAGATCCGCTTTGCCCGCCGCCAGACGCAAGCCTTCTTCGTGATCGAGCACTGGCAGTTCCTGCTGATTCGCCGCGCTGTCGCCGCTGCGCTCCGGTGCCTGATTGCGCAGGGCCAGTCCGGTCCACTTCAACACCACCTGCGCCAGTTGCCGCTCGCTGATCGGTTTGGTCAGGTAGTCGTCCATGCCGCTTTGCAGCAGCGCGCGTTTTTCGTTGGCCATGGCGTGGGCAGTGAGGGCGACGATCGGCAGCGGCGTGCAATGCCGCTCGCTTTCCCACTGGCGAATGGTTTCGGTGGTCTGGCGACCGTCCATGCCCGGCATCTGCACGTCCATCAGCACCAGATCGAAAGATTCGCTCTGCACGGCTTTGACGGCCGCGTAACCGCTTTCCACCGCGAGCACTCGAGCGCCCATGTCTTCGAGCAGGGTCTGCACCAGCAACAGATTGGCCGGGTTGTCGTCGACACACAGCACGCGCGGCGCACGGCTGGACAGCGGCTCGCCCGGTTCGCTGCGGGTCTGGCGCGGATTGACCAGATCGGACAACGCCCGGCGCAGCTTGCGCGTACACGCCGGTTTGGCTTGCAGCTGGCTGTGCGGGTTGGGCACCGACAGATGAAACAGCGTCTGTTCGGTGGTCGGGCACAGCACCAGCACTTTGCAGCCCAGATGTTCAAGGTCCCAGATGTGCTGATTCAAACGCTCCGGGAGCATGTCGTTGCTGGTGATGCCGATCACCGCCAGATCGATCGCCTGATCGGTCTGATGCGCGCCGGTAACGCCATTGCTCAGGCTTTCCAGGGTATTGAACGGCGTAACTTGCAGTCCGCAGTCTTCCAACTGATGTTGCAAGGCCTGACGCGCCAGTTCGTGATTTTCCAGCACCGCCACGCGGCGTCCGAGCAATGGCGCGGCGGGCAGGTCTTCGGCGTCGTCGCGAGTCTTGGGCAGGCTCAGGCTGATCCAGAATTCCGAACCTTCGCCCGGGGTGCTGTCGACGCCGATCTCGCCGCCCATCTGTTCGATCAGACGCTTGGAAATCACCAGCCCCAGCCCGGTGCCGCCGGGTTGACGCGACAGCGAATTGTCGGCCTGACTGAAAGCCTGGAACAGCGCGCGGACATCCTGACTCGACAGACCGATGCCGGTGTCCTGAATGCTGATGCGCAGTTGCACGCTGTCTTCGTGTTCGTCTTCGAGCATCGCCCGGGCGACGATGGTGCCTTCGCGGGTGAACTTGATCGCGTTGCTGACCAGATTGGTGAGGATCTGCTTCAGGCGCAGCGGATCGCCGACCAGCGACAGCGGCGTGTCGCGATAGACCAGACTGACCAGCTCAAGCTGCTTGGCGTGCGCGGCCGGGGCGAGAATGGTCAGGGTGTCTTGCAGCAGGTCGCGCAGGTTGAACGGAATGTGATCGAGCACCAGTTTGCCGGCCTCGATCTTCGAGAAGTCGAGAATCTCGTTGATGATTCCCAACAGGCTGTCGGCAGACTTTTCGATGGTGCCCAGATAGTCGAGCTGGCGCGGGGTCAGTTCGCTTTTCTGCAACAGGTGAGTGAAGCCGAGAATGCCGTTCAGCGGCGTGCGGATCTCGTGGCTCATGTTGGCGAGGAATTCGGATTTGATCCGACTGGCTTCCAGCGCTTCTTTGCGCGCCAGGTCCAGTTCGATGTTCTGGATCTCGATGGTTTCCAGATTCTGCCGCACGTCTTCGGTGGCCTGATCGACGCTGTGCTGCAATTCTTCGCGAGCATTCTGCAGGGTGCCGGCCATGCGGTTGATGCCCGAGGCCAGTTCGTCCAGCTCCTGGCTGCCGAGGGGCGGCAAGCGGGTTTCCAGATGACCGTCCTTGAGTTGCGCGACTGCCTGTTTGATCTGGCTCAGCGGACGGTTGATGGTGCGGCCCATGCGCAACGCGAGGAGGGCGGCGCCGGCAAGTCCGGCGGCGATCAGCAGCAGGCTGGCGAACAGGCTGCGATAGCCGCGCAGCAACATGCCGTTGTGCGACAGCTCCAGCTCGACCCAGCCGAGCAGGCGTTCGGATTCTTCGGGAATGATTTCACCGGCGAGATTGCGGTGCTTGCCGAACACCGGCATCAGGTAGCGCGTCGCGTCATTGCCGCTGCGTCTTTGCAACAGCGCGCTGTCGCCGCTCGGGGCCTGATTGAGCATGGTCGGGCCGGCGTGGGCCAGTGGCGAGCGGTCCGCAGCGAGGAAGGTCACCGCACGCACGTCGGGTTGTTCAAGGGACTGGGTGGCGATGCGTTCGAGCAGATCGGAGTCGCCGTGGCCCATCGCCGGCGCCACCAGCGGCGCCAGTTGCTCGGCGATCATTTCGCCGCGCTGCATCAATTGGCTGTGCAGGTCGGTCTGCTGCGTCCAGGTGAAATAGCCACCCAGCACCAGCGCCATCAGGCTGGTCGGCAACAAGGTCAGCAACAGCACGCGACCTTTGATTCCCAGTTTCTTGAGCACGCCTATCTCCCGCATCCCGCTGATCTGTTGACACATGCGTGCATCCGGCACGCGACATGGGCGCAGTGTAGCGATTTGCAGGCGGGCAATCTTGCGGAAAATGCAGCGCCGCCGACGCACTCGTTCGTCCGACAGGCCAAGCTTGTGTTGCCCGCTGTCGGACAATCTTGAATAATCCGCCAACTGAGAATTACTTGCAGATACTCATGACTCCTGTTTCCGTTGGCCAGCCACGCATCCTTTCCATTGAAGACGACCCGGTCCTCGGCGCGTATGTGCACGAGCATCTGGGCCGCAGCGGTTTTCAGGTGACCTGGTGCCAGAACGGCCAGGAAGGTCTGAACATCGCCCAGCGTCAGCCTTTCGACGTGGTGCTGATGGATATTCTGCTGCCGGGGCTCGATGGTCTGCAGTTGTTGACGCAATTGCGGCAGAGCCATTCGACGCCGGTGCTGCTGATGTCGGCGCTGGGTGCCGAGGCCGATCGCATCAGCGGTTTCCGCCTCGGTGCCGATGACTATCTGCCCAAGCCGTTCAGCATGGCCGAGTTGCATGTGCGCATCGAAGCGATCCTGCGCCGGGTGGCGCTGGATCGGCGCCCGCCTGCGGTTACCGCTGCGGTGGTCAGCGGCACCCTGCGTTTCGATGACGAACACTGCGACGTGTTCTTCGGCGAGCAAGCGGCCGGGTTGACCCGCAGCGAATTCCGTCTGCTGGAAACCCTGCACCGCAACACCGAGGAAGTGTTGAGCAAGGCCTTCCTTTATCAGCACGTCCTGCAACGCGGCTTTGCGGCGCACGACCGCAGCCTCGACATGCACATCAGCCAGATCCGCCGCAAACTCAAAGCCATCGGTTATACCGAGCGCGAAGTGCGCACGGTGTGGGGCAAGGGCTACGTCTTGAGCGGCGCCGATGAAACTGTCTGAGCTGCCGGGGCGGCATTCGCTGTTCTGGAAACTGGCGTGCCTGCTGGTGGCATTCTGTCTGCTGATGATCTGGTTGAGCTGGTCGTGGGGCCGCTACATGGAGGAGCGCAATCAGTTCCTCTCCAGTGACGCGCGCAGCACCCTCAGCCGTTACGCCGCGCAAGCCGAACAGGCGTGGCAGCGCGGCGGGCGCAATGGCGTCGATGACTGGTTGCAGAGCATGGAATTGCGCGAGGCCAGTTGGGTCGGGGTGATCGGCGCTGATTTGCAGTCGCTGAGCAGCCAGCCGTTGAACGCCGCGGAGGTGCAGCACCTTACCTTTTTGCGCGGCCTCGACTGGCCGATCCACAAGAAGGGCCGACCTTGGCTGCGGGTACCGTTCCCGCAGGATCCGGCCGCCGGCATTCTGGTCATCGAGTTGCCCGAGCGCTTTGTTCCGGGCAAGTACCGGGTGTTCTGGCGGGTGATCACCAACGGCGTGATTCCCGGGCTGTTCACCCTGTTGCTCTGTGTCGGCCTGTATCGCCTGCTGGTGGTGCCGCTGAACAACCTGCGCGAACAGGCCAACGCCTGGCGCGCCGATCAGTTGAACGTGCGCCTGTCGAGCGGCATCACCCAGCGCCCGGATGAACTCGGTGAGCTGGCGCGGGCCTTCGATTCCATGTCCGAGCGCCTGCAAAGCACAGTCGCCTTGCAGCAGCAGTTATTGCGCGACTTGTCCCACGAACTGCGCACGCCGCTGAGCCGTCTGCGTGTGGCCAGCGAAAGCGAACAAGGTCTGCCGCAGCTACGCGAGCGCATCGGCCGCGAGGTCGACGGCATGCAGCGGCTGGTCGAAGACACCCTGCAACTGGCCTGGCTCGACACCAACCGCTCGCCGTTACCAAATGAAGCGATCCAGATTCAGGCACTGTGGGAAATGCTCACCGACAACGCCTGTTATGAAAGCGGCTGGCCGAGCCTGCAATTGCAATGCTCGGTCGAAGCTTCGTGTTGGGTGCGCGGCAACCTCAATACCCTCGCGCAAGCGCTGGAAAACATCCTGCGCAACGCCATTCGTCACTCGCCCGAGGGCGGGATTGTGCGGCTCGATGGACGGCGCGATGGCGAGTATTGGCATTTGTGGCTGGAGGATCAGGGCGGCGGCGTGGCTGACGAAGATCTGCAGCGGATCTTTTCGCCGTTCATTCGATTGGACGGATCGAGACCCGGGGATGGTGGCTTTGGCCTGGGCTTGAGCATTGCGCGTAATGCGGTGCAGCGCCAGGGCGGGTTGCTCTGGGCGCAAAACACCGGGGCGGGGCTGCGGTTGAATTTGCGCTTGCTGGCGGATGATGGCGTCGCCCATGCGGACGCCTTCGCGAGCAGGCTCGCTCCCACAATGGCTGTGCATTCACCGCAGATCGCATAAGCAAAATTCATCCCCTGTGGGAGCGAGCCTGCTCGCGAATTCAAGCATCACCACAAGAACTGAGTGTTACTCAAATAAAAGTCGCACCACTGGCGCGACTTTTATTTGCTTATTCCCATAAACCATAAGCACCGCACTTTGCGTGATATGGCCTGCGCGGGTTTGCCGGTATGATAGGCGCCCCCGCACGTCTGGATTGCGAATACGCCATGACCCTGCAGTACCCAACCATCGCCGATTGCGTCGGCAACACGCCGCTGGTGCGTTTGCAGCGCCTGCCCGGCGCCACCAGCAACACCCTTTTGCTCAAGCTCGAAGGGAACAACCCGGCGGGTTCGGTCAAGGACCGCCCGGCGTTGTCGATGATCACTCGCGCCGAGTTGCGCGGGCAGATCAATCCCGGCGATACGCTGATCGAGGCGACCTCCGGCAACACCGGCATCGCGCTGGCGATGGCCGCTGCGATCAAGGGTTACAAGATGATCCTGATCATGCCGGACAACTCCAGCGCCGAGCGTAAAGCGGCGATGACCGCTTACGGTGCCGAGCTGATTCTGGTGACTCAGGAAGAGGGCATGGAAGGCGCCCGCGATCTGGCCCAGCGTATGGAAGCCGAAGGCCGTGGCAAGGTGCTCGACCAGTTCGCCAATGGCGACAACCCGGAAGCGCACTACACCACCACCGGTCCGGAAATCTGGCGTCAGACCCAGGGCAGCATCACCCATTTCGTCAGTTCGATGGGCACCACCGGGACCATCATGGGCGTGTCGCGCTACCTCAAAGAACAGAGCGACAGCGTACAGATCGTCGGCCTGCAACCGATGGAAGGCTCGGCCATTCCCGGCATCCGCCGCTGGCCGCAGGAATACCTGCCGAAGATTTACCAGGCTGACCGCGTCGATCGCATCGTCGATATGGCGCAAAGCGAAGCCGAAGACGTTACCCGGCGTCTGGCCCGCGAAGAAGGCATCTTCTGCGGCGTGTCCTCGGGCGGTGCGGTGGCAGCGATGCTGCGCCTGTCCAGAGAAGTTGAAAACGCGGTGATCGTTGCGATCATCTGCGACCGTGGCGACCGTTATCTGTCGACCGGCATTTTCGACGCGCCGAACTGATGGCCAAGCACGAACGAGGCCTGCGCTTCCAGCCCACCGGCGGGAGCAAGGCGCCACAGATCCCGACCGGTAAAAAGCAGCGCTTGAGTATCGAGCGCCTGGCCAATGACGGTCGCGGTATCGCGTTTTTCGAAGGCAAAACCTGGTTCGTCCTCGGCGCCCTTGCCGGTGAAGAGGTCGAAGCACGGGTGCTCGGCGCCCACGGCAAAGTGGTCGAGGCGCGTACCGAGCGCGTGTTCACGGCCAGCGAAGTGCGGCGCCCGGCAGCATGCCCACACTTCGGCCGCTGTGGCGGTTGCAGCGTTCAGCACTTGCCCCACGATGAACAGCTCGCCCTGAAACAGCGCATGCTCGCCGAGCAATTGTCGCGGGTGGCCGGTGTCGAACCTGAAGAGTGGGCGGCGCCGCTGAGCGGCCCGGAATTCGGTTACCGTCGGCGCGCGCGCATCGCCGTGCGCTGGGACATGAAGGCAAAAAAACTCGAAGTGGGTTTCCGCGCTGCCGGCAGTCAGGACATCGTCGCGATCAGCGAATGCCCGGTGCTGGTACAGCCCTTGCAACCGATCATGACCCGCTTGCCAGAGATGCTGCGGCGCTTGAGCAAACCGCAGGCGCTGGGCCATGTCGAGTTGTTCAGCGGCTCATCTCTGGCGCTATTGCTGCGGCACATGGCGCCGTTGTCCGAAGCGGATCTGACCATTCTCAAGGATTTCTGCCAGTTCCATGAAGCGCAGTTGTGGCTGCATGGCGAAGGTGAACCGCAACCGGTCGAAGCCGGTCAGAGCCTCGGCTATCGCCTGGAACAGTGGGATCTCGAGCTGGCTTATCGGCCGGGCGACTTCGTTCAGGTCAACGCCGGGGTCAACGAAGCGATGATCGCTCAGGCGCTGGACTGGCTTAAACCGACGGCTGAAGAACGCGTGCTCGACCTGTTTTGCGGTCTGGGAAATTTTGCGCTACCGCTGGCCAAAAGCGTCCGTGAAGTGGTGGCGGTGGAGGGTGTGCAGACCATGGTCGAGCGTGCCGCTGCGAATGCCATCAGTAACAATTTGCATAACACAAAGTTTTTTCAAGCCGATTTATCCCAGCCTTTGAGCGATGCCCAATGGATCGGAAATGGCTTTTCTGCGGTACTCTTGGACCCACCGCGTGACGGTGCTTTCGAGGTGGTGCGCAAGCTCGCGACCCTGGGTGCCAAACGGTTGGTATATGTGTCGTGCAATCCGGCCACGCTGGCGCGCGACACGCAGGAATTGATCAAGCAGGGCTACCGGTTAAAACGTGCCGGGATTCTCGATATGTTTCCTCAGACGGCACATGTCGAGGCCATGGCGTTATTTGAAGCGAGCCAGGACGGCTCGTCTGAATCCGTCTGATCTGTCCGCGCAGCGCTCGCCTGAGCCCCGCGAGCGCGAACGGACACTGAGGATCAGCGATTTGACGCATTGAATCTGCGTCGTAGGGAAGGTAAAGCAGCATGGTACAGGTGAGAGCACACCAGCCGATCAACACCGACGGCAGTATCAATCTCGAGGCCTGGCTCGATCACGCGGTCAGTGTCGATCTGGCACTGGATCGCGAGGCCTTGAAAGAAGCCTGCGAGTTCGCTCGCGAGGCCGAACAGCAGTCCAATGCGAAGAAGAATCTGTGGGCCGAAGGCTCCGGCAGTTTCAGCACTGGCCTTGAGATCGCCGAGATCCTCGCCGACCTCAAGCTCGACCAGGATTCGCTGGTCGCCGCCGTTTTGTATCGCGGCGTGCGCGAAGGCCAGATCGAGCTGGCGGCCATCGGCCAGCGCTTCGGTCCGGTGGTGGCCAAGCTGATCGACGGCGTGCAGCGCATGGCGGCCATCAGCGCCAGTCTCAGCCCACGGCAATCGATGGTCATGGGCACCCAAGGGCAGGTCGAGAACCTGCGCAAGATGCTCGTGGCGATGGTCGATGACGTGCGCGTTGCGCTGATCAAACTGGCCGAACGCACCTGCGCCATCCGTGCGGTGAAAACCGCCGACGATGAAAAGCGCAACCGCGTCGCTCGCGAAGTCTTCGACATCTATGCGCCGCTGGCCCATCGCCTCGGCATCGGTCACATCAAATGGGAACTGGAGGACTTGTCCTTCCGTTATCTGGAACCCGATCAATACAAGCAGATCGCCAAGTTGCTCCACGAGCGGCGGCTGGACCGCGAGCGCTTCATCAGCGACGTGATGACCCAGCTCAAGGACGAACTGCAGGCCACTGGTGTCGATGCCGACATCAGCGGCCGGGCGAAACACATCTACTCGATCTGGCGCAAAATGCAGCGCAAGGGTCTGGAATTCAGCCAGATCTATGACGTTCGCGCCGTGCGCGTGCTGGTGCCGGAAATGCGCGACTGCTACACCGCGCTCGGTATCGTCCACACCCTGTGGCGCCACATCCCGAAAGAATTCGACGACTACATCGCCAACCCGAAAGAGAACGGCTACCGCTCGCTGCACACGGCGGTGATCGGCCCGGAGGGCAAGGTCCTCGAGGTACAGATCCGCACCCACTCCATGCACGAAGAAGCCGAACTTGGCGTCTGCGCGCACTGGCGCTACAAGGGCACCGACGTCAAATCCGGCTCGAACCATTACGAAGAGAAAATTTCCTGGCTGCGTCAGGTGCTCGAATGGCATGAAGAGCTGGGTGATATCGGCGGTCTGGCCGAACAGTTGCGCGTCGACATCGAGCCTGATCGCGTTTACATCTTCACTCCCGACGGACACGCCATCGACTTGCCGAAAGGCGCGACGCCGCTGGATTTCGCCTATCGGGTGCACACCGAAATCGGCCACAACTGCCGGGGCGCGAAGATCAACGGGCGTATCGTGCCGTTGAACTACAGCCTGCAGACCGGCGAGCAGGTCGAGATCATCACCAGCAAGCACGGCACGCCGAGCCGCGACTGGCTGAACCCGAACCTCGGTTACGTCACCACCTCGCGCGCGCGGGCGAAGATCGTTCACTGGTTCAAGCTGCAGGCTCGCGATCAGAACGTTGCGGCCGGTAAAACCCTGATCGAGCGCGAACTCAATCGCCTCGGCCTGCCGGCGGTGGATTTCGACAAGCTGGCCGAAAAGGCCAACATGAAAACCGCCGAAGACATGTTCGCCGCCCTCGGTGCCGGCGACCTGCGTCAGGCGCATCTGGTCAACCTTGCGCAGCAATTGGTCGAACCGGAGCGCGGCAACGAGCAACTGGAGCTGATCCCGCGCAAGGCCACCGGTTACAAGCCGGGCAAGCGCGGCGATATCCAGATCCAGGGCGTCGGCAACCTGATGACGCAAATGGCCGGTTGCTGCCAGCCACTGCCGGGCGATGCGATTGTCGGTTACATCACCCAGGGCCGTGGTGTGAGTATTCACCGCCAGGACTGCGCCTCGGTGCTGCAACTGGGCGGGCGCGAGCCGGAGCGGATCATCCAGGTCAGCTGGGGGCCGGTGCCGGTGCTCACCTATCCGGTGGACATCATCATCCGCGCCTACGACCGTTCCGGGCTGCTGCGTGACGTCTCGCAGGTGCTGCTCAACGAGCGCATCAACGTGCTGGCGGTCAACACCCGCTCGAACAAGGAAGACAACACCGCGCTGATGTCGCTGACCATCGAGATCCCCGGTCTGGATGCGCTGGGGCGGCTGCTGGGGCGGATTTCGCAATTGCCGAACATCATCGAAACGCGGCGTAACCGTACCCCGTGATGCAATTGATTGTTCCCTGTGGGAGCGAGCCTGCTCGCGAAGAGGGCGTGTCAGTCGACATCTTTGTTGCAGACACAGCGCTTTCGCGAGCAGGCTCGCTCCCACAATGGTTTTGTGGTGAGACAGAAAAATGATGTACAGCCTCGAAGACCTGCTCCATCTGATGTCCCGTCTGCGCGATCCGCAGTTCGGTTGTCCGTGGGACATCAAGCAAACCTACGCGACCATCGTCCCGCACACCCTCGAAGAAGCCTATGAAGTGGCCGATGCCATCGAGCGTGGCGATCTCGACCATTTGCAAGGCGAGTTGGGCGATCTGTTGTTTCAGGTGGTGTATTACAGCCAGTTGGCCAAGGAAGAAGGGCGGTTCGAATTCGCCGGGGTGATCGATAGCATCACGCGTAAACTGATCCGTCGTCATCCGCATGTGTTCCCGACGGGCGATCTGTACGCGCCGCTCGACGTGCCGCGCTTGAGCGAAGAGCAGGTCAAGCAGCGCTGGGAAGAGATCAAGGCCGAAGAGCGTGCCGAGAAAGCCTCGGCGCCCGAGCAGTTGTCCTTGCTCGACGACGTGCCGGCCACCTTACCGGCACTGTCGCGCTCGGCCAAGTTGCAAAAACGCGCCGGGCAGGTCGGTTTCGACTGGCCGGACGCTTTGCCGGTGCTCGACAAGGTTCGCGAAGAGCTCGATGAAGTGCTCGAAGCCATGTCCGAAAACGATCCGGTGGCGGTGGCCGACGAGATCGGCGATCTGCTGTTTTCCGTGGTCAATCTGGCCCGGCATCTGAAGGTCGATCCGGAAACCGCCTTGCGCGGCGCCAACGGCAAGTTTGAAAGACGTTTCCGTTTTATCGAACAGGCATTGCGCGACACCCACCGTCCCATGGAAGATTGCACCCTCGAAGAGTTGGACGCCCTGTGGGGCGAAGCCAAACGCCAGGAAAAGAATGAGCCCAGCTGCGGCTGAGCCGTTGCCCAAGTGAGTAAGCATTGATGAGCCTTTCCCTTCGCGACCAGTTGCTCAAAGCAGGCCTGGTCAACCAAAAGCAGGCCAAGCAGGTCAGCAAAGACAAGCAGAAGCAACAGCGCCTGGCCCACAAAGGCCAGGCCGAGCTGGACGATTCGCAGCAGCGCGCCGCCCAGGAAGCCATGGCCGAGAAGGTCAAGCGCGACCAGGAACTGAACCGTCAGCAGCAGGAGAAGGCCGAGGCCAAGGCCCGCGCTGCGCAGGTCAAGCAGTTGGTCGAAGTCTCGCGTCTGCCCAAGCTGACCACCGAGGACTACTACAACTTCGTCGACGACAAGAAGGTCAAGCGCATCTCGGTCAACACGCTGATGCGCAACAAGCTCAGCAGCGGTTCGCTGGCGATCGTGCACCACAACGGCGGCTACGAAGTGATCCCCCGTGAAGCTGCGCTGAAGATCCAGGAGCGCGACCCGCAGCGCATCGTCCAGCTCAACGTGCAGACCGAAGAGGTCAACGCTGAGGACGATCCGTACGCGGCGTACCAGATCCCTGATGATCTGATGTGGTAAATCCACGGCTGTAAAAACGACGAACCCCGCTCATGGCGGGGTTTGTCGTTTTCAAATGCTGTGTTGTTTCAGGCGGACTTCAGTTC
Organism: Pseudomonas sp. TE9122; assembly: GCF_056278925.1. Taxonomy (NCBI): domain Bacteria; kingdom Pseudomonadati; phylum Pseudomonadota; class Gammaproteobacteria; order Pseudomonadales; family Pseudomonadaceae; genus Pseudomonas; species Pseudomonas sp. TE9122. Next base: position 3,806,824 of record NZ_JBWBQI010000001.1, on the reverse strand, counting down.
TCTTTGCTGTTCCTGCACTTCCAGTTCAGCCTTGTAGTTGTGGGCATCGATCTCGTTGTGGAACATGCCGACCAGCAAGCCTTGTTGATGCACATCCCAGATACGGATGCCGGCGGCCAGGCCTTCGTGGGACATGTGTGAATCGTCGCGTTCAGTTACTTTTACAGTCATCTGCTAGCTCCAGATCTCAAGTTACTGCACCAAGGCGTGTGCAGGACTCTGTTATAGGATTTGTTAGTCAGCTAAGTAAACTGCCGATTGGCGCAAGGTGTTGTTGCGGAATTCGCAACAAAGCTGCAGGCCGCGTAAACCGCGACATTCGGTCGCAGGGCAGTAAGTTTCATGACAGAAGTTTCATCTTGAGGGTACGCAATTTGATCGTTCCCACGCTCCGCGTGGGAATGCCTCTGGGGACGCTCCGCGTCCAGTGACGCGGAGCGTCACGGGCTGCATTCCCACGCAGAGCGTGGGAACGATCAAAGTTTCATCTCCAGAACACACTGAAACCCACTGTGGGAGCGAGCCTGCTCGCGAATTCGGTGGGTCAGACGACGATAGGGTGACTGGAATATCGCCTTCGCGAGCAGGCTCGCTCCCACAGGTTTTATCTTGAAATGCGGGGAGTTTTTGACCTGCCAAAAAAAACGCCCCGAACCAGTCGGGGCGTTTTCATGTGTGGCTCAGCAGCGGGGAATTACTTGCCTTCCCAGCGCTTCAGTACCAGCGTGGCGTTGGTGCCGCCGAAGCCGAAGCTGTTGCTCATCACGGTGTTGATGGTGGCGTTCTCGCGGGTCTTGGTCAGCACCGGCAGATCGGCCACTTCCGGGTCGAGCTCGTCGATGTTGGCGGAGCCGGCGATGAAGTTGCCTTCCATCATCAGCATGCAGTAGATCGCTTCGTGCACGCCGGCGGCGCCCAGGGAGTGACCGGACAGGCTCTTGGTCGAGCTGATCGCTGGAGCCTTGTCGCCGAACACTTCACGCACACCTTTCATTTCCGCAACGTCGCCGACCGGAGTCGAAGTGCCGTGGGTGTTCAGGTAGTCGATCGGGGTGTCGACGGTGGACAGCGCCTGCTGCATGCAGCGGATCGCGCCTTCGCCGCTTGGGGCAACCATGTCGTAGCCGTCGGACGTTGCGCCGTAGCCAACGATCTCGGCGTAGATCTTCGCGCCACGGGCCAGAGCGTGTTCCAGCTCTTCGACGACAACCATGCCGCCGCCGCCAGCGATGACGAAACCGTCGCGGTCCTTGTCGTAGGCGCGGGAAGCTTGTTCCGGGGTGTCGTTACGCTTGCTGGACAGGGCGCCCATCGCGTCGAACAGGAACGACTGGCTCCAGTGCTCTTCTTCACCGCCACCGGCGAAGACGATGTCCTGCTTGCCCATCTGGATCTGTTCCATGGCGGTACCGATGCAGTGAGCACTGGTGGCGCAGGCAGAAGCGATGGAGTAGTTCAGGCCCTTGATCTTGAATGGCGTGGCCAGGCAAGCGGAAACGGTGCTGCTCATGGTCCGCGTTACACGGTATGGGCCAACGCGCTTCACGCCTTTCTCGCGGAGGATGTCCAGCGCTTCCATCTGGTTCAGCGTGGAAGCACCACCGGAACCAGCGATCAGGCCGGTGCGCGGGTTGGACACCTGCTCTTCGGTCAGGCCGGAGTCAGTGATGGCGTCTTTCATGGCCAGATAGGCGTAAGCCGCTGCATGACCGACGAAGCGATAGATCTTGCGATCGATCAGCTCTTCAAGGTTGAGGTCGATGGAGCCGGAAACCTGGCTACGCAGACCCATTTCAGCATATTCCGGGTTGAACCGGATGCCAGGGCGGCTTGCACGCAGGTTAGCGGAGACGGTCTCTTTGTCATTGCCCAGGCACGAAACGATGCCCAGACCAGTGATAACGACGCGGCGCATGCGAATAACCCTTAGAAGTTGTCAGTGGAGGTGAACACGCCGACGCGCAGGCCTTCGGCGGTGTAGATTTCGCGTCCGTCGACACTGACCGAACCATCGGCGATGGCCATGTTCAGCTTGCCCTTGAGGACGCGTTTGATATGAATGTTGTAAGTGACTTTCTTGGCGGTCGGCAGCACCTGACCGAAGAATTTCACCTCGCCCGAACCCAGCGCACGGCCGCGGCCCGGCAGGCCTTGCCAGCCCAGGAAAAAGCCGACCAGTTGCCACATGGCATCCAGACCCAGGCAGCCCGGCATTACCGGATCGCCTTCGAAATGGCAGGCGAAGAACCACAGGTCAGGGTTGATATCCAGCTCGGCGACCAATTCACCTTTGCCGTACTTGCCGCCTTCTTCGCTGATATGGGTGATGCGATCCACCATCAGCATGTTCGGGGCGGGCAGTTGCGCGTTACCTGGGCCGAACAGCTCACCGCGACTGCAGCGCAGCAGGTCTTCCCGAGTAAAGGCGTTTTGTTTGGTCATGCGAGCTCCTCAATAATCCCATGCGGCAGGTGGGGCAGATCTTCCCGACCGTTCAAGGCATTCATGCCTCGAACCGGCAGCCTACTCATAGACTATTGCGTTGTGGTGAAAGTCACAGCACCAAGGACATGAATGTACACTTGTGCACTGAAATTTTTAATCAAGCCCCTTTTGGGGCTCGTTCGGGTGCCTAAGACTGCCGCACTTTCGCTTTTCACGCCAGTCGCAGATGGTCGAAAGGCCCACACTACGACACCCAGCGCTGCAAAATCTGCTGCAGGTCATTGCGTTTGAACGGCTTGGCCAGGTAATCGTTCATCCCCGCTGCCAGACAGGTTTCGCGATCGCCCTGCAAGGCGTTGGCGGTCAGCGCGATGATCGGCACATCGCGGCGTCCGGGCAGGTCGCGGATCTGCCGTGTGGCCTCGTAGCCGTCGATGATCGGCAGCCGGCAGTCCATCAAAATCACTTCGAACTCGCTGCCCTCGGCACTGCGCACCGCCTGCGCGCCATCGGTCGCCACACTGACGGCAAAACCCAGACTGCGCAGCATCGCTTCGATCACGGTCTGGTTGACCGGGTTGTCTTCGACCAGCAACACATGGCGTCCTTCGCCCTGACCACTGCCGTTCGGCGCTCGCGGCGCGGCCAGCGCTGGCATTGCCTGCTTATATAGCGCCAATGGAATTTCCAGAGTGAATACCGAACCGCGTCCTTCCTCACTCTGCGCGCGCAACGTACCGCCCATGCGTTCGGCCAGGGTCCGTGCGATCGGCAGACCAAGACCGGTGCCACCGTAACGACGGGAGATCGAACTGTCGGCCTGCTGGAAGGCATTGAACATCAGCTCCAGACTTTCCGAAGAAATGCCGATGCCGCTGTCACGCACCGAGCAGGTGAACCACAGCAGTTCATGATCCAGCGATTGCCATTGCGCCTCTATGCTGACCCGGCCCTGCTCGGTGAACTTCAAGGCATTGCCAACCAGGTTGACCAGAATCTGCCGGATCCGCGTCGGATCGCCCTGCACCTGCAAGCCGCGCATGTCGTCGGGAATGCGCAGATTCAGTGCCAGGCCACGCTGCACCGCGCTGTGCTGGAACGATTGCGCGCAGGCGCCGATCAGCTCGGCGAGATTGAACGGGATGTGCTCCAGCTCCAGCTCCGAACGCTCGATTCGCGAGAAGTCGAGAATGTCATTGATGACCTTGAGCAAGTGCTCGGTCGACTCCGAAGCAAGCGCGGCGTATTCGACCTGCTCCTCGGTCATCTCGGTGGTTTCAAGCAACTGCAACATGCCCAGCACGCCGTTCATGGGCGTGCGCAGTTCATGGCTCATCATCGCCAGAAAATCCGATTTGGCGTTGTTGGCCTTTTCCGCCTCCTCGCGGGTCTGGATCAGTTGCGCCATCGCTTGCTGCTGTTCGCGACTGGCCTGCTCCAGCGCTTGGGCGAGGTTATTGATGTGCTGCGACAGCGCACCCAATTCAGTGTCATCTACAATCGGCAGCGGGGTTTTGTAGTCGCCTTCCTGAATCGCCTTGACCGCATCGCCAATATCACGGATCGGCTGCGACAGACTGCCGGCCAGACGACGGGCGACGACGAAGGTGAAGAGCAGAGCGAACAGCGCGAGAACCCCGGCTTTGAACAGGATCTCCTGCTGGCGCTGACTGAAAGCGTCATTGGACAGCCCGACGATCACTCGCCCGAGATAATCCTCGCCGGCGGCGCTGTTGCTGACCTTGCCGTCCTGGAAAAAATCGTTGTGCAAGGCGATCCGCTGCAAACGCACTGGTGCCTGGAACACTTCGACCTGGTGCGGGCGGCTGTGGCTGTCGGCCGGTTGTTCGACGTACACCAGAATCCGGTTGGCGCTGTCCTGCACTTCGAGAAAGCGCACGTTGGGCGTGGCGAGTGTCGCCTTGAGCAGGCTTTCCAGCACTTCGTTGTTGCCGGAGATCACCCCGTATTCCGTGGCCGGGGCGAGTTGGTTGGCGATCAGTTGGCCAGTGTGGTTCAGCTCCTGGCGCAAATCCTGAATGCGGACGAAGGTAAAGAAACTGATCAACAGCAACGTCAGCAGCAGCGCCGGGCCGAGGCTGATCAGCTGCGTGCGGGTGTTGATGTCCCAACGGCGGCGGAAATTCATGGGCGGCGCTCTCCTTCGGCCAAGGCACTGGCGACAGATGCTTCATTCAACGGTTCGATGCCTAAGGAACGAGCCACCTGCGCATTACTTGAGACTTTGAAACGAGCGGGGTAAAGCGTTCGCGGCCATGCGCTGGTGGGCTGATCGAGCAATTGATCGAGAATCGCCAGCCAGTCGCTCTGGTCGCTGTAGGTACTGGCGAGGCTGCCAGCGCGAACGAATGCAATGTTGGGGCCGATCAGCGCAACCTGCCGCGAGTAGCTGCTGAGCAAGAGGTTTTTTGCCGTCTGCGAGTTGTACAGGTCGGGATCGTCGAGGCCGAGCAAGACGTCGCTGCTTTTCAGCACCGCTTGCAGCGGACGGCTGTCGTGAATGTTGTCCCAGCGCTGACTGACAATCTCCAGGTTCAATGGCCGCGCAGCCACGCGCAATTCGTCGAGCAGGAACTCGCCGTGTTCATCGAACAGCACACCGACCCGCCGGGCATGCGGCAGAATCCGCCGGATCAGTTGCAATTGCCGGCTCAGCGGTGGGTCGCTCCAGAGCAGACTCAGGCGCGCCGGTTGGGCATCGGCGAAACGCTGGCGCGCCTGCAAGCGGCTGATGCGCAACACCAGCGTCGATGGGCCTTGTGAGTCTTGCAGACGCCAGTCGAGGCTGGGCAGGTCGAGCAGAATCAAGCGCAGACTGGCCGGTAATTTGCCCGGTGCCGGCAAACTGGCCAGCGGCTGGAACCGCACATTGTCGGTCGGGCGCAGTTCACTCAGTGCTTGTACGAAAGCCTGCACGCCGGTGCTTTCCTCGGCGCCGGTCAACAAAATATCCGCCGCTTGCACCGCGACCCCGTGCAGCCACGCGGTCAAGAACAGGCAGAGCCCCGCCAGCCAGTGGCCAAGGGTTGGCGTCTTCCGTGACGGGCCGTTGCGCATCCTAGAACTCCAGCTCGGCACTGAAATACATTACCCGGCGTTCATCGTAATTGTTGTCGACGAAGGTGTTCGGCTGATGATCGAGGCGCTGTTGCAGCACGCCGGCCAATTGCAGCTGAGCTTTGCCAATGGCGATGCGTTTGGCGATGCGCGTGTCGACGCGCTCGAAGCGATAGCCGTTGAGCGCGTTGTCGCCGTAATAGAAGAGGGCGCTGTTCCAGCCATGGCCCCAATTGCGCAGCCAACCGGCGGAACCGCTGTTACGCGAGGTGAACTGTTGGTCCAGCGGATTGCTCGCCTCGGCGTCGACGAAGGCGTAGGTCAAACGCAAGCGGTCGGCGCTGCTGAGGCGCCAGTCGAGTTGCGTTTCGCTGCCACGAAAGCGCGAGCTGTTGGCGTTGCTGGCGATGTACTGATTGTTGCGCAGCGGCTCGCTGATCATGCCGGTGATTTCGTCGTAGAACAGCTTCACGTCCACGGCCAGCCCCAGTTCGGCGAAGTAGCCGTTGTAGCCCAACTCGCGAGAACGCATGTGTTCCTGATCGAGATCACCGGGGCCACGGGTCTTGACGAAATAGCGCGCCGACGACTGGCCGTAAGCCGAGGGTCGCAGGTTGCTGACCTGATAGCTCCAGTTGACGTTGTTCTCGAACATGTCCGGCGAACGGATCGCCTCCGAGTACACCGCGCGCAGGCCATGACGCGGGTTGATCAGGTAGTTGACCGCGAAGCGCGGGGTCAGCGAGCTGCCGATCAGTTGCGTGTCTTCGAACATCGCCCCGCCCTGTACCAGCCAGTGCTCGGTAGCCCGCCATTCCAGTTGGCCGAAGGCGCGCCAGGTGGTGTCGTCGAGGGTGCCGTTGAAGTAGGTTTCGGAGTCGGCGCGGTCGTAGCGGTAATTCAGGCCGCTGACCAGACGCAGGCTGTCTGCCAGGCTGAGGGTGTCCTGCAGTTCGAGGTCGTAACGCGACTCGCGGGCGCTCTGGTCGATATCGCCGCACAAGGTCTGGCTGGCGCCGTTGCGCCATTGCTCGAGCACTTGATTGGCCAGCGCCATTTCCTGCGGCGTGCCGGGCGCCGCGCCGGGGCCGGTGAACCGGGTGATGTTGCGCGCCAGCCGTTCGGTGTAATTCGGGTTGAGCTGCCACAACTGCGCCAGCTCGGGGCTGAACGACACCTCGGCATCGCAGGCGCGCCAGACTTGCTGGCGATCCCAGTGCTGCGCCGAACCTTGCACATAGAGGCTGTGTTCGGGATTGATGTCGAGGTTCCAGAGCACCGAACCGGCGTAATCCTTGGCCACCACGTCGGAATTGTTCCCGGCGTCGGTAATCCCAGAGAACACCGGGCGGTAGGTATAAGGCCGCTGATTGCTGCCGTCTTTGGCGTTGAGCTGCCAGTCGAGGCTTTGATCTTCATTGAGATCATGGCTGACCGCCAAGCTCAGACGGTTCAAGCGCCGACTGTCGCGATAATCGGCGCCGTTGCGGTCGCTGTCGAAACCGTCGTCTTCCTGGCCGGACAGCGACAAGCGCAGATCGCCGCCATCCCAACCGGTGCCCTGGCTGGCATAAAAGTCGTTGATGCCACGCTGGCCACGGGTGATCTTCAGGCGCGTGCCGTGGCTGTCGGCCGGGTGGCGAGTGATGATGTTGATCACCGCCATCAATGCGTTGGCGCCGTAGCTGACAGTGTTCGGACCGCGAAACACCTCGATCCGCTCGATATCTTCCATCGCGACCGGAATATCGCTCCAGTCCACCGTCGCCAGCCCGGCGCGATACACCGAACGGCCATCGATCAACACCTGCATGCGCCGTGCTTCGCTGGCGTTGGTGCCGTGGTAGTTCACCGCTGGCTGATTGCCGTTGATGCTGCCAACCATCATTCCCGGTACCAGTCGCAGCAATTCGCTGATGTCGCGGGCGCCGCTGGCGCTGATCAATTCGCTGTCGAGAACGGTCATGCTCCCCGGTACTTCGGCCGGGGTCTGCTTAAGGCGCGTGGCCGTAAGCACCGGCGGCAGCGTCTGGCTGTCGACGAACAGATCGTCCGCCAGCACCAGCGGGCTGAACATCAGCGCGAGTAACAGGGGCGAGCGCGGGGAAGGAGGGCCAGAAAACACGACACAGCCTGCAGAGAGAAGAATTGGCGCGCATGTTAACCGAGGGCTGCGACTTTTCCAGTGACGTTGCAGGCATTTTCCTAGGTTTTATTGGTCTTCTTCCTACAAATGTCGGTAATTGTTGCTGGGGCTGGCCGCCACCGGGTCGCCCCGTATAATGCCCGGCATCGCCACTGGTATGGATTAACGGATTGCATATGACTGAACAGCGCCCGATTGCGGTCCTGGGAGGCGGAAGTTTTGGTACCGCCGTGGCCAATCTGCTGGCCGAGAACGGCCATCAAGTCCTTCAGTGGATGCGTGACCCCGAGCAGGCCGAGGCCATCCGGGTCAACCGCGAAAACCCGCGTTACCTCAAAGGCATCAAGATTCTCCCGGGGGTGACCGCTGTCACCGACCTGCAGGCCACTCTCGATGCCTGCGATCTGTGCTTTGTCGCGCTGCCATCCAGCGCCTTGCGCACGGTACTCGCCGCCCACGCCGAGCGCTTGAGCGGCAAGATGCTGGTCAGCCTGACCAAAGGCATCGAAGCGCAGACCTTCAAGCTGATGAGCCAGATTCTCGAAGAGATCGCCCCGCAGGCGCGGATCGGCGTGTTGTCCGGGCCGAACCTGGCGCGGGAAATCGCCGAGCACGCGCTGACCGCCACGGTGGTCGCCAGCGAAGACGAAGAACTGTGCAAAGCGGTGCAAGCCGCCCTGCACGGGCGCACCTTCCGCGTTTACGCCAGCGCCGACCGTTTCGGTGTCGAGCTGGGCGGTGCGTTGAAAAACGTTTACGCGATCATCGCCGGCATGGCGGTGGCGCTGGAGATGGGCGAGAACACCAAGAGCATGCTGATCACTCGCGCCTTGGCCGAGATGACCCGCTTCGCCGTGAATCAGGGAGCGAACCCGATGACCTTCCTTGGTCTGGCGGGGGTTGGCGATCTGATCGTCACCTGTTCATCGCCCAAGAGCCGCAACTATCAGGTCGGCTTCGCCCTCGGTCAGGGTTTGAGCCTCGACGAAGCGGTGTCGCGTCTTGGCGAGGTTGCCGAAGGGGTCAACACCCTCAAAGTGCTCAAGGCCAAGTCCCAGGAAGTTGGCGTGTACATGCCGCTGGTCGCCGGGCTGCACGCGATCCTGTTCGAAGGACGCACGCTGGAGCAGGTGATCGGTCTACTGATGCGTGCCGAGCCGAAAACCGACGTCGACTTTATTTCCACCAGCGGTTTCAACTGATTCAGCTGTTACACGGACAGGAAGCAAGCCATGAACGATCCGAAAAGCGAAACCCAGTACGAATCCATCCTCCTGCGGGTGTTGTGGATGATCGTTTATCTGCTGGTCTGGCAAGTCGCGCAATTCATCCTCGGCGCGGTGGTATTGGTGCAACTGATCTACCGCCTGATCTACGGCGCACCGAGCGCCAGCCTGATGAATTTCGGCGACAGCCTCAGCCAGTTCCTCGCGCAGATCGGCCGCTTCGGCACGTTTCACAGTGACCAGAAGCCCTGGCCGTTCGCCGACTGGCCGGCGCCGCGCACCCCGGAAGGTGAGGCGCCGCACACCGTCGCCCCGGCCGCGCATCCGGTGCGCGATGAGGAGCCCAAACTATGAAACTGTGGGTATTGCGTCATGGTGAGGCGGTGCCTCACTCGAAGATCGATTCCGAGCGCGAGCTGACCGAGCATGGTCGTAAGGAAGTCCTGAGCAGCGCCGCGCATCTCATGGGCCAGCCGCTGACGGCGATTTACGCCAGCCCTTATCTGCGCGCGCAGCAAACCGCGCAGATCGTGCGCGACGCATTGGGTTTCGAGCCGGAGATTCGCACGGTCGAGTGGCTGACGCCGGAGAGCGATCCGGACAAGGTCGCCGAGCAATTGGTGTCGGTGAGCAATGTGCTGCTGGTCAGCCACAACCCGTTGGTGGGCAATCTGCTCAGCTATCTGCAGCACGGCGCCGGGCATCCGCCGGAGCGGGTCAGTACGGCGGGGCTGGCGGAGCTTGAGCACAGCGAGCTGCTGATTGGCTCGATGAAGCTCAACAGCCTCAAGCACCCTTAACGCCATATCCCTGTGGGAGCGAGCCTGCTCGCGAAGGCGGCGTGTCATTCACCCTTTTTTGGGGCTGACATACTGCATTCGCGAGCAGGCTCGCTCCCACATTGATTTCTGCCAACCCATGAAATTATTTGTTTGAAAATTCCAACCAAGCACTTGCTTGGTTGACTACGCTTGCTCCAGACCAAAAAAACAGGAGCGAGTCGCATGTCTGCCGCCTTCCGTTTGCCGCTGGACGTGTTCTACGAACGGGAAGCCCGGCACCCGCGCCAGCGCTTTCTTGTGCAGCCCATCGGCGGCGGTCAGGTCGAGACGCTGACGTGGGCCGATGTCGGCCATCAGGCCCGCTGCGCCGCGCACTGGTTACGGGCGCGGGAGTTGCCGCCCGGCAGCCATATCGCCCTGATCTCGAAAAATTGCGCGCACTGGATCATCGCCGACCTGGCGATCTGGATGGCCGGGCATGTGTCGGTGCCGCTGTACCCCAATCTCACCGCTGAATCCGTTGCGCAGGTGCTGACTCACTCGGAAAGTGCGCTGGCGTTCATCGGTAAGCTCGATGACTGGGCAGGCATGGCGCAAGGCGTGCCGACGGGTTTACCGACCATCAGCCTGCCACTGCATCCGCCGGGCGAGTTCGATTACAGCTGGGCGGATCTGCAGAGCTGTTCGCCAATCCAGGACGATCCACGTCCCGCCGCCGAGCAATTGGCGACGATCATTTACACCTCCGGCACCACCGGCCTGCCCAAAGGCGTGATGCACAGTTTCGCCAATCTCGGTTTCGCTACCAGTCGCGGCACGCAGTTGTTCGGGCTCAACGAGAACGATCGGCTGCTGTCGTATCTGCCGCTGTGCCACGTCGCCGAGCGCATGTTTGTCGAATTGGCCTCGATCTATACCGGCCAGACCGTTTTCTTCGCCGAAAGCCTCGAGACTTTCATCACCGATCTGCAGCGCGCGCGGCCGACGGCAATGTTCGGCGTGCCGCGTATCTGGACCAAATTCCAGATGGGTGTGTACAGCAAGATCCCGGCGCAGCGTCTGGACTTCCTCCTCGGGTTGCCCTTCATCGGCAAGCGGGTCGGCCACAAGGTGCTGGCCGGGCTCGGCCTGGATGCCTTGCGCGTGGCGTTGTCCGGTGCCGCGCCGGTGCCGCAGACCTTGCTCGCCTGGTATCAGAAACTTGGCCTCGATGTGCTGGAGGTGTACGGCATGACCGAGGGCTGCGGCTATTCGCATATCTGTCTGCCGGGGCGATACAAACAGGGCTGGATCGGCCAGCCGTGCCCGGAAGTCGAGGTGCGCATCGATGAGTCCGGCGAAGTGCAGGTGCGCAGCCAGGCCAACATGCTCGGCTATTTCAAGGAACCGCAGAAAACTGCCGAGACGCTGACTGCCGACGGCTTTCTGCGCACCGGCGACAAGGGCGAGCAGGACAGCGAAGGGCGCCTGCGCCTGACCGGGCGACTCAAGGAAATCTTCAAGACCAGCAAGGGCAAATACGTCGCGCCGGCGCCGATCGAAAACCGTCTGGCCGTGCATTCACGCATCGAACAAGTATGCGTGGTGGGCGATGGCCTGAGTGCACCGCTGGGGTTGTGCGTGCTGTCGGCGGTCAATCAGCAAGAGCCTCGTGCCAGCCTGCACGCGAGCCTGGAAAAATTGCTGGAGGAGGTCAACGCCGCCCTCGACAAGCACGAACGCCTGCACCGACTGGTAGTGGTCAAGGACAGTTGGGCGGTGGACAACGGCTTCCTCACGCCGACCCTGAAAATCAAACGCAACGTCATCGAAGACCGCTACGGCGAGCGTTTCGAAGAATGGAGCGCGCGCAGCGAGGCAGTGCTGTGGCAGGATTGAGCGTCGATTACAACAACAAAGGAAGTCTGCGATGAGCTTGTGGCGTACTACTCCCGACATTGAACAGTTGAACGCAATCCAGAAGAACACCATTGGCGAAGTGCTGGATATTCGCTTCGAAGCCTTCGACGAACAGTCGCTGACCGCGAGCATGGTCATCGACCATCGCACCCACCAGCCTTACGGTCTGCTGCATGGCGGCGCATCGGTGGTGCTGGCGGAAACCGTCGGCTCGATGGCCAGTTATCTGTGCATCGATGCCAGCAAATTCTATTGCGTCGGCCTGGAGATCAACGCCAACCACTTGCGCGGCTTGCGTAGCGGAAGGGTGACGGCGGTGGCCACGCCAATTCATATCGGCCGCACCACGCATGTCTGGGACATCCGTTTGACCAGCGACGAAGGCAAGGCCAGTTGCGTGTCGCGCCTGACCATGGCGGTGGTGCCGATGGGGGAACAGCCGCCGCTGCGTTGACATCTATCGGGTTCCGTCAGGTCGAGCCCTCACCCCAGCCCTCTCCCAGAGGGAGAGGGAGCCTACCGTGTGGTTTTCGCGATCCTCGTCGACCTGATAATTCGAGTCGAGCTCAGGTCCCGGACACTCCCCCGATCTGCTCCCTTTCCCCCTCGCCCCCTTGGGGGAGAGGGCTGGGGTGAGGGGGCAGCGGTCTCGCTGATGCACATCACCCTGACCGGACTGTCATCATTCCTGGCACTTACAGTCATTGCTGCGACGCCGGCTCTTGCGGACAATCAACGCCACGATTCCCGCTCATGGATTTGCCCGCATGTCGCAACCGATCTTTTTCGCCCACGCCAACGGTTTCCCCTCGGGGACCTATGGCAAGTTGTTCGCGGCGCTGGCGCCGGAGTATCGGGTCGCGCATCTGGAGCAGCATGCCCATGACCCGCGTTTTCCGGCGGACGACAACTGGTACAACCTGGTCGATGAACTGATCCATCACCTCGAGCAGCAGGAGCAGCCGGTGTGGGGCGTCGGCCATTCTTTTGGCGGTCTGCTGCATTTGCACGCGGCGTTGCGTTGTCCCGAGCTGTATCGCGGCGTGGTCATGCTCGACTCGCCAGTACTGACCCGCACTGATCAGTGGGTGATTCGCGCGGCCAAGCGCTTTGGTTTCATCGACCGGCTGACACCCGCCGGGCGCACCCTCGGGCGGCGTGAAGAATTCGCCGATCTCGACAGTGCACGCAGTTACTTTTCCGGCAAAACCCTGTTTCGCGGCTTCGATCCGGAATGCTTCGATGCCTACCTGCAACACGGTTTGCATCAGGTCGACGACAAGCTGCGTCTGCGTTTTGACCCGGCCACCGAAATCAGCATTTATCGCGGCGTGCCGCACACCAGTCCCGGGCGCACCCGCCAGTTGCAGGTGCCGCTGGCCATCGTGCGGGGGCACAAGAGCCGGGTTGTCATGCGCCATCACACGCGTTTCGTCTCGCGTCTGCCCCAGGGCGAGGCGCTGAGCATGCCTGGCGGGCACATGTTCCCGCTGGAGCGTCCGCAGGACACGGCTCGGCTGCTCAAGAATCTGTTCATGCGTTGGGAACAGCGGCAGAACAAGGATTGCGCATGAGCCCGACCTGCGAAGAAGTGCGCCTGAACCTGCCGCATATCGAGTTGGCCGCTCATCTTTTCGGCCCCGAGGACGGCTTGCCGGTGATCGCGTTGCACGGTTGGCTCGACAACGCCAACAGCTTCGCGCGACTGGCGCCCAAGCTTGATGGCTTGCGCATCGTCGCGCTGGACATGGCCGGCCACGGTCATTCCGCTCATCGACCAAGCGGCGCCGGTTATGCGCTGTGGGACTACGCCCATGATGTGCTGCAAGTCGCTGAACAACTGGGCTGGAAGCGTTTCGGCCTGCTCGGGCATTCGATGGGCGCGATTGTCTCGATGGTGCTAGCTGGTTCGCTGCCCGAGCGCATCAGCCATCTGGCGCTGATCGACGGCGTGATTCCTCCGACAGACAAGGGCGAAAACGCTGCCGAGCGCATGGGCATGGCGTTACAGGCGCAACTCGCTCTGCGGGACAAGCGCAAACCGGTCTATACCACCCTCGAGCGTGCCATCGAGGCGCGGATGAAAGGCCTGGTGGCGGTCAGTCGCGAAGCCGCTGAACTGTTGGCCCAGCGCGGTTTGATGCCGGTGCCCGGCGGTTACACCTGGCGCACCGACAATCGCCTGACCCTGCCATCGCCGCTGCGCCTGACGGAAGAACAGGCGATGGCGTTTGCCTCGCGCGTCAGTTGCCCGGCGCATCTGGTGGTCGCGGCGGATGGCATGTTGGCCAGGCATCCTGAGTTGCTGGAGCGTCTACCCTTCAGCCACGAACAGTTGCCGGGCGGGCATCATTTGCACCTGAATGACGAGGCTGGCGCAGGTCTTGTAGCAGACTGTTTCAATCGCTTCTTCGCCATGCCTTGACTTGCAGCGGGCAACTGTCGAGGCTGGGCGGGTTGAAATGGGAGACAAACTCGATGGATTTCTATACCGCTGCGACCCCGACCCGCCCAGCCATGACCGTCCGGTGAGGCTGACTATGCGGTCACTCAGTCTCTTCGCGCTGTGCTGCTTCAGCTCCTTGTCCTTCGCTGCCGATGTGCCGGGCAGCCAGGATCTGCAAATCGTGCCGCGTCTGGCCGATGCTCAGATCGTCGACTATCGCCCGGCGGCCGAGCTGGAGCGCATCTACCCGCTGGGCTCGATCCGCAAGATCAGCGGCCAGTTGCGGTTCGACGGTCAGGTCACCGCCCGCGGCCAGACTACCTCGGTGACCTACGAGTTGCCGCCGGAACATTCCGCCACCGAAGCCTTTACTGCCGCCCGCGAAGCCCTGCAACAGCAGGATGCCGAATTGCTGTTCTGGTGCCAGGCCCGCGATTGCGGCGAAAGCAGCCTGTGGGCCAACGAGGTGTTCGGCAACGCCAAGCTGTATGGCTCTGACGAGCAACAGGCTTATCTGTTGTTGAGGCTGGCGGCGCCAAAGGACAACACGCTGGTGGCGCTTTACAGCATCACTCGCGGCAATCGCAAAGCCTATCTGCATGTCGAACAGTTCGAGGCGACTGCGCCGTTGGGCGAATTGCTGCCGACCTCGGCGACCCTGCTGCGTCAGTTGAAAAGCACCGGCGAGCTGGATTTTCCGAAACTGGTCGATGAACCGGATGCCACCTGGTTGCGCCTGATTTCCCGTGGTCTGAATCTCGACACGACCTTGCGGGTCACGGTTTCCGGGCCCAAGGCCGAAGCCTGGCGCCAGGCGCTGATCAATCAGGGCGTACGGGCGGCACGTCTGGAAGCCGGCAATCTCGAAGGCTCGGGCCTGCGCATCGACTTGTTGCGATAAGCTGTGCCGGGCGAGCACGCACACAGTGTTCGCCTACTCTTTCGCTGACTGACTTTGCCGGGACTTCCCATGCTCAATAACGATCGCCTGCTGGTGCAGATTCTGCTGCTGGTGTTGTTTGGTGCCAGCCTTTGGGTGATGGCGCCGTTCTGGTCGGCGCTGTTCTGGGGCGCGGTGCTGGCGTTTGCCAGTTGGCCGCTGATGCGTTTGCTCACGCGCTGGCTCAATGGCCGCGAATCGCTGGCCGCGTTGATCCTGACACTGGGCTGGATGTTGCTGGTGGCGGCGCCACTGGTGTGGCTGGGTTTCAACCTCGCCGATCATGTGCGCGATGCCACGGCATTCATCAAGGATGTGCAGGTCGACGGTTTGCCGGAAGCACCGACCTGGCTTGGCAGCGTGCCTTTGATTGGTGAGCGGCTGGTGTCGATGTGGGACAGCATCGATCAACAGGGCGCGGCGTTGATGGTCTCGATCAAGCCGTATCTGGGGCAGGTCGGCAACTGGTTGCTGGCACGCAGCGCGCAGATCGGCGGGGGGATTCTCGAGCTGACGCTGAGTCTGGTGTTCGTGTTCTTTTTCTACCGTGACGGTCCGCGACTGGCGGCGTTTGTGCACAGTCTGCTGCAGCGCTTGATTGGTGATCGTGCTGGCTATTACATCGAACTTGTCGCCGGTACGGTGCAGCGGGTGGTCAACGGTGTGATTGGTACAGCGGCGGCGCAGGCAGTGCTGGCGTTGATCGGCTTTTTCATTGCCGGGGTTCCCGGGGCGCTGGTGCTGGGGATCGTCACGTTTCTGCTGAGTCTGATTCCGATGGGGCCACCGCTGGTGTGGGTGCCGGCCACGGCGTGGTTGGCGTGGAAGGGCGAGTACGGGATGGCGGTGTTTCTCGGGATCTGGGGGACGTTCATCATCAGTGGCGTGGACAACGTGCTCAAGCCGTATCTGATCAGCCGTGGCGGTAATCTGCCGTTGGTGATTGTGTTGCTCGGGGTGTTTGGCGGGTTGATTGCGTTTGGCTTTATCGGGTTGTTTATTGGGCCTACGTTGTTGGCTGTGGCTTATAGTCTTTTGACGGATTGGAGTAAGAGTCAGGCTCGGGTCTAGGGGGGGGCTTGGCGGCCTTTGGGCCGACCATGCTTGGGTTTGTTTGGTGTGAATATCCGAATGTTTCGCTGCGGCGGCTGGCGGTTCCGCCCTTACGGCGGGTCACCTTTTTCAAACGCCAAAAAGGTAACCCAAAAGGCTTGCTCCTGCGTTCGGCCCTCGCAGGCTCGGGTTCCTTCGCTGCGGGATCGATCTGGGCGCAGCGGCTCCGGTTTGCTTCGCTGCACCTACACTCGCTGTGTACGACTGCGTCGTACGGTCGCTGCGCTCCCACGCCCGGATCAATCCCTCCGCTCAGCCTTCCGACGTCGCCGGTGGATCAAGATCAAAAGCAGTACTCGAGCTTGCGCTCATTGTTGAGTGGGGCGGCTTCGCCGCGGGCAGCTGCGCTGCTTTGCTTTTGCTTTTGCTTTTGCTTTTGCTTTTGCTTTTGCTTTTGCTTTTGCTTTTGCTTTTGCTTTTGCTTTTGCTTTTGATTTTGTGGGAGCGAGCCTGCTCGCGAAGGCGGCCTGACAGCCGACCTGTTTCTTGAGGTTGTACCCAGTCCAAGTGTAGGAGTGAGCCTGCTCGCGATGACGTCCTCACTGCCAACCCATCGCCCTCTGAGATCACTCGATCCCCTGTGGGAGCTGGCTTGCCAGCGATAGCGCCCTCACAGCCAACCCATTATCCCGGATGAACACCACTCCAATGTGGGAGCGAGCACCGCGGCAACCGAACAATTGCGGTCAACCCGCCGCCCGGTGTGTCTTCCAGCGTCAATTGCCCACCCAACCGCTGCGCGGCTTCGCGGGCGATGGTCATGCCCAGCCCTACGCCGCCGGAGTTGCGATTACGCGATCCCTCCAGTCGATAGAACGGCTCAAAAACCGCTTCCCGCTGTTCTTCAGCAATACCCGGTCCGTGATCAATCACCCGAATCAGCAGTTCTTCGCGCTGTTCCAGCAGTTCAATCCGTGCCTGTCCGGCGTAGCGCAGGGCGTTGTCCAGCAGGTTGTTGATGCACGAGCGCAGCGCCATCGGTTGTACTGGCAAAGGCGCGCAGTGGCCGCTGACCTGTACATCGGCGCCCTGGTCCTGGGCGTTTTCGCTCAGCGATTCGACCAGCGCCTGCACGTCCAGCAACTGCAAGGCTTCGCTGGTGCGTTGTTCGTGCAGATAGGTGAGGGTGGCGTCGAGCATGCCGATCATGTCGTCCAGGTCCTGGCGCATCTGGCTTTGCAGCTTGTCGTCGCTGATGTTTTCCAGGCGCAGTTTCAGCCGTGACAGTGGCGTGCGCAGGTCGTGGGAGACGGCGCCGAGCATGCGCGCGCGTTGCTGGACCTGTTCGCGGATGCGCCGTTGCATGAGGTTGAAGGTGTGCGCCGCTTGCCGGGCTTCGCGCGGGCCGGATTCGTCGAGGGGGTCGCTGTCGAGGTCTTCGCTCAGGCGCTCGGCGGCGTCGCTCAGGCGCTGGATCGGCCGGGTGAGCAGTTTGGCGCCGTACCAGGCGGCGATCATCAGCGTGATGAATTGAAAGGTCAGCGGCACCACCGGGCCACCGAACCAGGGGCGCGCTTGCCTCGGTGGATAAGCGGCGTCGCGCATGGGCGGTTGGCCGTCGATGTTCGCTGAGAACTCGGGCGGTGGTGGGGGCGGAGGAGGGCCGTAGAGCCTGAACCAGGCGAAGGCCAGCAGGTGCGCCAGGACAATCGCCGCGAACAGCACCCCGAACAGGCGACCGAACAGGGTGTCCAAGCGCGCCTTCATCAGCCGATGTCCCGCGCGTCGAACAGGTAACCCTCGCCGCGCACGGTCTTGATCAACTGCGGGGCTTTCGGGTCGTCACCGAGTTTTTGCCGCAGGCGCGAGACCAGCAGGTCGATGCTGCGGTCGAAGGCTTCGATCGAGCGACCGCGAGCGGCGTCAAGCAGTTGTTCGCGGCTGAGCACGCGGCGCGGGCGTTCGATGAAGACCCAGAGCAGGCGGAATTCGGCGTTGGACAAGGGCACTACCAGGCCGTTGTCGGCGACCACTTGGCGCAGGACGCTGTTGAGGCGCCAGTTGTCGAAGCGAATGTTGGCGCGCTGGTCAGTGCGGTCGTCGCGCACGCGGCGCAGGATGGTCTGGATGCGGGCGACCAGTTCGCGTGGTTCGAACGGTTTGGCCATGTAATCGTCGGCGCCCAGTTCCAGGCCGATGATGCGGTCGGTGGGTTCGCAGCGGGCGGTGAGCATCAGGATCGGGATGTCCGATTCGGCGCGCAGCCAGCGACACAGCGACAGACCGTCTTCGCCGGGTAGCATCAGGTCGAGGACGATGACGTCGAAATGTTCGCCCTGCAGCGCCTGGCGCATCGCTGCGCCGTCGGTGACGCCGCTGGCGTGGATGTTGAAGCGGGCGAGGTAATCGATCATCAGCTCACGGATCGGCACGTCATCGTCGACGATCAGCGCGCGGATGCTCCAGCGCTTGTCGTCTTTGCTTTCATCCGTCACGGTTGTCGGGGCGTTGTGCATGGGGCTGTTCACTGCCAGGGGTGGTTTCAGCATAGGCGTCCGGCCGGGGGGCGGGAAGTGCTGTTGTAAGGACGTGTTGCGCCGGGCGAGGCTAACCCGGGTGCGTGTTGCCGGCGTGTCGGTTGTGTATCGGAGTCGACACAATAGCCGCGCCGGCTAAGCTGATAACCGCCAGCGCGACGATTTACCGATCATCGGGTGCCGCGCCGCCGCCGGTTCCGCTACAATGCGCGCCGTTTTCGACCAGCCTGAGAGCCCATCCATGTCCGCCTGCCAGACTCCTATCATCGTCGCCCTGGATTTCCCCACCCGTGACGCCGCACTGAAGCTGGCCGACCAGTTGGACCCGAAACTGTGCCGGGTCAAAGTGGGCAAGGAACTGTTCACCAGTTGCGCGGCGGAAATCGTCGGCACCCTGCGTGACAAGGGTTTTGAAGTGTTTCTGGATCTCAAATTCCACGACATCCCCAACACCACTGCGATGGCTGTGAAAGCCGCTGCCGAGATGGGTGTGTGGATGGTCAACGTGCACTGCTCGGGCGGTCTGCGCATGATGGCCGCCTGCCGTGAAGAGCTGGACAAGCGCAGTGGTCCGCAACCGTTGCTGATTGGTGTGACCGTGCTGACCAGCATGGAGCGCGAGGATCTGGCCGGTATCGGTCTGGATATCGAGCCGCAGGAACAAGTGCTGCGTCTGGCGGCACTGGCCGAGAAGGCCGGGATGGACGGTCTGGTGTGTTCGGCGCTGGAAGCGTCGGCGCTGAAAACCGCGCACCCGTCGCTGCAACTGGTGACGCCGGGGATTCGCCCGGCGGGCAGCGCGCAGGATGATCAACGGCGCATTCTGACCCCGCGTCAGGCGCTGGATGCCGGTTCCGATTATCTGGTGATCGGCCGTCCGATCAGCCAGGCGACAGATCCGGCGCAGGCGTTGGCCGCAGTCGTAGCCGAAATCGCCTAAAGCTTATTGAAGATCCAACTGTGGGAGCGAGCCTGCTCGCGAAAAGGGAGTGTCAGTCGGCATCATTATCGACTGATCCACCGCTTTCGCGAGCAGGCTCGCTCCCACATTGGTTTCAGGCTGGCCTTAAACCTTCAGAACCAACTTGCCAAAGTTCTCGCCGTTGAACAGTTTCATCAGCGTCTCGGGGAACGTCTCCAGCCCATCAACCACATCTTCCTTGCTCTTGAGCTGCCCGTTGGCCATCCAGCCGGCCATCTCCTGCGCGGCGCTGGCGAACTGCGCGGCGTAGTCCATCACCACAAAACCTTCCATGCGCGCGCGATTGACCAGCAGTGACAGGTAATTGGCCGGGCCTTTGACCGCTTCTTTATTGTTGTACTGGCTGATGGCGCCGCAGATCACCACCCGCGCTTTCATGTTCAAGCGGCTCAGCACCGCGTCGAGAATGTCGCCGCCGACGTTATCGAAATACACGTCCACGCCCTTCGGGCATTCGCGCTTCAGACCGGCCACGACGTCTTCGGCCTTGTAATCAATGGCGCCGTCGAAGCCCAATTCGTCGATGAGGAATTTGCACTTGTCGGCCCCGCCGGCAATGCCAACGACGCGGCAGCCTTTGATTTTGGCGATCTGCCCGGCCACGCTGCCCACCGCACCTGCGGCGCCGGACAGCACCACGGTGTCACCGGCTTTCGGTGCGCCTACGTCGAGCAAGGCGAAGTAGGCGGTCATGCCGGTCATGCCCAGTGCAGACAAATAGCGTGGCAATGGCGCGAGTTTCGGGTCGACCTTATAGAAGCCGCGCGGCTCGCCGAGGAAATAATCCTGCACACCCAGAGCGCCGTTGACGTAATCGCCGACGGCAAAGCCGGGATTGTTCGAGGCGATGACTTTTCCCACGCCCAGTGCGCGCATGACCTCACCGAGACCGACCGGCGGGATGTAGGACTTGCCTTCGTTCATCCAGCCACGCATGGCCGGGTCGAGGGACAGGTATTCGTTTTTCACCAGGATCTGTCCCGCCTGTGGCTCGCCGACCGGAACTTCCTGATAAGTGAAAGTCTCGCGGGTCGCGGCGCCCACCGGGCGTTTGGCGAGCAGGAACTGGCGATTGGTCTGGTTGGTCATGACAGGCACTCGAATGGAATGAAGCCTTGTTGATAGCTCTTCAACGCCGATGTCGCAAGGTTGGCTGATACGGCGAATGCGAGTCGATCCAGTGCAGTGATGGTTACGGGGCGGGTTTTATCACTGCGGCGCATGGGCCTGTAAACAGCGATTGCATAGTGCTGACGCGCTTTCGCTGCCCTTGGCTATGCTGCGACGCCAACATCTTCCAGTTTTTGCGTTCGAGGACATACCCATGAGCATGACGTTTTCCGGTCAGGTGGTTGTAATCACGGGGGCCGCCCACGGCATCGGCCGCGCGACAGCCCTGGCGTTTGCCGCCGAGGGCCTGAAAGTGGTGGTGGCTGACCTGGACGCGGCCGGCGGCGAAGGCACGGTGGCGCTGATTCGTACAGCCGGTGGCGAAGCGTCCTTCGTGCGCTGCGACGTGACATTGGAAAGCGATGTGAAAAATCTGATGGATGAGGTGATCAATACCTACGGTCGTCTCGACTATGCCTTCAACAACGCCGGGATCGAAATCGAGAAGGGCAAACTCGCCGACGGTACGCTGGACGAATTCGACGCGATCATGGGCGTCAACGTCAAAGGCGTCTGGCTGTGCATGAAGTATCAGTTGCCGCTGCTGTTGGCGCAGGGCGGTGGCGCGATCGTCAACACGGCGTCGGTGGCCGGGCTGGGTGCGGCGCCGAAGATGAGCATCTACGCGGCGTCGAAACATGCGGTGATCGGCCTGACCAAGTCGGCGGCGATCGAATACGCGAAGAAGAAAATCCGCGTCAACGCAGTGTGCCCGGCAGTGATCGATACGGACATGTTCCGCCGTGCCTATGAAGCCGACCCGAAGAAGGCCGAGTTCGCCAACGCCATGCACCCGGTCGGGCGCATTGGCAAGGTCGAGGAAATCGCCAGCGCGGTGCTGTATCTGTGCAGCGATGGCGCAACGTTCACCACTGGGCACTCATTGGCGGTGGACGGCGGCGTGACAGCGTTCTGAAAGTTGCCGAAATACAAAGAACCCGCCTGCGTGCGGGTTTTTTTGTACCTCGCGGTCGGTCCCTGTGAATACCGTTAAACAATGTGTATCAAACCGTTAGAACTGGCGCATTTGGCGGTGTTGTCGCACAGCCTCGGCGGTGCGGCTGTGATTTACTGCTGCCAGCAAAACTGACAGGAGTTTGCGAGCTCATGGAACTGAGAATTGACCGACAGGCAATGGTGCCGGTCGTGCAGCAGATCGTCGACGGAATGACTGACTGGATTGTGCAAAGCGGCATCCCGCCGGCCACCCGGTTACCCTCCGTACGGCAAATCGCCCGGGGGAATCTGCTCAGCCAGTCGTGCGTTGTCGAAGCCTGCGAGCGCCTGGTCTCGCAAGGCGTATTGACCACGCGCCAGGGCGCGGGATTCATCGTCGCGGCCTCGCCGGCATTGCGCGAAGCGGACTCGGAATGGGCAGCGTGCGAGGGCCGCCCCGCATGGCGTGATGAGGTGGACGCCGCAACGAGTCGCTTGATTTTGGGGCAAGGAGGCTTGCCGCCGAGTTGGCGTGAGCCCGACGACCTCAGCTACGCGCTGCGCGAGGTGGCACGCACCGACATGGCCAGCCTGTTCAACTACAGCTCGCCACTGGGCCTGCCAGCGCTGCGCGAGCAAATTGCCAAGCGTCTGAAACTGCTGAATATCGACGCCTGCAGTACCCGGCTGATGAGCACCAGCGGTGCCAGTCATGCGCTCGATCTGATCGTGCGCACCCTGTTCAAGGCTGGCGATTGCGTGGTGGTGGAAACGCCCGGTTATGCACCGTTGTTTGACCTGTTGCGTCTGCACGGCGTACAGATGCTCGAAGTTCGTCGTACGCCGAGCGGGCCGGACATCGACATGCTCGAGTCGGTGCTGCGTCAGTTTCGTCCCGGCGCCCTGTTCATCGGCAGTCATCACCACAATCCCACCGGCAGTTGCCTGACGCCTGCGGTGGCCCAGCGTATCGTGCAGTTGAGCAAGACCTACGACCTGCGCGTGATCGAAGATGACGTCTACGCTGATCTGCACACCGGCAACGGTACGCGGTTGGCGGCGCTGGACCATGGCGGCCGGGTCATTTATGTCGGCAGCTTTTCCAAGACACTGAGCAGTTCGTTGCGGATCGGCTTTGTCCTGGCGGACAGCGAGCTGCTGAAGCGCCTGGCGGAGGTCAAGATGATCAGCGGCCTGGGCTGTTCGAGGCTGGCCGAGGCGGTGCTGGCCAGGCTGATGGCGACCGGTGCGTATCGCAAACTGGTGCAGCGTCAGCGCCAGCGCTTGAATGCCGATCGCGCGGCGGCCTTGCAGGCCCTGGAAGATGCCGAGTGGGAAGTGTTCGGCAAGCCGGTTGGCGGGCTGTTCATCTGGGCGCGGGCACGCTTGCGCGACCAGACGTCGGTGCGCAGGCAGGCCCAGCACTGCGGGCTGGAGTTGTCAGCAGCGGACGCCTTCAGTCCCAGCGGTGAGTGCGGTGACTGGCAGCGCATCAATGTGGCCTGTGCCTGCGACCCACGGGCCCGGCAGTTTTTTCGCAATACTTGCGCGGATCGACCTCCAGCATTCTGAAAACGACGCGGGCGTAGCTTTTTGCCATTATTCCGACGCCAGAGTCTTGTGCTGGTTCGAGCCCGTTGCGAATCTTCGGCAACAGACTTTGGCAGGGGACTACGCGCAATGATTTCGGCCGTGCAAGGACGTTTTGCCAACCTCGGTATGGCGAAAAAACTGGGTATCGGATTTGTGCTGGTCTTGTTGCTGACTGCGTTGGTGGCGGCGATCGGCGTCTGGTCGCTGCAAACCATCAGTCTGCGTTTCGACGGCTTGAAGCAGATGTCCGCGCTCAACAGCGGCCTGCTCAAGGTGCGCCTGCTCGAGCAGGAATACGCCCTGCGCGGCAATCCGAAAACCGCCGATGCCTTGCGCGAAGGCGTCGATGGGCTGATCGTTCTTGCCGGCGAGCTCAAGGCACATTCCCCGGCCAATGTGCCGGTGATGAGCGATGTCGAGCAAGCGCTGGGCGCGTATCGCAAGGCCTTCGATGAATTCGTCTCGCTGAGCCAGGCCAAGGACCTCGCGCTGGAGATGGCCAGTTGGTCGGTGTCCAGCGTGGCCAATAACCTCGACGTGTTGCAGAGCGGCCTGGCCGATGATGGCGCCTACACGTTGAAAGACACCGAGGGCAAGGACGGCGCCCAGTTCATCGAACAGGCGAATCAGGTCAGTCAGGTCTCGCGACTGATGCTGCAAGCGATGAACGAGGCGCGCGTGCGGCTGGATCAAAGCCGCAAGGGCGATACCGAAAATGCCGGTCAGGGCAACATCGAGCAGGCCGCGCAAGCGCAGGAGCAGGCCGAGGCGCTGAAAACCACGGTCAAGGACGAGGGCTATCTGACGGTGCTCAACGAAGTGTCGGGGCATATCGCCGGATTCAACGAGAAACTGGCTGAATACACCGGTTTGCTGGCGCAAGAAAAAACGGTTTATGACCAACTGCATCAGCGCGCGGCGCAGGTGGTGGACCGGGTCAATCAGGCCTACGTCGCCGAAGATGCTTCGATGCAGGCGGAGCTGAAAAAGAACACTGTGTTGATCATTGGCTCTTCGGCGCTGGCCTTGTTGGTCGGATTGCTCGCCGCGTGGGTGATCACGCGCCTGATCGTGGCGCCGCTGCGCAGTGTGATTCGCGTGGCGCAGCAGATTGCTGCGGGTGATCTGACGGCGAAGGTCGAGGTGACGCGCCGCGATGAAATGGGGCAATTGATGTTGGCCATGCAGCAGATGGCTGCCGGTCTCGGCACGATTGTCAGCGGCTTGCAGGCCGGTATCGAGCGCTTGGCCGGTTCCGCGCAATCGCTGTCGGCAGTGACCGAGCAGACCAATCTGGAGGTCAACAGCCAGAAGGAGGAAACCGAGCAGGTCGCCACCGCCATGAACCAGATGACCGCCACGGTACATGACGTCGCGCGCAATGCCGAAGAGGCGGCGCTCGCGGCGCAGACGGCGGATGACAAGGTCGAGAGCGGCCAGCAGGTGGTGCGTCAAAGCATGGCGCGGATCGAGCAGTTGGCGGATTCAGCGACCTCGGCCAGTTCCAGCATCGAGAGCCTCAGCGCCGAAATTCAGAATATCGGCACGGTGCTGGAGGTGATCAAGAGCGTGGCCGAGCAGACCAATCTGTTGGCGCTGAACGCGGCAATCGAAGCCGCGCGGGCCGGGGAGCAGGGCAGGGGGTTTGCGGTGGTGGCCGATGAAGTGCGTGCGCTGGCACGGCGTACGCAGCAATCGACCGAGGAGATCGAACGCTTGGTCAGTGCCCTGCGCGCGGCGGCGCAGTCGTCGGTGCAGCAGATTCGCAGCAGTGGCGAACTGGTGAAGCTGGCGGTCAGTGATGCGTTGCAGACCGAGAGTGCGCTGGGGAGTATTGCCGCGGCGGTGTCGTTGATTCAGCAGATGAATCAGCAGATCGCGGCGGCGGCGGAGGAGCAGAGCTCGGTGGCGGAGGAGATCAACCGCAGTGTTACGCAGATTCGTGCGAGCGCGGATCACTCTTCCGTGGCGATGCGCGGGAATGCGGCTTCGAGTGTTGAGCTGGCGCAGTTGGGCGGCGAGTTGCGCTCGATGGTTGGGCATTTTCGGCTTTGAGCCTTGGCGGCCCTTGGGCCGACCAGGCTCTCGGCTTCGCCGCGTGGGGATGGCCCGGGTTTGCTTTTGCTGTTCTGTGGGAGCTGGCTTGCCAGCGA
Organism: Pseudomonas sp. TE9122; assembly: GCF_056278925.1. Taxonomy (NCBI): domain Bacteria; kingdom Pseudomonadati; phylum Pseudomonadota; class Gammaproteobacteria; order Pseudomonadales; family Pseudomonadaceae; genus Pseudomonas; species Pseudomonas sp. TE9122. The sequence continues at coordinate 3,781,438 of NZ_JBWBQI010000001.1, read as the reverse complement.
AGGCGGCCTGACAGCCGACCGATTTTTACCTGAGAACACTACTTCCCAATGTGGGAGCGAGCCTGCTCGCGAAAGCGGTCTTCAATTCACACCTCTTTCAAGTCGCCCACAAAAAAGCCACCAATAACGGTGGCTTCTCTTCCAGCATTCCCGCCTCAGTCGTAAATCACTTTTTTCTTCCAGTCCGCATCGGCTTCGACATCCTTCAAACCGGCGGTCAGTTGGTTTTCTTCACCTTCCACCGGGGCAATCTTGTCCATGACCTGGGCGTTCGCTCGGGCGAGGAGTTTTTCCAGGTATTGCAGTTGCTCCGCGTACATCTGCGGGTCCTGCTGTTTGCGCAGATATTGCACGCCGCGTTCGAAGGCGAGGCGGGCCTGGCCGGGTTGGTTTTGTTGCAGGGACTGTTGGCCGAGGTTGTTGAAGAATTCGATGTGCAGCAGCACGAGGATGTGGCGCACCTCGCGGATCCATTGTTTGGCTTCGTTCGGTGGCAGGAAGCCGTCGTGGGCGGCGCGGGTGATCTGGCCGTGCAGGGCTTCGAGGAGGAAGCGCACGTCTTTGGCTTTGGCTTCGGTCAGGATCGGCGCGGGCGGGTTGTTCACCGGGATCGATTCGCCTTGGGCAACGAGGGCGCTCAGTTCGGTGATGCGGGCCTTGGTGGTTGCGCTGGTCTTTTCCAGATTGAGCAGGCGCTGGCAGACGTTGAGTTCCAGGCGGGTCAGCAGCAACTTGAGCGCCGGGGTCATGAACTGGCCGGGGAAGGTTTCGGTCAGTTCGCCGCAGCGGCGCAGGCGGTCGTTGAGTTCGACTTTAGTGCGGGCCTTCTCCAGTTTGTTGTTTTCCACCACATGGTTCATGTAGCCAATGGCGATCAGAATTGCGATCCCGGCTACGACTAGCAGGGTGATCATGAGTGGTGTCACCGGTAAGACCTCTTTATAGGGTTCGCATGCGAGTGTAGTGGCTGGGCATTTAGGCGCCTAGCGCCGCTCGACGGGTTTGATCGGCTGCTGCAATCTGTATCGGCTGCCAGCGGTATAGATGAATGCTGGCGCTTGATGTGCAGATTGCCATCACTGTGCGGTGGACTATAACGTCTTGGCGAGTGGCGGAATATAGGCGTCAGGTTTCGGACGACGGAAAAGCCCTACGCGGCCCGTAATCCAGGTCGAAGTCATTGATTTAAATAAATTTATATCAGGGGGTTGACGACCCTTCAATCCATCCATAGAATGCGCGCCACTTGCAGCGTAAAGCACACAGCGAAACGCGGCAGGGAGTGAATGTTGTAGTGTGTCCCCTTCGTCTAGTGGCCTAGGACACCGCCCTTTCACGGCGGTAACAGGGGTTCGAGTCCCCTAGGGGACGCCAATGCGGGAATAGCTCAGTTGGTAGAGCACGACCTTGCCAAGGTCGGGGTCGCGAGTTCGAGTCTCGTTTCCCGCTCCAATTTTAAACAGCAGTGCTTTCGGGCGGTGCTGAGTGAAACCAGAACCAAATCTTCGGATGCGGATCTGGACACCGAAACACACACCATGTGTTCCGGGTAGCGTGTCCCCTTCGTCTAGTGGCCTAGGACACCGCCCTTTCACGGCGGTAACAGGGGTTCGAGTCCCCTAGGGGACGCCATTTGCGGGAATAGCTCAGTTGGTAGAGCACGACCTTGCCAAGGTCGGGGTCGCGAGTTCGAGTCTCGTTTCCCGCTCCAATTTCACAAAAACGCCGATCAGTGATGATCGGCGTTTTTGTTTGTGCGCGTTTTGTGGCGGCAATAAAAAAGGACCTTTCACAGGTCCTTTTTCATTTTGAGCCCGGTCATCGGTGACTGGGCTCAGGCAGGGCTTTACAGCTTCGGCAACTGCCCGACACGCCCCATCATTTCCGTGACGATCTGCAGATCCAGCAGGAACTGGTCGACGGTCTTGAACTCGCCATCGGTGTGGCCGGTGTATTTGGCCTCAGGTCGCGCCAGGCCGAATTGCACGCCGTTCGGCAATTCGTGAACCGAAGTCGCGCCAGCGGAAGTACCGAATTCCGACTTCATGCCGAGGTTTTCGCTGGCTACGGCAAGCAGCGCCTTGACCCACTCACCCTCGGGGTTGCGATACATCGGTTCAGCCACCGAGTAATCGAACGCCACGGCAACATGAGTCTTCTTGCTCCAGGCATCCAGTTTCTCAGCGATCTCAGCCTTGAGCTTTTCCGGGGATTTACCCTTCGGCACCCGCAGGTTCACCGCCAGTTTGAAGGCTTTGTCGTCCTCGCCGACATAGGTCAGCGAGGTGGTCAGTGGTCCCATGAACGAATCGGAGAAGCCCACGCCAAGCTTTTTGCCCAGATAATCCAGGCCCCAGTTGTCATCGGCATAACGTGCGGCATCGGTGAACTGGTTGTGCTTGAGCGCGACTTTGCCGTCCAGGCTGTTGATGAAGCTCAGCATCCGCGCGACCGGGTTGACGCCGGACTCTGGTTCGGAGGAGTGCGCAGAAACCCCCGTCACGGTCAGTTTGACGTCTTTGCCATCAACCTTTGCCGCGACTTCGAAGTCGCCGCCGTTGGCTTTGGCGTAGGCGTCGCCGGCTTTTTGCAGACTGGCGGCGAGCTCGGCAGGCTTGTCCGTTACCAGCGTGACCACCGAAGCGGACGGAATCTGGTTGGTCGCCTTGCCGCCGGTCATCGAAATGATTTCCGCGCCGTTGCCTTCGCCTTTGCGTTTGGCAAAGTTGGCCATGACGGTGCCGTAACCTTTTTCGGCGATCACTACCGGATAACCGCCGTCCAGCGCCATGTTGTAGTTCGGCGTCGGGTTGCGCTCGAAGTAATAGGGAATGGCGTCGCCGCTGGTTTCTTCGGTGGTGTCGACCAGCAGCTTGAAGTTACGCGCCAGTGGCAGTTTCTCGTCCTTGATCACTTTCATGGCGTACAGCGCCACGACGATCGCGTTCTTGTCATCCTCTGTGCCACGACCGTACATGCGATCGCCAATCAGCGTGACTTTGAACGGGTCGAGTTTGGTGCCATCTTTCAGCACCCAGTTTTCCGGCGTCACCGGCACCACATCGGCGTGGGCATGAATGCCAACGACTTCGTCGCCTTTGCCATCCAGAGAGATTTCGTAGACACGGTTATCGATGTTGCGGAATTTCAAACCGAAGGATTCGGCGAGTTTCTGGATCTCGCCGGCAATCTTGATGAATTCCGGGTTGTCGTGTTGCTCCACGCCGTCCTTGCGGAAGGTCGGGATCTCGACGAGTTGGCGCAGGGTTTCCAGCGCGGCCTTGCCATATTTCACGCGGGTATAAATGCCCAGCAGACGGTGAATTTCATTCTGCTGTTCGGCGTTCAGGGTCTTGTTGTCGAGGAAGGCGCTGATGGACGGGTTGAGGTTATCCGTCTTGGCCAGGTCGCTTTTCGCCAGGCTGCCAAGGAAGCTGCGGAAATCCGTCAAGCTCTTGCCGTCGAAGGATTTCAGGATCGCTGCGCTTTGCTCGGCAGTGATGTTGGCTTGTGCGGCGCTGGTAAACGTGGCGAGGCTGGCCATGACCAGAGTGGCGGCGGCCAGTTTTTTCAGGGAAAAGACCATGGAACAGGCATTCCTTTGCAAAGGATTGGGAAAGTATTTCTGTCGCTTGTGACAGAAACATTTTGTAAACCTAACACTGCGAGCGCTGGGAAAGGGAGTCGCAAACTTGATCTGTCGCACAGAAATGCAAAAGAGGCGCACAAATGAAAAAGTCCCGGCAGCTGATGCCGGGACTTTTTTTGTGTGAGTTACATCGACAGCATCAGGCGTCCGGCAAACAGAATCAGGATGACGCCCATGCTGCGCTCGAACCAGTGTCCAAGGCGCATGAACAGCAGGCGCACTTTATTGCTGGAGAAAAACAGCGCGACGATCACAAACCACAGCGCGTTGACGAAGCACATCCACAATCCGTAGAACGCCTGGATCTGCAGCGGTGTGCTGGCGCTGATGATCGTGGTGAAGATGGCCAGGAAAAACAGCGTGGCCTTGGGGTTGGTCGCGTTGGTCAGAAAACCGGTGCTGAATGCCTTGAACAGTGACTGTTCAACCAGCGGCTCATCGGCGTTTTTTTCGCCTTCGACGCTGCTTTTCGGTTTGCTGCGGATCAGGCTGACGCCCAGATAGAGGATGTACGCACCGCCGACCACTTTGGCCACAGTCAGCAGCCACGGCGTGGTGTGCATCAGGGCGCCGACGCCGAGCAGGGTATACAGCACGTGCACGGAAATCCCCGCGCCGATGCCCAGCGCAGTGCAGATGCCGACGAGGCGACCGAAGCGCACGCTTTGGCGGATGGTCACGGCGAAGTCCGGACCGGGCGCAACCACGGCGAGAAAGTGGATGGTGGCCAATGCGAGAAACTCGCCCAGGTAATTGGAAAGCATGTCAGCTCCAGAAAGTCAGAGGGGAAGCATTGCCGCGATAGCCGACAAAGAACGACAGGCTCAAGCGCGGATCCGCGACGCCCGGAGTTACCGAGTGCATGCGCCGCGAATTGAACATGATGAAATCGCCGGGCTGCGGTCGTACTTCGAGGGCGGGCGGCCCCAGCAGCGACGGCTCGATGCCGTAACTGTCGCCGCGCATTTCGTCGAATTGATCCGGGGTGATGTGGTCATTCCACATCTGCAAGGCGCCACCCTCGGCGGGCATGTTCAGGTAGACGTTGCAGGCAAATTGCGCCTCGAGACTGCGCGCCTGGAAACTGTCCGGGGCGTCTTTGGCGAAGATGTCGTGATGAGCAAGAAAGCACACGCCCGGTTTGACCACCCGCGACAAACCGACATACATCTTGCGCCCGTAGAGATTTTCCAGATGCGCGCCGGCAGGCCAGGACTCGTCGAGCATGCAGCGCAGAGTGTCGATGGGCGAGGAGTAGGGCGCGCAGCGCTGACGCAGTTCGTCGATGTTGCGGGTGGCGCGTTCGAAGTAATCCTCGATCAGCAGCGGCTGGTTTTCCGCCTCGTAAAAGGCCATGCCGATGCGGCCGATGCTCGGTGCGTTGATGTAGCCCTCAAAGCCCGGGGCGAGGATCTTGTCGCCAATTTCGATCGCCAGCGGCTCGGGCAGAAAGCGTTTGACGCGGATGGCGAGGACTTCTTCGTTGGCCAGTTTTTTTATGCACGTCTCATCGAGACGCTCGACGTCTAGCATCATTTTTTTAGGTCCATCTATCGATAGTCAACGGAACCGGCGAGTGCGGTTCCCCGGCGTCGGACGCTGCGCGATGGCAACGTCCGAAATGCTCAATCCACGCTGTAGTGGACGGACAGCGTGCCCTTCTTCTGTGAAAGGGACGCGATCGTGACTGTGCCCAGATCCTTCAGGCTTCGTACGTGGGTGCCACCGCAGCCATAGGCTGGCAGCTCACCGAAACTGATTTCCCGCGCGCCTTCGCGCAGCGAGGTCAGACGCGGCAGATCATGTTCGATCCACTGCTCGATACCGGTTTGCACGGTCGGCGCATCGACTTCTTCAGCGCTATCGCCCGGCTTGAATTGCACCCGACCTTCGTCCGGCCAGTGGTGCGCCTTGATCGGCATCCAGCCCATGGCCTGAATGAAATGACCGATCAGGTGCCCGGCCGAGTGCATGCGCGTATTGAAGCGGCGGCGCTCTTCATCGATACGGATGACGGTCATGCCCAGCGGCAGCGGGCGGTCGACGAAATGCACAATGCGCTCAGGTTCCTGTACCACGCGCGACACCCGGCTTTCACCGATCCAGCCGGTGTCGCAAGGCTGACCGCCGCCCTGCGGGTGAAACAGGGTAGCGCGCAGCACTACGGCGAATTCGTTCTCGTGGGGTGTGCAGTCGAGGACTTCGACATTCGCCTTGAGGTCGTCACTGTGAAAAAACAGGCGAAGCGTCATATTCCATGCCCTGATCGAAGTTCTGTTTTTATTATATGAATCGTGCAATAACGTGATAATCCATTCGAACATCAAAGGACTTGTGCGTCGTGAGCATCAATCTTCCGCTGCCGCTGCTGGGTGAAATGGCGATTTTCGTCAAGGTTGTCGAGACCGGCAGCTTCTCCGAAGCGGCGCGGCAGATGGGTTCCTCACCCTCGGCGGTCAGTCGCAGTATTTCCCGATTGGAAAAGGCGTTGGCCACGCGCTTGCTGCAACGCACCACGCGCAAACTGCGCTTGAGCGATGGCGGTGAGGAGGTGTTCAAGCGTTGCCAGGAAATGGTCAGCGCGGCCAGGTCGGTGATGGAAATAAGCGGTCAGTTCACCCACGAAGCCGAAGGCCTGGTGCGGGTCAGCGTGCCGAAAGCAGTGGGGCGTTTTGTGATTCATCCGCACATGCCGGAGTTTCTGCGCCGCTATCCCAAGGTTGATGTGGAGTTGTTGCTGGAAGATCGTCAGGTCGATCTGATCGATGATCATGTCGATCTGGCGATTCGCATCACTGATCGTCCACCGGCCGGTCTGGTCGGGCGGCAGTTGCTGACCATCGATCATTTGCTTTGCGCCACGCCGCAATACCTGGCCGAACATGGCACGCCGACGCATCCTCATGATTTGCTCAATCACAGTTGTATTTATCTTGGCGAAACACCGAGCGATGCGCGCTGGAAATTCAAGAAGGGCAGCAAGGCGGTGACGGTCGGCGTGCGTGGGCGCTATGCCGCCAATCACACGGGTGTGCGCTTGGGGGCGGTGTTGCAGCACATCGGGATTGGCAGTCTGCCGTATTTCACGGCGCGTTATGCGTTGGAGCAGAAGTTGATTGTGCAGGTGTTGCCGGACTGGACGTTTCTTGCCTCTTATCATGGTGGGTTGTGGTTGCTGCATTCGCCGACGCGGTATCTGCCGCCGAAATTGCGGGTGTTCATTGATTATCTGGTGGAGTGTTTGCAGAAGGAGCCGACGTTGGGTAGGCCCGGGAAATCTGCCGGTGGGAGCAATGCGGCTGTGGCGTATGAGCTGCCGGAGAGTGAGGGGTTGCTTTGAGGTTTTTTTTGGGGGGGCTTGGCGGCCTTTGGGCCGACCATGCTCTTGGGGTTTTGGATGTATATCCGTTTCTGCGGGTGTTGCGGATTACGGTTCCGCCCTTACGGCGGGTCACCTTTTTCAAACGCCAAAAAGGTAACCCAAAAGGCTTGCTCCTGCGTTCGGCCCTCGCAGGCTCGGGTTCCTTCGCTGCGGGATCGATCCGGGCGCAGCGGCTACGGTTTGCTTCGCTGCACCTCCTTCCGCTGTGTCTGGCTGCGCCAGACGGTCGCTGCGCTCCCACGCCCGGATCAATCCCTCCGCTCAGCCTTCCGACGTCGCCTGTGAATCAAGATCAAAAGCGGTACTCGAGCTTGCGCTCATTGTTTTGAGTGGTGAAAAGCGTGCAATTGGCTTGGGTTTTGTATTGGATTCGCCCCTCATCGGAACGCCGCCCGCCCAGCCCTATCCCGAGGGAGAGGGGGCCGGTTTGTAGGTTGTTCGTAATCTGCATTCGACTCGGTAATTCAGGTCGACGTACCTCATCCAAACAGCGCGGTCAGTCCCCTCTCCCTCCGGGAGAGGGCTAGGGTGAGGGGCTTTTGATCTTGAAAAAAGGCCCGCATGGAATCTCCATGCGGGCCTTTTCAGTAGTGTTCGAATATCAGTGCTTGCTGTCCTGCGCCGACATGGCCAGCAGTTGTTTTTCCTGGTTCCAGTCAAACGGTTCGTCGTTCTGTTCGGCTTCGTAGCGGCGTTCTTCGAGGGCCTGGTAGAGGTCGATTTCTTCGTCGGAGAGGTAGTGCAGGCAGTCGCCGGCGAAGAACCACAGCAGGTCGCGTGGGATCAGGTGGGCGATTTGCGGGTAGCGGGTGATGACTTGGGTGAGGATGTCCTGGCCCAGGTATTGGCTTTCGATAGGGTCGATAGGCAGGGAGGCCAGCAGTTCGTCGAAGCGCTCGAGGAACAGGGCATGGCTTTCTTCGGGTACTTGTTCGGCCTCACCTACGGCGACCAGGATACTGCGCAGGAGGTCGAGCAACACGAGATGATCGGCAACGACGTTGGACACGAGATAAGTCCTCAAGAGCAAAACGGGCGCGGGAGTATAAAGCCCTCGCGCCGTTTTTTCACATAAACCGGGTTCAGCGGACTTTGCCCTCTGCCTGGGTCAGTTCTTCTTTGGCGAAATCGTCGACATCGATCACCTTGCGGCGGGCCGCTTCGGCGTCGCGCAGGCTTTGCGCTTCGACGGCTTGCAGCACGCCGGCTTCCAGCGCGGCATCGATGGCGTGTTCGCCGGCAGCCGGTTTCACCTGGCCGCTTTTCAACGCGGTGTGGAGTTTTTTGTGCAGCGGTTGCGCGGCATTGAGCAGGTCGCTGGCGTGTTGCAGCGCGCCCACGGCATCGTCCGCCGATTGCGGGCGGTAGCAGCCGGCGAGCAATTCTTCGAGGGCCGGATCGCCTTTGGCGCGACCGATGACCGCAGCGACTTCGGCGCCGAGTTTGTCCGATGGGCCTTTGTGACGGCGCCCGAACGGGAAGACGATGACCCGCAGCAGGCAGCCGAAGACTTTGTTCGGGAAGTTGCTCAGCAGTTCATCCAGCGCACGCTCCGACTGGCCGAGGCTTTCTTCCATGGCCCAGCGGAACAGCGGCTCCATGTACGCCGGCGAATCCAGGTCGTGATAGCGCTTGAGCGCGGCGGAGGCCAGATACAGGTTGCTCAGTACATCGCCGAGGCGTGCCGACAGACGTTCGCGGCGTTTCAGTTCGCCGCCCAGGAGCATCATGCTGAAGTCGGCGAGCATGGCGAATGCGGCGGCCTGACGGTTCAGCGCGCGGAAGTAGCCTTGGCTGATCCTGTCGCCCGGCGCATGTTCAAAGTGACCAAGGCCGAGGTTCAGCACCAGTGTGCTGGCGGCATTGCTGACGGCGAAACCGATGTGCTTGAGCAACAGACCGTCGAATTCCTTGAGTGCCTGATCCTTGTCCTCGCGACCGGCCAGGGCCATTTCCTTGAGTACGAACGGATGGCAACGGATCGCGCCCTGACCGAAGATCATCAGGTTGCGCGACAGGATGTTCGCGCCTTCGACGGTGATGAAGATCGGCGCGCCGTTCCAGCTGCGGCCCAGGTAGTTGCTCGGCCCCATGATGATCGCTTTACCACCATGCACATCCATGGCGTGGCTGATGCATTCGCGGCCGCGTTCGGTGAGGTGGTATTTGAGGATCGCCGACAGCACCGAGGGCTTTTCACCCAGGTCCACCGCGTTGGCGGTGAGCATGCGGGCGGCGTCCATCATCCACGCGTTACCGCCGATGCGCGCCATGGCTTCCTGGATACCTTCGAAAGCGGACAGCGGCACATTGAATTGCTCGCGAATCTGCGCGTACTGACCAGTGACCAGACTGGTGAACTTGGCCGCGCCGGTGCCCACGGCTGGCAGCGAGATCGAACGCCCGACGGACAGGCAGTTCATCAGCATCATCCATCCTTTGCCGAGCATTTCCTCACCACCGATGAGGTAGTCCAGCGGAATGAACACGTCCTTGCCGGAGTTCGGGCCGTTCATGAACGCGGCGCCCAGCGGCAGGTGACGACGACCGATTTCCACACCTGCGGTATCGGTCGGGATCAGCGCCAGGCTGATGCCGAGGTCTTCTTCTTCACCGAGCAGGTGATCCGGGTCATAAGCCTTGAATGCCAGGCCAAGCAGAGTTGCTACCGGGCCGAGGGTGATGTAGCGCTTTTCCCAGTTCAGGCGCAGGCCGATGACTTCCTGTCCTTCCCACTGGCCTTTGCAGATGATCCCGGTGTCGGGCATCGCGCCGGCGTCGGAACCGGCCAGCGGACCGGTCAATGCGAAGCACGGAATATCGTCGCCACGGGCCAGGCGCGGCAGGTAGTGATTACGTTGTTCATCGGTGCCGTAATGCAGCAATAGTTCGGCAGGGCCGAGGGAGTTGGGCACCATCACGGTGGAGGCGAGGTCGCCGCTGCGTGTCGCCAGTTTCATTGCCACTTGTGAGTGAGCGTAGGCCGAGAAGCCTTTGCCGCCGTATTCCTTGGGAATGATCAGGGCGAAAAAGCCATGTTCCTTGATGTGCGTCCAGGCCTCGGGCGGCAGGTCCATGGACTGGCCGATCTGCCAGTCGCTGACCATTGCGCAGAGTTCTTCGGTCGGGCCGTCGATGAAGGCTTGTTCTTCTTCGCTCAGTTGCACTTTTGGATAGGACAGCAGTTTGTCCCAGTCCGGACGGCCGCTGAACAGCTCGCCGTCCCACCATACGGTGCCAGCATCGATCGCGTCGCGTTCGGTCTGTGACATGGGCGGCAGGGTTTTCTGGAACCAGTTGAACAGCGGCGCGGTGAAGTGCTTGCGGCGCAGGTCAGGCAGCAACAATGGCGCGGCGACCACCGCCAACAGGACCCAGAAGACAAACAGCAGCCAGCCCGGCGCGTGACTGAAAATCCCCATGGCGACGAGATAGGCCGCAACGATGCCCAACGCGGGCAGCGGGGCGATGCGTCGATGGGCGAGATACGCCACGCCGACGATCAAAACCAGTATCCACAACAACAGCATATTCAGTCCTCCGTGAACCAAGGCAAATCGACCCTCCAGAGCTTAGACGGCATCTGCAAACAAGGGTGGTCAGAGCATGGTGATTGAAATCGTGGGAAACCCCGGATGGTTTTCGTAGGTTCGGTGGGCAACACGTGTGGGAAATCGTTCGTTGCTGCGCAGCTTTGCTTTCAGGTTTGGCCGAAACGTCGTTATCTCTGTGCTCAGGCTGTCGCTAGACTCGTGGCTTACCCAGGAGATTGCCGTCATGCACGAGTATCTGAGCCCCGGCCGCTTCATCGATAGTGACCACCCGGCGGTGGTGGAGTTCGCCGAGCAGCATCGCGGCGCCAGTAACGATCCGCGTGAGCAGGCGATCAGTCTGTATTACGCCGTGCGCGAGGCGGTGCGCTACAACCCCTACACCTTCAGTCGTGATCCGCAAACTTTGTGTGGCAGTTACGCACTGGCGGCGGGGGAGAGTTATTGCGTGCCGAAAGCTACGCTGCTCGCCGGTTGTGCCCGGCAATCCCGGCGCGCATCGGTCTGGCCGATGTGCGCAATCATTTGTCGACGCCGCGTCTGCTCGAGTTGCTGAAAAGCGACGTGTTCGCCATGCATGGCTACACCGAGCTGTTTCTCGACGGCCGCTGGGTCAAGGCGACGCCGGCGTTCAACCAGCAACTGTGCGAGCTGTTCAACGTCGCAGCGCTGGAATTCGACGGGGTCAACGACAGCGTTTTCCACCCGTTCAACCGTGATGGCGCGCAGTTGATGGAGTATCTGCTCGATCACGGCCAGTTCACCGATGTGCCGGAAACGTTCTTCTTCGAGCACCTGCAAAAGTGCTATCCGCATCTGTTCAGTGAGCAACTGCCGGTGCTGTTGGGCGACATGCAGACTGATTTGAGTCGCACCTGATCCGGCGTATGCTGGCCGTCCACTCACTTGCAAAGAGGCGGTCATGCTGAAGATCTGGGGACGGAAAAATTCATCGAACGTCAGAAAGCCCTTGTGGGCTGCCGAAGAGTTGGGCCTGGCTTACGAGGCCATCGATGCCGGCGGCGCGTTCGGTGTGGTCGATACGCCCGAGTACCGCGCGATGAACCCCAATGGCCGGGTGCCGGTGATCGAGGATGACGGTTTCGTGCTGTGGGAATCCAACGCCATCGTTCGCTATCTGCTGGCCAAACACGCCCCGGACAGCGCCTGGTATCCGGCGGATGCGCGAGCCCGCGCCACGGCGGACAAATGGATGGACTGGACCACTTCCAGTTTCGCCGGGCCGTTTCGCACGGTGTTCTGGGGTGTGCTGCGCACGCCTGCCGAGAAGCAGGACTGGAAGGCGATCAACGCCGCGATCAAGGAATGCGATGAACTGCTGAACATGGCCGACCACGCCTTGATCAGCCAGCCTTATCTCTCCGGCAATGACATCGGCATGGGCGACATCCCGTTGGGCAGCTTCATCTATGCCTGGTTCGAAATGCCCATCGAGCGCGCCCCGCAACCGCATCTGCAAGCCTGGTATGAACGTTTGAAGCAGCGTGTGGCCTATCAGAAAGCGGTCATGACCGCGTTGACTTGATAATTACTATCGACACACTTGACTGTACTTGTTCGGCGGCGGCAAGCACCATTGCGAACTTGCGCCGCGGTTGTTTCCCTCGCCGCCCGCCCTTATTTACTTCTTTCCTTCCTTCTTGGTGCGTAAATCCGATATGAGTTCCGCTCTGTCCATCCGGCAGCTAACCAAAACCTACGGCAACGGGTTCCAGGCCTTGAGTGGTATCGATCTGGACGTCGCCGAAGGTGATTTTTTCGCCTTGCTCGGCCCCAACGGCGCCGGCAAATCCACAACCATCGGCATCCTCTCGACCCTGGTCAACAAAACCAGCGGCACCGTGAATATTTTCGGCCATGACCTGGACAAGAACCCGGCGGCGCTCAAGCGCTCGATCGGCGTGGTGCCGCAGGAATTCAACTTCAACCAGTTCGAAAAGACCTTCGACATCGTCGTGACCCAGGCCGGCTACTACGGCATTCCGGCGAAAGTCGCCAAGGAACGCGCCGAGCAGTACCTGACCCAGCTGGGGCTGTGGGACAAGCGTGATGTGCCATCGCGTTCGCTGTCCGGCGGCATGAAACGGCGTCTGATGATCGCCCGTGCACTGGTGCACGAACCGCGTCTGCTGATCCTCGATGAGCCGACTGCGGGCGTCGATATCGAACTGCGCCGTTCGATGTGGACCTTCCTCACCGAGCTGAATCAGAAGGGCATCACCATCATTCTGACCACGCATTATCTGGAAGAGGCCGAGCAGCTGTGCCGCAATATCGGCATCATCGACCACGGCACCATCGTCGAAAACACCAGCATGAAACAGTTGCTGGGCCAGTTGCACGTGGAAACCTTTTTGCTCGACCTGAAACACGACTTGCACGTTGCGCCGCAATTGCTCGGCTACCCGGCCCGATTGCTCGACGGCCACACCCTGGAAGTGCAGGTCGATAAATCCATGGGCATCACGGCGTTGTTCACCCAGTTGGCGCAGCAGAACATCGAAGTGCTGAGCCTGCGTAACAAAACCAATCGCCTCGAGGAGTTGTTCGTGTCCCTGGTGGAGAAAAATCTGTCGAAGGTGGCGGTATGAGTTCCGAGTTCGGTCCCAACCTCGTCGCCCTGCAAACCATCGTCTACCGCGAGGTCAAACGCTTCATGCGGATCTGGCCGCAGACGCTGCTGCCGCCGGCGATCACCATGGTTCTGTACTTCGTGATCTTCGGCAACCTGATCGGCCGACAGATCGGCGACATGGGTGGCTTCACCTACATGGAGTACATCGTGCCGGGTCTGATCATGATGTCAGTGATCACCAACTCCTACGGCAACGTGGTCTCAAGTTTCTTCGGCAGCAAGTTCCAGCGCTCGATCGAAGAGCTGATGGTCTCGCCGGTGTCACCGCACACGATCCTGATCGGCTTCACCATTGGTGGTGTGCTGCGTGGTCTGGCGGTGGGTCTGATCGTGACGATTCTGTCGCTGTTCTTCACCCATCTGCAGGTGCATCACCTCGGCGTGACCATCCTGGTAGTGGTGCTGACCGCGACGATCTTCTCGCTGCTGGGCTTCATCAACGCGGTGTTTGCGCGCAACTTCGATGATATTTCGATCATTCCGACCTTTGTGCTGACCCCGCTGACTTACCTGGGCGGCGTGTTCTACTCGATCACTTTGCTGCCACCGTTCTGGCAGACCGTGTCGCTGGCCAACCCGGTGCTGCACATGGTCAACGCCTTCCGCTACGGCATCCTTGGCGTCTCGGATATCCGCATCGGCATCGCCATTACCTTCATGCTGGTGGCGACCGTGGTGCTGTATCTCGGCTGTGCGCGGTTGCTGGTGAGCGGGCGCGGGATGCGTACCTGATCCCGACCGCGTCGCTTTCTTCGCGAGCAGGCTCGCTCCCACATTGGAATGATGTTCTCTGTGGGAGCGAGCCTGCTCGCGAATGGGCCAGACCAGACAAAACAAAAAACGGCCTCCCATCGCGGAGGCCGTTTTGCATTCATTTCTGCCGACTTTGCTTGCGCCGCCGCCATTGCCGCGCCACCCACCAGCGCCAGTAAAGCATCACCAGAAAATAGGCGAGGACGCCCAGCACCAGGCCGACAACCACCGAGCCCAATAAAAACGGCTGCCACAATGTCGACAGCTCACCGCTGATCCATTCCCAGGTCAACTCGTCCGGCAGATGCCGCGCCGGCACATCCATCAGGAACGCCCCGGCCTGGTAGGTGCAGAAAAACACCGCCGGCATGGTGATCGGATTGGTCAGCCAGACCAGGCTCACCGCGATTGGCATATTGCCGCGCACCATCACCGCCAATGCCGCCGCTACCAGCATCTGTGCCGGGATCGGCAGGAACGCCGCAAACAGGCCGACCGCCATCGCCCGGGCGACCGAGTGGCGGTTGAGATGCCAGAGGTTAGGGTCATGCAGCAACGTGCCGAGAAAGCGTAAGGATTTGTGTTCCCTGATGCTCGTCGGGTCGGGCATGTAACGTTTGAATAAGCGCCGGGGCATAGGGCTTCTCGGTCGGTTAAGGCGGCAAGTATGTCTGGATTCTACGAACCGCCCATTCAGACTTTGTGACAATTGTTGACGACGGTGGTGCCGCAGACCGGCTATGCCTAGTGGGGGGACTCTCAAGGACGGGCATATGCGCACAGGGATGATGGCGCTGGCAGTCGGTCTGCTGGCCCCGGTTTTTTTGCCGGCCTTGCCGCCGGTCGGTTGGTTGCTGGTGCTGCCAATGGTGGCGCTGATGTTGCTGCCGTTTCGCAGCTTTCCACTGGCATTTTTGCTGTTTGGCTTTACCTGGGCCTGCGTTGGCGCGCAGTGGGCGCTAAATGACCGCTTGCCACCGAGCCTGGACGGCGAAACCCGTTGGCTTGAAGGGCGCGTGGTCGGCTTACCGCAGCACAGCGATGGCGTGGTGCGTTTCGAGCTGGCTGATGCGCGCTCACGCCACGAAAAACTGCCATCGCTGCTGCGCCTGGCCTGGTACGCCGGGCCGCCGGTCAACAGCGGCGAACGCTGGCGCCTGGCGGTGAAGTTGAAGCGCCCGGGTGGCCTGCTCAACCCGCACGCCTTCGACTACGAGGCCTGGCTGCTCGCGCAACGGATCGGCGCAACCGGCACGATCAAGGATGGCCAGCGCCTGGCTGAGGCCCGGCATGCATGGCGCGACGGCGTTCGCCAACGCCTGCTGGCGGTGGATGCGCAAGGACGCGAGGGCGCGCTGGCAGCGCTGGTGCTCGGTGATGGCTCTGGGCTCAGTCGCGAGGATTGGCAGGTACTGCAAGACACCGGCACCGTGCATCTGCTGGTGATCTCCGGCCAGCACATCGGTTTGCTCGCCGCAGTGATGTATCTGCTGGTTGCCGGGCTGGCGCGTTTCGGAATCTGGCCGTTGCGCTGGCCCTGGTTGCCGTGGGCGTGTGGCCTGGCATTCGCGGCGGCGCTGGGTTACGGCTTGCTCGCCGGGTTCGATGTGCCGGTGCAGCGCGCCTGCGTGATGGTGGCGCTGGTATTGTTGTGGCGCCTGCGTTTTCGCCATCTCGGCGCGTGGTGGCCGTTATTGCTGGCGTTCAATGGCGTGCTGTTGTTCGATCCGCTGGCCAGTTTGCGTCCAGGTTTCTGGCTGTCCTTCGCGGCCGTTGCAGTACTGATTTTCACCTTCGGCGGGCGGCTTGGGGCCTGGCGCTGGTGGCAGACCTGGACCCGCGCGCAGTGGCTGATCGCGATCGGCTTGTGTCCGGTGTTGCTGGCGCTGAGCTTGCCCATCAGCGTCAGCGGGCCTGTAGCCAATCTGCTGGCCGTTCCGTGGGTCAGCCTCGTGGTGCTGCCGCCGGCATTGCTCGGCACGCTATTGCTGCCCGTGCCTTATGTTGGCGAAGGGCTATTGTGGCTGGCCGGTGGTTTGATCGACTGGCTGTTTATCGGGCTGGCGCTGATTGCCGGGCAATGGCCGGCGTGGATACCGGCCGCCATTCCATGGTGGGCGTTGGTCCTGGGCAGCCTTGGCGCGATTTTATTGCTGTTGCCCCGTGGCGTGCCAATGCGTCCGTTGGGCTGGCCGCTGCTGTTGCTCTTGGCACTGCCGCCTCAAGAGCGAATAGAGGAAGGGCGAGCCGATGTCTGGCAAATCGACGTCGGCCAAGGCTTGGCGATTTTTGTGCGCACGCGACATCACGCTTTGCTCTATGACGCCGGCCCGCGTTTCGGCGAGTTCGATCTCGGCGAACGAGTGGTGTTGCCAGCGTTACGCAAACTCAATGTGCAAGCGCTCGACTTGATGCTACTCAGCCACGCTGACGCCGATCACGCTGGCGGCGCCCGGGCGGTCATGCGTGGATTGAACGTGCACCGCGTGGTCAGCGGCGATCCGCCAAACCTGCCGCCGGAGCTGAACGCCGAAGCCTGCGCAAGTGGCGAACAGTGGCAGTGGGATGGCGTGCAGTTCCAGCTCTGGCAATGGTCGGCGGCCGATGACAGCAACCAGCGCTCCTGTGTATTGCAGATCGAAGCCAACGGTGAACGCCTGCTGCTCACCGGCGACATCGACATTCACGCCGAGCGCGTTCTGCTCGACAGCCCACTGGCCGTGCCGACGCAGTGGCTGCAATCGCCACATCACGGCAGTCGCAGTTCATCGTCGATGGCGCTGTTGAAAGCCTTGCAGCCGGAATCAGTGCTGATCTCCCGTGGCCACGGCAACTCCTTCGGTCATCCGCATCCCACCGTGCTGGCGCGCTACCGCAAGCAAGGTCTGCGCATCTACGACAGCGCCGAACAAGGTGCCATTCATTTGCAACTGGGCAGCTTCAAGCCGCCGTGGACGATGCGGCAACAGCGACGTTTCTGGCGCGATCCGCCGGTCCCGGGCCGTTGATCGGTGCCAGCATAGGTGCCACCTCACGGTCGTCGGGGCGGCGGGTCTTAATCGCGGATCGGTATGGTAAAGTGGCGCACTTTTTCGAGGGGACTGTCACTGTGTGGGAATTGGTCAAATCCGGCGGCTGGATGATGTTGCCGATCATTCTGAGTTCCATCGCGGCCATGGCGATCGTCGCCGAGCGCCTGTGGACACTACGCGCCAGTCGCGTCACCCCCGAGCATCTGCTGGGTCAGGTCTGGGTCTGGATCAAGGACAAGCAGCTCAACAAGGAAAAACTCAAGGAGTTGCGCGCCAACTCGCCGCTGGGGGAAATCCTCGCCGCAGGCCTGGCCAATTCCAAGCATGGTCGCGAGATCATGAAAGAGTGCATCGAAGAGGCTGCTGCGCGGGTCATTCATGAACTCGAACGCTACATCAACGCCCTCGGCACCATCGCGGCCATGGCGCCATTGCTCGGCCTGCTCGGCACCGTGCTGGGCATGATCGACATTTTCAGTGCCTTCACCGGTTCCGGCATGACCACCAATGCTTCGGTACTGGCCGGCGGTATTTCCAAAGCGCTGATCACGACCGCAGCGGGCCTGATGGTCGGTATTCCGGCGGTGTTCTTCCACCGCTTCCTGCAACGTCGTATCGACGAGCTGGTGGTCGGTATGGAGCAGGAAGCGATCAAACTGGTGGAAGTGGTGCAGGGCGACCGTGATGTCGATCTGGCCGAGGGCAAAGCGTGAAATTCCGTCGAAAGCCCCGGGAAACTGTAGACATCAACCTCGCGTCGCTGATCGACGTGGTGTTTATCCTGCTGCTGTTTTTCGTGGTCACTACCACTTTCACTCGGGAAACCCAGCTGCGCGTGGATCTGCCGGAAGCGGTCAGCGGTTCGCCCGCCGAAGATCAGCAGGTCAAACAGCTGGACGTCGCGATCAGTGCCGAAGGCGTGTTCTCGGTGAACAACAAGATTCTGCCGAAAAATGATCTGCCGACGCTGATGGAAGCCATGCAGAAAGAATCCAACGGCGACACCAACATGCCGTTGTCGATCAGTGCCGATGGCAAGGCCCAGCATCAATCGGTGATCACTGCCATGGACGCGGCCGGCAAGCTCGGTTTCAGCCATCTGCGCATGACCACGGTCGAGGCGGCGCCGAAATCCTGATGAGCCTGTCCGATCGCCTGCTCGCCGCGTGGTATCAGGGGCACCCGGCCCTGACGCTGCTGCGGCCGCTGGAAATGCTGTATCGCCGCGTGGTGATCAACAAGCGTCAGCGCTTTCTCGACGGTGACGGAGAGATCTACCAATCGCCCGTGCCGCTGATCGTGGTCGGCAATATCACCGTCGGTGGCACCGGCAAGACGCCGATGATTCTCTGGCTGATCGAACATTGCCGACGCCGTGGACTGCGCGTCGGCGTGGTCAGCCGCGGTTACGGCGCCAAACCGCCGCACCTGCCGTGGCGGGTCGAGGCCGAGCACAGCGCCGAGGTTGCCGGTGACGAGCCGCTGCTGATCGTCCAGCGCACTGGTGTGCCGCTGATGATCGACCCTGATCGCAGCGCCGCCGTCAAAGCCTTGATTGCCAGTGAGCCGCTGGACCTGATTCTGTCTGACGACGGCATGCAGCATTATCGCCTCGCGCGGGATCTGGAACTGGTGCTGATCGATGCCGCGCGCGGACTGGGCAATCAGCGCTGTCTGCCGGCCGGGCCGTTGCGTGAGCCGGTCGAGCGCCTGCAAAGTGTCGATGGCGTGCTGTTCAACGGTGCCCTTGATGATCGCGACGATGGTTTCGCCTTCCGCCTGCAACCCACGGCCCTGGTCAATCTGCGCAGCGGCGAACGTCAGTCACTGGAGCATTTCCCGCCGGGGCAAGCGCTGCATGCGGTGGCCGGGATCGGCAACCCGCAACGTTTCTTCAATACCCTCGAAGCGCTAGACTGGCGGCCAGTCCCGCATGCGTTTGCCGACCACGCCGAGTACAGCGTGCAGGCGTTGAATTTCACCCCGTCATTGCCGTTGGTGATGACCGAAAAGGACGCGGTGAAGTGCCGTGCCTTTGCTGCTGCCGACTGGTGGTATCTGGCGGTCGATGCCGTGCCGTCGCCGGCCTTCGTGGCCTGGTTCGACACTCAGCTGATGCGCCTGCTGCCGGATCGTCTGCTGCCTTAACTCTTTTATTTCTGGGAATGTTCATGGACACCAAATTGCTCGACATCCTCGCTTGCCCCGTGTGCAAAGGTCCGCTCAAGCTCAGTGCCGACAAGACCGAGCTGATCAGCAAGGGCGCTGGTCTGGCGTACCCGATCCGCGACGGCATCCCGGTGATGCTGGAAAGCGAAGCGCGCACCCTGACCACCGACGAGCGCCTGGATAAATGACCACAGCCTTCACCGTTGTCATCCCGTCGCGGTTCGCCTCGACCCGTCTGCCGGGCAAGCCGTTGCTGGATATTGCCGGCAAGCCGATGATCCAGCATGTCTGGGAACAGGCGAGCAAAAGCAGCGCCAGCCGTGTGGTTGTCGCGACTGACGATGCGCGCATCGTCGAGGCCTGCAGAAGCTTCGGCGCCGAAGTGGTGCTGACCCGTGAAGATCACAATTCCGGCACCGATCGTCTGGCCGAGGTCGCAGCGAAACTCGGTCTTGCGCCTGATGCGATCGTGGTCAACGTCCAGGGCGATGAGCCGTTGATTCCGCCAAGCGTGATCGACCAGGTCGCCGCCAACCTTGCTGCCCATACCGAAGCGCGCATGGCCACGCTGGCCGAGCCGATCGAAGACGTGGAAACCCTGTTCAACCCGAACGTTGTGAAGGTTTCCAGCGATATCAACGGTCTGGCCCTGACTTTCAGCCGCGCGACCTTGCCTTGGGCTCGCGATGCATTTGCCAAGAGCCGCGAGCAACTGCCGGAAGGCGTGCCCTATCGCCGCCACATCGGTATTTATGCCTATCGCGCCGGGTTCCTCCACGACTTCGTGAACTGGGGGCCGTGCTGGCTGGAAAACACTGAATCCCTTGAGCAACTGCGTGCCCTGTGGCACGGCGTGCGCATCCATGTTGCCGACGCGCTGATCGCGCCGCCGACCGGTGTCGACACCGTTGAAGACCTTGAGCGGGTTCGTCGCCTGCTGGGGGCCTGATGCGCGTTTTGTTTGTGTGCCTGGGCAACATCTGCCGTTCGCCCACCGCTGAAGGCGTGTTGCGCCACAAGTTGCGCGAAGCCGGATTGGCGGACGTAGTGGAAGTGGCCTCCGCCGGCACCGGTGACTGGCACGTCGGCAACCCGCCGGACAAGCGCAGCCAGGCGGCGGCGAAACTGCGCGGTTATGACCTGTCGACGCAACGCGCGCAGCAGGTCAGCCGGGCCGATTTCGCCAGCTACGACCTGATCCTCGCCATGGACAACAGCAACCTGCGCAACCTCAAGGCCTTGCAGCCGTCCACCGGCAGAGCCGAGCTGGATCTGTTCCTGCGCCGTTATGCCGGGCTGGTCGATGAAGTGCCGGATCCGTATTACGACGGCGATCAGGGTTTCGAGCAGGTGCTCGATCTGATCGAAACGGCCTGCGACCAGTTGCTGATCGAAGTGAAGGGGCGGTTATGAGTTTGCAGGTCCAACCGCAAGTATCGTTGCAGGCCTTCAATACGTTCGGCGTCGATGTGCGCGCGCAGCTGTTTGCCGAAGCCCACAGCGATGACGATGTCCGCGAAGCGCTGGCCTATGCCGCGTCCCATGACGTGCCGTTGCTGGTGATCGGCGGCGGTAGCAACTTGCTGCTGACGGCGGATATTCCGGCGTTGGTGCTGCGCATGGTCACGCGCGGCATCCGCGTGCTCAGCGATGATGGCAGTCGCGTGGTGGTCGAGGCGGAAGCGGGCGAACCGTGGCATCCATTCGTGCAGCACACGCTGGCCCAAGGTTTGGCCGGGCTGGAAAACCTCAGCCTGATTCCTGGCACCGTTGGCGCCGCGCCGATGCAGAACATCGGCGCCTATGGCGTCGAGATCAAGGACGTGTTTGCTGGCCTGACCGCGCTGGACCGCGAGAGCGGCGAGCTGCGTGATTTCAGTCTGGAAGACTGCAATTTCGGCTACCGCGACAGCCTGTTCAAGCAGCAGCCGGGACGTTGGCTGATTCTGCGGGTGCGCTTCAAGCTTGATCGCGCCGCGCACCTGCATCTGGAATACGGCCCGGTGCGCCAGCGCCTGAGCGAGCAGGGCATCGAGCAGCCAACGCCCACCGATGTCAGCCGCGCCATCTGCAGCATCCGCAGCGAAAAACTGCCGGACCCGGCGGTGCTCGGCAATGCCGGCAGCTTCTTCAAAAACCCGCTGGTGCCCGCCGCTGTGGTCACGCAGATCAAAACGCAGCACCCGGATCTGGTGGCTTACCCGCAAGCGGACGGGCAGATGAAACTGGCCGCTGGCTGGCTGATCGAACGCGCCGGCTGGAAGGGTTTTCGCGATGGCGACGCCGGCGTGCACAAGTTGCAGGCGCTGGTGCTGGTCAACTACGGCACGGCCACCGGCCTGCAACTGCTCGACCTGGCGCAACGTATCCAGAAAGACATCGCCGAACGGTTTCATGTCGAACTGGAAATGGAGCCCAATCGGTATTGAGGCTACGCTTGCCTGACGCCATCAAAAGCCCTGCACTGATGAAAAAGTGCAGGGCTTTTTTGTTAATGCTGGGTTAACTTAGCGAGCTAACGATACCAACCATTTGCTCCACCCAAAGGCCCGGTGCAGACGTTCCCGTCGGCGCAAGAGAGCCTGATTAGCCTGAGTCGATCTGCGCGAACCCACCGCTGATTTTCCGGCGGCAGATTGCTCGACCCCATAACCACTAAAAAATATGCGGGCGTGCCCATGATTACCCTGAAACTCAACGGTCAAGACCACTCCCTCGATGTCACCGAAGACATGCCGCTGTTGTGGGCGATTCGTGACGTCGCCGGTTACAACGGCACCAAATTCGGTTGCGGCATGGGCCTGTGCGGCGCTTGCACCATCCATATCGACGGCTTGCCGGCACGCAGTTGCATCACGCCGATCGGCTCGGTAATTGGTCAGAACGTCACCACCATCGATAATCTCCACGCCGACCCGGTAGGCAAGGTCGTGCAGCAAGCCTGGCTCGACAGTGCCGTGGCCCAATGTGGTTATTGCCAGGGCGGGCAGATCATGTCGGCCACCGCTCTGCTGAAAACCAATCCGAACCCGAGCGACGAGCAGATCGAAGAAGCCATGGTGGGCAACATCTGCCGCTGCGGTACTTACAACCGGATCAAAACCGCGATCCGCCAGGCCTCCACACAACTGAAGGGGGTGAAGGCATGAGCCGCGTCCCGAATGATTTCGCCCTGAGTAACCTCAGCCGCCGTGGCTTTCTCAAAGGCGTCGGCGCCACCAGCGCGCTGGTCCTCGCCGCGAGCTGGGGCTGGCAGGATGCGCTGGCCGATGACGCTGCGAAGAAGTTTGGCGCCGATGGCATGCCCAATGGCTGGATCGACGATCCCAAGGTTTACGTGAGCATTGCTGCCGATGGCAGCGTCACCGTGGTTTGCAACCGTTCGGAAATGGGCCAGGGCGTGCGCACCAGCCTGAGCATGGTAGTGGCCGATGAACTCGAGGCCGATTGGGCGCAGGTCAAAGTGCAGCAGGCGCCGGGCGACGAAGTGCGCTTCGGCAACCAGGACACCGATGGTTCGCGCAGCATGCGTCACTGGTACGAGCCGATGCGTCGTTGCGGCGCCGCCGCGCGGACCATGCTCGAACAGGCCGCTGCTGCGCAGTGGAAAGTGCCGGTTGGCGAATGCCATGCGCAACTGCACAAGGTCATTCACAAACCGTCCGGCCGCGAACTGGGCTACGGCGAACTCGCCGCTGCCGCCAGTGCGCTGGCTGTGCCGGCGCGTGACAGCCTGCGACTCAAGCAGCCGTCGGAATTTCGCTACATCGGTAAGGAAGGCACCAAGGCCATCGACGGTGCCGATATCGTCAATGGCCGCGCAGTGTACGGCGCCGATGTGCATTTCGACGGCATGCTCTACGCGACTATCGTTCGTCCGGCAGTGTATGGCGGCAAGGTCAAAAGCCTCGATGACAGCGCCGCGCTGAAAGTCCCCGGCGTGCTAAAAGTCATGCAGATCGAAGGCCGGCCATTGCCGTCGGAGTTCCAGCCACTGGGCGGCGTGGCCGTGGTAGCCAGCAATACCTGGGCGGCGATCAAGGGCCGCGAGGCGCTGAAGATCGAGTGGGATGACGGCCCGAATGCCAGTTATGACTCGATTGCCTATCGCAAAGAGCTTGAAGCCGCGTCGCTGAAGGCCGGCAAAGTGGTGCGCAACACCGGTGATATCGACAAAGCCTTGAGCGGTGCCGCCAGCACCCTCGAAGCCTCGTACTACCTGCCGCATCTGGCGCAGGCGCCGATGGAACCGATGGTTGCCATTGCCCGTTACAAGGACGGCGTGTGCGAAGCCTGGGCGCCGAGTCAGGCACCGCAGGTCACCCGCGAGCGCATCGCCGAGCGCCTGGGCGTACCGTTCGAAAAGGTCACCTTCAATGTAACGCTGCTGGGCGGTGGTTTCGGGCGCAAGTCGAAACCGGACTTCGTCGTCGAAGCGGCGATTCTCGCCAAGGAGTTTCCGGGCAAGGCTGTACGGGTGCAGTGGACGCGCGAAGACGACATCCACAATTCGTATTTCCACACCGTGTCGGCGGAATATCTGAAGGCGGGCATCGACAAGAACGGCATGCCGTCCGGCTGGCTGCATCGTACCGTGGCGCCGAGCATCACCGCGTTGTTTGCGCCGGACATGAACCATGAGGCGGCGTTCGAGCTGGGCATGGGCTTTACCAACATGGCCTATGCGATTCCCAACGTGCGCCTGGAAAACCCCGAAGCCAAGGTACACACGCGGGTCGGCTGGTATCGCTCGGTGTCGAACATTCCCCACGGCTTCGCGATTCAGAGTTTCGTCGATGAACTGGCGCACAAGGCCGGGGAGGATCCGCTCAAGTACCAGATCAAATTGCTCGGCCCGGACCGGCAGATCGATCCTCGCACCTTGAGCGAAGAGTGGAACTACGGCGAATCGCCCGAGCGTTATCCGATCGACACCGGGCGCATGCGCACCGTGCTGGAAACCGCCGCCAAGGCTGCCGGGTGGGGGCGCAAACTGCCCAAGGGCCGTGGCCTCGGTCTGGCGGTGCATTACAGCTTCGTAACCTATGTCGCGGCAGTGATCGAAGTCGAGGTCAAGGACGACGGTTCGCTGATCGTGCACAAGGCCGACATCGCCGTGGACTGCGGGCCGCAGATCAACCCTGAGCGCATCCGTTCGCAGTTCGAAGGCGCTTGCGTCATGGGCCTGGGCAACGCTGTGCTCGGTGAGATCAGCTTCAAGGACGGCAAAGTCCAGCAGGACAACTTCCATATGTACGAGGTCGCGCGCATGTCGCTGGCGCCCAAGGAAGTCGCGGTGCATCTGGTCACGCCGCCGGGTGACGTGCCGTTGGGTGGCGTTGGTGAGCCGGGCGTGCCGCCGATTGCTCCGGCGCTGTGCAATGCGATCTTCGCCGCCACCGGCAAGCGCATCCGCAATCTGCCGGTGCGGTATCAGTTGCAAGGCTGGCAGAAGGCGGAGGCGTAAATGGACAGCGTCGATCTCAACGTCCTGCGCAGCGTCCTCGAGTGGCGCCGTGCCGGGCAGCGGGTGGTGCTGTTCAGCGTGGTGCAGACCTGGGGCACCGCGCCGCGCTCGCCCGGCGCCATGCTCGCCTTGCGCGAGGACGGCGTGGTGATCGGTTCGGTGTCAGGCGGCTGTGTCGAGGATGACTTGATCGCGCGGCTGCACGACGGCCGCATTGCCACCGATGGTCCGCCAGTGCAGATGATTACCTATGGCGTGACCCGCGAGGAGGCCGCGCGTTTCGGCCTGCCTTGCGGCGGCACCCTGCGCCTGACCGAAGAGCGCGTCGGCGACCCGGCGTGGGTCGCCGAGCTGCTGCAGCGTTGCGAAAACCACGAAATCGTTGCCCGGGAACTGAACATCGAAACCGGCGAGGTGCTGCTGGCTCCGGCGAGCAAGTCCGATTCGCTGGTGTTCGACGGCAAGGTTCTGCGGGCGATTTACGGTCCGCGCTGGCGCTTGTTGCTGATCGGTGCCGGGCAGTTGTCGCGCTACGTCGCCGACATGGCACGGCTGCTGGATTTCGAAGTGCTGATCTGCGATCCGCGCACCGAGTTCGTTTACGGCTGGGAAGAGCAGCATGGCCGTTTCGTCCCCGGCATGCCGGATGAAGCTGTGCTGAACATCCAGACCGACGAGCGCACGGCGATTGTCGCCTTGACTCACGATCCACGCCTGGATGACATGGCTTTGCTCACCGCGCTCGACTCGCCGGCGTTTTACGTCGGCGCGCTCGGTTCGCGGGTCAACAGCCAGAAGCGCCGGGAAAACCTCGCTCAGCTAGGCTTGTCGCAAGCGTCGATTGATCGCTTGCACGGGCCGATCGGCCTGCACATCGGTAGTCATTCGCCGGCAGAGATCGCTTTGTCCTTGCTGGCGGAAATTGTCGCGATCAAGAACGGTGTGGAGCTGAAACAGAAAAAAACGCTGGAGGGTGCATGAGCCAATCCATCGCAGTGATCGTGCTGGCGGCGGGCGAGGGCAAACGCTTTCGCCAGATCGCCGGTCCCGACAAAGACAAATTGCTCGCTGATTGCACCGGGCGTGACGGCGCGGTGCGTTCGGTCATCGAGCAGGTGCTGGTGAACCTGCCGGCCAGTCTCGACAAGCGCGTACTGGTCACCACCGAAGCGCGACCACAGGCGATGCGCATGGCCCAGGCATATGGCTGCGACGTGGTGTCAATCGAGTCGACCGGCATGGGCGACAGCATCGCTGCAGGTGTTGCTGCTTGCCCGGACGCTGATGGCTGGTTGATTGTGCTCGGCGATATGCCGTTTATCTTGCTTTCGAGTATCGAGCGAGTGCTCGCGGCGATGGCTGATGACGCGGTGAGCGTGCCGGTGCGGGGTGGCGAGTTTGGCCATCCGGTGGGGTTTGGTCGGTCATTTGGCGCGCAATTGCAGGCGCTGACCGGCGATCGTGGCGCAAGGCCGTTGTTTGCGCAGGGTAGGGTGGTGGAAGTAGCGGTGGAAGATCCGGGGGTGTTGTGGGATATCGATGTGCCTGAATCTCTGGTATTTCCTCGGCCCTGAGCCGTGTTGAAATTCCTTGTGGGAGCGAGCCTGCTCGCTCCCACAAAGATTGTGGATGATGCTGGTATTTCAGGCAATAAAAAGCCCCGCCAGGCTTTCACCGGGCGGGGCTTTTTATTGGCTTCAGGAATTACACGAGTGGTTTAGGCTCGTGCTCTTTTTCCTGGGCTTCTTCGCGCTGTTCAACCGCGTCCTGAACGGAGCGTGGTGCTTCAGCGATCACCGCTTCAACCGATGCTTCTTCCGCGACCGGGGCAGGGGCTGCCTCGACCACTTCAGCCGCAGCGGCTGGTTCGGCAGCCAGTTCGGCTTCCTTCTGCAGACGCTCGGCTTCACGCTTGCGACGACGCACTTCACGCGGGTCGTTTGGCGCACGGCCGTTTGGCGTCAGGGCGCTGACCGGAGCTGGAGCTTCAACCGCCGGGGCTGGCGCTTCGACTGCGGCTGGTGCTTCTTCAGCCTGAGCTTCGGCAACCGGAGCTTCAACTACTGGTGTCGGCGCCGGCTCTGCTGCTGCAACTACTGGCTCGGAAACCATGGCTTGCGGCACTTCGGCTTCAGCGACTGGCGCTGGTGCTTCGGTGACGGCTGGCTCGGCAACCCAGTTGAACGCAGTCTGCTCTTCGCGAACTTCACGCACGGTTTTGGTCACGTTTTCGCTGACGGTTTCGGTCGCTGGTTCGGATTCAGCAACTGGCGCTTCAACGACAGCTTCCGGTTCGGCAGGCGCTTCAACCTGAGGCTGAGCTTCGCGGACCGGGGCGACTTCGATTTCTGGTGCAGCAGTCACTTCCACTGGAGTGGTGGCTTCGACAACCGGCGCTTCGACTGGAGCAGTTTCCAGTGTGGCGGCAGTGGCGCGTTTAGCCTGCTCGTGAGCTTCGGCTTCTGCCGGAGCGCTGATGGTGCTGCTGGCTACGGCGGCGGTGACGGCCAGGCCAGCGGCCAGATCGGCAGTGCTTGGCTCGCCAGCGTTTTCAGCGGACTCGGATTCTTCCGAACCTTCGATCACATTGCCGTTGGCATCACGTTGACGCTCGCGACGGTTGCTGCGACGACGCTGGCCACGGGAGCGACGACGTGGACGATCGCCTTCGGCGTTGTCCTGACCGTCTTCCGGCAGTTGCTCTTCGTTGTTGCTGTTCACTTCTTCTTCAGCAACGGCAGCAGCGGCCTGCTCGGCACGCGGTTGACGCTCTTCACGCGGCGGACGCGGGGCGCGTTCTTCGCGTGGCTGACGGGCCGGACGCTCTTCAGCGGTTACGGCTGCAGCGGCTGCGGCTGGCACGGCGTCCAGTGGCTCGCGCAGTTCACGCACACGCTCTTCACGCTCGCCACGCGGCTTGCGATCTTCACGCGGTGCACGCGGTGCACGTTCTTCACGCGGGGCACGTGGTGCGCGTTCTTCGCGAGCTACCGGCGCTTCGCTGCGGGTTTCACGCGGCTCACGGGTTTCACGTGGCTGGCGCTCTTCGCGCGGCTCGCGTGGGGCACGCTCTTCACGTGGAGCACGTTCTTCGCGCGGCTTGCGTTCTTCATCGCGGCGACCGTTGCGGTTGCGGCTCTGCTGACGACCGTTGCGACGCTCTTCGTTGCGGGCAGGACGCTCGGTGGCAGCCGGTTTCGCGACAGCGACCGGTGCGGCTGGCTCTTCCTTGGTGGCGAACAGGCTGACCAGCGACTTCACCAGACCCTTGAACAGGCTTGGCTCAGGTGCGGCAACTGGTGCTGGAGCTGGTGCGGCAGGTGCAACTTCAGTCGGCACCGGTGCGTTGGCACGGGCCGGCGCAGTTTTCACCGCAGCTTCCTGGCGAACCAGAGTGCGGGTCGCAGCGGCTGGCTGGACTTCTTCGACTTCGGCAGCGGCGGCAGCGATTTCGTAGCTGGACTGGTTGGTCGCGGCTTCCGGGCTGTCGTCACGCAGGCGCTGAACTTCGAAGTGCGGCGTCTCAAGGTGATCGTTCGGCAGAATGACGATCCGGGCACGGGTCCGCAGTTCGATCTTGGTGATCGAGTTGCGTTTTTCGTTGAGCAGGAACGCAGCAACCGGGATCGGCACTTGCGCGCGAACTTCGGCGGTGCGGTCCTTCAGGGCTTCTTCTTCGATCAGGCGCAGGATGGCCAGCGACAGCGATTCAACGTCACGGATGATGCCGGTGCCGTTGCAACGCGGGCAGACGATGCCGCTGCTTTCGCCCAGCGATGGACGCAGGCGCTGACGGGACATTTCCAGCAGGCCGAAACGCGAGATACGACCGATCTGCACGCGGGCGCGGTCAGCTTCCAGGCATTCACGGACTTTCTCTTCCACGGCGCGCTGGTTCTTCGCCGGGGTCATATCGATGAAGTCGATGACGATCAGGCCGCCGATGTCGCGCAGGCGCAACTGACGGGCGATTTCTTCGGCGGCTTCAAGGTTGGTCTGCAGGGCGGTTTCTTCGATGTCGCTGCCTTTGGTGGCGCGCGCCGAGTTGATGTCGATGGACACCAGGGCTTCGGTCGGATCGATCACAATGGAGCCGCCGGAAGGCAGTTCGACGACGCGCTGGAATGCGGTCTCGATCTGGCTTTCGATCTGGAAACGGTTGAACAGCGGCACGCTGTCTTCGTACAGCTTGATCTTGCTGGCGTACTGCGGCATCACCTGGCGGATGAAGGTCAGGGCTTCGTCCTGGGCTTCAACGCTGTCGATCAGCACTTCGCCGATGTCCTGGCGCAGGTAATCGCGGATAGCGCGGATGATCACGTTGCTTTCCTGGTAGATCAGGAATGGCGCGGAGCGATCCAGCGAGGCTTCTTTGATGGCGGTCCACAGTTGCAGCAGGTAGTCGAGGTCCCACTGCATTTCTTCGCTGCTGCGGCCCAGGCCGGCAGTGCGCACGATCAGACCCATGTCGGCCGGAGCAACCAGACCGTTCAGCGCTTCACGCAGTTCGTTGCGTTCTTCGCCTTCGATGCGACGGGAGATGCCGCCGGCACGCGGGTTGTTCGGCATCAGTACGAGGTAACGACCGGCCAGGCTGATGAAGGTGGTCAGGGCGGCGCCCTTGTTCCCACGTTCTTCTTTCTCGACCTGAACGATGACTTCCTGGCCTTCGCTCAGGACGTCCTTGATGTTGACGCGGCCTTCGGGGGCTTTCTTGAAGTATTCGCGGGAGATTTCTTTGAGGGGCAGGAAGCCGTGGCGCTCGGAGCCGAAATCGACAAAGGCAGCCTCAAGGCTTGGTTCGATGCGAGTGATACGGCCTTTATAGATGTTGGCCTTCTTCTGCTCGCGTGCACCGGATTCGATGTCCAGGTCGTAGAGGCGTTGGCCATCTACCAGTGCAACACGCAACTCTTCGGGTTGAGTTGCGTTAATCAGCATTCTTTTCATGTAGTACCGTCGGTTTCCGGGCTGCCGGAAACGGCGTTCGGCACACACGACTTCTCACGGTCGGTGTCAGGTGCGTCGGGAGTGGTTGGCCATTCCCGTGTCCAGCGATGTGCGGCCAATTGGGCCGATACCGCGACGTACGCGTCCTGCTTGCTGTGGCTACTTAAGCACTCAGTCAGGAGGAGGAATCAACCAGCGGCTGTGGACGAGATGAAGCGTCTTGATCAAAGCTTGTTGCTACACAGTCCGGCGGTTGTGCATCTCCACCCTACACGTATCCCTGATAATTCGGGTGCTGCCGCGCGCAGAATCCGCAGCGGGTTGGCATTTACCGTGAGCTCCGAAAGGGGAGGTCACGCATCATGGCTAATTCAGGCGATGTTTCCGAAGCAATCGCTCGGGGTCATTCGCAGTCGACTGCACTTTGTGAACTGGCCTCGAATGTTGCCTTCCGGGCGAGTGAGAACTCTGCTCGGCGGTGTAATTCAGGCCTCATGTCACCTGCGCTCGTTACAACCGCAAACTCCACCGTTACGTAGCGAAAGCCCCGTAGGACGGCCTCGCGCCCTGGTGAATTGCGTTGGTCAGGGCCGGTCTTTGACCGTGGTTCCGCTGTCCAGGCCGCTTTTGGCGGCGTTCGCGACTATAGCAGCAATGATTAAGTGCTTCAATTCCATAAAAATTGTTATCATCCGCGGCATGACAACTACTGCCCCTTCGACTCCAGGCGTTCAACTGCTTGAAGTCTCGCCGGAGTATGCCGGCCAACGAATCGACAACTTTCTCCTCGCCCGGCTCAAAGGCGTGCCCAAGACCTTGATTTACCGCATTTTGCGCAAAGGCGAAGTGCGCGTGAACAAAGGTCGGATCAAGCCCGAATACAAGCTGCAGGCCGGCGACATCGTGCGCGTGCCGCCGGTTCGCGTGCCTGAGCGCGACGAACCGGTGCCGCTGGCCCAGGGGCTGTTGCAGCGCCTGGAAGCCTCGATTGTCTTCGAAGACAAGGCCCTGATCGTGATCAACAAGCCCGCCGGCATTGCGGTGCATGGCGGCAGCGGGCTGAATTTCGGCGTGATCGAAGCCTTTCGTCAGTTGCGTCCCGACGCCAAGGAACTGGAGCTGGTTCACCGTCTTGACCGTGACACCTCCGGCCTGCTGATGATCGCCAAGAAGCGCAGCATGTTGCGCCACCTGCACGAGCAGTTGCGCGGCGATGGCGTCGACAAGCGCTACATGGCGCTGGTCCGTGGCAACTGGGCAACCTCGATCAAGCAGGTTCGCGCTCCGCTGCTCAAGAGCAATCTGCGTTCCGGCGAGCGCATGGTCGAAGTCAATGACGAGGGCAAAGAAGCCCTGACGCTGTTCAAGGTGCTGCGCCGCTTCGGTGATTTTGCCACCATGGTCGAAGCTAAACCGGTTACCGGTCGTACCCACCAGATTCGCGTGCACACCTTGCATGCTGGCCATTGCATTGCCGGTGACAGTAAGTATGGCGACGAGGATTTCACCAAGGAAATCCGCGATCTGGGCGGTAAGCGTCTGTTCCTGCACGCTTACATGCTGACGGTGCCGCTGCCCGACGGCGGCAAGCTGAATCTGCAAGCGCCCGTCGATGAAATGTGGGCCAAGACCGTGGAGCGATTGAGTGCGCCCATCTGATTACAAGCTGCTGATTTTCGACTGGGACGGCACCCTCGCCGATTCCATCCATCGGATCGTCGAGGCCATGCACTCGGCGTCCGGGCGTTCCGGTTTCGAGCTGCGCGATGACTTCGCTGTCAAAGGCATCATCGGTCTCGGCTTGCCGGAGGCGATTCGCACGCTGTACCCCGAAATCAGCGACGCAGAAATGCTCGCGTTTCGCGAGTACTACGCCGATCACTACATCGCTGCCGAAGCCGTGCCGTCGCCGCTGTTCGAGGGCGTGGTCGAGTCGATGGCATCGTTTCGCGAGCAGGGTTATCACCTGGCGGTAGCGACGGGCAAGAACCGTCGCGGGCTGGATCGGGTGCTCAAGGCCAATGGCTGGGAAGATTATTTCGATATCACCCGCGCCGCCGATGAAACTGCCAGCAAGCCACACCCTCTGATGCTTGAGCAGATCGTCAGCCACTGCGGCGTACGTCCGGAGCAGGCGTTGATGGTCGGCGATTCGTCGTTCGATCTGCTGATGGCACGCAACGCGGGGATGGATTCGGTGGCGGTCAGTTACGGCGCGCAATCGATCGAGTCCCTGCAACAGTTCGAGCCACGCCTGTCGATCGACCGTTTTTCTGAATTGCACGCCTGGCTGGGTCAGCGGGCTTAATACGTTTTTGCTGGGGTAGATGGCATGACCGACGAATGGAAAGCACCGGCCAAGGCAAGTGCCGACGACGGTGACGCGAAAAGCTGGAAGCTGTTGGAAAAGACTTTGCTGGCCGGCGTGCAGGAACAACGCCGTTCGCGGCGCTGGGGGATTTTCTTCAAGCTGCTGACGTTTGTTTATCTGTTTGTTGCGCTGCTGCTGTTCACGCCGCTGATGGACATGGAAAAAACCGCCACCCGCGGCCCGAACTACACGGCGTTGATCGAGATCGACGGTGTAATCGCCGACAAGGAGCCGGCCAGCGCCGACAATATCGTTGGCAGCCTGCGTGCGGCGTTCGAAGACAAAAAGGTCAAGGGCGTGGTCCTGCGCATCAATAGCCCGGGCGGCAGTCCGGTGCAGTCTGGCTATGTCTATGACGAGATCAAGCGTCTGCGTGGCCTGCATCCGGAGATCAAGCTTTACGCAGTGATTTCCGATCTTGGTGCTTCGGGCGCCTATTACATCGCCAGCGCGGCGGATCAGATCTACGCCGACAAGGCCAGCCTGGTCGGCTCGATCGGCGTGACGGCGGCGGGTTACGGTTTCGTTGGCACCATGGAAAAACTCGGGGTTGAGCGTCGCACCTATACCTCGGGCGAGCACAAGGCATTCCTGGATCCGTTCCAGCCGCAAAAGCCCGAAGAAACCGCATTCTGGCAAAGCGTGCTGGACACCACGCACAAGCAGTTCATCAATAGCGTCAAGCAGGGGCGTGGCGATCGCCTGAAGGACAAAGAGCATCCGGAGCTGTTTTCCGGGCTGGTCTGGTCGGGTGAGCAGGCGCTGCCGCTAGGCTTGATCGATGGCTTGGGCAGTGCCAGTTCGGTGGCGCGTGATGTGATTGGCGAGAAGGAGCTGGTGGACTTCACGGTGCAGGAATCGCCGTTCGATCGCTTCTCGAAAAAGCTCGGCGCCAGCGTGGCCGAGCAGTTGGCGATGTGGATGGGTTTCCACGGGCCTTCGTTGCGGTAATTGTTTCAAGGTCAGAAGATCGCAGGTCAACGGCAGCTCTTGCACAATCGGTGTCGGAGCTGCCGAAGGCTGCGATCTTTTGCTTTTAAGGGATTTGCACACCCTCGACCAACAACATATCGATCAGGCGAATCAGCGGCAGGCCGATCAGGCTGGTGGCATCCGGTCCTTCGGTCGATTGAAACAGGCTCACGCCCAGTCCTTCGGCCTTGAAGCTGCCGGCGCAGTCGTACGGTTGCTCGATGCGCAGGTAGCGTTCGATGCGCGCCTGATCCAGCTGACGCATGTGCACGGTAAACGGCACGCAGTCGACCTGGCATTGCCCGGTCTGGCTGTTGAGCAGCGTCAGGCCAGTCAGGAAGGTTACGCTCGCACCGCTGGCCGCCATCAATTGCTCGCGAGCCTTCTCGAAGGTGTGCGGCTTGCCGATGATCTGTTCGCCGAGGACGGCGACCTGATCCGAGCCAATGATCAGATGAGCAGGGTGGCTGTCCGCCAGGGCGCGGGCTTTTTCCTCAGCGAGGCGTTTGACCAGATCGATCGCGGACTCGCCCGGGCGGTGGCTTTCGTCGATGTCCGGCGAGCTGCAGACGAACGGCAGGTGCAGGCGGGCGAGCAATTCACGGCGATAAGTCGAGCTTGAAGCGAGTAATAAAGGCAGCATGGACGTCTCCTGAGGCAGGTGCGGATTCTAGCGGAGGCGCGCAAGTGACGGACAGGGCACAATTTCCTTTGACATGGGTGGGTGCATCCCTATAATGCTGCGCCTATGTTGAATGACCCGATTCCACCTCACGTTGACCCGCGCAAATTGGCTGACCGTGGCACCACCCTTCAAGGTGAACTGCTGCTGGCCGATTTGAAGAGACTCTGCGACCCGCTTTCCGACGATGTCGGTACGGTGCAGGCCAAATTCGTTTTTGAACGAGATGAACGTAAGTCTGTGGTCATCCACAGCTTTATCGACACCGAAGTCAAAATGGTTTGCCAGCGTTGTCTTGAGCTGGTCACCCTGCCGATCCACAGCGAATGCAGTTACGCGGTGGTGAAGGAGGGTGCGAATACCCAGTCGTTGCCGAAAGGTTATGACGTGCTGGAACTGGGCGAAGATCCATTGGATCTGCAGTCACTGATCGAGGAGGAGCTTCTGCTCGCCTTGCCCATTGTGCCTGCTCATCATCCGGAAGAATGCCAGCAGCCGGCGGGAGCAGATGAGCCCGAACCGAGCGAGGACGAGGTAACGCGGTCCAACCCGTTCAGTGTATTGGCGCAGTTAAAGCGTGACCCAAACGTTTAGGAGTTAATCAATTATGGCTGTTCAGCAGAACAAAAAATCCCGCTCTGCCCGTGACATGCGCCGTTCGCACGACGCTCTCGAGGCTAGCACCCTGTCTGTAGAAAAAACCACTGGTGAAGTTCACCTGCGTCACCACGTATCGCCAGAAGGCGTTTACCGTGGCCGTAAAGTGATCGACAAGGGCGCTGACGAGTAATCACTTGTCTGCTCAAGTCATCGCGATTGACGCAATGGGCGGGGACTTCGGTCCCCGCAGCATTGTTCAGGCCAGTCTCGCTTGCCTGTCTGCTACACCCTCGCTGCACCTGACCCTCGTCGGTCAACCCTCCCTTCTTGAAGAACTGATCCACGGCCAGTCGGCTGCCGATCGCGCGCGCCTGACGATTGTCGCGGCGAGCGAAGTCATCACCATGGACGAAAAACCCGCCCAAGCCCTGCGTGGCAAGCCGGATTCGTCGATGCGTGTAGCCCCTTGAACTGCTGCGCGATGGCAAGGTGCAGGCCTGTGTCAGTGCCGGCAATACGGGTGCGTTGATGGCCTTGTCGCGATTCGTGCTGAAGACATTGCCCGGCATTGATCGGCCGGCCATGGTCGCGGCGATTCCGACGCAGACCGGTTATTGCCAGCTGCTCGATCTGGGCGCCAACGTCGATTGCAGTGCCGAGCACCTGTTGCAGTTTGCGGTGATGGGCTCGGTCGCTGCGCAGACCCTGGGTATCGCCCGTCCGCGTGTGGCACTGCTGAACATCGGCACTGAAGACATCAAGGGCAATCAGCAGGTCAAACTGGCCGCCACGTTGTTGCAGGCTGCGCGCGGGATCAACTACATCGGTTTTATCGAGGGCGACGGCTTGTATCGCGGCGAGGCCGATGTGGTGGTGTGTGACGGCTTCGTCGGCAACATCCTGCTCAAGTCCAGCGAAGGTCTGGCGACGATGATTGCTGCGCGGATCGAGGCTTTGTTCAAGAAAAACTTCGCTTCGCGCGCTGTCGGCGTTCTCGCGCTGCCGTTGATGAAGCGTCTGCAGGCCGACCTGGCCCCGGCGCGGCATAATGGCGCAAGCTTTCTCGGCTTGCAGGGCATCGTCGTGAAAAGCCACGGATCGGCCGGGGTACAGGGCTTTCAGAGTGCCATTCAACGGGCGCTGATCGAGATTCAAGAGAACCTCCCCGAGCGTCTCCACGGTCGTCTGGAGGAGCTGTTGTCTTAGGCGTTTTCGTCGGACAATGCTTAAATGTGACCGCCCGGTTCAAAGGGCCATCCAAACTGTCAGTTTCTGGCGTCCCCAACGGGGCGTTATTTTCCGACGACAAGATCATTAGGGGCTTGTTACATGTCTGCTTCCCTCGCATTCGTCTTTCCAGGACAGGGTTCGCAGTCCCTCGGCATGCTGGCCGAGCTGGGCGCGCAACATCCGCTGATCCTCGAAACCTTTCAAGAAGCCTCTGCTGCGCTGGGCTACGACCTGTGGGCGCTGACCCAGCAGGGCCCGGAAGAGCTGCTCAATCAAACCGACAAAACCCAACCAGCCATTCTGACCGCTTCGATCGCCCTGTGGCGTCTGTGGCTGGCCGAAGGCGGCGCGCGTCCGGCGTTCGTCGCCGGCCATAGCCTGGGTGAATACAGCGCGCTGGTTGCTGCCGGCAGCCTGACCCTGGCTGACGCGGTCAAGCTCGTCGAGCGCCGTGGCCAGTTGATGCAGGAAGCGGTGCCGGCCGGGCAGGGCGGCATGGCTGCGATCCTCGGTCTGGAAGATGCCGACGTGCTGGCTGCCTGCGCCGAAGCGGCGCAAGGCGAAGTCGTCAGCGCAGTGAATTTCAACTCGCCGGGCCAAGTGGTGATCGCCGGTGCCAAGGCAGCCGTCGAGCGCGCCATCGAAGGCTGCAAGGCCCGTGGTGCCAAACGCGCCATGCCGTTGCCGGTGAGCGTGCCGTCGCACTGCGAGCTGATGCGTCCGGCTGCCGAGCGCTTCGCTGAATCCATCGCCGCCATCGACTGGCAGGCGCCGCAGATCCCGGTGGTGCAGAACGTCAGCGCACAAGTGCCAGCCGATCTGGAAACCCTCAAGCGCGATCTGCTCGAACAGCTCTACAAGCCAGTGCGCTGGGTTGAATCGGTGCAGACTTTGGCCGCCAAGGGCGCGACCAATCTGGTCGAATGCGGCCCGGGCAAAGTCCTCGCTGGCCTGAACAAACGTTGCGCCGAAGGCGTTTCGACTTCCAATCTCAATACCCCAGATGCCTTCGCTGCCGCTCGCGCAGCGCAGGCCTGAATCAGGAGAAACTTGCATGAGTCTGCAAGGTAAAGTTGCACTGGTTACCGGTGCAAGCCGCGGCATCGGCCAGGCCATCGCGCTGGAACTGGGTCGTCAGGGCGCCATCGTTGTCGGCACCGCGACCTCCGCGTCGGGCGCCGAGCGCATTGCCGCGACCCTGAAGGAGAACGGTATTCAGGGCGCCGGTTTCGAACTCAATGTCACCAGCGACGAATCGGTCAGCGCCGTGCTGGCAGGCATTCAGGAGCAGTTCGGTGCGCCGGTGGCGATTCTGGTCAATAATGCCGGTATCACCCGCGATAACCTGATGATGCGCATGAAAGACGACGAGTGGTACGACGTGATCGATACCAACCTGAACAGTCTGTATCGCCTGTCCAAGGGCGTTCTGCGCGGCATGACCAAGGCGCGCTGGGGTCGAATTATCAGTATTGGCTCGGTGGTGGGTGCCATGGGCAACGCTGGCCAAGTAAACTATGCAGCCGCCAAGGCCGGTCTGGAAGGTTTCAGCCGGGCGATGGCGCGTGAAGTCGGTTCGCGTTCGATTACGGTCAACTCGGTAACCCCAGGGTTCATCGACACCGATATGACCCGCGAGCTGCCTGAAGCACAGCGTGAAGCCTTGCAGACGCAGATTCCGCTGGGTCGTCTGGGGCAAGCTCAAGAGATCGCGTCCGTGGTCGCTTTTCTTGCATCCGACGGTGCGGCATACGTTACCGGGGCTACAATCCCGGTGAACGGTGGGATGTACATGTAAGTAAAATGTGACGGATTGCTTCAAAAAAATGTCATACGAGCTGTCTAAAATCCGTTATAAAGCTGCAATCTATTTATAGGCAGAGGGCCGCAGGGTTTGAGGAGTGAAGCTTTCAGTTGAAAAACTGAAAAGGCTTTCTATACACTTACCCACTGGCCAGCTGCCTGAATTTGTCCATTAGGAGTGAAAACAAGGTATGAGCACCATCGAAGAGCGCGTCAAGAAAATCGTTGCCGAGCAACTGGGTGTTAAAGAAGAAGAAGTGGTCAACACCGCTTCCTTCGTAGAAGACCTGGGTGCCGACTCCCTTGACACCGTTGAGCTGGTGATGGCTCTGGAAGAGGAATTCGAGACCGAAATCCCTGACGAAGAAGCTGAAAAGATCACTACTGTACAAGCTGCAATCGACTACGTTACCAGCCACCAGGCGTAATAGTTTGTAATCGTTGCTTGCTGTCATGGAAAAACCGCACTGCCATCATGGCGTGCGGTTTTTTCTTTAGGCCTGATGCAAAGTCGTCATTTGAAAAAGGAGAGTGCTGTGTCGCGTAGACGCGTCGTAGTCACCGGTATGGGTATGTTGTCGCCACTGGGCACGGATGTGCCGAGCAGTTGGCAGGGCATTCTGGCTGGCCGCAGTGGCATTGGTCTGATCGAACACACCGACCTTTCTGCCTATTCGACCCGCTTCGGCGGTTCGGTCAAGGGCTTCAATGTCGAGGAATACCTGTCGGTCAAGGAAGCGCGCAAGCTCGACCTGTTCATTCAGTACGGCCTCGCCGCAGGCTTTCAAGCCGTGCGCAACGCCGGTCTGGAAGTCACCGATGCCAACCGTGAACGCATTGGCGTGGCCATGGGTTCGGGTATCGGCGGTCTGACCAACATCGAAGAAACCAGCCGCACCCTGCACGAGACCGGTCCGCGACGGATCTCGCCGTTCTTTGTGCCTGGCTCGATCATCAATATGATTTCCGGCTTCCTGTCGATCCATCTCGGCGCACAGGGACCCAACTACGCCATCGCCACCGCGTGCACCACCGGTACGCACTGCATTGGCATGGCCGCGCGCAACATCATGTACGACGAAGCCGACGTGATGATTGCCGGCGGTGCGGAAATGGCTGCCTGCGGTCTGGGCATGGGCGGCTTCGGCGCATCCCGTGCGCTGTCGACCCGCAACGACGAGCCAACCCGCGCCAGCCGTCCGTGGGACAAGGGCCGTGATGGCTTCGTCCTGTCCGACGGCGCCGGTGCTCTGGTTCTCGAAGAGCTCGAACACGCCAAGGCCCGTGGCGCCACGATCTACGCCGAGCTGATCGGTTTCGGCACCAGTGGCGATGCGTTCCACATGACCTCGCCACCCGCCGACGGCGCCGGTGCCGCGCGCTGCATCACCAATGCCCTGCGCGACGCGAAGATCAATGTCGATCAAGTGCAGTACATCAACGCCCACGGCACCTCGACCCCGGCCGGCGACCTTGCCGAAGCCAATGCGATCAAGTCTGTGTTCGGCGATCACGCCTACAAGCTGGCCGTCAGCTCGACCAAGTCGATGACTGGCCACCTGTTGGGTGCGGCGGGCGCGGTCGAAGCGATTTTCAGCGTGCTGGCGATCAACAGCCAGGTGGCACCGCCGACCATCAACCTTGATGAACCGGACGAAGGCTGCGATCTCGATTTCGTTGCGCACACCGCGCGCAACATGGACATCGATGTCGTGCTGTCCAACTCCTTCGGTTTTGGCGGCACCAACGGCACTCTGGCGTTTCGCCGGTTCGCCGGCTGATGGACAGCTGGGTCGACGGTCAACCGGCTGACGTGCTGTCGCTGAAAGATCGCGGCCTGGCTTACGGCGATGGTCTGTTCGAGACCATTGCCGTGCGCAGTGCTCGGCCGATCCTGCTGGATCGGCACCTGACGCGCCTGGCTGATGGCTGCGCGCGTCTGGCCATTGCGACCGATCTCGAGCTGGTTCGCCATGAGCTGCTCAGCTATGCCGCTGCGATGGGCGAGGGCGTGCTCAAGCTTATCCTCACTCGGGGTGACGGCTTGCGTGGTTATGCGCCCGATCCTGCGGCGCAGGGCCGACGCATCCTGCAAGGCAATCCGCCGGCAGCGTATCCCGCTGCCCATGCCGAGCACGGCATCCGCCTGTTTCCCTGCAACACGCGTTTATCTACGCAGCCTTTGTTGGCCGGGCTCAAACATCTGAATCGACTGGAACAGGTGCTCGCCCGCGCCGAATGGCAGGACAGCGAGCATGCCGAAGGCTTGATGCTCGATCAGGCCGGGCGCGTCGTCGAAGGTGTGTACAGCAATATTTTCCTGGTGCGCGACGGTGGCTTGATCACGCCCGACTTGAAGCGCTGCGGCGTCGCAGGTGTGATGCGCGCGGAAATATTGTTTCAGGCCGAGTCGCTGGCCATCCCCACGCAAATCGCCGATATCAGCCTCGAACAGCTGCAATGGGCTGATGAAGTGTTTGTCTGCAACAGCGTTTATGGCGTCTGGCCGGTACGCGCCTGTGCTGCACTGAGCTGGCCGGTTGGCCCGCTCACCCGTAAACTGCAAACCATTGCCCGCGCGCTACTGGATGCTTGATTCGTGAGACGTAAACTTTTGCTGCTGCTGGAAACCGGACTGGTTCTGGCAGGGCTGCTGTTGGGCGCCAGCGCCTGGAAAATTCATTCGGCGCTGGAACAGCCCCTGAACATCCCGCAGGAACAACTGCTGGATGTGCCGAAAGGCTCTACACCGACCCGTACCTTCCTTGAACTCGAAACCGATGGCGTCATCAAGGACGCGTTCTGGCTGCGCGTCTACTGGCGCTTCAATCTCGCCGGCACACCGATTCACAGCGGCGAATACCGCATGCAGCCGGGCATGACCGTCAACGGTCTGATCGACTCGTGGAAGCGTGGCGACGTGGTTCAGTACAGCCTGACCCTGGTCGAAGGCTGGACTTTTCATCAAGTGCGCGCCGCTCTGGCCAAGGATGACAAGCTCGAGCAGACCCTCAATGGCCTGAGCGACAGCGACGTGATGGCGAAGATCGGCCACAAAGGCTTGTTCCCGGAAGGTCGGTTTTTCCCGGATACCTATCGCTTCGTGCGCGGCATGTCCGATGCCGAGCTGCTGAAAAAGGCCTTTGATCGTCTCGATGAAGTGCTCGCCAAAGAGTGGGCGCAGCGTTCTGCCGATGTGCCTTACAGCGAACCTTATCAAGCGCTGATCATGGCCTCGCTGGTCGAGAAAGAGACCGGCGTTCCGCAGGAGCGCGGGC
Source organism: Pseudomonas sp. TE9122 (assembly GCF_056278925.1). Lineage (NCBI taxonomy): Bacteria > Pseudomonadati > Pseudomonadota > Gammaproteobacteria > Pseudomonadales > Pseudomonadaceae > Pseudomonas > Pseudomonas sp. TE9122. Next base: position 3,740,893 of record NZ_JBWBQI010000001.1, on the reverse strand, counting down.
AGATTGCCGGCGTCTTTGTACGGCGCATGGCGCTGGGCATGCAGTTGCAGACCGATCCAACGGTGATTTATGGCCTCGGTGATCGCTACACCGGCAAACTGACCCGCGCACATTTGAAAGAGCCGACGCCTTACAACACCTACGTGATTCCAGGCTTGCCGCCAACGCCGATTGCGATGGTCGGGCGCGAGGCGATTCATGCTGCGCTCAACCCGGTGGAGGGCAGCAGCCTGTATTTCGTCGCCCGTGGCGATGGCAGCCATGTGTTCTCCGATGATCTGGATGCGCACAACAACGCAGTGCGTGAATACCAGCTCAAGCGCCGCGCCGATTACCGTTCCAGCCCGGCACCAGTAACCGCGCCGGCCACCGATGAGGCGACTCCGGCGGCCTCGCCGAACACCGCGCCCGAGGCGCTGCCGCAAGTGCCGCCGCAAGAACCTGCGCCAGCCCTGGAACCGGACGCCGCTGCACCACAGAACGCGCAATGACTTTGATGAAGGACTGCCTGTGACTGGCTTGTTTATTACCCTGGAAGGCCCGGAAGGCGCGGGCAAGAGCACCAATCGCGAATACCTCGCCGAGCGCCTGCGCGCCGCCGGTATCGAAGTGCTGCTCACCCGTGAGCCCGGCGGTACACCGCTGGCCGAACGGATTCGTGATGTCCTGCTGACCCCGGCCGACGAAGTGATGCACCCGGACGCCGAGCTGTTGCTGATGTTCGCCGCGCGCGCCCAGCATCTGGCCGAGGTGATTCGCCCGGCGCTGGCCCGTGGCGCTGTGGTGCTGTGTGATCGTTTCACCGACTCGACATACGCCTATCAGGGCGGCGGTCGTGGTTTGTCACTGGAGCGCATTGCTACGCTGGAAACTTTTGTGCAGGGCGACTTGCGGCCCGATCTGACCTTGATTTTCGACCTGCCCGTTGAAATCGGCCTGGCCCGCGCCAGTGCCCGTGGTCGCCTGGACCGTTTCGAACTCGAAGGCCGGGCGTTTTTCGAGAACGTGCGCAATGCGTTCCTGAAACGCGCCGAAGCCGACCCGTCGCGCTACGTGCGCATCGATGCCGGTCAGCCATTGGCCAAGGTCCAGCAATCGCTGGACACCTTGCTACCGAATTTGCTGGAGCTGGCCCGTGGCTGAGGCCTATCCATGGCAGGACAGCCTCTGGCGGCAACTGGCCGGACGCAGTCAGCATGCCCACGCGTATCTGCTGCACGGTCCGGCCGGGATCGGCAAGCGTGCGCTGGCCGAACGCCTGATGGCGAGCCTGCTGTGCCAGCGTCCGACGCCTGAGGCGTGCGGCGAGTGCAAATCCTGCTTGCTGCTCAAGGCCGGCAGTCATCCGGACAATTACATCCTGGAGCCGGAAGAGGCGGACAAGGCGATCAAGGTCGATCAGGTTCGTGATCTGGTCAGTTTCGTCGTGCAGACCGCGCAGCTCGGCGGGCGCAAAGTGGTGTTGATCGAGCCGGTCGAGTCGATGAACATCAACGCTGCCAACGCCTTGCTCAAAAGCCTTGAAGAGCCGTCCGGCGATACCGTGCTGCTATTGGTCAGCCATCAGCCGAGCCGTTTGTTGCCAACCATCAAGAGCCGTTGCGTGCAGCAGGCCTGCCCGCTGCCGGGCGAGGCGATGAGCCTGCAATGGCTGGCCCAGGCGCTGCCGGATTGCGCGGAGGAAGAGCGCGTCGAACTGCTGACCCTCGCCGCCGGGTCGCCGCTGATGGCGGTCAGCCTGCAATCGCAAGGTGTGCGTGAACAACGTGCACAAGTGGTCGAAGGCGTGAAGAAGCTGCTCAAGGGACAACAATCGCCGACGCAACTGGCGGAAGAGTGGAAAAGCATTCCGATGCTGCGTCTGTTCGACTGGTTCTGCGACTGGTCGAGCCTGATCTTGCGCTATCAACTGACTCAGGACGAAGCCGGCCTCGGCCTGGCCGATATGCGCAAGGTCGTGCAGTACCTGGCCCAGAAAAGCCCGCAGGGTAAAGTGCTGGATATTCAAGACTGGATTCTCGCCCAGCGACAGAAAGTGCTGAGCAAGGCCAACCTCAATCCGGCCCTGTTGCTGGAAGCATTGTTGGTGCAATGGGTGGGATTGCCTGGTCAAAGATAAGAATGTGTACCTAGACTCTGAAGATCAGCAGTGGAGGTGAACATGATTGAACCTGTCAGCCCGGGGCCGCGTAACGGCATCTTGTCCCTGACCATCAAGGACAAGTCGGTGCTCTACGCCGCCTACATGCCGTTCATCAAGAATGGCGGACTGTTCATCCCGACCAACAAAAGCTACCGGTTGGGCGACGAGGTGTTCATGCTGTTGCACCTGATGGATGAAGCGGAAAAAATTCCGGTCGCCGGCAAAGTCGCCTGGATCACCCCCAAAGGCGCACAAGGCAATCGCGCCGCCGGTGTCGGTGTGCAATTCAACGACGGCGACGACACCGCGCGCAGTCGCATCGAAACTCATCTGGCCGGAGCGCTGAAATCCGACCGTCCCACTCATACGATGTAAGTTGCAGTCCTTTTTATGCTCGTAGATTCCCATTGTCACCTTGATCGTCTCGACCTCGCCGCCCATGACGGCTCGCTGGATGCCGCACTCGCTGCGGCCCGCGAGCGTGGGGTGGGACATTTTCTGTGCATCGGCGTCAGCGCTGACAACGCCGCCGACGTCAAAGCCCTCGCCGAGCGTTATGACGACGTCGATTGCTCGGTCGGCGTGCATCCGCTGGATGTGCAGCCGGGCGCCGCACCGGCGCTGGACTGGCTGCTGCACGAACTCGATCACCCGAAAGTGGTGGCGATCGGCGAAACCGGTCTCGACTATCACTACGAGCCGGAAGCTGCCGAGTTGCAGCAGGAGTCGTTTCGCCTGCATCTGCAAGCGGCGCAGCACACCGGCAAGCCGGTGATCATCCACACTCGCGGCGCCCGTGCCGACACCCTCGAACTGCTGCGCGAAGCGGCGCTGCCCCAGGCCGGTGTGTTGCATTGCTTCACCGAGGACTGGGACATGGCCAAAGCGGCGCTGGACATGGGTTATTACATTTCCCTGTCGGGCATCGTCACGTTCCGCAATGCCGACGCTCTGCGCGATGTGGCGAGCAAAGTGCCGGCCGATCGCCTGCTGGTGGAAACCGATTCGCCGTATCTGGCGCCGATTCCGTATCGCGGCAAGCCGAACCTGCCGCAGTACGTGCGCGAAGTCGCGGAGTTTCTGGCGATGCTGCGTGGTGAGAACTACGAGCGCTTTGCCGAGCAGACCACGGAAAACTTCAAGCGCTTGTTCCCGCTGGCGAGTGTTAAATCTGCCGTATGACCGCAGGCCAAATCGCAGGCAAAAAAAACCCGGGTTCTGGGGGGTGAATCCGGGTTAAGACCATTAGGAGTAAAACAAAGGCACGCGGTCCGTTGGTACCTTTACCGGCACGACACTTGGGGGAGATGTCGCCCGACAGTTCAAGTATTGATCAGTCTGGCGTGCAGTCCAGTGAGCGGGTCGGGGTTTTTAAACAAATTTGGAATACGTTTGCTTCAGTTGAGTTCTCATTGCACCCGATTCGTTCTCGAAATGAACAAGAAACACAGATTTGGTCGATGAACCGTGCTTTTTTGCGCAAGTTAGGCATAATACGCGGCTTCGAATTTTGACCCTTCAGACCTTTTTCTTATGCATAAAGAACCTCGTAAGGTCCGTGAATTTCGTCGCCGCGAGCAGGAAATTCTCGATACCGCGCTCAAGCTGTTCCTCGACCAGGGTGAAGACAGTGTCACCGTCGAGATGATTGCTGATGCCGTGGGTATCGGCAAAGGCACGATCTACAAGCACTTCAAATCCAAGGCCGAGATCTACTTGCGCCTGATGCTCGATTACGAGCGCGATCTGAACGAGCTGCTGCATTCGGCCGATGTCGACAAGGACAAGGAAGCGCTGTCCCGCGCCTACTTCGAATTCCGCATGCGCGACCCGCAGCGCTATCGCCTGTTCGACCGTCTCGAAGAGAAAGTGGTCAAGGGCAATCAGGTGCCGGAGATGGTCGAGGAACTGCACAAGATCCGTGCCTCGAACTTCGAACGCCTGACCCTGCTGATCAAGGGTCGCATCAGCGAAGGCAAGCTCGAAGACGTGCCGCCGTACTTCCACTACTGCGCATCCTGGGCGTTGGTACACGGCGCGGTGGCGCTGTATCACTCGCCGTTCTGGAGCAACGTGCTGGAAGATCAGGAAGGCTTCTTCCAGTTCCTGATGGACATCGGCGTGCGCATGGGCAACAAGCGCAAGCGCGACCCGGAAACGCCGAGCACATAAGTCATTCAGCGGGCTGATTGCGCCGTGTTTTCACAACATGGCGCAATAGCACAGGAATATACTCAGGCATAGGGCTTGCTAAAACCTGATTTCTCAGTCAAGTTTTGCTCGCTCGATTTTCTTTCGCCGGAGTGTTTCATGATCGTTGACCGTCAAGGCAGGCGTTTTCGCAATCTGCGCATCAGCCTGACCTCTGCCTGCAATTACGCCTGTACCTACTGCGTGCCCAACGGCAAGCGGTTGGTCGCTGCGCAGGATGAGCTGTCGGCCGAAGCCATGGCGCGCGGCGTCGAATACCTGATCGAAGCGGCCGGCATCGAGCGCCTGCGCATCACTGGCGGCGAGCCACTGGTCAGCCCCAAACTCGAATCGTTCATGACTGCCGTCGGCCAGATGGGCCTCGACGACATCAGCCTGACCACCAATGGTCAACTCCTCGCGAAAAAACTGCCGCTGCTGGTCGATGCCGGTCTGCGTCGAATCAACGTTTCCCTCGATACTCTTGATGCCGCTGCTTTTCGCAGCATCGCTCGTGGCGGCGATCTGGCCAGCGTGCTCGATGGCATGGATCAGGCTGCCGCCGCCGGGATGAAGATCAAGGTCAACATGGTGCCGTTGCGCGGGCAGAACCTCGATCAGGTCATGCCGCTGCTTGATTACTGTCTGGAGCGCGGCTTCGAACTGCGCTTCATCGAGCTGATGCGCATGGGCCACCTGGCCAAGGATTCCAATGCCTTCCTGCAGCAGTTCGTCAGCCTTGAGCAGTTGCTCGGCCTGATCGGCGAACGTTATGAATACGCCCAGACCGACGCACCGGTGGACGCCACGGCTGTGCGCTATGCGATTCCCGGTCGCGGCAATTTCGGAGTAATCGCCAACGAAAGCGTGCCGTTCTGCCGCACTTGTTCGCGCTTGCGCCTGTCGTCGACCGGTTGGCTGCATGGCTGTTTGTCGTCGAGCAACCGCCACTATGTCGGCGATCTGCTCGACAAGCCGCGCCACCAGGCGTTGCCGGCGCTGCAACGTTTGCTGGTCAAGGCGTTGGGTGACAAGCAGGAGGTGGCGTTCTCTGGCGGCGCTACTGTCATGAAGATTATTGGCGGTTGAACAACGGCCTTCGCGAGCAGGCTCGCTCCCACATTTGGAATGCATTTCAATTGTGGGAGCGAGCCTGCTCGCGAATGCCTCTATCACTGAATTTGCCGAGCTGGCGCAAAAGCTGCATCCAACGGCCATTCGCCGGTTTTCCGACACCGGCTTCTGGAGGAATAGGATGCGTAGCCTGGTTTTGCTGCTGGCCGTTTTGGCGCTTGGTGGCTGCATGAATGTCAGCGATATGGCCGAAGGTACTCGTTATCACATGAGCGATGCGGGGCTTCTGGACCACAGTGACAGCCGCCGGGTGAACAATCTCCGCATTCAGCCGGACTCGTTCATCTTCATCGCCCAGGGCGCGTTCGCGCCACCGGGTGGTTCCTATCCACGGCCGAACGTGGTCGCCGAAGAAGCCTTCAAGGGCTTTGTCGAATACTTCCCGATGGTCCGCCGCGCCCGTGCGCCGGAAGGCCTCGACCAGGCCATGGGTGAAGCCCGTGATGCCGGCGCGCATTATCTGCTCTACACACGATTCGCCAAGGCAGACGACCGCATCGGCAACTCCGATGAGTGGCTGGACCAGGAAGCCGTGGATCGCCTCGGTATCGATGGCGGCGTGATTCAGATCATGTTGATCGAGACCAGCACCCAGTATTTGATTGATACTGCACGGATCAAGAGTCGTGGCGGTTTACTGACGTTCCATGATTCCAAACCCGAAGACCTCATCGGTCCGCCGCTGGCGCAATACGCACGCAGCCTGCTGGGGATCGGCGACCAGTAATCAAGGAGTACGCCATGAGTGACCCGCAAACAGCCAATGACCTGCTGGGGCAGATCCCCAAGACCAAAGGCCTGCCACCGGTGCATTTGTGGAACCCGGATTTCTGCGGCGACATCGACATGCGCATTGCCCGTGACGGCACCTGGTACTACCTGGGTACGCCGATCGGGCGCAAGCCGATGGTCAAACTGTTCTCCACCATCATCCGCCGCGACGGCGATGATTATTTCCTGATCACCCCGGTCGAGAAGGTCGGGATCAAGGTCGATGACGCGCCGTTCGTGGCGGTTGCCGTTGACGTGCAAGGCGAGGGCGAGGCGCAGGTTTTGCGCTTTACCACCAATGTCGAGGAAACCACCGAAGCGGGGACTGAGCATCCGCTGCGTGTCGAGATCGATCCTGAGACTCAGGAGCCTGCGCCCTATGTGCATGTGCGCAGCAACCTTGAAGCGCTGATTCACCGCAATGTGTTTTACCAGTTGGTGGAACTGGCGGTGAGCCGCGAGATCGATGGTCAGCGCTGGTTGGGCGTGTGGAGCGGCGGCGAGTTCTTTCGCATCGGCCTGGAACCCTGACACAACATCAAAATGTGGGAGCGAGCCTGCTCGCGAATGCGCTGTATAAGTCGCCAGCAATGTTGACTGACACGACGCTTTCGCGAGCAGGCTCGCTCCCACAATGGTTTGCGCAAGCTGAAAAAATCCGATTGACTGTTATTCGTATGATGATTAGCGTAGGTACCCATCGCGATTCGCCTTGAGGTGTACATGTCCAGCAGCTTTCATGCGTCGACCGTTGACTGGCTGGGCAGTTGGATTGCTGCCGGTCAGGTCAAGCCGGGGCAGACCATCAAGGTCGAGGCGGATCTGGGCGAGCAGCTTGGTGTCAGCCGTACGGTGATTCGCGAAGCAATCAAAACCCTCGTCGCCAAAGGCATGCTCGAAGTCGGTCCGAAAGTCGGCACGCGGGTGTTGCCGGTACGGCGCTGGAATCTGTTCGATCCGCAAGTGGTCGGTTGGCTATCGCGCAACGGCTTGCCGGAAAACTTCGTCGATGATCTGCTGGATTTGCGCCGCACCATCGAGCCGATGGCGGTGCGCTGGGCCTGTGAGCGCGCAACGCCGGAGCAGATCGAAGCGGTGCAACTGGCTTTCAATGCACTGGAACGTGCGGTCGACAGTGGCATCGACTACAACCGTGCCGACCAGGCCTTCCACGAATGCATCCTGGCCGCCAGCCATAATCAGTTCATCGAACAAATGGTCCCGGCCCTCGGCGCGTTGCTGGCGGTGTCGTTCGAAGTCTCCGCCGCCGACCCCGATGAATTGCGCCGCACCTTGCCGATCCATAAAGACATGGCCGATGCCATCTCCGCGCGCGATTCGACCCGTGGCGTGTGGGCGTGCATGACCTTGATCGACAACGCCGACCTGGCGATAAAACGCTTTTACCCGAAAGTCATGGCGGACCGCAAAGCCAGCTGAAACCCAGCCCCCTGTATGAAAACAACAAGAACATGAAGGATTCCAGATGACCTGCACCGCCCTGACCCAACACCGCGCGCAACTCGGCGAAGGCCCGTTCTGGGATGCGCCGACCCAGGCGTTGTACTGGGTCGATATCGCCGGTAAACAAGCGTTGCGCCTGATCGGTCAGAACGTGCAGATCTGGCAGATGCCCGAGCACATCTCCGCCTTCATTCCTTGCGCCAGCGGCGATGCGCTGGTCACGCTGAGCAGCGGTGTCTATCGACTGGATCTCGATTCGCCCGGCCTCGAGCCACGCTTGACGTTGTTCTGCGTCGCCGACCCGCAACCGGGCAACCGCCCCAACGAAGCCCGTTGCGATGCCTTGGGCCGGTTGTGGTTGGGCACCATGCAGAACAACATCGGCGAGCACGGCGAGGATCTGCCGCTGGTGCGCCGTTCCGGTGGCCTGTTCCGCATTGACCCCGATCAGCGCGTCACACCGCTGCTGCTCGGCCTGGGCATCCCCAACACCCTGCTGTGGAGTGACGACGGCACCACGCTGTTGTTTGGTGAAAGCCTCGACAGCACGCTCAATCGATATTTCATCCGCACCGACGGCAGTCTTGATGCGCCGCAGGTGTTTTACTCGTCCGATCAACACGGTGGTCCCGATGGCTCGGCGATGGACGCCGAAGGCTACGTGTGGAATGCACGCTGGGGCGGCGGTTGCCTGTTGCGCCTGACGCCGGACGGGCAGGTCGAGCGCAAAATCGATTTGCCGGTCAGTCGCCCGACCAGTTGCGTGTTCGGTGGCGAAGACTTGAAAAGCTTATTCATCACCAGCGCCAAGAGTCCACTGAGTCATCCATTGGATGGCGCCGTGCTGAGCATGCGCGTCGACGTTGCAGGAAAACTCTGTACGCGTTTTGCTGGTTAAATCCCAAAATATGGGATGCAAAATTATATATTGAGATTATTTGGCGGTCGGGTTTATAGTCGGCTCCAGCAGTAACACGCACTCACACTTAAAAAGAACAAAACAGGTGAAGTGATGCAGCGAATTCTTCTCGCCCGCGCAAGCGGGATCCGCCTTTCGTCACGGCTCAATGCCGGCGGCGACGCTTGCCTGTTTGTTTTCCCCAGCCGTCAGAACCGGACATCGACCGATGCCCGGTTTTTTTGCGCCTGCGTGCAGGAGGCCTGAGCCATGGCTGAAGCGCTGACATTGCCGGCAGTGCCGGCGCCGCCGAAAGGCGAGCGCCTGAAAAACAAGGTCGTGCTGTTGACCGGGGCCGCTCAGGGCATCGGCGAAGCCATCGTCGCCGCCTTCGCCTCGCAGCAAGCCAGATTACTCATCAGCGACATCCAGGCCGACAAGGTCGAGCAGGTCGCCGCTCACTGGCGCGATCAGGGCCATGACGTGCAGGCGCTCAAGGTCGACGTATCGAATCAGCAGGATCTGCATGCCCTGGCCCGACGCGCGGTGGAATTGCATGGCCGCATCGATGTGTTGGTCAACTGTGCCGGGGTCAATGTGTTCCGCGATCCTTTACAGATGACCGAAGAAGACTGGCGCCGCTGCTTCGCCATCGATCTGGACGGCGCCTGGTATGGCTGCAAAGCGGTGCTGCCGCAGATGATCGAACAGGGCGTGGGCAGCATCATCAACATCGCCTCGACCCATTCCAGCCACATCATTCCCGGCTGCTTTCCGTACCCGGTGGCCAAGCACGGCTTGCTCGGCCTGACCCGCGCACTCGGCATCGAATACGCGGCCAAGGGCATTCGCGTTAACGCCATCGCGCCGGGCTACATCGAAACGCAACTGAACGTCGATTACTGGAATGGCTTTGCCGATCCGCACGCTGAACGGCAGCGCGCCTTCGACCTGCATCCGCCCAAGCGCATCGGCCAGCCGATCGAAGTGGCAATGACGGCGGTGTTTCTGGCCAGCGATGAGGCACCGTTTATCAACGCCTCGTGCATCACCATCGATGGTGGTCGTTCGGTGATGTACCACGACTGAACAAAACGAATTTCCAGCGCTGAACTACGCTTGAAATCCAATCATCATACGATATGACTATTTTCAACCAGCTTCACTGAGAACATGCTTCAACGCTTTTCAAACCTTGCTCAAAAAAAATAACAAGGAGTCATCTGATGAAACGTCGTTTCGGGATTCGTACCCTGTGCAGCACTGCCCTGGCGGTCACTGCGTTCAGCCTGAGCAGTGCGCTGCTCGCCGCCGACGCGGTGAAGATCGGTTTTCTGGTCAAGCAGGCCGAAGAACCGTGGTTCCAGACCGAATGGGCTTTTGCCGAAAAAGCCGCCAAGGACAAAGGCTTTGAACTGATCAAGATCGCCGTGCCGGATGGCGAGAAGACCCTCTCGGCCATCGATAGTCTGGCCGCCAACGGCGCCAAGGGCTTCGTGATCTGCCCGCCGGACGTGTCCCTCGGCCCGGCCATCATGGCCAAAGCCAAGATCAATGACTTGAAAGTGATTGCCGTCGACGACCGTTTTGTCGATGCCAGCGGCAAGTTCATGGAAGACGTGCCGTACCTGGGCATGGCCGCGTTTGAAGTCGGCCAGAAGCAGGGCGCCGCCATGGCTGCCGAAGCGAAGAAGCGTAACTGGGACTGGAAAGACACCTACGCGGTGGTCAACACCTACAACGAACTCGACACCGGCAAGAAGCGCACCGACGGTTCGGTCGATGCCCTGAAGAAGGCCGGCATGCCTGAGGACCACATCCTCTTCGCCGCGCTGAAAACCCTCGACGTACCGGGCAGCATGGACGCCACCAACTCGGCGCTGGTGAAACTGCCGAGCGCGGCGAAAAACCTGATCATCGGCGGCATGAACGACAACACCGTGCTCGGCGGCGTGCGCGCTACCGAAGCGGCAGGCTTTGCCGCTAGCAACGTGATCGGCATCGGCATCAACGGCACCGACGCCATCGGCGAATTGAAAAAGCCTAACAGCGGCTTCTTCGGTTCGATGCTGCCAAGCCCGCACATCGAAGGCTACAAGACCGCCGAGATGATGTACGAGTGGATCACCGCCGGCAAAGAGCCGCCGAAGTACACCGCCATGGATGACGTCACCCTCATCACCCGCGAAAACTTCAAGCAAGAGCTGGAAAAAATCGGCTTGTGGAACTGAGGCAGCGACGGCCCGGGCAGCCGGGCCGTTTTTCGGTGTGAAGAGGTGGCTTTATGCACGCGCAAGTACAGACACAAGAACAACACGGCGCCAGCGGCAGCCTGCGCTTCAACGGGATCGGCAAGACCTTTCCCGGCGTGAAAGCGCTCGACGGCATCAGCTTCGTCGCCCACCCCGGCCAGGTTCATGCCTTGATGGGCGAGAACGGCGCGGGCAAATCGACCCTGCTGAAAATCCTCGGTGGCGCCTACATTCCGAGCAGCGGCGAGCTGCAGATCGGCGAGCAGGCGATGGCGTTCAAGTCAACCGCTGACAGCATCGGCAGCGGCGTCGCGGTGATTCACCAGGAACTGCATCTGGTCCCGGAAATGACCGTGGCCGAGAACCTGTTTCTCGGGCATCTGCCGGCGAGTTTCGGCCTGATCAATCGCAGTGAGCTGCGCCAGAAAGCCTTGAATTGCCTGAAAGGCCTGGCCGACGAAATCGATCCGCAAACCAAGGTCGGACGCTTGTCGCTGGGGCAGCGGCAGTTGGTGGAAATCGCCAAAGCGCTGTCGCGCGGCGCCCACGTTATCGCTTTCGACGAACCGACCAGTAGTCTCTCGGCACGCGAGATCGACCGCTTGATGGCGATCATCGGTCGTCTGCGCGACGAAGGCAAAGTGGTGCTCTACGTGTCCCACCGCATGGAAGAAGTCTTCCGTATCTGCGACGCCGTCACCGTGTTCAAGGACGGCCGCTACGTGCGTACCTTCGACGACATGAGCCAGTTGACCCACGATCAACTGGTGACCTGCATGGTCGGCCGCGACATTCAGGACATCTACGATTACCGCCATCGCCCGCGCGGTGCCGTGGCGTTGAAGGTCGATGGTTTGCTCGGCCCGGGCCTGCGTGAGCCGATCAGTTTCGAAGCGCACAAGGGCGAAATCCTTGGCCTGTTCGGGCTGGTCGGGGCAGGGCGCACCGAGCTGTTTCGCCTGCTCAGCGGCCTGGAGCGCAACACCGCTGGCCGTCTCGAACTGCGCGGCCATGAGCTGAAACTGCGCTCGCCGCGTGACGCGATCGCCGCCGGCATTTTGCTCTGCCCGGAAGACCGCAAGAAGGAAGGCATCATCCCGTTGGCCAGCGTTGCCGAGAACATCAACATCAGTGCCCGCGGTGCGCATTCCGGGCTCGGCTGCCTGATTCGCGGCCTGTGGGAAAAGGGCAACGCCGACAAGCAGATCAAGGCCCTGAAAGTGAAAACCCCGCACGCCGGCCAGCAGATCAAGTTCCTTTCCGGCGGCAATCAGCAGAAGGCCATTCTCGGCCGCTGGCTGTCGATGCCGATGAAAGTCCTGCTGCTCGACGAACCGACCCGTGGCATCGATATCGGCGCCAAGGCCGAGATCTACCAGATCATTCATAACCTCGCCGCCGACGGTATTTCGGTGATCGTGGTGTCCAGCGATCTGATGGAAGTGATGGGCATTTCCGACCGCATCCTGGTGCTGTGCGAAGGCGCCCTGCGCGGCGAAGTCAGCCGCGACCAGGCCAATGAATCCAACCTGCTGCAACTGGCTTTGCCACGCCACCGCGCTGACGGCGTGGCGAACTGAGAGGTGACTATGATGACTACGCAAAACGAAACCCTGCCGACCGAGCGCAAACCGCTGGACATGCGGCGCTTCCTCGATGACTGGGTCATGCTGCTGGCGGCGATCGGCATCTTTGTCGCCTGCACACTGCTGATCGACAACTTCCTCTCGCCGCTGAACATGCGTGGCCTGGGCCTGGCGATTTCCACCACCGGCATCGCCGCGTGCACCATGCTTTATTGCCTGGCATCCGGACACTTCGACCTCTCGGTCGGCTCAGTGATCGCCTGTGCCGGCGTGGTCGCGGCAGTGGTAATGCGTGACACCAACAGTGTATTTCTCGGGGTCAGCGCGGCGTTGGTGATGGGCCTGATCGTCGGGCTGATCAACGGCATCGTGATTGCCAAGTTGCGCGTCAATGCCTTGATCACGACGCTGGCGACCATGCAGATCGTTCGCGGTCTGGCCTACATTTTTGCCAACGGCAAAGCGGTCGGTGTTTCGCAGGAATCGTTCTTTGTTTTCGGCAATGGCCAACTGTTCGGTGTGCCGGTGCCGATCCTGATCACTATTGTCTGCTTCCTGTTCTTCGGCTGGCTGCTGAACTACACCACCTACGGGCGCAACACCATGGCCATCGGTGGCAACCAGGAAGCGGCGCTGCTGGCGGGTGTTAACGTCGACCGGACCAAGATCATCATCTTCGCCGTGCATGGTTTGATCGGTGCGCTGGCGGGTGTGATTCTGGCCTCGCGGATGACTTCCGGGCAGCCGATGATTGGTCAGGGTTTTGAACTGACAGTGATCTCGGCTTGCGTGCTGGGCGGAGTTTCGTTGAGTGGTGGCATCGGCATGATTCGCCACGTGATTGCCGGGGTGTTGATTCTGGCGATCATCGAGAATGCGATGAACCTGAAGAACATCGATACGTTTTATCAGTATGTGATTCGTGGTTCGATTCTGTTGCTGGCCGTGGTCATTGACCGCTTGAAACAACGGTAACGTCAAAAGCTACCCCTCACCCCAGCCCTCTCCCAAAGGGAGAGGGGGCTGACCGAGGTGTCTTGCGTTCTACATCGACCTGAAATATCGGGTCGATTGTGGATTCTCTAAAGCAACATCATTTCGGCGCATTTCCTGAGCACTCCCCAATCAGTTCCCTCTCCCAAAGGGAGTGGGGGCCGACCGAGGTGTCTTGCGTTCTACATCGACCTGAAATATCGGGTCGATTGTGGATTCGCTAAAGCAACATCAGTTCGGCGCATTTCCTGAGCACTCCCCAATCAGTTCCCTCTCCCAAAGGGAGTGGGGGCCGACCGAGGTGTCTTGCGTTGTACATCGACCTGAAAGATCGGGTCGATTGTGGATTCGCTAAAGCAACATCAGTTCGGCGCATTTCCTGAGCACTCCCCAATCAGTTCCCTCTCCCAAAGGGAGAGGGGGCCGACCGAGGTGTCTTGCGTTGTACATCGACCTGAAAGATCGGGTCGATTGTGGATTCGCTAAGCAACATCATTTCGGCGCATTTCCTGAGCACTCCCCAATCAGTTCCCTCTCCCTCCGGGAGAGGGCTAGGGTGAGGGGCTCTTGATTTTGCTCTCTCCACCGGTCACCTCCCTCAAATTTTTGTTGCCCGCCACGCCCCGTTTCGGTTATCAATTTGTACATGATTAGACAGGTACGATTCGACAAGAAACAACGGGTGGTCGACGAGCTCGTCCGACGCATCGAAAGCGGCCTCATGGAGGACGGCTTTCTGTTGCCCGGCGAACATCAGTTGGCTCAAGAATTCCAGGTCAGCCGTGGCACCTTGCGTGAGGCGCTGGCCGAACTGAAGCGGCGTAATTACATCGCCACGCAGAGCGGTGTCGGCTCCATCGTCACTTTCGACGGTGTCGCGCTGGATCAGCGCAGCGGCTGGGCGCAGGCGTTGGCAGACAGCGGGGCGCTGATCAATACCGAAGTGTTGCGCCTCGAAGCGGTGACTCGCCCGGATCTGCTGGTGCGTTTCGGCACTGATCAATTCATCACCCTCGACCGTCGCCGGCGCGCCACCGACGGTACGCTGGTGTCTCTGGAACGATCCTTGATGCCGGCCAACGGCGGCCTGGAAAGCCTGCCTCGCGTCGGTTTGATCGACAATTCCCTGACCATCACCCTGGCCGCCTACGGCTACATCGGCGAGCGCGGCGATCAATGGATCGGCGCCGAGCCGCTGAATGCCGAAGACGCCGAGCTGCTCGGCCGTCCGGTCGGCACGGTGTTTCTCAAAGCCCTGCGCACCACCTACGACCGGCAGAACCGTTTCATGGAACAGGTCGAAAGCCTGCTCGACCCGGTGCACTTTCGTCTGCACCTGCAATTCGGAGAATCGAAATGACCGCGCTCAACCGTGCGCTTGGCGCTTTCTATGGTCTGGCCTTGGGCGATGCGCTGGGCATGCCGACGCAATCGCTCGATCGTGAAACGATCAAGGCGCGCTTCGGCCAGATCACTGATTTGCAGGACGCAGGCCCACTGCAACCTATCGCCGCGAACATGCCCAAAGGCTCGATTACCGATGACACCGAGCAGGCGATCCTGGTCGGCGAGTTATTGGTCGAAGGTCACGGTCGCATCGAGCCAGCGGTCCTCGCCCAGCGCTTGATCGAGTGGGAAGCCGAGATGCAGGCCAAAGGCTCGCAGGACTTGCTCGGCCCGTCGACCAAGCGCGCCATTGAAATGATCCTCGCCGGGCATTCGCCGGAAGAAGCCGGGCGCTACGGCACCACCAATGGCGCGGCGATGCGCATTACCCCGGTGGGCATTGCCGCGAACGTGGCCGATCCGCAGCGCTTCATTGCGGCGGTCGTGCAGGCTTGCCAAGTGACGCATAACACCACGCTGGGAATTTCCAGTGCGGCGGCGGTGGCGGCGGTGGTCTCTGCTGGCATCAATGACGTCGATCTCGGCGAGGCGCTGAACCTCGGCCAGCAGATCGCCCAGCAAGCCGAAGCCCACGGGCATTGGGTCGCTGGCGGGCGCATCGCCTCGCGCATCAGTTGGGCACGCAGTATCAGCGTCGACAGTGACAAAGCACTGCTCGCCGATCTGCTCTACGACGTAATCGGCACATCGGTGGCTTCGCAGGAGTCGGTGGTGGTTTCATTCGCCCTGGCCCAGCAAGTGGCCATCGGCGAGATGACGGCATTCGAAGCGTTGTGCATGGCTGCCAGCCTGGGCGGCGACACGGATACCATCGCTGCGATTCTCGGCGCCATGCTCGGCGCTTGCCTGGGCCTTGAGTGCTGGCCGCAGCCGATGATCGAGACGGTGAAAGCTGTTAATCATCTCGAGCTTGAGCCGTTGGTGCAGGGGCTGTTGGCCTTGCGTTGACTGGCTGGCCTCTTCGCGAGCAGGCTCGCTCCCACAATTGGAATGCATTCTCTTGTGGGAGCGAGCCTGCTCGCGAAAGGGGCGGCGCATTTCTAAAAGAATTCACACAGCAATGGATCGCACAGACAGGCCTCGGAAGGCCGGTTGTCTTGTCGTTTTGCATCATTGCCACAACCACAAAAAAGGCAAACAGGAGCATCTTCATGAGTTCATCAACCGCCGGGCAAAGCGTCGGGCAATTGGAAACCCGGGGCATCGAGCCGGTACCGGAAGCGGAGTGCAACGGTCATCCGCTGCAACTGTTCTGGGTCTGGTTCGCGGCCAATATTTCCATCCTCGGCCTGCCGCTTGGCGCGACACTGGTGGCGTTTCGCGGATTGGCGATCTGGCAGGCGATCATCGTCGCGATTCTTGGTGCAGCCGGTTCGTTTGCCGTGGTCGGGATCATTTCGATTGCCGGGCGTCGTGGCCGCGCGCCGAGCCTGACGCTGTCCCGGGCAATTTTCGGCGTGCGCGGCAACATCGGCCCGACGCTGGTTTCGCTGATGTCGCGTCTGGGTTGGGAAACCGTCAACACCACCACCGCCGCGTTCGTGCTGCTGTCGCTGTGTTCGATCCTGTTCGGCTCGCCGGTCGAGGCGAAAAGTGCGCCGATACTGACGCTGATCTTTATCGCCATCTTCGTCCTGCTGACCTTGTCGGTGTCCGGCCTCGGCCACGCGACTTTGCTGGTGATCCAGAAGTGGGCGACCTATGTGTTCGGTGCGCTGAACATTCTCGTCGGTGGCTTCCTCTGCGCCACAATCGACTGGAGTGCGGTGTTCAACGCCACGCCAGCACCGCTGAGCGCAATGATCATCGGCATCGGCACCATGGCCGCCGGCACTGGTATCGGCTGGGCCAATGCCGGTGCCGACATGTCGCGCTATCAGCATCGCAGCGTCAAGGCTGTGCGTCTGGTGGCGTCGGCGGCGTTCGGCGCGGGCATTCCGCTGGTGCTGCTGATCACCCTCGGCGGCTTGCTCTCTGTGGGCAACAATGACCTGGCGTCGGCGACTGACCCGATCGTGGCGATCCGCGACATGCTGCCGACGTGGATGGCCGTGCCGTATTTGATCACCGCGTTCGGCGGTCTGCTGCTGTCGAACAACCTGTCGGTATATTCCGCCGGCCTGACCACGCTGACCCTGGGCCTGAAGGTCAAGCGGGTCTACGCGGTGGTGGTGGATATCGTCGCGATCTTCGCCGGCTCGATTTATTTCATGCTGATCGCCGACAGTTTCTACGGCCCGTTCATCACCTTCATTTCCCTGTTGGCAGTGCCGATCACTGCCTGGGTCGGGATCTTCGTGGTCGACCTGATTCACCGTCACTACTACAGCCCCAAAGACCTGCTCGACGTCAGCCCGAGCAGCGCCTACTGGTATCGCGGCGGCATCGAGTGGCGCGCGTTTGGCGCCTGGGCGATCGCCATCGTCCTTGGTTTCAGCTTCACCACCATTGGCACTACGGCGGAGAACGTCTGGTTCAATGGCTTTCTGTCCGATTCCTGGCTGGGCCACAACGGCCTCGGCTGGATCGTGACCTTCGTCGTCGCCGGTGGCATTTACCTGGTCCTTGGCGGTGCGAAAGATCGCCGCGCCGCGCAACCCGAGAATGCTCATGCCTAAGATGTTGCACACCGGCCAGGTCATCATCGACCTGGTCATGGCCGTGGATAAACTGCCGCAGGTTGGCGGCGATGTGCTGGCGCAGTCGGCGGGGTTCGAAGCCGGCGGCGGTTTCAACGTGATGGCTGCTGCGGTGCGTAACGGTCTGCCGGTGGTTTACCTCGGTCGCCATGGCACGGGGCGTTTCGGTGACCTGGCGCGGCAAGCGATGCAGGCGGAAGGTATCGGCATCGGCATCCGCGAACCGGCCGAGCGCGATACCGGTCTGTGCGTGGCGCTGACCGATGCCTCGGCTGAACGCAGTTTCATTTCCTACATCGGCGCCGAAGGCGAGGTGACCGGGGAGGACCTTAACAGCGTGGCTGCCGAGCCCGGCGATTATGTTTATCTCAGCGGTTACAGTCTGCTGCACGAGGGCAAGGCGCAGGCGTTGCTCGACTGGACGCTGGCGCTGCCGGCGTCGGTCAATGTGGTGTTCGATCCGGGGCCGTTGGTGGAGTCGCCCGATTCGCCAATGATGCAGACGTTGCTGCCGCGCATTGATGTGTGGACCAGCAACAGTGTCGAGGCGCTGCGGTTTACCGGAGCCGATGAGATAGGTATCGCGATGGATCGCCTCGCGGAACTGCTGCCGGAAAATGTGCTGATGGTGGTGCGCGACGGGCCGCAGGGCTGCTGGATTCAGCAGCGTGATGAGTGCCGCCAAGTGCCGGGGTTTGCTGTCAAAGCAGTGGACAGCAATGGCGCCGGTGATGCGCATGCCGGGGTGTTTGTTGCTGGATTGGCGCAGGGGTTGGAGGCTCCGGAAGCGGCGCGGCGGGCCAATGCGGCGGCGGCGCTGGCGGTGACTCGCTGGGGGCCGGCGACATCGCCGGGGGCGGGTGAGGTGGATGCATTTATCCGCGAGTCCTGCCGCGACTGACATGAGGCCTTCGCGAGCAAGCTCGCTCCCACATTGGATCTACGTCGTACACAAATCTTCTGTAGGAGCTGCCGAAGGCTGCGATCTTTTGATCTTGAAAAGCAAAAGTTCGCAGCCTTCGGCAGCTCCTACAGTGGGCGTCGTTCTAGCTCGCCTTGCGCAACGCCTCAATCAACTCCTGCTTGCGCATGGACGAGCGCCCCGGAATGTTCTTCGCCCGGGCCTCTTTCATCAGGTTATCGACAGTCTGCGTATCCTTCGAAGTCTCGCTGTTGCGTGAATGGCCCTTGCGACTCGCCACCGCGCGGCGCGATGATTCTTTGCGATCTTCCGACTTGGCACTGGCGGGCTTCTTGCGACCCGAACCGCCGGACTTTTCGCCGCCACCGGATTGTTTGTTGACCGTCGCCCAGGCGCGCGCCTCAGCTTCATCTTTCGACACGCCTTTTTTCTCGTAGCTGTCTTCGATGTGCTCGGCTTTGCGCTTCTGTTCGCTGGTGTATTTGTCTTTGCTTCCACGAGGCATGGGATTTCTCCTCAAGTTGCGGATCCGGCCGCTCGCCGCTTCGACGGCGAGCGGCTTGGCACTACTGCATATCCAGTTTGCGCGCCGCTTCGACGCCGGCAGAACTGAGCTTGATCGGCAGGTTCAGCGAGTGCTCGCCCGCTTCGCTCATGGTCACATGACCATGATGAATCAGCCCGCGATCCTGCAGGGCGGCGAGGGCGCTGGCCACGACTTTCTCGCCCCGGTAATTGTCCAGCACCTCTTTGCCCAAACCGTTGGGATGCGCGTGCAGCAGGCGGGTGAGGACTTCTTTTTCCAGGTCTTTGTCGACGTTCATGGTTACCTCTTCATGGGAGTGAATAGGGCGCTCGCGTCGGCGAACTACTGACCGGCACCTTCGGAACCGGAGCCACCGGTGGTGGTCTTCGAGCCGACCCCGGGGCCGGCATTGTCAGGCGCAGTGGCAGGAGAGTCGGGCGTGTTCATGCCACCCTGACGGCCCGGATCACTGCCTTGAGTGCGCGGATCGGTGCCGGTGGCGGGTGGCTGATTGATCAGCGGCACGCCGGAACCATCGGTATTCATACCGGGAGCACTATTGATGGCGGGCGCGCGTGGCGGGGTCGGATCGGTAGGGCCAGTGCCCGCTGCCGTGGACGAGGCGGCGAATACCGCAGGGCAAAGCAGGGCGCTGAAGACTAAAGCGGTCAACCTTGACGAGATCATAGGGCTTCTCCAGTGATTGGAATCCTTACACTGGGTTGGTCAGCCCTGATGACGGATTGGTGCCTGATGATCGACGAACGGTCTTCACCGGTGTCGCATGTCTGCCGTTCAGACGATGCCGAACTTTAGTGTTTCCATCGGTGCAAAACAGTTAACGGTCATAAGCATCCTTTCAGAATGTGCGCTCCCACAGGGGCAACGGCGTTCGCCCGATCGGGCAGGTCAGTATGTTTGCCATGTGACGAGCGCCGCTGCGCGCCTTAGTATGGCGCTTTAATTTGCAGACAAGGCCCGTCCATGACGATCGAAATCCGCCCGGCGACCCCCAGCGATGCGCCGCAAATCCTCGCCTTCATCACCGAACTGGCAGATTTCGAAAAGGCCCGTCACGAAGTCATCGCCAGCGTCGCCGACATCGAACGCAGCCTGTTCGGCGAAGGCGCGACCGCCCATGGCCTGATTTGCCTGCGCGACGGCTTGCCGATCGGCTTCGCGGTGTTCTTCTTCAGTTATTCAACCTGGCTGGGCAGTAACTGCCTGTACCTCGAAGACCTTTACATCACCCCCGAACAACGCGGTGGCGGCGCCGGCAAAACCCTGCTGCGCCACCTGGCGAAAATCGCCTGCGCCAACGACTGCGGCCGCTTCGAATGGAGCGTGCTGGAATGGAACACCCCAGCCATCGAATTCTACAAATCTCTCGGCGCACAACCGCAGGAGGAATGGGTGCGGTATCGCATGGATGGCAAGGTGTTGCGAGAGTTTGCTGAAGGAAATTGACGCCTGAAAGATCGCAGCCGTCGGCAGCTCCTGTTCACCTCTGTAGGAGTTGCCGAAGGCTGTGATCTTTTTTTGTTTATATCCCAAAATATGGGATTGATATTTATATATTGAGATTTTAGCCCGCCCGGGTTTATAGTCCGTCGCACTCACTGCCAAAAACAAAACAGGTGAAGCGATGCAGGCGCAATTGATCGCGCTCGATTGGGGGACGACCTCATTACGTGCTTACAAACTCGCGGCGGACGGTGTGGTGCTGGAGCAGCGTGCGCTGTCGTCCGGGATCATGCAGTTGCCCAAGACCCCGCGAATCATCCACGGCCGTGAATGCGCCGATGGTTTTGAACTGGCCTTTGACGAGGCCTGCGGTGACTGGCTCGATGCGCAGCCGGATCTGCCGGTGATCGCTTGCGGCATGGTCGGCAGTGCGCAGGGCTGGCGCGAAGCGGCTTACTGCGAGACGCCGGCGGACGTCGCCCATCTCGGAAATTCCCTACAAACCGTTGTCAGTCTGCGCGGTACGCCGGTGCATATCGTCCCGGGCGTGATCCAGCGTTCGCGTCTGCCGAATGTAATGCGCGGCGAAGAAACCCAAGTCCTCGGCGTGCTGCAAAGTCTGCCGGTCGAGGCGGGTAATGATCTGCTGATCGGCCTGCCTGGCAGCCACTCGAAGTGGGTGGAGGTGGTCGATGGCCGCATCACCCATTTCGACACGTTCATGACCGGCGAAGTGTTTGCCGTGCTCAGCGAGCACAGCATTCTCGGCCGTACCCAACAACCGAGCGCGACCTTCGATGCGCAGGCGTTCGATCGCGGCGTGCAAATCGCGCTGTCGACAGATGCCGAGCTCGGTGTGCTGTCGACCTTGTTCAGCGCCCGCACCCTCGGCCTGACCGGTGAATTGAGCCCGACTGCTCAGGCGGACTATCTGTCCGGCCTGATGATCGGCCATGAGCTGGCCGCGCTCGCCAATGTGCAGCGGCGCCGGCGCAATCAAGCGAATCTTCCAGCGATCGTGCTCATCGGCAATGCGCTTCTGTGCGCACGCTATCAACGCGCCCTCGACGCCTGCGGCTTTGCTCGGGTGACGCTGGCCGAGCAGGCCACCGAGCGTGGCCTGTGGCAACTGGCGGGTGCCGCCGGACTGATCGATTCCTCATCCCGTTAACCCTGACTGGAGGCCTGACATGCTCAAGCAAGCACTGGCACAAAACGGTCTGATCGCGATTCTGCGTGGCCTGCAACCGCAGGAAGCGGCGGCTGTCGGAGAAGTCCTGTATTCCGCCGGATTTCGCGTCATCGAAGTACCGCTCAATTCCCCATCGCCGTACGAAAGTATCCGCATCCTGCGTGATGCGCTGCCCGCCGATTGCCTGATCGGTGCTGGCACGGTGCTCAGCCCCGAGCAGGTCGAGCAGGTCAAAGCGGCTGGCGGACAAGTGATCGTCATGCCGCACAGCGATGCCAAAGTATTGCGCGCGGCGAAAGCGGCGGGGCTGTTCCTGTCGCCGGGTGTGGCTACGCCGACCGAAGCCTTCGCCGCACTGGCTGAGGGCGCGGACATTCTCAAGCTGTTTCCGGCCGAACAAATGAACCCGGCGGTCGTCAAGGCCTGGCTGGCGGTGTTGCCAGCCGGCACGGTGCTGGCGCCGGTCGGCGGCATTACGCCGGACAACATGCAGGCCTTTATCGACGCCGGTGTGAAAGGTTTCGGCCTCGGTTCCGGTCTGTTCAAACCGGGCATGACGCCCGAGCAGGTGGCGGTCAATGCCAAGGCCTACGTGGCTGCCTGGAAAGCCCTGCGTTAAGACTTTTTGGCGCTGTGTGCGCTGCATCTAATAAAAGCTGCATTTACAAAAGAGAGCAGAGATGAAAATCACCAAACTCACGACCTTCATCGTTCCGCCGCGCTGGTGCTTCCTCAAGGTCGAAACCGACGAGGGCGTGACCGGTTGGGGCGAGCCCGTGGTCGAAGGGCGCGCGCACACGGTTGCCGCGGCGGTGGAAGAATTGTCCGACTACCTGATCGGCAAAGACCCACGCAATATCGAAGACATCTGGACCGTGCTCTATCGCGGTGGCTTCTACCGTGGCGGCGCGATTCACATGAGCGCGCTGGCCGGTATCGATCAGGCGTTGTGGGACATCAAGGGCAAGGCCCTCGGCGTGTCGGTCAGCGATCTGCTCGGTGGCCAGGTGCGCGACAAGATTCGCGTGTATTCGTGGATCGGCGGCGACCGTCCGGCGGACACCGCGCGTGCGGCGAAAGAAGCAGTGAGCCGTGGTTTCACTGCGGTAAAAATGAACGGCACCGAAGAACTGCAGTTCCTCGACACTTTCGAGAAAGTCGACCTCGCCTTGGCCAACGTTGCCGCCGTGCGTGATGCGGTCGGGCCGAACGTCGGTATCGGCGTCGATTTCCACGGCCGCGTGCACAAGCCGATGGCCAAGGTGCTGATGAAGGAGCTCGACCCGTACAAGCTGATGTTCATCGAAGAGCCGGTGCTCAGCGAAAACTACGAAGCGCTGAAAGAACTGGCGCCGCTGACCAGCACGCCGATTGCCCTCGGCGAACGGTTGTTCTCGCGCTGGGACTTTAAACGGGTGTTGAGCGAAGGCTACGTCGACATTATCCAGCCGGATGCCTCCCACGCTGGCGGCATCACCGAAACCCGCAAGATCGCCAACATGGCCGAAGCCTACGACGTCGCGCTGGCGCTGCATTGCCCGCTGGGACCGATCGCCCTGGCTGCCTGTTTGCAACTCGACGCGGCTTGTTACAACGCGTTTATCCAGGAGCAGAGCCTGGGCATCCATTACAACGAGAGCAACGACTTGCTCGACTATGTGAAGGATCCGCGCGTGTTCGACTACGACCAAGGTTTCGTGAAGATTCCGAACGGCCCGGGGCTGGGCATCGAGATCAACGAGGAATACGTGATCGAACGCGCCGCCGTCGGCCACCGCTGGCGCAACCCGATCTGGCGCCATGCCGATGGCAGCTTTGCCGAGTGGTGATCTCCTGATTCAGCACTGATCCCTGTGGGAGCGAGCCTGCTCGCGAATGCAATGTCACATCCGCCATCCATGTGACTGACCCGACGCTTTCGCGAGCAGGCTCGCTCCCACAGTTTGATCTCCAGGGAGAGGAGATCTGCGTCATGACCTCAACAAACATAAAAAGAGGCATCTCTCATGCAAACGCATACCCTCTCCGGGCAGGCGTCTTTAGTCACGCCTAGCCGCAAGCGATTTTTCATCATGGTGTTGCTGTTCATCACCGTGGTCATCAACTACCTCGACCGCAGCAACCTGTCGATTGCCGCGCCGGCGCTGACCAGTGAGCTGGGCATCGATCCGGTTCATGTCGGTCTGATCTTCTCCGCGTTCGGCTGGACCTACGCTGCCATGCAGATCCCCGGCGGCTGGCTGGTCGATCGCGTGCCGCCGCGCATCCTTTACAGTGTCGCGCTGCTGCTGTGGTCGCTGGCCACGGTGATGCTCGGTTTCGTCAGCAGCTTCATCGCCCTGTTCGTGCTGCGCATGGCCGTCGGTGCGCTGGAAGCGCCGGCCTATCCGATCAACAGTCGCGTGGTTACGACCTGGTTTCCCGAGCGCGAGCGCGCCACGGCGATCGGTTTCTACACTTCCGGACAGTTTGTCGGTCTGGCTTTCCTGACCCCGGTGCTGGCGTGGCTGCAACATGAATTCGGCTGGCACATGGTGTTCGTCGCCACCGGCGCGGTGGGCATTCTCTGGGCGCTGATCTGGTACGCGGTGTATCGCGAGCCGCGCGATTTCAAAGGCACCAATCAGGCGGAAATCGACCTGATCCGCGAAGGCGGCGGGCTGGTGGATATTCAGGCCGAGGCGGCCAAGGTCAAAGCCAAATTCAGCTGGACCGATCTCGGCATCGTCCTCAGCAAACGCAAGTTGTGGGGTATCTACCTCGGCCAGTTCTGTCTGAACTCGACGCTGTGGTTTTTCCTCACCTGGTTTCCGACCTATCTGGTGAAATATCGCGGCATGGACTTCATCAAGTCTGGCCTGCTTGCATCGCTGCCGTTTCTCGCTGCGTTCGTCGGTGTTCTGTGCTCGGGATTCTTTTCCGACTTCCTGATCCGTCGTGGCTACACCGTGGGCTTCGCGCGCAAGTTGCCGATCATTGGCGGGCTGCTGATTTCGACTTCAATCATCGGTGCCAACTTTGTCGAATCGACGCCGCTGGTGATTGCCTTCCTCGCCCTGGCATTTTTCGGCAACGGGCTGGCGTCGATCACCTGGTCGCTGGTGTCGACGCTGGCGCCGGCGCGTTTGCTCGGTCTGACCGGTGGCGTGTTCAACTTCATCGGCAACCTGTCGGCGATTGCTACGCCGATTGTGATCGGCTTCCTTGCCAGTGGCGATTCGTTCGCTCCGGCGATCACCTACATCGCCGTGCTCGCGTTGGTCGGTGCCTTGTCCTACGTGCTGCTGGTGGGCAAGGTCGAGCGTATCGAGTTGTAGTGCTCTGCGTCGGGCGACCATAATGCCGCCCGTTCCTTCGCTCAACGGTAAAAAGGCTGGATATGCAGGAAGACGCCCCGGAAAAAACCAAGGACGCCGCGCCCACCGGCACCCAGACGCTGCTGCGCGGCCTCGGTGTGGTGCAGGCGGTGGCCAGTGGCGCGCGTGATCTCAAGGAGATCGCCCGGCTGATCGGTACCACGCGCAGCACCACCCACCGTCTGGCCAGCTGTCTGGTCGACGAGCGTTATCTGCGCGTGGTGCCGCAAATCGGTTATCTGCTCGGGCCGAAACTGATCGAACTGGGCTTCCAGGCCCGCGAAGAGTTGCCACTGGTGACCCTGGCCGGGCCGTATCTGGACGAGCTTTCGGCGCTGACCGGCGACACGGTGCATTTGGGGATCAGGGAAGGCGACGAAGTGCTGTACCTGCTGAAGAATCCAGGGCGCAACGGGCCGGAAATGCGCTCGCGGGTTGGCCATCGCATGCCGCTGGTGCGCACCGGGATCGGCAAGGCCTTGATGCTCGATGATTCGCCGCAGGATTGGCGGCGGCTGTACGACATCAGCCTGCCGGCGGGGGGCAAAAGTCAGTTCTGGCCGCAGCATCCCCAGCAGTCGTGGGAACAGCTTGAGCAGCGCATGGGCGAATACGTTGCCGGTGGCTACGCGTTCGATCTGGAAGACAACGAACCGTCGATCCGCTGTGTGGCGGCGCCAATTCGTGATGCGAGCAAGGGCATAGTCGCGGCGATCAGTATCGCCAGCACCGTGCCGTACATGCCGCTGGAAAAAATGGCCGAGTTGATCCCCCTGCTCAAAGGGGTCACAACCCGGCTGTCGGCGGAGCTTGGTTTGAAGGTATAGCCCTAAGGTTTAGGCCTTCAGCGTCGCCATGTCGATGACGAAGCGGTACTTCACATCACCGGCAATCATCCGCGCATAGGCTTCATTGATATTGCGGATGTCGAGCATTTCGATGTCGCAGGTGATGTTGTGCTCGGCGCAGAAATCCAGCACTTCCTGGGTTTCGGCGATACCGCCGATCAAGGATCCGGCCAGTACGCGACGGCTCATCACCAGTTTGCCGGCGTGCACGGGCGGGTTCACTGGCTCGATCAGGCCGACCAGAATGTGCACGCCGTCGAAACGCAAGGTGTCGAGGTACGGGTTCAAGTCGTGTTGCACCGGAATGGTATCGAGCAGGAAGTCGAAGTAGCCGGCCGCGGCCTTCATCTGCTCGGCATCGGTGGAGACGATGACGTGATCAGCGCCCTGACGGCGACCTTCTTCAGCCTTGCTCGCCGAACGGGTGAACAGTGTCACTTCCGCGCCCATAGCCTTGGCGAACTTGATGCCCATGTGGCCGAGGCCGCCCATGCCGAGAATCCCGACCTTGTCACCGGCCTTGACGCCGTAGTGCTTGAGCGGCGAGTAAGTGGTGATGCCGGCGCAGAGAATCGGTGCGGCGCTGGCCAGTGCGAGTTTCTCGGGGATGCGCACAACGAAGTGTTCGCTGACCACGATGCTGTCGGAGTAACCGCCCATGGTGTTGCTGCCATCAACCCGATCCGGGGTGGCGTAGGTCATGGTCGGGCCTTCGAGGCAATATTGCTCGAGGTTCGCCTGGCAGGCTTCGCAGCTGCGGCAGGAATCGACCATGCAGCCGACGCCAACCAGGTCGCCTACCTTGTGACGGGTGACATTCGCACCGACTGCGGTGACTTTTCCGACAATCTCATGGCCAGGCATCAGCGGATAAACGGCGATGCCCCATTCGTTGCGTGCCTGATGGATGTCGGAATGGCAGACGCCGCAGTAGAGAATTTCGATCGCCACGTCGTCGGCGCGCGGGCTGCGGCGTTCGAATTTCATCGGGGCGAGGGGAGTGGTGGCCGATTGGGCGGCATAGCCGATGGCGGTGTACATGGAGGACCTCGCAAAAACAGTGACAAGTGAGGCGGTGAATTCTGGCCGTCAGACGCGGGTGCGGCCATGACGATTTCTCCGGGTCTCATGCCTAATCCTCCGGCATGCGGGTCGCAGCGGTCGCATTGGCCAGCGGATCTGCGATGATGTTTTCATCCCCTTTTCCGTGAATTTTACGAAGACCTATTCGATGCAGTTGACCCGTCATCTTGATGCCAATGCCCGGCTGGTTTCGCTGATCGAACCGCTGGCGCTGCGCGATGGCTACAGCCAGACCGGCCTGCCCGGTGTGCAGATCCTGCGCGCCAGTTGCGACGTCGCCCGTGGCCCGCACATTTACGAGCCGAGCCTGATGATCATCGCCCAGGGCAGCAAACTGGCGTTCCTCGGCCCACGAACCATGGAATACGGCGCCGGGCATTACCTGATCCAGGCGCTGCCGGTGCCGTTCGAATGTGAAACCTTTGCCTTGCCCGACGCGCCATTGCTCGGTGTGTCGGTGGCGATCGATCGCGTCCTGCTCGGTGAACTGGTGCTGGCCATGGGGCTGGCGCCGGGGCGGCATATTCCGGCGCAGACGCCGGAGTCGATGACCTCGGTGGTGCTCGACGATGCCATGCGCGGTTGTGTCGAACGGCTGCTCAGCTGTCTGCACGATCCGCTGGAATGCCAGATTCTCGGCCCGGCGCGGGTTCGCGAGTTATTGTTCGTCGCGCTGCGCGGGCCGCAAGCGGATGTGTTGCGAGCGTTGGTCGAGCAACAAGGGCAATTCGCCCGGGTGGCGGCGTCGATCAGCCATCTGCATGCGCATTACACCGAGCCGCTGAATGTCGAGACACTGGCCGGTTGCGCGAACATGAGCGTGTCGACGTTTCATGAGCATTTCAAACGCAGCACATTGTTGTCGCCGGTGCAGTATCTCAAGCGTTTGCGCTTGTTGAAGGCGCAGACGCTGCTGGTGGCGGAGGGGCTGGGCGTGGCGCAGGTGGCGCATCGGGTGGGGTATCAGAGCACGTCGCAGTTCAGCCGCGAGTACAAGCGTTATTTCGAACGCAGTCCGGGGGATGAGCGCGCTGCCTGATCCGCCGATATTCCCTGTGGGAGCGAGCCTGCTCGCGAAGGCGCTGGATCAGTCGACATCATCTTCATATGACACACCGCTTTCGCAAGCAGGCTCGCTCCCACAGTTGTTTTGTGGTGTCAGGGGAATTTTGGGCAACAAAAAGGCCCCCATTTCGGGAGCCTTGTTGTTCAGCGTTTCGACTTACATGTTCGGGTAAGTCGGGCCGCCGGCACCTTCCGGCGCCACCCAGGTGATGTTCTGCGCAGGGTCCTTGATGTCACAGGTCTTGCAGTGCACGCAGTTCTGGGCGTTGATCTGGAAGCGCTTCTCGCCGTCTTCCTTGGTGATCACTTCGTATACGCCGGCCGGGCAGTAACGCTGCGCCGGTTCGTCGTACAACGGCAGGTTTTTGCTGATCGGGATGCTCGGATCAGTCAGCTTCAAGTGGCATGGCTGCTCTTCTTCGTGGTTGGTACCGGAGATGAACACCGAGCTGAGTTTGTCGAAACTCAGTTTGCCGTCAGGTTTCGGGTAATCGATCTTCTTGCAGTCGGCCGCGAGCTTGAGGCAGGCGTAATCCGGCTTGGTGTCGCGCAGGGTGAACGGCAGTTTGCCGCCGAAGATGTTCTGGTCCAGCCAGTTGAAACCACCGCCGATGATCGCGCCGTACTTGTGGATCGCCGGGCCGAAGTTACGGCTGGCGAACAGTTCTTCATGCAGCCAGCTGTTCTTGAATGCGTCGACGTAAGTGGTCAGTTCGACGGTGCAATCCTGCTCGGCAAACAGCGCATCGGCTACCGATTCCGCCGCGAGCATGCCGGACTTCATCGCGGTGTGGCTGCCTTTGATCTTGGCGAAGTTCAGGGTGCCGAGGTCGCAACCGATCAGCGCGCCGCCCTTGAAGACCATTTTCGGCAGCGAGTTCAGGCCACCCTTGGCGATGGCGCGGGCGCCATAGCTGACGCGCTTGCCGCCTTCCAGATATTGCTTGAGCACCGGGTGATGCTTGAGGCGCTGGAACTCATCGAACGGCGACAGGTAAGTGTTGCTGTAGGACAGGTCGACGATCAGACCGACCACCACCTGATTGTTTTCCAGGTGATAGAGGAACGAGCCGCCGGTGTTTTCGGTGCCCATGATGTCCAGCGGCCAACCGGCGGTGTGCACCACCAGGCCTGGCTGATGCTTGGCCGGGTCGATTTCCCAGATTTCTTTCAGGCCGATGCCGTAGTGCTGAACGTCGGCATCGCTGTCGAGGTTGTAGCGTTTGATCAGTTGCTTGCCGATGTGGCCACGGCAGCCTTCGGCGAACAGCGTGTATTTGCCACGCAGTTCCATGCCTGGGGTGTACAGGCCTTCTTTCGGGTTGCCTTCACGGTCGACGCCCAGATCACCGGTGATGATCCCGCGCACCACACCGTTTTCATCGATCAGCGCTTCCTGAGCGGCGAAGCCCGGGTAGATTTCCACACCGAGGTTTTCCGCCTGCTGAGCCAGCCAGCGGCACAGGTTGCCCAGGGAGATGATGTAGTTGCCTTCGTTGTGCATGGTCTTGGGCACAAAGAAGTCAGGAATCTTCTGCGCACTGTCGGCGTTTTTCAGCACGAAAATGTCATCGCGTGTGACTGGCGTGTTCAGCGGTGCGCCGAGTTCTTTCCAGTCCGGGAACAGTTCGTTCAGGGCGCGGGGTTCGAACACCGCACCGGAGAGGATGTGCGCGCCGACTTCGGAGCCTTTTTCGACCACGCAGACGCTGATTTCCTTACCGGCGTCAGCGGCCTTCTGCTTCAAGCGGCAGGCGGCGGACAGACCAGCGGGGCCGGCACCGACGATGACGACGTCGAATTCCATGTATTCGCGTTCCACAGGCTATCTCCTACTCAAGGCTCAACAGTTTTTTTTCTAATATGGAGGTTTGATCTCGCATCCGTATTGCCTTTACGTTAACGTCAAAGGGAATATTGGCGAATCCACCTTTCTCTCTAGGCGGCGCATTATATCTACACCACTCCTAGCGTCCAATACAAACGTTTGTTTGAATCGCCTCCAGCCCTGATAAATCAAAGAAGCGCGGCTTATGACAGGGCATTTTGGCGTATTGACCAGAATGGGCGTTCCGGTCAAGATACGGGCGGTTTTGCGCTCGCCGTAGGCAGACTGGCGGTTTCAAGAGCACCTCTAAAGACAGGGCACAGGCAGTAGACGGTGATGCGCAGCGCAAGTCCGGCGCGCAGTTTACACAGCGTGAGAATGAATGACCCGACAGTCACCCCTGACGAACGGTCACCGCTCTTCGCGAAGTGAATCACCTCACATTCAAGCCGGCGTTTTTAGAGGTGCCCTTGTCGCCCGATGAGCATCATCCGCCAGGTTCGCCTAGGCGACTTTCTTTTCACCGGAGAGTAACGAGGAATCCATGAAGGTTCTTGTAGCTGTCAAACGCGTTGTGGATTACAACGTCAAGGTCCGCGTCAAGGCGGACAATTCCGGCGTCGACCTCGCCAACGTCAAGATGTCGATGAACCCGTTCTGCGAAATCGCCGTGGAAGAAGCCGTACGCCTGAAAGAGAAGGGCGTTGCGACTGAAATCGTCGTCGTCTCGATCGGCCCGACCACCGCTCAGGAGCAGCTGCGTACCGCACTGGCTCTGGGTGCCGACCGCGCCATCCTCGTCGAATCCGCTGAAGACCTGACCTCGCTGGCCGTGGCCAAGCTGCTCAAGGCCGTTGTCGACAAGGAGCAGCCTCAGCTGGTGATCCTTGGCAAACAGGCGATCGACAGCGACAACAACCAGACCGGCCAGATGCTCGCGGCACTGAGCGGCTACGGTCAGGGCACCTTCGCTTCGAAAGTCGAAGTCTCCGGCGACAGCGTTGCCGTGACTCGCGAAATCGACGGCGGCGCGCAGACCGTTTCGCTGAAACTGCCGGCCATCGTCACCACCGACCTGCGTTTGAACGAGCCGCGCTATGCGTCCCTGCCAAACATCATGAAAGCCAAGAAGAAGCCTCTCGAAGTGCTGACTCCGGACGCTTTGGGCGTTTCCACCGCCTCCACCAACAAGACCCTGAAAGTCGAAGCGCCGGCTGCACGCAGCGCGGGCATCAAGGTCAAGTCGGTGGCTGAACTGGTTGAAAAACTCAAGAACGAAGCGAAGGTAATCTAAATGACTATCTTGGTTATTGCTGAACACGACAACAAAGTGTTGGCCCCGGCCACACTGAACACCGTGGCTGCTGCGGCCAAAATCGGCGGCGACATCCACGTTCTGGTAGCAGGTCAGGGCGCAGGCCCGGTGGCCGAAGCCGCAGCGAAAATTGCTGGCGTGAGCAAAGTCCTGAATGCTGACAACGCCGCTTACGCGCATCAGCTGCCGGAAAACGTTGCACCGCTGGTTGCAGAGCTGGGCGCTGGCTACAGCCACATCCTGGCTGCCGCGACCTCCAACGGCAAAAACATCCTGCCGCGCGTTGCTGCTGCGCTGGACGTTGACCAGATCTCCGAGATCATCTCGGTAGAAAGCGCTGACACTTTCAAGCGTCCGATCTACGCCGGTAACGCCATCGCCACCGTGCAATCGACCGCCGCGATCAAAGTGATCACCGTGCGTGCCACCGGTTTCGATCCGGTTGCTGCTGAAGGTGGTTCGGCTGCCGTTGAAGCCGTTGGCGCTGCCCACGACGCCGGTACCTCGAGCTTCGTCAGCGAAGAGCTGGCCAAGTCCGATCGTCCTGAGCTGACCGCTGCCAAGATCGTCGTCTCTGGCGGCCGCGGCATGCAGAACGGTGACAACTTCAAACACCTGTACGCGCTGGCCGACAAGCTTGGCGCTGCTGTTGGCGCTTCGCGCGCTGCGGTCGACGCAGGTTTTGTACCGAACGACATGCAGGTCGGTCAGACCGGCAAGATCGTTGCGCCACAGCTGTACATCGCCGTCGGTATCTCCGGCGCGATCCAGCACTTGGCCGGTATGAAAGACTCCAAAGTGATCGTTGCGATCAACAAGGACGAAGAAGCGCCGATCTTCCAGGTGGCCGATTACGGTCTCGTGGCGGATCTGTTCGAAGCAGTACCTGAGCTGGAGAAGCTGGTCTAATCCGGCGTCTTCACTTATAAAGAGCCCGGCCTGTTGGTCGGGCTTTTTTTTGTCTCGAATTTCAAGCGGGAGCGTTTTGCCATGGATCTGCGCTGCGGATGGTTGTTGGGATGGGTGCTGTTGCCAGGTCTGGCCACGGCCGCTGGCAAGTGCGAGCGCCTGGTTGTCACCGGCAGCCCGGATGCGCCGCCCTATCTGTGGCAGGACCCGCAAAACCCCAAGCGCCTGATCGGCGCCAGTGCCGATCTGTTGCAGCAAGTGGCCAAGGATCTGGGCATCAAAGTTGACCTGCTCTACGCCGGCAAACGCTCGCAGGCCCTCGATGAAGTGCGCAGCGGGCGCATGGACATGCTGGCCGACGCGCCGTTGACCGTGAATGAGCTGGAAAACCTCGACTACATCCATCCGCCACTGCTGGAAAACGACTATCTGGTGTGGACGCGCAAAGGCTCGACGCTGTCCTACGGCGAGGCCAGCGACCTGAAGGGCCATGCCGGCGCGGTGTCGGAAAAGTCTCGGATGACCCAGGCATTCGGCACTTTCGCCGAACAGAATCTGACCCTGACGCGGACAGCCAATCTTACCCAGGCCCTGCAGAAACTTCTTTTGGGCGAGGTGGAATATGTTCTCGCCGGACGGTATTCAGGCCTGGCCGCCGCGCAGACATTGGGCATGACCAGCGATCTGTTGGCGTTCGAACAACCCATCGACCGGCCGGGTCTGTTCCTCGCGGTTTCGCATAACTCGGCCTGCAACGATCCGTGGTTGCGCGGACAGCTCGCCAAAAAGATGACAGAATTGCCCGCGTCCGGACTGACGGAAGCCGCGCTGCAAAGCAACATCGAGCGCTGGAAGGCGCAACAGCAACAGCCGCCACAACCTGTCAGTGCCCCAAAACAGTAGGGATTCTTAGTGAGTATTCGACCTCTTTTCGCGGCTGTGGCCGTTCTGGCCCTGGCCGGGTGCGCATCCGATCCGGCACCCAGTGAACAAATGCGTTTGACCGAACAAGCCATCGTGCAGGCCAAGGCAGTCGGCGCTACCGCCGACGAAGTGCCGGAAATGCAACTGGCCGAAACCAAATACAACCGCGCCAAAGGCAGCATGGCCGACGAGTCCTATCGCAACGCGCGCATGCGTGCCGAGCAGGCGGAACTGGATGCACGTCTGGCCGAGGCCAATGTGCTGACGAAAAAAAGTGAAGAACAGCTGAATGTGCTCAATACCCGCATTGTCCGCCTGCGCAAGCAGCTGCAACTGGGGGAAGCACAATGAGCCTCAAGTCCAACGCTTTCGGCATCCTGCTTCTTGCCGGTTGCGCCAGCCTGTACGGCTGCGCCGGCCAGCACAGTGAGGCGGCGCTGCAACAGGCCGGCGCTGATTTCCAGAAGGTCAAGGAAGATTCCAACGTCCTGCGCATTGCGCCGAAAGACGTGATCCGCGCCGGCGAATCCCTGGCCCGTGCCGATCGGCTGTCGACCTATTGGGGCAGCGGTGCCGACGTGGTGCATTACGCCTACTTGAGCCAGCGCTACAGCGAAATCGCCCGCGAGCACACCAACCAGGCGCTCAACGAGGAACGCGCAGCCAAGCTCGAGCTTGAGCGTCAGCGTCTGCAACTGGCTCTGCGCGAGTCGAAGCTGCTCAGTGTGCAGCAGCAGGGCAAGTGGCTGGAGGAACAGATCGAGGCGCTGGCCACCACACAGACCGACCGGGGGCTGGTCATGACCCTCGGCGACGTGTTGTTCGACACCGGCCAGGCGGAACTGAAAAACTCGGCCAACCGTGTCGTGCTGAAGATCGTCCAGTTCCTGCAACTCAACCCCAAGCGCGTGGTGCGCATCGAGGGCTACACCGACAGCACCGGTGGCAAACAGGAAAACCTCAAACTGTCCCGCGATCGTGCGCAGTCGGTAGCTGACGTGCTGGTCGATCTGGGCATCGATGAAAAACGCATTCAGGTCGAAGGTTATGGCGACCAGTTCCCGGTTGACGCCAACGCCTCCGAGCGCGGCAGGGCGCAGAACCGCCGGGTGGAAATCGTGTTCTCCGACGAAAAAGGCCAGCTCGGCGCCGCCCGTTGAGGGTTGCGTCTCTGGAAAGCCCGGACTGTCATGCAGTGCCGGGCTTTTTTATGTCTGTCGATTGCTGCGCAAAACCGTACAGATGGGGCAGACACCCCACTGTACGGTCGAGTAATCTGGCAACTGTCCCAGTACACTTCTAAACTGTTCCGGTATTGTTTCAGACAAGAATAAAACGCCCGTGAAATCGAGTGCTGCGTCATGACCAATCTCTTGCTCTACCAACGTATTGCTCAGCAACTGGCCGAAGACATCCGCCGTGGTGTTTATCAACCGGGGGAGCGCGTGCCTTCGGTGCGCAAGATGAGTTCGCAGCTCAACGTCAGCCATGCGACGGTGTTGCAGGCTTACGCCAACCTTGAGGATCAGGGCCTGATTCGCGCCCGGCCACAGTCGGGTTATTACGTACACCAGACCCCGGCGCTGACCGCGCCGACGCCGGACATTGCCCGGGTCGAACGGCCGGGGCTGGTGACGCGCAGCAGCATCATTCAGCAGGTATTGGTCGAATCCCGCCGCGAAGGCGTGTTTCCGCTGGGCGCTGCGGTGCCGAGTGTCGATTATTTACCGGTGCGCGCGCTGCATCAGCAACTGGCCAAGGTCACCCGGTTTCACAGTCCACGGGCGTTCAGCTACATGTTCAGCCCCGGCTTCGAACCGCTGCGTCGGCAAGTCGCGATCCGCATGCGTGACGCCGGCGTGGTGGTCGATCCGTCGGAAGTGGTGATTACCCACGGCTGTGTCGACGCCTTGCAGATGTCATTGCGTGTGCTGACCCGGCCGGGGGATCTGATCGCTGCCGAATCACCGACCTATTACGGCCTGCTGCAACTGGCCGATCTGCTTGGCCTGAAGGTCATCGAAATCCCCAGCGACCCCGCCACCGGCATGAGCCTGGAAGCCTTGCAACTGGCCGCCAACCAGTGGTCGATCAAGGCGCTGGTGCTGACCACGCGCCTGAGCAATCCCCTCGGCGGAACCATGCCGGAAGAGCGGCAGAAACAGTTGTTGCGTCTGGCCTCGGATTTCGACATTCAGATTGTCGAAGACGATATCTACGGCGAACTGATGTTCGAGCAGGGCCGTACCAAGGCGCTGAAGGCTTACGACAGGCTGGATCGGGTGATCTACTGCTCGAGCTTCTCCAAAACCTTGTCGCCAGGTGTGCGTATCGGCTGGATGATCGCCGGCAAATACCAACAGGAAATCCAGCGCCTGCAAACCTTCAGCACCCATTCGGCGTGCAGCGTCACGCAGATGGCGATTGCCGCGTATCTGGAAAACGGCGGTTATGACCGGCATTTACGCTACATCCGTCAGGAATACCGGAAGAACCTCAGCGCGTTCCAGCTGGCGGTTCAACAGCATTTCCCTGAAGGCACGCAGATGTCCCGGCCAACGGGCGGTTTCATCCTTTGGGTGAGCTTGCCGGGGCGGGTCAACACCCAGGAATTGCATGTCCGCGCACTGCAACAAGGCATCAGCATCGCGCCGGGTC
Organism: Pseudomonas sp. TE9122; assembly: GCF_056278925.1. Classification (NCBI taxonomy): domain Bacteria; kingdom Pseudomonadati; phylum Pseudomonadota; class Gammaproteobacteria; order Pseudomonadales; family Pseudomonadaceae; genus Pseudomonas; species Pseudomonas sp. TE9122. Next base: position 3,705,326 of record NZ_JBWBQI010000001.1, on the reverse strand, counting down.
TGATCTTCAGCAACACCGAGCAGTTCAACCACTGTATCCGGCTCAATTGCGGCATTCCGTGGAACCGCGAGGCGGAGCGCGCGCTGATGACGCTGGGTCTGTTGGCGACCCAACTGTGTCAGGAAATGGCTGGCGGATTCTGAACGAGGAGGGCGGTGGTGCTTGTCATGTGACGCACAACAAGCGAGCATGTGGCCCTCTGCCGTTAGTTCGTTGGGTCCATGAAAGCCATTGTTCCTGCCGCGTGGGTATTGCTGGGTTTGTTGATGATCGGTCAGGCACCGGGTGTCATGGCGGCCGCAGCCCAGGAAAAACCGGCAGCGACCAGTACGACGAAGAAAGCCGTCAAAACCGTGGCTCCGGCAAAAAAAGCCCAGGCCAAAAAAAACGCCACGGTGAAGAAGCGTCGCCCGGTTGCCTCGAAGTCGAAATCCGCGAGCGAAGTGGCCAAGACCAAATTGCCGCCGGCAAAACTCGATCTCAGCCTGCCCAAGGATATGGTTGAAGACCTGAAGCCACAGGGCACCGTAGAACTGCCCAAACGCGAGGCGATCCTGCCGCAGATGTTTGGCGAAAAAGATAACGGCTTCCAGCTCAACGGCCGCTTGCTCAGCAATGAAATGGAGTTGCAATTGCGCAACGAAGCGCGACGCGATGTGGAAGGCGCGGCGCTGGATTTCGAATTCAAGCAATAGATGCAGGCCTCTGCGACGCGCAGAGCAGACGCTTCGTCGGAGACTGCCCGGTCACTTTTACTTATCGTTGAAAAGCCGCTTGCAGCAATTTGAAACAGCTGTTTTAGCGGTTACTCTGTTCCCCGTCTCTTTACACATCGCCCGTCGCGAGGATCTGTTCGTCATGAAATGCCGTGAAGGCTGTGGCGCTTGCTGCATTGCCCCCTCCATCAGTTCGCCGATTCCCGGCATGCCCGATGGCAAACCCGCCGGCGAACGTTGCGTGCAACTGTCGGTCGATAACCTGTGCAGCATTTTCGGCCGTCCGGAACGTCCGGCTGTCTGCTCGGGTTTCGCTGCGGATGTCGAGGTTTGCGGCAGCAGTTCGCAAGAAGCGATCAGATTGATCGGCTGGTGGGAGCAGATGACGGCGGCGTGATGTGTTCACCAACGGAACTTCAACAATAAGGAATAAAACTATGGGTTCGCTGCACCGTATCGCTGTGTTGTGTGGTCTGACTGCCGTACTTGCCACTTCGGTCGTCCACGCGGAAGACTGGAAAGTTGCCAAGAACGAAGACGGCATCAAGGTTTCCCTGAGCGAAATACCCGGTTCGGATTACAAGTCCTACCAAGGCGTCGCGCTGATGAAAACCACCGTTGCCAAACTGCGCGCCTTGCAGGAAGACGTCTCCGGCGCCTGCGCGTGGATTCACGAATGCAAGAGCCAGAAACTGCTCAAGCACGAAGGCGATCTGAGCTGGACCTATTCGCAATTCAATACGCCATGGCCGGTGACCCCGCGTGATTCGGTGTTGAAGATCACCACTGTTGAGGGCGCCGATGGCAGCCTGACCCGTAATCTTGAGGGCGTGCCGACCTATCTGCCGGAAGAAAAAGGCTTCGTGCGGGTCCAGCAAGTCAAAGGCTTCTGGAAGTTCGTGCCTAAAGGCGATCAGGTTGAAGTGACTTACCAGGTGCACACCGAGCCGGGCGGTAGCGTGCCGGCCATGGTCGCCAACAAGTTTGTGGTGGATGCGCCATTCAATACCCTGAAAGCGCTGAAAGAACGCGCCGAGAAATAATCAATTGGCTGTAAGCAAAACGCCCCGAACCATTCGGGGCGTTTTGTTTCGTCTCTAAATTGTATTTCCAGATATGCGTTGCACGAAATTTTCACAAAGTCTCCAAGACAATTCGCCCGCACTTGTTGACTGCCATTGCGTTGCCAGCCTTCGAATGAAAGTCTCGAAGGGCTGTGCAGTAATCAATGGCAATGGTGTGAACGATCGTGCAACATTTGCGCACCGCGCACGCCCCGGGGTCTGGATTGACCAATAGAGGGCATGGCGCCGCTGTATTTTTGCAACTTCAACTTCCAATGGGTCCTAAAACGACATGGCAAACCCGGACGCCCTGAGTCAGCAGCGATCTTCTGCTCGTCTGCTGCAACCGACCGTCAAATCGCATCTGGCCTACACGCTGCTGTGCGCGCTGGTCATGATGGTGATGTTTTCCGCGCTGCGCCTCGCGCTGCTGGTCTACAACCGCGAGATGATCCTCGACACCCCGGCCGCGACCTTCCTTGAAGCGTTCGTCAACGGTCTGCGTTTCGACCTGCGCCTGGTGGTCTACCTGTGCATTCCGCTGGTGCTGGCGCTGTTCAGTGCCCGGGCCATGGCCGCGCGCGGTTTCTTCCGTCTGTGGCTGACCGTCGCCTCGAGCATCGCGCTGTTCCTCGGCCTGATGGAAATGGACTTCTACCGCGAGTTTCACCAGCGCCTCAATGGTCTGGTGTTCCAGTACGTGAAGGAAGACCCGAAAACCGTAATGAGCATGCTCTGGTACGGTTTCCCGGTGGTGCGCTACGTGCTGGCGTGGGTGATCGGTACGGTCATTCTGACTCTGGCATTCAAAGGCGCCGACCGCGCCACCCGCCCGCGCGGGCCGTTCAGCGGCGGCAGCGTCAGCTCCCGTCAGGTTGCGCCGTGGTACACCCGCCTGGCGGTGTTCGTGGTCTGCCTGCTGATCTGCGTGGTCGCCGCTCGCGGCACCCTGCGTCAAGGCCCGCCGATGCGTTGGGGTGACGTCTACACCACCGATTCCAACTTCGCCAACCAGCTCGGCCTCAATGGCACGCTGTCGCTGGTCGCCGCAGCCAAGGCGCGCATGGGCGAAGACCGCGACAATATCTGGAAAGCCACGCTGCCTCAGGAACAGGCGCAGCAAGTGGTGCGCGACATGCTGCTGATGCCGGGCGACAAACTGGTCGATGCCGACATCGCCGCTGTTCGCCGCGACTACATGCCGCCGGCCGACAAGACCCTGCCGATCAAGAACGTTGTGGTGATCCTGATGGAAAGCATGGCCGGTCACTCGGTCGGTGCTTTGGGCGCGCCGGGCAATATCACCCCGTACCTGGACAAGCTGTCGAAGGAAGGCCTGCTGTTCGACCGCTTCTTCTCCAACGGCACCCACACCCATCAGGGCATGTTCGCGACCATGGCCTGCTTCCCCAACCTGCCAGGTTTCGAATACCTGATGCAGACCCCGGAAGGCAGCCACAAACTGTCCGGCCTGCCGCAGTTGCTCAGCGCCCGCGACTATGACGACGTCTATGTCTACAACGGCGATTTCGCCTGGGATAACCAGTCGGGCTTCTTCAGCAACCAGGGCATGACCAACTTCGTTGGCCGCAACGACTTCGTCAATCCGGTGTTCTCCGATCCGACCTGGGGCGTGTCCGACCAGGACATGTTCGATCGTGGCCTGCAAGAACTGAAGGCGCGGGAAAACGGCAAGCCGTTCTACGCGCTGCTGCAAACCCTGTCCAACCACACGCCGTACGCCTTGCCGACGCCATTGCCGGTCGAGCGCGTCACTGACCGTGGCAGCCTCAACGAACACCTGACCGCCATGCGCTACTCCGATTGGGCGCTCGGTCAGTTCTTCGAGAAGGCGCGCAAAGAGAAGTACTTCAACGAAACCCTGTTCGTCATCGTCGGCGACCATGGCTTCGGCAACGAGCGCCAGATCACTGAAATGGACCTGGGCCGCTTCAACGTGCCGATGCTGATGATCGCCCCGGGCATTCAGCAGAAGTTCGGTACCCGCGACCACACCGTGGGTACGCAGATCGACATCGTGCCGACCATCATGGGCCGTCTCGGTGGCGAAGTGCGTCACCAGTGCTGGGGCCGTGACCTGCTCAACCTGCCGCAGGGCGATACCGGTTTCGGTGTGATCAAGCCATCGGGCAGCGAACAGACCACCGCCATTGTCACCGCCGACCAGATTCTGGTGCTGCCGCGTGACAAGGACATGGGCCCGAAAATCTGGCAATACCAGCTCGGCGCCAACCCGCACGCCGAAGTAGTGCCGGACGCGCCGCGCACTGCCGAACTCAAACTCAAACTTGAGGCGTTCCTGCAAACCGCGACCAAGAGCCTGCTCGATAACACCGCCGGTGTCATTCACGGCAAGCCGGACTGATAACTGGTTAAAGTCCACGCAATAAAAAAGAGGCCCTTGAACAAGGGCCTCTTTTTTTACCGCTTCAAATCGTCATATCTTGCCGAGTAACAACAGCACCAGCAGCACGACCAACACCACGCCGATAATGCCCGACGGGCCATAACCCCAACTTCTTGAGTGCGGGAAGACCGGCAGACCACCGATCAGCAACAGGATCAGGATGATGATTAGAATTGTGCCCATGGGTGATTTCCTTGTTCAGAGTCTGGAAGAGTCTTGATGCTCAGTGGGCAGCTGGAGAGCAACTAAATTCCAGCCGGCTTACATGTTCCGACTTGCGCCGATGAAAAAAAATTCAATGTTTTTTTAATGTATTTGGATTGCTCGGTTATTTCCTTTCCAGCAAAAAGATCGCAGCCTCGTTGCACTCGTCAGCTCCTACATGAGACCAACCGGAAAACAATGACGGCTGGAATCTTTTGATCCTCCATTCAGCAACTGGATGGAGCGTGGGCGAACGAACTTCCTTCGCTACACTCGGCGCATCTCTCCCGGAACAACAAGGCTGTCCGCTATGCAAAATCGCATGATGATCACTGGTGCAGGCTCAGGCCTGGGTCGCGAAATCGCGCTGCGCTGGGCCCGTGAAGGCTGGCGGCTGGCCTTGTCCGATGTCAGTGAGCCCGGCCTGCAGGAAACCCTGAAACTGGTGCGCGAGGCGGGCGGTGACGGCTTCATCCAGCGCTGTGACGTGCGCGATTACAGTCAGCTCACGGCCTTCGCCCAGGCCTGCGAAGAGAAGCTCGGCGGCATCGACATCATCGTCAACAATGCCGGCGTCGCCTCGGGCGGGTTTTTCAGCGAATTGTCGCTGGAAGACTGGGACTGGCAGATCGCGATCAACCTGATGGGCGTGGTCAAAGGCTGCAAGGCGTTCCTGCCGCTTCTGGAAGAGAGCAAGGGCAAGATCATCAACATCGCCTCCATGGCCGCGTTGATGCAAGGCCCGGCAATGAGTAACTACAACGTGGCCAAGGCCGGCGTAGTGGCGTTGTCGGAGAGTCTGCTGATCGAACTGGCGCAGCAGGAAGTGGCGGTGCATGTGGTTTGCCCGTCGTTCTTCCAGACCAACTTGCTCGATTCTTTCCGTGGCCCGACCCCGGCCATGAAAGCCCAGGTCGGCAAGTTGCTGGAAAGTTCGCCGATCAGCGCAGCCGACATCGCTGACTACATCTATCAGCAAGTCGCCGCCGGCGAATTCTTGATTCTGCCCCACGAACAAGGGCGCATGGCCTGGGCGCTCAAACAGAAGAATCCGCAACTGCTCTACAACGAAATGACTTCCATGGCCGAGAAAATGCGCGCCAAGGCCAAACAAAACAACGCTTGATCTTGTTCGATTCCCGCCGCGTCGTTAGGGTGGCCGCCACGGTCACCCTGTCGAGACGCCTCCATGCTCAATTACTTGTGGTTCTTCCTTGCGGCGCTGTTTGAAATCGCCGGCTGTTTTGCCTTCTACATGTGGCTGCGCCAGGGCAAGAGTGCGTTGTGGGTGATTCCCGCGTTGCTCAGCCTGACCCTGTTCGCGCTGTTGCTGACCCGTGTTGAAGCGGCCTACGCCGGGCGCGCCTATGCCGCGTATGGCGGGATCTACATCGTTGCTTCGATTGGCTGGCTAGCGGTGGTCGAGCGGGTGCGTCCGCTGGGCTCGGACTGGATCGGCATGGCCCTGTGCGTGGTCGGTGCCAGCATCATTCTGTTCGGGCCGCGCTTTTCCGCTGCCTGAGGCTTTTGTGCGAAGTGTCTGACAGCTGCGGGCGTGGGCGCCTGTAGGGCAAGACTGATTTGCTCGTCGTGGATTGTGAAGACGCTGTAAGCCGCGCATCTTCAGGGTTTGCCAGTCCTGAAGGATGAATCCCATGCTTGTACTCAGCCGTGTGGTCGGTGAGTTGATTTCAATCGGAGACGACATCACCCTGCGTGTTCTGTCGGTCAACGGCTCCAGCGTGCGCTTCGGCGTCGAGGCGCCGAAAAAGGTCCATGTACACCGCGCCGAGGTCTATGACCGGATCAAGCGCAAGGAGGCTGCGGCGAAGGCTGGCTGACGGCTTCAGTCGAACAGATGCTTGGGTACGTCGTGCTTGAGCATCAGCTGGCACTGCTCGCTTTCCGGATCGAACACGATCAATGCCTGGCCTTTGGTCAGTGCCTGACGCACGCGCAGGACGCGGGTTTCCAGCGGGGTGTCATCGCCGTTGTCGGTACCGTCGCGGGTGACGAAATCCTCGATCAGGCGGGTGAGGGTGTCGACTTCAAGCGCGTCGTGGGGAATGAGCATGGGCACCTCGGTCAAATCAATGTCGGGATGCTACGGGGATTGGGTTTCGTCTGCCAGTTCTGTATCGGTCTTGCCGGCCCATTCGCGAGCAGGCTCGCTCCCACCTTTGAATTGCGATCCCTGTGGGAGCGAGCCTGCTCGCGAAAGCGGTTATCTGTTCACCGAAGGCTCAACTGTCAGAACGCTGCCCAACCAGACTGTCCACCGGCGGCACCCGGGTTTCGCTTTCCATCTGCGTGTCATGCTCGATCTGATGGCTGAAGCGATCCAGTGAGGCATTGGCCGGCGCCGCATCGCTGGCAAAGACCGGCGGACTCAGAATGTACGCGCCAAGCAGTCGGCTGAGTGCCGCCAGACTGTCGATGTGCGTGCGTTCGTAGCCATGCGTGGCATCGCAGCCGAAAGCGAGCAGGGCGGTGCGAATATCGTGGCCGGCGGTGACCGCCGAGTGCGCATCGCTGAAGTAATAGCGGAACATGTCGCGGCGCACCGGCAATTCGTGTTCATCGGCCAGACGCAACAGATGCCGCGACAGGTGATAGTCATACGGCCCGCCGGAGTCCTGCATCGCCACGCTCACCGCGTGTTCGCTGGAGTGCTGGCCGGGGGCGACCGGTGCGATGTCGATGCCGACAAATTCGCTGACGTCCCACGGCAATGCCGCCGCTGCACCGCTGCCGGTTTCCTCGGTGATGGTGAACAGTGGATGGCAATCGATGTTCAGTTCCTGGCCACTGTCGACAATCGCCTTGAGCGCAGCGAGCAATGCGGCAACACCGGCCTTGTCGTCGAGGTGGCGGGCGCTGATATGGCCGCTTTCAGTGAACTCCGGCAGCGGATCGAAGGCCACCACGTCGCCGACATGAATGCCCAGCGACTCGCAATCGGCCTTGGTCGTGCAGTAGGCGTCCAGACGCAGCTCGACATGGTCCCAACTGATCGGCATTTCATCGACCTGGGTGTTGAAGGCGTGCCCGGACGCCATCAGCGGCAACACGCTGCCGCGAATCACCCCGGTGTCGGTAAACAGGCTGACCCGGCTGCCCTCGGCAAAACGGCTCGACCAGCAACCGACCGGGGCGAGGGTCAGGCGACCGTTGTCTTTCACCGCACGCACAGCAGCGCCGATGGTGTCCAGGTGCGCAGACACCGCGCGGTCAGGGCTGCTTTTTTTGCCCTTCAACGTCGCGCGGATGGTCCCGCGCCGGGTCATTTCAAACGGAATGCCCAGCTCTTCGAGACGCTCGGCGACGTAGCGCACGATGGTGTCGGTGAAACCGGTAGGGCTGGGAATGGCGAGCATTTCCAGCAGGACTTTTTGCAGGTAAGCCAGATCCGGTTCAGGGATTTGTGTGGTCATGGTCATGGAAACTCCTGATGGGTTGAGCACATCGATGGTTTCGATGAGGAAAATTGGTGGTGACGTTCAGGGCCTCTTCGCGAGCAGGCTCGCTCCCACATTTGGAATGCATTCACCCTGTGGGAGCGAGCCTGCTCGCGAAGGCGTCAGTAGAGGCGCTTCATAATCACGAAACAGCCGGCTGACTATGCGGAAACAACAGATCGACAAAGCGCTCCGCCGTCGGCTGCGGTTCGTGGTTGGCCAGGCCGGCGCGTTCGTTGGCTTCGATGAACACGTACTCGGGCTGATCCGCCGCCGGCACCATCAGATCGAGCCCGACCATCGGAATGTCCAGCGCCCGCGCCGCGCGCACTGCCGCGTCGACCAGGGTCGGATGAAGAATGTCGGTCACGTCTTCCAGCGTACCGCCAGTGTGCAGATTGGCCGTGCGCCGCACGAATAGATGCTCGCCGGCCGGCAGGATGCTGCTGTAGTCGTAACCGGCTGCGTGCAGCGTGCGTTGGGTTTCGTGGTCGAGCGGGATCTTGCTTTCGCCGCTGGTGGCCGCTTGCCGACGGCGACTCTGCGCTTCGATCAGCGCACCGATCGAATGCTGACCATCGCCAACCACTTCCGCCGGCCGGCGAATCGCCGCCGCTACCACTTCAAAACCGATCACCACGATGCGCAGATCAAGGCCTTCGTGGAAGCTTTCCAGCAGCACGCGACTGTCAAACTGCTTGGCGGTTTCGATGGCCTTCTGCACTTCTTCGATGGTGCGCAGATCCACCGCGACGCCGTGGCCCTGTTCGCCATCGAGAGGCTTGACCACCACCCGTTGGTGCTCATCGAGGAAGGCCAGGTTGTCGTCGGCGTTGCCCGCCAGTTGCTGCGCGGGCAGTTTCAGACCTGCGCCTTTCAGCACCTTGTGGGTCAGGCTTTTGTCCTGGCACAAGGTCATGCTGATCGCACTGGTCAGGTCGCTCAGCGACTCGCGGCAACGCACGCGACGGCCGCCGTGGCTGAGGGTGAACAGCCCTGCGTCGGCGTCATCCACTTGCACGTCGATACCGCGCCGATGGGCTTCTTCGACGATGATCCGCGCGTAAGGATTGAAGTTCGCCTCAGGCCCCGGGCCGAGAAACAGCGGCTGGTTGATGCCGTTTTTGCGCTTGATGGCGAAGGTCGGCAGGTTGCGGAAACCCAGTTTGGCGTAAAGGTTTTTCGCCTGACGATTGTCGTGCAGCACCGACAGATCCAGATAAGCCAGGCCGCGACTCATGAAGTGCTCGACCAAATGTCGCACCAGCACTTCGCCGACGCCCGGGCGTGAGCAATGCGGGTCGACCGCCAGGCACCACAGGCTGCTGCCGTGTTCCGGGTCGTTGAAGGCTTTTTCATGATTGAGACCCATGACACTGCCGATCACCGCGCCGCTGTCCTCGTCTTCCGCCAGCCAGTACACCGGGCCGCCCTGATGATGTGGGGTGAGCAGCTCCTGATCGATCGGCAACATGCCGCGCGCCTGGTACAAACGGTTGATGCCCTGCCAGTCGGTTTCGCTTTGCGCACGACGAATGCGGAAGCCGCGAAACACCCGCGTGGCCTGCCGGTAATCGCTGAACCACAAACGCAAGGTGTCGGATGGATCGAGAAACAGCTGCGTCGGCTCGAGGCCGAGAATCTGCTGCGGTGCGGCAACATACAGGGCGATATCGCGTTCGCCGGGCTGCTCGTTGAGCAGCTCCTGCGCCAGTGACGCCGGGTCGGGAAAGGTATGGCCGATCAGCAGCCGGCCCCAGCCGCAATGCACGGCAATCGGGGCGCTGGCAGGCTCGCTGCCGTCTTCGGCCAGGCGCGCCTGCAAACGTTCATACGACGGGGCCTGACCACGCAACAGGCGTTGGTTGATGGACGTGGCATGGGGTTTCATCAATCAGATTCCTTGTTCACTGAGCCACAGGTTCAGGGCCGCCAGTTGCCACAGTTTCGAACCGCGCAACGGGGTCAGTTGGCCTTGCGGATCAGTCAAAAGCTTGTCGAGCATGGTCGGGTTGAACAGGCCGCGATCCTGGCTCGGATCCAGCAGCAGTTCGCGCACCCAGTTGAGCGTGTCGCCCTGCAAGTGCTTGAGACCCGGCACCGGGAAATAGCCTTTCTTGCGGTCGATCACTTCGCTTGGAATGACCCGGCGCGCAGCTTCTTTCAGCACTTGCTTGCCGCCATCGGGCAGCTTGAATTGGCCCGGCACCCGTGCCGACAGTTCGACCAGTCGATAGTCGAGAAACGGCGTGCGCGCTTCCAGGCCCCAGGCCATGGTCATGTTGTCGACGCGTTTGACCGGGTCATCGACCAGCATCACCGTGCTGTCCAGGCGCAGCGCTTTGTCCACGGCAGCCTCGGCGCCGGGCTGGGCAAAGTGCTGTTTGACGAAATCGCCGGCCGCATCGTGGTCGACCAGCCACTTGGGCTGCACAGTCGCCGCGTAGTCGTCGTAGCTGCGATCAAAGAACGCATCGCGGTAGGCCGCGTATGGGTCCGCCGCGCCGTCGACCTGCGGATACCAGTGGTAACCGGCAAACAGTTCGTCTGCGCCTTGGCCGCTCTGCACCACTTTGCAGTGCTTGGCCACTTCCCGGGACAACAGATAGAAAGCGATGCAGTCATGGCTGACCATCGGCTCGCTCATCGCCCGGAACGCGGCGGGCAGTTGCTCGATGATTTCTTTCTCGTCGATGCGCAACTGATGGTGGCGCGTGCCGTAGTGCTTGGCGATCAGGTCCGAGTACTGGAACTCATCGCCGCGCTCGCCGCCGGCATCCTGGAAACCGATGGAGAAGGTCGACAGATTCTCTACACCGACTTCGCGCAACAGGCCGACGAGCATGCTCGAGTCGACACCGCCGGACAGCAACACACCGACATCCACCGCCGCACGCTGACGAATCGCCACCGCTTCGCGGGTGCTGTCGAGGACGCGATCGACCCAGTCTTCGAGGTTGAGGTTTTTCTCGTCCTCATGCGGGCCGTAGGGCAGGGTCCACCAGGTTTTCTGCTCGGTGCGGCCATCAGCTTCAACGCGCATCCAGGTGGCGGGCGGCAGTTTTTCGATACCGGCCAGCAAGGTGCGCGGCGCGGGTACGACCGCGTGGAAATTCAGATAGTGATTGAGCGCCACCGGATCGAGGATCGGGTTGATGTCGCCGCCCTTGAGCAGCGCCGGCAGTGCTGAGGCAAAACGCAAGCGTTGGCCAGTGCGCGACAGGTACAACGGCTTTACGCCGAGACGGTCACGAGCGATGAACAGGCGCTGGGCATCACGCTCCCAGATAGCGAAAGCAAACATGCCATTGAGCTTCGGCAGCAGCGCCTCGCCCCAGGCGTGATAACCCTTGAGCAGCACTTCGGTGTCGCCACCCGAATAGAAGGCATAACCGAGTGCTTCGAGCTCTGCGCGCAATTCCGGGAAGTTGTAGATCGCACCGTTGAACGCCAGGGACAGGCCCAGTTGGCTGTCGATCATCGGCTGCGCCGAGCCGTCCGACAGGTCCATGATTTTCAGGCGTCGATGGCCCAGGGCAATCGGCCCCTGGGCATGGAAGCCCCACGCGTCAGGGCCGCGAGGGGCCAGGTGATGGGTGATTCTCTCAATCGCTGCAAGGTCTGCAGGTTGTTGATCAAAACGTAACTCGCCAGCTAATCCGCACATAAAGTCCTTACCGGTTTTTCCGTTGGGGAAGGTCAAGCCGTACCGCGCGAGAAGTGCGGGTACTCAGAAACTGACCTGTCTCGGTAGGTGGAGTTTTAGATCGATAAGTTATAAGCCAGCCTGGCTGCCTTCTGCCGCAACGCTATCAGCGCGGATCGAGGATCGAGATTTGCCCACTTACCGTTACGCTTTTTTTGCATAAGCGCACAAGCGCGTGGACGTTCCGTGCGGGGTGGTGCAGGGCTATTTTTTCCATGCAAAAAAGCGTTTGGTCTACCTGGGTTTTGCGCAGCAATTTGAACTGTTATTGGCTGCCCGGCAGCGCTAGGGTCGAGTGTTCGAACCGCAATAAAGGACTATTGCCATGCCCACCCAAGACAAGACAAATCCACAGATTCAGGCCTCGGTCCTGAGCACCTTGTACGCCGCGACCGGTGACCTCGATACCGCTGAAAGCCTGGAAAAAAACCTGCCGGCGCATCTGCTCACGGCTTCTGCGGCCACGCTGAACAAGCTGGACGAAATCAATCGTGAACTGCACACCCTGCAAGTCAAAGTCGACAAGGATCTGACCCGGCTCAAACCCTTGCACAGCTTCTGCATCAGCGAACTCAACGCGGCGCTGAGCGAGAAATGGCCAGCGGTCTATGACGTGAGCGAGGATCTGCTCAGCCTGCCCGGCGTCGATTGTGGCTGCGATGTGAAGGCGACGGTTCAGGCCGATGTCGGCTTGGTCAGACACGCGACGCAAAGCCTGTTGCAGGCAGCCATGCAAAACTTCACCGCAGACGAGGAGCAGGCCGACGGTTTCCCCGCCGGCAGCCTGGTGCGCGTCAAGAGTGTGCCCGCTGGCGTGAAGGATCTGACGCCGGCAGCGTTCGCAGCGTTGTGCCGCAAGCTGGATCTGGGCAAGAAATACCAGGAGCATCTGCAGCAAGTGTTCGGTCTGCGTGAGGAGTGCGGCAAAGTCGTGGCGACCAGTGCCATGACCCGCAATATCGCCGCATTGAAGCAATCGCTGCTGGAGCTGGACGCTCATCTTGCGGAGCTCAAGGGCGATATCACCGCAGCTGGTTTGCGCATGCTGCAGGATCTGATGCTAGCCGAAGGCGTCGCTTCGGCGCAGCACCTGCGCTACGGCAAAGACCCGATGATCATGCAGGGCATCAGAATCCTCGACAGCTGCGTTTGGGGCGTCGTGGTATTTTCCAAACGCTCCGTGGAACAACACCCTGAGGACGGATGCATGGTGTATATGCCCGGCGAGCCCGAGCGCGCCGTGTATGAGTACCCGAGTTTCAATGCGTTCAAGCGCTACCTCGCGCAACAACTCAAGAGCACGGAATATCAGGGGTATTTCGCCGGCAGCCTCGATGAAGATGACAAGGCTGACTTCTTCAAGGCGTTGGCTGAGAAACCCGATCTGGGCGTCGTCGAACAATGGCCGATCAATGTGCCGCTTTTTGATTTCATGGTGCAAAGCCATGTCGGCAAGTTGCAGATCGACGCGCGCAAACTGGCGGTGCCAACCGCTGATATCGATGAAGAGATCCGACAGAAACGCCTGTTGGATTTCGTTCAGCGCGGGGTGACCGTGGCGTCGGTGGCGGGGCTGTTCGTGCCGGTCCTGGGGCAATTGATGATGGGCATCGCGGTCGGGCAATTGCTCGGTGAAGTGTATGACGGCGTCGCGGACTGGCGCCGCGGTGATCATCAGGAAGCACTGTCACATCTGCTCAGTGTGGTGGAGAACATCGCATTGATGGGCGTTTTCGCCGGCGGTCAGAAGGTGCTGGGAACTGTGGGCAAAAAACTGCTGCGCACGCATCCGGAGTTCTTCGCGCAGTTCACCGCGATACTCGATCGGGCCGGCAAGCCACGCCTGTGGAAGTCCGATTTGAGCCCGTATGAGCATGCTTTGCCGGCCGGATTCACCATCGGTGCCGGTTCAAAGGAGTTCTACCAGATCGGCAACAAGACCATCGCCCGCTTCGAGCACCGCCTGTTGGCGGGCAACTTTGATATCGACACTCAGCACTGGCGCCTGGAACACCCCGCACGCGCACAAGCCTATGCTCCGGAATTGATCCGCCACGTCGAGGGCGGCTGGCGGTTCCCCGCTGAACAGCCCGAAGAATGGGGCAGCAGCGCCTACACGCTCAAGCGCATCGATCCGCAGTTGAGCGAATTTGCCGACAGCGACCTGGACATCCTTCGCCGGCTGAGCAACACCTCGCAGCAAACCTTGCTGGAGACCTTCAACGACAATCTGAGCCTGCCGGTACGCCTGCGCGATACCGTCGAGCGCGTGCGCATCGAGCGCCAGCTGCGTGAGTTGACCACGGAACTGGAAAACGGCGAGATCCACTCCGAGCAACCTCTGGAAGAACAGATGCACGCCTTGACGCAACTGCCGGGCTGGCCGACTGACCGATACCTTGAGGTCATCGGTCATGAAGGAGACGTCGAAACCACTTATCCTGCAAACAGCACGCTCGACGAAACCCTGGGAGTGCCGGTCACCCAAGGCCAGTTGGCACTCGGGCGCTTGCTGCAAACCGTCATCGACGGCCTCTACGAGCATGAAGTCGAGGCCTTGCTCGGCGGCAAAGTCGCGAAAAGCACGCAAGCCACCGGGCTGGCAAGAAAACTGGGTGCTGCGCTCAAATCCGATTACCGCGCGGCGTTCGAGCGGATGTACAAGCGCTATGACCACAGTGACGCGCAGGATCTGGGCAAATTACGCCAGGTCTTCGCCGACATTTCGGCGCGCCATGGTCAAAGGCTGATCGACCGCGCTTCGAGTGTCGAGCGCCTGCACTTGCGCTCGACCGGGAGCGCGCCCTTGCGGTTGGGACAGCGGGCTCGGGCCGGTATTGCCGAGGTGCGGCTTGACCGGGCGCTGAGCGGGTTGCACTGGTCGTGGCTGGCCAATGCCGACACCGACAGGCTGGCCATGAAATTACTGCCGCGCCTGAGCGACTGGAACGCACAGCTGCGTCTGCAAATGCGCGACAAGGCCTTGACCGGACCGATACTCGAAGACATCGGCGATGCGTCGGCGACCTCGGAAAATACCGGCTATCTGGTGAAGTCCACGCAGGGCTATGAGGCGTTTGGCGGCGACAAAAAATCCTTGGGCAAGGTGGCATCCGGCCCCGACGCTTTGTACATGGCCATCCTCAAGGCATTGCCGCCACGTCAGCGGACCGCACTCGGGTTTGCCGATGCCGGACAGCTCAGTACGCAACAGTTACGCAAAAAGCTGCTCAACGTTGCCCTCGACGAACGCGAGGTCACTGCGCGGGCATTGCGCGGCGGCAGTACGGAATCACTTCCCGTCGAGCCGGCCTGTGTGCAAGGTGATCAGGTCCCCGCGACAGCTCATTCACGCATACTGCTGCGCAAAGCGCGCAGGCTTTATCCGCGTCTGAGCGAGCCGCAGCTCAATCAATTGCTCAACGAACTGGGTGATGATCCGTTGAGCCGTGCGACCCGCATCAAAGCCCTGCGTCAGGATCTGCAAACCCTGCGTGACGCGCTGTTTGTCTGGAGTGAAGATGCCGCCGCGCTGCAAGCCATGGGGGGCGATCTGGCTGAAGCGCGGCACAGTCGGAAAATGGCCGCCGAGCTGATCGAAGAAGCGTTTCGACGCTTTCATTGGGCCACCAACGAAGAGGGAAAAAACCTCTGTACCCTCGACCTTGACGGCATGCGCATCGGCAAGGTGCCGACGTTACCGTCGTCGGTGAGCTTCGACCATGTCGAGCAATTGTCGATGCGGAACATGGCGCTGGGGGATGATGTGGCGTACTTCCTCAAGTCCTTCAAACAGCTCGACTCGCTGGAACTGGGCAGCAACGCGATCACCCGGCTGCCTGAAATGTTGTCGCACATGCCGCGTCTGCAACGGCTGAGCCTGGCAAACAATCAGCTCAAGCTCACCGAGCAGACCCTGGCGAAGCTGAACAGGCTGAGCACTTTACGCTACCTGAATCTGGACAAGAATCCGTTGGGTGCCACCCCTGATTTCAGCCGAATGTCGCAACTGCGTCGCTTGTCGCTGAACGATACCGGCATCACCGAACTGCCAGAAGGCCTCGACCATTCTGCGCACATTGAACTGATGGATCTGAGCGCCAACAAAATCACAGAACTGCCCGAGTGGTTGTTCGAGAAATCACGACGTTTCACCGGCGCACTCAAGCTTGGGCTGAACCCCTTTTCGGAAACGGCCAAAACGCATCTGGAGAACTATCGCGATAATTTCGGAGTTGGGATGGACTATGTCGCCGATGACATCGCACGGATGAACGAGCAAACGGCGCGCTCGTTCTGGTTGACCAAGGTCAGTGGCGAAGAGTGGGCAGAGCAGTCGCGCATCTGGGCGGCATTGCGCAGCGAGCGGACGGCCGATGGCTTGTTCACTTTGCTGGCGCAACTGGGCGATACCGCAGACGGCAAACAGGGCAGCGCTGACATGCAGCGACGCGTCTGGGCGGTACTGAAGGCGGCGGAAGCTGACGAGCCGCTGGGCCGTCAACTGCTCGACATCGCGGCCGATCCGCTGCACTGCACCGATAACGCGGCGCTGGTTTTCAGTCGCCTTGAAGTCGCAGTGGAAGTCGAGCGGGTGAGCAGGGCTGCAAGCGGGAGCAGGGGCACTGCCAAGGCGCTGTTGGAACTGGGCCGCAGCCTGTTCCGGCTGGACAGGCTGGAAGAAATCGCCCGGGAGCATTCGCTCCGGGCGCCAAAGGTCGATGCGCTGGAAATGAACCTCGCTTACCGCATCGGTCTCACCGATGCGCTGGGGCTGCGCGGTCAACCGAAAGATATGCTGTTCAGTGCCCAGAGTGGCGTGACGGCCGCTGATCTTGAGGTCGCAAAAAATCGCGTCTTCACCGCTGAACTCTCCCCGCAATGGCTGGAATACATGCAGGGGCGAACGTTCTGGCGTGACTATCTGCGACGCATATTTGTCCGCAAGTTTGCGCTGATCGATGACCTGTACGACCCGCAAATGAGCGCACTGTTCGACAAGAAGGACACGCTGCCCTCTGGCGATTATTTGAGTCAGAACCAGGCACTCAAGCTTGAAAAGGACCAGGCTGAAGACGTGCTGTTCAAGAGCCTGACCGAAGACGCGATACGGCTGATGGATCTGGGCATCTGCGAAATGCCCGATACGTGAAATTCACTTGCCGCGAATCAACTGCCGTAAGGCGAAACGATTGGGATGGCAGGCTTCGGCCACGCTGCGTGGCAACGGCAGCGGCTCGTTGTCCAGCCACGCGGCAAGCAGCTCGCCGGACAGCGGCGCGGTGATCAGCCCGCGAGAACCGTGGCCGCTGTTGACGTACAGACCATCGAGCCACGGGCAGGCGATGTCCGGCACCTGTCGGGCGTCTTTGCTCAACGCAGCGTAGGTCTGATTGAAGGTTTGCAGATCAGCGAGCGGGCCGACAATCGGCAGGTAATCGGGGCTGGTGCAGCGGAAAGCTGCCCGGCCCTCAAGGTTCGCAAGTGGCTGCTCGCTGATGTTGAGGCGTGTCAGCAGGTCGCTGGAAATTTCTTCGAGCATCGCCAGATTGCCTTGGTGCTCGGCAGTCGTGGGTGTCAGATCGTCATTGTTGAAGTCGAAACTGGCACCCAGCGTGTGCTCGCCCAGGCGCGCCGGGGCGACGTAGCCCTCGGCGCACACCACCGTAGCCAGCGCATGACTTTCTGCAGTCTCGGCCAGACGCGTGATTTGGCCGCGAATGCGCTTGAGCGGTAGGTCGGCACTCTGGGCAAAACGTTTGATTTCGGCGGCACCGGCCAGGATCACCACCGGCGCACTGGCGAGCAAACGTTCGCCGTCGAAGGCTTGCCACAGGTCTGCGACTTTGCGCAGTTCCAAAGCTTCGTGATGGCTGAGCAACTCAATGTTGGTGTGGGTCGCCTGGGCCTGACACAGCGCCGGCGGATGCACCCAGCCGCCTTCGGGGTAGAACAAACCGCCATGGGCCACGCCGACACCGGCGCGATCCTGCGCTTGCGGCTGTTCCAGCCACTGCAAGAGATCTTCAGGAAACGCCGCCGCCAGTTGCGCGTGGCGCTCGGCTTCCTTGGCATTGAACGCCAGTTGCAGCACGCCGCAGTCATCCCAGTCGCTGCCGCGTTGCAGGCTTTCCAGCAGGCGCCGGGTGTAACCGAAGCCGCTGACGATCAACTGCGACAACGCCGTGCCATGGGCGGACAGCTTGAGATAGAGCACGCCTTGCGGGTTGCCCGAGGCTTCTTGCGCGACGGCCGCGTGACGCTCCAGCAGACTCACTTGCCAGCCGCGCGCCGCCAGGCTCGACGCCGTCGCGCAGCCGGCCAGCCCCGCGCCGATCACCAGCGCCCGGCGCTCACCGCGCAACGGAGCAGGGCGGGCGAACCAGGGTTTCGCCGGTAGGGGCGCCGTCACCTCGGCGGGCCAGCCGAGAAACTCGCCACGCAGGATTTCCCATTTGTGGCCGATGCCCGGCGTGCGCTTCATCTTGAACCCGGCAGCATTGAGCAGACGGCGGACCCAACCGGTGCTGGTGAAAGTGCTGATGGTCGAGCCCGGCGCAGCCAGCCGCGCCAGTTCGACGAACAGTTCAGCAGTCCACATGTCCGGATTTTTCGCCGGGGCGAAACCGTCGAGAAACCACGCGTCGATCTGTGCATCGAGTTGCGGCAGTTGCTCCAGCGCATCGCCGATCAGCAAGGTCAGCGTCACGCGGCCGTTGGCCAGAGTGATGCGTTGAAAGCCTTGATGAATCGCCACGTAATGCCTGAGCAACTGATCCGCCAACGGCATGAGTTCTGGCCACAGTGCCAAGGCCCGGCGCAGATCCGCAGGCGCCAGCGGGTACTTCTCGACGCTGACAAAATGCAAGCGCGCGCCGGCCACCGCGTGCTGTTCGAACAACTGCCAGGCACAGAGAAAATTCAACCCGGTGCCGAAACCGGTTTCGCCAATCACCAGACGTCCATCCGCCGGCAGCGCAGCGAAACGCTCGGCCAGACGGTTCTGTTCGAGAAACACGTAACGGGTTTCCTCCAGCCCCGACTGGTCGGAAAAATACACGTCATCGAACACCCGCGAACGTGGGCGTCCCTGGTCGTCCCAGTCGAGTTGGGCGTGGGGCATTTCGGCTTTCATGGCAGGCTCGGCAAACACAAGGCGGCCATTCTAGCCGATCGCGCCGGTACTGCCTGATCCAGCACAGGACTCGCGATGAAAAGAACCCTGTGGCGAGGGGATTCATCCCCGCTGGACTGCGCAGCAGTCCCACAACCACAAGACTCGCAGTGAAAAGAACCCTGTGGCGATGTGATTTATCCCCGCTGGACTGCGCAGCAGTCCCAAAACCACAAGACTCGCGCTGAAAAGAACCCTGTGGCGAGGGGATTTATCCCCGCTGGACTGCGCAGCAGTCCCAAAACCATCCACCCCGTTTTCCCGATCCAAACCGCACTTCCCGGATCTGCGACTACTGCACAGCCAGTCAACGATAAATCCCCTCACACAAAGTTCTCATCCCGTCCTGAGTTCATGGGAATTTTCTGCCCTGCGCCCGTGCCCAATCCGCTAGTCTTGCTGAACCCTGGAAGGAGCCGTCCCATGTTTGAATCCGCTGAAATCGGTCACGCCATCGACAAAGACACTTATGAGGCGGCGGTCCCTGCGCTGCGTGAAGCCTTGCTGGAAGCGCAGTTCGAGTTGCAGCAGCAGAAGCGCTTTCCGGTGATCATCCTGATCAACGGCATCGAAGGGGCGGGCAAGGGCGAGACGGTCAAGCTGCTCAATGAATGGATGGATCCGCGCCTGATCGAAGTGCGCACCTTCGACCAGCAAACCGATGAAGAACTGGCGCGGCCACCGGCCTGGCGCTACTGGCGGATGCTGCCGGCCAAGGGGCGGATGGGCGTGTTCTTCGGCAACTGGTACAGCCAGATGCTCCAGGGCCGGGTGCATGGGCTGTTCAAGGATCCGCGTCTGGACCAGGCCATCGCCGGCGCTGAGCGTCTGGAAAAGATGCTCTGCGATGAAGGCGCGTTGATCTTCAAGTTCTGGTTTCACCTGTCCAAGAAGCAGATGAAAGCGCGGCTCAAATCGCTGGCCGACGACCCGTTGCACAGTTGGCGCATCAGTCCGCTGGACTGGCAGCAATCACAGACTTACGACAAATTCGTCAAATATGGCGAGCGGGTGTTGCGCCGCACCAGCCGCGATTACGCGCCGTGGCATGTCATCGAAGGTGCCGATGCCAATTACCGCAGCCTGGCGGTGGGCAAGATTCTCCTCGAAGGCCTGCAAAACGCGCTCAAGCGTGCCGACGTCAATCCTCACGAAGTCAGTGCCGCGCCGCTGGGTACGCCGGTCGATCAGTTGAACCTGCTCGACAGCCTCGACCTGACGCAGCGTCTGGACAAGAAAGACTATGAAGAGCAACTGATCACCGAGCAGGCGCGCCTGTCCGGGCTGATGCGCGACAAACGCATGCGTCGCCATGCGCTGATCGCGGTGTTCGAGGGTAACGACGCGGCGGGCAAGGGCGGGGCGATTCGCCGCGTGGCAGCGGCGCTCGATCCGCGTCAGTACAGCATCGTCCCGATTGCCGCACCGACCGAGGAAGAGCGCGCACAACCGTATCTGTGGCGGTTCTGGCGACACCTCCCGGCGCGGGGCAAATTCACCGTGTTCGACCGCTCGTGGTACGGGCGGGTGCTGGTCGAGCGGATCGAGGGCTTCTGCACCCCGGCCGACTGGCTGCGCGCCTACGGCGAAATCAATGACTTCGAAGAGCAACTGGCCGATGCCGGCGTCATCGTGGTCAAGTTCTGGCTGGCGATCGACAAGGACACGCAGATGGAGCGCTTTCAGGAGCGCGAGGAGATTTCCTTCAAGCGCTTCAAAATTACCGAGGACGACTGGCGCAATCGGGAAAAGTGGGACGACTATCGCCGGGCGGTCGGCGACATGGTCGATCGCACCAGCACCGAGATCGCGCCATGGACGCTGGTCGAAGCCAACGATAAACGCTGGGCACGGGTGAAAGTGTTGCGCACGATCAACCGCGCGCTGGAAGACGCGTTCGAGAAATCCGACAAGAAGGCCAAAAAGCACAAGGACTGAAGCGATGGCCGCGCATACGCCGGGTGAATGATCCTCGCGGTCGGCAAGAAGGTGGACTTATGCTCAAGTCCACTTTCAACCTACAACAACAATGAGGTATGCCATGCGTGAAGTGGTGATCGTCGACAGCGTGCGGACCGGCCTGGCCAAATCCTTTCGCGGCAAGTTCAACCAGACCCGCCCCGATGACATGGCGGCCCACTGCGTCAATGCGCTGCTGACCCGCAACGATATCGACCCGGCCAGCGTCGAGGACTGCATCGTCGGCGCCGGCTCCAACGAGGGCGCGCAGGGCTACAACATCGGCCGCAACGTCGCGGTACTGTCGCGCCTGGGCACCGGCACCGCCGGCATGACCCTCAACCGTTTCTGCTCGTCGGGTTTGCAGGCGATCGCGATTGCCGCCAACCAGATCGCCTCCGGTTGCAGCGACATCATCGTCGCCGGCGGCGTCGAGTCGATCAGCCTGACCCTGAAGAGCGTCAACACCGATCACCTGATCAACCCGCTGCTCAAGCAACAGACTCCCGGCATCTACTACACCATGGGCCAGACCGCCGAAGTGGTGGCACGACGTTATGGTGTCAGTCGTGAGGCGCAGGATCGCTATGCGCTGCAAAGCCAGATCCGTACCGCTCAGGCCCAGGCTGCCGGTCTGTTCGACGATGAAATCGTGCCGATGGCGGTGAAATATCGGGTCGAGGACAAGAACAGCGGTGAAGTGCAGATTGTCGACGGCGTCGTCGAGCGCGACGACTGCAACCGCCCGGACACCACCTACGAAAGCCTTGCCGGACTGAAACCGGTGTTCGCCGACGACGGTTCGGTGACGGCGGGCAATTCCTCGCAGCTGTCCGACGGTGCGTCGATGACACTGGTGATGAGTCTGGACAAAGCGCTGGAGCTGGGGCTCAAGCCGAAGGCGTTTTTCCGTGGCTTCACCGTCGCCGGTTGCGAGCCGGACGAAATGGGCATCGGCCCGGTGTTCTCGGTGCCGAAACTGCTCAAGGCCAAGGGCCTGCAAGTGGCGGATATCGATCTGTGGGAATTGAACGAGGCGTTTGCTTCGCAGTGCCTGTACAGCCGCGACCGGCTGGAGATCGACAACGACAAATACAACATCAACGGCGGCTCGATTTCCATCGGCCACCCGTTCGGCATGACCGGCTCGCGCCAGGTAGGGCATCTGATCCGGGAATTGCAGCGGCGCAATCTGCGCTACGGCATCGTCACCATGTGCGTGGGTGGCGGGATGGGGGCGAGTGGGTTGTTTGAGGCGGTGCGCTAAAGGATTGGTTGCCCGTTCAGGCCCCTTCGCGAGCAGGCTCGCTCCCACAGGTGATCGCATTCCCCTGTGGGAGCGAGCCTGCTCGCGAAGGCAGCGCCACGGTTCAGCGGCTGGAATCCCGCCGCTGCATCCGCGCTACATATGCCTGAATCTCCCGCTCAATCACCTGACTGTCATACGGCCCTTCGAGGGTATTTTCCCGGGTGCTGAAATACAGCTCGCCATTGACCCGGCACACGCGGTCGCTGCGAAAACGGGTGGCGGGGGCGCTGTCCTCGGCGCGCATGGCGTACATGTCGGTCTCCCTGATATGTGTTGAAAAGTCTGCAATCAGCTTATGCCTGAAGCACTTGGCGCGCCTGCCCGGCCGATCAACGGCGGCGCGCCGGTTTACTGCTGCGACCTGCACAGTTTCATTCGCGGCCTGGCGGCAACTGTCCCTGTGTTGCACGGGACAGGGCGCCTAGAATGCAGGCTCTTGTCAGCAGGCTTTTGGGGTTCGCATGCACATTTCATCGGGGCGCTGGGTGTACGGACTGTTCCTGGCGCTGCTGACCGCGTTTCTGTGGGGCATCCTGCCGATCAAGCTCAAACAGGTGTTGCTGGTGATGGATCCGGTCACGGTGACCTGGTTTCGTCTGATGGTTTCCGGCGGCTGCCTGTTCATTTATCTGGCTTCGGTCAAGCGCCTGCCGAGTCGCAAGGTGCTCGGGCCAAAGGGCGGCTGGCTGGTGCTGATGGCGGTGTTGGGGCTGGTCGGCAATTACGTGCTGTACCTGATGGGCCTCAATCTGCTCAGCCCCGGCACCGCGCAACTTGTGGTGCAAATGGGTCCGATCATGCTGCTGATCGCTAGTCTTTTCGTGTTCAGGGAACGCTTCAGCATCGGTCAGGGCCTCGGCTTGCTGGTGCTGTTGATCGGCTTCGGCCTGTTCTTCAATCAGCGCCTGGCCGAACTGCTGACTTCGCTCTCTGATTACACCGCCGGCGTGTTGTTGGTGCTGCTGGCGTCGACGGTCTGGACCTTCTACGCGCTGGGCCAGAAGCAATTGCTGACTGTGTGGAATTCGTTGCAGGTGATGATGGTGATCTACCTGTTCTGCGCGCTGTTGCTGACGCCGTGGGTACATCCGCTGGAAGCGCTCAACCTGAGCCCGTTGCAGGGCTGGCTGTTGCTGGCGTGCTGCATGAACACCTTGATCGCTTACGGCGCATTCGCCGAAGCGCTGGCGCACTGGGAAGCCTCGCGAGTCAGTGCGACGCTGGCGATCACGCCGTTGGTGACATTCGTTGCGGTGGCGATTGCGGCGCGGATCTGGCCGGACTACGTGCATGCCGAGGAGATCAACGCCCTGGGCTATGGCGGGGCGGTGCTGGTGGTGCTGGGTTCGGCGCTGGTGGCGTTGGGGCCATCGTTGATTGCCGGGCTCAGGGCGCGGCGGGCCAGGGTTGTGCCTGGCTGACGATCGGCGGCGCCTGAATTCGCGAGCAGGCTCGCTCCCACTTTGCAATGCAATTTTCCTGTGGGAGCGAGCCTGCTCGCGAAGACGGACTTTCAGGCGCTACATGACTCAGCCCTTGGCGCCAGCCTCGATCATGTTCTCCGGGCGCACCCAGGCATCGAACTCTTCATCAGTGAGATAACCCAGCTGCAACGCAGCCTCACGCAAAGTCAGCCCTTCGCTGTAAGCCTTCTTGGCGATCTCCGCCGACTTGTCATAACCGATGTGCGGGTTCAGCGCAGTCACCAGCATCAGCCCACGTTCCAGATGCCTGGCCATGACCTCCGCATCCGGCTCGAGCCCGGCGATGCAGTGCTGCTGGAAGTTGCTGCAACCGTCGCCGAGCAGACGGATCGATTGCAGCAGATTGTGAATGATCACCGGTTTGAACACGTTCAACTGCAAGTGCCCCTGACTCGCGGCAAATCCGATCGCCACGTCGTTGCCGAGCACCTGGCAGGCGAGCATCGACAGCGCTTCGCACTGGGTCGGGTTGACCTTGCCGGGCATGATCGAACTGCCCGGTTCGTTGGCCGGCAGCTTCACTTCGGCAAAACCTGCGCGAGGACCTGAGCCCAGCAGACGCAGGTCGTTGGCGATCTTCATCAAGGCCACAGCGAGGGTTTTCAGCGCACCTGAAAGCGTTACCAGCGGTTCATGACCGGCCAGTGCAGCGAACTTGTTCGGCGCGGTGACGAACGGCAAGCCGGACAGCGCGGCCAGCTCGGCGGCAATCGCCTCGCCGAAGCCGTGCGGCGAATTCAGCCCGGTGCCGACCGCAGTGCCGCCCTGCGCCAGTTCGCAGACCGCCGGCAGCGCGGCGCGGATGGCGCGCTCGGCATAATCCAGTTGCGCGATGAAGCCGGACAATTCCTGACCGAAGGTGATCGGCGTCGCGTCCATCATGTGCGTGCGCCCGGTCTTCACCAGTTTCATGTGCCGCGCCGCCAGTTCGGCAAGGCCGCCGGACAGCTCGGCAATCGCCGGCAGCAGTTGTTCCTGCACCGCTTTGGCGGTGGCGATGCTCATGGCGGTGGGGAAGCAGTCGTTGGAACTTTGCGAGCGATTGACGTGATCGTTCGGATGCACCGGCGACTTGCCGCCGCGCGGGTTGCCGGCCAGTTCGTTGGCGCGCCCGGCGATCACTTCGTTGACGTTCATGTTGCTCTGGGTACCGCTGCCGGTCTGCCAGACCACCAGCGGGAACTGCTCGTCATGCTCGCCGGCGAGGACTTCATCGGCGGCCTGTTCGATCAGGCGAGCGATGTCCGCCGGCAGGTCGCCGTTGCGGTCGTTGACCCGCGCGGCGGCTTTCTTGATCAGCGCCAAGGCATGCAGCACCGGTAGCGGCATGCGTTCCTGACCAATGGCGAAGTTGATCAGCGAGCGTTGCGTCTGAGCACCCCAGTAAGCGTCGTCCGGGACCTCGATCTGGCCCAGGCTGTCGGTTTCGATACGGCTCATCGTGCACACTCCTGTTGGTCTGTTGGCGCAATTTAGGCCGGCATCGGCCCGGGTGGTTCCATCGGCTCGATTGTTGACCGCAAAACCCCGCCAATCAAGCGCGGCAAGGGCCGGGGGTTGAGCCATAGCGATTGTTAGGCGCAGAATGGTCGCCCTTGGGGTTCGACCTCGCTTTGCTTAAAGGAAACTCGATGACTCGTCTTCGCGCCATCTGTACCGCGGTTGCACTGGTTTGCGCCAGCGGCCAGGTGCTTGCCGATACCGCCAGCCACAACGCCAGTGCCGAAGCTTTCCTGACGCTGGCTCACGCTGACAAGCTGGGTACCCCGGTGTACATGCAAGTGCAGCAAATGTTCGCCCAGCGCTTTGAACAGACCAAAGCCCCTGAGTCGAAGAAAGCCGTGCTCGAAACCTATCAGGCCAAGGCCAACGCCGCGCTGGACCAGGCCATCGGCTGGAACAAGCTGAAGCCCGACATGGTCAAGCTCTACACCAGCAACTTCAGCGAATCCGAGCTGAAAGATCTGGTTGCCTTCTACCAGTCGCCACTGGGCAAGAAAGTCCTGGAAAAAATGCCGCAGCTGACCCAGCAGTCGGCGCAGATGACCCAGGGCAAACTGGAAAGCGCGGTGCCAGTGGTCAACAAGCTGCTCGACGACATGACCAAAGAGCTGACCCCGGCCGCGGCGCCAGCCAAGAAGAAGTAAGCGGAGTTCGTGATGACCATGCAACAACGCATCGAATCGACGCTGGCTCTGTTACAGCCTGAGCACCTGCAAGTGCTGGACGAAAGCCACATGCACAGTCGCGGGTCACAGACCCACTACAAGGCGGTGGTGGTCAGCGCGCAGTTCGAAGGCCTGAACCGGGTCAAGCGCCACCAGAAAGTCTACGGCACGCTCGGCGAGCTGATGGGCGAGTTCCATGCGTTGGCGCTGCACACCTACACCCCGCAGGAATGGGCAGAGATCGACGGCGCTCCGGCGTCGCCGACCTGTGCCGGCGGTAGCAAACATTAAGATCAAAAGATCGCAGCCTTCGGCAGCTCCTACAGGGCACAGCCGCAGGCGGTGGTGTTTTTTGCTAGAATCCGCAACGCGCCGCTTAGCCGGCGCGTTTTTTATTGAATCCGGTTCACCCTTTGCGAGGGTAGCCACCTGGAGAAATACCCATGACACAACCGATTGTCGTGGCGGCACTGTACAAGTTCGTCACCCTCGAAGATTACGTTGACCTGCGCGAGCCCCTGTTGCAAGCGATGGTCGACAACGGCATCAAAGGCACTCTGCTGATCGCCGAAGAAGGCATCAACGGCACGGTTTCCGGCAGCCGCGAAGGCATCGACGGTCTGCTCGCCTGGCTCAAGAACGATCCGCGCATGGTCGACATTGACCACAAGGAATCGTACTGCGACGAACAGCCGTTCTATCGCACCAAGGTCAAGCTGAAGAAAGAGATCGTCACCCTCGGTGTCGAAGGCGTTGACCCGAACAAAAAGGTCGGCACTTACGTCGAGCCGCAAGACTGGAACGCGCTGATCAGCGACCCGGAAGTGCTGCTGATCGACACGCGCAACGACTACGAAGTGTCGATCGGTACCTTCGAAGGCGCCATCGATCCGAAAACCACCAGTTTTCGCGAGTTTCCCGACTACATCAAAGAACACTTCGACCCGGCCGTGCACAAGAAGGTCGCGATGTTCTGCACCGGCGGCATTCGCTGCGAGAAAGCCTCGAGCTACATGCTCGGCGAGGGTTTCGAAGAGGTTTACCACCTCAAGGGCGGCATCCTGAAGTACCTCGAAGAGGTGCCGCAGGAAGAAACCAAATGGCGCGGCGACTGCTTCGTCTTCGACAACCGCGTCACCGTGCGTCACGACCTGACGGAAGGCGACTACGATCAATGTCATGCCTGCCGCACGCCGGTCAGCGTTGAAGATCGCGCCTCCGAGCATTACGTCGCCGGCATCAGTTGCCCGCATTGCTGGGACAAGCTCAGCGAGAAGACCCGGCGCAGCGCCATCGATCGGCAAAAGCAGATCGAACTGGCCAAGGCACGCAATCAGCCGCACCCGATCGGCTACAACTATAAGCAAGCATCTTCCGAGGCTTAATCATGTCTGCGCGCCTGCTCTATGTGATGGATCCGATGTGTTCATGGTGCTGGGGGTTTGCTCCGGTGGCCAAGGCACTGGTCGAGCAGGCGCAGGCAGCCGGGGTCGAGCTGCATCTGGTGGTCGGCGGTCTGCGCACCGGCAGCGGTTCGGCGCTGGAGCCGACCACGCGGCGCTACATTCTCGAGCACTGGCAAGCGGTCACCGAGGCCACCGGCCAGCCGTTCAAGTTCGACGGCGCGTTGCCTGACGGTTTTGTCTACGACACCGAGCCTGCCTGTCGCGCCATTGTCACCGCGCGCAGTCTGGCGCCGGATTGCGCGTGGACATTGGTCGGGCTGATCCAGCAGGCGTTTTACGCCGAAGGTCGCGATGTCACCCAGGCCAGCGTGCTGGTCGAGTTGGCGGAGCAGGCCGGTGTGCCGCGTATCGAATTCGCGGCGTTGTTCGATCATGCCGATCAGCACAAGGCGACCCAGGCCGATTTCACCTGGGTCCAGGATCTGGGCATCGCCGGTTTTCCGACCCTGCTGGCCGAGCGCAACGGGCAACTGGCGCTGCTGACCAACGGTTATCAACCGCTCAGCGAGCTGTCGCCGTTGCTCGGCCGCTGGCTGGAGCGCGCGGCCTGTGTCTGACCGCGCCGATGACACGCCAGCCGTAGAGCGTGTCGACCGGCTGAGCTGGGCTGAAGTCCGGCGTCTGGCACTGCATCACAAGAAATCCCTGTGGATCGCCAACGGCGTGGCCGTGCTGGCGACGCTGTGCAGCGTGCCGATCCCGTTGCTGCTGCCGTTGCTGGTCGACGAAGTGCTGCTCGGCCACGGCGATGCCGCACTGAAAGTCATGAATCATTTTCTGCCAAGCATGTGGCAGCAGGCGGCGGGTTATATCGGCCTGATGTTGGTGGTGACCCTGACCTTGCGTTGCAGCGCCCTGTGTTTTGGCGTGTTGCAGTCGCGGCTGTTTGCGCGCCTGGCCAAGGACATCGTCTACCGCATTCGCGTACGCCTGATCGAGCGGCTCAAGCGCATTTCCCTTGGTGAATACGAAAGCCTCGGCAGCGGCACAGTGACCACGCACCTGGTCACCGATCTGGATACCCTCGATAAATTCGTCGGCGAAACCCTCAGCCGCTTCCTCGTCGCGATGCTGACCCTGGTCGGCACCGCCAGCATCCTCATGTGGATGCACTGGAAGCTGGCGCTGCTGATTCTGCTGTTCAACCCGTTGGTGATCTACGCCACGGTGCAGCTCGGCAAACGCGTCAAACACCTGAAAAAACTCGAGAACGACAGCACCTCGCGCTTCACTCAGGCGCTGAGCGAAACTCTCGATGCGATTCAGGAAGTGCGCGCCGGCAATCGTCAGGGCTATTTCCTCGGACGCCTCGGTGTGCGCGCGCAGGAAGTGCGCAACTACGCAGTCAACTCGCAGTGGAAAACCGACGCCTCGAACCGCGCCAGTGGTTTGCTGTTCCAGTTCGGCATCGACATCTTCCGCGCGGCGGCGATGCTCACCGTACTGTTTTCCGATCTTTCGATCGGGCAGATGCTCGCGGTGTTCAGCTACTTGTGGTTCATGATCGGCCCGGTCGAACAACTGCTCAATCTGCAATACGCCTACTACGCGGCGGGCGGTGCGCTGACGCGGATCAATGAACTGCTGGCGCGTGCCGACGAGCCGCAGTATCCCGGCGGCGTCGATCCGTTCAAGGGGCGCGACACCGTCGGCATCGAGGTGCAAGGCCTGAGTTTCGGTTACAGCGACGAGCTGGTGCTGGATCAGATGAACCTGTCGATCCTGCCCGGCGAAAAAGTCGCGATTGTCGGGGCGAGCGGCGGCGGCAAAAGCACCTTGGTGCAGTTGCTGCTGGGTCTGTACACGCCAGCGGCCGGGACCATCCGCTTCGGCGGATCGACCCAGCAGGAGATCGGTCTGGAGACGGTGCGCGAGAACGTCGCGGTGGTGCTGCAGCATCCGGCGCTGTTCAACGACAGTGTGCGCGCCAACCTGACCATGGGCCGCATGCGCAGCGACGAAGCCTGCTGGCAGGCGCTGGAAATCGCGCAGATGGCCGCGACCATCCGCGCGCTGCCCGCTGGCCTCGACAGCATCGTTGGTCGCTCCGGCGTGCGTTTGTCCGGCGGTCAGCGCCAGCGTCTGGCGATCGCACGGATGATCCTCGCCGAGCCGAAAGTGGTGATTCTCGACGAAGCCACCTCGGCCCTCGATGCCGCCACCGAGTACAACCTGCACCAGGCGATGTCGAAGTTTCTCCATGGCCGCACCACGCTGATCATTGCCCATCGCCTGTCGGCGGTGAAACAGGCGGACCGCGTGCTGGTGTTCGACGGCGGGCAGATCGCCGAGGACGGCGACCATCGCCAACTGATCGCCGACGGCGGTCTGTACGCCAAGCTCTACGGCAACTTGCAACAGCACTGATCGAAACCCTCGCCGACCTGTCAGAGGTTCTGCGCGCGGTGTAACGCCGCGCCTTGCCTTGAACGAGAACCCCACCTAGTCTCGTCATAGCGAATTCGCCCGGAAGGCGAGCGGGCAGTGCTCATGCAAGGAATCTCATGAAGCAAAAGCAGACTCTGGGAACACCACGGTTGTTGGGTATCGTCTGGCCCTTTATTGCTGTCGTGGTGTTCCAGGCATTACTGGGGGGCGTGAGCCTTTACGTGCTTTCGGCCGTGCGAGGCTACGTCGCTGGCGAAAGCCTGTGGTCCAAGGGCCAGAAAGACGCCATCTATTACCTCAACCTCTACGCCGACAGCCGCGACGAGGTGATCTACCGCAAATACCTGACGGCGATCGCCGTGCCCCAGGGCGGGCACCAATTGCGCCTGGCACTGGATCGTCAGCCGCCTGATCTGCAAGCGGCGCGCGAAGGCATTCTCAAGGGCGGTAATCATCCGGACGATGTCTCCAGCGTCATCTGGCTGTACCTCAATTTTCGCCACTACAGTTATCTGGAAACCGCGATCGATCGCTGGACGATTGGCGATGCCTATCTCGACCGATTGCACGAAGTCGCGCAGGAGATGCACCAGGGCATTGCGCAGAACCAGGCCAGCCCGGGCGATGTGCAGCGCTGGAAGTTACAGATCTTCGCCATCAACGATGCAGTCACCCCAGCGGCCAGGGCTTTCAGCGATGCCTTGGGCGAAGGCTCGCGGGTGATCATGCGCCTGCTGTTGTTCACCAACCTGGCCACCGCGCTGGGTCTGATCGCGCTGGCGCTGTGGCGCACGCACAAACTGCTCAGGCAACGGCATGAATTTGCCCAGGCGCTGCAACTGGAAAAGGATCGCGCGCACATCACCTTGCAATCGATTGGCGATGGCGTGATCACCACCGACGTCAACGGCGCGATCGATTACATGAACCCCGCCGCCGAGGCCATGACGCACTGGAAGGCCGAGCAGGCGGCGGGGCTGCCGTTGTCGGCGCTGTTCAACCTGCTCGACGATAACGCCCAGACCGAAGGGCTGACGTTGATCGAGCACATTCTCAGCGGCCAGCTCAGCGGCGGCAGCGAACATTCCAAGCTGATCCAGCGGCTGGACGGCAGCACCCTGTCGGTGACCCTGGTCGGAGCGCCGATCCGCAATGCCGGCAACGTCAGCGGCACGGTGCTGGTGCTGCACGACATGACTCAGGAGCGGCAATACATCGCCAATCTCTCCTGGCAGGCGACTCACGATGCGCTGACCGGTCTGGCCAACCGCCGCGAATTCGAATATCGCCTCGAACAGGCCTTGCACAACCTGACACGCCAGCCCGGCCGGCATGCACTGATGTTCCTCGATCTGGACCAGTTCAAACTGGTCAACGACACCTGCGGGCACGCGGCGGGCGATGAACTGCTGCGGCATATCTGCACGCTGTTGCAATCAGACTTGCGCGAGGGCGATACCCTGGCGCGACTGGGCGGCGATGAATTCGGGATTTTGCTTGAGAACTGCCCGCCGGACATTGCCGAGAAGATTGCCGAAAGCCTGCGTCAGACCGTGCAGAATCTGCATTTTGTCTGGAAAGGACGGCCGTTCCTGACCACCGTCAGTATTGGCCTGGTACATGTCGCGCAGAATCCGACCACCCTGGAAGCCTCCCTGCGTGCGGCGGACATGGCTTGCTACATGGCCAAGGAAAAGGGCCGCAACCGCGTGCAGGTCTATCATGCGGACGACTCCGAACTGTCCATGCGCTTCGGTGAAATGGCTTGGGTGCAACGGCTGCACATGGCGCTGGAAGAAAACCGCTTTTGCCTTTATGCCCAGCAGATCGCGCCGCTCAAGCCGCAACCCGGCCAGGCCGGACACATCGAAATTCTCCTGCGCCTGCATGATGAATCCGGACGAATGATTTTGCCTGACAGCTTTATTCCGGCGGCGGAGCGTTATGGTTTGATGACCCAGTTAGATCGCTGGGTAGTTCAAAACGTTTTCAAGGTTATTGCCCAGTGTATTGAACAGGAACATGAACTTCCTTTGGCAATGTGTGCGATTAATCTGTCAGGCATTACTATAGGAGATGACGCGTTTTTGCACTTCCTGCGGGAACAGTTTGTTAACTACGCTATACCGCCTGAAATGATTTGTTTTGAAATTACCGAAACCAGTGCAATTGCAAATCTTGGCAGTGCAATTCGTTTTATCAATGAACTCAAAGGCTTAGGTTGTCACTTTTCTCTGGATGACTTTTGTGCCGGAATGTCTTCATTCGCTTACTTGAAACATTTGCCTGTAGACTTCCTGAAGATCGACGGGAGTTTCGTAAAGGATATGCTGGACGACCCGATTAATCGGGCAATGGTCGAAGTGATCAATCACATCGGTCATGTTATGGGTAAGCAGACAATTGCCGAGTTTGTTGAAACTAACCAGATCGAACAGGCGTTGCTTGAAATAGGTGTGGATTACGCTCAGGGGTATGTCATCGAGCGTCCGCAGTTGTTTACCTGTGACAGTTTGCAAAGTCGTCCTGCCAGACCGCAGCCGTTGTTGTTCAAAGCGCCTGGCACGTTCCGTTGAAGTCTCTCGCCGATCCTTGCCATCACAACTCAAAAGGAGCCGAACAGTGATCGACACATTCAACCGAACCGGACCCCTCATGGAAGCTGCAAGTTATCCTGCCTGGGCGCAACAGCTCATCAAGGATTGCAGCGAGAGCAAGCGCCGGGTTGTCGAACATGAACTTTATCAGCGCATGCGCGACAACAGACTCAGCGCGAAAACCATGCGCCAGTACCTGATCGGTGGCTGGCCGGTGGTCGAGCAGTTTGCCTTGTACATGGCGCAGAACCTCACCAAGACCCGCTTTGCCCGCCATCCCGGCGAAGACATGGCGCGGCGCTGGCTGATGCGCAACATCCGCGTCGAACTCAATCACGCCGACTACTGGATGCACTGGAGTCGCGCCCATGGCGTCAGTCTCGAAGATCTCCAGGCCCAGCAAGTGCCGCCGGAGCTGCATGCTCTGAGTCACTGGTGCTGGCACACCAGCTCGGCGGATTCGCTGATCGTGGCGATTGCCGCGACCAATTATGCGATCGAGGGGGCGACCGGGGAGTGGTCAGCGGTGGTCTGCTCGACCGGGGTCTACGCCGCGGCGTTTCCGGAAGAAGATCGCAAGCGCGCGATGAAGTGGTTGAAGATGCATGCCCAGTACGACGATGCCCATCCGTGGGAAGCGCTGGAAATCATCTGCACCCTGGCCGGCATGAGCCCGAGCAAGGCGTTGCAGGCCGAGCTGCGGCAGGCGATCTGCAAGAGTTATGACTACATGTACCTGTTTCTGGAGCGGTGCATGCAGCTTGAAACTTCGGAGCGCTTGCTGGTCAACCGCGAGCGCAGGACCGTAGCCGAAAGCTGATCGAACTGTGGGAGCGAGCCTGCTCGCGAAAGCGATGGGTCATTCAACGAATCGTTGTCTGACCCTCCCTCTTCGCGAGCAGGCTCGCTCCCACAATGATTTTTAGCCGGCCATCGCCAGCCGGTTCCGCCCCTCGCGCTTTGCGACATATAACGCACTGTCGGCCCGGCGCAGCAAGCTGTCTGCCGACTCGCCCGGCAACAACGTCGAGCATCCCAGGCTCACGGTGATCTCGATCAACTGGCCATCGGCAAAATATTCCTCTGACTGCGTCGCCTGGCGCAAACGCTCGCCGACCATCGCCGCCGCTTCGCGACCGGTGTTGGACAGCAGGATCAGAAACTCTTCGCCGCCATAACGGAACACCATGTCGACATTGCGCAGTTGCGCCTTGATCGACGCGGCAATGGCTCTGAGCACGTCATCACCGGCGCCATGCCCGTGGTCATCATTGACGCGTTTGAAGTGGTCGATATCGAGCATCAGCACCGACAGCGGTTGCGCATGGCGGCGCGACATGTCGATCTCGCGCTGCAAGGTCTGCTCCATGGCTACCCGGTTGCCAGCACCGGTCAACGGGTCGCGCAAGGCACTCTGGGTCGCGGCGCGATAGAGCAGGGCGTTGCGCATCGGGTACAGCAGGCAGGACAGCAGCGACTCGAGGTCGCCCTGTTCCTTGTTGTTGAAACGCTGATTGCGGCGGAAGACCAGCTCGCCCATGTGCTCGCCTTCGTGGCTCAGGGTGTAGCTGACCGAGTGGTGGCCGCGTGTGCCGAACTCCAGGCGCAAGTCACTGGCCTGATGCACATAGCTGAGCGCGTCCAGCGGCACCAGGCGTTGAATTTCGCGAAAGAACAGGCCAAGGATGCGCTGTGGCTCAAGGCTGGTTTGCAGTTGCAGGCTCATTTGCTGACGCAGTTGCGCCAGGCTGGTCGGGCGCTCGATCAGCGCCGGTAGTTGACCGAAGCCCAGGCGCTGCAATTTGGCACTGTCAAAGTCAATTGCATGGGTCTGGGAAGGAGATTTCATATGGCGTGAGCCCCTAAGCAGTAAGTCTGTCTTACAGGCTGGGTGAGAGCGGCTATGGGCTGCGCGTCGTACTGATCCATCAGTCCCGTAGGACGTTTGGCGTAAGTTTAGTCTGCCGCAAGACGATCAGTCAGCTATCGAAATCGGCGTTTGCCCCATGGCCATCACACGGCATGTTTTGAGGGAATTTAGAGCGAAAGGCGTGCCATTCGGTTCGATTTTATTTAAAGCTTTTCGAATCAATGACTTGCTGGCGAATGCCAAGCAGCCGCGCTGGGTTTTTGGCGGCTGTGTGACGGTTATGAGCGGCAATGGCTTGCCGCGACAGCATTCTGCCGCGGCAACAAATGCGACGTATGGCGTTATTGGGCGTTGAACGCCTGGCCATTAACGCCTGCGCTGTCGGGGCCCATCAGGTACAGATACACAGGCATGATCTCTTCCGGTGTCGGGTTGTTCAGCGGATTTTCCCCCGGATACGCCTGCGCGCGCATGCTGGTGCGCGTGCCGCCCGGGTTGATGCTGTTGGAGCGTACCGGCGCAACGCCTTCCACTTCATCGGCCAGGGTTTGCATCAGGCCCTCGGTGGCAAATTTCGACACACCGTAGGCGCCCCAGTATGCGCGACCCTTGCGCCCGACGCTGCTGGAGGTGAACACCACCGAAGCATCCTGGGACAGCTTGAGCAACGGCAGCAGGGTGCTGGTCAACATGAACATCGCGTTGACGTTGACCTGCATGACACGCATGAAGTTTTCGCCGGACAGTTGCTCGATCGGCGTGCGCGGGCCGATGATCGAAGCGTTGTGCAGCAGGCCGTCGAGGTGGCCGAACTCGGTTTCGATCATCGCCGCCAGCTCATCGTACTGATGGGGCAGGGCGGTCTCGAGGTTGAACGGGATCACCGCTGGTTGCGGATGACCGGCAGCCTCGATTTCGTCGTAGACCTCCGTCAGATTGGCTTCGGTCTTGCCCAGCAGCAGCACAGTGGCGCCGTGTGCGGCATAGGTCTTCGCCGCAGCCGCGCCGATGCCACGGCCGGCACCGGTGACCAGAATGACCCGATCCTTGAGCAATTCAGGGCGAGCGGTGTAATCAAACATAAAAACCTCATAGTCCATTTCATGAAGACCTGCTTCACCCAGTGGCGAGGGGATTTATCCCCGTTCGGCGGCGAAGCCGTCGCGAAACCTGTGTGTCACATCGCCTGGATAAAAGCGGGGGCCGCTTCGCAGCCCAGCGGGGATAAATCCCCTCGCCACACAGGGAATTTGCAACAGTCAGGTCAGCAGCTGCACAGCGCGCTGTCGAGCACCTTGCGCAACTCCAGCGGGTGATCTACCACAACGTCCGCGCCCCAGTGCCGTGGGTTGTCGTCCGGGTGGATATAGCCGTAAGTCACCGCAGCGGTCTTGGTCCCGGCATCGCGGCCCGATTCGATATCGCGCAGATCATCGCCGATAAACAGCACGGTCGACGGATCCAGATCAAGCATTTTGCAGGCGAGGATCAGCGGCTCCGGATCCGGCTTGCTGTTCTTCACATGATCCGGGCAGATCAGCAGCGCCGAACGCTCGGCCAGCCCCAAACGCTGCATGATCGGCTCGGCGAAACGCAACGGTTTGTTGGTGACCACGCCCCAGATCAGGTTGGCCTTTTCGATGTCAGCGAGCAGTTCGCCCATGCCGTCGAACAGCTTGCTGTGCACTGCGCAGCCGACCAGATAGCGCTCGAGAAACTCCAGACGCAGCTCCTCAAAGCCCGGCGATTCCGGATCTATCGAGAACGTCACCGCGACCATGGCCTTGGCGCCGCCGGAAATTTCGTCGCGGATATGCTTGTCGTTGATCGGCGGCAGACCGCGATCGACGCGCATCGCCTGGCAGATGGCGATGAAGTCCGGCGCGGTGTCGAGCAGGGTGCCGTCCATGTCGAAAAGTACCGCTCTGATGGCCATCGGCTTATTCCTCGCGCAGGGTCTGGATCATGTAGTTGACGTCAACGTCGTTGGCCAGCTTGTAGTGCTTGGTCAGCGGGTTGTAGGTCAGGCCGATGATGTCCTTGACGGTCAGGCCAGCCATGCGGCTCCACGCGCCGAGCTCGGAGGGGCGGATGAATTTCTTGAAGTCGTGGGTGCCGCGCGGCAGCAGCTTCATGATGTATTCGGCGCCGATGATCGCGAACAGATACGCCTTCGGGTTGCGGTTGATGGTCGAGAAGAACACCTGGCCGCCCGGCTTGACCATACGGAAACAGGCGCGGATCACCGACGATGGATCCGGCACGTGCTCGAGCATTTCCAGGCAGGTGACCACATCAAACTGCTCGGGCATTTCGTCGGCGAGGGCTTCGGCGGTGATCTGCCGGTATTCGACGCTGACCCCGGATTCCAGCTGATGCAGTTGTGCAACCGCCAGCGGCGCTTCGCCCATGTCGATGCCCATCACGGTGGCGCCGCGCTGAGCCATGGCTTCGCTGAGGATGCCGCCGCCGCAACCGACGTCGAGGACTTTCTTGCCGGCCAGATTGACTCGTTCGTCGATCCAGTTGACCCGCAGCGGGTTGATGTCGTGCAGCGGCTTGAATTCGCTTTCACGGTCCCACCAGCGATGGGCAAGGGCCTCGAATTTGGCGATTTCGGCGTGGTCGACGTTGCTCATGTTAAATCCTCTAAAACTTGAAAAAGGCTGTAGCCGCGGATATTGCGCCGCGGTGTTTACGATTCGGTGTGGCCGCTGATGCGCTGGCCCCAGTGGCGGGCGGTCTCGCCCAGCTGTTGTTCGTCCATGCGGGTCAGGCGCCGGTCGTCGAGCAGTTGCTTGCCGGCAACCCACAGGTGTTTCACGCAATCACGCCCGGTCGCATAGATCAGCTGCGACACCGGGTCATACACCGGTTGCTGCGCCAGGCCGGACAGGTCGAAAGCGACGATGTCTGCGGCTTTGCCGATCTCCAGCGAGCCGACCTGCGCCTCGATCCCCAGCGCACGGGCGCCATTGAGAGTGGCCATGCGCAAGGCGCGATGAGCGTCCAGCGCTGTGGCAGAACCGGCCACAGCTTTGGCCAGCAGGGCGGCGGTGCGGGTTTCGCCGAGCAGATCCAGATCATTGTTGCTCGCCGCGCCATCGGTGCCGACGGCAACGTTCACCCCAGCCTGCCACAAACGTTCGACCGGGCAGAAGCCGCTGGCCAGTTTGAGGTTGGATTCCGGGCAGTGGATCACGCTGCTGTTGCTTTCTACCAGCAGCGTGAGGTCGTCATCGCTGATCTGGGTCATGTGCACCGCCTGGAAGCGCGGGCCGAGCAGGCCAAGGCGGCCCAGGCGCGTCAGTGGCCGTTCGCCGGTCTGCTCGACGGCCTGCTGGACTTCGAATGCGGTTTCATGCACATGCATATGGATCGAGGCGTCAAGCTCCTCGGCGATCACCCTGATTTTCTCCAGGTTCTCATCACCAACGGTGTAGGGTGCGTGAGGGCCGAAAGTAATCTTGATGCGTTCGTGATGCTTGAGATCCCCGAACAATTCGACGCCCTGACGAATGGCTTCGTCGGCACTGCTGGCGCCGGGGATCGGGAAATCGAGGATCGGAATGGCGATCTGCGCGCGGATACCGCTGTTGTGTACGCGCTCGCTGGCGACTTTCGGGAAGAAATACATGTCAGAGAAGCAGGTGATGCCGCCCTTGATCTGCTCGGCGATGGCCAGATCGGTGCCGTCGCGGACGAAGTCCTCATCGACCCATTTGCCTTCGGCCGGCCAGATGTGGTTTTCCAGCCAGGTCATCAGCGGCAGATCGTCAGCCAGGCCACGGAACAGTGTCATCGCCGCGTGGCCGTGGGCATTGATCAGTCCCGGCGCCAACAGAACATCCGGCAGTTCACGGATTTCTGTCGCGTTACACTTCAACGCTTCGGCGCGCGGGCCGATAAACACGATGCAACCGTCACGGATGCCCAGGCCGTGCTCCTTGAGCACCACGCCTGCAGGTTCGACGGGGACCAGCCAGGTCGGCAGCAATAACAGGTCGAGCGCAATGGCAGGTTTCGGCATCGAGGGTCGGTTCCAGTGCTTTTGTAAAGGATGGCGAAGTATACCCGAGCGTCTTCGCGGGGGGATCGCTATAATCGGCGGCTTTTGTTCATGAGTGCGGGGTGTGGGATGCGCGATCGACTGTTGGCTGCGGAGAAAGTGAAGGCCATCGATTGGCGTGATGGCGCGCTGCACCTGCTGGATCAGCGTATTTTGCCGTTCGAGGAAACCTGGATCGCCTACACCAGCGCCGCCGGCGTGGCCGAGGCGATTCGCTCGATGGTCGTGCGTGGCGCGCCGGCTATTGGCATCAGTGCGGCCTATGGCATCGTCCTCGCGGCGCGGGCGCGGATTGCCGAGGGCGGCGACTGGTACGCGGCGCTGGAAGAGGATTTCGCTCTGCTGGCCGATTCGCGTCCGACCGCGGTCAATCTGTTCTGGGCGCTGGGTCGCATGCACGATCGCCTGGATCGGCTGAAAAGCAACGCCGATCCGCTGGCGGCGCTGGAAGCCGAAGCTATCGCCATTCATGAAAGCGACCGCGAGGCCAACCTGACCATGGCGCAGCTTGGCGTCGATCTGATTCGCAAGCATCAGGGCAACGCTCAAGCCATCCTGACCCACTGCAACACCGGCGCGCTGGCCACCGGTGGGTTCGGAACTGCGCTGGGAGTGATCCGCGCGGCTTATATAGAAGGCATGGTCGAACGCGTCTATGCCGACGAGACCCGGCCGTGGCTGCAGGGCTCGCGGCTGACCGCGTGGGAACTGGCCAACGAAGGCATCCCGGTGACCCTGAATGCCGACTCCGCCGCCGCGCACATCATGAAAACCAAAGGCGTGACCTGGGTGATCGTCGGCGCCGACCGCATCACCGCCAATGGCGACGTGGCGAACAAGATCGGCACCTATCAACTGGCAGTCAATGCCATGCACCACGGCGTGCGCTTCATGGTCGTGGCACCAAGTTCGACCATCGACATGAACCTCGCCAGCGGCGATGACATCCCGATCGAAGAGCGTGATGGCGCCGAGTTGCTGGAAGTCGGCGGTAAACGCGTCGGTGCCGATGTTGAAGCGTTCAACCCGGTGTTTGATGTCACCCCGGCGGACCTGATCGATGCGATCGTCACCGAGAAAGGCATCGTCGAGCGCCCGGACACCGCGAAAATGGCCCTGCTGATGTGTCGCAAGCGCCTGCATTGACAGGCTTTGGTGTTGTGTTGAGCCATTCGCGAGCAGGCTCGCTCCCACAGGTTTTGTGAACGCCACTGGCCTGTGTGGGAGCGAGCCTGCTCGCGAAGAGGTCGGTAATGTCAATAAACATCGCTAATTCAGACCCCGATTTCACATTCAACCAAGCTCTGAGCCTCTCTCGTCCCCCTCAAGCCTGTCATCGGTCAACTAACTATGCTCCATGCGCATCTGGGGGATAGGTGCGTGGCGGCCTTTGTGATAACATCCGGCGTTTTCCGAGGCGGCTCCACGGAGCTGTCTTTACTGCGCAAATCCGCGATCCAATGTTGATTTGTCGTAAGTCGGCGCATGGCACTCGGCCGGCCCCGACGAGCTTCGTTGCTCCCACATGGATATGACGAAGTTTCACCAGAAAAAGGAATCAGGCTTCTCATGGGCGAACTGGCCAAAGAAATCCTCCCGGTCAATATCGAAGACGAGCTGAAACAGTCCTACCTCGACTACGCAATGAGCGTGATCGTCGGCCGTGCACTGCCGGATGCGCGCGATGGCCTCAAGCCCGTGCACCGTCGCGTACTGTTCGCGATGAGCGAGCTGGGCAACGACTACAACAAGCCGTACAAGAAATCTGCCCGTGTCGTCGGCGACGTGATCGGTAAGTATCACCCGCACGGTGACACTGCCGTATACGACACCATCGTTCGTATGGCCCAGCCTTTCTCCCTGCGCTACCTGCTGGTCGACGGCCAGGGCAACTTCGGGTCGGTCGACGGCGACAACGCTGCGGCCATGCGATACACCGAAGTGCGCATGACCAAGCTGGCGCACGAGCTGCTGGCTGACCTGCACAAGGAAACCGTGGACTGGGTGCCGAACTACGACGGCACCGAACTGATCCCGGCGGTCATGCCGACCCGTGTACCGAACCTGCTGGTCAACGGTTCCAGCGGTATCGCCGTGGGCATGGCGACCAACATTCCGCCGCACAACCTCGGTGAAGTCATCGACGGTTGCCTGGCCCTCATCGACAATCCCGAGCTGACCGTCGATGAGCTGATGCAATACATTCCCGGTCCGGACTTCCCGACGGCCGCGATCATCAACGGTCGTGCCGGCATCATTGAAGCCTACCGCACCGGTCGCGGGCGCATTTACATGCGTGCCCGCTCGATCATCGAAGACATCGACAAGGTCGGTGGCCGTCAGCAGATCGTCATCACCGAGCTGCCTTACCAGCTGAACAAGGCGCGTCTGATCGAGAAGATCGCCGAGCTGGTCAAAGAGAAGAAGCTCGAAGGCATCACCGAGCTGCGCGACGAGTCCGACAAGGACGGTATGCGTGTCGTGATCGAACTGCGTCGCGGCGAAGTGCCTGAGGTGATCCTCAACAACCTCTACGCCCAGACCCAGCTGCAATCGGTGTTCGGTATCAACATCGTCGCGCTGATCGACGGCCGCCCACGCATCCTCAACCTCAAGGATCTGCTGGAAGCCTTCGTCCGTCACCGTCGCGAAGTGGTCACCCGTCGTACCGTGTTCGAACTGCGCAAGGCGCGCGAGCGTGGGCACATTCTCGAAGGCCAGGCCGTTGCCCTGTCGAACATCGACCCGGTGATCGCCCTGATCAAGGCTTCGCCAACGCCGTCGGAAGCCAAGGAAGCGCTGATCAGCACGCCTTGGGAATCCTCGGCTGTGGTGGCGATGGTTGAACGTGCCGGTGCCGATTCGTGCCGTCCGGAAAATCTCGATCCGCAATACGGTCTGCGCGAAGGCAAGTACTTCCTCTCGCCAGAACAGGCGCAAGCGATTCTGGAATTGCGCCTGCACCGCCTGACCGGTCTGGAGCATGAGAAGCTGCTGGCCGAGTACCAGGAGATCCTCAACCAGATCGGCGAGCTGATCCGCATCCTCAACAGCGCCGTGCGCCTGATGGAAGTGATCCGCGAAGAACTGGAAGTGATCCGCGCCGAATACGGCGACGTGCGTCGCACCGAAATTCTCGATGCCCGTCTCGACCTGACCCTGGGTGACATGATCCCGGAAGAAGAGCGCGTCGTGACCATCTCCCACGGTGGCTACGCCAAGACCCAGCCGCTGGCTGCTTACCAGGCTCAGCGTCGTGGCGGCAAAGGCAAATCGGCCACCGGCGTCAAGGACGAGGACTACATCGCTCACCTGCTGGTTGCCAACAGCCACACCACGCTGCTGCTGTTCTCCAGCAAGGGCAAGGTGTACTGGCTCAAGACCTACGAAATTCCGGAAGCATCCCGCGCGGCCCGTGGTCGTCCGCTGGTCAACCTGTTGCCGCTGGATGATGGTGAATACATCACCACCATGCTGCCGGTCGAGGAATACACCGAAGGTCACTACATCTTCATGGCCACCGCCAACGGCACCGTGAAGAAGACCCCGCTGGAATCCTTCAGTCGTCAGCGCAGCGTCGGTCTGATCGCGCTGGAGCTGGACGAAGGCGACGTGCTGATCTCTGCAGCTATCACCGATGGCGAGCGCGAAGTGATGCTGTTCTCCGACGGCGGCAAGGTCACCCGTTTCAAAGAGTCCGACGTGCGTGCCATGGGCCGCACCGCTCGCGGCGTACGCGGCATGCGTCTGCCGGAAGGGCAGAAGCTGATTTCCATGCTGATCCCGGAAGAAGGCAGCCAGATCCTCACCGCTTCCGAGCGTGGTTATGGCAAGCGCACCGCGATCACCGAGTTCCCTGAGTACAAGCGTGGCGGTCAGGGCGTGATCGCCATGGTCAGCAACGAGCGTAACGGCCGTCTGGTCGGCGCGGTACAGGTGCTCGACGGCGAAGAAATCATGCTGATCTCCGATCAGGGCACCCTGGTGCGTACCCGTGTCGGCGAAGTGTCGAGCCTGGGCCGTAATACTCAGGGCGTGACGCTGATCAAGCTGGCCAAGGATGAAACCCTGGTCGGCCTGGAACGGGTTCAGGAGCCTTCGGAAATCGAAGGCGAAGAGCTCGAAGGTGAAGAGGGCGAGGAAATCGCAGGCACCGTCGGTATCGACGAAGCAGGTGAAGACCAGCAACTCGACGCCGCAGCAGACGAAGAACCGCAGGAATAAGCGGA
Organism: Pseudomonas sp. TE9122; assembly: GCF_056278925.1. Classification (NCBI taxonomy): domain Bacteria; kingdom Pseudomonadati; phylum Pseudomonadota; class Gammaproteobacteria; order Pseudomonadales; family Pseudomonadaceae; genus Pseudomonas; species Pseudomonas sp. TE9122. The sequence continues at coordinate 3,663,037 of NZ_JBWBQI010000001.1, read as the reverse complement.
CAAACGAGGGGGCGGATGAGAATTCGCCCCCTTGTTATTTGTCCGGTATGAATTTTCGACATCATGGAGATCCCCTGTGGGAGCGAGCCTGCTCGCGAAAGCAGGCGCTGCGGTACCTCTGAAGCACCGCGGTGATGCATTCGCGAGCAGGCTCGCTCCCACAGGGCCATGTTGATCGGTAGTGTGATTTATTGCGTGATACCACCAAATCAGAGCGAGATTGGATGTGAGCAAGCGAGCCTATAACTTCTGCGCCGGTCCGGCGGCGCTGCCTGAAGCTGTCCTGCAGCGCGCCCAGGGTGAACTCCTTGATTGGCACGGCAAGGGTCTGTCGGTCATGGAAATGAGCCATCGGAGCGATGAGTTCGTGTCCATTGCCACCCAGGCCGAGCAGGATCTGCGTGACCTGCTGAATATCCCGTCGAACTACAAAGTGCTGTTTCTGCAAGGCGGCGCCAGCCAGCAGTTTGCGCAGATCCCGTTGAACCTGTTGCCTGAAGGCGGCTCGGCCGACTACATCGACACCGGTATCTGGTCGCAGAAAGCCATCGAAGAAGCCTCGCGCTATGGCCACGTCAACGTTGCTGCCACTGCCAAGCCTTACGACTATTTCGCCATCCCAGCCCAGAACGAGTGGAACCTGTCGAAAGACGCCGCGTACGTTCACTACGCGCCGAACGAAACCATCGGCGGTCTGGAATTTCAGTGGATCCCGCAAACCGGTGACGTACCGCTGGTGGCGGACATGTCTTCGGACATCCTCTCGCGCCCGGTCGATATTTCGCGTTTCGGCATGATCTACGCTGGCGCGCAGAAAAACATCGGCCCGAGCGGCATCGTCGTCAACATCATCCGCGAAGACCTGCTCGGCAAAGCGCGCTCGCTGTGCCCGACCATGCTTAATTACAAGGTCGCGGCCGATAACGGCTCGATGTACAACACCCCGCCGACCCTCGCCTGGTACTTGTCCGGTCTGGTGTTCCAGTGGCTGAAAGAGCAGGGCGGCGTCGAAGCGATCGCCAGGCTCAACGACGTCAAGCAGCGCACCCTGTACGACTTCATCGACGCCAGTGGCCTCTACAGCAACCCGATCAACAAGTCGGATCGCTCGTGGATGAACGTTCCGTTCCGTCTGGCTGATGATCGTCTGGACAAGCCGTTCCTCGCCGGTGCCGACGAGCGCGGCCTGCTCAATCTCAAGGGCCACCGCTCGGTGGGCGGCATGCGCGCCTCCATCTACAACGCCGTCGACATCACTGCGGTCAACGCGCTGGTGGCGTACATGGCGGAATTCGAGAAGGAACACGGCTGATGTCCGAGCAAGAACTCAAGGCACTGCGCGTTCGCATCGACGCTCTGGACACCAAAGTTCTGGAGCTGATCAGTGAGCGTGCGCGTTGCGCCCAGGAAGTCGCCCGCGTGAAGATGGCCTCGCTGGCCGAAGGCGAAGTGCCGGTGTTCTATCGTCCCGAGCGCGAAGCTCAGGTGCTCAAGCGCGTGATGGAGCGCAACCAGGGGCCACTGGGCAACGAAGAAATGGCGCGGCTGTTCCGCGAAATCATGTCGTCGTGCCTGGCGCTGGAGCAGCCGCTGAAAGTGGCGTATCTCGGCCCTGAAGGTACGTTCACCCAAGCGGCAGCGATGAAACACTTCGGCCACGCTGTGATCAGCAAGCCGATGGCGGCAATCGACGAAGTGTTCCGCGAAGTCGCCGCCGGTGCGGTGAATTTCGGCGTGGTGCCGGTGGAAAACTCCACCGAAGGCGCGGTCAACCACACGCTGGACAGCTTCCTCGAGCACGACATGGTGATCTGTGGCGAAGTCGAGCTGCGCATCCACCATCATCTGCTGGTCGGCGAAAACACCAAGACCGACAGCATCAGTCGCATCTATTCCCACGCGCAGTCGCTGGCCCAGTGCCGCAAGTGGCTGGACGCGCATTACCCGAATGTCGAACGCGTCGCGGTGTCGAGCAACGCCGAAGCGGCCAAACGGGTCAAGGGTGAGTGGAATTCGGCAGCGATCGCTGGCGACATGGCGGCAGGGCTGTATGGCCTGACGCGTCTGGCCGAGAAGATCGAAGATCGCCCGGACAACTCGACCCGCTTCCTGATGATCGGTAACCAGGAAGTGCCGCCGACCGGCGACGACAAGACCTCGATCATCGTGTCGATGAGCAACAAGCCCGGCGCGCTCCATGAGCTGCTGGTGCCGTTCCACGACAATGGCATCGACCTGACCCGCATCGAAACCCGTCCGTCGCGCAGCGGCAAATGGACCTACGTGTTCTTCATCGACTTTGTCGGCCACCACCGTGATCCGTTGATCAAAGGTGTGCTGGAAAAGATCAGTCAGGAAGCAGTAGCACTCAAAGTGCTGGGTTCCTACCCGAAAGCAGTTCTCTAAGGGGCGGTAGCAAATGAGTGGCAACTTCCTCGCTCTGGCACAGCCGGGCGTGCAACAACTTTCGCCGTACGTTCCGGGCAAGCCTGTGGACGAACTGGCGCGCGAGCTGGATCTGGATCCGGCAAAAATCGTCAAACTTGCGAGCAACGAAAACCCATTGGGCGCCAGCCCGAAGGCATTGGCGGCGATCCGCGAAGAGCTGGCCGAGCTGACCCGCTACCCGGACGGCAATGGTTTCGCCCTGAAGTCTCTGCTTGCCGAGCAGTGCCGTGTCGAGCTGAATCAGGTCACGCTGGGCAACGGCTCCAACGACATTCTTGAGCTGGTCGCCCGTGCCTATCTGGCGCCGGGCCTGAACGCGGTATTCAGCGAACATGCATTCGCTGTGTATCCGATTGCTACCCAAGCTGTCGGTGCGCAGGCCAAAGTCGTTCCAGCCAAAGACTGGGGCCATGACCTGCCGGCGATGCTTGCGGCCATCGATGCCAACACCCGCGTGGTGTTCATCGCCAACCCGAACAACCCGACCGGTACCTGGTTCGGCGCCGAAGCGCTGGACGAATTCCTGCAGGACGTTCCCGAGCATGTGCTGGTAGTCCTCGACGAGGCTTACATCGAGTACGCCGAAGGCAGCGATTTGCCGGACGGTCTCGACTTCCTCGCGGCGTACCCGAACCTGCTGGTGTCGCGCACCTTCTCCAAGGCCTATGGTCTGGCCGCGCTGCGCGTCGGTTATGGCTTGTCGACGCCTGTGGTGGCAGACGTGCTGAACCGCGTTCGCCAGCCGTTCAATGTCAACAGCCTCGCCTTGGCGGCGGCGTGTGCGGCGCTGAAAGACGAGGAATATCTGGCGCAAAGCCGTCAGCTCAACGAAGCCGGCATGCAGCAGTTGCAGGCGGGTTTCCGTGAGCTGGGACTGAGCTGGATCGAGTCCAAAGGCAACTTCATCTGTGTCGATCTCGGCCAGGTCGCGGCGCCGATTTTCCAGGGCTTGCTGCGCGAAGGCGTGATCGTGCGTCCGGTGGCCAATTACGGCATGCCGGACCACCTGCGGGTGACCATCGGTCTGCCGGCGGAAAACAGCCGTTTCCTCGAGGCGCTGCGCAAGGTTCTGGCTCGTGGTTGATGTCACTGCGCTGCAACCTGTTGCACCTATGATCGGTCGCCTTGTGGTGGTCGGTCTGGGGTTGATCGGTGGTTCGTTTGCCAAGGGTTTGCGTGAAAGCGGCCTGTGCCGTGAGGTGGTCGGTGTTGATCTCGACCCGCAATCGCGCAAGCTCGCGGTCGAATTGGGTGTGGTTGATCGCTGCGAAGACGATTTGGCGGCGGCTTGCGTCGGTGCCGATGTGATTCAGCTGGCGGTGCCGATTCTGGCCATGGAAAAGCTGCTCGCGCGTCTGGCTGTCATGGATCTGGGGCAGGCGATTCTTACGGATGTCGGCAGCGCCAAAGGCAACGTGGTGCGCGCGGCGACCGAGGCGTTCGGCGGCATGCCGGCGCGCTTCGTCCCCGGGCACCCGATTGCCGGTTCCGAGCAGAGCGGGGTGGAAGCCTCGAATGCCGAGCTGTTCCGCCGGCACAAGGTGATCCTGACGCCGCTCGAGCAGACCGATCCTGCCGCGCTGGCGCTGGTCGATCGCCTGTGGCGCGAACTGGGCGCCGATGTCGAGCACATGCAGGTCGAGCGTCACGATGAAGTGCTGGCCGCGACCAGCCATCTGCCGCACCTGCTGGCCTTCGGTCTGGTCGATTCGTTGGCCAAGCGCAATGAAAATCTGGAGATCTTCCGTTACGCTGCCGGTGGTTTTCGCGATTTCACAAGAATCGCCGGAAGCGACCCGGTGATGTGGCACGACATCTTCCTCGCCAATCGCGAGGCTGTCCTGCGCACACTCGATACATTTCGCAGCGACCTCGACGCCTTGCGCGACGCGGTCGATGCAGGGGATGGGCACCAATTGTTGGGCGTTTTCACGCGCGCCCGGGTTGCCCGCGAGCATTTCAGTAAAATCCTGGCCCGCAGGGCCTATGTGGACGCTATGAATTCCAACGATCTGATCTTCCTGGCTCAACCTGGTGGCCGCCTGTCCGGTCGGATTCGCGTACCGGGTGACAAATCGATTTCCCACCGTTCGATCATGCTCGGCTCGCTGGCCGAAGGCGTCACCGAAGTCGAAGGCTTCCTTGAGGGCGAAGACGCCCTGGCGACCTTGCAGGCATTCCGCGACATGGGCGTGGTCATCGAAGGCCCGCACCACGGCCGCGTTACCATCCACGGTGTCGGCCTGCACGGCCTGAAACCTGCGCCGGGCCCAATCTATCTGGGCAACTCTGGCACCTCGATGCGTCTGCTCTCTGGCCTGCTGGCGGCGCAGAACTTCGACAGCACCTTGTCCGGCGACGCTTCGCTGTCCAAGCGTCCGATGAATCGCGTGGCTAATCCTTTGCGAGAAATGGGCGCCGTGATCGAAACCGCTGCCGAAGGTCGTCCACCGATGACCATTCGCGGTGGCCATAAGCTCAAGGGCCTGACCTACACCATGCCGATGGCCAGTGCTCAGGTGAAATCCTGCCTGCTGCTTGCCGGTCTCTATGCTGAAGGCAAGACCACGGTGACCGAGCCAGCACCGACCCGCGATCACACCGAACGCATGCTGCGTGGCTTCGGCTACCCGGTCAGCGTCGACGGCGCCACGGCTTCGGTCGAGTCCGGCGGCAAGCTCACCGCGACTCACATCGAAGTGCCGGGCGATATCTCGTCGTCGGCGTTCTTCCTGGTCGCAGCCTCAATCGCCGAGGGCTCCGAGCTGGTGCTTGAGCACGTCGGCATCAATCCGACCCGTACTGGCGTGATCGACATCCTGCGGCTGATGGGTGCCGATATCACTCTGGAAAACCAGCGTGAGGTCGGTGGCGAACCAGTGGCTGACTTGCGCGTGCGCGCAGCTAAACTCAAAGGTATCGAGATTCCGGAGGAACTGGTGCCGCTGGCCATCGACGAATTCCCGGTACTGTTCGTCGCGGCTGCGTGCGCCGAAGGGCGGACCGTGCTGACCGGCGCCGAAGAGCTGCGAGTCAAGGAATCCGACCGGATTCAGGTCATGGCGGACGGCTTGCTGGCGCTGGGCGTCAAGTGCGAACCGACCCCGGACGGCATCATCATCGACGGCGGCCAGATCGGCGGCGGTGAAGTGCACGGTCACGGCGACCACCGTATCGCCATGGCCTTCAGCGTTGCCTCGTTGCGCGCTACCGCACCGATCCGCATCCATGATTGCGCCAACGTCGCGACCTCGTTCCCCAACTTCCTCGCGCTGTGCGGGCAAGTCGGCATTCGTGTGGCACAAGAGGCACAGTCGTGAAAAACATTGCACCGGTCATCACCATCGATGGGCCAAGCGGCTCCGGCAAAGGCACGGTCGCCGGGATTCTGGCCAAGCGTCTGGGCTGGAACCTGCTGGATTCCGGTGCGCTTTATCGCTTGCTCGCGTTTGCTGCGCATAACCATGGCGTCGACCTGACCAATGAAGAGCTGCTGAAGACATTGGCCGCTCATCTGGATGTGCAGTTCATCGCCGCGACCGAAGGTCAGCTGCAGCGGATCATTCTCGAAGGCGACGAAGTCAGCGATGTCATTCGCACCGAAAGCGTCGGTTCCGGGGCCTCGCAAGTGGCTGCGCTGCCCGCCGTACGCGAGGCGCTGCTGCAGCGCCAGCGTGCGTTTCAGGAAGCGCCGGGTCTGGTGGCGGACGGTCGCGACATGGGCACGGTGGTATTTCCGGGTGCACCGCTGAAGATTTTCCTCACCGCCAGTGCCGAGGAGCGGGCGCGCCGTCGATATTTGCAGTTGAAGGGCAAAGTCGAGGGTGTTAGTCTGTCGAGTCTGCTAGATAGAGATCCGTGCACGCGATGAGCGTGACACCCAGCGCGCAGTAGCCCCGCTCAAGCCGGCGGCCGACGCGATTCAGCTGGATTCAACGGAGCTTTCCATCGATCAGGTGCTTGAACGCATCATGAGCGAGATCGCCATTCGCGATATCGCCGGGTGACCAAGAAGGCCGCAGGGGACCAGTCATAGTCCTGCGGTGCTTCTTTTAAATGAAACTAACCCACACCGTCTGGGGTGTGGAGATGGGCGTTTACTTCGCCCTCATCTACAGGAATTAAAATGAGCGAAAGCTTTGCGGAACTCTTTGAAGAAAGCCTGAAAACCCTGAACCTTCAGGCAGGCTCCATCATCACCGGTGTTATCGTTGATATCGATTACCAGGCTCGCTGGGTAACCGTTCACGCTGGTCTGAAGTCTGAAGCACTCATCCCGCTTGAGCAGTTCTACAACGATGCTGGCGAACTGAACATCAACGTTGGTGATGAAGTTCACGTTGCTCTGGATTCGGTTGAAGACGGCTTTGGCGAAACCAAGCTGTCCCGTGAAAAAGCCAAGCGCGCTGAATGCTGGATCGTTCTGGAAGCAGCCTTCGCAGCCGAGGAAGTGGTCAAGGGCGTTATCAACGGTAAGGTTAAAGGCGGCTTCACTGTCGACGTTAACGGCATCCGTGCGTTCCTGCCAGGTTCCCTGGTTGACGTCCGTCCAGTGCGCGACACCACGCACCTGGAAGGCAAAGAGCTGGAATTCAAGGTCATCAAGCTGGACCAGAAGCGCAACAACGTTGTCGTTTCCCGTCGCAGCGTCCTCGAAGCCGAGAACTCCGCCGAGCGTGAAGCTCTGCTGGAATCCCTGCAGGAAGGCCAGCAAGTCAAAGGTATCGTCAAAAACCTCACCGATTACGGCGCATTCGTCGATCTGGGTGGCGTGGACGGCCTGCTGCACATCACCGACATGGCCTGGAAGCGCATCAAGCATCCTTCCGAGATCGTCAACGTTGGTGACGAGATTGACGTCAAGGTTCTGAAATACGATCGCGAACGCAACCGTGTTTCCCTGGGCCTGAAGCAACTGGGCGAAGATCCATGGGTTGCTATCAAAGCCCGTTACCCAGAAGGCACTCGCGTAACTGCTCGTGTTACCAACCTGACCGACTACGGCTGCTTCGCTGAGCTGGAAGAAGGCGTTGAAGGTCTGGTGCACGTTTCGGAAATGGACTGGACCAACAAGAACATCCACCCTTCGAAAGTCGTACAAGTCGGCGACGAAGTGGAAGTCATGGTTCTGGACATCGACGAAGAGCGTCGTCGTATCTCCTTGGGCATCAAGCAGTGCAAGTCGAACCCATGGGAAGACTTCTCTGGCCAGTTCAACAAGGGCGACAAGATCTCCGGCACCATCAAGTCGATCACCGATTTCGGTATCTTCATTGGTCTGGACGGCGGCATCGACGGTCTGGTTCACCTGTCCGACATCTCCTGGAACGAAGTGGGCGAAGAAGCCGTACGTCGTTTCAAGAAGGGCGACGAGCTGGACACCGTCATCCTGTCGGTTGACCCAGAGCGCGAGCGCATCTCCCTGGGCATCAAGCAACTGGAAAGCGATCCGTTCTCCGAGTACGTCTCGGTTAACGACAAGGGCGCTATCGTGACCGGTACCGTGAAAGAAGTTGACGCCAAAGGCGCCATCATCGTTCTGGCCGACGACATCGAAGCTACCCTGAAAGCCTCCGAAATCAGCCGTGACCGCGTTGAAGACGCGCGCAACGTTCTGAAAGAAGGCCAGGAAGTTGAAGCCAAGATCATCAGCGTTGATCGCAAGAGCCGCGTAATCCAGCTCTCGATCAAGTCGAAAGACGACGCTGAAGAGAAAGAAGCCATCCAGAGCCTGAAAGCAGCTCCGGAAGGCGAAGCAGCTGACACCACTATGGCGGCACTGCTGCGTCAAGCAATGGCCAAACAGAACTGAGTTCTGCTTGATCATTAAAAAGGGCGACTTCGGTCGCCCTTTTTTGTGCCTGCAATTTGGTCTTTGTACGTGCGTGCATGAAACCATTGGCTTCCCCTGCGGGTCTGTTTCTTTAATCGGATCAATCGCCTATTCGCGACTAAGCTTGATCTTGAGTATTAGTCGTCAGGCTTGCCTGGCATAAGGAAGTGGATGAACAAGTTATTTGTTGTTGCGGTGGTCTTGGCGCTGGCAGGTTGCACCACCAGCGCGAAAACCCATGCGGTGCGCGGCGTCAGTGGTATCGAGGTCGATTGCTCAGGGTTGGGTTCCGGTTGGGAAAGGTGCCAGAAGCGTGCAGCGAAGGAGTGCAAAGGTAAGGGCTACAAGGTCATCACCCGCTCTGATGATGCGAAAGATGAAGATGAATACCCGTTTGGCTTCAATCCCGCAGGCTTTGTAACCCGGACCATGCTGGTGATGTGTCGTTAGGTGAGCAGCGATCCGACTCGCCACTGGAGTGCCCTGAAAATGGGCGTTTTGACCCCGGGAAAGATATGTCAATCCCTGGGCTGTTCAAATTCTTCCGGGCATGCTAAAACCTTTCAAGCGCTGATCTAGCTGCTTGAAAAAGAAGGGAAAAATATGACGAAGTCGGAGTTGATCGAACGAATTGTCACCCATCAAGGGCTACTCTCATCCAAGGATGTGGAGCTGGCCATCAAGACCATGCTTGAACAAATGTCTCAGTGCCTCGCCACCGGTGATCGTATCGAGATCCGTGGATTTGGCAGCTTCTCCCTGCACTATCGCGCACCGCGCGTCGGCCGCAACCCGAAAACCGGCCAGTCGGTAAGTCTGGACGGTAAATTCGTGCCGCATTTCAAGCCGGGCAAGGAATTGCGTGATCGCGTGAACGAGGAAGAGGAGGAGGGCGCTTGATCTTCGCTATTCAAATTCGAGGGCGCGTGAATGCGTAATCTGAAACGCATACTGCTTGGCGTTTTTCTTCTGCTGATGGTTCTGGTTGTTCTAGCGTTTGTGCTGGAGAATCAGCAATCTGTTTCGCTTTTGTTTCTGGGTTTTTCCGGCCCGCAGTTGCCGGTGTCGGTTGTTGCAGTGCTAGCGTTGCTGATCGGTATGCTCATCGGTCCTGTATTGGGCTGGTTTCTAGGGCGTACATCGAGAGCGGCTCGTAAACGTCTGGTCTAAAAGCGACAGGCGCACGGCATCTGTCGAAATTGCGCCTCAGCCTGTCTTTATCCATTAGTAAAAGCATCATTAAGCTGTAAAATGCGTCCCTTGTTCGATCGTGCCTTAATGCATGTCGATTCAGACTGACTCTGACGGATGCCAACTGGTAGTGGCCTCTGCATTCATGGATTAGACCGCGCTCGCTGGCAGCGCTGTCCGCAGCTCAAGGGTATCGTTTCGCGTGAAAATTCTAGTTACCGGCGGCGCCGGCTTCATTGGCTCGGCAGTCATCCGTCACATCATCTCTAGCACTGCCGATGCGGTCGTCAACGTCGATAAGTTGACTTACGCCGGCAATCTGGAGTCGCTGGCGGAAGTCAGTCAGAGTTCTCGCTATGCCTTTGAACGCGTCGATATCTGCGATCGTGATCAGATCGACCGCGTTCTGCGTGAACATCAACCGGATGCAATCATGCACCTGGCCGCTGAATCCCACGTTGACCGCTCGATCTCCGGCCCGTCCGAGTTCATCCAGACCAACATTATTGGCACTTACACACTCCTAGAAGCTGCGCGCCATTACTGGGCTGCTCTGGATGACACCCGCAAAGCCAATTTCCGCTTCCACCACATCTCGACTGACGAAGTTTACGGAGATCTCGAAGGTCCGGAAGACCTCTTCACCGAAACCACGCCTTACCAGCCAAGCTCGCCATATTCGGCTAGTAAAGCCAGCTCCGACCACCTGGTTCGTGCCTGGGCCCGCACTTACGGCCTGCCGACACTGGTTACCAACTGCTCGAACAACTACGGCCCATGCCATTTTCCTGAGAAGCTGATCCCGCTGATCATTCTCAATGCGCTGGAAGGCAAACCCCTGCCGGTGTACGGCAAAGGCAACCAGGTTCGTGACTGGCTGTATGTCGAAGATCACGCGCGCGCGCTTTATAAAGTCGTCACTGAAGGCGTCATCGGCGAGACCTACAACATCGGCGGTCATAACGAAAAACAAAACATTGAGGTAGTGCATACCCTGTGTGCGTTGCTCGATGAGTTGCGTCCTGATTCTGCCCATCGTCCGCATGCCAGCCTGATTACTTATGTTCAGGATCGTCCTGGACATGACGTGCGTTATGCAATCGATGCGAGCAAGATTCAGCGTGAGCTGGCTTGGACTCCGAAAGAGACTTTCGAGACTGGCATTCGCAAGACTGTCGAGTGGTATCTGACTAACACCGAGTGGGTTGAGCATGTGAAGAGCGGCAGCTACCAGCAGTGGATTGATCAGAACTATACGGATCGCTCGAATAAAGCATGAAGATCCTACTCCTAGGAAAGAACGGTCAGGTGGGCTGGGAGCTGCAACGTTCCCTGGCTCCGCTAGGTGAACTGGTCGCTCTTGATCGTCACCTTGTTGATGGCCTCTGCGGTGATCTGTCGAATCTTGAATCCTTGCGTGCAACGATTCGTCAGATAAAGCCCGACGTTATTGTTAATGCTGCTGCTTATACGGCGGTTGATAAAGCTGAGTCGGAAACCGAATTGGCAGATCGCGTAAACGGACTCGCGAGCGGCGTCATGGCGGAAGAAGCCGCAGCGTCGGGCGCATGGCTGGTTCACTACTCAACGGATTACGTCTTCAGTGGCCAAGGCGTCACGCCATGGCAGGAAACAGACGCTGTTGCGCCAGTGAACCATTACGGCGCCAGCAAGCTCGCCGGCGAGCAGGCAATTATCGCGGCGGGTTGTAAGTATCTGATCTTTCGTACTAGCTGGGTTTACGGAGCTGGCGGCAACAACTTTGCGAAGACCATGCTGCGCTTGGCCAAGAATCGCGAAACATTAAATGTGATTGCGGATCAGATTGGTGCTCCAACCGGTGCTGATCTGATTGCTGACGTTTCGGCGTTGGCTATTCAGCGAGTTATCAGTCGTCCAGAGTTGGCTGGCCTCTATCACTTGGCCGCTGCGGGCGAAGTGTCTTGGCATGGGTATGCCAGTCACGTCATAGACTTCGCTAAAGCCCAAGGTGAGGAGTTAGCTGTAACGGCGGTCAACCCGATTGAAACCACAGCCTATCCTACACCTGCACGTCGCCCTCTGAACTCACGATTGAATACTCAGAAGCTGCGCGACAATTTTTCTCTACACTTGCCGGATTGGCAAAGTGGTGTAACCCGAATGCTTAGGGAAGTTCTGAACAAATGACCACGACAAATCGTAAAGGCATCATCCTCGCTGGTGGTTCGGGCACGCGCCTGCACCCGCTGACTCTTGGTGTTTCCAAGCAAATGTTGCCTATTTACGACAAGCCGATGATTTTTTATCCGCTGTCCGTTTTGATGCTGGCGGGTATGCGAGAAATCCTAATTATTTCCACGCCGGAAGATTTGCCGTGCTTCCGTAAACTGCTGGGTAATGGAAGCGTGTACGGGATCAAGCTTACTTATGCCGAGCAGCCTAGTCCGGACGGCCTGGCCCAGGCGTTCATTATTGGTGAAGAGTTCATCGGTCAGGATCCATGCTGTCTGATTCTGGGGGACAACATCTTCTACGGTCAGCATTTCTCGGACAACTTGCGCTCCGCCAGTACCCAACAAAAGGGAGCTACCGTATTTGGCTACCACGTCTCCGATCCTGAACGCTTTGGTGTCGTCGAGTTTGATAAAAGTGGCAAGGCTTTGAGTATCGAAGAGAAGCCGCTGAAGCCAAAATCGAACTATGCGGTCACCGGTCTGTATTTCTATGATAACGATGTGGTCGAGATCGCCAAGAACATCAAGCCCTCCGAGCGTGGCGAGCTGGAAATCACCGACGTCAACCGTGCGTATCTGGAGCGCCAGACCCTGAGCGTGGAAATGCTCGGTCGCGGGTTTGCCTGGCTGGATACCGGTACTCACGACTCTCTGCTTGAAGCCAGTCACTTCGTTCACACGATCGAACAGCGTCAGGGTCTGAAAGTGGCGTGTCTGGAAGAGATCGCCTATCACAATGGCTGGATTTCTGCCGAGCAGCTTAACGCACAAGCGCAAGCACTGAAGAAGACGGGTTACGGTCAATACCTTCAGAAGTTGCTGGACTCGCCGTCTGCCTGATCGAAAGTTCTGACTTTCGCAATGCTATGTTTAACGCTGCAAGCAGGAATGGCATGCCAGTAGAACATCCCAAGGTTGCGATTTTGCTGGCCGCCTACAATGGCATGCAGTGGATCGAGGAGCAGTTGGCCTCGATCCTCGGTCAGACAGCTGTCGACGTAACCGTTTATATAAGTATTGATCCCTCCACTGACGGTACTGAGGCATGGTGCGCCGATTATGCTGCACAGCATCCGAACGTAATCGTCCTGCCCGACGCCGGTGCGTTTGGTGGGGCCTCCCGCAACTTCTTCCGTTTGCTTCGAGATGTTGATCTTGAAGGCTACGATTTCATCGCGTTCGCTGATCAGGATGACGTCTGGTATCTGGACAAGATCGAGCGCGCTATCCGGTCGATCAAATCTCTTGGCGTGGATGCTTACTCGAGTAACGTAGTTGCGTTCTGGCCTGATGGTCGTAACCAGGTACTGGACAAGGCCCAGCCGCAAACCCGCTGGGACTTTCTCTTTGAGGCTGCCGGACCGGGCTGTACGTATGTCATGAGCCAAAGGATGATGCAGTTGCTGAAGGTCTCATTGTTGAAACATTGGGATGCCTTGCAACAGGTCAGTCTGCATGACTGGTATTGCTATGCGTTCGCACGCAGTCGTGGTGTACGCTGGTTCATTGATCCGCAGCCATCCATGTGTTATCGCCAGCACGAAAGTAATCAGGTCGGGGCCAATTCAGGTATAAATTCACTGATTGCGCGTTATAAAATTATCCATGACGGTTGGTGGTTTTCTCAGATTCGAATGATTGCGCAGTTGGTGGGTCTCGCCGATGATCCATTCGTCCGGCAATGGTTACCTTTGGGGCGTCGACAATTATTGCGGCTGTCGTTAAAAGCCGGTGAATGTCGTCGTCGAACCAGGGACAAGCTGTTCTTTTTCTTTATTTGTTGCGCGACTGCCGTGATCGGGAAGAAAAACAAATGAAAGGTGCTCGGGTATTGGTGACCGGGGCGACGGGGTTTGTCGGCGAGGCCGTGGTGTTCCGCCTGCTTCTCGACAAGATCTACACACCAGTTGCGGCTGCACGTAGCGAAACTCGGTTGAGTGGTTTGTGTGATGTCGTGCCTTTTGATTTGGATGAGCGCGTTTTATTGCCGCCATTGAATAATATCCAGACGGTGATTCATTGTGCGGCCAGGGTTCATGTAATGAACGAGTGTGAGGCTGATCCGCTTGCCATGTTTCGGCAAATGAATGTGCAGGGCACTGCGCGGCTGGCCCGTCATGCGGCAGCGTCCGGGGTAAAGCGCTTCATCTTTGTCAGTTCGATCAAGGTCAATGGCGAAGAGTCACCCGCCGGGAGACCCTTTACCGCAGCCGATATTCCCGCGCCTGTTGATCCTTACGGTATTTCCAAGTGCGAGGCAGAGGAAGTCGTGCGTCAAATAGCACTGGAAACCGCAATGGAGCTGGTAATTATTCGACCGCCCCTGGTTTACGGGCCGGGCGTCAAAGCTAACTTCCTAAATATGATGCGCTGGTTGCAAAAAGGATTGCCACTGCCATTGGGCGCATTGGGCAATCGCCGCAGCTTAGTGGCAATCAGTAATCTGGTGGATCTTTTGGTGACCTGCATCGATCATCCACAAGCAGCCAATCAAACTTTTCTGGTAAGTGATGGCGAAGATCTTTCGACCACTCAATTGCTTCAAAGGATGTCGAGCGCCCTGACTGTGCGAGCGCGATTGTTGCCCGTGCCTCCGTTTGTTCTGCGCCTTGGGGCAGCTTTATTGGGTAGGAGAGCCTTAGCTCAGCGACTCTGCGGCTCGTTACAGGTCGACATGGAAAAGACGCGCACAATACTGGAGTGGACGCCGCCCATCAGCGTGAGCCAGGCACTTCAGGCCACTGCCAACCATCTCCGGGAGCGCTAAATGTGTCAGTATTCTTTATGGATGTCACTTTTTCGCTAAGGCTTGCTCGATAAAGCACAGCAATTGATCTGACCCTCGATGGATTGGCAGATTGCCACCCTTTTGCCAATTAGGGCGCCTTGATACCCTACGCAGCCCAAATCCGTACGCCTTGGCAGGATTTTTCCGGCTGAAGGCAACATTCTGATTACTCTTTTCATACCATGACCACCGCCTTGTGCTGTTGAAGGTGGTGATGTCACTGGGCTATCAAATTGGTATGACTTATAATGGCAAATTTTTCGCTGTCGGGAGCGGTCCATGAGAGGGGCATGTAATTTTCATGCTGCCAAGGCTGTACCTCTTGATGTTGAGCGAAACGACATCGTCATTATTTTTTCTTCAATGCAATGGAGTGCTCGGTGGTAGCCCCTCTTCCACAATTTGATCAGACAGGCGAGCAGCCTGGCGGCGATTCTGACTTTAGTATTCAAGGTCATGAAACGCAATCGGCCCGCGTAACGATTCTGATGTGTACCTACAACGGTGAACGCTTTCTCGCACAACAACTGGATTCGATAGCTCGCCAGAGTTATCGCGAATGGACCGTCGTTGTTTCTGATGACGGTTCTACCGACGCGACACTGGATATTCTGCGCCAGTACAGCGCGATCTGGGGAGAAGGCCGGTTGACCATTCTGCAAGGGCCCAAGCGAGGGTTCGCGGCTAACTTCATGTCCGTTGCCTGCGATGCGCCCGTGCAATCGCAATTTTATGCGTGGGCCGACCAGGACGATATCTGGCAAGCCAATAAACTTGAGTCTGCCGTAAAGGTATTGGAGGCGCTGCCGTCCGGTCTTCCTGCTTTGTATTGCGGCCGGACCGAGTTGATTGGTGACTCGGGAACGGTCATCGGTCGCTCGCCGCTATTTTCTCGCCCCGCCAGTTTTGGCAATGCACTGGTACAAAGTCTGGCCGGGGGGAATACTATGGTATTCAATCATTTGGCTCGGGACGTACTCTGTCATGCTGGCGGCCAAGTGGATATCGTTTCCCATGACTGGTGGGCCTATCTACTGATTACCGGGGTGGGTGGCGAGGTCGTCTATGACGCCTCGCCTTCCATTCTGTACAGGCAGCATGAAGCGAATCTGATTGGCGCCAACTCAGGAGTGCGCGCACGGATCATGCGCTTGCGGATGATGTCTACGGGTCGCTTTCGTGACTGGAATGACAAAAATATCGCTGCACTTGAAACGGTTCGCTCAAGCTTGAGTGCAGACAGCCTGCAGACCTTTGAGCAATTCAAGAAAGCCCGTGATTCAAAAGGATTCGGCCGTTTCGTCTGGCTTTACCGCGCGAAGGTCTATCGGCAGACGTGTTTGGGTAATCTTGGGCTGCTGCTGGCCGCGGTGCTCAACAGAATTTGATGCCCTCATCGTGCAAGGCAGGACGTGAAATTGCTCCGTGGCGTCCTCCCGGTATCTCAACAAGAGAGTTTTTGTATGAAGTCTGTCTCCCTCGATTTATCTCAGGTGTGTGCATAATGCTTAATTTTTCCACGTCGCCAAAGGAAATGGTCAACAGTTTCTGGCGTAATCGGAGCCTGATCGCGGCGCTTGTACAGCGAGAAGTCGTTGGGCGTTATCGTGGATCGTTCATGGGAATTCTCTGGTCGTTTTTTAACCCCGTGTTCATGTTGGTTGTCTACACCTTTGTCTTTAGCGTCGTTTTCAAGGCACGCTGGAGCGGCGGAAGTGACTCGAAAACCGAGTTTGCACTTATTCTGTTTGCGGGACTTATCGTCTTCAACTTCTTTGCGGAGTGTTTCAATCGAAGCCCGACGCTGATTCTCTCGAACGCCAACTATGTGAAGAAAGTCGTGTTTCCATTGGAGATCCTTCCTTGGATCACAGTCGGTTCGGCGCTCTTTCACATGGTGATCAGCCTGACTGTGTGGTTGCTGGCCTATTTGATACTGTTTGGCACGCCGCACCTGACCGTCCTGTTGTTCCCGTTGATTATCCTGCCGTTGATGCTGATGATCATGGGTTTGACGTGGGCCTTGGCGTCGCTCGGCGTTTACTTAAGAGATGTCGCGCAATTCATCGGCATCCTGACCACAGTCCTGATGTTTCTGTCGCCTATTTTTTACCCTGCCAGTGCGCTACCTGAGAAGTATCAACATCTACTGATGCTCAATCCGCTGACGCCTGCAATCGAGTACGCCCGGGACATTCTGTTTTGGGGAAAACTGCCTGACTTTACCGTATTGGGCATTTATCTCGCCGGCTCGGCGTTGATTGCATGGCTTGGATTCGCCTGGTTTCAGAAAACACGAAAAGGATTCGCCGATGTCATCTGAGGTCGCTATCAAGGTTCAAAATCTCAGTAAGTGCTATGAGATTTACGACAAACCGCGCGACAGACTGCTTCAGATGCTCAGTCGCGGGAAGAAAAAATATTGCCGTGAGTTCTGGGCGCTACGCGACGTTTCCTTCGAAATTCGCAAAGGCGAGACGGTCGGTATCGTTGGCCGCAACGGCAGTGGCAAGTCCACCTTGCTGCAAATTCTTTGCGGTACGTTGAATCCAACCAGTGGTACGGTTGAAACCCATGGCCGGATCGCTGCATTGCTCGAACTGGGCTCCGGATTCAATCCCGAGTTTACTGGACGCGAGAACGTCTACCTGAACGCCTCGATTCTGGGTTTGAGCAAAGAAGAAATCGACGCACGATATGATGCGATCATCGAATTCGCGGACATTGGCGATTTCATCAATCAACCGGTCAAGACATATTCGAGCGGTATGTTGGTGCGACTGGCGTTTTCCGTTCAGGCGCAAGTCGAGCCCGATATTCTTATTGTCGATGAAGCGCTGGCAGTGGGGGACGCAAAATTTCAGGCCCGTTGCTTTGATCGGTTGAAAAAGCTCAAGGAAAACGGCACGAGCATTCTGCTGGTAACGCACTCCAGCGAACAAATCGTTACGCACTGTGACCACGCCTTTCTTTTGAACAACGGTGTGCAGCTCGCTGAAGGCGAGCCGCGCATGGTCGTCAACCGTTACCTTGATTTGTTGTTCGGCAAGACTCAGCAATCGGCCTCTGTCGAAAGTGCAGAAGCGTCTGACCAGTTGGCAGCGTATCAAACGCCTGAAGGCGGCCTCGATGTATTTGAAACGCATCCGAACTACAACCCGAACGAATATCGTTGGGGTGACAGATCGGCCACTATCATCGACTTCCACCTGAGCGCAGAAGGGCTTGAGTACCCGATTGCCCTAGACACTGGCGTGCAGATCAAACTATCGGTATTTGTACGGTTTGATACTGATCTGGTGTGTCCGATTCTCGGGATGACGATCAAGACCAAAGAGGGCGTTACCCTCTATGGCGTAAATAGTGAAACGCTGGATTGCCTGGAATTTAGAACGTGCGGGCGCAAGGGCGAGATCGTCGAAGTTGAGGTACTTATATCTTGTGATCTGGCCCCAGGTGACTACTTCATTTCTGTCGGAGTGTCGACCAAAGATGGCGAAGAGGTTACTCCCCGTGACAGGCGTTATGATTCGATCCACTTCCAGGTTCGTCCGACTGACAAATTTTTTGGGCTTGTAAATCTGGACTCCAGCATTCGTGCCAAGAAGGTTTCAAATTGAATATTTTATTGAAACAAGCGGGCTATCAGCTTAATGACGAGCTCAACATCTGGTCGAGGCCGGATTATTCGAGCATCAACTACAGCGATGGTGATAGCACCGAACTGCGCATAAAATTCTTGATCGATCAGGCCAGTGACGTCAGTGTTTTTTCTGATGAGCTGCGAAGATCGTGCACCGATTGGCCATCGCTTTATTACCTCTCAAGTACCCGTTCGAACTTGTTGCGGGTGTTCGATGCCGATCTGCGTGGCGATGTGCTCGAGATCGGCGCCGGTTGTGGTGCAATTACCCGGTATTTAGGTGAGCAGGGCGGCAGGGTGCTGGCGCTGGAAGGTAGCTCGCGTCGCGCCAGCATCGCCCGTGCACGCACCCGAGACTTGCCAAACGTCTCGGTTCTGGCTGAGTCGTTCGAGAAGTTCAGCATTGATACCCAATTCGATGTCATCACCCTGATCGGCGTTTTTGAATATGCCAACCTGTTCGTAGCCGGTGATAACCCGGGTGCGAGAATGCTTGAGAAAGTTCGCTCACTGCTTAAGCCTGACGGTTTGCTCATCATCGCGATCGAAAACCAGCTCGGCTTGAAATATTTTGCTGGAGCGCCTGAAGATCACGTGACGACGCCGATGTACGGTGTCGAGGGGCGCTATAACAGCGCTACCGTGCAGACCTACGGGAAAAAAGCTCTCGCGTCGTTGTTGGCGACAGCCGGGTTTACCTCGAGTGAGTTCTTTGCGCCGTTTCCCGATTACAAGTTGCCCGTTTCGATCATCACCGAAGAGGGGTTCAAAGATCCTGATTTCGATGCCAGTGCATTCGCATCGCAAAGTGTACAGAGAGATCCGCAATTGCCGGATCTGTGCACCTTCTCACTGGAATTAGCCTGGTCGCAGATTTTCAGGAACGGCTTGGGCATGGATATGGCCAACTCCTTTCTTGTAGGTGCTTCGACGGTCTCGCGCAGCGCAGTCGACCCGCAGACCCTGGCGTATCATTACAGCTGCGATCGACGCTCGACGTATTGCAAACGTTCGGAATTTCGTCGCGATTTCGAAGATGCGATCAATGTGCATTACCAAAAACTCGGGAAGACTATCGATGAGGGTGAAGGGCAATCGCTCGTCACTTTTAATCTTGCTGCGTCCGAGCCTTACATCAATGGTTATGTGCTTGGCACTAAGCTGATCGATATAGTCAACGCCGAGGGCTGGACTTACGCAGGTATCGGCGCCTTCCTCAAAAATTACCTGAGCATGCTAAACGTGCTCTGTGATAACGCCGAGAGCCAGCCGGGTGAGGTGTCGGGAGCGTTGATCGATGCGGTCCCGCAAAATATTGTGATTGATCTGGACGGCCGTCCGCAGTTGATCGACAAAGAGTGGACGCTCAACACGAATGTTCGCTACGAGTACCTGCTGTTCAAAGCGCTAACGCAGTTGCTGGGTTCGATTACACGTATCAGCAAGGGCGCAGAGGCTGGCCCGGTTACACGCAAAGACTTTGTATTCCGAGCTTGCGAAGCCGCCGGGTACCCACTTTGCGAAAAAGATGTGGAAGAGTTTCTGGCCATCGAGGCGCAGATACAGAATGCGATTAACGGCCGAAGCCCGAGTGAATTTACGGCGTGGGGCGAAGATCGATTGATTGTCGAAGACAATCTGTTTTCTGCTTTCAGCAGTTCGCAGATTTCATTGGCTCAAACCCGTGAAGCGCTTGCAAGCGCTGTCACTGACGCCAGGCAGAAAATCGAAACGCTGAGTGCAAAACTGGACCAGCGTGAAGCTGACTATAATCAAGTCATTAACTCCAACTCTTGGTTCATCACGAAACCTGTACGCTTCCTTGTGCGCTCGTTGCGGCAGGGGAAAGGCGTGTTGCGCAGCAAAGTGGAGACTTCCAAGCAGGCGCTGACGGCCTATCTGCGCGGCCAGGAAGCCAATCTGCCACAGCCGGTTGACGACGTAATTGAAGCGCCTGTCGCGCGCACTCGCTCGGTCAGCGTCATTCTGCCAATCTATAAAGATGTCGAAATGACTCGTCGCTGCATCCTTGCCGCGATGCCAGGGATTATTGCTTTCGACTCCAAACTGGTCGCGATCAATGATGCGAGCCCAGATGCAGGCATGCAGGCCATGTTGATCGAATTGCAAATGCAATGGCCGCAGGTGATGACCGTTCTCGAAAACGAAGTCAATCTTGGCTTTGTCAAAACCGTCAATCGCGGCATGCGCCATGCCAGCCAGGACGATATCGTTTTCCTTAACAGTGATGTCATCGTGCCTGTTGACTGGCTGGAGCGGCTGACCGCTGAGGCGTACATCGCGCCAAACATCGGTACCGTTACACCGTTTTCCAACAACGCGACTATTTGTAGCTTCCCGGCGTTTCTTTACGAAAACCAGCCAGCCTTTGGTTTAAGCGTCGAGCAGATCGATGCTGTGTTTTCCGGCCCGCGTTTGCCGGTCAGCCAGGCACCGACAGGTGTAGGTTTCTGCATGTACATTCGCCGCGATTGTCTGGATGTCGTGGGGCTGCTGAACGAGGACAAGTTCGGCAAAGGTTATGGTGAAGAGAACGATCTGTGCCAGCGCGGGCTAAAAGCCGGTTGGCTCAACATCGTGACCCCTAACCTGTATGCATTTCATGAGGGCGGGGTCAGCTTCTCCTCTTCCAAGCAGGCGTTGACCGAGCATGCAACCAAGGCCATCACCGAGCTGCATCCGGATTATCACTTGGATATCCAGAGGTTCATCGCAGCTGATCCGCTGAAAGCATTACGGGTAAAACGTCTTGCGCAATTGATCGCATCGTTGGACCGGCCAAAGGTCTTGCACATTTCGCATGAGGCTGGAGGCGGTGTGCAGCAGCATCTGGACGAGTTGGCAGACGCTCTTGAGTCCGATGTTTGCTGCCTGTTCCTGGCGCCTCGTCGTGGCCAGTCCGCCGTTACTTTGCGGATGGGGAGTTTCCCGGGGGCTGACGAGCTTCTTTTCCAGTTGCCGGAAGAGCACAACCTTTTGGTCGAGTTCTTGAAGGGCTGTGGTGTCGGCTTCGTGCACTTCCATCACACGCTCGGTCTGAATTCGCAACTGGTTCAATTGCCCGCTGAGTTGGGCACTGAATATGCATTGACGGTTCATGATTATTACTGGCTATGCGGCAACCCTACACTGACCGATGCGCAGGGCGTTTATCCGGGCAGTTATGCCGACGACATCGTCAATCCTGACTTCCCTCTGCCGGATGGTGTATCGCCGGCACAATGGCGTGAGCAATTGCGCGGCTTTATCGACGGGGCGAAAGCGGTAATTTTCCCTTCGGCGTACACCCTCGCCAATTATCGACTCAACTTCGAGTTACGTAACGCTGTCGTTGCAGGTCACGTAGAGCACAAACGCAATATTGGGCAGGGTGTCGCGGCTGTCGCGCAAAAGATCCGCTACAACGTGGGTGTTATTGGTGCTCTTGGTAAAGAAAAGGGTGCCGATTATCTGGAACAAGTGGCGGAGGCGGCAGCGACGGTCAATGCACCAATCAACTTCCGGCTGGTCGGTTTCGGCTACAGAGAGTTGGGCGGTGTCCTGACTACAGGTCGTTACGATGCCAGTGAGCTGTCTTCCCTAATGGCCGCAAATGAGTTTGATGTCGTCCTGTTTCCAAGTCTGTGCCCGGAAACCTACAGCTATACCCTCAGCTATGCGCTGGAAGCCGGGTTGCCAATTATTGCGCCAAACATTGGGGCATTCCCGGAACGATTGTCCGGACGTGAAAACACTCTTGTTTATGATTATGGGCTCGAGCCAGCCGAGTTGATGCGGCGAATCAGCGACTTTGTGAAAAGGCTCGCTGCCGGTGAGCAGTTGACTGCGCCTGTCGTGGACACCCACCTGCAGCAGCCAGCGTTTTATAGCGTTGATTACCCGGCCTTATGCGGCGTGGGCAGTGATAAGCACAGCAAACCAAAAAACGGTTTCGAACTGCCGAAATTCTCGGCCCCGACAACTGTGTATGAGGCGCCGCTGACGACCAAGGAAATCGCGCTATTGGCCATCTGGACGCTTTACCGTCATCCACGCATGGAGCGCATCAGCCATGCGGTGCCTTACTCACTACGGCAAAAAATCAAACGCGTGCTGAGCAAGCGTCCGCTGCATGAGATCGTGGATGTGAACAAAAACTGATGCAGTGCGCCCGCCTGGCTTATCGAACCCCTTGATCGGCCAGGCGGGTGCAATGGTTTTTGTTTGCCAGTGACGAATGCTGGCTTTTATTTGGAGCTACTGCCGCGATGAATTTCAGCTGGTTTGTGCTGATCGCTTTAATTATTTCGTTCCTTCTGACTGCTGTTTTGCGCCGGTATGCCCTTGCCAGAAGTCTGATGGATATTCCCAATGCCCGTAGTTCGCATACGGTCCCCACGCCAAGGGGAGGGGGGGTTGCGATCGTCGTGACGTTCCTTATCGCCATGTGCTCGCTGTATGCTGCTGACTTGATCGCATTCAGAGATTTCGCTGCGATCGTCGGTGCTGGCAGCCTGGTGGCGATCATCGGATTCATGGATGATCATGGCCATATTGCTGCGCGCTGGCGTTTACTTGGGCACTTTTGCGCGGCGATCTGGGCGTTGGCCTGGTTGGGTGGCCTACCGCCCGTCAGTGTGTTCGGACAGGTCTTCGATCTGGGCTGGGGCGGGTTTGTATTGGCTAGCCTCTACCTCGTCTGGATGCTCAATCTCTACAATTTTATGGACGGTATCGACGGGATTGCCGGGGTCGAGGCGGTAACTGCGTGTGTCGGGGCGTGCGTGCTGTACGCCTTGGACGGGTATGTCGGGCTGATGGGGCCGGCCCTGCTACTGGCTGGTTGTGCGGGAGGATTCCTGTTGTGGAACTTTCCGCCAGCGAAGATTTTCATGGGCGATGCGGGCAGCGGCTTTCTGGGTATCGTCTTGGGCATTTTGTCGATACAGGCCGCCAATGCCTCATTTGAGTACTTCTGGGGTTGGTTGATCGTGCTCGGGGTGTTCATCGTCGACGCAACTTTCACCTTGTTGCGTCGATTGCTGCGCGGCGAGAAAGTGTATGAAGCGCATCGCAGTCATGCTTACCAATTCGCCTCGCGCCGTTATGGCAAGCACCTGCCGGTGACCCTTGTCGTGGGCTTGATCAATGTGTTTTGGCTCCTGCCGATTGCAGTGGCTGTCACGCACTTCAAGCTGAATGGCTTTGTCGGTGCCGTGGTGGCTTACGTGCCACTATTCATTCTGGCGTTGCGGTTCAGCGCGGGAAAATCCGAAAAGGATGTTGCGGCATGAACATCGAGGCGGGATCAGCCTGATTGCGCTGATAGCGTTCAGCAATTAAAAAAGGCAGACGGACGTCTGCCTTTTTTTAGCGAGTAATCGCTCCGGGTTTGACGAATACCAGCTTCGTCAATACGTATGTAAGTGGTAGCGACAGAATGATCGCCGCCAGTGGAGCCAGGTATTCAGGCAGCGACAGCTGTTTGACCCAGAACCAGACGACAAACATCCCCAATACGTATTGCGCGACGTAGACGAGTGGGAACAGCAGGATCGATTTGATCCCCTGGTGTTCTTTGAAGACAAGGAACCGGCTCATCACGAACGCGAAAACAATCCCGCAAACATAGCTGATCGAATAAGCCCATGTGTAGGGAAGTACACTGAGCAATATAAGATACAGCGCATACGTAATTCCGGTGTTCAGCCCGCCTGTCAGGAGGAACCGGAAAAACCTGATTTCCATCAGTTCGGAAATTTTCACGGCTATTAACCAATCTGCGCTTTTTTCTCGATCAGGAATTGATCGTAATCGCGGATGTAGTCGTCAGCAGCGTAATGCTCGGAAGCGAAAACCAGCAGAACCGCGTCCGCCGAGTACTTGTACTGGATACCCCAGGTCATTGCTGGCAGGAACAGGCCCAGTGTGTGGTGGTCCAGAACAAACTCCTGGCGGTGCTTTCCATTGTCGGCAACTACGTGAACGGTGCCTTTGACCGCTACCAGAAACTGGTGGCATTCGCGGTGAGCATGTTCACCACGTGTTTCAGCAGTCGGAACGTTGGTTACCAGGAAGTAACGCTTCACTTCGAACGGAACGTCCTTGCCGCATTCGCCAACGCTCAGGCTGCCGCGCATATCGACGGCTTCCATCATGCGGTGCAGCGTAACGCCACAAGGATGGACATCTGATTGGCCGACTTTTACCGGGTTGTCTACGACTGTGCCTTCGGTAGGCTTGGCATCGACGTAGCCGATGATCTTCGCCGGGTTACCGACCACGATAGCATTCGGTGGAACGGATTTGGTGACGACCGCGCCTGCGCCGACCATTGCCGAGGTGCCAATGGTAATTCCGGGCAGGATCGTCGAATTGGCGCCCAGAGATGCACCTTTGCGGATGATGGTGCGAGAAAACGCTTCCGGATAGATTTTGCTGCGTGGAAACTTGTCATTGGTGAACGTGACGTTCGGTCCCACGAAAACATCGTCTTCTATGGTGATGCCGTCCCAAACCTGAACGCCGCATTTGAGTGTTACCCGGTCACCAATGATGACGTCGTTCTCGACAAACACGTTGTCGCACACGTTGCACTCGGCGCCGATACGAGCGTTCGGTAATACGTGTGCAAACGCCCAGATACGCGAGCCTTTACCGATAGTGGACGATTCACAAATCGCACGGTCATGAACAAAAAAATCGCGCGAATCAATCATTTATTGGCTCCAAACTCAGAAACTTTCATAGGGATCGCCAAAGGGCGTCCTTTGGTATTTTCATATGTACGCCAGGCGTACGAACCGATCACGCCGAGCCCCAGCAGATTGAGGCTGCCCAGCAGGGTAATGGTAAACAGTGTCATGGCATAACCAGGGACATCGATCAGGCCGCCTATCTTCGCGAGGATTACACTGACGCCGTATAACGCCGAGAGTGCTGAGCCGGCTGCACCTACACGAATAAGCAGGCGAATGGGCAAGTCCGTGAACGAGAAGACACTGTCCATCAGATAGTTCACTTTCTTTCGCAATGTCCACGCCGACTTGCCGTGTTCCCGGGCAACTCGAGTGTAACTGACTACCTGTCGGCGGAAACCCAGCCAGAAAATCTGCGCGATCAAAGAGCTGTGGCGTTCTTCGAGTTTGAGCAGGTTGTCGCGAAACTCCAGGTTGCAGCCGAACATGTCGACGCCGCCGTCAGGCATTTCCGGGATAACGTAACGTTTGTACAGACCCCAGAAGGTTTTCGATGCCAGTTTCGACAGGAATGGGTCGTCACGACCCTCGCGGACACCGACTACTACATCCACCGGCTCGGTATTCAACACCCGGTTCATGGTCAGCACCAGGCTTGGCGGCTCTTGCAGGTCGGCGGCCATTACGGCAAACGTGCGACCCTTGCCATGCTGCAAACCTGTACGTATCGCCATGAAAGAACCGAAGTTCTTCGACAGTAGAATCAGCTGGGAGGCAAAACGTTGCTCGGGCAGGCGGTCTCGCAGGATCTCGTAACAGCGATCCGGGCTGCCATCGACCACGAAAACCACCTCAAGCGCGCCTTGAAGCTCGACGTTCAAATCATCGACGGCTTTGAGCAATGACGGCAGCGATTCCTCGTTACGGTAAACCGGAATAACCAGCGAAAGCACCCTAAATCTCCTGCTTGAAGTAGGCGCAAACCACTTCAATGACACGATCGACTTGCTGATCGGTCAGCCCAGGGAAGCAAGGTAAGGAGACCAGTCGGGTGCATGCTGACTCGGTCACCGGAAGATTGAATGTTTCGCGCGGTGTGTACGCTGTTTGCCAGTGGTCTGGAACTGGATAGTGAATGTCGGTACTGACGCCATACTCTTTTAGGTAGGCAGTGAACGCTTCACGATTTTCGACACGCATTACAAACAGGTGGGCAACGAAGTCGTCGCCCAGACTTGCAGGCAATTTGACTGGCAGTTGGCTGAAGGCTGCACAGTAGCGGCTGGCAATCGAGCGGCGCTGCTCGTTCCATTGGTCGAGTAGAGGCAGTTTGACCCGCAGGATTGCAGCCTGCATTTCATCGAGTCTGCTGTTACGTCCGTGCGGAACGGTAACGTGATATTTGGTCGACCAGCCGTATTGGCGAAGCGTGAGCAGGCGGGCGGCAATCTCGGAGGATGAAGTTACGATCGCGCCACCGTCGCCCAGTGCGCCGAGGTTTTTGGTGGGGTAAAAGCTGAAGCAGGCCAGGTCGCCGAACGATCCACAAAGCCGATTATCAGAGCGCGCACCGTGGGACTGGGCGCAATCTTCGAGCACGACCGCCCCGGCCGAGCGAGAAATGGCTGCCAGAGTTTCGATGTCTGCCAACTGTCCGTAAAGGTGCGTGACAATCACGACCTTCGCCGGTTGGGCCAGCGCCTTCTCCAGTGATTTCGGGCACATGGTCAAGGTGCTCTCATCGACATCGACATATACCGGCTCGGCGCCGACAGCGTGGATGGCGGTGCTGCTATAAAACCCGGCGTTGGCAACGGTGACAACACGATCACCCGGGCCCACACCCATGCCCAACAAGGCGATTTCCAGTGCTTCCGAGCCGTTCGCGACCGAGATGCAATGTTCTGCGCCGACATAGTTGGCGAACTCTCGTTCGAAGTCCTTTACTTCTTCACCCAAAATGTACCAGTGCCGATTAACGACGCGCATAAGCGGTTCGGAAAAATCAATACCGGAATTCGCCGCTACTGCAGAAAACAAAGGAATTTGATGATTTGCGTCCATGATCCATCCAGAATTTTTGACTGCGCACATGATAATGGCCGCAATTTTACTACACATTCAGACAGTGATGTCGGCTCAATCTGGCAGGTCTGAGCCGACGTAATCCGCCGATTTAGGGGTGGTTGGCCGTGTCAGCCACCATGCAGCCATGAAGATCATGCACGCAATCGCAGTGATCAGGTACGTCGAATGCGACATCCATGGTCCCTGACGCCCAAAGTACAGCTGCCACAATGGATCACTCATGGGTAAGCCCGATGCAAAGGCGCTGGCTATGGACTTGGCCAGCCAGAATAAGGGGGTCGCCATCAGCAGGGAAAAATAAAGAATCAGCTTCGTGGTTTTATC
Organism: Pseudomonas sp. TE9122; assembly: GCF_056278925.1. NCBI lineage: Bacteria > Pseudomonadati > Pseudomonadota > Gammaproteobacteria > Pseudomonadales > Pseudomonadaceae > Pseudomonas > Pseudomonas sp. TE9122. The sequence goes on along the minus strand of NZ_JBWBQI010000001.1, from coordinate 3,635,808 downwards.
CGAAACTCCGGATTGCGCAACGTACGCTACCAGAAATGGAAGAATGGCGATCCATTGGCGACTTTCGGAACCGACGACCAACAGTGGCAAGAATCCCAATATGGCAATTTGTACGGCGCGCACCGTGCGCGCGCTTCGATTGCTGGTCCACACTAGCTGCAAGGCAATAAGCAAGCATGGGCCAAAATAACTAAAGTGCGAGAGGATGGGTTTGAATGGCGTATTCAAACCTTGATAAAACATGTTCTGCACTAAGTCCGGGCCTCGGAATCCCTGGCTCCAGTCCAGTCCGAAGTAGAGAATGGCATGGCCGCACGCCGTCGCAATGGCGGCCAGGAAAAACCACTTGATGGACAATACTGGCAACGCACCATCACGCCCCAGAAGTCGACTCCAAAGCCAGGCAACGCCAATCAGGGCCAGAATCAAGTAAGTGGAGCTAAGCCATCTGAGTCCAGGAATGCCCGAGGCAAGTGTAGAACCGACATGTAATAGTTCGCTGTCTTCGATACGTGTGAACCACAGGCACGCATAACCTACCATGGCGGCAGCCAGACCTAGAAAAACCAGCATCCTGACTTTCATGCCGAAAGTCAGACGGTTGATGAAGGAAGCTTGCGTTTCTGGCTGTGAGAAGGTGAGAAGCGTCAGCGGCAGGAGAAACAAGCCTGGCATGATCAATGGTGCTATCAGGCAGGTTGCCAGTAGCCATTTGAAGTGTTTGTGCGAAAAGCACCACAAGCTCCAGCACGACAGCACTATTGCCAAATGGTCGCTTAAAAGGGGGTAGTAAGTCGACATGACCAGGATTGGCCACGTCAAAAGTAAGGCAGTTGTGTAGTGCACTGCCCGCCTGGTCGGGATGCCGGACTTCATCAAGTAGTCAGTAAATAGCCCGGCGGCTGCGCTGATACCGAGCACATTGAAAGACATCTGTACATATAAAAGCTGTTGTCTGGTCAGATCTAGCAGGAACTCTGCTACTACTGTTGGAAAAAAGCCGGTGAGGCGACTGATACGGTAGGGATCCGTGACAGGAATATGCCCGGAATTTTTCCAGTCGAACAGAAGATTCAAATAGGCGTTGCCGTCCCAGCCCGCACCATCGCCCACAGCAATAAGTCCGGTTAATTGATATACGGCTATCAAAAGAAGCGCCGCCAATACCGACATGCGATAGGCGATGCTTTCGTCGAAAATTATTTTCCCGAGGATGAACAGCGTGCAGCTCAGGATCAGCCAATAAGCGAAAGTCAGCAGCGCTGCGCTATAAGCTATTTCCTTGAACCTGACCGACTCGCTGATTTCGAACTTGATTTGCGGGTCGTCATTATCAAACGTCAATGTGACCGAAGACGCTTCGGTCGACAATGACGTTGGTGCATTGGCAGGAGCCAGAACGCTTAGCGGCAGCGCTTGCCGCAGCCCCCAAAAGTTTATTTCGCCTTGGCTGACACGCATCTCGGACGCAACGTTGTTAGGATCCCAGCGCAGGAAGCGCTGACCTGTCGCGACCGAGAAGCAAACACGCTGAGTACCGGCGTCGATTCTGTGCGAATCCGATTGTGATTCACTGAAAGCGCCAGATTCGCTGGGCCAGAACAGTTGCGTCACGCCTTTGGATGACGAATCAATGCTCAAGCAAATGTTGTGTCTGGTGGCGTCGAACGTACCGGTTGCCTTGGCGAGATAAAGGGACGCAAGTGCTGCCAGCAAAGACAGCCCGGCAAGCGCAAGGTAGGCGAAAAAGGGTCGCATGCCTGCCTTGTTAATCATTGCGACTCGACTCGCTTGTACTGTGCGTGCGTCGGGTCGGCAACTTCGCTCAACTTGACAAGATAAACGCCTTTTTCATATCGCACGGAGCCTTCTGCCGGCCATACCGGCATGTTGTCAAAGTGCGGCGTCAACGGAATACGCAGCGCGTTGCCCATGGCATAAACATTCGAGAAACCGATCAGGCGCATGTATTCCAGCATGCGATAGACGTTGCCTTGGTCCCAATCGAAAAACGAAGAACTCATGGTCGAGGTTTCCGGGCCTGGATAGCGGCTCGCGAATGGCATTCGCCCATAAACATCGACCATGATGCGTTCATTCTTGTCAAATTCGGGGTTGGCCTTGCTGATTCGATCGTAAAGCGCCTCGGCGGTGAATCGGTCGTGGGTCGTGGCCATCATTGTGCTTGCCGAGTATTGACCATTTACCGAAATCATCTGGAATAGCAGTGTGACTGCGAGCACAGCGCCGAGGATCCGCAACAGCCCCTGTTTTTCCAGAACGATGATCGTGGTGAACCACGCAACAAAGGAAATGGCCAGCATGGCGCGCAGAGGCAAATAAATACCTCCGGCGACGAAGTTCAGCAGGAATGGGGAGATCAACAATGCTCCGATGAGGAGAGTCATCCACAAAGCAGCTTTCCAAGTATTCTGTGTGACTAGGAAGAGGGCTGCAAATCCCAATGCGACGGCCGCACTGAAGAATGAAACGCCGTAGCTCAGAGGGGAGCCTGAGTAAAGTTTCCACGCTTCTAACAAAACCAGTTTGGTAATTAGAACAGGATCCGCCGATCAGTTCGTTGATACGTAGAAAATTATCGATGTAACCACGGTCGGAAGGGTAAGCCAGTTGGGCAAGCTTGTTTATGATGACATAGAAAGCAACGCCGCCAACGAGGGTGCCGAGCAACAAGGCTGCACGCTGGATTGTCGGATAAATTGATAGTACGGCTGTCGGGTTGTCTTTTCGGAAGTTGAAAAGAACGACACCGAGACCGGCAACAATATAGAACATGACCAGTGATTGGTAGGCGCCGATTGCCACGGACAGCAATACGCTGGAAAGCAACGCCAAGCGGGCAGTTTTGCCTTTCAAGTCGTCGCCGATACGGCATTTTGAAAATACAAAGATGCCGATCGACAGTGCCAGTACGCCTACACCGATCGAAGGAATGTTGGAGTAGAACTCGCCAATGAACCACCAAATCGGGTGCGCAATGAAAATGCAGTAGGCCAGGGCGGCAATCCAGCCGAATGTAAGACGGTGTGCCCTGATCAGGAACATGTACGCCAGCGCTACGCAGGCGTAAAAGAAAAGATTAGGAACGAAAGGCATTACTGGCTGAGGGAAGATAAACTTCTCTACCAGATAGGCTGTCCATCGGCCATCGGCGATCCAGATGGATGGGTCGGTACGGAAGGCGCCCCGTTCATCATCAACAGACAAAAAGAAATTGACGACCGGGATTATATTAAGAAAAACCCCGATGCCGAGTAACTTTGTGAATTCGTTAAGACTGAAGTTTTCTTGTCTGAAGAATGATTTCAATTGTGCGGTACAACCGCGATCACCCTGCAGGAAGTCTAGGATCCGTGAATGCCATTTGATCCAGGAAAGAATGGCAAATGCGCTGGCCAGTCCGAGCAAGAGCGCGAAAACGTAGCGCACTTTGTCGAGTAGCTTGTAGTTAAGGTGAATGTTTATCTGTGGGTCAGTCGCACCCGACGGCGTTGTGAATTTGACAATTGTCGTTTCGCGGGCGGACGCCTCAATCTGTGCCATCGGCGTCAGGTTGTCGAGTTCAATAGAGCGGGTATAAACCAGCACGCTGATTGTCACAGCCTTGACATAGAAGGAACCGGATTTTTCCAATGGGTCCCAGCGCAGATTCTCATCGTACTTTGGCAACGCAAAGCTAAAGGTATGGTTCTCCATATCCAGTTTGCTGATTTTGGAATTTCTTTCCTTATAGTCATCCATGCGTTTGTAAAACAACTGGGACTGCGTCGCAGGGAATTGGCTGGTGCTAATACTGACGACAGGATCCAGTGCAGGGCTTTTCAACAGAATAAAAGCGATGACCAACGTCATGAAAATGCAGGGAAGGACCCATTTGACAATGTTTTTCAAGTTAATGCCGCGCCCTGTTGTCGTCACTTGCTTTCACTTCCTTTTCGTCATTCTGATTGTAATGTCTTCACTTTCGCTGTTACTGGCCGTACACCAGCGAGCAGTCGCGTCAACAACAAAGCCTTTTCGTGCCCGGGGCATTGGAAAAATCATCCCAGGTCGGGTTTTCTTTTTTGATCCCGAATTCGCGGTGGCGAGGTGCAGGAAATTTGCTGCGCAGTATACTCACTCGATCATGATGTCGCAGCACAGACATCGCATGGTGCAGGTGACGGGTGATAAACGAATGGGGGCGGTGAGATCACCGTAAGATTCAGTGATGGCGGCTCGTTAGGGGCCACGTCCTCATCACATTCTTTTTTCTGTAACGAAGTTCACTACCTCCGTACAATGTACCCGCCGATTAACCAAAGGGAGCAGGCCAGATTGGTACAGGGGAATATGGACAGAATGCGCGAGTTCTTGCTGGGTTTACCGCGCCGCCAGAAGCGATTGATTCAGGTGCTTACAGATGTTTTGCTCGTCTGGGTAGCCTTGTGGTTGGCGTTTATCGTCCGTCTGGGTATCGACGAGATGGTCAATCCGTTGAAAGTGCACTTGTGGTTGTTTGTCTGTGCTCCGCTCGTCGCCATTCCTCTATTCATACGGTTCGGCATGTACCGGGCAGTGATGCGTTATTTCGGTAATGACGCGCTGGTGGTGATCATTAAAGCAGTCAGTCTGTCCTCGCTGATCCTGGCTTTGGTGGTCTATTGGTACAGTAATCACGAAGCCATCGTGCCGCGCTCGATCATCTTCAATTATTGGTGGCTCAGCCTTGTGATCATCGGCGGGCTTCGTCTCTGCATGCGCCAGTACTTCATGGGGGACTGGTTCACCGCCGCTCAGCACGTTCCTTTTGCCAATCGTGATGATGGTCTGACCAAAGTGGCGATCTACGGGGCGGGCGTAGCTGGCAATCAGCTTGTCGCTGCGTTGCGCATGGGAAGGGCGATGCGTCCCGTAGCCTTTATCGATGATGACTCAGGAATCTCGGACCGCTCAATCTCCGGTCTCCAAGTCTATAAACCCAAACATATTCAACAAATGATCGACGTCACCGGTGCGCAAGAAATTTTGCTGGCACTGCCGTCTTCGACCCGTGCTCGACGCAGGGAAATCCTCAATATGCTGGAGGGTTTTCCTTTGCACGTGCGCAGTGTTCCTAATTTTACCGACCTGGCCAGCGGTCGCGTGAAGGTCGATGACATTCAGGAAGTCGATATTGCGGACTTGCTCGGGCGGGACGCGGTCCCGGCGCAGCATGATTTGCTTGAGCGCTGCATTAAGGGCAAAACGGTGATGGTGACTGGGGCGGGGGGATCAATAGGTTCCGAGTTGTGCCGGCAGATCTTTTCACTGGGGCCAAAATCGCTTTTGCTGTTCGAGCACAGCGAATTTAACCTTTACAGCATTCTTTCCGAGTTGGAGCAGCGTGCGGATCGTGAGTCGGTATCGACAAAGTTGCTGCCCATTCTGGGTTCGATTCGCCACCCGGAAAAAATACTGGATGTCATGAAGACCTGGAGCGTGGACACGGTCTACCACGCTGCGGCTTACAAGCATGTGCCGATGGTGGAGCACAACATTGCCGAAGGCGTGCTGAACAATGTGATGGGAACACTTAATACGGCTCAAGCCGCATTGCAGGCCGGTGTTTCGAACTTTGTGCTGATTTCGACCGACAAGGCTGTCCGGCCCACCAACGTGATGGGCAGCACCAAGCGTTTGGCCGAATTGATCCTTCAAGCCTTGAGTCACGAAATCGCCCCTGTCCTGTTTGGCGACAAGGCCAATATTTCCCGGGTCAACAAAACCCGCTTCACCATGGTCCGTTTCGGCAACGTACTGGGCTCGTCCGGCTCGGTGATCCCGCTGTTTCACAGTCAAATTAAGTCCGGCGGTCCGCTGACGGTTACCCACCCGAAAATCACTCGCTACTTCATGACGATTCCGGAAGCTGCGCAACTGGTGATTCAGGCAGGATCCATGGGGCAGGGCGGTGATGTGTTCGTGCTGGACATGGGCGAACCGGTGAGAATCGTGGAACTGGCCGAGAAAATGATTCATCTGTCCGGGTTGAGTATTCGTTCCGAGCGAAACCCTCAGGGCGATATTTCCATCGAGTTCACAGGGTTGCGTCCCGGAGAGAAACTCTACGAGGAACTGCTGATCGGCGACAATGTTGCAGCCACGCCGCATCCGATGATCATGACCGCCAATGAGGATCATCTGCCATGGGATGTTCTGAAGTCACGTTTGGGTGAGCTGCTCGCGGCTGTCGACGTGGATGACTACTCCCGCGTCCGCCAGGTTCTGCGCGAAACGGTGAGCGGCTACACCCCGGACGGCGAGATTGTCGACTGGATCTACCAGCAACGCCGTCTCGAACCCTGATTGTTTCACATCCTGTAACGCTCGCATTTTTGACTTCACTCCATCATGACCTACGTTTGGAGAAGCAGCTTCGGAAAAGCTGCTTTCTAAAACGATGATGGAGCGTCACTTATGCGTACCGGTTATTTCTACTCGCTGATCTTTGCTTTCCTCACCAGCGCCTCGATCGCTGCGATTGCGGCCCCCGTAGCTCCCTCGGAGACGACGAAGGCGCCTTTGCTGATGGATGCAGCTGCGCCCTCGGCAAGCGCCAAGGTCGATCTCAACGGTGCGGATGCGGCCACGTTGCAGAAGGAGTTGGCGGGTGTGGGGGAGGCGAAGGCGCAGGCGATTGTTGCGTATCGCGATACTAATGGGCCGTTCGCGTCGGTGGATGAGTTGCTGGAGGTGAAGGGGATTGGTAAGGCGATTCTGGATCGCAATCGTGAAAAGCTGGAAGTGAACTAAGCTGACAGTTCAACGCCGAGAGGCCGGTCATTGACCGGCCTTTTTATTGGGTGCCGATCTGGTGGATGTCTGAATGCTAAAAATTACGGGTATCATATTGTGTCTTGATTATGCCTATAATAATTTCGCTCGGGTCTGATTCAGCAGCCGAATCGCAGCACACCGGTGCACGTCGAATTTTGAATTGATAAGGGGTAACCACGATATGAACCAACGTCGAGTCGTCGTCACGGGCATGGGCCTGGTTTCACCCTTGGGCAGTGATGTTGAAATCGTCTGGCAGCGTTTGCTGGCCGGTCGTTCCGGGTTGCGCAACTTGCCAGATGCAGTCGTGGCTGATCTGCCGACCCGGGTCGGCGGCAGTGTGCCGACGGTGGAGGAGGATGCCGAGGCCGGGTTTGATCCGGATCGTGCGACGCCGCCCAAGGAACAGAAGAAGATGGATCGCTTCATCATGTTTGCCATGGAAGCGGCGCGGCAGGCGCTGGAGCAGGCCGGCTGGCATCCGGCGGACGCTGAAAGCCAGGAGCGCACTGCAACAATCATCGGCTCGGGTGTCGGTGGTTTCGGTGCGATTGCCGATGCGGTGCGTACCACTGACAGCCGTGGTCCTCGGCGTTTGTCGCCGTTCACCATTCCATCGTTTCTGGTCAATCTCGCGGCGGGTCATGTCTCGATCCAGCATGGCCTCAAAGGGCCGTTGGGCGCTCCGGTTACCGCATGTGCCGCCGGGGTTCAGGCGATCGGCGATGCAGCGCGGTTGATCAGGGCGGGGGAGGCGGACATCGCTGTATGTGGCGGTGCGGAGGCGTCGATCGATCGCGTCAGTCTCGCCGGTTTCGCGGCGGCGCGGGCGTTGTCCAGCGGCTACAACGACACCCCGGAAAAAGCTTCGCGTCCCTTCGACAGTGGGCGCGATGGTTTCGTGATGGGCGAGGGCGCCGGTCTATTGGTCATCGAGTCGCTGGAGCATGCGCTCGCACGGGGTGCGAAGCCGTTGGCCGAACTGGTTGGCTACGGCACCACGGCCGATGCCTACCATCTGACCGCCGGGCCGGAAGACGGCAGTGGCGCTCGCCGGGCGATGCAATTGGCACTGGCTCAGGGCGGTGTAACGCCGGAGCAGGTGCAGCATCTCAACGCACATGCGACGTCGACGCCGGTCGGTGACCTGGGCGAGTTGGCGGCGATCAAGGCGTTGTTTGGCACGGAGAACAAGATCGCCGTGACTTCGACCAAATCTGCTACCGGTCATTTGCTCGGCGCGGCGGGTGGGCTGGAGGCGATTTTCACGCTGCTGGCGATTCGTGATCAGGTGGTGCCACCAACGCTCAACTTCGAAAACCCGGATCCGGCGAGCGAAGGGGTAGACATCGTGCATGGCGAGGCGCGCTCCATGTCAATCGAATATGCCTTGTCCAATGGCTTTGGTTTTGGCGGGGTCAATGCGAGCGTGTTGTTCAAACGCTGGGAAGGTTAATCGCTCGATTGCTTGAGATGTTCGCGGGTGACGTCGAGGATGCGCTGAGCGAAGTCGGCATCCGCGACGCTGCGTGACAGCAGCAATGCGCCAGCCAAGGTGGCCATGATGACAATGCTGCGATCGGCGCTGTTCTCGCCTTCGAGCGTGCCTTGAATTTGTTCGAGGCGAGCATTGAGGACTTCGTCGCTGGTGGGGCTTGGCTGGCCGCGCAGGCCCAGCTCCGAGGAAATGGTCAGCAGCGGGCAGCCTTCGTCGGGCGAGGTCTGATGCCACTCTGACAGGTAGGTGTCGATGAACACTTGCAGAGGGTTTTCCTGCGCGAAGATTTCTTCGCACAGGCCCGCGACTTGCTCGCCGGCCTCTTGCAGGGCTTTTTCGACCAGCTCTTCCTTGGATTTGAAGTGCGAGTAGAAACCGCCATGGGTCAAGCCCAGGGCTTTCATCAAAGGCTGCAGGCCGGTGCCGCCGATACCGTCCTTGCGAAATCGGGCGGAAGCCTCCTTGATGATGCGTTGATGGGTCTGGGCTTTGTGATCTGGCGAGTAACGCATGTGGAGCTCTCCGCGACGATGCTGCCATCTTAACCACGGAAGATTAAATGGTGACTGTACTTCTAAAATCTAAACAGCCTGCGGGTAAGTCCCATTGTGCTGAAAAAACAAACCCCGCCATTGCGGCGGGGTTGGTATCAGCGGTCTTGTGCATCCTTGGCATCCGCTTCGGCATTGCGCTGTGCGACGCGCTTGCGTTCTTCATCGGTCAGTTCGACCTTGTTGGCGGTGTCGCGCAACATCATCAATCCGCCGACAATCGAGCCGATCGCAACGACCAGAATCAACCAGGCATACCAGGGCATAACGGCTCTCCTTAATGGCAGCTCGACGGGCGAGGACTTCGCCGTGCGATGCTGCATACCACCTTTGAGCGAAACGACTTCGCAGTGGTTCCATTCTAGGCCGCTTGCACCCGGTGCATCCGAAATTCCTGTAGGAGCTGCCGAAGGCTGCGATCTTTTGATCTTGAAAAGCAAAGATCGCAGCCTCGTTTCACTCGTCAGCTCCTACAGGGGACGAGTCGTTACAGGCCTGTGAGCATGGCATCCGCCGGCGCATCGGCGCGCAGTTGCCCGGTGAGCATGAAGTAGCAGAACCCCACCGCCATGAAACCGAGGAAAATCAGCCCGATCAGTGTGTTGAACCACGCCATCGCCACCAGGCAAACCACCGCCAGCACCAGCGCGATCAGCGGAACCAGCGGATAGCACGGCGCGCGGAAGGTGCGCTCCAGGTTTGGCTCGGATTTACGCAGTTTGAACAGGCTGAGCATGCTCATGATGTACATCACGATGGCGCCGAACACGGCCATGGTGATCATCGCGGCGGTGAGTGTCATGCCGCCGAGGTTGATCAGACCGTCGCTGTAGATCGCCGCGATGCCGATAAGGCCGCCAGCGATGATCGCGCGGTGCGGGGTCTGGAAGCGCGACAGTTTTGCCAATGAGGCGGGCAGGTAACCGGCGCGGGCGAGGGCGAAGAATTGCCGCGAATAACCAAGGATGATGCCGTGGAAACTGGCGACCAGGCCAAACAGGCCGATCCACACCAGCATGTGCAGCCAGCCGGAGTTGTCACCAACCACGGTTTTCATCGCCTGCGGCAGTGGGTCGTTGATGTTGGACAAGGTGCGCCAGTCGCCGACGCCGCCCGCGAAGAACATCACGCCCATGGCCAGCAACACCAGGGTCAGGATGCCGCTGATATAAGCTTTTGGGATCGTGCGTTTCGGGTCCTTGGCTTCTTCGGCAGCCATGGCGGCGCCTTCGATGGCGAGGAAGAACCAGATCGCAAACGGAATCGCCGCGAACATCCCGGCAATTGCCGGCGCGCCGAAGACGTCGGAACCGGCCCAGCCATTCAGGGCGAAGTTGCTGAAGCTGAACGCCGGTGCGACCACGCCCATGAACACCAGCAACTCAGCCACCGCCAGCACGCAGACGATCAGCTCGAACGTCGCGGCCAGTTTCACCCCGAGAATGTTCAGGCCCATGAACACGATGTACGCGCCGACCGCCGCGTGTTTCGGGTCCAGTGCCGGAAATTGCACATTGAGATACGCGCCAATCGCCAAGGCAATCGCTGGCGGGGCGAAGACGAATTCGATCAGTGTGGCCAGTCCGGCGATCAATCCGCCTTTTTCGCCAAACGCGCGGCGGCTGTAGGCAAACGGCCCGCCGGCATGGGGAATCGCGGTGGTCAGTTCGGTGAAACTGAAGATGAAGCAGGTGTACATGGTCGCGACCATGAATGAAGTCACCAGAAAACCCAGCGTACCGGCCACGCCCCAGCCGTAACTCCAGCCGAAATATTCCCCGGAAATCACCAGCCCTACGGCAATGCCCCACAGGTGCAACGTGCCCAGCGTGGGTTTGAGTTGTGTGTTCATGCGCTTGCTCCCTGAAGGATTGGAAAGCTCGGGGGAGGGCGTGTGCAGTGGGCGTGCCATTACGCTGAAACAAGTCGTAATGAGTCCAAAGCTGTCGCAGCGGGGATGATTGGCGCTGGATGTGCGGGTTTTGTGCGCCAGTTGGGTGCGATGTTGTCTGCGCCGCCGCCTTCGCGAGCAGGCTCGCTCCCACATTTTGAAATGCGTTGCCCCTGTGGGAGCGAGCCTGCTCGCGAAGGCGCTAGCCCAAACACCACGAAACTCAGCCGTAAAGCCCGCATAAACCCACTCTTTACGCTTTCTTTATGACCCACGCCGCGCCTCGCTCTCGTTCCTTTACAGCGTCCTTCCCGACAATCGCTGCACACACGGCAATACGCCGTTACACGGAGATCTTCCATGAGCGTTCTGGACGGGGTGTCACTGCTGTTGGCAGTGGGGCTGTTCATTTATCTGTTGGTTGCGCTGTTGCGCGCGGACCGGAACTAGGAGCGGCTATGCACAGTTATGACTATTGGCTGATCCTCGGGTTTTTTGCGCTGGTCCTGCTGCCGGCGCCGTTCCTTGGGCGCTTCTATTACAAGGTGATGGAGGGCCAGCGCACCTGGCTGACGCCGATTCTCGGCCCGGTCGAGCGCGGTTGCTATCGCCTTGCCGGGGTCGATGCGCAGGCGGAGCAGAGCTGGCAGAAGTACACGCTGGCGCTGCTGGCGTTCAACCTTGCCGGTTTCCTGCTGCTGTTTGCGATTCTGCTGTTCCAGGATCACCTGCCGCTGAACCCGCAAAACCTGCCAGGCCAGGAATGGACCCAGGCGTTCAACACCGCGGTCAGTTTCATGACCAACACCAACTGGCAGTCCTACAGCGGCGAAGCGACCCTCAGCTATCTGAGCCAGATGGTCGGTCTCACCGTGCAGAACTTTGTCAGCGCCGCCACCGGCCTCGCCGTGCTGGTCGCGCTGTGCCGTGGCATCGGCCGTAAGTCGGCGCAGACCCTCGGCAACTTCTGGGTCGACATGACCCGCGCCACCCTCTATGGCTTGCTGCCGCTGTGCCTGCTGCTGGCGCTGTATCTGGTCTGGCAGGGCGTACCGCAAACTTTCGCTCAGTATGTAAATGCCGTGACCCTGCAAGGCGTCGATCAGGTGATCCCGCTCGGCCCGGCCGCCAGCCAGATTGCGATCAAGCAACTGGGTACCAACGGTGGCGGTTTCTTCGGGGTCAACTCGGCGCATCCGTTCGAGAACCCGACCGCGTGGAGCAACCTGTTCGAAGTCGCCTCGATCATTCTGATCCCGGTGGCGCTGGTGTTCACCTTCGGCCACTACGTCAAGGATCTGCGCCAGAGCCGCGCGATCATCGCCTGCATGCTGGCGTTGTTCCTGATCGGCGGTGCGACATCGTTGTGGGCCGAGTATCAGCCGAATCCGACCCTGAACAATGCCGCCGTCGAGCAGACCGCGCCGCTGGAAGGCAAGGAAGCGCGCTTCGGTACTACCGCGACGGTGCTGTGGTCGGTGACTACCACGGCGGCGTCGAACGGCTCGGTCAACGGCATGCACGATAGCCTCAACCCGCTCAGCGGCATGGTCGCGCTGGTCAACATGATGGTCGGCGAAGTGATCTTCGGCGGTGTCGGCGCCGGGCTCTACGGCATGTTGCTCAACGTGCTGATCGCGGTGTTCCTCGCCGGGCTGATGATCGGTCGTACGCCGGAATACCTCGGCAAGAAACTCCAGGCCCGCGAAGTGCAATTGCTGGTGGTGACGCTGCTGGTGATGCCCGTCGGCGTGCTGGTGCTCGGCGCGATTGCCGCCACGGTTCCCAGCGCTGCGGCAACCATCAGCAACCCCGGCGCGCATGGTTTCAGTCAGTTGCTCTATGCCTACACCTCGGCGAGCGCCAACAACGGTTCGGCGTTCGGTGGCCTGAGCGCGAACACGCCGTTCCACAACCTGATGCTCGGCCTGGGCATGTTGATCGGCCGTTTCGGCTACATCCTGCCGGTGCTGGCACTGGCCGGTAGCCTGGCGATGAAGAAAAGCGCACCGGTCGGCCAGAACAGCTTCCCGACTCACGGCCCGCTGTTCGTGACCCTGTTGACCGTGACCATTTTGCTGGTGGGCGGCCTGACGTTCCTGCCGACGCTGGCGCTCGGTCCTGTCGCCGAACATTTAAGTATGGGCTTCTAAGGAATCCATCATGAATATGCCTGCAATCAAACCCGCCGCCGTCAAAGCGCCGGAACAAGCCAAAACCGCGATCTCGGCCCTGTGGCGCCCGGCGCTGGTGCAAGCCTTCGTCAAGCTCGACCCACGGCAACTGGCGCGTTCGCCAGTGATGCTGGTGGTCGAACTGACGGCGATTTTCACCACCGTGCTGTGCTTCCTTCCGGATGCCGACGTGCCGACCTTCGTCGCCGCGCAAATCGCTCTGTGGCTGTGGTTCACCGTGCTGTTCGCCAACTTCGCCGAGGCCCTGGCCGAAGGTCGTGGCAAGGCCCGCGCCGACAGCCTCAAGGCCGGCAGCGAAGGCCTCAGCGCCCGCTGCCGCCAAGCTGATGGCAGCTTCAGGATCGTGCCGGCTGCCAATCTGCGCAAGGGCGACGTGGTACGAGTCGAAGCCGGGGAAATGATCCCCGGTGACGGCGAAGTCATCGAAGGTATTGCGGCGGTCAACGAAGCGGCGATCACTGGCGAATCGGCGCCGGTGATCCGCGAGTCCGGCGGCGACCGCTCCGCCGTCACCGGCAACACGCGGTTGGTGTCCGACTGGCTGCTGGTGAAGATCACCACCAACCCCGGTGAATCGACCCTCGACCGCATGATCGCCCTGGTCGAAGGCGCCAAGCGTCAGAAGACCCCGAACGAAGTGGCGCTGGATATCCTGCTGATCGGCCTGACCCTGATCTTTCTGCTGGTGGTCGTCACCCTGCAACCGTTCGCGCATTTCGCCAATGGCAGCCTGCCGCTGGTGTTCCTCGTGGCGTTATTGGTCACGCTGATCCCGACCACCATCGGCGGTCTGCTGTCGGCCATCGGTATCGCCGGGATGGATCGCCTCGTGCGCCTGAATGTGATCGCCAAATCCGGTCGCGCAGTGGAAGCGGCCGGTGACGTGCACGTGCTGTTGCTCGACAAGACCGGCACCATCACCTTCGGTAACCGTCGTTGCAGCGCGGTGTATGCCGCGCCGGGTGTGACCGGGCGTGAGCTGGCCGAAGGCGCGCTATTCGCCTCGCTGGCGGACGAAACTGCCGAGGGTAAATCCATTGTTGAGTACTTGCGCGGTCTGCATCCGCAGCCCGAGCCGGCCCCGGAAACCCTGATCGCCGTGCCGTTCAGCGCGGAAACCCGTTTGTCCGGCGTCGATTATCAGGGCCGCGTGTATCGCAAAGGCGCGGTGGATTCGCTGCTGGCGTTTCTCGGTAAACAGCGTAGCGATCTGGCCCCGGCGCTGGCGCGGGAAATCGACAAGATTGCCCAGAGCGGTGGCACGCCGTTGCTGGTCTGTGCAGACGGTAAGTTGCTTGGCGCGATCCATCTCAAGGACGTGGTCAAACCAGGCATCCGCGAGCGTTTTGCCGAGCTGCGCAAACTGGGGATTCGCACGGTGATGGTCACCGGCGACAACCCGCTGACCGCTGCTGCGATCGCCGCTGAAGCAGGCGTCGATGATGTGCTCGCCGAAGCCACGCCGGAGAAGAAACTCGCGCGCATCCGGCACGAGCAGAACGACGGTCGCCTGGTCGCCATGTGCGGCGACGGCGCCAACGACGCCCCGGCGCTGGCTCAGGCCGACGTCGGCATGGCGATGAACGATGGCACGCAAGCGGCACGCGAAGCGGCGAACATGGTCGACCTCGATAGCGACCCGACCAAGCTGCTCGACGTAGTGCAGATCGGCAAGGAATTGCTGGTGACCCGTGGCGCGCTGACGACCTTTTCCATCGCCAACGACATCGCCAAATACTTCGCGATTCTGCCGGCGCTGTTCGCCTCGATTTACCCGCAGCTGGGCGTGCTGAACATCATGCATCTGAGCAGTCCGCAGAGCGCGATTCTCTCAGCCATTGTGTTCAACGCGCTGATCATCGTTGTGCTGATTCCACTGGCATTGCGCGGCGTGCGCGTGCAGGCAGCGAGTGCGGCGGCGTTGCTGCGGCGCAATCTGCTGATCTATGGCGTCGGCGGGATTGTCGTGCCGTTCGTGGGGATCAAGGTGATCGACATGCTGCTTACGGCGTTGCATCTGGTGTGAGGCTGAAAAGAGCCCCTCACCCTAACCCTCTCCCAAAGGGAGAGGGGACTGACCGAGGTGTTTGTGCGAGGTTCGCCGACTTGAGATACCGAGGTGAATGCGCGATTGGAAAGCCAATCACCGTAGCGGACTGACCGAGGTGTTTGCGGGAGGTACGCCGGATGAAGTCCCGAGCCGAACTCAGGTTTTGAACAGCACAAAGATCGGCTCCCTTTCCCCCTCGCCCCCTTGGGGGAGAGGGCTGGGGTGAGGGGGAAAAATCTCCCTGACACCCTGCAAAAGTTTGCCCAACGAATTCGAGGGTTTTGAAATGTCCACAATGATACGCCCGGCCCTGACCCTGTTGGCGCTGATGACCCTGATCACCGGCGTCGCCTATCCACTCGCGGTCACCGGCATCGCCCAGGTCGCTTTCCCGGCTCAGGCCAACGGCAGCCTGATCCACGACGCCGACGGCAAAGTCCGCGGCTCGGCGCTGATTGCTCAGGATTTCAGCGGTGACAACTGGTTCCACCCACGCCCGTCCGCCGGGGCTTTTGCCACGGTCGCCAGCGGCGCCAGCAACCTCGCGCCAAGCAATCCGGCCCTGGCGACCCGCGTGATCGAAGACGCGCAAAAACAACAAGTCGCTGGGCAGGGGCCGGTGCCATTGGCCTTGCTGACCACCTCCGCCAGCGGTCTCGATCCGCACTTGCCACCGGCGGCAATTGCCTATCAACTGGCGCGTGTCGCGGCGGCGCGCAACCTGCCGGTGTCGACCTTGCAGCAACTGCTCGATAAGCACATCGAACAGCCGCTGGTTGGGCCGCCGGTGGTGAATGTGCTGGAGCTGAATCTGGCACTGCAAAACCTGTAATTCAGTTGATACCGATCGTTCCCACGCTCTGCGTGGGAATGCATCAATAGACGCTCTGCGTCTGCTTTTATGGGACGCAGAGCGTCCCGGACTGCATTCCCACGCAGAGCGTGGGAACGATCATTCGTAAGAGAGAACATCAAGCATGAGCGACTCCGGCCGCGCCGACGCACTGTTAGCAGACCTGCCCCGCGATGGCCGTGGCCGGCTCAAGGTTTTTCTCGGCGCCGCCCCCGGGGGTCGGCAAGACCTACGCCATGCTCCAGGCTGCCCACACGCAACTGCGCCAGGGCGTAAAGGTCCTGGCCGGCGTGGTCGAAACCCATGGCCGCGCCGAAACCGAAGCCTTGCTCGGCGGCCTGCCGCAGCAGCCGTTGGTGCGTAGCGAATACCGTGGCGTGCTGCTCGAAGAAATGGACCTCGACGGCATTCTCGCGGCCAAGCCGAAACTGGTGCTGGTCGATGAACTGGCCCACAGCAACGCCCCCGGCAGTCGCCACACGAAACGCTGGCAAGACATTCAGGAACTGCTCGCCGCCGGCATCGACGTGTTCACCACGGTCAACGTCCAGCACCTGGAAAGCCTCAATGATCAGGTGCGCGGCATCACTGGCGTGCAGGTGCGCGAAACCCTGCCGGACTGGGTCCTGCAGGAAGCTTTCGAGCTGCTGCTGATCGACTTGCCGCCGCGTGAATTGCTTGAGCGTCTGCGCGAAGGCAAGGTCTACGTGCCGGAACAGGCCCGCGCTGCGATCGATGCGTTTTTCACCCAGACCAATCTCACCGCACTGCGTGAACTGGCGATGCAGACCGCTGCCGCGCAGGTCGACAACGATCTCGCCCAGGGCTATCGCCAACTCGGCCAGGCGGCGCCGGCGGTGCGCGGGCGTTTGCTGGTCGGCATAGATGGCGATGCGCAGGCCGAACGGCTGGTGCGTCACGCCAGCCGCGTCGCCCAGCGTCGGCATCTGCCGTGGAGTCTGGTGCATGTCGACAACGGCAGTGCCCGTGACGAGCAATCGCGGTTGCGTTTGCAAAGCGCCCAGCAACTGGCCGAACGCCTTGGTGGCGAAGTGGTGCTGTTGCGTGCCGGCGAAGTGGCGAAAACCCTGATTCAACACGCCGCCGAGCGCCGCGCCAGTCTGTTGCTGGTCGGCCAGTCGCGGCCGCGCTTGCGCCGTCGACTGTTCGGCGGTGGTCTGGCGGCGCGCCTGCTGCGTCAGGCGCACGGTCTGGAAATCAACGTGCTCGACAGTGATCACGAGCAGCACCAACCGCGCACGCGTAATTCAGTCACGCTGGTGTGGTTCGACTATGCGCTGGCGCTGGTCGCGACGTTGTTGGCCACGGCCTTGGCTTGGGCGGTGTCGAGTGTGTTGCCGTTGCCGAACATCTCGCTGGTGTTTCTCGCGGCGGTGTTGCTGGTGGCGGTGCGCAGCAGCCTCGGCCCGGCGCTGGCCTGTGCGGCGTTGTCGTTTCTGACCTACGATTTTCTGTTCATTCCACCGAATTTCTCCTTCAGCATTCAGCGCGAAGAAGACGTGCTGACGCTGCTGTTCTTCCTGTTGATGGCGGCGCTCACCGGCAACCTCGCGGCGCGTCAGCGGCGGCAGTTGCAGGCCTTGCGCGATACCCAGGAAGAAACCAGCGAACTGCTCGACCTGTCCCGCAAACTCACCGCCGCGACCGACCGCCAGGCCGTGATCAGCGCCGCCGCGCAACACCTCGAAGGCTGGAGCGATGTGCAATTGTGCCTGCTCAACCGCGACGGCCAGGGCGGCTGGAAAGTCGAAACCGGCGGGCCGCTGCAATTCACCGAGGCCGAACGCGCCGCCGCCGATTGGGCCTGGCAACACGATCAACCGGCGGGCAAGGGCACCGGCACCTTGCCGCTGGGGCGTTGGTGGTGGTGGCCGTTGTCGGTCGAGGACGGGCCGCTGGCGCTGCTTGGTGTTTGCGCCAAGGAAGGCCAGAGCTTGAGCGGTCAGCGCCGGCGTTTGCTCACTGCGCTGAGCCAGCCGCTGGCGCAAGCCCTGGCCCGCGCGCAATTGGCCGATGACCTCGAAGCGGCGCGTCTGCACGGCGAAACCGAACAATTGCGCAGCGCCTTGCTGGCCTCGGTGTCCCACGATTTGCGCACGCCGCTGACGGCCATGCGCGGCAGCATCGACAGCCTGTTGGCCCTTGGCGAAGCGATTCCGCTGGAGGATCGCCGCGAGCTGCTCGAAGGCACCCGCGACGAAGCCGAACGCCTCGACCGCTACATCCAGAACCTGCTCGACATGACTCGGCTCGGCCACGGCGCCTTAAAGCTGGCGCGCGACTGGGTATCGCCGGCCGATATCGTCGGCAGTTCGCTCAATCGCCTGCGCGCCGTGCTGGCGCCGCTGCAGGTCAGCACCGAAGTGCCGGCCGAGTTGCCGTTGCTCTATGTGCACGCGGCGTTGATCGAACAGGCGCTGGTCAACGTGCTGGAGAACGCCGCGCGCTTTTCCCCTAGCCACGGTCGCCTGCAACTGCGCGCCGGTGCCGATGAGCAGGAAATTTTCTTTGCGGTCAGCGATGAAGGCCCGGGGATTCCCGAAGAGGATCGAGCGAAGATTTTCGACATGTTCTACACCGCCGCGCGCGGTGATCGCGGCGGGCAGGGCACGGGGTTGGGACTGGCGATCTGTCAGGGCATGGTCGGCGCGCACGGCGGGCGTATTTCCGTGGCTGACGGCATCGACGGGCGCGGCACCTGCATCACCTTGCACCTGCCGTTGCAGGCACAACCGGGGATGGACGGTGAAGCTTGAAGTCGACTGCGCTACTCTCTTGCCAATCTATTGTGTTGATGTGAATTCATGAGCCAGACCGCGACCATTTTGGTCATCGACGACGAACCGCAGATCCGCAAATTCCTGCGCATCAGCCTCGCTTCACAAGGCTACAAAGTGCTCGAAGCCGGCACCGGCGCTGAAGGCCTGGCACAAGCCGCGCTGAGCAAACCTGACCTGGTGGTGCTCGACCTCGGGTTGCCGGACATGGACGGTCAGCAGGTCCTGCGCGAGTTGCGCGAATGGGCGACCACGCCGGTACTGGTGCTGTCGGTGCGCGCCAGTGAAGGGCAAAAGGTCGAAGCGCTGGATGGCGGCGCGAACGACTACGTGACCAAACCGTTCGGCATTCAGGAATTTCTCGCCCGGGTTCGCGCGTTGTTGCGCCAGGCACCGGCGGGGGAGGCGCAGCCAGCGGCGCTGAGTTTCGGCCCTCTGACCGTGGATCTGGCCTATCGACGGGTGCTGCTCGATGGCGCCGAAGTCGCCCTGACCCGCAAGGAATATGCGGTGCTGGCGCAACTGGCGCGGCATCCGGGGCGGGTGATCACCCAGCAGCAGTTGCTCAAGGATATCTGGGGGCCGACGCACACCGAGGACAGTCATTATCTGCGCATCGTGGTCGGGCACCTGCGGCAGAAACTGGCGGATGACCCGACCCGGCCGCGGTTTATCGTGACTGAGGCGGGGGTGGGGTATCGGTTGTTGAGTGCTGATGGGTTGTAGTTTTGTGTTGTATGGTCGGGCGCCATCGCGGGCAAGCCCGCTCCCACAGTGAGCTATGTATCACCCAGATTTCATTCCCGCCGAGAACCCTGTGGGAGCGGGCTTGCCCGCGATGAGGCCGGAACATTCACCCACAGCCTTCAGGTAATCAACCCTGCTCCTGCTCATACCGATCCAGCGTATCACTGGCAATCTCCCGCCCCAGCGCGATCAACTCCGGCGCCTTGTAGAACTCGAAAAACCGGCACACCCGCTTCGGCACGTTGATCAGGATATCCGGCGGATACCCGGCAATCTTGTACTGCGCCAGTGAGGTCTGCATCACCTCGAAACTCTGGTTGATCAAATCCAGCAGCGACGCCGGCCCGACGTTATCGATGATGAACGAACCGGTGGCGGATTTCGGCGCGCCTTCGCGTTCCGGGGCGGAGGCCGGTTGCTGGCTTTCCGGCTCGACGCCCTCAAGCCACGGATTGATCTCCGCCGCCTCGGCGCGCAAGGCTTCCTGTTCCAGCTTCAACAATTGCTCGGCCTGTTTACGGCGGAACGGCAACTTCGAACCCATGGATTTGATCAGACTGTCGAAGCGCGAACGGAATGCCGCCGGCCGCTCGATCACCGGCAACTTGTACTGGCGCTGATTGGTGGCGTTGAGGTTGACCGCGATGATCAGGTCGCAATGGCTCGACACCACCGGAACGATCGGCAACGGATTGAGAATGCCGCCGTCGACCAGCATGCGGTTGCCCTGCATCACCGGGGTAAACAGGCTGGGAATCGCCGCCGAGGCGCGCATGGCCTGATGCAGGCAGCCTTCCTGAAACCAGATTTCCTGTTGATTGGTCAGGTCGGCGGCGACGGCGGTGTAGGGAATGCGCAGGTCTTCGATGTTGATCTCGCCGACGATCTTGCGAATCTGCCCGAAGACCTTTTCGCCGCGAATCGCGCCGAGACGAAAACTCACATCAACCAGGCGCAGCACGTCGAGGTAATCGAGGCTTTCGATCCAGCGCCGGTACTCATCCAGTTTGCCGGCGGCATAGATCCCGCCGACCACCGCGCCCATCGAACAACCGGCAATGCAGGCGATGTCGTAGCCGCGTCTTTCAATTTCTTCGATTACGCCGATATGGGCATAGCCCCGGGCGCCACCGGAGCCCAGTACCAGTGCGACACGCTTTTTCATCAAACTTCCTCCGGACAAGCCTGCACAATGCACGCATCGGCCAAGCGGCTCAATCGCCAAGGTCGTTGCGCGAAGCGGTGACGTCGTTTTTCGTTCGCGGCGCACGCTTGCGCGCTATGCTCTGCGCCACGTGGTTTGACCGATCAGCGAGGCACTTTTTCACCGCTTGACCGTCTTACCTGCACGACTGTTGACCTACCTTGAGGTGTGAGTGATGAAAGCCTGGATCTGTGTACCGTTGATGGCTCTGGTTCTGGCCGGTTGCGCCGGCAAAACCGCGTACCGCGACAGCTGCGGCAGCCAACTCGATGCGGCCTGGCACGAACTGGACCTGGCCAAGGCTGAAGGCTTCGCCGGCACCGTCAGCTATTCCAAAGCGCTGTCGCTGCTGACCGCCGCCAAGACCCAGCAACAATTCGAAGGCTTCGAAGGCTGCAGCAAGAAAGCCGAGAAAGCCCGCTTCTACATTCGCGAATCCCGCGCAGGAAGATAAAAAAGCAGCTGCAAGTTTCAAGCTGCAAGCGGCAAGCTTTGAAGCAAACGCATTCAGCTTGAAGCTTGTAGCTAGAAGCTTGCCGCTGTCTACGGAGTAGACCCCCATGATCGATCGCTTGGTGGCTCATGTTTTGAGCCTGGATGTGCGGCTGCTGGCATGTCAGGCGCGCTTGACTGCGCGCACTGATCCGGAGGCGTTGCATGATTTGCGCACTACGGTGCGGCGCTTGCGCAGTCTGTTGCGGCCGTTGCGCGGCTTGCCGGGTGTCGAGCAACTGGAGGCGGCGGCTTCTGCGGTGGGCGATCTGACCACACCGTGGCGTGATCGCGAAGTGCTGGCGGCGTATCTGCTCGAGCATGATCAACCCGAAGCTGCGCAGCGGCGTCTGGCGCAAATGGCCGAAGCGTATCCGGCGCTGGCGGCGAGTGCGGAACTGGCTTCGCTGCTGATGATTCTCGACGCGTTTCCACGATTTTTGCGCGCGTCCCAGCGTCAGGGGCTGCTCAAGGATCTGGATAAACGCATCGAAAAACGCTTGGGCAAACAATGGCAGAAGCTCGACGCGGCGCTGCACGATCCCGCCCATGACCGCCATCGTCTGCGCCTGCTGATCAAGCGCGTACGCTATGGCATCGAAGCCTATCCCGAGCTCGATCGCTTGCCGAAACCGGCTTACAAACGCCTGAAATCGGCGCAAGGCGCATTGGGCGACTGGCACGATTGCTGGCAATGGCTGGCCCGGGCCGAGCAGGAAGCCGATCTGCAACCGTGCGTGGCGACTTGGCAGGCGGGGTTGATCAAGGCAGAGCTGAAGGCCGATCAAGTGCTGGAAAAGCTCAGCGTGACCTGTTTCAAACATTCCTGAAGATGACTCCGTTCCCTGTGGGAGCGAGCCTGCTCGCGAAGAGGCCGTGTCAGTCGCAATCGTTGTCGACTGATCGACCGCTTTCGCGAGCAGGCTCGCTCCCACAAGGTGATTTGTCGCTTGAAGGAATCGGGCCAAGGCCTATCTGTCAGCCCATTTGACCGGAATAGACGCTGCGTCGCCGCCCGGGGCTGGGTAAGATCCGCGCATTCCTTTCTCGTTTTCCGAGGTTGTCATGCGCTTTTGCGATCTGCTCGATGCTGTCCGCCAACAACCTGAAGTGACCATCCCCGCCGAATGGGGGCAGGGCCGTGCCAGCTTTGGCGGGCTGGTGGCCGCGCTGCAATTTGAAGCCATGCGCGCCAGGGTGCCGACGGAGCGCCCGGTCCGTTCGCTGGCGATTACCTTTGTCGGCCCGGTCGAGCCGGAAGTGCCGGTGAGTTTCGAAGTCGACGTGCTGCGTGAAGGCAAAGCCGTCAGCCAGGTGTTGGGCCGCGCCATGCAAAATGGCCAAGTGGTGACGATCATTCAGGGCAGCTTCGGTGCCTCGCGGCCTTCGGAAGTCGCCGTCGAAGCCTATCCGGCGCCCACCATGAAACACTGGGACGAGTGCCAGGAGCTGCCGTACATCAAAGGCGTGACCCCGGAATTCATGCGCCATCTGGCGATGCGCTGGAGCGTCGGCGGCATTCCGTTTTCCGGCACGGCATCGCGCTTGATGGGCGGCTGGGTGCGGTTGCGTGGGGATGTCAAAGAGGAGTCGGTCAACGAGGCGCATCTGCTGGCGCTGGTGGATGCCTGGCCTCCGGCGCTGTTGCCGTATCTGAAGAAACCGGCACCGGGTAGTACGCTGACCTGGACCATCGAATTCGTGCAGCCGTTACACGACTTGAGCACGCTGGATTGGTGCCAATACCTGGCCGACATCGAGTACGCAGCCGACGGCTACGGCCATGTCGCCGCGAAGTTGTGGAGTGCGAAAGGGGAGTTGATTGCCATGAGTCGGCAGACCGTGACGATCTTCGCCTGACTCAATGCCGACGGTGGCGCTCACGCCAGGCGCGCCACCAGCCACCGCTGAGAAAGAACCGCGGAAAGGTCAGAAACTGCTCGACCAGCAAACGTGACACGGCATCTTTGCGATCACTGAATGGCTCGGAGGCTTGCGCCTCCAGGCCGTGGCCGTGGCGCTGCAGACCCAGCGCCGCGACGATACCGATCACGCCGATGGCGACGCTGGCCAGACTCAGGCTGAACACCCCCGACACGATCAGCAGAAACGCCACGATGAACAACGGCACGGCAATCAGGTGCAGGACCAGATTGGTCGGATGCTGATGATTGCCCGGGTAAGCGCGCCATTGCCACGCGGGAAGGTTGGGGTGACGTTTGCCCATGTTTGCTACTCCTCGATCCATGTTGAACTTCATGGTTGAAGAATAGGCCCGGGCGCGGAGGGCGGCGAATCAAGGTTGGCTATTGAAGTGATAGCCGTCATCGCAGGATTCGATGTAGATGCCTCTGACGCCTTCGCGAGCAGGCTCGCTCCCACATTGATTCAATGGTGCATGTGGGAGCGAGCCTGCTCGCGAAAGCGGACTCACAATTTCAACTGACCTATCGCCTTGTTCAGCGCCCCGGCCAGCGTCGCCAGCTCATTACTGGTCGTCGCCGAATCCACCGTCTGCTGCACGGTATTTTCAGTCACGTCACGAATACTCACCACCGCCCGGTTCATCTCCTCGGCAACCTGACTCTGCTGTTCCGCCGCCACGGCAATCTGCGTGTTGCTTTCACGCATCTGCGCCACCGCTCCGGTGATTTCCGCCAGCGCCGCGCCAGCCTCCTGCGCCTGCTGCACGCAGTCGTCGGCCTTGTACGAACTCTCCTGCATGAAATCCACCGCATCGCGGGTGCCAGCCTGCAACGCGGCGATCATGCCGGTGATCTCGTCGGTGGACGCCTGCACGCGCTTGGCGAGGTTGCGCACTTCATCGGCGACCACGGCAAAGCCGCGCCCCATCTCCCCAGCGCGGGCCGCTTCGATCGCCGCATTCAGCGCGAGCAGATTGGTCTGTTCGGCAATGCTGTGAATCACGCTGACCACGCCGTTGATCTTCTGGCTGTCCTCGGCCAGGCGTTGAATCATTTCTGCCGTCTGCTGCACGCCGCTGGACAACCCGGCAATCGATTGCTGCACCCGCGCCACCACCTGCTGACCGCTTCCAGCGAGACCATCGGCGGTTTTCGACAGATCGCGGGTGGCGCCGGCGTGTTGCGCGATGTGATAAACGGTGGCGGTCATTTCGTTGATCGCGGTGGCAGCCTGATCGGTTTCGCTTTGCTGGCCGAGCATGCCGTGGCGCACATCATTCATGCTCGAGGCCAGCCGCGCAGCGCCGTCATCCAGTTGTCGCGCGGTGCTGGCAACTGTGGTTACGACGCGTTGATAACCGGCCTGCATGGCGTTGAAGGCATTGGCCATCTGCCCGACTTCGTCCTTGCCCACCAGCGGCACACGAGCAGAAAGATCGCCGGTTTTTTCAACGTGCAGCATTACGTCTTTCAACGTGTTGAGCTGGCTGAGCAGAAAGCGGATCAGCAGTTGCGAAGCGCCGAGCATCGCCAGCATCAGGACGAAGACCGCCAGCGCATAGTTGGCGAAACGCTCGCTGAACACCTGGCTCAGGCTCGGGGCATAGGCGATGACCGCCACTTGCTCACCGTCGGCACGGCTGAACACTTCGGCGCCCAGCAACGGGTCGTCACCGAACAGTGGCATTTCATTGATGGCGTTCCAGCCGTTGCTGCCGCTGATTTCCAGCAGCGGTTGATCATTGAGACGCGGCGCTTCACCGCGCTTGAAGGTCAGCACTTGAGCGGACTTGGGCAACGGTTGCCCGGACGGCCAGGCCCTGAGCAACTGCGCCTGCGCCTGCGCGGACACCTGCGCGGCATGGCTGCGGGCCCGTTGTTCGAGATGCACGGCGTACAGTACGAGCAGCAGGGTGGTGACAAAGGCGACCGCGTTGACCGCCCAGAATTTGTATTTCAGCGAGATGTTGCTAAGCCAGGCACCCATGGAGGTCTTCTCTGATAGCGGAAACAGTTTTGGCAAGGTGCCATTATTGTGCCGCTATGCAGATTCGGGAGTTTTGATATGAATCAACAGATGCCGAGATCTATTGTGGGAGCGAGCCTGCTCGCGAAAGTGCTGCGTTATTCAGCCCATTTGTAGCTGATCCACCGCCTTCGCGAGCAGGCTCGCTCCCACAGGGGACGTGTGCAGTCAGGGGAGAATGGGGAGTTTAAAAAACGCCCGGGCACACGCGGTGCTATGCGCGGCCAGCGCTTCCTCGGTCTCGCCGCGATGCAACGCCACCTCGCGCAACACGTCGGTCAGATACGCCGGTTCGTTGCGGCCGTTTTTCGGCTTCGGCCGCAACGTGCGCGGCAGCAGATATGGCGCGTCGCTTTCCAGCATCAGCCGTCCCGCTTTGATCTCTTTGACCAGTGGATGCAGATGCGTGCCCCGGCGTTCGTCGCAGATCCAGCCGGTGATGCCGATGTGCAGATCCAGATCGAGGTAGCTGAACAAGGCCTTTTGCTCGCCAGTGAAGCAGTGCACCACCGCTGCCGGCAGTTGATCGCGGAAGTCCTTGAGGATCTCCAGCAGCCGCTGGCTGGCATCGCGCTCGTGCAGGAACACCGGCAATTGCAGCTCGACGGCCAGCGCCAGGTGCTCTTCGAGAACCTTTTCCTGTTGCGGGCGCGGGGAGAAGTCGCGGTTGAAATCCAGCCCGCATTCGCCCACCGCGACGACGTTGGATTCGTTCAACAGACTGCGCAGGCGACGAGCACTGTCAGCGTTCCAGTCGCTGGCCGAATGCGGGTGAATACCGGCGGTGGCGAACAGCCGTTGGCCGCTTTCATCCAGTTGCTGGCACAGTTCCAGCGCCTGCTCGCTGCCCTCGACGCTGGTGCCAGTCAGCACCAGTTGGCAGACGCCTGCGGCATAGGCGCGGTCGAGCACGGCCTGGTGTTTGTCGGCGAAACTGGGGTTGGTCAGGTTGACGCCGATATCGATGAGTTGCATGGTGCTACCTCGGGCCGAAGGCCGGAAAGCATATCAGAGCTGTAGATTTATAAGAAAAGCCAAGAACTACAAAGACTTATGGCTGTCTGTTGAGGCCGCGAAGAACTCCGGGGTGGCGACGATGCCATCACTGTGCCAGTCTCTCGCACTTTATCAGCGCTCAAAGCGCTCTGTTTTCGTCGGTGATGTCGTCTTTTTTGCGACGAATCGCCCCGTATTCTTTTCGGAGAGTGGATGCATCGTCCCTCGGTTCTGCTGCTGTTGTGTGCTGCGTTGCTGCTGCCGATGACGGCGGTCGCGCGCCTGCCCGGGCCGCTGCAAGCCGTGCCGGCGAGCAAGGTTCGCGACCTCTCCGAAATCCGCAGCAGCCGCGTGTTGCGAGTGTTGGTCAATCAGAGCCGCAACAGCTCCGGCGAGGTCCAGGGCCAGGCCATCGGTGTCGAGTACCACCGACTGCGCGCGTTCGAGCAATACCTCAATGGCCATGCTCGCGACGGCCAGGAAGTCACCCTCAAGATCATTCCCAAAGCCAAGGATCAATTGCTCGGCGCCTTGCAGCGCGGCGAAGGCGATATGGTCGCGCCCGGTGAATTGCTCGATCTGCCTTCTGGCTACGCGGTCGCCAGCAGTGAGCCAATTGCCAGCAACGTGCCGCTGGTGCTGGTCGGGATCAAGGGCCAGCGCCGTTACACCAAGGTCGAGCAACTGTCCGGCAAGACCCTGGCCTTGCCCACCGGTAGTGCGGCGGGGGAGGTGGTCAGTCAGCTCAACCAGAAACTGGCGCTGCACAAACTGGCGCCGATCGATATCGAGTGGGTCGATCCGACGCTTGCGGTCGAAGATGTGCTGGAGATGGTTCAGGGCGGGATTTTCCACCTGACCATTGTCGAGCAACCGATTGCCGAGCGTTGGGGCAAGATCCTGCCGAAACTGCGTCTCGATCGGCAACTGAGCCTCGGCGAGCCGGGCGAAGAACATTGGTTCGTGCGTCGCGATGCGTCGATGTTGCGCGCGAGCATTGATCGCTTCCTCACCGGTTACAAGAGACCGTCGGACGAAGACGCCGCGTTCCTGCGCATCTATCGACGCCTGTATCAAGTACACAATCCGCTGGCCAAGGCCGATCGCCAGCGTCTGGAAAAACTCCGTCCAACCCTGCAGAAGCATGCCGACGCGCAGAACATGGACTGGCTCAATCTGGCGGCGCTGGCGTTCAAGGAATCGCGTCTGCAGCCCAACGCTCGCAGCGGCAGCGGCCCGACCGGGCTGATGCAGATCACCCCGTCCGCCGCGCAGCGGGTCGGCGTAAGCAATATCCAGAATCTCGATGCGAATGTGCAGGCCGGCGCCAAGTACCTGGCGATGATCCGCCGCAAGTTCTTCAGCAGCCCGAAACTCAACGAGCGTGAGCGCATGGCTTTCACCCTCGCCGCGTACAACATCGGCCCCGAGCGCGTGCAGGGCATGCGCGCCGAAGCCCGCCGCCGCGGCCTCAATCCCAACCAGTGGTTCTTCCAGGTCGAGCGCATTGCCATGGAGCAGGTGGGGATGGGCGCCGTCAGCTATGTTAATAGCGTGAACAAGTATTACCTGGCATTCGACCGGGAGCGTGAGTCGCTCGAGCCCCGGCAGCAGAAAGTGGTCATACGGAAATAATCTAAAAATTCGATTGTTATGGCGAAATATTTGCGCTTTAAACATGAAATAAACTGATTAATATGGCGACCAACCCAAACACACAAACACTTCTGCACAACAAGGAATGCACCATGAGCTCTCTGATCAACAAGGTTCTGTTCACCCGCGCCGGTTACGGCCTGACTGTCCTGCGCATTGCTGTCGGCGTGATCTTCGCCGCCCACGGTTCGCAGAAACTCTTTGGTCTGTTCGGTGGTTACGGCCTGGCCGGCACCGCGCAATGGATGGAAAGCATCGGCCTGACCCCCGGCTATCTGATGGCCTCGCTGGCCGGCGGTACCGAGTTCTTCGCCGGTCTGGCGCTGATCATCGGCTTGCTGGTACGCCCGGCGGCACTGGGTCTGGCGTTCCTCTCGCTGGTGGCGATCTTCTCGGTGCACATCGGCAACGGTCTGTTCATGGCCAACAACGGTTATGAGTTCGCTCTGGCTCTGCTGGCCGGCAGCATCGCGGTACTGATCGAAGGTGCCGGCAAGCTCTCGGCGGATCGCGCCATCGCCGGTTGAAGGCTCTGGCTCAAGGCAAAGGCCCGCATTGCGCGGGCCTTTTTTGTTGCTGGCGATTCTTGACACTGATCGGTCACGTTCTCTAGGATGTTGCCCATGCGCCGATTTAAACAGCTACTTGCGGGGCGCCAGGTGACTTCTACAGTTACCGTCAGAAGCCGGAACAGGGCTTCGAAATACCGCTAAAGCGCTGGTTCGGTGTTGCCTCTCACCTGCCATGCAGACTTTTGAGGCAGAGACACGACACGATGAACGCACTACGCCCTCCAGCACGTCCCGCGCCGATCACGGCACATGTCACCCAGCGCAACCCGAAAATCCTTCTTGGCGGCAAACACCAGCCGACGCTGTTGCGTTATCTCGATGGCTGGCCACGTCGCAGCGGCGGTCCTGCCGCGTTCCTGATCCAGTTTTTCGATGACGGCGAGTCGCTGGCGCGTTTTGCTACGGACAGCTTCGATCTGGCGGTGATTCAGGCGCCGAGCGCAGAAGATGCGCCGGACATGATCAAGCAACTGACCCGCGTAGCGCGGCAGGGCCTGATCACTCGGCTCTGATCAGTCTTACGGGTATTCAATCGCAACGATGTAAACGAACTGCTCGCCGGTCGGCGCCTGCACCCGCACTTCTGCGTCGAGTGCCTTGCCGATCAGCGCGCGGGCGAGCGGCGAGTCGATGCTGATCAAACCCCGTTTGAGGTCCAGTTCATCGGGGCCGACAATGCGGTAGCGCGACTGCTTGCCGTCCTCGTCTTCGATGGTTACCCAAGCGCCGAAATAGACTTTGTTCGGGTCGCTGGGTTTTTCGCTGACTACCTTGAGCGCTTCCAGGCGTTTGGTGAGAAAACGCACGCGACTGTCGATTTCGCGCAGCATCTTCTTGCCGTAGGTGTATTCGGCGTTTTCCGAACGATCACCCTGCGCCGCCGCTTCACTCACCGCCTGGGTGACCTGCGGGCGACGCACATGCCACAACTCATGGAATTCGGCGCGCATCCGCGCTTCACCCTCGGGGGTGATCAGCGCGGTGCCAGCGGTGCGGGGAGGGCGATAACGGCTCATGGCGACTTCTTGTGATTAAGACCGTTTGAGTCTATCAACCCTCGCGCAACACTGTCAGCGGGCTCGCATTCAGAGCGCGACGCGTGCCGAACACACCGGCGCCACCAATCAGCGCGGCGCCAATCAGCGGCAGCACCAGCAGCCATGGATGCGGATGCCATGGCAGATCGAAGGCGAAGCGGTACAGCACCAGACTGACCACCTCCGAACCGATCGCCGCGAGCAGACCGCTGACCGCACCCAACAAACCGAACTCGATACGCCGCGCCTTGATCAGCAACTGCCGCTCGGCGCCCAGCGCGCGCAACAGCGCACCCTGGCGGATGCGTTCATCCAGCGTCGCTTGCAGGCCGGAGAACAGCACCGCCATCCCCGCAGCCAGAACAAACAACAACACATATTCCACCGCCAGGGTGACCTGGGCGAGGATGCTGCGTAGCTGTTCGAGCAAGGCCTCGACCTGCAGGATGGTCACCGCCGGGAAGGTCCGCGACAACTCGACGATCTGCTGATCATGCCCCGGGGCCAGATAGAAACTGGTCAGATAGGTCGCCGGCAGATCCTTCAGGGTGCCAGGCTGGAAGATCATGAAGAAGTTCGGCTGGAAGTTGTCCCAATTGATCTCGCGCAGGCTGGTGACTTTCGCTTCGCGATTGACCCCGCCAACACTGAATACCATGTGATCGCCGAGTTTGAGTTTCAGGCTTTCGGCAACCTTGCCTTCCACCGAGACCCCCGGCACATCATCGGACGGCTGGCCGCTCCACCACGAGCCGGCGGTGAGCTTGTTGCCGGCCGGCAGATCCGCCGCCCAGGTCAGGCTCAGGTCACGCTGAATGGCGCGGTCACCGGCCGAGTCCTTGCTGACGATCTGTTGTACCGCTTCGCCATTGATGCTGATCAACCGACCCGGCACCAC
This sequence comes from Pseudomonas sp. TE9122, assembly GCF_056278925.1. Classification (NCBI taxonomy): domain Bacteria; kingdom Pseudomonadati; phylum Pseudomonadota; class Gammaproteobacteria; order Pseudomonadales; family Pseudomonadaceae; genus Pseudomonas; species Pseudomonas sp. TE9122. The sequence goes on along the minus strand of NZ_JBWBQI010000001.1, from coordinate 3,605,600 downwards.
CGGATACAACGGCGCCGCTTGCGCGGACACCTTGATCAGGTGATCGGCGAAAGCCTTTTTGTCCGCCGGGAGGATATTCAGCGCGAAGTAGTTCGGCGCATTTTTCGGTAGCTGGTTCTGCCAGGTGTCGAGCAATTCGCCGCGCAGCAGTGCGATCAGCGCCATCGACAACAGGATCAGACCGAACGCCAGCGACTGCCCGGCCGCCGCCAATGGATGCCGCAACAACTGGCCAAGGCCCAGACGCCAAGGCAACGAGGCGCGGGCCAGCATGCGGCGCAGGCTTTGCAGCAGCAACAACAGCAGGCCGCCCAGCACCAGCGCGGCGACTACGCCACCGCCAAGCAGGGCGAAGGTCAGCAGCAGATCCAGACTCAGACGCCACATGATCAGGCCCAGCGCACCCAACGCCGCGCCGTACACTATCCATGTGCTCGAGGGGATCGGCAGCATGTCGCGGCGCAACACCCGCAGCGGCGGCACGCGACCCAGTGCAGCCAAAGGCGGCAAGGCAAAACCGGCCATCGCCACCAGCCCGGTGCCAATCCCGGCCATCGCCGGAAACAGGCCGCCCGGCGGTACGTCACTTGGCAGCAAATCATGCAGCAACGCGAACAGACCCAGTTGTGCCAGCCAGCCGAGCAGGGCGCCGCTTATGGCGGCAATCAGGCCGAGCACGGTCAGTTGCAGGCTGAACAGCACCATGGTTTCCCGGCGTGACAAGCCGAGGCAGCGCAGCAAGGCACTGGCGTCGAAACGGCGACTGGCGAAACGATTGGCCGACAGCGCCACGGCCACGCCAGCCAACAACACCGCGACCAGACTGGCCATGTTCAGATAGCGCTCGGCCTTGCCCAGCGCACCGCCAATCTGCCGGTTACCGTCACGGGCATCCTGGATTCGCTGGTTTGCAGCGAGGCCCGGTTTGATCAGCTCGCGATAAGTTTCCAGCGCCTGCGGTTCGCCGCGCCACAGTTCGCGATAACTCACCCGGCTGCCCGGTTGCACCACGCCGGTGGCGGCGAGGTCCTCAAGATTGATCAACACCCGTGGCGTCAGGCTGTAGAAGTTGCCGGCGCGATCCGGCTCGTAGGTCAGCACGCGGGTCAGCTTGAGCGTCTTCATGCCGACGTCGATGCTGTCGCCGATCTTCAGATCCAGCGCGGTCAACAGACGTGCCTCGACCCAGGCTTCACCGGGTTGCGGTTCGCCGCCGACTTCTTCCTGGGCGAATGGTGCGGGCGCGCTTTTCAGCTCGCCGCGCAGAGGATACGCGCGGTCGACGGCTTTGATGCTGGATAACTGAATGCCATTGTCGGTGGCGATGACGCTGGAGAACTCCACCACTTGCGCATGATTCAGGCGCAGTTCGGTGCCGCTGCGGATTTGCTCCTCGCGGGCCGGCGAGCTGCCTTCAAGGACCAGATCGGCACCGAGAAACTCGGTAGCGCGCAGCATCATTGCGCCATTGAGGCGGGCGCCGAAGTAGCCGATCGCGGTGCTCGCCGCGACGGCCACCACCAGCGCGAAGAACAACACGCGCAATTCTCCGGCGCGGGCATCGCGCATGAGCTGGCGCAGGGCAAGGCTGAACAGACGCAACAGCGGCAGACGTGCCATCAAGGCTCCAGAGGGGCGACCAGCAGCCCGGCTTCAAGACGGATCAGGCGCCGGCAGCGATGGGCCAGGCGTTCGTCGTGAGTCACCAGCACCAGGGTGGTGCCGCGTTCCTTGTTCAATTCGAACAGCAAGTCGCTGATGCGCTCGCCGGTGTGGCTGTCGAGGTTGCCGGTCGGCTCGTCAGCGAACAGCACGTCCGGTTCGGCAGCGAAGGCGCGGGCGATGGCCACGCGTTGCTGTTCACCACCGGAGAGCTGGCGCGGCGAGTGGGTCAGGCGCTGGCCGAGGCCGACGCGCTGAAGCAATTGCGTGGCGCGCTCGCGGGCATCTTTGCGGCCATCGAGTTCAAGCGGCAACATGACGTTCTCCAGCGCATTGAGGCTGTCGAGCAACTGGAACGACTGGAAGACAAACCCGACGTGCTCGGCGCGGATTCGCGCGCGCTGGTCTTCGTCGAGATTGCTCAGGCCCTGGCCGGCGAGGGTGACTTCGCCGCTGCTCGGCAGGTCGAGGCCGGCGAGCAGGCCGAGGAGGGTGGATTTGCCGGAACCGGACGCGCCGACGATGGCCAGGCTGTCGCCCTTGTTCAGTTCCAGGCTGAGTTCGTGCAGGATAGTCAGTTCACCTTCCGCGCTAGGGACCACTTTGCTGAGGTTCTTCGCGGTGAGAATGCTTGCGCCCATGGAGAATCCGATGCGTGTATGGTTTTTGAGTGCTGGCCTGGCCTTGATGTGCATGGCCCAGAACGCAGCGGCGGGTACTGTCCTGATCGTTGGCGATAGTATCAGCGCCGGTTTCGGCCTGGATACCCGTCTGGGGTGGGTCTCGCTGCTCGAGCAGCGCCTCAAACAAGAGGGTTTCGACGATAAAGTGGTCAACGCCTCGATCAGTGGCGACACCAGTGCCGGAGGCCAGGCGCGGCTGCCGGCGCTGCTTGCAGAGCATAAGCCGGAGTTGGTGATCCTCGAGCTGGGTGGCAATGACGGCCTGCGCGGGATGCCGCCAACGCAATTGCAACAAAATCTTGCTTCGATGATCGACAGCTCGCGGCAGAGCGGCGCGAAAGTGCTGCTGCTCGGCATGCAGTTGCCACCCAATTATGGCAAGCGCTACACCGATTCGTTCGCTGAGGTTTACGGCAAGCTCGCCGTAGAGAAAAACATCCCGTTGGTGCCGTTTTTTCTCGAAGGTGTCGGTGGTCATCCGGACCTGATGCAGGCCGACGGTCTGCACCCGGCGGCGGGGGCTCAGGGCAAGTTGCTGGAAAATGTCTGGCCGACGCTAAAACCGCTGTTATGAGGCTTTTCTAGAGGCAGGCTTTCGGCTAATGTGGCGCCCCCTAATTTGGAGCCCCCGATGCCGCGTCCTGCCTGGTCCCTGTTTGCCTACCAACTGATCGAGCCTGACGAGCAGCTGGATCTGTTCGCCTGCCAGGAAGTGCGGGTGCATCTGGTGACGCGTCAGCTGGAACTCGGTGGCTCGGCCGATCGCACGCTGTGCGGCACGCTGCTGCCGGCGCAACCGCGCTGGTCGAATGTTGATCGGCGGGTGTTCCAGGATCAGCGTCTGTGCTCGCTGTGCCGGGCGATTCTTGAATCGCAGAAGCGCGGTACGTCGCCGATCTGGCCCGAGCTTCGATTCGAACTTTAAGATCAAAAGATCGCAGCCTCGTTGCACTCGTCAGCTCCTACAGGGATGCGTTGCAAATGTAGGAGCTGACGAGTGCAACGAGGCTGCGATCTTTCAGGGCGCGACACGGTCTATCGGCGTGTCTCCCGAATCCCCAAGCCGCGGTGTACAATCGCGTCCTTATACCCTTGATGATCATGCGAAGGATTTTCCGGATGTTGCCGCGCTTTCCTGCCGTCACCCGCTGCCTGTCACTTGCCGCCCTGTGTGTGGCCGGCCCCGTTGCTGCATTGGAGCTTCCCCTGCCACCACCCGGCGAAGACATCGTCGGCCAGGTGCAGGTGATCAAAGCCAAGTACGAAGACACCTTCGCCGATCTGGGTACCACCTACGATCTGGGTTATTCGGAAATGGTTGCGGCCAACCCGGGCATCGATGCCTGGCTGCCGGGCGCCGGTACCGAGATCGTCCTGCCGACGCGCTTCATCCTGCCACCGGGCCCGCGGGAAGGCATCGTCATCAACCTCGCCGAATACCGCCTCTATTACTATCCGAAAGGCCGTGACGTGGTGTACACCTTCCCGCTGGGTATCGGCCGTGAAGGCTGGGGCTCGCCGATCGCGCACACCTCGATCATCGCCAAGACACCGAACCCGACGTGGACGCCTCCGGCTTCGATCAAGGCCGAACACGCCGCTGACGGTGATCCGCTGCCCAATGTGGTGCCGGCCGGTCCTGATAACCCGCTAGGCCCGTTCAAGTTCACCCTCGGCACGCCGGGCTACCTGATCCACGGTTCGAACAAGAAGTTCGGTATCGGCATGCGCACCAGCCACGGCTGCTTCCGCATGTTCAACAACAACGTGCTGGAAATGGCCGGCATGGTCCCGGTCGGCACCTCGGTGCGCATCATCAACGACCCGTACAAGTTCGGTCGCAGTGGCGGCAAGGTCTATCTGGAAGCGCACACGCCGCTCGACGACAAGGGCAACCCGTCGGTGGTCGACAAGCACACGGCGGTAATCAACGCGATGCTCAAGCGTGAAGACATCACCAGCAACCTGCGCATGAACTGGGATGTGGTGCGTGATGTGGTTGCGGCCGAAGATGGCCTGCCGGTAGAGATCGCCGTGCCGAATACCTCGGCGCCAATGGTGAGCAGTGCACCGATCGACCTGCAGCAATAAGCGCTGATTGAAAACCCGCCGATGCGAGCAGCGTCGGCGGGTTTTTTATTGCCCGGAGAAAAGCACCGGGCACAAAAAAGCCGACCCGGAAAACCGGATCGGCTCGATAACAATCCCGAGGGATTATTACTTGCGGCTAGCTTTTTCCAGCATGCGCAGAGCACGCTCGTTAGCTTCGTCAGCAGTCTGTTGTGCTTTTTGAGCAGCAGCCAGAGCTTCATCAGCTTTACGGTAAGCTTCGTCTGCACGAGCCTGGGAGCGAGCAGCTGCGTCTTCAGTAGCGGTCAGACGTGCTTCGGTTTCTTTCGATGCGCTGCTGCAACCGGTAGCCAGAACTGCGGCCAGAGCCAGAGCAGAGAATTTCAGAACGTTGTTCATCGTGTTCCCCTTCAAGGACTTTCAAATTAAGTGGCTGTCTCCTCACGATTGAGGAAATAGCCGGCGTACATACTACCCATTACTTGTAGTAAGTAAACTGACGTAGCGCAAGAAGCAAAAAAAATTGTAGGCGTTGATTCTTTTTCGAGCAACTTTTAACTGCGCTGTATAAAAAATATCCAGCTGCAAGCCCCGGCGTGAGCGACTCAAACGGGAAAAGTTCCCGCGCTCGCGCGCTGTTTTTGCGACTTCGGCTAAAGTCTTTCTAAATGAATTCGTCCACACTTTTGTTCAGGTTCTGCGAAGCGCTTCGCGTATCTTTGTTGATGTACAGGTGACTTTAAAAAAGGTCGCACGTCTTAAGTCTCAACATTCCGGCAATGTTCAGGCAAACGGCACGCAAAGATTGTCTTGCGGCCGAACCTGCGACCATCGATGCCAATGCACGCAAACCATCCGATGACGAGCGTACCTTGAGCATTTTCGCCAATGGTGCCTACTATTCAGCAGGTGTCAGATTGCGCGAGATCGGTGTGGCTCTTCTCAGTGTCCATCAGGCACGGGGTGGCGTAGATGTTCCTTCGCCGGAAAAACATCGGTAAGGTAGGGGTCACAATTCAAGACCCGCGAGGAGTAGTGATGAGCGAGGCGTTGTCCATCCACCATGACCAGGCTGGTCATCAATTCGAGACCACTGTGGACGGTCATCGTGCTTACCTGACCTACATGGATCTGGGCAAGCAGACCCTGGATATCTACCGCACCTTCGTGCCCAATGCCCTGCGCGGCCGTGGCATTGCCGCAGCGCTGACCGAACGCGCGCTGCAATACGCCGAAGAAATGGGCTACACGGTGATCCCGTCATGCTCCTACGTCGAGCGCTATATGGAACGTCATCAGCGCCGCGCTGCGAAGATCTGAACCGCACACACAAAAACGCCGGACAATGTCCGGCGTTTTTTTATGCGCGTAAAACGCAGCTTACGTGCGCTGACGCTTCGGCAATACGTCCTTGAGCTTGGCGTGCATGCTGCGCAAGGTGTTTTCGGTGGCGGACCAATCGATGCAGGCATCGGTGATCGACACGCCGTATTGCAGGTCGGCGAGATCCTTTGGAATCGCCTGGCAGCCCCAGTTCAGGTGGCTTTCAACCATCAGGCCGATGATCGACTGGTTGCCTTCGAGGATCTGGTTGGCGACGTTCTCCATCACCAGCGGTTGCAGGGCCGGGTCCTTGTTGGAGTTGGCGTGGCTGCAGTCGACCATGATGTTCGGCTTGATCTTCGCCTTGTTCAGCGCCTGCTCGCAGAGCGCAACGCTGACCGAATCATAGTTCGGCTTGCCATTACCGCCGCGCAGCACCACGTGACCATAGGCGTTGCCCTTGGTGGTGACGATCGACACGCCACCTTCCTGGTTGATGCCGAGGAAACGGTGCGGGCTGGACACCGACTGCAAGGCGTTGATCGCCACGGTCAGGCCGCCGTCGGTGCCGTTCTTGAAGCCGACGGCCGAAGACAGGCCGGAAGCCATTTCGCGGTGAGTCTGCGATTCGGTGGTACGCGCGCCGATGGCCGACCAGCTGATCAGATCCTGCAGATACTGCGGGGAGATCGGGTCGAGGGCTTCGGTCGCGGTCGGCAGGCCTTTATCGGCCAGGTCGAGCAGCAACTGACGACCGATGTGCAGACCGTCCTGAATCTTGAACGAGTCGTCCAGATACGGATCGTTGATCAGACCTTTCCAGCCGACGGTGGTGCGCGGCTTCTCGAAATACACACGCATGACCAGATACAGCGTGTCGGAGACTTCCTCGGCCAGCACCTTGAGGCGATCGGCGTATTCGTGGGCAGCCTTGATGTCGTGAATCGAGCACGGGCCGATCACGACGAACAGACGGTGGTCGGTGCCATCGAGAATGTTGCGAATGACTTCGCGGCCCTTGGTGACGGTGCGCAGGGCGGCGTCGCTCAGGGGGATATCACGCTTGAGCTGATCGGGAGTGATCAGGGTCTCGTTAGAGGCGACGTTTAGGTCGTTGATCGGTAAATCAGCCATCGTTTACTCGTCAGGTCACGGGTGCCGGCCGCCAGCGATCCCCGCGCGGCGGAGCACAGCAGATTTAGCGCGTCGGGGGAGCCGAACCTTAGCGCGTCAGAGGCGGCTCGACAATGGGCAAACTGTGCTTTAGTCCAGCGCTGGCTGCGCGAAAGCCTTGCGCAAGTTGTCGTGGGAGAACTCTTCGGCGTGCTCCTCGACCCATTGCAGGGCCAGCGCCTGACTTTCCTGCAGGTCGTCGTGGCTGTCCTGCATGCGCGAATAGCGTTCGATCTGACACACCTGCTCACCCATTCGCGCGCTGAACAGGGTCTGTTCGTCAGTGAAGGCGATGCCCACCAGATAGCCTTTTTTACGGCGCAGACACCAGGCCACGTAGCCCGGGCAACAGAAGTCGGCATTCAGCGTCGGCATGCGTACTTGCAGTGCAGTGCCGTGGCGCCAGGCGCGGTGGTAATTGCAAGCAATGCCGCCGAGGCTGATAGTGTGCAGCTGTTGTCTGGAAATGCATTCAGGCTTGAGTAACGTCAATTCAACCGGCACTTCGTCCGGATGAGGAATGAAACGTCCCATGAGCACAGACTCCCTGTGTCGGCCATCTGACATTGTTTCCCCCAGTATAGTGGTCGAATCCGAGCTGACCGACTTCGACGCCGACCAGCGGCTGCTGGCGATGCGCGGGGTTTCTCTGGTGATCTTCACCAGCGTCGGCTGCGCCAGTTGTCGTTATGCCCGCGAGGTGTTGCCGGGATTGCCGCTGGCTATCGATCGGCTGTGCTGGATTGACGCCGGCGACAATGGCGGGCTGGTCGAGCGTTATCAGGTGTTTCATTTGCCGGCGCTGTTTGTGGTGCGCGACGGCGAGTTCTTTGGCGCAGTGCACACTCGCCTGACGGTTGATCAACTCAACCAGGCGGTGGCGCAATCGCTGAGTCGAATTGCAGAGGAGTTGCCATGAGCGAGACAGTCAGCAAACCGGTGGTGGGGATTATCGGTACCGGTGCAATCGGTGGGTTTTACGGGGTGATGCTGGCGCGTGCCGGTTTCGACGTGCACTTTTTGTTGCGCAGCGAATTCTCGGCGGTGGCTGAGCGCGGTTTGCAGATCAACAGTGCGGTGCACGGGCCGTTGACGCTGCATCCGGCCAATGCCTATTCCGCTGCCGAAGACATGCCGCCCTGTGACTGGCTGCTGGTCGGCACCAAGACGACCAGCAACGCCGGTCTGGCCCCGGCGATCATTCAGGCCGCCAAGCCTGACGCCAAGGTGCTGTTGCTGCAGAACGGTCTGGATGTCGAAGACAGCCTGCGGCCGCTGTTGCCGGATTCGCTGCATCTGCTCGGTGGTCTGTGCCTGATCTGCGTGCACCGCGAGGGGCCGGGGCAGATTACCCATCAGGCCCTTGGCGCGGTGAATGTCGGTTATCACAGCGGCTCGGCCATTGATGAAGTAGCGCGCATGGCGATCGTGGAGGAGGGAGCCGGACTGTTCCGTGCCGCCGGCATCGACTCGCAGGCGATGGCCAACCTGCATCAGGCGCGCTGGCAGAAACTGGTGTGGAATATTCCCTATAACGGCCTTTCGGTATTGCTCGGCGCGGGAACCGAAGCGCTGATGGCTGATGCTGACAGCCGCGTGTCGATTCAGGCACTGATGGCGGAAGTGGTGCTGGGCGCCAAGGCCTGTGGATACGAGATCCCGCCCGGCTATGCCGAGTACCTGTTCACCATGACCGAGAAAATGCCCGATTACTGGCCGAGCATGTACCACGACTTTGCACACAAACGCCCGCTGGAGCTGGAGGCGATTTACGCTCGGCCACTGGCGGCGGCGAAAGCGGCGGGCTGCGAGTTGCCGCGCATCGAGGCGCTGTATCGCCATTTGGGTTTTATCGACCGACGCAATACCTGAGTCGGTTGTTCTGGGGGAAGGCATGGCCAATAACATCGATGACAAACTGGTGCTGGCGATTTCCTCGCGCGCCTTGTTCGACCTGAGCGAAAGCCACAAGGTCTACCTGTCGAGCGGCGTCGAAGCCTATCGGCAATATCAGATCGAGCACGAGGACGAAATCCTCGCGCCGGGCGATGCGTTCCCGCTGGTGGAAAAACTCCTGAGCCTGAACAGCCGCCTCGGTCGCGCGCGGGTCGAGGTGATTCTGGTTTCCCGTAACAGCGCCGACACCGGGCTGCGCGTGTTCAATTCGATTCATCATTACGGCCTGGCGATTTCTCGTGCGGCGTTCGTCGGTGGGCGCAGTCCGTACCCTTATCTGAAAGCGTTTGGCTGCGACCTGTTTCTCTCGACCCACGCCGAAGACGTGCGTGCGGCGCTGGACGCCGGGTTCGCCGCCGCCACGATTCTGTCCGGTGGCGCGAGCCGTGCGGCCAGTGATGAATTACGTATTGCCTTCGACGGTGACGCGGTGATCTTTTCCGACGAGTCCGAGCGCGTCTATCAGTCCGGCGGCCTGGAAGCGTTTCAGGCCAAGGAACGCGAATCGGCACGCGAGCCATTGCGTGGTGGGCCGTTCAAGGGCTTCCTGGCAGCGCTCAATCTGTTGCAGCGCGAGTTTCCCGATGACGATTGCCCGATCCGCACGGCGCTGGTGACTGCGCGTTCGGCGCCGGCCCATGAGCGAGTGATTCGCACACTGCGGGAATGGGATATCCGCCTCGATGAATCGCTGTTTCTCGGTGGCCTGACCAAATCGGCGTTCCTCGAAGCCTTCGCCGCTGACGTGTTCTTCGATGACCAGACCGGTCATTGCGAGCTGGCTCGCGAAGTGGTCGCCACCGGCCACGTGCCCCATGGCATCAGCAACGAACCGCCGATCTAGAGCCTTTTCATTCAGGACGTTGCGTCGCACGTCGTACTCGCCAAGGCACTGCTAAGCTGAATCAATCTCCGCCATCGTTGGCTCGCGAGGAGGTCCCATGATTCGCTCAATGCTGTATGCCACCGACCTCGGTCTGTACGCACCGTTCGTGATGCAGCATGCCCTGGCCTTGGCGCGCACCTTCAATGCCGATCTGTATGTAGTACACGCGGTGGAACCCATGGGCCTGTTTGCCGAGTCAGTGCTGCAAAGCTATCTCGACGAACAGGCATTGAACGAATTCCATAGTCAGGGTCTGAAAACAGTCATTGCCAATATCGAACAACGGGTGCTCGACAGCTTTCGTGAAGAACTGGGGGACGACGGCGAACAGGATCTGCAGCGCATTCGCGCGGTGCGCGTGCTGCAGGGTGATCCGTCGCAGGTGATTCTCGACCAGGTGCACAAGCTCTCGGTCGATCTGCTGATCGTTGGCAGTCACAGCCATGGCGTCGGCGCGGAAACGCCGTTGGGGCGCACGGCGGCGCGGGTCCTGCAGTTGGCCAAGGTGCCGGTCTATCTGGTGCCGCTGATGGAGCGCCGGCGGCGGGAGGATCGTTGAAGCAGGAATAATGGCGTTTTGATAAAAAAGTTCTAGATTTATTCTTCGAACCATTAATATAGTTATATACCGTCGCTGATGCCCGTGGCGTCTACCTGCTTTGAGGGATTGATATGAAGCTTCAACAACTGCGCTACATCTGGGAAGTGGCGCACCACGACCTCAACGTTTCCGCTACCGCTCAAAGCCTGTACACCTCGCAACCGGGCATCAGTAAGCAGATCCGCCTGCTGGAAGACGAGCTGGGCGTCGAAGTCTTCGCCCGCAGCGGCAAGCACCTGACCCGCGTCACCCCGGCCGGCGAGCGCATCATCACCACCGCCGGCGAGATTCTGCGCAAAGTCGAAAGCATCAAGCAGATTGCCCAGGAATTCTCCAACGAGAAAAAGGGCACCCTGTCGATCGCCACCACCCACACCCAGGCGCGTTATGCGCTGCCGCCGGTGATCAGCAATTTCATCAAGCAATACCCGGACGTGGCCCTGCACATGCATCAGGGCTCGCCGATGCAGATCGCCGAAATGGCCGCTGACGGCACCGTCGATTTCGCTATTGCCACTGAAGCGCTGGAGCTATTCGGTGATCTGGTGATGATGCCGTGCTATCGCTGGAACCGCTGCGTGGTCGTACCCCACGGCCACCCGCTGACCAAGCTGCCGAAGCTGACCCTCGAAGCGCTGGCCGAATATCCGATTGTTACTTACGTGTTCGGTTTCACCGGCCGTTCCAAGCTCGATGAAGCCTTCAGCCATCGTGGCCTGACGCCGAAAGTGGTGTTCACCGCTGCTGACGCCGACGTGATCAAAACCTACGTGCGTCTGGGGCTGGGCGTGGGCATCGTGGCTAAAATGGCCGTCGATACCAAACTCGATAACGACCTGGTGGTGCTGGATGCCAGCGAGCTGTTCGAGTCGAGCATCACCAAGATCGGTTTCCGTCGTGGCACTTTCCTGCGTGGCTTCATGTGCGATTTCATCGAGAAATTCGCCCCGCACCTGACCCGCGAAGTCATGGCCAAGGCCATTCAGTGCCACAACAAGCAAGAGCTCGAAGAGCTGTTCGACGGCGTCGAACTGCCCGTTCACTAAGCACCCGCTTCAGAGCACCTCGGTGACAGCAAATTGTTGCCGGGTGCCCGCCACCAGAATCTCCACCTCATCGCCCGCGAACTTGCCCAGCAGACTTTTGCCCAGCGGCGAGCGTGGGGTGATGACGGTGATCGGCTGACCCACCACGTCGACTTTCAACCCCGCCGCATCGGGCGCTAGAAACAGCCATTGCTCGCGACCCTTTTCGTCCTCCAGGCCGAGCAGGGCGCCGACTTCGATGCCGCGGTTTTCGTCGTAGGCACGCAACGTCAGGTTCTGGCACAGCGCTAATGACTGACGAATCTCCTCAACCCGTTTCGCCTGACCCGCCGCCAGATATGACGCTTCCAGCCCCAGCGTGTCGTACTTGTTTTCGGCGATGTTTTCTTCGTGGGTCGCGGTTTCGTAAGCGGTTTGCGCAGCGCGTTCGGCGATGTCGAGGTCGATGCGCAGCTTGTCGAGAATCAACTGGTGGACGCTGTGTTTGTTCATGATCAATCGCAGAATTGCAAAACGTTGGCGCGGCTCTTTTCCGTCGGCGCGGTCTGGTCCTGCTGCAGCCAGAACTGGCATTTCGGGTTCGACGCATTGCGCGAATTGGCGCGCGCCTGATCCAGTCGGGCCTGCTGTTCATTCTTGCGCAGGTTTTCTTCGTACCGTTGGAACAGCGGACTTTGCGGCGGAATGTCCGGCTGAACCTGCACGGGCGCCACAGCCGGGGGATTGACGCGCTGCTGCACCGCTTGCGCGACAGGGGCCATCTGCTCGGGAAAGATAAAGCGCGAAAGCAGCCAGCAGGTCAGCGCAATCGCCAGGAACCCCAGCCACAGGCCCAGCGCGATGCTGCCGGTCAGATGCAGCGCGCTAAGCTGAACAGGCAAGGGACGACGCGGATTCGGACGGTAGGGCATGGCGGCCTCCTGGCGGATGGTTGCGGGCAAGTGGCGATTGTCGCACGAAGATTAATCGCCGTCGGCTCTTCTGCGCGAGCGCATTTATGCGGACAATCGAGGTCTTTTGCCAACGGGAGAACGGCATGCCTGAAGCGAAACCCCGCTGGGACATTTTCTGCACCGTGGTCGATAACTTCGGTGACATCGGCGTGACCTGGCGCCTGGCCCGGCAACTGGTGGCCGAACATGCCTTGCCGGTGCGCCTGTGGGTGGATGATCTACGCGCGTTCGAGCGCCTCTGTCCTGAGATCGATGTCGATGTTGTGCAGCAATGGCAGCAGGGCGTCGAGGTGCGTCAGTGGCCGAGCGAATGGCCGCACGCCGAGGCGGCCGACGTAGTCATCGCCGCCTTCGCCTGTCAGTTGCCCACTGATTACATGGACAGCATGGCTGCGCGGGAAACGCGGCCGCTGTGGCTCAACCTCGATTATCTCAGCGCCGAAGACTGGGTCACCGGCTGCCATGGCTTGCCGTCGGTGAAATACAAATCGGTGCAGAAGTTCTTCTTCTTTCCGGGCTTCAAGCCGGGCACCGGTGGCCTGCTGCGCGAATGCGGACTGCTCGAACAGCGTCGGCAGTTTCAGCAGGATCGACCGGCTCAGCGACATTTCCTGCAAGGTCTGGGTATTGATCCCGCGCCCGATGCGCAATTGATCTCGCTGTTTGCTTATGAAAATGCCGGGCTGGCCAGTTGGCTGGACGTGCTGGCGGCCGATGCGCGGCCGACTCACCTGCTGGTGCCGGAAGGGCGGATTCTCGGCGATGTGGCGCGCTGGCTGGGCGTGGAAACCTTGATGGTCGGTGCGATTCATGTGCGCGAGTCCCTGACCGTGCAAGTGCTGCCGTTCGTCCGTCAGGATCAATACGACCACCTGCTCTGGTGTTGCGATTTCAACGCGGTGCGCGGTGAAGACTCATTCGTGCGCGCGCAATGGGCGGGGCGGCCGATGCTCTGGCACATCTATCAGCAGGACGATGACATCCATCTGGACAAGCTCGACGCTTTCCTCGCGCTCTACACTCACGGCCTTTCCCCCGCTGCGGCGCAGGCGATGAACGGTCTGTGGCGAGCGTGGAGCGCCGGGCAACCGATCGGCGAGCACTGGCTGGCGGTGCGAAATCATTGGCCGGAACTCGAGGAAAATGCCGAGGCATGGTGTCTGGAACAGGCCTTGCAGGCGGATCTTGCCACGGCGCTGGTACAGTTTTATGTAAATTGGATATGATACGCGGCCTAGATTTTTGTAAATCCCATCCAAATTCGGATATTCGCAATGAAAACTGGTAAAGAACTCAAACCCGGTACCGTGATCCGTATCGACAACGATCCTTGGCTGGTTCAGAAAGCTGAATTCACCAAGTCGGGCCGTAACAGCGCGATCATGAAGACCAAGCTGAAGAACCTGCTGACCGGTTACAAGACCGAAACCGTTTACGGTGCGGACGACAAACTGGACGACGTGATCCTGGATCGTAAAGAAGCCACCCTGTCGTTCATCAGCGGTGACACTTACACGTTCATGGACACCACTGACTACACCATGTACGAGCTGAACGCCGAAGACATCGAAAGCGTTCTGCCTTTCGTTGAAGAAGGCATGACCGACGTATGCGAAGCCGTGTTCTTCGAAGAGCGTCTGGTTTCCGTAGAACTGCCGACCACCATCGTGCGTCAGGTTGACTACACCGAAGGCTCCGCTCGCGGTGACACTTCCGGCAAGGTGATGAAGCCTGCCAAACTGAAGAACGGTACCGAGCTGTCGGTTGCCGACTTCATCGAAATCGGCGACATGATCGAGATCGATACCCGCGAAGGCGGTTCCTACAAAGGCCGTGCGAAATAAGCACTGCTTTTTGCGGAAAGAAAAAACCCGACCATTGAGTCGGGTTTTTTTGTGCCTGCGCTTTGAGTTTCACACCTGTCCCATGTGGGAGCGAGCCTGCTCGCGAATGCGGTGTGTCATTCAATGAAGCGCTGTCTGACGGGACGCTTTCGCGAGCAGGCTCGCTCCCACAATGGGACTGTGGTTATTTCAAGTGTTGCTTCAGTTCTTCAGACGCCTGCAACATCGCCGACCGCACCGCCGGTACCTGGCTGACCACGTTGAGCAAACCGTAATCGTGAATCATGCCGTTGTAGCGCACCGACGTAACCGGTACTCCGGCTTCATCGAGTTTGCGTGCGTAAGCTTCACCTTCATCACGCAGCACGTCGGCGCTGGCAGTCTGCACCAGTGCAGGTGGCAGACCTTTGAGTTGCGCGGTGGTGGCGCGCAGCGGTGAAGCGTAGATCTCGTTACGCTGTTTGGCGTCGGTGGTGTAGTTGTCCCAGAACCACTTCATCATGTTGCGGGTGAGGAAGTGCCCTTCGGCGTACTGGTTGTACGAACCGGTGTCGAAGTTGGCATCGGTCACCGGCCACAGCAGTACCTGGAATTTGATCGCCGGGGTGCCCTTGTCCTTGGCCATCAGCGCAACCACAGCGGCCATGTTGCCGCCGACGCTGTTGCCGGCCACGGCCAGGCGCTTGCCGTCGACATTGATCTCTTTACCGTGTTCCGCCACCCATTTGGTCGCAGCGTAGGCCTGGTTGATCGCCACCGGGTAATGCGCTTCCGGCGAAGGGGTGTAATTGACGAACACCGCCGCCGCCCCCGAACCGACCACCAGATCGCGCACCAGACGTTCGTGAGTCGGGAAGTCCCCCAGCACCCAGCCGCCGCCGTGGAAGAACATGAACACCGGCAGCTCACCCTTGACCCCGGCCGGCCGGACGATGGTCAGGCTCAGCGGTTGACCATCGACCTGGATGGTCTTCTCGCTGACATCGGCTTTGGGCAACGTCAACTTGACCCCGGACTGCGCGCCGACCAGCACGGCGCGGGCATCCTTGGGCGACAGCTGCTCGATCGGCTTGCCGCTGCCTGAGTTCAGCGCATCGAGAAATGCCTGGGTGTTGTGTTCGACATCACCGGCGAAAGCGCTGTGTACCGACAGGGCGAGAAGGGTACCGGTCAAGACTTTGCTGAAAGTGTTCATGTTCAATTTCCTTGTTCGGGCCGGAGACTTGAGTGATTACACGGTTACGTGCAGACGCACATCGACGTTGCCACGGGTGGCGTTGGAGTACGGGCAGACCTGGTGAGCGGCGTCGACCAGCGACTGCGCATCGGCTTGTTCCAGGCCTGGCAGGCTGATGTGCAAATCGATGTCCAGACCGAAACCGCCAGGGATCTGGCCGATGCCGACATGGGCGGTGATCGACGCGTCGTCAGGAATCTTGCGCTTGGTCTGGCTGGCGACGAATTTCAGCGCGCCGATGAAGCAGGCCGAGTAACCGGCAGCGAACAGTTGCTCAGGGTTGGTCGCCGCACCGCCAGCACCGCCGAGTTCTTTCGGGGTGGCCAGTTTGACGTCCAGTACGTTGTCGCTGGAGATCGCACGACCGTCACGGCCGCCAGTGGAAGTTGCGATTGCGGTGTAGAGAGTTTGCATGGTGTGAGCCTCATGGGTTGTGGTTTTGTGCGCTAATTGTTTGCGCGCTAAGTAGGTGTGAAGAGAATGTATAGCGCTAATGTTTAGCGCGCAAGATAAATTTTTAATAAAAATCGCGTTTTGCTCAAGGGCATAGCGTGGAAGGGGCGGGTAAGGCCTGATTTAGAGCGCTTGACGAGGGAATTCAGGCGGGACAAATATTTTTGTTGGCGCTGAAATCACTGTGGGAGCGAGCCTGCTCGCGAAGGCGGTGGAACATTCAACGACTCGCTGTCTGATCGGACGCTTTCGCGAGCAGGCTCGCTCCCACAGGGGGATGTAGCGGGGCTTAATTCAGGCTGTCTTGCAGATGTCCGCGCAGCGCTTGCAGCTCGGCCTGCAATTTCTGCAGACGTTCAAGGGTGAAGCCACTGGCGCCGAGAATGCACTGTGGCACGGTCTGCGCCTTGTCGCGCAAGGCTCGGCCCGCTGCAGTCAGTTCGACAATCACCACCCGCTCATCTTCGCGACTGCGGGTGCGGCTGAGCAGGCCTTCGGCTTCCAGGCGTTTGAGCAATGGCGTCAGCGATCCCGGATCGGTCAGCAGGCGTGCGCTGATTTCTCCGACAGTCAGACCGTCCTTCTCCCACAGCACCATCATCGCCAGATATTGCGGATAGGTCAGGCCGAGCGCCTGCAACAGCGGCTTGTAGACCTTGGTCATCATCAGCGAGGTCGAGTGCAGGGCGAAGCACGCCTGATTGTCGAGCAGCAGGTCGTCGCAGTTGTCGCGTTCGGAAGTCATGTCAAAGCCTTGATCGTTGATCGTTTTTTAATCTAGCGCTCGAATCTTTAAGGCGCCAGATAAATATGTCCGGCCTCAGTGCCGGGCGAATTGCCGTTGCAACGCCAGATCCCACGGTGGCACCGGACTGAAGCGGGTTTTCAGATATTCCAGCAATAACCGACTGCGCGAATGGACCTGCTGTTCCATGCGCAGCGCGTAAATGCCGGTGGACTCCGGCGGCGGCAGGCCATTTTCGCAGAACAGTGGCACCAGTTCGCCACGCAGCAGGTATTCGCTGGCTAGCCAGGTCGGCAAGTGTGCGACGCCCAGACCCGCCGCCGCGCCACACGCCAGAGCTTCGGCATTGTTGGCGCTCAGACGTACGCGCGATGGCCGGTGCAATTGCATTTGCCCGTCCACTTCGAATTTCCAGGCAAACGGCGGCGCAAGGCCTTCCCAGTCGAGCCCGTCGTGTTCACTCAACTGCGCCGGATGCTCGGGCACACCACGCTGCTTGAGATAGTTAGGGCTGGCACAGGCGACGCGGACCATGCTCGCCAATGGCGTGGCGACCAGGCGCGAGTCAGCCAACTGGCCGGTACGCAGCACCAGATCGACCTTGCCCAGGCTGCTGCCGGCCATGTCGCTGAAGCTGTCGATCAGGTGCATCTGCACGTCCAGTCCAGGGTACAGCAGGAGAAAATCGGCAATTACCGGCGCCAGATGTCGCCGCCCGAAAGCTGCTGGCGCATCGATGCGGATCAGACCTTCCGGTGCACTGCTCAACGACACCGCTTCGGCACGCGCCAGTTGCAACTCGGCGATGATCCGGCGCGCCCGCTCGGCAAAGGCCAGGCCGGCCGAAGTCGGCAGCACGGCATGGGTGCTGCGCACGAACAGCTGACTGCCGACGGCACTTTCCAGGCTGTCGATGCGCCGCGCCACGGCGGAAGGTGTCAGCGGATGGCGGCGCGAAGCGGCAGAAAAGCTGCCACTCTCCAGCACATCGAGAAACAGGCCGAGTTGATCGGTCAATTGGTTGGGATTCATGGAAACCACGCTTGTGCAAAATCGGCATAGCCATTGTGCGTTGCTATGCGTTTCCCCGCTAGGCGCGAGTGCGTAGCATTGGCCGCCTGTCGTTAGAGGATTACCGTTGTGATGGATTTTCTGTTGTACCTGCTGTTCGGCGCCGCCCTTGGCACATTGGGCGGGATCTTTGGCATTGGCGGTGGCTTGATTGCGATCCCGTTGCTTGGCGTGTGGTTTGGGCTTGATCAGCAGATCGCCCAAGGCACGGCGCTGGTGATGGTGGTACCGAACGTGATGCTGGCGCTGTGGCGTTATCACCAGCGCAATCGCATCGAATTGCGCCATGCGCTGCCGCTGGCGGTGATGGGTTTCTGCTTTGCCTGGCTCGGCTCGATCTGGGCGGTGGGCATCGACGCGCAGACCATGCGCATCGGCTTTGTTGCCTTTCTGGTGGCGCTGTCGGCCTACAATCTATTGAAAATGTTCGGCCCACGACCAGCGCCGACTGCCGAGATGCGCTATTCGTGGCCGTGGCTGGGCGTGCTCGGCGCCGCCTCGGGGACCATGGGCGGCTTGTTCGGCGTCGGCGGCGCGGTGGTGGCCACACCAGTGTTGACCAGCCTGTTCGGCACCAGCCAAGTGGTTGCTCAGGGCTTGTCGCTGGCGCTGGCCCTGCCGAGCACTGGTGTAACCCTGGTGACCTACGCCGTGCACCATGAAGTCGACTGGATGATCGGTCTGCCGCTGGCGGTCGGTGGTCTGCTCAGCATCAGTTGGGGCGTGAAAGTTGCCCACGCCATGCCGGAAAAACTCCTGCGTGGGCTGTTCTGCGGCTTTCTGGTGCTGTGTGCGGTGATGCTCGCGTTTAAAGTTTGAAGCCCTCGACAATGTGTTCGGCCAGGCACTCGGTGATCGGCGACGGGTTATTCAGATTGCGGATCAGCATGATGCTTGCCTCGGGCAGCAGCGGCAGGTCTTCGGCGGCGCCAAGGATGCGCATGTCCGGGGTGATCAGACTCTCCAGTTGCGCGGTGATCGCCAGCCCTGCGCTGACCACAGCCATCAGCGCCGACAGGCTGCTGCTGTTGTAGGCGATGCGGTAATCGCGGCCCATCGCGTCCAGCGCATTGCACGCCCACAAGCGGCAGAAACAATCACTGTTGAACATCGCCAGGGGCAGCGGCGTCTGTTCGTGGGCGCTGAAGTTCTGCGCCTCGGCCCAGACAAAGCGCTCCTTGCGCAGCAACTGGCCGATCTCGTTGCCCGGCTCACGGGTGACGATCGACAAGTCCAGATCAGTGCGCTGCAACAGTTGTTTGGTCGATTCGCAATGCACTTCGATCTGGATCAGCGGATAGAACTGCGCAAACCGCGAGAGGATTCCCGGCAGAAAACGCATCACATAATCATCCGGCGTACCGATGCGCACGGTGCCGACCATGTGCGGCTCGCGCAGGGTGTTGAACACCTCACTGTGCAGTTTGAGGATGCGCCGTGCATAACCGAGCAGCACCTGGCCTTCGGCCGTCAAGCGCACCTGGCGCCCATCACGCTCGAACAGCTGGCGCTGCAACACGTCTTCTTCCAAGCGTTTCATCTGCATGCTCACCGCCGACTGGGTGCGGTTGACCATCTCGCCAGCACGGGTGAAACCGCCCTGATCGGCAATCGCGACAAAGGTGCGCAGGACATCGGTATCGATACTGGGGTAGGCGGACAATTGATGAATCTCCGTGATGCATGCCATCAGAAACATTCGTTGGATTGATCTTAGCGCCGGCGCGAGACTTGAGCCATCCACAAAAGGAGGCAAGACGATGAAAGGTCAAAGAGAGTATGCAAGCCAAGAACAGCTGTCCGGCCACGGCCATATCGTGTCCGATCTGCTGCACAAATTCAGCCGCTGGTATGAGCTGCATCGTGAACGGGAAATGCTCGCCGGGCTCAGCGACGAAGCGCTGAAGGACATCGGCATCAGCCGCGCCGATGTGGAGCATGAAACCGTGCGGCCGTTCTGGGACGACCCGATGCATAAATGATGAGGCTATCGCTACACAAACCCCTTTCAGGTGAGGTAGGTTGCGAGCAGACATGGAGGAATAAATGCCCGCGACAGTGTCCTTTTCCCTCAAACAGGCGCGACGTCTGGCGCTGGCTGCCCAAGAGTTCAACGGGCGCCAGCCGCCGAACGTCAATGCCAGTCATCTGAACCGGCTGATCGAACGGCTGGGCCTGCTGCAAATCGATTCCGTCAATGCCGTGGTGCGCTCGCACTACCTGCCGCTGTTTTCCCGTCTCGGTTGCTATCCATCTGACTTGCTCGACCAGGCTGCCTGGAGTTCGGGCCGTCGGCGCACGCTGTTCGAATACTGGGGCCATGAAGCGTCGTTGCTGCCGCTGTCGATGTTTCCGTTGCTGCGCTGGCGCATGCAGCGGGCCAAGCGTGGCGAAGACATCTATCAGCAATTGGCGAGGTTTGGTCGCGAACAACAGGAAACCATCCGCCGCGTGCTGACTGCGGTTGAGGAGCGGGGCGCGCTTGGCGCCGGCAGTCTGTCGACCCGCGAAGACAAGGCCGGGCCATGGTGGGACTGGAGTGCCGAGAAACATGCGCTGGAATGGTTATTCGCCGCCGGTGAAGTCACAGTGGCGGGGCGACGCGGTTTCGAGCGCTTGTACGATTTGCCCGAGCGGGTGATTCCTGCTGCGATCCTGCAGCAGCCCACGCCGGATGAGGCCGAGGCGCAACGCGGTTTGCTGTTGCATGCGGCGCAAGCGTTGGGCGTTGGTACGGAAAAAGACCTGCGTGATTACTTTCGCCTGAGCCCTGCGGATGCGCGGCCGCGTCTGGCTGAACTGGTTGAGGCGGGGCAATTGCAGATGTGCGAAGTCGCCGATTGGCGGCAGATTGCCTATTGCCTGCCGGAGCCCAAAGTGCCGCGCAAGGTTATCGCCAGTGCGCTGCTGTCGCCGTTCGACTCGCTGATCTGGGAGCGCAGCCGCACCGAGCGTTTGTTCGATTTTCGCTATCGCCTGGAGATTTACACACCGCAGCCCAAGCGGGTTTACGGCTATTACGTGCTGCCGTTTTTGCACAACGAGCGGATCGCCGCGCGGGTTGATCTGCGTGCCGAACGGGCAGCGGGGCAGTTGGCGGTGCATGCGGTGCATGAGGAAGAATCGGGACTGGACGAGGAGGGGATGCTGGCGCTGGCGCTGAATTTGCGGCGGATGGCGGGTTGGTTGGGGCTTGAGCGGGTGCAGTTGAATTGTCAGCGCGAAAGTGCGGGGCGGTTGCGGGTGGCATTGGCGCGGATTGAGGTTGCCTGAGCCGGCCCTTTCGCGAGCAGGCTCGCTCCCACAGGGAAACGCATTGCAAATGTGGGAGCGAGCCTGCTCGCGAATTGGGGCTACTCGGTCTAGCGGCGGACTTGCTTCAGGGTCTCGGCAATCAAAAACGCCAATTCCAGCGACTGGTCAGCATTCATCCGTGGATCGCAGTGGGTGTGATAACGGTCGGACAAGCCATCCTCGGTAATCGGCCGCGCGCCGCCGATGCACTCGGTGACGTTCTGTCCGGTCATCTCGATATGAATGCCGCCGGCATAGCTGCCTTCCGCTTCGTGCACCTGGAAGAACTGCTTCACTTCGCCCAGGATCTGCGCGAAGTCACGGGTCTTGTAGCCGCTGCTGGCCTTGATGGTGTTGCCGTGCATCGGGTCGGAGCTCCACAGCACTTGCTTGCCTTCGCGCTGGACCGCGCGGATCAGTGCCGGCAGATGATCGCCGACCTTGTTCGCACCCATCCGCGCGATCAGGTTCAAACGGCCCGGATCGTTGTCCGGGTTGAGCACGTCGATCAGGCGGATCAGGTCGTCGGGGTTCATGCTCGGGCCGACCTTGACGCCGATCGGGTTGTTCACCCCGCGCAGGAATTCAACGTGCGCGCCGTCGAGCTGGCGGGTGCGGTCGCCGATCCACAGCATGTGCGCCGAGCAATCGTAGTAATCGTTGGTCAGGCTGTCGCGGCGCACGAAGGCCTCTTCGTAGTTCAGCAGCAACGCTTCGTGGGCAGTGAAGAAACTGGTTTCGCGCAGTTGCGGCGAGCTGTCCATGCCGCAAGCGCGCATGAACGCGAGGGTTTCATCGATGCGGTCGGCGAGGTGGCTGTACTTCTCGGCCAGCGCCGAGTTGGCGATGAAATCCAGGTTCCACTTGTGCACTTGGTGCAGGTCGGCGAAACCGCCCTGGGCGAAAGCGCGCAACAGGTTCAGGGTCGCTGTGGACTGATGATAGGACTGCAGCAAACGCTCTGGATCCGGCACGCGGCTCTTTTCGTCGAAGCCGATGCCGTTGACGATGTCGCCACGATAGGCCGGCAGGGTCACGCCGCCGATGGTTTCGTCGTTGGCTGAACGCGGCTTGGCGAACTGACCGGCCATGCGCCCGACCTTGACCACCGGGCAGCCAGCGGCGAAGGTCATGACGATTGCCATTTGCAGCAACACTTTGAAGGTGTCGCGAATCTTCGCGGCGGAGAATTCGGCGAAGCTTTCCGCGCAATCGCCGCCCTGCAACAGGAACGCGCGGCCCTGAGTGACTTCGGCGAACTGGCGGCGCAGCTCGCGCGCTTCGCCGGCGAACACCAGCGGCGGATAGCTGGCCAGGGTTTGCTCGACCTGGCGCAGGTGCGCGGCGTCGGGGTATTGCGGTTGTTGCTGGATCGGCAGGGCGCGCCAGCTGTCAGGGCTCCACGGTTGGCTCATCACGGTCTCGAAGTTCGTACGCAGGGAAGCGCCATGTTAGCAGCAATTAGTGCGTGACCTGCTCCCGCCCCATCGCCGACAATCGCCGCTTTGCCACGGCGCCACAGCGGTGCCATCGCGTCACCGCGCCCGGTGACCATCAGGAGACGAAATGACTGAGGAGCGCGTCGAGCATCTGCTCGCCGAAGTACAGGATGAGTTCGGCGTGATTCGCGTGCTGGAAGTGGCCGATTACCGCTTTCTCGAGTTTGGCGATGCGATCGAGCAGAGCTGCGTGTTCACTGCCGACCCGAGCTGGCTGGAGTACGACTACACCCGCGCGATGCTGATCGGTGCGCTGTGCCACGAGCAGCCGGAGAGCGCGCTGTTTCTCGGTTTGGGTGCGGGCACACTGACCCAGGCTTGCCTGAAGTTTCTGCCGCTCGAAGACGTCGAGGCCATCGAACTGCGCCCGGACGTGCCGCGCCTGGCCATCGAATATCTTGGCCTGGATGATGATCCGCGTTTGTACATCCGCGTCGGCGATGCGCTGGAATTGCTGCCGACTGCCGAGCCGGCGGATCTGATTTTCGTCGACCTCTATACCGATGTCGGTCCCGGTGTCGGGCATCTGGCCTGGAGTTTTCTCGGCGATTGTCAGAAGCGCCTGAATCCGGGCGGCTGGCTGGTGATCAACCAGTGGGCCACCGACGATGGCAAACCACTGGGCGCGGCATTGTTGCGCGGCCTCTATCACCGGCATTACTGGGAGTTGCCGGTGAAGGAGGGCAACGTGATTCTGATCGTTCCGGCGGATCTCGATCAGGCGCTGGACATGCAGGCGCTGACCCAGCGGGCCGAAGCGCTGGCGCCGCAGTTGGGGTACTCGTTGCAGTCGTTGATCAACGCGATTCGCCCGGCGACCTGAGCCGGCAGTACCGCCCCCTTCGCGAGCAGGCTCGCTCCCACATTTGAAATGCGTTCGACCTGTGGGAGCGAGCCTGCTCGCGAAAAGGCCCTGACAGGCAGCAGATTCTTCACACCCCTTTGAAAATCCCTGGCCGCCGCTCCACCAGCGATCTCACCCCCTCCCGGGCATCTTCAGTGGCGAGCAACTTCTTCACCAGCGCCGGTAACGCTTGCGCCGCCGCTGTCTCACCCTCATAGCGCGCCTGCCGCGCTGACATCAAGGTCGCCTGCACGCCCAGCGGTGCTTGCCGGGCAATCCGTTCGGCCAGCTCGATCGCGCGGGGCAGCAAGTCTTCACTGGCCATCACTTCCTGGACCAAGCCCAGATGCAACGCATCGTGTGCATCAAACTCGTCGCCGGTGAGCAACCAGCGCATCGCATTGCCCCAGCCGGCGATCTGCTGGAAACGCAAAGTCGCCCCGCCAAACGGAAAAATCCCACGTTGCACTTCCATCTGCGCGAAGCGGGTATTGCTCGCGCACAGATTGATGTCCGCCGCCAGCATCAGCTCGATGCCGATAGTCAGGCAGTAACCCTGCGCGGCGACGATTACCGGCTTGCTCACCCGTGGCCCGACGAAAACGCCCCAGGGATCGCACCCGCCTGTCGGAACCTGCCAGCCTTCGGCCAGAGCCGCGCTGGCATTGACCAGATCAAGCCCGGCGGTGAAGTGCTCGCCGTGGCCGAACACCACGGCGACCCGCGCTTCGCGGTCGGCTTCGAACTCGCCGTAGGCCAGGCTCAGGTCGTTGAGCAGGTCGATATCGAAAGCGTTGCGCTTGGCCGCCCGATCGAGGCCGATCAAGTGCACATGACCACGACGTTCTCGGCTGACGCGGCCGGCGCAGGGCTGATTCATGGCTAAATCCTCAAGCGGGAAGGGCGGATGCGCGGCGCTTTGCCGCAGGTCGGTGAACCGTTTAAGCGTCATCGCCCGCAGGGCCGGGCCTTTGCAAAATAGACCGTTGCGCGATTATCCGCAAAACCCCGTTACACGGCGGTGACACACGGATAGGGGCCACAAAAAAAGCTCCCTTTTCGGGCGAAATCCGGTATAGTGCGCGCCGGCCTTTAACCGGGCCGCGTTTAGGTAGCGCATTTCCCGAAGTCAGCTTCGGCTGCACGTCCGCATTGCGGGCTCTTCCTTGACGATTCATCTTCATTCATTCGTTTTCGCAAATCCCCGCCGACAAAGCTGCCAGGGCGACTCTTGAGTCTCAACACGGCATGCGCAGCTTTGGAGCATGGGTCTTTGCGGATGCACTTAGAGGCAGACCCATGACCCAGGAAACCGGCGGATTCGCCGCTTTTAATCTCAACCCGAATATTCTTGCAGCCGTCGCAGCGACTGGCTACGAAGAGCCTTCGGCGATTCAGCAGCAATCGATCCCGATCATCATGGCCGGCCAGGACATGATTGGCCAGGCGCAAACCGGTACCGGTAAAACCGCCGCGTTCGCACTGCCTATTCTGCACCGCATCGATCCTGCCAAGCGCGAACCGCAAGCCCTGATCCTGGCGCCAACCCGAGAGTTGGCGCTGCAAGTAGCAACCGCTTTTGAAACCTACGCCAAGCAAATGCCAGGCGTCACCGTCGTGGCTGTCTACGGCGGCGCGCCGATGGGCCCGCAACTCAAGGCAATCCGTAATGGCGCACAGATTGTTGTCGCTACTCCGGGTCGTCTGTGCGATCACTTGCGTCGCGACGAAAAAGTCCTGTCGACTGTGAACCATCTGGTTCTCGACGAAGCTGACGAAATGTTGAAGCTGGGCTTCATGGATGACCTGGAAGTCATCTTCAAGGCTCTGCCATCGACCCGCCAGACCGTGCTGTTCTCGGCGACCCTGCCGCAGTCGATCCGCGCCATTGCTGAACGCCACCTGCGCGATCCGCAACACGTCAAGATCCAGACCAAGACCCAGACCGTTACCGCGATCGAACAGGCTCACCTGTTGGTTCACGCTGACCAGAAAACCTCGGCCGTGCTCAGCCTGCTGGAAGTCGAAGACTTCGACGCCCTGATCATGTTCGTGCGCACCAAGCAAGCCACTCTGGACCTGGCCAGCGCCCTCGACGCCAAAGGCTACAAAGCCGCCGCGTTGAACGGTGACATCGCCCAGAACCAGCGTGAGCGCGTCATCGACTCGCTGAAAGATGGCCGTCTGGACATCGTTGTCGCCACCGACGTTGCTGCCCGTGGTCTGGACGTTCCGCGCATTACTCACGTGTTCAACGTCGACATGCCGTACGACCCGGAATCCTACGTGCACCGTATCGGCCGTACCGGCCGTGCCGGTCGCGAAGGTCGCGCCCTGCTGCTGGTGACTCCACGTGAGCGCCGCATGCTGCAAGTGATCGAGCGCGTAACCGGTCAGAAAGTTGCCGAAGTACGCCTGCCAGACGCCCAAGCCGTTCTAGATGCACGCATCAAGAAACTGACCAACAGCCTGTCGCCGCTGGTCGCTGATGCCGAATCGACTCACGGTGAGCTGCTCGACCGCCTGACCGCCGACATCGGTTGCACCCCGCGTGCTCTGGCTGCTGCGCTGCTGCGCAAAGCCACCAATGGTCAAGCGCTGAACCTGGCCGCAATCGAGAAGGAACGTCCACTGGTGCCGAACAACGCACCGCGTGGCGACCGTCCTGAGCGTTCCGGTGATCGTCCTGATCGTGGTGACCGCGAGCGTCGCGCGCCAATGCCTTTGGGCGAAGGCCGTGCTCGTTGCCGTACCGCGCTGGGTGCGCGTGACGGTATCGCTGCGAAAAACCTGCTGGGCGCCATCCTCAACGAAGGCGGTCTGGCCCGTGAAGCGATCGGTCGCATCCAGGTGCGTGACAGCTTCAGCCTCGTCGAGCTGCCGGAAGAAGGTCTGGAAAAACTCCTGACCAAACTGAAGGACACTCGGGTGGCCGGTAAGCAGCTCAAGCTGCGTCGCTACCGCGAAGATTGATCCGCCCTC
This sequence comes from Pseudomonas sp. TE9122, assembly GCF_056278925.1. NCBI lineage: Bacteria > Pseudomonadati > Pseudomonadota > Gammaproteobacteria > Pseudomonadales > Pseudomonadaceae > Pseudomonas > Pseudomonas sp. TE9122. Next base: position 3,579,278 of record NZ_JBWBQI010000001.1, on the reverse strand, counting down.
GGGCTGATTGATCGCACATAAAAAATCCCCGACTGGTTCGGGGATTTTTTTTGCCTGCTCATCGGGCGACACAACACCTTGTGGGAGCTGGCTTGCCAGCGATGACGTCAGCCGAAGCGATAAATATCCATACCCAGCGCCCCCATCGTGAAACCCTGATGCGCCACGCTGAAAATCCCGCCCGCACCGCGAGCAAAGTACAGCGGCAACAAATGCTCATCACTCGGGTGACTGCGCACGGCATTCGGCGCCTGCTGGCGATAATCATGCAGCGCCGTTTCATCGTCGGCCGCCAGCTTGTCGATCATCCAGTCACGGAAATCCCGCGCCCACGGTTCAACGCTTTCCGGGCCGGCATGCCAATCCAGCTCCCGGAGGTTGTGGGTGATGCTGCCGGAGCCGATCAACAGAATGCCGTGTTCGCGCAGGCTCGCCAGTGCACGGCCAACTCGCGTCTGCAATGCCGGTCCGCCGCGACTCGGCAACGAGACTTGCACCACCGGAATATCGGCCTGCGGATACATCAAAGACAGTGGCACCCAAACACCATGATCGAACGGTCGTTGCGGATCGAGCCGCGCCGGCAGGTCATTGGCGTTCAGCAGTTGAGCCACCTCGGCGGCCAGCTGCGGATTGCCCGGTGCCGGGTACTGCACTTCAAACAGCGCACGGGGGAAACCGCCGAAGTCGTGCCAGGTTTCCGGGTGCGAGTGGCTGCTGACCAGCAGTTCCTGGCTTTCCCAGTGCGCCGAGACGATGACAATGGCGTTGGGGCGCGGCAGTTCAGCGGCCAGTCGCGCCAGTGCCGGGCCGCTGGCACCGGGCTCCAGCGCCAGCATCGGTGAACCGTGGGAGATAAACAGGCTGGGCAACATAGACGGGCTCCTGAGCGCTAAGATGAACCATCTTCAGTCAGATCATCGATCTGAATCCAATATAAGTTTCTGCGGTTTTTCATCGGTTTTTCGGGAGTGATCCATGCAGCCTGAGTTTTGGTACAAGAAATGGGATTCGAACCAGATCGGCTTTCATCAGGCCGAGGCCAACCCGTATTTGCAGCGCTATTGGCCGGAGCTGGCGATTGCACCGTCGGCACGCGTGCTGGTGCCGCTGTGCGGCAAGAGTCTGGACCTGCTCTGGCTTGCCGGGCAGGGACACCAGGTGATTGGGGTTGAGCTAGCGGAAAAGGCTGTCGAGGAGTTTTTCAGCGAACATCAGTTGCAGCCGCAGATCAGCGAGAAGGGCGCATTCAAGGTTTATCGCAGTGTTGCGTTCGAATTGTGGTGCGGTGATTTTTTTGCGCTGACGGCCGAGGACGTCGCAGATTGTACTGCGCTATATGACCGCGCCGCGCTGATTGCCTTGCCGGACGCAATGCGCCAGCGCTACGCGGCGCATTTGCAGCACTTGCTGGCGCCGGAGATGAAAGGGCTGGTGATTACCCTGGATTACGATCAGACGCAGATCCCGGGACCGCCGTTTGCGGTGAATGATGATGAGGCGCAGCGGCTGCTGGGCCAGGGTTGGCAGCTGGAGAAACTGGAAGAGCGAGATATTCTGGCTGAGAGCCCCAAGTTTCTACAGGGCGGGGTTGAGTGGTTGGTGGAGCGGGTTTATCGGGTTTCTTCCAGATAGTTTTTTATTAGCAGCTCCGGCGTCTTCGCGAGCAGGCTCGCTCCCACAGGGGAATGCGTTTCAAAGGTGGGAGCGAGCCTGCTCGCGAATGGGACTTTGCTGACAACGCATGATCTGAAGATACAAAAAAAGGCCCGCATCACTGCGGGCCTTCTTTTTTATTGCGATCAAATCAACCGCGACGACGCAGTGCGTCAATACGCTCTTCCAGCGGCGGGTGGCTCATGAACATGCGGGCGAAGCCCTGTTTGATGCCACCGTTGATGCCGAAGGCGTTCAGGGTGTCGGGCATATGCACCGGCAGGCCCTGTTCGGCGCGCAGACGTTGCAGAGCACCAATCATCGCGCTGGTACCGGCCAGGCGGGCGCCGGCTTCGTCGGCACGGAATTCGCGCTTGCGCGAGAACCACATGACGATTGCGCTGGCGAGGATGCCCAGCACCAGTTCGGCGAAGATGGTCGCCACGTAATAGGCGATGCCCTGGCCTTCTTCGTTCTTGAAGATGACCTTGTCGACGAAGTTGCCGATGATCCGCGCGAAGAACATCACGAAGGTGTTCACCACGCCCTGGATCAGAGCCAGCGTGACCATGTCGCCGTTGGCGACGTGACCGATTTCGTGGGCCAGTACGGCTTTCACTTCATCGGGCGAGAATCGCTCGAGCAGGCCCTGGCTGACCGCGACCAGCGCGTCGTTCTTGTTCCAGCCGGTAGCGAAAGCATTCGCTTCGTAGGCCGGGAAAATCCCGACTTCAGGCATCTTGATCCCGGCTTCGCGGGACAATTGCTCGACCGTTTGCAGCAGCCATTGCTCATGACGAGTGCGTGGCTGGCTGATGATTTGCGTACCGGTGCTCATCTTCGCCATCCACTTGGAGATGAACAGCGAGAACAGCGAGCCGGCGAAACCAAAGACCGCACAGAAGACCAGCAGCTGACTGAGGTCGAGGTCGACCCCGTTGGCCGCCATGAACCCGTTGAAGCCGAACAGGCTCAGGGTGATGCTGGCTATCAGCACGACCGCCAGGTTAGTGGCCAAAAACAGCAGGATGCGCATCATGGTTGTAGAACTCTCCTCAAGCTAAAGATGTAGCGTACTGCGGGGTATATAAGGTGCGGCACCGGGCTATTCAACCGAGTGACTATTTCAAACTGTGTCCTACAGCGGTTTCTTGAGGAAAAAGAAAATTCCCACCCTCGATTCCGACACGGATGACACAGCCTTTCGCCCCGCCGCCATTAGGTCAGACACGTCTGTACGGCTCGCATCGCAAGTGTAGAAGGGCTGCAAAGGCGCGGAACAAAGATGTGTTGCTGAATCAGACAGTGCGCAACAGTCAATCCGTTGCGCACTGCTGGCCATTACTGGCGGTAGGACTTGAGGAAGTTGCCGATGCGGCCGATGGCCATTTCCAGATCATCGACGCGGGGCAGGGTGACCACGCGGAAGTGATCTGGCCACGGCCAGTTGAATGCCGTGCCCTGCACCACCAGCAGCTTCTCGGAAAGCAGCAGATCAAGCACGAACTTCTCGTCGTTGTGGATCGGGCAGACCTTCGGGTCGATTTTCGGGAACGCGTACAACGCGCCCATCGGCTTCACGCAGCTGACGCCGGGAATATCGTTGAGCAACTCCCAAGTGCGATTGCGCTGCTCCAGCAGGCGACCCTGCGGCAGCACCAGATCGTTGATGCTCTGGTAGCCGCCCAGCGCGGTCTGGATTGCGTGCTGGCTCGGCACGTTGGCGCACAGGCGCATGTTGGCCAGCATGTCGATGCCTTCGATGTAGCTCTGCGCGTTGTGTTTCGGCCCGGAGATGGCGATCCAGCCGGAGCGGAAACCGGCCACGCGGTAGGATTTCGACAGGCCGTTGAACGTCAGGCAGAGCAGATCCGGCGCCAGCGAAGCGGTGCAGATGTGCACGGCGTCGTCATAAAGAATCTTGTCGTAGATCTCGTCCGAGAACACCACCAGGTTGTGCGCGCGGGCGATTTCCAGCATGCCCAGCAACACTTCCTTCGAATACACCGCACCGGTCGGGTTGTTCGGGTTGATGATCACCATGGCCTTGGTGTTCGGGGTGATCTTGGCCTTGATGTCGGCCAGATCCGGAAACCAGTCGGCGCCTTCGTCGCACAGATAATGCACGGCGTTACCGCCAGCGAGGCTGACGGCAGCGGTCCACAGCGGATAGTCCGGGGCTGGCACCAGCACTTCGTCGCCATTATTGAGCAGCGCCTGCAGCGACATCACGATCAGCTCGGAAACGCCGTTGCCCAAGTAGATGTCTTCGATGCCGACACCTTCAACCTGCTTCTGCTGGTAGTACTGCATCACCGCCTTGCGCGCGCTGAACAGGCCTTTGGAGTCGCTGTAACCTTGCGCGGTCGGCAGGTTGCGGATCACGTCCTGGAGGATTTCGTCCGGCGCTTCGAAACCAAACGGCGCCGGGTTGCCGATGTTCAGCTTGAGGATGCGCTGGCCTTCCTCTTCCAGTCGTTTGGCGTGCTTGAGCACCGGGCCGCGAATGTCGTAGCAGACGTTGGCGAGCTTGTTCGATTTGCTGAACTGCATGGCGATGTGATCCCGAAAATGAACGATCCAGGCGGCAAATGGACAACCGTACTGGGATTGCTGCGTCTTCGCACAGGCGGAGGTCTGGCGCTTTAGCGCTCAGAATCCGTTTGAATGCGCCCGGTCTGGCTGCCAGACTGGCGCGTGACGAGGCGCAATCATACGTGCCGCCCGATCCGTGGAAAAGGTACAGATCGGGCTTTTTCAGCCGCTGAGGTGTGATGATGGAAAAGTTGCAGAAAACCCTGGAAGAATGGCGTGCCATGCTCGACCCCGAGCAGTACAACGTCTGCCGTATGAGTGCCACCGAGCGCCCGTTCTCGGGCAAATACAACAACACCAAAACCGACGGTGTCTACCACTGTGTCTGCTGCAACGAGCCGCTGTTCGACTCCAAGACCAAATTCGACTCCGGCTGCGGCTGGCCGAGCTTTTACGCGCCGATCGGCGATAGCGCGATGACTGAGATCCGCGACACCAGCCACGGCATGATCCGCACCGAAGTGAAATGCGCGCGCTGTGATGCGCACTTGGGCCACGTGTTCCCGGATGGCCCACCACCGACCGGCCTGCGTTATTGCATCAACTCGGTGTGCCTGAATCTCGAGCCCCGGGAATAACCGAAACAGGCGACATCGCGTCGCCTTTTTATCGGTCAATTAGATTGCACACAATTCAATTGCTCGTTATGTTTGCGCCTTCCTGACCATTGCGGAGCCGACCCATGAGCGACAACCTGCTGAATATCCCGTGCACCACCATCAAGGGTGAGCAAAAGACCTTGGCCGATTTCGCCGGCAAAGCCGTGCTGGTGGTCAATACCGCGAGCAAGTGTGGCTTCACTCCGCAATACAAGGGCCTCGAAGAACTCTGGCAAACCTACAAGGATCAAGGGCTGGTGGTACTGGGTTTCCCGTGCAACCAGTTCGGCAAACAGGAGCCGGGCAATGAGGGCGCCATCAGCGAGTTCTGCGAACTGAATTTCGGCGTCAGCTTCCCGCTGTTCAAGAAGATCGACGTCAACGGCGCCGATGCTCATCCGCTGTTCGTGCAGTTGAAGAAGCGCGCCCCGGGCCTGCTCGGCTCGCAGGGCATCAAGTGGAATTTCACCAAGTTCCTGATCGGCAAGGATGGCCAGTTGGTCAAGCGTTTCGCCCCGACGACCAAGCCGCAGGACCTGAGCGGCGAGATCGAAGCTCTACTGAAATGAGCCTGGCGGTTGATTCGCTGAAGCTCGACAGCCAGTTGTGCTTCAAGCTGTACGCGGCCTCGCGGGCGGTGATTCGCGCCTACAAGCCGATGCTCGATCAGTTGGGCCTGACCTACCCGCAGTACCTGGCGATGCTGGTGCTGTGGGAATGGCAGGATGCTGCGCCGGAGCAACCGACGGTCAAGGCCTTGGGCGAACGTCTGGCGCTGGACTCGGGGACGTTGACTCCTCTGCTCAAGCGTCTGGAGCAGAGCGATCTGGTCCAGCGTCGGCGCTCGGCGCGGGATGAACGCGAGATGCACCTGAGCCTGACGCCTGCCGGAACAGCACTGCGCGAGCAGGTCGGGCCACTCAAGGCGCGCCTGCTCTGCGACAGTGGCGTAGATCTCGACCGGCTCAATGATTTGCGCGCCGGCCTCGATCATTTGCTCGGGCAGATCAAAGGGCTTTAGTAGTCGGCATCCACTGATCAAGCAACGCGGCGAGTTCTTCGCGGCGAAACGGTTTGGCCAGATAGTCGCTCATGCCCGCCGCGCGGCAGCGTTCGCGTTCCTCGGACATGGCATTGGCGGTCAGCGCGACAATCGGCAGACTCGGCCAGCGCCCGCTCTGGCGAATCTGCCGACTGGCTTCATAGCCATCCATCACCGGCATGTTGCAGTCCATCAGCACCAGATCGAAATCGGCAAACTCCAGTTGATCAAGCGCCTCGGCACCATGCCCCGCCACCACTACATCGCAGCCAAGCTTGCCGAGCATGCCTTTGGCGACCAGTTGATTGACCGGGTTGTCCTCGACCAGCAGCACCTTGCCCCGGCGCGCGGACGGCAAGGCATCCGCTTGTGCTTCGCTGAGGGTGGCGGCGTCCGGTTGCAGAATCCGTCGCAGATGCTGGTACAGCGCGTTGCGCGCCAGCGGCCGGGCTTGCTGCTGCAAGGGGGCGAGGGCGGCGGCTTCTTCGCTGGGCAGAAAACTGCCGTAAGCAGTCACCAGCAGGATCGGCGCGGTGATGCTAGGGCGCAGACCGAACAGGCATTCCGGGCAATCGGTGATCAGCACATCCGGACTCAGGCCCAGCAGCGAATCATCAATAGTGCGCTGCGTGTATTCCAGGCCCCACACCGGCAACAGGCTTTTCAGCAATTCCGCCAGGCCACTGCTGGCAGCGGTGATGGCGAGAACCTTGCCGCGTAACGGTATCGGCGGCAGCGCGCGGGTGTGAGAGGGCAGTGGCAGTTCGGCGCAGAACTGGCTGCCGAAGCCGCTTTCGGAGCTGATGGTCAGCCGACCCTGCATCGCCTCGCACAGGTTGTACGTCAGCGCGAGCCCCAGCCCGGTGCCGCCGTACTGACGGGTGATACCGGCGCCGGCCTGGGTGAACGGCTGGAAGATTTTCACCTGCGCTTCCTGGGCGATGCCTATGCCGGTGTCGCAGACTTCGATGCGCACGCCACCCTTGTACGCCGACAGACGCACATCGACCCGACCGAAGCGGGTGAATTTCAGCGCGTTGGACAGCAGGTTGCTGACGATCTGCCGCACCCGGGTCGGGTCGCCCAGCACCAGCGCCGGGAAGTGCGGCTCGATCAGACAGGTCAGCTCGACGCTTGGCGCGGCGTTCTGCGAGAGCAGGTTGGCGGTGTCTTCGATCAGCGAACCGAGGTCGAAGGGGATGTTTTCCAGCTCCAGTTGCCCGGCGTCGAATTTCGACAGGTCGAGAATATCGTTGAGCAGTTCCACCAGCACCTTGCCCGAGTCGTGGGCGATTGACAGTTGTTGCTGCTGCTCGGCGTTGAGCGGGCCATCCAGCGACAGCGCGATCATCCCCAGCAAACCGTTGAGTGGCGTGCGGATCTCATGGCTCATATTGGCCAGAAACGCCGAACGCGCTTCGGCCATGTCCAGCGCAGTGCGGCGGGCCACTTCCAGCTCTTCGTTGGATTGACTGAGGCGGGCGTTGATTGCCTTGAGTTCGGCGGTGCGCGCAGAGACGATGTCTTCCAGTTGCGCGAGGTATTCGGTCAGGCGGTTTTCCGCGGTGCGCCGTTGCTGGATTTCGGTGGCGATGTTCTCGAACTGCTGATTGGCGACCTTGACCAGCACGCCGATTTCATCGTTGCCGTGGCCGGCCGGGCACTCGAGCGTGGTCGGCTCGGCGCTGCGCGGGTCGCGACCGCTGAGCTCACGGATGACCCGCACCAACGGCTTGGTCAGCATCACGTAGAACAGCGCCAGGAGGATCCCGGTCAGCAGCAGGCTGCGGGCAAAACCGTTGAGCAGGGTGACTTCCGCGCGGCGCAGGAAGCGGCTGCCGAAGGCATAAGTGTCGACTTCAAGCTTGAGGACGCCGAGGGATTCGTTGGGCAAGTGGTCGAGGTACAGACGATCTTCGAAATGACGCTTGGCGCCGAACAGGAAGTCGCTGATCAGCCGATAGCTGCTCTGCAGTTCCGGGCGTTTGACGCTGGCCAGCACGGTCTCGTTGTTGTCGATCAGTTGCGCGGCGATGATCGCCGGCGAGCGCAGCAGGCCGAGGGTGAGCTCCTGCGCGAGCTCGGCGTCGATGTTATAGGCGATGCGCGAGGCCGGATTGTGGCTGATTTCCAGCAGCGCGAGGATTTCACGGTTGATGGAAGCGTCTTCGCTGGCATAATCGATGCCGATCTGCAGCAGACTGAGCAGGGTGCCCAGAATGAACCCGACCAGCACGGTAAGCCTGGCTTGCTTGTAAGACAGCCGGCGGGTGAATTTGATATCCATGGGTTGTTGAACCACTTCCGTTTCCCTTCGCTGCTCAAGCATAGTCGATCATGCAGGGATACCGAGGTTCCCGAATCGCCTTGTAACAAGGCTTGCTGAGGCGATTTTATCTGTGTGTCGTCGCTGGATCGTCATCATCACTGTGAAAGTGCCCGAGGAGAAGACGTGGATTCCCGATTGAATGCTTTTCTTGAACGCGCCGAGTCGGTTCTGGCGCGAATCGAACCACTGTTGCCGGCACCGCGCCCCGTCATTGACTGGAACACATGCCTGGCAGCGCGCTGGCAGCGTGACGGTCGCAGCGGCTACCTGTTGCCGCTGGAAGTCAGCCTCGACATGCGTCTGTCCGACCTGATCGGCGTCGACCGGCAGTTGGAGCAGTTGGGGCGCAACACACAACAATTTCTTGATGGCATGCCGGCCAACCACGCCTTGCTCTGGGGTTCACGCGGTACCGGCAAGTCTTCGCTGGTGCGTGCGTTGCTGGCCGAGCACGCCGGTGCCGGCCTGCGTCTGATCGAGATCGAACGCGATCACTTGGCTGACCTGCCACGCGTGGTCGAGCAAGTCGCCAAATTGCCGCAACGATTCGTGCTGTTCTGCGATGACCTGTCGTTCGAATCCGGCGAAGGCGACTACCGCGTGCTGAAAAGCGTGCTCGACGGTTCGCTCGAGCAGGCCCCCGACAATGTCTTGTTGTACGCCACTTCCAACCGCCGCCACCTGGTGCCGGAAAAGGAAAGCGACAACGAAAACTGGAAGCGCGTCGACGGCGAACTGCACCCGAGCGAAGCGGTGGAAGACAAGATCGCCCTGTCCGACCGTTTCGGTCTGTGGCTGTCGTTCTACCCGTTTACCCAGGAACATTTTCTCGACGTCGTCGAGCACTGGATCGGCCAGTTGGCCGCCAAGGCCGGCCTGAGCTGGCAGCGCGACGAAGCACTCGACATCCTCGCCGTGCGCTGGGCCACCGGCCGCGGTAATCGCAACGGACGTTGCGCGTATCAATTCGCCCGTTACTGGGTGGGACTGAAATTGCTGGAGCACAAGGCATGATTGATTTGCAACAAAGCGGCCAGGGCCTCGAAGGCTACGGTATGTTGGCCGCGCAACTGGAATCGCTACTGGCGGACGAGCGCGATTTCATCGCCAATGCCGCGCAGTTTTCTGCATTCCTGTTCAACCAGCTCGATGATCTGAACTGGGCCGGTTTCTACCTCAATCGTAACGAAGAGCTGGTGCTCGGGCCGTTTCAGGGCCAGATCGCTTGCGTGCGCATCCCGTTCGGGCGCGGTGTTTGCGGCGCGGCGGCTGCCAGCCTGCAAACCCAGCGCGTCGAGGATGTGCATGCTTTCCCCGGTCACATCGCCTGCGACAGCGCGTCCAACAGCGAACTGGTTGTGCCGTTGGTCAAGGACGGACGCCTGATCGGCGTGCTCGACCTCGACAGCCCGAAGCTGGCGCGTTTCGGCGCCGAAGATCAGGCCGGCATCGAGCAACTGGCGGCGATTTTCCTGCGCCTGACCGACTGCTGATCAACCGCCGAGGCCAGCCTTGTGCAACAGGCTGGCCGTATCCACGCTGTCGATTTGCGCGGGATCGAGAAACCGCGTTGCGTACTGCATGTACACCCCTTCGTTGATGAACAGGCCGAACAGCGGCGCATCGATGTGCGCTTCACGGCACATGGTCGCCATGATCCCCAGCGCTTCGCTCAGCGACTTGGCTTTCTTGTAAGGGCGATCGGCGGCGGTCAGCGCTTCGAAAATATCGGCAATCGCCATCATCCTCGCCGGCAGGCTCATTTCCTCGCGCTTCAGCCGTTTCGGATACCCGGTGCCGTCCATTTTTTCATGATGGCCGCCGGCGATCTCGGCAATGCTGTCCAGGTGACCGGGGAAGGGCAGGTGGCTGAGCATCATGATCGTCTGCACCATGTGATGGTTGATGATGTAGCGCTCTTCGCGGGTCAGCGTGCCGCGGGCGATCTTCAGGTTGTACAACTCGCCGCGGTTGTACTTGTACGCGGGCACATCGAGTTTGAAGCCCCAGGGGTTGTCCTCGGGGATCAGCTCGTTCTTGTCACGTTCGATCAGGTGCTCGGGTTTGTCGGCCAGCAGACTTTCACTGACGGGCAGCAGCTGCGCAGGGGTTTTCGCCTGGCGGCGGTTTTCTTCCCATGACACACCGAGGCGATCATCGAGGGTGCGCAGCCATCTGCGTTGCGCCACTCGCTCGAGGCGTTGCAGGTCGGCCTCGGCCATGGCCTCGCCACCGAGATTGCAGCGGGCGACAAAGGCGAAGTCGTCATCGAGCGTCAGCAACTCACTATCACGGGCGCGGGCCAGCGCCGCTTCGTCTGCACCGTTCGCCAGCGTCTGCCAGTAGTTGATCCACACGTCACGCTTGAGCACCTCGAAGCGGGTGCGGATTTCGTGGATGCGGTCGTTGATGGTCTCGAGCTTGGTGGCTTTGTCGACCACGTATTCCGGCGTCGTGACCTTGCCGCAATCGTGCAACCACGCTGCGATGTGCAACGCCTCCCATTCATCCTCGCTCGGTTGGTAAGCGCTGAACGCCGGGTCCTGGCTTGCCGCAGCAGCCTGGGCGAGCATCAACGTCAGTTCCGGCACCCGCTGGCAATGGCCGCCGGTGTAGGGGCTCTTGGCGTCGATCGCGCTGGCCAGCAGTTGGATGAAGGCGTCGAGCAGTTGTTTCTGCCGCGCTTGCAGACGCTGACTTTCGATGCTCACCGCCGCCGCGCCGGACACCGCCTGCAAGAAGGCAATTCGGTCAGGCCGCAGCTTTTCCAGATCACTCGGCTCACCACTGTCATTGACCAGCAGAATCAGCAGGCCGATGGTTTCATCGTGCTGGTTGTGCAAGCGGATGCCGATCAGGTGAATGCGCGGTGATTCCATGGCCAGGAGGATTTTCTGCAAGTCGCCGGCCTGATCGAAGCCCAGATGGCTGACGGTATTGTTGGCGCTGGCCAGTTGCTCGAACCACGCCGGGCCGGTGTTTTTATGCAACTCACGTCCTTGAATGTCGAACGCCTCCAGCTTCTGCGGCACGCCATCGATGACCAATCCATAAGGCTCCATGCGCGCGCCGTCAGCTTCGCGCAGGTAGATCAGACCGGCCTGTGCCTGAGCGATCTGCACGGTTTCGAACAGCACGCGTTCGAGCAGCGGGGCAAACCGGGTTTCGGCGCACAGGCTGTCGGTGATGCGGAAGAAACTGCCCAGGGTTTCTTTCATCCGCGCCATCGACAGGCTTAATTGATCGACTTCCAGTACGGGCGAGCGGCGCGCCAGCGGAGAGCTGAAGTCGAAGCTGCGGATCGCGTCGGCTTCCTTGACCAGGGCATGCAGCGGCTTGACCAGAATCCGCGAAATCACCCAGCCCAATGGCAGGCACAGCAACAGGATGGCCAGGGTGATCAGCGCGCCTTGCCAGCGCATGCGGAACGCATCCACCAGTAATTCGTCTTCCGGCACCAGCAGCGCCAGTTGCAGGCCTTTCGGCCCGCCTTCCTCGATGCCGGTGCGTGCGACGATCCATTGCCGGTCGTTTACTTGCAGACGCTTGCCGATAGTGTCGGAGCTGAGCAGCGCGTTCAGCTCAGGGCTGAGATCGGCCGCTCTGGCCAGACGCGCAGTGCGGTCATCGACGATCAGGCGATGGCTGTCGGGGTAAGCCACGGCGTTGCCGTCGGTGTCGTACAGCGCGATCTCTGTCGAGGGCGTGACCCGGTGCTTGCCCAGGGCGGTCGACAGCGAAGCGAGGGTCAGGTCGGCGCCGATCACCGCGTTCTCGCCGCTGCGCCGGGCCAGCGTGGTGCCGACATTGTGGGTCGAGAAAAATACATAGGGCTCGGTGGTGATTTGCCCGGCCTGTTGCAGGGCGTCGCTGAACCAGGTCCGGCTGCGCGGATCGTACGGCTCTTGGGGATGCTCGCGGCGGTTGATCGGTGTCAGGGCCTGATCAAAGAACAATGATTGCGAGCGTACGGCGCCTTGTGGAGCATGCTCGATGCTCCAGACTTGATAGGCCGCCGCTTCCGGCGCCTGAAGCTGCGCCTTCAGAGCCGGAGTACGCAGCGCGCGCACCATGAAGAAATCGCCATTGGCGTAACCCAGATACAGCGACGCCAGCGCCGGGTTGTCGGTGAGCGACTGGCTGAAGGGTTTGAGCAAGGGCAGGCGTTGTTCCAGATCACTAGCCTGGGCTGCCGGGGTATCCGCCAGCAGGCTCAACAGGTTGCGGATCGGCTGATAGGTTGCCTGCAGATCGAGGCGTACATCCTGCTCGATGCGGTCAAACAGCTTTTCGCTGCTCGACAGGATGATCTGCGTGGTCTGGTGGTAATTGAACAGGCCCAGCACCACGCCGGTGAGCAATAAAAGAAAGGTGAACATGACGCTGATGTGCACGTGCAGCGGCAACCGGCGTTGCTCGGGGCGCAGTGGGCTGTGCATTGCAGGCTCTCCATGAATGTTTAACTCACTGCTCAGCGTCCAAGCATAGTTAAGACTCGCTCACTGTGCCTTGATCGGCCAGGGTCAATTGCTGTTGCAGGGCCTGCGCCAGTTCGAGCATCGCTTGGCTGGTTGCCGCCCAGCGACGGGCAATCTCCTGTGACGCGAGCGCTTGCTGGCAGGCGTCCTCGAGCTCATCGCAACATTCGATCAACCGCGAGGCCTGCGCGATGCGTGCTGCGCCCTTGATCTTGTGCGCAACCACTGCCAGCGCTTCGCGATCATCCTCGGGCGACAGCCTCAGCAGTTCTTCGCGGTCGAGACGGCTGCTCTTGAGCAGTTCCACCAGCATGCGCCGGGTTTGCCCGGGGTTGTTGCCGGTCAGCAGGCTCAGACTTTGCAGGTCGAAGACCGAGGCCGGTGATGCCGGCGTGATGCCGTCGATCCATTGTCCGAGCAAGGTCAGACTCAACGGTTTGAACAGGCAGTCGTCCATGCCGGCGAGCTTGCAGCGCTGGACTTCTTCGGGCTGGGCATTGGCGGTGAAACCCAGCACGGTGCAAGGCGGGCGGTGGTTTTGCAGTTCAAGCTGGCGAATCCCACGGGTCATGTCATAGCCGTTCATCAAGGGCATGTTGCAGTCGACGATCACCAGATCGAAATGATCGGCCTTCCACCGCTCGAGGCCGCTGCAGCCATCTTCGGCAATGCTGAAGCGATGACCGAGAAACTCCAGTTGCTGACACATGAGCAAACGGTTGGCCGGATGGTCGTCGACAACCAGGACATGTAACGGCGTTGTCGCAGGCTTGATCAACGGTTCGCTTTTCGGCGGATTCGCCTTTGCCGGCAGGCTGTCCAGCGGCAGCGATATGCAAACCTGAGTGCCGATGCCGGGCTGGCTGCTCAACTGCAGTTGTCCGCCCATCATTTCGCACAGGTTGCGACTGATGACCAGCCCGAGTCCGGCGCCGTTTTTTGCCTGCCTACTGCCGTTATCCGCCTGCGAGAAAGGTTCGAACAAGCGCTGTTGATCTTCGGCGCTGATGCCTGAGCCGCTGTCCTGCACGGTCAGCTGCATCAATGTTCGCCCAGCAGCGTCTGCCGGGATCAGGTCGAGGGTGATCCGCACGTGGCCGCTTTCGGTGAACTTGATGGCATTGCTGACCAGGTTGGACAGCACTTGCTTGAAGCGCAGCGGATCCAGGTGCACATCCACAGCCGGGTTCGGCGGGTTGAAGACGACTTGCAAGGCAAGGTTTTTCTGCCGCGCTAGGCCGTCGAAGATGCGCGCAACGGAGGTCACCGTGTCGACCAGATTGATCCACTCCGGAGACAGGCTCAGACGGCCGGACTCAATGCGGGCGATGTCGAGGATATCGCCGATCAGCCCGAGCAGATCCTTGGCCGAATGGTAGGCCGTGTCGATCGAAGCGCGATCGGGGTGCTGCGGATCGATGCGTCGCAGGGTCAGTTCGAGCATGCCGATCACGGCGTTCATCGGTGTACGGATCTCGTGGCTCATGGTTGCCAGGAAGGTACTTTTGGCCCGGTTCGCCTCGTCTGCCTGTTCTTTGGCCGCACGCAGTTTTTCAAACAATTGGCGGCGTTCACTGATATCGATCCAGCCGCCAATGATGCCCTGGACGGCACCGCTGGAGTCGCGGTAGGGAAGTATCCAGTGGTAAATCGTCAGGCGGCGGCTGCCGATGTGCAGAGGCCGGTCGAGTATCAAGGGAATGCCTTCGGCAATGACTCTCTGGTAATCGGCCTGGAACGCCTCGGCCTCGCATGCGTTGCTCAGGGTGCCTTGCACGACGCCTTTGCCGATGATGTCCTCGCGTCTGGCGTTGAACGCTTCGAGATAACTGTCGTTGCAACTTTGCAGCAGACCCTGGCGATCTCGCACGTAGATCGGGTGCGGCGTGCCGTTGACCAGCGAGCGCATGAACTCCAGTTGATCGTTCAGCGCGCGTTCGGCGGCCTGACGTTGCTTGATCTGGTGGCGCATGTAGGCGTTCCAGGTCAACAACAGCAGCAGGATCAGGCCGGCGGCTGCGACTACTTGGTAGAACAGGCGCTGGTAGTTTTGCCAGATGTTCTGTGATGCCGTGGAGTAACCGCGCCAGCGGCCGTTGATCACGCCGAGCTCCTCGGGAGCGATGCTCAGCAGCGCCTTGTTGATGATCGAGGCCAGTTCGGTGTTGTCACGGGCGGTCGCCAACGAGAAGGCTGCCTGACTGGTGCCGATCGTGGTGGTGATTTGCAATGGCCGATCGAATATGCGCGATGAGATGAAATAGTTGGCGATTACCAGCGAGTTCACCGCGCCGTCGACGTGATTGTCGGCCAGCATCGACACGGCGCTGAAGGTGTCGGGGGTTTCGATCAGTTCGATGCCCGGAAAATTCTCATGCAAGTAGGCGACCAGCGGATTGCCTTGGGCGATCGCCAGACGCTTGCCTTTGAGTTGGGCCAGGTTGGTCGGGCTGTCGGCGCTTTTGCGGGTCAGCAGCACGTAGGAATTTTCCAGATAGGGACGACTGAAACTCAGGTTTTTTTCACGTTCGGCGCTGGGCAGCAGGGCGGCAATCAGATCGGCTTTGTGATTGTCGATCTGCCTGATCATTTCCGCATCGTTACGGCTGCGCTGGATTTCGAAACGCAGGCCGGTACGCAAGCGGATCAGCTCGAGCAGGTCGGCACTGATGCCGCGGAAATTGCCGGCGCTGTCGAAGAAGGTCAACGGTGCGTACGCCTCATTGACCACTACGCTGACGACGGGATGCTGCTTGAGCCAGTTCTCCTCACGATCCGTCAGCTGGAGTTTACTGTCGGTGAGCAGCAGGTCGCTGCCGGCGCTCCAGCGTTTGGCGATGTCATCGCGCTGGCTGCGCGGGATCGCTGCTAGCACGGTGTCGATGATGCCCAGCAACTGCGGATTGCTGCGCCGCACGGCGAAGCTGAAGCCATGGGCTTCCTGCTTGCCGAAGTTGGCCATGCGGACGTTATTGAGATAGCCCTTGTTGATCATGTAATGGGTGGAGAGGGTGTCGCCGAGAAACACATCGGCCTGGTCGAAGGCCACCGCGTTGATTGCGTTCTGATAGGACGGATAGCAGGTGATCAGCGCTTTGGGATACAGCGCCTTGATCTCCGGCAGCGGCAAATAGTGATACACCATGCTCAGGCGCAGGCCGGCGAGGCCTTCGGTTAGCGAGCGGGTTTCATCTTCGCGGGTCACCAGTACCGGCTGATCGACCGCGTAAGGTGTGGAGAACGCGAGGTTGGCATTGCCTGCTTCGTAGCCGTTGGCTGTGCCAAGCAGGTCGATCTGGCCATCGATCAAGGCGCGAATGGCAGCCTCGCGCGAGGGAAAGCGTTGCACGCGAATCGGCAAACCGGTGGCTTGACCGAGAATCCCTGCGTAATCGGCGGTCAGTCCCTCGTAGTCCTGGCCACTGACGGTCATGTCGAATGGCGGGTAATCAGGTGCGGAGGTACCCAGTTTCAGTTCGCTGCGAGTCTGTAGCCATTGCCGTTGTGACGATTGCAGGACAATCCCGACAGCCTCGGTTGCCGAGCGGCTGAGCAACGCATAGTCGGGTGAGGGGCTTGGCGAGGCGAAGGCATTGGCGCTCAGATACAGAACGGCGCTCAAGGTGATCAGGTAGTCCTTCAGACGGCTGGGCATGTGGGGTCTCACACGAGTGCGTTGCGTTTGGCCATCTCGATAAGTTCTACAAGGGATCTGGCTTTGAGTTTTTGCATCAGACGCTTTTTATAAGTGCTGACGGTCTTGTTGCTCAGAAACATGCCCTTGGCAATTTCCTTGTTGGTGCGTCCTTGTGCAAATAACTGCAATACCATCAGCTCGCGATCATTAACGGATTTGAATAGTTCAAGTTCTGCATATCGAGTGTCATCGCTGCGCACCGGATTAAGTGCCTGACTGGGGAAGTAGTTGTAACCGGAAAGTACCGCTTTGATTGCGCTGACCAATTCGCTCAAGTCTTCCTGCTTGCAGACATATCCCGATGCACCGGATTGCATGCAGCGGATACCGAACAGCGTAGGACACTGCGCCGTCAGAATCAGAATCTTGAAATTGGAACCCATGGTGTTGAAGCGGGCCAGTACTTCGAGGCCGTCCAGCTTGGGAATGCTGATATCGAGAATGACCAGGTCGGGCATGCATTCACGGACCATCTGCATGGCATCGACACCGTTATCGGTCTCACCGACGACCTTGTAGCCTTCATGTTCCAGGAGCATTCGCACGGCGAGGCGGATGACCGGATGATCGTCCACAATAAAAACGGAGTTCATAAATAGAGTCCCATGCAAGCATGAATAAAGCGCGCACCTTAGCTCAGATGCATGAGCACTCGCATGGACTGGTAGTGTCGCGACTACGTTATCGGATTAATCCTACGCGTAATGAAGAAATGGACTACGTTGAAATTAGGATTGGCGTAAGGAAGCACGAGCGTTCAATTCGCCGAAGATGGAAATTATCCGAGAGCCAATATTGATCTCCAATTATTTACTGGTGTTTAAAGTTGTGTTTAACAAGTGCGGTTCGTTTTGTTTGGTTGCCTGGGTCAGCGCGATCCAGTCTTACCAGTTTAAAGAACGCGTATAACGTTCGTGGCGATAACTCACCGGGCATCAGCCGGCCAGACCAATGGCCGGCTGATGGGGGACGATCAATGACTTGAGCGGCCGGTCATTTCCAGTGCCATGTCACTGGCGTAACTGTCGGTCATGCCGGCGATGAAATCGATCATGCGCAGAAACGAACTGTGCAGCGAACCTTGAGGGTCCGGCGCATTGTTGCCGAGCAAATCGAGAATACGCCGGCTCTTGAACGACGGCGTGCGGCCGTTGTGCTGCTCCAGCGCGGCACCGCAGAACGAATTGAGCAGAATCTCCAGCGTGGTATACGCGCCGATCTCATGCAGCGTCTTGCGCTTGTCCTGGAAGATCTTCTTGCGCGCGATGTCCTTGGCGTTCAACACGCAGCGCTTTGCCGGCCCGTGCATGTGTTCGACCAGATCGCCGTGCAGTGTGCCGGCGAGCAGAGCATCCTGCTGTTCGACAAATGCCCGCGCTGCCGCGTTGGTCAGGTGCTCGATGGCCTTGCCGCGCAGGATCGCCAGTTTGCGCCGCCGGGAATCCTGCGGGCCGAGCTGGCGATAGGTTTCCGGCAAATCGTCGCCGACCAGACCGAGCAGCAGTGACTCGACTTCGGCGTATTCGAGCAGCTCCATTTCCAGACCGTCTTCGAGATCGATCAGCGCATAGCAGATGTCATCGGCAGCCTCCATCAAGTACACCAATGGATGGCGTGCCCAGCGCTGGTCTTCGATTTGCGGGAGACCGAGTTTGTGCGCGATCTGTTCGAGCAGCGGCAGTTCGCTTTGGTAGCAGCCGAATTTGTGTTTCTTGTAGCCGAGGGAGTCGGCGTGGCGCGCGGTCCACGGGTACTTCAGATAGGTGCCCAGCGTCGCGTAAGTCAGGCGCGTGCCGCCATCGAACTGGTGATATTCCAGCTGCGTCAGCACGCGAAAGCCTTGAGCATTGCCTTCGAAATTGAGGAAATCACCACGCTCGGCCTCGCTCATGCCGTCCAGCCAGCCACGTCCGGCGGCTTGTTGAAACCAGTGGCGAATCGCGTCTTCGCCGGAATGGCCGAATGGCGGATTGCCGATGTCATGGGCCAGGCAGGCCGACTGCACGACCATGCCGAGGTCGGCCGGGTCGCACCAGTCTGGCAGCGCGCTGCGCAAGGTTTCACCGACACGCATGCCCAGCGAACGGCCGACACAACTGACTTCCAGCGAATGGGTCAGGCGCGTGTGAATGTGATCGTTGCTGGTGACCGGATGCACTTGGGTCTTGCGCCCGAGGCGGCGGAAGGCCCCGGAGAAAATGATGCGGTCATGGTCTTTGTGAAAAGGGCTGCGGCCGAGTTCTTGGGGGCTGTGCAGCGGCTTGCCGAGGCGTTCGCGGTTGAGCAGGGTTGGCCAATCCAAGGCTGAATCTCTCCGTCTGGTGACTGATCGCCCTAGCTTCCCGGTTCGGCTGCGCGCCTGCAAGCGGAACTACAGGCCTGCTGCGTCGATATCGATCAACAGCAAGCGTTCACCGTTATCGAAAAACTGTCCGGCAGTCAGGCAATACTGGTTGCTGGTGGCGTCGCGATAGGTGTTGGACAGGGTCAGGCGGCGTTCTTCCCAGCCTTCGGCCAGCAGATGATAGAAGTACGGTCGCCACGACCAGTTGTGCCCCAGATAGCGATCATCGGCGAACCAGCCGTTATGGCGCCATTCCAGGTTGGGGGTCAGCTGCGTGCCGTGGCGGTCGCACTGATAAAAGCGCAGCAGCCAGGGAAACGCCTGCAATTGCGGCAACGCACTGAGCGGGGCGCGGGCCTGCGCCCATTGCTGCAGAATCGCCATCAGTTCGCTGAGCTGCTGACGCATTTGCATCAGCCGCCCGCGCTCGCTGAGTTTCTGCTTCACGTAGCGTTGCCGCAATTGCGCGAAATGCGCGACGAAGGCATCGGTAGCGAAGAATTCTTCTTGTGCCCGGGCGAAGAGAAATCCCTGCACATAGCGCGAGCCGCACTCCAGCGCGAAATTCAGCTGCGCTTCGGTTTCGACGCCTTCGGCGATGATCCAGCAGCCGGTTTTCTCGGCCATCTGGGCGAGAGCCTTTACCACATCGCTGCTCGGTCCGCCGAGGGCTGCAGCCTGAAACAGGCGCATATCGAGCTTGAGAATGTCCGGTTGCAGGGCCAGCACCCGATCCAGCTGCGAATAGCCTGCGCCGAAATCATCAATGGCGATTCTCGCCCCTGCGTCACGGTAGCGCCCGACCACGTGGGCCAGGCGTTCGCTGTTACCACCCAGTTCGGTGATCTCGAAAACGATGCGCTGCGGATCAACCTCGTGTCGCGCCAGTTGTTTGAGACTTGGCAGCGCTTGATCGGCGCGCAGGCGGCTGATCCAGCGTGGCGACATGTTCAGACTGAGAAACCACTCGGCCGGCGCTTCATGCAGGCGGCTGAGGGCGTGATCACGGATTTGCCGGTCGAGACGGCGCAAGGCAGTGGCCGGCGTGCGCGGATCGGCGAACAACGGTCCTACCGAGGTCAGTTGACCATCGCTCTGACGCAGGCGACCCAATGCTTCGACGCCTGCAATGCGGCCGGTGGCGGTATCGATGAAAGGCTGAAAACAGGCGAGCGGTTGCCCGTCGATCACGGCAAGTCCTTAATCTTGTTTTTGGTTTGGCCGCGCTTGCCGGATAGGCACGCGGGATGGAATCTCCCGATAAGGAGATTCATCCCGGCGCTACTGCAAGAATGTAGCCAAAAGGGCGATTCAGCGTTTGCCTGAGCTGTGCATGACCAGTCTGATCAGCGGCCCAAGCGTCGTGCCCAGACGCAGCAGTCGCGTCAAGCCGCCACCACTGCTGCGTTTCGAGCCTTTGCCGGTGAGGAAACCCAGCAGCGTCACCGCCGCCACGCCCCACAACGGCGCATGCTTGATGCCGAAACCATCCTGCACGTTCTGCTTCATGCCACGCATGCGCTGCAACGGTTGCAGCACTTGCGCGGTTTCGTGGCGGATTTCCTGACGGTGCATTTCCATGCGCAGGCGGATCAGCGCCTTGCGCATTTCCCGGCGCGAGCTGTTGTGCGGAAGTTCAGGCAGGCTCATGGCAGCAGGCGCTCCCGGTCGTTGGCCAGCTCTTCGAGCGTGCCGTGGAAAGGCGAGGACTCATCGAAAATCGCCGCTTTGAGGCGCAGACCGCAGAAGATCGACGCCAGCGTGTAAAACACGCACAGGCCGATGATCGCCGCCAGGCGGTAGGTGTCCCAGAAGATGATCATCACCAGCGTCGACAGACCTACCAGCAACAGCAGGGCAAAAACCAGCGCCAGGCCGGCGAACAGCAGCAGGCTGACAGTGCGTGATTTCTGCTCCTGCAGTTCGATGCCGAACAGTTCGACATGACTGTGCAGCAGGCCCAGAACGGCAGCGCCGAGGCGACGCGTGGAGGAGGCGGTGCCCGCAGTCGGGCCGGATTCACCGATCGACATGATCAGCGCCGAGTTGCCAGCAGGCCGATCAGAAAGCCGACGCCGGCAGCGATGCCCACCGACTGCCATGGGTTGGCCGACACATAGTCTTCAGTAGCGGTTACGGCCGCCTGACCGCGCTCACGCAGCGTGTCTTCGGTCACCTTCAGGGTTTCCCGGGCACGCAGCAGGCTGTCATGAATCTGGGCACGCAGCTCATCGGCCTGATCACCAGCGAGGGTCTTGGTGTGTTCGAGCAAGCGTTCGGTGTCGGCGACCAGAGTCTGGAAGTCGTTCATCAGGATTTCTTGAGCAGTCTTTGCCTTGATGCTGGCCATGGGTGGATCTCCGTAGGTGGCTTTGAAGCGTTCGAGTATGAGCCTTGCGCGAAGGTTCAGTGCAAATGCCTGGTACAACTTTTGCTGTGTCGTGGTGCGTCGCTCGGCGTATGTGCGCTGTTGCCGGGCGTCCGAGCAGAAAACTCTAATTCATTTGCTCGCGGTTCGTGATCAGACATCGATATATGCGCCAAATCAGTTCATCAACCCTGCCGTTGGATATTTGATGAGTCGTAATTTGGTGCATGAAATGCACACATGAACCGCTTTGGTGCCTTTTAGCCTTGGGTCTGCCTCCTCATGGAAAATCTGCAAAGCGCTGTGGACACGCTGGTTCACAGCTCCAACACGTTGTTCATTCTGATCGGTGCGGTGATGGTACTGGCGATGCACGCCGGTTTCGCCTTTCTGGAGGTCGGCACGGTCCGGCAGAAGAACCAGGTCAACGCGCTGGCGAAAATCCTCAGCGATTTCGCCGTCTCGACCCTGGCCTATTTCTTTATAGGCTATTGGATCTCCTATGGCGTCACCTTCATGCAACCGGCGGCGGTGCTCACGGCTGACCATGGCTATGGACTGGTGAAGTTTTTCTTTCTGCTGACCTTCGCTGCCGCGATCCCGGCGATCATTTCCGGCGGCATTGCCGAACGCGCGCGGTTTGTCCCGCAGTTGTGCGCGACGGCGCTGATCGTGGCGTTTATCTATCCGTTCTTCGAAGGGCTGATCTGGAACGGTAACTTCGGTTTGCAAGGCTGGCTGGCGGCGCAGTTTGGCGCGGCATTCCATGATTTCGCCGGCTCGGTGGTGGTGCATGCCGTGGGCGGTTGGCTGGCGTTGGCCGCTGTTCTGCTGCTCGGCCCGCGCAATGGTCGCTATCGCGATGGACGCCTGGTCGCGTTCGCGCCGTCGAGCATTCCGTTTCTCGCACTGGGCTCGTGGATCCTGATTGTCGGCTGGTTCGGCTTCAACGTGATGAGCGCGCAGACGCTGCAAGGCGTCAGTGGCCTGGTCGCGGTCAACTCGCTGATGGCCATGGTCGGCGGTACCGTCGCGGCGTTGATCGTTGGGCGCAATGACCCGGGCTTTCTGCACAACGGCCCGCTGGCCGGGCTGGTGGCGATTTGCGCCGGCTCCGACCTGATGCATCCGGTCGGAGCGCTGGTGACCGGCGCGATCGCCGGAGCCTTGTTTGTCTGGTGCTTTACCGCTGCGCAAGTCAAATGGCGCATCGATGATGTCTTGGGTGTCTGGCCGTTGCATGGTTTGTGTGGCGTGTGGGGCGGGATTGCCTGCGGCATCTTCGGTCAGTCTGCGCTGGGTGGCCTGGGCGGCGTCAGCCTGATCAGCCAGTTGATCGGCACTGCGCTTGGCGTCGCGGTGGCGCTGGTCGGCGGCTTCGTCGTCTACGGCGCGATCAAGGCATTGCATGGGCTGCGCCTGAGTCAGGAACAAGAGTATTACGGCGCCGACCTGTCGCTGCACAAGATCGGCGCGGTGAGTCAGGACTAGATTTCCTCATCATTGGCTCCGGGATAGAAACCGTGGAGCAGGCGATAGCGATCGATACGCACTTGATCGACCTTCTCCTGCACTTTGTGCGCGGGCAGGCCAAGCATGATCAGCGCGTGTGAAGCGAGCATCAGGCTCGACTCCAGAAGCTCCGGCACCACCTCGGTGGCGCCGGCGGCTCTGAGCTCCGCCGATTGGCTGTCGTCACGGGTGCGTACCAGAATCGGCACCTGTCGGTTGAGTCGCCGGGCTTCGCGCAGAATGCGCAACGCCACGTCACTTTGATCCACGGCAATCACCAGCAGCCTGGCGCGCAACAGGCCAACCGCAGTAAGCAGATCGCCACGCGACGAGTCGCCGTAATGCACGTCGCTTTCCGCGGATGCGGCTTCCTGCACCCGCACCGGATCGTTGTCCAGCGCAACATAGGCTTGCCCCGCATTGCCCATGAAGCGGCCGATGGACTGGCCGACGCGACCGTAGCCGCAGATCACCACGTGCTGGTCGAGGTCGGCGTTGAGCGCGCTGATCTGTTCGATCTGCGCTTCCTGATTGGGCTTGCGGTGCAGCACGGCCGCAATGCGCGGCGCCGCACGCAACAGCAGTGGCGTGAGCAGCATCGAACAGAACGTCGCCGCGAGCAGCAGTGCACCCGGCTCGGCCGGCAACAGGCTGTTCTGCTGCATCTGCGCCATCAAGGCAAAACAGAATTCGCCACCCTGGGCCAGGGCCAGGCCGCTGCGCCATGCGGTTTCGCTGTCGCTGCCGCGCCACTTCACCAGCAGCGCGACCACGATGCCCTTGATCAGCATCAGGCCGAGCGTCAGGCCGATGATCAACAGGCTGTGACTGACGAACAATTGCAGGTCGATCAGCATGCCGATGCTGACGAAGAACACGCCGAGCAGGATGTCGCGAAAGGGCCGGATGTCAGCTTCGATCTGGTGCCGGTAATGGCTTTCCCCTAGCAACATGCCGGCAAGGAAAGCGCCGAGTGCAGGCGACAGCCCCAGCAAGTGCGTGAGCCAGGCGGTCAGCAGCACGATCACCAGCGCCAGAAGAACGAACAGCTCCGCCGAACGCGAGGCCGCCACCTCATGAAACAGCCGTGGCAATAACCAGCGACTGGCGAGCAGCAGGCCGAAGAACAGCACTACGGTTTTGCCCAGGGTCAGCGGCAGGGCCCAATACCAGGCCTGCTCGCTGGTGCCAGCGAACACCGGAACCAGTGTCAGCAGCAATACCGCGACAACGTCCTGAAACAGCAGCACGCCGACCGCGTTCTGGCCGTGACTGCTGAACACTTCACCAAGGCTGCCCAGCTCCTTGGTCACGATCGCCGTGGATGACAGCGATAAACCGGCACCGAGCAACAGCGCCGGCATCAGCGGCATGCCCAGGCCCATCAACAGGGTGCCGAGCAGCGCTGCGCTGATCAGCACTTGCTGACTGCCGAGGCGAAACACCACCTGACGCAGCGCAATCATCTTCGACAGGGAGAACTCCAGGCCCAGGGAGAACAGCAGAAACACCACGCCCAGCTCGGCGACATCCGGCAGATGTTCGCTCTCGTTGACCCAGTCGAATGCGTTCGGCCCGACCAGTAATCCCACGCACAGGTAACCCAGTACCGGCGGCAGTCGCAGGCGTCGGAACAGGGCAATCACCACCAGGGATGAGGCGAGGATGATCAACAGATTTGCAAACACGGGACACTCCGCTGTCAGGGCGTTGGCCTCTGAAGCGTAGAGGCAAAAAGTCCGCGAGGATGACGCATTTGCAATTTGCGCTGAATGATTTGCGTCAGGATTTTGCGCCGGGAGCGTTGGGTCCTTTGGGCGGCGCCGGGTCGACGACGGTTTAGTGGCGTCCTAGAATGGGCTCACTTGTTTTCCGGTAATGCCGTCATGCCTCCTGAATGTCAGCTGTTCGGCACCCTCGGGTGTCATCTGTGTGAAGTCGCCGAAGCCGAGCTGATGCCCTTCGTCGAGCATGGTCTGCTGGTTGAACTGGTGGACATTGCCGAAGACGAATCGTGGTTCGAAAAATACAGCTTGCGCATCCCGGTACTGCGGCGCGTTGACACTGGCGCGGAGCTGGATTGGCCGTTCAGTGGCGATGAAATCGCGGCGTTTTTACGATGATGGGGTTTACTACCGTTCTTCCGCTGGTCGCAGCGATACATCCTTGCGTTGGCGCTCGCTGACTTCTTCGGTTACTGTATGTCCATACAGCAATCGAGTCAGAGGGATGAATCGTGGTCAATGTCGAACAGTTGAAGAGCAGCGTTAACCGGATGTCGGTCGACGTGGTGCGCGAGGCCGTCCTCGAATTGCGCCTGGACGGGCTGGTCACGGAAGGCAAGACGCCGTTCAACAAGCTGCATTTCAACACCTGCTTTGCCGAGATCGAAGCCCTGTTTCAGCGCGCCGGTTATCACAAGCAGCTGGATGTGGTCGGTTATCAGGGCCTGCTGTATGCCTTGTACGATCCGGGTCGCTGGGAGGCGGTCGATGTCTTGCGCTGGCTGAAGGAGTTCACCGAAGCGGCGGCACTCAAGTCGATTCCGGCCTGATGAAACTGCGCTAGGTGGCTTTGCCTCACTGTTGGATAATGCCGGCCTGCATTGAGGATTTCTGTTTCGTATGACCAGCCCCGTATTTTCCGCTGCGCACAATCAGGCCAGCACCTTGTATTTGCCGCCCGGTTCCTGGCTGACGGTAGTCGATTGCCTGTGCGAGCACTTCAGCGCCATCGGCCGCGAACAATGGCTCGACCGGATTGCTCGCGGGCGGGTGCTGGATGCGCAGGGCCAGCCGATTGCGCTGGACTTGCCGTACAAGGAAGGTTTGCGCATTCACTACTTTCGCGAAGTGCCGGACGAGAAGCCGATACCGGTGCTCGAGTCTATTCTGTACGCCGATGAACACTTGGTGGTGGCCGACAAACCTCACTTTCTGCCAGTCACCCCGGCCGGAGAATATGTCGAACAAACCCTGCTGCGCCGGCTGATCCGTCGGCTGGACAATCCGCATCTGGTGCCGCTGCACCGCATCGACCGGCACACGGCAGGTCTGGTGATCTTCTCGGCCAACCCGCAAACCCGCTCGGCCTATCAGTCGTTGTTCCCGACGCGGCAGATCGACAAGCGCTATGAAGCGATCGCCCCGGCGCTGCCCGAGTTGAATTTCCCCTTGGTGCACAAGAGCCGCCTGGTCGATGGCGAGCCGTTCTTCCGCATGCAAGAAGGGCCTGGCGCCAGCAACACCGAAACGGCGGTGGAGGTGCGTGAGAAAAATGGTGATCTGTGGCGCTATGGCCTGTATCCCGTGACGGGCAAGAAGCATCAGTTGCGGGTGCACATGACGGCGCTGGGAGCGAGTATTTGCAACGACCCGTTTTATCCGACGGTGTTGAAAGATGTCGAGGACGACTACGCCAACCCGTTGAAGCTGCTTGCGCAGGGCCTGCGCTTCATTGACCCGGTGACCGGGGAATTGCGGGAGTTCGAGAGTCGAATCACCTTGCAGTGGTAATGCTGAAACTGCTTTCCGAGCGCCCATGAAAAAGCCCGCATGACAATGCGGGCTTTTCTGTATCCGGTAACGACGCGGAGCCTTACAGCTCTTTAACGGTACGAACCTGATCCTTGTTGATGCGGGTCTCTTTGCCGTCCAGCTGCTGGAACTCGTAGAAGCCCGAATCATCATCGTATTTCGGGGTGTCGACGGCCTGGATTTCGCGACCGTCATTCAAGGTGATCACTGTCGGCGAGGAGCAACCGGCGAGGGTTGCCAGGCCCAGTGCGAGCATGAAAGTGGCGAGGGTCCGTTGAGTCATGAGTGTGTCTCCGAATGGGAAATCTTCTGGTTACTGAGCTTGAGACGTAAACAAGGCGTGAGAGTTCCTTGGATAGTGTCAGTCTGACACAGTGTTGTGCAGATGTAACAATTCGGGGGTGTTGAGGTTGGCCAGTCGCGGGTCGTTGTCAGGGCATTGCAATGCGACGGCGCCGAGACTGCGCATCACCCTGCCCGGGCTGCGCTCGCCTGCATTCCAGGCTGCTTCGAACGCTGGCAACAGCGCCACCGGAATCACGCACAACAGCGGTTCCCAGTGCTCGCCGTGGCGCAGCATTAAAGGTTTTTCACGTTGCAGATCGGCAGTGGTCAGCATGGCTTCCAGCAACGCCGTGTCGATTCGCGGCACATCGCATGGCAACACCAGCAAATGCGCATGGCGCGCCGCTTTCAGTCCAGCACGAATACCGGCCAGCGGCCCGGGGAAATCGCCTTCATCATCCATTACCAACTGATCGGCAAACCCGGCATAACGCTCGCGATTGCGGTTGCACGAGATGATCAGATCGTCGGTCAGCGGCCGTACCTTGCGCTGGAGATGCGCGATCAACGGCTCGCCCAGCCACTCGATGAGGCCCTTGTCCTGACCGCCCATGCGTTGACCGCGTCCACCGGCCAGAAGCAGGACGGAGCAGGGTGGCAACGGCTTGTTCGAGGGCATGACGACTCTCCAGAGGGGCGGCGGAAAAATGAGCCGCTGTGATATAACACCGGGCTGTTTCCCCTACAACTGGAAGAGCCTATGAAAGCCAAGGCTGATGTACCTTTCGTGCCGCTCAATATTGCGGTGCTGACTGTCAGCGACACCCGAACCCTGGAAACCGATACCTCCGGCCAGGTCTTCGTCGATCGCTTGATCGCGGCCGGTCACGCGCTGGCCGAGCGTGTTTTGCTTAAAGATGATCTCTACAAAATTCGCGCGCAAGTCGCCAATTGGATTGCCGACGATGTGGTCCAGGTTGTGCTGATCACCGGCGGCACTGGCTTTACCGGGCGTGACAGCACACCGGAAGCGGTGGCATGCCTGCTCGACAAACAGGTCGACGGATTCGGCGAACTGTTCCGCCAGATCTCCGTGGCCGATATCGGCACTTCGACCGTGCAGTCCCGGGCCTTGGCTGGTCTGGCCAACGGCACGCTGGTGTGCTGCCTGCCGGGTTCGACCAATGCAGTGCGCACCGGCTGGGACGGCATTCTCGCTGAGCAACTGGACGCCCGTCATCGTCCGTGCAACTTTGTCACCCACCTGAAGCAGGCGGCGCCGTGTGAATCCCGTGGGTAAGCCGGGCAAGACCGGCAGTCTGCTGCCTGTCGAAACGGCGCTCGAGCGTTTGCTGGCCATGGCCGATGCGTCGCGCATTGTCGAGCGCGAATACTTGCCGCTGTCTCAAGTCGAAGGGCGGGTGCTGGCTGAAGATCTGATCTCGACGCTGGATCTGCCGCCGTGGCCGAACAGCGCCATGGACGGCTACGCCTTGAACCTGGCTGATTGGCAGGGCGAGCCGCTGCCGGTCAGTCAAAAGGTGTTTGCCGGGCAATCTCCGCAGTCGTTGGAACCAGGTACCTGCGCACGCATCTTTACCGGGGCGCCGTTACCGGCGGGCGCTGACTGTGTCGAGATGCAGGAAAACGCCGAAGTTCAGGCCGACGGCCGAGTGCGCTTTCTTGAGCCTTTGAAGGCCGGGCAGAACATTCGTCCGCAGGGCCAGGAAACCACGGTCGGTGAATTGGTGCTGCAAGCTGGCACCCGGCTCGGACCGATTGAGCAGGGCCTGGCTGCTTCGCTTGGCTGTGCCGGGGTTAACGTCGTGCGCAAGCCGCGGGTGGCGGTTCTGTCCACTGGGGACGAGCTGGTTGAACCCGGTCAGGCATTGGGTCCGGGCCAGATCTACAACAGCAATCGCGTACTTCTGTGCAGCTGGTTGCAGCGTCTGGGCTGCGAAGTGATCGATGGCGGAATTCTTCCGGACGATCTACCCGCGACGCGGGCGCGGCTGGGCGAACTGCAAAATGTCGATCTGATTCTGTCTACTGGCGGTGTCTCGGTCGGTGAAGCGGATTTTCTCGGCATTGCCTTGCGAGAGGAAGGCGAACTGGCCTTGTGGAAGCTGGCCATCAAGCCTGGAAAACCGTTGACGTTCGGCCATTTCCGCAACGTGCCGGTGATTGGCCTGCCCGGCAATCCCGCCTCTACGCTGGTGACGTTCGCCTTGCTGACGCGGCCTTATCTGTTGCGACGCCTGGGTGTGCAAGATGTCGAGCCGCTCAAGTTTGCAGTGCCAGCAGGCTTTGTCTGGCCGGTGGCCGGCAACCGTCGTGAATATCTGCGCGGGCGCTTGGAGCAGGGGCGGGCGATCATTTACCGCAACCAGAGTTCGGGTGTGCTGCGTAGCGCGGCGTGGGCCGACGGATTGGTGGAAGTCCGAGAAGGCCGCACGCTGAGCGAGGGTGATGCAGTGAGCTTCATTCCCCTCAGTGACCTTCTGGGGTAGAGCATCTCGCCCATGCACGCGTCGGCTGATACGCACGGCGCGTGCAACGAATGATTCGGTCAGTTGCTGATCAATGTCACCAACTGGTCGAATCGGCTGTTGGCCACCCAGCCCAGCAGTCCGAGGATGACAGCGGTGGCACCCGCCGAATACGCCAGGCGGTGTTTGATCGTCCGGACATCATTGAGCACTTCGTCCATATCGCGGCGCATGTATTTGAAGTGAGTCTCCAGCTCGCTGACTCGGGGTTCCATATCAAACTCTCCAGGGGTCTTGGCGCTGTTACAGAAGTCTGGTTTCTTGCTGGCACGACTTTCGGCGAGAGCGGCGACCGGGCTCACCGGTGCCTTGGTTTCATGGTTGTGCATGGAAGTTCTCGCCGATCGTATCAACTGCACGCTTGCTGGTTTTGCCATTGCTCGATTCATGGAAATAAATCGGGGGGTATCCGTTCATTACCGGCACATCCTTGTGTTAATGGGTTGAAGGTTGATGCTGCTGGCACACGGTGACCCAATGGTCGGACGGGGTCAATTAAGCCGATTCCTCTTGTTTCGTAAGAAAAAATACCGCTGTGTAGGACGCCAGCAGTTGGACGAAGAATTAATTGCCAGCTCGGTGGCTTTTTTAAGGCGCACAGTGGTCAAGATGTTTCAATCGATTTCAATTCTTGGAGTGACGTTATGAGTGAACGCCGGGCACTGCTGATCTTGCATGGCAAACAGGCACTCAACGAGGATGTCCGCGCTGCCGTCGAAGCCAAGCGTGAGCAAGGCTGGGAACTGGCTGTGCGAGTGACCTGGGAGGCCGGCGACGCCCAGCGTCTGGTCGAGGAAGCGTTGGCGGCCGGCTACAGCAAAATCATCGCCGGTGGCGGTGATGGCACGTTGCGCGATATTGCCGAGGCGCTGGCTCAGCATCCGCAAAAAGCCAGTCTTGTGTTGCTGCCGCTGGGAACCGCCAACGATTTCTCCCGCGCCGCCGGTATTTCCCTGGAGCCTGCCGAAGCCCTTGAGCTACTGGATGTTCAGCCCTCGGATATCGATCTGGGCGAAGTGGGCGGGCAGATTTTCCTGAACATGGCGACCGGCGGATTCGGCAGCCAGGTGACCGCCAATACTTCGGAAGATCTGAAGAAGGTCTTGGGCGGCGCCGCGTATCTGTTTACCGGCCTGACCCGGTTCAGCGAACTGCATGCCGCTTACGGCGAGTTGCAAGGCCCGGATTTCCATTGGCAGGGTGAGCTGCTGGCGCTGGGCATCGGTAACGGGCGGCAGGCGGGTGGCGGCCATGTGCTGTGCCCCGAGGCACAGGTCGATGATGGTTTGCTGGACATCAGTATCCTGCCGGCACCGCAAGAACTGGTCGGCACGCTGAAGAATCTGCTGAGCGAGGGCTTCGGCCTCGACAACATGTTCGTGCGGGCGCGATTGCCGTGGGTCGAGATCAAGGTCGCCGAAGGGCTGAGCATCAATCTCGACGGCGAGCCACTGGAAGGTGACAGTCTGCGTTTTGTTGCGAAACCCGCAGCGTTGCAGGTGCACTTGCCAAAGGACTCGCCGCTATTGAGTCAACTGACGCCAGTCAGTCATCAAGACTGATGATCTGCTCGCGCACGGCGAACAGCACCAGGCCCGCCACGTCATAGATCTGCAGGCGTTTCATGATCTGTGCGCGGTGGGTTTCCACGGTCTTGACGCTCAAGCCCAGGCCATTGGCGATTTCCCGGGTCGATTTGCCGCGCACGATCAGGCGAAGGATTTCCAGCTGGCGCGCGGTCAGATTGTGCGAATCGGCGATGTCCGGCTGGCTTTTCTGGTTGCGGGTCAGTGCCTGATTGATCACGGTGTGAGCGATGGCCGGGCTGAGATAGCGTTCGTTGTTGCGGAGGGCTTCCAGCGCGTGCTCGAGCTCGGTGGCCGTGGTGTCCTTGAGCAGGTAGCCATGGGCACCGGACTCCAGCGCCTGCATGATCAGCGCCGGGTCGGTGTGCATCGACAGAATCAGCACTTTGCTCTGCGGCCGCACACGCTTGAGGCGTTGCAGCGCTTCCAGGCCACCGGTTTCCCGCATCGAGATGTCCAGCAATACGATGTCGGGGCTCAGTTGCTCGACCATTTCGAGCAATTGCGAACCATCACTGGCTTCGCCGACTACCGCGTAACCGGGAATATCCAGAACCAGAGCACGCACGCCGGCTCTGATCAGCGAGTGGTCATCCACCAGAAGTAAGTTACAAGTCAACGCATAACCTTATTCGTACTGGCCCGTTCGAGTGCCCGAGGCGCCCACGGGAATAGTGCTTCGATTCGAGTGCCTTTGCCCGGCTCGCTGATAACGCTCAATGTGCCGCCCAACTGTTCGATACGCTCGGCCATTCCGGCCATGCCGCGTTGACCTTCTCTGGCCGGGTCGGCCGCCGGGGCAAAACCCAGGCCGTCATCACTGATCAACAGCGTCAGACCTTGCGGCAATCGCTGTACCCGAATCAACAGGTTTTTTGCCTGTGCGTGGCGCAGGATGTTGGTCACGGCTTCCTGGGCAATGCGAAACGCCGCGACGGCCATTTCTTCGGGGATGCCGTTGAGCCGTTGCTGGCAATCGAGACTCCAGTTAACCGGCGTGTTGGCCAGTGTCTTGAGCAAGTGCGCACGCAGGCTGGCTTCGAGGCCCAGACTGGTCAATTGACGTGGATTGAGAATCGCCGAGACGTCACGCACCTTGGTAAGGGTTTCATCCAGTGTGTCGCAGAGCACCTTGCATTGTTCCTGCAGATCCTCCGGCAGGCGGCGTTTGAGCCAGTCACTTTGCAGTTTGGCGGCGGTGAGCAACTGGCCGATATCGTCGTGCAATTCCCGGCTGAGGCGATGGCGCTCGTTTTCCTGAACTTGCAACAGTCGATCAGCCAGCTCTTGTGGTTGAAACTTGATCGATTTGCGTGACAAGCGATATTGCACCCAGACGCACGCGGTGGCGGCGATGTCGAGCGCCAGCAATCCCAAAGGAAGGCGTGCGGAAACAACATACGCCAGCAGACTGCCCAAGGTCGCCAGAACACACAGGACAAGTGTGAAGCGCCGGGCGTTTTCCCGAGAAGGTGGCCATGTAATGAGTGACTTGAGACTGGCGTACATAACGGATGGAGCCAATGGATGTTCGCTGCGGGCAGACCGACCGGTGACTGGCGGATCTCTGTGTGGAAATACTGTCATTTATGTTATTGATTCAAACCGCATTCATTAAGCGATCATTGACCGGCAATAACATCGAAAAGGTAACACTGAAGTCAGTATGCCATTAACCGGCAGGCAACTAACTGGCGGCATAATACCACTTAACATACCGTTGGTCGCGGTTGCTATATATGTCTATTCAGTCAGGAAATATCGGATCGTGGACGCAAGTTCCATATTGGAAAAAGCTGGAGTTGTTGTATTTGGGCCACTTCGATTTGCCTGGAAGTGTCGCTCGGTGGGCACAGGGAAAACCCTGATGGCAGCACCTGAAAATTAGCCGTTGGTCGGGCTGATTATTTGCCCCGGATTGTCGCTTTCAGGCACGAAGTATTCATTTACGACAATATCGCGACTTACCGGCTCAAGCCTGGCGCGCGGTAAAGGATGAAGAGAGCAAACGTTTGCTCACCCTCTTGGGCTCGAACGAGGTTTGGCCCATTTGTGCCGCGAAGGCCTCGAGCAGATCAGTCTGTTCGCTTTTATCCAGGGTCAGCTGTCCGGTCCTGGGATCGACCAGCTCGAGCTGCCACGCCATCAAGGTCAGGCAGTCACGTAACGCATCGAGGGCCTGCTCGTGCAGATCTACGTGATCCTGCTGCAAATTGAGCAGGCTGTAGATGTGCAAGGAAAACTCGGAGATCGCTTCCAGCGCCAGTGCTTCGGCCCGGCCGGCCAGCTTCAGCAGAGTGCCGAGCATGCAGTCGATGGCATCCTTGTCATTGCTGATCAGTTGCAGATGGCTCAGGCATTCTTCGGACTTGGCGAGAAGCGTTTCGGCCTCGACCAGAAATTCGGGGAAGCGTTGCGCCCAGTCTTTACGGTCGATTGGCATGTTCATCTCCACCACGTCGTGTTGGTTGACGGATGGCCGTGTGTGGCGACGATCGTGAATCGTCGGCAGATCGCGCCCGGCGGTGCAGGTGCACGGACCGAGGGGTTCCAGAGGGTGGGTTGCCACTGAATTGCGATCGCACACAATAGCCTGACTCCGTTCATGCAATGAGAATGGCGTCACAGTAATGGCTATTGGAAATGGCGAATATCAGGTTGGGCCTGATTGATCCTAGGGGAATCCCTTAGGCGCGGGAACCTAACGTGCAAACCGAGGTCGCGCCGCAATGAATCTAGCAGATGAAATCACGATTGCCAGTAAAGCATGATGTCAGTGTGACATCAATGGCCGTTTGTGGCATTTTTAGCGGCGCGCTTTACAGCAATCAAGATTAGCTGAATGCAGCCGATAAACCCCCATAGTGAATTCATCAGAACAAGCCCAGGAGTCATTGATGGCCGGCATTCTCGACACGGTAGACCAACGCACGCAACTGGTGGGTGAGAATCGCCTGGAAATCCTCATGTTTCGCCTGGCCGGACGCCAGCTGTTCGCGATCAACGTGTTCAAGGTTCAGGAAGTGCTGCAGCTGCCCAAGCTGACCCTGATGCCGCAGCGTCATCCCTTCGTCTGCGGCGTGGTCAATCTGCGCGGACAGACCTTGCCGGTGATCGACCTGTCTCAGGCAATCGGCATGCGCCCACTGGTGCCGGGTCCGAACAGCACGATCATCGTCACCGAATACAACCGTTCGGTGCAGGCCTTCCTCGTTGGCGGTGTCGACCGCATCGTCAACATGAACTGGGAAGCCATTCTGCCGCCGCCGACCAGTGCTGGCCGCCAGCATTATCTGACCGCGATCAGCAAGGTCGACGATCAACTGGTGGAGATCATCGACGTCGAGAAAGTCCTCGCTGAAATCGTCCCGTACAACGCCAAGGTCTCGCGCGAGAAACTCGACGATCCGGTACTCGAGCGCGCCCGTGGCCGCGAAGTGTTGCTGGTGGATGATTCCAACGTAGCGCTTTCGCAATTGCGCGACACCCTCGGCCAGCTCGGGGTGAAAATGCACATCGCCAGCGACGGTTTGAAAGCCTTGAACATGCTCAAGGCCTGGGCCGATACCGGCGTGCACATGACCGATAAACTGCTGATGATCTTCACCGATGCGGAAATGCCGGAAATGGACGGCTATCGCCTGACCACGGAAATTCGCAACGACCCTCGCCTGCGTGGCTTGTACGTCGTGTTGCACACCTCGCTGTCCGGCAGTTTCAACGACTCGATGGTGAAGAAGGTTGGTTGCGACAACTTCCTCTCCAAATTCCAGCCGGACAAATTGGTTGATGTGGTGCGCCAGCGTCTGATGCTCGACGCTGTGCCGGCCTGAAACACGCACCTCTTGCTTCCTGTGGGAGCGAGCCTGCTCGCGAAAGCGCAGGGTCGGACACATTGATGGTGAATGTGCCGGCCTCTTCGCGAGCAGGCTCGCTCCCACAGAAGTGTATTTACATTAATGACGGCTTTGATTCGGTATTGAAGCTCGTATAGGGTGGCGTTTTTCCTCCAAGGGAGCTGGCCATGCTGCGTCTGAGCGCGCTTTATCGTTACCCGTTGAAATCCGGCAAGGGCGAAATCCTGCAAAGCATCGAGCTGGACAAGCTCGGGCTTGTGGGCGACCGACGCTGGATGCTGGTGGACGAGGCCAGCGGGCGCTTTCTGACCCAGCGTGCCGAAGCGAAGATGAGTCAGTTGTCGGCGTTATGGAATGCCGGCGGCGGTCTGACTCTGAGCGCTCCCGAGCAGGGTTCTATCGAAGTCGCGCTGCCCGCGGCCGACGCCGAGCTGCGCGGTGTGACGATCTGGCGTGACACCCTGCGGGTGCCGGACGCCGGTGATCAAGCCGCGCGTTTTGTCAGTGACTTCCTCGGCAAGCCGACACGTCTGGTGCAAATGCCACTCGAGCGGGCGCGCACCACGCAGTCGGGTTTCGGCAAGGATGACGATCAAGTGGCGTTCGCCGACGGTTATCCGTTGCTGCTGATCGGCGAAGCCTCGCGGCTGGCCCTCTCGGAAACGGTAGGGCGAGAGCTGGAGATGCTGCGCTTCCGTCCGAATCTGGTCATCGAAGGCAGCGCGCCTTACGCCGAGGACAACTGGAAGCGTATTCGCATTGGCGACATCGAATTCCGCGTGGTCAAGCCGTGCGCGCGTTGCATCATGACCACTGTCGACCCGCAAACCGGTGAGCGCAGCGCCGATCGCGAGCCGTTCGCGACGTTACAGAAACATCGCTCAACCGCCGATGGCGCGATGTTCGGGCAGAATCTGGTCAACGACGGCAACGGCCGCCTGGAAGTCGGCATGCCGGTGGAAATCCTCGAATAGGTTGTCGCTGAAACGAAAAATGCCCGGGTCTTTTGGACGCGGGCATTTTTTTGCGCTGTGAAACCGTCGGGATCAGCCGCGGTATTCGCACAGGTAAGCGGTATCCACTTCGACTTTCAGCTGAAACTTGCTGTTGGCCGGGACGTTGAACTGGCTGCCGGCGGCGAAGGTTTCCCAGTCGCTGCTGTCTGGCAGTTTTACGCTCAGCGCGCCGGAAACCACATGCATGATCTCGCGCTGGCTGGTGCCGAATTCGTATTCGCCCGGGGCCATGACGCCAATGGTCGCCGGACCTTCAGCGGTGCCAAAGGCGATCGACTTGACGGTGCCGTCGAAGTACTCGTTGACTTTAAACATGGGCGGATTCCTCGAAAAGGGCTTAAAAGGGGGCGGCCAGTATGCACAAGGCTTTTCGCGCCGTCACGCGTCTAAAGCGGCAGGACCAGCGGCAATAACCGTGCAGTATTGCGGGCATCTTCCAGCGCGCGATGTTGTTGGCCGTTGAACTGCATGCCCGCCAGTTGCAACGCGCCGTTGAGCCCCAGCGGTCGTTCCAGGCGCCGGGCCTTGGCGAAGCGCTGTTTGAGGTTCATGTGCGGGACTTTGCTCAGGCCGCTGTCGATGTTCAGGCGCTGCCACTCCTGGAGCAACTGCTGGCGATCGTAGCCGCCCCAACTGGCCCAGCCTTCAAGGCGAGCCTGATGCTGCGCCAGCCAGCGCTCAAAGGCTGGCCAGACGTCGCTCAGCGGTTGCGCCGAATCGATATTGGCCTGGCTGATGTGCGTCAGCTCCCGACAGAACGGCGTCAGCAATGGCCGGCGGGTCGGTTTGACGAAGCGCTGGAAGTGATCCTGCTCGCGCCCGGCGCGGTCGACCAGGGTCGCACCGATCTCGATTATTTCCATCTCCGTGACCGGCCAGCCACCCTCGTCTGTGGTGGCTTCCAGATCTATGACCAGCCAATGGGGCATCGCAGGGTTCCTGATTTCCGCGTTCTGATTTATCAGAGCGTAGTCAAACCCCGCGCTTGTGCCTGGGCGACTACTCGACCTGCAACAGAACCTGACGATTTTTTACCTGATCGCCGACCTTCACTTGCACCCGTTTGAGCACGCCATCGATGCCGGCCTTCAGCGGATGCTCCATTTTCATTGCCTCCAGCACCACCAGCAATTGACCCTTGCTGACCGTACTGCCTTCGCTGACCAGCACGTCGACAATGGCGCCGTCCATCGGCGCTTTGAGGGTGCCGGAAGCCACGCTGGTCTGACTGTCGATCGGCGCATGAGTTCGATCCTCCAGGCGCAGGCTGCCTGGATGGGTGAACAGCCATAGCTGCCGATCGTGCAGACGATAGGCGTGGCGTTGGCGCAGGCCGTCGATTTCCATGGTTACCGATTGCGCGGTGTGCTTGATGATTTTCAACTCCAGCGTGCGTTCGCCCAGTTGCACGACACATTCGCCGGATTTGCGCGCCAGCACCGACAGCGTCCAGTCCTGCTCGTCACTGCCGAGTCGATAGTGCAGCGGCACGCTGGCGTTGTTGCGCCAGCCGTTCAGCGGGGCGCGATGGGGCAGGGCGCTGGCCTGATAGAACAACACCACAGCAATCGCCAGTTGCTCCGTCGTCGGCACATAAGTGTTGAGGCTGGCATGGCTGGAAAAATGGTGCTGG
Organism: Pseudomonas sp. TE9122; assembly: GCF_056278925.1. Lineage (NCBI taxonomy): Bacteria > Pseudomonadati > Pseudomonadota > Gammaproteobacteria > Pseudomonadales > Pseudomonadaceae > Pseudomonas > Pseudomonas sp. TE9122. The sequence goes on along the minus strand of NZ_JBWBQI010000001.1, from coordinate 3,542,196 downwards.
ATGAAAGCGGTGCTGAAATCGCCGCTGATGAACTGCGGATGTTGCAACAGGCCCTCGAGCAAACGTTGATTGCTTTGCACACCGAGCAGCACGGTGTCCTGCACCGCACGCAACAGCTTGCGCCGCGCCTCTTCGCGGGTTGCACCGTGGGCGATCAGTTTGCCCAGCATCGGGTCGTAGAACGGGCTGACCGACTGGCCTTCAAGCAGACCGTGATCGATCCGTGCACCGTGGCCCGACGCCGGTTGCCATGCGGCAATTCGGCCGGTTTGCGGGAGAAAATCCGCAGCGGGATCTTCAGCGTAGAGGCGCACTTCCATGGCGTGACCGTCGAGACGGATCTGCTCCTGGGTCAGCGGCAGCGGCTGGCCCTCGGCAACCAGCAACTGCCACGCGACCAGATCGAGGCCGGTGATCAATTCCGTCACTGGATGTTCGACCTGCAGACGGGTGTTCATTTCCAGAAAGTAGAATTGCCCGCGCGCGTCGAGCAGGAACTCCACGGTGCCGGCGCCGACGTAATCCACCGCGCGCCCGGCCTTGAGTGCTGCTTCGCCCATGGCCTGGCGCAGCTCGGCGGTCATCACCGGGCACGGCGCTTCTTCGATGACTTTCTGATGGCGGCGCTGGATCGAGCAATCGCGTTCGCCGAGATAGACCAGATGCCCGTGCTGGTCGCCGAACAGTTGCACTTCGACGTGGCGCGGGTCGATCAAGGCCTGCTCGAGAATCAACTCGTCGCTACCGAAACCGTTCATTGCTTCGGACCGCGCGGTACGCAGTTGCGCCGCCAGTTCGCTGGCCTCGTGCACCAGACGCATGCCGCGTCCGCCGCCACCGGCGCTGGCCTTGATCATCAGCGGATAACCGATCCGCGCGGCTTCGGCCAATAGGGTCGCGTCGTCCTGCGCTGCGCCTTGATAGCCGGCAATGCATGGAACCCCGGCCTCAAGCATGGCAATTTTCGACAGGCGTTTGCTGCCCATCAGTTCGATGGCTTTGACGCTGGGGCCGATGAAAATCAGCCCGGCTTCGGCGCAGGCGCGGGCGAAATCGGCGTTTTCCGAGAGGAAGCCGTAGCCGGGGTGAATTGCATCGGCGCCGCTGCGGCGGGCGGCGTCGATGATCGCCGCAATGTTGAGGTAGGACTGCTGCACCGGCGCCGGGCCGATATGTACGGCTTGGTCGGCCATTTGCACGTGTAGCGCATCGGCGTCGGCGTCGCTGAACACGGCGACGGTGCGATAGCCCAGCGCCTGGGCCGTGCGCTGGATGCGGCAGGCGATTTCACCGCGGTTGGCGATCAGGATTTTGTGGAGGGTAGGCATGGTGGGGTTCCTGAAATGATAGCGGTGAATGGGATGGCCTCTTCGCGAGCAGGCTCGCTCCCACATTTGGAACGCATTTCAACCGCGAATTCGGGCGCTCCTGAGTTTTGGGCGGCGAAGGTGCGGGCCTCTTCGCGAGCAGGCTCGCTCCCACATTTGGAGCGCATTTCAACTGCGAACTCGGGGGCTCCTGAGTTTTGGGCGGCGAAGGTGCGGGCCTCTTCGCGAGCAGGCTCGCTCCCACATTTGGAATGCATTTCGACCTGTGGGAGCGAGCCTGCTCGCGAAGCTTTTAGCTGACCCACCGAGGGTTACGTTTCTGCATAAATGCCATGGTCCCCTCGATTCCCTCGTCTCCGGTCACCGCCGCGCTGAACCACTGCGCCGCCTCATCGAGCAATGCACTCGACGGCTGTCCGGCACTCGCCAGCAACAATTTTTTCGTCATCGCATTCGCTTCCGGCGCGCAGCGCAGTACCTGTTGCAACACCTCGTCCAGCCGTTCTGCCAGCGCCTGGGCATCTTGTTCGACGAAATGTACCAAGCCCAGACGCTGTGCCTCAGCGCCATCGAAACGCGCCGCCGTCAGCGCCAGTCGGCGGGTTTCGGTCAAGCCGATCCGTTGCACCACAAACGGTGCGATTTGCGCTGGGATCAGGCCGAGGCTGGTTTCCGGCAAGCCGAACTGCGCCTTGTGATCGCTGATCGCAATATCGCTGACGCAAGCCAGGCCGAAGCCGCCGCCGAGCACGGCGCCTTGCAGCACAGTGATCAGCACTTGCGGCGCATGTTGGGCTTGTTCCAGCAGCGCGCCAAACGCCCGGTTCAACTCGCGGTAAGCGTCCGCGCCCTGAGCCCGGGCACTGGCCATGTCCTTGATGTCGCCACCGGCGCAAAAATGCCCGCCGGCACCGCTGAGCACCAAGGCCCGCACTGTGCGGTCATCACGCACCGCCGCCAGCACCGCGCGCAGTTCGGCGACCATTTGCAGGCTCATCGCGTTGCGGCTGTCCGGGCGGTTGAGGGTGATGTGCAGCACGCCACCATGCAGCTCCAGCAACAGCGCCTGGCAATCGGGCAGGTTGCTCATTTCTTTTTCCCCGGCAGGATGCCCATCAGTTTGCAGATGATCCCCAGCATGATTTCGTCGGCGCCGCCGCCAATCGATACCAGACGCACATCGCGATAAGCACGGGCCACCGGGTTGTCCCACATGAAGCCCATGCCGCCCCAATATTGCAGGCAGCTGTCGCTGACTTCACGGCCGAGGCGTCCGGCCTTTAGCTTGGCCATCGACGCCAGGCGCGTTACGTCCTGACCTTTGATGTATTGCTCGGTGGCCTGATAGACCAGGGCGCGCAGGCATTCGATTTCGGTCTGCAATTCGGCGAGGCGGAAGTGGATCACCTGGTTGTCGATCAGCGCGTTGCCGAAGGTCTTGCGCTCCTTGCAGTACTCGATGGTGCTGTCGATGCAATATTCCAGGCCCTTGATCATGTTCGCCGCGCCGAACAGGCGTTCTTCCTGGAACTGCAGCATCTGCATCATGAACCCGGCGCCTTCATGGCCGATGCGATTGCGCTGCGGCACGCGCACGTTGTCGAAGAACACCTGCGCGGTTTCCGAGCTGCGCATGCCGAGCTTGTCCAGGTGCGAACTGAGGCTGATCCCCGGGGTGTTCATCGGCACCATGATCAGCGACTTGTTGATGTGCGGCTTGTCGTCCGAGGTGTTGGCCAGCAGGCAGATGAAATCGGCGCTCGGCGAGTTGGTGATCCACATCTTGCTGCCGTTGATCACGTAGTCATCGCCGTCCTTGCGTGCCGTGGTTTTCAGCCCGGCGACATCGGAGCCGGCGCCGACTTCGGAAACGCCGATGCAACCAACCTGTTCGCCGGTGATGGCCGGGCGGAGGAACTCTTCGCGCAGTTCATCGGAGCCGAAGCGGGCGAGGGCGGGTGTGCACATATCGGTCTGCACGCCGATCGACATCGGAATCCCGCCGCAATGAATGGTGCCGCACTCTTCGGCGGCGACGATCGAATAGCTGTAGTCGAGGCCCATGCCGCCGAATTTTTCCGGCTTGGAAATGCCCAGCAGGCCCAAGTCGCCGGCCTTGCGGAAAATTTCGTGGATGGGAAAGCGCCCGGCCTTTTCCCACTCTTCGACGTGCGGGTTGATCTCGTGCGTGACGAACTGGCGGACGGTGCGGCGCAGGGCTTCGTGTTCCGGGGTGAAGATCATTGTTGTTGTTCTCCGTAGGATCCGTGGCGGTCAGAAGCGGCTGACGCCGAAGCTGTTGGGTTGCAGCGTGCGCCTGTCGGCTTCGTGGCAAATATCCAGCAAGTAGCCAAGCAGGGTGCGGGTGTCGCGCGGGTCGATCAGGCCGTCGTCCCACAGGTTGGCGCTGCCGTACAGTGCGGTGGACTGGCTGTCGAGTTTCTGCGCTGTCATCTGTTCGAGCATGTCGAGCATTTTCGGATCGGGCTCGATGCCGTCCTTGAGCTGTTTGGCTTCGGTAACGATGCGCAAGACCTTGCCGGCCTGTGCGCCGCCCATCACTGCCGTGCGGCTGTTAGGCCAGGCGAAGATGAAGCGCGGATCGAGCCCGCGCCCGCACATGGCGTAGTTGCCGGCGCCGTAGGAACCGCCGACGACGATGGTCAGTTTAGGCACCCGTGCGTTGGCCACCGCTTGAATCAGTTTCGAGCCGTGCTTGATCACCCCTTGCTGTTCCGATTCGGTGCCGACCATGAAACCCGTGGTGTTGTGGAAAAACAGCAGCGGCGTCTGGCTCTGGTCGCACAACTGGATGAACTGCGCCGCCTTGCTCGCACCTTGCGGGGTGATCGGGCCGTTGTTGCCGATGAAGCCGCAGGCGCGGCCCTGGATTTTCAGTTGGCCGCAAAGGGTTTGCTGATCGAACTCGCCTTTGAATTCGAGAAAGTCCGACTCGTCAGCAATCCGCGCGATGATTTCGCGCACGTCGTAGGGCTTTTTTGCATCGTCCGGGATCAGCCCGAGCAGTTCGTCGATGGGGTAGTGCGGTTCTTTGAATTGCGGCTCCGGCAGCCACGGCAACTGCTCGTTCCATGGCAGCATGCGCATGATGTCGCGGACCTGGCGTATGCCGTCAGCGTCGTTTTCAGCGAGATATTCGGCAGTGCCGGCGACTTGCGCGTGCATTTCGGCGCCACCGAGTTCTTCATCGCTGGCCACTTCGCCGGTCGCCGCTTTGAGCAACGGTGGGCCGGCGAGAAACAGCTTGGCCTTGCCGCGCACCACCACCACGTAATCCGACAACCCCGGTTGATAGGCGCCGCCTGCGGTGGCCGAGCCGTGCACCACGGTGATCTGCGGTAAACCCATCGCTGACATGCGCGCCTGATTGGCGAAACTGCGCGCACCTTCGACAAAAATCTCCGCCGCGTAGTTGAGATTGGCACCGCCGCTTTCGGCGAGGGTGATCATCGGCAGTTTGTTTTCCCGAGCAATCTGTTGCAGGCGCAGGGATTTTTTCAGGCCGCTCGGCGAGATCGTGCCACCCTTGATCGCGCTGTTGTTGGCGACCACCATCGCGCGGATGCCGCAGACATAACCGATGCCGGCAATCAGCCCGCCACCGGCCGAACTGCCGTCCTTGTCGTCGTGCAACTTGTAGCCGGCGAGGCTGGCCAGTTCGAGAAACGGCGCGCCGGGGTCGAGCAACAGGTTCAAGCGCTCGCGGGGCAACAGTTGCCCGCGTTTGCTGAATTTTTCTTTGGCTTCGGCGGCCTTGTTCAACAGGTTCTGTTCAAGCTGCTGCACCTGCTCGATGGCGGCGAGCATGGCCGCGCGGTTGCGCGCGAACGCTTCGCTGTGCGGATCGAGTTGCGACTGAATCTGCGCCATGGCTTATTCCTTGTCCTTGAGCACGTCGGGACGCAACACTTCTGGTAAATACGCGCGGTGGAAACCATTGAATGATTCGCTGTGGCTGGCCTTGTGCAGCGGCCAGGCGCGACTGCCGAGGCTGGCGGCGCCGTCGATTTTCACTGTGGTGCCGCTGATGAATGCCGCCGCCGGGCTGAGCAGAAACACGATCGCCGCACTGACTTCCGATTCGGTGCCGATACGCTTGAGCGGCACATGCTCGCGCAGGGTCGGAATCACCGCTTTGAATGCGCCTTCGTAAGTGTCCATGCCGCTGGACGCAATCCAGCCCGGCGCCACCGCGTTGACCCGGACCCCGGCGTAACCCCACTCGAACGCGGCGGTCTTGGTGAAATTGTCCATGCCCGAACGCGCTGCCCCCGAGTGGCCCATGCCGGGCATGCCGCCCCACATGTCAGCGAGCATGTTGACGATGCTGCCGCCATGTTTGCTCATCGACTGGTTGAACACTTCGCGGGCCATCAGAAATCCGCCGACCAGATTGGTCCGCAGCACCGTTTCAAAGCCCTTCTGATTGATCGAAGCCAAGGGCGACGGGTATTGGCCGCCGGCGTTGTTGACCAGGCCGTGGATCGGCCCGTGTTCGGCGATCAGCTCTTTGACCAGTTGCTTGACCGCTTCTTCATCGCGGATATCGCAGGCCTTCCAGTGCGCGCGGCCACCGTCCTCGGTGATTTCGGCGGCGACTTTTTCCAGCTTTTCCGGCTTGCGCCCGACCAGCAGCACATTGGCGCCGAGGGCCGCCAGTTCATGGGCGGTGCAGCGACCGATGCCGCTGCCGCCACCGGTGACAATCAGGTTCTGGCCGCTGAACAGATCGGCGCGGAAAATCGACGCGTAAGCCATGCACACCATCCTCTAGTCGAGCTGTTCGGCGATGCTCTGCGGCACCGGGATCTGGATTTCCAATAGTTGCTGGGCGAAGGCTTTGCCTTGCGGGTCGATGCGCAGACTGGCGACACCGCCACCGCCGAGGGCGTTTTCCAAAAAAAAGTTGAGGCTGTGGGTGCCGGGCAGATACCAGCGTTCGACACGCCCGAGAAGCGGATCGAGGACGTGACGCATCCAGTCGACCACCACCGAAGGGGTCAGCGCTTCGGCGATCCACGGCAGGTAATCGGGATGGCGCGGCATCACGCCGATATTGCTGTGGTTGCCCTTGTCACCGGAGCGCGCCACCGCCAGTTTCACCAGCGGCACACTGGCATCGGCGCGGCCCTGGGGTCTGGGTGGCTGATGGGCGATCGGCAAATTTGCACTGTCCAGAGCCACCGGGTCGGGCAGGGCGCACGGATGGCGCTCACCCGCGATGTCGACTTGCAGGGTGCAGGCGCTTTTATCGATGAGGAAAGAGAACAGACGGATGAGGGGGTATACGGTCGGACGACCGCCGACGATGCCGGTCAAACCCGGCGCCATGCCGGTCGCGGCCTGGGCGATCTCTTTGGAAAACAGCACCAGCGCGCGTTTGTCAGGATGGCGCACGGCGATTTTGATCACCACTTCACGGCTGTCGCGGCGCTGGCCGTGGGGGCCGTAGGTGGCTTCGCTGCCGAGCAGTTCGACATGGGTTTCGCTGTACGGCGCCCAGCCGCGCAGGCTGAACATCTCGGCGGTCTTGTCGATGATTGCCTGACTGACCCGCCGCGCCTTGTCTACTGCGTCGATGCCGGCCATCAGGCAACTGGCGGTGCAGCGAAAACCGTCCGGGTACGTGGCGCTGACCTTGTATTTGTCGGTAGGCGGCAGGCCTTTGGCACCGTGCACGTGCACGACGTTTTTGCCTTGTTGCTGAAGTTTGACCTGAGTGAAATCGCAGATCACGTCGGGTAACAGATAGGCCTGCGGATCGCCGATTTCGTAGAGCATCTGCTCGCCGACCGTCAATGGCGTGACCAGTCCGCCGGAGCCTTCGGGTTTGCTGACGAGGAACTGGCTATCGGCGCTGACCTCGACGATCGGAAAACCGATGTGCTCGTAATCCGGTACCTCGCGCCAGTCGGTGAAATTACCGCCCGTGCACTGCGCGCCGCATTCGATGATGTGCCCGGCCAGCGCGGCCTGGGCGAGTTTGTCGTAGTCATGCCACGACCAGCCGAATTCGTGAACCAGCGCCGCACTGACCACGGCGCTGTCGACCACCCGGCCGGTAATGACGATGTCGGCACCCAGGCGCAACGCTTCGACAATCCCCGGCGCGCCGAGGTAGGCGTTGGTCGACACGCACATGCGCGGAAGCGGCGCGCCGCTGAACATTTCGCGGATATCGGCGGGGTTTTTGAGCTGTCCTTGCAAGTCGTCGCCGAGCAACACGGCAATCTTCAGCTGGACCCCAGCCTGGTCGCAGGCCGCTTGCAGGGCCGCCGCGCAAGCCTGCGGATTGACCCCGCCGGCATTGCTGATCACGCGGATCTTCTGTTCGGCCAGGTGCGTCAGCAGCGGCGCCAGCACTTCAACGAAGTCACCCGCGAACCCGGCCTGCGGGTCTTTCAGTCGCGCGCCGGCCATGAGCGACATGGTGATCTCGGCCAGATAATCGAACACCAGATAATCCAGGTTTCCGCTGGTGACAAGCTGGGCGGCAGCGGTGGAGGTGTCGCCCCAAAAAGCACTGGCGCAGCCGATTCGCACGGTGGTTGGCATTTTTATCTCCGACTCAGGGACCTGCGACAGAAGTGCCTGGAGGCTACCAAGCAAGCGCTTGGTTTGTAAACAGGCGAAACATTCTTCTGCCCAAGCGCTTGCTTGGTGCCCGCGCGCGGCTTAAATTGCGCGCAACCCTGCGGTTACAGGGGGCAACACACTGATCGACTGTAGGAGAGAACGGGTGGACGAGCAAAAAGCCCTGCGGGTCATGCGCGAACTGGTCGACCAAGGCCAGTTGACCGACCCGGACAGCGCCCGTGGCAAATTGCTGCAAGTGGCGGCTCACCTGTTTCGCAACAAAGGCTATGAGCGCACCACAGTGCGTGATCTGGCCAGTGCTGTGGGCATTCAGTCGGGAAGCATTTTTCATCACTTCAAAAGCAAGGATGAAATTCTCCGCGCGGTGATGGAGGAAACCATCCGCTACAACACCGCGTTGATGCGCGCAGCCTTGGCCGAGGCGAGCGATGTGCGCGAAAGGGTGCTGGCACTGATTCGTTGCGAGTTGCAGTCGATCATGGGCGGCAGTGGCGAAGCGATGGCCGTGCTGGTATACGAATGGCGCTCATTGTCCGAAGACGGCCAGGCTAAAGTCCTCGCTTTGCGTGATGTTTATGAAGACATCTGGTTGCAGGTTCTGGGCGAGGCCAAGGACGCGGGCTTTATTCGCGGTGACGTTTTTATTACCCGACGTTTCCTTACCGGCGCACTGTCCTGGACCACCACCTGGTTCCGTGCCGGCGGCAGTTTGAGCCTCGATCAACTCGCCGATGAAGCGTTGATTCTGGTCCTCGAAGCGCGTTGAACGGTTGTCGGACCGGCCGGGAAACTGGCTAAGTCGGCGAAACCGCCTAGCTTGAATGCATTGATCGCTATTTTTTTCGGGGAGTGGGGTGTTTTGAAGTCTTCGCCAATTCGGACAGCCGCCGGGCTGCTGCTCGCTGCGCTGGCTGCGTTATGGGTATTGCCCGCTCAGTCAGCGCAATTGGTCCGGGTCGGCGCCGCGCATTTCCCGCCTTATACGATTCGCCCGGAAAACGGCGCCGACACCGGCCTGTTGCCGCAATTGGTCGAGGCGCTGAACCGCTCGCAGAGCGACTATCAATTTGTTCTGGTGCCGACGTCGATCCCGCGCCGCTTCGGTGATTTCAAGCAGGGCCGCATCGATATGGCGATCTTCGAGAACCCCGAGTGGGGCTGGAAGGACATTCCCCACGACGACGTCGACATGGGCCTGGAAGACGCCGAGATTTTCGTCGCGCAACGCGAAGACGGCCGCCAGCAAAACTATTTCTCGAGCCTGTCGGGCAAACGTCTGGCGCTGTTCAGCGGTTATCACTACGAATTCGCCGACTTCAACGCCGACCCGAAATATCTCGCGAAAAACTACAACGCGACGCTGACCTATTCCCACGACAGCAACCTGCTGATGGTCCTGCGCGGGCGCGCCGACATTGCCCTGGTCACCCGTTCCTATCTGTTCGATTACCTGCTGCGCAACGAGAAGGTCCGCGATGAGCTGTTGGCGTCGCAGCGTACCGATCAGATCTATCACCATTACGCGATTCTGCGGCCAAGCGCTCCTATCACCGGCGAAGCCTTCGGCAACCTGTTGCAGCGTTTGCGCGACAACGGCGAATTGCTGAGGATTTTCGAGCCCTACAGGATTGCCGTGATGCCGGCGCCTCATCACTGAAGCGCTAATTGCCTCTCGCGCTTAAATTTCCCCTCCCGGCTCACGTCACTTCGTTGAACTGTCGACGATTACGTGAGCCCGACCCATGTCCAATCTGAATGACCTGACTGCCCTGGCGTTGCCCTCGGGCAGTCGATTGATCGCTGATGCTACCGAGAGCCGGCTGAGCCTGAGCCTGGACGGGCAACCGCTGATTCGGCTGCGCCTGGACCGCGAGGCCAATGGCCCGATCCAGCTCGACGAGCGTTTCGCTCTGCCGCCCGGCCACGCCTTGTGGGCAGCCTGTTATTGGCTGTTCGCCCGTGACCCGGCGTGTCAGCAGTTGATCTGGCAACTCGATCAGCCACCGACCGAAGCCTTGCGCAGTGGTTTGCTGATCAACACCGCAGTCGCCGGCGAATATCGCTGCGAGCGCACGCTGTTCTGGCAACTGCCGCAGCCGTGGCTGGGCACGTCACTGACCGGCAGCTATCCGCAGCAAATGGTCATCAGCCAGGGCAAGCGCCATCCGCTGCGACCGGTGAAGCCGCGCGGTGAAGTCTATCGGCGTTTTGATGCACGTCTCGGCGCGTGGATTTCCTTGCGAACGCTGGAAATCGAGGAAGATCTGTCGCGCTTCAATCGCTGGCAGAACAGCCCGCGCGTGGCGAGTTTCTGGCAGGAGGAGGGCAGCCTTGAGCAGCATCGCGAATACCTCGGCAAGCTCGAGGCCGATCCGCACACGCTGACGCTGATTGGCTGTTTCGATGACCAGCCTTTCGCTTACTTCGAAGCCTACTGGGCCAAGGAAGATCGCATCGCGCCGTTCTACGATGCCGGCGATTACGACCGTGGCATTCACATGCTGGTCGGCGAGGAAAGTCATCGCGGCCCGCACAAAGTGGCGAGCTGGTTATCGGCGCTGGTGCATTACCTGTTTCTCGATGATCCACGCACCCAGCGCGTGGTCGCCGAGCCACGTGCCGACAACGCGAAGATGATCGGGCATATGCACAACCAATGCTTTCACTGCGAGAAGGAATTCGATTTTCCGCACAAGCGCGCGGCGCTGATGATTCTGGGGCGGGAGCGGTTTTTTGATCGGTGCCCATTGGCCTGATATCGCATCAAGCAAAAGATCGCAGCCTTCGGCAGCTCCTACAGAGGAATGCATTCTCATGTAGGAGCTGCCGAAGGCTGCGATCTTTTTTGGTCAGACGACGCGGTCTCAGCGACGACCCGCAATCACCGCATCCCGCCGACTGCCCGAGACCTTGCGGCAGTGCACCAAAGCATCACGAATCATGAAGTTGACCAGGGTGGGCGATACGCCCAGTTCCTTGGCGATGTCTTTCTGCGGCACGCCGTGCAGACGGTACATCTCGAAGGCATAGCGGGTGCGGCTGGGCAGCTCGGTCAGCGCATCGGCGATGTGTTCCAGAGTCGAGAAGTTGATGTGCGAAGTTTCCGGCGAAGCGCCCTGAATCACCACGTTCAAGCCTTCCTCTTCCGGGCCTGAGTATTTCTGTTCGAGCGCCTGCTTGCGGTAGTGATCGATGGCGAGGTTGCGCACGATCTGGAACAGGTAGCTCAGCTGAGCCTTGATCGACGACGTGATCGGCGGGGCCGATTGCAGTCGGAAAAACGCATCCTGAACCACGTCTTCGGCACGAGACCTGCAACCGGTAATACGGGCTGCAATCTTGACCAGAATCAGTCGATTGTCGACGAATGCCTGAAGTAGCGGTGAATCGCACCTGCTTGTGGATACTTGTTCCGTCATGGAAATCACCTTGCTGCCAATAGGTTAGTGGGAGGGCCTCGGGGGACGGCGCCGTCCTACACATCGAGCGACAAATTATGTTGAATGATAATGATTGTCAAATGAGAAAGAGAAGTAGTGCTGTAAGTCGATGTGTTTTGCGAACTGCGACACGCCGCCGCACCCTGGCCCCGCTGGACGTCGTGCCTGCCGACTAATTATTTCCCCACTCCATCCGTTCTCATTGGTGAATGGCCCGGGTGCAGATCCCCGGCCTCAGCGCATTCCGATGCCTTGCGCGGTCGGCACAGACCGCGCCCCGCACGCCTCTCGACAGGTGTGACGCAGCCACCCGATTCCACTTGCAAGCCGAATTCAGGCAGGAAACCTCATGACCGACGCGTTCGAACTCCCCAGCACCCTGGTCCAAGCCCTCAAGCGTCGCGCAGTCCTGACGCCGGACCGACTGGCCTTGCGTTTTCTCGCCGAAAACCCGGAGCAGACCGTGGTGCTCAGCTATCGCGAACTGGATCAACGCGCGCGCACCATCGCCGCTGCGTTGCAGGCTCAGGCTGGATTCGGTGAGCGTGCGGTACTGCTGTTTCCCAGCGGCGCGGACTATGTCGCGGCGTTTTTCGGCTGCCTGTATGCCGGTGTGATTGCGGTACCGGCCTATCCGCCGGAATCCGCGCGTCGTCATCATCAGGAGCGATTGCTGTCGATCATCGCCGACGCCGAGCCCAGGCTGTTGCTGACCAGCGCCGATCTGCGCGATGCCTTGCAGCAAATAGACGGCGCGCCGCCGCTGTTGTGCGTAGACACTCTGGACAGCGCACTGGCCGAACAGTGGGTTGAGCCGCCCCTGCCGCCCGAGCACATCGCCTTCCTGCAATACACCTCCGGCTCCACCGCGCTGCCCAAGGGCGTGCAGGTCAGCCATGGCAATCTGGTCGCCAATGAACTGCTGATCCGTCACGGTTTCGGCATCGACATCAACCCGGACGACGTCATCGTCAGTTGGTTGCCGCTGTACCACGACATGGGGCTGATCGGTGGTCTGCTGCAACCGATTTTCAGCGGCGTACCGTGCATTCTGATGTCGCCGGCGTACTTCCTCGGCCGGCCGTTGCGCTGGCTGGAAGCGATTGCCGAATACGGCGGCACCATCAGCGGCGGCCCGGATTTCGCCTACCGTTTGTGCAGTGAGCGGGTCAGCGAGTCGGCCCTTGAGCGCCTCGATCTCAGTCGATGGCGCGTGGCCTATTCTGGCTCCGAGCCGATTCGCCTCGACACCCTTGAACGCTTCGCGGAAAAGTTCGCTGCTTGCGGTTTCAGCGAAAACAGCTTCATGGCTTCGTACGGTCTGGCCGAGGCGACCCTGTTTGTCGCCGGCACGCCGCGCGGCACCGGCATCCCGGCACTGCGCGTGGACGATCAGGCGCTGGCGCAAAACCGCGCCGAGCCGGGCGACGGCAGCGCGATCATGAGCTGCGGCATCAGTCAGCCTGAGCACGCGGTGCTGATTGTCGATCCCAACACGCTCGAGGAACTGACCGACAATGCCGTCGGTGAAGTCTGGGCCGCCGGCCCGAGCATCGCCCACGGTTACTGGCGCAACCCCGAAGCCAGCGCCAAGACCTTCGTGCAGCACGCCGGCCGCACCTGGTTGCGCACCGGCGACCTGGGTTTTATCCGTGACGGCGAACTGTTCGTGACCGGGCGCCTGAAAGACATGCTCATCGTCCGTGGCCATAACCTGTATCCGCAGGACATCGAGCAGACTGTCGAGCGCGAAGTCGAAGTGGTGCGCAAGGGGCGTGTGGCGGCGTTTGCGGTCACTCACAACGGCGAAGAGGGCATCGGCGTCGCTGCGGAAATCAGCCGCAGCGTGCAGAAAATCCTTGCGCCAGATGCGCTGATCAAAGCCATTCGCCAAGCCGTGGCCGAGGCCTGTCAGGAGGCGCCAAGCGTGGTGGTGCTGCTCAATCCGGGCGCGTTGCCGAAAACCTCCAGTGGCAAACTGCAGCGCTCGGCGTGCCGCAATCGTCTGGCTGATGGCAGTCTCGACAGTTACGCGCTGTTCCCTTCGATTACAGCGGCAACGGAAAACGCGACCAGCAGCACTTCGGACCTTGAAGCGTTGATCGGGCAAATCTGGGCCGAGCAACTCAACGTCAAGCAGGTCAGTGGCGACGACCATTTCTTTCTGCTCGGCGGCAACTCGATCGCCGCCACGCAAGTGGTTGCGCGGGTTCGCGAAGCACTCGATGTGGAGCTGAGCCTGCGCCTGCTGTTCGAAGCGCCAACCTTGTCCGCCTTCGCCGCCGCCGTGGCGCAGCAGCAACAGACTGGCGGCAGCGCCCAAGGTGCAATCAGCACGTTGCCGCGCAGTGAGCCGATGCCGCAGTCGCTGGCACAAAATCGTCTGTGGATCACTTGGCAACTCGATCCACAGAGCAGCGCCTACAACATTCCCGGTGGTCTGCGCCTGCGTGGCGAACTCGACGAAGACGCCGTGCGCAAAAGTTTCCAGCAACTGATCGAACGCCATGAATCACTGCGCACACGTTTCTTCGAGCGTGACGGCGTGGCATTGCAGCAAGTGCTCGCTGATGCCGAATTCAACCTGCAACTGATCGACATCAGCGACCTGCCAATGTCCGAGCGTGAAGCCCGTGCCGAGCAGATTCGCGAAGACGAGGCGCGCACCCGGTTCGATCTGGAAAAAGGCCCGTTGCTGGCGGTGACACTGGTGCGTCTCGATGACGAAGAACATCAACTGCTGGTGACCCTGCACCACATCATCGCTGACGGCTGGTCGCTGAATATCCTGCTCGACGAATTCTCGCGTCTCTACGCGGCGGCAACCCAAGGGACGCCGGCGACACTGGCAGCGCTGCCCACGCAATACGCCGATTACGGCAACTGGCAGCGGCAATGGCTGGCGCAAGGCGAGGGCGAGCGGCAACTGGCGTACTGGCAAGCGCAACTGGGCGAAGAACATCCGCCACTGGAACTGGCCACCGATCACCCGCGCTCGGCCAGACACAACCACAGCGCCGCGCGCCACAGCGTGCGCTTGAGTACCGAACTCAGCGAGGCGATCCGCCAGACCGCGCAGGCTCACGAAGCCACGCCGTTCATGCTTCTGCTCGCTGCGTTGCAAAGTTTGCTGCACCGCTACAGTGGTCAGCGCGACATTCGCATCGGCGTGCCCAACGCCAACCGTCCGCGCCTGGAAACCCAAAGCCTGATCGGCTTCTTCATCAATACGCAGGTGTTGCGTGCGCAGATCGATTCACGCCTGACATTTGCCGAGTTGCTGAACCAGACCCGCCAGGCCGCACTCGGCGCCCAGGCCCATCAGGATCTGCCGTTCGAACAACTGCTCGAAGCGTTCCCGCAGGCCCGCGAACAGGGACTGTTCCAGGTCATGTTCAACCATCAGCAGCGCGACCTCAGTGCACTCAAGCGCCTGCCCGGTCTGCTCGCCGAAGAACTGCCGTGGCACAGCCGCGAGGCCAAGTTCGATCTGCAATTGCACAGCGAAGAGGATCGCAACGGTCGTCTGAGCTTGGCGTTCGACTACGCCAGCGAACTGTTCGACGCCGCGACCATCGAGCGCCTGGCCGAGCATTTCCACAATCTGCTCAGCGAGGTCTGCGAACGGCCTCAGCAGGCCATTGGCGATCTGCGCTTGCTGACCGCCAGCGAGCAGAATCAGCAGAAAGACTGGAGCGTCGCTCCGTGCACCCCGGCGCAACAATGGCTGCCGGAACTGCTCGAGCAACAACTGCGCAAAAGCCCGCAACGCACCGCACTGCTGTGGGACGGCGGTACTCTGGATTTCGCCGAGCTGCACGCGCAAGCCAACCGGCTCGCCCATTACCTGCGCGACAAGGGCGTCGGCCCTGACGTGTGCGTGGCCATTGCCGCCGAGCGATCGCCGCAACTGCTGATCGGCCTGCTGGCGATCATCAAGGCTGGCGGCGCCTATGTGCCGCTTGATCCGGATTATCCGGCCGAACGACTTGCATACATGCTCCGCGACAGCGGCGTCGAACTGCTCCTGACCCAGACGCAATTGCTCGAGCGTCTGCCGGCCAGCGATGGCGTCAGCGTGATCGCCATGGATGCGCTGCACCTGGATAAATGGCCGAGCCAGGCACCGGGCCTGCATCTGCAAGGCGACAACCTCGCCTACGTGATTTACACCTCGGGTTCCACCGGGCAACCGAAAGGCGTCGGCAACACTCACGCCGCGCTGGCCGAGCGCCTGCAATGGATGCAGGACACTTACCGCCTCGACGAAACCGACGTGCTGATGCAAAAAGCGCCAATCAGTTTCGACGTCTCGGTGTGGGAATGCTTCTGGCCGCTGATCAGCGGCGCGCGGCTGCTGCTTGCCGCCCCCGGCGAGCACCGCGACCCGCATCGCATCGCGCAACGGGTCCAGCAATACGGCGTGACCACGCTGCACTTCGTCCCGCCGCTGCTGGCGCTGTTCATCGACGAGCCGCTGAGTGCCGAGTGCACCAGCCTGCGCCGGGTGTTTTCCGGCGGTGAAGCCTTGCCCGCCGAGCTGCGCAACCGGGTACTGGCGCAATTGCCAGCGGTGCAATTGCATAACCGTTACGGGCCGACTGAAACCGCAATCAACGTCACTCATTGGCACTGCACAACTGCCGATGGTGAGCGCTCGCCGATTGGCCGGCCGCTGGGCAATGTGGTCTGCCGCATCCTTGATGCCGATCTCAATCCAGTGCCGGCGGGTGTGGCGGGTGAGCTGTGCATCAGCGGTATTGGTCTGGCTCGCGGTTACCTGGGTCGTCCGACGTTGACCGCCGAGCGTTTTGTCGTCGATCCACTGGGCGAGCAGGGTGCCCGTTTGTACCGCACCGGCGACCGTGCGCGCTGGTCCTCGGATGGCGTGATCGAATACCTCGGCCGTCTCGATCAGCAGGTCAAACTGCGTGGCTTTCGCGTCGAACCGGAAGAAATCCAGGCGCGACTGCTGGCGCAAAATGGCGTCGCCCAAGCCGTGGTGCTGGTGCGGGAAACCGCTGCCGGCGCGCAACTGATCGGCTACTTCACGGCGACCGATGCGCAGGAAAATGCCGATGAGCAAATTCTTCGGCTGAAAGCTGCCCTCGCTGCCGAGCTGCCGGAATACATGGTGCCCGCACAATTGCTGCGCCTTGATGCGATGCCGCTGAGCCCCAGCGGCAAACTCGACCGCCGCGCCTTGCCCGAGCCGCAATGGCAGGTGCGTGAACATATCGAGCCGGTCAGCGAACTGGAGCAACAAATCGCCGCGATCTGGCGCGAAGTGCTGGGTCTGAAGCAGGTTGGCCTGCGTGATGATTTCTTCGCCCTCGGCGGTCACTCGCTACTGGCCACGCAAATCATTTCGCGCACACGTCAGGCCTGTGACGTCGAACTGCCGCTGCGCACCTTGTTCGAGCACAGCGAACTGGGCGATTACGCCGAACAGATTCGCCTGATCCAGGTCAGCGGCCGCACCAACCCACAGCTGCCGATCAGCAAAGTCGACCGCAGCCAAGCGGTGCCGTTGTCCTATTCGCAGCAGCGCATGTGGTTCCTCTGGCAGATGGAACCGGAAAGCCCGGCGTACAACGTCGGCGGCATGGCACGCTTGCGCGGCGTGCTGCATGTCGAGCATTTCGAGGCGGCGTTGCAGGCGCTGATCCTGCGCCATGAAACCCTGCGTACTACGTTCCCCAGCGTTGACGGCGTTGCCCGCCAACAGGTGCATGCCGAGACCGGCGTGCGCATGGGCTGGAAGGATTTCTCCAGCCTGCCGGCAGAAGTCCGGGAGCTACAAGTCCAGCAACTGGCCGATGCAGAAGCGCACCAGCCGTTTGATCTGGAAACTGGTCCGTTGCTGCGTGCCTGCCTGGTCAAGACTGCCGAACATGAGCATTACTTCGTCCTGACCCTGCACCACATCGTCACCGAAGGCTGGGCGATGGACATCTTTGCCCGTGAACTCAGCGCGCTGTACGAAGCGTTCGTCGACGAGCGCGAATCACCGCTCGAACCGTTGCCGGTGCAATACCTCGACTACAGCGTATGGCAGCGTAACTGGCTGGAATCCGGCGAGCGTCAGCGTCAGCTCGATTACTGGACCGCGCAACTCGGCCGTGAGCATCCGCTTCTGGAATTGCCCGGCGACCGTCCGCGTCCGCCGGTACAGAGCCATCAGGGCGAGCTGTTCCGTTTCGATCTGAGCGACGATCTCGCCGCGCGGGTGCGGGCATTCAATGCGCAAAACGGTCTGACGTTGTTCATGACCATGACCGCCGCGCTCGCCACGTTGCTCTACCGCTATAGCGGCCAGACCGACCTGCGCATCGGCGCGCCGGTGGCCAACCGCATTCGCCCGGAAAGCGAAGGGCTGATCGGGGCGTTTCTCAACACCCAGGTGCTGCGTTGCCGGCTCGACGGGCAGATGTCGGTCGGCGAACTGTTCGAGCAGGTGCGCCACACCGTGATCGAAGGCCAGTCCCATCAGGATCTGCCGTTCGATCATCTGGTCGAAGCCTTGCAGCCGCCACGCAGCGCGGCTTACAACCCGCTGTTCCAGGTGATGTGCAACGTGCAGCGCTGGGAATTCCAGCAGAGCCGCACGCTCGCTGGGATGACTGTCGAGTACCTGGCCAACGATGCGCGGGCGACCAAGTTCGATCTCAATCTGGAAGTCACCGACCTCGACCATCGCCTCGGCTGCTGCCTGACTTACAGCACCGATCTGTTCGACGAGCCGACCATCGCGCGCATGGCCAGGCACTGGCGCAACCTGCTTGAAGCGTTGATCGCTGATCCGCAGCAACGGCTCAGTGAACTGCCGCTGCTCGACAACACCGAGCAACAGCAGCTGCTCGACAGCCTCGGCATCGAGCCGGGCGAGCATCGTCTCGATCAGTGCATCCATCATCTGTTCGCCGAACAGGCACTGGCGCGCAAAGACGCACCAGCACTGACTTTCGCTGGGCAGACCCTGAGCTACGCCGAGCTCGATGCCCGTGCCAATCGTCTGGCCTGGGCGCTGCGTGAACGCGGGGTCGGCCCGCAAGTGCGGGTCGGTCTGGCGCTGGAGCGTTCGCTGGAAATGGTCATCGGCCTGCTGGCGATTCTCAAGGCGGGCGGCGCCTATGTGCCGCTGGATCCGGAATACCCGCTCGACCGCCTGCATTACATGATCGAAGACAGTCGCGTCGGCCTGCTGCTCAGCGATCGGGCGATGTTCGAAGCCCTCGGTGAGTTGCCGCCAAGCGTGGCGCGCTGGTGTCTGGAAGATGACAGCGCCGGGTTGGCCGACTACCCGGCCAGCGAGTTGCCGTTTATCAGCCTGCCGCAACATCAGGCTTATCTGATTTACACCTCCGGCTCGACCGGCAAACCGAAAGGCGTGGTGGTCTCCCACGGTGAAATCGCCATGCACTGCCAGGCCGTGATCGAACGCTTCGGCATGCGCCCGGACGACTGTGAACTGCATTTCTATTCGATCAACTTCGACGCTGCCACCGAACGTCTACTGGTGCCGCTGCTCAGCGGTGCGCAGGTGGTACTGCGGGCGCAAGGGCAGTGGGACGCGGAAGAAATCTGCGGCTTGATTCGCACGCATCGAATCAACGTCCTCGGTTTCACGCCGAGCTACGGCAGCCAGTTGGCGCAGTTCCTCGCGACCCAAAATGAAGTCCTGCCGGTGCGCATGATCATCACCGGCGGTGAGGCGCTGACCGGCGAGCATCTGCAGCGCATTCGCGCGGCATTCCAACCGGCGCAGTTTTTCAATGCTTACGGCCCGACCGAAACCGTGGTCATGCCGCTCGCCAGTCTGGCGCCGCAGGTGCTGGAAGAGGGCGCCGGCAGTGTGCCAATCGGTAGCGTGATCGGCGCGCGGGTTGCGTACATTCTCGACGCCGATCTGGCCTTGGTGCCGCAAGGTGCGACCGGTGAATTGTTTGTCGGCGGCGCCGGTCTGGCTCAGGCCTATCACGACCGCCCAGGCATCAGCGCCGAGCGTTTCGTCGCTGACCCGTTTGCCGCTGATGGCGGACGCATGTACCGCACCGGCGACCTGGTGCGCCAGCGTGCCGATGGTCTGGTCGAGTATCTGGGCCGGATCGACCATCAAGTAAAAATCCGTGGTTTCCGCATCGAACTGGGCGAAATCGAAACGCGTCTGCTCGATCACCCTTCGATCCGCGAAGCAGTGGTGCTGGCGCTGGATGCGCCGAGTGGCAAGCAGTTGGTGGGTTACCTCGTTACGGAGGTCGCCGGACACGGCGAAGCGCAACAGGCTGAACTGCGCGAAGCGCTCAAGTCGCACCTCAAGGCGCAACTGCCGGATTACATGGTGCCGACTCACCTGCTGCTGCTGGCGAGCATGCCGCTGACCGCCAACGGCAAACTCGACCGCCGCGCCTTGCCGGCGCCGGATCTGGAGCTCAATCGTCAGGACTATGTCGCGCCAAGCAACGAGCTGGAACAGACCCTGGCGCAGATCTGGTGCGATGTGCTTAACGTCAGGCAGGTCGGCCTCAACGACAACTTCTTCGAACTCGGCGGCGACTCGATTCTGTCGATTCAAGTGGTCAGCCGCGCGCGTCAGCAGGGCATTCATTTCAGTCCGCGCGACCTGTTCCAGCACCAGACCGTGCAGACCCTCGCCGCCGTTGCCAGTCGCACCCAGCAAGTGACGGCCGAGCAAGGCCTGGTGGATGGCGAATCGCGCCTGACACCGATTCAGCACTGGTTCTTCGATACGGACATTCCCCAGCGTCAGCACTGGAATCAGGCGCTGTTGCTGGAACCGACTGTGCGCCTCGAGCCGCAACGATTGCAGCAAGCCTTGCTGGCAGTGATCGAACAGCACGATGCGCTGCGTCTGCGTTTCACTGAAACCGATGATGCATGGCAAGCGACGCATCAAGTGCTGTCGAGTGATGATCTGCTCTGGCAGTTCAGCGTCGAGTCGCTGGACCGGTGCGAAGCCCTGTTCGCCGACGCGCAACGCAGTCTGCATCTGCACAACGGCCCGTTGCTGCGCGCAGTGCTGGTCGATGTAGCGGATGTTCAGCAACGCCTGTTCATCGCCATCCACCACTTGGTGGTCGACGGTGTTTCCTGGCGCGTGTTGCTGGATGATCTGCAAACAGCGTATCGCCAGCTCGACGCTGCGCAGCCGCTGAAACTGCCGGCGAAAACCAGCGCCTTCAAGGACTGGGCCGCGCGTTTGCAGGCCTACGCCGGCAGCGAATCGCTGCGTGAGGAATTGAGCTGGTGGCAGGCGCAACTGGCCGGGCCGAGCGCTGATCTGCCTTGCGAAAAGCCGCAGGGCGGCAGGCAGAATCGCCATGCGCAAACCGTCAGCGTGCGCCTCGATTCCGAGCGCACCCGACAGTTGCTGCAACAGGCACCGAGCGCTTACCGCACCCAGGTCAACGACCTGCTGCTGACCGCGCTGGCCCGTGTGCTGTGCCGCTGGAGCGGCCAGCCCTCGGCACTGATTCAACTGGAAGGACACGGTCGCGAAACCCTGTTCGACGAGATCGATCTGACCCGCACCGTCGGTTGGTTCACCAGCGCTTATCCGCTGCGCCTGACTCCGCACAATGTCGAAGAGGCCGCCGGGCAGGGCGCTTCGATCAAGGCGATTAAAGAACAATTGCGCGCCGTGCCGCACAAAGGTCTCGGTTATGGCGTGTTGCGTTATCTGGCCGATGACGGCTGCCGCCAGAGCATGGCCGCGCTGCCACAGGCGCCGATCACCTTTAACTACCTCGGCCAGTTCGACCAGAGCTTCGGCAGCGATGCGCTGTTCCGTCCGCTGGATGAAGCGGTCGGTGCCGCCCACGATCCGCAGGCGCCGTTGCCCAACGAGCTGAGTGTCGACAGTCAGATTTACGGTGGTGAATTGCTGCTGCGCTGGACTTTCAGTGCCGAGCGTTACGAAGCGCAAACCATTAACGATCTGGCCGATGCCTATCTCGGTGAGTTGCAAAGCCTGATCGCCCATTGTCTGCAAGAGGGCGCCGGCGGCCTGACGCCATCGGACTTCCCGCTGGCCAGACTGACTCAGGCGCAACTCGATGCGCTGCCGGTACCGGCCGCGCACATCGAAGATGTCTATCCGCTGACGCCGATGCAGGAAGGCATGCTCCTGCATACCCTGCTGGAACCGGGCACCGGTCTGTACTACATGCAGGATCGTTATCGCATCAACAGCGAGCTCGATCCCGAGCGTTTCGCCCAGGCCTGGCAAGCGGTGGTCGCCCGTCACGAAGCGTTGCGCGCCTCGTTCTGCTGGAACGTTGGCGAAGACATGCTGCAAGTGATTCACACCCCGGGTCGCACGCCGATCGAGTATCTGGACTGGAGCGCCGTCGCCGAACCCGGGCAGGAACCGAAACTGCAAGCGCTGCTGAAAAGCGAGCGCGAGGCCGGCTTCGATCTGCTCAATCAGGCGCCGTTTCACCTGCGCCTGATCAAGGTCGGCGCGGCGCGTTACTGGTTCATGATGAGCAACCACCACATCCTCATCGACGCCTGGTGCCGTTCGCTGCTGATGAACGACTTTTTCGAGATCTATACCGCCCTCGGTGAAGGTCGCGAAGCGCAGTTGAGCGTGCCGCCGCGTTATCGCGATTACATCGGCTGGCTGCAACGCCAGAACCTGGCCGAGGCGCGGCATTGGTGGCGGCATAATCTGCAAGGCTTCGAGCGCACCACGCCGATCCCGAGCGACCGCCCGTTCCTGCGCGAACACGCTGGTGAAAGCGGCGGCATGATCGTCGGCGACCGTTACACCCGCCTCAATGTCGAGGACGGTGCACGGCTGCGGGAACTGGCGCAGGCACATCAACTGACCGTCAACACCTTCGCCCAGGCTGCATGGGCTCTGGTTTTGCGGCGTCTGAGCGGCGATCGCGACGTGCTCTTCGGCGTCACCGTGGCCGGGCGTCCGGTGGAGATGCCGGAAATGCAGCGCACCGTCGGCCTGTTCATCAACAGCATTGCCCTGCGGGTGAAGATGCCTGCGGACGATCAGCGCAGCAGCGTGCGCCAGTGGCTCAGCGCTTTGCTCGACAGCAACATGCAACTGCGCGAGTACGAATATCTGCCGCTGGTGAATATCCAGGAACAGAGCGAATTGCCCAAAGGCCAGCCGCTGTTCGACAGCCTCTTCGTCTTCGAAAACGCCCCGGTGGAAGTCTCGGTGCTGGATCGTGCACAGAGCCTGAATGCGACCTCGGATTCCGGTCGCACCCATACCAACTTCCCGCTGACCGCGGTGTGCTACCCGGGCGATGACCTTGGCTTGCACCTGTCCTATGACCAGCGTTACTTCGACGAATCGACGGTCGAGCGCATGCTCAGTGAGTTCAAGCGCCTGCTGCTGGCGCTGGTCGACGGCTTCCATGGCGACATGGCCGATTTGCCGCTGCTAGGCGACGAAGAACGCGATTTCCTCCTGCACGGTTGCAACCAGAGCGGCCACGACTATCCGCTGGAGCAAAGCTACGTGGCGTTGTTCGAAGCGCAGGTCGCGGCGCATCCGCAGCGCATCGCCGCCAGTTGCCTCGATCAGCATTTGAGCTATGCCGAACTGAATCACAACGCCAACCGCCTCGGCCATGCCCTGGTCGCTGCCGGTGTGCGCATGGATCAACCGGTGGCGCTGCTCGCCGAGCGTAATCTCGACCTGCTCGGCATGATCATCGGCAGCTTCAAGGCCGGCGCTGGTTATCTGCCGCTGGATCCGGGCCTGCCGAGCCAGCGTCTGAGTCGCATCATTGAGCTGAGCCGCACGCCGTTGCTGGTGTGCAGCGCCGCTTGCCGTGAACAGGCGCAGACCTTGCTCGAGGAGTTTGGCTGTTCGAATCGTCCGCGCCTGCTGGTGTGGGAAGAGGTGCAGGCGTCGGCGGCAGCGGCGCACAATCCGGGCATCCACAGTGGCCCGGATAATCTCGCCTATGTGATTTACACCTCGGGTTCGACCGGGCTGCCAAAAGGCGTGATGGTCGAGCAACGCGGCATGCTCAACAACCAGTTGAGCAAACGTCCGTACCTCGACTTGATCGAGGCCGATGTGATTGCGCAGACCGCCTCGCAAAGCTTCGACATTTCCGTCTGGCAGTTCCTCGCCGCACCATTGTTCGGCGCGCGGGTCGACATCGTGCCGAACGCGATTGCCCACGATCCGCAAGGTCTGCTGGCGCATGTGCAGGCGCAGGGCATCACCGTGCTCGAAAGTGTGCCGTCGCTGATTCAGGGCATGCTCGGCTCCGAGCGTCTGAGCCTCGACGGCTTGCGCTGGATGCTGCCGACCGGTGAAGCGATGCCGCCGGAACTGGCGCATCAATGGCTGCTGCGTTACCCGGATATTGGTCTGGTCAATGCTTACGGCCCGGCGGAATGTTCCGACGACGTGGCGTTCTTCTGTGTCGACATGGCCTCGACGCGCGGCAGTTACTTGCCGATCGGCACGCCGACCGACAATAACTTGCTGTACCTGGTCGATGGCGCGCTGGATCTGGTGCCTTTGGGCGCGGTGGGTGAGTTATGTGTTGCCGGCACTGGTGTCGGTCGCGGTTACGTCAGCGATCCGCTGCGCACCGCGCCGGTGTTTGTGCCGAACCCGTTCGGCGCGCCGGGCGAGCGCTTGTACCGCACCGGTGACCTGGCGCGGCGCCGCGCGGACGGCGTGCTGGAATACGTCGGCCGCGTCGATCATCAAGTGAAGATTCGCGGTTACCGCATCGAACTCGGTGAAATCGAAGCGCGCCTGCATGAACAACCGGAAGTGCGTGACGCTGCGGTTGGTGTGCAGGAGGGCGTCAACGGCAAGCATCTGGTCGGTTATCTGGTCGCGGCCGACGCAGCGCTCAACCCGGGCGAACGCCTGGAGCGGATCAAGCAGCGCCTGCGTGCCGAACTCCCCGAATACATGGTGCCGCTGCACTGGCTATGGCTGGAGCAGATGCCGCTCAATGCCAACGGCAAACTCGACCGCAAAGCCTTGCCGGCCTTGGAGATCGGTCAGTTGCAGAGCGAGGATTATCTGGCCCCGCGCAACGAGCTGGAGCAGACCCTGGCTGATATCTGGGCTGAGGTGCTGAAAGTGGAAAAGGTCGGCGTGCGCGACAACTTCTTCGAACTGGGCGGGCATTCGTTGCTGGCTACGCAGATCGCTTCGCGGGTACAGAAAGCCCTGCAACGCAATGTGCCGCTGCGCGCGATGTTCGAATGCAGCACGGTGGAGGAACTGGCCGAGTACATCGATGGGCTGGCGGCCAGCGACATTACAGAGGAGAAGGTTGACCGGTTGAATGATCTGATGGCGGAGCTGGAGGGGCTGTAGTTCTCTAGTGTCTGTACTGGCCCCATCGCGAGCAGGCTCGCTCCCACACAGGATCTGTGGTGTTTACAAAACCCCTGTGGGAGCGAGCCTGCTCGCGAATGGCGTCTGTACATTGCCGTACATTTCCATCCTTGACGATCATTAACCGGCAGCTCAGTCTGCCGGTTCTGTTCTTTCTCGCGGAGGTGGTCGATGCCCTTTTTCACGGTTGACGGACAAGCACTGCACTACATTGATCAAGGCACCGGCCCCGCCGTGTTGCTGGCTGGCAGTTATCTCTGGGATCAAGCGATGTGGGCGCCGCAGATCGCCGCGCTGACCCCGCATTATCGCGTCATCGCCCTGGATCTGTGGGGCCATGGCGATTCCGGCAAGTTACCTGAAGGCACGACATCGCTGGACGACATCGCCCGACAGGCGCAGGCCTTGCTCGATCACCTGGACATCGACCGCGTCACCCTCGTCGGACTATCCGTCGGCGGCATGTGGGGCGCGCGTTTGGCACTGTCCGCACCGCAACGTCTCAACGGTCTGGTGCTGATGGACACCTACGTCGGCGTCGAGCCGGAACCGACCCGGCAATATTACTTCTCGTTGTTCAAGCAGATCGAAGACAGCGGCACTATCTCCGAACAATTGCTCGACATCGTCGTACCGATCTTCTTCCGCCCGGGCATCGACCCGCAGTCGGCGCTGTATCAGGACTTCCGCGCGAAATTGAAGAGCTACTCGCCCGAGCGTCTGCGCGAAAGCATCGTGCCGATGGGGCGCATCACGTTTGGCCGCAACGACCTGTTGCCACGCTTGGGCGAGCTGAACCCGGCGACGACGCTGGTGCTGTGCGGTGATCAGGACAAACCACGGCCACCCTCGGAAGCCCGGGAAATGGCTGAGTTGATTGATTGCCCGTGTGTGCTGGTGCCGGAGGCGGGGCATATCTCCAATCTGGAGAATCCCGGGTTTGTCACTGAGGCGCTGCTGGCGTTTCTCCGCGAGCGCAACTGACACACCGAGTGAGCTTCATTCGCGAGCAGGCTCGCTCCCACAGTTAATCGCATTCCATTGTGGGAGCGAGCCTGCTCGCGAAGGGGCCTCTCAGGTCACCATGCAGTCACGAGTGTGAAACTCATCTATAAAAGCATTTGATAAGGGAATGACGTGCAACAGTTCTGGTGGCGTGACCTCAGGGATCTTGAGGACAAGTGGGTTGGGTTGAGTATTGAGGTTCAACCGACCGAAATCAAGCAAACCGCCGCTTCATCTGCAAAGTGGTAACAACGGGCGGATGAAGTTGATGCTCAATGAAAGCCCACTCTTCTGGGCGACCATTGCCACCTCATATTACGGTGCTTGGCTGGTTCGCAATCCGCGGCCCGTTCAACTGGAATCGCCATCCGTGCCCCCCATCGTTTCGGCTGACGTTCAGGAGCACTTTGAATTACCCGTCCAAGAGCGCTTCCCGCGCTGGTGTCGCTATTTCATAAACCAGTTGATGAACAATCAGGCGGACTTTCTCTATCCCGGCCACTGGGTGGCGCGCCCTTTATTGCCAGCAGTTAGCCGATACAAACCCGTTGCCGGTCCGGATGGCTGGTATTTTTCCACCCCGGCCGAGGCGTCCAGCCATCTGCCCAACTGGTACGCGCGCGGCGAGGGCATTCTCGACAACGTGCAACCGCACACCGTGCATTGGCTTGATTGGGATTTGGGACACTTGATCGGTCTGCACACGGTGGACCCTTTTGCAGGTCGCCTCAAATGGTGGCGCAAAAAAGCCAGGGAGGGCAGCTTGCCGCCGATCCTGCTCTGGTATGTGGGCGGACTGTGTTCTTACGTGATCATCGATGGACATTACAGACTGCAGGCCGCGCTCGATGAAGGTGTCAAACCTGATTTCATTGTCCTGAGCTCGACCAAAGCCCAGCAAGTCAAACCATGCGAAGCAACGCAACAGCGCGTGTTCGGTTCGTTGATGTTGCAGAACGCGAGACATCCCAAGTTCAACGTTCACACATTCAATCAGGCGCTGATCAATACGTTTGACGACCGTCCCTGGCATTGGGCAGGGACGCACGCTTGGGCCGGTATTCCTTCAGACCAAGCGTGGTGCGCTGAGGTGACAAGCTTTCTCACGGAACAGGGAAACACCGAGCACTTGCAGGACATTATCGAGCGGTGTGAGTACTGATAGACCCGCACCGGTCAGTGGTTGTGAAGACTATTTCGGCCCGAGAATCTTCACCAGCTTGTCCGGCGATGGCGCGCCTTGCTGTTGTTGCAACTCGCCTTTGTCGTCCATATAGAAAATCGCCGGGGTGGCTTGCAGTTCGAGGTCTTCCATCAACTGCATGTTCGCCGCGAGTTTGCTCTGCACGGCGACCGGAATGTCTTTCAACGCCTTGAGGGCGCTGCCCTTACCGGCGCTCTCATGATCTTGCAGGGCTTTGGCCGGGTCTTTCGCCGCCAGCAGCGCGGCTGATTTGCCCGGGCTGTCTTCGCGAATGATGCCGACCATGATGTGGCGCAGCTGCACTTTGCCGGCCTTGACCCATGGTCGCGCCTGTTCCCAGAACATGTTGCAGTACGGGCAGTTCGGATCGCTGAACAGGTACACCGTGCGCGGTGCATCCTTGTTGCCGTCCTGAATCCAGTTGCTCGCCTCGAACTTGGCCCAGACTTCCTTGGACATCGGTGCGTAGACCAGTTTCTGCAGCGGCTCGCTACTCAGGTCCTTGCCGTCGGCGTCGTACAGATTACCCACCACGACGTGCTTGCCGTCCGGGGTCAGGTACAGCGCCATGCCGCGATTCTGGTATTGCGCGGCGTACCCGCGCAGGCCATCAGGGGCGTCGAACTGGCCGACGATTTTCGCGCCCTTGGCTTCGATTTTTTTGATCGCTGCGGGTAGTTCTTCAGCGGCCTGCACCGACGGCAAGTGCAGCAGGGCAGTGCCCAGGGTCAGCGTCAGCAGGTGGCGGAGGCGGGGCATGGCAGTTTCCTTGCAGAGTTGGCCGGGGCAACGGCCTGATTCGGGCTTGAAGGTGAAGTGTCGAAGGTTTCCAGAGCGCGGGCCAGGCTGGCGTTCGACAGTTCACCGAGATGGCTGGTCAGCAAGCGACCGTCCGGGCTATAGAACAGCGTAGTCGGTAACGCCATGGAACCCACGGCCTGACCGAGACGGCCGCCGCGGTCGAACAGCACGTTGTTCAGGCTCAGGCCCTGGGTTTCCAGGAACGTGGCCACGCTTTGCATGCTTTCGGCTTGATTGACGAACAGAAACGTCAGATCCGGGCGCTGTTGCTGAGCATTCTCCAGTACTGGCATTTCTCGCCGGCATGGCGGGCACCAGGTCGCCCACAGGTTGATCACCAGCGGGCCACCCTGATAGTCGCTGAGCTTGATCTTTTCCCCGGCGGCGTTGCGCAGGGCAATATCCGGCAGCCGGGTGCCCTGTTCGTAGATATTCAGCGACAGGGTGGCAAGCAGCCATAACGCCACGCCACTGACCACGCCGAAGCCCAGCGGACGGCGCAAAGCAGGCCGGCGCCAGCCGCGATACAACGCCGCCAGCAACAGCACGATGACCCCGGGCCAGGCGAGGAAACCGCCGTCACGCAGATCGATGATCTGCCACGGGTCATTGCGATAGTGCGACCAATACAGCGCGACAAACGCAATGCGCGCCGCAAGCATGCCCAGCAAGAACAGGCTGAACAGCGCCGACTCGGGGTTCTCGCCGCCGCGCTTGGCCACTCGCCAGCCGACAAACGTCGCCAGTGCCAGAGCACTGATCAGCAGCAGGTGATTGAGCGCGATGGCGAAAGTGCCGAGGGTGAACGTCAGCATCAGTTGGCGTCTCGGGTGGTGGACCAGCGTTGCAGGAAGGTCTCGGCATCGACCTCGCCGGTGATGCGCTGGCTGCGGCGTTCTTCACCGTCGGCGCCGATCCAGATGAACGTCGGCGGCCCCGGCACTTTATAACGGCTGAGCAGCTCGCGGCTGGCGGCGTTATCGGCGGTCACATCCAGGCGCAGCAGGCGCACATCGCTCAGGGCCTGCATGACCTTGGCTTCACCGAACACCTTCTTCTCCATGACCTTGCACGACACGCACCAGTCGGCGTAGTAATCGAGCAGCACCCACTGACCCTGGGCCTTGGCCGCGTCGAGTTCGCGTTGCAGGACGGCCGGTTCCTTGATTGTGCTGAAGGCATCGTGGCCCGTCGGCGCTGCGCTGGCGACAGGGCCGGCGCTGTAGACCTGCAATGGCTGATACGGATCATCGCTGCCACCCGCCGCACCGATCACCAACAAGCTGCCCCACAAACCGAGCAACAGGGACAGCGCGCCAAACATCTGTGCGACGCGGCCAAAACCTTCGGATTGTTTCCAAGCGCTGTAAGCGGCGATCAACAGCAGAGCGCCGCACAGCCCCAGCCACAACGACGGGTCCAGTACCGGGCGCAGCATCAACAATGCAGTGGCAAGAAAGAGGAAGCCGAATATGCCCTTGAGCAGATTCATCCACGCGCCGGGTTTCGGCAGGAAACGGTTGCCCACAGTGACCAGCAGCAACAGCGGCACACCGATGCCGATGCCCAGTGCAAACAGAATCAGACCGCCGTGCAACGCGTTACCGCTCTGCGCGATGTACAGCAGCGCGCCGGCCAGTGGCGCGGTCATGCACGGCCCGACCAACAGACCGGACAATGCGCCCAGCACGCCGGCGCCGATCAGGCTGCCGCCGCTGCGGCTGCGCGACGCATGTTCAAGGCGATCACGCAGGGCCACCGGCAGTTGCAGTTCGAAGAAGCCGAACATCGGCAATGCCAGCACCACGAAAATGGCGGCAAATGCGCCGAGCAACCAAGGATTCTGCAACCACGCCTGCAGGTTTGCACCGAGCAGCGCAGCAATCACGCCCATCGCCGCATAGACCAGTGCCATGCAGATCACGTAGCTGCTGGCCAAGGCAAACCCGCGCCGTGGTGTGGCGCCACTGCCGACGATCATCCCGGCGAGAATCGGCAGCATCGGCAGCGAACACGGGGTAAACGCCAACAGCAGGCCAAGTCCGAAAAACACCAGCAGACTCCAGCCCAGCGCCCGTTGTTGCAGACTGCTGGCCAAAGCCTGATCCGGGGCTTCAGCGCCTGTTGTTGCTGCGGCTTTGCCACCCAGATCGATCACCCTGGTTTGCGGTGGATAACACAGACCGGCATCGGCGCAACCTTGATAGCTGACTTTGATCTGACCGCTGGCCGCCGCCGGGATTTTTACTTCCAGCCCTTGGCGGTACACCGGCTGCTCGCCGAAGAACTCATCGCTGTGGGATTCGCCTTCAGGCAACACCGGCTGCTGATCGGCGGCCAGTCCATCGAATTTCAGGCGTTTCTGATACAGGTAGTAGCCGTCGGTGATCTGCCAGAACAGCTGGGTTTCGCCTGAATCCAGATGCTCGGAAGTCAACACGAACGCTTGGTCGACCGGCAAGAAGTCCGGTTTCGTATCGAAAGGATTGTTTCCAGCCTGGGCCAGGCCCGAGATCAGTAACGCAAACAAAACAAAAAAATGACGCATGGAGAAGCCTTGTCCCTGTGCAAGTGAGGTGCACAATGGGCAGCGGCGATTAACCGATGATTAACCGCCATGCCCTTGTCGCAGTGACGTTGGGCGCCATAATGTCAGCTTAATCGGCCAACTGCCTAATCCGCTTTTTTCCTGTGGGATTCACCATGCACGTACTGGTTTGCGAAGACGATGAGCTGATTGCCAGCGGCATCGTTGCCGGGCTCACGGCTCAGGGTCTGACCGTCGAGCACGTCAACACCGCGTCCAAGGCGCGGGCGATGCTCAAGGTCGCCGAATTCGATGTGATGGTGCTCGATCTCGGCCTGCCGGACGAAGATGGCCTCAAGTTGCTGCAACAGTTGCGGCAGAGCGGCCTGGAAATTCCGGTTCTCATCCTAACTGCCCGTGACTCGGTGACCGATCGTGTCGATGGTCTGCAGGCCGGCGCCGACGACTATCTGCTCAAGCCTTTCGACCTGCGCGAACTGTTCGCTCGCCTGCAAACCCTGCTGCGCCGCGTGGCCGGGCGCAGTGTCAATCTGATTGAGCACGGCGCGCTAACCTACGACCCGAGCAGCCGCGAAACCCGTCTGGCCGGGCAACCGGTGGACCTGTCGCGCCGTGAGCAGTCGCTGTTGCAGGCGCTGCTGCACAATCGCGGCCGGGTGCTGTCCACCGAGCAACTGAAGGACAGCGTCTACGGCTTTAACGACGAACTGGAAAGCAACGCGCTGAACGTGCATATCCATCATCTGCGCAGCAAGCTTGGCAAAGGCATCGTTGAAACCGTGCGCGGTCTGGGCTATCGCCTCGGGCCTGCCGATGGCGCAGAGCAAGGCAAATGATGAGTCTGCGACTGCGCCTGAGCCTGACGCTTGGCGCGGCGTTCGCGCTGATCTGGGCGCTGGCGGCGGCGTGGATGCTCAGCGACCTGCGCAATCAGATGATGTTTTCCCTCGACCAGCGTCTGGTGGCCTCGGCGCGCATGGTCGCCGGTTTGCTCGAGCAATTGCCGACGCTGCCGAGCAAGGGCGAGGGCACCCATTTCAGCGCAGAACAGCTGAATATTCCCGGTGGCATGGCTTGTCAGGTCAGCTCATTGCGCGGCGAGATTCTCGCGCGAAGCCACAACAACCCCGAGCAAGCGCTGGAAGCCGAGAAAATGGGCTTCCACGATCAGATGATCGACGGCGCCCCGTGGCGCAGTTTCACCCTGGCCCGCGGCGATGTGCGCATCACTACGGCGGATCGGCAGATCGAGCGCGAAGCCTTGAACATGTCGATTCTGCTCGCTGCTTCGGTGCCGGTCGGTGTGGCCTTGCTGGGTTGCCTGTGCCTGCTGTGGCTGGGCATCGGTCAGGGCCTGGCGCCGCTCAATCGTCTGCGCGAGGCGCTGATGCGGCGCAATGCCGACTCTCTTGAACCATTGCAGTTGCAGGCGTTTCCCAGCGAATTGAAGCCGTTGCTGGAAACTCAGAATCAGTTGTTTCAACGCATCGGCAAGACCATCGAACGTGAACGTCGTCTGACCGGCGACGCCGCGCATGAACTGCGCAGTCCGCTGACGGCGATCAAGACCCACCTGCAAGTGGCGCGCATGACCGACGGCAGCGCCCGCGATCAGTCGCTCGCGCGCGCCGAGGAGGGCGCCGATCGCTTGCATCGCACCCTTGAGCAATTGCTGTTACTGGCGCGGGTCGAAGGCAGTCTGTCGTTTGATGACGGCTCGCAATGCAGCGCCGAGCAAGTGGCCAGACTGGCGATCCAGGACGCCACCGGCGGCGAGCGGCTGCGGATCAAACTGCACGTGCCGGACGACCTGTCCGCCGCGCCGCTGCAAATGCCTGCGGTGCTGGCGATTGCTGCACTGCGCAACCTGCTCGACAACGCCTTGCGCCATACGCCTGAAGATTGCGCGGTCGAGGTCCATCTGGAAAACATCGGCAATCGCGTGCGTTTTGTCGTGCGTGACCATGGTCCGGGCATTGCGCCGGATGATTTGCAGCATCTGACCCAGCGCTTCTGGCGCAACGGGCAGAGCACCGGTTGCGGCTTGGGGCTGGCGATTGTCCAGGCGATTGTTCAGCGCTGTGATTGTGCGCTGCATTTCGACAGCCGCCCGGATGGCTTGCGGGTCGAACTGACCATGCCGTTGCAAGCCCTCTGATCTCACCTCAGATCCCCTGTGGGAGCGAGCCTGCTCGCGAATGCGGTAAGTCATTCAACATCGACGTTGACTGGCCTGACGCTTTCGCGAGCAGGCTCGCTCCCACAAATGATCACGTTCTTCCACATCAAATGTAACTTCTCGGCGTTCGCTATCCGTCAGGGTTGGGGCTAAGGTCAACCCAGCTTTGACTCAAAGGATTGAGGGAACTGCGCCATGGAAGCACCCGTCTGCGTTCGTTCGGCCACTCTGGCCGACACCGGCATCATCAACCGTATTGTCGAGCGCTCGATCCGTATCGGATGTGCTCTCGATCACCGCAACCATCCACTTCTCGTCAGCGACTGGCTCAACCGCTCCTCCGCCGATTTCATCGGTAGCCGGCTCGCCGACCCACACTTCTATCTCTGTATCGCTTCGTTCGAAGACAAACCGGTCGGTGTCGGCATGGCCCGGGTCAGTGGCGAAATCCTGCTGTGTTACGTCCAGCCTGAATCCTTTCGTCGCGGCGTCGGCCGGGCGCTGATGCACAATCTCGAGGGTTGGTTGCGCATTCGTGGTGTGCAGCATGTGCACCTCAACAGCACCCGCACCGCCGAGGCGTTCTATCGGCACCTGGGTTACCAACAGGCAGCGCCACCCGGCCTCTCCACCGGCGTGCAGACCGTGCCGCTGCACAAACCTTTGTCCTCACCGGCCTGACAACTCGATCAAGGGTGTAAATCCGTACCGCGCTGAAGCGTTTCCAGAACAGGAAAACCTGCAAGTGCGCCCCGCGACCGGAACGCGCACCTGTCGGTGTGCTGTTCTGGTCACTATCCATAGCGAATTGAGGGGTCGAGAGATGTCAGTCGCCACCAGTCTTATCGAAGCGTCGTCGGCCCGGGTCGCCTCGGCGCCGGCAGAAACGTTATACGAATTCAACGAATCACCGTTACTGGCGCGCCAGAGTCGTCAGGAGTCCAACGCGCGCAGCTATCCTCGGCGTATTCCGCTGGCGCTCAAGCGTGCCAAGGGCCTGTATGTCGAGGATGTCGAAGGGCGTATCTTCATCGACTGCCTGGCTGGGGCCGGCACGTTGGCGCTGGGGCATAACCATCCGGTAGTGATTGAGGCGATCCAGCAGGTGCTGGCCGATGAGTTGCCGCTGCACACCCTCGACCTGACTACGCCGGTCAAGGATCAATTCGTCCAGGACCTGTTCGGACTGCTGCCCACGGAGTTGGCGGCACAGGCGAAAATCCAGTTCTGCGGCCCGACCGGCACCGACGCCGTGGAAGCAGCATTGAAACTGGTGCGCACGGCCACTGGCCGCAGCACCGTGCTGTCATTTTCCGGCGGTTATCACGGCATGAGTCAGGGTGCGTTGAGCCTGATGGGCAGCCTGGGGCCGAAAAAACCACTGGGTGCCTTGCTCAGCAATGGCGTGCAGTTCATGCCGTTCCCCTACGACTACCGTTGCCCGTTCGGCCTCGGCGGCGCGGCGGGCGTCAACGCCAATCTGAGCTACCTGGAAAACCTGCTCAACGATCCCGAGGCTGGCGTGCAATTGCCGGCGGCGGTGATCGTCGAAGCGGTGCAGGGCGAGGGCGGGGTGATTCCGGCCGATATCGAGTGGTTGCGTGGCTTGCGCCGAATTACCGAAAGGGCCGGGGTGGCGCTGATCGTTGATGAGATCCAGAGCGGGTTCGCCCGCACCGGCAAGATGTTTGCCTTT
This sequence comes from Pseudomonas sp. TE9122, assembly GCF_056278925.1. NCBI lineage: Bacteria > Pseudomonadati > Pseudomonadota > Gammaproteobacteria > Pseudomonadales > Pseudomonadaceae > Pseudomonas > Pseudomonas sp. TE9122. The sequence continues at coordinate 3,508,008 of NZ_JBWBQI010000001.1, read as the reverse complement.
GAACATGCGGGCATCGTTCCGGATGTGGTGGTGTTGTCCAAAGCCATCGGTGGCAGCCTGCCCTTGGCGGTGGTGGTGTACCGCGACTGGCTCGACACTTGGCAACCGGGCGCCCATGCCGGCACGTTCCGTGGCAATCAGATGGCCATGGCCGCCGGTTCAGCGGTGATGCGTTATCTGGTAGAGCACAAGGTCTGTGAACACGCCGCTGCCATGGGTGATCGGCTCAGCGAACATCTGCACATCCTGCAACGCGACTTCCCGCAACTGGGCGATATCCGTGGTCGAGGCCTGATGCTCGGCGTCGAACTGGTCGACCCGAACGGCGCGCCCGACGCGCTCGGTCATCCGCCGGCATTCGCGCGTCTGGCGCCGCTGGTCCAGCGTGAATGCCTCAAGCGTGGCCTGATTCTGGAACTGGGCGGCCGCCATGGCGCGGTCGTGCGCTTCCTGCCGCCGCTGGTGATCAGCGCAGCGGAAATCGATCGGGTGGCCGAGATCTTCGGTCGCGCATTGGCCGCTGCCACCACCGCGCTGTAAATTTTTCCGCGCGGCGAACGTTCTTTCTACATACCCGGCTGCATTCTTTGTGCAGCCGACCTTACAGCGATGGAGAACCAGCATGACGTCAGTATTCGACCGCGAGGACATCCTCTTTCAGGTCGTGGTCAACCACGAAGAGCAATACTCGATCTGGCCCGATTACAAAGCTGTGCCGCAAGGCTGGCGCACCGTGGGCAAGAGCGGCCTGAAAAAGGAATGCCTGGCCTATATCGAAGAAGTCTGGACCGACATGCGCCCATTGAGCCTGCGCCAGAAGATGGATGCGCAAGTCGCGGCGCAATAAGCGACCGGGCATAAAAAACCCGCTGGACCAGTGAGGGTCAGCGGGTTTTTTCATGTCTGGAGAGTGACGTTGTGGGTGCGGGCCTCTTCGCGAGCAGGCTCGCTCCCACAGGGGATCGCATTTCAACTGTGGGAGCGAGCCTGCTCGCGAAGAACGATTACGCGGACTTACTGAAACTACGCTCCGCTCAACCCCTTGAGCAACAAATCCACATTCCCCTCCAGCTCCGCCAGCGGATCCGCCGCATCGGTACTCAACACCACCAGGCGGCTGCCGGATTCGGCAATCGCCGCTTTCACCGGCTCCGCTGGCTGGCGATGGTGCAGCACCACCGCCACGTCATTGTCCTTGAGCGTCGCTGTCAGCTTCTTCAATTCATCTGGCGTCCACTCGGCATCAGGCCGTGCGTCCTGTCCAGCCAGTTCAAGGTTGAGGCTGCCAATCAGATAGCCGAAGTGATCGCTCAGGCTCATCACACTCAGGTTGTCCGCCTCGGCCAGACGCCCTTCGGTGTCTGCGCTGAGTTTCAGCAGACGCTGTTTCAACGCCGCCAGGTTGGCTTCGATCGCAGGTTTGGCGCTCGGTGCCAGGCGCACCAGGTCCGCGGCCATCACATCGGCCATGCGCCCCATGTTGTTGCTCGCCAGCCATGGCTGACTGTTCAGGCCATCAACCTGCAGGCCCGGCTGTACGGCGATGCCGGGCAGGGCGCCGTCGACCGGGCGCGCTGCGTCGACCTCGACGATACGAATATTGCTGCGCCGGGCGATCGGGTACAGCGGGTCATCGGCCCACAGCGAACGCAGACCGATTACCGCGTCCGCGTCGTTGGCCAGTTTGCTTAGCGCCGGAGCGCCACGGCCGGTGAAATACGCGTTCTGGCGGCTGCCGGGCAGGTTGGCCGGCGCTGCGCGTTCGAGATTGACGTCGGTGCCCTTGAGCAATGCTTCGCCCAATCCAAAGGTGATCGGTAACGAGGCCAGAACACGCAAGGGTTTCGCGCTTTCAGCAGCTAGCAGCGGGGTGCAGACCACGCCACACAGGGCCATGGCCAGAGTCAGGTTACGCAGTGAAAAAGCCATTTATCCAAGATTCCCTTTCAGGCTGGGGACGACGCCGCGCGCGATGGCGGCGAGGGCGAAAGCGATGCCGGCGACCAGAATGATCGCAGCGCCGGACGGAATCGGCAGGTCAAAGACGATCGGCGCGAGAATCCCGCACAGCGTACTGACGGTAGCGATCAGCACCGAACACCAGAAAAATCCTTTGAGCGACTGGCTAAGCAAGCGCGCCGCTGCCGCCGGAATCACCAGCAAGGCACCGACCAGAATCGCGCCAATCACCTTCACGGCGGCGACGGTGATCAGGGTCACCAGAATCACGAACAGGTAATCCAGGGTCTTGACCGCTACGCCACGCACCGCCCGCCAGTTGCGGATTGAAACTGGCGAGCATGATGCGGTTGTACAGCGGCAGGGCGAGGGCCATGACCAGCGAACCGACGATCGCCAGCACCGCCAGATCATTGCCGTTGACGGTCAATACCGAACCGAACAACACGTTTTCCAGAATGTGCACGTTGATCTTGCCGGCGAGAATCAGCAGCAGGCTCGCGCCCAGTGCCAGCGACACCGAGAGAAACACGCCGATCAGCGTATCCGGCGCCAGCCCGGTGCGGTTGCGCAGGTAATTGAGCAGGATGCCGAACAGCAGGCAGTAGCCGAACAGGCTGCCGTACGGGCCGGTGTAGGGTTCGCCGAGCAGAATGCCGATGGCGACACCGGTTAACGCGGCATGGCCGACTGCTTCGGAAAAGAATGCAAAGCGCTTGACCACCACCAGCGTGCCGAGCCCACCGAGCACGGGGCCGATCAGCAGGCCGGCGAGCAGGGCGTTGACGACAAAACCGTAGGCCAGCGCTTCCGGCAGATAACCGGAAGACGCCCAACCCTGGACCATCAAACGAAAGGCTTCGTAACTCATCAGACCGCGCTCCGTGGATGGGTGGAAAACAGCGTCAGCAGACGCTCCGGAGTCAGTGCCTGTTGCGGTGTGGCATCGAACAGCACGCGGCGGTTGAGACCGGTGACCCGATCGGCCAGCCGACCCACCGCTTCCAGATCATGCTCGATCCACAGCACGGTGATGCCCGCCGCGCGCCAGTCAGTGAGCAGACGTTCGAACACCTGGATCCCGGCCTCATCGAGGGCCGACATCGGCTCGTCGAGCACCAGCAATTGCGGTGCCGGGATCAAGCCCTGCGCGAGCAGTACCCGCTGCCGCTCACCACCGGACAGCGCGCCCATGCGCCGCTTGCGCTTGTCCTGCATGCCGACGCGCTCCAGTGCCTCGCCGATGGCACCGGCGTAGTGTTTGCTCAAACCGAGAAAGGCCGGACGGCGTTGACACATGGCGGCCATGAAATCGTCGACGGTCATCGGCAAGCCGCGATCGAACTCCAGCGCCTGCGGAACGTAACCAATGGTGCCGGGCTCGCCGTGCCAGTGCAGGCTGAGCCGGCCCTGATGCGGCATCTGCCCGAGCAGGGTCTTGATCAGCGAACTCTTGCCACCACCATTGGGGCCGACCAGCGCATGCACGCTGCCGGGCTGCACCTGGAAAGTGACCTTGTCGAGAATCGTCGTGCGCCCCAAGGTCAGGCTGATATCCGCAAACTCCAGCGCCGGCCCGGTTATCCCCTGTGGGAGCGAGCCTGCTCGCGAATGCGGTGTGTCATTCAACGAAGATGTTGCCTGATCCGGCGCCTTCGCGAGCAGGCTCGCTCCCACCGGGTTATTGGTGTTGTCAGGGATCAGGGTTTCTTTCGACGTCATGCCCCTGACTCCTGAATCGCCCGAACCACGGTGTTGAGGTTGCCGGTCATTTCCTTTTCGTACTTGTCGGCGGTGTATTCGCCGTAGGAAATGTGCGACAGCGGGTACAGCTTCACCCCGGATTCGCGCTGGATGGTGTCGACGTAGCTGGATGGGAAATCCATCTCCGAGAAGATCACTTTGACGTCGAGTTCACGCAACTGGTCGATGGTCTTTTTCAGCTGACTCGGGCTTGGCTCGATGCCGTGGGCGGGCTCGACCACGGCCGTCACTTCCAGACCGAATTCACGCAACAGATAGTCGTAAGCCGCGTGCACCGTGGCCACGCGCAGTTCGGCGTTGGGTGCCTGGGTCAGTTTGGCCAAAGCGTCGGCGCGCATCTGCCGCAGGCGTTTGCCATAGGCACGCGCGTTCTGGGTGTAGGTCTTGGCGTTGTCCGGATCGATCTTGCCCAGCTCGCGGGCGATGTTGTTGACCTGGGCGATGGAGGCGCTTATCGACAGGAACGTGTGCGGATTGACCACTTTGCCAGCGCCGCGCGCAGCGACACCGGTGGCCGCCAGCAACGGCACATTCTCGTTGGCTTCGATGGTTTTGACATTGGGCGTTTCGCTGGCGGCGATCATCCGGTCGGCGAAGTCGTCATGGCCGACGCCATTGAGCACGATCACGTCCAGCCCGCTGATGCGCTTGATGTCTTCAGCTCGAGGCTCGTAGGCGTGCGGATTGAAGCCGGCAGGAATCAGCGGCACCACTTCGGCCTTGTCGCCGACGATGTTGGCGACGTAGCTGTAATACGGATGCAGAGTGATGCCTATGCGCAGGCGTTTGCCTTGCTCGGCGCTGGCCAGTGGGCTCAACAGGCAGGCGCACAGGCCAAGCAGAAACAGGCGTAACAATGGACGGCGAGGAGATGAAATGGACATGGGCAAGCAGTCTTCTCTCGGATAAAGGCGAGGAATCAATGGCGATGTTCGCGGGTAACCCCGGCATCGAATTGCGCGACGATCTGTTTCCAGCCAGCGGCGGACAGCGCCGCGTCGGACAGATCCTCCGCAGGCGCGAGGTCGGCGCTGCGGTTCAGCCAGATGTCCGGCGCCGCGTTGGCGTCAGTGCCGACACGCATCAGAAACGAACCGGCGACATCAGGCGTCGCACTCCGACCAAAATAGGCACGATCGGCGAATATCTGCCATGCGTGACCGCCACGGCTGACCGAACTGGCATCCTGCGCGAACGGCGCGAAACCTTCTTCGGCCAGCACCTGTGGCGTCGGCAGGGCTTGTTGCTCTTCGCGCAGTAGACGGATTTCGTCGAGGGTCACGCGCAGGTCGGCATAGATGCCTTGCTCAGCGGCGCTGAGATCGCGGCGGGCGTCGTACTGGTTGCTCGCGACCGGCTCCGGTTCATGGGAAACCCCGCGCCACGCCACCACCGAGCCGGCGACCGCGAGGATCAGCAGGCACAACAGCAACACGTTGAGGGTTTCATGGCCGGCGCCGGCCGGGCGTACCACTTGCGTCGTCGGGCTACTCATGGGGCTTCGATATCCGCCTGGTCGATTTCCACAACGTGGCCTGGGCCGGCATCGAACAGCACATAGAACTCACTGCCGGGCTTCTTGAACGTCAGCGTCGAGTCATCACCCAATTTGCCCGGCACCAGAATGGTTTCGTCGTAGCCGATCACGTCGAGGGTCACCCCCGGCGCACCGCTGCCGTCGGAGAAACCGCCGGTGCATTTGATCTGTTCGGCATCGATGGCTTTGCATTCGCACATCGGGTTGTGCGCCAGGGCGCTGGCGCTGAAACCGGCGCTCAGCAGCAGCGCGGCGCTGGCGAGCAAACGGGTGTGAAGGGGTGAGCGAGTCATGGTTTGGCTCCTTGTTTGTTCAGCCACGCAACCGTGGCGGGGGAGGCTTGGCTCAGGGGAATCGCGGCCTGGTGCATGCTGCCGTCCCAGCCTTCCATGGTGATCCACAGCTCGGCGTCAGGTTTGGTCTTTGCCGGGATCGGCATTTGCGTGCCCATGCGATAAGGCGTACCGAAGAAGATCGTGCCAGCGGCGCGCAGACTGCGCGGCTTGCCGATGCGCAGGTAAGTAGCCTTGACCTGTTCGACGCAGGTATCACAAACGGCGGCAGTGAAATCCTTCATATAGCCGGCCGGACCGCTCAGGTGCGGTGCCTCGTCGCGCAGTTCGGCTAGGCGCAGGCTCCACGGGCCGACCTGAACCGTGCCTATTTCCCGTTGGCCCAGGCCACTGTCGCCGCGAAACAGCGAGGCATCGGCAAAGTATTTCGGCATGAAGCCCAGCGGGATCAGCAACAGCAGGACATTGATGTGGAAACGCCACTTGTGCCAGAAACGCGACAGGCGCGAGGGCGGTGTGACCGAGATGGCTTTGTTCACAGGCTCGCCTCCGAAGGTTCACGGCGCAGCGCCGGTTGGGCGGTGACGCGGTTTTTCTTGTCCTCGCGTTTCAGCGCATTGGCGGTGGCCAACGCGGTGCGCTTGGTCCAGATCAGCAGGCCGCTGAGGATCATCATGCTCAGCAACAGACCGAAGAAGAACCAGATCAATTTGATCCAGATGCCGCCGAAGTCGCCGGTGTGCAGCGGGCGCATGGATTCGGTGACGAATTCCAGCGAGGACCGATCGGACAGCAACCGTGAGGAGGCCATTTCGCCGTTGTACGGGTTGAGAGTCGCGGTCTGATACATCAGCGGATACCAGCCACGGCCGCTGACGCTCATGTGCGAGTAGGCATTGCCCGGCAGGTTGACGTAGCTGGCTTCCAGCCCCGGAATCTTCTGCTGGGCGATTTCGATGGCGCGGTCCAGGCTGATGCGCGGCGGCGGGGTGCCGGCGGCCGAGATCGGCACACTTTCGCGGGACATCGCCGGAATGATCGGTTCGCTGGAAATGGAAATCTGGTTATCGAACAGGATCGCCTTGATCAGGAACCAGATGCCGGTGATGGAAATCACCGCGATGAACCAGATCGACCAGATGCCGCACAGGCGATGAAAGTCGCCCCAGAAAATCCGCGCGCCGTGGCGCACGCGCAGTGTCGGGCGCAGGAAACCTTTCCAGAAGCGCTTGTACACCACCAGCCCGGTAATCAGCGACACCAGCATCGGCACGCCGAGCAGCGACACCAGATACCAGCCCCAGCTGTAGCCATTGGTGAACGGCACCAGCCACCAGCCATGCAGGGCGCGGGTGAACGCTTTGAAATCAAAGGCCGGCGCGGTGCCCTGGATGACCCCGGTGTACGGATTGACATAGACCGTCAACGAGCGCCCGTCGGGGTAGCTGACTTCGACGTCGAGGGCAAAGTGCGACTCGTCCGGGCGATTGATGCTCTGCACCAGGGTTTGCGGCTCGGCCTGTTTGATCGCGGCGAGAATCTGGTCGTAGCTAAGTCGCGGCGCATCGTCCGACGGTTGACTGGCGCGCATTTGCGGGTTGGCCAGCCAGACAATCTCCTGGCTGACCACCGCCAGCGTGCCGGTGACACAGACGATCAGCACAAAGAACCAGATCGGCAACGCCAGCCAGCTATGCACCAGGAACCACAGTTTGGAACGGGATTTCTTCGACATGATTGCGCGTCTTGATTGCGGTGGAAGGGGCCGGGCTACGGGCTTCGCAGCACGGAACTCCCCCGGGAGACCGTTCGTGGCTTTTGCCTACGCGAACGGCCTGCATTCCTATAAGACGGATGAGCGAAGAAAATCCCGAAAGCGGATATGAAAGTAAATGTTTCGCAATTACATCGGCAGTGTATTTCTGCCGGTTGATCCGAGGTAAAAAACCCTCAACCTTGGTTAAACATCTCCATCGCCCGCTGGCGAATCTGCTCTTCGCTCAGATCCTCTTTGTGCGTGGCGAGAAACCACAGATGGCCGAACGGATCTCTGAGCGTGCCGCTGCGATCACCATAAAACTGGTCTTTGACCTCGGAGACGCTTTGCGCCCCGGCATCCAGCGCTTGTTGAAAGGACTGGTCGACATCGGTGACATACAGGTGCAAGCCGATCGACACCGCCTGCTGCGGATTGCTCAACGGCCCCTGATCACAAGGGGTGCCAAGCATGATCGCGCTGTCGCCGATGCGCAGTTCGGCGTGGCCGATATTGCCGTCGGGCATGGTCAGGCGCATGACTTCGCTGGCATTGAAGGCTTTCTTGTAGAACTCGATGGCCTCGGCAGCCTGTTGGATGCCGAGATACGGGGTAATGCTGTGATACCCCTCGGGAATGGGTTTGACGCTCATGACGTTCTCCCTGTTTTTGTTTTCAACAGATGTGGTTACACCGGACTTACCCGGAGCAATCACTATAGAACCGTCCTTACTGCACAGATTTTCCGCCGACGAGCAGCAATCATCATTCATCGCGAAAGTGCGGGCCTGGGCCTCGGTCACCGAGCATGTCGCCTTTATTGCGTAACGGACACGCTTCCATGGACAGACAGCCGCAGCCGATGCACCCGGTGAGCTGATCGCGCATCAGCGTCAATTGCCTGATTCGTTCGTCGAGCTCGCGCTGCCATTGTTCAGACAGCATTTTCCAGTCCGCCGCCGATGGCGCGCGATCCTGCGGCAGGATCTTCAGCGCTTCGCCGATTTCCGCCAGCGGTATTCCCAGCCGTTGCGCGACTTTGATCAACGCCACCCGGCGCAGGACGGCGCGCGGATAGCGGCGCTGGTTGCCGGCATTGCGTTCACTCTTGATCAAACCTTTGGCTTCATAAAAGTGCAGCGCCGTGACCGCGACGCCACTGCGCGCCGCAACCTCACCCACGGTGAGAGGCTTGTGCACCTGGTCTTTGCTGATCATGCTGAAAATGCTCTTGACCTTGACTTAACTAGAGGTTTTACCCTGCAGCTCTTCGGGTCGCAAGGCTCGCTTCAACATGAGTGGGGGCTTTCCATGAGCAATCGCAGCTTTACCCAATTGATCGAATTCGAAATCGAACCCCGTCAGCAAGCGGCGCTGGTCTCGGCTCTGGCCACGCAGACCGAGGGTCTGGCTCTGCGTTACGACGGATTTCTCAGCGCCAGCGTGCAAGCCAGCGACGACGGCCGCCGCGTGTTGAGCTTTTTGCAGTGGCAAAGTCGCGAAGCGGGCGATGCGGCATTTCGCGGTTTCGAACGCGGCGAAGAGGATTTCTGGCAGTTGATCCGTACGCATCGGGCGAAAACCGTGACCTTCAACTCGTTCCAGGTGCACAGCAGCATTGCCCGCAGCCACGACGACGCGCTGCACTGCCGTCTGCCGGTCAGCCAGTATTAGTGCCAACCTGATAGCCACTATTGAGAGCGTTGATTTCTGCGCGAGCGTGCCCGGGCGTAGCCTTTCTCCATCGACCCCACATTGCTCGCCAGGACGCTCCCATGAACCGTTTACTGACTGTTTCGCTGATGCTCGCTGTTTCCGTACTCGCCGGTTGTGCTGGCCATGTTTCGCCAGAGCTGCGTCCTTACACCGCTGAAGAATCCCGCGAGCTGGCGCTGGAGGCCCTGAACCGCAGCGGCTTGTCGTTCGACGAATACCACGCCAAAAAAGCCCAATTGCTCGGCCAGCCGCAGAAGACTTTCGGCTTCGATCAGCAGGGTGAGATGAGCGCCGAACGTGCCATACAGCTGCACGGCCGTCCAAGCTGACAGCAAACTGTACTGCTTGAAGTTTTCCCTAACTGTCCGTGGGTTTGCCGGGCCGTGTGGGATAGGGTCAACAGCTGAATGACCCTGGATGGACTGCCTCGATGAACCTCTCGCTTGATCTGCTGTTGGCCTTTGCCCTGTTTGCCCTTGTCACCTCGATCACACCGGGGCCGAACAACACCATGTTGCTGGCTTCCGGAGTGAATTTCGGTTTCAACCGCACCATTCCGCACATGCTCGGCATCAGCTGCGGCTTCTTTCTATTGGTGGTAGCGGTGGGCTTTGGCCTTGGCGCGGTGTTTCAGGCCTACCCGATTCTGTATACGGTGCTGCGGTATGTCGGCGCGGCGTATTTGTTGTATCTGGCGTGGAAAATCGCCCACTCCGGCCCGGTCGGCGACAGTGTCGACGGCGAGGCGAAACCGATCAGTTATCTGGGCGCCGCGGCGTTCCAGTGGGTCAATCCCAAGGCGTGGATCATGGCAATCGGTGCCATCAGCACGTACACGCCGATGCAGGGTTATTTCTATAACGTCGTGATCATCGCGGCGGTCTTCGCCATCATCAACCTGCCCAGTGTCGGCCTGTGGGCGGCGTGCGGCACGCTGTTGCGCAATGTGCTGAAAGATCCGCGCTGGTTGCGCGTGTTCAATTGGGGCATGGCAGCGCTGTTGGTGATCTCGTTGTATCCGTTACTTCTGGAAAGCTTTCACTGACGCATTGCTTCAAACGCCGGCCCGATGCCTGTTAAGCTCGGTTTCAGGAGCGTTCCTACGCACTTTTAAATGAAGCCCCACTTCTTTAACGGCATCCGATCAGGTATTGATGACGCTCTCGAACCCCATGCACAGCTCACGAGGCTGTGCATTGTCGTTTGCAGATACGAGCCTCCTGATACCGGAACACGCTCTGCGAGTCCTTTATGAACACACGTCCGTTGTATTTCGATTACGCCGCCACCACCCCGGTGGACGATCGGGTCATCCAGGTGATGATCGAATGTCTGGGTTTTTACGGTAACTTCGGTAACCCGGCGTCCAGCTCCCACGCTTTCGGCCAGCAGGCCCGGCAGACGGTCGAGCAGGCGCGTCGGCAAGTAGCCGATCTGGTCGGCGCGCAGCCTGAGCAGATTGTCTGGACCTCCGGTGCCACCGAGTCCAACAACCTCGCCCTCAAAGGCGTCTCCCAGGCCCGTGGCATTTCCGGCGGGCACATCATTACCAGTCAGATCGAACACAAGGCCATTCTCGACACCGCGCGGCAATTGCAGGACTCGGGCATTGCCGTGACCTATCTGGTGCCGGACGCCCAAGGCTTGATCACGCCGCAAGCGGTCAGCGAAGCGATGCGTGACGACACCTTTCTGGTCTCGCTGATGCTGGTCAACAACGAGTTGGGCACGCTCAATGATGTCGAGGCAATTGGCGAGGTGGTGCGCGGTCGGCAGGCCCTGTTTCATGTCGATGCTGCGCAAGGCGCCGGCAAAGTCGCGATCGACCTGAGCCGCTGGCCGGTGGATCTGATGTCGTTTTCCGCACACAAACTCTACGGCCCCAAGGGCATCGGCGCCTTATATGTCGGCCCGCAGGCGCAGCAACGTTTGCAGGCGCAGATTCACGGTGGTGGTCATGAGGGTGGCCTACGCTCCGGAACCCTGGCGACTCATCAGATTGCCGGGATGGGCGCTGCATTCGCTTTGGCCGCCGACGCATTCGATGAAGAGAAAAAGTCCATCATCGCTTTGCGCGAACGCTTGCTCGAACAGCTTTTGAAGTTGCCAGGCGTGCGCCTCAATGGCAGTGCCTCGCAACGTATTCCGCACACCCTGAGCCTGACCTTCAGCGAGGGCGAGTTCAACAGCGCCGCATTGAGCCATTCGATCGCGTTTTCCGCGACGTCGGCGTGTAATTCCGCAAGCAATGCGCCGTCCCACGTGCTGCTCGCGCTCGGGCACGATGCGCGGCTGGCGGGGCGCACCATTCGCTTGAGCCTCGGGCGGTTTACCAAAGTCGAGGATGTCGACAAGGCCGTTGACCTGATCACAACCGCCTGCGCCAGTGCTCCGGCATTCTGGGCGACAGGGCTCTAAACAGCAGACGCTTTCCATGGCCGCGAAGGCTACGAACAATAACGATGACGCGATTAGCAGGAGACATGATGAGTTCCCACACCTTGACCGAAGGATCGGTGCCTCAGCGCCTGGCGCATACCCGTGAACTGATGCGCCGCGAAGGCATCCATGCGCTGCTGGTGCCGTCCGCCGACCCGCATCTTTCGGAATACCTGCCGGGTTACTGGCAGGGCCGGCAATGGCTGTCGGGTTTCCACGGTTCGGTCGGTACGCTGATCGTCACCGCTGATTTCGCCGGTGTGTGGGCCGACAGTCGTTACTGGGAACAGGCGACGAAAGAGCTCAACGGCAGCGGCATCGAACTGGTCAAACTGCAACCGGGGCAGCCGAGCCCGCTGGACTGGCTGGCCGAACAAACCCCTGAGGGCGGCGTGGTTGCGGTCGACGGCGCGGTAATGGCAGTGGCTTCGGCGCGCACACTGAGCAGCAAGCTCGAGGCACGCGGCGCTCGCCTGCGCACCGATATCGACCTGTTAGAGGAAGTCTGGCGTGATCGCCCGAGCCTGCCGAACGCGCCGATCTATCAGCATCTGCCGCCGCAAGCGACTATCAGTCGTGGCGAGAAACTGGCGAAACTGCGCGAAACCTTGCAAGAACGTGGTGCCGACTGGCACTTCATCGCCACCCTGGATGACATCGCCTGGCTGTTCAACCTGCGCGGCGGAGATGTCTCCTTCAATCCTGTGTTTGTTTCGTTCGCTTTGATCAATCAGCAACAGGCCACGCTGTTTGTGGCGCTGAGCAAGGTCGATGCCGACCTGCGCGCTGTGCTCGAACAGGATGGCGTAACGCTGCGTGACTACAGCGAAGTGGCCGATGCGTTGCGTGCTGTGCCGAGTGGCGCGAGCCTGCTGGTCGATCCGGCGCGAGTGACCACGGGGTTGTTGGATAACCTGGACAGTGGCGTGAAACTGGTCGAAGGCCTCAACCCGACCACGCTGGCCAAGTCGCAGAAAAGCGAAGCCGACGCGCAGCACATCCGTAAAGCCATGGAGCAGGATGGCGCGGCGTTGTGCGAATTCTTTGCCTGGCTGGAGTCAGCGTGGGGACGCGAGCGCATCACCGAACTGACCATCGACGAGAAACTTACCGCTGCCCGTGAGCGGCGTCCCGATTACGTTTCGCTGAGCTTCAACACGATTGCTGCGTTCAACGCCAATGGCGCGATGCCGCACTATCACGCTACCGAAGAGGAGCATGCGCTGATCGAGGGTGATGGTCTGTTGCTCATCGATTCCGGTGGTCAATACCTCGGCGGTACCACAGACATCACGCGCATGGTCCCGGTGGGTACGCCGACCCAAGAGCAGAAACAGGATTGCACTCGCGTGTTGAAAGGCGTGATTGCGCTATCGCGGGCACGATTCCCGAAAGGCATTCTGTCGCCGCTGCTCGACGCCATCGCTCGTGCGCCGATCTGGGCTGACAACGTCGACTACGGCCACGGCACGGGTCATGGCGTGGGCTATTTCCTCAACGTTCACGAAGGTCCGCAAGTGATCGCTTATCAAGCGGCACCGGCACCGCAGACGGCGATGCAGCCGGGGATGATCACGTCGATCGAACCCGGCACTTATCGCCCGGGCCGCTGGGGCGTGCGCATCGAGAACCTGGCGATGAACCGCGAGGCCGGCAGCAGCGAATTCGGCGACTTCCTCAAGTTCGAAACCCTGACGCTGTGCCCGATCGATACTCGCTGCCTGATTGCTGACCTGCTGACTCAGGAAGAAAAGCAGTGGCTCAATGCTTATCACAGTGAAGTACGCGAGCGTCTGAGCCCGTTGCTGGATGGCGCGGCGCTGAGCTGGCTGAACGAGCGCACTGTGGCCATTTGATCGATTTACCCAAGGCACCGCTCGCGGTGCCTTGGGTCTCGGCTTCAATCCTGGCGCAATGCCTCTTCCAGGAAGTCGAGTCGATCCTGACCGAAGAACAACTGATCGCCAATGAACATGCTTGGGGCACCGAAAACGCCGCGCTTGATGGCGGCTTCGGTGTTTTCCTTGAGTGCGGCTTTTACTGATTCATCATTGGTCAGCGCCATTATCTCTTGGGGGTCGAAGCCGTTTTCAGTCAGCACGGCGGCAACGGTTTGCGGATCGTTGAGGTTACGGCCTTCTACCCAAAGCGCCTTGAACAGGCAATCGACGAACTCGGCGAAACGCTGCGGCTGGCGCATCTGCATGCCAGTGACGGCACGCATCAGTATCAGCGTGTTGATTGGAAAGTGCGGATTGAATCTGAGCTGTACGCCGTAGCGTTTGGCGAAGCGATCGAGGTCTTGAAACATGTAGCGGCCCTTGGCCGGAATCATTGCCGGCGAAGCGTTGCCGGTGGCTTTGAACACGCCACCCAACAGCATCGGGATGTAGATCAGTTCGCTCTGGGTATCGGCGCAGATTTTCGCTAGCTGGGTGTGCGCCAGATAGGTGGTCGGGCTGCCGAGGTCGAAATAGAATTCCACGGTTTTCGTCATGATCAAATCGCTCTCTTATTGTTGTAATGAGGGGGGAGGGCTTACCAGCGTTCGTTCCAAGGACGCAGGTCCAGCTCAAAAGTCCAGGCATCCCGTGGCTGACTGTGCAGAAACCAATAGTTTTCGGCGATGTGCTCTGGATCGAGAATGCCGTCCTGATCCTTGGTCGCGTATTTCTCGGGAAAGCTGTTGCGGATGAAGTCGGTATCGATCGCACCATCAACCACGACGTGGGCGACATGAATGTTCATCGGCCCCAACTCTCTCGCCATGCTTTGCGCGAGTGCGCGGATGCCATGTTTGGCTCCAGCGAAAGCGGCAAATCCAGAGGCGCCGCGCAGCCCGGCCGTGGCACCAGTGAACAGAATCGTACCGCGCTGCCGAGTCACCATGCGCTTGGCCACTTCACGGGCATTGAGAAAGCCGGAGAAGCAGGCCATCTCCCAGATCTTGAAATATTTGCGCGCGGTTTCTTCGAGAATGCTGCAGGGCACGTTGGCGCCGATGTTGAAGACAAAGGCCTCGATCGGGCCGACGCGGGTTTCGATGTCTTCGATCAAGGCGATGACGTCTTCTTCCTTGCGCGCATCGCAGGCAAAACCATGGGCCTCACCGCCCTCAGCGATGATTGCGTCAACCAGAGGCTGCAATTTGTCGGCGCTGCGCCGGGTCACACAGGCTATAAATCCCTCACTGGCAAAGCGCTTGGCAATCGCCCCGCCCGTGGCATCGCCGGCCCCGACAACCAACACGACCTTCTTGTTATTCATGGGTGAACCCTTTTTGGTTAACGATCGTTTAGTTAACGAACGTTATGCTAGGATTTGGGCAGCGTCAAGGCGATCTACTTCAGGAGATGACATGCGTTATTCGGCCGGACACAAATCGGAAACCCGCGAACGATTGCTGCAAAGCAGCGCGCTGTCGGCAAAGAAATCGGGGTTTTCCACTGTGGGCGTGGATGGCCTGATGAAAGCCATCGGTTTGAGTGGCGCCGCGTTCTACAGCCACTTTGCATCCAAGGATGCGTTGTTCGCTGCCATCGTCGAGCGAGAGTTGAGTGAAAGTCTTGAGCGCCTTGGTGGCCAGGGCGGTGCAGATCGGCAGCGGCTGGAGCGTTGTCTGAAGCAGTACCTGAGCATGGCCCACGTCGAGCAACCAGAGTCCGGTTGCGCGCTGCCGACATTGGGCGCGGAGATTGCCCGTGCCGATGTACAGGTGCGTGAGCAGGCTGAAGAATGGATCTGCCGCCTTCAGCAGGGCTGGGCCGAGATACTGGAAAGCGAGAGTCTGGCCTGGTCGGTGCTGTCGCAATGTGTGGGTGCGTTGGTGGTCGCGCGAATGCTGGAAACACCGGACGTGCAGCGTACGGTGTTGCGCTCGAGTCATGAGCAAATCACTCGTCAGCTCGCTTTGCCACGAGCCGAGTAGTTATTTGCAGATGACGATCATGCTGCGGCTGGTATAACCGGCGGGGTTCAGGCCGAACGGATAATCGCCAGGTTCCTCGACGGCATCCCCGGATTTGGCGATCACCTTGTAACCCT
>NZ_JBWBQI010000001.1:0-3487500 GCF_056278925.1 Pseudomonas sp. TE9122 | reverse complement strand
CCACCCTTTAAAGAAAGCGTAATAGCTCACTAGTCGAGTCGGCCTGCGCGGAAGATGTAACGGGGCTCAAACCATACACCGAAGCTACGGGTATCACCTTCGGGTGATGCGGTAGAGGAGCGTTCTGTAAGCCTGTGAAGGTGAGTTGAGAAGCTTGCTGGAGGTATCAGAAGTGCGAATGCTGACATGAGTAACGACAATGGGTGTGAAAAACACCCACGCCGAAAGACCAAGGTTTCCTGCGCAACGTTAATCGACGCAGGGTTAGTCGGTCCCTAAGGCGAGGCTGAAAAGCGTAGTCGATGGAAAACAGGTTAATATTCCTGTACTTCTGGTTATTGCGATGGAGGGACGGAGAAGGCTAGGCCAGCTTGGCGTTGGTTGTCCAAGTTTAAGGTGGTAGGCTGAGATCTTAGGTAAATCCGGGATCTTAAGGCCGAGAGCTGATGACGAGTGTTCTTTTAGAACACGAAGTGGTTGATGCCATGCTTCCAAGAAAAGCTTCTAAGCTTCAGGTAACCAGGAACCGTACCCCAAACCGACACAGGTGGTTGGGTAGAGAATACCAAGGCGCTTGAGAGAACTCGGGTGAAGGAACTAGGCAAAATGGCACCGTAACTTCGGGAGAAGGTGCGCCGGTGAGGGTGAAGGACTTGCTCCGTAAGCTCATGCCGGTCGAAGATACCAGGCCGCTGCGACTGTTTATTAAAAACACAGCACTCTGCAAACACGAAAGTGGACGTATAGGGTGTGACGCCTGCCCGGTGCCGGAAGGTTAATTGATGGGGTTAGCTAACGCGAAGCTCTTGATCGAAGCCCCGGTAAACGGCGGCCGTAACTATAACGGTCCTAAGGTAGCGAAATTCCTTGTCGGGTAAGTTCCGACCTGCACGAATGGCGTAACGATGGCGGCGCTGTCTCCACCCGAGACTCAGTGAAATTGAAATCGCTGTGAAGATGCAGTGTATCCGCGGCTAGACGGAAAGACCCCGTGAACCTTTACTATAGCTTTGCACTGGACTTTGAATTTGCTTGTGTAGGATAGGTGGGAGGCTTTGAAGCGTGGACGCCAGTTCGCGTGGAGCCATCCTTGAAATACCACCCTGGCAACTTTGAGGTTCTAACTCAGGTCCGTTATCCGGATCGAGGACAGTGTATGGTGGGTAGTTTGACTGGGGCGGTCTCCTCCTAAAGAGTAACGGAGGAGTACGAAGGTGCGCTCAGACCGGTCGGAAATCGGTCGTAGAGTATAAAGGCAAAAGCGCGCTTGACTGCGAGACAGACACGTCGAGCAGGTACGAAAGTAGGTCTTAGTGATCCGGTGGTTCTGTATGGAAGGGCCATCGCTCAACGGATAAAAGGTACTCCGGGGATAACAGGCTGATACCGCCCAAGAGTTCATATCGACGGCGGTGTTTGGCACCTCGATGTCGGCTCATCACATCCTGGGGCTGAAGCCGGTCCCAAGGGTATGGCTGTTCGCCATTTAAAGTGGTACGCGAGCTGGGTTTAGAACGTCGTGAGACAGTTCGGTCCCTATCTGCCGTGGACGTTTGAGATTTGAGAGGGGCTGCTCCTAGTACGAGAGGACCGGAGTGGACGAACCTCTGGTGTTCCGGTTGTCACGCCAGTGGCATTGCCGGGTAGCTATGTTCGGGAAAGATAACCGCTGAAAGCATCTAAGCGGGAAACTTGCCTCAAGATGAGATCTCACTGGAACCTTGAGTTCCCTGAAGGGCCGTCGAAGACTACGACGTTGATAGGTTGGGTGTGTAAGCGCTGTGAGGCGTTGAGCTAACCAATACTAATTGCCCGTGAGGCTTGACCATATAACACCCAAGCAATTTGCTGACCTGAAAAGGCACCAGATTGCGGTGTGTGAAGACGAAACGAACCGAAAGTTCGAAATTCACAAACACCTAGCTGTCACATACCCAATTTGCTGAAGCGAGGCCATCCGGTCCCGAGTCAGTACCCGAATTTCTTGACGACCATAGAGCGTTGGAACCACCTGATCCCATCCCGAACTCAGCAGTGAAACGATGCATCGCCGATGGTAGTGTGGGGTTTCCCCATGTGAGAGTAGGTCATCGTCAAGATTAAATTCCGAAACCCCAATTGCGAAAGCAGTTGGGGTTTTGTTTTGCCTGCGAGAAAGTTTTTAGCCTGCCACCGGGGAAATTCATCCTGAAGTGGATGGCGAGTTTTGGTATGGTGCAGCTCGTTTTTTAACGGACTGATGCCCTGCCCATGGATCGGCACTCATTTACGTCAAAGAGTTGCTGTAGAAATGCCTGAACCAATCCCGATCAAGGACCATGAAAAAGAGACGAGGCTGGTCAACAAACGCTTGATTGCCTGTGCTCTGTTCGTGTTCGCCATCAGCTGCGCTTTGGTGGTGCGCCTGTACATTCTCCAGGTCGTGGAATTCGATTACCACTCGACCATCTCCGAAAACAACCGTGTCCATGTCCTGCCGATACCGCCGACGCGGGGATTGATCTACGACCGCAACGGCGTATTGCTCGCCGACAACCGTCCCAGCTACAACCTGACCATCACTCGTGAGCGTGCAACCGACGTCAATCAGGAGCTGGACGAAGTCATCAACTTGCTGCACTTGCCTGCTGAAGACCGCACGGTATTCGACAAGGCGATGAAGCAATCCCGGCATCCATTTACACCGGTCACACTGTTTTATGAGCTGACGGAAGAGCAGATCGCCGTCCTGGCGGTGAACGAATTTCGCTTGCCGGGCATTGATGTCGAACCGCAGTTTGTCCGGCACTATCCTCTCGGCGCACATTTCGCTCATTCAATCGGTTATGTCGGTCGGATCAATGAAAAGGAAGCTAAAACCCTCGACTCCGTGGAATACCGAGGTACGCAGTCCATTGGTAAAACCGGTATCGAGCGTTTCTATGAGGCGCAGTTACACGGCCATGTCGGTTACGAAGAAGTCGAGACCAATGCTCAAGGCCGCGTGCTACGGGTACTCAAGCACACCGATCCGGTGCCAGGCAAAAACATCGTCCTGAGCCTCGATGTAAAGCTGCAGGAAGCTGCCGAAGCCGCTTTGGGCGACCGTCGTGGTTCAGTGGTAGCTCTCGACCCGTCCACCGGAGAAGTGCTGGCGATGGTCAGCAATCCGAGTTTCGATCCGAATCTGTTCGTCACCGGGATCAGTTCGAAGGAATATTCAGCGCTGCGGGATTCCATTGATCGGCCATTGTTCAACCGCGTGTTGCGTGGTCTGTACGCCCCGGGCTCGACGATCAAGCCGGAAGTCGCCATCGCAGGGCTGGACGCAGGCGTCGTAACTCCGCAGACCCGCGTATTCGATCCCGGCTATTACCAACTACCGGACTTCGATCACAAGTATCGCAACTGGAACCACAGCGGTGATGGCTGGGTGGACATGGACGCGGCGATCATGCGTTCCAACGACACCTACTTCTACGACTTGGCGCACAAGCTTGGCATCGATCGTCTGCACGACTACATGGCGATGTTCGGCCTTGGTGAAAAAGTCTCGCTGGACATGTTTGAAGAGTCCCCCGGTCTGATGCCGTCGCAGGCGTGGAAACGCGCTACACGGCGACAGGCCTGGTATCCCGGCGAGACGGTTATTCTCGGCATCGGCCAGGGATACATGCAGGTCACACCGCTGCAATTGGCCCAGGCCACTGCCCTGATCGCCAATAAGGGGATATGGAATCGGCCGCATTTGGCCAAGTCGGTCGACGGTGTAGCGCCGGTCGACGAACATCCAATGCCCAATATCCTGCTCAAGGACCCGCGCGATTGGGAGCAGGTCAATCACGGTATGCAGATGGTCATGCACGATGCTCGAGGTATTGCCCGTGCGGCCGCTGCGGGTGCGCAATACCGCATCGCCGGCAAGAGTGGCACGGCGCAAGTGGTAGCGATCAAGCAAGGGGAGCGCTACAACCGCGAGAAAACCCTGGAGCGCCACCGTGATAACGCCCTGTTTGTAGGATTCGCACCGGCCGAGCATCCGAAGATCGCCATCTCGGTAATGATCGAGAACGGCGAGGCGGGTGGTCGTGTTGCCGGTCCAGTAGTGCGGCAGATCATGGACGCCTGGTTACTCGATCAGGATGGTCACCTTAAACCTCAATACGCTGCGCCGAGCAAAGCGCCGGGCGATCCTCACGTCTGAGGCGTAACGGTTCACAGCACAGGCTCCGTAAGCGGAGCCTGTGATTACGCACCCGGTACCGGGCAGCTCATATCACCTTCCTCACATTTCAAATACTGCTTGAGGGTTTCTACTCTGGCCTTGGTTACGGCTGTAAGACAACTACTGTAAACCAATGGATAAACACTCCCGCCTGCCACCCCAGAAGCCGAAAACTTGCACTCGGCATCCCGAAAGCTGACCCACGCCCGCTGCGCATTGACCAGCAGCTTCTTTCCGTCCGGGTTGTCCTTCAGGCGTCCGGTGATCTGCTGATAGAGCGTATTCAGTTCCTTGTCTGCCGCTTTGAAGGCTTGCCCCGCGCATTGATTCATCGTCGCCTGATCGCTGGCGTTGGCACAATCAACGGCGGCATGGGCGAAAGGGGCAAACAAAAAGGGCGCAGAGGCCAGAAGCAGACGCACTGACATAAGGTTCTCGCTGTATCGAGTGGAAAGAGTGTATCGAGTGT
Source organism: Pseudomonas sp. TE9122 (assembly GCF_056278925.1). Classification (NCBI taxonomy): domain Bacteria; kingdom Pseudomonadati; phylum Pseudomonadota; class Gammaproteobacteria; order Pseudomonadales; family Pseudomonadaceae; genus Pseudomonas; species Pseudomonas sp. TE9122. The sequence goes on along the minus strand of NZ_JBWBQI010000001.1, from coordinate 3,482,827 downwards.
TATGTACGTAGCCGGGAGGCCTCAAGCAAGCGATCCGCAGTGGCGGTGATTTCTTCGCCTTCATGCAGCCGCTCCAGCCAGTGCTCGGGGATCGCCCGAGCGCTGTAGTAAGCACCTGCCAACTGACCCACGATAGCAGCCGTTGTATCCGCATCATCACCGAGATTGGCTGCTTTCAACACCGCTTCGGCGAATGTCTGCGTATGGTGAAAGCACCACAAAGCGGCTTCCAGCGATTGGACGCTATAACCACTGCCTTTTATTTCAGTTTCCGCTTTGTGAAGGTACTCACCCTGAGCAATCGCAACCACCTTGGGCTGGGAAAGCTTGAGCAGTGGCGCCCGGCGAAGGTGTGTTTTCTCCGCACCCTCAAGCGCTCGTGCAATCAGATCAGCCAGCAATTGGCAGCACTCGATTGCCTCCGGCGCCGCATGGGTTGTGCGCGAACTGTCGGCAGCAAAGGCCTGTATTTGGCGATTATCGGGGAAATAGAACAGCACGATGGGCGCCAACCGCATCAGCGACCCGTTGCCAGCTGTCAACGGGTCAGTCGAGCCGGCAAAAGGCTCTCCGCTTCGCTGATACTGTTGCAGCGCCTGGCTCACGGTCATGCCGATGTCGAAACATTCACCGGTGGAGCTCAGATATCCCCATTTCCACCAATTGAGATAGCGGCCCATCTGATCAGCCGCGTCGAAACCGTTTTTGCGCAGCAGGCTCTCGGCCAGGCAGAGTGCCATTGAGGTGTCATCGGTCCATTGCCCTGGCTTGAGCTGGAACGGGCCACCGCCGACCATGTCGCTCAGCGGCTGGAATGATCCTCGCGGCTGGAACTCAACTGTTGTGCCGACCGCATCGCCGCAAGCCAGGCCGAGGAGGGCGCCGCGATACCGATCGGCAAGAGAGGGCTGCATGATTCGTCCTTGTTTCTGCGGATTCGCTGGAAAGATAACAGGTCAAGCGGCGCCGATCACAGAGCGGAAACTACCGCAGGATGTGTCTGCTCGGATCGATGCCTGCAGCGCCTGGATACAACTTCGCATTGGACATGTGGTCATACAAGCCTAGTGTTCAGAACAGGAGGTGACGTATGAAACCAGTACCTAACAGTTTCGAACGCAAGATCACGCTCAAGGCGTCGCGTTCCCATGTCTGGCGCGCATTGGTCGATGCAGAGGCGTTCGGTCAGTGGTTTGGCGTGGCACTTGAGGGCCGGCGCTTCATTGCCGGTGAGTGGACGCAGGGCCAGGTCACGTACCCCGGTTATGAACACGTATTGTGGAATGTGCTGATCGAGCGGGTCGAGCCGCAGCAGTTGTTTTCTTTCCGCTGGCACCCGTATGCGGTCAACCCGAAGATCGACTACTCGCAAGAGCCGACCACGCTGGTCAAGTTCGAATTGCAGGACTTCGAGGACGGCACTCTACTCAAGGTCTCGGAGTCCGGCTTCGCGCACATCCCTGATATCCGTCAGAAAGAAGCGTATTACATGGACAGTCGCGGCTGGGAGGAGCAGTTGAGCAGGCTTGAACAGTTTCTCGCCGAAAGCGCCAGGGCTCGTGAAAGCGGCGGTGCCTGACAGGTCTAAGGGTTTTCGGCAGTGTTTGTATGGCGAATGTCTTACACGCATTGGTAGCTTTTACGACTATTGCTGATTGGATCCACTGGGTAATCTACACACATCAACTGAGACACAGGGAGTGTTTCAGGATCATGGACGATCGACCATCGCAAGGATCGCTGCCGACAGGGAGTCGATAATGGTCTTGGGAAAAACCCGCTTCGGCGGGTTTTTTTTCGCCTGAATGTAGGAGCCGCCGAAGGCTGCGATCTTTTGATCCTGCTTTTAAAAGCCAGGTCAAAAAGATCACAGCCTGCGCGAATGTCATCCCGTCACGAAGCAATCAACTGCCGCAACACATAATGCAGGATCCCCCCGGATTTGAAGTACTCGACCTCATTCAGCGTATCAATGCGGCACAAGACTTCGATTCTCTCCTGACGCCCATCCTCCCGAGTGATAACCAGCGGCAGGTTCATCCGCGGCCTCAGCTCGACGCCGGTCAATCCCAGAATCTCGAACGTCTCTTTGCCGGTCAGATTGAGACTCTTGCGATTCTGATCAAGCTTGAACTGCAACGGCAGCACACCCATGCCGACCAGATTAGAGCGGTGAATACGTTCGAAGCTCTCCGCAATCACCGCTTTGACGCCCAGCAGATTGGTGCCTTTCGCCGCCCAGTCACGGCTCGACCCGGTGCCGTACTCCTGACCGGCAATCACCACCAACGGCGTACCCGACGCCTGATATTTCATCGCTGCGTCATAGATCGCCATTTTTTCCCCGGTGGGAATGTAAAGTGTGTTGCCACCTTCCTCGCCACCCAGCATCTCGTTGCGAATACGGATGTTGGCAAACGTACCGCGCATCATCACTTCATGATTGCCGCGACGGGAACCGTAGGAGTTGAAGTCGCGCGGCTCCACGCCTTTTTCCTGCAGGTATCGCCCGGCCGGGCTGTCGATCTTGATGTTGCCGGCGGGGGAGATGTGGTCGGTGGTCACTGAATCGCCGAGCAAGGCCAAGACCCGCGCGCCTTTGACGTCTTTGACTTCCGGCAGAGGGCCGGAAATGTCGTCGAAGAAAGGTGGATGCTGAATGTAGGTCGAATTGTCCTGCCACACGTAAGTCGCCGCTTGCGGCACCTCGATGGCCTGCCATTGCTCATCACCGGCAAACACTTCGGCGTATTCCTTGTGGAACATCGCCGTGTTGACCTGATTCACCGCTTCGGCGATTTCCCGGCTGCTCGGCCAGATATCGCGCAGGTATACCGGATTGCCCTGCTGATCCTCACCCAGCGGTTCGCTGCTGATGTCGGTGCGCACGCTGCCAGCCAGTGCGTAGGCGACGACCAGCGGAGGCGAGGCCAGCCAGTTGGTTTTCACCAGCGGGTGTACGCGACCTTCGAAGTTGCGGTTGCCGGACAAGACCGACGCGACGGTCAGATCGGCTTTCTGAATGGCTTTCTCGATCGGCTCCGGCAGTGGCCCGGAGTTGCCAATGCAGGTGGTGCAACCGTAGCCAACTAACGAAAACCCGAGCTGATCAAGGTATTGAGTCAGCCCGGCAGCCTTGTAATAGTCGGTGACGACTTTCGAACCGGGGGCCAGTGAGCTTTTGACCCAAGGCTTGCGCGTCAGACCTTTCTCGACAGCTTTTTTCGCCAGCAGTCCAGCAGCCATCATCACGCTCGGGTTGGAGGTGTTGGTGCAGGAGGTAATCGCGGCGATGACCACTGCACCGTTTTTCAGGCGATAGGTCTTGCCCTCGTATTCGTAGTCCGCTTCGCCCACAAGATCGGCGTTGCCCACTGCTACGCCGCCGCCACCCTCGCTTTCCAGGCGTCCTTCTTCCTTGCTGGTGGGTTTGAATTGCAGGTCGATGAAATCACTGAAGGCCTGCGCGACGTTCGGCAGCGAGACGCGATCCTGCGGACGTTTCGGTCCGGCCAGGCTGGCCTCGACGCTGCCCATGTCCAAAGCCAGGCTGTCGGTGAACACCGGCTCCTGACCCGGCAGACGCCACAGGCCTTGAGCCTTGGTGTAGGCCTCGACCAGTTTCACCACTTCCGGCGGCCGGCCAGACAGGCGCAGGTATTCCAGCGTGACATCGTCGACCGGGAAGAAGCCGCACGTCGCACCGTATTCCGGGGCCATGTTGGCGATGGTTGCGCGGTCGGCCAGTGGCAGATCGGCGAGACCATCGCCATAGAACTCGACGAATTTGCCGACTACGCCTTTCTTGCGCAGCATCTGCGTTACGGTCAGCACCAGATCGGTGGCGGTGATGCCTTCCTTGAGTTTGCCGGTGAGTTTGAAGCCGATCACTTCCGGAATCAGCATCGATACCGGTTGCCCAAGCATCGCCGCTTCCGCTTCGATCCCGCCAACGCCCCAGCCGAGCACGCCGAGACCGTTGATCATGGTGGTGTGGGAGTCGGTGCCGACCAGCGTGTCGGGGAACGCGTAGGTGCGGCCATCCTCGTCTTTGGTCCAAACGGTGCGGCCGAGATATTCGAGGTTGACCTGGTGGCAGATGCCGGTACCCGGCGGGACCACGCTGAAGTTATCGAACGCACTCTGGCCCCAGCGCAGGAAGGCATAGCGCTCGCCGTTGCGTTGCATTTCGATGTCGACGTTCTGTTCAAACGCACTGGCGCTGCCAAACTTGTCGACCATCACCGAGTGGTCGATCACCAGATCCACCGGCGACAACGGATTGATCCGCTGCGGATCGCCGCCGGCCTTGGCCATTGCCGCACGCATGGCGGCGAGATCGACCACGGCGGGGACGCCGGTAAAATCCTGCATCAATACACGGGCAGGGCGGTACTGGATTTCCCGATCAGAGCGGCGCTCCTTGAGCCAGGCGGCGATGGCTTTGAGGTCAGTGCCGGTGACGGTTTTTTCGTCTTCCCAGCGCAGCAGATTTTCCAGCAGTACCTTCAACGACATCGGCAGCTTGTCGAGGTCGCCCAGGCTTTTGGCGGCTTCCGGCAGGCTGAAATAATGGTAGGTCGTGGCATCGATTTGTAGGGTTTTCAGTGACTTCAGACTATCGAGGGACGGCATTACGATCACTCCTTTGAGTCCGCACGGCTACGGACTGAGGGGACGGGCAGAGCATTAAACCTAGCCCTGTTTTGAGTAGCTGGCTAATAACTGGACTCTATCGGCGCAACCATGGTTCCGACTTCAGCTATCATGCGCCGGTTTTCGTGACAGGCATTGCGGCAACGCAAGGCTTGAGCATCGCGCAACGGTCGAATGATCGACCGTTGCCCAGGAGTAAGAATGAACACCCTATTCATGCATTGCCGGCCCGGCTTCGAAGGCGAAGTCTGTTCGGAGATTTCCGATCTCGCCGCCCGTCTCAATGTCGCCGGTTACGCCAAAGCCAAAACCGCCACGGCCTGCGCCGAGTTTGTCTGCACTGAAGCCGACGGCGCCGAACGCCTGATGCGCGGTCAGCGTTTCGCCGAATTGATCTTCCCTCGGCAGTGGGCGCGGGGCTTTTTCATTGATCTGCCGGAAAACGATCGCATCAGCGTAATCCTCGCGCACATGGCCGATTTCCCGGTGTTTGGCAGTCTGTGGCTGGAAGTGGTCGATACCAATGACGGCAAGGAACTGTCGAACTTTTGCAAAAAGTTCGAAGGCCCCCTGCGCAAGGCGCTGACCGCCGCTGGCAAACTGGTGGAAGACGCCAGCAAGCCGCGTTTGTTGCTGACCTTCAAAAGCGGACGCGAAGTGTTCCTCGGCATGGCCGATGCCGGCAATTCGGCAATGTGGCCGATGGGCATTCCACGCCTGAAGTTTCCTCGCGAGGCGCCCAGCCGTTCGACCTTGAAGCTGGAGGAGGCGTGGCACCACTTCATTCCACGTGATCAGTGGGAAGATCGCCTGCACAGCGACATGACCGGCGTTGACCTCGGCGCCGCACCGGGCGGCTGGACCTGGCAACTGGTCAACCGGGGCATGCTGGTGACGGCTATCGACAACGGCCCGATGGCTGAAAGCCTGATGGAAACCGGATTGGTCCAGCATCTGATGGCGGACGGTTTTACCTTCAAGCCGAAGCAGCCGGTGGACTGGATGGTTTGCGACATCGTCGAGAAACCGGCGCGCAACGCGGCGATGCTGGAAGAGTGGATCGGCGAGGGGCATTGCCGCGAGGCGGTGGTCAACCTGAAGCTGCCGATGAAACAGCGTTATGCCGAAGTGAAACGTCTGCTCGAGCGCATTGCCGATGGTTTCAAGGCTCGTGGGATCAAGGTTGATATCGGCTGCAAGCAGCTGTATCACGACCGCGAGGAAGTGACTTGCCATCTGCGCCGGCACGACACCAGGAAAACCAAATCGCGCTGACACAACACTGAACCTGTGGGAGCGAGCCTGCTCGCGAAAGCGGTGGGGCAGCCAGCGATGTGTTCACTGACGGATTGCCCTCGCGAGCAGGCTCGCTCCCACATGGGTTGGACGATATCCCAAGCAATGCGCGACAATGCCGGCCAGTTTCTGGAGTGAACCATGAGTGAAATGATCGATACCCCGGTCGACGGCACCCTCGACGCCACCGGCCTCAATTGCCCGGAACCGGTAATGATGTTGCACCAGCACATCCGCGATCTGGTGCCTGGCGGCTTGCTCAAGGTGATCGCCACCGATCCCTCGACCAAGCGCGATATCCCCAAGTTCTGCGTGTTTCTTGACCATGAGCTGGTCAGCCAGCACGAAGAGGCCGGCACCTATCTGTACTGGATTCGCAAGAAGTCCTGACTCAGGGCAAAAAAAGACCTGCAAATGCAGGTCTTTTTTTATGGGTGATCAACCCGCCGAACGACTGATTCGAATCCGCTTGCGCGCACTGCGTGTCAGACGAATCGACAGCATCAACGCCGCGCAGCTCAAGCCTACAATCAAACCCTGCCACAAACCGCTCGGACCGCGTGGCTCGCCGAGCCAATCGGTCAGGCCCAGCGCATAACCCACCGGCAAACCAATCCCCCAGTAGGCGAAGAGAGTCAGGATCATCGTCACCCGAGTGTCCTGATAGCCACGCAGTGCGCCTGCTGCGGTCACCTGGATCGCATCGGAAAACTGGAACAGCGCCGAATAGACAATCAGCATCGCGGCAATATGAATCACCGTTGGATCAGCGGTATAGATCGCCGCAATCGGCTCGCGCAGCGCCAGCATCAGGCTCGCCGACAGGCAGGCGTAGGCCAGCGCCGTGCCCATGCCGACTCCGGCGGCAAAGCGCGCTTCACGCGGTTCCTCGCGCCCAAGCGCCTGACCGACACGCACGGTGACCGCCATGCCCAGCGAATAGGGAATCATGAATACCAGCGAGCTGACGTTCAGCGCGATCTGATGCCCGGCCACCACCGTCGCGCCGAGGCTGCCGATCAGCAGCGCAATCACGGCAAAAATGCTCGACTCGGCAAACACCGCGATGCCGATCGGCAAACCAATCGACAGCAGACGTTTGATCACCGCCCACTGCGGCCAGTCGAAGCGGCTGAACAATTCGCTTGAGCGATAGGCCGGTGCCCAGCGTTCGTACCCGGCCAGGCCCAGCGCCATTACCCACATCACGATCGCCGTGGCCCAGCCGCAGCCGACGCCGCCCATGGCCGGCACGCCGAAGTGGCCGTAGATGAAGATGTAGTTCAGCGGGATGTTCAGCGCCAGACCGCAGAGGCCCAGCACCATGGCCGGGCGGGTGCGGCCGATGCCATCGCTGGTGCAGCGCAGCACGTGATAGAAGGCCACCGCCGGCAAGCCGCTGGCGATGCCGTGCAGATATTGCATGCACGGGCCGATCAGCTCGGGATCGACCTTCATCAGGTGCAGCACCGGCTCGGCGGCGACCAGCATCGAGGTGGCGATCAGTCCGACTACCAATGCCAGCCATAACGCCTGACGCACGATCGGGCCGATCTCGCTGTGCTTGCCGGCGCCGAAACGCTGGGCGACTTTTGGTGTGGTGGCCAGCAGGGTGCCGGTCATCAACAGAAATACCGGAACCCAGATCGAGTTGCCCAGCGCCACTGCCGCCAGGTCCTTGGGGCCGACGCGCCCGGCCATCACCGCATCGACGAAGCCCATGGCCGTGGTCGCCAGTTGCGCGATGATGATCGGCAGGGCCAGGGCGAGCAGGTTTTTCAACTCCAGGCGAATCCGCGCAGGGCGGCTCAGCGAGACGGCGACAGGTTGGTCAGTTACAGGGTTCACAGGCAAAGCGTCCAGAAAGTATTGATGCGCAGAGCGGCGCATTCTACGCCGCTGACGCCTCGGTCAGGAAATATCCTCTGTTGCGTATTTGTAAGCGCAAACCCTGCTGGCTGATCGACGCGTCAGCACCTAAACTGCCGATCCGCCCAAGGAGCCCGCCATGCTGATTGTTGCCGACGAAAATATCCCGCTGCTCGATGCTTTTTTTGCCGGTTTCGGCGACATCCGCAGAGTGCCGGGCCGCTCCATTGACCGCGCGACGGTTGAGCAGGCCGATGTGTTGCTGGTGCGCTCGGTGACTAACGTCAATCGCGCGCTGCTCGAAGGCAGCAAGGTGCGCTTTGTCGGCACCTGCACCATCGGCACCGATCATCTGGATCTCGATTACTTCAACGAGGCCGGGATCTGCTGGTCGAGCGCGCCGGGTTGCAATGCCCGTGGTGTAGTCGACTACGTGCTGGGCAGTCTGATGACACTGGCCGAAATCGAAGGGGTTGATCTGACGCAGCGTACTTACGGCGTCGTCGGCGCCGGTGAAGTGGGGGGGCGCTTGATCAAGGTTCTCAAGGGCTTGGGCTGGAACGTCAAGGTTTGCGATCCGCCGCGTCAGGCTGCCGAGGGCGGCGATTATGTCAGCCTTGAGCAGATCATCGAGCAGTGCGACGTAATCAGTCTGCATACGCCATTGACCCGCAGCGGCGACTCTGCAACCTGGCACCTGTTCGATCAACAGCGTTTGCAGCAACTCAAGCAGGGTGCATGGCTGATCAACGCGGCGCGTGGCCCTGTAGTGGACAATGCAGCGCTGCGTGAGGTGCTGCTGGAGCGCGAGGACCTGCAAGCGGTGCTCGACGTCTGGGAAAAAGAGCCGGAAGTCGACCCTGCGTTGGCCGAACTCTGCGTATTGGCCACGCCACATATTGCCGGTTACAGCCTCGATGGCAAGCAACGCGGGACCGCGCAGATTTATCAGGCCTACTGCGCTTTCAGCGGCCAACCTGCAGCTATCCAGCTCAGCGATCTGCTGCCAGCAACCTGGTTGTCGGAAGTTTCCCTGCACGGTGACAGCGATCCGGCGTGGGCGCTGGCGATGTTGTGCCGGGGCGTGTATGACCCGCGCCGCGATGATGCGGATTTCCGCCGCAGCCTGGTGGGAAATGTCGCTGAGCAGCGCTCGGCGTTTGACGCGTTGCGCAAGCAATATCCGGTGCGACGCGAGATCGAAGGGCTGAAGGTGCGGATTGAAGGGGAGTCGCCGTTGTTGCGGCAGATTGTTGAGGCGCTGGGGGCGGTGGCTGTCTGAATCAGCGCTGGCCTTTTCGCGAGCAGGCTCGCTCCCACAGGGGATCTACAGTGCAGCAAAGTTAAAGGTGGGAGCGAGCTTGCTCGCGAAAGCCACACCACCAATCCCGAATTGCAGATATAAAAAACCCGGCCAATCAGGGCCGGGTCAGGAAGACGGTGGCTACATCACTCTTGTTCGGCAGGCTTGACCAATCGCTTCTCCAGTTCGCGGCACGCGTCCTGGATCATGTCTTCAGTGATCGGTACTTCACGGCCCTGCTCATCGATAATCGAGCAACCCAGAGACTGGTCGGGTTTGGTGCGGATCACTTCAATCTTGTCTTCGCTGCTGTGTTGCAAGGACATGGCCTGTCTCCTCATCAGGTTGTGTGCCTAAGTTAAAACCGCCACGTGACCAGGCTGTGACAACTCCCTGCGGTCTGTCGGCGGGCGGCATCTCTACTCAAACAGAAATGACCGCTCGTCTCAACCGCAACCTTAGACCAATCGTTTCTAGCATCCGGACATCCCGGGCATATTTAACCTGACTCATTGTGATTTACAGAGTTCCACCCCATCTGAGTCTGTAGGCTGGCCCGATCCATCTGCGCAGACGTGAACTCCATGATCTCCATGCTTTCTTCCCGACACCGGCGCGCCCTGCGCCTGACCAGTCATTTTCTCCTGCCGTACCGCTGGCATGCCTTCGGCGCACTGCTCGCGCTGATCGTTACCGCCGGCGTTACCCTGTCGATGGGGCAGGGCATCAAGTTGTTGGTAGACCAGGGTTTCATGACCCGTTCGCCGCATCTGCTGAATCAGTCGATCGGCATTTTCATGTTGCTGGTGCTCGGACTGGCGCTGGGCACCTTTGCCCGTTTCTATCTGGTGTCGTGGATAGGCGAGCGCGTGGTCGCCGACATTCGCCGCCAAGTGTTCAATCACCTGGTGTATCTGCATCCAGGCTTTTATGAGGACAACCGCAGCTCGGAAATCCAGTCGCGCCTGACCGCTGATACCACGCTGCTGCAATCGGTGATCGGCTCGTCGCTTTCGCTGTTCCTGCGCAATCTGCTGATGGTCATCGGTGGTGTGGTGTTGCTGTTCATCACCAATCCGAAGTTGACCAGCATTGTCGTGATTGCACTGCCGCTGGTGATCGCGCCGATCCTGATTTTCGGCCGCCGCGTGCGCAATCTGTCGCGCCAGAGCCAGGATCGCATCGCCGACATTGGCAGCTATGTGTCGGAAACCCTTGGTCAGATCAAAACCGTGCAGGCCTACAACCATCAAGTGCAGGACGAGCAGCGTTTCGCTTCTACCGTCGAGCAGGCGTTCGAAACCGCGCGTAAGAGGATCTTCCAGAGGGCGTGGTTGATCACGCTAGTGATCGTGCTGGTGCTTGGCGCGGTGGCGGTGATGTTGTGGGTCGGCGGCATGGATGTGATGGCGGGGCGGATTTCGGCTGGGGAACTGGCGGCGTTCGTTTTCTACAGCCTGATTGTCGGCAGTGCGTTCGGCACGCTGAGCGAAGTGATCGGCGAGCTGCAGCGCGCTGCTGGCGCAGCGGAGCGGATCGCAGAATTGCTGCGTTCGGAAAACATCATCCAGCCACCGTTGACCGGACTGGTCACTCTGCCAGCGCGAGTCAAAGGTGAACTTGAACTGCGCGACGTGCGCTTTTCCTACCCCTCGCGTCCGGAAAGCTACGCCGTCGATGGCTTGAATCTGACGGTGAGGGCGGGCGAGACCTTGGCATTAGTGGGGCCGTCGGGCGCGGGCAAGTCCACGGTTTACGACTTGTTGCTGCGCTTCTACGATCCACGCGAGGGGCAGATTTTCCTCGAGGGCGTGCCGCTGACCAGCCTTGACCCGCTGGATCTGCGCCGCTGTTTCGCCCTGGTCTCGCAAACCCCCGCGTTGTTTTTCGGCAGCGTGGAGGACAACATTCGCTACGGCTGCCCGACGGCCACGCTTGAACAGGTCAAGGAAGCTGCGCGAATTGCCCACGCCCACGACTTCATCGAACAAATGCCGGACGGCTATCAAACTCATCTCGGCGATGGCGGCCTCGGGTTGTCCGGCGGTCAGCGCCAACGTCTGGCCATTGCCCGCGCCTTGCTAGTGGACGCGCCGATCCTGCTCCTTGACGAAGCCACCAGCGCCCTCGACGCACAGAGCGAACATCTGATCCAGCAGGCCCTGCCAACGCTGATGGAAAACCGCACCACGCTGGTGATCGCTCACAGGCTGGCCACGGTGAAGAACGCTGACCGGATTGCGGTGATGGATCAAGGCAAGCTAGTAGCGGTGGGGACACATCAGGAGTTGATCGCCAGCAATCCGCTGTACGCACGGCTGGCGGCGTTGCAGTTCAATGATGGTCGATCTGTCACAGCAGACTGAGCAATCGACCAAGTAACCGTCCAAAAAAATGCCCGCATCTCACGATACGGGCATTTTTCATTCTCCGGCGGTCGCTGATTGCTCATTGATCATCAAAATACCGCTCATGCCAATCCACCAGCGGTTGCGGCGAGTTGAGCTTTTGCCCGTAGATCACCGAGTAGGACAACACGTTCTGCACGTATTGACGGGTTTCGTCGAACGGGATGCTTTCCACCCAGACGTCGAAACTCAGGTGATCAGCGCCGCGCAGCCACTGACGCACGCGGCCTGGCCCGGCGTTATAAGCGGCGGAGGCGAGCACGCGGTTGCCGTTGAACTGGCTGTGCACCTGGCTGAGGTAAGCGGCGCCGAGCTGAATGTTCTTGTCTGGATCGAGCACTTGCTGGGGCGAGGCCAATGGAATGCTGAACTTGCGCGCGGTTTCCTTGGCGGTGCCGGGCATCAATTGCATCAGACCGCTGGCGCCGACGCCGGAGCGCGCGTCGTCCATGAAGGCGCTTTCCTGCCGGGTTATGGCGAACACCCAGCTCGAATGCAGGCCGCGAACCTTGGCTTCACGCACGAGGGTATCGCGGTGCGCCATCGGGAAGCGGATGTCCAGGTCGTCCCAGTACTGCGCCTGACTGATGGTGCGAATCGCCGGGAAGTACCATTTCAGGTCGTAGGCCAGTTTGGCCTGGGCGACCATTTCATCGCGGTTGAAATGACGGCTGACGTGATACCACTCGCGACGCCCGTCGACGATCTGCCCGCGTGCATGAAACTCCAGCGCGCGCCGCACGCCGGGGGTGTTACGAACCTTGTTGATCAACGCCTGGCTGAGCACCAGCGGCTTGTTGTTCAGCGAGTAAGGCGACTGTGAACGGTCTGCGGCGAGGAAGCCGTAGAAGTCTCGTTCCCGCGCCAGATTCTTGTACAGGGTCAGCGCTTGCGGGTTTTGTGGCTCGGCCAGCTCCAGACTGCGCGCCTGCCAATAGCGCCAACGGTTGGTGGTGGCCAGGTCTTGCGGCAGACGTTTGGTCAATTCGTAGGCATCGTTCCAGCGTGCCAGACGCAGCAGCAGGCGCAGGCGCCATTCCGAGACGGTGTTGTCGCGCAGCTCCGGATCGTATTTGGTCATCACGTCCAGCGCGCGGCTGTCGAAGCGGCGCGCGAGGGTCAGGCCGATCTCGCGAGCGATCGCGACCTTCTCATCGCGAGAGAAATGCATGCTGCTGGCGTAACCGTCGAGCAAAGCCATGGCCTTGTCCGGATCCTGCCGAGCGAGGCGGCGCAAGCCGAGGCTGACGACGTCTGACATCGGCTCGTCGGCCGGGCTGAAGCGCGACGGCTGATTGAGCAATTCGGGTTTCTGCGCCACGTCGACCAGCAAACGACCGCGCGGGGCGAGGGTGGTCAGGCCGTTGATCAGGCTGTTGGCCAGCGGATAGTTGCGGGCCTGCGCGGCAAGCTTGGTGCGCTCCCAGCGTTTCTGCTCGGTCAGTTGGCCGTCGGCAGCCCAGATGCCGAACAGCGCGTCACAGGCGGCGGGTTGCGATTTGCCGGTCAGCCAGAGTTTTTCTGCGTTCGCATAGCCTTCAGCCTTCTTGTCGTGGCTGATTTGGTATTGCGCGTTGAGGCAGTCGAGCTCAGTGAAATTCAGCTTCGGATCGTAGTACTTGACGAAGGTCGCCCAGTCGCCACGGTCGGCGAGCCAGCGCAACCAGCGCAGTTTCATCCAATTGGCCTGCGGCAGGTCACCGTGTTCGGCGAGGAATTTCTCGATTTCTGCGTTGCTCGCGGTCTTCAGACGCGCGGTCAGTTCGTCGTAGGCCAGATACGGTTCCAGCGGATAATCGGCCAGCGCCTGGCTGTAACGGAAATACGGGCCGGTATCACCCTTGGCCAAGGCGCGCTTGGCTTCATCGTAATACTGGCGTTGGGTGGACAAGTCCACCGCCTGGACGGATTGAGCGGCAGCGGCGGTAAGAAACAAGCAGGACAAAACACTGAAAAGGCGACTGCGCATGAGACATCCGGGCAGAGAAATCATGACAAGTGCCGATCGAAATCCGCACTGAATTGACTGTAGCTTAGCCTTTTGCCAGCAAGCGGCGAAAGCTTTGCGGGCCTCTCAGCACAAGTTCGCAACAATTGTTGTGCAGAGTGCTTCGACAGACAAATTGCCGGCCTGTTGAAGCCCCAAGTCAGGTAGAATGCGCGCCCGGTTTTTGGAGAAGCTCATGACCCTGCTCAAATTCAGCGATGTGTCCCTTGCGTTCGGCGCTATGCCGTTGTTGGACAAGGTGTCCTGGCAGATCGCCCGTGGTGAGCGGGTGTGCATCATCGGCCGCAACGGCACTGGCAAGTCCAGCATGATGAAACTGGTCAAGGGCGACCAGAAGCCCGATGACGGCTCGGTATGGCGTGCCCCCGGTCTGAAAATCGGCGAATTGCCGCAAGAATTGCCAGTTGCCGACGACCGGACGGTATTCGACGTGGTGGCTGAAGGCCTCGATGGTGTTGGCGCCTTGCTCGCCGAATATCATCACCTGAGCCAGAACATCGTCACCGACGCCGATCTGGACAAGCTGATGCACGTTCAGCACGACCTTGAAGCCCGTGATGGCTGGCGCCTTCAAACGCTGGTCGACAGCACCCTGAGCCGTCTGCAACTGCCGGCCGACAAGACTCTCGCCGAACTCTCCGGTGGCTGGCGTCGTCGCGTGCTGCTGGCGCAGGCGCTGGTGTCCGAACCGGACCTGCTGCTGCTCGACGAACCAACCAACCACCTGGACATCGGTGCGATTGCCTGGCTCGAAGAAGCGTTGAAAGATTTCCAGGGCGCCGTGCTGTTCATCACGCACGACCGTTCCTTCCTGCAAAACCTCGCCACGCGCATCCTCGAACTGGATCGCGGTGGGCTGATTGACTGGAACGGCGACTACGCCAGTTTCCTCGTGCACAAAGAAGCTGCGCTGGCCGCTGAAGAAACCGCCAACGCGCTGTTCGACAAGCGTCTGGCTCAGGAAGAAGTCTGGATCCGTCAGGGCATCAAGGCCCGCCGCACTCGTAACGAAGGTCGTGTGCGCGCTCTGAAAGCCCTGCGCGTTGAGCGCAGTGAGCGTCGCGAGCGTACCGGCAAGGCCAACATCCAGCTGGAAACCGCCGACAAATCCGGCAAGCAGGTGATGGTCCTCGAGAACGTGAGCTTCGCGCATCCGGGCGGGCCGTTCCTGATCAAGGATTTCTCCATGGTCCTGCAGCGCGGCGACCGTATCGGTCTGCTCGGCGCCAACGGTACCGGCAAGACCACCCTGTTGAAACTGATGCTCAGCGGTCTGCAACCGACCAGCGGTAAAGTGGAAGAGGGCACCCGGATCGACGTGGCGTACTTCGACCAGTTGCGCCATCAGCTGGATCTGGAAAAAACCGTGATCGACAACGTCGCCGAAGGTCGCGACTTCATCGACATCGACGGGCAGAGCCGTCACGTGCTGAGCTATCTCGGCGACTTCCTGTTCAGCCCGCAGCGTGCACGCACGCCGGTCAAGGCGTTGTCGGGTGGTGAACGTGCGCGTCTGTTGCTGGCGAAGCTGTTCAGCAAACCGGCGAACCTGCTGGTGCTCGACGAACCGACCAACGACCTCGATGTGGAAACTCTCGAGCTGCTCGAAGAAGTGCTGCTGACTTTCAACGGCACCGTGCTGATGGTCAGCCACGACCGGGCATTTCTCGACAACGTGGTGACCAGCACCCTGGTCTTCGAAGGTGAAGGCAAGGTTCGTGAATACGTCGGCGGCTATCAGGACTGGATCCGTCAGGGCGGTTCGCCGCGTTTGCTGGGCGTGACTGAAAGCAAGTCGGGCAAGGCTGACCTGAACTCGGCGGTGGTTACCGCTGAGCCGGCTCCGGTGGCTGCGCCTGCGGCGGCTGCTCCGGTTGCCAAGAAGAAACTGAGCTACAAGCTGCAGCGCGAGCTGGAAGCCTTGCCGGGCGACATCGACGCCAAGGAGCAGCAAATCGCCGCGGTTGAAGCGGAAATGGCTGAAGCCGGTTTCTATCAGCGTCCGCCGGCGGAAACGGCCAAGGTGATTGCTTCGCTGGAGCAATTGCAGGCCGAGCTGGATGCGTTGGTGGAGCGTTGGGCCGAGCTGGATGCCTGATTGCTCCTGATGTGAAAAAGCCCGGCGCTCAGTGATGAGCGCCGGGCTTTTCATATGTAGCGCGATCTACAGGCTGGAGCAGGTCAACTGTGAGAGCGAGCCTGCTCGCGAAAGCGGTGTGTCAGGCGGCACTCATATTGAATGTGCCGACGTATTCGCGAGCAGGCTCGCTCCCACAAAGAGCAAGACAGATCAGCGTTTGACCAGGTGTACCGCCAGCACATCGCATGGCGCACCGTGCAGCACGTCATTCGCGGTCGAGCCGAGCAGCAGTGCCAAGCCATGACGGCCATGGCTTCCGACCACGATCAGATCGCACGCTTGTTCCTTGGCGAAATGATGGATTTCCTGGCGTGGCTGGCCGTAGGTCAGATGGCAATTGGCGCCTTCGAGCTCGGGGTATTTCGATTTGAGTTTTTCAAGACGCTCCTTGGCCTGATCGAACTGCTGTTGTTGCAGTTGTGACAGGTCCATTGGCACGTCGCCACCGAAGGCCATGGCCATCGGTTCAACGATATGCACCAGCGACAACTTGGCAGCGTTGCTCACCGACAGCTCGCGGGCGCGGTGGATCACAGGGTCGCACTCTTCGGTCAGATCTACAGCGACCAGTATGTGGTGGTAGGGCATGAGGTGCTCCTCCTGAGGGTTCGATATTGGTAAGTATGGCTGGTTTCAAGCGCATTGGTTCGCAAGTGACACAATGGGCTCATCAAAAATCGGGAGTACAGATATGACGGTCTGGCTGGTGGTGTCAATCCTGCTGGTAGTTTTAAGTCCGCTGGCATGGTTGCGCCCGTCTCGCGCGCAGAGCGGGCGCATGGCCCTGCGCATGGAGGCTCGACGCATCGGCCTGGCCATGCAACTGGCGCCGCAGGAGTGGCCGCACTGGCTGCTGCCAGAGCCGCCAAACCCCTGCGCCCAGTACCATCGGCCGCGGCGTGGCAGCCAACCGGCGTGCTGGACGTACTGGCAGAAAACCCCGGGCGTCTGGGTCAATCAATGGCAGGAAGTCTGCGATGACCGGATCCTGCTCGATTATTTCGAAAAATTGCCGGGCAATGTTTTCAAGATCGAAGCGGACAAGCAGATGATCGCCTTGTACTGGGGCGAGAAGGGCGAGGCGACGGTTCTGCAGGATATCGACGCGACCCTGAAAGCACTGGCGTGATGCGCGGACTTTTCTCACTGCAACGGTGTGAAACGTCCGGCAGACGCGCAATAAAAAGCCCGACATGATTCGTCGGGCGGATTGGCCAGGCAGGCCGGTAACTTTTTTTGCGGCAGGCGCTTTGATCGCCTCGGCAAATTTCTTCGCAGTCCACCCAGCGTAGCCTTCTGAACAGGGCTCGGCGGAAATTAGGGCGACTTTTCTAACTATTGATTCTATGAATTGCTGAACATCGGGGCGGGTGTTGCTGCTCATCATGGTGCAGAAATGACCGCAAAGTCGCATTTCAGCCCGAATTTAGGGCGATTGACAATTGTCTGAAATTCCGTGAAGGTGACGTACCCGAATCAAACGGGCGTATGAATTGAGCGTTTGTCTTACAGACTGCTCCTACAGAATCCCGACTATCGCGTTGGCGGGTGTGCCAGGCGGACGGTGTCAGTATCGACGAGCAAAACGTCCTTCTGAGCCATAAGCCTGCGTCCGACGTGTACTGTTCAGCTTCCATATCGTGGAGATCAGTTGATGATTTACGAAGGTAAAGCCATCACGGTTAAAGCTCTTGAAAGTGGCATCGTCGAATTGAAATTCGACCTCAAGGGTGAGTCCGTCAACAAGTTCAACCGTCTAACCCTGAACGAACTGCGTCAGGCCGTAGACACCATCAAGGCAGATGCTTCGATCAAGGGCGTGATCGTCAGCAGCGGCAAGGACGTGTTCATCGTCGGCGCCGACATCACCGAATTTGTCGACAACTTCAAGCTGCCGGATGCCGAGCTGGTTGCAGGCAATCTCGAAGCCAACAAGATCTTCAGCGATTTCGAAGACCTCAACGTGCCGACCGTCGCGGCCATCAACGGCATCGCCCTCGGTGGCGGTCTGGAAATGTGCCTGGCGGCTGACTATCGCGTCATGTCCACCAAGGCCAAGATTGGTCTGCCGGAAGTGAAACTGGGCATCTACCCGGGCTTCGGCGGTACCGTACGCCTGCCACGCCTGATCGGTGTCGACAACGCCATCGAGTGGATTGCCGCCGGCAAGGAAAACCGCCCTGAAGACGCGCTGAAAGTCAGCGCCGTCGACGCCGTAGTCGCCCCTGAAAAATTGCAGGAAGCTGCCCTTGAGCTGATCAAGCGCGCCATCTCCGGCGAGTTCGATTACAAGGCCAAGCGTCAGCCGAAACTTGAAAAACTCAAGTTGAACGCCATTGAGCAAATGATGGCTTTCGAAACCGCCAAAGGTTTCGTGGCTGGCCAGGCCGGCCCGAACTACCCGGCGCCGGTTGAAGCGATCAAGACCATCCAGAAAGCCGCGAACTTCGGTCGCGACAAAGCGCTGGAAGTGGAAGCTGCAGGCTTCGTCAAACTGGCCAAGACCTCTGCCGCACAGAGCCTGATCGGCCTGTTCCTGAACGATCAGGAGCTGAAGAAAAAGGCCAAGGCCTACGACGAAATCGCCAAAGACGTGAAGCAGGCTGCCGTACTCGGCGCCGGCATCATGGGTGGCGGTATCGCTTATCAGTCGGCCTCCAAAGGCACGCCGATCCTGATGAAGGACATCAACGAGCACGGTATCGAGCAGGGTCTGGCCGAAGCCGCCAAGCTGCTGGTCGGCCGTGTTGACAAGGGTCGCATGACCGCGGCGAAGATGGCTGAAGTGCTCAACGGCATTCGTCCGACCCTGTCCTACGGCGACTTCGGTCACGTCGATCTGGTCGTCGAAGCTGTGGTCGAAAACCCGAAGGTCAAGCAAGCGGTACTGGCTGAAGTCGAAGACAAGGTCAAAGAGGACACCATCCTCGCGTCCAACACCTCGACCATTTCCATCAGCCTGCTGGCCAAGGCCCTCAAGCGTCCGGAAAACTTCGTCGGCATGCACTTCTTCAACCCGGTGCACATGATGCCGCTGGTGGAAGTCATCCGTGGCGAGAAGTCCAGTGAACTGGCGATCGCCACCACCGTTGCCTACGCGAAGAAAATGGGCAAGAACCCGATCGTCGTCAATGACTGCCCGGGCTTTTTGGTCAACCGCGTGCTGTTCCCGTACTTCGGCGGTTTCGCCAAGCTGGTCAGCGCCGGTGTCGACTTCGTTCGCATCGACAAAGTGATGGAAAAATTCGGCTGGCCAATGGGCCCGGCTTACCTGATGGACGTGGTCGGCATCGACACCGGTCACCACGGTCGCGACGTCATGGCTGAAGGTTTCCCGGATCGCATGAAGGATGACCGTCGTTCGGCCATCGACGTGCTGTACGAAGCCAAACGCCTGGGCCAGAAGAACGGCAAGGGCTTCTACGCCTACGAGGCCGACAAGAAAGGCAAGCAGAAGAAAGTCGCCGATCCGTCGGTACTCGAAGTGCTCAAGCCGATCGTTTACGAGCAGCGCGAAGTCACTGACGAAGACATCATCAACTGGATGATGATCCCGCTGTGCCTGGAAACCGTGCGCTGCCTGGAAGACGGCATCGTTGAAACCGCCGCCGAAGCCGACATGGGTCTGGTCTACGGTATCGGTTTCCCTCCATTCCGTGGCGGTGCGCTGCGCTACATCGATTCGATCGGTGTTGCCGAGTTCGTTGCCCTGGCTGACCAGTACGCTGATTTGGGCGCGCTGTACCACCCGACCGCGAAGCTGCGCGAAATGGCCAAGAACGGCCAGAGCTTCTTCGGTTAAGCGCCCCCAACTAGAGTGAGAGTGAACTTATGAGCTTGAATCCTAGAGACGTCGTGATTGTCGACTTCGGTCGTACTCCGATGGGCCGCTCCAAGGGCGGCATGCACCGCAACACCCGCGCTGAAGACATGTCGGCGCACCTGATCAGCAAACTGCTGGAACGCAACACCAAGGTCGACCCGGCGGAAGTCGAGGACGTGATCTGGGGCTGCGTCAACCAGACCCTGGAGCAGGGCTGGAACATCGCGCGCATGGCGTCGCTGATGACCCAGATTCCGCACACTTCGGCCGGCCAGACCGTCAGCCGTCTGTGCGGTTCGTCGATGAGCGCGCTGCACACTGCTGCGCAAGCGATCATGACCGGCAACGGTGACGTGTTCGTGGTCGGCGGCGTCGAGCACATGGGCCACGTGAGCATGATGCACGGTGTCGATCCGAACCCGCACATGTCGCTGTACGCGGCGAAAGCCTCGGGCATGATGGGCCTGACCGCTGAAATGCTCGGCAAGATGCACGGCATCACCCGTGAGCAGCAGGATGCCTTTGGCGTGCGTTCCCACCAGTTGGCCCACAAGGCAACCGTGGAAGGCAAGTTCAAGGACGAAATCATCCCGATGCAGGGTTACGACGAGAACGGTTTCCTGAAACTGTACGACTACGACGAAACCATTCGTCCGGAAACCACCCTGGAAAGTCTGGCGGCGCTCAAGCCGGCATTCAATCCGAAGGGCGGCACCGTGACTGCTGGTACTTCGTCGCAGATCACTGACGGTGCTTCGTGCATGATCGTGATGTCGGCGCAGCGTGCACAGGACCTGGGTATCCAGCCTATGGCGGTGATCCGTTCGATGGCAGTGGCAGGTGTGGATCCGGCAATCATGGGCTATGGTCCAGTGCCGGCAACACAAAAAGCCCTGAAGCGCGCAGGCCTTGGCATCAACGATATCGACTTCTTCGAGCTCAACGAAGCTTTCGCCGCACAGGCTCTGCCAGTGCTGAAAGATCTGAAAGTGCTCGACAAGATGAACGAGAAGGTTAACCTGCACGGCGGCGCGATCGCCCTGGGTCACCCGTTCGGTTGCTCCGGTGCGCGTATTTCCGGCACCCTGTTGAACGTGATGAAGCAGAATAGCGGCACCTTCGGGGTGGCCACTATGTGCATTGGTCTCGGCCAAGGCATCTCCACCGTCTTCGAACGCGTTTAAGCGTCTCGTCGATGGAAGCCGGGGCCCAGTGCCCCGGTTTTTGTTTTTGGGTTTTTTATTTATTTTTGAAAAGATTTCAGTGAGGGCCGAAGCATGCCGATACAACCTGGGCTCTACCAACATTACAAAGGTCCGCAATACCGTGTATTCAGTGTTGCGCGGCATTCCGAAACCGAAGAAGAAGTGGTCTTTTACCAAGCCCTGTATGGCGATTACGGCTATTGGGTGCGCCCGCTGAGCATGTTCGTCGAGTCAGTCGAGGTTGACGGCGAGCAGGTGCCGCGCTTTGCTTTGGTGCAAGCCGAACCGAGCCTTTTTGACAAGGCATGAGGCGACTGCGCAGACAACCCTGCGCTTGACCTCACCTTGTATCAACTATATATAGCGGTGCCGCGTCAGGCGCCAACCGCCTTTCACTTCTAGAATTCAGGAATTTTCTGATCCATGGGCAAATCGCTGGTCATTGTGGAATCCCCGGCTAAGGCCAAGACCATCAACAAGTATCTGGGTAACCAATACGTGGTGAAGTCGAGTATCGGCCATATCCGAGACCTGCCCACCAGCGGTTCGGCTAGCGCCAGCAAAGAGCCAGCCGCCAAGCGCGGCAAGGCTGCTGCGGGCGAAGGTCCGGTGCTCTCGCCGAAAGAGAAAGCGCGCAAGCAGCTGGTCTCGCGCATGGGCGTCGATCCCGAACACGGCTGGAAAGCCCAGTACGAGATCCTCCCGGGCAAAGAAAAGGTCATCGAAGAGCTGCGCCGGCTCGCCAAGGATGCTGACACCATCTATCTCGCAACCGACTTGGATCGCGAGGGGGAAGCCATTGCCTGGCACCTGCGCGAAGCCATCGGTGGTGACGACAGCCGTTACAAGCGCGTGGTGTTCAACGAAATCACCAAGAAGGCGATCCAGGAAGCCTTCTCCGAGCCGGGCGAGCTGGACATTGATCGTGTCAACGCCCAGCAGGCGCGTCGCTTCCTCGACCGCGTCGTCGGCTACATGGTCTCGCCGCTGCTGTGGGCCAAGATCGCCCGTGGTCTGTCCGCCGGTCGCGTGCAATCGGTTGCGGTGAAGCTGGTAGTCGAGCGTGAGCGTGAAATCCGTGCTTTCAATCCCGAAGAATACTGGGAAGTGCACGCTGATCTCGGCACCACCAAAGGCTCGACCGTGCGTTTCGAAGTGGCTCGCGAAAAAGGCGAAGCCTTCAAGCCGCTGAACGAAGCCCAGGCCATGGCTGCGCTGGAGAAGCTCAAGTCCTCCAGCTACAGCATCGTCAAGCGCGAAGACAAACCGACCAGCAGCAAGCCGTCGGCGCCGTTCATCACGTCGACCTTGCAGCAGGCCGCAAGCAACCGCCTCGGTTTCGGCGTGAAGAAAACCATGATGATGGCCCAGCGTCTTTACGAAGCCGGCTACATCACTTACATGCGTACCGACTCGACCAATCTCTCGGCCGACGCCGTGGCGATGGCGCGCACATACATTGAGGACGAGTTCGGCAAGAAGTACCTGCCGGAAACGCCGAACGTCTACAGCAGCAAGGAAGGCGCGCAAGAGGCTCACGAAGCGATTCGTCCGTCCGACGCCAACACCACGCCGAGCAAGCTGGCGGGTATGGAGCGCGATGCCGAGCGTTTGTATGAGCTGATCTGGCGCCAGTTCCTAGCCTGCCAGATGCTGCCGGCGCAGTACCTGTCGACCACCGTCAGCGTCGGCGCTGGCGACTTCGAGCTGCGTGCCAAGGGCCGTATCCTCAAGTTCGACGGTTACACCCGGGTGATGCCGCAAATTGCCAAGCCTGGCGATGATGACGTGCTGCCGGACATGGCCCAGGGCGATGTGATGAAGCTGATCAAGCTTGACCCGTCGCAGCATTTCACCAAGCCACCGGCGCGTTATTCCGAAGCCAGTCTGGTCAAGGAGATGGAAAAACGCGGCATCGGTCGTCCTTCGACTTACGCTGCGATCATTTCGACCATTCAGGATCGCGGTTATGTGACCCTGCACAACCGTCGTTTCTACTCGGAAAAGATGGGTGACATCGTCACCGAACGTCTGTCCGAGAGCTTCTCCAATCTCATGGACTACGGCTTCACCGCCGGCATGGAAGAGAACCTCGATGACGTGGCGCAGGGCGAGCGCGACTGGAAAAACGTGCTGGACGAGTTCTATGGCGACTTCAAGAAGAAACTCGAAGTAGCGGAAAACCCGGACAGCGGCATGCGCGCCAACCAGCCGGTCATGACTGACATTCCGTGCACCACGTGCGGTCGTCCGATGCAAATTCGTACCGCATCGACTGGCGTGTTCCTCGGCTGCTCGGGCTACAGCCTGCCGCCGAAAGAGCGCTGCAAGGCCACCGTCAACCTGGTGCCAGGCGATGAAATTGCCGCGGACGACGAGGGCGAATCGGAATCGCTGGTCCTGCGTGGCAAGCATCGCTGCCCGATCTGCAGTACGGCGATGGACGCCTACCTGCTGGACGAAAAGCGCAAGTTGCACATCTGCGGCAACAACCCGGATTGCGCCGGTTACGAAATTGAAGAGGGCAGCTATCGCATCAAGGGCTACGAAGGTCCGAGTCTGGAATGCGATAAGTGCGGCAGCGAAATGCAGCTCAAGACCGGCCGTTTCGGCAAGTTCTTCGGTTGCACCAACCCTGAGTGCAAGAACACCCGCAAGTTGCTGAAGAGCGGTGACGCGGCACCGCCGAAGATGGATCCGGTGAAGATGCCTGAGCTGAAATGCGAAAAGGTCAACGACACCTACATCCTGCGCGATGGTGCCTCCGGTCTGTTCCTGGCTGCCAGTCAGTTCCCGAAAAACCGCGAGACCCGCGCTCCGCTGGTGATCGAGATTCTGCCGCACAAGGACGAGATCGATCCGAAGTACCACTTCCTGTGCGAGGCTCCGCAAAAGGATCCTGACGGTCTGCCAGCGGTCATCCGCTACAGCCGCAAGACCAAGGAGCAATACGTACAGACCGAAGTCGACGGCAAGCCGACAGGCTGGAAAGCGTATTACGACGGTGGCAAGTGGACTGTTGAAGACAAGCGCAGCGCAAAGGCCAAGGCTGAGTAAGCGCTAGTCTGAACAGCAAAAAGGCCGCATGAACCCTTCGGGTTTTCATGCGGCCTTTTTGTTTTGTGCTTGCGCTGGCATCGGCTGATCCATGACACTGCCGGGCCTGTGTGAAGCAATTATTTCGTTGTGGAGGCTGCCGTCATGGCCCACGAACTCTATACCCGCACCAACCAGAAGATCTATTTCGCCGGCCTGTCACTCGAAGCTCTGGCTCGTGCTGAAGAAGGGCGGGCGATGAATTCTCTGGCGCTGATCCAGGCCGGGCGTGAGTCGGCGTTGTTCCACCTCTACGGCGCACTGCTGGGCTTGTGTCATGAGATCGCCGGTTTTTATCGTCTGCCGCAGGCCAATTCGCCGAGGGCAGAGGAGTTGTTGAAGCGCGAAGTGCTGGAGTTGATCGCCATTCCGGAGTTGGCCGAAATGGTCGAGCTGGCCGGTAATCCGGAAACCTGGCTGGCGAAACTGCTGGCGGCGCACGCAGCACTGTTTCAGCCACCGAGGGCGCCACGCAAGCCAAAAGGCGACGTGACGCAGCCGCTGATCCAAGCGATTAATCTTGATGAAGAAGAGACGCCGGAAGAGCTCAATCGAGATGAGCTGGAGAGCTGGCGGCAGAACCTCAAAGGTCTGGCCCTGCGTTTCCGGGAAGGCTTGAACGAGTGTTGAGGTAGTTTGGCGCAGTGGCAATCTGAAACATGCTGCTGGTCAAGATCCCGAGCGAAGCTCGAATGATGTCTATATAATCGCTGCCTTTCGTGGAGAACAGACTTATATGCCAACGTCCTTTCTAGAAATTGTCGAGTTACCAGACGGCCGAATCGAACTGCGCAGGGCCGAGGACGAAGGTTCTCTGGTGACGCTGGATTTCTCCGAGGATGCCAAGGCGTTCCTGCAAGGCCAGCACGTTGAAATTGCCAAAGCGATGTTGAGCGTCGGCGTGCAGATGGCAGGTCGTATGGTTGAAGGCGAGTTTGATAAGGAAGAAGGGCCGCGGGTTCTTCATTGATCCACGCTTTGGCCTTTTCTCGGTCGCTTGCGCTTCAGATCGGCTTCTCTGTCCTTGGAGAAGCCCTGCGCTTCACACAGCGCGCATTACTCAACAATCAACCCAAACGAATGTTCAGGCTCTGAGCTTCGCCCGTGCGCGCGGCGCTGATCAGTTGTTGCCGTGAATTGGCATTCAACGGGTTTAGCCAGGTCACCACGGTGTGGCTGCGACCCAGTCGCAACGCTTCGCACGCCAGTTGCTGAGCACTCTGCGTGCCACGCGGTTGCAGCAGCAGGATGCGTTCGCGGTTCAGGCCGGCATCGCGCAGCCAGGTTTGCGTCAGGCTGGCGGGTGGGGCTATCAGCGTCAGCCAGCGCGCATCCTTATCCTCGCTCAATTCACGGAGGATCGGCGCTAGCAGGTTCAGGCAGTTCCCGGCCGCACCACGCAGTGATAGCTCACTGAAGGCGTCAGGTTTGGCATTCCAGTCACGCTCGACCACGTCTTTGAGGATCGGCGCAATCGGTTGCGCCAGAAACGCTTCAAATAAAGGCAGTTGTGTTTGCTGAGGTGTGTGTGGGAACTGCATGGAGCCTCCTTTAGCGGCGAATGACGCCGACACTCAAGCCTTCGATCACCAGTTCCTGATCTTTCAGGTCGACTTCGATAGGGGCAAACTCGGGGTTCTCGGCAATCAGCCAGACTTTGCTGCCTTCACGCTTGAAGCGTTTGACCGTCACTTCGTCGCCGATACGCGCAACCACAACCTGGCCGTTACGCGCTTCGCGGGTGGTATGCACTGCCAGCAGGTCGCCGTCGAAGATGCCGATATCCTTCATGCTCATGCCGTGCACACGCAACAGGTAGTCGGCGCGAGGATGGAAGAAGGTCGGGTTGATGTTGCAGGATTCTTCGATGTGCTGCTGGGCGAGGATCGGCGCGCCGGCAGCCACTCGGCCAATGATCGGCAGGGTGGAGTCGTCGGCCTTGGCTTCGAAGCCGGGAATACGAATGCCGCGGGAAGCGCCCGGGGTCATCTCGATCGCGCCTTTGCGGGCCAGGGCCTTGAGATGTTCTTCCGCCGCGTTGGGCGATTTGAAACCCAATTCCTGAGCGATTTCCGCACGGGTGGGCGGATAGCCGTTGTCTTCGAGGCAACGTTTGATGAAGGCCAGAATCTCGGCTTGGCGTGGCGTCAGCTTTAGCATATTGATCGCTCTGTCTTTTTATACAGTGACTGGGATTATATACAGTGAAGCAGTCTTGGCAATGGGCGTTTTTTTGCCGCCCGCCGAGCGGTCGCGAAGGGCGCTTATTAATGCTGGCGCCTTGTGTGGTTAAATAGCTGACCGACCATTCCCAAAACGAACCGGCAGGCTTGACAAGGCTTAGGCTGAAACGTATGTTTCAAACAAGTGTTTGTCAGGCGGAGTAGCCATGGCCCAGTCGGAAACCGTTGAACGCATTCTTGATGCTGCCGAGCAGTTGTTCGCGGAGAAAGGATTCGCTGAAACCTCATTGCGTTTGATCACCAGCAAGGCTGGCGTCAATCTGGCTGCGGTGAATTATCACTTCGGCTCGAAAAAGGCGCTGATCCAGGCCGTGTTCTCGCGCTTCCTCGGTCCGTTCTGCGTCAGCCTCGATAAAGAGCTGGAGCGCCGTCAGGCCAAGCCTGAGAACAAGCCGACCCTCGAAGAGCTGCTGGAAATCCTCGTCGAGCAAGCGCTCGTCGTGCAGCCTCGCAGCGGTAACGATCTGTCGATCTTCATGCGTTTGCTCGGCCTCGCGTTCAGCCAGAGCCAGGGCCACTTGCGGCGTTATCTGGAAGACATGTACGGCAAGGTGTTCCGCCGCTACATGCTGCTGGTCAATGAAGCGGCGCCACGCATTCCACCGATCGAGCTGTTCTGGCGCGTGCACTTCATGCTCGGCGCCGCAGCGTTCAGCATGTCCGGGATCAAGGCCTTGCGCGCGATCGCCGAGACCGATTTCGGCGTCAATACCTCTATCGAACAAGTGATGCGCCTGATGGTGCCGTTCCTCGCTGCCGGCATGCGCGCCGAAACCGGCGTCACCGATACAGCCATGGCCAGCGCGCAATTGCGTCCGCGCAGCAAATCCATACCGGTCGCCGCCAAGGTTTGACCGCGCACGGGTGGGCGCGGCAGCTGGTATCCGCTAAGCTAGCCGGCCATGCCGACTCTCGTACTGAACCCGATCTGCATGAATTCTGCTGACCGTCCGGGCAATGCCCACGGTAGCGAATGCAAGCAGATCGGGTTTTTTGTTTTCAAGGAATCTCTATGACTGCTGGCCTGCAAGGCTCGTTGATGGTGGACGTCGCCGGTACCTGGCTGACGGCTGAAGATCGCCAATTGTTGCGTCAGCCCGAAGTGGGCGGCCTGATCATTTTCGCCCGCAATATCGAGCATCCACGCCAGGTGCGCGAACTGAGCGCCGCGATCCGCGCGATTCGTCCGGATCTGCTGCTGGCGGTGGATCAAGAGGGCGGGCGTGTGCAGCGCTTGCGTCAGGGTTTCGTCCGTCTGCCAGCGATGCGCGCCATCGCCGATAACCCGAATGCAGAGTATCTCGCCGAGCAATGCGGCTGGATCATGGCCACCGAAGTGCTGGCGGTCGGGCTCGATCTGAGTTTCGCCCCGGTGCTGGATCTGGACTATCAGCGCAGCGCCGTGGTGGGCACCCGTTCCTTCGAAGGCGATCCCGAGCGCGCAGCCTTGCTCGCCGGTGCATTCATTCGCGGCATGAACAGCGCCGGCATGGCCGCCACCGGCAAACATTTCCCGGGACACGGCTGGGCCGAAGCCGACTCCCATGTGGCGATTCCGAACGACGAGCGCAGTCTCGACGAAATCCGCGCCAATGATCTGGTGCCCTTCGCCCGTTTGAGCAAGCAGCTGGCCGCCGTCATGCCGGCCCACGTCATCTATCCGCAAGTCGACTCGCAGCCCGCCGGTTTCTCCCGACGCTGGCTGCAGGAGATTCTGCGCGGCGAGTTGCAGTTCGATGGCGTGATCTTCAGCGATGATCTGTCGATGGCCGGCGCCCACGTGGTCGGCGACGCTGCCAGCCGCATCGAAGCCGCGCTGAGTGCCGGTTGCGATATGGGCCTGGTATGCAACGACCGCGCGGCAGCCGAGCTGGCGTTGAGTGCCGCCCAGCGTATGAAGGTCAAGCCTTCCGCGCGCATCGCGAAGATGCGCGGTCAAGCCTTCGCCAGTACCGATTATCGTCAGGACCCGCGTTGGCTCACCGCCCTCGGCGCGCTCAAAGACGCTCAACTGATCGATTAAGGATTTTTTCGTTATGACCGTTTACGCAATCATCGGTGGCACTGGCCTGACTCAGCTCGAAGGCCTGAGCATTCGCCAGTCGCTGGCAGTCGACACCCCTTACGGCGCGCCTTCGGCCGAGGTGCAGATTGGTGAATACGCCGGCAAGGAAGTGCTGTTCCTCGCCCGTCACGGTCACCCGCATCGTTTCCCGCCGCACAAGGTCAACTACCGCGCCAACCTGTGGGCGTTGAAGCAGGCGGGTGCCGAAGCGATCATCGCCGTAAATGCCGTTGGCGGGATCCATCCGGCCATGGGCACCGGGCATTTCTGCGTGCCGCACCAGATCGTCGACTACACCAGTGGGCGCGAGCACACCTATTTCGCCGATGATCTGGAGCACGTCACCCACATCGATTTCAGCTTTCCCTACAGCGAGCCGTTGCGTCAGCAACTGATTGCCGCGATCGCCGCCGAAGGCTGCGAATACAGCGATCAAGGCGTGTATGCCTGCACCCAGGGTCCGCGTCTGGAAACGGTCGCCGAGATCGTGCGACTGGAGCGTGACGGCTGCGACATCGTCGGCATGACCGGCATGCCGGAAGCGGCGCTGGCGCGTGAGCTGGATCTGGATTACGCCTGTCTGGCGCTGGTGGTGAATCCTGCAGCCGGCAAGACCACCGAAGTCATCACCATGGCCGAAATCGAGCAGGCCTTGCACGATGGCATGGGCAAGGTGAAATCAACGTTGGCGCGAGTGCTGGTCAGCTAAGGACTGTCCATGAGCATTTTCATCGAGCGGCTTAAAGGGCTGACATGGACCCACGCATTCAGTAGCAAGGCGTTGGCCAAGGCCCGCGCTTATGCCGCCGATGACCGGGTCGAGATCCTCGAGATCGATGACAGGAAGATCGAGGCGTTCTGCGTCGGTTCGCAACTTCAGGCCTATGAGCAAAGCATTTATCTGTCCGAAGATCGGCTGGGGTCCGTAAACCTGCGTTGCCTGTGCAGCTGTCCTGTTGCAATCGACTGTAAGCACAGCGCGGCGGTGATCTATCACCTGCTGGGCACGGGTGAGGATGCGTCTGACAATGATGCACAGATCCCGTTGGGGCGAGCGCTCGAGCATTGGCTTTCAACAATTCCCGTGCCGGCCAAGCCCGCTGAAGAAAGTGCGCAAACCGCAGGCACGCGTCTGTTTTACAAGCTCAAACCGACGTCTGCGAACGGCAAGTGGCTGCTCGATATTTTCAAGGTCTATCAGCTCAAGAGCGGCGAGTTACGCGAGGTCAAACCGATGTACTCGCTCGCGGAAATGCTCATGCGCCAGCCGGGCTACCTGTCCGAACTGGATCTGCGCATCGCCCGGCTGTTGGTCGCCATGCATTCCCATCACGCCTATTACAGCGGCTATCCGCTGGAAGGCAGCAGTGGCGCCGAACTGCTGGAAATGCTCCTGCGCACCTCGCGGCTGTTCCTCGATTTCGAAGACCTGCGAGCGCTGACACCGGGGGCGAAACGCGTGGGTCAGTTCTCTTGGGCTGAGCAGGCCGATGGCGGATTCCGCGCGCAATGGAGCAGTGCCGAAGCCGCGCAGGAAACCGTGCTGGCGCTGGAGCCGCTTTATTATCTTGATCGCGAGCAGCGCCAGGTTGGCCCGCTGTTCACTGAGCTGGAAGAAAAGCTCGCCTGCCATTTGACCCTGGCGCCAGACGTTCCGGCGCGTCAGGCCATGCAGTTCAGCCATCGCATGAGCGCGGCGACCCAAATTGCGCCACCGCACAAGCTCACCGAACGGATCATCGATGACGTGCTGCCGCAGCCGCAACTGACCCTGGTCAGCGGCCGAGAACGCTCGCGCTGGGAATATGTGCTGGAGCACCGCGCCGCTCTGCTGTTTACCTACAACGGTCATCCGGCGGTGGATCGCAACCCGGAAGTGATGATCCTCAACGGCAGCGAAACCCAGCGCATTCAGCGTCAACCGGCGCTGGAAAAGAAGCTGCGCCAGAGCCTGCAAAAACATGGCTTCAAGAAAGCCACGCGCAAGAGTGCAATGGATCGTCCCGGTGAGATGTTTACCTTGCCGGATGATTCCGCCTGGCTCGGGTTCATGCACGAAGGGCTGGCCACACTGCGCGCCGCAGATTGGAAAATCGAGATCAGTCCCGGTTTCCATTTCGATGTACAACCGGTTGAACAGTGGTACGCCGAGGTCGAAGAAGAGGCCACGCATCAGTGGTTTGATCTGCAGTTGGGTATCGTCGTCAACGGCGAGCGCTACAGCTTGCTGCCGATCCTTCTGCACCTGTTGCGGACCCAGCCGCGCTTGCTCGACCCGGTCAATCTGGCGCAGCGCAGCGATGATGAAAAACTCCTGATCGAGCTCAAGCCCAGCGGTTTTGGCGACCCGGCCGGCGCCAAGGTCGCGTTGCCGCTGAGTCGGGTCAAACCGCTGATGGCGACGCTGGGCGAGCTGTATCTGGGCGGACACCAGGGCGATGCGCTGCGCTTGACCGCTCCAGACGCCGCACGCCTGAGTATGCTCGATGGCGTACCGCTGGACTGGCAGGGCGGCGAACGTCTGCGGACCTTTGCCAAGCGCCTGCAAAATTCCAGTCACGCCCACATCGCTGCGCCGGCCGGCCTCAACGCGCAATTGCGCCCGTATCAGCTCGAAGGCTTGAACTGGATGCAGACCCTGCGCGAGCTGGAGGTCGGCGGCATTCTGGGCGATGACATGGGCCTGGGCAAAACCCTGCAGACACTGGCGCATCTGCTCACCGAAAAACACGCCGGGCGCCTGGACTGTCCGGCACTGGCGGTGATGCCGACCAGCCTGATTCCCAACTGGCTCGACGAAGCCGAGCGCTTCACGCCGCAGTTGAAAGTCCTGGCGCTGCACGGCACCGGGCGGCAGAAGGACTTTGCCAATCTCGCCGAATACGACTTGGTGCTGACCACTTACGCATTGCTGCCCAGGGATCTGGAGATCTTGCAGCCGCAGCCGTGGAGCGTGCTGATTCTCGACGAAGCGCAGAACATCAAGAACCCGCTGAGCAAAGCCGCCCAGGCCGCCCGTGACTTACAGGCCCGTCAGCGCTTGTGTTTGAGCGGTACGCCGCTGGAAAACCACCTCGGTGAGCTGTGGTCGCAGTTCCATTTCCTCATGCCCGGCTGGCTCGGCGACAGCAAATCCTTCAACCGCGATTACCGCACGCCGATCGAGAAGCACGGCAATGTGCAGCGCATGCAGCACCTGACCGCGCGCATCAAGCCGTTTTTGCTGCGGCGCAAGAAGGATCAGGTCGCCACCGAGTTGCCGCCGAAAACCGAGATCATCCACTGGGTCGAACTCAGTGATGGTCAGCGCGACGTCTATGAGACGGTGCGCGTGGCGATGGACAAAAAGGTCCGCGACGAAATCGCCCGCAGCGGCGTGGCGCGCAGTCAGATCATCATCCTCGATGCGCTGCTCAAGCTGCGTCAGGTCTGCTGCGATCTGCGCCTGGTCAATATGCCGCTCACGGCAAAGGCGTTGCGCTCGGGCAGCGGCAAGCTGATCAGCCTGATGGAGATGCTCGAAGAATTGCTCGGCGAAGGGCGGCGCATTCTGCTGTTTTCCCAATTCACCTCGATGCTGGCGCTGATCGAGCAGGAGTTGCAACAGCGCGGTCTTGCCTACTCATTGCTGACCGGCGACACCACCGATCGGCGCACACCGGTGAGGGATTTTCAGAGCGGCAAGGTGCCGTTGTTCCTGATCAGCCTCAAGGCCGGCGGCACCGGTCTTAACCTGACGGCGGCGGACACGGTGATTCACTTCGATCCGTGGTGGAACCCGGCAGTGGAGAATCAGGCGACTGATCGGGCGTACCGGATCGGGCAGAACAATCCGGTGTTCGTCTACAAGTTGATTGCCAAAGGCACCGTGGAGGAAAAGATCCAGGCGTTACAGCAGGAGAAAGCGGCGCTGGCCGGGGCGGTACTGGAGGGTGGCACGACTGGGGGATTCAAACTGGAACAGAGTGATATCGAGGCGCTGTTTGCGCCTTTGCCGGTTTCCAGAGATTGAAGGGTTTGAATCGCGGTGGGGCCATTCGCGAGCAGGCTCGCTCCCACATTGGATCTCGAGCGAATCTGGATTAATTGTGGGAGCGAGCCTGCTCGCGAAAAGCTATCTAACTAGCAACGCCGCTTTCAGCGCTTGTCGATCTTGTCCGGCAACGGCGCAAACAGCGCTTCAATATCATCGCTCTGCAACTTCCAGTCCCCGGCCTTGCGCCCATCGAGCACGCCCGCTGCCAGGTCAGACTTTTCCTTCTGCAGGTGCTGAATTTTCTCTTCCACTGTGCCCCGGGCAATCATCTTGTAGACGAACACCGGTTTTTCCTGGCCAATGCGATAGGCCCGGTCGGTGGCCTGATTCTCGGTTGCCGGGTTCCACCACGGGTCGTAGTGAATCACCGTATCGGCTTCGGTCAGGTTCAAGCCGACGCCACCGGCCTTCAGGCTGATCAGAAAAATCTGACGCGTGCCGCTCTGGAATTCCTTCACCGGTGTGCGCCGGTCGCGGGTCTGACCAGTGAGGAGGGCGTAAGCGATCTTGCGTTTTTTCAATTCCTCTTCGATCAATGTCAGCATCGAAGTGAATTGCGAGAACAGCAGAATCCGCCGGCCTTCTTCGAACAGTTCCTCAAGCATTTCCATCAGGCTGTCGAGCTTGCCCGAGGTGCTGCCGCGCGCGGGCAGGGTGGCGTCGTTGACCAGGCGCAGATCGCAGCAGACCTGGCGCAGCTTGAGCAGTGCTTCGAGGATGATGATCTGGCTGCGTGCCACGCCTTTGCGGGTGATCTCGTCGCGGACCTTCTTGTCCATTGCCAGGCGCATGGTCTCGTACACGTCGCGCTGCGCTTCGTTGAGTTCGACCCAATGGATGATTTCGGTCTTCGGCGGCAGCTCGGTTGCGACCTGCTCTTTGGTGCGGCGCAGCAGAAACGGTTTTATCCGACCGTTGAGGTGTTGCAGTCTGACTTCACTGCCGCGCTTTTCGATCGGCACACGGTAATCGGCATTGAAGCTTTTCACGTCGCCAAGCCAGCCCGGTAACAGGAAGTGGAACAGCGACCAGAGCTCGCCCAAGTGGTTTTCCAGCGGCGTGCCGCTGAGGCACAGGCGCTGGCGCGCGTTCAGTTCGCGCGCGGCCTGAGCGGCTTTGCTGTTGGGGTTCTTGATGTATTGCGCTTCGTCCAGCACCAGCACGTGCAGCGGCTGTTTGGCCAGGCGCTCAAGGTCCTTGGGCAATAGGGCGTAAGTGGTGAGGATCAGGTCGAAGTCGGCCAGATTGTCGAAGTGCTTTTTTCGCGTCGCGCCGTACAGTGCGAGGACTTTCAGTTGCGGGGTGAAGTGCGCCGCTTCATCTAGCCAGTTCGGAATCAGGCTGGTCGGCATCACCACCATGCACGGACGATCAAGGCGTCCGGCGTTCTTCTCGCTGAGAATATGCGCCAGGGTCTGTAGGGTTTTGCCCAGGCCCATGTCGTCCGCGAGAATGCCGCCGACTTCGAGTTGTCGCAGCGATTGCATCCAGCTCAAACCTTCGAGCTGATACGGGCGCAGCGTTGCATTCAGACCTTGCGGCGCTTCGGCCGTGAAATCGCGGATGTCGCGCAGGCGCTGGGCGAAGGTGCGCATCTGCTCGCCGCCTTCCCACAACAGCGGCAGGCCTTCCAGCGAATTGAGCCGGGTGGCGTCAGCCTTACTCAGGCGCAGCGTTGTTTCGCCCGGCTCCTGCAAATAGAACTCGCCCAGCGTCATCAATACCGGCTTCAAGCGACCGAGCGGCAGCGCCACTTGCAACGGTCCATGCTCGCTGGTGCGTTGCGGAATGTTGACCAGAATCAGCTCGTCATCGCGACGGCGGGCGAGGCGTTCCGGGTTGAGGATCTCGGTGTGCGAGCGCATCAGATTCAGCAGAATCGGCAGCAGGCTCAGGCGCTCGCCGTTGACGATGATGCCCAGCTCCAGATCGAACCAGTCGCGTTCCGGCGCCTGTTCGACGGTGGCGTACCAGTCGTCGACGGCGGTCAGGTCGAAACCGAATTCCTCATCGATCTGCAACTCCCAGCCCTGGCTGCGCAACTTCGGCAAGTCATTCAGGGTGAAGGTCAGCCAGGCGCTGTCATTGACCATCTCGTAGAGTTCGCCGGCGCTTTCCGGCAGGGCTTTGCTCTGCCTTGTGGCGATGCGGAAACCGAGGATGCGTAACTGTTCGCGGTAGGACTGTTCGACATCCGGGTGGCGTTTTATCCGCAGGGTCTGGGCTTCCTGACGGATCAGGATATCGCTGTGTTTTTGCCCGCTGACGTATTCGTCCAGATAGCTGAACGACAGCGCCGCGCGGTGCTGAATGTAGCGCTGCATCTTGCCGTTGCGCGGCTCGAAGGCGCTGAACTCGACGCTCGCCAGCCACAGGCGCGGCACCGGCTGCACGTTGTCCACCAGCACTTGCGGTGGCGCTTTCGGGCTGCGGTTTTCCAGCACGGCCTGGAGCTTCTCCAGCAGCTCGGCATCTTTAGCGGCGGCGGGGTAATCGAGGGTTTCCTGGATTTTCAGCAGCACCGCCGCGCAGTGTTTGCAGTTGCTGCGCACCGGACAGGTGCAGGTGGCGTCGACCAGCAACAGCGTCGCTTTGGCTGACTCGCGCAGATGGATGGTCTGCCGGTAGACACTGCCGCCAGAACCTTCGCAACTGGCGGTGATGGTCGCATCGCCGACCTGGGCGATGCGCACTCGATTCTCCAAAGCGTAGCGGCGGCCGCGCTCCAGACTCTGTTCTTTGAATCGGCTGACCCACGACGGGGCCAGCGGTTTGCTCAGGGGCGGCGGCATAAGGACTTCGATCAGTCCGGCACGACTTCAGGCGCTTCGCGAGGCGCTGGCGCGGTCAGGGAAGTGATCTTGATCAGCAGGGCCAGGTGGCCGTTGTCGAGGTAATTGAGCTGGCCGTTCTTGGTGTGGCTGTCCTGACGCAGGCGCTCACTGGCAGTGACCAGGCCATTGGCGTCGATCTGATTGACCCAGAAATCGGCGGTCACGTCGGTGAAGCGGCCGAGTTTCATTTCCAGCGTGCCCTCGATGGGGAACTGGCCGAACTGTTCCTGACCTTCGCTCACTGCGACTTTCGCCGGTGCTTCGCCGAGGCTCTGCTGCCAGGCTTTGTGCATCAACACGGTGTACTCGCCGCTGGCGGTGAGTTTGTTCACTACATCATTCAGCGCTGGGGTGCGCTGGCTGTCGCTGCCCAGACGCTGGGCGCCTGCGGCCCAGTCTTCCGGGGCGGCGCGGCTGACGATGGCCGGGACGGCATTCTGGCGCACCAGGATCATTTCGACCTGATACGTGTCATCGGCAAACGCCGTCGGTGCTGCAAGTGCAAGCAACAAAGTCAGGGAGCGGAACAGGCGCATCGGGCGTCCTTCAAGCGGATTTCGGGATGAGACGCTCAAACAGCGCCTCGACAGTATTGAAACGTTCTTCCGGGCGCTCCATCGGCACCTGGAATTTAAACATCGTCGCGCCTTCGAACTTGTAGCGCTTGGGCTGCGTCTGGATCAGCTTGATCAGGGTCATCGGGTCAACCGGCGTCTGCGCTTCGAACTCGATGCGTCCGCCTTGCGGCCCGCCGTCGACTTTCTTGATGCCGAGCTTTTCCGCCTGCAATTTCAACGCGGTGATCCGCACCAGGTTCTTGGTCGGTTCCGGCAACAGGCCAAAGCGGTCGATCATCTCCACCTGCAGGTCCTTGAGGCCTTCCTCGTCGGTGGCCGAGGCGATGCGTTTATACAGAATCAGCCGCGCATGCACATCCGGCAGATAATCTTCCGGAATCAGCGCCGGCACCCGCAGATTGACTTCCGGGCCGCCACCCAGCGGTTGATCGAGGTTCGGCTGCTCGCCCTTGCGGATCGACTTCACCGCGCGCTCGAGCATTTCCATGTACAGGGTGAAACCGACGGCCTGAATCTGCCCGCTCTGACCGTCGCCGAGCAGTTCGCCTGCGCCACGGATTTCCAGATCGTTGGTGGCCAGCACGAAACCGGCGCCGAGGTCCTGGGTATTGGCGATCGCTTCCAGACGTTTTTCCGCGTCCGAAGTGATTTGCTGGCGCGGCGGTGTCAGCAGGTAGGCGTAAGCCTGGTGGTGACTGCGGCCGACACGACCACGCAACTGGTGCAGCTGGGCCAGACCGAACTTGTCAGCGCGCTCGATGATGATGGTGTTGGCGCTTGGCACGTCGATGCCGGTCTCGATGATGGTCGAGGCGATCAGCACGTTGAAGCGCTTGTGGTAGAAGTCGCTCATCACCTGTTCGAGTTCACGTTCGCGCATCTGCCCGTGGCCGATACCGATGCGCGCTTCCGGCACCAGTTCGGCGAGGTCGGCGGCGCACTTCTCGATGGTCTTCACATCGTTGTGCAGGTAGTAAACCTGACCGCCACGCAGCAGTTCACGCAGCAGGGCCTCTTTGACCGTGCTCTTGTTCTGCTCCATGACAAAAGTGCG
Organism: Pseudomonas sp. TE9122; assembly: GCF_056278925.1. Lineage (NCBI taxonomy): Bacteria > Pseudomonadati > Pseudomonadota > Gammaproteobacteria > Pseudomonadales > Pseudomonadaceae > Pseudomonas > Pseudomonas sp. TE9122. The sequence goes on along the minus strand of NZ_JBWBQI010000001.1, from coordinate 3,446,213 downwards.
CACCGACAGGCGCCGCGCTGGCGGCGTGGCGATGATCGACAGATCGCGCATGCCCGACACCGCCATGTTCAGCGTCCGCGGAATCGGCGTCGCGGTCAGGGTCAGGATATCGACCTCGCTGCGCAGGGCCTTGAGCTGTTCTTTCTGGCGTACGCCAAAACGGTGTTCTTCGTCGATGATCACCAGCCCGAGGTTTTTGATCTTCACATCATCGGACAGCAGCTTGTGCGTGCCGATGACGATGTCGATCTTGCCTTCCGCCAGATCGGCGATCGCCGCGTTGACTTCCTTGGCCGATTTGAAGCGACTCATCACTTCCACGGTCACCGGCCAGTCGGCGAAGCGGTCGCGGAAGCTGTTGTAGTGCTGCTGGGCGAGCAGGGTGGTCGGCACCAGAATCGCCACCTGACGACCGCCGTGCACGGCAATGAACGCGGCGCGCATGGCCACTTCGGTCTTGCCGAAGCCAACGTCGCCGCAGACCAGGCGATCCATCGGTTTCGGCGCGAGCATGTCTTCGCGTACCGCCTCGATGGTGGCTTGCTGATCGGGTGTTTCCTCGAACGGGAAACCGGCGCTGAAGGTGGCGTAGTCGGCCTTCGGGTCGGCGAAGGCGTAACCTTCACGGGCGGCGCGACGGGCGTAAATGTCGAGCAATTCGGCGGCGACGTCACGCACCTGCTCGGCGGCCTTGCGCTTGGCTTTCTGCCAGGTTTCCGAGCCGAGGCGGTGCAGCGGCGCGAGCGAATCGTCGCTGCCGGTATAGCGCGCGATCAGGTGCAGGTTGGCCACCGGTACGTAGAGCTTGGCGTTCTCGGCGTATTCGAGGGTGAGGAATTCGGCGGCCTGATTGTCGATTTCCAGGATCGTCAGGCCCAGGTAGCGGCCGACGCCGTGATCGATATGCACCACCGGCGCGCCTTCACGCAGTTCGGTGAGGTTCTTGATCACCGCATCGTTGCTGACGTCGCTGCGCTTCTCGCGGCGACGACGTTGCATGACCCGTTGGCCGAACAGCGGACTTTCCGCCACCAGCGCCAGCGCCGGGTCGTCGAGCAGCAGACCCTCGTCGAGCGGGGCGATGGTGATCGCCAGACGATCCTTGCTGGCGACGAAGTCCGGCCAGCTGTCGACGGTTTTCGGCCGCAGCTTCAGACGTTCCAGCAGTTCCAGCAGGACTTCGCGACGACCCGCCGATTCAGCGGTGAACAGCACGCGCCCGGGGAATTCTTCGAGGAACCCGGCCAGCGCCGCCAGCGGTTGCGTGGCCTTGGCCTCGATGGCCAGATCCGGCAGCGCATGTGCCGGGAAGCGTTCACGGCCGACGCCGCTTTCAACGTCCTGTTGACTGGCAACGACCCGTGGCCAGTTCTTCAGGCGCGCAAAGCAGTCTTCCACCGGCAGGAACAATTCGGCCGGTGGCAATAAAGGACGCGATGGATCGACGCGGCGTTCTTCGTAACGATTGCGCACGTCGTTCCAGAAGTTTTCCGCCGCCTGCTCGATGCCCGGCAGCGAGAACACTTGTGTGTCCTGAGGCAGGTAATCGAACAGCGTCGAAGTTTCGTCGAAGAACAGCGGCAGGTAGTACTCGATACCGGCCGGGGTGATACCGCTGCTCAGGTCCTGAAAGATCGGGCAGCGGCGGAAGTCGACGTCGAAGCGCTCGCGAAAGCGCGCCTTGAAGCGGGTGACTGCGTCTTTCTGCAACGGGAATTCGCGGGCCGGCAGCAGCTTGACCGACTCGACCTTGTCGATTGAACGCTGGGTTTCCGGATCGAAGGTGCGCAGGGTTTCGATTTCGTCGTCGAACAGGTCGATGCGATACGGCAGTTTGCTGCCCATCGGGAACAGGTCGATCAGCGCGCCGCGTACGGTGAACTCGCCGTGCTCGTACACCGTGTCGACATAGCGATAGCCGCTGGCTTCGAGCCGCGCGCGCATCTGTTCGACGTCGAGCTTCTGGCCGATATCCAGCACCAGGCTGCTGCCGAGCAGGAACTTGGTCGGCGCCAAGCGATGCAGGGCGGTGGTGATCGGTACCACCAGCACGCCGTGGGCCAGTTCCGGCAGGCGATACAGGCTGGCGATGCGCTGGGAGATGATGTCCTGGTGCGGCGAGAACAGGTCGTAGGGCAGGGTTTCCCAGTCGGGGAAATGCAGTACGGGCAAATCCGGGGCGAAGAAACTCAGCTCCTGTTCCAGCCGTTCGGCGCTTTGGCTGTCGGCGGTCAGCAGCAGGGTAAAGCGCTTGGCAGCGCTGGCAGCCTCGGCAATCGCCAGGCTGAGGGCGGCACCGGGCAGATTGCCCCAGTGCTGTTTACCTGCTTCGGCAGGGAGTAACGGTAGACGCAGAACAGGCACGGAAGGTTGAGCTCCAGGCGTTGCGACAAAGTCGGTAATTGTAGCGGCCTCCGGTGCCGCCTGTCAGTTGCAGACTGCGTCTATCTTCACGGTTTGGACGAAATGTAGTGGTAACCATAAAAACGAGCACTTTTTTCATGGTTATGTAGTGCCGAAACCGGGTGGTGTTACGGAGGGTTACAGACATCGTCTAACAGTCGTCGAAAAATTGACTGCGCTGAAAGCCCCGGTTTTACTGGGCTGGAGAAAGGCGTAAATTTTTTGAACGGGATTTTGTTACCGATTGCGCGACAAGCGCGCATTGCTGAAAGGGCTTGTCGGCGGCATAATGTAGCCCCTTTTTTCTGCCCCTACATGTGGAAGGTTACCGTGACTCAGAAGCCCGACCAGTGTCTTGGTGAATGGATCGACCGTGAAGCACTCGCAGAAGCGATGATTCCGCTTATCGGTCAGCTCTACCGCAATAACAACGTGGTTAGCTCGATCTATGGCCGCAGCCTGATCAACCAGTCTGTCATCGCGATTCTCAAAGCTCACCGCTTTGCTCGCCACCGTTCTTCCGACGACAGCGAACTCTCCGTCCACGAAACATTCCCACTGCTCAAGGCCATGAGCGAGCTCAAGCTTGGCGCGGCGTCGGTGGATCTGGGCAAGCTGGCGTTCAAATTCCGTAACGAAGGCAACGGTCGCAGCGCCGAGCAGTTCGTGCGTGAAGAGATGGCTGACGTGGTTGGCCAGCAGAACGCCTCGGCCCGCAAAGGCACCGACGTTGTTCTGTACGGCTTCGGTCGTATCGGCCGTCTGCTGGCGCGCATCCTGATCGAGAAAACCGGTGGTGGCGACGGCCTGCGTCTGCGCGCCATCGTCGTGCGCAAAGGCGCCGAAAACGACCTGACCAAACGCGCCAGCCTGCTGCGTCGCGATTCGGTACACGGTTCGTTCAACGGCACCATTACCATCGACGAAGAAAACAACACCATCACCGCCAACGGTAACCTGATCCAGGTGATCTACGCGAAGAACCCGACCGAGGTGGATTACACCCAGTACGGCATCAAAGACGCGCTGCTGGTGGACAACACCGGTGTATGGCGTGACGCCGATGGCCTGGGTCAGCACCTGGCCTGCCCGGGTATCGATCGCGTTGTTCTGACCGCGCCTGGCAAGGGCAAGCTGAAGAACATCGTTCACGGCATCAACCACGGTGAAATCACCGCTGACGACAAGATCGTCTCGGCTGCTTCCTGCACCACCAACGCCATCGTGCCGGTGCTCAAAGCGGTCAACGACAAGTTCGGCATCATCAACGGTCACGTCGAAACCGTTCATTCGTACACCAACGACCAGAACCTGATCGACAACTTCCACAAGGGCGATCGCCGTGGCCGCAGCGCCGCGCTGAACATGGTGATCACCGAGACCGGCGCCGCTACCGCTGCTGCCAAGGCTCTGCCTGAGCTGGCCGGCAAGCTGACCGGTAACGCGATTCGTGTTCCGACGCCAAACGTGTCGATGGCCATTCTCAACCTCAACCTTGAGAAAGCCGCCACCCGCGAAGAGATGAACGAGTACCTGCGCTACATGGCGCTGCACTCCGAGCTGCACAAGCAGATCGACTTCGTCAATTCGCAGGAAGTGGTGTCGACTGACTTCGTTGGCTCGCGTCACGCCGGTGTAGTCGACGCTGAAGCGACCATCGTGCAGGACAACCGTGTCGTTCTGTACGTCTGGTACGACAACGAGTTCGGCTACAGCTGCCAGGTGGTTCGTGTGATGGAAGACATGGCTGATGTGAATCCGCCAGCGTTCCCGCGCTAAGCTTCAGGCTTGAATGAAAACGCCCCGGCATTTTGTCGGGGCGTTTTTGTTTGTGGGCCTGTTGGATCTTCGGCGTCCTTGCCGGCCTCTTCGCGAGCAGGCTCGCTCCCACACTGGATCAGTGTCGTTCACAATCTTCTGTGGGAGCGAGCCTGCTCGCGAAAGCATTCTGTCAGGCGCCGCTGGCTACCGAGGCCTGCGCCGTGCGCAACTCATGCCGGTTGCCACGGAACAACACCAACGTCGCAATCAACCCCAACACCGCCGCGCCACTGAGCCAGATGCCCGGTGCTGCCTTGTTGTCCAGCACATGAATCAGATAGGTGCACGCTGCCGGAGTAAATCCGCCGAACGTCGCCGTTGCCAAACTGTAGGCCAGGGAAAACCCGGTCGTGCGCACTTCCACCGGCATGATCTCGGTCAGCGCCACCACCATCGCGCCGTTGTACGAGCCGTACAGGAACGACAGCCACAATTCGACAATCAGCAAATGGCTGAAGCTCGGGTTCGCCACCAGCCACGACAGCGCCGGATACGCAGTGAGGATCGCCAGAATCGTCGCCGCCAGCAGTAGGGGTTTTCGGCCGATCTTGTCGGATACCGCGCCCATCACCGGTAGCCAGAAGAAGTTCGACAAGCCGATGCACACCGTCACCAACAGCGCATCGAGATCAGACAGGTGCAGTTCGGCCTTGCCGAACGTCGGGGTGTAAGCGGTGATCAGGTAGAACGACACCGTGGTCATCACCACCAGCGCCATGCCGGCAATGACGATGCCGAAGTTCTGCCCGATCGAGCGGACGATTTCGCCGAGGGTAGGGCGGTGGGTGCGCGCCTGGAACTCCGGGGTTTCTTCCAGCGAGCGACGGATGAAAAAAATCACCGGCACGATCATGCAGCCAATCAGAAACGGTACGCGCCAGCCCCATTCGCCCATCTGCTCAGGGCTCAGCCAGTGGTTGAGGCCAACGCCGAGCAGACCGGCGAACACCACGGCTGCCTGTTGGCTGGCGGACTGCCAACTGACGAAAAAGCCTTTACGCCCCGGCGTCGAAATTTCCGCCAGATACACCGACACGCCGCCCAGTTCCACGCCCGCCGAGAAGCCTTGCAGCAAACGGCCGAACAACACCAGCAGCGGCGCGGCGACACCGAGCGTCGCGTAGCCGGGTACGCAGGCAATCAGCACTGTACCGGCGGCCATCATCGCCAAAGTGATGATCAGCCCTTTGCGCCGTCCGTGACGGTCGATATAGGCACCGAGGAAAATCGCCCCCAGCGGACGCATCAGGAAGCCGGCGCCGAAGGTCGCCAGCGACAGCATCAGCGAAGCGAACGCGCTGTCGGTGGGGAAGAAGGTTTTGGCGATGGCCGTGGCATAGAAGCCGTAGACCATGAAGTCGAACATTTCGAGGAAGTTGCCGCTGACAACGCGAAAGATCGCTTTGCCTTTGCCCGTGGTGGAGGACATGGGAGGTACTCACTGTTCAATTTTGTATAAAGGCGTTGCAGCCATGGGGAAGCGAGCGGGCGCTTGTAGTTCATAATGGCCGCCGTGGTTTTGCGGGGAGATGAAGAATTGTTAACTGGACGCTGGTTGGGGCTTGTGGTGTTGGCGGTGGCAATCGGCGGCTGCGGCAACGGCGATTCCCTGGAACAGGTCGGTGGCTCGACCATGGGCAGTACCTGGTCGGTCAAGTACGTGCGCCACCCCGGGGTCGCCGATCCTGCGCAGGTGCGCAGCAAAGTGCAGGCCATCCTCGGTGAAGTCGATCAACAGCTGTCGACTTACCGCAGTGACTCCGTCATCGAGCGTTTCAACGCCTTGCCCGCCGATAGCTGCCAAGGCATGCCGACAGCGGTGCTCGAATTGGTCCGCATCGGCGAACAGCTTTCAATCCAAAGCGAAGGCTCCTACGACCTGACCGTGGAACCGCTGCTGGACCTCTGGGGATTCGGCCCGCAAGGACGCGAAGAAAAGATCCCTGATGCGGCCGCTGTGGCCGAGGTCATGCAGCGGGTCGGCCATCAGCATCTGCGCATCGATGGCGAGCGGTTGTGCAAGGACGCCGCCGTCGAAGTCGACTTCAACAGCATTGCCGCCGGTTACGCCGTGGATACCATCGCCGCCAGATTGCAGGGCATGGGCATCGACAATTACCTGGTCGAAGCCACGGGCGAACTCAAGGCCCGGGGCAAGAAGCCGGATGGTTCAGCGTGGCGCATCGCTCTCGAAGAGCCTCGCGATGACCAGCAAGTGGCCGAGCGGATTATCGATGTCGATGGCTACGGCGTGTCCACCTCCGGTGACTACCGCCATTATTTTCTGCAGGACGGTCGGCGTTATTCCCACACCTTCGATGCGCGCAGCGGAAGGCCGGTCCTACATGATCTGGCGTCAGTCACGGTGATTCATCCTTCAGCGTTGATGGCCGATGGACTATCGACGCTGTTGCTGATTCTCGGGCCGGAAAGGGCACGGGACTATGCCCAAAAGCATGACATTGCTGCATTCTTTGTCTTGCGTGCCGATACAGGTTTCGTCACCCGCAGCAGTCAGGCATTTACGCAGCTTGTCGGTGAAAAAAACTGACCGGAGACAAGACGAAAGCTGGCGTTGTAGTGCAGGCAAAAGTAGCCTACGACGCGACCAAGGGTTAATGTGCGCGGCGTTGACGCTTCTATAGACTGTGTCCGGGTTCTTCACTGGCCCCCAATTGTTCCTTCGCGCCGCCGTTCGGCGTGATTTAGCCGCCGGTGCTGCTGGCACCGCGGCCTGTTCTGAGGAGTACGCATGGCTGTCTACAACTACGACGTGGTGGTACTGGGTTCCGGCCCGGCGGGAGAAGGCGCGGCAATGAACGCCGCCAAAGCGGGGCGCAAGGTCGCGATGGTCGACAGCCGTCGTCAGGTCGGCGGCAACTGCACCCACCTCGGCACCATCCCGTCCAAGGCACTGCGTCACTCGGTGCGGCAGATCATGCAGTTCAACACCAACCCGATGTTCCGCGCGATCGGCGAGCCACGCTGGTTTTCCTTCCCGGACGTGTTGAAAAGCGCCGAAAAAGTCATTTCCAAACAAGTCGCCTCGCGCACCGGCTACTACGCCCGTAACCGCGTCGACGTGTTCTTCGGCACCGGCAGCTTCGCCGACGAGCAAACCATCGAAGTGGTCTGCGGCAACGGCGTGGTCGAGAAGCTGGTGGCCAAGCACATCATCATCGCCACCGGTTCGCGCCCGTATCGCCCGGCGGACATCGATTTCCACCACCCGCGCATCTACGATAGCGACACCATCCTCAGCCTCGGTCACACCCCGCGCAAACTGATCGTTTACGGCGCTGGTGTAATCGGTTGCGAATACGCATCGATCTTCAGTGGTCTGGGTGTGCTGGTCGAACTGGTCGACAACCGTGGCCAGTTGCTGAGCTTCCTTGACTCGGAAATTTCCCAGGCGCTGAGCTACCACTTCAGCAACAACAACATCACCGTGCGTCACAACGAAGAGTACGACCGCGTCGAAGGCGTGGACAACGGCGTGATCCTGCACCTGAAATCCGGCAAGAAGATCAAGGCGGACGCCTTGCTCTGGTGCAACGGCCGTACCGGCAATACCGACACGCTGGGTCTGGAAAACATCGGGGTCAAGGTCAACAGCCGTGGCCAGATCGAAGTCGACCAGAACTACCGCACCTGCATAGAGAACATCTACGGCGCCGGTGACGTGATCGGCTGGCCAAGCCTGGCCAGTGCCGCCCACGACCAGGGTCGTTCGGCCGCTGGCAGCATCGTCGACAATGGCAGCTGGCGCTTCGTCAATGACGTGCCGACCGGCATCTACACCATTCCGGAGATCAGCTCGATCGGCAAGAACGAGCAGGAGCTGACCCAGGCCAAAGTGCCGTACGAAGTCGGCAAGGCCTTCTTCAAGAGCATGGCGCGGGCGCAGATTGCCGGTGAGCCGCAGGGCATGCTGAAGATCCTGTTCCACCGCGAGACGCTGGAAGTGCTCGGCGTGCATTGCTTCGGTTATCAGGCGTCGGAGATCGTGCACATCGGTCAGGCGATCATGAATCAGCCGGGCGAGCTGAACACCCTGAAGTATTTCGTCAACACCACGTTCAACTACCCGACCATGGCCGAAGCCTATCGGGTCGCAGCGTACGACGGCCTCAACCGGCTTTTTTGACGGGCTCCGGCCGGTGGCCTGAGCCGGCCGGGGAGACCGATTTCAGCAATTCTCAAGGGTGGCAGTGGCCAAACCGGGAAAGTCTGTAATCAGGCTGTCAACGCCGAAGTCGGCGAGTCTGCGCATCAGTGCAGGCTCGTTGACGGTCCACACCGACACATGCAGGCCCTGACGCTGCGCCTTCTGCAGGCGTTCCGGCGTACACAGCGTCCAGTTCAACGCGAGAATTTCGCAACCGTAGCTGGCCGCCACCTTCAACGGATCGAGCCAGGCGTATTCGGCCACCAGGCCACGGGATACGTCCGGTACCAGGTCCAGCGCTGCCTTCAAGACTTCCCGTGAACTCGAGGTGATCGTCACCTTGTCGAGCAGGCCATGCCGTTGAGCCATTTCCCGAATCGCCAGCACGGTAGTCGCCGCGCGGGTGCGTGAAGCGCTTTTGACTTCCAGCTGCCAGTGCTCGAAATCACATTTCTCGAACAACTCTTCCAGCGTCGGAATCGGGCACGGCTGGATCCAGCCCGGGCCACCCTTGCGCGCGTCGTAGGTCACCAGTTCGGCGGCGGTGTGCTCGACGACTTTGCCGCGACGGTCGGTGGTGCGTTTGAGCGTCGGGTCATGGATGACCATCAGCTCGCCGTCCTTGGACAGGTGCAGATCCAGTTCGCAGCGGCGCACGCCGTGCTTGAGGCACTCCTGAAAGCTGCTCAGGGTGTTTTCCGGTGCTTCGCCCTTGGCGCCGCGGTGGCCGTAGATGAGGGTCACGGTGCTTCCTTAAGTTAAATGCCAGATTCGTTCTGTTCGCGGGCCAGACGGCGTTCCTGAGCCTGCTTCTGCAAGATGTAGCGCGCGAGCAATTGGCGCTGGGCATCGGTCGGGCGCTCGAACTCGGTGCCGACGTCATAGCCATCGCCCTTGGGATCGCAATGGGTGACCCGGGCGCGCAGCAGCAGGCCGAGTGCCTGCGGCATCAGTACCAGTTTCACCGACAGGTGCGCGCCGGTGGCAATCGGCGTCGGGTACTGAAAGTCGATCCCGCCCTCGGAGATGATCACCGGCTGCGGCTCGCCGATGTGTCCGAGCACCGTCAGGGCGATTACCTGGCTGAGCAGGTCGATGCGTTTGTTCTGCGATTTGAGGAACGCGGCGATGGCGCGGTCGCGCTCGCTGATCTGTCGCAGCAGGTGCTGGGACTCGAATTCGCTCAGGTGCAGTTCGCTGAGCAGGTTGAAGAGTGGGGAAGCATCCTGCAACACTTCCTGGCCTGCGGCTTCGGGAGCGGACAGGGGCCGAATTTCCAGTGCGATCGTGTCCTCGATACGGTAGTATTCGCGGCGATCTTCTTCATCTAATGTCGACATGGCGAACCCATGGTAGCGGCGGTGGTCTGAGTGTAAAGCTGGTTTTCGACCCCCGCCACAAGGACGTTCCTTTTCCCTCCGAACAAGCCCCGACATGTTCAGACCTCTCTTCGTATTTATCGGCACGCGTTATACCCGTGCAAAGCGTCGCAATCATTTTGTGTCATTCATTTCCCTGACTTCGATGATCGGGCTCGCCCTTGGCGTGGTCGTGATGATCGTCGTGCTGTCGGTGATGAACGGCTTCGACCATGAGATGCGCACCCGCGTGCTGGGTATGGTGCCCCACGCCACTCTCGAGACCGGTGAGCCTATCAACGACTGGCAAAGCCTGGCCGACAAGGTCAGGCAGAACCGGCAGGTGACGGCGGTGGCGCCGTTCACCCAGATGCAGGGCCTGCTGACCAACAACGGTCAGGTTTCCAAGGTGTTGCTCAATGCCATTGATCCTGCGCTCGAGCGCAATGTGTCGATCATCGACAACTTCATGAAGCAGGGCAAACTCGACGACCTGACGCCCGGCAGCTTCGGCATCGTCATCGGCGACAAGGCCGCGACCAAGCTCGGCGTCGGCATCGGTGACAAGGTCACCTTCGTCGCACCGGAGGTCAGCGTGACCCCGGCCGGGATGTTCCCGCGCATGAAGCGCTTCACCGTGGTCGGGATTTTCCATGTCGGCGCCGGTGAGCTCGACGGCTACCTCGGCGTGACCAATCTGCAGGATCTGGCGAAAATGCACCGCTGGAAAGCCGATCAGGTGCAGGGCCTGCGGCTGAAGTTCGACGACCTGTTCCAGGCGCCGCGCGAGGCGTGGAACATCGCCCAGCAGCTCGGCGAAGATCGTTACTACGCCCGCGACTGGACCCGCACCCACGGCAACCTGTATCAGGCGATCCGCATGGAAAAAGCCATGATCGGGCTGCTGTTGCTGCTGATCGTCGCCGTCGCCGCGTTCAACATCATTTCCACGCTGGTGATGGTGGTGAACGACAAGAAGGGTGACATCGCCATTCTGCGTACCCTCGGCGCCACTCCGGGCACGATCATGCGCACGTTCATGGTTCAGGGCACGGTAATCGGCGTGGTCGGCACGGCGATCGGCGCGGTGGTCGGGATCCTCGCGGCACTGAATGTCAGTGCGGCCATTTCGGCGCTTGAAGGGCTGATCGGCCACAAGTTCCTTAATGCTGACGTGTATTTCATTGATTATCTTCCTTCGCAGGTACAGAGCCAGGACGTCGTCATGGTCTGCGCCGCTGCGTTGGTCCTGAGTTTCCTCGCCACCCTGTATCCCGCCTGGCGTGCCGCGCGCACCCAGCCGGCGGAGGCGTTACGTTATGAGTGAGTCGGGCATGAGTGAACAAGCAATTCTGAGCTGCCGTAACCTGGGCAAGTCCTACGAGGAGGGGCCTGAGTCGGTACAAGTGCTGGCCGGCCTGCAACTGGAGTTGCACCCGGGCGAGCGTGTGGCGATCGTGGGTAAATCCGGTTCCGGCAAAAGTACCTTGCTCAACCTGCTCGGCGGCCTCGATACGCCGAGCAAGGGCAGCGTCTGGCTCGACGGTGAAGAACTGTCGGCGTTGAGTGAGAAGAAGCGGGGCCTGCTGCGCAATCGCGCGCTTGGTTTCGTTTACCAGTTTCACCACTTGCTGCCGGAATTCACCGCGCTGGAAAACGTCTGCATGCCGCTGTTGATCGGCAAGACCGCCATCCCGGAGGCGCGCCAGCGTGCCACGGCATTGCTGGAGCGCGTCGGTCTCGGCCATCGTCTGGAACACAAACCGGCGGAACTCTCCGGCGGCGAACGTCAGCGCGTGGCCATTGCCCGTGCACTGGTGAACAACCCGGGGCTGGTGATGCTCGATGAGCCAACCGGCAACCTTGACCTGCATACCGCCGAAGGCATTCAGGATCTGATGCTGGAGCTGAGCACTTCGATGCGCACAGCGTTCCTGGTGGTGACGCACGACATGAACCTGGCTCGCCAGATGGACCGCGTCCTGCAGTTGCAGGAAGGTTGCCTGACCCCCATCTGACTGGCTGAAACCCGGCGCCCGTAACGGCGCCGGGTCTTTTATTTCTATACGGTGCCCCAGCGAATGTTCAGACCGTTATCGATCTTTATCGGCACGCGCTATACCCGCGCCAAGCGCCGCAATCGCTTTGTTTCGTTCATTTCGATGACCTCGATGATCGGCCTCGCCCTCGGCGTGCTGGCGATGATCGTGGTGCTGTCGGTGATGAACGGCTTTCAGCGCGAAATGAGCTCGCGCATCCTCGGCATGGTGCCCCATGCGACCATCGTTGGCGTCAAGCCGATCGATGACTGGCAGCCAGTCGCTGCCGCTGCGATGAAAAATCCCGAAGTGACGGCCGCCGTGCCGTTCACAGAAATGGAAGGTATGCTTTCCTACAAGGGTTCGATGCAGCCGATCCAGATCAGCGGCGTTGATCCGGCCCAGGAAGGCAAGGTGTCGATCGTTGCCCAGCACATCGTCCAGGGTCGTCTGGATGCCTTGAAGCCGGGCGAATTCGGTGTGGTGATCGGTGAAATCACCGCGCGGCGTTTCCGCCTCAATGTCGGCGACAAGATCACTCTGATCGTCCCGGAAGTCAGCACCGCGCCGGGCGGTATCACCCCGCGCATGCAGCGCCTGAATGTGGTTGGCGTGTTCAAGGTCGGCGCCGAGCTGGACGGCTCGATGGGCCTGATTCACGTCGCCGACGCCGCGACCATGCAGCACTGGCAGCCGAATCAGGTGCAGAGCGTGCGGCTGGCGGTCAAGGATCTGTACGCCGCGCCGAAGGTGTCTGCGGACATTGCCGGTGGCCTCGGTGCTGACTTCAAGGCTGACGACTGGACTCACACCCAGGGCAGCCTGTTCAGCGCGATGAAGATGGAAAAAACCATGATCGGCCTGCTGTTGCTGATGATCGTCGCGGTTGCGGCGTTCAACATCATCGCGACGCTGATCATGGTGGTGAACGACAAGGGCGCCGACATCGCGATCCTGCGCACGATCGGCGCCACACCACGGCAGATCATGGCGATCTTCATGGTGCAGGGCACGGTGATCGGTATTGTCGGCACCATCATTGGCGGCGTGCTGGGCGTGATTGCGGCGCTCAATGTCAGCGAACTGGTCGGCTGGATCGAGCGTGTGACCGGCCAGCATATCTTCAGTTCGGACGTGTATTTCGTCAGCAACCTGCCCTCGGAATTGCAGGGTGGGGATGTGCTGTTGATCTGCTCGGCGGGTTTCATCCTGAGCTTCCTGGCGACGGTGTATCCGGCGTGGCGGGCGGCGAAGATCGAACCGGCGCATGCCTTGAGATATTCGTAAGCGACTCCATGCTCGTTCCCACGCTCTGCGTGGGAATGCCTCAACGGACGCTCTGCGTTCGGCTCTTGAAGGGACGCGGAGCGTCCCGGGCTGCATTCCCACGCAGAGCGTGGGAACGATCAGGTCCGAGGCAACTCGATCACAAACCGCGTCCAACCCGCTTCAGATTCACAACGAATCTGCCCGCCATGTGCCCGCACGATCGACTGAGTAATCGCCAGCCCCAACCCCGCATGCTCACTGCTGCCTTCCTGCCGCGCCGGATCCGCTCGATAGAAGCGGTCGAACAGACGTGGCAGTAATTGCGCGGAAATACCCTCGCCACTGTTCTCGACGCAGACGCGCACGGTTTCCCCCTCGTCGACGATGCTCAAGCGCACATAACCCTCGGCCGGGGTAAACCGCAGTGCGTTATCCAGCAGGTTCGACAAGGCCCGGCGCAACATGCCGCGATCACCTTCGATACGCGCCTCACCTTCACGGCTCAAGCTCACGCCAGCGTCTTCCGCCAATGGCGCAAAAAACTCCAGCAACATGTCGGCCTCATCCGCCAGCTCCAGTGGTTCGCGCTTGGGCATCAGCAAGCCGTGGTCAGCCTTGGCCAGGTAGAGCATGTCGTTGACCAGTTGCGCCATCCATTGCAGTTCTTCGAGGTTGCTGTGCAGCGCTTCGCGGTAATCCTCCAGTGCCCGGGGGCGGGTGAGGGTGACCTGGGTGTGGGTCAGCAGATTCGACAACGGTGTGCGCAGTTCATGGGCGATGTCGGCGGAGAACGCCGAGAGGCGCTGAAACGAGTCGTCGAGGCGTGCGAGCATGGCGTTGAAGCTGTAGGCCATTTCTGCAAGCTCTGGTGGCATCTTCTCTTCAGGCAGTCGGGCGTTGAGCGATTGCGCAGAAATCCCACGGGCCACTGCGCTCATCCGCCGCAACGGGCGCAGACCGCTGCGCGCGGCCCAGGCCCCGAGCACGGCAGTAGCCAGCGCCGACAGGCCGACGGTCAGCCAGATCAGATGCTGCATGCGCGTAAGAAAATGCTGGTGATGGGTGATGTCCAGCAGCAGCGTCAGTTGCGGCGAATCCGCTGTGTCTGGATAGAGCGGGGCGCGCAGCACGCGGTAATCGGTGCCGTCATGGCTGATGGTCGACAGGCCGGTTTGCAGGGGCAGATTCTTCGGAATCTGCACCGAGCTGTCGTACCAGTGCTGCCCGTCGCCACTGGTGATGCGCAATGACAGATCCGCCTGACGGCTGAGTTCATCGGCCAGCCGCGCCTCGCGCTGGGCAGGTTGGAGATCCTGCAAGGCGAGGCGCAGGCCGATCAGTTTCGTCTCCAGTTGTTGCTGATCGAGTTCGATGAAGTGCGCCTCGCTGGCGCGGTCGAACAGCACCCCGGCGAACAGCGAGACCACCGCAGTGCAGGCGGCAAACAACAGGGCCAGGCGCGTGCTCAAGGACAGGCTACGCATCACAGCGAACGCTCTTCGAGCACGTAACCCATGCCGCGCACGGTGTGGATCAGCTTGTTGGGGAAGTCATCGTCGATCTTCAGGCGCAAGCGGCGGATCGCCACTTCGATGACGTTGGTGTCGCTGTCAAAATTCATGTCCCAGACCTGCGAAGCGATCAGCGACTTCGGCAACACTTCACCCTGGCGGCGCAGGAGCATTTCCAGCAGGGCGAATTCCTTGGCGGTCAGGTCGATGCGCTGGCCGCTGCGTTCGACCCGGCGGCGGATCAGATCCAGGCGCAGATCGGCCAGTTGCAGGCTGGTTTCCTGGGCGATTGCGCTGCCGCGTCGCAACAGGCTGCGCACCCGGGCGAGCAATTCGGAGAAGGCGAATGGCTTGACCAGATAATCGTCGGCGCCCAGTTCGAGGCCGTGAACCCTGTCCTCCACGGCGTCTTTGGCGGTGAGAAAAAGTACCGGCGTTTCGAGGCCAGCGCGGCGCACCGCTTGCAGAATCTGCCAGCCACTGCGCCCGGGCAGCATCACATCGAGGATCAACAGCGCGTAATCGCCGCTCAAGGCCAATTGCTGGCCGCTGATGCCATCGGCCACCAGCTCGGTATTGAATCCGGCCTCGGTCAGGCCCTGACGCAGGTATTGGCCGGTTTTCGCTTGGTCTTCGACGATCAACAGTTTCATGGGCGACTCGGGCGGGGTTGGTATTTGGAAGGGCGAGGGCGTTATACCGTGAGATCCGGCGATAAGCGCCAAGCTGACAAAGTTGTAATCTGCCTGTCAGGTCGATGCCAGCACTGGGTGGTTAGAGTTTCCCACAGGCTGAACCTTGTCTTGTTGGAGTACGACCATGTTTTTGCGCACCTCGCTGAAAATAGCCACCTGTCTGCTGGCATTGAGTTCGCCAGCCTGGGCGGCACCCGCGCACACCTTCGCCTTCGGCCAGCCGGCAGCGGCGAGCCAGGCTACGCGCAGTATCGAAATCGTCATGGGCGACATGAACTTCGACCCGAAAGCCATACAGGTCAAGGCCGGTGAGACGGTTCGCTTTGTACTGGTGAATAAAGGCCAGTTGCTGCATGAATTCAACCTCGGTGATGCGGCGATGCATGCCAGTCACCAGCAGGAAATGTTGCAGATGCAGCAAAGCGGCATGCTTACGCCTACCGGCATGAAAGAAATGTCCCACGACATGGCGGGCATGAATCACGCGGCGATGGGCCACGGCATGCAGCATGACGACCCCAACAGCGTGCTGGTCGAGCCCGGTAAAACCGCCGAGTTGACCTGGACCTTCAGCAAGGCCACGGCGCTCGAGTTTGCCTGCAATATCCCCGGGCATTATCAGGCGGGCATGGTCGGCAAACTGACAGTCAGTCAGTAAGCACTCAAAGGCGCGGGCAAAGGCTGGTAGAATCCGCTGATTCTTCAGTCAGGTTTCCGCCATGCATCCCGCAGCCGAACATTCGCCGCTGGGCAAATCCAGCGAATACATCGCCACCTACACGCCGTCCCTGCTGTTCCCGATTCCGCGCACCGCGAAATGGGCCGAGCTGGGCCTGACCGCCGAAACCCTGCCGTATAAAGGCGTGGATTTCTGGAACTGCTTCGAGCTGTCGTGGCTGCTGCCCTCGGGCAAACCGGTGGTGGCGATCGCTGAATTCAGCATCCCGGCGGACTCGCCGAACATCATCGAATCGAAGTCGTTCAAGCTCTACCTCAACTCGCTGAACCAGACGCCGTTCGCCGACGTTGCCACATTGCAAGCGACGCTGGTCAAGGATCTGTCCGCCGCTGCCGGTAAACCTGTGGGCGTTCGGGTTCGCAGTCTGAAGGACGTCGAAGCCGAAGGCGTGGTGGCGTTGCCGGGCGTGTGCATCGACGATCTGGATATCAGCGTGAGCAACTATGAGCATCCGCGTCCGGAGCTGCTGCGTTGCGACAATTCGCGCGTGGTCGAGGAGAGCGTGCACAGCCACCTGCTCAAATCCAACTGCCCGGTGACCAGCCAGCCGGACTGGGGCAGCGTCGTGGTGGAATATCGCGGCGCGGCGCTGGATCACGCCAGCCTGCTGGAGTACATCGTCAGCTTCCGCCAGCATTCGGACTTCCATGAACAATGCGTTGAGCGGATTTTCCTCGATCTGCAGCGGTTGTTGAAACCTGAAAAGCTCACCGTGTTTGCACGTTACGTTCGCCGGGGTGGGCTGGATATCAATCCGTATCGCAGTACCGAAAGCGTACAACTGCCGAATCATCGGCTCGTACGTCAATAAAGATCCTGAATGTGCGACATCCAATGTGGAAGCGAGTCTGCTCGCGAATGCGGTGTGTCATTAAACGATGATGTCGACTGACACGACGCCTTCGCGAGCAGGCTCGCTCCCACAAGGGCTTGCATGCACATTTTGCAAATGAAAAAGCCCTGCCATCGCTGGCAGGGCTTTTTTGTGCGGCGGGGCGTCAGATGCCCATGCTGCCCAGCGCGTTGACGATGTTGCGCAGGGTGCCGGCGATCGCCGGGTGTTCGACTTCGAAGCGCTCCACGGCAAGGTTCACCCCGTCCACCAGGTTGTTGTCCTGTAGCTGATTTTCCAATTGAATTTCTGCTTCGATCTGCGCCATCAACCGGTGTAAGTTTTCACGTTCAGACTCGGACAGAGGCGGGTTCTGCTCCAATTGATCACGCAAGGTGTTGAGCTGATCCTGCAGTTCTCGTCGGGCGGGCATGGTGGTTTCCTTTTATCAATAGGCACTGGCATTGACCGCAGCCACGCGCCAAAGGTCTATGGCTGACCTTTAGATTAATCCACTCTCGGTAAACCTGCATGACGCCGGTCAGGGCTTTTCGCCTTTGGCGCGGCGCAAGCTGATGTCGGCGAGGCAGGCGTCCAGTTCGCCGAGATGATCGATTACCGAATGCACGCCCAGGCCGAACAACTGCACGGTTGCCTTGCCGCGCAACTTTTCGCGTTCCTTTTGCGAGAGCGCCTGCCACTCGCTCGGGCTCAGGCCGCATAGCGAGCCACAGGACGCCAGGCCAATCGTCCATAACCCGGCATTCAGACCGGCCTGTAACAGGCGCGGCTCACCACTGACCAGCACGCAACCGTCGAGGCGGTCGATGTTCAAACTCATCAACGCCTGCCAGCACGCGTTGGGCGCTGGCCATGGATTCATTGTTGCTGAATGTTGCGTCGGTTTGATCCAGTCCGGCAGCGACGCGGCCAGTGGCTGAGCGAGGGCAGGGGGCAATTCGTCGAGCCACGCGCAGGGAATTCCCTGGCGCTGCAAACTTTTCAGGCTATCGAGTGCGCCCGGTGTAGTTTTGGCATGTTCCGGCTGGGAGTTGAGCTCTCGCGCGGCGCGGGCACCGAAATCCACCAGGCAACCGCTCAGGCCGAACAGCACGGCAGTCAGGCCGGGCGCGGCGACGGGCAAGGTTTCGGCGTGAGTCATGGCAACGTCCCTGAAATAACGCTCAAGACTAAGGCACTGGGGTGACAGTTGCATGACAGGCGGGTGAAAGCCTGCGTAGGAAACTTCCTGCATATCGTTGCAGCGGCGCACTGCCCAAATCGCCGTTTACGCTTATACTAGCGGCCTTAATGCCCGGGCCGAGAGGACCGCGCCAGTATCGAATCCAAGGAGTTTTTCTATGCGCTGGAGCCCTTCGCTCACTCAGCTAAGTGTATGTGCCAGCCTGTTGCTGGCGCCGTTCGCCACCCAGGCGGCCACCGAAGAAGACCCTTGGGAAAGCGTCAACCGGCCGATTTTCCAGTTCAACGACTTCGTTGACACCTACGCGCTGAAGCCACTGGCCCAGGGTTATGAGTTCATCACCCCGCAGTTCGTTGAAGACGGCATTCACAATATGTTCCGCAACGTCGGTGACGTGACCAACCTGGCGAACAACATTCTCCAGGCCAAACCGGCTGCGGCGGGCGTTGATACCGCCCGACTGATCTTCAACACCACCTTCGGTCTGCTCGGCTTCTTTGATGTCGGCACCAAGATGGGCTTGAACCGCAGCGACGAAGACTTCGGTCAGACCCTCGGTTACTGGGGCGTGGGCAGCGGCCCGTACGTTATGCTGCCGCTGATGGGGCCGAGCACCCTGCGTGACGCACCGTCGAAATATGTCGACAGCTTCACCGGCGCGTACCGCTACATCGACCACGTGCCGACGCGTAACTCGATCTTCGGCCTGAACATCGTCGACACCCGCGCCAGCCTGCTGTCGAGCGAGAAGCTGATCAGCGGCGACAAATATACCTTCATCCGCAACGCTTACCTGCAGAACCGCGAGTTCAAGGTGAAGGACGGTCAGGTTGAAGACGATTTCTGATTTTGACCGGTGATGAAAAAGGCGGCCCTCGGGTCGCCTTTTTTGTCCGCGCCAGAGTGTCGCCTGCGACTGCCGCTACCTTCCATCGGGTTACCGTTGGAGCGGTTCTTATAACTCCCGGTGATTTGACAAACAAAGTCGTCAAGCGACAATCGGCGCATGCTTGAAACGCTCTGCGGATGGGAGTACCGTCTGCGCCTTAGAAGGGCACCTCTGTTTAAAACCGCGCGCCAGGCGAATGCTTGAAAGCGCTGCAACAGAGAGGCTAGAAAGCGAATCCAGTAGTCTGCGCAGGGCCGTTGCCCCCGCTCACTACGCCAACCTAATTCTGGCGCCGTTTGCCCACATGCCAAAAACCAGTGCCACGCTGCTGATAATCGATGATGACGAGGTAGTGCGCGCGAGCCTCGCGGCCTATCTGGAAGACAGTGGTTTCAGCGTCCTGCAGGCCGGCAACGGTCAACAGGGTCTTCAGGTATTCGAGCAAGACGAGCCCGATCTGGTCATCTGCGATCTGCGCATGCCGCAGATGGGCGGTCTCGAACTGATCCGTCAGGTTACCGAGCGCTCACCGGAGACGCCGGTGATCGTGGTCTCGGGTGCCGGGGTGATGAACGACGCAGTCGAGGCCCTGCGCCTTGGTGCGGCGGATTACCTGATCAAGCCTCTCGAAGATCTGGCTGTGCTCGAGCACTCCGTGCGCCGGGCCCTGGATCGTGCGCGGCTGCTGCTGGAAAACCAGCGCTACAGCGAGAAGCTGGAAAAGGCCAACCGCGAGCTCGAAGCCAGCCTGAACCTGCTCCAGGAAGACCAGAACGCCGGTCGCCAGGTGCAGATGAACATGCTGCCGGAAAGCCCGTGGAGCATTGACGAATTCAATTTTGCCCACCAGATCATCCCGTCGCTGTACCTGTCGGGTGATTTTGTCGACTATTTCCGCGTTGACGAGCGCCGGGTCGCGTTTTATCTGGCGGATGTTTCCGGGCATGGCGCGTCATCAGCCTTCGTCACCGTGCTGCTGAAGTTCATGACCACGCGTCTGCTCTTCGAATCGAAACGCAGCGGTACCTTGCCGGAGTTCAAACCTTCGGAAGTGCTCGGTCATATCAACCGGGGGCTGATCAGTTGTAAGCTGGGTAAACACGTCACAATGGTCGGTGGAGTCATCGACGAGGAGACCGGTTTGTTGACCTATAGCATCGGCGGCCATCTGCCTTTGCCTGTGTTGTACACGCCTGACAGTGTTCGTTATCTCGAAGGCCGTGGTCTGCCGGTGGGGCTTTTCAACGAAGCCACCTACGAAGACCACGTGCTTGAGCTGCCGCCGACGTTCAGCCTGACGCTGATGTCTGATGGCATTCTGGACCTTTTGCCGGAAGCAACGCTCAAAGAAAAAGAGGCTGCTTTGCCCGAACGGGTGAAGTCAGCGGGCGGCAGCCTGGATGGTCTGCGGCAAGTGTTTGGTTTGGCCACGCTAGGGGAGATGCCGGATGATATCGCCCTGTTGGTGTTGAGCAGGAATCTTTAATGAGTACCGGTAGAATCCAGTTCGCCGAGCAGGACGGCACCTTTGTCCTGAAGTTCGTCGGTGAAGTTCGCCTGACCCTGTGTTCGGCGTTGGATGCGACTATTGAGAAAATCTTCACCGCGCTGAATTTCAACGCGATCGTGATCGATTTGACCGAAACCCGCAGCATCGACAGCACCACCCTGGGCCTGCTGGCCAAACTGTCGATCCTGTCGCGGCAGAAGGTCGGCCTGTTGCCGACGGTTGTCACCACCCACGAAGACATCACTCGGCTTTTGCAGTCGATGGGCTTCGAGCAGGTGTTCAACATCGTCAACCACCCGGTGCCGTGCCCGGAGTGCCTGGACGACCTGCCGGATCAGGACCAGTCCGAAGAAGTGGTGCGAATCAAGGTGCTGGAAGCGCACAAGATTCTCATGGGCCTGAACGATTCCAATCGTGAAGCGTTTCATGATCTGGTCAATGCCCTGGAAAGACACTGACCTCATGAATTGATGGTGTCTGGGCTGGCCTCATCGCGGGCAAGCCCGCTCCCACAATGATCGCGTGAAACCTCAAACTTAGGTTCTCCACATACCCTGTGGGAGCGGGCTTGCCCGCGATGGCGTCGGGTCGGTCGATACATTTATCAGTGCAGGCAAATGAAAAAGGGCGAACCCTCACAGGTTCGCCCTTTTTGCGTTCTACAAAATCAAATCACAGCTTGGCCTGCAGCAACGCTTCCAGCTTCTCCTGGTCGCGGGCGAACTGACGGATGCCTTCAGCCAGTTTCTCGGTGGCCATCGCGTCTTCGTTGGACAACCAGCGGAATTGCGCTTCGTTGAGGCTCAGACGTGCTTCACCGGCATTGCCCGGCGCCAGTTTGCGTTCCAGCTTGCCGGTGTCGGCGGCGAGCTTCTCCAGCAGTTCCGGGCTGATGGTCAGGCGATCGCAGCCAGCCAGTTGCTCGATCTGGTTGATGTTACGGAAGCTCGCGCCCATGACCACGGTCTTGTAGTCGTTGGCCTTGTAGTAGTTGTAGATGCGCGTCACCGACTGCACGCCCGGATCATCGGCGCCGGTGTAGTCGTTGCCGTTGGCCTTCTTGTACCAGTCGTAGATACGGCCCACGAACGGCGAAATCAGGAACACCCCGGCATCGGCGCAGGCGGCGGCCTGGGCGAAAGAGAACAGCAGGGTCAGGTTGGTCTGGATGCCTTCCTTCTCGAGGATCTCGGCGGCGCGGATGCCTTCCCAGGTCGAGGCGATCTTGATCAGCACGCGGTCACGGCCAACGCCGGCCTTGTCGTACAGCTCGATCAGGCGATGCGCACGCTTGAGGATCGCATCCTGGTCGAAGGACAGGCGCGCATCCACTTCGGTGGAGATGCGGCCTGGAACCACGTTGAGAATTTCCTTGCCCACTGCGACGCCGAAACGGTCGCTGGCCAGGCCTACATCGCCCTTGCAGTCGCGAACGCAATCGTTCAGCAGTTCGGCGTAACCGTGAATCGCCGAAGCCTTGAGCAGCAGGGAAGGGTTGGTGGTGGCATCGGTCGGTTTGACTCGGGCGATCGCTTCGAAGTCGCCGGTGTCGGCAACCACGGTGGTGAACTGTTTGAGTTGTTCCAGCTTGGAAGTCATGGGCGTGCTCTATCCTATGGGTCTGAAGACATTACCCGAGCGCTGACGGGCACTCAAGGGTGCATTGGTGGATCGATGGCCCCTGCGGCAACAACCTGAAAACGATTGTTTGAAAGGCGGGGCGCGGTGTCGCTGAATACGATGCCAAAACAGCCCACAGGTTCAAAGCAACCGACCTGTGAACAGGCCGGTTGCTCGAGCTCTACTCAGCGTTCAACACACCTTCCACGGATAACCGCGCCGGTTTTGGCTGGCCGTCAGAGGTGAGAAAGCCGAAGTTCTTCTCGCGATCGTTGCTGCCGGAATCACTGTTCCGCCATTCATAGATAGAGGTCAGGGGAATATTGAGGCGTTTCACGTCGGTAATAAACGCGTTGATCTTGGTCGCTTGCCCCTCAGGACCGCCGTTGGAGGCGAGGGCCGAAACCCCCCATTCACTGATGACCCCCGGCAGATTGAAGTTCTGCTGGATGAAGGTCTGCGCGTTGCTGATCTGCGTGGCGGTCATGCCGTAAGGGTGGTAGGACACGGCGTTCAAGCATTTGGGGTAATCGCTGACGATGCTTTTCATCGCCACCGTCGACGCCGAGCCCGCGCTTGGCGGCCGGGCGAAGCCGAAACCGACCCGTGGTGTCGTCTGTGGCTGAGCTTCGAAGGCCTTGCACATGCCAGCCATGAACGGCACGAAGGTGGTGTCGAAATTGCGCGTCGGCCAATAGGTTTCCAGGTCCGGTTCGTTCCATATTTCGATCGCCACCAATTGCGAGCTCCAGGATTTTTCCAGCCCGGTCACGGTGTTGGCGAACTTACCGCCGGCGGCGTTCAGTTCCTCGGGCGAAGTGGCCGGCAGTGCCTTGATCGCGCGCACCGTCAGCAGCACCGGCAGGCCGGCGGAAGCGGCGGCGGCGAAGGCGTCGCTGACCTGTTTCTGATAAGTCTTGGCGGTGAGGCTGTCGCTCCACACACCGAAGCGTACAAAGCTGAAGCCTGCTGCCTTGATCTGCGCGGCATCGGCGGCGGTAAAGCTCTGGATTTTCACCTGCACGCCGATGGTTTTAGCTGGAAGGTTGGGGAACAGCTCACTGGCGTGAACCTGGCTGGTGGCACCGAGCGCCATCAGGGCGAGGGCGGCGAGTTTATTGCGCTGTGCTGTTTTCATGTCTGCTCTCCTGAAGAGAATGACAACTACGAATATTTATCCCGTTACTCAATTTCCGATAACGGTGATGGCACTAAGTGCGCGAATGTTATTTTTTGTCAGGAAAACAGCAACTGAAAATCACAGTTATTTTTAGTCCGCTAATTGTGGTTGGGGCGGCTTAAAACGCTGTGGTACTTAATGTTCCTGTACTAACAGGGCGAAGCTATTTCTGAGTGCAGGAAAGTCGTGAGGGTTCATTAACTTTCGCGACATGTTGGCTGTTTGATATTACACAGGAAAGCAAGACTTGTTCAAAAAGATCCTCGTTGTCTGCGTGGGCAATATATGCCGAAGTCCGACGGCCGAACTGCTGCTGCGCAACGCGCTGGGGCCGTCCGCCATCACGGTGTCCTCCGCCGGCCTGTCCGCCCGCGTCGGCGAGGGCGTGGAGGCCTCGGCGCGGCAGGTTCTCGAAGAACACGGGCATTGCGCCGAGGCCTTCAAGGCGCGGCAACTGACTTCGGACATCGTCAATGACTCGGACCTGATCCTGGTCATGGAAAAAGCCCACGTCAATCAAGTGCTGAAGATTGCCTCGCACGCCCGAGGCAAAGTGTTTCTGCTCGGCAAGTGGCAGAGCGAGCGCGAAATACATGATCCGTATCGTCAAGGCAAAGCCGCGTTTATTCATGCCCACGCATTGATTGAAGATGCTGTTAGTTCATGGGCGAAGCGTCTCGGGCATTGATGAATCTTCTTCAGAACAGTAAATGGTAAGAACAGACTTATGCAGTTACCGTCCGTAATCGGCACCCGCGACAAAGATCAAGACAGTATTGATCTGCTCGGCATCTTCGGCAGCCTGATCGACCAGAAGTGGCTGATCGGCGCGCTGACGGGCGCCTTCATGGTCACCGGCGTCGCCTATGCGGTTCTGGCGACGCCGGTGTACCTGGCGAACGCGCTGGTGCAGGTCGAACCGAAAAAGAACGACATGCTCGGTTTCTCCGACCTCAACAGCATGCTCGGTGGGCAATCGCCGTCGGTGACCGAAATCGGCATCATCAAATCCCGCGCGGTGATCGGCAAAACCGTTGACGACCTGCGCCTGGATATCGACGTCACCCCCAACACGTTCCCGTTGATCGGCGGCTTTCTTTCGCGGCGTTATCGCGGAGACAGCGAGACCAGCGTCGCGCCGCCGCGTTTCGGTTTGAACAGTTATGCCTGGGGCGGCGAACGTCTGGAATTCAATCGGCTGCAATTGCCGAAAGACCTGCTCGGCAAGAAACTTACCCTGATCGCCGGCGAGCAGCAGAGTTTTCAGCTGTTCGATGAAAACGACAATCTGCTCGCCGAAGGCGTGGCCGGCGAAGCGTTTGCCAATGACGGTGTAGAAGGGCAGATCGCGCACCTGATGGCCAACCCCGGCACGCGCTTTCAGGTGGTGCGCAATCCTCGGATCGTGACCATTCAGGGCTATCAGGACGCGCTGGATATCTCCGAACAAGGCAAGGAGTCGGGGATCATTCGTCTGGCGCTGGCCAGCTCGGACGCGGCCGAGGCAGTGAAGATCCTCAACAAAATCGCCTCGCTCTACGTCGAACAGAACGTACGCCGCACTTCGGCGGAAGCCGCGCAGAGCCTGGCCTTCCTGCAAAGCCAGTTGCCCCAGGTCAAGCGTGATCTGGCCAAGGCCAGCGACGCCTTGAATGCCTACCAGACCCACGGCAAGACCGTGAACATCTCGCTGGAAACCCAGTCGGTGCTGGGCCAGTCGGTGGCGCTGGAAACGCGCATCTCCGAGCTGAAAATGCAGCAGGCCGAGCTCGATCGCAAGTTCACCAAACAGCACCCGGCCTATCGCGCCTTGATGACGCAGATCGGCGAGCTGACCCAGCAGCAGAAATCCCTCGAAGGCAAGGTTCAGGACTTGCCGGCCACCCAGCAGGAACTGCTCAACCTGACCCGCGACGTCGAGGTGGCTTCGCAGATCTACACGCAGTTGCTGAACAAATCCCAAGAACTCGACATCGTCCGCGCCGGGGCCGTCGGCAACGTGCGCCTGATCGACACTGCCGATGTCGACCTGACCAATCCGATCAAACCGAAGAAACCACTGATCGTGCTGATCGCGACATTGCTCGGCGCGTTTGTCGGCGTGGCGCTGGTGCTGCTGCGCAAATCCCTCAGCCGAGGCCTTGAAGGTCCGGAGGGCATCGAGCAGTTGGGCCTGCCGGTTTACGCGTCGATTCCCTACAGCGCCTTGCAGGAAGAAGAGGACAACAAAAAGGGCCGCGCCCGCGATGGCGTCGACAAGCCGGCGTACCTGCTGGCGCTGCGCAACCCGACCGATCTGTCGATCGAATCGATCCGCAGCCTGCGCACCTGCCTGCATTTTGCCGGGCTCGATTCGACCAACAACCGCATCATGATTTCCGGGCCGAGCCCGCAGGTCGGCAAGACCTTCGTCTCGTCCAACCTTGCGGCGGTCATGGCCCTCAGCGGCCAGCGCGTGGTGCTGATCGATGCCGACATGCGCAAAGGGCACCTGCACAAAACCCTCAACACGCCGATCAGCAATGGTTTGTCCGACCTGCTGGTCAAGCGCTGCACCCTTGAGCAGGCGATCAACAAAGTCGAAGTCGACAACCTGCATTTCATCAGCCGGGGGCAGGTGCCGCCCAATCCTTCCGAGCTGCTGATGCACGCCAACTTCCGCGAACTGCTGGCAGAACTCAGCGAGCGCTACGACCTGGTGATCATCGACACGCCGCCGCTTCTGGCGGTGACGGATGCCGCCATCGTCGGTCGCGAGGCTGGCATCAGCCTGATCGTCACCCGCTTCGGGGTGAACCCGGCCAAGGAGATTGAACTGACCATTCGCCGCTTCGCCCAGAACGGCATCGAGTTGAAAGGCGCGGTGTTCAACGGCGTCGAGAAGCGTGCGGCCAGCTATTACGGCGGCACTGGCTATTACAACTACGAATACGCGTCCGACAAATCCTGATGGTTGCCGATTGTTCTTTCCTGTTTGAAGTGGGTGAGTTGTGAAAAAAATACTGCACGTGGCAGAGACGATCAAAGGTGGCGTGGCGACGGTGATCCGCACGATCTCGGCATCGCCCGAAGACGACGCGGCGAATTATCAACTGGTCTACCTGGTCCCCGAGGATCAGGCCAAAGAGCTGCACGGCATCGCCCCGCAACAAGTGCGCACCTTCCCGCGCAGCGGTCGCAACGTGCCATCGCTGCTGCGTTTCGCCTGGCGCCTGAGCCAGGTGCTGCTCAAGGAAAAGCCCGACGTCGTGCATTTGCACAGCACCTTTTCCGGAGTGATCGGCCGTGTTGTGTGCGTGCTGTTGCGACCATGGCGCAAGCCGAAAATCGTCTATTGCCCGCACGCGTTTTCGTTCCTGATGGAAAGCTCGCCGACCAAGCAGAAGGTCTACGCGTGGATCGAACGCGTTCTGCAGAAAGTCACCGACGTGATCATCTGTGTCAGCCAGTACGAGCTGGATAAAGCCGCGCGTTTCGGTATCGAGCGCAAGCGCATGAAGCTGATCTACAACGGCATTCATCACAAGGATGACGCGCCAAAAACCGCTGGCGCCGAGCCGATTCATCTGCTGTTCGTCGGGCGCCTGGATTACCAGAAAGGCTTCGATGTGCTGCTCAAAGCCTACGCCAAGGTCAACCGCAACGACCTGAAACTCACCGTGGTCGGCAGTGCGGTCAACGAAGATTCGGTCGAGTGCCCGCCGATGGATTCGGTCGAGTACCTGCCATGGGTGACCCCGAGTGAAGTGCAGGCGCTGTATCAGAAAGCCGATGCGCTGATCGTGCCGAGTCGCTGGGAAGGCTTTGCCATGGTGCCGCTGGAAGGCATGGCCATGGGGCTGCCGGTGATCGCCAGCAACTGCACTTCACTGCCGGAACTGGTCACCAATGAAGTGTCCGGCTACGTCTTCCCCTCCGGCGATCACCAGGCGCTGGCCGACGTTTTGACGATCATCCAGAAGCCGCGCCTGCTCGACCTCGGCAACGAAGGCCGGAGCATTGTCCGCGAACGTTTCAGCGCCGCGTTGATGATCCGCCAGACCTACGACCTGTATCACGCTCCCACTTATTAAGTAGAACTCAAGCTTATGAACGTAACGATTTTGCATGGCTACAGTGCGTCCAACTCCGGTGACGGTCTGCTCGTCGATCTGGCCATTGCTCTGGTGCAGCGTAACTTCGGTGACGACACCGCGATCAGTGTCGTGGCGTCCGACCCTGAGTCGTTCAACTATCTGCCGCACCCGCGTTTCGATGCGCCGGTGATGGCGGCCAAGGGTCTGGGACGGGTCAAGCAAGCGGTGTTTCTCAATCAGTCCTACGCCGGGCTCGCCGATCTGCTGAAGAAAACCGATCTGATCGTCGGTGTCGGCGGCGGTTACATGCGTTCGAAAAGCGCCTTCGAGCACATCAAGCTGAAGCTCGGCCATGCCAAGCAATTGGAAACCGCGATCCTCAGCAAAGTGCCGTCGGTGTACCTGCCGCAGAGCATCGGCCCGTTCCACGGCGAGAGCAGCAAGATCGTCGAGCACTACGCCAGCGCCGATGCGGTGTTCGTGCGTGACAACCGTTCCTCGGCGATTTTTGACGCTTGCGAAAACGTCTACCGCGCGCCGGATCTGGCCGTGCAGTCGCTGGCAAGCAAGATTCTTCAGCAACCGAAATTCACCCGCTGCGCCGCCTCGCCGGCGACGGTGTGCGTGGTGCTGCGCAAGCCGCCGGAGTGGAGCAAAGAGAAGAAGGTCGCTTACGTGGCCAATCTGAAACTGCTGCTGCAGCGTCTGAAGAACAAAAGCAAAGTGGTCTGCGCGGTACAGAGCGCGGTGCGTGGCAACGATGACGGCGCGTTCTACCGCGAGCTGGGCATCAACGAAGACCTGCTGTCGCTGAAGGCAACCATCGCCAAATACCAACCGGACCTGGTGATCTCGGTGCGTCTGCACGGCGCCATCGAATCGCTGCTCTCCGGCGTGCCGGCGTATCACATCAGCTACGAGCGCAAAGGCTTTGGCGCCTATCAGGACATGGGCGTCGAGGACTGGGTGATCAATGGCGGCGACATCGACGTCGACACCATCATCAACACCGTTTACGCGCCCAATGCCTTGGCGGATTTCGGCAAGCGCCTGACTGACACCTGCCGCGAAATCGAAGCGAAAACCGTGGCCATGGACGAAATCATCAAGGGTGTCGTTCGATGATATTTCGGCTGTTGCTTCGCGGCGGAGCCTTGGGCGCGAAGTTCTTGCTGGTGTTGGCCATCACCCATTACCTCGGATACGAGGCGCTGGGTTTTTACGGTGTGGTGGTCGCGGCTTCGCTGATCGCTTCGAAGTTCTACAGCGTCGGCTTCAGTTCCGAAATCAACCGTTTGATCAGCGTCGGCGGCAGCTCGCGGCGGGTAGTCGACAAGGTTCTGCTGCTGTATCTGGCGGTGGGGCTGTTGTTGTCGGTACTGACGGTGCTGGTCTATTCGCTGTTCCAGTCGGTGGAAGCGACCGCCACGCTGATCCTGTGCGTGACGCTGGTGTTGCTCACCGAGCACCTGTCGTTCGAAATCAATTCCTTCGTGTTTTCTGCGCAGAAAGCCACCGCCGGCGCCTTGCTGTTCTTCATCAAGACCGGCCTGTGGGCGGTATTGGCGGTGGGCGGCATGGTGCTCGGCTGGGTCGCGGGCATCGCCAGTGTGTTGTGGCTGTGGGTCGCCGCCAACGTGATGGTAATCATCGCCGGTTATTTGATCGTGGTGAACGTGCACAAGGGCCGCGAAGCCGCGTCGCTGGACACCGCGACGGTGTGGAAGGCCGGGTTGCCGTTCTATCTTGGGACCGGTCTGATCGCCCTGAGTCAGTACGCCGAGCGCTTTCTGATCATCGACCTGGAGCCCTACGCCAGCCTCGGTAAATATGTGTACGCGTGGTCGGCGGCCAACACTTTGCAGGCGTTGTCGTATGCGGTGGTGGCGGTGGTCGGCATTCCGGTGCTGGCCAAGCGTTTCCAGGCCGATCAGCAGGCATTCACGGTCAAGCAACTGTTCGTCAACAAATGGGTGATGCGCTCGCTAGCGGTCTCCGCCGTTGTGGCCGTGGCGATCTATGTGTTTTTCAATGTGCTGCTCGATTACGTCGCCGCCAGCGTGCCGCGTCCCGATAACGCGCTACTCGCGGTGCTGATCTTTTCCTTCGCTTTGCGGGCGATTGGCGACATCGTCTGGGGCGGTTTGATTGCTTCGAAAAACAGCCGAGTGTCGCTGGCCAGCGCGGCGATCTGTCTGCTGATTTCGGTGCCGGTCAGCTATGTGCTGATCAAGCATTACTCAATCTATGGCGCGGCGTGGGGCAACGTCTTCGCCATCGTCGTGCAGCTTGCTGTGATTGCAGTGTTGACCCGTGTCACCGGCGCGAAGAAGGCTGCGCTGTCATGGGCCTGAAGCTGCCGCGCATCGAGTTTCGCGGGCGCACATTCGATTCGTCGATTTCCTTTCTGATCCTGTTCACCGGGCTGTTTCTGTCAGTGGCGATGCCGTTGCTGGTGCCACGCGATCCGGGGCCGGACGCGATGACGTTGTGGTCGTCATATGCGCGTGCCGACAACTGCAATTTCTGGAATCCGTTCTCACCGGATCGCTCGTCCTACGAGTGTTCGGCGTTCCTGCTGCGGCCTACCGGGATCAACCTGACCAATGCCTGGGCCTACGGCATGTTCTGCAATTTCTTCCTCACCGCAATTCCGGTAGTGGTGTTCCGGCGCATGCCGTTGACCATCTTCGGCACCCTGTGCCTGTGGGGCATCGTGCGCTCGTTTTTCCTCGAGAACCTGACCAAGGAAATCATCGTGTCGGTAGCGGTGTTGAGCATTCTGCTCAGCGCATTGACGCGCAAATATCGCGGCGGTTTTTTTCTTTCGGCGGTGATTTACGGCGTGTTGATCCGGCCGTACTGGATTCTGTTTTCGCTGTCGTGGGTCGGCGTCTGCGTGATGAAAAAGTACGTCTCGCGGTTCACCTTCTTTCTGATGCTGTTCCTGTTTTATCTGGCGGTGGCCATGGCCATTCAGCTGGCGCTGGGCTTTCCGGTGTCATCGATCCGGGCGAGCAACAACGAGCTGCGCACGGCGGGCGAGGAGGGCTCGAAGTCGCTCATCGTCTCGTGGCTCAGCGGCAGTGACTTCGTCTCCCAGGCGCTGGATTCGATGATCATTTTCTTCCGCCTGTCGTTTCCGGTTGAGCTGATTCTGCTGTCCGGGCCGGGGCAGGTGATCTTCGTTGCGCTGATGATCATGACCGCGCTGCTACTGTTCAAAGTCATCACTTCGACCGACTACAAGGGCGCGCCGATCCAGACCAAACCCAAGGAACTGATCGCGATTCCGCTGGCGTTTCTGTTGGTGCAAGGCTTGTTCGAGCCGGACTTCGGCTCCTTCGCCCGACACTTCTCGATGGTCGTGCCGGTGTTGTTCGTCGGCCTGGGCTTGATGCTGCGCGCGAACAAATCGGTGCAGGTCGAATCAAGAATTCTCACTTAAGGCAGGTGCTCTATGTCGAGCAAGAAAAAATCCCTGGAGATCGAAACCCTACGCGGCCTGGCGTGCCTGCTGCTGGTGCTCTATCACGTCATCGGCCCGCTGGGCGGCGGCTTGAAGATCGACATCGGCTCGCCGTTCCGGGTCATCGCCGACTCGATGGTGTACGTGCGCATGCCGCTGTTCACGTTTATCTCCGGCTACATCTATTCGATCTACAAGATTCGCGGCAATGACTTTTCCGCGTTCTTCGCCGGCAAGGTGCGGCGGCTGATCGTGCCGCTGTTCTGCGTCGGCGTGCCGTTCTCGGTGCTGCAAGCGGTAGGGCCGGGGGTGAACAAGGACGTCGGCGTGATCGATGCGTTGTTGTCGTTCTGGGTGCCGATCAACCACTTCTGGTTTCTGCAGGCGGTGTTCAGCATTTTCATCTTCGTCGGCTTGCTGGAGTGGCGCGGCCTGCTGCGTTCGGCGACGCGGCTGTATGGCTTGTTTGCGTTTGCGGCGGTGTTGTTCCTGCTGCCGCCGTTGCCGCTGGATGCGTTCGGTATCAACGGTGCGATTTACCTGCTGCCGTTTTTTGTTGCGGGGATGATCGGTCAGGAAAATGTCGATGTTTTGAAACAGCGTTTCAAAGTGATCGGGCCGCTGTTGTTTGTGCTGATCTCGCTGACGTTGCTGTACGTCGCGGCGATTGATCGAGAGCTGATTGTTGATCGCCGCAGCCTGATTGGTTTGACGGTGGGTTGCGTGTCTTGCATTGCGTTGCTGTCGAGTGACGTGCGTTCGAAAGCGCTGACCTGGCTCGGTGGATATTCCTATGCGATTTTCCTTTTTCATGTTTTGTTCGCGGCGACCTCGCGGTTTGTCCTCGGGCGCCTCGGCGTGAAGGATGAGAGCTTGCTGGTGCTCGGTGGTCTGAGTTGTGGATTGCTCGGGCCGGTGCTGTTGGCGATGGTGTTCAGTCGGTTCAATTTCACCTCGGTGTTGTTCCTTGGAGAGCGGGCGGCGAAGAGGAAAGCACCGGTGATTGTCGCTCCGGTGGTGCAGACGCAGAACAGCTGAAAGCTTCGCGAGCAGGCTCGCTCCCACAGAGGTTGTGTGGATTGCGTCTTTTGTGGGAGCGAGCCTGCTCGCGAAGGGGCCATCCCGGACAAAGGAAAATATTCAATGATGCCAGTAGACGCCCCTCAAACAGTCGCCACCTCGGCCATCACGGTAGACGATGCCCGCCAGCGCTTTGCGCAGTGGCGCGACGGCAAGACCGGCAAGGTGCTGGCGGTTTCGGTGATCGGCGACAGCTACACCGCCGGGCAGGATTTCTACCTGAACAAACTGGTGCAGCGAGTGGCCGCCGAGGTGGGTTTTGCCGGCCCCGGTTACGTCGGTTTCAACCACGGCGCGGCGCTGGGCGGCACGCACTTCAAATACACCCGCAGCAGCGACAAATACTTCGGCGGCGGCTGGAAGGTTTCCGACCTGGGCCAGGCCAGCCCGGACAGTCGCACGATCAGCGGCAAGCCGGGCGCCTGGTTGCAAGTCGATGCCAACCCTTCGCCGCGCATCGATACCACGGTCACTCAGGCGAAACTGTTATATCTGGGCAACGGAGAATCCGATGAGCTGCGCTATCGCTGGTCGCCCGCCCAAGACTGGCAACCGTTGAAACTCGCAGGCTCAGGTGTTCAGGAAGTCGCGCTAGCGGGCGTTCCATCAGCCGCAGACTGGTCATTCAGACTGGAAGTGGTGAAGGGCGCGCCGACGCTGTTCGGCCTGTGGCTGGGTAACCATCAGCAGGGCGTGCGAGTGTCGAAACTGGCGGCCTCCGGCGCGGCATCGGCGGATTTCTATCACGCCGATCCGCAGTGGCAGACGCAATGGAAAGCTGTGGTGTCGAAGATTCCGGCCGACGTGTACCTGATCATGCTCGGCGGCAACGATCAGGGCTTCGGCGTCAAACCTGCGCAGTACCTGCAGAACGTTCAGGGCCTGGTGAGCATGCTGCGCGAGATCCAGCCAGCGGCGAGCATCAACCTGATCATGCGTCAGGACACTACGCGCTCCAGCGCTTATCCGATGTCGGCCTACGCGCAGGTGCTCGAGCCGTGGGCGCGTGAGCAGCAGCTCGGTTTCGCCAACCTGCAATGCGCATTCGGCCCCGACGTCAAACGCTACGCCAGCGCGATGATCGGCCCGGACAGGATTCATCCGTTGCCGGCCACGGGCGGGAAGGTGATTGCCGATTATTTTTATGGCTGGATAACTGGTACGAGTACCGGTTGCGACGACTCGCCACCATGATCGTTCCCACGCTCCGCGTGGGAATGCCGCCCGGGACGCTCCGCGTCCCTCCGCAGCGTGACGCAGAGCGTCACCGGATGCATTCCCACGCGGAGCGTGGGAACGATCAATGCTGACTGTGCCGCCGCTTTCGCGAGCAGGCTCGCTCCCACAATGGATCGGCGTGAAGCCCGGGTGATCAGGCGTCGTGCTTGAAGGCGTCGATGAGCCCCAGCAGTTCGTCAAGCTTGCGCGGCATCAACCGCGCATCACAACGGGTTTCCACGTTGATGATGATCGCCGGGTCGTTGCAGCAGATGCGCACGCGAAAGCGCCAGTCGCTGAGAATCACTTTCAGGCCGTCGCCGTCATCCATTTCCAGCGCCTGTTCGCCATATAGCGCCTTGAGATGCGCGAGCAGCGGATAGGGATCGCGCAGCGGCCGGCGAATATCGCCGGACGCAGGAAACACACCGATCCGCTCCACCAGCAGAATCGTGCCCAGCCAGGTTTCGTTGGCGCTGGGCAGCGGTTGATGGCGCGACAACCAGCTCATCACCCCGAGGTTGCCCACCTCACGTTCAATCTCTGTCGAATGTTGTGCAATGTTCATGGTTGCCTGCCTGTGGGGAGAGAAAAGCCGTCTCAGCGGCCTTTGAGGTACACGTTGTCGTAGCAGAAATTGGTCGCCTGCAAGTAACCCTCGGCATCGCCGCAATCGAAGCGCAGGCCTTTGAATTTGTAGGCCAGCACGCAGCCGTTCTGCGCCTGTTTCATCAGTGCGTCGGTGATCTGGATTTCGCCGCCCTTGCCCGGTTCAGTGTCGGCAATCAGGTCGAAGATGTCCGGGGTGAGGATGTAGCGCCCGATGATCGCCAGGTTCGACGGCGCGTCCTGCGGCGCCGGTTTTTCCACCATGTTGTTGACCCGGTAGATGCCCTCGGAAATCAGCTCACCGGCAATCACGCCGTACTTGTGAGTCTGGTCGGCGGGGACTTCCTGGATGGCGACGATCGAGCAGCGGAATTTCCTGTACAGCTGGATCATCTGCGACAGCACGCCGTCGCCTTCGAGGTTCAGGCACAGGTCGTCAGCCAGCACCACGGCAAACGGCTCGTCGCCAATCAATGGGCGGCCGCTGAGGATCGCATGCCCAAGGCCTTTCATTTCCACCTGACGGGTGTAGGAGAAGGTGCAGGTGTCGATCAGCTCGCGGGTGCCGGCGAGGAATTTCTCTTTCTCGGTGCCACGGATCTGGTGCTCGAGTTCGTAGCTGATGTCGAAGTGGTCTTCCAGCGCGCGCTTGCCCCGGCCGGTGACGATGGCCATGTGTTGCAGGCCAGCGTCCCGTGCTTCTTCAACGGCGTATTCGATCAACGGCTTGTTGACGATCGGCAGCATCTCTTTCGGCATGGCTTTGGTCGCCGGCAAGAAACGCGTGCCGTAGCCGGCAGCGGGGAACAAACATTTACGAATCATAAAAGTATCCTGGACAGTCATGGAACACAGGCGACGGTTGCGCACCAGAAAGTGGCGGCAAGTTTCAATGATTATTGAAGGCTTACTTTAATACCCGAGTCAGGTTGTTGCTGGCAATTAGTTGCGCTGTTAAAAAGCGCTAATGTTATGAGATGTCGACTACTTGGTTATAAGTTATTTTTAGTCGGTATCCGTCGATAGTGATAAGTATCCAGGGAGTGCTAATAAGTACCCGTCAAACAGTTTGACCGGCAAAAATAATTATTGCCAGTGGTTGAACTAAATTTGTTTGAGGTTGTTGTCGCCCTGTTTGTGTGAATTGCTCCGCATATCCACCAGGCATGGCTTGACACGCTACCGGGTATTTATTCAATGACGGACCGCGCTATGAAGATTCTGGTAACGGGTGGTGCCGGCTATATCGGCTCGCATACCACACTTGCATTGCTTGAAGCAGGTTATGAAGTTGTCGTTCTGGATAATCTTTGTAACAGCAGCGATGCAGCACTCCACGCCGTTGAGGCCATTTGCGGCAAAAGTGCATGGATGATTCGCGGCGATGTCTGCGATCGGCCGCTGCTCGACCGGATTTTCCGCGAGCATCAGATCGACGCCGTGCTGCATTTCGCCGGGCTGAAAGCCGTGGGCGAGAGTGTGCGCAAGCCGCTCGAATACTACGAAACCAACGTCGGCGGCAGCATCACCCTGTGCCAGGCGATGGCGGCGGCGGGGGTGTTCCGGCTGGTGTTCAGTTCCTCGGCAACGGTGTACGGCGAGCCCGAAGAGATGCCGATTCGCGAGGATTTTCCGACGGGCAATCCGACCAATCCCTACGGCCAATCCAAGCTGATCGTCGAGAACGTGCTGCGCGACCTGAGCCTCGCCGAGCCGCGCTGGAGTATCGCGCTGCTGCGCTATTTCAATCCGATCGGCGCTCACGCCAGCGGGCACATGGGCGAAGACCCCAACGGCATCCCGAACAATCTGGTGCCGTATATCAGCCAGGTTGCGGTCGGCAGCCTGCGCGAGCTGTCGATCTTCGGTAACGATTACCCGACCGCCGATGGCACCGGCGTGCGCGATTACATTCATGTCGTCGATCTGGCGGATGGGCATTTGAAAGCGTTGCAGTCGATCAGCGAGCGCACCGGCATTCACACCTGGAACCTCGGCACCGGCGACGGCTACAGCGTGCTGCAGGTGCTACATGCCTTCGAACAGGCCTGCGGGCGGCCGGTGCCGTACCGGATGATGCCGCGCCGCGCCGGTGATATCGCCGAGAGTTTTGCCGATGCTTCGAAAGCGGCGAAAGAACTCGGCTGGAAAGCCACGCGCAACTTGCAGGACATGGTTGCCGACACTTGGCGCTGGCAGTCGAATCATCCCAATGGTTATTCAGGGTGATGGCCATTTAGTCCGATGTTAGTTTCAGTCAGGTTGTTAGATAACGTCGGGAAATTACACTGGCAATGCCTTTTGCAAGTCCGTAGATATAAACCTGCCGTTCGACTTTAGCAGTTGCACAGGACTGTGAAAGAACAACGGATCTTGTTCGCGCTCTTTGCGGACTTGAAAGCTACCAGCTCTGACACAGATCTGTTTTTTAACAGTTCGAATGTTAGAAAGGAGTTGTTATGAAAAAAGTGATGGCAGTTGCCCTGTTGACGATGTTGAGCAACTGGGCTGCCGCCGCTGAAGCGCCGTTGACAGCGGTAACCAATGTAGGTGGCAGTGTGGCGGCTTCGCAAGCGCCCGCGGCCAGTACTGCAATGGTTGCCAGTGCTGTAGCGGCGTCCAACAGCGGTGGCAGTGCCAACGGCGGTACCACCGGTACGACGGGTACCACCGGTACAACCGGCACGCATAACTAACAGGAACATTTGTTAGTGCAGTACAGAGTCGCCCGACGCAAGTCGGGTGACTTTGTTTTTTGGATTCGCCCTTGAATAGCGTAGTGCCATTATGACTCGTAGTGTTTATCTTTTAATGTTGGCAAGTCTCGCTTTGCAAGGTTGCATGTTTTCCCCCGGCCAGTACCTGAGCACCAGCGATATCACCCGCCAGGGTGCCAGCGAAAGCAGTCGGGTCGAGCTGATTCCGATCACCCCGAAGCTGATCGCCATGAACCGCGCCACGCAAAAGCGTGAGTCACTGCCGGCGGAGCTGCTGGTGACGCCGGCGGAATATCGCATCGGCAACAACGACGTCTTGTACATCACCGTCTGGGATCACCCGGAGCTCACCGCCCCCTCCGGCGCGCAACAACAGATCGATGCCAACGGCCGACTGGTGCGCTCCGATGGCACGCTGTATTACCCGTTCATCAAGGAAGTCCAGGCCGCCGGCCGGACCATCCAGCAACTGCGCGCGGACATCGAACAACGCCTGTCGGCATTCATCGCCGAGCCGCAGGTCGACGTCGCGGTGTTGCGCTTCGCCAGTCAGAAAGTCGTGGTCACCGGCGCCGTGACGAAGGCCGGCCCGCAAGCGATTTCGACCAATCCGCTGAGTGTGGTCGAAGCCCTCGGTTCCGCTGGCATCGACACCAATAACGCCGACTTGTCGGGCCTGCTGCTGACGCGCAACGGGCGGGTCTATCCACTCAATCTCGACACGCTCAATCAGCAGGATTCCGAACTGCAGAACGTCTACCTCAAGGGCGGCGATCAGCTGTATCTGCCGTACAACGACAACAAGCGCATCTACGTCATGGGCGAGGTCAACCAGCCGCGCGCGCTGAGCTTCAAGACCGCAACCATGAATCTTTCCGACGTGCTCGGTTCGGTCGGTGGCCTGAGTCAGACCAGTTCCAATGGCAACGCGGTGTACGTGATTCGCGGCGTGGAAAATCTCGACGTCGAGCCGGCGAAGATCTATCAGCTCGAAGCCGAATCACCGACCGCCATGGCACTGGCTTCGCACTTCCAGGTGCGGCCACAGGATGTGGTCTACGTCGGCCCGGCCAACGTTACGCGCTGGAACCGTTTCATCAGCCAGTTGGTGCCGTCGGCGTCGATTGTCGGCACCGGGGCTTCGGCAGCGAAGAACTGGAGCGAATACAGCAACAACAGCAAATAAGGCCGCCCGACTGTGAACCTATTGAAAGTGGGCGTCTGCCTGATGGCGGCCTCGTTGCTGTGCGGCTGTAACCCGCTGATGAGCGCATCGCTGAACAACCTCAAAGCCGCCGTCGTCGGCCCCGACGAGGTTGATGTGACAGTGGCCGAAGTCGCTGGGGTCAACTACCCGCAACTGAAACTGACCACACCGTCCGGCTCAGGCGTGCTGGCGCTGGTGCGCGAGCGCGAAGACCTGCAATTCTGGGTCGCCTCCGGCAAGCAGGTTTTGCTGCTGCGCGATGGCCTCGCCGTGCGCAGCATCGGCCTCGGTCTGCAAGGTGATCTGGATGGCACACGGCTGGCCGATGATTCGCCGTTCAAGCACGGCCTGCATCACGTCGCCGACGGTTTCACCACACGGCGCTGGATTGATCTGTACAAGGGCCAGGAAGTCGGCGTGATCGTCAACAGCCGCTTTTCCCGCCGTTCCACCGAGACCCTGGAGATTCTCGACAAGGCTTACTCGGTGCTGCGCGTCGATGAACAGATTGACGCGCCAGCCATCGGCCTCAGTGCGACCAACCGTTATTGGGTCGACCCGCGCGACGGTTTCATTCTGCAGAGCGAGCAACAACTGACCTCGCAATTGCGCGTCAAGCTGGTTCAGCTGACGCCTGATCGCAGGCATCTGCCGTGAAGCGCTTTAGCATTTTGGCAGCGGGCCTTTTGCTGATCGCTGGGGCGAGTCAGGCCGCCGTCACTGTGTCCGGCGACGTCGCCAATCCCGGTCCGATTGCATTGCCGCCGGGTGGACGCCTGTTCGATGTGATCAGCGAAGCCGTGCCCAATGCCGAAGGCTATTGGCTGGCGGGCGGCTTGTTGCGCCAGTCGCTGGTCGAGGAACAGACGCGGCTCAAGGTCGGCGTGCTGTTCGATCTCGAGGTGCTGCAGCGCATGGCGACGCTGTTTGATCGGCCAAGCCGCGCGGCACTGGCGCAGCGCATTGCCGAAGAAGTCCGACAAATGCCAGTGACCGGACGGCAGATCGCTGAC
The DNA here is from genome assembly GCF_056278925.1 of Pseudomonas sp. TE9122. Lineage (NCBI taxonomy): Bacteria > Pseudomonadati > Pseudomonadota > Gammaproteobacteria > Pseudomonadales > Pseudomonadaceae > Pseudomonas > Pseudomonas sp. TE9122. The sequence continues at coordinate 3,407,586 of NZ_JBWBQI010000001.1, read as the reverse complement.
CTCGATCCGGTGGCGGTGGAAGTCGGCTTCGCCCGCAACATTCGTCTGGATGACGGCGATCGGCTGATCTATCCGAAACGGGTTGATGAAGTGCTGGTGTTGGGCGCGGTCACCGAGCCGTGCCACCTGCCGTACCAGCCATTGCAGGAGGCCCGCGAATATCTCGAAGGCTGCTCGATTCTCGACGATGCCGAGGCCGATTACCTGTGGTTGATCCAGCCCAACGGCGTGTCGCGGCGCGTCGGCATCGCGCACTGGAATCGCGAGTCCGGGCAGTTTCCGGTGGCCGGCAGCAGGATTCTGGTGCCGATAAAAAATGATGATCTTGATCCGCCTCTTCCTGAATTGAATCAGCAGTTGGCCGAATTCATTGCCACGCAGCTGGCCGAGGTGGTTCGTTGAAGTTACGTTTTGCAGCTGTGTTGTTATTGCCCTGCGGTCTGGCTCACGCCGAGCCGCGCATCACCCAGAATGACTTCGGAGGCACCGGTCTGTTGCAGACGCCGACGGCGCGCATGGCCCCGGCGGGGGAGTTGAGCGTCAATGCCAACCGCACCGACCCGTACAGCCGCTACAGCGTGTCGTTGCAGCCGCTGGACTGGCTCGAAGGTTCGTTCCGCTACACCGCGATCACCAACCGGCCGTACGGCTCGGAGGCCCTCAGCGGCAGTCAAAGCTACAAGGACAAGGCGGTCGACGCCAAAGTGCGCCTTTGGCAGGAAAGCCACTGGGCGCCGGAAGTGGCGCTGGGCTTCCGAGATATCGGTGGTACCGGTTTGTTCTCCAGCGAATTCTTCGTCGCCAACAAGCGCTTCGACAATTTCGACTTCAGCGCCGGCATTGCCTGGGGCTACATCGGTAATCGCGGCGACTTCGACAACCCGCTGGGCTACGTCAGCAATCGCTTCGATACGCGCCCGGCGCTGGAAGGCACCGGCGACGTCAACTCCGGCTCGTACTTTCGCGGCAAGCCTTCACTGTTCGGTGGCGTGAGCTACCAGACGCCGTGGGATCGGCTGAGCCTGAAGCTGGAATTCGAAGGCAACGACTACAAGAACGAGCCGAAGGACAACGAGATCAAACAGGACTCGCCGATCAACCTTGGCGCGGTGTTCAAGGTGACCGATTCGATCGATCTGAGCGCTGCCTGGGAACGGGGCAATACGGCGATGTTCGGCGTGACCTTTCACACCAATTTCGTCAGCCGCAAGGCGCCGGCCAAGACCTACGATCCGACCCCCGAACCGCTGCCGGCGAAGGCGCCGACGACCTCGATGGAACAGGTCAACTGGGCCGATGTGTCGCGGCGTTTGCAGCAGAATGCCGGGTACAAGGTCGAGCGCATCAGTCAGCGCGATTCCGAATTGATCGTCTACGGCGAGCAGCAGCGGTATTTCCATTCGTCCAAAGCCGTTGGCCGCGCGAGCCGGATTCTCGACAACAGCGTCAACGACGACATCGACTGGTTCACCGTGGTCAACAAGCGCTACGACCTGCCGCTGGAAGAAACCAGCCTGCCGCGCCAGACCTTCCGCGAAGTGATCAACAATGAAGAACCGTTGGAGTCGCTGCATCGCACCACCGAAATCAACCCGGCGATGCCGCGCAACGAGAAGACCCTCTACACCGAAGCGCCGCAGCATTTCAGCTATGGCGTGGGTCTGGGCTTCAAGCAGAACGTCGGCGGCCCGGATGGTTTGCTCTATCAATTCAGTGCCGATGCGGACGCGGAATATCGTTTCAACCGCAACACCTGGTGGAGCGGTTTGCTCAGCGCCAACCTGGTCAACAACTTCGACAAATTCGTCTACGACGCGCCGAGCGGATTGCCCCGCGTGCGCACGGATTTGCGCCAGTACCTGACCACCTCAAACACGACCATGCCGTTGTTTCAGCTCAGCCATGCCGAGCAGTTGGATAAAGACCTATACGGCATGGTGTACGGCGGCTATCTGGAGTCGATGTTTGCCGGCGTTGGCGCGGAAGTGTTGTTCCGCCCGACCGGCGAACGCTGGTCGCTGGGTGCGGATCTGAACTGGGTGCGCCAGCGTGATTTCGATCAGGGCTTTGCCTTGCGCGATTATTCGGTAGTGACCGGGCATATCACCGGCTATACCGACCTGCCGTTCGACACGCTGGCGGCGGTCAGTGTCGGTCGCTATCTGGCCGGTGATTGGGGCACGACCGTGGACATCTCGCGCGAGTTTTTCAACGGCGTACGCGTCGGTGCCTGGGCAACCATCACCACGGCCAGCAGCGCCGAATATGGCGAAGGTAGCTTCGACAAAGGCCTGTATCTGTCGATCCCGTTCGACGAAATGATGAGCATGTCGACCATGCGCCGCGCCAACCTGGTCTGGGCGCCACTGACCCGAGATGGCGGCGCCAGACTGAGCCGCAGCTATCAACTGCACTCGATGACGGATAGCCGGGAAGGGGACATGTTCTATCGCAACTTCGAGAAGATTACCGAGTAAGCGCTGGTCTGTGGGAGCGAGCCTGCTCGCGAATGGTCCGGCACATCCAATATCTCCAGTGCCTGACACACCGCTTTCGCGAGCAGGCTCGCTCCCACAGTTGATCGGCGTCACGCCACACATCCAGGTCATCACCCGAATCCCTGTGGGAGCGAGCCTGCTCGCGATAGCTTCGTGTCAGCCGACATCGTCATTGACTGACCCACCGCCATCGCGAGCAGGCTCACTCCTACAAGGTTTGTGCCGGTAGTCGATACTGGTTACCAAAATCCCGCCCACAAAAAAGGGGACTTTCGTCCCCTTGTGATCTGCAGCGCTGAGCCTCAGTAAATATCCTTCGACAACAACGTAAACGGCGTCTTCACGAGGATCTTCAGATCCAGCCACAACGACCAACTGTTGATGTACTGCAGGTCGATCTCGACACGCTTCTGCATCTTGTCGATGGTGTCGGTCTCACCCCGGCAGCCGCTGATCTGTGCCAGGCCAGTGATGCCCGGTTTGATTCGGTGACGCGCCATGTAAGCGAGGATCTTGCCCGAGTAGTAATTGTTGTGCGCCACCGCATGCGGCCGTGGCCCCACAAGCGCCATGTGCCCCTGCAACACGTTGAACAACTGCGGCAACTCATCCAGCGAAGTACGGCGGATAAAACGACCTACTGCGGTGATGCGCGAGTCATTACGGCTGGCCTGTTTCACTTCACGGTCATCGTGAACACGCATCGAGCGAAATTTCCACACCTTGATCACCTTGCCGTTCCAGCCATGGCGGTCCTGCTTGAAAAACACCGGGCCGGGCGAGTTGATTTTCACTGCCAGAGCGATGATCAACAGCAGCGGACTGAGCGCGATGATCGCCAGGAATGCCACGGTTTTCTCCACCAGACTCTTGCTCAGGGCAGCGGTCGGGCGGCTGGTCAGCGGGCTTTCGTTCAGGTAAATCGCCGGCAGGCCGTCCACGACTTTCACCGAGTGGTTGAGCAGGGTCAGGCTGTTCAAGTCCGGCACCCACACCACATCGACGTTGGCCCCGAGCAAATCGACATACATCGCTTCGATCTTCGCGGCTTCGCACAGGGGCAGGGTGATGTACAAACGACGGATGTCGTGGGCTTCGATCAGCTCAAGCAACTCGTCCTGAGCACCAACGACACGCGGTGCATCGGAGCCGAGAGCGGGCTTGTCTCCGTTGCTGACCAGCCCGATCAGCGGCAGGTTTTCCAGTTGGCTGAGTTTCTTCGCCAGGCCCAGCGCCAGTTCGCCAGTGCCGACAATCAGCGTCCGGTGTTCGCTTTTACGCGAACGCTGGTAGAACTTGGAAAATGCATGCAGCGGCGCGTAGAGAAACGCCTGACCGAGGAAGCCGTACACCGCCCAACTCAGAATCACCTGACGGGAAAACAACTCATCGGCCTGGCAGACAAACGCGATGCACGCCAGCGCGGCCATGGTTATCGACCAACCCATGAACAGGCGGCCGAGGCCGGTCAGGTAGTTGTCGCGTTTGCGGTAAACACCCGTGAATGTGTAAGCGGGCACCGAGGCCAGGACGGCGAGGGTGGCGCACATTCGGTAGTAGAACGCGACGGTGCCTGTGTGCTGTTCAGCGAGGATGAACAGCAGCGTCACAACGAAAGCCTGTGCCAGCGCCCATTGGCCCCAAAAGGTCAGTCCCTTGAGGCCCGTGCTTCGATTAATACTGAGAGAAAGATCCATACGATATCCCCAAAAGACGTCCATTCAGGTTTCAACAGTTGAAAGCCGAGTTGTTATGCAGACTTATTGTTTTTGTTTTAGCGAGTGTCTTGAGGTAACAACATCGAGAGCCGAACTGTCGTCAGCCAATAGACTAAGTTATTGCCGGGAATGGTGTCTGACGAGTTCTAACAAGATGGCACAGTGCCAACTTTTTAATAATTAAATAGATGGCTGTTAGAAAAGGTCGTAGAGCGGGGGGTGAAAAGGCGCGGGGGTATTTGTTACTGTTGCAGGGTGGAGGCAGGGAAGCTTTTATTGAATCAGGGAGGGAAAACCAGACAGAGTGCTCTTCTTGTTGTTGTAGTCGCACTTTATATCTGTTTGTCTCGGTTTTAGTGGCGCCGGTGATTACGCTACGACTTCCTGGATCAGGCAATATCCGCGATTTCTTACGGCACGGAACAATCGCTCGCCATTACTCGCACTTTTGAACTTGTCCTGCAACCGGCTCAGGCACATTTCCAGGCCACGGTATTGTTCCGGTTCCCGGCCAATACTGATGATCAGGTCATCACGACTGACCACACGCTCTTCATGGCTCAGCATTTTCCTCACCAGCGCGGTTTCAAGGCCAGTCAGGCTGATCGCAACATTGTCCTTGAGCAACACGCCTTGTTCATCGTCGAGATGCCAGGTATCGCTGCAAGGCTCAGTGCTCTCGCTGACATTGGAGATATGAGCGCGTTCTGCACTGCGGGTCGGGAAGCTTTGAAACGGATTGTCTGTTTGCGCGGCTCGCCATTCATTTTCAAGAGTGGCCAGTATGCGTTGAGTATCATGTTCGATACTGCGCGCAACATTCTTTCGGCTGAGGCTTGGGTAACTGAACTCCATGACCATCGGGGCGGAAGAGGGCGAAGCAACACCTTCAACAAACATTTGTGCCTGCGACGTGCCAAACGAATTGAAACGCTCACTGGACAAGATGCTTTCCAGTTCACGTTGCGACGTTGTGCTGTGCGTCACAACAACAAAATATTTTCTGGGGAGGGTTGTACTCGTTTCCATGTCTCTCTCCTAAATACACACCAAAATTGGCTAAAAGATAAATCGGCAGGCGAGCAATGACTTCCTCGGAAGTAATCGTAGGCAGGGTTCTGGCCGAAAATGGCCATCGATAAATTCCACTCGATCTGCTGCTATGTTATGGAGTTTTATTGTTATGTGGCGTGATGCCGTGCTCATTCAAGTGCTTGAGTTTTAATAAGTATGAGGCGCAATTGGAACGATATGGCTGCATCAGACGATCCTTCGTACGTATGCAAAAGGGAAGACTGCCCGAGACTCAGGCAGTCGATATCAGGCCCCGCATCAGGCGATAGCCGTAGCCGCGGATGCTCTGAATCGCGTTTGTACCATACATGTCCTTGATTTTTCCACGCAAGCGACTGATTGATTTTTCCAGTGCCCGAGGATCGTAGAAATTGCTGTTGAGGCCCATGATGCTGGCGATTTCATCATGACTCAGAATGTGATTGCCGGTGTGCGCAAAGGCCTCGAGGATCTTCATCTCGGCGAAAGAGATATCCAGTTTGCGCCGACTGTCCATCAGGCAGATCCGCGTCGGATCAAGCGTGAGATTGATATCTCGTTGCCAGTCTTCGCTGTTGAAGAACTCCGCGAGCAAGTCTTCGCTGTCATCGCTCAATGTGTGGAGCTTGATACAGGCATCCGCCCCGGCGAGGAAATATTTGATCTTGTTGACGGCACCGCGGCCGGTGACAATTGCGCAAATAAGTGGCTTCAAGTTGTCATCGCGCAGGTTCTGCACCAGGGCCAGATTTTCTTCGATAGCTTGTGGATTATCGATGATAACGAAAATGGCGCGGTAGGAACCGATGTAACCGTGCTGCTTATATGAACTAGTGAAAGCACCTGTTTCCAGAGTCATATCGGGCTGCACGTGCTTTGCGATCACCGATCTCAAATGATCAGCCACACCCAGTGTACGACCCAGCGCAAGAACACCGGATTCATCATTTGTCGGGCGCGGACTTCTCGTCGCCAAGTTCCCTGAGAGCATCATGCGTTGACTCGAATTAGGTGCTGACATCGGGATGTTAAAGCACCGGTTCTCATCTGTGACTGACAATTGGTAACATTTGCGCGGATTTTAGACGTGCCTCCCGAGTTTTCTAACAATAACTAAGCTTTTCAGGCTTTTAGTTGATTTTCTCGGGCTTGTGAACTAATGGATAAGTGATGGCTATATGCGATGGTGCCACTATTTTGAGCTTGTGACGATGGCGTTGTCTATGTCCTTTTGCCACTGATTGGCCATGTCAACAATGTGTGAAGTTGATCACACTTCATATCTGAACTGAAATATTTGTTGTGATAGATGTAAATTTTTTCCGTTTAGTTCGTCGGCCGACGATTACTAACATGACTTGAGTGTGGCAGTCCGTTAAACCTATTCTTCGAAATCAAAAGGTCGCGGCCTTCGGCAGCTTCTACATGGAAATGCATTCCAAATGTAGGAGCTGTCGAAGGCTGCGATCTCTTTAGATCTTTATATGCGCCAATTGTGTAATTCAGATACTCAACCCCTGAGTGTTATTGACTGGTCGCTCACCCTGAGTGCTCTGACGGAGGATTAATGGATTTCTGGACCCTTTTCCAGGTATTGATATTAGGCGCGGTTGAAGGCCTGACCGAGTTCTTGCCCATCTCGAGTACCGGCCACCAGATTATTGTCGCCGACCTGCTCGAGTTTGGCGGCGAACGCGCCATGGCGTTCAACATCATTATTCAACTGGGGGCCATTCTTGCGGTGGTCTGGGAGTTTCGTCCGAAGATCTTCGAAATCGTCAAAGGCCTGCCCACCGAGCGCAACGCGCAACGTTTCACCCTTAATCTGCTGATCGCGTTTTTCCCGGCCGTTGTCCTCGGTGTGTTGTTCGCCGACGCGATTCATGAATACCTGTTTAACCCGATCACCGTTGCCGTCGCCCTGGTTGTCGGCGGCATCGTCATGTTATGGGCCGAACAGCGAAGCCATGTGGTCAGCGTCGAACATGTCGATGACATGCGCTGGTCTCACGCGTTGAAGGTCGGTTTCGTACAGTGCCTGGCGATGATTCCCGGCACCTCACGCTCCGGCTCGACCATCATCGGCGGTCTGCTCTTCGGCCTCTCGCGCAAAGCCGCCACCGAGTTCTCGTTCTTCCTCGCCATGCCGACCATGGTTGGCGCTGCCGTGTACTCCGGCTACAAATACCGCGACCTGTTCCAACCCAACGACCTGCCTGTCTTCGCCCTCGGCTTCGTCACCGCATTCATCTTCGCCATGATCGCCGTGCGTGGCCTGCTGAAATTTATCGCCAACCACAGCTATGCCGCGTTCGCGTGGTATCGGATCGCGTTTGGTTTGTTGATTCTGGCGACTTGGCTGTTCGGCTGGGTGAACTGGACCGCCGCAGCGGCCGCCTGATCACTGAGCGCTGATCAACGCCGCCACGGCGAGATCATTTAACCCCGAATCCGCCGACTCCTGGCGATAGCGCTGCAAGGCCGAGGTGAAATACGCGGCTTGCAGCATGCCGTCGCTGGCCAGATAGAGTCGCGCGTCTTCTTGCTCCTCGGCAGAGTAAACACGCTTGTGACTGTCGGTCGTTTCCTGGCTAGACGAAATAGGTGCGAGGATCAAAGACACCAAAGTGAAGCCGGAAAACTGCGTCACCTCCCACGGCGTATCGGTACGGCCCATGCAAAAGCCATCGCAGTGCGCATAAACGTTGGAGGTGAAGCTGAACAAAGCGAGGAGGGTGAAACGCTTGAAACCTGAACAAGTAAACGCGGGCATAAACGAAAGACATCCTGTCAGTACATCAAAACACCGGGCAACGCTCATGCGTCGCCCGCACGCTCAATCCATCAATCAACGACCTTCAAGCAACTCAGCCGCCTGATCCAGCAACGCCAGCGGATCCTTGGCCTTGTGAATATCCACCGACAACAACTGACGGAATTTCCGCGCCCCGGGGAAACCGGTGCCCAGGCCCAGCACATGCCGAGTGATGTGATGCATCGCCCCACCGGCCAGCAGATGTTCGGCGATATACGGCCGCAACTGCGCCAACGCCTCAGCCCGACTGATCACCGGCGCGGTACTGCCGAACAGTTGCTGATCGACCTCCGCCAGCAAATACGGATTGTGATAAGCCTCACGCCCCAACATCACGCCATCGAACGTCTGCAGATGCTCATGGCAGGCCTCCATGGTCTTGATCCCGCCATTCAGCACAATCTCCAGCTCCGGAAAATCCGCCTTCAGCTGCGCCGCGACGTCATAGCGCAACGGCGGAATGTCACGATTCTCCTTCGGCGACAACCCCTCCAGAATCGCAATCCGCGCATGCACGGTAAAACTCGTGCAGCCGGCATCCCGCACAGTACCGACGAAATCACACAGCTCAGCGTAACTGTCCCGACCGTTGATCCCGATGCGATGCTTCACCGTTACCGGAATCGACACCGCATCACGCATCGCCTTCACACAATCGGCCACCAACTGCGGATGCCCCATCAGGCAGGCGCCGATCATGTTGTTCTGCACACGATCGCTTGGGCAGCCGACGTTAAGGTTCACCTCGTCGTAGCCGTGTTCCTCGGCCATGCGCGCGCAGGCGGCGAGATCCAACGGAACACTACCGCCGAGCTGCAAGGCGAGCGGGTGCTCGGCTTCGTTGTGGCGGAGGAAACGCTCGTGATCGCCGTTGAGCAGCGCGCCGGTGGTGACCATTTCGGTGTAGAGCAGGGCGTTCTTCGACAGGAGGCGTAGGAAGAAACGGCAGTGGCGGTCCGTCCAATCCATCATGGGGGCGACGGAGAAGCGGCGGGAGAGTGTGACGGGTTGTAGGGACATGTGAGGAATCTGGATCAAGAAGGCGAAGGCGCAAGAGTTTATCAGGTCTGCGAACAGGCAAAGGCTTGCGAGCCGCTGTTTGTGGTTTGAACTGGGCTCCGACGCGCTCGGCCTGATGGGAGGAGGTGTATTTCTGCCTGTTTTCTGTCCTTCAGTATCCGTTTAAACGATTGCGCAGGCGCTTGTTTAAATCTGACTGGTGAAAGTCATCCGAAGCCTACCTTGTCTTGCGCCTCCCCTACACCTAAGACAGAATCCGCCGGCTTGTGCGTTTAGCCTGCGGGTTTTATCGTCTCCGGGTCACTGAAAACAGTGATCGGGTTTGGTAGCGCGTTCCGTCAAAAGCACAAGACTACCGTCTTGCGACGACGTTTCTCGTCTTTGTTTTATGGTGGTCATGCGCGGGGCATCTTCGGATGCGCCGGGGTTCCCGACGACCGGTCTACCAACCTGCGTATGGCCTCCACCCTTCGTTTGGTAGCGAGAGTGATGGCTCCTTTTTGTTCATCTGTCAGGAGTTGTACAGCCTGCAATTGCGCACGACCGGTTATTTTTCCGCTAAATAACCCCCACTGCATTGCCCGTAGCGCCCTATTGGCTGAATAGGCCGGGAGCTTGATTGTTAGCTATTTACGTGAAGAGAATTTATGTCTACTCCTGATAAGCCGAAGTTGCCGCTGCAAGCATTTGTGATGTCGTGCCTAGTGGCCGGCTGGGGTCTGGTGTATGCCGGTCAGGTGAAGTGGGCGGTGCGTGTTGCCGCTATGCTTTATCTGGGGGTGATTTTACTCGGTGTCTGCGGGGTGCCTGCCACGCCATTGGGCCTGTATGTCTTCGCTACGTTTATCGTCCTGGTGAAACTCGGCTCGGCCACGGCGGCTGCGATATCGGTGCGTAGAAACGACCGTCCGGTGAACAGCCCCAGCACCCGTTTCCATGTGCTTTACGTGGTGGCGCTGGTCATCTTTACGCTGGTTCTTTTCGGTCCATTGCGAGGCCCGACGCTAGGGTTCAAGACTTACTTGATCCCCTCCGGCTCGATGATTCCGACCCTTTCCATCGGTGACTATATCGTCACCAATATGCGCATCGACGAGCCGCAGGTGGGCGACATTGTGGTGTATCGCTACAACGGCACGGAGGCGGTCAAACGTGTGGCGGCAGTGGGTGGCGATACCTTGTCGATTGTTGACGGTAAGGTCATTCGCAACGGCGAAAACATGGGGCTGTTCTTTGCGCCGCCAGAGCGCGTGAAGGATCCTCGTTATCTGCAAACGCCGCAGACGGTGGTCGATAAAGATCATGTTTATCTGCTCGGCGATAACCGCGACAGCAGTAACGACAGCCGCTTTATGGGTCAGGTCGCAGTCCAGGACATTACCGGTAAAGTCACCGGTATCTGGTATTCATCCGATCGATCGAGGATTGGCACAGCCTTTCAATGAACACAAAAGCCGTCACCTTAAGGTGACGGCTTACGCTTGCAGATCTAGCCAAACTGACTCGCCGACTCAACCGCAGATTTCGGCTTCCTCAACCGGGTCCGCTGGTAAGCAATCCAAACCATCACTGCATGGCCCTCAAGGCAATCTGCGTGCACCCATGCCCACCACACGCGACATACCACACACCGGACGCGTCGAGGCAGTGATTGCGTGGCCAGGCATTTGAATCCGCATTTTCAATCCCCTTTCACGCCAGTAGCGATGTGCCATAGGTAATGATGGCAATGCGTCATCACGCTACTCAAAAAGTTCAACGATTATACAAAAATATAAAGTTGTACAAGTTTTCGCAAAATTAATAGCATCCCTCCAGACACCTTTGCTGAAACGATAAATCCAGCGTGCAAATGCTCTGTTGCGACGTGCTGGGTTTGTCTGCCGGTGCTCGCGTCGGGTTGTTTTCGACGCTTCAACAGCATCGGCATTTGTATTTCCGGGACAGCTGGAGCGTCCCGTATTACGCCCTGGATGACGACCCCCGAATGTCTGGACGGTGACTGTGGTTACCGGAGATCAATTTTTTTGTGCCTGGCGTTTCGCGTCAGGACGTTTGAGGCTGAATATGGCAGTAGCATCGAATTTCCTCGGTGACATCAAAGTTTCCCGCAAGCTGGGAACCGGCTTCGGCATTCTTCTGCTGGCCGTTTTGGCGGTTGCCTTCATTGGCTATAACAGCAACAGCGTGCTGGTTGATCGCTTGAGTACGACGCGTCTGATCGGCACGTTGAATGACGCTACGCAAAATATGCGTCTGTCCGAGAAACAGTACGAAGCCGCCGCTGACGCAGCGTTCGCCGAGTCCTATAACGCGCAGTTGAATGTCTTGCAGGGCCTTGTGAGCAAGGCGCTGGACACCTTGACTCGCGCTGAAAACCAGCAAGCCTTGAAGGCTTTGCAAACCACGATTGTTGCCTACGACCAGAAGGTCAAACGGCTGATCGCTGCCGATCAGTCGACCACCGATGCGCTGAAACCGCTGACGGCGCTGTCGGACAAGTACGCGCAAACTTTTGCCGGCATGCTTGAAAGCACCACGACCAGTGCCTTGGCGTCTGCCGATGGTGAACGCGTTCGGGAGCTGCGCACGGTGGCCGATTTGCGCAATGGCATGACCACGTTTCGCCTGATGTTGCGTCGTTACATTGCGGTGCCCAACGACGTGAACAAAAAACTGCTGATGGAAACCATCGATAGCTTCTTGAGTGATATCAGCAAGGCGCGCACCAGCCTGCCGACGGCGCTGTCGAGCCAACTGGAAGAAGCCCACTCCGGCATGCGGCGTTATCGCGAAGTATTGGTGGAAGTGGCCGGGCTGTTTGAGCAGAAGCAGAACATGCGCGAGCAGGTCGACCAGGAAAGCAAGGCGATGGACAAGATCATGAGTGGCCTGATGGACACCCAGCAGCGCCTTGCGCATGAGGATCAGCATTCGGCTTTTATTCAGATGGCGGTATTGACTGCGTTGGCGCTGGTGATCGGGCTGTTGGCTTCGGTGGTTATCTCGCGCCAGATCACTGCGCCGCTAGCGCTGACGGTTGATCTGGCACGACGGATTGCCAAAGGCGACCTCACGGTCCAGGCCAGGTCTGCGCGCAAAGATGAGTTGGGCGATCTGCAAAATGCGATGCAGGAGATGGCGCAGAACCTGAACACGCTGGTGCAAGGTATCGGCAATGGCGTCACGCAGATTTCCACCTCTGCGGAAAAGCTCTCGGCCATGAGCGAGCAGACCAGCGCAGGTGTACGTCAGCAAAAAAGTGAAGTGGATCAAGTTGCCACGGCGATGCACGAAATGGCTTCGACGGTGCAGGAAGTTGCGCGTAACACCACCGATGCCTCCGCTGCCGCGACCCTCGCCGATCAGCAGGCGCGCCACGGCAGCACGGTGGTCAAGCAGGCGACGGTGCAGATCAGCGAACTTGCCATGGCCATTGAAGAGTTGGGCGGTGCGATGAATGTGCTGACTCAGGACAGCGAGCAGATCGGCAAAGTCATCGATGTGATCAAAGCCGTCGCCGAGCAGACCAATCTGCTCGCGTTGAACGCCGCTATCGAAGCCGCGCGGGCGGGTGAGCAGGGTCGTGGTTTTGCTGTGGTAGCAGACGAAGTGCGCTCGCTGGCACAGCGCACGCAGGACTCGACCAAGGAAATCGAAGCGCTGATCGTCACCCTGCAACAAGGCACGCAAGCGGCCGCGACGCTGATGACCTCAAGCCGCGAGCGCACCCTCGATACGGTGGTACTGGCGCAGAAGGCCGAATTGGCGATTACCGAGATCAATCAGTCCATCGGTACGATCCAGGAGATGAGTCTGCAGATCTCGGCCGCCGCCGAGCAGCAAAGTGCCGTGGCCGACGAAATCAACCGCAGCATTGTCAGTGTGCGTGATGTGGCTGACCAGTCGGCTGTCGCCAGCGAAGAAAGTGCGGCGGCGACGATCGAATTGGCGTCCCTGGGGCAGGACCTGCAGCGAATGACCGCGCATTTCCGCACCTGATCTTTTCAACTTGGCGCACGCGGTGCCTTCAACTATTCAGGCGCCGCAGGGCTACAGTTATTGCCTTGTTTGCAGATAACTAAGGCCAGCAGCTGTTTTATTTATCGCCATGGAAGGTTGCACGCCGTCATCAGGTGGTTCATGACCGACTTTCCAAAATCATTCGCGTCTCCCGGTGGCTGCCAGGGCTGTAGAAACAAAGGTGTGCCAGAGATGGATTTCGCCTTCGCTTTCCAGCCCATTGTGGATCTGCGCGATCAAACGACGTTTGCCCATGAAGCGTTGGTTCGCGGCGTAAACGGTGAAGGCGCCTTGTCTGTCCTCGAGCAGGTGGACGATCAGAACCGTTATCGATTCGATCAACTGTGTCGTGTGCGGGCGATTTCCACGGCGGCTGAGTTAGGCATGACGCAGTACCTGTCGATCAACTTTCTGCCGAACGCCGTGTACCGTCCGGAAATGTGTATCCGCAGCACATTGGAAGCGGCGCGCACATACGGCTTTCCGCTGGAGCGGCTGATCTTCGAAGCAGTGGAAGGCGAGCACGTCGAAAGCAACAAACACTTGATGAATATCTTGCGTGAGTATCGTGAGTTTGGTTTCAAGACGGCCATCGACGACTTTGGCGCAGGCTATTCCGGCCTTAATTTGTTGGCGGATTTTCAACCGGACCTGATCAAGCTGGATATGGCGCTGATCCGCAATATTCACCGTGACCGCGTACGCCAGACCATCGTGCGCAACGTGGTGAACATGTGTAGAGAGTTAGGCGTGGAAGTGATCGCCGAGGGCATAGAAGAGGCCGAGGAAAGAGACTTTCTCGCCGATTGCGGCATTTATCTGATGCAGGGCTACTGGTTCGCCAGGCCCTCGTTCAAATCGTTGGCGCAGATCTCGACGAGTGCGTGGCTGGGGAGATCATCCAATCCGCGCTCTTCTGCAAAACATTGACAGCCACCAACAATGGCTGCCGTGGGTGCCCTGCGCCTTAATGTCGGTTGTTCTGCGGTCACGGGTTGCGTCGGGTTTCCAGCAGCGTAAATAGCCCCATGCCTGCGAGCATCGCCAATACGAAAACGATTGCTTGCCAGTGGCCCGTCAACAGGATGGTCACTGCCGGGCCAGGGCAGATGCCGGCTATCCCCCAACCGACCCCGAACAGCAGGCTGCCACCAACCAGACGTCGGTCCAGCTCTTTTCGGGCGGGTAGTTGCATGGGGTTGCCCAGTACCGATTTGCGTTGCCGGCGTGCCCAGGTCAGCGGGCCGATAGCGATGGCAATGGCGCCCACCATGACCAATGCCAGCGAGGGATCCCAGGCCCCGGCCACGTCGAGGAACGCCAGGACTTTTGTTGGATTGGCCATGCCCGCCAGAAGTAACCCGACGCCGAACAGCAGGCCGGCCAGGAATGCATTCAGTTTGAGCACGTTCAAACTCCCGTCAGATGGCGCAGGACAAACACGGTGAGGAACCCACTGAGCATAAAGCAGGCAGTGGCGAGCATCGAACGTGGCGAAAGGCGCGATATGCCACAAACGCCATGGCCGCTGGTGCAACCTGAGCCGTAGCGTGTGCCAAGCCCTACGAGTAACCCTGCGAGAATCAGCCCTGACCAGCCGCTCTGGAACTCGATCAGCGGTAACGCCTTGAACAATCCCCACAGCAGTGGCGCCACCAACAGGCCTAGGATGAACAGCGCCTTCTCACTGGCGCCTTCACGATTGCTTTGCAGCAGGCTGCCGATCAGGCCGCTGATGCCGGCAATACGCCCATTGCCGACCACGAACAGACTCGCGGCCAGACCGATCAGCGCGCCGCCGGCAAGGGAAGACCAAGGCGTGAAATTGAGCCAGTCGACATTCATGGGATGCCTCGAGCGCAGTAGTGGTTGATGTGCGGTTTGCCTCTCGGCAGAAGCGAACGTGTCGCTGTGATTTCAGTGTAGGCCTTGTCTGCTTTTTGAATCACGGCTGCCACTTTTCTCCAACGCGTGCATTGAGCGAACGGTTCCCTCAATGCGCGCGTCCGCCGGGTTCCGTGGCTTACTGCGGCACCGCAATCCACTCACTCAACGTCTGCTGATACTTGCCAGTGACCTTGCTCAAATGCAGCCACTGATCGACATACAGTTTCCAACTGATGTCATCGCGCGGCAGCAGATAAGCCTTCTCGCCGTATTGCATGTATTGATGCGGATTCACCGCGCACAAACCGGGTTTGAGTTTCTGCTGATACAGCGCTTCCGAGGCGTCGGTGATCATCACGTCGGCCTTGTTGTCGAGCAGTTGCTGGAAGATCGTCACGTTGTCGTGCAGGGCCAGTTGCGCCTTGGGCAGGAAGGCGTGGACGAAGGCTTCGTTGGTGCCGCCGGCAGGTTCCACCAAGCGCACGTTGGGCTGGTTGATCTGGTCGATGGTCTGGTATTTGGACTGGTCGGCGCAGCGCACCAGCGGGATTTTGCCGTCGGTATCGAGGGTGTTGCTGAAGTAGGCTTTTTTCTGCCGTTCCAATGTGACCGAGATGCCCCCCATGCCAATGTCGCATTTGCCGGCCTGCATGTCGGGCATCAGGTTTTTCCAGGTGGTCTGCACCCATTGCACCTTGACGCCGAGACTGTCGGCCAGGGAGCGGGCCATGCTGATGTCGATGCCTTCGAAGTCGCCGTCGCTGCGCTTGAAGGTGTAGGGCTTGTAGTCGCCGGTGGTGCAGACACGCAACTGGCCTTGTTGCTGAATGCTGTCGAGGTGGGAAGTGCCTGGAGCGGCGTGAGCGCTGGCGGCCAGGGTCAGCAGGCCGCAGAGGATCATCGTGCTTTTTGGAGTTGTCATGAAATCCGTCTTGTTCAAGGGGCGGTGGGCCAGTCTAGTGAATGGTTCTTTCACGTGTCATCCCAATGGTTCTCAATCGAGGAGTTTCTACACGTGCAGAGTCTTGTGGTGGTGAAGTGATCGGTGTCAAAACTGCTGAATGAACTGTCTCCCAATTGAGCAAATGTTCCGCCCTTTGTTGCCATGTAAGTCCGCGAGTCATCGCGGGCCGCAACGGTTTTCGCGTTACCTTGCTGTGACGGGTTGCTATACAGA
This sequence comes from Pseudomonas sp. TE9122, assembly GCF_056278925.1. Lineage (NCBI taxonomy): Bacteria > Pseudomonadati > Pseudomonadota > Gammaproteobacteria > Pseudomonadales > Pseudomonadaceae > Pseudomonas > Pseudomonas sp. TE9122. The sequence goes on along the minus strand of NZ_JBWBQI010000001.1, from coordinate 3,391,395 downwards.
AAGGGGTATAGCGAGGCAATTCGTACAAATTCAGATAGCGCAGGTCGCTACTGCATAAAAGCAGAATGTCTCCGAATGAAAACAGTGGAAACGCGGTAACTTCGACCTTTTTCTTTTCGTTGAGCCGAGTCCGCCATTGCCGGTTGTCCACGTCTCCAAGACTGATCTCCGCGTCGAGAATAAAGCGTGCCGGACCTTGCTGACGTATCGCCAGATTCCCGGCCGCAGCGTATGTAATGGTTGGCATGGCGCCGGGCGACAGGAGCAGAAACGCAGCGAAGAGCACCAATGCCGCCACGGCTCCATACGCGATGCGCGCAAGGAAGTGACCTTTACTGATGTAAAAGATGAAAACGGGAACCAGACTCAGGATGAGTGTGCCGAGAGAAAACAGGCCAATAATTGTCACGGCTTTAGCGTTGTCTTCCCCAACGTAGGTAGAGAGGATCAGCAACGTTGGCAGTGAAGCAAACAAAACTGCGAGTCCTATGACACCCCCCACAAACAAGCGAAAGCCATTTTTCTTCCACCTGTTCAAGTGCATTGTGTCTTCATCGACAATGGCTCGAAATTGTCTGAAAAAGAACAATGCAAAGTAGGCGGTCAGTGTGAGGAAAAAGATCATTCCTACTGAAATTCCGGCACTGAAAGTGTTCGGGTAGATAAACAACAAAATAATGAACACACAGAAACCGATGCACAGGGGAAGCAGCAACCAAGCGGCGACTCGACTGTGCTTTTCCGGCACTTTGTCAAACATTGATACGGTGACGCCATAGAACCAGGCGCTGGCAAAAAGTACACCCAAGTAGCCGACCATGATCAAAACGATCAACAGCAACCAGAGCGCCAATGCAGCTTTCGCATCGATGGCTGCTAGAAACAAGTCTGTGCGGCCAATTGCGCGCGTGTAAATGTACAAGCCGAGAATAGCCATGCCTGCACCCAGGAACCCTAGCGTAACGGTGATTTGACTCCAGTAATCGAGGACGTGTTTGAAGTTGCGTTTAAAGAAAAGCGAGAAGGTCGGGGCGGTTGAAGCATCCATGTAATCAGAGATTCCATTCATTGGTTGTGAGTCTAAAAAGCGGCCGGCCTTCGTCGGAAGGCAGGCCATATCAGCGGGGCGGGTATCGCAGTCACGAAAAGCGAGGAGCTAAAGTCCCAACCCCTCCTGGACCACTTGCAGCAGATTATTTTCGGTCAAGGCAATGGCATCCAGCTCCTGCCCGGTTTCAACCGTCTGCAACCACCAGTGACTTTCGTGGTGTTCATCGACAGTGCGCAGCAGATAGGTATTCCTGTCTTCCAGAGTAATCTGCACGCGCCCGGCGCCATCCTCGGTAAACCGCGCAATCGGATCGAACGTAAGGCTGTGATGATTAGCCTCGATCACCAACTGGTCGATCGCGTAATCATGGCTTTCACCATCCGGCGAACTTTCGCAAACGTGCGTAGGATTTCGCCGAATCTTCAGTCCTACTTCGGTGACTGGTTGCAGCCAGCCCTCAATGCGGTGGTACAAGTCGTACACCTGAGCAGGCCAGCAATCGATTTCCAGCGCCGCATCAGCCTGGGTGTGCCGTGTCTGCTTGAGTCTGGCGGCGAGTTCGTCTGCTTTACTCATGTCGGTTCCCTTGTTGGATGTCTGCCTGTTCAGCGTAGACCTTTGCACGGCGCAGGGCCTTGCCTTGCGTCATGCGCTTGCAATACAAGCGTGTCGAAATCAGCACTGGCCAGGTCTGGCCAACAACGAAAACCACGGACGCAGGCGTCCCAAGGAACGGGTTAATGAAAAAGCTGTTTACAATTCTGGCGCTGATCGCGCTGACGGCCGGTAGCATCGGCACGAGTTCGGCGCGTCAGCCGGCGTCGATGAAAGCGCAGGCCGAATCGGTGGCGGGGGTGTTCGACTACTACCTGCTGGCGCTGTCCTGGTCACCGACTTTTTGTCTGACGCACAAGGACGATGCGCAGTGCACAGGCAAGGGTTATGGTTTTGTCCTGCACGGTTTGTGGCCGCAATACGCCAAGGGCGGCTGGCCGCAATCCTGCCCGCCGCTGACCAGGCTATCGGCGGCAGAAACCAGCAAGGGCCTGACGATGTACCCGACGAAAAAACTCCTTGATCACGAATGGTCCAAGCACGGTACCTGCAGCGGTCTTGGCGCAATGGGTTATCTGGACAAGTCCGATCAGGCCCTCGGCGCGGTGAAGATTCCGCAGGCGTTACAGCCGTTCGGCTCGACGTCGTACTACTTCGAAGCGCAAGAGATTGTCGATCTGTTTCGCAAGGCCAATCCGGGTATTTCCGAGGATGGAATTGCGGTGATTTGCAGCGGCCCGCAGCTGTCGGAAGTGCGGGTGTGCATGGACAAGGATTTGCAGTTCGGCGCGTGTGGCAAAGGGGTGAAGACTCAGTGCCGGGCGGGGGATATTCGGGTGCCGCCGGTACGGTGAACCATCCGTAATGAGCCAGGGAAAACAGGCGCTCCCGTGAGCGCCTGTTTTTTTGGCCTGAGGATTTGGAAATGTGAATATGAATACGATCCACGCTACTACTCAAACACCATGAACATCCCCACCGCCGACCTCCTCCGCGAAATCAACAAACCCGAATAAAGATCCTCGGGGGATTCAGGCAAATCCCCCCGCATCCACCCCCAATTCCCCACGCAAAAACTCCACCAGCCCCCGCTGCAACCCACTCAATACCCCCTCGCGGCTGACCAGCGCCAGTTCCGTCGGCGCCAACTCCGGCAGATCCCTACACACCTCATGCTCTGGCAATAGCGCCGAAACCGGCAAAACCGAAATCCCTAACCCAGACGCTACCGCCGCTTGAATCCCGGTCAGGCTGTGGCTGCCGAACGCCACTCGCCACGGTCGCTGCGCCACATCGAGCAGGCGAATCGCCCGTTGTCGGTACAGGCAGCCCTGCGGAAACAGCGCCAGCGGCAGCACACCGCTGGAGGTGTCGAAGTCGGTGCCTTTGACCCAGACCAGTCGTTCCGGCCAGGTGGCCCATGCCGGGCCGCTGTCGGGTTCGCGTTTGATCAGGGCAATGTCGATGTCGCCGGCGTCGAGGCGTTGGCGCAGGTCGAGGCTCATGCCGCTGATGGTTTCCAGGCGCGCCTGCGGATGGTTGCGGGTGAAGCCGGCGAGGATCAGGGCCATGCGCCGGGCGTCGAAGTCTTCCGGCATGCCGATGCGCAGCACTTCCAGGTCGACGTCACTGGCCAGCGCTTGCGTGGCTTCGGCGGACAGCGCCAGCAATCGGCGCGCATAGTGGATCAGCAGTTCGCCGTGTTCGGTGACCGCGACGTTCACTCCGGTGCGGTCGCGCAGGAGTAGCGGGTGGCCGACCAGATCCTCGAGTTTGCGCACCTGCTGGCTGACCGTCGATTGGGTGCGGTGCACACGTTCGGCAGCACGGGTGAAGCTGCCTTCATCGACCACGCAGACAAAGGTTTTCAGCAATTCCAGATCCAGCATGACGGCGTTCCTGATAGTGGATTTGCGAATGACGATGGCGTGTTTATTTAATTTCACACTATCACTGCGCGCTCATAAGCTGAAGTCCTCACTCTGGAGGATTGACCGATGACCTTGAACAACACGCCACGCCCGCACTGGCTGACCTTCGATTGCTACGGCACGCTGATTCAGTGGGATGAAGGCCTGAAAGCCGTGGTCGAAAAAATGCTCAGCGACAAGGGCGAGCACGCCGTCGACGCCACTAAGTTGATCGAAGTCTACGACCGTCACGAGCACCGTCTCGAACAAACGCCGCCGCACCGTTCCTTTCGCGAACTCAGCACCCTCGGCCTGCAACTGGCGCTGGCAGAACTGGGCTTGCCGAGCCAGTCCGAGGACAGTCAGCGTCTGGCGGCGGCCATCCCGAACATGCCGCCATTTGCCGAAGTGGTCGACACCCTCGCGCAGCTCAAAGCCATGGGCTTCAAGCTGTGCATTGTCTCCAACACTGACGACGACATCATCGCCGGTAACGTCGCGCAACTCGGCGGCCATATCGACCGGGTGATCACCGCGCAACAGGCCGGTGCCTACAAACCGGCGCCGCGCCTGTTCGACTACGCTCATGAGCAATTGGGCGTGTCCCGGGATGAAGTGGTGCACATCTGCGCCAGCCCCATGCTCGATCACACGGCGGCGCGGGACATGGGCTTTCGATGCGTGTGGATCGATCGCGGCACGGGTCGTCAGTTATTGCCGGACTATCGCCCCGACGCGATCCTGTCCAGCCTCGATCAAGTGCTGCCGCTGTTCAAATCCCTCGGCTGGACCTAAGGAGAATTGCCATGGCTCATATCTTGAGCGGCACTGGCAAAGCCAGACCAACCGCGACGCTGAACCTGGAAACCGAAGCGGTCATCACCGCCCGCAACGAACTCGCTGCGTGCTTTCAACTGGCCGCATTGCATGGTCTGGAGGAGGGCATCTGCAATCATTTTTCGGCGATGCTGCCGGGGCATGATGATCTGTTTCTGGTCAATCCATACGGCTACGCTTTTTCGGAAGTGACCGCGCAGAATCTGCTGGTCTGCGACTTCGCCGGCAACGTGGTCGATGGCGAAGGCGAGCCCGAAGCGACCGCGTTCTACATCCACGCGCGCCTGCACAAGCAACTGCCACGAGTAAAAGTCGCGTTCCACACGCACATGCCGCACGCCACCGCGTTGTGCCTGTTGCAAGGCCCGCCGCTGCTGTGGCTGGGGCAGACTGCGCTGAAGTTTTACGGGCGCACAGCGGTGGACGAGGATTACAACGGTCTCGCACTGGACGCATCCGAAGGTGACCGCATCGCCAGCGTCATGGGCGACGCCGACATTCTCTTTCTGAAAAACCACGGGGTGATTATCGCCGCGCCGAGCATTGCCGAAGCCTGGGACGATCTGTATTACCTGGAACGCGCCGCGCAGGTGCAACTGCTGGCACTGGCCACTCAGCGCGAATTGAAACCGGTGCCCCATGCGATTGCGCAGCGCGCCTATGAACAAATGCGTGAAGGCGATGCGCAAAGTGCCCGCGCGCACCTGACCAGCGCGATGCGGCGGCTGGCCCTGCACAACTGATTAACCGTAAAGAAGCAATCGTAAATAAATCGACGAAAAGCGATCATCCAAACTCGCGACGCGCCGATAACTGGGCGGGAGGCGGGCGTTTGCCCGGTACATCCCGGTGGGCTACGCTCACACATACAAGGGTTTCGGGCTCGCGCCCCTGTCGTACCTGCCCAGGACATGCTTTTGCCAATCCCCAATAACGATCCGCATCAGGCCCCCGGCACGCTCAAACGGTTGCCGCTTCGCAAAGCGGCGGTGCTGTTTATCGTTGCGGTGAGCCTATGCCTCTGCGGTCTGCTGTACCTGCAACTGGAGCAGTCGCGGCGTCAGGATCTGGCGGTGGCGAAAATGGCTTCGGGCAACCTGACCAGGGCCATGGCGCAGCAGGCCGAGGACACTGTGCGGGCGGCGGATCTGGTGATGACCAGCCTGGTCGACTGGATTCAGGACGATGGTTACGGGGCGGTGCAGCGCCCTCGGTTGCAGCGGATCTTTGCCCGCCGCGCGCAGCAACTGGATCAGTTGCATGGCATCTTTCTCTTCGATCGCGAAGGGCAGTGGGTCATTACTTCGTTCGCCGATCTGCCTCGTGGCAATGGCGTGGCCGATCGCGAATATTTCAAGTTCCATCAGCAGAATGCGTCGACCGTTGCGCACATCGGTCCGGCGATTCGCAGCCGCGAAAACGGCGAGTGGATCATTCCGATTTCCAGACGCGTCAACGACCAGCTCGGCAACTTTCAGGGCGTGCTGATGGCGGGCATCCGCATGTCCTACTTCGATCAGTTCTTCAAAAGCTTCAGCCTCGATGACAGCGGCATCATGTTTCTGGCGCTGACCGACGGCACCTTGCTGGCGCGACGGCCCTTTGATGAGTCGTTGATCAACACCTCGGTGGCCCACGGCGAGATCTATCAAACCCTGCTGCCGAACGCTAACGCTGGCACCGCGATGCTCAACTCCGTGGTCGACGGCGTGACCCGCTTGTATGGCTATCGACAGCTCGCCTCGTATCCGCTGGTGGTCTCTGCGGCGACGTCGCAAGACACGATTCTGCAGGGCTGGTATGACCGCGCCTTTCAGTCCAGCGTGATTGTCGCGCTGGTGATTCTCGGGGTTGGCCTGTTCGGCTGGGTGTTCATTCATCAAGTGCGCGACGGCGAGCGTATCGAGAAAAACCTGCGCAAGGCGCAACTGGCGCTGGAGCAGATCGCCACCCACGACAGCCTCACGGGACTTGCCAATCGGCGCTTGTTCGAGCGCTCGCTGGACATCGAATTTGCCCGGGGCGCGCGCCAGGTCAGTCCGGTCAGCCTGATCATGCTTGATATCGATTTCTTCAAGCGCTACAACGACGCTTACGGCCATGTCGCCGGCGATCAATGCCTGGCGCAGGTGGCGCAAGTGGTGAAGGCCTGCTGCCAGCGCAAGTCGGATCTGGCGGTGCGTTATGGCGGCGAAGAGTTTGCCGTGCTGTTGCCGGACACGGACATCAACGGCGCGCTGGCGATAGCCGGGCAGATTCGCCGCAGCGTGATCGACAAGCACATCATCCACAGCGGCTCGCCGACCGGTTATCTCACCGTGAGCCTGGGCTGTTATTCATTCATTCCGCATGGCAACGACAGCCCGCAGGTGTTTATCCAGCGCGCGGACGCGGCGTTGTATGAGGCGAAAAATGCCGGGCGCAATCGCGCGGCGGTGTTTACAGCTGAAGAGGGTTTTGCCGAGCTGATGCGTTCGGATCGCTGATTCTTTCAATCAACAGACATCAGAAGTGGGAGCGAGCCTGCGCGCGAATCGGTGTGTCAGCTTGCATCAAGGTTGGCTGACAGACCGCTTTCGCGAGCAGGCTCGCTCCCACATTGGGTCCTGATGTAAGCAGGACTATCTGGGATGGCTCTTGTTCGTTCAGCTGCCCGTGCCACCGCCCGCACCACCCGTGCCGCCGCCGGCCGAACCGGTGCCGCCACCCGCGCCGGACCCCGAACCGCTGACGCCGCCATTGGTGCCCGTTCCAGTGCCCATGCCCGAACCAGTGCCTGTCCCTGTCCCGGTTCCTGTCCCGGTTCCTGTGCCAGTTCCGTTATTGGTTCCACCAGAATTGCTGTCAACGGAAGGCGAGCCCGGCGTGCTGTCTGGCGGCATGGTCGAACTGCTGGCGCCGCCGGACTTGGTGCCCGTCGCATCGGTGCTGTCATTGGCAGCGAAGCTGGCGGCGGATGCCGTGGCGAGCAGGCCGGCCAACAATAACGAAGTGAATTTGCGCGTCATCATGGTACGTCTCCTGATAAAGGGGATTACCTGATATTGGTCAGGCGCACTGAAACCTTGGTGCCCGTCGAGTGACGAGCGGTCAGTCGCCGCGCCAAGTGGCCTACCGTTCTTCTGCAATATTGGCTATTTGCCGAACCACCCCCGGGGACTAACGTAGCCACACATTCAATCGCTACCCCGGAGCCCACCATGCAACCTCGTGCCGATTTCTACACCGCTTCCCCCGATGCCATGAAAGCGATGATGGCGCTGGAAAATGCCGTCTCGAAACTGTCGCTGGAAAAGAGCCTGCTCGAACTGGTCAAGCTGCGCTCTTCACAGATCAACGGCTGCGCATTCTGCATCGACATGCACACCGCCGACGCGATCAAGGACGGCGAAACCCCACGCCGCCTGTTCGCCGTGACAGCATGGCGGGAAGCGCCGTTCTTCAGCGAGCGTGAACGTGCCGCACTGCTGTGGACCGAGTCGCTGACACAACTGAGCCTGACCCACGCGCCGGACGAAGACTATGAAGTCGTCGCTGCGCAGTTTTCGCCGAAGGAACTGGTTGACCTGACGGTGGCGATCAACACCATCAATGGCTGGAATCGCCTGGCAGTGGGCTTCCGCAAACTGCCGCAGGCCTAAGCTGCCCACAATCCCCTGAAGGAGCTGCGCAAGGCTGCGATAATTTGATCTTGTCCTTTAAAAGCAAAGTCAAAAGCTCGCAGCCTGCGGCAGCTCCCGCAGGCGGGGCATCAATGCCCGTGCGCTCGGCGCTCTTGCGCATCAAGGGCGCCATCGCTGTGGCGATGATGAAGCAGACCGTGATCATCACCGGCCAGCATGGCGCCGGTGCCCTGGAACCGGTCAGTCATCACGGCTGCGCTTTGGCGATCGCTTGGGTACGGCAGGCGCGTTGCTGGGCTTGATGTATGCCTGGTTGATAGGCACGGGTCTGATGCACGCCGGCCGGTTTCAGGGTTTGGGAGAAACACTGATGGTCTGTAGCGCTTGGGCGTTGGCGCTGACCATTCAGACCACGGAACTTTGATTGCTTCAGGATATTTTCAGTGTTGTCAATTTGATTATCAGGTGTTGACATATTCTGAAACAAGTGTGAGATTAGTCGTCGTGAGTAAGGATGTACTCATCGCTATAGATCAGACTATGAACGGCTCAAGGGATTGGCATGTTTCATCTCATCGCATTACTTATCTGTTCGCCTCCGCATGCCTTTACCGTCAAGGCAGTCAATCGTTGCTCTGTTTTTCTTCTGCGCTGTAGCAATAGTTATTCTTCAACCCTCGGCGCGGGAAAATTTCTTACCGACCGGTAATTCCGGAAAATAACCAGATCCTGGAACTCGTTCGTTTCTTTTTGGAAGCGCGCGATACGTTTTGGTAACCGGAATGAAAGAAGCGACCAACAAGTTATCGTGGGCCGCCTGCATGTCGGATGAAGTCTTTCGTCTGGTTTTTGACAAGCCTTGATTACGCTGGAACAAGGTCGTTCATATCCATCGGTACAAATAGGCAGCATCAAAAATATGAGTAAGAAAATCACTGTGTTGCTGAGTTTGGTATTGGCTGCGCAAACATCCGTGTCCGTCGCGGATAACGCTAACGGGAAAAAACTGTATCTGCAGCGATGCGCAGTTTGCCACGGAGCAGACATCAGAGGGACAGGTCCCTTGGCGAACAAAAGCAATCCGGCAACTCCTGATCTTACTCTGCCAGGTTTCAGAAAAAGACTTGATGAATATCCGGGGGTTATCGTTTCGTCGGTGATACTTCGGCCCAGCGGGAATTTGATCCCGAAAACATTGCGAGAAAACGGGGTAAAGATACCGCCACATGCGTGGAGTATTAACGACCTTCGTGATTTGCATCAGTACATGAGCAGTGTGATTTTCAGGAAGAACTGATTTCGACATGGATGGCGAAGGCAGCGTCCCGGCCATTTGAATTGTGTTTGCTTTAAGCCTTATTACTCAGAGGGACAACCCCATGCGGACAAAGGTTGCAATCGTTGGAGCAGGGCCGGCTGGATTAATGTTGGGGCAACTGCTTTCGCAGATGAACATCAGCAATATCATTGTTGAAAGCCGATCCAGGGAATACGTCGAGGGACGCAGTCGTGCGGGCCAGATTACACCCGCGACTGTCCGCATCCTGACACAAAGTGGTGTGGGTGAAAGAGTTCATGCTGAAGGGATGAAACATTCCACCCTGCAGTTCCATTACGACGGATCTACCCGTGAACTGGATTTCGAGGCACTCACCGGGCAAACCGTAATGATTTACGGGCAACAGGAAATCATCAAGGATCTCGTCGCAGCACGGTTGCGGACAGAGTATCCGCTGCTGTTTGGCGCTGCCGATGTCCAAGTGCATGGCACTGATGGTAACTCGCCTTCGGTGACGTTCCGACATGACGGCAGGCAGCAGAGTGTTGAATGTGATTTTGTTGTCGGCTGCGACGGCTTTCATGGCATTTGCCGGCCGCAAATCGCTAACGCACTCACTTGTTATTCTCACGCTTACCCGTTTGCATGGCTGGCGGTACTCGCCGAAATGACGCCAATTGCCAAGGATGTCATCTTTTCCAGCCACGAAACCGGGCTGGCATTGTTCACCATGCGCTCGGCGAAGGTTTCAAGAATTTATCTGCAATGTTCTCCGGACGAAGATCCCAATGAGTGGTCTGCCGCGCGCATCTGGGATCTCTTGCAATCGCGGATTGAAGGGCGGCCGGAGAAAGTTGACGGCGGGGCCATTATTGAAAAAAGTATTGTGCAACTGAGAAGTTTCGTTGCCGAAAAAATGCAAAAGGGCAGGTTGTTCCTCGCGGGTGATGCTGCGCACATCGTGCCGCCTACTGCTGCCAAGGGGCTTAACCTGGCTGTCTCCGATGCCAATATTCTGGCTCGTGGCTTCGAGCATTTTTATGCCAGCGACAAGGACGATCTGTTGCTGTCGTATTCCGGCATTGCGTTGAAACAGGTGTGGCGGGATGTGCAATTTTCCCATTCGATGGCGATGTTGCTGCATCGTTATGACGACAATGCTCAATTCCACAGACGACTTCAAATAGCTGAACTTGATCGCATTCTCGGCACTGGCCCGGCGGCGCAGAATTTCGCCGAACTGTGGGTGGGCAGTCCTCCCTTCGCCGCGTCGATTTAAATCAGGCCTAGATCAAGTTGATCAGTGAACACATGGAGTTGTGCAATGGCTCAAACACGCAAGGTCTTGATTATTTTGCATCAGGGACACTCGACGCCCGGCCGCGTAGGCGTCCTCCTGAATCAAATGGGATTTGAGCTGGATGTCCGCCGACCACGATTCGGTGATCCGCTTCCGCAGTGCATGGCAGAGCACGCGGGCGTGGCCGTTTACGGCGGCCCGATGAGCGCTAATGATAACGACGCTTATATTCGCGACGAGATCGACTGGTTGGCCAAGCCGTTGAAGGAAGGCAAGCCTTTGCTGGGTCTTTGTCTGGGCGGGCAAATGCTGACTCGGCACTTGGGATCGCGCGTCTACCGACTGGATGGTGGGATAACCGAGGCCGGTTATTACCCGATAACACCGCTGGCTGCTGCTCACGAGATAACGGCTGACGCCTGCGCTCCTTTTCCAGACCATGTCTATCAATGGCACAGCGAAGGCTTCGATCTGCCGCCAGGCGCTACGCAGCTAGCCGAAGGTTCGACCTTTCCGGTTCAAGCCTATCGATATGCAACTAACGCCTACGCTCTGCAGTTTCACCCGGAAGTGACTTACGAGACGATCGACCGTTGGGCAATGCTCGGTGGCGAACGACTCAAAGCGCCGGGTACCCGGCCTGCAGCCGAACATACTGCCGGTTGGCATCAATATGATTGCGCGGTGGCGACCTGGATCAAAGCGTTTCTTCCCAAATGGATCGGATCGCCTGCTTGAGAACTGAAAGTCCGAGTATCAAAACCTGACTGAATAACTTCAATAAATATTGTCTTGAATTCGCGACTTATGCGGGGATTGCGCGGTATGGATTTTCAACTTTGGATATTGTTTTGCGTAGTATTTCTATCGGCCGCGATACTTCCCGGGCCGAATGTTGCCTTTTCCATGGCACAAGCCCTGGATCACGGTTTCAAGGAATCGTTTCCAGCTGCCATTGGTTTCGGCCTGGCCAGTGGCGGGCACGCCGTTATTGTTTTGTCCGGTCTAGGGATATTGGTAAGAGATAACCCCGGTATTTTGTTCTGGCTGAAATGGGTGGGCGTTGTTTACCTGCTCTATCTCGCTTTTAAAGCGCTGCGTTCGCATACCCAGGTTGCAGTTGCCACTTCGCGCAAGCGAACCCCTCTGCAAATGTTTACCGGAGCGATGATCGTTTCGTTTACAAATCCCAAGGGGATATTGACCAACATCATCTTGTTTCCAACGTTCATCGATAACGCCTTGCCGTATATTCCGCAGTGCATTGCATTGGTGTCGACGGCAATATTCATCTCTACCACAGTATATGCACTGTATATGCTCATGGCGGGGCATGCGGCGAAGATTCTTCGCACAAAACGCCAAATGAGTGTCGTAACAGGGGTTTTATATATCGGCGTCGCTGCGACCATTGCGACAACTATCTGAAAACTTACGGGTATTCAAGGAGGGATTCGGATTGATTGGCGTATTTGATTTCGGCAGCGGTGGTTTAACGGTAATGCGCGCGTTTGAGTCGGCCCTGCCCGATGAGCAGTTCGTCTATTTGGGCGATCATGGAAACGCACCTTATGGCAATGATGCAGTCGACGATATCCATGATCTTACCCAGGCCGCCATTACTCGCCTTTTCAAGTATGGCTGCTCATTAGTTGTCATCGCCTGTAACACGGCGGTTGCCACCAGTCTGCAAAGATTGCAGCAGACGTGGCTTGCTGAGGTTCATCCCGGTCGCAGGGTGATCGGCGTTGTTGCACCTGTCGCCGACAGGATCGCGAACTCTGCTTGTGATTATCCAGTGCAAAGCGTCGCGGTCTTCGCGACTCAGCACACGGTTCAGTCAAATATCTTTGCGTCGCAAATCAATAATCGGCGTGCCGATATAAAGGTGTACCAACAAGCCTGTCAGGGCCTGGCGTTGCTCATTGAACAAGGTGTGCCTGAGGACATGCTGCGCACTGAGATTCGTAAACATGTCAATGCGCTCCTGAGTGCTGCTCCACAGGTGCCAGATGTTTGCATACTGGGCTGTACGCATTATCCGATTATTGAACACCTCTGGCGGCTCGAGCTGCCGGATTCCATGCGGCTGATTTCCCAGTCCGACGCCGCCGCTGAGAGTCTGGTGGAGTACCTGAAAAGTAATCCTCATCTCTCAAGTGCAAGAGCAGGCGGCAACAGGTTCTTGACGACAGGCGATAGTGCAACGGTTTCACAACGAGCCTCGTTGTTCTACGGGGCGAGGGTGGCGTTTGCACCAATTGATGCATAGCCGATTACCACAAGTTTCGCCCTTTGTTCACCAGTGTCACACGGAGTGGAAGGGGCGATGAAACGGATAGTCAATATTTCAGGAGAAAGCGATGAAACTGGTTGGCATGATGGGATCACCCTATGTTCGGCGCGTGGCCGTTTCTATGCGGCTGATGGGGCTGGAACATGAACATCGGCAGATCTCGGTGTTTCGCGATACGGATGAATTTCGAACCATCAATTCGGTGGTCAAGGCGCCGACGCTGATTTGCGAAAACGGCGAAATGATCATGGACTCATCGATGATCCTTGATTATCTGGAGGCGCAGGTCGCACCGGACCGCAGTTTGATGCCGAAGGATTCGGCGGAGCATCAAAAGGTGCTGTCGCTCATCGGGCTCGGCCTCGCGGTATGCGAAAAAGCGGTCCAGCTAGAGTATGAATACAACAAACCGGTCGCTTTTCACTATGAGCCTTGGCAAACGCGCGTCACCGAGCAATTGCATGCCGCGTTGGCGCTTCTGGAAAAGGCTGCAGCCAGCGCCAATCCTTGGCTTGCAACGGCGCAGTTGTCTCAGGCCGATGTAACCGTGGCCGCCGCCTGGCGCTTCACCCAGTTCAGGGTCTCCCACTTGGTCGAGGTCCAGAACTACACAGCGCTTGCCGCTTACGCTGACCGGGTGGAGCAACTGCCCGAGTTTGTTGCTACGCCGCTGAAATAAGCGCTGTGCCTGCCCCGGTATCGGGGCAGGCCGCAACCGTCCGATTCGCATCACCGCACCCTACAAGATCCCTCTCAATCGCAATGGCAAATCTGATCGCAGGGCTATGACGCTGTTGGCCGATCTGTTACTGCGTGATCAACCGGAGACACAAGGATGTTGAGCCTAGAAGATTTTTTTGCCTATGGCGAGGCGGGGTATACCCATGTGCCGCTTTGGCAAACCCTGTCATTGCCGCCAGAGGTGGAAGCCGTTGCGCTGTATCAGGCTCTAGCCAACTGCGGGCAAGATTATCTGTTCGAAACCGGCCACTGGCACGAGGGTGTGTTCGCGCCGGCGTACTCGGTGATTGGCCTGCCTTGCAGTCAGCGCGTCGAACTCGATGAGGGTGTCTTGCGCCTGTACCGTGACGGACAGATTTCGGTGACGATTGACTGTATTGATCCGTTGGCAGAACTGGGCAAGTTGCAGAAGGGCTTTCGTATACCGCAATGCCCGGGCCTGCCATGTTTCAGCGGTGGGTTCTTTGGCTATTTCGGTTTCGAAACGACTCGGCTCATCGAGTCGCGTCTGCGTCGAGTGCCGCGCAAGCCCTCTGGGTTTCAGCTGCCTGATGTATTGCAATTGATCAGCATGGATCTCGTCGTGCTGGATCACCGCGAGCATCTGGCTTATTGCATCGTGCATGAACCCCCGAAGGCGCTGGGCGATTACCAGTGTGGGCAGGATCGGCTCAACCGACTGATCGCAAATGTGCGCCCGTTGCTCGTACCGCGCGCCTCTGGCGGGCATGTGGTCGAGGTGACAACGCCGGTCGTCGAATCGGCCTTCCCGAAGTCAGCGTTCATTGAGGCCGTAGCCAGGATCAAGGACTACATCGCTGCGGGCGATGTGATGCAGGTGGTTTTATCCCAACGCATGAGCCTGCCTTTCGACGAGGACGCCGTCGCGCTGTACCGATCCCTGTCCGATCTGGGCCACACGCCTTATCGCTACTTGTTGAACCTGGGCGACTGCCAGGTGGTTGGCGCCTCTCCGGAAATGTTGTTTCGTCAGGAGCAACAAACGGTGGCCACCCGGCCAATGGCTGGTACACGCCGGCGGGGCAGTGGGGCAGTCGAAGACCACCGACTCAGGGATGAACTGCTCGCTGATCCGAAGGAAATTGCCGAGCATATGATGCTCGTTGACCTGTCGCGCAATGACCTCGGCCGATTGGCTCGCGTCGGCAGTGTGCAGGTGACGCAGTTGCTGAACGTGGAATATTTCTCCCATGTCATGCACATCGTCTCAACCGTGACCGGGCAGGTGCCGGACCACGTGACCGGGCTGGACCTGCTCAAAAGCATTTTCCCCGCAGGCACGCTGAGCGGGGCCTCGAAGGTGCGGGCGCTGGAGATCATTGCCGAACTGGAACCGCATTCTCGCGGGGTGTATGGCGGCGCGATCGGTTATCTCGACTGGAGCGGCCGTGCCGACCTGGCGATCGCCATTCGAACCGCACTGCTGCAAGACGCCCGTCTCTACGTTCAGGCCGGCGCCGGCGTGGTGCAGGATTCGGTAGCCGATCGTGAGTGGCAGGAAACGCTGGAGAAAAGCCAGTTGCTGCGGGTCGCCGCCGGCCGCTGTCAATCGATCGCCCAACGCCAGGAATTGCCATATGCACTTAATGATCGATAACTACGACTCCTTCACCTACAACATCGTGCAGTACCTGGGCATGCTCGGGGCTGAGGTTGAAGTGCGTCGTAATGACGAAATGACCTTGGCTGACATCGAAGCGCTGGCGCCAGAGTCTTTGATTGTCTCGCCTGGGCCGTGCTCTCCAACAGAAGCGGGCATTTCCCTTGCGGCCATCCATCATTTCGCAGGCCGTTTGCCGATATTGGGCATCTGTCTGGGGCATCAATGCGTTACCGCTGCTTTCGGCGGCGAGGTGCGCAGGGCGAGGCAGGTGCTGCACGGCAAGGTTTCCCGTATCAGTCACGACAGTCGTGACCTGTTCGACGGCTTGCCTGACGGCTTGCAAGTCGCGCGGTACCACTCTCTGGTGGCGGGTGTCTTGCCCGGCGAATTGGTGGCTACTGCGCACGTGCTGGATGACGACGGCATGCCGGGTGAGATCATGGCGCTTCGGCACCGAGACCTGCCGATCTATGGCGTGCAGTTTCACCCGGAGTCATTGATGACGCCGCAAGGTCTGGCGATGTTGGCAAACTACCTGCAACTGGTTGAGCGAACCCGGCTGACCAGGTACGCGCTTTGAGCGCTCTGTTCGAGGAATCGATTGCCTCGCCTTAATAGGAAGCATTACTATTCGCGCCTCTTTCCTCAGCGCGTCGCCAACCCTCATGCGTCCCCGCAGACCCGGCTTTTTCGAGCATTACGAAGAGTTGATCGGCACCTGGACTCGTCGCCTGCGCAATCGCGCGCAGGCCGAGGATCTGGCGCACGACACCTTTGTGCGGGTGCTCGAGGCGGATTCGGCGGCGGTGCAGCAGCCCCGCGCGTATCTGCATCAGACCGCGCGCAATATCGCGGTCGATGGTTATCGGCGGGAGGACCGGCGGGGCGCCCTGGAGGCGGAGGCGGTCGATGACAGTGCGTCGTCGGCGGGCGATCCGGAGCATTACATGCACGCGATCCAGTTGGCCGATTCCATCGAACGCGCGCTCACCGAGCTGCCGCTCAACTGCCGCAAGATCTTTGTATGGCAGAAGATCGAAGGCCTGACGCAGGCAGAAATCGCCGAACGCCTGGGGCTGTCCAAGAACATGGTCGAAAAGTATATGATCCGCACCCTGCGCCATCTGCGTGAGCGGCTGGATGGCTTGCAGTCATGATGACGTGTGACGTCGAAAAGATCGCAGCCTTCGGCAGCTCCTACAGGGGGGCCTGCCTGCTCTCAACCTCAGCCGGACAGAATATTCCATGATGGAGACGAGAGATTGCGCCTGTGGGCAAGCGGCGGTGCGTGACGAGGCGGCGGCATGGTTCGTGCGATTGCAGGAGCCGAATGTCAGCGTCGAGCAACAGCAGCGCTTCGAGGCCTGGCTGAACGAGCATCCGCAGCACCGTGCAGAATTCCAGCTGCTACAGGACTTGTGGGCGGCTGCTGATCTGCTGCCGACGTCGCGTCTGCAGGCGCTTGCCGAAACTCCGCCAGCTCGCCGCCAACGTCGGCCGATGCTGCGTTATGCCGTCGCCGCGAGTGTTCTGGCCGTGGCGCTGGGGCTTGGCCTGTTCAGCGGGCTGAATCATCCGGGCGGTTACCGCGCTGAATTCGCCACGGCGCCGGGCGAGCGCAAGCATGTGGCGTTGCCGGACGGTTCTGTAATCGATCTGAACAGTCGCAGCCGCTTGCAGGTGCGTTATGAGCAGGATCGACGGGTTATCGAATTGAGCGCGGGCGAGGCGATGTTCAGCGTTGAACACGACGCCTCGCGTCCGTTTATTGTCGAAGCCGGCAGCGGCAGGGTCACGGTCACCGGTACGCGTTTCGATGTGCGCCGCGATGCCACGCAAACCCGCGTGGCGGTGGAGCAGGGCACGGTGAAGGTGCAGGGAAGTGCTGCCCCGGACAACCAATTCATCAACCTCACCGCAGGCCTCGGCACTGCGGTCGATGCCCAAGGCAAAGTCCTGCCGGCCTACGCGGTCAACCCGGCGCAGCTGACCGCGTGGCGCAACGGCAAACTGGTGTTCAACAACGCCAGCCTCAGCGAAGTAGCTGCAGAAGTATCGCGCTATCGCGACAAGCCGCTGACCGTAACCCAGCCGAACGTAGCCAGCCTGCGCCTGACCAGCGTGTTCAAATCCGACGACACCGACGCCTTGCTCAAAGCCTTGCCGAGCATCCTGCCGGTGACGGTGCGCACCCTTGCCGATGGCAGTCAGGAAATAATTTCCAGATAGCATTCAGGTTTTTTCGCCGTTCATCGTCTTCCTGTTCAACTGCAACTGGTTTGCATTAACAGCCGCACACTCTTGCGATCCACAGGACTCCGTACGACGTGAACATCACCACAACCCACAATAAAAAATCCCCTTGGTTGCCACTGGCCTTGGCGCTCGCGGTCAGTGCCGCGATGCCGTTGGCGTTTGCCGCTGAAGCCATTCATATCCGCGCGCAACCGCTGGGCCAGGCCTTGAGCGAACTGGGCCAGCAAACCTCGCTGCAGGTGTTTTTCAGCCCCGAGCTGGTGGCCGGCAAACAAGCTCCAGCGGTAGACGGCGACCTCGCGCCAGAGCAGGCGCTGCGGCAGTTGCTGCAGGGCAGCGGCCTCGATTATCAGATCAATGAAGGCTCGGTGACGCTCGCCCCAGCCGCGACTTCCGCAGCCAGCAACGGCCCCCTGGAACTGGGTGTGACCGACATCAAAGTGGTCGGCGACTGGCTCGGTGACGCGGACGCTGCGGTGGTGCAGAACCACCCCGGCGCACGCACGGTGATTCGCCGCGAAGCGATGGTCGAGCAGGGCGCGATGAACGTCAGCGACGTGCTCAAGCGCGTGCCTGGCGTGCAGGTGCAGGACTCCAATGGCACCGGCGGCAGTGATATTTCCCTCAACGTCGGCGTGCGCGGTCTGACTTCGCGCCTGTCGCCACGCTCGACTGTTTTGATCGATGGCGTACCAGCGGCGTTCGCGCCTTACGGCCAGCCGCAACTGTCGATGGCGCCGATTTCCTCTGGCAATCTCGACAGCATCGACGTCGTGCGCGGCGCCGGTTCCGTGCGCTACGGGCCGCAGAACGTCGGCGGCGTGATCAACTTCGTGACCCGCGCGATTCCGGAGAAAACCACCGGCGAAATCGGCACCGCCCTGGAAACCACGCAGTACGGCGGCTGGAAACACATCGACACCGCATTTCTTGGCGGCACCGCCGACAACGGCATGGGCGTCGCGCTGTTGTATTCCGGCGTCAACGGCCACGGCTATCGCGAGCGCAACAACGGCAACGACATCGACGACGTGCTGCTCAAGACGCACTGGGCGCCGACCGATCAGGACGATTTCAGCCTCAACTTCCACTACTACGACGCCAGTGCCGACATGCCGGGTGGCCTGACGCAGCGTCAGTACGACGACAAACCGTACGAGTCGGTGCGTGACTACGACCAGTTCACAGGCCGGCGCAAAGACGTGTCGTTCAAGTGGATCCGCCAGATCGACGAGCGCACCCAGGCAGAAATTCTCACCTATTACACCGACAGCTTTCGCGGCAGCACCATCGCCGCGCGCGATCAGCGCACCCTCAGCTCATACCCGCGTTCCTACTACACCCTCGGCATCGAACCGCGCGTGTCGCGGGTGTTCGATGTCGGCCCGACCACCCAGGAAGTCAGCGTCGGTTATCGCTATCTGAAAGAGGCGATGCACGAAGAATCGAGTCGTCTGGCGCTGGTCAACAACCAGCCGGTGGTCACGCCGACCTCCGACGGCCATGTGTTCCAGGATCGCACCGGCGGCACCGAGGCCAATTCGGTGTATGTCGACAACAAGATCGACGTCGGCAACTGGACCATCACCCCGGGCATTCGCTTCGAACACATCAGCACCGATTGGCACGACCGCGCCGTGCTCGACACCGCTGGCCGGCCGGTCCAGGAGAAAAACCGCAGCATCGAAAGCAATGAGCCGCTGCCGGCGCTGAGCGTGATGTATCACCTGTCCGATGCCTGGAAGCTGTTCGCTAATTACGAAACCTCGTTCGGCAGCCTGCAGTATTTCCAGCTCGGCCAGGGCGGTTCGGGTGACAGCACCGCCAACGGTCTGGAGCCGGAAAAGGCCAAGACCTACGAGATCGGCACGCGCTACAACGATGATGTCTGGGGCGGCGAGGTGACGCTGTTCTACATCGATTTCGATGACGAACTGCAATACATCAGCAACGACGTCGGCTGGACCAACCTCGGCGCGACCAAGCACCAGGGCATTGAAGCCTCGGTGCATTACGACATGGCCGCACTCGACCCGCGCCTCGATGGTTTGACTGCCAACGCCGGTTTCACCTACACCCGCGCCACCTATGAAGGCGAGATCCCCGGCTTCAAGGGCCGCGATCTGCCGTTCTATTCGCGGCAGGTTGCGACGGTCGGTTTGCGTTACGACATCAATCGCTGGACCTGGAACATCGATGGCTTCGCCCAATCGAAACAGCGTTCGCCGGGCACCGGTGTGAATGCGAATGGCAGCTTCAACGGCAACTACATCACCGAAGGCACAGCAGACGGGCAGTACGGCGACATCCCGGGTTACGTGACCTGGAACGTGCGCGGCGGTTATGACTTTGGTCCGCAGGTGTCGAACCTCAAGCTTGGTGCCGGGGTGAAGAACGTCTTCGACAAGCAATACTTCACCCGCTCCAGCGACAACAACTCGGGGATGTATGTCGGCGCACCGCGCACGTTCTTCGTGCAGGCCAGCGTCGGTTTTTAAAACACAAGAGCAAAAGATCGCAGCCTTCGGCAGCTCCTACAGGATGTTCGCCGATCCCCTGTAGGAGCTGCCGAAGGCTGCGATCTTTTGCTTTAGACCTTCAGAACTTTACCGCCAATCGCCACAGCCACCAGCAATACCGCCATCAGTCCAAAGGCAAAACTCAGGCTGCTGGCATGGGCGACAAAACCGATCACCGCTGGCCCGGCGAGAATCCCTGCATAACCCAGCGTGGTAATCGCCGGCACCGCGATGCTCTCCGGCATCACCGTCTGCTTGCCCACCGCCGTGTACAGCACCGGCACGATGTTCGAGCAACCGGCGCCGACCAGCGCATAACCGAGCAGCGCCGCTTGCCAGCTCGGCGCGAAGGTGGCGAGAAACAACCCCGCCGCCGCCAACAGACCGCCGAACAGAATGATCCGCGTGGCCCCCAGCTTGCGCACGATGCGATCACCAAGCAGACGGCCGACGGTCATGGTCAGGGCAAACGCTGCGTAACCCATTCCCGCATAAGCCGTGTCGATCCCCCGTTCCTGAGCGAGGAACACTGCGCTCCAGTCCAGCGCCGCGCCTTCGGTAAGGAAAACGATGAAGCACATGCCGCCGATAAACAGCACGATGCCATGGGGAATCGCGAACGCCGGGCCGGAGCTTTCGCTGCCATAGGGCAGCATGTGCGGCACGCATTTGAGCAAGGCGCCGATCAGCAAAACCACTACCACCAGCATCGCCGCCAGCGGTGTCAGGCCGAGGCCGAGCAGGGCGCTGACACCCGCCGCACCGACGATGCCGCCGAGGCTGAACAGGCCGTGGAACCCCGACATCATGTGCTTGCCGCTGGCGCGCTCGACGATCACTGCTTGCAGGTTCACCGTCGAATCCACCGTGCCGAGACCGGCGCCGAACATGAACAGCGTGGCGATCAGCGCCGGGATCGATGACACCGTCGCCAGCAACGGCAGCGCCGCGCAGATCAGCAAGGTGCCGCCGGTGGCCACTCGTCGGCAACCAAAACGCGTGGCGAGAATCCCCGCCAGCGGCATCGCCAGAATCGAGCCGACACCCAGGCACAGCAGCAGTAATCCCAGCGTGCCCTCATCCAGCCCGGCCCGCGCCTTGGCATACGGCACCAGCGGCGCCCACGCGGCGATGCCGAGGCCAGCGATGAAAAAAGCGACGCGGGTGGACATCTGTTGCAGGCGTCCGGGGACGAACGTGTCTTGGGGGTTGAGGCTGGTCATATCGATCCTTGGCAAAAAAACAACTGCATCCCGAGTGACATTCTGGCGGCGTTGAGGTTCGATCTCAGGCCTTTCGGGGCATAACGGTGAACATCCTACCCTGTGGGAGCGAGCCTGCTCGCGAAAGCGGTGGGTCAAATATGGAATTGTCGACTGACGCACCGCCTTCGCGAGCAGGCTCGCTCCCACACTGGTTTGCGGTTTACAGTCGGATTTTCGCCAGCATGGAATATGGGAACAAGGCATGACGAAGTTCTACGACGCACGCGGCAATATCTACGCCGTGGTCTCACCCCAAGCCTTGCGCGAGGCCGGAATCGCGTTGCCCACAAGCGCCGACGCCTGCGCCGCATCTCGGCAGCACTGGAGCGAAGCCGCTATCGCCCTGTGCTACGATTGGCCGGAAGGCCAGCGTCCGGCCAACGGCAAACCCCACCGCAGTGACGGCCTGCTGATCGGCCCGTTTCAGGCATCTGCGCCGTTCGATGTGCTGATCGTCAACACCGACGGCAGTCTCGCCGAGCGCAGCGGTAACGGCCTGACGATTTTTTCTCAGGCATTAACCGAGCAAGGCTTGATGGCGGAGCAGGGCGCCATGCTGCGCGTTCATCATGACAAAGGCGCGGCGCTGGAAACCTCAGTGAGACCCGCCGAAGTCGAAGGCGTGCGCGGTTTCTGGCTCGACCTCGGCCGGCCCGGATTCGGCCCGCGAGCCGTTGGGGCGCAGGCAGTCGAGAGCGTTCAAATCAATAATCGCGACGTCAGCCATGTCCAGCCCCTGGCGCAACTCGATCCCACTTGGACCCACAGCCAATTCGTCCGTATCGGCAATCCGCACTGTGTAACGCTGCTCAGCGATGCAAGCGCTTTGCCGAGCAACGAACAGATGCGTGAACCCACCCTGAACCAACGGCTTACAGCAATCGCCTATGCCATGCCCAACGGTGCCGGCAATCCCTGCCCGGCGGGCGTCAATCTGCAATGGGCCAGGCTGGCGTCGCCGCAGCAAGTCCTCGCCCGGGTATTCGAGCGTGGCGAAGGACCAACCGCGTCATCCGGCACCAGCGCCAGCGCAGTGGCGTGTGCGGCGTGGCGGGTGGGTTGGGTCGAGGCGGGTGAAGTGCGGGTGGTCATGCCGGGTGGCACCGCACCGGTTTTGCTTGAGGTTTCGGAAGGGGAATTGCTGCGCGTCAGATTGTTTGGCACGGCGCGGTTGATGGATTGATTCGGCCGACGCCATCGCTGGCAAGCCAGGCTCCCACAGGGTTTTGCATGAGGGCCCAATCATGTGCTCAACACAAAACCTGTGGGAGCCTGGCTTGCCAGCGATGAGGCCATCAGCCCCAGCGCAATCTCAACTGAACTCCACCACCGGCATCTGCCGCTTCATCAACACCTTGCCGCCGCGAATCGAATACAGCGGCAGGCCTTGGCTGCGGATCACTTCGTAGTCGCTGTCCGCCGAGAGAATCAGCAGGTTCGCCGGGCGGCCCTGTTCCAGTCCGTAACGCTCGCCCAGGTGCATGGCTTTGGCGCTGTTGTCGGTGACCAGATCCAGCGCGCTTTGCAGGTTGCGATAACCGAGCATGTGGCAGATGTGCAAACCCGCTTCAAGTACGCGCAGGATGTTGCCGTTACCCAGCGGATACCACGGGTCGACGATCGAATCCTGACCGAAACACACGTTCATGCCGGCTTCGAGCAGTTCGTTGACGCGGGTCACGCCCCGGCGTTTCGGGAAGTTGTCGAAACGTCCTTGCAGGTGAATGCTTTCGGTCGGGCAGGAAACAAAGCTGATGCCGGAATGGCCGAGCAGGCGGAACAGTTTGGCGCAGTAGGCATTGTCATAAGAACCCATCGCCGTGGTGTGGCTGGCGGTGACGCGGGCGCCCATGTCGCGGCTGCGCGCTTCTTCGGCAAGCACTTCGAGGAAACGTGAATGCGGATCGTCGGTCTCGTCGCAATGCACATCGACCAGGCAGCCGGTACGCTCGGCCAGGTCCATGAGGAACTTCACCGAGCTGACGCCCTGATCGCGGGTGTACTCGAAATGCGGAATGCCGCCGACCACGTCGGCGCCCATGCGGATCGCCTCTTCCATCAGCTCGCGCCCGTTGCGGAACGACTCGATGCCTTCCTGCGGGAACGCGACGATCTGCAGGTCAATCAGGTGACGGCTTTCCTCGCGCACTTCGAGCATGGCTTTGAGCGCGGTGAGTTGCGGGTCGGTGACGTCGACGTGGGTGCGCACGTGCTGAATGCCGTGGGCGGCCAGGGCCTGAATGGTCTTCTTGGCGCGGGTCTTGGTGTCTTCTTCGGTGATGGTGACTTTGCGCTCGCCCCAGCATTCAATGCCTTCGAACAGCGTGCCGCTCATGTTCCAGCGCGGCTCGCCGGCGGTGAGGGTGGCGTCGAGGTGGATGTGCGGCTCGACGAAGGGCGGCACCACCAGATTGCCGCCGGCATCGAGGTCATCCGCGCCGAGGGTCGGCGCTTCGGTCTGACGGGCGATGCTGTGGATCAGGCCGTCTTCGAGGTGCAATTCGTGCAGGCCTTCCTGGTTGCGCAGGCGGGCGTTGATGATGTGCATCAAGCAAATCCTCTTTATAGGTCTTGTAGTGGTGCGCTGACGCGACGGGCGCCCAGCACACCGGTGACGATGACATACGTTAGCGCGGCAGCGGCGATTCCTACCAGCGGCGCGACCCAGGGCGAGCTGAACGCAGCGACGGTTCCGACCCCGTAGGCCCCGAGGCCCGGCCAGTTGAACGCTGGCAACCGTGCGTCGGCCAGACGCGGATAGTGCCCGCGCCAGCGGTAGAAGAAGTCAGCCATGATCACCCCGCCAATCGGCGGAATCACCGTGCCGAGCAGGATGAGATACGGCACCAGCATGTCGTACATGCCCAGCAGGGCGAGCAGAGTGCCGATCACCGCGCCACCGAGGGTCACGGTCTTGCGCCGCCCGGTGCGCAGCAGGTTGCAGCCGGCCACGGCGAAGTTGTAGATGGTGTTGTCCTGAGTGCTCCAGATGTTCAGCAACAGCATGGCCATCGCGGCCATGGCGAAGCCCTGCAACAGCAGCACTTCAACCACATCCGGCTGTTGATAGACGATCGCGCCGTACGCGCCGATCAGCACCATCAGCCCGTTGCCGATGAAAAAACCGATCAGGCTGGCCAGCACCGCGACTTTTGCCGAGCGCGAAAATCGCGTCCAGTTGGTGGCTTGCGTTGCGCCGCTGACGAAGGTGCCGAACACCAGGGTGATCGCTGTCGACCAGTCCAGCGAACCGCTCGGCACCACGCTGAGCAAGCCTTCGAAGCCGCCGACTTTCACGGTCGCTGCCCACATCGACAGCATCAGCAGCAACATCATCGCCGGCACCGCGATGTACGAGAGAATCTCCAGTCCGCGATAACCGATGTACGCCGTAGCGCAGAAGCCGAGGCCGAACAGCACCATCAGGACCAGCACGGTGCTTTCATCGAGATTGAAATACTTGCCGATCACCACCGCTGCCGTCGCCGTGCCCCACGCGTACCAACCAATCTGGGTGAAGCCGAGAATCAGATCGCTGAGCTTGCTGCCGACCTCGCCAAAACAGAAGCGGCCCATCAGTACCGAATTGAGGCCGCTCTTGAAGGCGATGTAACCCAGCCCTGCGGCGTAAAGGCCCAGCAGCAGATTGCCAACAATGATCACCGCCATCATCTCGGCGAAACCGAACGCAACCCCGAGCTTGCCGCCGGCAAACATGGTCGCAGTGAAAAACGTGAAGCCCAGTAACACCATCGCCGTCGAGGCCAGGCCTTTGCGCGCGTGCATGGGGACTTCACTGAGCGGGTAATCGTTGCCGGAGGCGTTCTGCGTCATGGGGCAGTCCTTGCTGGAAGGGGAAGACGCAGAAGGGTTGCAGCGGTCGTGCCAAACGGCGCAAGTGAACGAATGTGTAGACGCGACTGAGGTTTTCAGCGCGAAAGCAGTGCACTGAATGCACCAGGAGCCCAATGTGGGAGCGAGCCGTCATGGGGCTGCCCTCTTGGCGGGGAGCGGACAGCATAGGCATAAAAAAACAGCCGTGGAGGCTGTTTCTGAACTCAATCCGGCACTGAACCCTGTGGGAGCGGGCTTGCCCGCGATGGCGTCGGAACATCCAACATTGATGTGTCCGACACTCCGCTATCGCGGGCAAGCCCGCTCCCACAGGGTTTTGCAGTGGTCTTCGGATCGGCTTATTCGCCGCGATAGATGCAGCCGCTGGTGCACGTCTCATGAATGCGGATCGCGCTGAGTTCCGGCAGCAATGGCTTCATCTCATTCCAGATGAATTTGGCCAGCACTTCGCTGGTCGGGTTTTCCAGGCCAGGAATGTCGTTCAGGTAGTTGTGGTCGAGGCGCTCATACAGCGGCTTGAAAATCGCTTTGATCTCGGAGAAATCGCGAATCCAGCCAGTGTGCGGATCGAGGTCGCCGCTCAGGTGCAGCGCGACCTTGAATGAGTGGCCGTGCAGGCGGCCGCACTTGTGGCCGTCCGGGACGTGCGGCAGGCGGTGGGCGGATTCGAAAGTAAATTCCTTGAAGATTTCCACAGTATTTTCGGCTCTGTTCAGATGGCGTTCGCCGCAGCGATTCGGGCAGGCGGCGAGTTTATCAGCTTGTCTTTGGCCGTGCTGACTAAAGGGTCAGCAAGCGCTCGGCGAGGCGACCGTTGGCCGTCAGCTCGAGGAATTCGTCACCCAGTCTCCGGCTCTCGTCCATCGCCGCGTGCCAGTATTTCTGCCGGCCCGGCGCATCGCCCATAAAGCGTTTGAAGTCATTTCGATCGGGCAGTTTGCCGTAGGGCAGGCGCGCCAGATATTCCTTCGATGGCGCGACCAGCAGCACATCCTGCAGACGCTGCACCGAAGCGCGGCGCCATGGCAGGGTCTTGTCGAACCAGCCGGGAATCACCCGATCGGTGAAGTGCGGATAGAGCACGATGCCGTCGCCGCTGTAGGGCAGGTCGAGGTGGTAGTCGAGCAAACCGCCATCGCGGAACGTACCCGCGCCGGCGCCGGGCAGGTCGCGCACGCCTTCCATGACCATCGGAATCGACCCGGAAGCGAGCAGGGCCTGGCGCAGGTTGCCGGTATTGAGGGCAACGAAACGCGAGGGGAAATCGGTCAAGGCATCAAGCGGCGGCGCCAGGCGTGGATCGTGGATGATCAGCCGTTCGAAGTGCCGCGACAGCCGTGCACGGCCGCGCAGGTTGTCGGCGATCACCGAGCCCAACGCCAGACCGAGGCGCCCGCGATGATCCTCGGCGAGGCGGCCCTGGCTTTTCACCACCATGATGTTCAAGCGGTAATCGGCGTTTTCAAGAATGCTCGCATCGCGGCCGTCGAGCAGGTCATTGAGCATGCGCTGCGAGCTCTGGCTGATCTCGGCCATGGTCACGCCTTTGTTGAAATGCTGCTCGGCGTACAGCTCACCGAGGCGGCGAATGCCTTCGGCGGCGTCCGGCAGGCAGGCGCTGGCGAAGCGCCAGGAACCCACCGAGGCGCCGATCAGCGAACGCTCACGCGGCGCACCCGGCAGCCACTCGCCGAACAACGCCAGATCCAGCCCCTGAATCCCCAACGCCTTCGGCCCACCGGCCGCACCGGGCAGGGTGCCGACGTCAGCGGCGTGCAATCCCTGCGCACGAATGCGCGCCATGGCCCGTGGGCCGGCCTTGAGGGTGAGGGCGGGAAACTTGATGTGGATGGCGGTCATACCGGTCTCGATCGTTAGCAAGCTGGCGATTATAAGCACATGTTGCAGGCCCATGTAGGAGTGAGCCTGTCCCACAAACGGGGCAGACGCAAAACCAGTGTGGGAGCGAGCCTGCTCGCGAAAGCGGCGGGTCAGAAACATCGCTGCAGCTGACACTCCGTCTTCGCGAGCAGACTCGCTCCCACAGGGAATCTTGCCAACAGTGGGGCACAATGATGGCCATTCAGTTTCAGTTAAGTTGACCTCGCTATGGTGCCCACCGTAAGCAACATATAAGAATTCGGAGACACCATGAAAACCCTGACTGCCCTGACCACTGCCTCGATCCTCGGCCTCATTGCCAATACCGCGCAGGCGCGCGATCTCGGGCCTGACGAAGCGCTTCGTTTGCGCGACGCTGGTACTATCGTCTCCTTCGAGAAGCTCAACGCCATCGCCCTGGAAAAACACCCCGGTTCGGAAATCACCGAAACCGAGCTGGAGGAAGAGTACGGCAAGTTCATTTACCAGATCGAACTGCGCGACCCGAAAGGGCTGAAGTGGGATCTGGAGTTGAACGCGGTCGATGGTGAAGTGCTCAGGGATCATCAGGATACGTAATGAAGCTGAATAGTCGCGCCACCCGCCTGACGGCGCTGGCGCTGGTGTTGTTGTGCAGCACGGCAATGGCCCGCGACCTCGATCAGGACGAGGCGCTGGCCCTGCGTCGCGATGGTGTGATCCTGCCGCTGGAGCAAGTGCTGCAGCAGGCCATGGATCGCTACCCCGGCGCCAAACTGCTGGAAGTCGAGCTGGAAGAAAAACACGACGTGTACATTTACGAAGTCGAATTGCTGACGGTCGAAGGCGTGGCGCGCGAGCTGCACCTGAAGGCCGATACCGGCGAGTTAGTCAAAGACAAGGAAGATTGATCGATGCGTTTGCTTCTGGTGGAAGACCATGTACCGCTGGCCGACGAATTGCTCGCCGGCCTGCAGCGCCAAGGCTACGCGGTGGATTGGCTGGCCGATGGTCGTGACGCGGTGTATCAGGGCAGCAGCGAGCCCTATGACCTGATCATCCTCGATCTCGGCCTGCCCGGCGTGCCGGGGCTGGACGTGTTGGCGCAGTGGCGCGCTGCCGGTCTGGCGATTCCGGTGCTGATCCTTACCGCGCGCGACTCCTGGGCCGAGCGCATCGAAGGGCTGAAAGCCGGCGCTGACGATTACCTGACCAAACCGTTCCACCCGGAAGAACTGTACCTGCGCATTCAGTCACTGCTGCGCCGCTCCAAGGGCCAGGCCAACCAGCCGACCCTGCAAGCCGCCGGCCTGCATCTGGACGAAGGCCGCCAGTGCGTGGTTCGCGACGGCGCCGACATCCAGCTGACCGCCGCTGAATTCCGCCTGCTGCGCTATTTCATGCTGCACCCCGAACAGATCCTCTCGAAAAGCCACCTCGCCGAACACCTCTACGACGGTGAGACCGAGCGTGACTCCAACGTCCTCGAAGTCCACGTCAATCACCTGCGGCGCAAGCTCGGCAAAAGCGTGATCGAAACCCGTCGCGGTCAGGGATACCTGTTCGGCGGACAAGCTTCATGAGATCAATCCAGCGCCGTTTGAGCCTGGGTCTGATCAGCGTGATGGTGGTGGTCGGTCTGGTGCTGGCGCAAACCAGCCTGTGGTTGTTCGAAGTCGGTTTGCAGCGCTACCTCGAAGCCGGCCTGCGCAACGACAGCGAAAGCCTGCTGGTAGCGCTGGTGCGCGGCCCGCAAGGTTTGCAGCTGGATGAGCGGCATCTGTCGCCGGCCTATCAGCGGCCGTTTTCCGGGCACTACTTTCGCATCGATTTCTCCGACAGCCACTGGCGTTCGCGCTCGCTGTGGGATCAGGAACTGCCGCTGCTGCAGCACCCGGGGCTGCACAGCAACCTGCAACTAGGCCCGGGCGGGCAACGCCTGCTGATACTGCGCTCGGACTACCGACGCCTGGGGCAGTCGATCTCGATCAGTGTCGCCCAGGATTACACGCCGGTCAGCGACAGCTTCCAGCGCATGCGCCAGATCGGCCTCGGTCTGGGGCTGGCGGCGTTGCTGTTGATCCTGTTCCTGCAACGCCTGACCGTGCGCCGCGCGCTGAAACCGCTGGAACGCGCGCGCGAGCAGATCGCTCAGTTGCAGCAGGGCCAGCGCTCGCAACTCGACGATCAGGTGCCGGTGGAGCTGGAACCGCTGGTGGCGCAGATCAACCATTTGCTCGCCCACACCGAAGACAGCCTCAAGCGCTCGCGCAATGCCTTGGGCAACCTTGGCCACGCGCTGAAAACCCCGTTGGCGGTGCTGCTCAGCCTGGCCTCCAGCGACAAGCTCGATGACCATCCCGAGCTGCGCAGGATCCTCAAGGAACAACTGGAGCAGGTGCAGCAGCGCCTCAATCGCGAACTCAATCGCGCGCGGTTGGCGGGGGATGCGCTGCCCGGCGCGTTGTTTGATTGCGATGCCGAGTTGCCGGGGTTGCTGGCGACGCTGAACATGATTCACGGCGAGCATCTGGCCCTGAGCTACGTCGCACCGCCGGGTTTGCAGCTGCCGTGGGACCGCGAGGATTTGCTCGAACTGCTCGGTAACCTGCTCGACAACGCCTGCAAATGGGCCGATGCCGAGGTGCGCTTGAGTGTAATCGAACGGTCTGACGGCTTTGCCCTGAGCGTGGAAGATGACGGCCCGGGGATTCCCGAGGAGCAGCGGTCTCAGGTGTTCAGCCGTGGCACGCGGCTGGATGAGCAGACCCACGGGCATGGGCTCGGCCTTGGGATCGTGCGGGATATTGTCGAAACGTGGGGTGGCTTGCTGGTGTTGGGCGAAAGCGAGTGGGGCGGGTTGAAAGTGGTGATTGAACTGCCTCGGCGGTGAGCCCTTGAAAAGCCCCTCACCCTAACCCTCTCCCAGAGGGAGAGGGGACTGATTGTGTTGTTCTTGAGAGATGCACCCACTTGAAATCCGAGTCGAACTCAGGACTTGAATGGCATGAAGATCGGCTCCCTTTCCCCCTCGCCCCCTTGGGGGGAGAGGGCTGGGGTGAGGGGGGATTGGAACTGACACCCCGCACTTGTGCATCAAACGCGAAACTGATCCATCAACCGCTGCTGCTGATTCGCCAGGCTGTTGAGCGACTGGCTCACGCGCGCCGATTCATTGGCCTGCCCGGACAGCGACTCGGTCACATCGCGAATCGTTGCCACGTTGTTATTGATCTCTTCAGCCACTGCGCTCTGCTCTTCGGCGGCACTGGCGATTTGCAGGTTCATGTCGCTGATCACCGTCACCGCATCGCCGATCTGCCGCAACGCCGTGACAGCCTGACCCACCTGCTCAACGCTGCCCTGGGCCTGACGATGGCTGTTGCCCATCGCACCGACCACTTCCTGCGTGCCGTTCTGCAATTGCTCGATGACCTGGCGGGTTTCCTCCACCGACTCCTGAGTGCGGCGCGCGAGGTTGCGCACTTCATCGGCGACCACAGCAAAACCGCGTCCGGCTTCACCGGCACGGGCGGCTTCGATGGCGGCGTTGAGTGCGAGCAGGTTGGTCTGCTCGGCGATGGCGCGGATGGTCTCCAGCACCGTGCCGATCTTCTCACTGTTGGCGGCCAGGCCTTCGACCTGGACCATCGCTGCGCTCATGTCGGCGGCGAGGGTGTCGATGCTCGCGGTGGTGTGGTCGATCACGGTCAGACCCTGGCGGGTGGCGCGGTCGGCGTCCTTGGCAGCTTCGGCGGCCTGGGCGGCACTGCGCGCGACGTCCTGGGCGGTGGCGCTCATTTCGTGGGAAGCGGTGGCGACCTGATCGACCTGACGGTATTGCTGCTCCATGCCGGCGCTGGTCTGGGTGGCGATGGCTGAGGACTGGTCGGCAGTGTTGCGCGCGTCCTGCACCGAGCGCTTCACCTCGGCGATGATCGGCTGCAACTTGTCGAGGAACTTGTTGAACCAACCGGCCAACTGGCCGAGCTCGTCCTGCTTGTCGTAGGCCAGACGCCGGGTCAGGTCGCCTTCGCCGCTGGCGATGTCTTCAAGCATGTGCGCCACACCGAGGATCGGCTTGGTCACGCTGCGCGCCATCAGCCACACCAGCAACAGACCGATCAGCGCGGCGAACAGGCCCAGGCTCAGTTCGATCAGCGTGCCTGA
This sequence comes from Pseudomonas sp. TE9122, assembly GCF_056278925.1. Taxonomy (NCBI): domain Bacteria; kingdom Pseudomonadati; phylum Pseudomonadota; class Gammaproteobacteria; order Pseudomonadales; family Pseudomonadaceae; genus Pseudomonas; species Pseudomonas sp. TE9122. The sequence goes on along the minus strand of NZ_JBWBQI010000001.1, from coordinate 3,360,254 downwards.
GGTATTGCTCGCATCCAGTTGCTGCTTGAGCGCTTCGGCGCGGCTGACCAGGACTTTCTCCGGCACATCGAGCAACACGCCCCATGCCGGTCCGTCGGGAATCGGCTGGAACGGCGACAGCACTTTCAACTGGCCGTTGCTGTGCAGGCTGCTCACGCCAGTGCTTGAGGCGAGCAAGCGCAGCAACTCACTGCCGCTGGCCTGATCCACCGCATCCAGACGCTGGCTGAGTTTGCCGGCATCCGGGCTGTAACCGGCGAGCAGGCCGGCGGGGCTGACGATACTGATGGCGGTCTGACCGTCATACAGCTTGCGACTGGCGTTCTGGCTGATCGCTTGCAGGCTGTTGAGGTTGATGTCAACCGACAGCGAGGCGATGACTTTGCCGTTGACCTGCAGCGGGAAGACGATGCTGGTCATCAGCACTTTCTGGCCATCGATGACATAGAAGTACGGCTCGATCACGCAGGGTTTGAGCGTGGTGCGCGGGCAGGTGAACCAGGCATTCGCAGCCTGACCGCTGGGGCCGGTGCTGGTGTCGCTCATGTCGCTTTCCGGCAGCGCCATCGAAGTGACTTTGCCCGGGGTCGGCTGCGACCAGTACAGGGCAAAACGGCCCTTGTCGTTGCTGCCCAGTTCAGCCTGATCGGCGAACAGTTCGTCCTTGCCGTCCAGCGCATTGGCTTCGAACACCAGCGACAGGCCGAGCAGGTCCGGGTTGGCTTGCAGCGCGGATTTGACCTGACGGGTCATGTCCTCGCGCAGATCGAAGGCATCGAGAAAGCGCTTCTCGGCCTGCTCACGCAAAAACAGCACCTGCCGCGAGAAACCGTGGCCGTACTGATAGGCGTCCATGAATTGCTGACGAATGCCGGCGGCCTGCACTTCACCTTGCGATTCGATCCGCGCCTGCGCCGATTCGGTGAGCATCTCCATGCTCGAGGCCTTGACCAGCGCCGAGCTGTGTTCCATGCGATACAGCGAAAGACCGACCAACAGGGTCACGATACCGGCCAGGCAGAGGCCGGCGAGCAGGGTGATTTTCCACTGGATGGAAAGTTGTCTGAGCGACATGGAAAACATCCTTATCCGATAAATATCTGAGACTTTGCACTGTAGCGGCCGCGTTTCGGCTTTCTTTATGCCGTGAGCGCAATATGACCGATTGCCGCATGCGGGGCCTGTGGTCCTGTAGTCCTGTGGTCCTGTGGTCCTGTGGTCCGGTAGTCCTGTAGTCCTGTGGCGAGGGGATTTATCCCCGTTCGGCTGCGAAGCAGTCGTGACACCTGCGTACAGGGTTGATTTAAAGTTTGCCGGGGGCGGCTTCGCCACCCAACGGGGATAAATCCCCTCGCCACAGGGCTTTGACAGCGCCGCCACTCTGCGGCACAGTGCGCGCCCTCTAATAAGACCCTTCATACAAATCCGCCGGCCAGCGCCGGGCGGACTCATCCTGTCTGGCGGTGTGTTTCCACCCGCAGTGTTTTTTGAGGTAGTGAAATGAATGCAGTCATAGCAGCCGTCGGCGTCATGCTGATCCTCAGCCTGTCGCGCGTGCATGTGGTGATCGCGCTGATCGTCGGGGCGCTGGTCGGTGGCCTGACCGGCGGTCTGGGCATCGACGCAACACTCAAGGCGTTCAACAGCGGTCTGGGCGGCGGCGCGACGGTGGCGTTGTCGTACGCCTTGCTCGGCGCGTTCGCCGTGGCGATTGCCAAATCCGGCCTGGCCCATGCGCTGGCCGACAAGGCTTTGGCGATGGTGGATCGGCAGCACGCAACCGGCGGCGGTAACGTCAAATGGCTGCTGATCGGCCTGCTGTGGGTGGTGGCGATTGCCTCGCAGAACATCCTGCCGATCCACATCGCCTTCATTCCGCTGCTGGTGCCACCACTTCTATATGTACTGACCAAGCTGCAACTCGATCGCCGTCTGATCGCCTGCGTCATGACCTTTGGCCTGATCACCCCGTACATGTTTCTGCCGGTGGGTTTCGGCAACATCTTCCTCAACGAAATCCTGCTGGCCAACGTCGCCCGCAGCGGCGTCGACATCAGCGGCATCAATGTCACCCACGCCATGGGCATTCCGGCGCTGGGCATGGTTTTCGGACTGGCGATCGCGTTCATCAGCTACCGCAAGAAGCGCGTTTATGACCTGGCCAAAATCGAACAGGTCGAGCAGACGGCGGTGCACTACAACCCGCTGAGCCTGATGATCGCCGGTGTGGCCATCGCTTCGGCGTTTGTCGTGCAGTTGCTGTTGGACTCGATGATTATCGGCGCTCTGGTCGGGTTCCTGATTTTCTCGGTGTCGGGCATCGTCAAATGGCGCGAGACCGATGACCTGTTCACCGAAGGCATGAAAATGATGGCGATGATCGGCTTCATCATGATCGCCGCCTCAGGCTTTGCCGAAGTGATGAAGGCCACCGGGCAGGTGCAGACGCTGGTCGAATCGTCGGCGGCCTGGATCAATCACAGCAAAGGCGTCGGGGCTTTGTTGATGCTGCTGGTGGGCTTGCTGGTGACCATGGGCATCGGTTCGTCGTTCTCCACGGTGCCGATTCTGGCGGCGATTTTCGTGCCGTTGTGCGTGCAACTGGGCTTCAGCCCGATCGCCATCGTCTGCATCGTTGGCACTGCCGGTGCGCTGGGCGATGCCGGTTCGCCGGCCTCGGACTCGACCCTCGGCCCGACCTCGGGCCTGAACATCGACGGCCAGCATCACCACATCTGGGACACCGTCGTACCGACCTTCCTGCACTACAACCTGCCGCTGCTGGTGTTTGGCTGGGTGGCGGCGATGGTTCTCTAAAAAATCCACAATTGCCCCATGTGGGAGCGAGCCTGCTCGCGAAGGCGTCGTGTCAGTCGACACACAGGTTGCTGAGCCAACGCTTTCGCGAGCAGGCTCGCTCCCACAGGGGGGGCGGCGATGTTTCAAGACTCAACTTTTGCCCCGGCGTGCCGTTAAAGCCTTTAACCACGCCAACAAAATCAAAAGAGTGAGTCCCCCGATGCGCCTGAGTCTCAAGGCTAAAGTCCTGTCCCTTGCCGTTCTGCCGGTGCTGCTCTTTGCGCTGGTCATCAGCGTGACCACGCTGTTCATCCTCCAGGAACAGGCGCGCAAGGAGGTCGAACAGACCCGCGAGCGGCTGCTCAGCGACGCCAAGGCCACCCTGCAAAGTTACGTCGCCGTGGCCATGACCACGATCAAACCGCTGTACGACGCCGCCGCACCGGGCGACGACGCGGCGCGGGCGCAGGCGATCAAATTGCTCTCGGGCATCCGCTACGGCAAGGATGGCTACTTCTTCGGCTACGACTCCGAAACCGTGCGCCTGTTCAAGGCCAACGACCCCGACGGCGTGGGCAAAAGCTTCAAGGACAACCGCGATCCGAACGGCGTCTACGTCAACCTCGGCCTGGTCAAAGTGGCCAAGGACGGCACCCACTATCTGCAATACAGCTCACCGCTGCCGGGTAACGCCAAGGTGCTGGTGCCGAAACTCGGCTACACCGAATACCTGCCGAAGTGGGACATGGCGGTCGGCACCTCGGTCAACCTCGACGGCATCGAAGCGCAAGTGGCGCAGGTCGAGGCGCAAGTGCAGGAGCGCGTGCAAGGCGTGGTGCTGAGCATCGTCGGCGTTGCGGTGCTGGTGCTGTTGGTGATCGCGGCAGCGGGCATGCTGCTGGCCAACACCATTCTGCGCCCGCTGACCCTGATGAAAGCCAACCTCGACGACATCGCGGCGGGCGAGGGCGACCTGACCCGGCGCCTGAACATCACCAGCCAGGACGAACTCGGCGAACTGGCCGGCTCGTTCAATCGTTTCGTCGACAAGATCCACGGCCTGGTGCGGCAGATCACCGAGATGACCACGCAACTGACCGGTCTGGTCACCCAGGTCTCGGAACAGGCGCAGCGTTCCGATCAGGCCATGGAGCGTCAACGCCACGAAACCGATCAGGTCGCCACGGCGATCAACGAAATGTCCGCCGCCGCCCAGGAAGTCGCCAAGAGCGCACAGAACGCCGCCGTCGCCGCTCAGCAGACCGACGAAGAAGGCCAGAGCGCCAAGCGCGTGGTCGCGGGCAGCATCAAACAGATTCATGCGCTGGTCGACGACATCCGCAACAGCGGCGTGTCGCTGGACAGCCTGCAGCAGGACGTCAGTTCGATCGTCGGCGTGCTTGGGGTGATCCGTTCGATTGCCGAGCAGACCAACCTGCTGGCGCTCAACGCCGCGATCGAAGCGGCGCGCGCCGGTGAGGCCGGGCGCGGGTTTGCGGTGGTTGCGGACGAAGTACGCGCGCTGGCCAGCCGCACGCAGATCAGCACCCAGGAAATCCAGGGCATGATCGACCGCTTGCAGGCCGGCACGCAGCAGGCGGTCGAAGCGATGCGCCGTTCCAGCGAGGCCGGCGACGGCACTTCGCAGCAAGCCAATCAGGCTGGCGCATCGCTGGACGCCATGGCGCAGTTGATCGCGACGATCAACTCGATGAACGCGCAGATCGCCAGCGCAGCGGAAGAGCAGACGGCGGTGGCCGAAGAGATCAACCGCAGCGTGCATCAGATTGCCGTGGCGGTGGACAGCGTCGCCGATGAAACGCAACTGGGCGCGCAAACGTCGCGCAGTCTGGCGGAGCTGGGGCAGCGGTTGGGCAAGCTGGTGGGGCAGTTCCGTATCTGATGGCCTGAAAAGCCCCTTACCCTAGCCCTCTCCCAGAGGGAGAGGGAACCGATTGGGGAATATTGCGGGATTACGCCGACCTGAAAGTCCTGCTTTGAATCCATAATCGACGCGGTTTTTCAGGTCGATGCAGTAGGTGGGACACCTCGGTCGGTTCCCTCTCCCTCAGGGAGAGGGCTAGGGTGAGGGGCTCTTGATCTTCAGGCTCTGTCCCAATAGGGAATCTCGCCAAAGCACTCGACAAAAAAATCAATCACCGTCCTCACCTTCACCGACAACCGCCGACTCCCCGGCCACAGCACCGCGATCTGCTGCGGTTCCAGGCTGTTCGACACCTGATACTCCCTCAGCACCGGCACCAGCGTGCCCTCGCGCACCGCTTCGCCAATCAGCCACGACGGAAACATCACCAGCCCTAAGCCTTGCTGGGCGGCCTGGGTCAGGGTGTCGGCGTGGTTGCCGGTGATCGGGCCTCTGACCGTGTATGGCGTCCAGTCCTCGCCGTCGCGGCGGAAAAACCAACGCTGCTGACCGGCCGCGCCTTTATAGGCCAGGCACTGATGCTGCGCGAGTTCGTCCGGGTGCTGCGGCCTGCCGTGGCGTTTGAGGTAGGCCGGGCTGGCGGCGACCTGAAAACGGTGCGGCGCCAGAATGCGTGCCTGCATGCTCGAATCGTGCAGCGCGCCGATGCGAAACAGCAGGTCGGCGCCTTCCTGTAGCGGGTCGACGTAATGGTCGGTTTGCTGGATATCCAGTTGCAGCTTCGGATAGCGCGCGCAGAGCTGGCCGAGCCAAGGCGTCAGATGGCGTTGGCCAAACACCACCGGGGCGTTGATGCGCACCAGTCCGGTGGGCTCGCTTTGCTGTTCCTGCAACGCCTGCTCGGCTTCTTCCAATTGCACCAGCAGCAACCGCGCATGGTGGCCGAGCGTGCGCCCGGCTTCGGTCGGCGTGACGGCGCGGGTGTGGCGGTAGAGCAATTGCTGGTTCAGCGCCTGTTCCATCAACTGGATCTGCCGCGAAATGGAGGAGGGCGCGACCCCTTCGCGGCGGGCGACTTCGGAAAAACTGCCGTGGTCGAGGACCGCCACAAACAGCCTTAACGCTTTGAATCCGAGTTCGTTGAGCCCGTGCATGCCGTGTCTCGCTGTGCGTGTTGCGCAAAAGTGTTGTCCGGATGCTCCCATTTATCGCACAGCGGCGCCAGCCGATAATCCGCGCCATTGTTTTTGAGCGTGGAAGGTTATGTATGCAGACGTTGAATGAAGGGGTGGTTGCTGCACCGCTAAAAAGATCGGTGTTGCGTCTGCTGTTGCTGCCGCTGGTGATTCTCGCTGGTATGGGCTTGTCGGTCGAGGCTGGTTTGCTCGGGCCGCTGGGTGAGCAGGTCGGGCATTTGTGGGCGACGTTGAGCATCTTCGGCGTGGGTTCGGCAATTCTGTTTTTGCTCTTGCTGTTCGCCGGCCCACAGAAAGGTCCGGCGCTGACCCAGTTGCCGCGCTGGCAGTTGATCGGCGGTTTTCTCGGGCCGATCTACGTGGTGGTGTTGACGCTGGCGACGCCGCATATCGGCATTGCCATGACGATGATCGCGATTTTGTCCGGTCAGGTCGGCAAGAGTGTGCTGATCGACCATTTCGGCTGGTTCGGCGCGACGCGCAAGAAGGTCAACGGCGAGCGCTGGCTGGCGTTGGGCTTGATTGTGGTGGCTTTGGTTCTGATTGCGCGGGGGTGAGTGATGGGTCTGGTGATTTTGTTGGCGGTGGTGGTACTGGCCGGTGCGGTGTTGAGTGTGCAGGCCGCGATCAATGGTCGTCTGGGTGAAACGGTGGGGGTGCTGCGTAGCAGTCTGCTGACCTTTGCGGTGGGCGCGGTGGTGACCGGGTTGTTGATTCTGTTTTTCGAGCCGGCGCAGGCGGTGAGTCTGCTTGAGGTGCCGAAGTGGCAGTTGACCGGGGCGCTGTTTGGTGTGGTGTACATGATGGTGATGGTTGGCGCGGTGCCGGTGGTCGGGACGGCTGTGGCGACGGTGGCGGTGATTGTCGGGCAGTTGGGGATGGGGATGTTGATCGACAATTTTGGCTGGTTGGGGAATCCGGCGATCGGCTTGTCTGCGAGTCGGATGTTGGCGATGGTGTGTCTGGCGGTGGCTTTGGTGTTTATGTATCGGAGCAGTTTGCGTTCTGAGTGATTGGATTTGAGTACATATCCGTTGCTGCGGTTGTTGCTGATTACGGTTCCGCTCTTACAGCGGGTCACTTTTTCAGACGCCAAAAAGTAACCAAAAGGCTTGGCCCCGGCGTTCGGCCCGCTCGCTGGGGCTCGGGGTTCCTTCGCTGCGGGATCGATCCTGGCGCAGCGGCTCCGGTTTGCTTCGCTGCACCTACACTCGCTGTGTTTGGCTGCGCCAAACGGTCGCTGCGCTCCCACGCCCGGATCAATCCCTTCGCTCAGCCTGCCGATGGGGCCGGCACGGCAAGATCAAGGGCGGTACTCGAGCTTGCGCTCATTGTGTGTAGGAGCTGCCGAAGGCTGCGATCTTTTGCTTTTGCTGTTTTGTTGGAGCGAGCCTGCTCGCGAAAGCCATCTCTGCGTCGCCCAATCTCTCAACAGTTGGTCAGCCTGCAACACCACCTTCTACACTGTCCCTTACGGCTTACCACTCAAGCCTCAGACAACCACTACGCAAGGAGTCTGTCCCATGTCCGATAAAAAATGCGACTGCCCGGGCTGCAACTGCACGATCAAAGAAGGCGAACATTCCTACGCTGTACACGGTAAACACTATTGCTGCGAGGCTTGCGCTCATCACCACAAACACGGTGAAGAATGTGCGATGAAGGGCTGCGGTTGCGCTCATCCGAAATAAGCGCGGCAAAAAAAAGTGGAGCCTAATCAGGCTCCACTTCCATTTTCAGACTGTCGTCTTCCTGTCGTTCAAAGTGCCTCACCGTGCCTTGCAGTGTTCGCCCTTCGACCTTGACCACCACAACCTTGGCTTGGTGGAGGTCTTCCGGTACCGGTGCCTGGACGCACAAGGTGAAGCGGTAAGGGTCATCCGCGACCGTTTCCAGTGCGACTGCGCAATTCACCGTTTTGGTGATCTGGCCGAAGAAGGTGGTCAGGCCGTAGTCCAGTCGGGCCGTGTGATAAGTGTCGGTCATCGGTCGATTCCCCCTGTCGATTGCCAAGCCTGCGGTGGAGGCGGTGGGGTCAGTTGGTCTGGCGCCAGGTGACGTTTTCCAGACCGAATTTTTCTGCCATCGGTTTGCTGGTCTTTTGCACTTTCTCGCGGCCGAAGCGCGGGATGCGACCCACGCCCGCGTCGCAGCTTGCCCAATGCCAGGCTTCGGCGTTGTCCATTTTGTCCGAGCGGATAATGAACGACTTGGGGGTGCCATGCAGTGTGTAGTCGATGACGTAAAGTTTTGCGTTGTTCATAAAGCCCGAATTCCTCCCTGTGGTATTAAACGGATCGCGCTGTGCCGGGAAAATTCATTCGGATTGTCCGACGGTATCTATCGTTGGCGAGTGCGCGGCGTGCTGGTTACCATGGCGGCTTCGCCAACCCCCTGTGAATGCTCGCCATGGCCCTCGCCGCGCCCCCTGATCTGACCGACACCGATGTGCCCGTGCAACCGCTGGCGCGAACCTATCCGCGTGGTTTGTTCATCGAGCCGCACGAGCATGTCTGGGGGCAGTTGCTGTATGCGATGAGCGGGGTGATGTGGGTCGAAACCCCGCACGAAGCGCTGGTGGTGCCGCCGCAGCGGGCGGTGTGGTTGCCGCCGGGGGTGCCGCACGGGATTCGGGTGGTGTCGGATTTGCAGATGCGCAATATCTACCTGCGCCCGGCGCTGGCGGCGACGCTGGATGCGACGGTGCAGGTGATCGAAGTCGGTGGTCTGCTGCGCGAGTTGATCGTCGGACTGGTGGCGCAGGGCGATGACGGCGAGGCTGAGTATTACGATGCACTGGTCGGGCTGGCATTGCTGGAACTGCGCCGGGCCAGGCGTTCGCAGTTGAAGATTCCACTGCCGGACGAGTCCGACCGGCGTCTGATGAATCTGTGTCAGGCGGTGATGGCCGCGCCGTCGCTGGAGATCCCGTTCGAGCAGCATGCGCAGAACGCCGGGGCCAGCGTGCGCACCCTGGCGCGGTTGTTCAAGGACAGCCTCGGCATGGGCTTCGCCGAATGGCGACGGCAGGTGCAGTTGGCGACGGCGGTGGCGGCGTTGATTCAAGGCGTGGCGGTGAGCGTCATTGCTCGCGAACTGGGTTATTCACCGAGCAGTTTCAGCGACATGTTTCGCCGGGAACTTGGCGTAGCGCCTTCGCAATTCTCGGCAACTTGAACAGATCCATGTGGGAGCGAGCCTGCTCGCGAAAGCTTTGCACCAGGCAATGAAGTGCTGACTGGAAGACCGCATTCGCGAGCAGGCTCGCTCCCACACGGTTCTATGGCGGCTGCAGAAGGTTTGTCCGAAATTCAGAAGTCCTTGGCCGATACCGCTCCGCCCGTTTCCCTAGACTCTGCCCATCACTTATCGCGGCGGAGTTCCTTTCATGAACTACCTCATTTCTCTGGCCATCGGCCTGGGCGTCGGCCTGCTCTACGGCGCGCTCGATTTCCGTTCTCCCGCCCCACCGGCCATCGCGCTGGTCGGTCTGCTCGGCATGTTGGCCGGTGAGCAGTTGTGGCCGTTGGGCCGGCAACTGGTCGCTGGCTGGGTGTCCTGAATTTCCTTTTTCTTTTCGGTGGATGTGCCCATGAAAGCGTTGCAATTCGATCAGACCGGCGACCTGTCTTCCCTGCGTTTCGTCGACGTTCCGACCCCGGTGCCCGGCGCCGATGAAGTGCTGGTGCAGATCAAGGCTGCCGGGCTCAATCCCAGCGATGTGAAAAACGTCCTCGGGCGTTTTCCCTACACCACACTGCCACGGGTTCCGGGGCGGGATTTTGCCGGGGTGGTGGTCGAGGGGCCGCAAGCGTTGATCGGTCAGGAAGTCTGGGGTACCGGGCGCGAGCTGGGCTTCTTCGCCGACGGCGCACATGCGCAATTCGTCAAATTGCCGGCCCGTGGCGTGGCGCACAAACCGGCGCATTTGAGTTTCGCTCAGGCGGCCAGCCTTGGCGTGCCGTACACCACGGCGTGGGATGCGCTGGAACGCAGCCTGGTCAGCGCCGACACGCGCTTGCTGGTGATCGGCGGCGGGGCAGTGGCAACCGCGGCTTTGGCCCTGGCAAAAGTGCGCGGCGCGCAATTGCTGGCGGCGGCGCGCCGGCCCGAGCAGGTAGCCGATCTGCAGCAGCAGGGCTATCAGACGATTCAACTGGATAAGCCAGAAGACCTCGGTTCCCAGGTCAACGCGGTGTATCGCGGCGGCGCCGATGTGATCTTCGACACCACCGGTTTCTGGCTGCCCGCCTCGGTGGCGGCACTGGCGACCTTCGGCCGCATCGCCATCATCGCCGCACCGGTCGACGGCCATGTGCAATTGCCGGCGCTGGCGCTGTATCGCAAGGGCGGCTCGGTGGTCGGGATCAACTCGTTGTTGTACGGCGTCGAGGCGTGCGCGGCGATGCTCGAGCAGTTCGGGCGCTTCTTCGATGAGGATCGCTTGCCGCTGCCGCAGGGCCTGATGCAAGTGCCGCTGGCTGAAGGGCCGGCGCGCTATGAAGAGGTCAATCAGGGCGGTGGCGACAAGATCATTTTGCTGCCCTGACTCACGCAAATCCCTGTGGGAGCGAGCCTGCTCGCGATGACGGTGGATCAGTTAAACATTCGCCGACTGACACACCGCTTTCGCGAGCAGGCTCGCTCCCACAGTGGAAAGGCATAGGATTCGGGATCATTTCCGTAGGATCCAGGCCGCTTCTCTGTGGGCCACGTCCTTTTCGCTCGCAGACCGGCAAAACAGGGAAACCTCTGACTTCACCCATTGCAGTGCACCGTTGCACAGTCCCGTCTTTCAATCAGACACAGGGACAGGTGGATGCGCATCGCTGGCAGGCCCGTTGTTTTCACTCTCGAGATAGAAGGCGTTGCCCACGATCTTCAAGTGTTCGGTTTTCGCACCCGGGAAGTGCTCAACCAGACCTACGAACTGGATCTCGAGCTGGTCAGCGAGCGGCCCGATGTGGATCTGGAAGGCTTGCTGCATCGGCCGGCCTTTCTCTGTTTCGGTGCCGACGGTAGCGGCATGCACGGGCTGGTCTATCGGGTCGGTCAGGGTGATTGCGGTGTTCGGCTGAGCCGTTACCAGATCACCCTGGCGCCGCATCTTGCCTACCTCGCGCATCGGCGCAATCAGCGGATTTTCCAGAACCTGAGCGTGCCGCAGATCATCGCCAATGTGTTGAGCGATCACGGCATGCAGGCCGATGCCTGGTGTTTTCAGCTCAGCGCCGAGTACCCGGCGCGGGTGTATTGCGTGCAATACCAGGAATCCGATCTGCACTTCATCCAGAGGCTGTGCGAAGAGGAGGGCCTGCACTTTCACTTCCGCCACCGCCGTGAGGCGCACCTGTTGGTGTTCGGCGACGATCAAACGGCGTTCCTCAAACACGACGTGACGACGCGCTATGTGCAGGGCAACGGCCTGGTTGCCGATGCGCCGGTTATCGACCAGTTCACTGTGCGCCTGGAGCCACGCTCCAACCTCGTCGAGCGCCGCGATTATCACTTCGAAAAGCCTGCGGTGCAGTTGGACGCCAAGGTCAGTGCAGCGCGGTTTCCGCTGCTGGAAGATTATGAGTTTCCCGGGCAGTTCACCCATCGCGAGCGCGGCAAGCACCTCAGCCAGCGTGCGCTGGAGCGCCATGGTGCCGACTATCGTCTGGCTAACGGGCGCAGCAATCAGGCGCTGATGCGCGGCGGCAGTTTCATGACCATGGCGGATTACTCGCGCGCCGACTGCAACGATTTATGGTTGCTGACCGAGGTCGAGCACATCGGCAAACAGCCGCAAGTGCTCGAGGAAGCGTTCACCGAGCAGGCTGACGCAGATGGTTTCAGTCAGGGCTATCGCAACCATTTCGTCGCGACGCCGTGGGACGTGGTGTTTCGCGCGCAGCTCAGGCATGTCAAACCGCGCGTCAGCGGCAGTCAGCTGGCGGTGGTGACCGGCCCGCCCGGCGAAGAAATCTACAGCGATGCCTACGGCCGCGTGAAAGTGCAAATGCTCTGGGATCGCGACGGCCAGCGTGATGAACAGTCAAGTTGCTGGCTGCGCGTGGCCACTGCCTGGGCACATGACCGCTACGGCAGCGTGCAGATTCCTCGCGTCGGTATGGAAGTGCTGGTGGGGTTCACCGATGGCGATCCGGACAAACCGCATGTGCTCGCCTGCCTGCCCAACGCCGAAACCCCGGTGCCACTGGACCTGCCGGCGCAACAGACGCGTAGCATCTGGCGCAGCCAGAGCAGTCCCGGTGGCGGTGGTTACAACGAACTGCGCATCGAGGACCGGCAAGGCGCGGAAGAAATCTCCATCAGGGCGCAGCGCGACTTGGTGCAGCACGTGCTCAATGACTTGCGTGTGCAGATCGACAACCTGCACAGCCAAGTGATTGGCGGCGTCTCCAGCCTTGAGTTGCGCGACGAAGAACATCATCTGACCCATGGCAATCGCCTGACTGAACTCAAGCAGGACGATCATCTGTGGGTGCAGGGCGAGCAGCATGTGCGGGTCGCCAGCCAGCGCGTCAGTGCCGCGCAGCAGCTGCATTTCGGCGCGGGCGAGCAGGTGGTTTTCAACAGTGGCCTGCAGATCACCCTGGCTGCTGGCGGGCATTGGCTGACGGTCGGCGCCGCCGGCATTTTCAGCAGTGTGCCGGTGGTGCAGGGCGGGGCGCCGACGGTGTGTCTGCCAGCGGAACCCTTGCTGCCGGGGGCCGCGCCGTTGCTCAAGGCGACGTTCGATGCCGTGCAGCAACGGCATGCGCTGCTGACCACGCGGACCTCGCGTTGCCTGATCTGCGAGGCAGCCCAGGCATGAGCCTTTTGACGGATTGGCCTGAAGGTTTGCCGTGGGCTGAGCAGCAGGCGTTTGTGCTGCTCGACGGTGCGACGATCGCCGATTTGCCGGCGCAACTGCGAAGGCTCGACCCCGCCGCCAACGCTTTTGCGCTATACGACCAGCCACCGTTTTCGGCCCTGCGTGACGTCTCGCCGCTGCTGGTGGCGCTCGCTGACGCTGACGATCCGGTAGCGCGGTTTTATCGCCAGCACGCCCAACAGGAATGGGGCGTGCTGTTGTTCAGCGCCGCGCCGGCGCATGAAATCGTCGCGCACTTGCGTCAGTTGCTGATCGTCGAGTTGCCGGTCGGCTCGCCGGTGTTGTTGCGGCTGGCGGATGCCGCCGTGGCGCAGGCGCTGTTTGCCAGCGGCGATGCGAGTCTGTTCGGGCCGCTGGGGTGCGTGGTCACGGCGGATGGCGCGCGGGGAGTCTGGCACTGTCAGCGACCTCGGCACGGGCAGGGTGGGGCGCTGGTGGCGCCGTATCGGTTGAGTGCGGAGCAGGATGCCGCGCTGGATCGGGTGGATCGGCGGCGGGTGTTGCTCGACATCGATACCCATCTGCTCAAGCACTTTCCTGACTTTCATGCCGGGGACACGGCAGTTGAACGTTGGCAATTGCTGGAACGCATCCACGCCCATGCCAGCGAGCTTGCCTTGAGCAGCCCGTCCGAGATTCTGCTGTACGCCAACGTGGTGGCATGGCTGGACGATGCAGCGTGCAGTCGGCATCCGCAGATCCATCAGCTGATGCACACACCTTCGCTGCAATCCCCCGGCGAGCGCGTTGCGATTGCCGCTGCAATAGCCTTTCGATGGGCCTCTGAGAGACATCAATCATGAACCACCCCGCCAACCTCGATGCGTTAGCCGCCTCGAAAGCGCCCATTGGTGCACCCGCCGCCTGCCCCTTGCGCAACACCCACGTGCAACTGTTGCCCCTCGCGTACGGCCTGGTGGAAAAACCCTTCGACCCCAGCACCGAAATCACGCTGCCGTACACCCTGACCACGCGCCCCATGGGCATCCGCCGCCTGCGCGACGGTTGGCTGTACATCGTCGACAGTCTCAGCGGCGAGCTCTACGAATACCGCGTGCTGGAAGGCGTCATCAGCGCATTGCTGCATCGCGGCAAAAGCGTCAGCGAGGATCAGCGCAGCGCCATCGAAGAACGTCCGGCGTTGATCTTCTCGCGCAAAAGCACGCTCTACGTGACCTTCGCCGATGTGCAGTTGAGCGCGGCGAAATGCCGACAGGTGCTGGACAGCGCGGAGGAACGCGAGCACTTCATGCAGGCCGTCGATCTCGGCCCGGTGCATTGTCTGATCGGCGGCGAGCATTTGCTCACCGTGGCTCAGGCGAAACAGTGGCTGGCGGAAGTGGCCTGCACAGCGAAACCGCTGGCCGAGGCAGACGCCACGCGGATGCCGGCGGTGCAGGTCAGCGATGCGCCGGAGCACGAACGCGAACCCTATCTGTGGGAAAACCCACGACGTTTTCGCGAGGCGCATATCGGCGAATTTCTTGGTCGGGTGCGCGGGCCTTATCAGGACGACACGCTGTTTCTGCTGGTCAACGACGACCTCGGGGTGATGCGCGATCTGGCCGATTATCAGGACCTGGTAGTCGGCTGGATCGAGCAGTGGAGCAACACCGACAACAACGAGCGCGACTATCTGCTGGCCAGCTACATCGAGTCGCTGAGCCAGTTGGGCGCTCAGGATTTCGACACCCTGGCCAAGGCCAGCGACGATCCGCGCGCCCAGGCATTGTTTGCTGAACTGGAGCAATTGCCCGAGCCGGATCGGGAAAATACCCGGCAGGCGCTGCTCGAGTATTTGAACAAAGGTGGTGAGGTTGTCCCGACCGATACCCAGGCTCGACCTGAACTGCAGCAACAGCGCGAAAAGGCTTTAGACGAGTCATTGGCGCTGAACCGCTTTGATGGCGTCGCCCCTGATTTCACCGCGCACGCTCGCGTCACCGCCGAGGCGGACCGACGCTTTTACACCCGCGAATATTTTGCTGAAGTCGCCCCGGCCGACTTCGTCGAGCGCCACCTGAACACACTGGTCGACCTCGGCAAGGATCAGAACCGACGCATGAGAGACGTGCTCGACGGCCCGTTGCTCAGCGGCAAACGCGGCATCAACGACCTGATCGACCGCCCGGCGATGGACGAGGTTCTGAACAGTCATCGCGACAACCTCGGACGCTGGAATCGCCTGCTCGAACGCATCACCGCCGATCGCGCGCAACTGCTGTGCGCCGGGCGTTTCCATCGCTCGGCGTGGTATTTCGACGGTCAAGTGCAGATCGATCAGGCGCTCGCCAGCGAATACGCCTGCCTCAAGGACATCGGCCGCAGCGACGCGGCCAACGAACAAATGCTCGATTACCTCGAACAACACCCGCAACTGACCCGCCCGTTGTTCTACACCTTGTCGCTGCGTTTGCAGACCGAACAGGCCGGGCAATATTCAACGCTGTTCAACGCCGGCATGGCGATGTTCAACAACCTGCCGGACTGGCTGGCCAAATTGCAGAGCATCGAGCAGCCGCAGCTGCCCGCGCTGGATGATCTGCCGGCACACAGCCGCGTCCTCGCCGATGCCGTGCAGGACACCTACAGCCCGGCGCTGAACCTCGGCCTGAGCCGGGCGCTGGAAGGCTTTGATCTCGCCGGCGAGAAAATTCCCGACCTCGACGAACTGTTCCAGCGCCTGCCCAAAGCCCTGCGCCTGCGCGTGTTCGACGCCGCGCGAACCAGCGGCGTGACCTTCACCGTGTCCACCCCGGCGGAGCAAGCGGCGCTGCAAGCCACGATCAAGGAAGTGCTGCGCGAGCGCGACTACCTGAAAACCCTCAACCGCGAACGCAACCAGCTCACCCACAATAAAAACCGCCAAGGCCACAAAACCGCCCGCGCGGTGGAATTGCAGCAGGAAATCGTCCGCGTGCGCACGCAACTGGCCTTGTTCGAAGGAAGACTGGCGGCAGCGTTAAGCCCGATCGACGAACTGCCGGATCGCTCGGCGCGGCTGTACGGCGCCACCCCGGCGAAAGCGGGATTGACGGTGGTGTTTCCGCCGGCGCAGCAAGGGGAATTGCGAGGATTGCTGGAGAACATTCGCGCGGGAGTGGCGGGAGTTTCGAAGGCGAGCCTGGTGCGGACGGAGGGGATGGGGTTGTTGGTGGTGTTGGTGCAGGTGGTGAATTTGGTGGGGGCTTATCGAGAGGTGATGAAGCAGACGAGGGACAGGAAGAAACGAGCGGATTTTGTTGCTGCCGTAATCGCGACAGGCGCAGCCGGATTTACCGCTGCGCAAGGGCTTGCCGATACGGCGCTCAAGGCTCGAAGCGCGAGTCTTATTGCCAGCATGCAGGTTGAAGCGCTGCGACAGGTTCATGTGCAGATGGGGAAGTTGCATGTTGGGTTGGGGGCGTTTACTTATGTTCTGGGTTTGAGAACTTCGTTTGCCAGCTTCAGAATTAGCGATCGAAAGTGGCAAGATGCAATTCGTAGTGGCACTCAATTTGAGCAGAAAGCGGCTGCGGTGGCGACGTTGGGCGCCGCAGGTATAGTTGCAACTAACGGATATGGGGCGAGCAACACTTTTCACGCTTCTTTTAAAGTGTTGACTGCAGCGAACAGTTCGGCACGCGCAGCGGCGTGGGCTGCCGCTGGCACACGTCTTTCTACTGTATTTTTTCGCTTCAATCTCGCCGGTGCGTTGTTCACCGTGCTGGAATTCGTCGGAACGTGGCTATTCCATCGCTACAACCTCTCTGCCCACGATAAGTGGTTGAAAGTCACGCCCTGGAGCCGTGATGAAGAGATGCGCGGTGACCACTCCCTGGATGACTATCAAAATTATCTGGCGTTTTTGATACACGCTCCTTACGCCCAATCAGGACCTGATCCCAGTGACACCTGGCTGAAGACTTTATTATTTGGCGCCAAACCCAGTGATATTCATTTGGTTCTGCCGAGGCTGGCGCTAAACGATCTTCTGCCGCCGTTAAACGGTAAACCGAGTCGACGCTTGGGAATCGGCGCCCATCGACTTGTTGCACCGCTGCATGGTCGCGGTGTGCCGCAAGTGCGCAAGGAAGTCATCAGTGAGGAGATATTGAGCAGTCTGCGAATCGTGAAGTCATCACCAGATGGTTTGGTGCTTTGTCTTCAGTACCCCATCCGTCCCGATTCTGACTATACGCCTGCAAAAGAAACGCTCGAACTTGCCATATGTATCCAGACCGTCAATGGCAAAGGTGGGGCGGAGTCAAGAACGCGCGTGATTCATATTGACCCTCTGGATAGCGGTCATTTTGCTGTAGTAACTCCCGGCTCAATTAAAGACAACCCTCCGGTTTTGCTGGTAGAAACTCAATACCTCGAATGGGCTGACCATGCTGAATAATCGTAGTAATCCTCTTTCCAGTTCGGAATATGAGAGGGTAAAAAAAGCGGGCGATATTGAGCCGTTCCCAAGCGGGAAGATTACCTATCTCGCACCGTTGCCATTACCTACATCAATGCCGCCTTACGGACCTCATATCGGAGCGTTCAATGACGGATACATGGACTTTGGTCTCGGCTCACTGGAGGTATTCCCATGGCAGCTAATTCTCGGCGCGACGACCGCAGGAACTTTTATGGTTCTCGTTTTGATTCCTTTATTTACGGGCTTGCTAGGGATTCTTTTTGGCTATGGAAACGAGGCGATTTGGGAATCAATGGTTGGTGTATTCGAAGTGGCGTTGGAAAATGAATTAATTTGCGGTCCCTTGATCTTGCTCATCGGTATTGGTGTCTGGCATCACCACCACAAAAAACGTCTCTCCCTCATCCCAACCCGCTTCAACCGTCAACGCCGCGAAGTCTGCTTCATGCCCGAAGGCGCCACCGAGCCGGTCTTTGTCCCGTGGGAGTCGCTCAGCGCCTGGATCATCGAAGCCAAGGGTGCCACCCAGTTCGGCATCCACCGCCAATACGGCATGGGCATCGGTTTCTACCAAGGTGAAACCCTCATAAGCCAGGAATTCCAATGCGCCGGCCTGGAGCTCGCGATCAGTCATTGGGAAGCGATTCGTGGCTACATGGAGTACGAAGTCAACGACCTCAAATCAATTCAGGATTTGCAGGATCTGCAAGGCCCGGACGACCCGCCCTACGAAGGCCTGCACACTTTTCGTAACGCCCGGGCGCGGATGCATCAGCAGATCCGTGAAGGCCGCCGCTCGCGGCTTTCGGGGTTCTTTTGGTACCTGTATCACATCATGACTTTATGGACGATTCCCAATCGCCTGGTTGAATGGGAAGTGCGCCGTCTGGAAAGAATCGACAAACAGGCGTTGCCGGAAGTCATGCGCGCCTGGTCCGAGCCGCTGCCCGAAGAGCAATGGGCCAAGCCCAGTGAAGAGTTGTTGCGACTGAGTGAACAAGTGCGGCGGATGCACAAGCGCCAGCCGCATCGGCCGATTACGCAGATTTTTGCTGAGGTTTGCAGGCGGGGCTGACTGGGCGGTGCAGGCAGGTTCGATTGCCTTCGCGAGCGGGCTCGCTCCCACAGGAGACCACCGTACAAATGTGGGAGCGAGCCTGCTCGCGAAGGGGCCGCTCGGTCAGCACAAAAATCTGCGCTCTCGCGCTCTGCTAGAATCCGCCCCATTCATTGCCAGAGACTCTCCCATGAGCGAGCCGATTCGTCTGACCCAATACAGCCATGGCGCCGGTTGTGGCTGCAAGATTTCCCCACAGGTGCTGGAAGTGATCCTCGCCGGCAGCGGCGCACAGAACCTCGATCCAAAACTCTGGGTCGGCAATGCATCGCGTGATGACGCGGCGGTGTATGCGATCGATGCCGAGCGCGGTGTGGTGTCGACCACCGATTTTTTCATGCCGATTGTCGATGACCCGTTCGACTTCGGCCGCATCGCCGCGACCAACGCGATCAGCGACATCTACGCGATGGGCGGCGATCCGTTGATGGCGATCGCGATCCTCGGCTGGCCGGTGAATGTGCTGGCGCCGGAGGTGGCGCGGGAAGTGATTCGTGGCGGTCGCTCGGTGTGCGACGCGGCGGGCATTCCGTTGGCGGGGGGGCATTCGATCGATGCGCCGGAGCCGATCTTCGGCCTCGCCGTCACCGGCCTCGTGGAAAAGCGCCACATGAAACGCAACGACACCGCTACCGCCGGTTGCCTGTTGTACCTGACCAAACCGTTGGGCATCGGCATCCTCACTACCGCGGAAAAGAAGGGCAAGTTGCGCGCCGCCGACGTCGGTGTCGCCCGCGACTGGATGTGCACCCTGAACAAGCCTGGCAGCCGCTTCGGCAAACTCGCCGGCGTTACGGCGATGACCGACGTCACCGGTTTCGGCCTGCTCGGGCACTTGGTGGAAATGGCCGACGGCAGCCAGTTGACCGCGCGCATCGCCTATGACCGCGTGCCGCGTCTGGACAGCGTCGAGTACTACCTCGATCAGGGCTGCGTGCCGGGCGGTACGCTGCGCAACTTCGACAGCTATTCGAGCAAGGTTGGCCGCGTGCAGGAGTTGCACAAACGCGTGCTGTGCGATCCGCAGACCAGCGGTGGTCTGCTGATTGCGGTCACGCCTGAAGGTAATGCCGAGTTCCTCGGCGTCGCCGCCGAACTGGGCCTGAGCCTTGCGCCGATCGGCGAACTGGTTGAGCGACAGACGAACGCGGTCGAGGTGATTTGATGCTCCGCGACTGCACCGACTACCGCGATATTTTCCTCAACGACCGGCCAATGATGGATGTCCGCGCGCCGGTTGAATTTTCCCACGGCGCGTTCCCGGGTGTGATCAATCTGCCGCTGATGAACGACCGTGAGCGCGAACAGGTCGGCACCTGTTACAAACAGCACGGGCAGCAAGCCGCGATTGCACTGGGTGAGCGGCTGGTGTCGGCCGAGGTTCGGGAGGCACGCATTCAGGGCTGGGTCGAATTCGCCCGTAACCACCCCGACGGCTATCTCTATTGTTTCCGCGGTGGCCTGCGTTCACAGATCGTCCAGCAATGGATCAAGGACGAGGGTGGCATCGATTACCCGCGTGTGGGCGGTGGCTACAAGGCCATGCGCACGTTCCTCCTGGAAACCGTCGATCAGGCTGTGGCCGAATGCGATCTGGTTCTGCTCGGTGGCATGACCGGTACTGGCAAGACCGAAGTGCTGGTGCAGTTGAGCAATGGTCTGGATCTGGAAGGCCATGCCAATCACCGCGGTTCGAGTTTCGGCAAGCGCGCCACCGGGCAACCGGGCAACATCGATTTCGAAAATCACCTGGCTGTCGATGTGCTGAAAAAGCGCGCCCGCGGGATCGGGCAATTTGTCCTGGAAGATGAGAGTCGGGTGGTCGGCAGCTGTGCCTTGCCGTTGCCGCTGTACCGGGGCATGCAAGCGGCACCGCTGGTCTGGCTTGAAGACAGCCTCGAGAATCGGGTAGAGCGAATCCTGCAGGATTACGTGATTGACCTGCACGCCGAGTTCGTCGCCTTGCATGGCGAGCAGGTGGGTTTCGCCCTATATGCCGAGCGATTGATTGCCAGCCTGAACAATATTCAGCGTCGCCTGGGTGGCGAGCGCTATCAACGACTGTACGGTCAGATGGAGGCTGCACTGGCCGAACAGGCCCTTAGCGGTTCGGTCGAGTTGTTTCGCGATTGGACAAGCGTGTTGCTGCGCGAGTACTACGACCCGATGTATGTATTCCAGCGCGAGAAGAAGGGCGGGCGGATCGAGTTTGCCGGGGAGCGTCAGGCGGTGATCGAGTATTTGCGCGAGCGGGTGAGCCAGAAGGCTTGAGGTGCAAGCAACTGGCCTCTTCGCGAGCAGGCTCGCTCCCACAGTTGAAATGCGTTCCCCTGTGGGAGCGAGCCTGCTCGCGAAGACGCAAGATCGGGCGATACAAAACTCAGGTCGGGCAAGTGTCCTTGCCGTTATCCAGCCCCTGTTTGTAGACATGGCTCTGCAAACTGGCCTTGCCGTTGTGCCACTTCAGGGTCAGCACATACAGCGAGTCGAAGTCATCGCCGGCCCAGTCATCGGTGATCTTCTGCCGCTCGCCCACTGCGTTGCCAGCGACCTTGTTGATCAGATCCGGCAGATAACCGTGGGACCAGGCGGTGTAGATCGTCGAGTTGTGGTACTTCTCATCCAGCAGCTCGCGGGCCAGATCGCTGGTGTCGTTGGCAGAGAATTCGATGTTCACCGGCAGGCCGAGCTTGATCGCGGCCGGGCTGATGGTCATCAGCGGACGAATGTAGCTGTAGGAATTGTCCAGCTCGCCTTCCTCGACGTTGCGTGTCGGGTTGGCGGCGAATACGTAATCGGCCTTGCCGAATTTTTCCGGCAGCAGCGTCGACAGGTCGATGGCGCGGTTCAGGCCCTGGCAGTTGAGCTGGCCGAGGCCGCCTTCGGGCTTTTCCGCGTGGCGCAGGAACACCAGCGTCTGTGTGCCGTCCGCCGGTTGGGCGCGGCTTTCGCTGGATTCGAGGGACAGAAAAAGCGCGCTGACTGCCAGCAGGGAGGGCAGGGCCACGTACGCGCGATGTTTGAAACGTTTGGCGAAACTCATCAGGTTCGTCATCAATTCAAGGGTTCTTCAGCAAAATCGGTTAAGGCTGACAAACCTTTGCACCGCGGGCTCCCAGCACCGGGTGTTTCCCTGTCATAAACAGCTTCCTCTGCGAGAAAGGCATAACTCAGAGTCCTGTAATGCCCGTTTGGTTCGATCCGGGCCAGTGCGCAGCACTCTAACGGCAACCTTTGCGGGCATGCAGGCAGGTTAGCGACAGGATGTTACGGTTCGTGTAGGCGCAGCGGCAGGCCTACTTTATGATCGGTTTTCAATTTGTGACTGGATGCTTCCAATGACCGATCTGTCTGCATTCCCGATTACTCAGAAATGGCCGGCGCAGTACCCGGACTGGATTCAGCTCTACTCCCTGCCGACCCCCAACGGCGTCAAAGTGTCGATCATGCTCGAAGAGATCGGCTTGCCCTACGAGCCGCACCGCGTCGGTTTCGACACCAACGACCAGACCTCGGCGGAATTTCTCTCGCTGAACCCGAACAACAAGATCCCGGCGATCCTTGACCCACATGGCCCTGAAGATAAACCGCTGCCGCTGTTCGAATCCGGCGCGATCCTGATTTATCTGGCCGACAAGAGCGGCCAGCTGCTCGCTCAGGAAGGCGCGCTGCGCTACGAGACCATCCAATGGCTGATGTGGCAGATGGGCGGCATCGGCCCGATGTTCGGCCAGCTCGGTTTCTTCAACAAATTTGCCGGCAAGGATTACGAGGACAAGCGTCCCCGCGATCGGTATGTCGAGGAGAGCAAACGCCTGCTGAATGTGCTCAACACTCGCCTCGAAGGCCGCGACTGGATCATGGGCGAGCGCTACACCATCGCCGACATCGCCACGTTCCCGTGGGTGCGCAATCTGCTCGGATTTTACGAGGCGGGGGATCTGGTCGGGATTGAGAATTTCCCCAACGTCACCCGAGTGCTGGAGCGGTTTCTAGCTCGCCCGGCAGTCATTCGTGGCCTGACCATCCCGTCCTGACTCACCGCGTTCCCCCTGTAGGAGCTGCCGAAGGCTGCGATCTTTTGACTTTGATCCTAAAAAACAAGATCAAGAGATCGCAGCCTTCGGCAGCTCCTACAAGGATTATTGCACCTGCGGTAACGCTCTCTTGATTGATCCAGGTTTGTCCCGCACCCGCCGCAAGGCATAAGCTTCGCCCCCTACGACTTTCGTCTCATCCGCTGTTTTCAGGAAAGGCCCCATGTCCAGTCAGTTCCCCGAAGCACGTCCCCGCCGTCTGCGCCGCAATGCGAGCCTGCGCAGTCTGTTCCAGGAAACCGAGTTCAGCCTGAACGATCTGGTGCTGCCAATCTTCGTCGAGGAAGACATCGACGACTTCGTGCCGATCACCAGCATGCCCGGCGTGCAGCGCATCCCCGAGCGTAAACTGGCCAGTGAAATCGAGCGCTATGCCCGTGCCGGGATCAAGTCGGTGATGACCTTTGGCGTGTCCCATCATCTCGATGCCAACGGCAGCGACACCTGGCGCGAAGACGGTCTGGTGTCGCGCATGTCGCGCATTGCCAAGGACGCCGTGCCGGAAATGATCGTGATGTCCGACACCTGCTTCTGCGAGTACACCGATCACGGCCATTGCGGCGTGATGCACAACCACGAAGTCGACAATGACCAGACCCTGATCAACCTCGGTAAACAAGCCGTAGCGGCCGCCCGCGCCGGTGCTGACGTGATTGCGCCGTCGGCGGCGATGGACGGCCAGGTGCGCGCGATTCGCCAGGCGCTCGACGCTGCCGGCTTCACGCAGATTCCGATCATGGCCTACTCGACCAAATTCGCTTCGGCACTCTACGGCCCGTTCCGCGAGGCCGGCGGCAGCGCGCTCAAGGGCGACCGCAAAAGCTATCAGATGAACCCGATGAACCGCCGCGAAGCCCTGCGCGAATCGCTGCTCGATGAACAGGAAGGCGCCGATGCGCTGATGGTCAAACCGGCCGGCGCCTACCTCGACATCATCCGCGACATCCGCCAGGCCTCGAACCTGCCATTGGCGGCGTATCAGGTCAGCGGTGAATACGCGATGATCAAGTTCGGCGCCCAGGCTGGGGCGATCGATGAGGATCGCGTGGTCCGCGAAAGCCTTGGCGCGATCAAGCGTGCCGGGGCGGATCTGATCTTCACTTACTTTGCGATGGATCTGGCGTTGGCGGGGATCTGAGAAAGGAATCGCAACTTGCAGCATTGCCTGTATGGAATGGTTGCTCCTTGTAGGCAGAGGCGTCAGGTTGCGATCGTCTCCATGATTCGATTTTTATCAGAAAAGAGCTTTGCTGAGTTTGACACCTAGCGACGCAGTGACATACAGCGTTGAAGCACCAGTTTTGTGTTCGACTGGATCGAAATCAGCTTTGATTACTCCACTGAAACGAGTTTTATTTTCAGAAATCGTTAGATGCAAGATTGATTGATTGGGCGATGCGTACGTCCAACCTGCATGATTTGCAAAGTAGAATGCGGCGTACTGGTAGTAGGTCGAAGGTATTTCATATGTTCCATCTTCCAGATCGCTGAAAATTTGAAATATAAAAGACCTGTCGTTGGCCTCCGTTCTCCCTCGGAACTCATATTTTACCCGCTGGGTTGAACGCAACTCGATCAAAGCAGCATTTAAAGGTTGGTGGTCGGCGACTTCGAACAGTGCGTTTAATGTTCCAGTGACCTCTATGTCTTGCACTTGGTCTGCGGTGGACAGTTCCATCTTGATTGCTCCTTGAAAACGGTGAGCAATGATTAGAGGTGGCGCTGCGCAATGCGTCCACTGTCAGAGTTGACAGGTGTTCAGGTCTTTCCGACGAATGGCTGGCCAACAAAGTGTGAAGGTCACTGAAAAGGCCGGATGCCGTGATCGAGGAAGTAGCGTTCGATCACCTTCGGATCGGCGCTGCTATCGGCAATCGCCACATAGGTATCCGGCCGCAACAGATAAAATCCGTTGCGCCCCAATCCCGCCGTTTCAAACGCCGGGCGCCAGTCGAAGACGTGCAGCGGCAAGTGGTGTTCGGCGCACCAGGCGATCATCTCGTCGCTGGTGTCGCCGTACACATGCACCTGCCAGCATGGCTGCCGTAGCGGTTCGAAATTATCCCCTTCGCCATCATGCGCCCACGGCAAGCGGTCGCCGCCGTGCACGTGGCCGGCTTCACCCTGGCTCAGTGGCATGCCGCGATAGTTGAGGGTGACTTGCGAGACCGTGCGAAACAGGAATTCGCGGCTGGCTTCGAACCCGGCCATTTTCGGCAGCAGAAACGGCGCCACACGCATCCGTAGCAGATCGGCCATGCGACCCTGCGCGGTGACGAAACTGAAGACCTTGTCGGTGGTGGAGACCAGTCGGCGAGCGAAGGCGATGCGCTCGGTTTCGTAGGTGTCGAGCAGTTTCGGTTCGGCACCACCGCTGAGCACGGCGGCGAGCTTCCAGGCCAGATTGATTGCATCGCCAATGCCCGTGTTCATGCCCTGGCCACCGGCCGGACTGTGTACATGGGCGGCATCGCCGAGCAGAAACGCCCGGCCGTTGCGAAAGTGCTCGGCCACGCGGTGATGCACGCGGTAAGTGGAGAACCAGTGCACGTCTTCGATATGCACTTTCAGGTGTTCGATGGCGCGGCTGCTGACGTCGGCAAATTGCAGGGTTTCGGCACGCTCGGCGCGTTCGTCAAGCACCGTGCCGATCAGTCGCGCGCGGCCTTCGCCGGCCAGTGGAAACACCGCGAGAAAATCCGCTTGGTCCAGGTCCAGATGCAACTCGCCATTGAGCGCCGGGCCGCTGGCCGTGATATCGGCGACGTAGAAAATCTGCTGATAGGTGCCGCCGGGGAAGTCGGTGTCGAGGGCTTTGCGCACCACCGAACGGGCGCCGTCGCAACCGGCCAGATAGCAGGCCTGACAGACTTCCTGCCGGCCATCGGGCAGGCGCAGGTGGGCGGTGAGGGTGTCGCCGGTTTCCTCGAAGCTGTCCAGTGCGGTATTGCGCTCCACACTGACGCCGTAATCTTCGAGGCGCTCGAGCAACAGCCGTTCGTGCTCGTCCTGCGGGAAAATCTCGACAAACGCGTAGGGCGTCAGGCCTTCGCCGATGCGCTTGAGTGGCAGGTGCGCGACCGGTTTGCCGTTGACCCAGAAATTCGCCGCAGCGACCTGATGGCCGCGACGGCACGATGGTGTCGGCGAGGTCGAGTTGGCGATACAGCTCGAGGGTGCGTGCCTGCACGGCCAGAGCGCGGGAAGTGGTGCCTGGCGCCGAGGTCTTGTCGATGATGCGCACGCGCACGCCGAGTTTGCTCAGCCACAGCGCCAGGACCAGACCGGTCGGGCCGGCGCCGATGATCAGCACGTCGCTGCGGTTCATGGGGCTGTCCTCCTGTGGCTGTGCAGCAAGTATGGATCAGGTCGCCAGTTCCGGCCTCTTCGCGAGCAGGCTCGCTCCCACAGGGAACGCATTCCAGTGTGGGAGCGAGCCTGCTCGCGAAGCGTCCGGTCAAGCACCACAAAAACCAGAAAGGCCCCGCAACCGTGAAGCTGCGGGGCCTTTTTTTACGACGCAATGACGCTTAGAAGTCGATCGTCCCCGACAACTTCGCCACTCGCGGTTCGCCCTGGGTCAGGTAGCCGCCCTGAGCCGATTCCCAGTACTTCTTGTTCGCCAGGTTCTCAACACCGAACCGCACGGTCACATCCTTCTCCGACACCTTGAACGCATAACGCGCGCCTGCATCGAAGCGGTTCCACGTCGGCAGGCTGAGGTTGTTTGCTGCGTCGGCGTATTGTCCGCCGGTGCGCAGCATCCGCGCGTTCAGCGCAACGCCTTGCAGGCCCGGCACGTCCCAGTCCACGCCAGCGTTGAACTGGAAGGTCGGCACGCCGATGGCGTGGTTACCGTCGTTGGCGCCGTTGAGGGTGTTTTTCAGTTCGGTGTCCATCAGGGTCAGGCCACTGATCAGGCGCAGGCCGTCGATCGGCTCGCCGAACACGTTCATCTCCACGCCTTTGTTGATCTGTTCGCCTTCACGGACGTAGGTGCAAGTGGTCGGACTGTTGATTTCGCAGTAGCCATCGCTTGGCTGTTCGATGCGGTAAACACCGAGGCTCGCACCGTAGGTGCCCATGTCGACTTTCACGCCCAGTTCGGTCTGCTTGGAGCGTTTCGGTGCGTAGACCTCGTTGCCGTTGGTGACGCGGAAACCGCCGGAGCTGGTCGGCGAAGTCGGCCCTTGGGCCAGGCCTTCGATATGGTTGGCGTAGAACGACACATGCTCCCACGGCTTGAACACGATGCCGTACACCGGAGTGGTGATCGATTCGTCGTAGCTCGACGAACGCGGGCCGCTGCCGTAGCTGGCGTAGCTGTAACCCTGCACCACCAGTTGCTGGCGACGCAGACCGGCGGTGACCAGCAGGCGATCATCGAAGAAACCGAGGGTGTCGGAAATCGCCACGCTGCGGTTGAAGGTCTTGCCGACGATGCCCGGATCGTTGAGATCGCCACCGGCGAAGTTGCCGACCGGCGCTGGGGTAGTGATCGGGTGATAGATGTTGTTGGAGTAGCGGGTCAGGTCGAAGTCATAAGCGCTGCGCTGCTCGGCCCAGATCCCGGTCAGGCCGAAATTCAGCTTGTGGCTGACCGGGCCGGTGTTGAATTTGCCGTTGAGGCCGGCCATGACGCTGGTGTTGTCCTCGTCATGCGGGACGAACGAGCCGGTGGTGAACGAGGCGCCGCTGTTGCCGACCAGCGTGGTCGAGTTATAGCGCCCGACTTCACGGGTGTGCTTGGCGCCACCGGCGGCGTAGGCGGTCCAGTTGTCGTTGAGGTCGTACTCGGCGCGGAGCATGCCGAAGGTGTCTTCGATGTCGGTGTAACCCCATTTCGGCGCGTAGTTGGTGTCCGCCGATGGCGCATCCGGGATGTGCGTGGCGGTGCCGAGGTTGACCGAGCTGCGGCCGCCGTTGACGCGTTCCTTCTGATAGGCGAAGTCACCGGAAACCCGTAGCGCATCGCCGCGATAATCCAGACCGATGGCGAACAGTTTCGAGCGCTGGTTCTCGTGATCGATGCCGGTGTCGCCCTCGCGTTGCGACAGGTTGACCCGCGCACCGAAGCGGTTGTCTTCACCGAAACGCTGGCCGATGTCGAAGTGATGACCGATGCGGCCTTCGCTGTTGATGTCGGTGGTGTAACGACGCAGCGGCACGTCGCCGGCCCGCTTGGGTTGCAGGTTGACGCCGCCGCCGATGCCGGAACCGGTCGGGGTCACGCCGTTGATGAAAGCGTTGGGGCCTTTGAACACTTCCACGCGCTCCAGCGCATCGGTGGAAATGATCTGCCGGGGCAATACGCCGTACAGGCCATTATAGGAAATATCATCGCCATTGAGCGGCAGGCCGCGAATCATGAAGACCTGCGCCTGGTTGGAGAAGCCCGAGGCCTGGCGCACGGAAGAATCGTTGAGCAGCACGTCGGCGACGTTTTCCGCCTGCTGATCCTGGATCAATTGCTCGGTGTAGGACGCTGCGCTGAACGGCACGTCCATCATGTCCTGATTGCCGAGCACGCCCAACTGGCCGCCGCGCGCAACCTGACCGCCAGCGTAGACCGGGGGCAGGGCGTTGGGCGCAGGGGCCTGGGCATTGACGTTGACGTCGTCGAGCACCAGTTCTTTGCTGTTGTCTTCAGCAGCGTGAGCGGTAACGGTCAGGGAGCACAGCAGGGCAAGCAAAGTCGGGCGAAATGGAGCGCCGAGTCGAGCTGAAGCGGGCATGTCGGATCCTGGAGGCGAGCGGCCAAAGAAAAATAAGGGCGGCGCGGAACTCCTTGCGCTAATGCGACTCCAGGCGCGAATGATAGGTTTTCTCAGTAACGTTTTGCAATCAGTTTGTCATCAGCGTGTAGGAGCTGCCGAAGGCTGCGATCTTCTGATTTTGATCTTGATCTGATCTGCAAAAAGCAAGATCAAAAGATCGCAGCCTGCGGCAGCTCCTACGGGGGTTGTGTATGGTGTTGTGGCTAATTTGATTGGATGGAGCAACATGCGATTACTCATTACTCTCGGCGCCGTGCTACTGCTCGCCGGTTGCGCCAGCCAGCGCAGCAACGAACCGGCGCCGCGTCCGCCGGCTGAAGTGAAGGCGGAAATCGTTCGGCTGTTGCCGGCAAAAACCGCCGACCGTCAGGGCTGGGCCACGGACATCTACGCTGCGTTTGCCGCACAAGGCATCAATACCACCACGCAGAATCTGTGTTCGGTACTGGCCGTGGCCGAGCAGGAATCCACTTTCCAGGCCGACCCGACGGTGCCCGGCCTGGGCAAGATCGCCCGCGACGAAATCGACCGCCGCGCCGCCAAGGTGCACATCCCCAGCCTGTTGGTCAGCGGCGCTCTGCAAGTGCGCTCGCCCAACGGCAAGACCTACAGCGAGCGTCTGAATGCGGCGCGCAGTGAAAAGGAACTGAGCGCGATTTTCGACGACTTCATCGGCATGGTGCCGATGGGCCGCACGCTGTTCGGCGGCTTCAACCCGGTGCACACCGGCGGGCCGATGCAGGTCAGCATCGAATTCGCCGAGGAGCACGCCAAGGATTATCCGTACACGGTGGACGGCACGATCCGCCGTGAAGTGTTCAGCCGGCGCGGCGGCATGTATTTCGGCATCGCCCATTTGCTTGGTTACCCGGTGAATTACCGCGAGCCGTTGTATCGTTTCGCCGATTTCAACGCCGGCTGGTACGCCAGTCGCAATGCCGCGTTTCAGAATGCGGTCAGCCGCGCGTCCGGCATTCCGCTGACTCTGGACGGCGACCTGATTCGCTACGACTCGATCATGCCCGGTAGCACCGAACTGGCGGTGCGCACCCTCGGCAAGTCGCTGGGCATGCGCAACCCGACGATTCGCGATCAACTGGAGAAGGGCAAAACCCTGGAATTCGAAGAGACCAAACTCTATCAGCGCGTGTTCGAACTGGCGGAGCGGGCCGAAGGCAAGGCGTTACCGCGCGCGGTATTGCCGGGGATTGTGCTGCAGAGTCCGAAGATCACCCGCAAACTCACCACAGCCTGGTTCGCCAAGCGCGTGGACGAGCGCTACAAGCGCTGCATGGCCAAGGCCGGATAAAACACGCAGACATAAAAAACCCGGCTGCGGGAGCCGGGTTTCTCTGCGGTGTTGCGCTTGCAGTCATGCATCAGGCAACACGGCGTTCGATCAGACGATCCGAGCCACCTTCGGCAACACGGCGTTCGATCAGACGATCCGAACCACCTTCAGCAACGCGGCGTTCGATCAGACGATCCGAACCACCTTCAGCAACACGGCGTTCGATCAGACGATCCGAACCACCTTCGGCAACACGGCGCTCGATCAGACGATCCGAGCCACCTTCGGCAACGCGGCGTTCGATCAGACGATCCGAACCACCTTCGGCAACGCGGCGTTCGATCAGACGATCGGAACCACCTTCGGCAACGCGGCGTTCGATCAGACGATCCGAACCGCCTTCAGCAACGCGGCGTTCGATCAGACGATCCGAGCCACCTTCGGCAACGCGGCGTTCGATCAGACGATCGGAACCACCTTCGGCCAGACGGCTTTCGATCAGCTTGTCCGAACCGCCTTCGGCGATCATGGTGTGCGCCGGGGTGGCGGCGAAAGCGTTAACTGCGAAAACCGAGAAAGCAATGCTGAGAAGAGTCTGGCGTTTCATGATGGTGTGCTCCGGGGTGTTGTTGGTTGGTATGGAGCTGATGTTACGCCCGGAATTTTTTATGAGAACTTCATTGCCGTGATGGTGAACATCGACGTCGATGATGGTTGCGGACAACCGCGTAGCAGAGCCTCAGAGCACCTTCACCGCACGCCCGATCGCCTGAATCGGCCCGGTCGGTTTGCCGATCGGTGAGCCATTGGCGCCTTCCAGGGTCAGCTCAAACAGCTGGTTGGGTTGCAGCGGCGGCAACTTGTCCAGCGGCACCGACAACGCTTGCCCCGGTTTGACCAGTCCCAATGAAACCGGTCCCGACCAGCCGTCAGCCTTGGTCCAGAACTCCAGCGCCTTGTCCGCCGGCACCTCGACCACCCCCAGCGGAATCAACTGGATCTCCCGCGCATTGCTCGCCTGAATCACCCAACCCGGCGCCTTGTCCTGCGGCGCCACCAGCACGACCAGATAACTCGGTTTCGGCGCAGTCTGGGTCAGTAGCATCGCGCCCAGAATCAGCGTCGCAGCCAGGCCCGCCGCACTCAAACCGCGCCACAGCGGCAGCAGGTTCCACCAGGAAGCGAGAGGTTTTCTCACCGTCAGCCGCTCGAGACTGCGCTCGATACGTGGCCATAACTGCGCCGAGGGTTGCTGAGGTTCGGCCAGATCGGTCAGCTCCAGCAGACGTCGCTCCCATGCGTCGACTGCCGCGCGCAACTCAGGATCGTTCGGCAGGCGCCGTTGCACCTCGATGCGCTGTTCGAACGACAAGGTGCCGAGCACGTATTCGCCGGCCAGTTCATCCCGTTCCTGCGCTGATTCGCCGGTCATCCCATGCACTCCCGCAAAGCATTGAGGCTGCGCTTGATCCACGCTTTGACCGTGCCCAGCGGCGTGTCGAGGCGCGCGGAAATCTGCGCGTGGCTATAACCGTCGACGTAGGCATGGAGGATGCAGCTGCGCCGCTGCGGTTCCAGTTGTTCGAGGCAGCGATGAATGCGCGCCGAGTGAACATCGACCGCCTCATCAGACGCCGCTGTCTCATGTTCTTCGCTGAACGGCGTTTCCCGACTTTGCTTGCGCAACTGATTCAAGGCCAGGTGCCGGGTCACGCTGAACATCCAGCCCCGCGCCGAGCCGCGCGCCGGGTCGAACCCGGCCGCGCCGTGCCAGATCTTGATGAATGCCTCATGCACAATGTCCTCCGCCAGCGCCGTATCGCGCACCAGCCGCTTGGCCACACCGAGCAGGCGCGGGCCTTCCTGCACATACAAATCGCGCAAAGCCGCGCGCTCGCCTCGGGCACAGGCGGCGAGGCGGGCTTCGTAATCGAAAACGGATTCGGGTAAAGGCATGGGGTGCAATCTAGCTCACATTTCCCAAACATCCAGAGGCATGGTTCCCTGTGGGAGCGAGCTTGCTCGCGAATGCGGTGGGTCAGAAAGTAATAAGGCGACTGACACTCCTTCTTCGCGAGCAAGCTCGCTCCCACAGGATTGTGCACTGCTTCCGGATATCAGTTAGCCGCCCAGAAAATATAATCCGCTTGGTACTTCACCACTTCCTGCTTGCCCTTGTTCGCCATGGTGCACTCACTGCCCGGCGCGATGCCGCCCTTGAGCGCGACACGCTGGATGTAGCTGACCCCGGTCATCGCGCCTTTGCCCTCGGCCGGATTGGCCTTGACCAGTTGATAGGGCAGGTTGCCCGGGCTCGACGGTGCCACGGCCAATTGCGTGCCGGTGACTTTCGAACCGTCCTTGGCTTGCCAGGTCGCTGGCGGGCCGAAATAGGTGCCGACCTGTTTGCCGCTGCGATCATTGAGCACCGCTTTCGGGCCGACAAAGGTCCACTCGGTCTGCCCGGCCATATTGGGTTTGTCGCGGCATTCGTAGGTGATCTCGCCAACCCCGGTGGTTTCCAGGGCAATCTTGTGCCCGTCCGGCACCTTGATCGCGTCGGGATAACTGCTCTGGGCGAAGGTGGTCGCGGTGAAGGCGAGCAAACCGGTGAAGCCAATCAGCTGGGTGATGTTCATCCGATGATTCTCCGAAAAGGGTAGGGCGCTGACAGCACCAGAGTGGGCTGTTACAGGGACTACCCGTGGCGGAGGCGATTGGATGCAGTGCCGGAAAAATAAATTTCAAACACCACCTATCAAACCTGTGGGAGCGAGCCTGCTCGCGAAAGCGTCGGGCCAGCCAGCACTTATGTGACTGATGCACCGCATTCGCGAGCAGGCTCGCTCCCACAAGGTTCTTCATCAGGCTTCAGGCCGGAGGCTTTCAGGAGTTCCTGGGTATACGGATGTTGCGGCGCAGCGAAAATCTCCCGCGACGAGCCTTGTTCAACCACCTTGCCGTCCTTGATCACCATCAAGTCATGCGCCAGCGCATGCACCACCGCCAGGTCATGGCTGATGAAGAGGTACGTCAGCCCATGCCTGATCTGCAACTGGCGCAACAACTCCACCACTTGCTTCTGCACCGTGCGATCCAGCGCCGACGTCGGTTCGTCGAGCAGGATCAGCGCCGGTTCCAGCACCAGTGCGCGGGCGATGGAGATGCGCTGGCGCTGGCCGCCGGAAAATTCGTGGGGATAACGATGGCGGCTTTGCGGATCGAGGCCGACTTCCTCCAGCACGCGAATCACCGCTGCCTCGCGCTCGGCCTCGCTGCCGATGCCGTGGGTCAGCAAGCCTTCGGCAATGATCTGCTGCACCGACATGCGTGGGCTGAGGCTGCCGAACGGGTCCTGAAACACCACCTGAATCTGCCGGCGCAACGGGCGCATCAGACGCTGATTGAGCAGGCTCAACTGCTTGTTGCCGAAACGGATATTGCCCTCTGATTCGACCAGGCGCAGGATCGCCTGGCCCAGCGTCGACTTGCCCGACCCCGATTCGCCGACAATCCCCAGGGTCTTGCCGCGTTGCAGGGTGAAACTGACGCCGTCCACCGCTTTGATGTAATCCTGCTGGCGGCTGAAGAGTTTTTTCGGCAGGGCAAACCACACCTTCAAATCATCGACTTCCAGCAGGTTGTGCTCGTACTTACTGGGCACTGGCGCGCCGCTCGGTTCCGCTTCGATCAACAACCGGCTATAGGGGTGTTGCGGCGCTTGGAACAGCGTCTCGCAATCGGCCTGTTCAACGATCTCGCCCTGACGCATTACGCACACGCGCTGAGCGATCCGGCGTACCAGATTGAGGTCGTGGCTGATCAGCAACAGCGACATGCCGAGGCGCTGCTGCAACTCGATCAGCAGCTCAAGAATCTTCTGCTGTACGGTCACGTCCAGTGCCGTGGTCGGTTCATCGGCAATCAACAGTTCCGGCTCGTTGGCCAGCGCCATGGCGATCATTACCCGTTGGCGCTGACCACCGGAAAGCTGATGCGGATAGGCTTTGAGTCGCTGCAACGGCTGGCGAATACCCACCAGTTCCAGCAGCTCCAGCGTCCGCGCGCGGGCGGCGCGGCCCTTGAGGCCCTTGTGGATTTCCAGCACTTCGCTGATCTGTTTTTCCACCGTGTGCAGCGGGTTCAGCGAAGTCATCGGCTCCTGGAAAATCATCGCAATGCGATTGCCGCGCAGACCACGCATCTGCTGTTCGCTGGCGTGCAGCAAATCCACGCCGTTGTAGCGAATCGCTCCGCTGCTGCTGACGCTCTGGCCAGGCAGCAGGCGCAGGATCGAATGCGCCGTCACCGACTTGCCCGAGCCGGACTCGCCGACCAGCGCCAGACACTCGCCACGGCGAATATCGAGGCTCACACCGTGCACCACTTCTTGCCCGGCGAAGGCCACCCGCAGGTCGCGAATTTCAATCAGGTTGTCTTGCATGTCAGCTCCTCGGATCAAAGGCATCTCGGCACGCTTCACCGATGAAAACCAACAAAGACAGGATCAGCGCCAGGGCAAAAAACGCCGTCAGCCCCAGCCACGGTGCCTGCAGATTGCGTTTGGCCTGGCCGATCAACTCGCCCAGCGATGCGGTGCCGGCGGGCATGCCGAAGCCGAGGAAATCCAGCGCGGTCAGGGTGGCGATGGCGCCGGTGAGAATGAACGGCAGGTAGGTGAGGGTGGAAGTCATGGCGTTGGGCAGAATGTGCCGGCGCATCAGTTCGCTGTCGGTCAGGCCCAGCGCGCGCGCGGCTTTCACGTATTCGAGATTGCGCCCCCGCAGGAACTCGGCGCGCACCACGTCGACCAGCGCCAGCCAGGAAAACAGCGCCATGATCCCCAGCAGCCACCAGAAACTCGGCGAGACGAAGCCGGACAGAATGATCAGCAGATACAGCACCGGCAGCCCCGACCAGATTTCCAGAACGCGCTGCCCGAGCAAGTCGACCCAGCCGCCGTAGTAGCCCTGCAAGGCCCCGGCGAGAATGCCGATCAACGCGCTGATCGCGGTGAGGATCAGCGCGAACAGAATCGAGATCCGCGTGCCGAAAATCACCCGCGCCAGAACATCGCGAGCCTGATCATCGGTGCCCAGCCAATTGCTTGATGACGGCGGGCTGGGCGCCGGTTCGGTGAGGTCGTAGTTGACCGTGTCGTAACTGAACGGGATCGGCGGAAACAGCATCCAGCCGCCCTGATCCTCGATCAGTTTGTGCACATAGCTGCTGGCGTAATCCGGTTGGAACGGCAACTCGCCGCCGAAATCGGTTTCCAGATAATCGCTGAGGATCGGGAAGTAAAAGGCGTCGTGGTAGCGGATCACCAGCGGCTTGTCATTGGCGATCAGCTCGCCACCGAGGCAGATCAGGCACAGGCCGATAAACAGCCACAGCGACCAGCGCCCACGGCGGTTGGCCTTGAATTGCGCGACGCGGCGCTGGCCCAGAGGCGACAGTGTGAACATCAGGCAGTCCTCGCCGAAAAATCGATGCGCGGGTCGAGCAGGGTGTAACAGAGGTCGCCGATCAGCTTGATCAGCAGGCCGAACAGGGTGAACAGAAACAGCGCGCCGAACACCACCGGATAGTCACGCGACACCGCCGCTTCGTAGCTCATGCGCCCGAGGCCGTCGAGGTTGAAGATGGTTTCGATCAGCAGGGAACCGGCGAAAAACACTTCGATCAGCGCCGACGGCACGCCGGCCACCACCAGCAGCATGGCGTTGCGAAACACGTGGCCGTACAGCACGCGCCGCTCGGTCAGGCCCTTGGCTCGTGCGGTGATCACGTACTGGCGACTGATCTCGTTGAGAAAGCTGTTTTTGGTCAGGATCGTCAGCGTGGCGAAGCCGCCGATCACCAGCGCCGTGACCGGCAGTACGAGGTGCCAGAGGTAGTCGCCGACCTTGCCCAATGTGCTCAGTGTGGCGAAGTCGTCCGAGACCAATCCCTGCACCGGAAACCAGTTGACGTAGCTGCCCCCGGCGAACACCACGATCAACAGAATGGCGAAGAGAAACGCTGGCATGGCATAGCCAACGATGATCGCGGTGCTGCTCCAGACATCGAAGGCGCTGCCGTTCCTGATCGCCTTGCGAATGCCCAGCGGAATCGAAATCAGGTAGGTGATCAGCGTCGCCCACAAGCCCAGCGACAGCGACACTGGCAGCTTCTGCACGATCAGGTCGGTGACCTTGGCGCCGCGAAAGAAGCTGTTGCCCAGATCCAGTTGTGCGTAGTTTTTCAGCAGCAGCCACAGGCGTTCGTGCAGCGGTTTGTCGAAGCCGTAATGGTGTTTGATTTCCTCGATCAGCGCCGGGTCCAGCCCACGGCTGCTGCGCCCGGCACCGCCGACCGCCGCGACTTCGCCACCGCCGCCCATGCTGTGCCCGCCAATGCCTTGCAGGCGGGCGATGGCTTGTTCCACCGGCCCGCCGGGCGCGGCCTGCACGATAAGAAAATTCACCACCAGAATGCACAACAGCGTGGGGATGATCAGCAGCAATCGGCGACTCAGATAACGCAGCATGTCACTGGCCTCCCGCAAGCTGAGCGCTCATCTGCTGAGTCGTCAGCGGCCTGGCCGAGACTTCCCACCAGGTGTTGAGACCTTCGTCATACGAAGGTTGCACGGCGGGCATGCCGAAGCGGTTCTGATACACCGTCGGCGTGCCTTTGGAGTAGTAGTTGGGAATCATGTAGTAACCCCATTGCAGCACCCGGTCGAGGGCGCGGGCGTAATGCACCATGGCTTCGCGGCTGTTGGCCTGGACCAGCCCGTCAATCAGTTGATCGATTGCCGGATCGGCCAGCACCATCGCGTTCGAGCTGCCGACTTGCGTGGCACTTTGCGAGCCGTACAGGCTGTACAACTCGCGGCCCGGGGAGACGATCGGATCGCCACTGCGCGGGAACGCGCAGACGATCATGTCGTAATCGCGGGCGTTGAGACGGTTGATGTATTGCGCCGAATCGATGCGGCGCAGATTGAGCGTGATGCCGATCTGAGCGAGGGTGCGTTTGAACGGCAGCAGCATGCGATCGAAGCCGCCCTGGCCATCGAGAAAGGTGAATTCCAGCGGCTCGCCGGCGGCGTTGACCAGACGATTGTTTTTCGCCGTCCAACCGGCTTCGGCGAGCAGCTTCAGCGCTTGCAGTTGCTTGTCGCGGATGTAGCCGCTGCCATCGGTTTTCGGCGCTTCATAGACCGTGGTGAACACCTCGTCAGGGACCTTGCCGCGCAGCGGTTCGAGGATCTTCAATTCCTCGGCATCGGGCAGGGCGCTGGCGGCCATTTCACTCTTGGGCCAGAAGCTGTTCTGACGCACGTAGAAGCCGCGCATCATCTGTTTGTTGGTCCACTCGAAATCCCAGAGCAGGCTGATCGCCTGACGCACGCGGCGATCCTTGAAGAACGGGTTCTGCAGGTTGAACACGAAGCCCTGAGCAGCGGTGGGTTTGTCCGGAGCGAGGATCGACTGCTGCAAGCGGCCGTCACGCAGTGCCGGGCTGTCATAGCCGACCACGTAACCAGAGGAGGAGAACTCACGGTTGTAATCGAATGCACCGGCCTGCAGCAGTTGGCGAGCGACGTCGGTATCGCCGTAGAAATTCACCGTCAGGCTGTCGAAGTTGTACATGCCGCGACTGACCGGCAGGTCCTTGCCCCACCAGTCCGGGTCACGCTGGAAACTGATGCTGCGCCCGGCGTCGACCTTGCTCACCCGGTACGGCCCGCTGCCCAGCGGTGGCTCGAAGCCGCCGCCGTTGGCGAAGTCGCGGGTTTTCCACCAGTGCTCGGGCAGCACGCGCAGCGTCGCCAGATCCAGTGCAAGGGTGCGATTGAGGTTGTTCTTGAAGGTGAAACGGACCTGCCGTGGACCTTCGACCAGCACGTCTTGCACGTCGGTATATTGCTGGCGATAACTCAGGCTGCCCTTGGTCATCAGCAGGTTGAAGGTGTAGCGCACGTCTTCGGCGGTGATCGGCGTGCCGTCGGCAAAGCGTGCCTTGGGGTTGAGGGTGAAGCGCACCCACAAACCTTCGGGATCGCGCTCGATCTGCTGCGCGACCAGAGCGTAAACCGTGTAGGGCTCGTCCAGCGAGCGGAACGCCAGCGGCGCGTATACCCAGTCATTGACCTGCACCACCGAAATGCCCTGTTCGGCATACGGCGTGATGTAGTTGTACTGACCGATCTCCATCGATGCACGGCTGAGCGAACCGCCCTTGGGCGCGTCGGGGTTAACAAAATCGAAATGCTTGAAGCCGGCCGGATACTTCGGCGCCTCGCCGTACACCGTCAGCGCATAACTGCCGCCGGCCAGCGCCGAAGTGCCGAAGCACAGCAGCGCACTGCCGAGCAGCAGGCCAGCCATGTTGCGCAAAAAACTCATGAAGTCACCCTGAAAATCCCTGAAAGTCCACGGACCCAATGTGGGAGCGAGCCCTTGTGGCGAGGGGATTTATCCCCGATCGGCTGCGCAGCAGTCGCAAGATCAATGCATGCGGTACTTCTGATGCTCCGCGTCGGCAGGTCTTGGGGGCGCTTCGCACCCCATCGGGGATAAATCCCCTCACCACAAAGGCTCGCTCCCACAGGGGGAGATGTGTTCTGTTTCCGGTTAGAAGTGGTAAGTCATGCGCGCAAACAATGTCCGGCCCAGCGGGTCGGTGTAGCGCGGGTCATAGCCGCTCTGGAAGTTGTAGGCCTGGTTGGAGAACGGCGGGTTGCGGTCGAACACATTCTTCATCCCGGCATCAACGTCGAGCACTTTGTTGAAGGTGTAACCGGCCGACAGATCCCACACCGAATACGACGCCACCCGCGCGTGCGTCTCGCGGTCGTAATCGTTGTAACCGGTGGTGAAGCGGTTGGTCAGCGCTGCTCGCGCCGCACCCAGGCTCCAGCTGCCGGTGAGGTTGTGCTTCCAGCGCGCGATCACGCCGTCACCCTGAAAGTCGCCGACCTTGTCGGTGAACGGGCCTTTGATGGTGCTCTGGAAGTCGTACTCGTCGACATAGGTGCCTTGCAGGCCGAGGCCGAACTGACCGTACGGCGTGTTCGGGAAGCGATAGTCGAGCGACACATCGACACCATTGGTTTCGACGATGCCGAGGTTGGCGTTGCCGGTGACGATGTAGTTGAGCGTGCCGTCGGCGTTGCGCACGAAGCGGTCCGGGTAGGAGCCAGCCTGATCGAACACGGTGGATTCCGGGAACGGCTGGATCTGGTTGGAGATGTGAATCCACCAGAAATCCAGACCCACTGACAGATTGCTGATCGGCTGGTAGACGAAGCCCAACGTCACGTTGCGCGCCTTCTCCGGGGCCAGATCTTCGTTGCCACCGATCTGGTTGAGGAACTGCTGACCGCAATCGCGCCCGCCGTTGCCGCCCGGTTGCACCACGCCGCCGGTACACAGCACCGGATCGTTGTAGTAACCCTGAGTGAACGTGATGCTGCGCGGCGAATACAGCTCGTACAGCGATGGCGCGCGGAAACCTTCGCTGTAGGCACCACGCACCACCAGCTCTTTGATCGGCTGATAACGGAACGAATATTTCGGGTTGGTGGTGCTGCCGAAGTCGCTGTATTTGTCGTGGCGCACAGCGGCGGACAGTTCGAGGCTGTCGAGCACCGGCACGTTGAGTTCGGCATAGGCGGCCTTGACGCTGCGGTCGCCCTCGACGCTGCCGGCCGGGTCGATGCCGAGGCTCTGGATGTCGCCGGCGAACGACTCGAAGTCCTGATGGAATTTCTCCTTGCGGTACTCGCCGCCCAGAGCCAGACCGGACGGACCTGCGCCGAACCAGTCGCCGATTTCACGGCTGACGCGACCATCGAACCCGGCCACGCGACCCACGGCTGTGGAGTAGGCGCCGTGGTACGCGGCGGCATCGATGTACTGCTGGCCGGCAGCGGTCTGCGGGCCGAACGGGTTGAGCAAACCGCTGGCCAGGCCGTCAATCATCGCCTGATCGCTGACATAGCCACTGGTGACGCTGGAGACGATTTTGTTCTGGTTGTACGAGGCGCCGACGTTGTAATCCCAGCCGCCAACCAGACCATCGAAGCTCAGCAGAAAGCGCTGGCTGGTGTTCTGGTCTTTCGATTCACGCGGGCCGGCGGCAGTCTCGCGCCAGTTGACGTCCACCGGCTGCGTCGGGTCGAGGGCGAAATCGGTCGGCGCCGGGGTGATGCCGTTGCCGGGGTAGTACGGCGACGAGGAATCCAGGCTCAGACCAGTCAGTGGCGCCGGGCCGACGGCGACGGCGTTGTTGTTGCGCGACCAGAAATATTCAAGGTTGGCGTTGTGATCATCACCGAGCTTGGCAGTGGTCTTGCCGAAGAACGAGGTCTTCTCGGTCTGTGGCACCAGATCGATGTATTCACGGGTGCTGAAGCGGCACAAGCCGTCGCGGGCGATCAGGTTGGGGCCGTTGCAATTGCTGTTGGCCAACGGGTTGGTGGCGTTGCCGTTCTGGCTGTAGTTGCCGGGGAACGCGGTGCCGGAAGTCTGATCGAGACCGCGACCGGGCGCATAGTCGGTGGCGAAGGAGCGGTCGTTGGCGTCGAGGTTCTGCTGCTTGTTGTAGTTGAACACGCCGAGGACGTTGAAGCGGTCTTCTTCCAGATCGCCGTAGCCCCAACTGGCGCTCATGTCTTTGGTCGCGCCGCCACCGCTGTGGGTCGGCGTTTCGCCGCCCAGGGTCAGGGCGCCATCGGTGAGAGATTTTTTGGTGATGAAGTTGATCACACCGCCGATGGCGTCGGTGCCGTACAGGGCCGAGGCGCCGTCGCGCAGCACTTCCACGCGCTCGATGGCGGCGAACGGGATCATGTTCAGATCCACCGCGCCGCCGGCGGAGTTGGTGCCGGACAAGGCATTGTTGGCCAGGCGTCGACCGTTGAGCAGCACCAGCGTTTTGTTCGCGCCGATGCCGCGCATGTCGGCAAACGACGCACCGCCCGTTGCCGCGCCGACAGAGCCGGCGCTGTTGTTGATCGACTGGCTGCCGGTGATGCGCTGCACCAGTTCGGCGGTGGTGGTCACGCCCTGTTTGCGCAGCTCGTCAGCCTTGAGGATGGTGATCGGCACCGCCGTTTCCGCATCGACCCGGCGAATCGCCGAACCGGTCACTTCGACCCGTTGCAGTTGCGTGGTCGGCGCCGCCACGACAGCGGCTGCCGGCGTGGCATTGTTGTCGTCCTCGGCCGCTTGCACGGTCCCGGCGCCCATCCCCATGGCCACCAGATACAGCGGAACGAAACGGTGGCGAGACATCGTTGCCACCAAAGGTTTGAGCGTGAAGCGTGGAGTGTTCATCAGCATGGTTGTTTCCGATTTTCAGACGTTATCGAATTGGCCTTGTGAGCCGCTCATTGCTCCGCTTCCGGTGATACCGCGCGCGGAAAACCACTTTCTTCAAGCAAGCCGATCCCCTCCGAAGACGCGTGGCGTTTTTTCGGTCGGCCGGGTGCGACGGGATTTCTTTTTTTCAGCGGCGCCGGGCGGGTGTTTCAACACCCATCCGGCACCGCACTCAGTGGGTGGTCATCACCGAAATCTTGCTGATGCCGGAGCGTTCGATCGATGCCATGGCCTTGGCCACCTGGCCGTAATTGACGGCGGCGTCGGCCTGCAACTGCACGCGCACGTCGGCGTCCTTGGCCTTGACCTCCTTGAGACTGGCCTCGAGGGATTCCGGGGCCAGTTCGGTCTTGGCCAGATAGAACTTGCCGTCCTGATCGACGCTGACCACCACCGGGTCTTTCTTTTCGGCAGGGGCGACGGCGTCGGTTTTCGGCAGGTTGACCTTGATCGC
Source organism: Pseudomonas sp. TE9122 (assembly GCF_056278925.1). Taxonomy (NCBI): domain Bacteria; kingdom Pseudomonadati; phylum Pseudomonadota; class Gammaproteobacteria; order Pseudomonadales; family Pseudomonadaceae; genus Pseudomonas; species Pseudomonas sp. TE9122. Next base: position 3,318,969 of record NZ_JBWBQI010000001.1, on the reverse strand, counting down.
GTTGGTCATTAGCGGCGCGGTGACAATGAACACCACCAGCAGCACGAGCATCACGTCGACCAGCGGCGTGACGTTCATTTCGCTGAGCACTTCATCGCTGTCTTGAGTGGAAAACGACATCAGCTAGCCTCCCGCACGGCGGTGGTGCTTTTGCTGGCAATGGCCTGGCGGCTGATGGAAAAGGCACTGCGCGAGGCGAGGGCGTCGAAGTCGTGGGCGAAGTCGTCCATGTCCGCCGAGGCGAGTTTCAGCCGACGCAGGAAGAAGTTGTAGATCAGCACTGCCGGCACGGCGACGGCGATGCCCACGCCGGTGGCGATCAGCGCGTGGCCGATAGGCCCGGCGACCGCTTCAAGGCTGGCCGAGCCGGTTTCGCCAATGCTTTGCAGGGCTTCCATGATTCCCCACACGGTGCCGAACAGACCAATGAACGGCGCGGTGCTGCCGATACTGGCGAGGATCGCCTGGCCGTTTTCCAGCGAGCGACGTTCTTTCTGGATCTGCTGGCGCAGGTTGCGTTCCAGGCGGTCGGAGCGGTTGATGGTGTGCGCCAGTTGCTGCGTGGTGCGCGGCGAATCTTCCACCAGCAGGGCTTCGAAACCACTGCTGGCGATGCGCGCCAGCGAGCCCGGATACTGGCTGGCGTGTTCGGCGGCGGTGAGCAGGTCCGGCGCGCTCCAGAAGGCTTTGGCGAACTGTTTGTTCTGCGCTTTCTGGCGCAGGTACTGGGCCGACTTGACCAGCAGGATCGCCCAACTGACCACGGAAAACAGCACCAGACCCCAGAGCACACCGGGGACAATCATCGAAGACAGTGAATCGTTCATGGCTACACCTCGCTTGCGTTAATCAGTAATGAGTCGGTTGCGCCGTCATTGCGGCAATTTGAAATCGATGGTCTGGGTGGCGAAGCCGTCGATCGGCGTGTCACCGCGCTTGGCCGGAATGAACTTCCAGTTCTTCACCGCCGCGACGGCCGCCTCATCCAGTTGCGGTTTGCCGCTGGACTTGGTCACCGTCACCGCACCGGCACGGCCGTTGGCCAGCACCTGAATGCGCAGCACCACGCTGCCTTCCCAATTGCGGCGCAGCGCCAGCGACGGGTATTCCGGCGGCGGGTTGCCAAGGCTGGCCAGGCCGGAAATCGCTGCCGACTCCTTGACCGGAGCGGGCGCAGCAGGGGGTGCCGGTGGTGCGCTCGGTGTCGTCGGCGCCGCAGGTGCGGCAGGTTGCGCCGGGGCCGGCGGCGCTTTCGGTGGCTCGACTTTCTTCACCGGTTTGGGTTTCTCGACCGGTTTTGGTTTTTCGATTGGCTTGGGCTTCTCCACCGGTTTGGGCGGCGGCTTGACCGCGTCCTCGTCTTCCACAGGCTGCTCGGGTTCCGGCGGCGGTGGAGGCGGGGGCGGCGGTGGTGGTTCCGGTGTCGGTGGGGCCGGAGGCGTCGGGCTGGTCAACTCGACGGTCATTTCCGGAATTTCCGGCGGCGTCGGCAGTGGCTCCGGCCGTGCCTGATGAAAGAACCACCACGCGCCGCCGTGTATCAGCGCCGATACCGCGATCAGCAAAAGCATCTGTGGTTTGTTCAACCCGCCGGGTCGTGACGTGTTGGCTGCAAACGCCGGCTTGCCCGTTGCCGGCGGGACCGGCGCTTGCTGCAACGGCCCCGGCAGGGTTTTGTGCTTTACCGCATCGTTCATTAAAGCTCCCTCGGGTCAGATGAAGGGCAATAAGGTGCCGTCCGAACATATGGCTGATGTTCGAGTGAGTGGGTGCAACTTTCTTCAAGGTGTACGCGAGCCGATAGTTGGACTATCTGTACAAACGGCCTCGAACAAACTTAGTGGTTTAGTAGCATCTATATCGATTGTTCATTATCCATTCCGTGGCTTGTTGTTGTGTGGAGACGTGAGCTGTCTCAGGTTTGTTACAGTTTGCAACAGGTGTGCCAGATGTTGCTGAAACGGGTTGAACGCATATCTTCGGTGTTATTGATGTCGCATTTATATAAGTTTCAAGTTTGCCCACTGTTTATTCGGCGCGAAGCGCTCCTCAAGTCCTCGCAGAAGGGCTTTTTCCAGAGCGAGTCAGAGGGAACGCTGTATCACGCCAATCGACGGGATAGAGCGGCTGCTCGGTGATCAGGCTTAGCACCTATCGGTGCGTAGCGAATCGATTTGGTGCAGGTCAGTCATTCAGCGGCTCACGGGACAAGTTCCTTATTTTGATTCTGGAGTATTGGTAACTGCATCACATTCGGGCGTGCGGTTTTGGTGCAACTTCAATGACGGAAAGTCATTGTTCGACAATCTTGTTGTTGTGCCTTTTATTAATTGCCGTATTTAAAAAATAAATAACACTCTGCGTCCGGCGATCGCTCGATCGCCAGGCACGCAAAGTGTGCATTGGGTTTCAGGTAATAAAGGAGAAACGCGCCAGGCTGAATAGGTTCGGCTGAACTTTGGGCTGGATTTGCGAGTGAGTCGGGTATGTCGTACGGCGGAGCATTTGAAGATTCACGGAGGAACTCCTTATTGCCAGCTCGGACAGGCGAACTTTTGGTTCGCTGTCGCACCTTACAAGAACGCGGATAGCGTTCGATGAATGCTCTTGGTGCGGGATGGGCACCGCCAGCGCTGATTGGCGAAGGTCGATTTCGCAAGTCGGCAGTGCATGGGAAAAACGTGCCAATCACGACACATTTGCAGAATTTTCTACGTCAGGCCAGCCAGCCATCTACCCTGTGCAGAGGCCTTATCGGGGGAACGGACATGTACCAGCTCTACGGGCACAAGAATTCCGGCGCGGCTGCCATCGAGGCGGCACTGGAGTTGTGCCAGATCGCCTATCGCTTCATTGATACCGAAGCCAGCGCCGAGGCCGACGAGGCGCTGGGCAAACTCAATCCGCTGAAACAGATACCGACCCTGCAACTGCCGGACGGCAGCGCCATGACCGAAAGTGCGGCGATCCTTATTCACTTGGGCCTGACGTTTCCCAAGTCCGGCCTGCTGCCGAGCAAGGCTGCCGATCGTGATCAGGCAATTCGCGGCCTCGCCTATATCGTCAGCAATTGCTACGCAGCGGTCGGCATCATCGATTACCCCGAGCGCTGGCTGAGCACGCCCGACGAGAGCGCACGGCAAAACCTGATCGCCGGCACCCGCCAGCGCCTGCACTTCAGTTGGGAGGTGTTTGCCGATCAGTTTTCCGGGGAGCTGTATCTGGATGATGAAACGCCCGGCGCACTGGATGTGCTGGCGGCCGTGGTGAGCCGCTGGGCCGGCAGCCGCGAACACCTGCGCCAGACCCGCCCGGGCTTTTATGCATGGCTGCAAAGGATCGACCGGCACCCGGTGCTGGCACCGGTGTTCGAGCGGCACTGGCCGGCCTGACAGGCGCGATCGTTCCCACGCTCTGCGTGGGAATGCCTCAACGGACGCTCCGCGTTCGGCTTTAGAGGGACGCGGAGCGTCCCGGGCTGCATTCCCACGCAGAGCGTGGGAACGATTATCTCTGACCTGGCGCATTCGCGAGCAGGCTCGCTCCCACAAGGGGATCACGGCGGTGGGCTCAGTCGCCGCGAATGTACTGCTCCAGCTGTTTGATCAGTTCGGCCTGTTCGGCAATCGCCTCTTTCACCAGGTCGCCGATCGACAACAGGCCGATCAACTGGCCGTCCTCGACCACCGGCAAGTGGCGCAGGCGTTTGTCCGACATGATGCCAAGGCAGGTGTCGACGGTTTGTCGGGTATCCACGGTGATCACGTCCTTGACCATGATGTCGCGCACTGGCGTGCCCACCGAAGAGCGTCCGTGCAGTACCAGTTTGCGTGCGTAATCACGCTCGCTGATGATGCCGACCACTTTGTCGTCTTCGACCACCAGCAAGGCGCCGACGTTTTTCTCGGCCATCTTCATCAGCGCTTCGAGCACCATGTGATCGGGTTTGATCTGGTGCACTTCCTGATTTTTCTGATCTTTGAGCTTGAGCAGTTGGGCGACGGTCTTCATGGCGGTTACTCAGGTGTTGTCGTTGTTCATCAAGCATCGTAGACGCAGCTGCGCAGAGCAAGGTGGCAAAGCGGCAGTTAGCGTGCAAAAAACGCCATTTGCCGGAAAAAACATCTTTGTATCGGTGAATGAAGCGTCTGTGGCTAGGGGATTTATCTGTAACAAGGGGGATTATCTGTGGCAGAGGATTTATCTGTGGCAATAAGATTTATCTGTGGTGATGGGATTTATCTGTGGTGATGGGATTTATCTGTGGCGAGGGGATTTATCCCCGCTGGCCTGCGCAGCAGGCCCTTTCATTAAAAGCGGGGCCGCTTCGCGGCCAGCGGGGATAAATCCCCTCGCCACAAATGCTGCGTAGAATGGCGTTCTGATTGAAACGTTGAGGTCGCAGTGGTGGATTTACAGCAGGGCTTCGTCCTGACCCGGCATTGGCGCGATACGCCGGCCGGCACCGAAGTCGAGTTCTGGCTGGCAACGGACGCCGGGCCGCGCCGTGTGCGTCTGGCGCATCAGCCATCGGTGGCGTTTATTCCCGCCGCCCAGCGTGAAGCGGCCGAGCGTCTGCTGCACGATGAAAAGAATGTGGAACTGCGACCGTTGGCGCTGCTGGATTTTCAGCATCGTCCGGTGCTCGGTCTGTATTGCCAGCAGCACGGCCAGTTGATGCGCCTCGAAACCGCGCTCAACCGCGCCGGCGTCGACGTCTTTGAAGCCGACGTGCGCCCCCCGGAACGCTATCTGATGGAGCGCTTCATCACCGCGCCGGTGCTGTTCGGCGGCACGCCTGATGCTGACGGCGTGCTGATCAACGCCCAACTGAAACCCGACCCCATTTACCGGCCGAAACTGCGCTTGGTCTCACTCGACATCGAGACCACCGAAAACGGCGAGCTGTATTCCATCGCGCTGGAAGGCTGTGGCGAGCGCCAGGTGTACATGCTCGGCGCGCCGAATGGCGATGCCAGCATTGTCGATTTCGACCTTGAATACTGCGATTCGCGCACGCTCATTCTGAAGAAGCTCAACGACTGGTTCGCCCGCCACGACCCTGACGCGATCATTGGCTGGAACGTCGTGCAGTTCGATTTGCGCATCCTCCATGAACACGCACGGCGTCTTGGCGTGCCGCTGAAGATCGGTCGTGGCGGCGAAGAAATGCAGTGGCGCGAGCACGGCAGCCGCAATCACTACTTCGCCTCGGCAGCGGGGCGGCTGATCATCGATGGCATCGAGTCGTTGCGTTCGGCGACCTGGAGTTTTCCCTCGTTCAGTCTGGAAAACGTCGCGCAGACCCTGCTCGGCGAAGGCAAGGCGATCAACAACCCATACCAGCGCATGGACGAGATCAACCGCATGTTCGCCGAGGACAAACCGGCGCTGGCCAAGTACAACCTCAAGGACTGCGAACTGGTCACGCGGATCTTCGCCAAGACCGAACTGCTGACGTTTTTGCTCGAACGCGCCAGCGTCACCGGTTTGCCGGCCGACCGCAGCGGCGGTTCGGTCGCCGCGTTCACCCATTTGTACATGCCGTTGATGCATCGCCAGGGCTTCGTTGCACCCAATCTGGGCACCAATCCACCGCAGGCCAGCCCCGGCGGGTTTGTCATGGATTCACGCCCGGGGCTTTACGAATCGGTGTTGGTCCTCGATTACAAAAGCCTTTACCCGTCGATCATCCGCACCTTTCTGATCGACCCGGTGGGCTTGATCGAGGGCCTGCAACACCCGGATGACGCCGACTCGGTGCCGGGTTTTCGTGGCGCACGCTTCTCGCGCACCCGCCATTGTCTGCCGTCCATCGTGGCGCGGGTGGCCGAAGGGCGCGAAACCGCCAAGCGCGAGCACAATGCGCCGCTGTCCCAGGCGTTAAAGATCATCATGAACGCCTTCTACGGCGTGCTCGGCTCCAGTGGTTGCCGTTTTTTCGATACCCGGCTCGCCTCGTCGATCACTTTGCGCGGCCACGAAATCATGCTGCGCACCCGCCAGTTGATCGAAGAACAGGGCCACGCGGTCATTTACGGCGACACCGATTCAACCTTCGTCTGGCTGCGCAGTCTGCACGGCCAGGAAGAAGCAGCGCAGATCGGCCATGCGCTGGTCAAGCACGTCAACGATTGGTGGCGCGCGCATGTGCGCGAGGAATACGGGCTGGAAAGCGCGCTGGAATTGCAGTTCGAGATTCACTACAAGCGCTTTCTGATGCCGACGATTCGCGGCGCCGAGGAGGGCAGCAAGAAGCGCTACGCCGGCCTCGTTACCCGCGCCGATGGCAGCGAAGAAATGGTCTACAAGGGCCTAGAGACCGTGCGCACCGACTGGTCGCTGCTGGCGCGGCAATTTCAGCAGGAGCTGTATGAGCGGATTTTCCAGCGCAAGCCGTATCAGGATTACGTGCGCGACTACGTGCGCAAGACGCTCGCTGGCGAGTTCGACGATCGGCTGATCTACCGCAAGCGCCTGCGCCGCACCCTCGACGATTATGAACGCAACGTGCCGCCGCACGTCCGCGCGGCGCGGCTGGCCGACGAATACAACGCCGAGCACGGGCGGCCACGGCAATATCAGAACGGCGGCTGGATCAGCTACGTCATCACCCTGGCCGGCCCGGAGCCGCTGGAGGTACGCCGCGCCGCCATCGACTACGACCACTACATCACCCGCCAATTGCAACCGGTAGCGGATGCGATTCTGCCGTTTGTCGACGACGACTTCTCAACCCTGATCGGTGGGCAACTGGGCCTGTTTTGAGTCGAGCAATTGCAGCGTCCATTCATCGAGAATGCCGTGGAAGTACCGCTCCAGTGCCTGATGGAACAGGCTGTCCTCGGCGCTGAACTGGGCGAACAGAGTCATCGAAGAATGAAATTTCAGGTCATCGGGATGGCCGAAAATGTCTGCAATCGAGCGCTGCGGCACATTCAGCACCAGTTGCGTGCAAGTGCGCAGCCGCGCCCCGAGCAGCTCCTGGGCCAGATACGCCTGGGCTTCCTCGGCTGAACCAATGGCAAAGCGCCGGGCCATCTCGCTGCCGCCCAACCCGGCGAATTGCGGGAAGACGAACCACATCCAGTGGCTGCGCTTGCGGCCAGTTTCAAGTTCACGCTGGACCCGGTCGAACACCGGGTCCTGTGCCTGGACAAAACGTTGCAGGTTGTACGGGTCGTGCAGATCTGTGCTTCTCATGGCGAAGCCCTCACAGTCGGCAGCTCAGACCATGGCCAGCCGCTGCTTGCGTTGTGGCGCCGGAAACACCTTGTCCAGCGCCGCCAGATCCCCGGCGTCCAGTTGCAACTGGGCCGCCTGGGCATTGAGTTGCACATGCTCCGGGCGCACAGCCTTGGGAATCGCAATCACGCCGTCATGGCGCAGGAGCCACGCCAGCGAAACCTGCGCCGGGGTGGCGTTGTGACGGCTGGCAATGTCTTGCAGGACCGGCTCGGCGAGCATCGCGCCGCCCTGGCCGATCGGGCAGTAAGCCATCAACGGCAGGCGCTGATGCTGGCACCACGGCAGCAGATCGAATTCGATGCCGCGCTCCTCGAGGTTGTACAGCACCTGATTGGTGGCGCAGGCCGAGCTGGACAGTTCTTCGAGGTCGTCGACATCGAAATTCGACACACCCCAACGGCCGATCTTGCCGTCCTCGCGCAGGCGTTCGAAGGCTTCGACGGTTTCCTCCAGCGGATACTGACCGCGCCAGTGCAGCAGATACAGATCGATGTAGTCGGTACCGAGCCGACGCAAACTGCGCTCGCAGGCTTGCGGGATGCCCTGGCGGCTGGCGTTGTGCGGGTAGACCTTGCTGACCAGAAAGACTTGATCGCGCAGACCGGCGATGGCTTCGCCGACCACCGTTTCGGCACCGCCCTCGGCGTACATCTCGGCGGTGTCGATCAGGGTCATGCCGAGCTCGATGCCCGTGCGCAGCGCCGCCACTTCACGGCTGTGCGCCGAACGATCCTCGCCCATGCGCCAGGTGCCCTGACCAATCACGGGAACCTGTACGCCGGCCAATTCAAGAGTACGCATCCAAACCTCCTGCCTTAAAGAGTCGATATCTTTAGTGGGCAGCAGGATAGAGCAAGGGTTCCCGGAAGGAAGGAGGAGCCAAGGATGAAACCGGTCAATCGTGGCGAGGGGATTTATCCCCGCTGGGCTGCGAAGCAGCCCCGATCCTGCAACTCGCGCTGTATCAGACAGCGTTCTATTGCAGGTTTTTGGGGCTGCTTCGCATCCCAACGGGGATGAATCCCCTCGCCACAGGGGGAGCATGGCAGGTTACTTGGTGGAGAACTTCAGGATCACGCTGTGGGCGTAAGTCTGCCCCGGATCAAGCCGCGTGCTCGGGAAGTCCGGCTGGTTCGGCGAATCCGGGTAGTGTTGGGTCTCGAGGGTGAACGCGCCCCAGTGTGGATAGACCTTGCCGCCCTTGCCCTTGACCGTGCCGTCGAGGAAGTTGCTGGTATAGAACTGCACGCCCGGCTCGCTGGTGAACAGTTGCAGGACGCGTCCGGATTGCGGGTCGCTGACTTCGGTGGCGAGCTTGCTGACATCGCCCTTGGTGTCCAGCGCCCAGTTGAAATCGAAGCCGCCCTGTTTCGGCTCGGCGAACTTCAGCTGCGGATGATCAGCCTTGATGTGCGTGCCGATTGCCGTCGGTTTGCTGAAGTCCATCGGCGTACCGGCGACAGGCGCCAGCTCCCCGGTCGGGATCAGTTTGGCGGTGACTGGCGTGTAATGGCTGGAGTTGATCATGGCGACTTGCTTGAGAATATCGCCATTGCCGGCACCGGCCAGGTTGAAGTAGCTATGGTTGGTCAGGTTGAGCACGGTCGGCTTGTCGGTGCTGGCCTTGTAGTCGATGCGCAGCTCGTTGTTGTCGGTCAGGCGATAGGTGACTTCGGCGGTCAGATTGCCTGGGAAGCCCATCTCGCCGTCGGCCGAGAGGTAGGTCAGGGTTACGCCAACCGAATCCTTGTCCTTGGTTTCTTTGGCCTTCCAGACTTTCTTGTCGAAACCTTCGGGGCCGCCGTGCAGGGCGTTGGATTTGTCGTTCTGCGGCACTTGATAACGCTTGCCATCAAGTTCGAAAGCACCTTCGGCCAAACGATTGCCGAAGCGGCCGATGGTCGCGCCGAAGTACGCGGTGCCTTTCTGATAGCCCTGCACATCGTCAAAACCCAACACGATGTCGTCGAACTTGCCGTGCTTGTCGGCGACTTTCAGCGCTTGCAGGGTCGCGCCGTAGGTGATCACGGTGGCCTGCATGCCGTGGCTGTTGCGCAGGATGTACTGTTCGACAGGCGTGCCGTCATTGGTTTTGCCGAAGGCTTTGTGTTCGGCGGTCAGGCCCGCCGCGTTGGCGGAAAGGGTAGCGATCATCAGGGACAGTCCGAGGCCGGAGAGCAGGTGACGGGATTGAAGCATGGTTGACCTTCCTTTTTGTTGTTGTTTTCGTATTGACCGTAGGAGCTGCCGAAGGCTGCTCCTATATGTCACTAGTCATGCTATTTGAGTCGAGAAAGAAGATTTATAGCGGATTTACCGCTGTTGGCAAATATAAAGTCCGACTAATTGACATGGCGAAAAGCGCCGAAGGTCGGCTTCACCGCCGGAGCACTGCACTTTTTCGCAATCGGCGGCTCTATGCATGGCCAGGATGCGGTGACTCCCGCCGCACAGGAATGTGCCTGTCCGAGATTTCATGCCGAGTGTTTTTGCCCTGATCACCGCCGCTCACCGCCGCCCGTGCCTGCTGCTGGCCTGTCTGTTGTCGCTGTTGCTCAGCGGCTGCAGTCACCAGAACGGCAATGGATTTTTCAATCAGATACGTGAAGGGCAGCCGCAGGAATTTCTGCAGACCAGCGTCGACCGCATGGCCACCCTGGCGATGCGCGACAACCTCGACAGCCTTTACCGGCTGATGGGCAAGCTCTACCTGCGCAACCCCGAAGAACTGCGCAAATCCGGTTTCCTCACCGTCAACGCCGCAGTGAAACAGGTGCGTCTCGCTGTCGAGCAACAGCAGCCGTTGCCCGTGCTGGGCGGGCGTAAGGATCTGGCGGCGCTGAGCTATGCGATGAGCCCGGAATTCCTCGGCGACCGCGTCGGCGCCTTCATCTATGCAATCGGCAGCATGCTGGTTACCGCTCACGGCAATCGCACCGAGTTCTACATGACCGACGCGATCAACCCGACTTTCGTGCACAACGCCGCGCGTAACATCGAAAAAGCCATGTGGATTCTGTCGCAACGACAAAACAAGGAAGGCCAGCCGTTGCTGTTCTCCAACGAAATCTCGGAGGAGGGCAGCAACCTCAGCTTCGCCACCGAATTCAGCAAAATCGTCGCGCGCCTCGACCTGCTCACGCAGATGCTCGATGAGCGCTATCGCAGGATCGGACTGAATTACGCGCAGAGCCTGCTGTTTCTGAATTTCCTCCCGGTGCAGTGAGCACGGCAGGTTTTCTGTAGCGCAAAGATCCACTGTGGGAGCGAGTCTGCTCGCGAATGCGTTGCGTTATTCAACTCATCGGTCGGCCGACACACCCCTTCGCGAGCAGGCTCGCTCCCACAGGGAACTGCAGCAAATTCGATATGGCATAACCATAGACCGCATCGATATATGTGGTTATAAGAAAAATCGCTATGCTGCGGGCCAGATTTTCCTGTCGTTTTCTGGACGTTTGAATGGAATTGGCAAATTTCGGCCTGGTGATTGCCGGGCTGGTGGTGGGGTTTATCGTCGGCATGACCGGTGTCGGCGGCGGTTCGTTGATGACGCCGATCCTGCTGTGGTTCGGCATCAACCCGGCGACGGCGGTGGGTACGGACCTGTTGTACGCCGCGATCACCAAATCCAGCGGCGTCCTCGTTCACAAGAAGAACAAGAACATCGACTGGGCGATCACCGGCTGGCTGACCCTCGGCAGTGTGCCAGCCGTGGCCATGACCCTGTGGTTCCTCAGCACCCTGCACACCGCGCCGGACGCGATGAACGCCATTATCAAGCAGGCGCTCGGCTTCGTCCTCTTCGCCACCGCCCTGGCGATTTTCTTCAAGAAACGCTTGCTCGAATTTGCCCACAAACGCGCCGGCGGCAACTACAACCCGAGCGGTTCGCGGCTTAACGTGATGACGGTGATCACCGGTCTGATCCTCGGCACCATGGTTGCCCTGACCTCGATCGGTGCCGGCGCACTGGGCACCGTCGCCTTGTTCATCCTTTACCCACTGCTGCCAACCCGGCGCCTGGTCGGCACGGAAATCGCCCACGCCGTTCCACTGACCCTCGTCGCCGGCCTCGGCCACGCAAGCATGGGCAACATGGACTGGGGCGTGCTGGGCTTCCTGCTGATGGGCTCGCTGCCGGGCATCTGGCTCGGCAGCCACCTGACCGGTCGCATCTCCGACGAAGTCCTGCGCCCGTGCCTGGCGACGATGCTGGTGTTGATTGGTTACAAGTTGGCGTTCTGACTCAGCCTGGAAAAAACACTTCCTGTGCAGCGGCCGTAGGGAGGTGCCGATGATCGCTCGCGCCATGTTGCGCAAAGCTCTCCCTGACCTAAGCTTCTGACAGGGCAATGCCTTTTTGCCAGACGCCGCCGGAACAATCGCCACGATGCGCAATCAGTAGTGCGTGGATATCAAAAGGAGATGCGCATGCTCATCAGGTCCCTGACCCTGACCCTCTTGCTGGCAATCGCCGGCCCCCTGTTCGCCGCTGACAGCGATTCACCCCTGGCCGGGGACGTGGGCCGCGCCCGCCCGCTGATCGTGATTGCGCAAAGCACCGTCGACCCGGTCTGGCTGAGCCTGAAAAAGTCACTGGAAGACCCGGCCAACAAAAAGGGCGTCACCGACCGCAACATCAAGGTCTACACCATCCTCAGCATGTCCGGCCAGCTCGACGGCAAGGACATGGGCCAGCAGGACACCATGGCCCTGCTGCGCTCGCTGAAGCTCGGCGCCGGCGCTTATCCAAAAGTGTTCCTGGTGGGCAAGGACGGCGAAACCAAGCTCTCCGCCTCGGGTGACGAAGCCAAGGCATTGAGCCTGGCGAAAATCTTCGAAACCATCGACGCCATGCCCATGGCCGAAAAAGAAGCCGCCGCTGCGGCCGCCGCACAAACGCCTGCCGCCACCGAGCCGGAACCGGCTAAAGGCGCGAAGGGCAGCAAACCGGCAAAACCGAGCAAACCGCCGCAGATGCCGGATGATTGATTGCGCGTTGCGTGAGTGAAGCAAAATCCCTGTGGGAGCTGGTAGACCAGCTCCCACATTTTTTTGTGAAGTGCACAGTTCAAATGTGGGAGCGAGCCTGCTCGCGATAGCGGTTTTTCAGGCGCTGAAAGGTGACTGATCGAGCGCAGTCGCGAGCAGGCTCGCTCCCACAAGTCATCTTCTGATCGAAAGTTGTTGCAGCCTGCGACACCTCCAACGTTAACCGAGTGAAAACCCGATCCTGTAGGAGCCGCAGAAGGCTCGGGCCGCGATCTTTTGCTCTTAATCCGCCAACGCCGCGAAAACCGTGTGCGCAATCTTCACCCGTTCGGCATTCGGGTAATTCTTGTTGGCAAGAATCACAATGCCCATGTCCCGCGACGGCACAAACGCCACATACGCGCCAAAGCCCCGTGTAGAACCTGTTTTATTGAACAGCACATTGGCCGGCTCAGCTTGCGGCGGGGTCAGCCACTCGACTTTGTGAGGTTCCATGGCCATGGGGGTCGAGTTGCCGTTTTGCAGTTTTTCCAGGGTGATCGGGTAGGCGTAGCGTTCCCAGCCCAGGCCTTGGGTCATGTCGCCGACGCGGTAATAACCGATGTGGGTGTTGGCGATGGCTTGGTGCAGATCAGGCGCAAGGCTGGCCGGTTTCAGTTGTGCCTGGACGTAACGCAGCAGGTCGGCGGCGCTGGTTTTGATGCCGTAGGCCTCGGCGTCAAGGGCGCCGGGGCTGACGCGCACGGGTTGGTCGGCGCTGTCGTAGCCTTGGGCGTAAAGCTTCGACTGCGCTGGCGGCACGCTGAGGAAGGTGTGCTGCAAACCGAGTTTCGGCAGCAGGGATTGGGTCATTGACTGCTCGAACGGTTGGCCGAGGCTTTTCGCCGTCAGGTAGCCGAACAGGCCCAGGCTCGGGTTGGAATACAGGCGATGGCTGCCGGCGGGAAATTGCGGTTTCCACTGTTGGTAATAGCCGAGCATCTTGTCGGAAGAATCCGCCTCAGCAGGAAATTGCAGCGGCAGACCGCCAGCACTGTAGGTGCCCAGTTGCAGCACGCTGATGTTGTCGAAGGCGCTGCCCTTGAGCTCAGGCCAGAGCTGGCTGGCCTTGCTCGACAGGTCGAGTTTGCCGGTGGCCTGGGCGTAACCGGCGAGGGTGGCGGTGAAGGTTTTGCTCACCGAGCCGACTTCGAACAGGGTGTTTTCGCTGACCTTTTGCCCGGTGTCTTTAGCGGCAACCCCGTAGTTAAAGTAATGCGCCTGGCCATTCAGCGTGATCGCCACGGTCAGCCCCGGGATGTTGTTTTGCTGCATCACCGGGGTGACGGCTTGGCTGACCAGTGCCTGCAATTGCCCATCGGTCGGCGTTGCGGCATGACAGGCAACGCTGCCAAAGAACAGTGCGAAAGCGCTGTGGGAAAAGACCTTGCTCGGTTTGAAGGAACACATGAGTGAATCACTCTCCATGAGTGTCGTTTGTTGTATCCCGCTACACTGCGGGTGATTTTTTCATCGGGCGGCTGATCAGCGCGGTTAATTTAGGCACTTTGCCGACCTTCGACAAACGATGAAAACTCGCACGAACCCTTAGAAAAATTTGGGACAACCCATGATTCGACCGCAACTGCCGCTCAACGCTCTGCGCGCGTTTGAAGCTTCGGCACGCCACCTGAGCTTCACCCGCGCCGCCGTCGAACTGTGCGTAACGCAGGCAGCGGTCAGCCATCAGGTCAAAAGCCTGGAAGCGCAGCTCAACCTGACCCTGTTCAAACGCCTGCCCCGTGGTCTGATGCTGACCAGTGAAGGCGAAACCTTGCTGCCGGTGCTCAGCACCTCATTCGACCACATTGCGCAGATGCTCGAGCGTCTGGCTGGTGGGCAGTATCGCGACATGTTGACGGTCGGCGCGGTGGGCACGTTTGCCGTGGGCTGGCTGTTGCCGAGGCTGGCGGACTTTCGGGCGAAATATCCGCTGATCGATTTACGCCTCTCGACGAATAACAACCGGGTCGATGTGGCGGCGGAAGGGCTGGATTACGCGATTCGTTTCGGCGCTGGCGCCTGGCATGGCATCGAGGCGACACGCTTGCTCGATGCGCCGTTGTCGGTGTTATGCGTGCCGGAGATTGCCCGGCAACTGCACGCGCCGGCGGACCTGTTGCAGCAAACCTTGCTGCGTTCCTATCGCACTGATGAATGGCCGCAGTGGTTTCACGCAGCGGGACTGGCGGCGCAGGCCGCGCCACCGCAAAGCATCGTCTTCGACTCTTCACTGGCGATGATGGAAACGGCGTTGCAGGGCGGCGGCGTGGCGTTGGCACCACCGCTGATGTTCGCCCGGCAACTGGCGGCTGATGCGATTTGCCAGCCGTTCGCGATCGAGATCACCACCGGCAGTTACTGGCTGACGCGGTTGCAGTCGCGAGCGGAAACGGTGGCGATGAACGCGTTCAAGGCGTGGTTACTGCAAGTTTCTGCCTGACACAAACCCCCCCCCTTGTGGGAGCGAGCCTGCTCGCGAAAGCGGTGCATCAGCGACAGCACTATCGACTGACCTGACGCCTTCGCGAGCAGGCTCGCTCCCACAATTGAAATCAGCGGCGCCTGCTGGATCACCGCACCAGACACGGCCGCTTGTTATCGAATTTCCACCCCGGAATCAGGAACTGCATCGCCACACTGTCGTCCCGCGCGCCGAGGCCCATGCTTTTGTACAGTTCGTGGGCCTTGGCCACTTGATCCAGATCCAGCTCCACGCCCAGTCCCGGTTTCTGCGGCACTTGCACGCAGCCGTCGACAATTTGCAGCGGTGCCTTGGTCAGACGCTGGCCGTCCTGCCAGATCCAATGGGTGTCGATGGCCGTGATGTCGCCCGGTGCCGCAGCGGCGACGTGGGTAAACATCGCCAGAGAGATATCGAAGTGGTTGTTGGAATGCGAACCCCAAGTCAGGCCCCATTCGTGGCACATCTGCGCGACCCGCACCGAACCCTGCATGGTCCAGAAGTGCGGGTCGGCCAGCGGGATGTCCACTGACTGCAACTGAATCGCGTGGCCCATTTCGCGCCAGTCGGTGGCGATCATGTTGGTCGCGGTTTTCAGCCCGGTGGCGCGGCGGAATTCAGCCATGACTTCGCGACCGGAATAACCGTTTTCCGCACCGCACGGGTCTTCGGCGTAGGCGAGTACGTGATGCTGATCGCGGCATAGACGAATCGCCTCTTTCAATGACCATGCACCGTTCGGGTCGAGGGTAATCCGCGCGTCGGGGAAGCGTTCGGCCAGTGCTGTGACCGCTTCGATTTCGGCATCGCCGCTGAGCACGCCGCCCTTGAGTTTGAAATCCTTGAAGCCGTACTTGGCGTGCGCCGCCTCGGCCAGACGCACGACCGCTTCGGCGGTCATGGCTTTCTCGTGGCGCACGCGGAACCAGTCGTTGTCGGCGTCCGGTTCGCTGCGGTAGGCGAGATCGGTTTCGTGTTGATCGCCGACGTAGAACAGATAACCGAGCATCTTCACTTCGTCGCGTTGCTGACCTTCACCGAGCAGCGCCGCCACCGGCACGTCCAGATGCTGGCCGAGCAGGTCGAGGAGGGCGGCTTCCAGGCCGGTGACCGCGTGAATGGTGATGCGCAGGTCGAACGTCTGCAGACCACGGCCGCCGGCATCGCGGTCGGCGAAGGTCTGGCGCACCTGGTTGAGAATTTTCTGGTACGTGCCGATCGGGCTGCCGACCACCAGATTGCGCGCGTCTTCCAGGGTCTGGCGAATGCGCTCGCCACCGGGCACTTCGCCGACGCCGGTATGGCCGGCGTTGTCCTTGAGGATGACGATGTTGCGGGTGAAAAACGGCCCGTGGGCGCCGCTCAGGTTGAGCAGCATGCCGTCGTGACCGGCCACCGGAATGACCTGCATGTCGGTGATGATCGGAGCTTTGGCGGTGTCGTGAACAGTCATTATTGTTTTCCTTGTCGAGACGAAGTCAGGCGTGTTTCGGCGCGGCGTCGGCCACAGCCTTTTCAGCAGCGGGTTTCGGCGTGGTGCGCGCGGCGAAGACGATAATTGCGGCGATGATCGAGGTCGCGGCCAGACCATAGAGGCCGCCCTGAATCGAGCCGGTGTGTTGCTCAAGCAGGCCAAAAGTGGTCGGTGCGACGAAGCCGCCGAGGTTGCCCACCGAGTTGATCAGCGCGATCACTGCCGCCGCGATGCGTGCATCCAGATAAGCCTGGGGAATCGGCCAGAACAGTGACGAGGCGGATTTGAAGCCCAGCGCCGCAAAGCAGATCGCGACGAAGGCGAAGATCGGCCCGCCAGTGGTGGACATGAACATCCCCGCTGCGGCGATCAACAGGGCGGTGGCGACCCAAGCTTGTTGATGTTTCCACTTCGCCGACAGCGAGGCGAAGGCGTACATGCCGACGATCGACAGCAACCATGGAATCGAGTTGAACAGGCCGACCTGCACGTCGCTGAGTTCGCCCATCTTCTTGATGATGCTCGGCAGCCAGAAAGTCGCCGCATAAATGGTCAACTGAATGAAGAAGTAGATCAGGCAGAACAGAATGATCTGCCGGTCCTTGAGCAGTTTGCCCAGCGACGGCCGGATCGGCGTCGCCGCTTCGCGGGCCTTTTGCTCGTCGTCGATGGCGCTGACCAGCGCATCCTGTTCGGCGCGGCTCAGCCATTTGGCGTCGTGGGGTTTGGCATCCAGCCAGAACCAGACAAACACGCACAGGCACACCGAGAACATCCCCTCGATGAAATACATCCATTGCCAGCCGTGCATGCCCAGCCCATTGATCTGCAGGAGCAGACCGGACAGCGGGCCGGAGATCAGCGAGGCCACGGCCGAGCCGCTGAGGAAAATCGCGATCGCCTTGCCGCGCTCGACGCCGGGCAGCCAACGGGTGAAGTAATAAATCACCCCGGGAAAGAACCCGGCCTCGGCGACACCGAGCAGGAAACGCAGAATATAGAAGTGGGTTTCGTTCTGGATGAACGCCATGCAGGCCGCGACTATGCCCCAGGTGAACATGATGCGGGTCAGCCAGATCCGCGCGCCGACTTTTTGCAGAAGCATGTTGGACGGCACTTCGAACAGCGCGTAGCCGATGAAGAACAGCCCGGCGCCGAAGCCGTAGGCGGCAGCACCAATGCCCAGATCGGTTTCCATGTGGGTGCGGACGAAGCCGATGTTCACCCGGTCAATGTAATTGACGATGAACATGATCACGAAGAGCGGCAGGACGTGGCGTTTCACTTTCGAGATGGCTGAGGCGAGCGTCGGGTCGACGCTGTCCTGCACCCCGGAGATGGAGGTTTTCACTGATGTTTCTCCCACTGATTATTTTTATGCGGGTAGAGCTGGGTGCTGCGTTGTTGCTAGACATCATACAACTGTAATTTTTTGTCCTACAAGTGGGGAGGGCGATTAAATTCTTCTGATTGTTCGGTTTCTTATGCGAAAACAGGATTTAAGCTCGTATTTATTGATTGTTGCGCCAGTCGAGCGGAGCGCCTTTTTGAGATATGAATGGTGATGCGTGATGGCTGGCTATCGAAAATATTCGACGTAATTGAGTGTTGTCATACAAGTAGATGGCCTATCGACCGCTAAAATCCATCTCAACCGTCATTCCGCAGTGCTACGATCGGCAAGCCCCGATCACCGGAACCGACCATGCAAGAAGACCTCGACGCGCCCGCGCGCAAACGCACGCACAACCTCGCTCATGACCTGGTGGAAAAGCTCACCCAGAGCATCCTGCTCGGGCAACTGTCGCCCGGTGACAAGCTGCCTTCGGAGAACTCCATCGTTCAGGAGCACGGCGTCAGCCGCACGGTGGTGCGCGAGGCGATTTCCAAGTTGCAGGCCTCGGGGCTGGTGGAGACGCGCCATGGCATCGGTACTTTCGTCATCGAGCGCGCAGCGGAGCAGGGCCTGCGCCTGAATGTCGACACGGCGCTCGGCGTGCGCAGCATTCTTGAGCTGCGCATGGGCCTGGAAACGCAAGCGGCGGCGCTGGCGGCGCAGCGGCGCAGTGAGCAGCAGGTGCAGCAGATGCGTCAGGCGCTGGATGACTATCAACGGATGCTGGCAAACAATGACAGCTGCGTGGAAGCCGATCGGCGTTTTCATCTGCTGATCGCCGAGGCCACCGGCAACGCTTGTTTCAGCGAGATCATGCAGCACCTGGGCAGTGCGATGATCCCGCGCAATCGCCTGAATGCCGCCGAGCGCGGCGCGGCGGATCTGAGCAAGCTCGGCCACTTGGCCAATCTGGAACACGAGGCGATTCTGAATGCGATCAAACGTCAGGACGCCGATGCCGCCCGTGCCGCGATGTGGTTGCACCTGACCAACAGTCGCGATCGCTTTACCGCCCAAGGCTGATGCCGCTGGTCTGATCTATCGCACGCCGTCAACGGTCGCGCTTCCAAACAATACGCCCCGGATAATCCGGGCCAGTATTGTGAGGTGCAGCATGGCTGATGACTCGCTTGTTCCCGGTGGCGTGGCGCCCACCGAGCAGACCCGCCCCGTATCCGGCACTGACGAGCCGACCCTGAGCGATCACGACGCCCCGCCGGGCATGGACCTGGGCCGCGACCCATTGAGCGATGCCGACCGGCCGGATGACTGGAAGGATCCGCCGGATGACGACAATGTACCGCCGGCGGACGAGCCGACGCCGTTGTCGGATGATTTGCGCTGAAGTCCGGATGATCCGCTGAGTTCGCCGGCCTCTTCGCGAGCAGGCTCGCTCCCACAGTGGATGACACAAACTCCCTGTGGGAGCGAGCCTGCTCGCGAAGACGGCATCGGCTTCGCAGCAAATTACGGCCATGCTGCGAGTGCCAGACAAGATCGCCAGTCAACCAACACGCAAATCCCGCATCAACAACCCAAAGCGCAAATCCACCGCGTCCGGAATCGGCACGTACACCGTATGCCCGTCCCCCGGCGCCACTTCGATCGCTTGCCCGCTGACACTCTGCAACTCATGCAGATCAAAATGGAAATTGCCCTTGGGCGTCATCAGTTCCAGATGATCGCCCACGGCAAAACGATTCTTCACTTTCACTTCGGCCAGGCGATCACGGCGCTCGCCGGTCAGCTCGCCAACGAACTGCTGACGCTCCGACACCGAACTGCCGTGTTGATAATTCTGATATTCGTCGTGCACATGTCGGCGCAGAAAACCTTCGGTGTAGCCGCGCTGGGCCAGCGATTCCAGATCCAGCATCAGGCTGCGATCGAACTCGCGCCCGGCCACGGCATCATCGATCGCCCGGCGATATACCTGGGTGGTGCGTGCGCAGTAGAAATGCGATTTGGTCCGGCCTTCGATTTTCAAGGAGTGCACGCCCATGCGCGTCAGCCGCTCGACATGCTGCACCGCGCGCAGATCCTTGGCGTTCATGATGTAGGTGCCGTGTTCGTCTTCGAACGCCGGCATCAATTCGTCGGGGCGGTTGGCTTCCTGGAGCAGGAAGACTTGATCGGTCGGTGCGCCGAGACCCAGCGTCGGCTCGGGCTGAAAGGTCTGGACGATCTCGCCGAGCTGGTTTTCCGTGGCTTCCTGCGCCGTGTACTTCCAGCGGCAGGCGTTGGTGCAGGTGCCCTGATTGGCATCGCGCTTGTTCATGTAACCGGAAAGCAGGCAGCGCCCGGAATAGGCCATGCACAGCGCGCCATGCACGAACACCTCCAGCTCCATGTCCGGCACCTGTTCGCGGATTTCACCGATTTCTTCGAGGGACAGTTCGCGCGACAGGATGATCCGGCTCAGCCCCTGTTGCTGCCAGAACTCGACGCTCGCCCAATTCACCGTGTTGGCCTGCACCGACAGGTGAATCGGCATCTGCGGAAAATGCTGGCGCACCAGCATGATCAGGCCCGGATCGGACATGATCAGCGCATCCGGGGCCATCTCGATCACCGGCGCCAGATCCTTGAGAAACGTCTTCAGCTTGGCGTTGTGCGGGGCGATGTTGACCACGACGTAGAAGCGCTTGCCCTGCGCCTGCGCCTCACGGATGCCCAGCGCCAGGTTGGCATGATCGAACTCGTTGTTGCGCACCCGCAGGCTGTAGCGCGGTTGGCCAGCGTAGACCGCATCGGCGCCGTAGGCGAAGGCGTAGCGCATGTTTTTCAGGGTGCCGGCGGGGGCGAGAAGCTCGGGGGCGATGAGAGTCTGCATTTGGATGTCGGTCGCAAAAGCCGCGCAGGGTAGGGCAGCTGTTGCGAGGGTTCATTGATCTGGATCTATGCTCCATGAATAAACATGGCACTCGCGCGCTCGGCGGCTGACTAAGTGGGGCGGGCGTGCGTGACGCCTGACTGACATGGACCGGATATGAACGAAAAGAGTCTGCAATTCAAATCCCTGACAGTGCTGCTGGTGCTGGTCACGGTGGCCTTTATCTGGATTCTGCTGCCGTTCTACGGCGCGGTATTCTGGGCTGTCATCCTCGGCATTCTGTTTGCGCCGGTACAGCGCAGGTTGCAGCAGAAGTTCGGCTGGCAACGCAACGTGACGTCGCTGTGCACCTTGAGCCTGTGCCTGGTGGTCGCGATTCTGCCGGTGATCATCGTCAGCATCCTGCTGGTGCAGGAAGGGGCGACTGTCTACAAGAACATTGAAAGCGGCGAGCTGGACATCGCTGCGTATCTGGCGCAGTTCAAACACAGCCTGCCGCCTTACTTTCAGCACTTGCTCGACCGCTTTGGCATGGGCGAACTCGACAGCTTGCGCGAGAAGATCGTCAAAGCGGCGATGCAGGGCAGCCAGGCGCTGGCGACTCAGGCGTTCAGTTTCGGTCAGGGCACGTTCGAATTCGTGGTGAGCTTTTTCATCATGCTCTATCTGCTGTTTTTCTTTCTGCGTGACGGCCCCGAGCTGGCGCGCAAGATGCGAACCGCCGTGCCGCTGGAAGAAAACCACAAGCGCCGCCTGCAACTGAAGTTCAACCGCGTGGTGCGCGCGACAGTCAAAGGCAACGTGGTGGTGGCCGTGACCCAAGGTGCGCTGGGCGGGCTGATTTTCTGGTTTCTCGACATTCCCAGCGCGTTGCTCTGGGCGGTACTGATGGCGTTTCTGTCGCTGTTGCCAGCGGTGGGTGCGGGGATTGTCTGGGCGCCGGTGGCGGTGTACTTCCTGCTCAGCGGCATGATCTGGCAGGGCGTGGTGCTAGGCTTGTTCGGCGTATTCGTGATCGGCCTGGTCGACAACGTGCTGCGCCCGATTCTGGTGGGCAAAGATACGAAAATGCCCGATTACTTGATTCTGGTCTCGACCCTCGGCGGCCTCGCGGTCTTCGGCCTCAATGGCTTTGTGATCGGGCCGCTGATTGCCGCATTGTTCCTGTCGAGCTGGGCGCTGTTCGTCGAGACCAAGCCCAAGGTGCAACTGCCTTAAGCATGAAACGTGCTGCTGGCGACCTGTTGCGACAAGGCCTGCGCCGCTGGTAACGAGGTGAGCGGGCCGCTGATCGGCTCGCCATCGCGCACCAGATACCAGCAAGCGAGCAAACCGGATGCACGCAGCGAAGCGGGAACTGCGCTGCCGATCACCGACATGATTTGAACCTGTGCCATGGGAAAACCTCCATCAAACTGATGGGGCTACCTTAGGGATTTGCCGGCACGACGGACAATCAACGCTTTCGATAGTGGTCATTGATGCCAGTGAGGTCTGGCGTCATTCGACCACTTGATCGAGCATGTGCATGACTTCGCGCTCATTGAGCAGGCCCTTGTGCACGAGGTTTTCGGCGAGCAGGGACAGCAGCTTGGCGCAGCGATGGCCTTCCAGATGCTTGAGCTCGGTGAGTGCGCTGTACACCTTGCTCGAGGTGCACAGACCGACGATGCGGTGCGGGTTTTGTGTGGGCATACAGTCGTCCTTGTTGTTATCGATCTGTTGTTTACGGACGGATTCAGATTGCGGTTCCGTCATGACAAAGCGGTGACCGTTTGATGAAAAAAATCTCTACGGTCGATTCCATCATGCCGACTTTAGCTGCTCAAACTGTTCTCACAGCGACCTTGGCGAGATTTTTTCAGACGTTGGCCGACCAGCGGTCATAAAAAAGCCCCGCTTGAAAACGGGGCTCTGTGTTGCGCTTACCAGCGTGGACCGCCGTAGTAGCCATGCGGGCCGCCGTAGTAGCCGTGGGGGCGACCGTAATAACCACGAGGCGGGCCGTAATAGACGGGGGCCGGCTGCACGTAGACCGGTTGCTGCACATACACCGGCGCCGGCTGGTAATAGACCGGCGGTGGCGGTTGCTGCACGTAGACCGGTTGCGGCTGTACATAAACCGGCTGCTGCTGCACGTACACCGGCCGATCCTGGTTGATCAGTGCCGAGCCGATGATGGCCGAGCCGACGATCGCGCCAAACACTGCAGGGCCCTGCCAGCCATGGCCACCACCCGCTTCAGCCTGGCCGGTGACGGCAAGTGCGCCAATCAACAAAGCCATGATGGGAAGTTTACGAATCATGATAAGTCCTCGGTTCTTCGACCCGGCGCCGCGGCCTGAATCAGGCCCACAGTTGTCGCGGGGATACAGCTAAGACAGCAAATTTGCGAAATTCAGCACAGCCGCTGGGTAAATTTTGTGTAAGGTCTGTACCGGCTTCTTTACCCGGCTACGCGGCGCCACAAACAAGCCCAAATGATGATTCAGAACCCGGTGGGCTGGCCAATCCCGTCCATCCGAAAGTGCGTTTGAAGGAGAAGTTTCATGCAGATGAACCCGAACAAAGACACCCAATTGTGCATGTCCCTGTCCGGGCGGCCGGGGAATTTCGGTCTGCGTTTTCACAACCATTTGTATGAACAGCTGGGCCTGAACTTCTACTACAAGGCGTTCAGCAGCCAGGACCTGACCGGCGCGGTCGGTGGCATCCGGGCACTGGGCATTCGTGGCTGCGGCGTGTCGATGCCGTTCAAGGAAGCCTGCATTGCGCTGGTCGATGAGCTGGATGCGTCGGCGGCGGCGATCCAGTCGATCAACACCATCGTCAACACTGGCGGCCACCTCAAGGCCTACAACACCGATTACATCGCCGTCGCGCAATTGCTGGAGAGCCACGCGGTGCCGAAGGATTCCACCTTCGCCCTGCGCGGCAGCGGCGGCATGGCCAAAGCGGTGGCCAGCGCCCTGCGCGATGGTGGCTACAAGAACGGTTTGATTGTCGCCCGTAACGAGCGGGCCGGCCGCGCCCTGGCGGATTCGCTGGGTTATCGCTGGCAGGCCGAGCTGGGTGACGAGCGCCCTCAGATGCTGATCAATGTCACCCCGGTAGGCATGGACGGCGGGCCGGAGGCGGGGCAACTGGCGTTCGAGCCTGAAGTGATCAAAGCGGCTGAGACTGTATTCGACGTGGTGGCGATCCCTTCGGAGACGCCGCTGATTGTGCGGGCGCGGGCCGAGGGCAAGCGAGTGATCACCGGGCTGGAAGTGATAGCGATCCAGGCGCTGGAGCAGTTTGTGCTGTACACCGGGGTGCGGCCGAATGAGGCGCAGTTTGCGGCGGCGGTGGATTTTGCGCGTGGCTGATTGATCTTTTAGTGGCTGGGCTGGCCTCTTCGCGAGCAGGCTCGCTCCCACAGGTTGAGCTGGAATGCGATTGAATGTGGGAGCGAGCCTGCTCGCGAAGGCCGCGCTGCGGTTCTGGATCACTATCTATAATCCTCGCCAGCACGCACAGATGTGCCCACCACAAAAACCATAACCGAGGCCGCCCATGCATCCGCCCATCCTCAACCTCAACGAGGTCGAACTCGAAGCCCTTCCCGAAGCCCTGGCCCCTGAAGGCGACACCGCCGGGCGTTATCAGCAGCGTTTCGCGCGGATCGGCCAGCAACTCGGTGCGCAGAAACTCGGTTATCGCCTGTATGCACTGCCAGCGGGCATGCGCGGCAGTCCATTCCACAGCCATCGGGTCAATGAGGAGATGTTCTACGTGGTGGCCGGGGAGGGCGAGGTGCGGTTGGGAGGCGAGCGTTTTCCGATCCGCGCCGGTGATGTGATCGCCTGCCCACCCGGCGGACCGGAAAAGGCTCACCAGATCATCAATACCAGCGCGGATGAGCTGCGTTATCTGGCGATCAGCACTCAGCAGCAGCCGGAGATCTGCGAGTATCCGGATTCGAACAAGTATGCGGTGATGGATAATTTCACGGTGGATGCCGAGGGCAAGGCCTCGGGCTTTGTCGCTGTCGCGCGGCAGGTGGATGGGGTGGATTATTGGGATGGGGAATAACATCTGAAATTCGCAGATGTCCCCTGTGGGAGCGAGCCTGCTCGCGAAGGCGGCAGGTCATTCGAGGTCGTGGTGACTGACACTACGCTTTCGCGAGCAGGCTCGCTCCCACAGAGGTTCTGTTGCGATTATTCGAGGCGGGCCAGGCGTTCTTCGAGTGCGGCGATCCGCGCTTCCAGTTCTTCGATACGCTCCAGGGAAACGCCAGCGCTCGAGCGCTCCCCAGGATTTTGCCGCGCCGCCAATATTGCCTCGACATCCGCCGGGTCGCCCAGGGCATGGGTATAACGATCCTCACGCTGCCCGGCCTGACGCGGAATCAATACCGCCAGACCGCGCGCGATCAGCCGTTCAAGCTGATGAACTACCTGCTCGGCGTCCTCGAACTCGTGCATGCGCCCGCTGCGGGTCAGCAGTTCGTTGACGGTCTGCGGGCCGCGCAGAAACATCAAGCCAGTCAGAATCACCTGTGCCGGCACCAGCTCCAGCGCCTTGTCTACCTTGTGCTCCCAGCGGTCGGCACGGCTGCCCATCACCAGCCGGGTGAAACCTCGACCTTCCAGCGCCCGCAGGCTCTGCCCGACCTGACCCTGATTGAGGTTCATCACCGGCTCGCGACTGGTTTTCTGATTGCAGGCCAGCACCAGCGCGTTGAGGGTCAGCGGATAGGTTTCCGGGCTGGTGGCCTGTTTTTCGATCAGCGCACCGAGAATGCGGATTTCCGTGGCATTTAACCGTGGCTGTTCGGAGGTGGATTCTTGTTCGTTGCTCATCGCGCGTTCCCTCTGCAGTCGAAGCCGCCTAGCCTAATCCTTGCCAAACAAAAGGCAAGCCGTGTGCTCATCAAGCATGGCTATAATCGCCACCACGTATTACCCAGCCATCACATGAGACTGCCATGACCATTTCACTGTACGCCGCATCCGTCCCGGTTTTTCAACAAATGCTCAACGCCCTGAGCGATGTGCTGAAAAAGGCCGAAGCCCACGCCAGCGCGAAAAACATCGACCAGAGCGTCTTCCTGCAAGCGCGTCTGTACCCGGACATGTTCCCGCTGGTGCGTCAGGTGCAGATCGCCGTGGATTTCGCCAAAGGCGTGTCGGCGCGTCTGGCCGAAGTCGAACTGCCGAAGTACGACGACACTGAAACTACCTTTGCCGAACTGCAAGCGCTGATCACCAAGGTTCTGGCCTTCATTGGCGAGATCAAGCCAGAGCAGATCGACGGCAAGGAAGGCATCGAAATCGTGACCCGTCCGGGCACGCCGAAAGAGAAGCGCTTCAGTGGTCAGGCGTATCTGCTGACTTACGGCTTGCCGCAGTTCTTCTTCCACGTCACCACCACCTACGCGCTGCTGCGTCATAACGGCGTTGAAGTGGGCAAGCGCGATTACATGGGCGCGTTCTAAACACCCGGATACGAAAAAGCCCGCCAAGGTTCGCGCCTTGGCGGGCTTTTGTTTTTCTGTGGGAGCGAGCCTGCTCGCGAATGCAGCGTATCAGGCGATATTAATGCTGAATGTCTCGCCCCTTTCGCGAGCAGGCTCGCTCCCACAAGGTAAGGCGGTTACGCCGTACGCTGAGCCTTCTCTTCCTCGCCCAGGCAAGCCGCTGCTGTAAACAGCACGTCAGTCGACGAGTTCAGCGCGGTCTCCGCCGAATCCTGCAGCACGCCAATAATGAAGCCCACCGCCACGACCTGCATGGCGATTTCGCTCGGGATGCCGAACAGGCTGCACGCCAGCGGAATCAGCAGCAGCGAACCACCGGCCACACCCGAGGCACCACACGCGCAAATGGCTGCGACTACGCTGAGCAGGATTGCGGTCGGAATGTCCACTGCGATGCCTAAAGTGTGCACCGCCGCCAGGGTCAGCACGGTAATGGTGATCGCCGCACCGGCCATGTTGATGGTCGCACCCAGCGGGATCGATACCGAGTAGGTGTCTTCGTGCAGGCCCAGGCGCTTGCTCAATTCCAGGTTGACCGGAATGTTCGCCGCCGAGCTGCGGGTGAAGAACGCGGTGATGCCGCTTTCGCGCAGGCACATCAGGGTCAGCGGGTAGGGATTGCGGCGCAGCTTCCAGAACACGATCAGCGGGTTCATCACCAGCGCGACGAACAGCATGCAGCCCAGCAGCACCGCCAGCAGGTGCGCGTAGCCGAGCAGCGCGCCGAAACCGGAGGTGGCCAGTGTCGAAGCGACCAGGCCGAAAATGCCCAGCGGCGCGAAGCGAATGACCACGCGGACGATCACGGTGACGCCGTTGGACAAGTCACCGAGCACTTCGCGAGTGGTGTCGCCAGCGTGGCGGATGGCAATGCCCATGCCGATCGCCCAGGCCAGAATGCCGATGAAGTTGGCATTCATCAGCGCGCTGACCGGGTTATCGACGACGCTCAGCAACAGGCTTTGCAGGACTTCGCCGATGCCGCCGGGCGCAGTCACAGCAACGTTTTCCGTCGACAGCACCAGATTCGACGGAAAGCTCATGCTGGCAACCACGGCCACCACCGCTGCGGCGAAAGTGCCCAGCAGGTAGAGGAACAGGATCGGCCGGATGTGGGTTTCCTGGCCGTGCTTGTGGTTGGCGATCGAGGCCATCACCAGCACGAACACCAGAATCGGCGCCACGGCTTTCAACGCCGAGACAAACACTTTGCCGATGAACGCGGTGGACTTCGCCAGCTCCGGTGCAATCAGGGCCAGGGCGATACCGGCGATCAGACCAATGACGATCTGGGTCACCAGACTCAGGCGTTTCAGGCGTTGCAGTAACGAAGGGGATGAAGCGGTCATAGCGGCATCTCTGTTTTTTATAGGGTGCGAAGCGTCGTGGGCAGTCACGAAACGCCTGTCGAAGTGACATCAACGCCGCCAAACGGCACGTTGAACAGCTGTACGATTTTCAGGGCGCGGACTTTATCACAGCGTAGGCGTGAACCTTCAGGCCTGTGACGATCTGCCACCGGATCGGCCCGGCAGATCGGCAGTTTTGGGCAACTCAGTGCGGACGCAGTCTGTTAAGCTTCGCCATCCTCATTTTCAAGTTCTGCCAGCGGGCCTCCGGGTCATCGCTGGTGTCGTCGTTTTGCTGGAGTTGCGCATGCTGTTGCCTATTCTTCTGTTGTCCGCCGCCGGGTTCACGGTGCTGACCACGGAATTCGTCATTGTCGGCCTGTTGCCGGCGATCGCCCGAGACCTCGAAGTCAGCATCCCGCAAGCCGGGCTGCTGGTGACCTTGTTCGCCTTTACCGTGGCGCTGTTCGGCCCGTTTCTGACCGCGTATTTCGCCCGATTCGAACGGCGCAAACTGTTCATCAGCATTCTGATCATGTTCGGTCTGGCCAATACCGTTGCAGCGTTGGCGCCGAATATCTGGGTGATGGCCATCGCGCGTCTGATTCCGGCGTTGGGTTTGCCGGTGTTCTGGGCCTTGGCCAGTGAGACGGCGGTGGACATCGTCGGCCCGGATTTCGCCGGCCGCGCCATCGCCAAGATCGGCTTCGGTATTGTCTGCGCCACGGTGTTCGGCATTCCGGTCGGTACGTTGATTTCCGATGCGTTCGGCTGGCGCAGCGCATTCGGCATTCTCGCGTTGATCGCGTTTGCCAAAGCCTTGCTGCTGTTTGTCTATCTGCCGAAAACCAGTCTGCACCAGCATCAGGTCAGCTTCCGTTCACAGTTCAAGATCCTGCGCAGCCCGCTGATGCTCGGCCATATCTTGTTGTCGATTCTGGTGTTCAGCGGCATGTTTACCGCTTACACCTACCTTGCCGACATCCTCGAACGACTCGCCGGTTTCAACGGCACCGTGGTCGGCTGGTGCCTGATGGCGTTTGGCGCAGTCGGGCTGATCGGCAACTCGCTTGGCGGGCGCGCGGTGGATCGGCATCCGCTGGGGGCGTCGGTGTTGTTCTGTGCGTTCATGATCGCGGGCATGGTTTCGCTGGTGCCGAACATTCATTCGCCAGTGGGTCTGGCGGTGGCGATGGGCATCTGGGGCGTGACCCAGGCGGCGTTGTTCCTGGTCAGCCATGTGCGTCTGATGAAAGCCGCGCCGGAAGCGCCGGCCTTTGCTGCGTCGCTGAACATCGCCGGAGCCAACCTCGGTATCGGCCTGGGCGCAATGGTTGGCGGTCGGGTGATCGACAGTGCCGGGCTGGGCTTTCTCGGCTTTGCCGCTGCTGGGTTCATCCTGCTGTCGGTGTTCCTCGCCATGGTGCTGATGACGCTGAAGCCGCGTGAAGTCTGCGCTTCATAATCCGGTAAACAGCTCGCGTCGGGCACCTTCGGTAATCGCTACGATGCCAGGGTGCTTGACCTTGCGCTCCACGGAAATGGCATAGAACGACTCGCTCACCGCGTCGGTCTGGCCAATCAGCTCGACGCCGTACTGGCGCTTCACTTCCTCGGCAATCACGCTCGGACCAATAAAAATCCCGCTGCCGGATTGGCCGAAGGCCTGCATCAAAGCACTGTCATCGAACTCGCCGACAATCTGCGGCTGGATCTGCTGTTCGGCGAACCAGCGCTGCAAACGGCTGCGCACCACGGTTTCCGCGCCGGGAATCAGCAACGGTGCGCCGTGCAGGCTGCGCGGGAAATCCTGGCCATACTGCGCGGCAAGTTCGGCGGTGGCGAAGAAGCTGATCCCGCACTCACCGAGCTTCTGGCTGTAGCCTTTGATGTCCAGATGCGAAGGCATCGGGCTGTCGGAAATCACCAGATCCAGACGCTGGATGGCCAGATCAGCGAGCAGACGTTCGAGTTTGTCTTCGCGACAGGTGATGCGCAGCGGCTCGCTCAATTCCATGGTCGGCGCGATCAGGCGATAAACAATGGATTTGGGCACCACGTCGGCCACGCCGACGCGAAAGAGGATCTGCTGCTCGTTGGGCTGCGCTCGCAGCATCAGCTCCAGCTCGCCGCCCAGTTGAAACATCTGCTCGGCGTAGGGCAGGGCCTGGCGCCCGGCTTCCGTGAGCTCCAGCTGTCGGCCAACCCGGCGAAACAATTCCACGCCATAGGTTTGTTCGAGCAGTGAAATCTGTCCGCTGATCGTCTGTGGCGTCAGGTTCAGCTGCTCGCACGCCCGGACGATGCTGCCGGTTTTGGCTACAACCCAGAAGTAATGCAGTTGTCGGTAATTGAGCATAGTGATGGCCACTTCGTGAAAACCGAAGTATAGCCGCTAAAAATACGAATTTTCCTGAAGTGTTCATCTCCCTAGAATGCCCAGCCATCGACGGCCGGTGTGTGCGCCTGTCTGTTCATTCGAAGGAAACCTTATGAAATACACATTTCCCGCAGTGATGTTTGCGTCTTTACTGGTTCTGGCCGGTTGTGATCAGGCGGAAAAAAGCGCCCAACAACTGATGGGCGCGGCGGCTGAAACCGCCAAACAAGCAATCGACGACACCCATAAAGCCGCTGAGCAAGCGCTCAGCGATGCCACTGGTGGTTTGATCGAGAAAAAAGAAACACCGGAAAAACAAGCGGAAGAATCCGAATCTTCCTCCAAGACCATCTAAACCGTCTTACACAGAGTCAGGACTGACCCATGGAATATCTGTTAGAACTCGCCGCCAGCCCCACCGCTTGGGTTGCTTTGGCCACACTGGTGGTAATGGAAATCGTGCTCGGCATCGATAACCTGATCTTTATTTCGATCCTGACCAACAAATTGCCCGAACAGCATCGGCAGAAGGCGCGTCGTATCGGTATCGGCATGGCCCTGATTCTGCGTCTGGCCCTGTTGAGCACCATCGCGTTCATCGTGCAGTTGACCGAGCCTGTGATCGAAATCCTTGGCCAGGCGTTCTCCTGGAAGGACATGATCCTGATCGCCGGTGGCCTGTTCCTGGTGTGGAAGGCCACGACCGAGATCCATCACAGCATGGACCCGTCGCCGGAAGACCCGAAGACCGCGACTTCGACCGTAACCCTGGGTTTTGCCGCGGCCATCGGTCAGATCCTGATGCTCGACATGGTGTTCTCGATCGACAGCATCATTACCGCTGTCGGCATGACCGAACACTTGCCGATCATGATCATCGCGGTGGTGGTGTCGGTGCTGGTGATGCTGCTGGCGGCTGATCCGCTGGCCAAGTTCATCAACGACAACCCGACCGTGGTCATGCTGGCGCTGGGCTTCCTGATCATGATCGGCATGACGCTGATCGCCGAAGGCTTCGGCGCCCATGTTCCGAAAGGTTATGTGTACGCGGCCATGGCGTTCTCGGCCGGTATCGAAGTGTTGAACATGCTGTCGCGCCGGGCGAAGCAGAAGAAGGTTGTTCAGCAGGCGTAATCGCTGAGAACACAAAAAACCGCCTGGGCTGTTGAGCTCAGGCGGTTTTTTTTCGCTTTGATGTTGGGGGGTGTGGTTTAGAGCTTGCCCCTCATCGGAACGCCGCCCGCCCAGCCCTCTCCCGAGGGAGAGGGGGCCGATTGGGGGGGCTTTTCAGATCCTGAGTTCGGCTGGATATTTCACGTCGACCTAATTCGGAAGAACAACCCGGTCAGTTCCCTCTCCCTCCGGGAGAGGGCCAGGGTGAGGGGCTCTTGATCTTCAATGCGCAGCAGCGTGCCGCACTGGATGCTTCTCTGTTTCCTCAACCGGCATCGTCTGCACCGGATGATGCCGCCGCGAAATCCGCAGCACACCCCACAACATGGCAGTCGCCACGGCCAGCCAGCCGGCTATCAACATTACGATGGTCATGGTCAGGCTCATTGGTGCCTCCTCTTCGCCCTGCGTCGGGCGCTCGCTTTTCGCAATTCGCTCTATTTCAGTGACAGTCTAGTCAATGGGGTGTTTCAAGCTATTGACCAAAGGTCGTTAGTGACCAATCAGTTTGCTCTATGCAATCGCCCGCTCTGCCGTTTAAGGCTATACCTCTGGCGGGTGCGGCTCTATGATCGCTGGCGTTGCCGGAACACGATGACCGGCGTCTGGAAGAGAGTGATTGATGGTGCAGGTATTTTCTCGAGTGCGCGGAGCGTTGCTTGCCGGCGCTTGCGCGGTGGTGCTGAGCGGATGTGCGGGCAACGTAGCGCCAGAAGTCAAACGCTTGCCGGAGCGAGTTGAACTCAGCGGCACCTTTTATCGTGGCGAAGCCAATCAGAGCGGGCCGCAGGTGCTGGCCAGTCTGCTGTCGCAACAAGGCATCGTCATCACCCCGGGCCTTCTGGAAAAACCGCTGCACTTGCCGGGCGCTGAGGACAAGCTGCAGCAGAACATGCAGAACCTCGCCCGCGAATATGGCCTGGTGGTTTATCCGCTCGACAGCCAGCTGCCAGCCTTGCTGACCCAGGTCGCGGCGGGCTACCCGGTCATGGTGCGTTTCAGTGAAGGTTCGGCATTCTGGGCCGAGCCGCGTTACGCGATCCTGTCCGGCTACGACCGCAACAAACAGAAGGTCCTGCTGCGCGCCGGCATGAATCGTCGGCAGTTGATGGATTTCGGCAGCTTTCAAGCAGCGCTCGAAAAGGCCGGTGGCTGGGCGATCCTGATTCAGAAACCGTCGCAGATCCCGGCAGCCGTCGACCGCTCCCGTTGGCTGAAAGCCGCCGATGAACTGGCGCAGGCCGGTGAAGAAAACGCTGCGGCGCAGGCGCGAAAGGCTCTGGCGGCGCAATAAACCTCCGTTCGTCATCTGCCGGGCACGACTGCGCCGGGCCGGCCTCTGAAGATTAATGCCCGTGCTTCGCGGGTGAATCAAGGAGGCAACATGGCAGATTCCCAAACCCCGAAAGGCCCACACTCGTCCGAACATTCCTCGGGCGATGATCTGGGCTTCGATCCGGATTCGCCGGACCTCGAGGATCCGCAAGTTGATCCGGTCGGTCCGGCTAAGGCCCCGCAGGATGTCGAGCCCGGTGAAGATCCGAAGAAACCGGCCAAGCCCTATGATCCGTTAGCCGATCTGAAACCTTGATGTGAGGTGCGTATGAGTACCGATTCAAGCTTCGATGACCACAAACCTGACAGCGTACCGACCACGCCGGAGCCGGAGGTTGATCCGGTGCTGGACCCGGACAGCCCGATGCGCGACCCGATGGCGCGGCCAAATGTGCTGACGCCGGACGTTTCGCCAGAGCCGAGCTCGGGCGATGGCATTCCTGATGACGACAAGATGCCACTGCCCAACGACTGACGCGCAGACGAAAAAAAGCCCCGAACATTCGGGGCTTCTTCA
This sequence comes from Pseudomonas sp. TE9122, assembly GCF_056278925.1. Taxonomy (NCBI): domain Bacteria; kingdom Pseudomonadati; phylum Pseudomonadota; class Gammaproteobacteria; order Pseudomonadales; family Pseudomonadaceae; genus Pseudomonas; species Pseudomonas sp. TE9122. The sequence continues at coordinate 3,286,242 of NZ_JBWBQI010000001.1, read as the reverse complement.
TGATTGCCGGATCTACTTTGCCGCTTCGACCACGCCGCTCTGACGGCTCTTGAGGTTCTTGTCGGCTTTGTATTGCTGTGCCACGGCAGGCACGTTGGCGCTGCGCCCGGTTTCCACCCAGCTGCGGATACGGCTGGCGTCGGCAAAATGCGTGTATTTGCCGAACGCATCGAGAATCACCAGGGCGACCGGACGGTTGCCCATCTTCGTCACCAGCACCAGGCAATGGCCGGCCGGGTTGGTAAAACCGGTCTTGGTAATCTTGATGTCCCAATCGGCCTTATTGACCAAGTGGTCGGTATTGCGGAAGCCCAAGGTGTAGTTGGGCTTGCGGAACGCCACGGTCTTTTCCTTGGTGGTGGTCAGTTGCACCAGAAGCGGTTGCTTGTGCGCGGCCACCAGCAATTTGCTCAGGTCGCGGGCGGTGGAAACGTTGCGCTCTGACAGCCCGGTCGGCTCGACAAAGTGCGTGCTGGTCATGCCAAGCGCCTTGGCCTTGGCGTTCATTGCCGCGATAAAAGCAGCGTAGCCACCTGGATAGTGGTGCGCGAGGCTGGCGGCGGCACGGTTTTCCGAAGACATCAAGGCGATCAGCAGCATCTCGCGGCGCGGCAGCTCACTCTTGAGTTTGACGCGGGAGAACACACCCTTCATTTCCGGGGTGTTCCTGATATCGACATCGATCCATTCGTCCATGTTCTGTCGAGCTTCCACCACGACAAGGCCAGTCATCAGCTTGCTGACGGAAGCGATCGGTACGATCACGTCAGGGTTGCTGGAATAAATGACTTTGTTGGTCTGCATATCCATGAGCAGGGCGCTGCCAGACGCGATCTTCAATGTCGAAGCGTCACGTGGAGCAGCGGTGGTTTCCGCAGCGTTGATCGTTGGCGTGATGAATGTGCCTGTAACAGCAAACAACAGGCTCAGAATCGAGAGCAGAATTTTCACGCGGGCGAACTCTAAAAGGTTGGATATACCGTTAGTTTGTAACGGGTTATTTCTCAAAACCGGCGCATTTTAGGAGTATGGCTGAAGAACTGTCGATGGTTGTTTGTAAGACCTGAAAATCTCGTGAAAAGGCCTGTAAAAAGAGCGGTTTCCGGCGAACGGTTGAAGTTTTTTCTCAGGCACTAAAAACCCCGCACGAGGCGGGGTTCTGGTGCAGCGGAAAAATTCGATCAGACGTGCAGGGTTTCTGCGGCGTAGAGCGTGTTTTCCAGCAGGCAGGCGCGGGTCATCGGGCCAACGCCGCCCGGTACCGGGGTGATCCAGCCGGCGCGGGGCAGGGCGGTTTCGTAAACGACATCACCGACCAGTTTGCCGTCGTCCTGACGGTTGATGCCGACGTCGATCACGATCGCGCCTTCCTTGATCCACTCGCCCTTGACCAGGCCCGGCTTGCCGGCGGCAACGACCACCAGATCAGCGCGGCCGACGTGGCCCGCCAGATCCTTGGTGAAGCGGTGAGTCACAGTGACGGTGCAGCCGGCCAGCAGCAATTCCATGGCCATCGGGCGACCGACGATATTGGAGGCGCCCACGACTACCGCGTCCATCCCGTAAAGATCAGCGCCAGTGCTTTCCAGCAAGGTCATGATGCCTTTCGGGGTGCAGGGGCGCAGCAGCGGAATACGCTGGGCCAGGCGACCGACGTTGTACGGGTGGAAGCCGTCGACGTCTTTGTCCGGGCGGATGCGTTCCAGCAGCTTGGACGCGTCGAGGTGTTCGGGCAGAGGCAACTGCAGGAGAACGCCGTCGATAGCCGGATCGTCGTTGAGGCGATCGATCAGATCGGTCAGGGCGTCCTGAGTGGTGTCGGAGGGCAGGTCGTAGGCTTGAGAGAGGAAGCCAACCTCTTCACAGTCTTTACGCTTGTGCGAGACATAAACCTGAGAGGCAGGATCGCTGCCGACCAGGATCACCGCGAGGCCGGGCGTGCGCAGGCCTTGCTGGCGACGCTCGGCAACTCGTTGGGCGATCTGCTGGCGCAGGCTGGCGGCGATCGATTTGCCGTCGATTAGTTGTGCAGTCATTGCGCGTGATTAACCATCGAGAGGGGAAAAAATGAGAACGCATTCTCGCATGTCGAGCGGTGAGGGCAAAGGCGCTTGGTCAGCAAATTCCTCTAACTCCTTTAATTAAATGAATTTTTTTCAAAAAGGATTTGACGACCTTTGGAGCCCTCTATACTATTCGTCGCACTTGTCGGGCACAGCCTAGCACTGGTTAAGAAGGTGAAGCGGAATCAAGGTTCTGCGACGCTGGAAAGCACTTAGTTTGTAGTCCTTTAAGAGTACAGATTAACAAGGCGCCCGTAGCTCAGCTGGATAGAGCATCCGCCTTCTAAGCGGATGGTCGCAGGTTCGAGTCCTGCCGGGTGCGCCATTAGGCAGCTTTGGCACAAGTAACGCGATATGGTGGGCGTAGCTCAGTTGGTAGAGCACGGGATTGTGACTCCCGTTGTCGTGGGTTCGATCCCCATCGTCCACCCCATATTTCGAAAGGCGCCAGATTTAACGGTCTGGCGCCTTTGCTTTAAAAGCTTCATCCGCGGATGTGGTGGAATTGGTAGACACACTGGATTTAGGTTCCAGCGCCGCGAGGCGTAAGAGTTCGAGTCTCTTCATCCGCACCAAATAAAGCTTCACCTGTGCCTAGGGCCTGATGAAGTTTCGACAAAGAAGTTGTTTGGCTTTTTTGTTACGCAATATGGTGGGCGTAGCTCAGTTGGTAGAGCACGGGATTGTGACTCCCGTTGTCGTGGGTTCGATCCCCATCGTCCACCCCATATTTCGAAAGGCGCCAGATTTAACAGTCTGGCGCCTTTTTTGTTTTAGCGGTTTCGAAATCCGGCCATGGCCGATTTCGAGGCGCAGGGCAGGGCACTTCATCGCTTTTAAAGGATCGGATGACGCTGAACTGCTCGTCGTTCCGGTTTTGCCGGAACGCCTGTCGGGGCCTATCTGGTAGTTGCTTCTATATATAGAAGCGTTGTTGCAGAGCCCTGACGTGATCGCTTGTATTCGCCAGTGGAGTGCACGGCATTCGTGCGGCGCTCCCTATAAATTGCCTGCTGTTTTTTTACCCGTTTCCAGTAGGGTGACTTCTTGAGTTTGACCCACTAGAATGCATGCCCTTGATTCTGGGGTCGGAAACGGCCGGCTAACGTCTGTGCAACGAGGAATATCCATGCAAGTTTCTGTTGAAAATACTACTGCTCTCGAGCGCCGCATGAGCGTCACCGTGCCGGCAGAGCGCATCGAGACTCAGGTCAACAAGCGTCTGCAGCAGACTGCCCAAAAGGCCAAAATTGCTGGCTTCCGTCCAGGCAAAGTGCCAATGAGCGAAATCAAGCGCCGTTTCGGTGCTGATGCGCGTCAGGAAGCGGTAGGCGACGTCATCCAGTCTTCCTTCTACGAAGCTGTGGTCGAGCAGAAGCTCAACCCTGCCGGTTCGCCTTCGATCGAGCCAAAGTCGCTCGAAGCGGGCAAGGATCTGGAATACGTTGCTGTATTCGAAGTCTTCCCTGAGTTCACCGTTGCTGGCTTCGAAGGCATCACCGTTGAGCGTCTGAGCGCTGAAGTGGCTGACGCTGATCTGGACAAGATGCTCGACATCCTGCGCAAGCAGAACACCCGTTTCGAAGTGGCCGACCGCGCTGCTCAGAACGAAGACCAGCTGAACATCGATTTCGTTGGCAAGGTTGACGGCGAAGTGTTCGCTGGCGGCTCCGCCAAGGGCACTCAGCTGGTACTGGGTTCCGGCCGTATGATCCCGGGCTTCGAAGAAGGCCTGGTTGGCGCTAAAGCCGGCGAAGAACGCGTTCTGAACCTGACCTTCCCTGAGGACTATCAGAACCTGGACCTGGCTGGCAAAACCGCCGAGTTCACCGTGACCGTCAACACTGTGTCCGAGCCTAAGCTGCCTGAGCTGAACGAAGAGTTCTTCGCTCAATTCGGCATCAAGGAAAGCGGCATCGACGGCTTCCGCACCGAAGTTCGCAAGAACATGGAGCGTGAACTGCGTCAAGCGATCAAATCCAAGGTCAAGAATCAGGTAATGGACGGTCTGCTGGCCACCAACCCGATCGAAGTGCCAAAGGCTCTGCTGTCCAACGAAGTTGACCGTCTGCGCGTACAGGCTGTTCAGCAGTTCGGCGGCAACATCAAGCCAGACCAACTGCCGGCCGAGCTGTTCGAAGAGCAAGCCAAGCGCCGCGTCGTGCTGGGCCTGATCGTTGCTGAAGTGGTCAAGCAGTTCGACCTCAAGCCTGACGAAGCTCGCGTTCGCGAAATGATTCAGGAAATGGCTTCCGCTTACCAGGAGCCAGAGCAGGTCGTGTCGTGGTACTACAAAAACGAGCAGCAACTGAACGAAGTGCGTTCGGTTGTGCTGGAAGAACAAGTTGTGGATACTGTTCTGCAGAAAGCTAGTGTGACCGACAAATCGGTCTCCTACGAAGAAGCAGTCAAGCCGGTAGAAGCTCCAGCAGCCGACTGATTGATTTTGCGTTAGAAGTGCACACCATAAGCCAGCTCTCGAGCTGGCTTATGCGTATTCAAGACATAACTATTTGGGAGCGACTGCAGAGCATGTTCCGTAATTCTTATATTCAGCAGAACTCTGATATCCAGGCCGCCGGCGGCCTGGTCCCGATGGTTGTCGAGCAGTCCGCTCGTGGCGAACGCGCCTACGACATCTACTCGCGCCTGCTCAAGGAGCGAGTGATCTTTCTGGTGGGCCCGGTAGAGGACTACATGGCCAACCTGATCTGTGCGCAACTGCTGTTCCTTGAAGCGGAAAACCCGGACAAGGACATCCATCTGTACATCAACTCGCCGGGCGGTTCGGTGACTGCCGGCATGTCGATCTACGACACCATGCAGTTCATCAAGCCGAACGTGTCGACCACCTGCATCGGTCAGGCGTGCAGCATGGGCGCATTCCTGCTTACCGCAGGTGCACCGGGCAAGCGTTTCTGCCTGCCGAACTCGCGCGTGATGATTCACCAGCCACTGGGCGGTTTCCAGGGCCAGGCGTCGGACATCGAAATCCACGCCAAGGAAATCCTCTTCATCCGCGAGCGTCTGAACATGCTGATGGCCAAGCACAGCGGCCGTACTCTGGAAGAAATCGAGCGCGATACCAATCGCGACAACTTCATGAGTGCCGAAGCTGCGAAGGAATACGGCCTGATCGACGAAGTGATCAACCAGCGTCCAGCTTAATATAAGCAGCGCAAAACAGGCCTGATCGGCATGTCCGATCAGCGGCGGGCTTGAAAAAGCCCGCAATAGCCTTCATCTTGTGTTGCAAGCCTATCGGATTTGGATCGAACGAATGACTGACACCCGCAACGGCGAGGACAACGGCAAGCTGCTCTATTGCTCCTTCTGTGGCAAAAGCCAGCATGAAGTGCGCAAATTGATTGCCGGCCCCTCGGTCTTTATCTGCGACGAGTGCGTCGACCTGTGCAATGACATCATCCGCGAGGAGGTGCAGGAAGCACAGGCCGAAAGCAGCGCGCATAAATTGCCTTCGCCTAAAGAAATCAGCGGCATCCTTGACCAGTACGTCATTGGTCAGGAGCGTGCGAAAAAGGTTTTGGCCGTAGCGGTGTACAACCACTACAAGCGCCTGAACCAGCGTGACAAAAAGGCTGACGACGTCGAACTCGGCAAGAGCAACATTCTGCTGATCGGCCCGACAGGCTCCGGTAAAACCCTGCTGGCCGAAACACTGGCCCGCTTGCTGAACGTTCCGTTCACCATTGCCGACGCAACCACCCTCACTGAGGCCGGTTACGTGGGTGAAGATGTCGAGAACATCATTCAGAAGCTGCTGCAGAAGTGCGATTACGACGTAGAGAAAGCCCAGATGGGCATTGTCTACATCGACGAAATCGACAAGATTTCCCGCAAGTCCGACAACCCGTCGATCACCCGCGATGTTTCCGGTGAAGGCGTGCAGCAGGCCTTGCTCAAGTTGATCGAAGGCACGGTCGCTTCGGTACCGCCGCAAGGTGGCCGCAAGCATCCGCAGCAGGAATTCCTGCAGGTCGACACCCGTAACATCCTGTTCATCTGCGGTGGTGCGTTCTCCGGCCTGGAAAAGGTCATTCAGAACCGTTCCACCAAAGGCGGCATCGGCTTCAATGCCGAAGTGCGCAGCAAGGAAGAGGGCAAGAAAGTCGGTGAATCCCTGCGTGAAGTCGAGCCTGACGATCTGGTCAAGTTCGGTCTGATCCCGGAATTCGTCGGTCGTCTGCCGGTCCTGGCGACACTGGACGAGCTCGACGAGGCTGCGCTGATGCAAATCCTCACCGAGCCGAAAAATGCTCTGACCAAACAGTATGCCAAGCTGTTCGAGATGGAAGGCGTGGATCTGGAATTCCGTTCCGACGCGCTGAAATCGGTCGCCAAGCGTGCCCTGGAACGTAAAACCGGTGCCCGTGGCCTGCGTTCGATTCTCGAAGGTGTATTGCTCGACACGATGTATGAAATCCCCTCGCAGTCCGAGGTGAGCAAAGTCGTGATCGATGAAAGCGTGATCGAAGGCAAGTCCAAGCCACTGTATATCTACGAAAACAGTGAGCCGACGGCCAAGGCAGCGCCGGACGCGTAAGCGTTCACAGCGCCGCAACAAAGAAGGGGCCTTCGGGCCTCTTTTTTTTTAAGTCGTTTTTTACCTCCGCTTTGCGCTTGTTTTTTTTCGAGGCAGCCCCCATCTTGGTTTCAAGCTTAATTCCATCTGATTACGGCCATACGGCCGCCGTAGAGGCGAAATCATGAAGACAACCATCGAATTGCCTCTCCTGCCATTGCGTGATGTCGTGGTTTATCCGCACATGGTTATCCCGCTGTTCGTGGGGCGCGAGAAATCCATCGAAGCCCTCGAGGCAGCGATGACGGGTGACAAGCAGATTCTGCTGCTGGCCCAGCGAAACCCGGCTGACGATGATCCCGGTGAAGACGCTCTCTATCGCGTAGGTACAATTGCCACGGTTCTGCAACTGCTGAAGCTGCCTGACGGCACCGTCAAGGTTCTGGTCGAAGGCGAGCAGCGTGGTACTGTCGAGCGCTTCAGCGAAGTCGATGGCCACTGCCGCGCCGAAGTTTCTCTGATCGAAGAAGTCGACGCCGCCGAGCGCGAGTCGGAAGTCTTCGTGCGCACGCTGCTGTCGCAGTTCGAACAATACGTCCAGCTGGGCAAGAAGGTTCCGGCTGAAGTCCTGTCGTCGCTCAACAGCATCGATGAGCCCGGTCGTCTGGTCGACACCATGGCCGCGCACATGGCGCTGAAAATCGAGCAGAAGCAGGAAATCCTCGAGATCATCGATCTGTCGGCCCGTGTCGAGCACGTGCTGGCGCTGCTGGATGCCGAAATCGACCTGCTGCAGGTTGAAAAGCGCATTCGCGGTCGCGTCAAAAAGCAGATGGAGCGCAGCCAGCGCGAGTACTACCTGAATGAGCAGATGAAGGCCATTCAGAAAGAACTCGGTGACGGCGACGAAGGCCACAACGAAATCGAAGAGCTGAAAAAGCGCATCGATGCTGCCGGCTTGCCGAAAGACGCGCTGGCCAAGGCCACCGCTGAGCTGAACAAGCTCAAGCAGATGTCGCCGATGTCGGCTGAAGCCACTGTGGTGCGTTCCTACATCGACTGGCTGGTGCAGGTGCCGTGGAAGGCGCAGAGCAAAGTACGCCTCGACCTGGCCCGTGCAGAAGACATTCTCGACGCCGATCACTACGGCCTCGAAGAGGTCAAGGAGCGCATCCTTGAATACCTCGCCGTGCAGAAGCGCGTGAAGAAAATCCGTGGCCCGGTGTTGTGCCTGGTTGGTCCTCCAGGTGTGGGTAAAACCTCGCTGGCGGAATCGATTGCCCACGCCACCAATCGCAAATTCGTACGTATGGCCTTGGGCGGCGTGCGTGACGAAGCGGAAATTCGTGGTCACCGCCGGACTTACATCGGTTCGATGCCGGGTAGATTGATTCAAAAGATGACAAAAGTGGGCGTACGCAACCCGCTGTTCCTGCTCGATGAAATCGACAAAATGGGCAGCGATATGCGTGGCGATCCGGCTTCGGCGTTGCTGGAAGTGCTTGATCCCGAGCAAAATCACAACTTCAACGATCACTATCTGGAAGTCGATTACGACCTCTCTGATGTGATGTTCCTGTGCACCTCGAACTCGATGAATATCCCGCCAGCGCTGCTGGACCGGATGGAAGTCATCCGTCTGCCGGGTTACACCGAAGACGAGAAGATCAACATCGCTGTGAAATACCTCTCGCCGAAACAGATCGCCGCCAATGGTCTGAAGAAGGGCGAGCTGGAGTTCGATGAGGAAGCGATTCGCGACATCATCCGTTATTACACCCGTGAAGCGGGCGTGCGGGGGCTCGAGCGACAGATCGCCAAGGTCTGCCGCAAGGCAGTCAAAGAGCATGCGCTGGAAAAACGCTTCTCGGTAAAAGTGACAGCTGACCTGCTCGAGCATTTCCTCGGCGTGCGCAAGTTCCGCTACGGCCTGGCCGAGCAGCAGGATCAGGTGGGGCAGGTGACTGGCCTGGCGTGGACTCAGGTTGGCGGTGAATTGCTGACTATCGAAGCCGCAGTGATTCCGGGTAAAGGTCAACTGATCAAGACCGGTTCGCTGGGTGATGTGATGGTCGAATCGATCACTGCCGCACAGACCGTTGTGCGCAGCCGCGCCAAGAGTCTGGGCATCCCGCTGGACTTCCACGAGAAGCGCGACACGCACATTCACATGCCGGAAGGTGCTACGCCGAAAGACGGCCCAAGTGCTGGCGTCGGTATGTGCACGGCGCTGGTTTCGGCATTGACCGGTATTCCGGTGCGCGCCGATGTCGCCATGACCGGTGAGATCACTCTGCGTGGGCAAGTGCTGGCAATTGGCGGTTTGAAAGAAAAACTGCTGGCGGCACATCGTGGCGGAATCAAGATTGTGATTATTCCGGAAGAAAACGTCCGCGATCTGAAGGAGATTCCTGACAATATCAAGCAGGATCTGCAGATCAAGCCGGTTAAATGGATTGACGAGGTCCTGCAAATTGCGCTGCAATACGCGCCGGAGCCCTTGCCGGATGTGGCTCCGGAGATAGTTGCCAAGGACGAAAAACGCGAGTCTGATGCCAAGGAAAGAATTAGCACGCATTAATACGTTTTAGCCTGGGGGGCTTTCCTTGACAGCATTTTAGAGCCCTTGTTATAAAGCGGCTCTTAAGTGTCTGTAGGCCATTCAGCACTCGTTTTTGCTTTCACCAAAAAACTTAGAAACATCTCAAAATAGATATAAGGGGACTTAGAGTGAACAAGTCGGAACTGATTGATGCTATCGCTGCATCCGCTGATATCCCGAAAGCTGCTGCTGGCCGTGCGCTGGACGCTGTAATCGAATCCGTCACTGGCGCTCTGAAGGCTGGCGACTCCGTTGTTCTGGTTGGTTTCGGTACTTTCTCCGTGACTGACCGTCCGGCTCGTACCGGTCGCAACCCGCAAACTGGCAAGTCTCTGGAAATCCCGGCTGCCAAGAAGCCAGGTTTCAAAGCCGGTAAAGCGCTGAAAGAAGCTGTTAACTGAGTTTCCAGGTTTTTACCCATCCGGGTCGGGGTCAAGCCTGACTTGGCAGCGGAGCGGTAGAGCAGGTGGCTGGAACAGGCACCTGTAACGCCGGGATCGAGGGTTCGAGCCCTGTCCGCTCCGCCAGTTACGAGAAGGCGCATCCTCGGATGCGCCTTTCTTCTATCCGGATTCTACCCACGCTCCACGGTTGCCTAAATTGAAGTTCAACCGTTTCTGGGGGACGCATGCTGCAAAATATCAGGGACAATTCACAAGGCTGGATTGCCAAGACCATTATCGGGGTCATCGTTGCACTGATGGCCCTGACCGGTTTCGATGCCATTTTCCAGGCCACGACTCACAAGAACGAGGCGGCCAAGGTCAACGGTGACGAAATCAGCCAGAACGAGCTGAGCCAGGCCGTTGATATGCAACGCCGTCAGCTGATGCAACAACTGGGCAAGGACTTCGATGCGTCCTTGCTCGACGAAAAAATGCTCCGCGAATCGGCGCTCAAAGGCCTGATCGACCGCAAGTTGCTGCTGCAAGGCGCCGAACAGGCGAAGTTCTCGTTCTCCGAAGCCGCGCTGGATCAAGTGATCCTGCAGACGCCTGAATTCCAGGTCGACGGCAAGTTCAGCTCCGAGCGCTTCGACCAGGTGATCCGTCAACTGGGCTACAGCCGCATGCAGTTCCGTCAGATGCTGGCTCAGGAAATGCTTATCGGCCAGTTGCGCGCTGGTGTTGCCGGCAGCGGTTTCGTCACCGACGCCGAAGTGCTGGCTTTTGCCCGTCTGGAAAAACAGACCCGTGATTTCGCTACTCTTAACGTCAAGGCCGACCCGGCTGCGGTCAAGCTGACCGATGACGAGGTCAAGGCTTACTACGACGAGCACGCCAAGGAATTCATGACGCCGGATCAGGTGATCATCGATTACGTCGAGCTGAAGAAATCGTCGTTCTTCGATCAGGTTGCGGTCAAGGATGAAGATCTTGAGGCGGCTTACCAGAAAGAGATCGCCAACCTGTCGGAACAGCGTCGTGCCGCGCACATCCTCATCGAAGTGAACGACAAGACTACCGAAGCGCAGGCAAAGGCGAAGATCGACGAAGTCCAGGCGCGTCTGGCCAAGGGCGAGAAGTTCGAAGCGTTGGCCAAGGAGTTCTCGCAGGATCCGGGTTCCGCCAACAATGGTGGTGACCTTGGTTATGCCGGTCCTGGCGTTTACGACCCGGCTTTCGAAAAAGCGCTGTACTCCTTGTCGAAAGACCAGGTGTCCGAGCCGATTCGTACCGACTTCGGTTATCACCTGATCAAGCTGTTGGGCGTGGAAGCGCCTGAAGTGCCGACCCTGGCCAGCCTGAAAGACAAGCTGACCCGCGAGCTGAAAGCCGCTCAGGTCGAGCAGCGTTTTGTTGAGGCGACCAAACAACTGGAAGACTCGGCGTTCGAAGCTTCTGACCTGGCGCAGCCAGCAGCAGATCTGAAACTGACCGTGCATACTTCCAAGCCGTTCGGCCGTGAAGGTGGCGAAGGTGTTGCAGCCAACCGTGCCGTGGTCACTGCCGCGTTCAGTCCGGAAGTGATTGATGAAGGTGCCAACAGCACCGCCATCGAGCTGGACCCGGAAACCGTGATCGTGCTGCGCGCCAAGGAGCATCTCAAGCCTGCGCAATTGCCACTGGAAAGCGTGAGCGCGGCGATCCGCACTCAGTTGACCAAGGAGCACGCCAGTGCCGAGGCCAAGACCCGCGCCGAGAAGCTGATCGCTGATCTGCGCGACGGCAAGGCGCCGCTGGACAAGGCCATTGACGGTCAGAACTGGAAGATCACCGAAGCGGCCACCCGTGGTCAGGAAGGGGTTGATCCGGCTGTGCTGCAGGCACTGTTCCGTATGCCGAAGCCGGCTGCCAAGGACAAGCCGACGTTCTCCAGCGTTACCTTGCCGGATGGCAGCCTGATGATTGTGCGTCTGAATGGCGTCAATGAAGCAGCTGCACCGACGGAAGAAGAGAAAGCGCAATATCGTCGTTTCCTCGCTTCCCGTGAGGGCCAGCAGGACTTTGCGGCGTATCGCAAGCAGTTGGAAGCTGAGGCGAAGATCGAGCGGTTCTGATCTTTTGACTGACGTTTGAAGGAGCCCCGGCCTGATGGTCGGGGCTTTTTTGTTTTTGGTGGCTTGGCGGCCTTTGGGCCGGCCATGCTCTGGGTGGTTTGGGTGAATATCCGTTTCTTCGGGTGCGGCGGCTGGCGGTTTCGCCCTTACGGCGAGGCACTTTTTCCAGACGCCGAAAAAGTACCCAAAAAGGCTTGCTCCTACGTTCGGCCCTCGCAGGCTCGGGTTCCTTCGCTGCGGGATCGATCCAGGCGCAGCGGCTCCGGTTTGCTTCGCTGCACCTCCTTCCGCTGTGTCTGGCTGCGCCAGACGGTCGCTGCGCTCCCACGCCCGGATCAATCCCTCCACTCAGCCTTCCGATGTCGCCGGTGGATCAAAAGCAAGATCAAAAGCACTCGAGCTTGCGCTCATTGTTGAGTGGGGCGGCTTTGCCGCGGGCAGCTGCGCTGCTTTGCTTTTGCTTTTGTGGGAGCGAGCCTGCTCGCGAAGGCGGCTTGGCAGCCGACCTGATCTTGAGTTTTTACCTTTCTTTTGCTTTAGAACACGCCGGTCGGTTCTGGGGTGTTATGGCCGTCGAGCCGACAAGCCATGGCGAAATTGCGCGCGTTGATCGATCATTTGTCCACGCGGCTTTTTCCTGACGGCCATGACCGGTAAAGTTGTAACCGATTCTTGACACTATTCCATGCGCCATGGGGCAACGATCTGTTGCACAATACGCCCCGGACTGTTTTCCCTCAGGATGTTCAATGTTGATTTCCACTCCCATGCGTGTTGTCGGGCTGGCGCTGTTATTGACTGCGGTGGCCGGTTGTTCGAAGGACAAGCCGATCTATGAGCATGAGAACTTCGATGACTCCGGCACCTTTTCGCGCAATTACCCGGTAACCGACACCGCCAGTTGCGAAGCGGCCCGGCGCGCGTTGCTCAGTCAGGGCTACATCATTACCAGCAGTGATCCGAAGCTGGTCAGCGGGCACAAGAGCTTCCAGCAGACCGGCGAGACGCACCTCGAGATCAGCTTCAACGTGGTCTGCGCCGAAGATGGCAGCGCCGGGCATCATGCGACGGTGTTCGCCAACGCCTTGCAGGACCGTTATGCGCTGAAGAAGACCAACAACTCGGCCAGCCTCGGGGTTGGTGTGTTGGGCTCGGTGTCGATGCCGATCGGCTCCTCGGACGACTCGATGGTCAAGGTCGCCAGTGAGACGGTCATTGCGCAGAAGTTCTACGAGCGTTTCTTCACGCTGGTGGAGCAGTTCCTGCCCGCCGATGCGAAGAAAGCTGCACACATCGAAGAAAAGCCGAAAACCGATCTTGGTGTGCCAGAACCAAAAGCGGCACCTGCACCTGCGCCTCTGGCGCCGACACCTGCAGCGGAACCGGTCCCCGTGCCGGCTGCGGAAACTGCACCGGCCCCGGTTGAAACCGCGCCAGTGAGTTCCGAACCGATGGTGCCCCCAGCGGAGTCGACGCCGATTACGCCTGCGCCAGCGCCCGTGGAAGAGCCAGCGCCGGCCAGCGAAACCATCACTCCGCCGACCAACCCGGATATTCCGCCACCATCCGAGCCGATTCCGGCGATGCCGGCTTCGGGCCAATAAGAAACCAAGCGAAACCCTGTGGGAGCGAGCCTGCTCGCGAAGCGGTGTATCAGTCGACAGATGATTAGACTGACACACCGCTTCGCGAGCAGGCTCGCTCCCACAGTGGTTTTCGGGTTGGCTTAAAATCTGGTTACACACCTGCGGCATCATCGCCGCGATAAATCCCCAACCACCTGCTACGTTTTATTCATGAAGGCAGCGTTTCACTTTTCCTTCACACGGGCACTTTATGCTCGGGGCACAGGTCGATTGATCAGGCCATTTTCATAGCGAGCAGTTGGGGGATTCATACGATGGATGAGTATCAGGAAGAACTGCTTGAATACCAGGCCTTTGAACTGGATCAACCAGAACCGGCTGACGACGCGACGGAACTCTGAGCTTCAGGCCCCCGAGCGGTAATTTCGTCGGGATTCGCCGGGCGTCTGCCCGCTCCAGCGCTTGAATGCGCGCTGGAAGGCTTCAGCTGAGGCGAAGCCCAGCAGGTACGCGATTTCGCCGAACGCCAGTTCGGTGTCGCGGATGTAGGTCATCGCCAAATCGCGGCGTGTGTCATTGAGGATCGCGCGAAATTGCGTGCCTTCCTCAGTGAGCTTGCGGCGCAAGGTCCAGGTCGGCAGTTTCAGGCGTGCCGCGACTTCTTCAAGGTCCGGCTCGCGGCCGCCATTGAGCAGCGGGCCGAGCAACTGAGTGATGCGCTCGCGCAGGCTGCGGGTGCGGGTCAGTTGTTCCAGCTCCCGCTCGCACAATTGCAGCAGATGTCGCCAGGTGCTCGGGCAATGTTCAGGGTTGCGCAGGGCGAGGCTGCTCAGGCTCAGGCGCAGTTGGTTGCGCTCGGCGCTGAACTGGATCGGGCAGTCACCGAGCATTGTGTAGGCTTCGCGGTAATCCGGCGCTTCGAATTCGATTTCAATTCGCTCGGCGCGCAACGTTTCGCCGCAAAGGCTCGACAACTGATGCAGCCATCCGGCGAGGATCGAGTCGACCACGAAGCGGTTATAGGCGTTGTATGGGCTGATCGAGTAGAAGCGCAACCAGGCACCGTTGGCATCTTCATGAAAACTGGACTGCCCGCGATAGTTCGAGCCGTAAAGCGGCTCGAAGCGCGTCAGGCAGCGGGCCGCTTCACGCACGGTGGGTGCTTGCGCCGCAGTGATGCCGGCCAGACCGGCCTGATTCAAGCGGATCATCCGGCCCATGCGCAGGCCCAGGGCCGGGTCGCCGGTGAGTTGAATCGCCGCATGGCCCAGGCGCATATAACGCGGGATCGACAAGCGCGCCCCGGCCTCGGCCAGTCGCGCTGCATCAAGGCCATATTGTTCAAGCAGGGGCAGCGGATCGACGTCGTGGCTGCGCACGGCGTCGGCCAGACTATGGACGAAACCCACCGACAGATCCCCGAGGCGCATCGGCTGCGGCTTCATGGTTTACAGCCAGACGTTCAGCAAGCGCGCACCACGGGCCTCGCCATCGGCGAACTGCTGGCCGTTGCTGCTGAGGAAGCTTGTGCCGGTACTCGACTTATCCCAGAACTGCCCGCGCATGAACACACTGACGCCGGCAATCGCGCGGCTGCTCGGTGGTTGTGCGGTGAGGGTCAGTCGGTGCCAGGCCTGACCTTCACTGAGGTCGCCGGGCTTGAGGCTGACCGAGCCCGGCGTGCTTGAACCCTTGTAGCCGCGCCATGGCTTGTCCCAGGCGCCTTGGCCGATAACCTGCGCCGGCACCGCCACCAGTTGCGCGCCTTGCTCATCGAGGGTGCGGTAGTTGGCGGGGTACCAGCTGTCACTGCCGATCAGGATGCCCAGGCGTCCGGCCGGTGTGTCGACGACCTGTATGGCGTGTTTGTCTTCGGCTTGAATCACACCTTGCTGATCAAAGATCGGATGCATCTGCCGCTGCGGCTGGCCCAACGGTACGCCGTCGCGACCAAACACCACGCTGCTGTTGAACAGGGCGCCGCTGCCGGGCTTGAGCCGGCCGTCGCGGATGCTTGGCTCCGGCAGCACGATGGAGCCGGCCACCAGGGTGACCTGGAACTCCTTGGCCAGACCGCCGAACAGCGCCTGGTAATCCTTGGCCATGGCCTTCGCTTTCATCCGCAGATAAGCGTCATCCAGGCGTTGCTCGCCCTTGGCCCGCAGCCACGCTCGGGCAAACAGCAGTGGATTGCTCGCCGCCAGCCAGTTCATTGCCTCCGCCAGCGTTGGCGCCTGATACAACTCGTCTTTCTCGCCGCTGATCATCAACCAGGTGCCGACGTGCTCGGGCAACACCACCACGGTTTTTTCGTTGAGCAAGCCCTGATCGCGGGCCTGCTGCAGATACGCCGCGAGTTTGCGGTGCAGGCGTGCGGAGCTTTGGTAATCGGTGGGGAACAGTTCGGGCTGGATGCCGAGCAGATTGCCACGGTCGCCGGGCGTGCCCTGATTGACGGCGAGCTTGATGCGCAGGTCCGACAGGTAATGTCCCGCCGGCCGGTCTGCCGCCCACATGGCATAGGTGGTCAGGGCGGCAACGAGGGCCATGGAGAAAAACAGATACAGAAGTTTGCGCATGAAAACCAACAACAGCCGGGTACAGGATGTGGCGACTAGGGTAGGGCTCATGGCCCGGGTTGCCAAGGGGCGCTGCGCATTTGGATCAATAACTTGTCAGTTACGGTCATTGAGTGACAGCGGTGCGACTCTTAGTCTGTCGAACATGACTGACGGGGGACGCAGAGCTCCCGCAACTTTTCCGTGATCGCTCGTTGTGGAGTTACCGATGACCGCCGCTCATTACCCGCATCTGCTGGCCCCGCTGGACCTGGGATTCACCACGCTGCGCAACCGCACCCTGATGGGCTCGATGCACACTGGCCTTGAAGAAAAGCCGGGTGGCTTCGAACGCATGGCGGCGTACTTCGCCGAACGTGCCCGTGGCGGTGTCGGCCTGATGGTCACCGGCGGCATCGGCCCGAATGACGAGGGCGGCGTGTATTCCGGCGCGGCCAAGCTCACTACCGAGGAAGAGGCGCTCAAGCACCGCATCGTCACTCGCGCGGTGCACGAGGCGGGCGGCAAGATCTGCATGCAGATTCTTCACGCCGGGCGTTACGCCTACAGCCCGAAACAAGTAGCACCGAGCGCGATTCAGGCGCCGATCAACCCGTTCAAGCCCAAAGAGCTGGACGAAGAGGGCATCGAAAAGCAGATCAGTGATTTCGTCACCTGCTCGGTATTGGCGCAAACCGCCGAATACGACGGCGTCGAGATCATGGGCTCGGAAGGTTATTTCATTAACCAGTTCCTCGCCGCGCACACCAACCACCGCACCGACCGCTGGGGTGGCAGCTACGAAAACCGCATGCGCTTGCCGGTGGAAATCGTCCGCCGTGTGCGCGAAGCGGTCGGGCCGAACTTCATTATCATCTTCCGCCTGTCGATGCTCGATCTGGTCGAAGGTGGCAGTACCTGGGATGAAATCGTCATGCTGGCCAAAGCCATCGAGCAGGCCGGTGCGACCATCATCAACACTGGTATCGGCTGGCACGAAGCGCGGATTCCGACCATCGCCACCAAGGTTCCGCGTGCAGCGTTCAGCAAGGTTACGGCCAAGTTGCGCGGCTCGGTGAGCATCCCGCTGATCACCACCAACCGCATCAATACCCCGGAAATTGCCGAGCAGATTCTTGCCGAGGGCGATGCCGACATGGTCTCCATGGCCCGACCATTCCTCGCCGATCCGGACTTCGTCAACAAAGCCGCCGAAGGCCGCGCCGACGAAATCAACACCTGCATCGGCTGCAACCAGGCGTGCCTCGACCACACCTTTGGCGGCAAGCTCACCAGTTGCCTGGTCAACCCGCGCGCCTGCCACGAAACCGAACTCAATTACCTGCCGGTGCAGCAGATCAAGAAAATCGCCGTGGTCGGTGCCGGCCCTGCCGGCTTGTCTGCCGCCACCGTGGCCGCCGAGCGCGGTCATCAGGTGACGTTGTTCGATTCGGCCAGTGAGATCGGTGGCCAGTTCAACATTGCCAAGCGCGTGCCGGGCAAGGAGGAATTTTTCGAAACCCTGCGCTACTTCAACCGCAAGCTGCAAACCACCAATGTCGAGGTGTGCCTGAACACCCGCGTCGACGTGGCCAAGTTGGTTGAGGGCGGCTACGACGAAATCATTCTCGCCACCGGTATCGCCCCACGCGTGCCGGCGATTCCGGGCATCGAAAATGCCAAGGTGCTGAGTTATCTGGACGTGATCCTCGAGCGCAAACCGGTCGGCAAGCGTGTCGCGGTAATCGGTGCGGGCGGGATCGGTTTCGATGTCTCGGAATTTCTCGTTCATCAAGGCGTGGCCACCAGTCTTGATCGCGCGGCGTTCTGGAAGGAGTGGGGCATCGACACGCAACTGGAGGCCCGTGGTGGTGTGGCGGGAATCAAAGCGGCACCGCATGCGCCGGCCCGCGAGGTGTTCCTGTTGCAGCGCAAGAAAACCAAGGTTGGCGACGGTCTGGGCAAAACCACCGGCTGGATTCACCGCACCGGTCTGAAGAACAAACAGGTGCAGATGCTCAACAGCGTCGAATACCTGAGCATTGATGACCAAGGCTTGCACATTCGCATCGGCGAATCCGGCGAGCCGCAACTGCTGGCAGTGGACAACATCGTGATCTGCGCGGGGCAGGATCCGTTGCGTGAGTTGCACGATGGTCTGGTTGAAGCCGGGCAGAACGTACACTTGATCGGCGGCGCGGATGTGGCGGCGGAGCTGGACGCCAAGCGCGCGATCAATCAGGGTTCGCGGCTGGCGGCTGAGTTGTAAACACATTCTGTAGGAGCTGCCGAAGGCTGCGATCTGTTGATCCTGATTTCAAAAGCAAGATCAAAAGATCGCAGCCTGCGGCAGCTCCTACTAGTATGTGGTCTTTTCCAGATTGTGCAGTGCCCATGCTTTTGCCTCCCCCCAACTGGCTACCCCCGGCCCCTCTCGAACCGCTCCATCTGGACTGGCTTGCAGCTGCCGGCATCGAGGTTGCGATCCTGCGCCTGGACCGCATCGACCCGCTGATCAGCGGCAACAAGTGGTTCAAACTCGTCGAACACCTCAAAGCCGCCGAGCGTGCCGGCGCCGAGGGTATCATCAGCCTCGGCGGTGCACATTCCAATCACCTGCACGCGCTGGCGGCGGCGGGCAAACGGCTGGGTTTCAAAACCGTGGGACTGCTGCGCGGGCACCCGCAGGACACGCCGACAGTGCGGGATCTGCAAGCGTTCGGCATGCAGTTGCATTGGCTCGGTTACGCCGGCTATCGCGCGCGGCACGAAGCGGGATTCTGGACGCCATGGCAAGCGCAATATCCGACGCTGCGTGCAGTGCCCGAGGGCGGTGGTGGACTGGCCGGCGCACTGGGTTGCGCAGCGATCAGGCAGCAAGCCGAAGAGCAATTGGCCAAGCTGGGCTGGGATGATTTCGACGCCTGGTGGCTGGCCTGTGGCACCGGCACGACACTGGCCGGGCTGGCGCTCGCCGAGCAAGGCAAGCGCGCGGTGTACGGTGCTCTGGCGGTACCGGATGATCACGGCGTAGCGCCGAACATCGAGTCGATCCTCGCGCCCGCCACCGAGCATGCGGCGGGCTATCAACTGATCGACGCCAGCCGTGGTGGTTTCGCCAAAGTTGACGAGGCGTTGCTGACCTTCATCGATCAGACCGAGCAAACCAGCGGCATCCCTTTGGAACCGCTGTACACCGGCAAGGCCTTGCTGGCGCTCAAGCAGCATGTCGAAGCAGGCGAATTTGCCATCGGCACGCGTCTGATCTTTATCCACACGGGGGGCTTGCAGGGGCGACGCGGATTTGCAATGACATAGCCGATGGACGCGATCAGTACATGCCAGCGTTTCGGCGTAATGATATTTGCAACACACAAAAGTCTTATTTGTACGGTTTATTATTTCTGCTTATTTAAAGTTGTTGGTGTGCGTTGAACTGTGGGCGTAACTCTATGTTGCTTATATCTTGTAGGTTCTTTTGGTTTGAATAGTTTGTTGTGCGTGATTATTGTTGGTTCGGCTCTTTAGTTTGTTATTAAAGATCATAATTATATTTGTAAATTTGAGTGTGAATATGAAAAGTCCGATCTCCAAGCCTCGCCCCACTACCACTACACCAAAGCCAGTGGCGCCAACCAAACCCGTAGCACCGACCAAACCCGTAGCACCGACCAAACCAGTGGCACCAACCAAGCCAGTAGCACCAACCAAACCGGTAGCGCCGACCAAGCCGGTAGCGCCAACCAAGCCAGTAGCACCAACCAAGCCAGTAGCACCAACCAAACCGGTAGCGCCGACCAAGCCAGTGGCACCAACCAAACCGGTAGCGCCGACCAAGCCAGTGGCGCCAACCAAGCCAGTAGCACCGACCAAACCAGTGGCGCCGGTCGATACCAAGCGTCCGCCAATGCCATGGCCGACCCTTAACATCAACATCGATCCGGTGGCCTTGATTACGCTGATTCAAACACTCGGTGCGACCGTCAATGTCGATGGTTCGACCACACTGCCTGACGGTAGCGTGGTTGACGTTGATAAGACTTCGATCAAGCGTCCCGACGGCATCATTCAATATGACGACGGCCGGGTAGAGTATCCGGACGGGCGAATCGTATGGTCTGATAATACCGTTGAATATCCGGATGGCCGTATTGTCTGGGAAGATGGTACTGAACAATTGCCTGACGGAAGCGTTAAACATCCCGATGGTAGTGCGTACGACGCAGAGGGCAACCTTGTTTCAGAGTAAGTAATAACCGGGCAATATATTTATTTAAGACAGTGCAAAAAAACACCGCTGATTGTCATGGATCAGCGGTGTTCCGGTTATCGGCCTCAGGCGTTTTGCGGCATCTCACCGTTGGCCAGACGCTTGTTGATGTCGGCGATCACTTCCGGCAGATCGCTGATGGTGTCGATCATGTAATGCGGCCGCGAACTTGCGAACAGCGCGTGGATGCGCTGGCGCTCGCTGGCCAGTTCATCGCTGCCCAGCGCGCGGAAACCCTCATAATCCAGACCCAGCGCGTTGCCCGAGCAAATCAGCGCAACCGTCCACATGCCGGCCCGGCGGCCTTCGAGAATGCCCGGCACGGTGTCGTCGATCTTCACGCACGCTGCAACATCGTCGATGCCCAGAGCGATCACGTTGGCCAACGCTTGCGCTGGCCATGGACGACCGTTTGGCACTTCGTCGGTGGCGACCACGTGGTCGGCGACGTAGCCGTTGCTGGCGGCGAGTTCGACGACTTTGTCCATGACCGCTTTCGGGTAACCGGAGCAGGAACCGATCTTGATGCCTTGTGCGCGCAGTTGGGCGATGGCGTCCAGCGCGCCGGGAATCAGTGCCGAGTGCTCGGCGATTTTCTCGATCTGCAACGGCATGAAGCGGTTGTAGATAGCGGTAACATCATCGTCGGTCGGCGTGCGACCGAATACCTTGCGATAACGCTCGGCCACTTGCGGCTGATCACAGAGGGTGCGGATGTGATCCCACTTGCCCATGCCCATCGGCCCACGGGCCTCTTCGATCGACACCTGCACATCGAACTCGGCGAAGGCTTCGACGAAGATCTGCGTCGGCGCGAACGAGCCAAAATCGACCACGGTACCGGCCCAGTCGAGGATCGCGGCTTGCAGCTTGCTTGGATTGGTGTAGTTCATGGTAATCAATTCCTGATTTGAAAATGAGATCAAAATGTGGGAGCGAGCCTGCTCGCGAAAGCGGTCTGACATCAGCGTATGTGTCGCCTGGGACGACGCTTTCGCGAGCAGGCTCGCTCCCACAGGGGGATTTTTGGTGAGGCTCAGATGTCGAGCACTTCCATCTCGCGCAGCACTTCACCTACTGCTGCCACGGCCTGGCGCATTTCGTCCGGGGTGACGTGGCCGATGCAGCCGACGCGGAAAGTTTCAACCTGGGTCAGTTTGCCGGGGTAGAGGATGTAACCCTTGGCCTTGACCCGCTCATAGAAGTCCTTGAACTGGTAGCGCGGATCCTGCGGGGCATGGAAAGTGGCGATGATCGGCGCCTGAATCGCCGCCGGCAGGAAGCTGCGCAAGCCGAGCTTGTTCATCTCTTCCATCAGCGCCTGACAGTTGGCGGCATAACGCGCATGCCGCGCCGGCAGACCGCCTTCTTCGCGGTATTGCAGCAACGCTTCGTGCAGCGCCGCGACCACATGGGTGGGCGGGGTGAAGCGCCATTGCCCGGTTTTCATCATGTAGGCGTGCTGGTCGTACAGGTCCATCGCCAGCGAGTGCGAGTTACCGGCAGATGCGGCCAGCGATTCCTTGCGGGCGAAGACAAAACCCATCCCCGGTACGCCTTCCAGGCATTTGCCGGAAGCGGCAATCAGCGCGTCGAATGGCACTTTTTGCGCATCCACCGGCAACGCGCCGAATGAGCTCATGGCGTCGATGATCAGACGTTTGCCATGTTGCGCAACGACCTCGGCGATCTCGGCCAGCGGATTGAGAATGCCAGTGCTGGTTTCGCAGTGGATCAGCGCCACGTGGGTGATGTCAGCGTCGGCGCGCAGCAAGCGGTCGACGTCAGCGGCGGTGGTCGGTTCGTCTTCGGCGGTTTCGAAGGTGCTGAACGAGCGGCCGAGCACTTCGCAGATCTTCGCCAGGCGCTTGCCATACGCGCCATTGATCAACACGAGGATTTTGCCGTCGCGCGGTACCAGCGTGCCGATCGCCGCTTCGACGGCGAAGGTGCCGCTGCCCTGTAACGGTACGCAATGGTGGCTGGCGGCGCCGTTGAGGATGGCCAGCAATTGCTCGCACAGGCTGGCGGTCAGCTGGTTGAAGCGGTCGTCCCACGAACCCCAGTCGACCATCATGGCCTGACGGGTGCGGGCCGAAGTGGTCAACGGGCCGGGAGTGAGCAGAATCGGTGCGGCGGTACTCATTCGTGTGTCCTCGCGAAAACGCTGTGGGATGAAGCTACGGGGCCTACGTTGCAATTCGCCGCTGCATCAATCAAATTGTTTGTTGTTATGCCAGCCATCAGTGAGAGTTATCCATGAATCTGTTTCAGCTGCGCGCCTTCGATGCCGTGGCCCGCGAAGGCAGCTTCACCCGCGCGGCTGCGCGGTTGTTCATCAGCCAGCCGGCGGTTACCGGACACATCAAGGCACTGGAAGAGCACTACCAGATCACCTTGCTGCGGCGCACCGCGCGACGGGTGGAACTGACCGAGGAGGGCACCAAACTGGCAGCGATCACCCGCGCCATGTTCGGTCTGGCGGAAGAAGCGCAGACGCTGCTCGAGGCCAATCGGCAATTGTTGACCGGGCGTCTGGAGGTGGCGGCGGATGGGCCGCACATGGTCATGCCGATGTTGGCAAGTTTGCGCGCGCGCTATCCGGGGATCACCGTCAACCTGCGTCTGGGCAATGCCCAGGAAACCCTGGCGGCGCTGTTGTCGGAACACGCCGATGTCGCGGTGCTGACCGAGGTCGAGCCGCGCAAGGGCCTGCATCTGCAAGCGCTGAGCGAATCGCGGATCTGCGCGTTGGTGCCGGCGGGGCATCGCTGGGCGAATCGCTCCGGGGAAGTGAAAGTCAAGGAGCTGGACCAAGTGATCATGGTCCTGCGCGAGCCGAGTTCGATTACCCGGCGCACTTTTGATCAAGCGTGTGCGCAGGCCTCGATTCAGCCGCGGGTGTTGCTGGAGCTGGACAGTCGCGAGGCGGTGACCGAAGCGGTCGCGGCCGAGTTGGGGGTCGGTGTGGTGTCATCGGTGGAGGTCAGTCATGACCCGCGCGTGGTGGCGATCCCGATTGCCGGGGAAGGGCTGATGAACCGGCACATGATTGGCTGCATGGAGCGCCGGCGCGAGTTGCGCTTGATTCAGGCTTTTTTTGATCTGGCACCAGCCTGAAAACCGTGGCGACTTTTTCGCGAGCAGGCTCGCTCCCACATTGCAGAGCGCGGTCCCATGTGGGAGCGAGCCTGCTCGCGAAGGGGCCGATACTGTTTACGCAAGACTCTCGCGAACCATATCGAGAAACGTCGCCACCACCCGCCGCGAACTCTGTTCGCGCAAGCACACCAGGGTTTCGGTCAGGCGCCTCGTGCAGTCGGTGATCGGCAACGCGCAGACCCGTGAGTCGGCGCCGAACTCCGCCGCTGAAACCACACCAACCCCGATCCCCACCACCACGGCTTCGCGCGCCGCTTCCCGACCTTCAACCTGAATCGCCGGGCGGATGCGCAAACCTGCGCGGGCCATTTCCTCTTCCAGGGTCTGCCGGGTCACCGAACCGGTCTCACGCAGCACCAGTGGCGTGTCATCCAGATCGGCCAGACAGATCGATTCGCGCTCGGCCCACGGATGATTGCGCGAAACGAACGCCACCATCGGATCGTTGCGCAACGGCACACACAGCAAGCGTTCATCGGTTACGTCGCGGCCGAGCAGCGCCAGATCGGCCTGATAGTTGAACAGGCGAAACAGCGATTCATCGGTATTGCCGGTTTCGATTTTCACGCTGATGCCCGGGTAGCGCTCGCAGAACCGTGCGATCTGCGGCAACACGTGGATCGGCGCGTCCACCGCGAGAATCAGGCTGCCGGTCTGCAGGGCCTGGGATTCCTGCAGCAATTCCTGCGCTTCGGCTTCGATCACGAACAGGCGCTGGGTGATCGCCAGCAGGCGCTCGCCGAGATCGGTCAGGCGTACGGAACGTTTATTGCGGTGAAACAGCAGCACGCCGAAGCGTTCTTCGAGTTTGCGCACCTGGTCGGAAATCGCCGGTTGCGTCAGATAAAGCCGCTCGGCGGCGCGGGTGAAGCTGCCATGGACGGCCACCGCGTGGAACGCTTTGAGTTGGGCGTGAGAGACAGACATGGTGGCTCCAGTAACAAGCTCGGCTTATGTGTGAAATACGATAAATCGATTTTATTTATTAAACAGTAATTGCTTTCATCGGCTCACGCCATCGCTGACTGCTCGGTCGAGCAGCAGCGCTGGCCCATGAGCCTGTGCGTGCAACAGCAGACTCATCTGACCGTTATCGCCGAAGGGAAGGGGCGGTATCGCAGTGCTCAACAATAAAAAACACAGGCGTTTTTCTTAACGATTCTGCCGGCACACTCACACCCTGAGGTCAGAACCACCATGAACAAGCACATCGGCACCCTGGCGCGTTGGCGCGTGCAGATCTTCGCTATTACCTGGCTCGCGTACGCCGCGTTCTACTTCACCCGCAAAGCGTTTTCGGTGGCCAAACTGGGCATCGCCGAAGACCCCGATTTCACCCTCGACAAAATGGCCATGGCCAACCTCGACGCGATCTATCTGGCGGCGTATGCCCTCGGACAGTTCACCTGGGGCATGCTCGCCGATCGCTTTGGCCCGCGAGTCGTAGTGCTTGGCGGTTTGCTGATATCCGCCGCTGCGGCGCTGGTGATGGGCAGTTTCGCTACATTGCCGATCTTCGCCACGTGCATGTTGATTCAAGGTCTGGCGCAGTCCACTGGCTGGTCGGGGCTGTGTAAAAACCTTGGCAGCTTCTTCCCGTCAGAGCAGCGCGGGCGCGTGCTCGGCTTGTGGAGTTCCTGTTACGCGTTTGGTGGTCTGGTCGCCTCGCCGTTCGCCGGCTGGTGGGCCTACACGCTGGTCGGCACCTGGCACGCGGCATTCATTTCCAGCGCGGCGGTGGTCGCGGTGGTGGCCGTGCTGTTCTTTATCTTCCAGCGCAACAAACCGGAAGACGTCGGCTTGCCGGCGGTGGAGCCCGAGCCGGAACTGACCGCCGAGGAAACCGCAGCCAACAGCAAACTCAGCGTGTGGGAGCCGTTAAAGGAAATCCTGCGCAACCGCACGGTGCTGGTGCTGGGCCTGGCGTATTTCCTGCTGAAACCGGCGCGCTACGCGATTCTGTTGTGGGGGCCAGTGATTGTTTTCGAGCAGATGCCCAGTGTCGGCAAGGTTGGCGCGGCGATCATTCCCACCGCGTTTGAACTGGCCGGATTGCTCGGGCCGATCATGATCGGCCTGGCCTCGGACAAACTCTTCGGCGCCCGACGCATGCCGGCCTGCGTGCTGAGTCTGTTGGCGCTGACCGTAACGCTGGCGCTGTTCATGGCTGCGCTGAACACCGGCAGCGTGTTGTTGGTCGTCGCGTTGCTGTTCGTCATGGGCCTGACGTTGTACGGCCCGGACTCGATGATCAGCGGTGCGGCCGCCATCGATTTCGGCAAGGCCAAGGCCGGTGCCACCGCCGCCGGTTTCGTCAACGGCTGCGGCTCCGTAGGCGCGGTGCTCGGCGGTTTGCTGCCGGGCTACTTCGACTCGGTGACGGTGTTTATCGTCTTCGCCGGATGCGCGCTGTTCTCGGCGCTGGTGCTGATTCCGCACTGGAACAGTCGGCCGGTCGGCGTGATGGAGCCGCGCGCAACGATCCCCAACTGCCCGCTGAGCGTCAAACCGCTGCGTTCCTGAAACCCTTCGCCCCGTCGCCTGCTGCGCGGTGCGCGGCAGGTTGCGTCGTGACCTTCTGACTGGAGATTTCCCATGCGACCGTTCTGGCTCGAGCAAGCCTTGCAGGCCGACCCATCCGAGCAGTGTCCACCGCTGCAAGGCGAGGTGCGCACCGATGTGTGCATCGTTGGCGGCGGCTACACCGGATTGTGGACGGCGATCATGCTCAAGCAGCAAAACCCCGAGCTGGAGGTGTTGCTGATCGAAGCTGACATCTGCGGTGCCGGCGCCAGTGGCCGTAATGGTGGTTGCGCACTGTCATGGTCGGCCAAGTATTTCACCCTGGAGCGCTTGTTCGGCGTCGAAGAAGCGGTGCGTCTGGTCAGGGAATCGGAGCGCAGCATCCATGCGATCGGCGAGTTCTGCGAGCAGTACGGCGTCGATGCCGATTACCGCCTCGACGGCACGCTGTACACCGCGACCAATCGCGCTCAGGTCGGCGCAACTGACGCGGTGATCGCGGCGCTGGAGCGTAACGGCATCAACTCGTTCAGCCAGCGACCGCTCGCCGATGTGCAGCGCATGGCTGGTTCAGCAAAACACCTGGAGGGCTGGTTTTCCCCGGCGGCTGCCAGCGTGCAACCGGGCAAACTGGTGCGCGGCCTGCGCCGGGTGGCGCTGCAATCGGGCGTGAAGATCCATGAAGGCACGGCGATGACCGGGCTGGAAGAGGGCCGCCCGGCACGCATCCACACGCCCGGCGGCAAGGTCATCGCCGACCGGGTGGTGCTGGCGATGAATGCGTGGATGGCCCGCGCGTTTCCTCAGTTCGAACGCAGTGTGGCGATCGTTTCCAGTGACATGCTGATCACCGAGCCGCGCCCGGACCTGCTGCAGCAAATCGGTTTGACCAGCGGCGTCAGCGTCCTCGATTCGCGGATTTTCGTGCATTACTACCACAACACCCCGGACGGCCGGATCATGCTCGGCAAGGGCGGCAACACCTTCGCCTATGGCGGGCGGATGCTGCCGGTGTTCGATCAGCCGTCGCCTTATGCCGGCTTGCTCAAGCGCAGTCTCGCGGATTTTTTCCCGGCGTTCGCCGAGATCAAAATCGACGCGACGTGGAACGGCCCGTCGGATCGTTCGGTGACCGGTTTACCGTTTTTCGGCCAGATGAGCGGGGCGGGCAATGTGTTTTACGGCTTCGGTTATTCCGGCAGCGGCGTCGGCCCGTGTCACATGGGCGGGCAGATTCTCGCCGCGCTGGTGCAGGGCCTGGATAACCCGTGGACCCGTTCGCCGCTGGTCAACGGGCCGCTGGGTTATTTCCCGCCGGAACCCATCCGCTACCTCGGCTCGTTGATGGTGCGCAACGCCATCCGCCGTAAGGAGCGCGCCGAAGATCACGGGCGCCGGCCTCGGCATCTGGACGTGCGCCTGGCCAGGTTCGCGGCGGCGGCGGGCAAGGCGGACAAAGGCTGAGGCGCCGATCAATGCTCGGCGCGGTGGCTCAGCCAGTCGAGCAACAGGCTGTCGCGCACGGGTTCTGATTCGCGTTCCGGCGGCTGGCGTGCGTGGCTGAGGCACAGGATCGGTCGGTCCGGATCGCTGTCGAGGAAACTCACCCACACTTCACTGCCAGCACGCGGTAATTGATCGATGGCGACAGGGCCGCTGAGCCGGCTCATGGCGATCGGCAGCCACAGGGCGTCGCTGGCGGATTTATCCGCAGACGGCCACAGGCTTACAGCGAGGCAGCCGTTTTCGTCCACTTGCGCAGGTTGCCCAGGCGCACCCGCCACTTTCGCCAAGTGATAACCGGCAATATTCGGGCGAGCTTGTTTGAGTGGCGGACGGAAGTCGGTCGACCAGGGCTGCGCAGTGAAGTCGTTGTGATAACGCTGAACGCTTGGCGCCGGATCAAGGATCGAAGGGTGCTGCCCGTGGTGGCGCACCGCGCTGATCAGCCATTGTTCGTTGAAATGATGAATCGGGTGGTCGGCCACAAGCAGCAGTCGGCCACTGAGCAAATCGCTGCAATCACTGCGCCCGTGAATGGAGCGCAACTGGCAGCGTTGGCGTTGCAGATGACGTCGACTGCGTTGTTCGGCGTGCAGACGTTCCGGCGATCGCGCGGGCATCGGCAACTCGGTCGAGACCTCGTTGGCGGCTTCGGCATTGCCGGTTGGCTGACCGCGATTGCGCACCGCATGCAGCATCGGTACAGGCGCCGCGCGATGCTGTTGATAGAGCGCGCTGACGCAGGGCGACGGTGGTTGCTCATCAGCACTGAAAGGGATTTCGACCGGTTCCTGCGGCAGGCTCAGGCTGTCGTCAGCGAACACCACGACATGTCCGTCCGGCCCGTGTTCGAAGTGATAGTGGATGCCTTCTTCTTCGCATAGCCGCTGCACCAGTGCCAGATCGCTTTCTTCGTACTGAATGCAAAACGCCCTTGCCGGGTAGTGACCGACGCTCATTTCAATGCGATAGCTGTGCGCTGGCAGGGCATGTTCTTCGAGCAGTTGTTGAATGATCTGCGGCACACTCAGGTGAGTAAACACGCGGCGCTTATGCGTTTGCGCCAGTTGTTGCAGATGCGGCACCAGAATCAGTCGATAGCCGACCCGATGCGTCCCGCGATGTTCGCAGCTGGCGCTGGAAATGACGCCGTGGAATCCGTGCTGCTCACTGAGCCGCAAAAAGGCTGGCCTGTGCAGGAAGGATCCCGGGACGATGGCCGGGGCCAGTCCGAGCAGTTCGATGTCGAAACGGTAAGGCTGGTTCAGCGCTTCCTCGCCGCGAAAACGCACCATCGGCAGGCGCAATCCGCTGTCGGTCAGCGTAAGGGTGAAGGGACTTTCCTTGTCATTGAGCATTCGAGCAGGCCCTGTCAGGCGATACGGGGTTTCAAGGGTACGAAACCGTCGGGCTGAATGTTCATGTCAAAGGCGCTTTTCAGAATCCCCCTACATGCTTTGATGAAGATGTCGATTCCGTCGGCTGTTTTTTTGGTCGATTGCCGACTTTAGGCCGTATAAACTTGCCGCCACGCGTCGGCCAATAGATGTCTCGGCGCCACAGATCAAGAGAGTGAGTAATGGGCGCACAGTGGAAGGTTAAACACAAAGAAGCGGCAGCCAACGCCAAAGGGAAGATCTTCGGCAAACTGGTGAAGGAAATCACCATTGCTGCACGCAACGGTGCCGATACCGCCACCAACGCACACCTGCGTCTGGTGGTCGAACAGGCGAAAAAAGCCTCGATGCCAAAAGAAACCCTCGATCGCGCGATCAAGAAAGGCGCCGGTCTGTTGGGTGAAACCGTGCAATACCATCGCGTGACCTACGAAGGCTTCGCGCCGCATCAGGTGCCGCTGATCGTCGAATGCGTCACCGACAACATCAACCGCACCGTCGCGGAAATTCGTGTGGCGTTCCGCAAGGGCCAGTTGGGCGCTTCGGGTTCGGTTGCGTGGATGTTCAACCACGTCGGCATGATCGAAGCCGCGCCGGACAGCCCGGAAGCCGATCCGGAAATGGCTGCGATCGAAGCCGGTGCCCAGGATTTCGAGCCGGGCGAAGAGGGCGCGACGCTGTTCCTCACCGACCCGACCGACCTCGACGCTGTGCAGAAAGCCCTGCCGGAACAAGGTTTCACCGTATTGTCGGCGAAACTCGGCTACCAGCCGAAGAATCCGGTCAGCGGCTTGAGCGACGAGCAGATGGCTGAAGTCGAAGCGTTCCTCGAAGGCCTCGACAACCATGATGACGTGCAGGACATGTTTGTTGGTCTGGCTGGCTGATCTGTCGCGCCAGGAATGACCTCTTCGCGAGCAGGCTGGCTCCCACATTTGCAATGCATTCCAATGTGGGAGCGAGCCTGCTCGCGAATGACCGCGCAGCGGTCACAGATTCTCCAGCATCTCGATGACTTCACTGAACCCCGGCCGCCCCAGCACATCCGCCTGACAGCAACGTCGTTCCAGCGCCTCCAGGTGCGCGCGCCGCTCCGTACTCAATCCTGAGTCGACACGCTCCAGCAATTCCCCCAACAACACACCGAACGCACGTACTTCCAGGCGCTGCAATGCGCGCGTCTGCACATCATCGCCGGTGGCATGAAACGACGCCGCGCCGAAATCCCCCAGCAGACAATCGCCCTGATCGTTCAACAGAATGTTGTGGCCATACAGATCGCCGTGGGTAATGCCTTGGCGGTGCAGGTGCTCGGCCGCTGAGGCGATGCCTTTGGCGACGCGCAGGGCAACCTCCGCCGTGAACCGGCAGTCCTCGGCATAAACATCCCGCGAGCACGAGGCCAGGCTCGGCAAGCCGGCGAGATTGCCGAAGCTCGGATCAATCAGTTGCATCACCAGCCCCTGCTGTTGATCGGGGTGGCCGCTGATGCGGCCCTCGACGCGGATCAGGTTGGGGTGCAAACCGGCGGTGATGCAGGCGTTCATCTCATGCAACGGCGAGCCGTCGCTGGTCATCTCGCCTTTGTACAGCTTCACCGCAACCGCCTGCGCCGTGCCATCGTCACGCTGCCAGACTGCCCGGGAAATCACCCCGGAAGCGCCTTCGCCTAGTTGCTGTTCCATGC
The DNA here is from genome assembly GCF_056278925.1 of Pseudomonas sp. TE9122. Lineage (NCBI taxonomy): Bacteria > Pseudomonadati > Pseudomonadota > Gammaproteobacteria > Pseudomonadales > Pseudomonadaceae > Pseudomonas > Pseudomonas sp. TE9122. Next base: position 3,255,848 of record NZ_JBWBQI010000001.1, on the reverse strand, counting down.
GCAGCGTCGACCAGGCGATCAGCGGCGTGGCCTCAAGGGCAGCGGCATCGGCTTCGGTTTCCAGCGGATTGCCGGCGTAGGCCAGCCAGGTCAGGCTCGGCAAGGTCAGCAGCCACTGCGGCAGTTCGTTGAGCTGGTTGGCGGCGATGCGCAGCAATTCCAGCCGATGGCAGTGACGCAGGGAGTCTGGCAGCGAGCGCAGGCGATTGCCGGCGAGCATGAGCTTCTGCAAAGCGCGGCGTTCACCCAGTTCCTTCGGCAGGTTCTCGATGCGGTTATCGGTGAGGATCAGCCAGCGCAGCTGCGGCGGCAGAGCGTCACCAGGGACATTGACGATGCGGTTGGCCTTGAAGCCGACCATGGTCAGCGCGGTGCATTGGCCGAGGCAGGTCGGCAGATCGGTGAACTGGTTGTCGGAGCAGAACAGCACGCGCAGGCGGGTCAGGCGATGCAGGTCATCGGGCAGGCTGCTCAGCGCGTTGCCGCTGAGGTTGAGCACTTCCAGCGTGTCGGCCAGTTGGAATATTTCGCGGGGGAATTCGGTCAGCCCGCAGGACAGGTCGAGGCGGGTAATGCCTGACAGCTCGCCGGCGCGGAGTTGAGCAAGGGTGTGCATGTCTGGTTTCGCTATTGATCGGTGGAGCGACGCGGGGGCGCTGGAATGGGCGACATGATAGCGGTAAAGCGGATGCTGAACGGATTTTGAGTTGTCCCGGGACCTTGTGGGAGCGAGCCTGCTCGCGAAAGCGGCGTATCAGTTAAATGAACCCTGACTGACATACCGCTTTCGCGAGCAGGCTCGCTCCCACAGGGCTCGCTCTCACAGGGTAGGGTGTCAGTTGGGTTCGTGAATTTCCTGCAACTGACCCAACCGGCTGCGCGTGCGCGCCAGGTCAATGGCGTGACCTTCCAGGCTCTGGCCTAGCGGCAGTTGGCCGAGCAGGGTCAGGTGCTTGTCCTGATCGTAGAGCACGTCGATCAGATTGATGAAGCGCTGTTGCACGGCGATCGGACACTCGCCGAGCGGCGGCAGGTCATCGATGATCCACTGGTCGAAACGCTGGCACAGTTGCAGATAATCCATCACTGCCGTTGGCTGTTCACACAGATCGTTGAAGGTGAACGCGACTCGCCGGCCTTGGCAAAAACGGGCCTGAAGCTGGCGCTTGCCAACCTCGAGGGCAAGGGCAGGCGCGTCGGCTGGTGGCAGGTCCAGAGCCTGGCGCTGGGCTGTTGAAGCCGGCCAGACGTAATGCCCTTGGGTAAACACTTGATGCGTGTGTTGGCGGTTGAGTGTGCGGTAGTCGTGGTCGCCGCCGACTTCCATCACCTGCATGCGCGTGTTGATCAGCTCGATCACCGGTTTGAAGCGTGCGTGATACAGCGGATTGGGCAGCAGGCCTTCCGGCGCGTAGTTGGAGGTTACCAGCAGCATGATCCGCCGTTTGAACAGTGCCTTGAACAAACGCGTGATCAGCATCGCGTCGCCGATGTCGTGCACATGAAATTCGTCGAAACACAGCACCTGGCAATCTTCCAGCAACTCATCCAGGGTGATTTCCAGCGCGTCTTCCTGCAGGCGGTGACGGAACATGCCGTCGTGCAGCCGGGCAAAAAACTGATGGAAATGCAGGCGACGTTTGCGCGTGATCGGCAGCGCCTGGAAGAACCCCTCGAGCAACCAGCTCTTGCCGCGCCCGACGGCTCCGTACAGGTACAGACTCGGCGGTGTGTGGCCGCTGTCGCCCAGCAGTACGCTGGCCTGCTGCGCCATGCAGTCGATGACGTGCTGCTGACTGCGGCTAAGGGTGTAGCCCTGGCTTTTGGCTTTGTCGCGGAAATAATCGCGGATGGTCGCGGCATGAGCATCGTGCCCGGCGCTGACGGGCAGGCTTTTGCCGAACAGGCGGCGCAACAACGGCCAGCGTTGGCTCAGTCGTGATCGTTTCGGCGTTCGGGCGGGCACGCGGGGCAGGCTCCTGGTTGATTGGGCCGACTCCACCGGAGCTCGGCGCTAAAGTTTAACCAGACCTCGGACATAGGCTCCATGAAATATGCATGATTCCCCTGTAGGAGCTGACGAGTGCAACGAGGCTGCGATCTTTTGATCTGGGTTGCCGCCAACAGATCGCAGCCTCGTTGCACTCGTCAGCTCCTACCAGAGGCGGATTTCAGAACGGTGGCGATTGCTTGAGCAACTCTGCTGCCGGCGAGTCGGTCGGGCTGACCACCGCATAGTTGTAACCCGGCCCTGACCAGTAATCGGCCTGCAGATCGCCATCGCTGCGCGAACCGCGCGGCAGCAGGGTGTTTTTCGGCCCCGGTGGACGCAGGTAGAAACTGACCTTGTGACCGCTGCCATCCTCATACATCACCATTGCCGCCGCGCCTTCATCGGTGCTGAGCAAACGCCCGCTGACCGGCTCGAATCCGGCAGCTTTCAAGTCCGGCAAGCGCCCGGCACCGCTGAAGTAGCGGTCGAGCCAACGCTGCATGTCGCCGTCGCTGTCGACCTTGTAATCGGCGGGCAGTACGCCTTGCTGGGCGATCAGGCGATAGGCTTGCAACGCGTCAGTCATCGGCAATTGCGCAGGGCGCACCAAGGTCATTTCCCGTGCCTGCCAGCCACTGAAACCACCAATGCTCACGGCAATCAGCAGCACCGCCGCGCTGGCCAGGTGCCGACGGGACTGCTGGCGGCGGCGCTGGCGAATCATCATCGGGTCAAGCGCCGGATTGGCCGGTTGCTGCAACGCGCCACTCAGCGCTGCGCGCAGCTGCTGGGCGTCGCGTTGCCAGGCGCGCACCTGCGCCGCTTCTTCAGGGTGACTGGCCAGCCAGGTCTCGAGCACGCGCCGATCGGCGTCGCTGAGCTGGTGGTCGACATAGGCGTGCAAATCACGTTCGCTGGGAGGCAGGCTGATCATTTGAGTATCCGCAAGGAAGGGCTGCTGATTTCGCCGTCGCTGAGTTGGCGCAAGGCCTGGCGGGCGCGGGACAGGCGCGACATCACGGTGCCGATCGGGGCGCCGAGGATCTCGGCGACCTCTTTATAGGACAGGCCTTCCACCGAGACCATCAGCAGCAAAGCGCGCTGTTCGGTGGGCAGGCGTTCGAAGGCTTGCAGGGTCGACTGGGCAATCACCGTGCGTTCCACAGACGGCTCGGCATCGTCGCGACCGGTGAAAAATTCCAGCATCCGCGCATAGCGCCGCGAACGACGGTGCGCATCGAGAAATTGCCGATAGAGGATTGCAAACAGCCAGGCGCGCAAGTCGCCATCGGCGCGTTTTTCGCCCCACGCCGACAGCGCCCGCTCGAGGCTGGCCTGGACCAGATCGTCAGCGCTGCTGCTGTTGCGCGTCAACGACACGGCGAAGCGGCGCAATCTGGGAATGATTTCTCTCAACTGTTCGTCGAATTCGCTCATGAATGTCTGCTGGTCGCTACGCTGTGGACTAGGAAGACGCCCGTCAGCGCAGGTTATTCCCCGCGCGCGAAAATAAATACCGCACCGTGGAATAAACCCGGACGGGGGGCGTCTTGCTGACTCTTTCCACTTGTGGCCGATGGCCTGGAGATATTCATGGTTGATCGCTCGTCCCCAAACGCTGCACCGCCCGGCAGGCCGCCGCGCGAGCCACTGAGCGCCGCGAGCCTGGTTTTACGTCTGGGCGGCATTGCCGTGATTGTCGCTGCCGTGGCCGGGGCGTTTGCCTACGTGCATGGCAACCTTGACCCACAACGATTGACGCCAAAAGCGTTGGTCGATGTGCTGGAAAAGAACAACGGCGTGCATCCCGGCTTTCGTCGCAATCACGCCAAGGGTGTCTGCGTGATCGGCCATTTCGAAAGCAGCGGCGAGGCGCGCGCGTTCTCCACGGCACAGGTGTTCAACCTGCCGCAGACACCGGTGGTGGGGCGTTTCGCCTTGCCGGCCGGCAATCCCTACGCGCCGGACAGCGCCGTACCGATCCGCAGCCTGGCGCTGCGCTTCACCCAGGCGAACGGTCAGCAATGGCGCACCGGGATGAACAGCATGCCGGTATTTCCGGTGGGCACGCCCGAAGCGTTCTACCAATTGCAGCAGGCGCAGTCGCCGGATCCAGCCACCGGCAAGCCAGACCCGACGAAGGTGCCGGCGTTTTTTGCCGCACATCCGGAAGCCGTGCCGTTTCTGACGTGGGTGAAGACCGCCAAGCCTTCGGCCAGCTACGCCACCGAAACCTATAACAGCATCAATGCGTTCTATCTGATCGATGGCAACGGTAAAAAACAGGCCGTACGCTGGAGCATGACGCCGCTGGCGCAGGACGCGGCGGGTGCCACGGCCCCTGAAGGCGCGGACTTTCTCGAGAAGGATCTGGTGCAACGCTTGGCCGCCGCACCCTTGCGCTTTCAGTTGAACATCACCCTGGCCAACGCCGGTGACCCGGTGAACGATGCCAGCAAGACCTGGCCCGCAGATCGCAAAGTGTTGAACGCCGGAACCCTGGTGCTGGTGAAGACCCAGCCGCAACTCAGTGGCGAGTGCCGTGACATCAACTACGACCCGCTGGTGCTGCCGGCCGGGATTCAAGGATCGGAAGATCCACTGCTGGCCGCGCGTTCTGCCGGCTATGCCGATTCCTACCTGCGTCGCACCAGCGAAGTCAGCCAGTTGCCCGCCGCCAAACAGGAGGCTCGTCCATGAACAAGCAACCGACGCATTTCGTTTTGCTGGCGCGCCTGCTGCACTGGCTGATGGCGCTGATGATCATCGCCATGCTGTTTATCGGCGCGGGCATGGTCACTTCGGTGTCGTCTCGCCATGAATGGCTGATTCATCTGCACAAGCCCCTGGGCATCGCGATTCTGGCGCTGGTGATCGTGCGCCTGCTGGTGCGTTTCACCACGCGCCAACCGCCGCTGCCGGATGATCTGCCGGGCTGGCAGGTGCTCGCAGCCAAGGCTTCCCACGTCTTGTTGTATGCGTTGATGCTGGTGTTGCCGTTGCTCGGCTGGGCGATGATCAGTGCCTCGGGCGAGCCGGTGATGCTCTCGGCGTCGCTGCATCTGCCGCCAATTGTGCCGGCCGACGCGCAACTGTTTGCGTTGCTGCGCAAGTCCCATGGCTATTTGGCGTATCTGCTGTTTCTGACAGTGCTGCTGCACCTGGCGGCGGCGCTGTTCCATGGCTGGGTGCGTCGTGACGAAGTGCTCGACAGCATGTTGCGCGGGCGCGATCGCGGCTGACCCTATAACGCAAAAGATCGCAGGCCGGCTGCGATCTTTTGTTGTTGCAGGGAAGGGGATCAGCGCAGGGTGTCGACCATGTCGGCGAGGGTGGTCAACACGTCTTTACCCAGTTGCTTGGAACGTTTGCCCGACCAGCCGGTGATCTTGTCCGGGTGGTCGTCGTGGTCCTTGAACGGCATCTCCAGGGTCAGCGACAGGCAGTCGTATTTCTGTCCGACGCTGTTGCAGGCCAGGGTCATGTTGGCCTGTCCCGGTTCGTCGCGGGTGTAGCCATAGGTGGTCTGGAAGTCTTTGGTGGTGTGCTTCAAGTGGCTGCGGAAATGCTCTTCAAGCTTTTCGATGCGCGGCGTAAAACCAGGATTGCCTTCACAGCCGGCGGTGAAAACGTGAGGTATGGTTTCGTCGCCGTGTACGTCGATAAACGCATCGACGCCATACTTTTGCATCTGCTGCTGAACGAATAGCACTTCCGGGCTGATGTCCTGGCTGGCGTTCCGCCAGGCCCGGTTCAAGTCCTGCCCCATGGCATTGGTGCGCAGGTGGCCGTGGAACGCGCCGTCCGGGTTCATGTTCGGCACCAGATAAAGATCGGCGCTGGCCAACAGTTTGTTCAATACCGGATCGTCCTGGCGCTCCAGACGCTCGATCACACCTTCCATGAACCATTCAGCCATGTGCTCGCCCGGATGCTGCTGGGCGATGATCCAGATCTTGCGCTGGCCTTCGGCACCGGTACCTTTGCGCAGCAGCTGAATGTCGCGGCCCTCGACACTTTTGCCGGTCGCCAGCAATTCGGTGCCAGCCTTGCTCAGCGCTTGCTCGATCAACCAATTGTGACGGCCGCGGCTGTAGGGTTCGAAGTAGGCGAACCAGGCGTGGGTCTGTTCGGCTTCGAGGCAGAAGCGCAGGCTGTCGCCTTCGAAGCTGGTAGGGATGCGGAACCAGTTGACGTGATCATACGACGCCACCGCTTGATAGCCCGGCCAGCCTTTGCTGTAGGTCGATTGGCTGGCGTTGACCAGGCGGAACCAGTGTTCCTGGTGCACATGCAGGCCGCTGGCCTTGAAGTGGAACCACTGAAAATGAGCGCTGCGGGTGTCCGGGCGGATGGCCAGGACGGGACTGAGCGGGTTGCTGATATCGATGACTTGGATATTGCCGCTGTCGAAATTGGCGCTGATGTCGAACGAAGATTTGGCCACGGTCATGGTCGGTTCCTGATCAGGATTTTTATGACCGGTACTTTACACGCAGGCAGGGCTGAAACCGAGGGGAATCGCGGGTGTAGCGGGGGGCGTCTTCCGTGACGCGCCAGCAGCTTAGAGGCTATGCGATTGATTCTCAAGTGCTGATTGCCATTAGTTTCGCCCAATGTGGCTGGGCTCGGCTTGCCAATCAATATTCTTTTGATATTATCCGCGCCATCGAATTTGCAGCACCCAAAGACTTCATTAGCCTGAAGACACAAGCCCGAAAAACGGGCAAAAAAAGACCCGGCAAAAAGCCGGGTCAAAAACCGTGATTAGCCTGATGAGGAGATAGTCCAGAAGACCGACCTAAGGTCTCTGGTCCATCGACTGATCTCGCGACCAGCTGCTTGCAATAATAATCATTATCATTTGCAAGTCAAATGTTTTTATCTGCGCGATGGGAAAATTCTTTCCTGTCCGCCCGTACCTTGTCCGCCGTGACTTCATCGTTGTCGATCGAATGGTCGACCATCGCCCGCGCCATATCCACCATGTGCACCACCGAAAAGGCCAGATCGCGACTGGTGCCTTGCAGGTTTTCTGCGGCCTTGAACGCGGTGGCGGCCGCACATCGCAACAGATCCGAGGCATGCACCAGTGCTTCCTCGCCGCTGAGATGGCCTTTGACATTGAAAAAACGTTCGTCCGTCTCGGATTTCGAAACAGTCGGTTTCAAGTAGTAGTCCAGCGCGCGCTGTGCGGCGGCATTGCCCTGAGGGGAGGTGAAGCTGGTGTCAATTTGCAGATCGGGCATGTCTTTGCTGCTGATGTTCATCATGAAACGTCACTCCATGTTCGATTGAAAGTCCGTTCCTCTAGGATAGTACCGCCTGTATTTGTGACTAGGATTTAAATACTACAATATGTGTTTTGCCGGTCGAAGACGTCCGCGTAAGGTGCGGCACATGGATAAATGGATTGAGTTGGTCAAGGCCAAGATGAGTGAACTCAAAGTCACTCAAACAGAGCTCGGAGAGCGCGTCGGCATGTCCCAGGGCGGGATCGGTCATTGGCTGAACAAGCGTCGCGAACCCGGTGTTACCGAAATGAACCGCGTGCTCAAGGCGCTGGGAATGGACTTCCTCGAAGTCGTTCTGGTGATTCGCGAACCGCAGCCGACGCCGGAAGACGAGATGCCGCTGGCGCAGAAGTACAACCCGTACTTCCGTTATCCGGTCTGCGATTGGCGTGCACCGTGCGAAGTGCGTGACACTGCGGCGAGCTATCCCGGAGCATCAGCGAAGCAGCGCTTCGAACTGACGGATTACCACGCTCGCGGCGGTGCGGCGTTCTGGCTGACGGTGACGGGGGATTCGATGACCGCGCCGAGCGGCCAGAGCGTTGCCGAGGGCATGCTGATTCTGGTCGATCCGGAGTTGGAGGCAGTGCCTGGCAAACTGGTGATCGCCCAGTGGCCGGACAGCGAAGAGGCGATTTTCCGCAAACTCGACGAACAGGCCGGCCAGCGTTACCTGGTGCCGCTCAATCCGACCTGGCCGAAAACCCTGCTCACCGATGAATGCCGGATCATCGGCGTGGTGGTTCAGGCAACGGCGCGTTACTGAACGGATCGATCCTCGCTCAAGGCCAGGATCGATCCTTTTATTTCATCCCTCTTCCAGTTCAACCAAAGCGCTGCCTTCACTGACCATATCGCCTTCCTGGCAGTACAGCGCTTTGATCACACCGGCCTGCGGCGCGCGGATGCTGTGTTCCATCTTCATGGCTTCCAGCACCACCAGTTGCGCCCCGGCCTCAACCGACTGTCCCGTTTCGACCAGCACGCGTACGATGCTGCCGTTCATTGGCGCGGTCAGACCGCCCTGATGGCTGTGGCTGGCCTCGACGGCGCTGATCGGATCGAACGCTTCGATGCGCCGCAACTCGCCGTCCCATTCCAGATACAACGCGCCAGCCTGACGAATCGCCCGCAATGTGCGGCGCACGCCGTCATGCTCGACGATTAGTGCTTCGCCCAGCAGTTTTGCATGGGCCGCAGTTCTCAAGGTCAACGCGCGATCCTGTCCCTCGCAACTCAAATGCAAGGTGATTTGCGCCGGCAAACCTGCTCGCAATCCGCCACCTGAAGCCCACGGCGAAGCGGGATCATCCGCCCGAGCACGCTGCGGCAGACTCTGCGCAAACGCCTGCGCCGCCGCCTGCCAGAACTCATCGCTCAACGTGCCTGGTGCTGGCAGCAATTGCTCCTGATAGCGCGGAATGAACCCGGTATCCAGCTCTGCCGCCGCAAACGCCGGATGCGCGATGATCCGGCGCAGGAAATTGATGTTGGTCTTCAGCCCGCCAATCGCAAACTCGTCGAGCATGCTCAACAGACGCAAGCGCGCCTGTTCGCGATCTTCACCCCAAGCAATCAGCTTGCCGAGCATCGGGTCGTAGAAGGGCGATATCTCGTCACCTTCCTCAACGCCGCTGTCCACCCGCCGCCCCGCGCCCTGTGCCGATTCGCGATACAAGTCCAGCCGCCCGGTGGCCGGCAGGAAATCATTCGCCGGATCCTCGGCATACAAACGCACTTCGATCGCATGACCATTGAGCGGCACCTGCGCCTGAGTGATCGGCAGCGTTTCCCCACGGGCGACGCGAATCTGCCAGGCGACCAGATCAAGCCCGGTGATTGCTTCGGTCACCGGGTGCTCGACCTGCAGCCGCGTGTTCATCTCCATGAAGAAAAACTCGCCGCGCGCATCCAGCAAAAACTCCACGGTGCCGGCGCCGACATAACCGATTGCCTGCGCTGAACGCACGGCCGCTTCGCCCATTGCCCGGCGTAGCTCGGGCGTCAGGCCCGGCGCCGGGGCTTCTTCGACGACTTTCTGGTGACGACGCTGGATCGAGCAGTCGCGCTCGTTGAGATACAGGCAGTTGCCGTGCTGATCGGCGAACACCTGAATCTCCACGTGACGTGGCTTGAGCAAATACTTTTCCACCAGCATCCGCGAGTCGCCAAACGACGATTGCGCTTCGCGCTGCGCCGAGGCGAGGGCTTCAGCCAGTTGGCTGACATCCTCGACGACTTTCATGCCTTTACCACCGCCGCCGGCCGTAGCCTTGAGCAGCACCGGATAACCGATGCGTTCGCAGGCTTCGCGGAAGGTGTCGAGGTCCTGCGCCTCGCCGTGATAGCCCGGCACCAAAGGCACACCGGCCTTTTCCATCAACGCTTTGGCGGCGGATTTGCTGCCCATCGCGTCGATGGCCGAGGCGGGCGGGCCGAGGAAGATCAGCCCGGCGGCTTCGATGGCGCGGGCGAATCCAGCGTTTTCCGAGAGAAAACCGTAGCCGGGATGAATCGCCTGGGCACCGCTGGCCTTGGCGGCGGCGATCAATTTATCGATTTGCAGATAACTCTCGGCAGCCTTGCTGCCGCCCAGATCGACGCGGATATCGGCTTCACGGCTGTGGCGCGCATCGCGGTCGGTGGCGCTGTGCACAGCGACGGTAGTCAGGCCCAAGGCCTTGGCGGTGCGCATGACCCGGCAGGCGATTTCGCCACGGTTGGCCACCAGCACAGTGGTAATCACAGGTGCGCTCATCAACGCGACTCCTTGGTGGATGCGGCTTGCCAGCTCGGCGGGCGCTTTTGCAGAAAGGCGCGCAAGCCTTCCTGGCCTTCAGGGCTGACGCGAATCCGTGCGATGGCATTTTCGGTGTAGCGGCGCAGGGCCGGGGTCAGCGCGCCGTTGCCGACTTCACGCAGCAAGTCCTTGCTGGCGCGCATCGCGGCGGGGCTGTTGAGCAACAGGTTGTCGATCCACTGTTCGACGTGCTGCTCAAGTTCAGCGGCCGGATAGCTTTCGGATAACAAGCCGATCTCTCGCGCCCGCTGTCCGCTGAAGCGCTCGGCAGTTAGCGCATAGCGCCGTGCCGCACGCTCACCGATCGCTTGCACCACGAACGGGCTGATTACCGCTGGCGCCAGACCGATGCGCACTTCCGACAGGCAGAACTGCGCGTCATCGGCGCCGATCGCCATGTCACAGCAACTGATCAAGCCCAGCGCGCCACCGAACGCCGCGCCTTGCACCACGGCCAGCGTGGGGATTTTCAGCTTGGCGAGGTTGTACATCAGCTCGGCCAGCTCGCGGGCGTCATCGAGGTTGGTGTGGTAATCGAGTTCCGCTGATTGCTGCATCCACGCCAGGTCGGCGCCGGCACTGAAGTGCTTGCCGCGCCCACGCAGCAGCAGGAAACGCAGGCTCGAATCGCTGGCCACCTTGTCGAGGGCGAGGATCAGTTCGCGGATCATCTCGGCGTTGAACGCGTTGTTTTTCTCGGCGCGATTGAGCCACAGCGTCGCGAAACCGCGTGGGTCGGTTTGCAGTTCGAGGGTATTGAAGTCGCTCATATTCATCCGTCTCCACGGCTCTTGTGGGAGCGAGCCTGCTCGCGAAAGCGGGGTATCAGTCGATCTATCCGCCGCCTGACAGAGCGCATTCGCGAGCAGGCTCGCTCCCACAAAAAAACATCACATCCGGAACACGCCGAAGCGGCTCGGTTCGATTGGCGCGTTCAGCGACGCGGACAAGGCCAGGGCCAGTACATCGCGGGTCTGCGCCGGGTCGATGACGCCGTCGTCCCACAGCCGAGCGCTGGAGTAATAAGGGTGACCCTGTTCTTCGTACTGATCGAGAATCGGCTGCTTGATCTCGGTCTCCTGTTCAGCGGTAAACGCCTGACCGCTGCGTTCGGCCTGTTCGCGCTTGACCTGCACCAGCACACCGGCTGCCTGTTCGGCGCCCATCACGCCAATCCGCGCGTTCGGCCACATCCACAAGAAACGCGGATCGTAAGCGCGCCCGCACATGCCGTAGTTGCCGGCACCGAAGCTGCCGCCGATGATCACGGTGAATTTCGGCACCTTGGCGCAGGCCACCGCGGTCACCAGTTTCGCGCCGTGCTTGGCGATGCCGCCGGCCTCGTATTTCTGGCCGACCATGAAACCGGTGATGTTCTGCAGAAACAGCAGCGGAATGCCGCGCTGGCACGCCAGTTCGATGAAGTGCGCGCCTTTCTGCGCGGCTTCGGCGAAGAGGATGCCGTTGTTTGCCAGAATCGCGATCGGGTAGCCGTGCAAGTGCGCGAAACCGCAGACCAGCGTGGCGTGGTGCCGAACAGCGCTTTGAATTCATCGAACACCGAACCGTCGACCAGCCGCGCGATCACTTCGCGCACATCGAATGGCTGCTTGGCGTCAGCCGGAACCACGCCGTACAACTCGTCGCTGGCGTACAGCGGCGCGATCGGTGTGCGTTGCTGCACCTCGCCGAGCTTGCGCCAGTTGAGGTTGGCGACGCTGCGGCGGGCGAGGGCGAGGGCGTGTTCGTCGTTCTCGGCGTAATGGTCGGCCACGCCGGAGGTCTTGCAGTGCACATCGGCGCCGCCGAGGTCTTCGGCGCTGACCACTTCGCCGGTCGCGGCTTTTACCAGCGGCGGGCCGGCGAGGAAAATCGTCGCCTGGTTGCGCACCATGATCGCTTCGTCTGCCATCGCCGGCACATACGCGCCGCCTGCGGTGCACGAACCCATCACCACAGCGATCTGCGGGATGCCCATGGCGCTCATGTTGGCCTGATTGAAGAATATCCGCCCGAAATGCTCGCGATCCGGAAACACCTCGTCCTGACGCGGCAGGTTGGCGCCACCGGAATCCACCAGATAAATGCACGGCAGGCGATTCTGCTGGGCGATGGTCTGCGCGCGCAGGTGTTTTTTCACGGTGAGCGGGTAATACGAGCCACCTTTCACCGTCGCATCGTTGGCGACGATCATGCACTCGACGCCTTCAACGCGACCGATCCCGGCGATCACCCCGGCAGCCGGCACGTCTTCGCCGTAAACCGCATGGGCGGCCAGTTGGCTGATTTCGAGAAACGGCGAGCCCGGATCGAGCAAGTGATTGATGCGCTCGCGCGGCAGTAATTTACCCCGCGAGGTGTGGCGTTCCTGCGCTTTGACACCGCCACCCTGCGCCACTTGGGCGAGGAGGGTGTGCAGCGCGTCGACCTGTTTGAGCATCGCCGCGCAGTTGGCAGCGAACTCCGCCGAGCGCGGGTTGAGCTGAGTGTGCAAAGTTGCCATGGTCAGCTCCGTTTAGCGCGTTTCGTTGAACAGTTCGCGGCCGATCAGCATGCGGCGGATCTCGCTGGTGCCGGCGCCGATTTCGTAGAGCTTGGCGTCGCGCAGCAGGCGCCCGGCGGGGAATTCGTTGATGTAGCCGTTACCGCCGAGAATCTGGATCGCGTCGAGGGCCATTTGCGTGGCGCGTTCGGCGGTGTAGAGGATCACCCCGGCAGCGTCCTTACGGGTGGTTTCGCCGCGCTCGCAGGCCTGTGCCACCGCGTACAGATAGGCGCGGCTGGCATTGAGCTGGGTGTACATGTCGGCGACTTTGCCCTGGATCAGCTGGAATTCGCCGATGCTCTGGCCGAACTGTTTGCGGTCGTGGATGTAAGGCACGATCAGGTCCATGCACGACTGCATGATCCCGGTCGGGCCACCGGAAAGCACCACGCGTTCGTAATCGAGGCCGCTCATCAGCACTTTCACGCCACCGTTGAGCACGCCGAGGATGTTTTCCTCCGGTACTTCGACGTCATCGAAAAACAGCTCGCAGGTGTTGGAGCCACGCATGCCAAGTTTGTCGAATTTGTTGCTGCGGCTGAAGCCTTTCCAGTCACGCTCGACGATGAACGCAGTAATGCCGTGCGGGCCTTTTTCCAGATCGGTCTTGGCGTATATCACGTAGGTATTGGCGTCAGGGCCGTTGGTGATCCAGGTTTTGCTGCCGTTGAGTACAAAGCGATCGCCGCGTTTGTCGGCGCGCAGCTTCATCGAGACCACATCGGAGCCGGCGTTGGGCTCGCTCATCGCCAGGGCGCCGACGTGCTCGCCGCTGATCAGCTTCGGCAGGTATTTGGTTTTCTGTTCGTGGTTGCCGTTGCGGTTGATCTGGTTGACGCAAAGGTTGGAGTGCGCGCCATAGGACAACGCCACCGACGCCGAGCCACGGCTGATTTCTTCCATCGCCACCACATGCGCGAGGTAACCCAGACCTGCGCCGCCGTACTCCTCCGGCACGGTGATGCCGAGCAGGCCCATGTCACCGAATTTGCGCCACATGTCGGCGGGGAACAGGTTGTCGTGGTCGATCTGCGCGGCGCGCGGGGCGATCTGATCGGCGACGAAGGACTGCACCTGATCGCGCAGCATGTCGATGGTTTCACCGAGGGCGAAATTCAGGGATGGATAGCTCATGAGGCACCTTTTGGCTTTTTTATCGGGTGGAGCGCACGACGAATCGGCGTTCAGCTTTACGTTAACGTAAAGCTTCCGGAGTTCGACTGTCAATCGGCTTTACGTAAGCGTCAACTTGGGCGAGAGTAAGGACAGTTCAGGATCAGATATCGGTTTGTTTCTGGTGGGAGCGAGCCTGCTCGCGAAAGCGCTGTATCAGTCGCCCTCAAGGCTGAATGACGCAGCGTATTCGCGAGCAGGCTCGCTCCCACAGGGATTCAAAAACCGGGAAAACCCACTAATAAAGACAATAGGGGTCGTCATGGATCTACCCAGTGCAAACCCGCAGCGCAGCTACACCCGTGGCTCTCAGGACAAAGCCCTGCTGGCGATGACCATCGGTCAGCGCTTCGATCAGACTGTCGCGCAATACCCGGACGGCGAGGCTTTGGTGGTGCGCCATCAACAGTTGCGTTACTCCTGGCGGCAACTGGCCGAGGCGGTGGATGAGCAGGCCAGGGCCTTGCTCGCACTGGGCTTGCAGACCGGTGATCGCCTGGGTATCTGGGCACCGAATTGCGCGCAGTGGTGCATCACCCAGTTCGCCACGGCGAAGATCGGCGTGATCCTGGTCAACATCAATCCCGCCTACCGCAGCTCCGAACTCGAGTACGTGCTCAAGCAATCCGGCTGCCAGTGGCTGGTCTGTGCCGGAGCGTTCAAAACCTCGAATTACCACGAAATGCTCCAGGGCCTGGCGCCGGAATTGGCTGAGCACGCCATCGGTCAGCTGCGTAGCGAACGCCTGCCGGAGTTGCGCGGGGTGATCAGCCTCGATGCCAATCCGCCGCCGGGTTTTCTGCCGTGGTCGCAGCTCAGCGATCTGGCCGTCAGCGTCTCGCCCGATCAATTGCGCGAACGCAGCGCCAGTCTGCATTTCGATCAACCGGTGAACATCCAGTACACCTCCGGCACCACCGGTTTCCCCAAGGGCGCGACCCTCAGTCACTACAACATTCTCAACAACGGCTACATGGTCGGCGAAAGCCTCGGCCTGACGACTGCCGATCGTCTGGTGATTCCGGTGCCGCTGTATCACTGCTTCGGCATGGTCATGGGCAACCTCGGTTGCGTCACCCATGGCAGCACGATGATTTACCCCAACGACGCTTTCGATCCGGCGCTGACCCTGCAAGCGGTCTCCGAAGAAAAAGCCACGGCGCTGTACGGTGTGCCGACCATGTTCATCGCCATGCTCGATCAGCCGCAGCGGCAGACTTTCGACCTGTCGAGCCTGCGCACCGGGATCATGGCCGGCGCGACCTGTCCGATTGAGGTCATGCGCCGGGTCATAAAGGAAATGCACATGAGCGAAGTGCAGATCGCCTACGGCATGACCGAAACCAGTCCGGTGTCGCTGCAGACCGGGCCAGCGGATGAGCTGGAGTTGCGCGTCACCACCGTCGGCCGCACCCAGCCGCAACTGGAAAGCAAGATCATCGACACCGCCGGCAACCTTGTGCCGCGCGGCACCATTGGCGAATTGTGCACGCGCGGTTACAGCGTGATGCTCGGCTACTGGAACAACCCGCAGGCTACTGCCGAAGCCATCGATGAGGCGGGGTGGATGCACACCGGCGACCTGGCGAGCATGAACGAGGAGGGTTACGTCAACATCGCCGGGCGTAACAAGGACATGATCATTCGTGGCGGCGAGAACGTTTATCCGCGTGAGCTGGAGGAATTCTTCTTCACCCATCCGGCGGTGGCGGACGTGCAGGTGATCGGTATTCCGTGCTCGCGCTACGGTGAGGAAATCGTCGCCTGGATCAAATTCCACCCCGGCCACAGCGCCTCCGAACTGGAGCTGCAAGCCTGGTGCAAGGAACGCATCGCCCATTTCAAGACACCGCGTTACTTCAAATTCGTCGACGCGTTTCCGATGACGGTGACGGGCAAGATCCAGAAATTCAGGATGCGTGAGATCAGTATCGAGGAGCTGAAAACAATCGAGCGGTAACCTAAACCCTGTGGGAGCTGGCTTGCCAGCGATGGCGTCAGGTCAGCCAGCATCAATGTTGAATGTTCTACCGCAATCGCTGGCAAGCCAGCTCCCACAGGGATCGGGGGATTCAGGAATCACAGAAAGCACAAAGGGGAGCCGAAGCTCCCCTTTAATTTGTCGTTGCGTGCTCTTTTTATTATTGAGGGTCGGTCTGTTGTTGTTTTTGGCAACCGTGGCCCTGTACAGCTTTTTGGCGACCCCCATCCGGGGTCAAGAGCAAACGTATTTTTTTGAGCGCTGATCTGCTTTCTCGTTTAACGATCCAACCGATTCGGGAGCTACCTGAAGGTAGTTTTATTGTTCTCTGCCCGGTTGCGGGTCACTCCTGAGAGCACCCTGAAAAGCACACCTTCTCCAAAAAAATCTGTTAGCTGCGTCTCTGCCGTGTTGTTCTTGTTATGTCAGAGTCGTTTCGTCTTGTTTTTATTGGTTTGCGGCTTTTTATTCTTGTTATGCCATAGAGATAGCAGGTGTCGTGCCAACTTTTAAAAAGCCTTACAAATCAGTGATTTAGGTTTTTCTGGCTTTTTCACCCCAGGGCAAAGCCAGACAATTTGTTTCCGTGTTACTCGCTTTTGCCCACAGCACTGACCCAGCGGTAACACCTCACTGCGCGCTGCGTGCCTTGGCCACTCGCGAACCGCTTGGACGGCCGAGCACTGCACTGATCTGCTGGCCCGCAGCAATCAAGGCGTCCAGGTCGATACCGGTCTCGATGCCCAGGCCATTGAGCAGGTACACCACGTCTTCGGTCGCAACGTTACCGCTCGCGCCTTTGGCGTAAGGGCAGCCGCCAAGGCCGGCGATAGAGCTGTCGAACACCGCAATGCCTTCGAGCAGGCTGGCGTAGATATTGGCCATGGCCTGGCCATAGGTGTCGTGGAAATGCCCGGCAAGCTTGTCCCGTGGTACCTGCGCCGAGACCACCTCGAACAGGCGCCGGGTCGCGCCCGCCGTGCCGGTGCCGATGGTGTCGCCCAGCGACACTTCGTAGCAGCCCATCGCGTACAGCTCGCGCGCGACCATCGCCACTTGCTCCGGCGCAACCGTGCCTTCATACGGGCAGCCCAGCACACAGGAAACATAACCGCGCACGGTAACGCCGTGTTGTTTCGCGGCTTCCATGATCGGCGCAAACCGCGCCAGGCTCTCGCTGATCGAGCAATTGATGTTGCGCTGCGAGAACGCCTCGGAGGCGGCGGCGAACACCGCGACTTCCTTGACCCCGGCGGCGAGCGCGTCTTCAAAGCCGCGCAGGTTCGGCGCCAGCGCGCCGTAGGTCACGCCGGGCTTGCGCTGAATTTGCGCGAACACCTCGGCGGAGCCGGCCATCTGCGGTACCCATTTGGGCGAAACGAAACTGCCGACTTCGATGTAGCCGAGCCCGGCGGCGCTCAGCGCATCGACCAGTTGCACTTTGTCAGCCACGCTGATCGGTTGGGCTTCGTTCTGCAGGCCATCGCGCGGGCCGACTTCGATCAGGCGTACTTGGGAGGGGAGGGACATGGGTGGGACCTGCCTGTTTTTTTAGTTCACGAAGAACCCTGTGGGAGCGAGCCTGCTCGCGAAAGCGGTGGATCAGTCACCGTTAATGTTGGATGACAGAATGCATTCGCGAGCAGGCTCGCTCCCACAGGGGCGCCAGTGTTGGCTAGACCGCCTGCTGGCTCTTGAGCGTCTGCTCCAATGCCTGCACGCAGCGCTCTTCTGCTGTATCCAGCTCAAGCTTCATCTGTTCGATATCCAGCAACTGCTGTTCGAGCTGTTCGCGGCGTTCGCTGATTTTTGCCAGCATGCTGTTGAGCTGTTTGGTGTTACCGCCGGACGGATCATAGAGCTCGATCAGCTCGCGGCATTCGGCCAGGGAAAAACCGATGCGCTTGCCACGCAGGATCAGCTTCAGGGTGACCTTGTCGCGCGGCGAATAGATACGTTCCTGGCCACGACGCTCGGGGCTGAGCAGGCCTTGCTCTTCATAAAAGCGGATCGCCCGGGTGGTGATGTCCAGCTCGCGGGCGAGGTCGGAAATGCTATAGGTCTGACTGCTCATGAAAGCGCTCGGAAAAGGGGCATGGCGCTAAGCTAATCGGTGGTTTACGTTTACGTCAAGCGGGATGGATTTGGGGTGTCCGTACAGGCCTCTTCGCGAGCAGGCTCGCTCCCACATTCGACCGCGTTCCTTCAGATGAAATGCAATTCATTGTGGGAGCGAGCCTGCTCGCGAAGAACGATAACGCGGTAAAAAAGCCCTACACCTTCTCCAGCTTCTTCTCCTGCGCCGTCACCTGTTGGCACAACTCGATCATCTGCTCGCGCATCCAGCGGTTGGCCGGGTCCTGGTCGGTGCTCTCATGCCAATACAGGTGCGTTTCCACCGAGGGCACATCATTCACCGGCAAATTGAACGATTGCAGATCATGGCGGCGGGCGAAGCGTTCCGGCACGGTCATGACCATGTCGGTCTGCTGCATCACTTGCGAGGCCATCAGATAGTGCTGCGAGCGCAGGGCGATCTTGCGCTGGATGCCCATTTTGCCCAGCGCCAGATCGACATAACCCAGACCACTGCGGCGGCTGGAAATATGGATGTGAGTCAGCGACAAATAGTCATCGAGACTGAGCTTTTCCTTGCCCGCCATCGGATGGCCCTTGCGCATGGCGCAGACGTAACGGTCATCCATCAGCTTGACGTGGCGTACCTGCGGGTCGGTGTTGAGCGGCGCATCCACAGCGAAATCCAAACGCCCGGCGGCCAGTTCCTTGGTGGTTTCCCGGCGTTTGGACAGAAAGCTTTCGATGATCACCGTCGGCGCCAGGCGGCGCAGGCGCTGGAACAGGGGCGGCAGAATGATTGCCTCCGTCAAATCGGTCATGCTGATGCGATAAGTCTTGGCCGCCTGCGCCGGGTTGAAGATGCGGCTTTCCTGCACCGACACGCGCAGCAGCGACAGGGCGTTGCGCACCGGGCCGATGATGTTTTGCGCCATCGGCGTGGGCACCATGCCTTGGGCAGTACGCACGAAGAGCGGGTCGTTGAAGGTTTCGCGCAACCGCGCCAGGGCATTGGACACCGCCGGCTGGGTGATGCCGACAATCTGCCCGGCACGGGTCAGGTTGGCTTCGGTGTAGATCGCGTCGAAGACGATGAAAAGGTTCAGGTCGACCTTGCTCAGATTCATAACGCGGCTTCTCTTGTTATTAAGTGCAAGTGTTTTGGGGCTGACGATCAGCGGATCATATATTGGTGATGAATGTTTATACACGCCGAGAATAGGCTAGGTAAATGATCAGCGCTGTTCTAGCATCGATTGCATGACTTGAACAACCTCTGCCCGAGAAGGTAACTACCCATGGATTTCGCTTATTCGCCCAAGGTTCAGGAACTGCGTGAGCGCGTGACTGCGTTCATGGACACTTACGTTTACCCGGCCGAAGCGGTGTTCGAACGCCAGGTCGCCGAGGGCGATCGCTGGCAGCCGACCGCAATCATGGAAGAGCTCAAGGCCAAGGCCAAGGCTGAGGGTCTGTGGAATTTGTTTCTGCCTGAGTCCGAGCTGGGCGCCGGCCTGAGCAATCTTGAATACGCGCCGTTGGCGGAAATTATGGGCCGTTCCCTGCTGGGGCCGGAGCCGTTCAACTGCTCGGCGCCGGACACCGGCAACATGGAAGTATTGGTGCGCTACGCCAACGAAGAGCAGAAACAGCGCTGGCTCGAGCCGCTGCTGCGCGGCGAGATCCGTTCGGCGTTCGCCATGACCGAGCCCGACGTGGCATCTTCCGACGCGACCAACATGGCCGCTCGGGCCGTGCGCGATGGCGATCAGTGGGTGATCAACGGTAAGAAATGGTGGACTTCCGGCGCCTGCGATCCGCGCTGCAAGATCCTGATTTTCATGGGCCTGAGCAACCCCGACGCGCCGCGTCACGCCCAGCACTCGATGATTCTCGTGCCGGTCGACACCCCCGGGGTGAAAATCGTCCGTCCGCTGCCGGTGTTCGGCTACGACGACGCACCGCACGGTCACGCCGAAGTGCTGTTCGACAACGTTCGCGTGCCGTACGAAAACGTCCTGCTCGGTGAAGGACGCGGCTTCGAAATCGCTCAGGGTCGCCTTGGCCCAGGCCGCATTCACCACTGCATGCGTTCGATCGGCATGGCCGAACGTGCGCTGGAACTGATGTGCAAACGCTCGGTGAGCCGCACCGCATTCGGCAAACCGCTGGCCCGTCTGGGCGGCAACATCGACAAGATCGCCGACTCGCGAATGGAGATCGACATGGCGCGCCTGCTGACGTTGAAAGCGGCGTACATGATGGACACCGTCGGCAACAAAGTGGCGAAAAGCGAGATCGCGCAGATCAAAGTCGTCGCACCGAACGTGGCCTTGCGGGTGATCGACCGGGCGATCCAGATGCACGGTGGGGCAGGGGTGTCGAACGATTTCCCGCTGGCCTATATGTATGCGATGCAGCGCACCCTGCGCTTGGCCGACGGCCCCGACGAAGTGCACCGCGCGGCGATTGGCAAGTTCGAGATCGGCAAGTATGTGCCGAAGGAGATGATGCGTAGCGGCCAGTAACACCGCGTCGCCTCATTCGCGAGCAGGCTCGCTCCCACAAGATTTGTGCACGCCACAGATCCAATGTGGGAGCGAGCCTGCTCGCGAAAGGGCCTGTACACTCAGCACATCGACATCAGGATCAATACACCCAAACCTCAACCCGCCGATTCTTGATCCGCCCTTCATCCGCGCTGTTGGTCGCCACCGGCATCAGCGCACCAAAGCCGCGTACTTCGCGCATGACCACACCGTTTTTGACCAGCTCGCGCCGCACCGCCATCGCTCGCAGCTTCGACAGCAGATCGGCCCGCGCCGGGTCATCCTTCAAATCACCAAACCCCACCAGCGTCACCGCCCGTTCGGTCTTGCCATGGCGCTTTATATAGTCGAGCACCCGCGCCAGATCCTGCCGCGCCTTGTTGTCCAGACTGGCGCTGCCCTCGGCAAAACGGAAATTCACTGTCAGACGCTGGGCATGCCGGCTGAGGGATTGGTAACCCTCGGGCATCAGCGCATTCGGCGCCACGCTCATGGCTTGTACGGTCTGGCTGACAAAACCGCTGGCCGCGACGATCGCCTGACCCTCTGGGCTCTGGGCAAAGCTGGCCAACGCCTGCGCCCACGGATTGCGGCTGTCCGGCGGCAGATAAAAGAACAAGCGCCGCGACAGCGGATAGTCTTCGGTGGCGATCAGGCTGTTCAGCGGCAGCATCGCTTGCGACGCGCCGTCGGCAATCGCTACGGCTTTGGCTTGACGCACATAGGGCAAGCCGATGAAGCCGATACCTTGCGGATCGTTGCTGACCGCATCGGACAATTGCTCGCTGGATTCGAAACGTTTCGCCGCGCTGCTCAGACTTTTCCCACGCCGGCTCAGGACCAGTTCCTTGAAGGTGTCGTATGTTCCCGACTGATCATCCCGCGCATATAAATGAATGGCGCCGCCACGGCCACCGAGTTCTTCCCAGGTTTTCACTTCGCCGGCAAAAATCCGCGCCAGTTGCTCGGTGTTCAACTGCTCAAGCGGGTTGGCCGGGTTGAGGATGATCGCCAGGCCGTCGATGGCAATGACTTGCTCGGCCGCCGGGCTTTTCAGATCGCCGAGGGCTTGCAGGGCAAGCAGTTCGCTGTCCTTGATCTCACGGGAAGAGGCGGCCAGATCGGCGCTGGCGTTTTTCAGCGCAGCGAAACCGGTGCTGGAACCGTGAGCGGCGACTTCGATGATGACGCGTTGCCCTTGTGCGGTCTGGCCGACGATGCGTTGTTCGTTGGCGGTGTCCGGGGTTTCGCGGTGGATTTTCAGCAGGCCTTGTTCCTGCAGCAGGCCTTCGACCAGCGCCGGACCCAGATCGGCACCGATGGTGTTGGAACCCTGAATGCGCAATGCCGGGCCGTTTTCGGGGATCGGCAGGGCGGCGGCGTAGATCGACAGCCAGCCACTCAACAGGAAAACGCAGAGAACACGCAGGGTCATGCCGGCACCGAATCAAGCCAAGGGGATTGCCGGGGAGATTAAGTCAGGCGCGTGACCGAAATATGACAGGGGATTACCTGTGGGAGCGAGCCTGCTCGCGAAGGCGGCGTGTCAGTCGAAAAATTTGTCGCTGATCCACCGCTTTCGCGAGCAGGCTCGCTCCCACAATGAAAATTCCCTCAGGCCAGCTCAAGCCAGATCGGCGCATGGTCCGATGGCTTTTCCATGCCGCGCAGTTCGTAGTCCACGCCGGCGTCCTTGACCCGTGGCAGCAGGCCATGGGAAGCCAGAATTACATCGATGCGCAGGCCGCGTTTGGGCTCATCTTCAAAGCCACGGCTGCGGTAGTCGAACCAGCTGAACATGTCGCTCACGTCGGGATTGAGGTGACGGTAGCTGTCGGTCAGGCCCCAGTTTTTCAGGCGCGCCATCCACTCGCGTTCTTCCGGCAGGAAGCTGCATTTGCCGGTTTTCAGCCAGCGCTTCATGTTGTCCGGGCCGATGCCGATGTCGCAGTCTTCCGGGGAAATGTTCACATCGCCCATCACCACCAGTGGCTGTTCATTGTGGAACTGGCTTTCCAGCAGCGTTTGCAGGTCGCTGTAGAAACGCTCTTTGGCAGGGAATTTGGTTGGATGGTCACGGCTTTCACCTTGTGGGAAATAGCCGTTCATGATCGTCACCGGCACGCCGTTGGCATCGGCAAAAGTGCCCCAGATAAACCGCCGCTGCGCGTCTTCTTCATCGGTGGCAAAGCCTTTGTGGATGGCGATCGGTTCGTTGCGCGAGAGCAGGGCGACCCCGTAATGACCTTTCTGGCCATGGAAGTGCACGTGGTAGCCGAGGGCGCGGATGTCCTCGAGGGGGAACTGGTCGTCGTGGACCTTGGTTTCCTGCAGGCCGATCACGTCGGGCTGATGTTTTTCGATCAGCGCTGCCAGCTGATGCGGACGGGCACGCAGTCCGTTGATGTTGAAGGAAACAATCTTCATGGTCGGCAGTCCTGGCAAAAGGGCGATGCTAGCTGACATGGGGGAGATGGGCCAGTGTGGGACAAATCATTTTGGCCTGTGGGATTTGTGATGCCCTATGCAGCGCCTCTGTGGGAGCGAGCCTGCTCGCGAAGAGGCCGGCGAGATCGATGAAGATCCCGACTTGGTCTATACCTGTCAGGGGAACCACCACATCCGCCCAAGGTTCGTACCAACAAGCGCGCCAGCCTACGAGCGCGCCCCCGGGGAGAATCACTGCAATGCCTGAAACCCAGACCGCCGTTGCCGACATCCATATGCTCGACCGCGGCTATTCGCGCGAAGCCCGCTCGTTGCTGTATCAGGCCTATCGCCACGAGCCGACCTTCGGCTACCTGTTCGAAGCCGAACGTCCCGGCTATGAACAACGGGTGCGCGCCACGGTGCGCGAGCTGGTCAAACAGCATTTTCTCCAGGACCTGCCGGCAATCGGCCTGTTGGTCAACGATCGCTTGATCGGCATCGCCCTGATCGCACCGCCGCAACGGCGCCTGGGCGTTACCGAAAGCTGGGCATGGCGCTTGCGCATGGTGCTCAGCACCGGTTTTCGCTGCACCCGGCGTTATCTGGAATACCACGATGCCGTTGCTGCATGCGTGCCGGGTGACTCGGTGCACATGCTGCCGCTGCTCGGTGTGCACCCGCAGTTTCAGGGCAAGCACTACGGCGAACAGTTGCTCACCGCCGTGCACAACTGGTGCGCCGTTGATGAAACATCGCAAGGCGTGGTGCTCGACACCGGCAACCCGCGCTACCTGGAATTCTATAAAAGGCAGGGTTATCAGGAGATCGGCGAGGTTGCCGTCGGGCCGGTGCGCGAACACGTATTTTTCCACGCCAATCCGCAGGTGTTACAAACAGCAACGGGATAATGATCGAACTTCTTCACAAATTACCTGTTCTATCAGGCTCCCGAGCCCGTGATAGCATCCGCGCCTATGAAGTTTCCACGAAGATTTACCAGCGGCGTGCTGATGCTGTTATCCAGCTGCGCGGCGCTGGCGCAAAGTGAATTGGATGTACGGATCAAGCCGTCCAACGATGAACTCAAGGCCAATATAGAAGGCTATATCGGCAGCCTCGGCGATCGCGACGAAGAAGCCTTGCTGCGTTTCAGTCGCGGCGCCGAAGAGCAGGCGCGCAAAGCGGCTCAGGCGCTGGGCTACTACCAGCCGCAGATCGACAGTGACATCAAGGGCGGAGAAAAACCGCGTCTGGTGTTGAACATCGATCCCGGCGGAGCCGATTCGCCTGCGCAACGTCACCGTGCGCGTCGACGGCCCGGCGGCCTCGCTGAAATCCTTTCGCGTGCCGAAAAGCGACCTGCTCAAGTCCGGCGCCGTGCTCAACCATGGCCGTTACGAAGACGCCAAGCGCGTGATCCAGAATCAGGCCTCGCGCTTCGGTTACTTCAGCGGTCATTTCACCAGCCAGAAACTCATGGTCGATCCCCGCGCGGGCGTGGCCGACATCGAATTGATCTACGACAGCGGCCCGCGCTATGCGCTGGGCAAAGTCAGTTTCGAGGGCGACACGCCGTTCGACGAAGACCTGCTGCAACGCATGGTGCCGTTCAAGGCAGGCGAGCCTTACGATTCGGAACTGATCGCCGAACTCAATCGCGATCTGCAATCGAGCGGCTATTTCGAAGGCGTGCGCGTCGACGCGGCACCGACGGCAGCGCAGAACGATGTGATTCCGGTCGCCGTCAAACTCGACACGCGCAAGCCGCGCACCATGGGTCTGGGCCTCGGTTATTCGACCGACGTCGGCCCACGGATCAAGGCCAACTGGACGCGTCACTGGGTCAACCCGCAGGGCGACAGCTATGGCTGGGAGGCCGAGCTCTCGGCGCCCCGGCAGAACGTCGGGCTGTTTTACGACATCCCGCTCGACCCGCCATTGACCGACAAACTGCGCTGGGCCGGCGGCTATCAGTTCGAAGACATCGAAGGCTCCGACACCCTCAGCAAGCTGCTGACGTTCGGCCCGGAATGGCACAGCAAGTTGCCCAGCGGCTGGCAGCGGGTGATCTCGCTGAAATGGCAACGTGAAGAATACGAACTCGGCGACGACTCCGGCCTGAGCACGTTGCTCATGCCCGGCATCAGTTATTCCTATCTGAAAAGCGACAACCGCATCGACCCGCGTAACGGCTATCGCCTGAGCTTCGAAAGCAAAGTGGCCAAGGAAGGCCTCGGTTCGGACAACAACCTTCTATACGGCACCGCGCTGGTCAAGGGCCTGACCACGGTGTTCGACAAGCACCGCTTGCTCGGTCGCATGCAGGTCGGCGGCAGCGCCACCAACGGCTACAACTCGATTCCGCCGTCGCTGCGCTTCTTTGCCGGTGGCGATCAGAGCGTGCGCGGTTACGACTATCAGAGCCTGTCGCCGAAAAACTCTGACGGCGACCGCATCGGTGGCCGTTACATGATTGCCGGCAGCGTCGAGTATCAGTATTCGATCGCCGAGAAATGGCGGGTCGCGACCTTCGTCGACCAAGGCAACTCTTTCAACAAACTCGAACTGCCCGACCTCAAGACCGGGGTCGGTGTAGGTGTGCGCTGGGTCTCGCCGGTCGGGCCGATCCGCCTTGACCTGGCCCATGCGCTGGACGACGACGGCGGCATCCGGCTGCACTTTTCCATGGGGCCTGAGCTGTGAAGCGTGGTGTGAAAATAACGGCGCTGACGCTGTTGGCGCTGGTCGTGTTGATTGTCTTGAGCCTGGCCGCACTGCTTGGCACGCAGGCCGGCAGCCGTTGGGCGCTGGGCCTTGTGCCCGGCTTGAGCGTGGAGAATTTCCACGGTCGCCTCGCTGGGCAGTGGAGTGCCGATCACCTGGTGTGGCAGCAGGACACAAGCCGCGT
The DNA here is from genome assembly GCF_056278925.1 of Pseudomonas sp. TE9122. NCBI lineage: Bacteria > Pseudomonadati > Pseudomonadota > Gammaproteobacteria > Pseudomonadales > Pseudomonadaceae > Pseudomonas > Pseudomonas sp. TE9122. The sequence goes on along the minus strand of NZ_JBWBQI010000001.1, from coordinate 3,230,099 downwards.
CGAGCTGAACAAGGCAATCTTCGCCTGGTCGCCGCTGTGCCTGACGCGCATGACCTTGTGCATCGATCAGCTCAAGGCCGCTCAGGTGATCCTGCAATTCCCGCCGAGCGAAGAAACCACCGAGAGCGGCCCGATCAAACTGCCGGACCTGCAATTGCCGTTGGCCATCGAATTGGGCGACGTCGAGGTCGGCAGCCTATTGTTCAACGGCAGCGAACAGCTCAAGGGCTTGCAACTGGCGGCGCACTGGACCGCACAAGGCCTGCAGATCGACAGCGTGAAATTGCAGCGCGACGAGCTCAGCCTGAACCTGTCCGGCCTGCTGCAACCGAGCGGCAACTGGCCGCTGACGATTCAGGGCGATTTGACTTTGCCGTCTCCCGGCAGCGAGCCGTGGACGCTGGCGCTGAAAGTTGAAGGTGATCTGCTGAAAACCCTCAACCTGCACGCCGACAGCCGCGGCTACCTCGACGGCCAGTTGAACGGCGAGCTGCAAGCGCTGGCGGAAAACCTGCCGGCCAAGGTGCGCATCACCAGCGACGCGTTCAAGCCGAGCGCCGATCTGCCGGACACCCTGCAATTCAATCAGCTTGTGCTCACGGGCGAAGGCGACCTGAAAAACGGTTATCAACTGCTCGGCAACGCATCGTTGCCCGCCGAGAAATCACCGGTGGCGCTGCTGCTCAAGGGCAAGGTTGACGCCAACGGCGCGCAGATCGCCGGCCTCGACCTCAACGCCAACGACACGCAAAGCCTCAAGCTCACCGGCAATGTCGACTGGAGCAAGGGTCTCAGCGCCCAGGCCAATATCAACTGGCAAGACTTCCCGTGGCACCGGCTCTATCCGGAGATCGACGAGCCACAAGTCGCATTGCGTACTTTCACTGGCGAAGTGTCCTACACCGACGGTCAGTACCTCGGCAACTTCGACGCTGCGTTGGATGGCCCGGCCGGGGCGTTCACCTTGAGCAGTCCGTTCAGTGGCAGTCTGGAACAGATCGCCTTGCCGCAACTGGTCATGCAGGCCGGGCAGGGCAAGGCCGAAGGACACGTGAATGTGCGCTTCGCCGATGGCATCGCCTGGGATACTGCGCTGGATCTGTCGGCGCTCAACCCGGCGTACTGGGTCGCCGAACTGCCGGGTACTCTGGCCGGGCCGTTGAAGAGTAAGGGCGAGATGAAGAATGATCAGCTCAGCCTCAGCGCCGACCTCGACCTCAAAGGCAAATTGCGCGGCCAACCGGCGATTCTGCAGGCCAAGGCTGACGGCGCGGGTGAGCGCTGGAACCTCAATGCCTTGCAGATCCGCCTCGGCGACAACAGCATCAATGGCAAGGGCAGCCTGCAGGACAAACTCGGCGGTCAGATCGACATCAAACTGCCGCGTCTGGCCCAGCTGTGGCCGCAATTGCGCGGTCAGGTCAACGGTCAGATCAACGTCGCCGGCACGCTGAAGGCCCCGCAGGGCAAGCTCGATCTGCAAGGTTCGCAACTGGCCTTTCAGGACAATCGCCTGCAAAGCCTCAACCTCGACGCCACGCTCGACAGTGCGCAGCGGGCGAAGATCAATCTCAAAGGCAGCGGCATTCAGACCGGCGACACCTCGCTGGGCACCCTGACCGCCAGTGCTCAGGGCGATATCAAAAGCCAGAAACTCAACCTCGACCTGATCGGACCGAAGCTGAAACTGGCGCTGGGTCTGGACGGCAATCTCGACAAGGGCAACTGGCGCGGACGCTTGGCCAGTGGCGACATTCAGGCCGGTGGCCAGGACTGGAAGCTGCAAAGCCCGGCCAGAATGGAGCGCCTGGCGGACGGCCAGATCAATTTCGGCGCGCATTGCTGGCTGTCCGGCAATGCCAGCCTGTGTGGCGAAGATCAGCGCCTGATGCCCGAGCCTAAGCTGCGTTATCACCTCAAGCAATTCCCGATCGAAAGCCTTGCGCAATGGCTGCCCAAAGACTTCGCCTGGCAGGGCCGGCTCAACGCCGATCTGCAACTGGACCTGCCCGCCAGCGGCCCGAACGGCGTGGTCAGTGTCGATGCCAGCGGCGGCACCCTGCGCGTGCGCGACAAGGATCGCTGGCTGGATTTCCCCTACCAGACCCTCAAATTCAGCAGCAAGCTCACGCCCAAGCGGGTCGACACCGAGCTCAATTTTGTCGGCGGCAAACTCGGCGAATTGCTGGTCCAGGCGCAGCTCAATCCGCTGCCGAAAAACAAACCGCTGAGCGGCTCCTTCCGTCTTTCCGGCCTCGATCTGTCGGTGGCGCGGCCGTTTGTACCGATGGTCGAGAAACTCACCGGCCGCCTCAACGGCAGTGGCACGATCTCCGGTGGTTTGCTCGCACCGCTGGTCAACGGCACCGTGCAGCTCAGCGATGGCGAAGTGTCCGGCGCCGAACTGCCGATGGAGCTGCAGAATCTGCAACTGACTGCGGCGATCGCCGGCGAGTCGATGCGCCTGGACGGAGGCTGGAACAGCGGCGAGACTGGCAAGGGCAGCCTCAACGGCAACGTCGCCTGGGGGCAGGCGCTGGTGGTCGATCTGGCGCTCAAGGGCACGCAATTGCCGGTCAGCGTCGAGCCCTACGCCAAACTGGAAATGGCCCCGGACCTGAAGATTTCCATGGCCGGCGATGAGCTGAAAGTTGCTGGCAAGGTGCTGGTGCCGAAAGGCGAAATCACCGTGCGCGAGCTGCCGCCATCGACGGTAAAAGTCTCCGACGACACGATCATCGTTGGCGCGCAGACCGAAGAGGGCAAACCACCGATCGCGATGAAAATGGACATCGACGTGATCGTCGGCCAGGACAAGCTGAGCTTTGCCGGTTTCGGCCTGACCGCCAATCTGCAAGGTCAGGTGCACATCGGCGACAACATGGACACCCGTGGCGAGCTCTGGCTCAACGACGGCCGCTATCGCGCCTACGGCCAGCGCCTGACGGTGCGGCGTGCGCGCCTGTTGTTCGCCGGCCCCATCGACCAGCCGTATCTGGACATCGAAGCGATCCGCCAGACCGACGACGTCATCGCCGGTATTCGCCTGAGCGGCAGCGCCGAACAGCCGACCACGCAGATCTTCTCCGAACCGGCGATGAGTCAGGAACAGGCGCTGTCGTACCTGGTGCTGGGCCGCCCGCTGAGCACCAATGGCGAAGACAACAACATGCTCGCGCAAGCCGCGCTGGGCCTGGGCCTGATGGGCAGCGCCGGGGTCACCAGTGGTCTGGCCAAGGATCTGGGCATCGAGGATTTCCAGCTCGACACCCAGGGCAGCGGCAATGACACCAGCGTCGTCGCCAGCGGCAACATCTCCGAAAAACTCAGCCTGCGCTACGGCGTCGGCGTCTTCGAACCGGCGAGCACCATCGCCTTGCGCTACAAGCTGAGCAAGAAGGTCTACGTCGAAGCGGCGAGCGGCGTGGCGAGTTCGCTGGATATTTTCTACAAGCGGGATTTCTAGAGCGCGTTCTCTCCAATGATCGTTCCCACGCTCTGCGTGGGAATGCCTCAAGGGACGCTCTGCGTCCCGGCTCTCAAAAAAAACGGACGCAGAGCGTCCCCGGCTGCATTCCCACGCGGAGCGTGGGAACGATCCCGCGTGGCCGGTCAGTGATTAATTACAAAGCCCCCTAACTATTGCGTTGACATTCGCTGCCTAAGCAGTAACATCCCGACATACATTCACTGCCTAGGCAGTTATCAGGTCGACCCATGAAGCATTTCACTCCGGAAGAATTCAAACATTGCCACCTCGGCCTGTTGCTCGGTCGTGCCGCGTTGCTCAAGGACCGGATCATCGATACCCACATGGAACCCCACGGCATCACCGCCGCGCAGTTCAAGGTGTTGATCATCATGGCCCAGTTCGGCGTCGACACCCCGGCCGAGCTGTGCCGCCATCTGTCGCTGGACAGCGGGTCGATGACGCGCATGCTCGATCGCCTCGAGCAGAAGGCTTTTCTGCTTCGTCAGCGCAGCGAAGGCGACCGGCGTCAGGTGCAGTTGAAGCTGACCGAGCAGGGCCAGCAACTGGCTGATCGTCTGCCGCACATCGGTGCCGATGCGATGAATGAGCTGGCCGGCGCGATCTCCCGCGAAGAGTTGAAAACCCTGGAATACATCCTGAAGAAAATCCTCCTGGCCGCCGGTGACCCGATCACCGTCCAGCGTTTGGGTGAACACAATGAACGCTAAAGTCATGCGCAGCAGCCTGACGCTGTTGCTGTCGGCGATGATCCTCGCCGGTTGCGCCAATTACAGCGGCCTCGACACCGAAGGCCAGCGCCTCGACGCGAAGAGCCTGAAGACAGCGCAGTCTCTGGAAGGCGTCAGCCTGTCGCCGGCGGCGTGGCCGAAAAGCGATTGGTGGAGCAGCCTCGGCGATCCGCAGCTCGACGGCCTGATCCGCGAAGCCCTGCACGACAGCCCGGACATGCAGATCGCCGCAGCCCGCGCCCATCAGGCCAGTGCCGCCGCCTATGCCGCCGATGCCGAGCGTTATCCGACCCTCGACGCCAGCGCCGGCATCAGCCGTTCGCGGCTGGCTCGTGATCAGGATCCGCTGGGGCAGGGCGGTGCCTATGCGACGGTGCGCAATGTCAGCGCCGGTTTCAATTACAACTTCGATTTGTGGGGCGGCCAGCGCGCTGCCTGGGAAGCCGCCCTCGGCGAGGCTCGCGCTGCTGAAGTCGACCGTCAGGCCGCGCAGCTGACACTTGCCGCTGACGTCGCCCGTGCGTACAGCGATCTCGGTCAGGCGCACATCGTTTACGACCTTGCCAGCGAAGACCTCAAGCGCACCCGGCAAATGCTCGACCTCAGTCAGCGCCGCTTGAGTTCGGGGATCGATAGCCAGTACCAGTTCCAGCAAACCCAGAGTCTGGAAGCCAGTTCCCAGGCCAGCCTGATCGACGCGGAAAAACGCCTGAACAGCGCGAAAATCGCCTTGGCGGTATTGCTCGGCAAAGGCCCGGATCGTGGCAACGAAATCGCTCGACCGAAAGTTCTGCAAGCCAGCGCCGTGGCGGTGCCGTCGGTGTTGCCGGCGGAACTGCTCGGCCGCCGCCCGGATCTGGTCGCGGCGCGCTGGCGGGTCGAGGCGGCGAGCAAAGACATCGATGCGGCGAAAACCCGCTTCTATCCCAACCTCAACCTGTCGGCCTCGGCCGGCGCCGAGTCGTTGCTGGGTGATGCGATGTTCGGTTCGGCCAGCCGTTTCTTCAACATCGCGCCGACCGTATCGCTGCCGATTTTCGATGGCGGACGCCTGCGCGCCAACCTCGATGCGCGCGACGCCGATTACGATCTGGCGGTGGCGCAGTACAACAAGAGTCTGGTCAAAGCCCTGGGGGATGTCGGCGATACGATCAATCAGCTGCGCGATATCGGCCGGCAGATCGGCGCGCAGCAACATGCCACCGACATTGCTCAGGATTCTTACAACACCGTCGTCCAGCGTTACGGTTCCGGTATCGGCAACTACCTGGACGTGCTCAGCATCGAGCAGCAATTGCTCCAGGCCCAGCGTCAGCTGGCGACCCTCAATGCCGAGCAGATCGACCTGTCGATTCAACTGATGCAAGCGCTGGGCGGCGGCTTTCAGGGTGAAAACCTGAACGCAGCCAACGCCAGCCCCGCCTCGTCGCACCATTAATTCAAGGTATTTGTCATGGCCACTGCCGAAAACACCCAAGCTCAAGGCAACACCCCGGACACCGGCAACCCGCGCAAACGCAAGGTGATGCTGCTGGCCCTCGCCGTGGTCGTCCTGCTCGCCATTGCCGGCGTCTGGGCCTATCACGAGTTCATCGGGCGCTTTAACGAAAGCACCGACGATGCCTACGTCAATGGCAACGTCGTGGAAATCACACCGCTGGTCACCGGCACCGTGGTCAGCATCGGCGCTGACGACGGTGATCTGGTCCAGGAAGGCCAGGTGCTGGTCAACTTCGACCCCAACGATGCCGAAGTCGGCCTGCAAAGTGCCAAGGCCAAACTGGCCCGCACCGTGCGTCAGGTGCGCGGCCTGTATAGCAACGTCGACGGCATGAAAGCCCAGGTCAACGCGCAGCAGGCCGAAGTGCAGAAAGCCCAGGACAACTACAACCGGCGGAAAAATCTCGCCCAGGGCGGGGCGATTTCCCAGGAAGAGCTGTCCCACGCCCGCGACGACCTGACCTCGGCGCAGAACGCCTTGGCTAACGCCAAACAGCAACTGAAAACCACCAGCGCACTGGTCGACGACACCGTGGTCTCGTCCCATCCGGACGTAATGTCGGCGGCTGCCGATCTGCGTCAGGCCTACCTGACCAATGCGCGCAGCACCTTGATCGCGCCGGTCACCGGTTACGTCGCCAAGCGCACCGTGCAGCTCGGCCAGCGCGTACAACCGGGCACCGCATTGATGGCGGTGATTCCGCTGGATCAGCTGTGGATCGACGCCAACTTCAAGGAAACCCAACTGCGTGACATGCGCATCGGCCAGCCTGTCGATATCGAGGCCGATATTTACGGCAGCGATGTGAAATACAGCGGCACCGTCGACAGCCTCGGTGCCGGTACGGGTAGCGCGTTTGCTCTGCTGCCGGCACAGAACGCCACCGGTAACTGGATCAAGATTGTTCAGCGTGTGCCGGTGCGTATCCACATCAACGCCGAAGAGCTGGCCAAGCACCCGCTGCGTGTCGGTCTGTCGACCAATGTCGAGGTCAATCTGCACGACCAGAGCGGCCCGGTGCTGGCCCAGCAACCGCCGCAAAAGGCCTCGTTCAGCACCAACGTCTACGAGCGCCAACTGGCCGAAGCGGACGCGATGATTGCCCAGTTGATTCACGACAACAGCGCAGCAGCAGGCAAGACCGCGCAGCGCTGAGAGCACACCGGATCAGAAGTAGGCTCTGTGGTGAGCGGTTATCTGTGGTGAGGGGATTTATCTGTGGCGAGGGGATTTATCCCCGCTGGACTGCGCAGCAGGCCCGTTTTTCCTGAGCCAAAAGAGGGGCCGCTTCGCGACCCAGCGGGGATAAATCCCCTCGCCACAAGGGCCTGTTACCACAGGGCCGGCTGTGTTCATCAGACCGCAGCGACCATCAGGTTTCATAGGATTCACAATGAGCAATAACGCTTCTTTCACGCCGCCCAGCCTGTTGCTCAGCACCATCGGCCTGTCGCTGGCGACGTTCATGCAAGTGCTCGACACGACCATCGCCAACGTGGCGCTGCCGACGATTTCCGGCAACCTCGGGGTGAGTTCGGAGCAGGGCACTTGGGTCATCACTTCGTTTGCCGTGAGCAACGCGATTGCGCTGCCGCTGACCGGTTGGCTCAGCCGCCGCTTCGGCGAGGTGAAGCTGTTTCTGTGGGCGACGATGCTGTTTGTGCTGGCGTCGTTTCTCTGCGGTATCTCGACTTCGATGCCCGAGCTGATCGGCTTTCGTGTGCTGCAAGGCCTGGTGGCCGGGCCGTTGTATCCGATGACGCAGACCCTGTTGATCGCGGTGTATCCGCCGGCGAAACGCGGGATGGCCCTGGCATTGCTGGCGATGGTCACGGTGGTCGCGCCGATTGCCGGGCCGATTCTCGGCGGCTGGATCACCGACAGTTACAGCTGGCCGTGGATCTTCTTTATCAACGTGCCGATCGGCATCTTTGCGGTGATGGTGGTGCGTTCGCAACTGGCGAAACGGCCGGTGGTGACCAGTCGCCAGCCGATGGATTACGTCGGCCTGATCACGCTGATCATTGGCGTCGGCGCGTTGCAGGTGATCCTCGACAAGGGCAATGACCTGGACTGGTTCGAATCGAACTTCATCATCGTCGGCGCGGCGATTTCCGTGGTCGCCCTGGCGGTGTTCGTGATATGGGAAATGACCGACCGCCATCCGGTGGTCAACCTGCGCCTGTTCGCCCATCGCAACTTCCGCATCGGCACGCTGGTGCTGGTCTTGGGTTACGCCGGGTTCTTCGGCATCAACCTGATCCTGCCGCAGTGGCTGCAAACGCAAATGGGTTACACCGCGACCTGGGCGGGACTTGCCGTGGCGCCGATCGGGATTCTGCCGGTGTTGCTGTCGCCATTTGTCGGCAAATACGCGCACAAGTTCGACCTGCGTCTGCTCGCCGGCATTGCGTTTCTGGCGATTGGCCTGAGCTGTTTCATGCGCGCCGAGTTCACCAACGAGGTCGACTTCCAGCACATCGCTCTGGTGCAGTTGTTCATGGGTATCGGTGTGGCGCTGTTCTTCATGCCGACCCTGAGTATTCTGATGTCGGACTTGCCGCCGAGCCAGATCGCTGATGGCGCAGGCCTGGCGACTTTCCTGCGGACACTGGGCGGCAGCTTTGCGGCGTCGTTGACCACCTGGATCTGGATTCGCCGGGCCGATCAGCATCATGCGTATATGAGCGAAAGCATCAGCACGTTTGAGCCTGCCACCCGCGAGACCTTGAATCAGTTGGGTGGAGCGAGTCAGTCGGCGTATGCGCAGATGGACCAGATCCTCACCAGCCAGGCGTACATGCTTTCGACCGTGGATTACTTCACGTTGCTAGGGTGGGGATTCATGGGGCTGATTTTGATTGTATGGCTGGCGAAACCGCCGTTTGCCGCCAAGGCCGGGCCGGCAGCTTCGGGGCACTAGAATCAAGAGCCCCTCACCCTAACCCTCTCCCGGAGGGAGAGGGGACTGACCGCGGTGCATGTTCGAGGTACATCGACTTGCGATACCGAGTCGAACTCAGGTTTTGAACTGCATGCGATCAGCTCCCTTTCCCCCTCGCCCCCCTGGGGGAGAGGGCTGGGGTGAGGGGGTAAAGCTCTTCAGCCGTGCGGCAATGCCAGCGGCGGGGCGAAATCGAACGGCGCCAAGGCATACCCGCTCTCATCCACCTGCAACGCCCAACCCTGACGATCCCAATCTCCCAGCACAATCCGCTTAGCCGCTTGTTCACCCAGCTGCAACTTGTGAATTGCCGGGCGGTGGGTGTGGCCGTGGATCAGGGTTTTCACGCCGAACTCCTGCATCACTCGCGGAATCTCTTCCGGGGTGACATCAACGATGTCATTGGCCTTCATCCGCGTCTGTGCGCGGCTTTCGCTGCGTAGCTTGCGCGCCAGTTTGTGGCGGCTGCGCAGTGGCAGGTGACGGAGGATGAACAGGGTGATCGGGTTACGCAGATAACGCCGCAGCTTCATATAGCCAACGTCGCGGGTACATAGGCTGTCGCCGTGCATCAGCAGCACTGGCTCGCCGTAGAACTGCACGACACTCGGATCCTTCAGCAAGGTGCAGCCGGCCTGTTTGCAGAAAGCCTTGCCGAGCATGAAGTCGCGATTGCCGTGCATCAGGAATATGGCCGTGCCGCTGTCGCTCAAGTCGCGCAGGGCCTGGCAGATGGAACGCTGAAAGGGCGTCATGGCGTCGTCGCCAATCCACGCCTCAAAGAAGTCGCCGAGGATGTACAACGCACTCGCCGAGCGGGCGCGTCCGGCGAGCAAATCCAGAAACGCCCGGGTAATGTCCGGGCGCTCCTCTTCCAGATGCAAGTCTGAAATCAGCAATATCACGCTGCGATGATCTCGGCTTTCTCGATGATCACGTCGTCTGCGGGTACGTCCTGGTGGCCGGACTTGGAAGTGGTCGACACGCCTTTGATCTTGTCGACAACGTCGGTGCCGGCGGTCACTTTACCGAATACCGCGTAGCCCCAGCCCTGAGTGGTCTTGCCGCTGTGGTTGAGGAAGGTGTTGTCGGCGACGTTGATGAAGAACTGCGCCGAAGCCGAATGCGGCTCCATGGTGCGGGCCATGGCGACGGTGTATTTGTCGTTGGAGAGACCGTTGTCCGCTTCGTTCTGGATGCTTGGACGCTTGTCTTTCTTTTCTTTCATGCCAGGCTCGAAACCGCCGCCCTGGATCATGAAGTTGCCGATGACACGGTGGAATACGGTGTTGGTGTAGTGACCGGCGTTGACGTACTCGATGAAGTTGGCAACGGTGATCGGCGCCTTTTCAGCGTTCAGTTCGATGACGATGTCGCCATGGTTGGTGGTCAGTTTGACTTGAGTCATGGTCATTACTCTTCATAGGGAATTCGTGGTTCTGGGACCTTTAGCCCCACAACCGGTTCAGCCTGCTTCGGCCAAGGTGCGCAGTTTAGCGTGACAGGCGCGAATTTCGAGGCGGTTTTTCATTTCCCGGCGATTAAATGCGTGCCTTTATAAGAGCTGCTCTGTCAGGCCCTTGACAGCATCGGCTATGATAGCGGCTTTGTTTTGTCTGGCCCCTCTTTGCGGCCGCGCACCTGTACGTCAAGGATCCTATGAGCAAGCCCACTGTCGACCCTACCTCGAATGCCAAGTCCGGCCCTGCCGTGCCGGTCAACTTCCTGCGGCCGATCATCCAGGCAGACCTGGACTCGGGCAAGCACACCCAGATCGTGACTCGCTTTCCGCCGGAGCCCAACGGCTACCTGCACATCGGCCACGCCAAGTCGATCTGCGTCAACTTCGGCCTGGCCCAGGAGTTCGGCGGCGTCACGCACCTGCGTTTCGACGACACCAACCCGGCCAAGGAAGATCAGGAATACATCGACGCCATCGAAAGCGACGTCAAATGGCTGGGCTTCGAATGGTCCGGTGAAGTGCGCTACGCCTCGCAGTATTTCGACCAGTTGCACGACTGGGCCGTCGAGCTGATCAAGGCCGGCAAGGCCTACGTCGACGACCTGACCCCGGAACAGGCCAAGGAATACCGTGGCAGCCTGACCGAGCCGGGCAAGAACAGCCCGTTCCGTGACCGTTCGGTTGAGGAAAACCTCGACCTTTTCGCGCGCATGAAGGCCGGTGAATTCCCGGACGGCGCGCGCGTGCTGCGGGCGAAGATCGACATGGCCTCGCCGAACATGAACCTGCGCGACCCGATCATGTATCGCATTCGCCACGCCCATCACCACCAGACCGGCGACAAGTGGTGCATCTACCCGAACTACGACTTCACCCACGGTCAGTCGGACGCCATCGAAGGCATCACGCATTCGATCTGCACCCTCGAGTTCGAAAGCCATCGTCCGCTGTACGAGTGGTTCCTGGAGAACCTGCCGGTGCCGGCGAACCCGCGCCAGTACGAGTTCAGCCGTCTGAACCTGAACTACACGATCACCAGCAAGCGCAAGCTCAAGCAACTGGTTGACGAGAAGCACGTCAACGGCTGGGACGATCCGCGCATGTCCACGCTGTCGGGCTTCCGCCGCCGTGGCTACACGCCGAAATCGATCCGCAACTTCTGCGAAATGATCGGCACCAACCGGTCCGACGGCGTGGTCGATTTCGGCATGCTCGAATTCAGCATCCGTGACGACCTCGACCACAGCGCCCCGCGCGCCATGTGCGTGCTGCGTCCGCTGAAAGTGGTCATCACCAACTACCCGGAAGGCCAGGTCGAAAACCTCGAACTGCCACGCCACCCGAAAGAAGACATGGGCGTGCGCGCGCTGCCGTTCGCCCGGGAAATCTACATCGACCGTGAAGACTTCATGGAAGAGCCGCCGAAGGGCTACAAGCGCCTGGAACCGGCCGGTGAAGTGCGTCTGCGTGGCAGCTACGTGATCCGCGCCGACGAAGCGATCAAGGACGCCGACGGCAACATCGTCGAACTGCGTTGCTCGTACGACCCGGACACCCTGGGCAAGAACCCGGAAGGGCGCAAGGTCAAGGGCGTGATCCACTGGGTGCCGGCCGCCGCCAGCGTCGAGTGCGAAGTACGTCTGTACGATCGCCTGTTCCGTTCGCCGAACCCGGAGAAGGCCGAAGACAGCGCCAGCTTCCTCGACAACATCAACCCTGACTCGCTGCAAGTGCTGACCGGTTGTCGCGCTGAGCCATCGCTCGGCAACGCACAGCCGGAAGACCGTTTCCAGTTCGAGCGCGAAGGCTACTTTGTCGCGGACCTCAAGGACTCGAAACCCGGTCAGCCGGTATTCAACCGTACCGTGACCCTGCGTGATTCGTGGGGCCAGTGAGTGAGTCAAGGAACTAACGTGCTAACGATCTACAACACGCTCACCAAGAGCAAAGAAGTCTTCAAGCCGCTGGATGGCAACAAGGTGCGCATGTACGTCTGCGGGATGACCGTGTACGACTACTGCCACCTCGGCCACGGCCGCAGCATGGTTGCGTTCGACCTGGTGACGCGCTGGCTGCGCTTCAGCGGTTATGACCTGACCTACGTGCGCAACATCACCGACATCGACGACAAGATCATCAATCGCGCCCGCGAGAACGGTGAGTCGTTCGAAGCGCTGACCGAGCGCATGATCGCCGCGATGCACGAAGACGAAGCGCGCCTGAACATCCAGAAGCCGGACATGGAACCGCGCGCCACCGATCACATCGCTGGCATGCACGCGATGATCCAGACCCTGATCGACAAGGGCTACGCCTACGCGCCGGGCAATGGCGACGTGTACTATCGCGTCGCCAAGTTCATGGGCTACGGCAAGCTGTCGCGCAAGAAGATCGAAGATTTGCGCATCGGTGCGCGCATCGAGGTCGACGAGTCGAAACAAGACCCGCTCGATTTCGTTTTGTGGAAAGCCGCCAAGCCGGGCGAGCCGAGCTGGGAATCGCCATGGGGCGCCGGGCGTCCGGGCTGGCACATCGAGTGCTCGGTGATGTCGACCTGCTGCCTCGGTGAGACTTTCGACATTCATGGCGGCGGCAGCGACCTGGAGTTCCCGCACCACGAAAACGAAATCGCCCAGAGCGAAGCGGCCACCGGCAAGACCTACGCCAACGCGTGGATGCATTGCGGGATGATTCGCATCAATGGCGAGAAGATGTCCAAGTCCTTGAACAACTTCTTCACCATCCGCGACGTGCTCGACAAGTACCACCCGGAAGTGGTGCGTTACCTGTTGGTCTCGAGCCACTACCGCAGCGCGATCAACTATTCGGAAGACAACCTCAAGGACGCCAAGGGCGCACTGGAGCGTTTCTACCATGCGCTGAAAGGCCTGCCGAGCGTGGCGCCGGCCGGTGGCGAGGCGTTCGTCGAGCGTTTCACCACGGTGATGAACGACGACTTCGGCACCCCTGAAGCGTGCGCTGTGCTGTTCGAGATGGTGCGCGAGATCAACCGTCTGCGCGAGAGCGATCTTGATGCAGCGGCGGGGCTGGCGGCACGTCTGAAGGAACTGGCGAGTGTGCTCGGTGTGTTGCAGTTGGAGGCGGATGACTTCCTGCAGGCCGGCGCTGAAGGGCGGGTCGATGCGGCTCAAGTCGATGCACTGATTGCGGCGCGTCTGGCAGCTCGGGCGGCGAAAGACTGGGCCGAGTCGGACCGGATTCGTGATCAGCTGACGGCGATGGGTGTCGTGCTGGAAGATGGCAAGGGTGGGACTACCTGGCGTCTGGCTGACTGATAGCCTTACCTGTTACAGACAAAACCCGCCTTGTGCGGGTTTTGTTTTTTCTTCCTCAGGACCAGCGTTGACCGGGCGGACGCCTTCGCGAGCAGGCTCGCTCCCACAGTGGATTTTCGCCATGTCCGTTTTCCGTGCACGACACAAATGCCGTGTGGGAGCGAGCCTGCTCGCGAAGAGGCCCGTCCAGACAACTTGTCATTCAGCCTGCCGCAACCGCTTGTAAAGCGTATTGCGGCTAACCCCCAGCCGCCGCGCCAGATGCGAAATATTCCCCCCGGCCGCCTTCAACTCGCGATTCAACGCCTCAACATCATTCAAATCCAGCCCCAGCGGCGCCGCTGTTTCCACCGGCTCCATCTCCAGATCGACAAAAAAATCATCCGGCAAATGCTCCGGTCGCACTGGTTGTTCCTCGGCCATGGCCAGCGCCACCTGCATCACGCTGCTGACCTGACGCAAATTCCCCGGCCACGGATGCTTTTCAAACAGCTCCAACACCTCCGGGCTCAGCCCCGCCCATTGCGTTGGCTCGCGATGTTGCTCCCACAGCCGTTTGAACAGCGCCTGCTTGTCACTGCGTTCGCGTAACGGTGGCAGCTCCAGGGTCAGGCCGCCGATGCGGTAGTACAAGTCTTCGCGGAAACGGCCCAGTTGCACCTGCTCGCGCAACGAACGGTTGGTCGCGGAAATGATCCGCAAGTCCACCGGAAACAACTCGCTGCTACCCACCGGCTGCACGCAGCGCTCTTGCAACACGCGCAACAAACGCGCCTGGGTCGGCAGCGGCATGTCACCGATCTCATCGAGAAACAGCGTGCCTTTGTCGGCCTTGCGGATCAGGCCGATGCTGCCTTTCTGGTTGGCCCCGGTGAACGCGCCTTTCTCGTAACCGAACAACTCGGACTCGACCAGTTCAGCGGGGATCGCTGCACAGTTCACCGCGATGAATGCCTGTTTTTGCCGGGAGCTGGCCTGATGCAAGGCTTTGACGAACACTTCCTTGCCGACGCCGGTTTCACCGTGGATCAACAACGGAATGTCTTTTTCCAGCAAGCGCTCGGCCTGGCGCACGGCTTTTTCCACGCGACTGTCGCCGAAATGCAGCGTATTGAGGCTGATCGCACTGGCAGGCGCAGGCTTGTCCTCGGCGACAAACACTCGCGCCTGCACCGGTGCCTGTTTCGGCCGTTTCAGCAAACACTGGAAACGGTTGCGTCCAGAGGTCTGCAGGGCAAACGGCAGACCCTCGGGCTGATTGATCAACTCCAGCAGCGACACCTTGAACAGGCTTTCAACGCTGACGCGCGACAAACGCACACCGAGCAAATTGTCGGCGCGGCGATTGGCCGACAGCACTTGACCGCTTTCATCGAAGATCAGCAACCCGGCCCACTGGCTGTCGAGGTTGTTCAACCCGGTGTTGAATGTCAGTTGAAAGTGCTGGCCATGGAACAGGTTGAGGATCAGCCGGTTTTCCACGGTCTGGCTCATCATCTTGACCATGCCGAGGGTGTGCGAGGGTGGCAGATAGCTGTCGCTGGAGACATCGAGCACGGCGATGACCTTGCGCTCGGCGTCGAAAATCGGCGCGGCGGAGCCGGTCATGAAGCGGTTGGCCTTGAGGAAGTGTTCATCGTGTTCGATGTGCACAGCCTGCTCACAGGCCAGTGCGGTGCCGATTGCATTGGTGCCGCTGCTGCGCTCCATCCAGCTCGCCCCGGCCTGAAAGCCCCGGGCCAGATTCGGTTCGATAAAGCGCTGCGTGCCCCACGAGGTCAGCACTTGGCCCTGATTGTCGGCGAGCATGATCAGGCAGTTGGAATTGCTGAGGATGTTTTCGTAGTAGGGCAGGACTTCCTGATGCGTGGTCTGCACCAGCGAATGATGGCTGTCGAGCAATCGTGCAATGCCGGCGGCGGGTAATTGATCGAAGGCCGGCGCGCTCTGGTGGTCGAGGCCGAACGCGCGGCAACGTTGCCAGGAGGTCTGGACGATCGCGTCGTGGGACAGCGGCGAAGCAGGTGCGGCCATGGGGCGAGCCTCTGAGTGCAGCGATTTTATTATTGTTATGAGCCCGATCTTCAAAACTACACAAATCCCCATGTGGGAGCGAGCCTGCTCGCGAAAGCGTCGGTTCAGTCAATGGATTCATTGAATGACACACCGCTTTCGCGAGCAGGCTCGCTCCCACAGGGGATCCATTTTGCATTCAGGATTGGGCAAAAGCGTGCATAGAGTGTTGTTCACTATTGTTCATTGTCAATCACTCCGACTGTTCAAAAGTGTTCAGCTGTGAACGCCATTTCCCCGTGCAATCAACGATTTTCACGGCAAATCAACCACTTGCCATTTCTGGCACGAATGTCGCTCTGTTGCTCCGGTCGCTTGACTCCAAAAATAAAAAAGGCCGAGCCATGTCACTCACCCTGGAGCACGTCAGCCGTACCGTCGAGGGCCAGATCTGGATCGACGATGCGTGCCTGAAATTCGAACCCGGATCCTTCAACGTACTGCTCGGGCGCACCCTGTCCGGCAAGACCAGCCTCATGCGCCTGATGGCCGGCCTCGACAAGCCCGACAGCGGCCGCGTGCTGATGAACGGTGTCGACGTCACCCAGCGCCCGGTGCGGCTGCGCAACGTGTCGATGGTCTATCAGCAGTTCATCAATTACCCGACCATGACGGTGTTCGAGAACATCGCCTCGCCACTGCGTCAGGCCGGTATTTCGAAAGAGATCATCCACAGCAAGGTGCAGGAAACCGCACGCATGCTGCGCATCGAGAAGTTCTTGCAGCGCTATCCGCTGGAGCTCTCCGGTGGGCAGCAACAGCGCACGGCCATGGCCCGCGCCCTGGTCAAGGATGCTGAACTGATCCTCTTCGACGAGCCGTTGGTCAACCTCGACTACAAGCTGCGCGAAGAGCTGCGTCAGGAAATGCGCGAGCTGTTCAAGGCGCGCCACACCATCGCCATTTACGCCACCACCGAACCCAACGAAGCGCTGGCCCTCGGCGGCACCACGACCATCCTGCACGAAGGCCGGGTGATCCAGAGCGGGCCGTCGACCGAGGTCTATCACCAGCCGCAGTCGGTGCTCGCCGCTGAATTGTTCTCCGAACCGCCGATCAACCTGATGCCGGGACGCATTGCCGGCAACGAAGTCAGCTTCGCCAACTTCGTACACTTTCCGTTGAACGTCGATCTGCGCCCGGTGGGCGAGGGTGAGTTCCGCTTCGGCGTACGCCCGAGTCATATCTCGCTGGTGCCGAGCAACGATGACGATCTCGAACTGGCCGTGACCGTCGAGGTCGCCGAAATCAGCGGCTCGGAAACCTTCCTGCATGTGCGCAACGAGCATTTCCTGCTGGTGCTGCACTTGCCGGGTGTTCATGAATACGACGTCGATGCGCCGATCCGCATCTATATCCCGACCCACAAACTGTTCGTTTTCGATGCGCAGGGCCGTCTGGTGCAAGCACCGGGCCGGCGTGTCGCGAGGGTTGCCTGATGGCCGAAATCCGTTTGCAGCACCTCGCCCACAGCTACAGCAAAACCCCGAGCGGCGCGGAGGATTATGCGATCCGCGAGATGGATCACGTCTGGGAGCAGGGCGGCGCCTACGCCTTGCTCGGCCCGTCCGGGTGCGGCAAGTCGACCTTGCTCAACATTATTTCCGGCCTGCTCAGCCCGTCCCAGGGCCACGTGTTGTTTGACGGCAAAGCGGTCAACGACCTCACGCCGGAGAAGCGCAACATCGCCCAGGTTTTCCAGTTTCCGGTGGTCTACGACACCATGACCGTGTTCGACAACCTCGCTTTCCCGCTGCGAAACCAGGGCATGGCCGAGGCGAAAGTGCACAGCAAGGTGCAGGAAATTGCCGAAGTGCTCGACCTGCAGAATCTGCTGAGCAAAAAAGCGCGCAACCTCACCGCCGACGAAAAGCAGAAAGTCTCCATGGGCCGTGGACTGGTGCGCGATGACGTCTCGGCAATCCTCTTCGATGAGCCGCTGACGGTGATCGACCCGCACCTGAAGTGGAAGCTGCGGCGCAAGCTCAAGCAGATCCACGAGCAGTTCAACATCACCATGGTCTACGTCACCCACGACCAACTTGAAGCCTCGACGTTCGCCGACAAGATCGCAGTGATGTACGGCGGCCAGATCGTCCAGTTCGGTACGCCACGGGAATTGTTCGAGCGGCCGAGCCACACCTTTGTCGGCTATTTCATCGGCAGCCCGGGGATGAATCTGATTGAGGTGCAGCCGCAGCCCGGTGGCGTCGGTTTCGCTTCGACGCACCTGCCGTTGTCCGACGCCTTGCAGCGCCATATCGAGCACGGCCAGTGGAAAAATCTCAAGGTCGGCATCCGCCCTGAATTCATTCATGTGTGGGACGAGCCGTTTGACGATGCGATGCAGGCCAAAGTCGTACACGTCGAAGACCTCGGCACCTACAAGATCATGACTCTCAACCTCGACGGCGCGCCGTTGAAGGTGCGTCTGGCCGAAGACAAACCGGTGCCGCAGGGCACGGCTTACATCAGTTTCCCGGCGCAATGGCTGATGGTCTATGCCGATGAATTTCTCCTGGAAGTCAGCGACGAGGAGGTGCAGCCATGAACAAGGTGCAGAACAACAAGGCCTGGTGGCTGGTGTTGCCGGTGTTCCTGCTGGTGGCGTTCAGTGCGGTGATCCCGATGATGACCGTGGTCAACTATTCGGTGCAGGACATCTTTGACCAGTCCAGCCGCTACTTCGTTGGCGCTGACTGGTACAAGCAAGTGCTGCTCGACCCGCGTTTGCACGACTCGTTGCTGCGTCAGTTCATCTATTCCGCCTGCGTGCTGCTGATAGAAATCCCGCTGGGCATCGCCGTCGCGCTGACCATGCCGACCAAGGGTCGCTGGTCCTCGGTGGTGCTGATCATTCTGGCGATTCCGTTGCTGATTCCGTGGAACGTGGTCGGTACCATCTGGCAGATTTTCGGCCGCGCGGACATCGGCCTGCTCGGTTCCAGCCTCAATGCGATGGGCATCAGCTACAACTACGCGGCCAACACCATGGACGCCTGGGTGACGGTGCTGGTGATGGACGTCTGGCACTGGACTTCTCTGGTCGCGCTGCTGTGTTTCTCCGGTTTGCGGGCGATTCCCGACGTGTATTACCAGGCGGCGCGGATCGATCGCGCCTCGGCCTGGGCAGTGTTCCGCCACATTCAGTTGCCCAAGCTGAAGAGCGTGCTGCTGATCGCGGTGATGCTGCGCTTCATGGACAGTTTCATGATCTACACCGAGCCGTTCGTGCTCACCGGCGGCGGGCCGGGCAATGCCACGACCTTTTTGAGTCAGACGTTGACGCAGATGGCTGTAGGGCAATTCGACCTCGGTCCGGCAGCGGCGTTTTCGCTGGTGTACTTCCTGATCATCCTGTTGGTGTCGTGGCTGTTCTATACCGCCATGACGCACTCCGACGCCAACCGCTGAGGCCCGGCCATGAGCAAGAAAAAGCTTATTCCGTTGCTGGTCTACATCCTGTTCCTGCTGGTGCCGATCTACTGGCTGCTGAACATGTCGTTCAAGAGCAACACCGAAATCCTCGGCGGCCTGACGCTTTTCCCACAGGAATTCACGCTGGCGAACTACAAGGTGATCTTCACCGATCCGAGCTGGTACACCGGCTATCTCAACTCGCTGTACTACGTCAGCCTCAACACGGTGATTTCCCTGAGCGTGGCGTTACCGGCGGCCTATGCGTTTTCACGCTATCGTTTCCTCGGCGACAAACACCTGTTCTTCTGGCTGCTGACCAATCGCATGGCGCCGCCGGCGGTGTTTTTGCTGCCGTTCTTTCAGTTGTATTCGTCGATCGGCCTGTTCGACACGCACATCGCCGTAGCCTTGGCGCACTGCTTGTTCAACGTGCCCCTGGCGGTGTGGATTCTGGAAGGTTTCATGTCTGGCGTGCCCAAGGAGATCGACGAAACGGCCTACATCGACGGCTATAGTTTTCCCAAGTTCTTCGTGAAGATTTTCATCCCGTTAATCGGCTCCGGCATCGGCGTCACGGCGTTTTTCTGCTTCATGTTTTCCTGGGTCGAACTGCTGCTGGCGCGCACGCTGACCTCGGTCAACGCCAAGCCGATTGCGGCAGTGATGACGCGCACGGTGTCGGCATCGGGGATCGATTGGGGCGTGCTGGCAGCAGCGGGGGTGTTGACCATCCTGCCGGGCATGCTGGTGATCTGGTTTGTGCGCAACCACGTGGCCAAGGGCTTTGCCCTCGGTCGAGTCTGAGGAGCTGATGATGGAATGGATGAGCTGGACGACACCGACCGCCGCGTTCTTCATCGGCATCGGTCTGATTCTGGTGGGCATGACCACCTGGGAATTGCGCTCGCCGAGCATTCTGCGGCGCGGGTTTTTGCCGATTGCCACCACCCGTGGCGATCGCTTGTTTATCGGTCTTCTCGGCAGCGCCTACCTGCATTTGCTGGTAATCGGCGTCACCGACTGGAGCATCTGGGTGGCGTCCGCGTTGTCCCTGGTGTGGCTGTTGGCTGTGATGCGTTGGGGCTAGTCGAATCGTTCGGCAACGCGGCTCCACAACTTAAACAGGAGGTCTCTATGTTCGATAAAAACAATAAGCTGCGACATAGCATTTCATTGGCAGCCATGCTGGCACTCAGCGGTCTGAGCGCATCTGCCTGGGCCGACGCCTACGAAGATGCTGCGAAAAAATGGATCGGCAGCGAGTTCAAGCCCTCGACCCTGACGGCCGAACAGCAGCTTGAAGAATTGAAGTGGTTCATCAAGGCCGCCGAGCCGTTTCGTGGCATGGACATCAAGGTCGTTTCCGAAACCCTGACCACCCACGAATACGAGTCCAAGGTGCTGGCCAAGGCCTTCAGCGAAATCACCGGGATCAAACTCACCCACGACCTGCTGCAGGAAGGCGACGTGGTCGAGAAAATGCAGACGGTGATGCAGTCGGACAAGAACATCTATGACGGCTGGGTCAACGACTCCGACCTCATCGGCACGCACTTTCGCTACGGCAAGACCGAATCGATCACCGACCTGATGGCCAACGAGGGCAAAAACTTCACTTCGCCGACCCTCGACATCAAGGACTTCATCGGCATCTCCTTCACCACCGCGCCGGACGGCAAGATCTATCAACTGCCCGACCAGCAATTCGCCAACCTGTACTGGTTCCGTGCCGACTGGTTCGAACGCGCCGATCTGAAAGCCAAGTTCAAGGAAAAGTACGGCTACGAATTAGGCGTGCCGGTGAACTGGTCGGCCTATGAAGACATCGCCAAATTCTTCAGCGAAGACGTCAAGGAAATCGACGGCAAACGCGTCTACGGCCACATGGACTACGGCAAGAAAGACCCGTCGCTGGGCTGGCGTTTCACCGATGCCTGGTTCTCCATGGCCGGTGGCGGCGACAAGGGACTGCCCAACGGCTTGCCGGTGGACGAGTGGGGGATTCGTGTTGAGGACTGCCACCCGGTCGGCTCCAGCGTGACCCGTGGCGGCGACACCAACGGCCCGGCGGCCGTGTTTGCCACCACCAAATACGTCGACTGGCTGAAGAAATACGCGCCACCGGAAGCGGCCGGCATGACCTTCTCCGAGTCCGGCCCGGTGCCCTCGCAGGGCAACATCGCCCAGCAGATCTTCTGGTACACCGCGTTCACCGCCGACATGACCAAACCCGGCCTGCCGGTGGTCAACGCCGACGGCACGCCGAAATGGCGCATGGCGCCGTCGCCTAAAGGCCCGTATTGGGAAGAGGGTATGAAGCTCGGCTACCAGGATGTGGGGTCGTGGACATTCATGAAATCCACGCCTGAGAAACAGAAACTCGCGGCGTGGCTGTACGCGCAGTTCGTGACCTCGAAAACTGTTTCGCTGAAGAAAACCATCGTCGGTCTGACACCTATTCGCGAGTCGGACATCAACTCGCAAGCGATGACCGATCTGGCGCCGAAACTCGGTGGTCTGGTCGAGTTCTATCGCAGCCCGGCCCGCGTGCAATGGTCGCCGACCGGCACCAACGTGCCGGACTACCCGCGTCTGGCGCAACTGTGGTGGAGCCATATCGCCGAAGCCGCCAGCGGCGAGAAGACCCCACAACAAGCGCTCGATGGCCTGGCCAAGGATCAGGACCGCATCATGGAACGCCTCGAACGCTCCAAGGCCCAGGCCACTTGCGCGCCGAAGATGAACCCGGAACGCGATGCGCAATACTGGTTCGATCAACCGGGCGCACCGAAGCCGAAACTGGCTAACGAGAAGCCGAAGGGTGAAACGGTGAGCTATAGCGAACTGCTGAAATCCTGGGCGGATGCGCGAAAATGAAGTTGGAAATGTGAGAAGCGAACGGCACCGGAAGGTGCCGTTTAGCTTTCTTCGCATCGATCTGAAGCAATAGCAACCTGGCTTCCATATGTTTTGAGGTGCGCGCATTCCATCAAGGGCTTGAGGGAATGGAAGTCAGCGTTTCACGTTGCGAGCAAATTGAGTCAGCAACTGTTTTTTACTTCGCTCGTATGAGTCTATCGTGTACTGGGCAAGCTCAAAGGGGAACGGCTGCATGTCGACGGGGTAAACTTTAGTATCTCTCTCCGACCAGAGGAAATTATGGTCCTGTACATCCTGGTGATATAGGTCCTTTGCTTCCATTTCATTAAACATCTCCAAAAGTGCATTGGCGCCGCTTGCCGGAATGGAAACTTTCTTGATGTCGCCGAGGGGGATGCCATCGAGTTTTATCATCTTGAGGTAACTCTGATTGTCTTCAATAAGTGCCGTCGCCGAGCCTGCTCCATAGTAAGCATTGAAACCCTCGGCTTCGGTTTTTACATACCCCGGAATACTGTTTCGCTTGTCGGCTCCTCTGAACTTTTTATAGACATGTTTTCCGTCGGCGCTTTCGTATATTTCTCCTTCGCCCCCGCCGCCTATAGCAGGGCGACCACCAATATCATCGGCAATCGACGTTGGCTTGTTCTTCAGCGAAGAATCGGTCAATTGCACTTTCTCCATCAACATTTCGATGGAGTGGCTTGCGCTCTTTACTTCTGGAGACAATGGTGGTGTATCAGGAAATCCAAATCTCGTGCTTTCGTTAATGACAGAGTTTGCTGAAAATGGCGTTGATGATTGCGGCGAAGGCGAAGATCCGATGGTCGCTTGAGTCGGGTACTCCTCATTGACGCCTTCACGAATTCGCCCATCAGTATCGAAGTAGGCCAACGGATTGCCTTTCACCATGCTGAACAGATTCAGACCATCAATCGCCCCGGACGGATCCGGATTCAACCATCGCTGCCAACCCGCCACGTAATACCTGAACCCGTAATAATAAAGCCCGGTCGCATCCCGCTCTTTGCCCGAATAGCGCAGCGTTTTATAGCTTGTCTCGATTTCGCTACGCCCGGCAAACCACGCGGTGGTGCCGAAAGGGTGGTATCGCTCCTGACTGATGAGCTTGCCCGTGGCGTCGAGTTCCAGGGTGCAGGAACCCAAATGGTCGTTGAGGCTGTAACGCGCTTGATCGTTGTCGATGCCTTGGGGCGGTTCGGATTCCCAGTGCAACACCTGCACGCTGCTGCGCCCGGCCTGGACACTGATCACCTGCAGTATTTCTCCCGTACCACTGTGGGTACGGATTTGCAGATTCGGCAGATAACGCACTTCGTTCATCAGCGTTTTAGCGTTGGTCTGCATCAGCCGCACTTTGCGCACGCGCATGCCGTCTGAGGCGTATCGGTATTGCTCGTTATCAGCCGAACGGTCTTCACGCAAAACCAGCCGGACTTCACGCAATCGGTTACGCAAGTCCCAGTTGAAAGTCTGTCCTGGTTGCAGGCCAAGCAGATTGCCATTGGCATCGAAGCCGTTGCGCAAATCTTCCTCGCCCGGGTCCATGCCATCGCGCACCGGCAAGCAGCGGTTACTGTGCTTGGCGGCGACCAGGCGGTGACCGTGGCCTTGTGGGCCGTCGTGGATCAATTTGAGCAAATTGCCACCGCAGTCATAGTGATAGGTCTGGGTGTAATTGGCGATCGCTGCAGGATCTGCCAGTGAAAACTTCGATGTCTGACCGGCCTCCCAACCCGTGGCCTCGATCAACTGATCGAGACTGTCATAACGGTAGCGGTTGACCGGTTCGATGCGCTGGTTGGCAAAGTATCGAATCGGGAGGGCGGCGTCTTCAATACTCAGCACGTTGCCTACCGGGTCGTAGACATAACGCAGGTCTTGCAGGATGTCATTGCCGCGCTGGCTTTGCAGGCTGATCAGCCTGCCATCCTCGGCGGCGTAGTCCAATGTGGTGATCACTCCGTTGTCAGCGGTTTCCCGAAGGGTATGTCCTTGGGCATCGTACTGGATGGCGCCGACCAGGGTTTTCGGCGCGATGCCCTTCAATTGCAGTCGAACGTCTCGCAACTGGCCGTCCAGGGTCTGGCTGAAAAGCTGTCGGTGTCCTCTGGCGTCGATTTGTTCGATGGTTTCCGAGAGCGGGTTGAAACGCGAGTAGCTCGTGGCGGCAGGTGCGTCTTCGAGCAATTTGTCACGCTCGCTGAGCGATACCGGCCAGTCAGGAGTGTCGAGTGAGCGCAGAAAGCGTCGAGACTGCGCGATGATTCCACCGGTCAATCCGAACTGTTCGAACAACTGCGTGCCGGCCGGATCATCGAGGCGGATGATCTGTCCGCACTGATTCCGCGTGGCAAATGTCGGATTGCTGCCGGCATAACCATATCGCTCCGTGCACAAAGGTTCTCCGTCATCGGCGTGTTCGAACACAGCCAGTGGTCGCAGCTGTTCGTCATACTCGATGCTGCGCACGCTACCCCGGCCATCCCAACCGTGCAGCGGTTGACGCGCCTCGCCCCACAGACTGACGTGCCATCCGGCATCGACGCTGAGCGTGATCAGCACCTGACCGGTCAGTGAGTAAACCGTCCTGAGATTGGCGGGGGCTGATGCGTCGGCGAACAATCGTGGATCGCGCTGCGCCACCCGTCGCCCGTCAACGTCATGCTGAACCGCGGTGATGCGCGCTTCAGATTCGCTGCCATCTTCGCGCCAGTAGGCAACCTGCCGCACCGGTAAGCCTCGGGCATCAGTGACGCTAAGATGCGGTGTCTGCGCATGCTTGCTCACCTTCCTGTCCACCAGTTGCGTCGCCGTTGTTCCGGTGGCGGGTCGAACAGGTCATTTTCGTCGAAGGCGACGTTACACCAGATCCAGTACCAGACTTCCCGGCGCAGGGGTTTGAGCGTCGGTGGATTGCCTTGCAGCATTTGCTTCGCCAGCACGGTTGCGGTCGGTCGGCCCACCGCGTCGTAGAACTGCTGGTCGTGAAAAGCATGCTTGCGCATCGAGCGATCATTGATGTAGCGCGGTTGATCGGCGAAGTAGGGCCGGTAAATCCGCACAGTCTGGCCTTTGTTGTTGTATTCCACTGGCTCGCTGACACGCCAGCGTCGCTGGGCCTGGGCGTCTATTGGTTTGCCATTGTCGTCGAGGACCAACTCACCGTTGTCATCGACCTGCCAGGCCACGCCCGGGGGGACCTCATGTTTGGTTTGCAGAGTGCGGCCGAAACCGTCCAGGCAAGCAATGCTGACTCGCACTTGCAGATCGGGATCAAGCGGATAGCGGTCGGCCACCAGAGAGACGGCATACACGGGCTCACGCTGTGCATTATCGATTTGCTGCTGGAGTTCGGTTTCATTCCGATCGGGATTTTCCACAGCGGCAAGGTACTGTCGGGCGCGATCGCAAATGTGTCCTTCGGGCAGAATGTAGCCTTGGCTTTTCGCCCAGTCCCACCACTCTTGGGAGCGTGAGGACGTGCGGGAGATGCAACCCATCCAACTGAACGTATCCCAGAAAGCGGCATGGGCGAAGTTGCCAATGGCTTGTTTCGGATCGGCGATGGCAATGGCCGGGTCGCGGTCTGCCGGCGGGACGTAGGTTTGCAGCGGGTCAAAACCCACCGGTTCTCCAAGTTCGGTGCCGTGGAAACTGCTCACCAGCGGCTCGCCGAAAGCGTTGTAGCGCGCTTCCTGCAGGTTGCGGTTGGCATCTTCAATGGCCGCAGGGAGGAAGGTGCGGTAGTCCACGTCGAGGCTGCGGGTAGTGCAGCCGTCCGGTAAGGTCACAGCGGTTGTCACACACCAATACGCGTCATAGGTAATCAGGGTTTCGCCGTGACTGCGGGTTTCACGGTATTTCTGCACGTTATGAAAGCCGTCGAGTGCGTGGTAGGTGGAGAAACCTCTGTGCACTGACCACAGATAGTTCTTCGCATCGTCAGGATCATCGATCGGACCGTGATCTTGCTCGGGCAGGAACAGCGGCATGATGTGGTAACCGACCTCCTGCGATTCGAGTTTTTCTTTCAGGTTGAAGGGTAATTGGCCATCCACCTCGAGTTTGTCATATGCGCTGAGGGCGACGGCGTCCAGTTCGGCCGTCTCCATGTAGGCGGGCAAACCCTCGAAAGTCGCGTCGCCCGGATCCAGCGTTGCACCGCTGCGAGGGTCGATGTAGCGCTGCAGCGTCAATGCAGACAACACTGCTTGCTGCGCCCATTCGCCATCCTCGCGGGCCATTAGCAAAATATGTTCATGGTGGATCGTTGCGGCACTCAGCGCCGCTTTTTCCAGCACCAGCGAATTGCTGCGCAAGCGGCAGGGCAATCCAAGGCGCCAGGCCTCGTCATTGGGCAAATGAATCGATTCTGACCGGAGCTGCGTCAGGTACCATTTTTGTTGCGCATCGTCATGAGCATCCTTCCACCAGTTCTGCTGATGCTCTTCAGTGAACGGCGGCGCATCGCTGCTGGTTTTGCGTCGCGCGTAGTTCACCGTGAAAGCATGCACCACACGGCCGTAGGGGTCCCATTCCAGATTTAACTGGTGCTGGCACATCGGATCGTCGGCAATTGCCGGTTCGTACTGATAACTGATGGATTCCGCGTCCAGGGGCAAGATCACTGCATAAGGCTGGTACTTGCCTTTGGGGCGCAGCACCCGTGCGCCATAGCGATGTTCCTGGACCACATAGGGGACTGCGGTCGCCGCGTCGTCACCGGCGGCGAACACTTCCGAGCGCATCACTCGGCCGCTCAGGGTGCGGGCGATCTCTCGCGCAGTCTCCTCATCAGCTTCGGTGAAAGGTTGCGCGATGCGATCATTGAAGTGATAGAGCTGCAGCAGTGTGGATTTGAGATCGACCGCATCACCGTCACGGCTGTAATAACCGGTTCTTGACGGGTCGATGGTTTCGCCTGTGTGAAACCAGGTCTTACTGAGAATCGGCGCGGTGAACTCGGTTGCTGACGCTTCGGTGTCGCTTTGCAGCAGCAGGCGAAAACCACGGAATTCGCGCTCGAAACGGTCGTAATAACCGCCGCGATAGCTGAAGAGCTGTGTCAGTGTGTTGCCGGTGATCTCATCATGTTGGATTTGCTCGTGTACCAGGTGCATGGCCATGGGTAGACCGGACACTGGATTTTCAACACCGGCTGCCTGTTGCTCACGTTTTTCATCCAGCCATTCCTGCGCCGAACTGCGGTAATTCACGCTGGCGCTGCAACCCATGTTGTTGCAGCTTCTGTTGAGCAGATAGGGTTTGGCGTCGACGAAATCGTAACGCCAGTGTCTGGGCGACATGTGCGGCAATGTCACCACCAGGCTCGAGCAGCCCAGGCCTTGCAGATCTGCGCTGGTGACCTGCCAGAGCGCGTCATGGGCGAGGCCCTCAGGCCAGGGAAGATCAATGGATGTCTGGGCGAAACCGCTGCCGGCATGGTTCATGAAAATACGCAGGCGCTCGGCTTCCATGTAGATCAGGTCAGCCGCACCCGAGCCGTCGAGATCCGCCAGCAAGACCCGTGAGGCGTTGAATTCATCGTAGGCGAAGGGCAGGGTGCACAGCACAAAGCCTTTGCCGAAACGACCATGTCCCAAATTCGGCCAGCACTTGACTTCGTTATGACGGATCCGCACCAGATGTTGCTGACCGCTGCCGATGAGATCGGCGAATGCAACGATTTCGCTCGGTGTATTGCTCAGCACAGGCAGCTCATCATCATCGCCTGCGGCGGTTTTTTCCGCATGCGGCACGTCGACGGCCTCGGCGAAGCCAGCCGCGCGACGATTGGCATACAAACGCACGCTGCGCGGGCCGACCAGCGTCAGGTCGCTCAGGCCGTCACCCAGCAAGTCGGCGATCTGCGCCATCGGGTGGGAAAATTCGCCGGGAAATGCATCGAAGGGCACGAACCCTGACCAGTTGCGATCTGGGTCGAGGGTGAAAAATCCGCACATGCCCGGCGCGGCGAGCACCCAGTCGAGCTTGCCGTCGCCGGTCAGATCGGTAAGCGACTGATGCACGGGTTTGCCGGCGTCGGACATCGGCACGCCTTCAAGAAGTTTCCACTCGCTGTACTCGACCTGATCGCTGCCGGTCTCTGCGCGCAACGGCTCGCGGTAATACCAGCCGTGGTCATAACGGCAGAGCACACCCGCCAGGCCCTCACCGTACAGGTCAACCAACTGATATTGATGACCATCGTCGAGGCCGGGCATGGCCGTGAATTCTTTCCAGCCTTGCGGCTGCGGGGCGAGGTCGAACGTGTTGTAGCTGAACTCCATGGGCGGTCGGCTTTCGATCTGGCCGAGGCCGTCATAGGCCTGCTGATGCGCCGCGCTCAGATGGCTGTAACCCAGTGGGCTGAGGCGATATTGCAGGAGCAGGCGCTGCACCAGAACCGGATGGTCACCCAACTCTTTGGGGAAGTGATGAAACATCAGCACTTGTCGACACAGGCGTCGGTTGCCCAGCTCGAAACCGTAGGCGTAGATCCAGTAAGGGTCGCTGCGCTCGGCCCATGGCTGTTGCTCTTCAAACGTTGGCACTTGTTCCAGATCGCTGCTGCGTTCGCCATAGTCGAACACCAGTTGAAAGTGCCACAACTGTTTTTCCCGGCTACCGCTGTCCCAGGCATACAGGTGCGCTGAGGCTTTTTCGTTGCCATAACACACGCGTTTGAGATAGCGCTGAGCGCGATAGTCGCGATACTGCGGAGCGACTGGCAGTTCGGTTTCCGCCTTGTATTCGTAGATGATGTGTTCGCCGCGGGTATTGAGGCTTTCGTCGATCATCCAGACGCCGACGCGCTGCGGGTCGGCAGGGTCGGCCCGGCGTGAATTGGCGGTGGTGCCATAGATATGCAGGCTGCCGTCGGCACCGTG
Source organism: Pseudomonas sp. TE9122 (assembly GCF_056278925.1). Taxonomy (NCBI): domain Bacteria; kingdom Pseudomonadati; phylum Pseudomonadota; class Gammaproteobacteria; order Pseudomonadales; family Pseudomonadaceae; genus Pseudomonas; species Pseudomonas sp. TE9122. The sequence continues at coordinate 3,201,388 of NZ_JBWBQI010000001.1, read as the reverse complement.
AATCAGCCAGAAACCGGCTTTGTCGGTCTCGTTCGACCAATGTTCGATCAAGGCGAATGCACCCTCGACCCGTGGCCAGTGGCGAACGACGTCATACGCTGTCGTCAGGGGCAAGCCGTTGTATTGCTCAGTAGTGCGGAAGATCAATTCACCGGTGCTTTCATTGCGCTCGGGCAGCCATACATCACCGTCAGGCCCCACGACCTGGTCAGTGCCGTCATAAGTCGGCACGCCATTGACCGTGCGCAGGGTCACCGCGTCAACCGTCAACTGCCAGCCAATCCCGCAGGAACTGTTGCCCGTGCCACTGCTATAGCCCAGACCCAATGGCGGGGCAAAACCGCGTCCGGTGGAAATCGGCAACGACAGTTCCAGCGACGCAGTGCCTTTGGTACCCACGCCGGCCGATCCCTTGCCAATACTCTGGATGGCGCCGCCGCCCTTGGGCAGGCTCGGTGTGTTGATCTGCATTGTCGACTGTTGCGGCGGCGGCTGTTCGTTCATAGCGAACCGCCTTCGCATCTCGCGGTGTAGCACACATGCAGGATGATGTCGGGCAAGCGCTGGAGTATGTGCTCCTGACCCTTGGGAAACGTCAGGATCCAGCGTGAAATCGCGCCGGTGTATTCGAATGGCAGATAGCGTTCGTCCTGGAAGTTGAGCTGAAACATGCCGTTGTCTTCCAGCGAACTCGACAGGGCGATCTGTTGACTGGATCGCAGGTTTTCTTTGACGCTGCTGCCGACCGTGGGGGCCATTTCAACTTTGCTGTAGGTCTGTTTCAGCACCGCTCGAATATCTTGATAAGGCCCAAGCACGGCCGGTAGCGTCACGCTTATAGTCTTGATCCGGCGCAGGTAATGATTTTGCCCGGCGTAATCATCGTCGAACATTTGCTGAGTCAGTTCCAATTCACACGTGCCGTTGTCGATCAGCGATTGCTTGATCTGTGCCCACGGTTTATTGATGGTTGAACTCGGGTCCTTGCCGGTCAAATCCTTCAGTGACACGGTTTTCCTGATTTCCAGATCGCGGCGGTTGTGCTGCACGTACTGGCTGTACATCTGTTGCAGGCTCATCTTCAACTCTTCCCCGGCACCGAGGCCGCGGTACGTGGCATTCCACGCGCCGGGATGGACAAAGGTTCGGGTGAAATCGCCCATTTCGTATTGCCAGCAGGCCTCAGCGGCCTGGCATAGCGATTGTGCGTTGGTGAAGGCGGTATGGTAGAAACCGGCGAATTTGCTGTTGAGCCAGTCGTAGGTCTGTGATCGGCTGAAACGATTGCTGCTCAGCAGGAAATCGTGGGTGGCCTTGGCCTGGTTGAGTGCTGCTCGCGCCTGGCGCAGTTGCAGTTGCGTGGCTTTGTGTTGTTCGTCGGAGACGGCAAGCTGGGCCTTGATTTGCTCGGCTTCGAGTTTTGCCTGGTCGCGGGCCTGGGTCCATTCCTGGGCGCGGCGCCGGTATTGTTCGATGCGATCCATGGTTTGGCTTGCGCCATACGCAACGTGTGAAAACGCTTGCATATGGGCCGCGAAGCCGTTGGCAGCACCTTCCAGGCGTGCGCCACCGGCCGCCATGCCAAATATGTTCGGCGCTACAGTCATTGCCTGGCCGATTCCGTGGGCAATCGTCGCTCCGGTCTGGCCGAGACTTCCCAGCAGGTAAGAAGCTCCCGCGCCGATTTCCAAGGTGCTGACACCGTCTTTCAGCAATTTCTCGTAATAACTCACTCGGTCCAGAATGGTGTCCTGACTCGCCAGCAACGCCTCCTTGTTTTTTTCATCAATCTTCTCGGCCTGAACCTGTATTTGCACCGCCATCTCCGCGAGGTTCCACGCCTGCTGCTGTTGCAGTTCCAGGTACTGCGCCTGCTCCTTGCGTTCGATCAGCGACAGTAGCGTGGCGCCGAACGCGATCACGCTGTCCACCGCGTTCTGCGCGAGTGCGAACATGAAACTGAAGCGACAATGGGGAATCTGCGGGTTCAACAAGCGGCTGAGTGCTGCCCCGGACAAGCCTTGGCCCCAAGCGGCGAGCAGTGCGCGCGGATCCAGCGGCGTGGCGAATAACGGCAGGTTCAGCGGAGCGCCGGCCATATCGAGGTTATGTCGCAGGTTAAACAAGCGGCTTTCGGCTCGATCCCAGTGCATGATCAGTTCGGGGTTGAAGGGCCGACGGAAATACTCAGTGTCCGCGCTCGCCAGTAGCGGGTCATGGCCGTCAGGCCGCAGACACAATAGTGGTGCAGGCTGCGAAGCCGGGGCCCTGCCGATGCGCAAAGGTGGCTGTTGTTGCAGCTGCCGGTGCGCGCTGATCAGGCGCTGTTCGAATTGACGCAGTTGCACATTCTTCGACGAACTCAATTCGTCGAGCGTGAGCGGCAACCATTCGTCGATCTGGCGTACATCCGGGCGCGGTCCCAGCAGATCCATGATGTGGACGTAGCGCATCTTGGCTTCAGCCAGGCCGTCCGGCGTCAACTCTGCATACGCCAGATCAGCCTGGCGGCTTTCGATCTCGATAAACAGTTTCCACAGCGCCTTGCGAAAGTGCACCGGAAAACTCAAGGCAATCTGATGCGGATCGTCCGGGTACAGAATGGCCAGGCTGGGGTCGACCGGACCGGGCCATACCGGCTCTTCCAACGGTACGGCCTGCCAGTAACCGGGGTGTCCCGCGTCCGCGCTTTGTCGTGTCGGGTCAAACAGATACGCAAGCCACTGTTTCGCTTCGTCGTACTGCTGCTCTTCGTTCAAGCGGTAGGCCACCAGCCAGGGCAGGTACAGGAACAGTTCCAGGAAATACAGGTAGTAAGCGCCCGAGAAATCCATGGCTTGCGATCCCTGACCGTCCGGGATAGGTGGTTCTGTGTGCTGGGTCTGGGTTTCCCAGCTCAGCAGAGGTTCCATGCCGCCTTCGGCAAGGTTGATCAGTTGCCGGGCGAAGGTGGTGTTCATGCGCACAGCGGCCCGACGTGATCCTTCGGGTTCCTGCCCGTCGCTCAACTCGATGCCGGAGCCGCTGAAGTCAATGAATTGCGCCTTGCCCAAAGAAGGGCTGTCCCCCAGAGACGGGTCGATCATGCTGTTGATGCTGGGCGCTATTTGCAAGTTTGAGGGAGGCACTTCTGCCCATTCAACGGTCAGCGCCTTGAGTGCTCCGCCAATCAGCGTGGTTGCCAAGGAGCCTGCGTGATAAACCAGAACACCATAGATCAGCGGGATTTTCAGTTCCTTTGGATCCTCAGGCCACTCCACTGGCCAGCCGTCGGGCTGGAGGGTGGATTGATCGACCGAAAACGAATAAGTCAGCGAGGAGTCCTTCGACAGGCTATTGACGATGGCTGTAGACGCCAGCTTGCGCATTGCGCTGAATGTTTCAGGCGGCTTTGTTGACAGAACATTCAGCGGGTGTGCGATGAAAAACTGGTAGCCCACGCTGCTGTTATAGCGCCCTGCTGAAGGATGAAGATCGATTTCATGGTGATCGGTGGTAGAACGCCAAAAGGACGTAAACAAAACCATGCTGGAGCCGATCAGTTCATAGAGCACCCTTCGATTTGCATGTTTACCTGCAAGGCACGCCGTTTCTCCTTGCTTGGTGGCGGGTACCGTAAATTCAGTCGGATTCCCGACAGGGTCGGCGATCAAGCTACGCAGCCGATCAGGGTACCCCTTGAAACAGAATGCCGTATCTGCGACATCCATGAAGTCGGTACCAACAGGTTCAATGATGGAGCCTGGAAGTAGCGGAACTTCAAGGTGATTTTCCGAAGGATCGAACACCAGCGTAACTTTGATGAGCTCCTTGTTTTCGTCGTGTTTGTCGAAGACGGAAAGTTTGAAAATCAGGAGGTTGTTGAATCCTGCCGCCAGCCTTGCGGTCAACTCGATATTGGACGCCGCCCGGTTATAGACAAAGTCGACGTCTTTCACGCTGGTCTCGATTCGCGACTGCCACCCCTGATAATCCCAGGTGGTCTTTTCGCTATCCGGTGTCTGGTGCTCCACTGCACCAAACATTGGCGTGCCGGAGGGAAGCCAGTATTGGAAACGACCAGCGTTGCCATTGGCGAAAATATTGCCGATCAGCCTCACGTGGGCTTCGCCGTTCTTGAGGACCTCGACGGAGGGAGGTGAGGCCGGTCTGACCTCCGGCGCCATGCCGAATGACGGTGGCAGCGGTGTCACATTGAAGTTCTTGTCTATCTGTACCGTTCGCAGAAAATCATAGGTATCTGCATCGCCCGGAATCTCGGAAGGGAGGCCCTGATAGTTCGAATACAGCATGAGCACCATCGACTCAGGTGACGTCGAGTGGTCATACACCGCAATGGTCTGGGTTTGCTCCGCAATTTCTTCCTGCGGTTTTTCGATCAGCGCTTTGGTCTGGCAGTAACTCTCGATGTAAACCCGCGGCGTACTCCAGGTCTCGTCATATTTCTTGTAGCTGGCATATAGGCGGAACCTGGGATTGACCTTGACGCTCTGGTCGGCCTTGCCGTCAGCGGGGGCCTGCATGGCGTCCGCATCCTGAAGCTCCAGCTCGGCCCAGATCACGAACAGACGATTGTTGAACCAGCACGGGCGAATGGTGTGTTCCAGCGCCTTTTCCGAAATGGGCACGTTGGCTTTTTGCCAATCCGACCAGGCATTGGGCAGCGGCTTGTCATATTTGACCGGGGTTTCGCCTGCTGCACTCGCGGGCGCTTTGACCGCGCGCTGCGACATGTCCAGTGAGCGCCAGTAATAAGCATTCTCGGCAGGGGATTTGCCGATGAAATAATAAGTACTGTTGGCAAAATCTTCCCCGTCAATGTAGCCATTGCAGATTTTCAGGTTGGCAATTTCTTCGAACCTGGCAAGGTAAGCCAGCACTGCGGTTTGTACTGTTTCGGGCTGAATCTGCGCCTGGTTGAGGTCATTCTCCAGTTGCTCGAAACTGGCGCTCTTGGTCAGGCGCAGGGTCGGGTCCAGATAGATGTCCGGGAACGTGCGCAACTGCTGGAGGGCGGGCCAGATCGAGTAGCGATTGAGGCCGTCGCGCCAGGTGCTGGTTTGCAAAGGCGTAAAGCTGTCATCGCTGTAACCGGGCTCCAGGTTCAGCATCATGCTGTTGATTTGCTGTTGGTAGCTGGCAATGGCGCAGGCCACCGGACTGGTCGGGACATCCTGGCTGACCAGTACATCCAGCAACCAGAATTCATAAAGGTCGTTGGCGGTCTTGATCGTTTGAGCCAGCCCTTGCTCGATCAGGTAGGGATCGCTGGGTATTGCTTCGTGCAGATACAGGGCGAGCATCGCGTCACGCAGTGCTTCGTTAAGCGGCGCATCGAAGGCAGTCGTCATGATCGTTCCTCAACCATTGTCACGTGATGGGGCGGCGTTAGAGTGGGCGGCCATGACTCCCTCACCGACGGCTTTCCAGGCCAGCAGATCGCTTTGTTCGCCCAGCGCGGTGGCTTGCAATAGGGTTCTGGCGGCCAAGCCGCTGGCCTGACAAGCGGCCTGGCAACGACGGACCCAGTCGACTTGAGCCATCGAGGTGGCGCGTTTATCGGGGAGCGAGCTGGTCAGCTCGGCAACTTGCGCCTGCGGCCAGTTCAGCAAACGAGCAAGGGCAGCATCGGCCGTTTCGCTGGCGAGCTGGCGCAGGGCCTTGTTTTTCAATTGGGCCTTGGCTGGATTGGCGCAGCTGAAATAACTCAGGACATGGTCTTCGGACTGGCTCTGGCTGTGGAACCAATGACTGAAGCGTTCAAGCAGATAGAGATCGGAAAGCGAAGGCATGCTGTTACTGCCTTCCTCGTATGCCGCGCCACCCAGCCACATCGGATTGATTGCAAACAGGCGCAGAGCGCTATTGCTCAAACGCAGCTCTCTGGCGATCTCGGCGTGGCGAGCCACCCGTTGATAATCCTCGATCAACGCTTGGGGCAGCGGGGTCTTGAGTGCTTGCTGCAAAATGCTATAGGGCGTGGCCCACGCCCAGTGAATGACCGCCCGGCAGCAATCCGGCGCGAGTTTCGCGGTTTCCTGGAAAAGCCCTTCGAGCAACTGGGCCTGACGGTCATGCACATCGAGCAGGAACTTGACGAGTCTGTCTGCGCAAGCATCTTTGACAGGTTGGGCCAGCCCTAGACCTTTGAGCGCTTGCGCGACATCGGCCTGTAACCAGGCAACGGGTTCATCTGTCAGGGTCAGTGTGCGATCAAGGCCAGACAGCAGGCCGTCAGCAGTGATCAGATGGTGTTCGATCAGCAACTGAAACCAGTTGATTTCTCCTCGCTTGCGTTTGCCATCCTCTTGCAGTGGCAGACCCAGCGCATTGACTTGCGCCTCGGTCGCCAGGCTGCGGCGCGTATCGCTCTGCAGCGTGGTCAGACGCGCCCGCAACTCATCGGGCAGGGGAGCTTGCTCGGCCAATCTGATCTGCTGATCATTTTCCTGCTCTTCGGGATTTGGCGGGGCATCGATGCCCAGGCGTTGCAATACCTGCGTCACGGTCTGCTGACTGTCTTTGAGCCAGGCGAAGGCCCAATCCAGTTGCATCAGCACATCGAGGATGTCCGGATTCGCCTCCGCAGTCGTTGCACTCAAGCGGCCGCTGGCCAGTGCGGTTTTGTAAGACGAGCCTCCGAGAAGTCCCGCCAACGCCAGCAGTTCTTCGACCGAGTGACCGAACAACCGGGCTATCCGCGCCTGGCGGTACAACGAGGAAACGGTAGGCAAGTCACGCTTGAGCGCGCCCACGTGCTTTTCGGTCTGACGGGCAATCAACAGCAAAGAGTCTTCGGTGGGTTGCACACCGAGCCCGGCACAGAGTTGCAGCAGGGTTTTCTGCGTCGCGGCATCGAGGGTGGTCAAATCGATGGGTGTTTGATCGAGAATCAGCGGTGTGTCGAACAGTTGCACATGGTTGAACACTTGATCGAACAACGGCACCGCGTCCTTGCCGCTGGCATAGGGGCTGAGGTCGTGCAGCAGCGCCGCGAACTCTTCAGGTTCGATGCTGTAGCGCTGGTTCAGGTAGCGATAGACGCCCAGCGCACGCAGGGTGTTTGCGTTGAGTTCCATGCCCAGGTTTGATTCGCCCTCGGCGCGGATGGCACTGCAGATCAACGTGTCGAGCCTGGCGAAAGGAATGCCGCTCCAGCGTTGCAGGCGGATCATCCGCTGAAGACGATCGAGACGATCAAGTGAGGTTTTGGTCAGACGCCATTGTGTGTTGTCACCCGACGCTATCCGCTCCAGTCCTATGGCGTGGTCTGACTCATCGCTCAGGTCTGTTTCCGGGGCCGGTTCCGGCGCGTTGTCGGACAGTTCAGCACCGGGACCGATGCCATTGACGTAGCAGGCACCGTAGTGATTTGGAAAAGACCCGGTCAGCAGGTCAATCCTGTTCGGGGTCGGCTGCAGGTATGGACAATTGGGCGACAATCGCACTGCAAAGCTGCGGCGGGCCACAAGTTGCTCGACCTGTTCAGCGGTGAGGCCAGTGTGCTGCATGAAGTCGGTCAACAGGGTCAATTGCTGCACAGGCGCATCGCTGGTGACTTCGACACCGTAGGCGCCTTTGAAAAAGTTCTTTTCTGTCGTCGTCAGGCGGTACTGCTCATCCAGCGTAAAGGCGAAGCGCTGTCTGGCCAGACGGACCGGTTGCTCCACCGTCCCGGTGGCGGTGATCAGATCGAATCTGGCTGTGTATTCCTGCTCGGTCGGCGTGGGAAGGGTGGCAGCCTGGAAATGCACAACGATGGGTTTATCTATCGCAGCGTGCAGACGATTTATCAGCCAGCCAGTCCCTGTGAGGTCCGGCACGTTAGAGCTCAGATCGATACTGGCAGGCACGGTCTTGTCGTCTTTACGAAAGGTCAGTGAGACAACGGTTTTGGAGCCGCCTTGATTCGTTGGTGCGTCCGCCAACGGAGTCGCGACCACGTCGTCGGGCTGCCCGGACAGGAGCAAGTAACATCTGCTTGGTGTGGTATGTGGCCGCAGGTAGGCAGTGAGAGGGTTTTGCCAGCCGTTGATGAGATTGCTGCGGGTCAGATAAAAATGGCTGAACACCGGGGGGGCGAGCAGCAATTGCTGTTGTTGCGGGCTCAACCCGCACAGCAACCGTTGTGCCTGTAGCGCCGGTTGCTGCAATTGCCCATAGTCATTGATTGCCACCTGTTTGATCGGTAGCAACAGACTGGCCCGGTAATTCAACTCGCCCAGACGCGGCTTATTATCAGCGAGCCCAAGTTGGCATTGGTGATGATAGAAGTTGTAGGGCAGTTCGAAGGGGTAGCTCCGTTCGGCCAGTACCTGATAGGTGGATTTGCTTTTGTCGGGAAGATTGCCATCCAGATAGGTGCGCAGATGACTTTCCAATACCTGCGTGACAATTTCCAGCATTGGCCTCGGTGTGAAGGTGCTCTCCTGGCTGATCAACAGGTCCTTGAGGTCAGGACGGCGTTGATCCATCAACAGCCGCTTGGGATCCTCACTGGTGGCTTCCAGTTGAAGGGAGAATCTCCGCAGTTCAGTCAGGTAGGCCACCGGACTATCGTTGGCGGCAATGGCTCCGACCTTGGTGAACTCGTCCCAGTTTTCATTGAACATGCGTTGATAGGTAGCGCCCAGCGAAACCAGCGAGCTCACACCACTGCGTTGAGCCAGTTGCTGCAACGTGCCGGAAGAGGTCTGGTATTCCCGATACAGGCGCGAAATGAGCGCCGCATATTTCATCGCATTGTCATAAGCCACATCGGCGTTGGCGTCGCTGTGAAGGGCGAGCTGGCGAGCGAACGCTGCTTTGGATAAACGGACGATGTCGAAAACTGACGTGAAGCCCATTTGCTGCATGGCGGTGGGGAAGTCGCTGCGGTCTTTCTGTACCGAAACGTGTGGCTTTACCAGTCTCTGCAGCAACGAGTTGTTGTCAGCCATGACTGTGATTCTCCTACTTTCAAGAGTGGCATTGAGGCAATGCGCGGTTAGAGCAAACTAACGGTAAACAACAGGGACGTAACCTGTCAGACCTGACAGGTATTGCCGCATTGATTAGAACTAATTCGAATAAGACGGAATAATTTAAGGGCTTTATGTGCTGGCGGCTTCGGTTGTCTTGGTTTTCGGTTTCGTCCGTTTTGTCTTTGATATCTCTGTTTTTATAATGAGAAGTCATTTTGTTTTGTTCTGGTAATCGCTATTTATTATAAAAGCCTGTCAGGAATGACAGTGTGAATGAGCTCTGTAGTGAATTACTGTGAACTGAAGTTTCCTTTCCATATAAAGGCACGCTTCGCTCTGTTTTGATTGTTGTCTGGCGTTGTGCGTTTGTCTGATATGAACCTATTCATCCGAGAAGCCATAATGGAAAATGACGTCACTAAGAAAGAAGGCAGTTCAATTACTCAGAGAGAGGCTGCCGAAGGAAGATATGTCAGGCTTATTTCAACAATTACAATGCATGTGAAATATCCGGATTTATTCCTTCCGTGGGAGGCATTTCTTACAGTTGAATGTTTTTGGAATCCTTCAGGTACTTTGTTTACTTGTCACGCGAAGCAGTACGCGGCCACCAATAATGGCAGGCGAAAGGGCAATGTCTACTTGAGTTTCAGCTCGTCAGGGAGGTGGCCTGAGACGGAACTGACGAACGATGATGCGATTCAGGATGGTCGATGGCATGCTATCAGTGGTGGAGGTTCCGTAACAGGTAACAAACATTCGGCCGAGATCAATTTCAAGTTTGTGTTTGATCATGAGCTTAGTGCTGACAAGTCGAAAGATACCTCGGTAACCATGAGTTTTGAAGTTGACTTTCGTCCTCCCATTTTCGTGCATCCTCATGTTGTACATTCGCCGCTGCCGCAAATAAGTGGAACAGGCTATCCAGGCGCCTTGGTTAAACTGTATGAGGTTGATCAACTTGAGTTGGTGATCGGAGCTGCAATTGTAGACAACCATGGCAGATGGACGACTCCCCTGACAAAGCCTTTGTCCATGACCGAGAGCTTTTCGATAACAGCCTTGCAGCTCTATGAGAATGTACCCTCTCGCTGGGCAGTCCATTCCTCTTTTGCGGTTCTTTTTGCGCCCCACATTCTTGGCACAACTGTTACTCCGGAACGTAAACTCAGCGTCCACGGCGGCGGTGGCTTGGCGGGCGCGAAACTTGAGCTCTGGCTTGAAGACAAGAGCAAGGGAATTCAGTTAGCCACGACTGTCTGGCAGGACGGCACCTGGTTGGCGCTCAGTGTTGAAGCGTGGCTTCCTGGCAAGCATCTGCTCACTGCAAAACAGGTGGCATCGGTCAGCGGACAGAGCTCTGACTGGTCAGATACCTACGTCGTCAACGTAAAACCGCCAACTCCACGGATTGAAGTTCCACCCGCATCCAGCTCGGTAAAACAGGCGCTGAAGATTATGAATGTCTGGCCCGAAAGGGCATCCGTGCAAATATTCACTGACAAAGACGAAATTGTCGTTGGCACTTTCGATCGCTTCACATGCACTTTTACACCGTCGGGACAGTGGGCGGTAGGCACCACAAGCCTCAGGGCGGTGCAGACAGTGGACGGAGCGACATCCGACCCGAGCAGTGCGGTATCCGTCAAGATTCGACCCTCGAGACCGGTCATCGAGCCTCCCGCCGTCCCGATTGCAGCCCGGCAGACGCTGAGTATCAAATTCGTTTCACCCGATGCTACCTTGCTGGAAATGTTCAACGAAGTTGGCGAAAGCGTGTCGGGTGAATTTACCGGAAGTGGTACGTCCCGTACCTTCACCCCGGCGCAGGACTGGTCTGTATCCAGCCAGGTCAAAATCGTACAGACCGTAGGCGGTGTCCGCTCCAATCCAAGCGCGCTGGTGCCTATAGTGGTGAAACTCTTCATTGCTCCGCCATCTGATCCGGCAGCCGCGAAAGAAAAGCTGGCCATCAGTTTTTTCCTGGCCAGCGATGACGACTTGCGAATGTACATACAGGGCGGCGGATTGGTTGAAGGCACCTTCCTGGAAAGCGGCTCCGTCCGGTACTTCACCCCGAAGGAGGAGTGGAAGCAGGGAAAAACCACGGTCAGCGTTCACCAGGTCGTGGGTGGCGTCGTCAATTGGAGCAATCTGGTTACCCTTGCGGTACAACCCTCTGAACTGTCGCTTGCCAATCCGCCAGGCTCCGTGAGCTCGGACCTACAACTGACGCTTTTGTCGGCCCCTCCATCTTCCTCGGGCAGTGTGTTGCAGATGCTTACCGAAGCAGGCGCACCGGTGACGGGCGAATTCACCACTGGAACCCCACGCAAGTTCAAACCCTCGCCGCGGTGGCCAGCGGGCTACAATGCGGTCATGGCCGTGCAGTTCGTCGACGGAGTGCCATCCGCACCAAGCAACGTTGTCAGGTTTTTGGTCATACCCGCCAAGCCGGAAATCGAGCCGCCACCAAAACCTGCCTTGCCGAGACAGCGACTGAACATTATCGGGGTCGACCCCGGCGCCGTTACCTTGCAGATGCTTACCGAGGACGGGGCGGCGATTGAAGGTGATTTCACGGGAGTCGACACGTCTCGTATCTTCACACCCGCTGAGGACTGGGCAGGCACGCGCAAAATCGTGGTCGTGCAGACTGTCGACGGTGGCGCGTCGCAGCCTAGTAATGTTGTTACTGTGTATGCGCCCCCGCCGAAGCCGGAAATAGAACAACCACCCATCCCGGCAACATTTAGTCATGTGCTGAACATCAACAGGGGACGTTCATACGGTCCCGTCATCCTGCGAATGTACACGGCAGCGGGCATCAGGCTGGATGGCGAATTCAGCGCGTACAGTACTCCCGCCACCTTCACGCCAAGAAACGGGTGGCCACCGGGGAGGACCGAGGTCATGACAAAACAGGACATAAACGGCGTGGGTTCCGAGTTTAGCGATCCTGTTTTATTAGAGATCCTTCCCCGAAAGCCCTTCATCCAACCACCATACAACCCTGTCACTTCGAAGCACCAACTGAGTATTTCCAGCGTGTATGCCGGTGACGTGACCCTGCACATGTTCTACGAGGACGGCGAAACGGTGCCGGGTTATTTCAACGGCGATGGCGAATTCCGCACCTTCACGCCGGCCATTGACTGGACAGGAACCACCAAAGTCAATGTGGTACAGATCGTAGATGATGTACTTTCCCATCCAAGCGATCCGGTCACTGTTTCGGTAATAGGGAAGCTTCCCACACCCGTAATCACTCAGCCTTTACCCCACACCAGTCATCATGCCGATCTCAGGGTGCAAGGAACCTGCGTGGCTGGAGCGACGATCGCCGTGCAAGATGCCGCTGGCAACTTTCTGCAAGGCAACCTGACCTACAGTGGCACGACATGGTATTTCGAGTATGCCTGGCTGGCCGGTCCGCAACAGATCAAAGCACAGCAGAGCATTGGTGGGGAAACGTCTGAAGCTACCGAGATTCTTGAGTTCTCCATCAAGCCGGCGACGCCTGCTATCGAGCCGCCAAGCCACCCGGTCGCGCTGAAGCAATCTCTGAAAATCACCGGTGTAGCGTCAGGCGCCGTCAGCTTGCAAATGCTCACTGAGGCCAACAGACCGTTGGCTGGCAAATTCACTGCCAGCGGAGCCAACCGCCTCTTCACTCCGGTGGAGGACTGGTCGCCCGGCGAAAACACCGTCTACGTCATGCAAACAGTAGACGGCGTGGACTCTGACCCCAGTGACTTGTGCACTTTCACCGTGGAGGTGGAGGACCGGCCCGACGCCCCTCAATTCCAGCAACCGCAGGCGGGGGGCTTAACCTCACGGTATCCCTCCCTCAAGATCGCCGGCCTGCCAGGCGCGCTGCAAACCGTTCGTTTTGAGAACGGTGCGACGTTGCACGAAGAGACAGCGGGTGCAGACGGGATCCTGACATTCACAGTGGTGGAACCGTTGGATCCAGGCACCATTGTCCTTGAGGCTAAACAGGCCAGCGGTGGGACTGATTCGGATTGGAGCGCGCCGCATCGGTTTACGGTCAAGGCTGCCCCGTCAACTCCATCGATCGAAGCGCCACGGGCGAACTCCGAAACATCCCGCTATCCGAGGATTCGAGGCACAGGAGCAACGGGAGGTGAGATTGTCCTGCGTCATGCGCTTGATCCCAAGGAAGAGTTTGCCATCGTCGACGGTTCAACCCGGTGGAATTGGACCGCAGAAAAAGCGTGGCCCCTCGGAGACTACGCCGTGCAGGCCCGGCAGACATTCGACGGCGACTGGTCCGACTGGACTGAGGCTCGCTCCTTCAAGGTCAGCGAATCGCGGTATGCCATTGGCGACGCTACACCCGCCATCGGTACACCGGTGGTGGGCACCGAGCAGAGCGTGCTGTTGCGAATCCAGGTCATCTCCGGTGTCAGCGGGGAGGTAGCGGCTGGCGTGGAGGTGAAGTGGCGCGTCAATGGCGAGGAGGAATTGCTGGCGACAACGCAGACCGATGTCAACGGCTGGACCAGTTATCGCTATACACCTGAGACAGTCGGCAAGCATGACATTCTGGCGGACGTCACTCAGGATAACGCCGGTGTGATTTTGACCGAACTCTATGAAGTGAATGCCGTACTGGACGATGTCTGGGCGCAGGCAGCAGAGCTTTATCTGGACGGTGAGCGCGTCGACGCTGCAAGCGAACTCGTGCTGTTGAGAAAAAACCTGCCCTATAAGCTGGAGCTGAAGATTGCCGACGACAGTGTTTTGATTGGCTCTACCGTCACTTTGCAGAACTTCTGGGGCGCGAAGGAACGAGGCCTGACTTTCAACCCTGATCTGGGCACGCCGCTGACAATAAACAAAGGATCGTCAATCCATTGGTATATTTCTACCGAAGAGGCGAACAGTGGTTTTTATGGTTTGAGTCTGGCCAGTTCGATACTGCCCGACTGGGAGCTGCCCGGGCGAGTGGAAGCGGGGGATTTGGCTGACGCCGTGAGGTTTGATCTGGATGGGTTCCCCCAGGTGTTCGGTGGTGCCCCGGCGTACCCCTGCCTTGGGGCCACGCATACATTGACTTTGCGACCCCAGGACAGCAGTTTTTTGCTCGGCCAGGACGTGGTTCTGGAGTTGAGTGCGCAAGCGGCCGATCTAGGCGTGACCTTGAGTCCGAGCATCCCGCAAACGCTCGGCGAGGACGGGTTGAGCTGGTTGCTGAACTGCGTCGACAGTACCAGTGCCGGCGATTTCGCAGTCTGGTTGAAGGTGCCGGCGCTGGAATTCAGTTCGCTGGAGTTGCCCATGTCGCTGGCGCATAACAGTGCTGAGGTATCTGAAAGATTCGGCCCTCAGCAAATGGGAGGTTCGGCCTCGTTCTGGAGATATGGCATTCGCGCGGTTTCCACTTTCACGGGGCTGCCGGCGGGGGGAGTGCCGGTGACCGTCGCGGTGACTGGCAAGCCAACCATGGAAAATGTTACTGCTCGCGATGGCTGGATATTTATCAGCTACTACGACGGAGAGTCTGCAAGCCTGACCATTCGTAACCGCTATGGAAAGTAGTGGCTGAGCAAGCGTCGACAAGGGGAGTGAGGCGCGGTAATCGTCGAGGGTAGTTTGCTGTGCAACAAATCCCGGACAAAAAAAACGGCACCTGCGAAGGTGCCGTTTTCATGTGTAGCCAGATCAGCCGAGCAATCAGCCCGCCAGACCCGCCTGCTGTACCAGCACCAGCAATGGCTGCGGGTACACGCCCAGGAAGAAAGCGACCAGGGCGATGGCCAGCAGCATTACGCCGCCTGCCTTCTGTTCCCAGTGCAATTGGGCGTCGTGGCGACGCAGGTTTGGCTCGATCAGGTACAGGGTGACCATCACGCGCAGGTAGTAGAACACCCCGATGGCGCTGCCCAGTACCAGTGCGCCGACCAGCCACCACTGACGCGTTTCGACGCCGCTGGCGATGATGTAGAACTTGCCGATGAAGCCAGCGGTCAGCGGAATGCCGGCCAGGGACAGCATCATCACGGTGAGCACGGCGGTCAGGTACGGACGGCGCCAGAACAGGCCGCGGTACTCGTACAGGGCGTCGGCGTCGCGGCCGTTGTACGGCGAGGACATCAGGGTGATCACGCCGAACGCGCCGAGGCTGGTGATGACATAAGTCACCAGATAGACGCCGATGGCTTCCACCGCCAGACCCTTGCTCGCCACCAGCGCGATCAGCAGATAGCCGAAGTGCGCAATCGACGAGTAACCGAGCAGACGCTTGAGGTTGCTCTGGGTCAGGGCCAGCAGGTTACCGAACAGGATCGAGGCGACCGCGATAACGCTGAGCACATCGCTCAGCACACCACTGCTGGCAGCAGGGGAGAGCTGGAACAGACGCACCATCACCGCAAACACCGCCACCTTCGAAGCGGTGGCGAGGAACGCCGCCACCGGTGCCGGAGCACCTTCGTAGACGTCCGGCGTCCACAGGTGGAACGGTACCAGCGACAGCTTGAACGCCAGACCGATCAGCATCATGCCCAGGCCCAGTTGCGCCAGCGGGCTTGGCAGGCCGGTCGCGGCCAGGGCCTGACCGATGCCGACGAAGCTCAGCGAACCGGCGTCGGCGTAGAGCAGCGCCATACCGAACAGCAGGAACGCGGAACCGGCGGCCGACAGCACCATGTACTTGATGCCGGCTTCCAGCGAACGCTTGTTGAAAAAGGCGTAAGCGACCAGACCGTAGACCGGTACCGAGAGCAGCTCCAGACCGATGAACAACCCGGCCAGGTGCTGCGCGCTGACCAACACCAGACCACCGGCGGCGGCCATCAGGATCAGCAGGTACAGTTCTTCGCGATTGCCCGGGTAACCCGAACCGCCATCACCCAGATAGGCGTGGGCGAGGGTGACGCAGGCGAGGGTGGCGACCAGGATCATCGCCATGTACAGGCAGGCAAACGCGTCGATCTGCAGCAACGGGGTGACGGCCAGAGGCGCGACTTTCAACGCAGGCAGGATCGACAGCAGGGCCAGGTTCAGACCCGCCACCGAAATCAGGAAGGTCTGCGAGTGGTTGCGGCGCCAGGCGATTGCCAGCATCACCACGATAATGGTGAGGCTGGTGATCAACAGTGGCGCAAGCGCAATAAAGTGTTGAATCGTGAATTCCATAGCGCTCTTACCGGGCCGAAGCGAGTTGAGAGAAGGCGGTGCCGAGCCACTGCTGCACGCCATGCATGGTGGCGGCAGAGGTGTCGAGGAACGGTTGCGGGTAGACGCCGAGGTAAATCAGCAACACCGCCAGACCGAGCACCATGATCAGTTCGCGCGCGTCCATGCCGTGCAGCACCGCGTCGGATTTCGACGGGCCGAAGTAGGCACGGTGAATCATGATCAGCGAGTAGACCGAACCGAACACCAGACCGGAAGTGGCAATCGCCGTGACCCATGGAGCGCTGGCGAAGGAACCGATCAGGATCAGGAACTCGCCGACAAAGTTACCGGTGCCCGGCAAGCCCAGCGACGCCGCCGCGAAGAACAGGCTGATCGCCGGCAGGTAAGCGATACGCGACCACAGACCGCCCATCTCACGCATGTCACGCGTATGCAGACGCTCGTACAACTGACCGCTGAGGATAAACAGCGCAGCTGCCGACAGACCGTGCGCCAGCATCTGGATCACTGCGCCTTGCAGCGCCAGTTGGCTGCCGGAGTAGATACCGATCAACACGAAGCCCATGTGGGAAACGGAAGAGAAGGCAATCAGACGCTTGATGTCGGTTTGTGCGAACGCGAGGAACGCGCCGTAGAAGATCCCGATCAGACCGAGGGTCATGGCGATCGGCGCGAACTCCGCCGAAGCGTTCGGGAACAGCGGCAGGGCGAAACGCAGCAGACCGTAGGCCGCAGTTTTCAGCAGGATACCGGCGAGGTCGACGGAACCGGCTGTCGGTGCCTGGGCGTGAGCATCAGGCAGCCAGGAGTGGAACGGTACGACGGGCAGCTTGACCGCGAAGGCGATGAAGAAGCCGAGCATCAGAATGTACTCGGTGGTCATCGACATCTTGGTTTTCAACAGGTCGGCGTAGTTGAAGGTGATCACGCCGGTGTTGTTGAAGTTGACCAGCACCAGACCGAGGATCGCCACCAGCATGATCAGGCCGGACGCCTGAGTGAAGATGAAGAACTTGGTCGCTGCGTAGATCCGGGTTTTCTTGCCGTCCGAAGAACTGTGACCCCAGAGCGCGATGAGGAAGTACATCGGCACCAGCATCATTTCCCAGAAGAAGAAGAACATGAACAGGTCGAGGGCGAGGAACACGCCGACGACGCCGCCCAGGATCCACATCAGGTTCAGGTGGAAGAAGCCAACGTGACGTTGAATCTCTTTCCACGAGCAGAGTACCGAGAGGATACCCAGCAGACCGGTCAGCAGGATCATCAACAGCGACAGGCCGTCGAGGGCCAGGTGCACGTTGATGCCGAAACGCTGGATCCAGACATGCTTGAACTCAAGCGCCCAGGTCGGATCGGCGCCCGGCGCCGGTGCGAATGAATAGTCACCGTGGGCCCACAGCCAGAGGCCGAGCGCGAGTTCCAGGGTCATGGTCAACAGCGCAATCCAGCGCGGGAGGGTAGCGCCGAAGCGCTCACCCATCCAGCACAGCAGGCCGCCGATGAAGGGGATCAGGATTAGCCAAGGCAGAATCATGACGGGCTCGTTTCCTTTCGCAAATTCGCAAGGTTCATATCAGACCGCTACCAGCACGATGGCGCCGATCACCAGCACGGCACCAGCAGCCATCGAGGCGGCGTACCAACGCAGTTGACCGGTCTCGGTGCGGCTCAGGGCAGTGTGACCACCCTTGGCCATACGCGGGATCAGACCGATGGTCTGGTCGAGCGGGTCTTTGCGCAGTACATGGCTGATCGCAAGGTACGGCTTGACGAACAGTTTGTCGTAGATCCAGTCGAAGCCCCAGGCAGCGAACCACCAGGCCGAAAGGAAACGGCCGATGCCGCTGTTGGCAATTGCCGTGACGAAGCGACGCTTGCCGAGGAACAGCAGCGCTGCCAGCAGGATACCGGCCAGGGCGATGGCGCCCGAGGCGATTTCCAGACTGTGCTTGGCTTCGCCACCGGCATGCCCGACGCTTTGCGGCAGTACGCCGTGCAGCGGTGGCACGATCATCGCGCCGACGAAAGTCGACAGCACGATCAGCACCGACAATGGCAGCCAGTGGGCAATGCCGTGGCCGGCGTGGGCTTCGGTCTTGGCTTCACCGTGGAACGCGATGAAGATCAGGCGGAAGGTATACAGCGACGTCATGAACGCACCGACCAGACCTGCGTAAAGCAGACCCTGGTTACCGCTGGCGAACGCTTCCCAGAGGATTTCGTCCTTGGAGTAGAAGCCTGCGGTAACCAGTGGCAGAGCGGCCAGCGCGGCACCACCGACGATGAAGCTGGCGTAGGCCAGTGGCAGTTTCTTCCACAGACCGCCCATCTTGAAGATGTTCTGCTCGTGGTGGCAGGCAACGATCACCGCACCGGAAGCAAGGAACAGCAGGGCCTTGAAGAAGGCGTGAGTCATCAGGTGGAAGATAGCGCCTTCCCAGGCACCAACGCCCAGCGCCAGGAACATGTAGCCGATCTGGCTCATGGTCGAGTAGGCGAGGATACGTTTGATGTCGGTCTGCACCAGCGCGGCGAAACCGGCCAGTACCAGGGTCACGCCACCGACGATGCCGACGAGGTGCAGGATGTCCGGCGCCAGCGCAAACAGACCGTGGGTACGGGCGATCAGGTAGACACCGGCGGTCACCATGGTTGCGGCGTGGATCAGTGCCGAAACCGGGGTAGGGCCGGCCATCGCATCCGCGAGCCAGGTTTGCAGCGGCAGTTGCGCCGATTTACCGACAGCACCACCGAGCAGCATCAGGGTTGCCAGAACGATCCAGAAGTCACCGACCTTGAAGTGCTCCGGCGCACGTACCAGCAGTTCCTGGACGTTCAGCGTGCCCAGTTGCTGGAACAGGATGAACAGGCCGATGGCCATGAACACGTCGCCGATGCGGGTGACGATGAACGCCTTGAGTGCCGCGTTACCGTTGTTGCGGTTGCTGTAGTAGAAACCGATCAACAGGTACGAGCACAGGCCCACGCCTTCCCAACCGAAGTAGATGAACAGCAGGTTATCGCCGAGGATCAGGAACAGCATGCTGGCGATGAACAGGTTGGTGTACGAGAAGAAGCGCGAGTAACCGTCTTCGCCACGCATGTACCAGGACGCGAACAGGTGGATCAGGAAGCCGACGCCGACGACCACGCCGAGCATGGTCACCGACAGGCCATCCAGGTACAGCGCGAAGTTCGGCTGGAAACCTTCCACCGACATCCAGCGCCACAGCACCTGGGTGTACACGCCACCTTCCGGCGGCGCGACGTTGAATTGCCAGATCACGTAAGCGGTGACGATGGCCGACAGGCCGATCGAACCGACACCGATCAGCGCCGAGAGGTTTTCCGAGAAGCGGCCGCGCGAGAACGACAGCAACAGGAACCCGATCAGAGGGAATACGAAAGTCAGAAAGAGTAGGTTCATCCGCGCATCTCACTGGCAGCGTCGATATCGAGCGTGTGGAAGCGGCGATACAGTTGCAGCAGGATCGCCAGGCCAATACTGGCCTCGGCTGCGGCAAGGCTGATCACCAGGATGAACATGATCTGTCCATCCGGCTGCGCCCAGCGGGCGCCCGCAACGATGAAGGCCAGGGCAGAGGCGTTCATCATCACTTCCAGACTCATCAACACGAACAAAATGTTGCGGCGGACCATCAGGCCGACCAGACCAAGGCAGAACAGGATGCCGGCGACGGCCAGTCCATGTTCGAGAGGGATAGCAGGCATGTCTTACTCCTTCGCCTCGTTACGGCCCAAATGGAACGCCGTGACGGCTGCGGCGAGCAGCAGCATCGAGGCGAGTTCGACCACCAGCAGGTACGGGCCGAACAGGCTGATGCCCACGGCTTTCGCGTCTACGGTGGTGTGGCCGATGGCCTGACCGCTCTGGTGAGCGAACAGCACATACAGCAGTTCGGCCAGCAGCAGCGCGGCAAGAATCACCGGTCCTGCCCAGATGCCGGGCTTGAGCCAGGTGCGTTCCTGCTGCACCGAGGCGGGACCGAGGTTGAGCATCATCACCACGAACACGAACAGCACCATGATGGCACCGGCGTAGGCGATCACTTCGAGCACACCGGCGAACGGCGCGCCGAGGGCGAAGAAGGTCATGGCCACGGCGATCAACGAGATGATCAGGTAGAGCAGGGCGTGCACGGGGTTGGTGTTGGTGACCACACGCAGCGTGGACACCACAGCAATACCCGATGCGAAATAGAAAGCGAATTCCATCGTTCTTCCTTAAGGCAGCAAGCTCTTCACGTTGATCGGTTCGGCTTCGTTCTGCGCAGCGCCTTTCGGCTTGCCAGCGATTGCCATACCTGCAACACGATAGAAGTTGTAATCAGGGTTTTTGCCGGGGCCGGAGATCAGCAGATCTTCTTTCTCGTACACCAGGTCCTGACGTTTGAACTCGGCCATCTCGAAATCCGGGGTCAGCTGGATTGCGGTGGTCGGGCAGGCTTCCTCGCAGAGACCGCAGAAAATGCAGCGCGAGAAGTTGATCCGGAAGAAGTCCGGGTACCAGCGACCGTCTTCGGTTTCAGCTTTCTGCAGCGAGATGCAACCCACCGGGCAGGCCACGGCGCACAGGTTGCAGGCTACGCAGCGTTCTTCGCCATCGGGGTCGCGGGTCAGGACGATGCGGCCACGGTAGCGCGGCGGCAGATAGACCTGCTCCTCGGGGTATTGCAGGGTGTCGCGCTTGCGAAAGCCATGGCCGAAAACCATGACCAGGCTGCGCAACTGGGTACCGGTACCCTTAACGATGTCGCCAATATATTTGAACATGGGTCAAATCCTCACTGAACCGCAACCGCAGGCGTGTTCATCAACACAACCGCAGCGGTCACCAGCAAATTGATCAGGGTCAGTGGCAGGCAGAATTTCCAGCTGAAATCCATCACCTGGTCATAACGCGGACGCGGGATGGAAGCGCGCAGCAGGATGAACAGCATGATGAAGAACGCGGTCTTCAGTGCGAACCAGACGAAGGACAGTTGCGGCAGGATGCCGAACGGACCGTGCCAGCCACCGAAGAACAGGGTGACCAGCAGCGCCGAGATCAGGATGATGCCGATGTATTCACCGACGAAGAACATGCCCCATTTCATACCGGCGTATTCAATGTGGTAACCGTCGGCCAGTTCCTGTTCCGCTTCCGGCTGGTCGAACGGGTGACGGTGAGTCACGGCGACGCCAGCGATGAAGAAGGTACAGAAGCCGAAGAACTGCGGAATGATGAACCACAGGTTCTGCGCCTGGTACTCGACGATGTCGCGCATGTTGAACGAGCCGACCTGCACCACGATGCCCATCAGGGCCAGGCCCATGAACACTTCGTAGGACACGGTCTGCGCCGAGGCACGCAAGCTGCCGAGCAGGGCGAACTTGTTGTTGCTCGACCAGCCGGCGAACAGCACCGCGTACACCGACAGACCGGCCATGGCGAAGAAGAACAGCAGGCCGATGTTCAGATCCGCCACGCCCCAGGTCGGGGTGATCGGGATGATCGCGAAGGCGATCAGCAGGGCGGACATGGCCACCACCGGCGCCAAAGTGAAGATCACCTTGTCGGCAAACGGCGGGGTCCAGTCTTCCTTGAAGAACATCTTCAGCATGTCGGCGGCGATCTGGAACATGCCGAACGGGCCAACGCGGTTCGGACCGTAACGGTCCTGCCACCAGCCCAGCAGGCGACGTTCGACAAAGCTGAGCAAGGCGCCCGCGACCACCACGGCCAGCAGGATCACGATGGCTTTGATGACCGTCAGGATCACATCGATCACTTCAGGGGTGAACCAGGTCATTGCGCTGCCTCCTGCAGACCGTCGACGGATACGCCGGCGAATGCCGGTGGAATGCCGGCGATGCCCGCAGGCAATGCCACCAGACCGGCGCCCAGTTCTTCATTGATGCGCAGCGGCAGACGCAGGGTCTGGCCGGCAACGTTCAGGCTCAGCAGAGCACCGTCGTTGACGCCGAGGCGATCCGCTTCGGATTTCGCCAGAGCCACGTACGGAGCCGGAATGCGCTCTTGCACCGGCGCGGCTTTCGAAGAATTTTCTTCGCTGCCGAACAGGTGGTAGAACGGCACGGCCTGCCAAGTGCCCGGCGCCGGATTGAATGCGCGCGGAGCAGCAGCGAACCAGTTCAGCGAGTCGCCAGTGCTTTCGATCAGGCGCGTGCCCGGATCGCCAGCGCGCAGATGACCACCGACTTCGTCCTGGAACTTGTTCCAGGCTTGTGGCGAGTTCCAGCCCGGCGACCATGCGAATGGCACCTGCTGACGCGGTTCGGCAGAGCCCGAGTAACCTTCCATGGAGAAGGCGAACGCGGTGTCCTGGTCTTGCGGAGTGCGTGGTTCGTGAACGCTGATGTCGGCGCGCATTGCGGTGCGACCGGAGTAACGCAGCGGCTCACGGGCCAGTTTCAGACCCTTGATGCGGAAAGCAGCCGACGGTGCAGCATCAACGATGCGCGCCAGTTGCGCGGTGCTCGAGGCAACGGCAGCGGTGACGTGGTCGAGTTGCGTCCAGTCGATCGGCTGGTTCAGCAGGGTCGCGCGCAGGGCGTGCAGCCAGCGCCAGCCTTCGTGCACCAGAATGCTCGCGTCCAGGTATTGCGGATCGAAAACCTGGAAGAAGCGCTGGGCGCGGCCTTCCTGGCTGACCAGCGTACCGTCGCCCTCGGCGAAGCTCGCCGCTGGCAGAACCAGGTGCGCGCGATCGGTGGTGGCGGTTTTCTGATGGTCGGCAACGATCACCACTTTTGCAGCGTTCAGTGCGGCATCGACCTTGGCTTTGGCGGTGCGGGTGTACAGATCGTTTTCCAGCACGACGATCGCGTCGGCCTTGCCATCGATGACCGCTTGCAGCGCGGCGTCGACCGACTCGCCACCGAGCATGGCCAGACCGAGGCTGTTGGCCTCCGGCACGATCAGGCTGATCGAACCGTTCTTCTCGCGCAGATTCAGGGCTTTGGCGATGTTCGCGGCAGCTTCGATCAAGGCTTTGGAGCCCAGCGAAGTACCGGCGATGATCAGCGGGCGCTTGGCGGCGAGCAGGGCATCGGCGATGCGCTGCGCCAGTTCCAGGGCTTCGGTGTCCAGACCTTCAACGGCCGGCGCGCTGGCATCCAGCGCGTGAGCCACGGCGAAACCGATGCGCGCCAGATCGTCGGGAGCGGCGTGTACGCATTCTTCGGCAACGTCGTCGAGTTTGGTTTCGGCGAGGCTGGCGATGAACAGCGGGTTCAGCGCGTGCTGGCCGATGTTCTTCACCGCCGCGTCGAGCCAAGGCTGGACGCGCATGGCTTCAGCCATGTCTTCAGCCTTGCCCTTGACCGACTGACGCAGAGCCAGCGCCATACGTGCAGCGGTCTGGGTCAGGTCTTCACCGAGGACGAAGATCGCGTCGTGGTCTTCGATGTCGCGCATGTTCGGCACTGGCAGCGGGCTGTCGTTCAGCACCTGCAGGACCAGACGAATGCGCTCCAGTTCGGAGGCTTCGATACCCGAATAGAAGTGCTCGGCACCGACCAGTTCGCGCAACGCGTAGTTGCTCTCAAGGCTGGCGCGTGGCGAACCGATGCCGACGATGTTGCGTCCGCGCAGCAGGTCGGCGGCTTTGTCCAGCGCAGCGTCTAGGCTGAGCTTGGTGCCATCGGCCAGCAGCGGCTGACGTGGACGGTCAGTGCGGTTCACGTAGCCATAACCGAAACGGCCACGGTCGCAGAGGAAATACTGGTTCACCGAACCGTTGAAACGGTTTTCGATGCGACGCAGTTCACCGTAACGCTCGCCCGGGGAAATGTTGCAACCGCTCGAGCAGCCATGGCAGATGCTCGGGGCGAACTGCATGTCCCACTTGCGGTTGTAGCGCTCGGAGTGAGTCTTGTCGGTGAACACGCCGGTCGGGCAGACCTCGGTGAGGTTGCCGGAGAACTCACTTTCGAGGGTGCCGTCTTCAACGCGACCGAAGTACACGTTGTCGTGGGCGCCGAATACACCGAGGTCGGTACCGCCGGCGTAGTCCTTGTAGAAACGCACGCAGCGGTAGCAGGCGATGCAGCGGTTCATTTCGTGGGAAATGAACGGGCCGAGTTGCTGGTTCTGGTGGGTGCGTTTGCTGAAGCGATAACGGCGCTCGTTGTGGCCGGTCATCACTGTCATGTCTTGCAGGTGGCAGTGACCGCCTTCCTCGCACACCGGGCAGTCGTGCGGGTGGTTGGTCATCAGCCATTCGACAACGCTGGCGCGGAACGCCTTGGATTCTTCATCGTCGATGGAGATCCAGGTGTTGTCGGTGGCGGGCGTCATGCAGGACATGACGATGCGACCACGGGTGTCGTTCTCGTCGGTGTACTGCTTGACCGCGCACTGGCGGCAGGCCCCGACGCTACCAAGCGCGGGATGCCAGCAGAAATATGGAATGTCGAGGCCCAGCGACAGACATGCCTGTAACAGGTTGTCTGCCCCGTCGACTTCGAGCGCTTTGCCGTCTACGTGGATAGTGGCCATGGTTCAAAGGTCTTCGTTGGCCCGGTGTCAGCGGGCGTGGCTAATGGAATCTTGTTATGCGTCCGAATCCAAACAGCCCCGGAGGGCGTCATCGGACGAAAGGCGAAGGGCACGGACCCTTCGCCTTTTTAAGCGTTTAAGCGCCGACTACGATCGGCCTTGCCAGAGGCGGGACGGCGGCGCTGACAGGCGCGATACCGGCTTCGAACTCTGGACGGAAGTATTTGATCGCGCTGCCCAGCGGCTCCACGGCTCCCGGTGCGTGAGCACAGAAGGTCTTGCCCGGGCCGAGGAAACCGACCAGGCCCAACAGGGTCTCGATGTCGCCCGGCTGGCCCTTGCCCTGTTCGATGGCCATCAGGAGCTTGACGCTCCATGGCAGACCATCGCGGCACGGGGTGCAGAAACCGCAGGATTCGCGAGCGAAGAACTGCTCCATGTTGCGCAGCAGCGAGACCATGTTGACGCTGTCATCCACCGCCATCGCCAGACCGGTACCCATCCGGGTGCCGACCTTGGCGATACCGCCGGCATACATTTGTGCGTCGAGGTGCTCGGGCAGGAGGAAACCGGTACCGGCGCCGCCTGGCTGCCAGGCCTTGAGCTTGAAGCCGTCGCGCATGCCGCCGGCGTAATCTTCGAACAGTTCACGACCGGTGACGCCGAATGGCAGTTCCCACAGGCCCGGGTTCTTGACCTTGCCGGAGAAGCCCATGAGCTTGGTGCCCATGTCTTCGGAACCTTCGCGGGCCAACGATTTGTACCAGTCAACGCCGTCGGCAATGATCGCCGGCACGTTGCACAGGGTTTCGACGTTGTTCACACAGGTCGGCTTGCCCCACACGCCGACGGCGGCAGGGAAGGGCGGCTTGGAGCGCGGGTTGGCGCGGCGGCCTTCGAGGGAGTTGATCAGCGCGGTTTCTTCACCGCAGATGTAACGCCCGGCACCGGTGTGGACGAACAGCTCGAAATCGAAACCCGAACCGAGAATGTTCTTGCCCAGCAGGCCGGCCGCCTTGGCTTCTTCCACGGCACGGTTGAGGTGCTTGGCGGCGGTAGTGTATTCGCCGCGCAGGAAGATGTAGCCACGGTAGGTTTTCAGCGCGCGGGCACTGATCAGCATGCCTTCGATCAGCAGATGGGGCAGTTGCTCCATCAGCATGCGGTCTTTCCAGGTGTTCGGCTCCATTTCATCCGCGTTGCACAGCAGGTAGCGGATGTTTATGGATTCGTCCTTGGGCATCAGGCCCCACTTCACACCAGTGGGGAAGCCGGCACCGCCGCGACCCTTGAGGCCAGCGTCTTTGACGGTCTGGACGATCGCGTCCTGATCCATCTCGGCGAAGGCTTTGCGCGCAGCGGCGTAACCGTTCTTGGCCTGGTACTCGTCGAGCCACACGGCTTCGCCGTCATCGCGCAGACGCCAGGTCAGCGGGTGCGTCTCGGCCGAGCGCTGGATGCGGTTGGCTGGACCAAAAGATGTCAGGGTCATACGTAGCCCTCGAGCAGTTTGGCCACGCCAGCAGGCTGCACGTCGCCAAAGGTGTCGTCGTCGATCATCAGCGCCGGTGCCTTGTCGCAGTTGCCGAGGCAGCAGACAGGCAGCAGGGTGAAACGACCGTCGGCGGTGGTCTGACCCAGGCCGATGCCCAGATTGTTCTGGATTTCGCTGACCACCGACTCGTGGCCGCCGATGTAGCAGACCATGCTGTCGCAGACGCGAATGATGTGGCGGCCGACCGGCTGACGGAAGATCTGGCTGTAGAACGTCGCCACGCCTTCAACGTCGCTGGCCGGGATGCCGAGGATCTCGCCGATCGCGTAGAGGGCGCCATCCGGCACCCAGCCGCGTTCTTTCTGGACGATCTTCAGGGCTTCGATCGACGCCGCGCGCGGGTCTTCGTAGTGATGCAGCTCGTGCTCGATGGCCGAGCGCTCGGTTTCACTCAAGGTGAAACGGTCTGTCTGGATAAGCGTGCTGTTCATGCTTAGCGGTCCACGTCGGCCATAACGAAGTCGATACTACCCAGGTACGCAATCAAGTCCGCGACCATGCTGCCTTTGATCACCGAAGGGATCTGTTGCAGATGCGGGAAGCTCGGAGTACGGATCCGGGTACGGTAGCTCATGGTGCCGCCGTCGCTCGTCAGGTAATAACTGTTGATGCCCTTGGTCGCTTCGATCATCTGGAAGGATTCGTTGGCCGGCATGACCGGGCCCCACGAAACCTGCAGGAAGTGCGTGATCAGGGTTTCGATGTGCTGCAGCGTGCGTTCTTTCGGCGGCGGCGTGGTCAGCGGGTGATCCGCCTTGTACGGGCCTTCCGGCATGTTGCGCATGCATTGATCGATGATCTTGATGCTCTGGCGCATCTCTTCGACGCGGACCATGCAGCGGTCGTAGGCATCGCCATTGACGGCCAGCGGCACTTCGAATTCGAAGTTCTCGTAGCCCG
The DNA here is from genome assembly GCF_056278925.1 of Pseudomonas sp. TE9122. NCBI lineage: Bacteria > Pseudomonadati > Pseudomonadota > Gammaproteobacteria > Pseudomonadales > Pseudomonadaceae > Pseudomonas > Pseudomonas sp. TE9122. The sequence continues at coordinate 3,174,276 of NZ_JBWBQI010000001.1, read as the reverse complement.
AGTACGGACGCGCTTTGCGCAGGTCGAAATCGCAACCGGTCGACCGCAGGCCGGCACCGGTGACGCCCCATTCCAGGGCCTCTTTGGTGTTGTAGGCAGCGACGCCGACGGTACGACCCTTGAGGATGCTGTTCTGCAGGGCGGCCTTGGTGTATTCGTCCAGACGCTTGGGCATCCACTCGACGAAATCCTTGACCAGTTTTTCCCAGCCGCGCGGCAGGTCGTGGGCGACGCCACCGATGCGGTACCAGGCCGGGTGCAGACGGAAACCGGTGATCGCTTCGATCACCGTGTACGCCTTCTGGCGGTCGGTGAAAGTGAAGAACACCGGGGTCATGGCGCCGACGTCCTGGATGTAGGTACCGAGGAACAGCAGGTGGCTGGTGATCCGGAAGAACTCGGCCATCATGATGCGGATGACATCGACCTTCTGCGGCACCTTGATGCCGGCAAGCTTCTCGACCGAGAGCACGTAAGGCAGGTTGTTCATCACGCCGCCGAGGTAGTCGATGCGGTCGGTGTACGGAATGTAGCTGTGCCAGGACTGACGCTCGCCCATCTTCTCGGCGCCACGGTGGTGGTAACCGATGTCCGGGACGCAGTCGACGATCTCCTCACCGTCCAGCTGCAGGATGATGCGGAACGCACCGTGCGCCGAAGGGTGGTTCGGGCCGAGGTTGAGGAACATGTAGTCCTCGTTGGCTCCGGAACGCTTCATGCCCCAGTCTTCCGGACGGAAGCGCGCGGCTTCCTCTTCCAGCTGCTGTTTGGCGAGGTTGAGGCTGAACGGATCGAATTCGGTGGCGCGCGCCGGGAAGTCCTTGCGCAGCGGGTGACCTTCCCAGGTCGGCGGCATCATGATGCGCGACAGGTGCGGGTGGCCTTTGAAGTCGATGCCGAACATGTCCCAGACTTCGCGCTCGTACCAGTTGGCGTTGGGCCAGATGCTGGTGACGGAAGGCATGCTGAGGTCGCCTTCGGACAAGGCCACCTTGATCATCACGTCACTATTACGCTCCAGCGACATGAGGTGATAGAACACGGTGAAATCGGCGCCGGTCGGCAGCCCTTGACGCTTGGTGCGCAGACGCTCGTCCACGCCGTGCAGGTCATAGAGCATGACGTACGGCTTGGGCAGGTTGCGCAGGAAAGTCAGGACTTCAACCAGTTTGGCACGGGCCACCCACAGCACCGGCATGCCGGTGCGGGTTGCCTGCGCGGTGAACGCTTCGGCGCCAAAACGGTTGTTCAGTTCGACGACCACATCCTGGTCGTCTGCCTTGTAAGGCGGGATGTACAGAGCACTGCCTGTAGTCATGGTTATTTTTTCGCTTTCGGTCAACGTAAAGAATGAAGCCAGCTTCTCGTTACTTGGAACAGAACTGGATCAGACTTCGTCAGGGCTGCGCAGATTGGTGACTGCGATTCGCTGTTCGCGGCGCTGTTCCTTCTGCGATGGCATGTCGGCGCGATACACGCCTTGATCACCAACGACCCAGGAAAGCGGACGACGCTCCTGTCCAATCGATTCCTGCAACAGCATCAAGCCTTGCAGAAATGCTTCCGGACGGGGCGGGCAGCCAGGTACGTAGACGTCCACGGGCAAGAACTTGTCCACCCCTTGAACCACGGAGTAGATGTCGTACATGCCGCCGGAGTTGGCGCACGAACCCATGGAGATAACCCATTTCGGTTCGAGCATTTGCTCGTAGAGACGCTGAATGATCGGCGCCATCTTGATGAAGCAGGTACCGGCGATAACCATGAAGTCGGCCTGACGCGGCGAGGCCCGGATGACTTCGGCGCCAAAGCGCGCGATGTCGTGGGGCGCCGTGAAGGCGGTGGTCATTTCCACGTAGCAGCACGACAGGCCGAAGTTGTACGGCCACAGGGAGTTCTTACGTCCCCAGTTGACCGCGCCACTCAGCACGTCTTCCAGCTTGCCCATGAAAATGTTTTTGTGGACTTGATCTTCTAACGGATCGGCAACGGTTTCCCGCTGGCCAATCGGATACTGCTCGTTAGGAGCATCGGGGTCGATCCTGGTGAGATTGTATTGCATTGCCAAAGCCTCATTGTTTCAGCTTCGCCTGCCGCTTGCGACGAGCTTCCGGAGCCCAGTCAAGGGCGCCCACTCGGAACAGGTAGACAAGACCTGCCAACAGAATTGCTATGAAAACGAGAGCTTCGACGAATCCGGTCCAGCCGCTTTCGCGGACGGACACAGACCATGCAAAGAGAAAGAGGGCTTCGATATCGAAGATCACGAAGAGCATCGCGACCAGATAGAATTTGGCTGAGAGCCGCAAGCGGGCGCCACCGGTAGGTAGCATGCCCGACTCGAACGGTTCGTTTTTGCTGCGACCCCAGGCTTTTGACCCGAGGAGGCTGGAGACGCCAAGCATGAAGGCACACAGGCCGACGACACCCAGAAGGAAAATGGCAAAGCCCCAGTTGTGGGCCATGAGTCCTGTCGCTTCGGGCATGCTGGTAATCCTTAACAGAGAGCAAAGGTCTCTGAGCTTGATAAAGAAATAAGGCAGTGACGATATGTCGCAGCAATCAATCGGGCTGATTTTATGGCTAAACACCCGGCAAGTAAAATTCCAAAGGCGAAATTATTTACCGGATTAAGGACATAGCGTCTGCTGAAGGCGCTGCGGCCCATGCGTTGCGGGCATTAGCCGGGTTTCCGTCAATTATGTTTTGTAGGCTTTGTAACGAACATAGTTGCTGCTAAATGATAATTGATATCGTTTGGAGTGGTTTTGTAACTGTTTAACCAGTGAGTGGCTGGGAAGTTGTCTTACTTGCGCATTACTGCAAGTAGCGAAGCCTACCGTTTTAGCGGAAATTTCTGACGCTTGTAGCGCTTCAGATCAATGTTCCATCTCTCGGCTGACGGTAGCCCTGTGGGAGCGAGCCTGCTCGCGAAAGCGGTGGATCAGCCTCCAGATGTGCAAGCTGACTTATCGCCTTCGCGAGCAGGCTCGCTCCCACAGGAAATTTATGGGGGCTTTGAGATTCCAACAGGCAAAAAAACGCCCCGATCCAGTCGGGGCGTCAGTCTTGCGGCTCTGCGGTTAGCTTTTTATTCGATCCGCAAAGGCCGTTTGCTCAGGTGAAGCCGAATCAGTGGAACTGTTCTTCTTCGGTCGAACCGGTCAGCGCGGTCACCGAGGACGAGCCGCCCTGGATCACGGTGGTCATGTCGTCGAAGTAGCCAGTGCCCACTTCCTGCTGGTGCGCAACGAAGGTGTAACCCTTGGCAGCGTCAGCGAATTCCTGCTCTTGCAGCTTCACGTAGGCGGTCATGTCGTTGCGGGCGTAGTCGTGCGCCAGGTTAAACATGCTGTGCCACATGTTGTGAATGCCGGCCAGGGTGATGAACTGGTGCTTGTAGCCCATGGCGGACAGTTCGCGCTGGAACTTGGCGATGGTCGCGTCGTCCAGGTTCTTCTTCCAGTTGAAGGAAGGCGAGCAGTTGTACGACAGCAGCTGGTCCGGGTATTCCTTTTTGATCGCTTCAGCGAAGCGACGGGCTTCTTCCAGATCCGGCTTGGCGGTTTCGCACCAGATCAGGTCGGCGTACGGTGCGTAAGCCAGGCCACGGGCGATCGCTTGATCCAGGCCGGCACGTACCTTGTAGAAACCTTCCTGAGTACGCTCGCCGGTCACGAATGGCTGATCGTACGGGTCGCAGTCGGAAGTCAGCAGGTCAGCCGCGTTGGCGTCGGTGCGGGCCAGAATGATGGTCGGCGTGCCGGCAACGTCAGCGGCCAGACGGGCAGCGGTCAGCTTCTGCACGGCTTCCTGGGTTGGCACCAGAACCTTGCCGCCCATGTGGCCGCACTTCTTCACCGAAGCCAGTTGGTCTTCGAAGTGAACGCCGGCGGCGCCTGCTTCGATCATGCTCTTCATCAGCTCGTAGGCGTTGAGTACGCCGCCGAAGCCGGCTTCAGCGTCGGCCACGATTGGCGCGAAGTAGTCGATGTAGCCTTCATCGCCCGGATTCTTGCCGGCTTTCCACTGGATCTGGTCAGCACGACGGAACGAGTTGTTGATGCGCTTGACCACGGTCGGTACCGAGTCAACCGGGTACAGCGACTGATCCGGGTACATCGATTCGGCGGAGTTGTTGTCCGCAGCCACCTGCCAGCCGGACAGGTAGATCGCCTGGATACCGGCCTTGACCTGCTGAACAGCCTGGCCGCCGGTCAGGGCGCCCATGCAGTTGACGAAATCTTTCTCTGGACGGAAGGACGGCTTGGCACCCTGGGTAACCAGGTTCCACAGCTTCTCGGCGCCCATCTTCGCGAAGGTGTGCTCAGGCTGAACCGAGCCACGCAGGCGGACCACGTCAGCAGCGGAGTAAGTGCGAGTCACGCCTTTCCAGCGCGGGTTCTCGGCCCAGTCTTTTTCGAGGGCTGCAATTTGCTGTTCGCGTGTCAGTGCCATGGAGATAAACCTCGTCGCGTCTTTTATGAAAAGTTGTTCTGCGGTGGAAAATTCCTGCGCTCGCTGACCAGAAGCTTAGGTGGTCAAGTCGGATTCGGCGGGGTAGGCGACGGGATGAACGATGGGCTCGAGGGGAGGTGAGCAGGTAGTGGCGCGGTGCGGGCGCATTCCGGCGTCGTGGGCCTTTATACGGTCTGCAGCGTGAAGCCGGGTTACCTAAATACGCTTCCGTCCCTCGGGACAACTTCGTTCCAGTCGGCAACCTCGTCAAACACACCTTGTGGGCGGTACAGACACGAAACGGTTCGCGGGATAGGTGCGAACGGCGCTTCGAAGGCCCTTGCCAGGGCCTCTGATTAGCGGGAGCGAGGCCATCATGCCTTCGCTTTTTGGCCTCGTCAAACGTTTTGTAGTGCTTTTTTTAAGGCACTACATCTTTCGTCTAATACGACTAATCAGTCAGTTTTCGGTGCTTTAGTCCAGGGTGTCGACTTTCACCCGCAAGGTCATGTCATCCCGGCCTTGAGTCGAGTAGCTGCGGGTAAGCCCCTGTTTATCGGCCTGAGTCTGGCTATTGACGCCGGCGAGAGTGATCCACTCACCGAGGCGCCCGGTGACGGTTGTGTCGGTACTTTGCACGTTCACTACATCGGGACGTTCCTGGCTCATGCGGTCACGGTTGGTACTGATCGCCAGATGAACGGTCTCGCCGGTGACGCTGGCGGTGACGTAGAAACCCTGGGTGACGTTGCGGTATTGGGTCTCGCTGCTGTAACCGCCGTAGGAGTCGCTCTGGGTGTTGGTGATCGGCACGCTCTGGCCAACCTGAATCAGCGCCGGAGTGCCTTCACTGGTCTGCACTTGCTGAACGCCGCCATTGCGGCTGGTGGTGCTGCGGCTGATGATCCGGGTCTGGTTCGGCTGGGCGCCGTTGACCGCATAACCTTCGTCGCCACGGCCATTGTTTTCGTTGGTGTCGACGGTGATCAGCAAGCGCTTCGGTGCGGTATCGAGTTGCGCCAGCAGATCTTTCAGTTCCTGTATCTTGGCCGGCTCGGCTTTGACGATCAGCTGATTGCCGTAAGCGCTGACCTGACCGTCCTGGCCGATGAAATCCTGCGCCACTGGCAACATGTCAGCGCTGGTGTGGTATTTGAGGGGGACGATTTCTGTGGCTGCCAGCACCGAAAAACTGCAGCCGAGCAGCAGGGTGGTGAGCAGGGTGCGTAGGGACATGTCCGTTATCTCCGCGTTCGAAAGGCTTGATATTGCCAGTTTGTCGGCCCGGGGTGGGGCAAGTTGAATCGTAGACAGCAAAACGCCCCGGCATCCGAAAATGGCGGGGCGTTTTGTGGTGTGCTGGCGGCCATTGTGGCGAGGGGATCTAGAGGTCTCGGAATCAGGCCGAATGCCGAACCATGTCGACATGCGGAATGCCGGCCTCGAGAAACTCCTCGCTGACCAGGCTGAAGCCCAGGCGCTCATAGAACGCCGTGGCTTGCACCTGAGCGCTGAGCTTCTGTTGCTTCAAGCCGCGCGCTTCGGCTTCGGCGATGACCGCTTGCATCAGCGCGTCACCGACCTTCATTCCGCGCCAGTCTTTGAGTACCGAAACCCGACCGATATGCCCATCGGGCAGCAGTCGCGCCGTGCCGATCGGGAAGTCGCCTTCGAACGCCAGAAAATGCACGGCGGTCGCGTCATCGGCGTCCCACTCAAGCTCGGGTGGCACCGATTGTTCGGCGATGAACACCGTTTCACGAATGCGCCGGATCTCGGCGATATCCTTCTGCCAGTCTGCGACACGAACGCGAATTTTATTCATCGGCAAACCCCAGGCTTCCTTGCTTGACCAGTTCGCAGAGCAGGCTGCGGCCGTCTTCATCGCTCAGCCATTCGCCGAGGTTGTCGGCGTGCAGGGCGTCAGCGGCGCAGATCAGCTTCAACAGTTCGCGCAGCTTGCCCGGCAGGTAACGGCTCTGGCCGCTGGCGAACAGCAGTAGATCGTCGTCGACTTCCGACCAGGCCAGGCGCGCACTCGGGTTGCGGATCAGCACGGCGCCGTCCTGCAGGGCGGCGAGGAAGTCTTCTTCTTCGACGTCTTCCGGGCCGACCACCAGTTCCGGGTAGCGCGGCTCGGTCATGTACTGGCCGAACCAGGTCAGCAGCAGGCGCTCATCGCTCATGTGTTCGGCGAGCAGGCTTTTCAGACGATCCAGCGCATCGTGTTGAATCTGGTGCGGATCGACCGCCGGCTTGGCGTCGGCATCGGTGTAGCGCTCTTCGTCGGTCAGGAACTGGCTGAGGAAGTCGGTGAAGTGGGTCAGCACTTCAGCAGCGCTCGGCGCACGGAAGCCGACCGAGTAGGTCATGCAGTTGTCGACTGCGACGCCGCAATGGGCCAGACGCGGCGGCAGGTAGAGCATGTCGCCTGGCTCCAGCACCCATTCTTCGGTCTCGTGGAATTCAGCGAGGATGCGCAGGTCAGCGTGCTGCAGGAGCGGGCTCTCGGAATCGCACATCTGGCCGATTTTCCAGTTGCGCTTGCCATGGCCCTGCAGCAGGAACACATCGTAGTTGTCGAAATGCGGGCCGACGCTGCCACCCGGTGCGGCAAAGCTGATCATCACGTCATCGACGCGCCAGCTCGGCAGGAAGCGGAAGTTTTCCAGCAGTTCGCTGACTTCCGGCACGAACTGATCAACCGCTTGCACCAGCAGTGTCCACTCTTTTTCTGGCAATTTGCTGAACTCGTCTTCGGCGAACGGGCCGCGACGCAGTTCCCATGGACGCTCGCCATGTTCGATCACCAGGCGCGATTCGACTTCTTCTTCCAGGGCCAGGCCGGCCAGTTCGTCGGCGTCGATCGGGCTTTCGAAGTCAGGAATCGCCTGACGAATCAGCAGCGGTTTTTTCTGCCAGTAGTCACGCAGGAATTCGCGTGCTGTGAGGCCGCCCAGAAGTTGAAGAGGAATATCGGAATTCATATGTAACCTATTGAAAAAAAGCACTTTTCAGACGGGAATAAAAACGCCCGGCGCGGCCGGGCGTCTCAAACGGAGCAAACGGTCGATCAGATGCGTTTGGCTTGTGCCACTGCGTTGCCGATGTAGTTGGCCGGCGTCAGTTGCTTGAGCTCGGCTTTGGCTTCGGCTGGCATGTCCAGGCCATCGATGAAAGTCTGCAACGCTTCAGGGCTGATGCCCTTGCCGCGGGTCAGTTCTTTCAGCTTTTCGTACGGGTTTTCGATGTTGTAGCGACGCATCACGGTCTGGATCGGCTCAGCCAATACTTCCCAGCAAGCATCGAGGTCAGCGGCAATCTTCTGCTCGTTGAGCTCGAGTTTGCTGATGCCTTTGAGGCTGGCTTCGTAAGCGATCACGCTGTGGGCGAAGCCGACACCGAGGTTGCGCAGGACGGTGGAGTCGGTCAGGTCGCGCTGCCAGCGGGAGATCGGCAGCTTGCTCGCCAGGTGCTGGAACAATGCGTTGGCGATACCCAGGTTGCCTTCGGAGTTTTCGAAGTCGATCGGGTTGACCTTGTGCGGCATGGTCGACGAACCGATTTCACCAGCGATGGTGCGCTGCTTGAAATAACCCAAGGAGATATAGCCCCAGATGTCGCGGTCGAAGTCGATCAGGATGGTGTTGAAGCGTGCGATAGCGTCGAACAGCTCGGCGATGTAGTCGTGCGGTTCGATCTGCGTGGTGTACGGGTTGAAGCCCAGGCCCAGCTCGTCTTCGATGAAGGCGCGGGCGTTGGCTTCCCAGTCGATCTGCGGGTAGGCCGAGAGGTGTGCGTTGTAGTTGCCGACAGCGCCGTTGATCTTGCCCAGCAGCGGCACGGCAGCGACTTGAGCGATCTGACGCTCGAGACGGTAAACCACGTTGGCCAGTTCTTTACCCAGAGTAGTCGGCGAAGCCGGCTGGCCGTGGGTGCGCGACAGCATCGGCACGTCGGCGAAACGGATCGCCAGTTCGCGGATGGCGTTGGCGGTCTGGCGCATCAGCGGCAGCATCACGTCGTCACGACCTTCGCGCAGCATCAGGGCGTGGGACAGGTTGTTGATGTCTTCGCTGGTGCAGGCAAAGTGGATGAATTCGCTGACCTTGGCCAGCTCCGGCAGCTTGGCCGCCTGCTCTTTGAGCAGGTATTCGATCGCTTTGACGTCGTGGTTGGTGGTGCGCTCGATCTCTTTGACGCGCTCGGCGTGCTCCAGCGAGAAGTTTTCAGCCAGTTCATTGAGAACGTCGTTGGCCTCGGCGGAGAAGGCTGGCACTTCAGGGATGCCAGCATGGGCGGCCAGGCGCTGGAGCCAGCGCACTTCAACCAGAACGCGGGCACGGATCAGGCCGTACTCGCTGAAAATCGGGCGCAGGGCCTGGGTTTTGCCGGCGTAGCGGCCGTCAACAGGGGAAACCGCAGTGAGCGAAGAGAGCTGCATGGGGTGTTCTCGGACAGTCGGGCAACGAAATGGGGCGCGTATCATACATGAAAAAATCCGCCGGTCCGTCGCCAACTGACCGGCGTATTACGCGTTACAGACTACAAAGCCTTCGTGACGCGGCGTTTACTCGCTGCGCATCAACGGATAAAGCTCTTTAAGCAACTTGCGGCGGCTGATCACCAACTGCCAGCGATGACCACCGAGCTGACGCCACAGGCGCGCCGAGCGGATACCGGCGAGGAGCAGGGCGCGGATCTTCGAGGCATTGCTCGGCTGTTGCAGGTTGCGCATGTCGCCGTGCACCTGAATGCGCTGGCGCAGAGTGCTCAAAGTGTCCTGGTACAACGCACCGCAAGCGGCCACGACGTTTTCGTGGGCCGGGCCAAAATGCTCCACCTGCGACTGGATCTGCGGCAGGCGTTTGGCAATCGTCTCAAGCATGTCGTCACGCTTGGCCAGTTGCCGCTCCAGACCGAGCATCGACAGCGCGTAGCGCAACGGCTCGCGCTGCAAGGTGCTCGGATCGCGCTCAAGGGCGCCAATCAGCGCGCGATAACCCTCGCGCAGATTGATGTCGTCGCCGCCGTAGACGTCCAGCGTATCTTTTGGGTCGCGGACCAGCAGGCTGCCGAGCATGCAACTCAGGCCGGCCTCGTTGGTCTGGCCGGTCTTGGCGATGCGATCGACCAGCACGGCGGCGAGAAACACGCCGCCCAGCGCCGTCAGTTGCTCCTGAGTCGGGCTCATGCCTGGCCGCTCCACGGCTCGGCCACTTCGATCACGCCGCCACCCAAGCAGATTTCACCGTCATAGAACACCACCGATTGGCCCGGCGTCACCGCGCGTTGCGGTTCGTCGAACACGGCGCGATAACCGCTGGCGGTTTTTTCCAGGGTGCAGGCCTGATCGCTCTGGCGATAACGCACTTTCGCCGTCAGGCGCAGCGGCTGGCTCAGGTCGATCGGGTTGACCCAGTAAATTTCCGAAGCGAGCAGGGCGCTGGAGAACAGCCACGGATGGTTGTTGCCTTGGCCGACGATCAGCTCGTTGCTCTGCAGATCCTTGCGCAGCACGTACCACGGCTCGTCACCGGCATCCTTCAAGCCGCCGATGCCGAGGCCCTGGCGCTGGCCGATGGTGTGGTACATCAAGCCGTGGTGACGGCCGATGACTTCGCCTTCGGTGGTCTTGATCTCGCCCGGTTGTGCCGGCAGGTATTGCTTGAGGAAATCGCTGAAACGGCGCTCGCCGATGAAGCAGATCCCGGTGGAATCCTTCTTCTTGGCGGTGGCCAGTTCGTACTTCTCGGCAATCTCGCGCACTTGCGGCTTTTCCAGTTCGCCGACCGGGAACAGGGTCTTGGCGATCTGTTCGCCGCCGACGGCGTGCAGGAAATAGCTCTGATCCTTGTTCGGATCGAGGCCCTTGAGCAGTTCGGTGCGATCATCGATATCACGGCGGCGCACGTAGTGGCCGGTGGCGATCAGGTCGGCGCCGAGCATCATCGCGTAGTCGAGGAACGCTTTGAACTTGATCTCGCGGTTGCACAGGATGTCCGGGTTCGGCGTGCGCCCGGCCTTGTATTCGGCGAGAAAGTGCTCGAACACGTTGTCCCAGTACTCGGCGGCAAAGTTGGCGGTGTGCAGCTTGATGCCGATCTTGTCGCAGACAGCCTGAGCATCCGCCAGGTCGTCCATCGCGGTGCAGTATTCCGTTCCGTCGTCTTCTTCCCAGTTCTTCATGAACAGGCCTTCCACTTCGTAACCCTGCTCGATCAGGAGAAGGGCGGAAACGGAAGAGTCCACGCCGCCGGACATGCCGACAATGACGCGCTTCTTGGATGTGTCAGAAGGGGCTGGATCACGCATAGGGATTCAATGAGTGTCTTGGAAAAGGGCGCGATTCTATCAGGCTCGCGGCCGCAAGGCTAAAGAGAAGGGCGGATCAGTTCGAGGCTGAAGTGATGACCGGCCAGATAATCGTCGATGCAACGGATGATCAGTTCACTGCGCCAGTTATCGCGCTGGGCGATTAATTCGTCGCGGGTCAGCCACTTGGCGCCGACGATGCCGTCGTCAAGCTGGTAATCCGGGTGATGCTGCACGGCTTTGGCGCTGAAGCATATGCGCTGGTAAGTCACGCCGTTGCTCGGTGCGGTGTACAGATAAATGCCGATCACGCCTGTCGGTTCGACGTCCCAGCCGGTTTCTTCGAGGGTTTCGCGAATGGCCGCATCGATCAGGGTTTCATCCGGATCGAGATGGCCGGCGGGCTGGTTGAGCACATTACGCCCACCTTTGTGCTCTTCGACCATCAGGAAGCGACCGTTGTCCTCGACGATGGTGGCGACGGTGATGTGGGGGAGCCATTCCATAAAACCTTCCTCAATCTATTGGTTAAACCCCAATCCCTGTGGGAGCTGGCTTGCCAGCGATAGCGGTGGTTCAGTCACCATCCATGCTGGATGATAAACCGCCATCGCTGGCAAGCCAGCTCCCACAAAGTTTTGTGGTGATCACAAAACCCGGAAACACAAACCCCGGCACAAGGCCGGGGTCTGTTCACCGCATTACAACCTTAAACCAGCGCAGCAATCGCCGCGTTGAAGGTTGCGCTTGGACGCATCGCCTTGCTGATCAGCTCGGCGTCGGCGTGGTAGTAACCGCCGATGTCGACTGGCTTGCCCTGAACGGCGTTGAGCTCGGCAACGATGGTTGCCTCGTTCTCGGTCAGGGTTTTGGCCAGAGTCGCGAACTGCGCTTGCAGTGCAGCGTCTTCGGTCTGGGCAGCCAGGGCCTGAGCCCAGTACATCGCCAGGTAGAAGTGGCTGCCGCGGTTATCGATGTTGCCGACCTTGCGCGATGGCGACTTGTTGTTGTCGAGGAACTGGCCGGTGGCCTGGTCCAGGGTTTTCGACAGCACCAGTGCTTTCGGGTTGTTGTAGTTCACGCCCAGGTGCTCAAGGGAAGCGGCGAGGGCAAGGAACTCACCCAGCGAATCCCAGCGCAGGAAGTTTTCTTCAACCAGTTGCTGCACGTGCTTCGGCGCCGAACCGCCGGCGCCGGTTTCGAACAGGCCGCCGCCGTTCATCAGCGGCACGATCGACAGCATCTTGGCGCTGGTGCCCAGTTCCATGATCGGGAACAGGTCGGTCAGATAGTCGCGCAGTACGTTGCCGGTCACCGAAATGGTGTCCTTGCCTTCGCGGGTGCGCTGCAGGGTGTACTTCATCGCGTCGACCGGCGCCATGATCTGGATGTCCAGACCGCTGGTGTCGTGGTCCTTCAGGTAGGCCTGAACCTTCTCGATCACCACGCCATCGTGAGCGCGCATCGGGTCGAGCCAGAAGATCGCCGGCGTGCTGCTCGCGCGAGCACGGTTGACGGCCAGTTTGACCCAGTCCTGGATCGGCGCGTCTTTGGTCTGGCACATGCGGAAGATGTCGCCGGCTTCGACAGCCTGTTCCATCAGCAGCTTGCCCTTGCTGTCGGTGACGCGAACAACGCCGTCAGCCTTGATCTGGAAGGTCTTGTCGTGCGAGCCGTACTCTTCGGCTTTCTTCGCCATCAAACCGACGTTCGGCACGCTGCCCATGGTGGTCGGGTCGAAAGCGCCGTTGGCTTTGCAATCTTCGATCACAGCCTGGTAGATGGTCGCGTAGCAACGATCCGGGATCACAGCCTTGGTGTCGTGCAGCTGACCGTCGGTGCCCCACATCTTGCCGGAGTCACGGATCATCGCTGGCATCGAGGCGTCGACGATGACGTCGCTAGGCACGTGCAGGTTGGTGATGCCTTTGTCGGAGTTGACCATCGCCAGCGACGGACGAACGGCGTAGACCGCTGCGATATCGGCTTCGATCTGCGCTTGCTGCTCGGCCGGCAGGGCCTTGATGCGCGCGTACAGATCGCCGATGCCGTTGTTCAGATTGAAGCCGATCTGGTTCAGCACGTCAGCGTGCTTGGTCAGTGCGTCTTTATAGAACTCGGCAACGATCTGGCCGAACATGATCGGGTCGGAGACCTTCATCATGGTCGCTTTCAGGTGAACCGAGAGCAGCACGCCCTGGGCCTTGGCGCTTTCGATCTCGGCAGCGATGAACGCACGCAGGGCGTTTTTGCTCATCACGGCGCAGTCGAGGATCTCGCCAGCCTGAACGGTGGTCTTTTCTTTCAGAACGGTAGCGGCACCGTCCTTGGCGACCAGTTCGATCTTCACGGCGTCAGCGGCGTCGATCAGGACAGCTTTTTCGCTGCCGTAGAAATCGCCGGTGCTCATGTGAGCGACGTGGGACTTGGAGTCCTTGGCCCAGGCGCCCATTTTGTGCGGGTGCTTGCGCGCATAGTTCTTCACCGACAGCGGAGCGCGGCGGTCGGAGTTGCCTTCACGCAGAACCGGGTTCACGGCGCTGCCCTTTACCTTGTCGTAACGCGCCTTGGCGTCTTTGTCGGCGTCGCTGGTCACGGTTTCCGGGTAGTCCGGCAGGTTGTAGCCCTGCGCCTGCAGCTCTTTGATCGCGGCTTGCAGCTGTGGCACCGAAGCACTGATGTTCGGCAGCTTGATGATGTTGGCTTCAGGCGTAACGGCCAGGTCGCCCAGTTCGGCGAGGTGGTCGGCTACGGCTTTGTCGCCCAGTTGCTCGGGGAAGCTTGCCAGGATGCGCGCTGCAAGAGAGATATCGCGGGTTTCCACGGCGATATCGGCCGAGGCGGTGTAAGCCTCGATGATCGGCAGCAGGGAATAGGTGGCGAGGGCAGGAGCTTCGTCGGTGAAGGTATAGATGATCTTCGAGCGGGTGGGCATATTCGGATTAACTCTCTCTTCTTTGCTAAAGCGTGCGCAGAAACTCGAGGGGCGCCGGGTAAGCGCGTTCGTTCAAAGTCATCCATGAACCGAATGTCGAGATTCTTCGCGGTGATGTTGGGTGCATCAGTAGAGCGTCAAGCAGTCAGGCTGCGGTAACAACCCGACCAATCAGGCGGAAAGTCTCGTGCTAGAGAGGCCAGCCGTCGTGACCCTGTGGTCAGCGGGCGGCATTATACATAGGTAGCTGGCAATCTGCCGATGGTTCATATGCAACGATTCTCGTCCATTGGTCTAAAGGTCGCAGGGCGCGACCGGGCAAAGACTCGTTACGAATGCTGGAGTTTGGCGCTTTTCCCTTTGCTTTCAGGCTTGTACGAAACGAGATGTGCGCGGCGCAGGAACATAGGGTTTGCGTGTTGATTCAACTGGGTTACGCTCGAAGCAAGCCAGGTGTTCAATCCAAACAATGGAGTTCAGCATGGGTTACAAGAAGATTCAGGTTCCAGCCGTCGGCGACAAAATCACCGTCAATGCAGACCATTCTCTCAATGTTCCTGATAACCCGATCATCCCCTTCATCGAAGGTGACGGTATTGGTGTCGACATCAGTCCGGTGATGATCAAGGTTGTCGATGCTGCTGTTGAAAAGGCCTACGGCGGCAAGCGCAAGATTTCCTGGATGGAAGTCTACGCCGGCGAAAAGGCCACTCAGGTTTATGACCAGGACACCTGGCTGCCGCAGGAAACCCTCGACGCGGTCAAGGATTACGTGGTTTCGATCAAAGGCCCGCTGACCACTCCGGTCGGTGGCGGTATCCGCTCGCTGAACGTGGCCCTGCGTCAGCAGCTCGACCTGTACGTCTGCCTGCGCCCGGTGCGCTGGTTCGAAGGCGTGCCAAGCCCGGTGAAAAAGCCCGGCGATGTCGACATGACCATCTTCCGCGAGAACTCCGAAGACATTTACGCCGGTATCGAATGGAAGGCCGGTTCGCCGGAAGCCACCAAGGTCATCAAATTCCTTAAAGAAGAAATGGGCGTCACCAAGATCCGTTTCGACGAAAACTGCGGCATCGGCGTCAAGCCGGTCTCCCGCGAAGGCACCAGGCGTCTGGCGCGCAAGGCTCTGCAATATGTGGTCGATAATGACCGCGACTCGCTGACCATCGTGCACAAAGGCAACATCATGAAGTTCACCGAAGGTGCCTTCAAGGAATGGGCCTACGAAGTGGCGGCCGAAGAATTCGGCGCGACGCTGCTGGACGGCGGTCCGTGGATGCAGTTCAAGAACCCGAAAACCGGCAAGAACGTTGTGGTCAAGGACGCCATCGCCGATGCCATGCTCCAGCAGATCCTGCTGCGCCCGGCCGAATACGATGTCATCGCAACGCTTAACCTCAACGGTGACTACCTGTCTGACGCCCTGGCGGCGGAAGTGGGCGGTATCGGCATCGCGCCGGGTGCCAACCTGTCCGACACCGTAGCGATGTTCGAGGCGACCCACGGTACCGCACCGAAATATGCCGGCAAGGACCAGGTCAACCCGGGCTCGCTGATTCTCTCGGCCGAGATGATGTTGCGTCATATGGGGTGGACTGAAGCGGCGGACCTGATCATCAAAGGCACCAACGGTGCGATCGGCGCGAAGACTGTTACTTATGATTTCGAGCGTTTGATGGATGGCGCGAAGCTGGTTTCGTCCTCCGGGTTCGGAGATGCGCTGATTTCGCATATGTAAAAGTTGCAGGCACGCAAAAACCGCCTGGCTCGATGGGTTGAGTCAGGCGGTTTTTTTATGACCGAATATTTTGAGGCTTCAACTGGTTGCCGTTTGTTTTTCCGTGGCAATCGCGCTCGGCGCCGAAGCGACTTCGACCGAAGTTATCTTCACGGCATGCAAGCCTTTGGGGCCTTGAACGATCTCGAAGTTCACCGCCTGACCCGCTTTCAGGGTCTTGTACCCATCCATTTCAATGGCCGAGTAGTGGGCAAAGAAATCAATGTCCTTGCCATCCTCATCGCGACCTTCCCGGGCGTCGGTATTGATAAAGCCGAATCCCTTGGCATTGTTGAACCATTTCACCTTGCCGACAGCCATGCTCAAATCCCTCTGCAACAGACTCCATCGCTGGAGTATCATCCACGACATCCGCAATCGAATTCGATAAAAGAATTGACTCCGCGGATCTTTTTTACCCACTGTGGGCTCTATTGGTTGTAACACCGTTTTCCCGATAGTCAAGGTGACCGGGCAGTCGTAGTTGAAAACGTGTGCAACCGCCCCCACCACTGTATTCGCACAACTGACGAACCTTTTTTTCCATGCATGCAATCAGCCAGATTCGACTAACATTCAATCAGGATCGCCCGCTTCTCCAAAAGGATCTTCCACAGGAGCACGACGACGATTCGGCAGGCGTTGCTGTTCAGGAAGCAAAGCCCGCGTTACAGGCGCCGCCGATGTACAAGGTGGTTTTGTTCAACGATGACTACACACCGATGGATTTCGTCGTCGAAGTGCTCGAGGTGTTTTTTAACCTGAATCGCGAGCTGGCGACCAAGGTCATGCTGGCCGTCCATACAGAAGGACGGGCAGTATGTGGAGTGTTTACCCGCGACATCGCCGAGACAAAGGCCATGCAGGTCAACCAGTACGCCAGGGAAAGCCAGCATCCGCTACTCTGTGAAATCGAGAAGGACGGTTAATCGCCGACCACTTGGGTATGAGGTGAAGCTATGTTAAACCGCGAGCTCGAAGTCACCCTCAATCTTGCCTTCAAGGAGGCTCGTTCGAAGCGTCATGAGTTCATGACCGTCGAACATCTCCTGCTGGCCCTATTGGATAATGAGGCTGCCGCCACCGTTTTGCGTGCCTGCGGCGCAAACCTCGACAAACTCAAGCATGATCTGCAGGAGTTCATCGACTCCACCACGCCATTGATCCCCGTCCATGACGAGGATCGCGAAACCCAGCCAACCCTGGGCTTCCAGCGTGTCCTGCAGCGTGCTGTTTTTCACGTACAGAGCTCGGGCAAGCGCGAAGTGACCGGCGCCAACGTGCTGGTCGCCATCTTCAGTGAGCAAGAGAGTCAGGCCGTGTTCCTGCTGAAACAGCAGAGCGTGGCGCGCATCGATGTCGTCAACTACATCGCCCACGGCATTTCGAAAGTACCGGGGCACGGCGATCACTCTGAAGGTGAACAAGATATGCAGGACGACGAGGGCGGTGAGTCTTCTTCTTCAGGCAATCCTCTGGATGCTTATGCCAGCAACCTCAACGAACTCGCGCGCCAGGGTCGCATTGATCCGTTGGTTGGTCGTGAGTCGGAAGTCGAGCGTGTCGCGCAGATTCTTGCGCGCCGGCGCAAGAACAATCCGCTGCTGGTGGGTGAGGCAGGCGTGGGTAAAACCGCGATTGCCGAAGGCCTGGCCAAGCGCATCGTCGACAATCAGGTGCCGGATCTGCTGGCCAATGCGGTTGTTTATTCGCTCGACCTCGGCGCTCTGCTTGCGGGTACCAAGTATCGCGGTGATTTCGAGAAGCGCTTCAAGGCGCTGCTCAATGAACTGAAGAAACGTCCGCAGGCGATCCTGTTCATCGACGAGATCCACACCATCATCGGTGCGGGTGCTGCGTCCGGTGGCGTGATGGATGCGTCCAATCTGCTCAAGCCGCTGCTGTCGTCTGGCGACATTCGTTGCATAGGTTCGACCACATTCCAGGAATTTCGCGGCATCTTCGAGAAGGACCGTGCCTTGGCACGTCGATTCCAGAAGGTCGATGTCGTCGAGCCGTCGGTGGAAGACACCATCGGTATCCTGCGTGGCCTGAAAGGGCGTTTCGAGCAGCATCACAATATCGAATACAGCGATGAGTCGTTGCGTGCCGCTGCCGAACTGGCGTCGCGCTACATCAATGACCGGCACATGCCAGACAAGGCCATCGACGTGATCGATGAGGCGGGCGCCTACCAGCGTCTGCAACCGGTGGAGATGCGCGTCAAGCGTATCGAAGTGCCACAGGTCGAGGACATCGTCGCGAAGATCGCACGGATTCCGCCGAAGCACGTCACCAGTTCCGACAAGGAGCTGCTGCGTAACCTGGAGCGTGACCTGAAGCTTACGGTGTTTGGTCAGGACGCGGCGATCGATTCGCTGTCCACTGCGATCAAGCTGTCGCGTGCCGGGCTCAAGTCGCCAGACAAGCCGGTCGGTTCGTTCCTGTTCGCCGGGCCTACCGGTGTCGGTAAAACCGAGGCCGCGCGACAACTGGCCAAGGCGCTGGGCATCGAGCTGGTGCGCTTCGACATGTCCGAGT
The DNA here is from genome assembly GCF_056278925.1 of Pseudomonas sp. TE9122. Lineage (NCBI taxonomy): Bacteria > Pseudomonadati > Pseudomonadota > Gammaproteobacteria > Pseudomonadales > Pseudomonadaceae > Pseudomonas > Pseudomonas sp. TE9122. Next base: position 3,156,250 of record NZ_JBWBQI010000001.1, on the reverse strand, counting down.
ACATGGAGCGTCACACCGTATCGCGTCTGATCGGTGCGCCTCCAGGCTATGTCGGTTTCGATCAGGGCGGTCTGCTGACCGAAGCGATCACCAAGCAGCCACATTGCGTATTGCTGCTCGATGAAATCGAGAAGGCGCATCCGGAAGTCTTCAACCTGTTGTTGCAGGTCATGGACCACGGCACGCTGACCGACAACAACGGGCGCAAGGCGGACTTCCGCAATGTGATCGTGATCATGACCACCAACGCCGGTGCCGAGACGGCCGCGCGGGCTTCGATCGGTTTCACCCATCAGGACCACTCGTCCGATGCGATGGAAGTGATCAAGAAGAGCTTCACGCCGGAATTCCGTAACCGTCTGGACACCATTATCCAGTTTGGTCGCCTCAGTCATGAGGTCATCAAAAGTGTGGTGGACAAGTTCCTCACCGAGCTTCAGGCGCAGCTGGAAGACAAGCGTGTGTTGCTTGAGGTTACTGATGCGGCACGCAGCTGGCTGGCGGCGGGTGGTTATGACTCGGCGATGGGCGCACGTCCGATGGCGCGTCTGATCCAGGACAAGATCAAGCGTCCGCTGGCGGAGGAGATTCTGTTTGGCGAGCTGGCCGAGCATGGCGGTGTGGTGCACATCGACATCAAGGATGGGGAGTTGACGTTCGACTTCGAAACCACGGCTGAGATGGCCTGATGGCTTGATGTAGATTGGAAAGGCGCCTTCGGGCGCCTTTTTGTTGCTCGTTGTTTGGTGGGTTTGGGTGAATATCCGTTGCTTCGGTAGCGGCCACTGACGGTTTCGCCTGACGGCGACTTACTTTTTTACAAGCGCCTAAAAAAGTAAGCAAAAAACGCTAGCTCCTGCGTTCGGCCCTCGCAGGCTCGGGTTCCTTCGCTGCGGGACTGATCCGGGCGCAGCGGCTCCGGTTTGCTTCGCTGCACCTCCTTCCGCTGTGTCTGGCTGCGCCAGACGGTCGCTGCGCTCCCAAGCCCGGATCAATCCCTCCGCTCAGCCTTCCGACGTCGCCGGTGGATCAAGATCAAAAGCACTCGAGCTAACGCTCATTGTTGAGTGGTGCGGCTTCGCCGCGGGCAGCTGCGCTGCTTTGCCTTTTTGTGGGAGCGAGCCTGCTCGCGAAGGCGGCCTGACAGCCGACCTGTTTCTTGAGGTTGTAATCGATCCAATTGTAGGAGTGAGCCTGCTCGCGATGGCGCCCTGCTGGTCAACCAATTTCCATCAGAGACCCACGATCCAACTGTAGGAGCTGCCGAAGGCTGCGATCTTTTGATCTGGCTTCTGCTTTTGCTCTGGCTCTTGATCTTTTGCCCCTTCGGCAGGCTTCGTTACGGGATCGATCCGGGCGTGGGAGCGCAGCGACCGTACGACGCAGTCGTACACAGCGAGTGTAGGTGCAGCGAAGCAAACCGGAGACGCTGCGCCCGGATCGATCCCGTAACGAAGGAACCCCGAGCCCCAGCGAGTGGGCCGAAGGCCGGGGCAAAGCCTTTTGCTTACTTTTTGCTGGGCCGGCACTCCGGCGTTTGAAAAAGTGAGTCGCTGTAAGAGCGAAACCGCCAGCCGCAGCACCCGCAGCAACGGATATGCCAGCAAAACCCACAAAAATCCAAACCCCAGACAAACAAAAACGCCCGGCATAACCCGGGCGTTCTGTATTGACTTGATTAACGAGCGCGGTAAGTGATCCGCCCTTTGCTCAAGTCATAGGGCGTCAGCTCGACGCGCACTTTGTCACCGGTAAGAATACGAATGTAGTTCTTGCGCATCTTGCCGGAAATATGCGCGGTTACGACGTGCCCATTTTCCAACTCCACACGAAACATGGTGTTGGGCAGGGTGTCGACGACAGTGCCTTCCATTTCGAAGCTGTCTTCTTTCGACATGCAGTAAAGCCCTCGGTATCCAATGAATGGCCCGGTGCAACTGCGCCAGGCAAAAGCGGCGTGCATTGTGCCCGAAAAATGGTGTTTACGCCAAGGGGTTTAGGCCGCGGGTTCAGTTCAGGATGACCCAGCGCTGATTGATCAGCAATTCGATGGGCCGATATTGCGTTTTGTAGTTCATCTTTTTGCAGTTCTTGATCCAGTAACCCAAGTACACGGCCTCAAGGCCCAGACGCTGGCTCTCGGCGATTTGCCAGAGGATTGCGTAACGGCCGAGGCTGCGGCGTTCTTCGTTCGGTTCGTAGAAGGTGTACACCGCTGACAAACCGTTGGGCAGCAGATCGGTCACCGCCACCGCGAGCAACCGTCCGTCGAGTCGAAACTCGTAGAAGCGCGAGAAGGGCAGGTCACGCACCAGGAACGTCGAGAACTGATCGCGGCTTGGCGGGTACATGTCGCCGTCGGCATGGCGCTGTTCTATGTAGCGCTGGTACAGGTCGAAATATTCTTCGCTGAAGTGCGGTTTGACCGGCTGCACCTGCAAATCCGCGTTGCGTTTGTAGATGCGCTTTTGCTGGCGATTAGTGATGAATTGTGCGGAGGGAATGCGCGCAGGCACGCACGCATTGCAATTCTGGCAATGCGGCCGGTACAAATGATCGCCGCTGCGACGAAAGCCCATTTCCGACAGGTCTGCGTAGACATGCACATCCATGGGCTGACTCGGGTCGAGAAACAGCGTCGTGGCCTGCTCCTCGGGCAGATAACTGCAAGAGTGGGGCTGAGTGGCATAAAACTTCAAACGCGCCAACTCGGTCATGAATCAACCCTCGGGATAAGCTGGTGGATTAAGTGTAAGCCACCTACGCAAAAGTCGCTCAGCAAACCCAGGTCGCTGAATTCGGTTGATCTAGATGGCGCCGCAGATAGTCGGCGAATTCGCCGCGCGGAATCGACCGCGCACCGAGGCTGTGCAGGTGATCGGTCGGCATCTGGCAGTCGATCAGCACAAATCCGGCGGCTTTCAAATGCTGGACCAGCGTGGCAAAGCCATATTTGGACGCGTTGTCAGCGCGGCTGAACATCGACTCGCCAAAAAACAGTTGGCCCATCGCCAGGCCGTACAGGCCGCCGACCAGCTGTCCCTCGTCCCAGACCTCAACCGAATGAGCGAAACCGCGCCGATGCAATTCTACGTAAGCATCCTGCATGGCCTCGGTGATCCAGGTGCCGTCGGCGTAATCACGCGGTGCAGCGCAGGCGCGGATGACGGCGTCGAAATCCTGATCGAAGGTCACTTGATAGCGTTGCTTGCGCAGCAGCTTGCCGAGACTGCGCGAGACGTGCAGTTCGTCGGGAAACAGCACGGTGCGAGGGTCTGGCGACCACCAGAGAATCGGCTGGCCCTCGGAGAACCAGGGAAAGCAGCCATGGCGATAGGCCTGGATCAGTCGATCGGCGGAAAGATCGCCGCCGGCGGCGAGCAATCCGTTCGGCTCGCGCATGGCTTTTTCCAGTGGCGGAAAGGTCAGGGAGTTACGTTGTAACCAAGTCAGCATGGCATCCAGGCTTGCAGAAGGGGAGGGCAGTCAGGGGCGTGCAGCCCCCGCGAAAGAGTTTGCCGCGAAACGGCGCCGCTGTCCTGCACAGATGTCTGCTGCAGTGAGCATTGAGCTGCAACTTGATGTGTCGCCCGTGGTCGTAAGCGTCACCGTACCGATGCTGTCGAGCATTCCTGTGAGCCTGATCCGGCCAGGTTCGCTACGTTCATCAAATACAGCTCATAAGCCTTTGTCACAAAAGACAATGCATGCTCCAATTGCAACGCAGTGCATGTACGTTTGGCTATGCTCAAGGCTGGGGTCTCAAACATGGCATCGGACGCACAAACCCGTACAATGCCGGGTTGTGACAGGCTATACGCTGCGCACAGTGTTTATGGCTGTGTTTATAAAACCAGTGGCACAGTGTTAAAAGTAGTCCCAGTTGAGCTTTTCGCCTTTTTTACCTGCCTGGATTGGGCAGTTTTTTATCGTCATTCAATAGATGGACGCGCCTCGGGCGCAGGAAAAGAAGCGTTTTGAAGAAGACCACCGAAGCACCCAAAACAGTCGTTCCGCTCTGGCGCCAGCAACTGCACTACCGGCTCAAGGAAGGTGCATTGATCGCCATTGGCGCTTTGTGCCTGTTCCTGATGATGGCTTTGCTGACCTACGGCAAGGACGATCCGGGGTGGAGCCATAACAGCAAGATCGACGATGTGCAGAACTTCGGCGGCCCGGCCGGCTCGTACAGCGCCGATATCCTGTTCATGGTGCTCGGTTACTTCGCCTATATCTTTCCGTTGCTGCTGGCGGTCAAGGCGTACCAGATCTTCCGTCAACGCCACGAACCATGGCAGTGGAGCGGCTGGCTGTTTTCCTGGCGTCTGATCGGCCTGGTATTCCTCGTGCTCTCCGGTGCTGCGCTGGCGCACATTCATTTCCATGCCGCGACCGGTCTGCCGGCCGGTGCTGGCGGTGCCCTGGGCGAAAGCCTTGGCGATCTGGCGAAGAATGCGCTGAACATCCAGGGCAGCACGCTGTTGTTCATCGCTCTGTTCCTGTTCGGCCTGACCGTATTCACCGACCTGTCGTGGTTCAAGGTGATGGACGTCACCGGCAAGATCACCCTCGATCTGTTCGAGCTGTTCCAGGGCGCGCTCAACCGCTGGTGGTCGGCGCGCACTGAACGCAAGCAACTGGTTGCGCAACTGCGTGAGGTTGATGACCGCGTCCACGATGTGGTCGCACCGACTGTCACCGACAAACGCGAACAGGCCAAGGTCAAGGAACGCCTGATCGAGCGTGAGCAAGCGTTGAGCAAGCACATGTCCGACCGCGAGAAGCAGGTGCCACCGGTGATCGCGCCGGCACCGGCCAAGGCGCCGGAGCCGAGCAAGCGCGTGCAGAAAGAGAAGCAGGCGCCGTTGTTCGTCGACAGCGCGGTCGAAGGCACCTTGCCGCCGATCTCGATTCTTGATCCTGCGGAAAAGAAACAGCTCAACTATTCGCCTGAGTCCTTGGCAGCAGTCGGCCACTTGCTGGAAATCAAGCTCAAGGAATTCGGCGTCGAAGTCACCGTTGATTCGATCCATCCGGGTCCAGTGATTACCCGATACGAAATCCAGCCTGCCGCCGGGGTAAAAGTCAGCCGCATCGCCAACCTGGCCAAAGACCTGGCGCGTTCGCTGGCGGTGACCAGTGTGCGGGTGGTCGAGGTGATTCCGGGCAAGACCACTGTCGGTATCGAGATTCCCAACGAAGACCGCCAGATCGTACGTTTCTCCGAGGTGCTGTCGACCCCCGAGTACGACAACTTCAAATCCCCGGTCACCCTGGCGCTCGGTCACGATATCGGCGGCAAGCCGGTCATCACCGACCTGGCGAAGATGCCGCACTTGCTGGTGGCCGGTACCACCGGTTCCGGTAAGTCCGTGGGCGTGAACGCGATGATTCTGTCGATCCTGTTCAAGTCCGGCCCTGACGACGCCAAGCTGATCATGATCGACCCGAAAATGCTTGAGCTGTCGATCTACGAAGGCATTCCGCACCTGCTCTGCCCGGTTGTGACCGACATGAAGGACGCTGCCAACGCCTTGCGCTGGAGCGTTGCCGAGATGGAGCGTCGCTACAAGCTGATGGCGAAAATGGGCGTGCGTAACCTGTCCGGCTTCAACGCCAAGGTCAAGGAAGCCCAGGATGCCGGCGAGCCGTTGAGCGATCCGCTTTACAAGCGCGAAAGCATTCACGACGAAGCGCCGCTGCTGCAGAAACTGCCGACCATCGTCGTAGTGGTGGACGAATTCGCCGACATGATGATGATCGTCGGCAAGAAGGTTGAAGAGCTGATCGCACGTATTGCGCAAAAGGCGCGTGCGGCGGGGATTCACTTGATTCTTGCCACCCAGCGCCCGTCGGTGGACGTGATCACTGGTCTGATCAAAGCCAACATCCCGACTCGTATGGCGTTTCAGGTATCGAGCAAGATCGACTCGCGAACCATCATCGACCAGGGTGGCGCCGAGCAACTGCTCGGTCACGGTGACATGCTCTACATGCCGCCGGGCACCAGTTTGCCGATCCGGGTTCACGGCGCGTTCGTCTCCGACGATGAGGTTCACCGCGTGGTCGAGGCCTGGAAATTGCGCGGTGCGCCTGAGTACAACGACGACATTCTCAACGGTGTCGAAGAGGCGGGCAGCGGCTTTGAAGGCAGCAGCGGTGGTGGCGACGGTGATGATCCGGAAGCCGACGCGCTGTATGACGAAGCGGTGCAGTTCGTCCTCGAAAGTCGTCGTGCGTCGATTTCCGCTGTGCAGCGCAAGCTGAAGATCGGCTACAACCGTGCCGCGCGGATGATCGAGGCGATGGAAATGGCTGGCGTCGTTACCTCAATGAACACCAACGGTTCGCGTGAAGTCCTGGCCCCAGGCCCGGTACGCGACTGAAACGCAACGACTCGAGTGGCGCAATGACGCGCCACTCGCTCTCCCACGAGTATTCAAGAGGACTCTCATGCGCCTTATCCGCATGCTGTTGCCAGTACTGGCGCTGACCACACTCACGGCCCACGCCGATGAAAAGGACGTGGCGCGTCTGACCCAATTGCTCGAAACATCGAAAACCCTGTCGGCGAACTTTTCGCAGTTGACCCTCGATGGCACCGGCACCCAGTTGCAGGAAACCACCGGCAACATGACCCTGCAGCGTCCGGGCCTGTTCTACTGGCACACCAACGCACCGGCCGAGCAGACCATGGTCTCCGATGGCAAGAAAGTCACCCTGTGGGACCCGGATCTGGAGCAGGCAACCATCAAGAAGCTCGATGAGCGTCTGACCCAGACGCCGGCCTTGCTGTTGTCCGGCGATGTCTCGAAGATCAGCCAGAGCTTCGATATCAGCGCAAAAGAGGCGGGCGGTGTCATCGACTTCACCCTCAAGCCGAAAACCAAGGACACCCTGTTCGACAATCTGCGCCTGTCGTTCCGCAACGGCCTGCTCAATGACATGCAACTGATTGACAGCGTCGGCCAGCGCACCAATATCCTGTTTACCGGGGTCAAGGCCAACGAAGCGGTGCCTGCGTCCAAATTCAAATTCGACATTCCCAAGGGTGCCGACGTTATCCAGGAATAAACACCGGCCCTTTGTGTCAGGGCCTTTGTGGTGAGGGCCCGCTATTGAGGCGCTATTGTGGCGAGGGGATTTATCCCCGTCCGGCTGCGCAGCAGTCGTCGCTTTTGGGGCCGCTTCGCAGCCCAACGGGGATAAATCCCCTCACCACAGGTACTTCAGCAGATTTCAGAAAATCAGAGGTTTCAACGCTACGTGATGGATCTGTTTCGCAGTGCACCGATTGCCCAACCCTTGGCCGCCCGTCTGCGTGCGGCCAATCTGGATGAGTACGTCGGTCAGGAACACGTGCTCGCTCGCGGCAAGCCTTTGCGTGAGGCGCTGGAGCAGGGCGCGCTGCATTCGATGATCTTCTGGGGACCGCCGGGCGTGGGCAAGACCACCCTGGCGCGCTTGCTCGCAGAAGTCTCGGATGCGCACTTCGAAACGGTCTCGGCGGTGCTCGCCGGGGTCAAGGAAATCCGTCAGGCCGTTGAAATTGCCAAGCAGCAGGCAGGCCAGTACGGCAAGCGCACGATCCTGTTTGTCGACGAAGTACACCGTTTCAACAAGTCGCAGCAGGACGCGTTTCTGCCTTACGTTGAAGACGGCACGCTGATCTTCATCGGCGCCACCACCGAAAACCCTTCGTTCGAACTGAACAACGCCTTATTGTCTCGGGCCCGCGTCTACGTGCTGAAAAGCCTCGACGAAGCTGCCTTGCGCAAACTGGTCCACCGCGCACTCACCGAAGAGCGCGGCCTGGGCAAGCGCAACCTGACCCTGAGCGATGAAGGCTTCCAGATGTTGCTGTCGGCCGCGGATGGCGATGGCCGGCGTCTGCTCAATTTGCTGGAAAACGCCTCTGATCTGGCAGAAGACAACAGCGAAATCGGCATCGAGCTGCTGCAAAGTCTGCTCGGCGATACGCGCCGGCGGTTCGACAAGGGCGGTGAAGCGTTCTACGACCAGATCTCGGCGCTGCACAAATCCGTGCGCGGTTCCAACCCTGACGGCGCGTTGTACTGGTTCGCGCGGATGATCGACGGCGGCTGTGATCCGCTGTATCTGGCCCGGCGCGTGGTGCGCATGGCCAGCGAAGACATTGGCAACGCCGACCCGCGTGCGCTGAGCCTGTGCCTGGCGGCGTGGGAAGTGCAGGAGCGTCTTGGCAGCCCCGAGGGCGAATTGGCAGTCGCCCAGGCCATTACTTATCTGGCCTGTGCACCGAAAAGCAATGCGGTGTACATGGGCTTCAAAACCGCGCTGCGCGCGGCGGCTGAGAACGGCTCGCTGGAAGTGCCGCTGCATCTGCGCAACGCACCGACCAAGCTGATGAAGCAATTGGGTTACGGCGACGAATACCGCTACGCCCATGATGAACCGGATGCTTATGCTGCCGGTGAAGACTATTTTCCGGAAGAACTCGAGCCGATTCCGTTCTATCAGCCCGTGCCCCGCGGCCTGGAGTTGAAGATCGGCGAAAAACTCAATCACCTCGCTCAACTCGATCGTCTGAGCCCTCGGCAGCGGAGAAAATAGTGGTTCCATTGATACTCGCAGTGTCGGTCGGCGGTGTTGCCGGCACCTTGTTGCGCTTCGCCACCGGTAATTGGGTCAGCGCCAATTGGCCGCGGCACTTCTATACCGCGACGCTGGCCGTTAATATCGTGGGCTGCCTGCTGATTGGCGTGTTGTACGGCCTGTTTCTGATACGCCCGGAGGTGCCGATCGAGGTGCGCGCCGGGTTGATGGTCGGCTTCCTCGGGGGGCTGACGACTTTTTCATCCTTTTCACTGGATACGGTGCGCCTGCTGGAAAGCGGGCAAGTGTTGCTGGCCCTTAGCTACGCGGCACTCAGCGTATTCGGCGGGCTGCTCGCAACGTGGGCCGGCCTGTCCCTGACCAAACTTTGATAACGAGAAACCGACATGCTCGATTCCAAACTGTTACGTAGCAACCTTCAGGACGTAGCGGACCGCCTGGCTTCCCGTGGCTTTGCCCTGGACACCGCGCGCATCGAAGCGCTGGAAGAACAGCGCAAGACCGTCCAGACCCGCACCGAAGCACTGCAGGCTGAGCGTAACGCGCGTTCCAAATCCATCGGGCAGGCCAAGCAGCGCGGCGAAGACATCGCGCCGCTGATGGCGGACGTCGAGCGCATGGCAGGCGAGTTGAGCGCTGGCAAGGTTGAGCTGGACGCGATCCAGACCGAACTCGATTCGATCCTGCTCGGTATCCCCAACCTGCCGCACGAATCGGTTCCGGTCGGCAAGGACGAAGACGACAACGTCGAAGTACGCCGTTGGGGCACCCCGACTCAGTTCGATTTCGAAGTGAAAGACCACGTCGCCCTCGGCGAGAAGTTCGGCTGGCTGGACTTCGAAACCGCCGCCAAGCTGTCCGGTGCTCGTTTCGCCTTGCTGCGCGGCCCGATCGCGCGTCTGCATCGCGCACTGGCGCAGTTCATGATCAACCTGCATGTCACCGAACATGGCTACGAAGAGGCTTACACGCCTTATCTGGTTCAGGCTCCGGCGCTGCAAGGTACCGGCCAGCTGCCGAAGTTCGAAGAAGATCTGTTCAAGATTGCCCGCGAAGGCGAAGCTGATCTGTACCTGATTCCAACCGCCGAAGTGTCGCTGACCAACATCGTTGCCGGCGAAATCGTCGATTCGAAGTTGTTGCCGATCAAGTTTGTCGCCCACACCCCATGCTTCCGCAGCGAAGCCGGCGCGTCGGGTCGCGACACGCGTGGCATGATCCGCCAGCACCAGTTCGACAAAGTCGAAATGGTCCAGATCGTCGAGCCGTCGCAATCGATGGAAGCGCTGGAAAGCCTGACTGCCAACGCCGAAAAAGTCCTGCAGCTGCTCGGTCTGCCTTACCGCACCCTGGCGCTGTGCACCGGCGACATGGGCTTCAGCGCGGTCAAGACCTACGACCTCGAAGTGTGGATTCCGAGCCAGGACAAATACCGCGAAATCTCCTCGTGCTCCAACTGCGGTGACTTCCAGGCGCGTCGCATGCAGGCGCGTTTCCGTAACCCGGAAACCGGCAAGCCTGAGCTGGTGCACACCTTGAACGGCTCTGGTCTGGCGGTCGGTCGTACTCTGGTTGCGGTACTGGAAAACTACCAGCAGGCCGACGGTTCGATCCGTGTGCCGGACGTGCTGAAGCCTTACATGGGTGGCCTTGAGGTCATCGGCTAAATGAAATATCTGCCGCTGTTTCACAACCTGCGCGGCAGTCGTGTGTTGGTTGTCGGTGGGGGGGAAATTGCCTTGCGCAAATCCCGCCTGCTGGCCGATGCCGGTGCGCTACTGCGGGTGGTCGCACCTGAAATCGAAACGCAACTGGCCGAACTGGTCGCTGCCAGCGGCGGTGAATGCCTGTTGCGCGGTTACGCCGAAACGGATCTGGACGGTTGCGGGCTGATCATTGCCGCTACCGACGACGAAACGCTCAACGCGCAAGTCTCCACCGACGCCCACCGCCGTTGCGTGCCGGTCAACGTGGTCGATGCGCCGGCCTTGTGCAGCGTGATCTTCCCGGCGATCGTCGATCGCTCGCCGTTGATCATCGCCGTGTCCAGCGGCGGCGATGCGCCGGTACTGGCGCGTCTGATCCGCGCGAAAATCGAAACCTGGATTCCTTCGACTTACGGCCAGTTGGCTGGATTAGCTGCGCGTTTCCGCAATCAGGTGAAAAACCTGTTTCCGGATGTTCAGCAGCGTCGCGGCTTCTGGGAAGACGTTTTCCAGGGCCCGATCGCCGATCGTCAACTGGCCGGGCAGGGCGCTGAAGCCGAGCGCCTGTTGCAGGCCAAGGTCGATGGCGAGCCAATGGTCACCACTGGCGAGGTTTATCTGGTCGGTGCCGGTCCGGGTGATCCGGATCTGTTGACCTTCCGCGCACTGCGTCTGATGCAGCAAGCCGATGTGGTGCTCTATGACCGCTTGGTGGCGCCGGCGATTCTCGAGTTGTGCCGTCGCGATGCCGAGCGGGTGTATGTCGGCAAGCGTCGCTCCGAACACGCCGTGCCGCAGGATCAGATCAACCAGCAACTGGTCGATCTGGCCAAGGCTGGCAAGCGTGTGGTGCGGTTGAAGGGCGGCGATCCGTTTATCTTCGGCCGCGGTGGCGAAGAGATCGAAGAGCTGGCGGCCCACGGTATTCCATTCCAGGTGGTGCCAGGCATCACGGCGGCCAGCGGTTGCGCCGCTTATGCGGGGATCCCGCTGACCCACCGTGACCATGCGCAGTCCGTGCGGTTTGTCACTGGCCACTTGAAGGATGGTTCCACCGATCTGCCATGGGCCGATCTTGTCGCCCCGGCGCAGACGCTGGTGTTTTACATGGGCCTGGTGGGTTTGCCGATCATCTGTGAGCAGTTGATCAAGCATGGTCGCGCGGCGGATACCCCGGCGGCGTTGATTCAGCAGGGCACTACAGTCAATCAGCGGGTTTTCACCGGCACGCTGGCGGATCTGCCGCGAATGGTGGCGGAGCATGAAGTGCATGCGCCGACTCTGGTGATCGTCGGCGAAGTGGTGCAACTGCGCGAGAAGCTGGCGTGGTTTGAAGGGGCTCAAGCGCAGGTCTGAGTCAGATCAAAAGATCGCAGCCTTCGGCAGCTCCTACAGAGGAACGTATTCTCATGTAGGAGCTGCCGAAGGCTGCGATCTTTTGCTTCTGCTGTTAGCCCTTTAACCAAACCCCTTTCCCGATCAACCGCGACCGGTCATGCGCCACGCTGAAATCCTGCTGCGGCCCCTTCGGCACCACGCCGGTCGGGTTGATGGTCTTGTGACTGCCATAGTAGTGATGCTTGATGTGCTGGAAATCCACCGTCTCGGCAATACCCGGCCATTGATACATCTCGCGCAGCCAGTTCGACAGATTCGGGTAATCGGCAATCCGCCGCAGGTTGCACTTGAAGTGCCCGTGATACACCGCGTCAAAGCGAATCATCGTGGTAAACAGGCGCACGTCGGCCTCAGTCAGGTATTCCCCGCTCAGGTAGCGATTGGCACCCAGCAGTTGCTCCAGATGATCCAATTCGGCGAATACTTCATCGAACGCCTGTTCGTACGCCTGTTGCGAGGTGGCGAACCCGGCACGATAGACTCCGTTGTTCACCGCCGGGTAGATCCGCTCGTTCAGCGCATCGATTTCGTTGCGTAGCGGCGCCGGATAAAAGTCCAGATCGTTACCAGTGATCCCGTCGAAGGCGCTGTTGAACATGCGGATGATTTCCGCCGATTCATTGCTGACGATGCGCTTGAGTTTCTTGTCCCACAACACTGGCACCGTCACGCGCCCGGTGTAGTCAGGCGTATCAGCCGTATACCGCTGGTGCATGAAATCGAAGCCATCGAGTTTGTCGCCTGTCGAACCGAGCGCCTTGTCGAAGGTCCAGCCGTTCTCCAGCATGAGCCAGCTGACCACCGACACGTCGATCAGACTTTCCAGCCCTTTGAGTTTGCGCACGATCAGCGTGCGATGCGCCCAAGGGCAGGCGAGGGAAACGTACAGGTGATAGCGTCCGGCTTCGGCAGTGAAACCGCCTTCACCGCTGGGGCCTGGCTGACCATCGGCGGTCACCCAGTTGCGGCGTTGCGCCTGTTCGCGCTGGAACGCGCCGTCCTTGCTGCTTTCGTACCACTTGTCCTGCCAGTGGCCGTCGACGAGTAAACCCATGATCAAGACTCCCTAAACCAATATTCGTTGGAGTCGAGTCTATTCCGATGAGTTCGAACAAAAAGCGCAAAGATCGGGCGCTAATGATCGGTTAGATCGATGTGTTGCGCGCCGCCCAATACTGCTCGGCGGTTGCGAACGCCTCTTCGCGATTCTGACCGAGACCGCGCAGGGCGAGAGCCATGGTCGCAATCAAAGCCATTTGCGGGTAACTGTCGACCACATCGCCACGCCACACGGCTTTCAAGTGCTCGATGTCCAGCGAGGCGGGTTTGACGTGGCGCTGCGCTGACAGCTGCGGCCATTCTTCATCCCAGCTCTGACCGCCGCTGGTGCCATACAGGTGGCTGGTGGCGTCGGGGTTGATCTCGATTTCACCGCCATCGCCCTTGACCACAATTGCCGTGTCGCCGAGCAAGCCGCTGGCATCGCGATGCACCGCCTGGTAACCCGGGTGAAAAATGCTTTGCAGGCCGCAGCGTGCGCCCAACGGATTGAGAATCCGCGCCAGCGAGTGGATCGGCGACCGCAGGCCCAAGGTATTGCGCAGGTCGATCATCTTTTGCAACTGCGGCGCCCAGTCCACGAGCGGCATAAACGCCAGGCCGCCGTTGTCCAGTGCCGCGCCGACCTGCTGCCAATTGCGGCACAGGGGAATGTTCAGTCCGCCCAGCAGTTGTTCGCTATACAGGCGCCCGGCCGTGTGCGCGCCGCCGCCATGCATGAAGATGCGTACGCCGTTTTGCGCCAGGCACTTGGCTGCCAGCAGGTACCACGGCAGATGGCGTTTTTTTCCGGCGTAGGTCGGCCAATCCAGGTCGACATTCAGCGACGGCGCCTGCAAGCGTGCGCGCAGGGCTTCGGTGAAACCGGCCATTTCCTCGGCACTTTCTTCCTTGTGGCGCAGCAACATCAGGAAGGCACCCAGTTGCGTATCTTCGACCTTGTCATCGAGCACCATGCCCATGGCCTCGCGGGCTTCCTCGCGCGTCAGGTCGCGGGCGCCGCGCTTGCCCTTGCCGAGAATGCGCACGAATTGCGCGAACGGATGCTCGGCAGGCGTTTCGAGGGTCAATGCTGGAAAGTCGTTCATAGGCAATTCGTCGGTTTGGGCAGGCCCGCCAGTTTCGCGGCGAGTTTGGCAGGGGTGCCTTTGAACAGTCGGTTCAGGTGCAGGCTGTTGCCTTTGTCCGCGCCGAGTTTCAACGCGGTGTACTTGATCAGCGGCCGCGTGGCCGGCGATAGCTGGAATTCGGCGTAGAAGCTACGCAGAAGCTCAAGGACTTCCCAGTGTTCGGGCGTCAACTCGATGTCTTCAGCGGCGGCGAGGGCGCTGGCGACTTCAGCCGACCAGTCGCTGAGGTCAACGAGAAAGCCATCCTTGTCCAGTTCGATGGCGCGGGCGCCGACGGTCATTGAATTCATAGCCAGCTGTTGACCTTGGCGTGATGGATCGACAGTTCGACAAACGCCGGGTAGTCGATGGCCTCGGCCCAGTCTGGAATCTCGATCGCACGCGCCTGTGCGTCCTCAATCAATACAAACAGTCTGATTGCTCGCTCTTGAAGGGTTGAGAACGGCACAGTGTCCGGTTGCAGCGCATACACCGCATCGCCGGACAACAATACCGCATCGGCGCTGCCGAGCAGGCGCAGGCAACTGCTCAGACGATCGTCGCCGAACGGGGAATGAGACAACACATGCAAAGTCGACATCAGAGGGTGATCACCTGATCGTAACGGTCAATAAGGGCGGTGATGTGGTCAGCAGCAAGCGGCTGCGCCTCGTCCAGCGACAGGTTGCCAAGACCGCGAGCATTGGCGCTTTCGGCGCAATAGAACAGCTCTTCGACACCAAACATCGGCAGCGCCTGCAGATTGGCGCTGAGGTCTTTCTGCTGCAAGGCCTTGGCGTTCTGCCCGGCGGCCAGTTGCAGCACGCCGTCATCGAGAAACAGCAAACCGATCGGCAGATCAAAGGCGCCACCGGCCAGCACGATATCCAGCGCTTCCCGCGCACCGGGGCCGGACCATGGCGATTGGCGGCTGATGATCAACAGCGATTTGGCCATGTTCAAGCACCTCCGAAACAGATGAGACGGTCAGCGTCCTGCACGGCACCGTGCAATTGACCCAGACCGGACAATTCCCACGGCGCGCTGAGCGAAATCGCTTCACGCTGGTAACGCTTGGCTTCTTCTTCGTTCAACACGCCACGGCGCAGAGCGGCGGCGATGCAGACCACGCCGTCGAGTTGCTTTTCGTTGATGAAGGCGCGCCATTGCTTGGGCAAATCCTGTTCATCCTGCGGCGTCACCACTGCATCGGAGGCGTTGAACACGCCGTCCTGATAGAAGAACAGCCGGACAATCTCATGGCCGCCGGCCAGCGCGGCCTGGGCAAACAGCAGGGCACGGCGCGAGGAGGGCGCATGGGCGGCGGAAAACAGCGCGATGGCGAACTTCATGATGGACTCGATCAGCGAAACTGCGGCCATGATAAAGCTTTATCGCTCGTGCCGCGAAACCCGAGTTTTACGCAGATACCTTTGTAGGAGCTGCCGAAGGCTGCGATCTTTTGATCTTGAAGAGCAAAATCAAAAGATCGCAGCCTTCGGCAGCTCCTACATCGATTACGGGGTGATGCCGTAAAGATCGCAATACTCGATCCAGTCCATCCCCGCCATTTCCGCCACTTCCCGATGCACTTCCAGCCGTTGCGCGTGATAGTCCTCCGGTGAATCAGCGGTCAGCTGCAACGTCAGCTCCCAGGCAAACAACCCCTGGCTTTCCGCCTCAGCCTCGAATGCTTCATGCAAGCGTTCTTCGCGGTACTGCGCCTGGGTTTCACCCTTGGCCTGAGCCAACAGCGGGTTGAGATGGTCGAGGGTCTCGCGCAGTTCGGGGCGCGCATCGAGAAACAGTTTCAGGGCGTGTTCATGTCGTTGGTCGCTAGGCGCCATGTAATGTCCTTGTGTGGCTGAAGATCTCAGAGTGCCGCAGCTGCTCACGCGTGTCGCGCATAAAAACAGTAAAGCAGAACGATTTGCCGCGTTGCAGTGCTACAGTCCGCTTTTTTCTCGATGAGCAAATGCAATGCGAATGCTGATGGTAGTGCTGGCGGCGGCCCTGTTGGCCGGGTGCGCCGGTTCGGTGATGAACGATGCTCGCAGCAAGAGCCCGGACAAGGTCCTGACCTCGGACAAGCCGGAGAAAGACGTCGCCCGGTGCGTGCAATTCGCCTGGCAGGACGAAGCGGTTTTCGGCGTGGACGCGGCGGCCTATCTGGAGCCGCGCGAGTCTGGCGGCACGACGGTCTACACGCGTTCAGCGGAGTCGTTTGTCGATGTGATCACCGAAGCGTCCGGCACAACCTTGAACTACTACGCGCAGAAGAGTGATTTTGTCGCGATGCGGCGGATGGCGGCGATGGCGACCTGCCTCTGATTGTGTGTCGAGGCGGCTGGCGCTTTCGCGAGCAGGCTCGCTCCCACAGGTTGAATGCTTTCCAGTGTGGGAGCGAGCCTGCTCGCGCAAAGGGCGAAACAGTCAGTCGATCAGCCGCTTCTGGAAAAAATGCCGCTTGTGCCCCGGTGGATAGTCAACGATCTCACCGAACTGGCTGAAGCCCAGCTTCTTGTAGAACTCCGGCGCCTGAAAATCGAAGGTGTCGAGCCAGATTCCGTAGCAGTTCCTGTCTTCGGCCAATGCTTCTGCCTGTGCCATTAACCTGGAACCAATCCCCTGTCCGCGACTTTGTTCCGGTACTGACAGCAAATCGATGAACATCCAGCGCAAAGTCACTCGCCCGTACAACCCGCCCAGTATCGCGCCATACTCATCTTTTACCATCAAGGCGAACGGCTCGGTTTTCGATATGCCGGTCTTCGCATCGTTGTATTCAATCAACGGTTGGAGAATGGCCTGGCGCTGTTCCTCGGTAGGATTTTCTGTCAACTCGATACGCAAATTCATGCATGACTTCCTTGTGTAATTGAACGCCCAGCCTAACCCGTCCGGGCAAACGCCTCCAAGCCCTTCGATCGAACAAGCGGAACCGTCAAACCAGCGTTGCGGTCTAGGCTTTTATCGCGTCTTTCCCTGAGCGCGATTGATGAGGAAATCCCGTGAATATTTTTGAAGCCCTGCGCGAAAGCCACGAGCGCCAGCGCACTTACGCCAAGGCTCTGATCGCGACCAGCGGCGACAGCCCTGAGCGGGTCGAGGCCTACAAGCAGCTCAAAGCAGAACTGCAAGCGCATGAAACCGCTGAAGAGCGGCACTTCTACATCCCGTTGATGGAAATCGACGAAGGCGTTGACCTGAGCCGCCACGCCATCGCCGAGCACCACGAAATGGACGAGATGATGGAAGAACTCGACGAGACCGAGATGTCCAGTCCGGCGTGGCTGGCCACGGCCAAAAAGCTCTCCGACAAGGTGCATCACCACCTGGAAGAGGAAGAGCACAAATTCTTCCAGATGGCCGGCAAGCTGCTCGACGATAAACAGAAAACCCAACTCGCCGGGCAGTACGAAAAGGAGTATCAGGCGCAACTGTCTGAATGACCAAAGGCGACTCGGCGTGTAGGTGTTCAGCTACACGTTGAGTGCGATGCGTCGTCGGGCACTGGTTATGCATCCAGTATTTCCGGGCGTTTTACGTCTTGCACGGTGGGACTGTGACAAAAGCGCCGATGGACAAAAAATTCACCTCCGTTAGCTTGAAGGCCTCTCCTCGGGAAGGAGAGTTCTCAAATCAACGGAGTGAACATGATGAATCAGGCAATCCCACAAACCCAACTCAAACACGGTCGTGTCATCTCGCCAGCAAGTCGCGGCGCAGTGGCCATTGACCTCGGCTTGCTCGGCGCTTGGCAAGTCAATGAAATGGAGGGCGGCAAAAACTTTCCGGCCGTGAATGCCGGGCCGTTCCCGCAACCCTTCGAGACCGACTCGGACAGCGTCGCGCCGCCGGCCGATGGCTACATTCTCAGCGGCGGCAAGACCGATGCCCGCGATTGCGTCAATTACACCGACGACGAGATGAGCAAGAAGCTCGGCCGTTCATTCAACTGGCCGCTGCTTAATGTCGATCCGGGGCAGATTCTCGAGGTCGGCTGGGCTTACACCGCGCCGCACACCACCCGTGGTTATCGCTGGCTGATCACCAAAGACGGCTGGGATCCACAGCAACGCATCAGCCGTGCGCAGCTCGAAACCCAGCCGTTCTTCGAAGACTTCTACCTGCAAGTGCCGTATTACAGCCATGCCGGCGAATTGAAGGCCAAGGTTGATCACCAAGTGCAACTGCCGACGAACAAGAAGGGTCATCACGTCATTGTGCTGATGTGGATCGTCGCCAACACCGGCAACGCCTTCTACCAGGCCTTCGACGTCGACTTCCAGTAACAACCCAGGCTGAACGAGCCCGGTAGCGCTGCCGGGCTTTTTTTGTCGGCGCAATTGTCCGACCATGGCAGTCCCCCATGAAGACAGGATCAGACGCGATGTCCAACACAGCCGAACGGGTCAACATCGTCGACACACAGGTGTTGTCCCACGACTGGTATCTGCTGAAGAAAATCACTTTCGACTACCACCGCAACAACGGTGAATGGCAGCGCCAGACCCGCGAGGTCTACGACCGGGGCAACGGCGCGGCGATTCTGCTGTTCAACCGCGAAAAGCGCACGGTGGTGCTGACCCGCCAGTTTCGTTTGCCGGTGTTCGTCAACGGCCACGATGGATTGTTGATCGAGGTGGCGGCGGGGTTGCTGGAAGGTGCCGCCCCTGAGCAACGCATTCGTGACGAAGCCGAGGAAGAAACCGGTTATCGCGTGCATGACGTGAAAAAAGTATTCGAGGCGTATATGAGCCCCGGCTCGGTGACGGAGAAGCTGCACTTTTTTATCGCCGAATACGACGCCGCGTCCAAAGTCAGCGACGGTGGTGGGCTGGAAGAGGAAACCGAAGAACTGGAAGTGCTCGAGTGGGGCTTCGATGAGGCACTGGCAGCATTTCAACGCGGCGAGATCTGTGACGCCAAGACCATCATGCTGTTGCAATACGCAGCGATGAACAACCTCTTCGCTTGATGAAAGATCGCAGCCTTCGACGCATTTTTCAGGAGCTGCCAAATGCTGCGATGGCTCAGCATACTGGCTGAACGGGGAGGCGCAATACGCAAAGCCGGCCATACTGCTTGTTGCTCCTGAAGCGCTGCCCTGCGTTTTGCGCAGTCCCCAAAAACAAAAAGAGATCGACTCATGAAGTACGAACCTTTGGCCAGATCGCTCATTGCGACCTCCCTGGCGCTCAGCTGTCTCATGGCTCACGCGGCATCAGTGGCGCCGGTGGCGGCGGAAAACGGCATGGTGGTCACCGCGCAACATCTGGCGACCCATGTCGGCGTCGATGTGTTGAAAAACGGCGGCAATGCCGTGGATGCGGCAGTGGCCGTGGGCTATGCGCTGGCGGTGGTCTATCCGGCTGCGGGCAATCTTGGCGGTGGCGGGTTCATGACCATTCAACTGGCGGACGGACGCAAGACCTTTCTCGACTTCCGCGAGAAAGCCCCGCTGGCAGCGACCGCCAACATGTATCTGGACAAGGACGGTAACGTCATTCCGGAACTGAGCACGCGCGGCCATCTGGCCGTCGGGGTGCCGGGCACTGTGTCCGGCATGGAGCTGGCGCTGAGCAAATATGGCACCAAACAGCGCAAGGACATGATTGCCCCGGCGATCAAACTGGCCGAAGACGGTTTCGAGCTGCAGCAGGGCGATGTCGAGCTGCTCGAATACGCGACGGATGTGTTCAAGAAGGACATGCGCGATTCCGGCTCGATCTTCCTCAGCAACGGCGAGCCGATGCAGGTCGGGCAGAAACTGGTGCAGAAGGATCTGGCGAAAACCCTGCGGACGATTTCCGAGAAGGGCGCCGACGGCTTCTACAAAGGTTGGGTCGCCGATGCCATTGTCACGTCCAGCCAAGCCAACAAAGGCATCATCAGCCAGGCCGACCTGGACAAATACAAGACTCGCGAACTGGCCCCGGTGGAATGCGATTATCGCGGCTATCACGTAGTCTCGGCGCCACCGCCCAGCTCCGGCGGGGTGGTGATCTGCCAGATCATGAATATCCTCGAAGGCTATCCGATGAAGGACCTGGGCTTCCATTCCGCTCAGGGCATGCACTACCAGATCGAAGCGATGCGCCACGCGTACGTTGATCGCAACAGCTACCTCGGCGATCCGGATTTCGTGAAGAATCCGATCGAGCACCTGCTGGACAAGAACTATGCGACCAAACTGCGCAACGCCATCCAGCCGCAAAAGGCCGGCGTGTCGGCTGAGCTCAAACCCGGTGTAGCGCCGCATGAAGGCAGCAACACCACGCACTATTCGATCGTCGACAAGTGGGGCAATGCCGTTTCGGTCACCTACACCCTTAATGACTGGTTCGGCGCTGGCGTGATGGCGAGCAAGACCGGGGTGATCCTCAACGACGAAATGGACGACTTCACCTCCAAGGTCGGCGTGCCGAACATGTACGGTCTGGTTCAGGGGGAAGCCAATGCCATCGCGCCGGGCAAGGCGCCGCTGTCGTCAATGAGTCCGACCATCGTCACCAAGGATGGCAAAGTGGTGATGGTGGTCGGCACGCCGGGTGGTAGCCGGATCATCACCGCGACCTTGCTGACCATGCTCAATGTGATCGATTACGGCATGGGGCTGCAGGAAGCGGTCGACGCGCCGCGCTTCCATCAGCAGTGGATGCCGGAGGAAACCAACCTCGAAGACTTCGCCGCCAGCCCGGATACGAAAAAGCTCCTCGAGAGCTGGGGCCACAAGTTTGCCGGCCCGCAGGATCCCAACCACATCGCCGCGATTCTGGTCGGCGCGCCGTCACTGGACGGCAAACCGGTTGGCAAGAATCGCTTCTACGGCGCCAATGATCCACGGCGTAATACCGGCTTGTCACTGGGTTACTGAGCGGAGTAAAAAGGGGCGGGCTCAGGTCCGCCCCATCTCAAGGACTGATCAAGGAAGGCTCGACATGACCACCGCATTACTGATCATCGACGTCCAGCAGGCGCTGTGTGCTGGTGAATATCAGTGTTTTGAAATCGACCGCGTGATCGCCACGATCAATGATCTCAGCCAACGCGCCCGCACGGCTGGCGTTCCGGTGGTGTTGATTCAGCACGAAGAAAAGGACGGTCCGTTCGTGCATGGCGCGGACGGTTGGCAACTGGCCGAAGGTTTGCTGACTTCGACGAAAGACCTGCGTGTAGGCAAGACTACCGGGGATTCTTTCTACCAGACCGATCTCGGCAAGCTGCTGCCCAGCGAGGACTTCGAACGCCTGATCATCTGCGGCCTGCAAACCGATTACTGCGTCAACGCCACGGTGCGCAGCGCGCATTCACTGGGCTACGACATCGTCGTTGCACGGGATGCGCATTCGACGGTCGATAACGGCAACATGAGCGCTGAAGACATCATTGCCCAACACAACAAGGACTTCGCCGCCCTGACCGGTTCCGTGGCACGGATCGACGTCAAACCGGCAGCCGAGATCACCTTCTGAACTCACACAAACCCCCTGTGGGAGCGAGCCTGCTCGCGAAAGCGCTATGACAGCCAAGATCAAACCGACTGATATACCGCCTTCGCGAGCAGGCTCGCTCCCACAGGCGTTTGGTCGGTCTCAACATCAGAGAGCACCGCAGTCGGAAACGATGCACTAGGTTTGGACACTATTCGCCTCACACAGCAACCGCTCGATCTGCGCCAGTTCCCATGTGCTGAGCAGACTCACCGGGTCCGTGCCATAACGCTGCCAAGTGTCCAGCGTCGCTTCGTCCCCGGCGCAGTTGCGCGCGTATTCACAGTGATGCAAGTGTCCCTCGGCGAAGTCCAACAGCAGATGCCAGCCCTCGATGTAGACGGCAATCAGCCCGGACTGGGACATTACCTCGCAGACTTCGAACGCAAGCACGCCCAGCGCAGCTTCGCGCAGACGCTGACACACATCCCGGGCGGACAAAAACGCTGACATGCTGCGACTCGATTCGATGGACAAGCCTGCAAGGATAAGGCCCGCGCCACTCCATGTCAGCGTTTCACTGGCCCGAGGCCGAACAATTCCGTAACATTCGCCTCCCTCTTTTTTCGCGAAAACAGCAGCCGTGCCCAGCGGCCGCTCAGTCAGGTAAGCCATGAAACCGATTCGTCTGCGCGCCGATGTCCTCGCCGGACTCACCACCTCGTTCGCCCTGTTGCCCGAATGCATTGCTTTCGCCCTGGTCGCGCATCTCAATCCGCTGATGGGCCTGTACGGCGCTTTCATCATTTGCACGCTGACAGCGTTGTTTGGCGGCCGGCCGGGCATGGTTTCCGGCGCGGCGGGCTCGATGGCGGTGGTGATCGTCGCGCTGGTGGTGCAACACGGCGTGCAATATCTGCTGGCAACGGTGCTGCTCGGCGGTCTGATCATGATGGCGTTCGGGCTGCTGCGCTTGGGCAAACTGGTGCGCATGGTGCCGCATCCGGTGATGCTCGGTTTCGTCAACGGCCTGGCGATCATCATTGCCCTGGCGCAACTGGAGCACTTCAAAAGCGGCGAGCACTGGCTCAGCGGTACGCCGCTGTATCTGATGACCGGGCTGGTGCTACTGACCATGGCCATCGTTTACATCCTGCCGCGCCTGACCAAAGCGGTACCGCCGGCCCTGGTGGCGATCCTTGGTGTCGGCCTGCTGGTCTACCTGTTCGGCCTGCCGACCCGTACCCTCGGTGACATGGCGCACATTGCCGGCGGTCTGCCGACTTTCGCCATGCCGGACATTCCGTGGAGCCTGGAAACGCTGCGCATCATCGCTCCGTACGCGATCCTGATGGCGATGGTCGGCCTGCTGGAAACCTTGCTGACACTGAACCTGACCGACGAGATTACCGAAACCCGTGGCTACCCGGATCGCGAGTGCGTAGCGCTCGGAGCGGCCAACATGGTGTCCGGGGCCTTCGGTGGCATGGGCGGTTGCGCGATGATCGGGCAGACCGTGATCAACCTCAGCTCCGGCGGGCGCGGGCGCTTGTCCGGCGTGGTTGCCGGTGTGCTGATTCTGTTGTTCATTCTGTTTCTGTCACCGCTGATCGAGCGTATTCCGCTGGCCGCACTGGTGGGGGTGATGTTTGTGGTATCGCAGCAGACGTTCGCCTGGGCGTCGTTGCGGGTGATCAACAAGGTGCCGCTGCACGATGTGCTGGTGATCATCGCCGTGACCACCATCACCGTGTTCACCGATCTGGCCACGGCCGTGCTGTGCGGGATCATCATCGCCGCGCTCAACTTCGCCTGGCAGCAGGCGCGCGAACTGTACGCCGATGAACACCTGGAGGCCGACGGCAGCAAGCTCTATCGCCTGCACGGCACGCTGTTCTTTGCCTCGACCACGCCGTTTCTCAATCAGTTCGATCCGGCCAACGATCCGGCGAAAGTCATTCTCGACTGCCGACACCTGAGCTTTGTCGATTACTCGGCGATTGCCGCGTTGAAAACCCTGCGTGAACGCTACGCCAAGGCTGGCAAGCACTTACAGGTGTTTCATCTGTCGGAACGCTGCAAGAAATTACTCAAGCGCGCCGGCGTCGATCACGACTGACGCCGCTGGTTTTGCGTCCTTGAGCCAGGTCTTGCCGAGAATCCGCGAGACCTGTTCGGCGGAGTAGGGCTTGGCGAGAAACTCGAAACCTTCGTACCCGCTGCGGGCCAGTTCTTCGCTGTAGCCGGAGGTCAGAATCACCGGTAGATCGGGGCGGCGCTGGCGCAGCTCCCTGGCCAGCGCGACGCCGGTGATGCCTGGCATGACCACGTCGGAAAACACCGCATCGAACGCGCTGGCATCGCTACCCGCCAACTGCAGGGCTTCTTCGGCGTTGGTCGCCCACGCGGTTTCATAGCCCAGATCCTGGAGGATCTGATTGGCGAAACGGCCGACGTCGAGATTGTCTTCTACCACCAGCACCCGGCGTTTTTCGCAGGCCGGCTGCACCTCGCCATCGTCCTCTGCCTGGTCCATTTCTGCCTCGATCGCCGGCACTTGCGGCAAATACAAGGTGAACTCGGTGCCTTGGCCAAGGACGCTGGAAACATCGACGTTGCCGCCGGATTGCTTGGCGAAGCCGAACACCTGCGACAGCCCCAGCCCCGTGCCTTTGCCGACCGCCTTGGTGGTAAAGAACGGTTCGAAGATGTGTTCAAGGGTGTGTGCGTCGATGCCGGCACCGGTGTCGGCCAGGGCAATCGACACGAAATGGCTGCTGGACCCGGCGTGACCGCGAATCGGCGGCAGCGCTTTGTGGCACTCCAGGCGCAATTTCAGCTCACCTTGACCATTCATGGCGTCGCGGGCGTTAAGCGCAATGTTGATCAACGCGGTTTCGAACTGACTGAGGTCGACACGGATGTAGCAGGGGTGATCCGGGCGTTCGACGCACACGTGAATCTGCGCGCCGGTGACCGATTCGAGCATCTCGCCGATGTTTGCCAAACGTTCGCCGGCGTCGACTACCTGCGGATTGAGCGGCTGGCGGCGGGCGAAGGCGAGCAACTGGCTGGTCAGCTTGGAGGCGCGCTCGACGGTGTCGGACACCGCGCGCATGTAGCGCTGACGGCGTTCTTCCGGCAGGTTGGGCTGGCGCAGAAAATCCACCGACGAACGAATGATCGTCAGCAGATTGTTGAAGTCGTGGGCGACGCCGCCGGTCAATTGGCCGATGGCTTCGAGCTTCTGCGACTGGCGCAACGCCGACTCGGCCTGGGCCAGGCGCAAGCTGCGCTCTTCGACCCGTTGCTCCAGCGTGGCGTTGAGCTCAGCCAGCGCCAGCAGGCCTTCGCGCACATTGGCATCGGCGCGCACCCGCTCGATGTGCGCCCAGCACCGTTCGGTCACTTCGCTCATCAATGCCTGCTCAAATTGCGACCAGACCCGCGGCACTTTGTCGTGGACGGCCATCAATGCGGTCAGACGGCCCTGCTTGATCAGTGGTACACAAATGGTCGCGGTAATACCGATGGCCTGAAAGGTCGCCGACTCTTCCGGTGGTAGCTCGCTGCGGTTGTCATGGATGACCAGCGGTTCCCCGGCGCGCAGCAGACGCACTGCCTTCTCACCGAAATCGCGCAGGCGGTAGTGGCCGACGATGCTTGGCGAACCCGGTGCCGCATAGTCGCCGCGAATGGTGAAGCCGTCCTCGTCGGCATCCATGTCGGCGTACGCGCAGTTGGACAATTGCAACTGCTCGACCATCAGCCGGGTGCTCGCCGCCAGGATTGCTTGCGCATCGGTGGCATTGGTCACCGCTTCGCCGATGGCATCGAGGACGGCCAGGCGTTGGTTGAGATAAACGGTCTGGGTGGTCTCGGTGACCGTGTCGAGCATGCCGACGACATTGCCCAGCGAGTCACGAATCGGGCTGTAGCAGAAAGTGAAGAACGCCTGCTCCGGACCGTTGCCGCGTTCGATCTTCAGGGCAAAGTTTTCGATGTAGGTGGCTTGGCCGGCATAGGCCGCCTCGGCTATCGGGCTGATCTCATGCCAGGCTTCTTTCCAGATGTCGCTGAAAGGACGTCCCAGCGCATGCGGCTTGTCGCCGAGAATCGGCACGAAGGCGTCGTTATAAAGGGTGATCAGTTGCGGACCCCAGACGATCGCCTGAGGGAAATGCGACGCGAGACTGAGCGAGACAGTGGTCTTGAGTACATCGGGCCAGTGTTCCAACGGGCCGAGGGGCGAATTCGCCCAGTCGTGACGGCGGATCTGCCCGGCCATCTCGCCGTTGTCTTGCAACCAGTCTGTCATGGGGTTCGTATCTTTCCGGGCATTTGTCTGAGAACAAAGACCTGCGCGCAGGGTGTTTGGTTTCAGCGCACCAGACACTGTTTGCGCTGCGAATTATTCTGACCTACATCATGGCAGCAAAAAACAGCGCTGGCGAAAAGAGCATCTTTTCGCCAGCGGATTTTTCTTCAGTTCGTGAGCGACTGCTCAGGCCTCGACGGTCGGGAAATCAATGTCGGTCAACGCCGTGTTGTTCAGGTAGTTGGTCAATGTCTGCACGGCCACTAGGGCAATCACTTCGATGATCTTGCGGTCATCGATACCGGCAGCGCGGGCAGCGGCCAATTGTTCATCGCTCAAGTGGCCACGGGTTTCGGTCAGTTGGCGGGCGAGGGCGGCGTAGGCATTCAGTTCGCCGTGACGGGCCGCGACGATGTCCTGTGGCGAGAGCCCGGCCTTGCCGGCGAACATTGTGTGTGCGGACAGGCAGTAGTCGCAGCCGTTTACTTGCGAAGTGGCGAGGTAGACGGCTTCTTTTTCCTGGGCGCTGAGCGAGGTCTTGCCGAGGATCGCCGAAGCTTGCAGGTAAGTGTCGAATGCAACTGGCGCTTGGGCGAGGGTAGTGAAGACGTTGGGCAGGAAGCCGATTTTTTTCTTCACGCCTTCCAGTGCAGGACGGGTGGCATCGGTGGCGGTGTCGAGGCTGATAGCGGGGATGCGGCTCATGGTGATTCTCCGAAATTCCGCAGCGAAGTGCAGCGGCGATGGAGAGATCTTAGGGGCTGCCAATGGCGCTTTGGCGGCAAATCGTCGAGGATATGCGGCAGATCGTCCAGATATGCCTTCGGGAGTCAGCCATGGATCGCCTTTCCACATTACTCAGTCATTTCGGCGTGAACGCCGGCACCTTTCATAGCGGCGCGTTTTGCGGCGTGAGCGTTCACGAAGGCGAGCCGGTCGGGCACGTGCATGTTCTGCAAGCCGGGGCGTTGCTGCTCAAACCGGGCAACGAGCGGGAGATCCGTCTGGACGAACCGTCACTGATTTTCTTTCCCCGGCCGTTTACCCATCGGATGTTTGCCGACGAAGCCATGGCCAGTCAGATTGTCTGTGCCTCGCTGACCTTCGACGGTGGCTCGGGCAATGCCCTGGCCGCCGCGCTACCCGACTATCTGGTATTGAAGCTCACCGACATCCCGGAACTGCGCAGCACCCTTGACTGGCTGTTCAATGAAGCCTTTGAAGGGCATTGCGGGCGCGTGGCGGTGATGGATCGCCTGTTCGAATTGCTGGTGATTCTGCTGCTCCGCCATCTCATCGGCAGTCGAGATCAGCAACCGGGCATGATGGCCGGGCTGGCTGACCCGCGCTTGTCTCGCGCTTTGAACCTGATCCATGAGCAACCGCACAAGCCTTGGAGTGTGGCCGATCTCGCGGCGGCGGCGAACCAGTCCCGCGCCGGTTTCGCCGAGCAGTTTCGCCGCGTGGTCGGGCAGACGCCGGCCGATTATCTGCTGAGCTGGCGCGTCAGTCTTGCGCAGAAACGCCTGCGCGAAGGCCGGCCGATTGCGCTGATTGCCGAAGAGGTCGGTTACGAAAGTCCGTCGGCGCTGGCCCGGGCGTTTCGGCGCAAGACCGGGCTGAGTCCTCGGCAATGGAAAGCCGGACACTGAACATTACCTGGCGAATTTCTTCGCTCCGGCCACGCAAAGAATCACCCCAAGCGTTACGCCGAGCATGCCGACGCTGACCTGCTCATGCAGCAACGTCGCCGCCAGCGCCAGACCGAAAAACGGCTGCAGCAACTGCAACTGCCCGACCGCCGCAATCCCGCCCTGGGCCAGGCCGCGATACCAGAACACAAAGCCGATCAGCATGCTGAACAGCGACACGTAGCCCAGGCACATCCACGCAGGCAAGCTGATGTTGCCGAACGAGGCGGGCGCCAGCCACAGGCTCAGCACTGCCATCAGCGGTAACGACATTACCAGCGCCCAGCAGATCACCTGCCAGCCGCCGAGGTTGCGTGACAGTTTCGCGCCTTCGGCGTAACCGAGGCCGCAGGCGAGAATCGCCGCGAGCATCAGCAGATCCCCGATGGGCGAGGCGCTTAGGCCTTGCGACAGAGCGAAGCCCACCACCAATGCGCTGCCCAGCACCGAAAAGATCCAGAACACCGGCCGTGGCCGCTCGCCGCCACGCAAGACACCAAACATTGCTGTGGCCAGCGGCAGCAATCCTACAAACACGATCGAATGCGCTGACGTTACGTGCTGCAATGCCAACGCGGTCAGCAGCGGAAAACCCAACACCACGCCCAGCGCCACAATCACCAGCGACAGCCACTGATGGCGCGACGGTCGCGGTTGCTTGAACAACAGCAGAAGTCCGACCGCCAGTGCGCCGGCAATCGCTGCTCGCACCACGGTCAGAAACACCGGATCGAATTCCAGCACCGCCAGCCGTGTCGCCGGAAGTGAACCGCTGAAAATCAGCACACCGATAAAACCGTTGATCCAGCCGCTGGTTTTTTCCAGCGCCGGGTTGGCCGCAGTCGATGTTGTGTGCATGTCGGTCGCGCTCAAATAGTGGGTTGTATTGCGGCGATCCTAGGGCTGAGAATCAGCACAATCAAAAAATTGTCATGGATACAGCCGGCATGCCCCGATCCCGTTACAAGACCTTGGTTGACCGTTACGCGGCGGATATTCGTGGCGGACGACTGCCGCCGGGCACGCGATTGCCTACGCATCGGCAACTGGCGGCGCAGGAAGGACTGGCGCTGGTTACCGCTTCACGGGTTTATGCCGAGCTTGAGGCGATGGGCCTGGTCAGTGGCGAAGCCGGGCGCGGCACTTTTGTGCGGGAAACGTCGCTGGCGCCGGGGCAGGGCATCGATCAGAAAGACGTAGCGGTCGGCATGATCGACCTGAATTTCAACTATCCGTCGTTGCCCGGTCAGGCTGAGTTGTTGCGCACGGCGTTGCGACAACTGGCGTTGTCCGGCGATCTCGAAGCGTTGCTGCGTTATCAACCCCACGCCGGACGTGCCCACGAACGCGCCTCGGTGGCGCGACATTTGTCGACACGCGGCGTGACCGTTGGAGCCGACCAAGTGCTGATCGTCAATGGCGCTCAGCAAGGTTTGGCGGTGACGCTGATGGCCCTGCTCAAACCCGGTGATGTGATCGCCGCCGATGCGCTGACGTATTCCGGGTTCAAGGTGCTGGCCGACGCGTTGCATCTGGAAGTGCTGGCGATCCCGATGACAGAGCACGGCCCGGATTTGCCGGCACTGGACAGGCTCTGCCGCCAGCGTGCGGTGCGCGCCGTGTACAGCATGCCGACGCTGCACAATCCGCTGGGCTGGGTCATGCCACTGGAACAGCGCGAGCAATTGGTGGCGATTGCCCGGCGCTATGATCTGACACTTATCGAAGATGCGGCCTACGCGTTTCTGGTGGAAAATCCGCCGCGAACCTTGATCGATCTGGCACCGGAACGGACGTTTTACGTATCGGGCCTGTCGAAAAACATCGCCACCGGTTTGCGCGTCGGCTTCATCGCGGCGCCGCTGCCTCAAGTGCCCGCACTGGAGCGAATCATTCGCGCGACAACGTGGAACACGCCCGGGGTGATGACCGCCATTGCGTGCGGTTGGCTCGACGACGGCACCGTCACCGTGCTTGAGGAGCAGAAGCGTAGTGATGCGATGGCGCGACAGGCCTTGGCCGCCGAGGTGCTGAAGGGGCTGCGCTACATTGCTCATCCGGCCTCGTATTTTCTGTGGTTGCCGTTGCCCGAAGATGTGCGTGCCGATCAGATCGTGGTCGAGTTGATGCAGCAGCAGATTTCGGTCACCAGTGCAGAGCCGTTTTCGCTGTCGGGCCATACGCCCCATGCGATTCGTCTGGCTCTCGGGTCGGTGGACATGCACGTGTTGCGTCAGGCGTTGATCACTGTCAGAACGATTGTCGGCGCTTATCTGTAAACTGCGTTCACGCCATGAAAAGCCAGGTTTGGACTGTTTAATGAAATTCACCACAGCACTGCTTCTCGCCTTGATCTTCAGCACCAGCGCACAGGCTGAGGGCGATCCTGAAGCCGGGGCGAAAATCTTTCCGCGTCTGTGCGGCGGTTGCCATCAGGTTGGCGAGTCGGCGCGTTCGGGGTTTGGTCCGCAGTTGAACGGCATCGTTGGCCGGGCTGCGGGGACTTCGGCCAATTATGTTTATTCCGCTGCGATGAAAAACTCGGGGATTACTTGGGATCGGGCGACGTTGAAAGCGTATCTGAAGGATCCGAAAGGGGTGGTGCCGGGGACGCGAATGATTTTCTGGGGGCTGAGTGATCAGGAGAAGTTGAATAATTTGTTGGCTTATCTGCAGAGGTTCAGTGCTGAGCCCTAGTCGGGCGATGGTTTCCTGGCTGATTGAGTACATATCCATTGCTGCGGTAACGGCTGCTTAGGGTTCCGCCCTTACGGCGGGTCACCTTTTTCAAACGCCAAAAAGGTAACCCAAAAGGCTTGCTCCTGCGTTCGGCCCTCGCAGGCTCGGGTCCCTTCGCTGCGGGATCGATCCGGGCGCAGCGGCTACGGTTTGCTTCGCTGCACCTCCTTCCGCTGTGTCTGGCTGCGCCAGACGGTCGCTGCGCTCCCACCCCCGGATCAATCCCTCCGCTCAGCCTTCCGACGTCGCCGGTGGATCAAGATCAAAAGCGGTACTCGAGCTTGCGCTCATTGTGGAGTGGGGCGGCTTCGCCGCGGGCAGCTGCGCTGCTTTGCTTTTCTGTGGGAGCGAGCCTGCTCGCGAAAGCGGTTCTCCAAACGACCAATATCTCCGGCTTTACCTCATCCCTGTGGGAGCTGGCTTGCCAGCGATGGCAGCCTGTCTCTGGTTGATATACGCCGGTGTCAGTGAGCATGGAACGCCACCTGATTGCGCCCCGCAGCTTTCGCCTGATACAGCTGCTGATCGGCGCGTTTGATCAGGGCCGTGTGGTTGTTGTCTGCCGGATCTGCCAGGCCAAGGCCAATACTCACCGTGACGTTGCCGACGCCCGGAAACTGCGCTTCGGCGACTGCCGTGCGAATCTTTTCGGCGACGACTTCCGGGGTGTCGGGTTGCGCGACTTCCGGCAGCAGTACGGCGAACTCTTCGCCGCCGTAGCGGGCGACGAAATCGGTGCTGCGTACGCTGTTCTGGATCAAGGTCGCCAGTTGTTGCAGGACCTCATCACCGACCGCGTGGCCGTGGCTGTCATTGATGCGTTTGAAGTGGTCGGCATCGATCAGCAGCAGGGCGAACGGGCGTCCGGTGCGTCGGGACAGCAGCGAGTATTCAGTGATTTTTTCGTCAAAACGGCGACGGTTGTAAACGCCGGTCAAGCCGTCGTGTGTGGCCAGACTCAGCAGTTCGGCGTTGGCCTCGGTGAGTGCGGCAGTGCGTTGCGCCACGGTGGCTTCCAGCGAGGCGTTGGCTTCTTGCAGCTCGCGTTCCTTGCCGAGCAGTGACTGCGTCATTGCGTCGATGGACTGGCCGAGCTGGGCGATTTCCAGTACCGGATGCTGCAGCTGAAACTGCGCGCCGGACTGGTTGTTCTGCACCTGTTTGGCCGAGTGCGCGAGTTGTTCGATCGGCCGGCTCAGGTACAGCGCCAGGTAATAAGCCACGAGACCGAAAACGATGGCGGCGAAAACGCCGAGTATCAACAGTTCATATTGCAGCGTTCGCGCCGGTTGCAGCGCGGTCTCCAGTGGCTGGCGAATGGCGATCGACCACGACAGCGCCGTGCCCGATGGCGTCGGCACAGTGACCATGCTGGTCAGGTAACCGTTGGCCGCCGTCCAGCCCGACAATACCGGATCGTTGGTCGCCAGCTGTTGGCCCATCAGCGCTTCGGGGTAGAGCACCTTGCCGTCGTGGTCGACGATCAGCGCCTGGATATCCGGCGCCGAGTTCTTGTGGGAAAACGCCGCCGACTCGACGATGCGCGTTACCCAACTCCAGTGTGCATGTGCGCCCAGCACGCCAATCACCTGTCCTTCGGCATTGTGGATTGGCGCGGCGAAATCGATGAAGCGCAGCGGCTCGCCATTGGCCAGGCCCGGCAACAACTTGGCCAGCAACACTGCTTCGTGGGGATCGCCGGTGTATTGCCGGCGCAAGCCGATCTGGAACCACGGGCGTTTCTGCACCGATTGACCGACCAGCAGATCATTGACCGCCTGGCGCACATTACCCTCGGCGTCGGTGACACCCATCCACGCATATTCGGCGCGCGCCTGGGTGCGCAACTGCATCGACTTGAGGATGGCTGGATTGTCCAGATCTCCGCGCTCCAGATGCGGTGCGCGACTGAGCAGGTAGACCTCCAGTTGCCGTTCGCGCAGTTGTTCGCCCAACAGCGTCGCCGCTGCACGCGCGGTGTTCAGCAAGGCGTTGCCGCTGGCCTGCTTCATTTGTTCGGTGGCGATGTGACCGACATAAAAGCCGACGCTCAATAACGTCAGCAGGGACAAACCGCCGAACCACAGGGTGAGATGGCTACGCAGACTGGCTTTGAACATGGAGGCGGGTGTCTGTCTTTATTGAAGTGGCGCCATGGTATGCGACATCGCCGATGGGCGGCCAGCGAACGGGTTCATGTAAATACAAAGAAGATTGATGCCAATGAGCCATCATTTTGGTTAGAATGCTCGCCGCCCGAGAGACGGATCCCGGGCGTTTTCCCATGGAGTTTTACCGTGAAATACCTCAGCAAAGTAGTCGCCGCCACACTGTTCGGTGTGGTTCTGGCAGGTTGCACCGGCGCCCCGATGAAAACCGCCCATTACGACAGCAACCAATACACCGTGGTTGGCCACAGCGAAGCATCGGCCACCGGCCTGCTGCTGTTTGGCATCATCCCTATCCGCCAGAACAGCCGATTTGTGCGCGCGCAAAACGCGGCCATCCAAGCCAAGGGCGGCGATGCAATGATCAACACGCAGGTTCAGGAAAACTGGTTCTGGGCCTGGGTTCTGACCGGCTACACCAGCACCATCTCCGGTGACGTGGTCAAGCTGAAAACCGCGCAATAAGCGACGGCTGAATGCAAAAAAGCCCGGCTGATCAGGCCGGGCTTTTTCATGGGTGTTGCGGTCATGCAGATGATTCAGGCGACACGGCGTTCGATCAGACGATCAGAACCACCTTCGGCAACACGGCGTTCGAGCAGACGATCCGAACCACCTTCAGCAACGCGGCGCTCGATCAGACGATCAGAGCCACCTTCAGCAACGCGGCGTTCGAGCAGACGATCCGAACCGCCTTCAGCAACACGGCGTTCGAGCAGACGATCAGAACCACCTTCGGCAACACGGCGTTCGAGCAGACGATCAGAGCCACCTTCAGCAACGCGGCGATCGATCAAGCGATCGGAGCCACCCTCGGCAACACGGCGTTCGATCAGACGATCCGAACCACCCTCAGCGACGCGGCGTTCGATCAGACGATCAGAGCCACCCTCAGCGACGCGGCTTTCGATCAACTTGTCCGAGCCGCCTTCAGCGACCAGGGTGTGGGCAGGGGTTGCTGCAAAAGCGTTAACTGCGAAAACCGAGAAAGCGATGCCGAGAAGGGTTTGGCGTTTCATGATCGTGTGCTCCAGAAAGTTGTTTGTTTGTCTGGAGCCGATGTTACGCCGCGCAGTTTTTATGAGAACTTCATTGACGTGATGGTGAACATCGACGCCGATGATGTTTGCCATGAGCGGCGATTCAGAGGGCTTTTGCCCGAATGCACAACTCGCCGCTGGCACGAATCAGCGCCATGTCATGCAGCGAATCAGCGGCCAGACCGTTGCGGACATTGGCCAGCCATGCCGGGCAATTCGGATCCTGGCGATAGGGCGCGAAGGCGGCGTACTGCTGCAACAAGCGCTTTTGCAGTTCATCCAGGCGCGGGCGGATCTGTTTGCCCAGATCCGGACGCGGTGTGTCCGGTGCAGCACCTGCCGCTTGCCATTGCGCGAGCAGACCGTATTGCACCAGTTTGTTCGCTTCCATCTGTGCGGCGATCAGCTGCGCGACGTCGTCCGGATCGAGTTTGTGTTCGGTGGCCAGAGTTCGGGCATTGGCGATGACCTGCGCCTCTCGCGGGCTGTCCTGGATCGGCTTGCCGCTGTCCCACTTGGTCAACGCAACCAGATCGCCGATGCTCAGGCGTTCATTCAAAGTGGCCAGTAGCGGTTTCAATGAAGCAGGCGCCGCTGCGGGTGCGGCCGCTTGAGCGTAGGCGGCCGACAGAGCGAGGAGGGAGCCAAGCAGAAAATTTGCAACGTTACGCATGAACCGAGCCTCAATAGTACGTGTCGAGAGAATCGCTGATTTACCACAGCCGCACACTGACACAAAGCGATGCCTGGCATTTACACAAATGCAAAACAGGCAATCAACGCCGATGGGAAATGTTGATTGCACGCTGCACGCAACTCACCGAAGCTATCGTCAATCAGGCCTGCCGCCGTCGAGATGGACCTCCATTCAATGCAAAGCGCCACCTTCGCCAAGCCGCTCTGGCAAACCTATCTGCTGTTTCTCGCGCCGATGGTGCTGTCGAACTTCCTGCAATCGATGTCCGGGACGGTCAACAGCATCTACATCGGCCAGATGCTCGGCACCCAGGCGCTGGCGGCGGTATCCGGCATGTTTCCCGTCGTGTTCTTTTTCATCGCCCTGGTCATCGGCCTTGGAGCTGGCGCAGGCGTGTTGATCGGTCAGGCGTGGGGCGCGCGCGAAACGCACATGGTCAAGGCGATTGCCGGAGCGACGTTGCTACTGGGTGTGTTGATCGGTTTGGTCGCGGCGGTGCTGGGCACGGTGTTTGCGCGACAGGCACTGACGGGGTTGGGCACGCCGGCGGATGTGCTCGACGACGCGGTGGACTATGCCCACGTCATGTTGTGGATTCTGCCATCGCTACTGGTATTCGTGCTGTTCACCCAATTGCTGCGTGGTGTCAGCGATACGCTGTCGCCACTACTCGCGCTGATCGTCTCCACCGCCGTGGGGCTGGCGCTGACGCCGGCGTTGATTCGCGGCTGGCTGGGTTTGCCGCCATTGGGCATTCAGAGCGCGGCGTATGCCGGGCTGGCGGGTAATCTCTCAGCAATGGCGTGGCTGGCCTGGCGGCTGATCCGCAAGGGCCATCCGCTGGCGCCGGATCGAGAGTTCTTTGCCGCATTGCGACTGGATCGGGTCATTCTCGGCAAGGTCCTGCGCATCGGCCTGCCCACCGGCGTACAGATGATCGTGCTGTCGTTATCGGAGCTGGTTATCCTGGCACTGGTCAACCAGCACGGCTCGCAAGCGACGGCGGCGTATGGCGCAGTAACGCAGATCGTCAACTATGTGCAGTTTCCGGCGCTGTCGATTGCGATCACCGCATCGATTCTCGGTGCCCAGGCAATCGGCGCCGGGCATTTGCAACGCATGGGGCCGATCCTGCGCACCGGGCTGTTGATCAACGTGTGCCTGACCGGTGGCCTGATTGTGTTGGGTTATCTGCTATCGCACTGGTTGCTGGGCCTGTTCCTGACCGAGGACTCGACCCGGGCGATGGCCGAGCATCTGCTGCACATCATGCTCTGGAGCCTGTTGGTGTTCGGCTTTCAGGCCATCATCGGCGGGATCATGCGCGCCAGCGGCACCGTCCTGGTGCCGGTGGTCATTTCGATTGTCTGCGTGGTCGGCGTGCAGTTGCCGGCGGCGTACTGGCTCGATGGGCAGTTCGGTTTGCAGGGTGTGTGGATGGCTTTTCCGGTTGCCTATCTGGGGATGCTGATACTGCAGACGCTCTATTACAAACTGGTCTGGAAACACCAGAAGATCGAGCGGTTGATTTAGGCACGGCGGACAAACATTTCTCTGTCCCCCGAGACGAAAGCATCGTAGCGTATGCGCCCACAACAATAAGGGAATGACGAGGGTTCAAGTGGGAGCTTTTCGACTGCTGTTGGCGGTGTTGGTCGCTGTATCTCATATGGGCAAAAAGTTCGCCGGACTGAATCCTGGTGTGATCGCCGTCATCTCGTTCCTGATCATCAGTGGATTCGTCATGGCTTCGCTCATCGAGCGAAACTACCGTGAGCCGAGGAAGATCGGTCTGTTCTATATCGACAGGGCTCTGAGGTTGTATCCGCAATTTCTGGTCTACTTCGTCGCCTCGTGTCTGGTTATTCATTTTCTGTTGCCCGGTACGCCCCAAGCGGCTGAGCTGACATGGAAGACCCTGTCCACCAGTTTGCTCATGCTACCGCTTGGCTATTACATGTTCGGCGTCGGCGGGACCGAGATCCTGCCACCGGGCTGGTCGCTGGGGCTGGAAATGAGTTTCTACCTGCTGATTCCATTTCTGCTGATTTGCAAGGCGCAGGGTGTCGCCTTTGCTGTCTCGGTCGGGGTTTTTCTGCTGGCCTGCCTGGGCTTCATCAATACCGATGTCTATGGATATCGTCTGTTGCCGGGTGTGTTGTTCATCTTCCTGTGCGGCTGTTATCTATACCAACGCAATATCAGAGCAATGGTCGTTGTCACCGGCACAGCCGCTGCGGCGGGACTGCTGTTTGTAGCGATCATGGTCGGATGGATTGAGCGTCGTCCGTTCAATGCCGAAGTCACTCTGGGTATCGCCGTGGGCATTCCCTTGGTCTACCTGTTGACCAAACTCAAGTTCCACCGGATGGACGAGTTCCTGGGCAATATCAGTTATGGCGTGTTTCTTAACCACTTTGTGGTGATGTATCTACTGCGGGGTTTTTGGCCCGTCGCGTATGACGCCTACGTTGTCGGAGCGGTGCTGGCGTTGTCATTTTTCTGCAGTGGCCTGACGTATTACTGCGTCGAGCGACCGGCGCTGAAGTTGCGTCACCACCTGCGCGGCAGGGCGAAGGAAAGGCCGGTTCAACCGGGGAGCGCCGAGAAAATTGTATCCCCTTTGGGTGAGCGTGAACTGGCATAACGCTCGGCTGTTTGCTTAAGTCAACCAAGGCCCTCGACGACACACGCCGCCCGGAGAATTCCATGACGTCGCGATTGCTGCTGGTTGCCGCGTTTACATCCTTTGTCATGGCCTGTGCGCAGGCCGCTGAATATAACCGGGTCAACACCAGCGCCAGCCAGATCAGTTTCACCTACAACCAGATGGGCTCGCGAATGTACGGCACCTTTGGCAAGTTCGAGGCGGCTCTGGATTTAGATACCGAAAACCTTGCCAACGCCCGCACCACCTTGCATATCGACCTGAGCAGCATTGACGCCGGCAGCGAAGACGCCAATACCGAGCTGGTGAAACCCGCCTGGTTCGATACTGAAAAATTCCCGCTCGCGGTATTCGAGTCCCGCCGCTTCACCCAGGTGGCCGAGCATCGTTACCAGGTCGCCGGTCAGCTCACGCTCAAGGGCGTCACTCGCGATGTCGAGGTGCCGGTGGAGCTGAAACCGGACAACGCCATTGGCATTTTCGATGGCGAGCTGGTGCTCAACCGTGAGGAGTTCGGCCTCGGCGCAGGGGAGTGGGCGGACAGCGTGGTGTCGAAGGACATCTACATCAAATTCAGGGTGGTGGCGCCACAACAGTGACGGTTCGATAGATTCGGCGCGGTATGATGTCGCGGTTCGTCGACGGCTCTGATCATCGGCAACGTTTTTTATCGCCGGAGTTTGCCCATGCCACGCATCACCCACTACACCTCCCCATGCCCGGAAAGCGTCAACAGCCAGATCCTGCAAATGGTCGTCGATTACCTGACCGACATCAGTGCTGTCGGCCTCGGCCCGAGCAATCTGCTGTACAACGTTTATCAGTACGCGGTGGGTTATGAGGTGCATCTGTACCTCGAGGCGTTGAACGGCCAGAAGGGCACCGAGGTGGAATTGCTGGTGGCCACTGACGATGAGGATCCAGAGCAAGTCATCGGATTTCTCATCTGTCTGCCGGTGCAGGGCGATTGGGAGGCGTGCAGCGTCGCGTACATGGCGGTGCGTGAAGGCCATCGGCGCCAAGGTGTGGCGCGGGCGATGCTCGCGGACATGGTCGGGCGCTATCCGCATGCGGAACTGGCCTGCAGCATTGGCAAGGTGCCGTATTTCGAGGCGCTGGGTTTTGAAGTGATCGGCCAGCGCGAGACTCAGGTGCTGATGAGCACGCGGCATTACCGCAGCAACGGCTTGCGCGGGTTCATCGACACCACGCCGATCTACCGCTCGCTGGAAGTGCAGCAGATTCATACTTACTTGCTGCAGAAAAACGGCAAGCGCGCGATGCTCGATGCGGAGAAACAACGCGATCGTCATCTGGATCAGACCAGCCGCCACGTAGAAGAATTTGTCCGTCAGCGCCTGACTCTGCACTGACCCGGCCAATAAAAAAGCCCTTGCTGCGCATTGCGCAACGAGGGCTTTTTTGTGCCTGCAATCTCAACCGATCTTGACGTTCATGGTGATGCGCGCGGTGAAGACTTTTTTGCCCTCGGCATCGTGAATGTCGACGTTGACCACCTTGTCGCCATCGCTTTGCCAATCCACACCTTCGGCGCTGGCCACGGCGGTGACGTCGGTTTTCGCCTTGGCCAGGTATTCCACGGTCATGCCCTTTGGAATCCAGCGCGCGCCGGGCGGGATCGAGACGTCGGTCATCATTCCGCCGGCCAGTTCCGCCGCGTTGCACAGGGCGATCGCATGCACCGTGCCAAGGTGATTGGTAATTTCCTTGCGAAACGGCACTTGTACGGTGGCGGCGTTCGGGCGCAATTCGCTGATCAGCGGATTGATGGTGCTGAAGTACGGGGCGAACTGACAGGCCATTTTGCTGAATGCATCCGCGCCGACGCTGTTGAACATGCTGAGAGATTGACTCATGGAAGCCTCACTGGGTGGTTTGCAGAATTATGTTCCGTCACAGAATAATGTTCTGTAACGGAACGGTATTCTGTTCGCGGCAAATCTGTCAACCTAGGCGCGATTTGTTCACGGGCACGTGACGCCTTTATCAACCTCCGTTTTTGGACCCGAGCAGCATGGACACCGCCGATCTACTGGAACGCAGCTACCCCGGCCGCCGCGCCGAACTCAAACGCGATATCTTTCGCAAGGCCCTGAGCCTGTTCAATGAACAGGGGATCGAGGCCACCACCATCGAAATGATCCGTGCCGAGTGCGACACCAGCGTTGGCGCGATCTACCACCATTTCGGCAACAAGGAAGGGCTGGTCGCGGCGCTGTTTTTCACCGCGCTGGAGGATCAGGCGCGTCTGCGTGATGCGTATCTGGACGCGGCCAATACCACGGAGGAAGGAGTGCAGGCGCTGGTCTTCAGCTATGTCGACTGGGTCGAGCAGCAGCCGCAGTGGGCGCGTTTTCAGTACCACGCACGATTCGCAGTGACCAAAGGCCCGTTCAAGGAAGAGCTGGCCGAGCGCAACAAGACGCGCAACCTGCGCTTGGGCCAGTGGTTGGCCGAATCGGGTCGCGCCGCTGAGATTAAGGATTTGCCTGCGGAGTTGCTGCCATCGCTGATCATCGGCCAGGCGGACAGTTACTGCCGGGCCTGGCTGGCAGGGCGAGTTAAGGGCAGTCCGATGGCTTATCGCGAAGTGCTTGCGCAGGCGGCATGGCGGTCGATTCGCGCCGAAGGTCTCGCCGAGAACTGAAATACGCAGACAAAAAAAGAGCCTCCAAGCTCTTTGATGGGGAGGAAGTAGAGCCAGTGAGGCTCAAGAGGCGTGTGAAGCAGAACTTGGGCTTGATTGGGAGTCAGTACACCCACGCCTACGCAGCGCCGGATCAATCCAGGCACCGCGTAGCTTCATCCTGGGAGCGTGCAATGGACGACTCAAGTACCGCCAGTCGTCCTTGCACAATGCCGGATTATGCCGGGAGCGACCCCGGCCAACCGGATTTTTTCAGCGCCGCCAGAAGCGTCTGCGCATCTAGGCCCGGCACCGAATGGCCGTTGCCCTCGCTGCTGTCGCTGGCGAGCAGGGCATTGATGATCGCTTCTTCAACGGCTTCGGTCGCGGCCAGAAACAGCTCGCTGATGTGGTCGTTGTTGACCATGCGCAAGCCGTCGCAGGTGGCTGCGCGTTTAGCCTCATAAGCGGCGGGCGGGACGTGATCATTGCCGGTGGCGAAGGCAATGAAGATGTCGCCGCTGTGGTCTTCGTTACCTCCGCCGGTACGCGCCAGGCCCAGGCTGGCACGCTGTGCCAGGCGCGTGCATTGATGGGGCAGCAGCGGCGCATCAGTCGCCAGGCAAACGACGATCGAGCCCATGCCCGGGTGCGGCAGCGCTGCCCGCAGGAACGGTGAATCCTTCTGTTCCATATAGCGTCCGACCGGGTAGCCATCGACGCGTAGTTCACTGCGAATGCCGTGGTTGGCCTGCACGATCGCGCCAACGGTCCAGCCTCCCTGGGCAGCACTCAAACGGCGCGATGCGGTGCCGATACCGCCCTTGAACTCATGGCAGATCATGCCGCTGCCACCACCCACCGCACCTTCGAGCACCGGGCCGTCCACGGCGCCGTTCAGTGCCTCGGCGACATGCTCGGGCTTGACGTGAAAGCCGTTGATGTCATTGAGCAGTCCATCGAAGGTTTCCAGCACCACCGGCATATTCCAGTAAAGCCGCCCGTCATCCGGCTGTTGCTCACGGTCCAGCACAATCAGCGCATCCCGCACCACACCGAGGCTGTGGGTGTTGGTAAAGGCAATCGGACTGGTCAGCAGACCGGCCTCGCGAATCCATTCCAGCCCGGTCGCATCGCCGTTGCCATTGAGTACATGCACGCCGGCAAAGCACGGTTGCTGGCAGGTCGAGCCGGGGCGCGGCTCGATCAGCGTGACGCCGGTGCAGATGTCACGGCCGCTGCTGCTGCGACCGCGTACATTGCTCTGACCGACGCGCACGCCCGGCACATCGGTGATGGCATTGAGCGGGCCGGGTTGCATCTGGCCAATCAGGATATCGAGATCACGGGCACGCGGATTCATAAGATTCAGTCTCTTCATTCAAAAGGTCGGGCGGCTTACCGCTCGGATGAGGCAGGCAGATTTCTTGCGCGGGTTACTGGCCGTTCTTGACCTTGCTCCACACCCGCGTACGCACGCGTTCGGCGGCTTTGGGCAAGGGTTCGAGGGTGTAGAGGGTGGCCATGGCGGCAGGGGACGGGTAGACCGCCGGGTTGTCGCGAGTTGCTGCTGCCACCAGCGTTGTCGCGGCGCGATTGCCATTCGGGTATGACAAGTGATCACTGACCGGCGCGATCACCTCC
Source organism: Pseudomonas sp. TE9122 (assembly GCF_056278925.1). Lineage (NCBI taxonomy): Bacteria > Pseudomonadati > Pseudomonadota > Gammaproteobacteria > Pseudomonadales > Pseudomonadaceae > Pseudomonas > Pseudomonas sp. TE9122. Next base: position 3,115,335 of record NZ_JBWBQI010000001.1, on the reverse strand, counting down.
GGCCGCAGCAGGTAATCGATAAACGCCAGGCCCTGGGCGCGATTGGGCGCGTCCTTGAGCAGTACCAGAGTGTCGAACCACACCGGCGCGCCTTCCTTTGGCAGGCTGTAGGCGATCTTTACGCCGTTGCTGGCCTGCTCGGCGTTGGTTTTGGCTTCGAGCATCGCCCCGGACCAGCCAACCGCCACGCAGATATTGCCGTTGGACAAATCGCTGATGAACTTCGAGGAGTTGAAGTAGGCGATGTGCGGGCGCAGCTTGAGCAGCAGTGCTTCGGCTTTTTTGTAGTCCTCGGGATCGGTGCTGTTGGGCGGCAAGCCCAGGTAATGCAGGGCGACCGGCAGCATTTCCGACGGCGAATCGAGCATCGCCACGCCGCACTCGGCCAGTTTGGCCAGATTGGCTTCGTTGAACAGCAACTCCCAGGAGTCCACCGGCGCTTTGTCACCCAACACGGCGCGGACTTTGTCGACGTTGTAGCCGATGCCGTTGGTGCCCCACAGGTAAGGCACAGCGTACTGATTGCCCGGATCGTTGACCGCGAGTTTTTTCAGCAGATCGGGGTCGAGGTTTTGCCAGCCTGGCAGTTGATCGCGAGGCAAGGGGGCGAGGGCGCCGGCCTTGATCAGGGTCGGCAGGCTGAAGTTGCTCGCCACGACAACGTCGTAGCCGCTGCGGCTGGTCATCAGTTTGCCTTCGAGCACTTCGGCGCTGTCGAAGGTGTCGTACACCGGCCGGATGCCGCTGTCGCGCTGGAAATCATGCAGGGTGTTCGGCCCGATGTAGTCGTACCAGTTGTAGACATGCACGCTCGGTACGTCTGCCGCCATGGCGACCGAGGAGAGACAAAAACAGGCCAGCAGGCCCGGGTTGATAGATCCACGGTGACGACGCATGATGCGGCACTCCTGGCCTGTCGCAGGCCGGTGATGAACTGGAGTGGTCAGGCTAACGGGCCGGTCACACCAGCCCCATTCCCATCATGGGTTACTCGAAAGGGGTAGTGCGTGGACGCGTTGTTGCAGGAATTGCCGGTGCATCAGAGTCTGGCGCGGGTATTTTCTCACCTCGGGCAGGACGGTTTCTGGCGCGCGCTGGTCGACACCCTGCGCCTGCTGGTGCCGCTGGACAATGCCCTCGTCGCCCTGATGCAGGCCGGCCAGCCGCCGCGTTTGCTGATCGACTTCGACAGCAAGGGCTACGTGGACGACCAGCAGGAGCTGGCCGGTTATACCGCCGGCATGTACCTGCTCGATCCGTTTTATCAAGCCGCCGTCAGCGGGATCAGCGACGGCCTGCACAGCCTGGCCTCCGTTGCGCCGGATCAGTTTCTGCACAGCGAGTATTACCAGAGCTACTTTCGTGCCGTGGTGGGCGAGGATGAATTGCAGTTTCTGATCAACGTCGAAGGCGCGGTACTTGGCTTGTCCCTGGGCCGCTCGACCGCGTTTGGCATGGCCGAGCAGGGTCGGCTGTTGTGCGTTCGTGACTGGGTATTGGCGGCGATGCGTCGCCACATGCAGTTGCTGCCGCCGCAAGGGCCGGTGGCTGAAGCGGTGGTGGGTGATCTGGCGACGTTGCTGGACCGTTTCGATGCCCGCCTGACCGCGCGCGAGATCGACACGGCGCGCCTGATCCTGCAGGGCTTTTCCAGCAAGGCGATGGCCCAGCAGATGGGGATTTCGCCGGAGACCGTGAAAGTGCATCGACGCAATCTCTATCACAAGCTCAACGTCACCGGGCATGGTGAGTTGTTTGCACTGGTGCTGCGGCCGACGGCTTTTTGATCAACGCAGAACTTGTGTGGGAGCGAGCCTGCTCGCGAAAGCGGTGTATCAGTCAACAAAATTGTTATCTGACACTGCGCTTTCGCGAGCAGGCTCGCTCCCACAGGTGAACTTACGCTGTGTTAGTGGCTGCGCTGGAAGACCAGGGCTTTCAGGCCGCTCTCTGGATCGATATCGGGAAACTCCGGCGGATTGTCCAGCCGATGATCGAAGCGCAGGCTCGGCGCTTCCCGGGTCACGCCATCAATGAGAAAGTCGGAACCGAACGACGGATCGTTCATGCACGCCAGCACTGTGCCTTGCGCAGTCAACAGTTCCGGCAAGCGGCGCAATACGCGTTGATAGTCCTTGGTCAGCAAAAAGCTGCCTTTCTGAAACGACGGCGGGTCGATGATCACCAGATCGTACGGGCCGCTGTTGATCACTTTGCCCCAGGATTTGAACAGGTCGTGGCCGAGAAAGCTGACCTTGCTCAGGTCGTGGCCGTTCAAACGGTGATTGTCGCGACCTCGGCTCAGGGCCGCACGGGACATGTCGAGATTCACCACATGGCTGGCGCCACCCTCGATTGCCGCTACGGAAAAGCCGCAGGTGTAAGCGAACAAGTTCAACACCCGCTTGCCCGCTGCCTGTTCACGGACCCAGTTGCGTCCGTAACGCATATCGAGAAACAGCCCGGTGTTCTGCTTGCGTCCCAGGTCGACGCGGTACTGCAAGCCGCCCTCGACGATGGTCATTTCTTCGATTTCCTCACCGATCAGCCATTCGGCCGTGCTCTGCGGCAGGTAACGGTGCTGGATCAGCAGGGTATGTGCACCGGACTGCTGCCATTGGGGCGAGGCGGCGAGTTGCAGCAGCGAATCCCGCAGATCCTGCAGTTGCTCAGGCGCCGGTTCTTTGAACAGCGACACCAGCACCACGCCCTGCAACCAGTCCACGGTCAACTGCTCCAACCCCGGCCAGCAGCGCCCGCGCCCGTGAAACAAACGGCGGGTTTCGCTGGGCGCCGCCGCCAGTGCGGGCAGCAAATGAGCGTGGAGGGTAGCGAGGGCTTCAGGGTTCATGGATCAGGATCGGCCAGGCAAAGGGCCGGCATTTTAACCACAAATGAGGGGATTCGATGGGCGCTGCGCTTCGAAAAACAACACCTTGGCGAAATCCTCTGTATCAAAAATGAATTTCTACAGGGCGCGCTGCTCATACCAGATAAGCAGCGGATTCAAAACCGCTTATCAAAAATGTAATTCGGGGGAGTGCTGTTCATGTGCCCTACACCTACGTCGAGCGCGCACCTTCCTGGCGGGTTGATTCTGGTTGTCGAGGACGATCCGTTGATTCTGGAGTTTCTTTGCGAAATTCTTCAGGAGGAAGGGTTCAAGGTCGAACCGCAAACCAGCGCCGACGCCGCCTCACTGTATCTGGAAGAACACGCGGCGAACGTCGCGCTATTGCTGACCGACATCACCATGCCCGGCACGCTTAACGGCGCCGACCTGGCGAATCTGGTCGGCGATCGCTGGCCGGAAAAACCGGTGATGGTCATGTCCGGCTACGAGACGCCCGAGACCTCCGGGGTCAAGCATTCGGTGGCGTTCATCAAGAAGCCGTGGGCGATCGGTCAATTGCTCGACTGTGTGGAAAGTGCGTTCAAATCCAAGGCCCCGCAGTTGCACTGACAAGTGCTACATTGCCGGGCCAGGCTGCCCGGCCAACTGTCAGAGGATTTGTTCTTTTGTCTGCACAAGCATCGGTTTTTGATCGCGCATTCGGCGCGTTCCTGTTCGACATGGACGGCACCGTCCTCAATTCCATCGCCGCCGCCGAGCGCATCTGGTCAGCGTGGGCGGTGCGTCATGGTGTTGATGTCGAGACGTTTTTGCCGACCATCCATGGCGCACGTGCGATCGACACCATCACCCGGCTGAATCTGCCGGGAGTGGATGCCGATGAACAAGCGGCGTTCATCACCGCAGCGGAAATCAATGACGTTGAAGGCATTGTCGAGATCCCTGCGGCGGCGGCATTTCTCAACGCTCTGCCGAAAGATCGCTGGGCAATGGTGACGTCTGCGCCTCGCGATCTGGCGTTGCGGCGGATGGCGGCGGCGGGTATCCCCGAGCCGGCGGTCATGATCACGGCGGAAGATGTAAAGGCTGGCAAGCCTGATCCTGCGGGGTATCTGCTGGCGGCGAAAAAGCTCGGTGTCGAGCCAGCGGATTGCCTCATTTTTGAAGACGCCACGGTTGGCATTCAGGCTGCGGAAGCGGCGGGCGCGGCGTTGATGATCATCACCACCACGCACCAGCACCCGATCGAAACGGCGCATGCGACGCTGGCCAGTTACGATGCCATCGGCGTCAGCGTCGGCGCCGATGGTTTGCTTCGTCTGACGGAAATCTGATCTGTTCCGAAATGCCCCTCACCCTAGCCCTCTCCCGGAAGGAGAGGGGACTGACCGGGGGATATTCAGGTAATACGCCGACGTGAAAGGTCTTCTCTGAATCCATAATCGCTATGGTCTTTCAGGTCGAGGGCAAACTCAGCACAACTCGATCGGTTCCCTCTCCCCCGGGAGAGGGCTAGGGTGAGGGGCTACGGTCTGCCAGACACAGGGGATCGTCGATCAAACAACATCCCCGTCACCGGTCGGCAGCTCAACCATGCCGGCAATATCGCAACTACGCTGATCCATGCTTGTGAAATCGTCGCCAAAGTCGAGCGCGGTGGAACTCCTTGCTAATGAGGTAAACGCATGAAGATCGATCTGAGTGGAAAACTGGCCATCGTCAGCGGCAGTACCGGCGGCATCGGTCTGGGCATCAGCCAGTCGCTGGCCGAAGCCGGGGCGACGGTGGTGGTGATCGGTCGTGACACGGCCAAGGTCGAGCAGGCGCTGGCGAGCATACGCCAAGCCGTGCCCAGCGCGCAGTTGCGCGGTCTGACCGCTGATCTGGGCACGGCCGAGGGTGCGGAAAAGCTGTTCGCCGCCGAACCGCGCGCGGACATTCTGGTGAACAACCTCGGCATCTTCAACGACGTCGATTTCTTCGAGACTCCCGACAGTGAGTGGACGCGCTTCTATGAAGTCAACGTGATTTCCGGCGTGCGCCTGGCGCGGCATTATGTGCCGGCGATGGTTGAGCAGGGTTGGGGCCGGGTGATCTTTCTGTCATCGGAATCCGGGGTGGCGACGCCGGCGGACATGCTCAATTACGGCGTGACCAAAAGCGCCAACCTCGCGGTGTCCCACGGCCTGGCCAAACGTCTGGCTGGCACCGGGGTCACGGTCAATGCGATCCTGCCGGGACCGACTTTCACCGATGGCCTGCAGGACATGCTCAGAGACGCGGCCGCCGAATCCGGGCGCGACCTACGCGACGAAGCCGACGCCTTTGTGCGCAAGGCCCGTCCGACTTCGATCATCCAGCGCGTAGCGGATGTTTCGGAAGTGGCGCATCTGGTCACGTACATTGCTTCACCGCTGTCCTCGGCCACCACGGGCGCAGCCTTGCGCGTCGATGGCGGCGTGGTCGACAGCCTGACGATCTGAATTTTCCAAAAGAGAGGTTTTATGCCAACTGCATCCGCAACCATCGACATCCCGGCCTCGGCCGATCAGGTCTGGCAATTGATCGGCGGCTTCAACACGCTGCCGGACTGGCTGCCGTTGATCACCAACAGCGAACTGAGCGAAGGCGGGCGAGTGCGCACCCTGCACACCGCTGACGGCGGCGTAGTGGTCGAACGTCTGCAGACATTCGATAACGCCGCAAAAACCTACAGCTATTCGATTGAACAGGCACCGTTTCCGGCCAGCGATTACCTGGCGACGATCAAGGTTGAAGCCCAAGGGCAGGGCGCGCGGGTGACGTGGTCGGGGCGCTTCAATGCGGTCGGCGTGAGCGATGAAGAAGTGGTGGCGCTGTTCAACGGCATCTACCAGGGCGGGCTCGAGGCCTTGCGGGCGAACTACCCGACCTGATTGATTCACACAGCGCCTATGAAGCATGGGACTTCCTGTGGGAGCGAGCCTGCTCGCGAAGGCGTCAGTTCAGTCAACATTGTTGTGACTGAACCACCGCATTCGCGAGCAGGCTCGCTCCCACCGGGTGGATTGCATTCCCTCAGGCCTGACTGATCAAACTCTGCCGACAATCCAGCACCAGTTTCGCCCCGCCCAGATCACTGCTGCCGACTTCAAGACTGAAGCCGTGCAAGCTGACTATCGCCGCAACGATCGACAACCCCAGACCAAAACCACTCTGCGGCTGGCCACCCTCGGTGCGATAAAAGCGCTGGAACACCGCCTCACGTTCCGCCTCGGGAATCCCCGGCCCTGAATCGTGCACCTCGATCCGCGTCTGCCCACCGGCATTGACCCCACGCAACATCACCGTACCGCCGGGCGGGGTGAATTTGATCGAGTTGCTCAACAGGTTCGCCAGCGCTTCGAACAGCAACGCGCGGTCGCCATTGAGCGGCGGCAGCGTCTCCGGCATGTTCAACTGAAAGCGCAGATCGCCTTCCTCGGCCAGCGGCAGATAGAACTCGTGCAACTCCTCCAGCAAACGCACCGGATCAAGTTCGACGAAACCTGAACGGCGCTGGCGATCTTCCAGTTCGGAAATCCGCAGCAAACCGCGAAACCGCGCCATCAGCGTGTCCGCCTCAGCCAGTACCAGATCCAGTTGCGCCGCTTCTTGCGAACCTTCACCCGCCTGTTGCTGCATGCGATACAACTGCGCGCGCAAACGGGTCAGCGGCGTGCGCAAGTCGTGGGCGATGTTGTCGCAGACGCCCTTGACCTCGTTCATCAAGCGCTCGATGCGCTCGAGCATGGCGTTGACGATGGCGGCGAGCATGTCCAGTTCATCGCGGCGATTGGACAGCGGCAAGCGGTGCGTCAGGTCGCCGGCAACGATGGCCTGCGCGCTATTCTGGATCGCGCGGATGCGCTGCAACGGTCGACGCCGCAGCAGATGCCAACCGGCGACCCCGGGAATAATCGTCAGCGACACCCCCCAGAACAGCGCGTGCAAAATGATCCGCGTCACCGCGAACAGCGAGCCATTGTCACGCAGCAGCACCAGCCAGCGCCCGTCACGGGTTTGCGTGGCTACGGCATCGCAGCTGTCGCTCGGCAGGGTCGGGTCATCGGAATCGGCGCACTCGGCGAGCATATGGATCTTGCCATCCAGCGGCAGTCCTTCGGGAATTTGCTGGAGTGCGCCGCCCAGGTAAACACCGTCAGCGCTGAACAGACCATAGGCGTCGATACCGCGAATATCGAAGGTCATGCTGGCCGCGAGCGCGTCTTCGAGTTGCTCGCCGCGAAAATGCGAGAACAGGTGCTGGCGTTGCATCAACGAATGTTTGGCCAGTTTGTCGAGGTAGCCGGACACCTCGTAATACATGACCCCCATGAGGATCGCGCTCCACGCCACGAACAGCGAGCTGTACAGCGCCAGCAAGCGGCTGCTGGAGGAGCGCCAGCCGTCAGACGGGTTCGGCAATGACATAGCCGGAGCCCCGTACCGTGCGGATCAGCGGAACGTTGCCGGCTGCGTCGATCTTCTTGCGTAGTCGGCCGATATGCACGTCGATGAGGTTGGTGCCCGGGTCGAAGTGATAACCCCAGACCTCTTCGAAAATCATCATCCGCGAGAGAATCTGGCCGCTGTTGCGCATCAGAAACTCGAGCAGTTTGTATTCGGTGGGCAACAGCGTCAGCACCTGCTCGGCGCGGCGGGCTTCGTGGCTGATCAGGTCGAGCTCGAGGTCGGCGACTTTCAGCGTGGTGGCCTGGGTGGCGACGCTGTTCTGCCGGCGCAGCAACACTTCGACCCGCGCGGCCATTTCATCGGTGGCGAACGGCTTGGTCAGGTAGTCATCACCACCGGCGCGCAAGCCGCGTACGCGCTCATCGACATCGGAGAGGGCGCTGATCATCAGAATCGGCGTCGCCACGCCCATGGTGCGCAGGGTGGTGACGATGGCCAGACCATCCAGCTCGGGCAGCATGCGGTCGAGGGTGATCAGGTCGTAGTTGCCGCTCACGGCGCGGTCGAGGCCTTCGCGGCCATTGTCGACCCAGTCGACATCCAGCCCGTGGCTGCTCAGTTCGGCAACGATTTCCCGCGCGGTCACGGCGTCGTCTTCGATGGTCAAGATACGAGTCATAGGCAGGCCTGCTGATCGGTTCAAACGGAATGGCAGCATTTTGCCAAGAATTTGCCGTGGCGCTTTAAATTAACTTTCATCTTCGTCGCCTGGTGAATCAGAACTGATCGGATTTGCCACGCTTTGGTTAATGCAGAAAACCCGCAATCGGATGCGCTTTATTGCAAGTTGCACGGTCCGAGGAAGTTCAAGTTTTGTAACTCATTGAAAGAAAAGAAGTTATTAAAAGTGTGCGACTGGCACGGTCACTGCAATTCCTCACACGACGACTTGTAACACCATTTTTCATGCCTGGAGCACTACAACAATGAATAGATCCCCTGATGGCTATTATCCTGCCTTGGAAGAGTCGAGCAGCGTGTCAGGCGTGTCCTGGGGCGCGATCTTCGCCGGTGCTGCGGCTGCCGCCGCGCTGTCGATGATTCTGGTGCTGCTCGGGTTTGGCCTGGGCTTTTCGGCTGTATCACCGTGGGCCGGAGAAGGCGTCAGCGCCAAGGGCCTGGGCATTTCAACGATCGTCTGGCTGGCGGTGACGCAGATCATCGCTTCCGGCATGGGCGGCTACATTGCCGGCCGTCTGCGCGTTAAGTGGGCCAACATGCACGGTGACGAAGTCTACTTCCGCGACACCGCACATGGTTTCCTCGCCTGGTGCGTCGCTACTTTGGTGACCGCTGTGCTGGTGGTCGGTTCGGTCAGCAGCGTCGTAAGTGGCGGTGTGCAGGCGGGTGCCAACGTAGTCGGCGGTGCTGCCGGTGCGATGAGCCAGGCCGCCGGCTCTGCCGCAGCCAATACTGACAGCGATCAGTACGGCTACTTCGTCGACAGCCTGTTCCGCGATGATCGTCCTGCTGCCGTCAGCGATGACGCTGCACGCGGCACTGTGACCCGCATCTTCACGCAAAGCCTGGCCAACGGTCAGCTCAGCGCCGAAGACCGTACCTACCTCGCACAACTGGTATCGCAACGTACCAATCTGAGCCAGGCCGATGCTGAACGTCGTGTCGACGAAATCTACGCCAACACCCAGAAAGCCATCGCTGACGCGAAACTCAAAGCTCAGCAAGCGGCCGATACCGCCGCCAAAGTCGCGGCCTACACCTCGCTGTGGATGTTCGTCGCGCTGCTGGCCGGTGCGTTCTTCGCCAGCCTGGCAGCCACCTTCGGCGGTCGTCGTCGCGATGCAGTCGAGTACGTTGAAGTCGACACCTACACCACTACCACTCCGGTCCGTTAAAAAGGAGAGTCACCATGCGCTCATTACTGCTGTTTTTCCTCGGCGTACCGATCCCGATCATCATCCTGATCGCCCTGTTCGTACACTGATCCCTCTGAGGCAGGATGCCTCTGCCGCTTTCATCTTCGGGTGAAAGCGGCTTTTTGCTTTCGGCGGGGCCAGTTCGTTTTCTCCAACTAACCGTTTCCATCCCGCCATTTTCACTGGCCTGGATCAATATTTCGCCTGGCGATATCGCCTACCGTAAATGATCCAGGCCTTTGCTGAGGTATGAGCTACAGTGCTTGTCGCGCACCTTGTTGCGCTGATGAAGTATCCGCGTCGACGTTGAAAACACAGCAATAAAAAAGCGTCGACGAGGCGTAGTGCGGCAAGGAGCTGACACAACCTCAACTGAATCTTCACGGACGAACACCGTAATGAACTGCCTAGAAAGAACCTTCGATATCCAGCCCTTGGTGCAGGCGGACATGACCGTGCACATCAATGGCCAAGCGGTCAGCGCCGCCATCGGCGAAACCGTTCTCAGCGTCATCCAGTCCCTCGGCGTGCGCCAGATCGCACGCAACGATCACGATCAGATCAGCGGCGCCTATTGCGGCATGGGCGTATGCCAGTGCTGTCTGGTGAAAATCAACGGTCGGCACAAGCGCCGCGCCTGCCAGACCGTGGTGCGCGACGGCATGCTGATTGAAACCCAAGTCAACCGCGTCGTCGGGCAGGAGGTTGTATGAGCCTGCAACCGTTGATTGTCGGCGGCGGGCCGGCGGGAATGGCGGCGGCCATCGAACTGGCGCGCCACGGCGTGCGCTGCACCTTGCTCGAAGAGGCTTCGCGCCTCGGCGGCGTGGTCTATCGCGGGCCGCTGCGTGATGGTGTGCAACTGGATTATCTCGGCCCGCGTTATTCCGAAGCACTGGACAAACTGCACGGCGAATTTCAGCAGCAATCGGGGCTGATTGACGTGCGCCTCAACCATCGCGTGGTCGGCGCCGAAGGCACCCGCGCAGTGGTGGTGCTCGACGGTGATGAGCAACTGCACGAGATCGCTTATCCGCAACTGCTGTTAGCCGCTGGATGTCACGAACGCAGTGTGCCGTTCCCCGGCTGGACGTTGTCGGGAGTGATTCTGCTCGGTGGTCTTCAATTGCAGATCAAGAGTGGTGTGGTCAAGCCGCGGGGGCCGGTGATCATCGCCGGCACCGGGCCGTTGCTGCCGCTGGTTGCGACCCAGTTGCATGCCTCCGGCGTGCGTGTCGCTGGCGTCTACGAGGCGTGTGCGTTCGGCAAGATCGCCCGCGAGAGTCTGGCGCTGCTGAACAAACCGCAGCTGTTCCTCGACGGCTTGAGCATGCTCGCTTACCTCAAGCTGCACGGCATCCCCATGAACTATGGCTGGGGCGTGGTTGAAGCCCATGGCGACGGCGAGCTGAAAAGCGTCAGCGTCGCGCCGTATTCGTCGACGTGGGAGGCGGATCTGTCGCGGGTCGAGCGTTTCGAAGTGCAGACGCTGGCGGTGGGTTACGGTTTTATTCCGCGCACGCAATTGAGCCAGCAGATGGGCCTTGATCACGGCTTCAGCGCCGATGGCTACCTGCGTGCCAATGCCAATGTCTGGCAGCAAAGCAGCGTGGCGCATGTGCATCTGGCCGGCGACATGGGCGGGATCCGCGGCGGCGAAGCGGCGATGCTCGCCGGCAAGATCGCCGCCACTTCGATCCTGCTGCAACGCGGTGTGCTCGACACCGAGCTGGCCCGGGTGCGCCGCGATCGTTACGCGAGCAAGCTCAGAGCCATCGTGCGCTTTCGTGCGGCGGTGGATCGCTACACCGAGCGCGGTGTCGGGCAGATTGCTTTGCCTGCGGCCGACACAGTGATCTGCCGCTGCGAACATGCGACCCGCGCCGACATCGATCTGGCGCTGGAGCAGGGTGTGCAAGACATCGCCAGTCTGAAAATGCGCACCCGCGTGAGCATGGGCGATTGCCAGGGGCGGATGTGCGTCGGCTATTGCAGCGATCGCCTGCGCCAGGCCACCGGACGTCAGGATGTCGGTTGGTTGCGCCCGCGCTTCCCGATTGATCCGGTGCCGTTTTCCGCGTTCCAGTCCCTCGGCAAGGAGGGCGCTTGCCATGAGTAAGTTCTACGACGTGGTCATTGCCGGTGGCGGAGTGATCGGCGCCTCCTGCGCCTACCAATTGTCCAAACGCAAAGATCTCAAGGTGGCACTGATCGACGCCAAGCGCCCCGGCAATGCGACCCGTGCTTCGGCGGGTGGTTTATGGGCGATCGGCGAGTCGGTCGGCCTCGGTTGCGGGGTGATTTTCTTTCGCATGATGTCGGCCAACCGCAAGCGCGAAACCCGGGGCGCAGCGGTGGCGGTGGACGCCAGTACGCCGCATATCTTGCCGGCGTCGTTTTTCGATTTTGCCTTGCAGTCCAACGCGCTGTACCCGGCGCTGCACCGCGAGCTGAAAGACAATCACGGCATGGATTGCAAGTTCGAGAAGACCGGGCTGAAATTCGTGATCTATGACGATGAAGACCGGCTCTACGCCGAGCACATCGTCGGCTGCATTCCGCATCTGGCCGATCAGGTGCGTTGGCTCGATCAGGCGGCGTTGCGCGCGGCGGAACCGAGTGTCAGCCATGAAGCACGCGGGGCGCTGGAGTTTCTCTGCGACCATCAGGTCAGCCCGTTCCGCCTCGCGGATGCCTACATGGAAGGTGCGCGGCAGAACGGCGTCGATATCTTCGTCAACACCAACGTCACCGGCGTGCTGCATCACGGCACTCGCGTGACCGGCGTGCAGACGGCGGAGGCGGGGGTGTTCCACTGCAAGACGCTGATCAACGCCGCCGGTGCCTGGGCGGCGGATCTGAGTGAGTGGGCCACGGGGATTCGCATTCCGGTGAAACCGGTGAAAGGACAGATTCTGCTGACCGAACGCATGCCGAAAATCCTCAACGGCTGCCTGACCACCAGCGATTGCTACGTGGCGCAAAAGGACAACGGCGAAATCCTTATCGGCAGCACCACCGAAGACAAAGGCTTCGACGTCACCACCACCTACCCGGAAATCGCCGGGCTGGTGCAGGGCGCGGTGCGCTGTCTGCCGGAGCTGGCGGACGTCAACCTCAAGCGCACCTGGGCGGGATTGCGCCCGGGCTCGCCGGATGAGTTGCCGATCCTCGGGCCGATGCGTGGGGTAGAAGGGTATCTGAATGCTTGCGGGCACTTCCGCACCGGCATTCTGACCTCGGCGATTACCGGTGTGCTGCTGGATAAACTGGTGAATGACGAGCCTTTGCCGCTGGATATCACGCCGTTTCTGGCGGATCGGTTTGCAGTCACAGCCGTCGAGCCTGCGCCCGCGCTGGAACTGGCCTGACCCAATCCCCTGTGGGAGCGAGCCTGCTCGCGAATGCAATCTGTCAGTGAAGTATTGGGTGACTGACACGACGCTTTCGCGAGCAGGCTCGCTCCCACAGTTGGTTCTGGGCAAGGCACGATCAGGATTTTCGGGCTTCCTCTTCGAGCTGATCCGATTCAAACAATTTGGCCAGTTCCGCCCGGGCTTCCTGGGCGGTCTGCAGGACTTTGGCGGCGTCGTCGTAGACGGCGTGTTGCGCCTCCAGCACCTGTTCGTCGTGATGCTTGAAACGCTTGATCCGCGCATCGGCCTGGGCTTGCGTCAGACCGAGGCCGACCAGCGTGCGCCGGCTCATTTCCAGGCTCGAATAATAGGTCTCACGAATCGCTTCCGCGCCGACATCCACCAGGCGATGCACGTGCTGACGATTACGCGCGCGGGCGATGATTTTCATGTGCGGATATAGCTTGTGCACCACTTCGGCAGTCTTGATGTTGGTCTCCGGATCGTCCGTGGCGATGACGAAATATTCCGCCTCGCCGACCTTCGCCGCGTGAAGGATTTCCGGGCGCATCGGGTCGCCGTAGAACACCGGTACGCCGCCGAAGCTGCGTGACAGTTCGATGGTTTCCACCGAGGTGTCCAGCGCAACGAACTTGATGTTCTGCGCGCGCAGAATCCGCGCCACGATCTGCCCCATCCGGCCCATGCCGGCAATCACCACGCGCGGCGCTTCGGTGTCGATTTCGCGGAATTTCTCCGGCACTTCCACCGGCTGCACTTTCGGGCTGACCAGACGCGCGCAGATCAACAGCAACAACGGCGTCAGCGCCATCGACAGAGTGATGGTCAGCACCAGCAGGTCGTACAGACGCGGCTCGAACAGGCCCTGATCGCGACCGATCTTGAACACCACGAACGCAAACTCACCGCCGGCGGCAAGGACGATGCCGAGGCGGATTGCGCTGATTTTGTTCAATCCTCCTGCCAAGCGCCCAACCACGAACAGCAGCGGCAATTTCAGACCGATCAGCAACAAGGTCAGGCCCAATACGGTGATCGGCGCGCTCAACAACAGGCTGAGATTGGCGCCCATGCCGACGCTGATGAAAAACAGCCCGAGCAGCAGGCCCTTGAACGGTTCGATCTGCGCTTCCAGCTCATGCCGGTATTCCGAATCCGCCAGCAGCAGTCCAGCGAGAAACGCACCCAGCGCCATCGACACACCGACCAGATCCATCAGCCACGCCGTGCCGATCACCACCAGCAACGCGGTGGCGGTGGACACTTCCGGCAGCCCGGTTTTTGCCACCACGCGGAACACCGGACGCAGCAGATACCGTCCGCCGATCACCACCACGGCAATGCCGCCGAGCACCTGCAAGCTGTGACGAATATCGTCGGCGGTGCTGGTGTGATGATCGACGCCGGCCAGCATCGGCACCAGGGCGATCAATGGAATCGCGGCGATGTCCTGGAACAGCAGAATCGCAAACGCGAGACGCCCGTGGGGGCTGGTCAGTTCCTTGCGTTCGGCGAGGCTTTGCAGGCCGAACGCCGTGGAGGAGAGCGCCAGACCGAGGCCCAGCACAATCGCGCTGTTCAGCGGCTGGCCGAACACCGCCAGTGCCAGCACGCCGATCACCGAAGCGGTCAACAGCACCTGCGCCAGACCGACGCCGAACACCGATTTGCGCATCACCCACAAGCGTCGCGGCGACAGCTCCAGGCCGATGATGAACAGCAGCAACACCACGCCCAGCTCGGAAATATGCGCAACGCTTTGCGGGTTGCCGATCAGACCGAGCACCGACGGGCCGATGATCACCCCGGCAAACAGATAACCGAGCACCGCGCCCAGTTGCAGACGTTTGGCCAAAGGCACGGTGAGCACGGCCGCGAACAGAAACACGACGGCGGCTTGCAACAGATTGCCTTCATGGGGCATGGAACGACTCCTGACTACGGCTACGGCGGGGGTGACAAGGATAAGGGTTACGCGGTCTCCAGACCATTCGAGAACCAATGTGGGAGCGAGCCTGCTCGCGAATGCGCCGGGTCAGCCACCTATCCATTGACTGATGCCCCGCGTTCGCGAGCAGGCTCGCTCCCACAAGGGCAGCTTCCATCAGGTCTGTAATAATTTGCATCAACTGGTTACATTTATAACCCCTGCGCATCAATTTCCGGAAACGCCATGGCCATCAACTTCGACCTAAACGACCTGCAAGCCTTTCGCGCGGTGGTCGAGCAGGGCAGTTTTCGCAAGGCTGCCGACACTGTGCGCCTGTCACAACCGGCGCTGAGTCGGCGCATCGAAAAGCTCGAAGACGCCCTCGGGGTCAAATTGTTCGAGCGCACCACACGCAAGGTCAGCCTGACCCAGGCCGGGCGTGGCTTCATGCCCAGCGTCGAGCGCTTGCTGGATGATCTCGACATTGCCTTGCTCGGCATCAGCGAAGTCGCCTCGACCCGTCTGGGCCATGTCACCGTCGCCTGCGTGCCCTCGGCGGCCTACTACTTCATGCCCCGCGTGGTCGCGCGCTATCACCAGCAGTTTCCGCGGATCAAGGTCAAAGTCCTCGATTCCAGCGCTCACGATGTGTTGAGTGCGGTGGTCAATGGCGAGGCGGATTTCGGTTTGAGTTTTCTCGGCACGCAGGATGCCAAAGTCGAGTTCGAACCGCTTGTGCAGGAGTGCTACGTTGTCGCCTGTCGTCGCGATCATCCGCTGGCCGGGCGCAGCAGCGTCAGTTGGGACGAGTTCTATCAGCAGGATTACATCGCGCTGGACAAGACCTCGGGTAATCGCTTTCTGCTCGATCAGGCCTTGGGCGAGGTGGTGCCGCAGCGTCAGAGCATCTGCGAGACGCGGCATGTGACAACGATGATCGGTCTGGTAGAGGCGGGTCTGGGCGTGGCAGCGGTGCCGTTGATGGCGATGCCCGGGCCGGATCATCCGATCCTGACGCGGGTGCCGCTGATTGAGCCGCAGGTGATGCGCAGTGTCGGCATCATCAAGCGCCGGGATCGCACGTTGACCCCGGCGGCACTGGAACTGGAGCGGCTGGTCGTGGAGATGCGCGTCCAGCCGCCAGCGATCAACGCTTGACCGAATCCAGCCCGGTGGCCTGTACATCAGCCTGAGCGGCCGGTGCAGCGAGGTAGGCGAGCAGGGCTTTGGCCTCTTCCGGATGCTCGGCCTTGACCGGGATGCCCGCGGCAAAACGCGTCACCGACTGCACCGATTCCGGAATCTTCGCGACGAAGCTTACGCCCGGCACCGGCAGCAATTCGCTGACCTGCTGGAAGCCCAACTGATAGTCGCCAGTGGCAACCACCGAACCGACCGGGATCCTGGCGATCATCTTGGCTTTCGGTTTCAACTGATCTTCGATGCCGAGTTTCTTGAACAGCTGCTGCTCGATGTACACGCCGCTGGCGCTGTCGGAGTAGGCCACCGACTGCGCATCAAGCAGGGTTTTCTTCAGGCCGTCGACGCTGCTGATGTCCGGTTTCGGCGCGCCTTCACGCACTACCATGCCGATCCGCGAATCCGCCAGTTCAACGCGGGAGGCCGGGTCGACCTTGCCTTGTTTGATCAGCTCATCGAGGGCGTAACCGACCATGATCACCACGTCGGCGTGCTCACCGCGTGCCAGACGATTGGGAATCGCTTCCGGCGCCTTGCCCATCGACGGGCCGAGGCTGGTGGTCAGCGTGTTGCCCGTTGCGGCGGCGAATTTCGGCCCGAGGATCTTGTAGGCGGCAGTGAAACCACCGGAGGTCATCACGCTGAGTTCTTCGGCCTGGGCCGCGAAGTTGAATGCGAGACCGGCGAGCAGGGCGGTGACAGTAAAGAGTTTTTTCATGGCGAGTATTCCTCAGGCCGCGACAGGTTGCAGACGACCACCGGCACGGCGGTACAAGTAAAGAGTGGCGCACAGAGCGCACAGGGCACCGATGCTCATCCAGTAGCCTGGCGCGGCTTTGTCGCCGGTGTACTGGATCAGGAAGGTCGACATCGCCGGGGTGAAACCGCCAAAGATCGCCGTGGCCAGGCTGTAAGCCAGGGAGAAACCGGCGACGCGCACTTCCACCGGCATGATTTCGGTCAGCGCCGGAATCATCGCGCCGTTGTACAAGCCGTAAATGAAGGACAACCACAGCAGCGACAGCAGCATGTTGGTGAAGCTCGGCGCCTGCACCAGGAACGACAGCGCCGGATAAGTCGTGGCCAGTGCCAGCAAGGCCATGCCGATCAGCACCGGACGACGGCCGATACGGTCGGACAACGCGCCGCCAATCGGCAGCCAGAAGAAGTTCGACACGCCCACCAACAGCGTTACCAGCAACGCGTCGGAAGTGCTCAGGTGCAGCACGGTCTTACCGAAGGTCGGTGCGTACACGGTGATCAGGTAGAACGCGGTGGTGGTCAGCGCGACCATCAACATTCCGCCGAGTACCACGCCCCAGTTCTGGCCGAGGGTGCGGAACACTTCGCGCATGCTTGGACGGTGTTTGCGTGCGGCGAACTCTTCGGTTTCCGCCAGGTTACGGCGCAGGAAGAAGATGAACGGGACGATCATGCAGCCGACGAAAAACGGAATGCGCCAGCCCCAGGCGGCCACGGCTTGCGGCTCCATCCACTGGTTCAGACCGTAGCCCAGCGCTGCCGCGACGATGATCGCCACTTGCTGGCTGGCCGACTGCCAAGCGGTGAAAAAGCCTTTGCGGCCCGGCGTAGCGATTTCGGACAGATACACCGAGACACCACCGAGTTCCGCGCCGGCGGAGAAGCCTTGCAGCAGTCGCCCGATCAACACCAGCGCCGGGGCGAACAGGCCAATGGTTTCGTAGCCGGGCACCAGCACGATCAATATCGTGCCGCTGGCCATGATCGACAGGGTGACGATCAGACCTTTGCGCCGGCCGACGTCATCGATGTAGGCGCCGAGCACAATGGCGCCCAGCGGACGCATCAGGAAGCCTGCGCCGAACACCGCGAACGTCATCATCAGCGAGGCGAACTCGCTGCTCGCCGGGAAGAACACCGCCGCGATCTGCGTGGCGTAGAAGCCGAACAGAAAGAAGTCGAACTGTTCGAGGAAGTTGCCCGAGGTCACCCGGAAGATGGCACCGGCCCGCGAGCCGTTGGTTGGGATTGAGGCTGTCATTGAAAAGTACTCCACCGCTTTTATGACGTGCGCTACGGAGAGGCGGCGCACGGTTTTTATTGAGGTGGATGGTGGCGCAGATGTAACAATCTGTTAATTGCATTGTTGGCATGGATTGATGCGTGGGGCGGATCAATGGATTCAGTGCCTGGCGCATTTGTGGGAGCAAGCCTGCGTCGCGTCGGGCGATGATTTGTTCTGGCTGACCGGGTACATATCCGTTGCTGCGGTCATGGCCGCTTAGGGTTTCGCCCTTACGGCGACTCACTTTTTTTACAAACGCCTAAAAAAAGTAAGCAAAAAAACGCTTGCTCCTGCGTTCGGCCCTCGCAGGCTCGGGTTCCTTCGCTGCGGGATCGATCCGGGCGCAGCGGCTACGGTTTGCTTCGCTGCACCTCCTTCCGCTGTGTCTGGCTGCGCCAGACGGTCGCTGCGCTCCCACCCCCGGATCAATCCCTCCACTCAGCCTTCCGACGTCGCCGGTGGATCAAGATCAAGAGCGGTACTCGAGCTTGCGCTCATTGTTGAGTGGGGCGGCTTCGCCGCGGGCAGCTGCGCTGCTTTGCTTTTCTGGTGGGGGCGAGCCTGATCGCGACGACGGCCTGCAGGTGAACCCGTTTCCATCGAATTCACGCGATCCAACTGTAGGAGCTGCCGAAGGCTGCGATCTTTTGATCTTGCTTTGCTTTGCTTGGTTTTGTAGGAGAGGACCGGAGCTCTGGACAATAATTGCGCTGTAATACCAATCCCTGTGGGAGCTGGCTTGCCAGCGATGGCGGTCTGATGGACAAAGCCTTCTAACGGCCGCATCCGGCAAAAAAACAAGGAATGTTTCCCGCGCCACGCAGTCGGAGTTCAGGTACTACCCATCTGAAAGAGGTTCACCGATGAACAGCAAAACCCTAATCGCCAGCCTGGCCCTTGTTGCCGGTATTGCCGGGATCACGCCCGTTGTTCAAGCGGCGCAAACCTCCAGCGAACCAGCCGTGCAATCGCCGACCAGCGATCGCCAACTGAAGGTCAACGACCGCGCTCCAGAAATGTACCAGCGCGAAGACAAGGCGCTGAAGAACTGGAAAGCCAAAGGTCTGAAAGCACCGATCGAGCAGGCGCAGTGGGTGCAGATCAATGACAAGTACGTGATGGTGATGATCACCAACGGCACGATTGTCGAGATGCAACCCGTCGAGAAATAGCCTGAACATCGGGGGGAGCGTTTACAGAAGCTCCCCCTTGTCCCAAAGCTGCACCAGCTCCCCAGGCGCCCGATCCTCTGGCACCTTCAACACCATTTCCCCTGACGGGTAGCGCACCTCAATCTGGTAGAAGCGCTGATCCCCACGACCGGATTCGCTGCTGTCCAGTGGCAGGCAACCCTCAAGCACCGAGCATATTCTCGAACGCTGACTGATGTCGCATTGCGCGAATTCGATTTCCCGTGGGCGGCTCAGGCTGTGAATCGCTGCAACGCCACCCTGGCGAGATACACGCAAAACGGAATCTTTATCCAGCTCGGGTAGCGTTTTCATACGGTCTCCTCAGATTATTCGATACCGACCTGTGCCCAGGCTTGCTGCACCGTGTCGGCTGCTTCGGCGCCGAAGCGCTGGCCAGCATGGTCGATCGTCAGTTTCGCGAACGCGTCGAACGTTGCGTCCTGTTTCAAACGGTCATCACACAGCGTGTCGTACCAGATGCGTCCGGCCTTTTCCCAAGCGAAGCCGCCAAACGCTCGCGCTGCCAGGTAAAACGCGCGGTTGGGAATGCCGGAGTTGATGTGCACGCCGCCATTGTCTTCGCTGGTGATGACGAACTTGCGCATGTGATCCGGTTGCGGATCCTTGCCCAGCATCGGGTCGTCGTATGCCGTGCCGGGGTGCGACATCGAGCGCAGGCCCTTGCCTTGGATCTGTGGCATCAGCAGGTCGGCGCCGATCAGCCAGTCTGCCTGCTCGGCGGTTTGGCCGAGGATGTATTGCTTGATCAACACGCCGAATACATCCGAGAGCGACTCGTTCAGCGCGCCGGACTGGTTGGCATAAATCAGCCCGGCTTCGCTTTCGGTGACGCCGTGGGCCAGTTCATGGCCGATGACGTCGAGCGAGCGGGTGAAGCGCTGGAAGATCTCGCCATCGCCGTCACCGAAAACCATCTGCGCGCCATTCCAGAATGCGTTTTCGTAGGCTTGCCCGTAATGCACGCTGCCGATCAGCGCGAATCCCTGATTGTCGATCGAGTCGCGACCAAGCACCTTCCAAAAGAAATCATAGCTGGCGCCCAGCGCATCGTAAGCCTCGTCGACCGCCGGATCCCCCGACGCCGGCTGGCCCTCGAGGCGCACCGGCATGCCCGGCAAGAGCATTTTGTTCTGCGCATCATGCACACTGCGCCGCGCCAGGCCAGGCTTGCTCGCTTCCGGCAGAATCGCGCGCGCCGGCGGCTGCGAAGGGCGGCCGGGGTTGGGCAGCAGGCTGCGCACATGGTTGAGCGTCTGCATCGCGGCGTTGCGCTGCGGCTCGGAACCGTGGGCGATGATGCGGTTGAGGATGTAGGGCGGGATGAAACTGCGCAGCAATCGAGAGTCGGTCATCTAAGCATCCTTGTCGTCATACGATGTCGATACACATGTGAGCGGCAAGGCGCGTTTTCGGTTCCATGGATTGCCATCGACGCCGGATTCTGCGAAAAACGCCGCCTGCGAACATCTCGAGAGCCAACGACATGACAGACGAACTGCAAATCATCGACCTGCAACCGGGCGACGGCAAAGCCGCGGTGAAAGGCGCGCTGATCACCACCCAATACACCGGCTGGCTGGAAGACGGCACTGAATTCGATTCGTCCTGGAGCCGAGGCAAACCGTTTCAGTGCGTGATCGGCACTGGCCGCGTGATCAAAGGCTGGGATCAGGGGCTGATGGGCATGCAGGTCGGCGGCAAACGCAAATTGCTCGTACCGGCGCATCTGGGCTACGGCGAGCGGACCATGGGCAAGATTCCGCCGAATTCGAATCTGGTGTTTGAAATTGAGTTGCTGGAGGTTTTGACGCGGGAGGATTGAAGGGGAGGAATCATCCAGCGGAACTCCTGTGCAGCTGGATGATGTCGATGGTTAACCGCGAAGTTGAATGCTATTCAACTCCCTCGATTTCAAAACTCGGAATGCAGGGTGTACATTGCCACGCAAAGCCAGTGTCAGGCCCATTGCAACGGGCCTGACGGAAAGCAAATGTCCACCTCCAGCCTTGCAGCAGCTGACAGGTTGACCAACGCATCCAGCGAGAATTTGTCGATTTTCCCGTTGAGTACATCATTGAGGCGTGGCTGCGAGATTCCCAATCTCTGTGCCGCGTCCTTTTGAGGGAGCTCCCACGCTCGAATGGTCTCGCAAAGCGAACGCATGAGCTTGGCTCGCAGACGCATGTTGGCAGCTTCCTGAGGCGTGTCCTCCAATGCATCCCATACACTGGAAAATCGTTGGGATGAGTCTTGATGTTCCTTCATGGCTTAACCTATTTCCTGATATCTGGCCCGGGCCAGTTCGATGTCTCTAATTTCCGTTTTACGTGTGGTTTTGTGCATGGCGTGAAGCACATAGATTGCTTCAGGTCGATTGACTACATAAAACACGCGAAACGCCCCTGAGTCCTCGGTGATCCTGATTTCGTTAACACCGCGTCCTACGGTTTTCACAGGGCGCCAATCGAGTGGGGCATCACCCTGTTGCAACAGGTCCAGCTCAAACCCCGCCGCTCTTCGGGCATCAACCGGGAACGCTTTGAGATCTTTCAACGCGCTTCCCACGAACACCACATCCTTGTGTTTCGGCATCGGCTTGTCCTGTGTCAAAAGGAAAAGCGTAATAGCTGAACGTAAGCGGCGACGGTGAGTTTTATTGCAAGAAATGCCAGTGCCCGTTTGATTTTCAGGTTATATCAGAATCAATATAAAGCAAGCCGCATTTTCCGTTTCACAATTTTCACCGCGAGCGTTTCTGCCGGCCTCGCCGTCAACGTCAGCGCTTAAAACGCTGCGGGATGGAGCGAAAGCTTGTTGCTTCGCCCAAACCGCTCCCGATAAACCGACGGCGGTACGCCCACCACGCTGCGGAACGCCACACGAAAACTTTCCACCGAGCGATAGCCGCAGCGCTGGGCGATCTGCTCGGTGTGTTGATGGGTGCTCTCAAGCAGCTCCCGCGCTCGCGCCAGGCGTTCATGTTGCAGCCAGGCTTTCGGCGATTGCCCGCTGGCTTCGGTGAAGCGCCGCAGAAACGTGCGCTCGCTCATTGCCGCTTCGCTGGCCAGATCGCGGACTTCCAGTGGTTCGTGCAGGCGTTCGCGGGCCCATTGCATGACGCGCGACAGGTCGCTGCGGGGCGTCGGGCTGACCGGGGTGGGGATGAACTGGGCCTGGCCGCCGGTGCGTTGTGGCGACATGACCAGTCGCCGCGCGACGGCGTTGGCGACCTGCGTGCCGAAGTCACGTGTCACCAGATGCAGGCAGGCATCGATGCCGGCGGCGCTGCCGGCGGAGGTGATCAGTTGACCGGCGTCGACGTAGAGCACGTCCGGATCGACCTCGATCGCAGGGAAGCGTTGCGCCAGTTCACCGGTGTAGCGCCAGTGCGTGGTGGCGCGGTGGCCGTCGAGCAGGCCGCTGGCTGCAAGGACGAACACCCCGGAGCAGATCGACAGCAACCGCGCGCCTCGGTCATGGGCCTGACGCAACGCGTCGATCAGCGCAGCCGGTACCGGGGCGTTGCGGTCGCGCCAGCCGGGAATGACGATGGTGCGCGCTGCGGCGAGCAATTCCAGGCCACCATCGGCCAGCACCTGAATGCCACCCATGGCGCGCATCGGGCCTGGATCGACTGCGGCAATCGCATGCTCGTACCAAGGGAAATCGAACTCTGGTCGGGCCAGGCCGAAGATCTCCACGGCAATGCCGAACTCGAATGTGCAGAGGCCATCGTAGGCCAGAATGGCAACCAGATTGGGCTGAGTGAGCATTTGGCGGAAAACTCCCGGTCGGTGTCTTGCGCGCCACTGTAGCGGCAAGTGCCGTCTCGATAAAGTCTGTTCATCCCCCTCAGACAAAAGGAGCAACAAAGCATGACCAGCCTGGTTCGCGAAATTCCCGCCGCCCCTTCGGCGATTGCCCTGATGCATTTCAGCAATCGTCTGACCTTCGAAACCGATTGTTCCGACGTGTTCAGTAGCCAAGAGGCCGGGGAGGTCGACTTCGTTCTGGTGGATGTGCGCGGCCCATTGGCGTTCGAGCGCGGCCATGTGCCCGGCGCGATCAATATCCCGACACGCTTGCTCACGGCGGAGCGCTTGGCCGATTACCCGAAACACACTTTGTTCGTAGTCTATTGCGCCGGGCCGCATTGCAATGGGGCGAACAAGGCTGGGGTGAAGCTGGCGGCATTGGGCTATCCGGTCAAGGAGATGATCGGCGGCGTCACCGGATGGCTCGATGAAGGTTTCGAACTGAGCGCGGCGTCAGTCGCCAATACACCTGTCGCCTGCGAATGCTGACGTTTCTGTAGGAGCTGCCGAAGGCTGCGATCCTCTGATCTTGATCTCAAAAAAACAAGATCAAAAGATCGCAGCCTCCGCGAGCTCTACGGGAGGATCGGCGTTTCTTGCTCTGAAAACAGTCTTGTCCTACATCCTTCGCACCAACACGGCGCACGCGTTTACTCTCGTCAAAGTGATCGCCGATGTTCTGTAAGTATTTGTCGCTTAAAAACAATTGCCTCCGTGCGCGCCGCCATAGACTGCCGGCCACTTCGGTTTTTGCCGTTAGAACGCCATGACCGAACGCTGACTCGAAAGCTGCCAATAAAAGCCTCCGCACGGGAGTAATAAATGAAAAAGCTAGTGATGTTCGGTGCCCTGGCACTGTCGATGTTGTCCCTGACCGCTGTGGCCAAAGACGACAAGCCGATCCGCATCGGTATCGAAGCCGGGTACCCGCCATTCTCGATGAAAACCCCTGACGGCAAACTCACTGGTTTTGACGTGGACATCGGTGACGCACTGTGCACGCAGATGAAAGTCAAATGCACGTGGGTCGAGCAAGAGTTCGATGGCCTGATCCCGGCACTCAAAGTGAAAAAAATCGACGCGATCCTGTCGTCGATGACCATCACTGACGATCGCAAGAAGAACGTCGACTTCACCATCAAGTACTACCACACCCCGGCACGCTTCGTGATGAAGGAAGGCTCCGGCGTCAAAGACCCGCTGACCGAACTCAAGGGCAAGAAAGTCGGCGTGCTGCGCGCCAGTACTCATGACCGCTACGCGACCGAAGTGCTGGTTCCGGCCGGGATCGAACTGGTGCGCTACGGCTCGCAGCAGGAAGCCAACCTCGACATGGTGTCCGGGCGTATCGACGCGATGCTCGCTGACTCGGTCAACCTCAGCGACGGTTTCCTGAAAACCGATGCCGGCAAAGGTTTCGAATTCGTCGGTCCGACCTACGAAGACGCCAAATACTTCGGCGGCGGCGCTGGCATTGCCGTGCGCAAGGGCGATACCGCACTGGCTGAGCAATTCAACAAAGCCATCACCGAAATCCGCGCCAATGGCGAGTACAAGAAAGTCCAGGACAAGTACTTCGACTTTGACGTGTACGGCCATTAATACGCCGTGAAAAAAAGTGGCCCCGTTTGCGCGGTGGCCACTTTTTTTATGCTTTTTTATTTATGGAAATTCTCTGTGGGAGCGAGCCTGCTCGCGAATGCGGTCTGACATTCGATATCGTCATCGTCTGACCTGACGCATTCGCGAGCAGGCTCGCTCCCACAGGGTTTTACGTAACCCAGCTATTCAGGAGTTTTCCATGCAACGCATCGACCACGTTCTGCCCTGGAGCCATTTGGGCAGCGAGCGCTCCCTCAGCGTGTTCCGCTACGGCGCCGGCAGCCGCAAAGTGTATATCCAGGCCAGCCTGCACGCTGATGAACTGCCGGGCATGCGTACCGCGTGGGAACTCAAGCTGCGCCTGAACGAACTGGAACGGCAGGGCCGTTTGCAGGGCGTTATCGAACTGGTGCCGGTGGCCAATCCGATCGGCCTGGATCAGCATCTGCAAGGCAATCACATGGGTCGCTTCGAATTGGGCAGCGGCAAGAACTTCAACCGCGCGTTCGTCGAGCTCAGCGCCCCGGTGGCGGCGCTGGTTGGCGAGCGTCTGGGCGCGGATGCCGAGGCCAACGTCGCGCTGATTCGCCAGGCCATGGCTCAAGTCTTCGAAGAATTGCCGGCGCCGGCCTCGCAACTGGAGGCCTTGCACCGCTTGTTGCTGCGCCACGCCTGCGACGCCGACATCACCCTCGATCTGCATTGCGACTTCGACGCTGCGATTCACCTCTATGCGCTGCCGCAACACTGGCCGCAGTGGCAATCGCTGGCGGCGCGGCTGAAGGCGGGCGTGGCATTGCTTTGCGAGGACTCCGGTGGCAGTTCGTTCGATGAGTCCTGCTCGACGCCATGGTTGCGTCTGGCCAAAGCATTCCCGAACGCGTCGATTCCGGCGGCGAATCTGGCGACGACGCTGGAGCTGGGCAGTATGGGCGACACCCGCGTCGAACAGGCTCAGGCCAATTGCGAAGCGATTCTGGGCTTTCTCGCCGAGCAGGGTTTCATCAGCGGGGAATGGCCGGCGGCGCCGAGCGAATGTTGTGAAGGTCTGCCGTTTGAAGGCACCGAATACCTGTTCGCCCCGCACCATGGCGTGGTCAGTTTCTTGCGCAATGCCGGCGAGTGGGTAGAGCAGGGCGATGCGCTGTTCGAGGTTGTTGACCCGTTGCAGGATCGCGTGACCACCGTGCGCGCCGGCACCAGCGGGGTGCTGTTCGCGATTGATCGCGGGCGTTATACCGAGCCGGGGATCTGGCAGGCGAAAGTGGCGGGGCGGGTGCCGTTTCGTACCGGCAAGCTGACCAACGACTGATAGGTTGCGGTGAAGGTGCGGGCCTCTTCGCGAGCAGGCTCGCTCCCACAGACGAACGCATTTCAACGGTGGGAGCGAGCCTGCTCGCGAAAGGGCCATCAGCCACTCCACAAAATTTGGATCCTCAGCCGAGAATGTTAGGCTCCCCCGCGAACCCGACACTCTGTGAAGGAACGCTGCAATGCTGAAATTGTTCGCCCTGCTGACCCTGCTCGCATCCACCGCCGTCCACGCGCAAACCACCCTGCAATCCGATCTGCCACTCAAGTACCTCGAACAGGTCCACGCCGACGCTGAACCACGTCCGCTGGTGATTTTCCTGCACGGTTACGGCAGTAACGAGGCCGATCTGATCGGTATGAAGTTTCAGCTGCCGGCGCAGTACAACTACCTTTCCGTGCGCGCGCCGATGACGTTGGGTGAAGGACGTTACCAGTGGTTTCGCAAGAAGGGCGAAGGCGCCTACAACGGCGAGACCGATGATCTGAAGGTCAGCAGCCAGAAGCTGCGCGACTTTATCGCCCAGGCGGCGAAGAAATATCACGCCGCGCCGGACAAGGTGTACCTGATCGGCTTCAGCCAGGGCGCGATGATGAGCTACGAAGTGGGCCTGCGCGCGCCGGCGGTCGTGGGCGGGTTTGCCGCGTTGAGCGGGCGCTTGTTGCCGGTGCTCAAAGCCGAACTCAAGCCTGGGCAAGCGCCGCTGCCGCTGAGCATTTTTATCGGCCACGGCACCGCTGATGATCCGGTGCCTTACCGTCACGGCACCGAGGCCAACGCGCTATTGCAGAAACTCGATTACAAGCCCGAGTTTCACGCTTATCCGGGCGTCGGCCACAGCATCAGTGCGGCCGAGTTGCGCGATCTGAATGGCTGGTTGCAGCGGCTCAATCCTTGACGATGGCTTTGATCAAGGCATCGTGAGCTTTCTTGTCGCTGGCGCGGGAAATCACCTGCACCAGCGCCATCTTCGTCCCCGAGCCGGCCAGCAGCGTGGTGTTCAGGGTTTGGCCACCGCCCTGAGTGGCGGTGCTGTCAACCTGACGCAGCCCCAGGCCGGTGCCTTTCTGGGTCAGGCTTTTCTCGCTGAGCTTGTTGAAGTCCGGCAGGGCCTTGCGCTGATCGTCGATGAAACTCGACACGCTGCCGTCGAGAAACTCACCGTCGTTGTCCTTGACGTTCTGCCCTGCGGGAATCTGGTTTTCGGCGGCGATGACCACGGTCTTGGTGGTCTGGTTGGTGTACATCGTGCCCTTGGCACCGCTCGGGCTGGCGGGCAGCGGGTCGGCGACAAAGCCTTTGGGCAGGACAAAGGCAAACTTACCGTCGAGCAGCGAGACCTTCTCGGTTTTGACTTTTTCCTTGGCGGCGTGCGCGTTGATCGCGGCGAAACCAGCGACGGCCGCCAGCATCAGGACGACGGCTTTTTTGCTCAACAATGACATGTGAATCTCCGGTGAATGGTCGCGCGAGGCGGGCGATCATCCCACGGAGCGTGCCGGCCGTTCCAGCGCGATTCGTCCGGGCGGTTATTGCGCTTGCGCCTTGGCCACTGGCCGCGCCAGCAGACGCCGGGTCACCCCGAGCATCGCCACCGACACTGCCACTCCCACTGCGAAGCCGCTCAGGCCCATGCTCGGCAGCGTCAAGGCCGACACCAGGCAGAACGCCGAGAACGAATACATGCCGGTCGCCGTTGCGCGCAATAACGCAGCGGTAAACGCCGGGCCGCGGGTTTGTTGCGAGAACACTGCCATGACGCTGCCGAGCACCGGGAACACCGCGAGCAGGCCGCTCCAGCGTTCGCCGACGGTGCTGGCGAGCATCGTCACCACCAGCGTCAGCGCCGCACCGGCGATCATCCGCCAGATCAGTTTGTCCGACTTCGCTGCTGGCCCGTTCAACACCGGCTGCACTTCAGGGAACAGATAAGGCGAAGCGAGCAGTGCCACCGCTGCCGCAATCACCGAGAACGGCAAGGACGCCGGGATCACCGACAAGACCGCCGCCAGCGCGGCCCAAACCGCCAGTGAAATGGTCAACGCCCACGGCCAGTTCGCCCGCTGCGCCACCTGCGCATAGGTGATGCAGAAAGCGATCATCGCGAACATTGCCGACAGCGCCGCGACCGCTGATTGCGCGGCAAACTGCGGCCCTTGTTCGATCGCCAGAAAAAACAGAATCGGCCCGACCACCACCGGCAATCCCGACAGCCACCCGGCCACGCTCGGCCCCCAGCGTTTGCCCGCCAGGGAAATCAGCAGGAGAAAACCGGGAATCAGCAGCAATTTCAGGATCAGCACGCGGGTGTCTCCATCGGGTCAGGATGAGCCACGTTAGCACTGCCGATTGAAGATTGCTGCCTATGTTCGCAATTTTTGTATACAAAAATTCAGGCGCGAATCCGGCTATGCTTTGATCATCAGAATGCAGCGGAGACGATACGGCGATGAACAGAACACCCAAGCTCGTTCGTGGCTGTTGTGGCATCGGTTTATGGGCGCTGTTGCTCACACCGACATGGGCCAATTGGCAGGACGCAGTCCCGGGCGCGCAAATTATCGGCAGCGGCGATTTCAGCGTGTTCGGCTTCGACGTTTACAGCGCGCGCTTGTGGAGTGCCGCGTGGCCCCTGGCGGATGGCCAGCCGTTTGCTCTGGAGCTGATCTACCGGCGCAACATCTCGCGAGACGATCTGGTCAGCACCAGCGTCGATGAGATCAAACGCCTTGCCGGTCCCCGGGTCACTTCAGCGCAATTGGCCGGCTGGCAGACGCAGATGCAGCAATCGTTTGTCGACGTTCAGGCCGGCACGCGGATTACCGGCGTGTATCTGCCGGGGCAGGGCGCGCGGTTTTTTGTCGGCCAGAAGCTCCAGCATGAGATTGAGGATCCACAGTTTGCCAAGGCGTTTTTCGATATCTGGCTGGATCCGCGAACACGCAGTCCCGAGTTGCGCGAGCAGTTGTTGGGGGTGAACCCATAGGTTCAGTGATCTTTGCGCTTCAAGGCATCAGGCGAAACGACTAAGCTGCCGGGCTCCCGTTTTTGTTTCTGGATGTGTGCGTGAAATTCAGTCTGCCCAAAATCGCCACCGCGCCGTTTTGCCCGCCGGAAGTGGCCGGCAGTGTCGCGGTTGATCCGACTGCCTCGTTCTTCAAACGTGTGCTGCGTTTCGCCGGTCCCGGTTTGCTGGTGTCGATCGGCTACATGGACCCGGGCAACTGGGCGACCGCGATCGAGGCCGGTTCGCGTTTTGGCTACAGTCTCTTATTCGTCGTGTTGCTGGCGAGTCTGGCCGGCATGGTCGTGCAATGTCTGTGCTCGCGGTTGGGCATCGCCACCGGGCGCGATCTGGCGCAGCTGTCCCGCGAGCGCTACAGCACCCCGACAGCGCGCCTGCAATGGATACTGGCGGAGATCTCGATCATCGCCACCGACCTCGCCGAAGTGCTTGGCTGTGCTCTCGCGTTTCACTTGCTGCTCGGTTGCTCGCTGACCTTCGGCATCGCCCTGACGGCGTTCGACACGTTGCTGGTGCTGGCCCTGCAAAACCGGGGCTTCCGCCGTCTCGAAGCGATCATGCTGGTGCTGGTCGCGACCATCGGTGTGTGTTTCTTCGTCGAATTGTTGTTGATCAAACCGTACTGGCCAGACGTGGCGCTGGGCTTCAAACCCTCGCTGTCCGCCATCAGCGATGCAGCGCCGCTGTATCTGGCCATTGGCATCCTCGGCGCCACAGTAATGCCGCATAACCTTTACCTGCACACCTCGATCGTGCAGACGCGGATGATCGGCAAGGACCTGGCGAGCAAGCAGGACGCGGTGAAACTCGCGCGTATCGACACCATTGGTTCGCTGGCCCTGGCGCTGCTGGTCAACGCTGCGATCCTGATTCTCGCGGCGGCGGCGTTTCACCAGTCCGGACACACCGATGTGGTCGACATTCAGGACGCCTATCACCTGCTCGACCCGCTGGTTGGCGGTGCGCTGGCCAGTGTGCTGTTCGGCGTGGCGTTGCTCGCGTCGGGGCAAAGTTCGACCTTCACCGGGACCATCGCCGGGCAGGTGATCATGGAGGGCTATCTGAACCTGCGCATCCCGTGCTGGCAGCGGCGTTTGATCACCCGCGGGCTGGCGCTGATTCCGGCGTTCATCGGCGTCTGGCTCATGGGCGATAACGCGATCGGCAAGTTGCTGGTGTTGAGCCAGGTCGTGCTCAGCCTGCAACTGCCGTTCGCCTTGTACCCGCTGATTCGCATGACCAACGACCGGCAGTTGATGGGGCCGTTCGTCAACCGCTGGCCCACGCGGGTGCTGGCCTGGGGGCTGTTTGTGTTGATCAGCGGGGCGAACAGCTGGTTGATATTGCAGTGGGCGGTTTGATCACTGAGTTGCGGTGACTCGCAGGGCCTCTTCGCGAGCAGGCTCGCTCCCACAGGTTTTCGCGGGCGGCCACAATTCAGCTGGCCAGCCGACGAGGGGTCATCCATCAACTTGTTTCGCGGCGGGCGAGCCTATACTGTATATGCACACAGTAAAGAGTCCGTGCCATGCAAATCATCGACAAGCTCAGCATCCTCGCCGACGCCGCCAAGTACGACGCCTCCTGCGCCAGCAGTGGTGCGCCCAAGCGCAGCTCCGAGGGCAAGAGCGGGCTTGGTTCGACGGATGGCATGGGCATCTGTCACAGCTACACGCCGGACGGGCGCTGTGTGTCGTTGCTGAAAATCCTGCTGACTAACTTCTGCCTTTACGATTGCCAGTATTGCGTCAACCGCCGTTCCAGCGATGTGCCGCGTGCGCGCTTCACCCCGGAAGAAGTCGTGACGCTGACCATGGATTTCTACCGCCGCAACTGCGTCAGCGGCCTGTTTCTCAGCTCCGGGATCATTCGCTCGGCGGACTACACCATGGAGCAACTGGTGCGGGTGGCGAAGTTGCTCCGAGAAGAGCACGAATTTCGCGGCTACATCCATTTGAAGACCATTCCGGAAGCCGATCCGGCCTTGATCGAGGAGGCTGGGCGTTACGCCGACCGCCTCAGCGTCAACATAGAATTGCCCACCGATGCCAGCCTGCAGACACTGGCGCCGGAGAAGGACATAACTTCCATCAAGCAAGCGATGAACACCATCTACACCGGCGTGCAGACGGTATTGAACGAGCCGCGCTCGGCAAAGTTCGCCCCGGCCGGGCAGAGCACGCAATTGATCGTCGGTGCCGATGACACCGACGACAGCACCATCCTCCACAGCGCCCAATCCTTGTACGGCAACTTCCGTTTGCGCCGGGTCTATTACTCGGCGTTCAGCCCGATCCCCGACAGCCCGAAAAGCGTACCGCTCGCCGCGCCGCCGCTGATGCGCGAGCACCGTTTGTATCAGGCTGATTTCCTCCTGCGCAGCTACGGCTACAGCGCTGACGAATTGCTTAAAGGCCCGGGCAATCTGGCGCTCGATATCGACCCGAAGCTGGCCTGGGCGCTGGAAAATCGCGAAGTGTTTCCGCTGGACCTGAACCGTGCCGACGCGACGTTGATCGCGCGCATCCCCGGCATCGGCTTGCGCACCACCGAGCGCCTGGTCGAGTTGCGTCGCCAGCGCCGCATCCGTTACGAAGACGTGGCGCGGATGCGCTGCGTGCTGGCCAAGGCCAAGCCTTTCATCATCACCAGCGATTACCACCCGCAACAGGCGGAAGTCACCAGCCACATGCTCTATCAGCAATTGCGCGACCGACCGATGCCGCAGCAGATGGGGTTGTGGGGATGATCAGTCTTGATTGCGATGACCTGTTCGACACATGGCGTCAGCAGGCGCGCTGGTTGCTCAGCCATGAAATCGATCCGAGTCTGGTGAGCTGGGCGGCGGAAGGGGTGGGCGATCTGTTTGCCAGTGATGAGCACGTGCCCGACGGGCAGGGGCCGTTTCAGGCGCGTATTCCCCGCGCGCTGCTCGACACCCTCGAACAAGCGGCGCGCTATCGCGGCGAGCAACGCTGGAGCCTGTTGTATGAAGTGCTCTGGCGCGTCAGTCACGGCGACCGCACGGCGATGATGGCGGGCGACAAGCTCGGCAGCGAATTGCAGCGGCGCATCAAGCAGGTCAGCCGCGAGGCCCATCATCTGCATGCATTTGTGCGTTTCATCGAGCGGTCGAAGGATCAGCCCGGTCCACAATATGTGGCGTGGCACGAACCGGCCCATGACATCCTGCACAGCGCCAGCGAGCACTTTATCGGGCGCATGGGCCAGCATCGCTGGTTGATCGCCACACCGCGTGACGGCGTTTATTACGACGGTGAGCAATTGATTCACGAGCGGCAGTGCCCGATTGAGTGGCAGCAACTGGCGCAGAACGTCGACGATCCCCACGGCGATTTGTGGTTGACCTACTACAGCCACATCTTCAACCCGGCGCGGTTGAACCCGAAGGTCATGCAAGGGCATCTGCCGGTGCGGTTCTGGAAGAATCTGCCGGAGGGGGAGTTGATACCGGGATTGATCACCCAGGCGCGGATGGGCAAGCAGCAGAATGGGCAGGCGAGCGGGATTTCGGATCGGACGGGCAAGCGCATTGCCTCCAAAAATCAAAAGCAAACCCTCACCCCAGCCCTCTCCCGGAAGGAGAGGGAGCCGACCCAGGTGTTCTTGCGAACTCCATCGACCTGAATGGCCGAGGTGAACGCGATTTTTGAAAAGCGCACAAGTCGGCTCCCTTTCCCCCTCGCCCCCTTGGGGGAGAGGGCTGGGGTGAGGGGGTGACGTTCTTCAATACGACACCAGAGCCCAGCCCTACAAAAAAGCCCCCCACCAATCACTCGGTGGAGGGCTTTGAGCATCAGCAGTCGTCAGATCAAACCTTGACGATCCAGCCCCGCTGGCGCTTCGATGTCGCCGGTCTGCACGCCAGTCAGCTCTTTGTAGAGCTGCTGGGTTACCGGGCCTACCTCGGTTTCGCTGTGGAACACATGCAGGTGGTCGTTGTAGCTGATGCCGCCAATCGGCGTGATCACCGCAGCGGTACCGCAGGCACCGGCTTCCTTGAAGTCCGACAGCTTGTCGATCAGCACGTCGCCTTCAACCACTTCCAGGCCCAGACGCGATTTGGCCAGTTCGATCAGCGACAGGCGGGTGATGCCTGGCAGGACCGACGGCGAGTTCGGGGTGACGAACTTGTTGTCGTGGGTGATCCCGAAGAAGTTGGCCGAACCGACTTCCTCGATCTTGGTGTGGGTCATCGGATCGAGGTAGATCGCATCGGCGAAGTTGGCTTTCTTGGCTTTCGAGCCCGGCATCAGGCTGGCGGCGTAGTTGCCACCGACCTTGGCCGCACCGGTGCCTTGCGGGGCCGCGCGGTCGTAGCTGGAGATCTGGAAGTTGTGCGGGGTCAGGCCGCCCTTGAAGTAGGCGCCGACCGGGATGCAGAAGATCGAGAAGATGAACTCGGGCGCAGTGCGCACGCCGATGTTGTCACCGACGCCGATCACGAACGGACGCAGGTACAGCGCGCCGCCAGTGCCGTAAGGCGGGATGAAACGCTCGTTGGCGCGGACCACGGCTTTGCAGGCTTCGATGAACTGCTCGGTGTCGACCGTCGGCATCAGCAGACGCGCGCAGCTGCGTTGCATGCGCAGGGCGTTCTGGTCCGGGCGGAACAGGTTGATCGAGCCGTCCTTGCAGCGATAGGCCTTCATGCCTTCGAAGCACTGCTGACCATAGTGAAGGGCGGTGGAGCCTTCGCTGATGTGCAGGACGTTATCTTCGGTCAGGGTGCCTTTGTCCCACTCGCCATCGCGAAAGTACGACAGATAGCGCTTGTCGGTCTTGATGTAGTCAAAACCCAGCTTGTCCCAATTGATGCTTTCGTTACCCATGACACCCTCTATCACTGAACAACCGCCGAAACGGTTCAAGGCTTCTGACGTTTTTTTGGATGGGCACAACAATACTTCATTCTTGAGCGGTTTCGCAGCTTGTGGCGAGGGGATTTATCCCCGCTGGGCTGCGAAGCGGCCCCTTTGGCTCAAATATCTGACGCCCGGCGGTGGCAGATTTTGCGGTTGCTGCGCAACCCAGCGGGGATAAATCCCCTCGCCACAGCGGCATTCAGCTGCAACTGTCACAGATGCAGCGCATGCCCCAGCGCCCGCAACGCCGCTTCCTGCACCGCCTCACCCAAGGTCGGGTGGGCATGGATGGTGCCGCCGATGTCTTCCAGTCGCGCGCCCATTTCCAGGCTTTGCGCAAACGCCGTCGACAGTTCGGAAACCCCAACGCCCACCGCTTGCCAGCCGACAATCACATGATTGTCGCGACGTGCGACCACGCGGACGAAGCCGCTTTTCGATTCCAGGGTCATCGCCCGGCCGTTGGCGGCGAACGGGAAGCTGGAAACGATGCAGTCCAGCCCCGCAGCCTTGGCCTCGTCCGGGGTTGTGCCGACCACCACCAGTTCCGGGTCGGTAAAGCACACGGCGGCGATGGCGGTCGGGTTGAACTCACGGCTCTTGCCACTGATCAACTCGGCAACCATTTCGCCCTGAGCCATGGCGCGGTGGGCCAGCATCGGTTCGCCGCTCACATCGCCAATGGCGTAGACGTTGCGCATGCTGGTCTGGCAACGGCTGTCGATCCTGATCGCCGAACCGTTCATGTCCAGATTCAACGCTTCGAGATTGAAGCCCTGCGTATTGGGTTTGCGTCCGACCGCGACCAGTACCTGATCGGTTTCCAGATTGAGGGTTTCGCCTTCAGGATCGCGCACCTGCAACGTGCCGTCGAAACCGAGCACGCTGTGCTTGAGGTACAGCTTCACACCCAGTTGCTTGAGCGCCTCATGCACTGGTTGCGTCAGTTCTGCGTCATAGGCCGGCAGGATACGGTCCTGTGCTTCGACCACGCTGACCTCGGCGCCGAGCTTGCGATAAGCGATGCCCAGCTCCAGCCCGATGTAACCACCGCCGACCACCACCAGGCGTTTCGGCACAGCCGTTGGCGCCAGCGCTTCGGTGGAGGAGGTGATCGGCCCGCCAATCGGCAGGATCGGCAGGTTGACGCTGGTCGAACCGGTGGCCAGTACCAAGTGCTCGCACTGGATGCGGGTATCGCCGACTTCCACGGTTTTGCCGTCGATGACTTTCGCCCAGCCATTGATGACCTGAACCTTGTTTTTCTTCAGCAGCGCGGCGACGCCAGTGGTCAGGCGATCAACGATGCCGTCCTTCCACTCGACGCTTTTGCTGATATCCAGAGTCGGCGCGGCAACGTTGATGCCCAGCGCCGAATGCTGGCTGTGATGTTGCGTCTGGTGAAACTGCTCAGCCACATGAATCAGCGCTTTCGACGGAATGCAGCCGATATTCAGGCAGGTGCCGCCCAACGACTGGCCTTCGACCAAAATGGTCGGAATACCCAATTGCCCGGCGCGGATCGCGGTCACGTAACCGCCGGGGCCGCCGCCGATAATCAGCAGCGTGGTGTTCAGAGATTGCATTCGGGCTTACTCCACAAACAAGGTAGCGGGTTGTTCGAGCAAGCCACGAATGGCCTGAATGAAGAGCGCCGCGTCCATGCCGTCGACCACGCGGTGATCGAAGGAGCTGGAGAGGTTCATCATCTTGCGGATCACCACTTGGCCTTTGACCACCATTGGCCGCTCGACAATTTTGTTCACGCCGACAATGGCCACTTCCGGCAGGTTCAGCACCGGCGTGCTGACAATGCCGCCCAATGCGCCGAGGCTGGTCAGAGTAATGGTCGAACCGGACAGCTCGTCACGGCTGGCCTTGCCATTGCGCGCGGCGTTGGCCAAACGCGAAATTTCCGCGGCGCTGTCCCACAGGCTGCGCGCTTCGGCGTGACGCACCACGGGCACCATCAGGCCGACATCGCTTTGCGTGGCGACGCCGACATGCACCGCACCGAGGCGGGTGATGACTTGCGCTTCGTCATCGTAACGGGCGTTCATCTGCGGGAAGTCGCGCAGGGCGACGACCAGCGCGCGAACAAGGAACGGCAACAAGGTCAACTTGCCACGGCTGGCGCCATGTTTTTCATTCAGATGCGCGCGCAGTTCTTCGATTGCGGTGACGTCGATTTCCTCGACATAACTGAAGTGCGCGGCACGCTGAGTGGCATCCTGCATGCGCTGGGCGATCTTGCGGCGCATGCCGATCACTTGAATCTGTTCTTCGTCGTGGCGCTGGGCATAAGCGGCAGCGGCCGGCGCCGAAGCATTCGACTGACCTTGCGCCAGATAGGCTTCAAGGTCTTCGTGCAACACGCGACCGGCCGGGCCGGAACCGCGCACCAAGCGCAATTGAATGCCCAGATCCAGCGCATGTTTGCGCACGGCTGGCGAGGCTAGCGGGCGTTCATCCGCTTCGCGAGCGACCATCGGACCCTGGCAAACGGCAGCCGGACGTGGTGCGGCGGCTGCGGCGGGCTTGCTTTCAACAGCGGTCTCAACTTTCGGCGCAACCGGTGCTTCTTTGACATGCGCGGGTGCGGCGGACTCTTTAAGGTTGCCGGCACCTTCAACCTCGATGCTGATCAGCACACTGCCGACCGCCATCACTTCACCCGGCTGACCACCGAGCGCAATCACTTTCCCGTGTACCGGCGACGGAATATCGACCATCGCCTTGTCGGTCATGACATCCGCCAGCACCTGGTCTTCAACCACCAGATCGCCAACCTTGACGTGCCACTGCGACAGTTCTACTTCTGCGATGCCTTCGCCGATGTCCGGCATCTTGATAACGTGCGTGCCCATTCAGACCTCCATGACCCGTTTCAACGCCGCGCCCACGCGGGACGGCCCTGGGAAATACGCCCACTCCTGCGCGTGCGGGTAGGGCGTGTCCCAACCGGTGACGCGTTCGATCGGCGCTTCCAGGTGATGGAAGCAGTGCTCTTGCACCAGCGATACCAGCTCGGCGCCGAAACCGCAGGTGCGGGTGGCTTCGTGTACCACCACGCAGCGGCCGGTTTTCTTCACCGACTTGACGATGGTTTCCAGGTCCAGCGGCCACAGGCTGCGCAGGTCGATGACTTCGGCATCGACGCCGGATTCTTCGGCAGCGACTTGCGAGACGTAGACGGTGGTGCCGTAGGTCAGCACGGTCACGTCCTTGCCCGGGCGAGTGATCGCGGCAACGTCCAGCGGCACGGTGTAGTAACCGTCCGGCACCTGGGCTTGCGGATGTTTCGACCACGGGGTTACCGGGCGGTCGTGATGGCCATCGAACGGGCCGTTGTACAGGCGTTTCGGTTCAAGGAAGATCACCGGGTCATCGTTTTCGATGGAGGCGATCAGCAAACCTTTGGCGTCGTACGGGTTGGACGGCATCACCGTACGCAGACCGCAGACCTGAGTGAACATCGCCTCGATACTCTGGCTGTGCGTCTGGCCGCCGTAGATGCCGCCGCCGCAAGGCATGCGCAGGGTCATCGGTGCGGTGAACTCGCCGGCCGAGCGATAACGCAGACGCGCCGCTTCGGAAATGATCTGGTCGGAGGCGGGGTAGACGTAGTCGGCGAACTGGATTTCGGCGACCGGACGCAAACCGTAGGCGCCCATGCCGACGGCGACGCCGACAATGCCGCTTTCCGAGATCGGTGCGTCGAACACCCGCGAGGTGCCGTACTTGGTCTGCAGGCCTTCGGTGCAGCGGAACACGCCGCCGAAGTAGCCGACGTCCTGACCGAAGACGACGACGTTGTCATCACGCTCAAGCATCACATCCATGGCCGAGCGCAGGGCCTGGATCATGGTCATGGTGGTCGTGGTCATGGCGGTTTCCAACTCAATATTGTTGTTGTGATCGTTCATGTCAGATCCCCAACTGCTGACGCTGGCGCTTCAAGTGCTCCGGCATCTCTTTGTAGACGTCTTCGAACATGGTCGCGGCGCTTGGAATCTGACCGCCGGCGAGGGTGCCGTACTGTTCGGCCTGTTTCTGCGCAGCAATCACTTCGGCTTCAAGTTCAGCGCTGACGGCGGCGTGCTCTTCCTCCGACCAGTGGCCGACCTTGATCAGGTGCTGTTTCAGACGCGCGATCGGATCGCCGAGCGGGAAGTGGCTCCAGTCATCGGCAGGGCGGTATTTCGATGGATCGTCGGAGGTCGAGTGCGGGCCGGCGCGGTAGGTGACCCATTCGATCATGGTCGGGCCGAGGTTACGCCGGGCGCGTTCGGCAGCCCAGGCGGAAGCGGCGTAGACCGCATAGAAATCGTTGCCGTCGACACGCAGCGAGGCGATGCCGCAACCGACGCCGCGTCCGGCGAAAGTCGTGGCTTCACCGCCGGCGATGGCCTGGAAGGTGGAAATCGCCCACTGGTTGTTGACCACGTTGAGGATCACCGGCGCCCGATAAACGTGGGCGAAGGTGAGGGCGGTGTGGAAATCCGATTCGGCGGTGGCGCCGTCGCCGATCCACGCCGAGGCGATTTTCGTATCGCCCTTGATCGCCGAGGCCATGCCCCAGCCGACGCCCTGAATGAATTGGGTGGCGAGGTTGCCGGAAATGGTGAAGAAGCCAGCGTCCTTGACCGAGTACATGATCGGCAACTGGCGGCCCTTGAGCGGATCGCGCTCGTTGGACAGCAACTGGCAGATCAGGTCCACCAGCGGCACATCACGGGCCATGAGGATGCTTTGCTGGCGGTAGGTCGGGAAGCACATGTCGTCGATGTTCAGCGCCAACGCCTGGGCGCTGCCGATGGCTTCTTCGCCAAGGCTCTGCATGTAGAACGACATCTTTTTCTGCCGCTGGGCGACGACCATGCGGTTGTCGTAGATGCGCGTCTTGAGCATCGCGCGCATGCCTTTGCGCAGGATCTCGACCGGCACGTTTTCGGCCCACGGGCCGAGGGCGTTGCCCTGATCGTCGAGCACGCGAATCAGGCCACGGGCGAGGTCGGCGGTATCGGCAGGTTCTACATCGACAGGGGGTTTGCGCACCGTACCGGCATCGGTCAGATGCAGGTAGGAAAAATCGGTTTTGCAGCCGGGACGGCCCGAGGGTTCAGGGACGTGCAGGCGCAGCGGTTCATACGCTTGGGTCATGGCTTCTACGCTCGATCTTGTGAATTTCTTGTAGTGAGCTGGCAGTCATTCCCGGGTAGGGGAAATCTTGTCCTACAACAATCATAGGCGTGGCCAGGAAGAATATTTCTCTGTGTTTCGTTGCGCTGGCGACCATTTGCAGATAGAAATTCTGCATAAACATAAAAAACAGGTGGTTTTGTCTCATGCGCAAACTGGACCGTACCGATATCGGCATTCTCAACAGCCTTCAGGAGAACGCGCGGATCACCAATGCCGACCTCGCCCGCTCGGTGAACCTGTCACCCACGCCATGCTTCAACCGGGGTCAAGGCCATGGAAGAATTGGGCTTGATTCGCGAGCAGGTCACGCTGCTGGATGCCGATCTGCTGGGGCTGCATGTGAATGTGTTCATTCACGTCAGCCTGGAAAAGCAGGTGGAGGAAGCGCTGCAGCACTTCGAGGAGGCGATTTCTGATCGGCCGGAGGTGATGGAGTGCTACTTGATGGCGGGTGATCCGGATTATCTGATTCGCGTGCTGGTGCCGAGCATCCAGTCGCTGGAACGCTTCATGATGGATTTTTTGACCAAGGTGCCGGGGGTGGCGAATATTCGTTCGAGCTTTGCGCTGAAGCAGGTGCGTTATAAGACCGCGTTGCCGTTGCCTGCGAACGGTTTGACGTTGGGGACGTGAAGATCAAAACATCGCAGCCACGGCAGCTCCATTCGCCGATCGTTCCCACGCTCCGCGTGGGAATGCATCCCGTGACGCTCTGCGTCACTTCTTGAGGCGGAACGCGGAGCGTCCCTGGCGGCATTCCCACGCAGAGCGTGGTAACGATCAGTTGGCTCCGCGCGTGAATCAGCGCGGTCAGAGTTTGTTCAGCGGAATCTTCAGGTAAACCACGCCGTTGTCCTCAGGCGCCGGCATATTCCCCGCCCGTACATTCACCTGAATCGCCGGGAGCAGCAATGTCGGCATGCCCAGCCCGGCATCTCGCTGGGTGCGCATTTCGACGAACGCCGCTTCATCGATCCCGTCATGCACATGAATATTGCTTTTGCGCTGTTCGCCGACAGTGGTCTGGCACTGCGAGGCGCGGCTTTCGGGTGGGTAATCGTGGCAAACGTAAAGCTTCACGCTGGCCGGAAAAGCCAACAGCTTCTGGATCGACTTGAACAAGTGCTGCGCATTGCCACCGGGGAAATCACAGCGCGCGGTGCCGACATCGGGCATGAACAGCGTGTCGCCGACGAGGATCTGTTCGCCGTCGATCAGGTAGGCCATGTCCGCTGGCGTATGGCCGGGGACGTGCAGGGCGGTGGCCTTGAGGTTGCCGATCATGAACGACTCGTTCGGCGCGAACAGGTGATCGAACTGCGAGCCATCGACGCAAAATTCCGGCTCCAGATTGAACAGCGCCTTGAACACATTCTGCACTTTGCTGATCGATTCACCGATGGCGATCTTGCCGCCCAGTTCTCGACGCAGGTGCGGCGCGGCGGAGAGGTGATCGGCGTGGGCGTGGGTTTCCAGCAGCCATTGCACTTGCAAGCGATGCGCACGCACGAAGGCGATGATCTTGTCCGCCTGCGCCGTGCCGGTGCGCCCGGCGGCGCCATCGTAATCGAGCACCGGGTCGACGATCGCGCACTGGCCGCCGTCGGCTTCGTAGACCACGTAGCTGTAGGTCGAGGAGGCGGGGTCGAGGAACGCTTCAATCAGGGCGGGCATGGCGAAAACCTGTGCTGGGTAATTTCGGGTTGCAACACTTTATGTAAAAACATAATGTTCGCAGCTTAAGTGACCTTCAAGGCCTCGTGCAAATGCAATCCAGTCTGACCGAATGTGAAGTCGCCCAACTGCGCGCCTCGGCGTCCAAAGCCTGCGCCTTGCTCAAAGCCCTGGCCAATGAGGATCGCCTGTTGATTCTCTGTCAACTGACCCAGGGCGAACGCAACGTCGGCGAGCTGGAAAAAATGACCGGCGTACGCCAGCCGACGCTGTCCCAGCAACTGGGCATCTTGCGCGATGAAGGCCTGGTCGCGACCCGCCGCGAAGGCAAATACATTTTCTATGGCCTGGCCAGTCACGAAGTGATCCAGGTGATGAAAACCCTCTCGGGGCTGTATTGCGGAGCGGTACTCAAGAGCTGGGAACAGCCATAAATGCCAGCCCTCACAAACATCTCCTGTGGGAGCGAGCCTGCTCGCGAAGGCGGCGTGTCAGCCGACGAATAGTTGACTGAGCCACCGCTTTCGCGAGCAGGCTCGCTCCCACATTGGTTGTTGTGGTGAGCCAAAAAATCCTTGCGTGCAGCAAAAGGAACAAGCAATGAACGATCAACACTGGGGCCTATCCATCAGTGGGGACATCGTGGTCATCGGCGGTGGCACGGCCGGCATCGGTTTTGTCGCCAGCCTGCTCAAGCGTGACCCGCAGCTTAAAGTCACCGTGATCGAACCGAGTTCACAGCACTACTATCAACCGGCGTGGACGCTGGTCGGCGGTGGCGCGTTTGATGTGAAAGACACCGTCAGGCCGATGAGCAAAGTCATGCCGCGTCAGGCGACGTGGATTCAGGCCAATGTCAGCGCCATCGACCCGCAAAGCCGCCAACTCACCCTCGACGACCAGCGCACCGTCAGCTATCAAAACCTGATTGTCTGCCCCGGCCTGCGCCTGGCCTGGGAAAAAGTCGAAGGCTTGCAGGAAAGCCTCGGTCAGCACGGCGTCACCTCCAACTACAGCTATCAACACGCCCAGTACACCTGGGATCAAGTGCAGAAACTGCGCGACGGCCGGGCGCTGTTCACCCAGCCGGCGGATGCCGATCAAATGCGCCGGCGCGCCGCAAAAAGCCCTGTACCTGTCTTGCGATCACTGGCGCAAATCCGCCGTGCTGAAAGACATCAAGGTTGAATTCAATCTCGCTGGCGCTGCGCTGTTTGGCGTGCCGACCTTCGTGCCGCCGTTGATGAAGTACATCGAACAGTACGACGCGCAACTGGCGTTCAACTCGAATCTGGTCAAGGTCGACGGCCCGGCAAAAACCGCGTGGTTTGAAGTCAAGGACGCCGACGGCAATGTCAGCCGGGTCGCGAAAACCTTCGACCTGCTGCACGTCGTGCCGCCACAAGTCGCGCCGGATTTCATCGCACAGAGTCCGCTGGCCGATGCCGGCGGTTGGTGCGAAGTCGATCCACACAGCTTGCAGCATCCGCGCTATCCCGAGGTGTTCGCACTGGGCGATATCTGCGGCACCAGCAATGCGAAAACTGCCGCAGCGGTGCGCAAGCAGGTTGTCGTCGTTGCGCAGAACCTGCTGGCCGCGCGCAAACAACAGCCGCTGCCGCTCAAGTACGACGGCTACGGTTCCTGCCCGCTGACGGTGGAGAAGGGCAAGGTGATCCTCGCCGAGTTCGGCTATGGCGGCAAACTGCTGCCGACCTTCCCGCTGGACCCGACCGTGGCCCGCCGTTCGGCATGGTGGCTGAAGGCGACGCTGCTGCCGTGGTTCTACTGGCACGGCATGCTCAAGGGCCGCGAGTGGCTGACGCGTCTGTCCAGGGTCGACTGAGAAAACTCCTATGTTGCTGGCAAGTCTGTTTGGCGTGGTGATGGGTTTGGTCCTCGGCCTGACCGGCGCGGGCGGCGGGATTCTCGCGGTGCCGGCGCTGGTGCTCGGGCTCGGCTGGACGATGACGCAAGCGGCGCCGGTGGCCTTGTTTGCGGTCGGCAGCGCGGCAGCGGTCGGGGCGATCGACGGTTTGCGCCATGGCCTGGTACGTTACCGCGCGGCGCTGTTGATTGCGGCACTGGGCGCGGTGTTTTCGCCGCTGGGGATCTACTTCGCGCATCAGTTGCCGGAAAAGATTCTGATGATGCTGTTCAGTCTGCTGATGGTCTTGGTCGCCTGGCGAATGTTCAGAAAGGACCGTCAGCAAGCGGGGCCGAGCGATCACGGCCATGCCAGTTGGGGGCAGAAAAACTGCATGCTCAACGAGCAGACCGGGCGCTTCGACTGGACCGCCAAATGCACCGCCACCCTGGCTGCACTGGGAGCGGTTACTGGCGTGGTTTCGGGCTTGCTCGGCGTCGGCGGCGGCTTTCTGATCGTGCCGGCGTTCAAGCAACTGACCGATGTGCAGATGCGCGGCATCGTTGCGACGTCGTTGATGGTGATCAGTCTGATTTCCGCGATCGGGGTGATCGGCGCGTTTCATGCGGGTGTGCGCATTGACAGCCAGGGTGCGGCGTTCATTGTCGCCAGCATCGTTGGCATGATCGTCGGTCGCAGGCTGTGCGCGCAGGTGCCGGCGCGGGCGTTGCAGGTGGGGTTTGCCAGTGTCTGTCTGGTGGTGGCGGGGTACATGCTGGTGCGGGCGTGAAGATCAACAGATCACAGCCTCGTTGCACTCGACAGCTCCTACAGGGGTATGCGATTCCTGCAGGAGCTGCGATCTTTTCAGCGGGTTACAACACCAGGTGCGGCAGCCACAGCGAAATCGCTGGAACGTAGGTCACCAGCAGCAGCACCAGGAACAGCACGCCATAGAACGGCAGCAGCGCTTTTACGGTGCTTTCGATACTGACCTTGCCCACCGCCGAGCCGACGAAGAGCACCGCGCCCACCGGCGGTGTTATCAATCCGATCCCCAGGTTCACCAGCATGATCATGCCGAACTGCACCGGATCGACACCGATGCCCATGATCACTGGCATCAGGATCGGCGTGAGGATCAGGATCAGCGGCGCCATGTCCATCACCGTGCCCAACAGCAGCAACATCACGTTGATGCACATCAGGATCACGTAGCGGTTGTCCGACAGGGTCAGGAACAGCGTGGTGATCTTCGCCGGGATCTGCATCAGGGTCATGATGTAGCCGAAGCTGGCGGCGAAACCGATCAGGATCATCACAATGGAGATGGTGCGCACCGTGCGGTGCATCAGCTTGGGCAGCTCGCTCCATTTGTAGTCGCGGTAGATGAACATGGTCACGAAGAATGACCACAGCACCGCGATGGCCGCCGATTCAGTGGCGGTGAAAATACCCGAGAGAATGCCGCCGAGGATGATCACCATCGCCATCATGCCCCACAGGGCTTCGCCGACGATCTTCAGCGCCTGGCGCATCGGAATCACTTCGCCCTTGGGGTAGTTGCGCTTTTTCGCGAAGATCAGGCACAGCACCATCA
The DNA here is from genome assembly GCF_056278925.1 of Pseudomonas sp. TE9122. Classification (NCBI taxonomy): domain Bacteria; kingdom Pseudomonadati; phylum Pseudomonadota; class Gammaproteobacteria; order Pseudomonadales; family Pseudomonadaceae; genus Pseudomonas; species Pseudomonas sp. TE9122. The sequence continues at coordinate 3,071,356 of NZ_JBWBQI010000001.1, read as the reverse complement.
GGCAGGCGCTCATCAGCAGGCCCGGGACGATGCCGGCCATGAACAGCGAAGCGATCGACACCGTACCGCCAGCGGCCAGCGAGTAGAGCACCGAGTTATGGCTTGGCGGAGTCAGCAGGGCTTGCACCGAGCCGCTGACGGTCACGGCGGTGGAGAAGTCCCGTGGATAGCCCTTGCGTTCCATTTCCGGAATCAGCACCGAACCCACCGACGCCGTGTCAGCCACCGACGAACCGGAGATCGCGCCGAAGAAAGTCGAGGCAACAATGTTGACCAGCGACAGGCCACCGCGGACGAAACCCACCAGCACCCCCGCACACGCCACCAACCGCCGGGACATGCCGCCCTCGGCCATGATCGCACCGGCGAGGACGAAGAACGGAATGGCCAGCAGCGAGAATTTGTTCACCCCCGAGGCGACCTGGATCATCACCGCCTGGAACGGGATGTCGATCCACCATGCGCCGATCAGCGCAGCGGCGCCCAACGCGTAGGCGACCGGCATGCCGATCAGGATCAATACGATAAAACTGCCCAGCAGAATCAGAGCGTCCATTAAGCGGCACCTTCACTTTCTTCAACCAGGTCGAACTGCACGACCCGCCGTTTGCTCTGGTCACCGAGCAAGAGTTTTTCCAGAACAAAAATCAGCGTCAGCAGGCCGCCCACGGGGATCGGCAAATACGTTACGCCAACGCGCAGATCGGGCAGGGCGGCCATGAACTGGTTCCAGGTGGAGATGCACAGCTTGGTGCCCCAGATGGTCATGAAGATGCAGATTGCCGCCATCAGCAGTTGCGAAAAAATCGCTGCTGCGGATTTCAGCTGCGGTGGCATGCGGTCGGTGAGCATGGCCACGGCCATGTGCGCACCGGCGCGGTAACTGGCGGCAGCGCCGATGAAGGTGAACACCATCATCAGCAGGATCGCCGTGGGCTCAGGCCAGCTCGAACCGGTGCCGAGCACGTAGCGGGCGAAGACGCCCCAGGGAATCATCAGGGAAATCGCCAGGACGGAAAGGCCGGCGACCCAGATGCACGTCATGTAGATCTTGTCGTTGATACGCAGCAGCAGATTCTTCATCGGGTTCCACCGTAACCGGGCGCGCCTGAACCGCTGGCGCGCCGGGCCTTTTTCATGAGTACGGAGCGGGAGGTGTTACTGAACGGCTTCGATCTTTTTGATCAGATCTGCGTACTTCGCACCGTACTTTTCACGTACCGGAGCGGTGGCGTCGTAGAAGGGTTTCTTGTCAACGGTGATGAACTCGACGCCGGCGGCCTTGAGTTTTTCTTCACTGGCGGCGGACTTCTTGTCCCACAACACGCGTTCTTCAGCCTGGGCAGCTTTGGCCGCCGTTTTCACCATCTTCTGTTGATCCGGAGTGAGTCTTTCCCAGGTGATTTTCGACATCACGATCGGCTCTGGCAGGATCAGGTGACCGGTCAGGCTGTAGAACTTGGCGTTCTGGAAGTGGTTGTGTTCGAGCAGGGTCGGCGGGTTGTTTTCCGCGCCGTCGATCACGCCGGTCTGCAGGGCGCTGAAGATTTCCCCGGTGTCCATGGCGATACCGTTACCGCCCATGGCGTTCATCATGTCGATGAACATCGGGTTGCCTTGTACGCGGATTTTCATGCCCTTGAGGTCTTCGAGCTTGCGCACCGGTTTCTTGGTGTAGATGTTGCGCGTGCCGCCGTCCATCCACGCCAGGGCCACCAATTTGAATTCGGAGTTGGTGATCTTGTCGAGAATCTCATCGCCCACCGGGCCATCGATGACGTTACGCATGTGTTGCTGGTCGCGGAAAATGAACGGCATGTTGAACACGTTCACATCCGGCACCACGGGGCCGACGATACCCAGGCTGACCCGGGACATCTGTATCGCGCCGACTTGCATCTGCTCGATGACTTCCTTCTCGGAACCGAGCACTCCGCCCGGGAAGTACTGGAAGGTCAGCTCGCCGTTGGTTTCCTTTTCAAGCGTTTTGCCCATGCTCTTTTCGGCCACCACAGTTGGGTAACCGTCTGGATGAATATCAGCGAATTTGAGTTTCATATCTGCCTGAGCGCCACCAGCAAAGGTGAACATCAGCGGGAGTGCAGCGGCGAGCAAGGTGCGTTTGAAGTTCATGGGGGGTGAGTCTCCAGTCTTGTTATTTTTGTGTTCAAGGCGCAGCGGTGCAGCAGAGGGTCTAAAGCAAATCGTTGAATTGCGGTTCGGCGAGGCCCTTGACGCCTGGCTTCAGGGCGAACACGCCGCCGGCCAGGGATTGCGGATCGTGGTCATCGCCGGGGCGAATCGAGGCGACAAACAAGGTGTCCAGGTTGCTGCCGCCGAAGGCACACATGGTCGGTTTCTTCACCGGTACTTCCAGTGAAAAATCCAGACGACCGTCCGGGGCGAAGCGGTGAATCAGGCCGGCGTCGTTGGCGCAGATCCAGTAGCAGCCTTCGGCATCCACGGCAGCGCCATCGGGGCGGCCGGGGAAGTGATTCATGTCGACGAAGATTCGGCGATTCGATGGCGTGCCGGTCTCGGTGTCGTAATCGAAGGCCCAGATCAGTTGCACGTTGGGGTGCGAATCCGACAGATACATGGTTTTGCCGTCGGGGCTGAAGGCGAGGCCGTTGGGTACGATGAAGCCATCCAGCTGCGCTTCGATCACGCCAGTCTGCCCGGCGCCGTAGCGATAGAGCCGGCCTTCAGGCGCGTTCTGGCCCATATTCAGCACCATGCTGCCGGCCCAGAAACGACCTTGGCGATCACAGCGACCGTCGTTGAGGCGCATGTCCGCGCGGCTGTGCCCGACGGTGGCGAGCAATTCGCTGTCGAGGCTGCCGTCGCTGTGCGGGTGCAGGCGATAGAAACCGCTTTCCATGCCGGCGACCCAGCCGCCACTGCGGTGGCGGCTGATGCAGGCGAGCATTTGCGGGGCTTTCCACGAGGCGACGTGCCCGGTGTCAGCGCTCCAGCGTTGCAGCCCGCCGTTGGGAATATCGACCCAGTACAGGGCGTTTTCCTGCGGCACCCAGACCGGGCTTTCACCGACCGCGTTGCGGGCGTCGACGATCAATTCGGCTTGCATACTCATTCCCATGGTTTTTATTGGAGGGGGATCAAGTCGAGCGATCAATCGCCAAACGGGCCTGCTGCGACGAAGGCGCCGCCCTGATAGATCCGCGCCGGATCATCGTCGGCTGGCATCGGTTGCGCTTCGACCTTGTCGCGGAACACTTCCGAGGTGTCCTTGGCTTCGAAACCGAGGTGGCTGGCGTAGCGGTTGTCCCACCAGACGTCTTTGTTGGCGGACATGCCGTAGACCACGGTGTGGCCGACATTTGGGGTGTACAGCGAGCGTTCGAGCAGTTGCGTGAGATCGTCGAAGCTCAGCCAGGTGTGCATCATCCGGCGGTTCTGCGGTTCGGGGAACGAGGAGCCGATGCGGATGCTGACGGTTTCGATACCGTAGCGATCGAAGTAGAAACTGGCCATGTCTTCGCCGTAGGACTTGGACAAGCCGTAGTAACCGTCGGGGCGGCGTGGAGATATGGCGTCGAGTTTCTCGTCCTGTTTGTAGAAACCGATGACGTGGTTGGAGCTGGCGAAGATCACCCGCTTCACACCGTGCTTGCGTGCCGCTTCGTAAATGTGGAAAACGCCACAGATGTTGGCGCCGAGGATTTCTTCGAACGGCCGCTCAACCGAAACGCCGCCGAAATGCAGGATCGCATCGACCCCTTCGACCAGTTGATGCACGGCTTGCTTGTCGGCGAGATCGCAGAGCACGACTTCTTCGTGGTCATCGACGGCCGGGGCGAGGGCGGCGATGTCGGACAGGCGCAGCACATTGGCGTAAGGGCGCAGGCGTTCGCGCAGGACTTTGCCCAAGCCTCCGGCGGCACCGGTCAGCAGCAGGCGATTGAAAGGAGCGCGGGGGGTAGAAATAGACGTCATGGCAATCCCTGAACACATTGTTATTAGGTTTGTTGTAGGTTGTCGTATGACTGCGCTGAAGTATCGGTAGGGTTTCCGGATCTTGTCAACGCGACTTTTGGTGTAGATGACGGAAGGGGCGATTCATTTTTTCAACACCCGATACTTGCCTTGCAATGCAATCCCCTTGTGGGAGCGAGCCTGCTCGCGAAGGCGTTGTGCCAGTCAGAACAAGTCGACTGGTCCGGCGCTTTCGCGAGCAGGCTCGCTCCCACAGGGCAAACCGCCAACCGTTACAACAACGAAATCGGATAGCTGATAAAGATCCGGTTCTCGTCAAATTCGTTGGTGCTGAAGTCCCGGCGAATGGTCGCGTTGCGCCATTTCACGTTGAGGTTCTTCAGCGGGCCGCTCTGCACGGTGTAGGCCAGCTCCGATTCGCGGCCCCATTCCTTGCCGTCGTTGGTGGTGGCGGTGTGTACGTTATCGCCGCTGATATAGCGGTTCATCAGGGTCAGGCCAGGCACGCCCAGCGCAACGAAGTTGTAGTCGTGACGCACCTGCCAGGAGCGCTCTTTGGCGTTGTCATAACTGGCGTTGTAACTGTCGTTGGCCAGGGTGCCGCCGCTGGTGCCGTTGACGCGCATCCAGGCATCGTCGCCGGTGAGTTTCTGCAGGCCGACGTAGAAGGTGTTGCCACCATATTTCGCCGAGAGCAGGGCGAACGCGGTCTTGTTGTCGAGGTCGCCGGCCTGAGCGCTGCCGTCTTCCTTGCCGGTGAAGAAACCGAGGTTAGCGCCCAGCGTCCAGTCGCCCATCGGCTGGCTGTGGCTGAGGTTGAAATACTGCTGCTGATAGATGTCGGTGAGCTCGGCGTACCACACGCCGACCATCGTGCGTTTTTCGTTGAAGCTGTATTCGCCGCCGCCGAAGTTGAAGCGATCGGAGGTGAATGCACCGCGGCCGTTCATCGACATGTCTTCCATGCTCGCGTCGTTGCGCGGGCTGTTGCCACGGAACTGGCCGCCGTAAACGGTCAGGCCGTTGATCTCGGTGGACGTGATCTGGCCGCCGCGAAAGGTCTGCGGCAGGGAGCGGCCGTCGTCGGAGCGCAGGATCGGCAATACCGGCATCCATTCGCCGACCTTCAATTCGGTCTTCGAGACTTTGGCTTTCAGCGCCACGCCGAGGCGACCGAAATTGTCGGCCGGGCGACCGTCATCATGAATCGGCAACAACTGTGTACCGCCAGTGCCTTTGCCGCCATCGAGCTTTTGCGAATACAGCCCGAGCACATCGAGGCCGAAGCCGACGGTGCCTTGGGTGAAGCCGGATTTGGCGTCGAGAATGAAGCTCTGTGTCCACTCTTCAGCCTTGCCCTGCGGATAGGCCGGGTTGACGAAGTTGCGGTTGAAGTAGGCGTTGCGCAGGTTCAGCGTGGCTTTGCTGTCGTCGAGGAAGCCTTCGGCATCAGCGCTCATGGGCAGGGCCAGGGCTAGGCTGCTGCAACCGATCAGGCTGAGGGTCGAACGCGGCTTGAAATGGGCAAAACGTGAAGGGCGGACGGAATTGCGGGCGAGTGGGCTCACTGTGACGCTCCCTGGATCGTTTGTTGTTTTTATTATTTGTCATACGTCGTCGTACAACATCGATGCGGATATTTCCCAGATTTTCAGGGATTGTCAACTGGAAGTTATACGATGACCTCCCGTGCGACGCCGAACCCATGTGGGAGCGAGCCTGCTCGCGAATGCGGACTTTCAATCAATGAAGTTGTCGACTGACACAGCGCTTTCGCGAGCAGGCTCGCTCCCACAGGGTTCCTTGGTGTCTGTCGAGTCGTGTGTTGCCCGTGAAATTGCGGCAAACTTCCCTCACCCCCAGCACCAGGCCGCTCCATGGATAAATACGCCCCGCGCAACTGGCAACCCCACGAAAAGCCCAGCCTGCCCGGTTCTCCGTCGACACCGCTGCACTCCACGCCCAAGCGCCTGGCGTACGCGGCGGTTGGCGTGCTGGTGGCGGTGACCGGTGGATTAGGCAACTCGCTGGTGGTTGCCAACCTGCCTTACCTGCAAGGCTCGCTCGGCGCGACCACGGCGGAAATGGCCTGGTTGCCGGCGGCGTATGTGATGACCAACGTGTCGATGAACCTGCTGCTGGTGAAGTTTCGCCAGCAATTCGGCTTGCGCGCGTTCACCGAAGTGTTTCTGGTGCTGTATGCGCTGGTGACCTTCGGCCATTTGTTCGTCAACGATCTCAACTCGGCAGTGGCGGTGCGGGCTGCCCACGGCATGGTCGGTGCGGCGCTGAGCTCGCTGGGTCTGTATTACATGGTGCAGGCGTTCCCGGCGAAGTGGCGGCTCAAAGCGTTGGTACTCGGCCTCGGCACGTCGCAACTGGCGTTACCGCTGGCGCGGCTGTTTTCCGAAGACCTGTTGCAGATCGCCGAATGGCGCGGTCTGTACCTGTTCGAATTGGGCATGGCCCTGCTGTCACTCGGCTGTGTGTTGCTGCTGAAGTTGCCGCCCGGTGACCGCTTCAAGACCTTCGAAAAACTCGACTTCCTGACCTTCGCCATCCTCGCCACCGGTGTGGCGTTGTTGTGCGCGGTGCTGTCGCTGGGGCGCATCGACTGGTGGCTGGAGGCGGACTGGATCGGCGTGGCGCTGGCCTGTTCGATCGCGCTGATCATCATGGGCCTAGCCATCGAGCACAACCGCAGCAACCCGATGCTGATGACGCGGTGGCTGGGCAGCGGAACGATGATTCGCCTGGCGCTGGCGGTGACCCTGATTCGCATGGTCACCTCGGAGCAATCCACCGGCGCGGTCGGTTTCATGCAGAACCTCAACATGGGCTATGAGCAGTTGCACAGTCTGTATGTGGTGATGCTGATCGGCAGTATCGCCGGGCTTGCCACCAGCGCGTTGACCATCGACCCCAAGCACTTGCTGATGCCGTTGATCATCTCGCTGGCGCTGATGGCCACCGGTTCGGTGATGGACAGTTTTTCCAACAACCTGACCCGCCCGCAAAATCTCTACTTCAGCCAGTTCCTGCTGGCATTCGGCAGTACGTTTTTTCTCGGCCCGACCATGGTCTTCGGCACGCGCAACGTGCTGACCAATCCGCGCAACCTGGTGAGTTTTTCCGTGCTGTTCGGGATCTGCAACAACCTCGGCGGGCTGCTCGGCGCGGCGTTGCTTGGCACCTTTCAGATCGTGCGGGAGAAGTACCACTCCAGCCACATCGTCGATCATCTGGTGATGTCCGATCCGTTGGTGGCGGCGCGTGTGCAGAGCGGCGGCTCGGCGTTCGGCGGTTTGCTCGCCGACCCGAGCCTGCGCAATCTGGCCGGCATTCGCAGCCTCGCCAATGCGGCAACACGCGAAGCGAACGTGCTGGCCTATAACGATGTCTTCATGCTGATCGCGGTCATTGCCGTCCTGACCATGATCTGGCTTTCGATTCGTGCGTTGTGGCTGATGAGCACCACCAAAGCCATTGAGCCGACACCTTCCGTACCACCCAGCGGTGCCACTTCTTCATGACCGAACCGACCACCACAACCACCAATGCCATCGCCGCCACGCCTGAAGGGGAAGCGCCGCCATCGTCGCCGAACACTGCGCCGCGTTCGCTGCGGGTGCGGATCATATCTTCGCTGGGCTTTGCCGCAATCGCCATCGTCGGCGTGCTGATCGTGCTGTATGCGTGGCAACTGCCGCCGTTCAGCAGTGCGGTCGAAACCACCGAAAACGCCTTGGTGCGCGGGCAGGTGACGATCATCGGCCCGCAGCTCAGCGGCTATGTGTTCGAGGTGCCGGTGCAGGACTTCCAGTACGTCAAGGCCGGGGATCTGCTGGTGCGTCTGGACGACCGCATTTATCAGCAACGCCTCGACCAGTCCCTGGCACAACTGGCGGTGCAGAAGGCCGGGCTGGCCAACGTCGTGCAGCAACGCAACAGCGCCGAGGCAACGATCAAATTGCGTCAGGCGGTGCTCGCCGACAGCCAGGCGCAGTTGCGCAAGAGCGAGGCCGATCTGCGGCGTAATCAGGAACTGGTGCGCGACGGCTCGGTGTCCAAGCGCGAATTCGACGTGACCCTTGCTGCCAACGCGCAGAGCACGGCTTCTGTGGCGCAGGCCAAGGCCAATCTGGAAATCGCCCGTCAGGATCTGCAAACGGTGATCGTCAATCGCGGCTCGCTGGAGGCCGCCGTGGCCAGTGCCGAAGCAGCGGTGCAACTGGCGCGCATCGATCTGTCGAACACGCGAATTGTCGCCCCGCGCGACGGCCAGCTCGGGCAGATCGGCGTGCGCTTGGGCGCCTACGTCAACTCCGGCGCGCAATTGATGGCGCTGGTCCCGGACCAGAAATGGGTGATCGCCAACATGAAGGAAACCCAGATGGCCAACGTACGTGTCGGGCAACCGGTGCGCTTCACCGTCGACGCCTTGAACCACCGCAGATTCACCGGCCATGTGCAGCATATTTCGCCGGGCACCGGCTCGGAATTTGCCTTGCTGCAGGCCGACAACGCCACCGGCAACTTCGTCAAGATCGCCCAACGGGTGCCGGTGCGCATCACCATCGATCCCGATCAGCAGGAAGCAGAACGCTTGCGGCCGGGGATGTCAGTTGTTGTCAGCATCGACACCGCCGCCGGCGACACCCAACCCCACTGATCAATGCATAACCCTGTGGGAGCGAGCCTGCTCGCGAAAGCGTCGTATCAGTAACATTTCTTTATCTGACACACCGCTTTCGCGAGCAGGCTCGCTCCCACAGGATTAGTGCTCACGGGGCTCTATTCATTCGGGCGAGGGGGTGACCCGGCAACTTTTGCGGTTGCGAATCTGCTCGTCGCTGGGCCTCTCGCGGACGAATTCGAAACGCGGTTCGCCTTCGCTGTAATGCACCAGCCAGCCCCATTCCAGTTCACTTTCGTCCTGTCCGGGATGCGGTGGCCGGGCCCACCAGGGTTCTTTGCTGAGGATCTCGCGCATGGCAGCCTCCGGTTGATGGCAATCCCTGAACTATAGCTTCCTGTCGCGAGTCGTCAGCACAGGCTGTGTAGAATCGGCGCGATCATGACGAACAAGGGGGCAGGGCAATGATTGATGGGGTGCGCAAGGATGAACCTGCAAAGCGGCTGTTCTTTGCCCTGGATTGCCCGCCGGCGCAGCGCAAGGCAATCGCACAGTGGCGCGCAGAACTGGGCCTGCGCAGCGGCAAACCGGTGCCGGCGGATAACTTTCATCTGACTCTGCTGTTTCTTGGAGCGGTGCCGCTGGCGCAGATTCATGGCGTCTGTGAAGCAGCGGGCAGTGTGCGTATTCCCGGCGAAACGTTGCGTATTGAGCTGGATCGCTTGCAGGTCTGGCATCGCGCCGGTGTGCTGTCGCTGGCGCCCGAGCAGGCACCGCCGGCGCTGTTGCGCCTGGTCTACGCGCTGGAGCAGGCGATGCTGCCGTTCGGTTTTGAACAACCCACCCACGAGTTCCGTCCGCACTTGACGCTGGCCCGCGAGTACCGCGCGCCGGAGCCGGAAGCGCGCACGCCGCCGGAGTTTTTCCTGCGCCCTGAACGCTTCGGCTTATTCGAATCGCACAAGGGCCGCTATCGAGTTGTGCAGGACTGGTCGCTGATCTGAACGGACAAAAAAAGGCGCCCGAAGGCGCCTGCAAATTCACCCGAGCCGAGGGAGCCGGGTGAGGCCGTTCAGAGCAGGATGCAGCGGTGGTAAGGCGCTGCGTGAACGGAAATCTGGCAATGTCCGAATTCGATCGAAACCTGTGGGAGCTGGCTTGCCAGCGATGGGGCCAGCGCATCTAGCGTCATCGTTGTCTGACCCACCGCCATCGCTGGCAAGCCAGCTCCCACAGGGTTTATCAGTGTTGACTGGTGTGCTTATTTACCGAGCTTCACCCGCGTCCAGCCGCGCGTCATGATCCGCTGTGTGGCAATCGGCTGATCCGGCACTGCATACAAAGTCGCCATCACCGCTTGCGACGGATACGAGCCCGGTTCGTTGCGGATCGCTTCGTCCACCAGTGGCGTGGCCGCTGCGTTGGCGTTGCTGTAGCCGATGCTGTTGGTGACTTCGGCGATGATGTCCGGGCGCATCAGGAAATCCATGAACAGGTAGGCGTTGTCGACGTTCGCCGCATCCCGGGGGATGGCGACCATGTCGTAGAAACTGCCGGCGCCTTCCTTGGGTATGCTGTAGTCGATCACCACGTTGTTGCCCGATTCCACCGCGCGGGCCTTGGCCTGCAGGACGTCGCCGGAGTAACCGACCGCCACGCAGATGTTGCCGTTAGCCAGATCGGAGATGTACTTCGAGGAATGGAAGTACGCCACGTAAGGGCGGATTTTCATGAACAGCGCTTCGGCTTCGGCGATGTGCGCCTTGTCCTTGTCGTTCACCGGATAGCCCAGGTAGTGCAGGGCGGCCGGGAGCATTTCGGTCGGCGAATCGAGGAAACTGATGCCACAGGCTTTGAGTTTTTCCGCGTTCTCCGGTTTGAACAGCAAGTCCCAGGAGTTGGTCGGGGCGTTGGCGCCGAGCACTTCCTTGACCTTCGCCGGGTTGAAACCGATGCCGATCGAGCCCCACATGTACGGGAACGCATGCGCGTTGTCCGGATCACTGGCGGAAGCGTTTTTCAGCAATACCGGGTTGAGATTCTTCCAGTTCGGCAGCTTCGACTTGTCCAGCGGCTGGTAGACGCCGGCCTTGATCTGCTTGGCCAGGAAACTGTTCGACGGCACGACGATGTCATAGCCGGATTTGCCCGCGAGCAGGCGCGCTTCCAGAGTTTCGTTGCTGTCGAAGACGTCGTAGGTCACGCGAATGCCGGTCTCGTCTTCGAATTTCTTCACGGTGTCCGGCGCGATGTAATCGGACCAGTTGTAAACACGCAGCACCTTGTCGTTGGCCTGGGCGCCCATGACCATTGCGCCCATTAAGGACAGTGTCAGCAGAGTCCTGCCAAACATTTTCATCGGTACAACTCCCTTCTTCTTATTCAACAAAACAAAAGCTCGGTGCACTTGAACCTTGTGGCGAGGGGATTTATCCCCGCTCGGCTGCGAAGCAGTCGCAAAACCTGAATACGGAGTCTTCAGGTAGAACTGCAGGGGCCGCTTCGCAGCCCAACGGGGATAAATCCCCTCGCCACAGTTGTTCATCGGTGTTGCTCAGGCAGTCGCCGTTGCCGGTTGCTGCCACGACTCGTTCGCGGTCTGATCCATCGCTTCCTGAATCGCCCGTTTGCGGTTGGCCTCTGCCTTGCGGCCGAAATACCAGACGAGGAAAGTCACCAGCGACACCGCCAGCAGAATCAGGCTGGCGACGGCGTTGATCTCAGGCTTCACACCCAGGCGTACCGCCGAGAACACTTCCATCGGCAGCGTCGTCGAGCCCGGCCCGGAAACGAAACTCGCCAGCACCAGATCGTCCAGCGACAAGGCAAACGACATCATTCCGCCGGCGGCCAGCGACGGCGCGATCATGGGAATGGTGATCAGGAAAAACACCTTGAATGGTTTGGCGCCGAGATCCATCGCCGCTTCTTCGATCGACAGATCCAGCTCGCGAAGGCGCGCGGAGACTACCACCGCGACATAGGCTGCACAAAACGTGGTGTGGGCGATCCAGATGGTGACGATGCCGCGCTCCTGCGGCCAGCCGATCAGTTGCGCCATCGCCACGAACAGCAGCAACAGCGACAGACCGGTGATCACTTCCGGCATCACCAACGGCGCGGTCACCAGACCACCAAACAGCGTGCGGCCCTTGAAGCGCGTCACCCGCGTCAGCACGAACGCCGCCAGCGTCCCCAGTGCCACAGCGGCAATCGCGGTGTAGCAGGCGATCTCCAGCGAGCGCAGCACCGAGCCCATCAGTTGCGTGTTGTCGAGCAGGCCGACATACCACTTCACTGACCAGCCACCCCACACCGTCACCAGTTTCGAGGCGTTGAACGAGTAGATCACCAGAATCAGCATCGGCAGATAAATGAACATCAAGCCGAAGATCAGCATGAATTTGGAAAAGTTGAAGCGTTTCATCCCCGTGCCTCCATCTCTTTGGCCTGGCTGCGGTTGAACAGCAGAATCGGCACAATCAGGATCAACAGCATCACCACCGCCAGCGCGGAAGCCACCGGCCAGTCGCGGTTATTGAAGAACTCCTGCCACAGCACGCGACCGATCATCAGCGTCTCCGGGCCACCCAGCAGTTCCGGAATCACGAACTCGCCGACCACCGGAATGAACACCAGCATGCAGCCGGCAATGATGCCGTTCTTGGCCAGCGGCACGGTGATCTTCCAGAAGTTGTTGAAGTTGCTCGAACCCAGATCCTGCGCGGCTTCCAGCAGGCTGTTGTCGTGCTTGACCAGGTTGGCGTAGAGCGGCAGAACCATGAACGGCAGATAGGCGTAAACCACACCGATATAGACGGCAGTGTTGGTGTTGAGGATCTCGATCGGGTGGTCGGTGAGCCCGGTCCACATCAGAAACCCGTTGAGCAGACCGTTGTTGCTGAGGATGCCCATCCACGCATACACGCGGATCAGGATCGCCGTCCAGGTCGGCATCATGATCAACAGCAGCAGGACATTTTGCGTTTCCTTGCCGGTCTTGGTGATCGCGTAAGCCATCGGGAAACCGATCACCAGGCACATCAGCGTGCTCAGTGCCGCGACTTTCAGCGAGCCGAGGTACGCCGACAGGTACAGCTCGTCTTCGCCGAGCAGGGTGTAGTTGCCGATGTTCAGCAGCAGCTGGAATTTCTGTTCGGCGAAGGTGTAGATCTCCGAGTACGGCGGGATCGACAGCGCGGCTTCCGAGAAGCTGATCTTCATCACCAGAAAGAACGGCAGCATGAAGAACAGGAACAGCCAGATGAACGGAATGCCGATCACCAGTTTTCGTCCGCTGGGCACCAGGCGCAAGAATTGCTGATTGAAAGTTCTCATGAGCGCAGCACCACGCCGCTGTCGTCTTCCCACCAGACGTAGACCTTGTCGTCCCAGGTCGGCCGCGCGCCACGCCGCTCGGCATTGGCCATGAACGACTGAACGATCTTGCCGCCGGGCAGCTCGACGTAGAACACCGAATGGCCGCCGAGGTAGGCGATGTCGTGGACCTTGCCTTCGGACCAGTTGTAGCGGAACTCCGGTTGGGTGGTGCTGACGAGCATTTTCTCCGGGCGGATGGCGTAGGTGATCGATTTGTCCTGCACCGACGTGCTGACGCCGTGACCGACATAGATCTTCTGCTGCAAGTCGGGGCTGTGAATGATCGCGTGGCCTTCCAGATCTTCCACCACGGTGCCGTCAAAGGCGTTCACGTTACCGATGAATTCGCAGACCATGCGGCTGACCGGCGCTTCGTAAATGTCCACCGGGCTGCCGATCTGCGCGATCCAGCCCAGGTGCATGATCGCTATGCGCTGGGCCATGGTCATGGCTTCTTCCTGGTCGTGGGTGACCATGACGCAGGTCACGCCGACGCGCTCGATGATCTCCACCAGCTCCAGTTGCATCTGCGAACGCAGCTTTTTATCCAGCGCGCCCATCGGCTCGTCGAGCAGCAACAGTTTCGGCCGTTTGGCCAACGAGCGGGCGAGGGCCACGCGCTGACGCTGGCCGCCGGACAACTGGTGCGGGCGGCGCTTGGCGTATTGGGTCATGTGCACAAGGCGCAGCATTTCTTCGACGCGGGCATCGATTTCGCTGGCAGGCAAACGGTCCTGTTTGAGGCCGAAGGCGATGTTCTGTGCCACGGTCATGTGCGGGAACAGCGCGTAGGACTGGAACATCATGTTGATCGGCCGCTCGTAAGGCGGCATGTCGGTGATGTCCACGCCATCGAGCAGAATCCGCCCCTCGGTCGGCCGCTCGAAACCGGCGAGCATGCGCAGCAGCGTCGATTTGCCCGAACCGGAACCGCCCAGCAGCGCGAAGATTTCGCCCTGATGGATCTCCAGGGACACATCGTCCACGGCCACGGTTTCGTCGAACTTCTTGGTGACACGATCGACTTTCACCAGCACCTTTTTCGGTTGCTGCTGACCTTCGAGTGCCTTGCGGTAAGTGCTGGAGGCGTTTGCCATGTGAAACTCCCAACAGGTGTCGTGTGCCTGGCCAATGTGGCCGGGCTTAAGTGGATTGCGGAGCGGTCCGGAATGCCTGTCAGCTGGCGCAGAACCTGTGGGAGCGAGCCTGCTCGCGAATACGGAGTGTCAGTCGACATCATCGTTTGCTGATACACCGCTTTCGCGAGCAGGCTCGCTCCCACAGGGGATATGCGTTGACCTGAGTGGCCTTTGTCCGTACCGATCCGGCTTGTTCGGCGCCGCCGTCCTGGCTGCCTGGGTCGTACTTGTTGTTATCACGGGTGTTGCGGTTCACGACTGGCAGATGTGCAAACGCACACCCGCCAGCCGTGGGGGCAGTAAATCGTTATGGATTCTTGGGTTGAGTCAGCGCTGACTGCGCTTCGCCGCCCGTTGCCGGCACGCTGCGCCGAACGCCTGGAAAATCCTCAGGTAGTTCGGGTTGTCCAGCACTTGCCATTCCGGGTGCCATTGCACGCCGAGGGCGAAGGTCGGGCTGTGCTCGACCGAGATCGCCTCGATCAAACCGTCCGGCGCCACGGCTTCAGCACGCAGGCCGGGAGCGAGGCGGTCGATGCCTTGGCTGTGAATCGAATTGACCTGAAATTTGTCGGGCAGCCCCAACGCTTCGAACACGCCGCCAGCGATCACGCTGACCGCATGGGCTGGTGCGTATTGCACGGCCACATCCGGGCTGTCGGCTTCACGGTGGTCGAGCATGCCGGGCAGCTCGTGCACCTTTTGATGCAGGCTGCCGCCGAAGGCCACGTTCATTTCCTGGAAGCCACGGCAGATGCCGAGCACCGGAACGCCCGCCGCGATGGCTGCACGCAATAAAGGAAGGGTGGTGGCGTCGCGGGCCGGATCGTGATCCGTGCCGGGGGCGCTGGCCGGGCCTTGATAGTGGAAGGGCTCCACGTTCGAGGGTGAGCCGGTAAGCAAAAAACCGTCGAGTTGACCGAGCAGGTCATCGATTTCAGTCAAGTTGCCGAGGGAAGGAATGACCACTGGCAACCCTTCAGCGCCAACGCTGACAGCACGTACGTACTTGTCGCCGCTGATGTGATAGGGGTGCAGGCCAATCTGTTTGACGCACGCAGTAACGCCGATCAATGGCTTGAATGCCATTTTTATTCACCTCGAAGTCTGTCACTTGAACGAGCTTTTCCGGAGCTTAGCCTCGTTGATTTTAATTAACAACTGTCATGTAAAAAATTCTAAACGCCGTTCATCAAATCGCTTAGGTTTACCGGGGTTTGCCGGTAGATATGGCTCGAGAGTGTTAAGAAAAGCCCGAAAAATAAAGGCTGCAGGGCAGGGTGTTCGCTATTGACTTCACTTTGCCTTTCGGATTGACTGGCTGCGCAACACGGTGGTGAACATAATAATTAACAGCTAAATAGGTGCATCATGTCGGTCCCTCTGCGTACCGTTCAACTCAACGAAGCCAACGCATTCCTTAAGAAATATCCTGAGGTTTTGTACGTCGACCTTCTGATTGCGGATATGAACGGTGTGGTGCGCGGCAAGCGCATCGAACGCACCAGTCTTCATAAGGTGTACGAAAAAGGCATCAACCTGCCGGCGTCGCTCTTTGCGCTGGACATCAACGGCTCGACGGTGGAAAGCACCGGCCTGGGCCTGGATATCGGCGATGCCGATCGCATCTGCTACCCGATCCCCGGCACCCTGAGCATCGAGCCGTGGCAAAAACGCCCGACCGCACAACTGCTGATGACCATGCACGAGATCGAAGGCCAGCCGTTCTTCGCCGACCCGCGTGAAGTGCTGGCCAACGTCGTGCGCAAATTCGATGACCTCGGCCTGACTATTTGCGCGGCGTTCGAACTCGAGTTCTACCTGATCGACCAGGACAACGTGAATGGTCGTCCGCAATCGCCGCGTTCACCGGTATCCGGTAAGCGTCCGGTGTCGACCCAGGTTTACCTGATCGACGATCTCGACGAATACGTCGATTGCCTGCAAGACATCCTTGAAGGCGCGAAAGAGCAGGGCATCCCGGCGGATGCCATCGTCAAGGAAAGCGCCCCGGCGCAGTTCGAAGTCAACCTGCATCACGTCTCCGACCCGATCAAGGCGTGCGATTACGCGGTCCTGCTCAAGCGTCTGGTGAAGAACATCGCCTACGACCACGAGATGGACACGACTTTCATGGCCAAGCCTTATCCGGGCCAGGCCGGCAATGGTTTGCACGTGCACATTTCGATTCTGGACAAAGAAGGCAACAACATCTTCGCCAGCGAGAATCCCGAGCAGAACGCCGCACTGCGTCACGCGATCGGCGGTGTGCTCGAGACCCTGCCGGCGCAAATGGCGTTCCTCTGCCCGAACGTCAACTCGTACCGCCGCTTCGGCGCGCAATTCTATGTGCCGAACTCGCCGAGCTGGGGCATCGACAACCGCACCGTGGCCGTGCGCGTGCCGACCGGTTCAGCGGACGCCGTGCGCATCGAGCACCGCGTCGCCGGTGCCGATGCCAACCCGTACCTGCTGATGGCGTCGGTGCTGGCCGGTATCCACCACGGGCTTACCAACCAGATCGAGCCCGGCGCGCCGGTCGAAGGCAACAGCTACGAGCAGAACGAGCAGAGTCTGCCGAACAACCTGCGCGACGCCTTGCGCGAGCTCGACGACAGCGAAGTCATGGCGCGCTACATCGACCCGATGTACATCGACGTGTTCGTTGCGTGCAAGGAAAGCGAGCTGGCCGAGTTCGAGAACTCGATTTCTGACCTTGAGTACAACTGGTATCTGCATACGGTCTGAAGATCAAAAGCCCCTCACCCTAACCCTCTCCCGGAGGGAGAGGGGACTGACCGCGTCGTCTGGAGATATCCGGCGACCTGAACGATCCAGTCGATGATGGATTCGGCAAAGATTTTTCAGGTCGGCGCAGTTACCAGGCATCCCCCGATCGGTCCCCTCTCCCTCTGGGAGAGGGCTAGGGTGAGGGCAGCGATTCCCGGCCAGACAAAGCAACCAGACCAACCCCCAAATTCCCCCTTGTCGAGCTCAAAACAATGACCACAACCCGCAACGACTGGGAACAACGCTTCCAGTCTCTGTCCATCGAATCCCGCGCCTTCATTAACGGTGAATATCGCCCGGCAATCAGTGGCGACACCTTCGAATGCCTGAGCCCGGTCGATGGCCGCTTTCTTGCCGCCGTCGCCAGCACCGATGAAGCCGACGCCAACCTCGCCGTAGAAGCCGCGCGCCAGTCGTTCAACTCCGGCATCTGGGCGAAAAAAGCCCCGGCCGAGCGCAAGCGCGTCCTGATCCGCTTCGCCGATCTGATCCTGCAACACCAGGAAGAACTGGCACTGCTGGAAACCCTCGACATGGGCAAACCGATCAGCGATTCGATGAGCATCGACATCCCGGCGACCGCCAACGCGATCCGCTGGAGCGCCGAGGCCATCGACAAGATCTACGACGAAGTCGCCGCCACGCCGCACGACCAACTTGGCCTCGTCACCCGTGAGCCCTCGGGTGTGGTCGCCGCCATCGTGCCATGGAATTTTCCGCTGATCATGGCCAGCTGGAAGTTCGCCCCGGCGCTGGCGGCGGGTAATTCGTTCATCCTCAAGCCTTCGGAAAAATCACCGCTGACCGCTATCCGCATCGCGCAACTGGCGCTGGAGGCGGGTATTCCGAAGGGCGTGTTCAACGTGCTGCCGGGCTACGGCCACACCGTCGGCAAGGCGCTGGCGTTGCACATGGACGTCGACGTGCTGGCCTTCACCGGCTCCACGGCGATCGCCAAGCAGCTGATGATCTATGCCGGCCAGAGCAACATGAAACGCGTCTGGCTCGAGGCCGGCGGCAAGAGCCCGAACGTGGTGTTCGCCGACGCACCGGACCTGCGCGCGGCAGCCCAGGCAGCAGCCAGTGCCATCGCCTTCAACCAGGGCGAAGTCTGCACTGCCGGCTCGCGTCTGCTGGTCGAGCGCTCGATTCGCGAGCAATTCATTCCGTTGCTGGTCGAGGCGCTGCAAGCCTGGAAACCGGGGCATGCACTGGATCCGGCGACCACCGTCGGCGCCGTGGTCGACCAGCGTCAGCTCGATAACGTGCTGCGCTACATCAGCATCGGCCGCGAGCAGGGCGCCGAGTTGATTGCCGGCGGCCAGCGCACCCTCGAAGAAACCGGCGGCCTCTACGTGCAGCCAGCGATTTTCGACGGCGTGACCAATGCGATGACCATCGCTCAGGAAGAAATCTTCGGCCCGGTGCTGTCGCTGATCACCTTCGACACTGCCGAAGAAGCGCTGCAGATCGCCAACGACAGCATCTTCGGCCTCGCCGCCGGGGTGTGGACCAGCAACCTGAGCAAGGCGCACACCTTCGCCCGCGGCCTGCGCGCCGGTAGCGTCTGGGTCAACCAGTACGACGGCGGCGACATGACTGCGCCGTTCGGTGGCTTCAAGCAATCGGGCAACGGCCGCGACAAATCGCTGCATGCGTTCGACAAGTACACCGAGCTGAAAGCGACCTGGATCAAGCTCTAATTCTTTTACAGCGGCGGTCGCCCCTGGTTGGCGACCCTCGGAGAAATGTATGAAACAGCAACACGTCAACAGCTACTACGCCGCCACCCGCAACGAAGTCATCGACTTCCCGATTCTCGAAGAAGCGCTGGACTGCGACGTCTGCATCATCGGCGCCGGCTACACAGGCCTGTCCTCGGCACTGTTCCTCAGCGAAGCCGGCTACAAAGTCACGGTGCTGGAAGCGGCGAAAGTCGGCTACGGCGCCAGCGGTCGCAATGGCGGGCAACTGGTCAATTCCTATAGCCGCGACGTCGATGTCATCGAAGAGCGTTACGGCGACAAGACTGCCGAAATCCTCGGCAGCATGATCTTTGAAGGCGCCGACATCATCCGTTCGCGCATCAAGGATTACGACATCAAGTGCGACTATCGCCCGGGCGGCATCTTCGCGGCGATGAACAAGAAACAACTCAATGGCCTGGCAGAGCAGAAGCGCAATTGGGAGCGCTACGGCAACCGCAATCTGAAGATGCTCGATGCAGCGGATATTCGTCGCGAAGTCGGCTCCGACGCTTACGTTGGCGGCTTGCTGGACATGCAGGGTGGCCACGTTCATCCATTGAATCTGGCGCTAGGGGAGGCCTCCGCCATCGTGCGTTTGGGCGGCAAAATCTACGAGCAATCGGCGGCGGTGGAAATCACCTACGGCGAGCCGATCACCGTGCGCACTGCCAAAGGTCTGGTCCGCGCCAAATATTTGCTGATCGCCGGCAACGCTTATCTGCCGCAAGGCCTCGACAATCGCGTCACCGCGAAAAGCATGCCGTGTGGTTCGCAGATCGTCGTCACCGAACCGCTGACCGAGCAGCAGGCGCGCAGCCTGATCACCAACAACTATTGCGTCGAAGACTGCAACTACCTGCTGGATTACTACCGCCTCACCGCTGACAACCGCCTGCTTTACGGTGGTGGTGTGGTGTATGGCGCGCGGGAGCCGGACGATATCGAGCAACTGATCCGGCCGAAGATCCTCAAGACCTTCCCGCAGCTCAAGGACGTGAAGATCGACTACCGCTGGACCGGCAACTTCCTGCTGACCATGTCGCGCATGCCGCAATTCGGCCGCATCGAAAAGAACGCCTACTACATGCAGGGCTACAGCGGCCACGGCGTCACCTGCTCGCACCTGGCCGGCAAACTGATCTCGGAAATGATCCGCGGCGACGCCGAACGCTTCAACGCCTTCGCCTCGCTGCCGCACATGCCAATGCTCGGCGGCCGCACCTTCTCCGCACCGCTTACCGCTCTGGGCGCGGTCTACTATTCCCTGCGCGACCGGTTCGGCGTCTGATTGACCTCCCGGCGGCGGCCCGAAAGACCTCGCCGGTTTTTCACTTATGCAAAACCACTGATGTCCACTGTGGGAGCGAGCCTGCTCGCGAAGAGGCCATATCAGGCGACATCGATTCGCCAGACACTACGCTTTCGCGAGCAGGCTCGCTCCCACAGTGACTGTATTGCCAAGGCCAACAGGACTTTTGCCGCACCATCCATCGAACCTGCTGAGCAACACCGGCAAACGTGATTTAATAGCCGCCTTTCACGGTTCCGGGACACGGGAGCAACGTGATCCGCGCGACCTGCGCGTCACCCGCCACCCACCCCCATTACCCTTAAGTACCTCAACATAAGGCTGTCATGGATACGGGTTCTCGACTCAAACTAGTACGCGAAAGCTACAAACTCTCCCAGCGCGAACTCGCCCGGCGTAGCGGCGTGACCAACGCGACCATCTCGCTGATCGAACAGAACCGCGTCAGCCCCTCCGTCAGCTCGCTGAAAAAGCTGCTCGAAGGCATACCGATGTCCCTGGCCGACTTCTTCACCTTCGACCAGCCCCCGCGCGAACACCAATACGTATTCCGCGCCAACGAACAACCCGACCTCGGCCGCCACGGCCTGCGCCTGCTGCTCATCGGCGCCTCCGTCCCTAGCCGGCAGATGCGCCTGCTCCGCGAACAATACGCCCCCGGCGCCAGCTCCGGCGAAGAACCGATCGTTCATGCCGAAGGCGAAGAGTGCGGACTGGTCACGCGCGGCACGGTAGAACTGACCGTGGACGGGCAGGTGAGTGTGCTGAGTGCCGGGGATGGGTATTACTTTCCGACGACGTTGCCGCATAAGTTTCGCAATATCGGCGCGGATGAGGCTGAGATTATCAGTGCGAATACGCCGGCGAATTTCTGATCGGATAACGCATATTGTTTGTTGACCCGGCATCTTTTAGGGGGTGTCGGGTTGTTTGTTCCTGCCATTCGTCACCCCTTCCGCATTTTCCCCGCGCACGCGCTTCCAATGCATAACTCACCCCCGCAGAGGAACCGCCGACATGCATAAATCCAGTCTCGCAGCATTCACCTTGGCCACGCTGTTATCCGCCACTTCGCTCTATGCAACAGCCGCCAGCGATACCCCGGCACCCACCGCTAACGACGGCAATAGCCAAACCAATCCGAGTGCGCCGGAAGACATTCATTCCAATGGCGCCACCGTGCCCAAAGGCACGCAGGGCAACACCACCAACAATGACGGCTCTACACCTTCGGGTTCCAAGCCCAGTGGTTCGAAGCAATCGAACGACAGCGGCACGAGCAGCGGTGCAGGTGAAGGTTGAAGCTGTTTGCAGATGCAGCAAGCCCGGCATCAAGCCGGGCTCTCTGTCAGGCAATCCTCGATAACCGAGACTATTTAGCCTTCCAGTTCCCGCCACTGTTTTCGCAATCAATCTTCGCCTGCGCCAAGTGCTCACCGTTGTAGTAATACGTGGTGACTTTGGCGTTGTCGGGCATGTTCAGCGGTTTGGCGCTTTTGTCTTTGCTGGTCGAGTGCGGGTTGGCGAGGGATTCCTGGGTGAGGCGAGCGGTGCAGGTGGCTTGGTAGTGGTCGTCGCAGCGTTGGACTTTCTTCTTGATGGCGTTGAGGGTGTCCTTGGTTTCGTTGCTGCATGACCAGTTGATGGAGTCCACCGGCATGCCTTCGTATTCGTAACAGCTATGGGTTTCCACGGCGGGCACTGCGGCGCTGGAGGAGCGGGTCTGCACGTCGCAGCCTTCGGCCATGACGCAGGTGGGGATGATGGCGAACGTGGCGATCAGGAGCAGCAGTCGGGTTTTCATCGGCAATTCCTCTCCAATGGCGCCGCGTCTGATCGGTGATTTGGCGCTTGTCTGGTTTCGAGGCGGCGAGGGCGGGCAAGGTTCAATCGGCTTTGCGCTGCGCGATCTTCGCGTACACTGCGCAACAATCAGAAACATAAAGCGCAGGATTCGATTCCCATGGCCCAAACCCTCGAACGCGCTATCGCCATTGCCGCCACGGCCCACAGCGGGCAGGTGGACAAGGGCGGGGCGCCGTACATTCTGCATCCACTGAAAGTCATGTTGCGCATGCACACGCTGGAGGAGCGCATCGTCGCTGTGCTGCACGATGTGGTCGAGGATTGCGGGGTAAGTCTGGATGACTTACGCGGGGAAGGTTTCAGCGAAGAGGTGCTGGCGGCGATTGCGGCGGTGACCAAAGTGCCCGGCGAGTCCTACGAGGATTTTGTCGACCGCGCCGCGCAAAACCCGATCGGCCGGGTGGTGAAGCTGGCGGATCTGGAAGAGAACAGCGATATCTCGCGGATCGCCTCGCCGAATTGGGAGGATCTGGAGCGGATCGAGAAATATCGGCGGGCGATTGCACGCCTTCGCACGTAGGAATGCAAATCCCCCTGTAGGAGCTGCCGAAGGCTGCGATCCGATCGTTCCCACGCTCTGCGTGGGAATGCAGCCGGGGACGCTCTGCGTCCCAAAAGATCGCAGCCTTCGGCAGCTCCTACCAGGGACTGGTGGTGTGTCAGATAAATAGCCAGGAAGGCGAACCATGAAATCCATTGTGTGCTTGTTGCTTGCGGCTGGTTTTGGCGCGTTGTTGCAGTTTGAAGGCGTGCCTCACGGCTTGCTGCTCGGCTCGATTGTGGTGACCGCGTTGTTTGCCAGCAAAACCGGCATCGCCCCGGCAACTCCTTATGGCTTGGGCTACATCCAGGTCACGCTGGGCATCGCCACCGGGCTGATGTTCGAAGCATGGGACAGCGAAACGGCCGCAACAATGTTGCCCAGCCTTGGCGTATTGCTGATCTGCCTGAGCGTACAAATTGCACTCGCCGGATGGTGGCTGACACGCGGTGCCGGATGGAATCGCACCGATGCACTGCTGGCGGTGTATCCCGGCGCATTGGCCGCAGTGTTCGATTTGCTCGAGTCGGAAAAGGCTTCGAGCAAAGTCATCATCGTGCATCTGATGCGGCTGCTGTTGATCACCGTACTGGTGAGTTTGCTCATTCCCGGGCAAGCAGCGGTGGCTGAAGTGGCCAGCGATCCGTTGACCACAGGCATGGCGCTGACCGCGTGCTCAGTCATCGCTTTGAGCGTATTGCTCGGCCGCCTGTTGTTGCTGGTCGGCGTCCCGGCACCATTCATGCTTACCGCGATTCTCATAACCGCTGTATTTGTGAAGTCGGGATGGCTGCACGGTTTTCACATGCCGGAGTGGAGCCTGAACCTGGCCGCACTGATTCTCGGCGTGCGCATCGGCTCACGTTTTCAGGGACTCGGCATCGCAGAGCTGGCGCGGCATGGGCGCACGGCGTTGGTCTCGGTGGGTTTGATGATCGTCGTTGCAGCGGTGTTTGCCGAGGTGGCTGCGCGCTGGCTGGGCGGTGATCCGCTGTCCCTTTGGCTGGCGTACATGCCGGGCGCGATCGAGACGATTGCGATTGTCGCGTTTGGCGGCGGGCTGAATGTGGTGTTTATCCTGACGCATCACTTGAGCCGGATGGTGTTGCTGCATTTTGCTCCGGCTTTGTTGGTGCAGGTCAGGCGGGTGCGCCAGGAAACTTGAAGCAAGCCAGTGCTGCCTGGCGATTGCTCAGCCCAGCCCTTTCCCCCAGGACGGCTGCTGCGCATAAACGGCTTCGTGAGCAGTTGCTGACCTCGGTTTGCCGCGCTATCAGGCGTGGCCCAAGGCAATCGCGAACGACACGACGATCATGCAGGCGAAGGCAAAATTGAGATTCATGGGCTGTTCATCCTGAGCTTTTGAGAGTGGGGCCATTGTGAACAGGCGCAGCGCAAAGAAAAAATTCGCCGTGTTGATTCCAATGATCGAAAGCATTGATAGCCGTTGCGTTTGTATTTGCCTGAGACTTTCGCTAGTGTCGCTGAAACCTGCAACTACAAGCACAAACAGGCATAACCATGCACGACCACTCCATCGCCGAATTGCCGTCCCTGCGCCGGCAGAAAATCCTTTTGCTTCTCGAACGTGACGGCAAGGTCATGGCCTCCGAACTGAGCCAGCATTTCGCAGTGTCCGAAGACACCATCCGCCGCGACCTTGCCGAGCTGGACAGCGCCGGACTGGTGCAGCGGGTGCATGGCGGGGCGTTGCCGCGACCGAAAGACTCGGGCAAAGATTACTTCACCCGTCTGGATGAGACCGACGAGGTCAAGGTGCGCCTGGCGCAATTGGCGGCGCAGCACATCGAGGACGGGCAGATTGTGCTGTTCGATTCCGGCTCGACCACCTTGCAGGTGGCGCGCGCGCTACCCGCCAACATCCGCATCACCGCCGTGACCGCTTCCCCACTGACGGCGATTGCCTTGTCCGAATATAAAGGTGTGAAAGTGATTCTGGCGGGTGGTGAATTGAATCCGCATTCGATGTCGGCCAGTGGTCAGGAAGCGCTGCGACTGTTGGCCGGAATCAAGGCGGATCTGGCGATTACCGGGGTGTGTGCGATTCATCCCGAGGTCGGGATTACCTCGCTGCATTTCGATGAAGTGCCGATCAAACAGGCGATGCTCGACAGTGCAGCGCGGGTGATTGCAGTGACTACGGCAGACAAGCTGGGTGCGGTGGAGCCGTTTGTGGTGGCGCCGTGTACGCGCCTGCATATGTTGATTACCGAGCGGCATCCGGGGGCGAATGTCGAGGATTATCGGCGGCTGGGGATTGTGGTGGAGCAGTTGCCGGATTGAATTTTGTGTGGGGTTTGAGGGCCTCTTCGCGAGCAGGCTCGCTCCCACAGGGTGTTGTGTCGTGCACAAATCCAATGTGGGAGCGAGCCTGCTCGCGATAGGGCCAGTGAATTCAGCGCAACCGCTCGAGCATCTGGTAATACCACATCCCCGCCGCCAGCAACGGATTGCCTAGCAGGTCGCCCATTGGCACGCGGATGTGCTGGCACGCGGCGAAGGTATCGAACTGTTCCATTTGCCCGGTGATTGCCCGGCTCATGATCTCGCCCATGATGTGTGTGGTGGCGATGCCGTGTCCCGAGTAGCCCTGGCAATACCAGACGTTGTCCGAGAGCTTGCCCAGTTGCGGGATGCGGTTGATGACGATGCCCATCGCGCAGCTCCACTGGTAATCGATCGGGACACCTTTGAGCGCCGGGAATGTGCGCTCGATGCACGGGCGCAGTTCCGCAGTGATGTCGCGCGAATCCTTGCCGCTGTAGTTGGCGCCGCCGCCGAACAGCAAACGGCCGTCGGCGGTCAGCCGGTAGTAATCGAGGACGAAGCGGCAGTCGTACACGGCGAGGTCTTCGGGGTTGATCTGTTGCGCCAGATCACCGAGCGGCGCGGTGGTGACGATGCCGCCCATGGCCGGGAAAATCTTGCCCTTGAGCTGGCCCGGTTCGAGCTTGTGATAGACGTCACCGGCGAGCATCACCTGACTGGCGTCGATCTGGCCGTGAGCGGTGCGCACGCCAGGTGTGTCGCCGTGGATGATCTCCAGCACTTCACTGTTTTCGAAGATCAGCGCGCCCAGGCTTTCGGCTGCGCGTGCTTCGCCAAGGCACAGGTTGAGCGGGTGCAGATGCATGTTGCGGGTGTTCTTGATCGCGCCGTGGTAAAGCTCGCTTTGCAGCAGGTCGCGAACCTGGCTGCGGTCGAGCAGGCTCACTTCATCGCCTAATCCGCGACGCACGGCTTCGTCGTAATCCTTGCGCAGATCGACCATGTGGCTCGGCTTGTACGCCGCGTGCAAATGGCCGTGTTTGAGGTCGCACTGGATCGCATATTTCTCGACGCGCTGGCGGATGATTTCATGCCCGCGCCAGCGCAGATGCCAGATGAAATCGTCCACGTCATCGCCCAGTTTTGCACGCATCTGCTTGCGCATCGCGCCGTCGCCGGAAAGGCTGCCGGTAACTTGCCCGCCATTGCGCCCGGTGGCGCCCCAGCCGATCTTGTGGCTTTCGACGATGGCGACTTTCAGGCCTTTTTCCGCCAGTTCGACGGCAGTGGCGACGCCAGTGAAACCGCCGCCGATGATCACCACATCGACCTTGTGCCGGCCTTGCAGGGTGGGGTAATCGGTGTCGTGGTTGAGGGTGGCGGTGTAGTAGGAATTGCAGCGAATGGTCATGTCAGGGTCCACAAAAATTCTTGTTCGAAGTGCATTCCCTGTGGGAGCGAGCCTGCTCGCGAAAGCGGTGTGTCAGTCACCCAAAATGTTGAATGTGACGACGCCTTCGCGAGCAGGCTCGCTCCCACAGGTTCGGTGTTGGATCTTTAAGCCTCGGTCAGGTACCACCGCCAATCCTGCTCACCCACTTCAGCCATGAACTGCCGATACTCGGCACGCTTTACCGCCAGATACACCCCAAGGAACTCCTGTCCCAACGCCTCTCGTGCCCACGTGGAATTTTCCAGCGCCTGCAACGACGTCAGCCAATCGGTCGGCAGCAGTTCTTTCGCCTGGGCATAACCATTGCCCTCGACCGGTGCCCCCGGATCCAGCTCTTCACGAATGCCACGATGAATGCCGGCGAGGATCGCTGCCGCTGCCAGATACGGGTTGGCGTCGGCGCCGCAGATGCGGTGTTCGATGTGTCGCGCAGGGGCCGGGCCACCGGGTACGCGCAGGCTGACCGTGCGGTTGTCGACGCCCCAGGTCGGCGCCAGTGGCGCATAGCTGTTGGCCTGGAAACGCCGGTAAGAGTTGGCGTTGGGGCAGAACAGCAGCAGCGAATCGAGCAGGGAGGCGAGCATGCCGCCAATCGCCGTGCGCAACAGTGGCGTGCCGGCCGGGTCTTCAGAGGCGAACAGATTACGCCCCTCGGCATCGGCGAGGCTGACGTGCATGTGCATGCCGGTGCCGGCCAGATCATCGAACGGCTTGGCCATGAACGTCGCCTGCATGCCGTGCTTGTGCGCTACGCCTTTGACCAGACGTTTGTAGCGCACCGCCTGATCCATCGCCTCCAGTGCGTCGCCGTGTTCGAGGGTGATTTCGACCTGACCCGGCGCGTATTCGGAGATCGCCGTGCGCGCCGGAATGCCGTGCAGTTTGCACGCGCTGTAGAGGTCGGCGAGGAACGGCTCGATCTGTTCCAGCTCGCGCAAACCGTAGACTTGCGTGTGTCGCGGTCGCCCGCCGTCGGCGTCCAGCGCCGGTTGCGGGCGGCCGTTGTGGTCGCGTTTGGCATCGAGCAGATAGAACTCCAGCTCGCACGCCATGATCGGGTGATAGCCCTCGGCCTTGAGCCCGTCGATGACTTTGATCAGCAGGTGCCGAGGGTCAGCGATGCTCGCCGGCAGGCCCTCGCTCGGGTGCATGCTGACCTGCACGGCGGCGGTCGGAATCTGTCGCCACGGCAAGCGCACCAGACTGCCTTGCAGCGGATAGGCGCGGCAGTCGATGTCGCCGACGTCCCACACCAGCCCGGAATTTTCCACGTCCTCGCCTTGTACGGTCAGGCCAAGGATGGTGCTCGGTAGCGGTCGGCCGCTTTCGTACACGGCGAGCAGCTCTTCGCGATGCAACAGCTTGCCGCGCGGCACGCCGTTGGCGTCGAGGATGAACAATTCGATCATGTCGATATCGGGGTTCTGTTCGAGGAACAGGCGTGCGTCTTCGATGGCTGCGAATTTCATGGCAAATCACTCACGATGGCGCCGCACAGGCGCGCAGATTCGGCCGGACACGACGCGACAAAAAGGCGCAAGTGTCCCGGCAGGGATATCAGGAAAATCGGGAAATTGACTGTCGCGGTTTCAGCTCACGCGATCAGACGGGAACGGCGATATCCGGCGGGCGTGCGGAGTGACGCAGCTTGGAGCGGCGCAGGGCCATGGGCAGATTGACGATGCGGTTCATACGCGGCCCCTGTTGCAGTGGGCGCGTACAGCAGAGACGTGCAACCTTTGCGGTTGTTGTGGTGACGTACTCATAACGCGTGTTTCCGTTGGCGGAAAGCGTCGGCAGCAGGGCGAACCTGGCGACCGGTGTGCCCGGATAGTAAGGGGGAATTTGCGCGCGTGTAAACGGAAGATTCGTCGGTGGCGCTTTCCGGCGTTTGGGCTGATTGACCGAGTTGCCTTTTTCGCGAGCAGGCTCGCTTCCACAGGAGAGTGCATTTCAACTGTGGGAGCGAGCCTGCTCGCGAATGGCAGCACCTCGATCCAGAGTCAACACGCCGAGCCCGCCGCTGCGCCATTCAGCGCAGCACGTAATCGTCCGGCTCCGGCGCGGGCGGCAACGGCGATACGCCGAGTTCGTAAAGCACATCGCGCTCCAGAGTGCGCACCAGTGCATCGGTCGGCAGATCGTTTTCATCGCGCCCGAACGGATCTTCGAGTTCATCGGCAATCGCGTCAAAGCCGAAAAAGGTGTAGCTGACAATTGCCGTGAACAGCGGCGTCAACCAACCCAGCGATTGCGCCATGGCGAACGGCAGCAGCAGGCAGAACAGATAGATGGTGCGGTGCAGCAGCAGGGTGTAAGGGAAGGGCAGTGGCGTGTTCTTGATCCGGTCGCACACCGCCTGGGCCTGGCTCAGGCAGGTCAGGTGATTGGCCAGCAACTGATAACGCCATGGCGACAGCACACCGGCCGTTTCCAGCGCTGAGCACTGGCGCCCGAGCTGATGAAGGATCTGTCCGCAGTGATCCGGCGCAGCCCCATCGATCGGTGGGCTGACCCAGTCGGCACTGGCCTGCTCCTCGCTGTCTCCTCGCAGCCGTGCATTCAACGCATGGGCGAAACCGCACAGGTTGCGCAACAGTTGCCCACGCAGGCGGGTGTCATCGATGCCTTGGGTTTCGCGCATCACCGCGCGCACCCGCAGCAGCACCTCGCCCCAGGCCTTGCGCCCCTCGTACCAACGGTCGTAACAGGCGTTGTTGCGAAAGCTCAGGAAGATCGACAGCGACAGGCCGAGCAGGGTGAACGGCGTCGAATTGATCTGGGCGAAGTAGCTCGGCACCAGAAGTTCGATCAGCACAATCGCCGCCGCCAGCAGTGTCAGCATCAAGGTGCGCACGGCGATGCGTTTGGCGATCGAGCCTCTAAGGGTGAACAGCACGGCGAACTGATTGGGTCTCGGTCTGACGATCATCTCGCGGTCCCGGTTGCGCGGCGAATCAGCCGCCGGTCATGTTCATGAAACGCACCACTTGTACGTCGTCGTTGACTTCGAAATTGTGTCGATACGGCTTGAGTTTCATCGCCTCGATGATCGCGTTTTCCAGGCGTTCCGGGTGGCCCGGATGGGCACGCAATACCGCTTTGAGGTCCATCGAATGCTCGTTGCCCAGACACAGCAGCAAGCGACCTTCGACGGTCAGGCGCACGCGGTTGCAGGTGCCGCAGAAGTTGTGGCTGTGCGGCGAAATGAAGCCCAGGCGAATGTTCGGCGCCTCGGCCACGCGCCAGTAACGCGACGGCCCTTGCGTCGATTCGGTCGAGTCGATCAGGGTGAAGCGTTCGGCAATGCGTTCGCGCACTTGCGCGCTGGAGTAGAAGGATTCGGCGCGGCTATGTTCGGCGATCGCGCCCAGCGGCATCTCTTCGATGAAAGAAATATCCAGATCACGCTCGATGGCGAAACTGACCAGATCGTTGATCTCGTGATCGTTGCGGCCCTGCATCACTACGCAATTGAGTTTGGTACGGGTGAAACCGGCGGCACGTGCGGCATCGATGCCGTCGATGACCTGCGCCAGATCGCCGGTACGGGTCAGCTCTTTGAAGCGCTGCGGATCGAGGCTGTCGAGGCTGATGTTGAGGCGCTTGACCCCGGCGTCGAACAGCGGCCTGGCCAGTCGGCCCAGCTGCGATCCATTGGTGGTCAGGCACAGCTCGCGCAGGCCGGGCAGGGCGGCGATCTGTTCGCAGAGTTGCACGACACCGGGGCGGATCAGCGGCTCGCCACCCGTGAGGCGGATCTTGCGCGTGCCGAGGGCGACGAAGCTTTGCGCCACCTGGAACAGCTCTTCGAGGGTGAGGATCTGCTGGCGCGGCAGGAACTGCATGTCCTCGGCCATGCAATAGACGCAGCGAAAATCGCAGCGGTCGGTGACCGACAAGCGCAGATAATCCACGCGGCGGTTGTGACCATCGATCAATTCACGCTGTGTCATGGGCTCGCCTCGTGGATGTGGAGCGCCGTCAGCGGGCGCAGATCGCGCAGGGTAGGCTGCGCTCGCCACGCCGTCCAATCACTCTGGCTGACCGAGTGATTGACGGCGTCGATGATGCCTTACGGTGCGCCAAACATTGCCGTCCAGTAAATGCCGGCGTTGCTTTTCGGATCGGTCGCGTAAGCGGCGCCCAGTTCCTGATATTGCGGATTCATCAGATTGGCGCAATGGCCTGGGCTGGCGAGCCAGCCGTCAACGACCTTGCCGACGGTGTCTTGCCCGGCGGCGATGTTTTCACCGACCAGTTGTCCGCTGTAACCGGACAGTTCGGCGCGGTCGCCCGGCGTGCGGCCGTCGCGGTCCTTGTGGTCGAGGTAATTGTTGTTGGCCATGTCGCGGCTGTGGTCCTGAGCGACCGTGCCCAGCGTGGCGTTCCACGCCAGCGGTGCTGCCGCCGCGAAGGACTGGCCGCCGCACTGGCGCGCCTGGCTGCGCGCGGTGTTGAGTTGCGCCAGCAGCTTTTGCCCTTCGCTTTGTGCATCGCCGAGTTTCGCCGTCAGCAACGGCCGCGCGAGGACGATGCGCCAATCGCGGTCAACGCGGTTGACACCGATATCGACAAACTGCGGATCGAGCACCACCTGACAGAAGCTTTCCTGAATCGCCTTCATTGCTGACGCCGCATCGCGGGGGCCGTTGAGGGTGATCGCCTGCACGTTGACCATCGGGTAGTGGGCGCTGGTCATGGCCTGCTGCAGATCGACCGCGCCGCTGGCCGGCAGGCGCAGCCGTGGATCGGCCGACAGCGGTGGCAACTCGTTTGACGCCTGCGTGCCGCAACGCTGGGGCTGGCTGCGATAGCTGTTGATCGACTCGATCAATTGCAGTTCATCGGCGGCCAGCGCCGAGGTGGCGAACACCACGCCCAGCGACAATGCGGCATAACGCAAAACGGACGGCATGAAGCGCATGGAAATCTCCCTTGAGCTGAATGCGCCCATGATGCGCGAAAGGCCCCCGGTGAGTGAATGTGTTTTTCTTTGCGGCGGATTTTTTCTGCGCTGGTGTGGCCGCTCATTTGCTCGCTACACTCTGCGAAGACCCCGCAAACCGGGCGTCTCACCGACGTAACATCTTGCCCCGGGCGGGCGCTGACGGAAGAATCGACATGGGATCGAAATGCTTGGCGGGCGGTTTGTTGTGGATCTTTTTGACCGGCGCAGCATGGGCCGGGGCGCAGGCGCCGATCGAGGCCAAGGCCGAACAGAAAGCCGAGGTGCTTGAAGAGAAAGCGGCGGATAAAGTCAGCGCTGCTCCGGCGCCGAAATCCGAGGCCATCACCCCCACCGAAGCGCAGGCGGTAGACCCGGCCGGCGCCGCGCCGCTGGACGATCCGCTGACCTGTCTGGCGCGCAGTATCTATTGGGAAGCCAAGGGCAAGGACACCCCGGAAATGGAAGCCGTCGCCAGTGTGGTGATGAATCGCCTCGGCCACGACGGCTTTCCCGACACGGTATGCGCGGTGGTCAAGCAAGGTTCGGAAAGCGGCAATTGCCAGTTTTCCTGGTGGTGCGATGGCAGGCCCGATCAGGTCAAGGAAGACGCCGAATACGCGCTGGCCAAGGAAATCGCCGGCAAGGCGTTGAACCGTCAGCTCAAGGACCGCACGCGCGGTGCCCTGTATTTTCACGATCGCGGCGTGCACCCGAGTTGGGCCAAGGCCTATCGCAACACGGCGCAGACCGGCAGGTTCCTGTTCTACAAACCCGCCGGAGGCGACGCGCGTTAACTGGCGTGGGTGTTGAGAATGCTCGCCACCTGCTGCGGCTGGCAGTTCAGGTACGGTGACTTCTGCAGCCAGCGTTGATCCGGATACCAGGAAAACATGAACTGGCCGTTCTTCAGGCGATCGATCACCTGTTTGGCGATCTGCGGCCGCACGGCGGGGCAACCCTGACTGCGGCCGATGCGCCCCTGACGCTTGCTCCACAGCGGGTTCACGTAACTGGCGGCATGAATCACGATCGCGCGATCACGGGCCAGATCATTGAAACCGGGCTCCAGACCATCCATGCGCAGCGAATAGCCGTGAGTACCTTCGTAGCTTTCCTGAGTGCGGAACAGACCGAGGCTGGACTGATAACTGCCTTCGCGATTGGAAAACTGCGTGGCGAAGTTTTCCCCGGAGTTGGAACCGTGGGCAACCAGATCACGCAGCACCAGTTTCTTTTTGCTCAGATCGAAGATCCACAGGCGGCGTTCGGTGGACGGTTGCGAATAATCGATGATCGCCAGATGCCGCGAGGGTTTCGCGCCGTTGTTGACCGCGCATTGCATGGCGTTCAATGCACCTTTGAGCGCTTGGGGATTGAGTTCCGGCGCGGCGTGGGCGAGGCTGTTGTAGAGAACCGGCGATGGCTTGCCGGCGGCAAATACTGGGCTAGTCACGGCGACAAGGGTCGCGGTGCTCAACAGAAGTCGGCGCAAAAACGTCAACATTTTATAAAGTGTCCTCAACTTGCTACATAAACGGCACTTTGGCTCCTGACTCCCAGTCAATACCCGCAGGCTCGCGGTTCGAGCCTGACTGTTCAGCGCACCTGATGTAAGGTTGACCGTCATCTGGACGGCCATGGATTGGAGTAAAGCAGTTGTTCAAAAAGTACGCATGCTACTTGAGCATTTGTTTGCTCGCTGCGCCGTTTGTCGCTTGCGCCGATGAGCCGCTGCCCCCGCTCGAAACCCTGCCGACGCCTGAAACGCAATTGCCGGTCGAGCCGCGCAGCCCGTTGCAGGCAGTTTTGATCAGCCTGTCGCAGTCGTGCCCGGCCATCGCTCCGCGTCTCAATGGCCCGTCGTTGAGCCAGTTGCAGGCGTTTTATGAACAGCAGGACTGGATGCCGGTGTGGGCAAGTGAATCGGCACGCTTGCCGGCATTGCGCGCGCAATTGCAGCTGTTGGCCGACGACGGGCTGAATCCGAATCGCTATGCGGTCGCGACGACACCGCCGCAGGATGGCGAGTTGTGTGCCGACATCGACATCAGCCGCAACTATCTGCAGGCCTTGCAGGATCTGCATTACGGCCGTCTGTTGCAATCGCATTTCGAACCGCTGTGGCGTGTCGACGGCCCGCCGACCGATCGTCAGGCGCAATTGCTCAGCATTGCCGTGCCGGGCATGAACGATATCGCTGCGGCGTTCAACCTGGCGCGTCCGCATCTGCCGCAATATCAGAGCCTGCGTCAGCTGTATGCCGCGCAACGCTTGCAAGCCTTGCCGCAATGGCAGCCGGTCGGCAGCGGCCCGTTGCTGCGCCCGGCGATGGAAGACCCGCGCGTGCCGGAACTGGCCCGTCGTCTGTACAGCGAAGGCTATCTGCCACACGCACTGGTGCCGCCGGACAACGCCTACGATGACGTGCTGGTGGAGGCAGTGAAGCACTTTCAGGCCAGCCATTCGTTGCAAGCTGACGGCGTGGTCGGGCCGGGCACCATTGCCGAGCTGAACATCAGCCCGCTGACCCGCCGCGATCAGCTGCGCGTCAATCTCGAACGTTTCCGCTGGATGGCCCAGGACATGGAGCCCAGTGGTCTGGTGGTCAATGTCGCCGCCGCTGAGCTGACGCTGTATCAGGGCGGTCAACCGGTGTGGCAGACCCGCACCCAGGTCGGCCGCGCCGAACGCCAGACACCGCTGCTCAAATCCCGCGTCACCCGCCTGACGCTGAATCCGACCTGGACCGTACCGCCGACTATCTGGAAGGAAGACAAGCTGCCGGAAATCCGCAAGGACCAGACCTTCCTCAGCCGCCAGAATCTGCAAGTGCTCGACGCCAACGGCCAGCCTCTGGCGGCGGCGGATATCGACTGGGACAACCCCGGCAACATCCTCCTGCGCCAGGACGCCGGCCCGCGCAATCCGCTGGGGCAAATGGTCATCCGTTTCCCCAACCCGTTCTCGGTGTACCTGCACGACACGCCGAGCAAGGCGCTGTTCGACAAAGGCCCACGGGCGTTCAGCTCCGGTTGCGTGCGCGTCGAGCACCCGCTGCAACTGCGCGATCTGCTGCTGTCCCCGGCAGAAAAAGCCCGCACCGATACTTTGCTGGCAACCGGTAGCACCCATGAATTTCGCCTGTCGGCGCCGGTGCCGATCCTGATGACCTACTGGACGGCGCAAGTCGACAGCAGCGGCCAGGTGCGTTATGCGCCGGACATCTACAGCCACGACAGCGTATTGCTGGCGGGGCTGGATCGGGCGCATTGAGTCCGGCACCAGCACGGCAGTCAAAGATCTGAGTTCGATGAGTGATTTCAGGTCGACGAATCCCGTACAGACACCTCGGTCAGTCCCCTCTCCCTCGGGAGAGGGCTAGGGTGAGGGGCCGATTTCAAGCCGAACCCATTACTCAAAATCTCACCGCCTCAGCTCCTCCACCAACCACGGCAAAAGCTCCTCACACGACCCTTCAATCTTCAAATCCAGCAAATCATCCGCCCGGGTCTTGCCCAGATTGATCGCCATCAACGGTTTGCCACGCTCGGCGATCACCCGACACAAGCGAAACGCCGAATACGCCATCAACGAAGATCCCACCACCAGCAACCCCGCCGCATTCTCGGCGGCGGCCAGCGCGCGTGCCGCTGTCGTCGGCGCCACGTTCTCGCCGAAGAACACCACATCCGGTTTCATCCGCTCACCCGCGCAATGCGGGCACTGCGGTACCCGGAAGCGCGCTTCAAATGCCGGGTCGAGCAAGGTATCGCCATCCGGCGCCTGCACCGCATCAACACCACTCAGGTAGGGATTCTGTGCCTCCATCTGCTGCTGGATCGCATCGCGCTCGCTGCGTTGCCCGCAATCCAGGCACAGCACCCGATGCAGACTGCCATGCAGCTCGATCACATCCTGGCTGCCGGCCTGATCGTGCAAGGTATCGACATTCTGCGTGATCAAATCGCTGATCCGGCCGCGCTGCTGCAACGTCGCCAGCGCCTCATGCGCCGCGTTCGGTCGGGCCTGACGGACGCGCGGCCAACCGAGCATGGCCCGCGCCCAATACCGCCGGCGTGATTCCGGGGCGGCGAGAAATTCCTGATACATCATCGGCTGCCGCCCGCGACGCACGCCGTCACTGTCGCGATAGTCCGGAATGCCCGATGGCGTGCTGATGCCGGCGCCGGTCAATATCAGCAAGTTATCATCGGCCATGGCCTGCAACAGCGTATCGAGATGTTCGCGGATCGGGCTATCGAGCATGCTCAGCACTCCAGAATGGGCAGTGCCCCGCAGGTTAGCACGCGATCCGTACGGGTTACTTGCGCGCCTCCAGTATCAGGTTGAAAGGCGTTTGCGTGGCGCGGCGGAACTGCTTGAACCCGGCCTCGACAAAGACTTTGCGCAGGCGCATTTCCCCAGCCTGCGCACCGAGCCCGAGGCCGACTTCCTGGGACAGCGAATTGGGCGTGCAGATAAACGTCGAGGCGGCGTAGTACAGGCGCCCGACCGCGTTGAGATTGTCGTCCAGTTTGTCGTTGGCGAACGGTTCGACCAGCAACACCGTGCCATCACCTTTCAGCGACTCATAAGCGTGGCGAGCGGCGCCGACCGGGTCGCCCATGTCGTGCAGGCAGTCGAAAAAGCAGATCAGGTCGTAGTCGCCGCCGGGATAGTTTTTCGCCGTGCCCTCGAAAAATCTGGCGCGATTGCCCACGCCACCTTCTTCGGCCCGTTGCGTGGCGACGGTGACTGACGGCGCATGGAAGTCGAAGCCGACAAACTGCGATTTCGGAAACGCCTGGGCCATGATCACCGTCGAGGCGCCGTGGCCGCAGCCGATGTCGGCAACTTTGGCGCCGCGTTCCAGCTTCGCCACCACGCCGTCGAGCGCCGGAAGCCATTCGGCAATCAGGTGACCTTTGTAGCCGGGGCGGAAGAAACGTTCGGTGCCGCTGAACATGCACGGATGGTGATCGCCCCACGACAAGGCGCCATTGCCGCGCATGGCCTTGACCAGTTTGTCCTTGTCATGGAAAAACGACGCCACAACGCCGAGACCGCCAGCAACGTACACCGGCGAATCCTCTACGGCCAGCGCCAGTGCCTGTTCTTCAGGCAAGCGAAATTGACCGTCAAGGTGTTCCATATAGCCCGATGCGGCATGGGCGCTGAGCCATTCACGCACCAGGCGCGGATTGCAGGTGGTTTTGGCAGCTAGGGCTTCGGGGCTGATCGGTTGGCTGTCGGCCATCGCCCGGTACAGACCGAGTTCTTCGCCGACAATGACATTGGCCAGCATCGCCGCGCCGCCCATGTCGTTGACCAGTTTGCCCATGAATTCGTTGAGCTTCGCCTCATTCATCACGTGTGCTCCTGAAACAGGATCACCGTCCGGCGGCGTTGAATGTCGAGGCAGGCGCCACCGGGCGGTGGTCACGGATTGGGGCAGGGCACAGCAGACGTCCTGCGGCCCCCTCGACTGGGTAATGAATGAGTCTAGTCGGTGTTTTTCTCAGCGTGGCAGCGGCAACTTCAGTTCAGCGCACAACCCGCCACCTTCACGATTGCTCAACAGCAGCGAGCCACCCAGCGCCAACGCCAATTGCTGGGCGATCGCCAACCCGAGCCCGGTGCCGCCGGTATCACGATTGCGCGAGTTTTCCACGCGGTAGAACGGTTCCAGCACCTGCGCCAGTTCGGCCTCGGCGATGCCCGGGCCGCGATCGAGGACTTTCACCGACAGGCTGTTGCCCTGCGCTTCGACCTGCAATTGCGCGGCGCCGGCGAATTTCAGGGCGTTGTCGGTCAGGTTCACCAGCACCCGGCGCAGGGCCTGCGGGCGGGTTTCGATTACCGCTTTGCTTTTGCCGCCGAGCTGCACGTCCTTGCCCATGTCCTGATAGTCGAAGACCAGGCTGTCGAGGAACGAGTCGAGATCAGTACGCCGGCTTTCTTCGGTGGCGCCGTGAACGCTGCGAGCGTAAGCCACGCCTTCGCGCACCAGATGCTCGATCTCGCCCAGGTCGCTGCTCAGTTTGTCTTTCTCGACCGAGTCGTCCATGAACTCTGCGCGCAGTTTCATCCGGGTGATCGGCGTTTGCAGGTCGTGGGAAATCGCCGCGAGCAGTTGCATGCGTTCTTTCAGGTAGGCGGCAATGCGCGTCTGCATGGCGTTAAACGCCCGCGCGGCGTGGACCACTTCGGTCGGCCCTTGCTCGTCGAGTTTGATCGGGTGCGCGTTGGGATCGAGGGTTTCCACGGCGTTGGCGAGGCGAGTGAGGGGGCGGATGGCGATGCGCACGGCGAGCCATGTGCAGAGGATCAGTAACGCCAGTTGGCCGAGCAGCACCACCGGCAACCACGGCGACAACGGCACCATCGCCGGACGGATATCGATGGTCACCGGGCTGCCGTCGCTCAGGCGCAGGTGGCCCTGGAAGTGTTGTCTCGGACCGCCGGGAACTTCGGTAAACACGATTGGATAAGTGTCGCCGATGGCCGCCGTAATCGAGGCGATCGCGACGGACTTTTCAGCTGAGGTCACCGGCATGCCCGGTTCGCCCTCGTTGAGCAGGTAGCCGTAATTGCGCCGGGCCAGTCGCGGCAGCCAGGCCTCGCGCTCGGCGGCGGGCAGGCGATCGAGGATCGCCATCGAAGTCGAGACGTCGGTTTCGAGGTTGCCGAGCATGGTGCTTTTCGCGCTCTGGTAACGCTCGTAATACTGCGCGCCGAACGACAGGCCCTGCGCCAGAATCAGTCCGATCAGAAAAATCAGCGACAGGCGCGAGGCGAGAGTGCGTGGCCATTGCAGCTTGAGTTTCATGCCGAAGCCCCAAGCAGTTCGACCGGCAGCGAGAACACATAACCTTCACTGCGCACGGTCTTGATATAAGCCGGCTCGCGAGCATCGTCCAGCAGGCGTTGACGCAGGCGACTGACCAGCAGATCGATGGAGCGGTCGAACAGATCGGCCTCGCGCCCTTGGGTCAAATTGAGTAACTGATCACGGCTGAGCACCCGTTGCGGATGGTCGAGGAACACCCGCAGCAAGCGGTACTCGGCACCGCTGAGGGCAACCATGGTGCCGTCGCTGTCGAGCAGGTGCCGGGCCGAGGTGTCCAGCTGCCAACGACCGAAGGCCAGCAGGCGACCGGCTTCGGTGACCACCAGGTTCGGCGGCAACATGCGGGTACGGCGCAACACAGCGTTGATCCGCGCCAGCAGTTCGCGGGCGGCGAAGGGTTTGCTCAGGTAATCGTCGGCGCCCATTTCCAGACCGATGATGCGGTCGGTCTCATCGTTGCGCGCGGTGAGCATCAGCACCGGCGTGGCCTTGTGTTTGCCCACGCGCAATTCACGGCACAACTGCAGGCCATCGTCGCCGGGCATCATGATGTCGAGCACGATCAGGTCGACGGTGTTGGCATCAAGGAAGCTGCGCATCTGTCGGCCATCGGCGACCACTGTCGTGCGCAGGCCGTTCTTCTTCAGGTAGTTGCCTACCAGTTCACGGATCTCGCGGTCGTCGTCGACGATGAGAATGTGATCGACATGTTCCATCGGTTCAAGCCTCTGTCAAAGGGGGAATGCCGTGCAGTCTATAGCGCCGCTGACCGCACGCCTGCCTGCCTTTGTATTGCAGTGTATCTGTCGCGACGGCGGATACACACCGACGCAAAATCACGATTTTTTCGGGGTTTTGTATCGCTCTGTATCTACACACTGCATGGATACACAACGAGTGATTCTCGTCCTTTCCTGACACAGACGCGATACCTCGAAGGCCTCAAATAGGCTCCATCGAGGCACACACACAGACCGCCTCGGCTCAAACCCACTGAAGCCTTGAGGACTACACCATGAACAATAAATCCGTATTCGCCGCCTGCCTGTTCGCCGCTCTGAACATCTGCACCCTGTCGGCCCACGCCGAAGCTGACGTCAGCCGGCAAACCTACACCTACGGCACCCATCTGGATATCCAGAAAGTGCTGTCGATGACTGAAGACACTTCCGTGACCTGCGGCATCACCGAGGCGCGCATGACCTACCTCGATTCCGCCGGCAAAACCCGCGAGCTGGATTACAGCAAATTCGCTGACGGCTGCAACAACCAGAACTGAGTCATCCCTACTTTTTCTGCAAGGAGTTTTGCCATGAACAACGTCTCGCGCTTTCTGACCGCAGCAGCCTTCGCCTTCACCGGTGCCGCCGCCCACGCCAACAGTGCCTTGGAGCAGAGCAGCTGCGCCAGCAGCACCTGCTTCCAGCTGACCACGGTCGCGAAGGAGGGCAGCGATGCACTGATCGCCGCTGATGGTTCCAGCCGCACGCCGCAGGGGCAGATGGTTGCCGCTGATGGTTCCGACCGCACACCGCAGGGGCAGATGGTTGCCGCAGATGGTTCCAGCCGCACGCCGCAAGGCCAGATGGTTGCCGCTGATGGTTCCAACCGCACACCGCAAGGCCAACTGGTCGCGGAAAACGGTGCCAGTCGCACGCCTCAAGGGCAGCTGCTGGACGGCCAGACCGCATGAGCCACGGCGTAGATAAAGCAGGCTAGCGAGGGACGTTTCCCTCGCTGCCCGGTTGCGTGCCCAGCCCCCCCATTCAAGGTGACCCCGTTATGTACCTCATCGCATTTCTCGGCGGTCTGCTGACCGTCCTCAGTCCGTGCATCCTGCCGGTGGTGCCGTTTCTGTTCGCTGGCGCCAACCGTACACGTTCCTCGATCTTGCTGACCCTCGCCGGCATGGCGCTGACCTTTGCGCTGATCTCAAGCCTCGCGGTGGTCAGCAGCGAGTGGGTGATTCAGGCCAGCAACACCGGCCGTCACGTTGCCTTGTTGGTCATGGCGCTGTTCGCCTTGTCGCTGATCTCGGCCCGCGTCGGTGACTGGCTGACCAGGCCCTTCGTCGCCCTGGGCAATCGTCTCGATCAGGACACCCGTAAACGAGCCGGACCGATGGGCTCGATCATGCTCGGCGTCGCCACCGGCCTGTTGTGGGCGCCCTGTGCCGGGCCGATCCTTGGGGTGATTCTGACCGGCGCAATGTTGCAAGGCGCCAATGCCCAGACCAGCCTGTTGCTGCTGGCTTACGGCGTCGGCAGTGCCTTGTCGCTGGGAACGTTGATCTTCGCCGGGCGCGGTCTGGTCAATCGGCTGAAACCGTCGATCCCGTTCAGCGGCTGGTTGCGTCGTGGTGCCGGGGTTGCGGTGCTTGCGACAGTCGCGGTGATTTCCACGGGCGCCGACAAGGCTCTGCTCGCCAATACCTCTTCCGAAGGCGTGGCCAGCGTCGAGAAAAACGTCCTGGAAAACGTGCCGAAAGTGGTCGACTACTTTGTCAGCAAGGTCCGCGCCGATTCGATGATGGACGAGGCGCGGGGCGCGATGCCGTCGCTGTCGGGCGCTGTGCAGTGGCTCAATTCACCAGAGCTCAGCGCCGAATCCCTGCGCGGCAAAGTGGTGCTGGTGGACTTCTGGACCTACGACTGCATCAACTGCCAGCACACCCTGCCGTACGTCAAAGACTGGGCGAAGAAATACGAGAAGGACGGCCTGGTGGTGATCGGCGTGCACACACCCGAGTATGGCTACGAGCGCATCATCAACAACGTCAAGGATCAGGTGAAAAAACTCGGTATCACCTACCCGGTGGCGATCGACAACGACTACGCAATCTGGCGCAACTTCGACAATCAGTACTGGCCGGCGCATTACCTGATCGACGCCAAGGGCCAGATGCGTTACAGCCACTTTGGTGAAGGTCGCTATGCGGAGCAGGAGCAGATGATCAAGCAGTTGCTGGAAGAGGCGAAAGCTCCGGCAGCCTGATCAAAAAAACCAATGGCTCACAGGTCGCGGACCATGAGCCATTGTTGTTTTTCCCACGCCTGAAAACCCTCCAATAGCTGCCAGCCGCGTTTACCGTAGTAGTCGTGTTTGTCTTGCGTGTGCAACTACAAGCGCGACACCCCACGCTGCTTTGCTGCCTCGCAAATCCCTTCAATCAGATGCTCCGCCAAGCCTTGCCCGCGCGCCTCGGGATCAACGAATACGCAGGCGAGCCATGGGCCGAGATCGGCGCGATCAGCCAAGTCGTTGCGGGCCAGTGCGGCACCACCGAGCAGGCGTTCACCGTCCATGGCAATCAGGCACGACCATTCGCCATTGCTTTGGCCCTCGGCAAATTCGCGCTGCCATTGAGCCAGGGGCTGGTCGGCGTATTCGTAGTGGAATTGTTGGTGAATCCACGCCGCGTAGCGATCGCTGTGTTGCATGTGCGCGGCGAGCCAGTCGAGGTGCAGTGACATCGGTCGAGTCCTTTGCGTGGGCGAGCCCGCATCAGAAACCAATCCCGCGACGCTGACAATGCGCAAGGTGTATCAGGCGCTTGACAGATTTGCGCCGCTCATCGGCAAAGTGCCGGGTTTACGGGGCTGGCGGACGATTGGCAGGGACGCCGGGCAGCCTCGGCGCGATAGTGACCAAGCACAGTCTGCGCCGCCGACTGTGCATTCTCTCTGCCACGGAGCTCGCTGTCATGAGTACCCCGCTTGACCTCACTGCCCTGAAGGAACGTCAGAAAGTCGCTTGGGCCAGTGGCGACTACGCCGTGATCGGCACCACCTTGCAAATTGTTGGGGAAAACCTCGCCGAGGCCTGCGATCTGCGCTGTGATGAACAGGTGTTGGATGTCGCGGCCGGTAACGGCAATGCAACCCTGGCAGCGGCGCGGCGCGGGTGTGTAGTGACTTCGACCGATTATGTGGCGGCATTGCTGGAGCGTGGTCAGGATCGCGCCCGGGCCGAGCATCTGGAGGTGATTTTTCAGGTGGCCGATGCCGAGGCTTTGCCTTTTCCCGATGAAAGCTACGACGCCGTGTTGTCGACGTTCGGCGTGATGTTCGCGCCTGACCAGGTCACCGCCGCTGCTGAACTGGGGCGGGTCTGTCGTCGCGGCGGACGGATCGGTATGGCGAACTGGACGCCGGAGGGCTTCGTCGGCCAGATGTTCAAGACTCTCGGCCAGCATCTGCCACCGCCAGCGGTTGCACAGCCTCCATCGAACTGGGGCTCGGATGCGTGGCTGCACAAGCATTTCGATGACCGCGATTTTGTCGTGCGCGTGACCCGCAGCCACTTCAACTTCCGCTACCGCTCGGCGGCGCATTTCATTGATATCTTTCGGCACTGGTATGGGCCGGTGCACAAGGCTTTTGCGGTGTTGCCGGCGGAGGCCGGACAGGCGTTGGAGGATGATCTGACCGAGTTGCTCAATCGAGCGAATCGCGCGGGGGAGGCGTCGCTGGTGGTGCCGAGTGAGTATCTGGAGGTGGTTATTACCAAGCGCTAGTCCCCATCGGATCTCCTGATCGATGAAGATCTCTGCGGGAGCGAGCCTGCTCGCGAAAGCGGTGTGCCAGCCAACCTTGATGTTGATGGAACGACCGCATTCGCGAGCAGGCTCGCTCCCACAGGGAATGTGCTTATTTCAAATGGCCGCGATCAAACCACTCCAGCGCCGTGCGCCAGATGCAGATCCCCAGGAAATAAGCCGACATCAGCAGCCACAAGCCCAT
Organism: Pseudomonas sp. TE9122; assembly: GCF_056278925.1. NCBI lineage: Bacteria > Pseudomonadati > Pseudomonadota > Gammaproteobacteria > Pseudomonadales > Pseudomonadaceae > Pseudomonas > Pseudomonas sp. TE9122. Next base: position 3,028,705 of record NZ_JBWBQI010000001.1, on the reverse strand, counting down.
CACCAGCGGGTTGATCACCGGGTGATTGAGCACCAGCGACAGGCTGCACAACAGCCAGATCGCCGTCACCGCAATATTGATTGGCATGAAACGCCGCACGCGAAACGGGTGCAGGAACTTCATCCGCGTCACCGTCAGCAGCGCCAGCCCGATCACGGTGAGAAAGGTAATCCACGGCCCCGGGCCAATGATGTACAGGCACAGCGCTACCACGTTCCAGGCCGCCGGGAAGCCGACAAAATAGTTGTCCTTGCTCTTCATGTTGACGTTGCAGAAGCAGAACAGCGACGACACCAGAATCACCGACACCGTCAGCAACAGGGTGTAATCGGGCAGGGGAATGTAGCGGTAGATAAACAGTGCCGGGATGAATACATAAGTCAGGTAATCGATGACCAGATCGAGGATCGAACCGTCGAAACTCGGCAGCACCGATTGCACATTGACCTTGCGCGCCAGTGCGCCATCGAGGCCGTCGACGATCAGCGCCACGCCCAGCCACATCAGGCAATGAATCGGCTGGTTTTCCAGCAGCGCGAGGGTGGCAAGGAAGGCGGTGACCACGCCGGTCGCGGTAAAACCATGGGCGCCCCATGCTTTCAGCCTGGCGATGTGTACGGTGGATATCACGGGGGTGTTCTCCAGAAAGTGAAGCAAGCCGGGTATCGCCCATCATCAGAAAGGGCGTCGGCGAACCGGGTCGGGTTGCAGCTATCGACCGGTTTAGCCGCGATAAGGTTCACCACCCTTGAATCTTAGCTGGCCGGCGAAAATTTTCTCGCGTGGCGATTCGATGGTGATCGGGCGTCAGCCCAACGGTGCTGGCGCTATGGCTGCGTCGGTCTATCGTTGCCAGACGCAATCAGGCCGGGGCCTCGGAGGATAACGTCATGAACACCAGCGATTTGCTTGAACAACTGCTCCGAGGCCAGGCCTCGGCAGGGCAACAACGCGGGGCTTCGGCCGGTGACGGCCTGGGCGGTTTACTTGGTGGCCTGTTGGGCGGCGGCAGTCAGTCCGGAGCGGGTGGCGCGGCTGCTTCGGGTGGCCTCGGCGGCCTGGGTGGTTTGCTCGGTGGCTTGCTCGGCGGCGGTGGCTTGGGAAGCGCCCTCGGTGGCGGTAGCAGAAGCCGTACCGGTGGGACCAGTTACGCGGCGCTCGCATCGCTGGGCATGATGGCTTACCAAGCGTATCAAGCATGGCAACGCAGCCAGGCCAGCACCGCGCCGCAGGAGCTGCCACAAACCGCCGACCTGCTCGCCGGCCCGCAAATCGAAACCCACAGCCACGCGGTACTGCGCGCCCTTATCGCCGCCGCCAAGGCTGACGGCCGCATCGACGACGCAGAAAAGCACCTTATCAGCAGCGAGATCGGCAAACACACCGCCGACCCGCAGTTGCAGCAATGGCTCGACGCCGAAGTCGCCAAGCCGCTGGATGCCCGCGAAGTGGCGCAATCCGCTAACGGCGATCCGGCCGTAGCCGCCGAAATGTACCTGGCCAGCGTCATGCTGGTAGACGATCAACAGGACGCCGAACGCAGCTATCTCGATGAGCTGGCCGCAGCCTTACAGATCGATCCGGATCTGCAGGTGCATCTGGAACAGCAGGCGAAAGGGCAAGCCTGACCCGCTGTAAAAATCCCTGACACTGCCAGCCCCGGCCGTTCCATCCGTCCGGGGCTTTTTTACCTCGATTGAATTTTTCCGCCGCCGTGTCGCTCTTCTGCATAACAGAACCCGTCTGCCATCGGTGTGCTCATGAACAGGAACCTCGACGATTACAACCGCATGCGTGATTTTTCCGCGACGTCGGAACCGGCCGCAGTCAAGCGCTCGGGCCGTAAGTCGGCCAAGGATCATGCCTTGCAGTTCTGCATCCAGAAGCACGACGCTTCGCACCTGCATTACGACTTTCGCCTGGAACTCGACGGCGCCCTGAAGAGTTGGGCGGTGCCGAAGGGGCCGTCGCTGGACCCGTCGGTCAAGCGTCTTGCGATTCATGTCGAGGATCATCCGCTCGATTACGCGACGTTCGAAGGCAGCATTCCCGAGGGGCATTACGGTGCCGGTGATGTGATCGTCTGGGATCGCGGCGTGTGGATTCCGCTGGAAGATCCGCACAAGGCCTATGCCAAGGGCCGGCTCAAGTTTGAGTTGCAAGGCGAGAAGCTCGGCGGCGTGTGGAATCTGGTGCGCACGCACATGCCGGGCAAGAAAGAACAATGGTTCCTGATCAAGCATCAGGACAACGCCGCGCGCCCGCAGGATGATTTCGACGTATTGGTCGCCGAGCCCGACAGCGTGCTCAGCGAGCGCACGATTGTCGGCAAATCGGCGGCTGCTGCCGATAAAGCCAAACCGGTGAAAAAGGCCCCGGCCAAGCCGCGCAAGCAGGCGTCCGGGCAGCTTACCGGCGCGCGCAAGGGCAAGCTCCCAGCGCTGATCAAGCCGGAACTGGCGACGCTGGTCGACAGCGCGCCCGAAGGGCAGTGGAGCTACGAGATCAAGTTTGACGGCTACCGGGTCATGGCGCGGATCGATCACGATGAGGTGCAGCTGTTCACCCGCAACGGCCATGACTGGACGCACAAACTGCCGCAGCAGGCCAAAGCGCTGGCGGCGCTGGGTCTGGAATCGGCCTGGCTCGATGGCGAAATGGTCGTGGCCAACGAGCAAGGCGTGCCGGATTTTCAGGCGCTGCAGAATGCCTTCGATGCCGGGCGCAGCGGCAACATTGTTTATTACCTGTTCGACGTGCCGTATCTGAATGGCGTCGACCTGCGCGACGTGCCGGTCGAAGAACGCCGCGCCGCGCTGAGCACCATCCTCGGCGCGCAGAAAGAATCGTCAACGCTGCGCTTCTCCGAAGCCTTCGAAGAAACCCCGGATGCGCTGCTCAACAGCGCCTGCCAGATGCAGATGGAAGGTCTGATCGGCAAGCGGCTCGGCTCGCCTTATGTATCGCGGCGCAGCGGTGACTGGATCAAGCTCAAATGCAAGCATCGCCAGGAATTCGTCATCGTCGGCTACACCGATCCGAAAGGCGCGCGCAGTGCCTTCGGTGCCTTGCTGCTCGGCCTGCACGACGCTGACAGTGGCGAGTTGCGCTACGCCGGCAAGGTCGGCACCGGGTTCAACGAAACCACGTTGAAAAGCATCCTCGCCCAACTTAAGCCGTTGCAGACCAAAGCCGCCGCAGTGGTCAATCCGCCCAGCGGTTTCGAGGCCAAAGGCGTGCACTGGCTCAAACCCAAACTGCTGGCGGAGGTGGCGTTCGCCGAGATGACCAAGGACGGCTCGGTGCGTCATGCCGTGTTCCATGGTTTGCGCGATGACAAACCGGCCAAGGACATTACCGAGGAGCGAGCGAAGCCTGTGAAAGCTGCCAAGTCCGAAAAAACCGAAAAGACCAAAACCGCCGACAAGCAGCCGGCAAAGAAAACCGCCGCCAGCAAAAAAGACGAAACCGCCCCTTCGCAAGCAGGTCTGGCCGGCGGCAAGGTACGCATCACTCACCCCGATCGAGTGATCGATGCGGTCAGCGGCACAACCAAGATGCAACTGGCGCAGTATTACGCCAGCGTTGCCGAACACATCCTGCCGCAACTTAAGGATCGTCCCGTGGCCTTAGTGCGTGCACCGGACGGCATCGCCGGCGAACTGTTTTTCCAGAAGAACGCCGAACGCCTGGCCATTCCCGGTATCACTGCTCTGGACAAGGACGTCACCGGCCAGCCAGTGATGATGATCAACAATCCCGAAGCGCTGGTCGGTGCGGTGCAGATGAGCACCGTCGAACTGCACACTTGGAACGCGACGAAGGTGGATCTGGACAAGCCCGATCGCTTCGTTCTCGACCTCGACCCGGATCCTGCGCTGCCATGGAAAAGCATGGTTGAAGCCACCGCGCTGACCCTGACTGTGCTCGATGAGCTGGGCCTCAAAGCCTTCCTGAAAACCAGCGGCGGCAAAGGTATTCACCTGGTGGTGCCGTTGACGCGCAAGCATGGCTGGGACGAAGTGAAGGACTTCAGCCACGCCATCGTCAGCCACATGGCCAAGTTGCTGCCGGACCGGATTTCAGCGGTGTCCGGGCCGAAAAACCGCGTCGGGCGGATCTTCATCGATTACCTGCGCAACGGCCTCGGTGCCACCACCATTTGCGCCTACGCCGCCCGGGCGCGGGAAGGCATGCCGGTGTCGGTGCCGCTGTACCGAGAGGAGGTCGCTGAAATCAAGGGTGGTAATCACTGGAACATCTACAACGTTCACGAGCGTCTGACCGAAGTCGGCGATGAACCTTGGGCGGACATGAAGAAAACCCGTCAGACCATCACCGCCGAGATGCGCAAACGCGTCGGCATGAAATCGTGATCAGGTGTCGCGCAGCAAGTCGTGGGCGTTGAGCAGTTCGAAGGCGATTTGCGGGTGGTTTTCCAGGCCCTTGCGAATCGCCGCCGGGATTGCCGCGCGAGTCTTGCGACACAAGCCTGGCAGCTCGTCGATCTGAATGGCAATGCCGCGCATGGTGCGCACTTCATTGAAGCCGGGGGCGACGTCGACACGGATGCCGAGTTGCTCGTACATACGCTGTTGCAGGCGTTTGAGGTCGGCGAGGTCTTTGAGTTGTTCCAGGCGCGCCAGAAGAATTTTTTCCTCAGCGCGAGTCAGGCGCAGGATGCGCAGATCGGCGCCGGGGGTTTCCAGCAACGGATCGCGCCCGCAGATGCAGGCGCCGGGAGGGCAGGGTGAGCGCAAGGGCACGGTCGTCGTCATGGCCTCCATCATAGAGGCCGTCGGACATGTTTGCCTATGCGCACTCAGCGGCCGTCCATCGGCCGCTGCGTCCCTCGTGACTACTGCTGCACGCCTTCGTAGTGCACCAGAATGGCGTTTGCCAGGTCTTCATCACTGGCGTTCAAGCCAGGGTTTGCCTGGCGCACCTGTTGCAGTACCGACTCAAGATAAACCCCACGAATGGCCCCGCCGCTTGCAACGAACGCAGACACGTCGTCACGGGCCGGAATCACCATTTTGTCGTCCTTGAAGGTCGAGTACAGCGACGCGGAGACACCTGCCGAGGTGGCGACGTCACCCGCGTCAACGCGGGCCAGCGCAGAACCGACCGGCAGGCAAAGCATTAAAGAAGAAATCAGGACTAACTTGCGCATGACGTGTTCCTCCACAAGCGCTAAGCAAAAAGGGAAGGGACTACATAACGTCAGAGGTGAACGGCGCGCGGGAGTTCCGTGAGCGGTGAAAAGCCGTGAGTCAGAGTTTTCACCGCTCAGTCGGTTCAGATCACCCCACAGGCCATGCGATCGCCGCCACCGCCCAGTGGCTTGGGCATGTCGGAATGGTTGTCGCCGCCGGCGTGAATCATCAGGGCGTGGCCCTTGATCTCGGAAATCTTCTTAAGGCGCGGTGCCAGCACCGGATAGTTGGCGACCCCGTCAGCCGTCACATACACCGCTGGCAGATCACCCAGATGCCCGTCGGCGTAAGGGCCGAGATGCTTGCCGGTTTTCGCCGGATCGAAGTGTCCGCCAGCGGCCATTGCCGCGCCTTTCACGCCATCCTTCGTGCCCGCTTCGCAGCTGCCGTTTTCATGGACATGAAAACCGTGGATGCCGGCCGGCAATGATTTCAGCTCGGGTGTGAACAGCAGGCCGTACGGCGTTTCGCTGACAGTGACAGAGCCGATCGCCTGCGGCGCGCCGTCGGCGCTGACCAGATTGATTGCGACTTTCTCCGTTGCTGCCTGTGCGGTGCCGATTGCCAACGTGCCGAGCAGACCAAACCACAGTGCGCGTTTCATAAGCGTTTCCTTCAGCTGCATGAATGTTCGTAGCCATGGATTGATAGCCTGCCGGGGTTAACCAGCGATGAAGGCGTTATCCATCGGCGCTGCAAGGTGTGACCGGGTTCACGCTTGAAAAGTTTTGCCGGATTCAAGTCGCCCCTGACATCAGCCGATACGCTCTGTGTCGGCAGTTCCCTGCACATAGGCTTAACTGAAATCCGACAAGCGCAATCCAGCGTGCCCACGGGAGATTCCACGGTGTCGATCAAACTGCGTTTGGTGTTGCTGATTGCGACCAGCCTGCTGACGGCGCTGATCGTGAGCCTGGTCAGTTACGTCGGCAATCTGCGGATGGCCACGGCGGTCGGCGATAACACGGTAAGCATGAGCGCGCTGCGCAATCACATGGAAGCGGACATGATGCACGACGCCCTGCGCGCCGATGTCTATTCGGCGATGCTGGTCGGCCTGGGCAAAAGCACCGCCACCGCCACAGAAGTGCGCGATTCGCTGGCCGAGCACGCAGGGCATTTTCGTGAAGTGCTGGATGACAACCTGAAACTGCCGATCAACCCGCAGCTGCGCACGGCGCTGGAGCAGATCAAGCCGAGCCTCGACACCTACATCAAATCCGCCGAGCAGATCGTCGGCGTGGCGCTGGACAATCCGGATGCCGCCCAGCAGCAGCTCGGCACGTTCAATGCCGCGTTCAGCCAGCTCGAAGAGCAAATGGCGACGCTCAGCGAATTGATTGAAAGCAACACTCGGCAAACCAGCGAAGGCACCGAAGCGGCCATTAGCAATGCCAATCTGGCCCTTGGTGTGGTGCTGATCGCCAGTCTGTTGCTGCTGCTGATTCAGGGGCGCTGGGTGATCCTGAGTATCATGGGGCCGCTCAAATCCGCCAGCCGCATCGCTGAAAGCATTGCCCATGGCAATCTCAGCGAACCGATTGTCGAGCCCGCCGGCAAGGACGAAGCCAGTGTGCTGATCCGCACATTGGCGACCATGCAACGTGACTTGCGCAACATGATCGACGTGGTCCGGCGCAACGCCCACGGTGTCAGCGGCATGAGCGAGCAGCTCAGTCAGGGCTGCCATCAGGTCGCCGACAGCAGCCAGCAGCAAAGCGTTGCCGCCGGGACCATGGCGGCCGCCGCCAGCCAGATGACCGCGAGCATCGAAGAAATCACCCGCCACGCCGAACGTGCCCTGAGCATGGCCAATCAGGCGGAAAATCTAGCGAAGGAGGGCGGCGGGGTGATTCATCAAGTGGTCAGCGACATGGACGACATCGCCCGCTCGGCACAGCAGTCGGCGCAGGTGATCCGCACGCTGGATCAGGAATCCGAGGCGATCTTCAACATCATTCAGGTGATCAAGAGCATCGCCGACCAGACCAACCTGCTGGCCCTCAACGCCGCGATCGAGGCGGCGCGGGCAGGTGAGCAGGGCCGTGGCTTTGCCGTGGTCGCCGATGAAGTGCGCAGTCTGGCCGCACGCACCAGCGCCTCGACCCAGGAAATTGCCGCAATGGTCGCGCGCATCCAGAGCAGCACGCGCGAGGCGGTCAACAGCATGGAGGCCGGTGTGGCGCAGGTCGACAAAGGCATGGCGGTAACAGCGGACGTTGAGCGGGCAATTCGCGAGATCCTCGACGCCACGCTGAACACCACGCAACTGGTCAACGACATCACCCGCACGATTGGCGAACAGAGCCAGGCCAGTAACGAGATCGCCCATCAGGTGGAGATGATTGCCGGGATGAGCGAGGGCAACAGTCGGGTGATCGGGCAAACGGCGACGACCACCGATGAATTGTCGAATCTGGCGGGGCAGCTGGCGCGGTCGGTGGATCGGTTTCGGTTGTGATAGCGGTAGGACCCATTACATTTCTGGTGTCTATCACGGCCTTATCGCTGGCAAGCCCGCTACCACAGGGTCTGATGTTGTGAATGCAACGGTGTGCACACCATCATCCACTGTGGGAGCGGGCTTGCCCGCGATTAGGCCAGCTCGGGCAACACTGAATCAGGCCTATGTGCCCTTAATCAAAACCTGAACGCCTGTCGTCCCACCAACAACCATTTCCCACCCTGTTTCTGCCAGATCTGGAAATTTTCGATCTCGGTCGGAATCACCTCAGTCCCCTTCAACGCCTGCGCGGAGAAGTGGTGGCGCACCAATGCGGTATCGCCGGACATCGTGATGGTCTGCTTCTGCATCTCCAGGGTCTTGAATGCGCTGCGGCCGGTTTCGATGTCGGCGATGAATTCCTGCTTGTCCTGAATCTTGCCGCTGGAGTGGCCGTAGGTCAGGTTCGGCGCGGTCAGAGCGTTCAACTCGGCGATGTCTTTATGCAGCATCGCCTGAGTCAGGTGATCAACTGCTTGGGCGACTTCTCTTTCCGCCGGGGCAGGGGCGGCCATGGCGCAGGCGCTGAAGGCGCAGAAGAAACCGATGAGTAGGCGGGATTTGGTCATGTTGTTTCCTTGTTGTTATTGGGTTGGGATGACTGGCTTTGTTCGTCAGTCATCATACAACTTAGCAGGTTATTTTCTGCATGAACAACGAGCCGTTGGCGCTGATTTATCAAGTTGCGATGCGTATCGCGCAAAAAACTTTGCAGGCCAATGCCTAATCGCAGTCATGTTTGGTTGCCGATGGCCGATAAGTCTCTGAGCGGAAAAAGACTTTCAAGTCGGGAACAGACGCGCGGGTTCGCCCTGACGTGATATTCTCCGCGCCAAATTTGCTTTGACTTAATTCGGTTGGCTGGCCTTTCGGGCGGGCCGACGGGATCCCTGTCGCTCAAGCAGCTGAAGCCAATAACGATAAGAAGTCAGTTCAGAAGGGACATTAACTGAGGTCGATGCCACATGTCGGCCTTGTGTGCCCACCCGTCAATATTGAAGTGTGCCGGATTGCGCGACGCCAGCCTGAGCGTCAACAAAGCGCAACGCAGACTGATAACAACGACGGGCGGAAGGCGTTTTATCATAGGTGCAACAGATGTTTAAGAAAGTGAACACAGCCTTGCTCGGTCTGGCTTTGGCGATGGGGATGTCGTCTGCCAATGCTGCCGAAGCCAAGAAAGTTGATGTCCTGCTGATCGGCGGCGGCATCATGAGCACCACCCTGGGTGTGTGGATCAATGAGCTGGAACCGACCTGGTCGATGGAAATGGTCGAGCGCCTCGATGGCGTCGCCCTGGAAAGCTCCAACGGCTGGAACAACGCCGGTACCGGTCACTCCGCCCTCGCCGAGCTGAACTACACCCCGGAAGACGACAAGGGCAACGTAACGATCCCGAAAGCTGTCGAGATCAACGAAGCGTTTCAGGTTTCCCGTCAGTTCTGGGCGTGGCAGGTTCAGCAGGGCGTGCTGAAGAACCCTCGTTCGTTCATCAACACCACTCCGCACATGAGCTTCGTGTGGGGCGATGACAACATCAAGTTCCTGAAAAAGCGCTACGAAGCGCTGCAGGCGAGCCCGCTGTTCGCCGGCATGCAGTACTCCGAAGACCCGGCTGTGATCAAGAAGTGGGTACCGCTGATGATGGAAGGGCGTGACCCGAACCAGAAAATCGCGGCCACCTGGAGCCCGCTGGGTACGGACATGAACTTCGGCGAAATCACCCGCCAGTTCGCCGCTCACCTGCAAACCAAACCCAACTTCGATCTGAAACTGTCGAGCGAAGTTGAAGACATCACCAAGAACGCCGATGGCACCTGGCGTGTGAGCTACAAAAACCTCAAAGACGGTACCAAGACCGAAACCGACGCCAAGTTCGTGTTCATCGGCGCTGGCGGCGGTGCTCTGCACCTGCTGCAGAAGTCGGGCATTCCTGAAGCCAAGGAATACGCAGGCTTCCCGGTTGGCGGCTCGTTCCTGGTGACCGAGAACCCGACGATTGCCGAGCAGCACCTGGCCAAGGCCTACGGTAAAGCTTCGGTTGGCGCGCCACCGATGTCCGTTCCGCACCTGGACACCCGTGTTCTGGACGGCAAGCGCGTCATTCTGTTTGGCCCGTTCGCGACCTTCAGCACCAAGTTCCTCAAGGAAGGTTCGTACTTCGACCTGCTGACCAGCACCACCACCCACAACATCTGGCCAATGACCAAGGTCGGCATCAAGGAATACCCGCTGGTCGAGTACCTTGCCGGGCAGTTGATGCTGTCGGATGAAGACCGTCTGAACGCGCTGAAGGAATACTTCCCGAACGCCAAAGCCGAAGACTGGCGCCTGTGGCAAGCCGGCCAGCGCGTGCAAATCATCAAGCGTGATGAAGCCGCTGGCGGCGTGCTGAAGCTGGGCACCGAGATCGTTGCTTCGCAAGACGGCTCGATCGCCGGCCTGCTGGGCGCATCGCCAGGCGCGTCGACTGCTGCACCGATCATGCTGAGCGTGCTGCAGAAAGTCTTCAAAGACAAAGTCGCAACCCCTGAGTGGCAGACCAAGCTGCACCAGATCGTGCCGAGCTACGGCACCCAGCTGAACAGCGATCCGGCCAAAGTGGCTGCAGAGTGGGCTTACACCGCGAAAATCCTCGAACTGCCGACGCCTCCAGCGATCGGTCAGGTAGCTGCTCCGGCGGCACCTGCGGCTGACAAAGCCGTAGCGCCGAAGGAAAACGCTGCACGTGACATGGCTCTGTAACCAGAACCCTGACACACAAAACCCACTGAACCGGCGACGGTCAGTGGGTTTTTTTATACGCCGGACCTGTAGGCGCTGACGAGTGCATTCGGTAGGGTCAGGCTTTCGCGTTCGCCAGGTAGGCCCCCAGGCGCCGACCCATTTCTTCGCCCAGTGCCTGCAACCCGCTCAGCGGCCGCACCATCACTTCAAACTCGACAATTTTGCCGTGTTCATCGAAGCGAATCATGTCGATGCCTTTGAGTTCCTTGCTGCCGACCCTGGCGCTGAATTCGAGAATCACGTTCAGGCCATCCGCCGTCGCCAACTCGCGGTGATAGGCGAAATCTTCGAAGACTTCAAACACGGTGTTGAGGATCATCGCCACCACCGGCGCGCCGGGGTAGGGCGTGTGGGCCATGGGCGAGCGGAACACAGCTTGCGGATCGAGCAGTTCAGGCAGGGCTTTGAGATTGCCGCTGCGGATCATCTCGTGCCAGCGCTCAAGGGACGCGGCGACGTTGGGCTGCAAGGCGAGGTCGGGCATGGTCACTCCGGTTTTTATTGTTGTCGGTCGGCAATGACTGTAGATCAACCGCGCCGAAAGTGAATCCCCAAGTCTCAGGCTGAATATCTGTTCATGCCCGAAGCGGATCAGATGCGCATCTGATCCGTATTTTTCTGTTTCATCTGCCTCTGTATTCAGTACAGCCACAGGCTCAGAATGCCCCGGCAGTGCGGCCAATCACCCTCCGACCTCATTCCGAAGCGTCCGGTGCACCGCACACCCCGCATCAAGGAGCGCGACATGTACAAGATGGCAATTTTTCTCGGCGGTTTTCTGACCTTGACCATTCTGATCGGCGTGCTGGCGACGATCTCCCCAGTCTGATCCGCGCGCATTTTTTCGAACTCCGCCGTTCTCCTGCTTTCAGTTGCAGAACAGGGCCAGCATGCGCCCGTTACAGAAGTTCGAGGAGTGAAACATGCGTACGATAACCTCGCAGGGACGTTGGGTTCCCATTGGTTTGATGGTCGCCGCGCTGACTGGCTGCGCGATGAGCAACACCGATTCACCGGTGCAGACACCGGGTCAGGCCAAGGCTTCCGATACTGAAATGCTCGAAGTCGGCGCGCAGTGGTTGCAGGACAAACCGCCGATCCGCGCGTTGAACATGTACCTTGATGGCTTTCATTTTTACAACGGTCATCCCGGCGCGCAGATGGAAGCGCACCATTACTGCTCGGCGCTCAACGAAGAAGTGTTCCAGTGCGTGATCTACGACGGCAACACCGCTGAAGCTAAGTTGATGGGCGTGGAATACATCATCAGTCAGCGCCTGTTTACGCAATTGCCGACAAAAGAAAAAGCCTTGTGGCACAGCCACGCTCACGAGGTGACTTCTGGCCAGTTGGTCGCGCCGGGCATCCCGCAAGTGGCGGAAAAGCGACTGATGGAAAAACTCGCCAATACTTATGGCAAGACTTGGCACACCTGGCACACCGATCAGGACAAGCAACTGCCGCTGGGCGTGCCGCAGTTGATGATGGGCTTTACCGCTGACGGTCAGGCCGATGCACAAATGGTCCGCCAGCGCGATCAGCGCCTGGGCATCGACAGTGCCGAGAAGAAGAACGCTCGCGCCGGGATCAAACCGGCACCTGTCGCAACGGGGGCTGACGCGTGGCAGAAGGGCAACGCCGTGCAGCTCAACGACCCGACCGGGCATCAGCACGTCACGCCGCGCTCGGCCACCTCTGGCGATGAAAATGCCCGGAGCGGCAGTCAGCCTTAGCTTTGGACAGTAGCTGCAAATGGTGTTGTCTGTACCGGCGTCATCGCGAGCAGGCTCACTCCTACATTTAAAATGCGTTCCCCCTGTAGGAGTGAGCCTGCTCGCGATGGCGTCCGTCTGATCGCTACATCCTTCAGCGATTCAACACATCCACAATCCACTGCAAATATTGCTCGCGCTCGGAAATCGAGTTATGCCCCGAGTCCGGCACCACCTTCAGCGTCGCCACGCCCGCAGGAAAACGCTCGAACAGCCGCTGCGTACTGCTGCGCCCAATCACTTCGTCATCACTGGCCGCCAAGAGCAACGTCGGTGCGCGAATATGCGCCGCGTATTTGCCTGATTCGAAACGATCCTTGAGCAACCACTTCACCGGCACCCACGGGTATTGCCGTTCGGCGATTTCCTCAAGGCTGTTGAACGGCGTCACCAGGATCAGATTCTGCACCGGCCGCTGACTGGCCAGGCGCACCGCCACCCCCGAACCGAGGCTGCGTCCGATGACTGCAATCTGCGGGTGGCTGGCATAGACCTGATCGAACAGCGCCAGCGCATCTTCGGCAATCGCGGCTTCCGATGGCGAGCCGGTGCTGCCACCAAAGCCCCGATAGTGCAGGAAATACAGCGCGTAGTCGGGAAACGCCTCGGCGAATTCCGGCAGATTTCGCGAGACGTCCTCGGCATTGCCGCCGAAATAGATCAGAGCCCGCGTTCCGCTGCGCTCTCGGTCAGTCACCCAGACCTCGGCATCCGGCATCGACAGTTTCAATCGCGAATCCGCTGCAACCACGGCGGCAGGCTGGGGAAACCAGATCAGCGAGCGCTGAAACACGAACAGCGCGGCGCACAGCACCAGGTAAACGGCAACGATGAAAACGACGAGTGACATCAGGGTTCGGGACATTCGGCTACTTTTAACGGGAAGAGAGGTTGGCTGTGGCAGTGTAGTTCAGCGCCTGCGCCTGACAGCCTGCGCACACACCATGCAACAGATCCGCGCAGCAGGAGGACACGCATGCGCCACACTGAGGGTTACTCACGTCGCCGCTTGCTCACGCTGGCTGCCCAAGCTGCGGCGCTGCTCACCATTGATCGGGCGTTGGCCGGCAGCGTAGCGCCGACCGCCACTGCGCCGCCCACGGCAGGAGACCAGACCATGCAGACCCGCGCCATCCCTTCCAGCTCCGAGGCACTGCCCATGGTCGGGTTGGGCACGTATCGCGGTTTCGACGTCGCCCCGGGCGATCCGGTTTACCGGCAGTTGCCCGCCGTCCTCGAAGCGCTGTTCAGAAAGGGCGGCACGCTGATCGACAGCTCGCCCATGTACGGCCGCGCCGAGCAGACCACCGGTGAACTGCTGTCGATCCACGAACCACGTTCGCCGGCTTTTCTCGCCACCAAGGTGTGGACGCGCGGGCGCAAGGAGGGTATCGCGCAGATGGAGCAGTCCTTCAGTCTGCTGCAAACCGAACGCATCGACCTGATGCAGATTCACAATCTGCTCGACTGGCAAACCCACTTGCCGACCCTGCGCGAATGGCAGGAGCAGGGGCGGATTCGCTACATCGGCATCACCCATTACACCTCGTCGGCCTATGACGAGGTCGAGGCCGTGCTGAAAGCCGAAAAGCTGGATTTTCTGCAGATCAACTACGCCCTGGATGATCGCGCGGTCGAGAAACGCATCCTGCCGCTGTGCCGTGAGCGTGGGGTGGCGGTGATTTGTAATCGGCCGTTTGGCGGCGGCGATCTGCTCGCCCGGCTCAAGGGCAAGCCGCTGCCGGCCTGGGTCTCGGATGTACAGGTCAACAGCTGGCCGCAACTGGCACTGAAATTTCTCCTGGCGCACCCGGCGGTGACCTGTGTGATTCCGGGGACCAGCAATCCGCGCTACATGGCTGACAACGCCGGAGCCGGTTTTGGGCCGATGTTGACCGATGCGCAACGGCATCAGTTGATTGCGTTGCTGGGCTGATCAGTCCTTAAGCTTCGCAAAGCCCTCCCGGTTAATTGCAAATTGTTCTGAAAAACTGTCAAACCTGACAGTTGGCTGAGCTGTGCCCGATGCCAATCATGCAGTTCCAGCCAAACGGCAGATCAGTCATGAATTTGAAACACCAGAGATTTCTTGGTTTGGCAGGCGTCTGCCTGATATTGACGTCCCTTGAGGTAATCGGCGAAACCGCAGAGTACGTGTGCATGGGCAGCCAGCGAGGCCAAATCGCAATCGTGCGGGCAAATTCTTTATTGGAGGCGAACCAGATAGCCAAGGCAGCGTGGGGGGCTGCCGGCTGCTATAAAAAGTGACTCAACTGCGATAGCGCAACGCCTCCAGCAACAACGCAAACGCCGGCGCTGCCTGGCGTCGGCTCGGGTAGTACAGGTGATAACCGGAAAATGCCGGGCACCAGTCTCCCAGCACCTGGACCAGGCGACCGTCCGCCAGAAACGGCGCAACGACGTTTTCCGGGATGTAGCTCAAACCGAAACCGTCCAGCGCGGCGTCGAGCAATGGGTACACGCCATTCAGGGTGACCTGGCCGGAGACGCGCACTTTGAGGCTTTCACCATCCTTTTCGAACTCCCACGAATACAGTCCGCCATTGGTTGGCAGGCGCAGGTTGTTACAGGCGTGGTCGGTCAGGTCGCGCGGGGTTTGCGGCGCAGGGCGCCGGGCGAAGTAGGCGGGTGAGCCGACCACCGCCATGCGCATGTCCGGACCGATACGGGTGGCGATCATGCCTTGGGCGACGTCTTCGCCCAGGCGCACACCGGCATCGAAGCCTTGGCCGGCGATGTCGACGAAGCCATAGTCACAGCAAACCTCGACGGACACATCCGGGTACTGCGGCAGGAAATCCTGCAACACCGGACGCAGGATCCAGTTCAGCGAATGGTCGGTGGCGCTGATGCGGATCTTTCCCGCCGGGGTTTCGCGCAGGTTGCTCAGGGCGGCCAGTTCCACTTCGATTTCGTCGAAGCGCGGGCCGATGGTTTGCAGCAAGTGTTCGCCGGCCTCGGTCGGCGAAACGCTGCGCGTGGTGCGGGTCAGCAGGCGCAGGCCGAGTCGCGCCTCGAGACTGCGAATGGTGTGGCTGAGCGCCGATTGCGACACGCCGAGTTTGGCTGCGGCCTTGGTGAAACTGCGTTCACGGGCGACGGCGAGAAAGGCGAGCAGGTCGGTGGCGTTTTCCCGGAGCATTGATGATCGTCCTGCATAAGTTTTTTCGGATTCTAGTCGATTATCCAAAGAGTGCGGATCGCTACAGTGGTTGCATCATTTATTGGAGGAAAAGCCATGAACCCGATTGCTGCTTCTGCGCTGACGCTCTCGCTGCTGGCTGGCGAGGTGTATGCCACTGAAAATCCGCGTGTCACGGTCACACCGAATGGCTCGCAACCGTCGGCCAAAGGCCCGGCTGACTGGTTTACCGGCACGGTGCGGGTGGATGCGCCGTTCAAAGGTACCGACGAGGCGCGGGTCAGTGGCGCGACCGTAACGTTTGAGCCGGGCGCGCGAACGGCGTGGCATACCCATCCGCTGGGGCAGACATTGATCGTCACCTCGGGGGCAGGGTTCGTGCAGGAGTGGGGGCAGCCAGTGCGGGAAATCCGGCCGGGCGATACCGTGTGGATTGCTCCGGGCGCCAAGCATTGGCACGGCGCAGCACCGACGACGGCGATGAGTCATATCGCGATTGCCGAAGTGCTGGATGGCAAGGTGGTGGACTGGATGGAGCAGGTCGGTGATGAGCAATATCCGAAGACCGAGTGAAACCGTTCCCCTCACCCCAGCCCTCTCCCGAGGGAGAGGGAGCCGATTGGGGGATGCTCGAGACGTTCGGCATTCTGCAAACGTGGTGGTGAATCCACTCGACCCCTAGCACCCCATGCAGGTGCGCTAACAGCATGCGACTCACCCCAGGCGCCTCCCGGGGGAGTGAGAGCCGACCGAGGTGTCTTGCGATGTGCATCGACCTGAACTTGCCGTTGCGATTATGGATACACAGAAAGACTTTCACGTCGCTGCACATCCTGAATATACCCGGATCGGTCCCCTCTCCCTTTGGGAGAGGGCTAGGGTGAGGGGCTTTTCGCTTCAGATCATCTCCGGCAACGAATCAAGAATCTTGTCCAGCGTAATCGGATACTCCCGCACCCTCGCGCCGGTGGCGTTGTAGATTGCATTCGCCACCGCCGCACTCACGCCGCAAATCCCCAATTCACCCACGCCCTTGGCTTTCATCGGCGATGAAATCGGGTCGGTTTCTTCGAGGAAAATCACCTCCTGATGCGGTATGTCGGCGTGCACCGGCACCTCATACCCGGCGAGGTCATGGTTGACGAAAAAGCCCAGACGCTTGTCCACCGCCAGCTCTTCCATCAAGGCGGCGCCGACGCCCATGGTCATCGCGCCGATGACCTGACTGCGCGCCGACGTCGGGTTGAGGATCCGCCCCGCAGCGCACACCGCCAACATGCGCCGTACGCGAACTTCGCCAGTGGCAGCATCGACGGCGACTTCGACGAAGTGCGCGCCGAAGGTCGATTGCTGATATTTCTCGGCCAGATCACCGAATTCGATGCTGTCCTCGCCGACCAGTGCGCCGCCTTCAGCCGCGTTGCGCAGCGGCAGGCTCTTGTCGCCAACGCGCACGTGGCCGTCGACAAATTCAGCCTGATCCGCCGCCAGTCCCAGCTTCTGCGCCACCGCTTCACGCAGTTTCACACAGGCGGCATAGACGCCGGAGGTCGAGCAGTTCCCACCGAACTGACCGCCAGAACCGGCCGAAACCGGGAAGTCCGAATCACCCAGACGCACGACTACATCATCGAGACCAACGCCCATCATCTCGGCGGCTGTCTGCGCGATGATCGTGTAGCTGCCGGTGCCGATATCGGTCATGTCGGTTTCGACAACGACTTTGCCGCCACGCTCCAGGCGCACACGGGCTCCGGACTTGACCAGCAGGTTGTTGCGAAACGCCGCCGCCACGCCCATGCCGATCAGCCAACGGCCTTCACGACGGCTGCCCGGTTGCGCCTTGCGCTGATCCCAGCCGAATTTCTCCGCGCCGATCTGCAGGCATTTGACCAGTTGACGCTGGGAGAACGGCCGCTCGGTTTTCACCGGGTCGACTTGAGTGTCGTTAGCGATGCGGAACAGCACCGGGTCCATCTTCAGCTGTTCGGCCATTTCGTCCATGGCAATTTCCAGCACCATCAGCCCCGGCGCTTCACCCGGCGCGCGCATGGCGTTGCCTTCGGGCAGGTCGAGCGGGGCGAGGCGCATGCTGACGCGGCGGTTTTCTGCGGCGTAGAGCAACTGGCTCGGTTGCGCGGCCAGTTCAACCTTGCCGTCAGCAAGGTTGCCTGACCAGCCTTCATGGGCGATGGCGGTCAGCTTGCCGTCCGCCGTGGCGGCCATGCGGATGCGCTGAATCGTTGCCGGGCGATGGGTGGTGTTGTTGGCCATTTGCGGGCGGGCGAGGGCGACTTTCACCGGCCGCCCCGCCATGCGCGCGCCGAGAGCGGCGAGGATCACGTCGGCGCGAATAAACAGTTTGCCGCCGAAACCACCGCCGATGTACGGCGAGATCAAGCGGACTTTTTCCTTCGGCAGGCCGAGGGTTTTCGCAATGTCACCGACACTCCAGGCGACCATCTGGTTCGATGTCCACACGGTCAGTTGATCGCCTTTCCACGCGGCCAGTGTGGCGTGCGGTTCCATCATCGCGTGGGACTGGTCTGGCGTGGTGTAGGTCTGATCGAACTGCACCGGTGCGGCGGTGAAGGCCTTGTCGAAGTCGCCGTGATTGACGTCGGGCAGCTCGTCTTTCGGCTCGACGCCGAGGTCTTTGACGCTGGCCAGATCGAACTTGCCCTCGGTGGTTTCGTAATCGACCTTGACCAATTGCGCGGCGGCGCGCGCCTGTTCGAAGGTCTCGGCAACCACCAATGCAACGGCTTGCTGGTAATGCTGCACTTCGGGACCAGCGAGCAGATGCGCAGCGTTGTAATCACCCTTGTCGAGCTTGCCGGCATTCTCGGCAGTAACGATCGCGAGCACGCCGGGCGCCGCTTTGGCCTCGCCCAGATGAATGGCTTTGATCCGCCCTTTGGCGATCGCCGAATCGACCATGAAGCCGTAGGCCTGATTGGCCGCCGCTTCATGTTGTTCGTAGGCGTAAGTGGCCTGGCCGCTGGTTTTCAACGGGCCTTCGATGCGCTTGGTGGGCTGGCCGACGACCTTCAGGCGGTCGATGGGATTGGTGGTGGCGGGCGTGTCGAATTTCATGCGGTTTCCCTCGCTTGCGCCAACACCGAGGCCAGCGTGCGCTCGACCAGTGTCAGTTTGAATTGGTTGTCATCGGTGGGCGTCGCGCCTTCAAGCAGGCGTTCGCTGACCGCTTTGGCGCCCTTGGGCAACAGCGCTTCAGCGGCTTCGACCCGCCACGGTTTCGGCGCGATACCGCCGACGGCCACGCGGCCGGTACCGTCCTTTTGCAGGATCAAACCGACCGAGACCAGGGCAAACGCATAAGACGAGCGATCCCGCACCTTGTGATAAATGTGCGTGCCGCCAACTGGCGCCGGCAGGCTCACGGCGGTAATGAATTCGCCGGGCGTAAGGCTGGTTTCGATGTGCGGCGTGTTGCCCGGCAATTGATGGAAATCGGCCATGGCAATGCTGCGCGTGCTGCCGTCAGGCTTGACCGTTTCGATCTGCGCATCGAGTGCGCGCATGGCGATGGCCATGTCGCTCGGGTGGGTGGCGATGCAAGCGTCGCTGACGCCGATGATCCCCAACTGCCGGGTGACCCCGCCGATCGCCGCGCAACCGCTGCCTGGATTGCGTTTGTTGCACGCCTGGTGGGTGTCGTAGAAGTACGGGCAGCGGGTGCGTTGCAGCAGGTTGCCGGCGGTGGTCGCCATGTTGCGCAACTGCCCGGAAGCCCCGGCGAGCAAGGCGCGGGAGAGCAGGGCGTAGTCCTTGCGCACGCGCGCGTCGGCGGCCAGATCGGTGTTGCGCACCAGCGCGCCGATGCGCAGCCCGCCCTCGGGGGTGGCCTCGATCTGGTCCAGGCCGAGGTGGTTGATGTCGATCAGGTGGACCGGGGTTTCGATGTCGAGTTTCATCAGGTCGAGCAGGTTGGTGCCGCCGGCGATGAACTTGGCGCCTTCGACGTGCGCAGCCTGGGAAGCGGCTGCGGCAGGTGAGTCGGCGCGGCTGTAATTGAAGGCTCTCATGCCGGCACCTCCGCGACTTCAGTGATGGCTTCGATGATGTTCGAGTAAGCGCCGCAACGGCAGATATTGCCGCTCATGCGCTCCTGCAGTTCGGCGGCGATCAGTTTCGGCGGCTCGGTCAGGCTCGGGCTGACGTGGCTGGGAATGCCATCGCGGATCTCTTTGAGCACCGCTACCGCCGAGCAGATCTGCCCCGGCGTGCAATAGCCGCACTGATAACCGTCGTGCTTGATGAACGCGGCCTGCATCGGGTGCAGCTTGTCCGGCATGCCGAGGCCTTCGATGGTGGTCACCTCACTGCCGTCGTGCATCACCGCCAGGGTCAGGCAGGAGTTGATCCGCCGACCGTCGGCGATCACCGTGCAGGCGCCGCACTGGCCGTGGTCGCAGCCTTTCTTGGTGCCGGTCAGGTGCAGGTGTTCGCGCAGGGCGTCGAGCAGCGTGGTGCGGGTGTCGACTTCGAGGGTTTGCGGTTTGCCGTTGACTTGCAGGGTAACTTGACTCATGGCCGGTTGCTCCAGACTGGCCGCGTAGGCCTTGAGGCTGATAAAGGGGGGCATAGCGAACGCCGTCGCGGTTACGGCGCCGAGGATCATGAAGTTGCGTCGGGAAATCGGCATGGTTCGATTCCTTGTCTCTCATCGGGCGGCAGGATTGCAAAAGGCCCAAACGGGCGCGCCGGCATGCATGCCAGTCTCGTAAAAGGAGTGACCGCAGCGGGAGGGAAAAGGTTTTGTCGGATTTGCGCTAAAGAGTTATGTGCTGAACTCATCAATTGGCCTGTGGGAGCGAGCCTGCTCGCGAAAGCGTCGGGTCAGACCCAGCCGCTGCTGGATGTGCCGACCTCTTCGCGAGCAGGCTCGCTCCCACAGTGGAGTTGTGTTTTGCAGTTATGGCCCACCCACCACCATCGAGGTAAACGGTGCGACATACGCCTGCAACGTCACCAGCCCGCCGACCAGAATCGCCAGCACGATCGAGTGGAAGAACACGTAACGCAGGATCTCGCCCTCATGCCCGTACCAACGGGTCGCGGTGGAGGCGACGACGATCGACTGCGCGTCGACCATTTTGCCCATCACCCCACCGGAACTGTTCGCTGCCGCCATCAGCACCGGGCTGATACCCAGCTGTTCCGACGTTACCCGTTGCAATCCGCCAAACAGCACGTTTGACGCGGTATCGGAACCAGTCAGCGCCACCCCCAGCCAGCCGAGCAGCGTGCCGAACATCGGGTAGAAAATCCCCGTCGCCGCAAACGCCAGGCCCATGGTCGCATCCAGTCCCGAATAGCGGGTGAGGAAGCCCAGCGCGAGCATCGCCGCAATCGTGATCAGCGAAAACCGCACCACCCACAATGTGCGCAGGTACTGCTTGATCAATTGCGGGATCGAATAACCCATCAGCAAGCCGCCAACGATCGCCGCCAGCAAGATCCCGCTGCCGGTCGCGGTCAGCCAGGTGAACTTGTAAATCGCTTCCTCGGCTTTCGGCGCTGCGACAACCGGCGGTACTTTTTCTATTTGCAGATGCAGACCGGTGAAGGTCACCGCCGGGGCGAAGATCGGATTGGCCTCGCGTACCGGTTTGCCTTGCGGGTCGAGCTTGACCGACTGCGTGACCGGGTCGATCACCGGGCGCGTATCGAACATGTTCTTGAAGCCCTGGGTGCCCCAGGCAAACACGAACACCGTGAGAATGATCCACGGCATCCACGCGCGCATCACCGCCGGGCGCGCCTGATCGCTGAACGCGGCGCTGGCGGTGACTGTTTCTTCGTCGACCTTGGAGTTGTCGACGCGCCCGGACAGCGCTGCCGAGGTGTGGATGGTCGCTGGTTTCCACACCTTGAGGAACAGCGTCAGACAGGCCATGGAAATCAGCGCAGCGATGACGTCCACCAGCATCGGCCCGTGGTAGTTGGACACGAGAAATTGCGGGATGGCGAAACTCACCCCGGCCACCAGAATCGCCGGCCACACCTCGAGCATCTTGCGCCACCCGGCAAAGGCCCAGATCAACCAGAACGGCACCAGCACCGAGAAGAACGGCAACTGCCGCCCGACCATCATCGACAGCTCCATCTCGTCCAGCCCGGTGACTTTGGCCAGGGTGATGATCGGCGTGCCCAGCGCACCGAAAGCCACTGGCGCAGTGTTGGCGATCAGCGCCAGGCCCGATGCGGCCAATGGCGAAAAACCCAGGCCGATCAGAATCGCACCGGTCACCGCCACCGGCGTGCCAAAGCCTGCCGCGCCTTCGAAGAACGCACCGAAACAGAAGGCGATCAGCAGCAATTGCAGACGTCGATCATCGGTGATGCGCGCGAGGGAATCCTGCAACACTTTGAACGAACCGTTTTCGGTGGTCAGGCGATGCAGAAAGATGATGTTGAGGACGATCCAGCCGATCGGCAGCAAGCCATTCGCCGCGCCGAACAGCGCGGCCGAGCCGGCCATGCCCGCTGGCATGTCGAAGGCGAAGATCGAGATCAGCAGGGCGGACGCGAGCGCCAGCAAGGCTGCCAGATGTGCCTTGACGTGAAAGAACGCCAGCGCCGCGAGCATCACCACCACCGGCACCGCGGCCATCAGCGTGGAGAGCACCGGGTTGCCGAACGGGTCGTAGATTTGCTGCCAGACCATGGTCCACCTCTGCTTATTGTTATTGAGGGCGCAGATCCATTGCATGGGGGTTGGTTGCAAGCAGTATAGGTGGCATTCCGCCGCCGTTCGGGCATGGCGAACGGGCCGACCAACGGTCGATAGTGGCCACTGAATCAACGTGCTTTTGCCCGGTCGTATCTGCGGCTGCGCGCACTGCGTCCCGAAGACGCGGGCAGCGTGGCGATTTCCGTCGTCAAGACCTTGGGTTTTAGGGAAGTGTTGAATGAAGCAAGCGACAACGATGCTGCTCACTGTGACCGCCGCCGTATTGCTGAGCGGCTGTATTGCGGATTTTGATGATGACCACCGGCATGGCCGGCACTACGACCGCGACCATGGCCGCTATTACGACCATGACCGGCGCTGGGACGACCGCGATGACGACCGCCGCGATGGCCGTCGTTATCACCGTGATCGCGATGATGACTGATTGAAAGCAGAGGGCGTTACCGTTAAAGGAACGCCCTCTGTGCATCAGCCTTCAGTTGAAAAAACGAGCGTTCGCCTGGACGCGGGATCGCGCAGGCACCGGAGCCTCGTGATCGAGCAGATGGGTGGCGAGTATGTCGCTCAGAAAACGGAACTGATCGTTGAGGCCGACCACTTCATTGCTGAAATGATTGCTGGCGGCGGGCATCAGCAGATCGTCGAAATCCTTGTTGAACACCAGCGTCTGCGCCTTGCGCGGCACGACGTGCTGTTGGTAGTAGTTGCTGCCGAACACCGGGAAACTCACGGAGAGGGTGACTTGGGTGTGGATCATGATGTGAACGCCTCGTTGTGTTTCGGATGAGTCAATCGTGCCTTTCATCATGGGAGGGCGGAAGGCAATCGTGGCGATGGTGGATATCGATGGTGGTGATGGTTGAGGTTTGTGGTGCTGCTGTTGGCGCCTTCGCGAGCAGGCTCGCTCCCACAGGTGCAACACATTTCAAATTTGGGAGCGAGCCTGCTCGCGAAGAGGCCGGAACCTTCAGCATCGAAATCGACTGACCTGCCTATACTCAAACCTGCACCTCCCCAAGCCAAAGGACACCGCCACCGTGAACCCGCGCGCGCTGGTCGTCGCCGCACTGTTTCTGCTGGCCGGCTGCGCCTCCTCGGCTCGGGCGCCGGTGAGCGCGCCGCAGGCGGTGGTGGTGTCGGCGCAAACCTGGCAGCAGATCGACCGTGAGATCCTCAGCGCATCGCAGCAGGCCACCGAGCAGGTCAAGCTGTTCGCCCGTGGCTCGATGGAACATTGGCGCACTCGGGTCTATCAGCAAACTGAAGAAAATTTCATCCCCTGGTTCAGCAGCTACTGGACCCAGGAATGGCTGTCGATGAAGGTCAGTTGGTACACGATCAGCGCCGGCGGTGAGCAGGATGCTTCGGCGAAACGGCTGGCGGCGTATCTGCTTGAGCAATATCAGGAAAAAGTCCTCGCGCCGGTAGCAGTGGAGATCGATCCGGATGCGATCCTGGCGCAGGCCACGGCGTTCTACGCGCAGTTGATGGCGCAGCAGATGCCGCTCATCGCCCAGCGTCACGGTGTGCCGATTGCGCAGCTCAACGGACGCTTGCAGAAGATCCCGGCCATCGCCCTCGGCCCGCCGCCTGCGCGGGATGCTTCGCTGTTCAAAGTCATCAGCACCGAGCCGCTCAACACCCTCCCGGCGTACGCCGCACTGATCGACAAGATCCACACCGACGGCGGCGCCAAGGGCATTTCCTCCACCGACGCGGCGATGGCCCCGGTGGCCAAGCGCGCCAGCCAGCGCATCGAAGCAGAAATGGCCCCGCGCGGCGCCGCCAGTGCAGTGGCGGCAGCAGCAGGCAAGCTCGCCGGAGCGATGATTTCGGTCGGCGTGGCCGGCATACGCGCAATCATCCAGGCCAACGACCGCCCCGACAGCGAAGCGCTGATTCGCAGCAGCCTCGGCAATACCTTCGACAAAGCCTGGCAGAAGCTGCTGCAGAACCCGACCACTGGGGTGATGGCCGGCACGCTGCACATGGCCGGGCAGGTTGAAGGTAATCTGGGCGTGAGTGAACCAACGCCTATCGGTGTGAGCGCTGCGCCATAGCGCTTGTACCTGCGAAGTTTTGTTGGCGGCGGTCGCGCCCGGATCAGAGCGGATGCTAGTCTTGCGCAACGCTGTTGTCAGGGAGCCCACATGGGCAATCACAAGATCGAGATTCGCCGCAGTAACGTCGAGAAAATCCTGCTGGCGGCGGAAAAGGTTTTCGCCGAAAAAGGCTTCGGCAGCACCGCCATGGCGGACATCGCTGCCGAAGTGCAGTTGCCGCGTTCCAATCTGCATTACTACTTCAGCACCAAGAGCGAGCTTTACAGCGCAGTGCTGTTCGATCTGCTGGAAGTGTGGAAGCAGGACGCGCTGTGCTTCGAGATGTTCGACGACCCGCGCGTGGTGCTGAGCAGTTACATCCGCGCCAAGATGAATCATTCGCGCAGCCGGCCCTATGGCTCGAAAGTCTGGGCCAACGAGATCATCCACGGCGCGCCGACCCTGGGCGAAGCGCTGGATGCGAGCCTGTATGACTGGGCGAAGATGAAGGAAGCGAAGATTCGCCAGTGGGTCGAGGACAAGCGGATCCTGCCGGTGGAGCCGTCGGGTTTGCTGTACATGATCTGGGCGTCGACCCAGCACTACGCCGACTTTGATCATCAGGTGAACATTCTTAATGATCACCAGCCGTTGTCGGATATGCAGTTCGAGCGGGCGGTGCAGACAGTGACAGGTGTGATTTTGCGCGGGATCGGGCTGGAGCCTTGAAGAGCACCATCAAGGGCTTACCCTCACCCCAGCCCTCTCCCAGAGGGAGAGGGGGCCGACCGAGGTGTATTGAGAGGTACATCGACCTGAAAGACCGTGTCGATTATGGATTCACAACAACTCTTTCAGGTCGGCGAAGTTTGTCAGCATCCCCCAATCAGTCCCCTCTCCCTTTGGGAGAGGGCTAGGGTGAGGGTTTTTTTCAGACTGCAACGTGATAGGGGTTGCGCGGATCATGATTCCAGTCCAGAAACGGCTTGCCCGTGTCCATCGGTACCATCTCGATGCAGTCGGCCACGGGGCAGGTGATCTGGCACAGATTGCAGCCCACACATTCCTCATCGATCACTTCATATTTATGCGTCCCGTCGGCCTGTTTCAAACTGCCGATCGCCTGGTGTGACGTGTCTTCACAAGCGATGTGGCAACGCCCGCAACCGATGCACGCCTCTTGGTCGATCTTCGCGATCACCTGGTAGTTGATATCGAGGTACTTCCAATCCGTGGTGTTGCCCACGGCGCGCCCGGAAAACTCGGCGATATTGGCGTAGCCCTGGCTGTCCATCCACCGCGACAAGCCGTCCTTCATCTCTTCGACAATGCGGAAACCATGCAGCATCGCCGCCGTGCATACCTGCACCGCGCCGCTGCCCAGCGCCACGAACTCCGCCGCGTCGCGCCAGCTGCCGATGCCGCCGATGCCGCAGATCGGCAAGCCCTGGGTCTGCGGATCACGGGCGATTTCCGCGACCATGTTCAGCGCAATCGGCTTGACCGCCGAACCGCAATAACCGCCGTGGGTGCTTTTGCTGCCGACGGTGGGCAGGGCGACCATATGGTCCAGGTCGACGCTGGTGATCGAGTTGATCGTGTTGATCAGCGACACCGCATCGGCGCCACCACGATGCGCCGCCCGGGCAGCGACGCGGATGTCGGTGATGTTCGGGGTGAGTTTGACGATCACCGGCAGCGAGCAGTACGTCTTGCACCAGCGCGTCACCTGTTCGACATACTCCGGCACCTGGCCGACCGCCGCGCCCATGCCGCGTTCGGGCATGCCGTGGGGGCAGCCGAAGTTGAGTTCGATGCCGTCGGCGCCGGTGGCTTCGACCAGCGGCAGAATGTGTTTCCACGACTCCTCGACACACGGCACCATCAGCGACACGATCAGCGCGCGATCCGGCCAATCCTTCTTCACCTGGGTGATTTCGCGCAGGTTGATTTCCAGCGAACGGTCGGTGATCAGTTCGATGTTGTTGATGCCCAGCACTTCGCGATTGGCACCGTAATGCGCCGAATAACGCGAGGAAACGTTGACCGCCGCCGGATCCTCACCCAGGGTTTTCCAGACCACGCCACCCCAGCCCGCTTCGAAGGCGCGGACCACGTTGTAGGCCTTGTCGGTGGGTGGCGCGGAAGCCAGCCAGAACGGGTTGGGCGCTTTGATACCGGCGAAGACTATCGAGAGATCGGCCATTTACGCAGCCTCCACGTTGAGCATCAGTTGAGCGTTGATCGCCTCGGCGGCGCGTTTGCCGTGCTGCACCGCTTGCACGGTGAGGTCCTGATCGAGGCTGGTGCAGTCGCCGCCGGCATACACGCCGGGGACGCTGGTGCGCAGGTTTTCATCGACCGCGATGCGTTCGCCCTGACGCTTGAGTTCGCGCGCCAACGGATCGCTGAGAGCGCTGTCATCGAAGCTCTGGCCGATCGCTTTGAAGATCGCATCGGCAGCCAGCTCAAAGGTTTCTCCGGTGGTTTGTAGACGCCCTTCAACCAGATCGGTGCGGGCGAAACGCATGCCGCGCACGCGGCCCTGATCATCGAGCAACACTTGCTCCGGCTGCGCCCAGGTCAGCAACCGCACCTGGTTGGCTTTGGCGATGTCCTGCTCATGGTGGGTGGCGCCCATGTCTGCCGCACCACGGCGATACACCAGAT
Source organism: Pseudomonas sp. TE9122 (assembly GCF_056278925.1). Classification (NCBI taxonomy): domain Bacteria; kingdom Pseudomonadati; phylum Pseudomonadota; class Gammaproteobacteria; order Pseudomonadales; family Pseudomonadaceae; genus Pseudomonas; species Pseudomonas sp. TE9122. The sequence continues at coordinate 3,001,831 of NZ_JBWBQI010000001.1, read as the reverse complement.
TGACGTCGCGCGCGCCGAGGCGGGCCATCTGCACGGCCATGTCGATCGCGGTGTTACCGGCGCCGAGAACGATGCAGCGTTCAGCCAAGGGCAACTGCGTGAGGTCATCGGCCTGGCGCAGTTCGCGGATGTAGTCGGTGGCGGCGAGCAGGCCCGGCGCGTCTTCGTGGGCCAGACCGAGTTGCCTGCTGGCATTCAGGCCGAGGCCGAGGAATACCGCGTCAAACTGCTGATGCAGTTCGCTCAGGGTGAGGTTTGCGCCGAGTTTCTGGCCGTGGCGGATTTCTATTCCGCCAATCTGCAGGAGAAAGTCCAGCTCCTTCTGCGCGTAGTCATCGACCAGTTTGTACTTGGCGATGCCGTATTCGTTGAGCCCGCCGGCCTTTTCCCGTGCTTCGAAAATCACCACATCATGCCCGTGCATCGCGCTGCGATGGGCGCAGGACAACCCGGCCGGCCCGGCGCCGACCACGGCGATACGTTTGCCCGTGGCCGGGGCGCGCTGGAACGGGTGTTCAGCGAAATGCGCATTGTCTACGGCATAACGTTGCAGCAGACCAATCAGCACCGGCGCACATTCCTGCGCGTTGTTGCGCACGCAGGCCTGCTGGCAGAGGATTTCCGTTGGACAGACCCGCGCGCAACTGCCGCCGAGGATGTTTGCCGACAGGATTTTCTGCGCCGCGCCTTGGACGTTGTCCTGATGGATGTTGCGGATGAACGACGGGATATCGATTTCGCTGGGGCATGCATTGACGCAAGGCGCGTCGTAGCAATACAGGCAGCGCGAGGCTTCCAGATGCGCCTGCCGGGCATTAAGCGGCGGCGCCAGATCAGTGAAATGGCCGGCGAGGGCGGCCGCGCTTTCGTGCGGGTGGGGAAGGTGGTTCAGGGTCTCGATCACGGTTCATGGCCTCATGGCTAATTGAGGTGCTGCCTCTGGTGGGCAGTGGTTTTATGGCGTCAGGGAGGGCCTCTTCGCGAGCAGGCTCGCTCCCACATTTGCTATGCGCTCACCTGTGGGAGCGAGCCTGCTCGCGAAGGCCGAAGGCCTGGCTGTCAGCGTTTCACCGCCGTCGGCCTGTGCAACTCCGCCCGCTTGCTCAACAAATCAAACACCGCCGGATAGGCCGGCCGTTCGATGTAGCGTCCGGCGCCGCGTTCGGCGCGCAGGTCGCCGTCGGCCCAGACCACGCGGCCCTGGCTGACGGTGTGGCTCGGCACGCCGCGCACGGTCTTGCCTTCGAAGATGTTGAAGTCCACCTGCTGATGGTGGGTCTTGGCGGAAATGGTCCGTGTGCCTTGCGGATCCCACAGCACCAGATCGGCATCGGCGCCAACGCGGATCGCGCCTTTGCGTGGATAGATATTGAATATCTTCGCGGTGTTGGTGGAGGTCAGCGCGACGAAATCCTGCATCGACAATCGCCCGGAGTTGACGGCTTCATCCCACAACACTGCCATGCGGTCTTCGATGCCGGCGGTGCCGTTGGGAATCTTGCTGAAGTCGTCGCGTCCGGCAGCTTTCTGCTCGGCGCAGAAACAGCAGTGGTCGGTGGCGGTGGTGTGCAGATTGCCGTTCTGCAGCCCGTGCCACAGCGCCTCCTGATGGCCGCGCGGACGAAACGGCGGGCTCATCACGTAGCCGGCAGCGGTCTGCCAGTCCGGGTGTTGATAGACGCTGTCGTCGAGCAGCAAGTGCCCGGCCAGCACCTCGCCGTACACCGGCTGGCCCTTGCTGCGGGCATAGGTGATTTCGTCCAGAGCTTCCTTGGTGGAAACGTGCACCAGGTACAACGGCGTGCCGATGGTTTCGGCGATACGGATCGCCCGGCTCGCGGCTTCACCTTCGACCTGCGAAGGTCGCGACAGCGGATGCGCTTCCGGCCCGGTAATGCCCTGAGCCATCAGCTTGCGTTGCAGGTGATAGACCAGCTCGCCATTTTCCGCGTGCACGGTCGGCACCGCACCGAGTTCCAGGCAGCGCTCGAAACTCGCCACCAGAGTGTCGTCGGCGGCCATGATCGCGTTCTTGTAGGCCATGAAATGCTTGAAGCTGTTGATGCCGTGGTGGCTGACCAACTCGGCCATTTCCTCGCGCACCTGCTCGCTCCACCAAGTGATCGCGACGTGGAAGCCATAGTCCGACGCAGACTTTTGCGCCCAGCCGCGCCACTGATGAAACGCTTCCATCAGCGATTGCTGCGGATTGGGAATCACGAAATCGATGATCGAGGTGGTGCCGCCGGCCAGGCCGGCTGCAGTGCCGCTGTAGAAGTCCTCACTGGCAACGGTGCCCATGAACGGCAACTGCATGTGCGTATGCGGATCGATGCCGCCGGGCATCAGGTACTGGCCACTGCCGTCGAGCACTTCTGCGCCGGCGGGAATGTCGAGGTTTTCACCAATGGCTTTGATCACGCCGTCAGCGCAATAGACGTCGGCGCGGTAACTTTCATCATGGGTAACAACGGTGGCGCCACGGATCAACAGAGACATTCCGGATTCCTCGCAGGCATGACCGACTTGTGCCGGTTCTAAATGTTTTATTGAAGTACAGCGGCGCAGTTCGTATTCCTGTCATCGCTGTCAGGAATAGAAACTAGTCGCGATTTCAAGAATGATCAAGAATATTTTTTATAAGCTTATAGCTGTTTGAAGCTATTGATAAATAAAGATAAAAACGAGAAATCACCAAAATGGGTAGGGCGCTCACCATTTTGACGCACTTGACAGGATGGAAATATGAGCAAGATTTCCTATGTGAAATCAGCCGCTTGAAGTTGTGCTGCGGTTGCGGGTTCACCGACAAAAATAAATGCAGTGCACCAGTTTGAGTCCTGACACTTCGGACAACTTGCCCGACGTTTAGCCTGAGCGTTCAGACAAGTTTTCCCGGACTCAGCGAATATTCAATTAAAACTGATGAATATCAGAAAGTTGCAAAGCATCCAGTGCACCGCCCAAGCGTTAAGCGCGAGAACCGGCACGTTTATTGATGCCGCCGCTGACACCATGGCCGGTGCATGAAAGTTGTCAGTTCCTCCGGCCATCGTCCGGCTGGCGCCGTATGCGCCCGCCGCCTGATGAGCAAAAAATAATCAGAAGAACAGTGGAGCGGCCATGCAACAGACCAGATCACAAGTGACCGAGCGCGACGGCTTGTTCGAGCTCGAAGCCGGCAACGACGTCCTCGACAGCCCCCGTTACAACCACGACATGGCACCGACCAAGGTGCGCGAACGCACCTGGAACAAATGGCACATCACCGCGCTGTGGGTCGGGATGTCGATTTGCGTGCCGACCTACACCCTCGGCGGCGTGCTCACCGCGTATTTCGGCTTGAGCGTCGGCGAAGCGCTGCTGGCGATTCTGTTTGCCAACGTCATTGTGTTGATTCCACTGACCCTCAACGCCTTCCCGGGCACCAAGTACGGCATTCCGTTTCCGGTGCTGCTGCGCTCGTCGTTCGGCATTCTCGGTTCCAATGTGCCGTGCCTGATCCGCGCGTTGGTGGCGTGTGGCTGGTTCGGCATCCAGACCATGTTCGGCGGACTGGCGATTCACCTGTTCCTCGGCTCGGTGTTCGAGGGCTGGAAATCCCTCGGCGGAACCGGCGAGGTGATCGGTTTCATGGTGTTCTGGGCGCTGAATCTGTGGGTGGTGATTCGCGGCGCCGAGTCGATCAAATGGCTGGAAACCTTGTCGGCGCCGTTGTTGGTGGCGGTGGGCATCGGCCTGCTGGTGTGGGCGATGCCCAATGTGTCGATGACTGAGTTGCTGGCGATCCCGCCCAAGCGCCCGGAAGGCGCCAGCGTGGTCAGTTATTTCGCGGCAGGGCTGACGGCAATGGTCGGCTTCTGGGCCACGCTGTCGCTGAACATTCCCGACTTCAGTCGCTACGCCAAGAGCCAGAAGGATCAGATTCTCGGGCAGATTTTCGGTCTGCCGCTGACCATGTTCCTCTTCGCTGCGCTGGGCGTGGTGATGACCGCCGCATCGGTGAAACTGGTCGGCGTCACCGTGTCCGACCCGGTCACGCTGATCGGCCATATCCAGAGCCCGGTGTGGGTGGCGGTGGCCATGGCGCTGATCATCGTTGCCACACTGTCGACCAACACCGCCGCCAATATCGTCTCGCCAACCAATGACTTCCAGAACATCGCGCCGAAGGTGATCAACCGCACCAAAGCGGTGTTGCTCACCGGTCTGGTCGGGCTGGTGCTGATGGGCCATGAACTGCTGAAAAAGCTTGGCCTGATCGTTTCCGACATCAGCCTGGAAACCGTGTACTCAAACTGGCTGCTGGGCTACTCGAGCCTGCTCGGGCCGATCGCCGGGATCATGGTGGTGGATTATTTCCTGATCAAGAAACAGCGACTGGACCTCGCCGGGCTGTACCGCGATGACGTGTATCCGGCGTGGAACTGGGCCGGTTTTCTCGCCTTTGGCGTGCCGGTGGCGCTGACTCTGCTGTCGCTGGGCAGCGACGCGTTCAGCTGGTTCTACAGCTATGGCTGGTTCACCGGCTCGGCGCTGGGCGGGATTATTTATTACGGGTTGTGCGTGATGCGGGCGCAGCCTTCTGCCGTGAAAACAGCGGTGTGAGCAAGGGCCTTTTCGCGAGCAGGCTCGCTCCCACATTGGAAATGCATTCTCACTGTGGGAGCGAGCCTGCTCGCGAATGCGATGCTCCATACACCGCCGAAACTGATCGTTCCCACGCTCTGCGTGGGAACGCAGCCCGGGACGCTCCGCGTCCCAACAGCGGACGCAGAGCGTCCATGGATGAATGCCCACGCAGAGCATGGGCACTATCGGCATCAGCATTGAGGAGATCCCCATGAACGCAGCCGTAGACGTTCTGCAATCCACCCATCAGCACATCAACCGCGATCGCCTCTGGGCCTCGCTCATGGAACTGGCGAAACTCGGCGCCACGGTCAAGGGCGGCGTCTGTCGCCTGGCCCTGACCGACCTCGACCGCCAGGCGCGCGACCTGTTCGTGCAGTGGTGCAAGGACGCCGGTTGCAGCGTCACGGTCGATGCCGTCGGCAACATTTTCGCCCGCCGCGCCGGGCGCAACCCGAGCCTGCCGCCAGTCATGACCGGCAGCCACATCGACACCCAGCCCACCGGCGGCAAGTTCGACGGCTGCTTCGGCGTGCTCGCCGGCGTCGAAGTGCTGCGCACCCTCAACGACCTCGGCGTGGAAACCGAAGCGCCGCTGGAAGTGGTGGTCTGGACCAACGAAGAGGGCTCACGCTTTGCCCCGTGCATGATGGGCTCAGGGGTCTTCGCCGAGAAATTCACCCTCGAGGAAACCCTCGCCAAGGTCGATGCCGACGGCGTCACCGTCGGCGAAGCACTGGATGCGATCGGCTACGCCGGCCCGCGCAAGGTTAGCGGGCACGCGGTTGGCGCGTATTTCGAAGCGCACATCGAGCAAGGCCCGATTCTCGAGGACGAAGAGAAAACCATCGGCGTGGTACTCGGCGCGCTCGGGCAGAAGTGGTTCGACCTGAAATTGCGCGGCGTCGAAGCCCACGCCGGCCCGACGCCGATGCACCTGCGCAAGGACGCCCTGGTCGGTGCCTCGGTGATCGTCGGCGCCGTCAACCGCGCCGCCCTCGGCCATCAGCCCCACGCCTGTGGCACGGTCGGCTGCCTGCAAGCCTATCCCGGCTCGCGCAACGTGATTCCCGGCGAAGTGCGCATGACTCTGGATTTTCGCCACCTGGAGCCGGCGCGGCTGGATTCGATGATTGCCGAAGTGAAACAAGTGATCGAGGCGACCTGCGAAGAGCACGGCCTTACCTACGAACTGACCCCGACCGCCGACTTCCCGCCGCTGTACTTCGAAAAAGGCTGCGTGGAAGCGGTGCGCGGTGCTGCGAAAGGGCTGGGTCTGTCGCACATGGACATCGTCAGTGGCGCCGGGCATGACGCGATTTTCCTCGCCGAGCTCGGCCCGGCGGGAATGATTTTTGTGCCATGCGAGGGCGGGATCAGTCACAACGAAATCGAGAATGCCGCACCGGATGATCTCGCGGCGGGGTGTGCGGTGTTGCTAAGGGCAATGCTCGCGGCGTCGGCGATGGTGGCGGCCAGCGAGCGTGCCGCCTAAGGTAAACACACCCAGTAAACCTGTGGGAGCGAGCGTGCTCGCGAATGCGCCGGGTCAGTCAACGAATGCTCTGAATGACACCCCGCTTTCGCGAGCAGGCTCGCTCCCACAGGGGGTTTTTGGCGATTTTGGGGTTGTGGCACGATCCCGAGCCGCCGCGGTCGTACTCTTCACCTAGCCGCATCACAGTGTGGAGATCCAATGAGCCAGGAAGTCCTGACCACCGAAACCAACCGTCGCCAGTTGCAGCAGATCATTGCCGGGCTGTCGGACGGGGTGATTCTGCTGGAACTCGACAAAAGCATTCTCTGGGCCAACGAAGCGGCGCTGACCATGCACGGTGTCAGCACCATCGGTGATCTGGGCAGTAACGCCGACGAGTACGCCAGACGCTTCACGCTGCGCTATCGCAATAATCATGTCTTGCCGCCGGACAACTACCCGATCAGCCGCGTCGCCCGCTGCGAGGCGTTCAATGATGTGCTGATCGAAGTTTCGTCCGTGGACGACCCGGAGCGGGTCTGGGTGCACAGCGTGCGCAGCATGGTCCTGACCGACCGCGTCGGCCAGCCCGAGTCGCTGGTGCTGATCATGAGCGACGTCACCGATTGGGCCAACGCTGAGCTGCGTTTCGAAAAAACCTTCAATGCCAACCCTGCACCGGCAGTGATCTGCCGACTCAGCGATTTGCGCTACATCAAGGTCAACCCGGGCTTTCTGGAAATGACCGGCTATACCCGCGATCAGGTGATCGGCACTTCGGCCTACGAAATCGATATCTTCGAGCAGGCGGATCAGCGCGATCTGGCTGTCCAGCGCTTGCGCGATGTCGCGACCATTCCGCAGATGCAGGCGGAACTGCGCCTCCCGGACGGTGGCAGTAAACAGGTGATCGTTGCCGGTCAGCCGCTGCTGCTCAATGACGAGAATTGCATGCTGTTCTCCTTCGTCGACATGGAGCCTCGGCGCCGGGTCGAGGTTGCCTTGCGTCAGAGCGAGGAGCGCTTTGCCAAGGCTTTTCGTCTGACTCCGGTACCGATTTTGATCTGCACCGCTGACAAGCAGGAGGTCATCGATGTCAATCAGGCGTTCCTCGATACCCTGGCCTATGACAGCGATGATGTACTCGGCAAAACCGTGACGCAATTGAGCTTCATCCACGATGACAGCGCGCGCACGCGCCTGCTGTCGGCGCTGGCGAAGAACGGTCGGGTGGATCGGGTCGATGTGCCGGTGCGCAAGAAGGACGAGGAGTTGTTGGAATGTGCGGTCTCGGCCGACACCGTGAACATTCACGACACGTCCTGCTATCTGCTGGTGTTGATGGACATGACCGAGCGCAAGCGCACTGAGCTGGAACTGGTCGCGGCGATCGAAGAGGTGATGAAGGATGCGTCGTGGTTCAGCCGAACGCTGATCGAGAAGCTGGCCAACGTGAAGAAGATCAACTCGCCGCAGCTGCCCAGCGCCTCGTTCACCGACCTGACGGCCCGTGAGCGTGATGTGCTGGGTTTGATCTGTGAAGGTCTGGCGGACAAGGAGATCGCCGCGCGGTTGAAACTGGCGCCCAATACCGTGCGCAATCATGTGGCCACCGTGTACTCGAAAATCGATGTGCATAGCCGCAGCGAGGCGATCGTCTGGGCTCGAGAGCGCGGTTTGTTTTCGGGAGAGTGGGGCACCAAAGGCCAGCGCTGAGGGGTGCAAATGCACTAGTTACAAGGGTGCAAATTCATGTATTGGCCAAGACGTTGTGTTCTTAGGCTGGTGGGGTGCGGTGTGGGCCATTTCGGGCCTGCGATCGTGCCCCTTTTGAAACAGTCATAGGAACAACGTCAATGATGAATCTTGCGCAGTTGCGCGCTCGGCTCGAGCACAGTTTTGCGCCGCTGGCTTGTGAGTGTTCGGTGGATGGTGATCATTCGCTGACGGTCAAGTTGTATCACCGGGATTCGGGGCAGGTGGATCTGGTGATCAGCGGGCTGGATCTGGCTTCGCTGCGTACGCCTGGGGCGGTTGAGGCGTTGGTGGATGAGTTGAGGTATGAGCTTGAGAGCAATTCCTTGCGTTCTTCGCGGGATCCGGATTTGGCTTAAGCGCGCTTTGGTCTTGGCGGCCTTTGGGCCGGCCATGCTCTGGGGGGGGGGGTGGGTGTATATCCGTTTCTGCGGGTGCTGCTGGTTACGGTTCCGCCCTTACGGCGGGTCACTTTTGGCAAACGCCCCAAAAGTAACCAAAAGGTCTTCGCCCTGACGTTCGGCCCGCTCGCTTAGGCTCGGGGTTCCTTCGCTGCGGGATCGATCCTGGCGCAGCGGCTCCGGTTTGCTTCGCTGCACCTACACTCGCTGTGTACGACTGCGTCGTACGGTCGCTGCGCTCCCACGCCCGGATCAATCCCTCCACTCAGCCTGCCGACGGGCTCCAAGATCAAGATCAAAAGCGGTACTCGAGCTAACGCTCATCGTGTGTAGGAGCTGCCGAAGGCTGGGATCTTTTGATTTTGATTTTGATTTTCTGTGGGAGCGAGCCTGCTCGCGAAGGCGGCCTGACAGCCGACCTGATTGTTACTGAACTCACTCGATCAAACCTGTGGGAGTGAGCCTGCTCGCGATGAGGCCCTCGCCGACAACCATCATCCCAATCCAGCCCTCTGCCGGAAAATCCCCGCAAAAACCGACAGCCCAAACCAGCCAATCACCCCAATCCACTGGCGCTAACAAGGCGCTCAGCTATAAAGAATGAGTGGTCAGGTCTTCCGCGGCCGGTTGGGTTGCGGGAGTTTGTCTCTCTTTACCGCGGGTCGTCCTATGAATAATCCTGGGAAACGCGTATTGCCGTTGGCTTTTCTTGCTGTGCTGTTGGCCGGTTGTGCCAGTCCTCCACCCCCTGCGCCTGTCGCGCCGCCGCCACCGCCGGAACGTCGGTGTGAGGTGCTGGAAAATACTGAGGTTGCCGGGGATGTGTATGTGGATGGGCAGGTGACGCGCCACATCACCACTACGCGTTGCATAACCCAATAAGCCGGGCAATCCCGCGGATGCAGGAGTTCTGGATTTCGGCACCGCCCCTGTGGGAGCGAGCCTGCTCGCGAAAGCGTGGTATCAGTCAAAACATAGCTGACTGACACCACGCTTTCGCGAGCAGGCTCGCTCCCACACGGGTTAGCAATTTGCCTTGGATATCAGGACAGGAATCCGCCATCCACATTCAGCGCCACGCCAGTGGTGTAGCTCGACGCATCGCTGGCCAGGTACAGCACCGCGCCGGCCATTTCGCTTGGATCGGCTACGCGTTTGAGCGGGATCTGGGTCAGTGCCTGTTTCAGAATCGCGTCGTTCTTGACCAGTGCCGAGGCGAATTTGGTGTCGGTCAGGCCGGGGAGCAGGGCGTTGCAGCGGATGCCGAATTGCGCGCATTCCTTGGCGAAGACTTTGGTCATGTTGATGACCGCCGCTTTGGTTACCGAATAGATGCCTTGGAAGATTCCCGGCGAGATGCCGTTGATCGACGCGACGTTGATGATGCTGCCGCCACCGTTTTCGCGCATGAGCTTGCCGGCTTCGACCGACATGAAGAAGTAGCCGCGAATGTTCACATCGACGGTCTTCTGGAACGCCCCCAGATCGGTGTCCAGCACGTTGCAGAATTGCGGGTTGGTCGCGGCGTTGTTGACCAGGATGTCGAGGCGGCCGAATTGTTCCTTGATCCCGGCGAAGACCTGGCTGATCTGCTCCATCTCACCGATGTGGCAGGCCACGGCTGTCGCCTTGCCGCCGGCGGCGATGATGGCGTCGGCGACGTGTTGGCAGCCTTCGAGCTTGCGGCTCGAGACGATCACGTGGGCGCCTTGCTGGGCCAGCAGTTTGGCGATGGCTTCACCGATGCCACGGCTGGCGCCGGAGACGAAAGCGATTTTGCCGTCGAGGTCGAACAACTGAGTCTTGGACATGGGTTTCCCTTGTTGAAAGTCTTGTTATTGGCCCGGATCAGAGGCTGGATTTCTGAATGACCTGCAGGCTCATCTGCTCCAGCAGTTTGTTCATGTGAATGAACTGCGCGAAGCGTTTGTCCTGCGTCTGGCCATGGTAGAAGCGGTAGTAGATCTGCTGCACGATGCCGGCCAGGCGGAACAGGCCGTAGGTGTAGTAGAAATCGAAATTGTCGATGCGGATGCCCGAGCGCTCGGCGTAGTAGTCGACGAATTCGCGGCGGGTCAGCATGCCCGGCGCGTGGCTTGGCTGGCGGCGCATCAGTTGCACCGGTGCCGGGTCGCCGGCTTCGATCCAGTAGGCGAGGGTGTTGCCCAGATCCATCAGCGGGTCGCCGAGGGTGGTCAGTTCCCAGTCGAGCACGCCGATAATTTGCATCGGATTGGCCGGGTCGAGAATGACGTTGTCGAAGCGGTAGTCGTTGTGGACGATGCTCGACGTCGGGTGGTCGGCCGGCATCTTGTCGTTGAGCCAGGCTTTGACCGCTTCCCAGTGCGGCGCGTCCGGGGTCAGGGCTTTTTCGTAGCGCTCGCTCCAGCCCTTGATCTGCCGCGCGACGTAGCCTTCGGGCTTGCCCAGGTCGCCGAGGCCGCAGGCGTTGTAATCGACCCGGTGCAGTTCGACGAACCGGTCGATGAAGCTTTTGCACAGCGCTTCGGTTTTCGCCGAATCGAGGCCCAGCTCCGGCGGCAGTTCAGCGCGCAGGATGATGCCCTTGACCCGTTCCATCACATAGAACTCGGCGCCGATAACGGCTTCGTCGGTGCAATGCACGTAGGCCTTCGGGCAATACGGAAAGCCGTCGCGCAGTTGGTTGAGAATGCGGAACTCACGGCCCATGTCGTGGGCGGATTTGGCTTTGTGGCCAAACGGCGGACGGCGCAGAACGAACTCTTGCTCGGGGTATTCCAGCAGGTAGGTCAGGTTCGACGCGCCGCCAGGAAACTGGCTGATCTGCGGCGTGCCGGTCAGGCCGGGAATGTGCGCCTTGAGGTACGGATCGATCAGGCTGGCATCAAGTTCTTCGCCTGCACGGATCCGGGTGGACTGGTCAGTAAGCGCCATGCTTATCCCTTCTGCTTATTTTGGAGGCCAGACATCATTGGCTAATCTAATGGCGCGCTCGGGTGCTCACAAGCGCGGGTCGGTCTTATAGGTTAGCGTGTTGCTGGATAATCAACTTTGAGAATGGGGCAAAGATCGGCGCGGTTCGACGATGCCACGCGCGTTAATGCACGCGCTGGTTGTTCAACTTGGGCGGCAGGGCGACGGGAGTCAGCACCGGTTGCCCGGAGAAAAACGCCATCAGGTTTTTCCCCACCAGTTCAACGGTGCCTTGCGTGGCTTCAGGGGACAACCCGGCGACGTGTGGGGTGAGCACAACGTTGCTGAGGTGTTTCAGGGCATCAGGCACTTCCGGTTCGTGATCGAACACGTCCAGTGCAGCGCCGGCGATACGACGTTGCTCAAGTGCGGTGATCAGGTCTGCCGTTGCGATAACGCTGGCGCGGGCGATGTTGACGATAAAACCCTTGGGGCCGAGCGCATCGAGCACAGCTCGCGTCACCAGATGTCGCGTACCAATGCCGCCGGGCGTGGCAACGACCAGGAAGTCCGAGGCTCGCGCCAGATCGGTGGGTGTCGAGCAGAATGTATAAGCGACATCGCTGCGCACCTGGCGGCTGTGGTAGCTGACCTGCATGTCGAAACCCAGCTCCGCACGTTTGGCAATCGCCATGCCCACGGCGCCCAGCCCGAGGATGCCCAGACGCTTGCCGGCCAGCGACGGGCGCATGATTTTCGGCCATTCACCGCGGCGCACGGCTGCATCGCAGCGCGGGATATCGCGGACCAATGCCAGCAGCAACGCCATCGCATGATCGGCCACTGACGAGGCGTTGACTCCGGCGCCATTGGTGACGGTGATCCCACGGTCACTGGCCGCTTGCAGATCGACCTGTTCATAACCGGCGCCGATCACCGTGATGATTTTCAGGGCGGGCAGGGCGCTGATCTCTTGCGCGGTCAGACCCAGCGGGCCGCGAGTGAGCACGGCATCGATGCGACTGCCATGGGTGGCGATGGCTTGCGCACGTTCGGCTGGCGTTGGTGCGAGGATCAGGTGGAATCCCTGATGCTCAAGAATCGGCAGATAGTCATTGATCGTTTCAACCAGTACCAGAACGGTTGCGGGCATTGCGCGGCTCCTGTGATTGGCGGCGGGTGGGTCGCGAAAGTCGACTCAGAGTGCTGAATCCGCAGCGGCTTGGCAATCGTTGCATTCACGCAGTGGTGCTTTGATTCTGGACGGGTTCGTGGAACAAGCAAGTACGCAGGCATGGGCGCTGCGAATCAGCTGACGTATTGCGCAATGCCGTTGCCAAACGACCAGTTCTCTTTCTTTACCTCCAGCAGATTGATGAACACATCCTCCAGGCGAATACCCAGTTGCGCATGCAGGCTCTCGGCAATGGTCTTGAACAGCAACTGCTTCTTTTCCACGCTGCGCCCTTCGCTGATGGTGATCTGGATGAACACCACGCCGTCGCTGCGCTCGATGCCGAGGTATTGCGGGTCGTACACGAAGTGCTGGCCGTCGTGCTCGTTGAGAATCTGGAAGTTGTCGTGCTCGGGCACATCGATACAGCTGCGCAGGGCGGCGTAGATCTGTTCGCCGATGCGCCTGGCGAAAGTGGGGTCTGGGTTTTGCTGGATGTCGACGCGGACCAGTGGCATGGGAGGCTCCTTGGGTTATGGCTTCTCTCACGCTAGATCAATGGCGGAGTTCTGGCAGGTAGTTGGTCTGGAATATTGCGGACCACTCGTATGAGGAGGCTTACGTGAATCGCGGATTTTGCCTACGGGGATGGCAGATGCGTCTGCTGGTCAGCGTGAATGGAACAGTTTGATGATAAGGGCATGACGATAGCCGTCGATGTGCATGCAAATGCTGACACCGATCCGCCAGCAGCCAAGGAGGGCAAATGTTCCATAACGATCGCGAAAATCTGGAGCTAGACAGGCTGGAAAACGAATCAAGGAAACTCGTGGCTGAATGGAAAAAGCTTCAGGCTGAAGAGAAAAAGTTATCAAGGGAGACGAAGCTCTATCCAATTGCAGTGTTTGGTGGAGTCTTGACTGCAATCACCGCAGTGGCAGGGTTTTTCTTCAAGTTGTGAGTCTTCATGCTTCACGACCGTCAGGCGCATTATTCAAAGGTTAATCAGTATGAGCACATATGACCGTAAGGCACGACTGGAGCAAATTGAGCGAGAGTTCGCAGAATATGACGAAGCGTTGCGCAATAGAGACAAGCGCGAAAATGGCAAGCTCTGGTTGCTTTTCGGCTTCGGGCTGTACTGCGTTTTATTGGGTTTCATGCTCGGCATATCGCTCTAGGCGCATTCGATGACGCATGGGTGGGTGCAAAACGTATCCGTTTGCGGCATCCGACGTATCCATAAACGACCTTGTTTTTTCTATAAACGACCATCCTTGGATCTGCTCCGCACAACCATTCCTCAGCTAAGTCTTTGCTTGCATTGATTTATCACGGAGAATCGCGCCCCTGTTTCGGCCGGAGCATGTCTGTCGGTTTTTTCCGACGCGTCCTGACCGAGTGGCAAGTGACCGGAATGCGGAGATCCGACCGGATGAATGATCAGGCCAATAGCCTCGAAAAGCGCTTCGACGCAGCAGCACCCGCTGAACTTTCGAGCTGGAATCGCCAGGACACCACCTGGATGCTGGGACTGTTTGGGACGGCCATTGGCGCCGGCACCCTGTTTTTGCCGATCAACGCAGGATTGGGTGGCTTCTGGCCGCTGGTGATCCTCGCGCTGCTGGCCTTCCCGATGACGTTTTACGCGCACCGTGGCCTGACCCGTTTTGTGCTGTCCGGTCGCGAAGGCGCCGATATCACCGAAGTGGTCGAGCAGCATTTCGGTATCAAGGCCGGTGCCTTGATCACGCTGCTGTACTTCTTTGCCATCTTCCCGATCCTGCTGATCTACAGCGTCGGCCTGACCAACACGGTCGCCAGTTTCCTCGAACACCAACTGCACATCACGCCGCCACCGCGCGCGCTGCTCTCGTTCGTGCTGATTCTCGGCCTGCTGGCCGTCGTGCGTTGCGGCGAGCAGGCGATCGTCAAGGCCATGAGCCTGATGGTCTATCCGTTCATCGTTGCGCTGCTGTTCCTCGCCGTGTACCTGATTCCGCACTGGAACGGCGGCATCCTCGCCACCGCCGCGCAAGTGCCGGCGCCGTCAGCGCTGCTGCACACGCTGTGGCTGGCGATTACGGTGATGGTGTTCTCGTTCAACCATTCGCCGATTATCTCGGCGTTCGCGATGGATCAGAAGCGTCGTTACGGTGTGCACGCCGATGAGCGCAGCTCACAGATCCTCGCGCGCGCTCATGCATTGATGGTCATTTTGGTGCTGTTCTTCGTATTCAGTTGCGTGCTGACCCTGTCGCCAGAGCAACTGGCTGAGGCAAAAGAGCAGAATCTGTCGATCCTGTCGTACCTGGCCAACCACTTCAGCAACCCGACCATCGAGTTTGCGGCGCCGTTGATTGCGTTTGTGGCGATCTCCAAGTCGTTCCTCGGTCATTACATCGGGGCCAGCGAAGGCCTCAAGGGCCTGATCGTCAAGAGCGGCAGACGTCCGGGTGCCAAAACGCTGGATCGCATCGTGGCGGCGTTCATGCTGGTGATCTGCTGGATCGTCGCGACGCTTGATCCGAGCATCCTGGGCATGATCGAAACCGTCGGTGGGCCGGTGATTGCGGCGATTCTGTTTCTGATGCCGATGTACGCGATTCGCAAGGTGCCAGCGATGGCGCGCTATCGCGGTCAGGCGTCGAATGTGTTTGTTACCGCGGTGGGACTGGTGGCGATTTCGGCGCTGGTTTACAAGCTGGCTGTCTGACCTGTCACTGATGACTGATCGTTCCCACGCTCTGCGTGGGAATGCCTCTTGTGACGCTCTGCGTCACGCTTGGGGACGCAGAGCGTCCGGGGCTGCGTTCCAACGCAGAGCGTGGGAACGATCAGAATGCTTGCCCGGCAGGCATAAAAAAACGCCGCTCATCTCACGATGGGCGGCGTTTTTTATGGCCTTGCAGCGTTAGGCTTGAACGACCGGGATCTTGGCGTTCGCAGCAGCTTCACGGAACTCGGCGATCTGGTCGAAGGACAGGTAGCGGTAGACATCGGCCGCCATGCTGTCGATCTTGCCAGCGTATTCCATGTACTCCTCGACGGTCGGCAGGCGACCCAGGATCGAAGCAACGGACGCCAGCTCGGCCGAGGCCAGGTAGACGTTCGCGCCGTCGCCCAGACGGTTCGGGAAGTTACGGGTCGACGTCGAGACCACGGTGCTGTTCGGCTCAACGCGTGCCTGGTTACCCATGCACAGCGAGCAGCCTGGCATTTCCATGCGTGCGCCAGCCTTGCCGTAGATGCCGTAGTAGCCTTCTTCGGTCAGTTGGTGAGCGTCCATCTTGGTCGGCGGCGACAGCCACAGACGGGTTGGCAGCTGACCCTTGACCTGATCCAGCAGTTTACCGGCAGCGCGGAAGTGACCGATGTTGGTCATGCACGAACCGATAAACACTTCGTCGATCTTCTCGCCAGCAACGCTGGACAGCAGACGGGCGTCGTCCGGATCGTTCGGCGCGCAGAGCACAGGCTCGTTGATCTCGGCCAGATCGATTTCGATGACTTCGGCATATTCGGCGTCGGCATCGGCTTCCATCAGCTCAGGATTGGCGATCCAGGCTTCCATCGCTTGAGCACGACGTTCCAGGGTACGCGCATCGCCGTAGCCTTCGCCGATCATCCAGCGCAGCAGGGTGATGTTGGACTGCAGGTACTCGGTGATCGACTCTTTCGACAGCTTGATGGTGCAACCGGCAGCCGAGCGTTCGGCCGAGGCGTCGGACAGTTCGAACGCCTGCTCCAGGGTCAGACCTTCCAGACCTTCGATTTCCAGGATGCGGCCGGAGAAGGCGTTTTTCTTGCCTTTCTTCTCGACGGTCAGCAGACCGTTCTGGATAGCGAAGTACGGAATGGCATGAACCAGGTCACGCAGGGTGATGCCAGGTTTCATCTTGCCTTTGAAGCGCACCAGGATCGATTCCGGCATGTCCAGCGGCATGACGCCAGTGGCAGCGGCGAACGCGACCAGACCGGAACCGGCCGGGAACGAGATGCCCATCGGGAAACGGGTGTGCGAGTCACCACCGGTACCGACGGTGTCCGGCAGCAGCATGCGGTTCAGCCACGAGTGGATGATGCCGTCGCCCGGACGCAGGGAAACGCCGCCGCGGGTCATGATGAAGTCAGGCAGGGTGTGGTGGGTGGTCACGTCGATCGGCTTTGGATAAGCCGCGGTGTGGCAGAACGACTGCATCACCAGATCAGCGGAGAAGCCCAGGCACGCCAGGTCTTTCAGTTCGTCACGGGTCATTGGACCGGTGGTGTCCTGAGAACCCACGGTGGTCATCTTCGGTTCGCAGTAGGTGCCAGGACGCACGCCCTGGCCTTCTGCCAGACCGCAAGCCTTGCCGACCATTTTCTGCGCCAGGGTGAAACCCTTGGTGCTTTCAGCCGGAGCTTCCGGCTTCTTGAACAGGTCGAACGGCGGCAGACCCAATTCGGCGCGAGCCTTCTCGGTCAGGCCACGGCCGATGATCAGCGGAATACGACCGCCGGCACGGACTTCGTCCAGCAGCACCGGGGTTTTCATTTCGAAAGTGGTGATGACTTCGTCGGTACCGTGCTTGCAGACTTTGCCAGCGTGCGGGTACAGGTCGATCACGTCGCCCATGTTCATGTTCGACACGTCGAACTCGATCGGCAGGGCGCCGGCATCTTCCATGGTGTTGTAGAAGATCGGAGCGATCTTGCTGCCGAAGCAGAAACCGCCAGCGCGCTTGTTCGGCACGTACGGGATGTCGTCGCCGAAGAACCACAGCACCGAGTTGGTGGCCGATTTACGCGAGGAACCGGTACCGACCACGTCACCGACGTAGGCGATCGGGAAGCCCTGGCCGCGCATTTCTTCGATCTGCTTCATCGGGCCGGTCTTGCCTTGCTCGTCCGGAACGATGCCGTCACGGGCCATTTTCAGCATGGCCAGGGCGTGCAGCGGGATATCAGGACGCGACCAGGCGTCTGGCGCAGGGGAGAGGTCGTCGGTGTTGGTTTCGCCGGTGACCTTGAATACGCGCAGGCTGATCTTGTCGGCCAGCACCGGGCGCTTCTTGAACCACTCGCCGTCAGCCCAGGATTGCAGCACGGCCTTGGCGTGAACGTTGCCGTTCTTGGCTTTTTCGGCGACGTCGTGGAAGGCGTCGAACATCAGCAGGGTGTGCTTGAGTTCTTCGGCGGCGACTGGCGCCAGCTCGGCGTCGTCCAGCAGTTCAACGAGGGTGACGATGTTGTAGCCGCCCTGCATGGTGCCGAGCAGTTCTACAGCGCGTTTCTTGTCCAGCAGAGGGGAGGTGGCTTCGCCCTTGGCCAGGGCAGACAGGAAACCGGCCTTGACGTAAGCGGCTTCGTCCACTCCAGGCGGTACGCGATTGGTGATCAGGTCAACGAGGAAAGCTTCTTCGCCAGCCGGAGGGTTCTTCAGCAGCTCGATCAGGCCTGCTGTTTGTTCGGCGTTAAGCGGCTGGGGAACGATACCCAGGGCTGCACGCTCTTCGATATGTTTGCGGTAGGCTTCAAGCACAGTTATTACCCTCATCAGTGGTCCCAAATGGGTGTCCGGGACGCTCATCCCGAAATTGCCGTACTCATGCGCCTCACGACGTTGTGGGTCGTTCGGCCAGAATTACCGGCAATCCCTTACAGAAGCTGCTTTCAAAGTTTTACGCCTGCAGAACGGGGAGCTGATGAGGGTTGGCGTTGGGCTTTTCCCCGCTGGAAAAACCCTTCGCCAACACCGCTCTGAAGGAACGACTGTGCTCGTGACGCTTTGAAAACAGCTTCTAACGGACATTGGCGCCTTAAAAGGCTGGCTGATTCTACGGCAAAAAAAATTTAAAGGTAAGTCGCGCTCTATTGGACTTTCGTGGCAATCAGCGCGGCCGGAGCAAACCTGCGACGCTGGCGAGACCCTGTTGTTTGAGGGGTGATCAATGCCCGACAAAGGGCTAACATGCCGGCCTGTTCCGCGTTTCAGTGTTCTGCCCATTTATGCCCAATCAGACCATCAAGACCCCCTGCGTCGGCCTCTGCTCCACCGTTTACGGTGACCTGGTGTGCCGTGGCTGCAAGCGTTTCCATCACGAAGTGATCCATTGGAACGGATACAACGAGGAGGAAAAACGTGCGGTGTGGCTGCGTCTGGAGCAATTGCTGTCACAAGTGATGGCGAGCAAAGTCGAGATCTTCGATCCGGCGCGCCTGCGCGAGCAGCTCGAACAGCGCAAGATCCGTTTCGTACCGCATCAGTCGGAATATTGCTGGGCCTACCAGCTGATCGCCAGGGGGGCGCGGGTGATCATTAATCTCGAGGCGTACGGGATGGTGTTGCTGCCGGAATTCCGCGACTGGAACCTGCCGGAACTGCGCGATGCCATTGATCGGGAATTCTTCCTGCTGTCGGAAGCGCATTATCAGCGTTACATTGCCCCGGGCTTTCTGAAAGACGCCTTCGGCGCCTAGAAGCTTCGCGAGCAGGCTCGCTCCCACAGGGAAATGCATTCGAGATGTGGGAGCGAGCCTGCTCGCGAAAGCGCCAGTCAGACATGGCAATCCTCAGTGTTTTGCCGTCAGTTCCACCAGATGATCCTCAACCTCCTGCGGCTTGAGCACCAGCACATCGCTTTCCAGGGTATCCAGCACCGCTTCCGCCGTATTGCCGATCAACGCGCCTGACAAACCACTGCGCGCTACCGTGCCAATTACCGTTACCGCCGCCTGGAGCTTGTGCACCATGAACGGGATCAGCACATCCGCCGGGCCTTCCTCTATGTGCAGGTGCTCGTCATCGACATCGAACTCCGCCTGAAACGCCCGGCACTGCTCGCGGTATTTGGCTTCTATGGTCGATTTGAGCTGAAACGTCGGGTCTGCCGCCGAGAGCATCGGCGACGGATGCGCGGTGATCACGTGCAGATGCGCCTTGGCCAGACTGGCGATGTCGTATCCATGATCGATGATGGTGCTGTGCAAATGCCGGTGCTCACCGTCGGCATTGCCGACATCGACCGCAGCCAGAATCACTTTGTCCTTCCACGAACCGGCGGTTTTCACCAGCAGCACCGGGGTAGGGCAGTGGCGCAGCAGCTTCCAGTCGGCCGGGGTCAGCAGGGCTTTTTTCAGCGAGCTGTCGGGGAAGTGCTGTTTGATCACCAGGCCGCAACCCTCGGCCTGCTGCACATCGATGATGGTTTCGTGCAGGCTCTCGTTCCACGCCTGTTCGGTGGTCACGCTGTACCCTTCGGCGAGCAATGCAGCCTTGAGCACGCTGAGCAGGCCGGCATGGTCATGCTTCTTGTCGCACACCAGTAAATGCAGATGGGCCTGGGTAACACCGGCGATCAGCTTGGCGCGTTTGAGCGCCAGGCTTTCTGCATGTTCAGGTTCGATGACCACCAGAATGCTGCGAATGGCTTGCATGAGCGGAGTCTCCAGCAAAGAAAAGGCACGGCGTTGCACAACTATAGTTGCTACCCGAACGTCTGCGACTTGATGCATATCAACAGCCGCCGCTGGTGGTCTGCGGGCAGGCCGGTATAATCGGCGCCCTTCGCTCGAACACCTTTTACCGTGAGCCCCATGATCCTTCCCGAAATCCACGAATTCCTTGGCTGCCGCACCCCCGACGCCTGGGTCCAGGCGGCATTGGCCGACCAGGAAACCCTGCTGATCGACCACAAGAACTGCGAGTTCAAAGCCGCCAGCACGGCGCTGAGCCTGATTGCCAAGTACCACGCCCACGTCGACCTGATCAACATGATGTCGCGCCTGGCCCGGGAAGAACTGGTGCACCACGAGCAAGTCATGCGCATCATGAAACGGCGCAAGATCGAGTTGCGTCAGCTGCACGCCGGCCGCTACGCCTCCGGCCTGCGCAAAGTGGTGCGCAGCCACGAACCGGTGAAACTGGTGGATACGCTGGTGGTTGGTGCCTTCATCGAAGCGCGCAGCTGTGAACGTTTCGAAGCACTGGTGCCGCATCTGGACGAAGAGCTGGGCAAGTTTTATTTCGGTTTGCTGAAAAGCGAGGCGCGGCATTTTCAGGGTTATCTGAAACTGGCCTATCAGTATGGTGATGCCAAGGATGTCGCGCAGGTGATCGAGCGCGTCCGTGCGGCCGAGCAGGAACTGATCGAGTCGCCGGACGAAGAATTCCGCTTCCACAGCGGTGTGCCAGTCGCTGCATGATCGGGTAGGAGCTGCCGCAGGCTACGATCTTTTGATCTTGTTTTTACAAATCGAAAATCAAAATATCGCAGCCTTCGGCAGCTCCTACAGAGGTCCGCAATTCAATCGGACATCATTGTCGGATTGTAAAAAAATCTTAAAAGTATGAAACATCACCGAAAACCGGCCCAAGTGGCCGGTTTTTGCTGTCTGCCGTGATCGCCTGTGCGATGAATGCCAGCATAATATCGGCCCTTCCACGTTTGGCTTGGCAACGGTTGTTATGGATAACCTGGGTTTTGGCAAAGTCCTGCTGGTCGAAGACGATGAGCGTCTCGCCGCACTGATCGCACACTTTCTTGAGCAACACGGCTACGAGGTGCGCACGGTGCATCGCGGCGATCTCGCCATGGCTGCATTCCTGGAATTCAAGCCGAAAGTGCTGGTGCTCGACCTGATGTTGCCGGGGCAGAGCGGTTTGCAGGTCTGTCGGGAAATTCGCAGTGTCTCGGACACGCCGATCGTGATCCTCACCGCCAAGGAAGACGATCTCGATCACATCCTCGGTCTGGAGTCCGGCGCTGACGATTACGTGATCAAACCGATCAAACCGCCGGTATTGCTTGCGCGGCTACGGGCGCTGCAACGGCGGCAGACGCCGGACACCAGCGTGGTGAGTTTTCTTGAGTTCGGGCAATTGAGCATCGACCGCAGTTGCCGGGAAGTGCGCTTGGCCGGTGAGCTGATCGAGCTGACCACCATGGAGTTCGAATTGCTCTGGTTGCTCGCCAGCGCGGCAGGCAAGATTCTTTCCCGCGATGACATTCTCAATCGCATGCGCGGCATCGCTTTCGACGGCCTCAACCGCAGCGTCGACGTCTACATCAGCAAATTGCGCAACAAACTCAAGGACAATCCCCGCGAGCCGGTGTGCATCAAGACCGTGTGGGGCAAGGGCTATCTGTTCAATCCGTTCGCGTGGGAGCTGTAGATGCTGCGTTTGTTCCTCGGGCTGTTTCTGGTGATGACGGTAGGGCTGGTGCTGGCGTTGCAGACGGTCGAGCATACCTTCAACGCCTTGCTCGACAGCCAGACGCAGGATTACAACCGTGAAGCCGTGCGCGGTCAGGCGTGGTCGCTGGTCGATCATCTGCAAGGCCGCCAAGGGGCCGAGCGTGAACAGAAACTCGATTCATTGCGTGCGCACTACGGTTTGTCGCTGAGTCTGGTCGAGGCCGATCAACTGGCGCTCACACCGCAGGAAAAAGCCGAGCTCGCGCGGAACCTGTTGGTGATCCGCGACGATTACACGCAGTTCATCAGCAACATCGATGGCGGCTCGCAATTGCTCAGCATCAAGCTGCCGCCGGAGCCGAGCCTGATGCCGTTCTACATCACTGCGGCGTACATGATGCTCGCAGTGCTGATCGGCATCGTCCTGTTTTTCTGGGTGCGTCCACACTGGCGCGATCTGGAAAAGCTGCGGCTGGCGGCCGAGCGTTTCGGCGACAACGATCTGTCGGTGCGCATCCAGTTGTCGCGGCGCTCAAACATCCGCGATCTGGCCGAGCACTTCAATCTGATGGCGGCGCGCATCGAGGGCTTGATCGCCAATCAGCGCGAGCTGACCAATGCGGTGTCCCACGAATTGCGCACACCGATTGCGCGGCTTTCTTTTGAGCTCGATCAGCTCAAACAGCAACCGGACGCGAGCCAGAATCGCGAGCTGATCGCCGACATGTATGCCGACCTTGGTGAGCTGGAGGAGATGGTCTCGGAATTGCTGACCTACGCCAGCCTCGAGCACGGCGCGACAGTGATCAAACGGGAGAATATTCACGCAGCCGATTGGCTCGACAGCGTCGTCGGCAGTGTGGCGCTTGAGGCCGAAGCAGTGGGCGTGCAGCTGTCGATCACCGATTGCCAGGTCGACACTGTAAGCATCGAACCGCGCTTCATGGCGCGGGCGGTGATCAACCTTTTACGCAATGCCATTCGCTACGCCGAGCAGCGCGTCGAGGTGTCGCTGCTGCGCAATGGCGATGACTATGAAGTGCGGGTCAGCGATGACGGGCCGGGTGTGCCGCTGGAGGGACGGGAAAAAATCTTCGAACCGTTTTCCCGACTGGATGCCAGCCGTGATCGGCGCACCGGTGGTTTCGGACTGGGCCTGGCGCTGGTGCGGCGGGTGTCGCAGTCCCATGGCGGGCAGGTTGAGGTTGGCGAATCGGTGTGGGGCGGGGCGTTGTTCAGGATGACCTGGGCGCATCTGGACTGATTGATATTGCCTGACCCGGCCCCTTCGCGAGCAGGCTCGCTCCCACAGGTGATCGCAATCCAAATGTGGGAGCGAGCCTGCTCGCGAAGGGCGCGGTGTTCAGCGGGTCACACCCAGTCGCTCATGCCACTGAGCAATAGACTCTTCAGGATATTCATCAAACTGCTGATCCTTCGGCTTGGCCTCCACCTCAACCCACGGCGCTTTCGAGCCAAGCATCAGGTGCGTGTGTTCCGGCGGCACCGGAAGTGGCGTGTCGATCGCCGAGGCGAATGGATGAATCAGCTCCGGCCACTCCGGGCTGAACAGCCACAGGCCGCTGCCGCACAGCGAGCAGAAGTGACGCTCGGCGCTGCTGCGATGGGCGCGCTTATCGCCGTCAGCTTTCATCTTCGCGTGATAGATGCTGATGTTTTTGCGTCCGCGAACCTTGAGAGTGGTCGCGTCGCCGCCAAGGTTGATCGCATAACCGCCGCCGCCCTGGGTCTTGCGGCAGATTGAGCAGTAGCAGCGTTGATAGGGATAAGGATGGGCGCTGTCGAGGCTGAACGTGACTTCGCCGCAATGGCAGGAGCCTTCGAGGTGCATGGTGCTCTCCTGTGTCTGAATGGTCCGCTTCAGCCTAGAACATTCTGCTGGATGCTTGCCGGTGTGATGCGACCGGCGGGCGCAGCGTCTAGCCCCAGTGTCCCCGCGATCCCATGGGGCGAGACTTTCGGAACCCGGCATGCAAGCGCTGTTGAACGAGATCCTTGACGCCGTCCGGCCCCTGATCGGGCAGGGCAAAGTTGCTGACTATATTCCCGCCCTCGGCACGGTACCGGCCAACCAGTTGGGCATCGCCGTGTACAGTAACGACGGCGAAATGTATTGCGCCGGCGACGCTGAAACGCCGTTCTCGGTGCAGAGTATTTCCAAGGTATTCAGCCTGGTGCAGGCCATCGATCATTCCGGCGAAGCGATCTGGGAGCGGCTTGGCCACGAGCCGTCCGGCCAGCCGTTCAACTCGCTGGTGCAACTGGAATTCGAGCGCGGCCGCCCGCGCAATCCGTTCATCAATGCCGGTGCGCTGGTGATCTGCGACATCAACCAGTCGCGCTTCGCCGCGCCGACACTGTCGATGCGCGACTTCGTCCGGCGTCTGTCCGGCAACCCGCAAATCATGATCGACGGCAAGGTCGCCGACTCCGAATACCAGCACCGCGCGCGCAATGCGGCGATGGCCTATCTGATGCAGTCGTTCGGCAACTTTCACAACGATGTCGAGGCGGTGTTGCGCAGCTATTTCAGCCACTGCGCACTGCGGATGAATTGCATCGATCTGGCCCGGGCGTTCTGCTTTCTGGCCAATGACGGGTTCTGCAAGCACAGCGGCGAGCAGATCCTGACGCGCCGCCAGACCCAGCAGGTCAATTCGATCATGGCCACCAGCGGTTTGTACGACGAGGCGGGCAATTTCGCCTATCGCGTCGGCTTGCCAGGCAAGAGCGGGGTCGGCGGCGGCATCGTTGCGGTAGTGCCGGGACAGTTCAGCGTGTGCGTGTGGTCGCCGGAGTTGAACGCCGCCGGCAACTCGCTGGCGGGGATGGCAGCGCTGGAATTGCTGAGCTCGCGGATTGGCTGGTCGGTGTTCTGACCCACCTGAACACCACATGACCCTGTGGGAGCTGGCTTGCCAGCGATGAGGCCCTGTCAGCCACTATAAATTTGCCTGAACCACCGCTATCGCTGGCAAGCCAGCTCCCACAGGTTTCTTTAGTGTTTGAGGAGGTGTATTTCAGCCAGTAATCCGCTACATTTTCCGGCCGCCCTCTGCATGGTGAATCCGCTTCATGTCTCTTGCGCTCGAACGTCTAGTCGCTGGCACGCCGATCCCTTTCGCTGGTAACCGTGTCACCGTGGTCAGCCCCGAACTGGCCGCGCGGTTTCAGCCCGGTGACCATCTGCTGGTCGAGCAGGTCAGTGGCGAGTTGTTGCTGATCCCCGTGGCCGATCAGCGGGCCGCCTCGGTGGCAATCGAGCGTGCGGCTGCGGCATTCACCGCGTTGTCGGCGGTGTCCGATGAAGCCATCAGCCAATTCTTCGAGCTGTTTGCCCAGCGCCTGGAAAATCCTCAGTGCTGGACGCAGATCGAAGCCGCCAACCGCGCCGACATCGAGCGGGCCAAGGCGCGCGGTCGCTCGACCACACGCTTGCTCGCCGATGAACGCATGCGCCGCGACATGATCGCCGGGCTGCGCGCCTGGCGTGATGCGCCGCCCACGCGTGGCAAAGTGATCAGCAGTGTCGAGCACGACGGCTGGAAGGTTGAGCAAGTCGTCTCGCCGCTGGGCATCGTCGCGTTTGTCTTCGAAGGCCGTCCCAACGTATTTGCCGACGCCGCCGGCGTGTTGCGCACCGGCAATACGGCTGTGCTGCGCATCGGCAGCGATGCGTTGGGCACTGCGCAAGCTATCGTCACTCACGCCTTGAACCCGGCGCTGGCCGAAGCCGGTTTGCCGGTGGGGGCGGTGTCGTTGGTCGAAAGTGTCAATCACGCCGCCGGTTGGGCGATGTTTGCCGATCGGCGTCTGTCGCTGGCGGTGGCGCGCGGCTCGGGCCGTGCGGTCAGTCAGTTGGGCAGCATCGCCCAGCAGGCCGGCACTGCCGTCAGCCTGCACGGCACCGGCGGCGCGTGGCTGATCGCCGACCGTGACGCCGACGCCACACGCTTCGCGGCGGTGGTGCGCAACTCGCTGGACCGCAAGGTCTGCAATACCATGAACGTCTGCCTGATTCAGCGCGAACGCGCCGATGAGCTGGTGCCGCTGTTCCTCGAAGCTTTGAAAGACGCCGGTACTGCGCGCGGCCAAGGCTGCAAATTGCACATCGTCGCGGGCAGTGAAAGTTGCCTGCCAAGCGAATGGCAGAACGCAACAGTCGAGGTTTATCGCGCCGAGGGTTACCGGACCGAAGCGCTGGCCGAATCCTTGCCCGAGTCGGACCTGGGCCGCGAGTGGGAATGGGAAGAAACCCCGGAAGTCAGCCTGATGATTGTCGACGATCTGGATCAGGCGATTGCGCTGTTCAACCGTTACAGCCCGCAATTCACCGTGTCGTTGATCAGCGAGGCGGCGGCGGTTCAGGAACGCTTCTACAACGCGGTGAATGCGCCGTTTGTAGGCAACGGCATCACCCGTTGGGTCGATGGCCAGTACGCGTTGAACAAGCCGGAGCTGGGCCTTTCGAATTGGGAGAGCGGGCGCCTGTTTGCGCGCAGTGCGATTCTTTCCGGTGACGGCGTGTTCACCGTGCGCAGCCGGATGACTCAGGTTGATCTCACGGTAAAACGCTGACTTGAAACCCGTTGTTGATCGTTCCCACGCTCCGCGTGGGAATGCAGCCCGTGACGCTCCGCGTCACTGGACGCAGAGCGTCCCTAGAGGCATTCCCACGCAGAGCGTGGGAACGATCACGGTGGGGAGTCAGGCAGCGTGGCTGGCTTGCGCGCTGATCGCGCAAGTCTCAGGCCGCTCGGCCAGCGGCACAAAGGTGCGACGATCGGAAGAGAGCGCGTCGATCGAACCGGTCTCGATGTCGTAAACCCAGCCATGCAGATTCAACCGGCCTTGCTCCTGGGCCACGCGCACACTCGGGTGGGTCTGGATATTCGCCAGTTGCGCAATCACGTTCTCGCGCACCATCGAGCTCAATTTCGCCGCGTCGCTGCCATGCACGCGCGCTTCGTTCACTACCTTCGCCGATTCGGCATGCTGCAGCCAGCCATTGACAGCGGGCAGGTGATCCATGCATTTGCACTGGGCAATTGCGGTCATCGCACCACAATCGGAGTGGCCGCAAATCACGATATCGGTCACCCCCAGCACTGCCACCGCATATTCCACCGTCGCCGACACCCCGCCCGGATGCGGGCTGTAGGAGGGCACGATATTGCCGGCGTTACGGATCACGAACAGTTCGCCGGGCTCTTGCTGGGTCAGCAGCTCAGGCACCACACGGCTGTCGGAACAGGTGATGAACAGCGTGCCGGGTTGCTGAGTCGTGGCCAGATGTTTGAACAGTTCGCTGCGTTGCGGGAAGGCTTCGTTCTGGAATTTCAGGAAGCCGTCGATCAGGGCTTTCATGGCATGTCCTCGTGGCAGAAATGAGATGGCCCGCACGCAGGGTGCGGGCCGGGGGTATCAGAACGGACGCAGCGGCAGGAACTTGCCGTCGAGGGTCACAACGGCGCGGGAGCCGCCTTCCGGGTCTTCGACTTTTTTGATGTCCAGTTTGAAGTTGATCGCACTGATGATGCCGTCACCGAACTGTTCATGAACCAGCGCTTTCAGCGTGGTGCCGTAGATCTGGATCATTTCATAAAAGCGGTAGATGGTCGGATCGGTCGGCACGCCGCTGAGGCTGCCACGCAAAGGAATGATCTGCAGTGCGGCGACGTCATCTGCGCTGAGGTCAAGCTTGTCGCCGACCACTTGAGCAGCGTTTTCCGGCAACGGATGCTGGCCGAGCAGGGCGGCGGTGACATAAGCCAGGCTGAGGCCGGTGCCGTCAGCGAGATCCTGCCACGACAGATCTTTTTTCGCCTTGGCGTCGAGAACGCGGGTAGTCAGGGCCAGGCTGTTGTCGTTGTAGGCGTGGGACTGTTGCATGGTGTCACTCCTTTCAGGGGTTGGCTTGCTGTGTGTGGAAGCAATGTTGCGCCGGTCGATTCATAGCGTCCAAGACCGATATACAATGCTGCGCATAAGCCCTGCCTATAGATGGTGTACTCATGCTTTTGCGACATTTGCGTTATCTGCTCGCCGTTGCCGATCACGGCGGCTTCACCCGCGCCGCCGAAGCGCTGCATGTATCGCAGCCGACGTTGTCGCAGCAGATCCGGCAGCTGGAAGAAACCCTCGGCGTCAGCCTGTTCGATCGCACCTCACGCACGGTGAAGCCGACGGATGCAGGCGCGGCTTACATTGAATGCGCACGGCGCGTACTGGTGGAGCTGGAGGCCGGACAGCGCGCCTTGCACGATGTGAAGGATTTGTCGCGCGGCACCCTGCGCCTGGCGATGACGCCGACGTTCATGGCGTATCTGGTCGGGCCGTTGGTGCGCGACTACGGGGCACGGTTTCCCGGGATTCATCTGGAAATCTTCGAATTGTCGATGGACGACATCGAGGCCGGGCTCGCGGATGACTCGCTGGACGTCGCGATCGCGTTTACGCCGGTACGCAATGCCGATATCGAATGCATACCGGCGTTTACCGAGACGCTGGGGATCATGGTCGGGCCTGGGCACCCGCTCTATGACAGCCCTTCGGTGTTGACGCCGACGGAATTGGCTTCACTGGATTTCGCGTTGCTGGCGCCGGGTTTCATTACGCGGTTATTGGTGGATGAGTATTTCCGTGAGCAGGGGATTACGCCGCAGGTGCGCATCGAGGTGAATTCGGTGAGTACGCTGCTGGAAGTGGTGCGGCATGCGCCGCTGGCGACCATGCTGCCCGAGGCGATTGCCAGCGAAGACCGCGCGTTGCGCCGCTTGCGGGTCGAAGGGGAGGCGCCGCAGCGGGGAGCGGCGTTGTTGCGGCGCAGGAATAATTATCACAGCGCGGCGGCGTTGGCGTTTGTTGATCTTGTCCTGGAAACGCATATGACATGAACAAGACCTGTGAGAGCGAGCCTGCTCGCGAATGTGGTGTGTCAGACACTGATGTTTGCGCCTGAAGACTGCATTCGCGAGCAGGCTCGCTCCCACAAAGTTGCAGTGTGAGTTCTGGATGTAAAAAGGGCCTGTTTCTTATCAAAGCAGGCCCTTTTTGACTGAAGTGTTATTCAATACAACCGATCAATCACCCGAACTTCATTCTGATTCTGCATCGAATCCCACGCCTGTTTCAGCGTCTGCAGCACACTGCCGATGAAGTCCTTGTCGGCCGCAGCCTTCTTGCCGACATAACCGTGGCCGCGGCGGTACATCTTCAGGCGGGCCAGCAGGTTCTGGTGATTGCGGTCGAATTCTTCTTCGCCAGCGTGGGGCGACAGGCAGTCAATGTGTACCTGCCCCGACTTGCTGATCCAGAGAATATGGCTGTCGTGGCTGTCTTTCTGCGCCGCGAACATACGCGCCAGTTCTTCGATGGTGGGTTGATTGTTCAGATTCATTGTTATGCCCCTTGACCAGTCTGGTGATCTTTCAAAGTTGATTCGCTAATACAGGTAGCCCATCGGTTAGTTGATCCCTGGCACCGAAACCAGGACGTCAGCGTTCGCCCGTGTGAAGTACGGGGTCGTGCATCTGTTGCATGTAGTCGTGTTGAATAACTGCTACGCAATAGCGTCACAACGAGGAGAAGCAGCGAAAACCGGGAGGCTCCTTGACGACAATCCAGTGTCGGCCACAAGCGTCTTGAGAATTTTCGCCAGCGCTTCTCGTCCTTGTACTGGACGTTCAGGCCAGGTCAGCTTCTTCAATCTGCCTTGTGGGCAGCGTGTATCCGGAAAAAACAACTCGGCGGTCAGACGAGTTTGCTCAAGCGTGTTACCAGTGTTCCCGATCGGGGAACGTCTTCATCATGCAAAAGCAAAACGATGCCGTCAACGGTTTTGTAGTGATTATTTTCAAGCACTACATATTGTCGGACAAAGCTGTTTTGGAATGAGAAAAGATCCGTTTCGACAACGTCGAGAAGGGAACCGCGAGGGATTCAGCGAGTCGTCGGACGCGCCGTGCGTTTGCGCGTACCGGCGGTTTTGCTGGGCGTCGACATACGCTTTTTCTTCCACGGCGCTGCAGCTTTGCCCGCAGGCGGCGGGCCGCTGATGGTCAGGCTGAGGGCGGAGCAGCGGGTGACCTGCTTGCTCATCCACGCGGCCTGTTTGGTAACGAATTCTTCCAGACTCATCTCGCCGCTCTGCACCATGTCCAGGGCCTGTTCCCAGATCGCCGTGGTGCCAGGGTCGGCGATCGCGCGAGGCACTGCGTCGATCAGGCTGAACGCGGCAGGTGTCGCCGCCAGTGCCTTGCCGTTCTTGACCAGATAACCGCGATCAAGCAAACCCTGAATGATCGACGCGCGGGTGGCTTCGGTGCCGATGCCGGTGGTGTCCTTGAGTTTCTGTTTGAGCAGCGGATCCTCGACCAGTTTGGCGACGTTCTTCATCGCCTTGATCAGATCGCCTTCGGTGTAGGGTTTTGGTGGCTGCGTCCACAGATCCTTGAGATTCACTTTCGCCACAGCGCATTCGACGCCTTGGCTGAGGGTCGGCAAGGTTTGCGGTGCTGGTGCTTCGCGGCCCCTGGCCGGTGCCAGTGCTTCGGGCAATGCGCGCTTCCAGCCCGCTTCGATGATCTGCTTGCCCACCGCGCGCAGGGCCTGCCCGTTGCAATCGAAATCGGCCTGGGTGCGATCGTATTCGTGGTTGGGCAGGAACTGCGCCAGGTAGCGCGCGCGAATCAGCGTGTACACCGCGCGATGTTTGCCGGTCAGACGTTCAAGATTCTTCGCGGCGATGGTGGGAATGATGCCGTGGTGAGCGCTGACCTTGGCGTCATTCCACGCCCGCGAGCGCCGTTGCGGTTCGAGATAACCCTGCAAGGCTTCAAGGCTCGGATCGGCCTGGCGCAACGCTGTGAGGATCGATGGCGCCTCACTGTGTTGGCTCAAGGGCAGAAAGCCGCAATCACTGCGCGGATAGGTGATGACTTTGTAGGTTTCGTAAAGGGCCTGGGCGATGTCGAGGGTTTCCTGCGCGCCAAGGCCAAGCTTTTTCGAGCAGACTTCCTGCAAGGTGCCAAGATCGAAGGGCAGCGGCGCCACTTCGCGCATGCGCTCGGTCTTCAGCTTGATCACCCGTGCGCTGTCAGCACTGCTGATCGCCGCCGCTGCCTGTTGCGCCAACGCCTGATTCAGGCAGCGATCCTGATCATCACAAACGTCCGACGGCGCGCGCCATTGCGCGGTAAACGCCGTTCCGTTGTGCAGCAAATCCACGTCGATTGCCCAGAACGGTACGGGGACGAAATCGGCGATGCTGCGGTCGCGGTCGACCACCAGTCGCAGGGTGGGCGTTTGTACTCGTCCTACCGGCAACACGCCCTGATAACCCGACTGACGGCCCAGCAAGGTGAACAGTCGGCTCATGTTCATGCCGATCAACCAGTCCGCCCGCGAACGGCCCAGCGCCGAGTGATACAGGCTGAACGTTTCTGCTCCGGGCTTCAGTGCGCCCAGTGCCTTGCGAATCGACGCCTCGTCCAGTGCCGACAGCCACAAACGGCGGATCGGCCCGCGATAGCGGCAGTGCTCGACCAGTTCCCGGGCGATCATCTCGCCCTCACGGTCGGCATCGGTGGCGATGATCAGTTCGCTGGCATCGCCGAGCAGGCGCTTTACCGCTTTGTACTGGCTGGCAGTGCGCGGCTTGACGGTCATTTTCCACTTGTCCGGAATGATCGGCAGATCGGCCAGCACCCAGCGTTTGTAGCGCGCGTCGTAGGCGTCCGGCGGCGCGGTTTCGAGCAAATGGCCGATGCACCAGGTCACTGTGACGTCCGTCCCCAACCAGCAGCCGTCGCCGCGACGCTTGGCGCCGAGTACGGCCGCAATGTCTTTGGCCTGGGAAGGTTTTTCACAGAGGTACAGCCGCATAGCTACCATCGCTGGTTGGTGTGTGGAGAGGGCACAGGATGGCGGGAGTTCGCGGCGGGAGCAACTTTTATCTGTATGGATATACAGATAAAAGCGTTGCAGGAGGTTTAGCCGTTCGGCCGTAATCCAGTCGAGCTGCGCAACCATCAGCTATACCTGAACCGGTCTCTTCGCTGTGCTCAGGAGAACCTCATGAAAAGCCCCAGTCCCGTGATCAGCCTGGAACAACTTGCCGGCTGCCTGCTGGTGAAGTTCCACGGCATCCAGGTCGCCGCGTCCTCTCACGCGATGATCCTCAACGAAGCCAACTATCCGCCGGTGTACTACATCCCGCGCGAAGACATCGACGAAAAATACTTCGCCCGCACCGACCACACCAGCTATTGCCCGTACAAGGGCGACGCCAATTACTTCAGCCTGCAAGTGCCGGGGCATGAGGGCGCCAATGCGGTGTGGACTTACGAAAAACCCAAGATCTCGGTTGAACCGATCCGCAACTATGTGGCGTTTTATCCGGACCAGGTGAAATTCGAAGTGATCAAAGCGGGCGCCTGAAGCAAAAAATGGCGAGAGAATCGCTTCCCTCGCCATTGTTGTCAGCGGGTTTTTCAGTTTTTATCGAGATCGATATTCTTCGTCTCACGCAGACAGATCATCCCCACCACCAGGCTCACCCCGGTGATCAGCACCGGATACCACAGCCCGTAGAAAATATCCCCGGTGTACACCACCAGCGCAAACGACACGGTGGGCAGGAATCCGCCGAACCAGCCGTTGCCGATGTGATAGGGCAGCGACATCGAGGTGTAGCGAATGCGGGTCGGGAACAGTTCGACCATCAACGCGGCCAGCGGGCCGTAGCACATGGCCGAGATGATGATCAGCGCGACGATCAGGGCGACGATCATCGGTTTGTTGATCTGCTGCATATCGGCTTGTTGCGGGTAGCCGGCGAGGGTGATCGCGCCGCGCAGTGCCGCCTCATCGAAACCATCCAGCTTCACGTCGCCGACACTCACTTGCACGGCGCTGCCCGCAGGTGCAGCGACGCTGGAGTAGGGCAGGCCTTGCTTGACCAGGAAGGTCTTGACCTTGTCGCACGGGCTGTCGAATTTGGCCTTGCCCACCGGATCGAACTGGAAGGTGCAAGTGGCGGGATCGGCGAGGACGGTGATCGGTGCCTGACGGCTGGCCTGATCGATCGCCGGGTTGGCGTAGTGGGCCAGGGATTTGAAGATCGGGAAGTACAGCGCGGTGGCCAGCAACAGACCGAGCATCAGCACCGGTTTGCGCCCGACCTTGTCCGAGAGCCAGCCGAAAAAGATGAAGAATGGCGCGCCGATCACCACGCTGATGATCAACAGGCTGTTGGCCACCGCCGGGTCCATTTTCAGGAACTGGGTGAGGAAGAACAGCACATAGAACTGCGCGGCGTAGAAGGTCACTGCTTGCCCGGCATTGATGCTGAACAGGGCGATCAGCACGACTTTGAGGTTTTCCCATTTGCCGAAGGAGTCGCGGATCGGCGCCTTCGAGGTTTTGCCTTCTTCCTTCATTTTCAGGTAGGCCGGCGACTCGTGCAGGCTCAGGCGAATCCAGGTGGAAATGCCCAACAGGACGATCGACAGCAGGAACGGAATGCGCCAGCCCCACACCTCAAACTGGTCGCCGGTGAAGTAGCGGCAACCGAGCACTACCAGCAGCGAGAGCAACAGGCCGAGGGTCGCGGTGGATTGAATCCAGCTGGTGTGGAAGCCGCGTTTGCCGATGGGCGCGTGCTCGGCCACGTAGGTCGCCGCACCGCCGTATTCGCCACCGAGCGCCAGGCCCTGAAGCATGCGCAGCACCACCAGAATGATCGGCGCGGCGATGCCGATGCTGGCGTAGGTCGGCAGCAGGCCGACGCAGAACGTCGCCACGCCCATCAGAATGATCGTCGCCAGAAAGGTGTATTTGCGCCCGATCATGTCACCCAGACGGCCGAATACCAACGCACCGAACGGCCGTACGATGAAGCCGGCGGCGAACGCCATGAGCGCGAAGATGAACGCCGTGGTGTCATTGACCCCGGCAAAAAACTGCTTGCTGATCACTGCCGCGAGGGCGCCGTAGAGGAAGAAGTCATACCACTCGAACACCGTCCCGAGTGATGAAGCGAAGATGACTTTCTGCGTGGCGTTGCTGGTCTCGGCGCTGCCCGCAGCGTCCAGCGGCTGAACGTGTTCTGACATATCGGTATCCCTCACAGTGATTGTTTTTGTTGTTCCACTGGTGTTGCGTGTCCGGTAATGCGCGATGCCTGAGTCTGGTGATGATTGCTGTGGGAGCGAGCCTGCTCGCGAAAGCTTTTTGTCAGTTAACTCCTAGGCTGAGTGAGCTACCGCATTCGCGAGCAGGCTCGCTCCCACAGGGGAGATATCTGCAGATCTGGACAAAATCAGTTGTGCCGCCTTCTCGGCAATCATCAGCGTAGGCGAACAGGTGTTGCCCGAGGTGATGCGCGGCATGATCGACGCATCGGCAACGCGCAGACCCGGCACACCATGCACGCGCAATTGCGCATCGACCACCGCGTCACCGTCATTGCCCATGCGGCAGGTGCCGACCGGATGGAAAATCGTCGTGCCGATCTTCGCCGCCGCTTCATGCAATTGTTCTTCGCTTTGCAAGCTGTCGCCGGGCAGGTATTCGACCGGTTTGAACGCTTGCAGGGCAGGGGCGCTGACGATGCGCCGGGTCAGGCGAATCGCATCGGCGGCGACGCGCAGATCTTCTGGATGGCTGAGGTAATCGGGCTGGATCAGCGGCGCTGCTTGCGGATCGGCCGAGCGAATCTCGATGCGTCCACGGCTCTGCGGGCGCAGGTCGCACACCGAGGCGGTGAACGCCGGGAAGCTGTGCAGCGGCTCACCAAAGCGCTCCAGCGACAGCGGTTGCACGTGATATTGCAGGTTCGCCGAGGTTTGCTCGGGACCGGAGCGGGCGAATGCGCCCAACTGACTCGGCGCCATCGACAACGGCCCGCTACGGTCATACAGATAACGCAGGCCCATGCCCATCTTGCCCCACACGCTGCCGGCGATCTGGTTCAGGGTGCGGGCGTTTTCCAGTTTGTAGATCAGCCGCAGTTGCAGGTGATCCTGCAGGTTGCCGCCGACCCCCGGCAGCTCATGAATCACGCCGATGCCCAAGCGTTCGAGCAGCGGCCGCGGACCGATCCCGGAGCGCTGCAGAATGCTCGGCGAGCCGACTGAACCGGCGCACAAAACAATCTCCTTGCGCGCCTTGAACTGTTTGATCTGACCTTCATGCTGCGCGCTGACTTTCGCCGCGCGGCCGTTCTCCAGCAACACACGATCAACCTCGACGCCGGTCAGCACAGTCAGGTTCGCCCGACTGCGCAGTGGTTTCAAAAAGGCCTTGGCCGCGTTCCAGCGTACCCCGGCTTTCTGGTTGACCTGAAAGTAACCGCAGCCCTCGTTGTCGCCCTGGTTGAAGTCATTGATGCTGGCGATGCCGCTTTGCTCGGCAGCGCTGCGAAAGGCATCCAGAATCGGCCACGACAGGCGCTGCTGTTCGACCCGCCATTCACCCTGATCGCCATGAAATTCAGCGCCGCCGGCAAAGTGGTTTTCGCTCTGTTTGAACAGCGGCAGCACATCCTTCCAGGCCCAGCCCGGATTGCCTGCGGCCGCCCAGCCGTCATAGTCGCCGGCCTGGCCGCGCATGTAGATCATGCCGTTGATCGACGAACAGCCGCCCAGCACCTTGCCGCGCGGATAACTCAGCGCGCGGCCATTGAGGCCCGGTTGTTGTTCGGTTTTGAAGCACCAGTCGGTGCGCGGATTACCGATGCAGAACAGGTAACCCACAGGAATGTGAATCCAGGCGTAGTTGTCGCGTCCGCCGGCTTCGAGCAGCAACACCCGCTGCTGTGGATCCGCTGAGAGCCGGTTGGCCAGCAAGCAACCGGCGGGGCCGGCGCCGACCACGATGTAGTCGAATTCATCCAGGGACGTCTGCATGCCCTGACCTCGCTTTTTGTTTTTATTGTCGGACACTCTAGTTGTTAGCTTTCGTTAAAAGAATGTTAGTTTTTGCGCAGCCGCTGTGCGTTTTCAAACAGCGTGCAACGACGATAGCCGACAAGGACCCGCCATGTTCGACTGGAACGACCTGCGCTTTTTTCTCGAGCTGCAACGCAGCGGCCGCCTGCTCACTGCCGCGCGCCGGCTCAACACCACCCACGCGACAGTGGCGCGGCATATTGAATCGATCGAGAAAAGCCTCGGCACTGCGCTGTTCGTCCAGCACGCCCAGGGCTATGAAATGACCCCGGCGGGGGAGGCGCTGCTCAAGCACGCCGAAGCGATGGAAAACGTCGCGCTGCTGGCGCAGGAAGAAATCACCCAGTCCACCGCGCCGCTGGGCAAGATCCGCGTCGGCGTCACCGAAGGCCTCGGCATCAAGTTTCTCGCCAGTCGCATGATTGGCTTGTTCGAGCGTTATCCGGGATTGGAGGTGGAACTGGTCGCCGTGCCGCGCTTCGTCAGCATCCTCAACCGCGAAGCGGAGATCAGCATCCACCTCGAACGGCCATCCGCCGACATGCTGGTCACGCGCAAGCTCACTGACTATCGGCTCGCGCTTTACGCCAGCCAGACCTACCTCGACAAAGCGCCACCGCTGCATAGCCGCGAAGACCTGGGCCGACATGCGTGGATCGGTTACGTTGACGACCTGCTGTTCAGTCAGGAACTGATGTTCCTCAACAGCTTCTGCCGCAGCCCGCGCGTGGTCTTTCACAGCACCAGCGTCATCGCCCAGCAGGAAGCGGCGCGCTCGGGGTTGGGCATCGCCGTGCTGCCGTGTTACATGGCCGCGTCCGACCCGGATCTGGTGGCGCTGCTGCCGGATGAAAGCATCGAACGCAGCTATTGGATCAGCACGCGGCGGGAGTTGCACAAATCGGTGCGGCTGCGGGTAGTCTGGGATTATGTGGTGGGGTTGTGTGAGGCAGAGCAGGAGTTGTTGCTGGGAAGATCTCAGGTTGGCTCCTCTTTTGCTTGAAAGCGCCAAGGACTTTTAGCAATGGAGAGCAGCAATGAGGGAATGGCTTACCGTTCGCGACATCAATCCGGACACCATGAAGGCCATCAGTGACGGCGTCTTACAGCATGGCCGAGCCTTGTCCGAGGCTCGCGGCGGACAAGCTGAGGCCATCGCCTGTTCGCTGATGGAGAACGGGGCACTAATCGGCGGCGCTTCCGGTAGAACCGAATTCAGGCGTCTGTTTGTCAATTACCTGTGGATCAACGCGCAATGGCGTGGAACCAGGCTGGGTACTCAGGTGTTGCACAAGCTTGAGGCATTAGCGGTTGAAAGAGCATGCGTAGATGCGTTGATCGAAACACTGGATGACGACGTCGCCCGTTGGTACACCCGCTGCGGATACCGATTGATCGCGCACGTGCCTGAGTACTGCGGCCCGTGGAGTCGCCATACGCTGTTGAAAGTGCTTGTGACAACGGGTGCTCCCTCAGGGCTTAATTCGGCGTCCCATACGGAAGTTGGTAACTACTGAAGGCGGGAGTTTGTCCATTGTGCTGCCGCGCTCATTATCGATGCACGGCTGCCAGTGCACTGATTCGCGACCGGTCTTCAAGACCAATCAATGACTCATTTCTCAAATCAAAACCTCAAACCCTGCACTACCCAACACCTCCCCATTAACCATCACCTGCACCCCATGCCGACCAGCGAAATGCTTGCGCGTCGTGAAATCCTTGATTACTTGATTCCGTCGCACTACCTCAGTCCCGAACCCCGCTAATCCCAGAGTCTTCAACTTGAATACCTTCCTCGAAACCCCGCCATTCGCCTTCACATACTCAATCGCATAGTCGATCACCAGCCGCTGTTCATGCGCCACCGTCGACTTCACCGTAAACGACAACGTAATCGCGTCCCCCAACCTCACCACCGCCGGCTCAACCCGCACATCCAACAACTCAACCTCAGCCTTCGCCCCTGCGCCAATCACCGTCAGCGCGCGCACGTTGCCCTGTTTGATCAAGCTGCGCAGCGCATGTTTGGCAATCCAGGCCGTATGCTTGTTGTTCAGCGACCAACCTTCAATCGTGTCCAACGCCCACTCCGGATGCACTTTCGTCACATCATTCAAATGATTCGCCACGGACTTGCGCACGTACAAGCTCTCATCCGCCTTCAACCGATTCAGTATCCCGGCGGCCAGCAGCGGATCCGCTTGTACCGCTTCCAACCGAAAGGACCACGGCAGGCGAGGGCGGCTGCCTTCGCTGGCGAGGCGGCGGACGTGGTGGTTTTCGTCGCGGGTCCACTCGTGCATCCGTTCCAGCGAGCGTTCAAGGTCGGCGCGCAGAAAATGGCGGATGGCGAACTCGGAGGAGCCGAAGGTGGTGAAGTACTTCAGGGCGTCCATGGAGGTATCGAAGGCGTGCCCGCCATAGCTCGCGACGTAATGCGGCAGGCACATGCTGACGAAGCCGCTGTTCAGCCGTGGCGCGAGTTCGAACAGCACTTGGAGGGAATCCTCGTAGTCCAGCGGCAGCACGGCATGCAGGCTTTCGGCGACGCGGGCCATGCGTTGCATCACTGATAATTCAGCGAGTCCGTCCTGGGCGTGTTTGAGAAACGCCTTGGCCTTGAATGCCGGGTACACCGCGCTCATTTCGTCAGCGATGTGCTGCAAGCGCTCGGCGTTGAAGATTTCCTTTAACGCCGGGGCGGCGGTGTCGGTCGTGCTCATGGTCAGGTCATCGGTGTGCTGATGAACGCATCGGTGCCTTCTGCGTAGGCGGTGTATTCGGCGATGCGCGCATAGCGCGCGGAGTCGACCTGATCGGGCACGACGAGGTTGGTGAAGCTCCAGGCAACCGCCAGGCTTATGCCGGTCTGGGAGAGGGAGCCGTCGACCGGCAAGTCAATTTGCTCAAGTTCTTTTTCCAGGGCGGTAAACGCGGCGGCGAGTTGGCCTTCAACGCGTTCAACCCAAGGTTGATACTGAATGTCGGCCGGGCGCAAGTTGCGTTCGTAATACAGCTGCACGGCTTTTTCGCAAGCGGCGAGGCTGAGGCCGATCAGACGCAGGGCGTGGGCGCGTTGTGTGAGATCGCTGGGCAGCAGGCTCTTGCCGGAACTGGCTTCGAGGTAGTCGAGGATGAGGGTCGAGTCCATCAGGACCACGCCGTCGTCGAGAATCAGCGTGGGCGCTTTGACCACCGGGTTGATCTGCTGGAATTGCTCGAAGTGGCGGAATACCGAGACCGACTCGTGTTCGAGGTCAATCCCCAGGCATTTGGCGGAGATTGCTACGCGGCGCACGTAGGGAGAGTCGAGCATGCCGATCAGTTTCATGACGCGTTCCTTCAAGTCGAACCGGTGGGAACGCATAACCTAGCCGAGCCTGAGACAATTGTCAGTCGTCGAATCCGGGTTGTTCGTGAATCTCATCGACATTCAGTTCCAGCCGATAGGCCACCGCCACAAACAGCGCCTGACATAAACACAGTGTCGCGCTTAGCGAACGAAAGGCCAGCGCACTGCCTTCATTGACCAGCAACACGCTATTGGCAAGTTTCGCCAGTGGCGACAGAGGGCTGTCGGTGATGATCAGGGCATTGGCGTCTTGCTGTTGTGCGAATCGCAGGCAGTGCTGGGTTTCCTTGGCGTAGGGCACAAAACTGATGGCGATGACCAGGTCGTTGGCGCGCACGCTGCGCATTTGCTCGCGATAGCTGCCGCCGATGCCGGAGACGAGATGAATGCGCTTCTGGGTGTGCTGCAGGTTGTAAACCAGATAATCGGCGACGGCGAACGAACGGCGGACCCCGACCACATAGATGTCGTCGGCATTGACGATGAGATCGACAGCTTTGTCGAACGCAGCCCCATCCAGTTCGCGGCCCAAACGTTCGATGCCCGATAGCGTTGCGTCGATGCACTCGCGGACAAGCTCGCCGCTGTTGGCGGTCTGCGATTTGTTGGCGATCAGGCTGCGGATGCGTTGTTGATAGTTCTGCGCCGGCGTGGCCTTGTGCGTCCAGGCCTGGCGGAACAGCGCCTGCATTTCGCTGAAGCCGCTGAACCCGAAGCGCTGCGAAAAACGCACGATGGCGGACGGATGCACCTCGCATTCACGAGCGATGTCGCTGATGCGGTCGACCATGATTCGCTCGCTCTGCTGGCTAATGTAACTGGCGATACGTTTAAGCTGACGCGGAAGGGCGTCATATTCGTCGCTAATCGTTTGCAGCAGACGCTCGGCAGTGATCGGGGGGCTGGCGAGCGAAAGTTCGTCGGCGGCCGGCAGATCGGGGCGGGGCATAGGACATCCTTCGGGCGGGTTGATCACGCGGTAAGCCTGATCATAGAAGGGCTGCGCGGGCTCTGCCGGGCTGAAACGATGCACCTTGCGAGAATAATTTCCGCTGTCGATGGCGGCATGGTTAGCCGTTTGTCTTCTATATACAGCCGCTGGAGTGAATTTCTTGCTATAAACGCACTCCGATGGCCGTGTGAAGCCTGTGTCAGAGCAGTTTCCTGGTCCTGTCGGACAAATTCCCTGTATTTACAGTTGCTGAGGCCTTGATCGGGCCTTAGACTGCCGCCCCTCGTAAATTGAGTGCCGGGTGGCGTTTGCAATAAAACGATGCCTTTTCGACGGCCGACACGGTTCGCCGAAACGCTCCCTTATTCGCCTTAATGCACGTTTTTTTATAGAGATATCAATGACAAAGGACAAGTTGCTGGCTATGCCGGCAGATGACTACATGAATGCAGAGCAACACGCTTTCTTCACTGAGCTGTTGCAGAACATGAAAGTCGAAACCCACGAGCGCATTGAGCAAAACCGTATCGCCATCGAAAGCCTGGACACCCCGGCTGACCCGGCGGACGCGGCTTCGGTTGAAGAAGAGCGCACCTGGCTGGTCAACGCGATCGATCGCGACCAGCGCATGCTGCCGCAGTTGGAACAAGCTCTTGAGCGCATCAAGGACGACAGCTTTGGCTGGTGCGACGACAGCGGCGAGGCCATCGGCCTGAAGCGCCTGCTGATCAGCCCGACCACCAAATACTGCATCGAAGCTCAAGAGCGTCACGAGCAGATCGACAAGCACCAGCGTCAGGCCTGATTCCATGGCGGCCCCTGAATAGGGGGGCGCCTGCAAGAGATCGCAGCCTTCGGCAGCTTCTACATGGAGTTGCGGGAGGCTGCGATCTTTGTTTTTGCTCGTCTGCGCTATTTCCCCCGTCGTTCCATTGACCTGCCACAGACCCCACGACTAACGGACCATGGATAATGGCGTTGTAGTGGCGTTTAATGCAGTCACAACAATGAGAACAAACGTGGGGTGATCAAGATGACGAGAGATGGATCTCTGGTTGCGGCGCTGCCTGCACCAGTGCTTTTGCCGAAAAACCGCTGGATCGCGCCGACCCTGCAAAGCATCGCCCTGATGCTGTTGCTGGCCGGCATGGCTATGGCCGAGTGGTCGCTCTACCTCGGCATGCCGCTGGCGATACTGATTGTCTGGCTGCCGCGCCTGCGTTCGCGCAACGTTCCAGCTGCTGTCCCGGTCGATAGTGCGAGCGCATTGTCCGCACTGACTCGCGATCTCTCCTACACCACCAGTCACAACGCACTGTCAGCCGCCGGCGTGGCGTTCTCGGTCAAGGCGCTGGCGAACAAACTCGAATCGCAACTCGACGCGGCGGCGCAGATCGTCAGCAATGCCGAAGTGATGATCGCCACCGAACAGGCGACTTCACAGCTCAGTCGCGACGCGCTGGACGCCGCCAGCCAAGCGCATTACAGCAGCGCGGCGGGGCGCAGCGAACTGCTCGACTCGATTTCGCGCATGCAGCAACTCAGTCAGCGCGCCAACGCCAGCCGCGAATTGATCGAGGCCCTGAGTGTGCGCAGCGACGACATTCAGCGGGTGACGCTGGTGATTCAGTCGATCGCCAGCCAGACCAATCTGCTGGCCTTGAACGCAGCTATTGAAGCGGCCAGGGCGGGCGAACATGGTCGCGGTTTCGCCGTGGTCGCCGATGAAGTACGCGGATTGGCGGCACGGACGGCGGCGGCCACGGGCGAAGTCGGTGAGATGGTTGCAGACATTCAGCAGCGCACCGCGCAAGTGGTGGCGCAGATTCGCGAGTTGTCGAGTGATCTGCATACTGGCGTCGAACAGGTCGAGCACACCGGTCAGCATCTGGAGAACATCGCGCGACTTGCCGCCGGAGTGGAAACCCAGGTCAGCGAAATCGCCCGTGGCGCGCAAACCAATCGCGAGCAGCTTGATGCGCTGTTCAGCGCGATTGAGCAAATGCGTAGCGATCTGGCGATCAGCGATCAGCAGACCCGCCGCCTCGCCGAGGCAGCGGTGCAGATGGAAGGGCAGGCGGAAACCATCAGCGAACGCTTGGCCGAAGTCGGTCTGGACGACTATCACCAGCGCATTTATGACCTGGCGCGCGAAGGTGCGAGCCTGATCGCAGCGCGCTTCGAGGCGGATGTCGAGCAGGGGCGGATCAGCTTGGATGATTTGTTCGATCGCAGCTACCAGCCGATTCCGGGTACCGAACCAGCCAAATTTCAGACCAGGTTTGATCAGTACACAGATCAGGTCTTGCCCGCGATTCAAGAGCCTCTGTTAACGCGTCATGAAGGTTTGGTTTTCGCGATCGCCTGCACGCAGCAGGGTTATGTACCGACGCATAACCAGGCATTCAGCCAGCCGTTGACGGGTGATGTGCAGGTCGACACGGTAAATAACCGCACCAAACGCAAATTCGCTGACCGCACGGGCATCCGTTGCGGCAGCCATCAACAACCAGTTTTGCTGCAGACTTACACGCGCGATACGGGTGAGCTGATGCATGATCTTTCGGTGCCGATCATGATCAAGGGCCGGCATTGGGGCGGATTGCGGCTGGGCTATAAACCTGAGAACCCACACTGAGATTGTTACCGTTGACGCAATGAATCTGTGCACGGCGGTTGCTGTTTCCTCC
This sequence comes from Pseudomonas sp. TE9122, assembly GCF_056278925.1. Lineage (NCBI taxonomy): Bacteria > Pseudomonadati > Pseudomonadota > Gammaproteobacteria > Pseudomonadales > Pseudomonadaceae > Pseudomonas > Pseudomonas sp. TE9122. Next base: position 2,959,350 of record NZ_JBWBQI010000001.1, on the reverse strand, counting down.
CGAAGGAAAGCTTTAATCTGACGACTTAGTTAGGTAGCTAATTATTTCGGAGGGCACATGCAGTGCAGGGTGGATGTGGCAGTAATGATCGGCAGCGGCGTTCCGGCCGGCTTACGCGCGATGGGGCGCAGTGTGTGCTGGGTGGTTTTGCTCAACGGGGAGCGACGCGGCACAGCCTTCGCCAGTCGCGATGAAGCGGAGGAGTGCAAGGCTGCCTGGCTCGAACAACTGAACATCGAGCCCGGCGACAGCCTGCACTGATCGCCCTTATTTACCGCGATGCAGGCGCACGTTCAGCTCATCGACAGTTATCGCTTCTTCGCCGTCCTCACGCAGCCACTCTTTTAGTAGTTGCGCCTGTTGGGGCGTCCAGAAATCGGCATCGATCAATTTGATATCAGATTTCAAAGGGTGGGCTTCGACAAAATTATTGATCGACGCTTCATCGGCCGGTAGGCCCAGCTGTTCGAAAAGGGTGGTCAGGTTAAGCTCGGTTGGCAGTTCCATCATCTACTCCTGGGTTGGTGCCGGTACGGCTTGTTCGTTCACTCCCTTATCAGAGGCAGGCGCTGGCGCGGAGTTCGATTTTTGATTCAAGCGAGCGGGCAAGGGCGCAGGCTTCGTTGTGATTGCCGCGGAAACCTCTGACACGTCCCGTGGATATCTCCTTGATGTGAAAGAACGCAATACCTGCCGGCACCACTTGAAAGTGCGGGGTTCGATGATTGTTAGAAGATGTCGGAAGGTTGTCGAGGTCGGCAACCTTCATCGTCAGAGATGGGGTGATTCGCGCGTCAGCCGACGTGGCAAAATGAGTCAAAGTGCACATATGAAGTCCTTTTCATCAGTCGGCCGGGATTTAACGGCCGTTGCGGGTAGTCGTAATGAGCATCGCTGCTCTAGAATCGCCAGTACCTGTTGACGACCGGGCTTATCTAAAGCAATTTTTCGCCAGCGATATGTCGGAAAAGTGCTTTTTTTCGTGAGAAATTTCCCTGAAGTTCGTAGTCAGAATTGCTCTAGTCGCACTTGAGGCGTTTTCCTTCAAGCTTTGGCGATTTCAGAGCAGGTTTCACTAATGACAATCCAGTAGTCTACGAACCTCGCGATTCAAGAGTGCTTTGCTCGCTTCGGGTGTTTGAATGTATTTGCAGTTTTCATCGGCCTGGCCGTTTCTTTGCCGTGGGCGTTTTTCGCTGCGCGGTTTTTCAAATGTGGGGATGTTTCTTTGGCAGTCAGTAACCTCGATATGCATGCTTTGTTCGTGCTGGGTGATTTGCGTGCAAAGCTGGTCAAGCAATTCCAATCACGTTTTGTTTACATCACCGAGCAAAACGCCGAAGGCATTTACATCGCCGAAATCGACACCGAAAGTGCATTGGTAGTCGATGACAAACCGGGACTCAAACTCAAGGTTGGCGACCATTTCATCGCGTCAGTTTTGCCCAGCCGTGAAGGCGGCAAGATGGACATTCGTTTTCGCGACATCAAACTGACGGTCTACGGCTTGGGCGATTACGCCTTTGTCAGCACGGCCGACGGTCACGCGATCCTGTTCAAGGAAGGCCATAGCGTCGTCACCGTGTTCGCCGCCAATGAGCAGCTGCAGGAAGGTTTGACCAAAACCCTCAAAGCCGTCACTGCCAAAGCCGCCAAATGGCGCAAGGGCGAGCTGGTGACCTTCAAGGCCAGCGAGTGAAGCGCGCGGATTTCCATGCGCAAAATTTCGACAGCGCACGCGAAGAAGCTCAGCGCTTGTTCGCCCGCAAGGCCGAACTGCAAGGTGCCTGGCTGAGTTGGGTAGCGTCGCAGCTCTATGCATTGCAACCGGCGGCATACGCCAGCATGGTCAGACGTGAGCTGCAAAGCCTGCAGGAAAAGTCTGAAACGTAACACCGCGCGCAGCAGACCCCGAAAAAAGCAGGAACCTCGGCTAAAGTCAGTTGACTGAGTCATTCAGAGGCTTGCGTTTCTGTCAGGCCAACTGCCATTGCTGTGAACAGCACGAGGTGCGATGCATGAACGGATTTCGACGGTTATTGGCCGCCAGCGTGGCCACCTTTGGTTTGCTGACGTCAGCGCAATCGCTGCAGGCGGCACAGGCGCCGGTGCACTTTGCCGACCTGAACTGGGAAAGCGGCAGCCTGATTACCGAGGTGCTGCGGGTTATCGTCGAGAAAGGCTATGGCCTGCCGACCGACACTTTGCCCGGGACCACCATCACGCTTGAGACCGCGCTGGCCAACAATGACATCCAGGTGATTGGCGAGGAGTGGGCCGGACGCAGTCCGGTCTGGGTCAAGGCCGAAGCCGAGGGCAAAGTGGTCGGCCTGGGCGATACGGTAAAAGGCGCCACTGAAGGCTGGTGGGTGCCGGAGTACGTGATCAAGGGCGATCCGGCCAAAGGCATCAAGCCGCTGGCGCCGGATCTGCGCAGTGTCACTGATCTGAAGAAATACAAGGACGTGTTCAAAGACCCGGAAAGCCCGGGCAAAGGGCGTTTCCTCAACAGCCCGATCGGCTGGACTTCGGAAGTGGTCAACAAGCAGAAGCTCACGGCGTATGGCTTGCAGGACGACTACACCAACTTCCGCAGCGGCTCCGGCGCTGCGCTGGATGCCGAGATCAGCTCTTCGATTCGTCGCGGCAAACCGGTGTTGTTCTATTACTGGTCGCCGACGCCGCTGCTTGGCAAATTCAAACTGGTGCAGCTGGAAGAGCCGCCGTTCGATGCCGAGGCGTGGAAGACGCTGACAGATGCCGATAATCCCAATCCGAAACCAACCCGCTCGCTGGCATCGAAGCTGTCGATTGGCGTGTCTACGCCGTTTCAAAAGCAGAACCCGCAAATTGCCGAATTCTTCAGCAAGGTCGATTTTCCCATCGAGCCGCTGAACAAGGCACTGGCGGATATGAGTGACAAGCACACCGCACCTCGTGAGGCGGCGGTCGCGTTCATGAAAGCGCATCCGGACGTGTGGCAGGCCTGGTTACCCAAGGATGTGGCTGACAAGGTGACGGCTGATCTGAAATAACGCGGTCAACGCAGCGCACCGCCGACCGGTCGTGCACGGCCAAAAAATCCGACTAGGATGGTTTGTTCAAATCCCTTTGAAGGATTTCAACCATGACCTTTGTGTTGGCTCAATGGCTGGTGACTGTCTTCGCGGCAATCGGCCTGATGCACGTGTATTGGGCGTTGGGTGGGCAATGGGCGGCTGCGGTGGTGGTGCCGCAGGTGCCGGTGTCGGGCTTCGTGGCCTCGGTACGCCCGGCCTTCAAGCCCTCAGGCTGGCTGACGCTGGCAGTCGCCGCTGCGCTGCTGATAATTGCCGCGCTGGTTTGCATGCGGGTCGGTTGGGGCGTGCCGGCGGTGCAGCACAAGGCACTGCAATGGGTGATCAGCGCAATAGCGTTGTTGATGTTCGCCCGAGCGATCGGTGACTCGAATCTGGTCGGATTTTTCAAGGAAGTGAAAGGTTCGCGATTTGCGCGGCTGGATACCTGGGTGTATTCGCCGTTGTGTGCGCTGCTGGGGGCGGGGTTGTTGGCGGTGGCTTGGGTTTGAGCTGATCCGGAATTGGCGACGACCCGACTGGCCGCTTCGCGAGCAGGCTCGCTCCCACATGGGAGAGCGGATTCCTGGTGTAGCGATGGCGCCATCACAGGCGCCACATGATCATCAATTACCACTTTCAGTCTGACGACTGCTCACCTCAGCCGGCACATCATCCCCGGCCATCCGCTTGCGGAACAACGCCGCCCGCGCCAGCAGCAGGGTGGTCACTGGCACGGTGATGGCCAACAGAACCGGAATCAGCCAGGCATGCACCACTGGCCCGGACTTCAGCGCTGAAAAGCAGATGATCGACGCCAGTGCCACACACCAGGCACCGATTGTCGACGCCAGCGCTGGCGGATGCATACGCTGGAAGTAATCCTTCATGCGCAGCAATCCGGTTGCGCCCAGCAGGGTAAACACGCCGCTGAGCACCAGCAGGACCGCCACCGGAATCTCGACCCACAAAGACAATTCGGCATTCATTCGATCACCTCGCCACGCAGCAGGAATTTCGCCAGGGCAAACGAGCCGACGAAGCCGAACAGCGCAATCAGCAGCGCCGCTTCAAAGTAGGTATCACTGGCGTAGCGAATGCCCAGGGTCAGCATCATCAGCATGGCGACGATATACAGGTAATCCAGCGCCAGTACCCGATCCTGCGCTGACGGGCCTTTGAACAGACGCACCAGCGTCAGCGTCATCGCCACGCAGTACAGAAAAAGCGTGAGCAGAATCGCATTCGACAGCAATGGGCTCATTCGAAAATCTCCATCAACGGTCGCTCGTAGGTGCTTTTGAAGTGCTCGATAAACTGCGCCTCGTCGTGCAGGTCCCAGACGTGCAGCAACAGAACGCTGCGGTCCAGTGCCAGCTCCGACCATACGGTGCCGGGCACCACGGTGCAGATCATCGCCAGTGCCGCCAGACCATGAGCATCGCGCAGATCCAGAGGCACCTTGATAAAGCATGAGTTGGGCGGGCGCCGTCCGGCGTTGAGTACGCCCCAGGCGACGATCAGGTTGGACATGATCACGTCACGACCGACCAGGAGAAACAGGCGCAGCACGGCCATCGGATTGCGAATGCGCGCACGTTTCGGCCGCAATTTGCGCATCATCAGCGGCGCGGCGAAGCCCAGCGCGGCACCGAGCAGCAGATTGCCCGGGCTGACGGACAGGTTCAGGGTCAGCCACAAGACCCACAGCGCCAGCGATAACCACGGAGCCGGAAACAGTCGATTCATGGCTGCACCTCGAGCATGTCAGCTCTGGCTTGCGGACTCGGCACCGCACGTGTACCGAGAACTGCGAGCACATATTGCTGCGGATTGTTCAGCGCATCGGCCGTAGCCTGGGTGTAGCGCAACAGCGGTTCAGCCTTGAACGTCAGAACAATGCTCAGCCCGAGCAGCAGAAAAATCGGCGCGCATTCGAGTTTGCGCAGCAGTGGTGACGGGCGCTCCTCCGGCGTCCAGAAGCGCTGGATACCCAGGCGAGAGAAGGCCATGAGGGAGGCCAGACCGGTCAGGATCAACAGGGCCAGCAATCCCCATGCGCCGGGAGGCAGCGGCGCCGCAGTGCCAAGTCCCGACGGGTTGAGCAATGCCCCGATCAGGCTGAGCTTGCCGATAAATCCGGAGAGCGGTGGCATGCCGATAATCAACAGGGCGCAGGCAATGAAGCTCAAACCGAGAAAGGCCATGGTCCACGGGATGACCTGACCGACCACGGCTTTCTGTTCGTCGTCGAGGTTGATGCCCTTGGGCGGTTGCAGCGATTCCTGCGGGCGCGGCAGCAGTTCGCTTTCGTCCTCGAGGGGAATCTCGTTGGCCGAGCGCGAGCGCTCGATCAGTTCGGCCAAGAGGAACAGCGCGCTCAGCGCCAGGGTCGAGCTGACCAGATAAAACAGCGCAGCGCCGATCAGGTTCGGCTGGGCGAAGCCGATCGCCGAGAGCAGGATGCCCGCCGACACCAGAATGCTCAGGCTGGCCATGCGCTCCAGGCGTTGCGCGGCGATAATCGCCAGCCCTGCGCAAGCCATGGTCGCCATGCCGCCGTAGATGAGCCAGTCGCCGCCGAAGAATGCCGAGGCGCCGGCCTGACCGGAAAACAACAGGGTCCACAAGCGCAGCAGGGTGTAGACGCCGACCTTGGTCATGATCGCGAACATTGCCGCCACCGGCGCGCTGGCGGATGAATAAGCCGGCACCAGCCAGAAGTTCAGCGGCCACATGCCAGCCTTGGCCAGAAACGCTACCGCAAGAATCCCCGCGCCAGCATGCAGCAAACCACGATCGGCTTCCGGCACCAGCGGAATCTTCATCGCCAGATCAGCCATGTTCAGCGTGCCGGTCACCCCGTAGATCAATGCAGCGCCGATCAAAAACAGTGACGATGCCAACAGGTTGATCGAAATGTAATGCAACCCCGACGACACCCGCGCCCGGCCCGAGCCGTGGAGCAACAAACCATAGGATGCCGCGAGCAACACTTCGAAGAATACGAACAGGTTGAACAGATCAGCCGTCAGGAACGCGCCATACAGGCCCATCAGCTGGATCTGGAACAGAGCGTGAAAGCTTGAGCCGGCGCCGTCCCAGCGGGCCATGGCAAACAGCAACGCGCTGACGCCGATAACGCCGGTCAGCACCAGCATCAGTGCCGACAGGCGATCAACCACCAGGACGATGCCGAACGGTGCCTGCCAATTGCCCGGCAGGTACACACCGATGGAGCCGGGCACCCCGGTGGTCTGCGTCCATTGCAGTAGCATCACTGAAATGAACAAGCCGAGGAGGCTGGAGAACAGGTTGATTTTCGCCTTCAGCGGCCGGTGTTTCTCGCCGAGCATCAGCATGATTGCGGCGGTCAGCAGCGGCAGCAGGATCGGTGCAGCGATCAGGTGAGTCATCGCCATCATTCTTTAGGCTCCCGGCCGTCGACATGGTCGGTGCCGGTCAAGCCGCGCGAGGCGAGCAATACGACGAGAAACAGCGCGGTCATGGCGAAGCTGATGACGATAGCCGTCAGTACCAGCGCCTGGGGCAGCGGGTCGGTGTAGTGCAGCAAGTCCTGGGTCACGCCGTCCTTGATCACCGGTTCCTTGCCGATGAACAGGCTGCCCATGCTGAAAATGAACAGGTTGACCGCATACGACAACAGACACAGGCCCATGACCACCTGAAAGGTTCGCGGCCGGAGGATCAGCCAGACCCCGGAGGCGGCGAGAATGCCGATGGCGATTGCGATGACTTCTTCCATCAGACGGCTCCTTTGCTGGCGACTGACTTGGGCAGCGAGGCCGTCTTGTGGCCGCGCACCGATTGGTGGGCGAGGGCGGTGAGAATCAGCAGCGTCGACCCGACTACCACGGCGTACACGCCGATGTCGAAGAACAGCGCACTGGCGATATGGATGTCACCCAGCACCGGCACGCTGATGTGCCAGGTGTGAGTGGTGAGGAACGGATAGCCGACCAGCATCGCACCGAGACCGGTGGCGGTGGCGAACAGCAGACCGGTGCCCATCCAGCGCAATGGCCGCAGGCTCATTTGCGCCTCGACCCACTGCGTGCCGGCAACCATGTATTGCAGGATAAAAGCCACCGACATCACCAGCCCGGCGACAAAACCGCCGCCCGGCTGATTGTGCCCGCGCATGAACAGGTAAAACGACACCACCAGCGCGACAGGCAGCAGCAGGCGCACTAGCACCGCCGGCACCATCATGAAGCCGAGCGCGGTGTCGCTGGCCGAACGCGGGTTGACCAGATCGGTGACCACGTCGGGCGCGAGCAGGCGTTGCTGCGCCGGCAACTGCAGGCTTTCCTTCGGCGGGCGGAAGCGGCGCAGCAGGGCGAACACGGTGAGCGCCACGGCGACCAGCACGGTGATTTCACCGAGGGTGTCGAAGCCACGGAAGTCCACCAGCATCACGTTGACGACGTTGCTGCCGCCGCCCTCGGGCAGGGCGCGACTGAGGTAGAAAGAGGAAATATGGTTCGGCGTCTGTCGGGTGAGCATGGCGTAGGACAACAGCGCCATCCCCGCACCGACCGCAATCGACAGCAGCAAGTCGCGCAGACGACGGATACGCGCCTTGCGCAGGCTGCCTGGCAGTGGTGAGACCTCTTCGATGCGTCGTGGCAACCAGCGCAGACCAAGCAGGATCAACACCGTGGTCACCACTTCGACCGCCAGTTGCGTCAGCGCCAGATCAGGCGCGGAGAACCAGACGAAGGTCACGCAGGTCATCAGGCCACAGACGCTGACCATGGTCAGTGCAGCGAGACGGTGATATTTCGCCTGCCATGCGGCGCCGAGCGCACAGGCGATCGCCAACAGCCACAGGGTCACGAAGACGATGGAACCAGGTATTTTCGGCCGGTCGCCCCAGGTCAGCGTGCCGTGCAGCATCGGGATCAGACCGGCGAGCACGGCGGCCGAAACCATCAGGAACAGCTGCATCTGCAAGCGCTTGGTGCCGAGGCGCCGCTCGACGCGCCGGGCGATGCGCATCATCACGACCAGACTGCGCTCGAACAAACGCTTGCCGTTGAAGCGGCCGACCAGCGGCGGATACTTGAAATGGCCGAGCTTGAACTGCTTGCGCAGCAGCAGATAGAGGATGATGCCGCCGGACATGGCGATCAGGCTCATGATCATCGGTGCGTTCAAACCGTGCCAAATGGCCAGGCTGTATTCCGGCAACTCACCACCGACCACCGGCAGTGCCGCAGCGGCGAGTAATGGCCCGACGATCTGCGCCGGGAAAATCCCCACCAGCAGACAGGTGAAGACCAGCAACTCGACCGGGGCGCGCATCCAGCGCGGCGGCTCGTGCGGCGTGTGTGGCAGGTCAGTGGCGGTGGGGCCGAAGAACACGTCGACGGTGAATCGCAGGGAGTAGGCGACGCTGAACATGCCGGCGATGGTCGCGACGATTGGCAGACTGGTCTCGACCCACGCGGTGGCGTTGATGAACACGGTTTCGGCGAAGAACATTTCTTTCGACAGGAAACCGTTGAGCAGCGGCACGCCGGCCATTGAGGCACTGGCGACCATGGCCAGCGTCGCCGTATAGGGAATCAGTTTGATCAGACCGCTGAGCTTGCGGATATCACGGGTGCCGCTTTCGTGGTCGATGATGCCGGCGGCCATGAACAGCGAAGCTTTGAACGTCGCGTGGTTGAGAATGTGAAAAACTGCTGCCACTGCGGCCAGTGAACTATTGAGGCCCAGGAGCAAAGTGATCAGACCGAGATGGCTGATGGTCGAATAGGCCAGCAAACCTTTGAGATCGTTCTGGAACATCGCGCAGTACGCGCCAAGCAACAGTGTACAGGCGCCCGCTCCGCTGACGATGTAGAACCATTCCTCACTGCCGGACAGCGACGGCCACAGACGTGCCAAAAGGAAAACCCCGGCCTTGACCATGGTCGCCGAGTGCAGATAGGCCGAGACGGGCGTCGGTGCCGCCATCGCGTGGGGCAGCCAGAAGTGAAACGGGAATTGCGCGCTTTTGCTCAGCGCGCCGATCAGGATGAGTGGCAAAAGAACAGGGTAGAGGGCATGTGCACGAATCAGATCGCCGGCGGCCAGGACCTTGTCCAGGTCATAGCTGCCGACGACATGGCCGAGAATCATGACCCCCGCCAGCAGACATAACCCGCCGGCACCGGTGACCATCAGCGCCATATAAGCCCCGCGCCGCGCATCGGCGCGGTGGTGCCAGTAGCCGATCAGCAGGAACGAGAAGAGGCTGGTCAGCTCCCAGAAGAACACGATCTGAATCAGGTTGCCGGAGATCACCAGGCCAAGCATGGCGCCCATGAACGCGAGAAAAAACGCGAAAAAACGCGGCACCGGATCGTCCGGCGACATGTAATAACGGGCATATAAAGAAACAAGCGTGCCGATGCCCAGCACCAGCATCGAGAACAGCCAGGCGAAGCCGTCCATGCGCAAAATGAAGTTCAGCCCCAGACTGGGCAGCCACATGAATTCTTCGCGGATCACGCCGCCGTGGGCGATTTGCGGGTACAGCATTGCGACCTGAACGGTGCCGATCAAAGCGACCAGACCCGCCAGCAGCGATTCGGCATTGCGCGCATTGTGCGGCAGCACCGCTGCCAGACAGCTGCCGATGAACGGCAGAAGCAGTAGAACTATCAGGGACATAGGCTTCTAATCTGCGGAAGTTTGTGAAGCATCATACGTGCCAGCTCCCTGATCACCAAACGCGAGGATGTCTCAGAATCCTACAAAGTAGTCTGGAATTTTGTGTTTGGCGTTGTTTCAGAGGCAACAATGGTGCGGCGCTTTCGCGAGCAGCCAGAAAAGATTGCGGGTCACGCCTGCGTTTCCCGCTCCAGCTCAGCTTCTGCCTCGGTGGTCCTTCCCTTGGTCTTCAACTCACTGACAATCACCGCCGCCACAATCAGCCCGGCGCCCACCAGTGCAATCGCCGGCAAGCGCTCTCCGGCAATCCGTCCGACAATCCCGGCCCACACCGGTTCACCGGCATAGATCAACGTCGCCCGAGTCGGCGAAACACTCTTCTGCGCCCAGTTCATCGCCACCTGAATCGCCGCACTTGCTGCGCCCAGACCCAAAGCGGTCACCAGCAACAACCAGGAAAAGTCCGGAATCACTTCACCGGTCGGGACCACCAGCAAGAACGACAACACCGCCGTCACCGCCAGTTGCACCACCGTCACCCGCCGCACATCAACCTGTCCGGCGAATGTGCTGATCAAGATGATCTCGGCCGCAATCGCAACGGCGCTGATCAAGGTCGAAATTTCTCCCGGACTGAAATTCAACGCCGCCCCCGAAGGACCCGACAACAGCATCAACCCGGTAAACGCCAACATGATACCGATGCTCGGCATCAATCCTGGGCGACGGCCAAGTACCAGCCATTGCAGCAGCGGCACAAACGGCACATACAGCGCGGTAATGAACGCCGACTGACTGCTCGGAATACTTTGCAATCCGACCGTCTGCAGGCCGTAACCGAGCATGATCGCTACACCGATGAACGACCCTGCCTTGACTTCGAACAAGGTTAGTTCGCGCAGATGACGCCAGGAGAACATCGCCACGATCGCCGCCGCGGCGGCAAAGCGCAGGCCGACAAAAAACATCGGGCCGCTGACCGTCATGGCATGTTGCACAATCAGAAACGTGCCGCCCCAGATCATGGTGATCAGCACCAGCACGCACTCGGCTTTGCTGAAGCGGGAAAAGCGGATTCGGGACGCAGAATTGTTTGGCGACATCATGACCTTGCGCACATTAAAAGGGAGGCCGCACAATGCCGCCAGCGTTGCGCAGTATACTGCCCAACCCCACCGAGTGAGCAATATAGTGCACAAAGATTCGACTCAGCGAGCCTCCGTCCTGCAACACGTCAGCCAGAACGTTCGACGCCTGCGGCATGCGGCGGATATGAGCCAGACCGCACTGGCGGAAAAGTCCGGGGTCAGCCGACGGATGCTGGTGGCGATCGAGGCGGGGGAAAAGAATGTCAGCCTGACCACGCTTGATCGCGTCGCCGAAGCGCTCGACGTTGCGTTCAGTGATCTGATCCAGGCGCACGATGCGCGCGATCCGAGCCGTATCAACGAGGTTGCCTGGGCTGGCACGATTGCGGGCAGCAGGGCCGTGCTACTGTCCAAAGCCACCGCGAGCCGCGAAGTCGAGCAATGGGAGTGGTGCCTGCAACCGGGCGAGGTTTATCCGTCGCAACCGGACGCCGATGGCTGGAGCGAGCAGATCTACGTATTTGAGGGTTGCCTGACGCTGATGCTCGGCGATCAGGCGCAGCACATCAATAAAGGAGAGTTTTTCATGTTCGCCAGCAATCAACCGCATGCCTACCGCAACGATGGCGATGTGGCTGCGCGGTTCGTGCGTAATGTGGTGATCTGAATGGAGCAGCCTGCGGACATTCTGATCATCGGCGGCGGCCTTAGCGGCACGATGCTGGCAGTGCAATTGCTCCGGTTGCCGGGGCAACGAAAGATTCTCATCATCGAGCCTCGCGCTGAACTGGGACGTGGTGAGGCTTACAGCGCAGTCGAGTTGGGACATACGCTGAACGGCAACGCGGCGCGGATGAGCGTCGATCCGGATAATCCTGATGATCTGACGCAGTGGCTGACCGCGCATATTGCCGGCGGCGGCTGGCCGGAATCTGCCGAGCAGGACGTGCCGGTCAGTGAGCTGTTTCCGCCGCGCGGCCTGTTCGGGGTCTATGTGCAACAGCGTCTGGCTGAGGCCCGGGCGGTGGGCGCGCTGCAAGGTTCGACCGTTGAACATATTTGTGCTGAAGCCGTCGACCTGCAAAGCGATTCCGGCTCAATGCAGCTCACCTTGAGTGATGGCCGGATTTTGCGTGGGTCGCAGGCGGTGCTGGCCACCGGCATGTTTCCCGCCGCCCGCACGCCGCAGACGCAGTCCAGTGGCCTTAATGCCGCCGCGCTTGATCCCTGGGATGTGGCGGCCATGCGCGAACTCGACCCGCAGTCCACCGTGGTGATCATCGGCTCCGGTCTGACCATGGTCGATACCGTGGTGTCGCTGGAGCAGGCCGGGCATCGCGGGCCGATCGAGGTGTTCTCCCGGCATGGCCTGCTCCCGCACGTGCGCCGTCAACCGCCGGCCTGGGTGGATTTTCTGGCAGCAGATCACAGCATCCGCACGCCACGCCAGTTGGTGCGCGAATTGCGCCGACATTGTCGCGACGCAATCGCCCAAGGCATCGACTGGCAGGCGCCGCTGGATACGGTTCGCGCGCATATCGCGCGGTTGTGGAGTCAGGCGACTGACGTGCAGCGTCGACAATTCGTACGGCATGTACGGCCATGGTGGGAGAGTCACCACCATCGTTCGCCGCCACTGAGTGCCGAGTTGATCGAACGGCTGCACAAGGAAGGACGCTTGCGCATTCACGCCGCGTCATTCAAGGGCATTGAGCCCGGCGCTGGCGATGCCGTGACCATTCGCATCCGTGCTCGGGGTGAGACTGAAACAGGCGTGGTCAGCGGTGCAGCGCTGATCAACTCCAGCGGCATTGAATACGACTGGCGGCGTGTTGCTCGGCCGTTGCCACAGCAGTTGCTGGCGCGGGGGCTGGTGCAGCCGGGGCCGCTGGCGCTGGGGATTAGAGCAAAGGACGGCGCAGTGGTGGATGCCGAAGGGCGCGTGAGTAGTCAGCTGTTTGCCATGGGACCGCCGTTGCGCGGGATGTGGTGGGAGAGTACGGCGGTGACGGACGTCGCTGCGCAGGCTAAAGCGTTGGCTCGGCGGTTGGTGGATAGCCTGAGAGACTGATGTGTTTTTCTTGGGCCTCTTCGCGAGCAGGCTCGCTCCCACAATGGGATTCAGGTTGTGACTACAATTTGCGGCACACCATAAATCCTGTGGGAGCGAGCTTGCTCGCGAAAGCGTCATCTGATTCAACGTCTCTGTTGAATGAAAGACCGCTATCGCTGGCAAGCCAGCTCCCACATTGGGCTTTTGTGACGGCTTGAGATTATGCGACTACCCGGTAGCAAGGCACATACGCCGCGCCACCCGGAAGTTTCATCCGGTGCTGGGCGACGAAGGCTTTGAGCAGTGCATCAAGCGGCTGCATGATCGCCGCATCGCCACGGATCTGATACGGCCCGTGCTCTTCGATCAGGCGAATGCCCTTGTCCTTGACGTTACCGGCGACGATCCCGGAAAACGCCCGACGCAGATTGGCCGCCAGTTCATGCGGTGGCTGGTCGCGGTGCAGTTTCAGGTTGGCCATGTTTTCGTGGGTCGGATCGAACGGACGCTGGAAGCCCTCATCGATCTTCAACAGCCAGTTGAAATGAAACGCATCGTTACGCTCGCGGCGGAACTGCTTCACCGCTTTCAAGCCTTGAGTCATCTGCCGCGCTACTTCGGCCGGATCATCGATGATGATCTCGTAATGCTGTTTGGCTTCTTCGCCGAGGGTCGCGATGACAAACGCATCCAGCTGTTCCAGATACGGCGCGGCATGCTTCGGCCCGGTGAGGATCACCGGGAACGGCAGACCTTCATTGTCCGGGTGCATCAGGATGCCGAGCAGGTACAGGAACTCTTCGGCCGTACCGGCGCCGCCCGGGAAAATGATGATGCCGTGGCCAACACGGACGAAGGCTTCCAGACGTTTTTCGATGTCCGGCAGGATCACCAGCTCATTGACGATCGGGTTCGGCGCTTCGGCGGCGATGATGCCTGGCTCGGTCAGGCCGAGGTAGCGACCGCCGTGAATGCGTTGTTTGGCATGGGCAATGGTCGCGCCCTTCATCGGACCTTTCATCACGCCAGGGCCGCAACCAGTGCAGATGTCGAGGCTGCGCAGGCCCAGTTCATGGCCGACTTTCTTGGTGTATTTGTATTCTTCGGTATTGATCGAGTGGCCGCCCCAGCACACCACGATCTTCGGCTCGACGCCCGGGCGCAGGGTGCGCGCGTTGCGCAGCAGGTGGAACACGTAATCGCTGATGCCTTGGGAATTGCTCAGGTCGATGCGCTGGCTGTCGAGTTCGTTCTCGGTGTAGACGATGTCGCGCAGGGCGCTGAAGAGCATTTCGCGGGTGCTGGCGATCATCTCGCCGTCGACGAACGCGTCGGCCGGAGCGTTCAGCAGCTCCAGGCGTACGCCGCGATCCTGTTGGTGAATACGGATTTCGAAGTCCTTGTAGGCTTCGAGGATGGTCTTGGCATTGTCGACATGCGCGCCGGTGTTGAGGATGGCCAGGGCGCACTGGCGGAAGAGGGTATAGGTGCTGCCGGATCCGGCTTCGCTCAGTTGCTGGACTTCACGTTGAGAAAGGGTTTCCAGACTGCCTTTCGGGCTGACCGAGGCATTGATTACGTGTCGTTGGGTCATGCAGTGATCCTTAAAACGATGTCATCCACAAGGCAGCGGATGGCATCCGAATAGTGTGTATCCATGAATGAAGATGGCACGATCTGCGCTATACCGCCATGTCCCGTTGGACTTTGAAAAGATGAAAAGGAGCTCCAGCATAGCTAAAACCCGGTGCGATGCGATAATGCGCCGGCGAGTTTTTTCCGTTGCGCGTTTTGTCACTCAAGGAAGTCATTTTCGATGTTCGAGATTCAGCCGATGGACCCCGCTACCTTTCGTCAGCAGACCCGCCGCAGCACGATCATCATCGCCGTGCTGTTTCTGCTGCTGGCCATGCTGTTTTCGTCTGTCGCGGTGGCGGTATTTGGCGAGCCCGATGGGGATAATCTGCGATTCAACGTGGGCGGGGTATTTGTGGCGTTTCTGCTGACGGCGGCGCTGTTGCGCGGACGTTTCTGGCATCAGACCTGGATGGCCCCGGCGGTGTACAGCTGGCGCCTCAAGCGCAATCTGATGAGCATCACCAATGTGATGCATCAGGTAACAGCGGCGGCGCAGAACAACGATCCGACGGCGATGAAGGTGCTGCGTTTCTATCACTTGGGACTGCTGCAGATGCATGAGCTGGACGGCAACTCCAGCGATCATGGACAACTGCGTGACGAAGTCGCACAGCACAAGGCGAGGATGCAGGCGCTGGGCCTTGATCCTGACCAGCCACGCTTCGATCCGCAGTGGCTGGAAACGTTGAAACCGGCCTCGCGTTAAAACGGAATGCGCCGGGCGCGGCGCAGTTTCCACGAGCGCAGCAGTCGTGCGTACACCAACAGGTTGACCGCCAGCACCACGCTGCCAAGTGCCAGTTGAATCTGCGGCGTCAGACCGGCCGGGTAGATGATCGGCCAGATGTAATGCTCAATGAAACCGCCGGCGTATTCGGTCTGCCCGGCCGCGTGGCGCATGAGATTTTCCCAGTAGGTCAACGGACAGGTCAGGTGCAACACCTCGACCGCTACGCCCCAGGCAGCCGCCGGCAGGTGCAGCCACATCAACCGTGGCCAGCGCAGCACCAGCAGCCCGCCGAACAGTACGAACAAGATGAAACACAAGTGAAACAGCACCAGCCCGTCGGCGGCGATTCGGTACAGCATGGCGTCTTCCTGACGTAAGGGGAGATGGCGCTATGGTACGCCGCGCGGGACAAAATGCGTTGGTGAATCTGGGCGCGCAAAAGTGTTCTACCCTTTAACGATCATCAACTGTTCTGAGGTGAGGTGCACATGGCAACTGAGCAAACGCGCGCGGAAGATGATGAGCCAACGGAAGAAGAAATCGAGCAGCAGAAGAGGCAGGAAAAAACCTGGAAGCATGATGACAGCCGCGAGCTATCGGACCGCGATCAGGAGCGTCCTCTGAAACCTTGAACAGCGCATACGAAGAGCCCCGCAGCAGCGGGGCTCTTCGCGTTTCAGAAGTCTTCCAGCTGCGTGAAATCCGGGTAGGTCGCTCGATACCCCAACGTTCGATCGATCCACGCATTGAGCTCATTGACCATCACCGGCGGATGGCCGGGATAACCCTCGAGGGTGCTGCGCAGGGTGCGTTCGATATCGGGCACGCTGTGCAGGTTTCGGGTCTTGATGTAATGGCCGATAAAACAGTCGAGTTCCAGGCGTTCTGTCTTGGACAGATGGACACACTTCAGGCCGCTGACCTGTTTGATTGCAAAATCGTCGCTCACTTATTTCTCTGCAAGGCTTGAAAGTTGTTGATGGATTCCTGATTTCTTTGACTCTTTGGTCAACTGGTATACCAATCGGAAAGGCGGCGCGCATGCTATCCGCAGCGCGGGGAAATGTATGTATGACTGTCGAAATGTCTGACAGGCGGTTGATTCGCTCAAACGGCTGTTTTACGGAGGTTGTATCGCGGTTGAAACACTTTTTGTAACGCGCGGGATTCAGTGACGGGCTCGCTTGATTAACGCAGCAGTGAAGTAATTATTTAGTCGACTCGTTCTATCAATTGCGCACCTTGATTACGCGTATTACCGACCGCTTTGCCGACTTTGTACCATTCGAAGGCATCACTGGGCTCGCCTTCAAACAGCAGCATCTGCTCGGCGCGCTCCAGTGGCGTCGCCGGATCAAGCCATTCCCGAGCCCGCGTCGAATCGAAGACCACCGGGCGGCGATCGTGAATATCGAGGAGGCCGCCCAGGCTGTCAGCGGTGATGATGACGAACCCGTCGTCCTCCCTCGGCGCAACCCCCGGTGCCGGAAACTGGCCGATACCAGCACAGAAAACCGGAGCCTGATCCGCCCGACGAATCAACCAGGGCTGTCGGGATTTTTCCCCGGTATCAACCCATTCAAACCAGTTGTCGACCGGCACAATCAGCCGCTGCCGCCAGATCGCCCGGAAGAACGCGCCATGGGCGACTTTTTCCACCCGTGCGTTGATGGGCGCGGCACGATCCTTGGCCCAATGCGGCCGCCAGCCCCAGCGCAGATTGTCGGCATGAATGGCCTGTTCGTGCTGGTGCAGAACCGCCAGCGCAGTGGTGGGCGCTGCGTTGTAGCGATTGAGCGGCGCATCGCCAACGTGATTGATCAACGCATCGGGGATGCTGAGCACCGCGACGAAATCGTGAATCCCACGGTACTGCGTGAGTCTTCCGCACATGGCTGAAATCTCCTTGAGGAAATTTGAGTCTAGTCGGACATGCCGATGTGCCTGGCCGATGACGCACTGAAACCAGCACCGGAACCAAACCCTGTGTACCTTATCCAACCTGCGCTCGCGGATAGCCGCGCAGGGATGGACAAAGGCGAGGGAGGTTTGCCATTCGACAACACCACGGCCGCGGCCTCGGGGCAAGACATGACATCCGGATGCAAACTTCTTTGTGTTGCGCTCATCGCGCTCGGTCTGGCCGGTTGCATCGCCGCGCCGATTGAAATGACCACGCAAACCGAAACGCGCCTGAAGGCTCAGGTCCCCGTACGTTTTCTGCTGACGTTTGACGATGGCCCCAGCGCTTCAGGATGGTGGAATCCCACGGCGACGGTGCTCGACAGCCTCAAAAGCAATCCGCTGCAGGCAAACATCAAAGCCGTGTTTTTCGTGCAGACCCGAGCACCCAGAGCAGGCAACAGCGAGATCGGTCGCAGCCTGATGCGTCGTGAACACGCCGAGGGGCATATTCTCGCCTTTCACACCGCAACCCACTGGCACACCAACCATCGCTCGCTCGATCCGCAAGAGCTGGAGCAATCGCTGACCGATGGCAGCGCTGACATTGCCGCCATCACCGGAGCGCCGCCCAAGCTGTTGCGCCCACCGTTCTGGAACTACGACAAGCGCACATTTGCGGCCTATCAAAAACACGGCTTGCACGTCTTGCTCACGGACCTGAGTGCCAACGACGGCAAGATCTGGGGCTTCAACGCCAGCCCTCGGCGTCGGGCGAACATGCTGCGGCAGTTATCGGAAGTGCGCGAGCGCATCGCGGTGGGTCAATTGCCGACCGTGGATGGCGTGATTCCGGTCGTGGTGACGTTCCATGATCTCAATCGCTACACCGCGCGCCACACTCGCGAATATCTGCAGATTCTGCTCGATAGCGCGGCGGCGAGCGGGGTCAGACTGGCGGACGAGCCGTTCTACGACGATCAGGCCGCACTGCAAAAAGCCGCGTTGGCGCGTACGGTTCAGCAAAGCGCTGAGCCGGTGAATCTGCCCGGTATGTGGAACTGGGTCTGGGATCACGACGCGCATTGAATGGCGTGGGTGAGTTGTGATCGGCTTGGCATTCCCGAGCGGGCAATTAACAGACCGTAGGTCTATGCTCGATGGATCGATTCTCCGCCTGCGAGGCGCCCGTCCATGCTTGCCATTGCCGATATTTGCCGGATCGTCGAGTCAGGCTTCCCCACGTTCAAGTGTGATTGCACACCGACCGGACAAGGTCTGTTGCGGATCAAGGTGTATGAGCCGGGCAGTGGGCGTGTCGAGTTGTTGCTTGACGGCGTTTCTCCCGAACATCTGGTGACGATTCGCGATATTTCCAATTTCATCGGTGAGTTGCGCACGGAAATCAGCGCCGGTCGCCGGGCGTTCGCCGGCTGATTGTCATAAACGGCGTTGAAAGGCCTGCACGATGCGCCGTGTCGCGTCGTTGGTTTCAAGATTGTGCAGGGCATCGAGCGGATACCAGATGCAATCGACGATTTCATTCTGCGGGCGCACGTCGTCGATGTTGACCACCGAAGCCTCATACACATGATGTCGCGTACTTCCCGCCTGAAAGTCCATCAGGTACAGGACGTCCTCAGCATTGAGCCCGGTTTCCTCCTGCAACTCGCGCACGGCTGCCGCCGCACGGGTTTCCCCGGGTTCGACCTTGCCGCCGGGCAATGACCAGTGATGGCGGGGTTTGCGGACCAGGAGGATATGGCGATCCTGTTCGCAAATGACGGTGGCGCGTACTTTCATGATTGCCCTGTTGATGTGTGTCATAAATCTGTAATCAAACTGCAATATTCGAGCCGCAGGCGGTTTTAAAGGTTCCTTCTTGATTCGGAGCCATTTGCATAGCAAAAAGTGCCAGTGAATTGACATGTGCCACGGTGAATCCGGTTCACACCGCAGCGGGGAGCGGGTGTAAGGTAAGCCCGTACACCGAAAACACCGTTGACGAAATGGAGGTGCTTATGAGCATTCCAATGCTGAACAAGCTGCGCATGAACGGTTATGACGTGCTAAGCGTGAACAACGGCCCATGGCGGGTCTGCACCCTGGGCGACCGGTTGGCGTCATTCACCAGCAGGGAGGAAGCGATGGCCTATGCGGCGGCGCTTCCCGGTTACAAAAAGCGCTCCCGGCAGGGTCAAAGCCACAATGGCGGTTGAGGCTGTGTAACGAAAGAGCCCCGGTCTTGACCGGGGCTTCTTATTTGTGGCTTTGGAACGCTTGTCAGTGCACCTTGATTCGGCTGATGGTCCGGGCTTTTACCTCCTTGGCATAGATCTGCAATCTCTCTTCGTCGCTTTGCAGGATTTCGCACGACCGCAACACGGTCTGGGCGTCTGCCTCGTTGCCGGATTTACGCAGTTGTTCAGCGATGCGCTTGAGATCGACCGCCGACCATCTCAGGTCCGACGCCACGCTTTGCAAATCCCGTTGAAGTTCGTGTTCGTATTCATTGAGCCGCATGATCACCTCCTGAACGTTCTCGGTAGAAAAGAGTAGTCGCATTTTCCCGGATGCGGCCAAGTCATCTGACGCCCGGCTGAACCGATGTGAAAAATTGTCCAAACGCCGGTAACGGCGGGTTGCCACGATGGATGTGCAAGCAGTTAAACGGTACATTCAGCTTTTTTCCGCACAGGTAAACAACATGCGCGTATGGATCGGCAGTCTGGCACTGGCTCTGTTGACGGGGTGCTCGTTACCGGCGTCGCTGGTGCCGGGCGAGCCAAACCTCAGCAAGACCAGTGACAAGCCACCCAAGGAATATGCTGCGTGTTTGTTACCGTTGTGGCAGAAAGACGTGGCCAAGACTTCGCAGACGTCGATTTCCAACGGCTACCGGATTACCGCGCCGAGCATTATCACGGCGGATGAGATTCTCGATATCGTCAAATACAAGGACGGCAGCAAAGTGTCTCTCTACCAGGGGCCGCCGTGGGCCAAGTCCGGGTCGCTGCGCCAATCGGTGCGTGACTGCCTGTAACCGGGCGCCCGGATCTCAAAAAAGGCAGACACTGAAGTTCGGTGTCTGCCTTTTTTCATCGGATGGAGACTCCAGCCAAACGCTCGCAATGAGCTGTGACAGTTGCCCCCGAGGCGCAGCAGGATCCTTGACTAGGCTTTGAATGTCGGCCCGTGACGGGTTCGGCATGACTAAAAGGAGCCTCGGATCATGGATGATCTGGTCAAGGACATCATTCCGCTGTTGCAGTACCTCATCCCCGGGTTTCTATCGACCTGGATCTTCTATTCACTTACGGCATTCAAGCGACCGGATACGTTCGGCCAGATCGTGCAGGCGCTGATATTTACTTTTGTGATTCAGGGCGCGGTGTTGGCGGTGGGCAACCTCTGTTTATGGATTGGCTCGAAGGGTTTTTCATTAGGAAACTGGGATGATCGGGCGCAAACGCTCTGGGCATTTGTGTTTTCGCTGATGCTGGGATTGTTTGCCTGTTACCTGGCTACGAGTGACAAATTGCACGGCTGGTTACGTAAGCGAAACGTCACGAAACAATCTTCTTTCCCCAGTGAATGGTTCTGCGCCTTTGCCCAACATGAGCGCTTTATAACCCTGCATTTAAGCGACGAAAGGCGCGTATTTGGCTGGCCGGTCGAGTGGCCACGGGAATCATCAAATGGTCAGTTCGTCATGAAATATCCGCGTTGGCTCACGGATGATGGCCAACCTGCATCTATTGGCGCGGAGTTTTTGTTGATAGATTCCGCGAAAGTCAAATGGGTCGAGTTCAGCCCAGTATCAGAGGGATCAACATGCCAACTGCCAGAGCACCACAACCCATGCCAAAGCATTTAGAGCGACTCTTTGTCGGGCCGGACGGAAAAATGCTCGACGTGCCCTTGATCAAGGGACCCAGTGCGCCGCCGCCTCTGAAACCACGGTCTAGACGATAAACTTCTTCAGCCCCAACCCTGCACCACCGCCCGGCGAATCGCCTCCAGCAACATCGCGAACGCCGGGTTGTCATTGTTCTCCCGCCAGATCAGATGCAGTTCGCTTTGCACCCCTTCGCCCAGATCGATCTCGCGAAACACCACATTCCTGAACACCACGCTGGTAGCGCAACGCGGTACCAGCGCCAGACCCATGCCAGCGTTGACCAGCGCCAGAATCGTCAGCGACGAGCCCAGCCACTGCACGTAATCCGGCGCCACCCGCGCTGAGCGTAGCGTGCCGGTCAACAGTTCGTTGAACGGCGGATAGGCTTCATGGGAGTACATCAGGAACGGTTGTTTATCCAGATCGGCGACAGACACTTCAGTCGCGTTTGCCAACTTGTGCCCGCTGGGCACTGCCAGCACAAATGGTTCGCGCACCAGGCATTCGGTGGCATAACCCGGTTCCTGCAATGGCGCTCGGGCGATGCCCAGGTCGATACGGCGAGCTCGCAACGCCTCGTGCTGTTGATAGGTGTTCATCTCTGCCAGATCGATTTTCACCTGGGGCTGTTTAAGTCGCGCTTCGGCGATCACCTTGGGCAGAAACTCATACACCGCGCTGCCGACAAACGCGATGTTTACCGAACCAATATCGCCCTCGGCAAACCGGCGTGCGGTGATCGCTGCTTGCTGGGCGCGCTCCAGCAGATTCTGCGCTTCAACGAAAAATGCCCGGCCTGCCGCCGTCAGCGCAACACTGCGTGTGCTGCGGGTGAACAGCTCGACGCCAAGGTGATGCTCCAGCAACTGGATCTGCCGGCTCAGCGGCGGCTGCGTCATGTTCAGACGCTCGGCGGCGCGGCGGAAGTTGAGTTCGGTGGCGACCGTGGTAAAGCAGCGCAGTTGGGTGAGTTCGAACATTGATCTAATCCAGGTATCAATCGAATGCCTGTTTAGATTAGACGGGATCAATGCACGACGTCCATGATCGGCTCATTGCTTCAAGTCATCCCTAAAAAAACAAGATCGGGAGTCGCCCCTTGAAAACCCTCCAGAGTCCGCCGGACATCACGGTGCTCGCCCGCGCCGCCGCCAAGGTCAAACGCCATGTGCTGCCGCTGTTCGTGGTGATGTTCATCGTCAACTACATCGACCGGGTCAATATCGGTTTCGTGCGCAGTCATCTGGAGACCGATCTGGGCATTGGCGCAGCGGCTTATGGACTTGGCGCCGGATTGTTTTTCATCGGTTATGCGCTGTTCGAAGTGCCGTCGAACATGCTGTTGCAGCGCTACGGCGCGCGGGTCTGGCTGACGCGGATCATGTTCACCTGGGGCGCTGCGGCCATGGCCATGGCCTTTGTTCAGGGCGAAACCAGTTTCTACGTACTGCGCTTTATTCTTGGCGCGGCTGAGGCCGGGTTCTTCCCGGGAATCATTTACTACTTCACCCAATGGCTGCCAGCGTCCGAGCGCGGCAAAACCATGGCGGTGTTCCTTAGCGGCTCGGCGATTGCCTCGGTCATTTCCGGCCCGGTGTCCGGTGCGCTGTTGCATATCAGCGGATTGGGCATGCACGGCTGGCAGTGGATGTTTCTGATCGAAGGCGCTGCGTCGGTGGTGCTGTGTGCTTTCGTCTGGTTCTGGCTGCAATCGCACCCGCGCCAAGCCAAGTGGCTGAGCGAGGAGGAGCGTGAAGCGCTGGTCGCGGCGATTGCCGAGGAGCAGCGCGCTCGCGAAGCGGTACAAGTCGCCAAGCCGTCGATGTTCAAACTGTTGGCCGACCGGCAGATCGCGCTGTTCTGCTTCATCTACTTTTCCATTGCCCTGACCATCTACGGCGCAACCTTCTGGCTACCGAGCATGATCAAGAAGATGGGCAACCTCGGTGATTTCCAGGTCGGGCTGCTCAACTCCATTCCGTGGATCATTTCGATTGTCGCCATGTACGGCTTCGCGGCGCTGGCCGGCAAGTGGAAATTCCAGCAGGCCTGGGTCGCGCTGACCCTGGTAATCGCCGCCATCGGTATGTTCATGTCGACCACCGGCGGGCCGGTGTTTGCCTTTGTCGCGATCTGCTTCGCCGCCATCGGTTTCAAAGCGGCGTCGGCGCTGTTCTGGCCGATTCCGCAGAGCTATCTGGATGCGCGCATTGCTGCGGCGGTGATCGCGCTGATCAACTCCATCGGCAACCTTGGCGGCTTCGTCGCGCCGACCGCGTTCGGCATCCTTGAACAAACCACCGGCTCCATCGAGGGCGGCCTGTATGGCCTGGCGGCGACATCGCTGATCGCTGCCGTGGTGATCTTCTTCGCCCGCACGGCGCCTGGCGCCAAAGATAAAACCCCGGCAAAACCAAGTGACGAAGACGCCGTTGTGGCGCCGGCTCGTCCGGCTGCGAGCCACTGAATCGATTGTTGATCTGTCAGGAGCGTTATCTTGAAAATCACCCGTGTCAGCGTCACCCCGATTGCCTTTCGCGATCCGCCACTGCTCAACGCCAGCGGCATCCACGAACCCTTTGCTCTGCGCTCGATCATCGAGATTGAAAGTGACAACGGCTACATCGGCCTCGGCGAAAGCTACGGCGATGCCCCGGCGCTGGCGATCCAGCAACAATTGCAGAGCCAGTTGATCGGCCTCGATCCGTTCAACCTCAATCAATTGCGCGCGATCGTGCAGGCCACCGTGGCGGCGAATAAACCCGTCAGCGTCGCTGGTGCCGAACTGGCCCCCGGTTCCCATGCCAGCAAAGCGGTGAGCAATGCCTACTCGGCATTCGAAGTAGCGTTTCTCGATTTGCAGGCGCACTACCTGAACGTGCCGCTGGTGGACCTGCTCGGCGGCGCGATCCGCGATGAAGTGCCGTTCAGCGCCTACCTGTTTTTCAAATACGCCGAACACATCGACTCCCCCTACAAGCCAGATAACTGGGGCGAAGCGCTGAGCGAGCAACAGATCGTCGCGCAGGCAGCGCGGATGATCGAAGCGTACGGATTCAAGAGCATCAAGCTCAAGGCCGGCACCTTGCCGCCGGAGCATGAAGTGGCTTGCATCAAGGCACTGAAGAAAGCCTTTCCGGGATTCCCGCTGCGCATCGATCCGAACGGCAACTGGTCGCTGGAGACGGCGATTCGCATGGCCGAACTGCTCGGCGATGATCTGCAGTATTACGAAGACCCGACCCCGGGCCTTGATGGCATGGCCGAACTGCACAAGCGCACCGGTCTGCCCTTGGCGACCAATATGGTCGTCACCGATTTCGACGAGTTCCGCCGCAGCGTTGCGCAGAACAGCGTGCAAATCGTCCTCGCCGACCACCATTATTGGGGTGGCCTGCGGGATACGCAGACGCTGGCGAAAATGTGCGATGTGTTTGGCCTCGGCGTGTCGATGCATTCCAACTCGCACCTGGGCATCAGCCTGATGGCCATGGCGCACGTCGCGGCGGCGGTGCCGAATCTGGATTACGCCTGCGACACCCACTACCCGTGGCAGGAGCCGGACGAGGAAGTGATCAAGGGCGGCAAGCTGCCGATTGTCGATGGCTGTGTGAAGATCAGCCGTGCGCCGGGGTTGGGGCTGGAACTGGACCATGAGCAACTGGCCAAGCTGCATGACCAGTACCTGACGTGCGGGATTCGCCAGCGCGATGATGTGCGGCAGATGCAGCGGTACAAGGCGGATTGGCGGGCGGTCAAGCCGAGGTTTTAAGTTCGTTGCGACTGGCTTCTTCGCGAGCAGGCTCGCTCCCACACTTGACATACGTTTCCCTGTGGGAGCGAGCCTGCTCGCGAATGGCCGCGACTCGATCCTTCAGAGGGTATCAATCAGCCAATCCCTGAACGCCTTCAACGAAGGCAGATTCTCATTACGCGGCGGGTACACCAGGTAATAGCTGCGTCGGCTGGTAATCGGCTCGCCCAGTTGCAGCAATTCGCCCTTGAGCAATTCGTCTTCGACCAGAATTCGCGGCACCAGGCCAACACCGATATTGGCGCGTACTGCCTGGATCAAGTGCGAGGTCATTTCAAAGCTCGGCCCGATCCGCATGCTGCGATGCGGCAGTTGATGATGGCTGAACCATTCCGCCCACGCCTGGGCATTGCTGCTGACGTTGAGCAATAACTGCCCGGCAATGTGCTGCTCAGCTTTGTCGCGTTCAGGTGCCGACAACTGCGCGCTGGCAATGGCCACCAGTTCTTCGGTGTGCAGGGGCAGGGCGGTCAGGCCTGGCCATTCTCCGCCGCCGACGCAGATGGCGGCGTCGATTTCGCTGGTATCGAAGTCGATGGTTTCGATCCGCGAGTGCAGGTGCACGGTCATGCCCGGGTGCGCCGTGTAGAAATCCTTAAGCCGTGGAAGCAGCCATTTCGAGCCGAAGGTCGGCAGCGTCGCCAGGCGCAGGCTGTGGATGCCCGAACCAAACGCCATTGCCTGCAAGGTTGCGCTGCGAATCTGCCCGAGGGCTTCGCTGAGTTCGCGCTGATACATGCGACCGACATCGGTCAGCACCACCTGCCGGCCTTCGCGGCTGAACAAGCGCATGCCCAGCATCTTCTCGAGAATCTGTACCTGGCGGCTGACCGCGCTCTGCGTCAGTGACAGTTCATGGGCGGCGCGGGTGTAACTCTCATGACGAGCGGCGGCCTCGAAAGCCAGCAGCAGCGACATGGACGGTGTGAGGGTGCGCGGATTCATTCGTAAAACTCATCGATAGCGGGTCGAAATTACGCTTGTTCCATGGCTGGCCAGCAATGAACATGGGCGCAATCAGATGGCGGAGCCTGACGCAATCATTCCTTGCGCACAACTGTTCACCGCCACACAGCCCGATTTGACCGAGATAACCCGACCAATGATTGCCCAGCTGTCGCCCGCCAAAGCCTTGACCGGCGATTACCAACAATTCCTCGCCGCCCTGAAAGACAGCGGCTTTCGCGGTGAAATCAGCGCTGATTACGCCAGCCGCGTGGTACTCGCGACCGACAACTCGATCTATCAGCGCCTGCCGCAAGCCGCTGTGTTTCCGCTGGATGCGGATGATGTGGCACGTGTCGCACGGCTGATTGCCGAACCGGCGTACGAGAAAGTGGTGATCACCCCGCGTGGCGGTGGCACCGGCACCAACGGTCAATCGCTGACGGACGGTATCGTCGTCGACCTGTCGCGGCACATGAATCGCATTCTGGAAATCAACGTTGAACAGCGCTGGGTGCGGGTGCAGGCCGGGGTGGTCAAGGATCAGCTCAACGCCGCGTTGAAATCCGCCGGGCTGTTCTTCGCCCCGGAACTGTCGACCTCCAATCGCGCCACGGTCGGCGGCATGATCAATACCGACGCCAGTGGCCAAGGCAGTTGCACCTACGGCAAGACCCGCGACCATGTGCTGGAACTGGAGATGATCCTGCGCGGCGGCGAGCGTTTGCACGGTCTGCCGCTGACGGAGGACGAGCTTGAAACGCAGTGCGCCCGCGACGATCGGGTCGGCGAAGTCTATCGTTGTGCGCGGCAGATCATTGATGAACAGGGCGAGCTGATCAAGGCACGCTTTCCGGATCTCAACCGCTGCTTGACCGGTTATGACCTGGCGCACCTCCGTGAGGCCGACCAGCGCTTCAACCTCAACAGCGTGCTGTGTGGCGCGGAGGGCTCGCTGGGCTTCGTCGTCGAAGCGCGGCTCAACGTGCTGCCGATTCCCAAGCACACGATGCTGGTGAATATCCGCTACGCCGGGTTCATGGATGCCCTGCGCGATGCGCGGGCGTTGATGGCGCTCAAGCCGTTGTCGATTGAAACCGTCGATTCCAAGGTCTTGCTGCTGGCGATGCAGGACATCGTCTGGCACGGCGTTGCCGAATATTTTCCCGAAAACCCTGAGCGACCGACTCTGGGCATCAACCTGGTCGAGTTCTGCGGTGACGATCCCGAAGACCTGCAGCGCCGCGTCGAAGCGTTCCTCGAACATCTGCAAAGCGACCGCACCGTGGAGCGCCTCGGACATACACTGGCGATCGGTCAGGCAGCGGTGAACAAGGTCTATGGCATGCGCAAACGGGCGGTGGGCCTGCTCGGCAACGTCGCCGGCGAAGCCCGCCCGCAGCCTTTCGTCGAAGACACCGCAGTGCCGCCGCAGCATTTGGCCGAATACATCGCCGAGCTGCGCGAGCTGCTCGACAGCCACGGTTTGCAGTACGGTATGTTCGGCCATGTTGACGCCGGCGTACTGCACGTGCGGCCGATTCTCGACATGAAAGACCCGCAGCAAGCGGCGCTGGTACGCCCGGTGTCTGATGGCGTCGCCGCGTTGACCCAGCGCTACGGCGGCCTGCTCTGGGGCGAGCATGGCAAGGGCCTGCGTTCGGAGTACGCGCCGGCATTCTTCGGCGAGTTGTACCCGGCGCTGCAAGCCTTGAAAGCCGCGTTCGACCCGCTCAATCAGTTCAACCCTGGCAAAATCGCCACGCCGGCCAACGGCGGCGCGGCATTGCTGAAGATCGACGAAGTGACCCTGCGCGGCGAGCTGGATCGGCAGATCGACGAGAAAGTCTGGCAAAGCTACGGCGCGGCCATGCACTGCAATGGCAACGGCGCCTGCTACAACTTCGATCCCGATGACGCCATGTGCCCGTCGTGGAAAGCCACCCGCGAACGCGCGCAGTCGCCCAAGGGCCGCGCTTCGCTGATTCGTGAATGGCTGCGGTTGCAGGGCGAGGCGGGCGTCGACGTGCTCTCGGATGCGATTCGCAAACCGGCTTTTTTCCGCTCGCTGTGGCAGCGCTGGCGCAACAGCCGCGATCCGTCGGCGGACTTCTCCCATGAAGTGTATGACGCCATGGCCGGTTGCCTGGCCTGCAAATCCTGCGCGGGGCAGTGCCCGGTCAAGGTCAACGTGCCGGAATTCCGCTCGCGTTTTCTCGAGCTGTATCACAGTCGTTATCTGCGGCCGGCACGGGATTACCTGATTGCCTCGCTGGAATACACCATTCCCTATATGGCGCGGATTCCGGCGCTGTACAACGGTCTGATGGGCGCTGGCTGGGTGCGTGGCGCACTGGCGCGGATCGGTGGCATGGTCGATGTGCCGTTGCTCAGCCGTTTCGATTTCCACGCAGCGATGCGCCGTTGGCAGGTGCAGCCAGCAACGGTTGCAACGCTGTCGGCGCTGACCCCAGAGCAACGCGAACGCAGCGTGGTTATCGTGCAGGACGCCTTCACCCGCTACTTCGAAGCGCCGCTGCTGGCTGATCTGGTCGAGCTGATTTCGCGGTTGGGTTATCAGGTGTATCTGGCGCCGTTCAGCGCCAATGGCAAACCGCTGCATGTGCAGGGCTTTCTCTCGGCGTTCAATCGCGCGGCTTTGCGTAACGCTGAGCAGTTGCAGGCGCTGGCGCAGACCGGGGTGCTTTTGCTGGGGCTGGATCCGGCGATGACTCTGGTCTATCGCCAGGAATACCTGAAAGTACCGGGCCTGAATGAATGTCCTGAAGTGGCGCTGGTGCAGGAATGGTTGCTCAAGGTCATGCCAGAACGGACGCCTGATGCTCAGCCGAAAGCGTTCCGTCTGCTCGCCCATTGTACGGAGAAAACCAACGCGCCGGCCGCGACCCGCCAATGGGAACAGGTGTTCCAACGGGCCGGCTTGCAGCTGGCCACGCAAGCCACCGGTTGCTGCGGCATGTCCGGTACCTACGGCCACGAAGCACGTAATCGCCAGACCTCGGCAGTCATTTATGAGCAATCGTGGGCGCGTCAGGTGCAGGCTTCGGCGGAGCAGGGCGAGGCGTTGGCGACTGGCTATTCTTGCCGCAGCCAGGTCAAGCGCCAGTCGGATCAGGCGCTGCGCCATCCGTTGCAGGTGCTGCTCCAGACGCTGCGTCGCTGACCGTGTCGCTGGTTTCCTTGTCCCAGATCAGGCGCGGGTCGAAACTCATCGCCGCGAGCATGGTGAACACCACGACCAGGCCGAAGAAGAGGATGCCCGGTCGTGGCTCGATATCGCCCAGCGCCTGGAATTTCACCAGCGCAGCAACCAGCGCGACCACCAGCACATCGAGCATCGACCAGTAACCGATCAGCTCGACGAAGCGATACAGCTTGGAACGCTCCTTGCGCGCCCAGTCGCTGTTGCGCTGCACGGTGACGAGCAGCAAGGTCAGGGCGACGAATTTGACCCCCGGCACCGCGATGCTGGCGATGAAAATGATCAGCGCAATATCCCACGCCCCGGCTTCCCAGAACTCCAGCACGCCGCTCATGATCGTGCTGTCGGCACCGTTGCCAAGCATCACCGTATTCATCACCGGCAGCAGATTGGCGGGAACATAAAACGCCAGCGCGGCGAGCATGTACGCCCAGGTTCGCGCCAGCGAATTGGTCTTGCGCCGGTGCAACGGCGCATCACAGCGCGGGCACTGGTGTGGCTCGTCGGTCATGTCACAGGCCAGGCCACAGCTGTGGCACAGGCACAGGTTGAGTTCGCTGGCGGTCGGTGGACGCTTCATAAAATGTCCCACAGTTCACGAATGTCCCGGCCGGCAATGCGGATCATCATCAGGCTCAGCACCGCCAGGGCGAACAGGCCGATCCCGGGCAGTACATCGAGCAGTCCGGCGAGTTTGAACACCGCGACCATCGCCCCCAGCAGACACACTTCGAGCATGCTCCACGGGCGCAGGGTTTCCAGCCAGCGCATGCACAGATTGAACCCCGGTGCCCGACGCAGGCCGAGGGCAAAACTCAACACCCAGACCAGCAACACCAGCTGAAATGCCGGGGCGATGATGATCGCAATCGCCGCGACCATTGCAATGAACGTAATCGGCCCCTGACTCAGAGCAAGCACCGAATCCCAAAGGGTTGCGCTGTTTTTCATGCCTTTGAGGCTGATGCTCATCACCGGGTAGAAATTGGCGAACAGCCACAGCATCGCCGCCGTGAACGTCAGCGCCAGACGCTGCTCGATGGTCAGGCCGTTGAAGCGCTGCAGCACGCCACCGCAGCGCACGCACAGGGTTTTCTGGTGTTGGGCGAGCACGACTTTCTCGTACACACAATCACAGTGCTCGCAGATGATCAGGTGTTCGGTGTTGAACATGGACAACGCTCGAGGAGGGCCGCGACGGCAGGGCAGACCTGTTCACTATAGAAGGCCGGGGCCGATGGGCAACCTTGATCCTGACTTGTTTGGGTTTTGCTTTTTTGATGTTATAAGGTAACGCGAATTTGCGGGCGGCGTTGCGGCCGTCCGGTGTTATTCCTCTCGATTGCGAAAGCCCCATGACTCCTGTGCTTCCCCGTTCTTCCCCATTGACGACTGGCCGGCTGCTGTCCATTGATGCGCTCCGAGGCCTGGTGATCCTGTTTATGCTGCTCGATCACGTACGTGAAACCTTCCTGTTGCACCGACAGGTCTCCGATCCGATGGACATCGCCAGCACCGAGCCGGCGCTGTTTTTCAGCCGCACATTGGCGCATTTGTGTGCGCCGGTGTTTGTCTTGCTGACCGGTTTGTCGGCATGGCTCTACGGCGAAAAATACGCTGGCAAAGCCGATGTCAGCGCGTTTCTGTTCAAGCGCGGATTGTTCCTCGTGGCGCTGGAATTCACTTTGGTCAACTTCGCCTGGACGTTCCAGTTGCCGCCCAGCGTGATCTACCTGCAAGTGATCTGGGCGATCGGCCTGAGCATGATCGCTCTGGCATTACTGGTCTGGTTGCCACGTGCGCTGCTGCTGACGCTGAGCGTGGCGATCATCGCCGGGCACAACCTGCTCGACGCGGTGCATTTCCCGGTCGAGTCGGCGATGCATGTGCCTTGGGCGGTTCTGCATGATCGGGGCTGGATCGAGATCAGCGACACCTTGCGCCTGCGCACCTCGTACCCGCTGCTGCCGTGGATTGGTGTAATCGGCCTGGGCTATGCGCTGGGGCCGTGGTATGCTCGCGGCATGGACGCGGCGGTGCGTCAGCGTCGTTTGCTGATCGCCGGGGTCGCTGGATTGCTCGGCTTCGTGGCGCTGCGCTTGATCAATGGCTACGGCGAAAAACCGTGGGCGATCAGCGATTCGCTGGTGCAGACGCTGATGAGTTTTTTCAACATCACCAAGTATCCGCCGTCGCTGCTGTTCATCGCGCTGACTGTGAGCGTGGGGCTGTTGCTGTTGCTCGCCTTTGAGCGCGTGCAGAGTCGCCGCTGGATTGGCTGGCTGACGGTGTTCGGTTCGGCGCCGATGTTTTTCTATCTGCTGCACTTGTACGTGTTGAAGGTGTTGTACCTGATTGGTGTGGCGCTGTTCGGCCTGAATCAGGGCAGCTATTTCGGCTTTTCGACGGTGACGGCGGTGTGGCTGGCGGCGGTGGTTCTTGCCGTGGTGCTGTTCCCGGCAGTGCGCTGGTTCTCGGCATTGAAAGCGCGGCGGCGGGACATCAGCTGGCTGAAATATCTGTAAATTGCGTGGACTTGTGGGAGTGAGCTTGCTCACGAAAGCGGTGAATCAGCCGGTATAAATGCTGGCTGATGCACCGCCATCGCTGGCAAGCCAGCTCCCACAGGGTTCTATGGTGTTTGCTGTATCAGTTTCCACCGCAGTATTTGTGGGAGCTGGCTTGCCAGCGATGGCGCCGGTGGATTCGGCATCTTCATCGCTTGATACACCGCTTTCGCGAGCAGGCTCGCTCCCACAGGTTTTACAGCATCCGGCTTATTTACGATCCAGCCACACGGTCTGCGCGTTGCAGAATTCCCGTACGCCAAAGTGCGACAGCTCACGACCGAAGCCGCTTTTTTTCACGCCGCCGAAGGTCACACGCGGATCGCTGGCGGAGTAGCCGTTGATGAACACGCCGCCGGTTTCCAGTTCACTGGTCAGTCGCTCAGCCAGCACCACGTTCGCGGTGTAGATAGTCGCGGTCAGGCCGAAATCGCTGTCGTTGGCCAAGGCCACGGCGTGTGCGCAATCGCGGGCGGTGATGATCGAAGCGACCGGGCCGAACAGCTCTTGCTTGAACGAGGTCATGCGGTCGGTGACATCGGCCAGTACCGTCGGCTCATAGTAGTTGCCCGAACCCTCAACCTTGCCGCCCCCCAGCAACAGCGTCGCGCCTTCCTCCAACGTGTCGCGCACTTGCTGATCCAGTTCATCACGCAGATCGAACCGCGCCATCGGCCCGATGTAAGTGTCGGCGTTCAGCGGATCGCCCATTTTCAACTGGCATGTCGCTTCAACGAACTTGCGGGTGAATTCCTCGACCACACCTTGTTCGATGATCAGACGTTTGGCAGCCGCGCAGACCTGGCCGGAATTCTGATAACGACCGACCACCGCCGCGTGCACCGCCTCATCCAGATCAGCATCGTTGAGCACGATGAACGGATCGGAGCCGCCGAGTTCCAGCACGCATTTCTTCAATGCCGCACCGGCCTGAGCGCCGATGGCCATACCGGCGCGGACGCTGCCGGTCAGCGTCACAGCGGCGATGCGCGAATCGGCGATGGCGGTGGAAACGCCTTCCGGGGTCACGTTGATCACTTCAAACACGCCATCGGGGAAGCCGGCGCGAACAAACGCATCGCGCAGCAGGTAAGCGCTGCCCATCACGTTCGGCGCGTGCTTGAGTACGTAGGTGTTGCCGGCAATCAGCGTCGGCACCGCGCCGCGCAGCACTTGCCAGATCGGGAAATTCCACGGCATCACTGCCAGAATCGGCCCCAGCGGGCGGTACTCGATGCGCGCCTTGCCGCCTTCCACCTGAGTCGCCTCGGCGTCGAGCATGGCTGGGCCGTGTTCGGCGTACCACTCGCAGAGCTTGGCGCATTTCTCGATTTCGCCACGGGCCTGGGCGATCGGCTTGCCCATTTCCTGGGTGATCATGGTTGCCATCGCTTCTGAGGTTTCACGCAGCGCGCCGGCGAGGGCGGTCAACAGGCGCGAACGATCCTGCAGCGGCTTGCGCTTCCACTTGCCGAAAGCGAATGCAGCGCGAGTCAGTGCCGCATCAAGGGCAGCGGCGGATTCAAACGCGTAGTGACCGATCTGCTCACCGGTGGCGGGGTTGATCGAGATGGCGTGGGTCTGGCTGGAAATCTGGCTCATGACGTTGTCCTGTAGGTTCGTCGGATGGGCCTAGAGTAGGGTGGCGCTAGTTTTCTGGAAACTGAATAATAAAGAGCGTTTCCTTCACGATTGGAGAATGACTGTGGATCTGGTGCAACTGGAAATCTTCAAGGCCGTGGCCGAGCACGGCAGCATCAGCGCCGCCGCCACGCAGATCCACCGCGTGCCGTCGAACCTGACCACACGGATCAAACAGCTTGAGCAGGATCTCGGCGTCGATCTGTTCATCCGCGAGAAGAGCCGTCTGCGCCTGTCGCCGGCCGGGTGGAGTTTTCTCGAATACACGCGGCGCATTCTCGATCTGGTGCAGGAAGCCCGCGCTACGGTGGCAGGCGAAGAACCCCAGGGGGCGTTCCCCTTGGGCTCGCTGGAAAGTACCGCAGCGGTGCGCATTCCAGAACTGTTGGCGGCGTACAACCAGCAGCACCCGAAGGTCGATCTCGATCTTTCGACCGGGCCATCGGGGACGATGATCGACGGCGTACTGTCCGGGCGCCTGGCTGCGGCATTCGTCGACGGCCCGGTGCTGCATCCGGCCCTGGAAGGTGTGCCGGCGTTCGAGGAGGAAATGGTCATCATCGCGCCGCTCAATCATTCACCGGTCGAACGTGCGGCGGACGTGAACGGCGAGAATATCTACGCCTTCCGATCCAACTGTTCCTACCGGCATCATTTCGAAAAATGGTTCAGCACCGACGCTGCCGTACCCGGCAAGATCTTCGAAATGGAGTCCTACCACGGCATGCTCGCCTGCGTCAGCGCCGGTGCCGGCCTGGCACTGATGCCGCGAAAAATGCTGCAAAGCATGCCCGGCAGCGCGACGGTCAGCGTCTGGCCGCTGACCGCGGACTTCCGCTATCTGACCACTTGGCTGGTGTGGCGCCGGGGCACAGTGTCGCGCAGTCTGAGCATGTTCGTGCGCTTGCTTGAAGAGCGGGGCGTGGTGCGTGAGCAAGCCTGATCGAGCATGTCTTTATGGCGTGCCGTTGCGCCCGTACAAACGATAACCGTCGCGCTGATTCAAGCGATCGTAATAGGCGCGCACCGCAGCAAGATCCCCGTGATCGAGCGGCGTTTCGAACCAGCGATTGACCGACAGCCCGATCGGGATGTCCGCCAGGGAAAACTGCTCGCCACTGACGTAAGCGCCGGTCTTCTCCAGTTGGCGATCGAGGATTTGCATGTTGCGCGTCCAGTCCCGGCAGCCGGCGGCCAGGGCATCGCGATCCTGATAGTCCGGCGACTTGCGCACCAGCGCCATCAGCGGATACGACCACGAGCGATTCAGCTCCGAGGCCTGCCAGTCGGTCCACTGATCGACCCGCGCCCGGGCAACAGGCTCAGCGGGATACAAATGCGCGCCGCCGTAACGCGTCGCCAGATAACGAATGATCGTGTTTGATTCCCACAAGGTGAAATCGCCGTCCTGGATCACCGGCACCATGGCGCAGGGATTCAGCGCGAGAAACTCCGGCGTGTTTGGCGACTTGAAACCCGAACCCCAGTCTTCGCGCTCGAACGGGATGTCCAGTTCGGCACAGGTCCACAGCACTTTGCGCACGTTGATCGATGAGGCTTTGCCGAGTAGTCGCAGCATGGGATTTCCTTCTCCGGGTAGTGGACGCAGAAAAATACCATAGCGCAAAACACAAGGCCCGCATTGCGCGGGCCTTGGTTCATCAGCATCTGACTACGGCTTTTGCCGGGCGGGATTACCGGTTGAGGAACGCCAGCAGATCCTCATTCAACGCCTGCGCATGGGTTACGGCGAACCCGTGCGGCGCGCCGGCGTAAACCTTCAACTCAGCGCCTTTGATTTGCGCAGCGGCCTGTTTGCCGGTGGTTTCGAACGGCACGATCTGGTCGCCGTCACCATGGATCACAAGGGTCGGCACGTCGATCTTGGCCATGTCCGGGCGGAAGTCGGTTTCCGAGAACGCGGTCACGCAATCGACGGTGCCCTTGAGCGAGGCCATCAGCGCGATGTTCAGGGTTTGCGTGAGCACGCCGTCAGAGACTTTCTGGCCCTGATTGGTGCCGTAGAACGGCGCGTTGAAATCAGCGATGAATTGCGCACGATCCTTCAGCAGGCCGGCCTTGATGCCGTCGAACACCGATTTGTCGACGCCGTCGGCGAAGTCGGCTTTCTTGCCGAACAGCGGCGTGACCGCGCCGAGCAATACCAGGCCGGCAACACGCTCGCTGCCGTGGCGGGCGATGTAGCGGCTGACGTCGCCGCCACCCATGGAGAAGCCGACCAGAGTTACGTCGCGCAAGTCCAGATGGTTGATCAAACCGGCGATGTCATCGGCGAAAGTGTCGTAGTCGTAGCCGGTCCACGGCTGCTCCGAGCGACCGAAACCACGGCGGTCGAAGGCGATGGTGCGGTAGCCGCGACTGCTCAGGTACTCCATCTGGTATTCCCACATGTCGGCATCCAGCGGCCAGCCGTGGCTGAACAGCACGGGCTTGCCGCTGCCCCAGTCCTTGTAATAGATCTCGGTGCCGTCTTGGGTTTTGAAGGTGCTCATGCAAACTCCTTGTGATCGTGTGTGGCAAGAATAGATGCCGAATGGGCAACGGCCACTATCCGCGCAAAACGCGCCCGCCACTTGTACGCAGGTGCTGGTTTCACCCGTATGAAAGCGCGGCAAATCCCGATGAGCGGAACAAACTTAAGTTTGACGTCAAAATGATGGCCCTCTAATATCGCGCCACTATTTTGATGTCACTTTTTATGTCGAGGGATCGAACATGTTTTCACCCGCCTTCACGGCGCGGTTGTGCCTGGCGCTGCTCTGCCTTTCTCCGCTTGAATCTGCCTGGGCCGCGCCCACTCCTGGTGAAACCGACCTGATCCGCGAACGTCAGAACCGTTTGCTCGAAGAGCAGCAGCGGCGCCTCGAAGAACTCAAGGATCTGCCCGGCAAAGACGCCAAACCGGCGCAACCGACAGCACCCGCCGATACGCGCTGCTTCACCATCAAGGACATCGAGCTCAAGGGCGCCGACAGCCTCTCGGAGCGCGAAAAGACGCGGCTGCTCAAGCCTTATATCGGCGAATGCCTCGGCGTGCCGCGGCTCAACGAGCTGCTCAAAGTCATCACCGATCACTACATCGAAAAAGGTCTGGTCACCAGCCGTGCTTATCTGCCGCAACAGGATCTGTCCGCCGGGCACCTGAAAGTGCTCGTGGTCGAAGGCAAACTCGAAGGCATGAAAGGCGCAGAAAACAGCCGGCTCTCGGATCGCGAACTGGCCATGGCTTTTCCCGGCAAAAGCGGTGAACTGGTCAACCTGCGCGAGATCGAGCAAATGGTCGACCAGCTCAATCGCCTGCCGTCCAACCAGGCCAAAATGGAGCTGGCGCCGGGGCAGAATGTCGGCGGCAGTGAAGTGCGCGTCACCAACACGCCGCAGAAGCCTTGGCGCGCCGGCCTGTCGCGCAGCAACGACGGTCAGCGCAGCACCGGCGAGCAGCAGTGGGGTACCTCGTTCGATTGGGACAGCCCGCTGGGTCTGGCTGACCAATTGAGCCTGCGCGGCGGTCATGATGCGATGACCGATCATCAGCACACCTCCAACAACGCCATGCTCAATTACAGTCTGCCGTGGGGCTGGTGGACGTTCAGTTACACCTACAGCCAGAGCGAGTACCGCTCGCAGATCGCCGCCAACGGCTACAACTTCAAGCAGACCGGCGACAGCGAAAACCATCAGTTGCGCGCCGAACGCGTGATCCATCGCGACGCGGTCAGCAAGACCTCCCTCAGTGCGGGACTTTCGTACCTGCGCAGCAACAACTTCATCGAAGACAGCAAACTCAAACTGAGCAGCAATCGCATCAGCGAAGCGCAATTCGGCTTCAACCACGGCCGTCGTGTCGGCAGCGCGTTCGTCAACTTCGACGCTGGCATGCAGGAGGGCATCGGCGCTTTCGATGCGCAGGGCAGTCACGATCCCGGCCCGGGCGAACCGGACGCACGCTATCGCAAATACACCGCAACCCTGAGCTATCTGCAGCCGTTCAAACTGTGGGACGAGTCATTCAGCTTCAGCAGCCTGATGACCGGCCAGCGCAGCGAAGACGTGCTGTTCAGCCCACAGCGCACCAGCCTTGGCGGCTCGGCGTCGATCCGTGGCTACAAGGATCAATCGCTGTCCGGCGACAGTGGTGGCTACTGGCGCAACGACCTGCGCTGGAGCCGCCCGGTGACTGCCGAATGGCTGCGGCCAGTGTTCGCCGAGTACGGCACCAGCCTCGGATACGACCAGGGCGTAATTCGCGGCGATCGCTACAACGGCGACCAGCACGGGCGCATGTCGAGCAACTCGCTGGAGTTGTTCGCACGTGGTCAGCATGTGGCCGCCAGCGTGACTTTCGCGCATTCCCTGGAACGACCGGACGCGCTGACTGAGCGTGAAGCGCCGATCTATTTCCGCCTGGATTTCTTCATTTAATTTTTGCCCGCTTCGAGATTCTGATATGGACATTCGCCACCTGGCCTTCCTGGCTAGCCAACCTTCTGCGGCCGTAAAAAAGCGCGAGCAATTCTGCGGCATGCCCAAGCGTGGTCTGGCCTTTTTGCTGGCGAACGTCATGTTCTGGCAACCGGTGTGGGCGCAGGCGGACGGCATCGTTGTCAGTGCACCCGGCACCAGTCTGGATCGCGCCGGCAATGGCGTGCCAATCGTCAACATCGCAGCGCCCAATGGCAGTGGCCTGTCGCATAACCAGTTCCACGACTACAACGTCGGTGCGCAAGGCGTCATCCTCAACAACGCCACCGACCGCATGCAACAGACGCAACTGGGCGGGATCATTCTCGGCAACCCGAACCTGCGTGGCGCAGCGGCACAAACCATCCTCAACGAAGTCAATGGCGGCAGCCCGAGCCAGTTGCGCGGCTACACCGAAGTCGCAGGGCAATCGGCACGGGTGATCGTTTCCAATCCTTACGGCATCAGTTGCAACGGTTGCGGTTTCATCAACACGCCACGTGTCACGCTGACCACCGGTAAGCCGGTGCTCGACAATGGTCGCCTGGAGCGCTTTCAGGTTGATCAGGGAAGCGTGTCGATTGACGGCGTCGGTCTTGATGCGAGCAACGTCGACAGTTTCGAAATCATTACTCGCAGTGCGCAGATCAATGCACAGATCCACGCAAAAAACCTGAACATCACCACCGGCCGCAACGACGTCAACGCCGACACGCTCAGTGCCACCGCCCGTGCCGATGACGGCAGCGCCAGACCACAACTGGCCATCGACTCCTCGGCGCTCGGCGGCATGTATGCCGGTGCAATCAAACTGGTCGGTACCGAGCAGGGCGTTGGTGTGAAGCTGGCGGGGGATCTTGCCGCCAGCGCCGGTGACATCCGGATCGACGCCAATGGCCAGCTGACCCTGGCTAAAGTCACGGCGGGTAATGCCGTCGATGTAAAGGCCAAAAGTCTCGATGCCCAGGGCGCGGTTTATGCCGGTACGCAGGTCACCGTACAAACCGCCGAAGACCTGATCAATCGCCAAAGCCTCGCTGCCCGTGACAGCGTCAGCCTGAGCAGCGGCGGCAGGCTGACCAACGCTGGTGTGATTGAAGCCGGGGTGAACGCAGACAACAGCCGCAACGCCAAGGGTGATCTGTCGATCAACAGTGCTTCGGTGAGCAACAGTGGCAGCGTGTTGGCCAGCCGAACCCTGACCGCCAGCGCAGCCGCAACGTTCGAGAACCAGAACGGTACCGTGCAGGCTCAAGACATCACTCTGAACGCGGCGCGCCTGGTCAACCAAGGTGTGAATGCGCGTGTTTATGGTGAAACCCGTCTAGTCGTGAGCGCGCCGGCCATCGTCAACCTCAGCGGCCTGATTCGCTTCGCCGATGGGCAAGCGGCAACACTGGTGGTCGACAGCATCGACAACCGTCAGGGTCGTATCGAAATCGCCGGCGGCAGCCTCAAGCTCAATGCTCAGGAGGTAAAAAACACCGGCGGCAAAGTGATCGCCGGTCGCCTCGACGTGGACGCCCGTCAACTGGACAACAGCGGCGGCCTGATCGGCGCCAGCGACGGTGAGGCCAAGGTTGTCGCCCGCGAACGTCTGAATAACGGCGCGGGCAAGATCCAGGCGAAAACCACACTGGCACTGTCGGGAGGGGAGTTGCTCAATCAGGGGGGGACGCTGGCAGCCGACGACATTCTCGTCACGGCCACTCGCCTCGATAACAGCGCCAAGGGTGTGATCAGCGCGGAAAAAGGTGCTGCTGATCTGACGCTGATGCAGGATTTCGATAACCACGACGGCAAGGTGCAGACTTCGGATCGCTTGACCGTCTTTGCGCAGAGCATCAACAACCGCAACGCAAGTCTGACGGGCAAAACCCTCGAGGTGGCCAGTCGCGGCACGCTGGATAATACGCAAGGCGCGATTTCGTCCGATGACAGCGTGGTTTCCAGTGCAGACCTGGATAACAGCCTTGGCCTGATCCAGGGGACCGATCGCCTGAGCCTGACCGCGCAAGATCTGCAAAACGCCAGCGGCCAACTTTTGGGCGGCATCGTCGACGCAAACCTGCGCAATCTGATCGGCAACAACGACGGCACGCTCAGCGCCGAAACCGGGCAACTGACGCTCCTCGTCCAGCAGCACTTGAACAACGCATTGGGCCGTCTGCAATCCATCAAAGGCGATGTGGAACTGCGTGCCAGCTCTATCGATAACCGTGGCGGTGTAGTCGCCGCCCGGCAATTGCTGGTGGTGGCCAAGGACGGATACGTCGACAACCGTGGCGGGCGGATGATCGCCGACGGCCTGGAGTTGCACGCGGCCAGCCTTGATAACCGTGCCAACGGGTTGTTGGCCGCAGGTGCCGATGGCGCGCGGTTGATCCTCAAGCAAACTGCACCAAGCCAGTCGCAACTGCTGAATCAACAGGGCCGGATTCAGAGCGAAGGTCAGTTGCACATCGACGGTGACGAGATCGACAACAGCGCCGGTGTCCTGCTCGGCAACGCTATCGACATCAATGCCAAACAACTTGGCAACAACGACAAGGGCGGCATCGTCGGTAATGGCGGCGATGTCGTCCTCAACATTGCCGGAGTTTTCAGCAACGTCACCGGTCTGGTCGATGCTGGCGCACAGCGCTTGCTCCTTGATCAACTGACCTCGCTGGATAACCGGGGCGGCACCCTGCAAGGCAAGCGCCTGGACATCAATAGCGCCTGGATCAACAACAACGCTGCCGGGCAGATCATCGCTGGCAGCGACGGCCTGAAGATTACTGGCAAAACACTGCTCAACCAGCAAGGTGTGATTCTGGCCAACGGCAGCCATGCCGAACTGGCGCTGAACAACGGCAATTTGCAAAACCAGGGCGGCACGCTGCAAGCCGACTCGGTGAGCATCACCAGTGCCGACCTCGACAACAGTGCAGCCAGCGGCAAGGCCGGGCTGATTTCCAGCCTGATTGATGACTTGACGCTGACCGTGACGCGCTTGGCTAACCGCGCCGGCAGAATGTTCGGCAAGGATCAGGTGATCTTCACTGGTACCAGCCTGGACAACACCGGCGGCGAGATCAGCGGTAATCAGCTGGGGCTCGAAGCCGTCGGGCAGGTTCTCAATCAGGGCGGCCTGATCGAATCGGCGAACAGCCTCAAGCTGACTGCCAGCGGCTTGGATAACAGCGCCGGCGGCCAGCTCCGCGCCCTCGGTGGCGCTGCGAGTCAGATCAAGCTGACCGGCAATCTGAACAACCAGAGCGGCGTGATCGAAATCGGCAGTCAGGACCTGCTGCTATCCGGTGCCGAAATCAATAACTTCAGCGGCAATGTTCGCCACGCGGCACAGGGCCTTTTCGACCTGGATGTGAGCCAACTGGCCAACAACCAGGGCAGTCTCACCGGGCTGGGCAATGGTGTATGGGATGTCGGCTCGGTCAACGGTGTTGGAACCTGGCAACTGAACGGCGGGCTGACCTACACCAGTGCGCAGAACCTGACGCTCAATGCTGGCGAACGGATCGCCAGTGCTTCGGCGCTCAGCCTCAACGTGGCCAACCTGAACAATGCCGGACAATTGCTCAGCGGCGGCGATCTGGCGCTGACCCTTGGCGGCAATCTGCTCAACAGCGGCAAAGTCTCCGCGCAGCAGAAACTCACGATCAGCGCCAACGACGTGATCCAGCAGGACGGGCGACTGGTTAGCGGCGGCGACACCGTGATGACCTTGCGCGGCACACTGGACAATCTCGGTCGCCTGATCGCCAACCAGAACCTCACGGTGACGGCGGCACGGATCAATAACAAAGGCACCCTCGGCGCCCAAGGCAATCTCGAATTCACCGCCGCCAACGGTCTCTACAACGATGCCGACACGCTGCTGTTCAGCGGCGGCACGATGAAGCTGCACGGCAACAGCCTGAATAACTATTACGGCGATATTTACAGCCGCGGCAACATGAGCTTCGACGCTGTCGATGGCGGGCGCGCGGCGTTGTTCAGCAACTTGTCGGGCACCATCGAAGGCGAGGGTGACGTCGATATCAACGCGGTTTCCTTCGAAAACGCCAAAGCCGAGTTCGAGCTGACTTCCGGTCAGTCGTCCGGCAGTTTGAGCTGGGTGTGCGGTCAGCACTGCGATGGTGGTGATGGCTGGAAGCGCGGCACCATCACCATCACTACCCAATTCAACGACGAGGTGCTCAAGGACTCGCGCGCGGCGCGATTCGTGGCAGGCAAGAACTTCACCATCCACGCCAACCAGGTTGAAAACCGTTACAGCCTGCTGGCCGCCAACGGCAACCTGACCGTGACGGCTGACAGCCTGCTGAACCAGGGCGGGGAGTCGCGTTCGGGGACGCGCGTGGTGAAAAGGGGCACCCCAGGGCGTATCGACAACAGCCTCTGGGACAAGATGGAGTTCGTCGATGTTCCGGCGTTCAACGCGGCTACCGCGGCCGGCAACTTCGATCAGGTGCGGTTCGATGAACTGATCAGTCGCTCCAGTGATTCGCGATTCTCTTTGATGAGTGACGTCACCACCTGGAACGCAAACGGCAACGCCGTTTACGCTGCGGTGATGCAGGCCGGCGGCAAGGTCAAGCTCGACGTCACCAACAGCATCCAGAACGGCACGCTATACGACAACACTTATGGCCAACTGACAGGTTCTCTGGCCAGCGACCAGACTGACGCGGTCGGCGGCATCAACATCAACCTGGGCAAACATAGCACCGACGCTGTCGCCCAAACCTCCAGATCCGTTACCCGTATCGAGCATGTCGACGCCGATGGCGTGAAGCAGATCAGCTTCACACCGGTGGACTTCAAAGGTGTGCCGTTCGCCGCCGTCGACCCGACGGCTTCCTCGACCTTCCGGTTGCCGAAAGGCCCGTACGGCATGTTCGTGCAAAGCACGAATCCGCAGAGCCGTTATCTGATCGAAACCAACCCAGAGCTGACTCAGACGACGGCGTTCATGAGCTCCGACTACCTGCTCGGCAAGCTCGACTTCAGCGCCGATGAAGCGGCGCGTCGCCTCGGTGACGGTCGCTATGAATCGCGGCTGATCAGCGACGCCGTCATGGCCCAGACCGGCCAGCGTTTTCTCGCCGGTGGCCTGGAGAACGACTACGAGCAATTTCGTTATCTGATGGATAACGCGCTCGCCAGCAAAAATCAACTGAACCTCTCAGTCGGCGTCAGCCTGACCTCGGCGCAGGTCGCTGCGCTGACCCACGACATTGTCTGGATGGAAGAGCGCATCGTCGACGGCCAGAAAGTGCTGGTGCCGGTGTTGTATCTGGCGCAGGCCGAGTCGCGCAACGTGCGCGGTGGCAGCCTGATTCAGGGCCGAGATCTGGAAATGCTGGCCGGTAGCGATCTGGTCAACGTCGGCACATTGAAGGCCAGCAACGACGTGTCCGTCGACGTCAAGGGCAGCCTCTATCAGGGCGGTCTGGTGGAAGCCGATGAACGCATCAAACTCATGGCCACCGACAGCATCCGCAACGCACTTGCCGGCGAAATCCGCGGCAATCAGGTCGAACTGACGACACTCAAGGGCGATATCGTCAACGATCGCACCGCCATCGAGGTGCGTGATGGCAACGGCATGCGCACCCTCGTCGACGACGGCGGCATCATCAGCGCCCGCGACAGCCTGACCATCAAGTCCGGACAGGATCTGACCAACGCGTCTGCCATCAGCAGCGGCGGTGACGCCAGCCTGAGTGCAGCGCGCGACATCAACCTGTTGGCGACACGCGACGAAGACGAACTCCACGAATCCTTCGATGGCGGCCACCGCTCAGTCATTACCACCACCGTGGAAAACCTCGCGTCGACAGTGAAAACCGGCGGCGACCTGAAGCTCGATGCCGGTCGCGACATCAACGTCGTCGCCAGCACAGCGGAAGCCACCGGCAACCTCACCGCCGAGGCCAAGCGCGACATCAACATGTCCTCGGCCGGAGATGAACACAACGTCGAAACCCATAGCAAGGACGGCAAGAAACGTGTCCATGAACAGGATGACCACACTGTTCAGAAAGCAGCTGAGTTCATCGCCGGCGGCGACGTAAAAACCAGTTCCGGGCGTGACACCACACTGGTCGCGAGCAAAATCAGCGCAGGCAATGAAGCCTACGTCTACGCCGGTAACGACCTCAATCTGCTGGCCGCGCAGAACAAGGACCACACGCTCTACGACATGAAGGAGAAGGGCGGTTTCGGCAACCTGAAACTCCAGCGCGACGAAGTCACGCAGGTCACCCACGTCGGCAGCGAAATCAAGACCGGCGGCAACCTGTCTCTGGTCAGCTTGGGCGACCAGCATTACCAGGTGGCCAAACTCGACAGCGGCAAGGACATCCTCCTCGACAGCGGCGGCGCCATCACCTTCGAAGGGGTGAAGGATCTGCATGACGAGAGCCATACCAAAACCAACAACAACGCCGCATGGGTCTCGGCCAAGGGGCGCGGCAACACCGACGAAACCCTGCGCCAGACGCAGATGATTGCCAAGGGCAACATCGTCCTGAAAGCGGTCGATGGGCTGAAGATTGACATCAAGGATGTGAGTCAGGAGTCCGTCAGCCAGACCATTGATGCGATGGTCAAGGCTGATCCGCAACTGGCGTGGTTGAAGGATGCGGAGGCTCGGGGAGATGTTGATTGGCGGCGCGTGAAGGAGATTCACGAGTCGTTTAAATACAGCAACTCGGGGCTTGGCCCGGCTTCGCAGATGATTATTGCGATCGTGATGGCTGCCTTTGTCGGGCCTGCTGCGTTCGCTTCGCTAAGCGCGAGCATGGGCACAGCCTGGGCCGCAGGCCTCGCCGCTGTGGCAACAGGTGCAGCCACGAATGCCACGACCAGTTTTATCAATAACGGCGGAAACCTTGGAGCGGTTTTCGCGGACGTTACTTCATCCGA
Organism: Pseudomonas sp. TE9122; assembly: GCF_056278925.1. Classification (NCBI taxonomy): domain Bacteria; kingdom Pseudomonadati; phylum Pseudomonadota; class Gammaproteobacteria; order Pseudomonadales; family Pseudomonadaceae; genus Pseudomonas; species Pseudomonas sp. TE9122. Next base: position 2,914,690 of record NZ_JBWBQI010000001.1, on the reverse strand, counting down.
TGCACTGAAGGGCTATGTGATTTCCGGAGTGACAGCCGGATTGATGGCCGAATACCTGAACCAGCTGACGGGTATGAAATACGATCCGAATACCGGAAAGCTGCTCGGCCCGTCGTTAGCCACGTGGGAGGGCGTCGGTAGATTCGCTGGAAGCCAAATCATCCAGGGTGGCACTTCCGCGCTGATCACCAAGGCAGTCGGCGGCGATGCAAGCGCCGGTGACGTTCTGAAGACGGCTCTGTTCAATACCGTCGCAGCGTTCAGCTTCAACATGGTGGGCGATCTCACGCAGGGCGTTCTGGATGATGGCTCAGCGGGCAAAATCATCATTCATGCGGCGGTGGGTGGGCTGTTGTCGGAGATGACCGGCGGGGATTTTGCGACAGGCGCGTTGGCGGCTGGTGCGAATGAAGCGCTTGTTGGTGAGATGAACAAATGGTTCAAGGGCAATCCTGAGTTGTTGCTCATGGGGTCGCAGATTGTGGGGGTGCTCTCCGCAACTGCGCTGGGCAATACTGATCAAGAGTCATTGGAAAATGCTTCTTGGGTTGCCAACAACGCGACACAGTACAACTTCCTGAATCATCAGCAAGTAGACGATCTCGTCACAGAGTTGAAGGGCTGTAGAGCTAGCGAAAATCCAGCAGCCTGTCGAGAGAAAGTGAAGGATACCTATGCGAAACTGAGCGCGAAAACCAGTGGATCCGAACTGTTCAAGTGCGAGGGTTTCGATCAGTGTAATGGTCAGACGAACGCCGCTGAAGGAGGGACCCTGGCGCTTGAAAACTACGATGCAAATGGCGGGTTAAGTGCTGAAGAGCGAGCGATTGTTCAGGACTTCCAAGACTCGAACCACACGGACGAGCTGAACTCTCACCATAAAACGATGCTGGGTGATCATGCGGAAATCGCTGGGACGATTCTGACTGGAGGGATCGGGGCTGGGAGCAAATTGGTTGGCAAAACCGAGGAGGTTCTGGTTGGTGCAAAAGGTGCGGCGGATATCGGAGCCGTAGACGACGTAGCTCTTCCCGGCTTAGGTTCGACACCAGGCCTACTCTCGTCACCTAGCATTCCATCGGGAGCAGGACTTGGTGGTTTCAAATTTGGACTAAGCGCGGGTGAAATAAACGCCATCAATTCAAAATTTGATGGTTCAATATCGTTTCGAAGCGTGGATACGGCTATTGCAAACGCCAGCAATTATGATGGATTCTTTAATAAGGCTGGTTCAATTATAAGAGATATCGCAGGGGGGCATCTGTTTGATAATGGGAATAAACGAACGGCTGTTGAGGTTGTGGAGCGGCTAATTATAAGAAACGGTGTCGATGGTCCGCCAAAGCAGGTGATATGGAATGTCGTAGATAAGGTTGCTACAGGGAAATTAACAGATGTTAAAGATATTTCTAACGCATTGAGAGGTCTGGATTGATGTCTTGTGATCCTTCTGATAAATATGCTGCTCGTTTTGGGTTTTTAGATATGAATAGTGTGCATCTGGATGATTTCATTCAGATTATGGAGCTGGTAGCAAAAAAATGCGAAGGATTCTTTATATTTAAAATCGACGGTGAAAGGAAGTCCGATATTTATACTTTTGTTCTAAATGCCTCTTCGCAAAGTAACGTGGTTCTAAGAAAGGACACAGATAATATACGAGAAGGTATGAGGTTTTTTTTCTGCGAGCTTGAAAGAGCTGGAATCTACCTCTGACTAAAGAGTTGGCAGGTTCGGCAGTCGAAAGCTCAGCGTATCTAGAAGTGCGGTGTGTGGCTTCTTTCGGGAATGGTCGGCAGCGAAATCGAGACCGGTGGCAACCTGTCGCTGATCAGCTAGGGCGACCAGCATTACCGGTGGCCAAACTCGACAGCGACAAGGGCTTCGTCCTCGATAGCGGCGGCGCCATCACCTTCGAAGGGGTGGAGGATCTGCATGACGAGAGTCACACCAAAACCAATAACAACGCCGCGTGGGTCTCGGCCAAAGGTCTGGGGCAACACCGACGAAACCCTGCGACAGACCCAGATGATTTCCATAGGCAACATTGTCCTGGAGATAAACGGGGACAGACCACCTTTCATTTCGCGTCGAGCGTATAACGCGATGGTGACCTGAAGCTCGATGCCGGTCGCGACATCAACGTCGTCGCCATCGCCGAAGCTACCGGCAACCTTACCGCCGAGGCCAAGCGCGACATCAACATGTCTTCGGCAGGTGATGAACACAACGTCGAAACCCATAGCAAGGACGGCAAGAAACGTGTCCATGAACAGGATGACCACACTGTTCAGAAAGCAGCTGAGTTCATCGCCGGCGGCGACGTAAAAACCAGTTCCGGCCGTGACACCACACTGGTCGCGAGCAAAATCAGCGCAGGCAATGAAGCCTACGTCTACGCCGGTAACGACCTCAATCTGCTGGCCGCGCAGAACAAGGACCACACGCTCTACGACATGAAGGAGAAGGGCGGTTTCGGCAACCTGAAACTCCAGCGCGACGAAGTCACCCAGGTCACCCACGTCGGCAGCGAAATCAAGACCGGCGGCAACCTGTCTCTGGTCAGCCTGGGCGACCAGCATTACCAGGTGGCCAAACTCGACAGCGGCAAGGACATCCTCCTCGACAGCGGCGGCGCCATCACCTTCGAAGGGGTGAAGGATCTGCATGACGAGAGCCATACCAAAACCAACAACAACGCCGCATGGGTCTCGGCCAAGGGTCGCGGCAACACCGACGAAACCCTGCGCCAGACGCAGATGATTGCCAAGGGCAACATCGTCCTGAAAGCGGTCGATGGGCTGAAGATTGATATCAAGGATGTGAGTCAGGAGTCCGTCAGCCAGACCATTGATGCGATGGTCAAGGCTGATCCGCAACTGGCGTGGTTGAAGGATGCGGAGGCTCGGGGAGATGTTGATTGGCGGCGCGTGAAGGAGATTCACGAGTCGTTTAAATACGAGAATTCGGGCGTCGGGCCAGCGGCGCAAATTGCCATCGCCATCATGATGTCTTTTGTGATGGGGCCGGCAGGACTGGGCTTGGTCGGCGGTGGCTTCGGCGGCGCATTCGCCACAACCCTCGCTACGACGGGCGTGACAAGCACGATCAGCAACAAAGGGAACCTCGGCGCTGCTTTCAAGGAAACATTCAGCGCCGACAGTCTCAAGAACGCAGCTATCGCTGGCTTCACCGCAGGCATGCTTGATTATGCCGATGCCAATTGGTTTGCAGCGGGGGGCAGCAAAGCCGCAAGTATTCTGACCAGCAGTAATTTTACCGACGTAGCGATCCGAACTGCGGGTCGCGCGGTCATTTCCAGTGGCATCTCTACCACCATTGGTGGCGGTAGCTTTGGTGACAACTTTGGTTCCGCGTTGCTGGGAGAAGCGGGCAGTGTCGCGATGGCGACCGGGTTCAATTTTGTTGGCGATCAAACGATCAAGTTCCCGGAAGGTGGCGTAGTAAAAGTTGTCGCGCATGCGCTGATGGGGGGCTTGCTTTCCGAGGCGATGGGTGGGGATTTTGCTACTGGTGCGGCGGCTGCCGGGTTGAACGAAGCGGCGATGAATGTCCTTGTGAAGTTCGCTGGTGGCAATGATCAGTTGCACTTGATGATGTCGCAGCTAACCGGGCTCGTTGCTGCCGCAGCGGTGGATGGTGATCTGCAGCAGGGTGCAAATATTGCGAAGAATGCCACTCAGTACAACTGGCTGTTACATAGAGACGTTGTCGCGGCGGACAGAGCTCGAGCAGCTTGTGGTTCGGGAGAGGGCGCTCAAGGGTGCCGGGACAATATCACCCGGGCAACAGCGGCATTGGATGCCGAAAGACAACGTGATATGGAGGAGTTCGGGCGCAAGATTCAGCTACAAGCACTACAAGAAGGATGGACGCTTGAGCAATACAATGCCGCCAAGGCCAATTATTTTGCAGGCATTGACCCAAAAGAGCTTACGACTGTTTACCCTCCTTCGCTGGATCCGGGATTTCTGGCCAGAGAAGGGGGTACTAGCGTTCGTGAAATAGTTGCTGCATGGCCAGGTGGAGCAGTCAAAACAGCGGAATCCTTCTGGAATGCCGTCTCATCACCTTTTGACACGATTGGTGCAATCGCAAACGGTATTGGCGGGCTAGCTCTGGGGTTTAAGGATTGGATTACCAGTCCGATCCCGTCGCATACGCTGGAAAAAGAATTTGATAAAGTAGCGACTGCCTCCGCCCAGGAATTGGGTGGTATGGCTTTTGACGCTGTTACCGGACTCTTGACTGCTCACATTGGTGGGAAAGCTGTCGAGTGGGTCGGTGGCAAATGGGTTGCTCCAATTGATCAACCTAAACCAACTATTGAGCTATTTGGAGGTAAGAGCGCTCAAACTCCAGGTGCGCTTAATATTGATATTAGTGGCAGTATCGAATCAGGCGTCCGTGCCGACGCCAGGAACTTACCTCTCAGAGATAACTCCGTGCGAGAAATCGTGGCCAGTAACCCATTCATACCTAAAGGTGCAGGGGGCACTTTCTCCATGATGGACTTTTTGCCTGAGGCGACACGGGTGGTTGAGCCCGGTGGGAAAATATTCATAAACACTAACTCGGCAAATCCGTATGGAAAACTACCAAGTGCAGCCGATCTTGAGTCGGTTGGCGTCAGGGTTATCCAGGATGGAGGTCTAGATGCTCGATTCTCGGGGCACACGTTCCTACGCACAGACGGTAGTAAGATTACTGATCTCCATAGTATGAAAACCATCGTTCTAGAGAAAATAAAATGATAGTTTCAGCGATGTTTGATTCCCTCGTCACATTTGACTGCGTATATGGAGGCTTTGAGCTCGAAAATGGAGTAGTTCGCCTTTATGTCGAAAGAGGCCTAGCCTTGAAAAAGACGAAGTTGGTAACAGCGGCGGATGGCGCTCGGATCGTACAGTGTGATGAAGATGAGTGTCCTAAGGGCGAAAGTATTTTTCCTGTTCATTACATTTACGATCCCGCTAGAGATGTGGAGTATGTTGAATGGAGTCTTGTAAATGGTTTGTTACACGCTCGAAGCGAGGGTGGTGAATGGGTCAGATACGAGAGCAAGAGTGAAGGTTTGCACGCAATGCATGAATATGTGGGTGACTGCTGGCTGGTCTTTTCGGGTGTGAGTGTGTTGAGAAAAGTTATCTATGAATATTCTCTCGATCGAAAGAGTTCCTCAGGTAATGAGTTTGTCGAGGAGTTTATTAGTGGGCCTAAAGTCGATAAGTCGGCAAGTGAGTATTTTCTTGAGGGTGAAATAAACGTTTTGCCTGGGCCAGGATGGATGTCTTTGAAAATTGATGCAGATTCGTTTCATATCGAGATTCCCGACGATTGAAAGAAAAGCGGATAAATGGGGACCGGATAAATGGGGACAGACCACCTTTCGAGAGACAAACGGGGACAGGCCACCTTCAAATTCGCGTCGAGCGTAAAAGCGGCGGTGACCTGCAGCTCGATGCCGTCGCAACATCTATTTGTCCTCGGCCGGAGATGAACACAACGTCGAAACCCATAGCAAGGACGGCAAGAAACGTGTCCATGAACAGGATGACCACACTGTTCAGAAAGCAGCTGAGTTCATCGCCGGCGGCGACGTAAAAACCAGTTCCGGCCGTGACACCACACTGATCTCGAGCAAAATCAGCGCAGGCAATGAAGCCTACGTCTACGCCGGTAACGACCTCAGTCTTCTGGCCGCGCAGAACAAGGACCACACGCTCTACGACATGAAGGAGAAGGGCGGTTTCGGCAACCTGAAACTCCAGCGCGACGAAGTCACCCAGGTCACCCACGTCGGCAGCGAAATCAAGACCGGCGGCAACCTGTCTCTGGTCAGCCTGGGCGACCAGCATTACCAGGTGGCCAAACTCGACAGTGGCAAGGACATCCTCCTCGACAGCGGCGGCGCCATCACCTTCGAAGGGGTGAAGGATCTGCATGACGAGAGCCATACCAAAACCAACAACAACGCCGCATGGGTCTCGGCCAAGGGTCGCGGCAACACCGACGAAACCCTGCGCCAGACGCAGATGATCGCCAAGGGCAACATCGTTTTGAAAGCGGTCGATGGGCTGAAGATTGATATCAAGGATGTGAGTCAGGAGTCCGTCAGCCAGACCATTGATGCGATGGTCAAGGCTGATCCGCAACTGGCGTGGTTGAAGGATGCGGAGGCTCGGGGAGATGTTGATTGGCGGCGCGTGAAGGAGATTCACGAGTCGTTTAAATACAGCAACTCGGGGCTTGGCCCGGCTTCGCAGATGATTATTGCGATCGTGATGGCTGCCTTTGTCGGGCCTGCTGCGTTCGCTTCGCTAAGCGCGAGCATGGGCACCGCCTGGGCCGCAGGCCTCGCCGCTGTGGCAACAGGTGCAGCCACAAATGCCACGACCAGTTTTATCAATAACGGCGGAAACCTTGGAGCGGTTTTCGCGGACGTTACTTCATCCGATGCACTGAAGGGCTATGTGATTTCCGGAGTGACAGCCGGATTGATGGCCGAATACCTGAACCAGCTGACGGGTATGAAATACGATCCGAATACCGGAAAGCTGCTCGGCCCGTCGTTAGCCACGTGGGAGGGCGTCGGCAGATTTGCTGGAAGCCAAATCATCCAGGGTGGCACTTCCGCGCTGATCACCAAGGCAGTCGGCGGCGATGCAAGTGCCGGTGACGTTCTGAAGACGGCTCTGTTCAATACCGTCGCAGCGTTCAGCTTCAACATGGTGGGCGATCTCACGCAGGGCGTTCTGGATGATGGCTCAGCGGGCAAAATCATCATTCATGCGGCGGTGGGTGGGCTGTTGTCGGAGATGACCGGCGGGGATTTTGCGACAGGCGCGTTGGCGGCTGGTGCGAATGAAGCGCTTGTTGGTGAGATGAACAAATGGTTCAAGGGCAATCCCGAGTTGTTGCTCATGGGGTCGCAGATAGTGGGGGTGCTCTCCGCAACTGCGCTGGGCAATACTGATCAAGAGTCATTGGAAAACGCTTCTTGGGTTGCCAACAACGCGACACAGTACAACTTCCTGAATCATCAGGATGTAAAAGACCTCGAGAAAGCGCTTAAGGAGTGTAAAGACAACTGTGATGCTGTTCGAGCTGAGTTTGCCAAGCGTGATGCGGATAACACGGCGCGGCTCAATAACTGTTGGGCGACCGGCGATTGCGCGCAGATCAAGGCTGAGATTGATGAAGGCTCTCTTGCATTAAATAAACTTTGGGAAAATGACGATTCGGGGATCACAGATCAATTCCTTCATAGCAATATCGCCGACTCGACCAACGCTAGGACGCGAGCGGTCCTCGACCACCTTCCGAAAGGGGATCCGGCTAATGCGGTGAAATTGTTGGCTGCAGCGGGAATTATTGCTCTTGCGCCGGAAGCGATTGGTTTGCTTGGACAGTTGGCCACGAGAGGTGCAGCTACTTGTGCAGCAAACCCAGTGCTGTGCGCGAACGAAGTCGCGATCTGGACCGCTGAGGCAGGAATGTCGGAGGCACTTCCCGTGGGGTTAGGGGCCACAGCAGGTGGGGCCGCAGCCAAGGAACTGAGTGATCTCCGCGGTTTGATGGAGATCGAAGCGAAAACTGGGGCTAAGCTAACGGCTGAGCAGATTGCGGCAGTCGTTAGGCCGGCAGCGATAGGTTCAGAGGGGGCAGCCACCGTTGGAGGTCAGGCAACCTCTACATTTTTGAAAGATTTTGGCGAGAAAGTTCTTAGTCATAACACCCAGATTGGCGTGCGTAATAGTAAGGCGGGGACGATTTCTGGTGCTCATAACAGCGATGCCTTCTTGGAGTCGGTTGAAAAAACTGGGGCAAAAATCTCCAACAAAACTACGGATGTCCGTTATCCTGGCCTTGTGGAGTATAGTTATCAGTTGCCTAAAACTAACACTCGGGGCGAGTTGGTCGGTGGATACAAGTCCAAATCCACCAAAACAACTTATGATTCGAAAATTCTGTCAGATATCAAGGTGGCTGATATGTCGAGCAGGGCGGCAGTCGAAGCTGGCTCTTTGTTCAGAGCTAATCCAGCCATGAGGGAGGCCAGTATCAAAGTTGATGGTTATTACTTTCAAGTGACGCGTGATAGCAAAACTGGAGATATAACAAACTCATTTATTACTATGCCGCCGAGGATGAAATAATGGCTGATTTGGTTTGGTTAGAGGTTCTCAAGGAATCATTTTCTTCAACTGACGCAGATTATGAGGGTCTTTACGAGTTAATTGAGGCTTCTATCGTAAGAGGGAGGACTAATTTTCCTGCGTTCATCTACGACGCTTCGCAGGGACATGGGTTCTCAGTGGCTGAAGGTTTTTTTTACTCGCTTGATCAGGATTGGGACGATCCAGAAGAATTCAATGAGGTAAGTTTCTTCTTGGGGGAAGCGTTAACTTCTAGCATACCTGTGGCTGACTACGTTTCTCTGATGAAAATTGCAGCTGATGTTTATTCTGCTTACTTTCCAGATGAACGCGATGGAGTTCAAAGGTCTGCTGAAAGATTAGAAAAGCGTTATTCACAACAAATGGAGGAGATAAACGGGGACAGACCACCTTTCAATTCTCGTCCAGCGTAAAAGCGGTGGCGACCTGAAGCTCAATGCCGGTCGCGACATCAACGTTGTCGCCATCGCCGAAGCTACCGGCAACCTTACCGCCGAGGCCAAGCGCGATATCTCCCTGTCTCGGCCGGTGATGAACACAACGTCGAAATCCACAGCAGGCACGGCAAGAAACGCGTCCATGAAGAGGACGACTACTCTTTTCAGGAAGCTGCTGATTCATCGCCGGCGGCGACGCAAATACCAGCCCGGACCTCGACACCACACTGGTCGCGGGGAAGATCTGCACAGGCAACGAAGCCTACGTCTACGCCGGTAATGATCTGAACCTGCTGGCCGCGCAAAACAAGGGCCGCACCCTCTACGACATGAAGGAGTAAAACGTGTCTGTCCGCCGTTTTCCCAAGTAAGGTGATTGGAACAAACGTCTGATGCGCTCCAATCTCGACAATCAAAATAAATGTTCGGGATGGTGGGATCCAGACTGCGTTCTCGTACTGGTTAGGAATGGTTATGAGCAGTGGCGGCACGATAATAGAACGATTTGTGGCCCAAGAGTTGGACGACAGCGTTCGCTCTATTTTGAAAAACGCCTTTGATGAGCGGGTTTGCTCAGAGAGCATTCTGTTCAGGGCGTTCGAGTTTAATTGCTTTGACGTTTCTTTAGACTTTGAAAAAGGCATCGTCACATTGCAAGATGTACTCTCCGCTAGAGAAAGTAGCGTTCTTGATATACCGATACGTGATTTTATCTCTGCTTGTGGTTTGAATGTCTCTTGTAAATTGTAGAGGCCTAGATGTGATCTGACACCGGCCTAGCACCCAGATAAACGGGGACAGACCACGTTTAAAACGCATTCCAAAACGTGATCTGTCCCCGTTTCCCCGAGTCGGCGCAACATATTGAAGATGCCATCGGGGGGTAAATGGGGACAGACCACGTTTAGAAAGCACTCTGAAAACGTGGTCTGTCCCCGTTACCTCTCTACCGCAGTGGAGTTTGTGCCAAAATGGACGCGAAACAGCTCGGGTCAGATCGATGCTTTTACCTCTCCCGCAGAAGCAATAAAAATGCTTGAAGTCAATGGTTATAGCAGGACATTCTCACAAGACGGAAAAGTTTCAATATTGACCAAGGGAGATAGGACCTATAGGTTCTATCCAGAGTCGACGTCGACTAAAGAACCAACTGCATCGCTGGATATTGCAGGTATCAAAAAAACGATTGTCAAAATCCGATTCAAGGGTAACTAAATGAGCCTCACCAAACTCGAACATCAAGAGCTAAATCAGATAACCGCGATGTTATCGAATCGTCTTGAACTGAATAAAGATTTGCCCGAAATGGTTTTTCGAGATTCAGGATTAGAGTTTTATTTTTTTGAGAGGCCTCTTTTGAGCAATGTTGATGTACTCGATAGTTTGCTCTGTTCTAGCTTTAAAGTTTTTTCGACGAGTGCGTTTGCCCTGTTCGATGCGCCGCTGGCTAGCACTTGTTATCTTTTTGATGGGGAGAATACTCAAGAAGATGTTGAGGAGTTAAGCGTGGGGTTTCGAGATTTTTTCAAGGGTACAGTAAATTATCCGGTTGTCATGGGTAATGTGAGTTTTGATTGGCTATTGTTTGAAAGTGCTTGCGAAGAGTACGGTGTGCTGGCTTTCGATTCACGGCATGCTTCTAGTGAGTTTTCTGAGTGTTTAAGCTGCAACTTGATCAGCTCTGCAGAGTTTCAGAGTCTTAGAGGTTACGATAAAGCCTTGGATAAAATAATTGCAGCTTTTCATGCCTATTTTGAAAAAATATAGATTGTGAATAGTTTTCCTTTCGTGAGGTGGAACAAATAAATCGCTCTTCGCGTTATACATTTCATACGGATCCTCATACTCATACCTACCAGTACGGGCCGGGCAAGGGTGACAATGGACAGCATACGAGGATCAACCATTGAGCAATCTCAAAGCACTGAATGACGGTCTACATGAATACGTTTATGTGGAAAGTCTTCATCTGGATTCCGAAGATGGACTTAGCGGTTACAACCTGTTGATGACGCTGGCGAAGTCTGCGGATCCTGGAGCAGCGACTATCGCGGTCATGTTTTTTAAGGTGGGCGGTTTGAACGTGCGGGGATTTGGTGGTGGCCTGACACAGTTCATGGATCTTTGCGTGTCGAGGGTTGAAGGCGGATTGGATCGTATCCGGTATGAGCTGGTTGATGAGGAAGAAGAAAAAATAGCTTTCAACTTCCACTCCTTCAAAGTGCTCAGCGAGGATGGCAGCGGCGAATAGGCTGCGAAAGCCAGGTTGCACGAATTGATGCCTTTTTCCAAAAAAAGCCCCGTCTGAAGCGGGGCGTTTTTTTTGGTTTAACCTGCGAAACCTTTAGCGAAACGCCGGCACCACATGCTTGATAAACAACTCCAGCGACTTCTTCTTCTCTTCATGCGGCAAGCTGTTGTCGCACCAGAAACTAAACTCATCCACCCCCAATTCCTGGTAATACTTGATCCGCGGAATGATCTCTTCCGGCGTGCCGATCATTGCGGTCTTGTGCAGGCTCTCCAGTTCAAACTCAGGACGCCCGGCAAACTTCTCTTCAGGACTCGGCGCGAGGAAGCCATTGACCGGGGTTTGCTTGTTGCCGAACCAGGCATCGAACGTGCGGTAGAAACGTGAGATGGCTTTGGCGCCAACTTGCCAGCCGTCCGGGTCATCAGCGGTGTGCACGTGGGTGTGGCGCAGCACCATCAATTGTGGGCGCGGTACGTCTGGGTTGTTGTCCAGTGCAGTCTGGAATTTGTTCTTCAGGTCGAGGACTTCTTCGTCGCCTTTCATCAATGGCGTGACCATGACGTTGCAGCCGTTGGCCACGGCGAAGTTGTGCGAGTCGGGGTCGCGGGCGGCGATCCACATTGGCGGGTTTGGCTTCTGGATCGGTTTCGGCACGCTGGTGGAGGTGGGGAATTTCCAGATGTCGCCGTCGTGGGCGTAGTCGCCTTGCCACAGGGCGCGGACCACCGGGACCATTTCGCGCAGGGCCTGGCCGCCGCTGGAGGCGGGCATGCCGCCGGCCATGCGGTCGAATTCGACTTGATAGGCGCCGCGCGCCAGACCGACTTCCATGCGGCCGTTGCTGATCACGTCGAGCAGGGCGCATTCGCCGGCGACGCGCAGCGGGTGCCAGAACGGCGCGATGATGGTGCCGGCGCCGAGGTGGATGGTGGTGGTTTTCGCCGCGAGGTAGGCCAGCAGCGGCATCGGGCTTGGGGAGATGGTGTATTCCATGGCGTGGTGTTCGCCGATCCACACGGTGCTGAAACCGCCAGCCTCGGCCATCAGGGTCAGTTCGGTCAGGTCTTCGAACAGTTGGCGGTGGCTGACGCTTTCGTCCCAGCGTTCCATGTGTACGAACAGGGAAAATTTCATGACGCTACCTCGAGTCTTTTGTAATTGGCCGGTCGTGTGCGGGCCTGTCGAACTGACGTGAACGCTGCGCGCTCGCGAGTCTTCTCACCATTCAAGCACGCCTTCGAGTACGGCTGTTCGGTTGATTGAATATTGGTATACCATAATACGGAATATCCGCAAAATATTTCTGACCGACACTTCGAACAAGGAAGGCGCAAGCAATGAACATAAAACAAAAACTGACTCTGGCGTTTGCGGTAATCGCCAGCCTGCCGGTGTTACTGGTGGCAGCGCTGATCATCCTCAATGTCCGCGAGGGCGCGCGCGACACCTTTACCGACAGCACCGGGCGCGAAGTGCGTCAGGTGGAAAACGCGATGCAGCTGTTTTTCGAGGGCATCAGCCAGAACGTTGCTTACCTGGCCGAGCATCCGCAACTGCAGAGCATCGACACCAGCCTCAAACGCTACCTGAGCAGCGACGCCGCGCAAGTGCCGCTGGGGCCGCAGGATCAACAGCTGTTCAAGCTGTTCGACGGTCTGGCCAAGGCGCACCCGGCTTACACCTATCTATCTGTCGGCACCGAGCAGGGCGGTTACCTGTTCTGGCCGGGCGATGCGCAACTGGCCAACTACGATCCGCGCCCCCGGCCCTGGTACAAAACCGCGATGGCCAATCCCGGCAAAACCCTGCGCACCGAGGCCTATTACTGGGCGGCGGATGACGTGGTGCTGGTGAGCACTGTGCGCAGCTTCAACAACCAGTTGGGCAGCAATGCCGGCGTGGTCAACATCGATGTGTCGCTCAAGCAATTGACCGACCTGGTCAAGCAGATCCGCCTCGGTGAGAGCGGTTATCTGATGCTGATGGAAGCCAACAACACCGTGCTGGTCGACCCGAGTGATCCGGCGCACAACTTCAAGAAACTCAGCGATCTCGGCGACGGTTATCAGCAACTGGCCGAGGCGGGCAAAGGCCTGGTCGAGGTGCAATTGGCCGGCGAGGATTACATGGCGCTGGTCTGGCCGTCGCAGGCGTTGGGCTGGCGGTTTGTCGGGCTGGTGAAGGCCAGCGAAGTTATGGCCGGGGCGACGCGTTTGACCTGGCTGATCGGCGCTATCGCTGTGGTTTGCGCACTGTTGTTTGCAATGGCCGGCGCGTGGTTCGCCGGGCTGATGGTCAAGCCGATTCGTGGTGTCGCCAGCGGACTCGAAGGCATTGCCCAGGGCGAGGGCGATCTGACTGCGCGACTGGAAGTACGCGGGCAGGATGAAACCGCGCAACTGGCCGGCTGGTTCAACCAGTTTCTTGAAGCTATTCGCACATTGATTCAACGCATCGGCCAGGCAGCCGGGCAGATTCACAGCAGCTCCGGCAGCGCCACCGAGGTCTCGGCGGAAATGGCCGACGTCGCTTCGCGTCAGCGTGAGGCGGTGGACATGGTTTCTACGGCGTTTCACGAAATGGTCGCCACTTCCAACGAGGTTGCGCGCTCGTGCAGTCAGGCGGCCGACTCGGCAGACAACGGTCAGCGTCAGGCACACACCGGGCAGCAGCAGATCGACGCGGCGGTAAGTAACGTCGGGCGCTTGAGTCAGGAGATCGGCCACAGCGCCGAGTCGATGCAGCAACTGGAGCAGGACAGCAACGACATCCAGTCGATCCTCGGCACGATCCGTTCGATTGCCGAGCAGACCAATCTGCTCGCGCTCAACGCCGCCATCGAAGCCGCGCGCGCCGGTGAACAGGGCAGGGGCTTTGCCGTGGTCGCCGATGAAGTTCGGGCGCTGGCCAAACGCACCTCGGATTCAACCGGTGAGATTGACGCACTGCTGGGCAATCTGGCGCGGCGCACCCACCAGATGGGCAAGCAGATGCACGCCAGCCTTGAGGTGTCGCAGGAAACCGTGGTGTCGATCAACGAGGCGCGGGCGAGTTTTGAATTGATCCGTGAATCGGTCGACGTGATCCGCGACATGAACACGCAGATCGCCACAGCGGCGGAGGAACAGCATCAAGTGGCGGAAGACATCAATCGGCACATCAGCCAGATTCATGGCGATGCGCAGTTGGTGGCGAGCCTGGCGGATTCAACTCGGCAGGATGCGCAGAACCTGACGGCGTTGTCGCAGACGTTGAATCAGTTGGTGAGCCGGTTTAGGACCTGACACGGTCGCCCAGGCAACACCAAAACCTGTGGGAGCGAGCCTGCTCGCGAAGGCGTCGGGTCAGTCAAAAATGTAACAACTACCCATCGCTTTCGCGAGCAGGCTCGCTCCCACATGGGATATCCGAGATCTGGTGAAATCACGCCACAACCGGTAACGCACCCATCTTGCCGTGGCAATACACCAGCGGCCCGGCGACCTGCTCGGGGACGATCAGGTTCTTCACCGCGCCGACCATGATCGCGTGGTCGCCACCTTCGTATTCACGCCACAACTCGCACTCGATCACCGCCGTCGCATTGGCAAGGATCGGGTTGCCCAGTTCGCTCAACGTCCACTCGATGCCCTGCGCCTTGTCCTTGCCTTTGCGCGCGAAGGCATAGGCCTCGCTTTGCTGCACGCTGGACAACAGGTGAATCGCAAAGCGTTTGTTCTTGATCAGCACGGGATAGGAGTCGGAGCTGTAGTTGGGGCAGAACAGCACCAGCGCCGGGTCCATCGACAGTGAGCTGAACGCGCTGGCGGTCAGGCCGACGATCTGGCCGTCGTCGTCCAGCGTGGTGATGACGGTGACGCCGGACGGGAACGAGCCCATGACTTGTTTGTAAATGGCAGCATCGATCATTGGGTGGTCCTCGGGTGGTGTGACGCGGTTTTTATGGTTTGTAGGTCTGATGGTATACCGTAATACACATCTTGCAAGAGCTTTTCTGGTGAACCGATAAACGTGCCACTTTCGTCGGAAACTCAATGTTTACGGGGCGTTCAGCTAGCCGGGCAGGGGCGGGATCAGCGAGGATAGCGGATCAGAGAGCGACAGAATCAGCGGATCAGGCTTGTGTAAAGTTTGGAATACCATAATATGGTCTGCATCTGAGGGGCGACCCAAGAGTCCTCCCGGTTTGGCTTCATACAAAGATAAAAACAGACAAACTCGAGTTCATGCATATGTCCCAGATGTCCCGGCAAGATCCGTTGATCGAGAATCATACGGTCGATTACGTCCCACTCGCGGAACGCCACGGGAAGGCCCGCGATCTGTTCACTCTTTGGTTCAGCACCAACATCGCGCCACTGCCCATCGTTACCGGCGCCATGGTGGTTCAGGTGTTCCACCTCAATCTGTTCTGGGGGCTGCTGGCGATTGCGCTGGGGCACATGATCGGCGGCGTGGTGATTGCGCTGGCCTCGGCCCAGGGTCCGCGCATGGGCATTCCGCAAATGGTCCAGAGTCGCGGTCAGTTCGGTCGTTATGGCGCACTGCTGATCGTGTTCTTTGCGGCGCTCATCTACATCGGTTTCTTCATTTCCAACATCGTGCTGGCCGGTAAATCCATTGTCGGCATTGCCCCGTCAGTGCCAGCGCCGCTGAGCATTCTGATCGGCGCGCTGGCTGCTACGGCGATCGGTGTGATCGGCTACAACTTCATCCACACCCTCAACCGCATCGGCACCTGGGTGATGGGCGGCGCGTTGCTCGCCGGGTTCATCTACATCTTCGCCCATGACTTGCCGGCAGACTTCCTGACGCGCGGCAGTTTCAACCTCTCCGGCTGGCTGGCGACGGTGTCGCTGGGGATCATCTGGCAGATCAGCTTCTCGCCGTACGTCTCCGACTATTCGCGTTATCTGCCAGCAGACATCGGCATCGCCAAACCCTTCTGGGCGACGTATCTGGGCGCAACGCTGGGCACGATTCTGTCGTTCAGTTTTGGCGCGGTGGCGGTACTGGCGACGCCGGAAGGCACTGAAGCGATGGCCGCGGTCAAGCAGTCCACCGGCTGGCTGGGGCCGATTCTGATGGTGCTGTTTCTGCTCAACATCATCAGCCACAACGCGCTGAATCTGTACGGCGCGGTGTTGTCGATCATCACCTCGATTCAGACTTTCGCCAGCCAGTGGACGCCGAGCATCAAGGTGCGCGTGGTGCTGTCGAGCGTGATCCTGGCGGGATGCTGTGTGGTCGCCCTCGGTGCTTCGGCGGATTTCATTTCCGAGTTCATCGGGTTGATTCTGGCGCTGCTGCTGGTGCTGGTGCCGTGGGCGTCGATCAACCTGATCGATTTCTATCTGATCAAGCGCGGTAACTACGACATCGCCTCGATCTTCCGCGCTGACGGCGGGATCTACGGGCGCTTCAACCTGCACGCGATCATTGCCTATTTCATCGGCATTATCGTGCAGCTGCCGTTTGCCAACACCTCGCTGTACGTGGGGCCGTACGCCAATCTGGTGGAAGGTGCCGACCTGTCCTGGCTGGTCGGTCTGGTGGTAACGGTGCCGCTGTATTACTGCCTCGCAACCCGTGGTCAGGCGCAGCAGAGCAGGGCAGCCAGACTCGGCTATACCGACTGATCGAAACGGCAACACAGCAATGCCCGGCCCAGCGCTGGGCATTTTTGTTTGCGTATCTCGGCGGTCAAGCAAATTGGCCATATCGATCCCCTTTTGGCCCGCCGCCTACTGTCATCGCGCTACGCTGTCAGCAAGAATCGAAACCATAACAACAGGCTCGACCTTTTTTGCCCTTGGCTAGCGTTACTGCCACTGCCGTGTACAGAACATAAAAACCATCGATCTCACGTCGCATTCGGGGAAACAACCATGGTCACGATCAAACGCATTCTGGGCGCCACCGTGTGTGGCCTGACGCTGCTGGCCAGCGCCGTCCAGGCCGAGCAGCGCGAACTGCGGGTGTACAACTGGGCGGATTACATTCTGCCGTCAGTGCCCAAGGACTTCGCCGAGCAAAGCAAGATCAAAGTGACCTGGGACACCTTCGACACCAACGAATCCCTGGAAGCCAAACTGCTCACCGGCAACTCCGGTTACGACCTGGTGGTGCCGTCCAATCAGTTCATCGAAACCCAGATCAAGGCCGGCGTGTTCCAGAAACTCGACAAGTCGAAATTGCCGAACTGGCAGCACCAGGATCCGGCCCTGCTCAAATTGCTCGACGCCAACGACCCCGGCAACCAGTACGGCGTGCCGTACATGTACGGCACCGTGCTGATCGGCTTCAACCCGGCCAAGGTCAAGGCCGCCCTGGGCGAAAATGCGCCGGTAGACAGTTGGGATCTGGTGTTCAAGCCCGAGAACATGGAAAAGCTCAAGGCCTGTGGCGTGGCGATGCTCGATTCGCCGTCGGAGATCCTGCCGCTGGCCCTGCATTACCTCGGCCTCGACCCGAACAGCCAAAACCCGGCGGACTATGAAAAGGCCAAGGCCTTGATGATGAAGATTCGCCCTTACGTGACCTACTTCAACTCGGCCAAGTACATGACCGACATTGCCAACGGCGACATCTGCGTGGCGATCGGTTATTCCGGCAGCTTCTACCAGTTCGGTAATCGCGCCAAAGAGGCGGGCAACGGCGTGGTGGTCGACTGGCGTCTGCCGAAGGAGGGCGCGCCGATCTGGTTCGACACGTTCGCCATTCCGAAGAGCGCGAAGAACGTCGCCGAGGCCCACGAATTCCTCAACCACTTGCTCGACCCGAAAGTGATCGCACCGATCAGTGATTTCCTCGGGTATCCAAATGCCAACAAGGACTCGATGCCGCTGGTCAACAAGGACATCACCGACAACCCCAACCTGACCCCGACCAGCGAAGCGCTGAAAACCCTGTATGTGGTGCAGCCGTTGCCGCAGAAAATGGAACGGGTGCGCACGCGGGTGTGGACCAGTATCAAATCCGATAAATAAGAGCATCGCACTTCAAATGTGGGAGCGAGCCTGCTCGCGAAAGCGGTGTGTCATTCAACTCCTATGTTGAATGAACCGGCGTATTCGCGAGCAGGCTCGCTCCCACAGGTGGGGGTGGGTTGTGTCATTCGGTGCGGCGTTCTGCCTCGCGGCTGGTCGCCAGACTCAACAGCACCGACCCCAGGATCACCGTTCCGACTATTGCCAGCGACCATTCCACCGGCATGTGGAACCACGGCATCAGCACCATCTTGCCGCCGATGAACACCAGCACGATCGCCAAGCCATACTTGAGCAGGTGAAAACGGTCAGCCATGTCCGCCAGCAGGAAGTACAGCGCGCGCAGGCCCATGATTGCGAAGATGTTTGAAGTGAAGACAATGAACGGGTCGGTGGTGACGGCGAAGATCGCCGGGATGCTGTCGACCGCGAACATCAAGTCGCTGGCTTCGATCAGCACCAGCACCAGAAACATCGGTGTTGCCCAGCGCACGCCGTTCTGCAGGATGAAAAACTTCTCGCCATGAAAGCCGCTGGTGATGCGCATATGCCCGCGCACCCAGCGCAATAACGGATTCTTTTCCAGATCCGGTTGATGATCAGCGAACACCAGCATCTTGATCCCGGTGATGATCAGGAACACACCGAAGGCATACAGCAGCCATTCGAACTGCGACACCAGCCACACACCGGCGAAAATCATGATCGCGCGCATGACAATCGCGCCCAGCACGCCGTACAGCAGCACTCGTCGTTGCAATTCCGGTGGCACGGCGAAGTAGCTGAAGATCATCACGAAGATGAACATGTTGTCGATCGACAGCGACTGCTCGATCAGGTAACCGGTGAGAAATTCCAGGGTTTTCTGTCGGGCGATTTCACTGCCGAATTCGCCGTGCAGATACCACCAGAGCAGCCCGGCGAAGCTCAGCGCCAACAGGCACCAGGCAACCACCCAGGCCGACGCTTCCCGCACCGACACCCGGTGCGCCTTGCGCCCGCCGAAGACAAACAAGTCCAGGGCCAGCATGGCCAGAACGAAGACGATGAAGGCGCCCCACATCCAGGGTTCGCCGATGTTGATGTTCGTGGCAGGCATGGCACGCTCCCCTGTCTTTTTATTTGCAGCAAGCACATCTCCTGTGGGAGCGAGCCTGCTCGCGAATGCGATGGAACAGCGAAGTTGAGGTTGCTGACCCACCGCGTTCGCGAGCAGGCTCGCTCCCACAGGGATCATCTTCTCTTCTCGATCAAAGTCAGACGGGGCCATGCTAGCGACGGATCTGGAGCAAAGAAAAATCGTTTATTTCTGACTGACAGTTCGGCAAAAACGAAGTGTCAGCGGAAAAACTCCCCCGGCGTCTCGCCAAACTGCTGACGAAATGCGGCGATAAACGCCGAGGTCGAGTCGTATCCACAAGCCAGCGCAACATCGGTCACACGCTCGCCTTTTTCCAGCGGGGTCAGGGCGCCAAGCAAGCGCAGGCGCTGGCGCCAGGCGCGGAAGGTCAGGCCGGTGTCGCGCAAAAACAGCCGTGTCAGAGTCTTTTCGGTGACACCGAATTTTTCGCTCCAGTGGCTCAGCGTGGTCTGCTGCTCCGGATGTTGCTCCAGGCTCTGATAGATCTGCTTCAGGCGCGGGTCTTGCGGCAGCGGCAGCATCAAATCGATGGTCGGCGCGTCGGCCAATTGATCAAGGATCACCTGGGCCAAGCGTCCGTCAGGGCCGCTCTCGTCGTATTCCACCGGGACCTGACTGAAGGCGCGAATCAATTCCCTGAGCAGCGCGCTGACGCCGAGCACATGGCAATGCTCGGCCGCCCAACCGGTGACGCTGCTGTCGATGTACAGGCTGCGCATTTCCGTGTGTGGCGCGCTGAACACCCGGTGCGGCACGCCCGCCGGAATCCACACCGCACGCTCCGGCGGCGCGACGAAACGGCCAGCGCTGGTCTGCACTTCGAGCACGCCCTGAATCGCGTAGGACAACTGCACCCACGGATGACTGTGGCGGCGGGTGAGGGCGCGGTTGGGCAGAGATTCAGTGCGTCCATACACGGGGCGCGGCAGGCTCGGCAGCCCGGGAACACTGCGGCGGACGCTTTTGGCATGTCCTTTAGGCGGCATCTTGCGGCTCTTCGGCGTTAGTCGGTAATTGCCAGTCACGTTAGAGTCGTCGGCACGCACTGGCAACCCCCGGATGAATCTCATGACGCGCCCACGTTTTCTGCCCGATAACTTCACCCTGACTTTGATCGGCGTGGTTCTGCTGGCCAGCTTCCTGCCCGCCAGCGGTCAAGTCGCGGTCGGCTTCGGCTGGCTGACCAACATCGCCATCGCCCTGCTGTTTTTCCTGCATGGCGCCAAGCTGTCGCGCGAATCGATCATCGCCGGCGCTGGCCACTGGCGTCTGCATCTGCTGGTGTTCGGCCTGACCTTCGTGCTCTTCCCGATTCTCGGTCTGGCGCTGAAACCGCTGTTGTCACCGCTGATCGGCGATCAGCTGTACATGGGCATGCTCTACCTTTGCGCGTTGCCAGCTACGGTGCAGTCGGCCATCGCGTTCACTTCGCTGGCGCGAGGCAATATTCCGGCGGCGATCTGCAGCGCGGCGGCGTCCAGCCTGTTCGGGATTTTTCTTACGCCGCTGCTGGTGACTTTGCTGCTCAACGTCCACGGCGACGGCGGCTCGACCCTCGATGCGATCGTGAAGATCAGCGTGCAATTGCTCCTGCCGTTCATTGCCGGGCAGATCGCCCGCCGCTGGATCGGCGCGTGGGTAGGGCGCAACAAGAACTGGCTGAAATTCGTTGATCAGGGTTCGATTCTGCTGGTGGTGTACGGCGCATTCAGCGAAGCCGTCAACGAAGGCATCTGGCAGCAGATTCCGTTGTTCGAGTTGCTCGGTCTGGTCGTGGTCTGCTGCATCCTGCTGACACTGGTTCTGGTGGCATCAATTCTGTTGAGCAAAGCGTTTGGCTTCAATCAGGAAGACCGCATCACCATCCTGTTCTGCGGCTCGAAAAAGAGCCTGGCCACCGGCGTGCCAATGGCGCAGGTACTCTTTGCCGGTAGCACCATCGGCGTGCTGATTCTGCCGCTGATGCTGTTCCACCAGATTCAGCTGATGGTCTGCGCGGTGCTGGCCCAGCGCTATGCCAAGCGGCCGGAGTCGGTGCCTGATCTGATGGCGCAGGTGGACCCGTAAAACGCTTCACAGACCCGAATACTTGACCGCCGCTGCCGCC
Organism: Pseudomonas sp. TE9122; assembly: GCF_056278925.1. Taxonomy (NCBI): domain Bacteria; kingdom Pseudomonadati; phylum Pseudomonadota; class Gammaproteobacteria; order Pseudomonadales; family Pseudomonadaceae; genus Pseudomonas; species Pseudomonas sp. TE9122. The sequence continues at coordinate 2,893,561 of NZ_JBWBQI010000001.1, read as the reverse complement.
CGCGTCGGCACGTCCAGCGTGCGCAACAACGAAGACACGTGGATCCTCACCGTGAACGGCGAAATATCCAGCTCACGGGCGATTTCCTTGTTGGTCTTGCCTTGCGCAATCAACCGCAGCACGTCCTGCTGACGCGCCGTCAGCGTCGTCGCGGTTTCCAGCGGCAACAAGCCGGACGGCGCCGACTTCACCAGCACCTCACCTTCACGGATCGCCAGAATTGCCTGGCCGATTTCATCCGGCGCAATGTTCTTGCCGATAAAACCGTCAATGCCCGCCGCCATGACTTCACTGATCAGCGTCTGATCGTCAACCATCGACACCACGATCAGCGTGGTGCGCGGCAATCGTTGGCGCAAGTCGGCGAGTTGAGTGATGCAGGTCAGTCCGGGAAAACGCAGATCAAGCATCAGCGTGTCCGGCTCGTCGCCCTGTGGCAGCAGCTTGAGCACCGCGTCGAAGTCGCCGGCCTCGCAGGTATCGGCATCGGGCAGCAAGCGCTGCACGGTGCGCAGCATCGCCTCGCGAAACAGCGGGTGATCGTCGGCTATGATGATCCGGCACGTCATGACGCGACCCTCCCTGGGTCAGGCGTGATTCAAGGCCTGCACCTTAGCACTGGACGCGAAGGTTGCCTGTAGGCTGCTTCCGAAACTGACGATTGCTGCACAAGGACGTTTACCATGAAGTTCGAAAAAAATACCGAACTCGACCAGGCCAACCTGCGCATTATCATCGCTGCCATTGCGGTAGTTTACATGGTCGTGCTGGGTTTTCTGCCGGGCCATCGCTTCGATACCTACCTGCCGGTCATCACTTACATTGTCTTGTTTCTGCTGGCTTCGATCACGTTCCGCCAAGCCATTGCGCGTTGGCCCGGGCATTATCCGGCGCGGCGGATTTTTGCCATGGTCCACGATTACACCGGCACCTGTTTTGGACTGGTGATCGGCGGCGAAGCGGCGCTGCCGTTGTATGCGGTGATGGTCTGGGTCAATCTGGGCAACGGCATGCGCTACGGCTCGCGCTATCTGGCAATTGCCACCGGCCTTGCATTGGTGGCGCTGCTGGTGGTCTATCGCCTGACGCCGTATTGGCAGGCGCAGCCGTTCATGGTGCTGATGCTGCTGATCACCAGCACGGTGATTCCGTTTTATGCGCACTTGCTGCTTGAGCGTACGCGCAAGGCGTCGGAAGAAGCGCTGGCGGCTAATCTGGAAAAGTCGCGGTTTCTGGCGCAGGCCAGTCATGACTTGCGTCAGCCGATTCATTCCATCGGTCTGTTTACCGCGTGTCTGCGAGAGTCGCGCCTGGGCGATGACGAGCGGCGGCTGGTCGATAACATCGACCGCTCACTGCTCAACGTCTCGCAATTGTTCCGCTCGATTCTCGACCTCTACACCCTCGATAACGGTCGGGTCGAAGCGAAAATGCAAACGCTGAATCTCGGTGAATGGCTTGCGGATCTGATACGCCAACACCAGGAAGCGGCCCGTTGGGCAGGCGTCGAGCTGCGGCTGCGACCGTGCAACCACTGGGTCAGAACCGACCCGGCGCTGCTCGCGACCATGGTGCAGAACGTGCTCTCCAACTGCTTCAAATACGGCGCGCAACGTCCCGTGCTGATCGGCGTGCGTAAACGTGGGGCAGGGCTGGCCATCGTCATCCATGACCGTGGCAACGGCATTGCCGAAGAGCATCTGCACAAGGTCTTCGAGGAGTTTTATCGGGTACGGCAAGTGCGCGACAAAGATGTCGAGGGCGTGGGGCTGGGCCTGTCGATCATCAAGCGTCTGGGTGAACTGATCGATGTGCACGTTGCTCTGCGTTCACAGTTGGGGCGCGGCACAGCTGTGACGCTTGCGGGGTTGCCGATCGTGGCCGCGCCGCAGTCACCGGTGGTTCGCAGTGAAGCGCGGCAGGCAGGTTTGTTGACCGGGCTGAAGGTGTGTCTGGTCGAGGATGACCGCAACGTGTTGCTCGCGACTTCGGCGTTGCTCGAACGCTGGGGCTGTGTGGTGCAGGCCGAGTGGTCGGCTGAAGGCCTGGTCACCGACTGCGACATCATCGTTGCCGACTATGACCTCGGCACCCATGCCACGGGTATCGAATGCATTGACGAAGTGCGCAGGCAGCGCGGCTGGGCCGTGCCGGCGATGATCATCACCGGGCACGACGTCGAGAAGATTCAGGCAGCCTTGCATGACCGGCAGATTGCGATTCTGTCGAAACCTGTGCGCCCGGCCGAGTTACGCGCGACGTTGCGCGCCCTGCGTGATCGACAAGGCGCAGCGGTTGAACAGATGCTGTAAAGGCCGATGTAAACGGGCGGCTCAGGAGCTCGCCCGTTATTTCGCGGCGATTATTGTGGGCTGTTGAACTGGTCGGAATAGCTGCCGGTCATCAGCGCCGATGCCACGCGATCAGAACCGACTCCGACCCGGGAGTAGGCCACTCGGTTGACGCCGGTGCGGTCGGCCCCATCCGCTGCCAATGCTCCGGCACCGACGCGATCAGCGCCATCGGCAGCCACCGCGCCCGCGCCGACGCGATCAGCGCCATCGGCAGCCACCGCGCCCGCGCCGACGCGATCAGCGCCATCGGCAGCCACCGCGCCCGCGCCGACGCGATCAGCGCCATCGGCAGCCACCGCGCCCGCGCCGACGCGATCAGCGCCATCGGCAGCCACCGCGCCCGCGCCGACGCGATCAGCGCCATCGGCAGCCACCGCGCCGGCACCGACACGATCGGCGCCATCGGCAGCCACTGCGCCAGCGCCGACACGATCAGCACCATCGGCAGCCACCGCGCCCGCGCCGACGCGATCAGCGCCATCGGCAGCCACCGCGCCGGCACCGACACGATCAGCGCCATCGGCAGCCACCGCGCCTGCACCGACGCGATCAGCGCCATCGGCAGCCACCGCGCCTGCACCGACGCGATCAGCACCATCGGCAGCCACCGCGCCGGCGCCAACATGATCAGCCCCATCCGAAGCCAACGCCTGCGGTTGCGCCGCCAAGACATTCGGCACCACAACGCTGGCCGCTACCGCAAGAAGCACGCCTGACAACAACTTGTATTTCATGGTTTTCTCCACGACCCGTTGCCAAACAGCGATCAATCGCGCGCGATGCATACAGACGCCACGACTCACTGGCTTGGGTTCTACCTGGTTGGCGAAAGGCACGGGCACACCGAACGGCGTGCGGGTGTCGAGATAATTTTGATCGAGCCGATTGAGTATAGGATCGGCCTCGGGAACTGCCACGGCAGAAAGATCGACGGACAAAAAAAGACGAAGCCCGCATTGCGCGGGCTTCTTTGGGTGGAGCTGTTTACATTCTTGCCAGTGCCTGAGCCAGATCGGCGCGCAGGTCTTCAACGTCTTCAACTCCGACCGACAACCGCACCAAGCCATCGCCAATACCAAGCTTGGCGCGCGTCTCCGGTGGAATCGTCGCGTGGGTCATGATCGCCGGATGCTCGATCAAGCTTTCCACGCCACCGAGGCTTTCGGCCAACGCAAAGATCTTCACGTTTTCCAGAAAGCGCCGCGCACCGGCCAGGTCGCTGTTCAGATCAACAGAAATCATCCCGCCAAAACCGCGCATCTGCCGCTTGGCCAGTTCGTGCTGCGGGTGCGACTCAAGGCCCGGATAGTAGACGCGCTTGACCTGCGGTTGCTGTTCCAGCCACTGCGCCAGATCCAGGGCGTTGCTGCAATGACGTTCCATGCGCAGCGCCAAAGTCTTCACCCCGCGCAGGGTGAGGAATGCATCGAACGGCCCGGAAATCGCGCCGACGGCGTTTTGCAGGAAACCGAGTTTTTCCGCCAGCTCGGCGTTCTGCCCGACCACGGCAATGCCGCCGATCACGTCGGAGTGGCCGTTGAGGTATTTGGTGGTCGAGTGCAGGACGATGTCGAAGCCCAGCTCCAGCGGGCGCTGGATGTACGGGCTGGCGAAGGTGTTGTCGGCGACGCAGATGATCCCGCGCGCGCGGCAGATGCGCGCAATGGCGGCCAGATCCGACAGGCTCAGCAGCGGGTTGGTAGGGGTTTCGACCATGACCATGCGCGTGTCGTCCTGCAGCGAGGCTTCGAACGCCGACAGATCGGTCAGGTCGACGAAGCTGAAACGGTGCCCGGCACTGCGCTGACGGACCTTGTCAAACAGGCGGAAGGTGCCGCCGTACAAGTCATTGCCGGAAACGATGTGCGAGCCTGCGTCGAGCAGTTCCAACACCGTGGAAATCGCCGCCAGCCCCGAGGCGAAGGCGAACGCGCGGGTGCCGCCTTCGAGGTCGGCGACGCAGCGCTCCAGCGCGAAGCGCGTCGGGTTGTGCGAGCGGCCGTAGTCGAACCCCTTGTGCACGCCGGGGCTGTCTTGCAGGTAGGTGGAGTTGGCATAGATCGGCGGCATCAGCGCGCCGGTGGTCGGGTCCGGCTCTTGCCCAGCGTGGATCACCCGGGTGGCGAAGCCTTGGGATTTATCGTCGTGCTGACTCATGCAAGGGATCTCCGTAATTGGTTGAGCATGTCGGTGCGGGTGATCAGGCCATGGAAGCCGGAGGCGTCGGCGATGATCGCGACGAGGCCACGGCTGAGCACCGCTTCCAGCTCGGCCAGGGTCGCAGCCGGGGCGAGGGTTTGCAGTTTGTCGGTCATCACGCTGGACACTGACTGGCTGAAGCGCGCGGCATCTTCGTGGACGCCGAGGAGGATGTCGGACTCGTCGATCACGCCCACCAGTTGCTTGCCTTCGACCAGCACCGGCAGTTGCGAAACATCCGCCAGACGCATGCGCTGAAACGCAGTGAGCAGGGTGTCGTCAGGGCCGACGCTGATCACCCGGCCGTCCTCGAAACGCCGTGCGATCAAGTCGCGCAAGTCGCCGTAGCCTTTGCGTTGCAACAGGCCTTGATCGGTCATCCACTGGTCGTTGTAGACCTTCGACAGGTACCGCGTGCCGGTGTCGCAGACGAAGCTGACCACGCGTTTCGGCTCGGTCTGTTCGCGGCAATAACGCAGCGCAGCAGCGAACAGGGTGCCGGTCGATGAACCGCCGAGAATGCCCTCGGCCTTGAGCAACTGGCGCGCGTGATCGAAGCTTTCCGCGTCGCTGATCGAGTAGGCGTGACGCACGCTGGAGAGGTCGGTGATCGACGGAATGAAGTCTTCGCCGATACCCTCGACCGCCCACGAACCGGGCGTCGGCAAGGTACCGTCGCGGCTGTATTGCGCCATCACCGAGCCGATCGGATCGGCGAGGACCATTTCCAGATCCGGCTGCACGCGCTTGAAGAAACGACTCAGCCCGGTCAGCGTGCCGGCCGATCCGACGCCGACGACGATGGCGTCCAGATCATGTTCGGTCTGCGCCCAGATTTCCGGCGCGGTGCTGCATTCATGGGCCAGCGGGTTGGCGGGATTGTTGAATTGGTCGGCGAAAAACGCGCCGGGAATGTCCTTGGCCAAGCGGGCGGCGACGTCCTGGTAATACTCGGGATGGCCCTTGCCGACGTCAGAACGAGTGATGTGCACTTCGGCGCCCATGGCCTTCAAGTGCAGGACTTTCTCGGTGGACATCTTGTCCGGTACCACCAGCACTACGCGATAGCCTTTGGCGCGACCGACCAGCGCCAGACCCAGACCGGTATTGCCGGCAGTGGCCTCGACAATCGTCCCGCCCGGTTGCAGGCGGCCGTCACGTTCGGCAGCGTCGATCATCGCCAGACCGATACGGTCCTTGATCGAGCCGCCAGGGTTCTGCGATTCGAGTTTGAGAAACAGCGTGCACGGTCCGGTATCGAAGCGGGTGACCTGCACCAGCGGAGTATTGCCTATCAGCCCAAGCACGGCAGGGCGTGATTCCTTTGACATTTCTTCACCTCTTTATGGTGTTGATCGCGTTCCAATCGCGGGGAAAAGACTCGCGTGCAACTTAGGCGCAGACATCCTCTCTCGCAACCTCTAATCCTTGGAAAATCCAGCCATTTGGATCTAACGATAGAACGAAAACTTGCATGTTGCCCTGAGGTGTTCTGATCGTTCCCACGCTCCGCGTGGGAATGCAGCCTTGGACGCTCTGCGTCCCTACGGCCAGAAGATCCCAGCCTTCGGCAGCTCCCACGGGGCGCCTGTGCATGAGTAGAACTTGTGATGATCTAGAATTTATTGAGTTTGTTTCATCAAGTCCGGTTCCCGACAATACCCGCCATCGAATAAGCATCTGGAGTTGTTTGTCATGGCACTGGCCCATTCCCTTGGATTTCCGCGCATCGGTCGCGACCGCGAACTGAAGAAAGCGCAAGAGGCGTTCTGGAAAGGAGAACTGAACGAGGCGGGCCTGCGTGACGTCGGGCGTGAGCTGCGCAAGGTCCATTGGGACTTGCAGAAAAACGCCGGCATCGACTTGCTGCCGGTTGGCGATTTCGCCTGGTACGACCAAGTGCTGACCCACTCGCTGATGTTCGGCGTGATCCCCGAGCGCTTCCGCCCCCATGACGGCAAAGCCACGCTGCACACCCTGTTCAGCATGGCCCGTGGCGTCAGCAATACTTGCTGCGGCGAAGGCCACGCTCAGGAAATGACCAAGTGGTTCTACACCAACTATCACTACCTCGTACCGGAATTCAGCGTCGATCAACAATTTCAGCTGAGTTGGGAGCAGCTGTTTGAAGAAACCGAAGAGGCCCGTGCGCTAGGGCACAACGTCAAACCGGTGATCATCGGTCCGCTGACCTATCTGTGGCTCGGCAAAACCAAAGGCACCGATTTCGACAAACTCGATTTGCTTGATCGCCTGCTACCGCTGTACGGCCAGATCTTCGCGCGGCTGGCGGCATTGGGCGTGGAGTGGGTGCAGATCGATGAGCCGATTCTGGTGCTCGATTTGCCGCAGGACTGGAAGAATGCCTTCGAGCGCGCCTACAACCAGATCCAGCGCGATCCGCTGAAAAAACTGCTCGCCACGTACTTCGGTGGTCTGGAAGAAAACCTCGGTCTGGCGGCGAACCTGCCGGTCGATGGCTTGCACATCGATCTGGTGCGCGCGCCGGATCAATACCCGACCATTCTGGATCGTCTGCCGGCTTATAAGGTGCTGTCGTTGGGTGTGGTCAACGGTCGGAACGTCTGGCGCTGCGATCTGCAAAACGCGCTGGCGACGCTGCGCCATGCTCATGAGCGTCTGGGTGATCGTTTGTGGGTAGCGCCGTCCTGCTCGTTGCTGCACAGCCCGGTTGATCTGGGCCGCGAAGACCAGCTCGATGCCGAACTGAAAAGCTGGCTGGCGTTCGCCGTGCAGAAGTGCGAAGAGGTCGCCGTGCTCGCTCAAGCGGTCAGCGAACCGGAAGCGCCGAAGGTACTGCGTGCCCTCGCGCAAAGCCGTTCGGTGCAGACCAGCCGCGCTGCCTCGCCGCGTATTCACAAACCGGCGGTACAAGCGCGGGTCGCGGCGATCACTGCCAAGGATGCGCAACGCCAATCGCCGTTTGCCCAGCGTATTGCCAAACAGCGCGGCAAGCTCGACCTGCCGTTATTCCCGACCACCACCATTGGCTCGTTTCCGCAAACGGCGGCGATCCGTCTGGCGCGTCAGGCCTACAAGCAAGGCAAGCTCAGCGCGGCCGATTACACCGATGCGATGCACACGGAGATTCGCCACGCGGTGGAAATTCAAGAACGCCTCGGCCTGGATGTGCTGGTGCACGGTGAGGCCGAGCGCAACGACATGGTCGAATACTTCGCCGAACAGCTCGACGGCTATGCCTTCACCCGCTTTGGCTGGGTGCAGAGCTACGGTTCGCGCTGCGTCAAACCGGCGGTGATTTTCGGTGACCTAAGCCGCCCGCAGGCGATGACGGTCGAGTGGATCCGCTACGCCCAAGGCCTAACCGACAAGGTCATGAAAGGCATGCTGACCGGCCCGGTGACCATGCTGATGTGGTCGTTCCCGCGCGAAGACGTCAGCCGCGAGGTGCAGGCTCAACAACTGGCGCTGGCCATTCGTGACGAGGTGAATGATCTGGAAGCGGCGGGAATCAAAATCGTGCAGATCGACGAAGCGGCGTTCCGTGAAGGCTTGCCGTTACGCCGGGCGCAATGGCCGGCGTATCTGCACTGGGCGAGCGAAGCGTTCCGCCTGTGCGCCTCCGGCGTGCGCGACGAAACGCAGATCCACACGCACATGTGCTACAGCGAGTTCAACGATGTGATCGAGTCGATCGCGGCGATGGACGCCGATGTCATCACCATCGAAACCTCGCGTTCGGACATGGAACTGCTCGAAGCGTTTGAAGCGTTTGCCTACCCGAACGACATCGGCCCCGGCGTGTACGACATTCACTCGCCACGCATTCCCGATGTGTCGGAAATGGTTGGCTTGCTGCGCAAGGCGGCGCAGCGTATTCCGGTGGAGCGGCTGTGGGTCAATCCGGATTGCGGCTTGAAAACCCGAGGCTGGCCAGAGACCGAGGCGGCGTTGGTGCACATGGTCAGCGCCGCGCGGCAACTGCGCAAAGAGTGGGCCTGACCCTTTACCGCCCTGGAATACATAACCCTGTGGGAGCGAGCCTGCTCGCGAAAGCGGTGTGTCAATCGACACCATGTTGGATGACCTGACGCCTTCGCGAGCAGGCTCGCTCCCACAGAACTCGCGTTCTCCCCGTCATTCACGGCAACACACAAATCCTTTGTGGGAGCGAGCCTGCTCGCGAAAGCGGTGTGTCAGCCACCCATGCATCAGGCAAGGAAGCGCAATATCGGCGCACCATCGAACGGGTCTGTCAGATAGTGCGCCCTGACCCCGAAAGTCGTCTGTAACCGCTCCGGCGTCAGCACTTGCAGCGGCTCGCCAAGCGCGACCAGACGCCCGCGCTCCAGCACCGCCAGGCGATCGCACTTGAGCGCCTGATTGAGATCGTGCAGGGCGATCAGCGTAGTCACCGGCAGTGCGCGCACCACTTGCAGAATGCTCAACTGATGCTGGATGTCGAGGTGGTTGGCCGGCTCGTCGAGCAGCAGGATCTGCGGGCGCTGCGCCAGTGCGCGGGCGATGTGCACGCGTTGGCGTTCCCCGCCGGAGAGGCTGCGCCAGAGGCGGTTGCGCAGGTGCACGGCGTCGACGTCAATCAGCGCTTGCTCGACGATGGCGTCATCGGCGGGCGACCACGGTTGCAGCGCCGACAACCACGGCGTGCGCCCCAGCGCCACCGCGTCGAACACGCGAATGCCATCGTCGGTATCGGCCTGTTGCTCAACCACCGCGAGCGTCTGCGCGATGCTGCGCCGCGACATTTTGCCCAGCGCCTGACCGCCGAGCTGCACATGGCCCGCGCTCGGTTCGCGCAGGCCGGCCAGCAATTTGAGCAGCGTGGATTTACCCGAACCGTTCGGCCCGACAATGCCCAGGGTCTCGCCGCGCTGAACGTCGATGCTGACACCGTTGAGCAACTCGGCACCGCGCACCTTGAAGCTCAACCCAGCACAGCTCAGAACCGTGTTCATCGCGCCGATCTCCGGCCCACCAGAATCAGCGCGAACACTGGCGCGCCGACCAGCGCAGTGATCACGCCGACCGGGATCACCTGACCCTTGATCAGGGTGCGCGACAGCACATCTGCGGCGATCAGAAACACCGCGCCGCCTAGGGCGCTGGCCGGCAGCAGACGCGCATGACCGGTGCCGAGCAATAACCGCGCTGCGTGGGGAATCACCAGACCGACAAAGCCGATCGAGCCGACAATCGACACCATCACCGCCGTCACCAGCGCGGCGCAGCCGATCAGCAGGATCTGTACGCTACGCACGGCAATGCCGAGGGAGGCCGCCGAGTCCGCACCAAAGGTGAACGCATCCAGCGCCCGGCGATGCCACAGACAAACAACCAACCCCAACACAGCCACCGGCACCGCCAGCCACACCGACGGCCAGCGCACGCCGCCGAGATTGCCGAGCAGCCAGAACATGATCCCGCGCGCCTGTTCCGAGCTGGCCGAGCGGGTGATCAGAAAAGCGGTGAGGGCGTTGAACAGCTGCGAGCCGGCAATCCCGGCAAGAATGATCTGCCCGGTGCCGCTGGCCGAGCCGCTGACCCGTGCCAACAGGATCACCAGTACGAACGCCGTCACCGCGCCGGCAAACGCACCGACCGACAGTGAAATCGCCCCGGCGCCGACGCCAAGCAGGGCGACCATCACCGCGCCAGTCGAGGCACCCGCGGAAATCCCCAGCAGATACGGATCGGCCAGCGGATTGCGCAGCAGCGATTGCAGGATCACCCCGCACGTCGCCAGACCGGCGCCGCAGGCCGCCGCGACCAGCGCGCGGGTCAGGCGATAGTTCCAGACGATGCCTTCGTCGATCGGGTCGAGCACATAACCGGCGCCCCACAGCTTGTTGGCCAGCACCTGCAACACCACGCTCGGCTCGATCGAAGTCTCACCAATGGCCACGCCGCCGATCAGCGCGACCGACAGCGTCAACAGCACCAGCAGCAAACGGATCAGGCGTCTGCTCATTGCGACAGGTCGTAGCCGTTGATGGCGCTGGCCAGTTGTTCGAGGCCGTCGAAGGTGCGCAGGCTGGCCTGCATGGCCATGGCGTCAAGGATGATGATGCGGTTGTGCTTGACCGCGTCCATGTTGCGCGTCACCGGATCACTGCGCAGGAAGGCGAGTTTCTTCTGATAGTCGTCCGCCGGGAAACGTCGACGATCCATGCGCGCGATCACCAGAAACGTCGGGTTGGCCTTGGCGATGGTTTCCCAGCCGACCGTTGGCCATTCTTCATCGGACTCGACGACGTTGCGCACGCCGAGGGTGCTGAGCATGAAATCGGGAACGCCTTTGTGCCCGGCCACGAACGGCTCGATGTCCATCTCGGCGCTGGAGAACCACACCAGGGCGCTGACGTCTTTGCGCTGCTGGTTTTTCGCGGTGGCGATCGACTGCGCGAGGCTGGCTTTGAGCTGCTCATTGAGCTGCTCGCCACGCGCCTGCACGTCGAAAATCGCCGCCAGTTGGCTCACGCTTTTGTAGATGCTGTCGATGCGAAACGGTGCCAGCCGCGTCCCGTCCGAACCAACGAGGTTGTCCTTGGCTTCGCAATCGGAGGGCAGCAGATAGGTCGGAATCTTCAGTTCATGAAACTGCTCGCGGGTGCCGACCGCGCCTTGCGGGCCGACCATCCATTCCAGCTCGACGGCAACCAGCTCCGGGCGTTTGGCGATCACCGCTTCGAAACTCGGCTCGTTGTCGGCGAGGCGCTCGATCCTGTCGTTCTGTGCTTTGTATGTGCCCAGCACATCGTTGAACCACAGCGAAGTGCCGACGACTTTGTCGCCCAGACCCAAGGCGTAGAGCATTTCGGTGCCGGCCTGGCCGATAGTCACCGTGCGCGCAGGTGCGTGTTGAAAGGTCAGGCTGCTGCCACAATTTTCGACGGTCAGCGGATACGCAGTCGGCGCCGCTTGCGCCAGGGCGCAAAGGCTCAGAGCGGTGAGCAGGGTGGCAACGCGGGGCAGCAGCATGGGGCATCTCCAAGGGAACCGTACGGGAGCGGGCGGGTACGGTTTGGAAACACACCTCGGGCGCGGTCGTGGAAACTGCGCAAGGCCGGCACGGGGAAAATGCGCACGGCACGATGTCCTTCCCGGACACCCCGCCGGTTGGTCAGTCACTGTGCCGGCAGGTCTCCTGACTGATGCGTCATCGCCACGCTCCGGCCTTCCCGGGGTTCACCCAGTGGCAGTCGAGGAGCAGGCTCGGCACCTACAGTTGCGGGGGCAGTTCCGATTGATGCGTGGAGCACCTCGGATTCCCTATTAATTCCGTGTGGAAACCGGCGCGGGCATGGTAGTCGATCAGGCCGCTGATGGGGAGCCGAATCTGCTTTGGTACGAGCTGCCGAAGGCTGCGATCTTTTGATCTGGTCTTTAACGGGCAAGATCAAAAGATCGCAGCCTTCGGCAGCTCCTACACGGGTGCGTGTTTGCGTGGCGGAGTGTTTGCAATCCGAGGGTAAGCTTGGCTAGTATACGATCCATATACATTTCGTATCGGATATAGACATGGGCATCGTAAAGATTTCAGAGGACATGCACGAGAACCTGCGTATCTCCAGCAACGCCCTCAGCCGCTCGATCAACGCGCAGGCCGAGCACTGGATGCGCATCGGCATGCTCGCCGAGCTGCATCCCAATCTCGACCACAGCGCCATTTGCCGCCTGCTGATCCGCGCCGAACAGAATGGTGGGCTGGATCTGCAACAACTGACTCAGGAAGCCGTCAGCGCATGAGAAACCAGATCAAGATCAACACCCCGGCCGACATCGAAAAATCCCGTGCCGCCGGCAAACTCGCCGCTGAAGTGCTGGCAATGCTGGTGCCGCATGTGAAGGCTGGCGTGACCACCGATGAGCTGGATCGACTGTGCAACGATTACATCGTCAATGTGCAGAAGGCGGTGCCAGCCAATGTCGGTTATCACGGCTTTCCGAAAACCGTCTGCGCGTCGGTCAACGATGTGGTGTGCCACGGGATTCCATCGGGTACGCCATTGAAAGACGGCGACATCGTCAACCTCGACATCGCGGTGATCAAGGACGGCTGGTTCGGCGATACCAGTCGCATGTATGTGGTGGGCGAGGCGACTCCTGAAGCGCAGCACCTGATCAAGACCACCTACGAAGCCATGTGCGCAGGCATCCGTGCAGTGAAGCCGGGCGCAACGCTGGGCGATATCGGTCACGCGATCCAGAGCCTGGCGGAGGCGGAGGGCTTCAGTGTGGTACGCGAATACTGCGGCCATGGCATCGGCAAGGTCTATCACGATGAACCGCAGATCCTGCATTACGGCTTTCCCAATCAGGGCCTGAAGCTTAAGGCCGGGATGATTTTCACCGTGGAACCGATGCTCAATGCCGGCAAACGCCATGTGAAGAACATGCCGGATGGCTGGACCGTATTGACCAAGGATGGCTCGTTGTCGGCGCAGTGGGAGCATATGGTCGCGGTGACGGAGAGCGGGTTCGAAGTGCTGACGGCTTGGCCGGATGAGATTGAAGGGTACCGGGCCATTGGCTAATACCGTGTCGCCTGCTTGCCCTCACCCTAGCCCTCTCCCAATGGGAGAGGGGACTGACCGAGGTGTTGTTGCGAGATACGCCGACGTGCGATACCGAGTCGAACTTACATTTTGAACAGCATGAAGATCGGCTCCCTTTCCCCCTCGCCCCCCGTGGGGGAGAGGGCTGGGGTGAGGGGGTAGATCCAACTGACTCAGCGCAATCAGTGAGCCCCGGCAGCCTTGTTCAAGTCGCTCTCGGTCCACTCGGTATAAACACAAGCATCCGCCGTCGCCCAGCGCACCCGTACCGGATCGCCGGCCTTGAGCGGCATGCCCGCTGCCGATAGCGCTTTCACCGTCATCGACGTCCCGCCCGCAGTCACCACGCTGCACGTCTGGCTTTCACCGAGAAACAGCACCTCCACAACGTTCGCCGACACCTCATTCCAGCCCGCCGCCAGCGGCTCATCCAGCGCCTGCTGCGTGCTCAGCGCCAAGGCCTTTTCCGCGACGCACCATCAGCAGCACATCCTGATCAGTGTGCAACCCGGACGTCAGCCGAATCGACAACGACTGGCCCTCGAAACTCGCCGCTGCATTGCCTTGCACCTTGAGCTTGAGGAAGTTCGAATTACCCAGAAACGACGCGACAAACGCATTCGGCGGATTCTGGTAAAGGTCATAACCACTGCCCAGACCAACGATTTTGCCGTGGCTGAAAATCGCGATGCGTTGCGACAGACGCATGGCTTCTTCCTGGTCGTGGGTCACGTACACGATGGTGATACCCAGGCGTCGGTGCAGTTGGCGCAGTTCATCCTGCAAGTCCTCGCGCAGCTTCTTGTCCAGCGCGCCCAGCGGTTCATCCATTAGCAGAATGCGCGGCTCGTAAACCAGCGCCCGGGCGATAGCAACACGTTGTTGCTGACCACCGGACAGTTGCGAAGGGCGGCGATGGGCAAACTGTTCGAGTTGCACCAGCTTCAACATCGCATCGACGCGTTTTTCGCGCTCGGCCGCAGCCAGTTTGCGAATGGCCAGAGGGAAGGCGATGTTGTCGCGTACCGACAGATGCGGGAACAGCGAGTAACGCTGAAAAACCATGCCGATGTCGCGCTTGTGCGGCGGCACGTTGACCAGCGACTGGCCGTTGACGAGGATCTCGCCGCTGCTCGGTGTTTCAAAACCGGCGAGCATCGACAGCGTGGTGCTTTTGCCCGAGCCGCTGGAGCCCAGGAACGTGAGGAATTCACCGTCCTTGATGTCCAGCGAGATATTGTCGACGGCAGCGAAATCGCCGTAGTGCTTGTTCAGGTTGCGCAGGCTGACCAGGGGTTTGTCGCTCTGCTGGGATGCGTCTTTGATCACGGCACTCATGTCGTACTCCTGGGCGCTCAGGCGCTGATTTCGTTGCGCCGGCGCAGGGCGGCGGCGATCACCATGACCAACACTGACAGGCCGATCAGCAGCGTCGAAGCGACGGCGATCACCGGGGTCAGGTCCTGGCGCAGGGTGGTCCACATTTTCACGGGAAGGGTTTGCAGAGTCGGGCTTGCCATCATCACGCTGAGCACCACTTCGTCCCACGAAACGAGAAAGGCGAAGAGGGCGCCGGCGACCATGCCCGGACGAATCGCCGGGAACGTCACCTTGAACACCGCTTGCAAGCGCGAGGCACCGCAGATCACCGCCGCGTCTTCAATCGACTGATCGAACAGCTTCAGCGAGTTGATGATCGAGATGATGGTGAACGGCAGCGCGACGATCACATGGCTGACGACGAAGGCGAACATCGTTCCGGTGTAGCCGAGCTTGAGAAACAGCGCGTACACCGCCACGGCAATGATCACCAGCGGCACGATCATCGGCAGGGTGAACAGGCCGTAGAGCATCTCGCGGCCGGGAAAGCGTCCGCGCACCAGCGCAAACGCGGTCGGCAAACCGAGCGCCACAGCGCAGATGGTGGTCAGCACGGCGACCTTGAGGCTGGCGGCAGCGGCGTTCATCCAGTCGGGATTGGAGAAGAACTGGCCGTACCATTTCAGCGTCCAGCCTGGTGGCGGGAACACCAGCCACTGCGAGGAGCCGAACGACAGCAGCACGATGAACACGATCGGCAACAGCAGGAACAGGCCGATCAGCCCAGTCGTAGCGTAGAGGCCGAAACGCATGCGCCGGCTCATGGCATTGGGGGTCAGGAGCATGTCGGCTTACCTCGCGTTACTGGCGCCAACCGGGGATTCCGGTTGAAGCTTCAGGTAGAAGTAGAACAACACCAGGGTGATTGCGATCAGCAACGCGGCGCCGGCGCTGGCCAGGCCCCAGTTGAGGAACGATTGCACCTGCTGAATGATGAACTCCGGCAGCATCATGTTCTGCGCCCCGCCGAGCAGTGCCGGGGTGACGTAGTAACCGAGCGACATCACGAACACCATCAAACCACCGGAGGCCAGACCCGGCCGGCACAGCGGCAGGAACACCCGGAAGAAGTTGGTCCACGGGCTGGCGCCACAGATCGAGCCGGCCTGCAGGATCATCGGGTCGATGGCCTGCATGGTCGCCTGCAACGGCAGTACGATGAACGGGATCATGATGTAGCTCATGCCGATCACCACGCCCGTCAGGTTGTGCACCATCTCCAGCGGTTGATCGATGATGCCCATGGCCATCAAGGTCTTGTTGATCACGCCCGAGGCTTGCAGCAACACCAGCCACGAATAGGTGCGGGCGAGCAGGCTGGTCCACATCGACAGCAGCACGATGTTGAGGATCCAGCGCCCCCAGCCGCGCGGCACCAGGGTGATCGCCCAAGCCAGCGGAAAGCCCAGCAGCAGGCTGAACAGCGTCACCAGCCCGGCCACCGAGAAGGTGTTGAGCAGCACTCGCGCATAGGCCGAGTTGGCGAACAACTGTTCGTAGTTGCCGAGACCAGGCACAGGTTCCAGCACACCGCGCAACAGCAGGCCAATCAACGGCGCGAGAAAGAACAGGCCGAGGAACAGCAGCGCCGGGACGAGGTTGCCGGCGCCGCGCCAGCGTTGCTTGAGGGCCGGACCGGCAGCGCCGGCGGCGCTCCCGGTGGCAGTGGAAGGACGAGGCGCAGTGGCCGCGATTTTCATTTGACCAGCCATTCGTTCCACCGTGTCGCGATAGCCGGACCGTTCTTGGCCCAGTAAGCGAAATCAAGGGTGATCTGATCCTTGGCGTAAGCCGTCGGCAGGTTGGGAGCCAGCGTCGAATCCAGACGCTCCACACTGTCGAGGTTGACCGGCGCGTAGGCGGTCAGGTTGGAGAAGTCGGCCTGGCCTTTGGCGCTGCTGGCATTGGCGAGGAACTTCATCGCCGCATCTTTGTTTTTCGAGCCTTTGGGAATGACCAGAATGTCGGCCATGACCAGGTTCTGCTTCCAGCTCACGCCGACCGGTGCGCCGTCTTCCTGCAAGGCGTGCACCCGACCGTTCCAGAACTGGCCCATGCTCGCTTCGCCGGACGCCAGCAGTTGCTGCGACTGCGCGCCGCCGCCCCACCAGACGATGTCTTTCTTGATGGTGTCGAGTTTCTTGAAGGCGCGATCCAGATCCAGCGGGTAGAGCTTGTCAGCCGCAACGCCGTCGGCCAGTAGCGCCAGTTCGAGCACGCCGGGGCTTGGCCATTTGTACAGGGCGCGCTTGCCCGGGTAGGTCTTGGTGTCGAACAGCGCGCTCCAGTCCTGCGGCTTGTTGGCGCCGAGCTTGCCTTCGTTGTAGCCGAGGACAAAGGAGAAGAAGAATGAACCGACGCCGTGATCGCTGACAAAGCGCGGGTCGATCCTGTCGCGCTGGATCACTTTGAAATCGAGGGGTTCGAGCAGGCCTTCGGCAGCGGCGCGCAGAGCGAAGTCGGCTTCGACATCGACCACGTCCCACTGCACGTTGCCGCTTTCGACCATGGCTTTGAGTTTGCCGTAGTCGGTGGGGCCGTCCTGGACGACGGTGATGCCGCTGGCCTTGCTGAACGGATCGGCCCAGGCCTGTTTCTGCGCATCCTGGGTGCTACCGCCCCAGCTGACAAAATTCACGCTTTCGGCAGCCATTGCAGCCTGGCCGGTAACGCTGAGCAGTCCCGCGAAAAAGATCGCGGTTGCAGCTTTGTTCAACACCATGTTCACGCCCTCATTGTTGTGTTTTTGAGCGGGCCTTGCGTTGTTGCCCGCCTGTCGGGAGCAGTAGCTGGACGCTTTTTCACGTCGTCCGGTCTATGGAATATCATATTATGGTATTCCAAACTTTGTGCAAGCACTTTGCCTTACCGGTTATCTGGCCGGTTGGTTTTTTTGAGCCGTTCGGCCTGAGATATTTTGTGAATGTGAGATCCAGCCCCTCACTCCAGCCCTCTCCCAAGGGGAGAGGGGGAAAGGGAGCCGATCTTCATGCTGTTCAAAACCGAGCCCGATTCGGTAATGGGAAAGGAGTGGATCCGTATGCTGCTCAAAGCTGAGTTCGACTCGGTATCCCAGGTCGATGTATAGCGACCGGTCAACGCGGTCGGCTCCCTCTCCCTTTGGGAGAGGGCTGGGGTGAGGGCGGCGTCATTCAGTGAACGGAATGCTCTCAACCACCTCAAGGTCATACCCGGTCAACCCTGCATACTTCAGCGGTGGGCCAAGGTGGCGCAGCTTGCCAACCCCAAGGTTCTGCAGAATCTGCGCCCCCGTCCCGACCTCGGAATAAATCCGCGACTGCGAGCGGCTGAACTGCCGTGGCGGCTGGGTCAACTGCGGCACGCGCTCCAGCAACGCCTGCGACGATTCATGATTGGCCAGCACGACCACAACTCCATGACCTTCCGCCGCGACCCGTTGCAACGCTGCCCAGAGGGTCCAGTTCGTCGGTCCGCTGTACTCGGCGCCGACCAGATCGCGCAGCGGATCGATCACATGCACGCGCACCAGCGTCGGCTCTTCGCGGCGCAGGTCGCCCATGACCATCGCCATGTGCACGCCACCTTCGATGCGATCTTCGAAGGTGATCAAACGGAAGGTGCCATGCACCGTCGGCAGCTCACGTTCACCGATGCGTTCGATGGTGTGCTCGGTGCTCAGGCGATAGTGGATCAGGTCAGCAATGGTGCCGATCTTGATCCCGTGTTTGCGTGCGAACTGCTCCAGATCCGGGCGGCGGGCCATGGTGCCGTCGTCGTTCATCACTTCGACAATCACCGAGGCGGGGGTGAAACCGGCCAGGCGCGCCAGATCGCAACCGGCCTCGGTGTGCCCGGCGCGGGTCAGCACGCCACCTTCCTTGGCGCGCAACGGGAAGATGTGACCGGGCTGCACCAGGTCTTCGGCACGGGCATTCGGCGCGACGGCGGCGGCCACGGTGCAGGCACGATCCGCCGCGGAGATGCCGGTGGTCACGCCGACCGCCGCTTCGATCGACACGGTAAATGCAGTGCTGAACACACTGCCGTTGGCGGGTACCATTTGCTCCAGGCCCAGACGCTGGCAATGTTCGTCGGTGAGGGTCAGGCAGATCAGCCCGCGTGCTTCGCGGGCCATGAAGCTGATAGCCTCCGGCGTGCAACGGTCGGCGGCCAGCAGCAGGTCGCCTTCGTTCTCGCGGTCTTCGTCATCGACCAGCAGGACCATTTTGCCGAGGCGATAATCTTCGATGATTTCTTCGATGCTGTTGAAGGCCATGCTGGACTCTCAGGGTTCGTTGGAAATATATTGGTATACCATAATACAAAATCAACAAAGAGGTCACTATGAAGGCGTACTGGATTGCACATGTGGATATAGCCGATGCCGAGCACTACAGCCAATACACCCAGCGCACCCCGCAGGCGATTGCCGCATTCGGCGGCAAGTTTCTCGCCAGAGGCGGGCGCAGTGAAGCGCTGGAAGGGCGGCAGACGCCACAGCGCACCGTGATCATCGAGTTCGCGAGCTACGAACAGGCCGTGGCGTGCTATCGCTCGGCGGCGTATCAGGAGGCGAAAAGTTACCGCGAAGAATGGGCGAGGGCGGAGATCATCATCGTAGAAGGCATCGCCCCGAACTGAGCCACACCACCAAACTATGTGGGAGCGAGCCTGCTCGCGAATGCGTTCGATCATTCAACATTTGTATCGACTGACACGACGCCTTCGCGAGCAGGCTCGCTCCCACAGGGGTATAGGTGGTGATCAGCGCATGAAATGGATCTTGCCGCTGTCATCATTGCCCATGTAGATCCCATACACCCCGGCCTGGCGCTCTTCGATATAGCGCTCGAGGATCTGCCGGATCGCCGGGTAGTAGATCTGCTCCCACGGAATCTCTTCCGGGGCGAAGAACTTGTAATCCATGGTCTCCGGCCCGTACTGCCCGGTGATCTCCAGGGCGATGGCGCGGAAGATGATGTACACCTCGCTGATCTTCGGCACGCTGAAAATCGAATATGGCGAGACGATTTCCGCGCGCACGCCGCTTTCTTCCCAGACTTCGCGCAGCGCCGCCTGCTCGGTGGTTTCACCGCTTTCCATGAAACCGGCCGGCAGGGTCCATGTGCCCGGGCGCGGAGGAATCGCCCGTTGGCACAATAGGTATTTGCCGTCCTGCTCGATGATGCAGCCGGCAATGATCTTCGGATTGACGTAGTGGATATAGCCGCAGCCGCGGCACATCAGGCGCTCGTGCGTATCGCCCGGCGGCGTCTGCTGACCGAGGTCAGGGCCACCGCATTTCGGGCAAAAGCTCGGGCTGAACATGTCATTGACCTATGCGGGGTTCTTTCAGCGCGATCGGCAGGGTGATCGCCGGGGTGCCTTTGACGGCGACGCCGGTTTCTTCCTGTTTGCGCTTGAGGTAATCGAGGGCCACGGCAGCCGCCGCGCGGACGTGATCCACACAGGCCTGATGCGCCGCCAGCGGATCGCCGCTCTTGATCGCCTCGACCATTTTTTCCATCTCGTGATTACTCGCGCCGCGTCGGTTTTCTTGGGAGACCGAGGTCGCGCGCAGATAGCTGATGCGCGCCTGCAACTGACGCAATTGCGTGGCGGCGACATGGTTGCCCGAGCCTTCGAGCAGCACGTCGTAGAAGCCCTGCACCGAGTCGATCACCTGTTGCAGCTCGCCGTCCTTCAACGCCTTGCGGTTGTCATCGAGGGCTTTTTCCAGGGCCTTGATGTCCTTGGCTTTGGCACGCAGGGTGAACAACTGCACGATCAAGCCTTCGAGCACGCAACGCAATTCGTAGATATCGACGGCGTCGTCGAGGGTGATGATGGCTACGCGCGGGCCTTTGGCGTCGGCGAATTCGACGAGACCTTCGGATTCAAGGTGACGCAATGCTTCGCGCACCGAAGTGCGGCTGACGCCGAGGCGATCACACAGGTCGCGTTCGACCAGGCGATCGCCTGGCATGAGCTGGAAATTCATGATCGCGCTACGCAGTTTGTCCAGCACGATTTCGCGCAGGGTAACGGGGTTGCGATTGACCTTGAAGCTGTCGTCGAGTGGCTGGCGTTTCATGGGGTCCGCTCTTGAGCTTGGCTGTCCATGCCAGACGGGCATCAAAACAGCCGAGGGTTAACTGGAGGCCTCGGCGTCGGCTTCGGCAAAGGCTTCACGGGCCAGCCGGAAACTGTCCACGGCCGCCGGAACGCCGCAATAAATGCCGACCTGAAGCAGAATTTCGCGTATTTGCTCACGACTCAGGCCGTTACGCAAGGCGCCACGCACATGCAGCTTGAGTTCATGCGGGCGGTTGAGCGCGGAGATCATCGCCAGGTTGATCATGCTGCGTTCCTTGAGCGACAGACCCTCACGCCCCCAGACATGTCCCCAGCAGTATTCGGTGACCATTTCCTGCAGCGGACGGGTGAAATCGTCGGCGTTGTCTATCGAGCGCTGCACGTAGGCTTCGCCCAATACCTGGGTGCGGATTTTCAGACCTTTTTCATACTTCTCGTTACTCATTTCTTTCGCCTCACCTCAATCCTGTGGGAGCTGGCTTGCCAGCGATAGCGGTAGTTCAGTCAGCATTGATGTTGAATGTTCCGTCGCCATCGCTGGCAAGCCAGCTCCCACAGGGTTTTGCATTGTCGCTTCAGGCCAGAGTCGGCAACGGGCCGAGCTTGCCTTTGTGATAAATCATCGGCGTCACCGGTTGCTCGGGCAGGATCAGGTTCTTCACTGCGCCGACAATGATCGCGTGATCGCCGCCGTCGTATTCACGCCACAACTCGCACTCGATGATCGCCGTGGCCTTGGCCAGAATCGGGTTGCCCAAATCGCTCAAGTGCCACTCGATGCCCTTGGCCTTTTCCTTGCCCTTGCCGGCGAACGCGTAGGCTTCGGCGGTCTGCTCGGCGGAGAGCAAATGGATGGCGAATTTCTTGCTGTCGCGCAGTACCGGGTAGGTGTCGGACGCATAGTTAGGGCAGAACAGCACCAGCGCCGGGTCGATCGACAGCGCGCTGAACGCGCTGGCGGTGATACCGACGATGCCGCCGTCCGGGTCGAGGGTGGTGACCACCGTGACGCCGGACGGGAACGAGCTCATGACGTCTTTGTAAATGCCGGGTTCGATCATTTCGCAGGACTCCTAGCGCATCACAAACGGATCAGGCATTGGCGCCTGGGAGAGGTTGATCCACACCGTTTTCAGTTCGGTGTAGGCCAGCACCGAGTCGATGCCGCTTTCGCGTCCATAGCCACTGTTCTTGAAGCCGCCGATCGGCGCCATCGCCGACACTGCGCGGTAAGTGTTGACCCAGATAATCCCCGAGCGCACATCACGCGCCAGACGATGGGCGCGGCCGAGGTCACGGGTCCAGATGCCGGCGGCGAGGCCGAACTGCGAGTCGTTGGCGATCGCCAGTGCTTCGGCTTCGTCTTTGAAACGAATCACCGAAGCCACCGGGCCGAAGACTTCTTCCTGCATGATCTTCATCGAATTGCGGTCGCACTCGAACAGCGTCGGCTCGTAGAACCAGCCTTCGCCGAGATCCGCCGGACGCTTGCCACCGGTGCGCAAACGCGCGCCTTCGGCGATCGCATCGGCGACCAGACCTTCGACCACCGCCAGTTGCTGCGCGGTGGCCATCGGCCCCATTTCACTGTGGTCTTCCTGCGGGTTGCCGATGCGGATGCGCTGGGCGCGCTCGACCAGACGATTGACGAATTCGTCGTAGATTTCGTCCTGCACCAGCAAGCGCGAACCGGACACGCAACTCTGCCCGGACGCTGCGTAGATCCCGGCAATCGCGCCGTTGATCGCGCTGTCGAGATCGGCGTCGGCAAAAATGATGTTCGGCGACTTGCCGCCCAGTTCCAGCGACAGCTTGGCGAAATTCTCGGCGCTGCTGCGCACCACATGCCGTGCCGTCGCCGCGCCGCCGGTGAAGGCGATCTTGCGGATCAGTGGATGGCGGGTGAGGGCGGCGCCGGTGCTCGGGCCGTAACCGGTGACGACGTTGACCACGCCCGGCGGAATCCCGGCTTCAAGGGCCAGACGCGCCAGCTCGAGAATGGTCGCCGAGGCGTGCTCGGACGGCTTGATCACAATCGTGTTGCCGGCGGCGAGGGCCGGGGCCAGTTTGATCGCGGTCAGGTACAGCGGGCTGTTCCATGGAATGATCGCGGCGACCACACCCATGGCTTCGTGCACGGTGTAGGCAAACAGGTCAGGCTTGTCCAGCGGCAGGGTGCCGCCTTCAAGCTTGTCGGCGAGGCCTGCGGTGTAGTGGAAGAACTCTGGCAGATAGCTGACCTGGCCACGGGTTTCGCGGATCAGCTTGCCGTTGTCACGGCTTTCAAGCTGCGCCAGGTGTTCCTTGTTTTCTGCGATCAGATCACCGAGGCGGCGCAGCAGTTTGCCGCGCGCAGTGGCGGTCAGACCGCGCCACGCCGGGCTGTCAAAAGCAGTTTGCGCTGCTTGCACGGCGCGTTCGACGTCCGCTTCATCGGCGTCGGGCAATTGCGCCCAGGCTTGCGCGGAGGCCGGGTTGAGGCTTTCGAAGGTCTTGCCGGAGAGGGCGTCGACCCAGTCTCCGCCGATGCACATCTGGAAGCGTGCGAGTGTCATGCAACGATCCCCTTTATATGGTTTTGTCGGGCGTGTGCGAATTGGAGAAATTCCAGCAGCATCTGATTGACCAGACGCGGCGACTCTACCGGCATCATATGCCGTTGCTCGGGCAGCACGGCAACCTTCGCAGCGGGGATGCGTCGGGCCAGTTGCTCGGCCATTTCCGGGGTCGAACCGGGGTCGAGTTCGCCAGTGGCGATCAGTGTCGGCGCCTGAATGCTGCTCAGGTCGTCGGCGCGGTACATGTCCTGGGTGGCGAACAATTCGTAGGTGGTCAGGTAACCCTGCGGATCGTTGTTGGCCAAGGTCTGGCGCAACGCGGCGATCTGCGCCGGGTTGGCCGCCTGATATTCACGGCTGAACCAGCGTGACAGGGCGGCTTCGGCGTTGGCGTCCGGGCCATGCTCGGCAGCCTGCGCAGTGCGTGCGATGACGCCGGCACGCTGTTCTTCGCTGCGGTTGAACACGCTGTTCAGCACCACCAGGCTTTGCAGGCGCTCCGGGTAGTGCAGGGCGAAGGCCCGCGCGACCAGACCGCCCATGGAGAAACCGATCACCGCTGCCTGGGGCAGATTCAGGTGATCGAGCAGCTCGAGCAACTGATCGGCGTAACCGAGCAGGTCGGTGCCGCTGGCCGGGCGCGGACTGGCGCCGTGGCCGAGCATGTCGTAGGCGATCACCTGGTACTGGCTGGCGAGGCCGACAATCTGCCCGCCCCACATTTCTTTGTTCAGGCCCACGCCGTGGATCAATACCACGGGCTGGCCTTGGCCGGTCGCCAGGTAACTGGTGCCAGCCGGGGTGAGTTCAGCGGTGAGCCGAATCATGGAGCGCTCCTGCAATGCCTTTCTTGTTGTGATTACTGGGCTTTTTCGGCGGCCAGTTCTTCCAGATCGATGTAGCGGTTGCCGATGCGCGGGTGCAGGCGGCCACCGTCGGCGCAACCCAGCACCACCACGATTTCGTCGGCACGCGGCGCGTCTTCAATCTGCATTTCCAGGGTGATGTAGTGCGAACGCAGGCCTTCGTCGTCCTTGTGCATCATCGGGATCTGAATCGACGTGCCCGGACCGCCGCGCTTGTTGGTGAAGCTCAGGTAGCTCTTGGCTTTCACCGCTTCGCGATAGTGGTTGCCGAAGCGCAGGGTGTGGATCACCGCGGAGGCGTGTTCGATCTCGCCATCAGCGCCGACCACCGCCGCTTTGCCATAAGCCTCGATCTTCTCGGCGCCACCAATGATGCCCACCAGACGCTCGACCATCATTGCGCCGAGGTCGGAGCAGTTGGCGCGGATCTGCGGCTTGAGGTCTTCGACAAAACCATTGCCCACCCACGGGTTCTTCATCACCACGGCGAGGCCGACCATGGTCACCGGCTTGTCAGTGGACTTGCCGCCTTCGATGAAGGTTTCTTCGACATAGCTGACGATCTTGCGAATTTCGAAACTCATGAGCTGCTCCGTTTGGGGGATTGAGAGTGTCTGTGCGTCTGATGGTATACCATAATACCGATCCTGCAAGTCCCCTCCGCAACAATTGCGTCATCCATCCTACGAATGGCTGCGCATTCACCCTTTGTCGCAAAACCAACCATCACTACAAACCCTGTGGGAGCGAGCCTGCTCGCGAAAGCGGTGGGTCAGCCAATAAACAGGGTGACTGATACACCGCATTCGCGAGCAGGCTCGCTCCCACAGGGAAAATGATGGGTTACAGAGAGCCGCTTTCGGTTAACAAAAGATAACGCGGCGCCGATTGTCAGACATTTGCAAAGCCCGATAGGATGAGCCAGCTTCCGAAGGGGCTCTGGATTGCGGGTTTCAGGACTATGCTTCTGAAACGCCAGTAGCCGAGCACCCTTGCGGCGCCCTTGAAGGCCCGATGGCCCAACAATAATAAATAGGGGAAGGTCTATGAGTCGTTGCCGCCCGCCGGCGTTACGCAACACCGCGTTGCTGGCCACAGCACTCTCGCTGCTGGGCTTTGCCACGTTATCGGCACCTGTGATTGCCGCCGAGGCCCCGGCTGACGTGGTCTATGCCACCGAATCGGCCAAGGCCGCAAAAAGCCTGATTCTTGATGTCGTCCACGCTGGCGCGCGTCTTGTCGCGGTCGGCGATCGCGGGCACATCGTCTATTCCGATGACCAGGGCAAAACCTGGACCCAGGCCAAGGTGCCGACCCGGCAACTGCTCACTGCCGTGTATTTCGTCGATGACAAAAACGGCTGGGCCGTGGGCCACGACGCACAGATTCTCGCCAGCGCAGACGGCGGTCTGACCTGGACCAAACAATTCGAAGACCTCGCACGCGAATCGCCGCTGCTCGACGTCTGGTTCAAGGACGCCAGCAGCGGCTTTGCCGTGGGCGCCTACGGCACGCTGCTGGAAACCACCGACGGCGGCAAGAACTGGGAAGACGTCAGCGATCGCCTCGACAACGAAGACCAGTTCCACCTCAACGCCATCGCCGCCGTGAAAGACGCCGGGCTGTTCATCGTCGGCGAGTCCGGCAGCATGTTCCGCTCCGCCGATGACGGCCAGACCTGGGAAAAGCTCGAAGGCCCGTACGAAGGTTCGCTGTTCGGTGTGATCGGCACGGCGCAGCCGCAGACCCTGCTGGCGTACGGCTTGCGCGGCAATCTTTATCGCTCCACTGATTTCGGCAGCAACTGGGAGCAGGTCGAACTCAAAGCCGCACGCGGTGCGCTGGAGTTCGGCCTGTCCGGCGGCACGCTGCTGGAAGACGGCTCGATCGTCATCGTCGGCAACGGCGGCTCGGTGATCAGCAGCAGCGACAATGGCGAGAGCTTCAGCGTGTTCAACCGCCCGGATCGCATTTCGCTGTCGTCGGTCACCGCCGCCGGCAACGGCAACCTGATTCTGACCGGGCAGGGTGGCTTGCACATCACCCAGCCAAACGGTGCCGAGACCAATAACAAGAAGGCGGGGCTATGACTTCCTTGATCACTCCTCAGCAAGACAAGGCGACGTTTCTTGAACGCTTGATCTTCAACAACCGTCCGGCCGTGATCCTGATCTGCCTGGTGGTGAGCATTTTCCTGTTCTGGCAGGCCACGCTGATCCGGCCGTCGACCAGTTTTGAAAAAATGATCCCGCTGCAGCATCCCTTCATCGAAAAGATGATGGAACACCGCAACGATCTGGCGAACCTCGGCAACACCGTGCGTATTTCGGTGGAAGCCACCGACGGCGACATCTTCTCCAAGGAGTACATGGAGACCCTGCGCCAGATCAACGACGAAGTGTTCTACATTTCCGGCGTCGATCGTTCCGGCCTCAAATCGCTGTGGAGCCCGAGCGTACGCTGGACCGAAGTGACCGAAGAGGGTTTCGCCGGCGGTGAAGTGATTCCGCAGAGCTACAACGGCTCTCAAGACAGTCTCGATCTGCTGCGCAACAACGTGCTCAAGTCCGGCCAGGTCGGGCGTCTGGTAGCCAACGATTTCAAGTCGAGCATCGTCGACATCCCGCTGCTGGAGGCCTACCCGGACCCGCAGGATCAGGGCAAGTTGCTGGCGCTGGACTATCGCCAGTTCTCCCATGAGCTGGAAGACAAGATCCGCAACAAGTTCGAAGCGCAGAACCCCAACATCAAGATCCACATCGTCGGTTTCGCCAAGAAGGTCGGCGACCTGATCGACGGTCTGGTGATGGTGGTGCTGTTCTTCGGTGTCGCCTTCGTCATCACCCTGATACTGCTGCTGTGGTTCACCAACTGCCTGCGCAGCACCATCGCGGTGTTGAGCACGACGCTGGTGGCGGTGGTCTGGCAGCTCGGGTTGATGCACTTCTTCGGCTTCGGCCTCGACCCGTATTCAATGCTGGTGCCGTTCCTGATTTTCGCCATTGGCATCTCCCACGGCGTGCAGAAGATCAACGGTATCGCCCTGCAATCCAGCGAGGCCGATAACGCGCTGACCGCTGCTCGGCGCACCTTCCGCCAGTTGTTCCTGCCGGGGATGATCGCGATTCTGGCCGACGCGGTGGGCTTCATTACCCTGCTGATCATCGACATCGGGGTGATCCGTGAACTGGCCATCGGCGCGTCCATCGGCGTTGCGGTGATCGTGTTCACCAACCTGATCCTGCTGCCGGTGGCGATTTCCTATGTCGGCATCAGCAAGCGCGCGATTGCCAAGAGCAAGAAAGATGCGAACCGCGAACACCCGTTCTGGCGCCTGCTGTCGAACTTCGCCAGCCCGAAAGTCGCGCCGATTTCGGTAGCGCTGGCGCTGATCGCCTTCGGTGGTGGCCTCTGGTACAGCCAGAACCTGAAGATCGGCGACCTCGACCAGGGCGCGCCGGAACTGCGTCCGGACTCGCGCTATAACAAGGACAACAACTTCATCATCAGCAACTACTCGACCAGCTCCGACGTGCTGGTGGTGATGGTCAAGACCAAGGCTGAAGGCTGCTCGCGCTACGAAGCCATGGCGCCGATCGATCAGCTGATGTGGAAGATGCAGAACACCGAGGGCGTACAGTCGGCGATCTCGCTGGTGACCGTGTCCAAGCAGATGATCAAGGGCATGAACGAGGGCAACCTGAAATGGGAAACCCTGTCGCGCAACCCGGACGTACTGAACAACTCGATCGCCCGCGCCGATGGCCTGTACAACAACAGCTGCTCGCTGGCACCGGTACTGGTGTTCCTTAACGATCACAAAGCTGAAACCCTCGATCGTGCTGTCAACGCGGTGCAGGAGTTCGCCAAGGAAAACAACAAGGACGGCCTGGAATTCATCCTCGCTGCCGGTAACGCCGGGATCGAAGCAGCCACCAACGAAGTCATCAAACAGGCTGAGCTGACCATCCTGATCCTGGTGTACATCTGCGTGGCAGTGATGTGCATGATCACCTTCCGCTCATGGGCAGCGACCCTGTGCATCGTCCTGCCGCTGGTGCTGACCTCGGTACTCGGCAACGCGCTGATGGCGTTCATGGGCATCGGCGTGAAAGTCGCGACGCTGCCAGTGGTGGCGTTGGGCGTGGGGATTGGCGTGGACTACGGCATCTACATCTACAGCCGCCTGGAAAGTTTCCTGCGTGCCGGGCTGCCGTTGCAGGAAGCCTATTACCAGACGCTGAAGTCGACCGGTAAAGCGGTGCTGTTCACCGGCCTGTGCCTGGCGATCGGCGTGTGCACCTGGATCTTCTCGGCGATCAAGTTCCAGGCCGACATGGGCCTGATGCTGACCTTCATGCTGCTGTGGAACATGTTCGGTGCGCTGTGGCTGCTGCCGGCGCTGGCCAAGTTCCTGATCAAGCCTGAGAAGCTGGCGGGGCAGAAGGGCAATTCGCTGTTTGCCCACTGATCTGACAGGCTGAAACGACAAAGCCGCAACCTTGAGGGGTTGCGGCTTTTTTTGTGAATCAACATCAAGAGCCCCTCACCCTAGCCCTCTCCCGGAGGGAGAGGGGACTGACCGAGGGGTGCGGCTAGATATATCGGCCTGAAATACCGAGTCGGTTATGGATTCACAGCAGAACGTTCAAGCCGGCGTAAATCTCAAATATTCCCCAATCGGTCCCCTCTACCTCTGGGAGAGGGCTAGGGTGAGGGCAAGCGGTCTCAAGCCCTAAGAAAGCTCAGCGCCAAGCACCACACTCAACGCACTGCGCGCATCATCCAGCTGCACCAGCGTCGCATGCCGGGCGCCCAGGGCATCACGATTCTCGATCGCCGTCAGAATCGCCTTGTGTCGCGGCAACGCCAGTTCATGCAGATTCGGCCGTTGATTGGAATGCTTCAACGCCTCGGCAATCGCTACCGCCAACATATTGCACAGGTTCGCCAGCAGGTCGTTGTGCGTCGCATCGGCGATGCGGCTGTGGAAGTCCAGGTCCGGCTGCAACAGCGCTTCCGGGGTCGGCGCGGCTTCCATGCGTTGGTAGGCTTCGTTGATCGCGGCGATGTCGGCATCGGTTGCATGCTGGGCGGCGAGGGCGGCGGCTGCCGGTTCGATGATGCTGCGCACGCTGGTCAGCACGTTGAAGAATTCATTCTGCGGGCTGCTCTGCATCAACCAGTGCAGCACGTCCGGGTCGAGCATGTGCCATTCGCGGCGCGCCTTGACCACGGTGCCGACGCGCGGCTTGGAATACACCAGCCCCTTGGCCACCAGCACCCGCGTGGCTTCGCGCAACACCGGCCGACTGACCGCGTACTCCTCGCACAGCAGGGCTTCGGCGGGCAGTTTGTCGTCGGGCAAAAAGCGTCCGGAGACGATCTGCATGCCCAGTTCCTGGACGATGCGCGAGTGCATGCTTTTACGGTCGGAAGGTTTGCGGTAATCCATGGGGAGTGGCGCGATCCTGAGCGATGGAGATGCCGCGCATCATAGCAGGCACGGCACAGATTTGAGGCGATACGCAAAAGCAACTGTGGGAGCGAGCCTGCTCGCGAAGGCGGCATATCAGTCAAATAGATGTCGACTGACACTCCCTCTTCGCGAGCAGGCTCGCTCCCACAGGGGAATTGCGCTGTTAGTGGGAGTGGCGCGGAACCTCGGCACCTCGGCAACCAACCAGGAAGTCAAAGTCGCAACCCTGATCCGCCTGCAGGACGTGATCGATGTACAGCTGACGATAACCGCCCACCAACAACTGTTGCGGCGCTTGCAGATCGGCCATGCGCGCGGCCAGTTCCGCGTCCGGAATGTCCAGATGCAGACGGCCGCTGGCGCAATCGAGTTCGATCCAGTCGCCTTCCTGCACCGCCGCCAAAGGCCCGCCCGCTGCCGCTTCCGGGGCAACGTGCAAAACCACCGTGCCGTAAGCGGTGCCACTCATGCGTGCATCGGAAATGCGCACCATGTCCGTCACGCCTTGCGCCAACAGCTTGGCCGGCAAGCCCATGTTGCCGACTTCAGCCATGCCCGGATAACCCTTCGGCCCGCAGTTCTTCATCACCAGAATCGAATCCTTATCGACGTCCAGCTCCGGATCGTTGATCCGCGCCTTGTACATGTCGAAGTTCTCGAACACCACGGCGCGACCGCGATGCTGCATCAGTTCAGCGCTAGCGGCGGACGGTTTGAGTACCGCGCCCAGCGGCGCCAGATTGCCGCGCAACACGCAGATGCCACCGTCAGCGCGAATCGGATTGTCGAGGGTGCGGATCACTTGGTCTTCGCCATAGATCGGCGCGTCCTTGGTGTTCTCGCCGATGGACTTGCCGTTGACGGTCAGTGCGTTCGGGTTGGGGATCAGATCGGCTTCGCCGAGGCGACGCAGTACCGCTGGCAGGCCACCGGCGTAGTAGAACTCTTCCATCAGGAAACGCCCGGACGGTTGCAGGTCGACGATGGTCGGCATGCCGCGACCGATGCGGGTCCAGTCGTCCAGATCGAGCTCGACGCCGATGCGCCCGGCAATGGCTTTCAAGTGGATCACGGCATTGGTCGAACCACCGATGGCGGCGTTGACGCGAATGGCGTTTTCAAAGGCTTCCTTGGTGAGGATCTTCGACAGTTTCAAATCTTCGCGAACCATCTCCACCGCACGCATGCCGGACATGTGCGCCAGCACATAACGGCGCGCATCTACGGCCGGAATCGCGGCGTTGTGCGGCAGCGAAGTGCCCAGCGCTTCAGCCATGCACGCCATGGTCGACGCGGTGCCCATGGTGTTGCAGGTGCCCGCCGAACGCGACATGCCGCCCTCGGCTGCGAGGAAGTCGTCGATGGTGATGGTGCCGGCCTTGACTTGTTCGCTGAGCTGCCAGACCACGGTGCCAGAGCCGATATCTTTGCCCTTGTGCTTGCCGTTGAGCATCGGCCCGCCGGTGACGACGATGGCCGGCACGTCGCAACTGGCCGCGCCCATCAACAGTGCTGGAGTGGTTTTGTCGCAACCGGTGAGCAGCACGACGCCGTCGATTGGGTTGCCGCGAATCGCTTCTTCAACGTCCATGCTCGCCAGGTTGCGGGTGAGCATGGCAGTCGGGCGCAGGTTCGATTCGCCGTTGGAGAACACCGGAAACTCCACCGGAAAACCACCAGCCTCGATCACCCCGCGTTTGACGTGCTCCGCGATCTGGCGGAAGTGCGCGTTGCA
This sequence comes from Pseudomonas sp. TE9122, assembly GCF_056278925.1. Classification (NCBI taxonomy): domain Bacteria; kingdom Pseudomonadati; phylum Pseudomonadota; class Gammaproteobacteria; order Pseudomonadales; family Pseudomonadaceae; genus Pseudomonas; species Pseudomonas sp. TE9122. The sequence goes on along the minus strand of NZ_JBWBQI010000001.1, from coordinate 2,862,354 downwards.
CGGGGTCAGTTCCGACCAGGTGTTGCAGATGCCGATGATCGGCTTGCCGTGGAACTGATGGTCGGCGATGCCCTGATTCTTCATCCAGCTGCGGTACATGAAGCCGTTCTTGTCGGCCGTGCCAAACCATTGGGCGGAGCGCAGGGTGGGTTTCTTATCAGACATGATCGATTCTCTTATTGTAAGACTATTGTTTGCGAGCTGACGCTTAATCTAAGCTCAAAATCCGCGCTTTGGTAGTGTTGTTGGGTAATTAGTATTACTATATAGTCGTTTTCGACGGAGGGATGGCCCTGGCTGTTTTGGCGAGAGGCGTCCCCCGAGGTTCTATAAAAACAACAATCGGAGACCGATCTCATGAGCCAGGAATTGCGGCTTGTCCGGCGCATCACACTGAAACTGATTCCCTTCCTGATCCTGCTGTACCTGATCGCCTATGTGGATCGCTCCGCCGTCGGCTTCGCCAAGCTGCACATGGGCGCGGACATTGGTATCGGCGACGCCGCCTATGGCCTCGGTGCCGGGCTGTTTTTCATCGGCTACTTTCTTCTAGAGATTCCCAGCAACCTGATGCTCGAACGCTTCGGCGCGCGGCGCTGGTTCGCGCGGATCATGATCACCTGGGGCGCGATCACCATCGGCATGGCCTTCGTGCAAGGGCCGCACAGCTTCTATGTGATGCGTTTTCTGCTCGGCGCGGCCGAAGCGGGCTTCTTTCCCGGCGTGCTGTACTACATCACCCAATGGTTCCCGGTGCGCCATCGCGGCAAGATCCTCGGCCTGTTCATCCTCTCGCAACCCATCGCGATGATGATCACCGGTCCCGTGTCCGGCGGTTTGCTCGGCATGGACGGCATCCTCGGCCTGCACGGCTGGCAGTGGCTGTTCATCGTCATCGGCACCCCGGCGATCCTGCTGACCTGGCCGGTGCTGCGCTGGCTGCCGGACGGCCCGCAGCAAGTGAAGTGGATGGATCAGGCGGAAAAAGACTGGCTGACCGGCGAACTGAAAAAGGATTTGCAGGAGTACGGCCAGACCCGTCACGGCAATCCGCTGCATGCGCTGAAAGACAAACGTGTGTTGTTGCTGGCGCTGTTCTATCTGCCGGTGACCCTGAGCATTTATGGTCTGGGCCTGTGGCTGCCGACGTTGATCAAACAGTTCGGCGGCAGCGATCTGGTCACCGGTTTCGTCTCTTCGGTGCCATACATTTTCGGGATCATCGGCCTGCTGATCATTCCGCGCAGTTCCGACCGCTTGAATGATCGCTACGGCCACTTGGCGGTGCTCTATGTGCTCGGTGCGCTGGGCCTGTTCCTCAGTGCCTGGCTGTCGCTACCGGTGGCGCAACTGGCGGCGCTGTGTCTGGTGGCGTTCGCGCTGTTCTCATGCACCGCAGTGTTCTGGACCTTGCCGGGGCGTTTCTTTGCTGGCGCGAGTGCGGCGGCGGGGATTGCCTTGATCAACTCGGTGGGCAATCTGGGCGGGTATATCGGGCCGTTCGTGATCGGCGCGTTGAAGGAATACACCGGCAATCTGGCTTCGGGGTTGTACTTCCTCTCGGGCGTGATGGTGTTCGGGCTGATTCTGACCGGCGTCGTTTACCGCGTGCTGGAACGCAAGCATGTGCTGCCCGTCGACCAGTTCGCCGCCAGCGCCCGTGGCGCGACCCGAACTTGACTGACCAACACTGGCCCCTGTGGGAGCGAGCCTGCTCGCGAAGAGGCCATCACATTCAACACTGTTGGTGACCGGTACACCGCTTTCGCGAGCAGGCTCGCTCCCACAGGGGATAGCGGCGTTTTTGATGGAACAGGAGAAAATCATGCATCTGGTTCAATTCGAATTACCCAACGGCGAGCGCCGGGTCGGCGTGGTCGACAACGGTCAGGTCCGCGAAGTCGAGGACGCCCGCAGTGTCCGTGATCTGGCCCTGGCGGCAATCGAGGCCGGCAACTCGCTTGAGCAGCAAGTGCAAAGCCTCGGCCTCGGCGCCAGTCACGACTATGGGCAGTTGCTCAAAGACCTGCGCATCCTGCCGCCACTCGATCACCCGGACCCGGCGCACATGCTGGTCAGCGGTACCGGCCTGACCCATCTGGGCAGCGCTTCGGCCCGGGACAAGATGCACCAGCAGGCCGGCGATGAAGCGGCAATGACCGACACCATGCGCATTTTCAAATGGGGCGTGGAGGGTGGCAAACCGGCGGCGGGGCAGGCCGGTGTGCAACCGGAGTGGTTCTACAAGGGCGACGGCAGCATTGTCGTGCGTCCGGGGCAGGCGTTCCCGCTGCCGCCGTTCGCCGAAGACGCCGGTGAAGAGCCAGAGATGGCCGGCCTGTACGTCATCGGCAACGACGGCAAGCCGTATCGCCTCGGTTTCGCCGTCGGTAACGAGTTCTCCGATCACGTCATGGAACGCAAGAATTACCTGTACCTGGCGCACTCGAAATTGCGCAGTTGCAGTTATGGCCCGGAACTTCGTACCGGTGAATTGCCTCAACACCTTGCCGGCACCAGCCGAATCCTGCGTGACGGCGAAGTGCTCTGGCAGAACGAGTTCCTCAGTGGCGAGGCCAACATGTGCCACAGCCTGGCGAACCTCGAGTACCACCACTTCAAATACAGTCAGTTCCTGCGTCCGGGCGACGTGCACATTCACTTTTTCGGCACTGCGACCCTGTCGTTTGCCGACGGCATCCGCACCCAGCCGGGCGACACGTTCGAGATCAGCCAGGCCGACTTCGGCGCACCGCTGGTCAACGGTATCGCACCGGTTCAGGCGGCTTTTGAACCGGACAGCATCGGCACCCTTTAAGGAGATCCCATGACTCAGATTCTCGGTCACAACTACATCGGCGGTCAGCGCAGCGCCGCCGGCAGCGTCAAACTGCACTCGGTCGACGCCAGCACTGGCGAGGCCCTGCCGCATGATTTCATCCAGGCCACGGCCGAAGAGGTCGATGCCGCCGCCAAGGCTGCCGCTGCGGCTTACCCGACCTATCGCAGCCTCAGCGCCGAACGTCGCGCGCAGTTCCTCGATGCGGTCGCGGATGAACTGGATGCGCTTGGCGACGATTTCGTCGCCGTGGTCTGCCGCGAAACCGCGCTGCCCGCCGGACGCATTCAGGGCGAGCGTGGTCGCACCAGCGGGCAGATGCGTCTGTTCGCCAAAGTCCTGCGTCGCGGTGATTTCTACGGCGCACGGATCGATCTGGCACTGCCGGATCGCCAGCCGCTGCCACGTCCGGATCTGCGTCAGTACCGCATCGGCCTCGGCCCGGTCGCGGTGTTTGGTGCGAGCAACTTCCCGCTGGCGTTCTCCACTGCCGGTGGCGATACCGCAGCAGCACTGGCCGCGGGTTGCCCGGTGGTATTCAAGGCCCACAGCGGCCATATGGCCACGGCTGAACTGGTCGCCGACGCGATCATTCGTGCCGCAGAAAAAACCGGTATGCCCGCTGGCGTGTTCAACATGATTTACGGTGGCGGCGTCGGCGAATGGCTGGTCAAGCATCCGGCGATTCAGGCCGTTGGTTTCACTGGCTCGCTGAAGGGCGGTCGCGCCCTGTGCGACATGGCTGCCGCACGTCCGCAACCGATCCCGGTGTTTGCCGAGATGTCGAGCATCAACCCGGTGATCGTCTTGCCGCAGGCCCTGGCCACGCGTGCGGAAACCGTCGCGCGCGACCTCACCGCTTCGGTAGTGCAGGGTTGCGGTCAGTTCTGCACCAACCCGGGGCTGGTGATCGGTATTCGCTCACCGCAGTTCAGCGCGTTTGTAGAGCAAGTCGCCGCTGCGATCGGTGATCAACCGGCGCAAACCATGCTCAACGCCGGCACCCTCGGCAGCTACGGTAAAGGCCTGGAAAAGCTCCTGGCGCACAGCGGCATTGAGCATCTGGCCGGTAATCCGCAGCAGGGCAATCAGGCGCAGCCGCAGTTGTTCAAGGCCGATGTCAGCCTGTTGATCAACGGCGACGAAGTGCTACAGGAAGAAGTGTTCGGTCCGACCACAGTAATCGTCGAAGTGGCCGATCAGGCACAACTGAGCGCAGCGCTGCACGGCCTGCACGGTCAACTGACCGCGACGATCATTGGTGAGCCGTCTGACTTCGAGCAATTCGCCGAACTGACGCCGCTGCTGGAACAGAAAGTCGGGCGCATCCTGCTCAATGGTTATCCGACTGGTGTCGAAGTGTGCGATTCGATGGTGCATGGCGGCCCGTACCCGGCGACGTCCGATGCGCGCGGCACGTCAGTGGGCACGCTGGCGATCGATCGCTTCCTGCGCCCGGTGTGCTTCCAGAACTACCCGGACAGCTTGCTGCCCGAACCACTGAAAAACGCCAACCCGCTGCGGATTCAGCGCCTGGTGGATGGCAAGCCATCGCGTGAGGCGATCTAGCCAGCACCGCGATTTTTTGTGTTGATCGTTCCCACGCTCTGCGTGGGAATGCAGCCCGGGACGCTCTGCGTCCCAATGGAACGCGGAGCGTCCCTTGAGGCATTCCCACGCGGAGCGTGGGAACGATCAGACAGAGGTTCCAGCAGGGGCCTCTGGATCACATTGGGCTATCATTGGCCCTTTCCCCCCAAAGAAAGACTGTTTGCCATGACTGCCCAAACCCTTCTCAACGCCCTCGAACACTGCGATATGGTCGAAATCGATGGCCTGCACGCCTTCGAATTCGCCCTCGACGAGGACGATAACCTGCACATCGAATGCATTGATGGCCGTGCAGCCAAGCACTGGGAATTCACCCCGGCGCAGGTCGCGCAAGCGACGTTCGATGAGACGCTGCAGAGCTGGCTGATCGTCGGTTACGCCAGCGACACCAAGACCACGGGCGAGCATCGTCTGGTGTGCCTCGGCGACGTAGTCAGCAGCAGCGACGATGAGGATGACAATAATGAAGATGCGTAATTTCTGGCCTTTGCTGATGGCCGGCAGCGTCGGCGCGATGGGGCTTTCCAGCGCCAGCGCCGACACCTTGCAGTTGCTGGTCGGCTCGTACACCGCCGGTTCCAGCCAGGGCATCTACCGCATGCAGTTCGACAGTGCCACCGGCCAGATCGACGCCAAGCCGCTGCAAGTGATCAAGACCGAAAACCCGTCCTGGCTGACCCTCTCGAAAGACCAGAAGCGCTTGTTCGTGGTCAACGAAAACGGCCCGGGCCAGACTGACCCGGTCGGCCGCGTCAGCAGCTTCGCCATCGACCCGAAGACCCACGCGCTGAGCCTGATCAATCAGGTGCAGAGCCTGGGCAACGAGCCGACCCATTCCAGCCTCAGCGCTGATGCCAGACACCTGTTCGTCAGCAACTACTCGGTGATGGAAGACCCGGGCGGCACCCTGGCGGTATTGCCGGTCGATGCCGACGGCCAGCTGAAACCGGTGGTGCAGATGAGCGGCCACCCGGCCAGTCGGGTCAACCCTGAGCGCCAGGCCTCGAATCACGTGCACTCGACGGTGTCTTCGCCGGACGGTCGCTATGTGTTCTCCAATGATTTGGGCGCGGACAAGGTTTTCATCTATCAGTACGACCCGAAGGCCAACCCGCACCTGCCGCTAACCCCGGCGAAAACCGCCTCGGTAGCCTTGCCGGCCGGCAGTGGCCCGCGTCATCTGCTGTTCAGCGCTGACGGCAAACACGCCTGGCTGACCATGGAGATGAGTGCACAGGTCGCGATGTTCGACTACAAGGACGGCGTACTGAGCCAGACGCAGTTGGTCGATCTGGCGGCGGGCCAGCCAACCTCGGACAAGGCCGGCGCGGCGCTGCATGCTTCGGCTGACGGCAAGTTTCTCTACGTGAGCAATCGCGGCACGGCCAATCAACTCGTAGTGTTCGGCATTGATCCTGCGACCGGTCAGCTCAAAGAGCTGCAAAAGCGCTCGGTCGAGGGGGATCACCCGCGCGAGTTTGCTCTCGATCCGAGCGGTAAATTCGTCTTGATCGCCAACCAGAAGAGCAACCAGATTGTCGTCGTCGAGCGCGATACCAAGACGGGTCTGCTCGGTAAAACCGTGCAAAAACTGCCGATGGACGCGCCAAGCGATCTGAAGTTTCTAGTGCGACAATAAGCCACAGGCCCCGGTCTGCGGGGCCTGCATCGTTGTATTAATTGCACTGATATCGGCTAATGCTACAAAAGATTTCAAGCGAGCAACCCTCGAGCGTTACGTTTGTTTCACAGCCCGACCGGGCAAACCAAGCAAACGAACACGAGGGTTACCGCCATGAATTTCAATCTCTTCTCCGTCATCGCCGCTTCCGCCATTTCTGCCACCGTGGTATTGCCAGCCGGTGCCAACGTCGAAATCGCCAGCAAAAAATCCCACACCCAGAGCTACACCCAGAAATACCTGCAACAAAGCGCCAACTTCTACGCCGCGCTGGATCACAAAACCCAAGCCTGAGCGCACCGTTCTCCTGTAGGAGCTGCCGAAGGCTGCGATCTTGATCGTTCCCATGCTCTGCGTGGGAATGATCAAACAAGAGATCGCAGCCTTCGGCAGCTCCTGTGCGCGTACGCGTTCTCCACTCATAGGTTTTCTCTCGCCGGCAAATAGAGCCGCTAAATAATCAACGAAGCTGATATTCATCATTGCAAACCCTGAGTGGTTGCTTCGGCTTTTTTGTTTGATTCTGTGGCCATCGAAACCTTTGCCCACGGAGAACACCATGGCCAGCGCAATCCTCACTTCCGCCAAACGCGGCGCCTATCTGGCCATCGGTCTGTACCTGGCCGTGGTGCTGTTTGTCAGCATCGGCGCGCAAATGGAACACAGCTTCGACGCCCCGATCGACGTCGCCCACCCCGGCATCCAGTTCGAACTGCGCTCGCAAAGCGCAATGGTCGACAGGGCCGAACTCGCAGGAGTCGGCGGCGCATGAAAGGCTACAGACTCTGGGTCATCGCCAGCCTCGCGCTGATGACCAACGGCGCCTCACTGTTGGGATTTGGCCAGGGCTCGGTGGGCGGCTTGGCCCGGGCCATAGAGGCCAACCACAACATCGCGCACAACATTGAACGAGCCAACACGCTGGGGCTGATGGCCGGCAATCCACCGGTCAAGGTTGCGCTGGATTTTCTCGGGCCGTTTGAAGTGGATTGCATGGCGCTGGGCATGTGCCAAGCACTGGCCTAATGATCGTTCCCACGCTCTGCGTGGGAATGCCTCAAGGGACGCTCCGCGTTCCACTGGGACGCAGAGCGTCCCCGGCTGCATTCCCACGCGGAGCGTGGGAACGATCAAGAGGGAGAGAGGGTTACTTCTTCATGATCGAGGTGAACAGCTCGGATTCGAGCAAGCGCTGCAACCAGGCTTGCAAGCGAACATAAGGCGTCTGCGCGAACCACTCTCGATCAACGTGAGCGAACTGCCGGACGAAGGGCAGCAGGGCGATGTCGGCGAGGCTCGGATGATCGGCCAGCAAGTACTCACGTCCTTCAAGCAGCTCATCCAGTTTCTGCAGAAATAACGCACCTTCAGCCCGATAAGCTTCCATCGGCTGCTCAGGGTAACGCTCGGCGTACTTGTAGCGATTCAAAGCCGATTTGAAAATCTGATCATTGCCTTCAATCAGTTTCTCCATCCACAGTGCCGCGAACGAATCACCGCCCAGCAACCAATCATCCGGATCATTCTGCGCCAACGCCCAGCGCATGATCTGCAGACTCTCATCGATCACCACGCCATCGGCATTCAGCACCGGCACGGTGCCCTTGGGCGAGAGCGCCAGCATCTGCGCCGGTTTGTCCTTGAGACTGACTTCGACAATCTCCACCGGCACGCCCGCATAACGCAACGCCATTCGCGCACGCATGGCGTAAGGGCAGCGGCGGAAGGAATACAGCGTGTTCATTTCACCTCCAGCGTGCTCAAACCATTGCCTTGGCGCCGCACCTGAATCTGCACCGGAATCCGCTCGTGCATTTCCTGCACGTGGGAAATCACCGCCACCTTGCGTCCCTGTGCCTGCAAGCCATCGAGCGCGTCCATGGCCAGTTGCAAGGATTCCGGATCAAGGCTGCCGAAACCTTCGTCGATAAACAGCGATTCGATTTTCAGCGTGCTCGACGCCATCGAGGCCAGACCCAGCGCAAGGGCGAGTGATACGAGGAACGTCTCGCCGCCCGACAGCGAATGCACCGAGCGCAGTTCGTCGCCCATTTCCGTGTCCATCACCAGCAGGCCGAGCATGCTGCCGCCACGTTTGAGGCGATAGCGTTTGACCAGTTGGCGCAGCTGCGCGTTGGCGTGGTGCACCAGCAGGTCGAGGTTGTACGCCTGGGCGATCTTGCGGAAGGTGTCACCGGTGGCCGAGCCAATCAAGGCACTGAGTCGCGCCCAGCGTTGATACTCGGCGTAGGCGTCAGCGATCTGCCGGGCCAACGCCTGATTGGCGTTCTGTCGGCGCTGGTCTTCCGCCTGTTCGGCGCGCAGTTCGGCGCACTGCTGTTCGCTGACGGCGAACTGGTTTTGCAGCTCGGCGAGGGCGCTGTCCAGCTGTTCGGCGTCAAGATTGCCGTCCTGCCGGGCCTGGTGATCGAGCAGGCGCTGATCGCGCTCTTGCAACAAGACCTGGGCCTGTTCGATGGCTTTTTCGTTGTGCTGAAGGGTCTGACGCAGGTCGGCGACTTGCGCGTCGTCGAAGCGCAGTAAGTCTTCCAGGCCGCTGTCATCCAGTTCCGGGTGGCTGGCGCGCCAATCGGCGATCTTGCCGGCGAGTGCCTGTTCTTCAGCCTCCAATGCTTTCAGGCGATCCTGCTGTGACTTGAGTTCGGCTGCGATCTGCACCAGCTGCGTGCGCACGCTTTGCAGCTCTTCAGCTGTACTGGTTTCGGCTACGCGCGCCTGTTCCACCGCGTGTTCCAGCTGCTGCTGCCAATGCTCGGCGCTGTCGTGCTTGCCAAGTAACTGCGCGAGTTTTTCCTGACAGCTTTGCTGCTGCTCGGTCAGCGCGGTGAATTGTTGCTCGGCGCTGTGCAGTTGCTGAGTGCGCAGCTGTTGGCGATCCTGTTCTTTCTCCAACGTCTGCTGGCGTTGCTGCTGTTCGCTCAGCTCTTCCTTTTGCTGTTCGAGCTGGGCCAGACGCTCGGCGATCTGCCGATCCAACTGCATGAATGTTGCCGCCGGCTCCAGGCGCAGTGCTTCGAGGGTGTCAGCCGGCAGCAGCGGACCGAACGCGCTGAGTTCTTCTTCAAGGCGCTGACGGTCGCTGTTGAGTTCATGCTGCTGATGGCTCAGCTGTTGCGCCGCTTGCTGATACGCCACCTCGGCCTGACGCAATTGTTGCGACAAGCGCGCCGCGTCCTGTTGCAAGGTGAGCAGGGCGCTTTGCCGTTGCTCGTCTTGAGTGATGCTCTGGTTCAACTGCTCGGTCTGGCGGCTGAGCCAGGCGTCGCGTTTGTCGGCGTCCTGATTGAACAGTTGCGCGGCCAGCGGATGCGCGTCGAGGCTCGGCGCCAGGGCTTGTTGTTGCGCCGCCAGTTGTTCCTGTTGCTGGAGCAATTCTTTCTGTTGCGCGATCACGCCACCGACTTCGCCGCGCAGCTCGATCAGTTTTTCCTTGAGCTGATCGACCACTTGCTGGGCGTTGGCCTGTTCGCTTTCATCGTGACGGCCAAGGCTTTGCAACAGAGCTTCGGGCTGATGATAGGGATGCTCGTTGCTGCCGCAGACCGGGCAGGGCTGATCGTCCTGCAACTGCGCGCGCAACTCTTCGACACTGGCACTGCGCGCCAGCCGCTGACGCTCGAGCAGTTCGCGAGTGACATTGAGGGTCTGCTCGGCGACGGTCAGTTCGGCCTTGGTTTTCACACCGTCCTGGGTCAGGCGTTCGCGTTGCTGCTGCGCGTCGAGCTGACGTTGTTGCAACTCGGCGCTGCGCTTGTCGAGATCCTGCTGAGACGCCCACAGGCGCGACAGGTCTTCGATTGCGCGCAGCTCTTTGCGGTTGTCCTGCAGCAAGGTGCCGAGCAGGCCGATCTGTTCCGCAACCGCATCGGGCTCGGCGCCGGCCTCTTTGAACAGCACTTCCAGTTGCTGTTTGTGCGAGGCCAGTTGCTCAGCACTGCGCGCGGCGTTCTGTTCGAGGGACGACAGTTCGGTCTGGCCCTTGTTCATGCGGTTGCCGATCAGCATCAGCTGTTGCAGACGGTCGCGATAGGCGCTCCAGGCATCGCTCAAGGGCGCCAGATGGGCGCTCTGCTCAAGCTCGGTGGCGATGCGTTGCAAGCGTGCGGCGACTTCAGCCTGTTTTTCCTGCAAGGCCTGAATCGCGCTCTGGCCATCCTTGAACGCTTGCTCGGCGGTTTGTCGGGCTTCGGCGCTGCTGGCAGTGTCCTTGATCAGACGGGCGAGGGTGCTTTGCTCTTCGAATGCCTGACGCAACAGCGGCGCGTTTTCGCTCTGGCGCTGTTGCGCTTCGCTCAGGGCGACTTTTGCTGCGTCGAGGTTTTGCGCCAGTTGCGTCTGGCGTTCGCCCAACGCGGCGTGTTGTTGGGTGTGCGCGGCAATCTGCGTCGTCAGTGGCGTCAGCAGCGCATCAAGCTCGGCCTTGCGCGCGAACTGATGGCGTTGCGGGCCAAGCTGTTCCAGACGCGTCAGCTTCACCCGCTCGCCGGCCAGTGCCTGCCATTGCTGTTGCGCGGTTTGCAGTTGTTCGCTGGCGGCTTTTTGCGCGTCCTGCAACTGACGCAAATCCTTCAGCCAACCGTGTTGTTGCTCAAGCTGTTTGAGCTGCGCCTGTTGCGCCTTCATATGTTGCTGCGCGGTGTTGAAACGCTCGTCGAGTTCGGCGCGCGCTTCCGGCGCCAAAGGCGTTATCCCGGTAGCCTGATCCTGCAACAGCTTGTGCGCTTCGCGGGCTTCTTTGGTCTTGTCGAAAGCGCGGCGGCCGAGGCGGGTGTAGAGCGCGGTGTCTGTGAGTTTTTCCAGCAGTTCACTGCGGTCGTTGTCGTCAGCCTTGAGGAACGCGCTGAACTCACTCTGCGCCAGCAGCACAGCGCGAGTAAACTGTTCAAAGTTCAGGCCCAGCGCGGCTTCCAGCTGGGTTTTGTATTCGCCTTTCTGGCTGGCGAGCAGTTGATCCTGATCGATGTCGCGCAGGCTCTGCCGACTGGCCTGGAGTTTGCCACCAGCCTTCTCGCGAGCACGATTGGCTTCCCAGCGCGCGCGATAGCGGCGGCCATCGACGCCGACAAAATCCACTTCGGCATAGCCTTCACCGGTGCCGCGTCGCAGCAAGGTGCGCGGGTCGCCAGTGGCGATTTCACCGTCAGCGTCGGGGACTTTGGCATCGCGACCGGTGTTGTTCAGGCGCGGTACGGCGCCGAACAGCGCCAGACACAACGCATCAAGCAACGTGCTCTTGCCAGCGCCTGTGGGGCCGGTGATCGCAAAAAGACCAGCGCTGGCCAGCGGTTCGGCGGTGAAATCGATCTCGAACGGACCGGCCAGCGAGGCCAGGTTCTTCAAACGAATGGCGAGAATCTTCATGGCTGCTCGCCCTCCAGTTGCACGTCCTGCAGCAGTTCGGCGAAGTCCTTGAGCGTCTGCTCGTCGACCTCGCTGCCGTAATTGTCGAGCCAGGCGCGGCTGAACAATTCCTGCGGGGTGAGCTGGTCTAGTTCGATCAACGTGCTGCCGTCATCGCTGCCATCGGCACCACGATTGCCGGCGTATTCAGCGGCGATGCGCACCAGTCGCACGGCTTTGCCTTGCAGTGCGGTTTCCACTTGATGGCGCAGATCCGGCTGCGGCTCATCCAGACGCACGCGCACTTCGAGCCAGGGCTGGCGCTGGGTTTCGGCGAGCAGATCGATGTTCGGCAGGTCGGCCAGTTGCAGCAGAATCTCGGCCAGCGGCGCCGGGCCGATGCGTTGCAGATTGACCGAGCGCGGGATCAATTTCGGCTCGACGCCGACCAGGGTTTCACCCTCGAGGACCACATCGAGAACCTGATGTTGATAACCGATTTCGGAGAACGACAGCGGAATCGGCGAGCCGCTGTAGCGGATGCGCTCCTCGCCGTTGACCTTCTGCGGCTTGTGCAAATGGCCGAGGGCGACGTAACTGATGCTTTCGCCGAACAGGCTGGCGGGCAGCGCTTCGGCATTGCCGATGATCAGGCTGCGTTCGGAATCCTCCGACACAGAGCCCCCGGCCATGTGCGCGTGGCTGATAGCGATCAACGCCTGCCCGGGTTGACGCTTGGCATTCGCCGCCGCGATCAGCCATTCATGCACCTGAGCGATGCCGCGCAGATAGTTGTCACCCAGATGCGCGCCAGTGACTTCCGCCGGGCGCAAGAACGGCAGCGCCAGACACCACGCGGCGATTTCTCCCTGGGCATTCGGCAGCGGCAGCAACAAACGTTCGGCGTCGAGCTGCCCGTCATCCAGCCACAGCACCCGACCCAACGCGTGAGTGCGCAAACGCCGCATCAACGGCGCCGGCAGCTCGATCCGCGAGCCGGAATCATGGTTGCCGGCGATCATGACAATGGTCAGCAACGGCTGCTGTTCGTGAGCGCTGACGATGAAGTCGTAAAGGCGTTCCTGAGCTTTGACCGGCGGATTGACCGTATCGAAGATATCGCCGGCAATCAGCAGCACATCCGGCTGCGCCAAGTGCAACTGGCGCAGCAGCCATTCGAGAAAACACGCGTGCTCGAAATCGCGCTCCTGGCCGTGCAGGTTTTGCCCAAGGTGCCAGTCGGAGGTGTGGAACAGACGCAAGGTGGACTCCGCATTTTGATCAAGAGGGTGGCCGCGAGGAACAAAGGGCGGCGAAAGGAGGGGAGTTTACTGGCAAATCACGCCCCTTGCCTTGTCGTGTGTCTGCTTGCACCGACAGCGGCGAATATTTCGGTAATCGGCCGATGCGGCTGGCGCTTGTGCATACGCCGCACTTGTTCACTCAGCCGCAACAACTCTTCGCTCGGCTTGGCCCATTGCTCTTTCGGCAATGGCTCGGACCATTCGCGCATGACTTCCGGCACCGCCTGCTTGCCGATTCTTTCCAGCCGACGAATTTCCCATTCGAGCAGACGGTTGGGAATCGTCCATAAGGTCATGACGTGATACAGGTACCAGAAGAACCCCGACAGCCGCGAGCGGTGGCCTTCACGGATCTGCTGATGCATCCGCGCGCGGGCATTGTGGAATGTATGCAGGCCTTCGTGGGGTGGGTCGTCCGGGCCTTGCAGATCCTGCAAATCCTGAATCGATTTGAGGTCGTTGACCTCGTACTCCATGTAGCCGCGAATCGCTTCCCAGTGGCTGATCGCAAGCTCCAGGCCGGCGCATTGGAATTCGAGGCTGGTTAGGGTTTCGCCGTGATCGAAACCGATGCCCATGCCGTATTGGCGATGGACGCCGAACTGGCTGGCACCTTGGGCTTCGATAATCCAGGCGCTGAGCGATTCCCACGGGACGAAGACCGGTTCGGTCGCGCCCCGGGGCATGAAGCAGACTTCGCGGCGTTGACGGTTGAAGCGGGTTGGGATGAGGGAGAGGCGTTTTTTGTGGACGTGGTGCCAAACGGCCAGGCCGATACCCAAGGCCATAAAACCCGTTAATAACGCCAATTTGTAAAGGGCAAGAAAAACACCCTCAATAATTTCCTTAATGAACTCCCAGTTATCTCCAAACATGAGCCCAATTAAGCCTCCCACCAGTGGATATAGAAACGCGATCATGAATGTGCCACTGAACGGTCCTCCTAAAGTCATCTGCCACATGAATACCTGCGGGTTTCCCAACCCGAAGTCCATGTAAACACTGTTTAGTACCCCTATATGAGGCCCGTAGGGTGGCGTTTGTGTTGGTAATGGCAAGGGCGCGAGATAGGTAATTTTTCCACTCGGAAACGGCTCTACATCGCCCGCTTTTCTGATCACCTCACATTGCGCATCAACAAGAGGCTCATTGTGATTATTCAGCATGGTCAGCCCTTTCGAGGTATTGATTTTCAACCAGCAGAACCATCGGGTTTTCCTTGAACGAGCCGGTAGCAACAACTGGGAAATGGCCGTCACCCCGAGGGTCTCTCGCCTCGGCCAAGATCAACCGAAACATCCGCATCCAACGCGGTCCCCTGTGGGAGCGAGCCTGCTCGCGAAGGCGCTCAAACAGGCAAAAAACCTCCCTCCGTCTGGTCACAAAACTGCTCTGCATCAGTCCACAGCCCGCCTGCAAATCTCAGCGAAAATCTGCGTAATCGGCCGATGCGGCTGGCGCTTGTGCATCCGCCGCACTTGTTCGCTCAGCCGCAGCAACTCTTCACTGGGCTTGGCCCATTGCTCTTTCGGCAGCGGCTCAGACCATTCGCGCATGACTTCCGGCAGCGCCTGCTTGCCGATTCTTTCCAGACGGCGCACTTCCCATTCGACCAGACGGTTGGGAATCGTCCATAAAGTCATGACGTGATACAGGTACCAGAAGAACCCCGACAGCCGCGAGCGGTGGCCTTCACGGATCTGCTGATGCATCCGCGCGCGGGCATTGCGGAAAGTGTGCAGGCCTTCGTGGGGCGGGTCGTCCGGGCCTTGCAGGTCTTGCAGGTCCTGAATCGATTTGAGGTCGTTGACTTCGTACTCCATGTAACCGCGAATCGCCTCCCAATGGCTGATCGCGAGCTGCTGGCCGGCGCATTGGAATTCCTGGCTGGTGAGAGTTTCGCCGTGATGAAAACCGATGCCCATGCCGTATTGGCGGTGGATGCCAAACTGGGTGGCGCCTTTGGCTTCGATGATCCAGGCGCTGAGCGACTCCCACGGGACAAAGACCGGCTCGGTGGCGCCTTGGGGCATGAAACAGACTTCGCGGCGTTGACGGTTGAAGCGGGTTGGGATGAGGGTGGCGCGGGTTTTGTGGACGTGGTGCCAGACGCCTAGGCCAATAAACAAGGCAATTAAACCCGTTGAGAAAGCCAATTTGTAAATGGCAAAAAAAATACCCTCAATGACTTCTTTAATGAACTCCCAGCTATCACCTAACAGAAGTCCTATAAACCCTCCCATCAGTGGATATAGAAACGCGATCATTAATGTGCCGCTGAATGGTCCGCCTAAAATGACTTGCCAAGAAAAAACCTCCAGTGTCCCTAAACCGAAATCCATATAAACGTCATTCAGTTCACCAATATGCGGACCGTAAGCTGGCATTGATGTTGGTAATGGCAAGGGCGCGAGATAGGTAATTTTTCCGCTCGGAAACGCCTCAATGTCACCGGTCTTTCTAGGCTGTCGAAGCGGGCGAGTTGCTAATGGATCATCGTGATTATTCAGCATGGTCAGCTCTTTCTAACAGGTGAGCCTCAACCAGCAAAACTGGAGGTTTTTCTTTGACCTGTTGGGGAGTAACAACCCCAAAATGACCCTCACCACGCGGATCGAGGTGAATGACGCGAGTTCGAGATGCCCATTCACCTTTTTTATTCAATGTCTGAACGCACACAGCCAATTCCAGCGTTTCTTTCGCGGGAACAAATTCCGACCCGAGGCCCGCTGGATACTGGAGACAAAGTATCAGTCCTTCTGGGCTGGACTTCACGATGCGCAGGCTGCTTAAAATCTCGTCACTAATGACATCTCGCTGCTCTCGTGGTGCTCCTCGACTGTGCAGCGGAATTGAAATGCGGTGCGCGCCGATACCTAAACGGGAGGTTGGGTTGCCGCCAAACGGACGCAGCAGATCATTCAGCGTTAGGGTCGGCAATGCTAAGTGAATATCGCTGGGTTTGGCTTTGAATAACAGATCCTTCAGCCAAGAGTCGTACAGATTTGGGCCAAGCTGCGCGTAAGGTGCGTGAATTAAAAAAGCCAGATAACTTTGATAGTCATCAAGTGAGTGGTCGCCACGCATCTCGCTATCCCTACTCCACGGTGTGATTTTCAACCATTTATCGTGAGCACTGATGTTGTAGCGGCTGTACAGCAAGCTACCCCCCAGCTCTAGAACAGTAAAAAGTGCTCCAGCGAGATTGAAGCGGAAAAAGACGGTGGATAAACGTGTGCCAGCAGCGGCCCAAGCAGCTCTACGAGCGGCATTACTTGACGCCTTCAATACCTTGAATGTGGAGTGGACAGTGTTGGTCAAACCATAGCCACTAACTGATGTCATTCCACCAGCTCCCATCGTCGCCAATGCAGCTGCGCTTTGCGCCGAATGATTTCCACTGCGAACCGCCTGTTCCCAGTTTTTGCGCTGCGTGACAATACTGTTCGTAGAAGAAGCCAACCCTGACAAATATGTAAAAAAACCCAATCCCACATGCAATTTCCCCATCTGCACGTGCACGGTCTGCAAGGCATGGAGCTGAACGCTTGCCACTAGAGAAGCGCAGCGAACTTTTAACGCCGTATCAGCAAGACTTTGTGCGGCACTAAATCCCGCCGCTCCCGTTGCAACGACTGAATTCATCAACGAGGTCCACACTCTTTCATTTACAGCCTGCCTGCGCAGCTCCCGATAAACCCCCACCAAATTCACCACCTGCACCAACACCACCAACAATCCCATCCCCTCCGTCCGCACCAGGCTCGCCTTCGAAACTCCCGCCACTCCCGCGCGAATATTCTCCAGCAACCCGCGCAATTCCCCTTGCTGCGCCGACGGAAACACCACCGTCACGCCCGCTTTCGCCGGGGTGGCGCCATACAGCCGTGCCAAGCGATCCGGCAGTTCATCAATCGGGCTCAACGCTGCCGCAAGGCGGCCTTCGAACAGCGCCAATTGCGTGCGCACGCGGACGATTTCCTGCTGCAATTCCACCGCCCGGGCGGTTTTGTGGCCTTGGCGGTTTTTGTTGTGGGTGAGCTGGTTGCGTTCGCGGTTGAGGGTTTTCAGGTAGTCGCGCTCGCGCAGCACTTCCTTGATCGTGGCTTGCAGCGCCGCTTGCTCCGCCGGGGTGGATACGGTGAAGGTCACGCCGCTGGTTCGCGCGGCGTCGAACACGCGCAGGCGCAGGGCTTTGGGCAGGCGCTGGAACAGTTCGTCGAGGTCGGGAATTTTCTCGCCGGCAAGATCAAAACCTTCCAGCGCCCGGCTCAGGCCGAGGTTCAGCGCCGGGCTGTAGGTGTCTTGCACGGCATCGGCGAGGACTCGGCTGTGTGCGGGCAGGTCGTCCAGCGCGGGCAGCTGCGGCTGCTCGATGCTCTGCAATTTGGCCAGCCAGTCCGGCAGGTTGTTGAACATCGCCATGCCGGCGTTGGACAGCGTTGAATATTGCCCGGCCTGTTCGGTCTGCAAGCGCAGCGGCAAGGTGTAGAACAACGGGCGGGTCAGTTGCGGGTGCTGCTCGAGGTAACCGAGCATTTGCTCATTGGCCGCGTCGCTACGGCCGATGTCCTTGAGGCAGGCGTATTCGCTGGCGAGCGCCTGATCGATCTGCACTTGCCCGTCGAAATACCACGCAGAGCGATGGAAACGCCCGGCGCACAGCAGTTGCGCGCGATCGGCGGTGATGCGTTCGAGCAGGCGATTCCAGCGTCCGAGGTTGTCGCGATGCCTGTTCAGAACCTCGTCCATCGCCGGGCGGTCGATCAGGTCGTTGATGCCGCGTTTGCCGCTGAGCAACGGGCCGTCGAGCACGTCTCTCATGCGTCGGTTCTGATCCTTGCCGAGGTCGACCAGTGTGTTCAGATGACGCTCGACGAAATCGGCCGGGGCCACTTCAGCAAAATATTCGCGGGTGTAAAAGCGCCGATCTGCCTCGGCGGTGACGCGAGCGTGCGCGGTGAAATCAGGGGCGACGCCGTCGAAGCGGTTCAGCGCCAATGACTCGTCCAGTGCCTTTTCCCGAAGCTGTTGCAATTCAGGCGTGGCTTCGACTGCAACTGGCTCGACCTCACCCCCCTTGTTCAAATACTCGAGCAGCGCCTGCCGGGTATTTTCCCGATCCGGCTCGGGCAATTGCTCCAGTTCAGCAAACAATGCCTGGGCGCGCGGATCGTCGCTGGCCTTGGCCAAGGAGTCGAAATCCTGAGCGCCCAACTGGCTCAGCGACTCGATGTAGCTGGCCAGCAGATAGTCGCGCTCGTTGTTGTCGGTGTTGCTCCACTGCTCGATCCAGCCGACTACCAGGTCCTGATAATCGGCCAGGTCGCGCATCACCCCAAGGTCGTCGTTGACCAGCAGAAACAGCGTGTCGTCCTGATAAGGTCCGCGCACCCGACCAAGAAATTCGCCGATATGCGCCTCGCGAAAACGTCGCGGGTTTTCCCACAGATAGGGTTCGCGTTCGTGCTCCGGCGCATCGCTGACCTGCAACGCCGGCATCCGCGTGGCGTCCGCCTCGGCCAGCGGTTTCGCTGTGCAGGCCACTTCCGCCAGCCACTGTTTCGCCTGAGCCACGGTGAGCAAATGCTCGCCGCCGATCAGACAATGCACAGGACCAAGATCGACCGCCTGCATGAAGTGCTCGCGTTCCTGCGCACTGTCCAGCACCTGTCGGCACTTCGCCGCGCTCAACTGCACATCGGCGAAGGTCACGTAAAGGGTGCTTTTGCGCGAAAAGATCAACGCCGGACGTTCTTCGATGGCGCTGCGCTGATCCTCGCTGACGCTTTTGCCGCGATGCAGCAATGCGCTGATGACGCCTTCAAGCACACGGTATTCATAGAGCTCGCCGCTGAGACTGTCGACGATGTACAGCCAACCGTCGCGCAGGCGGCGGATGCCCATGGGGCGCGTGGTCAGGGTGTACGGCAGCGTGAGCTCGGTGCTGGGATCGAAGGGTTTTTCGACAAGGCCGTAAGCGAGGGGCAGCAGTTGCACGTGGGTGTTGCGCAAGGGGCAGGCGGCTGGCGCACCAATGGGCGCTTTCGAGGCGGCAGCTGCCGCGAGGTTGGCGGGGTGCATCATTGAGCACATTTCCCTGTGTCTGTTTGTGACAGAGAAATGTGCGTGTATCTGGAAAGCGACAGCAGTCAGATCTTTCTGTGTTTTGCGTAGGAATCGAACACTCGGGATGAAACCTACGAGGGATCGACTGAAATCTTACAGAGGTTACTTCGGATGAATCGTGAGTAGCTCGAAATGCGTACCCGCGGTCGCCAACCGACGCAGGGCAAACAGAGCCTTTAACAGGCGCATTGCCCGAGGATACGGGCTGTACCGCTCATCGAAACCGATTGTTCAACCCATCCATTGATTGACGCCAAAATAGTGGCCACATAATATCATGCCGGCTGATGCGCCATTGTAGAGACGCCAGCGACTCTTTGCGCTCATCCGCGCCGCTGTCCGGCCGAGCATGGCACCTGATCAGATCGATTATTGCCCGTTACAGGATCTTCTACATGGACGTTCGTCGTACGTATTCCTCGCGCACCAGTCTCCTGCCCCTGTGGGCGAACTCATCAGTTCATTGGCATGCCCAAGCGCGGACAGACGTTCCTGCTGGCAAACATCATGGTCTTGCAGCCACTATGAGCGCAGGCCGATGGCCTCGTCGTTGCCAATCCCAGTATCTCGCTGGATCGTGCGGGTAATGGAGCAGAACCAGGGACAAACCAAGTTCTGATAAACAGAGATCTGTCCCCCAGGTCCCCTACGGCGGAAAATCGTGTCTGGAGCCCATGCAATGCATCTGATCAACTCTTTACCCTTCGTCATCGACACTGAACCCTATGACGCGTGGAAGCAGCAATGGGCAAATCAGGAAGGCCTGGATATTCATTCGTATATCAACGACCAATGCCACCCGGAACAGATATTGATGTTTTCCACGTTGCTGTTCCCGACGTTCATCGTGTCTGAGGGAGGCGTCTTCCTCGAGCGAAATTTTTCACACGAAGCGTTCGCGCGCTGCGTGAACCTGGCCGCTGGCGACATGGCGGAGGTTGAGCTGCTTATGAATTGTGTGAAGATTTATGATGTTTTTGGCCAATACGGAAATGGTGTATCGCCCAGAATATTTCTTCAGCTGTGCGAGATGATCGGGTTTGCCTGGCGAATGGTGCTGAAGGAGAAATTCCCGGACACATTATTCACTGTCGAGGTGTCGAACTCGGATGAGGATTACGGCCCGGTGGTTACGTTTTGTCAGGTGAAACAATGATTGATCCCATTCCCAATGCTCGCTGATAAAAGATTTTTTGTCTTGATGTGCCCGTCTCAAGACCGTGTGCGAGCAGTTACTTTTCTTGAGTTGAGCCACCAATACAATGCCTAAATTTTCCTGTGTGTGCGGTCAGATAATCAATTTGTCTCATGGTACGTCCGAGTCAGAATATTCGATGGTTGCCGAGCGAAAGATAGATGAGCTGGGTGCTGCCTTGGCAGATCGTTGGTTGTCAGAGGAAGAGTTCTATCAGCAGATAGGAGCGGGTGCTACTACTGTTTATCGATGCAATAAATGCGAACGACTACATATTGATCAAGGTGGCGGTAAATTTTCTTCCTATACCAAGGAAGTACGTTAGGGCGCGCCCACATGCGTTGCGGGGAAAGAGTAGAAACTGGATTGTTCGCCAGCAAGAGGCTTCAAATGGACTTTTCAATTGCGGAATACGGATTGGTCGGCCCCCTGAATGGAAAACTGTCCAGAGCTCAAGTGCGCGAAATTCTGGGAGCCGGTTTCGAAGTGTTCTGGAAAACAGCTGACTCCTTGAATACTACGGATGCTTATTTTCAGCTCGACCTTCATGTCTACTACGACGCGCGCGATATGGTTAAAGGGGTAGAGTTTTTCGAAAGAAGCACGGTGTCCTGGAACGGCCACAGGCTGGTAGGCGAAACATCCTCGGACGTGTTGGCTTTGTTTCGTCGCCACGGTATTGATCCCGTCATTGACGATGACGGATTTGAAGTCGGTGAGTTGGGTATGGGGTTCTATGTTGACGATGACGACGACTTGATCACCACTTTATATATCAGTCTGCGTCGCGAAAACTCATTCAATGGTGTCGTGCCCTTGCAGGAGGCATAGATGATCATCTGCCCAAGATGTCAGCAGGATTACATTGTCTGTGCCCATGTCAACGCCACTGGGAAAGAGTTATTCATGTGCCCAGAGTGCGACGCTACCTGGTTTTCAATTGAGGCGATCGGCGTTGCGCCTTTTCTGGATTTTGGGACTTATATGGAAAGCATAGGCTTGTCGATGCCATAGGGGCGAGTTGGACATTGTTTCCGGTTCAGAAGACTCAAGAAATGACAGTGTATGATCCGGCAATGAAGTGAGGTTGTTATGAAGGAGTTGTTCGGTCAGCCATACCGCCAGTCAGACCCTTATTGGATTGTCAAAGGGTATTTCGACAGGATGTATGATGATGGCCGTTTCATCGAGGCGGCCGGCTATATTGTGGGGCGTTGGGGGTTCAGTGTTGATGGAGCATACTGTAACTTCCCTGATGTAAATAGCTCATTTGAAGAGGGCCATTTCGAAGGAGTGGAGTTTTCTTATGGGTATCCCTCTAGCGATGCAGACACAATTGTTGTCAGTGAAGAGGTTTGCATGGAATACCTTCGGCTAGCTTGTGATAAATACCTGCAGCGTCATCCTGAAAATAAGGCGGAAGTCGATGTTCTCTTGAGTGAGAGCCATGTCTGATAAGTAAAAATGTGCCATTTGTCCAGCGCAGCCAAAAGTTATCCGATCAAGAGAAAGTTGAAGGATGAAAGATTTAGAGTCAGTAAAGAAACTGATTATCCAATTGGTGAAAGATAAAGCCGGTGATTTTGATGGTGGCAGTTGGGAAGCTGATTACAAGCTGAACTGGGAAGACGAGTTAGCGGAAAGGCTAGCAAACGCTTTCTACAATATGTCTAGAGCGGCATCCGCCAAAGAAAATACAGATGATGTCATGTTGAAAGCCGCGTTGCTGAATTCACGAACGGACTTCATGGATCTCGCCAATTTTTTCAGGGATATTTTCGACGATTTGGATGCACTGCTGCGCAAGCCAGTCTGGCCGGATATTCCAGAAGGATTTGATTATCAGGGCTACCACCAGTGAGTTATCCATAGGTGCAGAATGCGACGACATCGGGTCTTTAGTAAGGGGCGCGGGCGTCAAGCGTGACCATCTTGGAAGGACTCGCGCATCTTTCTTGGTTCAGGAGATCCCGGAAAAGATGACAATGGTATTTAGTTTTTTAAGTCGCGGTGATCTCGGATTGATTCACGCTGGCATGTCCCGAGAAGAATCAAGGAAGGCTCTTGGTGATCGGTTTGAGGCGTTTTACAAAGCCGAATATTCGACAGTACCGACCGACGCTTACGATGATTTAGGCGTGCACGTTTACTTTGATGAGCGCTACCGGGTCTTTGGCGTTGAGTTTTTGAAATGGAGTGAGCTTGTTTGGGACAACCAGAAACTGGTCGGTGAGAATGCGCTTGTGGTTCGACAGTTTTTGGCCAAGCGAGGAGAGGTTCTGGTTTTCAATAATTCAGGCTTCAGTGTCACTGGCGTGGGTTTAAGGTTTTATGTGCCTGATTTCGGGGAAAACGACGCCATCGTTGAGGCTGTCTATGTAGAAGTTGGTGGCGCATGAGGAGAGGCGCGGGAAACAAATAGCTTATGGATTGGACATCTCAGAGGAACTCAGCTTCAGTCGCAATCTGGAGGTTTTACAGTGATTACCGAAGACATAAAGATCGTCCAAGAGATCTTCCAGGTGGTCGAAGCCGGCATCGTCCATGGCTATGACGCGTTCCGTTATGGCGTGGAGTTGGGGGAGGGCTACATCGAGACGGAGCTGTGCGTTGAGAAAGATGGCGTCGAGGACTGGAACGCTGAAACTGATATTAACGGGGCGATTATCCTTCGTTTGGTCGACCAGCTTCAGGAAAACGCAGTCAAGCGTGGCGAGCCATGGAAGTCATTCGTCCTCTCCTATCGAGAAGGCGAACAAGTCCAAACAAAATTCGCATATTGATTCCAGACTTTCAGACCAAAAGATCGCAGCCTTCGGCAGCTCCTACACACAATCCGTAGGGATCTGCCAAAGGCTGCGATCTTTTTGCTTTTACTTGGGGTAAAGCGGCGGCAATCCACTCTCACTCACCGGATCCTGCACGCGCTCGGCGGCGGGAATAGTACGAATCGCCCGCCACAAATCCTCACCCTGCCAATGCTGCCCGGTCTCGCTGTACAGCGCGCCGTTCAAGCCATCCAACGCATCCGATAACGGCACAAACCGCGCGGCCATGTCTGCCAGTGTCTCCGGCTGCTGCCGCGCCCAGGCGTCCAGTGCCTGGCGGGTGGCGTGGGGGTCGTTGGCTTGGCTGGCGCGTTTGATGTCGTCTAGCAGGGTGCGTGGGCTAGGGCCGGTCTGGGCGGCGCGGTGGATTGCCGGTTGCCAGCGGGCGCGCCACCAGAGGCCGAAGCCGAGCAGGGTGGTGCAGGCGAGGATCAGGGTGCTGAGTTTCCACCACCACAGGGTGTCGTTGTCGGGCGTGCTCGGTTGCAGGGTGCCGGCCGGGGTGTCGATTTGCAGGCTGGGGTTGTTCGCTACTTGCAGGGTGCGCGCGGGCAGGCTGCTGTGTTCGAGGTGGTCTTCGAAGGTGTTCCACCAGACCACGTCGACGGTTGGCAGGTCGATCGCGCCGCTGCGGCTTGGCACCAGGGCTTCGCGTTCTTCGCGGCTGCCGATGATGCCGCGGTCGCTGCTCTGGTTGCCCAGCACCGGTTGGTCGGGGTAGCGGCGCAGGCCGTTGACGTCGGTGGCGGGCAGGGCCGGCAGTTGCGAGCTGGCGAGGCCTTCGACTTTCAGGGTCAGGCTGCGGGTGAGGGAATCGCCGACCTGAGTGTGATCCGGTTCCGGGCTCCAGCTTTCGCTGAGGCTGAGGTTGCGCGCCGGCAGCCATGGTGCATCGACCGGGTAGGTCAGCGGTTTCGGTTTGACCGTCAGCGGAATCGACGCCGAGCTGACGCGCATCAGTTTGCCGGGCTTCGGCCCCGAGGCGTCTGCTGATGGCGCGGTATCGACCAGCGTGGCGCTGAACGTCTGCGGCGCGATGGTCAGCAGGCCGCTGTGTTGCGGATAGATCGCGTAGCGCATCTCGATCACGCCGTGGCGCAGACCGTTGATGTCTTTCTCGTAGGTGCGCGTGTCGCCAAGTTGTTCGATGCGCGCATCGGCAATTTGCAGCGGGCTCAGGCTGCTGTCGTCGTACAGCGAAACCGAGTGGTAGATGCGCAAAGTCAGGATGGCCTGGGCCTGCACGTAGACGCTGGTCTGATCGAGGCTGGCTTCGATGAACACCGGATCGAGGCTGTTGTTGTCTTCGCGGTTGTCGCTGGCGATCACCTGCACGGTGATCGGCTGGCTCTGTGCTTCGCCCAGTTGCAGCGGCGGAATCACTACGCTGCCATTTTCTTTTGGCAGCAGGGTGATGATCCAGCGTGTGGTCGCGCGGTTGTCGCCGTTGAGGGTGTTGAGCTGGTTGACCTGGCGCGTGCCGCGCACTTCGAACAGCGTTTCCAGCGCCGACAGATCGGGCTTGCCGAACTGGGTGACGTCGTCAGTTTCGAGGGTGAGCTCGACCGTCTCGCCGGAGTTCAGGCGACTGCGATCCACGCTGGCGGTCAGCTCGGCCGCATGAGCGGTGGCCGTGCAGATCAGCAGGGGCAGCAAGAGAGCGGTGAAGCGGGTCATCGATTGTTTTCCTGATCCTGATGTTGTTGCTGTTCGTACCAGAATTTGCGCCTGAGCAGTTCGCCCGGGTCGTCCGGGATCTTGCCCAGCCATTGTTCGAGCGCCTGACGCTGCTCGCCTTCGAGGTTGTTCTCGCTCGGGCGCAGGGTCGGCACCGTGTCGGTTTCCTCTTCCTCGTTGCTGCCGGGGATTTCATTGGGGCCTGGCAGCGGCGGGGCGGTCGGAGGCGGTTCGCTGGCCGACTCGGTCGGTTGCGCCTCGCTCTGGGTTTCACTGCTCACCGCCGGAGGGGGCGCGGTGGTGGGCGAAGGCTCATCGCCGGGTAGACTTTGTTCGTTGGGCTGGTTGTCCGGTTCGGGCGGCGGCGGGGCGTTTTTCTGCTTCAGCAGGTTTTCCACCAGCGCCTTGTTGGTCTGCGCCGGACGCAGATCCGGTTGCAGCTCGAGCGCCTGTTCATAGGCGTCGATTGCTGCTTCCAGCTCGCCGCTTTTGGCCAGGGCGTTGCCACGATTGTAGTGGGCGCGGGCATCGCTGCCCTCGGCGAAACGCTGAGCGGCGCCACTGTAGTCGCCGGCCTCGTACAACGCCACCCCTTGCCACTGATGATCATCGAAATGCTGCGCGGCTTCGGCCGGGCGTTTCTGCTTGAGCAGGTGCAAACCTTGCTGGTCGGGGCGCAACCACAAGTCTTCGAAGTCGAAAGCGTAGCTCGGTTGCGGCAGGCACCACAGCAGCGGCAGGCAGAACAGCCAGCCACGGCGCCCGGCACAAGCGGCGAGCAACAGCAGCGGCAACAGCAGCCAATAGCCCTGATCGGCCCACGTATCGAGGCGCACGGTCTGGCCGTCGTCGCGCAGGCTGCGGGGGCCGTTGAGCAGGCCAAGGGCGCCAAGATCAGCCTCGTCAAGACGCGCCGGGTGATACTCACCGCCTACGCTGTTGAGGAAAGTCGCCAGACCGGGGCTGTCGAGTTGCGGCACGCGGATCGCGCCTTGCTCGTCCTTGAGGAAACTGCCGTCCTCCTGGGCAATCGGCGCACCTTCGGCGGTGCCGATGCCGAGCATCAGCAGTTGCGTCGACTCGCCATTGAGCGCACGGCGAATGCCGCGCCGTTCCTCTTCATTGAGCGACGAACCGATCAACAGAATCCGTCCCTGTCCCAGCGCACCTTGCTTGAGCAAGGCCAATGCTTTGCCCACGGCCAGATCGGCGCGGTGGCCGGCTTCCGGCATCAGCGACGGCTTCAGCGCGTCGAGCAGATTGCGGCTGGTCGCCAGATCATCCGACAGCGGCACCAGCGTGTGCGCGCTGCCGGCATAAACGACGATGGCGGTCTGCGCATCGCTGCGCGCCTGCAACAGGTCGAACAGCTTGCGCCGCGCCTGTTCCAGACGCGTCGGTGGAGAGTCGGTGGCGAGCATCTCCGGGGTCAGTTCGAGCACGACTACCAGCGGGTCGGCGGGTTTCTGGCTGGTCTGTTCGACGCGCTCCCAGCTCGGCCCGAGCAAGGCCAGAATGGTCAGCAACCACGCCACGCCTAGGGCGATCCACGGCAGTTTGCTCTGGCGACCGCTGCCGCCACTGAGCAGCGCAGCGTGAAATGCCGGCGGCAGAATCATCTGCCAGCGCCCGGCGCGTTTCTGTCTGTGCCAGAGTTGCCAGAGCAGCCAGCCGAGCAGCGGCAACAGCAGCAGCCACCAAGGGCGGAACCAGTGCGGCCAGAGCGCGATCATCGGCGCCTCCGCAGGCGCAAACGCTGCAAGCGCTCACGCCAGTCCGGCAGCGGACTTTGCAAATACAGTTGTTTGGTAAACAGGCGTTGCAGCGGGTTATCCGGCCACAGTTCGCGGACGACCAGCAACAGACTCAACCACAGCGCCAGCGCCAGCGGCCAGTGATACAAGGCTTGCGCCGGGCGTGCCTGAGTCGGTTGCTGAGTCACCGGTTCGAGCTGATCGAGGGTGTCCTTGATCGCTTGCAGCTCTTTGCCGTCATGGGCGCGGAAGTACTGGCCGCCGGTGATTTCGGCGATGGCCTTGAGTGCCGGCTCATCCAGATCGAGGCTCGGATTGACCCCGAGCAGGCCGGTCGAGCCGCTGTCCTCGGGATTGGCGCCGATGCCGATCGGATAGATTCTGACGCCTTCGCTGGCGGCCAGTTTTGCGGCCGTCAGCGGATTGATTTCGCCGCCGTTGTTGGCGCCGTCGGTGACCAGAATCAGCACGCGACTTTGCGCCGGGCGCAGGCGCAGGCGTTTCAGGGCCAGGCCGATGGCATCGCCGATCGCGGTGTTCTTGCCGGCGATGCCGATCCGCGCCTCGTCGAGCCACACGCGAACGGTGCGCCGGTCAAAGGTCAGTGGCGCTTGCAGGTAGGCCTGGCTGCCGAACAGGATCAGGCCGACGCGGTCGCCGTCGCGGCTTTCAAGGAAATCGCCGAGCAAGTGCTGCACCAGCGACAGGCGACTGACTTCTTCGTCCTGCCATTGCATGTCGGGGAAATCCATCGAACCGGACACGTCCACCGCCACCAGCAGATCACGGCCACTGGCGGCAATCGGCAGCGGTTCGCCGAGCCATTGCGGGCGCGCGGCGGCGATCAGCAAGATCAGCCACAGCAAGATAAACGGCGCCTGCTGCCGCCACGCCGGCAAGTTGGCGCGGGCGCGGCGGCGGGCGAGGCCTTCGAGGTCGGCGAGGAAACTGACTTTCAATGCCGGCTCGCCGCTGTCGGCCACCGGCAGGATCAGACGCATCAGCCACGGCAGCGGCAGCAGCACAAAGATCCAAGGCCAGGCGAACTCAAACATGTTTGCGAATCCACGTGTCGACCGCTTGGGTCAGGCCGACGATGGCTTTGTCGTCGAGTTTGCATTCCGGTTTGTACGCGCCTTCAACCAGCACCATCCAGCGCGTCAGGCCGGCAGCGGGGCAGCGGTTATCGAGGAAGGCCAGCCATTTGCGGCCGTTGAGGGTGTGGCTCTGGCTGTACGGATAGTGGTTGCGGCACAGGCGTTTGAGCAGGCCGTTGAGTTGTTGCAGCCAGGCGCCGGCGGGTGCACCGTCGTAGGGTTTGGGCATTTGCGCCAGTTCGGCGAGTGCGGCGATGCGCACCGGATCCAGCGGCTGCTCGGCGCGCACCACCGGGCGTTTCTTCATCGGAATGAAACGCCGTAGCTTCCACACGGCGAAACCCAGCAGCGGCAACAGCAGAAGCAGCAGCCACCAGCCCGGCGCCGGCGGCCAGAAGGCGATCGGCGGCGGTGAGATCAGCGGTTGCAGTTGTTCGAGGCCGTTCATCGACCTTTCCCCGGACGCTGCGGGTTCAGGAACTCGCGCATCTGCTCGACCATTTCGCTCTGCGTGCTCAGCGGCATCAGCAACACCCGCAGCTTTTGTGCGAGCAGCTCCCAGCGAGCGATGCGCGCTTCGGCCTGGGCGCGGTAGGTCTGGCGCAGGTCGAAGTTCAGCGTGTCGATCTCCAGTTGCGCGCCACGTTCGGCGAAGCGCAGCAGGCCGGCGGCGGGCAGGGCGTGATCGAGTGGATCGGACAGCGGCAACATCAGCAGATCACAATGCCGCGCCAGCAGACTCAATTGCTGCTCGGCGCTGTCGGACAACGCGCGCTCATCGCAAATAACGATGGCCAGACTGCCCGGCCGCAGCACTTCCCGCGCCCGGCGCAAGGCCACGCCGAAGGCATCGCGATCCGGCTCGCGCTCGCTGTGCAGCGATTGATTGACCTTGACCAGCCGGTTGAGCAATTGCAGCAGGCTCTGCTTGCTGCGCCGAGGCTTGATTTCGTAGTGCTCGTTATCGCCGAACACCAGCCCGCCAACGCGGTCGTTGTGCCCCAGCGCGGCCCAGCCAATCAACGCTGCAACCTGCGCCGCCAGCACTGACTTGAACATCAGCCCCGAGCCGAAAAACAGCCGCGTGCTTTGCTCGACCATGATGAAAATCGGCCGCTCGCGTTCTTCATGGAACAGCTTGGTATGCGGCTCCTGCGTGCGCGCAGTGACGCGCCAGTCGATGGTGCGCACGTCGTCGCCAGCCTGATACACCCGCACCTGATCGAAGTCGACGCCACGGCCACGGAATTTCGAGTGATGCAGGCCGATCAGCGGGCTGCGCTGACTCGGCGTGGAAAACAGCTGCACCTCGCGCACGCGGTGACGCATCTCGATCAGCTCGGCGAGGCTGATGCGGATACCGGGTTCGGAGGGCAGGGCGGCGTTCATGGGGGTCAAGCGACGGCGACGACGTCGAGAATCCGCTGCACCACGCGATCCTGATCGATGCCAGCGGCTTCGGCTTCGAACGACAGAATGATGCGGTGGCGCAACACGTCGAACAGCACGGCCTGAATGTCTTCCGGGCTGACGAAATCGCGACCGGCCAGCCAGGCGTGGGCGCGGGCGCAGCGATCGAGGGCGATCGAACCGCGCGGACTCGCGCCGTAAGCGATCCACTCGGCCATTTCCGGGTCGAACTTGGCCGGGTTGCGCGTGGCCATGACCAGTTGCACCAGGTATTCCTCCACGGCGTCGGCCATGTACAAACCAAGGATTTCCTTGCGCGCGGCGAAGATCGCCTGCTGGCTGACCCGACGCTCGGGCTTGGTCTCGCCGTTCAACGCCTCGCCGCGCGCCTGTTGCAGGATGCGCCGTTCGACGGCGGCGTCAGGGAAGCCGATCTTGACGTGCATGAGGAAACGGTCGAGCTGGGCTTCCGGCAGCGGATAGGTGCCTTCCTGTTCGATCGGGTTCTGCGTGGCCATTACCAGAAACAGCGGCGACAGCTCATAGGTGCTGCGCCCGACACTGACCTGGCGCTCGGCCATCGCTTCGAGCAAGGCCGATTGCACCTTGGCCGGCGCACGGTTGATTTCGTCCGCCAGCACAAGGTTGTGAAAGATCGGCCCTTGCTGGAAGACGAAGCTGCCGGTTTCCGGACGGTAGATTTCGGTGCCGGTGATGTCGGCCGGCAGCAGGTCGGGGGTGAACTGAATACGATGGAACTGGGCTTCGATGCCCTCGGCGAGTTCTTTGATCGCTTTGGTCTTGGCCAGACCGGGAGCGCCCTCGACCAGCATGTGGCCGTCGGCGAGCAGGGCGATGAGCAGGCGCTCGATGAGTTTTTCCTGGCCGAGAATCTGCGTTGAAAGAAAGGTTCGCAGCGCCAGCAGCGCTTCACGATGTTCCATCGGTGACTGTTCCTGGAAAGGGGGTGGCCGGGGCGTTCGGATAACGCCGGGGCTGGGGGCGTTACTTTAATCCATCGTGGGGGGCGGCGACTAACGGCATTTGCGCGATTTGTCAGTATCGGCCCTCGTTTGCACTGCGTGGGGCCGTTTCTGGACGTTTTTGCGATTCAGGTCTGCGTGTGCAAGCTGTGCAATATGACCTTGATGGCGGGGCGCTCAAGCAGTTCGAACCATTTGCCTTCATCAACGATGGCGCCTTGCTGCATGACGAGCACGCGGTCAAAACGATGGAGATGTTCAACATCATGGGTGACACATATAAGGCCCTGTCCAGCGAATGTCTTGAATAGCAAATCCCACACTGGTGTAGCGAGTTTCGGTTCAATCGAAGCACTCGGCTCATCAAACAGATTGAATTTGCCCGGTCGATTCAGAAGTCGCAGCAACGAAAGCCGCTTCGCTTCACCTCCGGAGATATTGGTGGCGTTTTCAGCGATGTGACCTCGGCCAATGATTTCATCAAGCTGGAGGCATTGAATTGCCTCGTTCAATGTTTTCGACTGCTCAACACCGAAAAGTACGGACTGTTCAAAACTTCCTTCCAGGAACTGCGGAGACTGGGGGCTGTAACGCACCGTTTCCAGATGAACGCGAGCATTTAAGCGATCTATGCACAGCTCGTCGATGAACAGCCGGGGCCGCACCGAAAAATCCAGTCCTGCCAGCGCTTCGAGTAACGTCGATTTGCCAGCGCCGCTGGGCCCGATGATCGCAACGGATTGGCCCTGTCGGAAGCTGATCTGGCTGGCAATTGATAGCTGCGCAACACCGTTATGGGTGATCTCGCAGGGCTCGAGCCGTAATGTTGATAGGTTATGCAACGCATCAGAGTCATTGCGGCGATCGTTATCGAAGTCAGCAGTTGCAAGTAATTCTTTGAGTCGCCGTTGATCAGCCGAAAATTGATCCAGCACCCGATAGCCTTCGGTCAGCGCCGATACATTCAACAGGAACGTACCAGCAATAGAGGAAATGGCCACCAACTGACCGACGCTGATACTTGCTTGTCCGGACGTCTGATCCATGACTCCCCAAGCCAACAAACCGCCGGTGGACAGGCTGATAAACAAAATCTTCGCCGCGCTCAACAGTCCGCCCGAGCCTGCTACGGTCACCGCAGCATTGGCGTAGCGCTCAAACGCTCGGTTCAAGGGTTGCAGGGCCGTGCGTTCGGCGCGTTCCAGTTTTATGGATTTACCAGCCCTCAAAGTATTGACCAAGGTTGCACTCAGCTCATCCTCCTGGTCATTAACAGCATCGATGTGTTTTCTGCGCCATCGAATGATCCGGTGAGTTGCATAGAGATAACAGCCACCGAGGCCAGCTAGCGCGCAGAAAACCCAGGCTCCGCCCATATACCAGAATGCGCCGGCCACAATAAGAAATTCCAGGCACAGGGGAAAACCCGTAGTGACGAAGAACATCAGCAACTGTTCGTGGGCAGTGATTCCGCGCTCGACCGACTTGATGAAGTGTCCTACTCGCCACGTGCCAAACTGGGAAAAATCCTTGCCCATCAACCGCGCCATCCAATTGATGGAAGCATCCATGACAATTCGCTGGACGAGCTTTGAGAGCAGCAGCGTTTGCAGGGGGGTGGTCATCGACTGAATGCAACCGGCCAGCGTAAAAGCTGCGGTGAAAAAAAGCAGCGTACGCAGCGTTGTGTGATCGGCATCGTTTAGTGAATCGACGATCTTGCCCAATAACAAAGGAGGGGCCAGGGCCAGGATTTTCAGGGTGATGGTCGCGCCTATTGTCATCACCAGCAGGAGTCGATGTTTCTCGCAGGCTGTTCTTATAAATGTCTGCATGAGTATGGGCCTGTGGTCGTTTTGGATCACGCCGTTGGCGTGCTCCTGGTGCCGAGCAAAATGTGCTGAGGAGCTACGGGTTGGCCATTTCTGATTATGTTGAATCGGTCGAGACCCGGGATATAAGTCTGGGTAACTACGTTGGTCCCCGGGTACTCCATGACTGTTCTGAAAAATAGGACTTTGTTCATACCGCTCAGGTTTTTTCGGAGCAAGGCAAGTTGTTCAGGAACAGAGAGTGCAAGCAGGCTTTTTGGCGGCGCCAGGGTATTGAGTTTCAAGTTTTTAACGGGTGCAAAGTCTATCAGCTGTTTCAGTTTCTCGGATTGACAAAGCACATCAAGTACCTTTCGGTCCGCGATTTCATCGTTGGCGTCGTATAAGGCGTTTGATTGGAATTGCTCCGTTACCGCTCTTTGGATGGCGATAAATATGTCCAAAGAACAGCCGGAGCCGATTGCGGATATATGTCGGTCGCCGGGGCCGGTTCGTGGGAATGCAACCGCCAGATAAACTTCTGACTCGTCTTTGATAATGATGATCTGCAAAGCTTCGGCAGCCCGTAGCGCGTATGAGTTGTTGAACAGGGCTTGCGCAAGCAGGGGCGCCGACGGTGAGTAGAGATCTATCGCAGGTATCAGTCTGCAGACGGCCATGAAAAACCGGGACAACAGGTGTCGCTCAATCAGTTCCAGGGTACCGTGCAGCAGTGCTTCTGATTTCGTGCAGCCGAAAGCAGTTCCTGAGTTAGAGGCGTAGCGATTTAAAAAGCGCGTCGGTTGACTCGTTGTTTTACGTTCATCTTTGACCGGATACAGCAGGGCGCATGGCACAAAAAGCCCGGCGCAGCCGTCGAGTGCTGCAAGCTGCAGACACTGTAGAGGCTCGATGTTTTTTCGCAGACTTGTGAAAATGCCGTCCGACTCGACCCCGTTCTGCGAAGCGATGTCACTGCAACCGAGCGTTGTGCAAAATGGCGGCTCGGCGTGAAACATCGCGTAGTGCTCAAGGCTTTCAGCAAGTGCACCTACAAGCGCGTCGGGACCTTTGCCTGCGCCTGATTCAATCAGCGTGTCGTATTCGTTATAGAGTTCGGCAGTAGCGACCAGATTACCGTCATCGACATAGCGCACTCGCGCTTTCAAACCCAGTGTCTGAATAACATTGTTTATTCGGACAAACGCTTCGCTGGATGAAATCTCACGCTCTGACATGGTGAGCCTCGTAGGCTTGAATGCCGAAAGATCGACTTTCGGCATTTTCAGGATTGGCTGATCGGGAGGCCGAGTCAGCGGGTCAGTGAGGCGAAGAAGTCCAGTTCCGTCGCCAGGAAACCTTCAAAGTGGCCCGAGCCATAAGGCAAATCCTCGAAGGTGTTTATTTCAGAACGTTTTCTACCCATTACATATGACTCCATTGAATATCACGTTGTCGGCACTTTTTTGTGCGCCGAGCTTGCATGTTTTTTTGCAAGCGCAACGAGTAATAACAAGGGAGGGGTGGGCCCGCAATCAGACGGCTTCCGATGATTGCGTAGGGCACTTCTTGAGGAGTAGTAGGATCGAGCTTCGTGCTGTTAAACACAGCGGCGTTCTATGCGGAAAATTAGCGCGAATTATGGTTTTCAGGTGTTTAGAGCTTGTAGAGGTATCGATCAGCGTGGAATTAATGACGATGGCATAAGGGGCGATCAAATGCCGTCGTCATTTATCTTGTCATGCGAGCCGAACTGGTTATTCCAGATTAATTACAAAAGTTCCTGTCCCATCGAGAATATTCTTCAAGGTCTCAACAACCTCATCCATATCCACCATATCCGGATTGAAACTGATCTCCAGCACATCATCCCCATTCAACGCATCGGCATCCGTCGCAGCAATCTCGATCTTCAGCAGTTCCGACGTCAGCGTGACCTTCACTCCCTCCAGCGTTGAAGGCTCGCCATCCAGCGTGATCTCCAGCTCATCCTCATCCGGATAACGGCTCATCAGGAACATCTCGCCCTT
Source organism: Pseudomonas sp. TE9122 (assembly GCF_056278925.1). NCBI lineage: Bacteria > Pseudomonadati > Pseudomonadota > Gammaproteobacteria > Pseudomonadales > Pseudomonadaceae > Pseudomonas > Pseudomonas sp. TE9122. The sequence goes on along the minus strand of NZ_JBWBQI010000001.1, from coordinate 2,828,644 downwards.
GTCGCTGTGGCAGCAGAGCATGGCCATGTTGTCTTCTTCGTCGTCGCACGGGTTGACGATCAGTAGGGCGGTGGTCATTTGCATGGGGGAAATCCTGGGCAGTGGCGGCGGTGAATCTGTTCGAAGGCGCGATTTTGCCAGTCTCTGCTCGTTCGCGCTGCCTGCATCGGCAAAAGGTCGCAAAGCAGGACATTTCCGTCGCCCGGTTCCGAATAGCGAGAAGGGAAAATCCGACGCCAGCGTAAGGCAATTACCGGATGCGCTAAATCCACCCGAAATTGCGATTTTTCGCTTGTGATCGCCACCGTTTTGCCGTTAGTTTCGCCGCTCTTGCGCAACGGAGTGCGTTACCAAAACCCAAAAAAAGGACCTTTGCCATGACCCAATATTTCGAACGCGCCGAAGAAATTCGCCACCTGTCTGATGAACAGATCGAGGAGATCTACAAGCGCTATCTGGAAGGTGAGAAAACTTCGCAGCTGATGGAGCAATTCCAGATTCCTTCCAGGGTGCGCAGTCTGCTCAAGGTTTTGCCACCGATTGTCAGTGCAGACCTTACCTGTCCTTACTGTGAACTTCCGATGTGGGTGCGCCGATACGCCAGAGGTACTCCGCTCTCACTGCGGGGTCAGTTCAAATGCGTACGCTGTGAACACCAGCACAGTGTCCCCGGCGCCAATGGCCGCCACACAGCGTGCAACTGCACAGAATGTTTCAAGGTTCGCCAGCAGCAACTGGCCGCCCGGGCAGCGCGGGACCGTCTGGAGTTGCAGGCCAGATATGGCGCGCAACTCCCTGCAGTGCCTTACGCCAATCTGGGCTTTGTGCAAAAGTTGACGTTGCTCGCCTTGCTTGATGATGGCTACGGCGCAAACGTTGAATGGATTGCGCCGTTGAACGCGCCATCCCGAGAAGAGCTGCTTGCCCTGACGTTCGAGGCGCGGGAAGAGTTGCTCAAAAACCTGCACGAAGCCGGGGTGCTGGCGGTTTCCACCGAATCCGATATCAACGCCTTCGATCGCAGCGAGGGCTGCAGTATTCGCGATTACAGCGCCGTGCGCTGGCTGCCCAACGTCACGCTGGATGGATTGGCGCGCTGTACCCGAGAGAATCTGTATCTGGCGCTGTATCAGGAATTGTCGGGCAGCGTAAAGGCGGCCTGGAAGAGCGAAATCTATTCGCTGGTCTTCAGTCTCGCCCGCGAAGAGTCGCTTCAATACATTCGTGTGCTGGCCAGTGAGGTGGATTTCGCCTTCACGGCCGAGGCCCGTGCCGAGGAGGTGGTCGGGCAGTTGCTGCAGGACTTCTCGGTCAGTCAGCTGTATTACTTTGCCCGGCTGGCCGTGAGAAACGCCGCGCATTTCTATGCCACCGGCAATTCCAAGGGGCGCAGTCACGCCTCCAACACCATTTCGCGCAACATGCTGGGCACGGCGCAGGACGCGCTCGCCCGTAACTGGCGCAAGAACGGCCATCGCGATTCGCGAGTACCGCAAACGGCCTTGCAGCGCTTGCTCTACGACGTGGTGCTCAAGGACAGCGGCGCCGGATTCTCCAAATCGCCGGGCATGTACTGGCGCGACGAACTGGTTCCGCAATTCTTCAGCGCCGTAGCGTTCGACAGCGACTTGCTGGGCAATCTGCGCCTGTTCTGCCGCGAATGCGATTCGAGCAACATTGACGCCAGCATGGACAAGCAGATCCTGCAGACGATGTGCTACGACTGCGCCACGGTGAGCAAATTCAGAGCCTTTGAGGAACTGCCGGACTGATCCGCGTCAACCGCTGCCGCTGAACCGGATGCCACGCTCAGGGTCGATAACAGGGCCTTGGGCGTTTTCGTTTCCGGATATGTAACGCTCCCAAGGATTGTCCTGGCACGAAAGTCCCGTGAAACCGGGGTTTCGAACCTGCATTTAAGCTCACGCCTGCTAGTGTTGAAGCAGGCGAAACCCTGCATTTACGTGCCAATGACCGAATATGTCGCAGCACCGCAAGCAGACACATTGTCGCACCCATTAAGCTGCGCAACGGATGAGCACCCGTAAAGGCATTGTCGGCAGCGTTGGCAGTCGCTTTTGCAGATGCTCATTCATGGAAGGTGAATGTGACCTGAGTGTCCCGTCCAGCTTCACCCACCTGTCTCCCTGTTTCCTCTGCCCGAGAATCAGGAACAGGGCGACACCAGCCCCGAAAGGGGTGTTGCACGCGACGCTTTCCATCAATAACAAGCTTAAGCGGAGTACCACAGATGGCGTTCTTCACCGCAGCCAGCAAAGCCGACTTCCAGCACCAACTGCAAGCGGCACTGGCGCAGCACATCAGTGAACAGGCACTGCCACAAGTGGCGCTGTTCGCTGAACAATTCTTCGGCATCATTTCCCTGGACGAGCTGACTCAACGTCGTCTCTCCGACCTCGCTGGCTGTACTCTCTCTGCGTGGCGCCTGCTTGAGCGCTTCGATCACGCGCAACCGCAAGTGCGTGTCTACAACCCCGATTACGAACGCCACGGCTGGCAGTCGACCCACACCGCGGTCGAAGTGCTGCACCACGACCTGCCATTTCTGGTCGACTCGGTGCGTACCGAGCTGAACCGTCGCGGCTACAGCATTCACACCCTGCAGACCACCGTGCTCAGCGTGCGTCGTGGCAGCAAGGGCGAATTGCTGGAAATCCTGCCAAAAGGCAGCACCGGCGAAGGCGTGCTGCACGAATCGCTGATGTACCTGGAAATCGACCGTTGCGCCAATGCGGCCGAGCTGAATGTGCTGAGCAAAGAGCTTGAGCAGGTGCTCGGTGAAGTGCGCGTCGCCGTCGCTGACTTCGAGCCGATGAAAGCCAAGGTGCAGGACATCCTCACCCAGCTCGACAACAGCGCCTATCCGGTCGATGCCGACGAAAAGAATGAAATCAAGAGCTTCCTGGAATGGCTGGTGGGCAACCACTTCACCTTCCTCGGCTACGAAGAGTTCGTGGTCACCGATCAGGCCGATGGCGGCCACATCGAGTACGACCGGAACTCCTTCCTCGGCCTGACGAAACTGCTGCGCACCGGCCTGACCTACGAAGACCTGCGCATCGAAGACTACGCCGTGTCCTATCTGCGCGAACCGACCCTGCTGTCGTTCGCCAAGGCTGCGCACCCGAGCCGTGTGCACCGTCCGGCTTACCCGGATTACGTGTCGATCCGTGAAATCGACGCCGACGGCAAAGTCATCAAGGAACACCGCTTCATGGGCCTGTACACCTCGTCGGTGTACGGCGAGAGCGTGCGGGTCATCCCGTTCATCCGCCGCAAGGTCGAAGAAATCGAGCGCCGCTCCGGCTTCCAGTCCAAGGCTCACCTGGGCAAGGAACTGGCCCAGGTCCTCGAAGTGCTGCCGCGTGACGACCTGTTCCAGACCCCGGTCGACGAACTGTTCACCACCGTGATGTCGATCGTGCAGATCCAGGAACGCAACAAGATCCGCGTGTTCCTGCGCAAAGACCCGTACGGTCGCTTCTGCTACTGCCTGGCCTACGTGCCGCGCGACATCTATTCCACCGAAGTGCGCCAGAAGATCCAGCAAGTGCTGATGGAGCGCCTGAAGGCGTCCGATTGCGAATTCTGGACCTTCTTCTCGGAATCCGTGCTGGCCCGTGTGCAGTTGATTCTGCGCGTCGATCCGAAGAACCGCCTCGACATCGACCCGCTGCTGCTGGAAAAAGAAGTCGTACAAGCGTGCCGCAGCTGGCAGGACGACTACGCCGCACTGACCGTCGAGAGCTTCGGCGAAGCCCACGGCACCAACGTGCTGGCCGACTTCCCGAAAGGCTTCCCGGCCGGCTACCGCGAGCGTTTTGCTGCGCATTCGGCCGTGGTCGACATGCAGCACCTGCTGAGCCTCAACGAAAAAAATCCGCTGGTGATGAGCTTCTATCAGCCGCTCGGTCAGGTCTCCGGCCAGCGCGAGCTGCATTGCAAGCTGTATCACGCCGACACGCCGCTGGCGCTGTCCGACGTCCTGCCGATTCTGGAAAACCTCGGTCTGCGCGTGCTGGGTGAATTCCCGTACCGCCTGCGCCACACCAACGGCCGCGAATTCTGGATTCACGATTTCGCCTTCACCGCCGCTGAAGGTCTGGACCTCGACATCCAGCAACTCAACGACACCCTGCAGGACGCGTTCGTGCACATCGTGCGTGGCGATGCCGAGAACGATGCGTTCAACCGTCTGGTGCTGACCGCTGGTCTGCCATGGCGCGACGTGGCGCTGCTGCGTGCCTACGCCCGCTACCTGAAGCAGATTCGTCTGGGCTTCGATCTGGGTTACATCGCCAGCACTTTGAACAACCACACCGACATCGCTCGCGAGCTGACCCGGTTGTTCAAGACCCGTTTCTACCTGGCGCGCAAGCTCGGCAGCGATGATCTGGAAGACAAGCAACTGCGTCTGGAACAAGCGATTCTGACTGCACTGGACGATGTTCAGGTGCTCAACGAAGACCGCATCCTGCGTCGTTACCTTGACCTGATCAAAGCCACGCTGCGTACCAACTTCTACCAGACTGACGCCAACGGCCAGAACAAGTCGTACTTCAGCTTCAAGTTCAACCCGCATGCGATTCCTGAACTGCCGAAGCCAGTGCCGAAGTTTGAAATCTTCGTCTACTCGCCACGCGGTCGAAGGCGTGCACCTGCGCTTCGGCAACGTCGCTCGTGGTGGCCTGCGCTGGTCCGACCGTGAAGAAGACTTCCGTACCGAAGTGCTCGGCCTGGTAAAAGCCCAGCAAGTGAAGAACTCGGTCATCGTGCCGGTGGGTGCGAAGGGCGGCTTCCTGCCGCGTCGCCTGCCACTGGGCGGCAGCCGTGACGAAATCGCGGCCGAGGGCATCGCCTGCTACCGCATCTTCATTTCCGGCCTGTTGGACATCACCGACAACCTGAAGGACGGCGCCCTGGTGCCGCCGGTCAACGTCGTGCGTCATGACGATGATGACCCGTACCTGGTGGTCGCGGCGGATAAGGGCACCGCAACCTTCTCCGACATCGCCAACGGCATCGCCATCGACTACGGCTTCTGGCTGGGTGACGCGTTCGCCTCCGGTGGTTCGGCCGGTTACGACCACAAGAAAATGGGCATCACCGCCAAGGGCGCGTGGGTCGGCGTACAGCGCCACTTCCGCGAACGCGGCATCAATGTTCAGGAAGACAGCATCACCGTGGTTGGTGTCGGCGACATGGCCGGCGACGTGTTCGGTAACGGCCTGTTGATGTCCGACAAGCTGCAACTGGTCGCTGCGTTCAACCACATGCACATCTTCATCGACCCGAATCCGAACCCGGCGACCAGTTTCGTCGAGCGTCAGCGTCTGTTCGACCTGCCGCGTTCGGCCTGGACCGACTACGACACCAGCATCATGTCCGAAGGTGGCGGTATCTTCTCGCGCAGCGCTAAGAGCATCGCGATCTCGCCGCAGATGAAAGAACGCTTCGACATCCAGGCTGACAAGCTGACCCCGACCGAACTGCTCAATGCCTTGCTCAAGGCGCCGGTGGATCTGTTGTGGAACGGCGGTATCGGCACCTACGTCAAGGCCAGCACCGAAAGCCACGCTGATGTCGGCGACAAGGCCAACGATGCACTGCGCGTCAACGGCAACGAGCTGCGCTGCAAAGTCGTGGGCGAGGGCGGTAACCTTGGCATGACCCAACTGGGTCGTGTGGAATTCGGCTTGAATGGCGGCGGTTCCAACACCGACTTCATCGACAACGCCGGTGGCGTGGACTGCTCCGACCACGAAGTGAACATCAAGATCCTGCTGAACGAAGTGGTTCAGGCCGGTGACATGACCGACAAGCAACGCAACCAGTTGCTCGCGAGCATGACCGACGAAGTCGGCAATCTGGTGCTGGGCAACAACTACAAGCAGACTCAGGCCCTGTCCCTGGCGGCGCGCCGTGCCTACGCGCGCATCGCTGAGTACAAGCGTCTGATGAGCGATCTGGAAGGCCGTGGCAAGCTGGACCGTGCCATCGAGTTCCTGCCGACCGAAGAGCAACTGACCGAGCGCGTCGCTGAGGGCCACGGCCTGACCCGTCCTGAGCTGTCGGTGCTGATTTCCTACAGCAAGATCGACCTCAAGGAACAGCTGCTCGGTTCGCTGGTGCCGGACGACGACTACCTGACCCGCGACATGGAAACGGCGTTCCCGCCGACCCTGGTCAGCAAGTTCTCCGAAGCCATGCGTCGCCACCGTCTGAAGCGCGAGATCGTCAGCACCCAGATCGCCAACGATCTGGTCAACCACATGGGCATCACTTTCGTGCAGCGACTCAAAGAGTCGACCGGCATGAGCCCGGCAAACGTGGCTGGCGCTTACGTGATCGTGCGCGACATCTTCCACCTCCCGCACTGGTTCCGTCAGATCGAAGCGCTGGACTACCAGGTTTCCGCTGACGTGCAGCTGGAGCTGATGGACGAGCTGATGCGTCTGGGCCGTCGCGCCACGCGCTGGTTCCTGCGTGCCCGCCGCAACGAGCAGAACGCTGCCCGTGACGTCGCGCATTTCGGTCCGCACCTGAAAGAACTGGGCCTGAAACTCGACGAGCTGCTCAGCGGCGAAATCCGCGAGAACTGGCAGTCGCGTTATCAAGCGTACGTCGAAGCCGGTGTGCCGGAACTGCTGGCGCGTATGGTTGCGGGCACTTCGCACCTGTACACGCTGCTGCCGATCATCGAAGCCGCAGACGTCACCGGGCAGAACCCGGCCGAAGTGGCCAAGGCCTACTTCGCCGTCGGCTCTGCGCTGGACATCACCTGGTACCTGCAACAGATCAGCGCTCTGCCGGTTGAAAACAACTGGCAGGCTCTGGCCCGTGAAGCGTTCCGTGATGACGTCGACTGGCAGCAACGGGCGATCACCATCTCCGTCCTGCAACAGGGCGACGGCTCGCAGGACGTGGAAGCACGCCTGGCGCTGTGGATGGCCCAGCACGAAAGCATGATCGAACGCTGGCGCGCCATGTTGGTGGAAATCCGTGCTGCGAGCGGTACGGACTACGCCATGTACGCGGTGGCCAACCGTGAACTGCTGGATCTGGCGTTGAGCGGGCAAGCAATCGTGCCTGCGATCACTGCGAATGCCGAGCTTGAACTGGCGTAAGTAGTGGCTGAATGAAGAAGCCCCGCTCTCGAAAGAGGCGGGGCTTTTTCTTGTCTGTCATTCAGAACGTATCGGCGCAGCGAAAGGCGAAGCTACCGACGCCGTCCGTACGGGGCAGGGATGTTCCGGCTACGACAATCTGATTGTCCTGAATGGCAAGGCCTCCCGCCATGTCGAGCACGCCGGTCAGATTGATGACCAGCACACCGTCGTCGGCAAAATCGCTATCTGGATAGCCGTCCGATTTGAACTGGGCAATGACGATTTCCGAGTCTTGTTCGCCGTGGGTGCTGGAAAGCACGACGATGTGTCCGTCCCTCAGCGTGCCAGCAGTCCATTGGATGCCGAAAAGGGCTTTTGGATAGGACGTCAGGACTGGCCTCCCTTCATTGATGTCGATGGCGTATTTCCCGTTCCTGTCGACACAAACCAGGACGCCCTGGTGAACAAAATCCTTCGAGGTGGCGCTACCGATGCCAAGGATGTTGCCACCAGGCATTTCGACCAGTTGGTTGATCTGACTGAGCTTGTCCAGGCGGTCGAACAGGGCAAAACCGTTATCGCCAAAGCTGCTGACAGGCTTACCTGTGGCGTCGAAGAGGGCGATCATTGCGCGGTAGCGGTTTTCACGTGAAACGTAACCTGCGATGGCGAATTTGCCGTCCTGGAGCCGGATCAGTGAGCCAGCCCACGTGAAGTTGGCCAGGTATCGAATCACGACGTAACCCTTCCCCTGGCCAAACGCAGTGTCCAGAGCCCCGTTGCTTTGCAGTCTGATCAAAAGACCGCATTGGTCATTGGGGGAATATCGATGGTTGCTCAACACCATCAGTTTTCCGTCGTCCAGTTCAATGGCATGGCCACTGTAATCGGATGCCGTAGTGCGTTTTTGCCCAAGTTCGATCTCGGACGACGTGAGCGCGGGCACCGGAATCGGGCCAACGAAGACTATGCCGTTGACGCCAAATGCGGTCTCGGGCGTTCCGTCATTGCGAAACATTGCCAGGCAGCGTTGTGGCTGTGCGTATTCGTGTAGATAAAAGGCACCCTGAAGCAACAGATTTCCGTTCTTGAGGATGCTGATGCTGCCACCCGTGGATTTATAGCCCGGAGCGAAAACCCCGCTGGCCACGCCATCCCGGGCAAACGAAGTGTCCTGTGTGCCATCAGGCTTCAATCGCACAATGGCGAACTTGTTGCCCGGACTTGCGGCGATCAGCAGCTTGCCGTCCGCCGCGACGGCAACTGCGTTGGCGAAGCCGTTTTCCTGATCGGGATATTTAAACCAGGTGAGGCCATTTTTATCGGGGCCGAAAGTGGGGTCCAGATTATGCACAGCGGTGTCTTTTACTTCAGTCATGGTCTGCTCCTCGAATACGCTGTTTTTGCGTAAAGCGATCAGTCGATAGGGACCGGCAAATCAACGCAGTGCTGGTATTTGGGGAGCTTTCGGTCGCGCTGTCCACTGTCAGACCTGACAGTGGACAGCGGCGGATGATTGTGGATTTGGAAGACGGGATGGCCTGTCTTGCCGGGGATTTAATGTCTGAGGGATTTTGTGGTGTCTGGTCTGGCGCCTTCGCGAGCAGGCTCGCTCCCACGGTTGATCGCATTCCAAATGTGATCAGGCAGCCATCAGTTTTCCAGCGGGATCAGCACCTGCTCGTTCGGGGCCATCACCATGAACACCAGCAACCTGGCAGGCTTGGTTGAGCTGGCGTTTTTCGACACCAGATGCTCGGAGCCGGCCGGCTCGTACCAGTACTGGCCCTTTTTGTAAGTGATCGCCTGTTCGCCTTTGACTTGGGAAATCACTTCGCCGTCGAGCACGTAAGCCATCGCCGTGCCTTCGTGTTTATGGGCGATCGAGGATTGCCCGGGCTGGTAGTCGACTTCGATCATCATGGCTTTCTTGCCGGGGGCGTTTTTCAGCAGTTGGTCCTGCAGGACGGTGATTTTTTCGGATGGGTCGTGAGCAATTGCCGAGGCGGAGAGGGTGAAGGCGAGGGCGGCAGCGACGAGGTGCAGGGCTTTCATGGCGGGTTACCTGTGATGGTGGGGGTGTGCTCACAGTAGGCCGCAATGTGGCCGGTTCAAACGGCCAATATTCGCGAAGATCAGGTGACCAATTCTGGTTCAAAAGCAAAGATCGCAGCCTTCGGCAGCTCCTACAGGGGAACGCATTCCAGAGTAGGAGCTGCCGAAGGCTGCGATCTTTTGATCTTGCTTTTAGACGATAGGGAAGCTGTTGAAATCGACGCTATTGGCCAGGCGGCTATCGATCAGGTCGATAAACCCCTGTGCCTCGGGCCGGTTGAAATGCGCCTGCATCGCCGCTTCCGACTGCCAGCGCGCGCTGACCGTCCAGCGGTGGCTGTCCTCGGGGCAGCGGTCGACCAGGTAGGAATCGCAGCCCGGGGTTTCGCGCAGGGTGTCGACGATCTTCTGCAATTGCTTGCCGAGCTCTTCCGAGCGGCCCGCAAAAGCCTTCACTTCAACCGTGTTGATCACTTCGTTGGACATTGCTCACACTCCTGAATCAGGCCGGACGAATCCTGCTCACTGAGGGATAACGCCTGTGCAGAATAGGCCTGTCGCCATGAATCACCAATAACCAATCGGCGGTAAAAGCCTTATACCAACGGCTCATGACAGCTGTTCGAGGATGTCGCGCAAGCGATCGAGGGCAATGTCGATGTCGAGGGTTTCGATGGCGCCGAAACCGAAGTAAAGGCCTTCTTTCGCCGGCTGCTGGTAGTAGAAACCACTGATCGCATACAGGCCGACCTCGACCTTTTTTGCCAGCTCGATGACCAACGGCAAATCGATAGGCACCTTGCAGAACACCGCCATGTGAAACCCGGCGCTGGCCGGCACGGCTTGCAGCCATGGCGCCAGATCCGTCGCCATGCGCTCCAGGATGCGTTCGCGGCGTTGCGCGTAGATCGTGTGGCAGCGGCGGATGTGCTTGAGCAGGCAACCCTCGGCGATGAACTTGGCCAGCGCCCATTGCGGCAGAGTCGAGGCGTGCAGATCGGTGAGCTGTTTGGCGCGGATCACCGCCTCGATGATCGACGGCGGCAGGATCGCGTAGCCCAGGCGCAACTCCGGCAGCAGGGTTTTCGAGAAGGTGCCGACGTAGGCGACGATGCCGCGCTGATCGAGGTTGTACAGCGAATCGGTGGGTCGGCCCTCGTAGCGGAATTCGCTGTCGTAGTCGTCCTCAATGATGATCGCGCCGAGATCGTGAGCACGGGCGAGCAGGGCCTCGCGGCGCGCCTGACTCATCGCCATGCCCAGCGGAAACTGATGCGATGGCGTCACATAGATGAGCCGGGTGCCATCGGGAATGTGCTCGACCTGAATGCCCTCGGCATCCACCGGCACCCCGACCACCTCCGCGCCATGCGTGCCGAACAACAAGCGCGCGGGCGGGTAGCCGGGGTCTTCCATGGCCACCAGACTGCCGGGACGGGTCAATACGCGGGCAATCAGGTCCAGTGCCTGCTGCGCGCCGTTGCACACGACGATGTCCTCGTCCTGACAGTTGATGCCACGGGAAAACGCGATGTGCCGGGCGATCGCATTGCGCAGCGCCGGCAAGCCTTCGGCGACGCTGTAGAAACCTTTCGACTGCGCCATCTGCCGCATCGCATGGGCGACGCAGCGGCGCCAGTCGTCGTGGGGGAACTGGCCTTTGCTGGTGGCGCCGCCGATAAAGTCGTAGCGCAGCGAACCTTCCAGCGTCGGGTGACGCAGGAACACCGGCAGATTGCGCCAGCTCTCGATCACCTCGGCACTGGCCAGCTCGGTGTGGCTCTGCTTGCGCTGCACCTGCGCCGGTCGGGCGTTGACGTAGGTGCCTTTGCCGATCACGCCGGTGAGGAAGTTTTCGTAGGTCAGCTGCGCATAAGTGTCGGAAATGGTCTTGCGCGAAATGCCCAATTGCTCGGCCAGCAAGCGGCTCGGCGGCAACTGCGTACCCTCCGCCAGTCGCCCGGATTCAATCGCCGCGCGCAACTGCTGATACAACTGACCGGCAAGATCCTTGCGGCCGTTGATCACGACATGAAGTTCCATACCGACGAGGCTCCCGGGTGTTGAGTGAAGTGTCGGTCAGATTAGCGTTGTTGGGCTTATGGCAGTAGTTGCGTGGAGTAAAAACCGCAAATTGGCGCAAGTCCCTGTGGGAGCGAGCCTGCTCGCGATGGCGGTGTGTCATTGAACAGATTCGTTGTCTGACACTCCGCTATCGCTGGCAAGCCAGCTCCCACAGTTTTTGCGGCGTGCACAAATCTTGTGAACGAAGTTAAACCTTGTGGGAGCTGGCTTGCCAGCGATGGCGGTGGTGCAGTGGATGAATATTTGTCTGGGAAACCGCTTTCGCGAGCAGGCTCGCTCCCACAGGTATTGCGTTTGGCCGAGGTTCATTGGTGTAGCCGGAATTCATGGAATTGGGGCTGTAACACAGCCCTCACAGCCCTTACCGTGAACTCATCATTCCGCCTGCCGAGAGCCGCGCCATGTCCCTGCGTCTGGATTACTACAACGCTTCGCCCAAGGCGATGAAAGCGATGCTTGCCATGGAGGCGCTGACCGCCAACCTGAGCATCGAAGCGCCGCTTCTGCAATTGATCCGGATCCGCGCTTCGCAACTCAACGGCTGCGCATTCTGCACTGACATGCACTCGGTGGACGCGCGGCGGGCCGGGGAGAGTGATCGGCGCCTGTATGCGGTCGCGGTGTGGCGCGACAGCAACTTCTTCAACCCCCGCGAACGCGCGGCGCTGGCCTGGGCCGAGGCGGTGACGCTGTTGGCCGAAAGCCACGTGCCGGATGACGTCTACCAGCAGGCGCGCGAGCAGTTCGATGAAGGCGAACTGGTGGACCTGACCGTAGCGGTGAGCACCATCAACAGCTGGAATCGTTTGGCTGTCAGCTTCCGTCAGACCCCGAGTGACTGAAAGCACCCATCCCTGTCTTTGATGGTTCCCACGCTCCGCGTGGGAATGCAGCCCGGGACGCTCTGCGTCCCATTGGAACGCGGAGCGTCCCTTGAGGCATTCCCACGCGGAGCGTGGGAACGATCAACCTGCCTAATTCGCCGGCCGCTGCGGTTTCACTGATGTGCCAAACGTATTGCCCATCCGCGTACTGGTCGCAGCCGGGGTCGCCAGTCCGACCTGATTCGGCGCGCGCTTGTGCACCGGCACATTCAACGCTTCCATATTCTTCTGCGCCGCCGCCGCGCCGTCGGGATTGTTGCCCATCTGCTGGCTCAGGCAATCGTAATTCGGCGCCTTGTAACCGCCGACCGTGACCTCGACACAGCCCAGCGGCTCTTCCGCCTGCGCCGCGCCCACCGTCATCAGCAAGACCCACATCCACCGCGTTTTCATGTCCGCCTCCTGGCCCGCCCGAATGGGCCGCTCTGGGGTTTGAGTCTAGTGCAAGCGCGGCGCAAAACCCGTGATGGTTTTTTTGCACCGCCCGTCATACCAGAGTCATAAATGCCCCGCAGGATAGCGATTTTCAGGGGTGCGCCAGTCGTGCAGCGAGGCAGTTCGCGGATCAGTCTTCAGCGCTCGGCGACGCTTGTGCGCCGCGCGGGTCTGGGGTGGCTACTCGGTCTGCTGGCCTGCGCGGCCAATGCAGATCCAGCAGCGGCAGATATGCGCATGACCTTGCACATCCCCGCGCAGGAACTTGCTCGGGCGTTGGATCAATACAGCCGCGCCACGGGCGTCGCCGTGCTGGTCGACAGCCAGTTGAGCCGGGGCCGCCGCTCCCTCGCCGTGGATGGCGAATTCACCGCCGCCGATGCCTTGCGCCATTTGCTCGGCGGCACCGGGTTGATGGCGCGTTACGCCCGCGCCGACGCGTTCACCCTGCAAGCGGCGCAGGTGGAAGATCTGCCGGTGCCGACGGACAAACCCACGCCGGCCGCTGTCGCGGTCAACCGCAGTTACGCGACGGCGGTGCAAGCGGCGATCGAGCGCAAGCTGTGCCGCTCGCCGCTGACACGACCGGGCAGTTATCGCGCGGTGTTGCAGGTGTGGGTCGGGCGCGACGGCGTGGTGCAGCACAACCGGTTGGTCACTTCGACCGGCGATGTACGGCGCGATAACGCGCTGGTGGAAAGTTTTCGCAACCTCACAATCGATCGGCCGACGCCCAGCGCCTTGCGCCAGCCGGTCACGTTGCTGTTGTTACCGGAGTCGTCAGGGAAGCGCATGGAATGCACGAGATGGGAAGGAGTTTCCGGGGGATGAAAGACGCCGGACAAAGCGTGATGGGCCAGCTGTTCCTCAGCTCCTACGAGGATTTTCGCGTGCGCCTGCGCCGCCGCCTCGGTTCCGAGGACCTGGCCAATGACGTGCTGCACGAGACCTGGCTGCGGGTCGATCGCATGGAGACCCCGCCGAACCTGCTCAAGCCCAACGCCTACCTGTATCGCATGGCCCTGAACATCGCCGCCGACCGCCGCCAGGCCGATGCGCGCCTGCTCACCGGTACTGAGGTCGAAGAGCTGCTGCAACTGGGCGACGAAGCCCTCGACCCGGCGCGGGTGGTCGGCGGGCAAAAGGAGATGCAGGCCCTGCTCAGCGCCTTGTACGAACTGCCCGCACGGCGTCGGCGGATCTTCATCGCCGCGCGGCTGGAAGAGGCGCCACACCTGGAAATCTCCCAGCGTTTCGGCATTTCCACGCGCATGGTCGAGAAGGAAATCAAAGCCGCGCTGGGCTTCTGCGCAGCAAAACTGGAAAGAAAAGTGTTTCAGCGGTTCGGTCGCGGGGCCGGAAAACCGTCTAGCGAATAGTGACCCGATTAATCCGTTGAGAATTTGCGCGTTTGAACATCTTTCGACTGAAACCCGCCGAGCCTTCGGCCACCGAGTCTCTGCACAGCGAAGCCCAAGATTGGCTGATCCTGCTGACCTCGGGCCGCGCCACCGTCGCCGACGCCCGCGCCCTGCGCGAATGGTGCGCGCAAAGCGGCGAACATGCCCAGGCGTTCGAAGAAGCCAAGCGGCTGTGGCATCACCTGCAACCGGCCGCCGAAGCCGTGCAGGGCCGACGCAGCTTCGGTCGACGGGCATTTCTCGGCGGCGCGATTGCCGCATCCGCCGCATTCCTGCTGGTGCGCGGCACGATTCCCGGCGGCTTCGAAGGCTTGGGCGCCGACTACATCACCGAAGTCGGCCAACAGCGCCGAGTCGAACCGGCACAAGGTGTCAGCCTCGAGCTCAACACCCAGACCCGCATCAACCAGCGCAGCGTCGAAAACGGCGTGCAGGGCTTTGAACTGGTCAGCGGCGAAGTCGAAGTGCAAACCGCACGCCTGCCGCTGGCGATGCAGGCCGGAGCAGGGTGGTTGCGCGCCAGCCAGGCCCGCTTCAACCTGCGCAACACCGACCAGCAAGTCTGCGTGACCTGCCTCGACGGCACGGTCGACGTCGCCATCGAAGGCCGCAACCTGCGCCTCGAAGCGGGCCAGCAAGTCACCTACGACGCACGGCAAATCGGCAACGTGCAAACCGTCGACACCGCCGCCGTGATGAACTGGCGCCAACAAGTGCTGGTGTTCAACGGCGCGACCCTCAGCCAGATGATCGACGAAATCAACCGCTACCGCCCCGGCATGCTCCTGCTGCTCAACCGCGAACTCGGCCAACGCCGCGTCCAGGCCCGCTTCAACCTCGACCAACTCGCCGGCGTCGCCTTGCTGATCCGTGATGCGTACGGCGTCAAATGCACCGAACTGCCCGGCGGCGTGGTCGTGCTCAGCTAACCAAAGCCCAGCGCGATCCAAATGTAGGAGCTGCCGAAGGCTGCGATCTTCTGATCTTGATCCTGCCTTCTGTGGGAGCTGGCTTGCCAGCGCTGACGGCCTAAAAGACCGCCCCCAACCCAATTGTGGGAGCGAGCCTGCTCGCGAAAACGGTCTACCAGTGACAACAATATTGACTGACCCACCGCAATCGCGAGCAGGCTCACTCCTACAAAAAAAGCTGCGGTGACCCCGGCTATTGCAACAACCCAATCACCTGCCGATACCGCTCAACCCCCTGCGCCGTCTGCCGACTCAAACTAATCTCCAATCCCAACGGATCCTCCCGCCGATTCCCACTCAGCTTCCGCCAGCCCTTGTCCACCTCCCAAACCCGCACCTGCACATCACTCACCTCACTCAACACCGCAACCCCATTCCCAGGCGCCGGCAACGGATAGCGATTGCGCGCCTCAGCCACCGCCCGATACAACGTATCCCCCTTGACCCACCACCGAACCCGCTGCAACGCCCCCGGCTGATCCGCCGCGCTACGAATAATGTCCAGCCGAAACCCCTTGCTGTCACTGCTGCGCACCGTCACCGCCGGCGGCGCGGTCGGCGCCTCATCCTCAGCCCCGACCTTGCGCGGCTCGCTCAACTCCACCCCCGCGCGCATGTCGACATCGCGCTGCAACTGATTCAACACCCGCAACAAGCCATCGCTCTGCTCACTGCTCGCCTGCAAATGACTGTCCGCCCGCGTCACGCTGTCCAGCCCGCGCCAGGCAATCAGACTCACCACCGCCATCAGCAGAATCGCGACCATCACCTCGATCAAAGTGAACCCTTGCTGAGTCTTCATTGAATACTGATCCGCCCACTGCCATCGCGCAGCACACTCAGCCGATTGGCCCCATCAGACAAAATCAGCCGCAACGGCGGATTGATCCACTCGGCATTCAGCACCACCGTCTGCCGGGGCTCCACACGCACCTCCACCTTCGGGCTCTGCCACACACGCGGCCGCAACTGCGCATCCTCCTTGAACGACTCAAACCCCACGCCATCATCCCCACGCCGACCAAAGCGAAACCCCTTGGCATCCGTCACCCACACAATCGGCCGCCCATCCGCGCGAGCCTCGGCCTGCGCCACCTGCAACAACTGCGCAACCCGCTCGGCATCCTTGCGCAACAACTGCAACGGATCGGGCCTGATACTCAAACTGATCGCCGCACTGGCAATCCCGATGATCACCAGCACCACCATCAACTCGATCAACGTAAAACCCTGCTGCCTGCTCATCACCCACGCGCTCCTTGGCGTCCCACCCCATCGTGCCCGGTGAACATGTAAGGCATGTGAAATAAAACGGAGAGAATTGCCGCGTAGGCTGGCAACAGGGACAACAAGGAGCGACAACCCATGAAACTCACCGCACGGATTACCCCGGCACAAACCGTCCAGGCCCTGGCCCTGCTCGCCGCCCTGGTGGGCGTCGCGACATGGTCGTCGCTGCTGCTGACCTCGGCGGAATCCCACACACCCGCAGCCGCCCCGCAAGTGCTCGCGACCAGGAGCGATAGCCCGGCGTTGCAGTGGTTCTCCAATGAGACCGCACCGGTGGATATCAAGGTGAGCGGGGTGATCGCGGGCGGGAGTGGGACGGTGGCGATATTGAGTTTGAATGATGGCGCGCCGAGGAGTTTTTTGGTGGGGGAGAAGGTTGGGGTTGGGGTGAAGTTGGTGGGGGTTGAGGGGGACGGGGTGGTGATTGAGCGAGGGGGGGAGAGGGTGCGGTTGGGGGTGGAGAGGTTGGGGGAGGGGGTGGTTTTGCCGAGGTTAGTGAGGCCCGAATTGTAGAGAGGGCAAAGGGACAATCCCGAGGTCTTGGCGTTGCTCTACCTAAATAAAAACAATTGTGTTTGTCCGCTATCGGCCAGAAGCGGACGTTAGTCTCGTCCTCTGGCTCCCTATTCGCTGGGCATTCTGAAACGTTTGAAGCATCTATCGGTCATGCTCCCGCGCTTGTACTGGCATATTGATACTGGTAATTTGAAGAGAAATCAGTATTTATATGGATATAGAATAAGATGGCAAGAACTCCAAGATGGGAAAGCAAATCAAATATGCATGCTATAAGCCCAAGGATCCAACCTGTCGTGATCGATAGAGTGAGTCCTCAGGTGACGTGCTCTAAGTATAGTTATCAGAAGCTCGCCTAAGCTGCACTTGCTATTTTTTGATCTTTGATATTACATTGGCAAGATGTTCGAGCCCATCAAATGTCGAAGGAATTGCCCCCTCATCATTTACTATCCCACTAAAAACTATTTGATCAAATCGATCTAGCAATTGGGGATTATCCTTGCTTACCTCTTTAGCGTATACAGCATAATCCTGAACAAACTGACAAAGCGTCATGCGAAGATCTATTTGTATTAATTGCGCCTTTACTGATCTGTAATTTTGCAGCGCGACTCTAAAAAAGTAAGCCATTACGACTTCAAAGCCTAGAAGCGCCAAATAAAACTGAGTATCAAGCTCTGGCCGAGAACCAGGAGTAAGCGCGATATAAAATTTCACAGCGAACGGTAGAACCATTAACAGCGCCAAAAAAACCAATACGAATAAACCTATAGCTCCTTCTGTTCCTTTGGCAGCTCGAAGTTTGCTGAAACCGTCATACAAACCAAAGAAGTTAAAGGCATTTTTGTAGGTGTCTAACTTTTCCTTTAAGGAGTTGACTCTAACTTCACGCTCACCCAAGTCTGTAGCTATTCTTTTTCGTTCAAGTTCAACTTGCTCAAGCTGTGCAGGTAATTCTCTTAGCGCTAGCATGTTTGGATGGTGAATGTAGCGCTTGGCAATATCAATCAACATTTGATGCTCGGCATATTTCAGTTGGGAAAATGTCCTTCCATCATATTCATAGTCATATATGCGAGCAATAAGCCCTAACAAGTCGCCTGGCAATGTATCAACGCTTCCTAGCTGGTACTCAACAAGAAACCTGTATGATGTTGAAAACATAAACTCTACATCTGAAATGTCGCTCAGCACTAGGTGGTTTGCGCCCTCGACATATCTATCTCCCATGCTGTTTATATTTACAGGGCACCTTTCATCAAAAAGCTCAGGATAAGATTTTATATGATGGAAAGTAGCGCCAATGAAATTTAATAGATATCGGTTCTTCTCATCCTCATCTTCGCCAAGGCCGTCGATAACTGTCCTGATTCGTGTGGATGCATGCTCGAAGATTGACCTTCTCGAACTATCTGAAAAATACGGCTCAATCACAGACTCCATAACTCCTCCACCCACCTTAAAAAACATGGTAATTTGGCATAAAAATATTGAGCAAGCATTATATGTCTTATCGGGCTGTTTTTGAATTTTAGCTGCGGTGCTTGCTGGTATAACTGATACATCTCTGACGACGTGTTAGTGATACCCACCAACAAAATCTGTCCCTGACGAGAAACGAGTTGCCCTTGATTCGCACGTCTGGCCGTCTTCTGCCTATTATCACCGTCCGGTACTGACCGATGGCTGCCGTTCACGAACGACGGCTTTCGACCCATAGCGGCCATCCGTGGGGGACTTGAGCCGGCCAAAAACCGTCACTCGTACGAGACCACAGTCAGGCACACGAAGACATTGAAGTATCGCGTGGAAAATTAGCGACGATGCAAATGAGGATTACGTCGAAGAAGTACCTGCGTGCCTCAAGACTTTAAACGCATCATCGATAGCTTTTTCGGCATCTTTGATCTGCGTGAGAACAGCCATCAGGTGCTGATCGATCTCCACTTCGGGCGAGGAGTCAGGGACATCTCCCAGCAATTTACTGAAGTTTTTTAAGTGGTTAACTTGGAAGAGCGCGTTGGCGAGAGTTTGACTCAGCGACTCGCTAAAAAGGTCAGCTTTGTCTAGAAACTGAGAGGGTAGCTCGACTGACAGCAGTAAGGCTTTTGATGCTAAAGTTTGCCGGGCTTCCTGACTATTTCGAACGTCAATCAAAAACGATTGGTCGCCGCTTGACGGTACCACTGTGGATCTGAATTTAGCTAATTCACCTTGCGTGGTCGCAATGTGGGAAATCATGATCTGGGCTAAAAGCCTGGCACTTGCAGTTCGTTCACGCCCTCTTTGAAATTTGTCAATAATCCAAACTGCGAGCGCGATACAAGCAGCAACCGCAGTCCATTCGACTTTCGATCCTTCACATAGCCACATAACATTTTTCCTTCGACTGGCTAAACGCAACGACTGGCTTTATGTGCTCCCATTCAAACATGTGTCTACGCTCCTGGGAACTTAGCCCTTAACCATCTGTTACAAGGCCCCGACAGGGGGAGCGCTTTATTTTTTAGGATTAGAGGCGTCTGCGTCAGGGAGTGTTGAAAGCGAGTCTCGCTCTTCGGGCTTTGTCTGGATAGCATCTTGAGCGACCGCCTGTTCTGCCTTGAGCAACTCAACGTTCGCCTGCTCGGCTTTTTTCTCGGAAGTTTGGATGATCTTGAAGATATTCTTAAACATAGATCGCTTAGCGAACGCTTGATAGAGCTTTGGCGCAGACTTTTTAAGCTTGGCTACGGCAGTAGCCATTGCCTCACGAAGTTCCTCAGAGTAATTGAAGCTTGCGATTTGTTTAGCACGGTCTTCAAGGTAAGTCAGTACATCATTCGATTCCTGCAGGTGCACCCTCAAGTAATCCAGAAGCCCCATTAGCCTGCCAACTTCAGCAGTGTTGGCAGGTTGGATATCGACAATAAGATTGCCGAAGTTTCTTAAAAGCCAGACGGCTGATTCAGCATTGCCACCTTCCACATACACAATATCTCGAAGGTCAGCACCCAATAGATTTTTCTGAGCCTGATCTGCGACCGTGATCAGTGGAGCTAGGCTACGCACAGCACGAACGCATTCGTGGTTCTCCAACTCGCCCACCATGATCTTTCTCAAGATATCAATAAAGCAGCTGCGATAAGTGGAGGCGAGGATGAAACCTCCCTGCTCGTAGCACCATCCGATTAATTTATGATGATTATCGCTACGGCTCAACAAGATCGGTTCCCATTCTTCGCTACTGCGATCGGAACTGTAAAATTCCAAAACTTTAAGCTTAAAATCTTTACACTGTTCAACGGAGGAAGTGACGAACTTATCTAAAAAAACGCCATCAAGTTTATCAAGAGCATCGAAGTCAGCTTTAAAATTATGCTGCCAATCTTCAATCCAGTCGAATAGCACTTGCGAATCGACACCGTTAGACGAAACGGCGGTAACTACCTTACTAAAATTACGACAAACATAAACAGAATTCATCTTCCACGCCGCATTATCATGAATTATCCAAGCCCAAACTTTAGAAATAATTGGCCCAACTGCTGGATCAAGATATCCAGAAATTAGTGTGTCAGCACTGCCCACACCCCGAAAAAGCAGCTTGAAAACCTTACTTTCTACAATACTATCTAGACTTTCAAACTTGGCTAGTTCATCAAATTTTTTAGCCACCATCAACACCACAGCAACTGCGGCATTTTGATTTACAGTTCTCTTATCAAAGGATTGATTCATGACCTGAGTGATAGCCATCTCTGGCAACTCTTTAGACAGAGCCATGCCGTAAAGAAGTGCTTCGTTATTTGGATAAGCCGTCAGCGATTGCGAAAGCTGCAAAACCTCCTCATCAGTCACAGGAACTTGGAGGTCTTGACCTATCCTACGGGCACCATTGAGGACATCTAGTAGTATTTCCCGCTGAATCTCATTGACAAGCAAAGTCTCAGTCGAATCCGGCAGCGCAACTATGTGTTGCTTTACACTCTTTAGTCCAGTCGGCGTGAAATTAAATTGATCGATACTGACAGCTTTCAGATCCTCGCACTCAGTAAAAACGTGAACAAAGTAAGCAGCATTACTTATGTTAAACGTAATTGGCTCATGACCAAGCGCATCGATAAAGAGATCATAATCCCTTAGCAGGTCTCGTTTGACCTCAAGGGTTTCAGTATCGACGCCATCATTAACAGCCAACCTCAGAGACTTCGCCAAATCAGCCTTTAGCCGTTCCATTCCGGCAGTGTTCAAACCTGCCAGTCGACAGGTCTTCAATGCAGCAAAGAACTCGTCGCCATCGTCTGGGACACTGCCCTGAAATATCTTTCCTTCGGCATTCAACAAAGAAATTACGCGCTGTAAATTCTCTTCAGATAGCTTCTGTGACGCATCCGCAACTACTCGAATCAGATCCTGGTTAAAGACATCTTTCGAGAGGTACCGCTTGAACGCATCGTTGAATCCGAATGTTGATACGAGCTCAGCAAAGCGCTCACCATCTTTCTCACTAACAGACGACAGTAAAGGCTCATCAATCAATTCGGCCATCGCAATCGCTCTGTCGGTCAGAAAGTGGATTTGGAGAAACTGTATCTGCCATCCACCCTCCAAGTCGGAGCCCGCATGCTTTTCTAGGAGATGCTGTGTAATAACAAGGTCAGCATCATCAAATTCTGGATTGGCTTTCTTATAGGTATCTGAAAGCCCATTTGCCCTGATCACTTCTGCAAGTGGCAGCTCACCGTACTTGCATAGGAGCAATTGTGCCCCAATGCAGACGATATCTATATCATCACCCAACGTCAGAGAAGTAGTGGCAATATCGTTGATAAAGCGCTTTTGTAAGCGAGGAGTTACCAACTTATTTCTCATTGGACTATGGCGCTGAAGTAGCAGCGCGCATTTTTCCGCAACGTCTTTAGAGATATCTGGAAAGGTATTTTTCCACAATTGGTAGAATCCATCCTTCCAGCCTGCTGTAATAATAGGCGGAGCGCGAAAAACAACCGGGAATTTTTTTGCTATAAAATCTCGCGAATCATAAGTTCGCTCATTCTCGGGCGCAAGATATTTGGCAACTTTATTTGAGCAAAACGGCACGACAACCGTAAAATGGTTGTCTGCCGAGACCCAAGTAAAGATTTCTAAATCGCTCCAGACTGCTCGCAAGCTCTCTTTCGGTAAGCGATCCAGGTTGTCCAAGATGACTACATAATGAAGGTCACCTACCAGTTTCAAATCATCTTCAAGTGTGCGTTTGAGATCTAGAGGCGTTACTTCCTTAGCAACCTTGATTTTTTCGTTGATGGTATCATCAGACCCTCCCTTAAAGAGGTGGAGAATGCTCCAAGGCTGGTCGCCTACCATAGTGTTTTTAAGCTTGAAATGCGCAACAAGCAACACAATCAAGGGACTTATCAGGGAAAAAATATGAACAAAGATCCAAGCAACAATAGGATCTTTCATCTTGCCTATCCCAAATAGCTCTTTGAAGGAACTAGTCGAGAAAAACAAGGCAATTACGAGAATCAATGCCCAGGAACTTACACGACTTACCGTGCTCTTGGTGTACGTGAATTGCCGTCCTAAAGCACGGTCTCGACTATCATTAAGTGATTCTTTTATCTTCTTGTCAGAACCGATTTTGTCAGTTAGCTCATCGGTAAATAGCTCAATAAAATTGCTCTTTATGGAGCCCTGATAGTTTTGCTCGCAATCAAAAAACCATACCTTGTATTTCTGATCGACCTTCACGAGCTTTTGCTGCAGCATCTTCAGGATGGAGCTCTTGCCTGACCCGAACTCACCATCGAGCCCGATTACTCTGGAGTTTTCGTCATCCGCAATATAGTCACACATCGCAGAGGCCACCTTGTCATGGCTACCACCAGGAAACACGTCCAGCTCAGACGGCTGCTCATTTTGGAAGGATATGCGTGACACGGAAAATCCTTTTCGAGGGGATCAAGTCAGGTGAGAAAAATAGCACATTAATATCACGGACGACCGCCTGTGATGGCAAGCGAATTAATGATTATCCGAGCAAGTGCCTTACCTAGTTCCATAGATAACCTAAGCCTCAAGGATAGCCAGCTTAGGACGCTTCGGAAGCGTCCGCTTTTAGCCGAAAGCTGCCGTTTTAAAGGGTAATAGTCAGCTCAACAAGCCGATGCGGGACGCATGTGTCTAGCCCAACGTGGCGCAATTGCGCCTCATAAACACAAATGTTTAAAAAAACATCTCCAGTCACGCTCCTAGGCTACATATCCTTGCGCTTTTGCCTACAGCTACGCCAGAATCCGCCGGCTTGTGCGCCTTGGGGGCGGGTTCTATTGTGGTCGGGTCGCTGACGAATCAGCGATCGGGTTTGGTAGCCCGGCTTAGACTTGGCGCATAGCGTCACCCGATTCAGTCCTTTTTGGGGCTGTGTCTTTATGGTGGCCATGCGCAGGGCGTCTTCGGGCGCGCCGGTTTTCCAAGTCACCGGTCTACCAACCTTCGTATGGCCACCACCCCTTCGTTTGGTAGCGAAAAGATGATGGCTCCTTTTCTATGATTTGGAGATTCACTCATGATCAAACCAACACCCAACCCACCCGAAACCGATCCCACGTCTCCCTACGAGTCCCTCGATTCCAACAAACTCCACGAAGCCGCTGACCGCGCGCTCGATCATTACCTGTCGCCAAACAATCTCCTGCCTCCGCCGCGCAAGGCGCGTGGGATGTATGCGGTGACGGCGGATACCAAGAATGAAGAACTGCTGGCTGATGCGAGTGAAACGCTTGCTTCGGCGAAGACGATTGCTCAGGACATTTCCAGTTTGCTGCCGGCGCCGCAGCGGCGGGCATTGTTGGGGGTTGCTCAACTGATCATGCTGGGGGAGCTGGCGGTGAATCGGGTGATGGATAATTTGGAGGTGGCGGGGTGATGTCGTTGGCCTTGATCCGGCGCTGGGCCTTGGGATTTTAGGTGCGGCAGAAAAGCCCCTCACCCCAGCCCTCTCCCGGAGGGAGAGGGAGCCGACCGAGGTGTCTTGCGTTGTGCATCGACCTGGACGAGCGTGTTGATTATGGATTTTTGATGCTTATGCACCGCAGCAGAAGAGCCCCTCACCCCAGCCCTCTCCCGGAGGGAGAGGGAGCCGACCGAGGTGTTTTGCGTTATACATCGACCTGGAAGACCTTAGCGGCTATGGCTTTGCTGGGCTTCAGCAATGCTGGATTCAGAGCGATGCGTTCAGGTCGGCGTATCTCTGGAACATCCCCGAATCGGTTCCCTCTCCCTCGGGAGAGGGCTAGGGTGAGGGGCTTCCTGGCCGTGGCAACAGGGTCTCCAGTCTGGCCAACGGCGGCGCATCTTGGTTGCGATCAAATACTTGGATTCCAATCCTGAGCAGCCGTCCATTTTCTGCGCTGGCGATCACCTGTTCGCAGCGCAACATAAGCCGTCCTTGATCACATTCAACAGCCTTCATCCCATTCGGCAACCGACCTTCAAGGCGTAGCTCAGCCATCCGACTCTGCGCCGCAATCAGCGCAATCGATCTATCCCGCAACACCCCATTACTCTGCGTCATCAACCCCGCGACGCGCACGGCGGCGGACATGGCGACGGCGATGATCGCCAGTGCCACCAGCACTTCAATCAGGGTGAATCCTTCCTCTCGCGAACGCGCGCGCATACATGGCCCAAAAGCAAAACCCAGCCCTCGACGCTAACCCCCGTCCTTGACGGCTTGACGACGGAAACACCCGAGGATTTTCAACATCCCTGACATATCTTCTTGCAACACTGCGCGTCGAAATCAGGTCAAGCCAGGGAATGTCGAGATGGATATCGCACCTTTGAACACGCTCAGTCAGTCGCCGCGCATGCCGCGTGGGCAGCAGGGTTTTACCTTGATTGAGATCATGGTGGTGGTGGTGATTCTGGGGATTCTGGCGGCGATGGTGGTGCCCAAGGTGCTCGACCGGCCGGATCAGGCGCGGGCGACGGCGGCGAAGCAGGATATTGGTGGGTTGATGCAGGCGTTGAAGTTGTATCGCCTCGATCACGGCACGTATCCGAGCATGAATCAGGGGCTGAAGGTGTTGGTCGAGCGGCCGGCGGATGCGAAGAACAGCAACTGGCGTTCG
The DNA here is from genome assembly GCF_056278925.1 of Pseudomonas sp. TE9122. Classification (NCBI taxonomy): domain Bacteria; kingdom Pseudomonadati; phylum Pseudomonadota; class Gammaproteobacteria; order Pseudomonadales; family Pseudomonadaceae; genus Pseudomonas; species Pseudomonas sp. TE9122. Next base: position 2,803,734 of record NZ_JBWBQI010000001.1, on the reverse strand, counting down.
TATCTGGAGCGTTTGCCGAATGACCCGTGGGGCCGGCCTTATCAGTACCTCAACCCGGGCGCGAATGGCGAGGTCGATATCTTTTCCCTCGGCGCCGATGGTCAGCCTGACGGCGATGGCGTGAATGCCGATATCGGTTCCTGGCAGTTGTAAGGCCGGCCGTGAAAACTGGTTCGCTCAACGGGGCGAAGCAACGGGGCATGGCGATTATCAGCGCTTTGTTGATTGCCGCCGTGGTGGCGGTGATTGCGGCGGGGATGTTGACGCGGCAGAGCGTGGCGACCCGGGCGCTGGAAGCCGATCAGCAGCGGGTGCAGGGGCGTTGGGTCGCGCAGGGTGGTCTGGAGATCAGCCGGCAGTTGCTCTGGGATGCGCGCCTGCGTGATCCGTTGACTCGGCGTGATCAGCCTTGGGCGCAGCCGTTGCTGGCGGCGGGTTTTGCCGGGCGGCTGGAGGACGAGCAGGGCAAGTTCAACCTGCGCAATTTGGTCGCCAATGAGCGCATCGATGAGGCGCAGGTGCAGGCGTTCGAGCGCTTGTGTGAGCTGATCGGCGTGAGTGGCGTGGTCAGCCAGCGCATCCGTCAGCGGGTGATTGCCGGTTATCCGCATCTGCTGAATGCGCAGATTGGTGCGACGGGCAAAGCGGGTTTCGACAGCGGCCGCGCGACTTCGCCCGATGCCGATCACAAACCGCCACCGCCGAAGGTGCCGATGCTGCGCACGCTGGATGATTTGCGCAGCGTCGAAGGCGTGACCGATGCACTGGTCGGCCAACTGGCGCCGTACGTGACGGTGATTCCGGCGACGACGTGGATCAACGGCAACACCGCCACGGCGCAGGTGCTGGCGGCGTATGTGCCGGGGCTTTCGCTGGAGCGGGCGACGGCGTTGATTGCCGAGCGTGACGCCGGGCGCTGGTTTATCAATCGCGGCGATTTTGTGAACCGCTTGCGCATGCCGCAGCTGGAAATGAGCAGCGTCAAAGTCGGCATCACCAGTGACTGGTTTCGTTTGCGCGGTGAAGCGCGGCGTGATCAGCGCCGGGTCAGCCTCGACGCTTTGTTGCATCGCAGCGAGGATCGGCTGCCGCAGGTGATCTGGTCGCGGGTGGGCGCATGAGCCAGTTGCGCGTCGGGTTGCCGCCGCTGGCGGAGCTGGAGTTGCACAGCGAAGTGAGTTGCGCCTGGCTGGATCGTCAGGGGCAGGTCAGTCGTGAGGAACGGCTCACCCTGCGCCAGTTGGGGCAGCAGCCGAAACAGCCGCCATTGCTGTGTTTTCTGCATCCGGCCGACAGCCTGCTCGCCAGCATTGATCTACCGCCACTGCCCGCGAACAAAACGGCGGCCGCTGTTAAGTGCGCGGCGCAGGCTTTGATGCTCGGCGACAGCAGCCAAATGCATATCGGCCACAGCCCTCGTGATGCGAGTGGGCAGGTGCAAATCGCCTGGGTGGCGCGGCAGCACTTGCAGCGTCTGGCTGCGGTACTCAAGCAGGCGGGGTTGACGCTGCGCGGTTTGTATCCGGCGCCGTACAGCCTGCCAGTGCTGCCGGGGGTTGTCGCTTGTGTGGCGGACGGGCATTTGCTCCGTCGCGAGAGTTTGAACAGTGCGCAGGTTGAGCCGTTGCTCGGTGACGAAGTTGATGAGGCATCGTTTGAAGCCGGATCAGCACAACGCTGGATCGGCCCCTTGTCCGGTTGGGGTTTGCACGGAGGTCTGCAGCAAACCGGCGGCGAGCAACGCGGCTGGGGGCGCGCTGTCGGGTGTGTGGCTTTGGCCGTGGCGGTTTGGGTGATTGGTCTGAATCTTTACGCCGCTCGCGAAGCGCGGCAGGGCCAGCAGCTCAAGGCGCAAATGAGTCAGCGGGTGAAGCAGGCTTTCCCTGAATTGCCGGTGATTCTCAACCCGCTGCAACAGGCGCGTCAGCAATTGGAGCAGCGGCAAAAAGGCGCGGTCGATGACCCGGCGCAGAACTTCAATCGGCTGGTATTGCAGGCCGGCACGGGCATGCCGTTCATGGCCGGCAGTGTCGAGCGAATGACCTATCGCGACGGCGCCTTGCAACTGGCCTTGCTGAGCGATGCAAACCGTGGCGGCAACGATAAGGACTGGCAAAGCACGTTGGCCCAGGCCGGCATCAGCGTCACTGCCGATGACGCAGGCTGGACGCTGCGCCCGAGCGATGAATCCAGCGCCAACACCAACGAAGACGACGACAGCGGAGCAGACGATGAGTAGGGCGACGCTGGCGATTTACCGTGCGCGTTGGCAGCGCTTCAGCAGTCAGTTGCAGGCGCGTTGGCAGCCGTTGGCGCTGCGTGAGAAACGCATGGTCGCCGGCATGGCGCTGGTGCTTGTCGGTCTGCTGATCTGGCTGACGCTGGTCAAGCCGCCATTGGCCAGGATCACTTTTTGGCAGAGCGAAACGCCCAAGTTGCGCGCACAAACCGAGGCGCTGGAAGTGCTGTTGCGCAGCGTCAATGTGCGGCCGCAGGGGCAAAGCGTTGACCAGTCGCTGGAGCAAAGTCTGCAAGCGGCGGGGCTGGCCGGGCATTACCAATTACAAGCAGCGGAGGGCGGTGCGTGGCAGTTGAATGTCGACGCCGCGCCGGCCGATGCGCTGCTCGACTGGCTGCTCAGCCAGCCATCACAACTTTCTCTGCAGGTGGTCGAGGCGCAGTTGCAGCGCGCAAGCGCGGCCTCGACCGAAGTCACTGCCGGCACATTGTCAGGCACCGTTCGCATGGATCAGGCGCAGGGCGCTAAGGAAGCTTCATGAAGGAGTCACGCTGCAAACCGGCACGTCTGGCGCTGCCGTTGTTGCTGATGGCATTGAGCGCGTGCAACAGCACCACGGCGCCGCAGCATCAGCCGCCGCTGTTGGTCGACAGCGAACTCGGGCGGCCCCTGGCCAACACCCAGCGCAGCGGCGATGCGGTGGCCGATCGCGAGCGGGCGCAGGCCCAGGCGCGACCGGTGCCCAAGCAGTTGCACAACATCAGTCAGCGTGGGCGCAGTGCTGGTGTTGCGCCGAGCAATGCGATCCCGCGCAATCCGTTGGGCGAGCAACCGGTGACGCTGAATTTTGTCGAGGCCGATATTCAGGCGGTGGTGCGGGCGCTGTCGCGGGCCACCGGGCAGCAGTTTCTCGTCGATCCACGGGTCAAGGGCAATCTGACCTTGGTCTCGGAAGGTCAGGTGCCAGCCCGCCAGGCTTACGACATGCTGCTCGCGGCGTTGCGCATGCAAGGCTTCAGCGTGGTCGATGTCGGCGGCGTGGCGCAGGTGGTTCCCGAGGCCGACGCCAAACTGCTCGGCGGGCCGATCTACAGCGCCGACAAACCGGCCGGCAACGGCATGCTCACGCGCACGTTTCGCCTGCAATACGAGAACGCGGTGAACCTGATTCCGGTGCTGCGTCCGATTGTCTCGCCGAACAATCCGATCAACGCTTATCCCGGCAACAACACCGTGGTCATCACCGATTACGCCGAGAACCTCACCCGTGTCGCGCAGTTGATCGAGAGCATCGACACGCCGAGCGCGATCGACACCGATGTGGTGCAGATCCAGAACGGCATTGCCGCCGATATCGCGCCGATGGTGGCCGACTTGCTCGACGCGCCGGGCAATGATCCGACGCAGAAAATCGCCGTGATCGGCGACCCGCGCTCCAACACCATCATCATCCGCGCCGGCAGCCCCGAGCGTACCGAGCTGGCGCGCAACCTGATCTACAAACTCGACAACGCGCAGAGCAATCCGAGCAATCTGCACGTGGTTTATCTGCGCAACGCCCAAGCGGCGAAACTGGCGCAGGCGCTGCGCGGTTTGCTCACCGGCGAAAGTGATAGCGGCAGCAGCGACGCGGCGCGGTCGGTGCTCAGCGCGATGGGCAGCAGCACCGGCGGCAATGCCGGGCAGAACGGCCAGAGCAGCACGCCGAGCACTGGCACTTCAACGACGACTGGCAGCGGCGCAACCGGCGGTAGCTATGCGCAGGGCAGTGGCGGCGGCAGCAGCAGTGGCGGTACGCAGAGCAGCGAACAGAACGTTGCTTTCAGCGCTGGCGGTGTGACGATTCAGGCTGACGCCACCACCAACACACTGCTGATTTCCGCGCCGGAACCGCTGTATCGCAACCTGCGTGAGGTTATCGATCTGCTCGACCAGCGCCGTGCGCAAGTGGTGATCGAGAGCCTGATCGTCGAGGTTGGCGAGGACGATGCTAGCGAATTCGGTGTGCAATGGCAGACCGGCAATCTTGGCGGCAAGGGCGTGATCGGTGGCGCCAATCTGGGTGGCGCGGGTCTCAATACGGGAGCGAAGAACAGCATCGACGTACTGCCGCAGGGTTTGAACCTTGGCTATGTCAACGGCACGGTCTACATCCCCGGCATCGGCAAGATTCTCGACCTGAAAGTGCTGGCCCGGGCGTTGAAGAGCAAGGGCGGCACCAACGTGCTGTCGACGCCGAACCTGCTGACCCTGGACAACGAAGCGGCGAGCATTTTTGTCGGCCAGACCATCCCGTTTGTCAGCGGCAGCTACGTCACCGGCGGCGGGGGCACCAGCAACAACCCGTTCCAGACAGTGACCCGCGAAGAGGTCGGCCTCAAGCTCAACGTACGCCCGCAGATCTCCGAGGGCGGCACGGTGAAGCTGGATATCTATCAGGAAGTCAGCAGCATCGATGAGCGCGCATCCAACAGCGTGACTGCGGCGGGCATCGTCACCAACAAGCGCGCGATCGACACCAGCATTCTGCTCGACGATGGGCAGATCATGGTCCTCGGCGGGTTGCTTCAGGACGGTTACAGCCAGAGCAGTGATGCAGTGCCGTGGCTGGGCAGCCTGCCGGGCATCGGCGCGCTGTTTCGCAACGAACGCCGGGCGATCACCAAGACCAACCTGATGGTGTTCCTGCGCCCGTACATCATCCGCGACAGCGAAGCGGGGCGCAGCATCACCCTCAACCGCTACGACTTCATGCGCCGCGCCCAGGGTGGCTTGCAACCGGAACGCAGCTGGGCGATGCCCGACATGCAGGCGCCGCAATTGCCAAGCGCCGCGCAAGGCGTGCCAGCGCCGGGGCCGACATCAGGCCCACGGGCCACGATCAAAGCCGTACCGATTGAAGGGAGCACTCGGTTTTGACTGAGATGATGACGGTGGCGAGGGGATTCATCCCCGCTCGGCTGCGCAGCAGTCGTAAACCGGGCACACGCGATTTGCCTGTAGAAACCGGTTCTCAAGGTTTGGGTCTGCTGCGCAGCCCAACGGGGATAAATCCCCTCGCCACAGGGGATCGCATTGCCACAGAGGATTGCATTGCTACAGAGGATCCCATTGCCACGGTACCGATTGAAGGGAGCACCCGGTTTTGACTGAGATGGTGATTGTGGTGAGGGGATTTATCCCCGCTCGGCTGCGCAGCAGTCGTAAAACCGGTACACGGGATTTACCTGTAGAAACTGGTTCTCAAGGTTTGGGTCTGCTGCGCAGCCCAACGGGGATAAATCCCCTCGCCACAGGGGATCGCATTGCCACAGAGGATCGCATTGCCCCAGAGGATCCCATTGCCACGGTCTCGATTGAAGGGAGCACCCGGTTTTGACTGAGATGATGACTGTGGCGAGGGGATTCATCCCCGCTCGGCTGCGCAGCAGTCGTAAAACCGGTACACGCGATTTGCCTGGAGAAACTGGTTCTCAAGGTTTGGGTCTGCTGCGCAGCCCAACGGGGATAAATCCCCTCGCCACAGGGGGGCTCATTGCCCCAGAGGATTTCATTGCCCCAGAGGATCCCATTGCCACAAGGGATCCCATTGCCACGGTTTCGATTGAAGGGAGCACCCGGTTTTGACTGAGAGGATGACGGTGGCGAGGGGATTTATCCCCGCTCGGCTGCGCAGCAGTCGTAAACCGGGCACACGCGATTTGCCTGTGGAAACCGGTTCTCAAGGTTTGGGTCTGCTTCGCAGCCCAACGGGGATAAATCCCCTCGCCACAGGGGGGCTCATTGCCCCAGAGGATCCCATTGCCACGGTACTGATTGAAGGGAGCACCCGGTTTTGACTGAGATGATGACTGTGGTAAGGGGATTTATCCCCGCTCGGCTGCGCAGCAGTCGTAAAACCGGTACACGCGATGTGCTTGTAGAAACCGGTTCTCAAGGTTTGGGTCTGCTGCGCAGCCCAACGGGGATAAATCCCCTCGCCACAGAGGATCGCATTGCCACAGGGGATCTCATTGCCACTGAGGATCCCATTGCCACAGGGGATCTCATTGCCACGGTGGATTGTGGGGAGCATGGACGATGAGTGTATTGCCGTACGCCTGGGCCAAGGCGCAGCGGATTCTTTTGCGCGATGGCGTGTTGACGGTGTGCCCATCGACGCCCGGCTGGTCGATCAGCGAAGTGCGTCGGCAGTTCGGTGCGACGCAGGTTGAGCGGGTGCGTGATGACGAGCTCGACGGGCTGCTCGCCAGTGCTTACGCCGATACCGGCAGTGCGGCGGCGGTGGTCGGCGCGGCGGAAAACGAAGTCGACCTCGATCGGCTGATGCAGGACATGCCGGAAATCACCGACCTGCTCGACACCCAGGACGGCGCGCCGGTGATTCGCATGATCAACGCCTTGCTCACCCAGGCCGCGCGCGATGAGGCCAGCGACATTCATATCGAACCGTTCGAAACCCATTCGGTGGTGCGCTACCGCGTCGACGGCACTCTGCGCGACGTGGTCTCGCCGCGCAAGGCGTTGCACGGTGCGCTGGTGTCGCGGATCAAGATCATGGCTCAGCTCGACATCGCCGAAAAACGCTTGCCGCAGGACGGTCGCATTGCCTTGCGCGTAGCGGGGCGGCCGATCGATATTCGGGTGTCGACGGTGCCCACCGGCCACGGCGAGCGCGTGGTGATGCGCCTGCTCGACAAACAGGCCGGGCGCCTGCATCTGGAAACCTTGGGCATGGATGCGCAGGTGCTGGCCAAACTCGATCACCTGATCCGCCAGCCCCACGGCATCGTTCTGGTCACCGGGCCTACCGGCAGCGGCAAAACCACCAGCCTCTACGCGGCGCTGGCGCGGCTGGATGCGAGCACCAGCAACATCCTCACCGTGGAAGATCCGGTGGAATACGATTTGCCGGGGATCAGCCAGATTCAGGTCAACGCCAAGATCGACATGACCTTTGCCCTCGCGCTGCGGGCGATTCTGCGGCAAGACCCGGACATCATCATGATCGGCGAGATCCGCGATCTCGAGACCGCGCAAATCGCCGTGCAGGCCTCGCTCACCGGGCATCTGGTGCTGGCGACGCTGCACACCAACGACGCGGTGTCGGCGGTCAATCGCCTGATCGATATGGGCGTTGAGCCGTTCTTGCTCGCGTCATCCATGCTCGGCGTGCTTGCGCAGCGCCTGGTGCGACGCCTGTGCAATCAGTGCAAACAGGAAGACCCGGCGACGCCCGGCACCTGGCGTCCGGTCGGTTGCGCGGCGTGCAATCACACCGGTTACAGCGGCCGCACCGGCATCCACGAATTGTTCTGCATCGACGACAACATCCGCACGCTGATTCACCAAGGAGCAGGGGAGCAGGCCCTGCGCGCGGCGGCGTCGAAAGCGGGGATGTTCAGCCTGCGTGAGGACGGTGAGCGCTGGATTCGCAGCGGTGCCACCGCGCCGGAAGAAATCCTTCGTGTGACACGGGACGCCTGATGAATCGCTATCGCTTTGAAGCGGCGGATGCCACCGGGAAAATCGAGTCCGGGCACCTTGAGGCGGACAGCCAGAGCGCGGCGTTCAGTGCCTTGCGCGGGCGTGGCCTGACGGCGCTGTCGGTGCACGAGGAAAGCAACGTCGCCCGACACGGCGGCGGCGGTTTGTTCAGCGCCAGACTCTCCGACAACGACCTCGCCTGGGCCACGCGGCAACTGGCGAGCCTGCTCGGCGCCAGTCTTCCGCTCGAAGCAGCGCTGAGCGCCACGGTCGAGCAGGCCGAGAAAAAGCACATCGCCCAGACCCTTAGCGCCGTGCGCGCCGATGTGCGCAGCGGCATGCGTCTGGCGGAATCGCTGGCGTCGCGGCCACGGGATTTTCCCGAGATTTACCGCGCGCTGATTGCCGCTGGCGAAGAGTCCGGCGATCTGGCGCAGGTGATGGAACGGCTGGCCGATTACATCGAGGAACGCAACAACCTGCGCGGCAAGATTCTTACCGCGTTCATCTATCCGGGCGTGGTCGGGGGCTGGTGTCGATCGGCATTGTGATTTTCCTGCTCAGCTACGTGGTGCCGCAGGTGGTCAGCGCGTTCTCTCAAGCGCGGCAGGATTTGCCGGGGTTGACCCTGGCGATGCTCACCGCCAGTGATTTCATTCGCGCGTGGGGTTGGTTGTGTGCGGCGCTCATGGCCGGGGCGTTCTGGAGTTGGCGTTTGTATTTGCGCAATCCGGCGGCGCGCTTGAGCTGGCATCACCGGGTGCTGAAGTTGCCGCTGTTCGGGCGTTTCATTCTCGGCCTGAACACCGCGCGTTTCGCCTCGACCCTGGCAATTCTCGGCGGTGCCGGCGTGCCGTTATTGCGTGCACTGGAAGCAGCGCGGCAGACCTTGTCCAACGACCGCTTGAGCCTGAGCGTCAGCGAGGCCACGGCGAAGGTGCGAGAAGGTGTCAACCTCGCCGCCGCGCTGCGCGTGGAGAATGTCTTCCCGCCGGTGCTGATTCACCTGATCGCCAGCGGCGAGAAAACCGGTTCGCTGCCGCCGATGCTCGAGCGCGCGGCACAGACCTTGTCGCGGGATATCGAACGGCGAGCGATGGGCATGACCGCGCTGCTGGAGCCGCTGATGATTGTGGTGATGGGCGGGGTGGTTCTGGTGATTGTGATGGCGGTGTTGTTGCCGATTATTGAGATCAATCAGTTGGTGCAGTAGCCGCTTTTGATGTTGGCCGGGCTGGCCTCTTCGCGAGCAGGCTCGCTCCCACAGAGGAACGCATTTCAACTGTGGGAGCGAGCCTGCTCGCGAAAGCGCCAGTCCCGACAACACAAAACTCAAATATTTTGCACCGGCCTGACCCTCACCCGAGCCCCAATCCGCCCGTCCTCGGGTTCTCCATTCTGTCATCTGCAACCATCCGCCAACGGCTCCAGCCCGATTCAGCCAAACCCCCGATCCAGACGCGCCGCAACCCACCGCAAACACCCGAGAAATCCGCACCAAAATCCCCGCGCAGCTCCCGAGGTTTTTTCCTTTATCTGTCACCGGAAGCTGCGAATTTCTTCCTGCGGCTCCACTGCGGTGGACCCTCCCGGTGTCATGCAAGCCTTCCGAAACCTGTGTTCCAAACCAAGTTGAAAAGGAGATTCTTCATGTTCAAGCGCACTCTGATCGCCGCCTCACTGACCGTCGCCGCTCTGGCTTCCGCCCAGGCCATGGCCGTAACCGGTGGTGGTGCTTCCCTGCCTGCCGCTCTGTACAAAGGTTCTGCCAACAGCATCCTGCCAGCCAACTTCAGCTACGCCGTAACCGGTAGCGGCATTGGCAAAAGCGCTTTCCTGACCAACAACGCTGCCCAGTTCAGCACCACCGGCACCGTGCACTTCGCCGCTAGCGACTCGATCCTCAGCGCTACGGAACTCAGCACCTACACCACCAACTTCGGTGCTTCGTACGGCCCGTTGATCCAGCTGCCATCGGTGGCCACTTCGGTTGCCATTCCGTACAAAAAATCCGGTCAGACCGCGCTCAATCTGACCAGCGCTCAACTGTGCGATGCGCTGTCGGGCACCGCCACCACTTGGGGCGCTCTGCTGGGTAACGCCGACAGCACGCCGATCCGTGTGGTTTACCGCAGCGTGTCCAGTGGCACCACTGAAATCCTCAGTCGCCACCTGAACGCCGTTTGCCCAGGCAAATTCGCCGTCAACTCCACCTTCACCAACGCTCGTCTGCCGGCCGGTTCCGCGCTGCCATCGACTTGGGTCGGCGTAGCCAACACCGCTGATGTGGCCACTGCGGTGAACGCCGTGGACGGTTCGATCGGCTATGTGGGTCCGGACGGCGTGAACGCCACCAGCAACGCTGTGGTTGCCCGCGTCAATGGCGTCCAGCCAACCAACGCTAACGTGACGCTGGCGCTGAGCACTGCACCGGTGCCAAGCGCACCTGCCAACCCGGCTGGCTGGGCCCCGGTCGTGCCTAACCCGGCAAGCGGTTACCCGATTGTGGCTTACACCAACTTCATCTTCGGCCAGTGCTACAAAGATGCAGCCGTGGCCACCGCCGTGCGCAACTTCCTGACCACCCACTACAGCAACCCGGGCAACAACGTCGCCACCGTCGCCCACAGCTTCACGCCGGTTCCCAACAACTGGAAAACCGCTGTGACCGCCAACTTCATCACCAACACCTCGGGCAATAACCTGGACATCAACAACGCCAACGCCTGTAACGGCATTGGTCGTCCTTTGTAAGCCTTGTCTCAACTGCAATGAAACGGCAGCAGCCTTCGGGCTGCTGTTTTTTTTTGCCGATTTACTCCTCGAACATGAAGTTTGTGTGACATCCGTTCGGTCGTGAGGCTCGCCAACTGCCTATGTCGTAACAGCAGGGCTGATCCGACCTGCCACCCAAAAGGACCTGTAGTGATGCTTGCTCGCACCTCCCGTCACAGTAACCGTATCCGGCCGATCAAACGTGGCGCGGGCGATCCCGCACAGTGGCTGCTCAAGCCATTGGCGCAAGCTGTCGCCTTGTGTCTGGTGGCGGGCAGTGCCGAGGCGGCGACAGCGTTCAGTTCCACCTGGTTTGCCGCGAAGGGCGCAGCGCAGCAGGCTTCGGCGTCGCGTCCGGGTGGGAGCGGTCTGCCGGGGATGACCCCACCGCTGGCACAGCAGCAACGGGCCAGCCAGCAGTTGCAGCGCTCTTTGCAGACACTCAATAACACCGTTGCAGCGATTGCCGCTCAGCAGGCCGCACAAGCCGCTGGACGTGCCGCCGCATTGGGCAGTGTGCAAGTGGTTCCGGACGGATTGGGCGAGGGCGGCCTTAAGGTCGATAACAGCCTGAGCCAGGGCTGGATGAACGCCAAAGGCCCGCAACAAACCCAGGCCGACGGCAAGACCACGGTGAAGATCGAGCAGACCGCCGACAAGGCGATTCTCAATTGGGAAACGTTCAACGTCGGCCGCAATACCACAGTGGAATTTGCCCAGCAGGCCAACTGGGCGGTGCTCAATCGCGTCAACGATCCGAGCGCACGGGCCAGCCAGATTCAGGGGCAGATCAAAGCGGACGGCACGGTGATGCTGATCAACCGCAACGGCATCGTCTTCAGCGGTGGCAGCCAGGTCAATGTACGAAATCTGGTAGCGGCAGCCGCGAACATGACCGATGCACAATTTCGCAATCGGGGTCTGTATTTCGACAGCACCGGCAGTCAGCCAACCTTTACCGACGCTGCTGGCAAAGTCCTGGTGGAGCGTGGCGCAACCATACAAACGCATCAACCTGCGCTCTCCACCGACGCCGGCGGCTATACCTTGCTGCTCGGCCAGGACGTGCAGAACGACGGCTCGATCAGTACGGCCAAAGGTCAGACGGTGCTGGGTGCGGGGGACCGTTTCTATATCCGCAAGGGCTCGGGCACTGACGGCAATGGTTATTCAACCACTTTCGGCAGTGAGGTCATTCCCGGTTTCAAGGCTGACAGCTCGGGCAAAGTCAGCAACACCGGCCTGATCCAGGCATCCACCGGCGACATCACCCTGACCGGCCGCGATGTTGTGCAAAACGGTGTGCTGCTGGCGAGCACTTCGGTGGCGACGCGCGGCACCGTGCATCTGCTCAATCCGGCCAGCGATGCCCAAGGCCGTGTGACCCTGGGCGAAAATGGCGTCAGTGCGATTCTGCTCGACAGCAGTGATCTCACGGCCCTGGACAGCCAGCGCGAGGCGGCGCTGACCGGCGTCAATGCCAACAACCGGATCCGCAGCGATCAGTCACGCATCGACATCGGCAGCGGCGGCACCGTCGAATTCAAAAGCGGCTCGATCACCCTTGCCACCGGTGGGCAGGTGGCGGTTGCCGCCGGACAGCGCAGTCTATTGCGCGAGGGGGCGGTGATCGACGTGTCCGGCGCCCTCGGCGTCAAAGTGGCGATGGCAAACAACAACATCAAGATCAACGTCCAGGGCAACGAGCAGCGTGATGCGCCGGTCAATCGCGAGAGCGGCGCGCTCAACAGTAACGACATCTGGGTCGATGTCCGTGAGCTGGTATTCGTGCCGGCGGGCACCAACGGTTACGCCACCGACCGCTGGTACACCGCCGGTGGGTTGTTGGAGGTCGGCGGATACCTCGGCACTCAGGGCCATGGCGTTGGTGAATGGATGGCGCAGGGCGGTGAGGTGCGGTTTTCCGGAAAGGACGTGATCAGCGAAAAAGGTTCGCTGATCAATGTGTCCGGCGGCACGCTTGATGTGCAGGGCGGCGAGATTCGCCAGAGCTGGCTGCGCGGTGCGGACGGGCGCTTATACGAAGTGTCGCGTGCGCCGGGCGATATTCTCTACAACGGTCTTTACAAAGGTTACGAAAGTCACAGCGAGCGCTGGGGCCAGACGGATTATTTCTATAGCCCGCTGATCGCGCCGGCGCGTCGTCAGGAAGCGGGTTACACCGTTGGCCGGGATGCCGGCCAGTTGGTGATCGCCACGGGCAACGCCGTGCTGGAAGGCCAGCTGTTGGGTGAGGTATTTCAGGGCGAACGGCAAATCCAGGCACCGCGGGCAGGTCTGGACGGCTATGCCCAGACCCAGACCGCCCGGGCGCGGCGAGGGCAGTTGGTGGTTGGCAGTTACGATGCTGCTTATGTCGCTGCCAGTGCAGGCCTGCTCTATCAACTCGACCCGTTGCTCGATCAGGTGCAAGTGGGGGGCGCGCATGCCAGCGTAGCGAACGCAGGGCTGACCGACGCGGTCGCGGCAGAACGCGCAGGCAAACTGTTCCTCGATGCCGGGCTGCTCAATGGTTTCGCGCTGGGCGCGCTGAAGATTTCGGCGAAAAACACGATTGAAGTCAATGAAGGCGTGACGGTGGATCACGGTGGCAACATCACCCTGTTCAGCCCTGACGTGCAGGTCAATGCCGATCTGATTGCGCAAGGCGGCAGCCTGCAATTGGGCAACGTTTTGAACCAGCTCGCCACCGATCGGCGTGATGACACCAGTCTCCAGGTTTCAGCAGGCAAGCAAGCGCGGGTGACGGTTGCGCAGGGTGTGCAGCTGCAGACACGCGGTCTGTGGAGCAACCTGTCGAGTAACCCGGACGACGCGGGCGGCCTGGCGTACCTCAATGGCGGGACGGTGTCGATCCGCAGTACCGGCGATATTCTGCTGGCCAGTGGCAGTCTGGTCGATGTTTCGTCGGGCGGTGCGGTATTGGCCAACGGCAAGATGCGTGGCGGCAAGGGTGGCGACGTGACGCTTGAATCCAGCGCCAACAGTGCGCCAGGCCTGTCGCGCATGGTGCTCGATGGCGAGGTGCAGGGCTATGGCGTGAACGGCGGCGGCACCTTGACCGTGCAGGCCAGCAAGGTGCGGATCGGCGCTTCCGGCGAAGTGTCCGAAGACCAGACCCTGCGCCTGACGCCGGAGCTGTTCCGCACGGGGTTCAGCGCCTACAACATCATCGGTCTGAAGGAGCTGGAGGTCGCCGCGCAAAGCGCGATCGATGTGCAGATGCCGGTCTATCGATTTGGCGAATCCGCCTCGACCATTGTGTCCGGTTTGTCGCCGCGCGCTGCGCTGGAGCTATGGACTCCCGCGTTATTTCAGGAAGACCCGCTCAAGGGCGTCTTGACGCAAAGGGCCGGCGCTTCTGTCGCATTGCAGGCCGGCGCGACGCTTGCTGGCTTGATTGATCCCGCCAGCAGTCCGTTGTCGATTGGCGAAGGCTCACGGATCAGTGTCGATCCCGGCCAGCGCATCGGTTTGCGCGGGGCAGGCCAGATCACGCTTGATGGTGAACTCAACGCCTGGGGCGGTATTGTCGATATCCGTCAACAGCAGTTCGGCGCGATTGATGTGGCGACGTCCTTGCAAGAGGCCGATCCGACCCCGCACAACCGTTCGATCTGGATCGGTGAACATGCCTTGATCGATGTCGCCGGTCGGGCAGCGACCGCTGTCGATGCGCTGGGCCGCGTCTACGGCCAGGTTGGCAAGGGTGGCTCGATCATTGTCGGTGGCGAGATTGATGTGAAGAAAATCACGGCGACCGCTGCCGATGCTTACGTCATCATCCGCCAAGGTGCGCGACTGGAAGCGTCCGGTGCGCAAGCCGTGCTCGATAGCGGTGGGCAAGGCCCCGCTCGTGTGGCCACCGATGGCGGACGGATCACCCTGAGTTCCTACAATGGTCTGTTCATCGAGGGCAGTCTGCAGGCCAGTGCTGGCGGTGCAGGTGCGGCGGGCGGGCGTCTGGAGATCGCTCTGGATACACCGGCGTACGGTCCCGCGAACTTGAGCAATGCGGTGCGCGTGCCACGTGAAATGATCATTGGCCAAGGGTCCGCGCCGGCACTGCCGCAGCCGCTGCGAGCGGGTGAGGCTTCGCCACTTTTACGCTACGGGCGTGCACGCTTGAGTGCCGATCAGCTGATGAGCGGTGGCTTCGGCAGCGTGAGTCTGCTGAGCAACGGTCTGATGACGTTCGACGGCGATGTCGACCTGCATATGGGGCAGGGCCTGAGCCTGTTCGCCGGTTCTCTTTCATTGGCCGAGTCGGCGAGTGACAGCGCCCGGGTCAACCTCAGCGCACCTTACCTGCGCCTGTCAGGGCTGGGCACCTATTTGAGCTCGGAAGTCAAAGTGCGTCCGCGGGTGATGAGCAATCCGACAGCGCAGTTGTCCGGCGCGCAATTCACCGCCAGCGCGAACCTGCTGGACGTGGGCAACTCGCTTTCATTCGGCACCGAAGGGACTCTTGTGCAATCGGCCGCACCGGCGCTGGCGGTCAGCCGCCGTGGCTTTGGTCTGGTCACGCTCGACAGCCAGGGCGACTTGCGCTTCCTCGCGCCAACCGATGAACAGCAGCGCAGCCGTCTGTGGACTGCGGGTGACATGCACATGCGGGCTGCGCAGATCTACCCGGCCAGTGGCGTCTCGGCTGAGGTGCGAGTGGGCTATCAAAGTATGGCCGGATCGGTGCCGGAGCATACGTTGCGTATCGGCAATCACGGGGCGGCGCCGACCGCTTTGCCTTACTCGGTGTTCGGCAGCCTGACACTCAGTGCGGGACAGATCGAGCAGGGCGGCGTCATTCGTGCGCCTTTGGGGCTGATATCCCTGGGTGATGACGTCATTGTCAAAACCCGTGAACTTCAACTTCTGCCGGGCAGCGTGACTTCAGTCAGCGCCGCCGGACTGGTCATGCCCTATGGAGGAACCACCGACGGTATCGACTATCGGTACAACGGTAAGTCGGTGATGTTGAATGGCATTGCCGGAGCGACCTCCGGGGTCATCCTTGATGCGCAATACACCAATGTGCAGGCCGGGGCGGTGATCGACCTTTCGGGCGGCGGCGATTTGCGCGGTGCCGGTTTTGTCTCCGGACGAGGTGGCTCCACCGATGCGCGTTTCAATCCGCTGGTACGCAATGCCACCGATGGCACCTTCAGTTTGCCGGGACTGGCCAACAACCCCGTGTATGCAATCGTGGCCGGTGACCAGAGCCGCTATGCGCCGATGCTGGCCGAGGCCGGCGCGGTCGACCCGCGTATCGGCCAGCAGATCACCCTCGGGACCGGCGTTGCCGGACTGGCACCCGGCACCTACACCTTGTTGCCATCGACCTTTGCCTTGTTACCGGGCGCCTTCCGGGTCGAAATCAATGGTCAAGCGATTGCGGGGCCGATGGACAGTGCGTTGAAGTTGCGCAATGGCTCGTGGACCACGGCCGGACAGCTGTCGATTGCCAACACCGGTATCCGCGACAGTTTGCCCAGCCAGGTCATCGTGACGTCTGCCGATGTGCTGCGGCGCTATTCACAGTACAACGAAACCGGGTTCAGCCAATTTGTGCTCAACGATGCTGCCCGCCGCGGTCTGCCGCGCGCCCGCACACCGCTGGACGGCAACACGCTGCACCTGCGCATGGTCAGTGGCGGCGAGCACGACTCAGCCCTGGATTTCAACGGGCAGGTGCTGTTCAAACCTGCCAGCGGCGGAGTCATTGGTACGGCGGTCGTTCAGGGCGGTTATACCGGCGCAGAGTTTGAAATTCTCGGTGCCGGGCATACGCGAACGCCAGGGTTCGACGGTGTATCGCTGTACGCCGACACCCTCAACCGCTTGAATGCCGGACGTTTGACCATCGGTGGCACCCCAACCGTGTATTACGGTTCAGAGGGCGGCTCGATCAAGGTGATCGGCAATACCTCGGCGATTCGTCTGCGCGAAGGCGCGATCCTATCGGCGCCAGAGGTTGTGTTGAGCAGTAACAGCGCCAATGGCGGCATCACCATCGATGCGGGAGCGGGGGTCAATACCTTGGGGCGAGGTAACGTCCCGTATGATGCCGCAGCCGGTTTCGTCTACGAACCGGGGCGCTCCAGCCTGCTGGTGGTGTCCAACGGCTGGACGCCGGTGCTTGCGCCCTCCGATGGCGGGGGCGGGAGCATTCGTATCGGCAACTGTCCGACGGCCGATTGCACCGCTGCGGCGTTGCTGTACTCCAACGGCAGCATCATCGCCGCCACTGACAAAGACTTCGAACTGGGCGAAAGCGTGCGCTTTGGCACTCGCCAACTCGGGCTTTCGGTCGGTGTGGTCAATGCCGGCAGTCCGCAAGCACTGGCCGCAGCCAGCGGCCGCACACCCGCGGGCCTGACGCTTAACCAGAACGTGCTGGATCGCCTGTTGCAGGGCGACACGCAATCTGGCGCCCCCGCCCTGGAAACCCTGAGTCTGGTGGCCCGCGATGCGTTCAACTTTTTCGGCAGCGTGACCCTCGACACCATTGATCCGCAGACCGGCCAGAGCCGTTTGCAGAATCTGGTGTTGGGTAGCCCGGCTATCTACGGCTCGGGCGCTGCCACCGATGTCGCGACGATCCGCACCCGCAATCTGATCTGGAACGGGGCGACTCAGGCCCCGGGTACGGTCGTCAACGACGGCGCCGGCAACGGGCACGGCACGCTGGATATTCAGGCGCAGCGGATCGAATTGGGTTATGGCCCGAACCCGCAGCCCAATGGCCTGGATCGCAATAACCGACTGGCCCTGGGATTTGCCAACGTCAACTTCAACGCCAGCGAGCGCATCACCGCCAACCACAAGGGCAGTCTGGCGGTGTACGAATCCCAAGGAGCTTATGACGCGGTCAAGGGGTTCAGCTACAGCGGCGGCAATCTCAATCTGCGCACGCCATTGCTGACCGGCGAGGCCGCCTCGGTCAGTGAACTCAAGGCGGGCAACAACCTGACTCTGAGTGGTAGCGCCACAACGTCTGCCGCGGATGCCCTCGGTGCGCAACTGAGCCTGACGGCACGC
This sequence comes from Pseudomonas sp. TE9122, assembly GCF_056278925.1. Taxonomy (NCBI): domain Bacteria; kingdom Pseudomonadati; phylum Pseudomonadota; class Gammaproteobacteria; order Pseudomonadales; family Pseudomonadaceae; genus Pseudomonas; species Pseudomonas sp. TE9122. The sequence continues at coordinate 2,786,174 of NZ_JBWBQI010000001.1, read as the reverse complement.
AGTGTTGTGCTCGACAGTCGCATCGTCCTCGCCAGCGGCAAGCTGCTGGTCAATGCCGAGGATGATCTGCTGCTTGGCAGCGGCGCGCAGGTGGACATGGCGGGCCGGGTTCTGCCGTTCAATGATGTGCAGAAATACAGCTGGGGCGGCGACGTGTCGTTGCAGAGCAACAACGGCAATATTCGTCAGTTGGCGGGCTCGCGAATCGATCTGTCCGCCGTCAACAATCAGGCCGGGCAATTGAACGTTGTGGCCCTGGCCACTGACGCTGGACAGGTTGATCTGCAAGGGCAGATTGTCGGCAGCAGCAGTGGCTATTACGACGCGGGCGGTACGTGGGTGCCGTACAAGGCCGCTGGCGTGGACATTCGCGCCCAGCGCCTGGCGGGTGATTTGAGCGAGGCCTTTGCCAGCCTTAACCTGCGCTTGAATGCCGGCGGAGTAGTGGGCAGTCGAAGTTTCCAGTTCAAGCAGGGCAATCTGCGTATCGGTAACGAACTCAAAGCGGGCCAAGTCAATGTCTCGGTGGACAACGGCAACCTGACCGTGGGCGGGGTGATCGATGCCAGTGGTGAACGGGTCGGCAGCATTCGCCTTGCCGGCAAAAACGGTTTGAACCTGACAGGCAACGCGCTGCTCGATGCCCATGGCCGCGTACTGCGCGTCGACAGCTACGGCAAAATCATCGACGCACCGAACCGCGCCATGGTTGAACTCAATTCAGGTGACGGCGTGCTGACGCTGGCCGCTGGTGCACGGATTGATCTGCGTCACGGCACCGATGCCGTGCCTGGAAACCAGGCGGGACAACGCGATGACGTGTTGCGTGGGACGCTGGAGCTGAATGCACCGCGCCTGGGCGGCGGTGACATTGCGGTGGATGCCAGCGGTACGTTGAATATTCAAGGTGCCCGCTCCATCGGGCTGAATGCCGTGCGAAGTTACAGTGATGCTGCCGATGGCACCGATCCGGCGGCCAGCGGTCGCCCGTATCAAGTGATCGATCAAGCCTACCTGGATCGCATTCACTCAGACAGCAGCGGCTTTATCGATGCGGCGCTGGGTAACAGTGATCTGCTACAACGCAAACTGGCCGGCCTCAACAATGCGACCTATGCCGATGCGTTTCATCTGCGCCCGGGGGTGGAAATCGTCAGCAAAACCGCTGACGGCGATCTGGTGGTGCAGGGCGATCTCGACTTGTCCGGCTACCGTTACGCCAGCCTCAACCCGCACACTCGCCGGACCTCGGTGTATGGCAGCGGGGAAGCGGGCAGCCTGTTGATCCGTGCCGGTGGCAACCTCGATATCTACGGCAGCATCAACGACGGTTTCGCACCGCCGCCGGAAACCGTGGACGACGCCGGCTGGAAACTGTTGCCGGGGATACAGCCTTTCGGCGGTGACCTGATCGTACCGGGCAGTGGTGTCAGCCTTGCCGAAGGGACGCTCTTTCCGGTTGGCGCCACCTTGAATTACGACCTGCCGATTCAAGCCGCCACACTGGCTGCGGGCACGGTGTTGCCGGTTCAGAGCACTTTGGCCGCACCTTACGTGTTACAGGGTGGAACGGTGCTGGCCGGCGATGTGCATGACGCGGCGGGTAACCTGATGTATGCCGCCGGTACGTTGCTCGACAACGCTGTGACCCTGCCGGCCGGCAGTCGTTTGGGTGCAGGTATTCGCTTGAACAACGCCACCGCACTGCAGGCCCTGCTCTGGCCCAAAGGCGTGCCGCTGCCGGGTGCGGTTGATGCCGACAATAAAACGGTGGGTGTGGTGTTGAACGGAACGTTGGCGCTGTTGCGGGGTTCGCTGATCCCCTCCATGACCAACGTGAAGCTCGCCGATGGCACGGTATTCCTCGACCTGCGTCCTGCCAATGGAAACCAGCAAGGTCGAAACTGGGCGATCGCCAGCATGCTGCCGGCGGGCAGTGCGTCGTGGTCGATGCGCATGGTGGCAGGGGCCGATCTGACCGCGGCCGACAGCCGTAGCGTGAAACCTCAGGCCAGCGTTGGCAACTTGCAGATGGCCGACACTCACTATGGTGTGAGCATGATCGAGGTGGCCGGCAAACTGGTCTGGGCGGTGGATAACGAGTATGGCTTTACACCGTACGAACCGGTTCCCGAGGAATACCTTGTGCTCTGTGATATCGCTCCCGGTTCTTGCGCGCCCATGGCGCGCAGTGTGTGGGCGCCTGGCAACTGGATGGGCATGCCGGATTACACACCGATGAACGATGACGAATTGTTCTGGTGCTCCATCGACCCGGCACTGTGCATTGAAAACAATCCGAGCAAGAGCGCCCAGGCCCACACGCAGATGTTCAGCGTTTTGCGTACTGGCACCGGCGACCTGGATTTGATGGCGGCCGGTAACCTGAGCATGGCCTCACCTTTCGGCGTCTACACCGCCGGCACCCAATCGGCAGACGTCGACGCGCGTTATAACCAGCCCCGCGGAAGGCTGTCGGCTGATGGCTCGGTATTGGGCAGCGTTGGCAGCGATTACGAAAAATGGGTCGATGGCGGCAGTGCCAACCTCTATCAGGCCTGGTATCCGCAGATGGGCGGTAACCTGACGATCAATGCCGGCGGGTCTGTGTCGGGTGATGTGCTTGGCCGTCGCTCGGTCGCCACGGGCGACGGTACGCGGGAGCAGGTGCCCAGTGTGGCGGTGGGCAATTGGCTCTGGCGCCAGGGCACCGGCAACAACGATGTACCGACTGCCTGGTGGATCAATTTCGGCAGCTACGCTGCGCAGCCATTGCCAGCGCTGGGCGAGGAAACCAGACCTTATCTGGTGGGCTTTACCGGGTTCGGTACGCTGGGCGGCGGCAACATCAGTCTGAGCGCCGGCGGGGATGCAGGCATGCTCAAGGCCATGGGCGACGACAGGTATGCGTCGTACCCTCGCAGTCAGGGGTTGATCGTGGCTGTCGGCAGTACGGGCCGCGTGGACAGTGACGGGAACCTGCAACTGACCGGTGGCGGAGACCTGGATATTCGTCTGGGCGGTGTCCTTAATCCGTCTCTGCAGGCACGTGCCGGCCTCGCGGGTACCGGCACGCCGACGCACGACTTGCAGGGCGCGCTCATCAACCTGCGCGGTGCGGCGCAACTGACGGGCGCCGCGTTGGGCGGTATCAATCTGCAGTACGGCGCCTCGGCGCTGTTTCATGACCCACGGGAAACGCGCGCCTTCGACCCGTTCAACTCGACGGCCAGTAATGCCAGTGGTGGGCTGGTGCTGATTCCCGGTGACTCCGGCATGCGCCTCAACACCCGCGGCGATCTGGTGTTGGGTGGCGCCGCCGATCCGGGCCGCGTGAGGTTGCAGAACTCCACACCGTTTACCACGGCGGATGGCATTTACCATGCCGGTGGCGGTTTGAGTGGTTTCTCGCTGTGGACCGATCACACGGCCATCGATTTGTTCTCGGCCGGCGGCAACCTGACGCCCAGCACCCAGTTGATGGAAACCACCGGGCAGGACCCCGTCGCCGGGCTTAACGGGTCACCGACCGATGACCGCTTCGTCTTTCCTTCGATATTGCGTGCCGTGGCCGGCCAGGGCTCGATTTATGCGGGACCATCAGCGGCCTACGGCATAGGCAACCCGGCGCCGGCTCTGGCCTGGTCATTGCTGTTGGCGCCTTCCAGCGCGGGGCAGCTTGAACTGATCGCTGGGGATTCGATCTATGCCGGCGGCTACGCCATCAACCAGTCAGGGGCCAGCCCAGCGGCGCTCGCCACACCGTTTGCACCCGCGTTCAATGGCTACGGCAACAACCAGTCCGCTCGGCCGATCACGACCAACGCCGGCAGCGATGGTGTGCTGGCGCAAACCAATTCGCGCTATCCACTGTTTGCCTTTGGTCCCGATAGCTACTCGGGGTTGAGCAGTGTTCAGGGGCCGGCGCGCTTCTATGCACTGACCGGTGACCTGGTAGGAATTCGCACGGGCGAAACGCTGGCGTTCGCGACCACGAAGCGCACCTGGTATGAATCGGCAGGCCCGGTGTGGATGGTGGCGGGGCGTGACATCGTGGCGTCCGGTACCAATTTGGGGCAACCCACGTTTGCGCCCGTTGGGGGCATGGGTCGCAATAACGAACAGATCGCGTCTACCGGCAATCTGTTCGTGCATAACGATGCGCGCGACATTTCGCGGATTTCGGCCGGGCGAGACATTCTCTACAGCAGCTTCGACATTGCCGGCCCGGGTGTTCTGGACGTCAATGCCGGGCGCAATATCCTGATGGAAGATCGCGCCAGCATCACCAGCCTCGGCCCTGTCGTGGCAGGTGATCAGCGCCCCGGTGCGAGCATCGTGATGCAAGCGGGTGCGGGCGCGCAGGGGCCGGATTACTCACGGTTCATTGCGCGTTATCTGAACCCGCAAAACGTAGCGGATTCAGCGGTGGCTCTGAGCGCGCAACCGGGCAAAGTGGTCAAGACCTTCGTCGAAGAACTGCAGAGCTGGCTGAGCCTGGGTTATGGCTTCAAGGGTAGCGACGAACAGGCGCAAGCGTTCTTCGCCGCACTGCCGAGTACCGAACAGGCGATCTTCGCCCGCCAGGTGTACTTCGCCGAATTGCGTGCCGGTGGCCTGGAATACACCGATGCCGATGGTCCACGCACTGGCAGTTACCTGCGCGGTCGCAACGCCATTGCGGCACTGTTTCCGACCACTGATGTCGCCGGCAATCCGATTCGCTACGACGGCGATATCACGATGTACGGCGGCGCCGGGGTCAAGACGCTGTTTGGCGGCGATATCCAGATGCTCACGCCGGGCGGTGGTCAGGTGTTCGGTATTGAAGGCGCGGCGCCGCCGTCGACGGCGGGGATCATCACCCAAGGTTCGGGCGACATTCAGTTGTACTCGCAAGGCAGCATTCTGCTCGGCCAGAGCCGGATCATGACCACGTTCGGCGGCTCGATTCTCGGCTGGTCCGCCGAGGGCGACATCAACGCCGGTCGCGGCTCGAAAACCACCGTGGTCTACACGCCGCCAAAACGTGTCTACGACATCTGGGGCAACGTCACGCTGTCGCCGTCGGTGCCGAGTACCGGCGCCGGTATCGCCACGCTCAATCCGATCGCCGAAGTGGCACCGGGCAACATCGACCTGATTGCGCCACTGGGCACCATCGATGCCGGCGAGGCGGGGATTCGCGTGTCGGGTAACGTCAACATCGCCGCGCTGACTGTGGTCAACGCCGCGAACATTTCGGTGCAGGGCAAGGCAACCGGCGTGCCGGTGGTGTCGGCGGTGAACACCGGCGCGATCACCTCGGCCAGTTCGGCGGCATCCTCCGCTACGCAAGCGGCGGAAGACGTCGTCCGGCAGCAACAGGCAGCGGCGCGGCAGAACCAGGCCTCGGTGTTCACCGTGCAGGTTCTCAGCTTCGGCAACGAGCAACTGGCACCAACGCGCGATGGTGCCAGTCGCGCGCCAGCGACGGGTTATAACCCGGACAGCCCGGTGCAGGTGCTGGGCGCCGGGGCATTGGATGAACAGGCTAAGCAGCAGCTGACCGAGGAGGAGCGTGGGCAGCTGACGTTGTAAAAGGCTCTCGTGCAGTACGTTTGGGCGGCCGGTTGGCCGCCTTTTTTTATGAATGGTTATGGATATTTTTTACGGGCGTGCAACACGGTCAGAATTTTGATGTGGTCTGTCACCTGATAGACCAGTAAATAATTCGAGTTGATGACCATTTCGCGAGTGCCCGGTATTCGGCCGGAGCGGAAACCATGCGGTATCCAGGAAAGCCTTCGCGCTGCGGCGCTGAGCTTTTGGTGCAGTGCAACTGAAGCGACAGTGTTGCGTTGTTCTACGTATTCGATGATGTCAGCCAGGTCTCCAAGAGCCGGTTTACTCCAGCTAACCGGCAGCGCGTCGATTCTTGCGTCTCTCTTCCAGCATCTGACCTAGCAGCACCATTGCCTCATCGTGGGGGATAGGCGGACGTGGATCATCAAGTGCGGCTTGTACCTTGGCGCGATACCAAAGATCGTAATCCGCAGCCTCTTCTTCGGTTTCGAAGTCTGAAACGATAAGTGAAAGTTCAGCGCTCATCATGACCTCCATGATCAATGTGAAGCAGTCTAAGGGGATGTGGGCTCGTTGTCGTCACTGGCGGGACGAGGGAGACATCATCCGCAAACAGACGATGCAAATCTGTCAGACGCTTCGCTTGTGATGCACGTGAAGTCGATCAGCTGTGTAGTTCAATTCTGTAGGAAATCAGCTTTTGGTCATCGGGCTGACAGCCGCCGCTCAAAGCTGCGGCCACAGCCACGCTGCACTCAGTTACCGTCTGCAACCTTACGCTCGATCTCATCGACTTTGCGCTGTAGCTCTTCAGCTTCCTGCTCTTTGACCCGAGTGGAAGACGGCGTGATGACTTTGTCTACGCCCTCGGTGTTGTTGTCGCGGTCCTGCAGATCGCGCTCGACCACGTTCACCGGTTTGCCGCTGGCATCGGTGGGTGGGGCGTTGGGAGTTTTGTCGTCGTTGGGGTTCATGGCGCTGGCCTCCTGTGGGTGTACACATTGGAGACAGCGCGGCGGCAGACGTTCGAAATTTTTCAGCTGCGAGGCCCTCTCCGGCAGGAGAGGGCGCTGCGGCTTTTTTCAGTCCTTGAGAATGTCGCGATCCTTGGTTTCCGGCAGGAAGAACGTGCCGAGTATTGCCGTCGCCACTGCAATGACGATCGGGTACCAGAGCCCGTAGTAGATGTCACCGGTGGCGGCGACCATGGCGAACGCCACGGTCGGCAGGAAGCCGCCGAACCAGCCGTTGCCGATGTGGTAGGGCAGCGACATCGAGGTGTAGCGGATGCGCGTCGGGAACAGCTCGACCAGCCACGCGGCGATCGGGCCATAAACCATGGTCACGTAGATCACCAGCACGGTCAGCAGGAGCAGCATCATCGGGTAATTGATTTTCGCCGGGTCGGCTTTTTCCGGGTAACCGGCGTCTTTCAACGCCGCGCCGAGGCTGGCGGTGAAGGCGTCGTTGCGGGCCTTGAAGTCGGCGGCGGTGAGGGCGCTGCCTTCGAAGCTCTCGACAACGCGGTCACCGATGCGCACCTGCGCGACCGTGTTCGGTTCGGCGGCGACGTTCTCATAAGGGATCGCGCGTTTCGCCAGCAACGTTTTCGCCAGGTCACAGGAGCTGGTGAATCTGGCCTTGCCCACCGGATCGAACTGGAACGAACACTGATCAGGATTGGCGATCACCTTGACCGGATTTTTTTCCTGAGCGACGAACACGTCCGGGTTGCCGTACTGGGTCAGCGCAGTAAAGATCGGAAAGTAGGTCAAAGCAGCCAGAATGCACCCGGCCATGATGATCGGTTTGCGCCCGATGCGATCGGACAGGCTGCCGAAAATCACGAAGAACGGTGTGCCGATCAGTAGCGATCCGGCGATCAGCAGGTTGGCGGTCTGCGCGTCGATCTTCAATGTTTGCAACAGGAAGAACAGCGCATAGAACTGCCCGGTGTACCAGACCACTGCTTGCCCGGCCGTGCCGCCCAGCAGCGACATGATTACCACTTTGAGGTTGTCCCAGCGTGCAAAGGATTCAGTCAGCGGCGCTTTCGAGGCCTTGCCTTCATCCTTCATTTTCTGGAATACCGGCGACTCGCTCAGTTGCAGGCGGATGTACACCGACACGGCCAGCAGAATGATCGACAGCAGAAACGGAATCCGCCAGCCCCAAGCCTCGAACGCCTCGTTACCCAGCGCCGTGCGACAGGCGAGAATCACCAGCAGCGACATGAACAGACCGAGGGTGGCGGTGGTTTGAATCCACGAAGTGAAAAAGCCACGGCGATTGCGTGGTGCGTGCTCCGCTACGTAGGTCGCCGCGCCGCCGTATTCACCACCCAGCGCCAGGCCTTGCAGCAAGCGCAGGGTGATCAGAATCACCGGGGCAGCGACGCCGATGGTGGCGTAGCCGGGCAGCAAACCGACGATTGCTGTGGACACGCCCATGATCACGATGGTGATCAGAAACGTGTGTTTGCGCCCGATCATGTCACCCAGGCGCCCGAAGACGATGGCGCCGAACGGCCGCACCGCAAACCCGGCGGCAAACGCCAGCAGGGCAAAGATGAACGCGGTGGTTTCGTTGACGCCGGCGAAGAAGTGCTTGGCGATGATCGCCGCCAGTGAGCCGTAGAGGTAAAAGTCGTACCACTCGAAAACCGTGCCCAGCGAGGAAGCGAAGATGACCTTGCGCTCCTCCTTGGTGATGCCGCCGCTGCGGGGCGGTGTGCCGGTGGATGCTGTGTCGATTGTGGCCATGGGGGTTCTCCGTCGTGCTTATTGTTGTAGGCCGGAGTCCCCCGTTACTGCCTGTCGCACTCTGGCCCGTTGGCATCTGCCGCCGTTGCTCTAGCGTGAAGCTTGCACAGTCTGACCGCCTCGCAGGGCTGCAAGGTTTCCTGAAGCATAATCAGCTTTTGGCGAATATCCACTTGGCCTACGCGTTGACCCAACGCTGCCGGCTCCAGGCGCTCAACCAATCGACCAGAAACACCAGCAACAGCATCGCCAGAATCACCGTACTGGCCTGGGCTTCCTGGAACAGACTCAAGCTGACATACAGCATCTGCCCCAGGCCGCCGGCGCCGACGAAACCCAGCACGCTGGCCATGCGGATGTTGTTTTCCCAGCGATACAGGCAGTAGGCGAGCAGTTGCGGGGCGAGGTTCGGCAGGGTGCCGTAGCAGAACGCGAGGATCGGATCGCCGCCCTGCAAACGGATCGCCTCGGCCGGTTGTGGCGGAGTGTTTTCCAATGCTTCGGCAAATAGCCGACCGAGCACCCCAGTGGTGTGCAGGGCAAGGGCGAGGGTGCCGGCGTTCGGTCCGAGACCGGCGGCAAGCACCATCAGCGCCGCCCAGACCAGCTCTGGAATCGCCCGCAAGCCGTTGAGCAGCAGGCGCGCCGCACTTTGCAGCGGCCAGCCGAAACGCCCGGCAGCGGGCAGCGCGAGAACGATGCCGAACAGCGCCGCAAGCAGGGTGCCCAACGCGGACATGGCCAGGGTTTCCAGTGAACCGTGGGCAATGGCTTTCAGGTAACCGGCGCTCAAGTCGGGACTTAGAAAACGCTGCACATAACTGCCCATCTGCTTGAGGCTGTTGGCGCTGCCGAGTTCGGCGAGATCCAGTTCCAGATAGGCAAAAGAGGCGACCACCGCGACCGCAATGGCGGCGAGCAGCAGCAGGTTGATCAGGCGCCTCATGCCAGCCTCCAGCGCAGCAAGCGGCTGAGTTGATCGGCGCACAGCACCAGCAGCAGGAACGTCAGCAACATGCTGGCGACTTCACCGCCGGCGAACATGCGGATCGACAGGTCGATCTGTTGCCCCAGCCCACCGGCACCGACAAAGCCCATCACCACTGAGGCACGGATCGCGCACTCCCAGCGATACACCGTGTACGAGAGCAGTTCGGCGGCGACATTCGGCAGCGTGCCGTAGGCAAACGCCGCCAGTCGACCGCTGCCGGCCTGCAACAATGCGTGCGCCGGGCGTTGGTCGGTGGATTCGAAAATTTCTGCGTAGACCTTGCCGAGCATGCCGCTGTAGGTGATGGCGATGGCCAACACGCCAGCCGCCGGGCCGAGGCCGACCGCGCGCACGAACAACAGCGCCCAGACGATCTCCGGCACGCTGCGCAAAAAGATCAGCAAGCCGCGTACCGGCCAGCGCAGCAAGCGCCCGGGCAGGCTCGGCACGCCGCCCCGTGACGCCGCCGAGAGCGACAACGCGCGACTGGCGATCAGGCTTGCCGGCACTGCCAGCAGCAACGCCAGGGCCATTCCCGCTGTGGCAATCGCCAGGGTTTGCAGGGTGGCTTTGAGCAGCAGTTGCAGGAACGCCTGATCGTGCGCCGGCGGCCAGAATGCCGAAACAAAACGGCCCATTTCGTTCTGACTATCGGCCTGAAACAGCACGCCCAAGTCCAGTTCGCTGAGCTGAATGCCCGGCCACAGCAAAGCCAGCGCCAGCAGCGTCAGCAACAATCGCGGCCACGCCGCCGGGTCCCGTGAATCGGCTTTCAGCATCGCGGAATCTGCACAATCAAAGGCGCGACCGCCGGCGCAGGCGATTGCAGTTGTTCATTGGCGTACAGCGCATCGAGCTTGTCGCGGCTGACTTCAGCAGAAGGGCAATCGAAAAGAATCTGCCCGTCGCGCAAACCGATGATCCGTGGAAAGTGCGCCAGCGCCAGGTCCACCGCGTGCAGGCTCGCCACCAGCGTGACGTTGTGCTCACGGGCGTGGCGCGACAGGATCGACAGCGTGTGGCCGGCAAGCACCGGGTCCATCGCTGACACTGGCTCGTCGGCGAGCAATATTTCCGGCGCCTGATACAGCACTCGCGCAATGCCGACGCGCTGCAATTGCCCGCCGGACAACTGCTGGCAATGGGCGAACAGTTTGTCGCCCAGATCCAGCCGCGCCAACGCCGCGCGAGCGCCCGCCACATCCAGTGGATGCAGCAGGTTCAGCAGACTTTTGCCCAGACTCCACTGACCGAGCTTGCCGGCCAGCACCGCCGTAATGACCCGCTGACGCGGCGGAATCGGCGGCGCCTGATGCACCAGGCCGATGCGCGCACGCAGGCGCTGCCGCTGGTGCGCCGACAAGTGCCAGGCGCGTTCGCCGAGCACTTCGATGTCGCCACTGCTGGGCTTGAGCGCGGTGGCCAGCAGATTGAGCAGGCTCGACTTGCCCGCGCCGGACGGGCCGATGATCGCGACCTGTTCGCCGGCACCAATCTGCACGTCGATGTTGCGAAGGGCATCGACGCCATTGGCATGGCGCAGGCTGCCCTGGGTGAGGCGTAGGGTCATTTCAGCAGTTCGGCGGCGCGGGCGGCTTCCTCGATGCCCTTGTAGTTCTCGGGCTTGGTCTCGATGAAGCGACTGGCGGCCTGCAGATCGAGGATCTTCTTCTGCTCAGGATTGGCCGGGTCGAGGTCGAGGAAGGCTTGCTTGATCTTCGCGGCCAGCTTCGGATCAAGGGTGCCGCGCACGGTCCAGTTGTAATCGAAGTAGGTCGGGGTGGTGGCGAAGACTTTGACCTTGTTGGTGTCGACCTTGCCGGCGTCGACCAGTTTCTGCCAGACGCTGGCGTTCAACACACCAGCGTCGACCTTGCCGGCCTGCACCCAGGCAACGGTGGCGTCATGCGCGCCGGAGTAGGCGACGCGGCTGAAGAAGCCCTCAGGCTTGATGCCGTCGTTCTTCAGCATGAAGTAACGCGGCATCAGACTGCCCGAGGTGGACGACACCGAACCGAAGGCGAAGGTCTTGCCCTTCAGGTCGGCGAGGCTTTTCACGTTCGGGTCGGCGGTGATGAATTTGCTGGTGAACTGCGCATCCTGTTCGCGCTGCACCAGCGGGATCACTGGTGTAGTGGCGTCGGTCTTCAAACGAGCCTGCACAAAAGTGAAACCGCCGAGCCAGGCCATGTCGAGGCGATCGGTGGCCAGCGCTTCAACCACCGCCGGGTAGTCGGCGACAGGCACAAACTGCACCTTCATGCCCAACTGCTGCTCAAGATAGGCACCCAGTGGTTCGAACTTGCGCAGCAGCTCGGTCGGGGCTTCGTCGGGAATCGCGCTGACGCGCAGGACATCAGCGGCTTGCGTCATCAGGGCAGAAAAGGACAGCGCCAGACCGGCGGTGAGGGCGAGGGTACGCTTGAACATAGAATTCTCCGTTTCGTAAGCGTCAACATTCGAAGGGCAGCCGCTACCGGGCGGCGCGCCACGTCAGGGTAGACGAAACGGCGAGGTTATACGCATTCGCGAGGAGATTGGCCAGCCTCCGTGCCGGCGCGGTGTGTCTGTTTGTGTACGGTTGTGGTCAAGCCGCCTCGGGCAGTTTGGCAATCACCTTGATCTCGAAATCGAAACCCGCCAGCCAGGTCACGCCGACAGCGGTGATGGTCGGAAACGGCGCTTCGCCCCAAAACTCCGGCACCACAGTCCAGATCGTTTCGAACGTCGAGTGCGGATCGACCATGAACACGGTGACATCCACCGCATCATCGAAGCTGCAACCGGCCGCAGCGAGGATCGCGTTGAGGTTGTGGAAGGCGGTGCGCACCTGATCGCGCAGATCGGCCTCGGGCGAGCCATCCTCACGGCTGCCGACTTGTCCGGAGACAAACAGGAAACCGTTGGAGCGAATCGCCGGCGAGTAACGGTGACGTTCATACAGGGCGTGGCGGGCAGGTGGAAAAACTACATCGCGCTTGGACATGGGGCTGACTCCATCAGTGGTTGATGGGGTGACTTTAGGTGTTTGCAGCTGCTGGATAAACGCGCAAGCTTGGCGTTCACTGTTTGCAAATTCCAAACAATCGAGGGGCGCGGATGGACCGGTTCGATGCGATGCAGGCCTTTGCCCGGGTGGTCGAGGCGGGCAGTTTCACCAAAGCTGCCGAAACCCTGCACATGAGCAAGACCACGGTGACGCAACTGGTGCAGCAGCTGGAGGCGCGGCTGCGGGTCAAGCTGCTCAATCGCACTACGCGCAAGGTCAAAGTCACCGCCGATGGTGCGGCGTATTACGAGCGGGTGATCAAGTTGCTGGCCGACATGGACGACGCCGAAACCAGCCTGCCCGGTGCCGCCGCACGGCCACGGGGGCGCTTGCGCATCGACGTGCCGAGCCCGTTCGCGCGGCACATTCTGGTGCCGGCGTTGCCGGAGTTTCATGCGCGCTACCCGGACATCCAGATCGACATGGGCGTCAGCGACCGCATCGTCGACATCATCGATGAGAACGTCGATTGCGTGGTGCGCGGCGGCGAATTGCTCGATCAATCGCTGATGGCGCGCAAGCTCGCCGATCTACCATTGGGGGTATTTGCCGCGCCGGCTTATCTGGCTCGCGAAGGTACGCCCGACCATCCACGCGAACTGGAAGACTCCCATCATCGGGTGGTCGCGTTTCTTTGGGCTCGCACTGGTAAACCTCTTCCGTACACGTTGCACAACGGCACCGAGCGCTTGCAGATCAAGGGCCGGCATGTGCTTGCGGTAGATGACGGCAATGCCTATCTAGCGGCGGGACTGGCGGGCATGGGGGTGTTGTGGTTGCCGACGTATATGGCCGATGCGCATGTCGCGCGCGGCGAGCTCGTGCCGTTGTTTGCGGGCTGGCGCCTGGAAAGCATGCCGCTTTACGTCGCGTATCCGCCGAACCGGCATGTCAACTTGAAATTGCGGGTATTTATCGACTGGATTGTGGCGTTAATGGCGTAGGGCTCTGGTGCGCTTATTGCTTTACGTGAAGGCAGGTCGTCAGAAAAACAACCAACCCGGCGACCCGAACGTGCTCGTGATGAGAGGCGCACGTTCGACCCAAGGAGCTATGCGCGTAATGAATATGTACATCGATATCGTCGGCGCCTGCAATCTGAGCTGCCCGTCATGCCCGATGGGTAATTCGGAAAATGCCAATTTCAAGAAAGCCATGCAGCTCGATATGTTCACGCAGATTGTCGATAAGGCACGTCGTGAAGGGGTCAAGGCGATCTTCTTGTACAACTGGACCGAGCCGTTGATTCACCCGCGCATTGGTGAGTTCGTCGAAATCATCAACGCAGCTGGCTTGCAAAGCGGCATCAGCTCCAACCTTAACCTGGCCAAGAACATTGAAAGCGCGATGCTCGCCAATCCCTGGTTCTTCCGTGTCTCCCTGTCCGGGTTCCACCAGGATACCTACCGCCAAGGGCATGTCGGCGGCGACATCGAAGTGGTCAAGCAGAACATGATCAAGCTGCATGACCTCAAGCAGCGTCACGGCCTGAATACGCTTATCGAGGTCTATTACCATCGCTATCTGGATAACCTCGAAGAAGAGGGGCTGATGCGCCAGTTCAGCGAGCGCCTGGGTTTCAATTTCTCCACCGGCTACTCGGTGATGATGCCGCTGGAAAAAACCTTCGCTATCGTCGAAGACGATGCCTCGGTCACCGACACGGACCGGGAAACCCTCAAGCGCCTGGCGTTGCCACCGTATGCAGACCTGGTCAATCTGGTCAAGCAATACCCCAAACAGGCGTGCACCCTGAAAGATGATTGGCTGGTACTCGATTGCAATGGCAATACCGTGCTGTGCTGCACGATTTTCAATCAGGCGGAATACAGCGTCGGCAAGTATCTGGACATGCCGGTACAGGAATTGATGAGTCGCAAATCCACGCAAAAGAACTGCGTGGACTTGTGCAACCGCTGCGCGAAGAACGGTCTGCACATCTACTCCGCATCGCCCAACAAGGGGCCGCTGGAAAGTCATGCGGTCAATCGCATCATCGACTTTCAACGACGCACGATTCTCGAACAGCCGATCGATAGCGAACGTCTGGGCCGTACAGGTGAAGTCAGCGCCGAGCACTTCGATGAGGAGCAATATTTGCGCCTCAATGCCGACGTAAAGACTGCAATCGCCACAGGCGCCTTCTCCAGTGGCTATCAACACTACGTCCTGTTTGGGCGCCTCGAAGGTCGGCTCGGGGCGGGGTTGAATACGATCGTTTGAGATACCCGGGGCGACGGCCATGGGTTGTTTGAAGGTGTGGCCTGATGACGTGATTGACTCTTTACCGGTTCCGGCCAACTATCGGCGCACAACAATGTGACCGATGGATTGAAACTTGACCGAACGACGCCAATTCAGCGGAGGCATGAAGGGGAAAAACCTCCGCTATCTGAATGAGCAAAGCGATAACGCGCAGTTGACGCGCACCGGTTTTCTGCTGCTCGAACACTTTTCGCTACCGGCCTTTACGCAGACGCTGGACGCCGTGGTGACTACCAATCTGTTGCGCCCGGGGCTGTTTACCTCGCGCACCTTCGGGCTGGGTGAGGGCGAGGTCATCAGCGACCTGGGGCTGGTGATCCGCCCCGATGCGCGTCTGGACTCAGCAGCGCTCGAGGAATTGGATCTGCTGGTGGTCTGCGGCGGTTATCGCACTGAACTGCGAGCGAGCGATGGGTTTGTGCACTTGCTCAAACTGGCGGCGGAGCGGGGCGTCAGTCTGGCCGGGTTGTGGAATGGTTCGTGGTTTCTCGGGCGTGCCGGGTTGCTCGACGGCTACCGTTGCGCGATTCACCCGGAACATCGCCCCGCGTTGACGGAAATTGCCAAGGCTACGCACGTCAGCAGCGAGCCTTATGTGATCGACCGCGACCGTCTCACCGCGTCGAGCCCATCGGGGGCTTTCCACATGGCGCTGGACTGGATCAAAAGCCTGCACGGCAAGGCGCTGGTCGAGGGTGTCGAGGACATTCTGGCGTTTGAGGAATCGCGCTACCGGCGGATCAAACCGGATGAAAACATCTGCGTCAGCGCGCCGTTGCGGGAAGTGATCAAGCTGATGGACGCCAACCTCGAAGAACCGTTGGAGCTGGAACAATTGGCGGTCTACGCCGGCCGCTCACGGCGCCAGCTCGAGCGCTTGTTCAAGGAACAACTGGGCACCACGCCGCAGCGCTATTACCTGGAACTGCGCATCACCGAAGCACGGCGCCTGCTGCAACATACCGAGCTGTCGCAGGTGGAAGTGCTGGTGGCGTGTGGTTTCGTTTCACCGAGCCATTTCAGCAAGTGCTACAGCTCGTATTTTGGTTATCGGCCTTCGAAGGAAAAACGGCTGGTTAAATAGATCGACCGGTGCAATCCCCAAAAACCCTCACCCCAGCCCTCTCCCAGAGGGAGAGGGAGCCGACCGAGGTATCTTGCGCTGTACATCGACCTGAAAGATGGACGTCGACTTTGGATTCAATACAGCGCTTTCAGGTCGGCGTAAATCTCGAATATCCCCCAATCAGTTCCCTCTCCCTCCGGGAGAGGGCTAGGGTGAGGGGTATTGAGGGCGGGTCTGTCAGAGACGATCAGCATCGATTACAGCTTGCGCAAACGCCGCCGGGCTTTCCTGGGGCAAATTGTGCCCAACCCCACCCTCAATCAACCGGAACTGATATTTCCCGGTAAAACGCTTGGCATAGTCCTCAGGCTTGGGATGTGGCGCACCATTGGCGTCGCCTTCCAGGGTAATCGTCGGCACGCTGATCGAAGGCGCAGTAGCCAATTTTTCTTCCAGCGCGGCATATTTCGCCTCGCCCTGCACCAGGCCCAGCCGCCAGCGGTAGTTGAACACGGTGATTTCGACGTGATCGGGGTTCTGCAACGCTTGGGCGCTGCGGTCGAAAGTGGCGTCGTCGAACTTCCACTGCGGCGAAGCCAGCTGCCAGATCAGTTTGGCGAAGTCGTGGGTGTTTTTTTCATAGCCGGCACGGCCGCGTTCGGTGGCGAAGTAGAACTGGTACCACCATTGCAATTCGGCTTTCGGCGGCAGCGGGTTTTGCCCGGCGGCCTGATTGCCGATCAGGTAGCCGCTGACCGCCACCAGCGCCTTCACGCGCTCTGGCCACAAGGCCGCGACGATGTCCGCCGAACGCGCGCCCCAGTCGTAGCCGCCCAGCACTGCTTGCTTGATCTTCAGCGCATCCATGAAGTCGATCACGTCGCTGGCCAGCGCCGCCGGTTGGCCGTTGCGCAGGGTGTTTTTGGACAGGAACTGCGTGTCGCCATAACCCCGCGCATACGGCATCAGCACGCGGTAACCCTTGGCCGCGAGCAGTGGTGCGACTTCGTCGTAGCTGTGAATGTCGTAGGGCCAGCCATGCAGCAGAATCACCACTGGGCCATCAGCGGGGCCGGTTTCGGCGTAGGCCACGTCGAGCAAGCCAGCCTTGATGTGCTTCAGCGGGCCGAAAGGCGAGGGCGCGGAATAGCTGACGGCGGCGGGTTCTGTGGTTTGCGCCTGAGCGCTGCCGACGGCGCCGAACAGTGACAGCGCCAGGACTGACAAGCCGAGCGCGGCGGTGATTTTAGAGGTGTGCAGAGCCTGTTTCATGCTGACGTCTCCTTTGCGAGCCTGTGGCCAAGGGGCTGGATGAACCCTTGAAACCCTGGGTGCATTGAAGCGTGGCGAGGTATCTGCTCTGTGTCGCCAGAGAGCGTTTTTGCATTGGGTTGTGTAGCAGCGGGGCGCGTACACAGTGTGATACATGGCGATGAAACGGTGAGTTTTCGCGCGAAAATAATAAGTGGCTGTTTTAAAACAAAAAAAAATTTATTCCGGGCTTCCCAAATGAAATGAATGTTGTTAAATTGCGCCCCGTTCTCACAGCGATCCTAACGGAGCCGCTGACAGAGCTACAGGGGCGTCGCCAAGCGGTAAGGCAGCAGGTTTTGATCCTGCCATGCGTTGGTTCGAATCCAGCCGCCCCTGCCATCTACGAAAAAACGCCAACTTCGCAAGAAGTTGGCGTTTTTTTATGCCTGCGATTTACTGCGCTTGAGCCAAGCAGGCGTGCGCGATGCCGAAGCACCGCGCACGCCGGTCACTCAGTGCGGTGCGCGCGGGATGGTTTTCATCAGGTCTTCAGGGCTGATGTGGCCGACCACGCTGCCCGGCTGCGGCAGGTTGAGGATGTGGCCTTTCATCTTGCCGATGATGTGCATCTCGCACGGCTTGCAATCGAACTTCAACGTCAGCACTTCATCGCCGTGGATCAACTGCATCGGCGCGACCTTGGTGCGCACGCCGGTCACGCCTTTGGCCTGCTTCGGGCACAGGTTGAAGGAGAAACGCAGGCAGTGCTTGGTGATCATCACCGGCACCTCGCCTGGCTCTTCGTGAGCTTCGTACGCCGCGTCGATCAGCTTGACGCCGTGACGGTGGTAGAAGTCGCGCGCCTTCTGGTTGTAGACGTTGGCGAGGAAGGTCAGGTGCGAATCCGGGTACACCGGCGGCGGCGTGGTCTCGGCCTTGCGGCTGCCACGCGGATGCGCGGCGACACGTGCCGCAGTCAGCGCTTCGATCACTTCGCGACGCAGCGACTTGAGCTGCGAGTTGGGAATGAAGAACGCTTGCGGCGCATCCAGCTTGATGTCGGTGGCGTGATACTGCGTGGTGCCGAGCTGGCCGAGCAGGTCGCGCAATTGCTCCAGCGCTTGTTCAGGCTTGTTGGCGACACCAAACGGCCCGTTGAGGGTGACGCTGGCGCTGATGCCTTCTTCGCTGGTCGCGGTCACTTCCAGCTGTTCTTCGCGCAGGCGGGCGAACCAGCTCAGGGCTACGCGACGTTCCGAAGAAGTTTTCTGCAACGCCTGCTGCCAGTTGTGATCAAGGTTGCGATTGAGCGGGTGGCTTGGACGCAGCTTGAACAGGCCCTCGGGCATTTCGTTCGGCTCGACGCGGTAGCGGTAGCGCTTCTCGCCGTCTTCTTCGAACTCGCCTTTGGCCTCGGCGATGTTGGCGCGGAAACCGACCACTTCGCGCTTGACCAGCACGTTCAGGCCGTCGCCGTTGGACAGCGGCTCGTGAGTGACAACCTGCATGTCACGCTTGCCGACTTTTTCCACCGTGCCGACCGGCAGCCCGGTGAAGGTTGGTGAATCGAAGGCGCCGATGTCGATCTTGCGATCGGTGACGAAGTAATCGGTGCTGCCACGGTGGAAGGTCTTTTCCGGGTCGGGCAGGAAGAAATGCACGGTCCGGCCGCTGGAGGCGCGGGCCAGGTCAGGGCGGTCTTCGAGCACGTCGTCCAGACGCTGGCGGTAATAGGCAGTGATGTTCTTCACATAGCCCATGTCCTTGTAGCGACCTTCGATCTTGAACGAACGCACGCCTGCTTCGACCAGCGCGCGGATGTTGGCGCTCTGGTTGTTGTCTTTCATCGACAGCAGGTGTTTTTCGTAAGCGATCACGCCACCCTTTTCGTCTTTCAAGGTGTACGGCAAGCGGCAAGCCTGGGAGCAGTCGCCTCGGTTGGCACTGCGGCCGGTTTGCGCGTGGGAAATATTGCACTGGCCGGAGAAGGCCACGCACAGCGCGCCGTGGATGAAGAACTCGATGGCCGCGTCGGTTTCATCGGCGATGGCGCGGATTTCTTGCAGGTTCAGCTCACGGGCCAACACCAACTGCGAGAAACCGGCCTGATCGAGGAACTTCGCTCGCTCGAGGGTGCGGATGTCGGTCTGGGTCGAGGCGTGCAGCTCGATCGGCGGAATGTCCAGCTCCATTACGCCCAGATCCTGAACGATCAGCGCATCGACGCCGGCGTCGTACAACTGATGGATCAGCTTGCGCGCCGGCTCCAGCTCGTTGTCGTGCAGGATGGTGTTGATGGTGGTGAAGATGCGTGCGTGGTAACGGCGGGCGAACTCGACCAGTTCGGCGATTTCGCTGACTTCGTTGCAGGCGTTGTGGCGTGCGCCGAAGCTCGGGCCGCCGATGTACACGGCGTCAGCGCCATGCAGGATGGCCTCGCGGGCAATGGCGACATCGCGGGCAGGGCTGAGCAATTCCAGGTGATGCTTGGGCAAGGACATAGTTTTTTTAGTCAGGCGGTCACGGGCAAGGGGCGCATTGTACCTGTGAAACACCTGGGCGGCATCAGCGTGCCGATATCAGGTACGAAGGACCTAGCACAATACGAGGCAATGCATAACTGTAAAGACTGTCAGTTGTCCGCCCGCGTCCAAAGCGTGAACATCAGGTGGGAGCGGGAAAGTCGCTCTGGCCTATATCACGCAAGACATTGGAGATTAATATCATGAAAGGTAATAACGCCTTCGCGACGATTGGTATCTCGGATTTCGCGTCGTTTAAACCGCGTCCTCGCAAGACGGCCGAAGTGTATTACAAAGCGGTCGTGTCACCCGATCATCCGGGCATAGGCAAGCCAATATTCTCCGCTACTCGGCATCTTTATTTCGGCACAAAAGAGACGTTTAGCGTTATTGGTCAATATTTTACGGACGAGGTGGGTGAGATCATTTCATTTGTGATAGATCGCTCCCTTACGGACGGTACGCATGAAATTGGCGGGTTCGGAAGCCCTGTCGCGGGATTGATGACTATGTCGCATGAAATCTTATATGCGAAAACAGGAACAATAGAGTTTGCTCGCAAACACGAAGAAGGCATCGATTCGATTACGGCAACATTCAATTTTGAAATCGAGCACCGCGGGCAAACATACCGGGTATCAGAAGGTAAACTGTTTGTTGTAGCTAGCGGTCCACTTTAAGTTTTGTGGATAGACCGTTGACGCCAATTCGCTCAACGAGCGAGCCAGCGCATGCCAAACGGCCGCATCCTGGTGGCTGCTGTGTTTGGCGCGCGCCCTTGAGTATTTCACTGCGTACGCCGCAACCGGAATCGTGGCGGCAGCCTACGCAGTATTTCCGCAAATCAGCCCTTGGCCGCCATCGCCGTCACCTCCACACGCATCCCTTCAACCGCCAGCGAGGCGACGCCCACCGCTGCCCGCACTGGCCAAGGCTTGGCGAAATAGCGTTTGTACACTTCATTGAAAGCCCCGCGATCGCCCATGTCGGTGAGGTAAATGGTCAGGTGCAGCACCCGGTCCATCGAACTGCCAGCACGTTCCAAGGCGACTTTCAGCGCTTGCAGCGTGCACTCGCTTTGCTCGGTGATGCCGCCGAGTTCCAGGCTGCCATCGGCGCGGGTCGGGATTTGCGTCGAGACCATGATCCCGCCAAAGGTGGCGACGTCGGAAGAAATCGAATCGGTGTCCGGATCAGGCGTGAAGATGATGTCTTGATTAGCCATGGGCATCTCTTGTTTGGGTGAATGAAGATTGCGGCAGTTTACAGATTCTTTCCCACCATGGCCCGGACGGGGACCGCGACACGTTTGTATAAGCGTGTATCACCGCTCAGCCGATACACACGGCAACACCAAACTGCGCCTTCGAGACACATCCGCCCTACATGCCGAGCCCAAAGTAGCCCTCACACCAACACTACGTTCAAGAGGGCACCACCATGTACCGTCCACTGTTTCTGGCTTCTGCCGTTGTCTTCGCCTCCCTTGCCGGTTTCGCCCATGCGGCAGATGCGCCGGCGACGAGTTGGCAGAAAGGTCTGAGCCGTACTGATCTGGTTCGCCAGGATCTCGGCGCTGACAATCGCGAAGTGATTCAGGCGCGTATCGATTTTGATGCTGGCGTCACCTCGCCTCGGCATGCTCACCCCGGCGTTGAGGTTGCCTACGTGATCAGTGGCACGTTTGAATACCAGCTCGAAGGTCAGGCGCCGGTTACGCTCAAGGCCGGCGATTCCCTGTTTATTCCGGCGGGCGTGGCGCATGTGGCGAAAAACATTGGCAGCGAAAAGGGCGTGGAACTGGCCACTTACGTCGTGCCGAAAGGCGAGCCGCTGCTGATCCTCAAACCATGACCTGTCAGGCTGCTATTTCGAGCGCGGCTTGCTCATTGCGCGCTTGATGCGCATCCAGTCCTGATAGGCCGCCGTTCGCTTGGCGTCGGCCAAGGCTTTTGCTTCGCTGAAGCGAGCCCAGGCCTCAGGACTGTCGGCGTCATGCTCAATGATTCTGTAGGCCGCCTCTTCCAGCAGGTCGGCCTCGCGGAACATCGCGGCGTTTTCTGCCATCTCGTCATCCCAGGATCGGCCGAAACCGAATTTCAACGTGTGCTCATTCATTTTGCGTGATCCTCCTCCCACACCAGAGGCACCGACTCGCGCCATTGCACCTCGGTTACGCCGAAGCGTTCCGCCATTGGTTTGGAAAAACGTTTCAACGGAGGCCTACCGGGGCGGGGGATGGGCGCGATTCCTGCGTCGCAACTTGCCCACTGCCACGCTTCGGCGTTGTTCATGTTTTTTGTGCGAATGACGAATGACCTGGGCTTTCCATGTAACAGGTACTCGATCACGTACAAGTCCACTGCGCTCATACATTTCCTCCGGCTGTTAAAAAGAGGGATGTCTGGCGAAATAAATAATTCAGAGAAAATTCTTTTGGCTGGGATGACCGGCATAAGCCGCTTGTTTTGCGTTATACCGCCCGTTGGGGCGTGTACAAGTTGATGCGCCAATGCACTACATGATCTTGTAATGTCGCTGCTGAGAGTGGCGATCTCACTAGAATGAAACGCATCTAAAACGGCGCGTTATTCAGGAGGGGCTTCAGGAGTAAATGCATGAGCAGACAAAGTCTGCGTGAATCTCGGTGTCTTCAACCGCTGTGATCAGACCTGCATGCAAAGCTTCTTCAGGATTGATAATGCGCGGAGCCGCTGTCAGGTATTTTTCTGTCTCCAACGCATTTTTCCCGTTACTGGTACGCTCGGCGACAATCTGCGCGTACAGATGCAAGTCGTAATCCAGGCTCATGGCATATTCCGACATGCGCGAATGATCAACCGCTCCCTGCAAGTGCCAATGAAAAGGGTGAAACAGAAACTTGCTATGAGTGCACGCAGTGCGGCGCTGGCCGGCGAGGAAAACGATATTGCCCATCGACTCGACCGTTCCCAGGTTATGCGTGTGTACCGGGACGGGCAGCGCCATCAGAAAGTTGTACATCGTGAAACCGTAACTGCATTCGCCACCCATGGTAGCGATGTTCAGAATCAACCTGGGTGCATCTTCCTTTACCGCACGCGAGGCTCTATCAATCAGCTGACCACAGGTTGAAGCATTGATCGGGCCGGTAAAGTTAATCACGTGAACAGGCATGGCAATTTCCTCGACGGGCCGGGGCTCTGCAAACGGGCTCTTTGCGCAAGGACTGGTGCTCGTCAGTCAGGAGCTGCGTTCGTACGTTGGCGTCGTTTGCGTTTCTCGAGAGTTTTCAGAGTCAACGAGCAACTGCCTGCGCTCGTAACATTCATGTTGGGCACGATCGCTGTGCTGCGGGTGGCCAGGTTTTCTTTCAATGCACGGAGACACAGCGTTGTCCGGCAGTTTCTCCGGGGAGCTGCGCGTCGCTTCTGCTACAACTTCAGCGCCTTCGTGTTGGTGTAACTGGCTTGGAGGCGTATGTGTGGAGGTGTTCATCTTTGCGCTCCGTCGAATATTACAAGGGCAGCGAGGCTGCCCTTGTACCGCTCATTTACGACTTGCGACCTCCACTGTGGCTGGATTGTCCGCCTTTGCGACCAGCCTCGGATGCTTTTTCACGATCGTTGGCGAAGTTGCCGCCAGACTGTCCGCCTTTTTTTCCGGACTCTTGCATCTTGTCACGATCGTTGCCGGCGTTACCTGTATTTTTATTTCCGGTGGTCATGATAGCTCTCCGATATCTATTAACGTTTCGCTAGTGATGTCCGTTTTCGTCATGGACACCTACTTCGATTACATATCGGTTCACGGTGTTTTGATTTTTTTTAATTGATCCGATGAGCGGTGCCTGCACTTTCAACTTGTATCGGCCAGTAGTGCACATATAACTAAAAGGGCTACGCTCAATCGCATTGGATAATAAAGAAAAACACTTACACCGATGCCGAGCCGGTTGTTGAAGTTAATTGAACCTCGACTATCTGAATCGTGGCAACGGCCGATCAATTGGCTTGAGCGTCGAAAGCGTATCGCGAATCAGCGGCGTATCTTTCTCGATGTCGTGCAGTCGATCGCGAATGCGCAAAGCTGTCGGATGCCCGCCTTGATGATCAACCCAGTCGGCGATCTCTTTGCAGGCGGCTGCCAGGCGCGCCTGGCGGGCGTCGAGCAGGGTGAGGAGGGTGGTGATGGACTCTTTCTCGGACATGAAACACCTCCGTTCGCTGAAACGGCTGAGTTGCAACAAAAAGCCCGCATGGCGCGAACCTTCAGATCAACTATAGAAGCCCTGCGCGATCGTGCAAAAAATACCCGGCTCAGCTCATCGGCAAATCTTGTAGGAGTGAGCCTGCAGGGGGGTTGTGCGACTCAGGACGCCTCGCTCACCTCACACATCCGCTCGAGAAACATCGCCAAGGCTACTTCCTCAGCGCGCAGGCCTTTGCGCACTCTCGGGCGGGGCAGTTCGGCGAGCGCGCCGAGCATGAAATGTTCGAGCACCGCAGGGTGGATGTAGCATTTGCGGCACACCGCTGGCGTGTTGCCCAGCTGTTTGGCGACGTTCTTCACGGCTTCGACCACATGGCGCTTGGCCTCGGTTTCCGACTCATGCTGCAGCTCGCGCAGCACTGCCAAAGCCAATGCGCTGCCCGCCCAGGTGCGGTAGTCCTTGGCGGTGAATTCAGCGCCCGTGAGCTTTTGCAGATAGGCGTTGACGTCGGAGGAGGTGACAGTGTGCCGTTCGCCGTGTTCGTCAAGGTACTGAAACAGGTTTTGCCCGGGAATCTCCAGGCAGCGCTTGATGATTCGCGCCAGACGCCGATCCTTGACGGTGATCTGGTGCTCGATGCCGCTCTTGCCGCGGAACTGGAACAGGATCGCGCTGCCATTGACCTCGACGTGGCGGCTGCGCAGCGTGGTCAGGCCATAAGAGCGATTGTCTCGCGCATATTGGGTATTGCCGACGCGGATCAGCGTGGCGTCGAGCAAGGTGATGACCGTGGCCATGACCTTGTCGCGGCTGAAGCCCGGGGCGTCGAGCAGCGCCTCAAGCTGGCGCCGCAGTTTGGGCAAGGCCAGGCCGAACTCGCGCAGGCGCGAGTATTTGTCGGCGTCGCGCACTTCGCGCCAGCGTGCGTGATAACGGTATTGCTTGCGCCCGCGCGCATCGCGGCCGGTGGCTTGCAGATGACCGCACGGGTCGGCGCAGATCCACACATCGGTGTAAGCCGGCGGCACCGCGAGGGCATTGATGCGTTTGATTTCGTCCGGGTCGGTGATGCGCTGGCCCGACGGTTCGAAATAGACGAACTTGCCGCGCAGTTTTTTCCGGGTGATACCAGGCTGAGTGTCATCGACGTAATGCAGATCGGCGGGCAGGGCATCTGTCAGCACGGTATCGGGCATGGCGGTTTCCTTCGGTCATACGGCAGTCTGTAACTGATTGACCGCAGGCGCTGGCCGTCGTGCCGAATGATTTACGCGAGCACCGCCACCGCCTTGATCTGCGCCCACAGCCGCTGGCCCGGATGCACGCCCAATTGGTCACGCGAGAAGCGGGTGATCCGCGCCAGCAGCGGCGTGCCGCCGGCATCCAAGCGGATCAGCACGTGGGCGCTGTTGTCAGCGGCCTGTTCGCTGATGACCGTAACGGGCAGACGATTGAGAATGCTGCTGGCTGCATCGTTGTTCAGCGCCAGGCTGATGTCACGGGCGTGCACCTTGCAGCGCAGGGCCTGACCCACGGCCATCGGCGCATGGGTGACGCGAATGTTCATTTCGGTAGCTGGCAGTTGCAGGCTAAGCAATTGATAGGTGGCGTCGTAGGCGCTGACCTGACCTTCGATGATCACCCCGGCGTCATCGCCCAGCGCCAAAGGCAGATCCAGACGCGCCAGGGTCTCGCCGATCGGGCCGCTGGCGAGGGTTTTGCCATCGCTCAGCAACACCAGATGATCGGCCAGACGCGCGACTTCATCCTGGGCATGGCTGACGTACAGCAGCGGAATATCCAGTTCGTCATGCAGGCGTTGCAGGTATGGGAGGATTTCGCTCTTGCGCCGGCTGTCGAGAGCCGCCAGTGGTTCGTCCATCAGCAGCAGTTTCGGGCTGGTCAGCAGGGCGCGGGCGATGCCGACGCGCTGCCGCTCGCCGCCGGACAGATGCTGCGGATGGCGCTCGAGCAAATGGCCGATGCCGAGCAGTTCGGTCGCTTGGTTGATATCGACCCGGCGTTGCGACTTGGCGATGCGTTTGAGACCAAACTCCAGATTGGCCAGCACCGACAGATGCGGGAACAGGCTGGCTTCCTGAAACACGTAGCCGAGCGCACGTTTATGCGGCGGTACGAAGATGCCGTTGGCGCTGTCCTGCCAGATCTCGTCATTGATCTGCACAAAACCCTGCTCGGCGCGCTCCAGCCCGGCGATGCAGCGCAGGCAAGTGGTTTTGCCCGAGCCGGAATCGCCAAACAGCGAAGTGACGCCCCGGCCCGGCACTTGCAGATCAACATCCAGTTCGAACCCCGGATAAGTGCGTTTCAGGCGTACATCAATCATCGATCAGCTCCAGCCTGCGCGGGTTTTGCGGCTGGAATACAGCGCCAGCAACACCAGAAACGAGAACACCAGCATCGCCCCGGACAGCCAGTGCGCCTGGGCATATTCCAGTGCTTCGACGTGGTCGTAAATCTGCACCGAGACCACGCGGGTCTTGTCGGGAATGTTGCCGCCGATCATCAGCACCACGCCGAATTCACCGACGGTGTGGGCGAAGCCGAGAATCGCTGCGGTGATGAAGCCGGGGCGTGCCAGCGGCAGGATCACGCTGAAGAACGTGTCCCAGGGATTGGCGCGCAACGTCGCGGCGACTTCCAGCGGGCGGGTGCCGATTGCCGAGAAAGCGTTTTGCAGCGGTTGCACCACGAACGGCAGGGAATAGATCACCGAGCCGATCACCAGCCCGGTGAAACTGAACGTCAGCGTGCCCAGCCCCAGCCATTGAGTGAACTGGCCGAGAAAACCGTGCGGCCCCAGCGCCAGCAACAGATAAAAGCCGATCACCGTCGGCGGCAGCACCAGCGGCAGGGCGACGATGGCGCCAATCGGGCCGCGCAACCAAGACGAGGTGCGCGACAGCCATAACGCGATCGGTGTGCCGATCACCAGCAGGATCACGGTGGTCAGCGACGCCAGTTTCAGGGTCAGCCAGATCGCGGCGAAGTCGGCACTGGTCAGCGACATTTACAGTTCATATCCGAAGGACTTGATCACCGCAGCGGCTTTCGGGCCTTTGAGATAATCGATCAGGGCCTTGGCAGCAGCGCTGTCCTTGCCTTTGTTCAAGATCACCGCGTCCTGTTTGATCGGATCATGCAGGGTGGCGGGAACAATCCATGCCGAGCCGCTGCTGATTTTGCCGTTCTTGAAGATTTGCGACAGGGCCACGAAGCCCAGTTCGGCGTTGCCGGTGGAGACGAACTGGTAGGCCTGAGTAATGTTCTGGCCTTCGACGATTTTGCTTTTCGTGGCTTCGCTCAACTGGAGTTTTTCCAGCACCTGGGTGGCGGCGAGACCGTATGGCGCGGCTTTCGGGTTGGCGATGGACAAGTGCTGGTATTGGTTGGTTTTCAGCACGTCACCCTGTGCATCCACATAACCTTCTTTTGCCGACCACAGCGCCAACGTGCCAATGGCGTAGGTGAGGCGCGAGCCTTTGACGGTTTCGCCTTCCTGTTCGAGTTTTGCCGGGGTGCTGTCGTCAGCGGCGAGGAACACTTCGAAGGGCGCGCCGTTTTTGATCTGGGTGTAGAACTGGCCGGTTGCACCATAGGCGGCGACCAGTTTGTGCCCGGTGTCTTTTTCGAAGTCGGCAGCGATGGCCTGGATTGGCGCGGTGAAATTGGCGGCGACCGCCACTTGCACTTCGTCAGCCTGCGCGGCACCGATGCTGAAAAATGCGAGGAATGAGGCGAGACAGGCAGGGGCGAGGCGTGTGGCAGCAAGTGTCATGTAAAGGCTCCGTGATCGGCATTGAATGCTTTGCTTTGGATAACGCCGATACACGGGCGCAATCGCTGTATACGGAAATATATAGCGATATGCCGCCAAGTGGCGAGGGAATAAATCCGCTCGCCGCGTAAATTCAATGACGGTTGAGTTTCGCCAATGCGCCCTCGGCGAGTTGCCGGGTCAGTTCAGCGCTACCGATATCCTTGCCCAACGTCAGCGCCTGACCGGCCCACAGATTGGCAAAATCGGCGTCATCCTTGGCCCGCAGCGGCATCAGCGCACCGCCGGCCAACGGGAAGGCTGGCGCTTGCGCTGACATCGGGCCGAGTTCACGCATCGCCCGATTGACAATGCCCCGCGCCGGACGTCCGGTGAAAATGTTGGTGATGGCGGTCTGGCTTTCCTTGGCGGTGCGCAGGGCCTTGTGGTGCGAGGCGCTGACCTTCGCCTCCGGGGTAAACAGAAACGCCGTGCCGACTTGCACCGCCGAGGCTCCGAGCATCAACGCGGCTGCAACGCCTCGGGCATCGCTAATCGCACCCGCCGCAATCACCGGCACTTTCACCGCGTCGACCACCTGCGGCACCAGTGCAAAGGTGCCGACCTGGCTGCTCAGATCATCGCTGAGAAACATCCCGCGATGCCCGCCCGCCTCATAACCCATGGCGATGATCGCATCGCAGCCGTGTTGCTCCAGCCAGATCGCTTCTTCGACCGTGGTGGCAGACGAAAGGATTTTCGCCCCGGTTGCCTTGACCCGATCGAGCAGATTTTTCTCCGGCAACCCGAAATGAAAACTCACCACTTCGGGGCGGAATTCTTCGAGCACGGCACACGCAGTCTCGTCGAAAGGAGCACGGTTGGACACCGGCGTCGGCGCCTCGAAATCGGCACCGAGTTCGCGGTAGTAAGGTTCGAGCAGATTTTTCCAGTCCCGGGCTCGCTGCTCATCAGGCGCCGGTGGCTGATGGCAGAAGAAATTGACGTTGAACGGCTTGGTGGTGTGCTGGCGAATCGTCTTCAGTTCTTCGCGCAGTTGCTCGATGCTCAGCATCGCTGCGGGCATTGAACCGAGGCCGCCGGCATTGCACACGGCAATCACCATCGAAGAATTGGTCGCACCGGCCATCGGGCCTTGGATGATCGGCAGTTCGATACCGAGAAGATCAAGGATACGGGTGTCTGGCCACTGGCTCATAAAGCAATTCTCCGAACGATGAAACGGGCAGGGACGGCAAGCGGTTTTAGCAGCAAAACCGGCTGCGGGGCCAGTCTGAAATTCTGAACATTACGTGCAGTTTTTCAGCGTCGGTGCGGGTGGCTTAGCGAAAGTCGAGTGTGGCAATGTGTTGCGATGTGTTATTTCAGGGCACGCTTTCTTCCCATTATTTTCGAGGGGCCGTCATGTTCAATGCCATTCTGATCGACAAAGATGACAGCGGTTATCGCGCCAATCTGCAGCAAATCGATGAGCAGCAACTGCCCGAAGGCAACGTCAGCGTGAACGTCGCGTACAGCACCCTGAATTTCAAAGATGGCCTGGCGATCACCGGCAGCAGCCCGGTGGTGCGCAAGTTTCCCATGGTACCGGGGATCGACCTGGCGGGGACTGTCGAGTCCAGTTCGCATGCCGATTTCAAGGCGGGCGATCGGGTGCTGCTCAACGGTTGGGGCGTCGGTGAAAGCCACTGGGGCGGACTGGCGCAAAAGGCCCGGCTCAACGGTGACTGGCTGATTCCACTGCCCGAAGCTTTCACCCCGGCGCAAGCCATGGCCATCGGCACCGCAGGTTACACGGCAATGCTGTGCATTCTGGCGCTGGAGCGCCATGGCCTGACACCGGATCACGGCGAAGTGCTGGTCACCGGCGCCAATGGCGGGGTCGGTAGCTTTGCCATCGCCTTGCTCAGCAATTTGGGCTATCGGGTGGTGGCGTCCACGGGGCGGGTGTCCGAGCATGAATACCTGCAGCAATTGGGTGCTGCCGAAATCATCGATCGAGCCACCTTGTCGGAACCGGGCAAGCCGTTGGCTAAAGAGCGCTGGGCGGCGGTGGTCGATTCGGTCGGTAGTCATACGCTGGCGAATGCTTGCGCCAGCACGCGCTCGGAAGGCGTGGTCGCGGCATGCGGGTTGGCGCAAGGCATGGATTTCCCGGCCTCGGTAGCACCGTTCATTCTGCGCGGCGTAACGCTGGCCGGGATCAACAGCGTGACCCAGCCCAAGGCGCGCCGTATCGAGGCCTGGGGCCGACTGGCCAAGGATCTGGATTTCTCGTTATTGCAATTGATCAGTCACGAAATCAGCTTGAGCGAAGCCCTTGAGGCCGCGCCCAGATTACTCGCCGGGCAACTGCGGGGCAGGGTGGTGGTCGACGTCAATCGTTGAGTTCGCGCTCAAGCAGTTGGCGTTTGCGCTCGACGCCCCAGCGGTAGCCGGAAAGATTGCCGTCACTGCGCACCACGCGGTGGCAGGGAATCGCCACCGCCAAACGGTTGGCCCCGCAAGCCTGGGCCACGGCGCGCATCGAAGTCGGCGCGCCGATGCGTTGCGCGATTTCGGCGTAACTTGCGGTGCTGCCTGCGGGGATCTCACGCAGCGCCTGCCAGACGCGCTCCTGAAACGCTGTGCCGCGTATATCCAGCGGCAAGTTCAGGCCCGTCGCGGGCGCTTCAACAAAGCCGACGACGCTGGCGATCAACTGTTCAAATTCGCGGTCGGCGCCGATCAGGTTGGCCTTGCGAAACTGATCCTGCAGGTTGCAGACCAGCTGATGCGGATCGTCGCCGAGCAGAATCGCGCAGATCCCCCGTTCGCTTTGCGCCACCAGAATCGCCCCCAGCGAGCATTGGCCAACGGCAAAGCGAATGTCGTTGTTCTGCCCGGCGGCGCGGTAATCGGTGGGCTTCATGCCCAGCAGTTGATCGGCTGATTCGTAAAAGCGGCTGTTGGAATTGAAGCCAGCGTCATACAGCGCGTCGGTCACCGAGCCGCCGTCCGCCAGGCGCGCACGCAGTTTGCGTGAGCGATGCGCCGTGGCGTAAGCCTTGGGCGTCAGGCCGGTCGCGGCTTTGAATAGCCGGTGGAAATGAAAAGGGCTGAGGCCAGCGGTGGCCGCGAGGCTGTTGAGCGCCGGCAGCGTCTCACAGGTCTCGATCTGCCGACAGGCTGCAGCCACGATCGCTGCATGCTGCGCATCACTCTGATCCTTGCTGGCGCGTTTGCTTGGCCGATACCCGGCAGCTTCGGCCAGTTCGGCGCTGTCGAAAAACTCGACGTTCTGCGGTTTCGGCAGGCGCGCCAGACTGCTCGGCCGGCAATAGATGCCAGTGGTTTTGACCGCATAGACAAATTGCCCGTCGGCACGCGGATCGCGCGCCACCACAGCGGCCCAGCGGGGATCGTGTTCAATGCTGATTGTCTTCGAAAGCTTGTCCATGAGAGGGAATCCGTTGACCTGTTTGATTCAGGTTAACCAGCATCGTAACCCGCAACACTCCGCGCCTTGCGGTCAAACTTTTATTGAGCGCCCGCGACGCGGAAGGTGATGTTGATGCGCCGTTCGCCCAAGAGCGGGTGATGGCCAGGTTTGATTGGCAGCACGCCGTGATAGCGCAGGCGGTCCACGCCGCCCCAGACCACCATGTCGCCATGCAACAGCGGAATGCGCTGGGTTTTATCGCTGCGTTCGAAGCCGCCGAACAGAAACATTGCCGGCAAACCTAGCGACAGCGAAACGATGGGCGCGGCATAACCTTTTTCGTCTTTGTCCTGATGCAGCGACATCTTGGCGCCGGGGACGTACTGGTTGATCAGGCAGGAGTCGGCCTGAAAATCCGGGAAACCGGCGCGCTCAGCCGCTTGGTGTGCCAGTTCGGCAAACACCGCCGGCATCGACGGCCACGGCAAGCCGCTGAGTGGATCGACGCTGGAATAACGGTAACCGCTGCGATCGGTGATCCAGCCCAGCTGTCCGCAACTGCTGGTGCCGACCGACATGCTGAAACCGCCGGGCGTGACCATGTTGCGTAGCGGGGCGGCGGCAAGAATGGCGTCGAGCCCGGTCAGCAGTTGCTCGACCTGCGGCAAGGCGAACCCGCGCAGCACCCACGATTGTTCGCCGATCTGCTCGGCGCGGGGCTGCTGTACGGGTTCGTTGTCGGCGAACAGGTCAAACGTGGTCGGTTGCATGACTCGGTTACAGCGCTTTGCTGACCTTGATGTCACTGAGTTCTTCGTCAGCGTGCATTTTCTTCAGCGCCGCTTTCGCTTCCTCGTCAGTGCCGGTTTCCAGTTCAGCGAATTCGAAACGCTGTTCACCGTCCAGTTTGTACTTGATCACGTATTTGGTTTTTTGCGCCACGGTCATGTTTCCCTTGCAGAATAGGCTGCGCGTCTCAGCTCAGTTTAGTGCTGGAGCGACGGATGATCTTGATCGAGTGGGTCAGCGTCGGCTTGCGCGTCACGCTGATTGCGCGGCGGTTGACGGTGTCGATGGTGATGTTCCAGAAGCCGGTGCTCGGTGCGGTGATGCGTGCCGGGAACGTGTCGAACGCGCCGCCGTGGTAGGTGTGACGGCCGCCGTTTTTGAAGCTGCGGAAGTTGGCGTCGTTCATCAAACGGATGTTGCACATCTGCGAGCATTGAATGACGACGATGTCGTCTTCGTTGAGGTGCTCGCGCTGGTGAATGAATTTCATGGGCGCCTCCAGAAGGGCTTTTTCTACTAAATCAAAACGATAGCTTGTCGATGGGCGCAGTTTATCAGCCCGCACGGGTTATTATCTGGCCGTCGGGCGTTGCTTTGACAAATTTTGAACAGAACTTCGCCATGGCGGGCGGGTTAAATGCACAAGGCCCCGGAGAAAAGCGGCATTTGTGCTGTCGGACGGTCTTTAACGGAGGATTTCTATGAAGTGGGGTGTGGTGTGTGTGCCGTTGATTCTGGCGATGGCCGGTTGTGCAAATGTTTCCGAAATCAATGAAACGCTGCCAACCATGAGCGTGATCTCCGGCAAAAAGCCCCAGGAGTATGCGCAGTGTCTGACCGACAAGCTCGCTGACAGTCGTGGTGCGTTGCAAGTCCAGCCGCAGAAGGACGGTGTACGAGTCATCGTTCCCGGCAAACTTTCGTCAGGCCCGGCAGCCGTGTTTGATATCGAGGATCGCGCCGGCGGCAGCAGCATCAAGCTGCATGAGCGCATGTCCAACGTGCCGGTTCGCCCTCGCGATGTACAGAAAGCTGCGAACGCCTGTATTTCCGGCTGATAGACTATCGAACATCAGCACCCGATGCCGTCACAGTCCTGCTGTGGCGGCATTGTCATTTATGGAGTCGCAATGAAGCGAGAGCACGTGCGGGAGCGCCACGCAGAGGGCCTTATCTCTGCCACTCATGTCATCCAGAACCCGGCGAATCCGGGTGAATGGATCGTGTTTTTCAAGAAGAGTGCAGGGCGCAGCTACTTTTTGGTGGATGACAATGATGAAGTCGAATCCTTCAATCGGCTCGACGATCTCATCGAGGTCGTCCGTGGCCTCGGGATCAAGTTCGCTGAAATCCACATGTAAGGCTTACTTGCAGACGACCACGACGTTACGGGTCTTGTAATTGCCAACGTCAACGCCCAGGGTTTTGTCATCTTCCTTGGGCGCCGGTGTGCCATCAGTGCCGACGATGCGATAGCCGGTGCCGGCGCAGGAGGCATCGGCCTTTTCGTAGCACATGGCCCATGAGTTGGCTTCGCCGGAACAGTCGATGCTCAGACCCTGTTCGCCATTGTTCAGATAGGTGGGCTGCGAAGTGGCACAGCCGCTCAGTACCAATACCGCGAAAAGCGGCTGCAGTTTGTTCAGGTTCATGGTTGCGAGGTCTTCAAGTGGGGGACTGGTTGCTCTGACAGCGCCGCGATGAAAAGGTTATAGCGATTGGCCACTTGTTTGCCAACAAAGCACAAAAAAGCCCTGCATGCTGGCAGGGCTTGGCGCAAGTGCTAAAAGGATCAGTCCTGATCTTTGCCTCGGCGCTTGGAAGAAGCAGGCGTATCAGTGAACACCGAGGCCACATCTGTCGCCATCTGCTCGCTGTCGAAAGGCCCGGCGATGTGTTCGCCATTGGTAGTGGTCAGCGTCCACTTGCCGTCTTTCTTGTCGATCACATACCCGTTGATGATTTTTACCGCGGCCATCTAGTCTGTCTCATTCGCTGGTTCAAAGGCGCCATGATAGCGGCAAATGCTCGCAATGGGGGCTGATAAGCGTATGGTGATCCTGTTTGCCCGGATCTTGAGCTACGCTGACGCCGCCGCTGAAATACCCGAATGGAACTATCCGCGCGAATATTTCTCTATGTTGGCATCGGTTAGCCAGCGCGGGGCATTGTAAGGCGCACGCCGCCTGATTAGACTGCCTCGAAACTCGTACACACAGCCTTTTCAAGGACTTATATGATCAAGAAATGCTTGTTTCCAGCAGCCGGTTACGGCACTCGCTTCCTCCCAGCGACCAAAGCCATGCCTAAAGAAATGCTGCCGGTGGTAAACAAGCCACTGATCCAGTACGGCGTTGAAGAAGCACTGGACGCGGGCCTGACGGAAATCTCCATCGTCACCGGCCGTGGCAAGCGTGCTCTGGAAGACCACTTCGACATCAGTTACGAGCTGGAAAACCAGATCAAGGGCACCGACAAGGAAAAGTACCTGGTCGGTATCCGCAAGCTGTTGGACGAGTGCTCGTTCTCCTACACCCGTCAGACCGAAATGAAAGGTTTGGGCCACGCAATCCTGACTGGCCGCCCACTGATCGGTGACGAACCGTTCGCCGTGGTCCTGGCGGATGACCTGTGTGTCAACATCGACGGCGACGGCGTACTGACCCAGATGGTCAAGCTGTACAAGCAGTTCCGCTGCTCGATCGTCGCGATCCAGGAAGTCGATCCGCAGGAAACCAACAAGTACGGTGTCATCGCCGGCGAAATGATCCGCGACGACATCTACCGCGTGCACAGCATGGTCGAGAAGCCAAAGCCGGAAGACGCGCCGTCGAACCTGGCGATCATCGGTCGTTACATCCTGACCCCGGACATCTTCGATCTGATCGAGCAGACCGAACCAGGCAAGGGTGGCGAAATCCAGATCACCGACGCCCTGATGAAGCAGGCCCAGAACGGCTGCGTCATGGCCTACAAGTTCAAGGGCAAGCGTTTCGACTGCGGTGGTGCTGAAGGCTACATCGACGCGACCAACTTCTGCTTCGAAAACTTCTACAAGACTGGCAAGGCTTACTAATAGTCTTCGCCGCGTCTGCAAAAGAAAGCCACCTTCGGGTGGCTTTTTCATTTTCCGCCCTTATATGGATGGCAGTGCTTGCCCAATGAATGGCTGCGGGTATGCTGATGGCCTGCCGAGGAGATAGAAATGGCCTACGATTTTGACCTTTATGTGATTGGTGCCGGTTCCGGCGGTGTGCGGGCTGCGCGGTTTGCCGCAGGCTTCGGGGCGAAAGTGGCGGTGGCCGAAAGCCGTTACCTGGGCGGCACCTGCGTCAACGTCGGCTGCGTGCCGAAAAAGCTGCTGGTCTACGGCGCGCACTTTGCCGAGGACTTCGAGCAGGCGTCCGGTTTCGGCTGGAACCTGGGCGAAGCCAACTTCGACTGGGCCACGCTGATCGCCAACAAGGATCGCGAGATCAATCGCCTCAACGGCATTTATCGCAATTTGCTGGTCAACAGTGGCGTGACCCTGCATGAGGCGCACGCGAAAATCGTTGGGCCGCACGAGGTCGAGGTTAATGGCGAGCGCTTCACCGCGAAAAACATTCTGATCGCCACCGGCGGCTGGCCGCAGATCCCTGAAATTCCGGGGCATGAGCATGCGATCGGTTCGAATGAAGCGTTCTTCCTCAAAGAGCTGCCCAAGCGTGTGCTGGTGGTCGGCGGCGGTTATATTGCCGTCGAGTTCGCCGGAATTTTCCATGGCCTCGGCGCCAACACCACGCTGCTGTATCGCGGCGATCTGTTCCTGCGTGGTTTCGACGGGTCGGTGCGCAAGCACCTGCAAGAGGAATTGACCAAGCGTGGCCTCGATCTGCAATTCAATGCCGACATTGCGCGCATCGACAAGCAGGCCGACGGTAGCTTGAAGGCGACGCTCAAGGATGGTCGCGTACTCGAAGCCGACTGCGTGTTCTACGCCACCGGCCGGCGTCCGATGCTGGACAATCTGGGCCTGGAAAACACCGATGTGCAGCTCGACGACAAGGGCTTTATCAAAGTCGACGACGAGTATCAAACCACCGAGCCGTCGATTCTGGCGCTGGGCGACGTCATTGGTCGCGTGCAACTGACCCCGGTCGCTCTGGCCGAAGGTATGGCCGTGGCGCGGCGTCTGTTCAAGCCGGAGCAATACCGTCCGGTGGACTACAAGATGATTCCGACCGCCGTGTTCAGCCTGCCGAACATCGGCACGGTCGGTTTGAGCGAAGAAGAAGCGCGCGAATGCGGCCACGAGGTGGTGATCTTCGAGAGCCGCTTCCGGCCGATGAAGCTGACCTTGACTGACTGCCAGGAGAAAACCCTGATGAAGCTGGTGGTCGACGCCAAAACCGACAAGGTGCTTGGCTGCCACATGGTCGGCCCGGACGCTGGCGAGATCGTGCAAGGTCTGGCGATCGCCTTGAAGGCCGGCGCGACCAAGCGCGACTTCGACGACACCATCGGGGTGCACCCGACGGCCGCCGAGGAGTTCGTCACCATGCGTACGCCGGTCAGCGCTTAAGCGTCTGTCGCTTTGGCCGAGTCTGGCGCTGCCGCAACGGTAGACGCCAGACGCTGGCTGTCTTCAAGGCTTGCCTGAACCTTGAGCAATTCCTTCTCCAGTGACTGATTGAGCTGCGTCTGCTCGTCGACGCTCTGTTTGAGCGCCTGGCTTTCCAGTGCCGCCACGCGCAGACGTTCCTGGAGGAGGGTGCGCTCGCTGTCCATGCGCGTGGCCTGCTCGAGCAACTGATCCTGACGCTGATTGCTGTGCTTGAGCTGATCCTGCACCAGGTTCAGCTCGCGCTGAGTGCCACGGTTTTCGGTGAGCAAGCGTTCGTTGTCACGGTGCAACTGTGTGATCTCATCCTGACGCACCAACGCGCTCTGCTGGGCTTGACGCAATTCTGCCTGTATCTGCTGAAGTTGCCCTTCATGGCGGGCCTGCTCCTGCTCGCGCTGTTCCTTGGTTGCGTTACGGTAATGCTCAAGCGCATCGCGGGTGTGCAGGTGCTTCTCTTCCAGTGAGCGAATCTGTTCGTCCTTGTCCTGCAAGCGCAATTCAAAGTCAGCCAATGCCTGGTTGAGGCCGGCGTTGCGCGTCTGTTCGGTTTGCAGCATCGAGCGGGTGTTGCTCAGCGCCTCGGATTCGCGTTGCAGCGCGGCGCCTTGAATGTCGTGGTCGTGCTCGAGTTTTTCCAGCGCCTGGCGCGTCTGCTTCAGCTCGGCTTCCAGTGCTTGGCGTTGTTCCTCGAACTGTTCGCGGGCTTGCTCGATGGGTTCCTGTGCTTGTTCTTTCAGGCGCTGGGCGAGTCGAGAGACGAGGGCGGTGAGCTCATCATCGATCGGTTCTGCTGACGCCTCATTCGGCTGGGCACCGTCGTCCAGTTCTTTCAGATAGCGATGGATCGTGGTTTTCGAGCCGGTGTTGCCCATTTCAATGCGTACTGCATCGATGCTTGGGTGTTCGCCGCGAGCGAGGATCGCTGTGCGTGCGATTTGCACCAATGCTTTGGTAATGCCGCCACGGGCCATGTGAACTCCTACGTTTACGTACTGTGGTACATGCCACTAAAGTACGCAGTGTACCATGCTGAAAATATAGGTAAATCTTTGAGATAAAACAGGCGGGATATACTGGTATTACCCAATGTCAGGGGGCAAAATGCGCATCTGCATGCCTGAACCCGTACACCAGCGAGACAATTGCCCATGAGCGACATTGATCGATATCTGCAAGCCGCCACCCGGGACAACACCCGCCGCAGCTATCGCATGGCGATCGAGCACTTCGAGGTGACGTGGGGCGGATTTCTGCCGGCCACTGCCGATAGCGTGGCGCGCTATCTGGTGGCGCACGCTGGCGTGCTGTCGATCAACACGCTGAAGCTGCGTCTGTCGGCGCTGGCGCAGTGGCACAACAGTCAGGGGTTTGCCGATCCGACCAAGGCGCCAGTGGTGCGCAAGGTGTTCAAGGGCATTCGTGCTTTGCACCCGGCGCAGGAAAAACAGGCTGAGCCGCTGCAATTGCAGGATCTGCAGCGCGTGATCGATTGGCTTGAGCAGGAGGTGCAGACGGCCCGGGAAGAACAGGACCGCCCGACCTTGCTCAAGGCGTATCGGGATCGCGCGCTGATTCTGTTGGGCTTCTGGCGCGGCTTTCGCAGCGACGAGTTGTGCCGCTTGCAGATCGAGCATGTGCAGGCGAGTGCTGGCAAAGGAATCACTTTGTATTTGCCGCGCAGCAAGGGCGACCGGGAAAACCTCGGGCAGACTTATCAGGCCCCGGCGCTGCTGAAGCTGTGCCCGGTGCAGGCCTATATCGATTGGATTACAGAGGCTGCGCTGGTGCGCGGCGCGGTGTTCCGCAGCATTGATCGCTGGGGCAATCTGAGCGAGGAGGGGCTGCACGCCAACAGCATCATTCCGCTGTTGAGACAGGCGTTGCAGCGCGCCGGGATTGCCGCCGCCAACTACACCAGCCATTCACTGCGGCGTGGCTTTGCCACATGGGCGCATCAAAGCGGCTGGGACCTGAAATCGCTGATGAGCTACGTTGGCTGGAAGGACATGAAATCCGCCATGCGCTATGTTGAGGTCAGCCCATTCCAGGGAATGGCTCGGATTATGGATAAGCCGGATCAGCCGTAGAGATCGTTTTCTTCTATTAATACAGTCAGCTAATAGCGAAAACAAATCAGCAGTATCAGGTTTGCCAATGAGCCTTCCGTCGAGTGAGTGGGTAGGATTCACCCATCAACTTCATAACCCCTGACGGAGAGTCATCGATGCCTATCATCAACAGCCAAGTAAAACCGTTCAAAGCTACCGCGTTCAAAAACGGCGACTTCGTTCAAGTCTCGGATGCTGACTTGAAAGGCAAGTGGTCCGTAGTGTTCTTCTACCCAGCCGACTTCACCTTCGTGTGCCCAACCGAGCTGGAAGACCTGGCTGACAACTACGCTGAGTTCAAGAAGCTGGGCGTGGAAATCTACAGCGTTTCGACCGACACCCACTTTGCTCACGCTGCCTGGCACAACACTTCGCCAGCCATCGGCAAAATCGAATACACCATGATCGGCGACCCTACCCACGTCATCTCCCGCAACTTCGACGTGCTGATCGAAGAAGCTGGTCTGGCTGACCGTGGCACCTTCGTGATCAACCCTGAAGGCCAGATCAAAATCGTTGAACTGAACGATGGCGGCGTTGGCCGTGACGCTTCCGAGCTGCTGCGCAAGATCAAGGCTGCTCAGTACGTCGCTGCACACCCAGGCGAAGTTTGCCCGGCCAAGTGGAAAGAAGGCGAGGCCACTCTGGCTCCGTCGCTGGACCTGGTCGGCAAGATCTAAGTCTGTGACATGCAACGCAGGGCGGCACGCCGCACCTTCTTAAGTTAGCTGCACCGCCCAATAAAAATGCCCGGGCGAGATTCGCTCGGGCTTTTTTTCGCCTCAAATAAAGGAAATCGCCCGTATGTTGGACGCCAATCTTAAAGCCCAGTTGAAATCGTACCTGGAACGGGTCACCCAACCGATCGAGATCGTTGCATCCCTCGACGACGGTGCGAAATCCCGTGAAATGCTGGAACTGCTGAAAGACGTTGCCAGTCTTTCGAGCCAGATTACTCTGATCGACAGCGGTGACGATGCCCGCAAGCCATCGTTCTCGATCAATCGCCCTGGAGCCGACATCAGCCTGCGTTTCGCCGGCATTCCAATGGGCCACGAATTCACCTCGCTGGTGCTGGCTCTGCTGCAAGTCGGTGGCCACCCGTCGAAGGCCAGCGTTGAAGTGATCGAGCAGATCCGCTCGCTTAAAGGCGAGTTCAGCTTCGAGACTTACTTCTCCCTGTCTTGCCAGAATTGCCCGGACGTCGTTCAGGCGCTGAACCTGATGGCCGTGCTCAACCCGAACATCCGCCACGTCGCCATTGACGGCGCGCTGTTCCAGGACGAAGTCAACGATCGCAAGATCATGGCTGTGCCGAGCATCTACCTCAACGGCGAAAACTTCGGCCAGGGCCGCATGGGCCTGGAGGAAATCCTTGCCAAACTCGACACCGGCGCGATTGAGCGTCAGGCCGAGAAGATCAGCGCCAAAGAAGCCTTTGACGTGCTGGTCGTCGGCGGTGGCCCGGCGGGTGCTTCGGCCGCTATCTACGCCGCACGTAAAGGCATCCGCACCGGTGTCGCGGCTGAGCGCTTCGGCGGTCAGGTGCTGGATACCATGGCCATCGAGAACTTCATTTCCGTGCAGGAAACCGAAGGGCCGAAACTGGCCACGGCGCTGGAAGAACACGTCAAGCAGTACGACGTCGACATCATGAACCTGCAACGCGCTGACAAGCTGATCCCGGGCAAGAATGGCGAGCTGCATGAAGTCCACTTCGCCAGCGGTGCAACCCTGAAAGCCAAGAGCGTGATTCTCGCGACCGGCGCACGCTGGCGCGAAATGAACGTCCCGGGCGAGCAGGAATACCGCAACAAAGGCGTGGCGTACTGCCCGCACTGCGACGGCCCGCTGTTCAAGGGCAAGCGCGTAGCAGTGATCGGCGGCGGTAACTCCGGCGTTGAAGCGGCGATCGATCTGGCCGGTATCGTGGCGCACGTAACGCTGCTGGAATTCGACGTGCAACTGCGTGCCGACGCCGTGCTGCAACGCAAGCTGCACAGCCTGCCGAACGTTACCGTGATCACCAGTGCGCAAACCACTGAAGTCACCGGCAATGGCGAGAAGGTCAACGGCCTGCGCTACAAGGACCGCACTACAGATGAACTGCGCACGGTTGAGCTGGAAGGCATCTTCGTGCAGATCGGTCTGCTGCCGAACACCGATTGGCTGAAGGGCACCATCGAGCTGTCGCCGCGTGGCGAGATCATTGTCGACAACCGTGGCGAGACTTCCATTGCGGGAATCTTTGCAGCGGGTGACGTGACGACTGTGCCGTA
Organism: Pseudomonas sp. TE9122; assembly: GCF_056278925.1. Taxonomy (NCBI): domain Bacteria; kingdom Pseudomonadati; phylum Pseudomonadota; class Gammaproteobacteria; order Pseudomonadales; family Pseudomonadaceae; genus Pseudomonas; species Pseudomonas sp. TE9122. The sequence goes on along the minus strand of NZ_JBWBQI010000001.1, from coordinate 2,745,506 downwards.
CAAGCAGATCGTGATTGCAGTGGGCGAGGGCGCCAAGGCTTCGCTGAGTGCGTTCGATCACTTGATCCGGACTTCGGCCCCGGCGTAACTGCCAGGTCGAAAACGAAAAAACCCATGAGCGATCATGGGTTTTTTTTGCGCGTGGAAAGCCACCCCTCACCCCAGCCCTCTCCCGAGGGAGAGGGCGCCGACCGAGGTGTCTGAAGTCATCCATCGACCTGAGAGAGCCGGTCGATTATGGATTCACCGCCAATCGTTCAAGTCGGCGTAATTCTCCAACATCCCGCAATCAGTCCCCTCTCCTTCTGGGAGAGGGCCAGGGTGAGGGGCTTTCAGCTTTTACAGCGGCGCAGGCTGAATGATCTCGACCCAGTAGCCATCCGGGTCCTTGATGAACGCCAGGCTCTTCATCCGGCCGTCGGTCAGGCGCTTCTGGAAATCGCAACCCAGCTCTTCAAAGCGTGCACACGCTGCGACGATGTCCGGCACCGAAATGCAGATGTGACCAAAGCCACGCGGATCGGTGTTGCCATTGTGATAGGCGAAGTCGGCATCGTTTTCGGTACCGTGGTTGTGGGTCAATTCGAGAATGCCTGGAATCGATTTCATCCATTCGGTACGCGCAGCAGCATCGGCCGGGATCTGCGCTTTATCGACCAGCGCAAGGAAGTACAGGCTGAATTCGGCTTCCGGAAAATCACGCTTCTCGACCAGCGAGAAACCCAGGACGCGGGTGTAGAAATCCAGCGACTTGGTGATGTCCTTCACGCGCAGCATGGTGTGGTTGAACACGAAGTTGCGGGTTGCGCTGTCTGGCGTGGCTGTCACACCGGGGAAAGTGTTCAGTTCGTTGAGGCTCATGGGCCCTCCAATAACAATGGGCGAGTGAATGGGCGCAATGATACGCATGCCGGCCGGCATCGCCAAATGCAAGGCGGGCTTGCCCTGCGCGAGGGCGGGGCTCAGACTTTGCTCTCTACCTTCGAGTGCGTCCGGCAATGATCCGACTGTTCAAATCCGTGTTTGTTTTTTTTGCTTTGTCATTGGCCGTGGTTTTCCCGGCCATGGCCGAACCGAGCATCACCTGGCCGGCGGGCTGGAAGGTTGAAATGTTGCCGGATACCGCGCCGCCAGTCTCGCGGCAAAGGGCGGTGAAGCTCGATGCCGACGGCAATCAGGTGATGGTGATGGAGTTGACCATGACGCAAGTGGAGGCGGGGCATCAGGTCAATTTGCAAGGCGTGCTGCTGGAGATGCGCAAATCCATCCAGAAGGATTTCTTCCGCAGTGGTTATCAGAGCGTCTGCAACCGAATCCATCCGGCTGCGCTCGGATCATTGACCGGGTTGGAGACGACCTGCACGATCACCGAGAACGGCCGGCACGTATTATCACAAACGCTGGTGGCTGCCGTGGAAACAGACAAGGCTTATGTACTTTCATATGCCGGTCAGGCTGAGGTTTATAAGGCGAGCGCCGACGACATAGAGGCGGCACGTAACAGCCTGAAATTATAAACGTCCGTACTAACTCGCGGTGTTTTGAATGCCGGAAAGGATTAAGCACAAAGTTTGATTCATCGTTTGCAGCAACATCGCGCAGCAAAATGTTTAGCGTGATGACTCAGTAACGTTACACAATTTTCCAACTTGTTCGATGAAAATCATTTCATTTGTTAGATATTGTCAATAAAAAAGCCCTGCATCGCGCAGGGCTTTTTGTTGGCGTCAGATTAACCGCGCAACCATGAATCCACGGTGGCCGCACCGTACTGTTCTTTCCAGGCTTTCAGGCCGCGATGGTTGCCGCCCTTGGTTTCGATCAGCTCGCCAGTGTGCGGGTTCTGGTAAACCTTGACGACGCGGGCGCGGCGGGTCTTCGGCGCTGGGGCGGCCTGCAGACCGGACTTCGCCGGGTTCGGGTCGAGGATGGCGATGATGTCTTTCAGGCCTTTGCCATAGGTTTTCATCAGTCCCTGGAGCTTTTCTTCGAATTCGATTTCTTTCTTGAGCCCGGCGTCATTCTTCAGTGACTCCAGCTGTTTGAGCTGTTCCTGAAGGGCCTTTTCAGCTGCGCGAAATTCAGCGAGTCTGGACAATATCTTTACTCCAATAGTGTGTTTGGCTGATACCAACCGCAAACAAAGCTATAAGCCAAGAGCCTGGAAGCGACTCGGTGATAATTGGCTCACCTGTCAGTCTGGCTCAGGTTGAAAAAATTGTAGTAGTTAATGCGACAAGAGTAAATCCTGATGTTGTCGCCATGTAACAACAATGACTTTTTGTATCAATTTGGTGCGGTTGTTGGACGGGCTATGCTAATGAGTTAACGATCACTTAATGCGCTGATGAAATCTGCTGCCGGCATTGGCTTGGCAAACAAATAGCCTTGCATGAAATCCACCTGATGCTCCGTCAGGTAATCGGCTTGGGCCTGTGTTTCGACACCTTCGGCAACAATGGCCAGATCCAGCTTTGCCGACAGTTCAATGATGGAGTCGAGAATATGTCGTGATAGCGCATCGATGCCGATCATGGCGACAAAGCTCTGATCGATCTTGAGAAAGTCGACCTTGAAGGCGCGCAAGTAGCCGAGGCTTGAGTGGCCAGTACCAAAATCGTCGATCGCGATTTTCACTCCCAGTGCGTGCAATTGCTCAAACAGTTGCAGGGTCATGTCGTTCGGTTCGATCAGCTCGCGCTCCGTCAATTCCAGCACCAGCTCGACGCTGCCGGGCGCAAACGCCGCCAGGAGGTCGCGACAGTCTTCGACCAGTTCCAGATCCTTGCAATGGCTGGCAGTGATGTTGATGCCGATATGGAAAGGTTTGGCGAAGGCCGCAGAATGCGGTCCCAGCAGGGCGGCAGTCTGTTGCATCAGCGAGCGGGTCATCGGCACGATCAAGCCTGAATGCTCGGCAAATGGAATGAACAGATCCGGGCGTACGAGGCCCTCTTTCGGGTGATTCCAGCGCATCAGCACTTCAGCGCCGGACCACTGCTTGCTGTCACCGTGAACCACCGGCTGGAAATAAGGAATGAATTCCCAGGCCTCGAGTGCGCGAAGCATTTCGTGACTGGGCGAGTTCGAGCGTTTCTGCACGACATGGCCGATGGCGCCCGAGATCACGCCGAAAAATATCAGCAGGCTGAACAACGGCGGGTAGTTGGCCGCCATGTAACGCCAGGTCTCTCCCTCGGGAAAACCCGCCGACACGTTGAAACCGTATCGTTCGGATTCGAGCATGCTGTGCGCGACCGGGAAAGCGGGCAGGGGCCCTTGATGCACTCTGCCGTCGGCGGACAGCCAGTTATCGCCCACTTGCAACATCAGTAATGTCTGGCGGCCGATCAGGCGCAGGATGTTGCTCAGGTGATAACCATCAAGCGTGGTCAGCGCGCCGCCACGACCGTCGCTGAGGCGGTAGATCAACAATGCCGTGTCGGGAGTGACGGGATTGCCGTTCATCAACCACAGTTTGCCTTGATGATAGTCCCCGGCATTGACCGCTTCCTTGAACTGCCCGAACAGTGAGCTGCAGTAGAGCGTGTTGTCCCAGACCAGATTGGTCGAGCGCACGAAGGGGCGGCGGGTCACTTGGTCGCGCAGGGCCAGTTTCACGTCTTCGCAATTTTTCCCGGCCAGAGGCAGCAGAACCCGGGCGGCTTCTGCCGTGTTGTCGAGCATCAGATCGAACTGTTGCAACGCTTGTTCGGCCGTTTCCCCGGCACTTTGCTCCAGCGTTCGTTTTGCCTGCATATAAAGAATCCCACTGCCCAGCACGATTGGCAGCAGACCGCTGAGCAAAGTCACGGCGATTCGGGTGCTGCGTTTGCGGCGGGATCGGTGGGTCAGTGGCATGGACACATCCTGTGGTTTAGAAATCCGACCCGATAAACAATTGAGCCAGAGGGGAGAATAGATGGCAGATGGCGCTTGCGCCGTAGGTAAAAAAGCGGATTTTATACAGAGGGCAGACAGGCCTGGTTACGCTGTGTAGAATCGGGTTACGCATACAATAATAATCGTCTTCTGGCAGCAGAAGCCTCGCCCGCAAGAGCCTTGGGTCGACAATGAAGATATTCGGGTTTCAACTGATCTACGGAGACTTCCTCGCGCGCAGCGTGCGTGGCATCTCCTGCGCGCCGCCCTCCACATCACTTTCCTGACAAATAACCCTGGTTAATTGATAAGAAATGATGAGGCGTCACCATGGCAGATTTATACGAAAACCCAATGGGCCTGATGGGCTTTGAATTCATCGAGTTCGCAGCGCCGACTCCTGGCACACTGGAGCCGATCTTCGAGATCATGGGCTTCACCAAAGTCGCGACCCACCGTTCCAAGAACGTGCACCTGTATCGCCAGGGCGCAATCAACCTGATCCTCAATAACGAACCCAACAGCGTCGCCTCGTACTTCGCCGCCGAACACGGCCCGTCCGTTTGCGGCATGGCGTTTCGCGTGAAGGATTCGCAGAAGGCCTATTCCCGCGCACTCGAACTCGGCGCTCAGCCGATTCACATCGAGACCGGTCCGATGGAACTGAACCTGCCGGCAATCAAAGGCATTGGCGGCGCGCCGCTGTACCTGATCGACCGTTTCGGCGAAGGCAGCTCGATCTACGACATCGACTTCGTGTTCATCGAAGGTGTTGATCGCAACCCGGTTGGCGCTGGCCTGAAGATCATCGACCACCTGACCCACAACGTTTATCGCGGTCGCATGGCCTATTGGGCGAACTTCTACGAGAAGCTGTTCAACTTCCGTGAAATCCGTTACTTCGACATCAAAGGCGAGTACACCGGCCTGACCTCGAAGGCCATGACCGCACCGGATGGCATGATCCGCATTCCGCTCAACGAAGAGTCGTCCAAGGGCGCCGGGCAGATCGAAGAGTTCCTGATGCAGTTCAACGGCGAGGGCATCCAGCACGTTGCGTTCCTCACCGACGACCTGATCAAGACCTGGGATCAACTGAAGAAAATCGGCATGCGCTTCATGACCGCGCCGCCGGATACCTACTACGAAATGCTCGAAGGTCGCCTGCCGAATCACGGCGAGCCGGTCGATCAGCTGCAATCGCGCGGCATCCTGCTCGATGGCGCATCGGAGCAGGGCGACAAGCGTCTGCTGCTGCAGATTTTCTCGGAGACCCTGATGGGGCCGGTGTTCTTCGAATTCATCCAGCGCAAGGGCGACGATGGCTTCGGCGAGGGCAACTTCAAGGCCCTGTTCGAATCGATCGAGCGTGACCAGGTGCGTCGTGGTGTGTTGACCACCGAGTAATCTGAAATGAAAAAATCCCGGCCTGCAGAAATGCAGGGCCGGGATTTTTTTGCTTCATACAAAACCTGAGGGAGCGAGCCTGCTCGCGAATGCGGACTTTCATTCAACAGTCATGTTGACTGGTCTGACGACTTCGCGAGCAGGCTCGCTCCCACATTTGTCTTGTGTTGCATTCAAGAGCGGCGTTGGCGCGTCAAGTGTTTGAAGCCCTCGAACACCAGCACCACAACCGCCAGCCAGATCGGGATGTAAGTCAGCCACTCGCCCGACTTGATGCTCTCTCCCAGCAATAATGCCACCGCGAGCAACAGCACCGGTTCGACATAACTCAACAACCCAAACAGACTGAACGGCAGCAAGCGGCTGGCGATGATATACACCACCAGCGCGGACGCACTGATCAGACCGAGCAGTGGAATCAGCCACATCAGCCCCGGATATTGATCGAACACGGCCAGGCCCTGTTCGCCGCCCTGCACAAACCAGTAGGCGACCGGCAGCATCAGGGTCATGTCGACCCACAGGCCACCGAGGTTGTCGGTTTTCAGGTATTTGCGCAGCACGAAATACAGCGGATAACCGACCACGACCACCAGCGTCGCCCAGGAAAATCCGCCAACCTGATACAGCTCGTTCAACACGCCAAGACTGGCGAAAAATACCGCGATTTTCTGCAGGTAAGACAGGCTCTCGCCATAGGCAATCCGCCCGGTCAGCACCATCGCCAGTGGCAACAGGAAATAGCCCAGTGATACATCCAGGCTGTAGTCATTGAGCGGTGCCCACATGAACAGCCACAGCTGAACCCCGAGCAGGGCGGAAGAAACCAGCAGCCCGGCGATCAGCTTCGGCCTGGCGGCCATCAATCGGAACAGCTCCAGCACCCGCCGCCATTCCCCGGAAACCAGCATGAACACCGTCATGCACGGCACGGTCAGAAGCATGCGCCAGCCGAAGATTTCCACGCCGCTCAGAGGGGTCAGCAGCGACGTGTAGTAATACATGACGGCAAACAGCACGGAGGCTGAAACCGATAGAGCGATACCTTTAGACAAACTGTCCTCGCGACGTGATGGTTGAACGGGGCGCGCAGGATACGTGGTTTTTGTGCTGAATATTGAGCGGATGCTCATTATTTCCCACATCCTGGAGCCAAGCACAAAACCTGTGGGAGCGAGCCTGCTCGCGAAGAGGCCAGCAGATTCAGCATAGATGTTGCGTCGGCTGGCGCTATGCATGATTGCATCGCTTAAACGCAAAAGATCGCAACCTTCGGCAGTTCCTACAGGGAACGCATTCCACAGTAGCTGCCGAAGGCTGCGATCTTTTGATCTGCGCGTCTGATTAGGCCCGCAACGTCCGCGTCATCCGCAACGCCAGCAGACTCCCGCCGACGATCACCGCCGCCAGCACGTACAACGCTGCATCCGTCGAACCCGTGCTGTCCTTGACCCAACCCACCAGGTACGGGCTGAGGAACCCGGCCATCTGCCCCATCGAGTTGATCAGCGCCAGCCCACCAGCCGCTGCGCCCGCGCTCAGCATGGCGGTCGGCACCGGCCAGAACATCGGCAGACCGGTCAGTGCGCCCATGGTCGCTATGGTCAGGCCGAGAATCGCAATCGCCGGATTGGCCGCGAAATTCACCGCGATCACCAGCCCGACAGCGCCCATCAGCATCGGTACCACCAAGTGCCAGCGGCGCTCCTTGCGCAAGTCCGCCGAGCGGCCGACGACCAGCATGAACACCGCCGCGAGCAGGTACGGAATCGCACTCAGCCAGCCGATCACCAGGTTGTCGCTGAAGCCGAGGTTCTTGATGATCGACGGCAGCCAGAAGTTGATCGCGTACACGCCGCTCTGGATGCAGAAATAGATCAGGCCGAAGGCCCAGATCGCTGGGTTCTTGAACACCGCGAGCAGCGAGTCGGTGGCGGTTTTCGGTTTGTTGGCGAGGTCTTCGGCGTGGTCGGCTTCGAGCACCGAACGTTCATGGGCGGTCAGCCATTTGGCATTGGCGAAGCTGTCGCTCAACAGGAAATACGCCAGTGCGCCGAGGATCATCGTCGGAATGCCTTGCAGGAGGAACATCCACTGCCAGCCGGCCAGGCCACCCTGGCCAGCGGCGAAGTGGTTGAGAATCCAGCCGGAAAACGGGCTGCCGAGCAAACCGGAGACCGGAATTGCCGACATGAACAACGCCATGATCCGGCCACGGCGGAAGGTCGGGAACCACTGCGAGAGATACAGCACGACGCCCGGGAAGAAACCGGCTTCAGCGGCACCGGTGAAAAAGCGCAGGGTGTAGAACTCGGTCGGGGTGGTGACGAACAACAGGCAGGTCGACAGCGTGCCCCAGGTGATCATCATCAAGGCAATCCAGCGCCGAGGACCGAAGCGGGTCAGTGCCAGGTTGCTCGGCACGCCGCACAGCACATAACCGATGAAGAAAATCCCGGCGCCGAGGCCGTACACCGTTTCGCTGAATTTCAGTGCATCGAGCATCTGCAGTTTGGCGAAGCCGACGTTGACCCGGTCGAGGTAGTTGAACAGATAGCAGATGAAAATGAAGGGAATCAAACGCAGGGTGATGCGTTTGTAGACGGCGTTTTTACCGTCGTCGATGGTCTGGGTAGCTGCGGCGCTCTGCGACATAGCGGCTCTCTCTTTATTATGATTTTTTGCGATGCAAAGGGTAACGTTGATCGCCCTGAGAGTCTCGGCCACCTTTGGCCGGATTGTCTTTGTGCCTGAGCACAGGGTTTGCCGCCAGACCCTGTGCGGCTGAACAACCGTTCGTGCCTGAACTGAAGGATTGCCGCCGCTATGTTCGAACTCGATCACGACCTTGCCCAGGACATCGTCGACCGGGCCATGGCCATTTTGCCGTACAACGTCAACGTCATGGACAGTCAGGGCCTGATCCTCGGCAGCGGCGAACCGGAGCGCATCAACACCCGTCATGAAGGCGCGCAACTGGTGCTGGCCAACGGGCGTGTGGTGGAAATCGACGCGCAGACGGCGGTGCATCTCAAAGGTGTGCAACCGGGGATCAATCTGCCGCTGCTGCTCGATCAGCGCTTGATCGGCGTGCTCGGCATCACCGGCGAGCCGGAGCAATTGCGCACCTACGCCGAGCTGGTGCGCATGACCGCTGAAATGCTGGTCGGCCAGCGCAACCAGCAGGCCGAGCAACAATGGCGACGGCAGCGTTGCGATGATCTGCTGGCGTTGCTGCTGAGCGAAGCGGGGGATTCGCCGCGTCTGATCGATGAGGCGCAGCAGCTTGGGCTCAAGCCGCAATTGACCCGGGTGCCGTATCTGTTTGAACTGGGGCTCGAGCACGGCCCAGGGCAAACCGTCGAGGCACTGAGTGCGTGGCTGACCTCGCGTTATCCGGACAGTTGGTGCGTGAGTTCGGCGAAGTCTTCGTTGTTGTGGTGTCGCCCGGCGAGCCAGAACGTCGAGCATGATCGCCTGCTGGAAAAACTCGATGGCCTCGGCTGGAAGATTTTGCGCATCGCCGTCGGCGGGCAGGCGGATGGTCTGGCAGGGTTGCGTCGCTGTTACCGACGAGTCGGCGATTTGCTCGCTTATGGTCGTGACGTGCTGCCGAATTCCAGACTGCTGACGCTCAATCGTTATCGCTTGCCGGTCATGCTGTGGCGTCATCGCAACGATGATGCGCTGGACGAACTGCTCAAGCCGCTGCGCCAGGTCATCGCCAAGGACAGCAACGGCCAGTTGCTGGCGACCCTGCGCAGTTGGTGCGAGCACGACGGGCAGAGTCAGGCCTGCGCTGAGGCGTTGGGCATTCATCGCAATAGTCTGCGTTATCGCATGGAGCGGATTGCCGAGTTGAGCGGGGTTGATCCGTTGAAGCTGGACGGGATGCTGGCGTTGTATCTTGGGGTGCAGCTGCTGCCGCAGACTGATCCATTGCCATGAGTTGTCCTTGAGGCCGCCATCGCTGGCAAGCCAGCTCCCACAGGTCAGAAGGCGTTCATAACTTCCATAGCCACCGCAGAACCCTGTGGGAGCTGGCTTGCCAGCGATGAGGCCGGTACGACCAACACATATCTTTTGTGGAAATGAACAATAAACGTCGACGCCACTTGTGCACCCGACTGGCGTCAACGCTCACGACCGCTGGCAGCATGAACGCCACTGCAACCGGAGAATTCCCATGAAAATCGTCATCGCCCCCGACTCGTTCAAGGACAGCCTGAGTGCCCAAGGCGTTGCCGAAGCCATTGCCCTCGGACTGGCCCAGGTCTGGCCGCAGGCGACGCTGATCAAATGCCCGATGGCCGATGGCGGCGAAGGTACGGTCGAGTCGATTCTCGCAGCCTGCGAAGGTGAGTTACGCCGCACCCGCGTGCGCGGTCCACTGGGCGCGCCGGTCGAAGCCGCATGGGGCTGGCTGCCGCACAACCACACCGCGATCATCGAAATGGCCGAGGCCAGCGGTCTGCAACTGGTCCCGCCGGGACAGCGCGATGCCTGCATCAGCAGCACGTTTGGCACAGGTGAATTGATTCGTGCAGCGCTGGATGCCGGCGCGCAACGGGTGATTCTGGCGATTGGCGGCAGCGCGACCAATGACGCCGGCGCCGGGGCGATGCAGGCGCTGGGGGTGAAGTTGCTGGATGCGCAGAATCAGTCGCTGGTGCCCGGCGGCCTCGCCTTGGCGCAACTGGCGCGACTGGATCTGAGTGGACTTGATCGACGTCTGGCCGATGTGCGTTTCGACATCGCCGCTGATGTCAACAATCCGCTCTGCGGCCCTCACGGCGCCTCGGCCATTTTCGGCCCGCAGAAAGGCGCATCGCCTGCGCAGGTTGAGCAGCTCGATCAGGCGCTGGGGCACTTCGCCGAGCTTTGCGCGCAAGCATTGGGCAGGGACGTGCGCGATGAACCGGGCAGCGGCGCGGCGGGTGGTCTGGGGTTTGCCGCCAAGGCTTTTCTCGGTGCGCAGTTTCAGGCGGGCGTCGAGGTGGTAGCGGAACTGGTCGGGCTCGCTGACGCGGTCAAGGGTGCGGATCTGGTGATTACCGGAGAAGGCCGCTTCGATGCGCAAACCCTTCGCGGCAAAACGCCGTTCGGTGTTGCGCGAGTTGCCAAACGACACGCTGTGCCGGTGATCGTGATTGCCGGGACCTTGGGCGAGGGCTATCAGGAGCTCTATCAACACGGCATCGACGCCGCTTTCGCCGTGACCAGCGGACCGATGACACTCGAACAAGCCTGCGCCGAAGCACCGCGCCTGCTGCGTGAACGCGCCACCGATATTGCTCGGGTCTGGCAACTCGCCGCCCAACGCTGATCGGCTTGCCTATGTAGGAGCTGTCGAGTGCAACGAGGCTGCGATCTTTTGACTTTTAAAAGCAGGATCAAAAGATCGCAGCCTCGTTGCACTCGACAGCTCCTACCAAGGGCAGCGGAGCAGTTTTTGATTGTTGCCACGTCCTGAAAAATATTTACCGCAGACCCGAAACCTTCCTCAAGCCTGGCCGATACAACGGTCAGGCGCACACAAAACCACAATTCAGTGCCGCCGGACTGTCGCCCGCTATGGGCCAGTGCTCACGGCATGGACGCTCGTAGTTTCTTTCTTTCGAGAGTCCGACCATGTCCCTGCGTAACCTGAATATCGCGCCACGTGCTTTCCTCGGTTTTGCCTTTATCGCCTTGTTGGTGATTGTCCTCGGCGTGTTCGCGGTCAGCCGCATGACGGTCATTCGTCAGGCGTCGGTCGACATGGACACCAACCAATTGCCAAGCGTGACCCACCTCAGCGTGGTCACGGAAAACGTCCTGCGCATGCGCATTCTCTCGTTCCGTGTGCTGGTCAATCGCGAACCGGCCAGCCTGCAAGAGGCAGAAACCCGCATCGCGGTGCTCGTCGACAAGGTGCGCAAAGCGCAGGCCAGCTACGCTGCGTTGCCGGCAGGCCCTGAAGAGCGCGCGGTCTTCCAGACGTTTTCGACGACGCTCGATAATTACCTGCAAGCGCAGAATCAGATGATTGAGCTGTCGCGCAAGGGCGATCTGGAAGCGATGCGCGCGTTGATCAACACGCGCATCAAGGAAGGCACCGATCAGATGGGCGAGCAGCTCAACAAGCTGATCGGCATGAATACCGCCGGGGCCAGAGCGGCGGCCATTAAGGCCGGTGAAAACTATGACAGCGCCATCACCGGGATCATCATCGTCGCCGTGATTGCGGCGCTGGCCACCGTGTTGCTCGCCTGGTTGCTGACCCGCAGCATCGTCACGCCGCTCAACCGCGCCGTGCTCGCTGCGCAAACCATTGCTGGCGGTGACCTCGGTAAAGCCATCGAAGTCGACGGCAAGGACGAACCGGCGCGCCTGCTCGAAGCCTTGGCCGCGATGCAGACCAACCTGCGCAAAACCATCGAGCAGATCGCCGGTTCCGCCACGCAACTGGGCGCCGCTGCCGAAGAACTCAGCGCGGTCACCGAAGAAGCGTCGCGCGGGTTGCAGCAGCAGAACAACGAAATCGAACAGGCCGCCACGGCCGTCAACGAGATGACCGCTGCGGTGGAAGAAGTGGCGCGCAATGCCGTTTCGACTTCCGAAGCTTCCAATCAGTCGACCCACGCCGCCCGCGAAGGTCGCGATCAAGTGGTGAAAACCGTCGACGCGATCCAGACCATGACCCACGACGTGCAGAACACCGCGCAGATGATCGAAGGCCTCGCCGCGCAGGGTCGTGACATCGGCAAGGTGCTGGACGTGATTCGGGCCATCGCCGAGCAGACCAACCTGCTCGCCCTCAACGCTGCCATCGAAGCGGCGCGTGCCGGCGAGGCTGGCCGTGGCTTTGCCGTGGTGGCTGACGAAGTGCGCGCCTTGGCCCATCGCACCGCGCAGTCGACCCAGGAAATCGAGAAAATGGTTGCCGGCATCCAGAACGGTACCGGTGAAGCGGTCTCCTCGATGCAGCAAAGCAACCAGCGTACCCAGTCCACTCTGGAAATGGCCCGCGCGGCTGGCGTGGCACTGGAGCAGATCACGCAATCGATTCACCAGATCAACGAACGCAACCTGGTCATCGCCAGTGCGTCGGAAGAGCAGGCGCAAGTCTCGCGCGAAGTCGATCGCAACCTGGTCAACATCCGCGACCTCGCCACGCAATCGGCCGCCGGCGCCAATCAGACCAGTGCCGCGACCCACGAACTGTCGCGACTGGCAGTGGATTTGAACGCCATGGTGGCGCGTTTCGTGATTTGAGATACGGTGAAGGCTGGAAACCGCGCTAACAGGAGACGTACATGCGCTATTCAGCCTTGACCCAACGAATCGCCGGGGAGGGTGCCGCTGCCTGGCAGATTCACGACCGAGCGCTGGAACTGCGCGCCGAGGGCGTTGATGTTTTGTTGTTGAGCGTCGGCGATCCGGATTTCGATACGCCGTTGCCGATCGTCCATGGCGCGATCGATAGCCTGTTGGCCGGCGATACCCATTACGCCGATGTGCGTGGGCGGTTTGAGCTGCGCAGGCTGATTGCCGAGCGTCATCGCCAGCGCAGTGGTCAACGGGTTGATCCTGATCAGGTGATTGTCCTGCCCGGCGCACAATGCGCGGTGTACTCGGTGGCGCAGTGCCTGCTCGATCCGGGCGATGAAGTGATCGTCGCCGAGCCGATGTACGTCACTTACGAAGGTGTGTTTGGCGCCTGCGGTGCCAAGGTGATTGCGGTGCCGGTGCGCCCGGAGAACGGTTTCCGTGTCGACCCGGCCGATGTTGCCGCGCGCATTACCCCGCGAACGCGCGCCATGCTGCTCAACAGTCCGAACAATCCCAGCGGCGCGAGTTTGCCCTTGCTGATCTGGCAGGAGCTGGCAGCGCTGTGCATTCGTCATGATCTGTGGCTGATCAGCGATGAGGTGTACAGCGAGCTGTTATATGAAGGCGAGCACATCAGCCCGGCGAGCCTGCCGGGCATGGCCGAGCGCACCGCAACGATCAACAGTCTGTCGAAATCCCATGCGATGACCGGTTGGCGTATCGGCTGGATGATCGGCCCGAAACCCTTGGCCGAGCATCTGGTGAATCTGTCGCTGAGCATGCTCTTCGGTCTGCCGGATTTTGTACAGAAGGCCGCGCAAGTGGCGCTGCAAAGTGATCTGCCGGAAGTCTCTCAGATGCGCGAGGAGTATCGCTTGCGCCGCGATCTGGTCTGCGAACGTTTGTACGGTTGCCCTGGGTTGCAGCCGATTTGCCCGGATGGCGGCATGTTCGTGATGGTCGATGTGCGCCAGACTGGCCTCGGCGCGCAAGCATTTGCCGAGCGCTTGCTGGAAGGTTACGGGGTATCAGTGTTGGCCGGTGAAGCGTTCGGGCCGAGCGCGGCGGGGCATATTCGCATCGGGCTGGTGGTGGATCGGGTCAAACTGGCGGATGCCTGCGCGCGGATTGCGTTGTGTGCGGTGCAGCTGTTGCAGGCGCGGAGTGCCTGATGGATTTGCTGTGTCTTCACTGGCCAAATCGCTGGCAAGCCAGCTCCCACAGGTTTTTCAGTGTCCATGACACTCATGGACGACCCGAAATCCTGTGGGAGCTGGCTTGCCAGCGATGAGGCCAGAGCCGGCAATAAAGATCTCAGTTTTGCCAAGTAGAGGCGTTCACCAGATTCGCCGGCCGCTGTCCATTCAACGCCGCCAACAGATTCTCCACCGCACACCGCGCCATTGCCTCACGCGTTTCATGAGTCGCCGAGCCCATGTGCGGCGTCGCCACCACGTTGCTCAACTGCAACAACGGCGAGTCATGATTCAACGGCTCGCGCTCGAACACATCCAGCCCCGCCGCGCGAATCCGCTTGCTGCGCAACGCCTCGATCATCGCCGCCTCATCAACCACCTTTCCCCGCGAGATATTGATGAAAATGCTTTCCGGCCGCATGAGCGCAAATTGCTCGGCGCCGATCAAACGTTCGGTCTGCGCCGTCAGCGGCAAGGTCAGGCAAATGAAATCGGCCTGCTGGAGCAACTCTTCGAGGCTGCGATATTGTGCGTCGAAACGCTCCTCGACCGCCGGTTTGCGCGACTGGCTGTGGTAGATCACCGGCATGCCGAAACCGAAATGCCCGCGCTGGGCCAAGGCTTCGCCGATTCGGCCCATGCCGATGATGCCCAGCGTCTTGCCGTGCACATCGGTGCCGAAATGCGCCGGGCCGATGTTGCGGCTCCACTGCCCGCCACGGACCATGTTCGCCAGTTCGACCACCCGCCGCGCGGCAGCGAGGATCAGGGCGAAACCGGTGTCGGCGGTGGTTTCGGTGAGCACGTCGGGGGTGTTGGTCAGCAGAACCTTGCGCCGGTTCAGATACTCGATGTCGTAGTTGTCAACACCCACCGAGACGCTGGCAATCGCCTCCAGCTGCGGCGCCAGATCCAGCAGCGCGGCATCGAGTTTCAGACTGGCGCCGAGCAAACCGTGGGCGCGGGGCAGGGCATCGCGCATCTGCATGAGGCCGTCGGCGTCGAGGCTTTCGATCAGCGTTACGTCAAATTGCTCTTGCAGGCGCGCCATCAGCGCGGGCGAAAGTTTCTTGTACAGCACGACCTGTTTTTTCATGGCAAAAGTCCTTTCAGGAATGCGCCGGCACACGCGGCGTGGCGACGGCTTTGGCGACGACGCGATCACTGGCGCCGGGCTTGAGGAAAATCGTCAGTACCACCGACAGCAACAGCGCGCCGCTCATCAGCAGATAGGAAGCGCCGGGCGAACCGGTCGAGCTGTTCAGATAACCGACCAGATATGAGCCGCCAAAAGAACCGAGCGCGCCCATGCTGTTGATCAGCGCCATGGCGCCGCCAGCGACGTTCGCCGGCAGGATCTCCGGGACGATGGCGAAGAACGGCCCGTATGGCGCGTACATGCAGGCGCCGGCAATGACCAGCAGCGTGTACGACCACCAGAAGTGTTCGGCGCCCAAGGCATACGAGCCGTAGAACGCGATGGAGGCGATCAGCAGCGGCGGCCAGACGAAGCGTTTGCGCTTCTGCAATTTGTCCGAACCCCACGACACCGCGAGCATGCCGATCACCGCCGCCAGATACGGCAGCGCCGACAGCCAGCCAGCCTCGATCATGTCCATCTGCGCGCCGGCCTTGAGGATCGATGGCAGCCACAAAACGAAACCGTAGACGCCGATGCTCCAGCAGAAAAACTGCAGCGCCAGGATGATCACCTTCGGCGAACGGAACGCCTCGGCGTAGTTCTTCACGGCTTTGATCCCGACCTGCTCAGCGGCCAGCGCGCTTTCCAGATCGTGTTTTTCCTGCTCATTGAGCCACTTGGCCTGAGCTGGTCGATCATCGGCCAGACGCCACCAGATAAACGCCCACAACACCGCCGGCAGACCTTCAATGATGAACATCCAGCGCCAGCTGAAATGCTGCACCAGATAGCCCGACACCACCGACATCCACAGCATCGTCACCGGGTTACCGAGGATCAGAAAGGTGTTGGCCCGCGAACGTTCGGCACGGGTGAACCAATGGCACAGATACACCAGCATCGCCGGCATCACCGCCGCTTCGACCACGCCGAGCATGAAGCGAATGACGATCAGCCAATAGGCGTTGGACACCACGCCGGTCAACGTGGCCAGACCACCCCAGAGGATCAGGCTGACGAAAATCAGTTTCTTGACGCTGTGCTTTTGCGCGTAGATCGCGCCGGGAACCTGGAAGAAAAAGTAACCGAGAAAGAACAGCGCACCAAGCAGCGAGGACAGACCCGGTGTGATCATCAGGTCTTCGGCCATGCCCGATGCGGCGGCAAAACCGTAGTTGGCGCGATCTAGATAGGCCAGGCTGTATGTAATGAACACAATCGGCATGATGTACCACCAGCGGCGGGTGGCGAGGGTAGCGGTTTTCATCGGTGTGACTCCTGAGCTTGTTGTTTTTGTCGCAGCAGGTTCATTGATTTGCGGTGATCAGGCGGGCCTCTTCGCGAGCAGGCTCGCTCCCACAGAGGATTGCATTCCAAATGTGGGAGCGAGCCTGCTCGCGAAGGCGGATTCAAATTCAACCGATAACTCTTGGCGGGTCGGCAACCCCTCCATGTCGCCACGACTCTGCAGCGCGCGACTGCCAATCCAGTTCGCCCGCTGCACGGCCTCGGCAAAACTCTGATGCTCGAGCAGGGCGCTGATCATCCCCACCGCAAAGCCGTCACCGGCGCCCACGGTATCGACCACGTTGCTCACCGGCACGCCAGCAACGAAGCCCTGATCCAGCTGCGTGCGGTAGTAAGCACCCGCAGGCCCGAGCTTGATCGCCACGGCCTCGGCGCCCTGATCCAGATAGAACGCAGCAATGTCGGCCGGGTCGTCGAAACCGGTGAGCAAGCGACCTTCACTCAACCCCGGCAGGACCCAGTGGGCAAGGGCGGCGAGGCGGTTGATCTGGCGGATCATCTCGCCCTCGCTGGCCCACAGGCTCGGGCGCAGATTCGGGTCGAACGACACGCTGCGCCCGGCGTTGCGCATCCGGGTCATCAGCTCGAAGGACATTTCCCGGCTGGAGCCTGACAGCGCCGGCGGAATACCGGTGGCGTGCAAATGGCGGGCGCTCAGCAGGTTGTCGCTGATGGAGTTCGGCGACAAATGACTGGCCGCCGAACCGCGCCGGAAATATTCGACCTGCGGGTCGCTGCCATCGTCGTTGCGCGATTTGAACTGGAAACCCGTTGGCTGGTTTTTATCGACTTCGACGTGGCTGCAATCCAGACCTTCCTTGATCAGCGTCTCGACCACAAAGCGTCCGAGTGAATCGTTACCGACCCGGCTCAGCCACGCGACGTTGAAACCCAGGCGCGACAAGCCGATCGCGACGTTGCTGTCGGCCCCGGCAATCCGTTTGTGAAACTGCTCGACCTTGGCCAGATCGCCGGTCTGCTCGGCGACCAGCATCGCCATGGTTTCACCGAAAGAAAGAATATCGATCTCAGACATGAGCTGGCTCCAGGCGCGATTGACCGAGGCGGGCGAGGGCGGCGACGTGTTCGCGGGTCAGTTGCACCAGATCATCGCCTTGCAGCGGGTACTCGGCGGCGCGCATAACGCCTTGGTCCATGTGCCGCAGCAGTTGTTCCCACAGATGCAGATCGCTGATGGCCGGCGGTACGGCGATCAGTTTGCCGTCGGCGCGGCGCGCAACGGCTTTGCAATGCACATAACCGACGTGACGGCCGAGCGCGCGTGCGGCGCTGGCGGCGGACTGGTCCTGCCAGTGCCAGTTGCCAATGTCGAAGGTCATTTTGATCGGCAGGTTGTACTGCTCGACGGCGGCAAAGAAACGCTGGAACGGCTCGATACGTCCGCCGTGCAAGGTCTGGTCGTTCTCCACCAGCAGTTGCACCGGGCTTTGCTTGAGTCGCTCGGCCAGTGCCTGCAAGTCAGAGTTGTCGGTGAAATAACCGAGGGACACTTTCAGCCATTTCGAGCCGAATGCCTGGGCCTGTTGCAGCGCGGTAATCAGTTCGGGATTTGGCTGCGCTTGCCCTGCGAGCCAGAGTTCGGTGGGTGAGGAATAAATGCTTTGCAGGCCCTGCGCCTGGGTAGCCTGAGCCAGTTGCGCCGGGTCTTCACGGGTCAGCAGCTCTTCACGCCACTCGATGCGATTCGCCCCGGCTGCCGCGAGGATGTCGATAAAACAATCTTGCCCACGCTGGCGCACGAGCTCGGCACCGTAGCTGGACAAACTGATGGAAACGGCGGGTTTATTCATTGTTATTGACCTCTGAAACCGGTTTCATTTTTGTTCAAAAAAAATCAGGTGATTCTGTAGTGTTTTTGCAGGCCCTTTCGCGAGCAGGCTCGCCCCCACATTTGCAACACGGTCACCTGTGGGAGCGAGCCCGCTCGCGAAAGCGCCAGATCAGACGCCGCCAATCCCTCGGGTCGAACCCCGCTCAATCAGCACCGGCGCAAAATCCACAATTCGCGCCACCTCATCATCCCCGCGCAAGCGCTTGAGCAGACACTCAAACGCCCGCGCGCCTATCTCTTGCGTCGGCTGTGCCAGCGCGGTGATCCCGCTGCCCACCAGCGGATACCAATCCAGATCATCCAGGGCAATCAGCCCGACATCCTCGAACAAGCGCACACCGAGTGCGCGCAACGCGTGAGTCGCCGCCAGCGCCGCCACGCCATTGGCGCAAAACAGTGCTTTCGGACCGTCACCGGAGGTGCTTAGAAAAGTTTGCAGTTGCGCCTTCAGATCATCGCCGGTTTCCAGCACCGCCCCGGTCAGGGCCGAGCGGTGGGCAATCTGCGCTTGAAAACTGCTGACCCGTTCGATCCGCGAGCTGGTGCCGTCAAACGGTTCGGTGACCATCAATAGGTCCCGATATCCGCGCTGCTCAAGGTGTGTGAGTGCCATTTCAACCGCTTGCGGGTTATTCAGTCCGACCATGTCGCTGTCCAGCCCGTCGACCTTGCGGTCCACCAGCACCAGCGGCATCTCGCGGCGCAGCTCGTGCAATTCGTCACGGTGATGGCCCAGCGTGTTCACGATCAGCCCTTCGATGTTGTACGAGCGCAACAGCGCCAGATGCTGGCGTTCCTGCTCGTCATCGCGGTCGGTGTTGCACACCACCAGGCTGTAGCCGTGCGCACGGCAGGCGGTTTCCACCCCGTGCATCACGGCAATCGAATAGGGGTTACGGATATCGGCGACGAGCATGCCGATCAGCCGAGTGCGCCCGCGTTTCAGGCCGCGGGCCATTTGGTTGGGGCGGTAACCGAGTTCATCAATCGCCTGCTCGATGCGCCGGGCAATGGCATCGGAGAGCAGCGCGCGGTCTTCGCCGATGAAGCGCGAGACGCTGGCCTTGGATACACCAGCGCGTTCGGCAACATCAAGCATGGTCACGCGGCTGCGCTGGGCGGCGGAGAAGTCGTTCAATGGGGCAGACCTTATTTTTGAAATGTAGCGTTTTAACGGCATGGATACCGCTGAAACCGGTTTCAGAAGACACTATCTGACCTTGAGCCGTCAACCTTCAAATGCAGCGGAAGCAGTCACGGCAAAATGGATTTCCGACAAACGGTTGCTTTACCTGTCAGATCTGACAGTAGGCATCTTTCCAATACCAGCGCTTAATTTCTTTCAGGCCTAGATGACCAGCCAGTGAGAAATTCCATGCCGATCGAAACGCCGACTACCTCCAGCAATCCATTGAATCCCGGCGTGCTTCTGAGCCTGCCACGAGTGGAAGGCGTCGATCCGCTTGACCCGGCCGGAACATTGCCGCCGGACGCAAAACAGGTGGGCATCGTTTGTATTATTGACCGCTGGCCGAACTTTCCTGTTTCAGGCGTGAATAAAGATCGTGTTGAAATTTTCATTGTTGGTAACCCTGATTTCGTCGCCTTTGGCGAGTATGGGGCCGCGGACGATGCGCCGGAGTTTCGTATTCCAGTAGCTCCCGAGAAACTTCCGGATGTGGCTTCGTTTGAGCTTTTCTACACAGTACGTTCGATCAACCCTACTACGTCACCTTCACGACGCCTGACTTTTGCGATAGTTAAGCCGCCGCAACTTTTGAAGGAGGTTACTTTTCCCGATGCGGATGCTTGGGGATATATCGGATGTTACAAGAACCATCCCGGCGATCCGGAAGCCTTGTTTATCTGGGAAGGGGTACGTATCGAAATTCCTTTCGATGACTTGTTTCAGCTTGCGGATGTCCTCAGCCTGGATTGGCAGGCATGGGATTCTTTAAACGGGTCGGGAAACCCTTTGACACAGGTGTTTAACTTTACTGAGGTTGTGACAGATGTTGTGACCAAGGAGCCAGTGAAGATTGTAATCAAGCCCTTTGCTTCACATATAGAACCCATGGAGGAAAACGATTCGGCCTTAGTTAATTACCAACTATTGCGCGACGGTGTACCTATCTTTCGCTCGTTTACCGGGCTGGTGAAGGTAGACAGGAAAATTCCGGGAGAAAGCAAGTATTGCTCGGATGCAAGTTGGATGCAGTGATCAGGCCGCAACAGTAGCAGCGATATTACGACTGCAGTTGGCGACATTCGTCATTGTCGAAGATGCATGGATCAAAAAACATTTTCTACGCAATGGAGAAGGCACATGACAAGTATTCAAACTGCGGAGTCAGGCACACCCTTGGGCGTTCTGGTCGCACCTACCCCCGAATTGCCAGACGGGCGCGGCACGAACAAGGACATCATTCCGATAGCTGCGATACCTGTGGGCGCCGCGCTGACACTTATGGTCAAGACCAATGTGTGGTCGAATCCTAACAGCAGAGATCAGATCGCCCTTGACGTTACGCGAACCCAGCCTCCTGCCAATCCGCTGCCGACAGACTTCACGCGGTTAAACAGGGTAAACCTCGGCGACGTGGCCAGCCGTCCTGTAGATTTTCCGATCACAGTGCCTACCGAATTTCTGGGTGAGGATGCAACCCCGGTGGGGCCGACGCCGATCTGGGTGCGTAGCGTGCTGTATGAGCGGGGGCTCAACCCGCTGACCGGTCCTGTGATGAAGTTTTTTATCGACCGTACTGGTGCCTGGCAAGCGAAACCTGCACAAACAGGTACAAATCCAGGACAGGTTCCAGGCGCCAGAACAATTCCGCCAGCCACGTTTCCAAATGCCCCCGGGGATCTGGATGACACATGGGCAGGTCAGCCAGGTAACGAAGGGGGATTGCAGGTACAAATTGATACCGGCTACGCCAACGTTCAGCCGGATGACACGTTGACCCTGTACGTGGCAGGTACACGTACCAACCCTCCGCAGGTGCCCCCTTTTTTCAACGGACCGATGCCCACCGATGGCAAGCTGTCCATCCCGACCGCAGAGCTACGCAAGGTAACGAGCGGCCGGGCCTTCATCTGGTTCATCATTACTGACGCTGCTGGCAACCAGAGCGCATGGGGCGTGTATTTCAAAAACGTGCGTTTTCTGCCACTTCCCAAACTGGGCGTCATTACCGTCCCGGCAAACGAAGATGGTCTGATCGATTTAAAAGATGCGCGTGCAGGTGTGAAGGTAAAAGTCAGCCGGTTGGTAGATACAATCGGCACCGACGTAGTGAGCCTGACATACGGCGCTCAACCAGCCCAGGATCTGCCATTCAACGCACTCACGGAGCTGGAGTTCACCATTCCTTGGTCGAGTCTGAGCAAACAATACTTTGATAACCAGACGGGTACGAATTTTGAATTGGACGTGGTCGTCAAAGCTGACTTGATGCGTGGCGGCTTATCCATCGACGACGGATCAACAACTGTCAAAACAGATTTCTCGACGCATCCGCCTTATACCGTCGACCCGACGACCCCGCCCCCTGAAGTTAATCCCGAATTCCGGAAACTGATCGTCCGCGGACAGCCACCTGTCACGGATAACTTACTGGGCCCTCAGGATGTCGATCAGACAGCCAAGGCTCACATCGATGTCTCGCCTGTCACCGCCGGGACGTCGTTTCCCGATCCCGAACCGGGCGATCTGGTTACCCTGAAGTATCTTGGGGATCAAGGCGAAATTATCGTTAATTCCATTCAAATGACTCAGTCGAATATCAATAATGTCGTTCAGATAGATTTGCCATATACCGTTGTCGGTCCGGGTGGTATCGGGCTTAAAGAGGCTTGGTGGACATATGAAAACCCCGCCCGGAATAATACTCAAGACTCGGCAAAGGAGACGGTAACTGTCAATACTGTAGTCATCGTTCTCGATAAGCCAGAATTCCAACGCCCACCTACAGATGGCACCGAAGACCCATACATTATTTGCGAGAGCTTGACGGGGGATGATCACGTTGCGACGTTCAAGATCAAACCTAATGATCATTTCACCGATGGGATGAATATCACATTCAATTGGCAAGGCTGGCATGACGATAAATACACCATAGACGCACCGCCGGATACGGTTTTTTCCGATACTCGTGCGATCACTTCGCTCGAGTTAACGGAGGGGATGCTTTGGGAAGTGCCATACGCACCTTTTATTCGTAATCTTCCTCGTCCACCTGCTACCACGCCTGATCCGACCGACTTTTACGCAGGTTATGTCAAAATCTGGTATTCGACGCCAATTGTAACCACGTCAGAAGTTCAGGAAATGATTGTCTACCTGCTCAATGCTGACTTCTTGTACTGCGAATCGGAACCGGGCTGGGATCCTGCGCCTGCTCCATAAACGGCATTCGCGATCATTGCATTGCCGGAGAGCCAACCTCTTCAGGCAATGCAATTTAATTGGGGAAGCAAGAAATAGCTCGAAATGTCGCGAGTGGGCGATTAAGCCCACCTACTAAGAGGATTAGTCCTACAGAGAAAGTCCAGACTAGCAGGTATTCTCCGGCGTCGCCTACAAAGGTCGTCTGATGGAATATGTACGTCTGAACCGTCCTTCTTCCGTCCCGATAAACCTCAACGAGAAGTGTATATGACGTTTGAAAATAGCTTGGGACCGACAGTTTTGAAACTCACTGGCACGCTCTCTTGTGCAGCATTACTGATCGCAATATCCGAGACGGCCTTTTCCCGAAATCTCAATCCTGGTGAAGTCGAAACCGTATCCGTCGGTGCTACGCCAGAAGCCTGGTTCATCCCTGCCACTGCCACGCTTAACGTCAATGGCGGTGATACGCTGAACATCGTTGTCGGCGGTGGGACGTTAAACGCGATTTCCGCCAGCACTTCACAGATTGAAGCCTCAGCAGACGCCCGAGTGTCTCTGGAGGCGGCAACGGTGACGGCTAGCAATTTCGACACTGCGCTGAGCTTGACCGACAGCTCGGCAGTGGTATCCGGCAGTACGCTGTCCAGCGATGGCAGAGCAATGTCGCTTGCGCGCGACCTGAATATACCCGTTGGCTCAACAGCGACCGTCACTGGCAGTACGTTGACAGGCGGTTTTTCGGGTGCAGCGGTGACATCCCTCAGTACGTTGAATCTGGTGGACAGCCGGGTTGAAGGGACCGACGCAGACGGTGTTGGCCTCGAACTTTACGGCGGCAACGCCAACATCAGTGCAGCCAGCGAGGTCATCGGAGAACTGGATGGGATCATCTTTGGCGAGGATACTGTCCTGAACCCGAGCGATGTCACCGCACAGAGTGTACTGAAGATTGATGGGTCAACCGTGCAGGGCCGCACCGGCGCAGCGATCAAAGTCGATTTTGCGACGCCGGACGATCAACCGGTATTGATCGAGATAGCTAACCGTTCGAATCTGATCGGCGGCAACGGTAATATCCTCGAGGTCATGGATGGCGCAGCAGCGCGCTTTCAAATCGACGACAGCCAGTTGACCGGCAATGTAGCGGTTGCTGACGGCGGGACCGCCGCGGTTTTCTTGCAAAACAATGCCAGCCTTGACGGCGATTTGACCAACGTCGATTCTGTTTCGCTCGATACCCGAAGCATACTCACCGGTAACATTCAGGGCTCCGGGACTGGCGTCGTGATGCTGGATAACGACTCGATCCTGCACGGTTCGGTTACCGGCGTCAGTGCTATGTCCATCGGGCGTGGCGCTGAATGGAACCTGGTTGGCAGCAATTCGTTATCGAATCTCGAAATGCAGGGCGGGAATGTGAGATTCGGCACGCCCGCCGAGTTCGTCCGCCTGGATGTTGCCAACCTGTCAGGCAACGGCCGGTTTTTTTTGGATGCTGACGTGTCCACCGGTGAAACGGACTTTCTCAATGTCACGGAATCAGCCAGTGGCCGTCACGAGCTGGTAGTTGGTGCAAGCGCCAGCGAACCTGTCACCGGTGCACCGCTTCAAGTGGCTAACATCGCTGGCGGGGATGCTGAGTTCGATCTGAGAAACGGTCAGGTTGATCGTGGTGCTTTGGCGTACAAACTGGTGCGAGAGGGCGAAGGTATTTTCCTGCGGCCTGATGGGACAACGCCGAGCACTGGTTCACAAACAGCATTGGCAATTGCCGGTACCGCTCCTACTGTTATCTATTCGGAAATGACCACTCTCAATACCCGCCTCGGCGACCGTCGCATGGCCGGCACTCAGCCCCGATCGCGATCGATTGCGTCACTGGACTCAGATAATCAGAACGCGACCAGCGGCCTGTGGATACGCACTCATGCCAATCAGTACAACGTCAAGAATGCCTACGGTGATGGTTATAAACAAAATCAGACTGGCGTCTCATTGGGGGTGGACACGCCACTACCGATAGGTGATGGCCAATGGTTGATCGGGGTTTTTGGTGGCTACAGCACCACTCGCCTTAACCTGGCCCGCGGCAGCGCCGGCACGATCAACAGCACCTATGGCGGGATGTATCTGTCCTGGTATGACGAAACGACCGGGTATTACGTGGATACCGTTGGCAAAATCAACCGTTTCAGTAATGACGTCAAAGTCACCTTGAGCGATGACACTCGAACAAAGGGTGACTTCGATAATCTCGGCATCAGTGGAACCGTCGAAGTAGGTAAGCATATAGTCTTTAACCGAGGTTACTTCATCGAGCCCTCTGCTCAGGTTGGTGTTGCGACGGTAAAAGGCAAGGACTACAAGTTGGACAACGGACTGCAGGTAGACAGCAACGAGACCCGCTCATTGCTCGGCAAGGTCGGAATGACCGTTGGTCGCGAGGTGGTGCTGAACAATGGCGGAAAATTGCAACCCAGGCTGCACGCGGCGTTAAGTCATGAATTCGTCAACAATAATCGTGTCAGCGTGAATGACACTGGATTCAACAACGATTTGTCCAGCACCAGCCTCGAACTGACCGGGGGCCTCAATTGGGTTCCGGCCAATAACAAATGGCAACTGTATGGCGAGATAGGGACCAGCAGGGGCAGCAAAGCTGACCAGGAGCTAGGAGGGAGTGTTGGGCTGAGCTTCAGTTTCTGATTGCATCAGCATTAAAAAAAGGAAGCCTCGCAGCTTCCTTTTTGTCGTAGTCAGTAAGCGTTTTTTCTCTTGCTCAGGTCTGCGTTAGCGACAAACTCCCCAGTGATCGGAAACTCTTCGTTGCCGCTCTCTCCACCATGGTCATATGTGCCGGACCAAGTGCCACTCAGGGTTTTTTCAATGTCGTCATATTTCAATGTCAGGCTCCCGCTCACAGAGACGTGCAGATCACCCGTCGCAGGATTGGAATAGTAGGTACTTCTGACATCATCGCTATCTTTGGAGAGTTCATAGGTCGACGATTGGGGTTTAAAAGGGAACACAAACTCAAGCGTACGCGTCACACCATCCTTAGTGTGTCCGGCTGTCAGAACGTAACGCAGGCCTTCCGGGTAGGGCTTCGGCCCGAAGGAAGGTACAGAGGTAGATCGAAACTCCATGAATTGAGGGATTTTGACAAACCTGTAGTTTGGGTTGGCATCGCCGTTGATAGTGGCTGACAAATAGGTCGGCGCTAAAACCGGAGAGATCGTCGTGTAGGCTCGGGCTGCATAGCTCATGAGTTTTATCTCCATACAATATGGTTGGGGACATCCAAAGACTGACCCGTCCTACTTCTGGATGTTGTATGGAAGCGTGAATACAGTACGCCTGTAAACTGTCAGTGTTGACAGTTTACAGGCGTACGTTTTTGTGAGCTTTGAACTGCCAGAACAAGCCGTGTTTTTCAGCCGAACAATCCTGCTGCAATGTTGATCGAGAACCCGAGGATCGCCGTATTGAACACAAAACCGATCAACGACTGCGCCAGCACAATCTTTCGAATATTCCGCGTTGCAACACCCACATCCGAAGTCTGCACAGCCACGCCGATGGTGAACGAGAAGTACAGAAAATCCCAGTAATTGGGGGTGGTCAGTCCTTCAGCAAAACGCAGCGCCGGCTCTTTGCCGTCCCAGGTGTAAAACAATCTGGCGTAGTGCACACAGAAGATCACACCTATCAGCAGCCATGAGCCGGTCACTGTCAGCGCTGTGAACCCGTAGTGCATGAGTTTGCGTGAGGTTTCCAGGTCTTTGCTGCCGGCCAGTTCAAGGGTGATGGTGGCGAGACTGGCCAACGCGGCAATGCACACCACAAACAGCACCAGCCCGGCGTTCTCGTCTTCGACTTCAGCGATGCGTCGCACGTCCGGGGCCTTGGCGCGTATGGTCAGCCAGAACATCAGGATCAGGTATGTCCAGACACCGACGTTCCAGCCAATGAGAATTTTGCTGACGATGGAATCGGCCGGGACCAACAGGCCGGTGGCGAGGCCGAGCGAGGCGGCAGCGGAAAGGCGAGGGTGGGTGCGGGCGAGGAAGCGCATGAAAGCTCGGTAGGCGAGGGAGGTTTCACCACCTTAGCCCAGCGATGACAGATGTGGCCACTGCGCATGATGTTGGCCAATCCTTGTGGGAGCGAGCCTGCTCGCGAAGACGTCAGCAGATTCAACATTAATGTTGGCAGACCGGACGCATTCGCGAGCAGGCTCGCTCCCACAGTTTGATCAGCGTTGTTTGGTGAATCGTTGTACGAGCTTCATGACCACGACGAAAAACACCGGCACGAAGATTACCGCCAGTGTCGCAGTGATCATCCCGCCAATCACACCTGTGCCGATTGCTTGCTGACTTGCCGAGCTCGCGCCAGTTGCAATCGCGAGCGGCACTACGCCGAGAATGAACGCCAGCGATGTCATCACGATCGGCCGCAGACGCAAACGCGCGGCCTGCAACGTCGCATCGATCAGATCGTGACCTTCGTCATACAAGCTCTTGGCGAACTCGATGATCAGGATCGCGTTCTTCGCCGACAGACCAATGATGGTGATCAGTCCGACCTTGAAGAACACGTCGTTGGGCATGCCGCGCATCGTCACCGCCAGCACCGCGCCGAGTACACCCAGCGGCACCACCAGCAATACCGAGGTCGGAATCGACCAGCTCTCATACAGCGCCGCCAGACACAGGAACACCACCAGCAGCGACAAACCGAGCAGAATCGGCGCCTGATTGCCGGACAGACGCTCCTGCAACGACAAACCGGTCCACTCTTGACCCAGACCTTTCGGCCCCAGCGCAACCAGTCGTTCGATTTCCGCCATGGCCTCGCCGGTACTGTGCCCGGGTGACGGTTCACCAGATATCGCGATCGCTGGATAGCCGTTGTAACGAGTCAACTGCGCCGGGCCTTGAATCCAGTTGGCCTGGACGAATGCGGACAGCGGCACCATGTTTCCAGCATTGTTGCGCACATGCATTTTCAGCAAATCATCCACCTGACTGCGCTGATCACCTTCGGCTTGCACGACCACCCGCTGCATACGGCCCTGATTGGGGAAGTCATTGATGTAACTCGAACCCACGGCAGTGGACAGCACGTTGCCAATGTCGGCGAACGATACGCCCAAGGCATTCGCCTGCTTGCGGTCGACGATCAGCTGCACCTGCGGTGCTTCGGCCAGCGCGCTTTCACGGACGTTCATCAATACCGGACTTTTCTCGGCGGCGGCGAGCAGTTCCGTACGCGCCTGCATCAACGTCGCATGGCCCAGACCACCGCGATCCTGCAAGCGGAACTCGAAACCGCTGGACGTGCCAAGGCCATCCACCGGCGGCGGCAGCACCGAGAAGGCCATGGCGTCCTTGATCTGGCTCAGCGCCGCGTTGGCGCGATCGGCGATCGAGCTGGCAGCATCGTCACTGCCACGATCCGACCAATCCTTGAGCGTCGAAAACGCCAGCGCTGCGTTCTGCCCGCTACCGGAGAAACTGAAACCCAGGATCACCACACTGTCACTGATTCCCGGCTCACCGGCGTTGTGCGCTTCGAGCTGTTCGGCCACTTGTACAGTACGGTTCTTCGTTGCGCCGGGTGGCAGCTGAATATCGGTGATGGTGTAGCCCTGATCCTCGGTCGGCAGAAACGAAGAGGGAAGGCGCGCAAAACAGATTCCGAGTCCAATCAGCAGGACCACGTAGATCATCAGGTAGCGACCCGTACGCTTGAGCGCATAGCCGACCCAACCCTGATAGCGGTCGGTCAATTGCTCAAAGCGACGATTGAACCAGCCGAAAAATCCGGACTTCTCGTGGTGCTCGCCCTTGGCAACAGGCTTGAGCAAGGTCGCGCACAATGCCGGGGTCAACGTCAGAGCAAGGAACGCCGAGAATAGAATCGAGGTGGCCATGGACAGCGAGAACTGTTGATAGATCACCCCTACCGAACCCTGCATGAACGCCATCGGAATAAACACCGCGACCAGCACCAGAGTAATGCCGATGATCGCCCCGGTGATCTGCGTCATCGCCTTGCGCGTGGCTTCCTTGGGCGATAGGCCCTCGCTGGCCATGATCCGCTCGACGTTCTCCACCACGACGATGGCGTCGTCCACCAGAATGCCGATGGCCAGCACCATGCCGAACATGGTCAGCACGTTGATCGAGAACCCCAGCGCCAGCATGGTCGCGAAAGTGCCCATCAACGCCACCGGCACCACCAGTGTCGGGATCAGCGTGTAGCGCACGTTTTGCAGAAACAGGAACATCACCGCAAACACCAGCAGCATCGCTTCGCCAAGGGTGTAGATCACTTTGGTGATCGAGACTTTGACGAAGGGCGAGGTGTCGTACGGAATCTTGTACTCCACGCCGGCCGGGAAGTAGCGCGCCAGTTCATCCATCTTCGCCCGCACCAGCGTCGCGGTGTTCAGTGCGTTGGCGCCTGGAGAAAGCTGCACGCCAACGGCGGTGGACGGCTTGCCGTTCAGGCGTGTACCGAACTGATATTCCTGACTGCCGATCTCCACTCGCGCGACATCACCGATGCGCACCGTGGAGCCATCGCGATTGGCCTTGAGCACGATGTCGGCGAATTCCTGCGGAGTCAACAATTGGCCTTTGACCAGAATTGTCGCGGTGATTTCCTGCGTCGAAGGTGACGGCAGATCACCGATGCTACCTGCCGAAACCTGGGCGTTCTGCGCAACAATGGCGTCGTTGACATCGGCCGGCGTCAGGTTGAACGCGATGAGCTTCTGCGGATCGATCCAGATGCGCATAGCCCGCTCGGCACCATACAACTGCGCCTTGCCGACACCGTCCAGACGCTTTATCTCGTTCATCACGTTGCGCGCCAGATAATCGCTGAGCGCAACGTCATCGAGCTTGCCGTCGCTGGAGGTCAAAGTGATCAGCAAGAGGAAACCGGAAGAGACCTTCTCCACCTGCAATCCCTGCTGATTGACCGCTTGCGGCAGGCGCGACTCGACCACCTTGAGGCGGTTTTGCACATCGACCTGCGCCAGCTCGGGATTGGTGCCCGGCTGAAAGGTTGCCTTGATCGTCGCGCTGCCCAGGCTGCTCTGCGATTCGAAATAGAGCAAGTGATCGGCGCCGTTGAGCTCTTCCTCGATCAGGCTGACCACGCTTTCATCGACGGTTTGCGCCGAGGCGCCAGGGTAGACGGCGTAAATCTCGATTTGCGGCGGGGCGACGTCGGGGTATTGCGCCACCGGCAACTGCGGAATGGCCAGCGCACCGGCCAACAGGATGAACAGGGCGACCACCCAGGCAAACACCGGGCGGTCGATAAAGAACTGCGGCATATAGAAGCGTCCTGCTTACTGACCAGTGGTCTGGGCAAGTGGAAGTGGGGTTTCGTCGATCTGCACCTTTTCCCCGGGACGGGCGTGTTGCAGGCCTTCGATGACAACACGGTCGCCGGGCTTCAGGCCGCCGGTGACAATCCAGCGATTGTTCTGCACCGCACCCAGTTGCACCGGTTGCTGCGCCACGCGCATCTGTTCATCGACAGTCAGCACCTGGGCAATGCCGGCACTGTCACGCTGCACCGCGCGTTGCGGTACGGTGATGCCGTTCTGGATGGTTGCCTGCTCAAGGCGTACGCGGATGAAGCTGCCCGGCAGCAAGTCGAGATCCGGATTGGGAAACTCGCTGCGCACAATGATCTGCCCGGTGCCGGGATCGACAGTGATGTCGCTGAACAGCAGCTTGCCGGGCAACGGATACACGCTACCGTCATCCTGAATCAGCGTGGCCTTCGCTTGATCCTGACCGACTTCCTGCAACTGCCCGGAGCGCAATGCCCGGCGCAGTTCATTGAGCTCGCGGGTCGACTGGGTGAGGTCGGCATGGATCGGGTTGAGTTGCTGAATCAACGCCAGCGGCGTGGTTTCGTTCTGCCCGACCAGCGCACCCTCGGTGACCAAGGCGCGACCGATACGGCCGGAAATCGGCGCGGTGACGGTGGCATAGCCGAGGTTCAGTTTCGCCCGTTCAAGCGCCGCTTTGCTGGCCGCGACATCAGCTGCCGTCTGCCGTGCAGCGGCGCGGGCGTTGTCGTAGTCCTGACCGCTGATGGCCTGGTCCTCGATCAACTGCGCATAGCGTTGTTCTTGCAATCTGGCCTGAAAGGCGTTGGCCTCGGCTTTGCGCAGCGCGGCTTCGGCACTGTCCAGATCCGCCTTGAAAGGTGCCGGGTCGATGCGGAACAGCACATCGCCTTTTTTCACGTCACTGCCTTCGCGGTAGGTGCGTTGCAACACTACGCCGGCCACTCGCGCACGCACTTCGGCAATCCGTGGCGCGGCGATGCGGCCGCTCAGTTCGCTGCTGATCGACAATGGCTGGGTTTTGATGGTCTCGATGCGCACGGTGGCTGGTGGTGCTTGCTCTTCGGCGTTCGAGGATGAGTCACAGGCGCTCAGCGTCAGCGCCAATGCGATCAGGCCGAGCCCGGCCAGCAGTTTTCCAGACATGTACCACCCCCAATATTGAAGGCCGCATCCTACGGCCAGACGGGGAGGTTAGCGGTGAAGCTTTGTAGCTGCTGTGTGAAATTGTGTAAGGGTTTTGCTCGGTGGTGCGCGAGGGCGTATATCCTGCAGGCCTTGAAATTTATTGCGACAGTTCGATCGCTTTCGCGAGCAGGCTCGCTCCCACAGGAGATCGCATTTCAATGTGCGAGCGAATGAGTCCCGACTGTCGCCACAGCATTCTCTGGAACACCCCATGCCCAACATTCTCCTGGTCGAAGACGACACCGCCCTCGCCGAACTGATTTCCAGCTACCTGGAGCGCAACGGTTATTCCGTCAGCGTCATCGGCCGTGGCGACCATGTGCGCGAGCGGGCGCGGATCAGTCCGCCGGATCTGGTGATCCTCGACCTCATGCTGCCGGGCCTCGACGGCTTGCAGGTGTGCCGTTTGCTGCGTGCCGATTCGGCGACACTGCCGATCCTCATGCTCACGGCCCGCGATGACAGTCATGATCAGGTACTGGGCCTGGAAATGGGCGCTGACGACTACGTCACCAAACCCTGCGAGCCACGAGTGCTGCTGGCGCGAGTGCGCACGTTGTTGCGGCGCAGCAGCCTCGGCGAACCGCTGGCGGTCAACGATCGGATCGTCATGGGCAATCTGTGCATCGATCTGTCCGAGCGCACCGTGACCTGGCGTGATCAAGCGGTTGAACTGTCCAGCGGCGAATACAATTTGCTGGTGGTGCTGGCCCGACATGCCGGCGAAGTGCTGAGTCGCGATCAGATTCTTCAGCGGCTGCGCGGTATTGAATTCAATGGCACTGACCGCTCGGTGGACGTGGCGATTTCCAAGCTGCGGCGCAAATTCGATGATCACGCCGGCGAGGCGCGCAAGATCAAGACCGTGTGGGGCAAGGGCTATCTGTTCAGCCGGTCCGAATGGGAATGTTGAGCTGATGTTTCGCATTCTGTTTCGCCTGTATCTGGTGACGATCGTCTCCTATAGTGCGGCGATCTATCTGGTGCCGGATCTGGTGGTCATGGCCTTTCGGGATCGCTTCGTCACCTACAATCTGGAATTCTCCCGAGGTCTGCAATCGCTGATCACCAAGCAGTTTCATGCTGCGCCGCAAGAGCAATGGCCGGCGATTGCGGCGGCGATGGACAAGGAGTTTCAGCCGCTGCACATCGTCCTGACGCCAATCGACGACCCAGTGTTCACGCCCATCGAGCAGGAACGTTTGCACCGTGGTGAGAACGTGGTGCGCATCGGCGATTGGGGCTGGCGAACTTTGGCAGTCACTCCGCTGAATGCGGACATGGCCGTGCGTATGGTCGTACCGCCGGATCCGGTCGACGTCGATCTGTTGTACTGGAGCATTAATGTGCTCATCGGCGCCATGTTGCTCGGCTGCCTGCTGCTCTGGTTGCGCCCGCACTGGCGCGACCTTGAACGTTTGAAGGGCACTGCCGAACGCTTCGGCAAGGGGCATTTGAGCGAGCGAACCAGAATCGCCCCTAGTTCGAACATCGGCAGCCTCGCCAACGTGTTCGACACCATGGCCGGCGATATCGAAAACCTTCTCAACCAGCAACGTGATCTGCTCAACGCCGTTTCCCATGAGCTACGTACGCCGTTGACGCGTCTGGATTTCGGCCTGGCGCTGGCATTGTCAGAAGACTTGCCGGCTGCCAGCCGCGAGCGCCTGCAGAGTTTGGTCGCCCATATTCGTGAGCTGGATGAATTGGTGCTGGAGTTGCTTTCCTACAGCCGTTTGCAGAATCCGGCGCAGTCGCCTGAGCGCATCGAGGTGTCGCTGGACGAATTCATCGACAGCATTCTCGGCAGCGTCGATGAGGAGTTGGAGTCGCCAGACATCGTGATTGACGTTCTGCTGCACGGTCAACTCGAACGCTTCGCGCTGGATCCGCGCCTGACCGCCCGGGCCATCCAGAACCTGTTGCGCAATGCCATGCGCTATTGCGAAAAGCGCATTCAGATTGGCGTGCAGGTCATTGCCGGCGGGTGTGAGATATGGGTTGACGACGATGGCATCGGCATTCCCGACGATGAGCGCGAGCGGATTTTCGAACCGTTCTATCGGCTCGACCGCAGCCGTGATCGCGCGACGGGTGGGTTCGGCCTCGGTTTGGCGATAAGCCGCCGAGCGCTCGTAGCGCAGGGCGGCACACTTACCGTTGAGAGTTCGCCGCTGGGTGGGGCGCGATTCAGGCTGTGGTTGCCGGCCATGGCCTGAACCGTATGACGAATTTCAGGGCTGCGTTGTGCCGCTGGTCTGCAACACACATTGCTGGGTTTTACTGTCCCACACCTGGCCTTTCGGACATTCGGGCTTTTTCACGGCGTCGCTTTCATCGACGGCGAAAGCAGCAGGGCTGGACAGGGCGGCGACCAGCAGCGGGACGGCGAACAGCATTTGGCGGATATTCATGGTCGATCTCCACTTTCATCGGCTTGGAGCAGAAGTTGTTGTTCTCCTTTGCAGTTACTGCTCAGTTCTGCGGAAGATTCAAAGTTCTGCAGCGGGCCATTGACTTGTCATCCAACGGCAGGCTAATTTCCAGTCCATGACTTTCACCGTATCGCGCTGCCAGCCAAGCATTATTACCGCCATTCCTTATTTGGCGGGCTAGCTCACGACTGCAGCACCCAACCCGCCCTAGAGGCGGGTTTTTACTTTCTGTCTCCGGGGTTCTGAAAAATGTCAGGAGACGACCATGCCGCACAGCCCCGACCAGCAATCCCTGCTCGAGCACTATGTAAAGAAAATCCTGGCCGCGCCGGTGTACGACATTGCGGTGCGTACCCCGTTGCAGCCTGCGCCGGCATTGTCGCAAGCATTGGGCAATCGGGTCCTGCTCAAGCGCGAAGATCTGCAACCGACGTTCTCTTTCAAGATCCGTGGTGCTTACAACAAACTCGTGCAACTGAGCGATGATCAGCGAGCGCGGGGAGTGATCACTGCATCGGCGGGTAATCACGCGCAGGGTGTAGCGCTGGCGGCACGGGAATTGGGCATTGCCGCGACGATCGTCATGCCGTCTACCACCCCTGAGCTCAAGGTGCTCGGCGTGCGCAGTCGCGGTGCCGACGCATTGCTGCACGGTGATAGTTTCCCCTTTGCTTTGGCCCATGCGTTGCACTTGGCCGAGCAGACCGGATGCACGTTTGTTTCACCGTTCGATGATCCTGACGTGATCGCCGGACAAGGCACCGTGGCAATGGAAATCCTGCGCCAGCATCAAGGCGCGCTGGACGCCATCTTCATCCCGGTCGGGGGCGGAGGTTTGATCGCCGGTATCGCGGCCTACGTCAAATACCTGCGTCCGGAAGTGCGGATCATCGGCGTCGAATCCGAACATTCGGCGTGCCTGCAGGCGGCTTTAAGTGCGGACGAGCGGGTGGTCCTGCCCAGTGTCGGCACCTTCGCCGATGGCGTAGCGGTAGCACAGATTGGCGCGTATGGCTTTGAGGTTTGCCGCTTCTGCGTAGATGAAGTGATCACGGTCAGCAATGACGAACTCTGCGCCGCGATCAAGAATATCTACGACGATACCCGTTCGATCACTGAACCGTCGGGGGCGCTGGCCGTGGCGGGGATCAAGCAGTACGTGGCGCGCAGTGGGGTTCGCGATCAGACATTCGTCGCCATCGACTCCGGGGCCAACATCAACTTCGACAGCCTGCGCCATGTCGCCGAACGCGCCGCTGCTTGCGGCGTGCCGGCGTAATAAGCTCTCCGGTTATTCCTGCAGGGCGGTGCCGACTTTGTCCGACGCCGACCAGATGCGATAGCGCACTTCGACGTCCGAAGGGGCGTACACCACGACTGGCAGCTTGCTGTTGTAGCGCAACATGAAGCCATCGCCGACGACCGGAACGAAAGCGCGCTTTTTCTGGCTGCCAGGCGGGCAGGCCATCATCGTGCTCATCGGGCCGATGACTTTTTCCAGGCGATAGAACGGATAGCCCCAGCCTTGCAGATTCTTTTCATCGAGCACACCGCCCAGACGCTGGCGATTGCAATCCACTTCGAGGGTTTTGCCGGCGAGAATTTCAACCTGGAAATTCTCTTCCTGCTCTTGCTTGGGCAGATGGATGACTTGTCGGGTAAACCCGGCTTCGGCTTTGGGGTACGGCGCGACGTCTTCGAGCTTGGCGGCGTGGGCGAGGGTGGAAAGGTTGGCGATCAACAGGCCGGTGATCGCGCAAACGCTTAAGGAATTCATGGAGGCCTCCGTGCGGGTTGAATTGCAATGGGAGACATTCTTGCCGTCATAGCCTTCGAAAGCAAATTTGCCCGGAGATTGCAGATTGCAGGGGACGGGTGGTCGATTCATGCAATTTGCAAATAGCAGGATACTGGCCACATTTCCAAGTGCTTGATTTTGAAGGGAGCAAAACGAACCGATCAAAGGCACGTTTTATGCGTTCTTTTGGTGAGGCGCACAGGATTTGGGCGCCTACACTCCAATGGGCATTTCGCAGTACCACCACTTGCCGCACCAGGGAAACAGCGGGGGCACACCCGTGAAGGCGCAGCAGAGGGTCAGCGTGAATACTTGATTGGCAATCGCACAGAAAGGAGAGGGTTCGCCATGTTTTTATCTGCCTTGGAATTACGCAATATCATTGAAAGCAGCTTCCTGCCGAAACGCTGCCAGTGCACGCTGACACCAGACTTGTCGATGTCCGTCAAAGTATTTGGCGACCATCGAACCGACCAAGCCGATCTCTACGTAAGTGGAATCGACGCCAGCCGCCTGAACAGCTGCCGTGAGATCAACAACCTGGTCGCTGGCCTGCGTTCCGACCTCGCGCAACAAACCACGACCCATCAAACCAGCGCTCGCTCTCGAGCCGTTTAACCCACCGTTTCACCCAGTTCGACCGTCACGCGCCGGGCCTGCACGAAACCTAGGCCCAGCGCGAACTCGACCAGCACCGCGAGCAAAATCCCGGGGCCGGCATGGCCATTGAGCCATTCGCCAAAACCCAACGCCGCCAAACCGAAACAGCCGACGATAAAACCATTGCTCAGTGCACTGCGTGCCACTGACGGCGGAGCATTGCGCAGCAAACAAAACATCACCGCCAACGCCGCAAACAGCACCGCGCTGCGCCTTGCGACTACGCCAGTGCCTTCCGAATAGCCAATACTCCAGATCGCCAGCAACACCTCCGGAAAAAATCCCCAGACCAGCGCCAGCAGAAAACACAGGATTGAAGTGAAGCTCGACAACGTGCGGAACGACAACTGCATGGCCAATCCTTGCGGCAGTAGGGAAGGCCCCGAGCATACCCGCCGAAACCACCGCACGCCTATGGCCAAGCGG
This sequence comes from Pseudomonas sp. TE9122, assembly GCF_056278925.1. Taxonomy (NCBI): domain Bacteria; kingdom Pseudomonadati; phylum Pseudomonadota; class Gammaproteobacteria; order Pseudomonadales; family Pseudomonadaceae; genus Pseudomonas; species Pseudomonas sp. TE9122. The sequence goes on along the minus strand of NZ_JBWBQI010000001.1, from coordinate 2,709,122 downwards.
AAAATCAGAAGCGTCTGTCAGTTCTGTTGACTGCATGCGTCAGATAATTTCCTGTAACTGATTTGTGCGGGCTTGCCGGTGTTGTCGATGTATTTCATGTCGGCGGTGATGACTTTGCATTCCGAGGTCGGCGGCTCGGTTAGCGAAAGCACCTTCGCCACGTGTAGTGGCATGCCGTATTGGTAGGGTGTTTGATTCGATGTGGCGGAGGTGACGTTGGCTTGGGCCAGTGCGGCGTATGAGCTGCAGGCGAGGGTGGCAGTGAGCAGGAAGGGACGAATGTTCATGAGAGGACTCCAGCGTTGCGGGTAGGCGCCCGGCACGAAGCCGGGCGAGCCTGCCGCACTGGGCGTCAGCGGGGGAAAGCTGAGGGTGTGCGGTGATATGGAGTCTCTGACTGTGGCGTTAAGGCTGAGTTAACCGATGTGAACATGAGCTGAGTTATTTACGGTTGCTTTTCCCTTGTCTCGGGCATTTGTCGTTTGCGATATGAATCATTAGGGTACGGGCTTTGACGTGCTCGAAAAAAATTAATGATAAGGCTGTGCTGCTAAATTTCAGTACCCTAACTTATCTGGAAAAAACGAGAGCGGTGGGTGAGTGGCCTTCCACGTTTTTGCGAGTTCTTTTGCTTTTTCTAGTTGCTCTTTTGACAGCTTTTTTTCTACTTCCGGCAATACGTCGTTAACGTTGTTTATTACGTTTCCACCACCATCAAGCTCCAGTAGATTCGACAATAGTGCGTATGACTTTACCGGGTCTGATTCGAATCCGTATTTTGGTTCAGCTTCGCCAATATATGACGCGTAACCAAAAACTGCAGATGCATAGCCTGAGGCTGCAGCTTTTTCATTCCATTTTCTAAATGATGACAAATCGGCTTTTTCAATCCTCGTAGCGGCAAATCCCATCATGGCTGGTGGATAACCATTCTCTGCAGCGGCTTTCATCCATTTTTCGATTTCATCTGATCTGCTAGAGGGTAGTAGGAACATGCCTCCCCCCTCTTGATACTTGGTCGCTAAACGAAATTGCGCTAATGCAAAACCTTTTTCTGCGGACTTTTCAAGCCATTCATCGTTTCCTGTTATCTCCCATAGTAGGTACATCGACTCAGCGTCACCATGAGATGCCTGATCTGTAGCAAGGGTTTTGGCTTTGTTCATCCAATCTTTAGGCGATTGCTCAGAGGAAGAACAATTATTCATAGTTACGCACAAATCTTGATCCGCGCCGCCGAGCCGAATCATAGAGTAAATATTGCCTTTCTTTGCTGACTCCTCGTAAGCCTTTTGCGCTTCTTGAGTCATGTATCTATTGTTTTTTCTTATAGATTCTCCCAAATAGTAAAGTGCTTCATCATCACCGCCTTCGGCTGCTATTTGTAATGTTTCAATTGCGGAGATGGCTTTGTGTTGATTGTATAGTTCAATGCCCTTGATTTTTGCCTGAGATTGTTCGTTCGTAAGCGCGTTTGACTGGGCTGATACTAGGCTTAAAAATGTTAACGCAGTGGCCAGCAGTTTCATTGAAGTCTTTGCCTATTCAGTCGTTCATCAAGGGCAGTGGCGATAATTTATCTAGATGGAATTTGGGTGCGGACAACCTAAAAATATACTCAATTACTCAGCTTGTCGGGGAAGAAAGACAGCGGTGGGTGATTGGTTTTCCATTCTTCAGCGACGATTTTTGATTCTTCAATTTGTTCTGGTGTCATCTTTTCAGAAATTTTTTCGATCTTACGGTCGACATAATCTTGCACGCCACCGGCGTCACCGAGTTCTTTTAACAAAGAGAAAATAGCGTAGCCTTTGACTAAATCCAAAGAGTAACCTACTTTATCTGGCGTATGTGAAATGTACGCACCATAGTTACTCATTGCAGCTTGTTCGCCTGTTGCGGCAGCCTTCTCGAGCCAATGTCGAATGCTCGCCATGTCTCCTTGCTTATAAAGCGTCTCTAGATATTGCATCATAGCTTTAGGGTTGCCACCTTCCGCAGAGAGTAGCAGCCATTTTTTGACCGACGCTTCACGTCCTCCAGGAGTAAAGAAGTAACCCTCTCCCTGCCTTTCGCTGATCGCCATCCAATATTGCGCGAGCGGATAGCCTGCATTAGCAGATTTTTCTAACCAATGGTGATCCAGCGTGATTTCGTACATCAAGTATAAAGATTCAGGATCGCCATCATTTGCCTTAGGTAACGTTATTTTTTTTGCCTCTACGAACCATTCTGCTTGAGTTTTTTTTGACGACGGGCAATTTCCCATCGTTGCGCAAAGATCTTTTTTTGCTCGACCCAACTGAATCATTGCGTATATGTTTTTTTTCTCTGCTGCCGATTCATACCAAAATTGGGCTTCGGGAGTCATGTATCCATTTTTCTTTCGAAGAGCTTCGGCAAGATAATACTGTGATTCTATTGCGCCGTCTTTTGCCTCTCGCTCTAGCTGTGGAATTGCCGCATCTATTTTCATCTGGTTGTAAAGAATGATTCCGCTTGGTCCACTTTGCTGAGGGACTGAGGATGCATTGGTAAAATTGGCGCTATACGGCGATACTGAAATCAAACCCAAGCTGAACATTAGAATGATTTGATTTAATTTGATTTTTATTAGTCTGTTCATTGGTAGCCTTTTAAATAGGGTGTCGCCCCACTAAGCGAGTAGGTTGGTGATGGGACATAATTTTGTTGACAATAATCGGCCAGATTTGCGCCAAGTAATTTTGCGTGCGATTTATAGTTTTTACGTACTTCAACAATTGTATCGTCAAAGAGGCTTTGAACGCTTTCCGCCATGAAAGTATCTAGTGACATACGATTTTTGCAATACTCTTGTTCTCCAGCTTGCTCTTTTATGCCAAACTCATTCATTGACATGCATGCGAGTTCAAATTGTCTTTGTGCTTTGTCAATAGTGTTGGTTTTTTTTGCATTGTTGACTATCCAGCGCAAAATTCTTTCTATGGCTTTTTGCTGGAGAACATGGCCTTCGGATTGACTATATGTGCGACCCTTGTCAGATATGCTATTGTTTTCAGGACTGGCTGTAGTAATTTTAAACTCTTCGGGCTGGCTTATAAGCGTTCTTAACAGTGGGCCCAGCGCGTTAGGAATTGCATTAATAATCCACTCTTCGAGCTCGCTTTGGTTCTTATAATTCATGATCGCGTCCGCAATCGGTCCGCCCTTGCCACGTCGCGTCAGAGACTCATAAAGACCCATCACAACATCCCAACGCATCATGTATGCCATTGCCACATTCAATCCGGCAACGCCCAAAGCGTTAAGTGCGGAGGCATACTCACTCGCTTCAGGATCCATCCACTCAACTTTACGGCCTTTGGTCTTATGCAGCTCTTTGCGATATATGTTAATGAGGTCGACCACCGCCTCATAACCCACTTCAAATTTGAAACTACCGTTAGCGCCCGGTCCAAGCACTACTGTTGCCTTCAAATTAAGAATGAACCGTCCTTTATCAAGAGAAACCTGAGCGTTCCCTTGAAATCCTGCGCCTAACGCGATTCCTACGGACCCGCCCAATTTTGCAAGCGTCAGCCATGGATTGGCTGTCCTTGCGTCTTTAGGACCGCTTATACCCAACGATGGCGCGGTACTTCGGGCGACGAGCTCTTTTGGCGGCGCCCAGTTTAGTGCACCAGTGAGCTCAATAGCGGCTTGCAAACCGCCGAATACGTTGAAGCTTGCCTTCGCGCCATTTTCGATTTGACCATTGGCGAGGCGACCAGTCGACATCTGACCTGTGCTCAGGGTGCCCGCAGCGGTGGGGGCTTTTGATTGATGGACGAGATCTGGAGTAGGACTATCGTCGCCACTGTCGGCTTTTGCTTGCTTGGCGGCTGCGTGATCGGCGCGCTCCTGTTTGGCTGAGGCATCTTCACGCTGTGCGCGTTTGACCGGGCTCAGTGAGGCACCGTATTTGACGTTACCGAAGATAGGGCTCAATTCGACGCTGCCGGCAAGTAGCAGCGAAGCACCAGCATATCCCCACGCCTTCACGCCGAAGTGGAAGGAGAAACGCCCAAAATTCATTTTTTGTGGGCTACCGTCCAATAGGTAGTCGAGCGTGATTTCCTGTGCGCTCGCTTGGGCGGGCATATCGACTTTCATCAATTCCACTTCGCCGCGTGCCAAGTCGAGGCTCATCCCCGCGCTGGCCGACGCTTGAAAACCTTCTGCAGCGCTGATGGGGGGGCTTTCCAGCTTCACTTCAGCGTGAATGCTTGGTTGTGGAGGTGTCAGGCAGCGAACGAACTGCGCCTGAGGACTGGCATCGAAGAGTCTCACTTTACCGCGTACACTTTTCTGAAACACCAGCTGCTGAAGATGCTTACCCCAATTGGTAAGAGCTGCCTCGTCCTCTAGTTCAGTGACCTCATAGCCTTCCTTTTTTAAGTGAGCGTAAAAGTCTTTGGCTTTGAACCAACCTTTTTCATCGAAACAGTCGCCGACCTGATCGCTGAACTTTACAGCGCCCTGAGCCAACAGCCATTGGCGGAACGAACTGAGCTCACTGTTTTTATCAGAACCTTCAGTGGCATCTGTCGGGGGACTTTTAAAGGCCTTGGATACAGAGCCAGGGACTTTTTTGAAGTCCTCTTTCATTATTTTTTTTGCGTCTTTCAGGTTCGACATACTGAACCAGCCCAACGGAGTGCCCTTGGCGTCCGAAAGGCTGACTTCGCGCAAAGGAAAACCAGGTTTAACCATGCGATCTACTGGCTTGGGCTGGAACGCTTCCGGCTCCCAGATCAGATAACGTCGGGGTTTCGTCGCGTTGACATTATTCTGAGCGGCTGTATAGAGGTCTTCTTTGATTTTCTGCAGTTGGTCCCACTTTGCACGCTCTGCTTCCACCAAACCTGCAGGGGCCTGGGCATTTTGGCCTGTTGCTTCGATCCAGCGTTTGTACTTGTCCTGAAGTTGCGCAGTTGCTTCCGATTGCTTTTTCTCTGTATCCAAATACAGCTTGAATTGTTCGATGCCAGAGGCAAGGCCGTCGTTTATCAGCGCAAACTCTGGAAGCGCGATTCCATAATCGGAAGCCTTCATGATGGATTCGGTGTAAGCGTGGTAATCAAGCGCATCGGCGTTTTTGTGTAGTGTGTAAACATAGCCGACCAGATCGGCGGTGCAGTCAGTCATGCCATTGCAGATATTGTCGTAACTTTTTTTCTTTTCCGCCAAGGCTTTGGCAACGTCTTCCAGCGATACCTGCTTGAAGTTTTTGTTGCCGAGGAATTTCTTGCGAGCCTCCAGATAAGCTTGCACGCGTGCCCGCGCTTCAATCGCCTCCTTGGAGTACAGCGAGCCGCTTTCGTAGGTGTAGCCTTCTAACTTAGCGGCCGCTACCGCTTCTTTTTTTAACGCGACCCACTCAGCCCGCCGCTTGTAAAAGTCGGCATATGCTTCGTGAACGCGCTGGTCAGTAGCTATGTCTGCCGCTAGACGGTCGAGGCGAGATACTGGCGTCTCCTCGTCCATGGACTGAGCAGGAGCGACTGCCGGTTTGTTTCCATTAGCTTCGTTCTGCCTTTTTTTGGCGGTGGCTGGATCGATTTCGATCTCATCGCCCATCGCTTCAAACTCTTCCATACGTGCACGCTGTGCGCCCGTGAGGAAATTACTCAACTTAGGTTCAAGGAAGTATTCCAGCAAACCAGATTCCTGCAACCCGTTCAGGCGTGCATCACGTGGTTTGCTGGGTGCAATCATTTTATCCAGGGCGAACATGGATTCTTTGATGGCGGACTTTGCCCGTTCGGGAAGCAGCCAAAATTCTTGCTCTTCGGTGGCATAAATCGCACTGGCAAACTTTTTCGAGCAGGGCGGCGCGTGCGGTTTGAAAGTCTTTGAGCTCTGATCTGGGGTGTCTTTGACAGGCTCCAGTTCAACCAGATCCTCCGCAGAGCACTGAGTTGCGGCTTCCGGGGTAGTTTGCGCAGGCGGTTGAGCTGCGGCGGGTGTCTGAGCGGCAGGCGCAGCAGGCGTTAGTGCGCTTTTCGGAACGCTCAGGTTCCATCCGACTTTGACGTTATCCGGGTTGGTGATGAAGGGATTCATCTGACGAAGTTGCGCCACAGTAGTGTTGTAGCGCGTAGCAATCTGGCCCAGAGTTTCGCCGGGCATCACAGCGTGATTTGTAATTTCCATGGTGATTCCGTTCTGTTGTCGCGTCGCCTTAGTGTTGGGCAACGGCGGCTGATTCCAGGAGCCGATCTACTTTGATAAACGACTCGTCCTTTGATTGCAGGATCGCCATGATCCCAGGCTGGGTCTCGAACAGCGGACCGTTCACGACATGGCCAAGCTTGAGCAGGTGATCGCCATCATAAATGTTGTTTTTGAGCAACATGTCGAGGTTGTCCGCCATGTCATTCAAGCGGTCATCGTCTGGCTCATTGAATGCTGTGTATTCCTCATCGATCCAGTACATCCAGCCCAGGCGCGCTTGTACTTTCGCGGCCGCCTCGGGCAGATTGAACGCCGCTCTGTCACCGTCCCACGTTGATTGATCGGTGGCTTTCCAGGTCAGCCATCGCCCACGCTCTTGACCGAAATGAATTGGAGCCGGGCTGTAGACCGCATCCCAGCAGCCTAGTAACTGATCGAATGCTTTATCGGCGGTGTAGGCCAGCGCAGCCCATAGACTCGGCTTGTGGAAACTCAGCAGACTTTGGCCACCTGAACCATCGTTTGCCTTAAGCAGCCAGCGCGCATGAGCCAGAGCTTTTCCAGGATCCCGGGTTGAGATTGCGATTCCCGAAAAGCGTTCCTCACATAGTTCCACAGCGACCTTTGCCACTTTGCCGCCCTTTGGGGCCACCAGCCACAATGGCTCGTCAGGAATCCCTGCAAGGTCTGTCCCTACAAACAGACCTTGAGCGACGACGGGTTCGCCTAATCGATAAAGACGGCCTAAAGCGTCAGGCTGGAGCCCTTGGTCAATGATGAAACACAGCGACTCGCTGGTAGCGGGCAAGTCAGAAAAGTTGTAACAAGGCTCGGCGAGGAGAGCGCTCAGCGCTTTTACATGCATGTGCAATCCTTACGGCTGCAAGCGCCGTTACTCTGTTTTCCACACAGCGGGGTAATACCTGACTCATTAAGACGGGCAGGGAGCGGTGCTTTCCCCGCCTTATCCGCATCCGCAACCTTCATCGGCCCCGGCAGCAACGGCGCCGCCGGCGTGCCCACCCCGGGCGAGCCGCCGGTATTGACCTTCACCTCAGCGCCGCTGATGGTCACGCCACCCGCATCGACCTTGACGAAGCTGCCTCCAGCCTTCGCGGTCAGCTCCATGGCGCCTTCGACCACGACTCTCTGGCCGGCGTAATAATGGATTTCGTTGCCGGCCTCAACAAACTGCCCAGTCCCAACCTTCACATGCTGCGTCACACCCACCGTCAGGTGATCATCCGCGCGCATTTCGCTGATGCGGTCCAGATGGGTGATCCGGTGCTCTTCAACCTTGAATTCGCTAAGCACATTGGCTTCAACAGTGTCATGCCGTTCGTTGCCGACGCGGATTTTCTGGTCGTGTTCGATGTTTTCGTCCCAGTCGCGCTGGGCGTGGATGTAGATCTGTTCGGCGCCTTTTTTGTCTTCGATGCGGAATTCGTTGTAGCCCTTGCCGCCCGGGGAGCTGAGGGTTTTGAAGGTGCTGCGGGTTTTGTTGGCCGGCAGGTCGTAGGGGACGACGTTTTCCTTGTGGTACAGGCAGCCGGTGACGAGGGGCTGGTCGGGGTCGCCTTCGAGGAAGGTGACGAGGACTTCCATGCCGATGCGCGGGATGGCGATGCCGCCGTAGGCTGCGCCGGCCCAGCCGCTGGTGACGCGCATCCAGCAGGTGGTTTTGTCGTCGGACTGGCCGTCGCGGTCCCAGTGGAATTGCACCTTGATGCGGCCGTATTGATCGCAGTGGATTTCTTCACCGGCAGGGCCGGTGACGACGGCGGTCTGGCTGCCGAGGACTTTCGGTTTCGGATGTTCGAGGGCAGGGCGGTAGTGCGCGTCCCACGGGGTGGCGAGGAAGCTGTTGCGGTAGCCCTGATGGAAATCGCTTTTGTTGTCGGTGACGTCGCTGGTGACGTTTTCGCCGAGCACTTGCGGCTGTTTGCCTTCGTGGAAGACTTCCAGCAGCAGCCACAGGTCGTTCCACTCGGCGCGCGGGTGTTCGGCGAGCGTGAGGAAATGGCCGCTGGTCAGCGTCGGTTCATCACCTTTGCCTTCGGCGAGTTTGTAGTCGCTGCGATGGCGTTCGAGGGCGCGAGTCGAGAGGAACTTGCCGCGCTCGCGGGTGGTGAAGCGGCTGGGGTAATCGTAGTCTTCCAGATCCGGGGCGAATTCGGATTTGACCGCGCCTTCGGGCAGCAGCTTTGGTTTTTCGAAATCGTAGTCGCGACGGCTGACGCGGGTGGTGCGGGTTTCCAGGCGCAGGTTAAAGCGCTTGATCACCGGCTTCTCGGCGGCCATGCCGGAGTCTTGCTGGTAGCTGACCGGCTTCAGTTTGCGGAACACCGTCTGGTCGTCGCCGAACACCAGTTTGTGGCCGCTGCTGCTGTGCTGGAAGTGGAAGTGGATGCCTTCCTCTTCGCACAGACGCTGGATGAAATGCAGGTCGGACTCGTCGTATTGCACGCAATAATCGCGTTCCGGATACTCGGCGCCGAGCTGGAAGCTGTAGGCGTCAGAGAGAATGCCGCGATCTTCCAGCACCTGGGCGATGATTTTCGGCACCGTCAGTTGCTGGAAGATCTGCTGATCATGGTTGTGCTGCAGATACGCCAGTTGCGGCATCAGGCTGATGCTGTAGCGGGTCAGGGTCTTGCCGGAGTCGCCCTGCTCGATGCGGTAGACCTGGCCGTGAATCTTGCCTTCTCCGGTGGCGCCGAAGGTCAGGCAGGCGCGCTTGTGCAGTAGCTCTTCGAGCTTCAGGTCGGGGCGGGCGCTGACCAGTTCGAGGTCGAAACGGAACGGTTCGTTGAGGGCTTCGCGACCGGTGAAGCTGAGGACTTGCAGGTCGGCGTTGGCGTCTTCGATCGAGAGGGTGATGTGGGTTGCATTGGCGTCCAGCATGCCTTGAATTCCGTCCGTTGAATAAGCAGGTGATGGATGTTGCAGGATTAGACGGCCTCATTCAAGGCGCAAATGGCGTAGGTGTGGGGCGTCAGTGCCATAGGGAAAACCCTTAGGAGGGCGGTTTGGGTCAGTGAAATCGGGCCTTTCATAGACTTTGATGGTGTTTGAGAGATTGCCATCGCGGGCAAGCCCGCTCCCACAGGTTTCTCGGGTGTACACAAAATCGGCGTTCACTAAGGTCTTGTGGGAGCGAGCCTGCTCGCGAAGGGCTTCTACAACCAATGCCAGAACCGGCTCCAGAACCCGCGATTGAGGTCTTCCTTGCAGCCGGCATATTGCTGCGCATACAGATCCGAACGGTTCTGCACCTTGCGCGCGGTCGGCGGTAGCCAGGCTTTGCTCGCGTAGGTCTTGTTGCGGAAGCCGCCCCAGCCTTCGTGGTAGTTCAGGTATTGGTTATAGGCGTCGTATTTGTACACGCCGTTGATCGAGGTGGTCTTGTCCATGTACCAGCCGACGAAGTCGATGGCGTCGTCGAAGTCTTCGCGATCGGCCCAGTTGCGGCCGGTGCTTTTCTGGTAGTCGGCCCAGACTTCGTCCTTGGCTTGCGCGTAGCCGGACGCGGTCGAGACGCGGCCCCAAGGAATCACCCAGAGCAGGTATTTGCGCGGCGTCTTGGCGTCGTAGCGGTAGCCGGATTCCTGATACATGATCGCGAACGGCACCTGGATCGGCACGCCCCAGCGTTTCTGCGTGACTTGCGCAGCGTCGTACCAATCGCTTTTCTCGCGGAAGATTGCGCAGATGTCTTCCGGGGAGCGGGGCGGCGAGGTGCCGCAACCGCTCAGCAGGGTGGCCATGGTCAGGAGGGCGAGGATGTGCCTGTGATTCAAGAGCTGTTTTCCGTCGTGCGCAAAAAGGCCGACAGTCTACGCGCTCAGCTCAATTGATGACGATAGGGCAGATCCGGACCGGTTTTGCTGCAGGTCAGTGCGGCGGCTTGTACGGCGAACCTGAGCATGCCGTCGATTTGCTCTCGACTGAGCTGCTGCACGCCTTCTACCGAGTCCAGCGAATGCTCCGTCAGCCAGGTGATCAGCGCGGCCTGGAAGGTATCGCCAGCGCCAACGGTGTCGGCAATTTTCACCGGATTCGCCGGTACCGACCACGAGCCATGGGTGCGACTGAACACCGTTGCGCCGTCGCCACCGCGTGTCAGGAATACGATCTGGCAGCGATGCTCGAGCCAGCTTTCAATAACATGCTGCGGATCCTGCTCGGGATAGAGCAGGCTCAGATCCTCGTCGCTGACTTTGATCAGATCGGCCAGGCGCACCAGCGTGGCGATGCGCTCGCGCCATAGCTCGATGTTCGGCTCGGGATTGAGGCGCACGTTGGGGTCGAGGCTGATCAGGCGTTTGCCGCTTTCGCGTTGGACCAGTTTCAGCAACGTGTCGCCAATCGGCTGCACCACCAGCGAAAACGAGCCGATGTGCAGGCCGCGCACCTCGTCGCCAAGTGTCGGCAGATGCGCCTCGCTCAGTTGCCGGTCGGCACAGCCTTCGCCACGGAAGCTGTAGTGCGGTGAGCCATTGGCGCCTACCGCGACCATCGCCAGGGTGGTCGGCGCGGCGAAATCCACCAGGTATTCCGGGCGCACGCCTTCGTCCTGCAGCACTTGCTGCAAACGTCGGCCGAGGTAGTCGGTGGACAACCCGCCGAACAGCGCCGAGTCCACGCCCAAACGCCGCAAACCTACGGCAACGTTGAACGGCGAGCCGCCGGCAATCGCCTTGAAATTGACTTTCGAGGCCAGACCGCTGGCGTCGTTTTCGCTGAAAAAATCAAACAGGGCTTCGCCACACACCAGGTACATAGTTGTTTGCTCGTTATAGGGTTGCGACATGCTGTTGATAGCGTTCGTAGGCCTGCTGGAACGCCGCGACATTGGCGGCGATCGGCAGGGTTTCACTGCGCGCGTCGAGTTTGACGCAGCGTTCGCACAGATCGGCCAGGGACACATCATCGCCGTTCGAGCGCGACGCGCACCACGCTGCCTGAATCGCCGCGCCCAGTGCGGCGGCTTCGCTTTGTTCGGTGCAGATCACCGGAGCGTTCATGATGTCGGCGACGATCTGCCGCCACACCGCGCTCTTCGAGCCGCCGCCGATCAGGCAAATGCGCAGGCTTTGTAAACCATTCTGGCGGAGCAAATCCAGCCCGTAGCGCAAACCGAAGGTGGTGCCTTCGACAGCGGCGCGGCACAGGTTGGCTTGGGTCAGGTTGTCCATGGTCAGGCCGTGCAAGCTGCCGGTGGCGTTGGGCAGGGCGGGGACGCGCTCACCGTTGAGGAACGGCAGCATGCTCACGCCTTCGGCGCCGATCGGCGATTGCGCGACCAGTTCGTTGAAGGTCGGCAGATCGAGCTTGAACAGTTCGCGAATCGCACCGGTGGCGTTGGTCAAATTCATTGTGCAGATCAGCGGCAGCCAGCCGCCGCTGGAGGAACAGAACGTGGCAACCGAGGCGTCGGCGCTGACGTTCGGTGCGTCGGAGAACGCGTAGACCGTGCCGGACGAACCGAGGCTCATGGTGATCGCGCCGGGCTGAATATTGCCGGTACCAATGGCGCCCATCATGTTGTCGCCACCGCCGCTCGAGACCACCGTGTTGGGGTTGATGCCGAGTTGCTCGGCGATTGCCGGGAGGAGGGTGCCGACGGCGGCGTGCGCGTCGATCAGCTCCGGCAGCGCGGCTTGCAAACGGCCGCTGGCGTCGATGTCGCGCAGGATCTGCACATCCCATTGCCGCGTGCGCACGTCGAAATAGCCGGTGCCGGAGGCGTCGCCGTATTCGCTGCAGGCGCGGCCAGTGAGCCAGTAATTGAGGTAGTCGTGGGGCAACAGAATGCGTGCAATGCGTGAGAACACGTCGGGATGCTGCTCTTTGGTCCAGAGCAGTTTCGACACCGTGTAGCCCGGCGCAATGACCACGCCGAGGCGTTCCAGCGAACCTTGCTCGCCGCCCAGTTGCGCGAGCAAGCGGTCGTTTTCCGGCGTGGTTTCGGTGTCGCACCAGAGCTTGGCCGGGCGCAGCACTGCGCCTTGCTCATCGAGCAGCACCAGGCCGTGTTGCTGGCCGGAGACGCCAACGCCGAGGATCGCTTGGCCGTCGACGTTTGCCGCTTGCAAGGCCTGGCGGGTGGCGCTAACGAATGCATCGAGCCATTGCTGAACGTCTTGTTCGCGGCGGCCGTTGGCGCCGCTGATCATCGTGTGCGGCGCCGCGCCCAGACCGAGCACCTGACCGCTGTCGGCATCGAGGATGATCGCTTTGGTGCCTTGGGTGCCGCAGTCGATACCCAGGAAGAGCTTTGTTGTTGTCATGTATGGGCCTGTCAGATTGCGCTGAAGATCAAGAGCTACCCCCTCACCCCAGCCCTCTCCCCCACGGGGGCGAGGGGGAAAGGGAGCAGATTTTCATGCCTTTCACACTCTGTATTCGACTCGGAATTTCAGGTCGATGAATAACGGAAGAACCACGCGGTCGGTTCCCTCTCCCTCCGGGAGAGGGCTAGGGTGAGGGGCTTTTCAGCCGAGCACCCGTTCCAGAGTCCGCGAAACCCCAACCTCGCGCAAACTCTGGCAGCACCACTCGAATGCCGCAACAAACTCCGCCGACTTCGGTATCGCCGTGCCGAAAATCTCCTCCACGCCCAACAGGCGCTCGGTGATCAACTCATCGTCCGCCACCAATCCCTGGCAGAAAGCCGCTCGCGGATCCGGAATCGAATACGTATCGCCATTCTCATCCACGCCCTTCAAATACAACGCCCACGCCGCCACGACCAGCGCTGCACGTTTGGTCTCGCGGCCATCGGCGATCAGCCGATTGATCGTCGGCACGGTGAACTTGGGAAACTTCGATGAGCCATCCGAACACACGCGCTCCAGCTGATCGGCAATCGCCTGATTGGAGAATCGCGCGACCAGCGTGTCCTTGTATTCGCTCAAATCAATGCCCGGCACCGGGGCCAGCTGCGGCGTGACATCCAGATCCATATAAGCGCGCATGTAACGCACGAACAGCGGATCGTTCATGGTCTCGTGGACGAAGCGATAACCCTTGAGGAAACCCAGATAAGTGAGCGCCAGGTGACTGCCGTTGAGCAGTTTGATTTTCATCTCTTCGTACGGCGACACATCGTCGGTGAACTGCACGCCGACCTTTTCCCATGCCGGGCGGCCGCTGACGAATTTGTCTTCCAGCACCCACTGTACAAATGGTTCGCAGACCACCGGCCAGGCATCGTCGACGCCGTGTTTGTCGGCCAGTTGCAGGCGATGCGCGGTGCTGGTCATCGGTGTGATGCGATCGACCATGGCGTTGGGGAAACTGACGTTCTGGTCGATCCAGTCGCGCAGATCCGGATCACGCAGGGCGGCGAAAGCCAGCAGCGCCTTACGGGCGACGGCGCCGTTGTGCGGCAGGTTATCGCAGGACATCACAGTAAATGCCGGAACGCCCGCCGCACGCCGTTTGGCCAACGCGGCGCAGAGGAAACCGAACACGGTGCCCGGCGCCTCGGGATGGGCCAAGTCGTGTTGAATCTGCGGCAGGTGCGCCATGAATTCGCCGTTGCTGTCGTCGATGCAGTAACCGCCCTCGGTGATGGTCAGCGAAACGATACGGATCTGCGGTTCGGCGAGTTTGTCGATCAGTGCTTGCGCGCCATCTTCGGCCAGCAGCATGTCGCGGATCGCGCCAATGACGCGCACTTCGGTGTCATCGCTGTCGCCCAGTTCAAACAGGGTGAACAGGTAATCCTGCTCGCGCAGATCATCGCGGGCGCGGCGATCTTCCGGGCGTAGCCCGACGCCGCAGATTGCCCAGTCCAGCGCTTCGCCAGTGTTCATCAAGGCATCGGTGTAATACGCCTGATGCGCACGATGGAAACCACCGACGCCGATGTGGGCGATGCCCTGGCGTGTGGCGCCGAGGTCGTAGCCCGGCAGCTGCACTTGGGCGGCGAGGCGATTGAGGTTCTGTTGGTTGAGTTTCATCGGATAGTCTCGAAATCAGGCCGCAGCGCGCAGTGGACGGGTCAGCGCCACACCTTCGGCATCGAACAGATGGCAGTGAGTCGGGTCCAGGCGCAGGCTCAATTGCTCGCCGTAACGGCTGGCCAGATCGCCGCGCACGCGCATGGTCAGGGCTTCGTCGGCGCTGGTGGTGACGTGGCAGAAGGTGTCGCTGCCAAGGCGTTCGCTGACGTCGGCAGTCACCTGCAACGTGCAGTCGCCGGGTTGCGCCAGCTCCAAGTGTTCAGGGCGAATGCCCAACGTCACTGCGCCTCCGACACTGAGGTTGGCGGCGTTGAACGGCAGGGTGATGCGCGTGCCGGCGTCCAGCGAAACTTCGCAGCTGGCGCCGTCGATGCGGGCAATCTTGCCTTTGAGGAAACCCATTTTCGGCGTACCGAGGAAGCCTGCGACAAACAGATTGGCCGGGTTGTGATAGAGGTCCAGCGGCGAGCCGACCTGTTCGATTCTGCCGCCATTGAGCACCACGACTTTATCGGCCATGGTCATCGCTTCGACCTGATCGTGGGTCACATAAATCATCGTCGCTTGCAGGTCTTTATGCAGGCGCAGCAGTTCCAGACGCATCTGCACGCGCAACGCCGCGTCGAGGTTGGACAGCGGCTCATCGAAGAGGAAAATCTTCGGGTTGCGCACGATGGCGCGGCCGATCGCCACGCGCTGACGCTGACCGCCGGACAGCTGTTTGGGTTTGCGCTCGAGCATCGGCCCGAGTTCAAGAATGCGTGCCGCTTCGCCGACCTTGCGCTCGACTTCGGCTTTCGGCACGCCGGCCAGATCGAGGGCGAACGACATGTTCTTTTTCACCGTCATGTGCGGGTACAGCGCGTAGGTCTGGAACACCATCGCCAGATCGCGCTTGGCCGGGCTGACTTCGGTGATGTCGCGGCCATCGAGTTCGATGGTGCCGCCGCTGACCTCTTCAAGGCCGGCGATCAGGCGCAGCAGGGTGGATTTGCCGCAGCCCGACGGGCCGACGAAGACCACGAATTCCTTGTCGTTCACTTCCAGGTCGATGCCCTTGATGATGGAAAAGCCTTCGAAGCCTTTTTGCAGATTCTTGATTTTCAGGTTGGCCATGAGATGGGCCTCCGCAATTTATTATTGGGTTAAACCAGATCGGCTTTTCTGTGGGAGCGAGCCTGCTCGCGAAGGGGCCGTGTCAGTCGACATCAGGGTTGAATGACACTCCGCTTTCGCGAGCAGGCTCGCTCCCACAGGGGATAGGGTTGGATTCGGGATGTTCATTTCACGGCGCCGAACGAGAGACCGCGCACCAGTTGCTTCTGGCTGATCCAGCCAAAGATCAGAATCGGCGCACAGGCCAGGGTCGATACGGCCGACAACTTGGCCCAGAACAGCCCTTCGGGACTTGAATACGAGGCGATCAGCGCGGTCAGCGGTGCGGCATTCGATGAGGTCAGGTTCAGCGACCAGAACGCCTCGTTCCAGCACAGGATCAGCGACAGCAGCACGGTCGAGGCGAGGCCGCCCTTGGCGATTGGCAGCAGCACGCGGACCATTTCCTGCCACAGCGTCGCACCATCGAGGCGGGCGGCTTCGAGGATGTCCTTGGGGATGTCCTTGAAGTAGGTGTAAACCATCCAGACCACGATCGGCAGGTTGATCAGCGTATAGATCACGATCAGCGCGATGCGCGTGTCGAGCAGGCCGAAACTCTTGGCCAGCAGGTAGATCGGCATCAGCACGCCCACCGGCGGCAGCATCTTGGTCGAGAGCATCCACAGCAACGTGCCTTTGGTGCGCTGGGTTTCGTAGAACGCCATCGAGTAGGCCGCCGGCACCGCGATCAACAGACACAGGGCGGTGGCGCTGAAGGAGATCACCACCGAGTTCCAGGCGAAGCTGAAGTAGTCGCTGCGCTCGTTGATGTGCAGGTAGTTCTCCAGCGTTGGCGTGAAGATGAACTGCGGCGGCGTGGCGAAAGCGTCGATTTCGCTCTTGAAACTGGTCATCACCATCCAGAAGATCGGGAAGAAAATCACGATCGCGATGGCCCAGGCCAGCGTGCCGAGCAGCAGGCTTTGCAGGCGACGGGATTGTTGGAGCGTCATGGCAGGCCTCACGCTTTGTCAGTCAGGTTTTTGCCGATCATTCGCACCAGAATGATCGCGGCGATGTTGGCGATGACCACGGCAATCAAACCGCCGGCCGAAGCCATGCCGACGTCGAACTGCACCAGCGCCTGGTTGTAGATCAGGTAGGCGAGGTTGGTCGAGGCGTAGCCGGGGCCACCGTTGGTGGTGGTGAAGATTTCGGCGAACACCGAGAGCAGGAAGATCGTTTCGATCATCACCACCACGGCAATCGGCCGCGCCAGGTGCGGCAGGGTCAAGTGCCAGAAAATCGCGATCGGGCCGGCACCGTCCAGGCGTGCAGCTTCTTTCTGTTCCTGATCCAGCGATTGCATCGCGGTCATCAGAATCAGGATCGCGAAGGGCAGCCATTGCCACGAAACAATGATGATGATCGACAGCAGCGGGTAGTGCGCCAGCCAGTCCACCGGTTGCGCACCGAACAGTTTCCAGATGTAGGCGAGGATCCCCGAGACCGGGTGGAAAATCAGGTTTTTCCAGATCAACGCGCCGACGGTGGGCATGATGAAAAACGGCGAGATCAGCATCACCCGCACCAGGCCGCGACCAAGGAATTCGCTGGCCTCGAGCAACGCGCTGATCAGCACGCCGAAGACCACGCTGATCAGCAGCACACTGCCAACCAGCAACAACGTATTGGTCGCACCGGGCATGAAGCCCGAATCAGTGAGGAAATAGGTGAAGTTCTCCAGCCCGACGAATTCATTCTCGCCGGGGTAGAGCAGGTTGTAGCGGATCATCGAAAAGTACAGGGTCATGCCCAGCGGCACGATCATCCACAGCAGCAACAGCGCCACCGAAGGACTGACCAGAAACCAGCCGGGATTGCGCACGCGCAGCTTGCGCTGCGGTGGCGACAGGTCGATGTGGGCTTTGGCAGTTGAAGTATTCATGGCATTCACAACCGAGTCATACAGACCTATGGAGATCCCCATGTGGGAGCGAGCCTGCTCGCGAAAGCGCTGGGTCAGTGTCATGTGTGTTGGCTGACACGACGCCTTCGCGAGCAGGCTCGCTCCCACAAGAGGCAGGAGCAAGGCATTCAGCGGTTACTTGGGATAACCCGCGCGCTTCATCTCGCGTTCCGTGGTCTGCTGCGCCGCCGCCAGCGCCTGATCCACCGTGGTCTGGCCGATCAGCGCTGCCGAGAACAGCTTGCCGACCTGGGTGCCGACTGCCTGGAATTCAGGAATGGTCACCAGTTGAATGCCGATGTACGGCACCGGTTTCAGCGTCGGTTTGCTCGGGTCAGCGGCTTTCAGCGATTCCAGCGTCACTTTGGCAAACGGCGCGGCGCTCATGTAAGCATCGCTGTAGGTCGAAGCGCGGGTGCCCGGCGGCACGTTAGCGATGCCATCGGTCTTGGCAACCAGTTCGCCGTACTCTTTGGACGTGGCCCAAGCACTGAAGGTTTTTGCTGCGTCCTTGGCCTTGGAGCTGGTCGGAATCGCCAGCGCCCACGAATACAGCCACGCCGAGCCTTTATCCGTGACTTGATGCGGAGCGAAGGTGAAACCGACGTGATCGGCGACCTTGCTCTGGGTCTTGTCGGTGACGAACGAACCAGCCACGCTGGCATCGACCCAGATCGCGCATTTGCCGCTGTTGAACAGGGCGAGGTTTTCATTGAAACCGTTGCTGGATGCGCCCGGCGGGCCGGATTTCTTCATGGTGTTGACGTAGAAATTCAGCGCGTTTTTCCACTCCGGGCCGCTGAATTCCGGTTTCCATTGCTCATCGAACCAGCGCGCGCCATAAGCATTGGCGACCGTGGTGACCAGCGCCATGTTCTCGCCCCAACCAGCCTTGCCGCGCAAGCAGATACCGTACTGCTCTTTGTCTTTGTGGGTGAGCTTTTCGGCAAACCCGGCGATCTCTTCCCAGGTCGGACGCTCCGGCATGGTCAGCCCGGCTTCCTTGAACAGGTCGGTGCGGTAATAGGTGATCGAACTCTCCGCGTAAAACGGCAGCGCATACAGCGAACCCTTCACCGACAGGCCTTCGCGCACCGACGGGAAGACGTCGTCGAGGGCGTAATTGGCCGGCAGGTCCTTCATCGGCTCCAGCCAACCCTTGCCGCCCCAGAGTGCGGCTTCGTACATGCCGATGGTCAACACGTCGAACTGGCCGCCCTGAGTGGCGATGTCGGTGGTCAGGCGCTGACGCAGGACGTTTTCTTCCAGCACCACCCAATTGAGCTTGATGTCCGGATGCTCGCTCTCGAAGGTTTTCGAGAGTTTCTGCATGCGGATCATGTCGCTGTTGTTGACGGTGGCGATGGTCAGGGTCTGGGCGCCAAGGCTGACGCTGCTGAGGGTCATGCAGGTGAGAGCGAGCAGAGCTTTTGCAGTGGGTTGCATCGTGCACTCCTTTTCTGACACCCGACGGGGCAGAAGGACAGTTATTGTTTTTGTGTCTTCCGAATGCAGGAAGAATCTGCGCTGATTACAGCCTTCCACGGCGGAGCTGACAAATCATCCCTAGCACTTTTGTCGATACTTTTTTGCACTGGGGTTTGGGCGGGGGAACGCAGGGAAGGGGTTTTGCGCGAGGGGGCGTTAGCGAATGCGTACAGATTTCGCCAGCCGGGGCACGGTTTTTTGTGGGAGCGAGCCTGCTCGCGAAGATGGTGTGTCAGCCACAGGATTTTTCACGGACAGACCGCTTTCGCGAGCAGGCTCGCTCCCACAGGTGGCGTGTCGTCAGAGATGGTTCTGTTCAGTCAGCCGTTGCACCGCCAGCCGTCGATAGTGCGACGGCGTCATGCCCTTGAGTTGCTGGAAGCGTCGATTGAAGTTGGAAATATTGTTGAAGCCCGACTCGAAGCACACCTCGGTCACCGGTTTGTCACCATCGGCCAGCAGCTCACAGGATTTGCTGATGCGCAGGCGATTGACGAATTCGATGAAGTTGCGCCCGGTGGCCTGTTTGAATACCCGGCTGAAATAGGTCGGTGTCATGCCCAGGTGCTCGGCCACTTCTTCCAGTGAGATGTCCCGCGCGTAGTGGCTGAAGATGTAGTCGACCGCGCGGTTGGTGCGGTCGATGTTGTGTTCGTCGGCCAGTTGCGGCGTGGTGGCGCCGGACAACAACTGGAAGTCATCACTGGCCGCGAGCAATTCCATCAGGATGAAAAAGTGCCCGAGGCGAGTGATGCCGGTGCTGTCGGCGATCCGCTGCATCAGTGTCATGGCCTGACGGATCGTGCGCTTGCAACGAAATTCGATGCCGTACTGCGCACGCTCAAGCAGTGGCGCCAGGGATTTCAGCTCAGCGAACACCTGGTGCCCGCTCTCGAACAATTCGTCGGTGAAGTTGACCAGCATGTCGCGCTTCTCCACCACTTCATCCTCGGCGACCTGGCTGATCCAGTTGTGCGGCAGGTTGGGACCGGTCAAAAACAAAGTCTCTGGATAGAAGTTGCCGATGTAATCGCCGATGAACACCTTGCCGGAGCTGGCCACGATCAGGTGCAGCTCGTACTCCTTGTGGAAATGCCAGCGCACCAGCGGGCAGGGGAAGCCGTGCTGGCGGTAGATGATGGACAAACCGTTATGGTCGTCCATCAACTCGTAGGAAGGGTCGGTCACGCGAGCGGTTCGGGTCATGACGGGGCACTTTTTTATTATCGCTGCGCGATCATGCCTCGTTTTTTGCCATTTGTGCCACTTCCGACCGGCCGTCCGTGGTGACCGCTCAACTGAGCTTGTCGCGCGCCTTTTGCAGGTTGGCCATTTGGCAGAAACGCACGATGTTGGAATTTTTGATGAAGTCGAAATTGATAATGTTGCACTTGCGCGCCCAATCGGATTTTTCCGGGTCGAACCACTCGTCAAGACTGTCGAGGATTCGCTGCGGCCCGCCGAGTGTGTAACTGGTTGCCGACAGCGACCATGGGCGAAGCGTACTGACAGGTGTGCTCAGTACGTTGTCTATATAGCCATAAAGATCCGAGGTGCTGACCTGTGATTTGCCGATCCACTTGTGATTGATTGGTCTGTAGAAACGAAAGTCTTCGCTTTCCCAGGTCATCGGCGCGGCCACCATAATGCGTTGCAATGGATTGATGGCTTTGAGTTGGCCAATTGTCAGATGCAGATTGTCGGTGGGAATGATCCGTTCCCCAAGGTGCTCCAGCAAAGCTGTTTTGAATTCCTCATGGTTGAATGGATCTGTAGCGCTGGAAAGTTCATGAAAGTCCAGAATGATAAACTCATTCGGGCTTCTTTCATAAAACCCCTTAAGGTCCCTGATCAGGTCTTCAAGCGTTCGCGAAGAGTTGAATCCATTGTGGTGAAAACGGAATCTCGCCAGTTGTTTCGCCTTGCTGTTGTAAACAAGGCGTACATCAAGTGCGCGAGCGCCGCGATTCAACTGCGAATAAAAGGAAACGTCCTGGCAGGCAAGCCAGTTTTTCCCGGGAATAAGGGCGTAAGACGCTTCCCAGTCACAACCGGCGTTATGCGCGCCGGGCAGGGTCATTTCAAATAACGAAAGATTATCGATTTGTGGTGAATAAGCCATCCATTGATGGGTTGGTATATCGTCGAAGTTTTCCATGTTGCACATCCTGCGAAGTGGTTAGTAAGTTGCGCGCAGGATGTTTATAAGCATGTTCGTGTTATTGCGAAAGTTGGCTTTTAATGCAAGTCATGTAATTGATGTAATCAGCGCTCTGTTGGGCTCGATTGGTTTTTGGCTTCGATCCATTGAGCCATGTATTGAGTGCTTTTGAGTGTGTGATGTCGCAACATGGCGCCGGTGAAGTTGTCGTTTCTAAGTTGTGCCAAGTGTTGTCGGCAATCATCTATCCGGTTGATCAGACGCGGGCCATGTACGCTGCGCTGATAACGCTGCTGCAAAAGTGCCGAAGCCTGAATCTGCGCCTGCTGCCAGCGCGCCGGATTTTCGTACAGTTGCACCGCCTGTTCGGCAAAGGTGTTTGCGTCGAGGGCGACGGCTCCCGGCCACGGAGCTTCGCCGTGCATGGCTTCGGCGCCGATCGGTGTGGTCACACTCGGCGTGCCACAGAGCATGGCATCGAGCAGTTTGCCCTTGATTCCCGCGCCGAAGCGCAATGGCGCAAGGCAGACTCGTGCTGCCGACATCACTTCAAGTGCATCTTCGGCCCAGTCCATGATGTGAAAGCCTTGGGCCGGATTGTGCAGTGCGGTGGCTTTGGGCGGTGTATAGGCGCCATAGATATGCAGTTGCGCGCGAGGCAAGCGCGCGCGGATCAGCGGCCAGAGGGCGGTCTTCATCCAGAGCACGGCATCCCAGTTCGGCGCGTGACGGAAGTTGCCAATGCTGAGGAAATGCTCCCGCTCTTCGAAACCTGGCGGGGCGGTGTCCGGAAGATCAATCATCAACGGACACCAATGCAGGATTTGCCGAGGCAGGCCAAATTCCTCCACCAGCAGGTCGATCTCGACTTCGGAAATCATCAGGTTCAAGTCGCACCGATACAGCGCAGCGATTTCCCGTTTGGCCAGATCGGTGCCGGCCATCAGCTGGAATTCTTCGTGCAATGCCGGTGCAAACAGCCCGGTGAAATCAGTCTGCTCGTCGTTGCTTTTCAGCCGGTCCTTCAGGCGCTGATGACGCGCATGCCGCAGGCTTTGCAGGTCGGAAGTTTCCAGGAGGCGCAGGGCGCCCGGGCAGTGTTTCTCCACCCGCCAGCCAAACTGTTCTTCCATCATGAACTGATCGAACAGCACGATATCCGGCGCCAACTCGCTGATGAACACGTCGAAACTGCTGTTGTTGAGCTCGATCGATACTTCGCGAATGCCCAGCGCCGTCAGATCAGCTTTGTGTTCACCCGGGCCGGCCGGGCTGCTGAACGTGATGTCCCATCCCTGATCGAGAAATGTCTCGAGGATCTGCATGACATGCCCGCTGGCCGCCGATGAGCGCGGTTCTGGCCAGACGTAGCCGATGACCAGAACTTTGGTGGTACGCGAATGGCTCACGACTGATCCTCTGACCCATGGAAGAAAAAAGGGCGCAATTAAACCACAGCGAAGTGATTGAAATGCACCCTGTCCACCGACCAGCCGTTTCAGCGTTTAAATGACCGGTTTGGCGAGGTTGAGCAGCAGCGGCCCTTGTAGAAACTTGCCTGCAGCGGTGTTGCGCACGGCATCGTCGATGGTCTTCACATTGAAGCTCAATATGGCCGGACGCGTTTGTGCTTGATCGAGCAGCGATACCGCAAGCATGTATGACTCAGCGTTGGCCAGCGCCGGATGGTCCTGGACCAGTTTCGGCAGACTGGTTTTTACCTGGTTGAACTCGACGAATCCCGGTCGGTGCGCCAGAGCGTGATGTGGATTGATCAGGTTGTCCGGATGCGCCTTGCGCGCGTCCCGAGCCAGCTCCAGCAGTCCGACCGCATCGAACTCCGCCTGATGCAACTCCGGGTAGACCTTGCCGTAGTACAGGTCGAGGGTGTCCGGGCCACCGTGGGACATTTCGTGAATCAGCACGTCGGCGACGCTGCCGTCGTCGTAGCGCGACAACTTGTAAAACTCATCGAGATTGTCCGGGTAGATCGACAGAAACCGGCCTGCGGACTCATCGATTTTTTCGCCGGTGCGCAGCGCTGTCTGCCAACGCTTATAGGCCGGTGGCGAAAGCGAGGCGATCACGCCGGGTTGATGCGGGCGGAACGTCACATTGCTGAAACTGATCGACTCGAGATCCTTGCGCATCGCGCTGAGATGTTTCGACACGTGCTGTGCCACTTCATCGGAATCGTTACCGAACACATGCTTGAGCACCGCGCGAATGTCGTCGTTGGAAGACGGTTGCGACAGCGCGTTGATGGAGTTGTCCAGCTTGGTCCGGGCGCGGGGAATGGCTTTTTTCAGATAACCGCGGGTGTAACTGAATGGCTTGAAGCGGCCGAACAGGCGCTTCAACGGGGCGAAGTTACCCAGGTCGAGCAGTTTCAGGCGCGGGCCCCAGGCACCGCCGGTGCGGATGCTCAGCGCGTGCCAGTCCTGGTTGCGTTCCAGCACTGCGATGTCGATCGCCTCGCCAAGCGCGTCGGCGCCTCGCCAGGTCGCCTGACGCACATCGCCGGTGTGGGAGAGCCTGAGCCAGTCCCGACTCTCGACGCCATGGATCAACCTTTTCAATTGCACGCTGGCGGTGTGCGCGGTGTCGAGCGCGGTTTCACCGGCAAAGACCACGCCGCGTTTGACCAGACGAAAACCTTTGCGGGCGAGGGTGGGCAATCCGTCGAGCGGGTTGATCAGCGACACGGCCGCTCGGGCCACGGCTTTGGCGACTTTCAGCAGTTTTAGGGTGGTCGACCCGGTCTTGGCGATGATGCTCGCTGCCGACGCGCCAAGACCGACCAGCAGGCCGATGACCGACAGGCCATCCAGAATGCAGCCACCAATGCCTTCGGCGACACGGTCGGTGCGTCCGGAACGAATGTCTTCAATGCACTGTTTGAACGGCACGATGACATTGATTGCCAGGTTCTCGACGATCTCCCTGGTGTCGCGCCATTCTTCCAGGCCGTTGCGCACATCCAGTGCGGCATACAACTCTTCGCGGCGGGCGACAGGATGATTGTCCAGTACGCATTGGGCGATCTCATCCAGTTGCGCAGAAAAGAACAGCGGAACCGCGCGCACATCAGTCTCTTGCAGTTGCAACTGCCAGAGCTTCTCCACCACTACTTTTGAAGTCATGCCCTGGCGTGGTTCGCTGCCTTCGCGGTAGGCGGCGTAATCGAGGGGCCACTCGCTGGCTTTGTTCTTGTCCTGAAAATCGTACTTGCTGCCAGTGTATGAAAGGGTCGGCCGTTGATGAATGAGACCGGTGTGTTGCAGCTTGAGCGCCAGATCCGGACGCTCGTAGCAAACGCCGCGCAGCGTGAACAGTTCGTAAGCGCGCAGCCGATCACCGTTGTCGCAGCAAAGAATAATCCCGTAACGCCCATTGGCCTCATCTCGCTGGATTTGCGTTTCTTGCTGCGTATTCAGTGGATTGACTTCCTTCCTGACGGTGTAGAAGGTCATTTGGCCGCTGGTCAAGGCCTGACGATCATGCTCTGGCATCTGCGTGATCGCCATTTTGATCAGGGACGATAGACCCTCGCGCACGTTCCGGTAGTAACGATCAAACGCCTGGTCAAACAGTTGCGACGGCGATTGCAGTTCGGCCAGGCGGGTGAAGGCATCGGCCGGGGGGTGGAAGTTGTCGCGGGTCTTGAATTTGTCCGAAAGTTGCCCGTCTTCAACCAGATCGCCGGAAAGATACAGATCGAGAATCGACAGGCGTAGGCGCAACAGGCCGTTGATCGCGTATTGGTTGTTGTCAGTGGCGCTGGCGAGGAAATTCCAGAACTCGGTGAGAATTCCCGCCGGATGCGCAGCCTTCAACCCTTCGAGCCAGCTACGTTCGCCGAAACTGTCCAGGTACTTTATTTCGAAGGCCGGCTGTTCGAGATAGGCGCCGGCGGGCATCACTTGCTCCAGCGCACGCAGAGCGATTTTGCGCCGGTCCGGTGGCGCGGTGGACAAGCCTGTTTCAGACTGGGCCAGAGCCTCCATGTAACGCGAGAAATACGCGCTGGCCTTGATCACCGTGGTCTTGTCGTAGTCTTTGTCGCTGCGGTAAGGGATGACTCCGTTGAGTACCGCCCAGTCCACCACCGCCGGGATCGCCGCCGCTTCGTACAACTTGTCGAGCTCACCGGAAACCGGGGTCAGCTCGGAAAACGCCTTGAGTTGTGCAAACGTCATTGCACGCGAGCTGCCAGGTGCGGCGTGCTCGACCACGGCAGCGCTCTGGCGCGCAGTTACCCAGCCTGGCTTGTCCAGCGTGAGCCCGGGCGGGATCTGGTCGATCAGCAACTCCGGTGCTGCACCCGCGATCAATAGATGCGCTGCCAGTGGCGCGTTGTGCGCTTCGCTCAGGCCCAGATCAACCAGATGCTGTTCGAACAGGACGCGTACTTCGGCAGCGCTGAGTGTGGAATTCGCCGGTTGATAGAAGTCATAGCCGGCGACAAGAGGCTGATCGGAGCGCAATTGCATGTCGATGATCAGCGCAGCGATGACTAACTCATTGACCTGGCGTTCGCGCACGTCCGCGTTATTGGCTTCCAGATGCCAGCCAAGGCGTGCATGCAGGGTTTCTCCCAGGGCGCGAGCGGTTTTTCGCCTCAGGAAGTTGTGCAGGAACTTGTCCGCGTTGTCGCGTATGTCCTGTGCCGGAATCAGGTTGAAGTTGGCGAACGCCAGTACCTGCAACAGGCTTGTCGCACCTTGGGTCAGCTCATGCACTGTCTGGGTTATGACTTTGCGGTCCGCCATCGATAGATGAAACGGTGATGACTCATCGGCGTGGAGCAATTCGTGGTAGTCGCCCAAGGCGGGTGGCTCGGGCAGTTCGAAGGCCAGCCATTCAATCAGAGCCCGGGTTTCGGCAATGTTCGTCGGCAAGTCATAACCGTTGAACTTCAACCATTGCACTATGCCAATCACTTGGCCGGAATAAACGACGCCGCCGATGTTCTTCGCCAAATCGGCGAGCATATCGAGTTCTTCGGAAAACACCGAAACTTCAGCATTATCCAGTGCAATACTGAAACGATGGGATTCGAACTCTGAGTCATAAACAACGAGAACTCCGGCGTTGGTATCCACTGCTAGTTGAATATCAGCTGAAAAAGAATGGTTGCGTAACAGCTGCGCAAACTCCGGGGTTGCAATTAAATTTTTCAAGGCATTGCGTGCTGGTTCACAGCGTTCGTCAAAACTGCTGCCGATGACCCGGGGTATGAAGCGATCTTGCACATTAAATACAGTGGCGACCGGCAGCGAGGCGCTTGCCGAGTAACTGTCGGCCGAGACTTCAAACTCAGTTGCCTTAAGGGCTTCAACAAGTAACTGAACAATAAGCGCGCGTTCCTGTTTGTCAGAAGCGGAGCAATCGACGGCGGCAGGCACGTCGGAAGAAATGAACTGCATGGGCACTATCCTGAATGAGTATCGAAAGTTCCCTGGCTGTATTTCGTTATTTATTAACGCGGCCAAAGATGATTCAGGATAGAGCTGGCAGGTTAAGCAATGGCAGTGTTAGTTAGTTGCTGATTATTTTCGGATGTGACAAGTTGCATCTGCGACGGGCATTTATCAGGTTTATTTCAGAATGCCTTTAACTTTGTCGCGCAATTGATCGATGGAGAAGGGCTTGCCGATGACATGCATGCCATCGGGTACTTCGAGACTCTCGGCATAGCCGCTGGCGAACAGGATGGGCAGAGCAGGGCGCAGCTGACGGGCCTTTTGAGAGAGTTCGCGGCCATTCATGCCAGGCAGGCCGTAGTCGGTCATCATCAAATCGATGGCTTTGCCAGGATCCGCAAGGATTTCGAGTGCCGCGTTGCCGTCATCAGCCTCCAATACCGTGTATTCCAGCTCCTCCAGCACATCGACGATAAGCATGCGCACGATGGAGTCGTCTTCTACGACCAGGATAGTGGATGGAGTGGCAGACATGGCAGGACTCTCAGAAAAATGAAATCGGGGGATACCGGGCAAGCGAATTTGCCGGACTCTTGCATGAGTAAGTGGCGCATAGCCACAAGTTCCCGAGCTGATACAAAAAAAGAACAGGTCAGTGCGGTGAGGCAAGGATAACCGTTGGCGTCGTCCAATGCGCAGGTGTGCGTAGGAAAATGCCATCATTTGTGTGAGAAAAATGGATCCATGGCGGGGTTTTGGGGCAAACTCTCGGGTTTTCAACAGTTCGACAAGGCTGCCCCATGTCCTCTCCGTCCTCGGTTGATGAACAACGGTTCCGCAAACTTCTGAGTCGCAACGTCAGCCTGCCGCTGGGCGTCGGCGTGCTCAGTGCGGTGTTTTTCGTCTCACTGATCACCTATTTGCTGTCCGTCATCCAGTGGGTCGAGCATACCGACCGGGTGATCAATAACGCCAATGAGGCGGTGAAACTCACTGTCGATCTCGAAACCGGCATGCGCGGCTATCTGCTCAGCGGTGACGAGCACTTTCTCGACCCGTACGAAGTTGCCAAGCCGCGTATCGAGGTCGCTCTCAATACGTTGCTGGAGCTGACCGCCGATAATCCGGTGCAGACCGATCGCTTGCGCCGTTTGCAAGCCTTGCAGGTGGAATGGGCCAACTACGCGCAATCGATGATCGATCTGCAGCGCAGCAGCGGTGATTATCGAGGCGCGGTCAAGGCCGGGCGGGGCAAGCGCCTGACAGATGAAATCCGCAAGCAATTCGAGGACGTCATCGAGACCGAGCAAGTGCTGCGCGCCACGCGCAACGAGGATGTGCGTCGCACCACCATCTGGAGCATCACTCTTTATCTGATCTTCATCGTCGGGATCAGCGGTTTGCTGGCCTACATCGGCCGCCGTGATCTGCTCAACCTGTCGACCAATTACAGCGCCAACCTCGCCGCGCAGCTGGCCAGCGCTGAACGCCTGGAGAAGCAGGCGTGGCTGCGCAACGGCCAGACACAATTGGCCGAGCAGGTGTTGGGGCAACTGACGCTGAACCTGCTGGGGCGCAACATTCTGCAATTCTGTGCGCAATACCTTGGTACTGCCGTCGCCGCGCTTTATGTGCGCGAAGAACATGGCGGCCTCAAGCGCGTGGCGACTTATGGTTTCTCCCGCGAGCAGGAAGAGCTCAATCAAACGATCTACAGCGGCGAAGGCATCGTCGGCCAAGTGGCAGAACAGGCACGCCTGATCCGTCTCGACGCGGTCCCGGGCGACTATTTCAAAGTCAGCTCCGGGCTCGGTGCAGGTCTGCCGCACAGTGTGCTGGTGGTGCCGACCAGCGATGACGATCGGGTCAATGGCGTGATCGAGCTGGGTTTCCTGCGTCCGCTGTCCGAGCGCGACATCGAACTGCTGGAATTGATTGCCGGCAACATCGGCACCTCGATCGAAGCGGCGCGTTACCGTCAGCGCTTGCAGGAAGTGCTCGCCGAAACCCAGCAGCTCAATGAAGAGCTGCAAGTGCAGCAGGAAGAGCTGAAGACCGCCAACGAAGAGCTGGAAGAACAGTCGCGGATTCTCAAGGAATCCCAGGCGCATCTGGAAACCCAGCAGGTTGAGCTGGAGCAGACCAACGAGCAGCTCGCCGAGCAGCGCGATGCGATGGACAAGAAAAACACCGAGCTGAATCAGGCGCAGATCCAGCTTGAAGAGCGTGCCGAAGAGCTGCAACGCTCGAGCAAGTACAAGTCCGAATTCCTCGCCAACATGTCCCACGAACTGCGCACGCCGCTCAACAGTTCGCTGATTCTGGCCAAACTGCTGGCGGAAAACCCGCAGCAGAATCTGTCGGCGGAACAGGTCAAGTTCGCCGAATCGATCTATTCGGCCGGCAACGATCTGCTCAACCTGATCAACGACATTCTCGACATTTCCAAGGTCGAGGCCGGCAAACTTGAAGTGATTGCCGAAAACACCCGCGTCGATCGTCTGGTCGACGGCTTGCGCTCGATGTTCGAACCGTTGGCGGCGGACAAGAAACTGGCCTTCAGCGTCGAGGTTCAGCCGGACGCACCGGGCTTACTGTTCACCGACCGTCAGCGTCTGGAGCAGGTCATCAAGAACCTGCTGTCCAACGCGATCAAGTTCACCGAGCACGGCGCCGTCAGCCTGACCATCACCGCGCAGCCGAATGATCACATCGCCTTCAGCGTCAAGGATTCCGGGATCGGTATCGCCGCGGATCAGCAGGAAAGTATCTTCGAGGCGTTCCGTCAGGCGGATGGCACCACCAATCGCAAGTACGGCGGCACCGGTCTGGGCCTGTCGATCTCGCGGGATCTGGCGACGTTGCTGGGCGGTTCGATCAGCGTCGACAGCGTACCGGGGCAGGGCAGTACGTTTACGCTGGTGTTGCCGCGTCAGTATCACGAATTCGGTGAAACGCCGGCCGCGCCGCTGACCTTCCACCCGGCACCTGTGACGCCTGCGCCAGTTGCTGTTGCGGCTCCGCTGGCATCGGCGATTCCGGCAGTCATCCCGCGCTTTGCCGACGATCGCGACAAGGCACCGTTCGCCACCCGCTGCATTCTGGTGGTGGAGGACGAACCGAACTTCGCCCGTATCCTCTATGACCTGGCCCATGAGTTGGGCTACATGTGTCTGGTCGCCCACGGCGCTGACGAAGGTTACGACCTGGCCCGCGAATTCGTGCCGGATGCGATCCTGCTCGACATGCGCCTGCCGGATCATTCCGGTCTGACCGTGCTGCAACGCTTGAAAGAACGCGCCGAAACCCGGCACATTCCGGTGCACGTGATTTCCGTGGAAGACCGCGTCGAAGCCGCCATGCACATGGGCGCCATCGGCTACGCAGTGAAGCCGACCACCCGCGAAGAGCTCAAGGACGTGTTCGCCCGTCTTGAGGCCAAGCTGACGCAGAAGGTCAAGCGCGTGCTGCTGGTCGAAGACGACGATCTGCAACGCGAAAGCATCGCGCGGCTGATTGGCGACGAAGACATCGAAATCACTGCGGTCGGCCTGGCCCAGGACGCCCTGGAATTGCTGCGCACGACCATCTACGACTGCATGGTCATCGACCTCAAGCTGCCGGACATGCTCGGCAACGATCTGCTCAAGCGCATGTCCACCGAAGACATTTGCTCGTTCCCGCCGGTCATTGTCTACACCGGCCGCAACCTGACCCGCGATGAAGAGGCCGAGCTGCGCAAGTATTCACGCTCGATCATCATCAAGGGCGCACGCTCCCCGGAGCGGTTGCTCGACGAGGTCACACTCTTTCTGCACAAAGTCGAATCGCAGCTGTCCCATGAACGGCAGAAGATGCTCAAGACCGCGCGCAGCCGCGACAAGGTCTTTGAAGGTCGTAAAGTGCTGCTGGTGGACGACGATGTGCGCAACATCTTCGCCCTGACCAGTGCACTGGAACACAAAGGCGCAGTCGTGGTGATCGGCCGTAATGGCCGCGAAGCGATTGAGAAACTTCATGAAGTCGAGGACATCGACCTGGTGCTGATGGACGTGATGATGCCGGAAATGGATGGCTTCGAAGCCACCATGGAAATCCGCAAGGATCCGCGCTGGCGCAAGCTGCCGATCATCGCGGTAACGGCCAAGGCCATGAAGGACGATCAGGAGCGCTGCCTGCAAGCGGGCGCCAACGATTACCTGGCCAAGCCCATCGACCTTGATCGTCTGTTCTCGCTGATACGTGTGTGGTTACCGAAAATGGAACGCATCTAGTGGAACGCAGCAGTTCAGCCGAGCGCAACAGCGAAATCGAATTACGCTTGTTGATCGAGGCGATTTACCTGAAGTACAGCTATGACTTTCGCGACTACTCCGGCGCTTCGATCAAGCGCCGGGTGCAGCACGCGCTGAGTCAGTTCGAGTGCGCGACCATCTCGGCCCTGCAAGAAAAAGTCCTGCACGACCCGACGGCGTTCATGCAGCTGCTGCAACTGCTGACGATCCCGGTCAGCGAGATGTTCCGCGATCCGTCGCACTTCCTGGCGATCCGCAACGAAGTGGTGCCGCTGCTGCGCACCTATCCGTCGCTGAAAATCTGGATTGCCGGCTGCAGCACGGGCGAGGAGGTCTATTCGATGGCGATTCTGCTGCGCGAAGAAGGCCTGCTCGACCGCACGATCATCTATGCCACCGACATCAACCCGCGCTCGCTGGAGAAGGCCAAGCAAGGGATTTTCTCCATGGAAAACGTCCGCGCCTACACTGCCAACTATCAGCAGGCCGGCGGTCAGCGTTCGTTTGCCGATTACTACACGGCAGCCTACGGCTACGCGATTTTCGACAAGAGCCTGTGCGAGAACGTGACATTCGCCGACCACAGCCTGGCCACCGATAGCGTGTTCTCCGAAACCCAGTTGATTTCCTGCCGCAATGTGCTGATCTACTTCAACAAGAAGCTGCAGGACCGGGCATTCGGGCTGTTCCATGAATCACTGTCGCATCGCGGCTTTCTGGTGTTGGGCAGCAAGGAAACCCTGGATTTTTCCAACTATTCGAATCAGTTCGAGGCGTTGGTCAAACAAGAACGGATCTACCGCAAATCATGAACGACACCCCGAGCCTGCCTCGTATCGAGGCTGTCGTGATCGGCGCCTCTGCGGGCGGTGTCGAGGCCTTGTTGACCCTGCTCGGGCCGTTGCGCAAAGGCTATGTGCTGCCGATCATCATCGTTTTGCATCTGCCGGAAGAACGCCGCAGTCATCTGGCCGAAGTGTTCTCCCGCCGTGTGGCGATGCCGGTCAAGGAAGCTGAAGACAAGCAGGACATTGAAGCCGGCACGGTGTATTTCGCCACGCCCGGTTATCACTTGTCGGTCGAAGCGGATCGCAGCTTGTCACTGAGCCTGGAGGACCGCGTACATCATTCGCGGCCGTCTATTGATTACCTGTTTGAATCCGCCGCTGACGTTTACGGCGAGACACTCGCCGCCGTCCTGCTGACCGGCGCCAATCACGATGGCGCGCGCGGGCTCGCTTACGTCAAGCGTTGCGCCGGCCTGACCATTGTTCAAGACCCCGAGGATGCACAAGTTGCCACCATGCCCCAGGCTGCACTGAACGTTCTGCAGCCGGATCATGTCCTACCCATTCACGGCATCGGCCGTCTGCTAGTCGAGCTGGAACGAATCGCATGCTGAGTAATATCCAAGCCAAACTGTTGATCGTTGACGATCTGCCAGAAAACCTGCTGGCGCTGGAAGCGCTGATCAAGCGCGAGGATCGCACGGTCTACAAGGCTCTGTCGGCGGACGAAGCACTGTCGCTGTTGCTGCAGCACGAATTCGCCATGGCCATTCTCGACGTGCAGATGCCCGGCATGAACGGCTTCGAACTCGCCGAGCTGATGCGCGGTACAGAGAAGACCAAGAACATTCCGATCATCTTTGTCAGCGCTGCCGGCCGAGAACTCAACTACGCGTTCAAAGGCTATGAAAGCGGTGCGGTGGACTTCCTGCACAAGCCGCTGGATATCCATGCGGTGAAGAGCAAGGTCAACGTTTTCGTCGATCTGTATCGCCAGAGCAAGGCGATGAAGCAGCAGGTCGAGGCGTTGGAGCAGGCCCGGCGTGAGCAGGAAGCGCTGCTGCAACAACTGCAAAGCACCCAGCTGGAGCTGGAACAAGCGGTGCGCATGCGTGATGACTTCATGTCCATCGTCGCCCACGAGGTGCGTACGCCGCTCAATGGCCTGATTCTCGAAACCCAGTTGCGTAAAATGCATCTGGCGCGAGACAACGCCTCAGCGTTCACCCTCGACAAGATGCAGGCGATGGTCGACCGCGATGAGCGGCAGATCAAAAGCCTGATTCGCCTGATCGAAGACATGCTCGATGTCTCGCGAATCCGCACCGGCAAACTGTCGATCCGACCGAGTCGTTTTGATCTGGTGCAACTGGTCAGCAATCTCCTGCAGAATTTTGCCTCGCAAATGGAAGCGGCAGAAACCAGCGTTTCCTTCGAGGCATCGGCGCCGGTAGAAGGTTGCTGGGACGAGTTCCGCATCGAGCAAGTGGTGTCCAATCTGCTGACCAATGCCTTGCGTTACGGTGGTCGCAGCCCGATTCAGGTGCGCGTCTATCGCGAAGATGACGAGGCCCGGGTCGAGGTACAAGACCACGGCATCGGCATCAGCGCCGAGAACCAGAAGCGTATTTTTCAGCAGTTCGAACGGGTGTCCGCCAAGACGGTGGTGGCCGGGCTCGGGCTGGGTCTGTTCATTTCCGAGCAGATCGTCGCCGCCCATGGCGGCTCCATCGTCGTCGAGAGTGAAATCAACGAGGGCGCCCTGTTTCGCGTTTGTCTGCCAATCCAGGAAAACGGCATATCCGACGCAACCTCTGAGTGACCACACGGTCGTATCAGCAGCTATTGACCGAACAAAGGCTTCCCATGAGCGTAGATGCGCAAGATGTAGTACTCGTCGTCGAAGACGAACCGGTTATCTTGATGGTCCTGACGGATTACCTGTCGGGGCAGGGCTATCGCGTGTTGCAAGCGGAAAATGGCGAGCAGGCTTTCGAGATCCTCGCCAGCAAACCTCATCTCGACATACTGATTACCGATTTCCGCCTGCCGGGCGGGATCTCCGGCGTGCAGATTGCCGATCCGGCGGTGAAATTGCGACCGGACCTCAAAGTGATTTTCATCAGCGGCTATCCGCAGGAAATCCGTGAGACCGGCAGCCCGATTACCAACAGCGCACCGATTCTGGAAAAACCGTTTGATCTGGATGTGTTGCAGGAAAAGATTCAGGAATTGCTGGCCTGATATGTAGGAGCTGCCGTCGGCAGCTCCTATCGATTCAGCTATTGATCATCTCGCGCACCTTTGCGGTGAGCAGATCAAAGGTGAATGGCTTGGTGATCATCTGCATCCCCGAGTCGAGGAAGCCTCCGCGCACCGCAGCGTGCTCGGCATAGCCGGTGATGAACAACACTTTCAGACCTGGGCGATATTGCCGACCAACCTCCGCCAGTTGACGACCGTTCATCCCCGGCAGACCAACGTCACTGATGAGCAAATCAATACGTTGCGTCGAATTGAGAATCGGCATGGCGCCGTCGGCATCACCGGCCTCGACGAACGCGTAACCCAGCTCACTGAGCACGGCGCTGACCAATACGCGCACCGCAGGGTCGTCTTCAACGATGAGTACGGTTTCGCCATCCATCGCATACGGAGCCTGCTGCGAATCCGAGACGGGAATTTCTACTTCCTCACCCCGGAAACGCGGCAGATAGAGTTTTACCGTGGTGCCTTCATCGATTTCACTGTCGATCGACACATGCCCACGCGACTGCTTGCTGAAACCATAGATCATCGACAGTCCGAGGCCGGTGCCCTGGCCGATCGGCTTGGTGGTGAAAAACGGATCGAACGCACGGCTGACCACGCTCTGGGGCATGCCGCTGCCATTGTCAGTGACGCTGAGCATCACGTAATCGCCTGGCTCCAGATTGCTGTACGCAGCCGTGAATTCGCGATGCAGCACCTGATTGCTGGTTTCCACCACCAGCTTGCCACCCTCGGGCATCGCATCACGGGCATTGATCACCAGGTTGAGCAGGGCGCTTTCCAGTTGATTGGGATCGGCCTCGGCCACCCAGAGATTGTCGTCCAGGCGCATTTCCAGATGAATGCTTTCATTGAGGCTGCGTTGCAGCAGCTCGCCCATCGACAGCACCAGCGTGTTCATTTGCACGGCTTTCGGGTCGAGTGACTGACGGCGCGAGAACGCCAGCAGACGGTGAGTCAGGCCGGCGGCGCGGTTCGCTGACGTCACACCTAGATCGATCAGGCTGTCGAGGTCTTCCGTGCGGCCTCGGGCCAGACGTCGACGCAGCAATTCGAGACTGCCGATGATGCCAGTGAGCATGTTGTTGAAGTCGTGAGCGATGCCGCCAGTGAGTTGGCCGACCGCTTCCATTTTCTGCGATTGGCGCAGGGCTTCTTCGTTGTGGCGAAGTTGTGCGGTGCGTTCTTCGACTTGCTGCTCGAGGGTTTCCAGGGTCGATTGCAGGCGTCGTTCGCTTTCACTCAGGTCGATCAGCCGATCGCGCGCTTCATATTGTCGTCGTCGCCCACGCAGGGCGGCGGAGACCAGGCTGACCAGCGTCGCGGGATGGAAGGGGCGCTCGAGAAACGTCACGTTGCCGAGCAGGGTACTGAGGCGCGACGGAGGGCCTTGTTCATCGCCGCCATGATGAGTCAGCA
Organism: Pseudomonas sp. TE9122; assembly: GCF_056278925.1. Taxonomy (NCBI): domain Bacteria; kingdom Pseudomonadati; phylum Pseudomonadota; class Gammaproteobacteria; order Pseudomonadales; family Pseudomonadaceae; genus Pseudomonas; species Pseudomonas sp. TE9122. The sequence continues at coordinate 2,674,036 of NZ_JBWBQI010000001.1, read as the reverse complement.
GGACAATTGGCATGTCCGACCACGCGGGCTGCTGGTCAAGGTAGGCGATTAGCCCTTTCCAGTTCAGGTCCGCGCAGCGCTTCAGCAGCAATCAGCAGCAGTCCGGCACCGACCTCCAGCTCGGTGCATAAAGCGCCGAGATTCGGCGCCACCATGCCGCCGTAGCCGGCTTCGTTGAGGATCATCAACGCGATCTGGCTGTCGCGACCCATGGGCGCCAGCACCAGCACCCGCTCGGCCAACGGCGTGTTGACCGTCACAAGCTTTCATCCTCAAGCAATGGATTGCTCGCTCCCATGTAGGTCGGCACGCCACGCAGCACGCCCTGGAAGGATTCCAGCGGTTGGCCGATGGTCATGCCATGCGAGGAAATCCGGTATTCACGGATGGTCGACTCGTGGTTGCCGGTACGTTTCTTGATAATCGAGATCGCCCGGCGGACTTTGCCGAGGGCTTCGAAGTAGCGCAACAGAATCACCGTGTCGGCCAGGTAAGTGATATCGACCGGCGCCTGCATATCGCCCACCAGACCGTGCTGGGCGACCGTCATGAAAGTCGCCGCGCCTTTGCGGTTCAGGTACAGCAACAGCTCGTGCATGTGCAGCACCAGCGCGTTTTCTTCCGGCATCGCCGCTTGATAGCCGTTGATGCTGTCGATTACCACGGTTTTGATACCCAGCTCATCGACGCAACGCCGCACGCGATGGGACAACTCACCGGGAGACAATTCGGCGGCGTCTACTTGTTCGATCAGCAGATTACCGGTGGCCTGCAAGGCTTTGAGGTCGATACCGAGATGACGCATGCGTTCGAACAGCAGGCCCAGCTCTTCATCGAAAATGAACAGCGCGGCTTTTTCGCCTCGAGCCACCGCTGCGGCGGCGAAGATCATCGAGATCAGCGATTTACCGGTACCGGCCGGGCCGAGAATCAGCGTGCTGGAGCCGGTTTCGATGCCGCCGCCGAGCAGGGCGTCCATTTGCGGGATGCCGCTGGACAGCTGCAGACGTGGGTAGTCGCCGCGATGCTCCGCCGCTACCAAGCGTGGAAAAACATGGGACGCCGTCGCCCATGATGGTGAAGTCGTGGAAACCGCCACGGTATTTCTGCCCGCGATACTTGACCACTCGAACGCGCCGACGCTCAGCGCCGTAGCTCGGTGTCAGCTCTTCAAGACGAATCACGCCGTGGGCGACACTGTGCACGGTCTTGTCGAGGGACTCGGTGGTCAGGTCGTCGAGCAGCAGGACGGTGGCGTCGTAGCGCACGAAGTAATGCTTGATCGCCAGAATCTGCCGACGATAGCGCAACGAGCTCTGCGCCAACAGACGGATCTCCGAGAGACTGTCGAGCACAACGCGAGTCGGTTTGAAACGTTCGACCACTTCGAAAATCTGCCTAGTCGCCTCACCCAGTTCAAGGTCCGAGGAATACAGCAGACTTTGCTGGTGTTCGGCATTGAGCAGGCTTTCCGGCGGTGTCAGCTCGAAGATCTTGATGTTTTCGTTCAGCTCCCAACCGTGGGAGAGCGCACCTTGACGCAGTTCTTTCTCGGTTTCCGAGAGAGTGATGTACAGGCAGCGTTCCCCGGCCAGCGCACCGGCGCGCAGGAAATGCAACGCCACGGTGGTTTTGCCGGTCCCGGGTTCCCCCTCGAGCAAAAACACATGGCCGCGAGACAAGCCACCGGCAAGGATGTCATCCAGACCTACAATGCCGACGGCGGCCTTTGCACTGATCAACTCGTTTGATGTAGTCAAAAAACGCCCTCTTATGACTAGGGTAATCCGGCGGCTGGCTAGAGTGAGCCACCTGAGTAACTTGACCTCACGGCGTGTTCACGGTTCCGCTTTTTCTTGGACGGGCGGCCAATTGAGTCCGCCCTGACTGGATTAAAGACCTTGTTGCAAGGCCGGGTCGTCCGGATTCAGCTGCTCCAGTTGCGCCAACAGGATCTGCACATTCTGCAGTTGGCCGCTTTCCTTCCAGTAGTTGATCAGCAACACCCGCGCCTTGCGGTCGGCGGGATGGCGCTGGACGATTTCCTGCAGCTGTTTTTGCGCCGCTTCCAGTTCTTCCGCGCTGTGCAGAGTGGTGGCGAGGTCGTACCGATAATCCTTGTTGGCCGGCTCCAGTTCTACCGCTTTGGACAGGCCGAGCAGGGCGTATTCGCGCTGGCCGTGGTGCAGCAGCCACAGGCCGAGGGCATGTTGCAGATAGGCGGAATCAGGCTGCGCCTTGAGTTGACGTGCGAGCAACTGGCGAGCGGCATCGCTCTGGCCCTGGCGGTCAAGCACATCGATCTGCATGACCAGCGCCGGCAGGTTGCCGGGTTCCAGACGCAAGGTATTGTCCAACGCCTGTTGGGCCTGTTTGTATTCGGCGTTATGGATATAAAGACGGGCCAGTTGCGCATAGTTGGCAGCGCTTTCCGGCTGGTTTTCCAAGGTCTGTTGCCAGCCGTCGATAGCCTGCTGTAGCGGTGCGAAATATAGGCCGAGCTCGTCCGGGCTCAGGCCGAGCAGGGCATTGATCGCGGCGAACCGCACGGTTTGTTCTGCGTCGTCGAGCAACGGTCCGAGCAGCAGACTGCGTTGCCCGCCGGGCACCAGCCCGACGATGCTTTTGATCGCGGCGACGCGCACTTGCGGCGCTTCGTGATGCAGGTCGATGTCAGCCAGTTTCAAGGCCTGCGGGCTGGGGTAGTTGGGCAGCTCGCCGTGCAGCCAGACCCGGCGTTTGACCGAGATGTCCGGGCGGCCCAATTGCTGGTACAACTGGCGCGCCGCTCCGGGTTCACCAGTGCGCGCGGCGTTCAGCGCTTCGCTGTAGCCATGTTTGATAGCATCGGGGATGGTCGGTGTGCTGCTGCGCCATGACAGCCAGACGACGCCGAGGATCAGTACGAGGCCTAGGCCGATCAGCAGGTTGCGGCGGGACTGAGTCATGCGGGGTTTCCGAAAGCTTCGAACTTGAGCAGAGCGGCAAGCTTCGTTCAGCTTGGCGCGGGAGTCAAACCGTTGCCGGCGAATCGTCCTACAACACGTGTCGACTGTGAAATCCGTCAGGCTTTTGCTGCAATGTCTACGCTTGCAGAAGTCGTTTTAAAGAGTGTGCCCATGCCAGCGCTGTTCGCTTATTTCAAGGCTTTGATCCATCCCGGTCAGGCTGTTCTGCTGTTTGCCCTGCGGACCATCGCCGCCGGGCTGTTGACGCTCTATCTGGCTTTCATTTTCGATCTCGAACAACCGAAGTGGTCGATCATGGCTGTTGTGATTGTCAGTCAGCCATTGGCAGGGATGGCACTGGCGCGCAGTTTCGGCCAGGTGATCGGCACCACCGTGGGTGCCGCGGTGGCGGTGCTGATCATGGCGATTTTTCCTCAGGCGCCGCTGCCGTTCATCACGACATTGGCGTTGTGGCTGGCGCTGTGCACAGCGGGCGGCACCTTGTTGCGCTACACCAGTTCCCAGGCGTTCGTGCTCAGTGGCTACACGGCGGTGGTGGTGGCCTTGCTGGCGATCCCGGACCAGGAAGGCACGTTTTTGCTAGCGGTCACCCGCGTCACCGAAACCCTGCTGGCCGTTGCCTGCGTGTGCGTGGTGAGCCTGCTCACAGCCCGGCCTGAAGCAGTGGCCAAAGGTTATTTCGCCAAAATCGATCAGGTGATCAAACTGGCCGCCAGCCACGCCGCCGAAGTGCTTCGCACGGAAGAAAGCGAAGCCGATTTTCAGCGTCGGCAGATGCAACTGCTCGGCGAGATCAGCGCATTGGAGGGGTTGCGGCGCCATTTGTATTTCGATGCCCCACGTTTGCGCGATGCCGACAATCTGGTGTTGCTGCTCGGCAATCAACTGATGCTGCTGACCTCGCGACTGACCGCGCTACGGCATCAGCGCGAATTGCTCATCGAACGCTGGGAGGGCGATCTGCCGCTGGAGGTGCAGCAACTGCGGGCCGAGGAACTGACGTTGCTTGAGCAACTGGCGCAACAGGGTCGTGCGCTGTCTGGTGCGGACCGGCAACGTTTCGTCACCTTGCAGCAACAGTTCGAAGCGTTGGCGTACAAGGCCGAGCAGCAGACCGAGAACATGAGCGCGACCCTGCGTTCACTGGCCTGGGCGCTGCGTTGGGAGCAGGCGCGCCTGCTGCAGCAGCTGGAGCAGATTCTCGAACTGAGCGACGCCATTCAGGAAGGGCGCCCGGCCAGTTGCCTCTATCGCGGCCAGAGCAGTCCGTTGCATCTGGATTTCACCCTGGCCTCGATGAACGCCATTCGCGCCTTTACCGCGCTGTTGGTCAGCGGATTGATCTGGATCGAAACGGCGTGGGATGGCGCGCGCGGCGGAATGATTCTGGTGGGAATTCTCTGCTCGCTGATGGCGACGTTTCCGCGTCCGCTGATGGCTGCGCAAAGCTATGCGCGAGGTTTGGCTCTGGCGCTGGTGGTGTCGGCGTTCTATCAATTCATGCTGGTGCCCGCGATCAGTGATTTCGAGCTGCTGGCCTTGCTGCTGGCGCCGCTGCTGTATGCCATTGCCGTGGGCATTTCCAGTCCGGCCACCGCCGGTATCGGCATGGGCCTTGGGCTGTCGAGTTTTCTCATGCTCGGGCCGCAAAACTCCGGCACTGGGCAGAATACGGCGATCCAATGGTTCGAATTCGCCGGCGCCTACGTCAGTGCAGCGATGCTGGCCTTGATCGTTTATGCGCTGATCTTCCCGTTCCGCCCGGCCTTGCGCATCCGGCGCCTGTACGGCGAAGCGCGGGAGCAGGTGTACCAACTGAGCAAAATGCCGGCCACCGATGAACAACAATTCGCCTTCGAGAGTCGGATGACCGATCGCCTGACCAGCATGCTCGGCCTGCTGCCAGCGGCAAACGATCGCGCCATGCAACGCTTGTATGAGATCAGCCTGGCTTGCGTAGCCTTGGGCGTGGCCATGCATCAGATGAGGCAGCAGGCGCAGAACAACGCGTTACTCACCGATGCGTTCAGCCAGCGCCTGGTATCGGCGTTACGCAAGACCGGTCGCCTGGTCGCCGGACGCGCGGATGTGCAGCTCCCGGTGCTTCTGGCGACGTTGCACCAACTCGGAGATGAGCTGGACGAGTTGCACGCCGCCAGCCATGAACATTTATGGTCGGTTTTTCGCATGCGTGTGGCGCTGCTGATTGTGGTGTCGTTCCTCGAGCGGCACGGCGAATATTTGCAACCTCAAGGTCTGGAAGGAGAACCGCAACTTGCCCATTGATTTCGAAATTGGCGGGGTTTATCTGCCGCCGATTGCCCAGGCTCTGTTACTGGCGATCCCGATTTTCATGTTGCTGGACTGGTGCTTGCGCCGCCTGGGCGTACTGCGCCTGGTCTGGCATGAAGCGCTGTTCGAAGGCGCGCTGTACGCCTGTGTCTGCGCCACGCTGATTCTGTTGATGGGAGCCTGATGTCTTGAAAGCACTAGTTGCACGAATGATGACCGTGGCAGTGGTGATCCTGGCGATCGTCCTCGGCTGGTTTGCCTGGGAGTATTACACCCGCGCGCCGTGGACACGAGATGCTCGGGTGAGGGCGGATGTGGTAACGCTGTCGGCGGATGTTTCGGGGCGTATCGTCAAACTGGCGGTGCAGGACAACCAGCATGTCGACAAGGGCCAGTTGTTGCTGGAGATCGATCCGGCGCGCTATCAACTGGCGGTCGAGCATGCCCGACGCTCGGTGGAAGTGTCCAAGGCTTCGCTGGGGCAATCGCAAGCGGCAATCGTCGCCAGTGAAGCGTTGCTCAAACAACGTCAGAGCGAGGAGCGCCGGCGCCGGACGCTGAAGCAGGGCTTCGCGATTTCCGGTGAAGAATGGGAGAAGGCCAGTACCGACGTAGCGGTTGCCCAGGCGGATCTGTTGCGCAATCAGGCCAACCTCGGCTTGGCCGAAGCCAATGTGCAACTGGCAATTGCCGCGCTGACCCAGGCTGAACTGGATTTGCAGCGCACCCGCGTCGAATCGCCGGTCAGCGGTTATGTCACCAACCTGCTTACCCGCCAAGGTGATTACGCACAGGCGGGCGGGGCACTGCTGGCGTTGGTCGACAGCGATTCGTTCTACGTCAGCGGCTATTTCGAAGAAACCAAGCTGCCGCGAATCGCGGAGGGTGATCGGGTACGCATTCAATTGATGAGTGGTGAGCGCTTCGGCGGCACAGTGGAAAGCATCGCCTTCGCCATCGCCGACCGCGAAAACGCGCCCGGCAGCCGATTGCTGGCAAACATCAACCCGAGTTACACCTGGGTGAAGCTCGCGCAACGGGTGCCGGTGCGCATTGGGATTGATGGTGACTTTGCCGGCAAGAATCGCCTGCGCGCCGGTACCACCGCCACTGTCACCGTCCTGGAGGATCACCGCTGATCCATTGTGGGAGCGAGCCTGCTCGCGAAGGCAGAGTATCAGCCACCGCTGATATGTCTGACCTGACGCTTTCGCGAGCAGGCTCGCTCCCACAAAAAATCCCAGTGCTGCAAACAGGCATAAAAAAACCCCGCGACCGAATGATACGCGGGGCAAAAAATTTGGTTGGTTGCGGCCAACCAAAGGAGCTCTTTAACAACCTTTACTTGCTGGCGACCGTCTCCGGTTGCCAGCCACCGCCGAGGGCCTTGTAGATCGCGACGATGCCGCGATACAGCTCGACTTCGGCCTGTGCCTGACTGTCTTCGGCGTTCAGGCGCTCACGCTGGGCGTCGAGCAGGACGAGGAAATCGGTGGTGCCTTCGCGGTAGCGGATTTCCGCCAGATCAGCGGCCTTGCGACTCGATTCGCTCTGACGGATCAGCGAGATCAAACGTTGCTGACGCTTGCCGTAATCGCTGAAGGCATTTTCCGATTCTTCCAGCGCCAGCAGCACCTGTTGCTCGTAGTTGGCCAGCGCGCCTTCGGCGTCAGCATCGGCACCGCGCAAACGGGCGCGGACGCTGCCGAGGTCAAATGCAGCCCAGGTGATGCTCGGGCCGAGTGCCCAGGCGTTGGCTGCCGAGGAACCGATCTGCGAGCCACGTCCGGCGGTCCAGCCGAGGAAGCCGCTGAGGCTGACCCGCGGGAACAGGTCGGCCTTGGCCACGCCGATGCGCGCAGTGGCCGAAGCCAATTGCCGTTCGGCGCTGAGAATGTCCGGACGACGTTGCAGCAGTTCACCCGGATCACCGATCGGCAGCGCCTTGGCGATGGCCGGCAGATCTTTCGGGCTCAGGTCGACGGTCAGTTTGTCCGGGCGTTCGCCGAGCAGGGTGGCGATACGGTTTTTCTGCCGAACCTGTTCCGCCTGCAGCTGCGGCACCGTGGCTTCGACGTTGGCCAGACGCGCATCGGCGCGTTCGACATCGAGCTGATCACCGACACCGGCGTCACGCAGGCTGATGGTGATCTTGCGCGACTCCTGCTGGTTGTTGAGGTTGGCCACGGCGATCTTTTCCCGCAGCTGAGCGCCACGCAGTTGACCGTAGGCGTCGACCAGTTCGGCAATCATGGTGACTTGCAACTGGTAAAGATCCGCTTCGGCCGCCTGCTGGTCGGCGTCACTGGCTTCCAGATTGCGCTGGATGCGGCCGAACAGGTCGAGCTCCCAGGCCATGTCCAGACCGAGGTCATAGCGCTCGCTATTGACCCGGTCGGTGGTCTGGCCGGGAATCTGGCCCTTGCCCAAGTCGCTGCTGGCGCGGCTGGTGATGGTCGGCATCGCATCATTGCTGGCGTCGTCGCGGATCGCCCGGGCGGCTTTCCAGCGGGCGAACGCCACGCGCAGTTCACGGTTGCCTTGCAGCGACTGGCTCACCAACTGGTTCAGAGTCGGATCGTCGAATTGCTGCCACCAGATGCCTTCGAATTTCGAACGGTCGAAGTTCTTTTGCCCGGCGGCGCCGTCGGTGGCGGTCGTGATGTTGGCCGCCTCCGTAGCTGGGGTCTTGTAGTCGGGGCCGACGGCGCAGGCGCTGAGGGCCAGCACCAGCAGACTCGGCAGGAAGACTTTCAGACTCATTGTTGCGCCTCCAGTGGCTTTTGAAGAGTGTGCGCCTTGGCTGCTTTGCGCTGCTCGCCGCGTTCGACAAAGTTACGGATCAGTACATAGAACACTGGCGTCAGCAGCAGACCGAAGAAGGTCACCCCGAGCATCCCGGAGAACACCGCGACACCCATGGCGTGACGCATTTCGGCACCGGCGCCGCTGGAGAACACCAGTGGCACCACACCCATGATGAACGCGAAGGAGGTCATCAGGATCGGCCGCAGACGCAGGCGGCAGGCTTCCAGCACCGCAGCGAGCGGATCGAGGCCTTCTTCCTGTTTATCCTTGGCGAACTCGACGATCAGAATCGCGTTTTTACAGGCAAGTCCCACCAGTACGATCAAGCCGATCTGGGTGAAGATGTTGTTGTCACCGCCGGAAATGATCACACCGGTGATGGCCGACAGCAGCGTCATCGGTACGATCAGGATCACCGCCAGTGGCAGGCTCCAGCTTTCGTATTGGGCGGCGAGCACCAGGAACGCCAGCAGTACGCAGAGCGGGAACACGAACAGCGCGGTGTTGCCGGACAGAATCTGCTGGTAGGTCAGGTCGGTCCACTCATAGGTCATGCCGTTCGGAAGTTCTTCCTTGAGTAGTTTCTCGATGGCTTTTTCCGCCTGGCCAGAGCTGTAGCCCGGGGCTGCGGCACCGTTGATTTCAGCGGTGATGAAGCCGTTGTAGTGCATCACGCGATCCGGTCCCGAGGTGTCGCTGACCTTGATGAAGGTCGCCAGCGGGATCATTTCGCCTTTGTTGTTGCGTACTTTCAGCTGACCGATCTGGTCGGACTCAAGACGGAACTGCTGTTCAGCCTGAACGTTGACCTGATAGGTGCGCCCGAAGCGGTTGAAGTCGTTGGCATACAGCGAACCCAAATAGATCTGCAGGGTGTCGAAGATATCGCTGACGGCCACGCCGTGGGTCTTGGCTTTTTCACGGTCGATGGCGGCATCGACCTGCGGCACGTTCACCGTGTAGCTGGTGAACAGACCGGCCAGTTCCGGCACGTTGTGGCTTTTGTTGATGATGTTCATGGTTTCTTTGTACAGCTCGTCGTAGCCCAGGTTGCCCCGGTCTTCGATTTGCAGGCGGAAACCACCAATGGTGCCCAGACCTTGTACCGGCGGTGGCGGGAAGATCGCCATGTACGCTTCCTGAATGTTCGCGTACTGGCCGTTCAAGGCGCCGGCAATCGCGCCGGCGGACATGCTCGGGGCTTTACGCTCGTCGAACGGTTTCAGCGTCACGAAGACGATGCCGGCGTTCGGGCTGTTGGTGAAACCGTTGATCGACAGGCCCGGGAACGCTACGGCGCTTTCCACGCCCGGCTGTTTCAGCGCGAGGTCGGACATACGCTTGATCACGTCTTCGGTGCGATCCAGGCTCGCGGCATCCGGCAATTGCGCGAAGGCCACCAGGTATTGCTTGTCCTGGCCGGGTACGAAACCGGTCGGCGTGCTGGAGAAACCGAAGAAGGTCAGTACCATCAGGCCTGCATATACGAGCAGGGCGATGCCGCTGCTACGGATAACCCGGCGCACGGTGCCGACGTAGCCATGACTGGCACGGTCGAAGAAACGGTTGAACGGACGGAACAGCCAGCCGCCGAAGATCTTGTCGAGCACTTTCGAGAAGCGGTCTTTCGGCGCGTCGTGGCTTTTCAGCAACACAGCGGCCAATGCTGGCGACAGGGTCAGCGAGTTGAACGCCGAGATCACTGTCGAGATAGCGATGGTCAGTGCGAACTGTTTGTAGAACTGCCCGGTGAGGCCGGAAATGAACGCCGCTGGAATGAACACCGCACACAGCACCAGTGCGGTGGCCACGATCGGCCCGGTCACTTCCCGCATGGCGCGCTTGGTCGCTTCGACCGGCGTCAGGCCGAGTTCGATGTTCCGTTCGACGTTTTCCACCACGACGATGGCGTCATCCACCACGATACCGATGGCCAGTACCAGGCCAAACAGCGACAGGGCGTTGAGCGAGAAACCGAACAGGTGCATGACCGCAAACGTACCGATCAACGATACCGGCACCGCCACCAACGGGATGATCGAGGCGCGCCAGGTCTGCAGGAACAGAATCACCACCAGCACCACGAGGATCAGCGCTTCGAACAGGGTGTGCACCACCGCCTCGATCGAGCCACGAACGAAGATCGTCGGGTCATACACGATGCTGTAGTCCATGCCCTGCGGGAAGCCTTTCTTCAGCTCTTCCATCTTGCCGCGCACTTCGTTGGAAATGTCGATGGCGTTGGAACCGGGACGCTGGAAGATCGGAATCGCTACAGCCGGCTGATTGTTCAGCAGCGAGCGCAAGGCGTATTGGCTGGAACCCAGTTCAATGCGTGCGATGTCCTTCAGGCGAGTGATCTCACCGTCGTCGCCTGCGCGAATGACGATGTTCTCGAACTCTTCTTCGGAGACCAGACGGCCTTGGGTGTTGACCGACAGCTGGAAGCTTTGCGCGGTCGGGGCAGGGGGCGCGCCCAGTTGACCGGCGGCGACCTGACGGTTCTGTTCGCGAATCGCGGTCACCACATCGGTGGCGGTCAGATTGCGTGAAGCGGTCTTGTTCGGGTCAAGCCAGACGCGCAGCGAGTAGTCGCCCATACCGAACAACTGCACGTCACCGACACCACCGAGGCGAGCAAGCTCATCCTTGATGTTGAGGATCGCGTAGTTGGACAGGTACAGCATGTCGTAGCGCTTGTCCGGTGAGGTCAAGTGCACAACCATGGTCAGGTCCGGCGATGCCTTGTCGACGGTGATACCGATGCGCGTTACTTCCTCGGGAAGCTTCGGCTCGGTCCGGGTCACCCGGTTCTGCACTTGCACCTGCGCGTTGTCCAGGTCAGTGCCCAGGGCGAAGGTGATGGTCAGGGTGATCTTGCCGTCGGCGGTCGACTGCGAGGACATGTACAGCATGTTCTCGACGCCGGTGATGGCCTGCTCCAGCGGAGCGGCCACGGTTTCACCGATGACTTTGGGGTTGGCGCCCGGGAAGTTGGCGCGCACGACCACGGTCGGCGGCACGACTTCCGGGTATTCGCTGATCGGCAACTGGAACAGCGAGATCGCACCGGCGATCAGGATCAACAGCGACAGCACCGCTGCGAAGATCGGCCGGGAAATGAAGAATTGGGAAAAATTCATCGGAGTTGTCGTCCCTTAACCGCGTGGGGTCGTAGCAGCCAGCTTCGCAGCCGAACCCGATGCACCCTTGGAAGGGGCAACTTTGGGCAGGTTGCTGGCTTCCAGCGCTTGACGTTGTTGAGCGAGGGCGGCGAGGGTCTGCTCGCTGGCCATCGGAATCACCTCAGGGGTGACCGGTGAGCCAGGACGAACCCGTTGCAAGCCCTTGACGATGATGGTGTCGTCCTTGTTCAGACCGTTGCGGACGATGCGCAGGCCTTCAATCTTCGGACCGAGTTCTACGGCGCGGTAGGCGGTCTTGTTGTCGCCATCCATCACCAGCACGAACTTCTTGCCCAGGTCAGTGCCCACGGCTTCGTCATTGATCAGCATGGCGTTGTAGGTGCCGCTGCCGACCAGTTTCAGCCGTGCGTACAAGCCCGGGGTGTAGGTGCCGTCAGCGTTGTCGAAGACTGCGCGACCACGGATGGTGCCGGTTTTCGGATTGACCTGGTTGTCGACGAAGTTCATCTGGCCGAGGTGCGGGTTGCCGTCTTCGTTGGACAGGCCCATGTATACCGGCGTAGTGGCGCCACGCTGGCCGTTGCGGGCCAGTTGGGTGTATTTGAGGAACACGCGTTCGTCGGCGTCGAAATAGGCGTAGACCTTGTCGGTGGAGACGACGCTGGTCAGTGCGGTGGTATCGGCGGTCACCAGGTTGCCGGCAGTGATTTCGGCGCGGCTGACGCGGCCGCTGATCGGTGCGGTCACGCGGGTGAAGCTCAGATTCAGTTTGGCCAGGTCCAATTGTGCCTGCAGAGCACCGACGGCGGCGCGGGCCTCTTGGGCAGCGCTGGTGCGCGAGTCGGCCAGTTCAGCGGAAATGGCGTTGCTGGTACGCAGACGTTCACCGCGAGCGGCTTCGTTTTCGCTGCGAGTGGCGGTGGCGCGGGCTTGAGCAACCAGAGCTTCGAGGCGGCGTACCTCGGCCTGGAACGGACGCGGATCGATCTGGAACAGCAGGTCGCCTTTCTTGACCAGCGCGCCTTCGGTGAACGCGACCTGATCGATCTGGCCCGAAACCCGTGGGCGGATTTCAACGGTTTCCGGCGCTTCGAGGCGCCCGGTAAATTCGTCCCACTCGTTGACCGGTTGTTCCAGCACCTTGGCCACGCTGACTTTGGCAGCGGGCGGGGCGCCGGCAGTCTCCGGAGTTTTGCCGCAGGCGCTCATCACCAGTACGGCCAGCATGGCCAACGGGAAGCGCAAATGTTTGAGTGATTGTTCCATGGATGCAATCCGCCGAAGTATTGAAGATGGGCGGATGATGCTCGGCGCGGGTGTGATGGCACGAATCGAATGAAGCAAAGGTAACTATCATTCGGAATGATATAAGCGCCGAGGCAGCCCTCTAGCATGCACCTTTCGTTAGGGGGCTAACAATCGGCCTGAAGGCAATTCTGTGTTGCTTGATCTGCAATGATTGCGACCGACGCTGCGCGCGGAGGATTATCCGGCGATTAAATACCTCGCTGTTACCAGCACCTCGCCCACTTGCCGGAGCAATACGCCAATGTCGCGGAACGGGCAACCAAGGGAGTTTCGCTCTAACATGAGCGCAACCTCATGCTCTGACATTTATCGTCCCCGGATCATTTTTATGCGCGACCTGCCCCCGACCGCGACCCTGCGTGCTTTTGAAGTGGCCACCCGACATCCGACGTTCACGGCTGCCGCTCAAGAGTTGCACGTGACCCAGAGCGCCGTCAGTCATCAGCTCCGGCACCTTGAAGAACTCTGGGGCTTGCAATTGTTCGAGCGCGGCAAGGCGTTGCGCCTTACAACAGCGGGGGCGACGCTGGCGCCGATCGTGCGCGAGTTTTTCATCAGCCTTGAAGCAACGCTGGAGGATCTGCGCGAGCAAAAGGACAGGGTTCGCCTGACTGTCAGCACCACCTATTCGTTCGCGTTGAAGTGGCTGCTGCCACGCTTGCCGAATCTGTCGCGCCTGCACCCGGAGCTGTTGGTGTCGCTGGATACCACGGACAAGATCATCCACTTCGCCAATGGCGAAGCCGATGTCGCAATCCGCTTGGGCAAGGGCAATTACCCCGGTCTGTATTCAGAGTTCCTCTTCGGCGAACAGGTGTTTCCCGTGGCCAGCCCCGAACTGCTGCAGCGCGTCGGCAGGCCGGGCAGTCCCGCCGAGTTGCTGCAGATGCCGCTACTCATTCGCGACGGCGCCGAGTTGGCGCCGAAATGGGAGGTGTGGTTTCAGTCCGTCGGGCTGGAGTTTTTACCGCTGCGCGAAGGCGTCAGGTTTGGCGACACCAACATGACGGTGGAAGCTGCGTTGCTCGGCCAGGGAGTGGCGTTGGTGCGCAGTGGGCATGTCGAAAATGAAATCGGTGACGGCCGCTTGCTGAGGCTGTTCGATGTGCCGTTCACATCGCCGCTTGCCTATTATTTCGTCTGTCCCAAAGGCATCGAAGCCCAGCCGCACATCCTCAGATTTCGTCAATGGTTGCTCAGTGAAGCGCTGAAGGTGCAGAGCGCACAGCGCTGAAGTATGAGCAATTGCTCACGGTGTAATGAGGAGACTTCACTGTAAGGCCGATGCCAGGGATGCTTAGAATGCTGCATGCCAATCCATCTCGTACTCCTCGTTCTGTTCGCCGCGCTCCTGCACGCCAGCTGGAACGCGCTGCTGCGCGGTGGCGCCGATCGGCTCTGGTCGATGACGATGATGTGCGTGGCCATCGCCATCGTCTGCCTCATCGCCACCTTTTTCATGGCCGCGCCTGCACCTGAGAGCTGGGGGTATGCGCTGCTCTCGGCACTGCTGCATGTCGGCTACAACCTGTTTCTGGTGCGCAGCTATCGGGTCGGCGATCTAGGGCAGATCTATCCGATTTCCCGTGGGTCGTCGCCAGCGCTGATCACCCTCGGCGCCGCGCTGTTTGCCGGCGAAACCATAACCCCCGGCGAACTGCTCGGCATTGGTCTGGTGTCCGGGGGGATCATTTCGTTGGCGTTCCGAGGGCGCAGCCTGTCGGTGCCGAGCCTGCCGTATGCGCTGGGCACCGGTTGTTTCATCGCCGCCTACAGCGTCGTCGATGGCATTGGCGCCAGGCTTTCCGGTGCGCCGCTCGCGTACACGGTGTGGATGAGCGCCCTGTGGGGTGTGTTGATGCCATTGGTGTATATCGGCCTGCGCGACGCCCGCAGTCTGTTTTCCGTACGGCCCGGCATGCTCGCCGCTGTGGGCGGCGGACTGGTTTCCTTACTGGCTTACGCAATCGTTATCTACGCGATGAACGAAGCGCCACTGGGCGCGGTGTCGGCCCTGCGCGAAACCAGCGTGCTGTTCGCGGCATTGCTCGGCTATTTGTTCCTCGGTGAAAAGCTCACCGTCCGCAGGATGCTGGCATGCGTGGTCATCGCCAGCGGCGCCATCATCATCGGCTGACATAGGCCAACTGCTCAGGAGAACGTCGCATGGATAAAGTCTCACAAGCACCGCTGATTCTGATCACCGGCGGCAGTCGCGGAGTCGGCGCCGCCACCGCCCGACTCGCCGCCGCGCAAGGCTACGACGTCGCCATCAGCTACGTCGCCAACGAGTCTGCCGCTCTTGAGGTGGTGGCGGATATCGAAGCGTTGGGGCGCAAAGGCATCGCGGTGCGTGCTGACAGTGCTGACCCCGAGCAGGTTGCTGAACTGTTCTCGGCCGTCGATCGCTCATTTGGACGGATCGACGTTCTGGTCAATAACGCAGGCGTTCTGGCAAAACAGTCACGCATGGAGGGCCTCAGCTTCGAACGCATGCAGCGCATCTTCGCAGTCAATGCGTTGGGGCCGATCTTGTGCGCGCAGCAGGCGGTGAAGCGCATGTCTCTGCGCCACGGCGGAACGGGTGGCGTGGTGATCAATATTTCGTCTGCCTCCGCGCGCCTGGGCAGTCCCAATGAATACGTCGACTATGCAGCGTCGAAAGGCGCGCTGGAAACTTTCACCATCGGCTTTGCCAAGGAAGTCGCGCGCGAGGGAATTCGGGTTAACTGCATTCGCCCGGGGCACATCTATACCGATATGCACGCCAGCGGCGGCGAGCCGGGGCGGGTGGATCGCGTGAAGGAGTCGATCCCGATGGGCCGGGGCGGTCAGCCGGAAGAGGTGGCGCGGGCCATCTTGTGGCTGGCCAGCGCGGAGGCTTCGTTTGTCACCGGGACTTTTCTGGATGTGACGGGTGGCAAGTAGGTCCGGCTACAGGCTATCCGGATCCCCAAAAAACATCTGAATCCGCGACCTCAACCACCGCTCTCCCGGGTCGTTATCCTGCGACCCACGCCAGGCCATGTGCAGTTCAAATGTACGCGTCGGCAGCGGTGGATCTTCAGCCCGCAGACCGCCAGCTGCCGTCAGTGCCTCAGCCGTGTAATCCGGCACGGTCGCGACGATATCGGTGCCCGCAAGCAGCGTGCCCAGTCCGTTGAACTGTGGCACCGCGAGCACCACGTGCCGTTTGCGTCCGAGTTTTTCCAGTTCTTCATCGACAAAACCACTTAGGTCACCAGCAAACGACACCAGTGCGTGCGGTCGGGCGCAGTAGTCGTCCAGGCTCAGCGGCCCCGGCACGGTGTCGGCGCGCAGCAGCTTCGGTGCGCTGCGGCGCAGGACCTTGCGCTTGGCGTTGGCCGGCAGGTCGGTGGTGTAGCTGACGCCGATCGAAATCTCGCCCGAGGCCAGCAGGCCCGGCATCAATATGTAATTGACCCGCCGTACCACGAGGACAATGCCCGGTGCTTCGGCGCGCAGACGCTTGAGCAGCATGGGCAGCAGCGCGAATTCGACGTCGTCGGACAAACCGATGCGAAACACCGAGGTGCTGGTCGCCGGATCAAAATCGGCGGCACGACTGACGGCGGTCGAGATCGAATCAAGGGCAGGCGAGAGCAGGGCGAAGATTTCCACCGCGCGCGCGGAAGGTTCCATGCTGCGACCGGTGCGGACAAACAAGGGATCGTCAAACAGGCTGCGCAGGCGCGACAGCGCCGCACTGATAGCCGGTTGGCCGAGGAACAATTTTTCCGCGGCCCGAGTCACACTGCGTTCGTGCATCAATGTTTCGAACACGATCAGCAGGTTCAGGTCGACACGACGCAGGTCATTACGATTCATCTGGAGTCCTGGCAGAGTCATCAAACTTGACGAGGGCGGCCATATGAGAACAATGGCCGGCATGAATCTTACGGGGAAAGGCTGGTACTCTGCACCGGAAAATTCAGCTTTACTGCGACGGTGGCAGGCCTTTTTTCATGGATTTTGCCAATGCCGCCCTTGATGCGGAATCAATGACAGGCATGTCGACTATTAATAGCCACTGATGGTCTTGGGTCGAAAGCCCAGATAGAGTTCATGGCATTAGAGGTTACTTTGACGAGGTTTGCGATGTCCCGCACGATCCGTTTTCACAAGTTTGGTCCGGCCGAGGTGCTCAAATGCGAAGAGCATGCGGCTGCTCAGCCAGGTCCTGGCGAAGTGCAGGTGCGTGTCGAGGCAATCGGCATCAGTTGGTACGACACCCTGTGGCGCCAGAATCTGGCGTCGTCCCAGGCACGTCTGCCTTCGGGCCTCGGTCATGAAATGGCTGGCGTGGTCACTGCGGTGGGCGCTGATGTCGAAGACCTGTCCGTCGGCGACAAAGTGGCCAGTTTTCCGGCGGAAAGCCCGAACGACTATCCGGTGTACGGCGAGTCGATCGTCCTGCCGCGCACCGCGCTGACCCGTTATCCCGATGTGCTCAGCCCGATCGAAGCGAGCGTGCATTACACGCCGCTGCTGATCGCCTACTTCGCTTATGCCGATCTGGCGCGGGTCAAACCCGGTCAATTTGCGCTGGTGACTGACGCCAGCCACTGCGCCGGCCCGTCTTTTGTTCAATTGGGCAAGGCGCTGGGTGTGCGAGTGATCGCGGCGACCAAATCGGCGGAGGAGCGGGAGTACCTGCTGTCCCTCGGTGCGGAGAAGGTCATCGTCACCGAAGAGGAAGATCTGTTGATGCGTATCAACAAGATCACCGACAATCGCGGCGTCGATGTGGTGTTCGATGGTCTTGGCGGCCCGCAGATGTCGTTGCTCGGCGATGTGCTGGCGCCACGCGGCAGTCTGGTGCTGTACGGGCTGCAAGGTGGTAACCAGACCCCATTCCCGGCGTGTGCAGCGTTCCAGAAGAACATTCAGTTCTTCGTGCACTGCATCGGCAACTTCACCGGCAAGCCGGAGCTGGGCATTGTCCAGGACCACGTCGCTCTGCAGCGTGCTCTGCGTGACATCAACCAGTTGACCGCTGACCGCGTGCTTTTGCCGCTCAAGACTCGTGTATTCCCGTTCAACGAGTTCGTCGAAGCACATCGCTACATGGACGAATGCCCATGCCGCGAGCGAGTGGCCCTGCAAGTGGAAACCGCGTAAATCCGCTCATCAGAGTCCGTGGCCCCCACGGACTCTTTTCTGTTTATACCCTCCGCTGTCAGTAAACCCTCCCCGATATCGAAGCATTGGCCTTTTCAGCAACTGAACTGGTTTTTGCCGTTCATCTGTATCTTCTAATCACACTATAAGCACTGATAATTGAATGATTACTTTCATCTCAAGGAATGAGCTATGGCTGTGCATTCAATTTGTCCGATGCAATATCAAATGGCTGGCTCTGCTGGCTTCGTCAATTTCTGTTTAATTGCTGTAGGGCGATTCGGAAGTTGCTTCTCTTTTTCTTGTAATGATTTGGCGTGGGACGTTGTGGGAAGTTTCCTCAGAACATTGTTGAGTGGCGAAAGGCCAATGAATACGGGTGGTTGAGCGTCAAGCTTGGCATCTGGAAGGCTTTGTTCAGGTGAAGTGTTTCAAATAACTACAACTTTGTAAGTGTTAGCATTTCAGCGTCTATTACTTATTGATCCAATTGCCGCGCGCCTACTGTCATGTCTGCGCGGCATGAAACTTTTGATACCGGGTAAATACCGATGAGCACGATCCATGATCAGGCAATGAACTATGTCTATCAGCAAGTATTGCAGCGTTTGCTGAGTTTCTTTTCCCGAGCCGAGCGCACGGCATTGCAGTTGCTGATACAGCGCTTGGTGGTGGCCGCTGGCGGCATGGAAAACATCGGGCAGTTCAAGGTGCTGGTGCCTCAGTCCGGCCTGCGTGACGGCTGCTATACCCTGGCCTTGCTCCGGGCCGCTCAGTTGACCATTGCCGGCCGTGCTCCGGCGACCTTTCAGCTGCGCGTGGCTTCCCTGCGCTGGAATGGCGACAGCCCGCTCGCCCTGCAAAACCTGCATCGCAGCTACAGCGCGCTATTCCTTTATGACGATCCGCGGGTCGAGGTGCTGATGGTGGATAACCGCGAGGTCCTGCCGTTCGACCATCGCACGCCTGTCAGCAATGAAGGGCGCGAGGCCAGCCGGGTCAATCTGCTGCTGGTGGGGCACTGTCGCACCTGGCTGGAAACGCCTGAATTATGGGATGACGCCTACCTGGCGACGGCCGAGTACTACAGCCAGATCGCGCGCTGGAACAACGGCGTCGATGCCATGATCAGCACCGAAACCAAAGGCAGTCAGCAGCATTTCCTCGAAGGCCTGAACCGCGCGATGCAGCGAGTGGCAATACCGGCTCCAGGCCTGGTCAATGCCGGATTCGAAACGCTTTTTCCTCTGCTCGACGAGCTCGGTGATGACTTTTACCGGGAACTGCGTGCCGATGATGACCGGACCGTGTGGCGACCGGAAGGTGAATTCGAAGCCTGCCGGCGCACCAGTTTTATCGACATCAACGACATGATGGTCGGCAAGCTCGAGGACCGCTGGCCGCTGTTGGGCGAGTTTCTCGGTTATGAACCTGATGATCTGGCGCTATACCAAGGCGAAGCGGTGTTTGCTGATCCTCTGATCTCGGCACATGTGCGAGGTTTGTACGCACGGTTCATCGAGGGGCGCGCCTATGAGGCGGGCATCGACGATTACGTCCGGCACACGCTGGCCGACATGCGGCGAAAGCAGGTTGCCGAAACCGTCTGCGAGCACTTGCTGGCCAGCTACGACAACGCCGGCGGGCCAGAACAACTGCGGATGCTTGCCGAGGATTACCTCAGCAATGGTTTCGGATTGACCGAAACGCAGTTGGCGTGCCTGCTGTTTGCGCCGTTCATCGACAACGGCAAAGGTCTCGAACGCTTCCTGCGCAACTGTCATCCCGGCATGCTGGTCGCCATGCCGGACCTGCACCGCGCCATGCAGGGTCTGCACGCACCCGAGCAGGTGATGAAGTGGCTGACGGAAGTCAGCGGTTTGCCAGTCAGGCTGTTGAACCGCCTGTATGCGATGGGTCCTGTGCAGATTGATGCACCTGCGCAATTCTCCTCGGAGAGTTCGGGTTCGGACGAGGCGCGTTCGGCTGCGCCGTTCGAGCGGTCGACGGAACGCTGACGGTGAGCCAGAGCCTGGATTGTGAACCAATATCTACGGAAATGAGGGTGTGAAGGGCGCGCGGGACAACGACTTTGTTTATCAGGCAGTTTATCGATATCTGACAACGCTGATTGATGCTGCCGGAGGTGGTGGGGCGGTACGCATGCCTTCCTTGCGACAACTGGCGGACCGGCTGAATGTCTCCATCTCAACGGTGCAATACGCCTATTCGCTTCTGGAAAAGGAAGGCCGGGTCTATTCGATCGCCAAGTCAGGGTATTACGCGCAAGCGCAGTTCAGCATGGATGCACCCGGCAACGGCAATGACCTGCTGGAGACCCTGTACGTCAACGCCAGGCGTCCCGGGATGTGTGTGTTGAGTGCTGACGAACCGGCCTCGCTGCAACCGTTGGACAGTCCGTTGCTGACCTCGGAACGTGAGCTCTTGCGTCAATACCCGCGTCAGTTGCAGACATTCGTGCAGCCTTGCGGTGAACTGGAACTGCGGGTTGCGCTGGCGGCGCGGTATACCAGCTCGACAGAGCACTTCTGGCATGCCGATGACATTTATATCGGCGCTGATCTGCGTGGCGTCCTGGAGATTCTGATTTCGGTGCTTGGATTGCGTCAGGCCACCGTGATTGTCGAATCACCGTGCGACTGGGTCATCCTGCGCCTGCTCGAGTCGTGCGGAGTACGCGTGATCGAGTGGCCATTGCTTGCCCGAGGCGTGCTCGATCTGTCGGCACTCGAATCACTGCTGAAGAACGAGCCGGTTCGTTTGATCCTGCTGTCTTCCGTACTGAGCATGCCCCAAGGCAACGGTTTCACTCGCGAGTGTCAGCAGGCCACGGCGCAGTTGCTCAATCATCATGGCGTCTGGGTACTGGAAAACGACTGCTACAGCGAGCTTGACGAGCGCAATGATTCGCAGCGTTTGCGCAGTTGGCTCGATCCTGATCGTCTGCTGGTGTTTTCCACTTTCGAGAAATTCATCGGCGCCGAAGCACCATTCGGCTTTGTCTTGTCGCGTCACTGGCGCGAGGAATTGCAGCGCCATTTTCTGCTGCGGGCGTTTCGCTTGTCGCCCATTCGCCAAAAGGCGATTGCGCGGCTGTTGAATGGCGGACGGCTTGATCAGCATTTATTCGTGTTGCGGCGAATGCTGGGTGAGCGGCGAGCCGTGTTGATCCAGACACTGCGCGAACGCCTGGGCGATACCCTGCAGATTGGCGAGCCGCCGGGCGGGGCGACGGTGTGGGTGCGTTCGTTACGCCCGGTCGACATGGCAAGCGTGTTTCATCGCCTGCTCAAGCAACAGATCATCGTGGCGCCGGGCGAGCTGTTCAGTCTGCAGGGCTTGCATGCGGATCATCTGCGTTTGAGCGCGCTGAACCATGGCGAGCGGGATTTGCCGAGTGTCATCGGCTTGCTCGGCGATGCCTTGCGCCTGTCGCCCGGCCAATAACGTTAAAAAACATCGGGCGAGTTTCGGATACATCCCGTCGCACAGTGGTCAAACTGCCAGTAAACTGCGCTGCATTTCCTGAACCACTCCGATTTCAGAGGTTTTTGCATGACACTCAGTCCTTTTGCGGGCAAACCGGCACCGGCAGAACTGTTAGTCGACATCCCGCGACTGGTTACGGCCTATTACACCGGCCAGCCTGATGCATCGATTTCTACCCAGCGAGTGGCGTTCGGCACGTCCGGCCACCGCGGCAGTTCGTTCGATTTGAGTTTCAACGAATGGCACGTTCTGGCCATCAGCCAGGCGATCTGCCTGTATCGCGAAGCCCAGGGCATCACCGGCCCGCTGTTCGTCGGCATCGACACCCATGCACTGTCGACCCCGGCGGGCGCCAGCGCACTGGAAGTCCTCGCCGCCAACGGCGTCACCGTGATGATCGCCGAAGGCGATGAGTACACACCGACCCCGGCAATTTCCCACGCCATTCTCTGCTACAACCGCGGCCGGACCTCTGGCTTGGCGGACGGTATCGTCATCACGCCGTCGCATAACCCGCCACAGAGCGGTGGCTACAAATACAACCCAACCAACGGTGGCCCGGCCGATACCCACATCACCAAGTGGATCGAAGCCAAGGCTAACGAACTGCTGGCGAACAAACTGGCCGGGGTCAAACGCATCAGCTACGAGCAGGCGCTCAAGGCCAGCACGACCCATCGCCACGATTACCTGAACACCTATGTCGCCGACCTGATCAACGTCATCGACTTCGATGCCATCCGCGACGCCAAGCTGCGTCTGGGTGTCGATCCGCTGGGCGGAGCAGGGGTGCGCTATTGGTCGGCCATTGCCGAACACTACCGTCTCGACCTGGAAGTGGTGAATAAACAGGTCGATTCAACGTTCCGTTTCATGACCGTCGACTGGGACGGCCAAATCCGTATGGATCCGTCGTCCAGCCACGCGATGCAGGGCCTGATCGGCCTCAAAGAGCGCTTCGACGTGGCGTTTGCCTGCGACCCGGACCACGACCGCCACGGCATCGTCACGCCGTCCGGTGGTTTGCTCGCGCCGAACAACTATCTGGCGGTATCCATCGACTACCTGTTCCAGAACCGTCCGCAATGGCGCGCTGATGCCGCCGTGGGCAAAACCGTGGTCAGCAGCGGCCTGATCGACCGCGTGGCCAAGCGCCTGGGCCGTCGTCTCTACGAAGTGCCGGTCGGTTTCAAATGGTTCGCCGATGGCCTGTTCGATGGTTCGCTGGGTTTTGGCGGTGAAGAGAGCGCTGGCGCCTCGTTCCTGCGCAAGGATGGCGGTGTATGGAGCACCGACAAGGACGGTCTGATTCCAGCCTTGCTCGCCGCCGAAATGACGGCGCGCACCGGGCGCGATCCAAGTCAGGCCTACCGCGCGCTGACCGACGAACTGGGCGAGCCGTTCTCGGTACGCGTCGACGCCAAGGCCAACCCTGAGCAGAAGGCACTGCTGAGCAAGCTGGCGCCGGAACAGGTTACCTCGACCGAGCTGGCAGGCGAAAAGATCCAGAGCATCCTCAGCCATGCCCCGGGCAACGATCAGGCCATTGGTGGTTTGAAAGTCATGACCGAAAACGGCTGGTTTGCCGCACGTCCTTCGGGCACTGAAGACATCTACAAGATCTACGCCGAAAGCTTCCTCGGCGATGACCACCTCAAGCAACTGGTGGCCGAGGCGCAAACTTTGGTAGATGGCGCCATTTCCAGCAAATAATGCGCACATGAAAAAGGGCAACCATGAGGGTTGCCCTTTTTTATTGCCTGCAGATCAAGCCAGGTCGACCAGTACGATCTCGCTGTCTTCGATTGCCGTGACCGTAAGCACTTGCTCATGGGCCACCGCCACACCGTCACGCGCTTGGGCACGCAAGCCATTGACCTCGATCACGCCAGTGGCCGGAACCAGATAGGCGCGACGCCCTTCGTCTAGCCGGTATTCAGCGGTTTCACCGGCCTTGATGTTCGCCGCCACCAGACGCGCATTGGCGCGAATGTGCAGGCTTTCATCGTCACCGTCCTTGCCGCTGGCCAATGTGACAAAACCTTCGCGCTCGCCTTTGGGAAACGGCTTGGCGCCCCAGGACGGCGGCGCACCGGTTTCGGTCGGCAGAATCCAGATCTGGAAGATCTTGGTTTCCTTGTCTTCGAGGTTGTACTCGCTGTGGGCGATGCCCGTGCCGGCGCTCATCACTTGTACGTCACCGGCTTCGGTGCGGCCCTTGTTGCCCAAATTGTCCTGGTGCGTGATGGCACCTTCACGCACGTAAGTGATGATTTCCATGTCGCGGTGCGGATGCTGCGGGAAACCGGTGCCTGCGGCGATGATGTCGTCGTTCCACACGCGCAAGTTGCCCCAGCTCATCCGCTGCGGATCGTAGTATTCGGCAAACGAAAAGTGGTGATGCGCGTCCAGCCAGCCATGATGGGCGCCGCCCAGCGAGCTGAAGGGTCTGAGTTCAAGCATGATCGTCTCCTTAAATTAGGTTCGTCAGGGGGCGGGCCCCGTGGTTGATGACGACGATCATCTATCAAGCAATCATCGATAAAAAGCGCAAAAACTGCCGCATCATGATCAGGTTATTTGATAGGAATTTGCCTCAAAATCGTCTCATCCGACTTTCAATTCGTCGCCTAAACCGATGACCTGTAAGCATTTCGCTAGAACTCATCAGCAAATCCAGACACCATAGCCGCCACAGCCTCACACCCTGGAGTCCGTCAGCGTGGCGCAACACACCCCCGATCTTCCCCCTGAACTTCGTCCACTGGCCGAGATGCCCTGGTTCAAGCGTCTGGCCGCGCGATTCTTTGGTCACGGTCTGACCAAGCTGCGCGCGCAGCACCGGGCATCGTGGCTGCACGGGCAAGCTGACGGATTTCGCAGTGGCCACACAGCCGGCGTCGAATATGGTTTCAAGG
The DNA here is from genome assembly GCF_056278925.1 of Pseudomonas sp. TE9122. Lineage (NCBI taxonomy): Bacteria > Pseudomonadati > Pseudomonadota > Gammaproteobacteria > Pseudomonadales > Pseudomonadaceae > Pseudomonas > Pseudomonas sp. TE9122. Next base: position 2,649,943 of record NZ_JBWBQI010000001.1, on the reverse strand, counting down.
AGGGCAAGCTTGAGGGTCTGGAGGAAGGCCGCCAGGTTCTGCTGATTCGCGACAGCCGCAACACCGAGCATCGGCCGCCCAGCGTCGATAACAACCTGTTCGATGACTGGCGCCTGCCGCTCACCGCCGAATTGAAAAAACGCATCAAGGCTGACGTCGCTCGTTTGCTCCCGGCCCACGCCCAGCCCAGCGCCGCGCAATGGAAAATGATCTTCAGCGATACGCCGTCCACCTCGGTGGTCGCCGGTGCGGGCGCCGGCAAGTCGACCACATTGGTGCTGCGCATACTGTTGCTCAGCCATTATCTGGGTTTTGAGCTGGATTCGATGACTGTGGTGACCTTCACCCGTGAATCGCGCAAGGACTTCATCAACAAGCTCATCGAAATATTCACGTTGTGGGGGCAGCCGCTGAACCTCAAGCAGGCGCGCGAACTGGTGCGAACCTTCCACTCGCGCATCCTGCCGATGGTGCGCAGCCTGCCGGGTTTCGAGCGCTTGCAGGCCTTCGAGAACCTCAGCGATCGCCCGCAAAGTGGCGCAGAGGAGGTCGACAGCAATCCGTTTGACCTGCGGATCAACGACGCGCAGCGGCAGCAACTGAACGCTTGTTATCACCGGCTGTTCAACGACGATGAGCGTTTCCGCCAGTTGATCCAGCCGCTGTCCCGCGCGGGTTTGCAATTAAAGGAACTGGAACGCGACCACCCCGATGTGCAGAAACGCATGGCGGTCACCGAACTGGCGGCCAAGCGCGATGAAGAGCTCTGCGATGTCATCGAGGATCTGTGGTTTCGCGCCGGTGCGTGGCCCATTAAAGGCATCGAGCCGAATCGGCAGGCCTTCGAAATCAATGGCTCGAAGTTCCACGCTCACGGCTATATTCCCAGCCTCGATGCCTGGGTGGTGCTCGGCTTTGATCCCAAGGAAAACGCCCAGCTGACCCGACCCAACACCAAGCTGAGTGTCCGTGCAGAGTGGGCGGTCAAGCGCACTCTGTTTCAAGCTTTCTGCCGTAAGCCATTGATATGGATGGATAGTTACGAGTCATCCAGGCGCGTTCTTGCGACGTTGGCCGGAGATGCCAGCGCCGGTCCCGGATTTGATTACAAGGTCAAGGGCGAGCTGGCATCCGCGCCATTGCTGGACTGTTTTGTCGCCGCGGCGGGCTTCATCGAAAACCTCGGCCTGGATGTGCCGGACGCGGTCAGCCGGATGAGCTTCGCCAAGGACGATCCTGATCGTTTTTTCTTTGAGGCCCTGAGCCTGTTCTGGCGCGCATTTGAAGATCACCTGCTGGATCAGAAACCGCCAGTGATGACCTACAACCGCATGTTCGCGTTGTTCAGCGAACACTCGCCGGACAACCTCAAGCTGCTCAGCGATGAGTTGCTGCGGCCGATGGCGCATTTGATGATCGACGAATTCCAGGACGTATCGCCGCAGATCGTTTCGTGGATTCGCGCCAGCCTCAATGAAATCCGCAGCCGTGGCCCGGCCATGCACGTTGGGCGAGGGGCGCAGCGGTCGTCGCTATTGTGCGTCGGTGATGACTGGCAGTCGATTTACGGCTGGCGCGGCAGTTCTCCGAGCTACTTCATGGAGTTCAACAAGGAATTTCCTTCCCCGAGCACCACGAGAGTGATGCTCAGTGACAACTATCGCAGCCATCAGCACATCATCGACGCAGCCGAACACATTGTCCGTGCAGCGCCGGCGATCGCAGGCAAGAAGGCCAAGGCCAGTGGTGAGCCCAAGCCGCTTCACCCGGTCAACGTGCTTGAGCGTGACGATGAAGCGTTGGGGCAGCGTCTGGCCGAGCATTACCGGCGGGGTGATTCAATCCTGATGCTTTATCGAAAAAGCAGCGATAAGTTATTGATTGAGAAGCATATTCAGCCTGTAATTAATGTGGATTCGAGCTTGCCCTATGATGCGCGGCGGCTGAAACAGCTGACCTATCACAGCGCCAAAGGCTTGCAGGCTGATGCGGTATTCCTGCTGGGTGATTGCCAGCATCTGACCAGTTCTCCGTACAAGAACCAGGTGTATCGCATGGCGGGATTGGGCAAAAGTGGCGATAGCGAGCCGTACGACAATGCGCAAAAAGACGAAATCCTGCGCCTTGCCTACGTTGGTATCACGCGCGCCGTCAGCCATTGCTACTGGTACGTCGAACCGCAGGAAACCCAAGCGGTAAACATGCCGAGGGCATCGGATCGAGTTGCCAAGGGCAAGCCGTTCTTCGTCGATCATCGAACCGAGAAGGCCAGCGCCTGATCAATAAAAAAGCCCGCATCGCTGCGGGCTTTTTGTTTTAAATCAGGCGGTTATGCGTAGTTCTTGAGAGATTCCGGAGGAGTGAAAGCTTCCAGCTCATCTTCGATGGCCTCGATGATGCGCTCGACGTCCGCCGCGTTCATCACCGTTGCGCAGGGAATGCCGGCAATGGCGATCATGGTTTCGCCGCTGGCACGATCAAACAGACGGGCGATCAGGCTGCCCGGCGCATCCATCGTCGCCTCGAAACCCATGGGATGAAAATGCCAGCGCATCAGCTGGCAAGCATTTGGAAAGGTGACTTTGCTGAACCCTTTATTCATGGTGTTGCCCGCCTGCTTCATCGAGCGCTTCCTTTTGCTCATGTTAGGTGGGAAGAGCCTTCATTGGCTCAACCAGTGCTTGAGCTTTAAAAGTAGCATCCGTGTGTGAAAAAACTGTGAGTTTTTTCAGTCCGTTTAGCGATTGATTCGCATTTTTTGATGTAAGTCACTGGCTCATCGATTATCGCCAAAACGCCACCATGGATTTTTCATTGAAGCGGCAGAGGAAGTTGGGCAAGCTCGGTTCTTTTTCGCCGAGCCGCTTATGCACGCCGATGACGACGGCCCAGAACAGACCCAGGCCACGGCCGCCACGGTCATGCGCTATCACCTGAGCTGGAAACACCGGGATCTGGACAGCGTCATGGCGCTTTATCACGCCGATATCCAGTACAGCGATTTCTTTCAGAACCGTGTACTCGGTCTTAATGAGTTGCGCGACTACGTGCGCGTGAGCATGCCGCGAGAATCCGACGAACTGCTCGAGCATTGCGACCGCATCCGGGTGGATGGCAACACCGCGTTCATTCAGTACGAAGTGACCTTGCGTGGCGGCGATGGTTTGGTGTCGTTCCGTTCCAGCGAAGCGATCACGGTCAAGGACGGCCTGATATGGCGCGTCAATGAATACGCCTCGCTGGTGCGTACCCAAACCAACGGCAGTTCGGCACCGAGCCGTCCGGCGGTCAGTCGTCTCGGTCTGTCACCGCGCCAACTGAGCTTCATGGCCGAAGACCTGCAGCAGTATTTCGAGAAGCAGCAGCCTTATCTGGACCCTGAGCTTGACCTGCAAAGGGTGGCGAAGGAGTGCGGGTACAGCCGCAATCAGATTTCCTATCTGCTCAATCAGGTACTCGGGCAAAGCTTTTATCGCTACGTCAACCAGGCGCGCCTGCAGCATTTGCTGCGTGCACTGGACAGCGCCGCACCGCCATTGCGCGTCGACGAGCTGGCGTTTGCCGCCGGTTTCAATTCGCTGTCGGCGTTTTACAAATGCTTTCGCGAGCACACCGGCCAGTCGCCCAAGGCCTACGCCAAACAAATTTCTCTGCGGGCACGCGCGCAAGACATCCACTGAAGGCAGCCACTAGGATCGACGCCATCGAAGGTTTTCAGTGGCGGAGTCTGGCATGTCGGCGTGGCGCACGATCAGTTTGTGGATGGATCAGCTCGATGAACCGCTGCTGGCGCGCCCTGCGCTTGAGCGGGATCTAGATGTCGACGTGGCGATCATCGGCGCCGGTTACACCGGACTGTGGACGGCGTACTACCTGAAAAAACAGGCGCCCGGCCTGGATATCGCCATCATCGAGGCGCAAACCGCCGGGTTCGGTGCGTCCGGACGCAATGGCGGCTGGCTGATGGGTAACTTGCTGGGTGAGGATCGCTTGCTCGCAGGCTTATCGCCGCAGCAACGGCGGGCGTCGTTTGATCTGCTGCACAGCATTCCTGATGAAGTAGAGATCGTCGTTGAACGCGAAGGCATCGACTGCGATTACCGCAAGGGCGGGGTGCTTTATTGTGCTGCGCGCTACCCAGAGCAGGAAACCGTTCTGCGCGATTACCTGAACAAGCTGCATGCCCAAGGCCTGACTGACGACGATTACCGCTGGCTGAGTCCCGAGCAACTGGCCCAGCAGATCCGCGTGGCCAAGCCCTACGGCGGCATCTTCGCTCCCCATGTCGCGACCATTCACCCGGCGAAACTGGTCCGTGGCCTGGCGCGTACCGTGCAGAACATGGGCGTGAAAATCTACGAAAACAGCCCGGTTACCCACTGGCAATCCGGCAGTTTGCGCACTGCCAAGGCCAGCGTACGCAGCCGCTGGATCGTCCCGGCCGTGGAAGGCTATTCGGTGACGTTGCCGCCGCTGGGCCGCTATCAGCTGCCGGTGCAAAGTCTGATTGTCGCCACCGAGCCGCTGTCCGCCGCGACCTGGGACGAAATCGGCCTGAATCGCGGCCAGGCCTTCAGTGAGTTCAGCCGTCAAGTCACCTATGGCCAGCGCAGTGCCGACAACCGCCTGATTTTCGGCGCCCGTGGCGGCTATCAGTTCGCCGGCAAGCTGCGCCATGACTTCAACCTCACTCGCGATGAAGTCGAGTTGCGCCGCTATCTGTTCGGCGAACTGTTCCCGCAGCTGAAAAATGTGCAAATCACCCACGCCTGGGGCGGCAACCTCGGCATGTCGCGGCATTTCAAGCCGCACATGCTTTGCGACCGCGCCAACGGCATCGCGCTATCGGGCGGTTACGGCGGCGAGGGCGTCGGCGCCAGCAACCTTGGCGGGCGCACCCTGGCCGATCTGATTCTCGAGCGCGACAGCGAGCTGACCCAACAACCGTGGGTCCTGCCCGACGGTGGCATTCACGCGCTGCGTGCCTGGGAGCCAGAGCCATGCCGCTGGCTCGGCTACAACGCGATCATCAAAAGTTTCGTGCATGAAGACCAGACGCTGGCCAATCCGGCGACCGCGCCCTGGCGGCGCAAGCTCGCCAGCCAAGTCGCCGGGTTCATGGAAGGTTTCATGCACTGAACGTCGTTTCCCTCAACAAACAGGTCACGCCATGAGCATCACCCAATTCAAGAACACCGCCGGGCTCGAACTCGAGGAGTCCAACCCGGTCGCCGTGCCCCTCGGCGAACCTGTCGCAATTGCCTCGACCACCAGCGTCGAGCGCGACGACGGTGTCGAAACCGGCGTCTGGGAATGCACCCCGGGCCGCTGGCGGCGGCAGATCACCGCGCAGGAGTTCTGCCATTTCATTTCCGGGCGCTGCACCTTCACCCCCGACGGTGGCGGCGAAACCCTGCACATACAAGGCGGCGACGCACTGATGTTGCCAGCCAACACGCTCGGGATCTGGGATATCCAGGAAACCGTGCGCAAGAGCTACGTGCTGATTTTCTGATTGTTCGATCCTTTGATTGCCTGCCAACAAAAAAAGCCCATACAGGAATCGCCCCATGATCCAGAAAACCCTCGCATTGGCGCCGCTGCTGCTGGCCGCTTCCGTCAGTCACGCGGCCGAGACGGTCAAGGTCTACAACTGGTCCGACTACATCGCCCCGGACACCACGAAGAATTTCCAGAAAGACACGGGCATCGGCGTCACCTACGACGTCTACGACAGCAACGAAACCCTCGACGGCAAATTGATGACCGGCAAATCCGGTTACGACGTGGTGTTCCCGTCGAACCACTTCATGGCGCGGCAGATTCAGGGTGGGGCGCTGAAGAAACTCGACAAGAGTCAGTTGCCGAACTGGAAGAACCTCAACCCGGCACTGCTCAAAGCCTTGCAGACCAACGACCCGAACAACGAGCACGGTTTCCCTTATCTGTGGGGCAGCACCGGTATCGGCTACAACATCGCCAAGGTCAAAGCGGTGCTGGGCGACGACGCGCCGGTGGATTCCTGGGATCTGATCTTCAAACCCGAATACATGGAAAAACTGCAAAAGTGCGGCGTGGCGATCCTCGACAACGGCCCGGAACTGCTCCCAGCGGCACTTAACTACCTCGGCCTGCCGCACCACAGCAAGAATCCCGAAGACTACAAAAAAGCCGAAGCTTTGCTGATGAAAGTGCGGCCCTATGTCAGCTACTTCCATTCCTCCAAGTACACCAGTGACCTGGCCAACGGCGACATCTGCGTAGCAGTCGGCTTTTCCGGCGACATCCTGCAAGCGGAGAACCGCGCCAAGGAAGCCAAGAACGGCGTCGAGATCGGTTATGCGATTCCCAAGGAAGGCGCGGCGATCTGGTTCGATATGGTCGCCATGCCCGCCGACGCACCGGACGAAAAGGCCGGATACGCCTTCATGAATTACCTGCTGCGCCCCGATGTCATGGCCGGCATCACCAACTATGTGCACTACGCCAATGGCAACGAACAGGCGGACACGCTCATCGATCCGGCGATCAAGAACGACACCAAGGTTTACCCGAGTGCGGAAATGATGGGCAAGCTGTTCGCGCTGGAAGCGATGCCGCTGAATATCGACCGGATCCGGACGCGGGTTTGGAACAAGATTCGTACCGGCAGCTGAGTTTTTTCAGGCCAACGTACAAGACCCCTGTGGGAGCGAGCCTGCTCGCGAAGCGGTTTGTCATTCGACTCTTATGTTGACTGGCTTGGCGCCTTCGCGAGCAGGCTCGCTCCCACATTTGTTATTCAATGAATCAGCATAGTTGATATCAAAGCACTGGCACCGCTGACTGAAAGTGTGACTTGCCCAACAAATTCAAACTTAGCGATATTTAATATTTAAATAGAAAATCGTCAGACAATTTCCGCCCTCATCGCAACTAAAAACAATCTTTCCTCCCCGCACGCTTTGTTTACGGCAGTTTCCTGATACCACCAAATTGGATCGCAAAAAAATCCTTTACGACAGATTTCCAATTGTGTCAGGTTCGTTACGCCTTCATTGGGCGAGTGATAGGACGATCTCGCCAAAGATCGTCCTGTCGGACAAAAACTGTTCCATTGCTAAACAAGGAAGTGTGTTTATGTCGAAAGTTAAAACCAATGCTGTTGATTCCGCCGAACAGGCTTTCCAGCTGGCTGCCTTCAGCTCGGCGTACAACCAGATCAATGGCTTCAGCCATCAGTACGACCGCGGCGGCAACCTCACGGTCAATGGCAAACCCTCGTACTCCGTCGACCAGGCGGCTACGCAATTGCTGCGTGACGGCGCTGCCTACCAGGACAAGGACGGCAGCGGCAAGATCGAACTCACCTATACGTTCCTGACCTCGGCCTCGAACAGCACGATGAACAAGCACGGGATCACCGGGTTCAGTCAGTTCAGCGCGCAGCAACAGGCGCAGGCCAAGCTCGCCATGCAGTCCTGGGCCGATGTGGCCAATGTCACCTTCACCGAGAGAGCCTCGGGCGGCGACGGGCACATGACCTTCGGTAACTACAGCGGTGGCCAGGATGGCGCTGCGGCGTTTGCCTATCTGCCGGGGACCGGCGCCGGTTATGACGGCACCTCGTGGTACTTGATCAACAGCGGTTACACGCAGAACAAGAACCCGGATCTGAACAACTACGGTCGTCAGACCCTGACCCACGAAATCGGCCATACCCTGGGCCTTGCTCACCCTGGCGACTACAACGCCGGCAACGGCAACCCGACCTACAACGACGCGACCTACGGCCAGGACACCCGTGGCTACAGCGTCATGAGTTACTGGAGCGAGAGCAACACCAACCAGAACTTCAGCAAGGGCGGCGTCGAAGCCTATTCGTCCGGCCCGCTGATGGACGACATCGCAGCCATCCAGAAACTCTACGGCGCCAACACCACCACCCGCACCGGCGACACCACCTACGGCTTCAACTCCAATACCGGCCGCGATTTCCTCAGCGCGTCGTCGTCGAGCGACAAAGTGGTGTTCTCGGTGTGGGATGCCGGCGGCAAGGACACCCTGGATTTCTCCGGTTTCACCCAGAACCAGAAGATCAACCTCAACAGCGCTTCGTTCTCCGACGTTGGCGGCATGGTCGGTAACGTGTCGATCGCCAAGGGCGCGGTCATCGAGAACGCGATTGGTGGTTCGGGCAGCGATCTGTTGATCGGCAACAGCGTGGCCAACGAGCTGAAGGGCGGTGCCGGTAACGACATCCTGTACGGCGCTGGCGGTGCCGACAAGCTGTGGGGCGGCGCCGGTTCGGACACTTTCGTGTTCGCCGCCAGCTCGGACTCCAAGCCAGGTGCGATCGATCAGATCCTCGATTTCGTCAGCGGTCTGGACAAAATCGACCTGACCGGCATCACCAACGGTGCGGGCCTGCACTTCGTCAACAGCTTCACCGGTTCGGCCGGCGACGCAGTGTTGACCTCGTCGGGCGGCAATAGCCTGTTGTCGGTGGATTTCTCCGGGCATGGCGTGGCTGACTTCATCGTCAGCACCGTGGGCCAGGCTGCGACCAGCGACATCGTGGCGTGATGTGAAAGGAAAGCGGCGCCTCGTGCGTCGCTTTCTTCGCTTGCATCGGCCTGATCCCCGAGCAAGGCTACGAGCGGAAGTGAAATTTCCTATGACTCGATACGTTTTAACTGACACGACGATGGCATGGCTGATGGCAGTCACGCTGATGATGACCGGAGCGACAAGCATGGCAAGCAGCCTCAGACTCGAAGAACCCTCGGCATTCGCCGGGCGCTGGCAGGCCACATTGACCGGTCACAACGACACACCCGAAACGCGGTCGTTGCAAGACAAGCCGTCGAACACATGCGTTGTCGATCTTGCGCCAGACAAGACCTTGGGCGAGGGCGCCGATTGTCTGGGCGCGTGGTTGAGCGAAGTCCCGATTGGCTGGTTTCCAGAACCCGATGGCATTGCCATCACTGGCAAGGAGGGTTCGAAAATCGCCTTTTTCAGCCGCCGGGGGGATGGCTCTTACACAAGCAGGTTGAGTTCGCAATTGCTTATCTTGCTCGAACGCGTCGGGCACTAAGCGGTGGCTGGGTAGTTGCGCGAAGTTGATGTACTGCAATAACTGAGCGTTATAACCGCGAAGCCGATCAACTTGTTATGAAATTGTAAGCACTACTTGCAAATGATCTTTGGCAGGTACGCGAAATATCAATGGAATGCTCGTCCGCACCGACGAGACTATGAACTCAGGAAGAATCAATGAAGATGGCGAAGTCTCCGGCCGCTCCGTTAATCAAGGCATTGGGCGACTATAAAAGCATTCTGATCAGCGTCGGTTGTTTCACTGCGTTGATCAACGTGCTGATGCTGGTGCCGTCGATCTACATGCTGCAAGTTTACGACCGGGTGCTGTCGTCACAGAACGAAACCACTCTGGCGATGCTGTCGTTGATGGTGGTCGGGTTCTTCGCCTTCATCGGCCTGCTGGAAGTGATCCGCAGCTTTATCGTCATCCGCATCGGCAGCCAATTGGAGCGGCGCTTCAATCTGCGCGTCTATCAGGCCGCGTTCGAGCGCAACCTGTTCAAGGGTGAGGGTAACGCCGGGCAGTCGCTGGGCGACCTGACCCACATCCGCCAGTTCGTCACCGGCCCGGCGCTGTTCGCCTTCTTCGATGCGCCGTGGTTCCCGGTCTATCTGTTTGTCATTTACCTGTTCAACGTCTGGCTTGGCGTGCTGGCCACGGCAGGCGCGTTGCTGCTGATCGCACTGGCCTGCCTCAACGAATACATGACCAAAAAACCGCTGGGCGAAGCCGCCGGTTTTTCCCAGCAGTCCAGTCAGTTGGCTACCAGTCACTTGCACAACGCCGAAACCATTCAGGCGATGGGCATGCTCGGCTCGCTGCGCAAGCGCTGGTTCGGGGTGCATTCGCGCTTCCTCGGCTTGCAGAACCAGGCCAGCGACACCGGTGCGGTGATCAGTTCGCTGAGCAAGACCCTGCGCCTGTGCCTGCAATCGTTGGTGCTGGGCCTGGGCGCGTTGCTGGTGATCAAGGGCGACATGACTGCGGGGATGATGATCGCCGGTTCGATCCTGATGGGTCGCGTACTGAGCCCGATCGATCAGTTGATCGCCGTTTGGAAGCAGTGGAGCGGGGCGAAGCTGGCTTACCGGCGCCTTGATGCGCTGTTGCAGGCGTTTCCGCCTAGCGACGAGGCGATGGCACTGCCGGCACCGAAAGGCCAGATCAGCTTCGAACAAGTCAGCGCCGGCCCGCCGGGGCAGCGTGCGGCCACTTTGCACATGGTCAATTTCAATCTGAGTGCTGGCGAAGTGCTCGGCGTGCTCGGCGCGTCTGGTTCCGGCAAGTCGACGCTGGCTCGAGTGCTGGTCGGCGTGTGGCCGGTTCTGGGCGGCACGGTGCGCCTCGACGGCGCTGATATCCACCGCTGGAACCGTGATCAGCTCGGCCCGTACATTGGTTATTTGCCGCAAGACATCGAGCTGTTCAGCGGCTCCATTGCCGAAAACATTGCACGATTCAGCGAAGCCGACCCGCAAAAAGTCGTCACCGCCGCGCAACAGGCCGGTGTCCACGAGATGGTCCTGCGCCTGCCGCAGGGCTACGACACGCAACTGGGCGAGGACGGCAGCGGCTTGTCCGGTGGCCAGAAGCAACGCGTGGCCCTGGCCCGCGCGCTGTACGGCACGCCGAGTCTGGTGGTGCTCGATGAACCCAATTCCAACCTCGACACCGTCGGCGAAGCCGCACTGGCCAGCGCCATTGCGCAACTCAAGGCGCAAGGCACCACGGTGATTCTGGTCACGCACCGTTCTTCGGTGCTGGCTCAGGCTGACAAATTGCTCGTGCTCAACGATGGTCGTTTGCAGGCGTTCGGCCCGAGTCAGGATGTGCTCAAGGCACTTTCCGGCCAGCACGAACAGCAACGCGAAAAAGCCGCACAAACACCGGGCGGGCTCAGCATGAGCCGGCAGTATCAGCCCTCGACAAGGAATTCGGGTGTATGAGCAGCGCCAGCATGAACACTGAAAACGAAGCGAACATGGAACACGCCTACCTCACCGAGCGCCCGGAGCGTGATGCGAAATTCTTCGCGCGCATGGGCTGGATTCTGGCCATCGTCGGCGCTGGCAGTTTCTTCACCTGGGCGGCACTGGCGCCGCTGGATCAGGGCATTCCGGTGCAGGGCACCGTGGTGGTCTCGGGCAAGCGCAAGGCCGTGCAGTCGATGAGCAGCGGCGTGGTCAGCCGGATTCTGGTGCGCGAAGGCGAGATCGTGAAGCAGGGCCAGCCGTTGTTCCGCCTTGATCAGACGCAAGTGGCTGCCGACGTGCAATCGCTACAGGCGCAGTACCGCATGGCTTGGGCCAGCCTCGCGCGCTGGCAAGCCGAGCGCGACAACCTCAAGCAAGTGACCTTTCCGGCCGAGCTGAGCAACGACCCGGACCCGCGCCTGGCGCTGGTGCTGGAAGGCCAGCGGCAACTGTTCAGCAGCCGCCGCGAAGCATTCTCCCGGGAACAAGCGGCACTGCGCGCCAATATCGAAGGCGCCACCGCACAACTGGCCGGCATGCGCCGCGCCCGCAGCGACCTCAATGCTCAGGCCAGTTCCCTGCAACAACAACTGAGCAACCTGCAACCGCTGGCCGACAACGGCTACATCCCGCGCAATCGCTTGATGGACTACCAGCGGCAACTGTCGCAGGTGCAGCAGCAGCTGGCGGAAAACACCGGCGAAAGCGGGCGTGTGGAGCAGGGCATCCTTGAATCGCGCCTGAAGTTGCAGCAGCACGGCGAGGAATACCAGAAGGAAGTGCGCACGCAACTGGCCGATGCGCAGTTGAAAAGCGTAACCCTGTCCGAGCAATTGACCTCCGCCGGTTTCGACCTGCAACACAGCGAGATCCTCGCCACCGCCGATGGCGTGGCAGTCAACCTCGGCGTGCACACCGAAGGCGCTGTGGTGCGTCAGGGCGAAACCCTGCTGGAGATCGTTCCGCAAGGCACCACCCTGGAAGTGGAAGGGCACTTGCCGATCAACCTGATCGACAAGGTCGGCACGCATTTGCCGGTGGACATCCTGTTTACCGCGTTCAACCAGAGCAAAACCCCGCGCGTGCCCGGCGCAGTCAGCCTGATCTCCGCCGACCAGATGGTCGATGAGAAAACCGGCGTGCCGTATTACGTGTTGCGCAGCAGCGTCAGCGATCAGGCCATGGAAAAGCTCAACGGCCTGGTGATCAAGCCCGGTATGCCGGCGGAAATGTTCGTGCGCACCGGTGAGCGTTCACTCCTCAACTATTTGTTCAAACCGCTGCTCGATCGCGCCGGTTCCGCGTTGACCGAGGAATAAGGATGTTCGGCTGTATGAAAAAGCTTTCAATGCTGGGGGCGGCAATGATGCTGCTCGCGAGTCACTCGGCAGTCGCGGCCATGGGGCCATTCGAGATTTACGAACAGGCGTTGCGCAACGATCCGGTGTTTCTCGGTGCAATCAAGGAGCGCGATGCTGGCCTGGAAAACCGCGTGATTGGCCGCGCCGGCCTGCTGCCACGGATCGGCTACACCTACAACAAGGGCCGCAACTCGTCCAAGGCGACGTCTCTGGATGATCGTGCGCGCAACCGCACCGATGAGCGCAACTACAACAGTTACGGCTCGGCGCTGACGGTGCAGCAACCGCTGCTTGATTACGAAGCTTACGCGGCGTATCGCAAAGGCGTGGCGCAGTCGTTGTTTGCCGACGAAGCCTTTCGCGGCAAGAGTCAGGAACTGTTGGTGCGCGTGCTGGACAACTACACCAAAGCCTTGTTCGCCCAGGACCAGATCGACATCGCCCAGGCGAAGAAGAAGGCCTACGAGCAACAGTTCCAGCAGAACGAACACATGTTCAAGCAGGGCGAGGGCACGCGCACCGATATTCTCGAAGCCGAGTCGCGCTATGAGCTGGCGACTGCCGAGGAAATCGAAGCGCGCAACGAGCAGGATGCCGCCTTGCGTGAGCTGGGTGCGCTGGTGGGCGTGCCGGCAGTGGACATCGGCGACCTGGCGCCGCTTGGTCAGCAATTCCAGACCTTCACGCTGCAACCGGCCAATTTCGACACTTGGCATGAACTGGCGATCAGCAACAACCCGAACCTCGCTTCGCAGCGGCAGGCCGTGGAAGTTGCGCGCTATGAAGTCGAACGCAACCGCGCCGGACATCTGCCGAAAGTAAGCGCCTATGCCTCGATGCGCGACAACGAGTCCGAAAGCGGCAACACCTATAACCAGCGCTACGAAACCAACACCATCGGCCTTGAAGTCAGCGTGCCGCTGTACGCCGGCGGCGGGGTGTCGGCCTCCACACGTCAGGCCAGCCGCACCATGGAACAGGCCGAATACGAACTGGATGGCAAAACCCGCGAAACCTTGATCGAACTGCGCCGACAGTTCAGCGCCTGCCTCTCGGGCGTGAACAAATTGCGTGCTTATCAGAAGGCTTTGAAGTCGGCGGAAGCACTGGTGGTCTCGACCCGACAAAGCATTCTGGGCGGCGAACGCACCAATCTCGATGCGTTGAATGCCGAGCAGCAACTGTTCACCACCCGCCGCGACCTGGCCCAGGCACGCTACGACTACCTCATGGCCTGGACCAAATTGCATTACTACGCCGGGACTTTGAACGAACAGGATCTGGCGCGGGTGGACGAAGCATTTGTGGTCGCGCAACAGCCCTCACCCTAACCCTCTCCCAGAGGGAGAGGGGACCGATCCGGGGAGATTGGCGAGATGCACCGACTTGAACGAGCTGTGCTGAATCCGTAATCGACTGGTTTTCCAGGTCGCTGAATAACTGAAGACAACACGGTCGGCTCCCTCCCCCTTTGGGAGAGGGCTGGGGTGAGGGGACCGATCCGGGAAGGTTGGCGAGATGCACCGATTTGAACGAGCTGTGCTGAATCCGTAATCGACTGGTTTTCCAGGTCGCTGAATAACTGAAGACAACACGGTCGGCTCCCTCTCCCTTTGGGAGAGGGCTGGGGTGAGGGGAACGGGCGACACCGCAGGATCTGAGGCTTTGCACCGAGACGTTAATGAGCAGGATTTGGCGCGGGTGGACGAAGCATTTGTGGTCGCGCAACAGCCCTCACCCTAACCCTCTCCCAGAGGGAGAGGGGACCGATCCGGGGAGATTGGCGAGATGCACCGACTTGAACGAGCTGTGCTGAATCCGTAATCGACTGGTTTTCCAGGTCGCTGAATAACTGAAGACAACACGGTCGGCTCCCTCTCCCTTTGGGAGAGGGCTGGGGTGAGGGGAACGGGCGACACCGCTATCAGCCCTGAACAAAACAACAAAAAAGAGAATGATGACCATGGACGTACGCATCAAGCCGATTTCGCTCGGCACGCTATTGCTGGTGACCTCGGCAACGCAGGCGCAATACCTGGAACCCGGCCAGCCCGGCAATCCGGCCAGTTGGCGCAGCGCCGAGTTCCTGCGCGACTGGGGCCTGGAACGCATGCAGGCCGATCAGGCCTACGCAACCGGCATCACCGGCAAGGGCGTGAAAATCGGCGCGCTCGATTCCGGTTTCGATGCCGCCCACCCCGAATTCTCCGCCGACCGTTATCACCCGGTAACCGCCAGCGGCAGCTACGTCGATGGCTCAGTGTTCAACGTCGACGGCACGCTCAACCCCAACAACGATTCCCACGGCACCCACGTGGTCGGCACCATGGGCGCCGCCCGTGATGGCAGCGGCATGCACGGGGTGGCGTACAACGCGCAAATCTACGTCGGCAACACCAACAAGAACGACAGTTTCCTCTTCGGCCCCAGCCCTGATCCGCGTTATTTCAAAGCGGTCTACGACAGCCTCGCCAATGCCGGGGTGCGGGCGATCAACAACAGTTGGGGCAGTCAGCCGCCGGATGTCAGTTACCGCACTCTCGCGGATCTGCACGCCGCCTACGCGCAACACTGGAACAAGGGCACCTGGCTCGACGCCGCTGCCGATGTTTCCCGGCGCGGCGTGATCAATGTCTTCAGCGCCGGCAACAGCGGCTACCCGAATGCCAGCGTACGTTCGGCGCTGCCGTACTTTCAGCCGGATCTGGAAGGTCACTGGCTGGCGGTGTCCGGGCTCGATCAGAGCAATCAGCAGAAATACAACCAGTGCGGCATCGCCAAATACTGGTGCATCACCACACCGGGGGCGAAGATCGACAGCACCATTCCCGGTGGCGGTTATGCGATCAAGTCCGGTACCTCGATGGCGGCGCCGCACGCGACCGGCGCCCTGGCGCTGGTGATGGAACGTTATCCGTACATGAACAATCAGCAGGCGCTCGAGGTGCTGCTGACCACCGCCACCCAGCTCGATGGCGCGGTCACCGACGCACCGAACGAGCGCGTCGGTTGGGGCGTCGCCAATCTCAATCGGGCGATGCGCGGGCCGGGGCAATTGCTCGGTACGTTCGACGCGAATCTGGGGGCAGGGCAGCGCGATGTCTGGAGCAATGACATCTCTGACAAGGCGCTGCTCCAGCGCCAGCGCGAAGACCTCGCCGAGCACAGCGCCTGGCAGCAAACCCTGCAGGACAAAGGCTGGGAGAACGGTGTCCCGGCCGGCGCCAGTCAGCAGGACCAGACCGATTACGCCATCGGCATGCTGCGTGATGCGGCAGCGGCAAACCGGGTGTATGAGGGCAGCCTGATCAAGTCCGGCGCCGGGCAATTGCTGCTCAGTGGCGCTAACACCTATCGCGGCCCGACCACCGTCAACGGCGGTCTGCTGACCGTGAACGGTTCGCTGACCTCAGCGGTCACCGTCAACGACAGCGGCACCCTCGGCGGCTCCGGACGCATCGGCGCGTTGACCGCCAACAGCGGCGGCCGGGTCGCACCGGGCAATTCCATCGGCACCTTGAACGTCGCTGGTGATGTGACACTCGCCCCGGGCTCGACTTACGCCGTCGAGCTATCGCCCACAAGCAGTGACCGCATCGTTGCCGGTGGCACGGCAACCGTCAGCGGCGCCAGCGTCAGCCTGGCGCTGGAAAACAGCCCGACCTTGCTCAGCAGCGCCGAAGCGCAAAGCCTGCTTGGTCGCCAGTACAACATCCTGCAAGCGGCCGGCGGCGTGCAGGGGCAGTTCGCTGCAGTAGTGCCGAACTACCTGTTCATCGGCGGCGCCCTCGACTACGCCGCAAGCGGCATCCAGCTGAATATCCAGCGCAATGCCACAAGCTTCGCCAGCGTCGGGCAAACGCCGAACCAGCGTTCGGTGGCCGCTGCAGTTGAAGGTCTGGGCGCCGGCAATTCGGTTTACGAAAGTGTGCTTCGTGCACCGACTCAGGCCTCGGCGCAGCAAGCCTTCCAGCAACTGAGCGGCGAGATTTATCCGGCGCTGGGGACGATGCTGATCAATGACAGCCGCCAGTTGCGTGATGCGGTTGGCGAGCGGCTGCACGATGAATCGGCGACACGCAGCAATGGCTGGATCAAAGCACTCGGCGCCTGGGGCAGTACCGATTCGGGCCACGACACGGCGGGCTACAACACCTCGATCGGCGGCCTGCTGGCGGGGGTCGACGGCGCGCTGGACGAGCAGACCCGCATCGGTCTGGTCACTGGCTACAGCGACAGCTCCTTGAACATGGGCTCGGGCACGCATTCTTCGGCGAAAGTCGACAGCTATCACCTCGGCACTTACGCCGCACACGATCTCGGCGCCTGGCGCTTGAGCACTGGCGCGGCCTACAGCTGGCATCGCGGCGATGTGAAGCGCGATCTGCAATACGACGAGGTCAGCGCCAAGCAGAAAGCCAAAGTTGACGCGACCACCACCCAAGTCTTCGGCGAAGCGGCGTATCGCTTGCAGCTGCAAGCGCTGGCGCTGGAACCGTTCGCCAACCTGACCTACCTGCATCTGGACACCGAAGGCTTCACCGAAAAGGGCGATGCCGCTGCGCTCAAAAGCTCTGGAGATCGACGCGATGTGGCGCTGAGCACCTTGGGCGTGCGGGCGAGCAAAACCTTCAACCTTTCGAACCAGCAAGCGCTGGACGTCAGCGCGCGTCTCGGCTGGCAGCACAGCCTCAGCGATATCGAATCAGAGCAGCATTTGCGTTTTGCCAGCGGCGGCACGCCGTACTCAGTGGAGAGTTCGGCGCTGGTACGTGATGCCGCACTGGTCGGCGTGCAGGCCAGTCTGGCATTGAGCAAGGACGTGCGGGTCAACCTCGATTACAACGGCCAACTGGCCAGCCGCGAGAAGCTGCATGGCGTAGGGCTGAGTCTGAACTGGCAGTTCTGATTACATGGGTTTGAGCCACAGTGGCGAGGGGATTTATCCCCGCTCGACTGCGCAGCAGTCGCAAAACCTGATCGTTCCCACGTGCAGCAAGGGAATTGATCGTCCCCACGCTCTGCGTGGGAACGCCTCCAGGGACGCTCCGCGTTCCAATGGGACGCAGAGCGTCCCGGGCTGCATTCCCACGCGGAGCGTGGGAACGATCAAGGCAACCGGATTCTTCGCAACATCACTAAGGAAGGTCGTGGATGGATAACAACAATACCCCCGCGCAATCGGGTGGCCGCTTTGCCCTGAAAACCCTGACAGTCGCCATGCTCTGTGCCAGTGCGATGGCACAGGCAGCGCCTTACGTTGAAAACGGCCGCAGCGGCGATCCGTCGAGCTGGCGCAGCAATGAATTCAAGGCTGACTGGGGCTTGGGCGCGATCGGCGCGGATTACGCCTACGCCGCCGGCTACACCGGCAAAGGCGTGAAGCTGGGCATCTTCGATCAGCCGGTCTACGCCGCACATCCGGAGTTCTCCGGCAGCAACAAAGTCGTCACCCTGGTCACCAGCGGCATTCGCGAATACACCGACCCTTACATCCCGGTAAAGGCCGGCGATGCGTTCCTCTATGACGGTTCACCCTCGGTCGGCTCCAACGGCAAGCTCGGCGCCCATGGCACGCACGTCGGCGGCATCGCGGCGGGCAGTCGCGACGGCGGGGTGATGCACGGTGTTGCATTCGGTGCGCAGATCATCAGCGCCGATAACGGCGACCCAGGCCCGGAAGACGGCATCGTGCGCGGCAACGACGGCGCGGTGTACAAGGCCGGTTGGGATGCGCTGATCGCCAGCGGTGCGCGGATCATCAACAACAGCTGGGGCATCGGCATCACCGACCGCTTCGACCTCGGCGGCCGCGATCCGGCGTATCCGCACTTCACCGTCAACGACGCGCAATTGCAATTTAACGAAATCCGCACGCTGCTCGGCACCAAACCCGGCGGCGCTTACGACGGCGCCATCGCCGCCGCTCGCAGCGGCATCGTCACCATTTTTGCCGCCGGCAACGATTACAACCTGAACAATCCCGACGCCATTGCCGGCCTGGGTTATTTCGTCCCGGACATCGCGCCGAACTGGATCACCGTCGCCGCGTTGCAGCAAAACCCGGACACCGCCAGCGCCAATCCGTACGTGATCAGCACGTTCTCCTCGCGCTGCGGCTATACGGCGAGTTACTGCGTCTCGGCGCCGGGCACCAAGATCTACAGCTCGATCATCGAAGGCACCAACGCCGGCAACCTGACCACCAGCTACGCCAATTACAACGGCACCTCGATGGCGGCGCCGCATGTCGCTGGTTCCATTGCCGTACTGATGGAGCGTTTTCCGTACATGAGCGGCGACCAGGTCGCCAGCGTGTTGCGCACCACTGCGACCGACCTCGGTGCGCCGGGCATCGACGCCTTGTACGGTTGGGGCATGATCAACCTGCGCAAGGCCATCAACGGCCCGGCGATGTTCGTGACCGAGCAGGACATTCCCGAAGAATTCCGCGTGCAGGGCGCTTACGGGTCCGGCCAGTTCGTGGCTGACTTGCCGGGCATCGGTGCGATCATCGATCAGGGCAAACCCACCGAACGCGTGTGCATCGATATCACGTGCGGCCTCGACACCTGGCGCAACGACATCGGCGGCCACGGCGGTCTGACCAAGCAAGGCATCGGCACCCTGGTGCTGACCGGCAATAACACTTACAGCGGCCCGACCCTGGTCAATCAGGGTCGACTGGCCATCAACGGTTCGCTGCAATCGGCGGTCACTGTCAACAATGGCGGCATCCTCGGCGGCAATGGCCGCATCGGCGCGCTGGCAGTGAACAGCGGCGGTACGGTGGCGCCGGGCAACTCCATCGGCACCTTGAACGTCGCCGGTGACGTGACCTTCGCGCCGGGTTCGACCTACGCCGTAGAGCTGTCGCCAACCAGCAGCGATCAGATCGTTGCGGGCGGCAAAGCCATCATCGACGGTGCCACGGTGAGCCTGTCGCTGGAAAACAGCCCGACCTTGCTCAGCACCGGCGAAGTGCAAAGCCTGCTCGGCACTCGCTACAACATCCTGCAAGCGGCGGGCGGCATTGAAGGGCGCTTCGGTCAGGTCTTGCCGAATTACGCCTTCCTTGGCGGCACTCTGGATTATTCGGCGGGCGGCATTCAACTGGCGGTCGGGCGCAATGAGGCATCGTTCGCCAGCGTCGGTCTGACGCCGAACCAGCGCGCCGTCGGTGCGGCTGCCGAACGTCTGGGTGCGGGCAACGCGCTGTTCGAAACCCTGTTGCTGTCGCCCAACGCGGCGTCGGCGCAGCAGGCCTTTCAACAGTTGTCCGGCGAGATTCACCCGGCCATCGGCACGCTGCTGATCAACGACAGCCGCTACCTGCGCGAAGCCGTCGGCGAGCGCCTGCGTGAGCGTGATCTGTTCAATGCCGATGCGCCGACTGATGATCGCAGCAACGTCTGGGTCAAGGTCCTCGGCTCGTGGGGCGAGAGTGACGGCGGACACGACAATGCCGATTCCAATAGCTCCATCGGTGGGCTGCTGGCTGGTGTCGACGGTCTGATTGCTGAAGATACCCGTCTCGGTTTCGTCACCGGTTACAGCGACAGTTCGTTGAGCATGGGCAGCGGCACGCATTCGTCGGCGTCGGTCGACAGCTACCACTTGGGTGCGTATCTGGGCCATGAAATCGACGCGTTGCGCCTGACCGTCGGCGGCGCCTACAGCTGGCATCGCATCGACGTCAAACGTGATCTGCAGTTCGGCGACGTCAGCGGCAAACAGAAAACCAAACGCGACGCGACCACCGCGCAAGTGTTCACCGAGGCCGCATACGATCTGGGCCTGCAACCGATGAACCTGGAGCCGTTCGCCAATCTGTCCTACGTGCACCTCAACACCGACAGCTTCACCGAGAAGGGTGACGCTGCCGCGCTCAAGGGTGGTGAAGACAACCGCGACGTGGTGCTGTCGACCCTCGGCGTGCGCGCCAAGCGCAGCTTCGCTGTGTCGGACAAGCATCAGTTGGAACTGGGCGCCAGTCTCGGCTGGCAGCACAACCTGAGCAGCGTCGATGCCGACAGCCATCTGGCCTTCGCCAACGGCAATAGCGCGTTCACCGTGCAGAGCGTGTCGATGGATCGTGACGCTGCTGTGGTCGGAGTGCGCGCCGGGCTGGCGCTCAATCGCGACGTGCGGGTCAACCTTGACTACAACGGCCTGATCGGCTCGAACGAGAAGGATCACGGCGTCGGTCTGACCCTCGACTGGCAGTTCTGAGGCGTAACCGGCAGCGCTTCTCGGGCTGCCGGTTTTTCAAGGAAAAGGAGCGCTGCACATGGGATTGTTCGATTACAAAAATGCCGACGGCAAAGGGTTGTACAGCGACGCCATCGCACTGACGCTGTATGCCTACACGCCCACCGGCAAACCGTTGCCGGCCACGGCGTGGGCACCGGTCACGGCGACGGCGCTGGGCTATCAGGGCAAGGTCGGCGTGCAAGGCACGTTCTTCGGGGAACAGGATGGCTTCACCAGCGCCGAGGCCGAAGTGCTCGGCAAGTATGACGCTGCTGGCAAGTTGATCGGCCTTGGCATTGCCTTTCGCGGCACTGGCGGGCTGGGTTACAGCGACACTTTCGGTGATCTGAAAAACAATCTGCTCGCGGCGGTCGGGCCGTCGGATTACGCGAGCAATTACGCGAAAAACGCGTTCGACAATCTGCTCAAGGCCGTCGCCGCTTTCGCGATTGCCAACGGTGTTGC
The DNA here is from genome assembly GCF_056278925.1 of Pseudomonas sp. TE9122. Taxonomy (NCBI): domain Bacteria; kingdom Pseudomonadati; phylum Pseudomonadota; class Gammaproteobacteria; order Pseudomonadales; family Pseudomonadaceae; genus Pseudomonas; species Pseudomonas sp. TE9122. Next base: position 2,628,806 of record NZ_JBWBQI010000001.1, on the reverse strand, counting down.
TGCCAAGGACGTATTGATCAGCGGCCACAGCCTCGGCGGGCTTGGGGTAAATAGTGTTGCTGAATTGAGCGGGGACAACTGGGGCGGCTTCTACAAGGATGCCAATTACATCGCCTTCGCCTCGCCGACCCAGAGCAACTCCGGCAACCAGGTGCTCAATATCGGTTTCGAAAACGATCCGGTATTTCGCGTGCTCGACGGCACCACGTTCAGCACGGCATCGATGGGCAAGCACGACAAGCCCCACGAATCGACCACCGACAACCTGGTCAATTTCACCGATAACTACGCTTCCACGGCGCAGAACCTGGTGCCGTTCAGCATCGCCAACCCGTTGAACTGGTCGGCGCACAGTTCACTGGGCTACGCCGATGGCTTGAATCGGGTGATCGATTCGGCGTTCTACAACCTGACCGAGCGCGACTCGACAATCATCGTCGCCAATCTCGACGAGGCATCGCGGAGCAAGACCTGGGTCGAGGACCTGGGCCGCAGCGGCGAGCCGCACAGCGGCAGCACCTTCATCATCGGCACGCAGAGCAGCGACTGGCTCAAGGGCGGGGCGGGTAACGACTTTCTTGAAGGACTGGGCGGCGACGACCGTTTTCGTGATGACGGCGGCTACAACGTCATTTTCGGCGGGCAGGGCCATAACACCTTCGAACTGCAGAAACCGTTGCAGAACTTCAGCTTCGCCAACGACGGCGACGGCACGCTGTACGTGCGCGACGCCTACGGCGGCGTCAGCCTGACCCGCGACATCGGCGCGCTGGTCAGTAAAGAGGCCGGTTCGTGGTGGGGCAGCAAGGAGATCACCTGGGGCGTCACCGCCAAGGGCCTGAGCAACGGCAGCGAACTGACCCAGTACAACCATTCGCTCAGCGGTGATGGCTACGGCAATGCCTTGCATGCCACGGCCGATGGCGACTGGCTGTTTGGCCTTGGTGGCGATGATCAACTGATCAGCGACAAGTCGCAGGTGACTTTTGTGGGTGGCGCCGGCAACGACGTGATGACGGCGGTGGGTGGCGGCAACACCTTCCTGTTCAGCGGTGCGTTCGGTTTCGATGCGATCAATGGTTATCAAGGCAGCGACAAACTGCTGTTCATGGGCGTCGCGGGCGCGGGACAGGGTTATGACTACAAGCAGCATGCCGCGCAGTCCGGCGCTGATACCGTGCTGAAGGTCGGCGATTTTGCCGTGACGCTGATTGGCGTCGGCGTGACTGACCTGACGGACTCGAGTTTCGTCTTTGCCTGATTCCGAAGTTGCAGGAGATCTCATTGTGGGAGCGAACCTGCTCGCGAAAGCGGTGGGTCAGGCGATTGTGATGTTGAATGTGCTGCCGCCTTCGCGAGCAGGCTCGCTCCCACAGGTACGGCGTACACATGAACGTTCCCACGCTCTGTGTGGGAATGCAGCCGGGGACGCTCTGCGTCCCACAAGATCGCAGCCTTCGGCAGCTCCTACAGAGGATGTGCAAGATGTAACGAATGCTCCAGAGCCCCGCGCTCTGGCTGTGAGCTATCTCTGACAATTCCAACAACAAGAGAGGCAATGGCAATGGGTGTATACGACTACAAGAACTTCGGCACAGCCGATTCCGCGGCGCTGTTCAGCGATGCCATGGCGATCACGCTGTATTCCTATCACAACCTCGATAACGGCTTCGCCGCCGGTTATCAGCACAACGGCTTCGGCCTGGGCCTGCCGGCAACGCTGGTCACCGCACTGATTGGCGGCACCGATTCGCAAGGGGTGATCCCCGGTATCCCGTGGAATCCCGACTCGGAAAAACTCGCCCTCGATGCCGTGCAAAAGGCCGGCTGGACGCCCATCACCGCTGCGCAATTGGGCTACGACGGCAAGACCGATGCACGCGGGACGTTCTTCGGCGAGAAGGCCGGCTACACCAGCGCGCAAGTGGAAATCCTCGGCAAGTACGATGTCCAGGGTCACCTCACCGAACTGGGTATCGCCTTTCGCGGCACCAGCGGCCCGCGCGAAATCCTCATTGGTGATTCGATTGGCGACGTGATCAACGATCTGCTCGCGGCGTTCGGCCCGGCCGATTACGCAAAAAACTACGTCGGCGAAGCTTTCGGCAATCTGCTCAACGATGTCGTCGCATTCGCCCGGGCCAACGGCCTCAGCGGCAAGGACGTGCTGGTCAGCGGTCATAGCCTGGGCGGCCTGGCGGTGAACAGCATGGCTGACTTGAGCGCTGGCAAGTGGGGCGGTTTCTTCGCCGATTCCAACTACATCGCCTACGCCTCGCCGACCCAGAGCAGCGGCGACAAGGTGCTGAATATCGGCTACGAAAACGACCCGGTGTTTCGCGCCCTCGACGGTTCGACCTTCAGCAGTGCCTCGGTGGGTGTGCACGATGCGCCGCACACATCCACCACCGACAACCTCGTCAGCTTCAACGATCACTACGCCTCGAACGCCTGGAACGTGCTGCCGTATTCGATCCTGAATATCCCGACCTGGATTTCGCACCTGCCCACTGGCTACGGCGACGGCATGACCCGCGTGCTGGAATCGAAGTTCTACGACCTTACCAGCCGCGACTCGACGATCATCGTCGCCAACCTGTCCGACCCGGCGCGGGCCAACACTTGGGTACAGGACCTCAACCGTAACGCCGAAACCCACAAGGGCAGCACGTTCATTATTGGCAGTGACGGCAACGACCTGATCCAGGGCGGCAGCGGCAACGACTACCTGGAGGGACGCGCCGGCAACGACAGCTTCCGCGACATCGGCGGCTACAACGTCATTCTGGGCGGGCAGGGCAACAACACGCTCGACTTGCAGCAAACAGTGAAGAACTTTGATTTCGCCAACGACGGTGCCGGCAACCTGTACATCCGCGATGCCAACGGCGGGATCAGCATTACCCGCGACATCGGCAGCATTGTCAGCAAAGAGCCGGGTTTTCTCTGGGGCGTGTTCAAGGACGACGTGTTGCACAGCGTCACGGCCACGGGGCTGAAAGTCGGCAGTAATCTCACCGTTTATGAGTCGAGCATGAAAGGCACGGCTGCCAATGACATGCTCAAGGCGCATGCGGGCGGCGATTGGCTGTTTGGCCTTGAGGGCAATGATCATTTGCTCGGCGGCGCGGGCAATGATGTGTTTGTCGGCGGCGCTGGCAACGATTTGCTGGAATCGGGCGGCGGGGCGGATACGTTTCTGTTCCACGGCGCGTTCGGCCAGGATCGGGTCGTTGGCTACACGGCCGATGACAAACTGGTGTTTCTCGGCGTACAGGGTGTGTTGCCGGGGGATGATTTGCGCGCCCATGCGTCGGCGGTCGGGCAGGATACCGTACTGACATTTGGTGGGGATTCGGTGACGTTGGTGGGGGTGGCGCTGGGGAGTTTGAGCGACGACGGGGTGGTTATCGCCTGAGGTTGATGCGGGGCCTGTGCCGGCCCCTTCGCGAGCAGGCTCGCTCCCACAGGGGATTTGTGAACGACGCAGATCCAGTGTGTGATCGTTCCCACGCTCCGCGTGGGAATGCAGCCCGGGACGCTCTGCGTCCCACTCGAGAGCCGAACGCGGAGCGTCCGTGGAGGCATTCCTTTGCTGCGCATGGGAACGATCATTCAGGCCAAGTCAGTCTTCCTTGCGCACGGTCGCGACTTCATCGGCGCGAACCTTGACCTTGGCGCCAGAGATGTCTTCGAATTCGTAGAAACCATCTTCGGTCTCGGTCTTCGGCATGTCCTCAGTCAGGTACTGGGTGCCGTTCTGCAGCGTCACCACGGTCTGGGTCGAACAGCCGCCCAGCGCCAACAGGGCTGCGACTGCTACAGGAATACCCAGCATCTTGATTTTCATACCCACCTCTGACTCCTTGCTTGAATGTGATTGCGGGCATTGTCGGCCCTGTAACGCGGTTGGTGCCAGCAGCGGCGGAAAAGTTCGATGGCGGCGCGAAAAAATGCCATTGATCTTTTTCCGTTTGCGCCGGGCAGGGCTGAGCTGTTATCTGTACGCATAACCAGTGTTCGCTTGCCGTGGCTTTGAATTCCCGTGACCTCCAACCCTCTCGACGATCCGTTCTATTACCTCAACAACTTCCGGCAAGTGCTTGATTGGCTTGGGCTTCGCTATGCCGATGTGATGAGCGCAAGCGAGCACGGCTTCATCCGCGACTTCAACACGCTGCCGCAAGCCTCGCAGGGATTGCTGGTGCGCATGGTCATGCGCAAGGGCATTCACTTTCGCGCGAGCAAACTCAACTATCTGGAAATCGGCGACATTGCCGAGGCGGCGCGGCCGTTGCTCGAACACGGCTGGCTCGACGAACACGCTGCGCTGACCCTGGCAGAGCTGTTTGATGTCCTGCTCAAGGCCGAGCTGCTGCAAGCGTTCGGCACCTTTATAGAACAGCCGAAAGGGCGCAAGGACGAGTGGCTGCCCGTGCTGGCCGAACAGTTCAGCGAGGCGCAAACCCTGCGCGTCTGGGCGCCGCAACTGGCCGACCGGCTGTTCAGCCTGACCCTGATGGATTTGTGCGATCGCCTGCGGCTGATGTTCTTCGGCAATCTGTATCAGGACTGGTCGGAGTTCGTGCTGGCCGACCTGGGCATCTTCACTTATGAAAAAGTCGAGTTCTGCGCTGACTCCCGAGGCCTGCGCAGTCGCGAAGACGTCGATGCCTGCCTGTTTCTGCATCAGTGCCAGCTGCGTTTCGAGGCCGGTGAGCCGCTGGCGGAAATCGTCGAACAGATCAACGCCGTGCAGTTCGACAACCCGTGGCTACGCCGTCGGCAAGCCAAGGCGTTGTTCCAGATCGGCCAGTATGCCGAGCGCATCGGCGACTTTGCGCTGGCCCTGAGTGTTTACCGCGACTGCGCCTATCCTGGTGCGCGACTGCGGATGATCCGTGTGCTTGAACGTTGCGGCGAATACGCGCTGGCGCTGGAGCTCGGCACGCTGGCCGAACAGGCGCCGCAAAGTGCCGCCGAGCAGCAGGGCTTACAACGCATCGTCCCGCGTCTGCGGCGCAAACTCGGTGGCCCGCCGCTCAAGCGTGCCAAGGCCAGAGAGGTCGAGCGCCTCGATTTGCATTTGCCGCGCAGCGATCCGGCGCGGTCGGTGGAATTTCACGTACAAGCGCACTTGCACGCCGATGACGGCCCGGTGCATTACGTCGAGAACAGCCTGATCAATTCACTGTTCGGCCTGTTGTGCTGGCCGGCGATCTTCGCGCCGTTGCCGGGCGCGTTCTTCCACCCGTTCCAGCGCGGCCCGGTGGATCTGCTCAGCGAAGACTTCCTCGAGCGCCGCGCCGAGCTGTTCCAGGCCTGCCTGGGCGAACTCGATGACGGCCGCTACGCCGAGACCATCCGCCAGCGCTTCGTCGACAAGTGGGGCATCCAGTCGCCGTTCGTGTTCTGGGGCGCGCTCAACGAAGACTTGCTGGAACAGGCGCTGGCCTGTCTGCCCGCCGAACACCTCAAACACTGGTGCAATCGTCTATTGCTCGACATCAAGGCCAACCGCGCTGGCATGCCGGACCTGATCCAGTTCTGGCCGCAGCACAAGACCTACCGGATGATCGAAGTCAAAGGCCCCGGCGACCGCTTGCAGGACAATCAACTGCGCTGGCTGGAGTTCTGCCACGAGCACCAGATGCCAGTGGCGGTGTGTTACGTGCAATGGGCGGAGCAGAGCGCTTGAGTTACAGCGTTGCCGTGCGTGCACTGTGCGAGTTCACCGCCAAGACCGGTGATCTCGACCTGCGCTTCACCCCGTCACCAACGGCGCTCGAAGGCATCGTCGGCCATCGCACCGTGGCGTCGCGGCGCAGTGAGCAGTACCAGAGCGAAGTGGCGCTGCAAGGCGAATTCGGCGAGCTGAAGGTCAAGGGCAGGGCGGATGGCTACGACCCGGCGCAAAACTGCCTGGAAGAAGTCAAAACCTATCGCGGCGACCTCAGCAGGCAACCGGCCAATCACCGCCAGTTGCACTGGGCGCAGGCGAAAATCTACGGCTGGTTGATGTGCCAGAAACTGCAATTGCAGCAGATCAATCTGGCGCTGGTGTATTTCGACGTCGTCAGCGAAAAGGAAACCTGCCTGGTCGAATCCCACAGCGCCGAGTCACTCCAGACGTTTTTCACGCAGCAGTGCGGCTTGTTCCTGCAATGGGCCGAGCAGGAAATGGCCCATCGCGAAGCGCGCAATCTGGCCGCGCAGCAACTGGCGTTCCCGCATGCGGATTTTCGTCCCGGCCAACGGCATCTGGCCGAATCAGTGTTCAAAGCCGTCAGCACCGGCCGCTGTCTGATGGCCCAGGCACCGACCGGGATTGGCAAAACCCTTGGCACGCTATTCCCAATGCTCAAGGCCCTGGCGCCGCAGCAACTGGACAAGGTGTTCTTTCTCACCGCCAAGACTCCCGGACGCAAACTGGCGCTCGATGCCAGTCAGGTGTTGTTCAGGCAAGCGCCGGACTTGCCGCTGCGGGTGATGGAAATGGTTGCTCGCGACAAGGCCTGCGAACATCCGGACAAAGCCTGCCACGGTGAATCCTGTCCGTTGGCCCAGGGTTTTTATGATCGCCTGCCGGCTGCCCGCGAATCTGCCAGCCATATCAATCTGCTGGATCAGGCGGCGATGCGTGAAGTTGCCGCGCAGCACAGCGTATGCCCGTATTACCTCAGTCAGGAAATGGCCCGTTGGGCGGATGTGGTGGTTGCCGACTACAACTATTACTTCGACTTCAGCGCGCTGCTGTTCGGCCTGGCCCAGCTCAATCAATGGAAAGTCGCGGTGCTGGCCGACGAGGCGCACAACCTGGTCGAACGCGGCCGGCAAATGTACAGCGCCAGCCTCGACCAGTTCACCCTCGCCAGCGTGCGCAAAACCGCGCCGGCAGCGCTGAAGAATGCCCTGCAACGGGTCAACCGCGAATGGAACGCGCTGCATGCGCCGCAACTGGCGGCGTATCAGGCGTACGACAAGGCGCCGGACAAGCTCCTGCACGCCATTTCGCTGTGTTGCGCGGCCATTGGCGATTACCTCAACGAACATCCGCAAGGCCTCGACAGCGGCCTGCAGAATTTCTATTTCGACTTGCTGCAATTCGCCCGGGTCGCCGAGCTGTACGACGAGCATTACCTGTTCGATATCAGCAAACGCGATCTCGACCGCAAACGTCCGTTGTCGCAACTGTGCCTGCGCAACGTGGTGCCGGCTTCGTTCATCGGCCCGCGCCTGACAGCGGCGCGCAGTAGCGTGCTGTTCTCGGCCACGCTGAGCCCGCGCAATTATTACGCCGACCTGCTCGGCACGCCCGCCGACACGGTGTGCATCGACGTCGAATCGCCGTTCAGCGCCGAGCAGTTGCAGGTGCACATCGTCAGCCAGATCTCCACGCGTTTTAACCATCGCCAGGCCTCGCTGGAGCCTATCGTCGAGCTGATCGCGCGCCAGTTCAGCGAGCGCCCGGGCAACTATCTGGCGTTCTTCAGCAGTTTCGATTACCTGCAACAGGTCGCGACCTTATTGGCCGAGCGCCATCCGCACATCACTCAATGGCTGCAATCGCGGGGCATGGCCGAGGGCGCGCGGCAGGCGTTTCTCGACCAGTTCAGCGCCGACAGCCAGGGCGTCGGGTTTGCGGTGCTGGGCGGGGCGTTTGGCGAGGGCATCGATTTGCCCGGCGCGCGGCTGATCGGCGCGTTCATCGCCACGCTGGGGCTGGCTCAGCTCAACCCGGTCAACGAGCAGATGAAGCGGCGCATGGCCGCCATTTTTGGCGCCGGCTACGACTACACCTATCTGTATCCGGGCATGCAAAAAGTCGTACAAGCCGCCGGGCGGGTGATTCGCACCCGTGAGGATCGCGGCACGGTCATGCTCATTGATGACCGCTTTGCCGAGAGCCGCATCCAGCAACTGCTGCCGCGCTGGTGGGCGATCAAAAGCGAACCGGCGCTTTTCAAATCGACGGATTCACGCATACTTCAGCCCATGACAGTGGCTGGTGAGTGTGATGAGTGAAAACAACAGTACCGCAGCGATCGAAGACAGCCGTTTCCGGCTGCTGATCGACGCGGTTGTCGACTATGCGATCTACATGATCGACCCCGACGGTACCATCACCAGTTGGAACTCCGGCGCCAAACGCTTCAAGGGCTACGAAGAAGCGGAAATCATCGGCGAGCATTTCTCGCGTTTCTATACCCCGGAAGACCGCGCCAACGGCATGCCGCAACGGGCGCTGGACACAGCGATCCGTGAAGGTCGCTTCGAAGGCGAGGGCTGGCGCGTGCGCAAGGACGGCACGCACTTCTGGTCGCACGTGGTGATCGATCCGATCATCGACCCCAACGGCGAACTGCTCGGTTTCGCCAAGATCACTCGCGACCTCACCGACCGCAAGATGGCCGAGGAAACCCTCAAGCAAAGCGAACAGCAGTTCCGCCTGCTGGTGCAGGGCGTTACCGACTACGCGATCTACATGCTCAGCCCCGAAGGTTGCGTCAGCAACTGGAACCAGGGCGCGCAGCGCATCAAGGGTTACTTGCCGGAAGAAATCATCGGCCAGCATTTTTCGATTTTCTACACCCCCGAAGACCGCGAACTCGGCGAGCCGCAGCGCTCGCTGGAGATTGCCACCCGCGAAGGCCGGTTCGAGAGCCGCAGTTGGCGGATGCGCAAGGACGGCACGCGGTTTCTTGCCCACGTGGTCGTCGATGCGATTCGCGGCGACACCGGCACGCTGCTCGGCTTTGCCAAGATCACCCGCGATGTGACCGAGGCGCACGAGGCGCAGCAGGCCCTGGAAAAGACCCGCGAGGCGTTGTTCCAGGCGCAGAAGATGCAGGCGATCGGCCAACTCAGCGGCGGTATCGCCCATGACTTCAACAACCTGCTGACGGTGATTCTCGGCAATCTCGAGATCGTGCAGAAACGCATCGGCGACGCGCCGAAAATCGCTCGACTGCTGGAGAACGCCACCCAAGGGGCCTTGCGCGGTGTCTCGTTGACCCAGCGCATGCTGGCCTTCGCCCGGCGTCAGGAACTCAAGACCGAATCGGTGGATATCCCGCAACTGGTGCAAGGCATCACCGGGCTGCTGCGCAGTTCGCTCGGACCGGGCATTCGTATCGAAACACGCTTTCCCGACGATCTGCAGCCAGTGCTGGCCGACAGCAATCAGCTGGAGCTGGCGATCCTCAATCTCGCCACCAATGCCCGCGATGCCATGCCCGAGGGCGGCACGGTGATCATTCAGGCGCAAGCCGAAGTGGTGCTGGAACAAACTCATTCGACCCTGGCAGCGGGGCGTTACGTGTGCCTGAGCCTGATCGACAGCGGCGAAGGCATGGATGAAGCCACGCTGGCCTGCGCCCGCGACCCGTTCTTCACCACCAAGGGCCTGGGCAAAGGCACCGGGCTGGGCTTGTCGATGGTGCACGGCTTTATCGAGCAGTTGGGCGGGCGCTTTACTCTCAAAAGCGAGAAGGGCCACGGCACGGCGGCCGAACTGTGGATTCCGGTGGCGCTAGAGCAAACGGCCAGTCGCCCGGCGTACAGCAACGCCGCGCCCATTGCGGTGCCGAGGCTCAGTGTGCTGGTGGTCGATGACGATTCGCTGGTGCTGACCAGCACCAGTCTGCTGCTGGAAGACCTCGGCCACCGCGTCATCGGCGCGACCTCCGGCGCCCAGGCGCTGGCGCTGTTCGATCAGGGCGAAGTGATCGATCTGGTGATCACCGACATGGCCATGCCAAAAATGAGCGGCGCGCAACTGGCCCATGCCTTGCGCATGCTCAAGCCGGATTTGCCGATCATTCTCGCCACTGGATACGCCGAACGTTTGGAAGGCTTCGCCGCCGATCTGCAGCGTCTGCCGAAACCGTTCACCCAGTTGAATCTGGTACAGATCATCGCCCAGTCGATGAAGTGGCGCGCTGGTCGATCCGGCTGAACTAGTGCTGACGCGTGCCTTTCCAAAAGTCTTGTTCACTTTTGGAGGGCACGTATCTTGTCTCGCATATTGACCCAGCCAAGCGCTGTTGAAGAAGCCTTGGCTGAACACGACGCCAAGATGTTTGGCTCACCCAAGGAGCGTCTGGATTTCTATCGCCGGGAAATCCAGTACGAAACCAGCATCCTTGCCAACCGCACCGACGCCTATCTGGCGGCGCAGTCGTTTCTGGTGATCGCTTTCGCCTCGTGCATGGCCAACCTAAATCCCGAGTGGGGCAAGATGTTCACCCTTGTCGTGCCGCCGTTTCTGGCGCTGCTTGGTGTGCTCAGTTCGCTGAATGCCTGGCCGGGGATTCGTGCGGCGTACGACATCATCGATCACTGGCACTTCAAACAGAGCCAGTTGCTGCACAGCGAGCCGGTGATGGGCGCGGCGTATGACGAGTCTCCACTGTTCAGCGAAATGGAATCGAGCCACAAGGGCTATCGCAAGTCGCTGCTGTTCTCAGTGCGCACGCCTTGGATTTTTGCGACGTTCTGGGTGATGTTGGGGGTGTATGCGGTGTTTATTCAGGTGACCAATCCTTGAGGTGGATTGGTCGGGGGCAGGGGACAGGTGCTGGATTTTGTGGTGTTAGTGAGATCTTACCCCCTCACCCCAGCCCTCTCCCCCAAGGGGGCGAGGGGGAAAGGGAGCAGATCTTCATGCTTTTCAAAATCTACATTCGGCGCGGTACGCCAGGTCGGTGTAGCACGTGAGAACACCCCGGTCAGTCCCCTCTCCCTCGGGGAGAGGGCTAGGGTGAGGGGCTTTTGACTTTTATCACGCAATTTCCAGCTCACGCCGCGGTGTAACAGCATTCTGCACCGCTGCCGGAATAGGCGGAAAATCCTCATTCAGCACACACAGATGATCAATCGCATCTTCAAATTTCGCATCGGCTTTCTTGCGCAGTGCCCGGTATTGCTCAAAGCGTTCGAAGTCGGTCGGGGTCTGTTCCAGCAGCGCGTTGGCCGCTCGGTTCAGTTCGTGGGCTTCTTCGAACAGTTGACGATTGCGTTCCAGAGCCAGTGCTCTGCAAGCCTTGATTTGCGCAGGAGTCGAGCATTCGTTCATGACTGTGACCTTGTTTGTGTCGGGGTTCCGTTTGATAGGCTGTTCACCGCAGGGGAACCGAACCTGCCGGGTCGCGCTGGATGGTTGGCGCGGTTAAAGGTGTGACCCTTGGGTCGCGCCCGGCGATCCATTTTTTTGTAGAAAAATCTTCGATGATTTTCGTCAAAGCGCAGCGGTTGAAGAATCAGCTTTTTCGTTGCTTCAGACTTTCATAGCGCGCCAGCATCGGCTGTGTGCTGATGCCATGCAGCAGGATACTCAGGGCCACCACCGACAACGTGATGTCGGTACAGACCTTGGCAACGTCGGAATCGAGGCCATGGTTCAGGGCGAAGAACAGATAGAACAGGCTGCCGATGCCACGAATGCCAAACCAGCCGATCAACAAACGCTGCGGCCCGCTGAGCAGATTGCCCCACGGCATCAGCGTCACGCTCAGCGGTCGGATCAGACCGAACAGCACGGCGCCGATCCACAACGCCCGCCAGTCCCAATGCGCAATCAGCACGACGCCGAGCAGGGTCACCAGAAACACTTCCATCGCCCGCTCGACCAGACTGCCGAATGCGAGCATGTCGCCCATCATGATTCCCGCCGCGACCTGGCTGTCTTCCAACTGCTCCGTGTCGCCATGCACGGCGTTCTGTGGTTCGACGTTCTGATGACCGACCACCGGCTGCACCAGATGCTCGGCAGGTGCCTGGGTGATGCCCGTGGATTTGACTTCCTCCTGACGCAGACCCAGGCCAGCAGCGAAGACCGCAAGAAAGCCGTAGCCGCCAATGGCGTCGGCCACCACGTAGGACAGTGCGATCAGCGCGAGGGTCAGGTAATCGTTCGGGCCGAGGGTGCTGTCCTCGTTGTGAATGCGTAGTAACAGAGCGATGCGGCCAATGCCGCGCCCCATCCAGTAACCGGTGAGCAAACCCGCCGGCACCGCCCACAACAGACTGCGAAGCACCCAGTGCTGCCATTCGCCAGCGCTGCCGTCACCGTGCAGCAACAGCAGGCCGAGAATCACGAAAGGGAAAGCCACGCCATCATTGAGCCCGGCTTCACCGGAGAGGCCGAAGCGCACGCTGTCGACGTCCTGCGCATCATTGACCTGCACCAGTGCGGCGAGCACCGGGTCGGTCGGGGCCAGAATCGCGCCGATCAGCAACGACGGTCCCCACGGCAATTGCAGGCCCCAATGCAATAGCAGGCACACGCCGATAATCGTCAGAATCATTACCGGCCCGGCCAGACCAAAAGCGATACGCCAGGTCTTGTGGGCCAACGGCAACCGCAGCTTCAGACCGCAGACGAACAAGGAAAAGAGCACCGCGACTTCAGTCAGGTGCTCCATCCACAATGATGATTCTTCCAGCGGCAATTGCAGCAGGTCGAGGCCGCTGGGGCCGATGGCGATGCCGAGCAGCAGGCACACCGCCGAGGTGGTGACCGGCATCCAGCGCAACCAAGACGACGTCAGGGCCAGCGTCAGCAGCACGGCGCCGAGCACCGCGACCCATACGCCGAAACTCATGACCGCTCACTTCGGTGAATTCTCAAGGACAGGCGCACCGGGTCAGCTCACGGTCGTGCGCAGGTACTCGGGGATGAGCACGTTGAACCACAGCAGAATCATCGACACCAGCATGGTCACCAGCACCAGCAGGCCGACGCCCCACACGCACGCCGAATACAACAGGCCTTGCTCCTTGCGCTCATGCATGAAGGTCGGCAGGCCGACGAACAGCAAAAACGTCGAATAGATTGACGCCGCGCCGAGCACCAGAATCGCCAGCCAGCGGCTCGGGTACAGCCCGGCGATCCCGGCGAGGAAAAACGGCGTCACCGTGTAAGCGGCAAAACCGATGCATTGATTCAGCGTTGGCCGCGCGTCAAATGAACGCGACATCCATCTGATAAACCCGCCGATAACCGCCACACCGGCGACAATCGTCACGTACAGCAGCACGCTCAACTGCAGGGCGCTGGCCGTGCTCAGGCGCACGTTCTCACCCGCGGCGAGGCTCCAACCGACTTGAGTGGTGCCGATGAACAGGCACACGGCCGGAATCAACGCGAGCAGCAGCAAATGCGCGAGGTAGTGGCGGGGATGGGTTTCTTCTTCGCGGCGGATATCGGTCCAGGCGAAGTTGGGTTGGGTGAAGAGTCTGACGAGGGGGGCGGACATGACAACCTCCTGTTCCAGTTGGCCCGTAGGCGCTTAAAGGTATGGAGAGATGCCATGCCGCTCGGGTTCAGTTTTTCTGCTGCACGGTTACAGCATCGGTTTGCCGCCGGTCACGCCGTAGCGCTGGCCGGTGATATAGCTGGCTTCGTCGGAGGCCAGCAGCACGTAAATCGGTGCGACTTCCACCGGTTGGCCCGGACGGCCGAGCGGGGTGCTGCCGCCGAAGTTCTGTACTTCTTCGTCGGGCATGGTCGAGACGATCAGCGGCGTCCAGATCGGGCCAGGGGCGACGCTGTTGACGCGAATTTCCTTCGGCCCGAGCATCTGCGCCAGGCCACCGGTGAAATTGGCGATTGCGCCTTTGGTGGTGGCGTACGCCAGCAGAGTCGGCTTGGGCATGTCCGAGTTGACCGAGCTGGTGTTGATAATCGACGAACCGGGGCGCATGTGTTTGATCGCCGCCTGGCAGATCCTGAACATGGCAGTGATATTCACGTCGAAGGTCATCACCCATTCGTCATCGGGGATTTCCTCGAAGTTTTCATGGGTCATCTGGAACGCGGCGTTGTTGACCAGAATGTCGATGCGGCCAAAGCGCTCGACGGTCTTGTCGACCAGCGCCTGGCACTGAGCCTTCTCGGCGATATCGCCCGGCAGCAGGATGCACTGACGCCCGGCCTGCTCGACCCAGCGTGCGGTTTCCTTGGCGTCTTCGTGTTCATTCAGGTAAGCCACGGCGACGTCGGCGCCTTCACGGGCGAAGGCAATCGCCACCGCGCGACCGATGCCGCTGTCGGCACCGGTGATCAGCGCGATCTTGCCGGCGAGGCGGCCGGAACCGACGTAACTTTGCTCGCCGCAGTCTGGATACGGTTCCATCTTGCGTTGCGAGCCGGGCACCGGTTGGGCTTGTTTCGGGAAGGGTGGTTTTGGATAGTCAGTCATCGCAGGGTCTCCTGATTTCAAGTCCAGTGTTCCGGGTTGACCCGGTGGCTTTGCCTTGAGTTCGATCGGATTTGCGCTGGATTCTGGTTGGCGATGCAAAACCAATGTGGGAGCGAGCCTGCTCGCGAAAGCGGTCTGTCAGACGATAAATATGTCGACTGACACTGCGCTTTCGCGAGCAGGCTCGCTCCCACAGGGGATCACTTACAAAGGGGAATCTCGGGGCAGGATCAGAGATTGCGGTTAGCCAAAGCCCGCTCCATCCGCGCAATCCCTTCTTCGAGCAACGCCCTCGGGCAACCGAAGTTCAAGCGCACGAACTGCTGATGCCGGTCGCCAAAATCGAGCCCGGCACTCAGGCCGACCTTGCCCTGTTCGAGGAAGAACCGCTGCGGATCCGGCAGGTCCAGCGCGGTGCAATCGAGCCACGCCAGATACGTGCCCTGCGGCACATTGATGGTCACGCCCGGCAGGCGCGTGCGCACCGCGTCTACCAGCCAGTCGCGGTTGGCCTGCAGGTAGATTTTCAATTCCGCGAGCCAAGGCCCGGCTTCGCTGTAGGCGACGCGGGTGGCTTCCATGCCCAGCGGGTTGACGCTGTCGACCATGCCGCAGCGGGCGTGGTTGACGCGTTCGCGCAGCGCGGCGTCCTGAATGATCATGAACGAGGTCTTCAGACCGGCGATGTTGTAGGCCTTGCTCGCCGACATCAGGGTGATCGTGCGTTTGGAAATCTCGGTGCTCAGCGATGCGGTGGGAATGTGTACGCGGCCGTCGAAGCACAGTTCGGCATGAATTTCGTCGGAAATGATCCACGCGTCCTGCGCTGCACAGATATCCGCGACTGCCTGCAATTCTTCGCGGTCGAAGACCTTGCCGATCGGGTTGTGCGGGTTGCTCAACAGCAGGGCGCCGCCGCCTTTCAGTGACTCGCGCAGTGCGTCCAATGGCGTGGCGTAAGTGCCATCGGCCTGGGCTTCGAATTGCAGTTCGACCTTGTTCAGGCCCCAGTGCCCCGGCGCATGGCGCAGCGGCGGATAGTTCGGTACTTGCACGACGACATTCTGCTGCGCCTGGACCAGGGCCTTGAGCGCCATGTTGAAGCCCGATTCCACGCCCGGCAGGAAAATCAGCTCCTGCGGTTTCACCTGCCATGAATACTTGTTCCACAGGTCGGCGACGATGGCTTCACGCAGGTTGTCCTGGGCCACGCTGTAACCGAGCAGCGGGTGCAGCAGGCGCTGTTGCAAGGCTTGAACGATGACCGGCGGCGCGGCGAAATCCATGTCAGCGACCCACATCGGCAACACATCGGCCGGGTAGCGGCTCCACTTGGTACTGCCAGTGTGGTGGCGGTCGAACAGCTGATCAAAATCGAAAGTCATGCGCGGTCTCGTCGAGGCGGGTTTGGTTCTGCCGGACATTCTATGCGCAACGCGACCTGTGTGGGAGCGAGCCTGCTCGCGAATACGTCGGGTCAGGCAGCATCGAGTTGGATGACCCAGCGCTTTCGCGAGCAGGCTCGCTCCCACAGGGGGGGTGTGCACTGGCTGGAAATCCGGGCCAGACACCCGACGGTCGGTTTTCACACAATCGGCAAGGTCTTTGTCTACAGTGAAAAAGTCGGCGTCAAGGCGTCGCAACCGTGATTGTCCAGATAAAGCCCGGCGCAAGTACCGGGTTCCACCTGATCAGGAGTGCACGATGGATCTCAGCCGTCGTCAGTTCTTCAAGGTCGCCGGTATCGGCCTTGCAGGCTCAAGCCTGGGCGCGTTGGGCATGGCCCCGACGGCGGCCTTCGCCGAGCAGGTGCGTCACTTCAAGCTCGCCCACACCCGTGAAACCCGCAACACCTGCCCGTATTGCTCGGTCGGTTGCGGTTTGATCATGTACAGCCAGGGCGATGCCGGCAAGAACGTGGCGCAAAACATCATTCACATCGAAGGCGATGCCGACCACCCGGTCAATCGCGGCACGCTGTGCCCGAAAGGCGCGGGCCTGCTCGACTTCATTCACAGCCCCGGCCGCTTGCAGTACCCGCAAGTGCGCAAGCCCGGCAGCAATGAATGGACGCGCATCGGCTGGGACGAAGCCCTCGATCGCATCGCCGACCTGATGAAGGCCGACCGCGACGCCAACTTCATCGAGAAAAATGCCAACGGGCAAACGGTGAATCGCTGGCTGACCACCGGTTTTCTCGCGGCATCGGCGGCATCCAACGAAGCCGGCTACATCACTCAGAAGGTGATTCGCAGCCTCGGTCTGCTGGGGTTCGATAACCAGGCGCGTGTCTGACACGGCCCGACGGTGGCAAGTCTTGCCCCGACGTACGGCCGTGGTGCCATGACCAACACCTGGACCGATATCGCCAACGCGAATCTGATCCTGGTGATGGGTGGCAACGCAGCAGAAGCGCATCCGTGCGGCTTCAAATGGGTGACCGAGGCCAAGGCGCACAACGCCGCGCGGCTGATCGTGGTTGACCCGCGTTTTACCCGGACCGCTTCGGTGGCCGACTATTACGCGCCGATCCGCACCGGTACCGACATCGCCTTCATGGGCGGATTGATCAATTACCTGCTGACCGAGGACAAGATCCAGCACGAATACGTGCGCAATTACACCGACGTGTCGTTCATCGTCAAAGCCGGCTATGGCTTCGAAGACGGCCTGTTCAGCGGCTATGACGCGGAAAAACGCAGCTATACCGACAAGTCCGGCTGGGGTTACGAATTCGCCGAGGACGGTTTCGTCCGCGTCGACCCGACCCTGCAAGACCCGCGCTGCGTCTATCAACTGATGAAGCAGCATTACAGCCGCTACAACATCGACCTGGCCAGCCAGATCTGCGGCATGCCGGTCGACGCGATGCAGAAAATCTGGGAAGAGATCGCCACCTGCTCGACACCGGGCAAGACCATGACGATTCTCTACGCGCTCGGCTGGACGCAGCACTCGATTGGCGCGCAGATCATTCGCAGCGCGGCGATGGTGCAATTGCTGCTGGGCAACGTCGGCATGCCCGGCGGTGGCGTCAATGCGCTGCGCGGGCACTCGAACATCCAGGGTCTGACCGATCTCGGCCTGCTGTCCAACGCCTTGCCCGGCTACCTCACGCTGCCCAGCGACAGCGAGCAGGACTATGGCCAGTTCATCTTCAAACGCACACAGGTTCCGCTCAGACCGGGGCAGCTTTCGTACTGGCAGAACTACAGCAAATTCCACGTCAGCCTGATGAAATCCTGGTACGGCGCCAATGCCACCGCCGAGAACAACTGGCTGTTCGATCATTTGCCGAAGCTCGACATCCCCAACTACGACGTGCTGAAAATGTTCGATCTGATGAGCCAGGGCAAGGTCAACGGCTACTTTTGCCAAGGCTTCAATCCGATCGCTGCGTTACCGGACAAGAACCGCGTGATGGGCGCATTGGCCAAGCTCAAGTGGCTGGTGGTAATGGACCCGCTGGCCACGGAGACCTCGGAGTTCTGGCAGAACGTCGGGCCGTACAACGATGTGAAAACCGCCGAAATCCAGACCGAAGTCATTCGCCTGCCGACCACCTGTTTTGCCGAGGAAGACGGCTCGCTGGTCAACAGCAGCCGCTGGCTGCAATGGCACTGGAAAGGCGCCGACGGCCCCGGCGAAGCGCAGACTGACATTCGCATCATGAGCGAACTGTTCCTGCGCCTGCGCCAGCGTTATCAGACCGAAGGCGGCAAGTTTCCTGATCCGCTGCTGAAACTCTCGTGGCCGTACAAGATCCCCGACGAGCCTTCGCCGGAAGAACTGGCGCGGGAAATCAACGGCACCGCTGTCAGCGATTTCACCGATGCCAGCGGCGTCACGGTCAAGGCCGGTACGCAACTGGCAGGCTTCGGTTTGCTCAAGGATGACGGCAGCACCGCGTCCGGTTGCTGGATTTTCGCCGGCAGCTGGACCGAGGCCGGCAACCAGATGGCCCGGCGCGATAACGCCGACCCGTTCGGCATGCACCAGCATCAGGGCTGGGCGTGGGCGTGGCCGGCCAATCGGCGGATTCTCTACAACCGCGCCTCGGCGGACCCGGCGGGCAAACCGTGGGACCCGAAAAAGCGGCTGGTGTGGTGGAACGGCAAGACCTGGACCGGCACCGATGTGCCGGACTACAAGGCCGACGTGCCGCCGGAAGCCGGGATGAATCCGTTCATCATGAACCCCGAAGGCGTGGCCCGGTTCTTCGCCGTCGACAAGATGAACGAAGGCCCATTCCCTGAGCACTACGAGCCGTTCGAAACGCCGATCGGCATCAACCCGCTGCACCCGCAAAACAAGAAGGCCACCAGCAACCCGGCGGCGCGGATCTTCGATTCGGTCTGGGAAACCCTCGGCGAAGCCAAGGACTTCCCGTACGCCGGCACCAGCTACCGGCTTACCGAGCACTTCCACTTCTGGAGCAAACACTGCAAGTTGAATGCGATTGCTCAGCCCGAGCAGTTCGTGGAAATCGGTGAGGTGCTGGCGAACGAGAAGGGCATCGCTGCCGGTGATCGCGTGCGTGTCAGCTGCAAGCGCGGGTTTATCGAAGCGGTGGCGGTGGTGACCAAACGGATCCGGCCGCTGCAGGTCAACGGCCAGGTCGTGCATCAGATCGGCATCCCGCTGCACTGGGGTTTCACCGGCCTGACGCGCCACGGTTACCTGACCAACACCCTGGTGCCGTTCCTCGGCGATGGCAACACTCAGACCCCGGAATCCAAGTCATTCCTGGTCAACGTGGAGAAACTGTAAATGGCCAGCCAAGACATCATTGCCCGCTCGGCCACCACCACCGTGCCGCCGTCGGTAAGGACTCAGCAGGGCGTTGCCAAGCTGATCGACACGACCAAGTGCATCGGTTGCAAGGCCTGCCAGGTCGCCTGCTCGGAATGGAACGAGCTGCGCGACGAGGTCGGCCACAACCACGGCACCTACGACAATCCGCAGGACCTGACGGCGGATTCGTGGACGCTGATGCGCTTCACCGAGCACGAAACCGACGCCGGCAACCTCGAATGGCTGATCCGCAAGGACGGCTGTATGCACTGCGCCGAGCCCGGTTGTCTGGCCGCGTGCCCGAGCCCCGGGGCGATCATTCAGCATGCCAACGGCATCGTCGATTTCGATCAGGACCACTGCATCGGTTGTGGCTATTGCATCACCGGTTGCCCGTTCAACATTCCGCGCATTTCGCAGAAGGATCACAAGGCCTACAAATGCACACTGTGTTCCGACCGGGTGGCGGTCGGGCTGGAGCCGGCCTGCGTGAAAACCTGCCCGACCGGCGCGATCGTCTTCGGCACCAAGGAAGACATGAAAGAACACGCCGCCGAACGCATCGTCGACCTGAAAAGCCGTGGCTTTGAAAACGCCGGTTTGTACGACCCGGCAGGCGTTGGTGGCACCCACGTGATGTACGTGCTGCATCACGCCGACACGCCAAAAATCTATGCAGGTTTGCCGGACCATCCGGCGATCAGTCCGCTGGTGGGCTTGTGGAAAGGCATCAGCAAACCCCTCGGCCTGTTGGCGATGGGTGCGGCGGTGCTGGCCGGGTTCTTCCACTACGTGCGCATCGGGCCGAATCGCGTCGAGGAGGATGAACATCCGACGCCACCCGACAACTCGGTGCACGTGGTCGATCCGACGGTGCACACCTTCGATCCACGCGGGGAGGAGCGGCCATGAGCAACAAGACGATCCTGCGTTACAGCGCCAACCAGCGCACCAATCACTGGCTGGTGGCGATCCTGTTTTTCATGGCCGGGTTGTCCGGGCTGGCGTTGTTTCATCCGTCGCTGTTCTGGCTCAGTAATCTGTTCGGCGGCGGCACCTGGACGCGGATTCTGCACCCGTACATGGGCATCGCCATGTTTGTGCTGTTCCTCGGCCTGGTGTTCAGCTTCTGGCGCACCAATTTCTTCATCGCCAATGATCGCCAGTGGCTGCGGCGGATCAACCGAGTGATGGTCAACGACGAAGAAAGCGTGCCGCCGGTAGGCAAATACAACGCCGGGCAGAAGTTGCTGTTCTGGACTTTACTGCTGTGCATGCTCGCGTTGCTGTTCACCGGGCTGGTGATCTGGCGCGCGTGGTTCAGCGCGTACTTCGGCATCACCACGATCCGCTGGGCCATGCTGCTGCATGCGCTGGCCGGGTTCGTGCTGGTGCTGAGCATCATCGTGCACATCTACGCCGGTTTGTGGATCAAGGGTTCGGTCGACGCCATGTTGCATGGCTGGGTCAGCCGGCCGTGGGCGAGAAAACACCATGAACTGTGGTACCGCGAGGTGACCCGCGACGAACAGCCTCGGGACGTGCCCGAGCGACCGCTGACAAAAAAGGGCTGACTTTTGCCAAGCATTCTTGAACCTGGGGAAATCGAGGCGGCGGCCAGTTCGCCGCCGTTTCTGTATCTGCCGCCACGTAACCTGTTTGCCCTGCGCGCTGAACGCCTCGAGCGTCTGGCCGAGGGCAACGGGTTGGCGGATTATCTGCGGCTGATGGCCGGATTGTGCCGGGCGCAGCAGCAGGTCTTCGACGATCCGCCGCTCACCGCGCCGTTTGATGCGCAGCGTTTCGAAGCCTGTCAGCAACACGGTCTGCCACCATTCGCGGCAGATACCTTGGTGCGCGAAGATGCCTGGCAGCCGTGGCTGGACGCCTTGCTGCAGCGCTATGCGCCAGCGGATCAACCTGCAGTGATCGACGCGCTGGACACTCTGCGCGGGGCCAGTTCCGGCCAGCTGCGCGCGTGGGCGGTGGCGCTGGTCAGTGGGCAGTATTCGCTGGTGCCGGCGGCGCTGGTGCCGTTTCTCGGCGCCGCGCTGCAAACCGCCTGGAGCCACTGGCTGCTCAGCGTGCCGCAACTGCAACTCAAGCCCGGCGACAGCCTCAGCCAATGCCCGGCCTGTGGTTCGCCGGCCATGGCCGGGGTGATTCGCCATCGCGGCAAGCACAACGGTTTGCGCTATCTGGTGTGTTCGCTGTGCGCATGCGAATGGCATGTGGTGCGGGTCAAGTGCGTGTATTGCGAGCAGAGCAAGGGCCTTGAGTATCTGAGCCAGGAAGACGACCGGCACAGCGCCGAACAGGCACCGCTGCGCGCCGAAGTCTGCCCGAGCTGCGACAGCTACCTGAAATTGCTCTATCTGGAGAACGACGCCGAAGCCGAGGCGTTGTCGGCGGATCTCGGCAGTTTGCTGCTGGACATGCGTCTGGCCCAGGACGGCTATCAGCGTCTGGCGCCCAATCTGTTGCTGGCGCCGGGGGACGAATGACGAGAGCAAAACTGTGGAAGGGGGTGTGCTCCCACAGGTTTTTGTGGTGACCAACAATGTTCATTCCACCCCGAATCCCTGTGGGAGCTGGCTTGCCAGCGATTGGTCGGCACATCCACCACCTTCTTTGACGGACCCACCGCAAACGCTGGCAAGCCAGCTCCCACAAGTCTATGTGCCGAATCACAAAGCCCGGTCAGCCCCGGATTTCTCTGTGGGAGCGAGCCTGCTCGCGAAGGCGTCAGGTCAGCCACATCCACACTGACTGACACACCACATTCGCGAGCAGGTTCGCTCCCACAGGTTTTGTGGTGACCAACAATGTTCATTCCGCCCCGAATCCCTGTGGGAGCTGGCTTGAACTGGCCTAATGATTTTGGACACTTCAATCAGGCGCTATGATGGCGTCCAAATCTGAGGTGTTCGGATATGCGTAACTCTTATTCAATTGAATTCAAACTCAAGGCTGTCGGCATGGTATTGGACGAGGGGATATCGGTTCCCGAAGTCTGTGCCAGTCTAGACATCGGCCCTACCGCGTTGCGTCGCTGGGTCGCCCAGGTTCGCAAAGAGCGCCTGGGTACAACGCCGGTGGGGGCCAAAGCGATTACAGCTGACCACCGAGAGATTCAAGAACTCAAAGCCTTGCTCAGGCAAAAAGACCGGGATATTGAAATCCTAAAAAAAGCCAGTGCTCTGCTGCTATTGGACGCCAAAGATCATTCTCATTGATCAATGAGCTGGCAGAGCTATACGGCGTTAACGACTGTTGCCGTGTGTTTGATGTTTGCCGCAGCAGCTTTTATGCCTGGCGTCAGCGCCAAGGCAAGGTGAGTCCTGAGCGGGAGAAACTCAAAGCCATGCTGGTTGAGCATCATAAGGAATCGAGAGCATCGGCCGGGGCACGCACCCTTTCCCGGGAACTACAGGCCAAAGGACATCGAGTCGGGCGGTACATGGCTCGTAGTTTGATGCGTGAAGCCGGAGTGACTAGCCGTCAGCGCCGGCGCCATAAATACAAATCATCAGGCGTAGAGGCTTTGGTCGCACCGCACGTGCTCAAGCGCCAGTTCGATGTCACATCAATCAATGAGGTGTGGTGCGCCGATGTCACGTATATCAAGGTCGGCACCCGGTGGATGTATTTCGCTGCGGTTTTGGATCTCTTCGCCCGCCGACTGGTGGGTTGGGCGTTTTCAATGATCTCGGATGCGGAACTGACCTGTGAGGCCTTACGAATGGCCGTTGAGTTGCGAGGCAGACCTAAAGACGTGCTGTTTCACTCCGATCAAGGCTGCCAGTACACCAGCCATAAATTCAGGAATGAGCTGCTAGCGCACGGGCTGAGGCAGAGCATGAGTCGCAAGGGAGAGTGTTGGGACAACGCACCGATGGAGCGTTTCTTTGGAAGTCTGAAATCGGAGTGGGTACCTGAAGCGGGGTACCGCTCCGAGTACGAAGCACGGGTTGATTTGCAGCGCTACCTAATGCGCTACAACAACACCAGACTCCATAGCTACAACAACTACCGGTCACCGGTCGCCATGGAGAAAATGGCGGCCTGAAAAACCCTAACTGGTGTCCAATATTACTTGACCAGTTCAGCTTGCCAGCGATTCAATCGGCACATCCACCGTCTTCTTTGACGGACCCACCGCAATCGCTGGCAAGCCAGCTCCCACAAGTCTATGTGCCGAATCACAAAGCCCGGTCAGCCCCGGATTTCTCTGTGGGAGCGAGCCTGCTCGCGAAGGCGTCAGGTCAGCCACATCCACATTGACTGACACACCGTTTTCGCGAGCAGGCTCGCTCCCACAGGTTTTTGTGGTGACCAACAATGTTCATTCCACCCCGAATCCCTGTGGGAGCTGGCTTGCCAGCGATTGGTCGGCACATCCACCACCTTCTTTGACGGACCCACCGCAATCGCTGGCAAGCCAGCTCCCACAAGTCTATGTGCCGAATCACAAAGCCCGGTCAGCCCCGGATTTCTCTGTGGGAGCGAGCCTGCTCGCGAAGGCGTCAGGTCAGCCACATCCACATTGACTGACACACCGTTTTCGCGAGCAGGCTCGCTCCCACAGGTTTTTGTGGTGACCAACAATGTTCATTCCACCCCGAATCCCTGTGGGAGCTGGCTTGCCAGCGATTGGTCGGCACCTCCACCACCTTCTTTGACGGACCCACCGCAATCGCTGGCAAGCCAGCTCCCACAAGTCTATGTGCCGAATCACAAAGCCCGGTCAGCCCCGGGTTTCTCTGTGGGAGCGAGCCTGCTCGCGAAGGCGTCAGGTCAGCCACATCCACACTGACTGACACACCGCTTTCGCGAGCAGGCTAGCTCCGGCAGTGCGTCTACACTTCTGAAACCCTTTTGGGAGCAAGCTCGCTCCCAAAAGGGATTGTTTCAGTGAAATCAGGAGTGGCTGATGTCTTCCAGCGTTGCCCTGCGGTTGCCGTCCATTGATGGGTTGTTGCGTCATCCGGCGTGCGCGCCGTTGGCCGAACGTTACGGCCGGGATTCGTTGCTGACTGGCCTGCGTCAGTTGCTCGATGAGCTAAGGCCTGACGTGTTGAGCGGGCAATTGGCGGCCGTGGAAATCGGCCCCGAAGTGCTCGCCGGCCGCGTCGGTGAACGCTTGGCGCAACAGCAGCGCAGTCAGGTGCGCCGGGTGTTCAACCTGACCGGCACGGTGCTGCACACCAATCTCGGTCGCGCCTTGCTGCCCGAAGAAGCCATCGAAGCAGTGCAAACCGCCGCACGCTATCCGCTCAATCTCGAATTCGATCTGGGCAGCGGCAAGCGCGGTGATCGGGACGACCTGATCGAAGGCCTGATCCGCGAACTGACCGGCGCCGAAGCCGTCACCGTGGTCAACAACAATGCCGCTGCCGTGCTGCTCACGCTCAACAGCCTCGGCGCGCGCAAGGAAGGCATCATCTCCCGTGGCGAGCTGATCGAAATCGGCGGCGCTTTCCGCATCCCCGACATCATGGCCCGGGCCGGCGTGCGCCTGCACGAAGTCGGCACCACCAACCGCACCCATGCCCGGGATTACCAAGCGGCAATCGGTCCGCGCAGCGGTTTGATCATGCGCGTGCATGCCAGCAATTACAGCATCGAAGGCTTCACCGCGCGAGTGGCGACCGCCGAGTTGGCTGAACTGGCGCACGCTCATGGCTTGCCGTTGCTGGAAGATCTGGGCAGCGGCAGTCTGCTCGACCTGACGCGCTGGGGGCTGCCGGCGGAACCGACCGTGCGGCAGGCGCTGCTCGATGGCGCCGACATCGTCACCTTCAGCGGCGACAAATTGCTCGGCGGGCCGCAGGCCGGGTTGATCGTCGGGCGCAAAGAACTGATCGCGAAGATCAAGAAGAATCCACTGAAGCGCGCACTGCGGGTCGATAAATTGACCTTGGCCGCGCTGGAAGCGGTGCTCGGTCTGTACCGCGATCCGGATCGCCTCGCCGAGCGTCTGCCGAGCCTGCGTCTGCTGACCCGGCCGCAGGCCGAGATTCATGCTCAGGCTCTGCGTTTGCAACCGTTGCTCGCCGATGTGTTGGGCGAGGTCTGGCAGGTCAGTGCAGTCGAGGCGTTGGGCATGATCGGCAGCGGCAGCCAACCGGTGGCGCGCTTGCCGAGTGCAGCGCTGTGTTGCCGCCCGCAAGTGTCCAAGCGCTGGCGCGGGCGGTATCTGCTCAATCTCGAAGCAGCGTTGCGCGGTTTGCCGATCCCGGTGCTCGGGCGAATCGGCGACGATGCGCTGTGGCTGGATCTACGCCAGCTCGACGATGAGCCAGCGTGGCTGGCGCAGTTGCCGCAATTGCAGGTCGACCGGTGATCGTCGGCACGGCGGGGCACATCGACCACGGCAAGACTTCGCTGTTGCAGGCGCTGACCGGGCAAACCGGCGACCGCCGCCCGCAGGAGCGCGAACGCGGCATGACCATCGATCTCGGTTATCTCTACGCCGAACTCGCAGCGGGCTCCGGGCTGACCGGCTTCATCGACGTGCCCGGCCACGAAAAATTCACCCACAACATGCTCGCTGGTGCGCAGGGCATCGATCTGGTGTTGCTGGTGGTAGCGGCCGACGACGGCGTGATGCTACAGACGCGAGAGCATCTGGCGATCATCGAACTGCTCGGCATTCCCCGCGCGCTGGTGGCGATCACTAAATGCGACCGGGCGGGCGCGGGCAGGGTGGAAGAGGTGCAGCGCCAGGTCCTGGACCTGCTCGCGCCCGGACCATTTGCTGATGCGCCGATTTTTACCGTGTCGAGCTTGAACGGGCAGGGCGTCGATGAGTTGCGCGCGGCGTTATTGCAGTCACACAACGAGGTGCAGGCGCGCGGTTGCGAAGGCGGCTTTCGTCTGGCGATTGATCGGGCTTTCAGCGTCGCGGGTGCGGGGATCGTGGTCACGGGCACCGCGCTGTCGGGCACGGTTGCGGTCGGCGAAAAACTGGTTCTGGCGCCTGCCGGCAAATCGGTTCGCATCCGTGGCCTGCACGCGCAAAACCAGGCCGCCGAACAGGCCTTCGCCGGCCAGCGCGTGGCGCTGAACCTCAGCGGCGAACGTCTGGAACTGACGCAGATCCACCGTGGCCAATGGCTGCTGGCGGACTGGCTGCATGCCCCGACCCAGCGCGTCGACATCGACTTTCATCTGTTGCCGGGCGAGCGCACCTTCGAACACTTCCACCCGATGCATCTGCACCTCGGCACCCAAGATGTCATCGCCCGCGTCGCCTTGCTGCAAGGCCCGCGCCTGAGCCCCGGCGAGCGCATGTTCGCGCAACTGCTGATCAACGCGCCGGTGCACGCAGTGAAAGGCGATCGATTGATCCTGCGCGACGCCAGCGCCCAGCGCACATTGGGCGGCGGTGTTGTGCTCGACCCATTCGCTCCGGCGCGCCAACGCCGCAGCCCGGAACGCCTTGCGCAACTGCAAACCCTTGCCCTTAGCGTCAGCCTCGAACAGGCCCTGCCGACACTGCTCAACCACAGCCCCGGCGGCTTCGACCCGCAACGCCTCGAACGCCAGTTCAACCGCCCGCGCGCGCAGTGGACGCTGGCGGAAAACATCCGCCTGATCGACACCCGCCAAGGCCCGCTGCTGTTCAACGTGCAGCGCTGGGGCCAGTTGAAATTCACCTTGCTCGAGCAACTGGCGCGATTCCACGAACAGGAACCCGACCAGATGGGGCCGGACCGCGATCGCCTGCGCCGCTTCAGCGCGCTGGCACTGGAACGCTCGACGTTCATCAGCCTGCTCGAAGAACTGCTCAACGCCGGCTCCATCCTCGCCAGCGGCCCCTGGCTGCACCTGCCCGACCATCAGGTGCGCCTGAATGCCGACGACGAAATCCTCTGGCAGCAATTACAGCCGTTGTTCGAACAGGCCGGTTTCGACCCACCGTGGGTACGCGACGCCGCGAAAATGCTCGGCGAAGACGACGCCAGTGTCCGCCTGCTGCTGCGCAAACTCGCACGGCTGGGCCTGATGCACCAAGTGGTGCGCGACCTGTTCATCAGCGACATCGTCCTGCGGCAAATGGCGGCGCTGCTGCTGAAACTCGCCGAAGAAAATCCAGCGATTGAGGTGACAACTTTCCGTGATGCGCTAGGCTTGGGACGCAAACGCTGTATTCAGTATCTGGAATATTTCGACCGACTCGGCCTGACTCGCCGCCTCGGCGAATCCCGCCAGATCCGCCCCGACAACGCGCTGGCTGACGCTTGCGCACCCTGAGTTCAGGAAGACAATCGCGCCCGGTGGCGCGGCCGGGCTTCAAACCCGGTTGGGGACGGCATCCGTTCCCGGGCAGGTTCGACTCCGGCTGTCTTCCGCCAGTCTCCCAAAAGCAAAGATCGCAGCCTTCGGCAGCTCTTACATCGATTTGTAGGAGCTGCCGAAGGCTGCGATCTTTTGATTTTCGGTGATACGAGAAGGTTAGAGATTACGCTGCGCTTCCATCCGGTCATGCAAAATTCTGATTATCGCGATCCCATAGGCGGTGATTCGAAAATAAATCACGTGACTCTCCACGCTGCAGCGTCGGTAACCGGGGCGGATCGCGTCGCATGCGGGTGCTGTTTTGGGACGATCAGCCAACTGCTCGAAAGACGCAGTCAGGATGTCGATGTAGCGATTGGCCTGATCCAAACCCCATTGTTGAGCTGTATAGGCCCAGATAGCCTCAAGATCCACTTCGGCGGCGGGGGAAGTCGGTATTCAGCCATGTGCTCTCAACATTCTCTTTTTGAAAGCATCAGCATCGAATGGCCGGGGGGCACCACTGGATTCTCCTTCTCGAAGGGCTGCGCGGACGGTTTCCAGTTCAGCGTTTCGCTCTTGCTCTCGACGGATCAAATCGCGGATATATTCGCTGTCGTTGGTGTAATGTCCCGCTTCTATTTGAGCTTTGATCCAATGGTCTTGCTGGTCAGTCACGGTTATGGTTTTGCGTACGGTAGCCATGATCGGGCCCTTTGCGGATGGCGAACTTTGCGCAAATTATCATACTAATGGTGCGCTAACGAGTATGAGCCTAGCCGTTACAAGAACGAATCACAGCCTTCGGCAGCTCATGCGTATATCACTCGAACTGCCGCAGGCTGCATTTTCAGACCCGCAACCGAATCTGCTGCCCGAGCACATCCATCGGGTTAAATAATCCTTCCCCTTTGTGATCGCTTGCAGGCTCGCTACCACAGGTTCCTTCAGTGGTCGCAAAGTTTGCGTCCGACCAGGATCAATGTGGGAGCGAGCCTGCTCGCGAAGAGGCCGGCACGGGCATCGCATAACTCAGCCGGCCCGCATTACCCCGGCAATTCCAGATTATCCAGCACCCGATTCACCGCCAGTTCCCCGAGCATGATCAGTTGCGCAATCCCCATCAGCGTCCGGCGCTGCGATGGCTTGACCAGTCCGGCGAATTCCTGGGCGATGGTTTTGGCGGAGGCGAGGGTTTCGCAGGCATTGGCCAGCAAGTCTTCGTTTTTGGTGTCGGCGGTGACGGCGTACATGGCGCGGGGGCTGAAGGGTGGCGGGGTGGAGCCGGG
This sequence comes from Pseudomonas sp. TE9122, assembly GCF_056278925.1. NCBI lineage: Bacteria > Pseudomonadati > Pseudomonadota > Gammaproteobacteria > Pseudomonadales > Pseudomonadaceae > Pseudomonas > Pseudomonas sp. TE9122. Next base: position 2,600,236 of record NZ_JBWBQI010000001.1, on the reverse strand, counting down.
CGGGCAGAGGTAGTGGTCGAGGGCGCGATCGGCGGCTTCGTGGAGTTTTTTGGAGTCGAGGGATTCGTAGGGGGAGGTGGGATCGGTTTCGGGTGGGTTGGGTGTTGGTTTGATCATGGTGAGACTCCGTGGTTGATTTAGCCGCCACGGCTCATCGCTAAACAAGTAAAGGTGGCGGCTGTACGCAGGTTAGCGATCCGGGTCACAGAAACCCCGGGTAGACCCGAAGGTCTCCCACGCACAGCCACCATGACATCAAGTGCAGATCGAAAAATGCAATTGAGACTGGGCATTGGTGCGTCTGTAATGAGTCGGATCGCTAAACCCGATCGCTGATTCGTCAGCGACCGCACCACAATAGAACCCGCCCCCAAGGCGCACAAGCCGGCGGATTCTGGCGTAGCTGTAGGCAACGGCGCAAGGATTTGTAGCCTTGAGACCGTATCCGCAGGTGTCTTTTAAACAGCTTCGTTTAAATCAAAGAATTGCGCCGAACCTGATGGCCTCTTCGCGAGCAGGCTCGCTCCCACATTGCAATTCATTGCGCCGCAGTCCACCGCACCAGCCCAAAACCCAACCTTATGGCTGATACGGAATCAACTTGTCCCGGTCCATTTCAACCAACAACTGATCGAGCATCTGCCGTTTGTTCTCGACCCCGGGAATCGGCACATACCACGTCATCACGCTCCAGCCTTCGCGCGAGTAGTTGTAGGTTTTGAGCAGTTGGCCATCCTTGAAGACCGAGCCGCGCAGGTTGTCCTGGTAGTGGTAGGGCATCGGAAAGGTGAACAGGGTGAAGATGTTGACCAGCGCCAGCCAGTTGACCTTGCCGTCGCTGGGTTCGGTGATCAACAGGCTGTAGCCGTTGCGGGTGTAACCGCCGTCGAGCATCGAGAACGCGCCGGTCTTTTTCAGGACGCTGACGGTTTCGCGCTGATGCTGCTCGTCGATGCGCGTATACGCCGGCCCCATGCCGAGCGTGACCGGCACGTAGGCCTGATCGGCATGGTAATCGAGCGGCTGCAAGGTGTTGGCGCAGCCGCCCAGCATCAGTGAGGCACAGAGCAGGCCGGCGACTTTTATCATCGCGCGGTTCATTGCGCGACTGCCGGGATCAGCCGGTCCTGCTGCACATCCTGCGCGAAGGCGCGGGCGATGCGGCCGAGGTTCTGTTCGCGCATCTCGCCGCCCTGATCCAGTAGCCAGACGTATTTTTGAGTGATGTTGCGATAGGTGTATTGCTTCAGTCGCTTGTCACCCTGGTACACGGTGAATTCGGTTTGCGTATCGAATTCGTTCGACAGCGGCAGCAAGAACAACGTCGCGGTGCTCAGCAGAATCACCGGAAACGGCGGCAGGTGACGTTCCACATTGAGTTTGACCTGCACGTTGTACTCGTCAGCTTTACCGCTGCCGGTTTCGATGGTGCGGAACACACCGGTCTGACGCAGGTGGTTGCGCAGGCTGGAGCCGTTTTCCGGGTCATCGACCATAACGTGAATCGGCTGCAGATAATCCTGAGCGTCCGTAAGCGTGCGCTCGGGCAAGGTGTTGGTCGCCGCGCAACCGGTCAACAGAGCGGCGGCGGTGAGGGCGATGATTTTTTTCATGGTTTGGCGTCCACGGCAATACCCGGGATGGGGCCGGTGAAGATGTAGGGCTGAGCACTGTTCAGGTCGAGATTCAGCGGTTGCAGCGTTGGCAATCCTGGCGCCAGACGTTGCGCAATCAGCGCATCGCGGGCGTTCTGATCACTCCAGCGGAACGCGCAGAAACCGGCTGTCAGGCAGAGCGAACGGAACTCGCCGATGTAATAGGCCTTGCCGGGTTCCAGGCGCATCGGCAGGTTGAATTTCTCCCGCGCCTCTCTCGAGGTGAAAACAGTGCCTAGCCCAGGTTGATAACGTGCGGAAAAGAACTGGAAATCATAGAACTCGTAATCGCCCGGCTTCAGGGGAAGCACGAATACGCTCGCTGCGCCGACACCGTCCTGAACATCCTGCGGCGTGGAGTAAGCGCCGGCCATTTTCCAGACGCCGGCCGCACCGTATTCGGAACCGCGTTTGCGGAAAAAGATTCGCTGGTTGTCAGCGGCTGATTGCTTGAGTGATTGCGGCCCGATTGAGCCAACGAGATAACTGACTGGCTCGCTTGCCTTGGGTTGCAAGGGTTCGCTGACCCAGGAAGCGCTTTCGGTAATGCAGCCGCTGAGCGTCGCGGCGAGCACGACGGCCGCTCCGAGTTTGAATAGCTGAAACATGTACATCCCTGAATCTGCTTGCGTTGATTGACTACAAACAGGAAGGTCAATCAATGCCTTCCTGGCTTGGCTTTTTATGCGGGGGCGCAGAATAAACGAGGTGATGGCACTTGGCTAGCCGCTGTAGGCGCTGCGGTACGCTGAAATCATTTGATTTTGATCTCAAGGAGCAAACTCATGGTTTGTGGCCGACGCAGGAACCTGTGGGCGGGTTGATCGTGTTACCTCAAAAACCCAACGGGTACTGAACGACCACGTAAATCCGGTCAATATCATCACCAGCCTGCGCCTCGTTGGCGCGGTGGGTGACGTGCGACAGCTGCACCGACAGATCCTTCGCGGCGCCGGATTGCACGACATACTTCAGGTCGATATCGCGTTCCCAGTGTTTGCCGCCGCTGCCTTGTTGCGGTTGATAGTCGCCGCTGTCGGTGTCGAACGGGTTGTAGGCGCCGCCCTTGGGCGCGTGCGTACCGTCGATGTGGCTGCCGCTGACGTAGCGGGTCATGAAGTTCAGGCCGGGGATGCCGAAAGCGCCGAGGTCGAGGTCGTAGCGGGCTTGCCAGGAGCGTTCGTTGGCGCCGTTGAAGTCGGCGTATTTGATCGAGTTGGCGAGGTAGATCGAGTCGCCGCCGACGAAATCGAACGGCGTGTCGCCATTGATCCGCTGCCAGCCGAGCATCACCGCATGCGGGCCGAAGCTGTATTTGCCGGAGAGGCTAAGGGCGGTGTTATCGATCTCGCCGGCCACTGCGCGGCCGGTGTCGCGGGTGTGGTAGAGGTTGGCGTCGAGCAGCACGCCGGACTGTTTAAAATGCAGGTTGCCGTAATACTGGTGCCAGGTGTCGCTCAGTTCTGAGGCGTAGAGTGCGCCGCCGACCGGGCTGCTGCCGAACAGGTCGGCGCCGACGAAACTGATGCCGCCTGCTTCGGTGTTGGCGCCGTAACCGTAGAAGTCGCCTTGGCCGGAAGAGCTATCCTGATTCTTGAACGCGGTGAAGTGCCCGGCGACCAGATTGACGTTGTCGAACTCGGCGCTGTTGAGCAAAAAGCCTGTGGCGTATTCCGGTTGCAGGCGTTTGTCGGAAGTGTCGAAGACCGGGGTTTCCACGGTCATTTCGCCGAAGGCCAAAGTGGTGCGCGAGACCTTGAGCTTGAACGCACCGCCAGCGCTGGAATAGTTGTTTTCGCTGCGACCATCGCTGTCGACCGGTAACAGGCCGGTGCCGGAATGGCCCTTGCCGCCGTCGAGTTTCAGGCCGGCGAAGGCGTGGGCATCGATACCGAAACCGACTGTGCCGTTGGTGAAACCGGATGAGAAGTTACCGATAAAGCCCTGTGCCCATTCCTGTTTGTAGTTTTTTCCGGAGGGCGTGGGCGAGCGGTAGTCGTTGCTGAGGTAGAAGTTGCGTAGCAAGACATCGCTTTTGGCGTCGTCGAAAAAGCCGCTGGCATGGGCGGTGCCGGTCAGACCGCAGAGCATGGCAAGCAGGGTGAGGCGGGAGGGCGCGCGGTTGATCATGGTCAGGGCCGGTGGTCATCAGGATGGCGCTGATGATCGGCGGATCGGCCTGGAAAGGATTGGGCCGGTGTGCTGAGTTGGCAGCCTTCACACAGAACCTTGTGGGAGCGAGCCTGCTCGCGAATGCGGAGTGTCAGTTAACGAAAATGCTGACTGACACAGCGCTTTCGCGAGCAGGCTCGCTCCCACAGCTTGAGTCGGGGTAGTCAGGTGGAAATGTGGCGGCTGTCAGGCCGCCATCGCTGGCAAGCAAGCTCCCACAGGGTGTGTGGGAGCTGACACAGTGCATTAAGCCAGCGGCGGTGTACGCGGTGGGATCTGGCGTTTGCTGCCGGTGGATTCGAAGGCGGCGGCCAAGCGCAGCAGGTTCGAGTCGTCGTACGCGCGGCCGGCGAAGGTCAGGCCGACGGGCATGCCGATGTCGGCCATCACGCCCATGGGCACGGTGACGGTCGGGACGCCGAGGTGGCGGATCGCAAGGTTGCCGTTGGCCACCCAGACGCCGTTGCTCCAGGCGATATCCGCCGAGGTCGGGTTCACATCCGCATCCGCCGGGCCGACGTCGGCGACGGTGGGGAACAGCACTGCGTCGAGGCCGAGGCTGTCCATCCAGTCTTCGAGGTCGATGCGTCGGGTCTGCTCCAGACCACGCAAGCCATCAGGCACGGTTGGGATTTCATTCCACGGCGTGATGCCGCGCTCGGCCATGCGCACGTATTCGTCCATGCCGGCGGCCAGATCGCCTTCGCGGTTGGGCAGGGTGCCCGGGTCGTGCGGGAAGATCTTCGGCCCGTCGACGTCAACCAGACGATTGAGTTTCGGGTCGCCATTGGCTTGCAGGAAGTCGTCGAATGCCCAGGCAGTCAGATCCCACAGTTCATGGTGGAGGAATTCTTTCGACACCAGCCCACGGGTGAACACGGTTGGCGCGCCAGGGCGGTCGCCTTCGCAGTTGGAGACCAGCGGGAAGTCGGTTTCGATGACTTCGGCGCCAGCGGCCTCAAGGGCCTGACGTGCCTGCTGCCACAAGTCGATCACAGACGCGCGGGTGTTGATGCGCTGGCCGGTCGGGCCGCCAATGCCGGGGGCTTCGCTGGTGCCGGCGTCCGGGTCGGCGTTGATGTACATGCGCGGGATGGCGAAGCGTTTGCCGGCCAGGGCTTTGGCATCGGCGGCCAGTTCGCTGTAGGCAGCCGGGCGCACTTCGCTGACGCGCGGGATCGGCACCCACGGCTGCAAGCGCCAGAGGTCGCCACGGGTGTCCGGGTCTTCGGCGACGACCACGTCGAGCACTTCGAGCAGGTCGGCCATGGTTCGCGCGAACGGCACGACGACGTCCATAGTCGGGGTCAACGGCCAGTTGCCGCGCACTGAAATCACCCCGCGCGACGGGGTGTAGGCGCACAGGCCGTTGTTCGACGCAGGGCCACGGCCGCTCGACCAGGTTTCCTCAGCCAGGCCGAACGCAGCGAAACTCGCAGCGGTAGCGGTGCCGGCACCGTTGGACGAGCCGGAGGCGAACGGTGCAGTGAGGTAAGCGGCGTTGTACGGGCTTTCAGCGCGGCCATAGACGCCGCGTTGCATGCCGCCATTAGCCATCGGCGGCATGTTGGTCTTGCCCAGGCAGATCGCCCCGGCAGCGCGCAGGCGCTCGATGGTGAAGGCGTCGCGATGGGCGACCAGATCGGCGAACGCCGGACTGCCGGAAGCGGCGGTCAGGCCCTTGACCAGATAGCTGTCTTTGGCGGTGTAGGGGATGCCATCGAGCGGGCCGAGGGTCTCACCTTTGGCACGGCGGGCATCGGAGGCGCGGGCTTCGTTCAGTGCTTCGGGGTTGCGCACGACGACGGCGTTGAGTGCCGTCGGGGTGTCGGCGCCATCGTAGGCATCAATGCGTGCCAGATAGGCCTGCACCAGCTCCACGGCAGTGGTCTGGCCGGATTCGAGGGCGGCGCGCAGTTGGGCGATGGAGACTTCGGTGACTTCGATCATGGGGTCACCTGTTGAGCGTGGATGTTCTGGGCAGGGGTTTTCATAGCGGTTCTCGTGGCACGGCTTGAAGCGACAAGGTCGGGACTGGCGCCTATTTAACACCAAGCCGCGCTTCGAGTAATCGGCGGGGTGATGGCCCCACCGATTTTTTCTGCGTCTAGCGGATCATTCATTGATGCGCGGATGCTGCTGGACCAGCACTTTGCGCTTGGCCTCCAACTCGGCGATCTCGGCATCAATGTCTTCGATTTTCTGCTCGATGTTGTCGTGGTGTTCCTGCAACAGTTCCTTGGCCTCTTCGAGATCGGAAGCCGCCGGGGCCGCGCCGCGCAGGGGCTTGTTGGCGGTTTCCTTCATGGTCACACCAGTGACCAGACCGACCACGGCGATGACCATCAGGTAATACGCAGGCATGTACAGATCGTTGGTGCTTTCCACCAGCCAGGCCACGGCAGTCGGGGTCAAACCGGCGATCAGCACCGAGACGTTAAAGGCACTGGCCAGCGCGCTGTAGCGGATGTGCGTGGGGAACATCGCCGGCAGGGTCGAGGCCATCACGCCGATGAAGAAGTTGAGCAGCACCGCGAGGATCAGCAGGCCGGAGAAGATCAGGGCGATGCTGCCGCTGTTGATCAGCATGAACGCCGGAATGGCGAAGATGAACAGGCCAATGCTGCCGACGACGATGAAAGGCTTGCGGCCGATCTTGTCGCTGATGAAACCGATCAGCGGCTGCACGAAGAGCATGCCGACCATGATCGCGATGATGATCAGTACACCGTGGTTTTCGCTGTAGTGCAGGTTGTGCGTCAGGTAACTCGGCATGTATGTGAGCAGCATGTAATAGGTGACGTTGGTCGCCGCCACCACACCGATGCAGGTCATCAGGCTGCGCCAGTGTTTGGTCGCGACCTCCTTGAACGACACTTTCGGGCCACCGGCGAGGCCTTCGCGGTCGCCTTGTTCGAGTTTTTCCACGTGCTGCTGGAACGCCGGGGTTTCTTCCAGGGCGTGGCGCAGATACAGGCCGATCATGCCCAGCGGCAGGGCGAGGAAGAACGGAATCCGCCAGCCCCATTCTTCGAAGCGCTGTTCACCGAGGATGGTCGAAATCAGCACCACCACGCCGGCGCCGAAAACGAAACCGGCGATCGAGCCGAAATCCAGCCAGCTGCCGAGGAAGCCGCGTTTGCGGTCCGGCGCGTATTCAGCGACGAAGATCGAGGCGCCGGTGTATTCACCACCGACCGAGAAGCCTTGGGCCATTTTCGCCAGCAACAGCAGGATCGGCGCCCAGATGCCGATCGAGGCATAGGACGGAATCAGGCCGATGGCAAAGGTGCTCAGGGACATGATGACGATGGTCGCGGCGAGGACTTTCTGCCGTCCGTACTTGTCGCCGAGCGCACCGAAGAACAAACCGCCCAGTGGACGGATCAGGAACGGCACGGAGAAGGTCGCCAGCGCGGCGATCATTTGCACGCCGGGATCGGCGCCGGGGAAGAAGACCTTGCCGAGCACATAGGCGACAAAGCCGTAGACGCCAAAGTCGAACCATTCCATGGCGTTGCCCAGTGCGGCGGCGGTAATCGCCTTGCGCATCTTGGCGTCGTCGACAATGGTGATGTCTTTCAAACCGATCGGTTTGACGGTGTTCTTGCGTGATTTCATTGCGCTGTTCCCGCTCGCTGATCCAGATTACCGCTGCGATGCCATCTCCATGATGGCGCCGGCTCTTCTGGCTCAGATACATGCGGACACGAAATAATTCACCGATGGGCTGGAATTAATTTCGACAGGTGGGGGAGGTGCAACTCCGAGCCTTGTTGGAGCTGTATTGCCTGACCCACCGCTATCGCTGGCAAGCCAGCTCCCACAAGAGTTTTGGGTGTTGCCGGGATTTTGTGTCCGCCGTCAAACCCTGTGGGAGCTGGCTTGCCAGCGATGACGCCATGACATCCATTACAAGGCTTATAGCGCAGCCTTCACCTGCAAACCCACCACCAGCGCATTATCGATGTCCTGCCCGGAGAACGCGCCCGGTTCGATGATGTATTGCAGGTTCGGGCGCAGCGTCAGCCATGGGGTGGCCTGGTAGCCGTAGCCCAACTCGATCAACTGCTCGGCGCTATCGAGGTTCGGAAACGCAGCACCATTGGCCAGCGCGGCATCCTGTTGCACATCGCGGCTGCGCGGGTTCGGCACGGCGCGGCCATAGCCCAGCGCCACGGTGTCACGCGGGCGGCCTTCGAACGGTTTGTACAAAACCACGCCGGTGCCGTACCACTTGCTGAACGGCGAGGCCGCTTCACTGGCCGCCGAATACTGACCGAACGCATGCAGGCTGCGGCCCTCGGAGGTCGACGAGCGCCATACGGCCTGATCGATCAACAAATAATGTCCGCCACGACCGGACACTTCATCGTCGCTGCCGATGCGTTTGACGTCGGAGCTGTCGTAGTAATAGCCGAGCTTGTACTCACCCGGCAGCTCGCCGGCGTGCTTGTACACCAGCTCGATCGGCACGACGGTGCCGGTGGTGTGCTTCGGCCCCAGATGCCAGGCGCGGCTGGAATTGCCGTTGCTTTCTGGATCGACGTTGAACGCTGCCACACGCAGCTGCCAGGACGGCGACAGGTCGTATTTGACCCGCACGCCCAGACGCGCGTTGGGGTAGTTGGTCCAGCCGCTGCCGCCGGACATGTTCAGCGGGTGACCGCAGAAACCGGCGTTCATGAAGTTGCACAGAATGCCGCTATCCAGACCGCCGAGGTCGTTGCCCATGGCCATGTAGCCGAGCTTCACGTTCAGCGCCGGGGTGAACAGGCTGCGCTCGTAACTCAGTTCCGTCAGGCGCGTGTACAGGCCGCCGTAGTTTTCCTGAATCGGCAGGCGGTTGCCGACCAGATCTTCCGAAGCGCTGTTACCGCGCCGGTCGTTGATGGTCAGTTGCACTTTGCCGGCGTTGTCGACGCCGTAGAGTTTGCTCAGATCAAACTGCACGCCGAGTTTGATGTTCTGCGAGTAGCGCGCCGAACGGTGCAGGCCGCCGTCGGCGTTGTAGGCGGTTTCGCCGCTGTAATCGCCAGTGAACTTGATGCCGTCTTCATCGAGTTGATGACGCAAGCCGCCCCAGTCACCTGTCAGGGTGCTGCGGGTCAGCAGATCGGAGTCGCTGGCGGCCAGCGCGGGTAGGGCAGTGGTGCAGCTCAGACCCAGCAACAGGCCAGTGGAAAGCTTGGTACGAGAAAAGCGAACAGCCGATGACATGTGAATCCTTCCTGCTGAAATCTTTAACGCAATAAAACGGCGACGCGGTGCTTTGGGGCACCGCGCGCTTGGGGGAGGTTGGTTGTGCGGCAGCGAGTTACGGCAGGGCGTAAGCCATCACGTAATCGCCACGATCGGTCGACTGGCGTGCGCCGCCAGCGGTGACGACGATGTACTGCTTGCCGGTCTTCGGCGAAACGTACGTCATCGGGCCGCCCTGACTGCCGACCGGCAGACGGGCTTTCCAGACTTCTTCGCCGTTGCCGCTGTTGAAGGCGCGCAGGTAGAAGTCCTGGGTGCCGGCAATGAAGATCAGGCCTCCCTGGGTCGACAGGGTGCCGCCGAGGGTGGGGAGACCGATCTTGATCGGCAGGTGCATGCGGATGCCCAGGGGACCGGTGTCTTCAACGGTGCCGACCGGAACCTGCCACGCGACTTTCTGGGTCTTCATGTCGATCGCGGTCAAGGTGCCGAACGGCGGCGCCTGGCACGGAATGCCGGCCACCGACAGGAAGCGGTTCTTGTTCACCGCGTACGGCGTGCCTTTGAGCGGAACAGCGCCCATGCCGGTGTTCAGCGCTTCGCCACCGCCAGCGGCCTGGCCTTTGTTCTGCGACGGGATCATCTGGATCCACAGACCCAGGCGCATGTCGTTGACGAAGATGAAACCGTGCACCGGGTCAGTGGAGATGCTGCCCCAGTTCATGCCACCCAGCGAACCCGGGAAGCTCAGCGATTTGTCGGTACCCGGCGCGGTGTACAGGCCGTCGTAGCGCATGCTCTTGAAGTCGATGCGGCAGAGCAACTGGTCGTACGGCGTGGCGCCCCACATGTCCGATTCGGTCAGGTGCTGCGCGCCGATCTGCGGCATGCCCACGGATTTCGGCTGAGTCGGCGAGTACGGCTCGTTAGGGATGTTCGCGGCTTTCACCGGTACTTCCTTGACTTCGGTCAGCGGCTTGCCGGTGGCGCGGTCGAGCACATAGATCTGCCCGGCCTTGGTGCCGATGACCAGCGCCGGAACGCTTTGGCCGTCCTTGTCGAAATCGATCAGGCTCGGCTGCATCGGCAGGTCGAAGTCCCACAGATCGTTGTGCACGGTCTGGAACACCCAGCGTTCTTCACCGGTGCTGGCGTCCAGCGCGAGGATCGAGGCGCCGTACTTGTGGTCCAGTTCGCTGCGCTCGACACCATAGATGTCGGTGGACGAGCTGCCCATCGGCAGGAACACCGTGTTGGTAGCCGCGTCGTAGGACATCGGCGCCCAGCTGTTCGGCGTGCTGCGCACGTAGGTTTTGCCGTCGGCCGGCGTGTTGCGGTCCTGCGGGTTGCCCGGGTCGAACGCCCAACGCATGGCGCCGGTGATCACGTCAAAACCACGAATCACACCGCCCGGCATGTCGCTCTGCACGTTATCGGCAACACGACCGCCAACCACTACGGTGGTGCCAGCCATCAATGGTGCGGACGACAACTGATAGTAGCTGTCCGGAACATCACCCAGACCGGCCTTCAGATCGACCTGGCCGTTGTTGCCGAAACCCTGGCAGAACTCGCCAGTGTCAGCGTCGACCGCGATCAGGCGAGCATCGATGGTATTGGTCAGCAGACGACGCTGGCAGTTGGCAGCCGGCGCCGGTTTGGCTTCGATGATCGAAGAGTTGCTCGGCTGAGCGATGGTCGCGGTGGCGTCGAAATAGGCCATGCCACGGCAGCGCTGCCAGACTTTCGATTGCGCGTTGATCGCATTCTTCCAAAGCTCTTTGCCGGTGTCGGCATCAAGGGCGATCAGGTTGTTGTGTGGGGTGCAGATGAATACTTTGTTGCCGACCTGCAGCGGGGTGAGCTGGTCTTCGGCGCCGTTGCCATCGCTCTCGGCGACGTCCCCGGTGTGGTAGGTCCACGCGACTTTCAACTTGTCGACGTTGTTGCGGTTGATCTGGTCGAGCGCGGCGAAGCGGCTGCCACCTTCGGTGTTGCCGTAGTGCGCCCAGTCTTTCTGCGCCTTGGCCGGCTCGACCGGAGTCAGGCCCGGGCCAGTGCCAGTGGCGGCAACCGTAGGGTGAGCGACAAACATGTTGCCCGCCGCAACGGCCACACCGACCGCCAGCACAGCGGCCACGGCATACGCGCCACGACCGGCCACGCGGCCATTGGCGCGCGCCAGCAGCGGGTAGACCAGCGCGACGACCATGCCGATGGCGCTGAACATGAACAGCCGCGAGAACACCGGCCAGAACACCAGCCCGGCGTCAGCCACGGCCCAGATCGCGGTGGCCACGAGAAACGCGGCGAACAACCAGGCGCCTGCGGTTTTCTTCAGTGCGATCAGCACGCCGGAAACGGTCATCGCCAGACCGCCGACCAGGAAGTACCAGGAACCGCCCAGGCTGACCAGCTTCACACCGCCGGCCGCGAGCGCCAGACCGAGCAGGGCGATGATCACGCCAAGGCCGACCAGAATGAACGTTGAAACGCCTGAGACGCGTTGACTGTGGTTCACATTGAAAGTCCCGTTTGAATGAAGCGCGGGATTATAGCGGTAACTAACCATTCAGTTAACCGCAGTTTTGCCATGAAAACGTGCACTTCTGTGAATCAAGCGTGGTGCAGGATTAGCAAAACGCAAGTTGAGAGGGGTTTCTCGAGGTTTCAGCAGGAGGGGCGGATTGAGCGTGGTATTGCAATGCACATGCTTGGATACCGCGCTGGATTCACCCCTCATCGGAACGCCGCCCGCCCAGCCCTCTCCCCGAGGAGAGGGAGCTGATTTGTGGGCTTTTTGAGACCTGTGTTCGCCTCGGTATCTCAGGTCGGTGTAACTCGCGCATTCAACTCGGTCAGTCCTCTCTCCCTCTGGGAGAGGGAGCCGATTCGTGGGCTTTTTGAGACCTGTGTTCGCCTCGGTATCTCAGATCGGTGTAACTCGCGCATTCAACTCGGTCAGTCCTCTCTCCCTCTGGGAGAGGGAGCCGATTTGTGGGCTTTTTGAGACCTGTGTTCGCCTCGGTATCTCAGGTCGGTGTAACTCGCGCATTCAACTCGGTCAGTCCTCTCTCCCTCTGGCAGAGGGAGCCGATTCGTGGGCTTTTTGAGACCTGTGTTCGCCTCGGTATTTCAGGTCGGCGTTACTCGCGCATTCAGCTCGGTCAGTTCCCTCTCCCTCTGGGAGAGGGCTAGGGTGAGGGGCTTTTGAGGTTGGCCGCGATGGCAACCTTGCCCTTTGCCCGGCCTTTTTCTACGTAGTGCAAGGCGTCAGCTATCTGATCGAACGGAAAAGTACGATCGATCACCGGTTTGATCACCCCGGCCTCAATCAACGCAGTGATTTTCTGCAACTGGATGCCGTCGGCACGCATGAACAGAAACGAATAACCCACCCCACGCTTGCGCGCCTTGCGCCGAATACCACTGCTGAGCAGACGTATGACCACCCCGAGCAGCCACGACAAACCCTGCTCCTGAGCGAACTGCGCAGTCGGCGGCCCTGACAGGGAAATCAGTTGCCCGCCCGGTTTCAACACCCTCAACGATTTTTCCAGCACATCGCCGCCGAGGCTGTTGAGCACCACGTCGTAGTCGCGCAGCTCAATGGCGAAATCCTGCTGTTTGTAATCAATCACCACATCAGCGCCCAGCGCTTTGACCCACGCGACATTCGCCGTGCTGGTCGTAGTCGCAACAAAAGCGCCGAGGTGTTTGGCCAGTTGAATGGCGACCGTGCCAACGCCACCGGAGCCGGCGTGAATCAGTACCTTCTGGCCTTTTTGCACGTTGGCGACTTCGACCAGTGCCTGCCACGCCGTCAACGCCACCAGCGGCATGCAGGCCGCCTCGGTCATGGCGAGATTGGCGGGTTTCAACGCGACCGCTTGTTCGTCGACAGCGATGCGTTCGGCAAACGTGCCAATCCTGTTTTCAGGCGCCCGCGCATAAACCTCATCGCCCGGCTTGAAACGCTTGACCGCCGCACCGGTGCTGAGCACCACACCGCCGACATCGTTGCCCAATATCAAAGGCATTTGATAGGGCAGGATCATCTTGAATTCGCCGCTGCGAATCTTCAGATCCAGCGGGTTGACGCTACTCGCGCGCACTTCGATCAGCACGTCGTGAGCGCCAACCAGCGGTTCGGGTAGGTCGCCAATCCGGCCGTTCTGCTTGCCGTAGCGCTCGATGAAAAATGCCTTCATTGCGGATGCTCTTGTCGGTAGAAACCGCCGGCATAGCGGCGGGTTTGAATGAGGTCAGGCCTGAGTCAGATAACGTTGCGCAACAGCCGACTGGCGGATCTCCCCCAACAGGCCCTGCCGCGCGGTTTGCAGGGCATCCCAGCGCTCGCCCTCGTGCAGCGGCGGGATGGTCACGACTTCGCGACGGTCGAAGCCGACCAGCGCTGCATCGACCATGTCGCCGACTTCCATGATGTCGGTGAGGGTGTTGATGTCGATACCGGCGCGGTCCCAGATTTCCGTGCGGGTGGCGGCGGGCAGGACCGCTTGCACATACACGCCTTGTGGCGACAGTTCCAGGCTCAGGCCTTGAGAGAGGAACAGCACGAACGCCTTGGTCGCGCCATACACCGACATGCCGAACTCCGGCGCCAGGCCCACCACCGAGCCGATGTTGATGATCGCGCCGTCGCCGGCCTTGGCCAAGCGCGGGGCGATGGCGCTAGCCAGCCGCACCAACGCGGTGGTGTTAAGCGCGACCAGTTGCGCCACGCTGTCGGTGCTCTGCTCGATGAAGGTGCCGGACTGCGCTGCGCCGGCATTGTTGACGAGAATGCCGATGCGCGCGTCGTCACGCAGACGCGCCTCGACGGTTTGCAGATCGCTCAGTTGCGTCAGGTCGGCCTGTAGCACTTCGACATGGACGTTGTGTTCAGCGCGCAAACCGGCAGCAAGGGTGTCCAGGCGCGACTGGTCACGGGCGACCAGCAGCAGATCGTGCCCGCGCTGGGCGAAACGTGCGGCGTAGACGGCGCCTATGCCGGTGGAGGCGCCAGTGATCAGAACAGTAGGGCGAGTAGTCATGGTGTTGGCTCTTTTTCAGGTGAAGACTGATTGCGGGCTTTTAGGATGATGATCCAAATCTAAACTGTCAACGGTTTTGATTATGGCTAACATCTATGTATCATCGAGCCATGATTTTTCAGCGCTGGAGGATTCAACATGCGCGTATCCAAAGCTCAGGCTCAGGCCAATCGCGAGCACATTGTCGAAACGGCATCAGTGATGTTCCGCGAACGCGGTTATGACGGGGTCGGCGTGGCTGACCTGATGGCGGCCGCCGGTTTTACTCACGGCGGTTTCTACAAACACTTCGGCTCCAAGGCCGACCTGATGGCCGAAGCCTCGGCCAATAGCCTGGCGCAGTCCACGGCCGCCGCCGAAAGCATGAGCGTGCAGGATTTCATCGACGTGTACGTGTCGCGCGACCATCGCGACGGCCGTTCCACCGGTTGCACGATGGCGGCGTTGTGCGGCGATGCGGCGCGGCAGTCCGGGGACGTGAAAGCGGCGTTCGCTGAAGGCATCGAGCGCACGTTACAGACGCTCGGCGAGAAATACCCGAAGGCAGCGGATGCACCGCAAGGTGAGGGCCAAACCCGGATGATCGACCTGCTGGCCCGCGCGGTCGGGGCGATCATGCTGTCGCGGGCCTGCCCGGATGACTCGGCGCTGGCCGATGAGATTCTGACGGTGTGTCACGCTTCGATGACGGCGTCGTTGCCAGTCATCGAGGCGCCCGAAGAAAACCCGCAACACCGCTGAACCAAAAGCCCCTCACCCTAACTCTCTTCCAGAGGGAGAGGGGACTGACCGAGTTGTTTGGGCGATTTACGCCAGACGCTGATATCGGGTCGAACTCCGGTTCTGAATGCTCCATAGATCAGCTCCCTCTCCCTGGGGAGAGGGCTGGGGTGAGGGGTGAATCCGGCGCGATACCAAAGCCGAACGCCAGCACTTCGCCTTAGAAACTCAAGCGTGAAACGGATAATCGACATAACCACGCTGATCGCCGCCGAAGAAACTGCTCGGATCCGGTGTGTTCAGCTCAAGGCCATCGTGCAACCGACGGGGCAGATCCGGGTTGGCCAAAAATGGCCGGCCAAAGGCAATGATGTCGGCGCGATCGGCGTTCAGCGCCTGTTCGGCGGACTCGGCGTCGTAACCGCCAGCGAGGATCAGCACGCCGTTCCAGGTCTGGCGCAACTGGGCAATGATCGCGTCCCAGCGCGGATCAAAGTTTTCGTCCTTGACCGTGCCGACCATGGCCGGCTCGACCAGGTGCAGGTAGGCCAGATTCCACTGGTTGAGCGCTTCGACCAGATAACCGAAGGTCGCTTCGGGCGTGTCATCGCCCATGCCCATGAAGCGACCCATCGGCGTCAGTCGTACGCCGACGCGCTCGGCACCGACTTCATCAGCCACGGCGGCGACCACTTCGAGCAGGAAGCGCGCGCGGTTTTCTACGCTGCCGCCATAGGCGTCGTCGCGCTGGTTGCTGTTGCTGTTGAGAAACTGATCGAGCAGATAACCGTTGCCGGCATGGATTTCCACGCCGTCCATGCCGGCGTTCAACGCGTTACGCGCAGCGCGGCGGTAGTCTTCGACGATGTCGGCGATTTCCGCAGTTTCGAGGGCGCGCGGTACCGGCACATCACCCCACACGCCGTTGCCTTGTTCATCGACGATAAAGGTCTTGCCCGGCACTGGCAGGGCACTTGGCGCCACCGGCAAACCGGCGTCAGGCTGGAAACTCGGGTGGGAAACCCGGCCGACGTGCCACAGCTGCATGAAGATCAGACCGTTCGCTGCGTGCACCGCCGTGCTGACTTCGCGCCACGCCTGGACTTGCGCATCGGTGTAGATCCCCGGCGTCCACGCATAGCCCTGGCCCTGTTGGGAGATCTGCGTGGCCTCGGTGATGATCAGCGCGGCACTGGCGCGTTGGCGGTAGTACTCGGCGTTCATTGCAGTCGGCACATCGCCCGGCTGGCCGGCGCGTGAGCGGGTCAGGGGCGCCATCGCCACGCGGTGGGCAAGGGTGTAAGGGCCGAGGGCGATGGGTTGGAACAGGCGACGGGTCATGGGTAGCTCCGGATTTCGATGAGTAGGGTTCAAGCGCGGCAGCCAGCTGCCGCGCGCTGTGCACTTAACTTAACCGGGGGTGGCGGGGCTGATAATCCGTGGCCGGCGCTACGCAGTTTTGCGCGCAACGCAACGGCACCCGCGCTCATCGGTGATGAACGCGGGCGCGGTTCAGGCGGGTTGGGTCGAGCGGGTCAGCGGCAGGTTCAGCCAGCGCCGACCGGTGGCATTGCTGACCGCGTTGCCGAGCGCAGCAGCCATCGGCCCTTGGACGATTTCGGCAGCACCGAGGAAGGGTTCGCCCGGTTGATCGAGCAAATGCACGTCGACTTTTTTTGGCAATTGGGTGAAACGCAGAATCGGATAACCGCTCCAGTCGTAGCTGCGAATGCCGCCGGCGTCGTAGGCGACTTGTTCGTAGAGCGTCCAGCTGGCCGACTGGACAATGCCGCCCTCGACCTGATTGCGCAGGCCATCGGGGCTGACGATCTGGCCGACGTCGACCGCCGTGACCACATGATCGACGCGAATTTCGCCGGTCTGCGGATGCACCCGCAGTTTCACCGCGAGGGCGCAGTAACCCATGATGTTTTTGTAGCGGGCGAAGGCGAAACCGATCCCCGCGCCGGGCTCGTTGCTCTTGTGTGGCCAGCCGATTTCATCACGCACGCGCTCGATCACGGCACGGGCACGCGGGTCGCGCAGATGCGCCAGACGCAACGCCACCGGATCAAGGCCAGCCTTGATCGCCAACTCATCGATACCCGCCTCAATGGCGAAGATGTTGATGTGCGCACCCAGCGAGCGCATGGCCGAAGTGCGGAACGGCATGGTGGTGACGAAATTCATGTTGATCCGCGTCGCGCCCAGTTCATACAGCGGCACCGCGTTGCGATCACCGTCACCTTCGGGCTGAGCGATTGGCACCGACGGCGCCGAGGCGAAGGGGCTGGCCAATAGACGTGCCGGCAGCAAACGCCCGGCATTGACGATGCGTTCGTTGTGCGGCGTGGTCCACAGCTCGTAGTTCCAGTCCTGCAAACGGCCCTGACTGAGGCCGGCATCGACTTCGGTGACCATCGCCGAACTGTACGGCTCCCAGAGATTTTCCTGCTCGCGCATCCATTGCACGCGCACCGGCGTGCCCGGCAGGCGCATCGCGATCAGCGCGGCATCGGCGGCGGCATCATCGGCGCCGTTGTGGCCGTAGCAACCCGAGCCTTCGGTATGAATGCAGCGCACACGCTCCGGCGGCAGACGCAGCATTTCGGCGATACCGGCGCGCAGTGGATAGACGCCCTGGGTGTGGGTCCACACCGTGAGCACGCCATCGTTAAACCAGGCCACCGCACAGGACGGGCCGATAGAGCCGTGCATCAAATACTGCTTGGTGACCCGCGCCTTGAAGCGCGTTTCGGTCGCGCCGCCGGGATTGTCGGTGTTGCTGATCGGATAGCGCTTGGAGGGCAATTGCTTGAGCAAATCGTGAATCCCGGCGGCTTCGGGAATCGCCTCGCCGCCGCTCCACTTGGCACTTTCCATGCCGCTGCGCATGGCCTTGATCGCTTGCCACTCATCACGAGCGACCACCGCCAGATAGTTGCCGTCGCGGATCACTTTGACCACGCCGCTGAGCGCTTCAATCGATGCCGTATCGAACGCCTGAAGCGTGCAGCCGGGACGCGGCGGGCGGATGACACGCGCGTGCAGCATGCCCGGCAGGCGCATGTCCTGCACGAATGCCGCGCCGCCGCTGACCTTGGCCGGAATGTCCAGGCGCGGCAGGTTGTGGCCGATCAGTTTGAAGTCGGCCGCCGCCATCGTCGGTGATTGCGCCTTGGCGTATTGGTGCACATCGACATGCTTGACCGCGTCGGCATAAGCCATGCGCTGACCAGTCGGCCCTTCGATGATTCCGTCGCGAGTGCTCAGTTGCGCAGCGTCGACTTGCCAGCTGCGCGCGGCGGCCTCGACGAGCATTTCGCGCACTTGCGCGGCGGCGTTGTACAGCGCGGTGCCGCTGTCGAAAATGCTGTGGCTGCCGGCGGTGTAGCCTTCGTTGGGCGTCAGCGCGGTGTCGGCGGTGAGCAAGTTGACGGCGCTGGCCGGCACCTGCAAACGCTCGGCAGCGATTTGCAGCAAAGCGGTTTTCACTCCAGTGCCCAGTTCGACTTTGCCGGTGTACACGGTGATGCCGTCGGCGCCGATGCGAATCCACGCGTCCAGGTAAGGGTTGGTGCGCAGGCTGCCGGGCAGGTCGGGGGCCAGCACTACGGTGCCGAGGGTGTCGACTTCGGTGTCGGCCAAGACACGCCGCGCTACCGGCATCAGGGTGAAGGCCATCAGCAGTGCGCCGCCACGCAGGAAGGCCCGGCGGCTGGGGTTCAAGCCGTTTGCTTCGCTCATGTCAGGCTCCCGCTATGCCCGGCCACCTGTTTGATCGCCTCGATAATGCGCAAGTGCGTGCCGCAACGGCACAGATTGCCGGCCATGTGTTCGCGGATGGTTTGTTCGTCCGGGTGCGGATCACGTTCGAGCAACGCCTGCGCGCGCATCAGCATGCCGGCAATGCAGTAACCGCATTGCGCCGCTTGCTTGTCGATGAATGCCGTTTGCAACGGGCCGGGTTTTTCTGCGCTGCCGAGGCTCTCCACGGTGCGGATCTTTTTCCCCTCAAGGCCTGCGCAGGGTGTGAGGCAGGCGAACACCGGCTGGTCGTCGACGATCACCGTGCACGCGCCGCACTGGCCCAGGCCACAGCCGTACTTGGCGCCGTTGAGGTTCAAGTGGTTGCGCAGCGCATACAGCAGCGGCATGTCCGGCTCCAGCTCCAACGGTTGGGCGGCTCCATTGACGGTGAGAGTGATCTGGCTCATTTCGTCTCCTGACGTAACGCTTCAATAGTGGAAGAAAGGTCGGCCCATGGCTGATCGGGTCTGGCTTGCTCGCGCAGATACGCGGCGAGGGCGCCGAGCTGGGCGTTGTCGAGGCTGGCGGCGAACGGCGGCATCACCGGGCCGGGCGCGCCGGGAATGGCGGGCACGCCTTCAAGCACGGTCTTGAGAAAGTTGCGCGGGCTGGCCGCTTGCAGCGCCGAAGTGCCTTGCAGGCCGGGGCGGCCGTCGATTTCGCGCATCGGCGCGGCGGGTGCGTGACATCCGGCACAGGCGCTGCTGAAGAGCAGGGCGCCGCTGCTGTGATCCGCTGGACTGCTCGGCGACCTTTGCGCGGTGGTTTCGCTCACCGCGTGCGGGTTTTGCAGGCTCAGCAGGTAGTCGGCAATCGCCTCGGCTCCGCTGGCCGGCAAGCGCGCCAGACTCAGGCTGACCGGGCGCATCGGGCCGGCGGGCGTGCCGTGGCCATTGACCACGTCGGCGCGCAGGTAGCCGACCAATTGCTCGCGACTCCACGGATTGGCGCGCTGCCCGAGGCCGACCAGGGCCGGCGCTTCCCAGCCATCGACGCTGCCGCCCTGCAGATACTCCGAGGATTTCTCCGCGCCAATCAGGTTCAGCGGCGAATGGCAGCCGGCGCAGTGGCCCGGGCCGTCGACCAGATAGCGTCCGCGATTCCATGTCGCGCTGTGTTCGGCCAGCGGCGTCAGTGGCTCGCCATGCAGAAACAGCAGGTTCCAGAACGACACCAGCGGGCGGATGTTCATCGGGAAATTCATCTGGTTCTGCTTGGCGGGCGCATGTACGGCGGGGCCGCTCATCAAGTAGGCGTAAGCGTCGGCGATGTCTGCTGCACTCATGCGTCGGTAGTGCACGTAGGGAAAGGCCGGGTAGAGAAAGTGGCCGTCGCGGGCAATGCCTTCGCGCATCGCCCGCTCGAAGGCCGGCAGTGACCATTCGCCGATGCCGGTCTGCGCATCCGGGGTGATGTTGGTGCTGTACAGCGTGCCGAACGGCGTCACCAGCGGCAGCCCGCCGGCCAGGTATTCGCCGCCGGGGCGGGTATGGCACACCGCGCAGTCACCGGCCTCGACCACTCGTGCGCCGCGTTGCAACTGCGCAGTATCGAATGACGTCGGGCGTTTGATTGGCGCGATCGCCGGGCGCCACATCAGCGCGACGGCGACGATCAGACCGATCACCACGAGCACGCCGACGCTGATCCACAGGGTTCTGGATTTGAGCAAATGGCTGTTCATGGTCGGCAGAAAAACGCGGCGGACAGTGGCAGGACGGGTGAAGTACGGGTCATCGGAACGCTCCTTGTAGCAGCCGGGGGAAGGGCGCCGATGCGGACGTCTGCGCCAGGGCCAAAGCGTAGAGAAGACCCTTGCAGCGGAGAATCACCGGCCCGCGCAACAGCGCGTTGCGCCACAAGCAACGTTGCGCGCCGCGCATCAGTGCGTTGCCAGTGGCACGGATTCTCGCCCCCGCCGGCTCACCGTAGCCTTGGCACAACTTTCCCGAACTCAACGAGGTGTCACCATGCTTACGGGCAACCCTGCCGTTGCGGCCCCCGCCGAACAGCCTGCTTCACTCTCCGGCCTGATGGTCGCGTTTCTGGCATTTTGCTGCGGCGCGGTCGTCGCC
Organism: Pseudomonas sp. TE9122; assembly: GCF_056278925.1. NCBI lineage: Bacteria > Pseudomonadati > Pseudomonadota > Gammaproteobacteria > Pseudomonadales > Pseudomonadaceae > Pseudomonas > Pseudomonas sp. TE9122. The sequence goes on along the minus strand of NZ_JBWBQI010000001.1, from coordinate 2,579,548 downwards.
AACCTGTATTACGCACAACCCATCGTCGAACTGATCGCGCCGCAGATCGGCCTGTCCAGCGCCAATGCCAGCCTGATCGTGTCGCTGACGCAGTTCGGATACGCGCTGGGCTTGTTGCTGCTGGTGCCGCTGGCCGACCTGATGGAAAACCGCCGTCTGGTAGTCGGTTTCACCCTCGCCGCCAGCGTGACGTTGCTGTGCGCTGGCCTGACCCATTCGCCGTCGCTGTTTCTGCTGCTCTCTTTGCTGATCGGCCTGACCTCGGTAGCGGTGCAGATTCTCGTGCCGTTGGCTGCGCATTTGGCGCCGGAAGCCAGCCGGGGCCGCGTGGTCGGCAATATCATGAGCGGCTTGCTGCTGGGGATTCTGCTGTCGCGGCCGCTGTCGAGCCTGTTGGTTGAAGTGTTCGGCTGGCGCGGGGTGTTTTACAGCGCGGCGGCACTGATGGCGGTAATCGCGCTGATTACCGCTGTGGCATTGCCGCGCCGGATGCCGACGCACAAAGCCACCTATGTCGCGTTGATCGGTTCGGTGTTTGCCTTGGCCCGACGCTTTCCTGTGTTGCGCCAGCGTTCGCTGTATCAGGGTTTGCTGTTCGCCAGTTTCAGCCTGTTCTGGACTCTCGCGCCGATTGAGCTGATGCGTCACCACGGTTTCAGCCAGGCGCAGGTGGCGATCTTTGCGTTGGTCGGCGCGGTGGGTGCGATTGCTGCGCCGATTGCCGGGCGTCTTGCCGATGCCGGGCACGGTCGTCGCGGTACCTTGGTGGCGTTGCTGCTGGCGCCGCTGTCACTGTTGATCGCCGCGTTGCCGGGCAGTCGTTACGTGTGGCTGGTGGTGTGTGCGGTGCTGCTGGATTTTGCCGTGCAGTTGAACATGGTCCTCGGCCAGCGCGAGGTCTACGCCCTCGACCCGCACAGCCGCGCACGCCTGAATGCGGTGTACATGACCAGCATCTTCGTCGGCGGCGCCCTCGGTTCACTGGTCGCCAGCCCGCTGTACGAACACTTCGGCTGGAACCTCTCGGCCGTCGCCGTAGCGGTGTTGCCGGCGTTGGCGCTGGCGTTGTTCCTGAGCCGCAAGGCTGATGGCTGAGGGCGCGATGAGGCCCGGCAAGCACGACGATACAAGACGTGTGGCGAGCACTGATGCACAATCAGCGGCGTTCCCTCACCACCGGATCCCGCTTATGGACAAGTTGCTGGCCTTGAAGATGTTTGTTGAAACCGTGCGCTGCGGGGGCTATTCCTCGGCGGCGCGCAAGCTTGGGATTTCGACGTCTTCGGTGACACGGCAAGTGGCGGGGCTGGAAAACGAGTTGGGCGCCAGTCTGCTCAATCGCACCACGCGCAACACCAGCGTGACCGTCGCCGGTCAAACCTATTTCGAGAAGGCCGTGGCGATTCTCGATGCCATCGACGAAGCCGATGCGGTGGTCGCTGATCGTGGCAGTGATGCCCAGGGTCGCTTGCGCATCAGCGTGCCGGTGGAGTTTGGCCGCCGGCTGATCGCGCCGCACCTGAGCCGCTTGCTCGAACGTCATCCGGGGCTGGAGATCAGCCTGTCGTTGAGCGATCAGGTCAGCGATCTGCTCAGCGAGCAGATCGACGTTTCAGTGCGGCTCGGCTCGACGGTGGTCAGCGAAGACATCGTCAGCAAACGCGTCGGGCAGTTTCAGCGTTGGATTGTCGCCAGCCCGGATTATCTGGCGCGCAGCGCCGTGCTCGAACATCCGCGGGATCTGCTAGAGCACCAATGCCTGCGTTTCGATTACGGCGGCAGCCATCACCACTGGACCTTTCAGGGCGACGAAGAGCCGATTCAGCTCAACGTTGCGGGCCGACTGCAGAGCAATAACGCCGACATTCTGCGCGAAGCGGCGATTGGCGATGGCGGGGTGGCGCTGCTGGCCGACTGGCTGGTGCGCGACGACGTCGCCGCCGGGCGCCTGACGCGCTTGCTTGAGCACTACGAGGTCAATCCCGGCAGTGCCAGCAGTTGCATCAACGCGCTGTACTTGCCCAACCACCGTGGTTCGAGCCGGATCAACGTGTTCATCGATTTTCTCGTGGAAATCCTCAAACCCGCCGCACCTGCCGCTTAGCGCTGCACACTCTGTTGCTGCAGCCGCTGCACACTGCTTGTATGCTTGCGCCCCGGAACACGTGGCCGCCGTGAGTGCCGACGTTCGAATGATGGCTGGAATGGATCCCGGACTTCCTTAAGGTACTGACGTGAAGCGTGATACTCGCCTTGTAATGCTCCTGCTGCTGGTGATTGGCTGTTCCCTGACTTCGCTGACGATCTGGAAAGTCTGGTCTTCGCGCGAGCGTGCGCTGGCCGAGGTCGACGTGCATGGCCTGAACCTGACCCAGGCGCTCAACACCTACACCGAAGGCATCGTCCGGCAAAGCTCGCTGCTCTTGCTCGGGCTGGTCGAGCGTCTGGAAACCGAGGGCAACGGCCCGGCGCAGATTCAGCGCATCCAGAGCCTGATCGACCGCCAGCAGCCGCTGATGCCACAGCTCAGCGGCATCATCATCTATGACCGGAACGGGCATTGGCTGATGTCCTCCAATCGGCCGATTCCGGAGGGCGCCAACAGCAGCGACCGCGCCTATTTCATTCACCACCGTGAAAACCGGAGCCGCGAGCCGTTCATTGGCCCGCCGATCCAGAGCCGTGCCAATCATGAATGGGTGGTGACCATCAGTCGGCGCTTCAATGACGCCGGTGGCCAGTTCGCTGGCGTTGTAGCAGTGACGCTGGGGGTGGAAAACTTTCTGCGAGTGTTCGGCAAACTCGACGTTGGCCAGGACGGCGCGATCGGCCTGTCGTACACCGATGGCACTCTGCTGGTGCGTTACCCGTTCCGTGAGCAGGACATGGGCCGCAACTTCTCCAAATCGCCGATCTACGCCAAATACCTCGTTGACCGCTCGGTCGGCACTGCCTCCTACACCTCCAGCCTCGACGGTGTCGAGCGGCTGTACGCGTTCCGCAAAAGCGAAACGCTGCCGCTGATCACCACCGTGGCTCTGGGCAAGGACGAAGCGCTGGCGGCGTGGCGCATCGAAGCGGCGCTGTCGGCGGTGGTGGTGATCGGGCTGCTGGGGCTGACCGGGTTGATCGGCTGGTTCCTGATCCTTGATATCCGCCGCCGCACCGAGGCCGAAGAAGCCTTGCGCGATGCCCAGCAGCAATTGCTCGCGTCCAATCGCCAGCTGGAATTACTGGCGCTGAAGGACGCGCTGACCGGCCTGGCCAACCGCCGCTGTTTCGATGAAACCCTGACGGTGGAAGCGCGGCGCGCGCAGCGTGACGGGACTTCGCTGGCCTTGCTGATGATTGATATTGATCATTTCAAATTGTTCAACGATGCCTTGGGCCACGTCGCCGGCGATGCCTGCCTGCAAGCGGTCAGCAAGATTCTTGAAGGCTGCGTGCGCCGCCCCTCGGATCTGGTCGCGCGCTACGGTGGCGAGGAAATGGCGGTGATCATGCCGGCCACCGACAGCGCCGGTGCGACGGTGGTGGCGCAACTGATGCTCGAGCGTTTGCAGCAGGCGAACATCGCCCACCCGGGCAGTCCGTTTGCTCGGATCACGGTGAGTATCGGTATGGCGGTAGGGACGGGCGCTCAGCTGGATTCGCTGCCGGCGTTGATCCAGACCGCCGATCAGGCGCTGTACCGCGCCAAAGCGGCGGGGCGCAACGGGATGGCCGGGCAGGCCTGAGGCGCACTAGAAAGCTTCGCCGCTATCCAGTTTCGCCAACAGCATCTGCCCGCGTTGCCACAGCGCATCCTGCTTGGCCAGCGGCATGCGGTCGAGGTTCTTGTACATCATGCCCATGCGCTGATTGCCACGCAGGATATCGCCGTGGCGCATGAGGAAATGCCAGTACAGCGCGTTAAACGGGCAGGCATCGTCCGCGCTGCTTTCCTTGACCTTGTAGGCGCAGTCGCCGCAGTAATCCGACATCCGATTGATGTACTGGCCGCTGGCACAGTAAGGCTTGGAGCCGAGATAACCGCCGTCGGCATGCATGACCATGCCCAGGGTGTTGGGCAGTTCGACCCAGTCGAAGGCGTCCATGTAGATCGCCAGATACCATTCACAGATTTCCTTCGGCGCAATCCCGGCGAGCAAGGCAAAGTTGCCGGTGACCATCAGCCGCTGGATGTGGTGGGCGTAGGCATGTTGCAGGCTTTGGCCGATGGCCTGGCGCATGCAGTTCATCTGTGTCTGCCCGGTCCAGTAGAACTCCGGCAGCGGGCGCGTGTTGCCAAACACATTGCCCTCGGCGTAATCCGGCATCTTCAGCCAGTACACACCGCGCACGTATTCGCGCCAGCCGATCAGTTGCCGAATGAAGCCTTCGGCAGCGTTGAGGCCGATGCTCCCCGACCAGTAGGCCGCCTCGACATCGCTGCACAGCTGGCGCAAATCGAGTAGGCCGATGTTCAGCGCGGCACTGATCCGCGCGTGAAACAGGAACGGTTCGTCGCTGGCCATGGCGTCCTGGTAATCACCGAAGCCGGCCAGCGCATAGTCGAGAAAGTATTGCCACAAGGCCAGGGCATCGGCGTGGGTCACCGGGTAGTTGAAGTCATCCAGCGTGCCGTAATGCGTGGCAAAGCGCTCGCCGACCAACGCCAGCACCTCTTGGGTGATTGCGTCATTGGCGAAACGTGCCGGGTAGGGCGGTTTAGCGCGTTTGGGCAGCGCTTTGCGATTCTCCGCATCGAAATTCCACGCACCCCCGACCGGCGTGCCGTCGCCATTGAGCAGCAGCCGACTCTTGCGCCGCATCTCGCGGTAGAAAAACTCCATGCGCAGCTGTTTCTTGGCGCTGGCCCAATGGGAGAACTCTTCGCGGGAGCAGAGGAAGCGGCTGTCTGAATGCCAGTGCACGGGCAAGCCCGAATCTTTGATTGACTGCTCAAGGCGCCAGTCGCCGCATTCGGTGATATGAATCTGTTCGGCGCCGGTGAGGGTTTGCCAGCGCTGCAGTTCGCCGGGGATAGAGCCGCTGTTATCCGGGTCGTCGAGGCGGACGTATTGGACGCGGTAGCCTTTATCGCGCAACGCCTCGGCAAAGTGGCGCATGGCGCTGAAGATCAGGGCGATTTTTTGCGGATGATGGGCGACGTGAGTCGCTTCCTCCATGACCTCGACCATCAGCAGCAGGTCTTGCTGGGGATCGAGTGGCTGCAGGGAGGCCAGGTCGAAAGACAGCTGGTCGCCGAGGATCAGGAGCAAGCGGTGGGCAGGGGGCATGGAGCTAAGTCCGGTGAACGATTCGAACTCCAATAGTTATACAGATTGTTTGTTATGTATAGGTTTTAGCGGCCACTGACATCCTATTGTGGGAGCGAGCCTGCTCGCGAAAGCGTCCTGTCAGTCAATACAAGTGCTGACTGACCCACCGCCTTCGCGAGCAGGCTCGCTCCCACAGGAACTTGTTTTGGGTTCTTAGGCGGGGTAGGTCGGGTAATCGATATAACCCTCGGCACCACCGCCATACACCGTCGCCGGATTCAATTGGTTCAACGGCCAGTCATTGGCAATCCGCGCCGGCAGGTCCGGGTTGGCCAAGAACGGTCGGCCAAACGCAACGAGATCGGCCAGCCCCGACTCAAGCAATTGCACGCCGGTTTTGGCGGTGTAGCGACCGGCATAAATGATCGCGCCGCTGAACGTGTCGCGCACGGCCTGGCGAAAGGTCTGCGGCATCGCTGGCGCGTTGTCCCAGTCGGCTTCGGCGATCGACAGGTAGGCGATGCCGACGTCTTCAAGAATCTTGATCGCCGCAATGTAAGTTGTGTGCGGATCTTCCTCGACCAGGCCCAGATACGTCCGCGCTTCATCGGTTGTAGTGAACAACGGCGCGAAACGCACACCGACCTTGTCCTTGCCGATGCATTCGGCGACGCCGGCCACCACTTCGTGCAAGAAGCGCAAGCGATTGTCCAGTGAGCCGCCGTACTGGTCGGTGCGCAGGTTGCTGTGGGCGGAGATGAACTGGTTGACCAGATAACCGTTGGCGCAGTGCAGTTCGATGCCGTCGAAACCCGCATCCATCGCGTTGCGCGCGGCCTGGATGTACAGCTGAATCAGTTCCTGCACTTCATCGGTGCTCAACGCGCGCGGCGCCGATGGCGGCACCAGTTCACCGGCGCCTGGCGCGGTTTCGATGAACACGCTGACGCGGTCCGTAGCGACCGCAGAGGCCGACACCGGCGCATCACCATTAGGCTGCAACGCCGTGTGCGAGACCCGACCGACATGCCAGAGCTGGGCGAAGATCACACCATCCACAGCGTGCACCGCCTCTGTGACTTTGCGCCAACCGGCGATCTGCTCCGGCGTGTGAATGCCCGGCGTCCACGCATAACCCTGGCCGCGCGGTTCGATCTGCGTGCCTTCGGTGACCAGCAAACCGGCACCGGCGCGCTGCTGGTAATACTCGGCCATCAACTCGTTGGCGACATTGCCCGGTTGCGTGCTGCGCTGGCGGGTGAGAGGTGGCAGGACGATGCGGTTTTTCAGGGTGTGTGCGCCCAATTTGGCAGGCGTGAAGAAAGCGTTTTTCATGGAGTAAGCCTTGAATCTGATTAGACCAGTCGACTAGTGACTGGGCAAAAAAACAACGCCGGGCGGTACGCACGCGGCGTTGATCGGGGTAGAGCGAGGGATTCAGCCGAGCATCTTCAACAGCTTTTCGGCAACGGCGGCAGAGCTGGCCGGGTTCTGGCCGGTGACCAGTTGACCGTCAGCCACCACATGCACCTGCCAATCGGCGACTTTCGAATAGCGCCCGCCCAGACGCTGGAATTCGTCTTCGATGAGGAACGGCACCACGTCAGTCAGACCAACAGCAGCTTCTTCGGCGTTGGTGAAACCGGTGACGTCGCGATCTTTGACGATCGGCTGGCCGTCAGCGCGCACCACATGACGCAACACGCCGGGTGCGTGGCAGACAAAACCGTGAGGTTTGTTGGCGCGGTCGAAGGCTTCGATCAGTGCAATCGAGGCCTTGTCTTCGGCCAGATCCCACAACGGGCCGTGGCCGCCTGGGTAGAACACGGCGTCGAAATCTTCGGCCTTCACGTCAGCCAAACGGCCAGTGGTGGCGAGTGCCTGTTGTGCAGCCGAATCAGCGCGGAAGCGATCGGTTTCGGCAGTCTGCGCGCTTGGCTCATCGCTTTTCGGATCGAGCGGTGGCTGGCCGCCGGCAGGCGATACCAGCGTGACGTCGGCGCCGGCGTCCTTGAAGGCGTAGTAGGGCGCGGCGAACTCTTCCAGCCAGAAGCCGGTTTTCTTGCCGGTGTTGCCGAGTTGATCGTGGGAAGTCAGAACCATCAAGATTTTCATAGAGCACCCTTGGTTTGGTCAGGCATCGGCACAGGGCGAGGAATTCGCTCAGCGTCGGCACCGCATGAATTTGTGTCTCGGGGCGCAGCATAGGTTCCAATTAGACCAGTCGTCTAGTAATTTTTTCAGAAAATGTTTTTGCTCGTCGGTTATGGCAAACTCCCGGTCCTGAAAAGTATACGACTGGTCTATTGTCTGGAATTTTGCGCACCATGAAGCCGACCTTTGACGACACCCGCCAACACTTGCTCGACACCGGCCACCGGATGATGGCCGAGAAGGGCTTCACCAGCGTCGGCCTCAATGAGATCCTGCAGACCGCCGGCGTGCCCAAAGGCTCGTTCTATCACTACTTCAAATCCAAGGAGTTGTATGGCCAGGCGCTGCTCGAGGATTACTTCGTCGACTACCTCGCCGACATGGAGCGCCGCCTGACGCTGCCGGGGCTGACTGCTTTCGAGCGTTTGATGGATTACTGGCAGGGCTGGCAGAACCGCTGCACCCTCGAAGGCCACGGCGATGAATGCCTGGTGGTGAAACTCAGCGCCGAAGTCGCCGACCTGTCCGAATCAATGCGCCTGACCTTGCGCGACGGCGCCGAACGCATCGTCGCGCGCATCACCGAATGCATCGAACAAGGCCAAAATGACAAAAGCCTGCCCGAGGGCGATGCGCGGAAGTTGGCAGAGACGCTGTATCAGCTCTGGCTCGGCGCGAGTCTGCTGAACAAACTGCAGCGCACCGGGCAGTCGCTGGAGACCTCAATGGCGATGACCCGGCAGTTGTTGCGAGTCTGAGCCTCGCCGCAGATCCCTGTGGGAGCAAGCCTGCTCGCGATGGCGGCGGCACATCCAACATCTTCTTTAACTGACCCAATGCATTCGCGAGCAGGCTCGCTCCCACAGGAGATCTGTGTTGATTGGTGAGATTGGAGATCATTCAAAACTCAGGCAGAACTGCTGTCCTCTTCAGGCAGTTGGGCAAACCACTGCGCATACGGTGTATTGCTCACCTTGAAACGGTTGTAGTCCGGGCTGCCGTCATCCCACCACACCGGCCCGCGTTCACCCAGCGCGACTTTGGCCTCGTTGACGCGAGCTCTCGCTGACTTCAACGCCTGTGCATCCTCCGCACGCTTTGCCTCTTTGACCGAACGCCGCGCTGACATGAGTTCGGCTACAAATGCCTCACGCTCGGCGGCTGGCAGCGATGGATTGCTGCAACGCCATAGCTGTTGCTTGACCACAAAATAGCGGCCATCGGGGGTGGTGGGGTACATGGGCGATATCCTGCGTGATCCAGTCTCAGACCGGGTAGGACAACTCGCCGATGAGTTTATCCAGCGTAATCGGATAATCGCGCACCCGCACGCCGCAAGCGTTATAGATCGCATTGGCGATCGCCGCCGCCGCGCCGCTGATACCCAACTCGCCAACGCCTTTGGCCTTCAGCGGGGTGGCATACGGGTCGACTTCATCGAGAAAGATCACTTCCTGATGGGGAATGTCGGCGTGCACCGGCACCTCGTATCCGGCCAGATCGTGATTGACGAAAAAGCCGATTCGATGATCCACCGCCAGCTCTTCCATCAATGCCGCGCCGGCGCCCATGGTCATGCCGCCGATGATCTGGCTGCGCGCAGTTTTCGGGTTGAGGATGCGCCCGGCGGCGCACACGGCCAGTTGCCGACGCAGGCGAATTTCGCCGGTCGCCGCATTGACCGCGACCTCGGCGAAATGCGCGCCGAAAGTCTGCTGGGCAAAACGTTCGGCCAGATCGCCGTATTCCATGCGGTCCTCGCCGGTCAGCTCGCCATTGGCTGCGGCCTGAGCCAAGCCAACCTGCTGCGAGCCTGCGCGAATCTGTGCATCGACAAACTCGGCTTGCTGCGGGTCAATCCCGACGGCGCGAGCGGCGGCCTCACGCAGTTTCACGCACGCGGCATACACGCCGGCAGTGGAGGAGGCGGCGCCCCACTGGCCGCCGGAGCCCGACGATTCCGGAAACCGCGAATCGCCCAAGTGCACCACGACACGCTCCAGCGGCACGCCCATCATTTCGGCAGCGGTCTGGGCGATGATGGTGTAACTGCCGGTGCCGATGTCGGTCATGTCGGTTTCCACGGTGATGACGCCTTGACGATCGAGACGCACGCGTGCCGCCGAAGCGGTGGTCGGTGCGCCGCGAATCGCCGAGGCCAGCCCGATGCCGATCAGCCAGCCATCCTCACGGCGCTGAGCGGGTTGAGGGTTGCGCTGACGCCAGCCAAAGCGTTCGGCGCCAGTGTTCAGGCATTCCACCAACTGCCGTTTGGAGAACGGCCGCGCCGGTTGCTCCGGATCGACCTGCGAGTCGTTGAGGATGCGCAGTTGCAGCGGATCCATCTGCAGCTTTTCGGCCAGTTCATCCATGGCGATTTCCAGCGCCATCATCCCCGGTGCCTCGCCCGGCGCGCGCATCGCCGAACCCTCGGCGAGATCGAGCACGGCGAGATTCAAACGGGTCATGCGATTGGCACCGGCGTAAAGCAATCGGGTTGACGCGGTAGCCGCTTCGGTGCGTCCGCCGCGCAGATTGCCCGACCAGCTCTCGTGGCCGATCGCGGTGATCACGCCGTCACGGTTGGCACCGATGCGCAGGCGCTGAATCGTCGCCGGACGATGGGTCAGGTTGTTGAACATCAGCGGCCGCGGCAGCGCGACTTTCACCGGTCGCCCGGCATGTCGAGCGGCCAGGGATGCCAACACAGCGTCGCAAAGAATCGTGCCCTTACCGCCGAAACCACCGCCGATATACGGCGAGATCAGGCGCACATCTTCCTTGGCGATGCCGAGGGTTTTCGCCAGATCGCGCACGCCCCAGTTGATCTGTTGGATCGATGTCCACAAGGTCAACTGCGTGCCACTCCAACGGGCAATGGTTGCGTGCGGTTCCATCATCGCGTGGGCCTGGTCAGGCGTGCTGTAGTGCTGATCGATTTGCACTGGCGCAGCGTTGAAGGCGCCTTCGAAGTCACCGACGCTGGTTTGCGGCGGCGGGCCGAAACCGGCCGGTGGCGGTGGAGTGGCGGAGTCTTTTGCCGCCGCCAGATCGAATGAACCCGCTTCGGCCACGTAGCGGATGTCGAGCAAGCCGGCGGCCGCGCGGGCCTGTTCAAAGGTGTCTGCGACGACAATCGCCACGGCCTGGTGATAGTGATCGACCTGCGGCCCGGCCAAGGCCCTGGCTACGTAAAACTCGCCTTTGGCCAATGCCCCGGCGTTTTCGTAAGTGACGATGGCAATCACCCCGGACGCTTCCCGCGCTTGCGTCGAATCAATCGAGGCGATACGCCCCTTGCCGATCCCGGCGCCGACGATATAGCCGTAGGCGGCGTCCGGCACCGCTGCGTTTTGCTCGTAGGCGTAGGGGGCGGTGCCGGTGGTTTTCAGCTTGCCGTCGATGCGGTCGGCAGGTTGGCCGATCACCTTCAGCTGGTCGATCGGATTGGAGCCGGCCGGGGTGTCGAATTTCATCTGCAAATTCCTTCCAGACAGGCTGGCGACGCACACGTAGCGCGGCGCAGCCATCGGTTGACGTCGGATCTCTACGAGCCTAGGCCATCGACGCACCACTGATAATGCGCGGATTCAGGATGGAGTGATGAATCTCGCTCACCAATCCAGATCAATGTGACAAATAGGAATACGTTTCAATTACTAATGCGACCGTATACCATGCGCGACGTTTTCACTGGCGGTTTTGCCCTTCGTTCTGGCCTATTCGTAAAGGTTTTTACCTCATGCGTCGAACTCTGCTTTCCATTTGTGTGCTGCAGGCGTTGTCTTCTTCCTCGTGGGCTGAGTCAGCCGAACCGACTTCTTCAACGCTTGAGCTGGAAGCCACCGACGTAGTCGGCACAGCGGATTACGAACGGGCAGACGGCCCGGTGCAGGGCTACCGCGCGACGCGTTCGGCCAGCGCCACGCGCACCGACACTTCGATTCATGAAACCCCGCAGTCAATCAGCGTGGTCACCAAGGACGCCGTCGAAGACCTCGGCGCCACGCGTTTGCAGGATGCGCTGGATTACGCCGGTGGCGTCGGTCGGGCGAACAATTTCGGCGGGCAGGGCCTGACCACCTTCACCGTGCGCGGTTTCACCACCGGTGAGTTCTACCGCAACGGTTTCCCGATTAACCGTGGCTACCCGAACATGCCCGACGCCAACACCATCGAGCGTCTGGAAGTGCTGCGCGGCCCGGCGACCATGCTCTATGGCCGTGGCGACCCAGGCGGTACCTTCAACGTGGTGTCGAAACAGCCGTTGCCCGAGCGCACCGTTACGTTAGGCAGCCAGTTGAACGACCAAGGCATGAAGCGCGGCACCCTCGACGCTTCCGGGCCACTCGACGAAGAAGGGCGTCTGGCCTATCGCTTGAATGTGGTGGGCGAGGGCGGTGACACCTTCCGCGATCATGTCGAGAACGAGCGCTACGGCATCACGCCGGTGCTGACCTGGCAGGCCACCGATGCGACCAAGCTGATTTTCGAAGGCGACTTCATGCGCAACAACGCGCCGCTCGATCGTGGCGTCACGCGCTACCCGGCGCAGATCGGCACCGCCTCGCGCGATACCTTCTTTGGCGAGAAGGACGTCGGCAAGCTGCACAACGACAACAACATGGCGCAGTTGCGTTTCGAGCACATGCTCAACGATGACTGGACCCTCGGCGGTGGTTTCCAGTGGCTCGACGGCTCGCTCAAGGGCAATGCGATCGAGGCCAACGGCATTGCCGCTGACGGCCGCACGCTGGGGCGCAACTTCAACTACCGCAAGCTGGAATGGACCGACAAGGACACCCAGCTCAACCTCACCGGGCATTTCGACACTGGCGGTCTGCAGCACACCTTGCTCACCGGCATCGAGTACGAAGATTACGACTACAAGTCGATCATCCAGCGCTCCAGCGGCGCGGTCAGTGCCTACCCGATCGACATCTTCAATCCGGTTTACGGCCAGCCACGCCCGGCGCTGACCCGCACGCCGACCCACGACAAAGAAAACCTCAAGACCTACGCCGCGTTCGTGCAGGATCAGGTCGCCCTGACCGACAAGCTCAAAGTCCTGGCCGGCGCGCGTTTCGAGCGCTTCGAGCACGATTACGAAACCTACGTGCCCGGCGGCAAGAGCTGGCAGGCCAGCGACAACGCCGTCACCCCGCGTATCGGCGTCATCTACGATTTGACCGATACCCTGGCGGTCTACGCCAACACCGCGCGCTCGTTCAAGCCCAACACCGGCGCCAGCCGCGAAGGCGGCGGTTTCGCCCCGGAGAAAGGCAAGTCCTACGAGATGGGCGTGAAGTGGGAAGCGCTGGATCAGCAGTTGAGCGTCGACGCGGCGATCTACCAGATCGAAAAACGCAACGTGCTGACCACCGACCCGGTGGATTCGACCTTCAGCGTCGCCGCCGGCGAAGTGCGCAGCCGTGGTTTCGACGTCAACGTCACCGGCAACCTCACCCCTGAGTGGCGAGTGGTCGGCGGTTACGCCTACGTCGACGCCGAGGTGACCAAGGACAACACGCTGCGCTCCGGCACCCGACTGCTGAACATCCCGAAGAACAGCTTCAGCCTGCTCAACATGTACGAGTTTCAGGACGGCGCGCTCAAAGGTCTTGGCCTTGGCACCGGCCTGAAATACGTCGACGAGCGCGCCGGGCAGACCGCCAACACCGCGTTTTCCATGGGCAGTTACACCGTGGTCGACCTGCTGAGCTTCTACAAGGTCAACGACAAAGTGCGGCTCAACCTCGATGTGAAAAACATCTTCGATCGCGACTACGAAGAAGGCGCCTTCGGCAACGTTTACGCCTACCCGGGCGCGCCGCGAACCGTGCAGGTAGGGATTTCCTACACGCTGTAAATTGCCGCAGCGGTTGCCGCCGACCCATAGTGGCCTGAGAGTGGCATGTCGAAATCAGACATCGGCATGCCGCACTCAGGCTAGTTGCGCGGCGGTCGGGCCACGTAAGGTGAAGCATCATTTCGTCGGCAAAGCGTCTGCGTCGCTGCTTTCGCCTGAGTCGACTCAAGGAAATGATGATCGCCTGACGCACAGTCAGTGGCCCAAACGTCGATCATGAGAACAATAAGAACCCATGAACAGCCTGAACCCCAAGGACTCCAACGGTCAGTTGGCGCAAGGTTTCAAACCGCGTCACGTCACCATGCTTTCCATTGCCGGCATCATCGGCGCAGGACTTTTCGTTGGCTCAGGCCACGCCATCGCCGCCGCAGGACCTGCGGTGCTGCTCGCTTATCTGTTCTCCGGTCTGCTGGTCGTGCTGGTGATGCGCATGCTCGGTGAAATGGCCGTGGCGCATCCCGACACCGGCTCGTTTTCCACCTACGCCGATCAAGCCATTGGCCGCTGGGCCGGGTTCACCATCGGCTGGCTGTATTGGTGGTTCTGGGTGCTGGTGATTCCCATCGAAGCACTGGCCGCCGGTCACGTGCTCAATCAGTGGTTTCCCCAGGTCGATGCCTGGTTGTTCGCCTTGCTGTCGATCGTGCTGCTGGTGATCACCAACCTGTTCAGCGTGTCGAAATACGGTGAGTTCGAATTCTGGTTCGCCATGGCCAAGGTCATCGCGATCATCGGTTTCATCGGCCTGGGTTTTGCGGTGCTGATGGGCTGGATTCCCGAGCGCGAAGCGAGTGGCTTGAGCACGCTGATGGCCGAGCACGGCGGCTTTGCGCCGAACGGCATGTCGGCGGTGGTCGGCGCGTTCATCACCATCATGTTCAGTTTCATCGGCACCGAAGCGGTGACCATTGCCGCTGCGGAATCGAACAATCCGGCGCAGAACATCGCCAAGGCCACCCGTTCGGTGATCTGGCGCATCGGCATTTTCTATCTGCTGTCGATCTTCGTGGTGATTTCCGTGGTGCCGTGGAATGACCCGCAACTTGCCTCGGTCGGTTCCTACCAGCGCGCACTGGAACTGATGAACATCCCCAACGCCAAATTCCTCGTCGACGTGGTCGTGTTGATCGCGGTGGCCAGTTGCATGAACTCCTCGATCTACATTTCCTCGCGCATGCTCTATTCGCTGGGCCGACGCGGCGATGCGCCGCCGGCATTGAAGGTGACTTCGGCGGCCGGCGTGCCACGCGCGGCGGTCATTGCCAGCACGGTGATTGGTGCGGGCGTTACCTTGCTCAGCTATTTCATGCCGGCCGGGCTGTTCCAGTTCCTGCTCGCCAGCTCCGGCGCGATTGCCTTGCTGGTGTATCTGGTGATCGCCATTTCGCAGTTGCGCATGCGCCGCCGACTGGAACGGGAAAAGGTCGAAATGACCCTGCGCATGTGGCTGTTTCCCTGGCTCACCTGGCTGGTCATCGCCTTCATCTGCGCGGCTTTGGCGGTGATGATGATCACCCCTGAACACCGCTTGGAAGTGACCTCGACCATTGGCTTGGCGCTGCTGATTTCCTTCGTCGGATTGATCACCAGCCGCCAGCACGGGCCGGCGGGCAGGGTGGCGGCTGTTAGCAAAGCCTAAGCAAACAACGCCTTGAGCCCACGGGAAAACCAGCCGTTCGGGCTCGAAGGCAGATGCTCACGTTGATTGAATGAGCCCGTCAACGCGCAGGTTTCACCGGCGAGCGAGCCCATCAGTTGCGGCAGCAAAAAACTGCGTTCGCATTCGCTGGCGGACAGTCCGGTTTTCTCTTGCGGCCAAACGACGCTGGTTTCGGCAAACGGCTTCATGGCACACCTCCTCAAAATTCAAACATCCAGCACCAGGGTGTCGCTGCCCTGCGCCGGGGCGGCGCAGCAGATCAGCACTTCGTCGTCCGCCAGGCGCATGGCCGGCGGGGTGAGGTAATGCACCTGGCCGCTGGTAAGGCGGGTTTTGCAGGTGCCGCAGGACCCGCCGCGACAGCTGAACTCCGGATTCAAGCCACGCGCCTCGGCCAGTTCGAGCAAGGTGCCGCTGCCCGGTTCCCAGCGTGCTTCCTTGCCGGACGTGGCAAACAACACCTTGACCGGTTCTTCGGCGACCGGTACTTGCGGCGGCGCCGGGGTGCTGATTTCGACATCGCGGATCAGCGTCGACGGGCCGAAGGTTTCGGCGTGGATGCGATCGTCCGGGATGCGCATTTTGCGCAGGCCGTCGTACAGCGCCTGGGTAAAACTGCCCGGGCCGCACAGGTAGAAATCGTAGTCATCCAGCGGCAGCAGGCTTTTCAGCAAGGCGATGTCGATGCGCCCGGCGTGATCGTAACCCTGCGCTGTCGCGTCCAGCGGCGGCTGGCTGACCACGCGCAGAACCTTGACCTTGTCACCGGCGCGCGCAGCCAAGGCGTCGATTTCTTCGCGAAAGGCCAGATCCTCGACGGTGCGACTGCTTTGCACGACCCAGGTCGGGCGCATGCGGCTGATGCGTTTGCCCTGATAGACCACCTCGCGCAGCATCGACAGCAACGGCGTCACCCCAACCCCTGCGGCCAACAGCACCAGTGGCCGGCGTTCGGTGGCGTCGACGGTGAAATCGCCTTGCGGCGCGCGGGCTTCGATCAAATCCAGTGCCTGAACCCGATCATGCAGATGCGAAGACACCGAGCCATCGCGTTTGACGCTGATACGCAGAAACTCGTCCGACGGCGCGCTGGACACGCTGTAGGTGCGGATCGACGCGGCATCCTGGCCGTCGAGCAAGACCTTGATCGGCAAGTGCTGGCCGGGTTCGAAGCGCGGCAGGCCGAAGCCGTCGTTGGCTTGCAGGTAAAAAGAACGGATCTGCGGACTCTCATCGACCACCCGCGTGACGTGCAGCGCGCGCCATTGATTGCGCAGCGCCTCGGCCTGCAAACGCTCGCGGGTCTGTTCCCAGCTGCCGGTCATTTGCGAATTGGGCGAATCGCCTTGCGGCTGCTCGGCCCAGCGCAGCGGCAGCGCGGCCTGACGGTAAACGATGCGCTGCGGCCTGAAGCGCCACAGACGTTCGGCACCCTGGAACGCGGCGATTTGCGGATCATCGAGCAGCACTTCCGCGCTACCGGTCATCTGCAACAGATCGCCGCTTTCAAAATCGATGAAGGTCAGCCCGGCGCGCGGGTTGAGCAGGATGTTGCCCAAGGTGTTGAAGAACAGATTGCCGGAGAAATCCGGGATGGTCAGGGTGCCGTCCTCGTCAATATGGACGAAACCGGATTTGCCGCCGCGATGGGACACATCGACTTGCCGCTCACCGTCGCGCACCACGTAAGTGGCCACGTAGAACGAATCGGCGGCGGTGATCATGTCGCGCACCAAGGGTTCGCTGACAGGCAGGTCGAGCGCGGTGTCGGTGGTTTCGTCGACGAACGCGTAGTGGCGCAGGTTGATGTAGCGCGGGCAGTTGCCGTAAGCCTGGGTCACGCTGATCTCGAGGCTGTCGTCCTCGCGGCGGCTGATATTGCCGTTCATGCGATTGCGCCGACGGGTGTGCAGCTCGATGCCGAGCATGCCGATCGCGTCGCCGGGCTGCAGGCCTTGATTGGCCGGGTCATTGGGCTGGGCGTCAAGTTTGATCTTCAGAACCTGTGGTGACGGCGAATCCATGAACCCCGGTTGACCGGTGCGCAGCGTCGCCCACGGGTCGCCCTGGCCATCAACGGAGCCGAGCACGACGAAGGGCAGTTGCGCGTAGAACTCGCGGTGCTGATCCGGCATCCAGTCGCGGGCCAATTGCCGCTGGCCGACACCGACCATCATTTCTACCGCGCCGACGGCACGTTGCAGGGTCAGCTCACCTTCATGCCAGGGCGAGGGCTGCGGTTTCGACGCTGTGTCCATTTCGATTCTCCTCGGGTGCAAACGGGCCGGTGAGCCGCCAGGGGCTGAAGCTCAAGTGGGCTCATGTTCGCCCTCGGCCGGTTGCGAGGGAATGGCCAGAAACTGCAATCCACTGTTTCACGCGGTGAAATGATCCCTACGCGCGCCTAAGGACGAGAATGATTATTTCACTGGCTGAAATGCTCGATTGTATTTGCTGAGGATTCCGCGATTTGCGGCAGGGGAGCAGGATGAGACCCATCGACACGATCAGCGGGTCGACCTCAAATAATCCAGGAGCACGTCATGTCCCAGTCAGCCGTCAAACTGTACCGCCATCCGTTGTCCGGCCACTCGCATCGCGTCGAGTTGATGCTGTCCCTGCTGAATGTTCCGACCGAACTGGTGTTCGTCGACCTGATGAAGGGCGCACACAAAACCCCTGAATTCCTCGCCCTCAACCGTTTCGGCCAGGTGCCGGTGATTGATGACAACGGCACGGTGCTCGCGGATTCCAACGGCATTCTGGTTTATCTGGCGAGCAAATACGGCAACGGCCAGTGGCTGCCGAGCGATCCGGTCGAGCAAGCCAAGGTGCAACGCTGGTTATCGGTGGCCGCCGGGCAGATCAGCTCCGGCCCGGCCACTGCGCGCTTGATCACGGTATTCGGCGCCGGTTACGACGCGGCTGATGCGATCAAGCGTTCCCATGCGTTGTTGCAGGTGATGGAAGACGAGTTGGCCAACAGCGCATTCCTTGCCGGCGACAAGGCAACCGTTGCCGATGTGGCCGCCTACACTTACGTCGCCCACGCACCGGAAGGCAATGTCTCGCTGGACGAATATCCGAATGTGCGGGCGTGGCTGGAACGGGTCGAGGCGCTGCCGAAATTCGTCGGCATGCAGCGCACAGCGGTGGGCCTGCAAAGCGCTTGATATCAGCACACGCCAAAAAACCTTGTGGGAGCAGGCTTGCCCGCGATAGCGGTGGGTCATTCAACGGTGATGTTGACTGACAGAATGCCTTCGCGAGCAGGCTCGCTCCCACGGGTTTGGCGTCAGCTGTCCCATCCATGCATTGGAAGACACTGTCTCGCTGGAGGAATATCCGAATGTGCGGGCGTACTGGCGGGAGTTGAAGCATTGCCCAAATTTAACTGTGTACACCAAACCCTGTGGGAGCGAGCCTGCTCGCGAAAGCGGTGTGTCATGCAACGGTGATGTTGACTGACGGAAAGCTTTCGCGAGCAGGCTCGCTCCCACATGATTTCACTGTGTTTTCGAGGTTTTTTACAGGTCCCCAGCTATGGATCGTTTTCAGGAAATGCGCATGTTCCTGGCCGTGGCCGAGGAGGGTGGCTTTGCGGCGGCGGCCCGGCGTTTGAACACCTCGCCCCCCAGCGTCACCCGCGCCATTGCCGCGCTGGAACAACGCATCGGCACGCGTCTGTTGTCGCGCACCACGCGCAGCCTGCACCTGACCGAAGCCGGGCATCGTTATCTGGACGATTGCCGAAGAATTCTGTGCGACGTCGACGAAGCCGAAGAGGCGGCCGCCGGCAGTTACCGGGTGCCGTGCGGGCACTTGAGCGTGACCGCGTCGGTATTGTTTGGCGAGTTGTTCATCGCGCCGTTGCTGGCGCAATACGTCGATGCGTTTCCTTCGGTGCATCTGAAGGCTTTGCTGGTTGATCGCGTGGTGAATATGGCGGAAGAGGGTATCGATGTCGCCGTGCGCATCGGCCATTTGCACGAGAACAATCAGCATGCAATCAAGGTCGGCGAGGTCCGTCAGGTGATCTGCGGCACCCCCGATTACTTCGCCCGCTATGGCCGACCGCAACATCCGAACGAGCTGAGCTGCGCCAATATCGTCATGTCGTCCGCCAGTCATTTGCTCAGCGATTGGCAATTCGCCCATGCCGATGGCCCGTTGAGTTTTCGCTTCGAGCCGCGTCTGGTGGTCACAGCGAATCAGGCGGCGATCAACATCGCCAGCTCCGGTTGGGGCATTACCCGGGTGCTGTCCTATCAAGTCGCCAGCCAGGTCGCGGCCGGTGAACTGGAATTGGTGCTGGAGGCCTTTGAGCCGCCGGCGTTACCGGTGCAACTGGTCTATCTGAAACATCCGCGCGTACCGGCGAAGGTGCGCACGTTTGTCGATTTCCTCAGCGAGCGGCTGCAACACCACCCAGCGCTGAAAGCCGTGAACAGGGTTCACGGCTAAGGCTTCAAGGTTCAACTCAGCGCTTGATCACTTCCCGGCCGCAGCGGTTTCGATCAGGCTGGCAACGGCTTTCGGGTTGGACACCATCACCACGTGCGAAGCGCCTTTGACCACGACGGTCTGCTTGGAGTGCGCGCGCTCGGCCATGAACGCCAAGGCTTGCGCCGGGATGTTCTTGTCCTGGTCACCGTAGACGAAGTACGACGGCACGGTTTTCCATGCAGGCTCGGTGGCGGCTTCGTTGAGCGCGGCGACGGTCACCGGGCGTTGCGTGGCGGCCATCAACTTCGCATCTGCCTGAGACACATCGGCAGCGAACTGATCGTGGAATTTGTCCTGCTGGATGTACAAATCCTTGCCACCATCGGCCAGCTCAACCGGGGCCGACAGGGTCGGGCCAAGGGTGCTGCCAGGGAAACGCCCGGACAGCTCAGCGGCGGTTTCACCCTTTTCCGGTGCAAAAGCTGCGACGTACACCAGCGCTTTGACATTGGCATTGCCGTAAGCGGCTTCACTGATCACCGGGCCACCGTAGGAGTGGCCGACCAGTACCACCGGGGTTTTCACGCTGGCCAGCACATCCGCCACCGATTGCGCATCACCCTTGACCGAGCGCAGCGGGTTCGCGGCGGCGATCACCGGATAGCCATCCTTCTCGAGAATCTTGACCACGCCGTTCCAGCTGCTCGAATCGGCAAAGGCGCCGTGCACCAGTACCACGGTCGGTTTAACGGGGGCGGCGAAGGCGGCAGTGGCACCAAACATGGCGGCGGTAAGGGCGAGGGTAGCGAAGACTTTGTTCATCGTGATGTCCTGTCGATTGATTAAGGTAGAAATGGAAGCGACAGTGGTATTTAGCGCGCTAAATGTGTCAGTTGTGTGTGCGCACGGCCGAACTTCGCATGCGTATGTATCTGTGTCGGCAAATGCTACACGCTGATACAAAACGATCCATTCAATCAGATCGCGCGGCGGACTTTGCCCGGGGCCTCGCCGTAGATTTCCTTGAATTTCTTGCTGAATGCAGCTTGCGACTGGTAGCCGACCTGCACGGCAATGTCATTCAGGCCCAGATGCGAATGGCTGAGCAGACTGAACGCCAGCTCCATGCGCAATTGAGTCAGCAGCACCCACGGCGACACGCCAGCGACCCGGGCGAAGGTGCGCATGAACGTCGCGCGGGACATGTTCGCGGTGTCGGCCATGGCTTCGATGGTCCATTCGTGCGCCGGGTCGGCCAGTATCGCCTGACAGGTGCGGCCCAGGCGCTGGTCGCCGAGCAGCGCCAGGGTGCTTTTGTCCTGCTCCGCACGGGCCAGGTGCGCCCGCAGAATCAAGGTGAACAAGGCTTGGGACAGTGAGTCGAGGAGGAACCGTGCACCCGGCTGTTCGCTGTCGGCTTCGCTGCGCAACAGCGCAATCAGGGCGGTCAGCGGCTGATCGACCGGCAGGCCATCGTTGGCAATCAACAGGTAATCGGGGAGGGCGGCGAACAGCATCGATGCGCGGTTGTAATGAAAGCCACCGCAAAGCATGTCCAGATCGGCGCTCGCGCCACCCAGCCGATAGATCGGCAACACCCCGCCGGGAATCAGCGTTGGCAGCATTGGCGCTACATCTTTACCGCCGCTGTGCAGCACATGCGGCGTGCCCCGTGGCAACAACAGAATATCGCCGGCGCGCATCGCCAGGCGTTGTCCGCTGGCCAGTTCTACCCGGCACTCACCTTTGAGCACGACGTGATAGGGCGCCTTGCCCAAGGCTTCCTGTTGATGATCGCGCGCCCAGTCGCCCTGGAACTGGCAGCGCAGATCAAGACTGCCGCGCACGTTGGCCAGGCTGATGAGCTTATCGAGCGAGTTCATTGGCACCCATCACGAAGGAATCCCCAAAGTTGAGACGATTGAGCAAGACGTTGAGCATGACCGACAAAAGCGCGATTCGATAGCACCGCAGACTGACTCCACTTTCATTGATCTGGAGACGTCGCATGTTCACCTCAATCAACGCCGGACTACAACAGCTCGGCAAACTCGATCGCCTCGGTATCCCGCTGATGCGCGTGGCCATCGCCATCGTGTTCCTGTGGATCGGCGCGCTGAAATTCGTCCCGTACGAAGCCGACAGCATCACGCCCTTCGTCGCCAACAGCCCGGTGATGTCGTTCTTCTACGAGCACCCGCAGGAATACAAGGCGCACCTGACCCATGAGGGCGAGCTGAACGCCGACAAGCGCGCCTGGCAGACCGCGAACAACACCTACGGCTTTTCCACCGGGCTTGGCGTGGTGGAAATTCTCATCGGTCTGCTGGTCCTGTCCAACCCGCTTTCCCGCCGCACCGGCCTGCTCGGTGGCGCGCTGGCGTTCGTTACGCCGCTGGTGACCCTGAGCTTTCTGGTTACCACGCCTGAAGCCTGGGTCGCTGCGCTGGGCGATGGTCAGCATGGCTTTCCCTATCTGTCCGGTGCCGGACGCCTGGTGCTCAAGGACGTCCTGATGCTCGCCGGAGCGCTGCCGGTCATGGCCGATTCCGCGCGCCAATTGCTGACTGAACGTCAGGCCTGAATTCCTTCCCCTTTATAGAGAGATCACACGATGAAAACGTTTATTGCTTTGACCCTGGCCATCCTCGCCGGCAACGTGTTCGCTGCCACCGAACCTGCACAGACTGGCGTGCCGCTGGATATCGCCAAAACCATCAGCATCACCGACACCAGCGCCGCCTGCGGAATTGTTCCGGTGGAGGTCGTTTATGAAGACAGCCACGGTCAGCGGCATGTCGCCACTTACAGCGTTTTAGGCGATGGCTGCGGTGGCGATTAGCTCAGGTTTGGCCCATAACTGCAGCGGACTCGAATTGCTCAGTCCGCTGCTGCGTTTCCGGAACAGCGATCAACAGCAGCAGGAATGCAGCCGCTGCAACCCCGGCAAGGGTCAGGAATGCCGCGCTGTAACCGGCGGCCTCAACGACAAAACCGGCCAGCCCATTGCTCAGCGCCGCGCCCAGGCCAAACGCTGTGGTCAGCGCGCCGAGGCTGACATTGAAATGCCCGGAGCCGAGGGTCAGATCCTTGACCATCACCGGGAACAGCGCGCCGAACAACCCAGCGCCGACGCCGTCGAGCAACTGCACGGCGACCAGCCAGTACGGATCATCCGAGAAGGTGTAGAGCAAGCCACGCAGCGGCAGGATCAGAAAACCCGCCAGCAATAACGGTTTGCGCCCCCAGACATCGGCTTTCGCACCGGCCAGCAGCGCCATCGGCACCATCACTAGTTGCGCGGCGACGATGCACGCCGACGTCAGCGGCGTGGCCATGTGCAAGTTGGCTTGGGCGAGTTTCTGGCTCACCAGCGGCAGCATCGCCGCGTTGGCCAAGTGAAACAGCGCGCAGCACAGGGCGAACATCAGCAACGGGCGATTGCTCAGCAGTACCTTGAAGCCGGACGGCTGATGGCTTTGATCGCCAGGCTGCAAACCGCGCGCGACATCGTGATCAATCGCCTCGGCCGAGACGAACAGCACGGCAATCACGCTGGCCAGCGCCATGACCGCCATCAGATAAAACACCGCCACCGGACCGAACAGATAGGCAAACAAACCGGCCAACAACGCCGCGCACGCGTTGCCGGCGTGGTTGAACGTCTCATTGCGACCGGTGCGCCGGGTGAATGCTCGTGGGCCGGTGATGCCCAGGGTGATCGCGGAAATGGCCGGGGCAAAAATAGATGCTGCCGCCGCGCTCAAGGCTTGAGTCAATGCCACCAGACTGAATGACGAAATGAACGGCAGCAACAGACAACTCACCGTCACCAACAGCGCGGCGATGATGACCAGCGCACGTTTCGCCCGGCTGCTGTCAACCAGTGCACCGGCCGGTGTCTGCGTGATCAGTGCAGCGATACCGGCGAGAGTCATGACCACGCCGATGCTGGCCGGGTCCCAGTGGTGCACGGCGAGCAAGTAGATGGCGAGGTACGGCCCGAGGCCGTCGCGGACATCGGCGAGAAAGAAATTCAGACTGTCCAGCGAGCGGTTGTTGCGGCGATCGAGATGGCTGATCACGGGGGCAGTCTCTTGAAAGTGAGGTCTGCGTAAATGTATCAACCTCGGCAAACCTAATGACCGAAGCGGCGGGGGATTAGTTGCAGGACGGCGGAGCAGTTGCTGCTCCGCAGATATTCATGCGTCAGGCGTTTGCAGTATCTCGATCCACAATGCGCCTTTGCCGGATGCCGCTTCACCGACACGCTTCAGCGCGCCATCCTTGCTCACCGCGTACGTACCGACCTTGGCGCTTTTCTCGCCCGTCACCAGCAGCCAGTGGCCATCGGGGGAGAAGGCGATGTTACGCGGTTGTTGTTCTTGCACGGGGTAGTTGTCGAGAAACGTGAGTCCTCCTGATGCCGGATCCACGGCAAATGCCGAAACGCTGCTGCTGGTGCGCTCACTCATCAGCAGCAGTTTTCCATCCGGCGACATGCGCAGGTCGGCAGCCCAGATGCGCGGGGTCGGGTCGTCTTTGAGGTCGTTGTTGCGCGCATCACGGACTTCGCCGTGGGCCAGTTGCAAACGTTCGGGAATGCCGTTGGCCACAGCGATTTGCGTTAACGCGCCGCTGGCGTCGTCGATTGAAAACGCGGTCACGGTGCCGCTCATTTCACCGACAACGTAAAGGAATTTGCCGTTCGGCGAGAACGCCAGGTGCCGAGGGCCGGTGTTGTCCGGGACGCTGACCGAGCCGTTGCCGATCGGGCTGAGCTCGCCAGTCTTGGCATCCAGGCGATATTGCAGCACCTTGTCGGTGCCCAGGTTGCCGGCGTAGGCAAAGCGATTGCTCGGCTCGGTGCGAATCGAATGGGCATGCAGGCCGGTCTTGTAGCGAACGATATCGGCGGAAGGTTGCTGATCCTCGCCGATCTTCTGAACGCTGAGCGTGTCGGCGCCGTAGGACGCGGCGAGCAGGTAGCGACCTTTTCGATCGGTCGACAGGTAGGCCATGCTCTCTGCCAGGGGCGCTTGGGTGAATTTTGTCAGGCGACCGCTTTGGCGATCGATCCGGTAACCCAGCACCTGAAAGGGTTTGACGCGCAAGGCTGCAAACAGCACCTTGCCATCCGGGGTGAGCGCCATGGGATTGACCTGATCACCGGCCTGAATCTGTTCGACCAGGGTAAGCGCGCCGTTGCTCTGATCAAGGCGATACTGCGAGATCAGACCGTCACCGGGGCTTGAGATGTAGGCATAGGTGGCGGCATTGGCCGTCACGCTCAGGGTTGAAGCGAGCGCAGCGATTGCGATGGTTCTTTTCATCATTTCCGGCCTTATTGTTGTTGTGATCAGTCATCCTATGAGTGATTGGCTAAGGCTTCAATGTCTATTTCATGGAGCTGGAACGTCGCTTAGCCTAGTTTTATAGACGCGTATTAGAGGATGTTGATCAACAGAAATGATCGAGCAGTACGGTAATCAGCGAGTTGTGAAACATTTTTACATACTCTCCTGTTAGCGTTGTTGTACGACATCCTACCTAATGTGCGCACTGCATCAATTCTCACAAAAACAATAACGGAGATACCCCTATGACGAGCATGGCTCCACTCGATCATCAGGCCGCTGCGAAACCGCAAAACCTGTTCCTGCGAACGCTGAAACTACTCGGCCCCGGCATTATCGCCGTGCTGTCGTGGCTCGGTGCGGGTGACCTGATCACATCCTCCGTGGCCGGTGCGAACTACGGCTACGCCATGATGTGGGTGCTGGCGGTCTCGCTGTTGCTCAGGTACCTGATCGTCAACATCATTGCCCGGTTCCAGCTGTGCAATAACCAGGGCATGACCATTCTGCAAGGCTACGCCCAGCTCAACCCAGTGTTTGCCTGGTTCATGCTGGTTTATGCCTTGTTGATGGGGCACTTGATGAACGCCTACATGATCAAGGGGGCAGGGGAGTCGCTGGCGATGCTGTTCAAGATCGATCAGCCATTGCTGTGCTCGGTGGCGGTGGTGCTGGCGGTCTGGATGCTGGTCGGGCGCAACATCTACACGATGATCGAAGGCGTGATGAAGCTGCTGCTGGCGATCATGACCCTGGCGTTTATCGCCCTGGCGGTGATGTCCGGCCCGGATGTCACAGGCATCATCAAAGGCACCATCGGCTTCAGCATTCCGCCGGACGAAGGCGTGCATGGCGCGTTGCTGGTGGCGGTCTCGGTAATTGGCGCGGTCGCCGGCTCGATCGCCAACTTCGTGCACCCGTATGTCATGCGCCAGAAAGGCTGGACCGGGCCGCAGCACAAGCGCATTCAGCGTAACGATCTGCTGTTTGCGGTGTTCGTCGGGATCATCATCAACCTGGCGATCTGGATCGTCGGCGCGGAAATCCTGCGGCCCAACGGCATCGAGGTGAAAACCTTGGGCGATCTGGGCAAGGCGCTGGAAATCTTCTTCGGCCCGATCGGCTGGTATGTGTTCTTCATCGGCGTATTCGCGACCTTGTTTGCCAGTATTTCAGGCAAGACCACAGCGTTTCCGATGCTGATCACCGATGCCTTCCAGCATGTTCGTCCTGAGCGCCGCGAGAAGTACGGCAAAGAGTTCCATCACGACCCGATGCACAAGTGGTTCATGCTGTTCATCCTGGTCACGCCGCTGATCTGGTCGATGCCGGGCATGCCGGATTTCGTCACCCTGACCATCGGTGTCAGCGCATTGAACATCATTGGTTTGCCAGTGATTTCCCTAGGCTTGCTGATCATGTCCAACCAGAAATCGTTGCTGGACAAGCAATACCGCAACAACCTGTTTGAAAACATCGCGCTGTTGTTTGCCACCGGGCTGGCGCTCTGGGTAGCGTTTCAGTTGGGCGTTGATCTGTTCAATTGATGACGAAAAGTCGAGGGGGCACACGTCCCCTCGAATCGCCGCTTACAACGGCACATCCATTTCGATCCGGCGCCAGGCCGCTTCGGAAAAGCTGTACACCGAAAACGCGATCAGCCCCAAGGCCATCAGCATCAACAGCACACCGCCTGCCGGCAGATTCTGCAAAGCATCCAGTGCTTCCTTCATGCCGGGTGGATTGGTCGCCTGGTAAACCGAGCCGCTGACCGCCATCAACACTGCAATCTCGATAAACACCACGCCTCGGGCGATCAAGCCAAAGCGCGACACCGGGCGCACGTAACGCATCACTTCGTCATCCGCCTCGAAGTACTTCTCGAAAGTGGCTTTCCAGCCTTTGATGATGTGGGCGATACCGACGCCGAGCGGGATCAGCGCGATCAGGTAGATCAACAGGTTCGAATGCTCGAACGACAGCAGCTGCGCAAGCAGATCCTTGGTCTTGCCATCGCCGGAACCGCCCGAACTCCTGAGACCACTCACCAACAGACCCAAGGCGAAGAAGGCCAGCGCCGCGTTGACCAGACCGCCAGCAAGCAAACCTGCACGGATGACCAGACCTTTGAACTCGCTGCCGTGGTGGTCGACATCGCGGATCGCTTGCAGCGCACGCCACGCGGCGAAGGCCAGCAGGCCGGCGACCACAACACCGATCAGCACATAGCCAAAGGGCTGACTGAGCAATGCTTCGAGGCTTTTGTGACTGTCTTTGGGTTTGGTGGAGTCGTGCGCTGCCAACAGCGCGAAGATGCCGATGATCAGATACAAAACGCCGCGCGCGGCGTATCCGCCTCGGGCAAGCAGGACAAGCGTGTGTTGAGTGGACATGGGTTTTACTTCCAGGGAATCGATGTGAAGCAGACCCGTGGACGGAGCAGGGGTTCGATAAATGCGTCGCCCTTGGGCGACGCGCGCCTTATCAGCCTGCCATTCAGTGCTCGCCGCGCTTGAGCCTCATAAAGGCGTGGTCAGCGAAAACGGAATGCGCAGCTCTTCAACCGGCCCTGAATCCCGGCCACACATTTCGTCGTGCACGCATTGCTGCACCAGCACGCAGGGAAACGCCGGCACGGTTTGCAGCAAGTCGCGCAGGTGAGTGATCGAGCGCAGGTGCATTGGCTTGGCCGCGTCATCGAGCAAGGTGAACTGGCCCTGATCCACGCGAATTCTCGCCAGATAAAAACCACCTTCAAGTGACAGCAGCTCCAGTTCGCGAACTTCACTGTTGGCCGCTCGTTCGGTGAGGGTTTGCAGATTCATGCTTCACTCCTTGCCTACCAGGGCAGGCGTTCTCCATCGTAGGCGAAGAAATGGCCGCTATCGGCCGGCGTCAGCGTGTCAATCAGACTCAGTAATTGCGCAGCGGCAATGTCTGCCGGGCGGGCGCTTGAGGCTCCGCGAAAAGGTTGCGACAACGGCGAGACCACCGTGCCCGGGTGCAGACTGAGCAAGCGGCTCTGCGGGCGAGTGCGCGAAAGCTCGATGGCGGCGGTCTTGATCAGCATGTTCAGCGCAGCCTTGGAGGCGCGATAGGCGTACCAGCCGCCCAAACGGTTGTCGCCGATGCTGCCGACTTTTGCCGAAAGCATCGCCATCGCGCCTTGAGGTGCAAGCAATGGCAGAAAGTCGCGCAGCAGCAATGCAGGCCCCAGCGTGTTGACCTGGAACACGGCCTGCAGCGACTCGGCGTCGATCGCGCTGTAGCTTTTTTCCGGCTTGATCCGGTCACGATGGAGGAGGCCGGCCGCGTGAATGATCAGGTGAAAGGGTGCTTCGCCTGCCAGTTCAACGGCGGCGCTGGCGATCGTTTCGGGTTGCTCGAGGTCGAGCTTCGGCACAGTCTGGCGTCCCAGCGCACGGACGCTGGCGCAACGTGGATCCTGTTGCAGATGTTGGCAAAACGCCGTGCCGAGGGCGCCACTGGCGCCGATCACCAAGGCGCGATAACCGTCGCCGAACGAGGCCAGGGTCAACCCACTGCTCATGGGTTCGTCCCAGCGTTCTGGCGCCGGAAGAACACCGTCACCTGACCGACTTCGAAACCCCACTTGGACATACGGGTGCGATTGATCAACGTGTCTTCGTCGACCAGGTACATCCAGTCGTCCATGCTCATCTCGTAGGTCGAGTCGTCGACTGGCAGGTTCAGGCGATAACGCCAGTGGAAGGTGTTGCCTGCGATCTGGCCCTGTGCGACACCGACCACATCGTGCGCGCGACCGCTCCACTGACCATTGCCCCCGGGAGTGAGGGTCCAGACCCGACGCTCACGGGTGCCGTCGCTGTAACGGAAGCGCTCGTCGAGGATCAGGTTTTCACCTTCACGACGGCTGGCGATATCGACCTCGAAACGCTTGACCACTTCGCCGTTGCGCTTCTGGAACATCCCCCAGGCTTTGACGGGCTGGCTGAAAAACTGCTCCAGACTCAATGCAGGTTGCTGGTCAGCGTAACGAGCAACATCGACACTGCCGCAGCTTGCGATGCTGAGCGCCAGTCCTAACAGCAGCAGAAATCGGGTCATGCGCCTACTCCTTGAGCTTGTACAGGTAACAGATTATGTATAGGCCTAGCGCCGTCCGATGAGCTGGAGAAATTCCTGCCGCGTCGTCGAGCTGTCGCGAAAGGCACCGAGCATGACCGAGGAGGTCATGATCGAGTTCTGCTTCTCGACGCCGCGCATCATCATGCACATGTGCCTGGCTTCAATGACCACCGCGACGCCGGCGGCATCGGTGATCTGCTGGATCGCCTGAGCAATCTGCCGAGTGAGGTTTTCCTGGATCTGCAGGCGCCGCGCGAACATGTCGACCACCCGCGCCACCTTCGACAGCCCCAACACCCGGCCAGTGGGGATATACGCCACATGCGCCTTGCCAATAAACGGCAGCATGTGATGCTCACACAGCGAATAAAGCTCGATGTCGCTGACGATCACCATTTCATCGCTCTGCGATTCGAACAGCGCGCCATTGGTGACGTCTTCCAGGCTCATCCCGTAACCATTGCACAGGTATTGCATCGCCTTGGCGGCGCGCTGGGGCGTATCCAAAAGCCCCTCACGCTCGGGGTTTTCGCCGACGCCAACGAGGATTTCACGGTAATGGCTGGCTAATAGTGGGCTCATTCGGGTCACTCGTGGCGGTGCTGCGTGAGGGCCAATGTCTGGCGAAAAGGTTGTACGCATACAGGTTGCCTGTATAGGTTTTATTCAAGATAGGCCGAAAAAAATCAACTGACAATGAATCGGTGATTTTTTTGTGCGGGTTTGGGAGTTCAGGCAGGACAAACCTGCGCCAGGTTTGGTGAGCGGCTTGCTTGGCGCAGATGTGCTGGCATCTCGCCTGATAGCTACTCGGGATCGATAACTGCCGGTGGCGACTGGCAGCAATCGGCTACAAGCGTACTCCGCGTGATTCATCTTGAGGCCACGACTCAGAGCGCTAGCCCCTAGAGCCGCATTACCGCGAGTGCCCTGCGCAGGGGCTCGTCGGATATCTGGATAGGCCCGTGAAATGGTATGTCCATGTCCAAAACAAGGTACACGGAAGCTGCAATGAGCAATGACGAGATGATGAACATTCCTCTCACCATCGAATTACGGGGAGCGCGGTAGCCAAAACTGGCGAAGATGAGCGTCAACCAGGCTACAAGCATCCCGATAAGCGGGCCAGGAATCGCTCCCTCTGACTGTTCGACGATCCTCCAGCGTTGCTCGATGAGCGAATGATATTGCTGACGAATATCCTGAAGCATCGTTTCATGGTAGCGGTCCGCAGGCTTTATAAGGGCCAAAGACTTACCTATGTCATCCAGGTATTTAGCCGCCTCGCTGTTACGATGCTGCAGCGCCTCGTCTCCCCGATACGGGGTCTCGATAGCGCGCTCAAGATAGGTGATCAGACGATTTCGCGTGTCTTGCGCCGCATCGCCATAGCCCCGCAGTGTCCGATCAAAAATGATCATGCTGGTTGCATACCCATGGAAGTTCGCATCAATAGACTCAAAGGTGTTTTTGGCAGAATTGATCATCAAGCCAAAAACCAGCGAGGTCATCACCACAAAAATGTTGGCGACCAGACGAATCACGGAGTTGGTTTCGTCGTCCCTGTGTTGGGCTGCCAGCTTTGGGTACCACTGCATCATGAGAAGCGAGGCAGCGACGAGGCATCCGAAAATGGCCAGTGCTATCCATAGAGAGTTCATACAGCAGTGCCTCGATCAATGTGAGTCAAGTCTTGAAGGATAGACCGCCAGGTTCTTCGCGAATCCTGGTCGTCAGTTTGCAGGTCGGCAATGGCGCCAATATCGGTGTGAACGCCAGCGCTGATCACCGGAAGATTGTGATCGATCTCCGTACGTTCAGTTTCTGACGACAGGCAGTTCAACCTCTGACGAGGCTGCCATTGTGAAATAACTTGCAACTCTTGATCGATTGAGAAATCGCACACGGCTCTCTAAATTTTTCCTCACAACGCCGGGCCCCTCTGACAGCGAATCGCTGCCATGTCGGAGTTGCAGTTTGTACAACTTCGACACTAGAGGAGGGGGCTCATGACTGCCCTGGAACCGTTCTTTTTTGCCGAGTTTCTCGGCACCGCCACTTGGTTGTGGCTCGTTTTTGTCAGCATCGTTTTGGGCCTTTTGATCTTCGATCTTGGGGTGCTGCACCGTGAGCATCGAGAGATCGGCGTCCGTGAAAGCCTGCTGCTGTCTGCGGGCTATATTGCCGCCGGCTTGCTGTTCGGCTTTTGGGTCTGGCAGGTCAAGGGCGGTGATGCCGGGATGGATTTCTACACCGGCTTTCTGATTGAGAAATCGTTGTCGATGGACAACGTCTTCCTGATGGCGATGATCTTCAGCTTTCTCTCAATTCCGCGTAAGTATCAGCACGAGGTGCTGTTCTGGGGCATTCTCGGTGTAATAGTGCTGCGCGCTATCATGATTGGCCTGGGTGCAGCGCTGATCGCCGAGTTCAGCTGGATTCTGTATGTGTTCGGCATCTTCCTGCTGTTGACCGGGGTAAAGATGCTGTTCAGCAAGATCGATGCCCATCCGGACCTTAGCGAGAACCTGCTGGTGAAGTTCCTGCGCAAGCACATGCGCGTGACCGATCGCTTGCATGAAGGGCACTTCTTCGTTCGCCAGACCGATGCCAGTGGCAAGTCCGTGGTCTGGGCGACGCCGTTGTTCCTGGCCTTGGTGCTGATCGAGTGTGCCGACCTGGTATTCGCCGTCGACAGCGTGCCGGCGATCTTTGCCATCACCCAGGATCCGTTCATTGTCTACACCTCTAACATCTTCGCCATCCTCGGCCTACGTGCGCTGTATTTCGCTCTGGCGGCGATGATCCACCGCTTCGCCTACCTCAAGTACGCCCTGGCGCTGGTGCTGGTGTTTATCGGCGGCAAGATCTTCATGGTCGGCATCATCGGCAAGATTCCGGCAGTCCTGTCTCTGAGCGTGACGGTGACTTTGTTGCTTGGCGGTGTGCTGCTTTCGCTGTGGAAAACCCGCGGCAAGCACTCCGCTGGCCCGCGGGTTTGAACCAGGCAGGAGTCGGCCGCTAAACGAAATTCGCCAACCCGGCGTAAGCGCTGGGTTTGGCGATTTCTGCCTGTTGGGAGGGTTGTAATTGCCCCATGGCTACGACTTGGCTCCCGCAGCCTGACTGATCGCAGGTCAAAATTTTACGGAGAATTTACGCAGTCTTTATTGAGGGCATCCGATACTGCGCGGCGCTAATTTGGAACGCTATCGTGATGTCCCTCGCAGCAATTCGGCTTATCGGCTTCATCTTGGGTATTTTTCTGATCACCCTGGCGGTAAGCATGGCTATACCCATGTTCACGCTGGTGGTCCATGAGCGCAGCGACGATCTGTCGGCCTTTCTCTGGTCGAGTCTGATTACCTTCATCTGTGGTCTGCTGTTGATCGTGCGAGGGCGTCCGGAGACCGGCAATCTTCGGCCCAGGGACATGTACTTGCTGACTACCGCGAGCTGGGTTGTTGTGTGCGCCTTCGCAGCGTTACCCATGGTTTTCATCAGCGATATCAGCTACACCGATGCGTTCTTTGAAACGATGTCGGGCATCACAACCACTGGCTCGACGGTACTCACCGGTCTGGATAGCGCCTCTCCCGGCTTGTTGATCTGGCGTTCCATGCTGCACTGGTTAGGCGGCATCGGTTTTATCGGCATGGCTGTCGCGATTCTTCCGCTCTTGCGAGTCGGCGGCATGCGTCTTTTCCAGACAGAGTCCTCGGACTGGTCGGAGAAAGTGACACCACGTTCTCATGTCGCAGCCAAGTACATCCTTTTGCTCTATCTAAGCCTGACGGGTATCGGCACCTTGGCGCTCTGGCTCGCAGGAATGACCCCATTCGAAGCGATCAACCACGCAATGTCGTTGATCTCTACTGGTGGGTTCTCGACGTCGGATTCCTCCCTCGGGCATTGGGAGCAGCCAGCAATTCACTGGGTGGCGGTGGTCATCATGATCCTGGGCAGCCTGCCATTCACCTTGTACGTCGCTACATGTCGAGGCAATCGGCGTGCGCTGATCAGGGACCACCAGGTACGCGGGTTTATTGGATTCCTGCTCGTCACATCGTTGGCGGTAGGTACCTGGCTGTATTTTCACAGCGACTACGGATGGTGGGACGCGTTTCGTATCGTGGCGGTCAATGTGACCTCGGTTGTCACGACCACTGGAATTGCGGTTGGCGACTACACCTTGTGGGGCAGCTTCGCTGTGTTGCTGTTTTTCTATCTGACCTTCGTCGGTGGCTGTTCCGGCTCAACGGCCGGCGGGCTGAAAATCTTCCGTTTCCAGGTGGCCGCCGCGCTTCTGGTCAGCAGCTTGAAGCAGTTGATCCACCCTCGGGCCGTGATTCAGAAAAAATACAACGGCCATCCCATCGATGAGGAAATCGTCCGCTCGCTGCTGACCTTCTCGTTTTTTTTCACCATCACGATTGCCGCCATCGCTTTGGGCCTGGCTCTGATCGGGCTTGATTGGATTACTGCCCTGAGCGGTGCCGCTACGGCGGTGTGTAACGTCGGCCCCGGCCTGGGCACCATTATTGGACCGGCAGGTAATTTCTCGTCACTGCCAGATGCGGCCAAATGGCTTCTCACCGTTGGCATGTTGCTAGGCAGGTTGGAAATCCTGACGGTGTTGGTGCTCGTGACCCCGGTTTTCTGGAGGTATTGAGCCAGTCAGTCGCTGGCAGGGACGTCGATTGTTGCCTGTTTCGGTGAATAGCACGGCAGTCATGGTTTTACCGCGTGATGATCGTCAGTACGGGGAGCGTCCATCGGTTTCTTCTCCGGTACTGTAAAACTCACTGTCGTACTGGTGATGATCTGGTGCGTCGGGTCGGCCACTTCCAAGAGAACCTTGTGAGGACCGGGGGTTAGCCCGACCAGGATAATCGGGTCTTCACTGGTGTGCGCCCACGTACCTTTCCAGTCATCGACGGTCACGTGAAGGTGACCTAAGCGTGGTGATACCTCGGCAGCCACCTTGCCAAACACCGGCATGATCCTGGCGTGCTCTGTTCGAAACTGGATGATGACCACTCCGCGGGCGAGTGGCTCGGCAAGCGGCGGGTAGGCAATGAGTCTCGGCGCACTCTCGGATGCCAATGGCAGTATCGCCGGTGGAGAATCGCTGTCTGCTGCCCCTTGTCCGAGCACGGATGTGCAAAAGCAGACACCCACAGCCAGGGCCAATAGACTTCCGGGAGCGAGGGACATGATCTGGTTCTCCGCGTGATTTCATTCAAGCGTAGATCAAGCTGAGTATGCCCGTAGTTAACGGTGCTCGCGGTAACGCGGGCACCGTTTCCTTTACGAAAAAATAGGCTACCCGCCTAATTACCAGTTGTAGCTCAGTTTGGCGGTAATCTCGCGGCCCGGGTTGTAGAAGTTCGCCGTGCCGGAGCCGACCACGTGCTGCTCATCCAGCAGGTTGCTGACGTTCACCGCCAGGTCGGTGCCCTTGGCGATCTTGTAGTTGAAGGCGGCGTCGAACAGGGTAGTGCCATCGCTTTTGCCGGAGTTGGCTGCATCGAAGTAATAAGCGCCGACGTAGCGCGCACCCAGGCCCACGCTGACATCGGTGGCGGGTACGTCGTAGTAACTCCACAGCGAAGCGGAATGCTTGGGTGCCGTGGCGAACTCGTTGCCCTTCAGGGAACTGCCGTCATACAACGAACCGCGCAGTACCTCGGACTCTATATAGGAATAGCCACCGATCAGGCTGAGGTTCTGCGTCACCTGCGCTTTGGCCTCCAGGTCGAGGCCACGCGCCCTCGATTCGCCCACCGTCTGCTGCTCGATGATGCCGCTCGGCAGCACCACGGCGATGGTGACGTTTTCCTGGGTCAGGTCATACACGGCGGCGGAGAACAGTGCATCCATCCCCATCGGCGCATACTTCACGCCGACTTCGTACTGCCTGCCTGTCTGCGGTGTCACGCCGACCTGCGGCGGCGAGACGGATTCGACCATGCTCACATAGGTGGAGACTTCATCGTTGACGATATAGGTCAACGCACCTCGGTAGGAGGTTTCGGAGAAGTTGTCTTTCTCGGTGGATTGCAAGCCTTTGCTGGTCAGGTCCATCGAGTCGTTGCGCACACCTCCGGTGACGATGAAACGCTCGTAGAACGACAGGTTCTGCTGAAGAAACACAGCCTTGGTGGTCGCGTCTCGCTTGTTGACGGCATACGGCGCGATTGAGCGTGGAACGCCAGTAAACACCGGGTTGGCAATGTCGATCGGGGTTGTCAGGGCGTAGACCGAGCTTTCCTTGGTGGTCGAATCGAGGTACTCCACGCCCACCAGACTGCTGCTGTCGATGTTCTCGAAGCGGGCATCGTATTGCAGCATCAGATTGCCGTTGAACTGGTCGGCTTCAGTGTCGGTTCCGAACAGGTAGCGATCGACGGTGGTACCGATACGTGCGGCGCTGTCGCTGAGGTACACGTAGCCGAAATCATCGGTCAACTTGCTGTAACGCAGATTGCTGCGCAGTACGAAACCGTTGTCGAAATCATGGGTGACGTTACCGCTGAGGCTGGTGCGCTCGACATCGTGGAAGTTGTAGCTGGGCTCGCCATAAAACTTGCTGCGGTCGTATTCCCGATCCAGTGGATAGCCGCCGCTGTTGGGCGAACTCTCGGTTTTCAGGTAGTCCAGAATCATAGTGGCCGACGTGTAATCCGTCGGTGCCCAGGTCAGGCCACCCATAAACAACTGGTTGTCGTCCTGCGAGTGATCGTACTCGCGGTCGCTGTTCTGGCCTTTGGCAGTAAAGCGGCCGGCCAGGGTTTTTTCGTCGTTCAGCGCATCGCCGACATCGATGCCGGTCTCGACATGGTCAAACGAACCGTAGGTCACATAGCCTTGGCCAAACTTCTCGAAGCGCGGCTGTTTGGTCACGAAATTTACCGAACCGCCCGGGTCCGCAGGGCCAAACAGGGTGGAGTTGGCGCCACGCAGAATCTCGATGCGCTCATAGGCGAATGGGTCTTCGCGTACGCCGCGCATCGAACTAAGGGTCAAGCCGTCACGGTAGGTGGTGGCCTGGAAGCCGCGAATCTGGAAATAGTCGTTGCGATCATCCGTACCATAAAAGTCACTGACCACGCCCGGCGTATATTGCAGCGCTTCTTCCGTGGTGCTGACGCTGCGTTGCTGCATTTCCTTGTTGGTCACCACCGACACCGATGCCGGTGTATTGAGAATGCTGGTGGCCACCTTGCCGCCAACCCAGAGTTCCTTGGCGACCACCGAGTTGGCGTCGTCGTCGGCACTGACCCGAACCTTGGCATTGATGATGAGCGGGGCGAGGCGGTAGTCCTCGACGGCCGTTGCGTCGAGCTCCAGCGGGCCGGCGGTTTTTGCTTGAGGGGTCAGCAGGTAAGCATTCGCGCCTTGCTGTTCGATCTGCAACTCGCTGCCCTGGAGCAAGGATGACAGCGCTGCCGATGTATCGAGCGTGCCATTCACGCCAGCCGTGGTGCGGTTCGCCACACTCGAGGCGTCGAAGGAAAGGCTGATGCCAGCTTCGCGCGCAAAACGGTCAAGCGCCGGCGCCAGTGGGCCGGGGGCGATATTCCACTGTTTGACTTGATCGCTGTGGTCAGCGCCCGAGGTTTGCGCCAGCGATGGCAATGCGTAGCTGCTCACGATCAAACCCAAGATCGCACCGTGCATGGCACGACTTAATGGATGGCGCTGTGAAACCGGGGACGAACTCATTTTCTCGCTCCAAGAAAGGACATCGGCAGACTGGCCTGTATTCCGGCCTTCCTTAGAGGTCGAACGAGAATGAGAAACCACCTCATTATTTTTCAGATAGCAGAAAAATATTCAGGTGGACTCAGGTGGCAGCGGTTACGGTCACCCAATAACGGGTTCGGTAATCAATGTGCAGGCGCAGTGACTGCGCGATCAATGCCAGGACCCGATCGTTGTCGGCGAGCTGGAAAGTGCCGGAAACGCGTCGATCAGCGACCTCTTCGGCGCAGCGCAAGACTCCCGGGCGATAACGCGACAACTCCGCGATAAAGTCACCAAGGCTCATGTGGTTCGCACTGATCACTCCGTCACCCCAACCCCATGGATCAAGGCCGTTGTCCCTGAACGTTCGGGTGCCGCTTGGGGTGAACAGCAGTTGGTTTCCTGCCAGGACGTTGCGGCTCGCAGGCGTTGGGCTGGAGCCGGGGAAAACCGTGACTGATCCTTCCTGAGCTGCGACCAGAGTGCCGTCGTCACGCTCGCGGACCAGAAAGCGCGAGCTGTGGGCTCGCATGATCCCGTCGCGTGATTGCACCCACAATGGTCGCGCTTGCGGCGAGTGTTGATCCGCACCGACATTCACGATGATTTCACCTCGGCGCAGGATGATCAGGCGCCGCTGGGCGTCGAAATCGCTGTCGACGGCGCTATCGCTATTGAGCTGGATAAGGCTGCCATCATCGAGTTCGAAACGTCGTTGCTCGCCGGTGCTGCTGCGTTGTTGTGCCAGCATGGAGGGCAGGGGGGTGTAGTCGCGGCCGAGCCAGGCTGCCGTGCCAACGGTCGCCAATACGCCCAGTAGCTTCAGGCTTTCCCGCCGGCGCATTCCCTGCTGGGCGCCCTTAAGGGTTTGTCGAGCCAGTTGAGCTGGCACGCCTTCGAATTCATCGCCAAGCGTTTCCACACGCTGCCACGCCAACGCATGCTCCGGGCGCTGCTGCAGCCAGTGCTCGAACGTGCGCTGTGTCTGTTCATCGGCTTGATTGAAGCGAAGGCGCACCAGCCACTGGATCGCCTGCTCGACAATGGCCGGATCCAGCGCCTCGGGCTCAGGCCTCGACATAACGCAAGCGGTAGCAGTGTTGCAGGGCCGTGGCCAGGTCGCGCTCCACCGTCGCGCGGGAAACACCGAGCTTTTCGGCGATTTGCGCGCAGGTCAGACCGTCGAGTCGGGCAAATAAAAACGCCTGACGAACTCTTGGTTTAAGCGAGTCAAGCAGACGGTCTATGCGCTCGAGCGCATCGAGAATCATCAGCCGGCTTTCTTCCGATGGAACCTCGTGTTGCGGCAGCAACGTGATGCTTTCCAGGTAGGCCCGTTCGAGTTCGCGACGACGATACTGATCAATCATCAGACCGCGGGCAATGCTGCTCAAATAAGCACGTGGCTCGCGCAGGGCGCCGGACTGATGACGGTGTTTGAGCACACGCACAAAGGTATCCTGCGCCAGATCTGCGGCATTATCGCGACAGCCAATGCGTCGGACCAGCCAGCCCTGTAACCACGAGAAGTGGGTGCGATAGAGCAGCCCTGGATCTGCAGTACCTAGTGTTTCGTCGCTACGCATCGGCATCCCGGGACATACATGATTGATAATGAATCGCATTCTACTCAGGCGTTGGGCCATCAGGCAAATACGTCGCGCGCAGCGCCTGCTTTGGGCGAAATGACGCCCCGGGTTTCTACGACAATTGGCCACGGTTCAGGCTGACGCGCCGATCCCGGCAATAGGCCCAGGCTGGGTTGCTGCGTTACTGGTCAGAGGTGCAGTCATTCTAGTTTTTCTCTTCATCGCATCACCTTGGGTTCGAACGTCTGCTCTTGGCCGATTTCTGCCTCACAAGAGGCTTCCCTCCGCTTGCAAAAATCGATCAGGCCGGCATGGGCAAAGGGCACTGGACACCTTGTCATCGATGATCTCCTCGCTGGCCAGACGTCCCACTATCGCCGCCAAAGTAATTCCAGGGTGCATCGCACAAACGTAGACTCCACCTCCTTTGGGGAGATAACCGATGATGGGGATGCCATCGGCAGGCATGGGCCTGAGGCCGACACAAGCCCGTTCCAGTTCTATGGAGACGACACCATGGAGTTCGTTCTGGATTGTCTTGGCAGTGCGAAGCGCTATCGCTGCCGGCTGATTTTCCACGGCATCGTTCAGATAATCTTCCGCCGCGAGCAACGCACCATCCGAACTTTGCCGCACTTCCATTTCAGGGCTGGATATGAGGGTGTGTACGAGGTCGGGTTGTGACTTGTAACGGATGAAAATGGCAGGGGAGGCCTCTATTGGCAGGGACACTCCAAGCATGTCTGTCAGTTTCGTGATGCCTGCCCCGGCTGCCAGTACGACAATATCGGCATCGAGGCTGCCTATCGTTGTTTCGACTCCAGTCACCGTTGCACTCTGGGTTACCAAACCGAGCACTCGCGTCTGAGTGAGAATCTTCGCCCCATATGCCTGCGCACCTGCGATCAACGCATGCGTAGCTGCTACTGCGTCCAGCGCTCCTTCTTCAGCCGCATACAGAGCAGACTGGGGAGGGTTCTTGAGATTTGGTTCCAAGTCGAGAATCTGCGATCGAGACACCTGGTTTACCGAAGCCTGGTGACCTGAGATCGGCAGCGCCTCAATCGCCATCGCACTGTAAGACAAGGCACCTGTCCATCTTATCTCCAGACCTGGCAGCTGCGTTTCGAGTCGGCGGTACTCCTTGATGGCAGAACCGCGCAGTTGCGCGATTGGGTCGGGTTCGGAGTGTGAGGCATTGAGCCAGGCGAATGAGCTGCCAGTCACTCCCGAAGCTATATCTTCAGCTTCTAGCAAAGTGACATTCGCGCCTTTACCTGCCAAGTGATACGCCAATGACGCGCCAACGATGCCTGCCCCAATGACAACGACCTTTTTGCCCTGACCATTTCCCATATCAACCTCCGTATTGTCGATGTGCCGATGGTACGGCAGCCGGATGATTTCATGACATGAGAACCTGATCGTTGAGCTATTTAAGTGTCTGCTTCTGGCCGAGTCCGACAACGGTGCCGTGCGACTGATCCACCCCGGTCCTTCACCCACGTGGAGGGCACCACCATATACATACACAATCGCCAAATATCGACATCTGGAAATTGCTGAGCAAACCCGAACTGTGCTGAAGGCCTAGACGCATCAGGCGTGCCTGCG
Source organism: Pseudomonas sp. TE9122 (assembly GCF_056278925.1). Taxonomy (NCBI): domain Bacteria; kingdom Pseudomonadati; phylum Pseudomonadota; class Gammaproteobacteria; order Pseudomonadales; family Pseudomonadaceae; genus Pseudomonas; species Pseudomonas sp. TE9122. Next base: position 2,539,733 of record NZ_JBWBQI010000001.1, on the reverse strand, counting down.
CAGCGAGGACTTCTTATGCTGCAATCACTATTGACTCACCGATCGCTAGCGGATGAGACCGGCTAAGATGAGTGGTTGGCGACTGCGTAAATCCAGGGAAACCGCACATGCGCAAATATTTGGTCTTGCTATTGATTGGCGTCACAGGCGTTGCCAAGGCGCAATCTCAATGCTCAAACACGTGGTATCAATCGGTCGATAAGGTTCTGCATACGGCTGATATGCAGGGGCACGGACCGGATTTAGGTTCTGACGAATGGAAGTCAGTGATCGAGATAAAGCTGGGGGTTCAAGATGGGTCAGATGTCCCAGAGCGAAGCTCCGAGCAGTGGTGCAATTACATTGATCAGCAAATCAGTGCGATACAGTCGACCGGGGCGCGCACGGGAACATCGTCGGCTATCAATTCGTCACCTGGTCCATCTTACGATTGCTCAAAGGCGGAGCCTGGCGGTATCGAAGCATTGACATGTGAAGACAAGGAATTATCTGCCCTCGATCGCAAACTCTCGGCAGTGTATGCCAGTGCCAGTATTAAGGCCGCCAACGAGCATCCACCAATGCTCAAAGCAGAGCAGCGGGGGTGGATCAAGGGGCGGGACGATTGCTGGAAGAGTGATGACGTCGGTGCATGCCTGCGCATGGAATACCAGAACCGCATCGCTGAGTTGCAAGCACGGTACCGACTGATCTCTGGCACTGGGCCTGTCTTTTACGAATGCGACGGCAACCCTGCAAACGAGGTAACTGTCAGGTTCTTCGAAACTGATCCGCCGACATTAATAGCCGAGCGTGGCGACAGCGTATCGCTGATGTACCAGCAACTCAGTGGCATTGGCATCAAGTACGTCGGGCGTAATGAATCGCTTTGGGAACATAAGGCCGAAGCCATCATCACTTGGGGATATGGTGCGCCCGAAGAGCAATGCAAAAGAAAACCTTGAGCAGCGGTTTGTTCAGGCCAGGTAAATACAAATGGGTGAGAGGCCATCTCTCATAAAACGAGCCGCCTACAGGAATCGGGTTGCCATCCATATGGTGTGCGGCCCATGCCAGTAGGTGTGCCATACGTTCGGCAGCAAATGGCGACAGCGTTTTGGGCTGGAAAAGACCATGGGGGCGGCAGCTCTTGGCCGAAAGCGGTTGCCCTTGTGTGGCAACTAACGGCCAAAGGCGGACGCTTTTGGCCGAGTGCGCTCTAAAAAGATTACAAGGAACTATGCACCCACAAACTCGATCACCGTCTTGCCCTTGCCGCGGCCTTCGGCGACTTGGCGAAACGCCTCGTTGACGTCCTGCGGCGCAAAGTGCTGTTGATCCACGCGGATCGTCAGTTGATCCGCGTCGGCCAGCGCAGCGGCCTCGCGCAGGATAGCGCCGTGATGTTCGCGTCCTTTGCCGGTGAGCAGCGGAGCCAGAGTGAAGACGCCCGAGTAGGTGGCACTTTTGAACGATAACGGTGCCAGGCTGTGCTGGCCCCAGCCCAGGCAGCTCAGCACGTGCCCGGTATAGGCTTTCACGGCTTTGAATGATGCATCCAGCGTGCTGCCGCCGACGGTGTCGTAGACAATGTCGAACCCTTCGCCGGCGGTGTAGTGCTCGACATAATCCTCAACGCTCTGTGCCTGATAGTCGATCGCCGTCGCCCCCAGCGAGCGTATGAAGTCCAGACTGCCCGCCGAACCTGTGGCGTAGACATCGGCACCGCGAGCCTTGGCCAGTTGCACAGCCACTTGGCCGACCCCGCCCGCGCCGCCATGAATCAGTACTCGCTGGCCGGAGCGAACATTGGCGCTATCGACCAGACCTTCCCATGCGGTGATGAATACCAAAGGCAATGCAGCCGCCTCACGCATGCTGAGGGTGTGTGGCTTGACCGCGATCAGGCGGGCATCCACGGCAATGTACTCGGCCATGGTGCCTTGGGCACCGCCGATCCCGCCGGGCATGCCGAAGACTTCCTGGCCCTGGGTGAATCCTTGGACTGCTTCACCCACTTCAACCACCGTACCGGCGAGGTCAAGGCCGAGCACGGCCGGCAGCGTTTGACGGGCGTGAGCCCCTGCGCCGGCGGCAATTTTGGTATCGAGCGGATTGACCCCTGCGGCGTGAACCTTGACCAATACTTGCCCCTTACCGGCAACAGGGCGATCGATGTGACGGATGGCCAGAGGGGATTGAGCGGACTCGGCGATGGCGGCAAGCATGGAATGTTTCATGACGGGAACCTGTGTTGGGATGGACGCTTACAGATTGCCGCGCTTTAATCATTCCGATAAGAAACCCAATTCGCATATGACTTATTCCGCAAAGAGAACCAATCGTCGATGGATCTGTTCGACAGCATGCATGTCTTTGTTCGCGTCGTGGAGCGCGGGTCCTTCTCGGCGGTCGCCCGTGAACTGAACATGGGGCAGCCGGCAGTGAGCAAGCAAGTGCGCGCGCTGGAGCAGTATCTGGGTGGGCCATTGTTCGCACGCAGCACTCGGCATTTGGCCCTGACCGACCAAGGTCAACGCTTCTACGACCACTGCCAGGAAATTCTCGGCCACGTCGAAACTGCTACACGGAGCTTTACCAGTGGCCAGGAGCAGATCGCCGGCCCTTTACGAGTCGCCGCCCCGGTCAGTTATGGAAGGTTATGCATCGCACCGCTCATAGGGATTTTCCTGCAACGCCATCCTGATGTGCGGATTGATCTGCGGCTGAGTGACCACAATGAAGACCTGCTCAAGGAAAACATCGATCTGGCTATCCGCATTGGCGCGGTGAAGAGCGAGGGATTGGTAGCACTGCCACTGGGCAATAGCCCACGGCGTGTCTATGCCGCGCCCGGTTACCTGGCTCTGCACGGCGTGCCACTTGAGCCAAGCGAACTGTCCGATCACAACTGCATCGGCTTCACGTTGCTGGAGCATTACGACCGTTGGCACTTTACCCACAGCGCCGAAGAACTCGATGTAGCCATTCAGGGTAACGTCACCAGCAACAGCAGCGAGGCCATCCGCGAAATGGTGCTCTCCGGTTTGGGTATTTCTCTCTCACCGCAATGGCTGTTCACAGCTGACGTCGAGCAGGGCAGGGTGAGTACCGTACTCGACAGCTATCAGACCAGCGCGCTGCCTGTCAGCGCCGTACTCAGCCGCGAGCGACGACGTTCAGCGCGGACGATGGCGTTCATCGATTTTCTACGCGAGCAAATGTTGTAGAAGCGTTTCGCCGGGAAGACGGATCTACATCGACCATCAGCGAATTTTCCTGCCATTGAAGCCGACAAGAACAGGTGGCTCAAGCTGATTTCTGCACAGCTCTTATTGGCGGTCGATCAAGCGCTGAGTTGTCCTTGGAGTGAGCGCGCTACGGCAAACTGGCGAAATCGGTGAGGTTCCTCGCCATTACACCTGCGCTGCAAGCGCCTCAATCAATTCCTGGGTGGTCACGATTGAATGAGCGAAAGTCGGCCCGTTCAACTCGTGGGCGGCGTGCATCATTTCCGCACGGAAAGCGGCGGTCGCATCCCGCACCAGCGTGACGTGGTAGCCCAGTTCCGAGGCGTAGCGGGCGGTCGCTTCGATGCAGGTGTTGGCGAGCAGGCCGACGATGATGACGTGGGTGATGCCTTTCTGCTTCAAACGAAAATCAAGGTCGGTATTGGCAAAGCCGCTGGAGCCCCAATGTTCCTGCACGACAATGTCGCCGTCCTTCGGCGCGAAATCGGGATGCCATTCGCCGCCCCATTCACCGCGTGCGAAGTGGTGCATGTGCATGATTTTGCATTGGGTCGGTGTTGGATGATCCCAGCCGTCGTAGTCGCCATGTTCCCAGCGGTGGTGCGGCACGATGACCACCGGAATGTTCTGCGCCCGTACGGCGCGATCGAGGGCTCGCAGGTTGTCGAGCAGCCCGACCTGCTCGGCAATCGGCTTGATCAAGGGGAAGACCTTGCCGTTTTCCGAGAGAAAATCGTTGTACGGATCGACCAGCAGATAAGCGGTGCGGTTCAGCGGATAAGGGGCGTTCGACATGACAATGTACTCCACGCAAGTTGAATGACCGATGCCGTGGGCTCGCCCGGGCATCAGATTTTTATGGCGACGAAAAAGCTCAAGTCAGTTGAAGGCGCTGCGGTAGGCAAAGAGGCCAGGCAAGCCGCCGGTCATCACAAACAGCAGATTGCTTCCTGGCGGGTAGTCGCCCCGGCGCACGGCAGCGAGCAACCCGGCGAAGGCCTTGCCACCGTAGACCGGATCCGTCAGCAAGCCCTCAAAGGAGGCCAGCAGCCGGACCGCTTCGAGCATCGATTCGGTGGGGGCGCCATAGGCGTCGCCACGTTGACTGCCATCCACAGTGATTGCGCTTTGCAGAAGGGTTGCGGACGGGTCCAGGAGCTGCAAGGTTTCCCGAGTTTTTCCCAGGGTCGCGGCCGTGGCCTGCTCCTCAGTTGCCAATACCGAATAGCCGATAACTTCGGTTGATGATCGAGCCAGTGCCAGACCGGCCTGCAGTCCTGAATGGGTCCCTGCGCTGCCGTTGGGGATGATGATCCGCTCGAAGTGAACGCCGAGCGCGTCTGCCTGGCGGAGGATCTCTCCCGCACAAGCGGCGTAGCCCAGACTGCCCCTGGGGCTGGAGCCGCCCAATGGTATGAGGAAGGGTTTTTTGCCCTGGCTTTTGAGCGCGCTAAGCAATTCACCAGCGTAGCTATCGGGCGTCAAACCGCGCGGCAGTCGATGGACCTTTGCGCCAAACAGGCCATCGAGCAATACGTTGCCGTTATGACAAAAATCATCATCGCTGCGCACCGCAGACGGAGTCAGAATAAGCTCGCAGGCCAAGCCGTGGCGGGCCGCGACGGCGGCGGTCAATCGGGCATGATTGGATTGAAAACCACCCCAGGTAACCAGTGTGTCCGCGCCTTCGGCCAATGCTTCGCCAAGCAAAAATTCGAGTTTGCGCAGTTTGTTGCCACCGCCGCCGAGGCCCATCAGGTCATCGCGTTTGACGTAGAGATCGCAGCCATGCAGCTCGGCGGCCCGGCTCAGGCGGGACAGCTTCTGAATCGGTGTCGGGCCTTCCAGCAGCGCCACTCGGGGGTAAGCAGCCAGCGCAGTTTCCAGTTGATTCAAGTCGTGAGGCATGACGGTTCACTTGACGTTGATGGAAGGAAGTGGGGCGGTCACTTCAACAAGCCCCGGCGAAATGCTTAATAACTGAGATTGCAGTTAAGTCGCTTTGTCAGGCAGTGGCGGACTCTCGTGCCACTTGCCTGAGGATTTGTTCGTATTCCTTGACGGATAGCGATCCGGACACCAACTGACGACCGTTCAGCACCATGGCCGGGACCGAGTTAATCCCGCACTCAAGGTAAAAGCTCTCAAGTTCACGGACCTCGAGAGCGAACGCCTCGCTGGCCAAAATCTCTCGGGCGCGGGTGGTTGAAAGTCCCGCTTCACCGGCCAGGCGCACCAATGTTTCGTGGTCGCTGGGGTTCTCGCCATTGGTGAAATAAGCCTCGATCAGGATTTTCTTCAGCGCGACCTGGCGGCCTTCCTGCACGGCCCAGAGCAAAAGGCGATGGGCATCGAAGGTGTTGTAGAAATGACTGCGCTTTTCCAGGTCGAACTGAAAACCGATGGCTTTGCCGCGCGCGACGATCATTTCATTGCGCGCGGCGACTTCTCGGCGCTGCGCCCGTATTTGCGCATCATGTGCTTGATGGCGTGCTCGCCCTCGGCCGGCATGTCCGGGTTCAGTTCGAACGGCTTGAAGGTCAGTTCTACGGCAACCTCGCCGGCAACATTGGCGATGGCTTGTTCCAGCGCCGTGGCGCTGAGTGCGCACCAGGGGCACACCACATCCGACACAAAGTCGATACGGACGGGGAAAGTCATTTCTTCGACTCCGCCAGCTGTTGGCGGTACTCGGTGGTGGTAATTCCGGCATAGCCCCAGTTATCGGTGTCGACCTCTTCAATGACGATATGGGTGAGGTGCGGGTCCTTGTTGAGGACTGTTTGCATGGTTTTGGTGATCTCGGCGATGACTTGGGATTTCTGTTCTTTGGTAACGCCGTCGCGAGTGATACGAACGCTGATGAAAGGCATGGGATAAGTCTCCTGTGGGCGCCCCATCGACATGATGAGGGGAGCAGTGGGATGGACTTTAGAGTGTTGCGTTCAGGGGATAAATCAGGGGCGGAGAACATCACTTATAACGCGGTGTAATCAATACAACTGGTGGCTTTGCAGAAGGTAAATCGCCCTCCCTGGCTGCAGGCGCGGGGAGGGCGAATGCTACGGCGGGAGGAATCAGTTCTGCGCTTTGCTCATGCGGGTAAATAGCTCGGTGGGTACTTTCTTGCCGTTGGAAATGTACTGGTTGGTTCTGAACTTGTAGACCTCACCTTCCGAAAGAAAACCATCGTGGTTGGTGTCCATCGCTTTGAATTCTTCACCGCCCTGAGGTGCCACAGCCAGCAGCTCTTTAAGAGAAACGAGGCCATCATGGTCGGTATCTGTGCGAGCGAAAGAGTCGTCCCCACATTTGCCTTCACCGCACTTGCCCTCGGCAGTAGCGGACTTGTCGCTGGCTTCGCTGGCGCCGCATTTGCCTTCGCCACACTTGCCTTCGCCGGTTTTATCGGCCGATGCCAGTTGGTAGCCTTGGGGCAATGGCTCAACAGCAAAAGCCGCAGACGATGCCAGGCTCATGCCACCGGCTAAGGCAATTGCGGCCAGGCCGAGACTGGTTTTGTTCGACATTGGTTTACGGTACATAGTGCTTCTCCAGATGCTTTGCGCGGCGAGGCCGCGATTCATGTCACGGGGCGGATAGACCCTCAAGGAAGCTCGAGGCGAAGGGCGCAAGCGTCTTCCACTTCGACAGAGCGACCTTATTCGGGCAGGCCTATTTAGCGGGAGTCATGTATCGGCGATGTATCGGCGAGAGGAGCATTTGTAAGCCAATCCCAAGACTTCGCGTTTGGGTACATAGAGATACAAAAACCGACCTCAGCCTTTGCGCGTCAGTCAGGACAACAGCTTTAAACGGGTGTCGCTGCTACCCCGACGGCAGCTTGCGCATGCAGCTGGCGCAGCAGAACCAGTGCGTCAGCGACGAAGCCGGTCACGTCTGAAGCACCAGCCTCCGCAGCCAAAGCGTGCAACTGCGCTCGACCATCCATGTCAGGGAACTGCTCGATCCGCTGCAACAAACGGAACGCGAGAGGGCTGACCTGGGAGAATTGCACCTGGCCACTCTGCACACGGCTGATCAGCAGCAACGTCGGTTGTTCTGGCGGTTCAGAAGGCAGATGACCTGGCCCGAGACGATGTACGGCCCAGGTGTAAGCCAGCGGCCAGACGAGCGGGGAGAGCCTGAGGGGGCGGTCGAGTAAGTGCGCCGCATCACTGGCCTTTAACGGCGCAGCGTCCAACTGTTGCAGCGCCATTTCCACCCACTCGTAATGCGCCAATTCAGGCAAGAACGGGTACCAGGGGTGTTCGTGATCAGGCGAGTCCTCCAGGCTCGCTACGAAGTCTACAAACTCACGAGCAATTTCTCCGAAGCGTGGCGTTTGCGCGCGGTAATCACGCAAAAAACGTCGCACCAGCGCACGCCAACCGGCATCACCCAGCACGGCAACCAGCACCGGAAACGTCCCACCCAGCAACCCCAACAGATTGTTCAACACCAAGTTGAGATAGACCTGCGCTCTTGCGGGATTCATCTGCGCAGGCGGCGCATAACTGTCCGGGTCACGCAGGTAACGGGTCAGCGCGAGCTGCTGACTGTGCAGACTTGAAGTGGAGTCAGCCATCGACAGTCACCCGCGCCAAAGCACCCGCGTCGCGTTGCAAGCGCTTGATGATGTTCAACTCAGCCACCAGTTCGTCGTAGGACGGAAAGTTGAAATCGCGCTCCAGCAGGGTTGGCTTCACGCCGAAAAGGTCATAAGCCTGCCCCAGCAATGACCAGACTACCGGTTTGACCGACGCACCATGGGTGTCGATTATCAGGTCCTCGGCTTCGTCATAATGGCCAGCCACATGCATGGCGACTACGCGTTCTGGTTCCAGGCCGGCGAGGAAAACCGCTGGATCAAAGCGGTGGTTGACTGAGTAGACGTACACATTGTTAACGTCGAGCAACAGGTCGCAATCGGCCTCGCGAAGCACTGCATTGGTAAAAGCAAGTTCGTCCATGTCCTGATGAGCAGCGGCGTAGTAGGAGACGTTTTCTACAGCAAGACGACGACCGAGAATGTCCTGTGCACGGCGGATGCGCGCAGCAACGTGATGAACTGCCTCCTCAGTGAATGGCAACGGCAGCAGGTCGTAGAGATGTCCATCGTCACTGCAGTAACTCAGGTGTTCGCTATAAAACGGCACGTTGAAGCGATCGAGAAACCCGCGGACTTGCTCAAGAAAAGATTCGTCCAGCGGCGCACTGCCACCCAGCGAAAGTGACAGACCATGGCATGACAGCGGATAACGTTCAGCTAGCATCTGCAGGGCCGCTCCATGCGCGCCGCCGATGCCGATCCAGTTCTCTGGAGCAACCTCTAGAAAATCGAAATCACCGACTGGAGCGTCACGAAGCGTGTTGAGCAGCACACGGCGCAACCCGAGCCCGACGGTCGCCGCAGGGGGAAGCTGTGGATCTAAATGCGTTGATGATGAAGTGTTCGTTTGCATGAGCTAAATACTCCGATTCGACGTCTGAAACGCCCGATCCACGCCACCTCCACGGTCACCTATGGCAGCCGGGCGGGCATGGATCGGGCGGTTGAAACCCGCCACGGTTCTGCTCAAACGAGGTTGATCACCACGTTGATGTTGTTCCGCGTCGCTTTGGAGTACGGGCATGTCTGGTGTGCGGTATCGATAAGGTCTTGAGCGACTTCTCGATCCAGCCCGGGAAGGAAGACATTGAGGCGAGCCTGGAGGAAATACGCACCATCTGTTGTGCCTAGATCCACTTCGGCGTCGACGGCAAGGTCACCCGGGAGGGTGACTTTCAGCTTGCTCGCCGCAATCCCCATCGCGCCGATAAAACAGGCCGACCAACCTGCGGCGAACAACTGCTCTGGGTTGGTACCGGCGCCAGAGGTGCCAGGCGACGACAGCTTTATATCCAGTCGGCCGTCGTCACTGACGGCGGTGCCATTGCGACCACCCGAGGAGGTATGGACTTTGCCGGTGTACAGCACTTTATCAATATGGGACATGATGAAACTCCTGATTACTAGTGGGGTTGAGAGCGATAACCTTGGTGAAGCGATAACACTCAGCGTGCATTCAAGCGCTTGAGATACCGACCGATGAATGCATCCAGGCTCAGCTTGCCGGCGCCTGTGAACACGAGTGGCAGAAGTGCGACGAGATAGATCAACGGCAGCTTGAAATTGCCGTAGCCTTTGTTGCTGATGGAGTACCCCATAGCCAGTTCGCTCAACGTCGACCACTCTGCTGGCCAGTGAACTGCGGCAGTTGCCACGACGGTGACCACTATGAGGATCAGTGCCGAAAGGCGTGTTCCCAGGCCTACAAGCAAAGCAATGGAACAGAGCAGCTCTGCCCACATGGATAACTGCCAATTGAACGTAGCCGGCAGCTGATTGAAGGGAAAAGGAAAGGCCCCTTGAATGCTGGGGAACCAGTTCTCACCGTTCCACTTTTCCCATCCCGCTTCAAAAAACTCCCAGGCCAGAAAAACGCGCAGGCTTAACGGCGCGATCCAGTCTCCAGCACGATCGAGATTAAGGTGCAGCCGATTCAAGACCGATGACGGATTTGTTTGCATTGGTTTAATCCTCCAACTTGTCGTCAAGAAAGTGGAAGCCGTTCAGGTGCTCCCAATGACAGGTGTCAGGCACAGGAGCACTGCGCTGGCCGTGAGCGCAGTTCATCGTGCTGGTGTATCTCGCTTGTGTCTGAGGGGGCGGGAAGATCAATGTTGTGTAACGTGTTTGCGTCCGTACACACTTGGATACAGAGCGATACCTGTGGAAGGCGCTATTTTGGAGTTGGGATATACGATCGGCTGCGTTCTGCCGGTGACTGGCAGGAGGATTTCACAGGGCGAATGAAAGTCGCAGATGTGGGGGGCGAGGGCGTGGAAATGACTGTTGAATGAGGGGGCACGCCAGGTGCCCACCTTATCTGTCTGGAACCGCCTAAGGGATCAAGCGCATCTCCCGCAGTTTGTCGAACACGTCGAAAAATGCCTGATCGCTCGCCTGGTAGGCAGTGAAGCCCATCAGGCGGCTTTTCGACATATCCGTGACCACTTCGATGGGGCGGCCAAGGTCGGCATCGGTATGCCATGGGGAAATCAGGCGACCGATATCGGATTCTTTCAAATCGTGTTCGGCGACTATTTGCGTCCAAACGGCTTCATCGTCCGCCATCTGCTTCTCTAGAGGCGAGGGTGACGCAGGATAGTCAGCAGCAGGCAGGTCGAAGTATTCGGCAATTCGGCTCCACATCCATTTCCACCGGAATACATCGCCATTGGTGATATTGAATGCCTGATTTGCCGCAGCCGGCGTGGTGGCCGCCCACAGTTGCTGTTTCGCCAACTGCCGCGCATCGGTCATGTCGGTGAGGCTGTCCCACTGCACCCTGGATCCGGGAAACACAAAAGGGCGATTGGTGTGTTTGCAAATCGAGGCATAGACGGCGAGCGTGGTTGCCATGTTCATCGCGTTGCCCACGGCCACCCCGGTGACGGTATGCGGGCGATGCACGCTCCAGGTGAAACCGTCCTTTTCCGCAGCGGCGAAGAGTTCGTCTTCTTGGGCGTAATAGAAATTCTCGACCTCCAGACGACCCTGTTCTTCGCGAAACGGTGTCTGCGGCAGGCTGCCTTTACCATAGGCTTCGAACGGGCCGAGGTAGTGTTTCAGGCCGGTAACCAGTGCTACGTGTTTGACGCTTTTGGCTGGGCGAATGGCGGCGAGGACGTTGCGTACCATGGCCGCATTGACGCGAATGTTCTCGGCCTCCGTGGCTTGCCGCGACCATGTAGTAATGAACACATGCGTGGGTCTCACATCCCTCAGGGCCTGTTCCAGAGAAGCAGGATCCTGAAGGTCTGCCGCGACAGGGATCACGCCGTGCGCTTGCGATGGATGTCTCGATAGCGCAGCGACTTGCCACTGGTTGTCGATGAGTAACTGGGTGATGGCGCTGCCGACAATGCCGCTGGCGCCCACGACTAGAGCTGTCTGGGTCATAGGTTTCTCCTGGATTTGAGTTTGGGAGTCCTGCTGAGCAACAGAGGTTCAACCTGAAAATCCGTTAGAGTGCGCGCTACTCCCCGTTAAAGCCTGTGAGAAAAATGACTCGTCCGCTGTTTGTCGCTCTGGATGGCCCCAAAGGCGTCGGCAAAACCTCGCTGTTGGAGGCCGTCACTGAAGTCCTGAGGGCAGACAACCAGAAAGTCATCCGACTGTGCGAGAAAAAAAGCGACCCGTTCAGGGGCGAGACAATGCATCTGGTGAATCAACTCGTCCGACATCCTGACCGGGATCTGGAACTGGACGTTTGCCAACGCCTAGCTGATAGCCGCCGCTGGATTTCCCGAAACGTGCTGACCAAACAACCCGCCAACAGCATCATCCTGATCGATCGCTGGTACCCGTCCGATGCGGCGTTTCGCCGGATAGTCCCGTTTGCTGAAATCCTGCAATTAAACCGTGATCGCAACGTTCAGGTGCCCGACCTGCATGTTGGCGTGGTCACGGCGGCGGAGATTTCGTGGGCGAGGGCGGGGGCGCGACGGCGTGGCTTGAGCAGTACTGTGCTTCGCGGTCTGGAGGAGCATGTCGACTGTACCCAGGATTTTGAGCAAGCCGCTGCCGATCAGGGTTGGTTTATTTGCCGCAATGAGGGAACGATCGAGGAGGCGACGGGGCGGGTGGTAGGGGAGATTAATCGGGTGATGAGCCGCCTGCGCGTTCCTTAGCGCCAGTCCCTCAAGGCAGATCACGGTCGACTAAGACAGGCAGCGCGGAAAGTGCCATTGCACAAAAAAACGGGGCTCCAGCGTTGCGAATATGTGCTGGAGCCCCGTATTTATGGGCTATCAGTCGAAACTCAGTTCCTGAGTCTTGATGTGATTGGCCACTGCGCCAGAGATGGCGTCGAAGATTGCTTTTTCATTGTTGCTGTAGACCTCCATGTCGAGATCCAGGGTAATGGCAGCGCTGCGGATCAATACACCTTCATGGTGGTAGCTGACAAACAGTGAGTGCCAGTCTGTGAATTCCACATCCAACACGAGGTAAACCACTGTCACCGAAGCCATGCCCTGGTCGTTCTTGATGGGGCCAAAGGCGACAGTCGTGCGGCCGTCCTTAGTGCTGGCCTTGTTCCACCAGAAGGTCATGAAGTCGTGGGTGCCCGAATCGTTGGGATCCTTGGCCAAGAGCGTCGCGAGCTGCTTGAAACTCTCGAGTTCCGTCGCTCCCAGATACGTGCCAACGATGGTGGTCAGCAAACTACCGATGTCCACGTCACCTGAAGAGACATCCTGCCTGACCTGGCCGCCACTCGCTGCCTTTACGGTAAAGCCCAGATCGGTCAGTTGGTAAACCACAGCATCGAACCATTGCTTCGTCTGCAGATAGTCCGTATTGGTGATGTCCACGCCCTTGTTTTTCAGGACGGCGCGCGCAGCCCCCTGTGCGTAGAGGTTCAGGTGGGAGTATGCGCTGACCTGCTCCGGGGTAGCATCGGTCATGGCATAAACCAACTGCGAGTCGATGGCTGTGGCGTCGATTGTCGTCGTAGTTCCACCGGTTAGTACGCTGCCCAGCTTCGGCGGCGCAAGGGCAGGCCAAGCGCAGGTGATGATCCTGCTCGTAAACCCCACACCATCGCGAAGATAGGCTTGACGAGAGCGCCAGTCGGGATGGGAAGTGCGGTCGATAGTGAAAGGGACGTCACGCAAGCCTTCGGGAGGGTTACCTATGGACTTGTCGATTGCCACGTTGAGTCTCTTCAGAAGCCCGTCGCACTCGCATTTCGCGAAAACATTCAGATGGTAGTTCAGGCCTTCTGTGTTGGTGACTTGCACGTGAGCACCAGCCCCCAGGGCCGCTTGGCAAGTTGAGATGTTCCGACCGAAAAGGCTGAACGTTTTCTGGGACTCGAACTTCACTTCTACATCAGCTTTTGCAGATTCCTTAGTGCACATGATGATCTCCAGCTCATACCCAGGCGTCATTGCTTGGGCATCTAGAAGTTATCAATATCGGCCCCTTCGTGAAGCTCAGTCGGTTGAGCAGGGCTCACGAATTGCCCTGAAAATATTGCGTGGCGCTCAAGGTGCTGGAGTAGTCACTTCATCAAGAAACTTGGCGAGGTTACGAACATCGTTGTCGGCCATTCTTTCAATCACGTCCGCGAGCGTTTTGCGATGCGGCGCGTCATGCATGGCGCCGAGCGAGTGCTGTCCACGGCCGAGCAGAAGCCAATCGGCATTGACGTTCAGCTCGACGCACAGCTTGGCGAAGTTCTCCATACTGATTGGCTCTGAACGAAACCACCGACTGAGGGCGCTGTCCGTCACACCGATTCGGTGTGACAGCGCGTAGAGTTTTGGAAACCCACGAAGGGTATATGCGAACTGAAGTCTCTCGCCGTAGCTTTTGATGCCATGCATTTCCATATCTTTCTTCGTCCTTTACTCGGAGAGGCATCGAAAGCTTCAGAAGTCCGCAGCCTCTCCGGGTTTAAGGCGGGTGAAGCCCCCAAGAGCGAATCGAGTGTGGTGAGAGGCACATGTCAGCGCGCCAACGATTGCTCTCGGCCATGCTAAAGACGAACTCATGTGCAGTGATATGAACTTTGCCGACTGAGAGCTCAGGTAGGTGTCCGGCCAAGGTGATTTTCTGGTTCGAGCGATTATGGCCTGAGCGCCAGCCAACGACTTGGTTTGCGAGGCTGAGGCGCTATGGGGATCGGTTTCACCGCGCGCTTAAACAGATATCTCAGCGGCCGTTAACAACCTTGAAGAGTGATCGCACGTCGGTGAGTGCGCACACGGTCAAGCGGTTGGACTCCGCATCCGTCTGCATACGCGCGAGCTTATCGGTTTGGTTGGTACGCGTTGCGTTCAGGTTGGTTGGGAAAGGATCCTGATGAGACGCTGTGGGTCAGCCCAACATGGGAGGTTTATGAGCGGTGGTGCTTTGTAACTGTAGTCTCACAGCCGCAACGTCAGTTTCCTGAACTCGTCTGGAGTCGTGAATATCGATCGATGGGTTTAAAAGAAATCGTGTGGCGGGGAATAGCGGCTGATGTGACCGTTGAAGCATGTTACCAAGTCCGATGCCCAGCGATTGATCAACCTGCGCATCGCGGTTTTCAAAGCATATCGCGAGAGCGATATCCGGACATCGTCGTGACGTTGGACTCGCCTTCGACGAAGCGCTTCTTGGTTTTCGATGCGAAGTATCGCAGCGCCCGCGCCAGCCTCCTGGATGCAATGGAGTCAGCGCACATTTATCACGACAGTCTCCAGTGGAAGGGCATCAAGCCTGACGTTTCATTGCTGCTGATACCTAGGGCAGACAAAGTAACGGCGCTTATCAGCCCGACTTATCATGCGGACTATGGGGTCGGAGCCTGGCAAATCAGTGCAGAATCAGAAGGGGAGGCACTGGGGATCGAACTCAAACGAATTCTGAGTGCAATACCAATCGCGGCCGCTCCAGCCCGTACAATTGCTATTGGAACGGCGAAGTAATCGATTACGCACAGTAGCGCTAAACTCGCTGACAATCCCGCAACCCGAAATAAAGTCGTCGGGCTCCAGGCGTATTGGTTCGCGACGCCGGTGCAAAGGACTCGATCAAACTGCGCTGGTCTTGACGACTCTTCCCGAGATCACCTGATTACGTTCAGGTTCACAAGCGGCAATGTTTTCGATCTTCAAAATCGTTCAGCGCTGGTGGACAATCCGCGCTCTGTTCCGGGGTAGTTCAGCGGTAGAACACTCGGCTCTTAACCGGGTGGGCGCTGGTTCGAATCCAGCCCCCGGACCCACAACATCGCAGGCTCGGAAGGACTCATGCTCAGGGACGATAGGGAATCGAATGCGAATGCCGGCATAGGTGCCGGCTATGCAGCCTTTCAACTGTCTCGGGCACTCGCTGCATCGGGCCTCGACGATAACGGACAGACGAGCAAGCGCATCGAGCGCTGGCGCAATGTAATCGAGCACATATTGCAGGGATCTGCGTCGTATGGCTCACGAACTCCATTCGCGGATGTGCCTGAGTGGGTCACGCTGGAAGTCGTCACGGGAGGTTTCGCCACTGGGCAGTACATGGCCGGTGGCGCACTGACCGAGTACGAGCGACATTTGGCTGCTTCGATTCCTGGTATCCGTCCTGGCTTCGAGCGACTCGATCTCAACACTTGGCACCTTACGGAGGAGGGGATTGAGGTACTGCAAACGAAGCTGGCGAGCGGGGATTATCGAATCGAGGTGCCAGAAGAAGCTGCACTGCTGACGGTGGCCTGGTTGCTGGGCCAACAACGTACAGAGAACGCATGGGACCTGGTTGAAGCGATAGCGCCTTTCTTTGAAGAGCTGCGATTCTTTCCGATGGCTTCTGACGGTTCGCCGCTTTCAGCAGGGCAAGTGCAGGTTTTTACTGTCGGTGATGTCAGAACCGTGCTTTCAAACCGCCCAGCACAGACGCGTCTGGCAGCGCAAAAACATGTCGTCGAGACTCGCTTGCCGCTCTACGATGCGGCGGTGTCGCTTTTCCTTTTGACGTATCAGGATGATTGGCCTTGTCGCCGGTACCCCGAGGGCTGGTTTGAGCAGGCGAATATTCTGAAGCGGCAGTTCGATGCTTCTTGCCCCAGCGCTTCAGGTGAAGCTGAAAGCTCAAGGGATCGGGCAGGGGAGTTGTTTGCATTGCTGGGGAGTTGCGCTAGCGATGCGGCGTCGCTTACGGGACGGCAAGTCGGACGAATTCGCAGGATCGTCGACGATTTCGTACGCAAGCATGGTCATCCCGAATCCGAATCTCATCAAAAGCACAGAGAGTCTCAACGCAGTCACGTGTCCTCACCCGGGCACCATCTATTTGCTAAAGCGGTTGCCGCACGTCTGAGCAGGTATCCCGGTTCGGACGGAGTTTCCGACTTTTCATCTCTGCTGCAACCCGTTACCTGCGAAGAAGCGACCGCATATTCGCTGTTAACAGGTATCGGCATTCCTACTGATATTCGTCGACGCGTCGAGCGGTGTCGAACGGGCACAATTGCCGAGCTGATCGATAAGGGATTGATTACATCCGGGGATACCGTGGCGCGGCTGCTGCCAGCGATAACGGCTGAGATCTGCAGTGCAGGATTTCGCGATATGTCGCTGCGGATGCTCTCTGTAGCAACCTATCGCGCCTTTCGACAACGCCGCTCATTGTTGCTGTTGGATCTGCAAAGTCAGGTCAGGATGAATGAATTGCCGTGGGTGGCGGCTGTTGAGGACCAGCGAGAAACGGACGCGGTGGTCGCTGACGCAGCCAGACAGGTCCTGATCGAATGCGCAGCGATGACTCTTTGCGCTTTTCCTCAAGCGATCCTGCCCAACAAACTCATTCAGGAATTTGCTGCGCTTGGTGCGATGGCCAAGCTGGATCTGCCTTTTGTTGAAGAAGTCGCCTCGGACATTTTCATGGGCGCTTTCTCGAACAAGTACATAAGAGCTGCCAGGCAGGCGGCATCTTTGACAGGTGGCACGCTATACGCCAATTACTACGACATTGATGCAAGCCAATTGGCGATGCTTCCTGATCAACCGAAATCCAGGCGGAAAAGGTTCTCCAGACCTGACGCTAGTTCCAGGGACGCATTGGCCAGATTGTGCTCCCAGCGGGCTGATGCGGGCCTGGGGACATGGCGACCGGCGACTAACGGGAAAATCATCGAGCAACAACAGATCCTGACGACGCAAAACCTTGCGCTGTTGTTTGGTGAGCTCGGGTTGAAGGCGCTGTTGCAGTATCGCCTGGCTTCGATGGCCGAGGAATGCTTCAGATGGATATGCGTACGCCAGCAGATGAAGTTGCGGTTTTATCACTCCAGCCTGGTGGTGATCAAAAATACGGCTTATGCCTGGCGGCAAATGGTCTTTTATCTAGCGATGCTAGATGAGGCAGAAATGCGTTTCGCGATTGAACGTATCGAAGCTCATTTCGCGATTCAGCCTAGTGCATTTCGTGAAAGGTTTCTGCCGGCGATTAGAGGATTGCGAGTAGCGGCTTCTGGCGCACCGTTGACCGAGGCTCGCCAAGCAAGCGAAGGTGCTCAGGTTTTTATCGGATGGACTACCGAGAGACATTGGTTGTTGAAGCAGCAAACGAATGGCGTTGCTTAGACTGAGAGGTTGGGAGTGGTGGATCTGATATCTAAAGCCTGAGGCCATTCGCATACATGATTTAACATAATATACATTACACGTAACAAGATGTTACAGGGTTAGCGTGGTTGCCCGAGAGATTTGAATCTGCGCTGTCGCGATCAGTGATTCACCGGACAATAATTATTGATTCACCGGAATCCTCTAGAAATCATATACCTGTGGATCTAGCCTCAACCTACATCTAGAAATTGCAAATGACCCCCTACGCATAAAATATGGGGCGGCTCCAGGTGCTCCTGTGGCTCTCATCGCGATGCTAGAGCGGTTGGAGCCCAGAGCGATACAGAAAAAATGCTAAATCACCGGAAAAAAACGTGGTGGAAAAAGAATGTTAAATCGCCGGAATATTTGCCCTTGAAGCGTGAAAAAGGGATTACGTGGGGATTTTCGGAGGCGCAGAGGCAGTATTTAGGCAAGGTAAGGTGCTCGTCGACCCGATTTTAAAGCCAGAAACGCATTTTTTAATCACCGGAAAAAAGAAAAAAAACCTCTAAATTATCGGAAATAAGCTTCATTTTTTACCAATAAAAATTCTGATGCGCCCGTAATACTTGGGTTGCGCAAGATTTTTAACTCGCCGGAAAAAAGTGAAAAAAATGATGAATCCTCGGAATTGGTAATCATCAGCGGGCGTAAATGGTTCGAGAGCCGATAGTCGTCTATTCAGCAATCAAGTGATTGCAATACCGTGTAAAACTTAATAGATAAATCGATAATATATGTACGATGTAATGATGAAGTTCGGGTACGCCCGGCGTGATCAGCACTTTCCTATCCGAGCGTTGTGATTCCTAAGTAATGAAAAATAGTACGGCATTGATGTGCTATCTCCTCCTCGATACCATCCGTCTGATGATCGCGAAATCGGAACCAAGGTTAATTACACTAAACGGTCATTTAGTGTAGTTAACGTATTTTCGACGACGATCGACGCACTTACCCTGCTCCGTTAGAAGTCTACCGCCGCCGACAGCAGATACGTCCGCGGCGTCGAAAGCGTCAATCCCGGCTCACTATCATCCGAGGCACCCGCCGAGCTCCAATAGCGTTTATCCAGCACGTTTTCGACATTTGCGCGCAAGGTGATCGTCTTCTCGTCCAACTTGAAAGCATAGCGTGTGCCTACGTCGAACCGTTCCCAGGAGTCGATTTCCTTATCATTCGCCTGATCCAGATACTGCGAACTCGAATAGATTGCACGACTGGTCAATGTCAAACCCTGCACAGTCGGCACGTCCCACTCTGCACCAAGGTTGACGTTGTATTTCGGTGTTGCCGGTGCGCGGTTGCCGTCGAATGTGCCGTTGGTGGTGTGGGTCAGTTCGCTGTCGATATACATCACCCCGCCGAGCAATCGGAAGCCCTTCAGCGGTTCGCCAAACACGCTCAGTTCTACGCCGTTGTTTTCGCGTTTGCCGTTCGGGCCGAAGACTCGTGTGGTCGCATTGGTTTCGTAGGCAGGTTGTTTGATGCGGAACACCGCTGCCGTCAGCGCGTATGAGCCGGCGTCGTACTTGGCGCCGACTTCGACCTGGCGGCTGATGAATGGCGGGAAGATTTCGTCTTCGTTGATCGACGTCGATGGCGCGATCTTGCCTTGGCTCAGACCTTCCATGTAGTTGGCGTACAGCGATAATTTGTCAGTTGCCTTGAACAGAATCCCGCCCGACGGCGAGATTTTCTCCTCATCGTAGGCCGTGTCGCCCTTGATACCGTCGCTCCAGTCATCGACTTTGACCCGCTGCCAGCGCGCCCCCAAAGTCAGCAACAGACGATCGTCGAAGAAACCGAGCGTGTCGGACAAGGCCACGCCGCTGAAGCGATTTTCGGTGTAGACCTTGGCGTCATTGCGGGTCGGCGTGCCGGGTCTGGCTATTTCCACCGGGTCGTAGAGATTGCTGCGCCCGGCCGCGTAACGGGCGCCGCCGTTTTCGAAGTCCATATAAAAGTAGTTGGCCGCCACGTTCACTTCATGGCTGACCGGTCCGGTCTGGAACCAGTTGCGCACCCCAGCGGTAGCTGTACGAACGTTTTCGTCGCGAGTGAAGTCGCGCGGCTGGACGCTGAAGTCGCCGGCGTCATTGGTCACTGAAACCGCGTGGCGCAAGAAGTCGTGATTGCTTTTGCGTGCGCCGACGCCGCCATACAGCATGACCGAATCGCTGACATCGAACTCGCCGTTGAGCGTGCCGAAAGTGTCTTTGGTTCGCGCCCGGCTCCAGGGTTGCGCATAGTTGTCGCGCACATCATTGGCGTTCGGCACCTTGGCATTGGCGGCGACTTGCACGCGTTCCTGCGGTGCGTCGGTGTCGCGCTCGGTGTGGCCGATATCGGTGGAAAGTCGCAAGCGTTCACCACGGAAATCCAGACCGAGTACTGCCATGTCGCGATCGACGCTCTGATGATCCCATTCGGTATCGCCGGACTGTTTGACCCCGTTGAAGCGCACCCCGAATTGATTGTCTTCGCCAAAACGCCGTCCGACATCCACCGCGCCGCCGACTTGATTGTTCGAGGCGTAATTGGCTGTCAGCGAGGTGATCGGCTTGTCGGTCGCGCGTTTCGGCACGACGTTGATCCCCCCTCCTACACTGCCCCGTGGCGAAATCCCGTTGATCAATTGGCTCGGGCCTTTGAGGATGTCGACGCGATCGGCCATTTCCATATCAATCGTGTAAGTCGGCAAGATTCCGTAGAGGCCGTTGTAGGCAACATCACTGTTGAACAGGCTGAAACCACGAATGGTGAATTGCTCATAGCGGCCACCGGCAGGGTTGGTGGCGCGTACCGAAGGGTCGGTACTGATCAGATCGCCGAGCGTGCGCGCCTGTTGGTTTTTCACCGTTTCGCTGGTGTAGGTGGTCATGCTGAACGGGGTTTCCATGAAATCCCTGGAACCCAACAACCCTTGCGAGCCACGCCGCGCGACCTGACCGCCAGCAAACACGTCGGCATCGGCTGAACCGCTCGCGCCGAGAATCGATGTCGGCGCAAGTTGCAAGGTGCTGCCTTGCGCTGCGGGCACCAGCGTATAAGCCTGATCGCCGACCGGTTGCAGCTGCAACCCCGAACCCAGCAACAACCGGCTGAACCCCTCCTCCACGCCATATTCACCGGACAAACCATTGCTGTTGCGGCCGCTGACCAGTGCCGGATCCACCGAAAGATTGACGCCGGCGAGACCGGCGAAGCGCGTCAGCGCTGTACTCAGACTACCGGCCGGCACCTGATAACTGCGGCGAGTGCCATCGTCGGCCCAGCTCGATTGGATCAACACGGGGCTGGCACTCAGGCTCAGCAAAAGGCTCAACTGCAACAACGGACGCAAACGACCTGGAAATACTGCGGGCATTGGAAGAAGCTCTCGATTTTGTTCACTTGCCTGGAATGACCAGCGAGGCGAAAAAAAGGGACAGGCTTCAGCTGGTTTTTTCTGCACGCGGTACCAGTGACACCCAAAATCGCGTTCGCGTATGCACATCGACGGGCAAACTGGCTGCCAGCAGTGCCAGCACTTGATCGGTATCGTCGAGGCGAAAGCTGCCAGTGACGCGCAGCGATTCCAGCGCCGGATCCCAGCGCAGAACACCCGAGCGGTAGCGACTCAGCTCGCGGAGGAAATCACCCAGCGGCTGGTTTTGCGCCATCACCACACCTTCGCGCCACCCGGGCATCAACGCATCGAACGCCGTCACCGCCCCGGCGCCCGAAGCTTGCAGGCTGACTTGCTGGCCCTGCTGCAATACCAGCGCCGGGCCGTGCAGCGGCTGCAATTGCACCGAACCACGCAGCACGCAGACCTGGCAATCGCGCGCATTGAGGCGCACCGAGATGTCGCTGTGATTGACGATCATCCGCCCATAAGGCGCGTTGACGATAAAGGCTGAATCGCCCGCGACGTTGAGCGCCATCTCGCCACGAATCAGCGTCAACTGACGTGCCGCCAGATCGACATTAACCGCGCTGTCGGTGTTGAGTTGCAATGAAGAATCCTGGGCCAACTGCACTTTGCGCCGCTCGCCAGTGCTGGTGTGCAGGTCGGCGCGCCAGACCTCCAGCGGCAGCTCCCGACTGATCAACCACGCCGCCGGCACCAGCGCCGCCACGCCCAAGGCACGCTTGAGAGCAGCGCGCCGCGCCGGATCCGGCCGATCCAGCGTGGCCAGGGCAAGCGCCGGGGGCAAGCCTGCAAAGCGTTGACGCAGTTGTTGAATTTTCTGCCACGCGTTCTCGTGGCGACTGTCGCTGGCGCGCCAATGCTGTAATCGCGCGTGATCTTCATCGCTGGCAGCGCCGGACTCGAGCAAGGCCAGCCATTGCGCCGCTGCCCGCGCCACTTCCCGCATTTCATCATTGGGTGCAACGCGCATCACAGATCCACCAGCAAACAATGCTCGTACGCCTGGGCCATGTAACGTTTCACCGTGCGCTCGGAAATCTGCAAGCGCTCGGCAATCTCGCGGTAGCCAAGGCCCTCGAGTTGACTCCAAAGAAATGCCCGGCGCACGGGGCGCGGCAAGCCATCGAGCAATTCATCCAGCGCCTGCAAGGTTTCCAGCAGCAACCAGCGCTGCTCCGGCGACGGTGCGCACGCTTCCGGCAATTGAGCCAAGGCATCGAGGTAGGCTTTTTCCAGATGGCGCCGCGTGTAGAAATTGCTCAGTAGCCGTTTGCCGACGGTGAGCAGATACGCGCGCGGCTCGCGCAATTCAGCCAGTGGCGGCGCGTTGCACAGGACGCGGACAAAGGTGTCTTGACTGAGGTCCGCCGCATCCCACGCATTGCCCATGCGCCGGCGCAGCCATGTTTCCAGCCAGCCGCGATGCTCGCGGTACAACTGCTGCAGGCTTTGCTCCGACGGTGACGTGGCTTCAATCATCTCAAGAGACCCTGCGCGAAGGTAGATTCAAATGAGACTGATTCTATTTAACTTCTGCGAGGACACAAAGCCTTTTTCTGCTCAGCGCTTGAGCGTTTCGCTCGGCAGCTCCTTGAAAAGCGCGCGGTAACTGCTGGAAAACCGCCCCAGATGCCAGAACGACCAGCGCATCGCCACTTCGGCAACGGTGGTTTCCGTGGGCCTGCGCTTGAGCAATTCACGGTGCGCACTGTTCAGCCGCCTCAGGCGTAACCAGTGGCTCGGGGTCATCCCGGTGTAGGCCTTGAAAGCTTGCTGCAACTGGCGCAGGGGTACGCCGGCAACGTGGGAAAGTTCGAGCAGATTGACCGTGTCTTCCGGCGAATCAGCCGCCCACTCCCCTACTCGCTTCATGATTTGGCGTTCGTTGTTGCGCTGCTGCAATCCTCCACGATCAAGACGGGTTTGAGCGTTGTCGAGGATGAACAGGCAGTCCTCGAGCAGTTGCCGAGTCAGGCGATCTTTATCAAGTGGATCAGCAGCTTGCGACAACTTCGTGAGAATCGAGCTTAGCCAGCCGCTGAACAAAGCGTTCTGTCCGCAGTTCAGCGGCGCCATGAACAAACCTTCGAGCTTTGCCACTTGCAAACCGTGCTCGCGGACAAAATCCGGACCGAACACCACAGCGATTTCCCGGTAGTTCTCCGGGGTGATCCAGATGTTGCGGCTCTCTTCGTTGAGCAGATACAGCGCGTTGTCGCTGCGATCGAAACAGAACGCCAGAGCCCCGGATGGCGCACTGAAATTCTGCTCGACCCGGGTGTTCATCTGTTCTTCGTAAACCTCGACGCCCTGCAGATCCAGATAGCGAATCTGCCCGGCGAAATGCCCCGGCGACATCTGCTGGTAATGCTGGACCCAGCCCGGTGTAGCGCGGATTTGCTCGGCCACATCGGCGGTATTGAACGCTTGAACCTGAAGCGGATTGCACGTTGTCATGGGGTGATCCTGCGCACTCTTTTGGTGCGCTTTGGTGCTGCTGAAAGTGGATAGATGGAATCGCAAGCCGCGCCCAAGATAGTCCCCAACGCGCCACAGGGGAAGGGGCGGAAGATGAAACCCGCCCTCCCCGGCGTCTACAAAACCAATAACGAGGTCCTTATGAACGCCCCTTTCGATCAGCTGTTCACCTGGCTGAAAGATCACAAGATTACCGAAGTCGAATGCGTGGTCAGCGACCTGACCGGCATCGCCCGCGGCAAGATTGCACCGACCAACAAGTTCCTGCATGAGCGCGGTATGCGCCTGCCGGAGAGCGTGCTGCTGCAAACGGTAACCGGGGATTTTGTCGACGACGACATCTACTACGACCTGCTCGACCCGGCTGACATCGACATGGTTTGCAAGCCGGTTTCCGATGCCGTGTATGTCATTCCTTGGGCAATCGAACCGACTGCCATCGTCATCCACGACACCTTCGACAAGTTCGGCAACCCGATCGAACTGTCGCCGCGCAACGTGCTGAAGAAAGTCTTGCAGCTCTACACCGACAAGGGCTGGAAGCCGATTGTCGCGCCGGAAATGGAGTTCTACCTGACCCAGCGCTGTGAAGATCCGGACCTGCCGCTCAAGGCACCACTGGGTCGTTCGGGTCGTGCGGAAAGCGGTCGCCAGTCATTCTCGATCGATGCCGCCAATGAATTCGATCCGCTGTTCGAAGACGTCTACGACTGGTGCGAACTGCAAGGTCTGGATCTCGACACGCTGATCCACGAAGACGGCCCGGCGCAGATGGAAATCAACTTCCGCCACGGCGATGCGCTGGATCTGGCTGACCAGATCACCGTGTTCAAACGCACCCTGCGCGAAGCAGCGCTCAAGCACAACGTCACCGCGACGTTCATGGCCAAACCGATCGGCGACGAGCCCGGCAGCGCCATGCACTTGCACCAGAGTGTGGTCGAGATCGCGACGGGCCAGCCGATCTTTGCCGATGCCGAGGGCAACATGAGCGAGCTGTTCCGTCATCACATCGGTGGCTTGCAGAAATACATCCCGAAAGTGCTGCCGATGTTCGCGCCGAACGTCAATTCGTTCCGCCGTTTCCTGCCGGACACCTCGGCACCGGTCAACGTCGAATGGGGTGAAGAGAACCGCACGGTGGGCCTGCGTGTGCCGACTTCCGGGCCTGAATCGATGCGCGTGGAGAACCGCTTGCCCGGTGCCGACGCCAACCCGTATCTGGCGATTGCCGCGAGCCTGCTGTGCGGCTACATCGGCATGGTCGAGAAGATCGAGCCGAGCGCGGCGGTCGAAGGCCGGGCCTATGAACGCCGCAACCTGCGCCTGCCCATCACCATCGAAGAAGCCCTGACGCAGATGGAAGACTGCCCGAAAGTCGCCGAATACCTGGGCAGCAAATTCGTCCGCGGTTACGTCGCGGTCAAACGCGCCGAGCACGAAAACTTCAAGCGCGTGATCAGCTCGTGGGAGCGTGAATTTCTACTGCTCAGCGTCTGACGGCGCGCCCGTCCCTGTGGGAGCGAGCCTGCTCGCGAAGACGTCAGTACATTCAATATTGACGTCGACTGGAACACCGCTTTCGCGAGCAGGCTCGCTCCCACATGGGATTGTGCAGCGCCTGAGAATTCCAATAAATCCAAGAGGTGTCGATATGCGTCTAATGAAATCCGTACTCCCGGTCGCACTGAGCGCGCTGTTCAGTGCAGCAGCCCACGCCGAGCCCCAGGTCAGCGTCTACAACTGGACCGACTACATCGGCGAAACCACCCTCGCCGACTTCCAGAGCAAGACCGGGATCAAGGTGATCTACGACGTCTTCGACTCCAACGAAACCCTTGAAGGCAAACTCCTCGCCGGCCGCACCGGATACGACGTGGTGGTGCCGTCCAACCACTTCCTCGCCCGTCAGGTAAAGGCCGGCGCGTTTATGAAGCTCGACCGTTCACAGTTACCAAACTGGAAGAACTTGGACCCGAAACTGCTTGAATTGCTAGAGAAAAATGATCCCGGCAATGCGCACTCGGTGCCTTACCTGTGGGGCACCAACGGCATCGGCTACAACGTCGACAAGGTCAAGCAAGTGCTCGGCATCGACCACATCGATTCCTGGGCCGTGTTGTTTGAACCGGAGAATCTGAAGAAGCTCAGCCAGTGCGGTGTGTCGATGATGGACTCCGCCGACGAAGTCTTCCCGGCCATCCTCAACTACATGGGCATGGATCCGCGCAGTGAAAACCCTGAAGACTACAAAAAGGCCGAAGCCAAGCTGCTGAGCATCCGTCCGTACATCACCTATTTCCATTCTTCCAAGTACGTGTCGGACCTGGCCAATGGCGACATCTGCGTCGCGTTCGGTTACTCCGGCGATGTGTTCCAGGCGGCCAACCGCGCCAAGGAAGCCAAGAACGGTGTGAATATCGCTTACGCCATCCCCAAGGAAGGCGCCAACCTGTGGTTTGATCTGCTGGCGATTCCGGCCGACGCGAGCAACGCCAAAGAGGCGCATGCCTTCATCAATTACCTGCTTGATCCGCAGGTGATCGCCAAGGTCAGCGCCACCGTCGGCTACGCCAACCCGAACCCGGCGGCCAAGCCGTTCATGGATGAGGAACTGGTCAACAACCCTGAGGTTTATCCGCCGCAGTCGGTGCTCGACAAACTCTACATTTCCTCGACCCCGCCCCAGGCGATCATGCGTCTGATGACCCGGTCGTGGAGCAAAGTGAAGTCGAACAAATGAATCAGCACAGCGCACAACACACCCGCTCCTGGTACGCCGCTTCTGCGCGGGCGACCACGCCCTACGCGGCGCTCGACGGAGATTTGATTGCCGATGTCTGCGTGATCGGCGGCGGCTTCACGGGCGTCAACACGGCGATTGAACTGGCGCAGCGTGGTCTGTCGGTGGTGCTGCTCGAAGCGCGACAGATCGGCTGGGGCGCCAGCGGGCGTAACGGTGGTCAGCTGATTCGCGGCATTGGTCATGAAGTCGAGGGGTTCGCTCGCTACGTCGGCCAGGACGGCGTGCGCTATTTACAGCGCGCCGGCATCGATTCGGTGGAGCTGGTGCGCCAGCGCATCACTGAAAACGCCATCGACTGTGATCTGCGCTGGGGCTTTTGCGAACTGGCCAACACCGCCGCGCAATTCGCCGCGTTCAAGCAGGAACAGGCCAGTCTCGCCGAACTCGAGTATGCCCACGAAACCAGGCTGGTCGGGCCGGAGCAGATCCGGCAGCAAGTGGTCGACACTGGTGTGTACGCCGGCGGATTGATCGACATGGGTTCGGGGCACTTGCATCCGCTTGATCTGGTGCAAGGTGAGGCGCGTCTCGCGGGATCGCTGGGCGTGCGTATCTTTGAGCAGAGTCCGGTGCTGGAAATTCTCCATGGCCCGACCGTCGAGGTGCGTTGCGCCACGGGTTCAGTGCGCGCCGGCAGCCTGGTGCTCGGCTGCAACGCGCATCTGGATGACCTCGAGCCGAAACTCAGCGGCAAGGTGCTGCCCGCCGGCAGTTACATCATCGCCACCGAGCCGCTAGACGAAAGCCGCGCCGCGCTGTTGATTCCACAGAACCTGGCGCTGTGCGATCAAAAAGTCGGACTGGACTATTACCGACTCTCGGCTGATCGACGGTTGCTGTTTGGCGGCGCTTGTCATTATTCCGGGCGCGATCCGGCGGATATCGCCGCCTATATGCGCCCGAAAATGCTCAAGGTGTTCCCGCAACTGGCCGATGTGCGCATCGACTACCAATGGGGCGGCAAGATTGGCATTACCGCCAACCGTTTTCCTCAGGTTGGCCGGCTCAAGCAGCACCCGAACGTGTTTTACGCGCAGGGCTATTCCGGTCATGGCCTCAACGTCACCCATTGGTGCGCGAAGTTGTTGGGCGAAGCCATTCATGCCGGGCACAGCCAGGGCATGGACGTGTTCAGCAGCGTGCCGCACATGACCTTCCCCGGTGGCCCGGCCTTGCGTTCGCCGCTGCTGGCGCTGGGCATGTTCTGGTATCGCCTGCGCGAAATGCTCGGTTAACAGGCGCTTACACTGATCGTTCCCACGCTCTGCGTGGGAATGCAGCCCGGGACGCTCCGCGTCCCAAACTCGATCAAAAGATCTCAGCCTTCGGCAGCTCCTGGACTGCAATCGCGTCCCACGCCAGCTATACACATTTGCTCTATCGCCAAGCACTTCTATATTGATGAAGTGCTTTTGCGTTCCTGACGCTCAGTGCCCGATTAATTGAGGAGGACATGGATGAAGTCGTCAGCCAGCGACGAGCCGCGAGCACCCGGTCAGGCGCCGATCAAAACCCGCCGATTCGGTATCTCGCTGGTATGGATCGTGCCGATCGTGGCGGTGCTGGTGGGCATTTCGCTGGTGATTCACAACATCCTCCAGGAAGGCCCGACGATCACCGTCACCTTCAAGACCGGCGATGGCCTGACCGCCAACAAGACCGAAGTCAGGTACCGCAACGTAGTCATCGGCCATGTCTCCGATGTTGAACTGGCCAACGACCATAAACACGTCAACGCCACGATCAAACTCGCCAAGCAGGCCGAAGCCTTCACCCGCGAGGACTCGCAATTCTGGGTGGTACGTCCGCGCATCGGCGCCGGCGGGGTATCGGGCATCGACACATTGCTGTCGGGCGACTACATCGGTGCCGACATTGGCCAGGCCAATACCCGCTCAAAAAACTTCAAGGGTCTGGAGAACCCGCCGCCGATCACCTACGGCGAACCGGGCAAGCGCTTCACCCTGCACACCGCCGACCTCGGCTCGCTGGACATCGGCTCCCCCGTCTATTACCGCAAGATCCCGGTTGGCCAAGTGGTGTCCTATGCCTTGGACCAGGACGGCAA
Source organism: Pseudomonas sp. TE9122 (assembly GCF_056278925.1). Lineage (NCBI taxonomy): Bacteria > Pseudomonadati > Pseudomonadota > Gammaproteobacteria > Pseudomonadales > Pseudomonadaceae > Pseudomonas > Pseudomonas sp. TE9122. The sequence goes on along the minus strand of NZ_JBWBQI010000001.1, from coordinate 2,511,534 downwards.
AGGGGTCAACATCGAAGTCTTCGTGCATTCGCCAAATGACGCCTACGTCACCGAAAACACCCGTTTCTGGAACGCCAGCGGCATCGACATCAATGTCGGTGCCAACGGCTTTGCGGTGAAAACCGAGTCGCTGTCGACCCTGCTGGTGGGCGGCATCGCTTTCCGCGCTCCGGATTACAGTCCCAACGATTCGCCAGCCAGTGAAGACAAGGGTTTCGAACTGTTCGCCGACCAGGCCACCGCCCTCGCCCCGCCAAACGGCAAGGCACAATATCTGGCGCTGCGCTTCGATCAAGCCTTGCGCGGGCTCAAGGTTGACGCGCCGGTGGAGTTCCTCGGAGTTGAAATCGGCCGGGTGGTGGCAGTCAATCTCGACTTCGACGAGGTCAAGCGCACCTTCCCGGTGAATGTCGGCATCGTCATCTATCCGCAGCGTCTGGGCCGCGCTCACACGAAAATGCTCAAGGCTTACCATGGCGACGAAAACGATGAGGCCACCGGCGCGCGCCTGATCGGCACGTTCATCGAAAACGGCCTTCGCGCCCAGGCCCGCAACGGCAACCTGCTCACCGGTCAGTTGTATATCTCCCTGGATTTCTACCCCAAAGCGCCGAAAGTCGCTTTTGACCCTACGGCACGGCCGGTGACCATTCCGACCGTCCCTGGCAGCCTCGAGCAATTGCAGGAAAAACTCGAGGCGATGGTCAACAAGATCAACGCATTGCCGGTTGAACGCATCGCCAGCAACCTCGACGGCAATCTGGTCGAGCTGCGCAAGGGCCTGAAGCAGTTCAACGCCAGGACTCTGCCGGGTGTACAGAGCACCCTCGCCGACGTCAGCAAGACCTTGCAGTCCGCCAATTCGACCCTGGCCGAGGATTCACCGCAACGTGAGCAGTTGACCGAAACCCTCGACGAACTCGGGCGCATGTCGCGCTCGTTGCGAGAGCTGTCGGATTACCTCGGTCGCCACCCTGAGTCGCTGATTCGCGGACGCCCCGACAACGCCGCGCCGCTGGACCTCAAAGGACCGCCACGCAATTGAGCACAGGAGCTGCATCCATGGTTTTACCGTTGAAGATCTCCCTGCTCGCTGCGCTCGTGCTGCTGGCCGCGTGCCGTAGCGACCCGATCAGCTTCCATACGCTGACCCCGGCGCAACCGGGTGCCAGCCGCAACGGCGCCGACATCGCCATCGAAAGCATCAGTGTGCCGCCGCAGGTCGATCGTGCGCAGATCGTGATTCGCCAAGGCAACAGCGGCGTGGCCATCCTGGATACCGATTGGTGGAGCGCCACCCTTGCCGATGAGTTGCGCGGTGCGCTGGTCGATCAATTGAGCGGCGGCGTCGGCCAGCAGCGCGCTTCCGTGCGAATCGACGTGCAGCGCTTCGATTCGATTCCCGGTCAGTACGCCTTGATCGACGTGAAATGGCGAGTGCGCCCATTAGGTGCGGCGGACGCGGCCCTGCTGAGCTGTCGCTCGGTGTTGCAGACGCCTTCAGGGCCGAGCATCGACGAACTGGTAACCGCGCAACAGAACAACATCAAACGCCTCGCTGCGCACATCGCGCAGGGTGCCAGCGGCTCGCGCTGCCCGCCGCAGACCTGACACCGTTTACAAATCGAAGCGATCCACCGCCCGCCGCCGCTCGTTGTCATCGCGCACATCGTAGTTGGCAGTCGTCTGGATATTGCTGTGATGCGCCAGTTTCTGTGCGATCGACAGGTCGTGCTCTTCGATCACCCGGGTGATGAATGAACGACGGAAGTCATGGGGCATGATTTTCACCCCGACCTGCGTACCGCGCTGGCGGGCAATGTAGTAAATCGCGTGTTTGGTGATGCGCTCGCGGGTGATGTGGCTGCCCCGGCGAATACGGTTGAACAGAAACGCATCGTCGCTCTCGCCTTCCTTGAGCTGTGAACGACGCAGTTCCAGCCAGGCGTCGAGCTTGGCAAAGGCCCAGGCCGGCGCGTACTTGATCAACTGTTTGTTGCCCTTGCCGGTCACCGTCAGGCTGCGTTCGTGAAAGTCGACCTGGCTCAGATCCAGATCCACCGATTCCGACTTGCGCATGCCGGTGCCGTACAGCAGCGCAATCACCGCCGCATCACGCAGGCCCTGCGGGCGCGGGTCGGCAGCGCAGACCTCCATCAGTTCATGAATCAGCGTGCGCTTGAGGTTGCGCCCCTGGGACAGCCGCGTGCCGGCTATGCCCTTGACCGACCGCATCTTCAGCAGGTGATCCTGGCTGATCAGGCTCATGCGCCATGCTTCGTTCATCACCCCGCGTACGGCGTTCACGTACAGCGACGAGGTGTTCGGTGCATAACCATCGGCACGCAAAGCGGCGACCAGCGCCACCACGTCTTCCGGTTGCAGGCCGTGCCAGGGGATTTCTTCGATATCGACGTCCTCGAAACCGAGGCGGTCAGCGGCGTCTTGCAGCACATAACGCATGGTCAACTGGCTGGAAGGTGCCAGTCGCGCCAGGTAAACGGTCAGCGGATTGCTGGTGGACGATGCAGGTTGGGTACTCGACAAATCACTCAAACGAAACGGCCTTGAAATAAAAAACGATTCAACAAAAACAATAAATGCATGAAATGAAACGCAAAAAACGGCATGACTCGATGACAAGGGTTACCGCGAAAGGCCGACAACCTGCCGTTCGAGGCGGTAAAAGTCAATCGGGCATTCCCCGAACGGTCTGTTTGCTGGTTCTTCAGCAGTAGGCGAACTGAAACATCGCGCTCTTATGTTCAGTGCAGGGAACTGCGAGCAGGAGTGCGGCATGAAGATCACGGTGTTTGGCAGTGGTTATGTCGGTCTGGTGCAAGCGGCGGTGCTGGCCGAGGTCGGTCACGACGTCGTGTGCATGGATGTCGACGCGCAAAAGATCGAGCAGTTACGCCAGGGCCACGTCAGTATTTTCGAGCCGGGGCTGGCCAGCCTGGTGCGCGAGGGCCTGGATTCGCAGCGCCTGCAATTCACCACTGATGAGCGGCTTGCGGTGTTGCATGGGCGGGTTGCGTTCATCGCGGTGGGCACGCCGTCACGCGAGGATGGTTCGGCGGATCTGCGCTACGTCCTGTCGGTTGGCGACGCGATTGCCCGGCATCGCCAGCAGCCATTGATCGTGGTGGAAAAGTCCACGGTGCCGGTGGGCACGGGCGACGCTTTGCGCAGCCACATCGAAAAGGCCCTGATCAAGATTGGCCGCCTGCTGCAGTTCGATATTGTCTCCAACCCGGAATTTCTCAAGGAAGGTTCAGCGGTTGCTGATTGCCGGCGACCGGATCGCATTGTCATTGGTTGCGAAGGTACTGAAGTGCGCGATGTGATGCGCGATCTGTACGCGCCGTTCAACCGCAACCATGACCGCATCCTGTTCATGGACCTGCGCAGCGCCGAGCTGACCAAATACGCCGCCAACTGCATGCTGGCGACCAAGATCAGTTTCATCAACCAGATCGCCGAACTCGCCGAGCACCTCGGCGCGGACATCGAATCAGTGCGCCAGGGCATCGGTGCCGATACGCGGATTGGCTATCACTTTATCTATCCGGGTTGCGGCTACGGCGGTTCGTGTTTTCCCAAGGACATGCGCGCGTTGATTCACAGTGCCGAGCAGGCACATTGCTCCAGTGATCTGCTGCAAGCGGTCGAGGCGATCAACCAGCGCCAGAAGCACAAGCTGTTTGAGCGCATCAACGCCTTCTACCGGGGCGATTTGCGCGGCAAGACCTTTGCCCTGTGGGGCCTGGCGTTCAAGCCCAACACCGACGACATGCGCGACGCGCCGAGCCGGGTTCTGCTAGAAGATTTATGGGCTGCCGGGGCCAATGTTCGTGCGTTTGATCCTGAGGCCATGGTCGAAACGCAGAAGCTCTATCCGGATGAGTCGAAGCTGACGTTGATGGGGACGCCGGAATCGGTACTGGCCGGCGCCGATGCGCTGATCATCTGCACCGAATGGCAACAGTTCAAGGCCCCGGATTTCGAGCTGATCAAACAGCGCCTCAACAGCCCGGTGATCTTTGACGGCCGTAATCTGTACGACGCCGAGCGCCTGGCGCGCAATGGCTTTCAGTATTTCCCGATGGGGCGCGGTGAATCGTGCAAGTTGCCGATCACCTTGCGGCAGTGGCCCGCGGCTTCGGATGTGGCTTGAACTGGCTCGCTGGTGGCTCGCTGGTGGCTCGCTGGTGGCCAGTGATGGCAGTGGACTGCACACAGACCCTGTGGGAGCTGGCTTGCCAGCGATGACGGAATATCAGCCGATTCAAATGTTGCCTGACACACCGCAATCGCTGGCAAGCCAGCTCCCACAGGGACAATGTGCATGGGGCGATGGGGGTTGACCGGTGGCGGCTGCCCAGAGAGGATGGCGTTCGCCCACGCTTCCCGAATAAGGACATTCCCCTTCCGTGGCCATCTATTCGCCGTTCATCCGCCGGCTGATGCTCAGCTCGCTGACCGTGGTCATCAGCCGCGCCCTGATCAACCCGCTGCTGACGCTGTTCCTCAGCAACAAGCTTGGCCTCAATCCGCAGGATGTCGGCTTGCTGCTCGGCATCGCCGTGTTCAGCGCAACATTGCTGTCGCTGTACGGTGGCTACATCATCGACAAGCTGGACAAGCGCCAGTTGCTGGTCCTGGCCATGCTCTCCAGCGGTATCGGCCTGATCCTGCTGACCTTCGCGCAGAATCTGTATGTCGTCACCTTGGTGCTAATCATCAGCGAAACCGCGTCGGCGCTGTTCTTGATCGGAAGCAAGGCGATCCTCAGTGAAAACCTGCCGGTGGGCCAGCGGGTCAAGGCGTTTTCCCTCAATTACACGCTGACCAATATCGGCTACGCCGTCGGCCCGATGATTGGCGTGGTGATTGCCGGGGTGCAGCCGTCCGCGCCGTTCATCGTTGCCGGTGCGATCGCCATTGGCAGTATTTTTCTGCTGCTCGGCGCGACCAGGGATGCCAGTCCGATAACTTCCGGCAATGCGCCGCAAAGTTTCCTCAACACGCTGATGATCCTGAAAAACGACCGTACCATGGTGCTGTTCACCCTCGGTTGCCTGCTCAGCACATTGGTGCACGGGCGCTTTACGCTGTACCTGTCGCAATACCTGCTGGTCACCCACACCCAGCAACAAACGCTCGACACCATGGCCGCCCTGCTCGCCTGCAACGCAATCACGGTGATCCTGCTGCAGTACCAGGTGGGTCGCTGGCTCAGTCGCGAACACCTGCGTCACTGGATTGCCGGCGGCACCGCGCTGTTCATCGTCGGGTTGATCGGTTTCAGTCTTGCGGACAGCCTGCTCGGCTGGTGCGTGGCGATGTTCATCTTCACCCTGGGCGAGATGATCATCTACCCCGCTGACTTCCTGTTCGTTGACACCCTCGCCCCGGAGGCACTGCGCGGCAGCTACTACGGCGCGCAGAACCTGTCAGCGCTTGGCGGGGCTGCCAGCCCGGTAATGTGCGGTTTTCTATTGATGCACACGCCTGCGCCAAGCATGTTCTACGCCTTGAGCGGTTTGGCGGCGCTGGGCGGTTATCTGTGCTTCGTCAGCGCTCGGCGCACCGCTTCAATGCAAAAATAGTGCACTAAAACTGCATTTATATGAATTTGTCAGCATCGATTTTGATCGGCAAACTACGCGCGTTCCTCCCCCAATGTTGGAACGCTTCTAGGGCTTTCCGGATTTGCCGGACAAGTCCTTTTTTTTGCCCCGGATTTTGTAAAGGATCAGTTCTACATGCTTGCTCGCTGGTTGCCCGCTGCCATCAACACCCGCCCTACTGAATGGAGCCGTGCCGCGATCGGCATGGCCCTGGGCACGCTGTTCAGCGTGTGGATGTGCGCGCAGGTGTTCGGCCATGACGTTGCGTTTCACCTGGTCGGCCCGCTCGGCGCTTCGGCGGTGCTGCTGTTCGCGGTGTCCTCGGGCGCCCTCGCCCAGCCATGGTCGATTCTTGGCGGCTACCTGTGTGCTGGCGTGGTCGCCTTGCTGGTGGCCCATGTGCTTGGCCGTACGCTGGGCAGCGCCTGCCTTGCTGCCGGCATGGCGGTGATTCTCATGTGCTGGCTGCGTTGCCTGCACCCACCGGCCGGTGCCTTGGCGTTGACGCTGGTGCTGGCCGACCCGGCAACCATCGCCATGGACTGGAAAGCCATGGAGCCGGTCATGCTTGGCGCCCTGTGCATGCTCGCCAGCGCGCTGGCCTATAACAACCTGACCCGCATCCGCTATCCGAAACGCGCTGCTGACCCGGCTCCGCCAGTGGTCCCGATCGATAGCCAGGCGATCACCGCCGCAGACCTGAAACTGGCGCTGGCCGACATGGAAGCCTTCATCGACGTCACCCCCGAAGACCTCGAACGCCTGATTCACGCCAGCGAACTGCATGCCAAGCGGCGCAGCATTACCGAAACGTTCAGATGATCCCTTTGTAGGAGCTGACGAGTGCAACGAGGCTGCGATCTGTTGATTTCAAAAACAAGATCAAAAGATCGCAGCCTCGTTGCACTCGTCAGCTCCTACACGGACAGCGGCTCTAAGAGAAAAACGCAGATTCCCCCTGCACATATCCCCGTTGTACACGACAAATTTGCACTGTTACGATCCGCTAACGCCCCCACCCGGGCTTCTCGAATAAAGACAATAAAAGCAGGGAGTTACTGATGACAGCTCAGGCTTCATCCCGGCGGACCCCGTCCATGGATGCCATGCAAAACGACGTGCTGGCCGAGGTGCGCAACCATATCGGCCACCTGACCCTCAACCGCCCTGCGGGCCTCAATGCAATCACCCTCGACATGGTGCGTCTGCTGCAACAGCAGCTCGATGCCTGGGCGTCTGACGCCGATGTGCACGCCGTGGTGTTGCGCGGTGCCGGTGAAAAGGCTTTCTGCGCCGGCGGTGATATCCGTTCGCTGTACGACAGCTACAAGAGCGGCGACACGCTGCACGAAGATTTCTTCGCCGAGGAATACGCCCTCGACCTGACGATTCATCACTACCGCAAACCGGTGCTGGCCCTGATGGACGGTTTTGTCCTCGGCGGCGGCATGGGCCTGGTGCAAGGCGCCGATCTGCGCGTGGTCACCGAGAAGAGCCGTCTGGCGATGCCGGAAGTGGCCATCGGTTATTTCCCTGATGTCGGCGGCAGTTACTTCCTGCCGCGGATTCCCGGTGAGCTGGGGATTTATCTGGGCGTCAGCGGCGTGCAGATTCGCGCCGCCGATGCGCTGTACTGCGGCCTCGCTGACTGGTATCTGGACAGCAGCAAACTTGCGCTGCTCGACGAGAAACTCGACCAGATGGAGTGGCAGGACACGCCGCTCAAGTCGCTGCAGAACCTGCTGGCCAAGCACGCCGTGCAAACTCTGCCCGATGCCCCCCTCCAAGTGTTGCGCCCGGCCATCGACCATTTCTTTGCCCTGCCCGACGTGCCGAGCATGAACGAGCAATTGCGCGCCGTCACCGTCGCCGACAGCCACGAATGGGCGGTCACCACGGCGGATCTGCTGGAAACCCGCTCACCGCTGGCCATGGCCGTGACCCTGGAAATGCTCCGTCGCGGCAGACATTTGAGTCTGGAGAATTGCTTTGCGCTGGAGCTGCATCTGGACCGCCAGTGGTTTGCCCGTGGCGACCTGATCGAAGGCGTGCGCGCCCTGCTGATCGACAAGGACAAGTCACCGCGCTGGAACCCGCCGACCGTCGCTGAGCTGGACGCTGCGCAGGTGGCGAGTTTCTTCCATGGTTTTGATGAGAGCGGGAGCTGAGTCATGCACGATCTCGAACTGACTGAAGAACAAGTGATGATCCGCGACATGGCCCGGGATTTTGCCCGTGGCGAAATCGCGCCCCACGCCCAGGCCTGGGAAAAGGCTGGCTGGATCGACGACGCCCTGGTGGCGAAGATGGGCGAGCTGGGCCTGCTCGGCATGGTCGTGCCCGAGGAATGGGGTGGCACCTACGTCGATTACGTCGCCTATGCACTGGCGGTTGAGGAAATCTCTGCCGGTGACGGCGCGACCGGCGCGTTCATGAGCATTCACAACTCGGTGGGCTGCGGCCCGGTGCTCAACTACGGCAGCGACGAACAGAAACAGACCTGGCTGGCCGATCTGGCCAGTGGGCAGACCATCGGTTGCTTCTGTCTGACCGAACCCCAGGCCGGTTCCGAAGCGCACAACCTGCGCACCCGCGCCGAACTGCGCGACGGCCAGTGGGTGATCAACGGCGCCAAGCAATTTGTCAGCAATGGCAAACGGGCGAAACTGGCGATCGTTTTCGCGGTAACCGATCCGGACTTGGGCAAGAAAGGCCTGTCAGCGTTTCTGGTGCCGACCGACACACCGGGTTTCATCGTCGATCGCACCGAACACAAAATGGGCATCCGCGCCTCCGACACCTGCGCGGTGACATTGAACAACTGCAGCATCCCCGAGGCCAATCTGCTCGGCGAGCGCGGCAAGGGCCTGGCGATTGCCCTGTCCAACCTTGAAGGCGGACGCATCGGCATCGCCGCGCAGGCATTGGGCATCGCCCGGGCAGCGTTTGAAGCGGCGCTGGCCTACTCGAAAGACCGGGTGCAATTCGACAAGCCGATCATCGAGCACCAGAGCATTGCCAATCTGCTGGCTGACATGCACATGCAAATCAACGCCGCGCGGTTGCTGATCCTCCATGCAGCGCGGCTGCGCACGGCGGGCAAACCATGCTTGTCCGAGGCTTCGCAGGCCAAGCTGTTCGCATCGGAAATGGCCGAGAAGGTCTGTTCGTCGGCGATCCAGATTCATGGCGGCTATGGCTATCTGGAGGATTACCCGGTCGAGAAGTACTACCGCGATGCGCGGATTACTCAGATCTATGAAGGGTCGAGCGAGATACAGCGGATGGTGATTGCGCGGGATTTGAAGAACTATCAGCTGTAATGGCGTTGGCCCTTCCCCTCACCCCAACCCTCTCCCCAGGGAGAGGGAGCCGACCGAGTCGGTTACGGATTCAGCGGCAACCTTTCAGGTCGGCGTAATTCGCCCATATCACGCGGTCAGTCCCCTCTCCCCAGGGAGAGGGAGCCGACCGGGTCGGTTACGGATTCAGCGGCAACATTTCAGGTCGGCGTAATTCGCCCATATCACGCGGTCAGTCCCCTCTCCCCAGGGAGAGGGAGCCGACCGGGTCGGTTACGGATTCAGCGGCAACCTTTCAGGTCGGCGTAATTCGCCCATATCACGCGGTCAGTCCCCTCTCCACAGGGAGAGGGAGCCGACCGAGTCGGTTACGGATTCAGCGGCAACCTTTCAGGTCGGCGTAATTCGCCCATATCACGCGGTCAGTCCCCTCTCCCTGGGGAGAGGGCTAGGGTGAGGGGCTTGTGAAGCTCACACACTATTTGCCTTGGAATGCAGCCTCACGCTTGGCAATAAACGCCGCCATCCCTTCCTTCTGATCCTGCGTCGCAAACGCGGCATGAAACACCCGACGCTCGAAACGCACGCCTTCGCTCAGGTTGACCTCGAACGCCCGATTCACGCTCTCCTTGATCATCATCGCAATCGGCAGTGACTTGCCGGCGATCACCGCCGCGACTTTCAGCGCCTCATCAAGCAACTCATCGCTCGGCACGATGCGCGCGACGATGCCGCAACGCTCGGCTTCCACCGCGTCGATCATGCGCCCGCTCAGGCACATTTCCATGGCCTTGGCTTTGCCCACCGCGCGGGTCAGGCGCTGGGTGCCGCCCATGCCCGGCAGCACGCCGAGGTTGATTTCCGGCTGGCCGAATCTGGCGTTGTCGCCAGCCAGGATGAAGTCGCACATCAGCGCCAGTTCACAACCGCCGCCGAGGGCAAAACCATTGACCGCGGCGATAATCGGCTTGCGGCGGTTGGCCACGCGATCGCTGTCGCTGAACAGATCGTCCATGTAGATCTGCGGATAGGTCAGCTCAGCCATTTCCTTGATGTCGGCGCCGGCGGCGAAAGCTTTTTTCGAACCGGTGAGGACGATGCAGCCAATGTGCGCATCGGCTTCCAGCGTATCGAGGGCGTGGTTCACTTCGCTGACCAGCTGCGCGTTCAGCGCGTTCAGCGCCTGCGGCCGGTTGAGGGTGATCAGGCCGACGCGGTCGCGGGTTTCCAGCAGAATCGTTTCGTAAGTCATGAATAAAATTCCTTGTCAGAGATTGCGCGAAATGACCATGCGCTGAATGTCGCTGGTGCCTTCGTAGATCTGGCAGACGCGCACGTCGCGGTAGATGCGTTCCAGCGGGAAGTCGTTGAGGTAACCGTAACCGCCGAGGGTTTGCAAGGCCATGGAACAGACCTTCTCGGACATTTCCGAGGCGAACAGCTTGGCCATCGACGCTTCGACCAGCGCCGGTTGGCCGCTGTCACGCAAGGCCGCGGCGTAATGCACCATTTGCCGGGCGACGGCAATTTGCGTGGCCATGTCCGCCAGGCGGAACGCCACGGCCTGATGCTCGATGATCGGCTTGCCGAAGGTGTCACGCTCGCGGGCGTAATCACGAGCGGCTTCGAACGCGGCGCGGGCCATGCCGACGGCTTGCGAGGCGATACCGACGCGGCCGCCTTCAAGGTTGGCCAAGGCAATCTTGTAGCCCTCGCCCTCCTCGCCCAGCCGATTGGCCACCGGCACTTTCACATCTTCAAAAAGAATCTGGCAGGTGTCGGACGCGTGCTGGCCGAGTTTGTCTTCGACCCGCGCGACTTTGTAGCCTGGCGAGTCGGTCGGCACGATAAACGCGCTGATCCCGCGTCTGCCGGCGCTCGGGTCGGTCACGGCAAACACGATCACGATGCCGGCGTTCTGCCCGGAGGTGATGAACTGTTTGCAGCCGTTGAGCACGTAGTGATCGCCTTCCAGCCGCGCGCGGGTTTTCAGGCTGCTGGCATCGGAACCGGCCTGCGGTTCGGTCAGCGCGAAGGCGCCGAGCATGGCGCCGCTGGCCAGCGGTTTGAGGAAGCGCTCGCGCTGATCGTCATTGCCGAACTTGAGAATCGGCACGCAACCGACCGAGTTGTGCACGCTCATGATCGTCGAGCAGGCACCGTCGCCGGCGGCGATTTCTTCCAAAGCCATGGCGTACGCGAGGTAGCCGGTGTCACAGCCGCCCCACTGCTCCGGCACGAGCATGCCGAAGAAACCCAGCTCAGCCATCTCGGCGATGGCTGAGCTGGGGAAACGGTGCTCGCGATCCCACTCGGCGGCGAACGGCTTGAGCCGCTCCTCGGCAAACTGCCGGGCCATGTCGCGGATCTGGGTCTGGTCTTCGTTGGGGATCATGGTGAGTCCTTGAAATCTGAGTACGACATTGAACCCTGTGGGAGCGAGCCTGCTCGCGAAAGCGGTGTATCAGTCACGCATGTGCCGGCTGAAACGACGTCTTCGCGAGCAGGCTCGCTCCCACAGTTGATCGGCGATGCCTTCAGTAAACGCATTCCACAGCCATGGCCGTGGCTTCGCCGCCGCCAATGCAGATCGCTGCAATGCCGCGCTTGAGTTGTTTCTGCCGCAGCGCCGCGAGCAACGTCACCAGAATCCTCGCTCCCGACGCACCGATCGGATGGCCCAGCGCGCAGGCGCCGCCGTGCACATTGAGCTTGTCGTGGGGAATCTCCAGGTGCGTCATCGCCGCCATGCCGACCACGGCAAACGCCTCGTTAACTTCAAACAGATCCACCTGATCCAGCGCCCAACCGGTCTTGTTCACCAGTTTCTTGATCGCGCCAATCGGCGCGGTGGGAAACAGGCCCGGTGTATCAGCGAACGCAGCATGCCCATGGATCACCGCCAGCGGCTTGAGGCCCAGTTGCTGCGCGTGGGACTGGCGCATCAGCACCAGCGCTGCCGCGCCGTCGGAAATCGAGCTGGAGTTGGCTGCGGTGACCGTGCCGCCCTCGCGGAACGCCGGTTTCAGCGAGGCGACTTTGTCGAGTTTGGCTTTTGGCGGCTGTTCATCATTGCTGATCACCACCTGCTCTTTGCCGACAGTCACAGTCAGCGGGACGATTTCGTCCTTGAAGCTGCCGTCCTGGATCGCCTGTTGTGCGCGGGTGGTCGAGGTAATGGCGAAAGCGTCCTGCGCCTCGCGGCTGAAGCCGTTGGCCTCGGCGCAATCCTCAGCGAAGGTGCCCATCAGGCGGCCCTTGTCGTAGGCGTCTTCGAGGCCGTCGAGGAACATCGAATCGAGCACGCGGCCATGGCCCATGCGATAGCCGGCGCGGGCACGATCGAGCAGGTACGGCGAGTTGGACATGCTTTCCATACCGCCGGCGATCACCACGTCGGCACTGCCGGCAAGCAGCATGTCGTGAGCCATGATGGTGGTCTGCATGCCCGAGCCGCACATCTTGTTCACCGTGGTGCAGAGCGTCGATTTATCCAGCCCGGCGCCCAGCGCAGCCTGACGTGCCGGCGCCTGACCGAGGCCGGCGGGCAGTACGCACCCAAACAGCAGTTCATCAACCGCGTCGCTGGCGACACCGGCGCGTTCGACCGCAGCCTTGATCGCCGCCGCGCCGAGTTGCGGTGCGGTGAGGCTTTTCAACTCGCCCTGAAAACCGCCCATCGGTGTGCGGACAGCGCTGACGATAACAATCGGATCATTGGACATAGTCATGACTAATCCTCCTTACTTGGCGGCCATGCGCAAGGCGCCGTCGAGACGGATCACCTCGCCGTTGAGCATGCTGTTTTCGATGATGTGGCGCACGAGCGCGGCGTATTCGGCAGGCTTGCCCAGACGCGGCGGGAATGGCACGCCGGCGGCCAGCGAGTCGCGCACTTCCGGGGTCATGCCGGCCATCATCGGCGTTTCGAAAATGCCCGGTGCGATGGTCATCACGCGGATGCCGAAGCGCGCCAGCTCGCGGGCGGCCGGCAGGGTCAGGCTGGCGATCGCGCCTTTCGAAGCCGAGTACGCAGCCTGGCCAATCTGGCCGTCGAACGCTGCGACCGAGGCGGTGTTGATGATCACTCCACGCTCGCCGTCAGCATTGGCTTCGCTCTCGGCGATCGCCGCCGCAGCCAGGCGCAGCATGTTGAAACTGCCGATCAGGTTGACGTTGATCACTTGAGCAAAACTGCTCAGGGCGTGCGGGCCGTTCTTGCCGAGAATTTTCTCGCCGCGAACGATGCCGGCGCAGTTGATCAGGCCGTTGAGGCTGCCAAATGCGGCAACGGTCGCCTGCACAGCGGCTTCGGCGGCGGCTTCATTGCTGATGTCGGCAACCACGCTTTGCGCACCCAGGCGCTGAGCCTGAGCGGCGACGGCTTCAGCGTTCATGTCGACCAGCATGACTTTGGCGCCGGCACTGACCAGCAATTCAGCGCTGGCGGCACCGAGGCCTGACGCGCCGCCGGTGACGATAAAAACCTTGTTCTCGATCTGCATGACGGTGTTCCCTTGGATTCAAGCTGAAACTCTGTGCGCCGCGGCCTCTTGAGCCTTGGCGATTTCCTGGTTGCGCAAGATAAAGCGCTGCAATTTGCCACTCGGGGTTTTGGGCAACTCGCTGACAAATTCGATTTCACGCGGGTACGAATGCGCGGCCAGACGCTTGCGTACGTGTTGGCGCAGTTCTTCCGCCAACTCCGGCGCGGCGCGGTACTGCGCGCTCAGCACGACAAAGGCTTTGACCAGTTCGGTGCGTTCCGGGTCGGGTTTGCCGACGACCGCCGCCTCGACCACGGCCGGGTGTTCGATCAGCGCACTTTCCACGTCGAACGGGCCGACGCGGTAGCCCGAAGTGGTGATCACATCATCACTGCGGCCGACGAAGCTGATGCTGCCGTCCGGGTTCCACTCCACGGTGTCGCCGCTTAGATAGTAGTTGCCGACGAAGGCCTTGGTCGGCGCACCTTCGTAGCCGCCGAACCAGCACATCGGCGACTGCGGGCGGTCGATGGCGAGGATGCCCGGCTGACCGACGTCGAGTTCGTTGTACTGCTCATCGAGCACGACAATGCGATGGCCCGGCGAAGCGAAACCAGCGGCGCCGACATGCACCGGGTGCTCGAGGCCGTGGTGGTTGCACAGCACCATGCCCAGTTCGGTCTGGCCGTAATGGTCGTGGATGACCACGTCGAGGTTGTCGGCGAACCAGCGGATCACTTCCGGGTTCAGCGGCTCACCGGCGCTGCTGACGATGCGCAGTTTGCCCTTGATCGATCTGGCAAACTCCTCGCCACCGGCAATCAGCAAACGATAGGCAGTGGGCGAGCCGGTGAGATTGGTAATGCCGTATTTGTTGATCACCCGGCAGGTGCTTTCGAGGGTGAACGGGCCATCGTAGAAGGTAATCGGGTGGCCCAGCGCCAACGGCCCGGTGACGCCGAAATAGATGCCATAGGCCCAGCCCGGATCGGCGACGTTCCAGAACGCGTCTTCGGGGCGCAGGTCCACCGCATCGCGGGTGTAACTCTGGAAGGCGACGATGGCTTTGAGCGGCACTGACAGCGCTTTCGCCGGCCCTGTGGTGCCCGAGGTGAACATCAGCAGGAACGGGTCTTCACCGGTCAGCAATACCGGCTCGCAGACATCGGAATAGTTGGCCAGCTCAGCCCAGAAACTGAAATCACCGCGAACGATGCCCTGCCCTCTGGCGCCGGCCACGGTGACGATGGTCGGGCATGCGCTGACTTCACTGAGCTTGGGGCGATTGACCGCATCGGTCACCACGACTTTCGCCCCGGAACTGTTCAGGCGATGTTCAAGAGCTTTCGGCCCGAATGCGGTGAATAGCGGCTGATACATCGCGCCGATGCGCCAGGTGGCGAGCACGGTGATGAGCAATTCGACGTTGCGTGGCAGCAGGCCAGCGACTTTATCGCCCTTCTGCACGCCCTGGGCGAGGAGGAAATTGGCGAAACGCGCGGCTTTGTCTTGCAGATCAGTGAAGGTGTAAGTCGCACTCGAGCCGTCGCGACCTTCCCAGAACAACGCAATACGCCCGGGCAAGGCATGGCGGTCGCAACATTCAATGCAGGCGTTGAGTGCCGCCAGCGTGCCGCTGAGCGACGCATCGACGGTGTGCTGATAATCGAACTGTTCGGTGGCAGACAAGTAATCGCGCATTGCCAGAATCCCTCGGTGTTTTTATTAGGCTGGGAACCGTAAACAACACAGGGATAGTCGCGCCGCGCGGGCCTTGGGGCAATGGTCAAAGCTATCAACGTGGTTGACTGGTTTGGCCAAGAGGTTGCGGCCGCATGCCCTGTAGGAGCTGACGAGTGCAACGAGGCTGCAATCTTTTGATCTTGATTTTTACCATCAAGTACAAGATCAAAAGATCGCAGCCTTCGGCAGCTCCTACAGGGGAACGCATTTCAAAAATGTGGGAGCGAGCCTGCTCGCGAAGGCGTCGGGTCAGACCACCTCATTGAGGATCAGCGTCCGGTAATGCCCCGGGTTCGACCCCGACCACTTGCGAAACGCTTTGTAGAACGAACTGGCATCAGCAAAGCCCAGCCGTGCAGCAATCTCGACAAAACTGATCGAAGGCTCCGCCAGCCAGGTAATCGCCAGCTCTTTGCGCACGCTGTCTTTCAGCCCCTGATAAGTCTGCCCTTCCTCGGCCAGACGCCGGCGTAATGTCGACGCGGACATACAAAATTGCTGAGCCAGCGCCTCGGTTTCCGGCCAATGCTCGGCGGGCACTTGCCGCAGATCCTGCTTGATCCGGCTGGCGAGGCTGTCGGGGTCGCGGTATTTGACCAGAATGTTCGCCGGCGCCTGGGCCAGAAAGCGCTTGAGTTCTTCGGCACTGCGTTTGACCGGCAGAT
The DNA here is from genome assembly GCF_056278925.1 of Pseudomonas sp. TE9122. Classification (NCBI taxonomy): domain Bacteria; kingdom Pseudomonadati; phylum Pseudomonadota; class Gammaproteobacteria; order Pseudomonadales; family Pseudomonadaceae; genus Pseudomonas; species Pseudomonas sp. TE9122. The sequence goes on along the minus strand of NZ_JBWBQI010000001.1, from coordinate 2,495,704 downwards.
CGAGGCAATCAGCGGAAAAGATCATTCGTGTTCGCGGACGTTCGAAGCGCAGGTTTTCCGAAAACATCACCCGATAGTCGTCGGTAAAGTCCGGTTCGGCGCAGCGCAGTTCAATCGCCAGAATCGGAATCCGCCGCCCGGCCAGCCAGCACGCGACGCCGTGCACGATCATCCAGTAAGTGAAATACGTGAAGGCGCGGCGCGGTTCGGCGTCGTCTTCGAGCAGGACGATTTCCGCCAGGCTCTGCTGATGCACCAGTTGCGCCGGCAGTTTTTCGAGCATCAGCGACAGGAACGTCAGACCGGTATCCAGCGCCGCCGCCAGCGTCGGTTGCGCCATGGCGCTGCGACACAAAAACGCCAGGCTGCCGGATTTGAGCGGGCGCGGGTCCATGCCGAAGAACTCGTCATCACCGCGTCGCGCCAGCAGGCGCCAGAGTCTGGCGTATTGCGAGGCCGGCACCCTGCCCTCATCGGCCGCTAACAAAGCCGGATCGATGCCGACCTTGGTCAACGCCTCATCCGTCGCCGCGCCCGGGGCACAGCTTTGCAGCAACGCTTCGCGCACCAGTTGAATGGCAATGGTGTCTTTTTCTGCCATGGAGCGAGGTGAACCTTGTTGTTTTTCGGTGGTGGGCATCTTAACCCAGCTGCTGATTTCACCGCAGGGCCAATGTGGGAGCGAGCCTGCTCGCGAACGCGGTGTGTCAGATAAACAAATGTCACAGGCATACCGCATTCGCGAGCAGGCTCGCTCCCACAGGAATCACAGTCGTTCAGCTAAGGTTCAGCTAAATGTCAATGAATGCCATTTGGGAATGAGTGTCATTATGTTACAACTTAGCCTCCTATCTAAATCGCTGTGGCTCGCCAATGCTCGTTCCCTTTTTGATCATGTTGCGCGAAGGCATCGAGGCCGCGCTTATCGTCGGCATCATTGCCAGTTATTTGCAGCAGACCGGCCGTGGCCAATGGATGCCAGCGGTATGGATCGGCGTTTTCCTCGCTGCTGCCCTTGCCCTGCTGGTCGGCGGTGGCCTGGAGCTGGTGAGCGCTGAATTCCCACAGAAGCAGCAGGAGTTGTTCGAGGGCGTGGTCGGTCTGGTCGCGGTGGGCATCCTCAGTTCGATGGTGTTCTGGATGCGCAAGGTCGCGCGGTCGATCAAGCACTCGCTGCAAGCCTCGCTGGATCAAGCGCTGACGCACTCCAGGCATCAAGTGATTGCACTGATCGCCATGGTGTTCTTCGCTGTCGCTCGCGAAGGCCTGGAGACGGTGTTCTTCCTGCTCGCCGTGTTCCAGCAAAGCGAAGGCCCGGGCGCGCCGATCGGCGCCCTGCTCGGCCTGATCCTGGCGGTAATTGTCGGTTTCCTGATCTACAGCGGCAGCATGCGTCTCAATCTTTCGGCGTTCTTCAAGTGGACCGGATTGTTCATCCTCGTGGTCGCCGCCGGAATACTCGCCAACTCGGTGCAGGCGCTGCATGAAGCCGGGCTGTGGAATCACCTGCAAACGGTGCTGTTCGACTTCAGCGCGACGCTGCCGATGGACGGCCCGCTGGGCTCGGTGCTGGCCGGCATGTTCGGTTACCAGGATGCGCCGACCGTCAGCACTCTTGGCGCGTACCTGATTTATCTGCTGCTGGCGCTGGTGATGTTCTTCATGCCCGCGCCGCGCCAGGCGCCGTCAACCACTTCCGTTTCCAGCCAATAAGGCCCTTCATGTCTACTACCCAAACCCCTCCGGCCCTGCGTTGGGCGCTGGCCGGCTCGGTGCTGCTGATGGTCGCCGCCGGCGGGCTGTTCTGGTACGCCTCGAACATGGCCGCCGCCAAGCGTCAGCACAACCACGATGAAATCGTCGTAAACATCCATCCGCACAGTTGCGAGCCAAATGCCCTGACGGTGCCCGCCGGCCGCGCCAGTTTCCGCATCGTCAACCGCTCCGAGCGGGCGGTCGAGTGGGAAATTCTCGACGGCGTGCTGGTGGTCGAAGAGCGGGAAAACATCGCGCCGGGCCTGAGCCAGGTGATCAACGCCAACCTGCAACCGGGCGACTATGCGATCACTTGCGGCTTGCTCAGCAACCCGCGCGGCACTTTGCACGTCACACCGACGGCCGCTTCCGATGCCGCCGCCAAGGCCAAGCCCTCGATGGTGGCGTTCGTCGGGCCGCTGTCGGAATTTCGCGTGTATCTGGCCGTTCAGGGCAGCGCGTTGATCAAAGCGGCGACGGCGCTGAATCAGGCGATCGCCAGTGGTGATCTGGCGCAGGCGCAAGCGTTGTACCTGCCGGCGCGTGCTGCCTATCAGCGTCTGGCGCCGGCGGCGCAGCGCCTGGCCGAGCTGGACAATCAGATCAATGCCCGCGCCGATTATTTCGAAAAGCGCGAGCAGGATCCGGCGTTCGTCGGTTTCCATCGCCTCGAATACGCGCTGTTCCAGCAGCGCAATCTCGACAACGTTGCGCCGATTGCCCAGCGCTTGCTCGCTGACGTCACCACCCTCAAGCAACAGTTGCTCGCGCAGTCGCTGCCGCCGGAGCAACTGGTGAGTATCGTCGTGCGCAACCTCAACAGCCTCGCCGATGTGCGCGCCGGCAGCGGCGAAGAAGAACGCTACAGCCACAGCGACCTCAACGGTTTCGCCGCCAACGCGCAGACCGCGCGCAAGGTCGTCGACCTGTTGCGCCCGATGCTGAGCAAATCCTCCGCTGACGTGTTGGCGAATGTCGACCAGGCCATGAGTGACTTCGACAGCCAGCTCAACGCGTTCAAATCCGCCGATGGCTACGTCAGTTACGACGCCGTGACCGTCGCGCAACGCCAGCAGATCGCCGCCAAAGCCAAGGCTCTGGCCACGGCACTGGATGGCATCGACCCCGCCCTCGGCCTTTCCGGCCTGTAAGCAGAAGACCACGACAGATGAACGATTCAGAACCTCTCAACCTGCAACGGCGCCGCGTGCTGATGGGCATGGGCGCCGCCGGTGTCGCCCTTGCCGGATCGGCGCTGAGCTGCCCGGCCATGGCCGCGCTGCCTGCGCAAGTTACCGAAGCGCCGAGCAGCGACAAGACCGAAGACCGCCACGATTTTCACGGTGTGCACCAGGCCGGCATCGTCACCCCGCGCCCGGCCTCCGGGATGCTGGTGGCGTTCGATGTGCTGGCCAGCGATCGCGAAGACCTCGAGCGGCTGTTCCGCACTCTCAACGAACGCATCGCGTTTTTGATGAAGGGCGGCCCGGTCGCGCAGGTCGACCCGAAACTGCCGCCGCTGGACTCCGGCATCCTCGGCCCGGTGGTCACCCCGGACAACCTGACCATCACCGTTTCCGTCGGCGACTCGCTGTTCGACGAACGCTTCGGTCTGGCAGCGTCGAAGCCCAAGCGTCTGCAACGCATGGTTGGCTTCCCCAACGATGCGTTGGACGCCGATTGCTGCCATGGCGATCTGAGCCTGCAGTTCTGCGCCAACACCGCCGACACCAACATTCACGCCCTGCGCGACATCGTCAAGAACCTGCCCGACCTGCTGCTGGTGCGCTGGAAACAGGAAGGCAGCGTGCCGCCGCAAGCCCCGGCCAAACCCGGTGTGCCGGCGCAGTCGGCGCGCAACTTTCTCGGCTTTCGCGATGGCTCGGCCAACCCCGATTCCAACGACGCCAAGGCCATGGAGCGGATTGTCTGGGTACAGCCGGACGGTGACGAACCGGCCTGGGCTGCCCACGGCAGCTATCAAGCGGTGCGCATCATCCGCAACTTCGTCGAACGCTGGGATCGCACGCCGTTGCAGGAGCAGGAAAGCATTCTCGGCCGGGTCAAGAGCAGCGGCGCGCCCGTCGGCGGCCACAGCGAAAGCGAAGTGCCGGATTACAGCAAAGACCCCGCCGGCAAGCTGACCAGGCTCGACGCGCACATCCGCCTGGCCAATCCGCGCACCGCCGCGACCCAGGCCAATCTGATCCTGCGCCGGCCATTCAACTACTCCAACGGCGTCAACAAGAACGGCCAGCTCGACATGGGCCTGCTGTTCATCTGTTACCAGGCTGACCTGGAACAAGGCTTCATCACCGTGCAGACCCGCCTCAACGGTGAACCGCTCGAGGAATACCTCAAACCGGTCGGCGGCGGTTACTTCTTCACCCTGCCCGGCGCTACCGGCGATGACGATTTCATCGGTCGCTCGTTACTCGCTGCCACCTCCCAAAACAAAACCGCATGACACCCAACCGACACTGGAGCCGCCCCATGAAAAAGACGCCACTCGCGTTATTGCTGACCCTTGGTTTGCTCAACACCCCGCTGGCGGCGTTCGCCGCGACCGCGCCGCTGGATCTGGTGGGGCCGGTGTCGGACTACAAGATTTACGTCACCGAGAAACTCGATGAGCTGGCCAGCCACACCCAGCAGTTCACCGACGCGGTGAAGAAAGGCGATCTCGCCACCGCGCAGAAGCTCTACGCGCCGACGCGGGTGTATTACGAGTCGATCGAGCCGATTGCCGAGCTGTTCAGCGATCTCGATGCGTCCATCGATTCTCGCGTTGACGATCACGAAAAAGGCGTTAAGGCCGAGGACTTCACTGGCTTTCACCGGATCGAATATTCGTTGTTCGCGGAGAAGTCCACTAAGGGCCTGGATGCATTGGCCGACGGTTTGAACAAAGACGTGCAGGACCTGCAAACCCGTGTGGCCGGTCTGACCTTCCCGCCAGAGAAGGTCGTCGGCGGCGCTGCTGCGCTGTTGGAAGAAGTCGCGGCGACGAAGATTTCCGGCGAGGAAGATCGCTACAGCCACACCGACCTGTACGACTTCCAAGGCAATATCGACGGGGCGAAGAAGATCGTTGATCTGTTCCGCCCGCAGATCGAACAGCAGGACAAGGCGTTTGTTGCCAAGGTCGACAAGAACTTCGCTACGGTCGACAAGATCCTCGCCAAGTACAAAACGGCGGATGGCGGGTTTGAGACCTATGACAAGGTCAAGGACAACGACCGCAAAGCGCTGGTCGGGCCGGTGAATACGCTGGCGGAGGATCTTTCGATGATGCGCGGGAAGTTGGGTCTGAACTGATTTTTTAGCCTCTGGTCTGGCCCCTTCGCGAGCAGGCTCGCTCCCACAGTTGGAATGCATTTCCCTGTGGGAGCGAGCCTGCTCGCGAAAGCACTTCCGGACGCGCTAGAGAATCCTGTAGAGCAACCGCTCAATCCTCACCCGACTCACCCGCTTGAGAAACTTCGCCACCCCTGCCGGGTAATCCGGCAGCGTTTCAAGCGACTGGAAGTTATCGATCCGCGTGGTATGGCGGAAGATGTTTTCCAGCTCTTTCGCCCGTGGCTCCAGCCACTCGCCTTTCGGGTCTTCAATCAGCAGCGCGTTTTCCAAATCGAGGCGAAACGCGCGCGGATTGAGGTTGTTGCCAGTCAGCAAGGTGTAGCGCTGATCGATCCACATGCCCTTGAGGTGATAGGTGTTGTCACCGTCGCGCCACAAGTGCAGGTTCAACTGGCCGCTGTCGATGCTGTGCTGATGGCGTTTGGCGAAGCGGCGCAGGCTGATTTCGTATAGATACGGCAGCGCGGCGATCACCTTGAACGGCTCGCTCGGCGGAATGTAGAAATCGTTGGCGGTCTTGTCGCCAACCACGATGTCGATCTTCACGCCACGGGCCAGCGCGCGGTTGATCTCACGGATCACGCCCAGGGGCAGGTTGAAGTACGGCGTGCAGATGGTCAGCTGCTTTTGCGCGCTGGCGATCAGTTCGAGAATCGCCCGGTTCAGCGGGTTGTTCTTGCCGACGCCGAGCAGTGGCGTGACCGACAGCCCTTCTTTACTTGTGCTGCCGGCCCCGGTGTCGTAAGTCGCGTACTTGAGACGGCTGCGCAGGTCGCCGATGTCGTTGCGCAGGCTGCGGGTAGTCGGCAGGTTGGGCAGGTCGAGGCGGTGCACGGCTTTCGATTCGATCAGGCCGTGCTTGACCAGATGATGCATCGAATCCGCCAGCTCGCGACTGTGCAGCACGTGGTAGCGGTCGAAGCGGTACTTGTCGAGTTTGTGCAGGTAGACGTTGTTCAGACTCGCGCCGCTGTAGACCACCTTGTCGTCGATCACGAAACCTTTGAGGTGCAGCACGCCGAACAGCTCGCGGGTCTGCACCGGCACGCCGTAGATCGGCACTTCGCTCTGGTGCGTGCGGGTCATGTCCTGATACCAGGCGGCGTTGCCCGGCTGCTTGCCCGCGCCGATCAGACCGCGCTGGGCACGCAACCAGTCGACCACCACGGCGATTTCCAGCTCGGGACGCTTGAGCTTGGCTGCGTGCAGGGCATCGAGGATTTCCTGACCGGCTTCGTCCTGCTGCAGATACAGCGCGACGATGTAGATGCGCTGCGTCGCTGCGGCGATTTGCTCGAGCAGGCAGCGTCGGAATTCGGCAGCACTGGACAGAATGCTCACCGCCTCGGCGGTCAGCGCGAAGCTGCGCAGTTTGGGCAGCAGAGAACGTTTGAAAAGCAACGGCATAAGGCTCGCAAGGTTCGATTCCGAAGAGTTTGAGAGCTTACACCATCGTCTGCGCCGGGTCTTGTCAGTGTCAGTAATGGCCCCTTCGCGAGCAGGCTCGCTCCCACCGTTAAAATGCATTCCCCTGTGGGAGCGAGCCTGCTCGCGAAAGCGTTTTCACACACGCCGAAGAAATTCGCTTGACCAAGGAGAACAGTCGTTCTACTGTTCGCCATATGAACGAATCAATCAGCAATGACACACGCGACATCATTCTGGATGTCACCGAAAAGTTGATCTACAAAAGTGGCATCGCTGCCACCAGCATGGATCTGCTGGTGAAGACCGCCGGCGTCTCCAGAAAAAGCATTTACCGTTACTTTGCCGATAAGGACGCCTTGGTGGTCGCAGCCCTGCAACGGCGGGATATTCGCTGGATGCACTGGTTCACAAGTGCCGTCGATCAGGTCGAAACCCCGGCCGATCGTCTGCTCAACCTGTTTACCGTGCTCAAGGGCTGGTTCGACTCGGAAGGCTTTCGCGGCTGCGCCTTCATCAACACCAGCGGCGAAACCGGTGATCCACAGGATCCAGTGCGGCTGGTGGCCAAAGAACACAAACAGAAGCTGCTCGACTACGTGTGCGAGCTATGTACCGAATATGGTGCCGAGGATCCGCAACTATTGGCCAGACAGTTGCTGATCCTGATTGAAGGCGCCATTACCATAGCGCTTGTGATGGGTGATCACAGTGCCGCCGATAATGCGCAATGCATGGCGCGAAAGTTATTGGGCCTGTAACTCTTAGCAAGCCGGACTTGTTGTTCAAACATTAAATGAATCAGGAGATTGAACATGTCGACTGCAGCCCAGGTACGTCCGCCATTGCCCCCGTTCAACCATGCGTCAGCCATCGAGAAGGTGCGTCTGGCCGAGGATGGCTGGAACAGCCGCGATCCGGAAAAGGTTTCGCTCGCCTATACCCTCGACACCAAATGGCGCAATCGCGCCGAGTTTGCCAACAACCGCGAAGAGGCCAAGGCGTTTCTGACGCGCAAATGGGCGAAGGAACTGGATTATCGCTTGATCAAAGAACTCTGGGCCTACTCCGATACGCGTATCGCGGTGCGTTATGCCTATGAATGGCACGACGATTCGGGCAACTGGTTCCGCTCGTACGGCAACGAGAACTGGGAGTTCGATGACAACGGCCTGATGTTCCAGCGCTATGCCTGCATCAACGACATGCCGATCAAGGAAAGCGAGCGCAAATTCCACTGGCCGCTGGGCCGCCGGCCGGATGATCATCCGGGGCTGAGTGAACTCGGTCTCTAAAGCCAACCCACCCCTGTGTAGGAGCTGCCGAAGGCTGCGATCTTTTGATCTTGATTTGATCGTTCCCACGCGCAGCAGCCGGGGCGCTCCGCGCCCGAGAAGATCGCAGCCTTCGGCAGCTCCTACACAGGAATGTATTCCAGACTGTAATTGACGACGGCATGCTCTGGCTCGCCGCAACAGTTCGATACAGGTAACATAACCGCCCTCCCCGCAGCCCACGTTCTGCGCCTTGCCGAATAAGCCGACTCCATGCCTTTCGAACTCAGCGTTGACCTCACCACCCTGGCCATTCTGGCTGCTGTTGCTTTCCTTGCCGGTTTCATCGATGCCATCGCTGGCGGTGGCGGTCTGTTGACCACGCCGGCGCTGCTGACGGCGGGCCTGCCGCCGCATCTGGTGCTGGGCACCAACAAGCTGAGCTCGACCTTCGGTTCGGCGACCGCCAGCTTCACCTTCTACAAACGCAAACTGTTTCATCCACGCCAGTGGACCCACGCGATTGTCGGCACCCTGGTCGGCGCGCTCACTGGCGCGGTGGTTGCGCATTACCTGCCGGCCGAGTGGTTGAACAAGATGCTGCCGGTGATCGTTTTCGCCTGTGGCCTGTATTTGCTGTTTGGCGGCACGCCGAAAGCGCCGCTGGACAGCGACGCGCCGATCAAAAAAAAATGGCAATCGACCCAAGGCTTCAGCCTCGGCTTCTACGATGGCGTGGCCGGCCCCGGCACGGGCGCATTCTGGACCGTGAGCAGTCTGCTGCTGTACCCGATCGACCTGGTCAAGGCCAGCGGCGTGGCGCGGAGCATGAACTTTGTCAGCAACATCGCGGCGCTGTCGGTGTTCATCCTCTCCGGACAGGTCGACTGGATCATTGGCCTGTGCATGGGCCTGTCGGTGATGGTCGGGGCTTTCTTTGGCGCGCGCACCGCAATCAGCGGCGGGGCCAAATTCATTCGTCCAGTGTTCATCACCGTAGTGCTTGGCCTGACTGTGCGCCTAGCCTGGCAGCACTGGTTCAGCGTGGCCTAAGCGCCGCGCGACGTAGACGTCGATCAGGTAACGGGCAATTGAACGCGACGCCGGCAACGGCGGCAAGTCATGCACGTTGAACCACTGGGCGTCCTCGATCTCGTCTTCCTGACAGACAATTTCGCCACCGGCATATTCGGCATGGAAGCCGAGCATCATCGAGTGCGGGAACGGCCAGCACTGGCTGCCGATGTACTGGATGTTCTTCACTTCGATCTGCACTTCTTCACGCACTTCGCGAATCAGGCAATCCTCGGCCGATTCCCCCGGCTCGGCGAAACCGGCCAGCGTGCTGTAAACCCCGGTGACGAAACGCGGCGAGCGCGCCAGAAGGATTTCGTCGCCACGGGTGATCAGCACGATCATGCTTGGTGAAATGCGCGGATAACTGCGCAGATCGCACGGCTGGCAATACATCGCTCGTTCGCGCGGGACTTGCGTCATCGGCTGGCCGCAGTTGCCGCAGAAGCGATGCTCTCGTGCCCAAGTGCCAATCTGAGCGGCATAACCGAGCACTTTGTACAGCGTGTGATCGCCTTCGAGCATGAACGCTCGCAGCCCCTTCCAGCCGCAACCGGGCACATCGCTGGCGCTGTGCAACTCAAGCAGATAGACCGGTTCGCCGTCGAGATGACCAATCCCGTGCTCAGCGAGGACTGAAAGGTCCTGGCGCTTGAGCCACTCGCGCGGGAACAGTGCGCCGTTGTCATCGAACAGGAAGCCTTCGGGGCTGCGCGCTACGGCCCAGCCGCCGGGTTGATCGGTGTCGAGTACTGCAGTGGTCCAGCGAGAGATCATGGTTAACTCAATCCAGAAATTCGGGTTTCTGTTTGCTCATGTGGGCGGCCATGGCCACGCGCAGATCGGTGGATTGCAACATGGCGGCGTTCCAGGTGGCAACGTATTCAAGACCATCGTCGATGCGATGGTCGCGCATGTAGCTGATCATTTCCTTGGTACCGGTCACGGCGATCGGCGACTTCGCAGCGATGTCACGGGCGATGCCGAACACGCCTTCGAGCAGCGTGTCCTTATCGCCGTAGACGCGATTGACCAGGCCCATGCTGCGTGCTTCCTCGGCGCCAAAGGTGCGACCGGTGTAAGCCAGTTCACGCAGCATGCCGTCTCCGATGATTCGCGGCAACCGTTGCAACGTGCCGACATCAGCGGCCATGCCGATGTCAATTTCCTTGATGGAAAATTGCGCGTCCTCGGCGGCATAACGCATGTCACAGGCGGCGATCAGATCGATTGCCCCGCCCAGGCAATAGCCCTGAATGGCAGCAAGCACCGGTTTGCGGCAATTGTCGACGGCGTTGAACGAGGCTTGCAGATTGAGAATCTTGCGCCGCAGCAGGCGCGCATTGCGGCCCACGTCCTTGCCCAGTTCATTGGCGACACCGGCGAGCATCATCAGGTCGATGCCCGATGAAAAATGCTTGCCGTTACCGCTGAGCACCACCACGCGGACTTCGTCGGTATCGTCAACCCATTGAAAGATTTCGACGATTTCGCTCCAGAACGCCGCGTTCATTGCGTTGATCTTTTCCGGGCGATTGATCTGCACATGGGCGATGTTGTCGGCCAGTTCGACGCTGAAGGCGGAGTATTGAGTCATGGCAGTGATCCTTTACCGGGCTGGGAAATAAGCCTCGAACTATAACAAGGCAAGGGGGCGGCGGTTCGGCCAAATGCGGGACTGCCCGAAGTCTGCGCAAGATGCGCGGGCCTCTTCGCGAGCAGGCTCGCTCCCACAGGGAGACTGCATTTCAATGTGGGAGCGAGCCTGCTCGCGAAGGCGTCGGATCATTCACCGCACGCAATTATTTCAGCCCCAGCCTGTAAAGCGAGCCATTCTCTTCATCCGTCAGCACATACAGATAGCCATCCGGTCCTTGGCGTACGTCACGAATACGCTGATTCAACTCACCCAGCAAACGCTCCTCATGGACCACCTTGTCGCCATCGAACTGCAGGCGAATCAGCTCCTGGGTCACCAGTGCGCCGATAAACGCGTTGTGCTGCCACGGCGTGAAGCGATCCGCGTCATAGAAGGCCATGCCGGTAACCCCGGGGGATTTTTCCCAGACATGATGCGGCGCCACGGTGCCTTCAGCAGTTTTGCCCTTCGCCTCAGGAATCGGCTGCATCGAGTAGTTGATGCCATGGGTCGCCAACGGCCAGCCGTAGTTCTTGCCACGTTCGATGATGTTCACTTCGTCGCCGCCACGTGGCCCGTGCTCGTTCTCCCACAGCGTGCCGGTCCACGGATTGAGCGCCGCGCCTTGCGGGTTGCGCAGGCCGTAGGACCAGATTTCAGGCCGGACACCGGATTGGCCGACGAAAGGGTTATCGTCCGGCACCTTGCCATCCGGGAAGATGCGTACGACTTTGCCTTGCAACTTGTCGAGGTCCTGCGCAGTCGGCCGATCGTTGTTTTCACCGAGGGTGATGAACAGATACCCGTCGCGATCGAACACCAGCCGCGAACCGAAATGGTTGCTCACTGACAGCTTCGGTTCCTGACGGAAGATCACATTGAAGTCCTTCAGCGTCTTCAGGTCATCGGAAAGCCGTCCGCGCCCTACCGCCGTACCAGCCTTGCCGCCCTCACCACCGCCTTCGGCATACGACAGATAGACCATGCGATCCTGCTTGAAGTCTGGCGACAGCGCCACATCAAGCAAACCGCCCTGCCCTTTGGCCCAGACTTGCGGCACGCCACTGATCGGCTCCGACAGTTTGCCGTCCTTGCTCACAACGCGCAGATGACCCGGACGTTCGGTCACCAGCATGCCCTTCTGATCAGGCAGAAACGCCAGTGCCCAGGGATGTTCCAGGCCTTGGGCAATGGTGGTGACTTCAAGAATGCCCTGCTCGCTTTTCAGCTCTTTGGGCGCGGCGGCGAACGCCGGGGCACTGATCAGCGCGGCGGCGCAGCAGGTGGCTAGGAGGGTTTTACGCAACATGCACGATTCCTTTTGTTCGTGTGAAAGGCTGACAGAACATCAGTCCTGCCGTTCAACGGTTGCTGCCGGTGCCCCGTGGGGGCGGGTTGGGAATGAAGGTTGGCGGATTGCTCGGCACCGAACGAATCGGTTGACCATTGCCGATGCCGCGATTTTCAACGGTCGGCTGACGTGGCACGGGAACGGTGTTCGGCCCGCGAAGCGGCGGAGCGCTGGGCTGGGTGCCCTGCATGCTGTTGGGATTGGCCCGGCGGATCGGGCTGTTGTAGGGATTGTTGCTGTTCCCGGTGGGGCTTTGTGCGAGCACGACATCGGCATGAACCAGGTCACCACTTAAGGCGAGGACGGCGATGCCAATCAGAAACCGGTTCATGGGAATACCTCTCGATGTGCGTGGACTAGAGCCTTGGAGCCCACGCTACGCCGTGGGTTCGGATTTGTTAACCCTCGCGCCTTAAACAACATGTAACACGGCTTGACCGTACCGCTGGAAGCCGCGCAATCACTGGAAACTTTCTCGCCGCGCCACGGGTCACCTGATCATCACTCGGAGGACAGGTCATGGCTCGGGCAATCTGGAAAGGCGCAATCAGTTTTGGACTGGTACACATCCCCGTGGCGCTGGTTTCAGCGACGTCGTCCCAAGGCGTGGACTTCGACTGGCTCGACAGCCGCAGCATGGACCCGGTGGGCTACAAACGCATCAACAAGGTCACCGGCAAGGAAGTCACCAAAGAAAACATCGTCAAAGGCGTGGCCTACGAAAAGGGCCGCTACGTGGTGCTCAGCGAGGAAGAAATCCGCTCGGCGCACCCCGTCTCGACACAGACCATCGATATTTTCTCTTTCGTCGACGCCGAGCAGATTCCGCTGCAGAACATCGATACGCCCTACTATTTGGCGCCAGACAAGCGCGGCGGCAAGGTCTACGCGTTGCTGCGCGAAACCCTGAGCAAAACCAACAAGGTCGCCCTCGCCCGCGTTGTCCTGCATACCCGTCAATACCTGGCCGCGTTGATGCCGCTGGAGTCGGCGCTGGTTCTGGTGAAACTGCGCTGGCCGCAGGAAGTGCGCAGTCTTGATGAATTGGCGCTGGGCAGTGAAGTGACCAAGCCGCAATTGGCCAAGGGTGAGCTGGACATGGCTAAACGTCTGGTTGAAGACATGACCTCGGAGTGGTCGCCTGAGGACTACAAGGACGAGTTCGAAGACAAGATCATGGCGCTGGTCGAGAAAAAAGCCCACGAAGGCAAGATCGAGGACGTCGAGACCACCACTGGCGAGGAAGAACGCAAGACTGCCGATGTTATCGACTTGACCGAGCTGCTCAAACGCAGCCTCGGTGGCAAGGCACCGGCCAAGCCCAAGGCCAAATCAACCAGTAAGGCGGCGCCGGCGAAGAAGACTCGGAAGGCGTCCGGGGAGTAAGCGTTGGGCCAGCTAGAGGTATGTTTGAAGTGAGGCCGCCTTCGCGAGCAGGCTCGCTCCCACAGGGGAACGCATTTCAAAATGTGGGAGCGAGCCTGCTCGCGAAGAGGCCGGTACTGACACCGCAAGTCTCAGATCAGAATAAAGATCGCCAACAACGCCGCAAAAATCGCCCACTTCTCCAGGTAATACCGCGTACGGTTGCGCTTCTTCAGCTCTTTGCCGCGCAAACGGATCTTGTAGATCTTGGTAAACAAGCGGTTGATACCACCGGTCTTGTCCCCCGCATCATTCGGCGCGCCTGCCGCTGACATCACGGTGCGGCTGAACCAGCGGTTGAACGCCGCCGCCCAGTGGTACTTCAACGGCCGCTCAATATCACAGAACAGAATGATCCGGTTCTGATCCGTGGTGTTTTCGGCGTAATGAATAAACGTCTCGTCGAACATCACCGCTTCGCCATCGCGCCAGTGATAGTTCTCACCGTCGACGTTGATGTAGCAGCCGGGATCATTCGGCGTATCCAGACCCAGGTGATAACGATAGGAACCGGCGTACGGATCGCGGTGGCGCACCAGCTTCGAGCCCGGTGGCAGCTCGGCAAACATCGCCGCCTTGATTGAGCCGATGCTCTGCACCAATTCAGTGGTGCGCGGGCACAGCTTCATCGCCGATGGATGGCTGTCGCCGTACCACTTGAGGTAGAAGCGCTTCCAGCCAGTCTTGAAGAAAGAGTTGAAGCCGACATCGTCATACTGATTCGAGCGCTTGATCTCGCCGGCACGCAACAGATTCTGGCCCTCCTCGCGAATCTCTTGCCAGTGCGCCTGCAACGGGCTCAGATCGGGAAAGTCCGCCGGGTTCAGATACGGCTTGTTGGGAATTTTCGAAAACAGATAGAGGAAGCAGTTGATCGGCGCGAGGAACGTCGAGTGGTCACTCAGTTGCCGCCCCAGCTTGTGGCGCACGCGTCCACGCAAGTGAACGTAAGCAATGGAGATGACATAAACAGCGGCAATGATGAGTTTCACGGAAAAGGGTCACACGTCAAAAGTGAACAAACTGCGCGCGTGGCGACCTGAGGCCCAGCGTCTTATGCAGCGGTCTTGATGCACAGGGCGCGTCCATGGCCCGCGCCGTTTCCGGGCGCTCGGTGAAAGGGTGGCATTTTAGCCACAGTTCGTAACCGATAGTGAACCCTCAACTGTGAAAAACTGTCTTGCCTGCTTTTGTGTAATGCCTGCGCGTCATACAAACAGGCGCAACGCCCGTTGCTCATTTCGATGGAACCACGCTTGGCACGCGCTCCTCTATCGCTTACCAATAACGGAGGAACCCCCATGATCGCCCCACAAACCGGTATGAAACCAGGTCAGCGCTATCGCATTGAAAGCGTCGAGCGCGCGCCGCAATTCTCTGGCTTTTTTCTCGATGGAAAGTATTACCTGGGGCCTGAATTGCAGACCGCCGTCGGCTGGCTTGAAGGGCAAATGTTTTTCTACGACCAGCTCGACCCGACCGGTGAGCCGGTTTATCCGGGCAGAATTGCCGGCACGATCGAAGGGCTGACGCTGGTGATGCCGGACGGCTTACGCCTGGAGATCGAAGAAGCGCCTTATCTGGCGGAACCTCTTGCGCCGGTGCGCGCCTCCCTCACCGGGCGCATCGAGCGTATCTCGCGGCAGCCGATTCGCCCTTCGCCGCTGTTGGTAGCCGGGGCCGCGATGCTGGTAGGGGTTTGCCTGCTGACGATCTCGCGCATCAGAAATCGCTGAAGGCCACCGCGCAAGCAGTGGCCCAACCATCGGTCACTGCTCGCGGGTTACCGACAACGCGACCACGGCAATCCGCTCAGCGCGCTCGTATTCAGGCTTGAGCAGTTCCTCGCTGAACACATCCGGATCGAGTTCGCGATAAGTCCAGCCAAAACGTTCGCCCTTGAGCAGAGGCGCCACGGCCTCGCGGAACGGGTCCTGCCCGGCAACGATCGCTACGCCGGTATACACAAGTAACGTGCCGCCGACTTCCAGGCGCGGCAACGCCTCACGCACGATCCGCACCGACAAGCCCTCGCCCAGCGCCCCACCGCCGTGGCGATAAGCGCGCTGTTGCTGGTCGTTCATGTACGGCGGGTTGGCGATAATCAAGTCGAACTGACCTTCGACACTGGCGAGCAGATCGCTGTGGTACACCGACACGTTGTTGGCCCCGGCCAGCTCAGCGTTGACGGCACTCATGCGCAACGCCTGCGGATTGATATCCACCGCCAGCACTTGGGCATCCGGCCGTGCCTTGGCGATGAGCACCGCCCCGGCGCCGCTGCCGCAGCCGATGTCCACTGCGCGCCTGATCGGCGAAAAGCGCTGCTGCAACTGCGCTTCGATGGCCTGAGCGAAACGGTAGGTATCCGGACCGAAGAACACCGCATCGCTCGCGGTTGTCGGGAAGGCGGAATGAGCGAACAACCGCTCATTGAGCGTCGACCAGCGCACTTGACTGCGCCACACCGCGCCGTCGCGTGCAACTAAACCAGCCTGTTCCAGACTGGCCAGTTCGTCTGCGCTGAACAGCTCGGAAGGGAACGGCATGGACCAACCGAACACGTCACGCAGATCCTTCGCCAGCGGCGTGGCAAAGCGCTGCAGAAAACGTTCGTGGGTCAACGGCGTTGGGGTAATGAAGTGATAACCGCTGTCGAGCAGGCGCTTGCCCAACTCGAACAGCGCTCTGTCCGATGTTTCTTGTGCCGACATGAAGCCTCCTTGTTTCAACGCAAGCGGGCGCGCAGTTGCATGAAGCGACGCGTCGCGAAAAGTCCGGCCGGACGCCAGTGCCGCTGGGGTTGCAGCCATGGCATCAACAATGACATCTGTTCTGCGGCAGGCTTGTCGGCCAGTGCCGCTTCCAGGTTGAGCAGATCGGCGTCATCGTCAAAGGTTTCTTCGACGGCAGCTTCGCGGCGTACGTAAGGCCGAGGCCGGGAGGCCGGGCAATCCTGAGTGATCCAGTCGCGCAACAGCTGTTTCTCATAGCCATTGAACACCCCGAACATCGCCGCATCGCTGCCGTCGATCAAACGCCAGAAACGACTTTCTTCCACCGCCTCACCACGTTTGATCCAGCTTTTGCGCTCCAGCGCCGACAGAAACTCGCCCATCTGTCCCGGCGTGGCCAGCCATTGATTGATGGTGCGGTTTTCGATACGGCAGTAGTCGGAATGCATGTGCCGGCCAAAGACCGCCTTGCGCTCAAGCATGGCGATGACTTCGTGGTCCAGATCGAACTCTGTGATCACCGCGGTTGTGCCTTTGCCGACATCATTGACGCGATAACCGACAGCCATGCGCCGGTAGAACTCATCGCGTTCATCGCCAAGTGGCAACAGCTCGAGCATTGATTGCACTGCCTTGCGCGCATGGCCGGTGCTGGCGTTGTCGATGGTCACGTGCAGGCGGAAATAGTGCGGATCGATGCCCAGCTCCGCTAGCTCATAAGCACTGATCAACAAGTGCAGCGGCAGTTGCTCGTAGCCGAGGTTGAAGCCGATGACTTCTGGCAGAAACTGCCCGCCGAAACGTCCCAGCGCCAACTGCACCGCGCCTTGCAGAAAATACTCGTCGGCAAGACCGCTCAGATCGGAGCAGTCATGCTCGGCGAGCAGCTTGCGATAGATCACCACATGATTCTGCCGTGGCACGCCCTCGCCCAACTCTTCCAGATAGGTATCGAGCAAATCGTCGAAACGCGGGTCCTGCCACTGCGGCAACAGCCCGGCCAGCCAAGCGCCATCGACCTCTTTGGTCGGTGCCACATGCAGAATGAAATACAACGCGTGGGATTTGTTGCGGAAATAGCGGCGCGGTGCGCCCTGCTGACGTTGTTCGAGGTAATCGGCGTACTCGGCCGCCACGCTGGCGCAGCGGGTTTCCGACCATTGCAGCAGCTCTTCGGCGCTGGCCGGCAAATCGTCAGACAGCGCAGCCGCCTTACTCAGCTGCCGGCGCAGGAAGTTCAGTGCCGCACGATCAACCGTGGAGTCTTCCGCCAGCAATCGGTCATAGAGCCGGCGCTCGGTATCCGCCGGCGTGGATGTTTTACCCGAAGACTTCCTGGTCGGGATTTCGATCAGCGACATGACTCATTCCCCTGCGTTATTGGCATTGCCTATAAACGAAAGAGTGATTGGCGCTGAAAAAAATTCCCTTTTTGTGCGAGACGATACGCTCAGTGGTGCACGTCGGTTTTTTAACCCAAAGCGGTATCGAGAAACATCATCACGCCGAACCCAAGCATCAGCCCGAGCGTGGCAGGCGTCTCGTGGCCGTTGCGGTGAGTTTCCGGAATCACTTCATGCGACACCACAAAGATCATCGCGCCCGCCGCCAGGCCCATCGCCACCGGAAAACCCAACGCAAAACTATTGGTGATGCCCAATCCGATAATCGCGCCCAACGGTTCCATCAATCCTGAAGCGGCGGCAATCAACGCTGCACGCCCTGCGGAAATGCCGGTCACGCGCAATGCCAACGCGACCGCTAGTCCTTCTGGAATGTCCTGAATGGCGATCGCAGTGGTCAGCGGCAAGCCGATTTTCATGTCGCCGGTGGCGAAGCTGACGCCGATCGCCATGCCTTCCGGAAGGTTGTGCAGAGTGATCGCCAGCACGAACAGCCAGACCCGATTGAAGCGCTTGCCTTCAGGCCCGCGCCGGCCGCTTTTTTCATGTTCGTGGGGGACGAAGCGGTCGAGACCGACCATCAACGCCACGCCTAAAGCCATGCCGGCCACAACGACGGCAGCGGCCAGCATGGGACTGCTCACCGCTTCCTTCGCCGCCGCAATCCCCGGCAGGATCAGTGAAAAGGAACTGGCAGCCAACATCATCCCTGCCGCAAACCCGAGCATGGTGTCTTGAGTTCGCGAAGTAATCGCCCGCAACGCCAGGGCCAGCAACGCACCGATTGCCGTGGCGGCAAAACCCGACAGCCCGCCGAGGGTGGCGAGGCGTAGCGTGTCGCGGCCGGTACTGACCAAACCGGTGTAGCCGCTGATCAGCAACAACACGGTTACACCGACCAAGGTCAGCCAGAAAATGCGCCCTCCCCAGCCCGTGCGCGACAGGTTCACAAACCATGCTCGCACGGGAGCTGCGAACGAAGATGACGGTAGCGCCATGAAAAGTCCTCGGTTTCAGGTGGCCGGTACGAACGGCGTGGTTTCATCCATCTGCGCCAGCGGAACATCGCTGCCACCCGGGGTCAGAATCACCTTGCGGCATTCTTCCTGCTTCTTATTGAAGATCTTGTAACCCTCGGCCGCCTGCTCCAGCGACAGCCTGTGGGTGATGATCGCTTCAGGCTGCAACTTGCCGGTTTCGATGTAGCCAAGCAGCTCCGGCAGAAAACGCTGTACGTGAGTCTGGCCCATTTTGAAGGTCAGGCCCTTGTCAAAAGCGTCGCCGAACATGAAGCCATGGATAAATCCTGCATACACCCCCGGAACGCTGACCACACCGCCACGGCGGACGGCGGCGATGCACTGGCGCAAAGCCGTGCCGCTGCTGCCTTCAAGCTTGAGTGTAGCCATGACCGTTTCGGTGGTGCTGCCCTTGGCTTCAAGGCCGACGGCATCGATCACGGCATCGACGCCGCGATGGCCGGGAGTCTGGCTGGTAATAGTGTCGGCCGGGTCATCGTCTTCATCGAAGTTGATCGGAATCACGCCGTAGGTGCGCTGGGCATAATCGAGGCGGTACTGGTGATGGTCGACCATGAAAATCAGCTCAGCACCGAGCATTCTCGCGCAGGCTGCGGTGAGCAAACCGACCGGCCCGGCGCCGTAGATCGCCAGACTCGAACCCTGTTTGACCCCGGCGTTGATCACCGCTTGCCAGGCAGTCGGCAGGATGTCAGAGAGAAACAGCACTTTTTCGTCCGACAGCGTGCCCGGTACCTTGAACGGGCCGGTATTGGCTTTCGGCACGCGCACCAGTTCCGCCTGGCCACCGGGAATTCCGCCATACATACGGCTGTAGCCGAACAGCGCTGCTGGCGGCGGAATCATTTTCTTGTTCAGCGCCGCGCCGGGGCCTTCGTTGGTGGTCTCGCAAGCGGCGTAAAGCTCTTGCTGGCAGAAGAAGCAATCGCCACAGGCGATCACGAACGGAATTACCACGCGGTCGCCGCGCTGCACCGCCGTGACGGCTGGGCCGGTTTCTTCGACGATCCCCATGAACTCATGGCCAAAGATATCGCCGTGCTCGACGGTGGGTATTTTGCCTCGGTACAGGTGCAGGTCCGATCCGCAGATGGCGGTAGCGGTGACGCGCAGGATGATGTCGTCGGCGGCTTCAAGTTTCGGGTCCGGTACGGTTTCGACGCGCACGTCATGGGCGCCGTGATAGGTCATTGCTCGCATGGCTTGGTCCTCACTCGTTTGAACAAAATGGCTGCTGCTCCACTTTCCGAAGTGAAAATGGCCGAGTGAGTTCATTCGGGTTTTCGAGATTTTGATCAGCGGATATCGGGGACTTCTCGGACGAGCCGATGCGTACGCCCGTTTGCCTGCCATATAACTGCCGTCTGAGTTATGCGACAATGCGCGCCAATGTCCAACAAGAACCCCGTACTCGTCGCTCAGCAGCTTGCCTTCAAAGGCCCCAGTTGCGGACGGCTTATGCGCGTTGGCTCAACTCAAGCACAGACTGGGGGGAGCTGGAAAAGCTCCAGATTGGTACTCAAGTTTGTACCAGGCACCACAGACCAGCTCTAACCCATTGATAGGTAAGGTAATTGATCTCCACAGCTAACATCACGATGCAGTTTGGCGCCAAGCCGCTGTTCGAAAACGTTTCGGTCAAATTCGGCGCAGGCAATCGCTACGGCCTGATCGGTGCCAACGGTTGCGGCAAGTCGACTTTCATGAAAATCCTCGGCGGCGATCTCGATCCGTCCGGCGGTCAGGTCATGCTCGAGCCGAACGTGCGTCTGGGTAAGCTGCGCCAGGATCAGTTCGCCTACGAAGAATTCACCGTGATTGACACCGTGATCATGGGTCACGAAGAGCTGTGGAAGGTCAAGGCCGAGCGTGATCGCATCTACTCGCTGGCTGAAATGTCCGAAGAAGACGGCATGGCCGTTGCCGAGCTGGAAACCGAGTTCGCCGAGATGGACGGCTACACCGCCGAATCCCGTGCCGGCGAATTGTTGCTGGGTCTGGGCATTCCGCTGGAACAGCATTTCGGCCCGATGAGCGAAGTCTCGCCAGGCTGGAAACTGCGCGTGTTGCTGGCGCAGGCACTGTTCTCCGATCCGGAAGTGCTGTTGCTCGACGAACCGACCAACCACCTGGACATCAACACCATTCGCTGGCTGGAAAACATCCTGACCCAGCGCAACAGCCTGATGATCATCATCTCCCACGACCGTCACTTCCTGAACAGCGTGTGCACGCACATGGCTGACCTGGATTACGGCGAGCTGCGCCTGTTCCCGGGCAACTACGACGAGTACATGACCGTGGCGACCCAGTCCCGCGAGCAACTGCTGTCGGACAACGCCAAGAAGAAAGCGCAGATCTCCGAGCTGCAATCGTTCGTCAGCCGCTTCTCGGCCAACGCCTCGAAAGCCAAGCAGGCCACCTCCCGCGCCAAGGCGATCGACAAGATCCAGCTGGCCGAGGTCAAGCCTTCCAGCCGCGTCAGCCCGTTCATTCGTTTCGAGCAGAACAAGAAGCTGCACCGTCAGGCGGTCATGGTCGAGAAAATGGCCAAGGGTTTCGATGGCAAGCCATTGTTCAAGGACTTCAGCTTCCAGGTTGAAGCCGGCGAGCGCGTTGCGATCATCGGCCCGAACGGTATCGGCAAGACCACCCTGCTGCGTACCCTGGTCAACGAACTGACCCCGGATGCCGGTAGCGTGAAATGGACCGACGCCGCCGAGCTGGGCTACTACGCTCAGGACCACGCTCACGACTTCGAAGACGACGTCACCCTGTTCGACTGGATGGGTCAGTGGACCCAGGGCGAGCAGATGATTCGCGGTACTTTGGGCCGGATGCTGTTCTCCAACGACGAGATCCTCAAGTCGGTCAAGGTCATCTCCGGTGGTGAGCAAGGTCGCATGCTGTTCGGCAAGCTGATCCTGCAAAAGCCCAACGTGCTGATCATGGACGAACCGACCAACCACTTGGACATGGAATCGATCGAGGCGCTGAACCTGGCGCTGGAAAACTACCCGGGCACGCTGATCTTCGTCAGCCACGACCGTGAGTTCGTATCGTCCCTGGCCACGCGCATCATCGAGCTGAGCCCGAACGGCGTGACCGACTTCAGCGGCACTTATGACGACTACCTGCGTAGCCAGGGCGTCGTTTTCTAAGAGCAGCTTTTAGTTTCAAGCTGCAAGCTGCAAGCTGCAAGTTAAAAGCCCTGTCCGTGTGACGGGGCTTTTTGCATTCGGCGTTTGGGAATTGTGGGTGCGCAGATATTCGCGAGCAGGCTCGCTCCCACATTGATCGTTCCCATGCTCCGCGTGGGAATGCAGCCCGGGACGCTCCGCGTCCCAACAGCGGACGCAGAGCGTCCATGGCGGCGTTACCACGCAGAGCGTGGGAACGATCATTAAGGCGAAGTAGTTAGCCTGCTTTCTTTTATCCCAGCCCCGCGCCATGATGTCGGCAACTCTCCCACCGCCGCCCGCGAACGAGTGCTCATGTCTGCGCAGCCACTGCCACCGCAAAGCTCCCTGGCGATCACCCTGCAGATCGTCTCCATCGTTTTCTATACCTTCATTGCCTTTCTCTGTATCGGGTTGCCGATTGCGGTACTGCCCGGTTACGTCCATGAGCAACTGGGTTTCAGCGCGATCATTGCCGGCCTGGTGATCGGCTCGCAATACCTCGCCACACTGCTCAGCCGGCCGATGGCCGGGCGCATGTCGGATACCCTGGGCACCAAGCGGGCGATCATTTATGGCTTGTGGGGGATTGTCCTCAGCGGCGCGCTGACGTTGCTGTCGACCTTGCTGCAAAGTTTTCCGCTGACCAGCCTGTTGATCCTGATCGCCGGGCGCCTGCTGCTTGGCATTGCCCAAGGCTTGATCGGCGTCGGCACCATCAGTTGGTGCATGGGCCAGGTCGGTGTCGAGCACACGGCAAAATCCATCGGCTGGAACGGCATCGCTTCTTACGGCGCGATTGCCATTGGTGCGCCGTTGGGCGTGGTGATGGTCGCTGAATATGGCTTTGTCAGCCTTGGCATCGCGCTGTCGGCGTTGGCGGCAGGTGCGCTGTGGTTGATCCGCAACAAACCTTCGGTGCCGGTGATTCGTGGCGAGCGCCTGTCGTTCTGGGCGGTGTTTGGCAAGATTGCGCCGTACGGCACCAGCCTGACGCTGGCCTCGATCGGCTACGGCACCCTGACCACCTTCATCACTCTTTATTACCTCAATCGAGGCTGGACCGGCGCGGCGTACTGCCTGACCGTGTTTGGCGTGTGTTTCATCCTGTCGCGGCTGTTGTTCATCTCGGCCATCGCCCGGTTTGGCGGGTTTGCCTCAGCCATCGTTTGCATGTCGGTTGAAACTGTCGGGCTGGTGCTGTTGTGGCTGGCGCCCTCCACTGCGTATGCGTTGATTGGCGCAGGGCTGGCGGGGTTTGGGCTGTCTCTGGTATACCCGGCGCTGGGCGTTGAAGCGATCAAACAGGTGCCGAGTTCCAGCCGTGGTTCAGGGTTGGGGGCTTATGCAGTGTTCTTCGATCTGGCACTGGCGATCGCGGGACCGTTGATGGGCGCGGTGGCGTTGAATCTGGGCTATTCGTGGATTTTCTTCAGCGCGGCGTTGTTGTCGGTGACCGGGCTGGGCCTGACCTTGTTGCTCAAGCGCCGCGCGACCTCATGAAACACCGATCCCCTTGTAGGAGTTGACGAGTGCAACGAGGCTGCGATCTTTTGATTTTGCTTTGAAGATCAAGAGATCGCAGCCTCGTTGCACTCGTCAGCTCCTACAGGAATTGGTGGCGGTGATGAAGTTATTGATCCGCCGTCTGCATCCCCGCCCTGCTCGATTTACCCAGTGCCTGGGCAAAAAACCGTCCGGCCTCGGAGATCAGGTTGCGGTGAATATCTTCGCGATCCACCCCGTCGGCATCGGTACACAACGTCGGCATGGCGCGGATCTGCTCTTCGGTGCACGGCGCCATGAACACGAAGTGCCCTGCTCCGGCGAGCAGTTTGAAGTCCGGCGCGGTGGGCAGTTTGCGCGCCAGGGCGGCGGCGTTTTTATCGAAGGCCACCAGTTTGTCGCCGTCGCCGCTGTAGAGCAGCACCGGTACGTGCACATCGGCAAGGGTGTGGCGGCCGAACTTCAGGCTCAGCGGTGCCATCAGCAATAACGCGTGAACCCGTGGATCGGCCACTGGCTGCAAGTCATCGCGATCAACAATCAGTTCACCCTGGGTGTTACAGGCATCGTGATCGTCCGGGCGTTCCTGGCAATAGCGGCGCAGACGATCCAGATCCGGTTGCGCCCCGGAAAGAATCAACGCGGTCTCGCCTCCAGCCGAATAACCGATCACACCAACCTGATCAGCATTGACGAACGGCGCCAGCATGTTGTCTGCGAGCGTCGCGGTGATCGCTTGGGAAATCTGGATTGGCCGCCCGTAGAGATTGCTCAAAGTGCCAAGTCGGCTATGGTCGCGCCAGTTGTCGCCGGGATGAATCACCGCCACCACGACAAACCCCTTGCGCGCCAGCGAAGTGGCCAGATCATGCAAGGCCAGCGGCGTGCCGGTATTACCATGGGAGAGCATCAACATGGGAAAGCGGCCGATGGCAACTTTGGTGTCTTCTCCAGCCTCGACCGAATAGCCCTCAAGCAAACTCATATGCTCACGGTCACTGGACGGGTAAAAAGCGATGGCGCGCATCGGTTGCAGATCGAGCGGGTCGAGAAAGGTCATCTCGTGATAACCGACGCTCCAGACAGGGTGCCGCCCCGGCGCGGCCTGCACTGAATTCAGGCTGCCCAGCAGGCAAATCAGCAACATTGCACAAAGATGCCTCATGAATGCCCCACCCTGTCGGACCACATCGTCGGATGTGCTGAAACTGCATAACCCGGGCCAGATTATGTAACAGCCAGAAACAAAAAACTCCGTATTCAGCCCTTGCGGAACCAGAATACAGAGTTTTTTGGGGATTGCCTGAACAGGGGCTGTTCTTTACGCAAGCCTTACGCGGCGGCGAACAGTTGCTCGCTGATCTTCGCTTGCGCAGCGCTCATGGCGTTGTTGCGCACTTCTTCGCCATAGGCCAGACCTTCAGCGCGGACGATTTCGATATCGGTGATGCCGAGGAAGCCCAGTACCAGCTTCAGATACTCTTCGTGAGCGATGCCGCTGGCCTGACCGGCATGGATGCCACCAGAGGTCGACACAATCACCACTTTCTTGCCGCCGCACAGGCCTTCAGGGCCGGCTTCGGTGTAGCGGAACGTCTGGCCGGCGACGGCGACGCGGTCGATCCACGCTTTGAGCTGGGTTGGAACGGTGAAGTTGTACATCGGCGCGGCAATCACCACGGCGTCGGCGGCGATGAATTCGGCCAGGGTCGAAGCGCTCAGCTCGGCTTCGTGCTGTTGCGCAGCGTCGCGCAGTTCGGCGGTGATGCCGGCGGCAACCAGCGTGGTCGACGAGAAGTGGCTGATCGCATCTGCGGCCAGGTCGCGATAGGTAACCACGGCGCTCGGCTCGGCGGCTTGCCAGGCGTCGACGACTTGACGGCTCAACTGACGGGAAGCCGAGTTGTCGCCGAGAATGCTCGAATCGATGTGCAACAGTTTCATGTGGGTTCTCCTGAAAGAATCGCCGGCGGCGACGGAATGGAGACAATCCTACGCAACAAACCAATAGCTGATTAGTCGCCGACAATGCGATAGTTCGTCCCATTGATAGAACGACTGGAAACGCGCATGCAGGACCTCAACGATCTCTACTATTTCGCCAAAGTGGTCGAAGCCGGCGGTTTTGCCGCCGCCGGGCGCTTGCTCGGTATTCCCAAGTCACGGCTTTCGAGAAGAATTGCCGAGCTGGAAGAGCGCCTCGGTGCACGTCTGCTGCAACGCACCACTCGCCAACTGAGCCTCACTGCCGTGGGCGAACGCTATTTGCGCCACTGTCAGGCGATGCTGCTGGAAGCGGAAATGGCTGACGAGGCGGTGGCGAGCATGTCCAGCGAGCCTCGCGGACGCTTGCGGGTGTCGTGCCCGACCGGGCTTGCCCATGAAATGCTGCCGACGGTGATCAGCGATTTCCTCGGCAAGTTTCCTCAGGTGCAGCTGGAGGTCGTCCTGCTCAACCGCCGGGTCGATCTGGTCACCGAAGGCATCGATGTCGCCTTGCGTGTGCGCGATCACGGCGATGAAGACCCGTTGCTGGTCACCCGGCGCTTGCGGCAGGCGCAAGCAGTGGTGATCGCCAGCCCGGCGTTCATGCAAGGCAAGACGATCACTCATCCGCAGGACCTGAAAAACCTGCCGGTACTCGGCGCGCTGGAAGCCGACCGCATGGTTCACGTCCGTCTGCTCGATCAGCAAGGCAAGAGCGTCGATCTGAGTATGGAAGCGCGGCTGGGCATTGATGATTTCGTGGTGCGCAAGGCCTGCGTGCTCGCCGGTCAGGGCTTTACTGTGCTGCCGATGATGTTCTGCGAAACCGAATTGCGTAACGGCACGCTGGTGCAAGTGCTACCGCAATGGTCATTGCCTGGCGGCTGGCTGCAAGCGGTCTATCCGCACCGGCGCGGGGTAATGCCAGCGGTGCGCGCATGGATTGATCACCTGGTCGAATCGTTCAATGCCTGCGGGGATCGATTTCTATGAAACAGGGAAGAATGAGCGAAGCCGAAGTTGCGGCGTTTTGCCTGGCCCTGCCCGGCGCGCGGGAAGATTACAAATGGGGCGGCGTGCGGGTGTTCTCGATTGCCGGCAACAAGATGTTTGCGTTGCAGGGATTACGTGGGGATTCGCTGGCGTTCAAGGTCGACAAGGATCTGTTTCTCGGCCATTGCGACCGCCCGGGGATTCATCCGGCGCCGTATCTGGCGCGGGCGCAGTGGATCATCATGCACCCGCCCTACCCGCTGGGTGCCGAGGAATTGCAGGGTTTGTTGCAGCGATCGCATCAACTGGTGGTGGGCAAGTTGCCTAAGAAGACTCAAATCGGCCTGCTTTTGTAAGCACGCAAATCCTGTGGGAGCGAGCCTGCTCGCGAAGGCGGTTTGTCAGGCGACTCATCAGCGAGGATTGATCGTTCCCACGCTCTGCGTGGGAATGCAGCCGGGGACGCTCTGCGTCCCAAAAGATCGCAGCCTTCGGCAGCTCCTACAGGGGTAAGTGTGTTCTTTAGATCAAAGACAACAGGTTTGAACCGAGGAAAATCTGGTCAATCCAGAACACCTGATGCAGCAACACGATCGCCCAGAACAGAATCTGAAACGACACCTTGCGCGTTTTGTGCCGAAACACCTGCTGCGCAATCAACGCTCCCGGCCAGCCGCCCGCCAGTTCGACCGCATGCAGGATATTTTCCGGGGTGCGCCAGGCATCGGCGCGGGCTTTGCGTTTGTCGGCCCAGTACAGAAAGAACGCCAGCACACTGACAATCCCGTACGCCGCCAACGGCACCCGCGAGATGCCGCTGAGCCACATCGACAGCGAGCCGAACAGCGGCAGCGCGCAGACGATCAGCAACACCACAAGCTTCAATTTCAGATGCTGAACGCGGCCGCCTGTAGGTCGTCCCTCAGGGCGGCGCGTGCGCGGATCATTCATGCCTTCGCTGCCGACCAATCCACCCAGCCGAACTGCCAGGTCGCCAGAATGAACAGGCCGAACGCAATCCGGTACCAGGCAAACGCTGCGTAGCTGTGGCTGCCAATGAACTTGAGCAGGCCGCGTACAGCGATCATGGCGAAGATGAACGCCGTGACAAAACCAATGGCGAACACCGGGAAATCCGCCGGCACGAACAGGTCGCGGTATTTGTAACCTGAATACACCGCCGCACCGACCATGGTTGGCATGGCGAGGAAGAAAGAAAACTCGGTGGCCGTCTTGCGTGACAGGCCGAAAAGCAAGCCACCAATGATCGTCGAGCCGGAACGCGAGGTGCCTGGAATCATCGCCAGGCATTGCGCGAAGCCGATTTTCAACGCGTCGGTCCAGCGAATCTCGTCGACGGTTTCGGCGTGGACTTCATGCTGGCGCTGTTCGGCCCACAACATGATGATCCCGCCGATGACCAGCGCCGCCGCCACGGTGATCGGGTTGAACAGATATTCGTGGATCAGATCGGCAAAAATTACGCCGAGCACTACGGCCGGCAGGAAGGCGATCAGCAGGTTGGCGGTGAAACGCCGTGCGCTCGGCTGGGTCGGCAGGCCGATCACCACGTCGAGGATCTTGCGGCGAAACTCCCAGACCACCGCGAGGATCGCGCCGAGCTGAATGATGATGTTGAACGCCATGGCCCGTTCGCCGCCGAAGTTCAGCAAATCGGCGACGATGATCTGGTGTCCGGTGCTCGAAATGGGCAAAAACTCCGTCAGCCCTTCTACAACTCCTAGAATCAGTGCCTGCAAGGCGGTCCAAAGATCCATCAATCCCCCAAAGAGCGATGCACGCGGGCATGCCCCGATAGTATTTTTTCGTTCACTGCGTCCAGCGTAGCCGGTAAAAGCTGTAGCGATTGCGCGCGCACAGGATCCACACGAAACGGTAAAAATTCCGTGAAATATCAAAACCGGATTCAGGTTTTCGCGCGCGGGGCCGAAATCCTAACAGACAAGCCTTAATAGCGCTCCCCGCGTTAGGCGGCTCAAGTCGCGCAATCGCGAGCCCACAGCGGTGGCTGGATGCTGGCGATCGTTTATTACAAGAACAAGAATCCGGAGTGACAGCGTTATGAACAGCTTGCGCAGTGTGTCGATCAGCCGACGCTTGTGGCTCATCTTGATCGTGGCGGTGGTCATGTTGCTGACCTTGGGCGTGCTGATGCTCAAGCAGATCCATGACGACCTCTACCACGCCAAGGCGCAGAAAACCCAGCACGTGGTGCAGACCGCCAGTGGCCTGCTCACCTATTATCAAGGTCTTGAGACCGCTGGCACCCTGACCAGGGATGCCGCGCAAAAGCAGGCGCTGACCGCGATCCGTGGCCTGCGCTACGACCAGAGCGACTACTTCTGGATCAACGACCTCACGCCCGTGATGGTCATGCACCCGACCAACCCCAAACTTGAAGGCCAGAACCTCTCGGCGATCCGCGACCCGGACGGCTTTGCGGTGTTCAACGAAATGGTCGCCATCGCCAAGGCCAAAGGCGCGGGCATGGTCAATTATCGCTGGCCGAAGCCGGGAGCGACTGATCCCGTTGCCAAGACTTCTTATGTGAAGCTGTTTGAGCCGTGGGGCTGGGTGATCGGCTCCGGCGTGTACGTCGACGATGTGCAAGCCGAATTCCAAGGGCAGATGATCAAGGCGTCGGCCATCGGTCTGGCGATTGCGCTGATCATGGCGCTGCTGGTGATTCTGATCGCACGCAGCATCGTCCGTCCATTGCAGGAAACCGTGAATGCGATGGCCAACATCGCCAGTGGCGAAAGCGACCTGACCCGCAGCCTCGATACCCATGGCAAGGATGAAGTCACCGAACTGGCCCATCATTTCAATGCATTCACGGCCAAGCTGCGCCGAGTGATTGGTGATCTGCAGGTCTCGGCCAGCGCTTTGGGCCAGTCTTCCAGCGAGCTGGGTAACGATGCCTCGCAGGCGCAGCAGCGCAGCCAGCAGCAGTCGCAGCAGATGGAACTGGTGGCCACAGCGATCAACGAAGTCACCTACGGCGTGCAGGACGTGGCGAAAAACGCCGAACACGCCGCCGCAGAAATGCGCGATGCCGAAGCGCAGGCGCAACAGGGGCAGATCAATATTGACGGCAGCCTGCAACAGATCGACAAGCTCTCGGGCACGATTGATCAAGCGGTGGAAGTGATCCGCACCCTGGCGGCGGAGAGTACGCAGATTGGCAGCGTGCTGGAGGTGATTCGCTCGATTGCCGAACAGACCAACCTGCTGGCCTTGAACGCGGCGATTGAAGCGGCGCGCGCGGGAGAACAGGGGCGCGGGTTTGCCGTGGTGGCCGATGAGGTGCGCTTGCTGGCCCAGCGTACGCAGAAATCGACGGCCGAGATTCAGTCGATGATCGAGCGTTTGCAGAATCATTCGGAGGCTGCGGTGAAGGTGATCGGCGACAGCAGCAAGGCCTCGCAACTGACCATTGAACAGGCGGGACTGGCCGGGGCGAGCCTTAATGCGATTGGCCAGGCGTTGCGTAATCTCAACGGCCTCAATGCGTCAATTGCCAGCGCTACGCTGCAACAGGCGCAGGTGGTTGAGGACATCAACCAGAACGTCACCCAGGCGGCCGGGCTTTCCCATAGCACCGCGTTGGCGGCTGAGCAGTCCAGTGCAGCCAGCCTGCGGCTTGGGCAACTGAGCGAACAGCTCAACGGGTTGCTGCGCCAGTTCCGGGTCTGACCGGTCACCGAGGTGAGCCCACCCCTCACCCCAGCCCTCTCCCCGAGGAGAGGGAGCAGATCACTGCGCTTTTCATGATCTGCGTTCGACGCGTTATTCCAGGTCGGCGTACCTCGACCAAAACAACGCGGTCAGTTCCCTCTCCCTCCGGGAGAGGGTTAGGGTGAGGGGCTTTTGATCGCAGATCACTGGGCTTTTCATCATCTGCGTTCGACGCGTTATTCCAGGTCGGCGTACCTCGACCAAACAACGCGATCAGTTCCCTCTCCCTCCGGGAGAGGGTTAGGGTGAGGGGCTTTTGATCGCAGATCACTGCGCTTTTCATGATCTGCGTTCGACGCGATATTCCAGGTCGGCGTACCTCGACCAAACAACGCGGTCAGTTCCCTCTCCCTCCGGGAGAGGGTTAGGGTGAGGGGCTTTTGATCGCAGATCACTGCGCTTTTCATGATCTGCGTTCGACGCGTTATTCCAGGTCGGCGTACCTCGACCAAACAGCGCGATCAGTTCCCTCTCCCTCCGGGAGAGGGTTAGGGTGAGGGGCTTTTGATCGCAGATCACTGCGCTTTTCATGATCTGCGTTCGACGCGTTATTCCAGGTCGGCGTACCTCGACCAAACAACGCGGTCAGTTCCCTCTCCCTCCGGGAGAGGGTTAGGGTGAGGGGCTTTTGATCGCAGATCACTGGGCTTTTCATGATCTGCGTTCGGCGCGATATTCCAGGTCGGCGTACCTCGACCAAACAACGCGATCAGTTCCCTCTCCCTCCGGGAGAGGGTTAGGGTGAGGGGCTTTTGATCGCAGATCACTGCGCTTTTCATGATCTGCGTTCGACGCGTTATTTCAGGTCGGCGTACCTCGACCAAACAACGCGGTCAGTTCCCTCTCCCTCCGGGAGAGGGTTAGGGTGAGGGGCTTTTGATCGCAGATCACTGCGCTTTTCATGATCTGCGTTCGACGCGTTATTCCAGGTCGGCGTACCTCGACCAAACAACGCGGTCAGTTCCCTCTCCCTCCGGGAGAGGGTTAGGGTGAGGGGCTTTTGACCTGACTAATGCAGTACAATCCGCCCCCTTCTCAACTCCCCCAAGGATCACTCATGTCCGGGCTTGAACTGTTTGCCGCTGCCCTCGGTGTCATCGCCGTGTGGCTGACGGTCAAGCAGAATCCGTGGTGCTGGCCGATCGGGCTGGTCATGGTGTTGCTCTACAGCTGGATCTTCTTTGAGGTGAAGCTGTATTCGGACATGTTGCTGCAAGTGATCTACGCCGCGCTGCAGATCTACGGCTGGTGGCAATGGACCCGCGCCGGGACGATGCATGACGGTCGCCAGGTTACCCGCCTCGATCCACGCTCAATGGTGCTCGGCCTCGGCGTTGGGGCGATCGGCAGTGTGTTGCTGGGAGCGGCGATGGCGCACTGGACCGACGCCGCACAGCCGTGGCTCGATGCCGCGCTCACCGGTTTCAGTCTGGTCGCGCAACTGTGGATGGCGCAAAAACGTCTGCAATGCTGGGCGCTGTGGTTCGTCCTCGATGTGATCTTTGTCGGCCTGTTCATCTACAAAGGCCTGTACCTGACCGCCGCCCTGTACGCGCTGTTTACCCTGCTCGCCGTGCAAGGCTGGCGGGAATGGCGTGCCGATCCGGCGTTGCGCACATGAAAGTCGTTGTTCTCACCGGCCCGGAATCCACCGGCAAGAGTTGGCTGGCGGCAGGGTTGGAGCAGCGTTTCGGCGGCGTGCGCGTTGATGAATATGTTCGTCGGTTCATAGAAGACAACCCACGCGACACTTGCCTTGCGGATATCCCGGCCATTGCCCGGGGTCAGGTGCAATGGGAAGATCAGGCGCGCGCAAAACAGCCCTCCCTGCTTATTCTCGACACCCACCTGCTGAGCAACATCCTCTGGAGCCAGACTCTGTTTGGCGACTGCCCGGCCTGGCTGGAAACCGAGTTACTGGCGCGCCATTACGACCAGCACCTGCTGCTGTCCCCGCAACAGATCGACTGGACCGAAGACGGCCAGCGCTGCCAACCGGATCTTGCGGATCGAGTGACCTTCTTCGAGGCCACCCGCGCCTGGCTAATCCAGCATCAACAGCCGATACAAATCATCGAAGGCAATTGGGCCGAACGCCAGACACAAGCCTTTGCGGCGGTCGAGCGTTTGCTGTCCAGATAAGCCGCCCGGCGGCTTTTAACGCAAAACTGTCCGTTTTTGAAACACTCCCGAGCGCGCAAAGGCCCCGCCCAAGCGTCATTCATCATTGCGTCACGTGATCTGTTACGCCGATGAAACACCTCGGCGCAAACCCTTGTTCCAGAGCTTTCCGGCGCCCATTGCCCCGCAAGCGATCCGCCCTGTGTCTCAGCGCTGAAACAGTGCCCGCAACAGGGAACTTCCCAGAGCATGTAAGCCGTTGAAATAACGAGATAATTCAAAACCGGCACAGCTTTCGCTCTCTTCTTCACAACGCTGAATAACCCAGCCCACTGAAGAAGGAATTGCAGCCGTGGGGAATTTCAATAAAGGCCTGACCTGCCTCCTGCTGATCGGATCAGCCGCCAGCGCTTTGATCAGCGTCAGCGCCCAGGCTGAAGGCAACGGCGTGATCGTCCTTAACCGCGACGTTCAACCCATCGCGATCGGGCGCAATGGCGGCAAAGACCCCTATCCGACCACGGTCAACGCCAACCCTTCGGCGCGGATCAACCAGACCCTCAGCAGTACCGAACTCACTGACGGTGATTTCGCCAGTGTCGCCAGCGGCTCATCGATTCGCGGCAACATGACCACGCCCAGCTCCAACCTGCCCGGCATGAACACCCTGACCAATCAGAACGGCCTGCCCGGTATGCGCACTGGCAGCGGCGGTGGTTCTGGCGCCTCGATCTCCAACACGGTCAACCGGGCAATGAGCACCGGGCTGGCGCCTCTGACTCGTATGGCCGGAGGCCAATGACATGAATCGCACCCTGCTGCTTCTCGCCCTGCTCGGCTGCACCAGCGCCATGGCCGATTCGGCTTCAGTCAACAAGGCAAACATTCAGGATTCCGGCGCTCAGTATCGCGGCAACTTCAATGTCAACCAGGCTGCCGGTGACCAGATGCAACAAGCCAACACCAAGGCGATTGCCATCGGCACCGAAGCCCATGCCACCACCAGCGTCAGGCAGACCATCGACACGCCCGCCAGCCGCGCCATCGACGCGAGCGCCAACATCGGCGGCAACTCTTTCAGCAATGGCAACGGCATCCTCGGTGTTAACCAGGGCGCCGGTGCCAACAATCAAATGGCCAACGTGACGCGCGTCAGCATCAGTGCCGGCCCGCAGAGCGTTGACGACAGCGCCCTTTCGCAACAGAACGTGGCGTTTTTACCGAGCTCAGGAGCAACTGGTACCTCAATCGGCAGTCGCCAGGTCACGACCAGTGATCAGGCCTTCACCGGCAGCCGCGGGGTAATCCAGGTGAACCAGAGTGCCGGGGTGGGGAACCGCATGGCTAACACCCTGAGCATCCGGGTCGCAGACTGACCCAAACAAAAAGCAGTGCAATTAGAAAAGTCCCAACACTTAACCAACTAATAAGCACGACGGAGAAACAACCATGAAACCTACAATGGCTCTCAAACCACTGGTTTTCGCACTCGCAGCAGTGATGGCAATGGCAGCACAGGCTGGCGGCCGTGGTGACAACAACGGTCATGGTAACGGGCACGGCAATGGTCACGGCCAGCCACAAGGTCCGAATCTTGAACAACTGCTGCAGATCACCGCAGGCGCCGGCGCCGCTGTACTCGACGCACAAAACAGCGACGGCAACGTGGTGAAAAACCAGGGCACCCTGAACAACGCCAATGCCAGCGACTCGCTCAACGGCTCCAACGGCAACATGGGTGCCAACGTGGCGGGCGGCGACGGCAACCAGCAGGACAACGCTGCTGCACTGGCCACCGCTGACGAAAGCTTCATCTTCGGCAATGCTGTTGCCGCCTCGAGTGCGACTCAGGTGAACAACAACAACTACGTGAAAAACTCTTCCACCTTCAACAACGCCAACCTCACCAATACTGGTAACAACGGTTCCGGCAACATCGGCATCAACGTGACCGCCGGCAACTTCAACCAACAGAAAAACAACCTCGCCATCGCCGTTTCCGGTGGTCGTGTAGCGCAGGCTGCCGCCTCTGCCAACCAGTCCTCGACTGGCCTGGTCGTGGAAAACAAAGGCGTGCAGGCTTACAAAACCGACACCCTTACCGGTACTTATGCAGCCGCTGGCGTGTTCAAAGCCAAAGGCACTGCGACCATCGAAGACGACAACGACCATGGTGGTTGGGGTAACCGTGGCGGCGGCCATGGCGGCAACGATGATCAGAAAGCCAAGTTCGAAGCCGTGGGTACTTTTGGCCTCGCTGGCGTCACCACCCAACAAGTGTTGACCAAAGATGGCTGGAAAACTCCTGTCGTCAACAACGCCAACATGACCAACTCGATGAACAACTTCTCCGGCAACGGCGGAGCCAACGTCTCGGCGGGTGTGGGCAACCAACAAAGCAACTCGCTGTCCATCGCCGCAGGTTGCAAAGCCTGCATGTAATCGCGATCGAAACGAAAGCCCCGGCAACGGGGCTTTTCCTCGGTTCCACAAGGCGTATTCGATCATGCGGACTCCTGCCCTCCTCGCTCTGCTTTGTCTGTGCGGCCTGACTCAGGCGGCCCAGATGCCCGTCGCTGCCCTGCCGGGTGGCGTGCTGGTCTACAAGGATGTGCAAAGCATTCGTGAGCGCAAGTTTGCCGACATCGTCGAACAGAAAACCGACTTCAGCTGCGGCGCTGCTGCACTGGCGACGGTCCTGCGCCAGGCCTATTGGCTCGACGTCGATGAGGAGCACATCATCAAAGGCATGCTGGTCAACGCTGACCAGGACCTGGTGCGAACCCAGGGTTTCTCCATGCTCGACATGAAGCGCTACGTAGAAAGCATCGGCATGCGCGCCCGTGGCTACCGGATCCCGCCCGAGAAACTCGAAGCGGTGACCATTCCGGTGGTGGTTCTGATGGACATTCGTGGTTACAAGCATTTCGTCGTCCTGCAGCGTTCGGACAAGGATTGGGTCTACATCGGTGACCCGGTTCTCGGCCACAAGCGCTACAAGCACGACGACTTTGTCAAAGGTTGGAACGGCATTGTCTTTGCCATCGTCGGCCCCGGTTACGACAAGGCCAACGCCTTGCGCAGCCCTCCGGTGCCGCTGACGGCGAAGAACTCGCTGGACAGTTTCAACCCGGTCAAAGATGCGGAATTGATGGATTTCGGGTTCATTCAGAGCGACTTCTTTTAATCGCCGAGTTAGAGAATGGGACTGGATGTCCCGGGAGCAGCAGATGAAAAGCTCATACTGGCTGGCGGCCGCCTGCCTGGCAGCGAGTGCGTCAGGTTTAGCCCATGCCGGATTCAAACCCATCGAAATCAAGGACCAGGAGCTCGCCGAGCTGCGCGGTCGTTACGTCATGCCGGGGCGGATCATCAGCTTCGGCATTGTCATGAGCAGCACCTGGCGCAACGCCAGCGGCGACTTGATCGGGGCCGCGACCTCGATGCAGATCCAGGCCGCAACCGTCAAACCGGAATTCTACGTCTCGACCATCAAGGAGTCAGGCAACGGCAGCGCCCTCACCGCAGGCACCGGCAGCGTAATCGGTGGCGCCGGCCTCAACAGCAGCCAGGGTGTGACGCAAAGCGTACGCGCCGCCGGCGATGGCAACACCGCCAACAACAACGTCGCGATCAACGTCAGCGAAGCCAGTCAGGCGCCGGCACTGGTGCCATCGCAAGGCCAGGCCCTTATCGCCGGACAAACCATTACTGGCAGCAACGGCGCCGGCAGTGTCGCGGTTTCAGCCAATGGCGGTGGCGTGCAAATGGCCATTCAGGCCAGCGGCAATCAAGGCACGGCACTGCAACAAGTCGCCCAGGGCGGGCTGCTGCAGAACACCCGATTGCTGGGCAGCGCCAACGTGGTCAACAACCTTACGCAACTCAACGTCGTACTGAACAATAACGGCAGAAGCGCCGGTGCACTGGATTGCAACCTGACCCAACTCGGGGCCCTACGCAATATCGGATATTGAACTACGCTGAGTCTCGATCATTGGGCTTAAAGGGACGGCTTATTCATGTATCGATCAGTATCACTGCGTGCCGCAGTGTGTTTGAGTACCCTTCTCCCGGCGGCAATGCTGCAAGCAGCACCCGACGCCGATGTAGAAGCCCTGAAACGGGAACTTCTGGAACTGAGACAACGATACGAACAACAACAACAAGCGCTGGCGGTACTTGAACAACGGGTCCGCCAGGTAGAAGAAACACCCGCTGCCCCACCGCCAAAACGGCTGGCGAAATCGCCGTCTGACATGAAAGGCAATCGCGTCGCCGCCGGAGCCGCCACAGGCACCGGTGCGGCCGCTGCATCGGGAGGCGCCGCCGGGGGCAGTGGCGCTTCCTACGGTCAATCGCTGGCCGATGATTCACAACCGGCGCAGAGCGTTTCCAACCTGTATGACGAAGCCAGCGGTTTCTTTGGCGGCGGCAAGTTCAGCGTGGAAACCGGCCTGACCTATTCACGCTACGACACCCGTCAGTTGATCCTGAACGGGTTCCTCGCGCTGGATTCGATCTTTTTGGGCAACATCAACCTCGACCGGATCAAGGCCGACACCTGGACCCTGGACCTCACCGGCCGCTACAACTTCGATAACCGCTGGCAGTTCGACCTGAACGTGCCGGTGATCTATCGCGAGTCGACGTATCAATCCGGCGGCGGCAACGAGGGCGCGGCTGGCGTAACAACAGAAGAAACCGTCACCAAGGATCCAACCATCGGCGACGTCAACTTCGGTATCGCCTACAAGTTCCTCGACGAATCGGTCAACACCCCGGACGCCGTCGTCACCTTGCGCGTCAAGGCGCCGACCGGCAAAGACCCGTTCGGCATCAAACTGCGCCAGACCGACGCCAACTCCAACCTGTTCGTCCCCGACACCCTGCCCACCGGCAACGGCGTCTGGTCGATCACGCCGGGTATCTCGCTGGTCAAGACGTTTGACCCGGCGGTGCTGTTCGGCAGCCTTTCCTACACCCACAACCTCGAGGAGTCGTTCGACGACATCAGCTCTACGGTCAATCAGAAAAACCCGGGCAAAGTGCGCATCGGCGACAGCTTCCAGATCGGTGCCGGTATCGCCTTCGCGCTCAACGAGAAGATGAGTATGTCGTTCTCGGTCTCCGACCTGGTGCAACGCAAAAGCAAGCTGAAACAGGACGGCGGCGACTGGGAATCGGTGGTGTCCAGTGATGCCAACGCCGGTTACTTCAACGTAGGCATGACCATCGCAGCCACCGACAACCTGACGATCGTGCCGAACTTGTCGATCGGCATGACCGATGATGCGCCGGACTTTTCGTTCAGCCTGAAATTCCCGTATTACTTCTAAAAGCAAAAGATCGCAGCCTTCGGAAGCTCCTACAGTTCGTGTAGGCGCTGCCGAAGGCTGCGAACCTTTGGTCTGTCGGCTTTTCGCTGCTGGTGCAACTCGCGACCACTTATCGGAAATACGTCCGCACCTGTCAGATCTGACAGGTGCGCCCTACCGCTGAATCCGCTTACATGACTCCAGCGCCTCGCACCGTGCAACAGGCCGTAATGGAGCATCGACATGAACCAGACGCCGGATGAAAACCGCATTCTCGCTCTGAATCCACCCTTTGTTTTGAAACAGGCCGTTTTGAAGGATGGGGGCTACGACGGTGGCATTTCGCTCGAGACCGTCGAAAATGATTTGCTGATCATCGTAGATCCGTGGGTAGGGATGGCGATGTATGACAACTGTAAAATGTATTTTGATGGCGTGGAGGTTGGGACAATTCCGGTCGATGAAAGCAACTTGAATAAGCGGCTCGAATTCAAAGTCCCCAAGGGTCAAGTCACCAATGGCGAAGCACTGATCGTTTACACCGTACAGCGCTTGGGTCAGGACCCGGTTAGCTCCGAGCCGGTACGGCGTGTGTGGGTCCAACTCACACAACCAGGTGGCACCGATAGCGACAGCGAAGAAGGCAACTCCGGCCTGATCTATACGCTTAGTCCGGATCCGTCCAATGGCGTGAATGAGGATTTGGCCCGGCGGGGAATCCGCATGAACATCGTACCCTATGAGAACATCGCCATCTTCGACACCATTCGGTGCCGTTGGGGTGATCAGGTGGTGACGTACTACCCGGTCACCAGAGAGCAGATCGACGATCCGGTCAACCATCCGATCTTCGCTACCTTCACCGAGGACGTCATCAGGGCGCAAGGCAACGGCAACAATATCGAAGTGAGCTATCAGGTCGTCGACCGGGTGGGTAATCTGCCGGATCCGAAGGCGCGGTGGGCGAAAATCACTTACGTCTCGGTGGATCTGAACAATCGCTTGCCGGCGCCGACGATCTGGGTCAACGGCCAGAACGTCACCACCATCGACCTGAAGGTACTGGGCACGAGCGACGCCGCCGCCCGGGTTTACTTCACAGGCGCCGACTACCAGGCTGGTGACAAGGTCGTCCTGACCTGGGCCGGTACGACGTCTGGAGGACAGCCCGTGATCGTCGGCCCGCTGGAAAAAACTGTCGACAGCGTGCCCGGCCATCACGACTTCCCGATCCCGAACGACAAGATCACAGCGATCGTCAACGGTTCGGCCAAGGTCGGCTTTCAGCTGCTGCGCGCCGGCGCACCTGCGCGCCCCTCCAATGACATTGTGATCGCGGTCACCGGCGAAGCCAGTCAGTTGAAACCGCCAACGGTTGTGCAGGCGCCCGATTACAGGCTGAACCCGAATCTGCATCAAAGCGGATTTACCGTGGTGTTTGACACTTCGACGTTTGGCGCCAATCACGAAGTGCAACTGGAAATCGCCGGCGGACCCGGCGCCGGCTCAGTGCCTCCCCAGCACAAGCCGGTGGCGGGACAGTCGAAAGTGCAATTCGATATCGATTCTTCTATCACCGGGGCAAATCTGCAGCGCAGTGTGGAATTGAAATACAACTTGATCGTCAATGGCCAGCCGACGCCTGTGCAGAGCGTGACGTTGTTGATTGGCGAGTTGCTGCAATCGAGCATGCCGATGCCGAAACTTGAGGGTTTTGATGGTGAGGTGCTGGATGTTGGAATGCTCAACGATGACACGAAGGTTTTGTGTGAGGCTTGGCCATTTCAGCAGGCGGGATTACCGATCTGGTTAAGGTATGTGGAGACGTTCACGAGTGGTGGAGAGCGCGTCAAGGAGCAGTTTGTCGGGGCGGCGCATGATCAGGGAGGGGGGCTTGATTATTTGGCTGAGGTGGAGTGGTTGCGCGGGTGTAAGGCTGATTCGAAGTTGGCTGTTGTATTGAAGGTGGGATTGCATGCGGGGGCGGTTGAGACTGACGCGGTGGCGTGTCGGGTGAGGAGTTATGGGGTCAAGGCTGGGTTGGATGATTTGACTACGTTTGATGGCTATGACTGGAATCATTGGGCGATTGGTGTTAGCGGAGGGTATCAATCCAAGATTTCTTATTCTTCAGATGAATACTATTTGGAGTCTCTACCAAGTTC
Source organism: Pseudomonas sp. TE9122 (assembly GCF_056278925.1). Taxonomy (NCBI): domain Bacteria; kingdom Pseudomonadati; phylum Pseudomonadota; class Gammaproteobacteria; order Pseudomonadales; family Pseudomonadaceae; genus Pseudomonas; species Pseudomonas sp. TE9122. The sequence goes on along the minus strand of NZ_JBWBQI010000001.1, from coordinate 2,456,196 downwards.
TAATCCAGACAATACAACTTTATGGATCTGTAAGTCCTTTCATGGTATTGAGGCAGGCGATCTGGTCGAATTTAGCTTCGAATATAGAAGCCCAGGCATTTCAAGAGCATCATTCGCACAAAACAATAAGACCGAAATCATTACGGACGGAGTTCCATCTAAATTATGGCAGAAAAAAAGCTTGGCATTTTATGTTGCAGAATCTCCGACACCTCGCACGCTAATGTTGGTATTTAGTGCAGGATTTATCTCGCAGCCAACCCACGTGAGAAATATTAGATTAAGAGCAATGCGCGACTTGACTGACATGTCGGAGGCGGGAATGTAAAAATTCCCCTCAAAATTTTCTTCTAAAACCAATGGTATTTAAACTCAGGTTCACACTCACCTAATCTGATGCTTATGCAACAACCGATAAAAAGTAGGCCGCGAAACCCCTAAAACTTTTGCGGCCACACTCAAATTATCACTGTGCCGGTTCAACACATCACACAACGCCTGCCGTTCCGCCCGGGTCTTGTAGTCTTCCAGCGTGCCCATCGGCGTGGCGATGGAATGCTGACTGATCAACCCTAAATCCCGCGCTTCGATCTGGCGGCCCTCCGCCAACACCAACCCACGCCTGACCCGGTTAGCCAGCTCGCGCACATTGCCCGGCCAGTCGTGCTTGCCCATGGCAATCAGCGCGTCTTCGCTGAAGCTTCTTGGTCGACGCCCGGTTTCATGGCTGTAGAAGTGCGAAAAGTGGTTGGCCAGCATCGACAGATCGCCATGACGTTCACGCAACGGCGCTGTGACCACTTGCAGGACGTTGAGCCGGTAATAAAGGTCTTCACGAAAGCGCTTCTTCTCGATTGCTGCTTCCAGGTCAACGTGGGTTGCGGCCAGCACGCGCACATCGACCGGTATCGGCTGACTGCCCCCTACCCGTTCAATATGCTTTTCCTGCAGAAAGCGCAGGAGATTGGCCTGCAATTCCAGCGGCAGGTCGCCGATTTCGTCGAGGAACAACGTGCCGCCATTGGCCGCTTCGATGCGTCCGACCTTGCGCTGGTGCGCGCCGGTGAACGCGCCTTTTTCGTGGCCGAACAATTCTGACTGAATCAAATGCTCGGGAATCGCCCCGCAGTTGATCGCTACAAAAGGTTTGTTGTGGCGCTGGGATTGTCGGTGCAGGGTGCGCGCGACGAGTTCCTTGCCGGTGCCGCTTTCGCCGCGAATCAGCACGGGCGATTCGGTCGGGGCCAGTTTGCTCAGCAGTTTGCGCAGTTCGCGGATCGGCTTGCTGTCGCCGAGCAGTTCGTGCTCCGGCTGATCGACATGAATCGTACCCTGCCCGCGCAGGCGTGCCATGCCGAAGGCGCGGCCGAGGGTGACCTGTACGCGGGAAACGTCGAAGGGCAAGGTGTGGAAATCGAAAAACCATTCACAAACGAAATCGCCGACGTTCTGCAAGCGCAGGACTTCCTGATTGAGCACAGCGATCCATTCGGTGCCGCTACGGCTGATCAGTTCTTTCACGGCTTCGGGTCGTTCCAGGTGAAACGGCTGCAAACGCAGCAGGCCGACATCGCAGGCCCGGGATGCGGCGTTTTCCAGATTACAACTGTCGACATCCCAGCCTACGGCGCGCAATCCGGGCAACAGGCGATAACAGTCGTCGCAGGGATCGACCACCAGTAAACGTCTCGATGCAGGCGCTTCGCTCATGACTGTTCCTTGGCGCCAAATTTGATAAATGATCGTAAAAACAGTCATTTGGCAGACCCGGTTGTAACACTAGCAAGATTTTGACGGGGGCTTGTACCGATTGCTTATAGGCTGGGTATTAAAAGAGTTATAAGAAAGTTGGTTGTTAGTTAGCTATCGACTATTCGCGGTGAATCCAAGAGCGGCCCCTCACCCTAGCCCTCTCCCGAGGGAGAGGGCTAGGGTGAGGTATACGCGAGGTCAGCCGATCTGAAAGACCGAGCCGAACTCCAGTTTGAAAAGCCCACAACTCGGCTCCCTCTCCTCGGGGAGAGGGCTGGGGTGAGGGGTGAATTCAGCGCGGTGTTCGGACATGTGCAGGTTTAACGAAACGAACTTACGTTATGTAAAGAATCTGAAATTTCTTTGTTTCACTTGTGACCCGCCCCCCGGTTGCGTGCATCAGTACAAGTAACCAGCCGCACGGTATGCCCAACCGACGGCACATCATTTGATTGGGCGCCAATAGAGAGAAGACCCCATGACTGCCCCGCTGCGTATCAACGAAGCTCTTTTGATTGCCAACCACGCGTTCAAGCCTTTTCAATGCGTGGCCTGGGCGCCACAAGACGGCAATGGCGAACTGAGCCTGACCGTCGTCGACCGCACCAACTCCCACATCGGTCGCAAACAGATCCCGAGCAGCGCCTACTCTGACCCGGCGCAACTCGAACAACTGCTGCAGCAGGCCCGCGCTGAGCTCAGCGAAGACGGCCACACACTGCAATCGTGGTCGATGCCACACTGATTACCGAACAAGGGCGGATGACGTTAAAGTCATCCGCCCTTGTTGTATGCGTAGTCGAACAATCAACGTAGTTGCAGTGCCGTTTCATCGAAAGTACTTGGCTCGCTTGCGAGTGGTTCAACAAGACACTGTTCTGGCACAGTGCGACCGTCCTTCTGTTAGTTCCCCCAGTTGTACTTCTCGCGGTTCAGGGATTGAATGTTTCGCTCGTGCAGTCAGCCTCCCAACCACTGGGTATCGGCTCAGGCACAAGGAGACGCGTGCATGTCCACCCTGAGCCCTTACGCGCTGCCTACTGCATGGACCGCCCCCGGTTCGCTCGACCCGACATTCGCCATTGGCGGTGTTGCGCAGGTGTACTTTGCCGGCAGTTTCTCCAGCCAGACCCAACATGTCACGCTCGATGCACAGGGTCGGATTCTGGTCGCCGCCAAGGTCGGTACATCCAAGGGGAGTCGTTTTGGCCTCGCGCGGCTGCTGGCCGATGGTTCGGCGGATTTGTCGTTCGGCTTTCAGGGCAGCGTGATCGGCAGTTTCGTCGAGGGTTTCGAAGCCAAGGCCGGCAAGGTTCAGGTGTTAGCCGACGGCAAGATTCTGCTGGCCGGCCTGCATTATGAAGACACCCAACGCACCCTGCCCGCCCTCGCCCTGTTCGATGCCAACGGCCAGCCAGACCGATTCTTCGGCGATGACGGTTTCCAGGTGGTGCGACTGCCCGGCGAGCTGTCCATGGGCACCCGCGACAACTGGTTGCCGCCGGGCGTGCCTGGCGTCGAAGCCTGTGACTTTGTGGTGGAGGAAGACGGCCGTATTCTGCTGATCGCCAACCATCATTTCAGCCTTGCCGACCACGCCGGGATGCTGATTCGCCTCTGCCCTGATGGAAGCCTCGACGAATCATTCAACGGACGCGGATTCGTCGTGGTCCGCCACCTGCTGCTCAATACCTGGCTGAGCACGCTGTTGTTGAAGGAAGATGGGCGCATCGTCGTCGCAGGTTCCATCGACTTTCCTCAGCAAGGCCTGTTGGCGGTGTATCGGCCCGATGGCAGCCTGGATGAGCGCTTCGCCGTCGATGGCTTCATGGCCTTCAAGGCCCACGGCAACAGCGCTCAGGTCAGCCAGATCATTGAGTGCGATGACAGGCTTTATTGCTTCGGCAGCAGCCGCGATCCAATCCGCTGTTTGACGTTTGTCCTGCACGCCAACGGTCGACCGGACCTGCACTGTCATCATGGCCAGCCACAGGTGTTGGACATCGGCCCCAGCGGATGCCAATGGAACGCCGCCCAGCAAATGAGCGACGGCCGCATCGTCGCCGTGGGCGCGACCATCGGCGGAGTCGAAGCTGACTTCATGGTGGCGCGCTATCAACTCGATGGCAGCCTTGATCCAGCGTTCGGTGAGGGCCATGGCTGGTTGCGCACGCGACTGGGGCGAAGTCTCGATACCGCCAATTCACTGACCGTACATACTGACGGGGCGATTGTGGTAGGTGGCTATTCGCTGGATGGCAACTACCGGGCAATGGTTGCGCGTTATCTGAATCCATAGAGCATTCAACAGGATCGAGGTTATCGGCGACTTGATCTTCCTTGAAACATCCGGCAACTTTCGCGCTTCTAAATAAAAGGAGCAGCCGATGTCCGGTTCAATCGCCCAGGCGTTCGCGCACAACTTCCTCGGGCAATCGCCACGCTGGTACAAGGCGACCATCGTCGGTTTTCTCATTCTCAACGCCGTGGTGCTGTTCACCGTCGGGCCGGTCGCCGCAGGCTGGTTGCTGGTGATCGAATTCATCTTCACCCTGGCCATGGCCCTCAAGTGTTATCCGTTGATGCCTGGCGGCCTGCTGTTGATTGAAGCGTTGCTGTTGAAGATGACCACGCCGCAAGCGCTTTACGATGAGTTGCTGCACAACTTTCCGGTGATCCTGCTGCTGATGTTCATGGTTGCCGGCATCTACTTCATGAAAGATCTGCTGCTGTTTCTCTTCTCGCGGCTCCTGTTGGGCGTGCGCTCGAAAGCGATTCTGGCGCTGATGTTCTGCTTCTTGTCAGCGTTCCTCTCTGCGTTTCTGGATGCGCTGACCGTGACGGCGGTGATCATCAGTGCGGCTGTCGGCTTTTACTCGGTGTATCACCGCGTCGCGTCGGGCAATGATCCACGCAAGGACAGCGAATTCGCTGACGATCAGCATTTACCGTCGCGACACCATGAGGACTTGAATCAATTCCGCGCTTTCCTGCGCAGCCTGTTGATGCACGGAGCGGTCGGCACAGCGCTCGGTGGCGTCTGCACCTTGGTCGGTGAGCCGCAGAACCTGTTGATCGGCCATGAGATGGGCTGGCATTTCGGCGAGTTCTTCCAGAAGGTAGCCCCGGTGTCGCTGCCGGTACTGGCGGCGGGTCTGGTCACTTGCGTGCTGCTGGAGAAGCTGCGCTGGTTCGGATACGGCACGCTGCTGCCAGACAACGTCCGCGCCGTGTTGGCCAACTACGCCGCCGAGGACAACGCCAAACGCACGCCTCGTCAGACGGCGGCGCTGCTGGTGCAAGGGGCGGCGGCGCTTATCCTGATTGGATGCCTGGCGTTTCACTTGGCTGAAGTTGGCCTGATCGGGTTGATGGTAATCGTGTTGATCACCGCGTTTACCGGGATCACCGACGAGCATCGTCTGGGCAGCGCGTTCAAGGACGCCATGCCGTTTACTGCACTGCTGGTGGTGTTTTTTGCCGTGGTGGCGGTCATTCACGATCAGCATCTGTTCGTCCCACTGATCGAGTGGGTCTTGGCGCTGCCGATGGATCAACAGCCGGGCATGTTGTTCATCGCCAACGGCTTGCTCTCGGCGATCAGCGACAACGTATTCGTTGCGACCATTTACATTACCGAAGTGAAACAGGCTTTTCTCGCCGGGCACATGACTCGCGAGCACTTCGAGACATTGGCGATTGCGATCAATACCGGCACCAACCTGCCGAGCGTGGCGACCCCTAATGGTCAGGCAGCGTTTCTGTTCCTGCTGACCTCGGCGATTGCACCGCTGGTGCGTTTGTCGTACGGGCGCATGGTGTGGATGGCGGTGCCGTATACCGTGGTGATGGGACTGCTGGGCTGGTATGCGGTGAGCTATTGGCTCTAAGCAACACTGAATAAACCTGTGGGTTACCGGGGTTTGCACGCGCCGCGAAAACCTGTGGGAGCGAGCCTGCTCGCGAAGAGGTCGTGTCAGGCAACGAATCTGTTGAATGACACACCGCCTTCGCGAGCAGGCTCGCTCCCACATTGGTTTTGGTGTTGGGTCAGTGCGGGAGGATGTATTTTTCGATCGCCAGGACGACGCCGTCTTCAGTGTTTGGCGCTGTAACGACATCAGCCTGGTGCTTCACCGCCTCTTCCGCCTGGCCCATGGCAATCGAAAAGCCAGCGCATTTGAACATCGCCGGGTCGTTGCCGCCGTCGCCGATGACAGCGGTTTGCTCCAGCGGCACGCCGAGGTATTCGGCGATGGTCGTCAATGCCGTGCCTTTGTTGGCCTCAAGCGCCGTAACGTCGAGATACACCGGCTGCGAGCGCGACACTTGCGCCATGCCGTTGACCTTGGGCAACAACTGCGCCTCCAGCTCAATCAGCAACTCAGTGTTGTTGCTGGTAGCGACGATCTTGTCGATGCGCTCCAGATACGGTTCAAAACTCTCGACCACCACCGGCGGATAGCCGAGGCCGCTCTGTTCACGCGGCACCATCGGCCCGTGCGGGTCCTTGAGCAGCCAGTCGCCGCCGCTGAACACCCATATTTCCACCTCCGGTTGATCGGCAAACAGTGCCAGTGCGATCAGCGCTGTGGTCGCCGGCAAATAATGCGCGGCCAACAGCGTGCCGTCCGGTTTGACGATGGTGCCTCCATTGAACGCCGCTGTCGGCAGATCAACGCCTAGCGCCTCGATCTGCTGCAACATGGCTTTCGGCGGACGGCCGCTGGCGAGGCTGAACAGCACGCCGGCAACGCGCAGCGAGCGCACGGCTTCGATGGTGCGTTGGTCCAGCGTGTGATCCGGCAGCAACAGCGTGCCGTCCATGTCGCTGAGCAGAAAACGTATGGGTTGTTTCGGCAAATCACTCATCCCAGGCCATGCCAGACGCGACCATCGCGAGTCAGGAGATCTTCGGCTGCTTGCGGGCCATCTTCGCCAGCCGCATACGTCTCGACGCTCGCATCCTGCTGCCAGGCATCAAGGAAAGGCTGCACGGCTCGCCAACCGTTCTCGATGTTGTCGGCACGCTGGAACAGCGTCTGATCACCGGTCAGGCAGTCGTAGATCAAGGTTTCGTAGCCGGTGGAAGGCTGCATCTCGAAGAAATCCTTATACGCAAAACCCAGCTCGATATTGGCCATGTTCAGCGCCGGCCCCGGCCGCTTGGCCAGCAGGTCGAACCACATGCCTTCGTTTGGCTGGATCTGGATACGCAGATAAGTCGGCTGCAACTCGTCGACTTCGGTGTCGCGGAACTGCGCGTACGGCGCCGGTTTGAAGCAGATGACGATCTCTGTGTCGCGCACGCTCATGCGCTTGCCGGTGCGCAGATAGAACGGCACGCCGACCCAGCGCCAGTTGTCGATCATCACCTTGAGCGCCACGTAGGTTTCCGTGGTGCTGTCGGGCGACACGTTGGCTTCTTCGCGATAACCCTTCAATGGCTGGCCATCGCGCTCGCCGGCGCTGTACTGGCCGCGCACCGAATTGGCCCGGGCTTCTTCCGTCGACCAGGGACGAATCGCCCCGACCACTTTGGCTTTCTCGCCGCGCACCGCGTCAGCGCCGAAAGCAGCCGGCGGTTCCATGGCGACCATGGCCAACAGCTGGAACAGGTGATTGGGCACCATGTCGCGCAGTGCGCCGGTGTGTTCGTAAAAGCTGCCACGGGTTTCCACACCGACAGTTTCCGCCGCGGTGATCTGCACGTGGTCGATGTAATGATTGTTCCAGAACGCTTCGAACAGGCTGTTGGAGAACCGGCTGACCAGGATGTTCTGCACGGTTTCCTTGCCCAGGTAATGGTCGATGCGGTAGATCTGCTTCTCGCTCATGACCTTGAGCAGGCACGCGTTCAAGGCTTCGGCGGTCTGCAGATCGGAGCCGAACGGCTTCTCGATCACCACTCTTCTGAACGCTTCGGGGGTTTCTTCCAGCAAACCGGCGCTGCCGAGGCGGCGCACCACTTCACTGAAAAAACGTGGCGCGGTGGCCAGGTAGAACACCGCATTGCCGGTGCCGCTGTCGGCGATTTTCGCCGCCAGGGCTGAATAGGTGCTGTCGTCGAGGAAGTCGCCCTGGACGTAGCTGATGCCTTTGGCGAGCTTGGCCCACAAGACCGGATCAAGCATCTGATCGCCCTTGCCGACCTTCGCCGCCACTTCGGTACGGATGAAGTCTTCGAGCTTCTGCGCAAAGGCTTCATCGGTAATGGCGTTGTGATCAACGCCGACGATCCGCAGGTTTTCGTCGAGCAGACCGTCGCGACTGAGGTTGTACAGCGCCGGCATGAGCAGGCGCTTGACCAGGTCGCCGTGGGCACCGAACAGGAACAGCGTGGTCGGTGGTGCGGGTTCTGCCTTGGATTTTCTGCGGATCGTATGGGTCATTTCTTCGGTGTCTCCACGTGGCCGCCGAAGCCGAAGCGTTGTGCCGACAGGATCTTGTCACCGAAGGTGCCCTGCCCGCGCGAGCGGTAACGGGAGAACAGCGAGTTGGACAGCACCGGTACCGGCACCGCTTGCTCCATGGCCGCTTCGATGGTCCATTGGCCTTCGCCGCTGTCAGCTACCGAGCCGGAGAAACCGTCGAGCTTCGGATCACTGGCCAGTGCGTCGGCAGTCAGGTCCAGCAGCCAGGACGAAACCACGCTGCCACGACGCCAGACTTCAGCGATATCGGCCACGTTCAGATCAAATCGCTGATCTTCCGGCAAGCGTTCGCTGGATTTGGTCTTGAGAATATCGAAGCCCTCGGCGAACGCGGCCATCATGCCGTACTCGATGCCGTTGTGAATCATCTTCACGAAGTGCCCGGCGCCGGCGGGACCGGCGTGAATGTAGCCATGCTCGGCGCGGTGGTCGTCGGACTTGCGATCCTTGGTGCGCGGAATGTCGCCCATGCCCGGCGCCAGTGCGGCGAACAGCGGATCGAGACGCTGCACGGTTTCGGCATCGCCCCCGATCATCATGCAATAACCGCGTTCCAGGCCCCAGACGCCGCCGGAGGTGCCGACGTCGATGTAGTGCAGGCCCTTGTCGTTCAGGGTTTTGGCCCGGCGAATGTCGTCCTTATAGTTGGTGTTGCCGCCGTCGATGATGGTATCGCCGGGTTCGAGCAGTTCGCTCAGGGTGTTGATGGTGTCTTCGGTCGGTGCGCCCGCCGGCAGCATGACCCAGACCGCGCGTGGCTTGTCGAGGCCGGCAACCAGTGCTGGCAAGTCGGCGACGCCGGAGGAGCCCTCGGCGACCAGGTTATCGATGAAAGCGGTATTGCGGTCGTAAACAACGGTGGTGTGCCCGTTGAGCATCAGACGTCGCGCAATATTGCCGCCCATGCGGCCCAGTCCAATAATCCCGAGTTGCATGTGCTGATGCTCCTTACTACAAATAAATGTGTGTCATTGGTTATAGCCCAACGCGACTGATGGAGGTTAGTCCAGAGCGTTGCGATGAAGTTTCCGGGCATTGTGCCCGATCCAGAGTGATAACGCCCCGAATCCTGCCGAAGACACACCGACCATGAAAAATAAAAAAGTTCCCTTCCAGGGCAAAAGAAATCAAAATTGGCGCCGATAGTAAGTCAAGCGCCTCAAAACGAGGAGTGACTTACAGTTGATGCACGCCATTTGCGAGGTGAGCAATGGGCACAGTACATACAGCAATGCCGCCACAAACCCTCTACGTTACGATCCGTCGCGATGAATTGCGCCAGTTGAAAGACGAGCGCGACCAGTTGAAGCACGAATTGGCGCAATTGCGCGCATTGACCCAGGGCTCGCAGCCGCAACCGCGTCCGGTTGTGCAGCGCGCACCCCACGCCTGATCCCCGCCTGCTTCGGGAACGGCCCTCGTCGTTCCCGACACGTTGCACCCCTGACCGCTTGATACACACCAACAGCGGCGCTTAACAAATCTTTCACAAGCCCTTGGGGATACTTCGCCCCATTCTGGCCGTGCCTGCGTGTACGGCCTCTGTTCGTCGGTGTCATGGAAGCGTTTCCGGCGTGGGTCTGATGATTGAGCTGGAGCGCTGAATGGCATTGTTCAAACGCAGCAAAACGACTGCGACCGGTTTCGACTGGGCCGGATTCATCTGGTTGTTCGTCTTCTTCTGGTACTTCTCGGGCATCACTCAACTGCTGATCCAGCTGACCGGCACGTCTGGTTTCACGGGATTCCGTCAGGCGTTCGTGATGAGTGCACTGTGGCTGGCGCCGATGTTGCTGTTTCCTAAACAGACCCGCGTGCTTGCGGCGATCATCGGTGTGGTGCTGTGGGCTTGCTCGATGGCCAGCCTGGGTTACTTCTTCATTTATCAGCAGGAATTCTCGCAGAGCGTCATCTTCATCATGTTCGAGTCGAACGTGTCGGAAGCGGGCGAGTACATGACGCAGTATTTCGCCTGGTGGATGATCCCGGCGTTCCTCGCCCATACCGCGTTCGCCTACTTTCTGTGGACGCGCCTGCGCCCGGTGTACATGCCCCGTGGTCGCGCAATGGTTGCAGCTACCGCAATCGTGATCGCCGTCGCCGGCTACCCGCTGATCAAACAAACCATGCGCATGGGCAATTTCGCCGAAGGCTTCGAGAAATTCGAAACCCGCATCGAGCCCGCCGTGCCGTGGCAGATGGCCGTGGCGTATCACCGCTATCTGGAAACGCTCGAGGACATGCAAGGCATGCTCGACAGTGCCAGCAAGATCCCGCCGCTGAAAAACCTCAAGGACGCCTCGGCCGGTCAGCCGGCGACGCTGGTGCTGGTCATCGGTGAATCGACCAACCGCCAGCGCATGAGCCTCTACGGTTATCCGCGCAACACCACGCCGGAACTGGACAAACTCAAGGATCAACTGGCGATCTTCGACAACGTCATCACTCCGCGCCCGTACACCATCGAAGCGCTGCAGCAAGTGCTGACCTTCGCCGACGAGCAGAACCCCGACCTGTACCTGTCGACGCCATCGCTGGTCAGCGTGATGAAACAGGCCGGTTACAAGACGTTCTGGATCACCAACCAGCAGACCATGACCAAGCGCAACACCATGCTCACGACCTTCTCCGAACAGGCCGACGAGCAGGTGTACCTGAACAACAACCGCAACCAGAACTCGGCGCAATACGATGGCGACGTCATCGAGCCGTTCAACAAGGCGCTGGCCGATGCGGCGCCGCGCAAGCTGATCGTCGTGCATCTGCTCGGCACGCACATGAGCTACCAGTACCGATATCCGCCGACGTTCGACAAGTTCAAGGATCGCCAGGGCGTTCCGGCTGGCGTGCGTGACGATCAGGTACCGACCTACAACAGCTATGACAACGCCGTGCTGTACAACGACTTCGTGGTCTCGAGCCTGATCAAGGACTATGCCAAGACCGACCCGAATGGCTTCCTGCTGTACCTCTCCGACCACGGTGAAGATGTCTTCGACTCCGCCGGCCACGGCACGCTGGGCCGCAACGAAAACAAACCGACCGCGCCGATGTACACCATCCCGTTCATGGCCTGGGCTTCGCCGAAGTGGAAGCAAAACCACGACTGGAACTTCGCCGGCGACCTCAGCCGCCCGTACAGCAGCTCGCAACTCATTCACACCTGGGCGGATCTGGCCGGGCTGAGTTCCGATGAACTGGATCGCAGCAAAAGCCTGGTCAGCGACAGCTTTGTACCGCGCAAGCTGTTGATTGGCGACCCGTACCAGGCGCCGAGGCGCGCGTTGATTGACTTCAGTTTGATGAAGCCCAAACACCCTGCTCCGGCGGAAGTCGCGCAGAAGTAAAACGACAAAGGGCCGAGAAGGCCCTTTTTTGTGCCTATCGGCCGCGCTGTTTCTGTAATACGCCGCAATATTTGCGCTGAACCAGCGTTAACCGATTGTTAATGGCCGCGACGCAGACTCTCTTTCGCGGTCTGCTTCACGGACGAACCGACTCCCACTTGTTCAGTAGGAGGCACCATGAAAACCACCACTATCATCCTCACCACCCTGCTCGCCCTCGGCTCCACCAGCGCCTTCGCTGAAGGCGGTGCCGAACGCATGCGTTATTACTACGACAATTTCCCGGTCCAGCACGCGCAAAGCGAGCAGAAAGCCGACGCCAGTGCGAAAGAAATTCGCGTCCCTGCTGACCAGACGGCGCAGGTGACCGAGTCCTATCGCGACTGAGCTTTACCGAGCAACCGATGGACCTTCCGTGGCTCCGCTCTGGCCCGGAAGATGACAGTTCAGGCGCCCTGATCGGGGCGCCTTTTTTTATGTTGGTGATTGGCGGTGAGGAGCCTTCAGGCCTGCAAATCCTTTATCCAGAACAGCATCCGCCCGTGATCCGGATTGAACATCCCCGGTGCAAAGCCGAAATTGCGATATGAACCCTGCGCCACCGCATTGCCTTCCAGCACTTCCAGGGTGATTTTGCAGCAGCCGCGCTGACGGGCGATCTCTTCTACCTTCTGCAGCATCTTCTGACTGAGCCCCAGGCCGCGAAATTTGCCGACCACGGCGACGTCGTGAACGTTGACCAGCGGTTTACAGGCGAAAGTGGAGAAGCCTTCAAAACAGTTGACCAGCCCGGCCGGTTCGCCGCCGACGAAGGCCAGCACGCTGAAGGCATGCGGGCGGCGGGCGAGCTCTTCGGGCAGGCGTTGCAGCAGTTCGGGCGCGATCGGATGACCGCCGCCCATGGGATCTTCGGCGTAGTGGTTGAGCACGATGCCGATGGCTTCGGCGTGCACCGGGTTGCTGTAGCTGGCCTGAAGTACGAGTATTTCTGCGGAATCCATTTCCATCCCCGATAAGCAAAAAGCCCCGGCGCGCAAGGTGCTAGCTGAAAGGCCTGGGGGGGACCTTAGCTTGGGTGCGCCGGAGAGGGCAACTTGAAAAGCTGCGATCTTTCGTGGTCAGTGGCCCCAGATGAGCTCTTCGGTCCAGCCCAGTTCGGCGAAGTCTTCGGCACGCAATGCGCTTTCGCCGACACAGAAAAATTCATCCAGTTGCGGTGGCTTGACCGCCGTGCCGCTGAGCATGGCGTGCACCTGGCCACGATGATGGAGCTGGTGCTCCAACAGGTGCGAGAGCATGCGCAGGCGGCTGTCATGTTGCGGCGTGTCACGGGCGATGGTGACGATTCTCGACAGGTCGGCATCGCGCAGTTGCTCGCAATAGGCGATCAGGCGGCGATCAACGCGGGCCTGTTCTGCACGCAGCGCCGCAGCCTCGGTAAACGGCTCGTCTGCATTGAAGAAAACATAGCAATCAGGGTGTGGCTCGTCACCGCGCAATTCCCGCTCCAGCGCGTCGACGTAGAACCAGTCGCAAGTGAGAATGTGGTTGAGCGTGAGGCGGATGCTGGGGAAGAAGCTCACCCGTGGCGCCGCCAGTTCAGTGGTGTCGAGCTGGCTCCAGGCCTTTGCCAGGCGGTGATTGGCCCAGGCATTCTGATAGGCCATGGTCAGCAAATGATGGGACAGCGGTTGACTCATGTCGGCGCCCTCTTCTTTCAGGCTTCAGCGAAGCGCTGCAATTGCATCTCCTGCAAACGGCTGAGGGTGCGGCGGAACGGGAATTCCAGGTAGCCCTCGGTGTATAGCGCGTCCATCGGTACGCTTGCCTCGACGTACAGCGGCACCTTGCGGTCGTAGCATTCGTCGACCAGCGCGATAAAGCGGCGAACGCCGTCGTCATGTACTGACAACTGCGGCAATTCCCGGTCGCCGGCGACCACGCGCTCAGCGCCGTCTTCGGTGCCCCGCGCAATGCGCCCTTCGCGTTTTTGTGCGCTGAGGTTCGGCACTTCGCTCAACAGAATAGCCCGGTAGCGATCACACAGGGCAATGAAGTCCATGGCGGCGAAAGGTTGTTCGCACAGATCGCTGTAGCGGCACCACAGCACCGATTCGCTGGCTTGCACGACGTTGAGTGTGCGGTGGCCCACGGCGACTGGCTCCTCACTGACAGTCTCATCTGCAGCCAGCGACTTGAACACGGCACCCAGTGCGCTCGGTGAATCGGCTTCATTGACAAAATAGCGCTGCTCAATCGCTCCGGGATGCAAGCGATGATCCTCGGCGCCATTCACCGCCACCACGGTCATGTGTGCCTTGATCGCCGCAATCGCCGGCGTGAAACGGTCGCGATTGAAGCCGTCCGCGTACAGATCATCAGGCGGCAGGTTGGACGTGCAGACCACTACCACGCCTTCGTCGAACATCACTTGAAACAGCCGGCCGAGAATGATCGCGTCGCCGATGTCATTGACGAACAGTTCATCGAAGCACAGCACGCGCACTTCAGCGGCCAGCTCTTTGGCCAAAGCGCGCAACGGATCGGCGATGCCACTGAGTTGAAACGAACGCTGATGCACCCAGCCCATGAAGTGATGAAAGTGCTGACGCCGCGCCGGCACGCGCAGAGTCTGATAGAACTGATCCATCAGCCAGGTCTTGCCGCGCCCGACCGGCCCCCACAGGTACACGCCGTCGACCGAGCGGGCGCCGGCGTGCAAGGCTTCATGGCATTTTTGCAAGGCCCAGACCGCGTGTTCCTGGGCTTCATCCTGAATGAAACCCTTGTGGTCGACCGCGTATTGCCAGGCACTGAGGGGAGAGTCGAAAGTCATGCGCGGGAGTATGCCACGGGCGATTGGCCATTGCTGATTAACGGGCGTGGACGATCATTGTGGGAGCGAGCCTGCTCGCGAAGGCGGCTCGTCAGTCACCGAGATGCAGACTGAGCCACCGCTTTCGCGAGCAGGCTCGCTCCCACATAGGCAGTAAAACCTGACCTTTCAGGCAGTTATTGCTCGTTGCCCTCGCCGCCCTCTTCCGGCATTCTGCGCACCCATTTTCTGACCCGACCCCGCCTTGCGGCGCGCACATCACCATGACCGCCTCTGACAAAACCCCGCGCAACAACGACCTGATCTACGGCCTCAACGACCGTCCGCACCTGACCGCCACGGTGTTCGCCGCGTTGCAGCACGTGCTGGCGAGTTTCGTCGGCATCATTACCCCAACCCTGATCATGGGCGGCGCCCTCGGTCTGCATAGTGAAATCCCCTACCTGATCAGCATGGCACTGTTCGTCTCCGGCCTTGGCACCTTTGTCCAGGCCAAGCGCTTCGGCCCGGTGGGTTCCGGTCTGCTGTGTCTGCAAGGCACCAGTTTTTCCTTTATCAGCGTGATTCTCAGCGCCGGATTCATGGTCAAGGCGCGCGGCGGTGGCACTGACGAAATCCTCTCGACCATCTTCGGCGTGTGCTTCTTCGCTGCCTTCATTGAAGTGGTGCTCAGCCAGTTCATCGGCAAGCTGCGCATGCTGATCACCCCGGTAGTCACCGGCACGATCATCACGCTGATGGGCCTGTCGCTGATCAAAGTGGCGATGACCGACATCGCCGGCGGCTTCGGGGCGCCTGATCTCGGCGCGGCCAGCCATGTGTTTCTGGCGGCGCTGGTGATCGGCACCATCGTTGTGCTGAACCGAGTCGACGTGCCGTTTCTGCGGCTGGGCGCGATCGTCATCGGCCTGACGCTCGGCTACGTGGTGGCATGGCTGATGGGCACGGTGGATTTCGCTTCGATGCCCGAAGTGCCGCTGGTCAGCGTGCCGGTGCCGTTCAAGTACGGTTTCAACTTCGATTGGGTGGCGTTCGTGCCGGTGGCGGTGATTTTCCTCGTGTCGCCGCTGGAAGCGGCTGGTGACCTGACCGCCAACTCGATGATCTCGCGGCAACCGGTGAAAGGCCCGCTGTACATCCGCCGGATCAAATCCGGCCTGCTCGCGGATGGTCTCAACTCGGCCATGGCGGCAGTGTTCAACAGCATGCCGATGGTGACCTTTGCGCAGAACAACGGCGTGATCCAGTTGACCGGCGTGGCCAGCCGCTACGTGGCGTTTTTCATCGCCGGGCTGCTGGTGTTGCTCGGTTTGTTCCCGATGATCGGCGCGGTGCTGCAACTGATGCCGAAACCGGTGCTGGGCGGCGCTGAGCTGGTGATGTTCGGCACCGTCGCCGTGGCCGGGATCAAGATCCTCGCCGAGGCCGGCCTGCATCGACGCAACATGCTGATCGTGGCGATCTCGCTGGGCATGGGCCTGGGCATCGCGGCGGTGCCGGAAGTCCTGCGCGAACTGCCGCAAGCGCTGCGCAACATCTTCGAATCGCCAATCACTGTCGGTGCGTTGTGCGCTATCGTGCTGAACATCTTCCTGCCGGAAGAATTCATCGAGCTGGAAGAAGATGATTTCGACCCGGAAGCGTCGATTCTGCAGGTCATGGAAAACCCCGACGTCGCCGCCAAAGGTGAACCCGGCCAAGCGGCGGCTGTCGCACAGTTGAACCGCTGACGTCACGCCTCGAAAAAAAGGGCTGCACCGGCGACGGTTCAGCCCTTTTTTTGTCGAGAGATTTTTATGCGCCGCGTCCACGCCGTCATCCTGTCGCTTGTGCTGTTGTCGCTCAGCGCCTGCGCGCTGTTTCCCAACCGCGATCCGGTGAACATCAACGTGGTCGGCCTCGAACCGTTACCCAGCCAGGAACTGGAAGTACGCTTCGCGATCAAGCTGCGCGTACAGAACCCCAATGAAACGGCGATCGATTACAACGGCATCGCGCTGGATCTGGAGGTCAATGGTCATTCGCTGGCGTCCGGTGTGAGCGATCAGAGCGGCTCGATCCCGCGTTTCTCTGAAGCCATTGTCACGGTGCCGGTCAGCGTCTCGGCGTTCTCGGTGCTGCGCCAGACATTGGGGCTGAGCCAGACGCAAAGCCTCGATAATCTGCCCTACGTGCTGCGCGGCAAACTGGCGGGCGGGTTGTTTGGCACGATGCGCTTTACCGACAGCGGCAAGTTGAGCCTGCCCAAGGCGAGTGCGGCGACCTGGTAAAAGTTTTCTGATCGGGCACCGATCCCTGTGGGAGCTGGCTTGCCAGCGATAGCGGTGCATCTGCCAAAAAGATGTCGACTGACATGGCCCCATCGCTGGCAAGCCAGCTCCCACAGGTTCAAAACAAGTATCAAGGTCAAGTGTTGAACCGCACCCCCGGCTTCGCACGCTCATCAACGGTCAACTCGAAGACATCCGGCCGCGCGTAGTGGCCGACCACATCGTAGTCATACCGCGCGCGGATCAGTTCATCAGTGTCGATTTCCGCCGTGAGCAAGCCCGCTTCCCCGCGCAACGGCCCCGCCAGCACATCGCCCATCGGACCGACGATCACGCTGCCACCGGCAATCAACGGTCGATCACCCGGCCAATTGGCAATCTCCACCCCCAAATCATCCGGCGAGGCCTGCACCTGACAGGCGCTGACCACGAAGCAGCGGCCTTCGTGGGCGATGTGGCGCATGCTGACCTGCCACATCTCGCGCTCGTCCACGGTCGGCGCGCACCAGACCTCAACGCCCTTGGCATACATCGCCGTGCGCAGCAGCGGCATCATGTTTTCCCAGCAAACCACGGCGCCAAGCTTGCCGACCTGGGTGTCGAACACCGGCAGCGTCGAGCCATCACCCTTGCCCCAGATCAGTCGCTCGGTGCCGGTGGGCATGAGCTTGCGGTGTTTGCCCAGCAGCCCGGCCTGCGGATCGAAATACAGCACCGTGCAATACAACGTGCTGCCAGCGCGCTCGATCACGCCGATCACCAGATTGGCCCCGGTGCGCGCTGACAATCCGGCCAGCGCGTCGGTTTCCGCGCCCGGTACATCAATGGCGTTGGCAAAATAACGCGCAAAGGCCTCACGCCCCTCGGGCAGTCGGTAGCCCAATTGGGTGCCGAAGCCCTCGCCTTTCGGGTAGCCGCCGAGCAAGGCTTCCGGCATCACCACCAACGCGGCGCCGGATTCGCGGATTGCGTCTTCCCAAGCAAGGATCTGTTCAAGGGTTTCGCCTTTGCCGCCGGGCAATGCACCGATCTGCAACGCCGCCACTATGGATTTGGCCATCGTATTTACTCCATCAGGTTCAGGTGTTGCCGATTCTCCGGCGTCACGCGATCATGAATAAAGCCCTGCCGACTGCTGAATGATATGAGCCAAATGAATATCGCCGACATTGACCTCAACCTGCTGAAAGTCTTCGAAGCACTGCACGATGAATCCAGTGCCAGTCGCGCCGCCCTGCGCCTGGGCTTAACGCAATCGGCAGTCAGCGCGGCATTGCGCCGCTTGCGTGAGGTGTATGGCGATCAGTTGTTCGTGCGCACCGGGCGCGGACTGGCGCCGACCCTGCAAGCCAATCAGCTGAAACCGGTGATCAGCGATGCGCTCAACAAATGCCGGCAAAGTCTGGCCATGCTCGATCCGGCGGCCAATCAATACGAAGGACGCTCGGTGGCGATCGGTCTGTCAGATGATTTTGAAATTGCCTACGGGCGCCACTTGATCGAGGAAATCGCCCGCCGTGCGCCGAAGCTGCGGTTGATATTTCGCCAGACCCACAGCCAGATCGTTGCCCGCGCGCTGATGGAACGCAGCATAGATCTGGCGATCACTGCCGGCGGTTTTTCCGAGCGCCTGCTCAGTCGTCAGGTGTTGGGGGAAGGCGGCTATGCGTGTCTGGTCGACCCGGCCAGTCTCGCGCCAGGCCAACAGCAGATCGCGTTGCAAGAGTTCGTTGAACGCGAGCACATTCTGGTGTCGTCGGGCGGCTTTATCGGCATTACCGATGAGGGATTGGCGGCAGTGGGCTTGAGCCGGCGAGTCTGCGCGTCGACCACGCATTTCGCCGCGCTGCCCTTCCTGCTCAAGGGTAGTCAGGCAGTGGCGACCATCCCGGCCCATGCCGCCGCAAGCATCGCGGCGCTGAGCGGGCTGGCGTTGCTGCCCTGCCCTCTGGCGTTACCACGCTATCCGGTGGAACTGGGCTGGCGCACCAGCACGCAGATCGATCCGGTGCTGGTCAAGGTTCGCGAGGCGATTGCCGCCACGTTCAGCCAGGCGTGAAGCGGATTATTTGTTCGCCGCCATCAGGCGATTGACTTCACTGCGCACCATGTTGGCGAACTCCGGCGGCGACATGCCGTCCAGTTCGGCGCGGACCCACTCGGCCCATTTGCCCTTGCGCTTGGAGCGCTCCCCAAACAAGCGCGCGGCTTCGCCTTTGGCTTTGCCCAGATTGTTCTGCCAGAGTTCGAACAGACGGGATTTCTCATCTTCCAGCGCTGCGCGCTCTGCGAGGGATTTGTCGGCCAGATTGAAACTCATGGGGATTTATCCTGCTGCGTAAAATGGCGACATCTTACACGCTCGATGGAAATCTCCGGTGCAGGTTTTTCCCTTCTCCACGAATGACATGCAACTTTTCGCCTGCCGCTACACTCCATTGGTCACTGTCCATTCACCTGCAAGGAGTCACCCAATGGCCCGTAAAACCGCCTCGCAAGCTGCCGAAGAGCAAATCAAGGATCAAGCTTTCAGCGAGCTTCAGGCTCTGATCGAAGAATCGGACAAACTGCTCAAGAGCAGCGCTTCACTGGTCGGCGAAGAAGCAGAAACGCTGCGTGCACAAATCGCCCAGAAACTGCAGCTGGCACTGGATTCGGTGTCCAGCGTGCGCGATCGCACCAAACCCGCCGTCGAAGCCACCGAAAACTACATCGGTGGTCACCCTTGGCAAACCGTGGCGATCTCCGCCGGTTTCGGCCTGGTGGTGGGCCTGCTGCTCGGCCGTCGCTGAGTTCCAGCGCTATAAAAAAAGCGAGCCTTCCGGTTCGCTTTTTTTATGCCCACCGCTTTGCTTTTCGATTACTGAATTCACCTCGGTATCCCAAGTCGGCGTACCTCGCCAACCACGCGGTCAGTCCCCTCTCCCCCCGGGAGAGGGCTAGGGTGAGGGGCTTTTGACCTTGTCACTGCAATCGTCAGAACAACAAAAGACTCACTCCCCCGCCAACTCCCGCAACTGCCCCAGCGTCTGCTCATCCAGTACGATCCCTTGCGCCATTGATCGACTGCGCTGCAAATGTCGGCGATCCCCCGGCAAACGCTTGAGCCCGACCCCGTGCATCTGCCGCACCAGCTCCTCACTGCGCTGGGCAAAGCTCTGCCCCGCCGCTTTGCTCGGGTCGATCACAATCAACAGCTGACCTGTCCACGGGGTTTTCGCGCCGGGATGGTTGGACCAGTCAAACTCGAATGAAAAATTGCCGCCGGTCAATGCCGCCGCCAGCAACTCGACCATCATCGACAGCGCCGAGCCTTTGTGCCCGCCAAACGGCAACAGCGCTCCACCTTCCAGAATCGCCTTGGGGTCCTGGGTCGGCTGGCCGAGGCTGTCGACGCCCATGCCGGCCGGGAGTTTTTCACCCTTGCGCGCTGCGATTTGCACATCGCCATGAGCGATGGCGCTGGTGGCAAGATCGAACACAATCGGCGCGGCGTTGGCCCTTGGCGCGGCGAACGCAATCGGATTGGTACCGAACAATGGCCGATCAGCGCCATGGGGCACCACGCAGGTCATGCTGTTGACCACGCTCAGCGCCACCAGACCTTCGTCGGCGAAGGGCTCGACATCCGGCCACAAAGCGGCGAAATGATGCGAGTTGCGAATTGCCAGGACTGCGATGCCGGCATGACGCGCCTTCTCGATCAGCAGTGGTCGGGCCGCTGCCAACGCTGGCTGGGCAAAACCGTTGCCAGCGTCAACCCGGACAAACCCCGGCGCGACATCTTCAACCTGTGGCACGGCATGGCCATTGACCCAGCCGCTTTTCAGCGTCGAGACATAACCGGGGATGCGAAACACGCCATGACTATGAGCGCCGTCGCGTTCGGCGTTGGCGCAGTTGACGGCGAGTACCCGTGCGACTTCGCTGGAGGTGCCGTGGCGCAGAAAAATCGTTTCAAGCAATTGCGTCAGTGCTTCGAGGGACACTGTGGACGAGCCATGATCGTGTGGCGCAGACATCTGAAGCTCCAGAATGATTATTGGAGGGAACAACAGCGTACGGTCGATTTTGCCCACCGATTAACCCTGTCCGAGCTGCCAGCTGTCAACCCTTCGATTCATTGCCATCGGTTGGCGCGCCCTGATGCACATTTTGATCTCGGCACGTGCGGTAACTGTCTACCGCAAGTGCTCCACTCTGCGCATTTACTGTTGAGTTCCAGCCCAATGGCGCCCTGTTCAGAGTTGCAATGATGTCCACCCCGACTGCCCCGCTGTTGTTTCCAGTGATATTCGATTCACCCGGCCTGCACGCTGACCTCGCTCCGGCACACGGTCTCAACAGCAAAGACTTCGACTGGCTTGCACACGCGCAACTCGCTACGCAATCGCTGCGCAACAAGCAAACCCCGCCAATGCTGGCCGAACGCATCCTGCTCAACGCCGACAAGCAACTGGCCGTGCCGCTGGCAGGCAGCTTCATACTCAGCGCAGGGCCGGATGACAACGGCGTGTTTCTCTATACGCCCTACGATGGCCTGAAAAAATTCGCTGACCGCCAAGCCCTGACTGATGCCCTGCAGAAACGCCTCGACAACGCCAGGGAAAACGATGATCTGCTGGCTTTCCTCTCGGTTTCATTGCGCAAGGAACTGGTGGAGAAACGCGGTATCACTCTGACTTGCGAAACCATCGAAGGTGATGTGTTCGAGGACCAGCAATTGGCAATCGGCGACTCTCTGGAGAGGTGCGCCCGTGACCTGCTGGACGAGCTTAAACGCCTGCCATCCCTTGCAACGCTGCTGGAAAAGATTCTCGACGAACTGCTCGAAGCGCATTTTGGCGCCGTGCAACAATCGCTTACTCGCGTCGGTTTCTATTCGGTGACTTCTTCGGATGGGAAACAGTGGGTCGACTCGCTGTCGCTGACTGAAGCGCTGTTGGTGCACTTTCACCGTCAGGGCTGGCCCCACGGTCAGGTCGTAGAATTCACCCATCCCGCCCGTTCGGTACGCGAAGACGATCAGTCTGCCTGGACCAATGCGATCAAGTCGGCGTCGGGAAAACTGACCATGCTGTTGTTTCGACAGCTTGAGGTGTTTTGGAACGGCGCCTCATTCGAAGGCTCGCCCAGACGTACTTTCTTCAGCCAGACGTTGCAGGATCAGGCGCGCGCGGATCTGATGATCAAGCGCGAAACGCAGATCCTCACCGCCAGCGAGTTCTACGCCCTGCACAGCCTGGTACGTGAGCCAACCGTTGCGGTACGGCGGCCAACGTTCGAAACCGTGTGCCTGAGCGAAGAAACAGCCTGTGTCGAGCTGGCCGGTTCGCTGATGATCAATCACGACAAGGCTTATCTCTATACGCCCAGCCAGGGCCTGCAGGTACTCGCCGACTACGCGGATCTCAAACAGACACTGACCGCCAAAATGCGGGCCGCCGGACACGAAGACGAACTCTACGGGCTGATGAATCTGCAAGAACGCAATCGTTACCTTGGCTTCGCTAACGCGCAGGTATCCGGGGAAAACATTGGCGGTGAGATCATGACCACGCTGTTCGAGGCCATCATCACCAAGCAACGTCAGAACGTTGAATTCGTTCTGCAGCGTTTTCGTCAGAGCGAGCGCACCACTGACATCCATGCGCTCTTCGACAAGGCGCTGGATATCCGCTCAATGATTCATGAACGGCTGCTCAAGCTCGACGTCAATCAGCGCTGGAGTACCCGACCGTTGTTTACCAGTACACCGCCATCGTCACTCGTGCAGGCAGACAAGGCTGCGCAGCAGGCGGCACTTCTGGGACGGACGCTGGATAATCTGACCAGCCACTTCAAAGACCAGCCGACCGCGCACGCCGCAGAACAGCGCGTCTTTCTCGAAGGCATTCTGTGGAAACTGGCCCAGGCATTCGAAGACGGCCTGCGTGGTGAGGCGTACCTGCGCAGCCTCAGCGGGTCATGGCTGGAGGCGGAACGAAAGATCGTCGACACCGTGTTCGATTCCAGGCACCCGACACGCAGGGACCGCCAGTCACTCAATGGTTTCCGCCCCGATGCCTGGTCACTGACCCTCAACGGGGCCGAGCCCAACGCTGCGCTGCCGCTCGCTCACTGCGTGCTGCTGACCGAGCGCGGCGGCATGGACGTGAAACATTCCGGGCGCGCCATCCTCTGGACACCGGCCCTGGGCCTGGAGCTGTTTGACGACATCGCCAATGCGCAAAAGCAATTGCAGCAACGGCTGGACGACAACAATCAGAGCCACACGCTGCTGGAAAATCTGCCAAAGGCGCAACACAGACTGGACCAGCAATACACCCTGGGCGAGTTTCAATTGATTAATGGCAGTGTCTCCCGAGACCGCATGCAATCTGCCATTGAACAGTTCCTGGCGGAATGTGAACTGCTGCGAGTTTGCATCAAGGAGCCAAAGACATTGGCGAGCTTCCTTGATGAAATGAAGAATGCTGTCATCGATACCAACCTGCGACGCGCGATCGATCTTGCACGCACCCTTTCGCGTCATCTGGATTACCCCGACTGGTTGCGTATGGCCTCGGCGACGGAGCAACGCACGCAACTCGCGCTGCTGGATGAACTGCGGCATGCGTTCATCGATGGCAAGGATTTCCTCGATGAGGTCCCGGCGCTGGCCACTCATATCGAGCAGACCCTCAAAACCCTGCTCGATGCCCGCTTTCCAGGCAACGGGCTCAAGCCACAGGACATCCGGATCACCCCCAATCTGATATTGGCCGGCCCTGCCTGCAACTTGCTGGAATTTGCCTTGCATCACTACAACGTCGTGCAGGGCAGCGGTTTCAAAGTCGCCTCGACAACGGCCACAGCCTTACCAAAAGAGTTTGCCCAGGCCGCGGTACGGCAATTACTGCAATCTCTTGATGTTGCTACCACCTACACCGCGAAAGTCACCGAAGCGCTGTCAGCCGACAGCCCGTCTGCTCGCACCAGCAAAGAACGGTTTTTGCGCCAGTTACCTTGGCAATTGATGCAACACGCCCACTCGATGAAATTGCAACAACAGCTCTCGGATACCGGCTATGACTACATTTGCCAGGTCCTCGACATGCCGGACGCGATAGCGCGCGCTGCGGTCGAGGGCGTTCATGCCATCGCCTGTCCGCTATCGTTGATCAAGACCCCAGGCGCTGATTGCGTCGACACACTCGGTTTGTATGTCTTCGGTCCGGGCGCAGGGCAAACAGGCCCCCGGGTCCTCTATGCGCCTTACTCCAGGTATGTGTTTCGCGAATTCGAAAACGAAGCGCAGCTGATCGAGGCACTGAATACCCCCGGGCACTTCCAGGATTTGATTATCCGGCGTCTGCCTGAGGCTCAGCAGGCGATATTCAAGAGTCTGTTGAAAACAACGATCGGCAAAGACAGTGAAATCACTCTTCATGGCGCGCCCATCAATGGCAACGTGCTCGAGCGGTTTCACCAGGACACTCTGAGCCTTCTGCCGCAACTGTTGCGCAGCCAGCCACAGATCAATGGCCAAGCGGATTGGGAAGCGGTGAAGTTTCTCTTCAGCCACGGCGTGCGCCTGGTGCCACATTTGCTACCGGGCAAACTCGCGTCCGGTTTTTTTCTGTGGCGAAGCTACCAGGACTTCAAGGCGTCCGCCGAAGGCCTTCAGGATCACCACTGGGCAAATGCCCTGAAAAGCTTCATCGCAGGGGCGATTACCCTCTTCAGCCTGGGACGTCTGTCATGGGAAAGCGAGGCAGAAACGGCCGGCTCCGAATTCGCCGCAGAGGCGCAAGCACCTGCGGGTACAGCCACAACGGTGCAAGTCTCCTCTCGCTGGGCAAAGGTGTCGCCCGTCACGCCCGCTCGGATTGATTTGCAGCCCTTTGAAAGCAGTACGGCGCTGGAATCCCTCAAGCTTGATGCCAATAAGCTGGTCTATGGGGATTCGTCAACGACGCAGAAATACGCCGCCATTGCCGGCAAGGTGTATCCGGCAGTCCAGCTCGAAAAAAACTGGTATTTGCGCAAAAAAGACGGCAGTCAGGGGCCGGCACTCGAAGAGAAAAATGCCCGTCTGGTTGTTGCAAGCGCCAGCCAGCCGGTTCATCGCTGCCGATCAAAACGTCGTGACCCTGCTCAACATGAAGTCGAGGAGAACCGCTCAATAGAAATGTATATCCAGGCCAGAGGCATGGCCCAGATCCACCGTCGCTATCCGGCCAGGGCGTTCGTGATACAGCAAGCCGTAAACCGTGCAAGAGAATACGCAGTCAACTGCCTGCATAACTACGTTACACAGCGCAGCCACCCTGCAGGCACACGGCTGGAGACAGTTTTGAAGGAGTTCTTCGAGGTTCATGAGGTAACGCCCTTGCTGCTCACAAAACTCGAGAAAGTGATCATTCCTGTCTGCCAGGAACTGACGAACCCAAAAGATGATTTGCTCTACACCGAGCGCTTTTTTACTGGTCTGAATGGGCCTGGCAGCGCCAATACCGTTGCTTTCGTTTTCAAACAGGACAAACAAAAAATAATTCATCTCACCGAGGTTTTTTTCAATCCCAGAATGGACAAATACACCGCCCATCTGCCTCCTCGATTCAATGTTGATTCACACGCACGCGCGGTAACGATTATCCATGAACTCTCGCATCTGGTTTGCGACAGCGAAGATCTGGTAACGATCCAGGCCATGGGGCCTTATCTCGACCTTATCGACACGACGACGGCAGAGGGGCAAGCGGCCAAGGACTCGCTTGAACGTTATCGCAGGTTATTGTCGCGCTACGGCAATCTCTCGCACCTTTTTGCGGTGAAATCCGATAACCACGTCTGGACCGATCTGGACAAAATGCCGACGCATGCCGCGGATTACCTGAAAATCCTCAGCCTTACCAAAACCACAAACCTCGCAGACGCGCGCCGAGCGTTTCGCAGTCCTGTTTCAGCAGATGCGCGGGTCGACGTGATGCTCGCCAACGCCGACTCGATCGCCCTGCTCATCAGCGAACTGGGTCGTCAGCTCGACCCGCTTCCCGCGCCCATACCGCTACCGGCGACGGTTGCAGATCAGGCGGGATCCTCGCAAGCGCTGGCGTGAAGACAAAAAAATGCGCCGGCGTAACGCCAGCGCATTGCTCATACCAAGAATCAACGAGTGAGACGGTGCGTTAATCCTTCTGATCGCGCAGTACATTGCCCGAGGCGCCGTCGATGCGGAACTCGTAGACAATGCCGTCAGCCTTGCGCCCTTCGCCTTCCCAGTAGCCGTCATTGTCGGCGCCGATCTCATAGACTTCGACATAGCCGGCCTTGGTCTTGGCGACCTCGATGGCTTTTTCGATGGTGATCCAGCCTGCGCCCGGCTTATCCGCCAGAGCGGCACCGGCGCTGAGCAGACCGGCAGTGGCGATCAGGGCTGCGAATGTCTTTTTGATCATTTTTTCACTCCATTTATGGATAGTAGGCAGTTGCTTCCTGTTTTTTTGGGCGCCACAGGGAAAAATAAGTTCCACGTTGATGGGTAAATGCCATGACGGATGTTCTCGGCAGCCTGCCGGCGAGGTTAGAATGAGCGAAATCAGGACGAGTCAATGACCCAAGACACTCTCTCGGAAGCCGAATACGATGCGATCACCGATGCCGCCGCGCACTGGTGCATGCGTCTGCACGCCGCTGACTGCACGGACGAGGAGCGTCGCGCATTTGAGACCTGGCACGCTGCACATCCTTTGCATGCCTTCGAATACGAAGCCATGCAAGAAATCTGGGAAGTCGCCGGAGATCTGCCTCGAACCAAACCCGAGGCACTCGCGGCGCAGCGCAAGCCTTCGCGTTCGTGGCGCAAGTTCGCGGTCATTGCTGGCGCCTGCGCCCTCGCCTTGCCACTCGCGGCCTACAGCGGCTGGAGTCTGGGCTGGGTGCCCAACAGTTATCAGCATTACGCCGCCACCGACAGTGTGCGTCAGATCACCCTGAGTGACGGCAGCCAGCTCGAACTCAACCTGCACACCGACCTGAGCTTCAGCAATTACAAACATGAACGTCGCGTCACCCTGAACAAGGGCGAGGCGTTTTTTAATGTCAGCCATGACGCGTCTCATCCGTTCGTGGTTCGCGCCGGCGACGGCAAGATCCGCGTGACCGGTACGCGGTTCAATGTGTGGATGTACGAAGATCAGGTGCGAGTCAATCTGATCGAAGGTTCGGTGCTGGTCAGCAGCAATCGCGACTTGCCTGGCGACGGTCTGCGCCTCAGTCCCTCGATGCAGGCGCGCTACCGGCATGGCGATTACGCGCCGCAAATCAGTCAGACCTACCCTGGCGATACTTCGCTGGCCTGGCGCAGCGGCCGTTTGGTGCTCGACAACCTCGCGCTGCACGACGCCCTGCCGCTGATCAACCGTTACCTCGACAAGCCGTTGATGCTGGCCGACACCAGTACCGGCGCGATCCGCGTGGGCGGCGTCTACAACATCAAAGAGATGAACCACCTCGCCAACAGCCTGCCGAAAGTGCTGCCGGTCTATTTGACGCGCAACAAGGAAGGCAACCCGGTAATCAATTCGATGCCGCAACGCCCGCCGAAAAGCTGAAGGCCGCGTCCCTTGCGGGAGGCGGCCTTCGTTTGTTTCGAGCTGTGACTGTTTTACTGCGCTGCCACCTTCCCTGCCTGATCCTGCTTGATCGTCTGCACCTGATATTGCGGATCCGCCTGGATCTGCTGTTCGGTGAACGGCAGAACACTCCACTGCTTCTTCGAAAATGCAGCAGTCTGATCCCGCGAGTATTTCGACATCGGATCACTGGATAACGAGAACGCCAGCAGCCCTTGGGCGTGCGGGCCTTTTTCATCGAAGCTCACAACTTGCAGATAGCTGGTGCCGCTGACCACTTCAAGTTTGCCGTCTTCGCGGGGCACGCTTTGCATCGCGTTGTAGATGCCCAGCGTCCCCGGCCCGCCATGAATCGGCGTTTGCTGCCCGCCGCTGCTGACCACCTGGACATCACCCCAGCGCGTGTCGGGTTTCAGGCCCATTTTTGCGACCCGCTCAACCGACGCGAGCATCGCTTCACGCAGTGCTTTGGCGACGGCAGGTTGTTCGACTGCCAGGCCGCGAGGAGTGTGTTGCGCATCTGCCGGATTGAATGCAACACGCCAGATATCCGCTGATTCAAGCAGCGCCTGCATGATGTTCTGAAAATGCACCAGACCGAGCCCGGAATCCAGATTGGCGCGGCCGTCCCAGGCTTTGAGGCTGGCGCACGCGGACTTGAGTGTCGCGGCATCGCTGCCCAGATCGGCGCCGCAGAACTTCCGCAGATCGGGCATGACCTGCGCGGCCAGATAGACCTGATCGTCCATGACCATGTGCTGCAGATCCTTGACTGCCAGCGGGCCTTTCTTGCTCAGTTCAGCCAAACGATCAAGCGCGAATCGTGAGCGCAGGCCCAGCGGTTGTCCTTCCTGACTGATCAGCGGTGAATAGCCGGTGAGCGGTTGAGCCGGGTTGGCCAGCCATGCCGAATCATTGGAGTGCTGAACGAAATCCCTGCGCAGCAATTGCGGCAACTGGCTGGAAGCGAAGATGCCCTTCTGCGCCGCGTGCGGATCGACATCCCAGGCACAGCCGCTGTTGGAACCGTCCAGCACGATCATGCGCAGACCGAGGCGTGGGTCGCTGCACTTGGCAAGTTTTTCCGCGCTGACGTTCGGTACCACCGACAGGTTCATGTACAGCGTCTGGCCCTTGTCATCCACCGCCAGGGTGTTGACCCACGGAATGCCCTGGATCTTGTGCACCGCGTCTTGCAGATCCTTGAGATTGCTGGCCTGGTTCATCGCATACCACTGTTCGAGCACGCGGTCGTTGTCGAGGTTGGCATCGCGCAAGCTGTAGGCATATTGCTTGTCCCAGTCGAGCTTACCCGGCCATTGCACGATCGGGCCGAACTGCGAGCTGTAGATGTCGCGCGCAACCGCTACGACCTGCCCGTCAGCCTGCTTGACCTGCACGGTAACCGTCTGTTTGTTCAGCGGCAGCGACTTGCCATCGAGCAAATACCGAGTCGGATCCTTTGGATCAAGTTGCAGGCGATACAAGGTGAAGTGTTTCGACGAGTCGACAGTGTGGGTCCAGGCCAGATGCTGGTTGAAACCGATATTGATCATCGGCAATCCCGGCAAAGCGGCGCCCATCACATCAAGCTTGCCGGGGATGGTCAGGTGCATCTGATAGAAGCGCATGCCCCCGACCCATGGGAAATGCGGGTTGGCCAGCAACATGCCACGGCCATTGAACGAGCGCTCGCTGCCGACCGCCACAGCGTTGCTGCCGCGATCCAGAGCAAAACGTTGCTGACGCGCGTCGGCCAACTGGAACGCCACGGTGTCGTGCTTCACCTGCGCGGTCGCTTGCGGCGGTGTCGCGCCAGCAACGGCTTCGGCGAACTGCCCCACCCCGCCTTCAACCAGCAGGCGCCGCGTCAGTTTGACCAGATCCTCGGCACTGATATCACGTACCCACTCGCCCTGGCATTGCTGCGGCAACCCTTGCTGACGGCGTTCAGCCAGATAGCGGTTGTAACCGGCGGCATATCCCTCGACCAGGTCGCGGACCTGCGTCGGTTGCGCCTGCCAGAAGGTTTCGACCGCTTCTGGAGTATTGAGCCAGGTGAAGAACACATCACTGACGCGGTTTTCCCGTTGTTCGACAGTGAACTGCTCCGGGCCGAAGTAGCGTGAGCGCTCGCCGTTGACCGTGACAATCTCGTTGGCCAGCAAACACAGATTGTCCTGGGCGTAGGCGTAACCGATGCCGAAACCCAGACCGCGCTCGTTATCAGCGCGAATGTGCGGCACGCCGAAACTGGTGCGGCGAATATCGGCGCTGGTTTGTGCAGCCGGGCTCAGTGCATGGGCCGACAGGCTCAGCCCGAACAAGGTGCTGGCGAGGGCCAGCCCGGTAAGTTGCCTGGAAATAATCACGCTTGCTCCTGATCGAAAGGTCGATTGCCCCTGCGTCCACGCGCAATGAGCCTGTCGAAGAAACGAAGCTGAGGGAAAAAATTTAGCGGGTAGCCCATTGGGGCAATGCCGTCATCACAAGGCTGAGACGAATTAGCGACGAAATTTCTACATCTTTTCTTTCATGATTTGTCGTGCTGAAACGTCTTGTTTAGAGAGCGCAACAAAACCTTTCCCGATCTGGCTCTGAAAAGGAGTAATCGCATGTACAACTCGCAACTACCAACGGACGGTAGCCAGACGCCACAGGGCGTTTCCATGGGTTCGCACACCGGCAATTTCACCCAGCGCGGCGAGCGTCCGGGCAATGAGCGTATTCGCGTGCTGCTGAAGAGCTTCGGCCTGCGCACCAGCCTGATTCGCCTGAAAGTCATCGACGCCCTGCTCGTGGCGGCACAGAGCAATCGTCGCCTGGGCGTACGTGGCGTACATAGCCAGTTGCTCGATCTGGACGTGCCGCTGTCGTTTCTCAGCGTGCGAGAAGTGCTTAAACGCTTGTGCGCCGAAGGCGTGATCACCTTCAACGCCGACAAGAGTTACAGCCTGCACCCGCAGGCTGCAGCGGTCCTCAACCACGAATGAGGCTCGCCTTCAGGGCTTGACCTTGCGGCGCATCACGCCGTTGATGATGACCACCACGACCGCCACGCCGATTGCCACGTACTGGAAAGTCTTCTCGGTGATCATGCCGGCATTCTGCAGCCAGGACAGGCCCAGCATGATCGCCAGTACCGACAGAGCGATCAGAATCGAATAAATCAAGCGTTGCTTCTGGGTCATTGCGGTTTCCTGAAACATTGAAATGTAGCCGGTTGCACGCCGAGCGTTCCCCGGATTACGGGTATGCGCCGGGGCAAACGGGTGCTCATGTTACCGCCCCTGAAGACTTTTGGCTGCAAGGTAACCCGACCTTAAGGCATGGCCCTCCCTGCTCTGGCGCAATCAATGCCCGCACTGACGCGGGCATCGTTGTTTGCGCCGCAATGGCAGCCAGGTAAACAGGTTTCACGCCGCGCCAATCCTTTAAACATGCCGTAAGTTTTTGAAATCTGCTGACGCAGCAAACGGCTAGGTCGGCTGTGCGCCTGCGCCTAGGCTCTGCGAACTTCCTACCACTCATAAAACAGGGATGTTCATGCAGAGAACACTTATCAATATCGGCCCCAGACAGGTTGCGGGTTTCTGTCTGGCGTTGACCGCTTTCGAACTGCTCACTTACATGGCCAGCGATGTGATCATGCCAGCGATGCTGGATGTCACCACCGACCTCGACGCGGACGTACGGCATGTTCCCCATGCCTTCAACCTGTATCTGTTGGGTGGCGTGTGCCTGCAATGGTTGCTCGGCCCGTTGTCCGATCAATACGGCCGACGACCACTGTTGTTATCGGGCAGCGCGCTGTTCGGATTGTCGTGCGCGGCGGCTTTTTTCACCGACAGTATTGGGGCGTTCAACCTGTTGCGGCTGTTGCAAGGCATGGGTCTGGGGTTTGTCGTCGCAGTCAGCTATCCGGCGCTACAGGAGGTGTTCTGTGAAGCGGACGCCGTCAGGCTGATGGCCTTGCTCGGCAATGTTGCGTTGTTATCGCCGCTGCTCGGGCCGCTACTGGGGATCCTGTTGCTGGAATGGCTGAGCTGGCGGGAAATCTTTCTGCTGCTGGGATTCACGGCAGCGCTGGTCTGGCTCGGTCTGTTGCTGTGGATGCCGGAAACCGTAGGCGTCGAGCGCCGCGATGGTCATCGAACACCCCGTGTGCCCTTCTCCTGGCGTTGCACTTCACGGCGCTATGGCGCGTTGTTAGGCAACCCGCGTTTTCTCTGCGCCAGTCTGGCGCTGGGCCTGATGAGTCTGCCCCTGATCACATGGATAGGCCTGGCACCGTTGCTGCTGGTGCGGGTGCTGGAACTGCCGCCGCTGGAATATGGCCTGTGGCAGATTCCGGTTTTCTCAGCGGTGATTGCCGGCAATCTGATTCTCGACCGCTTGCTGCAGACTCATTCGCTGACGCAATTGATTCAACTGGCGCTCTGGCCGTTCTGTCTGGGCCTTCTGTTTCTGGCCGCGTGCGCATTGTTCGGCGCGGGGCTTGGTCCGGTGGTGGCGAGTTTGTCGCTGTACGCCGTCGGGCTGGGCATGAGCAACGCCGCGGTGTATCGCCTGGCGCTGTTTGCCAGCGACGACAGCAAAGGTCTGGTGTCGGCGCTGACCGGCATGATTTCGATCGCCGTCATGGGCCTTGGCGGTTCGCTGATTGCGGCCATCGGTGGCGGCGACCGTCTTGAATACTTCGCCCTCTGGGCCGCATTCGGCGGGCTGATGTGCCTGCCCATGGTGTACCGGCTCCTGCAAACCACCACAGCTGATGTGGCCTCGCCTCAGTAAGGAACACTGATGACTCACCTACCCTATGCCGACGCGCTGTGCGCGTTGAAGCAACCCTATTGCGCGGATTCAGCCGCGCCCGGTCTGTTTGATCGGGCGATGAAGGAAATCAGCCGCTTTCACTGCGACCACACCCCGGGTTACGCCCATTGGCTCAACGCCCATGGATTGGCGCCGCAAGACCTCGACAGTCTTGATGACTGGTCGCGTCTGCCGCCGATCTTTGCCAGTTTCTTCAAGCAACACTTGCTGCTCAGCAGCACGGGGGCGGACGCCCTGGAACTGACCTCGTCGGGCACCAGCGGACAGAAAAGCCGGATGCGTTACGACGAACGCAGCCTGGCGCGGGCGCAGTTCATGGTTGCGCAGATCTTTCGCCATTACGGTTGGGATACTCCGGATACGCCGTGCAATTACCTGCTGCTGAGCTACGAACCCGAGGGTCACATTACGCTCGGGACTTCGTTTACCGACCAGTTTCTCTGTCGGTTTGCCCCGGTCAATCGCGTGGTTTACGCCTTGCGCAACACCGGTAGCGGCCATCAGTTCGACGTATTCGGTGTCATCGCCGCATTGCAGTCATTCGCTGAAGAAGGTTTGCCGGTGAGGATTTTCGGCTTCCCGGCGTTTCTCTGGCAGACCCTGCAACGCATGCAGGCTAGCGCTGTGCAGGATGTGCAATTGCCCGCCGGTTCGCTGGCCTTTTTTGGCGGCGGCTGGAAAACCCTGGCTGCGCAGGAAATTCCTAAACAACAGTTTTATGCCCATATCCATCGGCAATTGGGCATCGAAACCGCCCGCTGCCGCGACGGTTACGGCGCTGTCGAGCATGCGGTGCCTTATATCGAATGCGCCCGTCACCGCTTTCATGTGCCGGTGTATTCGCGGGTGCTGATTCGCGATGCGGCGGATTTTTCTCTGCTGCCCTATGGCCAACAAGGCCTGCTCGGCTTCGTCTCGCCTTACATCTCATCCAGCCCGGCGCATGCCGTGGTGATGAGCGACCTTGCCACGCTGCACCCGGGCGCAAGTTGCGGCTGTGGATTGACCAGCGACTGGTTCGAACTGCACGGCCGCGCCGGCACCACGGCCGGCAGAAGCTGCGCGATGGCCGCCGCCGAATTACTGGGAAGTCACTGAAATGTATTTGATAAATGGACAACTGCACGACATTTACAGCCTCGACCAAGCGCTGCAAGACCTGCAACACAAGTTGCCCCAGCGTTTGGCGACGTCGCTAGACAGCAGCACGGTCATCACGGCGATAACTGTTTTTGCCCAGCTGCTGCGTGACTCGCGCACGAACCTGCCCCTCGACAGCGAACAACGGCAGGCCTTGATCGATTTCTGCCAACCTGAAGCCTTGACGATCAAACGCCAGCGCGAACTCGGCGTCGCTGCCGACTCCCTGCGCCGTATCGATTATCGCCTGCCGCGCTTCGAAGCCTGGCGCCCGCTCGGGCTGGTGGTGCACATCACCCCGGCCAACGCGCCGCTGCTGGCCTTTTGCGCGGTGGTGGAAAGTCTGCTCGCCGGCAACGTCAACTGGTTGCGCCCCAGCCGCAGCGATCAAGGCCTGACGGCGCGACTGTTGCGGGCGTTGGTGAACTGCGATGCGAGCGGACAACTGGCCGGCCACGTGGCGGTGGTTCCAGCGAGCACCGAGCAGATCGGCCAATTATGCAAATCGGCCAATGGTGTCGCGGCGTGGGGTGGCGAAGCGGCCTTGCAAGCCATTCGGCAACAGCTCGCGCCGGGTTGTCGCTGGATCGACTGGGGGCATCGCATCAGCTTCGTCTATCTCACTCCTGCATCGGCTACGCCAGAGGCGCTTGATGCCGTCGCCGACGAAGTTTGCCGACTGGATCAGCAGGCCTGCTCCAGCCCGCAATGGCTGTTGGTGGACAGCGACGACACGCAAGTCTTGCGCGATATCGGTGAACGCCTGGCGCAGGCCCTGCAACGACGCGCCGCACAGTGGCCGGCACTGGTGCCGACACGCCAGGAAGCTGCGCAAATTACCACGCACACGCAGATGGCCCGCCTCGGTCAGAGTTTTGCCGGTCACACCGGGCAAGTGTGGAATGGCCCAGGCTGGCGGGTGATCTGGAGCCATGATCGGCAACTCGCACCTTCGCCGCTGTTTCGCAGCGTATTGCTGCACCCGGTGCCGCAGGCGCTGCTGCCCGCCACTCTGCTGCCGTGGCGCAACGTCCTGCAAAGCTGTGCGCTGGTATGCGCACAATCGCAAATTGTCGAGCTTACCCATGCGTTGATCGCTGCCGGAGTCACGCGGATCGCACCGATCGGCAACATTCACGACGGGTACGAGGGCGAACCCCATGATGGCGTCTATGCGCTGCAACGTTTGAGTCGACGGGTATCGGTGAGTCTTGCAGCCACGCAACTGCCGAATCAGGCCAGTCTCGATCCAGCACCATCAGCGGCGACGCCGTGCACTGCGATCATGGACAAAGAAGCCTTCGTTGCCCAGCCCATCAACGATCAGGCGCAGTTGTATTTCCGCTCTGGAGGCAGCAGCGGCACCCCTGCTCTGGCCGGCTACAGCTATCGCGACTTTGATCGGCAGATGCGCGCGACCGCTGATGGCCTGTTCGCTGCCGGTCTGGATCCAGCACAAGACCGAGTCATGAACCTGTTCTTCTGTGGCGGACTGTACGGCGGCTTTCTCAGCTTCAGCAAAACGCTGGAACTGCTTGAGGTGACGCACCTGCCCATGGCCGCACCTGCTGATGACGATTATCGGGAGATTGCCCAATTGATCATCGACCAACGGGTCAACGTGCTGGTCGGTATGCCCGGCACCCTGCATCGTCTGTTTCTCAATGAACAGGAGCGTCTGCGTGCTTATGCCGGAGTCGAAAAGGTCTTTCTCGGTGGCGAGCACCTGAGCGAGCAGAACCGTGAATTGCTGCGCAGTTGTGGCGTCTCGACCATTCGCTCGGCGATTTACGGCAGCGTCGACGCCGGTCCGCTTGGGCATGCCTGCGAGGATTCGGCGGATGGGGTTTTCCATCTGATGAGCGAGATCCAGCAGTTGGAGATTGTAGCGTTCGATGAGGATGTGCCGGTGATCGACGATCAAGTGGGCCGGCTGGTGGTGACCTCGCTCGCCCGCGAGGGTGGTCAGCGCGTGCAGCGTTATGAGATTGGCGACAGCGGACGCTGGCTCCCGGGCGTCTGCGCCTGCGGGCTGAAGTCGCCCCGCTTTGAACTGTTGCAACGCCACGGCAAGTTGTTGCGTATCGGCACTGACTTTATCTCCCTGAGCGAATTGGCGTCACGGCTGCAAGTGCCGTTTCAGTTGCATCTGGACCACAGCGCCGAGGGCGTCGAGCGCATGCAACTGCATTGCGAACTTACAGCCGCCACCGTTGAAACACGTCTCGCCGATTACCTGACCCTGACGACCATCATCGACAGCGGATTGCTGGTGCTGCAGATCGAGCAATGCTCGCCCGAACACTTCGTTCGAAACAAACACAGTGGCAAGACGCCGCTGGTCATTGACTCCCGCCGCTGACGCTTGCCGTGAGCTGGCTCATTCGAATCAAGAAGAACACACCGTGAAAACAACCGACTCGATTAGCGAATTAACGGGTTTCGCCCGTGAGCATTCGCCCTACTACAAGAACAGTCTCGCCAACACCCCCGAGGCGATAAGTTCACCGTGCGAACTGCCACTGCTTGATCCGGCAGACTTCTGGAAAGACAGCGCGGATCTCGCGCAATGGCCGGTCCTGACGGCCCCCATTGGGCACGCCTTGGTGTTCAAGACCGGTGGATCAACCGGCGGTGGCAGGCTGTCCGTGTATGCCCGCACGGAATGGCAGCGCACGGTGGAAGATTTCGGCCGCAGTCTGAGCGAGCAATTCAGCCCCGGGGACCGTGTCGCCAATCTGTTCTTCGCTGGCGACCTCTACGCCAGTTTTCTGTTTATTCATGACTCACTCGCCCATGTTCAAACAGCTGTCAGCGAGTTTCCGTTTACCGGCGAGGTTGATCCACCGAAGTTGGCCGACGCCATCAACCAGCATCGAATCAATGTACTGGCTGGCGTGCCCGCGCAATTACTGACTTTCGCCAGTTGGCTCAAACAACGCGGCCTTACGTTGCCCCTGGTTGATAGTGTGCTTTACGGCGGGGAGAGCCTGTTTGCCTCACAACGCCAGCTCCTTGAGCAAGTGCTGCCCAACGCGCGCATTGCCTCGATCGGCTACGCCAGCGTCGATGGCGGATTCATTGGCGCCAGTCATCCTGACTGCATCGAAGGAGAACATCGCACACCCGACGGTCACGTCCTGTTGGAGATTGTCGATCAGCACAGCGGCGCAACGATCGAGGCCTGCAATCAAACCGGTCTGCTCGTATTGACCAATCTGCATCGCCGCTTGATGCCGCTGATCCGCTATCCCGTCGGAGATCTAGCGTGCTGGCGCGAACCGCCGGGCACTGCACGACGCAAATTCGCCCTGAGAGGACGCAGCGGCAATAGCCAGCGGGTGCGGGTCGGCATTCTGTCGCTGATGACCGATGAAATCAGCGAAAGCGTACGGAGCATTACTGGCAGCGACGATTGGCAATTGCTGATCGAACAAGCCAACAGCGCTGATGTCTTGACGTTGAAATACGCAGTCATCGAACGATCGGCGCTCATCGACGAGAAACTTGAGGCCCGCTTGATCGAACTGTACCCGCCGATCGCGCAACTGCGGGCTGAGCGGTTATTGGAGCTGCGCATCAAGAGTTGCCGGTTTGAGGACTTGGCGCGCCATCCTCGCGCAGGGAAAAGCCTGCGGATCGTCGACTTGCGCTGCTATGACCAGGAAGAGCGGGAGGTGCGTGATGGAGTCGTTGATTCTGCGCAATTACCGTGACACCGACGCCAAGGCCGTCAGCCAGCTGTTTCGCGAGGTCTACGGTGATCATTACGTGCAAACCGACGTTTACATGCCCTGCCTGATCAATCAGAACCACGCCGACAAACGCTGGCATTCACTGGTTGCAGTGGAGGGTGAGCGGATTCTTGGTCATGCCACTTTGTATCGGCAAAGCGAAAGCTCGCACGATGCCGAACTGGCCTTGAGCGTCGTACATCCCGATACCCGTGGAAAGAACATTGCCACGCGGCTGGGCGGACAACTGCTGACTCATGCGCAGGCGTTGGGTTGTCGCAGCGTCTCGATCAAACAGGTCACCCATCACCCTTACACCCAACGCATGGCTATCAACCTCGGTTTTCACAACACTGGATTGTTGCCGGACTATGTCCGCTCACCCTTTGGCTGCAAAAAACCCGAGTCGATCGTGTTGGGTGTACGTGCTATCGATGGCTATCAACGGCCATTGCCAGAACAGGCATGGCCAGCCAGTTGCCGCCCCTTGATGGAGCGTCTGAGCGCTGTGTTCGGCGTCGGGGCTGATGCAGGACGCTGGCGCGGAGCTTCGGTTCAGGTCCAGCAGCACGGCAGCCGCCATGAAATGTGGCTGGAAAAACTCAATCCGGAACTGCTCGACCAGTTGCGATCACTGCCCGGGCATTGGCTGGTTTCGATTCGTCTACAGCTTTCGCGACAGTTTGCCGTGGATCTGCACAGCCTCAACGCCATCGGTTTTGCTTTCACCGGCCTGGCGCCTGCACAGGATAATCGAGGGGGATGGCTGGCGCTGTTTCATCGTGGCTACCGCACGCGCAGGCTGACATTGCATTGTCCGCACATGCAGCAGTTGCATGACCAGGCACAACGTCACATCACTCGGCAAGCCGTGCCGGCGGCGTAAACAGCATGAGCCCGCACACGGATGAGCGGGCGTCATCAGCAGACGTTACGCCTTTGCCTTCAGGCCTTTGTCAGACGGAACTGGCGCATTGCCTTCGCCATAGGTCTTGAGATTCTGCAGGACGTAAATGGCTTTCTTGAATTCGGGGATCAGGCTCTTGCCGTAGTAATTGCCATTGAGACTGTTGGTCTGGATGGCATCGAGCTGAGTGGCGAAATATTCCAGCGCGTTGAACTTCGCCTCCGGGTCTTTCTGCACGCCGAAGCGGTCGAATTTGTCGCCGGCATTGAGCAAAGTGATCGAGGTGATCTCGGAAATCAGGCCGCGCCCGCGCAGGAATTCGCTGAGGTTGCCCAACTGCTTGACGGAAACGTTGGCCGGGTCGAAGCCCTTGATCTGCTTGCGCAAACCCTGCTTATCCATCTCCGCCACATTAAGCGCATTCGGATCGTTGCCGACCAGCGTCAGCATCTGCTGCACTTTGACGCTCTGCGAAACCTGCTTTTTCGCGCCGGTATCACGGACCATTACGCCTGCCTTGCTTTCCCAGGCGCCGGTATAGCCGATCGTCATGCGAGGATTCCTTGTGCGGTGAGCATGAAATGTCCTTGTTCCAACCAATTGAATGGGCGCGAGTATCGGCCGATGCGCCTGATCGCACCAAGTCTTTTGTGCGCTTTTTTACAAATCTCGTACATTCGCGACACAAGCCTGCATCCCGTAAACATTGGTTCAGAGCCGTCATCTTGATGTAACAAACGTGGCGATCCGGGGGTTTGTACCCATCCCGATACCAACCGGTCATCGCCCAGCGTTGTTTCGGCGCGCAAGCACCTAAAGCTTCGGCCCGCAACGACGATACGCTGTGATACCCGCCCTGTTTTATTCCTGCCCTCCAACAAAAAAGCCGCTCAAGGATCAGTTCCATGCCCGCACTGCGCACTATTCAGGCTCGCTACACGCTGTTTCTGATTCTGTTCATTCTGCTGTTGTCCGTGCTGACCGTGGTCGGCATCAGCCAACTGGTGGCACCGACCCTGCGCGATACCGAAGAGAAGGTCGTGCTCAACCGCATCGCCGAAGTCGCCGTGCAGATTCAGGGCGAACTGAACAAGGTCCAGGCGCAGCAACGCAGCATCACCCAGACCATCCCACTGCTCGACAGCGCCGCCATCGACGTGGTGCTGCCAGGGCTGGTGGATCAGTATGGCGAGCTGAAAGTCTTCGGCGGCGGCATCTGGCCGTTACCGGGCCAGCGTGAAGCCGGGCGCAACAAATTCAGCACTTTCTGGCACCGTGACGCCTCTGGCCAACTCAAGGTCAACACGTTCTGGAACAGCGATGCGGCGCCCAACTATTACGACCAGAGCTGGCACAAGGGCGGCATGGCCACTCCGCGCGGCCAGTGCGCGTGGGCCGCTGCCTATAAGGACGACGCCAGCGCCGAGCCGCGCACCAACTGCGCCATGGCGATCTACAAGAACGGCAGCGCCTGGGGCGTTTCGACCATCGACGTGACCCTGGGCTTCTTCAACGATTTGGTGGCGCGCAAGGAAAAGGACCTCAACGCCGAAATGCTCATCGTCGAGGCGGACGGCAAGATCATCAGCAACAGCTCGCGCATCAGCGGCCCGATCGTGCTGAAAAACATCAGCGAACTGGCGGCCAGCTCGACCTTCGTCAATCAGATCAAGACCGGCCTGCAGAATCGCGATACAGCGCAACGCGTCGAGTTCGATAACAACGGTGAAGATGCCACCTTCTTCATGCGCCCTATCGAGGGCACACCGTGGTTCCTCGCCACCGCCCTGCCGACCAAGATGCTCACTGCCCAGCGCGATGACGTGCTCCATAGCCTCAGCCTGATCCAGATTCCGCTGGT
Organism: Pseudomonas sp. TE9122; assembly: GCF_056278925.1. Lineage (NCBI taxonomy): Bacteria > Pseudomonadati > Pseudomonadota > Gammaproteobacteria > Pseudomonadales > Pseudomonadaceae > Pseudomonas > Pseudomonas sp. TE9122. Next base: position 2,416,460 of record NZ_JBWBQI010000001.1, on the reverse strand, counting down.
GATCCTGCTGGTGCTGTTGCAGGTTTACGCGATTCGTAAGCTGGTGCTGCGCATGAAAGCGCTGAAGGCCAACATTGACTCGCTGTCCAGCGGAGACGCCGATCTGACCCGCCGAATCACCATTCGCGCCGAAGACGAACTGGGCGCCATCGGTCACTCGGTCAACACCTTCATCGCCTATCTGCAGAACATGATCGGCGAAGTCACCCAGGCCACCGGCGCCATGGCTTCCAGCCTCGACAACCTGCAGCGCACCTCGGCACATACCGGCCAGATTCTGCTGCGTCACGCTTCGGAAACCGATCAGACCGTCACCGCCATCAACGAAATGAGCTCGACTGCTGAAAGCGTCGCGCAAAACGCCGCTGAAACCGCTGCATTCACCCAGCGTGCCAATGAGAACGCAGACCGCTCGCGCGTCGTGGTGGGTGAAGCGACCAACAGCGTGGTCGCGCTGATCGACGAAGTGGCCAGCGCTACACACAAAGTTGAAAACATGCAGCAGGACGCCCAGCGCATCACCGAAATCCTCGGCGTCATCGGCGCGATTGCCGGGCAGACCAACCTGCTCGCCCTCAACGCCGCGATTGAAGCGGCGCGGGCCGGTGAACAGGGTCGCGGCTTTGCGGTGGTGGCGGATGAAGTCCGCGCCCTCGCCGCCCGCACTCAGGCCAGTACCTCGGAAATCAACGAAATGTTGACCCGTCTGACCCAAGGCGTGAGTTCCTCGGTCAGTGCCATGGAAAACACCCAGGCCAGTTGCCAGTCCGCCGCTGACGCCACTGCCCGAGTCAACTCGGGGCTGGACGAAATGGCCGGTTCGGTCAGCCACATCAACAGCCTCAGCACGCAGATCGCCACCGCCGCCGAACAGCAAAGCGCAGTGACCGAAGAGATCAACCGCAGCATGGTGCAGATTCGCCACATGGTCGATGAACTGGTGCAGAGCGGCCAGGCCAGCGAGCTGAATACCCGCCAGTTGCTCGAAGCCAATAGCCGCGTGAGCGCGATCATGGGGCGGTTCAAGGTCAGTTAAGCCAACCGCGACCACGGGGATTTCGGCCTTTACGCCAATCCCCTGTGGGAGCGAGCCTGCTCGCGAAAGCGATTTTTCAGTCACTGTATCTGCGGCTGGTCAACCGCATTCGCGAGCAGGCTCGCTCCCACATTGGTTCGGCTGTCTTGTAGCAACTGGAAACACTCAGTTGATGCCGGGATGGAAAAACCGGTCAAAATGCGTTCTTGCTGACCTTCACCGAGTCGAGAGCCCATTCCCATGCGAAGCCAACTGCGTCTGCTCGCCCTGAGCGCCCTGTTCACCTCCTCCCTGGCGCAAGCCGCCGAACTGATCCCGATCGAAGTGCACCGCGATGCCAATTGCGGCTGCTGCAAAAAGTGGATCAGCCATCTCGAAGCCAATGGCTTCAAAGTCGAAGATCACGTCGAAAGCGACATGAGCAGCTTTAAACAGCAGCACGGCGTACCACCGCGTCTGGCGTCCTGCCACACCGCGATCATCAATGGCAAATTCGTCGAAGGCCATGTGCCGGCCGATCAGGTGCTTGCGTTGAGCAAGCGCGACGATCTGCTGGGTGTGGCTGCACCGGGCATGCCAATGGGCTCGCCGGGCATGGAAATGGACGGCATGAGCGATGCGTACCAAGTGATCGGCCTGAAGAAGGACGGCGCTGACGTGGTAGTGGCGGACTACCCGGCCCGTTGATGGGGGCAGCCTACTTCGGCCTGTTCTTTGCTGCGTTTGGCGCGGCGACATTGTTGCCGTTGCAGTCCGAGGCGCTGCTGGTCGGCCTGATCGTCAGCGAGCGTTACTGGCTGTGGGGTTTGCTCGCGGTAGCGACGCTGGGCAACGTACTCGGCTCGCTGGTCAACTGGTGGCTGGGCCGTGGCATCGAACGGTTTCAGGATCGACGCTGGTTTCCGGTCAGCCCTGGGCATATGGCCAAGGCACGCAAGCACTATGAGCGCTATGGGCATTGGTCGCTGCTGCTCAGTTGGCTGCCGGTGATCGGCGATCCGCTGACCTTGATAGCAGGCGTCATGCGCGAACCGCTCGGGCGCTTTCTGTTGATCGTCACCCTTGCCAAAGGCGCGCGCTATGGCGTGCTGGCCTTGCTGACACTTGGCTGGCTAGGTTGAACCAACCCTCAGTGTGATTGCCTTTGTTTAACGTCGGCGTAATCCCGACCTTCCAGAGTCGGCCAATTTTCAAGGAGTTTGTGCTTATGTCCGTCACGCTTTCCCGCTGGCTGCCCGGCCTGGTCCTCAGCGCTGCCTTGCCGTTAATGGCGCACGCAGCCACTGAAACCGTTGCCGCCGAAGGGCCTGCCTATGGCCCGGAGCTGCAAGGTTTCCAATACCCCTACACGCTTAAACATTTCGCCTTCGAATCCCAAGGCCAGAAGCTGCAAATGGGCTACATGGACGTCGCCGCCAATGGCAAGGCCAACGGCCGCACCGTGGTGCTGATGCACGGCAAGAATTTCTGCGCAGCGACCTGGGACAGTTCGATCAAAGCCCTGAGCGACGCCGGCTACCGCGTGATTGCGCCGGATCAGATCGGTTTCTGTACATCCAGCAAACCTGAGCATTATCAGTACAGCTTCCAGCAACTGGCCACCAACACCCAGCAATTGCTCAAGGCTTTGGGCATTCAGAAAGCCACTGTGCTCGGCCACTCCACCGGCGGCATGCTCGCCACCCGTTATGCGCTGCTGTTCCCTGAGCAGGTTGATCAACTGGCAATGGTCAACCCGATCGGTCTGGAAGACTGGAAAGCCCTCGGCGTTCCGTATCGCACCGTCGATCAGTGGTATCAGCGTGAATTGAAGGTCACGGCCAAGGGCATTCGCGATTATGAGCGCACCACCTATTACGATGGCCGCTGGAAGCCGGAATTCGATCGTTGGGTCGACATGCTCGCCGGCCTGAGCAACGGTCCGGGCAAGACCCAGGTCGCGTGGAACTCGGCGCTGATCTACGACATGATCTTCACCCAGCCGGTGTACTACGAGTTCAAGGATCTGAAGATGCCGACCCTGTTGCTGATCGGCACCTCCGACACCACCGCCATCGGCAAGGACCTCGCGCCGCCGGAAGTGAAAGCCAAAATCGGTCATTACGAGGTGCTTGGCAAACAGGTCACCAAGCTGATTCCGCAGTCGACGCTGATCGAATTCCCGGGCATGGGTCATGCGCCGCAAATGGAAGAACCGGAGAAATTCCATCAGGCGCTGCTCGGCTGGCTGGGCAAGACTCCTTCCGTTCCTTGATGAGGCAAGCCGATGACGGTGCAGATTGCAGTGATCGATGACTGGCAAGACGTGGCCCGCGACGTGGTCGACTGGTCCGTGCTGGAGAGCATCGGTGAAGTGACCTTTGTGCATGATTACCCGGCCGACAACGCCACACTGGCCGAGCGCCTTGGCAAGTACGAGGTGATCTGCGTCATGCGCGAACGCACGCGCTTCGACGCCGATTTGCTCGGGCGCTTGCCCAATCTGAAGTTGCTGGCCACCGGCGGCATGCGCAATGCCGCGCTGGACATGTCGGCCGCAGCAGCGCTGGGCATCAAGGTCTGCGGCACCGATAGCTACAAACACGCCGCGCCGGAACTCACCTGGGCGCTGATCATGGCGGCCACCCGTGATCTGGTGAAGGAAGCCAATGCCCTGCGGGCCGGCCAGTGGCAGCAGGGCCTCGGCGGCGATCTGCATGGCAAGACCCTGGGAATCCTGGGTTTGGGCAGCATCGGCCAGCGGGTCGCGCAGTTCGGTCAGGTGTTCGGCATGCGGGTGATCGCCTGGAGCGAAAACCTCACCGCCGAACGCGCTGAACAGGCCGGCGTGACGTACGTCAGCAAGCAGCAACTGTTCGAGCAGGCCGACGTGCTGTCGGTGCATCTGGTGCTCAGTGAACGCAGTCGCGGTCTGGTCGATGCCCAGGCGCTGGACTGGATGAAACCGACCGCATTGCTGGTCAACACCGCACGCGGGCCGATCGTCGATGAAACCGCGTTGATCAAGGCGCTACAGAAACGGCGCATTGCCGGAGCAGCGCTGGACGTATTCGAGCAAGAGCCGTTGCCGGCTCTGCACCCGTTTCGCACGCTGGACAATGTCCTCGCCACGCCGCATGTGGGGTATGTCAGTCGGCAGAATTACGAGCAGTTCTTCCGGCAGATGATCGAGGATATTCGGGGTTGGGCAGCTGGGGAGCCGGTGCGTCTGTTGAACTGAGTCCATCGCTTTAAACTTCATTTGCTTCAATCGCCCTCTTCGCGAGCAGCCTCGCTCCCACAGGTTGTACGCGGTCCAATGTGGGAGCGAGCCTGCTCGCGAAGAGGTCATCTCAGATTCCACTCTGCAATACGCTCGCACCACAACGGTGCAACTCGCCCATCCCCTAGCACAAAACCGTGACTGCCCAGTCACTGTTTTGGTCCGCTCGGACCGAAAAACATGCCCTTCGTCGGAGCGTTTCCCCTCCTGAACCCTCGCTTACATTCCGACACAACCGATTGTCGAACAATTTACCCATTTGCCCCGACCCGCTCTAGGATCTGGCCTAGACTCATTTTTCAGTGGCCAAACCACTCGGTCATACCGACGAAAAAAAGTCGAAACTTTTGCTTCACGCCACAGGTCATCAGAACAACTGGGCGAAAGCGACTGGTGTAATCCTTGCAACGGCCTCACCACCCATTCTGCTTGCGCGTGTTGGGTCAGCATTTGCTCACCGATGCGTGGCGCCTTTGCGCCCGGCCACAGGACTTGGCCACGAAACAGCTTGTTCGAGACAAGAATCAGATCACACACGGGAGATACATATGATCAGTGCGGCATTGGATATTCAGGGAGAGCGTGCTCACCAGTCGCTTGGAGAATCGAGCACCATCAGTGTTCCCGGCAGCCGACAGATCAACGTACCCGGCACCAAGACGCTTGCTCCGGTAGCAAGCCAGAATCCCAACAAGAAAAAAGTGTTGTTCGTGACCTCTGAGATCGCCGATCTGGTCAAGACCGGTGGCCTCGGTGATGTCTCCGCCGCCCTGCCCCGGGCGATGGCCCACCTGCATGACGTGCGGGTGTTGATTCCCGGGTATCCGCAAGTGGTGCACAGCGAAAACCCGATTCACATCATCGGCGAGCTGGGTGGCCACGCCGCGCTGCCACCTTGCAAGATCGGTCGTATGGACATGCCCGATGGTCTGGTGATCTACGTGTTGATCTGCCCTGAACTCTACGAGCGTGAGGGTGGCCCTTACGGCGCCAACAACGGTCGCGACTGGCCGGACAACCATATCCGCTTCGCCCGTCTCGGCCTGGCTGCTGCCGACATCGCCGCCAACCTTGCGCAAATCCACTGGCGCCCGGATCTGGTGCACGCCCATGACTGGCCGGCTGGCCTCGCGCCCGCTTACATGCACTGGCGCGGGCAGCGCACGCCAACGCTGTTCACCATTCACAACCTTGCCTACCAGGGCGTGACCAGCCTCGGTTCCTGCCCGGAGCTGGGGATTCCCACCCATGCCCTGCAACAGGAAGGCATGGAGTTCTACGGCAAGATGTCGTTCCTCAAGGCCGGCATGGCCTATTCGAGCCACATCACCACCGTCAGCGCGACGTATGCGCAAGAAATCACCACCCCGGACTTCGGCTGCGGCCTCGACGGTTTCCTTGCCGCCAAGACCCAGCAAGGCCTGCTCAGCGGTATCCCGAACGGCATCGACGAGAGCTGGGATTCGGCGACCGACCCGCACCTGTTTGCCCCGTTCGCCATCGGCGACTGGGAAGGCAAAGCGGTCAACGCCGCCCATGTCCGTGAGCTGTTCGGCCTGAATGACTCCACCGGCCCGCTGTTCGCCGTGGTATCGCGCCTGGTCTATCAGAAAGGTCTCGACCTCACCGAAGCGGTGTCCGAGTTCATCGTGCAGAACGGTGGTCAGATCGCGATCATCGGTCGCGGCGAGCCGGAGGAAGAGCAAGCCATGCGTGAACTGGCCCTGCGTTTCCCAGGCCAGATCGGCGTGCGGATCGGCTTCAACGAAACCGATGCCCGACGCATGTTCGCCGGCAGCGATTTCCTCTTGATGCCGTCGCGCTACGAGCCTTGCGGCCTGAGCCAGATGTACGCCCAGCGTTTCGGCTCGCTGCCGGTCGCGCGCAACACCGGCGGCCTGGCCGACACCATTGAAAACGGCGTCACCGGTTTCCTCTTCGATGAGTCCACCGTTGATAGCTACAAGGAAGCCCTGAGCCGCGCGTTCAAGGTGTTCGCCTTTCCGGAACTGCTCAACGCCATGCGCTGCCGTGCCATGGCTGCACCGTTCAACTGGAGCAAAGCGGTTGAACCGTACGCCGAACTTTACGAACAACTGGTCGCCAAGGCGTTGGGTAAAGCCAGCCACAAATAACCAGGGAGTTGCAGAAAATGCCGTCAAGGACCCAAGAAACCTGGCCCCACGGCGCGATCATGCTGGATGCCGAGCACACGCAATTTGCGTTGTGGGCGCCTGACGCGTTCTACGTCAGTGTGGAACTGGAAGATGGAAAATCGTTGCCCATGCTGCCTCAGGGTGACGGTTGGTTTGTAATCAAGGCCAATTGCCCGGCGGGCAGTCGCTACCGTTACTGCATCGATGGCGAACTGGAGGTGCCGGACCCGGCCTCCAGAGCGCAGGATGGTGACCTTGACCGCCACAGCGTGGTGGTCGACCCCCATGCCTATCAATGGCGGCACACGACCTGGAATGGTCGGCCGTGGAGTGAAGCGGTAATTTATGAGTTGCACGTCGGTGCGCTCGGTGGATTTGCCGAAGTCGAACAGCATATGGCGCGGCTGGTGGCGCTGGGCATTACCGCGATCGAACTGATGCCGCTGGCGCAATTTCCCGGTGATCGCAACTGGGGCTACGACGGGGTGCTGCCCTATGCACCTCAAGCCTCCTACGGCACCCCCGAACAACTCAAACACCTGATCGACAGCGCCCACGGTCATGGCCTGGCGGTGATTCTCGACGTGGTCTACAACCACTTCGGCCCCGACGGCAACTATCTGCATCGTTACGCCAAAGGCTTTTTCCGCGAGGACAAGCACACGCCTTGGGGCGCGGCGATCGATTTCCGCCGCCCGGAAGTGCGCGAGTTCTTCATTGAGAATGCACTGATGTGGCTGCTCGAATACCGTTTCGACGGCCTGCGTCTGGATGCTGTGCACGCGATTGAAGACCCGGATTTCCTCAGCGATCTGGCCCGGCGCATTCGCCAGCAGATCGACCCGACCCGGCACGTCTGGCTGACCGTCGAAAACGAGCTGAACCAGTCGAGCCTGCTGGAAAACGATTACGACGCGCAATGGAACGATGACGGTCATAACGCGTTGCACGTGCTGCTGACCGGCGAAACCGACGCCTATTACGCTGACTATGCCGCGCAGCCCACCGAGCAACTGGTGCGCTGCCTGAGTCAGGGCTTCGTATTCCAGGGCCACATCACTCGCCATGGCGAACCTCGCGGCGAGCCAAGCGAACATCTGCCCTCCACCGCTTTCGTGTTGTTCCTGCAGAACCATGACCAGATCGGCAACCGCGCGTTTGGCGAACGTCTGCATCAGCTTGCCGACCCGCGTGCGGTGCAGGCGGCGACGGTGTTGTTGCTGCTGTCGCCGATGATTCCGCTGATGTTCATGGGCGACGAGTTTGCCGCCGAGCAACCGTTCCTGTTTTTCACTAGCCATCACGGTGAACTGGCGGAACTGGTGCGTGAAGGTCGGCGCAACGAGTTCGCCGCATTCAGTGCCTTTACCGATCCGCACAAGCGCGAACAGATCCCTGATCCAAATGCCGAAAGCACTTTCCACGCTTCGCAGCCGCGACTGTCCGGCAGCGGTACGCCATTGCAACAGCAGACCCAAGAGCTCTACCGGCAACTGCTGAAGTTGCGCCATCAGTACATCATTCCCCATCTCTCCGGGACCCAGGCTCTGGGCGCGCAAATGCTCGGCTATGGAGCGGTCAGCGCGCGCTGGCGGCTGGGCAACGGCAGTGAGCTGCGAATTGACCTGAACCTCAGTGACACGCCAGTGGTCAACCCTGCACAGACCGATACCGAGTGGCTGTTTCAACAGCCAGCCGCGATCGAACTGTCGGACCCGAACCAACTGCCGGCGTACACCGCGCTCGTCAGCCTCACGGCCGCACCCCTTTTGCACCCCCTGGATGGAGAGCGCCTATGAGCGATGCGCAACTGGAAATACTCGCCAGTCGAGCCGGCCTTGCCGTCGACTGGATCGACGCCAACGGGCGTCAGCAAAAAGTCGCTCCCGCTGTGTTGCGCAATGTCCTGATCGGACTCGGCCACCCCGCCAGCACCGCGCAAGAAATCGATGCCAGCCTGTTGCAACTGCAAGAAGTCCAGCAAGACCGCCATCTGCCGCCCCTGCTGACCTGCGACGTTGGCGTTGCCCTCGACCTGAGTCGCTACTTCACACCGGAGACGCCCTGCGAGATTCATCTTGAAGACGGCTCGCAGATGAACCTCAAGCTGGACAACGAAGCCATGTTGCCCGGCTTGATTCCGGTCGGTTACCAGCAAGTGCACATCGGCGATCAGTATTTCACGCTCGCTGTGGCGCCTGAGCGTTGTTTCAGCGTTGGCGATGCGGTCGATAGCCCGATCCCGCGCGCCTGGGGTCTGAGCGCCCAGCTGTATTCGCTGCGCCGTCCGGGTGACGGTGGTTTTGGCGACACCCAGGCGCTGGAGGAATTGGTTCGTGTAGCGGGTGAACGCGGCGCCGATGCGCTGGCGATCAGTCCGATGCACGCGATGTTCAGCTCCGATAATGGCCGCTACAGCCCTTATTCGCCGTCCAGCCGCTTGTTTCTCAATTCACTGTACGCAGCGCCGGGCAGCATTCTCGGCGAGCGCGCATTGCGTGACGCAATCGATGCCAGTGGCCTGGCCGCGCAGTTCGACCAGTTGGAAAATCTCAAGCTGATCGACTGGCCTGCCGCCGCACAAGCCAAGCAGAAACTGCTGCAAGCCTTATATGACGGTTTCGTCGCTGGCGAGCATCCTCTGCACGCCGACTTCGCCAGCTTCCGGCATGCCGGTGGCGAAGCGCTGGAGAACCATTGCCGCTTCGAAGCCATTCAGGAAATGCGCGCGGCCCGTGGCGAAAGCCTCGACTGGCGCGAATGGCCGGAGCACTGGCACGACCCGCGCGGCGCGGCGCTGGGCGCTTTTGCCGAAGAATATGCCGAGCGCATCGGTTATTTCGCCTTCTGCCAATGGCTGATCCATCGCTGCCTCGAGCGCGTGCAATCTGCCGCGCGCAGTGCCGGCATGGGCATTGGCCTGATCGCCGACCTCGCCGTCGGTGCTGACGGTGCCGGCAGTCAGGCCTGGAGTTTTCAGGATGAATTGCTCGCCTCGCTGACCGTCGGCGCGCCGCCGGACATCCTGAACCGCAGCGGCCAGGGTTGGGGCATTTCCGCGTTCTCGCCGGAAGGGCTGATCCGCAACGGTTTCCGTGCCTTCATCGAGATGCTGCGCGCCAACTTCGCCCACGCCGGAGGCCTGCGCATCGACCATGTCATGGGCCTGCAACGCCTGTGGGTGATTCCCAACGGCGCCGCCCCGGCCGATGGCGCCTATCTGTATTATCCGTTCGACGACATGCTGCGTCTGCTGGCCCTCGAGTCGCATCGGCATCAAGCCATCGTGCTCGGCGAAGACCTCGGCACCGTGCCGGAAGGCCTGCGGGAAAAACTCGCCGCGCGCTCGATTCTCGGCATGCGCGTGCTGTTGTTCGAACAGGACAATACCCGCTTCAAACCGATTCTCGACTGGCCGGATGACGCGCTCGCCACCACCAGCACCCATGACCTGCCGACACTCAATGGCTGGTGGCATGGCCGCGATATCGACTGGAACGCGCGCCTCGGTCTGGTCGATGCCAACGGCGAAATCGACTGGCGCCGGCATCGCGAGCGTGAACGCGAAGGCCTGCGCGATGCGCTGCGTCAGGATCCACAGAACTTCCGCGAAGAGTCCCACGAAGCCGATCAAGTGGTCGATGCTAGTGTGCGTTTCCTCGGCCACACCCGCGCGCCGCTGGTGCTGCTGCCGCTGGAAGATGCCCTGGGTATCGATGAACAGCCGAATCTGCCTGGCACCACCGATTCACATCCGAACTGGTCGCGACGTTTGCCCGGTCCCAGCGAAGCGTTGCTGGACGGCCCCGATGCCGCCCGCCGCCTGGAACTGCTGGCCTGCGCGCGCCTTCAAGCCTCTGAGCGTGACCAATGAATCAACAGCAAATCCAGCCACTGCGCGCCACGTTGCGCCTGCAATTTCATAAAGGTTTTACCCTCGAACAAGCGGTGCCACTGGTGCCGTACTTTGCCCGACTCGGCATCAGCCATATCTACGCCTCGCCACTGCTGGCGGCGCGCGCCGGTTCCATGCATGGCTACGACGTGGTCGACCCGACCCAGGTCAATCCGGAGCTGGGCGGCGAGCCGGCATTGCGCCAACTGGTCAGCACCCTGCGTGAACACAACATGGGGCTGATTCTCGACATCGTTTCCAACCACATGGCCGTGGGCGGCAATGACAACCCGTGGTGGCTTGACCTGCTCGAATGGGGACGCCTGAGTCCGTATGGCGAATTCTTCGACATTCAGTGGCACTCGCCGGACCCGTTGATGGAAGGCCAATTGCTGCTGCCGTTTCTTGGCAGTGACTACGGGGTGGCGTTGCAGGAAGGCACACTCAAGCTCAAATTCAACGCGCAGGCCGGCACTTTTTACGTCGAGCATTACGACCACCACTTCCCGATCTGCCCGAACAACTATGGCGAGCTGCTCAAGTCCGACGACACGCTGAAATCGCTGGCAGATCGTTTCAGTACGCTCAGTTACCAGACCGATGCTCACTCGCTGGCGATCCCGCTGAAGCAGGAGTTGCGCGAGCTGGCAAGCGATCCGCGTGTTCTGGCCACCATCGAAAGCAATGTCGCCCAATACGATTCGACCATCGACGAGGGCTTCCACAAGCTCCACGAGTTGCTCGAGCGGCAAAGCTATCGCCTCGCCAGCTGGCGCACGGCTGCGGACGACATCAACTGGCGGCGCTTCTTCGACATCAACGAGCTTGGCGGTCTGCGCGTGGAGCGCCCGGCAGTGTTCGAAGCAACCCACGGCAAGATCTTCCAATTGGTTGAAGAAGGTCTGGTCGACGGCCTGCGCATCGACCACATCGACGGCCTTGCCGACCCGCGTGGCTACTGCCGCAAATTGCGCCGTCGCCTTGATCACTTGGCACCGGGACGTCATCTGCCCATCTATGTCGAAAAGATCCTCGGCGAGGGCGAAACCCTACGCCGCGACTGGAGCGTCGACGGCACCACCGGTTACGAGTTCATGAATCAGCTGTCGCTGCTGCAACACGACCCGGATGGCGAACATGTCCTCGGCGAACTCTGGCAGCGCCGCACCGAGCGCCCGGCAGCGTTCATGGAAGAAGCGCAACTGGCCCGTCAGCAGATTCTCAACGGTTCGCTGGCCAGCGACTTCGAAAGTGTCGCGCAGGCGCTGCATCAAGTCGCGCGGGATGACTTGATGACCCGCGACCTGACCCTGGGCGCGATTCGCCGCGTGCTGCATGCGTTGATCGTGCACTTCCCGGTTTACCGCACCTACATCAGCGCCTTGGGCCGCTCGGAACAGGACGAGGCGATTTTCCAGCACGCCATGGACGGTGCGCGGCAGACCCTCAGCGAAGCTGACTGGCCCGTGCTCGACTCGGTTGCCAGCTGGCTCGGCGGCACGCCATGGCGACGCAAGCCACGGGGGCGCTCGCGCAAGATCCTCAAGCATGCCTGCGTGCGTTTCCAGCAACTGACTTCGCCGGCAGCTGCCAAAGCCGTGGAAGATACCGCGCTGTATCGCTCGGCGGTGCTGCTGTCGCGCAATGATGTCGGTTACAACACCGAGCAGTTAAGCGCGCCGGTCAGCGAGTTCCACGAAGTCAATCAACAGCGTATGACGGAGTTTCCTGACAACCTGCTCGCGACCGCCACCCATGACCACAAGCGCGGCGAAGACACCCGCGCCCGGCTGGCCGTACTCAGTGAGCGCAGCCATTGGTACGCCGACCAGGTCGAACTGTGGCGCGCCCTCGCCCGCCCCGTGCGCATCGAAGATGACGCGCCGTCTGCCGGCGACGAACTGATCCTCTATCAGGCGTTGCTCGGCAGTTGGCCGCTGGAGTTGCAGGACGATGACCAGGCCGGTTTCGCCGATTACGCCAAGCGCATCTGGCAGTGGCAACAGAAAGCCCTGCGCGAAGCCAAGCTGCAAAGCAGCTGGAGCGCGCCGAATGAAGCCTATGAAAACGCGGCCCAGGCTTTCACGGAGAAGCTGCTGACCGGTGAAGAAGGCGAGTTGCTGCGTGCGGCGCTGAGCAAGACCGTCAACAGCATCGCCGCTGCCGGCGCGCTCAACGGGCTGGCGCAAACCTTGCTGCGCATGACCGTGCCGGGTGTGCCGGATCTGTACCAGGGCAACGAGTACTGGGACTTCAGTCTGGTAGACCCGGACAACCGCCGCCCGGTGGATTACGCCGCACGCGAGCAAGCGTTGCAGGCATCCGTGCCGGGTACCGAGCTGCTTAAGGACTGGCGTGACGGGCGCATCAAACAGGCGCTGATCAGTGAGGTGTTGAACCTGCGCAAGGAACACGGCGAGCTGTTCCGCCGTGGCGATTACCAGCCATTGGAAGTATTGGGCAGTCAGGCGCACAACGTCTTGGCATTCGCGCGTGAACACGAAGGCGCGCGGGCCATTGTCGTAGTGCCGGTGCGTTGCGCAACGTTGCTGGAAAACAGTGCCATCCCGCAGGTCGATGCGCTGCGCTGGGGCGATACGCGGGTCGTTTTACCGTCTGCCGCTTCGGATGCAAACCTGAAGGGACTTTTTGCAAGCAGCGTAGTCACACAAAACAGGGAGCTGAATGTCAGCGAAGCGCTGGGGGATGTCCCGGTCAATCTCTTTATCCAACACTTAACACAAGCATGAGTTCAGTTCAGGAGCATTGCGATGAGCACCGACGATAAACGCATTCGCGAATTCGCCTATCAGATCTGGGAGTCGGAAGGGAAACCTGAAGGCCACGAAGAACGTCATTGGGAAATGGCGCGCAAGCTGGCCGAGGCCGAAGCGCTGGCACCCAAGAAGCCACCAAAAGCGGCTGGCAGCAAAGTGGCTGGCAAGACTACAGCGGCAACAGCGAAAAGCACCGACGGCAAGACACCGGCAGCCGCCAAAGCCAAACCAGCGGCGAAAGCCAAGCCTGCGGCCACGGCCAAAGTAGTCCCGCCGGGCGAAAAGGCTGCCGAGAAAAAGCCGCGAGCCGCGAAGAAGCCTCCGGCGAACTGACCCGATCCATTTTTGAACTGAATGACTGTGTGGCGAGCGTGCTCGCCACAAGGGGTTCTTGCGCCCCGAAGAAAGCCCTTCTTGGGGCAAAACACACCACCCTGTGGGAGCGAGCCTGCTCGCGAAAGCGCTAGGTCAGTTGGTGAAAACGTCGAATGTACCGACGCTTTCGCGAGCAGGCTCGCTCCCACCAGGAAATCTCATTGCCTGAACTGTCCCGTTTTTTTGCAGGAGCAATCATGACCCGTCCAAAGAAAGCCGAACCCGCTGCGCACGCCGAGCCGTCGAGAATCCGTGAAGGCCTGCCCTTCCCGCTCGGTGCGACCTGGGATGGTCTGGGGGTGAACTTTGCTCTGTTTTCCGCCAACGCCACTAAGGTTGAGCTGTGCATTTTCGACGATGCCGGCGAAGTCGAACTCGAACGCATCGAGCTGCCGGAATACACCGATGAGATCTACCACGGCTACCTGCCGGATGCGCATCCTGGCTTGATCTACGGCTACCGCGTTTATGGTCCTTATGACCCGGCCAATGGTCACCGTTTCAACCACAACAAACTGCTGATCGACCCTTACGCCAAACAATTGGTCGGCGAGCTGAAATGGTCGGAGGCGCTGTTCGGCTACACCATCGGCCACCCCGACGCTGACCTCAGTTTCGACGAGCGTGACAGTGCGCCGTTCGTGCCCAAGTGCAAGGTTATCGACCCGGCCCACACCTGGGGCAACGACCATCGTGTCAGCGTGCCGTGGGACAAGACCATCATTTACGAAACCCACGTGCGCGGCATCAGCATGCGTCATCCTTCGGTGCCGGAAAACCTGCGCGGCACCTTTGGCGGCTTGATGGTCGACGACGTGCTTGAGCACATTCGCAAGCTCGGTGTTTCTTCTGTCGAACTGCTGCCGATTCACGCCTTCGTCAACGATCAGCATCTGCTGCAAAAGGGCATGACCAACTATTGGGGCTATAACAGCATCGCGTTCTTCGCCCCGGACCCGCGTTATCTGGCCAGCGGCAAGATTGCCGAATTCAAGGAAATGGTCGCGCACCTGCACGATGCCAATCTCGAAGTCATTCTCGACGTGGTCTACAACCACACCGCCGAAGGCAACGAGCAAGGCCCGACCCTGTCGATGCGCGGTATCGACAACGCCTCCTACTACCGCTTGATGCCCGACGACAAGCGCTACTACATCAACGACTCCGGCACCGGTAACACCCTGGACCTGAGTCACCCGTGCGTGCTGCAAATGGTCACTGACTCCCTGCGCTACTGGGCCAGCGAGATGCACGTCGACGGTTTCCGTTTCGACCTGGCAACCATTCTTGGCCGTTACCACGATGGTTTCGACGAGCGCCACAGCTTCCTCGTCGCCTGCCGTCAGGACCCGGTGCTGCGTCAGGTGAAAATGATCGCCGAACCCTGGGACTGCGGCCCCGGCGGTTATCAGGTCGGCAACTTTCCGCCGGGCTGGGTTGAGTGGAACGACAAGTTCCGCGACACCGTGCGTGCGTTCTGGAAAGGTGACGACGCCCAGCTCGCCGATTTCGCCAGCCGCATGACCGCTTCCGGGGAGATGTTCAACCAGCGTGGGCGCCGGCCGTATTCGTCGGTGAACTTCATCACCGCGCACGACGGTTTCACCCTCAACGATCTGGTCTCGTACAACGACAAGCACAACGAAGCCAACGACGAAAACAATCAGGACGGCAGCAACAACAACCTGTCGTGGAACCACGGCGTCGAAGGCCCGACCGACGATCCGGAAATCAACGCTCTGCGCCACCGGCAGATGCGCAATTTCTTCGCCACCCTGCTGCTGGCCCAAGGTACGCCGATGATCGTCGCCGGTGACGAGTTCGCCCGCACCCAGGACGGTAACAACAATGCCTATTGCCAGGACAGTGAGATTGGCTGGGTCAACTGGGACCTGAGCGAGGACGGCAAGGCCCTGCTCAAGTTCGTCAAACGCCTGATCAAGCTGCGCCTGACTTATCCGATCCTGCGTCGTGGACGCTTCCTGGTCGGCGAGTACAACGAAGATATCGGCGTCAAGGACGTGACCTGGCTGGCACCGGACGCCACCGAAATGACCACCGAGCACTGGCACGATGCGCACAATCGCTGCCTCGGCATGCTGCTCGACGGTCGCGCGCAGGAAACCGGCATCCGTCGCAAAGGCGCCGACGCGACGCTGCTGCTGGTGGTCAACGCCCACCACGACATCGTCAACTTCACGCTGCCAGAAGTGCCGGACGGCGGCTTCTGGACCTGCATGATCGACACCAATCAGCCATCGATTCGCGGCCAGGAACGCTTCGAATTCGGCCACGAGTATTCGGTGACCGGGCGTTCGTTGCTGTTGTTCGAACTGCAACGCGACGAAGAAGATTGATATGGACTTTCAACATTATCTGGCCCGCCGTCCGCCAGATTACGCCGACACCAATGCCCTCGGCCGTTGCCTGCGGGCGATGGTCGAGGCCGGTCTCGACCGCTTGCCGTTGCCCGGCAGCGGTCACACGCTGGAGCGCTTTCAGCGTCTATCGGAGGTGGGCGGACACGATCTGGGGCTGTGCAAACTCTACGAAGGCCATACCGACGCGCTGGCGATCATCGAGCAATTGGGCGGCACGCCAACCCCAGGCAGCACGTGGGGTATGTGGGCTGCCGAACCGCCGCAGGCGCGGGTCAAAGTCACGCCGGCCGGGCATATGGTCACGCTGAACGGGCGCAAGGCCTGGTGCTCTGGCGCGGCGGTGCTCAGCCACGCCTTGCTCACTGCGTGGGACGCTGATGATCAGCAGCAATTGGTTGCAGTCGCACTCGATCAACCCGGTGTGACCATCACCGATCAGGGCTGGCAAGCCGTGGGCATGGCGGCCACCGGCAGCGTCGAAGTGCTGTTTGAAAACGCCGAAGCGCAGGCCATTGGCAACCCCGGTGATTACCTGCAACGGCCGGGGTTCTGGCAGGGCGGGATCGGTATCGCGGCTTGCTGGTACGGCGCTTCACGGCGGATTGCCGAAGGGCTGCGTCAGCATTGCGCGCAACGCGATGAACCGCACGCCCTCGCCCATCTCGGTGCGACTGACACAGCACTGCAAGCAGCGGCCGACGTGTTGCGCTTCAGCGCGTTGCAAATCGATGCGCAGCCTGAGGCTGACGCTGAACTGCTGGCCCGTCGCGCCCGCGCGGTGGTCGAACAGTCTGCCGAACAGGTCATGCGTGAAGTCGGGCGGGCGCTGGGTGCCGGGCCGTTTTGTCAGGATCGGCATTTTGCGCGACTGAGTGCCGACTTGCCGGTGTTTCTGCGCCAGAGTCACGCCGAGCGCGACCTTGCTGCGCTGGGCCAGCGGATTGCCGGTCAATCCTGCGAGGTCTGGGCGTTATGAAGGACAACCCGATCGTCGGCCAGGGCACTTCACTGCAGCAATGGCAGGGTTCGCGGCGTCTGGCCGAACTGCCCGCCATCGACGTTCTTGACCTGGTACCGCTGGGTTCGCGGGCGGTGATCATCGCGCCGCATCCGGATGACGAAGTGCTCGGTTGCGGCGGCATCATGCAGTTGCTGGCGGCAGCCGGACGGCCGTTGCAATTGATCTCGGTTACCGATGGCAGCGCCAGTCACCCCGGCTCGCAACGCTGGACGGTCGAACGCTTGAGCGTGGTGCGACCGCAGGAATCCGCCGAAGCTCTGCGCCGCCTCGGCTTGCCGATGCACAGCCTGAAATGGCTGCGCGGCGGGTTTACCGACACCCAAGTGGCGGCTCAGGAAACCGGGTTGAGCGAATTCATCGCCGGTTATCTGCACGCCAGTGATGTGGTTTTCACTACCTGGCGCCAGGACGGTCACAGCGATCACGAGGCCGTCGGCCGCGCCAGTGTCGAAGCGGCGCGACGCGTTGGTGCGACCTGCCATGAACTTCCGGTCTGGACCTGGCACTGGGCAACCCCGGAAGACGTCTCGGTGCCATGGGAACGCGCGCGCAAGATTCTTCTGTCACCCACGCACATCGCGCGCAAACGCCACGCGGCCCACGCGTTCGCCAGCCAGTTGGAAGGCGACCGCGACGTCGGGCTCGGGCCGGTGCTTGCGCCCTATGTGCTTGATCGTTTGCTGCAACCTTTTGAAGTGGTGTTCCTGTGAGCGTCGATGACCGCTATTTCGACGGCCTGTTCGCTGGCAACGACGATCCATGGGCGTTCCGCCAGCGCTGGTACGAGCAGCGCAAACGCGCGATCACCCTCGCCGCCCTGCCGCGTCCGCGCTACAGGTCGGTGTTCGAACCGGGTTGCGCCAACGGCGAACTGAGTGCAGAACTGGCTCCGCGCTGCGACCGCCTGTTGTGCTGCGACACGGCGAGCGCGGCAGTGAAGCTGGCGCGTACTCGCTTGAGCGTGTTCGAGCATGCCGAAGTCCGTCAGGGCCGCCTTCCGGCTGACTGGCCGGAGGAAAAATTCGACCTGATCGTATTCAGCGAAATCGGCTACTACCTCGACGAAAAAGATCTGACAGAAATGATCCGCCGGATCAGTGAGTCACTGACCGCCGACGGCCAATTGCTGGCCTGCCACTGGCGCCCGCCGATCGAGGGCTGCCCGTTGAATGCACGTCAGGTCCACGATCAGATCCACGATCAATTGGCTTTGCCGCGTCTGGTGCTGCATCAGGAAGCGGATTTCATTCTCGAACTGTGGAGCCGCGAGCCACGCTCGGTGGCGGCACTGGAGGGCTTGCGTTGATCGGTATCGTGATTCCTGCACACAACGAAGAAGCGCTGCTCGATGAATGCCTGCGCGCCGCCCTGCGGGCCAGCCAGCATGGGCAACTGGCCGGCGAGCCGGTGGAAATCCTGGTGGTGCTCGACAGTTGCAGCGACGCCTCGGCGCAGATTGTCAGCGCTTATCCGGTGCTGAGCCTGCAGATCGACGCACGCAACGTCGGCGAAGCCCGAGCCGCCGGTGCGCGACTGCTGCTTGAGCGCGGTGCCCGCTGGATAGCCTGTACCGACGCCGACAGCCGCGTCGCCGATGACTGGCTGGCGGCGCAACTGGGACTGGAGGCGGACGCAGTGTGCGGCACGGTGACCGTCGAGCACTGGCACGAATCGATCGATGAAGCGGCGCAGATTCGCTATCACCGCCATTATCAGGCCCGCGATGGCCATCGACACATTCACGGCGCCAACCTCGGTGTCAGCGCCGAGGCTTATCGCCTGGCCGGCGGTTTCAAACCGCTGACCTGTGACGAGGACGTGCAACTGGTGCGTGCGCTGGAGCGCAGCGGTGCGAATATCGCCTGGAGCCACCGTCCGCAAGTGCACACCAGCGCCCGTCTGGACAGTCGGGCCAAGGGCGGATTCGGTGACTTTCTGCGCAATCTGGCACAGCTGGAATAAAAAAATACGGATCAGATCGATCTGTGACGCGACGAATCGGCTGTCTTGAGCAATACTCTGCCTCGCAGTAATCCAAGGGTTGGAGCACTGCACCGTTGCTATTCATTTGCCTTCACGGGCCGCGATCAGCGTTGGCTGTTCACGACTGAGGGCGAGATACCACAAGGACGTCGCACTCATGAAATCGTCATTGATCAACGAACACGGCCTGCCAGCACAGATCTGGAACAGCGCGCCGCAACTCGACAATATTCCCGTCATCAACACCCACAGCCTGGTTCCCGCCGGCGCCCGCGCCGTGGTCATCGCCCCGCATCCGGGCGATGAAGTGGTCACCTGCGGCGGTCTGCTGCAATTGCTTTCCAGCCTTGGCCATCCACTGCAATTGCTCTCGATTACCGACGGCAGCGCCAGCCACCCCGGCTCGCGGCAATGGTCGGAACAACGCCTGAGTGTATTCCGCCCGCAGGAAAGCGTCGAAGCCCTGCGCCGCCTCGGCCTGCCCATGCACAGCCTGAAGTGGGTGCGCGGCGGCTTTACCGACAACGCACTGAGTGATCAGCAAAGCCAGCTCACCGAGTTCATCGGCCGCTACCTGCGACCGGGCGACGTAGTGTTCAGTACCTGGCGCAAGGATGGCCCGCCGGATCATGAAGTGGTCGGCCGCGCCAGTTTCGACGCGGCGCAAAAGGCCGGGGCGACCTATCACGATGTGCCGGTGTGGGCCTGGCACTGGCCGGAGCGCGAGCAGCGCATGATTCCCTGGGAACGCGCGCGCAAGCTGCGTCTCGACACCTGGACCGTAGCGCGCAAGAGCCACGCCACCCACGCCTACGCCAGCCAGCTCAAGGGCGAACCGGCCATCGGCATCGCCCCGCTGCTGCCCCCGGTGCTGCTGGAGCGGATGCGCTTGCCGTATGAAATCGTCTTTGTCTAAGCACCACAGATCCCTCTGACACCGTGAAATCCTGTGGGAGCTGGCTTGCCAGCGATAGCGGTGTATCAGGCAATAGAGATACTGCTGATTTGGCCCCATCGCTGGCAAGCCAGCTCCCACAGAGTCCTGTGTACGATCAGACATTTCTGTAAGGAACTGCCACCCCCTCAAACCAGTCGCATGAACAGGCATGGCCCAAATCAGAGGAGTGAACGTGTCCAGCGATCCCAAGCGTCAAGTGGTCGACGCGCCAGTCATTCATCGCCTGCGGGTACTCACGGTCAACACCCACAAGGGCTTCACCGCGCTGAATCGGCGGTTCGTTCTCCCGGAGCTGCGCGAAGCGATGCGCAGTACCTCGGCCGATCTGGTGTTTCTGCAGGAAGTGGTGGGTGAACACGAACGCCATTCGAGTCGCTACAACGACTGGCCGCAGACCTCGCAATACGAATTCCTCGCCGACAGTATGTGGAGCGATTTTGCCTACGGCCGCAACGCCGTTTACCCCGACGGCCACCACGGCAACGCGCTGCTGTCGAAATACCCGATCCGCGAATACCGCAACCTCGACGTGTCGATCACCGGGCCTGAACGGCGCGGCCTGTTGCACTGCATTCTTGATGTGCCCGGGCATGCCGAGGTGCACGCGATCTGTGTGCATTTGAGTCTGCTGGAGAGCCATCGGCAATTGCAGTTGCAGCTGCTTTGCCAGTTGCTTGAATCACTGCCCGACGATGCGCCGGTGATCATTGCCGGTGATTTCAATGACTGGCAGTTGCAGGGCAACGCCGCCCTCGCCCGTCGCGACTATTTGCACGAAGCTTTTGAACGTCATCATGGGCGCCCGGCGAAAACCTATCCGGCGCGTTTCCCGCTGTTGCGCCTGGACCGGATTTACCTGCGCAATGCCAGTAGCCACGATCCAAGGATTCTCGGCAACAAGCCATGGACGCATTTGTCGGATCATCTTCCCTTGGCGGTTGAAGTGCACCTCTAGCTGCATTTTTGACAGCCATCCAATGACAGGTCGTTCCGGCAATAACCGCTCGGAAGGACCTTTCGTCGGCGGCAAAAAACCGTCAGATGCACCCTTCGCAAGCGTTTTTCCATGCAAACAAGCACTTAGTTATGTGCAGAAAAACAAACGCTTGCGGTTGCTGATTTAAGCGCGCCATTCATCGTGCATTTTCTTGACGCGCGAGCATCGCTCTTCTTATCTCTACCTTACTACCCCCGGAATCACTACTGGGGCTGACCTTCCGGCACTCGCGAAATCGAGCAGCCGCGGTTCGCCCCGCTCTATTCGGTCGCCCCTCGTTCGGGGTAGGAGAGACGCCAAACTCGAGATGACGCATGCGCTTGCAAGGTAGACCTCCATGAAAACTTCACTGACCCCACATGAATTGAAAATCACCTTTTGCACAGTGTCAGGTTCGCTGTTGCTGTGCTCGTCCATGGAGGCGCATGCGGAATTTTCGGCGGATGAACGCGCGTGGTATCGCGCCGATGTCCCTGTGATGACCTTGCCAGTGACCGTGATAACGCCCGGACCGCTGCCATTGAGTCAGCAGAGTTCGCGCCTGATCACCGAAGATCTTGCCCCGTCTGCCTGGGACGAGCTGTACGGCAAAAGCGCTCGGCAAGCACAGACCGACGCACTTTCTACCGGTTATGCGCTGGCCGGTGGCGAGTTCAAAGGTCCCGCCGTGCTCACGTTGAAAAGCGGTAACGGGACTACCCAGACCCTTGGTCTCATAGGTGGCGACAATCAGGTCCAGCTGAATTCTACTGGTGCACTGACCCGACGTGCCCTCGCCGACCGCAACACTGACAGTCTCAACCTGCAAGGCCAGAGCCTTGGCGCCTATTACAGCCTGGTCGGCGCGCAGGGCTGGCACGTCGACCTGTCGGCCAGTGGCGGTCGGGTCAGCGGTTTCAGTCGGAGCCCACAAGGCAATCGGCAAGCCACCGAAGGCAACGCGATGACCTTTTCCGTTGAAGGCGGTTATCCGATCGGCTTGAGTGACAACTGGGTGGTCGAACCACAGGCGCAACTGATCAACCAGCGCATCAGCCTCGACGCGCCTTATGCAGGCTCGGGCAACGCCTCGTCGACCGACCTGACCGCGTGGAGTGGCCGTGTCGGTGCGCGATTGAAAGGCAGTTATGACTTGAACGGGTTGCCTGTTGAACCCTACGTGCGCACCAACCTTTGGCACACGGTGTACACCGGCAGCACGGTGACGCTCGATCAGGTCGACAAGATCAGCAGCAGCCGCAAATCATCGACAGTTGAATTGGGTTTGGGTCTGGTGGCGCGGGTCACACCGGCGGTAAGCCTGTACATGAGCGCCGATTACAGCAGCGATGTGGATGACAATGATCTGAACGGCATTATCGGCAGCCTTGGAGTGCGGATGCGTTGGTAATCTGCTGAACGCTGAAGAACCTTGTGGGAGCGAGCCTGCTCGCGAAAGCGGTGCCACCTTCAACATCATCGTTGACTGACATGGCGCCTTCGCGAGCAGGCTCGCTCCCACAGGTGCTAGCCGTGCGGCTTGAGGATCAACACCGCCAATGGTGGCAGGTTCAGTTCCAGCGACAACGACTGACCATGGCTTGGCACTTCTTCGGTCAACGCTCCGCCGCCATTGCCATAGTTGGAGCCGGCATAAATGTCGGCGTCACTGTTGAACAGCTCGGTCCAGCGCCCGGCAAACGGCACGCCGACCCGATACGCCTGGCGCGGTACCGGGGTGAAGTTGGCAACCACCAGCACTGGCGAGCCATCCTTGCTCCAGCGCAACCACGCGTAAACGCTGTTTATCGCATCGTCGCCAATCAACCACTGGAAGCCCTGCGGCGCATCGTCCTGGTCGTGCAGCGCCGGCTCTTCGCGATACAGCCGGTTGAGATCGCCAACCAGTTTCTGCACGCCCTTGTGCTCGGAATACTGCAGCAGGTACCAGTCCAGCTGCTGATCGTGGTTCCACTCGCGCCATTGGCCGAACTCGCAGCCCATGAACAAAAGCTTTTTGCCCGGATGCGTCCACATGAAGCTCAGATAGGCGCGCAGATTGGCAAACTTCTGCCAGCGATCGCCAGGCATCTTGTCGATCAACGAGTGCTTGCCGTGCACCACTTCGTCGTGGGAAATCGGCAGGATGAATCGTTCCGACCAAGCGTAGACCAGACCAAAGCTCAACTCGTTGTGGTGATGGGCGCGGTACACCGGATCCTGCTGGATGTAATGCAGCGAATCGTGCATCCAGCCCATGTTCCATTTGTAGGCAAACCCGAGACCGCCCTGCTGGGTGCTCTGACTGACGCCGGGCCAGGCGGTGGACTCTTCGGCAATCACCAGCGCACCCGGCGCTTCCAGCTCAACCACGTCGTTCAAATGCCGCAGGAAGTCGATGGCCTCCAGGTTCTCCCGACCGCCGTGGCGATTCGGCACCCATTCGCCAGCCTTGCGCGAATAGTCGCGGTACAGCATCGAAGCCACCGCATCGACACGCAGGCCGTCGATATGGAAGTGTTTCAGCCAGTGCAGCGCCGAGGCCAGCATGTAACCGTGCACTTCGGTGCGACCAAGGTTGTAGATCAGCGTGTCCCAATCCTGATGGAAGCCTTCCAGCGGGTTGCCGTATTCGTACAGCGCGGTGCCGTCGAACTGCGCCAAACCATGGGTATCGGTGGGGAAATGCGCCGGCACCCAATCAAGAATCACCCCGATGTCGGCCTGGTGACAGGCGTTGACGAACTCGGCGAACTGATCCGGCGTGCCATAACGCGCACTCGGCGCGAATTGCGAAAGCAACTGATAGCCCCAGGAACCACCAAACGGGTGCTCCATGATCGGCATCAGTTCGATGTGGGTGAAACCCAGCTCTTTGACATATGGAATCAGGCGCTCGGCCAGTTCCGGCCAGGTGTACTGGCGCGCGACCTCGCCGAGATCATCCAGCTCGCACTGCCAGGAACCGGCGTGCAACTCGTAGATCGACAGAGGTTTGGAGCGCTGCTGGCGATCCTGACGGGAACTCATCCAGTCGTGATCCTGCCAGTCGATCTGCAGGGGCGAGGCAACTTTCGAAGCGGTGTCCGGCGGCAGGCTGGTGGCCAGTGCCATCGGGTCGGCCTTGAGCGGCAGAATGCCGTGGGCGCCGAGGATTTCGTACTTATACAACTCCCCCGCTTGCAGACGCGGGATGAACAGTTCCCAGACACCGGACGGATGACGCAGCCGCATCGGGTGGCGACGGCCGTCCCAGACGTTGAAATCGCCGACCACCGAAACACGGCGGGCATTCGGTGCCCACACGGCAAAGCGCACACCGTCCACGCCATCAACGGTCTTCAGCTGCGCACCGAGGCAGGCGCTGAGGTCGCGGTGGTTACCCTCGGCGAACAGATACAAATCCATCTCGCCGAGCAACTGGCCGAAGCTGTACGGGTCTTCGGCAACCTGCTCGCCACCGGCCCAGCGCGTGCGCAACAGGTACGGTCGCGCCTGATCGAAATGGCCGACAAACAGCCCCGGCGTCTCGGTCATCTCCAGCGGGCCAAGCTCTTCGCCGCTGTCCTTGTCCAGCACCGTCACACTCAGCGCACCTGGCAAATAGGCACGGATGAACTGCCCGCCGGCGCCATCGCCGTGCGGGCCGAGAATGGAAAACGGGTCCTGATGTTCAGCGCGCACCAAAGCATCGATGTCGCGCGCCGAGGGTAACAATGCTTCCTTTACCACACCCTGTTCCTTGTTCGAGAAACTCATGACTACTCTCCACCAAGATCGGAAAAGGGTTTAAGCCCTGTCAATAATCCATACAAGCCGTGCAATGGCACGGGCAGCCACGTTGGGCGGTTTTCTGCCTCGTAAGCCACTTCATAAGCGGCTTTTTCCAGGCCGAACAACGCCAGCGCGGCGTCGGCACCCTCGGGATCCTGCCAGGCATGCTCAAGACTAGCTGCTGCCTCGCGGTATGCCTGGACAAATGCCTCGCGTGCCTCACGCAGATAACGCTCGGCGACCCGTTTGCGCGCCGCTTCGGCTTCGACGCTGTTATCAACGTTATGCACATTGATGGTCATCGCCGCTGCGTAATCGAACGAACGCAGTACGCCGCTGACGTCCTTGTACGGGCTGTGTTTACCGCGACGCTCGCTCAATGGCCGCGCCGGTTCGCCCTCGAAGTCGATCAAGTAGGCGTCGCCCTTGATCACCAGCACCTGGCCCAAATGCAAGTCGCCATGCACCCGAATGCGCAAGCCGCCGGTGGCTTTCTTCGCCAGATCCTGCACATGGGCAAGAATGGTTTTCTTCTCGTCGAGCAGACGCTTGACCAGTTTCTGATCCGCCGCATTCAACTCGCCTTGATGCTGTTTGAGCAGTTTCAAGGCGTGTTCGACCTGGGCGGTGACATCCTTGCCCGTCGCGGCCATGTCCTTGCTCGACGACACTTGCGGCGCGAAGTCGGCATTGTCGGTTGGCGCAGCGAGCACCTGATGCATCTCGCCCAGACGCTGACCAAGCATGCCGGCGAAGTCTCTCAGCTCGCCGAGGGCGTTGTAATGCTGCTCCTGCTCGGACATGGCGTCGGCTAGTTCATCGCGCAGCGCCCGTTCGAGGTTGTTCTGCGTCCATTCCCATGCGTCGCCCTGATTGCTCAGATAGCCTTGGGCGATCATCAGCAAGTTGTCTTCGCCTTGCGCGTCGCGGCGAATCACCGAACCAAGCAGTGGAGAGATATTGGCAAACCCGGCCTCGGTCAGGTAAGCGCTCATCTCCAGTTCCGGGTGTACGCCAGAAGCGACTTTGCGTATCAGCTTAAGCACCAGACTGTTGCCGATTACCACTGAACTGTTCGATTGCTCGGCCGACAGGTAGCGCACATCCGACTCGGCGCCGAGGCCGAGTTTTTCCAGATGATCTGTCTGTTCGAAGCGGATTTCGCCTTCGATCGACTCCAGTACGGTGTTGTTCTGCATGCCTTGCAGAACGGCGCGGACGAAGGTTTCCAAGGTGAACGCATCGGTGATCAGGCCGACCTGACGCACACGGCGTACACGCGAAAGCGCCAATTGCTGCGGCAACGGCGGGCCGACATGGTCTTCGCCAATGAAGCCGAACGGCAGCTGATAACGGTTGGTCTGGCCGCCACTGGTGACTTCGATTTCGCTGAGCAGCACTGGGTGCTGGGCGTCACCGAAGCGCACGCCGTAAGCCAGATTAACCTTCTCGATCGCCGCATCCTTGCCGGCAAACCAGCGACGATTCTGCAGCCAGCTCGGCAGGATGCTTTGCTCCAGCGTCGTCCGCGATGGCGCTTCGAGCAGTTCTTCCATGCGCTTTTTCAGCACCAGCGTGGTGAAGTCCGGCAGGCTCTGCGCAGGCTCGACGTGCCAGCTCGGCATCTGGTTTTCTGCCGCCAGTGCAAACCAATAGAAACCGTACGGCGCCAGGGTCAGGAGGAAATTCAACTGACCGATCGGCGGGAACGCGTTACCGCCGAGCATTTCCACCGGCACCATGCCGACATACGCCGACAGGTCCAGCTCCACTGCTTGCGCACTTCGCGAGACGTTGGCCACGCACAGAATGATCTCGTGCTTGCCGTCGGCATCGGTGTATTCGCGGGTGTAAGCCAGCACGCGACGGTTGCTCGGCGAGAGCATTTTCAAGGTGCCACGGCCGAAGGCTTTCGATTGCTTGCGCACCGCGAGCAGACGGCGCGTCCAGTTCAACAGCGAATGCGGGTCGCCGGACTGGGTTTCGACGTTGACCGACTGATAGCCATACTGCGGGTCCATGATCGGCGGCAGTACCAGACTGGCCGGATCGGCGCGGGAGAAACCGCCGTTGCGGTCGATCGACCACTGCATCGGTGTACGCACGCCATCGCGGTCGCCGAGGTAGATGTTGTCGCCCATGCCGATTTCGTCGCCGTAGTACAGGGTCGGCGTGCCGGGCATCGACAGCAGCAGGCTGTTGAGCAGTTCGATGCGGCGACGGTCGCGTTCCATCAACGGTGCGAGACGACGGCGAATACCGAGGTTGATCCGCGCGCGACGGTCAGCCGCGTAGTAGTTCCACAGGTAATCGCGCTCGCGGTCGGTGACCATTTCCAGGGTCAGCTCATCGTGGTTGCGCAGGAAAATTGCCCACTGGCAATTCGCCGGAATTTCCGGGGTCTGCCGGAGAATGTCGGTAATCGGGAAGCGATCTTCCTGCGCGAGCGCCATGTACATGCGCGGCATCAGCGGGAAGTGGAAGGCCATGTGGCATTCGTCGCCATTGACGCCAGCGGCATCGGTATCGCCGAAATACAGCTGGGTGTCTTCCGGCCACTGATTGGCCTCGGCCAGCAGCATGCGATCGGGATAGTTGGCGTCGATCTCGGCACGGATCTGCTTGAGGACGTCGTGGGTCTCGGGCAGGTTTTCGTTGTTGGTGCCGTCGCGCTCGATCAGGTACGGAATCGCGTCGAGGCGCAGGCCGTCGATGCCCATGTCGAGCCAGTAACGCATCACCGACAACACGGCTTTCATCACTTGCGGGTTGTCGAAGTTCAGATCCGGCTGGTGCGAGTAGAAGCGGTGCCAGAAGTATTGGCCGGCGACCGGGTCCCAGGTCCAGTTGGACTTTTCGGTGTCGAGGAAGATGATCCGCGTGCCGTCGTATTTCTGATCGTCATCGGACCACACGTAGAAATCCCGCGCCGCTGAACCCGGCTTGGCTTTACGCGCACGCTGGAACCACGGGTGCTGGTCGGAGGTGTGGTTGATGACCAGCTCGGTGATCACCCGCAGCCCGCGCTTGTGCGCTTCGGCAATGAAGCGCTTGGCGTCGGCCATGGTCCCGTAGTCGCTGTGCACGCCACGATATTCGGCGATGTCGTAGCCGTCGTCGCGGCGTGGCGAGGGATAGAACGGCAGCAGCCAGATGGTGTTGACGCCGAGGTCGGCAATGTAATCGAGTTTGGCGATAAGCCCGGGAAAGTCACCGATCCCGTCATTGTTGGAGTCGAAAAACGATTTGACGTGAACCTGATAGATCACCGCATCCTTGTACCAGAGCGGGTCTTTGATGAAGGCGGCTGCCTTGGGTTTCTTCGCCATGTGGAACTCCTGAAAAATTCTCTGATACACCGAGGGACTCGCAGTGGTGAGCCCCTGTGGCGAGGGGATTTATCCCCGTTCGGCTGCGCAGCAGTCGCAAATTGTTAACGCGGTGCAGCTTGAAAAAAGGGGCCGCTGCGCGCCCCAACGGGGATAAATCCCCTCGCCACGGAGGCGGTGCAAATGTTACGAAGCGGTAATCCGCCAAATCCCGAACGGCTGATACGCCGGATCGATGCGCATAAACTGATACTTGCCGTGCCAGTTCCAGCGATGGCCGTTCATCAAATCTTCGCCATGGGTGGTGGCATCGTCCGGCAGGCCCATTTCCCACAGCGGCAGTTCGAAATTCGCTTCCTGCACGTTATGCGGATCGAGGCTGACTGCGACCAGAATGAAATTGCTGCCATCGGCGCTGCGCTTGCCGAAGAACAGAATATTGTCGTTCCAGGCGTTATAGATTTTCAGGCCCAGATGCGTATGCAGCGCCGGGTTCTGCCGG
Source organism: Pseudomonas sp. TE9122 (assembly GCF_056278925.1). Taxonomy (NCBI): domain Bacteria; kingdom Pseudomonadati; phylum Pseudomonadota; class Gammaproteobacteria; order Pseudomonadales; family Pseudomonadaceae; genus Pseudomonas; species Pseudomonas sp. TE9122. The sequence continues at coordinate 2,388,035 of NZ_JBWBQI010000001.1, read as the reverse complement.
CGGATGCGGTTGAGCTGAGCGATCTCGGCAATGATGTTGCCCGGCGCGGTGAAGTCGCGGACGCGGATTTCGTATTTCTCCGAATCCAGGTATTCCTCTTTGCCCGGCACCGGTGCCGATTCGCATAACTCGAAGCCGGAATACATGCCCCACAGGCCCGAGCCCATCGTTGCCAAGGCAGCGCGGATGAGGAAACCGGGACGCCCCGACTCATGCAAAAACGCCGGGTTGATGTCCGGGGTATTGACGAAGAAATTCGGCCGGTAGCATTCGCGCCACGGTGACTGATTGAGTTCGGTGAAGTACTCCGCCAGCTCGGCCTTGGTATTGCGCCAGGTGAAATAGGTGTAGCTCTGCGAATAACCGACCTTGCCCAGACGCGCCATCATCGCCGGCGTGGTGAAGGCCTCGGCGAGGAAAATCACTTCCGGATACAGCGTGCGAACGTCGGCGATCAACCATTGCCAGAAGGGCAGCGGTTTGGTGTGCGGGTTGTCAACGCGAAAGATCTTCACACCTTCCTTGACCCAGCCGACGACGATGTCGCGCAACTCGACCCACAGACTCGGAATCGCGTCCGGCGCATAGAAGTCGACGTTGACGATGTCCTGGTATTTCTTCGGCGGGTTTTCGGCGTATTTGATCGTGCCGTCCGGGCGCCAGTTGAACCAGCCCGGATGCTCCTTGAGCCACGGATGGTCCTGGGAGCACTGGATGGCGAAATCGAGAGCGATTTCCAGGCCGTGATCGGCGGCGGCAGCCACCAGCCGGCGGAAATCTTCACGGGTGCCGAGCTGCGAGTGAATCGCCTCGTGGCCGCCCTCTTCGCTACCAATCGCATACGGGCTGCCGGGATCATCCGGGCCAGCAGTCAGGGAATTGTTGCGGCCCTTGCGGTGGGCGCGGCCGATCGGGTGAATCGGCGTGAAGTACAACACGTCGAAGCCCATGTCCTGAATCATCGGCAGACGCGAGTGCACGTCGTTGAAAGTGCCATGACGCTGGGGATCGTCGGTGATAGAGCGCGGAAACAGCTCATACCAACTGGCGAACTCGGCGAGTTCGCGCTCGACGTCCATGGGGAATTCGGCGCTGATGCTGAGGTAGGCGCGGTGATCCGCCTGAGCCATCAACTCTGCACTGCGCGAGTGCAGAAACAGCGCAACCTGCTCGGTTTCGAGCAGGCCGGACAATTCATGGTGCAGCGCGGCAAGCTGCTCGCTGAGCTGACCTTCGCTGCGTTCGGCGGCCTGTTGCACCATCGTGCGGCCTTCCTGCAGCTCCAGGGAAACCGGCACAGCAGCGTTGTGCTTCTTTTCCAGTTCGTACTGGAAGCTGGCGAAATGATCGATCCACGCTTCGATGCAATACAGGTAGCGGCCCTGCTCTTCGGGGCGGAACTGGCCTTGCCAGGTGTTGTTGCCCTGATCGGACATGACCTCGGTCTGCCAGGTTTCCTGGCCTTCTTCGCGCCAGCGGATGCGTACGGCGAGCTTGTCATGGCCGTCGGCAAACACTTTGCTGGTCACCACCACCTCGCGCCCGGCAATCGACTTGACGGCAAACTGGCCGCCGTCGAGGGTCGGCATGGTGTTTTCGATGACGATTCGAGGCAGCAGCAACGCCTGCGACAATGGCATGTGCGGGTTGTAACTCAGCTCTGAAGGTCTTTCAGCAGTCATTGAGCATCTCTCCTTAACGCCCCAAGGACGCTCTTGTGCCGGAACAGTATTCGCGACAAAGCGCCGGCCCTGTCATGAACTCACTTAGGTTCCGAGCAACCGGCGCGGGGAAAAGTTCAGATGAAATTAACAAGACAAACCGGCGGATCGAATTTGCCGTGGCCGGGTCAACTCACTTAAGCACGTCCCACGCCATGTGCCATACGGAGGTCATCAGATGAACATCCCGATCCCGGCGGAAACGCCTGATCCGAACATCGACAAACCCACCCTGCCGGATACCGAGCCGCCACCGGTGCCCGAGCAAGAGCCACCCGGCACCACGCCACCGCCGAAAGAAGAGCCACCGAATACGATGCCGCCAGTGATCGTCTGACCCTGCCCCCCTGATCGTTCCCACGCTCCGCGTGGGGATGCCTCAACGGACGCTCCGCGTTCGGCTCCAGAAGGGACGCGGAGCGTCCCGGGCTGCATTCCCACGCGGAGCGCGGGAACGATCAGGCAACGATCAGGCAACGATCATCAGCCGGCGGGAAGTCAGAGGTGGTCGTTCTTGTCGACATCCTTTTCGAACACTCTCACCACGTAAGGCATCACGCTGAAGATCGCCAGTGCCAGAATGGTACTGAGCAATGCCGTCGCTTCCTTGCCCAGCCCCGCCGCCACGCCGATCGCCGCCGTCATCCATAAGCCCGCCGCCGTGGTCAGGCCTTTGACATGGGCCTCGTCGCCCTGCTGATTTTTCAGAATGGTGCCGGCGCCGAGAAAGCCGATCCCGGCAATCACACCCTGCAAGACCCGACTCATGGCATCGGATTCTGCGCCCGAGGTCTGCGGCACCAACACGAATAGCGCAGCGCCCAACGCCACCAGCATGTGCGTGCGCACGCCCGCTGCCTTGCCTTTATGCTCGCGCTCAAATCCGAGTATCCCGCCGAGAATCGCCGCCATCAGCAGGCGTACGGTGATTCGGGTCATTTGCGAGGCGTCGCCGATGTCGGCAAATTCGGCTTGCATCGTGGCCCACACTTCATCCCACCAGTCTTCCATCGTGCTTCCCTTGTTATTGGCTTGATAAGCGATGGACAACAGCGACCATTAATCGGTTGCGCAGAACGAACTGCGCGCTGCGTTTCCTAACGTGCAGACCTCACTTGAAAGGACTGCCGCCATGACCGTTCGAATCGATGCATCCAACCCCGAGCAGAAAGTGTGTTTTTTCACCGTCGAGCATGGTGAGGAAATCCGTATCTGCGACACGTTGACAGTCGAGACCGATAGCGAAAAAGCCATGTCGTTCGTGGAAATCGAAGGCAAACGCGCCTACATCACCGAAGCAGAAGCCAATGCCCTGACCGTGGCCGGGGCTAAAGACGGGCGCAAGCACGTTAAAGCCGATGACAGTGGTTCGGTGGTTTGATTGACCTCGCTCAATACGCTGCGCAAACATCCGCGATAGGCGTTTGCGCCGCGCCCACCCTGATGCTTCAAGTTGTCGCAGGCATTGCGCCAAACCCCATCTGATCCGCTTTTTATTGCCAAACCTGAGTCTGTTCTGCAAACAGATCGGCGCCCATAGTTCATCGGCCTGATGGAGGCTGATGAGCGAACGAACATGAGCGAGCAAATCCCCGTCCGAACCGTAGAAGCAGCGCCGACGATAAGAAGCGTACCCGCGCGCCCTCTGAAAGCGACTGCCGGATCCACCGACAAGCAGATCCACACCCGCAGTTTCACCGGCCTGTTCCGCAACCTGCGTATGAGCGGTGCCGGGTTTCTGTTCCTGCTGTTCTTCGGCACCGTGTGGCTGAACTGGGGCGGTCGGCAGGCGGTGCTGTGGGATCTGGCGGAAAGCAAATTCCATATCTTTGGCGCGACGTTCTGGCCGCAGGATTTCATTTTGCTCTCGGCGCTGCTGATCATCGCTGCGTTCGGACTCTTCGCCATCACCGTGTTCGCCGGTCGCGTCTGGTGCGGTTACACCTGCCCGCAGAGTTCGTGGACGTGGATCTTCATGTGGTGCGAGAAGATCACCGAAGGCGAACGCAACCAGCGAATCAAGCTGCAAGCGGCGCCGTGGAGCCTGAACAAACTGGCGCGGCGCGCCGCCAAGCACACGTTGTGGCTGGCGATCAGCGTGATGACCGGCCTGACCTTCGTCGGTTACTTCACCCCGATCCGGCCGCTGGCTGAAGATTTGCTGACCCTGCAGATCGGTGGCATCAGTCTGTTCTGGGTGCTGTTCTTCGCCGCCGCCACCTACATCAACGCCGGTTGGCTGCGTGAAGCCGTGTGCATGCACATGTGCCCGTATGCGCGGTTCCAGAGTGTGATGTTCGACAAGGACACGCTGACCATTGCCTACGACGCCGCCCGTGGCGAAAACCGTGGTCCGCGCAAGCGTGATGTGCGCCCGGTCGAAGCCGGCCTGGGTGATTGCATCGACTGCCAGTTATGCGTGCAGGTCTGCCCGACCGGCATCGACATCCGCGATGGTTTGCAAATGGAATGCATCGGCTGCGCAGCGTGCATCGATGCCTGCGATTCGATCATGGACAAAATGCATTACCCGCGCGGCCTGATCCGCTACAGTTCCGAGCGCGAATTGCAGGGCGGCAAAACCCATCTGCTGCGTCCGCGTTTGATTGGCTATACGGCGGTGTTGTTGGTGATGATCGGAGCGTTGGCGCTGGCATTGATCGCGCGGCCGATGGTGTCGCTGGACGTGACCAAGGATCGCGGGTTGTTCCGCGAGAACGCTCAGGGGCAGATCGAGAATATTTATTCGCTGAAAGTGATCAACAAGACTCAGCAGCGACAGGAATACCGGTTGAGTCTGGTTGATGGCGACGGGTTTGAGTTGCAGGGCAAAACGGCATTGAGCCTGGCGCCGGGAGAGATTGTCGATGTGCCGGTGTCGGTGGCGATGACCACCGAGCGGCCGGCGAGCAGTTCGCAGACGTTGAGTTTCAGGATTGAAGACAGTGACGAGCCGCAGGTATACAGCGTGGCGAAGAGCCGGTTTGTGGCGCCGATAAATCGTTGAGAATTTGGCATTGCTGCCCTCACCCCAGCCCTCTCCCGGAGGGAGAGGGAGCCGACCGAGGTGTCTGTCGCTATGCATCGACCTGAAAGACCGAGTCGATTATGGATTCGGCAAAGCACTGTCAGGTCGGCGTATTTCATCAGCATCCCCCAATCAGTCCCCTCTCCCGGAGGGAGAGGGAGCCGACCGAGGTGTCTGTCGCTATGCATCGACCTGAAAGACCGAGTCGATTATGGATTCGGCAAAGCACTGTCAGGTCGGCATATTTCATCAGCATCCCCCAATCAGTCCCCTCTCCCTCTGGGAGAGGGCTAGGGTGAGGGCTCCTTCCCTGACACCCCACAAAATCATGTCCACCAAGGCCCACCGATGAAACGCTACGAAAAATTCGCCGACGACATCGCTGAACTGATCCGCTCCGGCGTCCTCGGCCCCGGCCAGCGGGTGCCGTCGGTGCGCTACGCCAGCCAGACCTACGGCGTCAGCCCGTCCACGGTGTTCCAGGCCTATTACCTGCTCGAACGCCGCGGCCTGATCCGCGCCCGGCCGCGCTCCGGTTACTTCGTCAACGCCCATACGCCGAGCACATTCTCCGAGCCGGTAATCAGCAGCCAGGTCAACGAATCCACTGAAGTCGACGTCAGCGAGTTGGTGTTCTCGGTACTCGATTCGATCAAAGACCCCAACACCGTGCCATTCGGCTCGGCCTTCCCCAGCCCGACGCTGTTCCCGCTGCAACGCCTGTCGCGCTCCCTGGCCAGCGCCGCGCGGGAGATGGACCCGCGCATGGTCGTCACCGATATGTCCCCGGGCAACCCGCAACTGCGCCGGCAGATTGCCCTGCGCTACATGGTCGGCGGGCTGATGTTGCCGATGGAAGAATTGCTCATCACCAACGGCGCGCTCGAAGCGCTGAACCTGTGCCTGCAAGCGGTGACCGAGCCCGGGGATCTGGTGGCCATCGAGGCCCCGGCGTTCTACGCCAGCCTGCAGGTGCTCGAGCGTCTGAAACTCAAAGCTGTGGAGATCCCCGTGCACCCGCGCGATGGCATCGACCTCGGTGTGCTCGCGCAGACTTTGGAACGCCATCCGATCAAGGCCTGCTGGTGCATGACCAGTTTCCAGAATCCGATGGGCGCGACTGTGCCCGAGGCGAAGAAACAGGAACTGGTCGAACTGCTGCGTCAGCATCAGGTGCCGTTGATCGAAGACGACGTCTACGCCGAGCTTTATTACGGGCAACAGGCGCCAAAACCGGCCAAGGCTTTTGATACCGAAGGATTGGTCATGCATTGCGGCTCGTTCGCCAAAAGTCTCGCGCCCGGTTATCGCATCGGCTGGGTGGCGGCCGGGCGTTTTGCGCAGAAAATCGAACGGCTGAAGCTGATGACCTCGCTGTGCGCTTCGATGCCGGCGCAAGCGGCTATCGCCGATTATCTGCAACACGGCGGCTACGATCGGCATCTGCGCAAACTGCGTTATGCCCTGGAAGAACAACAGAGCGCGATGCTCGCGGCGATTGCCCGCTACTTTCCGGCGCAGACCCGGGTCAGCCAACCGGCGGGCGGCTACTTTCTATGGCTGGAATTGCCGGAGCAGATGGATTCGCTGAAGCTGTTTCAGATGGCACTGGCACAAGGCATCAGCATCGCGCCGGGGCCGATCTTCTCGCCGACCCAGCGCTTCAGGAATTGCATTCGGTTGAATTACGGCAGCCCCTGGACCGAGGAATCGGAAAAGGCCATGGAGACGTTGGGGCGGATTGTGCGGTCGTTCTGAGGGATAGATGTTGTCTGGACTGGCCCCTTCGCGAGCAGGCTCGCTCCCACATGGGGTCTGTATTCACAAATCCACTGTGGGAGCGAGCCTGCTCGCGAAGAGGCCGGTTTTAACACTGCAAACCCACCGGTTTACCGCCCACCCCCCAAATCAACAAACGTCCCGGTCGCATACGATGCCTTGTCCGACAGCAACCAGACAATCGCCTCCGCAACTTCATCCGGCCGCCCGCCCCGGGCCATGGGAATCGCCGATTCGAGCTTGCTGACCCGATCCGGGTCGCCGCTCAGCGCATGGAAGTCGGTATAGATGTAGCCCGGACGCACGGCATTGACGCGAATGCCCTCACCCGCGACTTCTTTCGACAGACCGATAGTGAAGGTGTCGAGCGCACCCTTGGATGCGGCGTAATCAACGTACTCGTTCGGCGAACCGAGGCGTGCCGCGACCGAGGAGACGTTGACGATGCTGCCGCCCTGCCCGCCGTGTTTGGGCGACATGCGCAGGATCGCGTGTTTGGCGCAGAGGATCGGCGCCAGCACGTTGGTTTTCATGATTTTGAGGATGCGGAATTCGGACATTTCATCGACTCGCGACTTCTGCCCGACGGTGCCGGCGTTGTTGACCAGCGCGGTAACCCGGCCCAGTTCGGTGTCGACGCGATGAAACATCGCGATCACTTCGTCTTCGATGCTGACATCGGCGCGAACCGCGATGGCCTGCGCGCCCAAGGCTCGAACCTGTTCGAGTACGCTGTGTGCGGCCTGCTCATCCGACTGGTAGTTGATGCAGATCCGGTAGCCCTGTTCGGCTGCCAGCAATGCCGTAGCCGCGCCGATTCCGCGCCCGCCCCCGGTGATGACAATGACTTTATCCATGCTGGCCTTCCCCCACGTGCACACGTAACAGTCGGGGGAAGAATAACTGCCATTCATGGCTTTTGCATGAGTTCTATGGTGTTTGCACAAGCGCCTTCGCGAGCAGGCTCGCTCCCACAAGGGAATGCGATCACCTGTGGGAGCGAGCCTGCTCGCGAAGAACGATGACTCGGTATCTCAGACCACCGCCAGCCGTTGCCCACGCACGATGTCCTGCATGAAGCGCTCCGCCGGCATCGGATGGCCGAGCAGATAGCCCTGCAGCGAATCACAGCCCAGTTTGGTCAGGAAGTCCTGTTGCGCGCCGGTTTCGACACCTTCGGCGACAATCCGCAAATCCAGGGCCTGCCCCAGCGCAACAATCGCCGAGACGATTGCAGCATCATCGCTGTCGTGCTCCAGATCGCGGACGAAACCGCGGTCGATCTTCAGCTCATTGGCCGGCAGGCGCTTGAGGTACATCAGGCTGGAATAACCGGTGCCGAAGTCGTCGATCGACAGGTCGACACCCATGTCCGACAGCTCTTGCAGCACGGTCATGCTCGCATCGGCGTCGCTCATGGCCGTGGTTTCGGTGATTTCCAGAGTCAGGCTGTTGGCCGGCAGGTGATGGGTCGCCAGCGCCTTGGCCACGCTTTGCACCAGCCCGGCATGGCAGAACTGCAAGGCCGAGAGGTTCACGGCGATGCGCCAGTCGGTGTAACCGAGCACGTACCATTCGCGCATCTGCCGGCAGGCTTCGTTGAGCACCCATTCACCCATCGGAATGATCAGCCCGGTTTTCTCCGCCAGATCAATGAACTTGTCCGGCATCAACATGCCGTGCAGCGGATGCTTCCAACGCAGCAGCGCTTCAGCACCGACCGGACGGCCATTGGCGGCGTCGAACTTGGGCTGGTAATGCAGACAGAACTGGTTGTGCTCGATGGCCGCGCGCAGATCCTGTAACAGTTGCAATTGTTTGCGCGCGTTGGTGTTCATCGATGCATCGAAGAAGCTGTAGCCGTTCTTGCCGCCGCCCTTGGCGTGGTACATCGCGGCGTCGGCGTTCATCAGCAGTTCCTGGGCGTTGTCACCGTTGCCCGGGTAGAGGGCAATGCCGACGCTGGCGGAAATCTGCAGATCATGTTCAGCGACGCGGAACGTGCGACCGATCAGGCTGACCTGACGCGCAGCCAGGCTCAAGGCGTCATTGGGCTCGCTCAAACGCACCAGCAGAACGAACTCATCGCCGCCGATTCGCGCAAGAGTGTCCTGGCTGCGCAAGTCTTCACGCAGACGCGCGCCGACCTCGCGCAGCAATTGGTCGCCCATGTGATGGCCGAATGCGTCGTTGACCGGTTTGAAGCCGTCGAGGTCGATGAACATCAAGGCGAAGCAGCCACCCTGCTCTTGCACCTTTTTGATCGCCTGATTGATGCGGTCGTCGAGCAGCATGCGGTTGGGCAGACTGGTCAGCGGATCGTGCAGGGCCAGTTGGGTGAGTTCGCGGTTGGCCACCGTCAGCGAGTGCGCCAGATCAGCCGTGCGCGCTTCGAGGCGGGCGTCGAGGATCGAGGTCAACAACGCAATCGACAGCACCGCCAGCGTGGTCACCACGACCAGACTGTCGAGGCCATTGCCCTTCAAGCCATTGAGCGTCGCGCCGCAGAAACTGCCGTCAGGAAATTGCGCAGCAGCCATGCCGGTGTAATGCATGCCGACAATTGCCACACCCATGATCACCGCCGCACCTGCGCGAATCAGCCGCACATAGGGCGAGTGCTGACGCAGGCGAAAGGCAATCCACAATGCCGCTGCCGAGGCGCCGACGGCGATCAGCAGGGAGGCACTGAACAGGGTCGGGTCGTAATCGATGCCCGGTGTCATGCGCAGCGCGGCCATGCCGGTGTAGTGCATGGCGCTGATGCCCGAACCCATGATCAGCGCACCGAAAGCCAGTTGCGCCAGCGGCAGTTTCGGTTGGCTGACCAGCCACAACGCGAAGCCGCAGGACAGCACCGCGATCAGCAGCGACAGCGCAGTGAGGGCGAAGTCGTAGCCCAGGTCGATCGGCAATTTGAAGGCGAGCATGCCGATGAAATGCATCGACCAGACGCCAACGCCCATCGCCAACGCCCCGCCCGCCGTCCAGAAATGCACGGCCCGGCCTTTAGCCGTGGCAATGCGCCCGGTGAGATCGAGCGCCGTGTAGGAAGCCAGAATGGCCACGCACAACGAAATGAAAACCAGGGTGAAGGAGTAGCTGCCGATGAGCATGGACGTTCTCGTGACAAGCCGAAACCGTACTGCTTCCATTCTCGGTCGGGCAAATGCGGCGATTGTACTGATTGCGCGGAAGAACGCACTGACAAAGTAACCAAATTGCCATCAAGCCGATGAAACGCTTGTTCGATCGTCCTACAAGGCTCTGCGGTGGGCTTTAACCTCACCCTGTGAAAGCGATCTCATGCCAGACAAAAATCCCCGTGGGAGCGAGCCTGCTCGCGAAGGCGTCGGCACAGCCACCATCGTAGTTGCCTGACCCACCGCTTTCGCGAGCAGGCTCGCTCCCACAGGTTCAGCGGTTGTCGCTGACGTCGAGTTGGCCGTCCCAGCCGCCGCCCAGCGCGGCGATCAGTTGCACGCTGGCGATCAGTCGGTTCTGCAGAATATTCAGCACACTGCGTTCGTTGCTCAGCGCCGTGGCTTGCACCACGACCACGTCGATATAGGCAATCAGCCCGGCCTTGTACTGGTTTTCCGTCAGGCGCAGAGAATCGCGGGCAGCATCCAGCGCTTCCTGGCGCACTGCCGCTTCGTCCTCATACACCTTGAGCTGGACCAGGTAGTTTTCCACTTCGCGGAAACCGTCGAGCACGGTCTGGCGGTAGCGCGCGACGGTTTCGTCATAGGCCGCCTCGCTGCGGTCAACCTCGGCCGAACGAATGCCGCCGTCGAACAGCGGCAGAGAAAGCTGCGGGCCGACCGACCAGAAACGGTTCGGCAGGCTGATCAGGTTTTTCGAGGTACTGCTGCTGTAGCCGCCGCTCAGGCTCAGGGTCAGGTCCGGGTAATACGCGGCTTTCGCCACGCCGACATTGGCGTTGGCGGCGATCACAGAGCGCTCTGCCGAAGCGATGTCAGGACGGCGTTCGAGCAATTGCGAAGGCAGGCTCAACGGCACTTGCGGCAGATTCGGGATGTTCTGGCTTTCGGCAATGCTGAAGTTGGCCGGGGCTTCGCCAGTGAGCACGGCAATGGCGTTTTCAAACTGTGCGCGCTGCCAGATCAGGTCGACCAGATCGGCCTGGGTGCTTTTCAACTGGGTTTGCGCCTGCGCCACCGCATCGCGCCCGGAAACCCCGGCGCGGTACTGGTTCTGCGTCATCTTCAGTGATCGCTCGTAAGCGGCAACCGTGGCTTCAAGCAAACGCTTCTGCTGATCGATGACGCGCAGTTGCAGGTAGTTCTGCACCAGCTCCGACTGCTGACTCAGACGCATCGCCGCCAGATCGGCAAAACTCGCCTGGGCGTTGGCCTCATCCGCCTCCAGCCCACGGCGCAGCTTGCCCCAGACATCGGCTTCCCAACTGACGCCCAGTTGCGCGGTGTAGGTATCACGAATACCGCTTGAGGAACTGCTCAGGCTCGAACTGCTGCTGCCGGTGCCCTGACTCGAGCGGTTCTTGCCCAGACTCAGGTCGACACTGGGGTAAAACGCCCCGCGTGCACTGCGCACCAAAGCCTGCGCCTGACGAAACTGCGCTTCGGACTGGGCGACGGTCTGGTTGGAGCTGTTGAGTTTTTCCACCAAGGCGTTGAGCTGCCGATCGCCGTACAACTCCCACCAGGCGCCCCGGGCCAGCGAGTCGCTGGGATTGGCCTGACGCCAGCCTTCGGCTTCCTTGAACTGAGCGATTTCGGCAGTTTGCGGGCGCTGGTAGTCCGGGCCGACTGCGCAAGCGCTGAGCAGCGCCACGCACAGCGACAGGCTCAATAGGCGCGAGCCGCGGACGGTGGCCAATTGAATAAGCGAACGGTCAGTCATAGCGGAGTTTCCAGAGCGGCATCAGTACGCACGCCACGCCATTTGTTGAAGCGATGGCGCAGCTTGTCGAGATAAAGGTAAACCACCGGGGTGGTGTAAAGGGTCAGGACCTGGCTGAACACCAGGCCGCCAATGATGGTCAGGCCCAGCGGCTGGCGCATTTCCGCACCCTCGGCGCGGCCGAGCAGCAACGGCAAGGCGCCGAGGATCGCCGCCAGCGTGGTCATCAGGATCGGCCGCAAGCGTTGCAGACAGGCGCTGCGGATCGACTCCAGCGGCGACAGGCCCTGATGACGCTCCAATTGCAGCGCCAGATCGATCATCAGAATGGCGTTCTTTTTCACCACGCCGATCAGCAGGAATATCCCCAGCAGGGAAATCAGGCTGAACTCGCCCCCCAATGCATAGATCGACAGCAACGCGCCAACCCCGGCCGAGGGCAAAGTCGAGAGAATGGTCAGCGGGTGAATGTAGCTTTCATACAGCACACCGAGCACCAGATACACCGCCAGCAACGCACCGAGGATCATGAACGGCTGGCTCTTCTGCGTCGCGGCGAAGGCGTCAGCGGTGCCGGCCATTTTCGCAATCACATCCTCCGGCAAACCGACCTTGGCGATCGCTCGTTCGATGGCGGCACTCCCCTGCTCCACGGTCACGCCTTCGGCCATATCAAATGAAATGCTTTCGGACGCAAACTGGCCTTCATGGCTGACGCGGTCGTTTTCCAGGCTGTTTTCGTAATGGGCGAACGTCGACAGCGGCACGCGCGCACCGTCAGCGGTAATCACCTCGACCTGCTTGAGCGTCACCGGATCCTGGGCGTATTTCGGATTGACCTCCATCACCACCTGATACTGATTGAGGCTGTCGTAGATCGTCGAAATCTGCCTCTGGCTGTAAGCGTTGTTGAGCACGGCGGTGACCATGTTCATGTCGACCCCCAGGCGCTTGGCCTGATCCCGGTCGACAATCAGTGTCACCTGCTGCGCCCCGGCACCTTCGCGGGCATCGATGGCGGTCAGCTCGGGCAAAGCGCGCAACGCGGTGACCACTTTCGGGAACCACTTGCGCAATTCAGCGAGGTCGCCGCTTTGCAGGATGTAGGTGTATTGCGAACTGGTCTGCTCGCGGCCGCCGCCAAATTGCAGGTCCTGGTCGGCCATCAGCATCAACTGCGCCCCGGGCACCTTGGGCATTTCCTTGCGCAGACGCTCGATGACTTTCTGTGCCGACAGCTGGCGCTCCTTGATCGGTTTCAGGCGCACGATCATGAAGGCGTTGTTGGTGCCGTTGTTACCACCAATGAAGCCGGCCACGCTTTCCACCGCTTCGTCCTTGAGCACGGCGCGGCGGAAGGTTTCCATTTTCGGCTGCATGACGTTGAACGACAGACCGTCGTCGCCACGCACGAAACCGATCAACTGGCCGGTGTCCTGCTGCGGCAGGAAGGTTTTCGGCACCACCACATACAGCGCAATGTTGACGCCAACAGTGAGCAGCAGACTGAACAAGGTCAGACGCCGATGACGCAACACCCAGTCGAGGCTGGTGGCGTATTTGCCGACCATCCAGTCGTTGGTCTTGTGGCTCCAGCGTTGCAGGCGGTTTTCCTGGCCCGGCGTGTGCGGCTTGAGCCAGCGCGCGCAGAGCATTGGCGTCAGCGTCAGGGAAACCACCAGCGACACCACGATCGCCGCCGCCAGGGTGATGGAAAACTCGCGGAACAGGCTTTCAACCAGCCCGCCCATGAACAGGATCGACAGGAACACCGCCACCAGCGAGACGTTCATCGACAGCAGGGTAAAACCGACTTCCTTGGCCCCGAGGTACGCGGCCTGCATCGGTTTGACGCCTTCGTCGATATGCCGGGAAATGTTCTCCAACACTACGATGGCATCGTCCACCACAAGACCTGTGGCGAGAATCAGCGCCATCAGCGACAGGTTGTTCAGCGAGAACCCGTACAGGTACATCACCGCAAAGGTACCGACCAGCGACACCGGCACCGCCAGGGTCGGGATCAGCGAGGCGCGGAAGTTACCCAGAAACAGGTACACCACCAGCACCACCAGGGCGACGGCGATCAGCAAGGTCATCTCGGCTTCGTGCAGCGTCGCCTTGATCACTGGCGAGCGATCCATGGCCAGATTGAGTTTGACGCTGGCCGGCAGCACCGCTTGCAGCGCGGGCAACTGCGCCTTGATCTCGTTGACCGTCTCGATGATGTTAGCGCCGGCCTGACGGTTGATCACCAGCAATACCGCCGCGTCGTCGTTGAAGAAACCGCTGTTGTAACGGTCTTCGACGCCATCGCTGACTTTCGCCACATCCCTGAGACGCAATGCGGCGCCATCGGCGTAGTGAATGATCAGCGACTCGTAATCCTTGGCTTTCTCCAACTGATCGTTGGCCTGGATCTGCCACAAGCGCTCGCCGTCCTCGACCGAACCCTTGGGCCGGCGCACGTTAGCGTCGGCAATGGTCTTGCGTACATCGTCGAGGGCCACGCCGTACTGGTTCAGCGCCTGCGGTTCGAGCTCGATGCGCACCGCCGGCAGCGAACTGCCACCGATCTGTACTTCACCAACGCCCTGCACCTGCGACAGGCTTTGCGAGAGGATGGTCGAAGCCAGGTCGTAGAGCTGGCCTTTTTCCAGCACGTCCGAGGTCAGCGACAGCACCATGATCGGCGCCTGCGACGGATTGACCTTTTTATAGGTCGGCATGCTGCGCATCCCGCTAGGCAGCAGATTGCGCGAGGCGTTGATCGCCGCCTGCACTTCCCGCGCCGCGCCGTTGATGTCGCGGTCGAGGTCAAACTGCAGAATCACCCGCGTCGAACCCTGACTGGAACGGCTGCTCATGGTATTGACGCCGGCAATCGCACCGAACGACCGCTCCAGCGGCGTCGCCACCGTCGAAGCCATCACCTCGGGACTGGCGCCCGGCAGACTGGCCTGGACGACAATCACCGGGAAATCCATCTGCGGCAACGGCGATACCGGCAACAGCCCGAAGCTGACCCCACCGAGCAACATGATTGCCAGGGAGAGCAGCATGGTTGCCACGGGGCGTTTGATGAAAGGGCCGGAGAGGTTCATCGACTCTTGTTCTCCCCGCATACCTCTGTGGGAGCGAGCCTGCTCGCGAATGCGCCCTTACCTTCAACTTTGGCAGTGACTGACCTCCCGCTTTCGCGAGCAGGCTCGCTCCCACAGGGGAGATATATTCCGACAGTCATACCGCGACCTCTTCACCTTCGGCTTTGGATTTGCCAAAGCGCCTTCCGAGGCGGTCGAAGTACAGGTAAATCACCGGCGTGGTGAACAGCGTCAACACCTGGCTCACCAACAAGCCGCCGACCATCACCAGACCCAACGGCTGACGCAGTTCCGCGCCAGACCCCGTGGCCAGCATCAGCGGCACTGCGCCGAACAACGCCGCCAGCGTGGTCATCAGAATCGGCCGGAAGCGCAGCAACGCCGCTTGATAGATCGCCTCTGCCGGGGCCATGCCCTGGGTGCGTTCGGCGTCGAGGGCGAAGTCGATCATCATGATCGCGTTCTTCTTGACGATACCGATCAACAGAATGATGCCGATGATCGCGATCATGCCCAGGTCGTTGCCACTGAGCAGCAACGCCAGCAAGGCACCGACTGCGGCGGACGGCAAGGTCGAAAGAATGGTGATCGGGTGGATGTAGCTCTCGTAGAGCACGCCGAGGACGATGTACATGGTCACCACCGCCGCCAGAATCAGCAGCAAGGTGCTCGACAGCGAAGCCTGGAACGCCTGCGCCGCGCCCTGGAACTGAGTCTGCACGCCGACCGGCATGCCGATGTCCTGCTGCACTTGCTCGATGATGTCCACGGCATGCCCCAACGCCACGCCCGGCGCGAGGTTGAACGACATCATCACCGCCGGGAACTGGCCGATGTGAGTGATCGCCAATTGCGCCTGACGCTCTTCAACATGCGCCAGACTCGACAGGCGTACCTGCGCGCCGTCGGTGGTCTTGACGTGAATCTGATCCAGCGCCTGCGGGCCGATCTTCTCCCCGGCCTGGGCTTGCAGCACCACGCGATACTGGCTGGCCTGGGTGTAAATGGTCGAAATCTGCCGCTGGCCGAAGGCGTCGTACAGCGCATCGGTGATATTCGCCACCGACACGCCAAGGCGCGATGCGGCGTCGCGGTCGATCACCAGATAGACCTGCAAGCCTTTGTCCTGCAGATCACTGGCCACGTCGGTCAACTCCGGACGCTGGGCCAGGGCTTCGACCAGACGGCCACTCCACTGGCTGAGCAATTCGGAGTCCGGCGAGGACATGCTGAACTGGTACTGGGTGCGGCTGACCCGGTCCTCGATGGTCAGATCCTGCACCGGCTGCATGAACAGACGAATGCCGACCAGTTTGTCCAGTTGCGGTTGCAGGCGGGAAATCACTTCACTGGCCGTCAGATCGCGCTCGCCATGGGGCTTGAGGTTGATCAGCAAGCGGCCGCTGTTGAGCGTAGCGTTGTCGCCGTCGACGCCAATGTAGGACGACAGGCTCTGCACCGCCGGATCTTCAAGAATGATCTTCGCCAGTTGCTGCTGCCGCTCGCCCATCGCCGCGAAGGAGATCGACTGCGGCGCTTCGGAAATACCCTGAATCACCCCGGTGTCCTGCACCGGAAAGAAACCCTTCGGCACGATCACGTAAAGGAATACGGTCAACGCCAGCGTGCCGATGGCGACCAGCAAGGTCAGCGGCTGATGCTTGAGCACCCAGCGCAGCATCCGCCCGTATTCCTTGATCATCCAGTCGATGAACGCACCGCTGGCGCGGTAGAAACGGCCTTGCTCGTGTTCTTGCGGTTCACGCTTGAGCAGACGCGCGCACATCATCGGCGTCAGGGTCAGCGACACCACCAGGGAAATCAGGATCGCCACCGCCAGGGTGATGGCGAATTCGCGGAACAGGCGCCCTACCACGTCGGCCATGAACAGCAGCGGAATCAGTACGGCGATCAGCGACAGGGTCAGGGAAATCAGGGTGAAGCCGATCTGTTTCGCGCCCTTGAGCGCGGCCTGCATCGGGCTGTCACCCTCTTCGATGAAGCGCGAAATGTTCTCGAGCATGACGATGGCGTCGTCGACGACGAAACCGGTGGCAATGGTCAGCGCCATCAGGGTCAGGTTGTTCACCGAGAACCCGGCGAGGTACATCACGCCGAAGGTGCCGATCAGCGACAGCGGCACGGCCACTGACGGGATGATCGTCGCACTGGCGCGGCGCAGAAACAGGAACGTGACCATGACCACCAGCGCGATAGCGATCAGCAGTTCATGTTGCACGTCGGTGACCGAGGCACGGATGGTCTGGGTGCGATCCGTCAGCACCGTGACGTCGAGGCCGGCCGGCAGATTGTCGGTGATGCTTGGCAGCAAGGCCTTGATGCGGTCGACCACTTCGATAACGTTGGCGCCGGGCTGTCGCTGGATGTTCAGCAACACCGCCTGATTCTGGTTGGCCCACGCGGCCAGACGCTCGTTCTCGGCGCCATCGACGATTTCCGCGACGTCCTTGAGCCGCAACGGTGCGCCGTTCTTGTAGGTCAGGATGAGGTTGGCGTAGTCCTCGGGCGAGGTCAGTTGGTCGTTGGCATCGAGCATCGACACCCGGGTCGGGCCATCGAAGTTGCCTTTCGGCTGGTTGACGTTGGAGGCGCCGATCAGCGTGCGCACGTCCGACAGGTTGAGGCTGTTGGCCGCCAGCGCTTCGGGGTTGACCTTGATCCGCACGGCCTGGCGCTGGCCACCGGCAATGCTGACCATGCCGACGCCGCTGATCTGGGCGATTTTCTGCGCCATGCGCGTATCGACCAGATCATTGAGCTTGGGCAGCAGCATGGTTTTCGAGGTGATGGCCAAGGTCAGAACAGGCGTGTCCGCCGGGTTGACCTTGTTGTACACCGGCGGTGCCGGCAGGTCGGTCGGCAGCAGATTGGTCGCGGCGTTGATCGCGGCTTGCACCTGCTGTTCGGCGACGTCCATGTTGATGTCGAGGCTGAAACGCAGGGTCAGCACCGAAGCGCCGCCGGAGCTGGTCGAAGCCATTTGTGTGAGGCCCGGCATCTGCCCGAACTGGCGTTCAAGCGGCGCGGTGACGGCGCTGGTCATCACGTCCGGACTGGCGCCGGGGTACAGGGTCATGACGCGGATGGTCGGATAATCGACCTGCGGCAAGGCCGAAACCGGCAGCAGGCGATAAGCGATCAGGCCGGCCAGAACAATGGCCAGCATGCTCAGGGTGGTGGCTACCGGACGGAGGATGAACAGCCGCGAAATGTTCATGCGCCCTTCTTGGCCTTATCGGCTGTGGTCGCATCGGGATTGGCGGCAGATTTGCCTTGCAGGTGTTCGGTCGGCGAGGTCGGCACTTCGCTGCTGTCATTGACTACTTCGACTTCGCTGCCCTCTTTCAGGCGATCGGTGCCTTCGAGCACCACGCGATCACCCGCGGCGAGGCCTTCGGTGACCACGGTGTTGTCACCGTCACTGGCACCGATTTTCAGTTGGCGAATGGTAACTTTCTTGTCGCCGTCCAGCGCATAGACAAAGGTGCCATTGGTGCCGAACTGAATCGCTGCCGACGGTGCCAGCACTACACCTTTGAGCGTGTCGGCCAGCAAACGAACATTGACGAACTGATTGGGGAACAGCGACTGGTCGCGGTTATCGTAACGGGCCTTGAACTTGAGGGTGCCGGTAGCGACGTCGATCTGGTTGTCGAGGCTTTGCAGCACACCGGTAGCCTGCAGCTTGGTGTCGCCCCGATCCCACGCTTCGGCAGGCAGTTTAGCTCCGCTGCGGTAACGCGCGAGCACGGTGTCGAGGCTGTTTTCCGGCAAGGTGAAGGCCACGCTGATCGGTTGCGTCTGGGTGATCACCGCGAGGAACGTGGTGTCGTTGGCGGCGACGAGGTTGCCGACGTCGACCTGACGCAGACCGACGCGACCGGCAATCGGCGCGCGGATCTTGGTGAATTCGAGATTGAGCTTGGCGTCGTTGACCGCCGCCTGATTGGTCTTGACCGTGCCCAGGTACTGGCCAACCAGCGCTTCGGCGGTATCGAGGGTCTGTTTGGCGATGCTGTCTTCTTTGTACAGGCCGCGGTAACGCTCGACGTCCACCTGAGCGTTTTTCAGTTGCGCCTGATTCTGCAGCAGCGTGCCTTCGGCCTGGAGCAAAGCGTTCTGGTAAGGACGCGGATCGATCTCGGCCAGCAGGTCGCCCGCCTTGACCATCTGCCCTTCTTCGAAATGAATCTTTACCAGTTCGCCGCCCACGCGGCTGCGAACATTGATGGTGTTCAGCGCGGTGACCGTGCCCAGCGCCTTGTAATACAGCGGGAAGTCGCCCTTCACCGCCGGCGCCACACGCACCGGAATCGGCCCGGTACCGCCGCCGAAGCCAGGCCGCATCATCCCCGAGCGCCCGGTATGCCCGGCGGCCGCTTTGTCGCCGCCCGCCTTGTCAGCAGAGCCGGTGGGCCAGAATTTCCAGCACAGGACAGCGATGACCAACAGGACCAGCAGGCTGATCAGCCAGCGACGGGATTTGCGGGGGGACGATTGCATGGAGTTATTGACCATTGGGCGCGTGGGCTTCTATTACGGGAGGCTGAACGATAAGCACTGAGTCGATTTAAGCAAAGCAGCTTTACCGGCAATTTACCTTCCACTTACGTTTCAAGGTGTGAGGCAAAACCCTGATACACAAATGAAAACGGCCTGGACAGGGCCAGGCCGTTAACAATTGTAAAAGTCTTACTTGAGAACGGACAGTGCCGCTTCGTAGTTAGGCTCTTCGGCGATTTCCTTGACCAGTTCGCTATGCAGAACGGTGTCGTTTTCATCCAGCACCACAACCGCGCGAGCGGTCAGGCCTTTCAGCGGGCCGTCAGCGATGGCCACGCCATAGTTTTCGATGAACTCGCTGCCGCGCAGAGTCGACAGGTTCTGTACGTTTTCCAGACCTTCAGCACCGCAAAAGCGTGCTTGGGCGAATGGCAGGTCAGCGGAGATGCACAGCACCACGGTGTTGCTGATGTCGTTGGCCTGGGCGTTGAACTTGCGCACGGAGGTGGCGCAGGTCGGGGTGTCGACGCTTGGGAAAATGTTCAGGACTTTGCGCTTGCCGGCGAAGTCTTGCAGGGTGACGTCGGACAGATTGCCGGCTACCAGGGAAAAGGCTGGCGCCTTGGAACCGGCTTGTGGCAACTGGCCGTTGACTTGAACCGGATTGCCTTTGAGGGTGACTTGAGCCATGACTTGAGTCCTTCTGTTTTTTGATTGGAAAGCATGCAAGAGGCGGAAGTTAACCACGAAATCGGCTGACGACCTATGCCCTGTTTGAAATTGTTGGGTGCTGAGCGGTGAAATTGTATACAACCCACCGCAGCTTCCCTGAAAGGGTGAGCCTGCTAGCGAAAGCGTTGTGTCAGGCAGGACATTCGAAACTGATACACCGAAATGCGAGCAGGCTCACTCCCACACTGAATACGTGTCCAGTGTGGGAGCGAGCCTGCTCGCGAAAAGGCAACCAGCCTTACTGCATCATTTGGCTTCAGATTTGAGTTTCAGATACGACTGATGCAGATCGCTTGCCCAGCCATCGATCACCGCTTTCATGTCGTCGGCTTTCATCACCTGGGAAGAGTTTTCCAGCGGTTTGCCGGTACCTTTGCGCACCACCTGCGCGATGACATGATTGGTCGCACCATCCATGAATACCGCTTCGGTGGCCAGCGTGGTTTCCTGGTCGCGGATACCAGTGGCCGTGCTTACTGCTGCGGCGACCAGTGCGATCGGGATCACTTCATAGACTTGCAGGCCTTCGGTCTTGCTGCTGACTGCGGTAATCGCCGGACGCACCACAATTACGCCCGGCCCGGGACCTGCGGCCAACGGCAGCGATTTGCCGAGTTCGCGCTTGAGCGCCTGATCGTAATAACTGGTGATGCCGTTGAGAGTCTGCTGGGGGATTTTCTCGGTGGCTTGCGGCTTCGGGTAGAGCTGGCTTGGCTCTACGTAAACGCTGGTGAATTTATTGATGTCGAGTTTCGGGTCCATCCAGCGCATCACCTCGGCACCAGAGGGTGACTTGGCCTCCTTCAGCTGGCTGTAATCCTTGAGAAAGCCGGAATACTGGTCAGGCTCGACGGTTTTGCTGGAACAACCCACCACGCCAAGGGTGGCAATGCACAGCGTGCCCATCACGACGGCTAGCTTCATGCTGTAATTCCTTTGAGAAGGCCAAGACATTTTGCATAGGGGAGATACAGGTATAGCCAAAACCCCGGCAAATGCGATGGCCAATTGCAAAGTTCACATCCGACAGCGCGTGTGCCTCGCCAACCGGTATTACCAGGACGATGTCTCGCCACTGCGCAACGCCATCTCTCGCCGGCTATTGGCGCGCATCGCCTTGATCAGCGATACCGTTCCCACCAGCAGAATCGCCGCACCAAACAAGAAGTCGATGTTGTATAGCTGGAAATCTTCCACCGGCCCGATCAGCAATGTACGCACCACCGCAATTCCCACCAGCGTCGCGAGAAAGTCGATCCCCGGTTCATCGCGGTAGAACACCAGCATCAGTGGCAGGCACAGCACCAGCAGAAGCAACAGCACCACGACCTTGAACGAGCCTTTGCGTTCGACGCTGAACGCGCACTCATGCGCCCCGTACGGCTTGTAGTCCTCATCGCGGATCATCGAGTTTTTCTCGTTGATGTAGTCGGCGCGGTTGTACTTCTGGATCGGCGTAAAGGTGTTGGACATCTCCATCAGCGTGGTGATGTTCTTGAAGCGCAAGTCGATGCGCTCGCTGCCCTTGAGGTAATACAGCACCGGTTTATAGCCGTAGCGATAGGTATCGAAGGGGAACGCGGCAGTCTGAGCGTGCACGCCGATTGCGCGAGGCTCAAGTTCGGCGAAGGCGCTTTTATTGGTCGACGAGAGGTTGCGGCTCAGCGGCTGCACCTTGACCTGCTCGAGGAAGATCGGCGTGACGCCGAACGACCACTGCAGCGGTTCCAGACGCAGGCGCAGTTCGTTGCGGCCCAGGTCGTAGCGGTTGAAGGTTCGTTCGGAAACCACCAGCGAGCCGCCAACCATGAATTCGCCACGCAGGTTGTTGGTGACGCGCAAGGTCAGTTGATCCTTGCCCACCAACGCCGCTTCACTGGTCGGTGGCGTGCCGCACCACGCGGTGCTTTCGCCGACACCGCCAAGCTGGCCGTCGCGGTTTTCCTTGAATACATAAAAGTAACTGGCCCACAGCGTCAGCAACAAAAGCGACGCCGTGAGACCGAGGATTTTTTTGCCCGGACTCACTGATCAGACTCCCTTCTTCGGTTCCATCGTCCAGCCGAAAACCCGCTGGCGACGGCGACTCTACCAAAAGGCCACCAGTGACCCAAGGGAAAATGCCGGATTGGCACCGAACCTAAGGGTTTCCCCGGTCTACGCCTCACTCCTCCTGCGGATGTGGCGCTGGCCCGGCGTCATGCTCAGATTGCTTGAGGGCTCAGGTGATGGAGATGCTTTTTGATGCGCTGGGCGTGATGTTTTTGTGGCTGGCGGCGGGCTGCCCTCACCCTAGCCCTCTCCCAGAGGGAGAGGGGACTGACCGAAGTGTTTGTAGGACTCACGTCGACCTGAAATATCGCGTCGAGCTCAAGTTTTGAACATCACTCGGTCTGCCCCCTTTCCCCCTTGGGGGAGAGGGCTGGGGTGAGGGGGTAAGCTTTTGATCTTAACCGCGATCGCGAGGTATCAGGCTCTGCAATTGCTGAGCAAGGAAATCGGCGTCGAAGGCAAACGTATCCGGATCCTTCAAGCCATTGGTCTTACGCCACTGCCATGCGCCATCCGCCAGGCCAACCAGCGAAATACTCCCGTACCGCGCCGCCGTCAGCCCCATCACTGCCAGGGAAATCTGCCCGCCGCTGCCCATCACATCCGGCACAAATTCCACCGGTTTGCCGGCAATCACAATGCTCAATTTTTCCGTCTTGAACGTCGAGGTTTCCACCGGCACGCTCGGCCCGGATGCGACATACGCCTCGCGACTGACCTCCAGCAGATTGGGCGCCTTGACCGGTTCAAGCCATTGTTCGATCTGGTCGAACAGCGCGCCAATCCGAGCCGCCCAAGCAGCCGATTGCGTGGTGAACAGTTGCTTCTTGTGCGCTTCGCTTTCGGCATAGTGGCGCAGCATCTCGCCCAGTTGCTGTACGTCGTTCATTGCGGTGTTCCTCGGAAAGGACCTGCGAAGGGTGATAGTGGCAGATCCCCGGCGCGGCGTACGTTTAGTTCTTGCAGATGCACAGTTGCGGGAAAGATCGGCGGTACAGTCAGTCGGTACTGGCGTCGAGTCTCGAACAGAAGGAAACTTCAGGCAGCCCTGAATGCTCGACACTGACATTTGCTTGAGGAAATCCAATGCGCACCATCGGCCTTATCGGCGGCATGAGCTGGGAGTCCAGCGCCGAATACTATCGCCTGATCAACCAACAGGTTCGCGAGCGCCTCGGCCCGTTGCGCTCGGCGCAGTTGCTGATGTACAGCGTCGATTTCGGTCCGGTCGAACAGGCCCAGCACGCCGGGCGCTGGGACGATGCAGCGGCGATTCTGGTGGATGCCGCGCGCAGGCTCGAAGCTGGCGGCGCAGAATGCGTGGTGCTGTGTACCAACACCATGCACAAGGTCGCCGAGCAGATTCAGGCGGCGATCATCATTCCGTTTTTGCACATTGCCGAACCCGCCGCGCAGGCTGCACTGGAAATCGACGCGCGCACCGTCGGGTTGCTCGGCACCGCGTTCACCATGGAGCAGGACTTTCTCAAGCAACGTCTGATTGCCCAAGGCCTGACCGTACTGGTGCCGGATGATGCCGAGCGCAAAGAGGTGCACCGGATCATCTACGACGAACTCTGCGTGGGTGTGATCAGCGAACAATCGCGAGAAATCTACCAAGGCGTCATCGAATCCCTGACCGCCCGTGGCGCCCAGGCAATCATCCTCGGCTGCACCGAAATCGGTCTGCTGATCAAACCCGAACACAGCGCCCTGACCCTGCTCGACACTACCGAGTTGCATGCGCAGTCAGCAGTGGCGTTCGCACTGGGCGACTGACTCAGGCTTTCGGGCTATTGCGTATACGGGCCATGCTCAGGGTGTCGACCCACTGTCCGTCGCGCACCGCGTAATCACGCAACAGCCCTTCGGTCTCGAAACCGAACTTGCGGTAGAGGCCGATGGCTGCCTCGTTATCGGCGTAGACCGTGAGTTCGACGCGGTGCAGATTCATCCAGTTATCGGCGACCTCCAGCGCCGCCGCCAACAACATCGATCCCACGCCCTTGCCCTGCCAAGCCGCCCCGACTGCCATGCCGAAACTGCCGGCGTGGGCGCGGCGCATGCGTGAATAAGCTTCCAGACCGAGATTGCCGATCACCACGCCCTGATGCAGCGCCACCAGTTTCAGCGCGCGCTCGTTGTCGGCCTGCAGTCGCTGGCGCCAGACCTCGGTGGATTGAAACGGCATTTGCAGCACTTGCCGTGCAACGACGGGGTCGTTGTAAAGCGCAGTGATACCTTCGAGGTGGGATTCGTTGGAGCGTTCGAGATGGATCGTGGAGGTTGGGTCTGACATGGGATCGGTCCGTGATCAGCGTGTGGCTGGTCACTCTAAACCGCTGATCTGGAATCTGGCGAGCGGCAATGGTGGGGGCGAGCCTGCTCGCGAAGGCGGTTGGCCAGTCACTGAAGCCTCGACTGGCAGATTGCATTCGCGAGCAGGCTCGCTCCCACATTTTGATCCAGCCCGGGCACAACCCCTGTGAGCACTGAAGATTCCTGTGGGAGCGAGCCTGCTCGCGAAAGCGACCTCATAGCCAACACCTGCTTCCCGGCAAAAACGTCTACCGTGCTGTCGCCAATTTTTTGCTTTTTAAACACCGCTGTTTAAATGACACCTGCTGACACGCCTTCCAGGCTACAAATCCTTGCGTCGTTGCCTACAGCCAAGCCAGAATCCGCCGGCTTGTGCGCCTTGGGGGCGGGTTCTATTGTGGTGCGGTCGCTGACGAATCAGCGATCGGGTCTCGCAGCCCGTCGATCTCTGGACGCACAACACCCGCTGTTTTTATGGCGGCTGTACGTGGGAGACCTTCGGGTCTGCCGGTTCTAGAGTCCCGGTCTGCGACCCGCGTACAGCTGTCACCAACCATTTCGTATCGCAGCGAAAGGTGGCAGCTCCGTCGACTCTAGGAGCTTTACCATGATCAAACCCACACCCAACCCACCCCAAACCGACCCCACCTCTCCCTACGAATCCCTCGACTCAAAAAAACTTCACCAAGCCGCCGACCGCGCCCTCGACCACTACTTCTGCCCACCCGGCTCGACCCCACCGCCGTTCAGCCCCCGCGCCATGTACGCCGTTACCGCCGACACCAAAAACGAAGACCTTCTGGCCAACGCCTGCGAAACCCTCGCCTCCGCGAAAACCATCGCCCAGGAATTCGCCGGACTGGTCAAGCCATCCCAGCGCCGAACGCTGATGGGGATTGCGCAGTTGATCATGCTCGGCGAACTGGCGGTGAATCGGGTGCTTGATAATCTGGAGTTGCCACAGTAGCGGGCCTTTGATGATCGTTCCCACGCTCTGCGTGGGAATGCCTCAAGGGACGCTCCGCGTTCCAGCTCTGGTGGGGACGCAGAGCGTCCCGGGCTGCATTCCCACGCAGAGCGTGGGAACGATCAACGCGTAAGCAATGAAGATTCCTGTGGGAGCGAGCCTGCTCGCGAAAGCGTCGGAGCAGTCAGCATTGCAACCGAACATTACGACAAAATCGCAGGCTGGCTCGCTCCCACAACAACCGCGCAAACAAGAGCCGGCTCGACCGCTCGTCTGAATACCGCCTGTACCTGTCAGATCTGACAGGTGTGCTTTTTTTCAAACTGGAGTGAGATGGATCCCATTCAATGCACGGCACGGCACGGCACGGCAAAATTCTCAGGGAGCGCTTCCATGGATATCCAGTCTTCGATTTTCAACGAATTGTTTGTCTTGTATCCGGTCATCATCAGGGGCTGGGTCACACCGGTGAAGCCGCAGGGCATTGCCCAAGGCGGGATTCCCAAGGTGCTTTACGATGGCGAGACGCAGGGTCTGGAATGTCTGATAGATCCGTGGACGGAAATGCAGCTCGCTTCCTGGACCATGGCCGCTGATGACCGCGTCGATCTGTACGTCAACGACAACCCTACTCCCGCAACGGGCAAGACCGTTGCCCCGGGCGAAGAACAACAGCGGGTGCGCTTGTACTTGCCCCACGGCTGGCTCAATCAGGGCGTCAATCGCCTGTATTACAAGGTCACGCGCGTAGGAGGTAACGATGAATCGTCTCGGGACACGCTAGCCCTCTACCATTTGCGTCTGCCGGAATCTCTGGATCTGATCATTCCGCCGGAAGTAGTACGTGAAGGCGTGGGGCCGGAGCTCGCCGCACGAGGTGTGACATTTGCGTTTACTTACACCAACCGACGCCACTTCGACTCCATCGTTTTTGCGCTCGGCGATACCACCGTGCGCTTCGACGTGCCCGACGCGCCGGCCCCGATCAACCTGACCCTGCTCACCGATACCTTCCAGCGTGCCGGTGACAACCCGAATGCTGTGGCGGAATTCAGAGTATTTGACCAATTGGGCAATGCCGTCATGTCAGGTGAAAAGCGCGTGGACATTCACCTCGGTCGCCTTTCTCTGCTGGCACCCACCGTCCGTGGCATGAACGGCAATCAGTTCAGTCCGACCACTCCGGAAATCAGAGTCCTCGTACCGCAGGGTTCGTTACTGCCCACCGACACGTTGTGGGTGAACTGGCAAGGCGCGACGGCTGTCCCTGAAGGCTCCTACCCAAGCCCGCCTCGGCTGGTCAGTGCCGGCCTGGAGATTGCGGTACCGCGCTCGGTGCTCGCCTACAGCCTGGGCCAACGGGTTGCAGTCAGTTATTTTATCGACCGCGACGACAAACCCGTGGAGTCGGCTGTGTTGCTGCTGGACATTCTGCCGCTGCCGGCAACCGCTTTGAACTCCCCGAAAATTGTCGAGGCCGATGCCAACAATTTTCTCGACATAACGGCGCTTGGCACCAAAAACGCAACCATTCATGCGCTGCTGCATACCTTGATTGAAGCTGAACAGCCCTGCTGGCTGCGGCTAGAGGGCAAGAAGGCGGACGGCACTGCACATGACTTGACTCTCTGGGCTGGGTTGCCAGCTAGAGTCAACAGCACTTGGATCAACCAGGGTTTCTGGCCACAGACACTGGCAAACAGTTATCTCGTTCAATTGGGGCATGGCACGACGCTGACGCTCAAATACCTGGTGGCGCTGGACAAGAGCAATATCGAAACGAACGCAGTGAAATTTCCGGATCGGGTTTACACGATCAAGTCTGTGGAACTGGTTGTGCCGACACTGGACAGGGTATTGGACTCGAACGGTGAGGAAGTGCTGGAAGGGGGATGGACGGTCAGCACTAGCTTAACGTTGTCGGGGACTGCGAGTAAGGGACTGGATATCGAGGTGTTCGATGATGATGGGTCGAGCACTGTTGCCAAAGGGCGAGCGACGGCCGACCCGCAGACGGGGATCTGGACACGGGAAGTAACTGTTGCTGAAGGGAAGCACCGGTTATTTGCGAGATCGTTGTATCACAGTGGTGAAGTTGATTCTGGCGCGCGGAGTTTTACTGTGGCAGCTGAAGTTGCCCCGACGATTGATTCGGTGAAAGGATTGCCAAGTAACGCCGAAATTGAAGAAGGTGGAACTACTGCAGACACTTCAGTAGCAATGCAAGGCTTGGCCTCGAAAGATCAATGGGTCGAGGTATCTGATAAAGAAGAGTTCAGAATCAAAGTCCCGGTGAACCACGAAGGCGTTTGGAAATACAGTGAAGATCTGACCGCAGGAAATCACAGCTATAAAGTCAAGGCACTGTATGGTAGTGGAAAAGTTTCCATCCCAAGAACTCTAAAAGTTGTTCCACCGCTATTGGTCGACATATCACCCGTACATCTCTCAGGGAGAAATTACGTCGTCGACCATGCCGCGCTTGGCTGGGCATTAACTGGAAACGATTTCCCAGATACAACCGCGACCCGGGCGGCGACAGGCGGGCAAGCACCGTACACCTACAGGTCGAGCATGCCCAACGTTGTATCTGTGGACGGCAACGGCATGATTCGTTCAATCGGGAATGGTGCAGCTAAAGTGATCGTATCTGAGGCTAGCGGACAACTTAAAGAAATCCCTGTCGTAGTAAGCAACGTGCAAACGGTTTTAATTGGCGGCGCCAACTTTACACACGCTGCGGCCAGTGCTTGGATCGCGCGCGTGGGGGGCAGTCCGTTTCCGAGCACCTTGGGCGAGATTGCACTACTTAACGTTAAATACAGACCGCTTTACGAAGCCAATTACTTTTGGGGATATATAAGCTCTGACATGGTTCGATTCACATGGGCCCGCACTAATTTCACAAACGCGTCAACAGGTGCCTCTTCCCCTTTCACTTACACAGCAGTCTGTGTGGCTAGGATCTAAAGTTACACAACGTTTCAAACAGAGAGTTTAACTACCTGGTTTCGACTGGTAGGTCGATTTGCACAAAGCGTGCACAAAGGGGCCTACACAAAGAGGACGGATTTATTTGACGAGAGATTTAAATAGCAGGGCGTGATCGAGGCTTTTCTTCTGATCGCGAAAGGGCCGTCAGGTTTGGCGCAATTTTTTGATTTAAACCAGGCGTTTAAAAGACACGCGCTGACACGCCTTCCAGGCTACAAATTCTTGCGCCATGGCCTACAGCTACGCCAGAATCCGCCGGCTTGTGCGCCTTGGGGGCGGGTTCTATTGTGGTGCGGTCGCTGAATGTTCAGTGATCGGGTTTAGCAGCCCGGGTTATCTCTAGACGCACAAGGTCTTGCCGTTATGGCGGCTTTGCGTGGGGCACTTCGGTGCGCCGGGTTCTAGAGTCCTGGTCTGCTAACCCACGTACAGCCGCCACCTCCTTCGTTAGCAGCGAACGGTGGCAGCTTCACCACTCTAGAGGCTTCACCCATGATCAAACCAACACCCAACCCACCCGAATCCGACCCCACCTCACCCTACGAATCCCTCGACTCAAAAAAACTTCACCAAGCCGCCGACCGCGCCCTCGACCACTACTTCTGCCCACCCGGCTCCACCCCGCCGCCCTTCAGCCCCCGCGCCATGTACGCCGTCACCGCCGACACCAAAAACGAAGACCTGCTGGCCAACGCCTGCGAAACCCTCGCCTCGGCCAAAACCATCGCCCAGGAATTCGCCGGGCTGGTGAAACCGTCGCAGCGCCGAACGCTGATGGGGATTGCGCAGTTGATCATGCTCGGGGAATTAGCGGTGAATCGGGTGCTGGATAATCTGGAGTTGCCGCAGTAGCGGGCCTTTGATGATCGTCCCCACGCTCTGCGTGGGAATGCCTCAAGGGACGCTCCGCGTTCCAGCTCTGAGGGGACGCAGAGCGTGCCGGGCTGCATTCCCACGCGGAGCGTGGGAACGATCAACGCGTAAGCAATGAAGATTCCTGTGGGAGCGAGCCTGCTCGCGAAAGCGGTTTGTCAGTCACTGTGGCTTCGACTGGCGGATTGCTTTCGCGAGCAGGCTCGCTCCCACTGTTGATGCGGTTTATTCAGTTACGGGTGCAGTGTCTGGGCTGGCGCCATCGCGAGCAGGCTCACTCCTACAAGGGGATCGGGTTAAGGCTGGAACCATTCGTGGCGTTCGTTGAAGGTTTTGATGATCGTCCCCACGCTCTGCGTGGGAATGCCTCAAGGGACGCTCCGCGTTCCAGCTCTGGTGGGGACGCAGAGCGTCCCGGGCTGCGTTCCCACGCGGAGCGTGGGAACGATCAACGCGTAAGCAATGAAGATTCCTGTGGGAGCGAGCCTGCTCGCGAAGGCGGTGGGTCAGTCACTGAGGCTTCGACTGGCGGATTGCTTTCGCGAGCAGGCTCACTCCTACACGGGGGCGGGTTACGGCTGGAACCATTCGTGGCGTTCGTTGAAGGTTTGCTGGATGAGGTCGGTGAGGGCTTTGATTTCGGGGGAGTCTTGCGAGTCGGTGTTGACGGCGAGCCAAGCATGGAGCTGCATCGGTTCGGCGAATAATCCGGGCAGTGCGATGAGGCCACGGTCGAAGCGGCTCATGTATGCCGGCAGCAAGCCAATGCAGGCGCCACAGCGGATCATCTCCAGCATCAATTCATAAGACTGCATCTGCACCACCCCGGCCAAGCGCTGTTCAACCAGTTCATTCCAAGGGCGAAAGCTCTCAACCCGCCGGTCATGCTGCCACTGCACCAGCATGAAATCCGCCAGTTCATCCGTACTTTCCGGTCTAGCTGTCACCCGCGAATAGCGCTTGGCAATGTGCGGCAGATACGCAATCCGCGCGAGGTGTTGCGGTTCGCTAGTGGAAAAGGTCGGGCCGGGATTTGGGCATTCGCCAGGAGCAAGCCACAGGACAATGTCGGCGCTGACCGCACGCAATGCCAGTTCACTATCCAGCGCGAAAATTTCCAGGCGCAGGCTGGCGTTGCGCCGCAGCAGTGCGATGAGGTCGCGGCCGAGGATGTCGTGCAGGATCGATTCGGCGATGGCCAGACGAATCAGCGGTTGTTCGATGACCGGGAGTTTGCGTTCGTGGGCCAGGGTGATGAGTCGGGCCTGCAACTGTTGGCCTTCGCGGGTCAGGCTGAGGGCGCTGCCCTGGAAGCTGAACAGGCTGCGTTGCAGTTGCTGTTCGAGTTGCGCGAGTTGTTTGCGCAATACAGTTGAGCGCACGTTGAGGCTGCGCGCGGCTTGCATGAAGCAGCCGCAGCGAGCACTGACCAGGAAGTATTGGGCGACTTCGCTGTCGATGGTCGCGGCCTGGTTTAGCCAGGGCTCGGAGCGGGATTGCGGCGATTGATAATCAACGGTGCCCGGGCGTCCTGCGGGTTCGGTGAATGACATTGATGACTCCCTGTCGATCTAATGTGGTGTCGTTACGCAAATCTTTGTAGGAGCTGCGGCACGCTGCGATCTTTTGATCTTTAAAAGCAAAATCAACAGATCGCAGCCTCGTTTCACTCGACAGCTCCTACAGAAACACCGTGTGTCAGTTACCTATCACTTTGTTCAGTTCGGCACCGTCAATGCTCAGCGTCGCGGTGTTGAGCATGCCGTCCAGGTAAGCCTGGGCGATCTGTTCCTGGCGTTGTGCGCGCAGGGCCTGGGTCAGTTGGTCGCGCAGTTCCTCCAGCGTCGCGGTGCGGGCCGGTTGTTGTTCGGTGAGCTTGATCACGTGGAAACCGGCGGCGCTTTGCACAGGATCGGACACGGTGCCCACCTTGAGCCGCGCCACGGCGCTGCGCACTTCCGGCACGAGTTGTTGCAACGGTTGCAGGCCGGTATCACCGCCCCGCTCTGCCGTGACGCGATCCTGCGAATATTGCGTAGCGAGCGCCGCAAAATCAGCCGGTGCTGATTGCGCCTTCTTGCTCAATTCAGCGGCTTGTTTGCGCACCGTTTCCACATTCGCTGCGTCACTGACGCCAAGGAAAATCTGACTGACCCGGTACATCGGCGGCGTCTGCCAATTGGCCTTGCCGGCGTCGTACGCCTGCTGCAATTCAGCTGCGCTTGGATACTCCGCCGGCACCTGACTCACCGAGCGCAAATAATCACGAAACACGATTTGCTCAGTCGCAGCACGGGTCTGCCGGGCGACGTCCGGACGCTGCGCCCAGCCCTGCGCATCGGCCTGTTCCAGCACCGCTTTCTCGGCCAGCCGCGCACGAATCCAGCGCTCCAGTGCCTCACGGTTGCCGCGCAATTGCTCGCGGGTTTGCGCCGGGACGGTGGCCAGCAGCGCCTGCAATTCCTCTGGCGAAACCTGCTGATTGCCCAACCGCGCGACCGCTGGCCCGGCTGCAACCGCCGGCAACGGCGACGGCTGCTGGGCGGCGACCGGATCACTTCCCGGTCGCAGCACCAGCGCCACGGCCACCACCAACAACGCCACCGCTCCGGCGCCGATCACCATGGCAGGCTTTTTCACAGTGCGACTTCCTCTGCTTCGGCGACAGCGGATTTGGCGGGTTGCACAGCAGCGGTCTGGCTAAAATCGCGCAGGTAAACGATGAATTCCTGCAACAGGCGATCCCACAACTCCAGATTGCCGCGCAGGTGCTCGTTGCTCACCCCTGCGGCCACGACCACGTCCATTTCCATCAGCAGAAACTCACCCTGCAACGACAACCGTGCAAACCGCCGCGTAGCGTTCCACTGCTCGGCCACGCCCTGGGGCAAGTCGCCCTGCACGCGCAGCGCACAGCTGAAGGTGAAATCAACAAAGCTGCCCTGTTCCACCGCCGGGTTGCCGAAGCGCACGGCGTAGCCGATGCCCTGACTGGCGCTGAGCAACTGGACGATGCCGTTCTGTTCGCTCTGGTTGACGCGGTAACCGGCGGCTTGCAGGACGTCGGTCAGTGATTGCGGGGAAACGTGGGTGATCAATTGAGTCATGGCTTTCTTCCTTGTTATCAGTGAGCGATCGCCGCTTGCGGCGCGTCGAATTGGGTTTTGTACAGCTCGTCGCCAAAGCCCTGGGCCAGTTCATCGAACTTGACCCGGGCGCTGCCGGCGAAGGGCTGGCGGATCTTCATCACTTCGGCGACGTCGATGTTTTCGTAGGCCGTGAGGATCTGTTTGGCGACGCCGTACATTTGCTGATTCTTGGCTGAACATTGCTGCACTTGTGTGTCACGTTCCGCCAGTTGCGCTTGCAGCTTTGAGCGTTCGGCTTCTTTGCCGCGAGCGAGGACCAGCAACTCGTCGTAGGCTTTTTTGAACTTGCCAGTCTGCTCGGCACTGGCCGCGACTTGCGCCTGCGCCTGGCTGTGCAGGCTCTGTTGCTGCCCGGCGAGTTGCTCGGCGAGGCCTTTGGCTTTGGCCAGTTCGGCGGTCAGCTGCTTGATCTGCGCTTGCGCTGCCTTGGCTTCGTTCTGCGCCGCCAGTTGCGCGGCGCTGGCCTGGGCCTGTTGGCTTTGCAGGGCCTGCAATTGCTGGGTGGTGCTGCGCAATTGCGTGCGCAAGCGCTCTTCCATGCCTTCGGCGCTCGCCCCGGTGGCAAGCAGCAAACCCAGGCCCAGCGCGAGAAAACGCGTGTTCATAAAGCTCTCCCGGCGCCTTAGAAGCGCGTGTTGATCTCAAGCTGCAAGACGTCGATGTCGAACGGCGCGCCGTACACCGCTTCGGTGCTCATCCAGCGACCCGTGGCGGAAACGTTCTTCGCCAGGCCGTAGTTGCCGCCCATGAAATAGCCCTTGGCGTTGGTGCCGCCGAGGTGGAACGAGGAGTCGTTGAAGCCGTCGGGCAAGGCGTCCGGCTGGATGTACTTGTAGCCGGCGAACAGGTTCCAGTCGCCCTTGCGTTTGAGGTCCAGTGCGTTGCCGAGGGTGAACTGCACCATCCATGCATTGGCGCCGCTTTCGATCTCGCCGTTGCTGTCGAGGTTGTTGACGATCTGCCCGGCGGAGCGCTTGCGCATGTCGCCTTCGTCGTAGCTGAGGTTGTGGATGTAGTTGCCCTGGCTACGCAGTTTGAAGTCCTGCGGCAGGTCGGCGTCCCACACGACGTTGAGGTCGAGCAGGTTGAACTCGGACGCGAGGCCGACGAATTGCGGCTGCGGCGTAGTGCTCGGGTTGAGCGGGTTCGGCGTGATGTCACGCAGCAGAAACACGCTGTTGCCCTTCTGCATGAACGCTGCGCGAGTGCCGTCGCTGTCGCAACCCGGTGCGCCGGCCCACGGTTCGCAGGGGCTGGAGCGCTGGCCCTGTATGTCATCGAAGCGGTAATAGGCCAGCGCACCTTTGAGGCGGTTGTTGCTGTTGATCGCCCATTTCGCGCCGAGCTGAGCGCCGTATAGCCACTTGTTGTCGCTCTCTTCCTTGTCGAAACCGTTACTGCTGGAGGTGTCGTTGGTGTAATCCACCGGGAATGCGCCGACGGTGCCGAACACGCCCCAATCGCGGTTGAGCTTGTGATCGAAAATCGCCGCCACACCATCGAAATTCAGGTCATTGGAATAGAGCATGTCGGTGGACATGAACGGGTTGGCGAAGCGCCCGCCGGTCAGAGTCAATTCGTCCATTGGCTTCCAGGTCAGATAGCCCTGATCGAGCCAGATGTCCTTCTTGGCGAAGCCGCCGCCGAGGTTCTGCGTGGTCGATACCGGATTGTTGTCCGAACCGGTGCCGATGCGAATGCCGGCGGTCCATTCCTCGGAGATCAGCGCTTTCATGCCCAGGCGTGCGCGCAGGCGAAAGAGGTTTTCGCGGTCTTCGCGGGTATTGAGCAACGGCGGCAGACTGGTGCTGCTGTTGGGATTCACGTCGTACGGGCCATTGTTGTTGAGCTTGGCGAAGTCGACGATTTCGTTGCTGTTGTTGCCCGAGTAGTAACGCGATTCGTCTCGCAGGCGAATGTCGCCGTCGAAGCTGATGCGCGAGGCCCAGTCCGGGAAGGTATTCGGTGCTGCCCAGTTTTCCTGTTTGGCGGTGGCCATGACCTCGGCTTTGACCTGATCGCGGATCTGGTCGCGCACCGCTGCCGGCACGTATTGCACGCGCACATCCCCCGGCGCGGCGACCGGCCCGGCCGCTACGGCAGTGGACGCGGCAGCCTGCTTGGCCTGCGCCGCTTCGTTCTGGGCCTGGGCGATCAGCGCGTCGGCCTTGTCCTGTTTGAGAATGCCCTGCTCGACCAGCAAGCGGATCAGATTGATCGTGGCGTTCTCCGAAGGCGCAGGCGCTGCCACCGCCTGACCGACCAGGGTCGCAATGACCATGCCGACCGCCAGGGACAATCGATTCACGTTGGAAATCATCTGCACACAACTCCTTTTGCCGAAGCTTGAATAAGTGAATTAACCCGGACGCCGCCCTTGCAGGGACAGGCGCACGGGCAAAGTGATGGAGGCCGGAGGCCGTTCGCTGAGGGCTGGCGCACCGCGTAAAGCGGCCAGCACCTGGGTATCGATTTGCGGGTTGCCGCTGGACTTGATCAGCTCGACACGGGTGATCTCGCCGACGCTGCTCAGCCAGACATCGGCCTGCAGCGAGAATGCGAGGTTGCGCAGCTCGGGGTTCTCGCGCAGCAAACGCTGGAAGGTGAACGCGAGAAACTGGCTGTACGTGCCCGTACCCAAACGCCCGCCGCCGGCACCGGCCATGCCGCCGCCCTTGCCCGCGCCGATGTTGAAAGCGTCGCTGCCGGCCTGCGCGTCGCCGTCCATTTGCATCGGGTTGGCCAGGTCGTCCGCCGGCGATGGCGGTGCTTCTTCTTCAGGCTTGACCTCCTCCGGCTCCGGCGTTGGCTCGGGCTCGACGACTTTTTCTTCCACCGGCGTTTCCGGCTCTGGCGGTTTCTCCGGCGGCGGTGGTGGCGGTGGCGGCAACGGAATGATCGTCGGCACCTTCGGCGCTTCGCGACGCACGCCGGCCATGTCGTTGGCCCACTGCCAGAGGAACCACGCGGCGAGTGCGCCGACCAGCAATCCGGCGCCCCACTTCACATAGCGCAACGACGACTTTTTCAGGGGCGGCGGCTCGATCGGGAGTTGTGCGGTCATGACTCAGCCCTGACTCGGTTTGCCGGTAACGAGACCGACCTGGGACAGTTCGAGCCGGCGCAGGAGGTCGAGCACTTCGATGACTTTCTGGTACTGCACCGTCGCATCGCCGCGCACGATCACCGGGAAATCCGGACTCTGTGCTTTCTCGATGCGCAGGCGTTCTTCCAGCTCCGCCAACGTCACGGGATAGGCATCGAGAAACACCTGGCCGCCGTCGTTGACCGAGATCGCCTTGGTCTTGGCCTCCGACAGCGACACCGACGCGCTAGCCTTGGGCAGGTTGATCTGGATCCCGGAGACCTGCGCGGTGGCGGTGAGGATGAACATCACCAGCACCACCATCAGCACATCGACCAGCGGAGTGATGTTGATGCTGTCGACTGCGGCATCGTCATCATCGTCGTGGGAGGCATTTACGGACGCCATGGCAGTGCTCCTCAGGCCGGTACGGAGTGGTTGGCGTGATGGCCGCGCTGGTGCGACGCCTCACTGAACTGGCTCTCGCCGTGCATCTCCGCCAGACGAGTGATGAACTCGTCGACGAATACGCGCATGTCGGCGCTGACTTCCTTGTTGCGGGTGATCAGGCGGTTGTAGCCAAACAGCGCCGGGATCGCGACGAACAGGCCCATCGCCGTGGCCAACAGAGCGGCGGCCATGCCCGGCGCGATGGCATTGATATTCACGTCGCCGGCCATCGCCGTGCCGAGGAACACCACCATGATCCCCAGCACCGTGCCTAGCAGGCCGATATACGGACCGCCGGCGATGGCGTTGGACAGGGTCGAGAGTTTCGAACTCAGTTGCTGGTTCTCGCGGGTGCGCACACCGTCCATCGAGCAGCGAATGGCCTCGATAGTCGCGGCAGAGACCGAAGAGGTATCGGCGCCCTGCTCGCGGCGGGTGCGGATCTCTTTGACCGCCACCAGATAGAGGCGCCACAGCGACGAATGCTGCAGACGTTGAGCCAGTTGCGCGTCGTCGGCGAACATCTCCAGACGCGTGCCGACCTTGGCGAATTGCACGCGAAAGTCTTCGTTGGCCGCAGTGACGCGGCTGAGGCTGCGGTTCTTGCGTAGCATGATGACCCACGACTGGAACATCATCAGCACCAGCACGGCGATGATCACCCAGGCGTCGATCGGCACCGCGTTGAGGAGGAAGCCGAGGCTGCCGAAACCGAAGCCGGATTGTTCTTCATCGACGCCGTAAGCGACCAGTTTCGACTCGGCGCCTTGCGAGGTGGCATCGGCCAGCAACAGCGCAGCAGGTCGGGCAATTTTCGACAGGCGCAGTTCGTCGATGGCGCCAGAGAATGGCTGCAACGCGCCCTCATGCAGATCGGCACCGATGGCCATGACCGAGTTGAATGCCGGCATCGCCTGAGCCAATGCAGCACCCTCGCGACCGTTGATGTACAGGGTGACTTTCGAGCCCTCGGCGGTCAGCGCAACGTGTTGCCATTGCGCCGGCGCCAGCGCCTGGGTGGCAGCAGCGCGCTGGCCGTCGATTTCCACGAACGGCAGGCCTTGGCTGACGCCGATCAGCAGACTTTGCATGCCTTCGCGCCGAGCCAGGATCAGTTGCTCGCCAGTGGCCTGATCCAGACGCAGCCAGGCGCTGAAAGTGAACGCGCTACCAGCGTTGTGTTGCAGCGACGGACTGGCCGGCAGCAACAACGGCTGACCGCTGAACTGCAAGGCACGGCCGACGACGCCATCGATCGCTGTGCCGGTCGCGCTTTGCGCGGTGTTGCCGTACGCCGTGGTGTCTTTCGCCGGGGTGCCGGTGGCGCCGTCGAAGTGATACAGCGCGGTGTAATTCGGATCGAAAGTCAGTTGGCCGTTGCCGGTAGCCGGGGCTTTCTGGTTGCCGTAATACATCCAGATGTCCTGACGCTGACCGCCCTCGACATTCGGCACATCGACCCAGATCAGCGCCATGCCCATCAGCGCATCGAAACTCTCGATCTGGTGGTTGAGCACGGTTTTGTCATCGGCAGCGACAAAGCGCAGATCGGAGCCGTCCTCTTTCACGCCGTCGAAGGTGAAGTTGCCGGTGTGCAGGCGCACCAGCAGCGCGGTGCGGCCGAGGGCCTGATTGATCGCCGCGCCTTGTGGCGTGGTGTCGACGGCGATCTGTTTGCGGTAATGCCAGTCGTCCTGCCACCAGGCCTGAGCCGTGGCCGGGAGCACGAAGCCCAGGCAGATCAACAACGAAAGGAAGAGGCGTTGCATGGACGTGCTCCGTTAGAAAGTGGCTTGAAGGTTGAAGTGCAGGCGCGATTCCTGCTTTGAGGTGTTCGGCCCTTCGAGTAGCGGGTAGCCCCAGTCGAGGCTGCCGGACAGCCATTTACTGAGGCTGGCGCGGGTGCCGAGGCCGACGCTGGCCAGGGCGTAATTGGCGTCCTGATCCGGCAGTTCGTCGCGCAGGTACAACTGCGCGCCTTCGGCGAAGGCATAGAAGCGCCAGTCCTGCATCCACGTGCCGGCGAATTTCGCCAGCGACGGTGTGCGCAATTCCTGGCTGAGCAGGTAGCCGTCATCGGCGGTACGTTCAGCCGCGAGATAGCCGCGCACCGAAGTGGCGCCACCGGCGGAGAATTGTTCGTTGGAAACCAGCGGCCCCGAGGCGAGTTGGAATGCGGCTTTGCTTGCGCTCTGCCAGTCGCTGTCGAAGGTCCAGGTGTAGTTGGTGTCGCCCTTGAGCACGGCGAAACCCGGTTTGGCGCGATAGCGTTTGTAGTCGAAGTCTTCGTCGTCGCTGCCGTAGCCGAACACGCTGCGGGTGGCGGCAACCAGGCTCAGACCGAGACCGAGCTGGCTCTTTTCGCTGTAGCGATAGCCGTTGTAAGCGAAGGTGAACGGTGCATATTTGAGCGGTACCTTGTCGCTTTCGCCGGACAGACTCAGGCGCTCGTCGAAATCCTTGAAGTCGATGCCGGCCGACAGCGAGTTCGACCAGTTGCCGCTCGAGGGCAGCGTGTAAATCGCCGCGACGCCGTAGCTGTGACCCTTGCCGAGCACGTTGCTGCCGCCGATGGTGGCGACGTTGCTGTCGGACTGGTAACCGGAGAATTGCACGCTCCAGCGCTCGCTCAGCGGCGCGGTGTAGGAACCGGACCAGACCTTGGCGTTGTCGGTTTCCTGCGGCGCGGTGAAGAACGTCAGGTTGACGCTGTGACCGAGTTGCCAGAGGTTGTTGTAACCGAGGCTGGCGACGCTGCGCAGCTTTTCGGTATCGGCGCTGTAGTCGTTATTGAGGCCGACGCTGGCCGTCCACGGGTTCTGGTCTTCGACCTGCAAGTCGACATCCATGGTGCCGGGGCGCTGCCCTTCACGCACCAGCGGCATGACCTGGCGACCGGGTGTCTTGTTGAGCTGCGCGAGTTCGCCCTGGACTTTGGCAAAGTCCGGCACCTCGCCTTCTTTCAGCGCCGGGACGTTGTCGCGGATATCCAGCGGCGAATAGTGTTTGGCGCCGACCACGCGCACCCGGCCGACCTTGGTTTCGCTGACTTGCAAATAAACGATGCCATCGGCCACGGCCTGCTCGGGCAGCTCGACAAACACCGACTGATAGCCGCGCTCCTGATAGGCCTTCTGCAACGCATCGCGGGCGCCTTCGATGTCGCTCAAGGCTTTCTGCGGGCCGAGAAACGGGTACACCGCTTCTTCGATCGCCCGGGCATCGAGCACGGTATTGCCGCGCACGAAGTATTCGTTGACGTCGACCAGTCGCTGCGCGGCGGGCGCTTCTGTGCCCTCCTCGGCCAGTGCCGGCTGCGCGCCCGCCGTCACCAGCAGCCAGCCCCACAGCGCCAGCCGTGACGTGAAAATCCGTTCCACACTACCCCCTGAAATTCGCGATGACCTGTAGGCGTTAGCGCCCGGTGTGATGCGTCAATTGCTGATCGTTGTGGCGCAGGCGTGCTTGCCCAGCCAGGTGTGCAACAGCGCAAAGTTCAGCGAGAACTCGGGCATTTGCAGCAAGGCACCGCAGAACACTTCGCCGATGATTTTCTGAATCAGCAGCACCGCACGCGGCTCGTTGAGCAGCGTGGCGATGTCACGGCTGAGGGCGGTGAAACTCCAGACCTTCTGGTTCAGGCCAAGGCCGACGAACCAGCGGAACAGCAGGTTGTAATTGAGCTGTTCATAGAGCTGCTGCTCGCTGGGCACCGAATACAGCAATTGCAGGAGCAGGATGTGCATCACCGTCTGCGCGGGAATGAGCATGCCGGGTGCGGCATTGAGGTCGCGCAGCAGGTCCTGGTGGGCGTCGAGCAGATCGTCGATCTGCGGGCGCAGCAGCACCAGCGAATGGCCCGGCGGAATGTAGCTGGAGACCTCTTTCAAAGCGCCCTGCCAGTCATCCTGCGAGACGATCCAGACCCACGGCGCGCCGTAGCGATACACCGAAACCGGCTTCTTGCGCGCGGCTTCGACGATCTTCGACAGGCGTTGATCGAGCTCCTGCATGCCCACTTTCGAATAGCGTTCCATAGTCCCCATTGCCTCACTCCCGGCGTCCCGCCTCGGCTTGCAAAGTGCGCCCCGAAAGGCCCCTCAAGCGCGTTACACAGGCATGACCGGACTGGCTATGTGCTACCGAACTTTTGTCATAAAAGCTTCATTACCGAAGATGGCATCGGTGGTGCCGATGCCCTGTAGGAGTGAGCCTGCTCGCGATGGCGTCAGGTCAGCCAACTTCTCTGTGACTGATACACAGCGATCGCGAGCAGGCTCACTCCTACACGGGAATTGTGTGTGGCAGGCCCTCCTGGTTGTGCACATGAACCTGTGGGAGCGAGCCTGCTCGCGAAAGCGCTGTGTCAGGCAATGAGGATGTTGGATGTGCCGCCGCCTTCGCGAGCAGGCTCGCTCCCACAGGGTGGACTGTGGTTGCACCGTTGCGTGACATTCGCGTGACATTCACGGGGTTAAATCCCGGCCCGTTCAGGCGTATAACCTTCACAAGACTTTCAATCGGCACGCCGACTTCAACACAGGGTAGTGACATGACCACAGCAAACATCCTTGGCAACCTGTTCCCTTCGGTCAGCGACATCCCGGAAAAATATCGCCTCGACGCTCAGGTCGAGCAGCGTGAATATCTGGTCGATGGCCAGTTGCGCCGCTGGGACGGCCCGCTCGCGCAGGTGCGCAGCCCGGTTTATCTGAAAGGCGCAAACGGTGAAGAACAGGTGATCCTCGGCAGCACGCCGCTGCTGGATGCCGACACCGCCCTTACCGCCCTAGACGCTGCCGTTCGCGCTTACGACCGAGGTCAGGGTCTGTGGCCGACCATGCGCGTGGCCGAGCGTATCCAGCACGTCGAAGCATTCCTCGGCCGCATGCGCGAGCAGCGCGAGGCGGTGGTCAAGCTGCTGATGTGGGAGATCGGCAAGAACCTCAAGGACTCGGAAAAAGAGTTCGATCGCACCTGCGATTACATCGTCGACACCATCAATGCCCTGAAAGAACTCGACCGCCGTTCCAGCCGCTTTGAGCTGGAGCAGGACACCCTCGGCCAGATTCGCCGCGTGCCGCTCGGCGTCGCCTTGTGCATGGGGCCTTACAACTACCCGCTGAACGAAACCTTCACCACGCTGATTCCGGCGCTGATCATGGGTAACACCGTGGTGTTCAAACCGGCCAAGCTCGGCGTGCTGCTGATTCGGCCGTTGCTCGAAGCCTTCCGCGACAGCTTCCCGAGCGGCGTGATCAACGTCATCTACGGCAGCGGCCGCGAGACCGTCAGCGCTCTGATGGCCAGCGGCAAGATCGACATCTTCGCCTTCATCGGCACCAACAAGGCTGCCAGCGACCTGAAGAAGCTGCACCCGAAACCACACCGCTTGCGCGCCGCTCTCGGTCTGGATGCAAAGAACCCGGGAATCGTTTTGCCCGAAGTCGATCTCGACAACGCCGTCAGCGAAGCGGTCACCGGC
The DNA here is from genome assembly GCF_056278925.1 of Pseudomonas sp. TE9122. Lineage (NCBI taxonomy): Bacteria > Pseudomonadati > Pseudomonadota > Gammaproteobacteria > Pseudomonadales > Pseudomonadaceae > Pseudomonas > Pseudomonas sp. TE9122. Next base: position 2,346,886 of record NZ_JBWBQI010000001.1, on the reverse strand, counting down.
TCGCTGTCGTTCAATGGTCAGCGCTGCACCGCACTGAAAATCCTCTTCGTCCATGAAGACGTGGTCGACAGTTTCATCGAGAAATTCAACGCCAGACTGGCCACGCTCAAACCGGGTATGCCGTGGGACAGCGGCGTGGCGCTGACGCCGCTGCCGGAGTCGGGCAAAGTCGACTATCTGCACGGTCTGGTCGCGGATGCGCAAAGCAAAGGCGCCCAGGTGGTCAACCCGAATGGTGGCGAGTCCCACGCCTCGTTCTTCTACCCGGCAGTGCTGTATCCGGTGAATCCGCAGATGCGCGTTTATCAGGAAGAACAGTTCGGCCCGGTCGTGCCCATCGTGCCGTACCGCCACCTCGATACCGTGATCGACTACGTGCTGGAATCGGACTTCGGCCAGCAGTTGAGTATCTTCGGCACCAACCCGGTGGCCGTCGGCCGGCTGGTCGACACTTTCGCCAACCAGGTCGGGCGGATCAACCTCAACGCCCAGTGCCAGCGCGGCCCGGACACTTACCCGTTCAATGGCCGCAAAAACTCCGCCGAAGGCACGCTGTCGGTTCACGATGCATTGCGAGTGTTTTCGATCCGCACCCTGGTGGCGACCAAATTCCAGGAGAGCAACAAGGACCTGATCAGCGAGATCATTCGCGGGCGTGATTCGAGCTTCCTGACCACCGATTACATCTTTTGACGGGTGATCGGCAGGATTGAATGATCCTGCCGATCCGTCAGCTACCCGGCAATTCAGTGACTACACTGAGCCCAGCATTGCTGGATGCCCGGGAGGCTGACCATGCTCGATTACTTCGCATTGGGTCTGTTGGTTTTTGTCGGTCTCGTGCTGTTTTACGGGATTATCGTGCTGCATGACATTCCGTACGAGATCGCCGTCCACCGCAACCACCCGCATCAGGACGCGATCCATGCCACTGGCTGGGTCAGCCTGTTCACCTTGCATGCGCTGTGGCCGTTTCTGTGGATCTGGGCGATGGCCTATCGCGAGGATCGTGGTTGGGGGTTCGGCGATGGCAAACCCATTCAGAATCACGTCAATCAACTGGAGCAGCAGGTCGTCGAGCTGCAAGCCCGGATCGAGCGGCTGGAAGCGCAGTCGCCGCTTGCGCCGCAATCTGACAGCCGGGGGATCTGAGCATGGATCTGTTGCTCATCCTCACGTATGCCGCGCTCTGCGTCGCGATTTTCAAGATCTTCCGCATTCCGCTGAACAAATGGACGGTGCCCACCGCTGTCCTGGGTGGCGTGCTGATCATCGGCGCGCTGATTTTCACCATGAACTACAACCATCCCTATTCCGAAGTGGCGCGCTCCTACTTTGTCTCGGTGCCGGTCATTCCGATCGTCAGCGGCCAGGTTATCGACGTGCCGGTAAAGGGCAACGAACCCCTGGAAAAAGGCGACGTGCTGTTCCGCATCGATCCCACGCCTTTCCAGAACCGCCTGAAATCGCTCAAGGCGCAACTGGTTGCAGCCAAGGGCGACCGCTACCGCATCACCGAACTGATCCGCCGCAACTTCGGCACCCAGCGTGAACTGGACGCGGCCATCGCCCGCACCGACGATCTGCAGGCGCAACTGGACAATGCGCAGTTCGAGCTGGACAACACCGTGGTTCGAGCACCGAGCAAAGGCTTCGTCACCCACGTTTCGCTGCGCCCGGGAATGATGGCGAGCAAGCTGCCGCTGCGCCCGTCGATGGTGTTTATTCCGCAGGAAGGTCAGTACTTCGCTGCCTGGATGCGTCAGAACAGCCTATTGCGTCTGACCGTGGGCGACGAGGCCGAAGTCGCCTTCGACGGCATTCCCGGCAAGGTCTTCGCCGGTCGGGTGAAAAGTGTGATCGGGGTGATCGCCGAGGGCCAGGTGCAACCTTCCGGTACCCTGATCAGCTACACCGGTTCGCCACCGGCCGGACGGGTGCCAGTGATCATCGAGATAACCGATCCGGCGTTCGCCGAATACAGCGCGCTCATGCCGGGCGGCGCCTACGGGCAAGCGGCGCTTTACAGTCAGCACTTTCACCACATCGGCGCGATGCGCAAAATCCTGCTGCGCATGTCCGCCTGGATGAATTACATTTTCCCCTTCCACTGATTTGACTGACTCACGAGGTTCGCACTGACTACTTACAGCACCCACCGCCTGCCACCGCTGTTGCGCCGTATCCTGCGTCCGTTACTGGACCCGTATCGGCGCTACCGTCACGCCCGACTGATCCATTCCGTGCGGGTGGCGTTGGGGTTGCTGGCGACGATTCTGCTGACCACTGGCATCAATCTGCCCCACGGCGAATGGGCGTCAGTGACCATGCTGGTGGTGATCGGCGGTTTGCAGCACCACGGCAACATCGGCAAAAAAGCCGCCGAGCGCGCCATCGGTACCTTGATCGGTGCAGGAGTCGGATTGGCACTGGTGGCGCAGCACGCCTGGCTGGGCATGCCGTGGCTGACCTACTTTTCCATGGCCGTGGTCTGTGGCTTTTTCTCGTATCACGCGATTGGCAAGGGCGGCTACACCGCCCTGCTCTCCGCCATCACGGTGTTCATCGTCGCCGGGCATGGCGACAACCCGATCACCGATGGTCTGTGGCGCGGCGTCGACATCCTGATCGGCATCGCCCTCGCCCTGGCGTTTTCCTTCGCCCTGCCGCTGTACGCGGTCTACTCGTGGCGCTACAACCTCGCCGATGCCTTGCGCGATTGCGCCACGGTGTACGGGCGCATCATCAACGGTGAAGCGGTCAGCGCCGACGAACACGTGCGGCTGATGAGCAAGCTCGGCGCGGTGATGGTGCAATTACGTTCGCTGATGCCGTCGGTGTCCAAGGAAGTGAAAATCTCCATGACCGAGCTGGACGCGATTCAGCGCAACCTGCGCATGTGCATCAGCACGCTGGAGATCCTCGGCAATATCCGCCCCAACGCAAGTGACCCGCAGGCCACGGCACATCTGCAAACGGCGCTGAAGGCCGAACACCGGCAGATTCGCGTGCAACTGATCGGCATGGCTCGCGCGTTGAAAACCGGGGCCTCGCAACGGCTGGAGCGGCCAATGGAGCTGCCAGCAGCGGACCTTGATGCGCCAGTCGCCAATACGCTCGACGGCTACCGGATGCTGACCCGGCAACTCGCGGCCAATATCAGCGAGATGCGCCAGCGCTTGGCAGCGACCGCACCGCGCTGGAACATCTGATCCTTACTGCGCCGCCAGCCGCCGGGCTTTCCAGCCCCAACCTTGTTGCATGCCGGCGGCGGCGAGCAGGATCGCCGCCACGCCTATCCATTGCAGCAATTCGAGGCGATGGCCGAAGGCGAACCAGTCAACGAAAATCGCCGCGATCGGATAAATGAACGACAGTGCGCCGGTCAATGCCGTCGGCAGCTTTTGAATCGCGCCGTAAAGCAAGACGTACATCAGACCGGTGTGCACGATCCCGAGAGTCAGCAGACTGGCCCACGCATCGACGCCCGCCGGCAACGCATCGAAATGCGCGAACGGCGCGAGCAACAACACACCGGTGCACACTTGAACCAGCGCGATCAGGTGCGGCGGCGTGCCGGTCAGGCGCTTGATGATCAGGGCGGCAATCGCGTAGAGAAACGCCGCGCCCAACGCCAGGGCAATTCCCATCAAGTAATCGTTACCCTCCTCGCCTTGCGTGCCATGGGCGCTGACGATCGCCAGCATGCCCATGAACGAAATCGCCAGCCAGAACAGCTTCTGCAGGGTGATTTTTTCGCCGAGGAACAACGCCGCCAGGCCGACCAGCATGAACGGCTGTACGTTATAGACAGCCGTGCCGATCGCAATCGAGGCGCGGGAATAGGATGCGAACAGCAGCACCCAGTTGCCGACAATCGCCATTCCACTGAGCACCGCCAGCAGAAACGTTGTGCGGGTCAGTATCCCCGGACGCAGGAATCCGAACGCGGCGCAGACCAACAGCAAGGTGCCGGCGCCGAACACGCAGCGCCAGAACACCACGTCCAGCACCGGTTGCCCGGACACCAGCACAAACCAGCCGATCGTCCCGGATATCAGCATGGCGGCGGTCATTTCCAGCGAACCGCGGCGGATTGCGTTGTCCATCATCTTCTCCTGAGGCTGTGAGCGAAGCATGGCAAAAGTATGCCAAGCGCACCTCGGGCTGCTCCAGCGCATAAAGCAGGCTAAACTTGGTTTTCGCCTTTTTTATCGAGGGTGATTCGCGCCCTTCGCCTAATCCGGAGTTTGAATGTGACTGACGATATCGATCAGATCCTTATCAGCGCGCTGACGGAAGACTCGCGTCGCTCGCTCAAAGCGCTGGCGCAGATCAGCGGCCTGTCATCGCCCAGCGTGGCCGAGCGGTTGCGGCGTCTGGAAGAACGTGGCGTGCTCAAGGGCTACACGGTAGAGATCGATCCGAGATGCTTCGGCTATCAGTTGCAGGCGATCGTCCGTGTGCGGCCGCTGCCAGGGCAACTGCAGGAGGTTGAGCGGCAGATCATGTCGATCCCGGAGTTCACCGAGTGCGACAAGGTCACCGGCGACGACTGCTTTATTGCCCGCCTGCACGTGCGCTCGATGGAGCAGCTCGATACCCTGCTCGACCGACTGAATACGTTGGCCGAAACCAACACCGCGATCGTCAAGAAGACCCCGGTCAAGCGGCGACTGCCACCGATGGCGTAGGTGTCTTTTACCAATGATCAGGGTAGATTGGGTTTTTTTGCGGCTAAGGAATGGCGCTATGAAAATTCAGGCAATACTGCTGGCCGGCATGCTGCTCGGCGGCTGTGGCACGATTCAAACAGTAGCGCGCAACGATCAGGCTGCCGTTGACGGACTCAAGCAGCAGAAAAGTTATTGCGGCGCGGTACCGAGAATCTACAGCGGCCTCGCTTATGACTTCTGCACGCTGAACGCTCCGCTGGCCTCAGGCATCGATCCCGATGATCACCGCAACGCGGCGATTCCGGTGGTGCTGGTGGACGCCGTGGTCTCCGGCGCGCTCGACACCTTGCTGCTGCCCTACACGATCTACCGTCAGCAAGTGGACGGCAGCATCGTCATCAACTGAGCAGACACCTTTGTCCAGACGATAAAAAACCCGCCGAAGCGGGTTTTTTATTGCAGCCATTACGATCAGTCGTCGCGGCTCATGATGCCGAACAGTTGCAGCAGGCTGACGAACAGGTTGTAGATCGATACATACAGGCTGATGGTCGCCATGATGTAGTTGCGCTCGCCGCCGTGGATGATCGCGCTGGTCTGGAACAGAATGCAGACCGACGAGAACAGCACGAAGCCGGCGCTGATCGCCAGTTGCAGGCCGCTGATCTGGAAGAAAAAGCTCGCCAGCGTAGCGCCCAGCAGGACAAAGAAACCGGCGGTGATGAAGCCGCCAAGGAAGCTCATGTCCTTGCGGGTGATCAGCACGTAGGCCGACAGACCACCGAACACCAGTGCGGTCATGGCGAAAGCCGAGCTGACCACTTCAGCGCCGCCCTGCATGCCCAGGTAACGGTTGAGGATCGGGCCGAGCAGGAAACCCATGAAACCGGTCAACGCGAAGGCGGATACCAGGCCCCACGCGGAATCACGGAGTTTGTTGGTGAGGAAGAACAGCCCGTAGAAGCCGATCAGCACCACGAAAATGTTCGGGTAGCCGACACGCATCTGCTGGGCTACGAAGGCCATCACACCGCTGAATGCGAGGGTCAGAGCCAAGAGACCATAAGTGTTGCGCAGGACGCGGCTAACCTCTAGCTGCTCAGCCTGCACGCTGTTATTAACTGCGTAATCCTGTTCGCGCATGGCGACACTCCTGTTGGTTTGAAACGTTCAGTCGCAAAGATCATAACAGACGCTCTGTAACAAGCCATGCAGAGAGTTTGACAGTGTGTTTCATTCAGGTATTATGGCGCCCGCAACGCAAACGGAGGTGTGGCCGAGTGGTTTAAGGCAACGGTCTTGAAAACCGTCGACTGTAACAGGTCCATGAGTTCGAATCCCATCGCCTCCGCCATCTTATGTACGACAAAGCCCTGATTATGCAGGGCTTTGTCGTTTCTGGCATTCAGGAAATTGGCTCCTCTGTCTACGGATCGTTTCCGCATCTTTTCGGGCATTTCCGCAACCCTACCCTTCTGACACCGTTAAGTGCTCAACAAAACTAAGCACAGCGCGACGGCAGCATTGAATGCTCAGTAGACCGCTTTCGGCCAAAAGCAGACGCTCGCACTCGACCGTTAACGGCCACTAGCGGGCGATGATTGTGTGTTTACCGTAATGCGACCGAGGCGCCGTTCCCATGCGTCGCCTCCTAGGGTTAAGCCTCCAGGTACGACTTAGCTCCGCTATCCAGCTCATCAAGTCACAGCGCAGGCGATTGATTGTTCTGTTTCCAAGCCCGCGGAGTTACACCTTCGGTTCGCACGAATGTTCGACAGAAGTGTGACTGGTCAGAGAAGCCACACTCCAGTGCAATGTCCGCAATTAGCAATCTCGACGTCTGAAGTAGCTGCTTGCCCCTCAAAATCCGCTGCTCTCGCATCCATTCTTTGGGTGAGACGAGAGTGCTTCTTTTAAACTGACGGGTGAAATGGCTGCGCGATAGCGCACACGCTTGTGAGATAGCTGCCACGGAGATACCTGCGTCCAAGTTATCGAGCATCACCTGCTTGGCGCGCTGGATCTGCCAAGGTTTCAAATGTCCGGTTTGTTTAGTCAAATCCTTAAGTGAGGACGCGCATGTTTCCTTTTTCATCCTGATTCCTTTTTCCCAGTAGCCGGTTGATTAGCTCAATCCAGCGGTCAGTCGATTGGGAAAAATTTAACGGAAGTCGCGTCGAGATGGGGGCGCATTTTTGCGCTGCTGGAGGCGCAAAATTGCGCATTTTCAATAGTGTTTCCAGTGCTAGCCTCTGCTTCCCGACAACTCGAATCGACGTCATTCGATCCGTCATCTGCAAGGAGAAAGCAATGGCTGCTTCACAACCGCACGGCAAAAACACCGCTTACTGGGGAGTCTCATGGGAGGAGGGCTACGGCTACCCCCAGGCCAGAAAAGTTGGAAACGAGATCTATATCTCGGGTCAGTTCAACCACGATGAGGCGGGTAATCTCGTTGCTCCCGCGCCCCTGAATAGCGAGGGCAAACCGAGCGATTTCTCATCGATAGGAGAGCAGATGCGCGTCTCCTACGACAACATCGCCAAGTTGCTCGCGCTCTATGGAGCAACCCTTAATGATGTCGTCGAAGAAACGCTCTACGTCTTGGATATGGACGCGGCATTCGCCGTGGTAGGTGATGTGCGCAAAGCCGCATATCGCACTGAGCGGCCCCAGTGCGCGAGCAATATCATCGGTGTATCCAGGTTGGCTCAACGTTCACAGCTGATTGAAATTGTCTGCAAGGCTGTCATCGGATCTAGCGCCGACTAAGAGACGCTCCCGGTTTCGCCCTGCGCAACCGGGAGATTCAGCTGCCCTTCGATCAAAGGCTTTTGATGCGCTACGGCTGCTGCACAAAAAGTCATGAATGCTTTGACTCTCCATGACTTTCGAATGTCCTGATGCGTAAGCAGCCAGAGCTCGTCCTGTAGCTCGCGCACAACTGGCCCTACGCGTGTTAACCCAGGCGTAATGTCACCCAGCATGCACGGAAGAAACCCATAACCAAGTCCTGCCGCAATGGCGACGCTCGCGGCCGCGACTGAGTCCGTACGATAAGAAATACAGTCGGCGCTGACTCTGTCTTCGACGTAGCTTTTGGCCTTCAGTCCACATAATCCTGCGGAATAGGACACCCACGGTTGGCCTTCTGCGAACGGGGCACTAGTCGCTTGTTTTATGCTGCCATAAGGCGCCCATGCGATCGAAGCGAGCTTGCGCCCGACTAGACTTTCGGCAGGTTTTTTGGTCGCTCTCACCGCTACGTCAGATTCATCGCGAGCCAGACTTAACGTCTCGTTGCCAACCAGAACCTCGATGGCAATTCCTTCATTAAGTGCCTTGAAGTCGGCGATGATCGGCGTGAGAAAATACAGCAGCAGCGAGTCGCTGGTAGTGATCCTAAGCTTTCCAAGCAGCCCTTGACCTGCCCGAGAAACCCGACGTGTAACGCTGACGATATCAAGCTCGACGCGTTCGGCGAGCGCTCTTAATTCAATACCTTCGGGCGTCAGCATGTACCCAGAGCGGCGGTGGTCAAATAAAGCGACCCCAAGTGTCTTTTCCACTTGAGCCACACGACGCGATACGGTGGATACATTAATCCCCAACCTCTTTGCAGTCGTTGCTCTATTACCGCATTCGCTTAGCGTTTTGATGATTCGCAAGTCGTCCCAAGAAAGCTGACTTACAGCATCGCTTAAATTCTGGGTGACGCCGATTGGTACGGGCGGATTGATTGAAGCTTTTTTTGATGTTGGTTTCACGCCAAGCATCCCAAACTAAGGTTGCTCATCATACGAAATGGCTGGAGGCGAACCAAGGAGTCAAGTGCACAAGCGGACTCGACCCGAGCAACCGGCCAGGATGTTCGGGTTAGATAGGGTGGCGTCAGTCGTTCGGGCGAGTATTAAGCCTTTACCATTTCCCCTGACCAACTTAGTCGTGCAGCTTTAATCACTTCATTCTAATCAGTCGAACGTCCGCTTTTGGCCGGAAGCAGACGCTTATGAATGACCGCTTTCGGCCAAAAGCGGACATAAATGAGGCATGCATATAGCAAAGGTGGTCACCGCTGCGGGCTTGCCCATGTGGGTCTTTCGTTCAAGGCGTGCTGGGCGTGTCGGCACCGGCCAGCTGAGGATTCATAGATACAAGGTGGGCAACCATGGGGGGAATGTACGTAATCAAGGGCCCGAGTTGATCGCGTCAATCGAGGTAAAGTTAGCGCAAGAAAAAATAAGAGGCCGAGCGCACGATCCGCACCGAATACATGTCTACACGACCTCTTCGCGTTTCTATGCCCTACCGCAAGGTATACCCACCATCTACCACAATATCTTGGCCGTAAATGCCACGTGCTCGCTCTGATAGAAGGAACAGAATCACATCTGCCACCGCTTCCGGCTCAAGGAACTTACCCTCTAGTAAGCGCTGATTGACCGTTTCCGCGACTGAGGACAACGTCGCATTATCCAACCCTAGTGATCGCCAGATCGGCGTAGCTGTTGGCCCTGGCGATACGACGTTCACTCTAATTCCGGCCTCAGCCTGTTCGACGGCTAAGGTTCGAGCATGCGCTGTCAGTGCTGTTTTCGACGCAATGTAGCCAGCCAAGCCTGGGAAGGCCAAAGCGGAAAGAAAAGTCCCCACAAATACTACCGAAGCGGGTCTCGCCAATTGGGCTCGCAAAGCTGAAAGCGTGTTAAGCGCACCTGCTCCGTTGATGGCCCAATTTCGCTCGAATCCCTTACTCGCCAAGCTGTCTTCAAGTACAGCGACTCCTGCATTCGGTACTAGAAAATCTACAGGCCCGATTCTGGAGACGCAGTGTGCAAGCTTCTCAAGATCCGAACTTACCGTAACATCGCCACTGACAATATGGAGGCGATCACCATGAACGTCTTTGAGTGCAGCCAGGCCGCCCCGGCCACGGGACATCGCCACTACCGTCGCTTCATAGCTTAGTAATCGTTGAACGACTGCCAGTCCGATGCCTGAACTTGCTCCGGTTACCACAGCGACACGATTGTCGAACTCACTTTTCATGTTTCAGCTCCTTGGGTATTAAACCATTTACCCATCACTGACACATTTCATGCCAACCTAAAACGTCATAAAAATCAGGGTGCAGAAGCTATACCGAGTCAATTTGACCATTATTCGTTTTAGTCGAAATGACGACAAATAGGTTTTTTTGACACGCACCAATGGCTGTGTTCTCAAGTGCGTTATAGGACTGAAAATCCGGTCGCATCGAATTTCTTTGAGAGGAAAATACCACTCCACTCTTCGTAAACACGCCCGAGTTGCTCCGCGAACTGCGGATTGACCGCCCACCGCCCCACTCTCTTGCGATCTGTTTCGGCTTTGTCGACCGGCGAGAGGAATCAGTCTTCACAAAGGCGCTGCACCTGTTATCCACCCCAGAACTATCGCGCATCGCAACTCAGTTGCCGCTTACTGTGCCAGTTTATACACCGGCTTTGGGTCGCCTTCCGCCGGGTTCACGGACAACCGGCTTGGCAACATCGGCGAACGGCAAATCGCGAATCAGAACAGCATGGCTTAGTTGAAAGGTCTTTTCTTGGCCCTGTCTGACTAGACCACGCGTGGCTACAGTGGGCTCCAACAACCCTAAACCCGCTGCGAGTGACCGCCATGAACAACCGTATTGATTACTTCAAACAGTCGCCTCAGGCTTCCAATAAGCTGGTGGAGCTGACGATGCAACTGAGTAAGAAGCCGCTACTGGCTGACCTGGCCCACCTCATAATGCTGCGGGCGTCTCAATTGAATGGCTGCGCGTTCTGCGTGGATATGCACGTGAAGGAAGCCAAGATCCATGGCGAGCGCGAATTGCGCCTCCATCACATTGCGGTCTGGCGTGAATCGCAACTGTTCTCGCCAATAGAGCGCGCGGCGCTCGCCTGGACAGAAGCCCTGACCCAACTGCCATCCCATGGTGTACCTGAAAGCCTCTACGCGGATGTGCGTGAGCAGTTTTCCGAACAGGATCTGTCGGATTTGTCGTTCCTGATTGTCGCCATCAACGGTTGGAATCGCCTCAATGTGGCCTTTCAGGCAGTCCCTGGTTCGTCGGATGAGGTGTTCGGCCTGACCAAAGCCAACCTCAACTGAGCGCACGGTTTATCAACGCGCCAAGCTGCTCGCCCTGAGCAGCGCAGGCGCAGTTGGTGAAGCTCAGCAGCAGCCCAGATTGACGCCGCGACGAAACACTCCATCGCGACAAGGGTTGCACGGCGATGCCTTTGGCCAGCAGTTGCTCAGTCAGGGCAGTGTCGACTACTCCCTCCGGCAAACGGAGTACCAAGTGCATCCCCCCTGGCGAGCGCTCCACCAGCAGTCCATTGGGTAAACTCCGCTCCAACGCTTCAATAGTCAAAGCGCGTCGTTCGCTGTAGAGCCTTCGCATGCGCTGAATGTGCCGAGTGAAATGCCCCTCGACAATGAACTCTGCGACCAGCGCTTGAGTAATCGCTGGCGAGCCTGCGGAGAATAACGCCCGACTTACACGCTCAAACGCTGCCACTTGCCCCTGAGGCACCACTAGGTAGGCAAGGCGGATACCGGGGAAAAGCACCTTGCTGAAAGTCCCGGCGTACAGCACGCGCCCGTTGCGATCCAGGCTCGCCAACGCCGGGAAGGGGCGACTGACATAGCGATACTCGCCGTCGTAATCATCCTCGACAACCCAGGCATCGCTCCGGGCCACCCAATCGAGTAACAATTGTCTCCGAGGCAAAGACAGCGCCATACACAGTGGGCTTTGATGCCCCGGCGTCACCATGACGACCTGTGCAGCCTGATGCCTGGCAATGGCCTGCTCCACATCCATACCTTCGGCATCAACTGGCACTGCCTCAAGCTCAATACCGAATTGACGAAGCACTTGGCGCGTGGTTGGGTAGCCAGGATCTTCGACCCAGGCTCGCTCCCCTGCGCGCAGCAAAGTATGTGCGATCAGCGACAGGCTACTGCGCCAGCCGCTGGTGATAAACACCTGATGGGCGCCGCAATCGATACCTCGAGACACCTGCAGATATGAGGCGATGGCGCTGCGTAAGGCAGGCAGGCCGTGCGGCGGCGGATAGTCCAGATCGCCTGAACGCATGCCTCGCAGATAACGGGCACCCAAGCGCGCCCAGATCTTGCGTGGGAACTCATCCATTGCAGGCACTCCCATCTGAAACGGCAAAAGTTGCGGTGGACGCCATAGTGCGTCTGGGGAGTTTTCAATCACCTCGCTGCTGACGGATAAAGCGGGGGCAGACAGTAGCGGCTTCTGCAATTCGGGATTGACCACGGTGCCCTTCTGCCCCAGGGCCAAGAGGTAGCCCTCGCTCGTGAGCAGCGAATAGGCCAGTTCGATGGTGCCACGAGCAACGCCGAGATCCTTGGCGAGAGCTCGCACCGAAGGCAATCGGTCACCAGGGGAAAGCGTGCCAGCGGCGATGGCGGCGAGTACTCGGTCATATAACTGACGGTACAGAGGCGAACCGGGTTGCCCATCCAAGGAGGCGAAAGGGTGCGAACAGGAAGTCATCATGGCCTAGTTCATATCTCACTTCTTGGTTCAATAAATTGAGGCAATGTTAGTTCAAGATTTGACCATCACAACCCACTAAGGCCTCTCCCATGACGTTCAATCTTCAAGACTACGTGCCCAGCGTGCTCGACTTGGCCGACACTGCCCTGCGTCCTCTAGACAGCCGCCATGACTTGAAAATCGCTTTCCCGGTAATGCAGCAATTGCGCCCCCACCTAACAAGCGAGGCCGATTTTATGAGTCGTATCGAACGAATGCGAGCCGGCGGCTATCGCCTGGTTGGAGCCTTCGAGTCATCGGCTCTCGTGGCGCTTGCAGGTTACCGCCTTCAGGAGAATCTGATTTATGGCCCATTCTTGTATGTCGATGACCTCATCACCGATGAAGCCCAGCGCGGCGGCCAGTGGGGCTCCCGGTTATTGCGAGCTCTGGAACGACTGGCTCGTGCCAGCGGTTGTGCTCGCCTTGTGCTTGACACGGGTTTGGCCAACGCGCGCGCCCAACGCTTCTACTTCCGCGAAGGCCTTTATACCGGCGCGCTGCGTTTTCAAAAACAGTTCGATACCCCATGACCGCATCACCCGTACAGGAGGCAATATCATGAACCCGTCTCAGAAGCCCCTCGCTCCTTTGCGAATCCTTCGCCTGATTGCCAGTCCCAACGGTAATGCATCTGAAAGCTTGAAACTGTCTGAGCGGATTCTGCACGCTCTGACAGTACGCGCTGGCATACGCGGGATTGAACTGACGGATATAGACCTGAACACGTTATCGCCAGTCGATGCGACTTATGCCCATGCCTTGGCCCATCCGAGCGAAATAGCTACCGAGGATCAGAAAGGTACATTGAGTCGCTCCGACCAAATGATCATCCTGTTGAATGCCTGCGATGTGCTGCTTATCGCTACTCCCATGCACAACTACAGCGTGCCCTCGCCGCTCAAGGCCTGGATTGACCACGTCGTACGCGTCGGAAAAACTTTCCTCAGCACATCAAAAGGTAAGGTTGGAACGTTATTGGATCGCCCCGTCTACGTTGCCGTAGCCACCGGCGGCTACATTAGCGGTGAGAGGGCACGGCAACCCGACTTTCTTCGTCCCTACCTATCCGCAGTGCTGAAAACCATCGGTCTCAATCAGGTGCATTACTTCACCGTTGAAGGCACAGCAAAAGGGACGGACGCGCTAAAAACGGCGCAGAAAATAGGGTACGACGATGTGCATACGTTCTTTCATGAGGAAATCGAAACTAGGACTCATGAAACAGTTGCCTGAAGCCGGTGCCCCAGACGGCCGAAGTACAAAGGTCGGCAGCGATGCCTGAAGCTGAGCCTAGCTTTTTGATTTTCGGGAGAGCTGTTCGCCCGGGTCGGCAGCCATGGGCCGCATGTCCCCCTCTTAATACCGCCTACAGAGAGGAATTGATCATGAGTCGCCTCAGTTGGTTTCAAACTTCACATGGTGCAGCCAAGTCGCTTGAAATTAATGACCCCGCCATGATCTACATACGGGAGATGCTGGAGCATGCCGACCGCCCCTACGACTTGCTTCCACCTCACCTCAAAACACCAGCGTTCTTCTACAGCTACAGGTAACAACCAAGTCTACTTTGGGGGCTATAGCATTTGAGACTGGCGGGATACTGATTGATCGGGGCCTGGCGGGATGGAGCGAGGGACGGGCGTAAGGGCAGCTGCTGGTGGCAGATGACGAAGCAGGTGGATGCTTTTCCATCAACGGCGGCGGCTTGGGTGATGATGTGGGAGCGGTGTACTACTAGGCGCCCGATATTCTGCAGTGGGAGCCATTGGGCATCGATTATACCGCCTTCTTGGAATGAGCTGTGAGCAATCGTACGGCGGCCTACTAAGAGGGCCTACGTTGGTAATCCTGGCGCAACGACATTCAGTGAGTGGGCGGAGATCAATGCGTGTCTTTCTACCCATTCCTATGGACACGAGGGGCTGAGTGGCAATAAGCGCGCAGGTTGTCAGCATGGCTGAATAGTATGATTTGAATTGCACATTAGCCGGCCAGTTGTACGCCCCGCCATCACTCCTAATTAAATTAAGCAGGCCGGCAGCGAGTCAAAGTGCGCTGGTTACGCACAGACATTTCAAAGTTGAAGCATTCACTGGACTCTTACTGAGACACTGACCACCTGCTTACGTCAGACTGACACTCCGGATAGTACGTTTGAACAATACAACACCGAGCCTTCGTTCGAGGTTTCTCTCTACCTAGCTTACAGCAGGGGGAGCCCCCCCAATGGTGGGATGCCCAAGTGCAGCTGCGCTGCTTTGCTACCTCTAAGAATTTAACCAAGACCATCAAGCTGATCTTGGCGCATAAGTCCTCCGACCTTTTGTAATTTTGTTGGCAGCAATTGTTACGAAATTGCTCTACCTGCCTAGGAACACCGCAACGCAGATCATGGGTTGATTAGTACAAAGATCCACTCGGGAGAGAAGGCGGACAAGCGAGGAAAAGGACCACTGGATTTCGTTTTTATCAATAAAGTCGCGAGCACTGGTCTAACACAGACTGCCCCTCGGATTTTGCTGCAAAATTGAAACAAAAAATTTTGGTTCGCGGGCACGGGAATCGCACTTAGCTCGTTTTGCTGATGACTTCAGCCTGTCATTAGATGCGAAGGTTAAAGAGCGACAAGAAGTGGCGTGCCGCTTTGCACATCGGACATAGCTTGGAGGGGAGAGCTCTCTGAGTCCTAATGCTTCGCTAAGGGAAATACGTGACGTACTCCCCACGCCAATTTGAGCTACACGCACCCGATCCATTTCCGGTCAAATGTAAAGAGATTGAATAAGGCGTATTCAAAGTCTAGTTGCAGCAGAAACACGGTGTTCTGCCGCGTAGCTGCTTTACTTGAAAATTATGCTGCCTGCGAGGGCCTAGGAATGAATCGAAACGACTTGCGTCGCGTGGACATGAATCTTCTGGTTATTTTCGAAACCTTAATGTTCGAAAGGAACTTGACTCGGGCTGGGGAGAAACTGTTCTTAGGCCAACCCGCCGTCAGTGCCGCTTTAGCGCGGTTGCGCGACTTGTTCGACGATCCCTTGCTAGTACGCAACGGTCGTACCTTAGAGCCGACCCAGCGAGCGCTGGCAATTCTTAAAGAGTTGCAACCAGCCATGGACACCATCTCCGGAGCTGTCAGCCGAGCTAAGGATTTTGACCCATCCACCAGCCGGGACGTATTCCGAATCGGCCTTTCCGACGATGCCGAATTCGGCCTATTTCCACCATTGATCAATCAACTTCGCGAAGAGGCGCAAAAGGTTATCGTAGTGGTACGGCGGGTTAACTTTCTGCTGATGTCGACCATGCTTGCCTCCGGAGAGATTTCCGTCGGAGTCAGTTACACCACCGAGTTGCCGGCCAACGCCAAGCGCAAGAAGCTGCGGGATCTGCGCGTCAAGATACTGCGCGGCGATAATCGTCCTGGCCCCCTGACCTTGGATGAGTATTGCGAACGACCTCACGCCCTGGTGTCGTTTTCCGGGGATTTGACCGGTGCCATCGATACCGACCTGGCACGCATCGGCCGCTCGCGGCGAGTGATGCTGGCGGTACCCCAGTTCTCAGGACTGCGTGCCTTATTAGCGGGCACGGAAATGCTAGCCGCAGTGCCGGACTACGCGGCGTGCGCGCTGATCGATGGCAGCAGCCAGTTGCGTGCTGATGACCCGCCCTTTGACATCGTGCCGTCGGAGTTGTCGATGGTCTGGAGCGGGGTCAACGATAACGATCCGGCAGAGCGTTGGTTGCGCTCATTAATTGCCCAACACATGGCGACCCCTCTGCCGGTGTATTGAGCGAATTGAAATTTGGATCGGTCTCGCGCAGGAATATCGGCATGTCTGTCATTGGCGGAATGGCCGGAATGTCGAAATACATCTGGATAACCCACCCACGGTGATAGCTGGCGTGGTTGACCACATGCATCAGCATTGCTCCGGCACTCATGGTGCCGCGTTCCCCAGACACAAACGTGAACTCGACGAGTCTATCCAGCGATGCCTCGCTCTGCCGGGCGCTCCAGTCGCTGTACCAGTGATCGATCTCCTTTTGTGCCAAGCGCAAATCAGCGAGTTCGGGATGCAGCAGATCATGTGAAGTTTCGAAGCCGTGCCCCCGGCCTTCGAGGTGAGCCTGCCAAATGCAGTCCACGACGTAAATGTGATTCAAAGTGCCGATTACGTTTTTGAACACCGACACTCGCTCTTTGCTGACTTCGCCAGGAGGCAGTGCGGCCAGGCTGTCAAAGAGGCGCTGATCGGCCCAGCATTTGTAATCGGCAAGCATGCGGGCTGTGCGTACGTTGATCATGAGATTTCCCCAATTTAAATGGGCGTAATGCCAAGCATAGCCCCCACAACGAGCGGCATCGAAGACGCTGATTATCGGTCGGCAAGCGCCAGGGAGCCAATTGGGCTAGGAGACTCGAAGCCGGAAAGCGTAAAGGCGCTGCCTGCCCCCCTCAGTCTTTGCTGATCAGGGAGCCTACCAGAGTTATACGACGAAGCTGGATCAGTTGTGGAGGGTGAGCGCCAGGTAGCGGCGACGGGATGGGCCTCTGCCGCCTGAAAAACGAGCCGTCTTGAACGGCTGCTTATGGCCGAAAGCAGCCGTTCACGAACGACTACCTTCGGCCAAAAGTACCCCTGATGGAGGGCTATAACTCTCTGATGCTCAGAATAAACGGGGGATGACAGCGGGGTAGAAAAATAGGCTGTAAGTCGACGCTGCCTCATAACACCACCCACGATAGAGAAGCCATCGGGCTTTCTATTTTAGGCGAACGAAAGACCATTCAACGCTACAGGTGAGAATTGGCGGTATGTGCTTCTCCCTTAATAATACTGGCCTACGGCGAGCAAGCTCTCGAGACACGTCTAATCATAACCCCTATCCTCCAAGCTTGACCGGTTGAGGAAGGAGCTCTCGGCTGAAGAGGGATTGCGACGGCGAAAAGTCCGTATCCCAGGCGAACGCAGTGGCGCTCGAACAATCTCGGTCGGTACCCAGGTGACGGTTAGCGGCGAAAGAGCCACTGCAATGGCGAACGCATTCAGTCCCCCTGTGCCGATAACATCAGAGCAGATAGCCCTTTTTTCGCCATTGAAGGTACATGCGGCAAGATTATCAAAGAGCATCCGAGTGCGAGCTTTATCTGACTGTTGTAAAGGTGGCCTGGACTGAGCCTGCAAGAGAGATTGGAAATCTGCTCCATCACTCGTTGCCCGCATCCTGGGTTCTGATGTTGGCCAGTCGGATGGTGCTGGCGGTACTGCAGAAATACCGGTCATCGGCATGCCTCATATCACGCTTGGTGTCATGAATCTCGCCAGTGTTCCTGGCGTGACAGTTCCGTTCTTTGCTTCATCAGATCCCGCTGAACCAGTTGTAGCCCTGGTCTTCCCAATACCCGCCCGGGTTGTCGTTGCTGACGAAAATCTCGACAACATGCTTGGGGTTTTTGAATCCCAGTTTGGTGGGGACCCGAACCCTCAGCGGATAGCCGTACTCGGGCGGCAGCGCCACGTCAGCGTAATCCAGTGCCAACAGCGTCTGCGGGTGCAAGGCAGTCGGCATGTCCAGACTGGAGTAGTAACGATCGGCACATTTGAAACCGACAAATTTCGCTGTGGTGTCGGCGCCGATGTGTTCCAGGAAGGTTTTCAGCGGTACACCTCCCCATTGACCGATCGCGCTCCAGCCCTCAACACAGATCAGCCGAGTGATATCGCTGCGTTGCGGCAGCTTGCGCAAGCTTTCGAGTGTCCACGGCGCCTTGTCCCTGATCCGGCCGGAGACGGCGAGCGAGTAACTGGTCAGGTCTACTTCAGGGATATCGTCCTGACCATAGAAAGCGTTGAACGGAAACGGCTTGGTGATCTGCGCGCGGGCGAAGGTCGGCGCCAGTTTCCGTCCACTGAACAGCCACGCCTGGACCCGGTCGTTCCAACGCGACATGGCCCAAAGCACTTTGTCGACCTGATCGCCGTCCTGCAGGTTGCAACCGGTCAGCATCGACATCGCGCCAACCGTCAGGCCGGCCCGAAGAAAATGCCGGCGCTGAATGTTTTCCAGTTCAAGCTGTTGCGCAGGTTCAATCCTGACGCGCTGACGCGTTGTTATTTTAAATTCAGTCATGACCCATTTTTCTCGTTATTAGGCGTCCGCACTCCACCCGTGATCATTGGCACCAGGGTTTTTGGTACCAGAATCACCAAGACCAGGTGAATCACTACAAACGCTGCAATCATCGCCATGGCCGCAAAATGTACGTAACGAGCAACGTCATAGCTGCCCAGTAACGCGACCAGCTCTTGAAGTTGAACCGGTTTCCAGATCGCTACACCCGAGATCACGATCAGTACACCTGCCGCCAGCACGATCCAGTACATCAGGCGCTGTACTGCGTTATAGACACCCTTTTCATGCACCAGCCGAAAGCGCAAGGCATCGGTCAGATCATGCTTCAATGCGGCAATGCCGATGGGCAGCAGCTCACGTTTGAAATGACGACTGGCCAACCCGTACAGCACATAGATTGCGCCGTTGATCAGCAGCAGCCACATGAACGCAAAATGCCAGGCAAGTGCCCCGCCCAGCCAACCGCCCACGGTCAATGACACCGGAAACCTGAAACTGAACAGTGGCGAGGCGTTGTAGATAGCCCAACCGCTCATGAACATGCAGACCATGCAGGCCGCATTGAGCCAATGGGTGAGGCGAACCGGCCAGGGATGCAGTTTCTTCTGTCTCACGTGGTTCCCCTTGCAAGCCTTCCGTGTAGCGGAGCGTTGCCAGACGGCAACGCTCAAGCTTTCTCAGATGATTACATCGGTGGCTGGAAGCCATCCTTGCCGACTGCAATGCCGCGTGCGGTGCCATCTGCAGCGGGGAACACGACGATTTTCGTTCCTTTGACCAGCTCATCGGCTTTGCCTGGCTCGACGTAGGCGATAGGCACGTCATCCGGCACGACGATTTGTTTCTCGCCGCCCTGGTAGTTGACGGTCAACGTGCGGCCGTCGGTTTTGGACAGTTTGCCAACGGTGCCGTTGGTCATGGTGCCAGTGCTGCCGTCTGCGTTCTGCCAACCGTAATGACCTTCGCCGCTGCCCTTGAGCCTGGCGTCGAATACCGTGACCTCAAGCGCCTTCAAGGTTCCGTTGGCCTGCGGGATGGCCGCCGAGCCGATGAAGCTGTCGGATTTGATCGAGTCGATATTGGCCTTCGATACCCGGCTGATACCGGTCTTGTCAGTCAGTCCGATCGTCTGCTGGGCGCCAGAGCGGACAGTGAAGGTCAGCGTGTTGTTGCTGACGCTTTCCACCGTACCGCGCAGTGGTTTGATGACCGGCATGTCGGCGGCGGTGGCAATGACGGCAGCGCTGAGCATCACCAAACCGAACGTGGTAGACAGGGCGTTTTTGAGTTGCATGGCGACGATTCCTCATGGGTTGATGTGTCGCCATCCTCGACCGCAGACCGGGACGTCACGATGACCGTCGAATGACATTTTTGTCATTCGCCAACCCTGACCATGTATGACAGAAATGTAACCGACTGCGCCCGCTCATCCCTTTACACTGCACAGCCGAGATACCGATGTCGCGGACTTAACCCCGTCATGAAGAAACCCGAGCGCGCCTGACGATGCATATCCTGCTGATCGAAGATGACACCAAAACAGGTGAGTACCTGAAAAAGGGGCTCGGTGAGTCCGGTTACAACGTCGACTGGACCCAGCATGGCGCTGACGGCCTGCACATGGCCTTGCATACGACCTATGACCTGATCGTGCTGGACGTGATGTTGCCCGGGATTGACGGGTTTCAGATCATCGAGCTGTTGCGCGCCAGACAAGACGTACCCGTGCTGTTCCTTACCGCGCGCGACCAGTTGCAAGACCGCATTCGCGGTCTGGAACTGGGCGCCGATGATTACCTGATCAAACCTTTTTCGTTTACCGAACTGCTGTTGCGCATCCGCACTATTCTGCGCCGCGGTGTCGTGCGCGAAGCCGACCATTTCCACCTTGCCGATCTCGAACTGGATCTGGTCCGGCGCCGCGTGACCCGCCAACAACAGGTGATCGTGCTGACCAACAAGGAGTTCGCCCTGCTCCATCTGTTTCTCCGTCGAGCCGGCGATGTGTTGTCCAGGACACAAATCGCTTCGGAAGTCTGGGACATGAATTTCGACAGCGATACCAACGTGGTGGACGTCGCTGTCAAGCGCCTGCGCAACAAGGTCGACCAGCCCTACCCGATCAAGCTGATCCATACCATTCGCGGTATCGGCTATGTCTGCGAGGTGAGGCCATGCGGTCCCGACGCCAACCCTCGCTGACGCTGCGATCGACCGTGGCGTTTGCCATGGTCGCGATGCTGGCCGTGGCCGGCGCGGGCTTCTATCTGTATCAGACGATGAAGGCCTCGGTATTGGTCTACAGCGATCACGCGGTGATGGGCCGTCTGGAGCATTTTCGCAAGCTCCTGCATTACGAACTCGCCATCGAAAAGCTGCGCGACAGCCCGCAGATTTTCAAGAACATGCTCGACAGCGAAGACGACATCTTCATCATTGAAGAGCCGGGGCAGCCACCGGTCATCCAGGTCAATCCACTCAACGTCACGTTGCCTGAACTGCCGGTGATCGGCCAGGACACAAAGCTGAGCGTCAGTGATCTGCGCAGCGGCGTGACCGACTCGGGAACAAGGCTGCGCGCCGCCTCCGTAGTCACGACGTCGGGTGGCCGTGTAGTCCGATTGACGGCCGCCCACCTTATGGGCAAGGAAATGGCGATGCTTGCAGCGTATCGCGAGCGCATCTACCTGGCCGTGGCCCTTGCCTTTCTGGCAACCGCGTTGCTGGGTTATCTGTTATTGCGTCGCGGGCTGCGTCCGCTGCGCAAAATGGCCGCCCATGCCGCAGCCATAACGCCTGAGCGTCTGCACAGCCGTATGGACAGCGCCGATACGCCGGTTGAATTGCAACAGCTGAGTGACGCCTATAACGCGATGCTTGATCGTCTTGCTCAGGGTTATCAGCGACTGACGCAATTTTCCGCCGACCTTGCCCATGAAATCCGCACGCCGGTCGGGTCGTTGATGGGACATTGTCAGGTTGCCCTTCGCCAACGCCGTAGCGAGGACGAATATCAAGCGCTGATCGCTTCGAACCTTGAAGAACTCGAACGGATCTCGCGCATCGTCGAAAGCATTCTGTTTCTGGCGCGCGCCGATGAAGCGCAAGCCGTAGTGGAGCGCCAGCAACTGTCGCTGCATGACGAATCACAGCGCATCGCTGAGTATTTTGAGGGCTTGGCTGAAGAGCGGCGAATGAGCTTCCAAATAACGGGCGATGGTATCGTGCTCGCTGACCCCTTGCTGCTGCGCAGAGCGTTGAGCAACCTGGTGGCGAACGCTGTTCGCTACGCTTACGAGGGCACCGAGATTCTGATACGGGTATTGGAAACCCACGGAGGTGCCCGGATTGAAGTGGAGAACCAAGGGCCGGTGCTGGGCGACGAAACCCTGGGCAAACTCTTCGACCGCTTTTACCGTGGCGATGCGTCTCGGCACCAGAATTCCGACTCCTACGGGCTTGGCCTCGCCATTGTCGTGGCCATCATGCAACTGCATGGCGGCCACGTGGGTGTCGAACAGCCAAGGGCCGGGACTATTCGTTTTTCGCTGTCGTTCCCTTGAGCTGCTCGACCGCTGCAAACTGTTCTTCGCCCGCTGCGGGTACCCAATCTTTTAACGGCGTCAGGAAGTGCAGTTCAAAACGACGTGACAGGAACGCCCACTTTCCGTCCCGCCGTTCAAACCTGTCGTGGTAAAGACCGCTGACTTGCACCGGGCCTTTTTCAATGTCATGAAACAGGCAATCCGCAGCTACCGTGCCCACTGCGCTGTCACCCTCGATTTCAATCAGCGGGTTGGCCATCCAGTGGTGCATATGGGGCATCTGGCGCCAGCTGTTTTGCGCCATCGCCAGGATTTCGTCACGGTTTCCAGCCTGGCCAAAACCCGGTAGATCCAGTGTCGACTCTTCGTGCCAGATTGAGCTAAGAAGCGAGGCGTCGATGCGGTCGAAAGCATTGGCGTAGGCGCTGATCAGCGACTCGATGGCGGCGCGACTTTCCAGGGCGTCCAGTCGGGCTGTCAGTTGTTCATTGTTCATGATGAGGTTTCCTGCAGGGGCTGCGCATAAGCGAGGAAGGCAGCCCTGCGCGAGGGCTGCGCTACGGTTGAGCACGTGGTCAGATCTGCGACAGGCCGCCGTCGACCATCAACTCCACACCGTTGACATATTTCGCATCGGCAGACGCAAGAAACAGCGCCGACGAGGCGATTTCCTCAGGCTCGGCCATGTACCCCAATGGCGTGATCTGCTCGACGTGCTGACGCAGCGCGGCGACGTCGCTTTCGCTCATCTTCAAGCCGTTATCCATCAGCGGTGTGCGGGTGAAGCCAGGGCTCAGGACATTCGCTCTGATCTTGCGACCTTTGAGTTCGTTGGCCCACGTCCTGGCAAAGGAACGTACCGCGGCTTTGGAGGCGTTGTAGAGGCTCAGTCCTTCCATGCCATTGCTGGAACAGATAGAGGCCGTCAGTACGATCGAAGCGCCATTTTTCAACAATGGCATCAACGTCTGTACAGTAAAAAAGACTCCCTTTACGTTGATGTCGAACATGTTGAAATAGGCGGCCTCGGTGGTCTCGCCCAGCGGGTTCTTTTCACAAATACCCGCATTGGCAAACACTGAGTCCAGTTGATCGTCGTGCGCCTCAATCGTCGCCTTGAGCTCGTCCAGATCAACCTGGCGCGCGACATCGGAAATGACCGCGACCGCCCTGTCGCCAAGCTTGGCCACCGCAGCCTCCAGCGTGGCTGCAGAACGCCCGGTGATGTAAACGCGCCTGGCGCCCTCGGCAATCAAACCCTGTGCAATCGCAAATCCGATCCCGGTGGACGCGCCGGTGACGACTGCGACCTGATCAGCGAATTTACCTGACATAACTGACTCCTCGATTTCGGTTGTGTGGCTCGACTGGAACCACAGTGCGGCCATTTTGCGAGGAGGCAGGGGCGCAGCGGCACTGCCATAAATGAACATTGGACGTTCATTTATGTGAGGCGTCAGCCAGGGTTTGATCGTTTAGATTGAACTCAGCTTATTCAAAGCATGACTCGCAATCGAAAATATTCTGGAGCCGAAGGGTTTCAGAAAGGAGACCTTATGCCTGAGAAAATAGTAGCCCTTCCGGAACAGCGGCGCTGGCTGATGTTCGCCATCCTGTTGGTCGGTGCATTCTTGCCGCCGCTGGATTTCTTCATCGTGAACGTAGCGCTGCCTTCGATTCAGCAATCGCTGGGCACGGCCTCCTCTGCCGAACAGTTGATCATCTCTTCTTACGCGGCGCTGTATGCCGTGACACTGATCACCGGCGGAAGGCTTGGCGACATCTTTGGCCGCATGAGAATGTTCTTCGTTGGCCTGATTGGCTTTGCCGTCGCCTCACTGATCTGCGGTGTCGCCGAGTCACCCTGGGTGTTGATCGCCGGACGCTCGCTGCAAGGCGTGACGGCCGCTGTCATGGCGCCGCAGGCACTCGCTTCAGTGCAGGCGATATTCCCTGAGTCGGAAAAACCCTTGGCGTTGAGCCTGTACGGTGCGGTGTTTGGTTTGGCGTCGGTAGTCGGCCAGGCACTTGGCGGGATTCTGATCTCGCTCAACCTGATGAACCTGGGCTGGCGGTCGATATTTCTGGTGAATCTACCGATTGCGTTGCTGGTCATTCTGATCGCCATCCCCGTGGTCAAGGAAACCCGCGCACCCCAGACCAGCAAGCTGGATCTGGGTGGAACGCTGTTGTCGATGGTGACGCTTGCGGCGCTGATCGTTCCACTGATCGAGGGACGTGAAGCGGGCTGGCCGTGGTGGGCCTGGCTGTCGCTGGCGGCGGTGCCACTGCTGGCCTGGCTGTTCTGGCGCTACGAAGCCCGCTTGTATCAAGCGCAAGGCGCGCCGTTGCTGAACCCTGCTGCACTGCGTGCGCCCGGGCTGGGCCGGGCATTGCTGGTGGCGCTGACTTTTTACGCGATCGGCGTGTTCTTCCTGCTGTTTTCCATCTATTTACAGGGAGCGCTGCATACGAGCCCGCTCAGTGCAGGTCTGGTCTTTCTGCCATTCGGCGCTGGTTTCTTGCTGGGGCCGCTCGCCACCCATCTATTCCGGCGTCTGCTGGGGTCTTATGTGAATCCCTTCGGAATGGCACTCGAAGTGCTGGGGTTCGTGCTATTGGCCTGGCTCGTGGCGCACACACCGACGGCCGTCACGCCCACTGCGCTGTCCCTTGCCGTGATTCTCTTTCTGATCGGCTTCGGACAAGGACTTGCCCTTCCGACATTGATGCGCATGATCACTGGACGCGTGGCACCGGCGTATTCCGGCATGATTGCGGGCATCACCAGTTCCACCCTGCAAATCAGCACGGCACTGAGCGTGGCGATCATCGGTGGCATTTTTTACACGCTTCTGGGCAAGGACACGGACGCGGCGGCCATCACCCACGCCTTCACCGTCGCCATACTGTGCATCGCTGCCTGTCTGGCCGTAGGCGCAGGACTGAGCCTGAGTCTGGCGCGCCAATCTGCTGCAGAGCTGCAAACGGCGGCCATGCAGCCGGCAGAGTGAATCAACCGCCTGCCTGAGTGCCAATCATGACGGAGGCCAGGTCGGCAAGCGCGCGCAGACTGTCCATCTGGCGCATGTCCTGGTGGTAGCCCATCCAAATGTCGCGGCCTGGTGGCGGTTCATCTGAATCGATCAGACGCAGCGCCGTCAACTGGTCGCCCAAAGCGCGGGGCAATACCGCGACGCCCTGCCCCTGCGCACACATTTGCGCCTGGACTGTGCGGCTGCTACTGGTAAACACGGTACGCGCCAGAGGGTAACGCTGCTGCAGCCACTGCACATCGGGATAATGAGACTGGGCAACACTCATGGTGATCAGACCCAGCCCGGCGCCCTGTGGCTCAGGGTCAGCAGATCCAACGGCTGCGTATAACCCGTAAGTCAGGGAGATCAGCTTGCGGTGCACGATATCGGGTTCGGTGAACGGAACGATTCGAAACGCGATGTCGGCGTCGCGGCGAGCCAGATCAAACAATCGATGCCCGGCAATGACCTCGGGCACGATCAATGGATAACGACGGCGCAGTTCACTCAGCACCGGGGCCAGGACATAACAGGCGAACCAGTCAGCGCAGGAAATGCGCAGCACACCTTCGGGCTGTGCGCTGTCCCCCGCGAGGCGCCTTTCGATGGCCAACGCACTTTGCTCCATTTCCTGCGCGAGGCTGAGGAGCTTCTCGCCGCTGTCAGTCAACACGAGACCTTGGTTGGTACGCAGGAAAACGGGTTGGCCACTGAACTGTTCCAGCACCTGCAAGCGCCGCCCCACGGTCGGATGGCTGACCCCCAACAGCTTGGCGGCAGCCCCCAATGACCCGCTGCGGGCAATCGCGAGAAAGACCCGCACATCACTCCAGTCCATGCTCTGCTCCCTTACAAAAATGAACAGTGAGAGTGCAGCAATGGCAGTGCCGTAGCAATCCCGTGCCCGACATACTTGTCTGCATTCACCGTCGTCGAATACAAACCGGAGACTGCAAATGAAGATTGGTTTTATCGGAGTGGGAAGCATGGGCAGAGCGATCATTCCACTGCTCGTCCGCGCTGGCCATCACGTCTCGGCATGGAACCGCAGTCACGCGGCGATCAAGGATCTCGAAGGCATCAGCGTTATCGAAACGCCGGCCTCTGCGTTCCAGCAAGAGGTAGTCATCACTCTTCTGGCCGATGACGCCGCCATCAGGCAAGTGCTGCTCTCCAGCGCTGTTCTGGAAACTGCAGACAAAGCTTGCGTGCATGTCGTGATGTCGACCTTGTCGCCTTCGCTGATGTTGGAGTTGCAGCGAGAACATGAAGCCGTCGGCATGCCATTGATCGCGGCGCCGGTTTTCGGCGTGCCCGCCGTGGCGGCCAAGGGCGAGTTGAATATCCTGGCGGCCGGATCGCAGGCCGCTGTCTCGACCGTCCAACCGCTGCTCGACCTGCTCGGGAAAAAAACCTGGTATCTGGGCGATCAACCTGAACAGGCCTGTATCGCGAAAATCGCCGGCAACATGATGATCACCCAAGCCATCCAGTCTCTGGGCGAAGCCAGCGGACTCGTTCAACGCCACGGACTGAGCCCTTCGATTTTCATCAAGCTCATGACCCAGACCCTGTTCGCCTGCCCCAGTTATCAACGTTATGGGCAGAACATCGTCAGCAGCAATTTTGAACCGGGATTCAAACTGTCGCTAGGCCTCAAGGATATGAATCTGGCGATCGATGCGGGTCGCCTCAAAGGGCTGGAGTTGCCAGCGGCGGATGCCGTTCGATTGAAAATGAAGTCGGGGGTAGCCAGGGGGGATGGCGACAAGGACTGGTCGGTTTTCGCTCAGCAGACGAATCATTGAGAAGCTCTTTCGAACACCTGTCACGAGGTCATTCATGGAAAACTCCGACATCGCGCGTCAACTCTCAACATTCAGGAAAACCATCGACAATATCGACGCCGCGCTCATCCATCTGCTCGCGGAACGGTTTCGCTGTACCGATGAGGTCGGATTGCTCAAAGCCCGATATCAGTTGCCTGCGGTAGACGAGGCCAGAGAGCAGCAGCAATACCAGCGTCTGGCAGCACTTGCTCAAGAGGCTGAGCTGGATACGGCCATCGTGCAGAGGCTGATGCAGTTGGTCATTGGCGAAGTGGTCGAGCGCCACAGGCAGATCGCCGCCAGGCATGCCCCGACACCCCCAATGACCTCACCCCTCGGGGCTGACCCCGGCGCCACTTATCGAAGCAATCAGACAAACGAGCAGAACCGCATGAAATGGCCAACGATCGAGCAAATTCGCAGCTTCACCGATTTACCCTATGGCTACAGTTGGGATTACCTGAAACGTGAGGAGATCAATGTCGCGACAGATTTTTTCCGGACATGGTTTCCCTCCATTTCGGTGGGGTTGGCAAGCCCGTTTCTGGACCAGCAGTTCTACGCAGACAACGTGGTGCTCGAAGACGATCCGGATCGAGGCATATTCGCTACCGTCGTCCGCCAGAACGATGAGATTGTCGCTATCGCCACGTGGGAAAAAATTGACGGTGCTGACGTTATTTTCGGGCGGGTCGGCGCGGTGGCCAAACCGCACAGACAAGCCAGACTGGCCGTTGCGGCCCAGGACCTGGGAGAAAAAATCGGCACGTTCATGGGCGCGGGGCTGATCTATGGCATGGCAACAACCCGCACGCCGTATATGCAACAAGCACTGGAGCAAGCCGGTTACAAAGCGGTAGGGATAATGCCTGGCCTGGACCGGGAAGAAACAGCACCTGGAATCGTGCGCAGGGTTTACGAAGTCATCTACGTAAAACGGCTCGCACCACACGCCGACTTTCTCATTCCTACCGGTCATAACCTTACCCCTACAGTCGCGCGACTTTACGCAGATATATTTCAAGGTGATGACGACACGAACTGACGAGCCAGCCTAGTAGCGAACCAACCATCGAAATGCTTCTGATCAGTAACGCTGCCGGCTCGCGCCTTTTGCATCGATCGAGGTAGCCACATTAGGTAATGAGTTCAAAAAGACTCAGCAGCGGCTAAAAGCACCTGTGGGGTTGATTAATAGATGAGAAGTGAACTGAGTGGACGCGGCTCTGGCCCCTGAGTTAGCTTTCGTAACCGTTCTAACTTGGGGCTCCGCAATCATGACTGACCGTCAGATCATTGTTCCAGATGGCATGAGATTGATCTACGAGCGCGCGGGTTATGCACCAGCAGTAAAGGTAGGAAAAACTCTCTACTGCGCGGGTCAGGTAGGCAGGACGCCGGAATTATCCGTCATTGAAGAACCTGAGCAGCAGTTTTTAGCTGCATGGGACAATCTTCGGATCGTCTTGGAGGCAGGTGGCTGTAAATTTGAAGATGTCGTAGAAATGACAACTTACCACGTCGACATGCACCGTCACATGCCAATTTTCAGACGCGTAAAGGATAAAGTCTTTCCGAGAAGCACTTGTGCATGGACCTGCATTGGTGTCAGTGAATTGGCTCGACCTGGCCTTCTCGTGGAGATCAAATGCGTCGCCGTAGAGCGATAACGAGCGCTGCTGTCCAGATAGCCAACGCGTACTCGCTCAGCCAAGCGGCTCAAAGAACGTCTCCGCCCGTTGTGGCACCGGCTTTTTATGTCTGAACATCTGCTGCCAAGCGAGCTGCGCCTGGACCTTGGCCACCGAATCCAGCACTTTCTGCGCCCAGCGATCATCCTCGGGATGCACCACGACCACCCGGAAGCCATGATCCTTGCCTTCAATCTGCACGCCCTCCGAATCATCGACATGCAAGTCGATATCGAACGCTGGCGGATACTTGGAAGGCGCATTCGACATCCCGTGCGCCGTCAGGGCACGGTTGTGCAGCACACTGTTGACCACGCCGTCGACGCGGATGCCATAAAGCGCCAACCAACGCCTGATATAGGACGGCGTGCGCCCGGATGAGGTGTAGACCCAGACACTGCAATCCTGGCGACGCAGCTCTCGGATCAGCGATCGTGTGCCCATCCGCAACGGTTCACCCAGCCAGCGATGAATACAGGCCGGTAGTCGACTCTTCTCCACTGCGCAGTGGTGGAGCTGGCAAGCGAGCGTGTCATCGATATCGAACGAAATTCGTATGCGCTGACGTTCGAACAACTGCGGCAAAGCGCAGCGGATAGCCTGCCCTGCCCGGCTGCCGAAGGTTCTCAATCTGGCAAATGCTGGTGCCCAGTTCATCAATGGCCACCTTGAGAGAGAGGCAAAGGCTTGCCTTTGAGAAAGAACTTCATTGGATCGGGCGCCTGTTCTTCTAAGAATGCTGCATATTTTTTCTTGATCTTGGGCAATTCGTACAACGCCTTGACGCCATGCTTGGCGGAGTTGCGGATGACCGAGGACGGGTTGAAGTAGCCCTCGGCGTTTTCCAGCGTCAACACGAATGGAGGCAGCCCCGCGCGCATTAGCAGGTAGCTGACAATCAGCGAGCCACTGCGGTTATTGCCCTCGATAAACAGCTGCGGCTTGCTCAGAATGCGCACATAGACCCCCGCTGCACGTTTCCAGACTGACTCACTGCGATACGCGCAATACCAGTTGTACAAGTCCTTGATGCCGCCCTCGACGTTGTTGAAGAAATGCGCCTCGGTGGCTGCCAGATGCTGGGCGTATTCCAGCCGGCGCGCCGGATCCCGGCCACAAAGCACTGTGGCATTGATCTCCAGCATCAGGTTCAGTTGCTGCAGATCGAACAGGTCGACGCCGCGGGCAACATACTCGTCAACCAACGCATAGCCTTCAAGCACATTGTGCAGAACTTCGTCAGTGAACGGGTCCCGAGGCTCGGTGAAGTGCCGGCTGAGCTCGGCGAAACGGCTCTGCACGTTACGCAGTGCGCGTTCAATCGCAGGCAAATCAAGGCGATGCGTGGCAGGCATTGGAGCTCCTTGGAAACGCTTGGTAAATGTCCGCCGGTGCCCGCCAAATCCATTTGGCTTGTGCAGGTAGGCGGCCGTGACCGGTGCTGTGACTTAGCTGAACTTGCCGCTGATGTAATCGCCGGTCATCTGTTCACGCGGGTTGTCGAAGATCTGCGCCGTCGGGCCCATCTCGACCAGATAACCGGTGCGCGTGCCCTGGGAAATATCCACCGAGAAAAACGCTGTGGTGTCAGCAACACGGATGGCTTGCTGCATGTTGTGAGTGACCAGTGCGATGGTGTAGTCCTTCTTCAACTCGACCATCAACTCTTCGACGCGTCGGGTGGCGATCGGGTCCAGTGCCGAACAAGGCTCATCCAGCAGCAGGACTTCCGGCTCGGTGGCGATTGCCCGGGCGATACACAGGCGTTGCTGCTGGCCACCGGAGAGCGACAGGCCGCTGACCTTGAGCTTGTCCTTGACCTCATCCCATAACGCGGCGCCTTGCAGCGCATGCTTGACGCGGTCACCGATATCGCCCTTGTAGCGATTGAGGCGAAGACCAAAAGCCACGTTGTCGAAGATGCTCATCGAGAACGGGTTAGGCTGCTGAAACACCATACCGATGTAGCGGCGTACGACCACCGGATCGACGCCCTTGCCGTAGACGTCCTGGCCGAGGAAATGCACATGACCCTCGAAACGAAAGCCCTTCACCAGATCGTTCATCCGGTTGAGACTGCGCAGCACGGTGCTTTTGCCGCAGCCTGAGGGACCGATGAATCCGGTGATCTTGTTTTTCTCGATGGGCACGTGGCTGTCACGTACTGCCATGAAGTTGCCGTAGAAAATCTTGTCCAGTTTGCAGTCCATGACTACAGGCGCCTGGGTGACAAACGGAGCGGCAATTTGCGCAGTGGATACGTTCAAAATCAGATGCTCCCGTTCTTAATACTTGGGCTTGCCGAAAATCCGGCTGATGATGTTCACGAACAGCACGATCATCACCAGCACCAACGAGGCCGCCCATGCGAGCTCGAGCTGGTTATCGAAAGGCATGCCGGAGAAGTTGTAGATCAGCACCGCCAGCGAGGCAGTCGGATTCATGACATCGAGATTGCCCTGGTGGTAGATCCAGTAGTTGCTGAACAGCGCGGTAAACAACAAAGGTGCCGTCTCGCCTGCGGCACGCGCCACGGCGAGCATCACGCCAGTCAGGATCGCCGGCATGCCGGTCGGCAAGATGATTTTCCAGATGACCTGCGAGCGAGTGCAGCCCATGCCATAAGCAGCATCTTTCATGATCTTGGGCACCATCCGCATCGATTCTTCTGCGGTGAGCACCACGATAGGCAGCATCAGGACGGCGAGCGCCACGCCACCTGCCGGTGCCGAATACGTGCCAGTCGTCATTACTACCAAAGCGTAGGCAAACACCCCCGCCAGGATCGACGGCAGGCCCGTAAGCATCTTGGCGGCAAAACGCGCGGCGTTCCCCAGCTTGCTATCCGGCCCCAGTTCAGCCAGAAAAATGGCCGCCATGATCCCGACCGGCACCGCGATCGCTGCCGCGATACCGACCATCACAAAGGTACCCGCCATCGCGTTGCCGAAACCGCCGCCCATCTCGAAGCCGGTCGGCGGCAGTTCGGTGAAGACTTCCAGGTTAAGACGCGCGCCACCACGAGTGATCAGCATGTAGAGCACGGAAATCAGCGGCACGCTGGCCAGCAAAGCACCTGCCCAGACCAGGGTGGTCAGGATCAGGCTGCGCAGCGCGCGGCCTTCGAACCTGCGTTGCAAACTGGGCATCGCACCGGTTGGCGCCGTCAGGTCTGTTGCTGCGGTCAGATCAGTCATCACTTGTTACCCCGTTGGGCGTACATCATGATCATCGAGCCGAAAATGTTCACGATCAGCGTAATCAACATCAGCACGAGCGCGGCATACATCAACACCTCGATCTCGTTCGGTCCGGCTTCGGGGAAGTTCAGCGCCAGCAGAGCGGCAAGCGTGTTGGCCGGTGCAAACAACGAGAGGGAAATGTTGTTGGCATTGCCGACCAGCATGGCCAGCGCCATCGTTTCACCCAGCGCGCGCCCCAGGCCCAGCACCAGAGAGCCGAAAATGCCGGTGGCAGCCGAAGGCACCATCACCTTGAGAATCGCTTCCCAATGGGTTGTGCCCATGCCGTACGCGGCCTGTTTGGTTTTCATCGGCACAGCCGTAAGCGCGTCCTGCGACACGGCGGCAATGGTCGGCAGAATCATGATGGCGAGCACCAGAGCTGCGGGCAGCAGGCCCGGACCGCTCAGGGACGTGCCGAAAAAGGGTATCCAGCCCAGCTCGCTGTTCAGCCAGGTCGTCAGCGGCCGAATCGCCGGAATCACCACATAGATCCCCCACAGGCCATAGACCACGCTGGGGATGGCCGCGAGCAATTCGACGATGGTGCGAAACAGCGCAGCGAGCTTGGTTGGCAGGAAATCCTGGGTCAGGAAAATCGCCATGCTCACGCCAAAGACACCGGCGATCAGCAACGCGATGAAGGCGCTGTAAAGCGTGCCCCAGATGGCCGGCAGGATGCCGTATTTGCCCTGGTTGACGTCCCACACACTGCCCAGAAGCACATCGAAGCCGTGCTTCTCCATACCGGGAAGTGCCTTGCGTCCGACTTCGAACACCAGTGCAAATACCAGCGCCAGAATCAGTACCACACCGATGCGTGCGAGCGCGCGGAAGGTGCGATCAACCAGAAAATCCTTCGTCGAGGGTGGCTGGCAGGCAGAGTCGGGATTAACCGGTACGACAAAAGGTTTGTTCATGGGCTAAGTCCGGAACAGGGGGAAAACTTTCCCGGCGTGGCGCAGACGCACACGCCGAGAGAGACCTCACGGCGTTACTGAATGTTGGCGGACGCTTTGCGAACCTGTTCGACGACCGATTGCGGCAACGGGATGTAACCCATCGAATCGGCAATCTTCTGCCCCTCGGTCAGGCTGTATTCGACCATTTCACGCATGGCTTTGGCCTTGGCCGGGTTGCCATTATCCTTGCGGAAAATCATCCAGGTATAAGAGGTGATCGGATAGGACTTGGCACCGTCCGGATCAGGCAGCCAGGCCACCAGGTTTTCCGGCATCTTCACCGCCGCCAGGGCCTCGGCACCGCTTTCGGCGTTTGGCACGACGTAATTGCCTGCCTTGTTCTGCAACTGGGCAAAGTCGACCTTGGCCAGCTTGGCGAAGCCATATTCGATGTAACCAATCGCACCAGGGGTCTGACGCACGGTAGCGGTTACGCCATCGTTTTTCGGCGACTTGATGAACTTGTCACTGGCCGGCCAGTTGACGGTGTTGCCCTCACCCAACGCCTGCTTGAACTCGGCGTTGACGGTTGCCAGGTGCTTGGTGAATACGGCGGTAGTACCGCTGGAATCTGCACGCACGACAACCGTGATCGGCGTATCGGAGAGTTTCAGGTCCGGGTTGGCTGCGACGATCTGCGGATCGTTCCAGCGCGTGATTTTGCCCAGGAAAATGTTGGAATAGACGTCGCGTGGCAGCTTCAGACCCTTGGGATTGCCCGGCAGGTTATAGGCCAGCACGATTTCCCCGGCGGTCATTGGCAGCAACTGCACGCCTTCGGCGACCTTGGCGATATCTTCGTCCTTCATTGCCGAGTCACTGGCAGCGAAATCCACGGTTTTGTTCAAGAAGTCCTGTACGCCCGCGCCACTGCCCTTGGATTGGTAATCGACAGTGACACCATCGGATTTCTTGCTGAAATCCTTGAACCAGGTCAGATAGATCGGCGCCGGGAAACTTGCTCCGGACCCCGTCAGGCGAACATTTTCTGCTGCAAAGGAGGCCGAGGTGGCACAAAGAGATACCGCAATGGCGAGCGCAGCAGACTTCATCAAACTTTTCATTAAATGACACCTAGTGATTACGGGCTCCCGAACTCTGCAGCAGTTTTGTGACGATTTCATGAAAGCAAAGTGGCAAGCGTTACCCTCATGGTCCGCAGCAGCGCCTATGGATGTAATCGGCCTCCGGGTTTCGAAAAATCGAATCTTCCTGTGCCGGGCTTGTCACTACCCCCTGATCCCGAGCAGTCACGCGCCAGGTTCACATTGCAAAAACGCTACTTTTCCCCAGCCTTTATGGCCCTCGACCGGAAATGGCGTTAGCATTTCACTCATTCGGCTGAACAAGCCTGTTTATTCAGATCAGGGTTGCATTGTGGAAAAGCTAAAACGCCTTCAAAGCGGGATCGAAGGGCTCGACGCGCTGCTTCAGGGGGGCTTTGTCGCGGGCGCCTCGTACATCATTCAAGGGCGTCCGGGCTCCGGCAAGACCATCCTTGCCAATCAGCTCGGATTTCACCACGCCCGAAACGGCGGCCGTGTGCTGGTCGCCACGTTGCTGGCCGAGTCCCACGACCGTCTGTTCCAGTTTCTGTCGACCATGAGTTTCTTCGACGCCTCGCGAGTCGGCGCCGAAATTCAGTTCGTAAGCGCCTTCGATACGCTGGAAAACGAAGGCCTTGATGAAGTCGTGAAGCTGCTTCGGCGCGAAATCACCCGGCAGAAGGCGACCGTCATGGTCGTCGACGGCCTGCTCAACGCACGTTCCAAAGCCGACTCGCCGATCGATACGAAAAAATTCATCTCTGAACTGCAAGGCCATGCCGCATTTGCCGGTTGCACCGTGCTGTTCCTGACCAGTTCGCGCCTGGACGACGGCAGCCCCGAGCACACGATGGTCGACGGCGTCATCGAAATGGGCGAAGAGCTGTTCGGTACCCGTTCCGTACGGCGCATTCATTTGCGCAAGACTCGCGGCAGCGGCGCGTTGACCGGTCTTCACGAGTGCGAGATCACCGATAACGGCCTGGTCGTCTACCCGCGCCTCGAAAGCCTCTACAAGCGCCCTTCCGCCCCTGACAGCGCGGACATGACGCGCATTCCAAGCGGCATTGCTTCACTGGATGACATCCTCGGGGGTGGCTTGCACAGCTCCAGCGTGACGCTGGTCATGGGGCCTTCCGGGATCGGCAAGACCACGCTGGGTCTGAAGTTCATCGCGCAGTCGACGGCCGAATCGCCGGGCCTGCACTTCGGCTTCTATGAAAGCCCGCAGCGGCTGCGGCTGAAAGGCCGTTCGCTGGGCATTGATATCGAACACATGGAACACAGCGGTGCGCTGAGCATTGCCTGGCAGCCAACTACCGAAGGCTTGCTGGACGGCCTCGGCGCACGCCTGCTGAGCCTGGTCGATGAAAAAGGCATCAAGCGCCTGTTCATCGATAGCCTCAGCGGCATGACTCGGGTTTCAACCACGCCGGAACGCATCACCGACTTTTTCAGCGCGCTGATGAATGAGCTGCGATCCAGAGGCGTTACGGTGTTCGCCTCATGGGAAATGCGCGATTTGTTCGGCTCCGAGGTCAGCGCACCGAACTCCGACCTGTCCAGTATTGTCGACAACCTGATGCTCATGCGTTTCTTTGAGAATCACGCTGAACTTCACAGGACGCTTTCCATTCTCAAGATACGTGATAGCTCCTACAACCCGTCGCGGTTCGAGGTGGTTATCCGTGATCAAGATGTGTTCCTGGAAAAGGCTTTGAAAAATGAACCTTCAGTCACAGCTGAGTCATTGCCTGGTTCAATTTCGTAAGTCTTCAAGCGGGTTGAAATAACATGACCACCATTCTGGTAGTCGACGACGAGTATCTGATTGCTGACATTCTTGGCTTTGCGCTTGAGGATGAGGGCTTCATGACTGTGACCGCGAGCAATGGCAAGAAGGCTCTCGAAGTGCTGGAAAGAGAACGTCCAGCCCTGGTCATCACTGACTTCATGATGCCGGTCATGGACGGCCTCGAATTCGCCGAAGCCGTACGTGCCCAGCCGTCCGTCAAACACTTGCCGATCATTCTCATGAGTGGCGCGCAAGCGCACATCGGCATGCAGCGTTCGGATCTGTTTGATGTGGTGGTGCCCAAGCCGTTTGATATTGCGGTGATTGTGGCTGAGGTAAAGAGGCTGTTGGGCTCATAGATACTCGACGACAAAGGCAATTTCGGCATTGGCATCGCCCGCTCGCATTTGCGCATTGGAAGGCTCGATGCGCACGAAGCGGGCTTGCAAGGAAACGGATGCATTACCGCCGCTCGATGTTGGCGCTTTCATTATGTAATTCTGGTTCAGCTTGAGTATCGTCCTGTCACTGAAGCGCATTTGCAATGCCAGCCCTTTGGCAGTGGAATTACTGTTGAGGTGTACCACGCCGGTATCAGCGCTCCATGCAGGGCTGCCCGCAGTGGGCGA
Organism: Pseudomonas sp. TE9122; assembly: GCF_056278925.1. Lineage (NCBI taxonomy): Bacteria > Pseudomonadati > Pseudomonadota > Gammaproteobacteria > Pseudomonadales > Pseudomonadaceae > Pseudomonas > Pseudomonas sp. TE9122. Next base: position 2,310,677 of record NZ_JBWBQI010000001.1, on the reverse strand, counting down.
AAAGGAGTACCTGAAGTTATTGATTCCGGGAGGACAGTTTTTCATATCAAGAAAGAAATATTTCTCCTTGGCATAGTCACCGTTCTGCAAAAAATCGCTCATGGTGTAGCTGCCCATATCCACTTTCACATCAGGTGTTTCACAAGACTGCGAGACGATCCGCGTGCCATTTGTATTCATTGCCAGAGGCTCGATTTCTGCAGCGACGAAGGTCCCAAGTTGGCCTGAGGGTATCGTCGCACTGCCGGAAATAGTTCCCGTCTTTACAAAACGCAAGATGTGCTCAGAACCATTCCAACCCCAACCGCCAGCAGTGTCGGTAGTTCCTGGAAAGCCTTTCCACGCTTTCCCCGATGGCGGTCGGACCCATTGCCAGCCGATTCCGGTATTTCCAATAGGAAAAATCTCCACGCCCGGCTGAGTAACGCCGACATTATTGCGCACACCTTCATTGTGCACTGCAGAGCACCTGAACGAACTGGGAATGGAACCCAGCGTCACGATCGGACTTTCATAGATAACCGTGCCATTCGGCGCGTCACGTGGTACCGAGAGAGTGGCCGGCAGTATAACCCGCATATTGCCCATGGAATTGTCCGGATAAAATTCGCATACCGCCGCCATTGCGTTTGACGACAGCATATACAAGAGCCCGACAATCAATACACGGCACAACTTCATAACACTCTCTCTGACTCTATCTAGCGTGTAAACAACTGAATGGCTGACGTAGCCACACCTATTTAATTGGCAGCAAAATCACCACGACCGGAACGAGAAGATAATAAAAAAAGAACACTTGAGCAAAAATTTATTTATTCAATAACAAGACAATTCTCATAGATTTATAACCAGCCAGTCAGACCTGAAAAATCTACAAACAGACACGCTATTTAGCATCACACTTACTCAGCGCAAATAACTAAAGCCAATTTAAGACTCGTCTTAAATGCACAGTGGAACTCGGCCAGTACCCTGACTGTTCTTGATAGGAGAACAGATTCCGTGAGAGCCCTCGATACCCTCAATAGCGCAAAACCCCACAGCAACGCCGCCCTCTACTGCCTGACGATTCTGGCACTGGCGCTGATCGCCATGACTGTCGTCGCCGGTTATGAGCTCAACAATCTCTTTCCACTGAAGGCCGTGGTGCAACAGCAGGAGATCCAGCTCAAGCAGCGCTCCGATACCATCCAGTCAATGACCGCTGAACTCAAGCGTCTGGCGGAACAAAAGCAAACCCTGGAAACCGACCTGCTTACCGCGAAGGAACAGGCGAAGGCCGCCGAGGCGGCAAAGACCGAACTCGAAAACACTCAACGCGCAGCACAAACCAGCGCGGCGTTAGAGGATGAAGACTCACTCTGCGCGATCATCGAGCAAAATATCCGACTCGTAGCGGACCAACTCAGTCGCGACGACTTCTTTCGTCTGCGTGACGAGCGCGAAGCTGAAGCCGAAGCCGTGCTTGAAAGCTATGAAAAACAACTCACCACCTGCATTGAACAACTGACGGCACACACCGAATCGCCAACACAGAGTTGAGTCAGCACTCGTTGCGCGCTGCGCTTGATCGCGGATCAAAAAAGCCCTGGCAATCAGGGCTTCCCGTTAACGTCTTAAAGCTTGAATTCCTTGGTCAATTTATTCAGCGACGCCGCCAATTGCGACAGCTCCGCCGATGCGACTGCCGTCTGTTTCGACCCCTCTGCGGTTTCACATGACAGGTCACGAATGCTGATCAGGCTGCGGTCGACTTCCCGCGCAACCTGAGCCTGCTCCTCGGCAGCGGTTGCCATCAGCAGGTTTCGCTCGTTGATGAGATTCAGCGAGCCAGTGATGTCGGTCAGCACTTCGCCGGCGATATTGGCCATTTCGAGCGTTCTCTCGGCCTGAGCGCGGGTGTGGCTCATGGAGGAAACTGCGCGGCTGGTGCCCGACTGAATGGAGCTGACCATGGACTCGATGTCCTCGGTCGACTTCTGAGTACGCTGCGCCAGCCCTCTCACCTCATCGGCAACCACGGCAAAACCGCGACCCGCCTCCCCCGCCCGCGCTGCTTCGATCGCTGCGTTCAAGGCAAGCAGATTGGTTTGTTCGGCAACCTCTCGGATAACGTCCAGCACGCTGCTGATATCGCTCGCCATGGTCGATAGCGCCTGCACCTCAGCCGAGGTGCTGTGCACGCTGGACACCATCAGATTGATTGCGGCTACCGTGTCGCTAACCTGGCTTCGACCGGCGACGGCTGCCGCACTTGATTCCGACGTCAGCTGCGAGGTCGATGCGGCGTTGTCTGCAACCTGCTCCACCGCTGCACTCATTTCAGTGACGGCGGTGGCGGCCATTTCGATTTCATGGCTCTGACGTTGAGTGATACGCGAGATATCTTCAGTGACGCCGTGCATGACCTCCGAGGTTTCGGCCAGCTGCGTGGACGAATCACGGATCATGATCAAGGCATCTCGCAGACTGGTTTGCATCGCCGCCAATGACGACAGCATTTGCGCGGCCTCATCGGAGCCATCCAGCGCAATGGTTTCGCTCAGATCATTGGCGGCGATGCATTCCGCCACCCTTAGCGAGCCTGCAATGGGTACCGTCAGGCTGCGGGTATACAACACGGCCAGGGCCAACGAAGCACCGATCGCGATGAGAATGAACACACTGACGATCAACAGCGTGTGCTCATAGACATTGTCGGCCTGCTTGCCCGCCTCATAAGCTTCTATTTCGTTGAGTGCAATCAGCTTCTTGAGCGCGACTTGTACACCATCCGAGGCAGCACGCATCTGATTCTTTGACAACGCAATGGCCGCTTCAAGCTGCCCGTTCGCCACGGTTTGAAGGTATTGGTCCTGCGCCTGATCGTTGACCTTCTGTGCTTTGGCAAACTCCTCGAACGCCTCGCGCCCAGCGTCAGTGGCCAGCAGATCAATGAGCGCTTGCTGATGTTTTTTGATCAGCTGACGCGACTGCTGAATGTCCATCAGGGCTTGCGCCTTGCGCTCAGGGGTTTCGATGGGATTGCGCAAGCGAGCGTTGTTGCCCTTGATTTCGACGAACTCTCGATCGAGTTGGCCGAGCAGCTTGATACTCGGCACGATCGTCGTCTCGACGTACGTTTCTGCCTTGTTGAGCAAGTCGACTTGCTGCAGAGCGATCAATCCGATCGCGATAATCATGAGACAGAACAAGCCGAAACACAGCGCCGAACGAGGCGCGAGATTGAGTTTACGAAGCAGCATGATGCCTTACCTTAGAGTGTATTCAAGACAATGGGGCAAACGAGTGGGCGGCACAGCAGGCGCTGGGCAATAGCACCTCAGCGTCTACGTGGATCATCGCGGGAAGGTGCAGCAGCTAGCGGTTTGCGCACGAAGAGAGTGTGGAGTCGGTCGAGGCCGGCTCCGCAAGTTCCTTGAGCGCCGGGTCGGCCAGCATCAGAAAATCTGCCAGGCGCGGCAGATTGATTTTCGAGACCAGGCGCATCCAGCGTTGCGGATGCGGGTTGAAGAAGGTCTTCGACCACTGGTGATCATCGTTGGGATTGAAAATCAGCAGATGACGAATCAGCGGGTTTTCCCCGAAAAAGTCGAGCGGATCCATCGCCATTTCGCTGAGCAACTCAGCATTGACGACGACCAGGCTCAACCGTTGAGGGCAGTAATACGTCAGTATTTTCAGGTCACGATAAGTGCAAACGTTCAAGACGCTGAGACAGCCCAGCTTATTGAACTGCTGTTCGATCGACTGGCCTCTTCGCACGTCGCTGTCGGCGATCAGGATCCGCAAGGATCGACTGCGGTTATTTTCAAGAAACATCGGACACCTTTGGCAGCTCCATTCTTCCTTTCAAGAAAATAACCAAGGGCCAACCTGCCTGATATGAGACTTGTCTCAAAAATGAACGCAGGGATAGATGATAAAAAGCCACACCTTGACGACAGCCCACGCGATCGGCGCATGGTCTGGCTCAGAAAGTGTTGAAGGAGGGATTTTGCAACGCAGGGGAGTCGCGACGAGCCAGAAGCGCGGGACGGTTCTGTGCGAACCAGACAATTCTCATTATTAACGCCCCTTTTTGTCAGTAACCTTGAAACAAGGGGCGCAGACTCATTCTTTCCAAGCCATCAAGGCAGCGTCATCGTCACTACGTAATTACCGCTCGTTATCTGGTGACCCTTGTTGTCCGTGAGCAGCAAGCGCTGGTCGTAATAATCGTCCTGCTCATGAGTATCGGCAATCACCTTCACAAACACCTGCTGGCGCGACTCACCTCGCCCTGCCGCATTGACGTTGTTCACGGTAAAAATCTGCCCGGTGCTTGCCTGGGGGCAATCAAGCAACTCGACAGAAGAATGGCTGGCGCCACTGGCAATGCAACTTGCCTCGACAATTCGACCGCTGAAGCGAATCACTCCGCTGACCGGCGCAGACTGGGCTGCGCTGACGGTGTCAAAACCGAGCAGGCAAAGGCAGGCAATCAATAAAGGACGTCGAATGATCATCGCGAAACTCCATGGTTATTAACCAAGGTATCGCCCGCTGCAAAATGATCTTTAACGTCAGCTTCAATGCAAGGCCAGTCGGATGGTCATGAGCCGATACGTTTACAGCTCGATCCGTTTGATTTTCTTGATCAGATCAGCCTGTGCATGCTCCAGCTTCAATGCACTGCGATTGAGGTCCAGCGGATCGATAACAGGCGCCTCGCACTCGGCCTCAAGCTCGTTACACGCCTCAATGACCTGATGCTCGGCAACAATGCGCGCCGCCCCCTTGATGCGGTGCGCCAGGTCAGCCAACAGCCCGGGATCGCTTTCGGGTATTAGCGAATGCAACTCCTCCAGATCCTTTTCGCAACTCGACAGCGCCTCGCGCAGAAGTTCTTTCATCATGTCGAGATCGCCCCCGGTGAGCTCGTCAAGACGCTCGCGAATCGAACCCAGCTCCTTGATAGTCGCCGCAGGCGGGCTTTCAAATGGCTGGGTTTCAACATTTTTTTCCCAGCCTGCAAGCATGATCGACAAGGTGCCGAGACTGATCGGTTTGAACAGGCAATCATCCATCCCGGCCTCCCGGCATTTCACTTTTTCTTCCGGCTGCGCGTTGGCCGTGAAGCCCAGTACGATGCACGGCGATCCACCACTTTCGCGTTCGTCCTGGCGAATGGTGCGGGCCAGCTCATAGCCGTTCATGACCGGCATGTTGCAGTCCGTGATCACAATGTCGAACGGCTCCGAGCGCCACAGCGCCAATGCCTGGGCACCGTCGGCGGCATCACGCACCGCCTGGCCAAGGAAACTCAGCTGCTGCGTCAACAGCAGGCGGTTGGCGCTCTGGTCATCGACTACGAGAATCCTGAGTGTCGGTACCGGTTTGTCCTGAACAACCGAAACAGGCAGCACTTTGCCGCCAAGCGGGCTGAGAATATTGAAGAACAGCGACACTTCCAGGCAGGTGCCTTTGCCAAGCGTACTGGTAATGTTCAGCCGCCCGCCCATCAATTCGCACAATGAACGGGAGATCGCCAGTCCCAGACCGGTGCCGCCTCTGCTGGAGGGACCATGATTGGCTTGGGAAAACGGCTGGAACAGATTCTGCAGATCGGCGTTGGAAATGCCGATGCCGGTGTCCTCGACCTTGAGGTCGACCTGTAAGCGTTCGTCAGCGAGACGTTGGCCGCGAATCGAGACGCTGACATGACCGGTGTCGGTAAACTTGATCGCGTTGCCCACCAGGTTCGAGAGCACCTGCTGGAAGCGCATCGGATCAACCAATACGTCACAGCCGACAGTGGCGTCGATGTCGAGCTTCAGCACCAGACTCTTCTGCCTGGCCAAGCCGTCGAACACCCGCGCCACGGATTCGACCAATTCGCGCAGGTTGGCACGTTTCGGCGAAAGGCTGACATGGCCCGATTCGATGCGTACCACATCGAGGATATCGCCGATCAGTTCCAGCAGACCTTTTGCCGAGTCGTATGCCACTTCAATCGCCGGCCGATCGAAGTGTCCCTGCTCGGCACGCTTGAGGGTAAGTTCGAGCATGCCGATCACGGCGCTCATCGGCGTACGGATTTCGTGGCTCATGGTCGCCAGGAACGTGGTTTTGGCGCGGCTCGACTCGTCAGCCAGCTCTTTCGCCGAACGCAACTCCTCGATCAGTTCACGGCGTTCGCTGATATCGATCCAGCCGCAGATCACGCCTCTGACTTCACCCGCCGTGTCGTGATACGGCTGGATCCAGTGGTAAATGATCAGCCGCGTATCACCCACATGCAGCGTGCGATCCACCTCGTAAGGTTCGTCCTGCTCGATGACGCGCAGGTAGTCGTCGTGAAATTGCAACGCCTCCTGACGATTGCGCTTGCCGCTTTCGAGCACGGTCTTGCCGATCACGTCCTTTTCTGACAGGCCAAATGTTTGCAGATAATTATTATTGCAGGTCACCAGCCGACCTTCCCGGTCACGTACGTAAATGGGATGCGGCGTGCCGTTGATCAGCGCGCCCATGAACTTCAGCTGATCGCCGAGCAAGCGCTCTGCACGACTGCGTTCGCGAATCTGCCGACGGATGTAGAAATTCCACGCCAGCGATCCCAGGATAATCAGGAACGCGCCAGCGCTGATCTGGTAGATCAGCGCCTTGTAATCGCGCCACGACAACCCCGAAAACGCTGCAATGGGACGCCACCTGTTGAGGATTACGTCCAGCTCATCCGGCGGAATGCTCAGCAGCGCCTTGTTCAGAATGCTGACCAGTTCGGTATCGGCACGCCGCGCGGCGAAAGCGAGGAAGCCTTTGTTCATGCCGACGATGTTGGAGATACGCAAGCTGTCGCTGTAGATGTGGGCGATGTAGTAGCGCGCACTGTGCAACGTGGTAATCATCGCGTCCGCTCGACCGTCCTTCACGTCAGCCAAGGCGCCCAGAACTGTTTCGTTATCAACGATCTCGATGTCGGGGTAGTCCTTGAGCAGCTCACGCTCAGCCGAACTTTCGGGCACTGCGACGCGCTTGCCGCGCAGCTCCTGCAGGCTTGAAGGCGCGCCTGCGTCCTTGGTGGTGACGATCACAAAGGGGCTGGCAAGGAACGGATGAGTGAAACGCATGCCGACTTCCCGCGAGACCGTTGGTGTCAGCAGAGAAATATCCGCGCTGCCATCCAGCAGACGCGTGCTCAGACTGGAAAAGCTGTCGGTGCGCTCGACATTGATCTGCAAGCCGGTACGCCGCTGGATGAGCTCGAGCAGATCAGCGCCGATCCCGCCAAAGTTGCCGTCACCATCAAAGAATGCAAACGGTGCCTGATCGTCATTGATCACGAACCGCGCGACCGGATGCAGCTCAAGCCAACGTGCTTCGCCGGGTGTCAGGTCAATGCGTTTGGGCGTCAGCGCCCCGCCGCCGCCCGACCAGCGCTTGGTAATTTCGGCAATCTTCGCATCACCCAGCGACTCGAGGGTCGAATCGATCAGACGCAGCAATTGGTCGTTGCCCCGGCGCAAGGCAAAGCTGAAACCGCTGGTTTGGGTTTTGACGAAAGAGTGCAGCCGCACATAGTTGAAGTAGTTGAGGTTGATCAGGTAATTGCTCGACACCGTATCGCCGAGAAACAGGTCGACCTTGCCAAAAGCCAGCGCAGCCAGTGCCAACTCGTTCGATGGAAAAAGCACGAATTCGGCGTTGGGGTATAACGCGTGTAATTGACTGGAAGGCAGGTAATCGTCGGCAACCGCAATACGCAAACCGGCCAGATTGGCCGGCATCGGGCGCCGATCATCACCGCGCATGAACATTGCCGGCACGTCTTCGACATAAGGCTTACTGAGCGTGACGAGGCCGTCGATCAACTCGAAACTGTTGGAACTGCCCAGCATGTCGATGTCGCCACGCTCGAGCGCCGCCATGGCGTCGCGACGGTCGGGATAAGCCTTGACGGTAACTTCGACATGCAAGGCCTGACCGATAATGCAGGCGATGTCGGCGGCTATTCCCTCGTACCGCGTACCGCTGGCGGTCATGACATAAGGCGGGAAATCCGGAAGCGCCGAGCCCAGCACCAGACTGCGCTTCTGCCGCAGCCAACTCCAGTCTTCATTGGCCAGATCGATCTGTAGCTCCTTGCAGTCAGACCGACCGAACACCTGCAGAGTGCGCGGCTCTGCTGCCCACAACGACCCGCTACCGAACATGACAAGCACACTGACTAGCAAAACACCGCGCAACAGATGAAACATAAGCGAGTTATCCCTGGTTGTCCGCCGTCAGGCTGTGCTGCAACTTGAACAGCTCCGCATCACCACGAATGCCAAGCTTTTTGAAAGCGGCCTGTTTTTGCCCGCTGATGGTTTTGCGACTGCGCGAGAACTTCAAAGCGATCTGCGTCACTCCCATCCCCTCGAGGCAGCAGCGCAATACTTCTTTTTCTTTCGGTGACAGAAGAGGATTACTGAGGAAGTCGTCGCCGTGCGCCGCGCCATCGTCATTGGCACCAGCAGGTTCGTCGACCGACGCAGGCAGCACATCGAGTTCGAAGGCCATTTCCGGCGAAAGATACAACTGGCCGGACGCAGCACTGCGGATGGCGGTGATCAGGTCATCGACCGACTGCGACTTGCCGAAGAATCCGCTGACGCCCGCCCCGATCGCCATATTCACTACCGCCGGGCGCTCTTCGGAAGATGAGACAAGGATGCGCATGCCCGGATATTGCTTGCGCAGCAGGCGGATCAGATTGAGCCCGTCCAGCTCCCCATCGTGCAGTTTGTAATCGAGTATCAGCAGGTCGATGTCGATTTCGCGCAATCCGGTGAGCAACTGCGCGCTGCTGCCATACACACCTACGACACTGAACTCGGCTTCGCGCGTCAGCCGCGACTTCATCGCCAGACGTATGAGCGAGTGATCATCAAGGATGGCAACGCGTAACGGATTCACGACTGACCAATGCATGAACAGCTCCATGATGAAGAGTGTTGGAGGACCATCAGCACTTGGCAACCGCAGCAAATCCCGGGCATCACCGAAGCATTCAGGTGCATCTGATTGATTTCTCGGCACATGATGAGTGTTTTGAAGGCGTGACGAAATAGGGCTTTGTCCCAAAAGTCAGAATGCCGCTTGCATCAACGATCGGATGTGCCTATTGCGCGGCGCCAGGACGACTTCTGGCCTTCGAAACGCCAGTCGACCAAATGCGCCCAATTCATCGGGCGAGCATAGAAGAAGCCCTGCCCCCACTGACAACCAAGCCGCGCCAGATGCTGAACCTGATCTGCGGTTTCAATACCCTCTGCCACCACGCGCATGTCCAATTCCCGCGCCAAGGCCAACGCCCCGTGGATGACCGCGCTGTAGCGCGCCTGATGGAAATTCTGCACGAAGCCGGCGTCGAGTTTGATTTCGTTGAACGGCATCTGGCACAGCCGCTCAAGTGAAGAATAGCCGACACCGAAATCATCGATTGCCAGACTGAAGCCGAGCATGCGCAGACGCACCATGTTTTCCATGCTGATCTCGGGCATCTGCAGCAGGCCGGTTTCCGTGAGCTCGAAAATGAGCCCAGCTGGCGAGGCGCCATGGATGCGCAACAGCGCCTTGATCCGGTCGACAAGATTCGGATTGGCCATCTGCGTCACGTCGAGATTGAACGCCAGCTTGAACGGCTTGCCGTGAGACTGGACGAAGCGCTGCAGACTCAAGCCTTGCGTGAGCAGGCTGAAAAACATCTCATCGAGCAGCCCGCAGCGCTCGATCGTCGGCAAGAACATGCCTGGCGAGAGCAAGCCGCGACTGGGGCTCTGCCATCGCACCAGCACCTCGGCGCCATCCACCTCACCACTGCGCAGATGAAACTTGGGCTGGAAGTAGGCGCGAAATTCCTGACGGCGTATCGCTTCGAGCACTTCGTTCTCCGAAGGCTGATCGAGATGACTTTCCACCACTTTGGTATCGCCCGGAGTGTGCGGCCGATAACGCGCCAACAATGGCCCCAGCACATCGATCATCAGAGGCTTGCCGACACTGCCAAGCAATTCCAGCCCCTGCAACGTGACGATTCGATCAACCGTGCGCAACAAGTCTTCAGGCAGTGAACTGCAGATGATCACTGCACGAATCAAACCGGCCTCTCTCGCCAGGCGCAAGAACGTCAAACCATCCATCCCGGCCATGCTCAAGTCACACAATGCAACGTCCACGCCTCCAGCCTGGGATATCACAGCCAGCGCATCCTTGCCGTCAGCCGCCTGAAAGATATTTTTGTACCCCAGACTATTAAGCGCACTGACTGCCGCCGTGCGCTGAAAGGCGTGATCTTCCAAGACCAATATACGAAGCGTGTTCACAAACCTGGAACCTCTTTCTATCAGTCGTTAATAGCGAAAGTCTGAATAATCTTTCAAGCAGGACGCCCGCTCACAAACTTTGCGTTGACTGAGAATTTCTGCATCCGCGAATACTAGCCAGACAAAGACCGCACGACTTTGAGAATTGTCTCATTTGGTTCGCTGCACCATTACCGCAAATATGAATACGCCACTGCCATATTACTGACTGGCTCGCACATTTATCGCTTTAAGACAAATCCCAAAGACCCGCCACCACCGCACACCTAATATGGCCTGGCATTTCAATGCAGCACTTCACAATAACTTCGGATATAAACATGAAAAAGTTCGCTTTCGCAGTACTCACTCTTTCCGTACTGGCTGCCTCCACTGGTGCAGTGGCTGAAGAAGAAGCGGCCAAAGCTGTCAAGGGCGGCAGCGGTCAAATCAGCTTCACCGGCGTTATCAACAACGACGCCTGCTCGGTAGACGGCGCTTCGGGTAACGACAAGATGATTGCCGTGGACATGGGCAGCGTGTCGATCAAAGACATGGGCACCGACTCTGCTCCGGGCGCCGGTCGTGTGGCCGCCAACGATTTCAACCTGAAAGTGAACTGCAACGCTGGCACCAAGGTTTCGATGCTGTTCAAACCAACCGTAAACGGCGGTTCGGGCCTGGTTGATGGCAAGAAAGTTCTCAAGCTGCAGGGTGCAGACGCGGCCAAGGGCGTTGGTATCGCACTGCTGGACAGCAATGGCCAGTTGATCGACCTGAGCTCCGAAGCCACTGCCAAAGTGCAGACCAACCTGACTGGCGACGCAACCACAGGTGGTGACGGCACCCTGTCGTTCGCAGCCGCTTACGTCACCACCGGCGACAAGACCACCGCTACTGCCGGTACCGGTAACGCCACTCTGCCGTTCGTTCTCGAATACGAATAAGCAGCCCGCAATACCTGGACGGGGCCGCTGTGCCTCGTCCTTCCCGAACAGATTAATCGGTGAAATCTATGTTAAGTCGCTACTTTCCGCTTTGCCTGGGGCTTGCCGGGGTGTTGATGACGCACTCGGCATTCGCCAGCATCTCCTTGAGCTCCACCCGGATTATCTTCGATGGCGCGCACAAAGAGGCGAATGTCACCGTGCGCAACGGCGGACAAACCATTCTGGCGCAATCGTGGCTGGATGCCGGCGACACCGCTGGCAGCGCACCGCCTTTCGCAGTTACTCCACCACTGGCCAAACTTGAGCCCAATCAACAGCAATTACTGAGGATTCTTTATGAAGGCCGCGGCATGCCTGCGGACAAGGAGTCGGTGGTATGGCTGAACGTGCAGGAAATCCCCCAGGCCAGTGCTGCCGATGTCAACACGCTGCAATTGGCGGTACGTCAGCGTATCAAGGTCTTCTTCCGCCCGGACGGACTCACCGGTGATGCCGCAAAGGCACCGGAGCAACTTGCATGGCAATTGGTCACTCAGGCTGGCAAGTCGGTGCTGAAAGTAAAAAACCAAAGCAACTACCACGTGTCGCTGGCCGATCTGAAAGTCGTTGCAGGGAAAAAAGCGGAATTGGTAATTGATTCGACAATGATCGTTCCAGGGGAAGTTCGCTCATTCAATCTGAAAGATCTGCCAGCTGGTACTTCGCATTTGAGTTTTTCAGCAATTAACGATTACGGCGCACAACAACGATTCGATGCACCACTAAGCGTTGCCGAAAGCCATGCCGAGCGCGTGAAAGATGCCTCCGCCCAGTAAATCCCCCGCCCCACCCTGCCAACTTACAAGCTATTCACAAGTTCCGGACTCCGGTTGAAGCAACACGGACTGATAAGGCAAATTGCATGTTTTCCTCCCAACACCACACATCTGAAAGTTGTGTTAAGCATCATGTTGCGCGCCAGAAAAACAAAGCGGCGTTGGGCTGCCTGCATCCATTGTGCTTTGCTATCAACATGGCCATTTGCGGATTCGCCGTGGGCGCCGAAGCCCCGGCCGCAGTGGCGAGTGAATCTTTCAATACGCTGTTCCTTGAAGGTTCATCGGCGGTCGATCTGCAACCGTTGCTGAATGCCAACAGCGTCTTGCCAGGCCAATACCGCGTCGACGTGTTCAGCAACGGCACGCTGGTCGGGCGTCGCGATATCGATTTCGCGGCCAACCCGGTCAACGGCAAAGTCGAGCCACGCATCACTCTGGAACTGTTGCAGCAGCTGGGTGTGGACATGCGCAAACTGCGTGAGCAGGGTCTGGTTGACGAGCAACACCCTGCCGATCACTACGACCTGCCTGCAATGATCGAGCAAGCGAGTCTCAATTTCGATGCCAACCGCCTGCGCCTCAATATCAGTGTGCCGCAGGTCGCCATGGCGCGTGGCATGCGCGGCTATGTAGATCCAGAGCTTTGGGACCAAGGTGTGGCCGCCGGTTTCATCAACTACCAGCTGAGCAGCACCCGCAGCAAAACCGATTACACCACGCAAATCTCCAATAACCTGGGGCTGCGCAACGGCATCAACTTTGGCGCCTGGCGTCTGCGCAACGAGTCCAATCTGAGCAGCTCCACCGGCCGGCCCAATCGTTTTGTCAGCAACCGCACGTTCATCCAGCGCGACCTCACGGCGATCAAGGGGCAACTGAGCGCGGGGGAAATCTTTTCCGACTCGGATCTGTTCGACAGCGTGCGCTATCAAGGCGTCAAGGTGGCCTCTGATGAGGGCATGCGCGCAGACAGCGAGCGCGGCTATGCGCCGATCATACGTGGCGTTGCTGAAACCAACGCCACGATCGAGGTCCGCCAGGATAACTACATTCTCTACACCACCAACGTGCCGCCGGGTCCGTTCGAGATCAGTGACATCTATCCATCGGGCTCCAACGGCGATCTGGAGATCACCATTGTTGAAGCGGATGGACGGCGCAAGGTCACCCGACAGGCATTCTCCGCCCTGCCGACGATGGTGCGTGAGGGACAGTTGAAGTACAGCCTGTCGAGCGGCAAATTCAATAACAACAGCGAGGGCTATGACAAACCGGCTTTCCTTGGGGGCACTTTCGCCTACGGCTTGACCAGCAATCTGACGGGCATTGCCGGCATTCAGGCGAGCAACGGCTTCAAGGCGCTGTCCATCGGTGCGGCGAAGAACACCTCGATTGGCGCGATGTCCCTGGACGTTACGCAATCGTCCAGCAAGGCATTCGGCAAAACCACCCAGGGCAGCAGCATACGCGCGCTCTATGCAAAGACCTTCACCGGCACCGATACCAGCTTCACCCTCGCCGCTTATCGTTATTCGACCGAGGGTTACCGCACGCTGACCGACCATGTCCAGGACACCAGCTCGGGGGCCACCCGGCGCCTGGGTAATTCCAAAACCCGCACCGACCTCACGGTCAACCAGACTTTGGGCGAAGCACGCCAGTTCGGCTCGCTGTACCTGAACGCCAGTGACCAGCGCTATTGGGATCGCGGTGGCTCGCGGAGCTTTTCCGCCGGCTACAACAACAATTGGCGCGACCTGAACTACAACATCAGCCTGAGCAAAACCCAGGAGTTCGGCGCGCGCGGTGACACCAGCAACGACACACAACTGAGCGTCTCGATTTCGTTTCCGCTCGGTTCGACACCCCGCGCACCGCGCGCCTACATTTCCAGTAACCATCAGAACACCGGTACCAGCACCCAAGCCGGGATCAACGGTTATCTGACCGAGGACAGCGACACCTACTATTCCGTGCAGACCGGGCGCAGTGTCCAAGGCGATCGATCTGGCTCGCTGAGCCTGAGTACCCGCACATCGATGGGCGACCTGAGCCTGGGTTACAACCGAGGCAACGGTTATGAATCACAGAACTTGAGTGCCGCCGGATCGCTGGTGGCCCATGCAGGCGGCATCAATATGGGCCAGACCGTCGGTGAAACGTTCGGTCTGGTGGAAGTGCCCGGCATGTCGGGCGTCGAAGTCAGCAGCTATTCGGGTGTGAAAACCGGCCTGAACGGCTATGCGGTTCTGCCTAACGCGCAACCGTACCGCGTGAACTGGGTAACGCTGGACACGCGTAACCTGGGCGGTGAGATCGAGCTGGACAATGCCACCCAGCAACTGGTGCCAAGACGAGGTTCGATAGTTCTTGCACGCTTCGAAGGCAGCAAAGGCAGACGCGTCCAGTTTGAACTGTACGATGCCAACGGCCAGCCGATTCCATTCGGCGCGGTGCTGTTGGATAGCGACGGCAAACAACTGGCATTGTCAGATCCGACGGGCAAGGCCCTGGCGCTGGTGACCAAAGATCACGGTGTCATCACCATCAAGTGGCAGGGCAAAAGCTGCCCCGTGCCGTACAAGCTGCCGGAAAAGGTCGAAGGCTTGAACTATGAGCAATACCGGTTGGCCTGCTCTTCGAGCGCGAAGTAGACCGACCGCGAGCTTGTCACTCTACGCCCCCTCAACCAAAACTCAGCCCTGATGATTCAGGGCTTTTTAATGCGCAGTTTGAGCATCGCGTTGATCAATACGCTGCCCCCAGAGCTGAACGTCAGGAGACCTTCCACGGATGCTCACGCCACTTGTTCTGAAAAAACTCGATGAATACTCGTATCCGTGGACTCAAATGCTTGCGATCCGAATAAAGCAGGTAGATCGGCTCGACCACACCCGTTTTGAAATCCTCAAGCAACGGCACTAGCGTTCCCGCTTTTACATCAAGCCCGATATGAAAGTCCGCAAGCTTCACCACGCCAGCGCCTGACAGCGCCATGTCGCGCAACAGATCGCCTTGAGTAAACGACGCGCTGGCGGTCACCGGTACCGAGACGCCGTCTCCATCCTGCAAAAATGACCATTTGTTCCACGGGCTGACGAAGCTGAAATTGAAGCAACGATGATTCAGCAAATCTGCGGGTGTGGTTGGTGTGCCGTGTTCAGCCAGGTACTGCGGCGAGGCACAGATCAGCCATTCACATTCGCCGATGCGTCTGGCAATGCGTGATGAGCTGGGCAATACGCCGCTGTGGATGGCGATATCGAGCCCTTGCTCGAAGTGATCGACGAATTGCGCGCCGAGTTGGATCTCAACGTCCAGTGAGGGATACAAATCCAGAAATTCCGGTAGCCACGGCACGATCTGGTGTTTGGCGAAAGAGGTCATGGTGTGGATGCGCAGGGTGCCACTGACCCTGGAGGGCAACGCCTCGGCCAGCGAGTCCGCCTCGTTCATGGCTTCAACGACGGCTTTGGCGCTGCGCAGGTAAGCGGCGCCCTCCTCGGTCAGCGTCAGCACGCGTGAGCCGCGCTGGAACAGCCGGACCTGCAAGCGATCTTCCAGGCGGGTGATCAGTTTGCTGACCGCTGATGGCGTCAGGTGATGGGCGCGCGCGGCAGCAGAAAAACTTCCACATTCGGTAGACCATATAAAAGCGAGCAGCTGCGAATAATTGTCCATGGCCGGTCCTGGCGAAAAGCTTGAAGGCATGTTGTCTCAACGCTTATGAAAAAGCGCGCCGAAGCGCGCTTTTTCCTGGGGGCCGGGTCAGCGAATGAACTGTTCGATGTAGTCGTCCGGCAAACCCAGCGTCTTGTAATGCGCTCGGGCGGCTTCAAGCTTGGTGAACACATCTTCGTAACCCACGGCAACGCCCTGCGGATCGACGTAAGTGTAGCCACCCTGCACGTGGAACCAGGTGATCATTTCACTCACATCCTCGGGGACGAACAGGGTATGCGTTTCACCGGGCGGCTCATAGGCAAAAGACCCCTCCTCCGCGACCCAGTCATGCTCCAGGTAGTACCAGCGACCCTTGAGCACGATCGCATGCACGCCGCCGGTATGGCGGTGACGCGACAGCACGCCGGCCTGACGCACCCGCAACAGGTTGATGTAATAGCCGCCGCTGGTGTTGAGCAGCAATGGCTTGAAGGAGACAGATTTTGTTACCGGCACCCACAGCGCATCGTCTTCGAGCCACTGCGTCATGACGCCCGGATGCACCATGTCGGGCGTCATGAATGGAACTTGCGGCAACTGATACGCAATGGCGAGTTCATCAGGTTTAACAGGAGTATTCATAGTCAGGCCTCTCGGTTTTTTTGACGAATTCACAGCACTTGATTGCGCCAGGATTTCGCTTGAGGAAAAGGTTATGGCGTCGCTGTACGGGAGAAAACAGCTACTTGGTCACACCTGTTGTGACGCAGGATCACAGTGTCGGGGCGGGTTCGCGCAGACTCTGACCAGCCGTGAACCAAGGCTGTCAGCCGCCGCCAATCCTTCCACCAGGCGCTGGTAGTTCAAGGGCGGTTGCATGTTTCTGGCGTAAACCGCCGATAAGGTTGCGTCCACGAGAATATTGATCTGCGCCGTCGTCAACGGCGTGCGCTGACCCAGTTCAGCGAACGTCACGGGCAGCTTCACCGCGTGCAGCAGACGCGCGACCTGTTCAATCTCTTCGGCCGGTCGCGCCTCCACCGCCATCTGCACCAGCGTGCCGAACGCCACCAGTTCGCCATGCAGCATCGACGCCATCGCCGGTATCGCGGTCAGCCCCCGAACCAGGGCATGGGACAGTGACAAACCACCGCTCTCGAAACCGACACCGCTAATCAGCACGGTGCCTTCGATGACCCGCTCGACATCATCGGTGAGTTCATGTCGACACACCGCCTGATATGCCGGGACGCCGTACTGCATCAGCGTGTCGAAAACCAGGTTGGTGAGCATCAATGCCGTGTGCAGCGGCGGTGTGCCGAAAGAGTTGTGGCCGCCGGCGGCGTAGCACTGTCGGGCTTCGAATTTCTTGCTGATGGCATCGCCGATCCCGGCCGCGAAGAACCGTGCCGGCGCCTGAACGATGACCTCTGTATCGACAATCACAGCAGCGGGATTCATCTTCAGGAACTCCACGCCCACCACTTTGTGCTCTTCGTCGTAAAGCACGATCAGCCGACTCGTTGGCGCGTCACTTGAAGCGATCGTGGGGCAGACAATGATCGGCACGTCGAGATTGGCCGCCAGCCCCTTCGCCGTATCGATGGTCTTGCCACCGCCCAGCGCAATGATCGTGTCGGGGGCGTGCAGCAATGCCTGCTCGGATAACTGCGCAATCGCAGCGCGCGTGCACTCGCCGGGAAACTCGATGTGCAATGGCTCCAATCCCTGGTCCTGCAACGTGGCGCCAACCTGCGGCCATAGATGCCGGGCGACAAACTCATCGCAAAGCACCAGCGGCCGTGATCGGCCCATGTCGTTCAGCACTCTGCCCAATTGTTGCAATGCATTCGGACCCTGCTCGTAGCGCCCGGGAAATCCCATCGTTTTAACCATGACAAACGTCCTCGCAAGAAGTCATCAGCGCATCAACCAGCCGCCCGCGACATCAACCACCTGGCCGGTAATGAAGTCGCTTTCGCTTGACGTGAGAAAACACGCCGCTCTCGCCACCTCAAGCGGTGTGCCCAGCCTGCGCAGCGGTGTCTCGTCGACCACGGTTTGATTGGCCTGGGCCGATACGGTCTTGAGCAATGGCGTTTCGATTCGTCCAGGTGCCAGCGCATTGGCGGTGACACCGAACGGCCCGAGTTCGCCGGCCAGGTGGCGGGTAAAGCCGATGATTGCGGCTTTGGTCGCACTGTAGTGCGCTGCGACAATCGGCAAGAACGCGCTGCCCGCCACCGAAGACATATTGACGATGCGCCCGAACCGGCGCTCGACCATGCCGGGCGCGAGCACTCGCACCAGGTTGAAGGAGCCATTGAGGTTGATATCGACCACCCGCAGCCACTCCTCCGGCGCCATGGTCCAGATCGGCGCGGGTGCGCCGTGGTGTTTGGGCGAAATGCCGGCGTTGTTGATCAGGGTATCGATGGGGCCGAGCTCACCTTGCACGCGCTCGCATGCAGCAGCGCAGTCTTGAAAACTCGCGACATCAGCCTGCGCCCACGCGACCGCAAAACCCGCATCACGCAACGCCCCGGCCTGCTGTTGCACCTTGTCGACATCAGCGTCGAGCAGCGCCACGGCTGCACCTTCTTCGCAATACAACCGCGCGATCGCCGCACCGATGCCACCACCGGCACCGGTGACCAATACGGTGCGCCCGGCGTGTCTGGAATGAGTCATGAGCTGTTCTCACTTGCAGATGAATGGACTGGGTCAGAGCCCCAGATAAGCACGCTTGACGTGCGGGTTTTCCAGCAGTTCCTGGCCGGTGCCGCTGAGCACCACTTCGCCGTTCTCCAGCACGTAACCGCGATGAGCAATGCGCAGCGTATGAACGATGTTCTGCTCGACGATCAACACGGTGGTGCCCAACTGGAGAATCCTGTTGATAATCTCGAAGACCTGCGACACCAGCAGCGGCGACAGGCCCAGCGACGGCTCATCAAACATCAACAATTTCGGCTCGGCCATCAGGCCCCGGGCGATGGCAACCATTTGTTGTTCGCCGCCCGACAGTGTCCCGGCGTTCTGATCAAGGCGTTCGCGCACCCTCGGAAACAGATCGAGAATATTGTCCAGACGCTGCCTGTAGCCCGCTCGTGCACTGCGTTTGTAGGCGCCCATCAAGAGGTTGTCGCGCACGCTGATGAAGGGAAACAACTGGCGCCCCTCCGGTATCAGCGTCAGGCCCGCGTCGACAATCTGATCGGGGCGATTGCCATCGATGCGCTGGCCTTCGAATTCGATCGTGCCTTGGGACGGCGTGACGATGCCGCACAAGCTGCGCAGGGTCGTGGTTTTGCCGGCGCCGTTGGCGCCGACGATGGTCACCACCTCACCGGCATTGACCTCGAACGACACGCCACGAAGGATCTCCGTACCGCCATAGCCGCTGTGGACGTTGTCGAGTTTAAGCATGGCTGTACTCCTTACCGAGGTAGGCTTCGATAACCTGAGGATCGTTGATCACATCGTGAGGCGCGCCCTGCATCAGCAGCGTGCCGGAACTGATCACGACGATGCGGTCAGAAAGGCTCATGGTGGCTTGCATCAGGTGCTCGATCATCAACACGCTGACGCCCGAATCACGCACCCGGCGAATCACTGCGATGGCCTTGGCAACATCCGTCGGGTTGAGGCCGGCCATGACTTCGTCGAGCAGCAGGATGCGCGGGCGGGTCGCCAGAGCGCGGGCCATTTCCAGGCGCTTCATGCCGCCGACCGTCAAGTTGCGCGCCCGGGTGTCGAGCAGCGCGGTGAGTTCGGTCAGCTCGGCGACTTGCTCGGCGATCGCCCTCGCCTCCCTCGCGTCGGCGGTGTGCATGAATGCACCGAGCATGATGTTCTCGCAGACACTCAAATCAGCGAATGGCTGCACGATCTGAAAGGTCCGGCCAATGCCTGCCCGGGCGAACTCGGCCGGGCTGTTCGGGGTGACCCAGTCGCCATTGAGCAGGCGCACTTTCACTTGGCCTTTGGATGGCAGAAGAAACCCGGAGAGCTGGTTGAACACCGTGGTTTTGCCGGCGCCGTTCGGGCCGATCACACCCACGATTTCGCCTTCGGCCAAGCTCAGCGAAACATCGTTGGTGGCGTGCAGTCCGCCAAAGAACTTGTGCAGGTTTTCTGCGACCAGAACCGGCTCACCGTGGGTGGCCGAGTGGGCTTGCGCCAAGGTCGGCCCGATCGGTGCTTTTGTATTTGCCATCGAACGACGGCCGCCGGGCAATGAATCGATCCAGGCAAATATCCGGGCCCCAAAACGCCCCACCACGCCTTGCGGAATAGTCAGCACCACCACGACCAGCACGATGCCATAGACCAGACCGTGCACCCCGCTGCCCAGATCGCCAAGCCAGCCGCGTGCCAGTTCAGCCAGCGGCAGCACCAGCAAAGTGCCGATCAGCGGTCCCGATACCGTGCCCAGTCCACCAATCAACGCGAACATGGCGATCTGAATCGACATCTCGAGAGAAAACATCGAGCCGGGTTCGATGAAGGTCAGGTACATCGCATGAAAGCTGCCGACCAGGCTGGTGATAAATGCGGACAACACCACGGCGATCAGCTTGACCTTGACCGAGTTCACGCCCACCGCATGGGCGGCGTCTTCACGCTCACGCACGGCGATCAGGTAATAACCCAGTCGGGAATTCTTGATCTTCCACGACACCGCCAATGTGATGAGCAGAAACGCGAAGGCGATCAGCAGGTACGGCCAGCGCGGGCGGAACAACATCCACTCGAAACCGAGCTTCAGCGGTACGCCCAGCCCTGCCGCACCACCGGTCACGTCATGCTGATTGATCGCCACCAGACGCACGACCTCCAGCACCGCAATGGTCGCCAAGGCAAAAAACGGCCCGCGCAATCTGAAGCACGGCCAACTGATCAGCACCGCGACAATCGACGACAGGATTGCGCCAGCGAACATGCCGATCCATGGACTGATGCCCAGTTTCATCATCAACAGCGTCGTCGTGTAAGCGCCCACTCCATAGAACACGGCATGCCCCAACGACAGCTGGCCGGCAAACCCGCCGACGATGTTCCAGGCACTGGCCAGTGCCGCATAACTGCATATGAGGATGAACAGGTGATAAACGAACGGCGAGCCAACGCTCAATGGAATGATCAGTAACAGCGCCAGGGCCAGTGCACTGACATAGACACGCGGGTGCAAAATATTCATGAACATCTTCCTCACTCAGACCCGCGACCGGCGCCGAAAAGACCTGTCGGACGAAACACCAGGATGCCCAGGAAAATCGTGAAGTAGACGACCTCCTTGAGGTCCGGCGCGATGTAGTAACCGGCGAGACTGTCGACGATGCCGATCAGCATTGAACCGATCAGTGCGCCGGACAGGCTACCCAGGCCGCCCAGCACCACAATCACAAACGCCGTCAGCACGAAGAAAGTGCCAACGGTTGGAAAGACCGGATATTGCGGGGCGATCAGTCCCGAGGCGACGCCCAGGCAGGCGCAACCCAGGCCGAAGGCAAACACATAGATGTTCTTGACGTTGACACCCATCAGTTGCGCCGCGTTGCGATGCTGTGCAGTAGCGCGGACAGCCCGGCCGAGAAATGTGTTCTGCAAAAACCAGTGCAGCCCCGCGACCAGTGCGAGCGACGCGACAAACGTGATCAACTGACCGCTGCTGACGCGAAAGGCGCCGAAGCTGACGGTCGTGGTACCGACGCTGATGTTCTTCACCGTCATGACGTCGGCACCGAAGATCAGCAACGCGCCGTTCATCAGGGCAATCGAGACGCCGACGGTGGCGAAAATCTGGATATGTCCCTCGGCGCCAAGCAACGGCTGAATGATGAAACGCTGCATTGCCGCACCAGCGGCAAACAACAGGATCGTCGCAGGAATGATCGCCATATACGGGTGGATGCCGAAGTGCGAATTCAGCAAGTACACGGCATACAGGCCGATCATCAGAAACTCGCCATGGGCGAAGTTGACCACACGCACGATGCCGAAAATCAACGTCAGGCCGATGCTGATGATGGCCAACGTGCCACCGAGCAATAAGCCGTTTAACAGGAGCTGGATGAAAATTTCCACGGTTGGCGCCCTCTTTGCGAGCGAACGAACCCGTGAAGCTCAATGATCAAGCTTCAGCAGATTGCGGGGTTCAGGTATCAGGGTTGGTCGGAAAAACGCGCTTGGGCAACGGCGGCTGCCTGGGGGTAAACGGTTTTCAGCAGTCCGTTCTGCCACTGCATGATTGCCGTATTGGCGCGCTGGTTCTGGCCGTTCTTGCCAAACCTGGCACCGATGCCGGCAGCCGTGCCGCCGAGAGGAATATCGATGGTTGCCACCGAGGCACGGATCGCATCGGCGTCCAGCGAAGTACTGTTTTCCATGGCATCGAGGAATATCTTCGCCCCGACATAGTTGATCAGGCTGTGGCCCGAGCGCGGTTCGCTGCCGTAGCGATCCTTGTATGCCTTGGCGAACGCACCGATACCGGGAGCGCCGTTTTCATTGGTCTGGAACTGTGGAAAATCGACATCGAGCACGCCTTCCATATTGGCTGCGCCGACGACCTTGACCGTGTCCTGCATGGAATAGCCGCCGCCGGCGCCGATAACGGCTTTGGGCCTGAAACCGGCTTCGCGGATCTGGCGGAAAAACAGCGTCGTGTCGTTCTGATAACTGGTCTGCAATACCACATCCGCCTGGGCGCCTTTCAAACGCAGGATCAGCGATGAGAGATCGACCGCTTTGGCCGAATACGGTAGTACCTCGACCACGTTCAGACCTTGCTCCTGAGCGATTTTTTTCTGAAACCCGGCGATGGTCGTACCGTACAGCGCATCCTCGTGGATGATCGCGACCTTCAATTGTTTCGGATCGACCTTGAGCGATGGGCTGACAATGTCCGTGATGGCGGTGATGGTGCCTTCGGCGAAATTCCTGGCGGTCGGGTTGCTGCGCATCACGTAGCTCAGATCACGCTCAGTGATGTGGTCGGACACCGCACCCAATTCGAAAAATGGCACCCCCGCCATCTCCGTCACCTGCGTGGCCGCAAATGACAGCGCCGAGGAATAGCTGCCAAATACAGCAGTGACGTTCTCAACAGAGGTGAGCCGGCGCGCGGCACCGACCGCTTGTCCCGCATCGACTGCGTCGGCCTTGAGCAATTTGATCGGCTCGCCCTTCAAACCGCCCGAGGCATTTCGTTCGGCGACGGCCAGTTCGAGGCCACGGAAGCTCTCGTCGCCCAGCAACGCCAGGGATCCACTCAGGGGATAAAGCGCACCGATCCTGATGTCCGCGAGCGCGGCGACCGGAGTGGACAGGCAAAGCAGGATGCCGGCAGCTTTCAGCCAGCTTTTCGCGGTAGCCGCCACGGCCACGGCTTCCTCTTGAGCGAGTCTCATTGGATTCATCTCCCGCAGATATTGTTTTTATTGTTCCTTCAAATGATCCGTGCCGAGCACAGACATCGTCGGATTACAGTGGCGATGACACGCAAGTTTCTGCGCCACTGTTTGCAAGAGTACGGCTCGCCAAGATTGGCTGGATATAGCTGAAAAAGCACACCTGCTGTGAATTTTCGGCACAGCTTCTATCGCCGATTGATCAGTCCCAAGGCGCCGGCGACCACGCTTCCACCAGCCTGTCGATGAACAGCCGAATCTTCGGCGACAGGTGTCGCTTGCTCGGATAAATCACCCGGATCGGCTCGGCAGCCTCGGCGTAATCTGCGAGCAACTGCACGAGCTTGCCACTGCGCAAGTCATCGTTGACCACATAGGATGGCAACGTCGCGATACCGAGGCCTGCGGCAGTCGCCTGATGCAAGGCCTCAGCGCTGTCCATCTGCAGCCGCCCGGCATGAATGACCGACACAGGCTGACCATTGACGCGAAAATTCCACGGCAGCAATCGGCCACCGCTGACGAAGTGCAGGCACGCATGCCCGGCGAGATCTTCGGGTGTCTGCGGTGCCGGATGTTCTTTCAGATAATCGGGCGAGGCACAGGTGATCATTTGCTGGTAAGCCACCGTGCGCGTGAGTAGCCCGGAGTCTTCCTTGGGCGGACCGATGCGAATCGCCAGATCGAAACCCTCGTCGATCAGGTCGACCAGCCGATCGGAAAACGTCGCGTCGATGGCGAGCGACGGCCAGTCTCTCAGGCAGCGCTCGATGTGCTGCACAACGTGCAGCCGGCCCAGTGCTACCGGCAGGCTCATGCGCAAGCGGCCGCTGGGCGTCGAACGGCGGAACGCCAAAGCTTCTTCGACCTCGTCCAGATCCTGCAGGATGCCCACGCATCGCTCATACAGCACCCGACCATCGTCGGTCAGGCTCAGGCTGCGGGTGGTGCGGTTCAGCAGGCGGACCTGCAGACGCGATTCGAGCCGCACGATCGATTTACCGACGGCCGAGCGAGTCAGCCCGAGTTGCCTGGCCGCCGCCGTAAAACTTCCGGCATCCACCGAGGCGACGAAGGCGGCGATGTCGTTCAGGTTATGCAGTTCCATGTGGCCTCCGGATTTGGCATTCAAGCGGCTTGGCACCGGTTATGGGGAACCCTATTCCCCAATCATGAGCATAACATCTCGATTAGTTAATCCATCACCAACGCCTGATCGAGGTCATATGAACACTGAAGTAAAAGCAGCCGTGCAAACCTGGGCCAACAGCCTCAGCGATCTGGTACCCGTGCTCAAGGGCACCGATACCACCACAAAGATGAGCGACATCCGCGATGCCTACGCAAAAATGCTCGGGCAGAATCAGCCGCCGGCTGGCGTGAGGTTTGAAACAGTCGACATGGGCGGCGTGCCCGCTACGCTGGTGACTCCGGATGAGCTCAAGACCGACGCGGTGCTGATGTACATCCACGGTGGCGCCTACATCGTCGGTCGACCTGACGGCTACCACGGCATCGGCGGCAACTACGCAAAAATGCTTGGCGCGCGGGTGTACATGCCGGATTACCGCCTCGCACCCGAGCATCAGTTCCCCACCCCTATCAATGACACTTTGCGCGCCTATGAGTGGTTGCTTGAGCAGAGCATCGTCGCCAGCAAGATTGCCTTCGCAGGCGAGTCGGCGGGTGGCGCGATGGTGGTCAGCGTGATGGTCGCGGCAAAATCCAAAGGTTTGCCATTGCCTGCGGTGGGCTCGTCAATTTCGCCATGGGCCAACCTCGAACACACCGGCGCCTCCATGAGCAATCGTGAAGGCCTTGATCCGCTGAACTCCAAGCCCGTGCTGGACATCCTCGCGCGAGCCTTTCTCGGCGACACCTTGGCCAACCATCCGCTAGCCTCGCCGGTGTTCGCCGACGTCACCGGACTGCCACCGATTCTGGTGCAGATCGGCGAAAACGAACTGATGCTCAGTGACGCCATGCGTCTGGCCAATCACCTGGCGGACAACCGCGTCCGGGTCAATCTTGAAGTGTGGCCCGGCATGTTTCACGCCTGGCATTTCTACGCGGGCATGCTGGCCGAGGGGCAGCAGGCGCTGGAGAGTTCGGTGCGGTTTATCGAGGCGGGATTGATTGAGGCTAATCGCTGACCAGACAGCATTAGCTGCTGATCGGGGACACTTGTCGCTGTATTGCTCGGCGCCTTGGCGGTATGGTGATTTGCCGACCGCTGAGGAACCCTGAATGCCGAAAAAACCACCAGCCCCTGACAGCACCGCCAGCGCAGCCGACATCGAACGCGCCATTCTGGCCTTGAACAAAATGGCCGAGCGTCTGTGGGGTGACGGGCGTGAAGCCGAGGCCAAAGCGTTGCTCGATGCACTGGATGCGTTGAACCGCGCCCTCGACCGGATCCGCATCGGGGAAAGTCGCAGGGCCGTTACGCTGCACTGAATCAGACCTGATAGAACTCGCAATACCACTGCACGAACGCTTGCACGCCCTGCTCGATCGGCACGTGCGGGCTGAAGTCGATGCAGCGCGCCAGCGCCGACACGTCGGCCCAGGTCTTCAATACATCGGCCTCCTGCATTGGCAGATAACGGCGCTGGGCCTTCATGCCCAATGCCTGCTCCAGGCATTCGACGAAGCTCAATAGCGCTACTGGACTGCCGCGACCGATATTGAACAGCCGGTTAGTACCACGCTCGGCGCTGAGTGCGGGCGGTTTGTCGAGCAGTCGGAAAATCCCTTCGACGATGTCATCGATGTAGGTGAAATCCCGCGCCATTTCGCCTTGGTTGTAAAGGTCGATGGCGCGCCCCTGCAGCATCGCTTCGGTGAACTTGAACAGCGCCATGTCCGGTCGACCCCAGGGACCGTAGACGGTAAAAAAACGCAGGCCGGTGGCTTGCAAGCCGTAGAGATGGCAGTAACTGTGCGCGAGCAATTCGTTGGCACGCTTGGTCGCGGCGTACAACGAAACCGGTTGGTCGACCGGGTCGTCTTCTGCAAACGGCATCTTGGTATTGGCGCCATACACCGAGCTGCTCGAGGCGTAGATAAAGTGCTCCGGCGGATGACGACGGCATGCCTGCAGAACGTTGAGAAACCCGACCAGATTCGATTGCGCATACGCATCAGGATTGTCCAGCGAGTAGCGCACACCGGCCTGGGCGGCCAAGTGAATGACCTGTTTGAAGTGTCCGTGCTGTAACAGCGCGTTCAACGCCGCCTGATCAACAATGTCCAGTCGATGGAAAGTGAAATTGGCCAGCGTCTGCAATCTGTGCAAACGCGCCTGTTTGAGTTTGACATCGTAATAAGGATTGAGATTGTCGATACCCACAACCTCGAGCCCCTCGCGACACAAACGCATGACCGTGTGATAACCGATAAAACCTGCGGCACCTGTCACCAGAACACTCATGATCACCTCGGCTCACCGGTTGGACTTTAAGGAGATACACAGCACCGAACATTTACCGGCCAACAACGGCAACTATTGATAGACGACCCTAGTTACCCTGGCCAGCAGCATCCGACGCGAGGTATTTAAAAGTCGAACTGCCGATGAATCGAAAGATGTAAGATTGAAACTAATTTGCTATCACGGACGCCATCTAACACCCGCGACTTCAATAACTTCGAAAAGTTTAAAAAATCCGACGAATAAATTTCACCGTTCACAAACAATGACTTACGAAACACGGCCATTATCAGCGGATGAAAGGCAGTCTTTTTGACTGTTATTAATTGACAGCTTGCAAAGACTGGCCGATAACTTAGCACTGCCCGAAGAGCTCGCGCCGCCGCGCACTTTTCTGCTCTCCGGCTACTTATGTAATTGGATCCTGAAGGTCGCAACTGCGAACCGTGCGGTAGCTTTGCCTGAATGAAAGCGCGCCGATTCGTTATAGCCAAGACGGCCACGGATATAACAATAACCAACCAAGTTGATTCATTTTTGAAACACTTCTTCTGCCAATAAACATTGATGCATCTGGCTCGGCACTTTGCCTTGATCAGCCTACTACCTACTAGCAAGCATGACGGCTCGTCCCACGCTATCGGCCGCCCTGCTTAAACGATCGCTATGTATGGAGTACTCCAGCATGCTAACGGTTTGCCGCAACGGCTCTAACTGGTATTTATTGCAGTGCAAGCCCCGCCAGGATGAACGGGCACAACTCAATCTGCAGCAACAGAATTATTCAACCTTCCGGCCGCAGCTGATGAGCGAGCGCAGTATTCGTGGCAAACGCCAACGAACACTGGAATCGCTGTTTCCCGGCTACGTGTTCATTCAACTGAGCCGCGACGACAACTGGGCACCGATTCGCTCGACCCGTGGTGTCAGCCGCATCGTCGAATTCAACCATGTGCCCGCCCGGGTCGATGAAGACGTGATCGCGCAATTGCGTGAGCGCAGTCAGGAGTCGATCGGCTTTCCTGCGGAACCGACACTCAAGCCCGGCGAACCTCTGCAAATCGTCCAGGGTCCACTGTCCCCGCTCGAAGGCGTGTTCCTGTCCATGCAGGGCGATGAGCGGGTAATGATCCTGCTCAATTTCCTCAACCGCCAACAGCACGTCAGCGTCCCGCTGAGTTACCTCGAACGCCAGCGACAATAGTCCGGATCCGCTTCGCCCTGACCCCGACCCCCTTAATCAGGAGCGTGATCCATGGCTCTGAAGCCTCGCTGTTCCCTGGTTTTAGTCGTCGCCTGCTGTGCCCCCGAAGCTGCCTGGAGCGTTGAGCCGCAAGCGATCAATGTGTACGGCTTCGATTTCACCCCGACCTTTGCCTTGTCGGAAAGCTACGACGACAACTTTCGTGAAGTAGAACACGATGTCGAATCGACCATGGTCACCCGCCTGGCGCCGGCCTTCGAGCTCAAAGCCGAGGACCGCAACAGCGCCACGCGGGTGATCTGGGAGCCGACCCGCTACATCTATCACAGCGCCTCGGACGCTTCGAACACCGCCCAGCGTCTGCGCGCCGACAGCATCATGGAGTTCACCGACCGGCATCGGCTGAAACTCGAAGCCGAGGCACGCAAGTACGAGCGCACCACCTCGACCGCCGTCGACGGCATCAACGACAAGATCGAGAGCCAGCGCGTCGGCGGCGTCTACACCTTCGGCGCGCGCAGTGCGCTGAACCAGATCGACCTCGGCGCCAGTTACGCACAACTGCGCTATGACAACTCCGACGGCATCAACGATGACAAGGAGCGCAACACCAGCAATCTGTCCAGCACTTGGTATCACCGCCTCGGCAGCAAGACCCGTGGCCTGCTCGAATACGACCACACCCGCTTCGATTACCTGCAATCGAACAGCCCGCGCAGCAGTCGCTCCGATGCAGTGCTGGCCGGAGCCGAGTGGGACATGACAGCGAAAACCACCGGCAAGCTGCGCGTCGGTTACGAGCGAAAGAATTTCGACCAGAGCGGTTCCGACGATCTGAGCAACCCGACCTGGCAAGTGGATCTGGCGTGGAAACCGCGCACCTACTCGACCTTCACCTTCCTCGCGCGCCAGGCCATGGCCGAAGGCGATGACGGCTCCGACGCGGTGAAAGCCACCTTCACCCAGATCGGTTGGCGCCACGGCTGGACCGAGCGCATTACCACGATTGCTGAAGCCGGCATGGGCCATTACGTCTACGAAGGCCAGGATCGCAGCGACGATTTGCAGGATTACAAACTCGGCGTGAATTACGCAATGCGCCGCTGGCTGGACATCGAAGTCGCCTACCGCCACCGCGATAACGACTCCGATGCCGACAACGAAAGCTTCACCCGCAATGTTTTCCAGATCACGTTCGACGTCAGTCTGTAGGAGGGTTGGGCCATGCATACGCGCCTGATTTTATTGTTGTTGCTGCTCTGGACAGTGCCCACGGTCGAGGCGGCGGACACCGACACCCATTACCGCCTGGCCGCTGGCGATGTCTTGCGCATCATCGTGTTCGGCGAGCCGGAACTGAGCTTCAAGAAGATCCGTCTCAACGATGCCGGCACCTTCTCCTACCCGTTTCTCGGCGAAATCGTCGCCAAGGGCCTGACGCCCAATCAGGTCGAACAGAAGATCGTCGATGGCCTCAGGCAAGGCTATCTGGTCGATCCGAAAGTCAGCCTCAGCCAGATCGAATACCGCCCGTTCTACATCAACGGCGAGGTGCAGAAGCCCGGCAGTTATCCCTTCCAGCCCGGGCTCACTCTGGAAAAAGCCATCGCCCTGGGTGGCGGCCTGACCGAACGCGCCTCAATGAAACGCGTGACGATTTTGCGCGGCAGTGGCGGCCCACCGGTCACTGAGAACATCTCGCGCACCACCGTCATCGCCCCCGGCGACACCATTTCCATTGCACAAGGCTTTTTCTGATCATGGACAACAGCCCAAGCACCTACCTCGAACGTCCGCTTCAGAGCCACTCGCAAACGCAAGCGGCCGATGAGTCGGACACCCTTGATCTGCTGCACCTGTGGCGGGTGATCTGGTCGGCGAAGTGGAACATCGCCTGGCTGGTGCTGCTCAGTTGTGCGCTGGCCGTGGTCGCGCTGTCGTTTATCACGCCGCAGTACGTCGGCAGTGCGACACTGCTGATCAAGGACAAGACGCCGCCGGTGTTGAGTTTTCAGCAAGCCGCTGAATCCGGCGGTGCCACCACCACTGATTACTTGCAGACCCAGCAAGCCCTGCTGCAATCGCGGGAGCTGGCCGAGCGCGCCGTGCGCAAACTTGGCCTGACTACCAACCCGATCACCGATCCACGCCAGCAGGCGCAGAGTTGGTTCACCCCGCGCCAATGGCTGGCGGAGCTCAATCGCGACCAGTGGCTGCCATGGCTGGACCTGTTGCCGCCGCCGAAGCCGCCAGCGACCGAAGAGCAAGTGTTCAATGACGTCACGCAAAACCTGATGCTGCACACCAGCGTCAAGTTTGTCGGCAAGAGTCAATTGCTGGAGATCGACGTCGAACTGCCCGACCCGGCACTCGCTGCGGCGGTGGCCAACGCCCTCGCGCAAGGCTTCATCGACAGCCAGCAGGACACCAGCCTGAAGTCTTCGCAAAACAACACCAGCTGGATGAACACCCGCCTGGTCGAATTGCGCGACAACTTGCGCGTCGCCGAAAACAAATTGCAGGCCTATCGCGAGGAACAGGGTCTGGTCGATGTCGACGGTGTCGCGACGATCAGTGCCAACGAGCTGCAAATGACCGGCAACCGCATGATCGATGCGCGCCGCGATCGCGCCGAAGCGGAGAGCCAGTTCCGTCAGGCGCAAGCCTTGAGCAACGGCGACATCAGTCGTTTGTCCAGCGTGCCGGCAGTGCTGAGCAATCCGCTGATTCAGCAGTTCCAGGCTGATCTGGCCAAAGCTCAGGCCAAAGTCGAAGAGTTGTCGGGCCGCTACGGGCCGAAACACCCGGCGCTGATATCCGCCCGCTCCGAACAGCGCACCGCCGCCAACAGTCTGCGTCTGCAAGTGCAGCAAGTGGTCGCCGGCATCGAGCGTCAATACCAATTGGCGGTGGCCAGCGAAGACGCCCTGCGCAAATCCTTCAACAGCAACAAAGCGCAGATTCAGGACATTTCGCGCAAGGAATTCCAGCTGCGCGAATTCCAGCGTGAAGTCGACAGCACCCGCGCGCTGTATGAAACCTTCGTCACCCGCCTCAAGGAAACCGCCGCCACTTCGGACATGGATTCGGCCAAGGCGCGCATCGTCGACCCGGCGATCGCACCGCTGGAAGCGAGCAAACCGCGCAAGAATCTGATCCTCGCCATTGTCGCGCTGGTGGCTGCGGTCGTCGGCGTCGCCCTCGCCTTTCTCTTCGACACGCTGAGCAACACCTTCAAGACTGACGACACCGTCGAGAGCCTGCTCAATGTGCCGCTGCTCAGCGTCGTGCCGCTGGTGATGAAAAAGAGCAGGCGGCAGTTGGCGCGGCTGTTCGAGGACAACGACCACCCGCGCTTCTGCGAAACCATCCGCAACCTACGCACCTGGCTGATGCTGCAGAACAACGAACGCCCGGCGCAGGTGGTGCTCGTCACTTCCTCGGTGTCCGGCGAAGGCAAAAGTACCATCGCCAACAACCTTGCCTCGTCACTGGCGCCACTGGAACGGGTGCTGCTGATCGATGCCGACATGCGTCAGCCGACACTGTCGCTGAACTTCGATTTCCCGCCGCAGAGCCCCGGCCTCGCCAACCTCATGGCCGGCAGCGCACGGCTGGAAGACTGCATTCGCAGTGTCGGTAATCTGGACATGCTCCCGGCCGGCTGCCTGACGCCCGCAGCGCTGGACCCGTTCGAGGCACCACGCTTGAAAGCCTCGAGCAGTTCGAGCAACGCCGTGGCCCCTGCGCAGGACTTGCTCAGTTCACCGCGCCTCGGTCGGCTGTTGCAGATTCTCAAGTCGCGCTACCGGCACATCATCATCGATTCGCCGCCAGCGGAAATCGTCAGTGACGCGCTGTTGCTGGCGCAGCATTCCGATGCGGTGATCTACGTGGTCAAGGCGCAGAGCACGCCGGTCGGCCAAGTGCGCAAAAGCATCGCCGTGTTGCAGCAGAGCCAGGCGCCGGTGTTCGGCGTGGTGCTCAATCAGGTCGATCTGCGCAAGGCGCGCAAGTACGGCCATGGCCATTCCCGTTCCTTCTACGACTACGACTTCGCCCCGCGCTGATCCTTCGGACCGTGTCGCCCGGCCGCAGCCTGTCCTTCCCTGTTCGACGAATCGGAGATCGCGCCGATGACCTCGCAATATTCCGCGCAAATGGCACACCGTCGCGGCCTCACCTTCTGGGGGCAATGGTTGTGCGCAATGACCCTGGTCAATCTGTTGCTGATTGTTCTGGTGCACTGGCGCATCGGCGCCTTGCCCAGTGAATACCGGCTACTGATCATCCTCACGGTGCTTGGCTCGATGCCGGTCTACGGCCTGGTGCAGGTCTACCACAAACGTCATGGCTTGCTGGTCGGGCTCGGCCGTTTGCTGGCCGGCTGGCTGATTCTGCTCGGACTGCTGATGAGCATCGCCTTCGTCACCCAGACCAGCGCGTTGTTCTCCCGGCAGGTGGTGATTGTCTGGGCGGTGGTCGGTTTTCTCGCCCAGGCGGCGACGTTTCTGCCGCTGCATCTGTTCGTGCGCATGTACACCAAAATGATTTGCAACGAGCGCCGCGCGGTAATCATCGGCACCTGCCCGACCGCCCATGAACTGGCGCGCAAACTCCTCGACCCGGATCGCGCGTTACTGCTCGGGTTTGTCGCGGCGAAAGCCGACAGCGGCCCGGCGCCGAGCATTCTGCCGCTGCTCGGTGAAGTCGAGGACATCCGCGAAATCATCACCCGTTTGCAGGCGCGGCGGGTGTACATCGTGCTGCCGATGGCCGAGGCGGCGACGATCGAAGCGTTGTACATCAATCTGCTCGACATGAACGTCGACGTGGTGTGGATTCCGGATCTGGGCAGCATGGTCTTGCTCAATCATTCGATCTCCGAGATCGAGCGGATGCCGGCGATCTATCTCAACGAAAGCCTGCTCACCTCGCACCCCGGCAGCCTGTTCTGCAAGGACCTGTTTGAACGCAGCGTCGCTGCGGTGGCGCTGATTCTGCTCAGCCCGCTGCTGCTCGGCGTGGCCATTGCGGTCAAGCTGACGTCGCCGGGGCCGGTGCTGTTCAAGCAGAACCGCCATGGCTGCGACGGCGAAGTGATCCGCGTGTGGAAGTTTCGCTCGATGCGCGTGCACAACGATCAGCAAGTGCGTCAGGCCACCCGCGACGACGACCGCGTCACACCGCTGGGACGCTTTCTGCGACGCAGCTCCATCGACGAATTGCCGCAACTGTTCAACGTGCTGTTCGGCCACATGGCGCTGGTCGGCCCGCGTCCGCACGCGGTCACCCACAACATCTATTACACCGGCAAGGTGCGCGCCTACATGGCGCGGCATCGGCTCAAGCCTGGCATCACCGGGCTGGCGCAGATCACCGGGCACCGCGGCGAAACCGAGACCGTGGAAAAGATGCAGCGCCGGGTCGCCCAAGACCTCAATTACATCAATCAATGGTCGCTGTGGCTGGACATCAAGATCCTCCTGAAAACGCCCTTCACCCTGTTCTCGAAAAACATCTACTGACAGCGGCCAGCGCTCTGGCCCACCCCGCCACGCATGAGGTTTTCCCATGAATGTGAGTGTATTCGGTATCGGTTATGTCGGACTGGTCCAGGGCGCCGCGCTGGCCGAGGTCGGCCACAACGTGCTGTGTGTGGATGTCGACGCGGCCAAGGTGCAGGCCTTGAACGACGGCACTCTGCCCCTCTACGAACCCGGCCTGAAAAGCCTGGTGCGGGACAATCATCACAGCGGCCGTCTGCAATTCGGCAGTGATCTGGCCGCTGCGGTTAAGCACGGCGATGTGTTGCTGATCGCGGTCGGCACGCCGCCGGACGAGGACGGCTCGGCGGATCTCAAACATGTCCTCAGCGTCGCCCGTACCATCGGCGAACACCTGCGCGGCGAGCAGATCATCGTCGACAAATCCACGGTGCCGGTGGGCACGGCGGACCGGGTACGCGAATGCATCAGCGCCATCCTCGCCGAGAGCGGCCGCGCTGCGCTGACCTTCGACGTGGTCGCCAATCCGGAATTTCTCAAGGAAGGCTGCGCGGTCGACGACTGCATGCGCCCCGACCGGATCATCATCGGCACCGACAGCCCGCGCGCCGAAGCGCTGATGCGCGAGCTCTACGAACCGTTCAATCGCAACCGCGAAAAAATCATCGTCATGGATGTGCGCAGCGCCGAGCTGACCAAGTACGCGGCCAACTGCATGCTAGCGACGAAGATCAGTTTCATGAACGAGATGGCCGGGCTTGCCGAAAAGCTTGGCGCCGACATCGAAATGGTTCGCCATGGCATCGGCTCGGATCCGCGCATCGGCTACCAGTTCATCTACCCCGGTATCGGTTACGGCGGTTCGTGTTTTCCCAAGGATGTGCGCGCGCTGATCCACGCCGCCCACGGCGTCGACATCGATGCGCGCCTGCTTCGCGCAGTCGAGTCGCGCAACAACGAGCAGAAAAGCACGCTGTTCCACAAGATCACCGAGCACTTCAACGGCGCGCTGGAAGGCAAAACCTTCGCGCTGTGGGGCCTGAGCTTCAAGCCCAATACCGACGACATGCGCGAGGCCCCCAGCCGCGTGTTGATGGAAGCGTTGTGGCGAGCCGGCGCCAATGTGCAGGCATTCGACCCGAAAGCCATGGAACAGGCGCAGCAGCTTTACGGCCCGCGCGATGACCTGACGCTGGCCGGCACCAAAGAGGCGGCGCTGAAAAATGCCGACGCGCTGGTGATCGTCACCGAGTGGCAAGCGTTTCGCGCGCCGGACTTCGAACTGCTCGCCCGCCAGCTTAAAAATCCGCTGATCTTCGATGGCCGCAATTTGTTCGATCCGCAACGCCTCAGCGCACGCGGTTTCACCTACATCAGCGTCGGCCGGCCAACCTGCGCCGCTGAAGCACAGGATCTCGCGTCATGATCCGCCTGGAATTGCTCGACCGTTATTCGCCGGCCCTGCTGGAATCCAACCGGGCCTTCTCCTTTCTCAACTTCGCCTCGATCGGCAGTTTCATCCGCCAGCCGCCGTCGTCGCTGGCGTATTTTTGCGACGGCATGCTGATGTCCGGGTTCATGTCGCGCATCACCGGGCGCGCGGTGCAGCGGGTCAGTTTCGATTTCACCTCGATTGCCGATCCGGTGTTGCGTGAATCCGAGCAGCGCGGCAAACGCGTCTATGTGGTCGGTGCGCGGCAGGCCGAGCTTGATCGTTTCGTGGAAAAGCTCGGCATGCAGTACACGCGCCTGCAACTGGTCGGCGCGCACAACGGGTACTTCGATGCCGAGCAAGGCGCCGCGCTTCAGGCTGATATCCGTCGGCAGCGGACCAACCTGTTGCTGGTCGGCCTCGGCGCCGGTCTGCAGGAGCGCTTTGTCCTCGATGCGCTGCGTGGTGGCTTCAGCGGCGTGGCGTTCACCTGCGGCGGTTTCATTCGTCAGGAAGCCGATGCCGGCGAGCGTTACTACCCCGACGCCATCAACCGCCTGCACCTGCGCGCCTTCTACCGCATGTACCGCGAGCCGCACACGATCAAGCGCTACCTGCTCGACTACCCGAGCAATGCCCTGCGCCTGACCGAACTGATTCTGCGCCAGCAAGTGGCAATCAATGTCACTGCCCCATGAGGATTGTGCCGATGCATATTCTGTTCACGCTCAAGGATTACCAGACTGGCGGCGGCGTCGAGTGCGTGCAGCAACGCCTCGCCGAGCAGTTTCTGGCGGACGGCCGGCGGGTGAGTTTTTTTGTCATGAACGGCGACTCGCCCAACGTCGACGGCGCGCCGAGCATGGCCGGTGGCGGCAGTGGGCTCGCGGGCTGGCTGAAATCGATCGTGCTGCTGCGCCGGCTGATCCGCCGTGAGGGCGTGACGCATCTGATTGGCGCCAAGGAGCAGGCCAACCTCTGCACCTGGTTCGCCACCCTGGGCAGTGCCTGCAAAGTCATCTACACCCGCCACGCCGCGCTGGATTGCGCCGAGCAGAACACCGGGCGCGCCAGCCTGCGCCTGTTGTATGCGCTGTACCTGTGCGGCAGCGGCAAGGTAGTCGCGGTGTCCCACGGTCTGCGCCAGTCGCTTGCCGGGTTGATGCCGTGGGGCCAGCCGCGCATCCGTTATTGCCCGAACGCGGTGATCAGCGAGCAACTGTTGCGTGCGGCTCAGGCGCCGTTGCCCGGTGGCGTGCCCCATCATTATTGGCTGGGTGTCGGCCGGCTAGTGGAAACCAAGGGCTTCGCGCTGCTGCTCGACGCCTACGCGCTGGCGGCGCAACAACGCCCGCTGCCCTATCTGGTAATTGCCGGCGACGGGCCGTTACGCGCAGCGCTTGAAGCGCAGACACAACGGCTGGGCATCGAACGTCTGGTGCATTTCACCGGGCATCTGCGCAATCCCTATCCGCTGATCCGCCATGCGCAGTTGTTGGTGCTCAGCTCATTGCACGAAGGTTTGCCGACGGTACTGGTCGAGGCGCTGGCGCTGGGTACGCCGGTGATCTCCACCGATTGCGGCAGCGGTCCGCGCGAGTTGCTCGACGATGGACGCCTCGGGCGTTTGGTCAAGGTCAACGATGTGCCAGCCCTGGCCGAGGCGCTGCTCGACAGTCTGGCCAGCCGCGAACCCGAGCCGCCGCCCCGACGCTCAGTCAGCGACGCGATCCTGCCCTATACCAGCCAGTACGCCGCGCAGGCTTATTACCAGGTGTGGAACCGATGAAAAAGCTGCTGATCATTCTCCAGGACCTCGGCGCCGGCGGCGCGGAGAAAATGATGGTGCGCCTCGCCGGTGCCTTGGTTGAGGCCGGCAACGAAGTCACGCTGCTGATGCTCACCGGTGCCGGCATCAATCAGCCGGCGCTCGACCCACGAGTCAGACAAGTGCTGCTCGACAGTCCGCGCAGCGCGGCGGCTGTGCCGGCACTGACACGGTTTTTACGCAGCAATCAGTACGACGCGCAACTGGCCGCCCTCACACACGTCAACGTCGTGGCGATTGCCGCCGCCGCGCTGTCCGGGACGCTGGCGCGGCTGCATGTCAGCGAGCGCAATGCCTTTTCGCGTGACAAACACGTCAACCCGGCGCTGTCGGTCAAGCTCGCCTACTGGCTGGCGCCGTGGTTGTACCGGCTGATTCCCAACCCGGTGATCTGCGTGTCACAAGGCGTCGCCGAGGATCTGGTCGACACCACCATCGCCCGCGCGCGCGATGTGACGACCGCTGACAACCCGGTGCTCGACAACGATTTTCGTGACAAACCCGCCGCCGCGCCCAGCCATCCCTGGCTCAAGGCCAAAACCACTCCGGTGATCGTCGCTGTAGGACGCCTGGCGCAGCAAAAAGGCTTCGACACTTTGATCGACGCCTTCGCCCGCCTGCCGCAAGGCAATGCGCGGCTGATCATCTTCGGCGAAGGCGCCCTGCGCGGCGAACTGCTGGCCCAAGCGACAGCGCTCGGCGTCGCAGAGCGTTGCGATCTACCGGGATACGCCAGTGACCCTATCGCCGAGATTGCCCGAGCGGACTGTTTCGTCCTGTCGTCGCGTTTCGAGGGCAGCCCCAACGCGTTGGTCGAAGCCCTGTCGACCGGCACGCCGGTCGTGGCGACCCGCTGCCCGTACGGCCCGCAGGAAATCCTCGGCGATGGCGCCGTCGCCCCCTTGGTCGATGTTGACGATCCGGCCGCGCTCGCCAGCGCAATCAGCGCACAAATGGCCGCGCCACGAGCCCTGCATCGCCAGCGGCGGATTGATGCCGCCGCGCGCTTCGTCAGCGGCCGCGCGGTGCAGACCTACCTCAAGGCGTTACTCGGGAGGCGCTGAGATGAACCGAGTGCAAGTGCGTTATTCGACACTGGCCGACGCCTTCACCTTGTTTGGCGTGCTGTTCTATACGCAAGTGATCGGCTTCTTTCTGCGCCTGGGGAATGTGAGCACGCTGGACGATGCCCAGCAGGATCTGGAAGGCAATCTGGCCAATCAGGTCTGCGGCTTGCTGACGTTGCTGGTGCCGCTGTTCTTCTTCATTCGCCACAAAGTGTTCCTCAGCAAGAGTTTCTACCGGCAGAACCTGTTTTTGCTGTTGTTTCTCGGCTGCGTGGCGGCGTCGATCAGTTGGTCGAGCGAGCCGATGCTCAGTTTCAAGCGTTCCGTTGCGCTGCTCAGCGTGGTGTTTTTTGCCGGTTTTATCGCTTGGCGCTACAGCATCGAGCGGATCGCTTTTCTGTTCGGCTGCGTGATCGGTGCAGCGGCGCTAGTCGGGTTGATCTTCGCCGTGATTCGCCCGGACATCGCCTTTATTTCCGGCGGCATCCGTGACGGTGCGTTTCGCGGGGTGTTCGCGGAAAAGAATGCCGGTGCACGCCTGAACGCTATTGCGATCCTGTTGCTGCTGCCGATGATCCGCCAGCGCAACCCGCTGGCCATGCTGTATGGGCTGTTCGCGCTGATCGCCATCGGTCTGGCGCAGTCAGCCACGGCGATTGCGCTGATCGTCGCCGGCACCGCCAGTTACGCCTACTTCATCACGCTGATCCGGCTGCGCATCAACCGCTCACTGCTGGCCTTCACCGCCGCCACGTTGGTGTTCTTCCTCTTGTGTGGGGTGCTTTACGCCAACTACGCCATGCTGCTGGAACTGGTCGGCCGCGACCCGTCACTCACTGACCGCACGTTGATCTGGGAGCTGTTGCAGCCGCTGATCGATGCGCAATTTCTCAAGGGCTATGGCTTCGGCGCGTTCTGGGCCAGTGCCGATGCCGATGCGTTTATCACGCGCTGGGGCTACATCGGCAATGCCCACAGCGGCTACGTTGAAACCCTGCTCAACGGCGGTTTGATCCAGTTGATCGCCCTGCTGCTGATGTTTGCCCAGACCCTGAGCAAGCGCTATCGGGCAATCACGGCGGATCAGTCGGCGCGCTATCAGGCCTGCGCGCTGGTGATCATCGGCCTGTTCGTCGTTACCAATTACGTCGCCTATGTGATTCCCAACTACCGCTCGGGTGAGTTCCTGATTTTCTGCGTGCTCAGCCTGACCTTCCGCCACCACCTCGTCGCCCGTCCGCAGCCGCTGCCAGCGGCGAATGCTC
The DNA here is from genome assembly GCF_056278925.1 of Pseudomonas sp. TE9122. Taxonomy (NCBI): domain Bacteria; kingdom Pseudomonadati; phylum Pseudomonadota; class Gammaproteobacteria; order Pseudomonadales; family Pseudomonadaceae; genus Pseudomonas; species Pseudomonas sp. TE9122. The sequence goes on along the minus strand of NZ_JBWBQI010000001.1, from coordinate 2,271,761 downwards.
GGCCAATGCGCGGCACTTTTCGGGAGCAACGCCCATGCTGAATGATCCCTCGGCCGTCACCGTGTGCGTGGTGATTCCGCTGTACAACGCCGCCGCCAGCATTCAACGCACACTGGACTCGGTGTGCGCACAGACCCGCCTGCCGGACAAAGCCATTGTCGTTGATGACGGTTCCAGCGATGCCGGGCCAGAGATCGTCAGGCAGTACGCCGCGCCCTTCCCCATCGTGCTGTTGCAGCAGCCCAACCAAGGCCCGGCCAGTGCACGCAATCGCGGCGTGTTCAGCGCCGAAGAAACCTTTATCGCTTTCCTTGATGCCGACGACCGCTGGCATCCGGAAAAACTGCAAAAACAACTGGCACTGCACGCGGAATTGACCCGACAGGGACGCAAAGTCGGTTTGATCGATTGCTTTCAGATGAGCGAATTCAGTGATGGCAAACGCCAATTGGAGCATCGCTGTAAACACGGCGAGCACTTTGCCGACTTCATGCGCGAGAACATCATCAACGGCACCTCCGGCGTACTCGCCCTGCGCGAGATCATCGTCGCCATTGGCGGCTTCGATCAGAGCCTGCGCTTCGCTGAAGATCGCCTGTTGTGGACGCGCATCGCCGAAATCAGCGAGATCCACAGCGTGCCACAGATCCTCCACTGGCGCGCCGTCAATGCCGCCAACATCACCGCGCAACCGCACAAGTATTACCCGCACAAGCTGCGCTTCATCCAGCTGTACCTGGCGCGTTACGGCACCCGGCTGAACCAGCAGCAGCGGATCTATTTCGTCCTCGCCAATCACGCGGAATTTCTCAATGCCTTTTCCCGGCGCGGCGATCATCGCCGGGTCATCGAGGTGTTCCGACAGATGCTCGGGCATTCGTGGCAGACGCTGTTGTTCTCCCGGGGCAAACCGACCCTGCGCTACCTCTACGCCTGCTTCAAAAGTCTGGGCAACAGCCGCTGAATTTCAGGGATCGCGCCATGGCCAACCGTCGCTTGATGACCCTCGCATGGATTTTCACCGAGAAGTTCGGCCTGATTTTCCTGTCGATGATTACCTTTGTCGTCTACGCGCATTTGCTGACGCCGACGGAGCTGGGCATCGGCACGTTGATCATCGCCGTGGTCGAAGTGGTCGGCATTCTGTTCTCGTCGATGCTGGAAGACCCGCTGGTGCGCCTGCAGCGGATGGAAGACAAACACATCAGCAGCGTGTTCTGGTTTGCCGTGCTGGTCAGCCTGCTATCGATTGCGTTGATCTCGTTGGCGGTGGTGCTGTATACGCCGTCCACCGCGTTGCGCTGGATGACCGCCGTGGCCTCGGTGAAAATCCTCTTCACCCTGATGGCCCGGGTGTATGTGGCACAGATGCGCCGCAGTGGCAATTTCAAGTTGCTGGCCTCGCGTACCTTGCTCGGTAAAGTCGCGGGCGGGGTTGGCGGTGTGGCCGTGGCGATGCTGGGTTTCGGCCCGTGGGCGGTGGTTGCCCAGGCGCTGATCATGGACGGCGTTTCCACACTGGTGCTGATGCGCAGCGAACGTCGGCGCATTCCCTTGCTGATCGACCGCCAGGTGCTGAGCGAACTGCTGCGCGCCGGTCTGCCGGTCTGCGTCAATGTCATGAGTTCGCAAACCCTGCAACGCGGCGTCAATCTGATTCTCGGCCTGACCGCCGGGGCGCACGCGGTGGGCATGTTCAATCTGGCCATGCGCATCATCGACCTGCCGCGCTCGGCGATCTGCAACGGCTTGATGAGTTACGCCCTGCCGGTGTTCGCCCGGCGCAGTGCCGAACCGGCGCGGCTGATCGGGATGATTGGCGATTCCACGGCGATCAGCGGCTTCGTGCTCACGCCGCTGTTCTTCGGCATCGCCCTGACCGCCGAAGACATCATCCTGCTGATCTTCGGCGCGAAATGGGCCGATGCGATTCCTTTGCTGCAAGTGCTCGCCTGCACGGCGGCGCTGGGCAATCTGGCGCTGTACGCGACCACAGCGCTGGTGGCGGTCAATCGCACGCACTTGACCCTCAAGGCGGAAGTTGCCACCACCCTGCTCGCGCTGGCGCTGGTCTATTTGCTTGGCGCGACCTACGGCGGCATGGCGGCGGCGCTGGCATTGCTGCTGCGCATGCTGCTGATCACGCCGTTGCAGGTACGCGGCCTGCACGCCGCGATCGGTTACGACTGGCGCAGCTTCTTTCAGTCCAGTTACCGCAGCCTGCTTGCCTCTTTCGTGATGGTCGTCGTGGTGATGTGGCTGTCGCGGCAGACCGGCCTGTCCGGTTATGCGCACCTGGCCGGCGACATTGCCATCGGCACGCTGACCTATGCCTTGGCCTACAGCCTGCTGCACCCGCGCTGGCCGCAAGAATTCAAGTTGGTGTTCACCGCCCGCTGAGCCGGATTTCCTCGCAATGGAGCACGTCGTCATGCGCAAAACCACGTTGATCACGGGCGGTGCCGGCTACATCGGTTCGCACACGGCATTGCAACTGATCGAAGCCGGACACTCGGTGCTGATCCTCGACAATCTGTGCAACAGCAGCCGCGAAGCAGTCGCACGGCTGGAGCTGTTGAGTCATTCGCACGTCGATTTCATCGAGGGCGATATCCGCGACGCCGCACTGCTGGACGAGATTTTCAGCACCTACGCGATCGACGCCGTGCTGCATTTCGCCGGGCTCAAAGCCGTTGCGCAAAGCGTGCGCCGGCCGATGGATTACTACGCCAACAATGTGTTCGGCACGCTGAACCTGTGTCAGGCGATGGCCCGCGCCCACGTGTTCAATCTGGTGTTCAGTTCCTCGGCGACGGTGTACGGCGAGCCGGCCCGCATGCCCATCGTCGAAGAGCACGGCACCGGCAAACCGGTTAATCCCTACGGGCGCTCGAAGTTGATGATCGAAGAATTGCTCAGCGACCTTGCCCTCGCCGATTCACGCTGGAACATCGCTGTGCTGCGTTACTTCAACCCGATCGGCGCGCACCAGAGCGGGCTGATCGGCGAAGCACCCAGCGGTCGGCCGAACAATCTGCTGCCGTGCCTGACCGAGGTTGCCAGCGGCCAGCGCGCTGCGCTGACCGTTTATGGCAATGACTATCCAACCGTTGACGGCACCTGTATTCGCGATTACATCCATGTGCTGGATCTGGCCGAAGGTCATCTCAAGGCGCTGCAGGTTTTGCAAGGCGACGAGCATGGCCTGCACGTATGGAATCTCGGCAGCGGCACCGGCTACAGCGTATTGCAGATCATCAGCGCCTTCGAAGACGTCACCGGCCTGCGCATTCCCTACCGCTTCGCCCCACGCCGCGCCGGAGATATCGCCGAGTGCCGCGCCGACGCGAGCAAGGCCGGGCGCGAGCTGGGCTGGCGGGCACAACGCGAGCTGACGCAGATGCTCATCGACAGCTGGCGCTGGCAGACCAGCAACCCATGGGGCTACCGCCCGAAACCGGCGCCGCTGCTGGCGGTGGGTAGCTGAACCGGCGCACATCCATGTTAGGGACGACTCATGAACAGATCACCATGCTTGCTGTTGGTTTTGCTGCTGCTGAGTGCTGGCGTCAGCGCCAATATTCCACGACCGGTCACCGATGGACTGGTGCTGTGGCTGGACGGCAATGATCCGGCGGCCATGACCCTCGAAGGACAAAATCAGGTCGTGCGCTGGCGGGACAAATCCGGCAAGGGCAATGACGTCGTCGTCGACAATCGCGCGGCGACGACATTGCCCACGCGCGTCGACAACGCCCTCAACGGCCACGGCGTGGTGCGTTTCAGCGGCACGGCGGCGTTCATGGGCCAGGCGATCCGCACAAGCAAAGGCCCGGTGACAGTCTTTATCGTCTCGCGGCGTCTGCCCGAGCAGGCCGGCGGCAAGGCCTGGCAGCGACTGTTCAGCTCGCGGCCGCAACTGGCGGACAACGATAACGTCGCACCGAATTTCGGCATCAGTGTGCAGCAGACCACCGCCTACGAGCCAGCCCTGGCCTTGCTGGAAACCAGTGACGTGCCGATCGGCCCGTTCGCGGTGGCGCGCAATGTAGTGGGCACCTCGGAGATTCTGCGAGGCGACATCGCCGAGGTGTTGGTTTATGACCGCCCATTCAACAGCCAGGACGAACGCCGCAATGTGTTCGAGTATCTCGCGCAAAAGTGGGCGGTCGCCATTCCGCAGCAGGCCGATGCCTGGACCCGCGTCGGTCCGCTAGGACCGACCCCGACGCACGTTACGCCCGATCTGCCGTTATCGGACCAGGCCAATGCCGGCGGTTGGACACGCGATACGCGGCTGTCAGACGAATTCAACGGCAGCGCCCTCGATGCCGAACGCTGGCACGTCAACAACGCCACCGGCACCGATTCCCTCGGGCGCAAACCGGCGCTGTTTTTGCCGGAGAACGCCAAGGTCGGCAGCGGTAATCTGAACATCACCTTCCGCAAACAGACCCTCCCCGAGAAATACGTCGCCTTGGGCTACAAGGACTACAGTTCGGCGATGGTGCGTACCCATGAACGGGGGATGTACGGCTATTACGAAGCCCGGGCGAAGCCGATGAACTCTGCCGGCTCCAGTGCGTTCTGGCTGGCGTGGACCGGGCTGCCGGAAAACGCCACGGAAATCGACATCTTCGAAATCGGCGGCAAAACCCGCAACGAAGCGTTCGACCGCCGGTACAACATGAACGCCCATGTCTGGGCCAGACCGCAGAATGATCAACACCTGAGTTCCGGCAGCACGTGGAATGCCCCTTGGCGGCTGGCCAGTACCTTTCATGTCTACGGTTTCGACTGGCAACCCGAGACCTTGCGCTGGTATGTCGACGGCGTACTCGTCCGGGAAGCAAAGAACAGCTACTGGCATTTCCCGATGCAAATCGTCTTCGACAGTGAAGCGATGTGGGACTGGTTCGGCGTGGTCGACGATGCTGACCTGCCGTCGGTGTTTCGCATCGATTACGTGCGGGTCTGGACGCGCTCAGCGCAGTAGTGCTGTGCTCAACGGTTTTGTACCCTCGCTTGCATCCGCCACCGCGCGCGGAAAGCTCCCTGAACCACGAGCAATTCTTCCGGCGTGCCGTCCTGCACTAACTCGCCTCTCTTCAAGCGCCATCCCCCGCCCCTCGATACCCGCAAAAACCCCTCGATCCTGCTCGCAAAGGTTGACGTGCGCCAAGCCAACCGAGAGCTGCCCTCGCCCTTTGCTCTACCATCCATCGGCTGTGTTGGAAAATCATCAAACCCAAGTGCAAGTCCGTTATCAGAATCGGTAACCACTCCAGCAACAGACATCCTCGAGGACACTCATGGCTAATGATCCCTCCAACTCCGATCGCATCTGGTCCAGACCGGAGCATGCGGTCGAGACAACCTTTCCTGCCAGCAATCCGATTTCACCGTGAGTCTTGACCGGCGCAGCCTCAATCTTGTCGCGGCAGCGTTCGCGCTGACGGCGTTGTCCTATGGCCTGGCGCGCTTCGCCTATGGACTGCTGCTGCCGCAGATTCGTCAGGATCTGACGCTCAGCGTGACCGCTGCCGGCTGGATCGGTGGCAGTGCGTTCGCCGCTTACTGTGTGGGCATCGTTGCGACGTTTGTCTGCAATGGCAAAATCAGTCCGCGCGGGTTGACGGTGATGGCCGGTGCAGCGGCCACGCTGGGGATGGGCCTGGTGGTTGTGGCCTCGTCGGGGCTGACGTTGGGCTGTGGTGTGGCGCTGGCGGGATTGAGCACGGGTCTGACTTCGCCGCCATTGGCCAGCGCGGTGGCAGCGCGTCTTGATGATGCGGATCGTCCGCGGGCCAATGGCTTTATCAATGCCGGAACAGCGGCGGGAATCGTTTTTTCCGGTTTTGCGGCGATATTGGCGGCCGGGCAATGGCGCCAGCTGTATGCCCTGTTTGCCTTGATCGGCATCGGCGTTACGCTCTGGCTCTGGTTTGCGGTGCCGCGACGGGTCGAGCATGACGTCGCGCAGAACTTCTCGCTGGCAATGCTGCGTCGACCCAGCGTACTGCCTTTGTGCGCCAGTGCTTTCCTGATGGGCCTGGCGAGCACGGCGATCTGGACATTCGGCGCCGATATTTTGCGCAGTAAGGCTGGTTTCTCCGATCAGGCGATTGCGTGGGCGTGGATCGTATTGGGCGCTGCGGGAATCAGCGGCTGCATGACGGGCGTGCTCACTGGCCGCTTCGGTGTCGCACGGATGCAGCATCTGGCGCTTGCCGGGATCGCCCTCGGGACGTTGGGCCTCACTGGCGCATCAGTTTCAGCCGGATCGGGCCTCGCCGCGATGTGTCTGTTTGGCGCGGCCTACATCGTTTCTTCAGGCGTTTATCTGCTGCAAGGCATTCGTTTGTTGCCGGACCGCCCGGACCTGGGACTGGGCATTCCGTTTCTGCTTCTGGCGCTCGGTCAGACCGCTGGCACGCCGGTTTTCGGCGCGGTGCTGGAGGCTGCCGGTGTGATCGTTGCCCTTTGTGTTTTCGCGGCGGCCGCTTGCGCCGCCATGGTGCTGTGCCCAAGAGATGGTGAAAGTCCGCGCAGACAGATGTGCCAATCCACCGAAGGCTTGGGTCGCTAATGATTTTTATCGTCAGGAGTACAAACCATGGCCGTAAACATCAGCAATCTCACCCTCTCCACTCCGGTACCCGTCTCGGCGACCAATCCAGTCGCACTGGAGCTCAACGGCGCCGAAGCCATTGCGCAATTTCCCAGCATCGTCACCGTGCTGCCGGACGGATCGCTGCAACTGTCCGCGCCGACCAAAGGCGCCTCAAGCAAGAGCACCCACCGCACCCGCTGCGAATGGAAAGAATCCTTCTATTGGTCGCTGGCCAGCGCCGCTGACCACCTCAACTATCAGGAGATGACCGTGACCAAGGTCAACTCTGCGCAGAAAGTCGTTATTTCGCAGATGCATGTGAAAAACGACGACAGCCCCGCCATCAAGGTGTTCTGGCAGAAAGGCAACATCACCATGGGCTTCCGCCAGAGCTTCAATCAGCCCATCCCGATCAACACCACGGTGCTCAAGGGCGTGCCACTGGGGGCGAAGTTCAAGATCACCATTCGCGCCAACTCTGCCGGCGTAGCTCGAGTCACCGTCGACTACAACGGCGTTGTCGGTACATCAGGTGATTTGCAGCTCGACTCAACCTGGAATTCGCAGGTGTTCAATTTCCACGGCGGGGTCTACAACCAGATCGACTACACCGACGCCACGCCGCCAGAGGATGGCTCGATCTGCATCATCAGTGACTTGTTGATTTCGCATACTTAGGCGCTGAAACGAGCAAGGGCCTGCGTAGTTTTTGCATGCATGGCCCTTGTCGGAGCTCAGCCCGATGATCGGTTTTCATTCTCCTCTCGAACCTCAAAACAGCCTGCGTCCTAACGTCGCAGCCTTCAGCTATTGGCAAATCCTGCGCAAGCCGTAGAATCCCGCGCGCTCTTGCAAGCGCGCGTCTGGTCACAGACGCGAACTTGCAGGGCTGGCCATGTCGTCCGACGCCACCGCCCTGCCCGATCGGCAGACATTTGCACAACACCTGTTCCAGCCTGGCAACCGCATGCGCAGAGGCGCACGTTGCGCTGTTCGATTTCTTGAGGTTTTTATGTCTCCGCGTTTGCTGGCCATGGCGCTGGCGCCCCTGCTCGGGCTGTTCATTATTGCTCTGGGCAATGGTTTTCTGTCTTCCCTGACCACCCTTCGCCTGGACGCCGCCGGCGCCTCGGCGACGATGATCGGAGTTGTTTCGTCGGCCTACTTCATCGGCCTGACGCTGGGCGCGGTGTTCAACGACCGGCTGATTCTGCGCATCGGCCATATTCGTGCCTACGGCAGCTTCGCCTCGCTGATCGCCGTGACGATTCTGTTGCAGGGTCTGTTCTACGACACCTGGGGCTGGCTCGTCCTGCGCCTGATCAACGGCTGGGCCACGGTGGGTGTGTTTCTGGTGATCGAAAGCTGGCTGCTACTGGCCGGTGACGAGAAGATTCGCGGGCGCTTGCTCGCGCTGTACATGATCGTCCTTTATGGCGCTGGCGTTTTGGGCCAGGCGACGCTCGGGACCATCACCGGCATGAGCGACAGCGCGCCGTTCATGGTCGCCGGCATGCTCGCTGCGTTGTCGGTGCTGCCGATCGTGATCCTGCCGCGCGTGTCGCCGCTGCTCGATCAGGTCGAGCCGCTCAAGCCCCGGCAACTGCTGGGCGTGACGCCGACCGGGCTGGTCGGCTGTTTCGGCTCGGGGGTGACCATCGCGGCGATCTACACCTTGTTGCCGCTGTATCTGCAACGCAGAGGTCTGGACGTCGGAGAAGTCGGCAGCATGATGGCCTGGACGATTCTCGGGGCGATGTTGCTGCAGTATCCGGTCGGACGCTGGTCCGACCGCACGGATCGCTTGCAGGTGCTGACGCTTCTGACGGTGGCATGCACGGCATTATCGCTGGTGATTGTGCTGCTGCCGCTGTCTTCGACAATGCTCGCGGCGATGCTGTTTCTGCTCGGTGGCGGGGTGTTCGCGCTGTACCCGGTGGCCGTCAGCCACGCGGCCGACCGCGCCCCGGCCGAAGCGCTGGTGCCGATGATTCAGGGTTTGCTGCTGATCAACTCGCTGGGCTCGGCCATCAGTCCGATGATGATCTCGCCGGTGATGAACTCGTTCGGCGCCAACGGCCTGTTCTGGGTATTTGCGGTGGTCAACCTGAGCATGGTCAGCTTTTTCTTCTGGCGCCGCGGCAAACGCCCGGTGCCGGCCAACCCCGCACCGTTCACGGCAGCAGCCACCTATTCACCGACAGGTGCGGAGTTGCGGGTCACCGAGGATTTGCGCGTGGCCGCTGAGGAGCACCCGGCGATGATGGATGCGATCAGCGGGGAACTGGTGACGCAGCCACGGTGACCGCTGATCAGCAACTGCCCGGCGGGATGCCGTCCTTGTTGAAGTCCTTCAAGCGCTCACGCTCTTCTTCAGTGGAATGCGCCGGGGTGGTTTGATCCGGTACTTCTTGCGGCACTTCGGTATTTTCTTCAGTCATGGCTTTGCCCTCGTTGTCGATGCTATTTCGGCATCGGCGAGGGCTGGCAGTTCCGGATTTTCAGCTCCACCGCAGCCATGCGCTTGAGTTGCGGCGAACATTACCTTCAGCGAACAGCGCCAGATGCTTGCCTCAAGAGCGGGTACGCTCAATCAGCATCCTCTGCAACGTGTTGTCCTTCACCCAGTAATGATGGAACAGCCCCGCCAGCGCGTGCAGGCCGATCAGCCAGTAGCCGGCACTGCCAATCCATTCGTGCCAGTACTTGAGTTGTTTGGCCAGGTCCGGATCAATAGCCACCGGCGCCGGCACATGGAAACCGAAGTACGGAAACGGTTTATCGCCCGCCGCGAGCATGAGCCAGGCGAGTAGCGGTGTGACAATCATCAATCCATACAGCGCCAGGTGCGTCAGGTGCGCGATTGCGGTCTGCCACGCTGGCGGCTTGGGGATGATCGGCGGACGCGGGGTCAGGCGGCCGATCAGACGAATCCACACCAACGCGAAGATGCTTGCGCCAAACAGCCCATGCATACCCATCAGCAGGCCGCGTGCTTCGCTGCCTTTGGGCATATAGCCTTTGATTTCGACGCACGCATACACACCAACGAACAACGCCAGCATAAGCCAATGCAGGATGATTGAGAGTTTTCCATAACGGGTTACAGCGGTGTCGCGAATCATAGGAAACGCCTCGTGATTGTTGTGGAGCGACGATCATCTCGCTCGAAATTATCGATCCGGTTGCCCTGAATCAAGGCTGACCATGCTTGCCCAGCCTTAAGGGAGTCTGAAGATCGGCGCTGCGGTTAACGGTTTTTCATCTTCAGACTTCGTTAAGAAATGGCTTGGATACTGCGCTCAAACCCATTGAGGGAGGCGTTCTGCCCATGCCCGAATTCGACTGGAACATCCCGCTGCCCTTGCACTTCGGCCAGGCCGAATCGTTGCCGATGACGCTGAGAAACGCGTTGCCGGAGGACGAGCTGCGCGCGCCCTTCGAAGCCTTTATCCAGCAGCGTTTTCGCACGGCTCACGGTGCCGAAATCCGCCATTTCATGCCCGAGCTGTTCGGCATGCACAACAGCGATGGCCAGTTGTGCGCAGTGGCCGGGGTCCGTCGAGCGCATCTGGAGGCACTGTTTCTCGAGCGCTATCTGGATGAACCGATCGAGCCGTTGATCAGCGCCGCCGCCGGTCGTGCAGTGGATCGCACGGTCATCGTCGAAGTCGGCAACCTCGCCGCCAGCGATACCGGCAGTGCGCGCCTGAGCATCATCGCCATCACCTATCTGCTGGCCATGGGCGGCCTGGAATGGGTGACCTTCACCGGCAACATCGGGCTGGTCAACAGCTTCCATCGCCTCGGTTTGAAGCCCGTGACATTGTGCGCCGCTGATCCACAGCGACTGGGTGACGAGCGTCAACACTGGGGCAGTTATTACGAAAGCAAACCCTGGGTGCACGTCGGCAACATTCGCGCGGGATTTGTTCACCTGCGCAATATTGGCCTGTTCACTCGCCTGGGTTTGCCGACTTCTGTTGAAGGAGCCTGCCATGTCGCTTGAATTGCAACGCTTCCAGGAAACCCTGCGCGACCATGCCCGGCGCAATGACAACGCCTCAGCCCTGTGGGGCGACACGCTGAGAATAGATTACGCCACGCTGTATGCCGAGGTGTTGTATCGCCAGGAGCGCCTGCGCGATGAGCAGGTGCAGGTGATTGCGCTGGCGCTGGACAACGGCGTCGACGCGATGCTTTGGGATCTGGCTGTGTTGTTCGAAGGCTTGACCTGCGTAACGCTGCCGCCGTTTTTCAGCGCCGCGCAGCGCGCCCATTGTCTGGAGCAGAGCCAGGCCGAACGGGTGATCGCCGAGCCGGAACTGCAAGCCGAGCTGCTGGCGGCGGGCTATGAATTACGAGGTGAATTCTGGTGTCGCTCGTTCAATGGCCCGAGTCGCATGCCGGCGGGCACCGCGAAACTCACGTTTACCTCCGGGACCACCGGCACGCCGAAAGGGGTGTGCCTGAGCGCCGACAGCTTCCTGCGCGTTGCCCGGGAGCTTGATCAGGCAAGCGCAGCCACTGGACCGGAGCACCATCTGGCGCTGTTGCCTTTGGCGATCCTGCTGGAGAACCTGGGCTGTTATGCCGCGCTGTACGCCGGTGCGGTGTTGAGCCTGCCAAGCCAGACAACCCTCGGCATTCAAGGTGCCAGCGGCATCGATGTTGCGCGCCTGCTCGGTTATCTGGGCAAGCGTGCGCCGGAGAGCCTGATACTCGTGCCACAGCTGCTGCAAGTTCTGGTCAGCGCCGCTGAACAGAAGGCTTTCGATCCGCAAACCTTGCTCTTCGCCGCGGTCGGTGGCGCGCGGGTGTCAGTGGATCTGCTGCACCGCGCGCAACGGGTCGGGTTAGCGGTTTACGAGGGATACGGCTTGTCCGAGTGCGCCTCGGTCGTATGCCTCAATCGCCCCGGCGCGCGCCGTCCGGGCAGCGTCGGGCGCCCTCTGCCTCATATAGAGGTGCGGTTGGCCGAGGACGGGGAAGTGCTGATCAAGGGTTCGGTGTTGCTCGGTTATCTGGGGGAGCCGGCGTATACCGATCAATGGTGGCCGAGTGGCGATCTGGGCGAGTTCGATCCGGAAGGTTTTCTCTATCTCAAGGGCCGCAAAAAACACCAATTCGTCACCAGCTACGGGCGAAACGTCAACCCGGAATGGGTCGAGTCGGAACTGACCCAGCGCCGCCACATCGCTCAAGCGTTCGTCTATGGCGAGGCGATGCCGCACAACCACGCCCTGCTCTGGCCGCATCGTCCGGACTGCACCGATGCCGAGCTGGCCGCCGCCGTCGCCGAAGCGAACGAGGCGTTGCCCGATTACGCCCAGGTGCATCAGTGGACGCGCCTGGCGCAGCCCTTCACCGCCGCCAACGGCCTGCTCACCGCCAATGGCCGGCCGCGCCGCGACGCCATCATCGCGCAGTACCGCACGCAACTGACCGAATCCGCCACTTCCGAGGAATCCGCATAATGAGTTTTTTCGACACTCTGCAAGAAGCCACGCAACGCGAACGCCACGAGCTGTTCAACCTGCCGATCATCGTCGATGCGTTGCAAGGCAAGGTCAGCCTCGACAGCTATCGGGCTTTTCTTGCCCAGGCTTACTACCACGTGCGCCACACCGTGCCGCTGATGATGGCTTGCGGTGCACGCCTGCCGACGCGCCTGGAATGGCTGCGCAAAGCGGTGTGCGAGTACATTGAGGATGAATACGGCCACGAGCAGTGGGTACTCAACGACATTGCCGCCTGTGGTGGTGATCGCGACACCGTGCGCGATGGCCAGCCGTCATTGTCAATCGAGCTGATGGTCAGTTTTCTCTACGACCTGATCGCCCGGGGCAATCCGGTGGGTCTGTTCGCCATGGTGAACGTGCTCGAAGGCACCAGCATTGCCCTGGCGACCCACGCGGCGGGGAGCATTCGCGATCGCCTGGCGCTGCCGGAAACGGCATTCAGCTATCTGAGCTCCCACGGCGCGCTCGATATCGAGCACATGCAGACCTATCGGCGGTTGATGAATCAGCTGGAAGACCCTGACGATCAAGCGGCGGTCATTCATGCTTCGAAAGTCGTCTATCGGCTCTACACCGACATGTTCCGTGATCTGCCGCGCGACGCTGAGGCCCAACATGCAGCTGCATGAAGCCCGCGTGGTGCTGACAGGTGCCAGTGGCGGCATCGGCCTGGCCATCGCCAGTGCCTTGTGCGCCGCCGGTGCCAGGGTATTGGCCGTGGCGCGGCATCAGGAGGCGCTGTTGCCGCTGCTTGAGCGGTATCCGCAGAACCTGTGCTGGGTCGCCGCCGACCTGACCTTCCTCAGCGATCGGCGCAAAGTGTTGGCCGCCGCCGACGCCATCGGCGGCATCAACCTGCTGATCAACGCCGCCGGGGTCAATCACTTCGCCATGCTCGAACAGCTCGATGACAGTGACATCAACGCGATGCTGGCGGTGAACATCAGCGCGCCAATCTGCCTGACCAAAATGCTGTTGCCGCTGCTCAAGCAGGCTGACAGTGCGATGGTGGTCAACGTCGGCTCGACCTATGGCTCGATCGGCTACCCAGGTTACGCCAGTTATTGCGCGAGCAAATTCGCCCTGCGCGGATTCTCCGAGGCGTTGCGCCGCGAGCTGGCCGACACGCGGGTCAGCGTGTTGTATGTCGCGCCCCGGGCCACCCGCACCTCGATGAACAGCGCCGCTGCGCAAGCCTTGAACGATGCCCTCAAGGCCAGCGTTGACGATCCGCAGACCGTGGCGTCGGCAGTGATGCATGCGATTGCCGGCGACCGTCGTGATCTGTACCTAGGCTGGCCGGAGCGATTTTTCGTCCGTTTGAACAGCTTACTTCCCCATCTGGTGGATCGCGGTCTGCGCAAGCAATTGCCACTGATCCGCCGTCTCAGTGAAAAACCTGACAACGAGGCTTCAAAGCCATGAAAAAACTCTCCACATGCCTGCTGTTTGCCGCCCTCAGTCAAAGTGTCTGGGCGCTTGAGCCGGCTGATCAGCAACGTCTCACCGGCATCCAGCAGAACTGGGCGCACATTCAATACGAGGTCGCGGAAAAGCAGCGCGCCGCGGCGTTCGAGCAATTGGCCAGCGAAGCCAACGCGTTCACCACGCAACGTCCGAATGTGGCCGAAGCCTGGATCTGGAAAGGCATCGTCACCAGCAGTTGGGCCGGTGCCGAGGGCGGGCTCGGTGCCCTGGGCAAAGCCAAGGACGCCAAAGCGGACCTGGAAAAATCCCTGACGCTTGACCCTAAAGCCTTGCAGGGCTCGGCCTATACCAGCCTCGCTGCATTGTACGATCGGGTACCGGGCTGGCCGATCGGCTTCGGCGACAGCGACAAGGCCGAGCAATTGCTCAAACAAGCCCTGCAGCTCAACCCCGATGGCATCGACAGTCTGTACTTCTGGGGCGACCATCTCTACCGTCAGAAGCGCTACGCTGAAGCCAAGGCAGCGCTGATCAAGGCCAGACAAGCCGCACCCCGTGCGGGCCGCGAAAGTGCCGACGCCGGGCGTCGTAAAGAGATCGACGCCTTGCTGGTGGACGTGAACAAGAAACTCGACTGAAAGGAGTGCGCGTGCGTTTATTACTGATCGAGGATGACGTGGCGCTGGGTGAAGGCATCTATCAGGCGCTGGGCCGCGAGGGGTACACGGTCGACTGGCTCAAGGACGGCAGCAGCGCCTTGCATGCCCTGCTCAGCGAAACGTTTGATGTCGCCGTGCTGGACCTCGGCCTTCCGCGCATGGATGGCCTCGAAGTGTTGCGCCGCCTGCGCGACAGCGGTTCGAACCTGCCGGTATTGATTCTCACCGCTCGCGATGCCACCGAAGACCGCATTGCCGGACTCGACGCCGGTGCTGACGATTACCTGGTCAAGCCGTTCGACCTCGCCGAACTCAAAGCCCGCCTGCGTGCCCTGTTGCGCCGCAGTGCCGGGCGCGCCCAGGCGCTGATCGAGCACGCCGGTATCAGCCTCAACCCCGGCACCCAGCAGGTCAGTTATCAAGGCCAACCGGTCGCGCTCACCCCCAAGGAATATCAGTTGCTGCACGAACTGCTGTCGCCGCCGGGGCGGGTGATGACTCGCGATCAATTGATCCAGTTGCTCTACGGCTGGAATGAAGAAGCGGAAAGCAACACCCCTGGAAGTGCACATTCATCACCTGCGCAAGAAGTTCTCCACCGACCTGATCCGCACCATCCGCGGCGTGGGTTATCTGGTGGAGGAGCGTCGATGACCTCGATCCGCCGGCGCACGCTGACCCTGATCATCGGCCTGTTACTGGCCGGTCTGGCGGTACTCAGCCTCTTCAACGTGCATGACAGCAACCACGAAATCGCCGAGGTCTACGACGCGCAATTGGCGCAGAACGCGCGCCTGCTGCAAGGCGTGATGCGTATGCCGATGGCGAGTACCGAGCACGCGCAGTTGTATCAGGCGTTCAATCAGGCTCTCGGGGAAGCCAAGCCACGGGTTGACGGACATCCTTACGAAAGCAAAATCGCCTTCCAGGTGTGGAACCCGCAAGGCGAGGTGCTGGTACACACCGCCAGTGCGCCCTCCTTCACTGCGCCGCCGACGAGAACGGGGTTCAGCGACGTGGTCGATCTGAAAAGTCGGCAATGGCGAGCGTTCATGCTGGAAGACAAGCAGAACGGCCTGCGCATCTGGGTCGGCGAGCGCGACGATGTGCGCACCGACCTGGTCGACCGCATCGTGCGCCACACGCTGTGGCCGAACATGCTCGGCAGCCTGATCCTCGCCGCGATGATCTGGCTGGCCATAGGCTGGGGACTCAAGCCCCTGGCAGACATGGCGGCGACTCTGCGCGCCCGTCACAGTGGTTCACTTGAGCCGCTGCAACTGACGCCCCTGCCCAGTGAGCTGGAGCCAATGCAGGCAGCGCTCAATCGCATGCTCGCGCAGATTCAGGAAGTGCTCGGCCGGGAGCGTCGCTTTATCGCCGATGCCGCGCACGAAATGCGCACGCCGCTGGCGGTGCTGCGGGTGCATGCGCAAAATCTGCAAGAGGCCGGGACCGAAGAAGAGCGCCGTGAGTCACTTGAGTTTCTGATCTCCGGAGTCGACCGCACCAGCCGGCTGGTCAACCAACTGCTGACCATGGCGCGTCTTGAACCCAAACCCAACCCGCCGCCACTGCAACGCATTGATCTCAGCGAAACCGTACGCAACAGCCTGGTGCAATTGACACCATGGTTGCTGAGCAAACACCTTGAATTGATCTTCGAGGTCAGCGACCAACCGTTTCATGTCCTCGCCGACCCCGCCGCCATCGACATTGCGCTGAATAACCTGATCACCAACGCGGCGAATTTCTCCCCCGAACACGGTGCGATCACCGTGCACCTGAGCAAGTCTGATGGCTTCTGTCATTTGACGGTCGACGATCAAGGGCCGGGAATCGATGAATCGGACAGAGAGCGATTGTTCGAGCGTTTCTACAGCCGTGGCACGGCGCATGGAGCCGGGTTGGGTTTGACCATTGTCAACACCATCGCGATGCGACTGAACGGACGGATTGAACTGACAAACCGCGCAGAGGGAGGTTTGAGGGCGACGTTATCGATTCCGGCAGGGGAATAATCATCCGATTGATTCAGCTGTATGCCGCCGGCCCCAAATACCTGCTGCTCAGCGCTCTGCTCTACGCGCTTGGCTCGTTGATTTACCTGGGCACGCTGAAAACACGTCAGGGTCAGCCGCTCAGCGGTCCGGAAACGGGTGTGTTGATCATCATCTGGGCCGCCGCGATTTACGCTGGCCGGATGTTGTGGGCCGGAACGCTGACTTTGTAAGGTGCACCAGCGTTTGCGCTAGACCGCCAGTACGCTGCAGGGGTCCTGGTACAGTGAAAAACCTGAATATCGAGGCTTGTCCACCACCCTTGCGAAAGCGCCTGGAAAACCGACAAAGCGGCGATGAAACTGGCGAGCGACATTGATCTGGATCAATCGCTGCGACGACAAACTGGATCGAAATAGATTCATGACTCGGCTGCGCCCGCATCTCGGATCAGGGACAGTCACAAGCTGCTCGAACGCGTGAAAGTTACAGATGCGGCCACAGGGTGGCAGGTCCGCAACCCACCCTCATTCTTGCTTTGCGAGGTTCACGATATGGTCATCAATGATTCAGCCATGACAACCGCCAATGTCCCCGACGCGATCGATGACAGTGGCGCACTGTTTCACGAAGCCGATCGGCTCAGCGAACGGGCCTATGCCGTCCTTGAAGAGCCGTTTTCTACAGACACCATGCACAAGTTCACTGAAGCGAGGAAACGCGCCGATGAGAAATATCGGCACGCCTGGCAACAATGGCAATACGCACACGGCGGGCGCAGTCACTGATGGATTATCCCCAACCGATTACCATCAACTGCTGCGATGACCGGGCAGGCTGTGGCAGGCATTGCCTTGACCATCAACAAACTGCAAGAAGCCCGGTTCATCAGGCATTCGGCCGTGCCGCCGATGAAGCCGTCGAGCGCTTGATGGTGACAGATACCGAGCACCAGCAGGTCGAACGCGTGCTGCCGGGCGAAGTCTTCGATCACCCGGTACGGGACACCTGAGAGCAGGTGGCTATGCTCTTCATCGAGACCATAGCGCTCGGCCAGCGTATCGAAGGCTTCCTGCTGAGTGTCGTTGATCGCATCGCGCAAACTGTGATCCAGACTCAAGTTCGGCACACTCATCGCCGCATCACCCACCACTGACCAATTGGCGACGTTCAACAAGTGCAACGATGCATCGCATTTAGCTGCCAATGTCGATGCAACGCCAAGTATCCGGTCATTGAGCCCTTGGGTCAGATCCTCGAGATGCGACAGGTCAATGGCCGCCAGGATCTTCAAGGGTTTCGGATGTGCGGCCTCGGTGACCAGATGCACGCAGGCGGGACAATCTCGTACCAATAGCCAGTCCAATGGCGGATGAAACGTTTGATTGAGCGCTGAAACATGGTGAGCATCCTTGATCACCAGATCGACATGAATGTCATTGATGTACTCAAGCACATGCGCCGGGGTGGCCCTGGCCCAGACCACTTCGGTGCTGACTTGCACGCCGGCGCCACGTTGAAACCGGGCCTGCTGCTCCAGCCACTGGCGATGCATCTGCAAATAGCCTTCACGCGCTTGCGCCATGGCGTCGTGGTCGATCAGGCCGGCCAACGCCAGGGACTGGACATGATCGAACGCTACGATGTGCAACAACGCGCCACTGGCCCGAGCGAGCGCCCGGGCGCGATCAAACGCCGGGGTGCGGGTCATTTCGGCGGGTGCGATCAACAGAATGCGTTTGAGCCTGAACATCACGAGTGTTTCCAGTCAGCGCCATTGGACGATTCTGCAACTCTGCCAACCGCCACGCTTGATATGCATCAAGTCTCCCCATCAAGCCTGCGACACAAGAGCGGCGCAGAGGCCGTTGCCTTTGTGATTCCCCTCCCCGCCGTTCGTCCGTAATCACGCTGGCACGCCAAACGAAAGGCACGTGCGCTGCGAAGACTTCTATGCTTATCACACTCACTGGAGGCTGCTTATCCATGCTTGAAGCCCACTCGCCCCCGCCGATTCTTAAAACTGCCTGTTCCAATTGCAGTGTGGTGGAGTTATGCCTGCCGCTCGGTCTGACTGGCCCGGAGGTTGATCGACTCGACACACTGATCGTGCAGCGATACAAGGTGAAGAAAGGCGCTGCTCTCTACAGGACGGGGGACCCGCTGCGCTCGCTGTACGCTGTGCGAATAGGCTCGTTCAAGACCAGCGTGGTCTCCGTCGATGGCCGCGAGCAAGTGACCGGTTTTCATATTCCCGGCGAAATGCTCGGGCTGGACGCCATCAGCATCGATCAACACGCGTGTACTGCATATGCGCTGGAAGACAGCGAAGTCTGTCCGATTCACTTCGCACAGCTGGAAAAACTCGCGCAAAGCCTGCCATCGCTGCAGCACAACCTCAACAAGTTGCTGAGCCGGGAAATCGTGCGCGATCACAGCATGTTGATGCTCATGGGCAATATGAACTCCGATGAGCGCCTCGCGGCTTTCCTGCTCAACCTCTCACAACGCCTGAGCTCCCGTGGCTATTCCTCGAAAGAGTTCGTGCTGAAAATGCGCGCGCGAAGAAATCGGCTCCTACCTTGGGCTGCGTCTGGAAACCATTTGCCGCGGCATTGCCCACTTGCGCGATCAGGGTTTGGTGGAAATCACCGCACGCGACGTAAAAATCCGCAACATGGACGGCCTCAAGCAGATGGTGTCGGGCTGCAACCGCCAGCAGCATTGAGCCCGTCCATGAGTTCCTGCCATGCCTTCGCCATCCCTCGGGCAAGCCATATCGAAGCGATGGGCGCGCTGTTTCGATGCACTTGAAATCACCTGTCTTTCTAACCGTTGAACGTCGCTTGAAAAGCTGCGTACTGCCGATGCCGGCAAAACCTTGTGCGTTGGCTGAGCGGTGATGCGTTGCGCAAATCGAGGGAACTCCGATGGCCGACTCAAGCAAGAAAATGAGCCTCATGGGGCTCACCACACTGGTGACGGTGAACATGATGGGCTCAGGCATCATCATGTTGCCGACGAGCATGGCCCAACTCGGGGCTGTTTCATTGCTGTCATGGATCGTCACCGCTGTCGGCTCCATGGCCATCGCGTATTGCTTTTCCCAGTGCGGCATCTTCTGCCTGCGCTCTGGCGGGTTATCTGCCTACACCGAAGAGGCGCATGCAAAGTCAGGCTTTTTTCTGTGCTCTTACCTGTACTTCCTGTCGCTGGCCATCGCCAACGTGGCGGTGGCCATTTCCGCAGTGGGATACATGACATCGTTCATGCCTTGGCTGGGAAGCGGCGCCATTCCTTTATTCGTTGGAACGGTCGGTCTGCTCTGGCTGACCACCGTGGCGAATTTCGGCGGCCCAGGCATCACCGGCAGGATTGGTGCGGTTACGGTGTGGGGGGTAATCATTCCTGTAGCGGGCTTGAGCATCATCGGTTGGTTCTGGTTCAAACCCGATCTGATCATCGCCGCCTGGAACCCGAATCAACTGCCGATATCCGAGGCCATCAGCAAAGCGATTCCCCTGACACTCTGGGCGTTTCTCGGCATGGAGTCGGCAGCCCAGGCCTCAGATGCGGTGGAAAACCCCAAGCGCACCGTACCGCTGGCCTGTCTGTTCGGGACATTGGGCGCCGCGGTGGTCTATGTGCTCTCGACGACGGTCATTCAGGGCATTATTCCCAACGCCGAACTGGCCAACTCATCTGCTCCTTTCGCGCTCGTTTATGCACACATGTTCAATCCCCTGGTCGGCAACATCACCATGGCGCTCGCGGTAATGGCCTGTGTTGGCTCGCTGCTGGGCTGGCAGTTCACGTTGGCGCAAACGGCCAAGGTGACCGCTGATCAGGGCATGTTCCCGAAACTGTTCAGCAAGGTCAGCGCACGCAACGCCCCCATCGTCGGGATGCTGGTCTGCGGCGTACTGCAGACCTTGATGGCGCTGTCGACCATTTCGCCGAACGCAAGCGCGCAGTTTGGAAAACTCGTCAGCCTCGCCGCGGTGACCAACCTGATTCCCTACGTGACGGCAGCCACCGGGCTGCTGGTCATGATGTACAAAGCCAGAGTCAGCGCCGCCGTATACACGCGCAATACCCTGCTGTTAGTGGTTGCCGTGGCCTATTCCTTGTATGCGCTGTATGCCTGCGGCAAGGACGCGGTGTTCGGCGGCATCCTGGTCTTGGTGTTCGGCTACCTGCTTTACGGTTTCCTCGCCAAACGTTTTGTCGCTGCCCCTGCGCCTGTCGGCCCCCGGCCTGATAACCCTTGATCGAAGTCTTCGGTACAGCACAGATATCTGAATTCGAGGAACCGCGCGCATGAACGTGAAACTGATCAGAGCCCACCACCTGCTGCTCGTCTGCGTCCTTGCGCTGCTACCGGTAGTGACCCATGGCAATACGCTGGAGCGCATCCGTGCCAGTCAAGCGATCACCCTTGGCTACGTGCCTGACTTCATGCCTTTCAGTGATCAGGCCGCCGATAAAGCCAGCGGCTATGCCATCGATCTCTGCCTGAAAATAGCCGAGAAGGTCAGGATCGATCTGAATCTGCCGACGTTGAAAATCAATTACCAACCGGTCTCGCTCAACGACGAGATGAGCGCCGTCAGTTCCGGCAGGATCGACATTCTTTGTACGCCGACCCCACCCACGCTGGCGCGGCGCAGGGTCGTCAGCTACTCGGTGCCGATTTACACCGCCGGTCTCTCGGCCGTGGTGCGCCAGGATGCTTCCGAAACCTTGCTCAATGTGCTGAATGGCAAAGTGGCCCATACCGGGCCAACGTGGCGAGCCACGGTGAACCGTGGTCTGGCCAATCAGACGTATGCCGCCATCGCCGGCGGGGTCACCGAGACGTGGATACAACAGCAGATGCGATTGCTGGGTGTGGTAGCCACGCTGGTCACGGTAGAGAACGCAGAAGCCGGTCTGAATCTGGTTGCCAATGGCAAAGCCGATGCGTTTTTCGCTGAACGCATGCTGCTCAAGCATCTGCTGACCAGAAATTATCCATCGGGCAACCTGGTGCTGCTGGAGCGGATTTTCGAGTCCGCACCGACGGCGATGGCAGTGGATCGAGAGGATGAGGACTTTCGTCTGCTGGTCGACACGGCGCTGAGTGAAATGTACCGATCCGGCGAAATTGAACAGGCATTCGACAAACATCTGGGCGGCGCCGGCGATGCGGCCAGGAAGCTGTTCAAGATCTATGCAATCCCCTAGCGAGCCAGCGAACAGGCTGGCTCGCTACGCTGCGATCATGCTCACCGCACAGGCTCTTTCCTCACCGCCAGAATGCTCCCCGGCAGCGAATACAATGCGCGCTCGGTGGTGCTGCCGATCACGCGTTCGATGCCCACGCGATGAACCGTGCCCATCACCACCACGTCGGCCAGGTACTGCTCGACGAACTCATTGATGACCTGCACTGGATGGCCCATGACGAAGTGTCGACGCTCAGGTGGCACACCGTGACGATCGGCAAGGGCGACAAAAGCCTGATGCAGTGTCTGACGCAGCTCGTTCGCCAGATCTTCGTTCCAGCCACCGTTGATCATTGGTGCATCGCCGTTGAAAGCGGCGGACAAATCGTAGGCGCAGAGCAGGTGCAACGGCACGTCGCATTGCAACGCCAAAGCGTTCGCCGATCGTATGATGACGTCGTTCAAGCCATTGATTTGGGTATCTGGATCAAACGGATCAACGGCCGCGACGACACGATGCGGCAACGCATAGCGAATCTGATTGACCAGATGCACGGGGATCGGACACTCACGCAGCAGGTGACAATCGAGCGGCGTGATGAACACGCGCTTGAGCGCCGGTTCCAGTCGCACGTCCTTGATCAACAGGTCGGGCTTGAGTACATGGACGGTCTTGAGGATGTCCAGCAGCGGATGGCTGGAAAAGACCACATCAACCGTGCCGTCCAACCCTTGGTTGCTGAGCTGCTCGAGCTCATCGGCCACCCAGCGACGGTAGCGCCGCTGATAGCGCTGAGCATCCACGTCATCGATTTTTTCCTCCCACAGATGGGTGATCGGCACCGGCGAAACAAAGGCCCGCACATCCAGCGCCGCCCCGCTCGCCTTGGCCAGTGCGATGGCACGCAACATCGCCGCCGATTGATGCAGCGTCTGGTCGGCGACCAGCAAAAGACGTTCATATTGGCCCATCACACACCTCCGCTCGGCACCGGCGCGGTGGGCCGGCAGGCTTCAAGACTGCGCCCGCTCGCCCTGGCCGGGCGTTGATTTACATCAAGCCCGGGTCAATGAGCGAGGCGCATGGCAGCTGTCTGATGTAGATCAGATGTCGCCATGGGCAACCGCGTAGAAGGGAGGCAAGCGGACGCTTTTTCAACGCCCGCCAGCCTTTTGAACCGGATGGAGAATGACCATGCTCACCGTCAAAGACCACAACGATCAGGCCGTGGCCGCTTACGCGGCGGTTTCCGGTCAATACTGGATTGAGGCGCTCAAGGACGGTCGCCATGTATTGATCCGGCCGCTCACGGAGAAGGATCGCTTGCGCGAATACGACTTCATCAAGCGCCTGTCCCCCGAATCCAGGCACATGCGTTTTCTCGCCCAGATCGGCGAACCCGGCACCGCTCTGCTCGACCAGTTGATGGACACCGATAACAAACAGCGCACCGCCTTCATTGCACTGGTTCACGAGAACGGCAAGTTGATCGAAATCGGCATCAGCCGCTATGCCGGCACAGGCGGACATCAATGCGAGTGCGCGGTGACGGTCGCCGATGAATGGCAGCACTTGGGCTTGGGCACGTTGCTGATGGAACACTTGATCAAGGCAGCCCGCCACAACGGATTCCGCCAGATGTACTCGGTCGATGCCGCCAGTAACGCGGCGATGCGCGATCTGGCCAAAAGCCTGGGCTTCGAAACCCACAATGATCCTGACGACGCACGCCAGGTCATTCATCGTCTTGACCTGTAAATGAATCGCCCCGAGGTGAGTCGGCCAACGATTCACCTCGGGGCGTTCGTGTTTCAGGATTGCAGTGTGGGTTGCGGCTTGATCGCCAGCACACTGCAAGGTGCCCGATGCAGCAGCTGTTCGGCGGTGGTGCCTAACAACTTGCTCAAGCCGTGGTGCTGCACTGTGCCCATGACAATGACGTCGATCTGCTTGTTGATGGCGAACTCGCAGATACTGCGCACCGGCGCGCCCTCGATGAAGTGCCGGCATGAGGCCGGCACGCCGTGGCGCTCGGCCAGGGCCGTAAATGCCTCATGCTGCGCAGTGCCCAGCGTTTCATGGATCCCGGTGGCCAATGGCAGTGCGCCGAACCCCATGTCCGTGGCGTAAGCCGCCGTCCAGTCGTAAACATGCACCACATCAAGACGGGCATCGCACTGCGCGGCCAGTTGGGTGGCGGCATCGATGATTTGATCGTTGAACAGGCAGTGCTGCTCTTCGCTGCGCAAGACATCGACGATGGCCAGCACACGGCGTGGGCGCGGATGAGTGTCGTCGGTCACCAGATGCACCGGCACCGGGCAATCGCGCAACAGTTGCCAGTCCAGCGGGGTGTAGAAAATACGCTCCAGCACGGACTCGTGCTGCACATCCTTGATGATCAATAGCAACGGCATTTCGTTGATGAACTGCAGGATCTCGGCGAAGGGATCCTGAACCCACATCACCTCGCTGGTGACCATGATCTGATGCCTCGCCAGCAATGAAGCCTGCTCTGCGAGCCACTGCCGGTGAGTGCGCAGATAACCATCGCGGGCGAGGCGGATCTGCTCGGGGGCAAACAGCCCTGCCACTGCCAGCGCCTGCAAGTAGTCGAAGGCCACGATGTGCAACGGCAACTGCATGGCCTGGGCCAGCGCAGCCGCGCGCTCGAACGCAGGCGTGTGCTCCATGGCGCAGGGAGCGATCAACAGTAAACGCGGAGTCTGTGACATGGGATACCTCGGCATGCGGCCAGCCAGAACAAACAGTCTTCAGGGTGAATGCTGTGGCCATTGGCAGCTTGATCTTTATCAGCAAGAGCACCGATTGCGCTCAAAACAGCACAGTGCCCGCCCACATGGCCAAGGTCAGCAACAACTGCCCCGGGATCACGCAGGCAGCGAAACGCCTGCCGCCGCTGACCCACGCCACCACGCATTTGCTCACCGAGTTACTGCTGACGGCAATCAGCGCTGGCACGACTATCGAGTCATAAGGCACCTGGCCCGCCTTGGCCAGGCTGGCGATGGACGCTGTGGCAGAGTGCGCATCGGCAAAGCCCGAAAGCATTGCGGTAAGCCACAGACCCGCCTGACCAAAGTGGCTGAGCATGGCCGAGGAGACGAATGTGATGCCGGTAAGAGTCAGTGTCACGATGACCGCGAGTTTCAGATTGAACGCCCCTGCCGTGTCGACCGGCTTGCTGCGGCTCCCTCGCGTGGGGTCGGGAAACATCAGGCAGGCGCCGTACAACAACGTAGCGATCAAGCCGAAAAGCAGTGGCGTCCATACACTGTTCAGCAGATTCGGATCAACCATCATGAGGATCAGTCCGACCTGTATCACCGTTGCCAGATTGGAGAAAATCGCAGCGGCGCTGAGGATGCGGATGTTGTCTGGCTCATGGGCAAGGCGTTGGCCCATGGTCGCGATCGTCACGGTACTGGAGGCGAAGCCGGATGCAATCGCGCTGATGACGTAGCCATAGCGCGAGCCCAAAGCGCGCACCGCGATGTGGCCGAATGCGCCGACCAGCATCAGCAACACCGTCACGGTACAAATGGTGCGCAGATTGATCGCGGCGTAGGGGCCGATATATCGGTCCGGTGCCAATGGCAGTATTACCAGCGCGGCGATCAGCAGGATCAGACCATCGCGCATTTCAGTTTCGGACAACTGGCTGTTGGCAAAGTGATGCAGCGTCTGCCGATAGGCCAAAAGGCCCGCAATCACTACGCCAAGGGCAATTGCCAGCGCCGGCGCAGTTGCGCACAACGCGCCCAGGATCAGCACCGCGATCAACGCCACCTCGCTGGTCAGCCCAGGGTCGTCGCTTTGACTGCGCCAGTAGGCGACGCTGGTCAGCAACGTTACACAGACGGCGATGATCCCCAGCAGCAGACCACCGCCGACCTGTAGCGCGACATACCCCAACAACGCGGTAATGGCGAACGTGCGCAAGCCGGCGCAGTGTCGCGCATCGCCGGTGCCCTTGTGCCGTTCACGCTCAAGACCGATGAGCATGCCGATCCCCAGCGCCGCAGCGGCGCCGGACAGATCAAAAACCTCATTCATGATGGGTAGCGTCCCGCAGGGTTTGCGCACCCTGCTCTGCACTTGGCTTATGGCGAGCATTCAGCACTTGCGCTGATGCGGCGAGCCGTTGCCTGCCTCGCTGGCAACGGCTGGGCAAACGCATTCGGCCACTCATGAGGAGCGTTGATACGGGCCTCAAGCACCTCGACAAATTCCTGCGCAGCCTTAAGGCTCCTGAAGCCCACATCCCAGTCATCCATGTGCACGACCCAGCCATGGGGAGCGTGTTTTTCAGCGATCTTGATGTTCATGCAAACCCCGGTTTCAGCGGCACGCCAAGGTGCTTTCAAGGAGTGATTGCGACTTTCATGACCCCGTCGCGTTGATGAGCGAACAACTCATACGCCTGCTCGATGTCGTCCAGTCTGAAACGGTGAGTCACCAGCGGTGACAGATCGACGGCGCCGCTCTGCACCACCGCCATCAGGCGCCGCATGCGCTCCTTGCCGCCGGGGCACAGGGTGGAAACGATGCTGTAATCGCCCAGTCCGGCGGCAAACGCGCCGAGCGGGATGTGCAGATCGCTGGAATACACCCCGAGGCTGGACAAGCGCCCACCCGGGCGCAGCACCCGCAATGCCGACTCGAACGTGCCTTGGGTGCCCAGCGCTTCGATGGACACATCCACGCCACGGCCATCGGTCAACGCCATGATCTGCTCCACCACATTGCCGTCCTTGAAATTGACGGTATGGGTCGCGCCCAGTTGGCGCGCCATGGCCATGCGTTCGGGCACCGCGTCGACACCTATAATCGTGGTGGCGCCCTTCAGGCGCGCTCCGGCCACGGCGCAGAGGCCGATGGGACCCAATGCAAATACTGCGACAGCGTCGCCGATGGCGATCTCGCCCCGCTCCGCCCCCGAGAACCCGGTGGACATGATGTCCGGGCACATCAGGACCTGTTCATCGCTCAACTCATCGGGGATCGGGCACAGGTTGGCCTGTGCATCCGGCACCAATACGTACTCGGCCTGGCAACCGTCGATCGTGTTGCCAAACTTCCAGCCGCCAATGGCCTTGAAGCCGTGCCGGGTGTCGGGGCCGTCCTGCGAGCCGCAGCCACACAGGCACGCGTAACTGTGCCCGCTTGGGGTGATGGCACCGGCGATCACCCGCTGCCCTTCGATAAAACCGCGTACTTGCGAGCCCAATCGCTCAATGATGCCGACCGGTTCGTGCCCGATGGTCAGCCCTTTGGCCACTGGATATTCGCCGCGCAGGATATGTACGTCGGTGCCGCAAATGGTGGTGGTGGTCACGCGGATCAACGCATCCAGCGGCCCGACCTCGGGAATCGGCTTGTCATCGAGCACGATGCGGTTTTTTTCAACGAATATTGCGGCTTTCATGGTGGCCATGATGGCTTTCCCTCCGCCGACAGGTGAGTGCAGAGCAGAGCTTGAGCCGCGACGACAGGGTCGTAGTTGATAATGGTCAACTATCCGAGGATCAGTGGTCTTGCTCGACCGTACATCCGCTCACGACCACGCGCTGATGTCTGGTTGATAAATATCAACCCCGCCCTGCTGGCTCGCTCCAGGATAAGCGCATGCGCCACTACTCACTCCAGGCATGCAGCGCAATGCTTGGGTGACTACCTCGGGAGTTCTGTCATGTCTGAGCAATCGCGTTTCATGCTGGTCGTGTCGCCGCTGATGAAAAACAGTCCCGCGTTCGACCGCGCCGCCGCACTGGCCAAAGCGTCGGATGCCGCACTGCATATTGTCGCGTTTGATTATCTGGAGGGCCTGGCGACCGCAGGAATGGTCAACGAGCAAGCCCTGGAGCAGATGCGTCTGGGCTATGTCGAACGTCATCATCAATGGCTCGAAGACCAGGCCCGGCCGCTGCGCAAGATCGGAGTGACCGTCACCACCGAGGTCGTCTGGGTGGACAATCCTTTGAAGGAGATCCTCATCCATTTGAAGGAACAGCCGATGGCCGCCCTTGTAAAGGCTCTGGAGCACGAATCAGTTCTGTCGCGACTGATGTTCACCCCGCTGGACATCCACCTGTTGCGCGAATGCCCGGTGCCGCTGCATTTTGTCAGCCACGCTCAAAACGCACTGCCACGCCGAATCGTCGCGGCGGTCGACCCCTTCCATCGTGATGGCCAATACCAGGGCCTCAACGACCGGATCCTGCGCGAAGCAGCAAGACTGGCCAGTGTCTGCAATGGCAGCCTGGACGTGATTTATGCCCATGACCTGTCATCGATCAGCGCTGCCGAATTCGGCTTCAATAACGCGTCCGCGATCTTTTCTTCCAGCGCAGCCAAGAAACTGTTCGATGCCCAAGGCGAAGCTTTCCAGGCGCTGGCTGCACGCAACAACATTCCGGCAGAAAACCAGCACATGATTGTGGGCGATCCCGCCAAGGTGCTTTCCAGCTATGCCGATGCTTACGACATCGATGTGATCGTAATGGGCCGCGTCACTCATCGAGGAATAGGCAGACTGGTTGGCAGCACGGTCGAGCATCTGTTGTACAAAATGCCTTGTAGCGTATGGGTCGTAGCGCCGGAAACGCTTACTCGCTGATGGATGCAGTCGACGCTGAAGAAAGGAGTGGATCTCCAGGCACCAGACGGCGACGGAATGGCCAGTCAGGAGCGTGGAAAACATTTCCACGGCACAAAAAATAAGGGCTTGCATGACATATGTCATGCAAGCCCTTGATATTTATGGTGCCCGAAGCCGGAATCGAACCGGCACGCCCTTACGAGCGGGGGATTTTAAGTCCACAATTTTTTACCTTTAATTCAATAGCTTACGTTCAGTTTTTTTCCGCATCACAGAAATTTCCTCTTCGTTCTAAGACAGCAAAACCATCACCTCAAAATAAATTGCGGAAAGAAATCGGGCTGCAAGATCACGCATTTTAAGACAACTCAGATGCACGTCAGTAGCCAGACAGCCAAGGAATGACAGACCAGAATCGGGGTGACTGGTTGCCGTGGCCGCAACAAAGGCCCCCACGCCTAGTCCAGGTGTGGGGGCCGAGTGAACATAGGCTGGAATTCCATGTATGAGGCGTCAAAGGCAGCTATCGGCCAAAACCGGACGTTCGAAAGCGATCGTTGACGGCCAGCAACGGACAGTGGACAGGCTGATGGCGAAACAGTAGCGTCAGGCTTTTCTAGGAATCTGAACCCATGTCATCGCCGCTGCACCTCTACAAGTACGAACGCTTTACCGCACAGTCGCTTCAGAACCTGAAGGACCAATTAATCTATTTCGGTTCCCCGCTCGCTTTCAACGACCCGTACGACTGCGCGCTTTCACCGCGCATCAAGGAGCCAACTGACGCAGATGTTGAGAAACTGCGAAGCCATTACTTAGCGAAACCCAAAATCGAAAGTGGCATTCGGCGAGAGTTCGAAAAAGCGTCTCCTGCTGTGCTTAGGGATATGCTCCTTCGCATAGGACAGGAAACCTTAGATGACATGATCAAAAGATTTCTGTCACAACGTGGGGTCAGCTGCTTTTCAGAGAAGAAGGACAACTTATTGATGTGGTCCCACTACGGGGATCATTGCAAAGGTTTCTGCCTGGAGTTTTCAACCTTGGCCGATCCATTTCACAAGATTAAGAAGGTTCGCTATACACAAGACATGCCCATTCTCGACATCGTTCCGATCCTGTGCGGTGAAGATTCCGACCCTGTCTCCGATCTATATTGTACCAAAGCGATTGATTGGGCTTATGAGCACGAGTGGCGCGCTATTCATAGTCAAGCCGGCACGGCATATCGGTATCCTTCCGAAGCACTCACCGGCATCTACTTCGGCCCAGACATGCCCCTCACTGCGATTGAGATTATCGCGTTAGTTCTCGCTGGACAAAATGAACACGTCCAGCTCTGGCAAGGTTGCCGTAGCAAGTCTAACTTCTCAGTTGAATTTCAGCCCGTAAAATACATGTCACATCTGGAAGCAAAGCGGCTAGGACTACTGGGGACAGCAGGCACTTAATCGGCTACCAAAACTGCACCCTCGACCTATGATACTTCATGCCCGCCCGGCATAGCAGGCTTCTTTCGGCCAAAAGGGTGCCTTGGATGTATCTGGGATACCCGGGCGATTCAGAGCGATGTAAACGGGGTTAGAATATTGTTGAATTTGAGGAGTGGATATGAAAGTCGAATGGAAGGCCAACAAAAAACTGAAGCCGCAAATCATCCTAGATCGCCTAAAGGCCTGCTCATCTATCGACGCCGAAGGTAAAGTGTCTTTCAATGGCTTCGAAATGCATGAGCTTGATTCCGTTCTTTTTACGATGATTGATTTTCATAAAACATTTAGTTATCACACCGCTAAGCGATTTTATAACCGCGCCTTGAACTCCTGGGTGAAATCCGGGAGCAAATTGGCTGATGATTTTTTGAAGGCATTAAAGACAGAGGTGTTATCTTATAACAAGCAGGTGCCGAAGGAGTACGTGTTAGTAACTTCGATATCGATAGCCGCGGGCTTTCCACTGCGAAGGATAGTACTCGGCGATACGACTCTGGAATGTTACCCAGGCGGGCTTCCAAAAAAATATAAAACTCGAGAAGCATATAACGCTCGTTGGAATTTCGAATCTCCATCTCTACCAGATAGTTATTGTCCTGTTGTTGTAAGATTCAAGTCGAAAAACCCTATGGATGGTGTAGAGCATGCGCTACATGAACTGGATTTCATAAGGGGAGTATTTTGTCTAGATATAAACCCTGCGTTTGAGATTGCCATTTCGATGCAGGCAATTCGAAGAGCGCCTATCAATAAGCTGACTTTAGGGGGAATGCACACGCTACACAACAAGGATGGCAGTCTTAGTGATAGCAATATTTTTTGGTATGACTCTAACTATACTGAGCGAAGATCATTAAATCTGACAGCTGAAAAAAAAACCCAATCGATAAATTTCTTCGGGTTTGTAACAGATAAACTCAAGCATCATAAGGATGCGCACATTATCAAGGACGCCATCGTAAGATTTGTGCGTGCCTTTGACGAGACTGATAAAAACTCCTCTGTTCAACGGGGGTGGGCTGCTTTGGAGTCAGTAATGGCTCCAGGTGAAAATAATACGGATTTAGTCGTTGCGCGTTGCTCTTACCTTTATGGAGAACGTGAGTATCATCGACAAATATTAGAGCATGTAAAAGACTACCGGAATCGAAATGTACATATGGGGCAGTCTATCGACGATCCATCCCCTCATTGCTTCCAAATACAAAAATTCTTTCGGCAGGCGGTTATTTTTCACTTGGCTGAAGTGGGCATTTTTTCTGGATTGCAAGATGCCAATAAATTCTTAGACTCGTCAGCTTCGATAGAGGAGTTGATACGACAGCGAGACCTTATAGATAAAGCCATATTGTTTATTAGCCCTGAATAAGCTAAATATAAACATCATTCGATCGACATTATTCATCCATTACTCGACTAATCTTAAGCTCTATATAAAACTTATGAACATGCTGAGTCGCCCATAGTTTTCTAGACGCCTTCAACTGGCTCCTTTTGGCCGTTAGTGGTCGATT
The DNA here is from genome assembly GCF_056278925.1 of Pseudomonas sp. TE9122. Classification (NCBI taxonomy): domain Bacteria; kingdom Pseudomonadati; phylum Pseudomonadota; class Gammaproteobacteria; order Pseudomonadales; family Pseudomonadaceae; genus Pseudomonas; species Pseudomonas sp. TE9122. Next base: position 2,240,702 of record NZ_JBWBQI010000001.1, on the reverse strand, counting down.
GCGAGCATCCGATTGACTACGGCGATCGACTGAATACGATTCTGAAGGAGGCATAGACGCGAAAAGTAGCTGAGAGCGACCCGCGCATGACCTTGGTAAAGAATTACAATTGGGGCAAGAGAGCCTAAATATTTCTCCTCTAATAAACATCAAAGATTAATATTTAAACCATGATCTACCATCAGTTGCTCTACTGCGACCCTTCCACCCTCAACAGACTCCAACGCTCGCAGAACACTGGCCAACTCATTGCTGTGCTTAATCTGGTCATTTGCCGATGCCATCCTAACAATTTCATTGGCTTGTTTGTAGGTAGGGTCGACTTCCTGCATAACTTGCCTGATGGTCCGACCATATGTATTTGCTTCAGCAAAGCTACGAGAGGTTGAATATATGGTGATTAGCCGATCCAACATCGCTGAAGGAGTGACAAGCCAGTCAACTTTGTCCAGCTCATCAAATGTTGCAAATCTGATTCTTTTTTCTGCTGCGGCAATTAATTCGGGGGGGAGCGCGTCCAGTAAAAAAAACCAATCCAAATCAACAAATAATTTATGTGGTGCGTTTTGTATAAATGTCAAAATCCTTAACTGCTCCGCCTTGGGAAGGGCATTCCATAAACCCAATTTGGCGAGCCGTGCTACGATTATCACTGCGCCGCATATTTCCTCTTCCGTGCGCATGCGTTCAACTGTTTGTCTGACGCAATCTTCGAAAAACCTTTCCCACAAATTAGGGTGGATAATTTTAATTGCCGATAAAGCAAGCACGCACTTATTAAATTTTGCCGACTCTTCTCCCCCAAAGGCGGTTTTTACAAAAACTTTTAGTAAGTTGTTGTAAAGAGACTCTCTTGGCCGTTTCAAAGGCCCGGCCTCGAATAACGTAACAACGTCTTCTAGATTGCTCGGGAAAAATTTAGAATCTACATCGCTCAAAACTCGCGCCAGTGCTACCTTTCCTTGCGATGCAGGTCTGGAAAGTATGGAATTTACAGAGTTGAATATATGCAATCTTGCCAGTTCCGCCGACGCAGAGAATACTTGGTTGTCAGAAACTTGTGAGGGATGAGCACATCTGTTGCGATCCTCTACCAAGCGAACAATATCTAGATATTCAATAGGAGAAATTAGTTCGAACTTGTCCTTCGCCATCAATGGAAGTTCTTTTTCAAAAGCTAAGGCTCCCGGAAGGTTGTGAGTTTTCTGTATAGTCTCAAATCTTGCAATTTCAACCTGGGCCTCCTTATCTCCGGAAGCTGATAGCTCTCTTATTTTGTCCACCAAATCGAAAGCAACTGCAATCCAACAAGCTACCACTGACGAGCGATACGCACCTGCCTTATAACATTTTACGGCTTCTTCGATATATAGTCGTGAGCGAGGGTCCTCGCAACTCAATATTAACTCATCCAGATCGCTGAGCATTTTTTTCCTTATTTGTTAGATGGCAAGTGCACAATTTCTATCGGCTATATATTTTTTCAGCTTTGAGAAAATGCATTCGAAGCTTTTGCTGGTTTGGTCGCAGATATTATTGGCATTCTCTACTGAGAGCAACGGCGTTTGACTATCACCGCAGCCCCGCCAAGGACTTGCTGCGTATGCAAAACCCTTGCTAAGGATAGGTCCGGCCAATGTGTAGAAACGACTTTATGGTGAGTGGCCGCTTCCGGCCCGGAACAGCCACTCATGACAACCTACCGATGGGTTTTCTGATCACGGCAGAACGATGCTGACTGTCAGTTACCAGTCCGATCAACGTTTTTCGAATGCAGTACAAACCCACGCAGATGAGTTAAGGCAGTCACTTCAGGGTCAAGGCCACGCAACGTGGTTGCCCGTTGGCTACCATCAGGTAGATAAACGATGAGCTCATCTCCGTGAACCGAGTAGGTGCCAGTGTACTCTGTCCCTTCATGTTCAAAACTGATTTCCGCGTCCACACATAGCTCCTTTCATTAGTGGGAATTGATCCGCGCGACCAAAAGTATTTTGTCAGCCTGGTCATCAAGAACATGCATTTTTCTATGGCAGTTGGGGCAGAGAGCAACTGTGTTTTCCACCGTGTCTGCTCCACCATGCACAAGCCACTCGATATGGTGTGTCTCCAGATATGGCGTCCCATCCTTCCTGTTGAACGGAGAGGCTTCCTGGCACAAATCACATCGCCCCTTGGATCTACGCTTAGCGTGCTCTGCTACCCATGGTGAGCGCTGATGTTGCGTGACTCTGGCGCTCCGCTTCCCAACATTGGTCCGTCCTTGACGCAGGGCTAACGCTTCTACCTCAGCGTCACTCAATTTCCTGGCCTGTTTTTCCTTCACCCGATTGAGTTGCTGCAGCGTGACATCAGAAATTGCCGGCGGAGTGCCCGATTTCAAACGCAAGGGGAAAACCCAAACAAAGCGGTCCTGCCCTTCTACATCCGGTTGTCTTTCTTGGTATGGCTCATCAGCCAGCATTACCTCCCCGATGTAGGTATAGGTCTTGGCGGTAAAGACTTCGAATAGATGTACGGCCACTCCATTAATGCGCGATTCGTTCAGTGTTCTGTTTTGGTTGAACACAAGAGATTGATCACCGACCTGACCCATACCGGTGTAATGCAATACATCTTCGACCCACCGATCGTCGTAAATTGACGCCACGTGATTAGAAACAATGACGAGAGTGTTGGTCCGATTTGACCGGCGCATTCCACCTTGAGGACTGCATAAAAAATGAAGAATTAGGTCTTCGTTTTTAAGGTTTGATCCGGGGACAGGAGAAATGAAATTAGCCATATTTCCGGATGATCTCTTGGGCAATGGGAATGTCGGCAGGAGCCAAGTTGTATTGAAGGAGTTCTTGAGGTAGCACCCACTGAAACCGGTCATGGACCTGCAAGGTGAACTGGGTGGATTGCAGCTGAACCGAAATGGCGATCAACTCGATCTCGCCGCCGGGATAGGTGTAAGTCGTGGTGGTGAGTATTTCGCCGGCGACAGACTCAACACCAAGCTCCTCACGTAACTCACGAGTAATGCACTCCAGGGCAGATTCTTCGTGTTCAAGCTTGCCGCCTGGAAACTCCCACATGCCCTCGAGATTTTGACCTGGAGCCCTACGAGTGATGAGAATTTTCCCATCAAGATGAACGACTGCAGCGGCCACCGGTTTTTTCATGTCGCGAGTCCTTATCGCCGGGGCCAAAAGCACCATACAAACAAATGGCCATCATCATAGCCGATTCCCCCAGCCGTTTTGAATCTAGACCAAGGTCGATCAATTTATGAAACGCCCTAAGTTTCATAGACGTTCTTGATGTCCGTTTCTGGCCCGGTAGCGGTCGCCTACCACCGTCCGCTTCTGGCCGAAAGCGGTGGTTTGTTAACGGCATACGGCCGACTAGCATCCCTGCGGCAGTCTCCAACATAGCTCCGCGAAGGAAGGGTTCGGGCAGAGCTCAGCGCAGGCTCCCCCGGGATCGAATCTCAGTGATATTTGAACCTGCGATTATCAAATGCAGGTTTTGTTCCTTCAAGCACCTTGACCGCATGTCCGTTTATAGTAGGACTCTCAATGGCGCCTGCGGTGTAGGAGATTTTCTGCCCGTTGGCCCGATCGAAGTGAGACCAAATGATCTGCTCCGCGTCACAGACCACCGCAAGGTTCGGGTTGTGTGTAACCATAATGATCTGACGACGCTTCTTCGCCTCGGTGAGAACCGGCACCAGAAGGCTTACTACAGTCTCGTTATCAAGGTTCTCTTCTGGCTGGTCCAGAATGATAGGGTTGCGCCCCTTATCAACCAACAAATAGAAGATCAAGAGCAGTGCTCCGCGCTGACCAGGTGAGAGCTGTTCGATTTCCGCGTCTTGGAACAGTAGTGAATACCGAGGCTCCAGGTAGGAAAGATCGAATAGCAGGTCGTATACCTCGTTCGCGTTTTTGTCTTTGCGCAGCATTGAGTCGATGCCGTATTCGACCTTGTCCCCTATCGTAGCTGCCGCTGCTGAAATTTTGTCGTGCAGAGTTTGTGCAAAAGCCACTGCCTCTTCACGACTGTCAAAGTCCGCAGCGTCACCCAGACGTCGAACTGTGGTAAAGCTCTCGTCGTCACCGCGGAACTCACCTACGTTCTGTTTAAGCAAGGTAAACAGGCTGGTGGCAAAAGCGTCGATTGAGCCTCCGAGCTTCGCTTTGAACCCCAGCTTATACTCCTCGCGAATCAGGCTGTTGCCCTGAATGAGTTCCTGAACCGGCTTGAACAGTGCCTCTCTCGCCCGGCGCTGTGCATCAAGGATGTCGTAGATATCACCTGTTAATTGCTGCCGGTAGATTTTTTGCGTCTCCAGCCTCTCTGGCAGAGCATCGATCTGCGCGATCCTAGCTTCTAGTCCTTTCACTGTTTCTGGGGCGTCCGCGGCACCAACCAAGTCCTGATATTTGCGCTGCCATTCGTCAACCGCGAGCAGATAATTCTGATAAATGAGCTGAGGTTGATCCAGCCGTGCTTTGGCCTCTGTCTGCTGCTGCAAAAATTTCTGACGCGCGTCTTCTCTAGCTTGGGTGCTGGTGCCTATGGCTGCTTGATCAGCCAAAACTGCGTCAGCCAATTGGTTCAACGGGGCGAGATTACTCTCGACTTTCACAAGGTCAGCGACTTCCAACCCTAACAGGATGAGGTCCTTTCTCGTATCAGCAATGAACTGGTCATAAGTGCGTTGCAGTAGTCGAACCTGCTCCCTAACATCCTTTAAAGCCTTGCTCTTGGCGGCGAGCTGCGAAGCCGTCTCATTGGCTGCGACCCGCTCCTCATCCAAACGTTTGAGTTCCACGGCGACTCTCTCAAGAGTGGCAGCCGTCAACTGCTGCTCAGGCGATAGATCAGCAGATGGCCTTTCCATTTCTGCTGGCTTTAAGGCTCCGTGTTCGGCGAGCTGCCGTTGCTTGAGCCCAAGCTGTTCCACAAGGCTTTTCTTGATTAGTGGATGGAGCTGGCTTTCAGAGCTTGCGATTTCAAGATTGAGTCTTTTGAGATCTTTACGAAACTCGTTCAACTGGAGACGGAAGGTGCTTTCCTGCTGCTCGATCAGTTGATTGAAATCCAGTGCCCCTAATCGGATTGCGTCATCGGTATGCGAAAAAATGACTGACCTAAGCTCATCTTCAAAGGCGTCAGACTGCCCTGTAACATGCGCGTTGCAGAGCTCTTCAAAATGTCCTTGCGGTATATACCTCACCATCTCAACTTTCTCAGCAGGCGGGTCAGTATTTAGATTGCAAGTGTTTATTGTCCCGTCATGCCAGAAGAGAAAGCCCTCGAACTGTCGAGCAGGCTCACCAGCTTTGCCCCGGAATCGCTCTTTTCGAAGGAATGAGAAATGGGTGGTTTGCCGTGAATGGCCTAACAGAGCAAGGACATCGGCCAAAGCACTTTTGCCGCTCCCCTTGTTGCCAATAATGGCGACGAGGTCAGAACTAAGCGGAAGGTAGACATCGTCCAGCCAATGTGACGTTAGTGGTGATCCCCCCACCTTGCTAATCACCACGTAGTCGATAAAAAATGTTTTGTTGGCAGCAATCTGGTCAAGCTTAGGCGGTGTAACGCCTATGTATGAACGTTTCGCAGGTTCTCGGATAGCCTGCTGCAACCCACGGAATGTGGGATCAGCTTTGATCCAGGTTTTCTTGTCTGATGGAAAGTCGCCGTATCCACGCCGATCCTTACTTCCTGGTATGCCGACAAAGCAATGAGCGTCGCTACCTGCCACAACCAATCGGGATATGTCGTTCAATCCTTTCCTTATGCCCGAATAAAATTTGGCATTCCCTGGCGTTTCTTCTCCAACGAACGCAGAGCGAACGTCCAAGTTCCGGCTCTCGAAAATCGGGGAGCACCTAACCAAGCCCAAAAAATAGGCATAGTGCTCTGTCCACTTCACATCACTTAAACCATCGTTTGTGTCGTACGGCATGAAGCCAATTGCTTGGTCGTCTGGAACTTTGGCAATCGCTTCCTTGTAGCTCTCGCACGTCAGTTCAATGATTTTTGCGCCTGCTATGTAAGCCAGTTCATCATCGGCTGCAATCTGTTCAGGTTTGATCCCATGTGGTTTCAGCAAGCCTTCAGGTGCTTCGCGTGCGTAGTTTATGAGAGCGGCGTCAGACAAGGGTCTGTCAATCAACGCAATACGGAGGTGAGCAAGGAAGTCCTTCAGAATCTGGTCGTCAACCTCGTTAGAGAAGAGAACGTGGGCATTCAAGCGTCCCTTCATTGGGGCTGCCAGTCTCAGCTCAATACCAGGGAAAACAGTCTTTTTCAGGATCGGAGCGTCTGGCTCAGCTAATCTGCGCTTGAGTGCAAACCATCCGTCGAATGTCCAGTAATCCATAAGCGCAAAAACGTCAGGTTTCGCTGCGTTAAGTGCACCGATCATTTCATCAACAAGCGCTTTGTTCGCTGCTGAATCCGGATTCTTCCGGTCGAACTTCGCTCCTCTCCACTCGAATGACGCTGGAGTGTGAATATGCAAATCCCATTGCCGCCACTCTGACCCGCGTTCACTGCCGCTTTGAATAGCCATTTCCCACCTTCCAGTGCGTTAGACTGCTCCACCCCATTCGCTTGCAGCATCAGGGCTTGCCAGAGATTAGGTTGGGATGCCAACACCGACAAGTTGGGCAACGATAGAAAAGCATAGGCGTTTGGGTAATTTCACTTTACCAACATGACTTGGTTGATCAGGTGAGAGTCGCCTTTTCAGTAAGCGCAGCGATCATGACCCCACCCCCAGAACACCAAATGCTGGTCAAATTCGTTACCGCAAAAATTACCTCCCCCTTAATTTCAGAGCCCTCCAGAGCACTAACGACCACTGTCTAGCGGAAACGAATACAGACTAAACTATTGAAATGTATAAATTAATCTTCAGACTTGAAAACCGTCGACTGTAACAGGTCCATGAGTTCGAATCCCATCGCCTCCGCCATATTTGATACGATAAAGCCCTGATTATTCGGGGCTTTATCGTTTATGAGGTAAGCGGCAGCAATAGCGGATCTCGTAAATCCTTTCCGCATGATTTCTTTGATTTCCGCAACCAGAACTCACAACCGTGTCTACAGGATCGCTTGTTTGAACTTAAACGAAGGGTCATAACTAACGATTTGGCATATCACGCCAAAGACCTGACGGAACGAATACGACGCCGCTCATTAAAAGTCTGGCGGTGCGCATCAACCCGCAGCCCGCTATTTTCCCATCCTTTAACCGTACTTCAACAGTAAACTCGCCCGTCGGGTGTTCTATCGACAAGCGCTTCATATCACCTTCCTCCACAACTGCCATGCCCTCCGCAACACTGCCGTCAATCAAGCTGGCAGCAGCTACACTGACGGCGCCAAACACCCCAATGCTGCTGTGGCAGCGATGGGGAATGAAACTGCGTGTGGTGATGGCCCCACCGACCTGCGGCGGTGCAATCAGGCACATCTTCGGCACGTTGCGCTGACTCACATCACCCAGATTCATGCGCTGCCCCGCTTGCAGGCGGATGGACTCCAGACGCTGTTTCAGTGAAGCATTGACATCGAGTTGCGCGGGACTCTCATAGCCACTGCAACCAAGCTCTTGCGCGTTGATCAGCACCACGGGCATGCCGTTATCGATGCAGGTCACTTCGACGCCGTCGATCACGTCCCGGGCGTTACCAGTCGGCAACATGGCACCGCAACTGGCGCCAGCGACATCCTCGAATTCGACAATCAACGGCGCGGCCTGCCCCGGCACGCCGTCGATACGCGCGTCGCCGTCGTAGCACACCTCACCATCAGACGTTGGCACATGGGCGATGGCGATCTGTCCGGTGTTTTGCATGTAGATCCGCACTGGGGTGACGTCGGCTGTCGCCGCCACCAACCCGCGCTCGATGGCGAACGGACCGACACCGGCGAGGATGTTTCCGCAGTTCTGACCGTAATCGACACGCGGCTCATCCACCAGAACCTGGCCGAAAAGATAATCGACATCGGCACCCGCGCGGCTCGACGGTCTGATGATCGCCACTTTGCTGGTCAGCGAATCAGCGCCGCCAATGCCGTCAATCTGCCGCGCATCCGGCGAGCCCATCACCGCCAGCAGCACGCGGTCTCGCAGCGCAGGTTGCTGCGGTAAATCCTCGGCCAGAAAGTAAGCGCCTTTCGACGTACCGCCGCGCATCAGCAGACAGGGAATGCGGGTCTGCGCCATGCTCAGTCTCCCAGTTCTTCAAGGCTGTCGACGTAACGCAAACCCTTTTCCGCCAGGCGCGCGCGCATGTTGTAGATGTCCAGACCCAGTTCGCCCTTGGCCAGGCGCAGGGCCTTCTGTTCCTCCAGATCGGCGCGGGCACGACTGGCTTCGACGACTTGCAGCAGCTGGGTGCGTCGCACGACCACCACACCATCGTCATCAGCAACCACCACGTCACCCGGATGGACCAGTTGCCCACCGCACACCAGCGGCAGGTTGACCGAGCCCAGGGTTTCTTTGATTGTGCCTTGAGCGCTGATGGCGCGGGACCAGACCGGGAAGCCCATTTCGCGCAGGGTGTGGGTGTCGCGCACGCCCGCATCAATTACCAGCGCCCTAACGCCGTGGGCTTTGAGCGAGGTGGCCAGCAGGTCGCCGAAGTAGCCGTCGGTGCACGGCGAACTCGGCGCGACCACCAGAATATCGCCGGGCCGGCATTGTTCGACGGCCACATGGAACATCCAGTTGTCACCCGGCGCAACCAGCACCGTGACGGCTGAACCACTGATCACTGTGCCCTGCTGAATGGGTCTGATCGAAGTCGCGAACAGGCCTTTGCGACCCTGCGCTTCATGAATGGTCGCCACGCCGAAGCGTTTCAACTCATCGATTAGCGCTGCTTCGGCGCGCTGAATATTGCGCACGACAACGCCAGTCTTACCGATATGTTCGCTCATCCCAGATTCTCCGTGACACGCGGGAAAATACTCTGGTAACCCTCGCCATAGACGATGTTGCGGGTTGAGGTGATCCCGACATTACGTTTGGCTTGCACACCACGTTGCTGGGCAACGCGCGTGTAGTACTCCCACAAATGCTCTTGCCCGGCCATGCACTGGATGGCCGCGTACTTCTTGTCCCAGACATCAGTGATGTCGAGCAGCACATCGGGGCGCCATTCGCATTGCTCGGGCTGGTGCGGCTCGAAACTGTAGACCGGCGGTGCGCCGACGATTTTCTCACCCGGTTTATAGCCTTCGGCCTGGGCGATGATGCGCGCCTCCTGCGTGAGGTTCATGGCCAGCGGGTGATCGTAATTGTACGGATCCTTGAGCGAGTGACTGAGAACGAACTCCGGTTGCACCCGGCGAAAAACATCGGCTAGACGGAACAAGGTTTCCTTGTCGGCGCGCATCGGGTAATCGCCGATATCGAAGAACTCGACACTGGCCCCGAGAATGTCGGCGGCGGCCTGAGCCTCTTCGCGACGTGCGGCTTTGACCTTGTCTTCGCTCATCTCGCCCTTGCGCCACAACTTGGCGGATTCGCCGCGCTCACCGAACGACAGGCAGACGATGTGAACGTGGTAACCCTGCTGTGCATGCAGAGCGATGGCGCCACCGGCACGCCAGACAAAATCGGCTGAGTGGGCGCTGACAACCAGCGCGTTTTTGGTTGAATCGATCATTGCGGATTCTCCTCTTGCGTTGCGAAAGAGCATCGCATCGCACCCCGCCGACGGAGTAGTGCGTTCGAGTGTTCGAGGTATGCGTTTTTTTTATTGCCACTCGAAAATAGCGGCGGCATAGTCGTCGGATTCGCCGACCCGCAGAGTCCTTGCCCATGGAACCCTTTGAACTTCCGAACCTGATGCACGTGCGTGCCTTCGTCCGCGTAGCTGATCACGGCAGCGTCTCCAAAGCGTCAGTGGCGCTGTACCGAGCGCAATCAGTGGTCACCCGGTCCATATCGGAATTTGAAGCCCGCCTGGGCGTGACGCTGTTCGAGCGCCACGCCAACGGTATGCGCCTGACCGATTTCGGTGAACGCTTGCTACCCCGTGCGCGAAGGGTATTGGCGGAGCTTGGGAGCGTGCCGACATTGCTCGGCCAAGGTGAGAAAGCCGCGATTGAACCGCTTTATCTGTTCCAGGCACGACGCCTGCAAGTGTTCGTCAAACTCTGTGAAACCCAGCATATGCAGACAGTGGCCAACCTGCTGGGGCTGAGTCAGCCTGCGGTCAGTTCGACGCTGAAAGTGCTGGAAAACGGCTGCGGCCAATCGCTGTTCGAGCGCACGCCACGCGGCTTGCAGCCGACCCGCGCCAGTCATGACATCCTGTTTGCAATCCGCCGTGCGCTGAACGAGTTGCGCCATATCGACAGCGACATCACCGCCCTTCGCGGTGCCTTGCACGGTGTTGTGCACGTCGGCGCCCTGCCCCTCGGCCGCACGCGCATCCTGCCCGAGGCCATCGTGCGCCTGATGGCAGAGCATCCCGGCATTCAAGTGATCACCAATGAGAGTCCCTTCGACCTGCTGGCGACCGAGTTGCGTGCCGGCGATGTGGATTTCATTTTGGGTGCGCTGCGCTCATCGACCTATGCCAGCGACCTGGTCGGCGAGTCACTGCTGACGGAAGAAATGGTCGTGCTTGCGCGGCGTGATCATCCGCTCTGCGGCAACGGCGATTTGCAGAATCATCTGGGCTACGCGCGCTGGGTATTGCCTCGCGCCGGCTCACCGGCGCGGACGATGCTCGAGGAATGCTTCGCCAGTTTCGGCATTCCTGCGCCTTCCCCGGTGGTGGAAAGCGCCGACATGGCGATCATTCGCGGACTGTTGTTACGCTCGGACATGCTCGCGGCCGTTTCAGCGCATCAACTGGAACAGGAAATCGCTAGCGGCGAGTTGTGCATTTTGCCGCTGGAGTTGAAACAGACCGCCAGAGCCATTGGCCTGACCTACCGCAGCGGCTGCCTGCACTCACCGGTGGCGCAGGCGTTGATGGAAATGATCCGCCGGGTGATCCAGGCACAGGCCGCTGAGGCGCTTAAAGCAGGCTCAACGGATAGCTGATGATCAAGCGATTCTCGTCGAACTCATTGCTGCTGTAATCGCGGCGAATGCTCGAATTGCGCCAGCGCAGGTTGAGGTTCTTCAACGCACCGCTTTGCAGCGTATAACCCAACTCGGATTCGCGCCCCCATTCCTTGCCATCGGTGACGGCCCCGCTATGCACATCGTCGCCGCTGATGTAACGGTTCATCAGGGTCAGACCGGGCACGCCGAGGACGGCGAAGTTGTAGTCATGGCGCAGCTGCCAGGATTTCTCCCGCGCATTGTCGTAGCTGTTGTTGTAGCTGTCGTTGGCCAAGGTTCCGCCGCTGGTGCCGTTGACGCGCATCCAGGCATCGTCGCCGCTGAGCTTTTGCCAACCGAGGTAAAACGTGTTGCCGCCGTAGCGTGCCGACAGCAATGCCGAGAACGTACGGTTGTCCAGATCGCCTGCGCGGGCACTGCCATCCTCGCGACCCCAGAAGTAGCCAAGATTGGCGCCCAGCGTCCAGTCACCCAGTGGTTGGCTATGAACCAGTTGCAGATACTGTTGCTGATAGATGTCCTTTAGCTGAGCATTCCACACGCCGATCATCGTGCGCTTTTCGTTGAACGCGTATTCGCCGCCGACGAAGTTGAAGCGGTCAGAGGTAAACGCGGTTTTGCCCTGCATGAACATGTCTTCCATGCTTGAATCGTTGCGCGGACTGTTCTGCCGGAACTGACCGCCATACAAGGTCAAACCGGCGATATCCTGTGAAGTGACCTGACCGCCACGAAAGGTTTGTGGCAACGAGCGACCGTCGTCGGAACGCAATATCGGCAACACTGGCATCCACTCGCCGAGCTTGATTTCGGTCTTGCCGACTTTCATTTTCCCGGCGACAGCCAGGCGACCAAATTGATCGGCAGGTCGGCCATCACTGTTCAGCGGCAGCAATTGCGTGCCGCCCGTGCCTTGACCGCCATCAAGCTTCAGCGAATACAGCCCTAGCACATCCACACCGAAGCCGACTGTGCCTTGGGTGAATCCGGAGCGAAAGTCGAGAATGAAATTCTGCGTCCACTCCTCGGCTTTGCCCTGCGCATTGGCCGGGTTGGTGAAATTACGATTGATGTAGAAGTTGCGCAGGTTGAGATTGGCGCTAGCGTCTTCCACAAAGCCTGCGGCGCTCGCCTCGACAGGCAGAGCACAAACGGCGGACAGCGTGAAGACTACGCGTGTATTGGCGGTGATTTTCATTGTTATTGTTATCCATTTTTTTGGGATGAAGCAGTCCGCTACGCCCGCATGAGCCGGGCGCAGTGAAGTCATTCAAGGGTGTGGCGAAGCGGCCCGGAGCGAGCCGTCGATGACGCCGTGACGTTAGCGCGGGGCCTTGCCCGCTACCGAATAGAGCACCTGCTGATTACGGGTTTTCATGAATTCCTCGAGGCTTTGTCCGCGCATTGCCGCGTATATCTGCAGATTCGGCACCCCGACCACGGCAGCGAGTTTTTCCAGCACGAAAAAAATCGCCCCGTAGTGAATCAATCCGCGCCAGTCGCGGCGGCGCAGCAGATCCCGCTCTTCATCGCTCAGCCCTGCTTCATCGAACAGCGCTTCGGGTTGGTCGAGGAAACGCTGACGCCAATGCGGTTCAATCATGCGGTGCAAAAACTTGTTCAACCGATAACCCTTGGCGCTACGTTCCAGGGTGAATGGATAGGTGCCTTCGAGCTTCTCGATGCCTGCCAACTGATGCTGCATGTGCTGCAAATGCCGCGCAATGACGTCGACGGGAACGGGCCGATCCTGATTTTCCAGCAGCAGTGTGGCAATGCCGGTCATCGACGGCAGGTAGTAATCCTGGTGCAGGTTTTTCACCGTGGCCGACAGCGCGCCGCGCATGATCAGCCAGGTGATCACTTCCGAACCTTCCATGCCTCCCAGCGCGGCGTACTCGGCATGGGTCATTTCGGTCAGGCGCTCGGGATCGTTGACCAACAGATCAATGAACTGCTGGTCCCACTCCGGGTTGTTGAAACCACAGCGTTCGCCGTGCACCTGGTGGGAAACGCCGCCGGTCGCGACGATGGCCACTTTCAAGTCCTCGGGGTAGCTTTCGATCGCCCGGCGCAGCGCCTGGCCCAACTTGTAGCAGCGCCGCGCACTCGGCACCGGGAACTGCAACACGCCAACCTGCAGCGGCACGATCTCCACCGGCCAGTCCGGCTCGCACGGCAACAGTGCCGACATCGGCGAGAAGAAGCCATGATCGAGCGGCTTGTCACGGAAGAAACTCATGTCGAACTCATCCGCTACCAGGCTCTCGCCGATGTGCCGCGACAGCGCCGCATGGCCAGCGATCCCCGGCAACTCGCGTGGATTACCGCCCTCATCGGCGACTTCGTAACGCTCATCGACACCGAGGGAAAATGCACCATAGTGATCAAAGAAAAACGACGTCACGTGGTCATTGAAGATATAGAACAGCACATCCGGCTGCTGCTCCTTCAGCCACACCTTGATCGGCTCGAAGCCACGGAAGATCGGCGCCCAGGCGGCCTCATGCTGCTTGTCGTGATCGACCGCAAAGCCGATGGTCGGGGTGTGAGATACAGCAAGGCCACCAATGATGCGTGCCATAACGAGTTCCTTTGTCGAAAAAGATTAATGTGTCAGCAAGGCCCGACTGACTCGGCGCCGTGCATGACCGTTGGCCAGTATCGCCAGTGCAGCGATAAAGGCAGGCACGCTCAACAGGGCAAACAGCAGCGGCAACCCCAGCCCGATGCTGAGCACCGCGCCACCGATGAGTGAACCAAAGATAGCCCCGAAGCGGCCGATACCCAGCATCCAGCTGACGCCCGTGGCGCGACAATCTGTCGGGTAGTACCCCGGCGCGAAAGCATTGAGGCCGGTTTGCGCCCCACTCATGCAGAAACCTGCCGCCACTACGCCGAACGCCAGCAGACTGGATTCGAGGCTGAACGCGCCCAGCAGCAGAATGAAAGCGCCACCCAGTGCGTAGGACGTGGCAATTACCGCGTTCGGATTACGCCGGTCCATCGCCCAACCAACCACGATGGCGCCGACGGTACCGCCAATCTGAAACAGGCCGGTGATGGTCGCGGCTCGTTCGATGGACAGCCCACCTTCACGCAGCAGGGTCGGCATCCAACCCATGGTCAGGTAGATCACCAGCAACCCCATGAAGTAAGTCGCCCACAAAGCGAGCGTGCCGAAGCGATAGTTTTCGGTGAACAACAAGCGCATCGGAGTCTTTTGCTGGGTTTGAGGCTCGGCGATGACGAACTTCGTCGCTGCGCTAAACGTGCCGCCAAGCTTGTTCAGCACCTTGGCGATCTGGCCGGCAGGCGCATTGCGCGCAGCAAGAAAACGAGCGGACTCAGGCAACAGCAGCCACATCAATGGCAGCAGCAGCAACGGCAGAATTCCGCCGGCGAGCAGCACCGACTGCCAGCCGTAATGGGGAATCAACCACGCGGCGAGAAATCCGCCCAATCCCGACCCCATGTTGAATCCGGTGAACATGATCGTGATGAACAGTGACCGATTGCGCTCCGGCAAGTATTCGGACAACAGCGTCGTGGTGTTGGGCAAAGCCGCGCCCAGCGCCACACCAGTCATCAAACGCAGAGTGGCCAACTCATAAGGGTTGCGAGCGAACGCACAAGCCAGGCTCAACACGCTGAATCCGGTCACCGCCGTAAGCAATATCTTTTTACGGCCGAGTCGGTCAGCGTAAGGGCCGGCGGTCAGGGCGCCGATCGCGAGTCCCACCATGCCGGCGCTCATCACCGGGCCGAACGCCGCTTTTGACAATCCCCACTCTTGAATCAGCGAGGGGGCAATAAACCCCATCACCGCGACGTCGAAGCCATCGAAAAGCACTATGAAAAAACATAAACCCATAATCAGCCACTGGTACGGCACCACTTTTCGGTTGTCGATCCACGCTTTGATATCGATCGTTTCACTACTCATGCTCTCACCTTCTTATTTTTGTAGAAGTCCCGACGGACAAGGCCTGTAATTGGACCGCCCACGCTAAACGATGGAGGTGACTGTAAAGCCGCAGGTATACCGCCCGCCTCTGGGAAATTATTAACCGGGTATCGATTTTTCTTATCGGGGAGTCAACAGAGATAAACAGAGCGTGGTAGAGAGGGGGGTGATGATTGCGGCACGAGCAGCCGCTAGTAGGAGATGGAACGTCAATAGCTGCTCCGTATTCGGTATACGAAGCAGCTCAAAACTAAAGCAATTTATTGTGCGGCCTTGATCGCCGCCAGCAACTGCCTGCCAGCCTTAGCAGCATCGGCTGATTTGTCATTCATGAAGTGTGTCACGACATCGAACACAGCGCCCTGCACCGCCTGGGAAGTCGACATGTTGAATGCCATGCTCGGAGCGAGTGAACCAGTCTTCTCGGCAGCAGCGAAATCCTTTGCAGAGGCTTGCGCACAGCTATCGAATCGACTCATGTCCAAACCCTTTATGACGGGTATTGATCCCTTGTTTTGATTGAAAACATATTGAAACGACGGCTCCAGCGCTACTTTGGCCAGGTCGTTGCGGGCTGCAATATTGCCAGGGCTGTCATTCTTCGAGGCTAGTTTGAACATCGCCAGTGAATCAATTGTATAGCTGTAAGCACCCTGTGAGCCGGGAAATGGCACGCAAATGTAATCTGTATCGGCAAGCTTGCCCGCCGCGCTCCACTCACTTTTCGCCCAGTCCCCCATGATTTGCATGCCAGCTTTGCCATTGATGACCTTGGCTGTTTCCAGATTCCAGTCTTGACCGTTACCATCGGGATCCAGATAACTCTGGATTCTTCGCAGCGCATTGAATACTTCAATCATTTTCGGCCCGGTGAAAACACTGTCGTCGACATCAATAAAGGCCTTCTTGAAACCATCAACGCCCATCACGCTCAAAACGAGGTTTTCGAAGATTGTCGTGTCCTGCCAGGCCTGACCGCCATGTGCGATAGCGATGAACCCTGCCGCCTTGAGCTTATCCCCAGCGGCATAAAGCTCATCAAGTGTGGTCGGCACATCGAATATGCCCGCCTGCTTCAGGACGACAGGGTTAAGCCAAAGCCAATTGATGCGATGAATATTCACCGGTACCGCAACGTAATGTCCCTCGTACTTCATCATTTGGGCGACGGACTCGGGAAGCAGGCTGTCCCAGTTATTCGCCTTGGCGACGTCGTCAATGCTGGCAAGAAGATCGAGGCGACCCCATTCCTGAATATCTGGCGCTTTTATCTGCGCGGCGGTGGGAGGATTGCCCGATACAGCACGGGTTTTCAGCACAGTCATGGCCGCACTGCCTCCGCCGCCGGCGACTGCACTGTCCTGCCAAGTGAATCCATCTTTCTCGATGATATTTTTCAGAACTTCCACCGACTTGGCCTCGCCCCCGGAGGTCCAATAGTGAACAACTTCAACACTTCCCTTGGTTTCAGCGGCCTGAATCACAAGAGGAAATAAAGCGGCAAGAGAAACCATGGCTGCAAGGCGGTTCATTAAATTCATTTCAGTACCTTATTGTTTTTTTATCGAGGTAGTGGGCTATTCGCTCAGTCTCACGCAATCATTCGAGCCCCAGACCGGCACGTCCGAGCGCGTTCAGACGCTCCAAGGTGAAACGACCTTCCCAAGTTGTTTCATAGTCTTCCCGAGGAAAATCGTCGGGTGATGCACCCTGCGCGAATGCCCTGAAGACATCTTTGGCGTAACGCATGTTTTTTTGACACATAGGTGCGGCCGGAACGTACATGACATTGCCCCAGCCTTGTTGATTTGCCACGGGCGCGACACTGTGAATTACATCGCAATGCCACCACACCGAATCGCCCGCACGGACATCCGGAATCGGACTCAGCCCTTCGAACAGCAGTGGATGCCATTGTCGGGACACCGGAAGTACCTTGCCCGGCGCAACCCCGCACAGCTCATCCTCAGGTACATCGTCCAGCAGTGGCCGCAGCAGCATGTAAGCCATCGCCTTGGGGATCGGTAAGGTATGTAGTACCCCCTGATCGGCGTTCATATCCGATAACGCGGTCCAGCCTTGAAACGTGCGGAACGCAGAGCACTTGACCGTATCTTTGTAGGCGTACTCATCGACTTCAGTACGGAAGGCTGCGTCCCAAGGGTCGTAGGCGCTGAAGTCGTTGCTGTAAATTTTGTCAAATACCTTCAGGTAGGCTGGGTGCAGCCATCGCTCCAAGGCGCCCGAGTCGGTGTGTGGTCCGAGACCTTTTGAATGTGTTCCCGGAGGCCGACGCCGTACCCGATCCGGGTATAGGGCATTGATGTCAGGGTTGAACCATTGCTGCCCTTGAGAATGGATCTTCCAAAGACGATTCAGAAAAGATTGTGCGGCCCCCATGCGCTCATCCTGACGCAACTGCATCTGCGACTCCGACCAATAGATCGGAAAAATTTCTGGACGCGATGCCTCCAGGCTTCCGAAAAACTGGTCCGCTGGACCACGATAAATTGCATCGAAGTGATTGCGGTCAAGGTAATCCAAAAGCCTCTCGTCCCACCCCAAAACCTGCTCTCGAGGAAAATGGTTTCTGAGCACGACGCAACCACGCCGCTTGATTAGCGCCAACTGGTCCGCACTCACTTTCCCGACCGCGATATCCTCGAACTCAAGGATCGGCCAAGCCGAACCGGTTAGCGCCTCCTGCGCCTTGATTGAGTCGATTTCAGCAACGATGAATTCGCTAACTTGTTCAAACAAAGATTTAACGTCGCCGATCTGCGCGCGCAAGGCGCGCTTCATTTTGACGATACTGTCTCGATAATCTTGCGGAAGCGTTTCGCTTTCGAAGGCACGGTATTTACTCATGGGAACTACCTGCTGTTTTTGTTATTCATGCAGGTATGGAACCACTTTTAAATAAGCACACGTCAGCCTCATTTGAAGCGTCGACTAGTACGATAATGGCGTTTTAAGCCAATACTATCGGAGTATCAACCCACTAGATTTCTGACCTTCACTGAAAATGATGGCTGTGCGTTTGACGAAACGCGGAAGGTGTCAGCCCTTTCAACGCCTTGAACTGGCGGTTGAATAATGCCAGCGACGAGTAGCCTACCTGCCCCGCTATTATCGATACCGGCGAGTTGCCCTGCATCAGCAACGCACATGCATGGCCGATGCGCAGTCGAACGATATAGTCCAAGGCGGTACAGCGTGTATGCCGGCGAAACATTCGATGGAAAGCAGACAGACTGACGCAGGCCAGCTCTGCTAACTCGGCAACATTGATTGCCCGGGCGTAGTTACCATGTAGGTAATGCAGAACTCGATGAATACGCGCGTCTTCGACAATCTGATCACCCGCCAGACCGCCTAGCGTCGGCAGGATCCGAGTAGCATCAGCGTCTCTTGCCAGCCTGTCGAGCACCGTTAGCAATGCGATCAAGCGCTGGGGCGGCGTCTGATTGACCATTGCCTCGATGGAGGAGCGTACTTCACTGGAGGCCCTACCACTGAAACTCACCGCGTGTTGAGCTGCCGCCAGCAATGGACGAACCGCAGCCATTTCCGGAAACAATGTCACCAGCGAGTCGGCCCAAGCAGCGGAAAACCAGATAACCAAGGCGACATGCGGCTGATCCTCATCAATACGCTCCGCTGAAGACCAGCTATGAGGAATATTCGGCCCTACAAGAATCAGGTCTCCATCGTCATAGCGCGCTACGTCATTACTAATGTAGCGATGGCCGCGACTATTGAGCGTGAGTGTCAATTCATATTCGGGATGATGATGCCACTCGAATGGAATCGCATACAGCAAACGCCTGTTCAATAGGGTCCAAGAGGTTGCAGCCTCTGTGGGTACTTTCTCGAAGCTGGGTTTCATGGCATCGACTCGGCCTAGCAAGGGACTTGTATCGCCATAATCGTAACACCCACTACTTACGCCGTGAGCTGGCGAGGTCTCAACGCGTAAAATCGTTGGCCGCCTGATCATGACATTGACCTGCACGAGGGTTCCATTGAAAACCGGAGCGCGCCAGCACACTTGGTTTCAATCGCTGGTCGCTACCGTAATCCTCGCGTGGGTGGAAGAATAGTGTTTGCGTCGCTGGAAGTACTCGCAACCTGATTTCGTAAGCAGCCAGGTAATTGTTGCGCACCTCAAGTGAAACGCTGCCAGGCATCCATGCGACAAAAGGAGGAAGCACATCGAATCCGAGGTAGCGAAATATCCCATTGTGGATGGGCCATAGAATGTGATTCATACACCCATCAATGCCATCGGGTTGATATAGGCTTTCCGCGGTGCCGGTGGTAATGCACAGCATAGCGCGGCGGCCCTTGAACTTCCCACTGTCGTATTTCTCACCCGAGGCATAGGCAAAGCCTCGGGTCATCGTGCGATCAACCCATCCTTTCAGTATCGCAGGCATCGAAAACCACCAGACGGGGAACTGAAAAATCAACAGATCACATCACAGCACTTTCGCCTGCTCTTGCTCGACATCCAGCGTTGAGCGTCCGTTGGCAGACATGTTTTCCTGTTCGGCTGGAAGATTCAAATCTTCGATACCGCCGAGTTCTATGGCCCCTATCTCAATGAGCAAGTAGTCGGCGAGGCGCTGTCCCCGGTTCGTGGCCAGGTCGTGATCGCCACAAAATTCGGCTTCGCCGTCGGTACCGATAACACAAAGCAGACTCTGGACAGCCGGCCCGAACGTATTCGGGTCGCCGTCGAAGGTTCGCTGCGCAGACTGAAAACCGATTACATCGATTTGCTTTACCAGCACCGCGTCGATCCGGACGTGCCGATCGAAGACGTTGCCGGCACGTTGGGTAATGGCCTGGAAGTGTCCACCTTGGGTATTGGCTGCATGAGCATGACGTCGGCCTACGGGCCGGCTGCCGACCAAGCCAGCATGATCAAGCTGATTCGTTCAGCCCACGAGCAAGGCGTCACCTTGTTCGACACCGCCGAAGCGTATGGCCCGTTCGCCAATGAAGAGCTGCTGGGCGAAGCCTTGCAGCCGATCCGCGAGCAGGTCGTCATCGCCACCAAGCTCGGCTTCGATATCGACCTGATCACCGGCGCACGTGTCGGCCGCACCAACAGCCGCCCGGAGCATATACGCGCCGTGGCCGAAGCGGCGTTGAAGCGTCTGCGTACCGATTGCATCGACCTGTTTTATCAGCACCGCGTCGATCCCCAGGTGCCCATCGGAGACGTGGCCGGCACCGTCAAGGATCTGATCGCCGAGGGCAAGGTCAAGCATTTCGGCCTTTCACGGCGCGGCGCAATTTTCCAAGACTTGGGTAACCACTGCCGATGGCCGCGAGGGGTTTCAGAACATCTTTTCTGCGCCGCCACTACGGTGTCTATCTGATCGATCAGCCACGGCGTGGCGATGCCGGGCGCAGCATGGTCGAGACCACCATCAAGCCTGTGCCGGACGAACAATTGTGGTTCAACCAGTTCCGCATCGGCCTGTGGCCCCGCTACTTCAACGGCGTGCAAGTGGCACAGGACGCCCAGACCCGCGAGCAGTTTTTCAGGGCAATGACGCCGAACACCGGGCCGTTTGACATGGGCGTGGTCTCCGATGGTGTGTCGGCGCTGTTCGACAAAATCGGCCCCGGCATCCTGTTTACGCATTCTCAGGGTGGCGGGCCGGGCTGGTTGACGGCGATCAAGAACGACAAGGTCAAAGCCATCGTGGCGTTCGAACCGGGCAGCAGTTTCGTATTTGCTGACGGTGAAGTGCCGGCGCCGATTCCCAGCGCATTCGACACGGTGCAAGGCGCAGCGGTGCCGATGGAGCAATTCATGGCACTGACGCGCATTCCGATTCTGATCCTCTACGGCGACAACATCCCGGAACAGGCCGTCGACCTGCCCGCTCAGGACAGTTGGCGCGCACGCTTGAAGATGGCCCGGCTCTGGCGTGACGCGGTCAATCGACATGGCGGTGATGTGCGCCTGATCCACCTGCCGGAGATTGGCATTCACGGCAACACCCACTTCCCCATGTTGGATCTGAACAACGTGCAGATCGCTGATCTGGTCGCGCAATTCCTCAAAGAAAAACAGCTGGACTGACCCCAACACTTTTGCAACTGCCGCCCTAATTGATTGCTCAGGAGCTTCACGTGAAGAACACTCTCAAAGCCACGCTCATGTCGGCATTGTTCGGCCTCTCGGCGGGCGGGGCCTTGGCCGCCGACTACAAAAAGAACCCTTTCACCCTCGCCTACGACGGCGCGATCAGCAGGAACGAACCGGGCAAGGTCAATATCCACCCGGTCAAGTACACGCTCAATGGTCTGGACATCGCCGCCAACGTGTACACCCCGGCCAACTACGACGCGAAGAAGACTTACCCGACCGTGGTCGTTGCACACCCCAATGGCGGCGTCAAAGAACAGGTTGCCGGTCTGTATGCCCAGCGCCTGGCGGAACAGGGCTACATCACCATCACGGCCGATGCGGCCTATCAGGGCGCCAGCGGTGGTCAGCCGCGCAGCATCGATAAACCGGCGTATCGCATCGAGGACATCCACGGCATGGCCGACTTCATCAGCCAGTTTGCCGGTGTCGATGACAAGCGTCTGGGCCTGCTTGGCATCTGCGGCGGTGGCGGCTATTCGTTGGCGGCGGCGCAAACCGATAAACGCTTCAAATCGCTGGCGACCGTAAGCATGTTCAACTCGGGCCGGGTACGCCGCAACGGCTACAACGACTCGCAAATCGACAGCATCCAGCAACGTTTGCAACAGGCATCAGCAGCCCGCGCGCAGGAAGCGGCCGGCGGTGCGGCGCTGTATTCGGGCGATGCCAACCTCACCGATGAGCAGATAGCCAAACTGCCCTTCGAACTGTATCGCCAGGGCTACGAGTACTGCTGGAAAACCCACGCACACCCCAACTCGACCTTCAAATACACCACCAGCAGCTTGCTGGATTTGATGCGTTTCGACGCCACCGACCACATTGAGCTGATCAATCAACCCTTGCTGATGATCGCCGGCAGCAAGGCCGACAGCCTGTACATGACTCAGGATGCCTTCCCCAAAGCCACCGGCACCACGGACAAGGAAGTGTTCATTGTCGATGGCGCGACGCACATCGAAACCTACTGGGTGCCGCAATATGTTGATGCGGCGATTGGCAAGCTGAGCGAATTTTACGCACGCACCCTGTGATGAGCGCCTTGAGGGTCGCGCATCCATGCGCAACCTGCTTTCATGGAATAATCCCGCGCCCCTCATGAGAGGCCCTCATCAATGTCCCGCGCCAACCTCAACGACCTGCAAGCCTTCGTGGTGATCGCCCGCGAAGGCAGTTTTACCCGCGCAGCCGCACAGTTGGGCGTCTCGCAGTCGGCGCTGAGCCACACCATGCGCGCCCTTGAAACTCGGCTGGGCGTGCGCCTGCTGACGCGAACCACACGCAGCGTTTCGCCGACCGAGGCCGGCCAGCGCTTGTATCAGTCGATGACGCCGCGCTTCGATGAGATCGAACTGGAACTGGTTGCTGTCAGTGAGTTTCGCGACACGCCGGCCGGCAACGTGCGGATCTCGGCGTCCGAGCATGCAGCCAACAATATCCTCTGGCCGAAGCTGCTGAAGGTGTTGCCCGACTACCCGGACATCAAGGTCGAAATCACCGTCGACCACGCCCTCTCCGACATCGTCGCGCAGCGTTATGACGCAGGTGTGCGCCTGGGTGAACAGGTGGCCAAGGACATGATCGCCGTGCCGATCGGTCCATCCTTGCGTATTGCAGTTGTCGGCTCGCCGCAGTATTTCCGGCATCGGCCTTACCCGATGGAACCGGGCGATCTGGCCGCGCACAACTGCATCAACCTGCGCCTACCGACTCACGGCAGCCTGATGCAATGGGATTTCGAAAAGGATGGCCACGAACTCAAAGCTCGGGTCGAGGGGCAATGGACGTTCAACAGCAGCGTGCCGATCCTGCGCGCGGCGATGGCTGGATGTGGTTTGGGGTTCCTGCCAGAGGACATGGTGGCGAAGGAGCTTGCCGAAGGTAGTCTTGTACGGGTGTTGGAAGATTGGTGCCAACCCTTTGCCGGTTACCATCTTTACTACCCGAATCGCCGTGAACAATCATCAGCGTTTGGTGTTGTAGTTGAAGCATTACTCTACAAGCGCTGAGTCATCGACCTTCAAGGCGCATGAGCTTCATCCGCCCCATAAACCCGTAAATGAGCAAATGCTTTTGATCGGTTGCAGACGGAAGCGACCGACTGCAATGGGGCGATTACTGCTGACTTTGAGTGGTAGCTATTGGCGGTGGATTCAACCGGTCGTTCAACAGCAGCAGCTATCAGCCATAGACGAACCTATGCAACAGTCTTTGTTCGCGCCAAGCAGTCGTATATCAACATTGGTCGATTCGACAAACGTATGACTGCTTCCCCCCTGACTCTCCCGTAATGCTTGAGCTCTTATTCTAAAGGCAAAGGACGGTCTGTGATTACGTGCTTCATCACTAACGTCGATGTGAGACGCTGTACGTTAGGTAGCCTAGACAGTTCTTCATCGTAAAGCTTCTGAAAGGCTGGAAGATCTGCTGTCACCACCATCAGCAGATAATCAGGATCGCCAAAAAGTCTTTGTGCTTGGACTATATAGGGAACTCGTGGTAGCTCACTTTCGAAATCCGCTACCGCCTTTTGGTGCCCCTCTCGAAGGGTTACGAATACCAGGGACGAGAAATTCAGACCTATCTCGGTCGCCGATAGCTGAGCACGGTATCCTTTGATAACGCCTGCATCCTCCATCGCCCGAACACGCCGATGGCATGGAGACAAACTGAGACCCACGCGGTCGGCCAATTCTGTCAGCGACTGGCGACCATCTTGCTGTAGCTGCGCAAGAATCTTCTTATCAATTCGATCCATTCAGAAAAACCTTCTAATGCAGTCCGCCTTGGCGGGTTTCTTCGAAAGATAATACCACTTGGCTTTCTTTATCCTTCCATCACAGTGTTTCAGGGCGGTAAACGGCGCACTGAACTGATGAAAAAAGAAGGATTTGATCGTGACAGTGTCTCTGATGATGGCCTTCTGGGCCGTATCATTTTTGTTTGTTATCACGCCAGGGGTCGACTGGGCCTACTCGATATCGGCAGGTTTGCGAGGCCGTGTCCTACCCGCCGTAGTCGGCATGCTTTCCGGTCACCTTGTGGCCACGTTGATCGTCGCTGCAGGCGTGGGTGGGGTGTTGGTCAAAATACCCCATGCGTTGCTGACATTAACGCTGATGGGGGCGGCCTATCTCCTATGGCTCGGCTTCAACATGTTGCTAAAGCCTTCGTTGCCTCCTCAAGGAGCATCCAGCGGTGACAGTAGCTGGATGGCCTGGGCGATAAAAGGACTGTGCGTCAGCGGTCTCAACCCGAAGGTTCTTTTGTTGTTTCTGGCGCTGCTACCTCAGTTCACTGATGCGTCGGCGGTATGGCCAGTAGGGACTCAGATTGTCGCGTTAGGTTTGATCCACGGTTTCAGTTGCGGCGTCGTATATCTCGCGGTTGGCTATGGCGCCGGAGCGGTGCTTGCTTCACGTCCAGCAGCCGCTATCTATGTGAGCCGGATATCGGGAGCCGCGATGATCGCCATTGCTGTGGTTCTTGCTGCCGAACGGCTGACCATTTGAATTAAGGAAGCAAAATGTCTGATCAAATCACTGCCCCCTATAACAGCCCTTGTCGCGGGAGGGTAAGAATTCCTCATTTACAAGACATGAAGGCACGGGGTCAAAAATGGGCCATGTTGACTGCTTATGACATGTACGCCGCGTCGGTGTTTGAGGCAGCAGGAATTCCGGTACTGCTCGTAGGCGATTCCGCCGCCAACAACGTTTTTGGGCACGACTCGACGTTGCCAGTAACAGTTGACGAGATGCTGCCCCTGGTCAGGGCGGTTTCTCGCGCAACTGAGCGGGCGTTGGTCATTGCGGACTTGCCTTTTGGCTCTTATCAGGGATCGCCTGAGCAATGTTTCCATACCGCAGCCCGTTTCATGAAGGAAGGCGGCGCTCATGCTGTAAAGCTCGAAGGTGGGGTCGAAATGCTTGCGCAGGTAGAGAAGTTGGTAGCCGCAGGCATTCCGGTTATGGCTCATATCGGTTTTACCCCACAGGCAGAACACCAGCTAGGCGGATACCGTATTCAAGGCAAGGGCGAGGATGCGCAGAGGTTGATTAATTTGAGCGTTGCGTTCGAGCGTGCAGGAGCGTTTGGCCTGCTTATTGAAATGGTGCCAGGAGACGTTGCGACGAGGATCACCGAGATAGTCTCCATCCCTACCGTCGGAATCGGTGCAGGAGGTGGCTGCGATGCCCAGGTACTCGTCTGGCAGGACATGGTAGGGCTCCGTCATGGTCAATTGCCGCGATTCGTCAAACAGTATGCGGATATGAGAAAGGTGATGAGTGACGCTGCACAAGCCTTTGCTAAAGACGTCGAGTCGGGCTCATTCCCAGGGATTGACCATACGTTTTAAATCGTCGGAGATGCCAATGAACGCAATACGCCAGAAAGCAATTGAAGGACTTGAGAAAGGCGATACTTTCAAAATCAAACGCACTTTTTCACACGCAGATATCGTTCAGTTTGAGGTGCTATCGCGCGACCACAACCCGGTGCATTCCGACGCTATGTACGCAGAAGCAAAAGGCTTTGATGGTGTCATCGCTCATGGCTTGCTGACTGCAACGCTGATTACGGAAATCGGAGGGCAATTGGGATGGCTGGCTACCTCTATGAGTTTTCGCTTCAAGCGCCCCGTTTACATTGGCGATGAGCTGACTTGCGTGTGGAAAATCATGGGGATCGATGACGGTAATCGAGCGCAAGCCGAAGTTACCGTGAACAACAATAACGGCCAGGTTGTCTTGCTCGCCGAAACAACAGGGCTGATCCCCAATGACACCGAGAGAAATCTACTCGCATCAATAACAATTGATGAAACTTAGATTTATAAGGGCGGCCAAGATATGCCAAAAACACCTCTTGTATAGGAACCACGCATGCAGGACTTAGTAAGATTTATTGTTAGACCAGGAAGGGGAATTGAAGACGCCTACTTTCTTCTGCTAGCTGCTTTCGTTGGTGGCGCAGCGGGAGTATTACTGGCCTACAAGGTATCGCTATGGGTGGGATTGCCCTTTGCACTAGGCGCGACCCTGATGCTTTATTTCACGTGGCGAACCCCAAGCTTGGTGCCTCTACACTCTAAGAGACCAACGCCTGGTGAGCCGTAGCATGAGGTGATAGAGGCGATCAAACTGGAATAATCACCTAAAGCCTGCGAAAGGCTTGCTGCTTAACTCGCACTTTATAAAACGCAGCTCATCGCTTTTGACTAATAGCAGAGGACGCTTTAACCATCATGCAGGCCGAATGACATCTGTATCCTTTTAGCGTTCGTCTAATACAAATCCAAAATCGTCGCTGGACACTTGAGCCGCCTCGTTGAGCCGTTGACGTAGTGCAGCGGTCAGCTGTCGTTCCACTTCCCATGGATCAGACAGCGCGGCGAGCTGCGGTGCCAACTGCGGCGACATACTCATCAGCGATTGGTTGAGCGACCGCGCCGTTTCATACGCGGCCTTCTGCACAAAGCTGATCTCCACCAGCTCTCCCTGCGCTTTGCGAAACTCCATCTCGGCCATGCGCGCCAAGTAATGCTCACGATGCGCACGCGCTTTTTGGAAGTCCGGAGAGTGCCCCTGGGCTGATTCAACGGGCGGCGGCGCAGCCGTGTTAGTCGACTCGTGTTTGGCTGCGACGTGGCTGTACACATCACGCTGAAGCCGATCCTGTTGGTGGCGAGCAGCGACGGCAGCCTTGCTCGGGTCGGCGGTTTCGCGGATCAATGCTTCGGTGGCCAGCACGTCGACTTGCTTGCCATTGGGGGACAGGACCAGTCGACCGTTTTCCTTCAGCCAGGTGATGTAACTCGGCGACCGTCCGATGTGCGCAGCAAAGGCGCTCTTTGACAGGTACGTAGCTGTGCTCATAAGCCCTCCTTTTCAGCGGCTTTTCAATGAATCCTTTCAAGATTTCAGTGGATTGAAATTTCAATAAGCTGGCGAGTCTCCCACTAACAAGATCCCGCGGGTTTCCGACCCCGTGTCCTTTGAAAGTCCTCAGGGTCCCCGGCGACTTTTCGGTGGCCTGGGCTGCAGATCCGCCTCGCTCGACTAGCATCAGTGGACGATCCGTCAGAGGGAGAGATGTCATGGACATGATTGCCGTGCGTTCCAGTGCGATGACCGCCGTTGGCTACGACCCAGCAACGAGACGAATGAGGATCCGCTTTGAACAGGGGCACTCTTACGATTTCTGCGGCGTCCCATCGGCCATACACAATGGCTTGATGACCGCGGTGTCCAAAGGCGCCTATTACAACCAGCACATCCGTGATCGTTATCAGTGCTGAGGCCCGTACTCAACTTGGAAAGACGGACATCCCTGCGAAGGTTTCAGCTAGAGAGAATCCGCGAGTTCGATAACCCGTGTAGGGGGCGGCCCTTGGGGAGGACCCGTGAAATTCGGCGCCCCACCCGGCCTGCCCGCGGCTCATGCCTTCGGTTCCGCCTCGCTCAGGTCCAGCCGCTTGGCCACCCAGCGTTCGTACAAGCCGATGGCGACATCCGCGCCGGCCATCGCGGTCAGGCAACCCAGGGCGCCCGCTGTCCAGATCGACAAGCCCGCGCCAAACAGCAACATCATCGCTGACACGCCGCAGACGATGCAGGCGCCGGACCGAAGTGCGAGCCGCCGCAACAATGCCCAGCCTCTTGCCCCATCCTTGTCAGCGCGCCACATCTCGCCGGACACGCCGCCAACCAATGACAGGGCAATCACCAACCAGATCGGCATCTCTGCAAGTGCCTGTTGCTCGTTCGTCATTGCCCTGCCCCTTAAACAAAAAGACCCGGCGCTATGGCCGGGTCGGGTGGTGGGTGGCCTGCCGCGCTTTGCGGTCGCACCCATCGAAGATGGCCCCTTTTTACAGGTCGATTCTGGTGGCAGCAAGACCGTTTTAATGCCATCCGGTGAATGTGTGGGTGACGCCCGGTGAACGGCTGGCGCATGTCGGTGAATATCTCAACCCGGCTGGCTTTTGCTTCTGGTGTTTCAGCGGCGTCCCATGCGTCCCACCTCTCCAAAACAAGGTGGGACGTCTGAAAGCCCCGCAGATTGGGGCTCTGCCCTACCGTCCTACTTTTCTTTCTCTTTTCTCGTGTATAGAGAGAAATTTAAAAAGCACGCGTGCGCGTAAACGCGCGTACCTGTGCCCGCTACGCACACACGGGCGGGAGGCATGAAAAAGGTGGGACGGTGGGACAGCCCAACAACGACGGGGCCTGCGCCCGTCCCACCACCGCAAAAAGCAGTGGGACGGAGGCAGGCCAGTGGGACGGCATGAGCCAGAGAGATGCCCACGATCAAGCCGCTTCCCCCAGGAGGAAGTGCTCAACCACGATGTGAGCGTCATGCAGGCGCTGGTAGTAGAGGTTGCGTGTGCAGCCACTCTCAGCCAGACGCGCAGTCAGAGGCGCATCAGGCTGGAAGTAATGCACCTGGACCACCGTCATCAACTCGGGATCAAGGCGTTTCTTGACGATGCGCTCGATGTCCAGGGAGGCCTCCAGCGGCACCCTGCTCCCGCGCCTGCCGCGCACAAGCTGGCCACCGCTTTCCATCATCATCGCGACCATGTTGCCGCCCGAGTAACCGGCGGCGACCTCATCGCTGTGCAGCTCCTGCGCCCATTGCTTGAGGGCCATATCGATTGCCTTAATCATCGAAGCACGGCTCCTCGAACGCAGGTTGTTCCAGCGCAGGCGCCCTGCCCCAACCCTCCGGTTTTTTGTACGCCCACGGCCGCTGGCCGCTCTTGCTCAGGGCGCCCAAACGGAAACGTCGCCAGCCCAGTCGATGCAAGATCGCACCCACGCGCATCTGCTCCGGTTTGCCCCAATGACCGGGATCGAGCTTGAGCGCCTGACTCATCACCTCACTGCCGGTGGTGGTCTCGCCGATCTGCGACTCTTCAAGCCAGGTCAGGATGGGCGTTTCCCATTCATCTACCACAAAGCGTTCGTCCTGTTCCTCGCTGAACATCGGCGCTTCCTCTCGTGTTACCCACCATAGGTCGCCGGCCTCAAAGCAGAACATCGCTTCGGCCCACAACTGGTCGCGGATCTCGCGCAGTAACGCCACGTCGACCTTGGTACAGGCCACCGGCCAATAACGGCGGTTGCCGGTGGCGTCCTTGAGGTACTCGTCCTGGTTGGTGGTACCGACGAAAACACACTGGCGTGGCACGTCCAGCGTTCTGCGGCCATAGCTTTCGCGGTAGGTGTCGGTGGACGCCGAGAAGAACTGCTTGGCCTTGGTGCTCTCGGCCTTGTTGAAGCTGTCCAGCTCGCCCAGCTCAACAATCCACTTGCCACGGATCGCCTGAAAGCCGTCCTTGTCGCCGAGGGCAAACGGCGTGTCCATAAACCACTCGCCGCCGAGCACGCTCATGGCGGTCGACTTACCGGCGCCTTGTACGCCTTCGAGGATCATCACCGAGTCCGCCTTGCAGCCGGGTTTCATCACCCGCGCCACGGCCGAGATCATCCAGCGCTTGCCGACCTTGGACGTGTAGTCGGTTGCCTTCACCCCCATGACATCCGTCAACCAACGCTCCAGGCGCGGCACACGATCCCATTCGAGTTTTTTCAGGTACTCACGCACCGGATGAAACGCGTGGTCGTGCGCCACGACGCTGACCGCTTCGATCACGTGCGAGGACTTCACGCGCAGGTTGTACTGCTGCGCGAGCCACTTCATGACGCGCACATCATCGATGTCGGCCCATTCGCCAGTACCACCGCCATAGGGCGCGGCGCGTAACTTGACGATCTTCGAGCTGAAGGCGCAGTAGCTGATCACCCCGGCCCAGCGCTCGTCGTTAGCCAGGATCAGTTCGACGTTCTGCATGTGCGCGATCAGCGCCCCGCTTTCACTGCGGGCCAGCTGATCTTTCCAGCCACCCGCCGCCGGTGGACGCACCACAGCGAGGACTTGGCGGCGAACCGCGTCGAGGCCTTCGGCGACGTGCAGGTCGTTGAAGTCGGTCCACTTGTCGTGACGCTCGACCGCGAAGATCGGCGCGACCACCTGGGCACCGACGATCAACGCGGCGTTGCTGGCCTTCTCCTCACCCGGGTTCCAGGCATCGCCATTAGGCTTGGTGGTCTTCCAGTCATCGTCGCGGCAGATGATCAGCGGGCAGCCGGCGAAGCGCTCGCGCATGACCTTGCACACGGCCAGCAGGTTGCCCGCATCGAAGGCCACGGCGACGGCGAGCGACGTCGCCATGTGGAGGCTGGCGCCGGTAGCGTAACCCTCACAGACCAGCACCGGTTCACCTGGTACCGGGTGCGGGCCGAGCAGGTGATAGGTGCCCTCCTTCGCCATCCCGTAAGGCCAGTAGGACTTGTCGCGGCCGGTGTCTTCCTGCTTGTTCGGGAAGATCACCTGCAGGCCCATGATCTGATCACGGGCGTTCTTCATGGGGACCAGCACGGCACCGGTGCGCGGCGCGTAACGCACGTTGATGCCAACGATCTGTTTGCGGTCCAGGTAATCGCTGCGCCCGGTGGTCGGCATGCGCTCGAACAAACCCTGCGCCCTCTTCGCGGCCCGCCGCGCAGCGTTGTTCGCGATTTCGGCGGCGCGGCGCTTGGCTTCTTCCTGACGTGCGCGCATCACTTCGCGTTCTTCCGGCGACATGCGGCCGGCCTTGACCTTGATCTTCTGCGTCTCGCCCGAACGCCAGTCACCGAAAGCGCCGAAGATCAGCGTGTCGCCCTTCTCCGTGCGCTGCTCGTGAACCACGTACCAGCCGTTCTTTTCCTTGCCCTTGTCCTGCGAAGTCTTGCAGCGGGTCAGCTTGCCGAACACCAGCGGTTGCGCTGGCTCCAGACCGTAATCGGCGAATTGGCCCAATACCTCATCGAGCATGCTGAATCCCCCGCTCAGAAAGGGATTGGCAGCTGATGCACTGCGAGCAACCCGGCTGGGCCAGGCGGCGCGCTTCCGGGATTGGATCGTCACAGGCTTCACAGAACAGCAAAGAATGGGCAGCGTTTTCGGCCTTGGCAGCGCTGCGCGCGGCCATGGCCTGATCGATACGTTCCTGCACCAGATCGTTGGCGAAATCAGCGATGTCAGCCACGGTCAGCACCTCGCGTCGTTTGGTTGACGTAGGTGGCGCGGTTGAACAAACCCAGCAGACCTTGAATACCCCGGAACACCTGCAGGCGAATCGCCGCGAGTTCCTGATCGGTGACGACACCGTCGCCGATGCTCTTGGCCCAAGTCTCGGCCAGATCAGCAACCTGGCGGAAGTATTCGGCGATACCCGTGGTCAGGGTCTCGGGCATGTCGTTGGTGTAGGTATGGGCCAGCTCCTGCCAGATCGTGTCACCAACCAGCGCATGCACCGCATCGAGAATGCGGCGGTCCTTGGTCAGTTCGAGGATCTCACCGAACTCCTGAATGTTGATGGAGTGGCTCGGGTGGGTCGGCGACAGTTTGTGTTGCAGCGTGGTCGGGTTACGACCGGTCGTGGCAGCGATGGCAGCAGCGCCGCCCGGGTAATCGCGAGCGGCGTGGTACAGCGCTAAATCGAGCGGCAGGATTTCCCGCTGCGCCCGTTCCAGAGAACTGAGAGCGATACGGCTCATGGCATTAATCCTAAAAGTTGCCAGTGCCGCGCGACAGAAGTTGGTGATACATTTGCCGCGTGGTCTGGAGAGGCCCAAACGCCGGTAACCCTTGCAGGGGACAACCGGCACCGTGCCGGGGCGAACAATCCGTTGTTCACCCCTGGCGCAAAAGCTGCCAGCTCTGTGGTAAGAACGGCAGCAACACCAAGGCTTCCGAGCCTTGGAAACGCGATGAAGGTCGGCGGCATGTGGTGTGCTCGCCTTCTGACATCGCGACCCGATAGCATTGTGGTGATGCGGTCGGGAGAAACTGGGCGACCCTAGGGTCGCCTTTTTTCTAAGCAGCTTTGGACGGTTCATTCACCGGGGGGAAAACCTCATCAAGAGTACACATGGCCCCGAGCTTGTTGAGAGCAGCGACAATGGTTCTGCACTCCGCTAGTCCCGGAGTTCGTCTCCCGGCTTCGTAATTGCTTACACGCGCTTGGGTCCATCCCAAAGCGACTACTAAATCCCGCTGCTTGACGCCTGCCTTCTCTCGATTGTGAGCAATTAAGTTCATAACGTTCTCCAATAATCCGACGCCATCTTAATCACGATACGCAGACATTTCAACACGCAAAGTGATGATAAAGAATTTCAGTGCGTGGTAAAAAAAGCACATGAACACATTAGGCTTACGAATCAAGCAATACCGCAAAGCGAAAGGCATGAGCCAGCAAGCTCTTGCATACGCTTGCGGGTGGGAATCGCAATCCCGCATAGGAAACTATGAGAAAGGCGCTCGCCAACCCAACCTTCAAGATCTAGAGAAAATCTCTGCAGCGCTTGGGGTGTCCTTCCCCGACTTAGTAGCAGGACGAGACCGCTCAGAAATTGAGTCATATCCCGACGTCATCCAAGGCCGAGTGCGATCCGAAGATCGCTTGGTAGCGCAATACGGACGCTCGCGAGATAAGGGGCAACCTGTTAGTAGCAATATCGGCTGGGCTAAGGATGGAAAAGTACCGGTGTTAGGAAACGCTCAATTAGGAAATGAAGGTTTTTTCGAGGCGCTTGATTTCCCGCCTGGACACGGCGATGGCTACTTAAATATTCATAGCGACGACCCCGATGCATATGGTCTGCGAGTTACTGGCGACAGCATGATGCCGCGCATAAAACACGGCGAATTCGTACTCATAGAGCCCAACAAAAATTTCTACAGCGGGGATGAGGTTATGGTTCGGACGTCCTCGGGGCGGACCATGATCAAAGAATTCATCTATCTTCGCGATGGGATGTACAGGCTGGATAGCGTCAATACAGATCACGAGAGCATCCACTTACCAGAACAAGAGGTCGAAGAAATTCACCTCGTAGGCGGGATTCTCAAATCATCACGGTTTCTTCATAGCGCCGCCACGCCATAAGCACGATATGTGTTGACACAAACAAGCACGTTGCGTGATATTTGCCTCACTCTTTACCACAGAGCGAGGCAATACCTATGTGCACCACCGCGACCTTGCATGTCCATCCGGCATGCGTCAGCAATCGCAAACTGATCGAACAGCTGCAGCTCGCCACGGGCTGTCTGGTCGTCATTCATAACAGCAAACCAAAGCTTGTCGCCAAGTCCTGCCAGCCCTCTCCTATCGGTCCGAACGGTGGAGGGCACGCAGCATGATCAAGTACAAGATCGACAACCGCACCCTGCAGTTGCTCAACGCCCAGGTCAACCTGACCGAGACCTTCAACCACGTCCTGCGCACAGCACCGAAGCGTGAATGCCTGGCATTCCGTCTCAAGGCTGAGCGCGGCACAGTGCAAAGCACTTTTGTCGTCGAACTGGGCAGCGAACGCCACACGCTAACCCTGCCAAACGACAAGAAGATGCACCTCAAACTGGCCGATTTCATTGAAGAGATTGCCAACGGTCCGTTCGACGCGAGCAACTCCAGCGACCTGGTGCATCTCCCTCATGCTGATCGTCAATACGGTCGCTTTGAAGTCCAGGACAAGCAGCGCGTGTTCGAACTGGTGCAAACCGGCGGCGTGCTGAGCCTCGACATGGGATTTGAACTTCCCCTGCATGTGGCGCTGCATCGCACTCATACACGCCGCGGCGTCACCGCGATCTTGAGCATCGGCAACAAGAGTCCGCATACGCGCTGCTTCACCTTGTATGACTCCGATGCCGAGATCTACGCAAAGATCATTGAGTCCATTAATCACCTTGCTGCAGCGGCCACTCCAGCTGCGCACGCAGCATAGGAGAGAGATATGGAACGCACCCTCGCCCAAGCAGCCGCACAACTCGGCCTCACTCGCCCCAAATTGATCGTTCTCATGCGGGAAAAAGGTTTGCTCAAGGGAAACCTGCCGGCGGACCCGAAGCGCGACAAAGCCTACCTGCGGGTCAAGGACAGCCCTTGGTATGACGAGAAATACGGAATGCAGTACAGCCAGTCGACCCGCGTCATGCAAGCCGGCATCCACTGGTTAGCTGACCAGTTGGACATCGATCTACCCGCCATCCCGGCAGACCGCCGTGACGTGGCCTAGGGAATACGCCCGCCAGATCGTTGCCATGCGCACACGCGAGGAGCGCAACGCCGCGCTCCTCGAAGTACCTGAACATCTGCGCGAGCTCACGAGACGCCACTGCCTGAACGCCTGGAATCATCCGAAAAGGAAAAAGAATGATGAACAACGACCTTCTTGATTACCTCTTGAAATCTTTACTGATATTGCCTCATGCAGATCGGACACCTAAGAACGTAAGAAACGTACTCAATCTGGCTGCTGAAGCCGTAGGCGGCACCCCGCTACCGCCAGGCGAAGTCACAATCACTCCGAATCCAGCAGCGACGTTAATTCGGATTGAAGAAGTATCGAAGATCGTCGGATTAGCACGCTCAACTCTCTATAAGTTCTTAAGCGACCCCGACCATGACTTTCCTCGCCCCGTAAAGCTATCAGCAGCGACCGCAAAGGGCGCGCCCGTAGCTTGGGTACTGGCAGAAGTACAGCAATGGGCTCGTTCTCGGCTGGCATTTCGCTGTGAATATGAACCTCGAAAAGAGACAAGAGCATGACCGCCAATCAGAGCGAGTTGCGCCTCATCCCTGCGCCTGAAGCAGCCACCGTCGAACTACTGTACCGCATCTTCGGGGACGTCCTGATCCCGCTGGAAAAAGTACGTGAGCAGTACTTTCGCAACCTCAACGAACAGTCATTCGTGACGGAAATCAACAGCGGCCGGATCCAGCTTCCGGTCACCACTCTGGACACCAGCCGCAAGGCCCTGAAGTACGCGCACATCCGCCACGTCGCCTCGCTGATAGACATCCGCGCCTACAAGGCTGATGAAGATATGCAGCGACAGCAGTACGGCCAACGCCAAACGGCCCTCACACCACTGACGGCTGTCACCACCAGCCAACGACAACCCTAGGAGCACACCACATGATGACCCCAATACAAATCGGTGCACTGATCATCCTGATAGTCCTGGCCGCTCTGCTGCTCTGGGGCGGTTACATCATATGCCGCAGCGATGGCCTGGAGACCGGCCTGCGCGAGGGTGAAGACATCCAACGCGCCGTAAGCGCCAAAACCATCCGCGAGCTTCTGGCCTCCCTGCAACTCATCCGGGCCGATCACACTCGCTTGGCACAAACCTGCAAACGACTTGAAGCAGGCCCCCTCTTCGGCCAGGCCGAGCACCAGACGCTGGTCGCCATCGGCGAGTTGCTGCGGATCGCCGCCGAAACCTTCAGCGCCTTTCGTACCGGCAAGAAGCTCGAGCGTGATGCCCGATCTATGCGCGAACAGGCAATTGCAATGGCTGCGCAGCTGCAACCAGGAATCGAGAGCAGCAAAGTCGCACAGCAAGCGCATTCGAAGCGCTTTGTATTTCCTAGCAAGGAGGCAGCATGAACATTCAATTTCTTAGCCATGAGCAGGTCTGCGAGTTGACTGGAGCCAAAACTAAAGCCGGTCAGATTACTGTACTGAAGCGTAATGGCATTCGTCACACCATCAAGCGCAATGGCTGGCCTTGCGTGATTGCTTCCGCGCTGACAGGAGCAATTACAACCGCACCAGAAACTCCGACGTGGCAGCCGCGCCTGGTGGGATAAATGGGACGAAGACCAACAAAGCCGGGGAGCATTCCTCGGCTGCGCGAGAGAAAACGCGGCAACACCACCTATTACCTTTATGACACTGGCGGGAAACCACGCAAGGAAATCCCGCTAGGTACGGATTACGGCCTAGCCATACTAGAGTACGCAAAGCTCGAAAAAAGCCGCGTCTCTCAAGCCCTGACACAAACCGTACTTACCTTTGCTTACGTAGCTGAGCTTTATATGAAGGAGGTGGTTCCCACAAAAGCCCACGCTACCCAAAAGGACAACGCACGCGAACTGAAAAACCTTCTCCTGTTCTTCAACGACCCGCCCGCTCCTCTAGAAGCTATCGAACCGAAACATATCAGCCAGTACCTTCGTCATCGCGGTAAGACAGCACCCATTCGTGCGAATCGGGAGAAAGCGCTACTAAGCTCCATCTGGAACTTTGCTCGCGAGAATGGTTATACATCCTTGGCAAATCCTTGCTCAGGCGTGAAAGGCAATAAAGAAACCGGTCGCGACGTATATGTTGAAGACGACGTACTTGCCAGAGCCTACCAGCATGCCGATCAGCCCTTGAGAGACGCTTTAGACCTGTTCTATCTAACAGGTCAGAGGGTCGCAGACACATTGAAGATGGATGAGCGCGACATAAAAGAAGGGAAGCTCTCCGTCCAGCAAGGAAAGACTGGGGCTAAACGAAGGATAGAGATCATTGGTGAGCTCAAAGTCGTAATCGATCGAATCATGGCACGAAAGGCTGGACACAAAATCAGATCAACACGTCTGGTAGTAATCGACTCTGGGCAGCCGATGACGACCAGCATGCTCAGGAAACGGTTCGATGACGCCAGGGAAGCAGCCGGGATCCCAAAAGCAGAATTTCAGATGCGCGACCTTAGAGCGAAAGCGGCGACAGATAAGGAGGAGTCAACAGGCAGCATCCGGGAAGCTCGGGACCAGCTCGGACATACAACCGTCGGGATGACAGAACAGTACATCCGAATGCGAAAGGGAATGAAGGTTACCCCTACGAAGTGACTGACGGTCACGAATTGCGGAAAAGATTTTTTGATTGCGGAAAAAAGAACTAAGGGCTTACATGAGATATGTCATGCAAGCCCTTGATATTCATGGTGCCCGAAGCCGGAATCGAACCGGCACGCCCTTACGAGCGGGGGATTTTAAGTCCCATGCGTCTACCAGTTTCGCCATTCGGGCGGTAGCGCGGTATTGCTCTGCTCAGCCTTGCGGTTGGATCCTGACAGGATGACCGCTTGAAAAGCCGAGCGGGGAATATATACATCACGTCCCGGTGAAGCAAGTTTGGAGTGCGCGATTTGAGAACTAAATATCGCTGACCGCAGAAAATCAAAAAGCCTCAGAAATCAGGGAGCTACGGAGTTTGCTTGAAGTAGAGGCCGAGGTAACTGGCAAATCGCAGCAACCAGACTGGAAATTGTGGCGATAAACTCAAAAGATTCAGATGCTCACCATCACCTTGGCTGCACGGGTGACAGATGTTTCATCGATTGAGATTATGAGCAGGCAACCCAAGTCTGGACGGGATGTCTACGCTAAAGGTTGGCGCCGAAATCAATAATCAAAGGGTATCAGCACGCCCCCCTTCAACCACGATCACGCCTCACAGAACGTCACCAGAGCAGAGCTCAGGGATGTACAAGCAATCAGGAGATTTGATTCCATGCAAATGAGTGACACCGTTCTAAAAGCGTCTTTAAGCCAAGAGGAGCGCTCGGCGATCGCCGAGATCGAAGCGACCACCAATATCCTGCAGCTTGTCACCCGCCTGACCGGTACACGCTTTGCCGGAATCGCAAAATTCACGGAAACGGAATGGATCGTCTGTTCGGCATACGATCCGATTGAACTGGGAATAAACGTAGGCGATACGCTGGATCTGGAAACTACGCTCTGCAGTGAGTTTCGACGAAATCCTCAAGCCCTCTTCCTTCCACAAATCAGCAAGGATGGACGACTGTCGTCACGTCCTGTGGTGAAGCAGTATTCAATTGAAAGCTACGCAGGCGCGCCTGTTTTCCTGCCGGACGGAAGACTCTGGGGTGCCCTATGTGCTCTGGATTCAAGGGCCGTTCTGTTTGATAACCCGGATCTTGCGGACACACTGACGTTATTCGCACGCCTTATTGGCTGCATCTTTTTCTCGAATCTGACGGTGGAAGGTGCCAGCCATATCAAGACCGGGGCGTGTCTGACTGAGTGACCCTACTCAAACGATGCGGAACACCACACTTTTCCCACAAGCAACAAAAAACCCCGTAGATCATTGATCTACGGGGTTTTTGATAGTGGAGGCCGAGGTCGGAATCGAACCGGCGTAGGTGGATTTGCAATCCACTGCATAACCATTTTGCTACTCGGCCTCAAAGTATTTGCTGTCAGTAGCGCAACAACAAACACTGTACAAATTGGAGCGGGAAACGAGACTCGAACTCGCGACCCCGACCTTGGCAAGGTCGTGCTCTACCAACTGAGCTATTCCCGCTTGGTGTGGCGCATTCTATAGAATTAAGAAGCCCCGTCAACCCCTTGATTCAAAAAACTTTTATTTCTTTTCTACATCAGTCTTCAGGTGCGGCCAGGCGGCGCGAAGGTATTGAACCATCGACCACAGGGTCAGCCCTGCCGAGACGATCAGCAGCGTATAACCGAGCACGACCCAGAAGCTCAATGCCTTTGGATGAGCCAGCAGAATCACCAACGCGAGCATTTGCGCCGCTGTTTTCCATTTGCCGAGATTGGAAACGGCCACCTGTGCCCGGGCGCCGAGTTCGGCCATCCATTCGCGCAGCGCCGAAATCACGATCTCGCGACCGATGATGACTGCTGCGGGCAGCGTAAGCCAGAGATTGCCGTGTTCCTGCACCAGCAAGACCAGGGCAACAGCGACCATCAGCTTGTCGGCGACCGGATCGAGAAACGCCCCGAACGGTGTGCTTTGCTCCAGTCGGCGCGCCAGATAACCATCGAGCCAGTCGGTTGCAGCCGCAAAGGCAAAAACCGAAGCGGAGGCCATGTAACTCCATTGGTAAGGCAGATAGAACAGCAATATGAAGATCGGGATGAGCAGGACGCGTAGAACGGTAATCAGATTAGGGATATTCATCGGCACAACTGGCTACGAGGTGAAGGGGCATTCTACTCACTATGCAGGTTCGCATAAATCGACTCAGCGAGCTTTTTACTGATCCCCGGGGCTTTGGCGATCTCTTCGATGCTTGCACGAGACAGCTCCTGCAATCCACCAAAATGTTTCAATAGGTCACGGCGGCGCGTCGGCCCTACCCCTGCGACACCCTCAAGCGTCGAGGTTCGGCGGGTCTTGCCGCGACGGGCGCGATGCCCCGTAATTGCAAAGCGGTGTGCCTCATCGCGGATCTGCTGAATCAGGTGCAACGCGGGCGAATCGCCGCGCAAGGTGAACTCGTGCGCTGCATCATTCAGATACAACGTTTCGAAACCGGCCTTGCGCGTGGCGCCTTTGGCGACGCCCAACAGGATCAGATCCGGCACGGCCAGTTCGTTGAGCACATCGCGGGCCATCGACAATTGGCCCTTGCCACCGTCAACCAGCAGGATGTCCGGCAACTTGCCCTCTCCGTCCTTGAGTTTGCTGAACCTGCGGGTCAGCGCCTGGTGCATGGCCGCATAATCGTCGCCGGCAGTGACGCCTTCGATGTTGTAGCGGCGGTAATCCGACTTGATCGCGCCTTCCGGCCCGAACACCACGCAGGAGGCAACCGTCGCTTCGCCGCTGGAATGACTGATGTCGTAGCATTCCAAACGTTGCGGCGGCTCATCCAGATTCAGCACTTCGGCCAGCGCGTCGAATCGCGCGGCGGTGTGCTGACGGTTGGCCAGACGCGCGCCCAACGCTTGCTCAGCGTTGGTCACGGCCAGTTGCTGCCAGCGCGCACGGGTACCGCGCACCCGGTGACTGATGGCCAATTCGCGGCCGCGCAAGGTATGAATCCCTTCGATCAGCGCTGGAAAATCTTCGTGAACCACATTCACGATCAGTTCGCTCGGCAAATCGCGCTCGGGGCTGCTGATGTAGTACTGGCCGAGAAACGCCGCCATGACTTCGGAAACGTTTTCCTCGATGCCGACCTGCGGGAAAAAATTCTTGCTGCCCAGCACTCGCCCGCCGCGCACGCTGATCAGGTGAACACAGGCGCCGCCGGGGTTGACGAATGCGGCAATAACGTCGATATCGCCGGTTCCGCCTTCCATGCTCTGCTGGTCCTGTACCCGGCGCAGCAATCCGATCTGGTCACGCAATTCGGCCGCGCGCTCGAACTCGAGATTGATCGCTGCCTCTTCCATCGCCATGGACAGCTCGTTGGTCAGCGCATGGCTGCGACCTTCGAGGAACATCACCGAGTGGCGCACGTCTTCGGCGTAGACGTCAGGCTCGACCAACCCCACGCACGGCGCCTTGCAGCGTTTGATCTGGTATTGCAGGCACGGACGGGTGCGGTTCCTGTAATAGCTGTCTTCGCACTGACGGACGAAAAAGGTTTTTTGCAGGATGCTCAGGCTTTCGCGTATGGCACCGGCACTCGGATATGGGCCGAAATACTTGCCCTTGGCCTTTTTTGCCCCGCGATGGATACTCAGGCGCGGAAACTGCCCGTCGGAGAGAAACACGTACGGATAGGATTTATCGTCGCGCAGCAGGATGTTGTACGGCGGGCGCCACTCCTTGATCAGCGTCTGTTCCAGCAGCAGCGCTTCGGTTTCGTTGGCGGTGATGGTCGTCTCGACCTGAGCGATACGGCCGACCAGTGCGGCCGTCTTCGGCGCCAGCCCGGTCTTGCGAAAGTAGCTCGCCAGACGTTTCTTCAGGTTTTTCGCTTTGCCGACATAGAGCAGGCGCGCTTCGCTGTCGAACATGCGATAGACGCCGGGCCGACCGCTGACGGTCGACAGGAAAGCACTGGAATCAAATTTCTCGGTCATGGTCAGGCGCTGGCATCCACCATGCCGTGACGCACCGCGAGCAGTGTCAACTCGACGTCGCTGCTGATCGAAAGCTTCTCGAAAATGCGATAGCGGTAGGTATTCACGGTTTTCGGCGACAGGCACAACTTGTCGGAAATGATCTGGACCTTCTGGCAACCGACAATCATCAACGCAATCTGGATTTCCCGCTCGGACAACGCATCGAACGGCGAATCATTGGTGGGCTGGAATGATTTGATTGCCAACTGCTGAGCGATCTGCGGACTGATGTAACGCTGCCCGGCGAAGACCAGACGAATGGCCTGAACCATTTCCGGCAGACCCGCGCCCTTGGTCAGGTAACCAGCCGCCCCGGCCTGCAGCAAACGCGTCGGGAAAGCGTCTTCCTCGCACACCGTAACGGCAACCACCTTGATGTCCGGGTGGCTGCGCAGCAGCTTCCGCGTGGCTTCGAGGCCGCCAATGCCGGGCATCTTGACGTCCATGAGCACTACGTCAGGCTTCAATTCACGGGCCTTGATCAGGGACTCTTCACCTGACTCGGCCTGACCCACCACCTGCAGGCCATCGATATCGGCCAGCATTCGTGTAATGCCTGTGCGAACGAGATCATGGTCGTCGACCACTAGCACCCTAATCAAGCAGACACCTCGCGATATGGTCTTATTGGGATGCCGGACACCTTAGCAAAAAGTGCCAGACAGACCTAGCGGAAAGCCGCATTTAAAAAGTTTCAATTCATCATTCAGGGCTTGCCGGCTGTGGGTTTCAGAGCACAGCTGTACTCAAATCGAGCTGCATCCTGAGGAAACACTCATCCCTGCCCACGATGCGCAGTCCTTTGCGTGCATACAGTTCTTGCGCCCGGTTATTGTCAAACACTGTCAGTCGCAGTGCCGGTCGTCTTGCCTGACGAGCCATTTCGGTAACTTGACCAATGGCCCAGGAACCGGCGCCCTGCCCTTGCCAGAGATGATCAATCTGCAATTCGCGTATGTACAGCGCCCGCGCATCCTGGCTCAGACTGAAAAAACCGATCGCCAGTTCATCCTGGAGGATCATCCAGTTGTCACGATACTGCCAGCCTGCGTCGAACGCCTCGTCCTGCCACAACAGGTCGTGGTCAATGTAATAGCGCAGCATGTTGCGACAGGTCAGATCCCGCGCAAGAGCAAGATCATCACGGGTGGCATGCCGGATTCGATAACTCATTCAGCTTTCTCCATGACTGCAAAGTTGCCCTTCACCCGCATGGTTTGCCAGTGATAGGCGTTTCGAGCGGCGGGCAATAGCATTTTCTGATTGCTGATGCGTATCAGCGTCGAGTAAGCTCGGCGCATTCAACGGAGACAGCACATGTTCAACACCCTTCCACAGTCTTGCACCACCAGCGCCCTGCGCTCGGTTGCGGCTGCCCGGGTGAATCACACTTGCGCTCCTGACAATTTTTATTTTGGGTATTGGTTTAGCCACTGGCGCGCCTGATACCCAAACGGCGCCCATGATAACGGGTCGCCTACCAGAGATTTCTCAACCCCCGGTCGGCCTCCCGACCGGGGGTTTTGTTTTTTCAGGCCCATCACTTTCAGCGACACACCACATTTCGAGGATTACACCATGAACTACGCCACTTATTACCGTTACGACAGCTTTAGCGCCTGGCGATTTACCAGCCTCCGCTCGGGACAGCCTGCCGCCTCCGATCGGTCACCCACAGGTGGCAAACACACATGCCTAGCCAGTACGGCCATTTGTCGAACACCCCAGTAGGGCCGATTACGCGGGAAAGACCCGCCATCCGCCCAGGAAGACCGAACATGAACTCTTCAGTTTCCGCTTTGCCGCTGTCCACAATCGATTCTGCCAACGAAGCGCTGACCCTGCGTCTGCCCAGCTCGTTGCAGCTCAAACAGCAATTGCCGCTCAGCCATTCCCTGCATCAACAGGTCAACACTCATCGCCTGGCGGTGCGCGCCATCCTTAACGGTGAAGACCCACGCCTGCTGGTCATCGTTGGCCCCTGCTCTATCCATGACCCGCAA
The DNA here is from genome assembly GCF_056278925.1 of Pseudomonas sp. TE9122. Classification (NCBI taxonomy): domain Bacteria; kingdom Pseudomonadati; phylum Pseudomonadota; class Gammaproteobacteria; order Pseudomonadales; family Pseudomonadaceae; genus Pseudomonas; species Pseudomonas sp. TE9122. The sequence continues at coordinate 2,197,704 of NZ_JBWBQI010000001.1, read as the reverse complement.
TCAGCGATTGAGTACGCCAGCAAACTCGCTCGTCTGGCCGAAGATGTCAGCAGTGAAATGCTGCTGGTCATGCGCGCCTACGTTGAAAAGCCGCGGACGACGATCGGCTGGAAAGGTCTGGCCTACGATCCGCATCTGGACGGCACTGACGACATGGCTACCGGCCTGACGCTGTCGCGCGAACTGATGCTGGAAATGATCCAGCTCGGACTACCGGTCGCTACCGAACTCCTGCAACCCATGGCCGCCAGCTACTTTGATGACCTGCTGAGCTGGGTGGCCATTGGAGCCCGCACCACCGAGTCGCAGATCCACCGCGAAATGGCCAGTGGCTTGAACATGCCCGTGGGCTTCAAGAACGGCACCGACGGCGGCGCCGCCATTGCTGTCGACGCCATGCGCTCGGCAGGCCATCCGCATCGACACTTCGGCGTCGACAGCCAAGGGCATCCGGCGATCGTGCAGACAGCCGGCAACGCTGACACCCACATTGTGCTGCGCGGTGGCCATCAAGGGCCAAACTACGACGCAACCAGCGTAGCCAACATCAGCGCCGAACTCAGCCGACTGAAGATTCCCAGCCGGATCATGGTCGATTGCAGCCATGCCAACAGCGGCAAGGATCCACTGCGTCAGCCAGCCGTGTTCAACGAGGTGCTTGAACAACGCCTGCGTGGCAACCACTCGCTGATCGGCGCGATGCTGGAATCTCATCTGTTCGAAGGCTGCCAGCCGCTGAGCACCTCTCTACGCTACGGCGTATCGATAACTGATGGCTGCCTCGGCTTTGACGCAACGGAACAGTTGCTGACCGACGCCGCACGGCGCCTCGCTAACGCCAGGGCCTGATCGCAGATCGCCCTCCCGTTCCATACGAAGCGCGGAGGGCTGACCTTCCCCAGGTTATGCCACTATGCTGATCCGCCTCACGGCAGATTGCTGACTGGTATCGTCCAGACGTTCGATGGTGTAGGCAATCTCCACCGTCGTGCCGTGGTGCTCGCGCCAGAACCGATGGGGAACAATGAAACTCACCGGTTGCCCGGCCGCCTCCCGAGTGATTTCAAGATCATCGCGATGACTGAAAAAATCACCATCGCACTTGAGATAGACCAACTCGTCTTCCTGCACCAGCGGGTCTTCAATCAGAATGGAAACCCCCTCTATCGAGTCCTTCACCGACAGCACATCACCGATCGTCCCAACAATATCCGGCGCGGCCAGTTCAGCACGCACTGCCGGCCCAATGAAAACCGTCGCAGGCTCCGAGGTTCGAATGGCTCCACAGCATTGTTCAACACGGTAGGCGACCACCACCTCGCCACCACGATGCGCTTCGACGTAGCTGCCCGGCACCCAGAACGACAGGCTTTGCGCGACGGCGCAGGCCTCGACCTTCAACGAGTCGGTGAATATTTCGGGCGAAGCATCTCCATGCCACGACAGCATGATCCTGTCGCCCGCTGACATCCGAGCGTAAGGCTGCAGGGTCACCAGGGTGCCTTCGACCACTCGCGACGGCTCCAGCGCTCCGTTTACCGAGCCTTCTATTTGCGGCGCCAACAGATGCGGTCCAACGTCCCCGACAGACAGTTGCAGGCGAGCAGATTCCACTGCCTTGGGCGCGGACGCACTTTGCAGTGTCCAGTAAACCTCCAGCGAGCCCCCGTCCAGCGCAGCGACATGCATCGCCTTGATGACGAAGATGACGTCTTTGCCAACCTGGACCTGGCTGATGAATCGAACACTCTCGTATTGATAGGCAAAGCCTTCGATATCCAGCCCCTCCCAAGACAGCACGATCTGATCGCCGCAGCTCATGTTGGCATAAGGGGAAATGCGAACGATGGCCTTGGCCAGCGAAGGATCCAACACGCTCCCTTGGAGCCCGTCAATCGTTGGCGCGACCAGAGGTTCCATAGACACTTCGGCATCCATCGGCTGGCGCATCCGCCAGCAAAACTCGATTTCATGGCTATTCATTTTCGCTTCCACTCCCTGGAAAACGTGCCGCCCCGAATGACGACACTGACATCTACATTGAGGACCTCTTTGAACATTCCGGATGTCAGCCGAATCCACCGCGACAACGGCGTAACCGCTACTCGCAAAGTAGGCAACAGCAGAGGTCACGCGGTTATGCCGACAAACGACCCACTGAACTTCCGATTCGGATTTCACAGCTCTCCGAAATTTCGTACGCCTCGTAGTCCATTTTCAAACGCAATGTGAAGCCTCTTCGTACTTCTTCAACGGGATGAGTGTTTTAGAGTGGCCCGGTGATTTCCCGATGAACTTCTACGAAAAAGGTAAGAACATGCAACGGAATGCTACAACTCGTTATCCCATCCTGTTGGTCCACGGTCTGTTCGGGTTCGAGCGTATCGGTCATTGCGAGCTGTTCCATGACGTCAAGTCCGTGCTGAAAACGGCCGGCTGTCGATTGTTTGTTCCACACCTTTCGGCCACCCAAGACAATGAAAAGCGGGGCGAGCAACTGCTGTCACAGATTGCTTGCGTGCTACGAGGCACAGGCGCGAAGAAAGTCAACCTCATAGGACACAGTCAAGGCGCACTCGCTGCACGCTATGCGGCGGCGCTTGCACCAGACGTCGTCGCCTCGGTCACCTCCGTCAGTGGCCCGAACCATGGCTCGGAGCTCGCCGACTTCCTGCGCAGGGCACTGATTCCAGGCAAGCTTCCCGAAGCCGTCGCACAGAACGTGGCGACACAATTTGCCGACTTGCTGTCACTCCTGAGCGGCAGCGTGACATTGCCGCAGAATGCGTTAGCCGCACTCAACGCATTGACCACGGTCGGCGTCGGTCAATTCAATGACAAATTTCCCCAGGGACTGCCGCAAACCTGGGGCGGGCATGGTCCTGAGCAAGTCAACGGCGTGCGCTACTACTCGTGGAGCGGGGTTGTTGCGCAATCCACGTTGCCAGTGCTGGATCCGGTTCAAGCAACCTGCCGGGTCCTGTCGCAATATTTCACCACCGAACCCCAGCAGAATGATGGTTTCGTCGGACGCTTCAGTAGCCATCTCGGCCAAGTGATCCGCTCCGATTACCCAATGGATCATTTGGCCAGCCTGCGGCGGAGCGCGGGCACAAAAGCGCCCTCGCCGGATCCGATCGACCTGTACGTCGAACATGCCCAGCGTCTGCAAGCGGCGGATCTATGAATCGGGCAAGGAACGCAGAATGGAACTTTGCCGAGAATTCGCCGACTGATTCCGGTACGCTCCACCTTTTATTGAAACAGTTCGGAGAATTCCCCATGGCCAAAGCCACTGCCCGCCACATCCTGGTTTCCAGCGAAGACAAGTGCAACGAACTCAAGGCTCAGATCGAAGCCGGCGCCGATTTTGCTGATGTAGCCAAAGCCAACTCCAGCTGCCCATCCAGCGGTCAGGGCGGTGACCTGGGTTCGTTCGGTCCAGGCCAGATGGTCAAGGAATTCGACACCGTGGTGTTCAGCGCGCCGATCAACGTCGTGCAAGGCCCGGTGAAGACCCAGTTCGGTTATCACCTGCTGGAAGTCACCAGCCGTCAGGACTGATTCGTCGTCCGATTGCTGACAACGGCCCGCCTTATGGTGGGCCGTTGTGTTTCAGTTACACATACGGCTGGCGAGTGGCGCGCCGCTCGCGTACAACTTGCGCTTATCGATTTTGCGTTCCAAGGCTGACGATGCGACTGGTTTTTCCCACACTGATGCTCACCGCCCTCGCCTTTCTCATTGGCGCCGCTGGCGTGAACGCTGCCCCGCAACACGCACTGACCGTTTACGGCGAACCGGCCAAATACCCCGCCGGTTTCAGCCATTTCGACTACACCAATCCGCAAGCGCCGAAGGGTGGGACGATGCGGCGCTCGGCCATCGAAATCGGCCACTTCGATCATCTGCTGCCCTATATAGACAAAGGCATCGGCGTGACGCAGATCGACGGCCTGCTGTATTCGCCACTGGCCCAGCGCTCGCTGGATGAGCCCTACACGGTGTACGGTCTGGTGGCGCAGAAAATGGAACGCTCGGAAGACGGTCTGTCGCTGCGCTTTTTCATCAACCCGAAGGCGCGCTTTGCCGATGGCAAACCGATCACTGCCGAAGACGTTCGCTACACCTACAACCTGCTGATGACCCAAGGCAGCCTGCGTTATCGCACCCAGTTTGCCGACGTCAAAGGCGTCGAAATCGAGGGGCCGCTGACCGTGCGCTTCGACTTCAAAAGTAACGAAAACCGCACCCTGCCCCTGGATATCGCGACCCTGCCGGTGTTCCCCGAACACTGGTGGAAGAGTCGCGATTTCGCCGGCGGCGGTGGTTATGAACCGCCGCTGGGCAGTGGGCCGTACCGGGTTGGCAAGGTCGACTCCGGGCGCAGTATCACGTTCGAACGCAATGGCGACTGGTGGGGCAAGGACCTGCCGGTCAGCCGCGGCCTGTACAACTTCGACCATTTCAGCATCGAGTACTTCGGCGACACCGATGTCGCCCGCCAGGTGCTGCGTGGTGGCGCCTATGACTACAACCGCGAGTTTTCCGCGACCGGCTATTCGATCGGCTACGACAGCCCTGCCCTCAGCGATGGCCGTTTGCAGAAAGCCCACCTCGCCACTGAAGCGCCGCAATCGGCCCAGGGTTTCGTGTTCAACCTGCAAAAGCCGATGTTCCAGGACCGCCGCGTGCGCCAGGCACTGGCGATGCTCTGGGATTTCGAATGGAGCAACCGGCAGATGATGCGTAACGTCTATATCCGCCAGCAGAGTTACTTCTCCAACACCGATCTCGCCGCCCGGCAGTTGCCCGATGCGCAGGAGTTGAAAATCCTTGAACCGCTGCGCGGTCAGGTGCCTGAGGAAGTGTTCAGCAAAGTCTTCGAAGCACCGAAGACCGATGGCAGCGGCATCATCCGTGACAAGCAGTTGCAAGCCCTGCAACTGCTCGAGCAGGCCGGCTGGAAACCGGATGGCGACCAGTTGGTCAACAGCGCCGGCGAACCGCTGAGCTTCACTTTTCTGGTCAGCCAGAATGGAATGGACCGCCTGCTGTTGCCTTACAAGCGCACGCTGAAACAGATCGGCATCGAGCTCAATATTCGCCGCATCGACGCCTCGCAATACGTCAATCGCCTGATGAGCCGCGACTACGACATGATCGTCACCGGCTATCCCGTTACCACTTCTCCGGGCGGCGAGTTGCTCAACTACTTCGGCTCGGCAGCGGCCAACGATCCGGGCGCGAACAACTACATGGTGCTGAAAAATCCGGCAGTCGACACTTTGATCAACGGCCTGATTCGCGCCTCGACCCAATCGGACATGCTGCATTACGCCCATGCGCTGGACCGGGTGCTGCAATGGAACTACTACTGGATTCCCAACTATTACCCGCCGGGCACCTCGACCGTGTGGTGGAACCGCTTCGGCATTCCCACGGTGCAGGCGAGCAATGACGAAGCCATCGAGAGCTGGTGGGAAATCAGCCGCACGCCGCTGACCAATCAGCAAATGACCGCTGAGAAAATCAGTCGCAGCAGACCCGGAGGGCCGCACTGATGTGGGGTTACATACTGCGGCGCCTGCTGCTGATCATTCCGACGCTGGTGATCATCCTGCTGGTCAATTTCGTCATCATTCAGGCCGCGCCCGGCGGACCGGTCGAACAAGCCATCGCCCATCTGCAAGGCATCGGCGGCGCCAGTGTCGGCGGCGGTGCCAGCGAGACATCGAGCAACGCTTCGCGCGCCAGCCGTGGCCTCGACCCGCAACTGATCAAGGACATCGAAAAGCAGTACGGCTTCGACAAACCGGCCCACGAGCGTCTGTGGCTGATGCTGAAGAATTACGCGCAACTGGACTTCGGCAAGAGCTTCTTCCGGGGCGCTACAGTCACCGACCTGATTCTGGAAAAGATGCCGGTGACCATTTCGCTCGGGCTGTGGGCGACGCTGATCACCTATCTCGTGTCGATCCCGCTGGGCATCCGCAAGGCTGTGCACCACGGCAGCCATTTCGATATCTGGAGCAGCACGGCGATCATCATCGGTTACGCCATGCCGGCGTTTCTGTTCGCGATGTTCCTGATCGTCGTATTCGCCGGCGGCACTTCGCTGAACTGGTTTCCGGTGCGCGGGCTGGTGTCGGACAACTTCGAATCGCTGTCGACACTGGGCAAGATCGCCGATTACTTCTGGCATCTGGTGCTCCCGGTCACCGCGCTGGTGATCGGTGGATTCGCGACGCTGACGATCCTTACAAAAAACTCGTTCCTCAATGAAATCACCCGACAGTATGTAGTGACGGCCCGCGCCAAAGGCTTGAGCGAACGCCGCGTGCTGTACGGACACGTGTTTCGCAACGCCATGCTGTTGGTGGTCTCGGGGATACCTCAGGCGTTCATCAGTGTGTTCTTCGCCGGCTCGCTGCTGATCGAGGTGATCTTCTCCCTCGATGGCCTTGGGCGCATGAGTTACGAAGCAGCGGTATCGCGGGATTATCCAGTGGTGTTCGGTTCACTGTTCATCTTCACCCTGTTCGGCCTGCTGATAAAACTGATCGGCGACCTGTGCTACACCCTGGTCGACCCGCGTATCGACTTCGCCGCGAGGAATGCCTGATGTTCAAGCTCTCGCCTTTGGGTCGTCGCCGTTTCGAACGGTTCAAGAAAAACCGTCGTGGCTGGTGGTCGCTGTGGCTGTTCATCGGCCTGTTCATCCTGACGCTGGGTGGCGAGTTGATCGCCAACGACAAACCGTTGATGGTCAGTTATCAGGGCCAGTGGTACTTCCCGGTGTTCAAGCGCCATACCGAACAGGAGTTCGGCGGGCAACTGCCGTTTCAGGCCGATTATCGCAGCGAGTACGTGCAGAATCTGATACGCAAGGACGGTGGCTGGTTGCTGTTCCCGCCGATTCCGTTCAGCGACGACACACCCAACTATGATCTGAACAAACCGGCGCCAAGTCCGCCGACTTCGGTGAACTGGCTGGGCACCGACGATCAGGCACGCGATGTGCTGGCGCGGGTCATCTTTGGCGCTCGGGTGTCGATTCTGTTTGCCTTGATGCTGACATTTGTCAGTGCGCTGATCGGTATCGCCGCCGGCGCGTTGCAGGGGTATTACGGTGGCTGGGTCGACCTGCTTGGACAACGCGTGCTGGAAGTCTGGTCGGGGCTGCCGGTGTTGTATCTGCTGATCATCCTCTCCGGTTTCGTCGAGCCGAATTTCTGGTGGCTGCTGGGGATCATGGCGCTGTTTTCCTGGTTGGCGCTGGTGGACGTGGTGCGCGCCGAGTTCCTGCGCGGACGCAATCTGGAATACGTCAAAGCCGCACGTGCCCTGGGCCTGACTGACCGCAAGGTGATCTTCCGGCACATTCTGCCCAACGCAATGAACGCGACGCTGAGCTACCTGCCGTTCATTCTGACTGGTGCCATTTCAACGCTGACCGCGCTGGATTTCCTCGGCTTCGGCATGCCGGCCGGCAGCGCTTCGCTGGGTGAACTGATCGGTCAGGGCAAGCAGAACCTGCAAGCACCGTGGCTCGGGTTGACCGCGTTCTTCACTCTGGCGCTGATCCTCTCCTTGTTGGTATTCATCGGCGAAGCGTTACGTGACGCTTTTGACCCTCGATCCTGAAGCGTGACCATGACTGAAAACCTGATTGAAATCCGCCACCTCAATGTCGCCTTCCATGGTCAGACTGTGGTGCGTGACCTGTGCCTGGATATCCGCCCCGGTGAGTGCCTGGCTCTGGTGGGCGAATCGGGCTCGGGGAAATCGGTGACCGCGCATTCGATCCTGCAACTGCTGCCCGAGAGTGAGGCGCAAACCCGTGGCAGCATCCGCTATCGCGGGCAGGAACTGCTCGGTGCTGATCCGAAGGTCTTGCGAGAACTGCGCGGCAATCGTATCGCCATGATCTTTCAGGAGCCGATGACTTCGCTCAATCCGCTGCACACCATCGAAAAGCAGATCGGCGAGACCCTTTTGCTGCACCGCGGCCTCGGCGGCAAGCAAGCGCAGCAGCGCATTCTCGAATTGCTCGGGCTGGTCGGCATCCAGAAACCCAAGGAACGCTTGAAAGCCTATCCGCACCAACTCTCTGGCGGGCAACGGCAACGGGTGATGATCGCCATGGCCCTGGCCTGCGAACCGGAGTTGTTGATTGCCGACGAGCCGACAACGGCACTGGACGTCACCGTGCAACGCAAGATTCTCTTGCTGCTCAAGTCCCTGCAACAGCGGCTCGGCATGTCGCTGCTGCTGATCAGTCACGATCTCAATCTGGTGCGCAGCATCGCGCAGCGGGTGTGTGTGATGAAGGCTGGCGAGATCGTCGAGCAGGCACCCTGCGAAACCCTGTTCACCGAACCCAAACACCCTTACAGCTGCGTGCTGTTGAACGCTGAGCCGGAAGGTGAAGCCCTGCCCCGTGACGAACGTGAAAATGTGCTGGAAGTCGCTGACCTGCGCGTCGATTTCCAGGTCGGCGGCGGGCTGTTCAGGCGCAAGCAGTATCTGCGCGCAGTCGATGGCATCAGTCTGAATATTCAGCGCGGCAAGACCTTGGGCATTGTTGGCGAATCCGGTTCGGGCAAGTCGACGCTGGGTCAGGCGATCCTGCGCTTGCTGGATTCCGAGGGCAGCATTCGCTTTCAGGGCGAAGCGCTGGACGGCCTCAATCAAAAGCAGCTGCGGCCGTGGCGGCGGCAGATGCAGGTGGTGTTTCAGGACCCGTTTGGCAGCCTGAGCCCGCGCATGTCGGTGGCACAGATCATCAGCGAAGGTCTGGAAGTGCATTGCGAGTCGACCGCTAATGAATGTGATGAGCAAGTGATTCGCGTGCTCAGGGAAGTCGGCCTCGACCCGGAAAGCCGCCATCGCTACCCGCATGAATTTTCCGGCGGCCAACGCCAGCGCATCGCCATCGCCCGGGCCTTGGTGCTGAAACCGGCGCTGATCCTGCTCGATGAACCGACCTCGGCCCTCGACCGCACTGTGCAGAAACAAGTGGTCGCCCTGCTCCGTGATTTGCAGGAAAAATACGGTTTGACCTACCTGTTTATCAGCCATGATCTGGCGGTGGTGCGCGCGTTGGCACACGACATGATCGTGATCAAGGACGGCCAGGTGGTAGAGCGTGGTGCCAGTCACGACGTGTTTGACAACCCGCAACATCCCTACACCAAAGAGCTGTTGGCGGCGGCGCATCCGGGGTAGGTTTTTTTCTGTAAATCCGCGGCGCGGCATTCGCGAGCAGGCTCGCTCCCACATTGGAATGCAGTCCCCTGTGAGAGCGAGCCTGCTCGCGAAGGGACCGGTACCAGCAACAAACAATCAGGATCAGCCTCAATGAACACCACCGAAAGCCTCAAGGACTACCAACGGGTACGCACCCTGGCGATCCGTTCGCTGTTCGAGATCATCGAGCAATCCAGCGAAGGCACGGTGATTGTTGACCGCGATGCGAATATCGTCTGGATGAACGAACGCTACGCCCGGCGCTTTGGTCTCGATTCAGCGGCAGGCGCTATCGGCAAGCCTTGCGAAAGCGTGATCCCCGGGAGTTTGCTGCGCGAGGTGGTGCGCACCGGTCGGCCGATTCTGCTGGACATGCAGGACACCCCAAAGGAACCGCTGGTGGTGATGCGCCTGCCGATCCACGACGATGCCGGCAGCGTGATCGGCGCCATCGGTTTTGCCCTGTTCGACGAGTTGCGCACGCTGTCGCCGATGCTCAAGCGTTACCTGAGCATGCAGGAAGAACTCGCCTCGACCCGCTCACTGCTGCGTGCGCGGCAGACCAAATACAACTTCGCCCATTTCATCGGTACCAGCGCCGCCAGCCTTGAAGTCAAACGACGTGCGCGACGAAGCGCCAGCGCTGATTCGCCCGTGTTGCTGTTGGGAGAAACCGGCACTGGAAAAGAGTTACTCGCACAAGCCATTCACAGCGCTTCGCCGCGCGCGCACAAAGCCTTCGTCAGTATCAACAGCGCGGCAATTCCAGAGGCGCTGCTGGAAGCCGAATTTTTCGGCACGGCACCCGGCGCCTTCACCGGCGCTGACCGCAAGGGCCGCACCGGTAAATTACAAATCGCTCAGGGTGGCACACTGTTTCTCGACGAGATCGGCGATATGCCGCTACCGCTGCAAAGCAAACTGTTGCGCGTGTTGCAGGAAAAGGAGTTCGAGCCGGTCGGCTCCAATGAAGTGATTCAGAGCGATGTGCGGGTAATCGCCGCGACGTCGACGGATTTGCAGGCAGCGATCAAGCGCGGCGAATTTCGCGCCGATTTGTACTACCGCCTCAATGTGCTGCCGATCCAGGTGCCGCCGCTGCGTGAACGTCTCGACGATTTGCCGGCGCTGAGCGAGGCGATTCTCGAAGAGCTGCGCAGCCAGCATGAACTGCACCGCGATGCGCTGGCGTTGCTCGGCCAGCATGCCTGGCCAGGCAACATCCGTGAGTTGCGTAATGTGCTGGAACGGGCGGCGTTGCTCAGTGATGATCTGATGTTGACCGAGCAGGATATTCGCGGGGCGATTGGCACGTTTACCCCGGTTGAGCGAACGTCCGAGCAAAGCACGCACGCGCCCGCTGGGGAGACATTTGCACAGGCGCGGACGCGGTTTGATCGGCAGTTGATCGAATCGACCCTGGCGCAATGCGCGGGGAAAGTGCCGGAGGCTGCGGTTCGGCTGGGTCTGGGGCGGTCGACGCTCTACAAGAAAATGGCTGCGCTGGGGATTGCCGAGTCTACATAAAGAGATATCGAATCTCTGTATGAAGACAAAACAAAAGCTTCGCGAGCAGGCTCGCTCCCACAGGGGAATGCATGTCAAATGTGGGAGCGAGACTGCTCGCGAAGGCTCCGGCCCATTCAAAGAAAATCTCAACTAAGAGACAAAAACAGTTTCGAGAACTCGACCGAAATCTAATTTCCTTATATTTCAAACAGTTAGAAGATTGGCACAAATCTCGCTAACCCACTCTCCACACCCGTTTCACCCACAAAAATAACAATCTGGAGAGACACACCATGAGTGTGATCATTGCCTTGGCAGCCCTGACGCTGCTGATGCTCGCCGCCTACCGTGGCTACAGCGTCATCCTCTTCGCCCCGATCGCTGCTCTCGGCGCGGTGCTGCTGACCGATCCGTCCGCCGTTGCCCCCGCGTTCACCGGGGTGTTCATGGACAAGATGGTCGGTTTCATCAAGCTCTACTTCCCGGTATTTCTGCTCGGCGCGGTGTTCGGCAAGCTCATCGAACTGTCCGGTTTCTCGCGCTCGATCGTCGCCGCTGCGATTCGCCTGCTCGGTACCAAACAAGCAATGCTGGTGATCGTGCTGGTGTGCGCCCTGCTGACTTATGGCGGCGTGTCGTTGTTCGTCGTTGTCTTCGCCGTTTATCCGTTTGCAGCGGAGATGTTCCGCCAGAGCAATATCCCCAAGCGTTTGATTCCGGCGACCATTGCCCTCGGTGCATTCTCGTTCACCATGGACGCCCTGCCCGGCACGCCGCAAATCCAGAACATCATCCCCAGCACCTTCTTCAACACCACCGCATGGGCGGCGCCGTGGCTGGGGGTGATCGGCACGATTTTCGTGTTCTGCGCCGGCATGCTGTTTCTGCAGCGCCAACGCAACAAGGCGCAACGTGCCGGCGAAGGCTACGGCACTGAACTGCGCAACGAACCGGAAACTGCCGAAGACCTGAAGCTGCCCAACCCGTGGATTGCCCTGTCGCCATTGCTGGCCGTGGGCATCATGAACCTGCTGTTTACCCAGTGGATTCCGCAGTGGTATGGCAAGACCCACAGCCTCGCACTGCCGGGCATGGCCGCGCCGGTCACTACTGAAATCGCCAAGCTCACGGCGATCTGGGCGGTGCAGGCGGCGTTGCTGGTCGGCATCCTCATGGTGCTGGCGTTCGGCTTTAAGGCGATTAAAAGCAAGCTCGCCGAAGGCAGCAAAAGTGCGGTCAGCGGTGCGTTGCTCGCGGCCATGAACACCGCGTCTGAATACGGCTTTGGTGCGGTAATCGCTTCGCTGCCGGGCTTTCTGGTGCTGGCCGACTGGCTCAAGCAGATTCCCAATCCGTTGGTCAACGAAGCGATCACCGTGACGCTGCTCGCCGGCATCACCGGTTCGGCCTCGGGCGGCATGAGCATTGCGCTGGCGGCGATGTCCGAGCAGTTCATCAGCGCGGCGCACGCGGCGAATATCCCGCTGGAAGTGCTGCACCGCGTGGCCGCGATGGCCAGTGGCGGCATGGACACCCTGCCGCACAACGGCGCGGTGATCACCCTGCTGGCGGTGACCGGATTGACCCACCGCGAAGCCTATAAAGACATTTTCTGTATTACGCTGATCAAGACGCTGGCGGTTTTCGTGGTGATCGGCACTTTCTACGCCACTGGTATTGTGTGAGGTATTCATGACCACTCTTTCCGGCAAGACAGCTTTGGTGACCGGCTCCACCAGCGGCATCGGCCTGGGCATCGCGCTGACTCTCGCGAAGGCCGGCGCCAACCTGATCCTCAATGGCTTCGGCGACGCCTCGAAGGTGATCGCCGAAGTCGCTCAGTTCGGCGGCAAGGTCGGCCATCATCCCGCCGATGTCAGCGACCCGGCGCAGATTGCCGACATGGTCGCCTACGCCGAGCGCGAGTTTGGCGGCGTCGACATTCTGGTCAACAACGCTGGCATTCAGCACGTTGCGGCGGTAGAAGAGTTTCCGGTTGAGCGCTGGGATTCGATCATTGCGATCAACCTGTCATCGGTGTTCCACAGCACCCGTTTGAGTCTGCCGGGCATGCGCCGCAAGAACTGGGGGCGCATTATCAATATCGCCTCGGTGCATGGCCAGGTCGGCTCCACCGGCAAAGCCGCATACGTTGCCGCCAAGCATGGCGTGATCGGCCTGACCAAAGTGGTCGGGCTGGAAACCGCGACCAGCAATGTCACCTGCAATGCGATCTGTCCGGGCTGGGTGTTGACGCCGCTGGTGCAGAAGCAGATCGACGATCGCGCGGCCAAGGGGGTCGATCCGCAGCAGGCGCAGCATGATCTGCTGGCGGAAAAACAGCCCTCGCTGGAGTTTGTCACACCGCAGCATCTGGGTGAGCTGGTGCTGTTCTTGTGCAGCGAAGCCGGCAGCCAGGTGCGCGGCGCGGCGTGGAACATTGATGGTGGCTGGTTGGCGCAATAAACACCTGGCCATTGTGGGAGCGAGCCCGCTCGCGAATGCGGTTTATCAGACACAGTTCGGGATACTGAGACAACGCTTTCGCGAGCAGGCTCGCTCCCACAGGGAACGATCTCCCTGGCCTGTACGAATCCGATAAGAAGAGGCAAGCCCATGTCCGATATTCTCTGGCAACCCGACACCCAGCGTATCGCCGGTTCGCGTATGGATGCCTTCCGGCGCGATATCAATCAGCGGCATTCGCTCAAGCTCGACGGCTACCCTGCCCTGCACCAATGGAGCATCGATCAGCGCCCGGCGTTCTGGCAGGCGATCGTCGATTACTTCGACATCCGCTTCCACACTCAGCCCGACGCCGTCTTGCGTGAAGGTGCAGAAATGCCCAGCGCCGAGTGGTTCCCCGGCGCGACCCTGAACTTCGCTGAACACCTGTTGCGCCGACGCGACGATGCCGTGGCCGTGATCGCAGTTGCAGAGAATGGTCAGCGCGAACAACTGACCTGGGCCGAGTTGGCCGAACAGGTCGCCGGGTTTCAGGCGAGCCTGCGCGCGGCGGGCGTTGGCCGGGGTGATCGCGTGGCGGCGTGCATGCCCAACACCTGGCAAACCCTGGTGGCGATGCTGGCCACTACCAGCCTCGGCGCGATCTGGTCCTGCTCGTCGCCCGACTTCGGCACCCACGGCGTGATCGATCGCTTTGGCCAGATCGAACCGAAAGTGCTGCTCACCTGTGCCGGTTATCAATACGCCGGAAAAACCCTGGATCAGACCGCCAAGCTCAACGAAATCCTTGCACAACTGCCGTCACTGCAGCAGTTGATCATCGTCCCGTACGCTCGCCCGCAAGCTCGCATCGAGGATTACCGAACCCTAGCCGATGTCTGCTTCTGGGAAGATTTTTATCAACCCGGCGGCGAACCGGATTTCACCCCGGTGCCGTTCAATCATCCGCTCTACGTGCTGTACTCCAGCGGTACCACTGGCGTGCCGAAATGCATCGTCCACAGCACCGGCGGTGTGCTGCTGCAACACGTCAAGGAACATGGTTTGCACTGCGACCTCGGTCCCGGTGACCGCTTGTTCTACTACACGACCTGCGGCTGGATGATGTGGAACTGGCTGGTCTCGGCACTCGCAGTGGGCAGCGCCGTGGTGCTCTACGACGGCTCGCCGTTCCACCCGGATCACCAGCGCCTGCTCGACCTGATCGACGATGAACGCATCAGCGTGTTTGGCACCAGTCCGAAATTCCTCGCGACGCTGGAAAGCAGCGGCGCCAGGCCACGGGAAAGCCATGATTTGAGCAGTTTGAAAACGCTGCTGTGCACAGGCTCGGCTTTGTCACCGCAAAGCTACGATTTCGTTTATCGCGACTTCAAAACCGAGGTGTGTCTGGCCTCGATGTCCGGTGGCACCGACATCGTTTCGTGCTTCGTCAATGGCAACCCGCTGTCAGCGGTACGTCGCGGAGAAATCATGGGCAAGAGCCTGGGCATGGCCGTCGAGGTGTGGAACGACGCTGGCCAGCCGGTGATCGGTGAGAAAGGTGAACTGGTCTGCACACGGCATTTCCCGGCGATGCCGATCGGCTTGTGGAATGACCCCGACGGCTCAAAACTCCGCCAGTCCTATTTCAGCCTGTTCCCCGGCGTCTGGGCACAGGGTGATTACGCCGAGCAAATGCGCGATGGAGCGATGATGATCCATGGCCGCTCGGATGCGGTGTTGAATCCGGGCGGCGTGCGCATCGGCACGGCGGAGATTTATCGGCAGGTCGAGAAAATCAGTGAAGTGCTGGACAGCGTCGCCATCGGTCAGCAATGGCAGGAGGATGTGCGCGTCGTGTTGTTCGTGCGTTTGCGCGACGGCGTCGAGCTGGATGAAGGGCTTGAACAGCGAATCCGCGAAGTGATCCGCGCCAATACCACACCCAGGCATGTTCCCGCACGCATCGTCGCAGTAACCGATATACCGCGCACCATCAGCGGAAAAGTCGTAGAGCTGGCGGTGCGCGATGTCGTGCATGGGAGGCCAGTGAAAAATACCGATGCACTGGCCAATCCCGAAGCGCTGGAGCAGTTTCGGGATCGGCGCGAACTGGCCATGACCGAAGTTATTCAACACTGAATTTCGTCTGGCGCAGCCTCAATTCAGCTGTATTACAACTTCACCGGTGAGGGGCTGATCTCCACTGGCTTCGATCGCTGCGCGCATGATGCTGAGATTCAGCGAAAACAACGCTTCGTTTGTTTTCAACAAACTGAGCAAGGCAATAACGAGCATCAGCGAGTCTGCATTGAGGAGCGCTTGAGCACTTTCGTGAAAACTGCCAGTGATAGGCTCAGACCGGGGCAAGCGTCCCTTTGCCAAGTTGAGTAAAGGCGCCACATCCAAACCGACCTTACCATCTCGGGTCGCCCCCTCGGCAGTGATCAGACTGGTCTTGGCGGGGTTGACCCGAATCATTTCGTGGATGAGGTCATCAGCGATTTCGCCGTAACCTGTCAGGCTGAATCGCTGGTTGAAGTTACGTGTATTGACCGTCATGTACTGAACACGCTTTTTATCTGTAGCTCCTGCGCTCTTCCATTTACTGTAATCGAATGGATTTACCTCAATGACGCCATCATCTAGTTTCAGGCTATCCAACAGGAAATTACTGGCGGACGTTCCGCCGAAATCCAGCCTGATGGCGCTTAGCAGATTGGACAATTCGTCACGCGCCGCCGCGGTACTGCCAAAAAACAATCCAATCGTGGGGTCGGTTTTGAAATTCAGCGCCGGCGAGCCCAGCATTTCAATTGCGCTGTCTATTTTGAAACGGGCCAGTGGCAGACTGCGCTCGAGAATGTGAGCTGTAAAAACACCCGGAACCGGTTTCTGCAGTAATGGCAGACTAAACTTCTCTTGCAGGTCAAAATTGACGAGTCGTTTTCCCCACGGCTTACCTAGCCGATTGGCCGCGTACCACTCACTGCTTTTCTTGATGGCACAGACATTGAAAGAAGACGCGGTGCTTCCAAGCGGGCGCCACCTCCCGAAACCAACATCGGTAGCATTCGCCAGCTTGTGAAATTCCCGCGCCGTACCGGTCAGTCTGCTCATCTGGACAACGGCAGATTCCACGACTTTTGCGCCCGACGCGCCCAAGTGCATGACGCTTTTGAACAATGCTTTTGACGCTTGGTATCCAGCAGTTGGCAATCCATCAATCGGATTGAAAGTCGAGACTGTCAGAGAAATGCCAAACCTGACGAGGCTGCCGATTTTTGCCGTTAACGAAACTGTTTTGGCTGCGATATGCAGAATTTTAGCCGGGGCACCCAGTACAGTGAAGAAAATACCGATAGCATCCATCGTGCACGCGTAAATTCCGTCAACCACCTGATTTCTATTTCCGGAAGCCAAGTCTTCGATACATTTCTTGAACGGGACACACAGGTCAATAATATACGTCAGCACCTCGTTATAAGTGTTCTCCGCACGCTCTTTATCAGTGTATTCGGTGAAGACTTCCCTGAAATCCTGGAGGCTGCCCAATGGTCTGTTCTTCACAACAAATTGGGCAATATTTTCGATATGCTCATTTACGAAAAACTGATAATGATTACGAACGACCCGCGACGCAGAAGTCGGAGCGATAACAGTGCCAAGTTTCTCTATAACCATAATCCCAGAGGCATTCGGCGACGGCTTTTTTCCGACAATGTAGCTATCGAAATCAGTTGGAACGTTATGCGTGGGGGGGCAAAGGGAAAAATGCATCATCGGGCTTCCCTGTATATTCAACCCTTCCAGGCATGTTCATTTTTTGGGTATAAATAATCAATTTGCCTAGCTCATCGTTTCTTCTGCACTCTCCCAACAAGGTAAACATTTCATAGCATAAAGTCTGATTATTCCCGAAGGAAGCTATCATAATTACGCCGAACCGCCCCACCGCCTGGTCTTTCTTGAGCTGAACTTCGATATTTTTGGGCGGCTGATTACCCGCGCCGACCAAGTTATAATTAGCCGATGACGGATAGTAAATCTCTGCAACCGAAGGACGTACAGTAAAAAACGTGATCTTGCTTGAGGCAAAGATATCTCGATCGGCTCGAGGCATTCCTGCTATCGCCAGCTTTATGTTTGAAGCCATCGCCTTATGAATATTGCAGTGATAGCTAACGAGCTCAGCTTCGAATGCTGGTTTGATGGCAGGCAAGGCCAAAAGCTGCGGATACTTATCGAAAATGCCGGGCTCTTTATTCCAATCCCATGTTCCGGACGCCAGCAACCCTTCGATATGAAGATCAAGCATCGACACTCTCATTGCAGAATAAGTCTCAGGACGCAAAAGAGGTTGTTCAATAACATCAAAATCAGCAACCGCCTGCTTCAATGCAGTCATCGCCAGTCGTTTCCGATTGGGCGGAGCCGCCCCAAATGCCTTGATCCCCAAAACAATATCATCCACGTGCGTTTTATACGCATTCCAAGCGTCTTGAGCTGCTGTAAGAGCAGACGTGCTCAGTTGCTCATGAGTGATGACTTCATTCATCAATGCCCAGTCAATGATAGGGTCGATCGCAGTAATACCTTGCAGCTCCCCCAGTACCGGGCTGACCGTTTCCATGCTTGCAAACTTCATGACTTGTTCATATGTCATGAAGCGAGAGACGCCTCGACAATTGATCTCGATAAAGCTCACCGCCTGGCAAAACGTCACCCAGCCGATCGAGCCAGCGTAAAGCTCTTGGGGCAGATTTTTAACCAAGAGACAAGGCGCTACATGAGCCAGGAGCAGGTGGGAAGCGAGAGGAATAATCGAGTGCGAATGGCCCTTTGCTACCAGGTAAGCCTCAAAATTTTCACGTATGGCATATAACGGCCTATCAGCCATGGTGCTCGAATCGTATATATCAAAGGTTCCGATGCAGTTGCGCTTACCAGTAACGCCTATGGATGAATCCAACTGCAAAATTATTGCGGTGAGCAATACCTGAGCTAGATCGTCACTACTGATTTCCTCGGAATCCTTCGCCCCCCACCAGTCCAGTGCAATGACGTATTCCTTGGCAATTTTCTGCGACGCTGGATGACGAACCAGCATTGCAACGACCTCGTTAGCGCTGTCCCAATTAACGGTAGTAACGTTATACGGTCTTACGCTTCTGAAGATTGTGTTAAGTAGATTCTCATTCGCAGGGAAAAGTTTACTCGTCACTGCGCGAATCTCTGCACACTGCTGTGGTGTCAAGGTGATCGACGTATCATTTAGCCCAGTTATCTGCCCCCAGTAATTACCAAAATCATCTCCTTCAGGCCACTTCCACTCCAAAAAGCCAATCAAGCTTTCTAGTTTTTCTCTGTCATCCGGCACGTTGAACCCGTGAAAACGCAACCACTGCGACAACAGCACTGCGTTATCAAGGTGAACGAATCCACCAAGACCTGCTGCAATAGCAACTAACTTCTCGAACTTCTCATTCGCGTCGGGATTACTCTTGACGTTATCCGATACATCCATCCACCCTTCATGAGTAACGTATATGTGAATTTCACCCGAAGACGTAACTCTACTGTAGGTGCCAGAACCGAGTAAGCTCATCAGATCCTGAAGCATCTCGCTGGCCGGTTTCTGTAAACGTCCAAAAGAGGATTCAGGCGAGAGCCAGATGATCTTTTGGTCGTCGTTTGAAATATCCCGCGCAACGTCTTCCGGAGCTTCAACAAGAAATCTTTTCAACTGACCTAGAAGTGCCATTCGTTCTAATTCATCTGCGGCAGAACAACGCACATTATCGGCAGCGCTCAATTTGGAAAGAGCACCTGCACCACATCGATTTTTCATTTTATTGACCTGTTTATTTACATGGACTTGCTATCGAGATCGCAAATCTAATAAAAACAGGCGAAACCACAACTAACCAAGTATTAGTCTAGATTTCAAACATCTATCACCTGACCGCTCAGCCGCCTACAGACACGACAACTTACTCCACCAACCCCCAATCCCCTGTCGATGCTTTTTCGTTGATTGGAGAATCAAGTTTAAGCTTGATGCCTAACCGTAAGTTGTTTGTCGAATCCGCGTTTTTCAAAGCTTCTTCTACTGTAATAACACGCGCAAGGACTAACTGTAACAGTGCAGCATCGAATGTCTGCATGCCTGAGTCTTCGGATTTCTCCATGATACTTTTCAACTCAGCCAACTCATTGCGACGGAGCGCATCAGCGACAGTCGGCGTACCTAATAACACTTCCACGGCCGCCCTGCGCTGGCCGTCGACAGTGCGTACCAAGCGCTGCGAGACAAATGCTTTCAGGTTGTTGCCCAATGTCTGCAACAGCTGCTCGCGCTTCTCCTCGGGAAACATATTGATGATGCGATCCAGCGCCTGATTGGCGTTGGTCGCATGTAATGTCGACAACACCAGATGCCCTGTATCGGCAAACGAGAGCGCGTGCTCCATGGTTTCGCGGTCACGGATCTCACCAATCAGGACGACGTCCGGTGCCTGGCGTAAAGTGTTCTTCAGTGCAGCATGAAAGCTGCGCGTATCGACGCCAACCTCACGCTGATTGATGATCGAGCGCTTGTGCCGATGGATATATTCGATCGGGTCTTCGATGGTCACGATGTGTCCGGCACTGTGGCGGTTGCGATGATCGATGAGCGCCGCCAGGGAGGTCGACTTGCCCGAACTGGTAGCGCCGACAAAAAGAATCAGGCCACGTTTGAGCATCACCGTTTCCAGCAACACCGGCGGCAGTTTCAAGTCTTCGAACCGCGGGATGTCGAGCTTGACGTTGCGGATAACGATCGAAACGTCGTTGCGCTGCTTGAAAATGTTCACCCGGAACCGGCCGACGCCCGTTCGGGAGATTGCCAGGTTCATTTCAAGATCCCGGTCGAACTCCCGGCGCTGCTCGGCGTCCATCAGGGAGGTGGCGATGGCCGCGGTTTCGCCAGGTTTGAATGGCTGATCGCTCAGCGCCGTCAGCACACCATCAATGCGAGCGCTCGGTGGTGCGCCGGTGGAAAGGAAGAGATCCGAACCGTTTTTTTGCGACAATGTTGACAACAGTGCATCGATTTCCATGGCTGAAAGCACCCGCGAAGCATTGAATGAGCAGATTTGGCCTACGCTTGGCGCGGCTCCTGCAACAATGATAGACCCCGTCTCACCGAACCACGCTCAGGATTGAAACATGAATGCTGTACCCACCACCGATGACGCCCAGGCCCTGATCGCCCGCACCGACTGGAGCCGCAGTCCGCTGGGCGCCGCCGGCAGCTGGCCGCAGAGCCTGCGCACGGCGGTGGACATCGTGATTCATTCGCCGATGCCGATGCTGCTGTTGTGGGGGCCGCAACTCACGCAGATCTACAACAATGGCTTTGCCCTGCTCGCCGGCAGCAAGCATCCCGAAGCCTTCGGCCAGCCAACGCATGAGATCTGGCCGGAAGTGCGGGATTTTGCCGAGCCGATCTACCAAGCGGTGCTGCAGGGTCAGGTGCGCAGCTTCAGCGAGCAGCGTTTCAGCGTGCAGCGGGACGGCAAAAAAACCGATTTCTGGCTGGATCTGACCTACAGTCCGATTCGCGATGAAACCGCACAGGTCGCCGGCATTCTGATCACTGCCATTGAGACCAACGAACGCCGCCGCATTGCCCTGGAATTGCAGCGCCGTTCCGAGGAAAGCCTCAAGGCTCAGCGCCAGTCCGAAGAGCGTCTGCAACTGGCCCTCGCCGCCGCCGACGCCGTCGGTACGTGGGACTGGGACATTGGCGAAGACCGATTCATTGCCGATGCGCATTTTGCCGAACTGCATGGCGTTGATCCGAGCAAGGCCGGGCAATTGCCGATCAGCGAATATATGCACGGGGTGCACCCCGAAGACCGCGCAATGGTTGCGCGCGGCATCAAGCACTGCATCACCCACGGCACCGAGTACGCTGAGGAATATCGCTTGTTGCAGGCCGATGGCACGCTGCGCTGGGTGTTCGCGCGGGGGCGTTGCTATAAGGATCATCATGGTCGGCCGATGCGCTTTCTCGGCGCGGCGCTGGACCTGACCGAACGCAAACACACCGAACAAGCGCTGCGTCAGAGCCAGACCGAATTGCAGTTGATCATCAACGCCATGCCGATACTGATCAGCTATGTCGACGCCGAAGAACGTTTTCGCTTGAACAACGCAGCGTATCTCGACTGGTACGGCCTCACACCGCAAGAGTTGTACGGGCGCAAGATTCGCGAAGTCATCGGCGAAGAGGCGTATTTCCTGCGTGCACCGTACATCGCCGAAGCGCTGGCCGGACGCGCCTGTTCCTTCAGTTTCTATACCCCCCACCGCGACGGCAGCACCCGTCATGCCCTCATGAATTATCTGCCGCGACATGGTGCGGACGGTGCAGTGAACGGCTTCTACATCTTTGTCATCGACGAGACCGAGCGCAAGAAAACCGAAGAAGCCCTGCGTAATCTCAACGAAACCCTCGAAGAGCGGGTCAGCGCGCGCACCGAGCAACTGGCTCAGGCCAACGAGCGTTTGCAGAACGAGATGTTCGAACGCGAGCGCGCCGAAGATGCCTTGCGCCACGCGCAAAAGATGGAAGCCGTCGGCCAGCTCACGGGTGGCATCGCCCACGACTTCAACAACATGCTCACCGGCATTATCGGCAGTCTGGACTTGATGCAGCGCTACATCGCCAATGGTCGTGCCGACGAGATCGGCCGTTTTACCGAAGCGGCCGTGTCATCGGCCAATCGCGCGGCGGCGCTCACGCATCGCTTGCTGGCGTTCTCGCGGCGCCAGTCGCTGGACCGTAAGCAACTGAACGTCAATGACCTGGTGCACTCGCTGGAAGATCTGATCCGCCGCACCAAAGGCGATCCGATCGATCTGCAACTGCGCCTGCCCGAAGACGTTTGGCCGGTGAGCACCGACGTCAGCCAGCTGGAAAATGCCTTGCTCAATCTGGTGATCAACGCCCGCGACGCGATGCCCGAAGGCGGCACGTTGCTGATCCAGACTGCCAACGTCTACCTCGACAGCAGCGACATCACCATTCTCGAACCGGTCAAGGCCGGGGAATATGTGATGCTCGCGGTCAGCGATAACGGCACCGGCATGACTCCGTCAATTCGCTCCAAAGCGTTCGATCCGTTCTTCACCACCAAGCCGATCGGCCAGGGCACCGGGCTCGGGCTGTCGATGATCTACGGTTTCGCCCAGCAATCCGGTGGTCACGTCAGCCTCGACAGCGTGCCGGGGCAAGGTACTTGCGTGCGCCTGTACTTGCCGCGCTTGCTTGAGCCGACGCCGGAAACCTCATCTGTGAAGAAAGCCGAACCGATTGCTGCTTCATCTTCTGGCGAAACCGCAATCGTGGTCGAGGATGACGCGGCGGTGCGCATGCTGGTGCTCGATCTGCTGAGGGAGCTGGGCTACAAAACCTTCGAAGCGGCAAACGCCAAAATCGCCCTGCCCTTGTTCGAGTCCGCGCAACGTGTCGATCTGCTGGTCACCGATGTCGGGCTGCCCGGCATGAACGGTCGCCAGTTGGCGGAAATTGCGCGCCAGCATCGTCCCGGCCTTAAAGTGCTGTTCATGACCGGTTACGCGCAGATTGCTGCCGAGCGCCAGGGCTTTCTTGAAGAGGGTATGGACATGGTCGCCAAGCCTTTTGTCCTGGAAGTGTTGGCGAGCAAGATTCGCAAGTTGAGCAACCCGACCCCGTGACTTGAGGCATAATCGCGCGCCCCGCTGTCACCCCGTTATCAGGTATTGCACGATGAAAGCCCAAGCCCGCCACATTCTGGTGAAAACCGCCGAAGAGGCCGAACAACTCAAACAGCGCATCGCCAAGGGCGAAGCATTCGATGTGCTGGCGAAGAAGTTTTCCACCTGCCCGTCCGGCAAACGCGGCGGTGATCTGGGCGAAGTACGTCCAGGACAGATGGTCGGCGCGATTGATGCGGTGATTTTCAAGAAACCACTGCGCACCGTTCATGGACCGATCAAGAGCAAGTTTGGTTATCACCTGGTGCAGGTGTTTTATCGGGATTGATCGGCTGGCTGTCGAGCTTCTTCGCGAGCAGGCTCGCTCCCACATTTCGACCGGATTTTCATTGTGGGAGCGAGCCTGCTCGCGAACCGATTGCGCAGCAAGCGGCCATTCTCTGACTACCTGGGGATCAGCGCTCCTGGCACCTGTATCACCTGACTGGCCAATTCATGTCCCGCTTGGGCCGCCTCTGCCGGGCTGCCGCCGAGCAAGCGCCGGGCCAGATATGCCGCACTGAACGAATCCCCCGCCGCCGTGGTGTCGACAACCTTGTCGACCTTTTGCGCCGGCACCTCAAACGTCTCCCCCTGACAACGAATCAGGCACGCCTCCGCGCCACGCTTGAGCACCACTTCTGGCGTGCCAATCTGCGCATACGTCGCAAACACCTCAGCGCAATCGGCAAACCCGAACAACGCCTGTTCGTCATCCACGGTGAGCAACGCCAGATCGACATAAGGCAAGACGCTGCGATACGCCGCCCGCGCCTCTTCCACAGAAGCCCACAAGCGTGGGCGGTAGTTATTGTCAAACACGATGCGCGCATCGCGCTGCCGGGCTTCGCTCAACGTCTTGATCAGGCGGGCACGGCCTTGCATGCCAAGTACGGCGAGGGTGATTCCGCTGAAATACAGCACGTCGTAGTCCGGCAAGGCCGCGAGAATCGGCTCGGCCGCAGGAGTGGTAAAGCAATCGCGCACCGCCGCTTCATTGCGCCAGTACAGGAAACGCCGCTCGCCGTTGGCGTCGGTCTGTATGCAATACAAACCGGGAAGCCGACCAGGCAAGCGCTGCACCAGATCGAGGCCGATGCCTTCGCTGCGCCAGATCTGGCACATTGCGTCACTGAAACTGTCATCGCCCAGCGCGGTGACGTAGTCGACTTGCGCCTTGTCGCCCAGCGCGCGGGACAGGTACACGGCCGTATTGAGGGTATCGCCACCGAAGCTTTGCTGCAGACTGCCGTCGGCACGTTGTTGCAGTTCGATCATGCATTCGCCGATCAGGGCGATGCGTGGGGTGTTGCGGAGGATTTTCATCGGGTGGGATCTCGGGTGGTTCAGTGGTGGCTAAGCGGGCGTCTTCGCGAGCAGGCTCGCTCCCACATTCAAATGCGTCCTCTGTGGGAGCGAGCCTGCTCGCGAAATAGCCGCCGCAACGCAATCTCAAGCCTTAGAAACAAGTCGCCATGGTCTCGATGACCGCCAACTGCTCATCCACCAGCAACCCCACCCGCCATTTATCGAACGTCAGGCACGGATGCGAAGTACCAAAGGAAATGATGTCGCCGACCCGCAGTTCTACACCCGGCGCCACGGTCATGAACGCATGCTGATCCATCACCGCCGTGACCTTGCACGCACCGATATCATCACCTGTCGCCGGCACCACACCGGCCTTGTAGCGCAACAACGGCACCGGCAAACCGGCGTCGAATGCGACGTCGCGCTTGCCCAGGGCGATCACCGCGAAACCCGGTTCCGGCAGCGACTGCACATGAGCCCAGACTTCCAGCGCCGGGCGCAGGCCTTCGTGCAGATCGCTGCGACGGTCGAGCACGCAGCACTGCGCCTCTTTGTAGATACCATGGTCGTGGGCCACGTAACTGCCCGGGCGCAACACACTGAGGAAGCGGCCAGCGGCGTTCTGGGTTTCGAAGGATTCGGCGATCAGGTCATACCAGGCTGAACCCGATGCGGTGATGATCGGTTTGGCAATGGCGAAAGCGCCGCTGTCCTGCAGCTGCACCGCCAGGCGCACCAGCGATGCGGCGAACTGGCGAATGCCACTGACCGCGTGATCGCCGTGAATCACGCCTTCGTAACCTTCAATGCCGGTCAGTGCCAGCGCCGGTTGCGCATCGATGGCCTTGGCCAGCTCGATGACTTCCTGCTCGCTGCGGCACCCGCAGCGCCCGCCGACCACGCCATATTCGATCATCACGTTGAGCTTGACCCCACGGGAAGCGAAGTAAGCCCCGAGGTCGGCGACGTTGTCCGGGTGATCGACCATGCAATAGAAATCGAACGTCGGATCGGCGAGCAGATCGGCAATCAACGCCATGTTAGGCGTGCCGACCAATTGATTGGCCATCAACACCCGACGTACGCCGTGAGCATAAGCGGCGCGGGTCTGGGTGGCGCTGGCGAGGGTGATGCCCCAGGCGCCGGCGTCGAGCTGTCGCTTGAACAGTGCCGGGGTCATGCTGGTTTTGCCGTGGGGCGCGAGTTCGGCGCCGCTGTCGCTGACAAATTTCTGCATCCAGCGAATGTTGTGCTCCAGCGCCTCGCGGTGCAGCACCAACGCCGGCAGGCTGACGTCGCGGGTCAGTTGCGCGCCGATGGCGGCGTCGCCTTTTTCTACGGCAGAGTTGATGGCAGTGGTCATGGTCCAGTCCTCACAGTCGCGGCCGCAGGCAGCCGCGGTTATTCGTTGATCCGCCGGGCGAGGCTGTTGGCGCTCTCGATCAGCACCCGGCGATAGTCGTTGTAATTGTTTTTTGCATCGGCCCGTGGGGCGACGATGCACAACGTGCAAATGGCCACGCCTTGCGGGTCTTTCACCGGCGCGGCGAAGCAATGGGTGAAGGTGTCGGCGACGCTGTCGAAGGAGAAGAAGCCATCGATACCGGCCTGACGAATCTCCGCCAGAAAGCGTTCCAGCGGCAGGCGTTCGCCGTCGGGCAGGATGTAGTCGTCCTCGTCGATCAGGTCGATGATCTGCTGATCGCTCAAGTGCGCGAGCAGCAGGCGCCCGGAGGCGGTCCACGGGATCGGCGCGTTTTCGCCAATATCGGAGGAAATGCGGAAATGCCGCTCGCCCTCCTTCATCAACGCCACCGTGTATTTGCGCCCGTTGAGCAGGCACATCTGCGCGGTTTCGCGGGTCTGGCTGACGATCTCCTGCAAGGCGTGATCGGCTTCGCGGCTGAGGTCGAAATGGCGCAGATGCGCTTGGCCGAGGAAGTACAACTGGCGGCCGAGATAGACGTGGCCGTCCTTGCCCACCGGTTCCAGAATCCGCCGTTCCAGCAAGGATGCGACCAGCTCGTAGACCGTGGATTTCGGGCCGCCGATGCCGTTGGCGATGTCATTGGGGCGCAGGGGCTGGCCGATTTCCTTGAGAAAATCGAGGATATCGAACGCCCGGTCCAGACCACGTGCCCGGCGCTTGATGGTGTCTTCGGTCATGTCAGTGGTTTCCATTCAAAGTCGCCGGGAGTTTACCGAGAGTCCAGTGTCGCCTGTTACATCGCTTTCGCGAGCAGGCTCGCTCCCACAGGAAAACGCATTCCAAATGTGGGAGCGAGCCTGCTCGCGAAGAGGGCTGCACTTGTTTCAGGCCTTCTTCTTGTAGGCAATGCAGTCGATCTCAACCTTGCAATCAACCATCATGCTCGCCTGCACGCAGGCCCGCGCCGGGGCGTGTTCGGGTTTGAAATACTCGGCGAAGACTTTGTTGAAGCTGCTGAAATCCCGTGGATCGTCCAGCCATACGCCGGCGCGAACCACGTCCTCAAGGCCATAACCAGCCTCTTCGAGAATGGCGATCAGGTTCTTCATGGTCTGGTGGGTCTGTTCGACGATGCCGCCGACGATGATCTCGCCATCCACCGCCGGTACCTGGCCGGACACATGCAGCCAACCATCCGCTTCAACAGCGCGGGCGAATGGACGAGGCTGGCCGCCGGCGGCGGTGCTGCCGGTGCCGTAACGCGTAATGCTCATGGGTGTTTCTCCTGATTGCAAAAGTGCAGATTCAAAACCGCGTGCTTTTGAGAAATTCCGCCAGACGCGGCGATTGCGGGCGTTCGAACAGTTCCTTGGGAGGCCCCTGCTCTTCGATTCGCCCTTGATTCATGAAAACGATCTTGTCCGAGACCTCGAAAGCGAAACGCATTTCGTGGGTCACCAGCAACATGGTCATGCCGTCCTCGGCCAGCCCCTTGATCACGTTGAGCACCTCGCCAACCAGTTCTGGGTCGAGGGCCGAGGTGACTTCGTCAAAGAGCATCAGGCTCGGGTTCATCGCAATCGCCCGGGCAATCGCTACGCGCTGTTGCTGACCGCCGGACAACTGACCGGGAAAGTGATTGCGCCGCTCCAGCAGGCCGACACGCTCCAACCATTTTTCGGCAAGCACCACGGCTTCGTCCTTGTGCATCTTCTTCACCTTGAGCAGGCCCAAGGTGACGTTCTGCAACGCGGTCAGGTGCGGGAAGAGGTTGAATTGCTGGAAGGCCATGCCGGTCATCGCACGATGACGGGCAATGACCTTTTCCGCATGGCGCACACGTTTACCGTTGACCTCGTCATAGCCAATGGATTCGCCGTCGAGCAGAATCTGCCCGCCCTGAAACTCTTCGAGCATGTTCACGCAACGCAGCAGCGTGGTCTTGCCCGAGCCACTGGAGCCGATCAGCGTAACGACGTTGCCACGCTGCATGCTCAGGTCGACACCCTTGAGCACTTCCACCGCGCCGTACTGTTTGTGCAGGCCGCGAATGTCCAGCAACGCCTGATTCTGTGAAACAACTTGAGCTTGAGTCATGGCAAGGCCACCCGCTTTTCAATGTGCCGGCCGAGTAATTCGATGCCGTAGTTGATGACGAAGAACAGAAAACCGGCGAACAGGTAGAACTCCAGGGTCATGAAGTTTCGGGCGATGATCTGTTGTGTGCTGAGCAGCAATTCGGCGACGCCGATCACCGAGAGCAAGGTCGACGCCTTGACGATTTCGGTCGACGAATTGACCCAGGTCGGCAGGATCTGCCGCAGCGCCTGAGGCAACAGCACGTAGCCGAGGGATTGGTAGAACGTCAGACCGATGGCTTTGCCCGCCTCCATCTGCCCGCGCGGCAAGGCTTGTAGGGCGCCACGAACGATTTCGGCGACGTGCGAGCCGCAGAACAGCGTCAGGCCCAAGGCTCCGGCCTGAAACGCGCTGATCTGCCAACCGAGCGCCGGCGCCATATAAAAGCAGGCCAGCACCAATACAAACACCGGCGTGCCGCGAATCAGATCGACGTACAGCCGAAACGGCGCGCGCATCCAGAATCTGCCGTAAGTCAGGACCAGGCCGGCAACCACGCCGAGCATGGTGCCCAACACAATGGCCAGCGCCGAGACCTGCACGCTGGTCAGAAAGCCCTGCCACAACGGCTCGCGCGCGAGCCACAATTCATGCAACCAACTGGGAGATTGGTACATCGCAGCCTCCTATCGGCGGATCGCCAGACGCTGCTCGAGGTAACGCAGCAGCATGGCAATGAGGTAACAGGCCGCGACATACAACGCCGTGGTCACCAGCCAGGTTTCGATCACCCGGTAGCTCTCGACGTTGATCTTGCGCGCGTAATAGGTCAGCTCCGGCACCGCAATCGCAGCCGCCAGCGAGGTGTCCTTGAACAGCGAAATGAAGTTGTTCGACAGCGCCGGCAGCACATTGCGCAGCATCACCGGCACGGTGACGTAAGCCTTGACCTGCCATTCACCGAGACCGATTGCCAGCCCGGCTTCGCGCTGGCCTTTGGGAATGCTCAACAAGCCGCCACGGAAGACTTCGGTCAGGTACGCGCCGGCATACAGCGACAGCGTGATGATGAACGAAGGAATCTTGTCCAGACGAATGCCAAGGCTGGGCAGTGCGAAGTAGATCAACAGAATCAACACCAGGATTGGCGTGTTGCGCACCACCGTGACGTACACCGAGGCCAGCACCCGCAAGGCGCGATGTTTGGAGAGCAATGCAAACGCCATCAGCAGGCCGATCACGCAGCCGATGGCGATCGACACCAGCGCCAGCTGCAAGCCCAGCCCGAGCCCTGCCAGCAAGGTGTCGAAATCGCGCCACACGGCGGCAAAGTTCAACTGATAATTCATGGTCAGCAGTACCTTGAGCGGGGCGACTGAAATCGCCCCACTCTCACGGGATCATTTGAATTCGACTGGGAAACCGATCGCGGGCGACGGCAGATCGACACCGAACCATTGCTTGAAGGAGGCGGCGTAGGTCGGGAACTCAACCCCGGTCATGGCCTCATGCAGCGCGGTGTTGACGAAGTTGAGCCAGTCCTGATCGCCACGTTTGACTGCGCAAGCGTAAGTCTGCGGGCTCCAGGCATAGCTCGGGCTGCGGTAGCGGCCCGGGTTCTGCACCATCAGGTATTTGACCGACGACTGATCGGTTGCGGCGGCATCGGCACGGCCGGAGTTCACTGCCTGATACATCAGGTCGACGCTGTCGTACTGATCGACCTTGGCCTTGGGCAATGCCTGATGCACCAATTCTTCGGCGTACACGTTCTGCAGCACCGCAACGGTAACGTCATCGCCCGCCGCCTGCAGGTCTTCGATTTCCTTGTACTTGCTGTTATTCGGCAAAAGCAGGCCGACGCCTTCACGGTAGTACGGCAGGGTGAATGCCACTTGCTGGGCGCGGCTCGCGGTGACGGTGATGAACTGGCAGCTCATGTCGACCTTGTCGGTCAGCAGGTTGGGGATACGCGCATCGGACGACTGCACCACGAACTCGACTTTACTCGGGTCGTTGAACAGTCCCTTGGCCACCATCCTGGCGATGTCGATATCAAAACCCTGCAACTTGCCGTCCGCGCCCTGAAAGTGCCACGGCGCATTGGTGCTGCCGGTGCCCACGATCAACTTGCCACGGGCGAGAACACTGTCGAGCTTGCTGTCGGCCGCCTGGGCCAGACCCATGACCGAGGAAGAAGCCGCAAGGACAAAAACACACGCTTTGAACAACGAAGGATGGCGACGCATGGCAAGCACTCCAGAATTGTGTTTATTCCGCTATACCGGAACACGGTTTGTTACTACGGAATAGACAGCAGAAAGTGTGCCACAGGAATCTCGCGAAATCTGTAACTGCGTTGAACGCTTTTGGAATCAACAAGATATGGTTCGTGGACCAAAGGGTTTGGCCCGACCAGGAACGAAGGAAACACCTGACAAAGCCAGGAAAGGGGTAATGCGTTCCCAACTTGGGTCAGATCGCGCCGTTGTGGTGCGAATCAGGGTGACAGTTGAACAAGACCCGGTATCAGCGCTTTAGCGCCTGCCTGTAGACATCACCACCCTGCCGTTTCGCGACGGCTATCACCGTGACGACAGCACTTCTCGTGGTTACGCAGTCCACCTGTAATTTCTGACAGTAGACCCCGACATGCCTACTCCTTTAACGTCAAGCAACCTATCCGCTCGTTGAAAAGGACCCTTCGATGAACGTCACCAACACATCTTCCGCGCTGGCCCCGGTTTACCGCAAAGCCCTGAAAACCTGGCGTCCGGTCATTCTTTATTTCGCCAATGAACATTGCCCCGCCTGCGAATGGGCCGGGCCGATCTTTCGGCAGATTGCCGAGCCTTACCGACTGCGCGCCAACATCTATATGCTCAACACCAGCCAATCGCCCAAGCACCCGAATGTCACGGGCACGCCAACCGTGCTGTTCTATAAAAACGGCAGGCTGATGAAAAAGCTCAAAGGTATCGGCACTGAAGAAACCCTCGCACGGGATTTCGCCGTGCACATCGGCAAGACCAAAGCCCCCTTTGCCGCGCGTAAACGGAAGCATGATCTGCCTTGGCTGCGTCAGACACTTCGTACTTTGCGTACCGTCCCACATGGGCGCCTACGGAGGATGTACTGAACGAGCCTCCTCAGAGGTATGGAGTGCCTGCCAAATTGCCTTCGCGAGCAGGCTCGCTGCCACATTGGACCGCGTTGCAATGTG
The DNA here is from genome assembly GCF_056278925.1 of Pseudomonas sp. TE9122. Taxonomy (NCBI): domain Bacteria; kingdom Pseudomonadati; phylum Pseudomonadota; class Gammaproteobacteria; order Pseudomonadales; family Pseudomonadaceae; genus Pseudomonas; species Pseudomonas sp. TE9122. The sequence goes on along the minus strand of NZ_JBWBQI010000001.1, from coordinate 2,166,664 downwards.
GCAGCTAGCCCGCTCGCAAAAAGGCAGGCACAGCTTTTAGAAAACGCAAGTATTACGCGGCAGCGCGCTCCAGCAACACCCGCGTCACCCTCCGCTCTTCCACCGCTTTGACAGTCAATTGCCAGCCCTCGTATTCCAGTTGATCGCCGGTCATCGGCAAGCGATCCAGCAGACTCATCACCAACCCGGCCATGGTCTGATAGTCCTCCGTCGGCTCGGCATCGAAGCCGGTACGCTGGCGAACGCGAGCCAAGGGCAGCGCGCCGCTGACCAGAAACCCGCCGCGCTCTTCGACCACGTCCGGGCCTTCGATTTCGCTGGCATCGGGTAGTTCGCCAGCGATCGATTCGAGGATGTCGGTCATGGTCAACACACCGACGAAATCGCCAAACTCGTTGACCACGAAAGCGATGTGGGTCGAGGCCGCGCGCATCTGCTCCAGGGCATTGAGGATTGAGTAACTGTCGAGCAGATTGACGGTCTTGCGCGCCAGATGCTCAAGGTTCGGCTCATTGCCGGTCAGATACTCCTTGAGCAATTCCTTCTTGTGTACGAAGCCGAGCGGCTCGTCCACCGCGCCATCGCGAATCAACGGCAAGCGCGAGTAGGACGAATGCATCAAATTCGTGCGAATGGTTTCGGCGTCATCCGCAAGATCAATCAGGTCAACGTCGGCGCGCACCGTCATCAGGTTGCGAATCGGCCGTTCCGCCAGTTGCAGCACACCGCTGATCATCACCCGCTCACGACGGTCGAACAGCTCGGCCACCGGCGCTTCACCGTTGTCCAGCAGGTCGGAGATTTCCTCGCCAACCTCCTCCGCCGCCAGCTTGCGCCCGCCGAGCAGACGCATCACCGCATGGGCCGTGCGCTCGCGCATCGGCCGCACGCCCTGCATCGAACGTTTGCGCCGTGCCCGGGCGATCTGATTGAACACCTCGATCAGGATCGAGAAACCGATGGCCGCGTACAGGTAACCTTTCGGGATATGGAAGCCCAGACCTTCTGCGGTCAGGGCAAAACCGATCATCATCAGGAAGCCCAGGCACAGCATGATCACGGTCGGGTGCGCGTTGACAAAGCGGGTCAGCGGCTTGCTGGCGACGATCATCAGGCCGATGGAAATGATCACGGCGATCATCATCACCGCCAGTTCATCGACCATGCCCACGGCGGTAATCACCGCGTCGAGCGAGAACACGGCGTCGAGCACCACGATCTGCGCCACGATCGGCCAGAACAGCGCGTAGGTTGTGTTGGTCGAGCGCTCGCCGACGTGGCCTTCGAGGCGTTCATGCAACTCCATCGTCGCTTTGAACAACAGGAACACGCCACCGAACAGCATGATCAGGTCGCGGCCGGAGAAGCTCTTGTCGAACACCTCGAACAACGGCTGCGTGAGCGTAACCAGCCAGGAAATGCTCGCCAACAGGCCCAGACGCATGATCAACGCCAGCGACAAGCCGATGATGCGCGCACGATCACGCTGATGCGGCGGCAGTTTGTCGGCAAGAATTGCGATGAACACCAGGTTGTCGATACCCAGTACCAGTTCCAGCACGATCAGAGTCAACAGGCCTAACCAGGCCGTGGGATCCGCTAACCATTCCATAAAACGTCTCGATCTCTCTACAGTGAATTCAGGCGGCCGGACACGGCGAAGTTCAACGCGAAGGCTCAAGGGCCGCGTTATCAACCATAGTCGGGAGTCGGAAGACGGGATGCTGCGAATGGATCAAGACCGCGCAATATTGCGCTGGAGAATGCTGACTGGGAGGCTCCGAGAGGGTGTTCATGTAGATCCTGAATGAAAAATGGCCTTCGAGCGTACAGCGTCGACCGACCTGCTCCACAGCGGTAAATCATTTCAAAATCTGTATGAATGACCTTGATCGGAGACTTTCAGCGTTGCCGAAGAAGCCTTCGCGAGCAGGCTCGCTCCCACAGGGTGCGAGCGGTGCGGCGGATTTCAGCGTAGACCCAGCTCATCGATATGCTGATATTGCGCTTGCAGCGCGGTCGCCAGATCCTTCGCCCGGCCCAGCCTGATCGGCCCGCGTTCGATGTCGATCAGCAATCCCGGGCACGCCAGCACCGGCAACCCCGACAGCTCTTTCAAGCGACCATCGGTCACGATCAGGCAGCGTTGCTGTTCGGCGGGAAAGCGCTTGCGTCTAACCGTCAGCCATTGCTGCGCCTGCTCCAGCGCCGCGAGCAACGGCGTGCCGCCACCAGCGCCCAGACCGTCAAGCCAGGCGCTCAGGCCGCTTGAAGCCTTCAAGCCTTGCACCTGCCATTTCGGCGCAGAACCACTGGCGGTCAGCAACGCCAGCCGCGCCCGCTGGCGGTAGGCATCGTCGAACAACTGCGCGAGCAGGCCCTTGGCATCGCTCAAGGCCTGATGGCGACGGGTCGAAGCCGACGCGTCGACGATCACCAGCCAGATTTCATGGGGCGAACGGGTACGCTGCTGGAACAGCAGATCAGCGCGGCGCTGAGGGCGGCCATTGAGCAGCGTGCCCGGCCAGTTCACCGAACCGCTGCTGGCACTCTGGCGTTGGCCCTGACGACCATTATCGAGTTGTCCGGCACGGGGTCTGGCATTCGCCCCCGCGTCGGATCGGGGGCGAATGCCTAGGGCTTTTTTGCTTGTGGCGGCCAGCTCGGAACTTCGCGGCGGGCACCGGTAGCTTGCGCCGTTGCCGGCATCTCGCCCCACTGGCCCTGGCCTTCGCCGGATTTGCTGTCTGTGCCTGACGGAGATTGCGCTTGTGATTGGGCGCTGGACGAAGGTTGTTCGCGACGGCGATGGCGCAGGGCAAATTCGGCCACCGCGTCGATATCCTCTTCAGCAATCGCATCGGCCCCACGCCACGCCGCATGGGCGCGAGCCGCGCGCAACCACACCAGATCAGCGCGCAAGCCATCGACGCCGGCGGCGAAACAACGCTCGGTAATCAACGCCAATGCCGCATCATCCAGCGGGATGGCTGCCAAGCGCTCGCGGGCGCTTTCACAGCGCGAACGCAGGCTGAGTTGCTCGCTCGCCCACTGCGCGCAGAACCGTTGTGGATCGCTGTCGAAATCCAGCCGCCGGCGAATGATCTGTCCACGTTCGGCGGGCGCGGTGTGGCCGCTGAGGGCAACGTTCAAGCCGAAGCGGTCAAGCAGTTGCGGCCGCAGCTCGCCCTCTTCCGGGTTCATGGTGCCGATCAGGACGAATTTCGCCGAATGTCGATGGGAGATGCCGTCACGTTCGATCAGGTTGGTACCGCTGGCGGCGACATCGAGCAGCAGGTCGACCAGATGATCGGGCAGCAGATTGACTTCATCGACATAGAGCACGCCACCGTCAGCCTTGGCCAGGACACCGGGCGAAAACTGCGCGCGAGCGCCGCTCAGGGCAGCGTCGAGATCGAGGGTGCCGACCAGGCGCTCTTCAGTGGCGCCCAACGGCAAAGTGACAAACTGGCCGCTGGCGAGCAGGTCCGCCAGGCCCCGGGCCAGGGTCGACTTGGCCATGCCGCGCGGGCCTTCTATGAGTACGCCGCCGATTTTCGGGTCGATGGCGGTCAGGCACAGGGCGAGCTTCAGGTCATCGGCGCCGACCACGGCGGAGAGCGGGAAATGCGGGGTGTCGGTCATGGGTTTCTCTTTCGTGGTCGTGGATGGTCGTGACGTTGTGGTGTGTCAGTTGTTGCCCTCACCCTAGCCCTCTCCCAGAGGGAGAGGGAACAGACCGTGATGGCCTCTCGAGTTCTGTCGACGTGATGCATCGGGTCGACGCAAATTTCGACAGCGCTAAAAATCGGCCCCCTCTCCCTCCGGGAGAGGGGTGGGGTGAGGGTAGCTTTTTAGCGGCTACATATCTTCCTCGATATCCAACAGCAAATTCTCCAGCGCTTCTTTATAAGCCCCAGGCTCCTGCCACATCCCGCGCTGCTGCGCTTCGAGCATGCGTTCGGTCATGTCGCGCAGCGCATGGGGATTATGCTCACGAACAAAATCCCGGGTCGCCGGATCGAGCAAATATGCCTCCGCCAGCAACGCATATTGATGGTCGTCGATCAATTGCGTAGTCGCATCGAAGGCGAACAGATTATCAACCGTCGCCGCCAGTTCGAACGCGCCTTTGTAGCCGTGACGCTTGACCCCGTCGATCCACTTCGGATTCGCCGCGCGCGAGCGCACCACGCGATTGAGCTCTTCCTTCAAGGTACGAATCTTCGGCAGATCCGGTTGGCTGTGATCGCCGTGATAACTGGCCGCCGCTTCCCCGCGCAGAGTCTCCACCGCCGCGAGCATGCCGCCCTGGAACTGGTAGTAATCGTTGGAATCGAGCAGGTCATGCTCGCGGTTGTCCTGGTTTTGCAGCACCGCTTGCACCTGGCTCAGGCGCTGGCTGAATTGCGCGCGGGCGGCCGTGCCCTCGTCGGCACCGCCGTAAGCATAGGCGCCCCAGTTCAGGTAGACCTCGGCGAGGTCTTCGCGCGACTGCCACAGACGTCCATCGATAGCGCCTTGCACCCCGGCGCCATACGCCCCCGGTTTCGCGCCGAAGATGCGCCACCCGGCTTGACGCCGCGCGGTATCTTCATCGACGCCCGACTGCAACAGCGCCTCGCGTTCGGCGCGCACCTTGGCGGCGAGTGGATTCAAGTCATCCGGCTCGTCCAGTGCGGCCACTGCTTGCACGGCGGCGTCGAACAGGCGGATGAGATTGGCAAACGCATCACGGAAAAACCCCGAAACCCGCAGCGTCACGTCGACCCGCGGACGATCGAGCAGGCTCAGCGGCAGAATCTCGAAATCATCCACGCGCTGACTGCCCGTGGCCCATACCGGACGCACGCCCATCAAAGCCATGGCCTGAGCGATGTCGTCGCCGCCGGTGCGCATGGTCGCGGTGCCCCAGACCGACAGGCCGAGCTGGCGCAAGTGATCGCCGTGGTCCTGCAGATGCCGTTCGAGAATCAGCGTTGCCGACTGGAATCCGATGCGCCACGCGGTGGTGGTCGGCAGATTGCGCACGTCCACCGAATAGAAGTTGCGCCCGGTCGGCAGCACGTCGAGGCGGCCACGGCTGGGCGCACCGCTGGGGCCGGCCGGGACGAAACGACCGCTGAGGGCGTCGAGCAGACCGCGCATTTCGGCGGGGCCGCAAGCGTCGAGGCGCGGGGCGACGACTTCGCGCAGATGGTCGAGTATCGAATCAACCTCAGCCCAACCCGCCCCTTGTGGGAGCGAGCCTGCTCGCGAACTCGGTGTGTCATTCAACAATGATTTACCTGACGCACCGCTTTCGCGAGCAGGCTCGCTCCCACAGGGGACATTCAGTGCTTGGAAGATCAGGTCTGCGGCGAAGAGTTCGAGGCGTTCGCGGGTGTCGCCGGCGGTGCGCCAGACTTCTTCGCTGATGGCCTGCAACTCGATCGGACACGGGCCATTCCAAGGATCGGCCAATGCACAATCCAAGGGGTCGAAGCCCAACTCAAACGCCTTGGCCAACGCTCGCAACAAGCTCGACTGCGCGCCTTTACCGTCACCGCGCGGGATGCGCAGCAACGCCAGCAAGGTGTCGATACGCAAGCGCCCGCTCGGCGATTCACCAAAAATGTGCAACCCATCGCGAATCTGCGATTCCTTCAGATCGCACAGATAAGTGTCCAGACGCGGCAACCAGATCGCCGCATCGGCATCGCTGTCCAGCGCGGCATCCAGTTGCAATTCGCGGTCGATCTGCGTGTCCCGCACCAATTGCAGAATGTCGCGCTGCAACTCGCGGGCACGGCGCGGATCGAGCAGTTGCGCCTCGTAATATTCGTCGGCCATCAACTCCAGATTACGCAGCGGCCCATAGGTTTCGGCGCGGGTCAGCGGTGGCATCAGGTGGTCGATGATCACCGCCTGCGTGCGCCGCTTGGCCTGGGCGCCCTCGCCCGGGTCGTTGACGATAAACGGATAGATATTCGGCAACGGCCCGAGCAGCGCGTCGGGCCAGCAGTTTTCCGACAGCCCAACACCTTTGCCCGGCAGCCATTCGAGATTGCCGTGCTTGCCGACGTGGATCACGCCGTGGGCGCCGTAGGTGTTGCGCAACCAGAAATAGAAGGCCAGATAGCCGTGCGGCGGGACCAGATCCGGGTCGTGATACACCGCGCTCGGATCGACCTGATAACCGCGGGCGGGCTGGATGCCGACAAAGGTCAGACCGAAACGCAGACCGGCGATCATCAGGCGACCGTCGCGGCACATCGGATCGTTTTGTGGCGCCCCCCAACGCTCGAGCACCGCCGCGCGATTCGCCTCCGGCAACACGTTGAACATTGCCAGGTAATCGTCCATCGCCAGGCTTTGCTGGCACGGGCGCAGGTCGAGACTGTCGAGGTCGTTGCTGACACCGCCGAGCAGTTGCTGGATCAGCTCGGTGCCGCTATCGGGCAACTCGGCCGTGACCGGATAACCCTCTTCGCGCAAAGCGCGGAGGATGTTCAGCGCCGCCGCTGGCGTATCGAGGCCGACACCGTTGCCGATGCGGCCGTCGCGGGTCGGGTAGTTGGCGAGGATCAGGGCGATGCGTTTTTCGCCGTTCGGCACGTGTGCCAAAGCAATCCAGCGCCGCGCCAGTTCGGCGACGAATTCCATGCGTTCGGGCTGGGCGCGGTAGCAGACCACATCGGACTGACTGCGCTCGCTGCGCCAGGCCAGATCCTTGAAGCTGATCGGTCGGCTGATGATGCGTCCATCGAGTTCCGGCAAAGCAATGTGCATCGCCAGATCACGCGGCCCAAGGCCCTGTTCGCTGTCGCGCCAGCCGGGTTCGTTGTCCTGGGCGCAGATGGCTTGAATCACTGGGATGTTGCGGCGAAACGGGCGCAGATGCGGCGCTTCGGGGCTGGACTGGGCAAAACCGGTGGTGTTGAGAATCACCCCCGCCTCGACTTCATCCAGCCAGTCCTCGACCACCGACAGACAACCGGGCTCCTTCAGACTGGCCACCGCGATCGGCAGCGGATTGAGCCCGGCTGCCTGCAAACGCTGACAGAACACATCGATGAACGCCGTGTTCGCCGCCTGCAAATGCGAGCGATAAAACAACAACGCCGCCACCGGTTGACCGGGCAGCCATTCGGCTTGCCAGTCGCTCAGGGCAGCGCTGTTTTTCTGTGGGTGATAAATCGCCGTGCGCGGCAGGGTTTGCGGCTCGCTCCACGGGTAATCGCGGGCGAACCATTGGTTGCCCAGGCAACGGAAGAAATCCAGCGCATTGCCCATGCCGCCCTGACGCAGAAATTGCCAGAGTCGATCGCGCACTTCGGCGCTGACCGTGCTCAAGTCACTGAGTTCGGGATCCGGGCGGTCATCGCCAGGCACCAGAATCAGTTGCACGCCGCGTTCGGACAACTCGACCAGCCGCTCGACACCGTAGCGCCAATAGGCGATGCCGCCGTGCAGTGAGATCAGAATGACCTTGGCGTGGCGCAGCACTTCGTCGACATACAGATCGACCGAGGCATGATTCTGCACCTGCATCGGGTTGGCCAGACGCAGGCTCGGATAGTCATCGGGCAGTTGCTGCGCAGCCTCGGCGAGCAGCGCCAGGCTGGAATCGCCGCTGCACAGGATCACCAGCTCGGCGGGGGTTTGTCCGAGGTCGGCAATGTTGTCGTCCGAGACGAATCCGCCCGGCTGGGTCCTGAGCAGGTGCATGGCTTAAACGCTGAGCGCAGCGCGCAATTGCGCTTCGAGTTGTGCGGCATCGAGTTCCTGTCCGATCAGCACCAGACGCGTGACACGCGCTTCGTCGGCGCCCCACTGGCGGTCGAAATGCTTGTCGAAACGCGTGCCCACACCCTGGATCAACAGGCGCATCGGCTTGTTCGGAATCGCCGCGAAGCCTTTGACCCGCAGGATGCCGTGCTGCACCACCAGTTGCGTCAGCGCATCGAGCAGCAAGCTTTCGTCGGCTTGCGGCAATTCGATGGAGATCGAATCGAAGGCGTCGTGATCGTGGTCGTCGTCATCACCGTCATGGTGGTGATCGTGGTGGCTGTGGCGGCTGTCGATATGCTCTTCAGAGCCGGCACCGAGACCGATCAGCACGTCGAGCGGCAGGCGGCCATTGCTGGCTTCGACGATTTTTACCGCTGGCGGCAGCTCTTCGGCTACTTCAGCGCGTACGCGAGCCAGGTCTTGCGGGCTGGTCTGGTCGGCTTTGTTGAGGATCACCAGGTCAGCGCTGGCCAGTTGATCGGCGAACAGTTCATGCAGCGGCGACTCGTGATCAAGGTTCGGATCGAGTTTGCGCTGGGCATCGACCTGATCCGGGAACGCGGCGAAGGTGCCAGCAGCGACGGCCGGGCTGTCGACCACGGTGATGACTGCATCGACGGTGCAGGCACTGCGAATTTCCGGCCACTGGAAGGCTTGCACCAGCGGTTTTGGCAGGGCCAGGCCCGAGGTTTCAATAAGGATGTGGTCGAGATCGCCGCGACGGGCAACCAGCTCGCGCATCACCGGGAAGAATTCTTCCTGCACGGTGCAGCACAGGCAGCCGTTGGCCAGCTCATAAACGCGGCCGCTGGCCTCTTCTTCGGTGCAGCCGATGGTGCATTGCTTGAGGATTTCACCGTCGATGCCCAGCTCGCCAAACTCGTTGACGATCACCGCGATGCGCCGGCCCTGAGCGTTGTCGAGCATGTGCCGCAGCAGCGTGGTTTTGCCCGAACCGAGGAAACCGGTGACGATGGTGACGGGGAGTTTGGCCAGTGTTTTCATCGGTATGCCCTTTGGCAAGCGGCGGGCATACGGGACGAGAACCGGCAGCGCGCGTGCACGCCGGAAGCATTCGCCACCGGATCACCCCGCCCGGTTGTAGTGAGAATCTGTGACGAGGCAGGTCTCCTGGCTGACGGCGTTCAGGCGTTGGGCCTGGCGTCCATTGCGCCTTCCCGCTGGCTCATCGGTTGAGCTGGCAGTGGCGTGGCAACGAACATCACCGTTCACAGTTGCGGGGGCAGCCGCGGCTTTGACCGCGTTCCCTTCTTAGCTTCGGCGAGTGCCGAAGAACCTCGAAAGCGCAAGGCTACGCATGGGTCCGTCGTGGGTCAATGGGCGTTGAGTTTGAGTTCGGGGGCATATCCGTTGCTGCGGTAACGGCTTCTTATGGTTTCGCTCTTACAGCGAGTCCCTTTTTCAAACGCCAAAAAGGAACCAAAAGGCTTTGCCCCGGCGTACGGCCCGCTCGCTGGGGCTCGGGGTACCTTCGTTACGGGACCGATCCGGGCGCAGCGGCTACGGTTTGCTTCGCTGCACCTCCTTCCGCTGTGTACGACTGCGTCGCACGGTCGCTGCGCTCCCACCCCCGGATCGATCCCGTAACGAAGCCTGCCGAAGGGGCAAAAGATCAAAAGCCAGAGCAAAAGCAAAGGCAAAAGCAAAAGATCGCAGCCTTCGGCAGCTCCTACAGTTGGATCGCGCACCAGCTCAAGAACAGGTCGGATGTCAGGCCGCCTTCGCGAGCAGGCTCGCTCCCACAAAAGCAAAAGCAAAGCAGCGCAGCTGCCCGCGGCGCAGCCGCCCCACTCAACAATGAGCGCAAGCTCGAGTGCTCTTGATCTTGATCCACCGGCGACGTCGGAAGGCTGAGTGGAGGGATTGATCCGGGCGTGGGAGCGCAGCGACCGTACGACGCAGTCGTACACAGCGAGTGTAGGTGCAGCGAAGCAAACCGGAGCCGCTGCGCCCGGATCAGTCCCGGAGCGAAGGAACCCGAGCCTGCGAGGGCCGAACGTAGGAGCAAGCCTTTTTGGGTACTTTTTCGGCGTTTGGAAAAAGTGCCTCGCCGTAAGGGCGAAACCGTAATCAGCAACACCCGCAGCAACGGATATACACACAAAAACATCAGAAAAATCCCCCACCGCAGCACCGAAAACTCCCCGGAAATTGACTAAAAACCCAAACCCATGTTCTCCTGCCCACCTTGTTACGGGTGCCCTTCACAGGGTGAAACGGGAAACCGGTGAATCATGTGCTTTACTCAAAGCCATGTCAGTCCGGTGCTGCCCCCGCAACGGTAAGCGAGCGAAGCGTCAGATCCACTGTGCCCCGGCATGGGAAGGTGATGCTTGCAGGTCGGCGACCAGCCAACCCCTCGCAAGCCCGGAGACCGGCCCGCAACACCCAGCACGCGCAAGCGCCGCTGACCACAAACAAACCCGCGGTGGGCGGGCGCTGTTCGAAATCCCTGCGTGCCCGGCTCGCAGGGATTTTCATGCGCTCTGTTTACCCGCTGACATTTCAGAGGGAAGCGCTATGTCGATCATCAGTAACACCGTCAGCCACACTGACCACATCTCCAGCAGCACCACACTCGGCCAACGCGTCGCCGCCGCCCTCTTCGCCTCGATCCTCGGTGCCAGCCTGGTCTGGTTCGCCGGTTTCTCGCACATCGAAGCGGTGCACAACGCCGCCCACGATACCCGCCACAGCGCCGCGTTCCCGTGCCACTGAGGCCTGCCGAAATGATCAAACGTATCGCGCAAACCGCAGGCTTCACCGGCTTGCTGGCCGCCCTGCTGCTGACCCTGCTGCAGAGTTTCTGGGTATCGCCACTGATTCTGCAGGCCGAAACCTTCGAGAAATCCGAACCGGTCGCGCAAGTCCACGAACACGCCGCCGGCACCGCCGCCCACAGCCATGATGGCGAAGCCTGGGAGCCGGAAGACGGCTGGCAGCGTGTGGTCTCGACCACTGGCGGTAATCTGGTGGTGGCAGTGGGTTTCGCCTTGATGCTCGCCGGCCTGTACACCTTGCGCGCGCCGACCAAGACCTCGCAAGGGCTGCTCTGGGGTCTGGCCGGTTACGCCACGTTCGTTCTCGCGCCGACCTTGGGCCTGCCACCTGAGTTGCCGGGCACAGCCGCCGCCGATCTGGCTTCGCGGCAGATCTGGTGGATCGGCACTGCCGCTTCGACCGCTGTCGGCCTGGCACTGATCGCTTTCAGCCGTCACTGGCTGATGAAGCTTCTTGGTGTAGCGATTCTCGCCGTGCCGCATGTGATCGGCGCGCCGCAACCGCAGGTGCATTCGATGCTCGCTCCAGAGGCACTGGAAACCCAGTTCAAAATCGCTTCGCAGCTGACCAACGTCGCGTTCTGGCTGGCCTTGGGCCTGATCAGTGCATGGTTGTTCCGCCGCAAAAGCGCAGGCCCATATCAGGCATGACCGATGACCGCGCAGCGCCGACCCTCGTGGTCGGCCTCGGCTGCCAGCGGGGCTGCCCGGCCAGTACGTTGCGTGCGTTACTCGACCAGGCTTTGCAGGCACACCGCATCGAACTGCGAGCGGTCAAGGCTCTGGCGAGTATCGATCTCAAGCGCGACGAACCGGGGTTGCTGGAACTGGCCACACAGTTGAACCTGCCGCTGCAGTATTTCAACAGTGCCGAACTGGCGCCCTATCAGCAGCGCCTCAGCCATCAATCGCAGATCGCCTTTGAGCGCACCGGCTGCTACGGCGTGGCGGAAAGCGCCGCGCTGGCGCTCGCCGAGCAACTGATTCAGGCGCCGGCGAAACTGCTGATCCACCGGCAGAAATATGCGCAGGCCACGCTGGCATTGGCCGGCGCTGCATAAAATCCCGATAATCCCCGCCATTGATCATGAGCACGCTTCATCTGCAGTGTGCCTGCGCCTCTTCACAAGGACTCAACGATGACCGTCTACTTCATCGGCGCCGGCCCCGGCGACCCGGAACTCATCACCGTCAAAGGCCAACGGCTGATTCGCAGCTGCCCGGTGATTATCTACGCCGGTTCGCTGGTACCCGCCGCGGTGCTGGAAGGTCATCAGGCCGAAATCGTGGTCAATAGCGCTGAACTGCACTTGGAACAGATCATCGATCAGATCAAGACTGCCCATGCCCAAGGCCAGGATGTGGCCCGTGTGCATTCCGGGGATCCAGGTCTGTACGGCGCGATTGGTGAGCAGATTCGCTACTTGCGTGAGCTGAACATTCCTTTCGAGATCATTCCGGGCGTGACCGCCACAGCGGCATGCGCAGCGCTGCTGGGCGCCGAGTTGACCCTGCCGGACATTTCGCAAAGCGTGATCCTGACCCGTTACGCCGACAAGACCGCGATGCCCGCCGGCGAAGAACTGGCGAGCCTGGCGCAGCACGGCGCGACCATGGCCATTCATCTGGGGGTCAATCATCTGGAAAAGATACTGGTCGAACTGCTGCCGCATTACGGCGCGGACTGCCCGATTGCCGTTATTCACCGCGCGACATGGCCGGATCAGGACTGGGTGGTAGGTACATTGGCGGACATTGCCGACAAGGTCGAGGCCAAAGGCTTTCGGCGTACGGCGCTGATTCTGGTTGGCAGGGTGCTGGGCAGCGAGGTGTTTGGCGAATCATCGTTGTATCGCGCCGGGCATGCGCATCTTTATCGCCCTTGAAGACGCCTTCGCGAGCAGGCTCGCTCCCACAGGTGATTGCATTTCATTGTGGGAGCGAGCCTGCTCGCGAATGGGGGCGGCAAAAGTTACCCATAAAAAAACGGCGCTCACGGGGCGCCGTTTTTCATGTTCGCAGCGAACGCCTTAGTAGTAGGCGTTTTCTTTCTGCGTGTGGTCGGTCACGTCGCGAACGCCCTTGAGCTCCGGAATGCGCTCGAGCAGGGTGCGCTCGATGCCTTCCTTCAAGGTTACGTCGGCCTGGCCGCAGCCCTGGCAACCGCCACCGAACTGCAACACGGCAATGCCGTCCTCGACAACGTCGATCAGGCTGACCTGACCGCCGTGGCTGGCCAGCCCCGGGTTGATCTCGGTTTGCAGGTAGTAGTTGATGCGCTCGTTGACCGGGCTGTCGGCATTGACCATCGGCACTTTGGCATTCGGTGCCTTGATGGTCAGTTGGCCGCCCATGCGGTCGGTGGCGTAATCAACGACCGCGTCATCAAGAAACGCTTCGCTGAACGAATCGATGTAGGCGGTGAAGCTTTTCAGCCCCAGCGCGGTGTCTTCAGGCTTCTCTTCGCCTGGCTTGCAGTAGGCAATGCAGGTTTCGGCGTACTGGGTACCAGGCTGGGTGATGAAGACACGGATGCCGATGCCCGGGGTGTTCTGCTTGGAGAGCAGATCAGCCAGGTAATCATGGGCGGCGTCGGTAATGGTAATAGCGGTCATAAAAACTCCTCGCAGGCGTGGGCGCAGTTTACGCCAATCGGCGCGGCTGACAAAGTCCTAGTATTTTTGTCGGGAAAGAATCTCGTAACACGCCTGCGAATCATCAAAGGTTCTCGTACCGATTCATATCCAGCACGCCCTCTTCCACCGGGTCGGTTTCGTGGATGTATTGGCTCAGATCGTGGAAATACAGCCAGAACTGCGGATGACTGCGCCGAATGCCCCAGCGTTCGACGATCTTTTCGAACCGACTGGCATCCCTGGCGTTTTCCATCGCATCGACAAACGCCGGCACCTGCTCGGCCGGTACGTTGAACATGAAGTTCGGGTAACTGCTGAGCACGCCCGGATAGATCGTCAGGGTGTCGAGCCCTGGCTGATAGCGCCGCGACTCACCGAGCAAAAACGCCACGTTGCTGTGGGCGCGGTTGCGCAGCAGGCTGTAGACCTCGCGCTTGCCGCTGGCGGTTTCAACGCGCAGCAAGGTCGCTTCGGGCAACTGGTCAATGACTTTCAGCCCTGCGGCCGGGCGCGAGGCCAGACGGCTCAAGGCCTGCTCGGCATTCTGCAAGGCCGGATCGATATTCGGTCGCGAGCAATAAGCGCCGTCGCAGCGATTGATCGGGTCCGGCCGCGCGTTCAGATCACCGTAGCGCGCCAGCAACTGCATGGCGAAATCGTGTTTCGGGTCTTTTTCGTCGAGCTTCAGCGCGGTCGGTTTGTCGTCATCGATGGCCTCGTAATCGAGCCACATCTTGAATTGACCGCCATCCTGGTACCAATCGTTGAGGTAGTCCTCGCGCGAGTCGGCGGGCATCAGGCGCAGGAAGTTCTGCTCCGCGCCGTTACGGATCAGGTCGAAATACAGACGGGTCTGCGCTTGATGGGAGACGTTGCCGAACACGTCGAAATTGACCGCGAGCTGGTAATAGGTGCGCTCCAGCAGCGGATAGTCGAACAGCCACATGGTTTGCGGCACCTCACCGATCAGCCCCTTGGTCACCGAAGCACTGTCGAAGTGGCGGAAAATGCTCAGCAAGGCGTTGTCGTTGCCGGCCCACAGCGTCGACCAGCTCGGCGCCGGCAGATCGGCATAGCTGTCACGGCGCAGTGCCTCGTATTCGTTGCGCTTGTCGCGATAGTTGCGCCACAGACTCAGCACGCTGCCGACATCGTCGTTCTGCCCCGGCATCGCCAGCAGCGGCGTGGCCTGGCCGCGGTAGTTCGGGTCGGTGATATAGAGATCATGTTCCGGCGCCTGGAACAGCGCCCAGAAATTGTCGCGGATCACGTCGGTCGCGATCTGCCCACGGCACACCGGGCCGCGAATGAAGGTGCGGACGAAGTATTCGGCGTTATCGAGCATGAACTGATAGCGCGCCTGCGCCGGAATCGCTTCGAAAGTGGCAAACGGATTGGCACGGCTTTGCGGCCCGTAACCCGGTAACGCGTTGACCTGCCAGTTGCCGCTGTAGAACAGGCTCTTGATCCGGGCCATTTTCGCCGCGCTCAGCGGATAAGTGATGTGCGTCTTGTGCACGATCACCCCTTGCACCGGCCACAAGCGGTAATACACCTGCGTGCCCGGGTCGTCGTTGGGGCGGCGAGTGGCGATCAGATCAATCGGCTGGCCGCTCGGCGTGCGCGAACGCACCCACTGGAAATAATGCCCCGGCTCGCCGTCCTTGAAATAGATGTGCGCCAGATACCAGTGCTCGAACAGCCAGCGCCCGACCAGACTTTGCCGAGCACCGGGAGCATTGAGCAGGTTCTCCCACTGCAGGATCTGCATGGCCTCTTTGGCACTCGGCGCCAGGCTCTGCTCGTCGATCGGCGCGCCAGACGCCAGCCAGCGCTGCAGGGTCTGGTATTGCTGGTCGGTCAGGCCAGTGACCGCCAGCGGCATGCCCTCTTTCGGGTGCGCGCCGGCATATCCGTCGAACTCCGCAGGCATTGCGCATAGATTGTTGCGATTGAGCCCAAGAACAATCTCTTCTGGCAGCTTGGCGTTCGGCGTCAGCGGCGTCTTGTGGCCGAGTTCAAGCATCCGCGCCATCAGCGCGGCCTGACTGCCCTGGGCGTCGAGCACCGAATAGAAGTCTTTCTGCTGCCAGGCGCGCTTGCCGAAGGCGTCGTAAAACAAGCGCGTGGTCGGTGCCGCCTGGGTGCGTTCGCCGTCATATACCGGCATCTTGCTCGCGCCACGGGCGGCGCCTTCGCCACTGCCGAGATTGAGCTGACAGGCCGAGTCATAGCACGCATGGCAGGCTACGCACTTCTCGGTGAAGATCGGTTGGATATCTCGGCTGTAGGAGATGGAAGAAGAAATGGCGGGATCTTGCGCCGCAACGCTCCCGCTCAGGACCAGCAACCATAAACTGATGAAGCGGTGCGGCATGCTGCTGATCTCGATGATAAAAAAAGGCTGCGATTCTACCGTTATGACGCTCGTACCAACATGAGCGATATTCATGCAAAAGCTGCACATGCTCCAAAAGCGCACAGGTTTGCTATGATCGCGCTCCTTCGTAATGGTCTTTCCGAGTAGTCCACATGTCCGATCGCAGCGTCCGCCTTCAAGCTCTCAAGCAAGCCCTCAAAGAGCGCATCCTGATTCTCGACGGCGGGATGGGCACGATGATCCAGAGCTACAAGCTCGAAGAACAGGATTATCGCGGCAAGCGCTTCGCGGACTGGCCGAGCGACGTCAAGGGCAACAACGACCTGCTGGTGATCACCCGTCCGGACGTGATCGGCGGTATCGAAAAAGCCTATCTGGACGCCGGCGCCGACATTCTCGAAACCAACACCTTCAACGCCACGCGCATTTCCATGGCCGATTACGGTATGGAAGAGCTGGCGTACGAGTTAAACGTAGAAGGCGCACGTCTGGCGCGCAAGATTGCCGACGCCAAGACCGCCGAAAACCCGGCCAAGCCGCGCTTCGTGGCCGGCGTGCTTGGCCCGACCAGCCGCACCTGCTCACTGTCGCCCGACGTCAACAACCCCGGCTACCGCAACGTCACCTTCGATGAGCTGGTGGAAAACTACACCGAAGCCACCAAAGGCCTGATCGAGGGCGGCGCCGACCTGATCCTGATCGAAACCATTTTCGACACCCTCAACGCCAAAGCGGCGATCTTTGCCGTGCAAGGTGTGTTCGAAGAGCTGCACGTCGAATTGCCGATCATGATTTCCGGGACCATCACCGACGCCTCCGGCCGTACGTTGTCGGGCCAGACCACCGAGGCGTTCTGGAACTCGGTAGCGCACGCCAAGCCGATTTCCGTAGGCCTGAACTGTGCCCTCGGCGCCAGCGAACTGCGCCCGTACCTGGAAGAGCTGTCGAACAAGGCCAGCACCCACGTATCCGCGCACCCGAACGCCGGCCTGCCGAATGAATTCGGCGAGTACGACGAACTGCCCTCGCAAACCGCGAAAGTCATCGAAGAGTTCGCCCAGAGCGGTTTCCTCAACATCGTCGGCGGCTGCTGCGGCACCACCCCGGGGCACATCGAAGCGATTGCCAAAGCTGTGGCCGGTTATGCGCCGCGGCAGATTCCGGACATCCCCAAGGCCTGCCGCCTTTCGGGTCTGGAGCCGTTCACCATTGATCGCAGCTCGCTGTTCGTCAACGTCGGCGAGCGCACCAACATCACCGGTTCGGCAAAATTCGCCCGCCTGATCCGTGAAGACAATTACACCGAAGCCCTCGAAGTCGCGCTGCAGCAGGTCGAGGCCGGCGCGCAGATCATCGACATCAACATGGACGAGGGCATGCTCGATTCGAAGAAGGCCATGGTGACCTTCCTCAATCTGATCGCCGGCGAACCGGATATCTCGCGCGTGCCGATCATGATCGACTCGTCGAAATGGGAAGTCATCGAAGCCGGCCTCAAGTGCATCCAGGGCAAGGGCATCGTCAACTCGATCAGCATGAAAGAAGGCGTCGAGCAGTTCATCCACCACGCCAAGCTGTGCAAGCGCTACGGCGCTGCGGTGGTGGTGATGGCCTTCGACGAAGCCGGCCAGGCCGACACCGAAGCGCGCAAGAAAGAGATCTGCAAACGCTCCTACGACATTCTGGTCAACGAAGTCGGCTTCCCGCCGGAAGACATCATCTTCGACCCGAACATCTTCGCCGTCGCTACAGGCATCGAAGAGCACAACAACTACGCCGTCGACTTCATCAATGCCTGCGCCTACATCCGCGACGAGCTGCCGTATGCGTTGAGCTCCGGCGGCGTGTCCAACGTGTCGTTCTCGTTCCGTGGCAACAACCCGGTGCGTGAGGCGATTCACTCGGTGTTCCTGCTCTACGCGATCCGCGCCGGGCTGACCATGGGCATCGTCAACGCCGGTCAACTGGAGATCTACGATCAGATCCCGGTGGAGCTGCGCGACGCGGTCGAAGACGTGATCCTCAATCGCACCCCGGACGGCACCGACGCCCTCCTTGCCATCGCTGACAAGTACAAGGGCGACGGCAGCGTCAAGGAAGCCGAGACCGAAGAATGGCGCAACTGGGACGTCAACAAACGTCTGGAGCACGCGCTGGTCAAGGGCATCACCACGCACATCGTTGAAGACACCGAAGAATCCCGCCAGTCGTTTGCGCGGCCGATCGAAGTGATCGAAGGCCCGCTGATGTCCGGCATGAACATCGTCGGCGACCTGTTCGGCGCCGGCAAAATGTTCCTCCCGCAAGTGGTGAAATCCGCCCGCGTGATGAAGCAGGCCGTGGCGCACTTGATCCCGTTCATCGAACTGGAGAAAGGCGACAAGCCGGAAGCCAAGGGCAAGATCCTCATGGCCACGGTCAAGGGCGACGTGCACGACATCGGCAAGAACATCGTTGGCGTGGTGCTTGGTTGCAACGGCTATGACATCGTCGACCTCGGCGTGATGGTCCCGGCCGAGAAGATCCTGCAGGTCGCCAAAGAAGAAAAGTGCGACATCATCGGCCTTTCCGGCCTGATCACCCCGTCGCTGGACGAGATGGTTCACGTTGCCCGCGAAATGCAGCGTCAGGATTTCCATCTGCCGCTGATGATCGGTGGCGCGACCACCTCCAAGGCGCACACTGCGGTGAAGATCGAGCCGAAGTACAGCAACGATGCCGTGGTCTACGTGACCGACGCCTCGCGCGCCGTCGGCGTGGCGACACAGTTGTTGTCCAAGGAGCTCAAGGCCGGTTTCGTCGAGAAGACCCGCCTGGAATACATCGACGTGCGCGAGCGCACTTCCAATCGCAGCGCCCGCACCGAACGCCTGAGCTATGCCGCCGCCATCGCCAAGAAGCCGCAATTCGACTGGGCCAATTATCAGCCAGTGGTACCGACCTTCACCGGCAGCAAGGTGCTCGACAATATCGATTTGAACGTGCTGGCCGAGTACATCGACTGGACGCCTTTCTTCATTTCCTGGGACCTGGCCGGCAAGTTCCCGCGCATCCTTGAAGATGAAGTGGTCGGTGAGGCCGCCACTGCGCTGTACAAGGACGCCCGGGAAATGCTCGCCAAGCTGATCGACGAAAAGCTGATCAGCGCCCGTGCGGTGTTCGGTTTCTGGCCGGCCAATCAGGTCAACGAAGACGACATCGAGCTGTACGACGATAACGGCAAGCCATTGGCCAAGCTGCATCACTTGCGCCAGCAGATCATCAAGACCGACGGCAAACCGAACTTCTGCCTCGCCGACTTCGTTGCGCCCAAAGACAGCGAAGTCACCGACTACGTCGGCGGCTTCATTACCACCGCCGGTATCGGCGCCGAAGAAGTGGCCAAGGCTTATCAGGACGCTGGCGACGACTACAACTCGATCATGGTCAAGGCCCTCGCCGACCGCTTGGCCGAGGCCTGCGCCGAATGGCTGCACCAGCAAGTGCGTAAAGAACATTGGGGTTACGCCAAGGATGAAACCCTCGACAACGATGCACTGATCAAAGAGCAATACCGTGGCATCCGCCCCGCTCCCGGCTACCCGGCCTGCCCGGATCACACCGAGAAAGCCGCGCTGTTCACCCTGCTCGATCCAGAGGCTGCGGAAATGCGCGCCGGGCGCAGTGGCGTGTTCCTCACCGAACACTACGCAATGTTCCCCGCCGCAGCGGTCAGCGGCTGGTACTTCGCCCATCCGCAAGCGCAATACTTTGCGGTGGGCAAGATCGACAAGGATCAGGTGCAAAGCTACACCGCACGCAAGGGACAGGATCTGAGCGTGACCGAGCGTTGGCTGGCGCCGAATCTGGGTTACGACAGCTGAGGCTTGTTGCAAAGCCGATCCGGGAGTTTGCGATTCCCGGATCGGGTCAGCTCCTCAGTCCCGACGCGAGGACGGCCCCGGTTGCGGTGACGCCGGGCGTGTCTGCGAATCCCCTGCAGCGACCCGCGCAAGGTTTACCAGTTCCTGGCGAGACAGCTCCTTGAGTTTGTCGGTGCGTGCCTGCGCCAGCTCGATTTCCAACTGGCTCATCGCTTCCACGTACAGTCTTCGCGAGTCCTCGTCGTTCCACTTGTCTGGATGCGCATCCTCGACTTCTTCCTGACGGTGTGTGGCGCTGCGTTCAAGCTCATCGAAGATGGCGGCGTGTCGGTCGCGCATGTAGCGAATCCAGTAATCGCGGGCAATCAAATCCTCGAGGAACAGGTCTGACGCTTCGTCGGCCAGCACAGAAGCGCGTGCCTCGCTCAGCAGTTGTCCCTCGATCGGTGTCCTGTACAACATGTGATCCGGTTGCGCAGGCAGCTCTAACCCGTCGGGCCAGCCGCGCGTCATGCCGATTCGGTACTGCAGACGGATTTCGGCCCGGTCCTGGAACCTGCCAGCTGCTTCCGCCAGCCTGTCGACCCTTTCCAGTCGGAACAGGCGCCGCGTCAGCTCGACCAACGCTATGCCGCGCTGATCAGGCAGATGGCGTGGGATGTCGCGCAATGCGGTGTATTCATAGACCCGTGTTTCCAGCTCACTGAACGACAGTATTCGGCCATCGGGGCAGGTGCCGTGAGTCGCGGAGTTGAAGAAGAGCAACTCGCGCAACTCCGTGTTTTCGCTTGCCGCTTCTATCACCCGCCATACCCGTTGCGTCAGATCAGCGCCCGACACGCTGAAATCGGCAGTGTCGTGCAACATCGACAGCAGGTGAAAGAACGCCTCATGGTTGGGTTCGCGCGCCAATTGCAGCCATAGCGCTTGCCGCGTTTCGCGCGTCTGGGTCCGGGTGTAATTGAGCCAGGTGTTCATTGCCTGCTCATCTACGTCTTGCTGCGGATTGGCGATGATTTCGTCTGCTTCCACGGCTTCATGCCTGTCCACGCGTCCGGCACCGCCGGCATTACTGTCATCGCTATCGCTACTGTCGGAATCAAAAGGCGTATCGGGCTCGCTTTCGGACGTCGCTTCATACTCGGTAATTGCGCGCTCGAGAGAGGCAAACGAATACCCCATGACGCCACGGTTCGCGTTAGCCGCACTGTAGTCCCTGAGCTGTTCCAGACTCTCGAGAGGCAGTCGGTTTCCGCGCAGGTCAGTGCCTGCCACCAGTCGCTCATGGTTGCCATCCAGCAGCGTGTCGGGAAATAGGGAAATACGGTTGCCAAGAAGATTTAGAGTTTGCAAATGCTCCAGTGCCTGTACCCCATCAGGCCAGTGGCTTATCGAATTGAGAGACAGATTCAGGCGCTCGATCCGGGTGAGTGCGCTGGCGTTGAATTGGCTCAGTTGGTTATGACTCAGATCCAGCGAACGCAGGCGATTGCCCATTTGCTGCAAAACGCCAGGCGCTTCAGCAAAATGGTTAATGCGTAGCTCCAGATGCTCCAGCCTCTGCAATGTACCGACAGCCTCCGGTAGCCCCTCCAGATTGTTGGAGTTAAGCACCAGCGTGGTCAGTTCAGGGAAAGCGCTGCAAAAATCATTCAGGCTCTGCAAGGAAAACCCTACCGAAGTCAGGTCGAGCGTTCGTACTTGCGTAAACGCGTTCGACAGAGGCGGCAACTCAACAATGTGCAAGCCGCTGAGGTCGAGCTTGCGACCCGCTTCTTCGGTATGACGGGTCAGTCCATCGACCCAGCAATCACGGATTCTCATCGCCGTGAAGACTCTGTCTTGCGTCGAAACCCTCGCGGCCGCCGGCTTGAAGATCCAACCGTTCAACTGACGCGTCAGCGCCTCGTCACTCTCTCGCCAGTCCTTGATCCGGGCATCAATCTGCGCTTCATCCAACCCTGCGCCGCTCAACCGCGCCATACAGTGCTGGGCCTGTTCCTGGGAAAGATCCGGATTCAATTCCCGCAACCGCCTGACCA
Organism: Pseudomonas sp. TE9122; assembly: GCF_056278925.1. Lineage (NCBI taxonomy): Bacteria > Pseudomonadati > Pseudomonadota > Gammaproteobacteria > Pseudomonadales > Pseudomonadaceae > Pseudomonas > Pseudomonas sp. TE9122. The sequence goes on along the minus strand of NZ_JBWBQI010000001.1, from coordinate 2,145,169 downwards.
GACCTGCGCTACCTTCAGCCGCAGATGACGCAGTACGCAGCGGTAACAGAAACTCGTGGATCCGGGAAAACGCGGTGCCTGGCACCGAGGTGTTCGCAGCGACCAGGTAGCCGGCCGGCTGACTTTCATAGCTTTTCAATGCACCTCGAGGCAAACCGTTGCTCGCCTCGATACGCCCGCGCGCCGTCGTCAGAGCTGCCTCTGCCTCAGCGCTGAACGGGTTCCCGGTCAGATGGCTCTTGAGCAATACGCTGTCGATGGCAAGAACGCGCTCGGGCAGCGAATCGAGGCTGTTGTCTCGCAGATCCAGCCACTTCAACCCGGACAGATTTTCCGCCCCCGCTGGCCACGTTTGAAGGCTATTGCCACTCAAATCCAGCACTTCGAGCTTCGGCATGGCCGTCACGTCCAGCGCCGTCAAACGGTTGCGCCGCAAGTTCAGAAACTCAAGCGCCTTGAGCTCGGCGAACTGGCTTTGAATTTCCCCCGTAGAGGTGATCTGGTTGCTGGACAGGTCCAGCCGCGTCAGCTGCGCAAAATCCGCCGGTTTCACCGGCAACTCGGTCAATCCGCAGCCAGTGATTTGCAGTGTCCGCACGCCGCTGAACGCTTGCAGAAAAGCCTGAATCTGTCCAGCCGGCACGTTCAACCGATCCAGACGTAAGGTCTGCACATGGGAAAATGTACCGGCCGGCAATGGCACAAGCTCGCTGATGGCCGCGCCATGGTTCAAACCGTCTGTGTCAGACAGCTCGAATACCAGAGAATCGTCCCCCAGGTCGAGCAGGCGATAGCGTTTGCGTACGCTCGCGCGCCAGTTTTCCTCAAGCTCACGCACCACCGCGCTGTTCGGCGGCGACTGCCAGCGCGGCTCGCGTGCAGCGCCACGCAGGCCATCGGACGTCGTCGGTTGATAAAACCGACGGAAGATCCCGGCGTGTTCCAGGCGCAGCAGTTCGATCGCTTTCAACCGGGTTTCCGGGGTATTCCAGACAGTCATGATGTGCTCAGGCAACGGATCGAGAAAGCGGCCTTCACCCGTGAGGAATTTCAGCTCACCGAGGCAGTACTGGCGGACCATCAAGTTCAGGTCCATCAGATGCCCCATGGACCCCGAATAATTTTTGACGTACTCGAATGCTGGTTTGAATGCCTCATGGGAGAAGTTCGACCAATTCAGTGACAGGCCCGCCCACAGTTTTTCATGGCCGGTATAAAGCGCTGGAGGAATGGAAGCGATTGACGTCCGAAACAGATCCAGCCTCTGCAGCTCGGGAAGCGCTTGTACCGATGCTGGCCATTGCGTCATGCCGGGTGCTTCGATCTTGAGTCGTTTCAGGTGTTTGAGCGCGGCCAGTTCCAGTGCCGGCGGGTTCTCGTCAATGAATCCTTGAAAATCGAGTTCAAGGGCTTCGAGCGAGGTCAACATTTTCACCCGCTGAGGAAAATCTGTGGCCATTGCCGGGGCCGAGGTCCTCAGCTTGAGCGTTTTCAATGCAGGCATCCTGGCTAAGCTTGCGGGCAGAGAGGACAGCGACTGCTGGTGCATACCCAAATCAAAATAACTCTCGCGCTCACCCAGCGAGAGTTTTTCCAGGCCGGGAAACAGGGCAAGAAAAGCGTCGGCATTGCCATCAGTAATGCCATCTCCGCGAAGGGACAATTTACGCACGTGGGAAAAGTCTGCTGTCAGCGCGGGCAAAGCATCGTAAGTCACCAGGCGCAGTTGATCCGCATTGGGCACTTCATCGACCAAAAGGGCATTGCGCCAACTGGTTTTAAGCGCTTGCGCGACCAGCAGATTCTGAACAGTACCGGAAGGTTCCCAGGGAGCCATCGCGTTGGTCCCCGCCCACTCGTCCAGTGTTGCCTCAAGTTGTTGCCACTCTTCGCGTCGCGACTGCAACCACCGAAAAATCTCCCGGTTGTTTCTGCCCGCACGCACCTGCTCAAGGATCAATCCACTGGCCTGCTGATCGGTGAGGCCCGGGTAGAGGTCGCGCAGGTCGGCAACCAGATTGCGCTCCAGCCAACCCGCTCTTCCGCTGGCGGGATAGCCGATCAACGCTTCGTTTACCCGTACAGGCGGTCTCATCCACTGCGCTGGCTGTTCCAGCAATGCGGCCGCCATGCCGTGGTGCTGGTCAGCGTGGGCGATGATTTTCTTTTGCAGTTCGGCCGACTGACTGACCTCGGGCACCCCCAGGGCGCGCCGCGCGTGATCCGGCAGAGCGTGCATGAGAGAGGCATAAAAGTTGTCACCGTGGCGTGGCAGGCTGTTGAGCGTTTCGCCTCGGTCGTTGAATGCCTGAAATTGCTGGCCGCTTTTGATCAGGTACTTTCTCTCGAAGGCCGTCTGGCTGCCAATGCTCTCAAGCAACGGACCGCTGTCGCTGCCCTCGCGTATTTCAAGGCGCAAGTTGTCCGGCCAGCCGGGCAACCGTTCAAGCGTGTGCAACGCCAGGCATCGACTGTCCGCCGAGGCAATATTCTCGCTGCGCAGCCCCGCATATGCCCGCACCTGCCGGCTGCGGCGCGCATACCAGCGAGCTTCCTCCAGCATGCGCAGCGGTATGGGACGAGTTGAGCCGAGCCGTTGCAGTTCATCCGGCCGCGCCTGCGCCAGCACTTGCTGTGCAGCTGACTCACTGAGTCCCGGACAGGCGTTCTGCAATTGCCTGACCTGATCGGCGACAGGCTCGGTGCCCTGATAAATACTGTCGTAAATGGCCGATTGGCGGGTTTGGGCATAGGCCGCAATTTGCTTGGCGAGTTCTGCAGGTCTCGCTTCTCGAACCCGCGCACCTTCACCTCCGAGCAAGTGGACGATTTCCGATTCATCCAGTCCGCCCAGAACAAGCTGCGGCAGGTCGCCGCTGAGGACGTCCGCCCGGGAAATCCGGATCGGTGCCTTGCCCCCGACACCCCGCACCCGATATCCGCCGCCATACTTGACGGATCTGCCGGTCAGTTGCGTCCCCTCAAAGACTTCCAGTACGCGATTGGCCGGCCAGCGCGGCATGTCAGTGACCAGTGGCAGGGCATACAGATACTTGTCATCGACCGGCGCCCCACCCTCCAGTTGCTCAATGACTTGCGCGGCTTGTGCATCGGTTTTCAACAAGCGCATGGCCTGAATCAGCTCCGGTGGCGGCACCCCATGGTCGAGGTGCATCTTGCGCAACATATCGTCGCTGACGCCGCTGATATCCATCGCTTTGAGCAGCTCCGTATCGGATAGCGGCTCGCAGATGTGGCCCATGCGCCGCAACAGCGTCAGACGATCCCATTCCAGAGGACGTTCCAGGGTATGGCGCCACGCTCCATGGCCATTACTTTGCAGAACAGGTTGATAGGCTGCAGGATCGGTCGGGTGCTTGATGCGCCACTGGTTGATCGAGTCGTCGAAGACCTGCTCATACACCTTGTTGTCCTGACGGATCCAGGTTTTGCCATCCACCGCATACTGCCCGGAAGGATTCGGGGTCAGGTGTGCGTCAAGGACAACAGCGGCCTCGTAGCCGCTGAGATCAGGTTTCCACAGGCGGGTTTCGCCATTGGGTAACGTGACCGGACTCAACTGTTCGATGACCGGTACAGCCCTGGCGGCCGAGAACTTCCTTACACCTGCTCCAACACCCGCCATCACGGCAACCTGAGCGAGATTTTCGGCCACGTCGACCAGGTGATCCCTGGCGGCCCTGCGATCACCTTCACTCCACTCGATAGCGCCTTCAAGGGTTTCATACAGCAGTTGTCCCGCCATCACGATCATCATTGTTTCGCCCAGCACAGGCACGAACATCGACACCAGATTCAAGCCCAGCATGCCGATCTGCATCAGATGGGCCAGTTTGGCATCTCGTGCGTTCGCATCGACATCGGCAGTGGGTACCGCGTGGCTTCGCGCGTCGGCCAACACCTTGGCGCGATTCTGCGCATAAAGGTATTGCCACAAGTCCTCGTTGGGCGCCCAAAGCCCCCTGCCCTTGCGTTCGACTGTCGAAGGCGCGATGTACGGATCAACCGCCGGCTCCCACTTGACTGTGCGTTCGGGTGGAACCTGTTCGATGGTGGTGAATGTAGAACCACCGGTAAAACCCTGTACGAAGGCCAGCCAAGGGGAACGCAGAACGTCCCAGGCATCGCCAGGTGAGTCGGCTGCCTTTTGCCTGAACTGGCTGAAATAGTACGGGCGCTGATCATAGGGCAGGAACTGACTTAAAAAACGCTGGTATGCGGTGGGCTCTGCGCTGGTCTGTTGCGACGCATCACGTGCAGTGAGCAAGCGCTTGAGCTCTTCGCGCATTTGCTCGAACGTGTAGCGCTTGAGCGGATGTTCCGGGTCGTTGGGGATGTAAAGGATCAGTTCATCGGTGTAACGGTATTTTTCGCAGATGACGAAAGCCACGCACCCGGTCAGCCTTTTTTTCATCAGGCCGAGGTCCTGGAACCAGACTTGCTTGCGCCCCATCCACGGGTGCATTTCGCCGTCGATGACCGAGAGGATCATCGCGTGATCTGCCGCCTCGATGTCATTGCGCAATAGCGCCTGTTCGGCTGCGGCGCGCATCGCTGCCTTCTGGCTGGCGATGAAGCGTTCGCTGAGCACCGCCTCTGCCACCGCGTCCCCCGGATGGAAAAATCCCTGCAGGTATGTCTGGTATTGCTGGCCGATATCCAGATTGCGGCAAAGGTGCAAAAACTGGCTGACCGTGAGGCCTGTGTCGACGTGCTTGAATGTGTCCGCAGCAGGCGTCGCCACAACAAAACCGGAGCTCGAATGATAGGTCCCCTCGCATTCGTCAGCTTCGAAGTTGTGCAGCGAGGCTTCCAGCAGCGTGATCTTGAGAACCTCGAACGAGGCCAATACGGTTCTCTGAATACCCATTTCGACCGGGCGCCGTAAACATAACAGGGTTTTGTCTACATCGATTTCCAGCGCGTATTGGTCCTTCAAGGCTTTGATCAATAACGGCCTGGCGAATGTTTCGACATCCACGAATTTCGCCATGCTCTTGTCGAGACTGTTCTGGGCGATAACGCTGGCCTTGAAAGTCTCGTCGAGGGTTTTGCGCTGGGCCGGCGTCGCATGCTGATACCAGGACGGTAACGCGGTCGGAACCGCCTTGAGCGCCTCGCGCCGATGCGGCAAAGCGCTGGTCAACCATTGCGGGATCGATGTCTCGAGAAACTCGCCGTGCAGGCTTTGTGTTGCGATGAGTTTTGCAGACCGGTTGGGGGCTGCCTGCTGAGCGGTGGACGCAGGCAGCGCCGACACTGGTTTGGGCGGGATAACGTTCATGGTCACTCCTTTTTCATGGAGCGGTCAGCAAACCATGTCGCGTTAGTGCTTCTGCGTTATCCGGGTATCGCTCAAACTTGTCCGGGCTGCTTCGATGCATTCCGGACCCAGCGGATTGGCTATGCTTCAGGAGGATGACTTTTCGCAGAGGGATTTATGGACGATCCAATCGACAACAAACCGCCGAGTTTCTGGCAGATGCTGCACAGCGTCATGGCGGCGGCGTTCGGGGTGCAGAGCGGCAAGAACCGGGAAAGGGATTTTACCCACGGCAAACCCAGTCACTTTGTGATTCTGGGAGTTTTGTTCACGGCGGTGTTCGGCCTGACGCTGTTTGCCATCGTCAAGCTGGTGCTGTATCTGGCCGGGGTGTGATGGCACTGAACAGGCATCTGCCACAGGTTATCCGGGCCTTGGGAGAACGGCCCGGAGCGCGGATGTTACTGGTGACTGACCCAGAAGACCGCTGTTCCTACTACGAGAATGATCAGAAACAAAATGGCCCACGCGTCGACACTGCTGTCGCTTTTTCTGGCTTTGGTCGGGTTGCTCATTGCATCGCCTCTTGTCGGTTTTATCGGTGATTGCACAAAGACTCGATCACAGTTAAGACGATGATTGTCCGCACGACAAATGTGGATTAGATGACCGGCATTCGCGTTAGGCGATTTGGTTCTTTACATATACTCAAACATCACTTTTGCGCATAACTGCAAACGGGTATATTGCCCCGGCTCCGTGACGGAGTGCGCGGCCGTGCGCGCAGAATTGCAGAGGCAACATCGGACTCCAGCAAGCGAAAACGCAGCGTTTTCCGAGAAGCCCAAGCCTGAGAACAGGACTTATATGTACGTATACGACGAGTACGATCAGCGGATCATCGAGGACCGCGTCAAGCAGTTCCGTGATCAGACCCGACGCTATCTGGCAGGTGAGCTGAGCGAAGAAGAATTCCGCCCCCTGCGCCTGCAAAATGGCCTGTATATCCAGCGTTTCGCGCCGATGTTGCGCGTGGCCGTGCCTTACGGCCAGCTGACTTCGCGTCAGGTGCGCATGATGGCGAAGATCGCCCGCGACTACGACAAGGGCTATGCCCACATCAGTACGCGGCAGAACGTGCAGTTCAACTGGCCGGCGGTTGAAGACATCCCGGACATCCTCGCTGAACTCGCGACCGTGCAGATGCACGCCATTCAGACCAGCGGCAACTGCCTGCGCAACGTCACCACCGACCAGTTTGCCGGCGTCGCCGCCGATGAAGTGATCGACCCGCGTCCATGGTGCGAAATCGTCCGTCAGTGGACCACGTTCCACCCGGAGTTCGCCTACCTGCCGCGCAAATTCAAGATCGCCGTCAACGGTTCGACCAGTGACCGCGCTGCCATTGAAGTCCACGATATCGGTCTGGAACCTGTCCATAACGCTGCTGGCGAGCTGGGCTTCCGCGTGCTGGTTGGCGGCGGCCTCGGTCGTACGCCGGTGGTTGGCGCATTCATCAATGAATTCCTGCCGTGGCAAGACCTGCTGAGCTATCTCGACGCCATCCTGCGGGTGTACAACCGCTACGGCCGTCGCGACAACAAATACAAGGCGCGGATCAAGATCCTCGTCAAGGCGCTCACCCCTGAGGTGTTCGCGCAGAAAGTCGACGCGGAAATGGAGCACCTGCGCGGTGGCCAGACCACGCTGACCGAGGCTGAACTGCATCGCGTCGCCAAGCACTTCGTCGATCCGGACTACAAGACCCTCGACAACCAGACCGCGCAACTGGCCGATCTGGACAAAGAGCATCCGGGTTTCGCCCGCTGGCGCAGCCGCAACACCCTGGCGCACAAAAAACCGGGCTATGTCGCTGTGACGCTGTCGTTGAAGCCGACCGGCGTTGCCCCGGGCGACATTACCGACAAGCAGCTCGACGCCGTCGCCGATCTGGCCGAGCGCTACAGCTTCGGTCAACTGCGCACCTCCCACGAGCAGAACATCATTCTCGCCGATGTCGAGCAGAGCCAGTTGTTCACCCTCTGGGGCGAGTTGCGTGAAAGCGGTTTCGCCACGCCGAACATCGGCCTGCTGACTGACATCATCTGCTGCCCCGGTGGTGACTTCTGCTCGCTGGCCAACGCCAAATCGATCCCGATTGCCGAATCGATCCAGCGCCGTTTCGATGACCTGGATTACCTGTTCGACATTGGCGAACTGGACCTGAACATCTCCGGCTGCATGAACGCCTGCGGTCACCACCACGTTGGCCACATCGGCATCCTCGGTGTGGACAAGAAAGGCGAAGAGTTCTACCAGGTTTCCCTCGGCGGCAGCGCCAGCCGTGATGCGAGCCTGGGCAAGATCCTCGGCCCGTCCTTCGCACAGGAAGCCATGCCTGACGTGATCTCGAAGCTGATCGACGTGTACGTTGAACAACGTACCGAAGACGAGCGCTTCATCGACACTTATCAGCGTATTGGCATCGACCTCTTCAAGGAACGCGTCTATGCAGCGAATCATTAAGAACAACGAAATCGTCGACGAAACCTGGCACCTGTTGCCGAAGGATTTCAACATCGATGAGATCAGCAACTGCGACGATCTGATCGTTCCTCTGCAGTTGTGGCGCGAGCACAGCCGCATGCTCAAGGCCCGCGACGGCGGTCTGGGCGTGTGGCTGGATGCTGACGAGGAAGCCGAAGAAATCGGTGAAGACGTCGGTGAGTTCCAGGTAATCGCGCTGAATTTCCCGGCGTTCACCGATGGCCGCAGTTACTCCAATGCCCGTCTGCTGCGTGACCGTTATGGTTTCAAAGGCGAGCTGCGCGCGATTGGCGACGTGCTGCGGGACCAGCTGTTCTACATGCACCGCTGTGGCTTCGACGCCTTTGCCATTCGCGCGGATAAAGACCCGTACGAAGCACTGGAAGGTCTCAAGGACTTCTCGGTGACCTACCAGGCCGCCAGTGACGAACCGCTGCCGCTGTTCCGTCGGCGCTAAGCCAGCGGGTTTATTGCGGACACAAAAACGCCGGTCATTGACCGGCGTTTTTTTATGCCTGGTGTTTACCAGAAACGTTGCTGAGTAAGACGACTCCACCAGCTCAACAGCACGCGGTCTACCGAACCGCTGGCGGCCATGCCGATGCGTTCCTGCAGGCTTTTACGCTCGGCGTAGTGCAGGTGATAAACCTCAGCCTGTTTGGCTTTCTGCGCCAGGTATTCATCGCTGGTCTTGAGCTCATCCACCAGTTGGTTTTCCAGCGCAGCGATACCGAGCCACACCTCACCGGTAGCCACTTCATCGATCGCCAGTTGCGGGCGGTACCGCGCCACGAAGTTTTTGAACAAGCGATGAGTGATGTCGAGGTCTTCCTGGAACTTCTCGCGGCCCTTTTCGGTGTTTTCGCCAAACACGGTCAGTGTGCGTTTGTATTCACCTGCGGTCAGCACTTCAAAGTCGATGTCGTGCTTTTTCAGCAGGCGATTGACGTTAGGCAATTGCGCGACCACGCCGATCGAACCGAGGATGGCGAACGGTGCACTGATGATCTTGTCGCCGATGCAGGCCATCATGTAACCGCCGCTGGCCGCGACCTTGTCGATACACACAGTCAGTGGCACGCCCGCATCACGGATTCGCGCAAGTTGAGAAGACGCCAGACCGTAGCTGTGCACCATGCCGCCGCCACTTTCCAGACGCAGGACTACTTCGTCCTTCGGCGTGGCCAGGGTCAGCAGTGCGGTGATCTCGTGGCGCAGGCTCTCGGTGGCGGAAGCCTTGATATCGCCGTCGAAGTCGAGCACGAACACCCGGGATTTGGTCTCAGGCTTGTTCTTCTGTTTTTTCGCGCTTTTTTCCGTTTTTGCCTCGCCCTTGCGCAATGCCTTGAGCTGATCCTTGTCGAGCAAGGTCTGCTCAAGGCGTTCACGCAGCCCCTTGTAGAAATCGTTGAGCTTGCTGACCTGCAACTGCCCTGCCGATTTGCGCCGGCCCTTGCTGCGCAACGCGGCGAAACTGGCGAGCACCACCAGAATGGCGATCACCAGTGTGACGGTCTTGGCCAGGAAGCTGGCGTATTCGGTGAAAAAATCCACAGAGACTCCTCAAAGCAATGCGTGACGGTGTATTACACGCGGAATGGCTCCAGCATACCCATGCGTCGGCTCGTCGGCCAGCCGTGAAACCTCTGGCAACACGCCTGTAACGGGCATTTCAAACAAGCGTATGTTTTTTCATTGACAGCCTTACGCCATCCTCATAACCTCGCCTGACCTTCAACGTACCGGGACGACGCGGACGTGGGCAGCATCTACTTGATACGACATGGCCAGGCCTCCTTTGGTGCAGACGATTACGATGTCCTGTCGCCGACCGGTGTGCGTCAGGCAGAAATTCTCGGCCAGCACCTCGCCGACCTTGATATCAGCTTCGATCGTTGCCTTGCCGGTGACCTGCGTCGCCAACAGCACACGGCCACCAGTGCACTGGAGCAATTCAGCGCCAGAGGCCTGCCGGTTCCAGTCCTCGAAACCGATTCCGCCTTCAACGAATTTGACGCCGACGCGGTGATCCGCGCCCTGCTCCCGGCCATGCTGCCGGAAGAGCCGGAAGCCCTCGACATCCTGCGCAACGCCGCGCAGAACCGCGGTGAATTCCAGCGCATCTTCGCCCTGATCGTCGAGCGCTGGCTTGCCGGCACCTACGACACACCCGGACTGGAAAGCTGGCTGGGTTTCGTCGAACGGGTTCAGGCCGGGCTGCACCGCATCCTCGATCTGGCAGAAAAGAACCAGAAAATCGCCGTGTTTACCTCCGGCGGCACCATCACTGCCCTGCTCCACCTGATTACGCAAATGCCTGCCAGACAGGCCTTTGAATTGAACTGGCAAATCGTCAACACCTCGCTCAACCAACTGAAGTTTCGTGGTCGCGAGGTGGCTCTGGCTTCCTTCAACAGTCACGCACACCTGCAACTGCTGAAGGCCCCGGAACTCATCACTTTTCGCTGAGTCCGGCTTACTGTGACCCTGGCTGTAACCACCCAGCTCCCATGACCAAGAAAGGATCGAACCATGACCTCCGTAGCTGATGCCGTAAAAGCAATGCAAGCCAAGTTCAACCCAGCCGCCGCTGCCGGTCTGGATCTGGTCTTCGGTTTCAAAATCACCGACGAAGACAAGCAATACGCACTGATCGTCAAAGACGGCACCTGCAACATTCAGGAAGGCGAAAACCCGGACGCCAACTGCACGCTGGTGCTGGATAGCGAAACCCTGAAAGGTATCGTCAGCGGCGAGACCGACGGCATGCAGGCCTTCATGAGCGGCAAGCTGCGCGTTGAAGGCGACATGATGCTGTCGATGAAACTGTCCGAGCTGTTCCCTGCGTAAGAAGCAGCCTGGTTCAAACAAATCCCGCCCTTTTGGCGGGATTTGTCGTTCATGCAAGGGGATCAGCGCAGGCCTCGGCTTCGCTCTCCGTTCGCGTAGGTACGATCAACCCTCCTGCAACAACCGCGTATCCAGCCCAAACCGCTCTTGCGAAACCATCCTGAACTGACCTTCCGCCAGATCGCAACTCACCAGCAAATTCCACGAGTGTCGGGTGGCCACCGAAGGCACCAGAGCAAATGGATGTTCAGCCAGCAGTGCGTCGGCAAACTTTCGCTGGTTGGGCGAGGTTTTGATCGGCGTGAGCCAATGCGGATTGGGCACATCTTCCGGTTGCACGATTCTGACGCTGGCGTCGTGGGTGATTTCAAAACAGGTCAATACATAGGGCTCCTGATCAAGTGCATCGAAGCTGCCATGGGCGGCCACCTCCAGTATCGCCGTGGAAGGGTCGACCGACGCATAAACGACTCTGCGGCCAGGGGTATTCCAGCGACCGCCGTCCCGTTTCGACCCCAGGCCGCTGTCCCAGGTCTCGCTGTACACCTCGCGATCCAGCCGCCACGCGTACCAGCGATCATCCCAGGGCAAGGGATTCATTGATAAACCCCGTATTTGATCTGGTTCAGATACTCCTCCACCATCCTGAAGCCCAACGCATTTCCAACCAGATCGAGCGGCACATAACCGTAGAAGTAAGTGGCGCGTTGCTCCAGCCATGATTCGGCCTTGGCCTGTCGCCCGAACACCTCGATGGCCAGCTCCAGCGCTGCCGCATATTGGTAGGCGATGATGCTCTGCGGCGTGTCCAGGCGCACCGACGCGCCTTCCTTGAGCAGACGTCGCACGGTTCTCACAGATTTGCCGGTGATACGTTTGACCATCTCTCCCTGTTGGTACAGTTCGGAGGTTGCGATCATGTTGACCACATCGAGCAGCGCAAATCCTTCGGCTGTGCAGCGCAGAATGAGCATCGGATCGTCGCCGGTGTCCTGCCCTCGCAACAGCAATTCCAGAGGTTTGCCCTCAAGCTTCTTCAAGCCCGTGAGCCGGGGCACTTTGGCGCTCGGCATGGCAACGTCCTCCGAGGGGCATCTCGCGCGGTCGTCGCGCCAGTAATGGCGAGGCGAGTAAGCAGGCGTATGGCTTTCAATCAGTGGGATTCGCATAGTCCATCCTTTGTCCAGGTCCAGAGCGATCTGTGCGCTCGATGACTTCAATGTCAGGACTGATCCTATAGATCCGGCGTCCGACGACCAACCTGAAAAAGTCGTCAGAAATATCCCCTCATCTGATCAAAACGCTCCTGTTTCCGTAGGACTCAAACGGAATTTTCAGCGGTTTAATCCGTTGTGGCTTTCAAGTTGGGGAGAGGGACTTTTGACTTACAATGCGCCCCACCTTCAGATATCGGCCCCGCCCCATGGACATCGACCTCGCCCGCACTTTCCTCGAAATCGTCCGCCACGGCAGTCTTGCCGCCGCCGCGCAGAAGCTGTTCGTCACACAAACGGCGATCACCGCACGGGTGCAGAAACTCGAGGGCCAGCTGGGCAGTACGCTGTTCGTGCGCAATCGCGCCGGGGCGAAGTTGACGGCCAATGGCGAAGCGTTCGTGGTCTACGCCAATCAACTGGTGCAGACCTGGGAAGCCGCGCGCCGCGACTTGCCGCTGCCGGAGGGTTATCACAACGTTCTGCACATTGGCGGTGAGGTCAGCCTGTGCAACCCGTTAATGCTCAGTTGGGCGGCGGAACTGCGCGAGAAAATTCCCGGCCACGCACTGCGCATGGAAATTCGCGACGGCGAAAATCTTTTGCGTCAGCTCGAACTCGGTGTGCTCGATGCGGCGCTGGTTTATCAACCGGAATACTGGCCGGGATTGCAGGTCGAGCAAGTGCTGGAGGAAAAACTGATTCTGGTGCGCGCGCCCGAGCGTCCTGAGCCTTACGTCTACATCGATTGGGGACCGGACTTTCGCCGCCAGCACGACGCCGCCCTGCCGGAAAAAGCCAAAGCCGCGCTGAGCTTCAACCTTGGCCCACTGGCCCTGCAATACATCCTCGAACATGGTGGCAGCGGTTATTTCCGTACCCGGGTCGTGCGCACTTATCTGGAGACCGGCGCGCTGGAAGCCGTCACCAAAGCCCCGGAATTCGGTTATCCGACCTATCTGGTGTATTCCCGCGATCGCGATTCGGCAGTGCTGCAACAGGCTTTCGATTTGTTGCGCGAGGTGATCCGCACCGATGACGACTGGTCGCAGCGCTGGAACCCGTTGAGCTGACGGGCAGCTTCAGTCCAGAGCATGGCGCTTAAGGCCGCAAGGTTCGCCCTGCACAAGTCAGCGGATCGGCTAATCTGCCGGGTATAACAACAATACCCGCAGGTGAAAGCGTTGAGGCAGACCACCGAGGCATTCCGCAGCCGCTACCGTGCGGCCATTCATCCTTTATACAATCCGTGGTTGCATGGCGCGTTCGTGTTGCTGTTCGGCATTTTCGCCGTCGCTGCGTTCTGGCGCACGGTGCATTCAGTGAGCTGGCTGGAATGGCTGACCGTGCCGCTGAGCCTGTTGTTGTTCAACTTCGGCGTGTACATGGTCCATCGTCATCTGGGCCATCACAAAAAAGCTTTCGCAAAGATGTTCTACGCACGACATGCCGGCGACCATCACAGCTTTTTCACCCCCGGCCATATGACCTACGACAGCGCGCGGGACTGGCGAGTGATTCTGTTTCCAGCCTGGCTGATCGTCATTCATACGCTATTGATCACCCTGCCCCTCTGGTGGCTGCTCGCGCAGGTCAACGCCAATGTCGCCGGGCTGTTTGCCGGGTGCATGGTGCTCGGTTATCTGCTCTATGAGGTATTCCATGCCTGTGAACATCTGCCACCGCAGAATCCGTTGACTCGTTTGCCGTGGATTCGCCAGATGCGCCGTCTGCACGAACTGCATCACCGCCGCGAGCGTATGCAGGAGCGCAATTTCAACATCGTTCTGCCCTTGATGGACTACCTGTTCGGCACGCTGTACCGCGAGCCGGAACCCGCCCCTTTGAGTTATTCGAAAATGCCCATGACGCGCATGCAGCACCAGATCGATATCGCCGGCGAACCGGTCGCCGTGCTGGCTTATGCCGCCAGCGTCAGTCACTGGCCGGACTGGCATCCCTCCTCATTGAAGATTGACGGTGCGCAAGGTCCACTGCATGCCGGTGCACGTTTCGAAGAGGACATCCATGCCGGCGGACGTGCCGGTCACTTGCGTTGGGAGGTTACTGAATATCTGCCGGGCCGGCGCTGGTGCGCACGCGCGCAAAGTGATCAGGGCTTGTCCCTGCGGTTGACTTACGAGTGCTCAGCGGAGGCTGGCGGCACGCGTTTCGTGCGCACGCTGGAATATCGCTTTGACGGTTTGCTCATGCGTCTTGCCAATCGCCTGCTGCTCAAGCGGCGCATCGAGCGCGAATCTGCCGCATCCATGCTCGCCCTGCGCGACATGGCTGCGCAGTTTATCGGCGCGGCGAGGGCCAGCGCGTGAAATTACGTTATGTGCTGTGCCTGCTGATCGTTCTCGTCATCGCCTTCTTGTTGTTGCTGCCGACCAAGGTCGAACCGGTCGCCTGGACGCCGCCACCGGCGCCCTCGCTGAAAGACGGGATCTACGCGGACAACCAGCGCCTCAAAGCTGTGGCGAAGGTCGGGCCGAGCGACATCGAAGGGCCTGAGGCGTTGCTACTGGAAGACGAATTCCTCATCACCGGATTGCATGACGGCAGGCTCATCCGTAGCAGCCTCGACGGTACGCAGCGCAAGGTCCTGGCCGACACCGGTGGCCGTCCACTGGGCCTGGCCCGTCATCCGAATGGCATGCTGGTAGTTGCCGATGCGGTCAAAGGCTTGCTGTCGCTGGATGCGCAGGGCCGCGTGATTCCGTTGACCACCGAGGCCAACGGCGTGCCATTTGGATTTACCGATGATGTAGCGGTCGACAAGTCAGGCCACTACGCCTACTTCAGCGATGCCTCGAGCCGCTGGGGCTATGGTCATGACGGCGAGGCGATCATTGAACACGGCGCCGACGGACGTCTGCTGCGCTACGACTTTCAAACCGGCAAGACCAGCGTCTTGCTCGACAAGTTGCAGTTTGCCAATGGCGTCACTCTTGGCCCCGACGAAGCCTATGTGCTGGTCAATGAAACCGGCGCTTATCGCATCAGCCGCTACTGGCTGAGCGGGCCGAAGGCCGGTACCCATGATGTGTTCATCGACAACTTGCCGGGGCTTCCGGACAACCTCTCGTTCAATGGCACCAATCGCTTTTGGGTAGCGCTGTATGCGCCCCGCAATGCCTTGCTCGATGGCACCGCTGAACACCCGTTCGTGCGTAAGATGATCGTGCGGGCTTTGACGGTTTTACCCAAGCCTGTCGAAAAGCGTGGGTTTGTGCTGGGACTGGATCTGGACGGCAAGGTGATTGCCAATCTGCAGGACGCGAGCGAAGGCAATTATTCGCCGATTACCACGGTGCGCGAGTATGGGCAGTGGTTGTATTTCGGCTCGTTGAAGGCGAGGCATATGGGGCGAATGGGGTTGGATGCGGCGCTTAAGTAAAACAGAAAAATTTTCACCGTATGGACCGACGATATCGCTGGCAAGCCAGCTCCCACAGTGTCCGTGTGAACTCCAAATATGTGTTCACCAGATGAACCTGTGGGAGCTGGCTTGCCAGCGATAGCGGTCTGTCAGTTGCCGGACCGGTCGAACTTCTCCGGATCTTCATCCTCCGGCAGTTCCTTCACGGTTTTTTCCGGATGCGCTGTGGTATGCGCCGGGCTGTTCGGTTCAGGACGGGTAGGAATCGGGTCGAAACCACCCTGCTCTTCACTGGGGAATTTGGGGTCGTTCATAAGGCACCTCGCAACGAGTCGATGGTTTGCAGACTCTGCACATTGGAGGTGCCATTGGCCGTAGCCGTTCCCTTCAAAAATGACCACGGGTCGGGCGACTACTGTCCCGTCAGCGGCTGCCCGGCGAGTTGAGCAACGATCTGTTCCTTGACGATCACGCGCTTCTCTTTGAGCTTTTTCAATTCGTCGTCAGTGGGGGCGTCTGACTGGGCGTTCTCGGCTTCGACCACGGCTTTATCGACGTCGAAGTACTTGTTGAGCAGCGAATCCAGCTTCGGATCCTCGGAGCGTTTTTGCTCGATCTCTTCCTTCTTGCAGCCCAGGTCCTGATACAGATCATGTGAAACCGGCATGAAACACCTCCATCAATTTGATCGACAACCAGCGCGACCGATGCGCTGACTCATTATCAGCATGGCCTTGCCCGATGACTTCTGTCGACTCCCTGTCAGACCAGCGGTTGCCGTTCGTCGCCCTGTCGTAAATGCGATAAAACCTTTGGCGTCTGCGCTCGCTCCATTGGATAACGCTCACAAAAACCTGCGTGGAGATACCCAATGGACGGATTCAACCTGCGTCATCTCGCTCTGGCTGTTGCACTGTCTGCCGGCATGGGCAGCGCCTTTGCCGCAACCGACAACGACTTTGTCGACAATGCCGCCGCTGGTGGCATCGCCGAAATCGAAACCAGCAAGCTGGCACTGGAAAAAAGCCAGTCAGCCGACATCAAAGCCTTCGCTAACCAAATGATCGCTGATCACACCAAGGCCAATGAAGAGCTGAAGAAGATCGCGACCACCAATGACATCGAAGTCCCTGACGACACCACCCTGGTCAAACAAGCCAAGGAAAAGATTCTCGACATGCGCGATGAATCCTTCGATGCGGCCTACGCCAACAACCAGGTCAAGGCTCACGAAGAGACCATCGAGCTGTTCAAGAAGCAGGCGAACACCGTGACCGATGACAAGGCCAAGGGCGCTACTGAACTGAAAGCGTTTGCGCAGAAGATGTTGCCAGCGCTGGAAAAACACCTGGCCCACGCCAAAGAGCTGCAAGCCAAACATCCGAGCAAGTAACCGGCCGGCAATAAAAAGGCCGCATCCTTCGATGCGGCCTTTTTGCGTTTCAGCGATCAACCGCCATCGGTGTCAATATCGGCGTCGGTGCTTTCGCCCGGTTCAGGACGGTCAGGGTCAGGCTTGAAGCCGGGGCTGAAGTCGTTGCTGTTGTCGTTGTGATGCTGCTTCTGATCGACCTCGGCAGCCGCGCTGTCCGCCTGCCCTTCTTCAACCGGCGCGGGAGTATTTTGCCCCGGCGTTTGCGGGTCGATGGCCGGGTCGTTGCGGTTAATTGACTCTGAGGACTGATTTTGCTGTTGCGGCGCTTGCTCGTTCATATCCACCTCATTCATAGTCCTGCCTCCTTCTTCCAGCACGACTGGAAAACGTCGGGCATGCAGATTCGAAGCCTGACGCCGTAGATTCGTTCAAAAGATCGTTGCCTGCCGCCACGCCGACTAGAGTTACCGGGGCGTTCGACGCGGCAGGCAGAAAAATTCATCGCTAGCTGAACAACTATTTCAAGCGGTAAATGTCAGTCAAATCGCGCCGGTCATTTCGCCGAGCCGGCCCATATACGTAACGGAGCGACACGCACATGGCAGCACTGCAGAACAGCACAGTTGAAGCAATCAAGAACAACCAGACTCAGCTGTTGAGCGAGTGGACCAAACGCCTCGAAGCCAGCGGCGCCACACGCAACCTCAAGGAACACGACCTCGCTCAGCAAACCCGCGACTTGCTGGGCCTGCTCTTGGCGGGTCTGGAAAACGGCAACGGCAGCAAGATTGCCGCTGCGGGTTGGGAGGATACCCGTCAGTTCCTTGAAAAACTGTCGCAGAGCCGCGCCCTGCTCGGCCAGGATTCCCAGCAAACCGCCAATTTCATCTTTGCCCTGAAAGGCCCGTTGTTCGCCCTGCTGCAAAACCATTATCAGGACCAGCCGGCACTGCTTGCCGAGCAATTGCTGGAAGTCTCCGAATTGCTCGACACCGTCGGTATGCACACCATCGGCACCTTCCAGAAATCCCGTGAAGCGGTGATCAAGCGTCAGCAGGAAGAGCTGCTGGAACTGTCGACTCCGGTGGTCAAGCTGTGGGATGGCGTCCTCGCCCTGCCAATGATCGGCACCCTCGATTCGCAGCGAACCCAAGTAGTCATGGAATCGCTGCTGCAACGCATCGTCGACACCGGTTCGGAAATCGCCATCATCGACATCACCGGCGTGCCGACCGTTGACACCCTGGTCGCCCAGCACCTGCTGAAAACCGTGACCGCAATCCGCCTGATGGGCGCTGACTGCATCATCAGCGGCGTGCGTCCGCAGATTGCGCAAACCATCGTGCACCTGGGTCTGGATCTGCAAGGCGTAGTGACCAAGGCCAATCTGGCCGACGCATTGAAACTGGCCCTGACCCGCTTGGGTGTCAGCCTCGTCAAGACGGCTTGACCATGGAACGTATTCCGATTCTTCAAATGGGCGATATCTTGCTGGTGACCATTCAGGTCGACATGCATGACCAACTCGCCCTGACCCTGCAGGACGATCTGTCCGAGCGCATCAGCCGGACATCCGCCCGGGGCGTGCTGATCGACATCACGGCGCTGGATATGGTCGATTCGTTCATCGGGCGCATGATCGGCGACATTTCCGGGCTGTCGAAAATCATGGACGCCAAAACCGTGCTGGTCGGCATGCAGCCGGCAGTGGCGATCACGCTCGTTGAGCTGGGCATGACTTTGCCAGACGTGAGCACCGCCCTGAACGTCGAACGCGGGATGAAACTGCTGCGGGAACGAGTACTTGCACAATGACCGTGCGCAGTAGCGGTACGCAACCCATTCTCATTGAACAGGACGTAGTGCTGGCCCGCCAGACCACGCGCAAACTCGCCACCGAATGTGGCATGCGCCTGATCGACCTGACCAAACTGGTGACCGCTGTCAGTGAGCTGGCGCGTAACACCATGGTCTACGGCGGCGGCGGCGACATGGACTGGCAGATTCTCGAGGAAAACGGCCGGGTCGGTTTGCGCATCACCTTCCGCGACGAAGGCCCTGGCATCCCCGACATCAAACTGGCGATGACCGACGGCTGGACCTCCGGCAGCGGGTTGGGCCTTGGCCTGACTGGCGCCAAGCGCCTGGTCAATGAATTCGAACTCGACACTGAGCCCGGCAAAGGCACGCGCATTACGATCACACGATGGACATGAATATCACCGGGTCGTTGACCCAGGTTCTGCCGATCGAGGACAGCAGCCAGATCGGCCACGCGCGGCGCACCGCGCAGAAACTCGCCGAGCAGCATGGCTTCGACGAAAACGATGCCGGCCGCGTGGCGCTGGTCGCGACCGAACTGGCGAGCAACGTGCTCAAGCATGCCCAGCGTGGTGAATTTCACCTGCGTGTACTGGCTCGGCCGGATAACGGCTTCGGCATCGAAATGCAGACCGTGGATCGGGCGCAGGGCTTTGATCTGGATGCCTGTCTGGCGGATGGCTTTTCCACTGGCGGCACACAAGGCATCGGCCTCGGCGCCGTATCGCGGCAGACCAGTGTCTTCGATGTCTACGCCGACCACCGTGGCGCGGTGATGCTGGCGCGAATTTTTCCGCGCAGCGATCGTCAGGCCGATATCCGCTTCGGCGTCAGCCAGCATTCGCTGCATGCCGATCCAGCCTGCGGCGATGTCTGGCATCTGGCGTATGAAGGCTCGCGGATCAGCGCGCTGGTGGTCGATGGCCTCGGTCATGGCGAAGACGCCGAGCGCGCAGGCCTGGCCGGGGCGCAGGCATTCGTCCGGGCACCGTTTGCCGATCCTGTGGTATTGATGGAAGACCTGCATCAGGAAATGCTCGGCACGCGCGGTGGCGCCGTGGCGTTCGCGCAGTTTGACAGCCAGCGCGACGGCCTGACGTTCGCCGGTGTCGGTAACATCGGCGCCAGTCTGCTGGAGCCTGGCAAATCCCGCGGCCTGGCCTCACACCCCGGTATCGTTGGCGGCCAGTACCGTAAAGCCAAACCCTTTGACTATGCTCACGTGAACGGACATTTATTGATCATGTACAGCGACGGCCTACAGTCCCGTTGGAATCTTGCAGACTACCCCGGCCTGGTGCATCGCCATCCTGCCGTGATAGCCAGCGTCCTGCACCGCGACTTTTGCCGTGGTCGCGATGACGTGACGGTGCTGGTCGTGGCTCTGGAGGCCGCCCATGGCTGAATCGACTCACTTGAGCCACGCCGAACAGGCGGCGCTCATCGCTCAGTTGCAGCGCGAAACCACTGCCCTGCGCGAAGAACTCGATGAAACCAACCAGGGTGTTCTGGCGCTGTACGCCGAGCTAGACAATCAGGCCGAAGAACTGCGTCAGGCATCGGATCTCAAGAGCCGTTTCCTGTCGTACATGAGCCATGAATTCCGCACGCCGCTGGGCTCGATACTGAGCATCAACAGTCTGCTCGCTGACGAACTCGACGGTCCGCTCAGCCCTGAACAGCACAAGCAGGTAGCCTTCGTCAGCACCGCTGCCCGCGAGCTCAGCGACATGGTTGATGACCTGCTCGATCTGGCGAAGATCGAAGCCGGGCGCATCAGCATTTCCCCGGCCTGGTTCGACATGTTCGACCTGTTCTCCGCCCTGCGCGGGATGTTCCGGCCAATCGTCGACGCCTCGGCGGTGGATCTGATCTTCGAAGAGCCACTGGGCCTGCCGCGCCTGTATACCGATGACAAGAAGCTCGGGCAGATCCTGCGCAACTTCATTTCCAACTCACTGAAATTCACCACCCGTGGCGAAGTGCGGGTATCGGCGCGAATGGAAGGTGAAGACAAAGTGCGCTTTGCCGTCAGCGACACCGGCATCGGCATCGCGGCCGAACTGCATGACACGCTGTTCGAAGACTTCTCCCAAGTCGATTCGCCATTGCAGAAACGTCTGCGCGGCACCGGTCTGGGTCTGTCACTGTGCAAGCGTTTCGCCGCCCTGCTCGGCGGTGAAGTCGGGGTAGACAGTACGCCGGGCGTCGGCTCGACGTTCTTTGTCATCATCCCGCTGGCGATCGCTCTGGAGAACGTCGATGAATCGTGACATCCGCCTGTTGATCGTCGATGACAACGTCGCCACCCGTTACGCCCTGCGCCGGCGCCTGGAGCGCCATGGCTACACGGTGCTCGAAGCCGGCACCGGCAGCGACGGCCTGGCCCTGATCGAGAGCGAAGCCCTCGATGCGTTGATCCTCGACGTCAACCTGCCGGACATGAGCGGTTTCGACATCGTCCGCCTGCTGCGCGCCGACCCGCGCACCGCGCTGCTGCCAGTGATTCATGTGTCAGCGGCGTCGATCCAGACCGGCGATATCATCACTGGTCTCAACGCGGGTGCCGATGCTTATCTGATTCACCCGGTCGACCCCGATGTGCTCTTGGCGACCCTGCGTACCCTGCTGCGGGTGCGCGACACGGAAAATGCCCTGCGCGAAAGCGAGGCGCGTTTCCGCGAGATTTTTGCCAACGTCTCGGCACCGATCGCCGTGCTCGATGCCAATCTGAAAGTGCATGAATGCAACCACGCCTTTGCCCAACTGATCGTCGATAACCGCGACGCGCAGGCGCTGCGTGAATGCTTTGCCGAAGATCAATGCTCGATCCTCGATGAACTGCGTCTGCGTCTGGTCGACGGCGAGCGCTGGAAAGGCACGCTGAACATGCGTGTGCAGGGCGAGATTCGCGAGACGCAATGGCAGATTTCGCCGTATCGCACCCCGGAACTGAGTCTGGTGTTCGTCGAGGACGTCACCGAACACCGCCATCGCGAGCGCTCGCATCTGGCGCGGCTGGATGACACCACCACGCAGCTGGCCAAGGAAGTCGCCGAGCGCGTGCACGCCGAAGCGCAATTGCTGCAAGTGCAGAAAATGGATGCGCTGGGCAAGCTCACCGGCGGTATCGCCCACGACTTCAACAACCTGCTGACCGGGATCATCACCAGCCTGGAACTGATCCAGAAACGCGTGGCCGATGAGCGTCTGGACAAGGTGCAGTTCTATACCGAAGCAGCGCTGAACTCAGCCATGAGCGCGGCCTCATTGACCCATCGTCTGCTGGCATTTGCCCGCCAGCAGCCGCTCGATACACGGCCGGTGGACATCAACGAGCATGTCCGCTCGCTGGAAGAATTGCTGGTGCGCACCATCGGCGAGCGCATCACCCTCAAGCTGGAACTGACCAACAAACCGGCGATTGCGCTGGTCGACCCGGTGCAGCTGGAAAGCGCGGTGCTCAATCTGGTGATCAACGCCCGTGATGCCCTGCCCTCGGGCGGCAATATCTGGGTCAATACTTACGCCGCTTATTCCCATGGCGATCCGAATCTGGCCGATGGCGCGTACGTGGCGCTGTCGGTACGCGACGACGGCACCGGCATTGAACACAACGTGATCGACAAGGTGTTCGAACCGTTTTTCACCACCAAGCCTTTGGGCCAGGGCACCGGGCTCGGTCTGTCGACGATCTACGGTTTTGCCCGTCAGTCCGGCGGTGACGCGCACATTCGCAGCGTCGCCCGACGTGGCACCGAAGTGACCATCATGCTGCCCGGCACCAACGACCCGACCGGGGCCGATGCGCCTGTGCCCGTGCCTGACGCGAAAGGCAGTGGTGAGCATGTGCTGATCGTCGAGGACATGGCCACGGTGCGCTTGTTCGTCACCGAAGTGCTGGAGGATGCCGGCTATCGCTGCACGCAAGCGGCGGATATCGAATCGGCGCTGGAGCGCTTGCAGAATGACCCGTCGATCGACCTGCTGCTGACCGACGTCGGCCTGCCGCGCATGAGCGGGCGGGAGTTGGCGGATGTTGCCCGTGGCTGGCACGAAGGGCTGCCGATCCTGTTCATGACCGGCTACGCCGAAACCGCGCTCAACCGCCAGGTCTTCCTCGGTACAGGCATGGACATGCTGGTCAAACCGTTCCAGATCAGCGAACTGCTCGACAAGGTCCGCCGCACGCTGGATGGCGCCTGAACTGGCGCCATCGCTGGCAAGCCAGCTCCCACAGGGGCATCAGTGTGCGCAGATTTTCGGCAACAACTTGAATTTCTGTGGGAGCTGGCTTGCCAGCGATGGCGGCCAGCAAGGCGCTGCAGTTATCGGCTTAAAGCACGGGCAAGAAACGGCGCGGTCTTGCTCTTCTTGCTCGCGGCGACTTTCTGTGGTGTGCCGGCGGCGACGATCCTGCCGCCCTGATCGCCGGCCCCGGGGCCGATGTCGATCACCCAGTCGCTCTGCGCGACGACGCGCATTTCGTGTTCGACGACGATCACCGTGTGCCCCGCTGTCACCAGCGTATCGAGCTGTTCCAGCAAGCGATCGACATCTCTCGGGTGCAATCCCGTGGTCGGCTCATCCAGTACATACAAGGTCGCGCCACGCTGGCTGCGCTGCAACTCGGTCGCCAGTTTGATTCGCTGCGCCTCACCACCGGAGAGCTCCGTGGCCGGTTGTCCCAGGCGCAGATAACCCAGGCCGATATCGCGCAGCACTTCCAGCGAACGACGAATCCCCGCCTGCTCGGCAAACACCGCTACCGCTTCATCGACTGTCAGTTGCAGGACTTGGGCGATGCTCAAGCCCTGCCAGAGAATCGCCAATGTCTGCGGGTTATATCGCGCTCCGTGGCAAGTTGGGCACGGCGCATACACGCTGGGCATGAACAGCAATTCCACACTGACAAAACCTTCGCCCTCACACGTGGCGCAACGGCCCTTGGCGACGTTGAAAGAAAACTGCCCGGCATCATAGCCCGCCGCTTGTGCCTCAGGTGTCGCGGCAAACAGCTTGCGCACGTTGTCGAACAACCCGGTGTAAGTCGCCAGATTGGAGCGCGGCGTGCGTCCGATGGGTTTCTGATCAACCTGCACCAGCCGTTTGATCGACTCCAGGCCGGCGCTGATCTGCCCGGTGCTGGGCGGCGGAGTGTCATCTTCCAGGCTCGGCTCTTCTGACTCGGCCTCGGCCACCGGACGGCCCAACTGCGCGCCGACCAGTTCGAGCAAGGCCTGACTGACCAGACTCGATTTGCCAGATCCCGATACGCCGGTCACCGAGGTGAAACAGCCCAAAGGGAATTCGGCGCTAAGATTATTCAGGTTATTGCGCGTCACGCCGTCGAGCTTCAGCCAGCCGCTCGGCTTGCGCGCGGCGCGCTCAGGGCGTTGTTGTTCGGCAAACAGATAGGCGCGGGTCTGCGAATCTGCAATATCAGCAAGTCCCGCAGGCGGACCGCTGTACAGCACGCGCCCGCCCTTTTCGCCCGCCGCCGGGCCGACGTCAATCAGCCAGTCGGCACGGCGCATGGTTTCGACATCGTGTTCGACCACAAACAGCGTGTTGCCGTCGGCCTTCAAGCGCTGCAATGCCTCGAACAACGCCTCGCCATCCGCCGGATGCAGACCGGCAGACGGCTCGTCCAGGACATAAATCACCCCGAACAGCTGCGAACCCAATTGCGTGGCCAGGCGCAAACGCTGCAACTCGCCCGACGACAAGGTCGGCGTACTGCGTTCCAGCGCCAGATAACCCAGGCCGAGATCGGTCAGGGTGCTGACCCGCTCCAGCAAATCCTCAGCGATGCGCTGCGCCGCCAGACGCTTTTCCAGCGACAGGTTCGGCGTATGGCGCACGTCCGGCGCGCTGGCGTGACCGCTGGCCCCATGGGCGACCCGCTGCTGACGCGCCTCGCGGGTTTGCGCATGGCTGAGGGTGTCGCCGCTCTCCTCGGCCTGTTCCAGATAATTCGCCGCCGCTACAGGCCGCAGCACTTCGGCCACTTGCAGCAACGGCATCTGCGACAACTCGCCAATGTCGTAGCCGGCAAAGGTCACCGACAACGCCTCGCGCTTGAGCCGTTTGCCCTCGCACAATGGGCACGGGCTACCGCGCATGAACTGTGAAACACGCTTCTTCATCAGCGCACTTTGCGAGTGAGTGAAGGTGTGCAGGATATAGCGCCGGGCGCCGGTGAAGGTGCCCTGATAACTCGGTTCCATCTTGCGCTTGAGCGCGACGCGGGTTTCTTCCGGGGTCAGCCCGGCGTACACCGGCACCGTCGGCGTCTCTTCAGTGAAGAGAATCCAGTCGCGCTGCTTTTTCGGCAGTTTCTTCCAGGGAATATCGACATCAATGCCCATGGTCACGAGGATGTCGCGCAGGTTCTGCCCTTGCCAGGCCAACGGCCAGGACGCCACTGCACGCTGGCGGATGGTCAGGTTCGGGTCCGGCACCATCAGCGCTTCGGTGACTTCATAGACGCGACCAAGTCCATGACACTCCGGACAGGCGCCCTGCGGCGTGTTCGGTGAAAAATCCTCGGCATACAGCATTGACTGCCCCGGCGGGTAACTGCCGGCGCGGGAATAGAGCATGCGGATCAGGCTCGACAACGTCGTCACGCTGCCCACCGACGAACGCGCGCTCGGCGTGCCGCGCTGCTGTTGCAAAGCGACGGCGGGCGGCAGTCCTTCGATGGAATCGACATCCGGCACGCCGACCTGATCGATCAGCCGCCGCGCGTACGGCGCCACCGATTCGAAATACCGCCGCTGGGCCTCGGCATACAGCGTGGAAAACGCCAGCGACGACTTGCCCGAACCGGAGACACCGGTGAACACCACCAGCGCATCGCGCGGAATATCGACATCAACGTTCTTCAGGTTATGTTCGCGTGCGCCGCGCACACGAACCATGCCGGCGGGTGCTTTGGAATTGCGCTTGGAAATCATCGGCCTGCCTTGATTGAAAAACTGGGCAGCGCTCGGCATCAGGTGCCGAGCACTTCGCAAATCATCTGCAGTAAGGCTTGCGGGCTGTAGGGTTTGCCGAGCAGATGCGTATCGGGGCTGAGCTGGTGGTCGCGGGAAATGATGTCGCGGGTATGCCCGGAAGTGAACAGCACCGGCACTGGCGGCGTCTGCACCTTGGCCCAGGCAGCTAGATCGGAACTCTTGATCAGGCCGGGCATGACCACGTCGGTGAAGATCAGATCGATCTCGATGCCTTCCAGCAGCATCTGCATGGCCACGTCGCCATTGCCGGCGGTCATCACCCGATAGCCTTCTTCGCGCAGCAACTCGACCGCCGAAGCGCGCACCGCGTCATTGTCTTCCACCACCAGAATGGTTTCGTGGCCGCCGCTCTTACGCTCGCCGACACTGGCGGTCTCTTCGCGAACCGGACGCAGACTGCGCGGGAAATACAACTGCACCCGCGTGCCTTCGCCGAGCTTGCTGTCGATCTCGACGTGGCCGCCACTCTGTTTGACGAAGCCGAAGACCATGCTCAAACCGAGCCCGGTGCCCTGGCCGTCGGCCTTGGTGGTGAAAAACGGTTCGAAAACCTGTTCCAGCATTTGTGGGGCAATGCCCACGCCGGTGTCGGTGACCGCCACGCGCACATACTCACCGGACGCGATGCCCTTGCCGACGCAGTATTCGCTGTCCAGACAGACATTGGCGGCGCTGAGGCCGATAACGCCCTCGCCTTTCATCGCGTCGCGGGCGTTGATGGCCAGATTGAGAATCGCGTTTTCCAGTTGGTTGCGATCGACGTTGATGTGCCAGGGCTGCGGCGGCAGTTGCACGTCGATCTGAATGGTTTCGCCCAATGCACGTTGGAGTAATTCGCCCACGCCTTCGAAAATTTGCTCTGGATTGCACACGGCCGGTGACAGCGGTTGCCGCCGGGCAAAGGCCAGCAGTTGCGAAGACAGTTTGGCACCGCGTTCGACCGCCGCCAGCGAAGCCACGACCCGGCGTTGTACGTTGGCATTGTTGGGCTCATGCCGGGCGAGCAGATGCAGGTTGCCAGCGATGACTTGCAGCAGATTGTTGAAGTCGTGGGCAACGCCACCGGTCAGGCCGCCGATGGCTTCGAGCTTCTGCGATTGGCGAAGTTGTTCCTCGGCTGCCAGCCGCGCATTCACTTCGGCGGCCACGCGCTGTTCGAGATTACGGGTGAATTTGAGCAGTGATTCTTCGGCGTTTTTGCGCTCATGGATGTCGATCAGCACACCGGGAAAGCGAAACGGCTTGCCTTGCTCATCGAACTCGCAGGCACCACTGGCCAACACCCACAGGTACTGGCCGTCGGCCCGCTGCACGCGGTATTCAGCGTTGTACGGCTCGCCAGTGCGCACGCTATGGGCAACTCGCTCCTGCACCCACCGATGATCTTCGGGATGGATGCGCGATTCGGCGATGTCTTGTTGCAGATCGCTCAGGTCCTGATCCGGCGGGTAGGAAAAGGTGCGGGCGAAACGTTCGTCAGCAGAGAAGCGATTGTTCTTGATGTCCCAGACAAACGAGCCCAGCAGTGCGCCGGCATTCAGCGCCAGACGCACGCGCTCGTTGTCGGCGCGGTACGCATCTTCCGCCGCCTGGCGCAGACGCTCGGAATGCACCAGCTCGGTGGTCTCGACCACCATCGCCATGACGCCGCCGGGCACGCCTTCGTCGTTGGCCACCGGGCTGTAATACAAGTCCATCCAGACGTCTTCGGGCACGCCGTCGCGCAGCAATACCAGCTCTTTGTTGCGATAGGACAAGGTGCCGCCGGCCAGGCAAGTGTCAACGACGTGGCGGTTGAATTCGGCGACTTCCGGCCAGCCCAGCTCTACCGGCACGCCAAGCAGATAGGGATGGCGGCCACCGGCGAATTCGGAGTAGGCGTCGTTGTAGATCATGTAGCCGGCATGGCCCCAGAGCATCACCATCGGCAGCGGCGAAGCCAGCATCAGCTGCACGGTGTTACACAGGCTGGCCGGCCAGTCGGCGAGCGGACCCAGTTCGGTGAGGCTCCAGTCGAACGCACGGATGCGTCCGGCCATTTCGCCTTTCCAGCCCTCACAGCCGTGGCTTTCGGATAAAAACTGCATCGCCTGACTCAGTGTCCTTTTTTGCGGTTTTCCGATCTATCGCAACGCTACAACGACGCGACGCCCGTGTGTTTCGAGGCCCTGAAAACGCATTGGTTTCATTGGAGGTATAGCCGATTTGCGACACAGGGCCATTCAGACGCCAATCAAGTGTTTGAGTGGGTGATAGCCGGTTTTCATTTTTGCAGCAACGTCGAGAATCGCCTTCTCGATTCCGTTGAGGTGCGTGCAGGTCAGCTCGATCGCGGCGCTCTGATTACCGGCCTCGATGTATTCGAGCAAACGCAGGTGTTCATCGTCGCGGCAGGCCTGGTGACTGTCGTCATCGAGCGCGGCGGCATACAGCGAAGCGCGCGAGATCAGCTTCTGGAACCAGTCGAGCAGCACCGGATTGTTCAGGCTGCGCGCCAGTTTGAGGTGGAATTCGCCGAGGAGATGGATCAGCCGTTCATGGTCGCCGGCCGCATGGGCGGCATCCTCCAGCAACAAGTGCTCACGCAGATCCTGCATCGCAACGGTGTCTTTGCGCCGGCAAAGTTCGGTGACGATGCCGATTTCGATCAGCCGCCGGGTTTCGAACAGCGAACGCAGCTCTGCGTCACTGGGCAGCGACACCGATGCACCTTTGTTGGGCTCAGTGGTGACCAGACCATCGGCTTCCAACTGCTTGAGCGCAGCACGCACCGACGTGCGGCTGACATTGAACAACTCGGCCAGCGAGGCCTCACCCAGCTTCATGCCCGGGCGCAACGAACGCTTGCTGATCGCCGCGTAAACCCCTTGGTAGACGCGATCGACCGTGGTTTCCAGTTTCTTTTCGCTCATTCGAACACTCCTTTGGCGTCGGGCAATTCATCCTGGCAGTGGCTGGCCATGGAGATTGATCGGGTTCCCGTACCGGTGTGAAGCGCAGAATATCTGCCTTCGGCCCAAAGGTGCAGCCTTTTGATTTATCTCGATTTTGGATAAACAGCCAAAACCTGTGGGAGCGAGCCTGCTCGCGAAGGCGGAGGCACGTTCGACATCGTCATTGCCTGACAGTCCGCTTTCGCGAGCAGGCTCGCTCCCACACTGATACGGGGTAAATCCACCATCTTCATCGCAACCAAATTCCCTGTGGGAGTGAGCTTGCTCGCGAAGGCGGCGGCACAGTCAACATCGTCATTGCCTCAGACTGCGCTTTCGCGAGCAGGCTCGTTCCCACACTCATACGGGGTAAATCCACCATCTTCATCGCAACCAAATTCCCTGTGGGAGCGAGCCTGCTCGCGAAGGCGGCGGCACAGTCAACATCGTCATTGCCTCAGACTGCGCTTTCGCGAGCAGGCTCGTTCCCACAAAGGTCAGTGGAAATCCCGGCTCTGCACGTGAATGCCGTTGAGCAGCGGGCTAAGGTCGCTCATGCGCCCGGCGATCAGGTGGCGCACATCGCCTTCGCGTTCCCAGCGGCCGTCGACCTTGAGCAATTGCGACCCCACCAGCACTTGGCGCTGCCGCTCGGCCAGGTCACGCCAGACCACCACGTTGACGTTGCCGAACTCGTCTTCCAGGGTCACGAACGTCACGCCGCTGGCCGTACCGGGGCGCTGTCGGCCGGTGACCAGACCGGCCACGCTGACCGGCCGGCCATGTTCGATATCCATCAATTCCCGCGAGCTGCGGCAACGCCGGGCCTGCAACTCGCCACGCAACAACGCCAGTGGATGCGGCCCCAGCGTCGTCCCCACGGTCGAGTAATCAGCATGCAGGTCTTCGCCAACGCTGGGTTTGGGCAGGACGATTTTGACTTCCTCTTCGTTGGGCAGGCCGGCGAACAGGCCGAGTTGTTTCTGCACCCCGGCTACTTCCCAACGCGCACGATGACGATGCCCGGCCAGACCGCGCAAGGCGCCGGAGTCTGCCAGCAAGGCCTGCGCACGACTGTCGAGGGCGGCGCGCTCACCCAGGTCAGCGACATCGGCAAACGCCCCGTGTCGGCGCGCGGCTTCGATGCGCCGTGCGTCCTCTTCGCGAAATCCCTTGATCATGCGCAGGCCCATGCGAATCGCCGGTTGCCCGGCACTCAGCGGCTCGAGGCTGCAATCCCAGTCACTGGCGCGCACACGTCCACCGGACGGATCTGCAATTGGTGCCGCCGCGCGTCCTGCAGAATCTGATCCGGACTGTAAAAGCCCATCGGCCAACTGTTGATCAATGCACAGGCGAACGCCGCCGGCTCGTGGCATTTCAGCCAGCAACTGGCGTAGGTCAGCAAGGCGAAACTGGCGGCGTGGGATTCGGGGAAGCCATAACTGCCGAAGCCTTTGATCTGCTCGAAGATCTGCGCGGCGAATTCCGGTGTGTAGCCGTTCTTTCTCATGCCGGCGGCGAGGCGCTCCTTGTGCGGCTCCAGTCCGCCATGGCGTTTCCAAGCTGCCATCGAGCGGCGCAACTGATCGGCCTCGCCGGGGCTATAGTCGGCAGCGACGATGGCGATCTGCATGACCTGCTCCTGAAACAGCGGCACGCCCAGGGTTCTTTCCAGCACGACTTTGAGCGCTGGCGACGGATAGGTTTCCGCCTCTTCCTTGTTACGTCGGCGCAGATACGGATGAACCATCCCGCCCTGAATCGGCCCGGGACGGACAATCGCCACTTCGATGACCAGATCGTAGAAAGTCTTTGGCTTCAGGCGCGGCAGCATCGACATCTGCGCCCGCGACTCGATCTGGAACACGCCGACGGTATCGGCGCGACTGATCATTTCGTAGGTCGGTTTGTCTTCAGGTGGAATCGTCGCGAGTGTCAGGTTCAGATCACGATGCCGGCGCAGCAGATCGAAGCAGCGGCGAATCGCACTGAGCATACCCAAGGCGAGAATATCCACCTTGAGCAGGCCGACCGCATCGAGGTCGTCCTTGTCCCATTGGATGATGGTGCGGTCGGCCATTGCCGCGTTTTCTACCGGCACCAAGGTGTCCAGCGGTTGCTCGGAAATCACGAAACCACCGGGATGCTGCGACAGGTGCCTGGGGAAGCCGATCAGTTGCCCGGTCAGGCTCAGTACCCGACGCAGCACCGGACTGTCCGGGTCGAAGCCGCCTTCACGCAAACGTTCCAGCGGCGGCGTTTCATCGCTCCAGCGCCCGCAGCAATCGGCCAGCGCGTTGATCTGATCCGGTGGCAGGCCGAGGGCCTTGGCCACATCGCGCACGGCACCGGTGGCGTGATAGGTGCTGACCACCGCGGTCAGCGCCGCACGCCGCCGGCCATAACGGTTGAACACGTATTGCAGGACTTCCTCGCGGCGCTCGTGCTCGAAATCGACATCGATGTCCGGCGGCTCGTTGCGCTCTTTGGACATGAAGCGTTCGAACAGCAGCGTAGTGCGATCCGGATCGATCTCGGTGATGCCCAGGGCAAAACACACCGCCGAGTTGGCGGCCGAACCACGGCCCTGACAGAGGATGTTCTGCGTGCGGGCAAAGCGCACCACATCGTGCACGGTGAGGAAGTAGCTTTCGTAGCCGAGTTCAGCGATCAGTTGCAGCTCGTCATCGATCTGCTTGAGCACCTTGGCCTGAGGCCCTTTAGGCCAGCGCCAGGCAATGCCCTCCTCGGTCAGATGACGCAACCAGGAACTGGCATTGTGGCCCTCGGGCACCAGCTCTTTCGGATATTGATAGCGCAGCTCGCTCAGATCGAAGGTGCAGCGTCTGGCCAGTTTTAGCGACGCTTCGAGCAAGTCCGGCGGATACAGTGCGCGCAGCTCATCGAGGCAACGCAAATGCCGCTCGCCATTGGGATGCAGGCGCAAACCCGCTTCGGCCACGGGGACGTGATGACGGATCGCGGTCATGGTGTCCTGCAAGGCACGGCGCCCCCGGGCATGCATGTGCACATCGCCGCTGGCCACGGCTGGAATCCGCAGCTCAGCCGCCAGAGCCAACAATGCCGCGAGCCGCTGCTGATCGTTCTGCCCGCGATGCAGTTGCACCGTGAGCCACAGGCGGTCGCCGAAGGTTTGTTTCAGCCAGCGCCCTTCTTCCCGGTCATCCACTGAATCCGGCACCCACAACACCAGCAAACCCGGCAGTGCTTCGGCGAAGTCTTCGCGCAGCAGCTGATACTGGCCTTTCTGCGTACGCCGCCGGGCCTGGGTGATCAAGCCGCACAGGGCCTGATAACCAGCAAGGTTTTCCACCAGCAGTACCAGTTTCGGGCCGTTGTCGATGCGCACCTCGCTGCCGATGATCAGCGGCAACTCCACGGACTTCGCCGCTTGCCATGCACGAACGATCCCGGCGAGGGTGCACTCGTCGGTGATCGCCAGCGCATGATAGCCGTGCTTTTTCGCCCGCTGAAACAGCTCCAGCGCGCTGGAGGCACCGCGCTGGAAACTGAAATTCGACAGGCAATGCAGTTCGGCGTAATCGGCACTCATGCGAACCAGCCTTGCAGCCACAGCGGGCCGCCCTCACCCACAGCGCGCCAGGCCCAGCCCTGCTGACCGGCGCGGTTCTGGATCAGGTAGTAATCACGCCGCACGTCGCCACCGTCCCACCAACCGGATTCGATGCGCTCCGGCCCCATGAGAATCCGCGCCGAACCTTCCGGCACGCTCTGCGGTTCGTTGAGCAGCCAGCCCGGGCGCTGCACGCTGGGCAAACCTGTGCAAGGCTGTTTGTCGACGCCATTCTGCCACGCGCACTCGGGGCGATGATCGGCCTGAAAGCGCAAGCCCTGCACCGCGTCATCACCCAGCCGTGCGCGCAGACGTTCGCGCAATTGCTCCCAGGGCAAGGTCTGCTGCGGGCGGTCGTCGAACAGTTCCTGATACTGCGGAACGAAACTCGGCAGGTCTTCGGCGCGCAAGCGAAAACCACGCACCGGCGCCTCGACCTGGACTTGCTCCAGCCGGCCACGGGCCAGTTCAAACAGCATCGCCGCGTCACGCTCGGCACTGAGCAGGCCGACCTTGATCACCGTGTCCGGCAGCCCTGCGTGTTCCAGATGCAGATCAAAACGCTGCACGCCACTGTCGCGCCCACAGAGGAACGCCGACAGGTCGCCGGTCAAGCGCCGTAACGGGAACAGCAATGCCTGATGGGATTGCACGTCGAAATTCAGTTCGATGCGGATATCGAAACGGTCTGGCGGCAGATAGAACGCCAGCGCCAGCGGGCGTGCGCCGAACAGCGTATCGAGGTGCTTGAGCATCTGCGCTTCGAAACGCCGGGCCAGTGCCTGGCGTGGCAGGCTTTGCACCTGACTGAGATTGCGCAGGCCCATGCGCGACAACGCCGTGGCGACATTCGGCTCCAGCCCCACACGATCAACCGGCAATTGCCCGAGATGATGCTGCAAGGCTTCGCTGTCCGGTACCACCAGGCCATCGTAGGCATTGGCCAGCACTCGTGCCGCCACCGGGTTCGGCGCGGCGACGATGCGATGGCGAAAGCCCAGATCTTTCAATTCCTGGCGCAGGCGAGCTTCAAATTGCGGCCAGGTACCGAACAGTCCGAGGCTCGATTCGATCTCGAACACCACGGTACGCGGGTAATGCACGCTGACCTGCGCGCTGAAGCGATAGGCCCACGCGGCGAGAAACTGCTGCCAGTGCTCGACCTCGGCCACCTCGTAATCGGCGGTGGCAAAGCCTTTGCTCATGGCTTGCGCGGCGGTCATCGACATGCCGGGGCGCAGGCCGAGTTTGCGCCCCGCCGGATTTACCGCTTGCAGCACTCGGCGTTGGGCCGGACCGCTGAGCAGCACCAGCGGCTCTTCAGGGTCGGGCCGCTGACGCAGCACAGCGTCGAGGGCCAGTTGCGGAAAGAGAATACATACCCAGCGCATGACGATCAGTGCCCCACGGCAAAGGCAATCGGCGCCGCACGCGCCAGCCCGCCACGGCATTTGAGTACGCGGAGTTGCGCCGGTTTGGCATCGATGGCTATGCGCAACGCTGCCGGTGACGGGTTGACCGCCTCGCTCAACGGGCGCCAGGCAAAGGCAAGGGTCTGGCCGGTTTCCGCCGCTACCTGCAAACGCCGCAAAGCCCGGTCGTCGGCCTTGTTCGGCCAGCACAGCACCGCGCCGCAACTGCCCGAGCGCAGACACTGCTCCGCCGCCCACAAGGCATCGCGTTCGCTGGCCTGAATCACCGACAACTGGCGCAAATCGACCCCGGCATTGGCCCAGGCCTGCGGGTACGGCACGAACGGCGGCGCCACCAGCACGATGCGCTCACCGGCCGCGGACAATCGCGCCAGGGTTGGCCAGACCAGTTGCAGCTCGCCGACACCAGGGCCGGCGAGAAGGATTTCGCTCAGCGCCGCTTCCGGCCAGCCGCCGCTGGGCAGAGCTGCGTCCAGTCCCGCATGCCCGGTCGGCTGCGGACTCGCCGCCGGTGGCGCAGGCCTGCCGCGCCAGACCTGGCCGCCATTGAACAGCGTATCCAACGCAACGACGGCGCCCATCAGCCTTGCCTGACCAGACCACAGAACACGCCTTCAATGGCCAGATCCTGATCATCACGCACGACAATCGGCTTGTACGCCGGGTTGCGCGGCAGCAGGCGCACTTCATCCCCGACCCGTTCGAAGCGTTTGATGGTGACTTCACCGTCCAGACGCGCAACGACGATCTGGCCGTTCAGCGCCTCGGGATTGCGCCGCACACCGACCAGATCGCCATCGAGAATGCCGTCTTCGATCATCGAGTCGCCCTGCACCCGCAGCATGTAATCCGGGGTGCGGGAGAACAGCGCCGGGTCGAGCAGCAAACGGTTATGGATATCGGCATCGGCGCCAATCGGCGCGCCGGCGGCCACACGACCGAGTACGGGGATCTCCAGCAGCTCCGGACGCGCCGGCTGACAGAGCAAACGAATGCCCCGGGCCTGATGCGGGTTGACCTCGATGAAACCGGCTTCGGTGAGCGCCAGCACATGCTTGCGCGCCACGCTGCGCGAGGCAAAACCAAAAGCCTCGCTGATTTCAGCGAGGCTTGGGGGCTGACCGTGCTCGGCGATGCGATCGCGGATAAAGGTCAGAATGGCGGTACGGCGGGGAGTCAGATTGGTCATGGAGTACATTTGTACTCCTGTGGGAATTACCTGACAAGAACCGCCAGTCGGCGCATGCCGACGCAGGGAGCTGCAATCGGATCAATCTGTGAACACAGTCCCTGTGGGAGCGAGCCTGCTCGCGAAAGCGTAGTGTCAGGCGACGATGATGTGAATGTGCCGACGCCTTCGCGAGCAGGCTCGCTCCCACAGGGGGCCAGGAAAATTCAGGAATTCAGTTGCGCCAGGTACTCCCACGGATAAATCCCGCGTTGATGCCCGTCGCTGAACACCAGTTGCACACCATACCCCTGCGGGTTGAGTTCGATCAGGCGCACGCGCTCATCGACCAGCGGCGTGACGCCGCACAGGCGAAATGCGCGGCATTGCGAGCACGGGCATTGCCGGCGCAGATCGGCATGCTTGAGCAGCGATTCGCGCCCGTCCGGCCAGCTCAGGCGTAACGTGCGCTCACTCTGCGAGTTGCCCACCGACAGCGGAGTCATTGCAGCTGACTCAACGCGATGCGCACGGCTTTGCGCACTTCCGGGTCGCCGTCGTCCTGCGCTGCCTGCAACGCGGCCACGGCGCCGCGATCGTTCAACTCTCCAAGCGCCAGCGCGGCCTCCTTGCGCAGGTTGCTGATGCGGTGGCCGAGGGTGTCGATCAGCGCGTCCAGCGCCGGGACGAAACGCAGACGCCCGAGGCTGCGAGCGGCGCGCAGGCGCACTTGCCAATAGTCATCGCTCAGCGCTTCGACCAAGGTCGGGCCGGCGTCGCTGTGGCCAACCTTGCCCAGTGTCGTCGCGGCTTCTTCGCGCACTTGCCAGGCGGGGTCGTGCAAAGCCTGGCGCAACGCCGGCAATACTTCGGCGCCACTGGCCAGACCCAGCGCACCTGTCGCGGCGCGGCGCACTTCGGTGTCCGGGTCGTCGCTGGCCAGTTGCGCCAGAGCTGGCAGCGCGTCGAGCTGTTTGAGCCAGCCGAGCACGCCAACCGCTTCGCGCCGAACATGAGCATCGGCATCTTCCAATGCCGCGACAGCAGCCGGCGCGGCCTCGGCAAAGCGCAATTCTCGCAACGCCCGAAATGCGGCGATGCGCACACTCACATCGGCATGTTCGGTCCACGGCAGAATCACGCGCCCCGCCGCTGCAGTCTTGAGCAGGCTCAGGCTTTGCGCCGCTGCCGATTGCACAGCGGGCGACGGATCCGTCAGCGCTTCGCACAAGGCTTGCACGACCGCATCGTCCTCCCACGCTTCAAGCAATCGCGCAGCTTCAGCGCGAACATCCTCGGCAGGATCCTGACGAAGTCGATCAACCAGCCAGAGCAAGCCATCCGGTTCTTCGAGATCGGCCAGATCGATCAGGGCAATGCGCCGCACGCCGGGATCTTCCGCCGTCAGGCGCGGTTGCAGGGCGCGGATGTCATCATTGTCGGTCACAGCAAAAATAGAGGTCATAAGGCAAATCGCGGCAAAGGGTTTTCAGGAGGCAGGCCGAGCGGATTGAGGCGCGGCAGCGGTCGGTCGTTGTCGTGGCGCAGCAGGTCGAGGCAGTGGCGCTTGAGGCGAGCGAATTCCGGGCTGGTGACCAGTTCGCTGGTGCGCGGACGCGGAAAGTCCAGAGGCAAGTCTTCGATGATTCGCCCCGGTCGCGCGCTCATTACCAGCAAGCGGTCGGCGAGAAACAGCGCCTCGTCAATGTCGTGGGTGACGAAAACCACCGTGGTGCGGATGCGCGTCCAGATGTCCAGCAGCAGTTCCTGCATGTTCAGACGGGTCAGCGCATCCAGCGCGCCGAACGGTTCGTCCATCAGCAACAGTCGCGGGCGATTGACCAGCACCCGGGCGATTTCTACCCGTTGCTGCATGCCCCCAGAGAGCTGATCGGGCCAGCGCTCGGCGAAGCCTTCGAGGCCGACCAGTTTGAGAATGTCGTCAGCGGCTCGATGCCGCTCAGCCTTGCCGACGCCGCGCATCTTCAGGCCGAAGGCGACGTTGTCGCGCACCGTGCGCCACGGGAACAGCGTGTGGTGCTGAAACACCATGCCGCGCTGCGGCGACGGGCCGGTCACCGCGCTGCCGTCGACTTTCAAGCTGCCGGTACTGGCATTCAAGTGTCCGGCCAGGGCGCCGAGTAAGGTCGACTTGCCGCAACCGGACGGGCCGAGAATGCACACGAACTGCCCGGGTTCAATCTGGCAATCGAGGCCCTGCACCGCTTCGAAGGCTTCGCGGCCCTGGCCGAGGACGATGGACAACTGGCGAATGTCGATCCGCCCTTCCGGGGTTTGCATCACGCTCATCAGGCTTTGCCTCGCGGTCGATGCCAAGGCGTGAACAAGCCGCCCAGGCGTTTGATCAGCCAACTGCTGCCCATGCCCAACACGCCGATCAGGAGCATGCCGACGACAATGTCGGCGTAGTTCTGAATGGTGTAGGACTCCCAGGTGTAGTAACCGATGCCGAACTGCCCGGAGATCATTTCTGCCGTCACCAGACAGAACCACGACGTGCCCATGCCGATCGCCAGGCCAGTGATGATGCTCGGCGCAGCGCCCGGCAGGATTACTTCCAGCAGAATCGCCCGACGCCCGGCCCCGAGGCTCTTTGCCGAGGCAATCAGACGTGGATCAACGCCTTCGACGCCGTGCACGGTATTGAGCAGGATCGGGAACAGCGCGCCGGTGAAGGTGATGAAAACCATCGACAACTCCGAGGACGGAAACATCAGGATCGCCAGCGGAATCCACGCCACGGCGGGGATCGGGCGCAGGACTTCCAGCGGTGGCAGCAAAATGTCTTCAGCCCATTTCGACCGGCCGATGGCCAGGCCCAGGGCGATGCCGATGATCAACGCCGCCACGTAACCGGCGAAGACCCGGCCGAGGCTGCTGCTCAGGTGCTGCCAGAGTTTGCCCGAGTCGCCCAGGCCCAGTGCGGCTTCGATCACCGCCAGTGGCGTCGGCACGTTGGCAAAGGTGACCAGGCCGAGGTTCCAGTGATGGCTGGCGGCGAGTTGCCAGAAGAGCAGGCAGAGCAGTAGTGAGGCGGCTCTTGATGTCCAGCGCAACGGTGTTTTCATAGTCCGGTTTCCAGTTCGGGTTCTGTGTGATGGCCGAGATTTACTCCCTCACCCCAGCCCTCTCCCCCAGGGGGGCGAGGGGGAAAGGGAGCCGATTTGCGTGCCTTTCACGACCTGAGTTCGACTCGGTACTTCACGTCGGCGTATCTCTCACCAACAACTCGGTCAGTCCCCTCTCCCTCCGGGAGAGGGTTAGGGTGAGGGGCTTTTGATCTTCAGCGCGCAGCAACAACCTGCGCAGTGGCATCGCTAAAGTCGAACACCTTGCCACCCTGCGCCGCAGCGTATTGCTGGGCCTGGCCCTTGAGCAAAAATGCGCTGAGGCGGCCCTTGGCATCGCTGGCAAACCACGCCTGTTCAGCGAGCAACTTGATCCCGCTGTCACTGGCCTGCGCATAAACCGCACGAATGTTCTTGCCCTCCTGCTTCAACCCCGCCATCGCGGTGAACGCCGCTTCAGCCGAGCCATAACGGCGGACTTTTTCCTCGCCACGCACCCAGATCTCCGCGACATGGCTGACATCGGTGATGGCTTTGCCCGTCGCCGCATCCACACCCGGCAATGGCGTCTGCGCGTAGTTGGCCAGTTGCGAGGTGTAATCGAGATTTGAGGCGTTGAACGCGGCGCGGATGTACTGGTCGTCGATGAAGCTGTTCAGGTCGAGCCCGCGATCGGCTTTCTTCAGCAGCTTCAGGGTATCGATGGCGGTACCGACGGCCTGGCGATATTCAGGTTTCCAGCTCAGGTCGCGGGTCTGTACGCCGAGCGGGCCGTGGAACAGGTAGTTGACCTCGGCATCGACCCCGGTGACCTTGGCGATCAGTTCGCTGTACTTCTCGGGTTCGGCGGCGAGCAGTTGGTTGGCTTCGATGCTCGCGCGCAAATAGGCGACGACGATTTCCGGGTACTTCCTGGCGTAGGCCTGATCCACCAGTGCGCCATGGAAAGTCGGCGCGTTGGCCTGGGCGCCGTCATAGATCTTGCGGGCGAAACCACGGCTCGGGAACAGCTCGGCGAACGGCACGAAATCGGCGTGGGCGTCGATCTTCCCGGCCTGCAATGCCGAGCCGGCGACTTCCGGTGGCTGGGCGATGATGTTGACATCCTTGAGCGGGTCCCAGCCCTGCTCTGCCACGGCGCGCAGCAACATGCCGTGAGCCGTCGAGGCGAATGGCACCGAAATGGTCTTGCCCTTGAGTTCGCTCAGGCTCTGCACCGACGAAGCGCTCGGCACAACGATGCCGTTGCCGCTGCCCTTGATGCTGCCCGACAGCACGCTGATGAACAGGCTGTGCTTGCCCGCCGTTTCGAACGCCACACCATTGAACGCACCGGGGAAATCGGCCATGGCGCCAAAGTCGAGTTTGCCGGCGACCATCTCGTTGGTCAGCGGCGCGCCACTGGTGAAATTCTTCCACTGCACGTCGTACTTCGCGTCTTTGTAGGCGCCATCGTGGGGC
Source organism: Pseudomonas sp. TE9122 (assembly GCF_056278925.1). Classification (NCBI taxonomy): domain Bacteria; kingdom Pseudomonadati; phylum Pseudomonadota; class Gammaproteobacteria; order Pseudomonadales; family Pseudomonadaceae; genus Pseudomonas; species Pseudomonas sp. TE9122. Next base: position 2,105,986 of record NZ_JBWBQI010000001.1, on the reverse strand, counting down.
AGGTATTTTTCCAGCAGACCGAGTTCACGGATCAACAGGCCACCGGCGGCGCAGTTGATGGTGGTGTCCTGAGTGCCGATGGCGATGCGGATGGTTTCGGCCGAGGCCGACAAGGTGAATGAAGCCAGTACCAGACCGGCAAGTGCTGCACGCAACATGAGTGTTTCCCCTCGAATCATTTGTTTGAGGTTCGTCTCCGCCGCGATCGGGGCGCGGTGGGAAACGAGGGGTGTTTTGCATTCAGCGTCCGGGGTTCACCGGATGGCTATTGGATAATCACAATTGCAACGTGGGAGCGAGCCTGCTCGCGAAGGCGGCGGGTCAGTCACCATCATTGTTGAATGAACGATTGCTTTCGCGAGCAGGCTCGCTCCCACAATGGATGTGGGGTCAACGCAACAAATAGGGGATGTCGACCTTCACCGCCCCCGTCGGGCAATCCTTCTCGCACGGCATGCAGTACCAGCATTCATCGAACGCCATGTAGGCCTTTTGCGTGGCCGGGTTGATCGCCAGCAGGTCCATCGGGCAGACGTCGACGCACACGGTGCAGCCCTTTTCGGCGATGCATTTGTCCTCGTCCACGGTGACCGGGGCGTTGGAGCGGAAGAAGATTTCCTGAGCTTGATAAGCCATGGTTCGGACTCTCTTTCTAGTGATGCATCAAGCGGCGAACGCGCCGACCCGCAGGCGGTCGTAGGCCTGCATTTCTTCGGCATCGAGCGGGATGATGTAAGGCTCGACGGCTTTCTTGAAACTGGTCATGCGCCCGTCCTCGCCCTTCTTCAGATGGCAATGGCAGAACCACTCGGCGTCGTTGCGTTGCGGGTGATCGACGCGATAGTGGTACAAGCCCCAGCGGCTTTCGGCGCGGAACAACGAAGCGCGGGCGGCCATTTCGGCGCAATCGCGGATCACGCTGGTTTCCATCGCTCGCATCAGTTCGTGAGCATTGCTGGCCTTCATCTGCTCAAGATCGCGTTCGATGTCGCTGAAACGCTGCAGGCCGATCTGCATCTTCTTGGTCACTTTCGGCGGTTGCAGGTAGTCGTTGACGAAGCGGCGCAGCTTGTATTCCACCTGCGCCGGTGGCAGGCCGTGTTCGCGGTCGAGCGGCGCGTAGACCCGGGCTTTTTCCTTGGCGATCTGCTCGCTGTCCAGTGCGGAAAACTCGCGGCCGGCGACAAACTCCGCCGCGTTGTGCCCGGCGAACCAGCCGTAAGTGAACGCGCCAAGCATGTAATTGTGCGGCACCGCAGCCATGTCGCCGGCCGAATACAAGCCTTTCACTGAAGTCTCGGCACGCTCGTTGACCCACACGCCGGACGCCGAGTGGCCGCTGCAAAAGCCGATTTCCGAAATGTGCATTTCAACCATCTGCGTGCGGTAGTCGGTGCCACGGTTGGCGTGGAACTGGCCACGGCTCGGGCGCTCATTGCTGTGCAGGATTTCCTCGATGTTCTGGATGGTTTCCTCGGCCAGGTGATCGAGTTTGAGGAACACCGGACCGTTGCCGCTCTCCAGTTCCTGATGGAACTCCCACATCATCTGCCCGCTCCAGTAGTCGCACTCGATGAAGCGTTCGCCCTTGTTGTTGGCGGTGTAGCCCCCCAGCGGGCCGGTGACGTAGGCGCAGGCCGGGCCGTTGTAGTCCTTGATCAACGGGTTGATCTGAAAGCACTCGAGATTGGCCAGTTCGGCGCCGGCGTGATAGGCCATCGCGTAGCCGTCGCCCGCATTGGTCGGGTTCTCGTAGGTGCCCATCAAGTAGCCAGACGATGGCAGACCCAGGCGTCCGGCCGCGCCGCAGGCGAGAATCACTGCTTTGGCCTTGATCACATGGAAGTCGGCGGTGCGGCAATCGAAGCCCATCACACCGTTGACCGCGCCCTCCTCGTCGGTCAACAAACGCGTGCAGACCAGGCGATTGGTGATGCTCACCCGCGCACGTTTCAACTGCCGATACAGGACTTTCTTGATGTCGTGCCCTTCCGGCATCGGCAGCACATAGGCGCCCATGTGGTGGACCTTTTTTACCGCGTAGTCACCGGTCTCGTCTTTCTCGAACTTCACGCCCCAGCGGTCGAGTTGTTCGATGGTTTCAAAACTGTGCGTCGCATAGGCGTAGACCGTCGTCTGATTGACGATGCCGTCGTTGGCGATGGTGATTTCCTTGGTGTACTGCTCTGGCGTCGAGTGGCCGGGGATGATCGCGTTGTTCAGGCCGTCCATGCCCATGCTGATCGCGCCGCTGCGCTTGACGTTGGCCTTGTCGACCAGCAAAACGCGCAAATCGCGGTTCTTCTCTTTGGCCTTGATCGCCGCCATCGGCCCGGCCGTACCGCCGCCAATCACGACGATGTCGTATTCCTGTTCTAGAACGTTGCGGGTCATGCCTGCTCCCCTTTTTGCCGGTCGATCCGCAGGCGGTACTGGAACGCATCGCCACGGTAATAAAGGTGTTCGAAGTCCAGCGGCTGGCCGTGGGCATCGTGGGTCAGGCGCTCGATGCGCATGATCGGCGAGCCCGCTTCGACGCTGAGTGCCTGGGTCAGGTCGCTGTCGGCCAGCACCGCATCGATGGCCAGATCGGCGTGGCCGAGGGCGATGCCGCAGTCGTTTTCCAGAATCAGAAAGATGTCGCGAGTGACCAGATCAGCCTTCTCCAGCCGTTCGCCGACGGCTTTGGGCAGGTAGGTAATTTCCAGCGAGATCGGCTCGCGGTTGATCAGGCGCACGCGTTTGATCTGCGCGACGATCTCACCTTCGGCGACCTGCAGCCGCTCGGCCACACGCTTGTCGGCCGGAATGAATTTGAAACTGCGCAGGCGGTTGATCACTTCATAACCGCGCCCGGTCATCGACTCGGCGAGGCCTTGCAGGCTGCTGACGTTCTGAAAGGTTTTCGGCTTGGCGACGAAGGTGCCCTTGCCATGGATTTTGAAGATCAGCCCTTCTTTCTGCAGATCGCCCAAGGCCTGGCGCACGGTGATGCGGCTGACTTTGAACAGCGCACCCAGCTCGCTTTCGGAAGGCATCTGACTGTCTTGCGGGTATTCACCGTCGAGAATCCGCGCACGCAGGACGTCGCGCAGTTGGGTGTGCAGCGGAACGCTACTGAGGGAGAGAACGTTATCGGTCATCACGGGATCACTTGTCATAACGAGTTATGACGTGATCTTAGAGATGTGATGCCGAGGTTGAGAAATATTGTTTGGGCATAACCTTAGATGCGTGTTGCGCCGGCAAAACCTGTGGGAGCGAGCCTGCTCGCGAAAGCGGTGTGTCAGTCACCCAAGATACTGACTGACAGAATGCTTTCGCGAGCAGGCTCGCTCCCACAGGGGATCGTAAGCTATTCAGCGTTTGAGTATCCGGTCCATCACCCAGTCGGTCTTGACGGCTTGCTCGGCCGCGGCGGGATGCTGTGAATCACCCCGAATATGCGCATTCATCCCCAGCACGTGATGCCACTGGATATGCTCATGGTGGGCGATTTCCAGGCTGATCTGCTCATCGGCAAACAGCTGCACCGGATGCTCGTCAAACACCGAAAACCCGATCCGCCCTTTGCTGCCGATAATCTCGACGCGATCCTCACGGCGATCCGCAACAAAGTTCCAGCAGCCCATGCCCAGCGCTCCGGAAGCGAACCGCCACGTGGCGCTGACCGCATCTTCGGCGGCGTACAGACCCGCCTGACGCGCGGTGAAACCGGCGACCTCAACGATGTCGCCAAGCAGATACTGGAACAGGTCCAGGCCATGGCTGGCCAGGTCGGCAAAGTAGCCGCCGCCAGCCACCGCAGGGTCGGTGCGCCAATTATCGCGACCCTCAAGATCAGCCGGCGACGGCGCTTTGGTCAGCGTCCAGCTCATATGCCGGACATCACCGATGCGGCCCTCCTCCAGCCAATGCCGCACTTGGGCAAAGCGCGGTAGCGAGCGGCGGTAATACGAGACGAACAAGTGCAGACCGGCAGCGACAAACGCTTGCTGCATCTCGCGGCTTTGCCCGGCGTTGAGCGCCATGGGCTTTTCCACGCAGCAATGCTTGCCGGCGGCGGCGACTTTCAGGCTGTAGGCATGGTGGCTGTCGGGCGGCGTGGCGATGTACACCGCGTCCACCTCGGGATCGTTGATCAGCGCATCGACATCGGTGTAGACGCGACTAATGCCGTGGCGCGCAGCGTAGTCGGTCACCGCTTCGAGGCGACGGCCCATTACCGCAATCAGCGCCGAACCGGGCGCCTTGTAAAAGGCCGGCCCGCTCTTGCGTTCAGCGACGCTACCGCAACCGATCATGCCCCAGCGCACCACGTTCATCTTCAGTCCTCAGCCGATGCGCAGCGCGCGCAGATCAAGGCGTCCGTCCTTGAGCGGCGGGCACCAGTAGTAGCCGCCGGTGATTGGTCGGCTGATCTGGTACAAGCCATCGGCAATACCGTCTTCCAGACCGCTCATACGGCGCAGCTGCGCTTCGAAGGCATCGAGGGAGAAACCGAAAGCGAGGAACATCAAACCGGCACGATCGCCTTCGATCCACGGCATCGAACGGCGCACGACGAACGCTTCCGGCGCGAAGCTTTCCTGCGCGGTGCGTTTAACGTGGGCGGAGATCGGCGCGTCGTCGATTTCTTCGTTATCGCTCAAGCGCCGCCCCATGATGTCGTCCTTGGCACCGGCAGACAGGCGATGAAAACCCTTGAGGTCGTGCTGCCATTGCTGGATCGCGGCGAAGCTGCCACCGACCAGTCCATCAGCGCCGGAGCTCAGCAGCGCGGCGGCGACAGCGGCGTCATCGTGGGGGTTTTCCGTGCCGTCTTCGTAACCGGTGAGGTCGTGGCCGTCCATGTGGCGGAAGGCTTCCTGCATCTCGACCAGACGCAAGGCCGGGGCCAGCGCGGCTTCGATAGCGTTGCAGCGGTTGAGCAGCTCACCACGGTCGACACCGTGCAGCCAGATCCACAGGGCATGCTGGGTCGACGGGTTATTCACGCCAACTCCGGTCAGCGCCGGGAAGCTGCGCAGGCCATCGATCTCTACGTTCAGCGCCTTGGTCAACGACTCACCAAAGCCAACCACCGCCGACTTGCCATCCACCAGCATCAGCAGGTTGTCGATCGCTTGCGGCAAGGCTTCAACCGACGCCAGGGCGAAAAACAGATGACGTGCTTGCGCAGGAACAGGGGTAGCGAGAATGCCCGGCTGGTAGTAACTCATGTGAACTCCTTGAAAAAGTGCGCGGAGTTTACCTGTAGCCGGATCGTTTGTGTGGGTAACGAGAGCGTCGTCGTTCAGCGCTCACCGCCTTCGATCAACGCCTTCAAAGCCAGCGCATCGGCGGTGGCGGCACCGCTGGCGGTGTTGTCGAAGATGCACCAGATGTGTTTGCCCTCGGCACTGGCGCGCAGCAGGTTCCGGGCAAGCTGTTGCAGATAGGCCGCTTCATAAGCGCTGTGATAAATCCGAGGCGAGCCGTGCAGGCGCCAATACTGCAGGCCTTGCCAGCCACCCGGCGCGGTGTCGCTGCTGATCCGCGAGGGATCGACCACCGCTTGGGCGATTTGCAGATCGACCAGCATCGCCTCAGCGCCAGTCCACGATTCGTGTCGCGGTTCCAGCACCACACTGCCTTTGTACCGCTCGCGCAGGGCGTTAAAAAACGCCTCGGCCACCGGCGCATCGAAAGCAAGTTTCGGTGGCAGTTGCACTAGCAGGCAACCGAGTCGATCACCCAAGCCCTGGCATTGCCCGAGAAACTCATCGAGCGCGGCCGCGCTGTCCGCCAGCCGCTGTTCATGGGTGATGAGCTTCGGCACTTTCACGGCGAAGCGAAAGTCCGGCGCCACCGAATCAGCCCAGCGCTCGTAGGTCTGACGCCGATGCGGGCGGTAGAACGAGCTGTTGATCTCCCCACAGTTGAAGCGCGCGGCGTAGCGTTGCAGGTGCGTGCCCTCGGCGGGGAATGCCGGCCAGTGCTCGCGGCCGAGACTCCAGCCGGCGCAACCGATAAAGATCGCTGGCTCGTTCAAGCGCCCACCGTCATTTCTTCCCGGGCAACACGGCGCCGAGCACCTGCTTGGCAGTCTGCACAATCACCCCGGCTTCATCCGGATCGCCCTTGAGCAGGGTCGTGGCGAATTTCTTCGCTTGCTCAAGCTTGATGTGCGGCGGCAGCGGCGGCACGTTCGGGTCGGTCTTGAACTCGATCAGCACGGGCACTTCCGAGGCGAGTGCCTGTTCCCACGCAGCGGCGACCTCTTCTTCACGATCAACAAAAATGCCCTTGAGGCCAATGGAGATCGCGAACAGGTGATACGGCACGTCCGGGATGCTCTGCGACGCTTCGAACTTCGGATCGCCCTCCATCACCCGCTGCTCCCAGGTGACTTGATTGAGGTCTTCATTGTTAAACACCGCGCAGATCCATTTCGGGCTCTGCCATTGGCGCCAGTATTTGGCGACAGTGATCAGCTCGGCCATGTTGTTCATCTGCATCGCGCCGTCGCCGACCAGGGCAATGACCGGGCGTTCCGGGTAGGCAAACTTCGCCGCGATCGCATACGGCACCGCCGCGCCCATCGAGGCCAGGCCACCGGACAATGAGCATTTCATGCCGCGACGGATTTTCAGGTCACGGGCGAACCAGTTGGCGCAAGAGCCGGAATCGCTGGTGATGATTGCCTGCTCAGGCAAGCGCGGTGACAACTCGTAGACCACTCGTTGCGGGTTGACCGGATCGGCTTTGGCCATGGCGCGCTTTTCCAGGGTTTTCTCCCAACTGCTGCGCCAGCCTTCGATCTTCTTGCGCCACTTGTTCGAGGTTTTCTGTTCCAGCAAGGGCAGCAACGCGGCAAGGGTTTCCGCTGAATCGCCGACCAGATTGACCTCCATCGGATAACGGAGGCTGAGCATGTCCGGCTGCAAGTCGATCTGCACGCCGCGCGCCTGGCCTTCCTTGGGCAGAAACTCGGAATACGGGAAGCCCGAACCGATCATCAGCAAGGTGTCGCATTCGCTCATCAGCTTGTAGCTGGGCTCGGTGCCAAGCAGGCCGATGCTGCCGGTCACCCACTGCAAGTCATCGGGGAGTGCCGCTTTGCCAAGCAAGGCTTTAGCGACACCGGCACCGAGTTTTTCTGCCACAGCGATGACCAGATCGGTCGCCTCCAGCGCGCCGGCACCGACCAGAATCGCGACTTTCTCGCCGCTGTTCAGTACCTCGGCGGCGCGTTGCAGATCGGCTGCATAAGGAACGACTTTCGGCTTGCTGTAGCCGACGCCGGAATGCGCGGTGCCATGGGCGCGCGCCGGTTGTTCGTAAGGCAGGTCCTGCAAGTCATTGGGCAGAATCAGCGCGGTGACGCGGCGCTCGCCGACCGCAGTGCGCACCGCACGATCAAGCAGATGGCGCACTTGCGACGGCGCCGAAGCCTGCTGCACAAACGCACCGGCGACATCCTTGAACATCGACACCAGATCCAGCTCCTGCTGGTAGTGACTGCCCAGCGCCGTCCGCGCCTGCTGACCGACAATGGCCAGCACCGGCATGTGGTCCATGCGCGCATCGTAGAGGCCGGTGATCAGGTGCGAAGCGCCGGGACCGGAGGTGGCGATGCAGACGCCCAGCTCGCCAGTGAACTTGGCGTGGGCCGAGGCCATGAACGCAGCCATTTCCTCGTGCCGTGCCTGAACGAATTCGATCTTGCCTTTGGCCCGGCTCATGGCGCCGAACACGCCGTTGATGCCATCCCCCGGATAACCAAAAATCCGCGTGACGCCCCATTCGCTGAGCCGCTCAACCAGAAAATCACCTACTGTCATCGTCATCTTGACCCTCGCCATTTACCGCTGCATGGACATGTAAGGGTCTGGACAGCCCGGTGCGCGATGAAGTTTCGCTGGATTGTCCGGGCATGAACTTAGGCGCCGTGTTTGCGCGGCAATGATTTTTTGAGGCGTGCGCCCTGCTCTGTGGTCGATTGAGAAATGATCGAAGGAGGATGGGCCATGACTGAAGTACAAACCCTGCTGCTTCAACGCAATGACTGGGTGCCGAACAATCCGCGTCTGCCAGTGCTGATCTACCGCAGCGCGATTGCCGTTGAAGGCGACGATCCGGCGGCGCGCTTCGAGCAGACCTTCGGCGCCAATGGCTGGCCGGCGCAATGGCGCTACGGCATTTATGACTATCACCACTATCACACTGAAGGCCACGAAGTGCTTGGCGTGGCGGCCGGTCAGGCGCGGTTGATGTTGGGCGGGCCTGACGGCCAAGTCGTCGACGTCAGCGCCGGGGATGTGTTGTTGCTGCCGGCCGGAACCGGGCACTGCAATCTGGGATCGAGTGAGGATTTTCTCGTGGTGGGTGCTTATCCGCCGGGGCAGCAGGCGGATATTTGCCGGGCCGCGCCGAGTGATGCGCAGTTGGCGCGGATTGCGGGGCTGGCGTTTCCTGAGACAGATCCGGTGCAGGGAGTCGAGGGTGCGGTTGGGCGGTATTGGAGCCATTAGGCGCGGCGACCCTGCCGACGCTTCGCGAGCAGGCTCGCTCCCACAATGAATACGGGTGAACCCTGTTTCTCTGTCCAATACATACCCTGTGGGAGCGAGCCTGCTCGCGAAGGCGGCAGATCGGTTTACATCATTCAATATGAATAACCGCACTCACCGCTGGCACCCGCCGGAAATTTTCCCTACGGTGTCTACCTGTTCTCTCCCAGCATCGACGAGGTCCGTTTCATGAGCAATGCGTCTTACGTTCCGCCCAAGGTCTGGAAACACGAAGCCCCGTCCGGCGGCCACTTCGCCAGCATCAACCGGCCGATCGCCGGGCCGACCCACGACAAGGAACTGCCGGTCGGCAAGCATCCGTTGCAGCTGTATTCGCTGGCCACGCCCAACGGCGTCAAGGTCACCATCATGCTCGAAGAGTTGCTCGCACTCGGGCACAGCGAGGCCGAATACGATGCGTGGCTGATCCGCATTGGCGAAGGCGATCAGTTCTCCAGCGGCTTTGTCGAGGTCAACCCGAACTCGAAAATCCCGGCGCTGCTGGACCGCAGCGTCGAGCCGCCGATCCGGGTGTTCGAGTCCGGCTCGATCCTGCTGTATCTCGCGGAAAAGTTCGGCGCCTTGCTGCCCAAGGATCCGGCCGGTCGCACCGAAACCCTCAACTGGCTGTTCTGGCAAATGGGCTCGGCGCCGTACCTGGGCGGCGGTTTCGGGCATTTCTACGCGTATGCGCCGGAGAAGCTCGAATACCCGATCAACCGCTTCACCATGGAAGCCAAACGGCAGCTGGATGTGCTCAACCGCCGTCTCGCCGACAACGCCTATCTGTCCGGCGACGATTACACCATCGCCGACATTGCCGTGTGGCCCTGGTACGGGCAACTGGTGCGCAACAACGTTTACTCGGCGGCGGAATTTCTCGCCGCGCACGAGTACACCCATGTGCAGCGCTGGGCAGAAGAAATCGCCAAGCGGCCAGCGGTCATGCGTGGGCAGCGAGTGAATCGCACCTGGGGTGATGAAGACAGTCAGGTGCCGGAGCGGCATGAGGCGAAGGATCTGGACTGATAGCAAAAACCGCATAACCCTGTGGGAGCGAGCCTGCTCGCGAAAGCGTCGTATCAGACAACGCTTCTGTTGAATGACACACCGCCTTCGCGAGCAGGCTCGCTCCCACATTTGCGTCCGAAGGCCATCAATCCAATTGTGAAAAAATCATTAACTAACTGACTCGTACGGGTTTATTCCCCCGGAAACTTCCGACATACTAATGCGAATAATTCTTACATTCACTCGCATTAGTTTCGTTTGGGTAAATCTTGGGGAAGCAGATAGATGTCGTTTCACACCATTCACCGCCGCTCGAACCTTTCACCTAACCTCCTCGCACTCGCCATCGGCATGGCCAGCATCGCTCCTGCGTTGGCTGAAGAAACCGCAGCCACTGCGCCAGCCAATGGCCCGCTGGAACTGCAAGCGACCGAAATCGGCGCTACGCAGATGAGCAGCACCACCGAAGACACGCAGTCCTACACCACCGGCCCGATGCAGACCGCGACCAAGCTGTCGCTGACCATGCGCGAAACGCCGCAGGCGGTGACGGTGATCACTCGCCAGCGCATGGACGACCAGAACATGACCAGCGTCAACGACGTGGTGCGCGGTACGCCGGGGCTTTTCCTCAGCGAGGCCAGCGGTCCGGGCCGGCAGACTTACAAGGCGCGCGGTTTCGACATCGACAACATCATGTACGACGGCCTGCCCAGCTCGTATTCGCCGTTCACCCTGGCGGTGCAGCCGAACCTGGCGATGTTCGACCGGGTGGAAATCGTCCGTGGTGCGACCGGCCTGGTCACCGGTGCCGGCAACCCGTCGGCGGCGATCAACATGGTGCGCAAGCGTCCAACCGCCGATCAGCGCGTGACCCTCACCGGCGCCGCCGGCAGCTGGGATGACTACCGTGGTGAAGTCGATGCCTCCAGCCCGCTGAACGAAAGCGGCACCCTGCGTGGCCGGGTAGTGACGTCGTATCAGGGCGCGGACAGTTTCCGCGACAAGGAAGAAAACGATCACGGCCTGTTCTACGCCATCGCTGAAGCCGACCTGAGCGACAGCACCACGGCGACCCTCGGTTTCTCGCGGCAAAACGATCAGACCAACTATTTCTGGGGCGGCCTGCCGATCGGCGAAAACGGCCACCACCTCGACCTGCCCCGCTCCACCTACCCGGGCACCGATTGGGAAAACCGCAAGCTGCAGGTCGACACCGTGTTCGGTGAAGTCGAACACCGTTTCGACAACGACTGGAAACTGCACCTCGGCGGCTCGACGTCGACCCTCGAGGGTGAATTCTCCGGCACGTACCTGTCGCGCTACGACGGCCCGCTGGAAACCACCGCCTACCAATCGCACCACACCGACAAGCAACGCGCCTTCGACGGTTTCGCCAGCGGCCCGTTCGAAGCGTTCGGCCGCACCCACGAACTGGTAGTCGGCGCCAGCAACCGCGTGTACGACGCCACCACCAAGGAATACTCGCCTTACGACACCGGCCTGCCGATCGCCGCGCCAAAACCTGACTTCGTCCGTAGCGGCAAATCGCGCAATGTCACCACCCAGGACGCGGTTTACCTGACCACGCGCTTGAGCCTGGCCGACCCGCTGACGTTGATCCTCGGCAGCCGCCTGGACTGGTATGACTACGACGATCGCAGTGCCGACGGTGACTTCAAGGTCACGCGCAACCTGACCCGTTACGCCGGCCTGATCTACAAACTCGATGACCATCATTCGGTCTACGCCAGCTACACCGATATCTTCACCCCGCAAACCCAGAAGGACCTCGGCGGCAAAGTGCTCGAGCCAATCGTCGGTGAAAACTACGAAGTCGGAATCAAGGGCGAATATTTCGACGGGGCGCTGAACGGCAGCGTGGCGGTGTTCCAGATGGACCAGACCAACCGCGCCACCCAGGCGGCGACTCAGCTCGGCTGCCCGGAACTGACCTGCTACGAAACCTCTGGCAAAGTCCGCGCTCAGGGCGTGGATATGGAACTGCAAGGGGCACTGACCGAGCAATGGCAAGTCGGCGCCGGCTACACCTACACCCGCGCCCACTACATCAAGGACGAAAACCCGGCCAACGATAACCAGAAATTCGACACCGACATGCCCGAGCACCTGTTCAAGGTCTCCACCGTGTATCGTTTCAAAGGCCCGCTTGAAAAACTGCGCGTGGGCGGCAACGTCTACTGGCAGAGCCGCATGTACAACGACATCGCTCTGGCCAATGGCGGCAGCTATCGCCTCGAACAGGGCGGCTACGCGGTCACCGACCTGATGGCCGGTTACGAGGTCAACAAGCACCTCGACCTGCAGGTCAACGCCAACAACATCTTTGACCGCAAGTACTATTCCTCGATCGGTACTGACGTGACTTGGGGCTCGACCGACAACTACGGCACCCCGCGCAGCTACATGATGACGGCCAAGTACAAGTTCTGAGGCGATAGCGCTCAGCAAGCACCGCACAGGGCGTCGGGAGTTTTCCCGGCGCCCTTTTTGCAGGTTCATTAGGCATGGCCGGCAATTACCGATAGTCTCTGGCGACACTTTCGCGAAGCGCCGGCCATGCCCCAGACAGATTTCTCTTCCGACCTCCAAGCCATCGGCAGCATTGACGCTGTGCCGGTGATCCTGAGTATGGTCAAGCACATCACCGGCATGCGCTTCGCCGCCGTAGCGCGGGTCACCGAGAGCAAGTGGATCGCTTGCGCCGTGGATGATTCGATTGACTTCGGCCTGTTGCCCGGCGGCGAACTGGTGCTCGAATCGACGATTTGTCATGAGATCCGTCAGCACCATCAGCCGGTGATCTTCGGCCATGCCAGCCAGCACCCGGTTTTCTCCACGCACCACACGCCGAAAACCTATGGTCTGGAAAGCTACATTTCGATTCCGATCATCAAGGCCGATGGCGAGTTTTTCGGCACACTCTGCGCCATTGATTCGGTTCCGGCGAACCTCGACGACCCGGCCATCGAAAAGACCCTCACCCTCTTCGCCCAGCTGATTGCGATGAGCCTGGATACCCAAGGCCATTTGCACGCGACCAAAACCGCGCTGGCTGATGCCAACGAAATGGGCCGTCTGCGCGAGCAATTCATCGCGGTGCTGGGCCATGACTTGCGTACGCCGCTCAGCGCCATTCGCATGAGTGCCGATCTGCTGCAAAGCAAAGCCGAAGACAAGCGCTCGCATACGCTGCTATCGGCGATCCGTACCAGTTCGGTGCGCATGGGCGTGCTGATCGAAAACATCCTCGACTTCGCCCGGGGTCGGCTCGGCAGTGGCATCCCGGTGCAGCGCAAACTGGTCGATGACTTGCAGCAAACGCTGCGCCAGACCCTGGAAGAAATCCAGGTGGCGTACCCGCAGGCGAAGTTTATTGATTCGCTTGAGGTACCGACCGGGGTCTATTGCGACCCGCTGCGGATCAGTCAGTTGTTGTCGAATCTGCTGGGCAACGCGGTGACCCACGGTTCTACGGCCGAACCGATCGTGCTCAAGGCGTTTGCCGAGGGCGACGAGATGGTGATTTCGCTGACCAACCAGGGCGCGCCGATTCCACCCGCGCTGATGCCGCTGCTGTTTGAACCGTTCTCACGTTCCGAAGCCGGTCAGCGCAACGAAGGGCTGGGGCTGGGCTTGTACATTGCCGGGCAAATTGCCAATGCGCACAACGGCACCTTGACCGTGACGTCCGACAGCGAGGCAGGCACCTGTTTCGTGGCGCGCTTCCCTGCCCGCTTCAAGTGGGTCTGAGCGCTGCTCTAAATATTCAGTGGCGTCTGCGGCGTGTCCGGGTTGAGCTGGCGGCGACGAAACTGCCCCGGTGGCTGGCCATGAATCTGGCGAAAACGCCGAGAGAAATAGGCCTCATCAGCAAATCCACACAGCCGCGCGACCTCGCCCACCGAGCGCGTGCTGTTGAGGAGGAAATTGCGCGCCGCGTGCATGCGCCGCTCCAGCACCAGCTCGGTGAACGTCTTGCCGATCTCCTTGCGCAGCCAGTGCGTCAGGTAAGTCGGTGACAGATAGGTCGCAGCGGCGACTTTGATCAGGTTGAGATCAGGATCGGCGATGTTCTTCCGCAAGTACTCGAACATTCGGCTCAAGGCGTCGCGACGGCTGTTCTCGGCGGCATTCTCTTCCGCCAGGCGCTTGAGCGGCTCGGCGTAAAGAAAACACACGCTGCCGATCATCTGCAGCAACAAGCCCTTGAGCATTTCCCGTGTGCCGAACTGACGGTTCTCATCAAGGCTGCGCATCTGCTCGATCAGGCCGCAGACCTGAGCGAAATCCTCATCGCCCAAAATGAAATCCAGATGCTCCTGAAAGCGGAACGGCGACAGTTCAGGCGCGAGCAGGATTGACACCTCTTCCAGATCCATCGGGTCGCACTGTAGATGCGGCAAGAGGAACGTCTGGGAAAAATTGATGACGATGAAATTGCTGTCTGCGGGATGCGGAATCACATGCACCCGATGAGGCAGGATGAACGCCAGAGTGTTGCGCGGGAACGGCCGCTGCACGCTGCCGATGTGCTGCACGGTGTCGCCACCGAGGTTGATCTGGATTTGAAAATACTCATGCCGGTGAGGCGCGGTTTCGGCGCGCCGACCCTTTTTGTCGCGAATGTAGAAATCGGTCAATTCGCTGCGTTGCTGCATGACGTAGGTCGGGATACGGCTGGGTGAAGACATGGGCGGGAGGTCCTCCGGGCAGTGAGGTGGCGCCCGTCATCTTGCAGGGTTGTGCGGTGGGCGGCAACGAGTCATACGATGACGTTGTCTTTTTTGAAAAAAGCCTCGCTATGAGCCTGTCCAAAAACCGCATTACTGTGAAAATACAGATAGTCGTTGTTTTTCAGACGCTTGAGATTTAAACCTGATCTTTATTCTCAAGACAAATCGTATTTATCTTTTTGGACACGTTCGCCAAACCCACTTTTTTCAAGAAAAAACGTTCTAACCCATCGGTTGATTTAGAACCGTTGTACGACCACTGTAATGACCAACGCAGCCCAACCTCTTTCAAAAACAATCAAAGGTGCGCACGTCATGATCCTGCTATTTCCCCTCGCCGCCCCGCCCGACCTCCCCTTGAAATCAGTCGCAGAAAGACGTTCCTGAACGTCTGAAAACCGCGCTGCAACCCGTTCGATTGCCTTGCCCCACACGTTGCGGGCAACGGCATCGGCTGCTCGAAAAATCTCGACTCTTCTAACAATAACGAGGTCTCCGCATGTCCAACTCCCATCCTTCCAGTGCCACGGTGCCGCCGGTGATTGCCGGCGCACGCGATGCTGTTTCGGCGCAGCGTCTGCCTACCCGGCGGCGCTGGTTCATGCTGTCGTTGCTGCTGATTGCGACGATCATCAATTACATCGACCGGGTGAACATCTCGATCGCCGCGCCGTTCATGGCCAAGGATTTGGGCCTGGACAAGATCGAGATGGGCCTGATCTTCTCCGCGTTCGCCTGGACCTATGCCTTGGCGCTGGTGCCGGCCGGCTTCATCGCTGATCGATTTGGCTCGCGTTTCACCTACGGCGTATCGCTGATCAGTTGGTCGACCGTCACCGTTTGCCAAGGTTTCGCCACGGGATTTGCCTCGCTGTTTGGCCTGCGCCTGGCGGTCGGCGCCATGGAAGCCCCGGCTTTCCCGGCCAACAGCCGCGCCGTGACGGTGTGGTTCCCGGCGCGGGAACGTGGGATGGCCAGCAGCATTTACGTGTGCGGTCAGTACCTCGGCACGGCGCTGTTCACCGGCGCGCTGCTGTGGCTGGCGACCACCTTCGACTGGCGCCACGTGTTCTACAGCACCGGCGCACTCGGCATCGTCTTCGGTGTGCTGTGGCTGTACCTGTATCGCGATCCGCTGAACTGCAAGAAAGTCAGCCAGGAAGAATTGAAGTACATCGAAACCGGCGGCGGCCTGGTCAAGAGCAGCCAGGAACGCACCCGCTTCAACTGGCGGCAGATCGCCGAGCTGTTCAGCTACCGGCAGATCTGGGCGATCTGCATCGGCAAATTCGCCAGCACCTCGGCGCTGTACTTCTTCCTCACCTGGTTCCCGACCTACCTGATCGAAGAACGCAAACTGACCATGATCAAGGCCGGGATCTTCGCCGTGCTGCCCTTCGTCGGTGCCACGGTGGGGATTCTGCTGGCCGGCATCGTTTCCGACCTGCTGATCCGTCGCGGCTACTCGATGTCCTTTGCGCGCAAGTTGCCGCTGGTGGTTGGCTCGATGCTGGGCATGTCGATCGTGCTGGTGAATTTCACCGATTCCAACCTGATCTGCATCGCCGTGCTGACCATCGCCTTCTTCGCCCAGGGCATCGCGTCCTCATCGTGGGCGGCGGTATCGGAAGTGGCGCCAAAAGAGCTGATCGGCCTCACCGGCGGCATTACCAGCCTGGCGGCGAACATCGGCGGCATCGTCACGCCGATCGTGATCGGCGCCATCGTCCACGCCACCGGCACCTTCGCCTATGCCTTCTGGTTTATTGGCGGCGTCGCGCTGATCGGCACGCTCTCCTATTCGTTGTTGCTCGGACGTCTGTACCGCATCGAGCTGAAGGTGCGCTGAGGCGAAAAGCCCGGATTTGTCCAAACGCAGGCGGCTTTCGTCCAACTTCGCCGACGCCAGCCGCCGTACGCTGCCCTTTCAAACAGGATGACCCGCAGGATGAACATGACCGAATACGTCTTTACCCCGGATCTGCCCGTGACCTTGCCGGTCCTCGGCACCGAGCAGCGCTTCCCCGTCGGCCGGGTGTTCTGTGTCGGCCGCAACTACCCATGGCCGGACTCTCAAGGCCAGTCGCGCCAGCCGCCGGTGTTTTTCATGAAACCGGCAAGCTGCGTGGTCGATGCCGTCGGCGACGTCGCCTTCCCCTCAGTGTGCGAGGACTTCGTTCACGAAATCGAACTGGTCGTGGCCATCGGTGAAGGCGGCGCCCATATCCCTGAAGATCAGGCTCTGGCCTACGTCTGGGGCTACGCTGCCGGCCTCGACCTGACCCGCCGCGATGTTCAACGCGCAGCCAAGAGCAACGGCTTGCCGTGGGAAGGCGCCAAGGTGTTCGACGGCGCCGCGCCGATGACTGCCGTTGTCCCGGTGAGCCGCTGCGGCCATCCCGAGGGTGAGTTGTGGCTGAACGTCAACGGCGAAGAACGCCAGCGCGACAACCTCGACAGCCAGATCTGGTCGGTCAGCGAAGTGATCGCCCGCATCTCGCAATCCGTGGCCCTGCGCGCCGGCGACCTGATCATGACCGGCAGCCCCGCCGGCGTTGACAGTCTGCAACCCGGCGATGTGATCAGCGCTGGCATCGACGGCATCGGCCACCTGGAAATGCGCGTCGGCCCACGGCCCTGATCCTGCGGATTAAGAAAAAAGGAGAACAACAATATGACGACCTCTTTGAAAGTCGCGCTGGTGACCGGCGCCGGCAGTGGCATCGGCCGCGCCGTGGCACTCGGCCTGATGGCCGACGGCTTTACCCTTGTGCTCGCCGGACGCCGGCCCGAGCCCTTGCAAGCGCTGGTCGAACTGGCGCAGAGCCAGGGTCACCCAGCGCTGGCGGTACCCACCGACGTGCGTGATCCGGCCAGTGTCGACGTGCTGTTCGCGACCATTGCCGAGGTCTACGGGCGCCTCGATGTGGTCTTCAACAACGCCGGCGTCAACGCCCCCGCCGTGCCGCTGGACGAGCTGACCTTCGAGCAGTGGCGCAACGTGATCGACACCAACCTCAACGGTGTCTTTCTCTGCGCTCGCGGCGCGTTTGGGCTGATGCGCAAACAACAGCCGCAGGGCGGACGAATCATCAACAACGGCTCGATTTCCGCACACACGCCGCGCCCGTTCAGCAGCGCCTACACCGCGAGCAAACACGCCGTGCTCGGCCTGACCAAATCCCTGGCGCTGGACGGCCGTGAATTCAACATTGCCTGCAGCCAGATCGACATCGGCAATGCCCTGACGGAAATGTCGGTGCGCATGACCAAAGGCGTACGCCAGGCCAACGGCAGCATCGCCGTCGAACCGATGGTCGACGTCAAACACGTCGCCGATGCGGTGCGCTACATCGCCGCTTTGCCGCTGTCGGCCAACGTCCTGAACATGACCGTCATGGCCAGCGCCATGCCGTTTGCCGGCCGCGGTTGAGCCGG
Organism: Pseudomonas sp. TE9122; assembly: GCF_056278925.1. Lineage (NCBI taxonomy): Bacteria > Pseudomonadati > Pseudomonadota > Gammaproteobacteria > Pseudomonadales > Pseudomonadaceae > Pseudomonas > Pseudomonas sp. TE9122. The sequence goes on along the minus strand of NZ_JBWBQI010000001.1, from coordinate 2,088,225 downwards.
CCTTTTTATTGCGTAACGAGGTAGCCATGAAGCCAGAAATCCTGCAACTGAGCCCGATCCTGATCCCGGCAATCAACGCGCGTCTGGACGAACTGTTCACCGTACGCCGCTACTACCAGCAAGCGGACAAACCCGCCTACATAAACGAACACGGCGCCAACATCCGTGGCGTCATCACCGGCGGCCACACCGGCATCAGCCAGGCGCTGATGGCGCAACTGCCGAACCTGGAAGTCGTCGCGGTCAACGGCGTCGGCACCGACGCCGTCGATCTGGCCTACGCCCGCGACCGCGGCATCCGCGTCACCGCCACCATCGGCGCCCTCACCGAAGACGTCGCCGACCTCGCCATCGGCCTGCTCATCTCGGTCTGTCGCGGTTTGTGCACCAGCGACCGCTACGTGCGCTCCGGCCAATGGCCACAAAGCCCGACCCCACTCGCCCCGCTGCCCTTGGCCCGACAAGTCTCCGGCATGCGCATCGGCATCGTCGGCATGGGCCGCGTCGGCCGCGCCATCGCCACCCGCGCCGCCGCCTTCGGCTGCCCGATCAGCTACACCGACCTGCAACCGATGAGCGACGTCCCCCACACCTTCGTCGCCGACCTCAAACAACTCGCCCGCGACAGCGACGCCCTGATCCTCGCCGCCGCGGCGGACAAGGGCGAAGCGATCATCGACGCGCAAGTGCTGCAAGCGCTGGGCAAGGACGGTTATCTGATCAACGTCGCCCGGGGCAAACTGGTGAATGAGGCGGATCTGGTGGCCGCGCTTGCGGCTGGCGAGATTGCCGGGGCTGGGCTGGATGTGTTTGTCGATGAACCGAATGTGCCGGAAGCGTTGTTTGGTAATGAACACGTGGTGCTGCAACCGCATCGGGCCAGCGCCACGCTTCAGACACGCACGCGGATGGGGGAAATGGTTGTGGCGAGTCTGGTAGATACGTTTGCGGGGAAAGTGCCGGTTGGGTGTGTGACGGGGTGAATGGTTGTTTGGGATAGGCTGCAGATTGCGTTGAGTCAGTGAAACCCAGCCCCCTCACCCCAGCCCTCTCCCCCCAGGGGGCGAGGGGGAAAGGGAGCCGATCTTCGTTGAATTCAAGAACGAGCTCGACGCAGAGTCTCAGGTCGGCGCATCTTCGACAAACACCTCGACCAAGTCCCCGGTACATACAACCCCGGGGGGCGAGGGGGAAGGGAGCCGATCTTCGTTGAATTCAAGAACGAGCTCGACGCAGAGTCTCAGGTCGGCGCATCTTCAACAAACACCTCGACCAAGTCCCCGGTACATACAACCCCGGGGGGCGAGGGGGAAGGGAGCCGATCTTCGTTGAATTCAAGAACGAGCTCGACGCAGAGTCTCAGGTCGGCGCATCTTCAACAAACACCTCGACCAAGTCCCCGGTACATACAACCCCGGGGGGCGAGGGGGAAGGGAGCCGATCTTCGTTGAATTCAAGAACGAGCTCGACGCAGAGTCTCAGGTCGGCGCATCTTCAACAAACACCTCGACCAAGTCCCCTCTCCCTCTGGGAGAGGGTTAGGGTGAGGGCCGTCCCTGGAGAAACCGGATCGCAAGACAAAACAACACTCCCCAATCATCATCGTGTTGCCTGATACACAGCCATCGCGAGCAGGCTCGCTCTTACAGTTTGATTGCGTGCATTCACTGAGAAAACGGTCGGCTGTCAGGCCGCCTTCGCGAGCAGGCTAGCTCACACAGAAAAGCAAAAGCAGACCCCATCGCTTTTCACCACTCAATACAATGAGCGCAAGCTCGAGTGGCTCTTGATCTGGAGCCCGTCGGCAGGCTGAGTGGAGGGATTGATCCGGGCGTGGGAGCGCAGCGACCGTACGACGCAGTCGTACACAGCGGAAGGAGGTGCAGCGAAGCAAACCGTAGCCGCTGCGCCAGGATCAGTCCCGCAGCGAAGGAACCCCGAGCCTAAGCGAGCGGGCCGAACGTCAGGGCGCAGCCTTTTGGTTACTTTTTGCTGGGCCGGCATTCCGGCGTTTGAAAAAGTGACCCGCTGTAAGAGCGGAACCGTAATCAGCCACACCCGCAGAAACGGATATACACCCAAAACCCGAAGAGCATGGTCGGCCCAAAGGCCGCCAAGTCCAAAAAAAAACCCCACAACCGAAAACCAGTGTGGGGCGAAAAAATTGGTTGGTTGCGGCCAACCAAAGGAGCTCTGTCTAAACCCGTCAAGCACTCAGATCAAATACACTCCTGAGCCGCCCGCTCAAAACTCGAAGGCAACAAATTCGACGCCAGCAAATGCCGCTCATAAATGAACACCTTGCCGCCCTTCCCCGCCTTGTACGCCTCCAGCACGTTGTCCGCCGCCACCTTGCTCGGCACCACAATCCGATAACTGCGCTGACTCTGCGAAACCGTCGGATTCAACGCACTGCCCTGCAACTTCGGCACCACGCACTCGGCGTACTGCGCCGGCGTCTTGCTGGTCTGCAAGGTCAGGGTCGGATCGTTCGGCGCCGAAGCGCAACCGGCGAGCATCAGAGAAAAGAAAGCCATGGCTGGTACGAATAAGGGACGCATCGAGGTAAATCCTGAAAATAAAGGTTCGGTTCAACCGGCAACGGTTCGACTTCACGGGATCGCCGCTGCCATTCAATTTTTTGGAGAATCAGCTCGACGCCACCAGGGCCTTGAGCGACACATCGAATTGCTTCAGCGCATTGAGTTGCAGATCACGCTGCTGATTGATCTGTGCCGCGATCTGCGGCGCCGCCCGGTCATGCACCCAGACCGAAGGCAGCTCCTGCTCGATTGCCCCCTCGGCCTTGCCGATGTATTGCAGGTCGGCGTCGTAGAACCGTGCAGAGAAGCGCGCCTCGACCAGACTGTTGCGCTGGGTCAGCAAGCGATTGAAGGTATCGAGCTTGACCACCACATCCGGATGGGCCTGAACCAGCGCATCCAGATTGTCGTAAACGGTCACCGAGACGAACTGTCGCTGCAGCGAACTCACCAGCCAGTCGAGGGCCAGTTCTGGGTCGGAGCTGCCGACAAAGGCGTCGCGGATTCGCGAGTCCAGTGCGTCTTTGGCGCCGTTCAGCGCCATGTCGTGGTAGCGCTCCAGATATTGCAGGTTCTGCAGTGTGTTTTCGCTCAACAACACACCCACGGTCTGCGTGTGCTGCAAGGCCGATGCGCTGGCGGCGATGGGTTGCAGGTGACACGACCGGGAGTCGTCTGCGTAAGCCGGTGCGGTAACTACCCCGCCCATCAGCAGGGCGATCATTGCCAGTCGAGTCAGAATGTTCATCGCGCAATTTCCTTGAGCTGCGTCTTCGATGGAGGCGATTTTCCGCCGATCGCCGGCAAAGCAGAACTTGCGTTTCTTGATGGTCACTATTACTTCCAGCAATAGTTGCGCGTCGCGCAGACTGATGCACACTGAGCACATTCAAGAAAAATGATGAGGGTCTCGCCTTGAGAACGTTTGATCTGATCCGTGACGCCGTGCTGCCCGAATATCGCGACCGAGTAGCCGAATACCTGGTGCAATACGAAAGCGTCCTGCTGGACAAAACCACCCGCGATGCGCAATTGATCCGCGATACCGCCCAGCAACTGCGCGGTTACCTGCGCGGGCTCAACACCACGCGGGTGCTGGGCATGGCCTATTGGGAAGAGCTCGATCGCCGCGTGGTAGACACCTGGCTAAGCCCGCAAGAGTGACCGCTGAAGCGCCAGTGGTCTGCCCGGCAACACGCCCCCTGCGAAAAACCTGACCAAACGCTTACAATCGCAGGCCTATTGCCATACAGACAGGCCTGCCCGGAAATGCCGCTCGACCCGCCAACGATGCTGACCATCACGATCGCCCTCGCAGCCGCTGCCGCGCTGTACCTGGCGGTCGAGTGGCGCAGCATCCGTGAGCCTTCGCTACTGTTCTGGAGCGCCGGTTTCGCCACCATCACCATCGGTTCCACCCTCGCGCTGCTGCGCAGCAGCGGTTTTCTGCTGCTGGGCATCTGGTTCGCCAACGGCCTGCTGGTGACCGCGCATTTCTTTTTCCTGCTCGGTGTGGCGCGCTTCACCCAGACCCGACTATCGCCGGCGTGGTACCTGATTTTCGCAACCTGGCTGATCATGTTGACGTTGCCGGACGGGCCGCTGTGGTCCAAGGCCATGCTGGTAGCCAACTCGCTGCTGGTGGCGATCCCGACACTCAAGGCCAGTTCGCTGCTGCGCCCGCACGGCAAGTCGTTGAGCGTGGGCGCGGTGCAATTGCGTTATGTGCTGCTCGGCCATGGCATCTTTTATGTGGCCAAGGCCCTGACCGTGGTGATCCCCGGCACACTGATCGATCTGGCGGCATTTCGCGGCGAGATCATTCAGATCTCGCTGGTCGAAGGCGCGATGGCGATCATGTTGATCGCCCTGTCGATGACCGGCACCGAGCGTTATCGCCGGGAAAAGCAGATCGCCCGCCTCGCCGAGCGCGATCCGCTCACGGCCCTCTACAACCGCCGCGCCTTGGAAAAGCGTACGCCACGCCTGCTGGCCGGCGTTTCCGCGCAAAAACCAGGGGCGCTGCTGTTGATCGATATCGACAACTTCAAACTGGTCAACGATCAGTATGGGCATATCGCCGGCGACCGCTTGCTGATTGCCTTGAGCGAAATGATCCGTGCCCAGCTTCCGGCCAATGCGTTGACGGCGCGGCTGGGTGGCGATGAGTTTCTGATGCTGCTCAACAACGCGTCAGCCGAAGCTATCCTTGAACTGGGCAACGCCTTGCGCGAACAGTTTCTGGCCTTGGCGTCGCACACCTATCCCACGTCCGCTGCGGTGACCTTGAGCATCGGCGCCACCCTGTTCGACAAACCGCCGGCCAGTCTCGCGGCGCTGATCGAACTTGGCGATGCCGCGCTCTATGAGTCCAAACGCGGCGGCCGCAACCGCTTGCGCCTGTCCGGCCTCGCCACTCCAGGATGACCCCAGCCATGTCCAGCCACGCCACCCCGCTGCAAGACCTCGCCGCCCCCGAAGGCGTTTGTTACGGCTGCGGCGGCCGCAATCCGCAAGGCCTGCACGTGAAAAGTCGGTGGGATGAGGACGGCAACCACGTCATCGCCGAGCATCTGCCCGAAGCTCAATATTGCGGCTGGCCGGATCTGGTTTACGGCGGGCTGATTGCCATGCTCGTCGACTGTCACTCCAACTGGACCGCCATGGCCTGGCACTACCGCGCAGAAAACCGCGAAGCCGGCAGTCTGCCGCGCATCGACTGCGTCACCGGTAACCTTGGGATCAAATTCATCAAACCCACACCGATGGGCGTGCCGCTGCTCTTGCGCGCGCGAGTCGAAGGTGAAGTCGGGCGCAAGACCCGGGTGATTTGCGAGGTGTATGCCGGGGAAGTGCTCACGGCGGTGGGTGATTCGGTGTTTGTGCGGGTGGATACGGGGCAGTTGGCGGATGCAGCGCATGGCCGCAAAAGCCAAAGCCCCTCACCCTAGCCCTCTCCCAAAGGGAGAGGGAACTGACCGAGGTGCTTGGTGCAGATACGCCGACCTGGGAAACCGAGCCGAACTCAAATCTTGAAAAAACCCCCACCCTAGCCCTCTCCCAGAGGGAGAGGGAACTGACCGAGGTGCTTGGTGGAAATACGCCGACCTGGGAAACCGAGTCGAACACAAATTCTGAAAAGCTTGAAAATCGGCTCCCTCTCCCTCGGGAGAGGGCTGGGGTGAGGGGCTGCGGTTCAAGCCACGCAGCCACACTCAAGCCGAAAGCGAAACGTTCTGAGCCAGCTCTTCAACGCGACAAAGCCACCACACCAGCCCGCGCCGCGTGCAGCTTTTTATAGCTTTCGATCAAGCGCAAATGCCGATCCAGCCCTTCCAGCTTCATGCTCGTTGGCGTCAAACCGTAAAAACGCACACTGCCATTCACCGACCCAATCGCCGCATCCATACGCTCGTCACCAAACATCCGGCGGAAATTGGCTTCGTAATCCTCAAGCTCGAGATCCTCGTCCAGCTCCATCTCCAGCACCACATTCACTGCCTGATAGAACAAGCCGCGCTCTACGGTGTTGTCGTTGTATTGCAGGAACGCCTCAACCAGATCCTTGGCCTCGTCAAACTTCTGCAGTGCGAGGTAGATCAGCAGGCGCAGTTCCAGAATCGTCAGCTTGCCCCACGGCGTGTTGTCATCGAACTCAATGCCGATCAGCGTGGTGATATCGGTGTAGTCATCCTGCTCGCTGCGTTCCAGGCCTTGGACCAGATTGCGCAGGCCAACCTTGCTGAGGTTGTGCAGATTGAGGATGTCGGCACGGAATTGCAGGGCTTTGTTGGTGTTGTCCCAGATCAGGTCTTCGATCGGGTAGATCTCCGAGTAGTCCGGCACGAGGATGCGGCAGGCTTTGGCGCCGATGTGCTCGTAGACCGCCATGTAGACTTCCTTGCCCATGTCTTCGAGGATGCCGAACAGGGTCGCGGCTTCTTCGGCGTTGGAGTTTTTGCCTTGGCCTGAGAAGTCCCATTCGACGAATTCGAAATCTGGCTTGGCACTGAAGAAGCGCCACGACACCACACCGCTGGAATCGATGAAGTGCTCGACAAAGTTGTTCGGTTCGGTCACTGCCTGCCCCGAGAACGTCGGCTGCGGCAAGTCATTGAGGCCTTCGAAGCTGCGGCCCTGGAGCAGTTCGGTCAGGCTGCGTTCCAGCGCGACTTCCAGGCTCGGGTGCGCGCCGAACGAGGCGAAGACGCCGCCAGTGCGCGGATTCATCAGGGTCACGCACATCACCGGGAATTCACCGCCCAGCGAGGCGTCCTTGACCAGCACAGGGAAACCCTGCTCTTCAAGGCCTTTGATGCCGGCGAGGATGCTCGGGTATTTCTCCAGCACGTGCTGCGGCACATCCGGCAGGGCCATTTCGCCTTCGAGAATCTCGCGTTTGACCGCGCGTTCGAAAATCTCCGACAGGCACTGCACCTGCGCTTCGGCCAAGGTGTTGCCGGCACTCATGCCGTTGCTCAGGTAGAGGTTTTCGATCAGGTTCGACGGGAAGTACACCACTTCACCGTCCGACTGGCGCACGAACGGCAGCGAGCAGATGCCGCGCTGAGTGTTGCCGGAGTTGGTGTCGTAAAGGTGCGAGCCACGCAGTTCGCCGTCGCGGTTGTAAATGCCGAGGGTGTAGTCGTCGAGAATTTCGCTTGGCAATTCGTCTTTCGGACCCGGCTTGAACCACTTCTCGTCCGGATAATGGACGAATTCGGCATTGGCGATGTCTTCGCCCCAGAACTGGTCGTTATAGAAGAAGTTGCAATTGAGGCGCTCGATGAACTCGCCCAGCGCCGACGCCAGTGCGCCTTCCTTGGTCGCGCCCTTGCCGTTGGTGAAGCACATCGGCGAATGCGCGTCGCGAATGTGCAGCGACCAGACGTTGGGCACGATGTTGCGCCACGAGGCGATTTCGATCTTCATGCCGAGGTCGGCGAGGATCTTCGACATGTTGGCAATGGTCTGTTCCAGCGGCAGGTCCTTGCCGGCGATGTAGGTGCCTGCCTGGGAATCGGACTGCGGCATCAACAAGGCCTGGGCATCGGCGTCGAGGTTGTCGACTTCTTCGATGATGAACTCGGGGCCGGTCTGCACCACTTTCTTCACGGTGCAACGGTCGATGGAACGCAGGATGCCCTGGCGATCCTTGTCCGAAATATCGGCGGGCAATTCGACCTGGATCTTGAAGATCTGGTTGTAGCGGTTTTCCGGGTCGACGATGTTGTTCTGCGACAGGCGAATGTTCTCTGTCGGAATATTGCGGGTGTCGCAGTACAGCTTGACGAAGTAAGCCGCGCACAAGGCCGACGACGCCAGGAAGTAGTCGAACGGCCCCGGTGCCGAACCATCACCCTTGTAGCGAATTGGCTGATCGGCGATCACCGTGAAGTCGTCGAACTTGGCTTCAAGTCGAAGGTTGTCGAGAAAGTTGACCTTGATTTCCATGCGGGATTACCAGAATACGGCTAAACGAATGGCGGCCATTATCCGGTTTTTGTGCGGGAAGTCTCGCCCTTTCGGGATTCGCCGCTGGCCGGCGCTGCTGGAAATTCCGGCAGATTCGCTACACTTTGAAAAAATCCAGGCGATACCAATAACAACAATCTGAACATTGTGCGCTCGCCATTGTTCTAGATTCAGAAGACACCGGATCAAGGACGAGCACATGGCCGTTACTCTCCCTGCGCAGCCAATCCCCACCCCGCAACGCGCTGTGACCCGGCGCCTGGCCATCGCCGTTGGCGCACTGTTTGTTGCGGGTGTCATCGCCGCGATCAGCACCTTGCTTGGGATCGCCAATACCCTTGACGCGAAGGATCTGGAACAGAACCAGTTCTATTCCGTGCGCGCCGTGGAAAACCGCATCACCGCGTCGAAAAACTACATCACCAGTTATGCCTACTGGACCCGCGCCTACGAGGCCTTGAGCGGGCCGATCGACGTCAACTGGGCCTACACCGAACAGAACATGGGCAAGACGCTGTTCACCAGCGACGGCTACGACGGCGTGTTCGTCCTTGATCGCAATCGCACCAAGTACGCGGTGATTCGCGGGCAGATGGTTGAAACCGACGTATCCAGCGTACTGCAAGCGCCCGCCTCGGCGCTGGTCGAGCAGGTGCTGAGCCAGCCTGATCTGACCAAGCCGATCAGCAGTTATTCATTGTTCGAAGGCTGGCCGGCGCTGATCACCGCTGCCGCGATCATTCCCAATGACGAGCGCCCGCTGGATGAATTGAGAAACACCTCGGTGCTGGTGTTCGTCGACAAGCTGACCCCGACCAAACTGCGCAAGATCGGCAGCGGTTATGGCCTGACGAACCTGACCCTGGTCCCGGATGAAACCATTGAGAAAGGCCATCCAAGGGTGCCCCTCGACAGCACCGGCTACAGTCTGGTCGCCGACCTGCAACGGCCCGGTCAGCAATTGTTGTGGACGCTGGTGCCGCCGCTCGGCGCGACGTTTCTGGTGCTGATGCTGCTCACCGCCTATTTTTTCCGCCATGCATTGCGCTCATCGCAATACGTCGACAACAGCATTCATGCCATGCAGGCCTCGAATCAGGCACTCGAGAAAGCCAATCATGCCCTCGAAGCCAGTGAAGAACGCTTTCGCGCCGTGGCCGAAGCGGCGTCGGACTGGATCTGGGAAGTTGATGATCAGTTGGCGCTGACCTATCTGTCGGCGCGCTTCAGCGAAGTCACCGGTTACCCGCAAGCTCTGTGGCTGGGCCAGGACATCGGCGAATTACTGACTTGCGACACCACACCACTGGAGCTGTGGCTGCGCAAACTCAGCGAAGAAAACAGCGCCAGCGATTTGCGCTGCACTTATCGCGATCACTCCGGGCAGCCGCGCCACTGCCGGCTCTCGGCGCGGCCGATTTTCGACAAGAACAGCGTCGTCGGCTATCGCGGCACTGCCAGCGACATCACCGACGAAGTCGCCGCCCATGCGCAGATCCAGCACCTGTCGATGCATGACGCCCTGACCGGCCTGCCCAACCGCAACAAACTGGCGCGTTATCTCGACGACGTCCTGGTATTGAAGGAACACGCGCCGCCGCTGTCGCTGCTGATGATCGATCTGGACAACTTCAAGCCGATCAACGATTCCCTCGGCCATCCTGCCGGTGACGCGGTTCTCCAGGAAGTCGCCACGCGCCTGCGCGAATGCACCCGCGAGCACGACATCGTCGCCCGTCTCGGTGGTGATGAATTCGTCGTGGTGCTCAACGGCATGGACAGCCATAACGAGATCGACAAATTCTGCACACGGCTGATCGGCAGCCTGCATCAACCGATCAATTACGAACAACATCCGCTGCACATCGGCGCCAGCATCGGCATCGCCCTGAGTCGTCGACACGGTTTTGCCGCCAGCGATCTGATCCGCTACGCCGACATCGCGCTATATCAGGCCAAATCCGACGGCAAGAACACCTGGTGCTTCTTCGAAGCGCACATGAGCGACCAGATCCAGACGCGCCGGCAAATGGAAGATGACCTGCGCCATGCGCTCAAGCACAACGAATTCGTCCTGCACTATCAGCCGCGCTACAAGGTTGATGGCAAGCACATCGTTTCGGTGGAGGCGCTGGTGCGCTGGCAGCATCCGACCCAGGGCCTGCTCGGGCCGGACGTGTTCATTCCGCTGGCCGAACAGACCGACCTGATCGTACCGCTGGGCCGCTGGGTGTTGCGCGAAGCCTGTGAAACCGCGCTGGAATGGCCCCATGACATTCTGCTGTCGGTCAACCTCTCGCCTGCGCAGTTCGCTCTCAGCGACGTCGTCGAGGATGTTCGTGAAGTGCTGGTGGATACGCGTTTCCCGGCCAGCCGTCTGGAGCTGGAGATCACCGAAAACGTGATGCTCAACGACACCGATGGCGCGCTGACTACCATGAATCAGCTCAAGGAGCTCGGCGTACGCCTTAACATGGACGACTTCGGCACCGGTTATTCGTCGCTCGGTTACCTACGCGCCTATCCATTCGACGGGATCAAGATCGACAAACGCTTTATCGCCTCGATCAGCAGCGGCGCCAACGACCGTGCCGTGGTGCAGGCGATCATCGGTCTGGGCAAAGCCATGGGGCTGACGGTGACCGCCGAAGGCGTCGAGACCGAGGAGCAACTGGCGATTCTCGGCAAGGATCAATGCAACGAGGTGCAGGGTTATTTCATGAGTCGGCCAATCGACAAGGCGGCTTTTGCTGATCTGCTACGGGCTTCGCGCCTGTCGCTGGTGAGCAAAAAAGGTCGGGTAACGTGAATATCAGCCATCGCTGGCAACGCGCACTTTGCCGCTGAACACGCGGAAACCGAACGTGTTGTAGGCCAGCGTGATGGGGATCAGCACGGCGAATCCGACCAGCATGAAGATCTGGCTGTTCGGGCTGGATGCGGCGTCGCTCAAGGTCAGATCCGGCGGAATGATGAAGGGAAATAGCGCGACCAGCATCACCGCGAAAGCCAGCACAAAAACGCCCAGCGCGGCGAACAGCGGGATGAAGTCGAAGCGGCTGTGAAAGCCTTTGCTGAATATCCATCCTAGAGCACAGAGGATGACCCCTGCTGGCAACCACAGCCGAATTTCGGCAAGCCGCCGGGCGTATTGCGGCTGCAACGTCGCCGTCCATGCGATCAGCACCAGCAATAACGCCACGACGACCAGCGCCAAGACGCGGGCCTGGCGGGCCGAGTGCTGCTGCAATTCATCCAGGGTCCGCCAGTACAACCAGCACGTCCCCAGCCAGACGTAACCGAGCACCAGCACCGAACCGCAAAATACCGGGAACGGATTCAGCCAGTCGCGGCCATCGCCAATGTATTGACCGCCCTGATGCGCAACGCCTTGCACGAGAGTGCCGAGCACCATGCCCTGGACCAACCCGGTCAGCAGCGAAGCCAGGGCCAGCACGCCGTCGACGATGCGCTTGCGTCGCTCGTTCGGTGCGTAATCGCGAAACTCCAGCACCATGGCCCGCGCGATCAAGGCGAGGAACATCACGATAAAAGGCACGTACAAGGCCGGCAGCAAGATCGCGTACGCCAGCGGAAACAACGCCAGCAGCCCGCCGCCGCCGAGCACCAGCCAGGTTTCGTTGGCGTCCCACACCGGCAGAATCGACACCGCCATGGCTCGTCGCTGGTGTTTGCAATCCGTGAGGCCCATGAGCATGCCGACGCCCAGATCGGTGCCGTCGAGCACCACGTAGTTCATGACCGAGAACGCCAGTGCGGCGGCGCACAACAGAGTCAGCCAGTCCGTGTCCATGTCTGCTATTCCTCAGTGCCCGGTTTCGTCGGCAAGGGTGGGCTGCGGCCCGGGTTGATCCTGCTGTGGCGGCTCGCGCAACAGGCGCAGCAACACCCACAGACCGATGCCGAAGATCAGCAGATAAAACAGCAGAATCAGCCACGTCGACCCGACGACTTGAGCCCTGGACACCGACGACAGACTGTCCGCCGTGCGCATCAATCCGTAAACCGTAAACGGCTGTCGCCCCACTTCGGTGACAACCCAGCCGCTGAGCATTGCCAGAAATCCGGCCGGTGCCAGCAGCACGCACGCGCCCAGCCAGCGCCGCGCCGTGTACAGGCGATTCCGTCGGCGCAGGATCAGGCTGACCACACCCTGCCCAAGCATCAACAGCCCCAGCCCGACCATCAGCCGGAACGCGAAAAACACCGGCGCCACGGGCGGGATGTCCTCAGCCGGAAATTCATCAAGCGCGGCGATGGTGCTGGTCAGGTCATGCTGCAGGTACAGGGAACCAATGCGCGGAATCGCCACCTCCCAGTGGTTGCGGCGCTCTTGCATATCCGGCCATGCGAACAGCCGCAGTGGCTCCCCTGCCCCTTGGTCCGGGCGCGTCCATGAGCCTTCGATGGCCGCCACTTTCTGCGGCTGGGCTTGCAAACTGTGCCGGCCATGCAAGTCCCCGACGACAATCTGCACCGGCATCAGCAGCGCAATCACCCACAGCGCCATGGAAAATTGCAGGCGAGCGCGCGGGTTTTTCGGGGCCTTGCGCAATTGCCAGGCGCTGATCCCGGCAATCAGCGTCGCGCTGCCGATGAACACGGCGAGCAGCATGTGCGCCAAGCGATAGGGAAACGAAGGATTGAAGATGATTGCCCACCAGTCCTCGGCAAGGAAACGCCCGCCCGCGCCAATCGAATAGCCGGCGGGGGTTTGCATCCATGAGTTGGCGGAAAGAATCCAGAACGCGCTGATCAGCGAGCCCACCGCCACCGCACACGTGGCGAAAAAATGCAGACGCGGGCCAACCTTCTTCAGGCCGAACAGCATGATGCCAAGGAAACCCGCTTCGATGAAAAACGCCGCCATCACTTCATAGAACATCAGCGGACCGAGGACATCGCCGGCCTGCACCGATAGCCGGGACCAGTTGAGACCGAACTGATACTCCAGAATCAATCCCGACGCCGTGCCCACCGCAACGTTGAGGGCGAATACCTTGAGCCAGTAACGATAAACATCCAGATAAACCTGGCGCCCGGTTTTCATCCACAACGCTTCCAGCACCATGAGGAAATTCGCCAGACCGATGCTGAACGCCGCCAGCACGATGTGAAAGCTGATCGTGATTGCGAACTGAGCGCGGGCCGCCATCAGGGCCGAATCAACGGGCTCCATCCATCAGCCGCTGTAGAACACAGCCAGCTTGTTGCCTTCGGGGTCGCGCAGATAGGCCACGTAAAAGTCCGGCGTATAGGCCTCGCGAGTGCCGGGCGCGCCTTCGTCGCTGCCGCCATGGTCGAGCCCGGCCTTGTGCACCTGATCGACCTTATGCCGCGAGTCGGCGCGAAACGCCGGCATCATGCCGTTGCCGGGTGTCGCCGGCTCACCATTGAACGGTTGCGAGATGTGCACACTGCCGGGGCCGTTGGACTTGTCGATGCAATCGGGCAGGTAAAAACAGTAGTGTTCTTCGCGATCATGCCGGTAGCCGAGCGGCGTCAGGATCGCCTTGTAAAAAGCTGCCGAACGCTCGACGTCGTTGGCGCCGATAAACAGATAACTGAGCATGGGACGTCCTCCGATGACAGCTGTCAGCGCTGTGGCTGTTCTTGGTTCAAGGTGAAAACGTTGCCGGCGTCACGCACCAACTGGCGCCATTCGGCACTGGTGATCAGGCCTTGCTCCTCCATCTGATCCGCAGCCTTGAGCAGCTCGTCATATTGCTGTTCCGGATCCAGATCGCCCTCGGCCTGCTCCGCCATCTTGCGCCATGCCGCCAGTGATGCCTTCTTTTGCTGATCGAACATACGGGTATCTCCTGAGGGACTTACCCGGTAGAAAAAACAGCGCGAGAGAGGTTCAGGGCAGACGACGGATGGACGGTTGATGCGCAAAACCTTCTCGGAGTGAGCCTGCTCGCGATAGCGGTATATCTGTCAAATTAAATTTGAATGTTCCTCCGTCATCGCGAGCAGGCTCACGCCCACAGAAAAGCAAAATCAAAAGATCGCAGCCTTCGGCAGCTCCTACAGTTGGATCGCGTACCACCTCAAGAACAGGTCGGCTGTCAGGCCGCCTTCGCGAGCAGGCTCGCCTACAAAGCAAACGCAAAGCAGCGCAGCTGCCCGCGGCGAAGCCGCACCACTCAACAATGAGCGCAAGCTCGAGTACCGCTTTTGATCTTGATCCACCAGCGACGTCGGAAGGCTGAGTGGAGGGATTGATCCGGGCGTGGGAGCGCAGCGACCGTACGACGCAGTCGTACACAGCGAGTGTAGGTGCAGCGAAGCAAACCGGAGCCGCTGCGCCAGGATCGATCCCGGAGCGAAGGAACCCGAGCCTGCGAGGGCCGAACGCAGGAGCAAAGCGTTTTGGTTACTTTTGGGCGTCTGCAAAAGTGACCCGCTGTAAGAGCGGAACCGCCAGCCGCAACACCCGAAAAAACGGATATACACCCAAAACCCCAAGAGCCTGGTCGGCCCAAAGGCCGCCACGCCCAAAAAACCCGCAAATGTCAAAACCGCTCCGCCACCCGCTTGTACGCATAATCCGGCTCCCGGTACTTGCCCGGCTTCTGCCGTTTCGGCAACTCGACCTTGTCGCGCTTCACCTCTTCATAGGGGATGCGACTGAGCAGATCAGTGATGATGTTCAGCCGCGCACGACGTTTGTCATTCGAGTCGGCAACCCTCCACGGCGCCCAATCGGTGTCGGTGTGCTTGAACATTTCGTCCCGCGCCCGTGAGTAGTCATACCAGCGGCTGTAGGACTTCAGATCCATGGGTGTCAGTTTCCAGATCTTGCGCCCGTCATTGATTCGCGCTTCGAGCCGGCGGGTCTGTTCCTCCGGACTGACCTCAAGCCAGTACTTGAGCAGGATCACCCCCGAATCGACGATGGCGTTTTCCACCCACGGGATCGACTTGAGAAACTTGTCGGCCTGCTCCTCCGTACAAAAACCCATGACCCGTTCGACACCGGCGCGGTTGTACCAACTGCGGTCGAAAATCACCACCTCGCCGCCCGCCGGCAGATGCGGCAGATAGCGCTGTACATGCATCTGACTTTTTTCTCGATCGGTTGGCGCCGGTAATGCCATCACGCGGAACACCCGTGGGCTGACGCGCTCCGTGATCGCCTTGATCACCCCGCCCTTGCCCGCACCGTCGCGCCCTTCGAAAACAATACAAACCTTGACACCTTTGGCGATGACCCACTCCTGCAGCTTGACCAGCTCAACGTGGAGCTTGCGCAGCTGTTCGAGATAGTCCTTGTTTTTCAAGCGCGGACGTTCGATTGCCTTTGCAGGTTTCTTCTTGTCTTTCGCCATGAACCTGTCCTCGCGCTTCAACAGCCCGCTGAATTTGTTTATTGACCCGAAGGGCCTGATCCGTGAGGTTAGTTCACGCCCGGTTGTTTGCCATTGCCGGGCAAAAAAGCCCTGTCGCCATGTGTTTCCTGAGGTTGTTCCGACGTCGCACTGTTCATTGCCCGATCCCCTGTTTGCTGGAGTTTTTTCGATGCCGTCGTCCAAATCATTGCCCACTGCCCTGCTCGGTCTGGCCCTGGCCTGCCCGGCGATGGCCGAGACCCAAGGTCTGGAGCTGGGGCAAGTGCTGATTTCGGCAGATGAGCGCAGTGGCAGCGATGCAGCGGTCGAAGAAGCGCGGGAACGCCTTGAGCAGGTTCCCGGCGGCACCAACGTGGTCGACATGCGCCAGCCGTTGCAGGGCCGCGTTGCCAGCAATCAGGATGTGCTGGCCTATCAGCCGGGGGTGTATGCACAGTCGGCGGGCAACGAAGGCGTGAAGATTTCCATCCGTGGTTCAGGCATCAACCGCGCACCCGGCGCCCACGCCTCGGGGCTCTACACGATGCTGGATGGCTTGCCGCTGACCGGCCCCGGCGGCACACCTTATGAATTGCTCGAGCCGTTGTGGGTCGACCATGTCGAAGTGCTGCGCGGCGCCAACGGCTTCGATCGCGGCGCGCTGGCACTGGGCGGCGCTATCGATTACGTCAGCCACACCGGTTACACCGCGCCAAAGCTGCACGTGCGCTACGCCACCGGCAGCCATGGCTATCAGCAGCGCCAGGTCAGCTCCGGGCAAGTGCTGGGAGATTTCGATTACTACGTGTCCCTGACCGATGCCAACGCCGACGGCTATCAGGACCACACCGCCAGCGAGAGCAAAGGCCTGGTCGCCAACTTCGGCTATCGCTTCAACCCGAATCTGGAAACCCGCTTCTACTTCCGCTATCGCGAAACCGATAACGACCTCGCCGGTCGCGTGACCAAGCATTCCATCGAACACAGCCCACGGGCAGCCAACCCGGCGTATGTGGCGCGCGATGACAGCCGCAAGCAGCCCGGCAGTACCTTCATCGGCAACAAGACCACGTTCTACCTCGATGACGATTCGAGCATCCAGACCGGCCTCGCCTACCACGACTACCCAATGGATTTGCGCGAAGGCCCGAACCGGCTGAAGGTGGCTTATACCGACGTCAGCGGCACCTTCGACTACAAACGCCGCGACACTTTGTTCGGGATGGAAAGCCGCAGCAACGTCGGCCTGCGCGTGACCAAGCACCTGCCCAACGATGGCGCCAGCGAGTTCGTGCGCATCCCGAGTGGCAACACCGCCAGCTATGCCCCGGGCACGCGGATGCGCAACTTCACTTATCAGGGCTCGGACACCGTTCTGCATTTCGGCAATGACCTGGAAATTGCCGACGACCTCTGGCTGACCACCGGCCTCGCCGCGATCTACACCCGCCGCGAAAGCGCCGTGACCTATCCGCAGGGCGGCGGCAAGACCAGTCTCAGCGACTGGGACTATGCACCGCGCATCGGCCTGCGCTACCAGATCACCCCGGACGTGCAAGTGTTCGGCAACCTCAGCCGCTCCGTCGAAGCACCGCACCCGTGGTCGCTGATCTACAGCTCCAACGTGCGCTTCCCTGGCGGCAACGGCGCCGCCACCGGCACCCAGCGCGACCCGGTCGAACTGCAAAACCAAACCGCTACCACTCTGGAACTCGGCGGCCGTGGCGACAGCCATTTGGGCGAATGGAGCCTGGCCTGGTACTACGCGCAAGTTCGTCACGAACTGCTCTCGGTACTGCCGGACGCCAACGCCGTCACGCCCTACGAACTCAACGCCAGCCCGACCGTGCACCAGGGCATCGAGGCCAGCCTCAACAACAAACTCTGGACCGCCGCCGACGGCCGCCAGTTGAGCTTGCGCCAGGCCTACACCTTCAGCGACTTCCACTACCGCGACGATGAGCGCTTCGGCGACAACCGCTTGCCGGGCCTGCCGATGCATTATTACCAGGGCGAACTGCGTTACGACTGGCCGCAGGGCTTCTTTGCCGCCGTGAACACGCAACTGGTGTCCAAAGTTGCCGTGGACTACGCCAACAGCTACTACGCCGATCCCTACGCCCTGTTCGGCGCCACCCTGGGCTACAACGCCCCGAAGGGCGACTGGCAAGGTTGGGTGGACATGCGCAACCTGACCGGCAAGCGCTACGCGGCGACGGTCACGCCGGGGTATGACGACAAGGGAGTGGACGCCGCGCGGTCGACGCCGGGTGAAGGGATGGGGGTTTATGTTGGGGTTTCGTGGAGTTTGCTATAAGACCCAACGCGAAATTCAAATGTGGGAGCGAGCCTGCTCGCGAAAACGGTGTACCAGTCGTGAATTATTCGACTGACACGACGCCTTCGCGAGCAGGCTCGCTCCCACATTTTGCTTTGTGGTGCTGGTTAGAAGGGCGCAGGATTCAAATCTCTGTTCGAGAATCATCGTGACAGCAGGTCTCCTCGAACTGATCAGACAACCATCGCTCTCCATTGAAAATAACGGACTGACCTCATGGATACTTCCCAAGAAAACCCATTGGAAACATCACTCCGGCTGGCCGCGGACGAACCCGCGCATCGCCCTGAGTTCTATCGCACCCTGCTGGATTCCACTGTCTACATCCTCGGCACCGCCGGTGCGGCGCAAGGTCATGTCAATCTCGAAGCCGGCAGCAACATCAGCATCGCCCATTGGCAGAAGCCCGATGGCACGCCGGTCATTCCGTTCTTCTCCTCGCTGCCAACGCTGCAACAATCCATCGACAGCGAGCAGAGCTATGTAGAAATCCCTGCCCGATCATTGTTCGAAATCACGCTGGGCGCGCTGCTCTTTCTCAATCCGAAGTCGCCGTACGGCAAGGAATTCTTTCCGGAGGAAGTGCAACGCCTGCTCTCAGGCGAAATCGGCCGGCCCGCCACGCAGCGTACCGTTGAAAAAGAAACCAACGTCTTGCTTGGACAGCCTTCGGACTACCCATCGACGATGGTCCATTCGCTCTCGCAACTGCTGGCCAAACACGCCAATGTGAAACGCGCGTTCCTGGCGCTGATGCACGACCCCTCGGTTGATGAAAAACCGCACTTGATCGTCGGCATCGAAGCGGATGGCGATATCGAACAGGTCATGCGCGAAGCCGGCAATGTCGCTGCGGACACAGCCCCTGATGGCGGGCCGGTTGATTTTTGCCGCGTGCTGACGGGACAAGCCGGGCTGAGTGATTACTTCCTCAGGGAGACCAAACCGTTCTACGAGCGCAAGTCACCGAGCAAGCTGCGTTCGTTCTTTGGCTTTGGTCGAATACGATCTGATGAAAATCGCAGTCGCCTGCATGTCGCTTGATCAGCAGGCCAGTGGTCGATTCTCATGAGCGTGACCTTGGATTCTCTCAACCCGCCCTCATAACAGTGGGTATCCCCCCATCGTCTCGAGAGGAAGCACACACCATGACCACTCAAACCGAAACTGCCATTCTCGCCGGCGGCTGCTTCTGGGGCATGCAGGATCTGTTGCGCCGCTATCCGGGTGTGCTGAAAACCCGCGTCGGCTATACCGGCGGCGATGTGCCGAATGCGACCTATCGCAACCACGGCAACCACGCCGAAGCCATCGAAATCGAGTTTGATCCGGCCGTGATCAGCTACCGGCAGATCCTTGAGTTCTTCTTCCAGATCCACGACCCGAGCACGCCTAACCGTCAGGGCAACGATCTTGGCCCGAGCTACCGCTCGGCGATCTACTACCTCAACGACGAGCAGCGTGCCGTCGCTGAAGACACCGCCGCCGATGTAGACGCATCGAAGTTGTGGCCGGGCCGAGTGGTTACGGAAATAGAACCGGCCGGCCCGTTCTGGGAAGCGGAACCCGAGCATCAGGATTACCTGGAGCGGATTCCGAACGGTTACACCTGCCACTTCATCCGGCCGAACTGGAAACTGCCGAAGCGCGGTTGAAGAAACTGCTTGGCTGGGTTCAATGCCCCGCCACCACCGAAGCTCCTACGGAGCGCGGGCCTGACCTGAAACCGTGGGCCCGGGCACCCCAGGCAATGGCGAAGGCGATAGCGACCAGTGCCAGCATGGCCCACGGAAATGAGGTAACGCCCCACTGATCGAGCAGCACGCCGCCGACGACACCGCTGCCAGCGATCGCGCTGTTCCACGCCACTACGTTCAACGACAAGGCAACATCCGCTCCGTCGCCCGCCGCATCAGCCAGCGCCGTTTGCAACAGCGTCGCTGCGCCGCCAAAGGTCAAACCCCATGCCGCCACGCCGAGATAAATCACCTCTGGGTTGCCTCCGCCAAATCCCAGCGCCACGCAGACGGCGGCAAAGGTCGCCAAACTCAGCAGAACCGTCGAGCGCAGCAGCGGCTCGACCAGCTTCGCCGTCAGCCATATCCCGACCAGCGCGGCGATGCCGAAGCTCAACAACACCACATCCACCCGCTCGGCCATGCCCGCCGGCGCCACGAACGGAGCGATATAGGTGTAGAGAATGTTGTGCGCCAGCATCCAGCTGATCACCACTGCTAGCACAGGACGCACGCCCGGGGTAGTCAGGACTTTGCTCAGCGATAGGCGTTGATGGGCCGGCTGCGGCGGGTAGTCGGGCACTTTCACCAGTACCCAGACGATCAGTACCAAGGTCAGCGCCGACATCAGACCGAATGTAGTGCGCCAACCGACCAGCCCACCGAGCCACGTACCCAGAGGCACGCCCAGCGACAACGCAATCGGTGTGCCGACCATCGCCAGCGCCAACGCCTTGCCCTGCTGTTCGGGCTCAACCATGCGTCGCGCATAGCCGGCCAACAGACTCCATGCCAGACCCGCCGCAACCCCGGCGAAGAACCGCGCGACCAGCGTCACGCCGTAGTGCGACGACAGCGCGGTAATCGAATTGAACAGCAGGAAACCGACAATCGTCAGCAGCAGCACGTTGCGGCGCCGCCAGCCCCGGGTGGCGATGGTCATCGGGATCACCGCCAGTACGGAACCCAATGCGTACGCGGTAACCATTTGCCCGGCCATGGACGGCGAAATCGCCAGGCCTTCACTGATCAAAGGTAGCAGGCCCGCCGGCAGGGTTTCGGTGACGATGCAGATGAAGCCAGTCATGGCCAGCGCCAGCAAAGCGCCGATGGGCAGACCTTTTGGCGTAGCCGTTAACGTGATTGAAGGTGTCACTGGAAGCTCCTCGAAAAAACCGACTCAGATTTAAATACCGATCGATCTAGATCCTGAGGGTGCATGCGCAGCGTTGTCAACAATTTCTGTATCGACTAGTCTTTATATTAAATCAATGAGGAGTCAGGTCATGGCGAGAACCGGTCGCCCCCGTCAGTTTGATCGCGACGACGCCGTCGATCAGGCTTTGCAACTGTTCTGGCAACACGGCTACGACGCGACATCGCTCGCCCAATTGAAGGCAGGCCTGGGTGGCGGTATCTCTGCGCCTAGCTTCTACGCCGCGTTCGGTTCCAAGGAAGCGTTGTTCGATGAATGCGTGCAGCGTTATTTAACCACCTACGCGCAAGTCACCGAGTGCCTGTGGGACGACAGCCTGCCACCACGCCAGGCGATCGAGACCGCTTTGCGCCAGTCGGCACGCATGCAGTGCGACGACACACACCCCAAGGGCTGCATGGTTACCCTCGGCGTCATGAGCGCACCGAGCCCGGAAACCGCCCATGTGGCGCAAGCCCTGACCCACTCCCGGCAGCGCACCCGTGCCGGCATTCAAGCCTGCGTCGAACGTGCTGTGAATGCCGGCGAGCTGGCCAGCGGCACAAGTGCGGCGGCGATGGCGACGGTATTCGACAGTTTCCTGCAGGGCATATCCATCCTCGCCAGAGACAACACCGCGCTGGATAACATTGATGCTGCCATCACTCAGGTCATGCAAACCTGGGACATTGCCGCCACGCGTAAGGCGGATTGATCAAATCACAAATGCACCGGTGCCACCGGCGCCGAACCCGGCTCCGGCACATCGACATTGACCTTCAGGGCAATCAGCAGCGCGGCCAGCAACATCAGAATTCCAGCTGCTACAAACACGCCATTGATGCCGCTGAAACTGAACACCGAACCGCCGGCGGCGGCGCCTGCGGCAATCGCCGACTGCACCGATGCGACGACCATGCCGCCTGCGCTTTCGGCCTGATCGGGTATCGATCGCGCCACCCAGTTCGACCATGCCACCGGCACGCCACCGAAGGCCATCCCCCACAGAGCCAGAAGCAACGCCTGCCCGGTGAGCGACGCCGGTAACCCGACCAACGCCAGAGCAGCAACGCCCACCAACACCGGCATCAGCACCAGTGTTGCGCGTGGATTGCGCTGCAACAGCCAGCCAGCGAACAGCGTGCCGGCAAAGTTCGCCACGCCGAAACCGAGCAGCATCAGCGCCAGCGTCTGCGGGCCGACTCCGGTGGTGCTTTCCAGAAATGGCCTGATATAGGTGAACAACGCGAAGTGGCCGGTGTGCACCAATACACAGCCGAACATGCCAATGGCAATGCCCGGTCGCAGCAAAACCTCAAGCACCGTACGCAGGCGTGACGGTCGATGCGGCGCCAGACTCGGTAACGTGAACATTTGAAAGACCAGCGTCACCACGCCAACCGCCGCAGCTGCGAAAAACGCACTGCGCCAGCCAAACTGGCCGCCGAGATAGCTGCCCAATGGCACCGCGACCACGGTCCCCACGGCGATCCCGCTGAAGATAATCGACAGCGCCCGTGGCAGCACCGCCGCCGGCACCAGGCGCATCGCCACGGCCGCCGCCATGCTCCAGAATCCGCCCAGAGCTATGCCCAAAAGGATGCGCATGATCAGCAACACTGCGAGGCTCGACGACAGCGCCACCAGCAGATTCGACGCGATCATCAGTACCGAGAAACCGAGCAAGACCAGCCGCCGATCAAGACTGCGCGTCAATCCAGGTACGAGCAATCCGGCAAAGAGCGCCACCACTGCGGTCACCGTCACTGCTTGCCCGGCCAGGGCTTCGCTGACGCCAAGGTCGAGCGCCATCGGCGTCAGCAGGCTGGCCGGCAGATATTCTGCGGTGAGTAAACCGAACACACCCATCGCCAGTGAGAAAACCGCCATCCACGCAGGAACCATCGGCTCCTCTTCAGCTCGCCCATCACCTACACGTTCATTCATTTCCAGACTCCCTCGGACATTTCGAGAGGGCAGTCTATTGACGGCAAACCGGATGATCTATGATGCGCAGTCTTGAACTTTTGATCGAAACCCCGAACATGAGCAGCACTGATTCCTTTTCACTGTCATCAGACCTGATCACAGAATTGCTGCGCAGCATGCGTCTGCGTGGCGTGCAGTATCGGCGGATCCACGCCAGTCCGCCGTATGGTCTGGGTTTCAGCGACAAATCCGGCCATGCGTATTTCCACTTCGTTGCCGCTGGATCGACGGTGTTGCGACTGGAGGACGGCAGCCTTTACGAGTTGGCGGCGGGCAATGCGGTATTCATTGCCCATGGTGCCGCGCACCAGTTGCTGTCACACCCAAACGCCGAAGTGCAGGACATTGACAGCGCCGTCGCCGCGCCACTCGGCGATACGGTCTGCGCGGTGCAGGTCGGTCACAGCGCCGTTTCGCCCGATAGCGCCCTGCTCTTCAGTGGCTGTATGGAGTTCGAGCTCGGCAGCCTGCAGGGCCTCGGTCGGCTGATGCCGGGACTGATGCTGATCGACGCCGGCGGCCAGCGTTATCCGGGACTCATGCCGATTCTTGCGACCATGGAACGCGAAGTCAGCGCAGCGCGCATCGGCTTCGCCGGCATTCTCGCTCGCCTTGCCGACGTAGTGGCGGCAATGATTGTTCGTGGCTGGGTCGAATGCGCTTGCGGCAATGCCTCCGGTCTCGTCGCAGCCCTGCGCGACCCTCGTCTGGCGAAAGCTTTGCTGGCCCTGCACCAACAACCGGGGCGCGACTGGAGCGTCGCCGAGCTGGCAACGCTGTGCAACACCTCACGCTCGGTCTTCGCCGAACGCTTCCAGACCACCCTCGGCACCCCGCCGCTGCGCTACGCCACCGAACTGCGCATGCGCCTGGCCAGTCAGTGGCTGACACTGGAAAGACTGCCGATCGAAGAAGTGGCGCAGCGCTTGGGCTACACCTCCCAAGCGGCGTTCAGTCGTGCGTTCAAGCGGATAACGGGAAGCTCACCGGGAGCGAGTCGGCGCCAGCGCTGAAGACGAGAATCGCCGTAACAGAGCCGCTCTCATTCTGTGCCTCCCCCGGATTCTGCCCAGCCCCGCGCTCACCGGCTCACGGATAACCGAGCCTACGAGATACAGCGCTTTTGCCTACAAATCTTACGGAAGTCGCTGTCTTGCCCGCTTACCATCCGCAATTTATCGTTTCCCCTTCGCCACCTGAAATTTGAAAGCGCTGGGCACATTCAACTTTATATAAACAGGTCAGACGAAAAAGGGGTTGTTGACGTATCCGTCACTCCCTCCTAATCTCGGTCCCATCCCGCCCAAGGCAGTACGCCGTTCTAATCATCCAGAACGTGCCAAACCCTTGGGCGTTTTTTCAGGTAAAAAAACATGCCCACTGCGGTGTTGGTCGATGGCGCCTTTTTCATCAAACGCTTTCGACGAATCGAACCTCAAAACGCCTTCAACGCTGAACGCGCGGCCGCTCTGGTCCATCGATGGGCAACCGCCCACCTCCTTAATAAAACCTTGACCCGTCCAACGGGGCCCATCCGAGAGCTACGACAACGAGCGAGGAAAGAGCTCTACCGAATCTTCTTCTATGACTGCCCCCCACTGGACACTAAATAGCACAACCCCATAAGCAAAAAAGCTGTGGATTTTTCGAAATCCAGGGAGGCGGCATTTCGCAAAGAGCTGCATTCCAGGCTGCGAAGTAAACGTAAGTTGGCATTACGACTTGGGCATTTGTCGAAGGATGTCAGATGGACCATCGAGCCCGTCAAAATCGCTGAGCTGTTGAAAGGAAAAATCCAGATGACTGACCTTATGGAAAATGATGTCAGTATCGAAACCCGCCAAAAAGGTGTCGATATGCGGATCGGCATTGATGTCGCGTCGCTGTCATTTAAACAGCAGGTCGACCAGATAGTATTGATAGCAGGCGACGCAGACTTCGTTCCAGCCGCAAAAATGGCAAGGCGAGAAGGTGTGGACTTCATCCTTGATCCGATGTGGCAGAGCATTCCCGATAGCTTGATGGAGCACATAGACGGTTTGCGCTCAACATGCCCCAAGCCACCGCTTCGTGAAAATAAAGCGGCGATCTTGGAGATGCAGCAAGCAGGTTCAGTCATTGGTGAGAAATAATGGTGCCGGTATCCCTGTCGACTTCAGCCCCCCAATTTCCCCAGCCCCGCGCCCACCCGCTCAGCAGCCTGCAAATCCCCACGCGCCTCCAACTCCTGCGCCACTTGCCGCAACTGCTCAACCGTGAACCCCACATTCAGACTGATCTTCAAATGCGACTCCAGTTGCGACTCCACCCCAGCCATTGCCGCCAGCGCGCCAACCGTCGCCAGTTCCCGATCCGTCCATGCCAGGTTGTCGCGGGCGAAGATGTCGCCGAACAAGTGCACTTTCAGGAACTGATCGATCGCCGGGGCGAATTCGAACAGTGGGCCGGACACTGGCGCGCCGACCAGACGGGTCTGATTGTCGGTGCCGAGTTCGGTAAGTGCATACCCCGACGGAACCGGGCCGGGCTCTAGTCCGGGCGCGTCTTCAATGCCCCGCGCGGCGCGTTCCTGCACAACCTTCATTAGCAAGGACAAGGCGTTGAGGCTGCGTGGGAACCCGGCGTAGGCGTACAGCTGCACCAGAACTTCCTTGGTTTCGCTGATGCTCAACCCGGCATCGAGGCCGCGATTGAGTGCGTCGTGCAAACGCGGCATGTCGCCGATTGCAGCGTTGGCGGCAATCGGGGCGATCGCCAGTTGCTTAAGCGTCAGAGGTTGTTCTTGCATGATCGGTTTCTCCGGTGATCGGGAAGGATTGGCGCACAGAGGATTCACGCAGGCTGCGCTGGCGAGGACCGCGCAGCCGAGAGCCACAATGCGCAGAAGGCGCGGCTGATGCAGGTTTTTCAGCTTCATCAATGAATCTCCTCACTCATCCAGCGTGAACGTCACCCGCACATCGCCACGCCCCAAGGTCTCGGCCAAGTCCTGCGGCCGGTCGATGCGACCAAGGCGCGAATAGCGGTAAGACGAATCGAAGGTTTTGTAGAAGACCACCAACGTATCGTCGCCATACAAAAGGAAATCGCCGTTGTGGATCGTGCCCGGCCGATAGGGCTGCGTGGGCAAGGGCGGCTGCACGGTGGCGTATTTTTCGTTGCTGTGCAGGTCGACCATGTTCAGGCTCAGCGGCAATCGCGTGAGCAATTGCCGAGTGCTCGGGTTGTCCTCAAGAGCAATGGCAAAACGGTGTTCTCCGACGGTCATCCACATCGTGGTCTCCTCCGGGTTAGCAGCAGACTGAGCAAAGGGCAGCCATGCCATCAGTACGAATCCCTTCCAGCCGTTGGCAAAAATCCGCATCGCTTTGCTCCGTCGCGTTGAAAGTTACTTCAGGTTGCTCTTGAAGAACTGCGTCAGCTTGGCAAAAGGAATCAGCTCGGCCCGGTCGTACAGATCGACATGACCGGCATTCGGCACAATCACCAGTTCTTTCGGCTGCCCCGCCAACCGGAACGCCTCTTCGCTGAACTCACGGGAGTGCGCATCGGCACCGGCAATAAACAACATCGGGCGCGGCGAGATGCTCTCGATATCGACGAATGGATAGAAGTTCATGAACTTGGTGTTGCTGCTCAGCGTCGGGCGCGTGGTCTGTTGCGGCGTCGAGCTGGCCGGGGTGAATTCGCCGCGCGGGGTGCGGTAGAAATCGAAGAATTCACGCTGGATCGGATGGGTGTCGGCCTTCAGTTCCAGCACCGTGCCGCCGGTGTATTCGACCTTGCCGCCAGTAAACTCGGCGTAACGCTGCTCGGCCGCTTGCGCAATGATCTGCTTGCGCTGCTCAAGGCTTTGCGAATGCTTTAGGCCGTCACGGTTGGCGGCGCCCATGTCGTACATGCTGACCGTGGCGATGGCTTTCATGCGCGGGTCGATTTTCGCCGCGCTGATCACGAAGCTGCCACTACCGCAAATGCCCAACACGCCGATGCGCTCGCGGTCGATGAATGGCCGTGTGCCGAGGTAATCGACGGCCGCGCTGAAGTCTTCGGCATACATGTCCGGCAGCACGGCATTGCGCGGCGCGCCCTCGCTTTCGCCCCAGAACGACAGATCCAGCGACAAGGTGACAAAGCCCTGCTCCGCCAGTTTCTGTGCGTACAGATTGGCGCTCTGCTCCTTTACCGCGCCCATCGGATGACCAACGATAATCGCCGCGCTACGCGCTGCCGGGTCGAGTCCTTTAGGGACAAACAGGTTGCCGACCACGGTGAGTTGATATTGATTTTTGAAGCTGACCTTCTGCACGGTCACCTTATCGCTCTTGAAAAAATTGTCAGCACCGTGGGACATGTCAGCTCCGAATGCAGTGAATGAACTCAGGAGAAACCCGAGCAGTATGAACAGTCGTTTCATGGGGGCGTCCTTGATCGAGAAGCCAGTCGTGGCCGGGATGAAGGTATTGTTGCGCACGCTCGAGACTTTGATTAGCTAATGAGTGCTTAATGCGGTTATAAACTCTGCTAATCAATAAACCCGAGCGCGCGCCCATGGCCAAACCCAATTTCAACGACCTGCTCGCCTTCGTCACGGTTGCCCGCAGCGGCAGCTTCACCCGCGCGGCGGTGCAACTGGGCGTGACGCAATCGGCGGTGAGCCAGGTAGTCTCGGCGCTGGAGGCACGTCTGAAAATTCGCTTGCTGACCCGCACTACGCGCAGCGTGTCACTGACCGCGGCCGGCGAACGCCTGTTGCACACCGTCGGGCACCGTTTCGATGAAATTGAAGCCGAGCTGGACGCCCTGACCGAGTTGCGCGACAAGCCCGCTGGCACGGTGCGCATCACCTGCGGCGACAACATCATCAAGACCACCCTGCTGCCCAAGCTGACGCCACTATTGCTGCAATATCCGGACATCAAGCTCGAGTTCGATATCAACTACGGTTTCCGCGACATCGTGGCCGACCGCTTCGATGCCGGCGTGCGTTTCAGCGATACCGTCGCCCAGGACATGATCGCCGTACCGATCGGCCCGCCACTGCGCATGGCAGTGGTCGCTTCGCCCAGCTACTTCGCCCAGCACCCCGCCCCGCAACATCCGCGCGATCTGGCGGCGCACCGCTGCATCGACATCCGCTTTCCGACCTACGACGGCGTCGATGCATGGGAATTCGAGCGTCAGGGCAAAAAGTTGAAAGTGCGAGTCGACGGGCAACTGGTGTTCAACTCCACCGTGCACATCGCCGACGCGGCTGTGAACGGGTTAGGGATTGCCTACCTGCCTGAAGACGAGTTCGGTACGCATCTGGCTGAAGGGCGTTTGGTCAGAGTGCTGGAAGACTGGTGCGAACCGTTCGGTGGCTTCCACCTCTACTACCCCAGCCGCCGCCAACCGTCGCCGGCGTTTTCACTGGTGGTGGATGCGTTGCGCGTGGTGAGAGATCCAGCCCCGTTGTAGGAGCGAGCCTGCTCGCGATAGCGTCGGCACATCCAACAGAGTAAGTGCCTGACCCAGCGCTTTCGCGAGCAGGCTCGCTCCCACAGGGGGTTGCGTCAGATCCCGGAAATCAGTCGATTCACAAATCCATTGTGGGAGCGAGCCTGCTCGCGAAGACGCCAGACCAGGCAAATCATCTCTGCATGCCAGCCCCGCGACACCCTCACAACTTCGACACATCCCCGGTAGCCTCGGCAATCGTCGCCAAGGTTTCCTCCATGCTGGCGATGTCTTCATGCAGCTTTTGAAACACCAGATCCAGCGACTCGGGAGCGTCCACGGTCTGATGGCCACGCAGCGACTCGACGCTAGCGCTCTCCACGTGTTGAAGAATGTCCACGCTTTCTCGCAGTGCCAACAGCTGATCAAAGATCGCGGCAATCTGCGCTTGGCTGCGGGTGCTCATCGCTTCCCCGGCTTACAGATCAGTGATCCCCATCCCAGACATGTGATGACCATAAATCAGCCCCTTCTAAAGAAACGATGAACACAGAAAACAACAGCCTGCTCAGCCTTTGGTTTTTCGCGGATCGGCAGCGCGCGGGAAAGTGCGTTCTTGCGTGAATGATCAAGACCGATAATGGATTGACCTTGAGCGGTTCAGAGAGTTTGAAAGAATTAATCCCCACTCAATACGCGAACTCGTGGCCCAATTCGCTCTCCATCCACGCCAGAAAACGCCTCACCCGTGGAAAGCTGGAGTGCGCCTTGGGGAATACCAAATGGTGCGCCGCCACCGCAGCACTCAGTGATTCAGGCGCTACTTCAACCAGCGTGCCCGCGGCCAGATACTTCTGCGCCAGCAATGTGCTTTCCAGCGCGAAACCCAAGCCATGACTCGCCGCTTCCAGCGACATGTAGGAACGATCGAAGCTCAATGCATAAGGCCGTTCCGGACGCGCCAAGCCATGCTGGGCAAACCATTGCGGCCATTTGAGCAGGGTGGCTTCCGACAGAATCAGATCGCACTCCAGCAGATCCGCAGCGCCGCGCACCCGGCGTTGCGCGAGCAGTTTCGGTGAGGTCAGCACCGCGAACGTCTCGTTCCTGACCGTGCGCACCTCATAGCTTGGCCAGTTCGGCAGACCATGGCGGATATCGACGTCGATCTTGTCGCGACTGAAGTGCAGCGATTCATAGGAGCACGACAGATTGATCTGTATGTCCGGGTGACTGGCGCGAAACGCTTCCAGGCGCGGCATCAGCCAGAGCAGGCCGAAGCTTGGCGACGAGTGCAAGCGCAGGCAATCGAGGCTGACATCGCTGGCAGCACGTTCGGTGGCAACGGCGAGACTGTGCAAAATCCCGGAAACTTCCTTGAGGTATTGCTCGCCGACCGGCGTCAGCGAGACGCCACGGGCAGCACGGACGAATAATTGCCGGCCGATCATCCCTTCCAGTTTCGCCAGTTGATGGCTGACTGCCGAGGGTGTCAGGTCCAGCACTTCCGCCGCTCTGGCGACGTTGCCGAAGCGCGCGGTTTGTTCGAAGGCCTGAATTGCTTTCAGCGGTGGCAGGATGATCGATGCCTCAGTGTCTGAGCGCATGGGGACTCCGTGGTGATTTCTTGTGATGTACGGACCGGTTTCATTCAAGCATTTGCGAAACGGCCTGACGAGTGCTGAATTTTTTTCAGCATTGAGTGACTTCCGCGTTATTGCTCACGCTCGCCCCGGAGGACAAGCTGAGTCATCGGTTACTTACACACCGACCCAATAAAAACAATTCGAGGGAATCCTCCATGCTTCTTCAAGGCAAAGTCGCAATCATTACCGGTGCCGCATCTGCCCGTGGCATTGGCCGCGCTACCGCCAGCACATTTGCGCAACACGGCGCTCGCGTGGTCATCCTCGATCTGGATGCATCCGCAGCACGTGACGCCGCCGCAGCACTGGGCGAAGGTCATCTGGGCCTGGCGGCCAACGTGGCCGACGAAGCGCAGGTTCAGCAAGCTGTCGCCGCCATCATCGAGCACTTCGGGCGCATCGATATCCTCGTCAACAACGCCGGCATTACCCAGCCACTGAAGACTCTGGATATTCGCCCTTCGGACTACGACAAGGTGCTGGACGTCAGCCTGCGCGGCACTTTGCTCATGTCCCAGGCGGTGATTCCGCTGATGCGCCAACAGTCTTCCGGCAGCATCGTCTGCATGTCGTCGGTGTCTGCCCAGCGCGGCGGCGGCATCTTCGGTGGCCCGCATTACAGCGCGGCCAAGGCCGGTGTGCTGGGGCTGGGCAAGGCCATGGCGCGGGAATTGGGGCCGGACAATATCCGCGTCAACTCCATCGCCCCGGGCCTGATTCACACCGACATCACCGGCGGCCTGATGCAGGATGACCGCCGCCACGCCATCATCGAAGGCATTCCGCTGGGGCGCCTGGGTCAAGCGCAGGACGTCGCCAACGCCGCGCTGTTTCTGGCCAGCGACCTGTCCGCTTATCTGACCGGCATCACCCTCGATGTGAACGGCGGCATGCTGATTCACTGAGTAACTCTGGGCGGGCCTGCGTGGCCCGTGCGGTTCTGGATCGATGACGCAGCCGGGCCTGATGGCCTGGCGGTCAATAAAAACAAGAGATCAGACCATCATGACTACCCTGTCGCTCGAAGCGGTTTCGACCGTGCGTTCTTCTGCCTATCGCAAAACGGCGTGGCGCCTGATGCCGTTCCTGATGCTGTGCTACCTGTGCGCCTATCTGGACCGGGTCAACGTCGGTTTCGCCAAGCTGCAAATGATGAATGATCTGGCCCTCAGCGAAACGGTCTACGGACTGGGCGCCGGGGTGTTTTTCATCGGCTATTTCCTTTGCGAAGTGCCCAGCAACATCATCCTGCACAAGGTCGGCGCACGGGTGTGGATTGCGCGGATCATGATCACCTGGGGCATCGTCTCGGCGCTGTTCGCCTTCGTCGAAACCGCCTGGCAGTTCTACGCGCTGCGCTTTCTGCTGGGGATTGCCGAAGCCGGTCTGGCGCCGGGCCTGCTGCTCTACCTCACCTACTGGTTTCCGTCCTATCGGCGGGCGCGCATGACGGTGTTGTGGTTTATCGCCATTCCGCTGTCAGGCATGGTCGGTGGCCCGCTTTCGGGCTGGATCATGAACCACTTTGCCGGTGTGCACGGCTGGGCCGGCTGGCAGTGGATGTTCGTTTTGGAAGCGGTGCCCACCGTGGTCGTCGGCCTGCTGGTACTGAGTTATCTGAAAGACGGCGTGCATCAGGCGACCTGGCTCAATGACGAGGAAAAAGCGCTGATCACTCGCGAACTGGCCGAAGACGACCAGCAAAAGGTCACCCATGCCTCGGTCGGCGAGTTCATCCGCGACCGGCGCTTGTGGCTGCTGGCGGCGATCTACTTCTGTGTGGTGATGGGCCAATACGCGATCACCTTTTGGCTGCCGACACTGGTGCGTAACGCAGGGGTTTCCGACCCGCTGCACATCGGGTTCCTGACCAGCCTGCCTTACCTGTGCGCCATCGCCGCCATGCTCCTGGTCGGCCGCAGTGGCGACAAACATCGCGAGCGCCGCTGGCACCTGATCGTGCCGATGATCGCCGGTGCGATCGGCTTGAGCCTGGCAGCGATGATGGGCGGCAATCCGACCTTGTCGATCCTCAGCCTGTGCCTGGCCGCCTCCGGCATTCTCTCCGCCACCTCGTTGTTCTGGATGCTGCCCACAACGCTGCTTGGCGGGGTGTCTGCGGCGGCCGGCATCGCGGCGGTCAACAGCTTCGCCAACCTCGCCGGGTTTTGCTCGCCCTATCTGATCGGCTGGATCACTACCCTGACCGGTTCCAGCGCCATCGGCATGTACCTCATCACCGGGGTGCTGTTCCTCGGCGCGAGCCTGGTCCTGCGTATTCCCGCCGCTTTGGTCAATCGTTGAGTCAACGGAGTTTCATCATGACGACTAATCTTGCACACGCTGCATCGCTGAGCCTGACCCAGCGCGCGCACAACATTCGCCGCCATGCATTGCGCATGGGCCAGGTTCAGGGCCAGGGCTATGTGGGCCAGGCCCTCGGCGCAGCTGACCTGCTGGCGGTGTCTTACTTTCATGCAATGAACCATCGCCCGACAGATCCCGAATGGGAGCAGCGCGATCGCTTCTATCTCTCCATCGGCCACTACGCCATTGCGCTGTACGCAGCGCTGATCGAAGCCGAGATCATTCCGCTCGACGAGCTGGAAACCTACGGCTCGGATGACAGCCGCCTGCCGATGTCGGGCATGGCCGCCTACACCCCGGGGATGGAGATCACCGGCGGTTCGCTGGGTCAGGGCCTGGGCATCGCAGTCGGCGCCTGCCTGGGCCTCAAGCGCAAAGGCTCGGCCTCGTTCGTCTACAACCTGCTGTCCGATGGCGAACTCAATGAAGGCTCGACCTGGGAAGCGGTGATGTCGGCTTCGCACTGGCAGCTCGACAACCTGATCGCCATCGTCGACGTCAACAACCAGCAGGCCGACGGTTACTCCAGCGAGATTCTTTCGTTCGAACCCATTGTCGATCGCTGGCAAGCCTTTGGCTGGTTCACCCAGCGCGTCGACGGCAATGACCTCGACGCCCTGGTCGCTGCATTCGATGCCGCCCGCAATCATCCAGGTACTCAACCCCGCGTGATCATCTGCGACACGAAAATGGGCAAAGGCGTGCCGTTTCTGGAGAACCGGGAAAAGACCCACTTCATTCGCGTCGAAGAGCACGAATGGGACCTGGCACTGAGCAACCTTGAAGAAGGAAAAGACCAATGAGCAACGCCGCCAACACTGCGCCTTCGACTGCTACTGGCGCGCCGGTGAAAAAGCGCCTGACCACCTCGGCGATGATTGCCTCGATTGCCTCCGAGGGCCAGGCGACCCGTTCGGCACCGTTCGGCCATGCGCTCGCAGCGCTGGCAGACCAGCGCGCGGACATCGTCGGTCTCTCGGCTGACCTGTCCAAGTACACCGACCTGCACATTTTCGCCAAGGCGCATCCGGAGCGTTTCTATCAAATGGGCATGGCCGAACAGTTGCTGATGAGCGCTGCGGCGGGCATGGCGCGTGAGGGTTTCGTACCCTTCGCCACCACCTACGCGGTGTTCGCCTCGCGGCGTGCTTACGACTTCATCTGCATGGCCATCGCCGAGGAAAACCTTAACGTCAAAATCGTCTGCGGTTTGCCCGGCCTCACCACGGGTTACGGGCCGAGCCACCAGGCCACCGATGACCTGGCTATTTTTCGCGCCATGCCCAATCTGATGATTGTCGACCCGTGCGATGCGCTGGAAATCGAACAGGCCGTGCCGGCCATCGCCGCTCACCAAGGCCCGGTCTACATGCGTTTGCTGCGCGGCAATGTGCCGTTGGTGCTGGACGAGTACGGTTATAAATTCGAAATCGGCAAGGCCAAGACTCTGCGCACGGGCAACGACGTGCTGATCATCTCCACCGGGCTGATGACCATGCGCTCACTGGAAGCTGCCAAGCAATTGCAGGCCGACGGCATTGATGTGGCTGTGCTGCACGTGCCGACCATCAAGCCGCTGGATGAGCAAACCATTCTCGCCGAAGCGCGTAAATCCGGGCGTCTGGTGGTCACAGCCGAGAACAGCTCGATCATCGGCGGTTTGGGCGAGGCGGTTGCCGGGTTGTTGTTGCGCAATGGCGTGACGCCCACCTTCAGACAGATCGCGTTGCCCGACGCCTTCCTCGACGCCGGTGCCCTGCCGACGCTGCATGATCGCTACGGCATTTCGACGCCGGCTGTCTGCGCGCAGATCAAAGCCTGGCTGTAACTCCACCGTGGGCGGCGCTTCGATCAGAGGCGCTCGCTCATTCGAGAACAGGAGGCAGAACGTGAAAGCACATGAACTGCTGGATCCCGACTTCAAAAGCTTTTTAACCCCCGGCGCACAAGCCTGGACGTTGGAGACGCTGCCCGCGATCAGGAAGCGTGTCCATGCGACATTCAAATCCCGAGAACAAGCGCGCGGTGAAAGCCTATGGACCAAGGCCCACGACGGTGAGGATTTGCGCCTGTGTCTTTACCGGCCTGCCGCCGGGGCACCGGGCGGTAATTTTGCGGTGATCCTGTACATCCACGGTGGAGGTTTCGTCCTTGGTTGCCCCGAAATGGCCGATGACTATCTGGCTAACCTCGCCGAAGAACTTCAGGCGATCATCGTCGCTGTCGATTACCGTCTCGCGCCAGAGCACCCCTTCCCTATTCCCCTGGAAGATTGCTACACCGCCCTCGGCTGGGTTTTCGCCCACCGGCAAACGCTCAACATGGACGCCGACAACGTGATCGTCATGGGTCACAGTGCCGGTGCAGGTCTGGCAGCAGCGCTGGCCATCGTGGCGCGGAATCGCGGCGAATATTCCATCGCCAGCCAGGTGCTGGTTTATCCGATGCTCGATTACCGTTCGGGCAGCCCGGCCTCGCCTCACCAGAACAGCACGACCGGAGTGATTGGCTGGCCGGCGCAAGCCAACCAGTTCTGTTGGGAGTGCCTGCGCGCTGACCAAGCGCTGGATGATCTGCCAATTGGCTGGTTTTCGCCGGCCCTGCAGGACGATCTGCGTGACTTGCCACCGACGTTTATGGCCGTCGGGGCGCTGGATCTGTTTCTGGAAGAGGACGTTGCATTTGCCATGCGTCTGTCGCGCGCCGGGGCTGCCGTCGAACTGCATGTCTACCCTGGGGCGCCACATATGTTTGATCAGTGCCCCGGCAGTGTTAGCGATCAGTCTGCGCTGGATATCGTCCGATCACTTCGGCGATCGATAGCTAGCGCATTAACTGCTGAGGGATAGAAAGAACCGCTGAAACGGTAAAACAGGATTTCTTATACAAAGCCTTCCCCCCCCTTCTACGCTTATTGATTAATACCTTCGCAGACAGGCAGCTGCGGAGGGTGGCGTGCGCTTTGAGAAATTCAATATCGCTTAGCCATCACCCTCGTCGATTCCGCCCGGACTTATTCCGAGGTGTCTTTGGATAATGTCGAAAACGACACATTTTGTTGCACCCAAAAACTGCTTGGATCCAACGTCCCGACAAACGGTAACGACCTGAATAGAACAGATTTTCAAAGAGATAAACGTGGGCAAATGGCCCATCCATACGCTCGTCAAAAATCAGGCAGCCCCATCCGACACTCCCTATCTATGGTTTTAAAACCACCCGTGGACGTCCGCCCCACCCATTTACAGGGAGTAGTAATGGACAACATCGTCATTGCCGACAAAGCCAATTCTCAGCTCACTGCCCAGAACTGGGGCAATGTTCAGCTCAGTCAGCCTTCAGTTGTACAAATGCCGGTTCGGCCCGATCAATTGGCGTCGACCAGTCGCAGCGGTCAGGATTTGATCGTCAATCTGAAGTCTGGCGAGCAAATCAAAATCTCCAATTTCTTTGTCACCAGCCCTGACGGCGTGCCCAATGACATTGTCTTTCAGGGTGACGACGCGACGCTGTGGCAGGCGCGCTACAGCGCCGAACCGTTCAACGGCTTTACCTTTGACGAAATCAATTCGCTGGACGAGCTGATCGCTGGCGTCGGTGTGGTGGATGGCGCGACGCCGGCCTGGGCGATTGCCGGGCTGGGCCTGTTGGGCGCGGGTGGTGCGGCGGCCGCTGCGGGCGGAAGTGGTGGCGGTGGCGGTGGCGGCGGCGGTGGTGGCGGTGGAGACGCGACGCCTCCTGCGCCTGCGACCGGATTAACTTTGTCGGCCGATGGCCGGGTGCTGAGTGGTTTTGGCGAAGCTGGCAGTGTCGTTCAGGTACGCGATGCAGCCGGCAACATTTTGGGTTCCGGAACCGTTGGCGCCGATGGCAGTTTCCAGGTCGACCTGGGTACGCCGCAGAACAATGGCCAGCCGCTCGACGTCACGCTCACCGACCCTGCGGGCAACGTTTCGACACCGGGTACGGTCACTGCGCCGGATACCACCGCGCCGACCGCACCAGGCAATCTCAGCGTGAGCCCCGATGGCACGCAACTCGGCGGCACCGGTGAAGCCGGCTCGACCATCCAGGTGCGCGCCGCCGGTGGCACTCTGCTCGGTAGCGCTGTGGTGGCGGCGGATGGCACTTTCAGCGTCGCCCTCAGCCCCGCGCAAACCGGCGGCCAGCCGCTGACCGTGAATGCCACCGATGCGGCTGGCAATATCTCGACCGGCGCAACGGTCAGCGCGCCGGAGATCGTCGAACCGACGACGCCAGGCAATCTCGATTTGAGCAGCGACGGCAGCCAACTGACCGGCACCGCCCGGGCCGGCACCACGATTGAAGTCCGTGCCGCCAATGGCGAACTGCTCGGGCGCGCGGCGGTGGCCGCTGATGGCACTTTCCTGCTGACGCTGGTTCGTGCGCAGGCCAACGGTGAAACCTTCAGTATCGTGGCGGTCAACAGCGCCGGTGCGCAATCGCCGGCCGTCACCTTCAATGCACCAGACATCACCGGCCCCACCGCTGCAACGGATCTGGCCGTGAGCAGCGATGGCCTTTCGGTGACCGGCCGTGGCGAACCCGGCAGCACGGTCAGCGTCACCAATGCGCAAGGTACGCTGCTCGGCACAGCGCAGGTGGCAGCCGATGGCTCGTTCACCGTGCAACTCAATGCCGCGCAAATCGATGGTGAGGCGCTGAGCGTGCTGGTCACCGACGCCGCCGGCAACCCTTCGCCAGCAGCGACCGTTATCGCCATTGATCTCGATGGCCTGACTCAACCGAGCGACATCGCGGTGAGCATCGATGGCACGCAGTTGAGTGGACGCGGCCAGGTCGGTTCGACCGTGACGGTGCGCGACGCCAACGGCAATGTGCTCGGCACGGCCGTGGTGGCGGCGGACGGCACGTTCAGCCTGCAACTGAGCAGTCCGCAGAACAATGGCGAAACACTGCAGATCAGTGCCAGCGACGCCGCTGGCAACACTTCCGCACCACTGAACTACGTGACGCCTGACACCCAAGGGCCGACGGCCGTCTCCGATCTTGCGCTCGACGCTCAGGGGCAGACGCTCACCGGTAAGGGTGAGTTGGGTGCGTCGGTCACTGTGCGCGATCCGGCCGGCAACATCATCGGCACGGGCACGGTGGATGCCGATGGCAATTTTACCGTTCCACTTTCCACACCACAGACCGATGCGCAACAACTGCAAGTGATCCAGACCGACGCGGAAGGCAATCCTTCGGCGCCGGTCAACGTCACCGCACCCGATCTGACCACGCCGGTCGCCGTGACCGATGTGAGCATTTCCGCCAATGGCGCCGTAGTCTCCGGCGCGGGTCAGATCGGCGCCACCGTTACTGTCACTGACACCAACGGGACCGTGCTGGGAACAGCTTTGGTCGGCAGCAACGGCCGGTTCGAAGTCACCCTGTCCTCGCCACAAACCAACGGCCAGAACCTCAGCGTTGTGCAGACCGATGGCTCGCCCACTGGCTCGCCGGCAGTTCCAGTTGAAGCGCCGGATATCCAGGCCCCCACTGCCCCTTCCAATCTGGCGCTGAATGCAGGCGGCACTGAACTGAGCGGCACCGGCGAACCCGGTGCCACGGTGTCGGTCAAGGATTCGGCCGGCAATGTGCTGGGCACCGCGATCGTCGACGGCACCGGCGCCTTTACAGTGCCGCTGAACAGCCCGCAGATCGATGGCCAACAACTGCAAGTGAGCCAATCCGATGGCGTGAACGTCTCCCCCAACACGCCGCTGACGGCAGCGGACACCACCGCGCCGCTGGCGCCGGACAATCTCGTGCTCGCCAGCAACGGCGTGACGTTGACCGGCACCGGACAAGCCGGCAGTACCGTAACGGTGAGCGCAGCGGACGGCACGGTGCTCGGCACTACGGTGGTCGCCAGCGATGGCAATTTCAGCGTCAACCTGAGCCCGGCTCAGCTCGACGGTCAGGTGTTGAGTGTGATCCAGACCGATGCGAGCGCCCTGCCCTCGCCCGCCACACCGGTCACCGCACCGGACATCACCGCCCCACCTGCACCGAGCGGTCTGCTCATCGATCCGGCGGGTGCCACGGTCACCGGCACCACGCAGCCCAATAACACGGTGCAGGTGCTGGATGCCGACGGCAACGTCATCGGCACCGCGACCGCTGACGGCACGGGCGCCTTCACGGTCAACCTCGATACTGCGCAGACCAATGGCGAAGCCTTGCAAGTCGTGGTGTCGGACGGCACCAACAGTTCGCTTCCCGGCAGCGTCACTGCTCCGGACAGCACCCCGCCGGCGCCAGTCAGCGATCTCGCGCTCAATCCCGCCGGCACGCAGGTCTCTGGCCTTGCCGAACCGGGCACCACGGTCACCGTCAGCATTGCCGGCGGTGGCGCTGTGCTGGGCACCGCGACGGCCGATGCGGACGGCCGCTTCGTCGTGACCCTCAGTCCACCGGCCGAGCCTGGCGGCAATCTGGAAGTCATCAGCACTGACGGCGGCGGCAATGATTCGCCCGTTGTGCCGCTGGCAGGACTGGACGGTACCCAGGTCGCGACCCCGACCGATCTGGCCTTGAGTGCCGACGGTTTCACCCTGACCGGCGCCGGAACGCCCGGTTGCACCGTGACGGTGACCAGCAGCAGCGGCGCTGTGCTCGGCTCCGGGCTGATCAACAGTTTCGGCCGCTTCACCCTGTTGCTCAGCAGCAAACAGATCAACGCGCAAGTTCTCCAAGTGACGGCCACCAGTCCCGACGGTGACGTGTCGATTCCGGGCACGGTGACGGCGATCGATGGCACGGCGCCGGACGCGGTGACCAATCTGGCGCTGAATGCCAACGGCACGACACTCACTGGGCGCGGAGAGGCCGGGGCGACGGTCACTGTCACCGACGCTACCGGCACCGTGATCGGCACTGCACTGGTCGCCAGCAACGGCACGTTCAGCCTGACGCTGACGCCGGCACAACTTAATGGCCAGGCACTTACCGCGATCCAGAGCGATGCCGCCGGCAACCTGTCGCAACCCGCCGGCATCATCGCCACCGATCTGCAACCGCCAGCCGCAGCGACTGGCGTTACGATCAATGACGTCGGCACCGTGGTCAAAGGCCAGGGAGAAGCCGGCAGCACCGTGACCGTGCGCGATGCCGCCGGCAATGTTCTGGCCACCGGCGTGGTCGACCAGAGCGGCAATTTCCAGGTCACCCTGCCCAACGCGCAGAACACCGGCGAAACCCTGCAGGTCACTCTGACCGACGCCAACGGCAACGCCTCGATTTCCACTGGCGTGGTCACCGTCGACGGCACCCCGCCGGCCGCCGTGCAGAATCCGCTGATCAGCGCCGATGGCAGCACCCTCAGCGGCACGGGTGAAGCTGGCGCAACCGTCAATGTCACCACCGCCAACGGCATCGTGCTAGGCAGCGCCGTAGTTGGCGCGGACGGCTCGTTCAGCGTGACCCTGGCGCCAGCGCAGAGCAATGGTGAGGCGCTCGCGATCAGCCAGACCGACCCTGCCGGCAACGTCTCGCCATCGACCAGTGTCAACGCCCCCGACATCAGCCCGCCGGCGGCACTGACCCAGGTTGCGGTGAATGCTGACGGTGTCACCGTCACCGGCCACGGCGAGCCCGGCGCCACCGTGTCTGTGCGCAGCGCCGACGGCACCTTGCTCGGCACCGCACAGGTCGGCAGCGGCGGCGCGTTCACGGTCACCCTCAACGCAGCACAACTGAATGCTGAGGTGCTGACCGTTACTCAGGAGGATCCGCCGGGCAATGTGTCGACTGCGGTTGAAGTCACCGCCGTGGATTTGACTGCGCCGGCGATTCCGAGCGCATTGACCCTCAATGCTGCCGGCGTGCAACTGTCGGGTAACGCCGAGGCCGGCAGTACCGTGACCGTGCGCGACAGCCAGGGCAATATCCTCGGCACCACCACGGCGCCCGCGAACGGCACTTTCCAGATTACCCTCAACAGCCCGCAAACCAATGGCCAGGCACTCAACGTGACAGCCACCGATGCGGCAGGCAATCCGTCAGCCCCGGCAATCGTCAATGCCGTCGATAGCACGGCGCCGTTGTTGGCGAGCGATCTGGCGGTGAGCGCCAGTGGTGCCACCCTGACCGGCATTGGTGAGGTCGGCGCCAGCGTGGAAGTTCGCGATGCCGGCGGTGTTTTGCTGGGTACCGCGACCGTTGCCAGCAACGGCAATTTCAGCGTCACGTTGTCCCCGGCTGCCGTGGCTGGATCGAATCTTTCCGTGGTGCAGATCGATGCTGCCGGCAACACCGGACCGGCGGCGCCGGTGACTGCACCGGGCAATCTGGCGGAAAGTGCACCGACCAATCTGGCCCTCAGCGCTGACGGCCTGACCCTGACCGGCTCGGCCACCGCCGGCAGCACCGTGAGCATTCGCAATGCCTCGGGCGTGTTGCTCGGCAGCGCGCTGGTGGCGGCCAATGGCACTTTCAGCGTCACCCTCAACGCCGCGCAACTCAACGGCGAACAGCTGTCTGCCGTGGCGACGTCGAGCACCGGTATCAATTCATCCCCGACCGACTACACCGCTGCCGATATCGCCGCGCCAACGCCGCTCAGCGAACTGAGCCTGGCACCGAACGGCACGGCCCTGACCGGGCGCGGTGAAGCCGGCGCCACGGTGACCGTGCTCGGCACCGGCGGAGTGGTTCTCGGCAGCGCCGTGGTGGCGGCCAATGGCACGTTCAGCGTCACCCTCAGCCCGGCACAGACCTCTGGTCAGACTTTGAGCCTGAGCCAGGCCGACACCGCCGGCAACGAATCCAACAGCGTCAACCTGATCGCCCCGGATCTAATCGCGCCCAATCCGCCGGCGGCGCTGGTGGCGAGCGCTGACGGCACCTTGCTGTCGGGCACCGGTGAGGCCGGCACCACGGTCAACGTGTACAACGCTGCCGGATCGCTGGTCGGGACCGGCACCGTGAGCATCGACGGCACCTTTGCGATCACCCTGACCACACCGCAAGCCAACGGCCAGGCGCTGACTGTGTCGCTGACGGATGCAGCGGGCAACACCTCGGCAGCCACGCCGTTCACTTCGGTCGACAGCACACCGCCAGCGGCCGTTTCGCAACTGAGCATCGGCGGCGACGGCGCAAGCCTGACCGGGCGCGGCGAACCGGGCGCGCAGGTGCGCGTCATCGACAGTGACGGCAACGTGCTTGGCACCGCCGTGGTCAGCGCGACCGGTACCTTCACGCTGCCACTGAACCCGGCGTTGACCAATGCCGAAGTGATCACCGTGGTCCAGGCCGACGCAGCGGGCAACGACTCGCCGGCAGTGAACCTGACCACGCCGGACTTCACCCCACCTGATCCACTGGACAACGTCGATATCAACTCGTCCGGCGCGCTGGTCATCGGTACTGGCGAACCCGGCGCGACCGTGACCGTGCGCGATGCCAACGGCACTTTGCTCGGCACCAGCGTGGTACTCGGCGACGGCACGTTCAGCGTCACCCTCAATCCGCCGCAGATCAACGAACAGATTCTCAGCGTGCAGCAGGCCGATCCACCCGGCAACGTCAGCGCCCCGGTCACGGTCACCGCCCCGGATCTGACCCCGCCAGCGACGCCGGCCGATCTGCAACTGAATGCCGATGGCGGCCTGCTCACCGGTACCGGCGAAGTCGGCGCCACTGTCCGTGTGACGTCGGCCGATGGCACCGAACTGGGCACCGGCACCGTGGGCAGCGATGGTCGTTTCCAGATCACCGTGACCCCGGTGCAGACCAATGGCCAAGCGCTGTTTGTGGTATTGGCGGATGCGGCCGGCAATGCCTCGCCTGCCGGCACCCTGACCGCGCCGGACAGCACGCCTCCTGCCGCGCTGACCGATGTCGATATCGACGCCAGCGGCAGCCTGATTACTGGTTCCGGCGCGGCTGGCTCGCAAGTGATCGTCACTAACGCGGTGGGCACCATCGTCGGCACCGGCACCGTCGCGGCCGATGGCAGCTTCAGCGTGACTCTGGATCAACCGCTGCTCAACGGTGAAGCCTTGTCGGTGATCCAGCGCGATGCGGCGGGCAATCCCTCGCCTATCGTGCCGGTCACTGCACCGGACACCACCGTGCCTGTCGCGCCTGCCAGTCTTGCCCTCACGCCCGATGGCGTGACGCTGACCGGTACCGGTGAAGCCGGCGCCACGGTGCGCGTGCTGAGCGCGACTGGCACGGTACTGGGCTCGGCAACCGTGGCCGCCAATGGCTCGTTCAGCGTGACTCTCAATCCGCCGCAAGTGAACGGCGAGCTGTTGAGCGTCAATCAGACCGATCTGGCGTCGAACACTTCGCCAGCCGCGCCCCTACAGGCAGGCGACAGCACTGATCCGCTGGAAGTGGCCGACCTCAATGTCAGCCAGGACGGCTTGACCGTGACGGGTACCGGTGAGCCCGAGGCGATCGTCACCGTGCGTGACGGCACGGTGGTGCTCGGCACAGCGACCGTGGCCGCAGACGGCAGTTTCAGCGTGACGTTGTCGGCTGCGCAACTCGATGGTCGTGCACTGTCGGTCGTGCAGGCCGACGCACAAAACAACCAGTCCGAGCCCGTACTGGTCGACGCACCGGACAGCACCGCACCGATCGCACCGACAGTCACATCGCTGACCGGCGCCGGCACCCTGCTCGCCGGTACCGC
The DNA here is from genome assembly GCF_056278925.1 of Pseudomonas sp. TE9122. Classification (NCBI taxonomy): domain Bacteria; kingdom Pseudomonadati; phylum Pseudomonadota; class Gammaproteobacteria; order Pseudomonadales; family Pseudomonadaceae; genus Pseudomonas; species Pseudomonas sp. TE9122. The sequence continues at coordinate 2,045,467 of NZ_JBWBQI010000001.1, read as the reverse complement.
CGAAGCCGGCAGCACCGTGACTGTGCTGTCCGCCACCGGCACCGTGCTCGGCACAGCGGTGGCACTGGGCGACGGCACCTACACCGTTACGCTGAATCCAGCCCAGGCCAACGGTCAGTTGTTGTCGGTGATCGCGACGGACGAGGCGCAAAACTCATCGCCGACATTCCTCTTCCCGGCACCTGACATCACTCCTCCCGATGCCGTTACCGGCCTGACCATCAGCGGTGATCTGACCCAGCTCGCCGGTCGCGGCGAAGCCGGCGCGAGTGTCGAAGTGACCGATGCGCTGGGCGATGTTGTCGGCACCGGCACGGTCGCGGCCAACGGCACATTCCTGATCGATCTGGACCCGGGCATCACCGCCGGCCAAGTGCTGACCGTGAAGCAAACAGATGTCGCGACCAACGTGTCTGCAGACGCCGACCTGACTGTTCCGGCAGTGCCAGCCCCGGCTGCGCCGGACAATCTTGTGCTGACAGCCGACGGCGTGACGCTGACCGGCACAGCGGCGATCGGCACCACCATCAATGTTTATGGGCCTGACAACAGTCTGATCGGCACCGGCGTCACCGGCGGAGATGGCACGTTCAGCGTGTTGCTGACGCCCGCGCAAACCAACGGCCAAAGCCTCGAAGTCACCGCCAACACTGCGTTGGGTGGCGCCTCGCTGCCGACTGAAATCACCGCAGGTGACACCTCGGCGCCGGCGCCACTCAGCGATCTGGCGGTCAACGCCAACGGCACTTTGGTTACCGGTCGCGGCGAAGTCGGCGCGTCGGTGACCATCACCGGCGCTGGCGGCGTCGTGCTGGGCAATGCGACGGTTGGCGCCAATGGCACTTTCAGCGCACAGCTCAATACGCCGCAGGTCAATGGCCAGGTGCTCAATGCGACTCAGACCGATGCGTCCAACAACACCTCATCCGGCCTTAACGTAACCGCGCCCGACATCACTCCCCCGGCCGCTCCGACGGCGCTGGTCCTCAGCGGTGCCGGTCTGGTGCTCGGCGGGCTCGGTGAAGCCGGCGCCACCGTCACTGTTCGCGGTGCGGGTGGCGCGGTGCTGGGCACGGCGACGGTGGCGGGCAATGGCTCGTTCTCGGTGACCTTGTCCTCCGCGCAACTCAACGGCCAGCAACTCAGCGTCACGCAGAGTGATGCGGCGGGCAACGTTTCGCCGGTTACCAACCTCAGCGTCGCCGATACCACAGCGCCGGCGCCGCTGAGCAATGTCAGCCTGAACGGCACCGGCCTGGCGGTCAGCGGCACGGGTGAAGCCGGCGCGACCGTCAGCGTGACCAATGCGGCTGGTACCGTCCTCGGCACCGCCGTGGTCAATGCTGGCGGCACCTTCACCGTGCAACTGTCCAGCGCGCAACTTAACGGCCAACAGCTCAACGTCCAACAGGCCGACCCGACGGGCAATCTGTCGCAGGTCTTCAATCTGACGGCCCCTGACGTGCAGGCGCCGATTGCAGCCAGCGGTCTGACGCTCGCTGCCAACGGTCTGACTTTGAGCGGTACGGGCGAAGCCGGTGCGACGGTCAACGTCTACGGCCCGGGCGGCGCGCTGATTGGCACTACCACCGTGGGCAGTGGCGGCACGTTCAGCTTCAACCTGAACACCGCACAACTCGACGGGCAGCTGTTGACCGTGCGTCTGGTCGACCCGGCCGGCAATCTGTCGCCCAACGCCAGCCTGACAGCGCCGGACATTACCGCGCCCGGCGCGCCGACCGGCGTCAGCGTCAATGGCAGCGGCACCGTGCTCACTGGCGTCGGTGTGCCCGGTTCGACCATCAGCGTACGCGGCGTCGGCGGTGTGGTGCTCGGCACCGCGACCGTTGCCGCCAACGGCAGCTTTTCGGTAGTACTGGCATCGGCGCAGATCAACAGCCAGGTGCTCAGCGTCACCCAGGCCGATCCGAGCGGCAACGTATCGGCTGCGGCGAACGCGACGGCGCCAGACCTGACGCCTCCAGCGGCGGCCACCGCGCTGCTGGTCGGCGCCGACGGCCTGACCGTCACCGGTACCGGCGAAGCCGGCGCAACCGTGACCATCAAGTCGGCCAGCGGCACCGTCCTGGGCACCGCTACGGTCAACAACCTCGGCGTGTTTACCGTCACCCTGAGCAGTGCGCAGATCAACGGTGAAAACCTCACCGTCAACCTCAGCGACGCACGCGGCAACGTTTCGGTGGCCGCCAACGTCATTGCGCCGGACGTCGACGTCAACGCGCCAGTGATCGCCAGCGATAACCTCGCCGTCGGCACCGTCACGCTGGCCCCGGTCACCGCCTCGCAGACCTTCAACGACTCGTTCACCACGCTGCTGGCCGGATTCTCGAAAACCTTCACTTTCACCGTCGCCGGCGGCACGCGTCTTGATCCGACCCTGACGCTGACCACCAGTAGCCTGATTTCGCTGATCGATGGCGTGGTCTACACCCTGCAAGTGAAGGATGCCAGCGGCAACTGGGTCACTCTGGATGTCAACGGCAGCGGCGGCCTGCTCGACCTGATCGCGCTCGCCGGCCAAGGCGTGCGGGTCGACATCGGTAACCTGCTGTCAGGTGATTATCGACTGACGGTGTCGAGCACCGGCATCGGCGTGCTGACCACGGTCAATACCCAGCTGCAACTGGATGTCAGCAGCCTGACCCAGTTCAACGGCATTGCCGGGCCAGCGGTGACCGGCAACGTCATCACCAACGTCGGCGTCGATGGCACGGCCGATCAGACCGGCCCGGACAACGGCGCGCAGTTGCAGATCTTCAAGAACGGCGCCTGGGTCAGCGCCGGCGCCGGCACCACGGTGCAAGGGTTGTACGGCACGCTGACCATCGACGCCAACGGCAACTACAGCTACAAACCGAACGGCAGTGTCGGCAGCGTCGGCAAAGTCGACGTGTTCAACTATCAACTGGTGCACCCGAACGGCTTGAGCGACACCGCCAATCTGTACGTGCGCATCGACAGCCCGCAAGCCAGCGAAGTGTGGAATGACGCCAACCTTGGCAGCCCGGCACTGGTGGTTGATGCCACAGCGGACATCGCCTCGACTGACGTCACCCTGATCAACCGCGAAGTCACCACCAACTCTGCCCTTGGCACGTTCAATGTGCTGCTGGGCGGCGGCAGCGGTAACTACAACACCGTGGTCGCGGCCGATACCGTCAGTGACCTGACCGTGGTGGTCAATTCGAGCAACCTGTTGGCGCTGCTCGGTTCGATGACGGTGGGCCTGTACAAGCTCAACACCGCCACCAACCAGTACGTGCTGGTCAAGAGTTACGGCGGCAACGCGCTGGTCAATCTCGGCGGCGGCAACTACGGGATCAAGTTCGACGACCAGACCGCCGGCAGTTATCAGGTGCGGGTGGCAGTGGGCGGCCTCGGCCTGCTGACCAGCGTCAACACCAGCCTGATCAACGTCGCGACCTACAACAATCAGTTCGTGGTCGGCAGCTACACACCGGTGTCGGGCAACCTGCTCACCGACACCGCTGGCGGCGGCGCCGATGTGTTGGGCTCGGTCTACACCTTGCTCAGCGTGCTGGTCGCTGGCAGTTACGTCGCGCCGGGGTACAACGGCGTCTCGCTGGTCGGTAACTACGGCACCCTGGTGGTCCAGGCCAACGGCAACTACACCTACACGCTCAAGGCCGGCCTGACCGATGCGGTGATCGGCCAGGAAGACACCTTCACTTACCAACTCACCCACCCCAACGGCACCGTGGATACTGCGACGCTGACCATCGACCTGAACAATGCCGGCGCATTCGCCAGCACCGCGTTCTCGGCACTGGCCAGCGATGACCTCGGTCTGGCCCACGCCACTGGCAGTGACTTGATCCAGGGCACCGAGGGCAACGACACCCTCGACGGCTCGCACGGTGGCGCCGTCACGCTGCAAGGTGGCGGTGGCGACGACACGCTGATCATCGCCGATCAGCAGTTCACCTCGGTGGACGGCGGCAGCGGCACCGACACCCTGCTCTGGGCCGGTGGCGATGTGTCGATCAACCTCGGCGATCTGCAGAGCAAGATCCACAACGTCGAAATCCTCGACCTCAACCATTCCAGTGCGGTTGCGCTGACATTGAATCTCGGCGATCTGCTGGCGATTACCTCTTCGGACAACAACACCCTGCTGATCAAGGGTGACGACAGGGACAGCGTGCACATGACCGATGGCTGGGTCGCCGATGGCACGCAACAGGCCGACGGCATCGACTATGTTCAATACACGGCACAGGAGGATCCGAGCCACCACTTGTGGGTGCAGAACGGCATTCAAGTGGTTTGAAACAAGACATCAAACGTCGGTCTCTCAACAGTAAGGGAAGTCTGTGGAGTCAGTTTTTCGCCAGAAATGGCCGGTGGTCCTGTTGACCATCGGCCTCTACCCCGCTTTCACCGTCGGCGTTCGCGCTGACGACAACCTCGACAGCAGCTTGCGCAGCATCAGCCCGTCGCAACTGCAACAACCTGCAGGCAATGACAATCGTCAGCGCCCTGCCCCTGCTTCAAAAACGGCCGCCAACGCAGATACGTTGGGGCTGGAACAAGCGGTCAGGCTCGCCGTGGACTGGCACCCACGCATCGGCGAAGCCATCGGCACCCTGTTCCAGCAAGGCGAAGGGGTCAACGTCGCCGAGTCCGGCTATTACCCGCAGGTCACCGGCGGCATCAAGGGTGGCTACACCAGCGGTTACGGCAGCGATGCCGGCAGCCAGTCGGTGAACATTTCCCTCAAACAGATGCTGTATGACTTCGGCAAGGTTTCCAGTTCGGTCGACGCCGCCCGCGCCCGGGTGGCGCGCAGTCAGGCCGGGATTCTGCTGGCGATCGACGACATCGCCCGCGACACCGCCAGAGCGTACATCGAAGTGCAGCGTTATCAGCGTCTGCTGGAGGTTGCGCGCGAGCAGATTCAGGGCATCGGCGGCATCGTTGACTTGGCCAGACAGCGCAGCGACATGGGCGCCAGCACCCGCTCCGATATGGTCCAGGCGCAATCCCGCGCAGAAGGCGCGACGGCGACGTTGCAGGAATTCAAGGCGCAATACGCACGCTGGCAAGCGACCCTGACCAGTCTGCTCGGACGACGCACGCCGCCAGCAGTCAGCGACGCCGCCGCGCCTACGCTAACCCAGGCCTGCGACGCCTCGCAGATCTCCGACACCCTGCCCGCCGTCCTCCAGGCCGCCGCGCAACGCACTCAGGCCCAGGCCGAGCTGGCCCAGGCCAAAGCCGAGGCCTACCCGACCCTGTCGCTGCAACCGTCGGTCAACCAATATCTGGACGACCATTACGACGATCAGAACTCGCGAGCCGATCGCACTCAGGTCGGGATCTTTCTCAATCTCGAAGTGCCGATCTACCAGGGCGGTGCGATCAGTGCGCGCAGCCGCGCCGCCGGGCATGCGCTGACCGCAGCGGACTCGGCCGAAGACTTCGCCCGTCTGCAAGCGCGCCAGGGTCTGGCCGAAGCCCAGGCGCAAACCTCGGGTCTGAACCGGCGGCTGCGCTCGCTGGAATTTCGCCAGACCAGCATCACCGAGGCGCGCATGTTGTATGGCCGCCAGTACCTGGAACTGGGCACGCGACCGCTGCTCGACCTGCTCAACGCCGAGCAGGAAATCCACCAGTCGCGCTTCGATCTGGTCAACACCCAGGCTGATCTGCAACGTCTGCAGATCGACTGCTTCTACAACAGCGGTGCGATTCGCCGGGTCTTCGGCATCGACCACAGCGCCATCCAGAATGTCGAGATCCTGCCATGACCGATGTCAGCATCACTGTCCCCGAACCCGCCGCTGCCGAAGCTCGCGAAGATTATTCGCCATGGCTGGAAGCGGTGCTCAAGGTCGCCCGCCACTATCGCCTCGACGTCTCGCCGGAAAGCGTGCGCCTGGCTTCGGTGCACAGCGAAGGCCGCGTCGAAGAAGTGGTTCGGCACATGGCGCGGCAGGCCGGTTTAAGCGTGAAGTTCGCGGTTTTCGACAACAAGAGCCTGAGCCGCTGGCGCACGCCGCTGGTGGTGCAACTGCGCGATGGTCAGGTCGGCGTGCTCGAAAGCATCGGCGAGACCGGCGAGCTGGGCATCTGCTTCAGTGGCGACCAGGGTTTGCAGAGCCGCATGGACGCCACCGCGCTCGCCGAGCAAGCCCTGCGCACGGTGATTCTGCGTCCGACGCAACCGGTGGCGGACGTGCGCACCAACGATTACATCAAGCCCTACGACGAGCACTGGTTCCGGCGCATCGTCCTCACCGATCTGCGGCCCTACAGCCAAGTGATGATCGCCTCACTGGTGGCCAACCTGCTGGGCATGGCCGGGGTGCTGTTTTCCATGCAGGTGTACGACCGGGTGATTCCGGCCGAGTCGCTGCCGACCCTGTACGTGTTGTTCGGCGGGGTGATGCTGGCGCTGCTGTTCGATTTCGTCATGCGCATTCTGCGTCTGCGCATCACCGATGTGCTGGGCAAGCGCGCCGATTTGCGCGTCTCCGATCTGGTCTTCGGCCACGCCCTGCGCCTGCGCAATTCCGCGCGGCCGAAATCCACCGGCTCGTTCATTTCACAGTTGCGCGAGCTGGAGCAGATCCGCGACCTGATCACCTCCAGCACCGCCACGGCGCTGGCGGACATGCCGTTTTTTCTGCTGTTCCTGCTGGTGTTCTATTTGATCGGCGGGCCACTTGTGTTGATTCCACTGGTGGCGTTGGTGTTCATGTTGCTCCCCGGGATCATCGCGCAACCGCGTCTGGCGCGACTCGCCAATGCGTCGATGCGTGAAGCGGCGCTGCGCAACGCCATGCTGGTGGAAAGCATTCAGGGCCTCGACGACATCAAGGCGCTGCAGGCCGAGCAGCGTTTCCAGCAACAGTGGAATCAGTACAACGCCGCCTCGGCGGACAGCAGCCTGCGCCTGCGCACCTTGACCAACAGCCTGGTGGCGTGGACGCAGAACGTACAGGGCGGAGTGTTCGCGGTGGTCATTGTGTTCGGCGCGCCGATGGTGATTGCCGGCGACCTGACCACCGGCAGTCTGGTCGCCGCGTCGATTCTGTCGTCGCGGATGATGGGGCCGATGGCGCAACTAACCCACGTGCTCACGCGATGGCAGCAGGCCAAGGTCGCGCTCGAAGGCTTGAACCGGATCATGCAGATGCCGGTGGATCATCCCGAAGGCAGTCAGCGCGTGCACTTGCCGGCGATTCGCGGCGACTACCGCATGCGTCAGGCCAGTTTTCGTTACAGCGAGGAATCGTCCCCGGCGCTCAACAACATCGACCTGAGCATCCGGCCCGGCGAGCGCATCGCTCTGCTCGGCCGCAACGGCGCCGGCAAGTCAACGTTGCTGCAAGCACTGGGCGGCGCGATGGATCTGAGCAGCGGTGAAACCACTCTGGACGGCATCGCCCTGGCACATCTGGATCCGGCCGACCTGCGCCGCGATGTGGGCTTGTTGTCGCAACAGGCGCGACTGTTTCACGGCACCTTGCGCGACAACATCACCCTCGGCGCCGGTCAGGCCAGCGATCAGGAAATCATCGCCGCGTTGACTGTCACCGGTGCGCTGGACTTCGTTCGGCAGCTGCCCAAAGGCATGGATCACCTGGTGCTTGAGGGCGGCCTGGGTTTGTCCGGAGGTCAGCGTCAAAGCCTGTTGCTGTCACGCTTGTTGATCCGTCAGCCACAAGTGCTGTTGCTCGATGAACCGACAGCCGCGCTCGATGACGTCACCGAGCGTTTGCTGCTGGAAAAACTCGCGACCTGGACCCAGGGCCGAACGCTGGTGGTCGCCACGCACCGGGTCAGTGTGTTGCAACTGGTCGAGCGGATCATCGTCCTCGACAACGGCCGCATCGTCATTGACGACCATCGCGACGCGGCACTCGCGCGGCTGCGCGCACCGGGCAAAGGAGTGGCGGTATGAAGCCGATGATGACCGACGTGCCGGATCCGACGTCCTACCTCGATGGCCGCGATGAGCGCGCTCTTGCCGGTGGCGCAAAGGTGATCTGGGGTTGCGCGCTGATGCTCGCCTGCTTCATTGCCTGGGCGGCGTGGTTCGAGATCGTCGAGGTTTCGACCGGTACCGGCAAAGTCGTGCCGAGCTCGCGCGAGCAGGTGATTCAGTCGATGGAGGGCGGCATTCTCGAGCAGCTCAATGTCAGCGAAGGCGCTTTGGTCGAGCGCGGGCAGATCCTCGCGCAACTGGACCCAGTGAAGAACCAGTCCAACGTCGGCGAAAGCGCGGCCAAGTACCGCGCGGCGCTGGCCAGCGTCAACCGCTTGCAGGCCGAGGTCAGCGAAAAGCCCCTGACGTTTGACGCCTCGCTGCAAGAGTTTCCTGATCTGATCCGCGCCGAAACCGAGCTCTACCAGACCCGGCGCAAAGGTCTGGCGGAAACCCTCGACGGCATTCAGAGCTCGCTGAAACTTGTACGTAGCGAACTGGCGATCACCGAGAATCTGGCGAAGATCGGTGCCTCGAGCCGGGTCGAAGTGCTGCGCCTGACCCGTCAACGCTCGGAGCTGGAATTGAAGGCCACCGAAGCCCGCTCCGATTACATGGTCCGCGCCCGCGAAGACCTGGCCAAGGCCAACGCCGAAGCGCAAATGCTCGAAGCGGTGATCCGTGGGCGCACCGATTCACTGTCGCGCCTGACCCTGCGCTCGCCGGTGCGCGGCATCGTCAAGGACATCGAGGTCAGCACGATTGGCGGCGTCATTGCGCCCAACGGCCAGGTCATGCAGATCGTACCGCTCGATGAACAACTGCTGATCGAGACGCGTATCTCGCCGCGCGACATCGCCTTCATTCACCCAGGCCAGGCGGCGAAAGTGAAAATCACCGCCTATGACTATTCGATCTACGGCAGCCTCGACGGCGAGGTGGTGACGATCTCGCCGGACACGATTCAGGACGAAGCCAAGCCGGAGATCTTCTACTACCGCGTGTTCATCCGTACCGCTTCGGATGAACTGCGCAACAAGGCCGGCAAACGCTTCGCCATCGTCCCCGGGATGATCGCCACGGTGGACATTCGTACCGGCGAGAAAACCGTGCTCGACTACCTGATCAAACCACTCAACCGCGCCCGCGAAGCGTTGCGCGAACGCTGATCAGCGGCTGGCCAGTTTGGTCGCTGGTGGCGCTGTGGGGGTGATGCTGGCCTGATAGCGCGACCACTCGCGATTGATCTCCGCGTACGGCAAAAAGATGCTTACGCGCGGTTGATCGAGCAAGTCCTTGCGCTTGAGGCGGCTGACATCATCGCGGGTGAGAAACGCCACGTTGATGCCAACCACTTTGCCATCGGCAGAAAACACCGGCCCGCCGGACATGCCTTTGGCCAGCGCGCCATTGTGGGTGCCGTAAAGCACATTGCCCTCTTTGACGTCGAGGCGAACCATGGCCGGCAACGCCTGGCCGGTGCCCTTGACCGACATGTACAGCGAATTGAAGCCCACCGAAGTCAGCTCTTCGCCCGGCTTGTAGCCGCGCCATGCCGGCACGCTATTGGCCTTGTGGCGGAAGAACTGTACGTCTGCCTGCCCTTGGAAAACCGTGCCCGACAAGTAAGGAATGTGCTTCACCGTCACGGCGAAGTCTTCATTCCATTGCACAGCCGAACCCATCAGCACGTAAGGCAAAGGCGCGCCGGAGTGGACGACAAAGGCTTGGTCTAAAACAGGATCCTGAACATAAGCGACTGGCATTCCATTGCACCCGCTGAGCAGCAACGACGCTGCAACAAGTGACTTGAGGGGGCGCATTTTCGGTACATCTTGAGGTGAGGAAAGGTGCTGCAATATGTCATTGCGCCATCACTTTTAGCAATAGGCTCAGCCTACCGCTTGTCGGCGTGCGATATAGTGAGTTAATGATTGGATCCAAGTAGCGAGGTTGGGGCGATGGTCGTCATCGTCCCCTCTCAGAGTCAGATTTGCGCCTGACCACCGTCGACAAACAGCTCGATACCGTTCACAAAGCTCGAGTCGTCCGAGGCGAGGAACACAGCGGCAGCGGCGATTTCTCCCGGCTCGCCGACACGCCCCATCGGTATCTGCGACGCCATGTAATCGAGCAAACCCTGTTGCTGTTCAGCGTCCGGACCGGCCAGCCCCACCAGCCCCGGGGTTTTGGTTGCGCCGGGACTGAGTGTGTTGATGCGCACGTTGCGACCCTTCAAGTCGAGAATCCAGCTGCGCACAAATGCCCTGACAGCCGCCTTCGACGCGGAATACACACTGAACGCCGCCGTGCCGGAACTGCCCGCTGTGGAACCTGTGAGAATCACCGATGCGCCTTTGGCCAGCAGCGGCAGGGCTTTCTGCACGGTGAACAGCACGCCTTTGACGTTGCGATCAAAGGTATCGTCGTAGTGCGCCTCAGTGATCTCGCCCAATGGAAGCATCGACCCACCGCCGGCGTTGGCGACAAGCACATCGAGGTAGCCTTTCTCGGCACCGATTTGCTGGTACAGCGCATCGAGCTGTTCGAGGTTCGTCGAGTCAACCTGAACGCCTTTGGCGTTGCCGACCAGGGCAACGGCGGCATCGAGCTCAGCCTGACGACGGCCGGTAATGTAAACGTAAGCGCCTTCTTCGGCGAAGCGCTTGGCCGTGGCAAGGCCAATACCAGTGGTGCCGCCGGTAACCAGTGCGATTTTGCCTTGAAGTTTGCCAGTCATAAGTCTTCTCCAGAACGTGAATACAGCCAGTCAGCGTTGGGTTGCGCGTTGGGCAAAGCTTATCGACGCTGTAGACCTTTCAAAATAGACTTGTCTGAAACTCATCGTTGCAGAATTGAAATGAGCAAACTGCCTGATTTTGAAGGTCTGGCGATGTTCGCCAAAGTCGCGGAGGAAGGTTCGTTCGCTTCTGCCGCACGGGTCATGGGTGTTTCGGTACCGACGGTGTCGCGCGCGATAGCGCGGCTCGAAGAGCGCCTCGGCGGTCGCCTGTTCAACCGCACCTCGCGGCAATTGGCACTGACTGAGTTCGGTTCGAGCATGGCGGCCAAAGCCGGGGACATTTACCGGCAGGCCGAGGAAGTCGAGAGTGAAGCCCAGGACCTCTCGGTGCAGCCGCGCGGACAAGTGCGCCTCGCCGTGCCCATGTCTTTCGGTTTGCGCTGGATCGCGCCGTTGTTGCCCGAACTGCTGCGCCGATTCCCCGAGCTGTTTGTCGACCTGCATTTGCACGACGCCTCGGTCGACCTGATCGCCGAGGGTTTCGACGCCGCGTTGCGTATCGCCGCCCTGCCCGATTCATCGCTGGTCGCGCGTCGACTGTGCGCCGTGAGCCAGTTGCTGGTGGCGTCTCCCGGCTACCTGGAAACTCATGGACGCCCCGCGCACCCGCGTGATCTGGCGACGCGTTCGTGCCTGAGTTACGCCTACCGTGCGCGTACACAAGTCTGGCGCTTCACCCACGAGAGCGGCGTCGAGGAAGATGTCGTGCCGAAAGGCCCGTTGCGCGTGACCAATTCCGATGCGCTGCTGCCGGTGTTGCTCGAAGGGCTGGCGATCGCCGAACTACCGGAATTCATCGCCAGCGAATACCTGGCCGATGGGCGGCTGGAAGTGTTGCTGCCGGAGTGGCACATGACGCGCGGCGGCCTGTATTTCGTGACGCCGTCTGCACGCAGTCGGCCAGCGAAAATCCGCGCGCTGTCCGACTTCTTTGCCGAGCATCTGTCAGAGCCGGTGTGGCGCTGTGATCCGGCCCACGCTTCGTACTTGCTCAAATGAACGTTCGTCGGTGCGCCTGAGGACCGCACGGGCAATCCGGAAAGTGCGTGCTAGGGTGTCTAGCCCAAGCACGTTTCAATCCAGGAAAAATGAGGAGGATTCATGCCACTTCATCCCATTCTGTTCATGGGCGGCTCCGGCGCCATCGGCCATCAGACGGCCCGCGCATTGCGCGCGGCGCATCCCGACGTCCCCTTGCTGATCGGCGGACGCGACCTCGCCAAGGCTGAGCAAACCGCCGAGCAAATCGGCAATGCCCAGGGTGTGGTCATCGATGCTCGCGCAGATGATCTGGGGCTGGGTGATCGCCCGGTCAGCGCCATCGCCCTGTTCTACATGGACCACGCCCTCGCCGGGCTGCGCTTTGCGCAAAAGCGCAAGGTGCCGCACTTGAGCATCTCTTCCGGCGTGTTCGAAATCGCCCCGCAGATCGCCAGTTTCATGCACACGCCTGACGCGTCGCCCATTGTCCTCGGCTACGAATGGATGGTCGGTGCCACCACCGTGGCAACGCTGCACCTCGCCAAGGCATTCGCCCGCGTGCACGACATCCACATCCATGCACTGGTCGACGAACAGGACGGCGGCGGCCCGACCGTGGCCGTCGATTTCGAACACCTGAACAAAATGCTGCCCGCCGCGCTGACCCGCCGTGACGGCGAATTCATCTGGCGTGAAGGCGACGACGCCAAGGTCAGCTTCCGCGCCGTCGACGGCACGACCCTGCAGGGCGCCGGCTTTTCCTCGATCGACGTCACCGGCCTGGCCGTCGCCACCGACGCCCCGAACGTCGAGTTCAACCTCGCCAGCGGCGTCAGCTCGACCCGGCGTCAGGGCCGGCCGATGTCGACGGAAATACTCATCGAACTTGAAGGCACGGATCACGATGGCCAGCCATTGCGCACCCGCCACGCCGTAGTTCACCGCGCAGGTGCAGCGGCGTTGACCGGGCTCAGCGTGGCCATGCTGCTGGAGCGACTGGTTGGGCTGGATGGGCAAGTGCCGGTAAGGCCGGGGCTGTATTTTCCGTATCAGTTGCTGGAGGCACAGGTGTTTTTGCAGCGATTGAAAGAGGACGGTGGGGAGTTGATCGAACTACTTGAGTGAGACGGCGCACAGGTCACTCGACACTTGAACTGCTCGTTTGAGAGAGTACCGGTGCTGCCCGCCACTGCTCGCAAGGATTGATTGCCATGGATTGCATCCCCACGCTTTACACCCGCCGCTTGATCCTCACGCCGCTGCAACTGAGTGATGCAGCGGCGGTGCAACAATTGTTTCCGCAATGGGAGGTCGTGCGCTATCTCGACAGCCGCGTTCCGTGGCCGTATCCGGACGACGGCGCGCTTGTTTACGTCCGCGATGTCGCGCTGCCCGCGATGGCTGCCGCAAAGGAATGGCACTGGATGATCCGCACCCGCGTTCAGCCCGAGAGCTGCATCGGCAGTATCAGCCTGTTTGATCAACCGGGTAACCATCGAGGCTTCTGGCTCGCCCCACAGTTTCAGGGCAACGGCTACATGCGCGAGGCCTGCAAGGTGATCAATGCCTACTGGTTCGATACGTTGATGCGCCCATTGATGCAGGTGCCCAAGGCCGCCGCCAACCGCGCTTCGCGCAAGATTTCCGAAGATGAAGGCATGCGGATGGCTGAAACACGGGACGGCCAGTTTGTGTCGGGGCCGATGCCGGTGGAGGTGTGGGAGATCACGCGCAGCGAATGGCTTGCCGAAGAAACAAACCGGTCAATTGATTGTTAGAGCCGATCAAGTGCTCAATCTTGCGTATATGCTGCTGTCTGCAAAATCAGGACGAGTACTCCCCAAACGTTCGAGACAGTAGAAATGATCTCCGATCCAGGAACACCAACGCTTGATCAACTGAAAGTATTTCTGACGGTTGTAGAAGTGGGCAGTTTTGCCGCTGCGGCCAGAAAACTGCATCGCGCGACATCGGTGGTGAGTTACTCCATTTCCAATCTGGAGATGCAGCTCGGGGTTTCACTGTTTGACCGCAAAACCACGCGCAAACCGCAACTGACGGAGGCAGGTCGAACCGTCCTGGCTGAAGCACGCACTATTACCAACGGCGTAAATGGGCTGCGCGCAAAAGTCTCCGGTTTGCTGCATGGGCTTGAAGCAGAAGTTCACCTCGCGCTCGATGTAATGCTCCCTGCCGAGCGAGTAGTCGATGCGTTGAGGACCTTCAGGGAAGAATTTCCCACAGTCACTCTGCACTTGCACATGGAAGCCTTGGGGGCAGTGACCCAACTGGTGATGGAGAAGAAAGCTGGAGTCGGCATCAGCGGTCCGCTGGACATTGGCCTGGACGGCATCGAGCGCATCGGCGTGGGCAGTGTTCAATTGATACCGGTCGCCGCGCCTGCACACCCGCTTGCAACCGAGTGTTCCAAATCCCCTGGCGCTGCCAGAGAGTTTGTTCAATTGGTGCTATCGGATCGTTCAACGCTTACGGGTGACAAGGACTTTGCCGTCGTGAGCACTCGCACTTGGCGACTGGCGGATCTGGGCGCCAAACACATGCTTCTCAAAGAGGGCATCGGATGGGGGAATATGCCGGTGCCCATGGTTCAGTCTGACCTGGACGAAGGACGCCTGGTCGAGCTTGATATGCCCGACTGTAAAGGCGGCACCTATGCCTTCGATGCGATTTATCGAACCGACTCGCCGCCCGGTCCGGCTGGGCAGTGGCTGATCAAGCGGTTCGGCGAACAGCTCTTGCCGACGTAAGCAATTCAGGGAAAAGAGCAAAAATCCGACAGCCTGAGCAAGGCTGCCGGAGAGATGCATGTCAAAAAGCAGGAAAGTTGAATTGTCGAAAGCGACTGACAACAACTGTTTATCCTCTTTTGATCCCCGGAGGCGCCATGACCGCATTTCGAAAATCCGACTTCCCTTTGAGCGAGGTTCGCCAGCATCTGGAAACCGGCCCCATCGTCCTGGTGACCTCCGCCTGGCAAGGTGAAACCAACATAATGACCATGGGTTGGCACATGATGATGCAGTTCTCCCCCGCCCTGTTTGGCTGCTACATCTGGAGTGCAAACCACAGCTACGAGCTGATCCACAACAGCCAGCAGTGCGTCATCAACGTGCCCACCGTCGAATTGGTGGACCAGGTTGTTGCCGTCGGCAACAGCAGCGGTGGCGCCATCGACAAGTTTGCCCAATTTGACCTCACAGCCGCCCCCGCAGAACGGGTAAAGGCCCCGTTGATCAAAGAGTGCTACGCCAATTTCGAGTGCAAGCTGTTCGACTCCAATCTTATCGGCGAGTACGGTCTGTTCGTGTGGGAAGTGGTCAAGGCGCATGTGGCTACGTCGGTGAAAAACCCCAAAACCCTGCATTACCGCGGGCAGGGGAAATTTATGGTGGCGGGCGAAACCCTGGATTTGCGCGATCAATTCCGCCCACAGAATCTGTAATACGACACTAATAAAAAAGCCGGAATGTTCATTCCGGCTTATGCGTCAGCGCTCGGGATATAACACCATGCCCGCGTGGTACAGCACGTTATCTCGAAACTCTCCGTCTGCGGTAAAGCCAGTATCGTCCACATACTCGATGTGGTCGCCTTCCAGCCAGTAGCGCCCTTGATAAGCGCTTTTTTGCCGACCGCGAGCCTCGTCATATCGCCCTCCTGGCAGCAACTCATGGCGAATATGACCGTCGGCTGTCACCCACATGCCAACGTACTTGCCCTGATCGCCGGCTGGATTTGCCGTGGCGTTTTCTTGCGCATCAGGGGTTACGCGAATTTCGACATCGGACATTTTAGAACTCCTGTTTTCAGATCATAGTTTCCTGCCGTTCAGCAGGATTTGAAGCAAGAGTAAAAAGTCGCGGCGCGGTGCCGTTATGCAATTCCTGCGCAGGTTTTGCCCAATGCTCCAGGCGCTCGCAGAACGTCTAAGCGAAGGACTACGCGAACTTCTGCAAAGGAGAGAAGGCCCGCGCATCTTTCAGCGCCCGTGCCCACCAGGCCAGCTGGATCAACAACTGCGCCATCGAAACCCGTGCTTGCGCAAAGTGCTCCAGTCCGAGGCCTTGTTCGAGACGCTCGGCAATCTCAGCGAACTTCACATAGCCACCAACAGGCATGGCCTGCAGCTTCAACAACTCGCATCCAAGCTCGTCGACCTCATCCTCCCCGCCGGTCGTGGTGCCATAACCAACAAATGAACAAGGTCGTCCCTGGAGGTGTTCAGGCCAGCGCGCCATCAAGACTTTCAATCCATGCTGGTAACCAAGGTGACGTGCGGGCACCAAGACGATATAGGCATCTGCTGCCGCTAGCGCTCTCAAGCACACTCGACGACCGGGTTGTTCCGAAAAATCGTCTATAAATCTCAGGTCAAACGGCTCTACCACGCTCAACGCAAATTCGCTGCGGTCTTGCACCACGGCGGTAATCCATTGCACCAACGCCGTGTCTACGCCGTTGGACTGGTTGCTGTTATGGATCAGTACTAATTGCAGTGTGTGAGTCATTTCAGCCTCCGAGCAGCTATCAACTTGGCAATGTTCTACGGTTAGAGAAAACAACGTGACAGCAAGAGCGCGATGGTTGGAAGTGGCCACTTCTTTGCTTGCAAAGTCGGCAACCGTTCCATATCGCGTTGGCAAAATATTAGGCGCGCGAAATGGTAGATAAACAGCCCGTGCCCAGGCACACGATTTATGACGTGAGTTCACATGCGACGACTGGATATCAATTGCTTCGCCGAGATGAGCGTGTTCGTTAAAGTGGTGGAACGCGGAGGTTATTCAGCGGCCGCAAGAGCTTGCGCGATAACCCCCTCTGCCGTGAGCAAGCTCATGACGCGCCTGGAAAGCCGTCTTGGCGCACGTTTGCTGAACAGGTCCACGCGCAAGCAACTGCTGACGCCAGAAGGAATGGCTTTTTACGAACGCAGCGTTGCCATACTGGCCGATCTTGACGAAGCGGAACGCGAAGCATCTGCCAGTTCTGCACCGCAGGGAGTGGTCAGAATCAGCTCTAATGTGGGTATCGGCCGCCAGCTTTTTCTTCCCATCATCAACTTGTTCATGAATCAACATCCTGGGGTCAGCGTCGAACTTTTCCTCACCGATGAGGTGGTCGATCTCATCGAAGCACGTGCGGATATCGCCATACGCACCGGAGCGCTCAAGAACTCCAACCTTGTGGCGAAACGACTCGGGCAATCCAGAGGGCTGATCGTAGGATCTCCTGACTACCTGGCGGCCAAGGGCACTCCGCTGGTGCCTCAAGACCTTGCCGATCACAACTGTCTGGGTTTCACCTTTTCGCCTCCCGCCATGGAGTGGGCCTTGCTCGACGAGAGCGGCGAGCAACGTATGTACCCGGTAAAAGGCAATCTGCGCGTCAGCGATGGCGACGCCTTGCGTGAATTGACGGTGCTGGGCGCAGGGCTAGCCAGGCTGGGGTTCTGCCAGGTTGCAGATGACCTGGCTGCCGGAAGGTTGGTTTGCGTCCTGCAACCATTCGTGCCTGCAAGCGTCACGGAGATTCATGCGATTTACGTCGGCCAAGGCGGACATCTGCCCGCACGCGTAAGAGCCCTGATGGATTTCCTCGCCGCCCATTTGCATGTTCATTGAACCGCAACGCGGGCAAAGGGCCGTTCCTTCAATGCATAGGCCAGCACAAGAGCCGCGGGCAAAGCAGCGCCCAGTAGGCACAGCCCTTCCCAGCCGACATACCGAATACCGAAACTTGCAACTGCGGAGCCAATAGCGCCGCCAACAAAGTTGATACTGATAAACACCGCGGTAATCCGTGAGTTGGCTGCGGGGGCCAGTTTGTAGATGACCGATTGATGGGTGATCTGCAAGCCCATTACGCCAACGTTCAAGGCCATTGCGGCAGCGATAATTATCCAGAGCCCTGTCGCCGCAAAGCTCAGCACTGCCCAGGCCAGTATCATCAACGAGGCCAACCCGAATGCCAGCGCGTGCCGGTAGCCATGATCACAGAGCCGGCCAACCACACCGGGAATCAACGCGCCAGTCACTCCCGTGAGCCCGATCAGTCCGATGCTCGAAGTCGAAAAATTGAACGGCGGTTGCGACAACAGTATTGGTAATCCAGTCCACAACATGCTGAAGCTGGCCATTCCCAGCGCACCGTAAAGCGCCCGGCGAGCAAGCGCTGGGTACTCGAGGATGAGTTGCCACAACGAGCGCATCAACTGCTCATAACGCACGGGCTGGCCTCGGCGCTCGGGCTCGGTTGGCAAGGTGATTCTGAGCAGCATGAGCAGGATCAGCGCCGCGCACCCGGCGCTGGCGTACACCAAGCGCCAACCTGCCGCGTTGCCGATACCGCCGGAGACCAGCCACGACAGCGGTATCGCGAGCAAGGCCCCGGTCATCACCACGCCGATCACTTGACCGCGCCGATGCTCGGCTGCGATGGACGCTACATACGGCACAATCAACATGGCAGCGGATGCCGTGACTCCACTGATCAACACTGCGGCGCAGAACAGCAAGAAATTCGGGCTGGCCGCAGCCACAAGCAGCGCTAATGCGTTGATGGTAAACATCCGGCTCAGAAGCGCTCTTCTTTCGAGGACGTCACCGAGCGGGACGACCAGCACAATGCCCAGCGTGTAGCCAAGTTGAGCGCAACTCACCAGCAGGCCGGACGTGGCAAGCGGAATACCAAATGCCCCCGTTACCAACGACAGGATCGGCTGCAGATAATAGAGATTAGCGATCATGGCCCCCGCTGCGAATGCGCAGAGCCACATGAAAGGTCGGGACGGGGACGACGAATTCATACAAATACTCCTCGGTAAATGCCGTTCAAAATTGGGCGAGTCAACTCACTCGCCCAGTTTTTCCCGCACCGCGTCGTCCCCGTTAACTCACTCCTCTCAGGTGTTTGCCTGATTCTGTAGCGTCCATGCCATCAGTGCGGGCTTCGCCTGTCAGGCCGTCGGGAAGTCCGCGCCACGGGCGGTAGACTCCCATGCGCTGAACTCGCGGCCCATGGCGGCAAGCTTCGCCTGCGCTGCCTCATAGGCTTCATTGCCCAACAGCAGGCGCGCCGGCGGCGCTGCGCAGGTAACCGCGGCGTAGATCGCCGCTGCCGCCCTGTCTGGGTCGCCAGCTTGATTGCCAACAGATTGCTGGTACGCGCGCATCGCAGCGCCGGCGGTTGCCTGATAATCCTCGGCCACCGTTTGCGCAGCGCCCGAAGACCCCGCCCATTGGGTTCTGAAGGCGCTGGGCTGAACGGTCATCACGCCGATACCCAGTGGCGCAACTTCGGCGCGCAGACTTTCCGACAGGCCCTCAACGGCGAACTTCGTCGCGCAGTAGTGGCCGACCGCTTCGAACCCGACCAGACCGCCTACCGATGTGAGGTTGACGATCATGCCGGTGCGCCGCTTGCGCATGCCAGGCAGTACCGCGCGAATCATATGGGCCGTGCCGAAGTAGTTGACCTCGAACATCCGCCGAACAGCCCCATCGTCGCTGTCTTCTATCGATGAGAAATAGCCGACGCCGGCGTTATTGATCAGCACGTCCACTCGCCCGAAGCGATGCTCGGCCGCCTGTACGACCTGCATCGCCTGCGCCGGATCGGTCACGTCCAGAGGCAGAATCAAAGCGTCGCCGAGGGCGGCCAGATCCTCGATCTGCTGTGTGTTGCGCGCCGTGACCACCACACGCTCACCCTCATTCAGCAGCGCCGTGGCGATGTGGCGACCGAACCCGGTGGAACAGCCTGTAACCAACCAAACCTTAGTCTCGTTCATTGCAGTACTCCTCTAGATAGCGGCGGTTCAGGATTCGGCTGAACCGCGTTCGAGACCAACGTACCGAATCCGCCCCGCCACTGTTATCCGATTAATCCGCGACATTTGCCTGATCCTGCTCCCCAACACACGTCGCTGACCACAGTGGAAGGCCCACTTCGATTTCTGCTGCATTTCTAGTTTTTCGAACCTGATCATCGAAACTTGTCGGCTATTGCGCAAAGCCTCGCGATGACATCATCTGCTCCACAACGGCGCTTCATGGTGAAGCGCTGAAATCAGCGGAATCCACGTCATGTCCCACGCAGCCACAATTTCCAGCGTCACTGCTTCAACGTCTTCCAACCTCAACAGCACCGTTTCCTTGATCGGGCGGATTCTTCTGAGCGCGATCTTCATTCTTTCGGGCCTGTCGAAAATCGCGGCACCGGCCATGATGATTGGCTACATCGGCTCTGTCGGGTTGCCTTTTCCCGAACTGGCGTTGGGCGTGGCGATTGCTGTCGAGGTTCTCGGCGGCGTAGCGTTGATCGCCGGTTATCGCACACGTACCACCGCAGCGCTGTTGGCGATTTTCAGCGTACTGACCGCACTGATTTTCCATAACGCCCTGGCGGACCAGAATCAGTTCATTCACTTCTTCAAGAATATCGCCATGGCCGGTGGGCTCTTGCAGATCGTTTCTTTCGGCGCAGGGCGTTTCAGCCTCGACGCACGTCGCCACTAATCGAATCGCCGGCACGTCCATTCCTTCCGACGAGCCTTGACCATCACAACGGAGAGAATCATGAAAGCGATCCAAGTCGCGCAGTACGGCCAGGCAGAAGCGCTGGAGCTCAAAGAACTTGCGGATCTGAAACCCAATGACGATCAGGTGTTAATCAATGTTGCCGGTAGTGGGATCAATCCAATCGATTGGAAAATCCTCTCCGGTGCCATGCAGCAATTCATTCCTCTGCCACTGCCCTACACGCCTGGCGTGGAAGTCTCAGGCACAGTCGCCGCGGTGGGCAGGAATGTCAGAGACTTTGTCGTTGGCGACAAGGTGTTCGGGTTTATCGGGATTACCGGCGGATATGCTACCCAGGCCCTCTCAACGCCAGATCGTCTGGCCCACACGCCGACAACCCTGTCGTTGCAAGAGGCCGGCGGCGTGCCGGCGGCAGCACTGACTGCTTGGCAAGCCTTGCATGAACACGCCGGGATTCAGGCTGGTCAAAAAGTCCTCATTCACGGCGGCTCAGGTGGCGTGGGCAGCTTCGCAATCCAACTCGCCCGCCTTGCCGGTGCTTATGTGATCGCGACCAGCTCTGCGAAGAACCACGACTATCTGCGTTCACTTGGCGCCGATGAGGTGATTGACTACACCACGGCTAAATTCGAAGACAGCGTTGCTGACCTCGATGCGGTCATTGATCTGGTCGGCGGCGAAACTCAGAACCGCTCATGGAGTGTGATCAAGCGCGGGGGCGTTCTGGTTTCCCCCGTAAGCGCACCCTCTGCACAGAAGGCAAGCGAGCACCGTGTGAGTGGCAAAAATTTCGCCACCCGCTCCGATGGCAGCCAATTGGCCGAGATTGCCGCGCTGTTCACATCCGGCAAGCTCAGCCTTGAGGCTCAAGTGGTACCGCTGACAGAAGTTGTCGACGCGGTTAAACAAAGCTGGGCCGGACACACCCGGGGAAAAATCGTGCTCGATGTCAGCGCTCAGGCCGAATCCTGAACCAGATCGCATACATCGCCGGCAGAAACACCAGCGTGATGATGGTGCCAACAAACGTGCCGCCGATCAGCGTGTACGCGAGCGTGCCCCAGAACACCGAGTGGGTCAGCGGAATGAACGCGAGAATCGCCGCCAGCGCGGTCAACAACACCGGCCGCGCCCGTTGCACTGTCGCTTCGACCACGGCATGGAACGGCGCCAGCCCTTCCTGCTCGTTGTGATGGATCTGCCCGATCAGAATCAGCGTGTTGCGCATCAGAATCCCCGACAGCGCAATCAGCCCGACCAGCGCATTGATGCCGAAAGGCTGGTTGAAGATCAGCAGCGTCGGCACCACACCGATCAAGCCTAATGGCGAGGTGAGAAAGACCATGATCATCGCCGAAATCGAGCGTACCTGGACGATGATGATGAGCAGCGTCATGGCGATCATGATTGGCAGCAACGGCAGAATCGCCTTGCCCGCCTTGCCGGACTCTTCGATGGCGCCCGCCTGTTCAATCCGGTAGCCGGAAGGCAGGTTTTCGAGGATCGGCTGCAACTGCTGGATGATCGCGCCGGAAACGTCCGGCGGCTGCAAGCCTTCGGCGATGTCGCCACGCACGGTAATGGTCGGCGTGCGATCGCGGCGCCGCAGGATCGGGTCTTCCATGCGCACTTCGACCTCGCCGATCTGCGACAACGGGATGCGCTGCCCCGCCGCACCGACCAGGGTGAAGCCTTCGATCTGCGCCGGGTTCAGGCGGATATTGCCCGCCGCACGACCGACGACCTGCACAGAACGGATGTCTTCGCGCACCGCCGTGATCGGCACGCCGCTGAGCAGAAATTGCAACTGCTGGGCGACTGCGCTGGACGTCAGCCCCACTGCCTGCAAGCGGTCCTGATCCAGGTTGAAATGCAGCGTGGGCGTCAGCGGTCCCCAGTCAGTGTTGACGGTTCTCATCATCGGGCTGTCCTGCATCACCGCCCTGACCTGCTCGGCGATGTCGCGCAGCTTCGCCGGATCAGGCCCCATCACCCGGTAGGCCACCGGGAATGGCGAATACGGACCGAACACGATCTGCGTCGCCCGAACCCGCGCCTCTGGAGCAAGCCCTTCGGCCACCGCTTCGCGCAAACGCAACTTCAGAGTTTCGCGGGCGTCCTGGCTGTCGGTCAGCACGACGATTTTGGCGAACGATGGATCCGGTAACTCCGGCGCCATCGCCAGGAAAAACCGAGGCGCACCCTGGCCGATATAGGCGGTGACGATTTTGGCCTCTTCCTGCTTGTGCAGCCAGGCTTCGACTTTGGCCGCCGCCGCGCTGGTCTGCTCGATGGACGTGCCGTAAGGCATCTGCACTTCGATCATCACTTCGGGGCGGTCCGAGGTTGGAAAGAACTGCTTCTTCACCAGCCCCATGCCTGGGATCGCAACAGCAAACAGCGCGACCACCGCACCGGCCACCAGCCATTTCCGGGTAATCACCCACGTCAAAATCCGGCGAAAGCGGTTGTAGCGTGGCGTGTCGTAGATCGCCGCGTGCCCGCCTTCGACTTTCTTGATGTCGGGCAACAGCTTCACGCCCAGGTACGGCGTGAAAGCCACGGCGACGACCCACGAAGCAATGAGCGCGATGCCGACAATCCAGAACATGTTGCTGGTGTATTCGCCCGCCGTTGATTGCGCGAATCCGTTGGGCAGAAAGCCAATCGCCGTGACCAGCGTGCCGGCCAGCATCGGCGCTGCCGTATGACTCCAGGCATAGGCCGAGGCCTTGATGCGGTCGTAGCCCTCCTCCATCTTCACCACCATCATTTCAATGGCGATGATCGCGTCATCGACCAGCAAGCCGAGCGCCAGAATCAGCGAACCGAGGGTGATCCGGTCAAAGTTCTTGCCGGTGGCCGCCATCACCACAAACACGATCGCCAGGGTCAATGGCACCGCCGCTGCGACGACCACGCCGACACGCCAGCCCATGCTGAGAAAACACACCAGCATGACCACCAGCAGCGCGACAAAGAACTTGACCATGAACTCACCGACGGCCGAGTCGATATTCACCGCCTGATCGGTGACTTTCGACAGCGTCATGCCCAACGGCATTTCCCCGTTGATCCTGGCCGTCTCGGCATCCAGCGCCTTGCCCAGATCGAGACCGTTCCAGCCCTCGCGCATGATCACGCCGAGCAATAACGCTTCTTCGCCGTCGTTGCGCACCAGGAAGGTCGCCGGGTCTTCGTAGCCGCGCTCGACCGTGGCCACGTCAGACAGCTTGAGTGTTCGGCCTTGGGCGACAACAGGCGTGTCACGGATTTTCTGTAACGTGTCGAACGCGCCATCGACGCGCAAAAATACCTCCGGCCCTTTGGTTTCGACCGATCCGGCGGGGGTCAGCACGTTTTGATTGTTCAGTGCGGCGAAGATGTCCTGCGGCGACAAGCCCAGCGTCGCCAGCCGATCATGGGAAAACGAAACGAATATCCGCTCGGCCTGCTCGCCGATGATGTTGACCTTCTTCACGCCAGGCACATGCAACAGCCGCTGGCGTAACCTCTCCGCATCACGCACCAGCAAGCGCTGTGGCTCGCCCCTGGCTTTCAAGGCGAACAGCGCGAAGGTCACGTCGGAAAACTCGTCGTTGACCATCGGCCCGATGACACCCGCCGGCAGCCTGATCGCTTCATCGTCGAGCTTCTTGCGTGCCTGGTAGAAGTCTTCCTGCACCTGCGATGGCGGTGTGCTGTCGAGCAACGAGACCACGGTGAATGCCAGTCCCGGACGCGTGTAGGTTTCCGAGCGGTCGTACCACTTCAGTTCCTGCAAACGTTTCTCCAGGGGTTCGGCAACCTGATCCTGCATCTCCTGCGCGGTCGCCCCCGGCCACGCAGTAATCACCGTTAGCTGCTTGACCGTGAACGGTGGGTCTTCCGCCCGGCCCAATTTGAAGAACGACAGGACGCCGGCAACGGCGATGAGAAAAATCAGAAACACCGTGATTGCGCGCTGGCGCACGGCGATAGCTGAAAGGTTGAACCGGCCCTCGCTCATGGACGACTCCCGGCAATCTGGCCATCGTCGCGGGCAAGCAAGCGTACTTCTTCGCCATCGCGCAGCAGATGCGCGCCCAGCGCGACAATCGGTTCACCGACGTTGAGCTGGCCAGCGACACGGGCCGAGTCATCGCTCAAGCCCAGGACCTCCACCGGGCGCCAGCTCACTGTCGCCGGTGTGCCGGCGATGACCCACACGCCGGGGCCTTTGCCCGGGTCGTAGATCGCGGCGACGGGCACCGTCAGCGCCTGTTTTGGCGCAGAACCTTGGGCGATATCAAGGGTGACTGTCGAACCGATCGGCGCATTGGCCAGTTTGCCTTCAAGTACATAGCGCGCTTCAAAGGTGCGAGTCGTGCGGTCGGCCGAGTCGGAAAGCAGACGCAGTTTTGCGCTCACGGTAGCCGACTTATCGCCATACAATTTTGCCTGAGCGGTCGAGCCCGGCGCGGGGCGCAAGGTCTCGGGCAGATGGACGATGGCCTCCCGCTGACCGGCCCGCGCCAGCCGCACCACCGGTTGTCCCGGGCTGACGACTTGCCCGGGTTCGGCGAGGGTTTCCACCACCACGCCATCAGCGTCCGCCAGCAAAACCGCGTAACCCGAGGCGTTGCGCGCTACGTCCGCTTGCGCCACAGCGGCATTGAGCTGCGCCCTGGCGGTGTCGGCTGCGGCTTTGAACTGATCGTAGGCCGATGCCGAAATAGCGCCGGCGGCGACGAGTTTGCGATTGCGCGCTTCGTCACCGGCAGTCTGTATGGCTCGGGCGCGAGCGGCGCTCACCGCTTCTTGCTGGGCTCGCGCCTGAAGGCCGAGGTCGATGGGGTCGAGGCGCATCAGTGGCTGGCCGCGCTTGACCGTCTGACCGGTATCAACCAGACGCTCGAGCACCTTGCCCGAAACGCGAAAGCCCAGGTCGCCCTGCACTCGCGCCGCCACGACACCGGTGAACGATCGGGAGCCGTCTTCTGCAGGCTGCACCGCCGCCGACCTGACAAAGGGCGCCAAGGTACGCGGATCCTGCGCGGTGGAAGAATCCCCGCACGCCGTCAGGGCCAAGGGCAACAAACATACCGCGAGGGGGAAAGGTCGGAGCCGGCGCATGGAATGCCTTTACTGAAAATAGGATGATCATCATATTCTCAGTCTTGTGACCGATATCGTCAACCGTCACCAAATCGCCGACCCGATTTTCCGCGCTGAATCAGAAGCGGTAACTGACGGAATTGCCTAGGCCGCTGGCGCTGTTCTTGTATTTCGCGCTGTACGAACCCTTGCCTGCCGAGGTGTCGTTGATCCCGACGCTCTCTTCCCAGAGATAGGAATAGGCGACGTCGATGGTGACATTTTCCGCAGGCGTCCAACCGGCGCCGACGCTGAACACCTTGCGATCGCCCGTTGGAATACGCGGCCCGCGATTGGTGTTGTTCGCCGGCGATTGATCAACCGAGAACCCGGTGCGCAGCACCCATTGGTTGTTCAACCGGTACGCCGCGCCGATGGCGTGAGCCCAGGTGTCATGCCAGTTCTGTTCTTCGCTGATCGTGCCCAACTGACCGGCGAGCAGTGGCGGCAATCCGCTGTTTTCGATGGTCAGCTCTTTAAAACGGCTCCAGCGCGTCCAGGTGCTGCCGGCATACAGCGTCCAGTCGTTGTTCAGTTGATGGGTGACCGAGAAATCCACCGATTCCGGGGTGTCGACGTCCAGCGACGCGTCAAAGCTGCGGCCGCTGACGCCGAGCACGTTGAAGATGCCATCGCTGAGTTTGCTTTTCGCGTCGAGGTGGTAACTGACTTTTGAGTGATAGGTCAGGCCCAGGCGGGTCTGCTCGGTCGCCTGCATCATGACCCCGGCGTTGAAGCCCAGCGCGGTATCGTCGCCCGTGCTTTTGACTTTGCCGTCATTGCGCCCGGGGCTCAGCGGATTGGCGACCATCCCCGATAGCTCGCCGCTGATGCGGTTGATGGTCGGGCCGAAGCCGATCGACACCTTGTCATTGAAGGCATAACTGATGGTCGGCTGGAACGTCAGCGTGGTGACTTCGCTTTTGTTGGCGTAATAGCGGCCAGCGAAACCACTGCCGTAGTCGGTGATCAGGCCAAACGGCACGTAGAACCCCACGCCGAACGCCCAATGCTCGTCGATCGGTTTGACGTAATAACCCATCGGTACCGTGGTGGTCGGCACCATGTCGCCGTCTTCCTTGCCGCCGAACGTGCTGCGGGTCTGGCTGATATCAGACTTCGCAAACAGCGTCGCCTGCCCCACGCTCGCCTGCTCGCGCTTGAGCCGCGCCATGCCCGCCGGGTTGCCAAAAACGGTGCTGGCGTCTTCCGCCGAGGAAGAGCGACCGGCAAAGCCCGATCCCATGCCGCTGACGCTTTGCTCATTGAGCGCAAAACCACCCGCAAGAACATTCGACGAGGCAAGAACGACAGCCAGCCCCACCGGGCGCTTGAGCATTGTTTTTTTCATTGTGTGGACTCTATGGGTGACTCGGAAATGGAATACCTGAACAGCGGCGGCCATGTTATCCGAGTGACCATATCAGTCAATAGTCACGACTTGGGCAATTCATCCTCTGCCCTGTACAGGCGAGGCGAGATCAGAGGGCGACTGATCCGAGTATTCGGATCAGCAGAGGGTCAAGGCATCAAGCTGCGCAAGATGAGGTTCGAAGTCAGCGTGGGCGCCACTTCGATAAAGTCGAGGTTGTGTTGCAGCATCAGTGGATTGACGAAGGGCCGCAGCGCCAAGTGGATCGATTCGACCGTCTCGTCCAGCGGCGTCCTGCGCTCGAACTCACCGGCCTCGCGCCCTTCGCGGACAATGTCGGTGATAAAGCGCTTGATCTGCGCATCGTAACGCTGCGCACTTGGCCAGTTCTCACCCGCTGCAAACGCGGCAATGTCATAGAGTTTGCGATCGTTGAAGAACAGATTCACACCCGTGGCGATCACAGTTTTCACCAACCGGCGGAAACGCTCGGTGGGCGTTAGTTCTTCCTCGTTTATCGCCTCCTCGACCGCCGCAACGATCTGCCCCAGACAGTTCGCGCAGATGGCTTCGCCAATCGCCTGCTTGGAATCGAAGAATTTGTAGATGTACGCCTTGGAGAAACCGATGGCCTTGGCCAGATCGGACACCGTGGTCTTGGCGTAGCCGTACTGGCTGAAATGCTCGTTGGCCGCCGCGACAATCTGATCACGAATGTCGTGATCGACTGGCCCACGCGGGCCGGGGAAGGATGGGGAAACTGAGGACTGATTCATGTCGGCAGCTTACTCACCCGCCCGCCGACTGACAACGTGTGACACATTTTGAATACCACCACCCATCCACTGTGGGAGCGAGCCTGCTCGAAATGACACCCGCCCAAACGACACCAATCCCCCAAACCGGCGCACTACCCGGCCTTACTGATCGCGGAAAATCTGATGCGAGAACAGCCATGCAGCAACATCCCGACAATGATCAGCGCCCCCGCCCGCAACCACGTTTCCCACCCCTGCTGACTGAGCAGCACCAGACACGACACGATTGCAAGCACCGGAACGAAGGTCGGCACGCGAAAGTGGTCTTCCTCTACCCTGTCCCGCCGAAGTACCAGCACCGCCACATTGGTACTCAGAAAAACGAACAGCAACAGCAACACCACCGTCTCTGCCAGCGTTGCCAGCGTGCCTGTGAGTGTCAGGGCAATAGCGACCACGGTGGTTGCGACAATGGCAGCCCATGGAGTTTTTCGTTCAGGCAGAACCGCACCCAAGACACCCGGCAACAGCCCCAGGTTGGCCATGCCATAAGTCAATCGACTGGCCATGATCATGGTTAATAGCGCACCGTTGGCCACAGCAATCAGCGCAATAAAAGAGAACAGCGCCGGCGGGATTGCGAGGGTCGATGCGCGGACAACTTCGAGCAAAGGCGCTGACGTCGCCACCAACTTCTCGGTAGGCAACACCGAAGAAGCCGCCACGCCCACCGCCATGTAAACCACGCCAGCGGTGAGCAAAGCCGCGAACAAGGCGCGCGGGTAGACCTTGCGCACGTCTTTGATTTCCTCGGCCAGATTGGCCGAAGTTTCGAAACCGACGAAAGAATAGAACGCGAGCAACGCCGCCCCCAACACCGCCAGCATGGGACTGACGCCCGGTTTGAACGTGAGGGTCCGTCCCAGGTCCGCATCGCCTGTGCGGAAATACCAGACAGCGGCGACGATCACCAGAATCAGCCCGGACAGTTCAATCACGGTCATCACCAGGTTTGCCCCAAGCGACTCCTTGATCCCCCGCGCGTTGAGCAGGCCGATTGCCAGAAGAAACACCAGCGCTGCAATCTGCGGCGATACCTCGACAAAGGCGTTGAGGTAATCACCGGCAAACGCCAGCGACAAACCCGCTGCACTGGTGACTGCAGCCGCCAGCATGCAAAAACCGACCAGGAAGGAAATGAGCGGTGACTTGAAGGCTTTTTCCGCGAATACCGAAGCCGCGCCGGCGTGGGGATATTTGGTCACCAGCTCCGCGTAGGAACCCGCCGTCAACATGGCGAAGAACAATGCGATCAGCAGCGGCACCCAAATCGCGCCGCCCACCTCCCCCGCGATCGTTCCGGCGAGTGCGTAAACACCCGCGCCGAGTACATCGCCGAGAATAAACAGAAACAGCATCGGGAAAGTAATTGCTCTGCGCAGAGCAGGTTTATGAGTGGGAGCCGTCACGGTCATTCCTTGATTCAGGTGTGGAGGAGCTGGAGGGTTGTCACCTCAAACAATGGAAATGGCGCGGAAAGCAAAGTTCAAAATGTGTGATGGGGCCGCTTGGCACGGCGTTATAAACATTGCCCACTCGTCACTTGTGGGAGCGAGCTTGCTCGCGAAGACGCCAGCCCGATCAACACGAAACCTCAGCCAAAACCAATTCCCTAAACGCCGCGTTTAAAAGCGATATCCAGACTATTCCAGCAAGCTACAACGCCTTGCGCCATTGCCTACGACTACGCCAGAATCCGCCGGCTTGTGCGCCTCGGGCCGGGGTTCTATCGTTGGCTGGTCACTGAAAAACAGTGATCGGGTTTGGTAGCCCGCTTTCCACATGGCGCATAACGTCATCCTATGCAGATGCTTTCGCATCGGTTTTATGGTGGCCATGCGCAGGGCGTTTTCGAGCGCGCCGGTTTTTCCATGTGGGCCGGTCTACCAACCTTCGTATGGCCACCACCCTTCGTTTGGTAGCGAGAGTGATGGCTCCCTTGGTCACATATGGAGCTTCACCATGTTCAAAGTAACGCCTAACCCGCCAGCGTCGGACGCAACCTCCCCCTACGAATCCCTCGACTCAAAAAAACTCCACGAAGCTGCCGACCGCGCCCTCGACCACTACCTCAAACCCACCGACACCCTCAAAACCACGCCCTACCAGACCAGCAGCATGTTCCTCGCCAACCCGAAAACCGCCACTGAAGAACTGCTGGTCAACGCCAGCGAATCGCTGGGCTCGGCTTCGGTGATGTTGAGTGATGTGATCGGGATGGTTGAAGGATCTGCGCGCAAGACACTGCAAGGTATCGCGCAAGTGGTGATGCTTGGCGAGCTCGCAGTTAATCAGGCGTTGGATAACGTCGTGCCGGTGGAGTAAGCGCAAACTCCCTGTCGCTGGTGAGGTACGAAGTTTCAAAGACCAGCGGTGAGCGTTGGCGTGGGCTAATGTCTCGCCCCCTATCGCGCTCGTCTCAAAAGCCCAGCCTTGCGCTGGGCTTTTGCCGTTTAGTGGCAGTGGTAGTCGTTGGTTTTATGGTTGCGATGGCAACCCTTTGAATCAGTGCCACCGCTGTGCGCAAAGGCAGCAACGGATGTAATCGATAATATTGCGGCAATCAGAATGGCGGACAGTTTCATCAGGGCTTGCTCCATGCTCGTGTTGTTATTCTTTGTGAGATGTCTCACGCGGAGCAGCGTATGGCCAGGTGCCTTCATTGAGCAAGCGACTTCTCCGAGGATTCGATCAAAGGTCGATTGCTTACGATGGCTGGGTCACTGGGCGCGAACATAAGCCACACGGGGTCGTTTGTCGGGCTGGTTATGGTGGCAGGTGGCGGACTGAGTGCCGCAACGAAAAGCACCAACACTCCCGCCTTATGCGCTCAGGCCAATCCAGCCATGAAAGCCGACATACAGGCCAACGCCAATGATCAGCACGCTGGACAGGTAAGGAGCGCGGCGCGCTACGGTTCCCAGCCACGGCCAGCGATTGGAAGCCTGTCTGGCGCCAACGGCTGCTGCGGCACCGACAGTGACCAAAGTCAGCGCCAGGCCGATGCTGAAACACAGGACGAGCATGCCGCCGAGCGCGACCTCTTTGACTTGCAGGCACAGCAACAGGACAGTGATGGCAGCCGGACAGGGAATCAGGCCGCCAGTCAGCCCGAACATGACGATCTGACCCGTGGTCACTTCGCGGTTGGTGAAGCGCTTACGGATGTCGTTGGCATGAGCACGTTCGTGCGCATCCTGATAGCCATCAATCGACAGCTCCAGGCCTTCGAGTTCGGAATGCGCATGCCCGTGATCATGCTCCTGGAACGTCAGGTCGTAATCATGCGAATGCCCGGCATGTCCAAGGCTCAAGCGAGCGCTGAACTCGTGCGGTTCCGGAATATCCACCGTCGACTGCAGAAAGCCTTCACGCTCGACGAACGCGAACGATTGGCTGCTGCCGTCCGGACGCGTCGTGGTCAGGCGAACATCCGAGGCTGCCCAGGCGTGTCCGCTCAAGGTCTTCAAGCGCCAGTGCGGTGGCAGGCCTTCCTCGAAGATCGACAGTTCAACACGGCCATGGCCGGTATCTATTCGGTGCGTTTCATCATGATGACCATGGTCGTGTTCGCCGTGATGGTGATCATCGCTTTGCTCGAACTTGAACATCTGCTCACCGCACCAGGTACGCCACAGCATCCACAGGGCAATCGCGATGATCAGTGCAGCAGACGCAAGCTGGAAATACGGCTCAGTGGTTTCAGCGTCCAGACCTTTGCCCAGGTACATGCCGCCGATGGCGACCAGCCACACCACGGCGGTGTGCGAAAGCGTTGCGGCCAACCCCAACAAAACAGCCTGTTTGACCGAGCCACGGATGGCCACGATGAAGGCCGCCATCATGGTTTTCGAATGACCTGGTTCAAGCCCATGCAAGGCACCGAGCAGAATCGCGCTCGGGAAATACAGCCAGGCGTGAGCCCCGCCTTGCTGCAACAGTTCAGCGAAATCGGGCATGTCAGACCTAAAGGTACTTGGTGATTTGTTTGAAGGCTTCCAGCGGTGCGCGCTCGCCATTGCCTAGCGCCGAAACGGTATCTTCGAGGCAGTGGTCGATGTGATCCTGGATGAGCGTGCGTTTGGCCTGGCAGATCGCTTTCTCTACCGCATGAAGCTGCTGGGCGATATCCACACACTGACGCCCTTCTTCGATCATGGTGATGATGCCGCGCAAATGCCCGTCCGCCCGTTTGAGGCGTTTGATGATCGCCTCATGACTTTGGTGGGTGTGGGGATGGCTGTGGTCGTGTTCGTGCTCACTCATGAGTTGAGTCTCAGGGCTCGATGAATTACGCTGGCATCGTATCCCCCCAGGGGGGATTAGGCAAATCGCTTGAGCGCCCTGTCGACGAGTTGAAACCTTTAACGCCATGTACAGCAAAACACTGACAACGACGGCAGTAATCGCGCTTGCTCTCGCCATGTTCATGGCCTGGGTCGGGCATAGCTATTCGTTGTCAGTCACTTCGGGGCAGCCAGCCTGGGAGATCGCTCAGGACGTCCATCATGCTCACGGCGAAGAGTCGTCATCCAGCCACGACCGGCGATTACCTGAGCGTCAAACAGTAGTCCGGAACACATTGAAAACGAGGCCGCAAATGCGGCCTCGTTTTTTTCTGCGCGAAGAAAAGTGCTGGATTCAAATTCCACAAATGTCCGTGCGCAGCCGCCAGGCGTCTTTCGCTGGTGGCATGCCGAACAGACGGGCGTAGTCTCGACTGAACTGCGAGGGACTTTCATAACCGACTGCATATCCCGCCTCTGCGGCATCCACTGCTTCAGTGACCATCAGCCGGCGTGCTTCCTGTAGCCGCAACTGGTTACGAAATTCCAGCGGGCTCATCGAGGTGATCGCCTTGAAATGCGTATGAAAAGAAGAACGGCTCATGCCGGCGATTTCGACGAGTTCATCTATTCGACACGCTTCGTTGTAGTGGCTGCGCAGCCAGGCAATAGCCTTGGCGATCTGGTTCAAGCGGCTGTCTGCTTGTGCCATCTGCCTGATGATGCTGTTGCCGTTTTCGGTTAGAAGGCGATAAAGCATTTCGCGGATCACCAGCGGAGCGAGCGCTTCGATATCCCGCGGTCTGTCGAGCAGCCCCGCGAGTCGAACCGCTGCATCCAACAGTTCTGGAGTCGTATCGTTGAGCGTAATGCCTGCCGGCGGTGCACTGACGCTCTCTTCTCTTAGCGGATGGCGCAGCGCAAGTTCACTCAACACAGCGGTATCGAGATCCAGCGCCAGGCACAGATAGGGAACAGCCTCACTCGCCTCGATGACCGAGCCCATCACCGGAAGGTCTACCGATGCAATCAGGTACTTGGCCGGATCGTAAACATAGACGGTAGTACCCAGCATCGCTTGTTTACGTCCCTGAGCGACAAGGCAGAGTGTTGGCTCGTACACCACCGGCATAGGCATCGTGGGCGTAGCCGAGCGAATCAGGCTGATACCCGGGATCGCGGTGCTGTGAATGCCGTCATCCCGGACGTGACGACCAATGATATCGACAAGCTTTGAAAGGGAATTCAAACACAACTCCATAACGTGACGATGCGGCGGATAGGCATCTGGTATCGGATGATCAAGCAAGAAATCAGGACGATCCTGCAACAGCCCTCCTCCGCTCATAAGTCACACTTCAGATGAAGCCCAGAGGTACTGCCGGCCAAACCCGCGCCGGTTCTTGCCAATGCCTCATATAGAACAACGGCGTGTGGGAACGCAACTAGCGGCTCTCAGATAACAACAACGGCCCACCCAACTCGACGGGGCTCGTCGGACAGATCAAGGAGCACAGGAAATGACGTTTTTTCAACACCTCTCTACAGCGCTAGCACTGGTCCTCACCACACTCATTGCAGGGCCGGCGCCCGCCGTGGCCAGCGAACCAACTACGGAACGCAATCGCCAATTCATTGCGCAAGCGTTCAACCAGTGGGCTCAAGGCGACCGGACGTTCTTCACAGATGTCCTGGCCCCCGATGTGATCTGGACAATCAAGGGAACGAGCCCTTCGGCGGGTACTTATCGCGGCCGAGATGACTTCCTGAAACGCGCAGTCCAACCCTTCGCAAAACGGCTCGCCTCGCCCGTTCGCCCGACGGTGACGGATATCTGGGCTGAAGGCGATGACGTCGTTGTGCACTGGAACGGCACCGCCACCGCAGCCGACGGCGCGCCTTATCGCAACAGCTACGTATGGATCATGCGCATGCGAAATCTGCAGGCAGTTGAGGTCACAGCCTTTCTCGATCTGGTGCCTTACGACGACGTTATCAGGCGAATTCCGGTTAAAGCGGGAGATTTGGAATAGATAAGCCTGCCAAGATCAACTTGAGGATCTGCCTGCGGGAGGCCTCAAGATGTTGCGCAGGTGGACATGTCACCCGATGTCGGCTTTCGGCCAAAGCAAAAAGGGGCCTGATTTGTTTCTCAGAAAATAAATCAGTCCCCTTTTTCTGTCTCTGATCAGGCTTTATAGGGAATCGGCTCCCAGACATTTTTGCCCGCCTCGTGCCTCACCTCCAGCAATACTAGAGGCGCATCCGTTCGCTTGCTTAGGTTGATTTGAAGCGGGTGTCTAGGTGTTATCGCCCCGCCCATTGTTTTGAAAAGAATGGCGTGAATGAACTCGCCGTTGGAGCTCGTGAAGGCATTTTTGTTGTAGCCACCAAAAAAAGCTTCATTACTACCATGGGTCCAAGAAATCTCTTCTTCCGAATTTTTAGTCAGTAGGAGAAAACTGGGATTTGGCTCCATCAAATGGGATGCTTGGACTGTTACGGCGATGGATCCATCAGCTCCGGGTACCGTTGAGAAAGTTAGATTTGAAAATCCCTGATGTTGAGGTGTAAACGAGGCGCTTCCTTGCGCCACACTTACAATCTGAGCGATTGCCGCTTCGAGGCCGACGGTGAACATGTCAATGTATAGCGTCTGAGTAAGCAAAGCAGGCGTCGGGCTACCGTCAACTCTAATAGGGATCATTCGAGTTTTTCCGCGTGTCGCAGCATGCAAAGCGTTTTGCCACTCCAACTTGACCATTTGGCTTGCTAAACTTTTTGCCGAGACAAAAAAGAATACATACTCTGGTGCTTCAAGCCCTTTATTCATCTGGTCAATGATCCCGTCACCTGGACGGATGGACCATGAGTCGTAGAAAACCTGATCAATGCCAAAAATCTCTGCCAATCTAACGGCGACAGGTTCTACGATTGGCTTGTCCGCATGATTATGACTCAAGAAAATCTTGTGACTCACTTTGTTCTCCTACCTGAAACATTAATTGAAAGGGCAATGATCCTGATGAAGAAAGGTGTCTGCAGATGTGTAAGCTGCAACGTCGAAAGGTCGCTGTGTCGCCTTTATCACGCAAGGCCGAACAACCTCGAATGACAGAAAGCATCCATCGAACTGTACCCCACTTTCGGCCGAAGCAGAGCTATAGCTATCTCTATCGCTATTCGAGATCCAGAGTCAACTCTAGGCTCCTGATCCAGTCCTCAGATGCGGAGTATCTTGCGTAATAAGCGGTTCTTTCTGCTGGACTTAGCGATGAGAAAAACGGAAAGAAATAATTGTCGTTGTAAAAACCTTGGGCACCCTGCATGTCACCTCCCCACCAAGACGCCTCGTATCCATCGAAGACCAACCACGGAGGAGGAGCCGCAATTTTTGTTTCGCTTAACAGGGACAATAGCTCAGAACTGTTGGTGACCAGCCGAATCGTAGCGCTATTGAATTCTTTATATGAAATAGAAAATATAAGCTGCTCACCACTCAGTCGATGTTGAAAGCGGGTTACGACCAATCCATTGAACACTCTTTCATTGACGGGTGAGAACCGTTCGTTAATAAGGTTCTCAACACCAGCCACCTCAGCTTTGTCGATGACAAAACTTGAGTAATAGGCTTGTATTCCTGCAGGAGTCAACGCTGAGTAAACAGGGTAATTTCGATGCCCTGCTACAGCCTCAGTGATCGTGATTCCAAATATAGATTTTAACTCTACAACCGAATAACCTACGATTTGCTCCTCAGGGGTAGTCTTGAACACCTTCTTCATACGACCTAACCAGCTCATATACTTTTTCACTCTTGTAGGTAGTCAGCGAGCCAGGTCGCGCCCAGGTATCCTGCAGTGCCAAATATTATTCCACCGATTGCACCACTTACAAATGCACCAGGTCCGGTTTCTATACCAACCGCAGCACCTGCAACGAACCCTATCCTTGCACCGGCCATCGCGCCTCCCCAGCCGCCTGCTTGTTTCACCACTTCGACAGAAATAGGTTTAACGCTTTTCTGCTTAATTGATTCTTCTGTGGCTAATTTTAGGTCATACGCAGTAAATCCAATGGCGAAAACCCTTACGACTCTTGCACCCTTCATGAGCGTATTGGTCACTTGATAAGACCTTGGTGTGAAAATCGCATTAGCTGGTACTTTCTCTGCTTTCACCAGTACTTCTTTGTCGATATCTCTCACCCAGCTAGCAATCTGGTCGATTCTCGCCGAGTTCTTCGGAGCTACTTTTTTATAGTCTTCCAACGACTTAAGAATTTCCTCCGTCGTAACTAACTTTGCTCCAGCCGCCTTCGCTTTCTCAATGTCGATATAGACAACTTTTCCGTCGAACCTTGGAGAGCCACCGGGAAACTCGGAGCTTGTTGAAAGATAGCTTGATGGATATTTCCTGCTGCTGAATACGTGTTCTGCTACGGTGGCATTTGAGTTCGGAGCGACGGGGCGCATACCATATTTTTCGGGCCAGACTTCGTGTTTCATCTGGAATTCCGGTAAATTTTTTGCAACAAGATGAGGATTGTCCGGAGACGAGTAAATTTTTCTAACTAAAAATCCATCCTTTCCAATTTCATCGACTGCCACGAAAAGATGAATATTCGCCGGCATCGCATAGCCAGGTACGTTACTTACCGAGCCGGCTTCCTTGTTTGTGGGTACTTTGCAAGAAAACTCCGTCATGCTTCACCCCACTTTTCAAGGGCCGCAACTCCTGTAGTAATTTCCAGAGTTTCTTGTTTGCTCGTAGCAATTCTCGGAGTACGTCCTGACTCATCTGAAAACCCGGTATAGACCATTCCTGACTCATCTTTGATGTGGTAGGGAACGTTAGCTAATGGCTGACCATCAGTACCAACGATACGAAACTGCTCATCGAAGACCAGTGCCCAAAGCGGCATTGCGGAAGGAGGTGTGAAATCCGCTGGAGTATGCGAGTTACCAATTATTACGGTACTGGAGCCAGTGATGACGTTATTCCCATGGGCGCCAGTGCTACCAACGGTTGCTGCAGGTAATCCATTGATGAGCACCGTCGAAGCTACATCTCCGACGATAGGGCTGCCACATGCGCTCTTATCAGTTTGCCGAGCGGCAGCTAACCCATCGAAGAAAACGTCTGGAGACCCAGAGGCAATTGGATTAACGCCATGACCAGGCAGAGGGCAAGAAGTAGGATCGGTAACGCGAGCGGCAGGTTTGCCTGACATCTTTAACATCCTTGTAAAATTAGAATCAGAGGAATTCTGGCATAAAAGAAGGGTCGCCAACCATATGTACCCCAGATTGGGGCATTGGGGTTTGAGCAGAGTTCGATTGAGGGCTGATTGGCCTTACGAAACGATGCTAAAGACACTTGAACTCTCCGCAACCCGCCCTTCCCCCCGCAAAAAATCCACAAACGCCCTCAGCGGCGAAGGCATGTGGCGGCGGCCGTGGTAATACAGAAACGGGCCGTCGAAGTCCTGCCACCAGTCCTCGAGAATCGGCACCAGTCGACCATCGGAGAGCGGCTCGCGCAGGAAGTCCTCGAAGGTATAGACGATGCCCAGTCCGTTGATGGCCGAGCGAATTTTCAGATCGTGCGACGACGTCAGCAGTTGCCCCTGAGGCGGGATACGCACGATACGGCCGTCTCGATGGAACTCGAATACGCCGACTTTGCCACTCTCGAACCGATGGCCAAGCAGGTCATGGCCTGGCAGTTCTTCGGGATGAGTGGGTGTCCCTCGTTCAGCCAGATAGCGCGGGGCGGCGGCTGCAACGAAGCGTTGGCGACGCGGGCCGATGGGCACGGCGATCATGTCTTTGGCCAGGCTCTCTTCATAGCGCACGCCGGCGTCATACCCGCCAGCGTTGACGTCGACAAAGGTGTTGTCCATGACGACTTCGACACTGATCCCTGGATAAAGGCGCAGAAAACGCGCCAGCAGGTCGGGCAACAGAAAGCGTGCCACCGGCACTGGCACATTGAGTTTGAGCGTGCCGACCGGGCGCTGAGCGTCGTCGTCCAGATCGTTGAAAGCGGCGTCGATTTCTTGCAAGGCCGGGCGCAGGCGCTCGAGCAGTCGCTCGCCGGCGGCCGTCGGCGTGACGCTGCGCGTGGTTCGATTGAGCAGGCGCACACCCAGGTCGCTTTCCAGCCGACGCATGCAATCGCTCAGCGATGAGGCGGACAAGCCCCGCTTTTGCGCGGCAGCACGAAATCC
This sequence comes from Pseudomonas sp. TE9122, assembly GCF_056278925.1. Taxonomy (NCBI): domain Bacteria; kingdom Pseudomonadati; phylum Pseudomonadota; class Gammaproteobacteria; order Pseudomonadales; family Pseudomonadaceae; genus Pseudomonas; species Pseudomonas sp. TE9122. The sequence continues at coordinate 2,007,304 of NZ_JBWBQI010000001.1, read as the reverse complement.
CCCCGCCTCGACCACCGCAGCAAATATCGACACATCGGTAAGGTTTGGTTTACGCATGGACGCTTCCTCCGCAAGCGACTGACTGTACGCCATAGCGTACGGGCCATCCACCAATGCCCGACTTATCCTCGGGCATTCGTACACCGATACTGCTCACTCGCCCCGCCAACCGGGAACCTGTCACGCGAATGAGATTCTCCGATGAGCCATTCACCCGCTACGCCGAGCAATACCGCGACCCAACGCCTTCTCAAGGCCGCCCGAATGCTGTTCGCCATTTCCGCGATGGCCGGCACACTGGCTGCACAGGCGACTCCCCGAACGGAGCCGAAGCCGGACTGGTCAACCCACGATATGCCCAGCCAGAAAGGCCGCATCGTGCTGGTGACCGGAGGAACCAGCGGCATGGGCTATGAAGACGCGCTGGCCCTGACGCGCGCCGGTGCCGAGGTGATCATCGCCGCACGCAACGCCGAGCGCGGCCGCGAGGCGATCGCAAACATCAAGCAAGCCGTGCCTGAGGCGCGCGTGCAATTCGAAACGCTGGACCTTGCCAATCTGCAATCGGTGCGCGACCTCGCCAACCGTCTGCAAGGGCACCTGCCGAGGCTCGACGTGCTGATTAACAATGCCGCGATCATGTCGCCGCCTGTTCGAGGCGTTTCCGCCGATGGCTACGAGATGCAACTGGCGACCAATTACCTGGGGCATTTCGCCCTGACCGGCCTGCTGATGCCCCTGCTACGCAAAAGCGACGATGGTCGGGTGGTCAGCCTGTCGAGCATCGCCGCCGGGCGCGCGACCCTTAATTTTGATGACCTGCAGGCTGAGCGCAGTTACGACCCTTTTGCCAGCTACAGCCAATCGAAACTGGCGATACTCAAGTGGAGTATCGAGCTGCAGCAGCGCAGCGATGCCGCCGGTTGGGGAATACGCAGCATCGCCGCTCACCCCGGCGTTGCCGTGACCGAACTGATCGCCCGTGGGCCTGGCCTGGACAGTGAATTCGGCAAACAATGGGCTGTAGAGCGGGACATGTATCATTCCGCAGCGCAGGGCGCGCTGCCCACGCTGTATGCGGCGACGGCGCTGGAGGCGGTGGGCGGCGCCTACTACGGCCCCACCGGTGATAACGAGAAGCGCGGGCCGCTGGGCTTCGCCAAGATGCCGCCGGCCGCTGCCGATCGCTCGAATTCGGCCACACTGTGGCAACTCTCCGAGCGACTGACCGGCGTCACCTACCGCTGAGCCCGCTGGCACGGGCAGGCTCCGTGCCATTGCCCCGCCACTCCCACAGGAGCGCAACATGGATACGTCTCTTCTCGCCCACCGCGCCGGCGCCATCATCAATGCCGAGGCTCACGAGCTGCGCCCTGCGCTCAACGGTTTTCTGCTGTTCGTTTGCCTGTTCGCCGGCTATTTCATGCTCCGTCCGATCCGCGAATCGATGGGCATCACTGCCGGCGTCGAGAACTTGCAGTGGCTGTTCACCGCGACCTTCCTGGTCATGCTGGCGGCCGTGCCGCTGTTCGCCTGGCTCAGCGCACACGTACCGCGCCTGCATTTCGTGGACTGGGTATACGGATTCTTCTGCACCAACCTGCTGTTGTTCGCCGCCTTGTTCCTCGGCGAGGAAAGCCCGTGGCTGGCGCGCGTGTTTTACGTGTGGATATCGGTCTACAACCTGTTTGTCGTATCGGTCGCCTGGAGCCTGATGGCCGATGTATTCGACAGTGCCCAGGCCAAACGCCTGTTCGCTTTCATCGCGGCGGGCGCCAGCGTCGGCGGCCTTTGTGGCCCTGCGCTGAGCGCCTTGCTGATCGGTTCGCTGGGCGAGTCCGGCCTGATGCTGCTGGCCGCTGTTCTGCTGGGCGCTGCGATGTGGTTCAAGCGCCAGCTGATGCACTGGCGTGAAAGGGGTGGCGCAGGACGCCCCGATGCCGCGCCGAGCGAAAGCCCTCGCAGGCCGTTGCCGGGCAATCCGTTCAGCGGTATGACGGCCGTTCTGAAATCACCCTATCTGCTCGGCATCTGCGGTTTTGTGGTGCTGCTGGCGACAGTCTCCACCTTCCTTTACTTCGAGCAGGCACGCGTCGTCGCCGAACACTTCCCGGACCGCGAGGCGCAGGTGCGCGTGTTCGGCATCATCGACTTTGTCGTGCAGGCGGGCGCCCTGCTCTGTCAGCTGTTCATCACAGGGCGCCTCGCCCAAAAGCTCGGCGTCGGCGTGCTGTTGGCCATGGTGCCGCTGGTCATGTGCGCGGGTTTTATCGGGCTGATCTTCGCGCCCAGTTTTGGCCTGATCGCCGCGCTGATGATCGTGCGCCGCATCGGTGAATACGCCTTCGTGCGCCCAGGCCGGGAGATGCTGTTCGCCCCGCTCGATGCCGAAAGCAAGTACAAGGCAAAGAACTTCATCGACACCGTGGTCTACCGCGCCGGCGACGCCATCAGTGCCTGGGCGAAAAGCGCGCTGGACGCACTCAGCCAAGGTGCAGGCATGGCGGCATTGGTCGGCGCGTTGTGTGCACTGCTGTGGGGTCTGCTGGGATGGCGACTCGGCGAACGGGCGGACCGCCGAGCCAGTGTGGCGGGAGCGCGGCAAAACCCAGCGTAGCGCGGTCGAATCGAGAGACGAGGATTTTTCTCGAAAGCATTCGCCCTGCACAGGGCCAGACTTTGCAGACTGACTGACGGCTGACCGCCCCACCAGGGAACTGCGGGTGCCTGGCATCGTCCGAGCTTAAGCGTTTAAGCAAACTGCTCGCCACGAGGTTTCCGTTTGAAAGCTGCCATCGTCAAAAAATACCGTCTGATCATCAAGACCCTGGGTTACGTGGGCTGGTCTTTGTTCTGGTTGCTGCTCTGGGACATCGCCGTCACCGTCGACTTCATGCTATTTCTCAACGCCAAGCTGAACCTGCCGTTGATGCCGCTGACCTTGCTCGGTTCGGCGTTGATCGTGTTGATCAGTTTTCGCAACAGCAGCGCTTACAACCGCTGGTGGGAGGCGCGGACGCTGTGGGGGTCGATGATCAACAATTCCCGCAGCTTCGCCAGGCAGGTGCTGACGCTGCTGGACGACGCTGGTGGCGAGGTGAACCCGGTCAAATCCACGCTGTTGCGCCGCCACGTGGCCTACGTGAATTGCCTCGCCGCGCACCTACAGGGCCAGCCATGTCCCGACGAGGTGCGAGCGTTTATTCCCGCCGAAGAATTTGCCCGCAGCGGCACGACCAATAACTTTGCCAACGATATCCTCACCGGCTCGGCGACTCTGCTCGCTCGCGAATACAAGGCCGGGCATCTGGACAGTATTCGCCTGGCGCGGCTCGAGTCGACCCTGGTGGACTTGTCCAACAGCCAAGGCGGAATGGAGCGGATCGCCAATACCCCGCTGCCCTACCCTTATGTATATTTCCCACGGCTGTTCATTTCGCTGTTCTGCCTGATCGTCCCGATAGGACTGGTGGAATCCCTCGGCTGGTTCACGCCGCTGGCGTCGACCGTGGTCGGGTTCATGCTGCTGGCCATCGAACGTATCGGCACCGATCTGCAGAGTCCGTTCCGCCACAGCGAACACCAGATTCAAATGGAAGCGCTGTGCGAAACCATCGAAAAGAATTTGCAGTCGATGCAGCGTGATTCGTTGGGGGATGTGCGCAGGCTTGAGGAGCCCGCTTGAGGCGCAGCTCTAGCAGCAGCGCTTTTCATCAGATGCGGAGCGGCTATTGACGAGTGTCCGCCTCCTCGGCCGGGTAAAACTCGCCCTGCTTGCCCATTTCTTCGAGTCGTTCGCGCGCTACCGCCTCAACACGGGCCACTGCATCTCGATCGTCAGGGTCAACCAACTGCAAGCACAGGCGTCGGACATTCTGATCATGGGTTCCCTCGCTGAGCATTTCGTGGGTGAAGACTTGTTCAGCACGCCATAGGCATAACTGGGTATGGGTCCCGCCGAGCCATATCTCGTTGATTGAGCCAAGATCAGTGGTTGCCAGTTGATCCACGGTGATTGTCTTATCCATTGCGCCGTACCTGTAAAAATGTTCGTAGACAGGTACGACTAGCGGGCACAGGGGGTCGTTCCAAGCGTCGCACTTTCCCACCGCATCCCCGGTATATCCTCCTCTCAAAACGTCAACTTTTCCGAGCCCAACTCCCAAACATCACATCACCGACGTAGATGCCCGAAGAAGCTGAACGCTCCTGATCCAGACGCTCCTGCAATGTTTCAATCTCTACCTCTTCTGTACTGGCCACCCCTAACGCAATGATTCGCGGCAAGCACGCTCGAACGATGGCGCCAAGGCTGTAGGGCGCATCAGGCGTTTGCACCAGGCACTCAGCTCGCACGCTTTCAACGGTCAAGCCTGCCCGGGTGAAAATGCCGTGCAGGTTGAACCCGATGTGCAAATCCGCTCCTTCGCAAGCAAGCATTTGCTGTAACCAGCGTTGCGCTTTTTCATGCAAAGGGAAAGGCTCGACGCTGGCGGGCGCCATCGTCGTATCGTGTTCCTGGAAGATCATGATCCCGCCGGGACGCAGACATCTCGACAGCGCTCGGATCGTCGCCACCGCATCCGGTTGATACATCAGAACGCGCCTGCCGACGATGGCGTCAAAACTGCCGATAGAGTCTGGCAATTCCAAGAGGTCTCCCTCAAGAAAGGTCGGCGCATGTCCTGCGGTGCGCTGGCGTGCAACGGCAATGGCAGCGGCATCGTGATCAACGCCGATGATCTCCCCGTCTCTTCCCACGAGATCACACAGCAAAAACGAAACATCACCCGAACCGCAACCTACGTCCAGGATTCGCATCCCTTCACCAATGCCCGCATCGATCAGCAAGCGTGTGGTGAAGTCGAGTCGGTTGAGCGGCATTATCAAATTCCCTGAGTTTTGCGAAAAATCATGGCAGGCACATCAGTCATCTGGCCCCCAACAGCGCTTCATCCTTCGCCACCGCACGTTTGTAGGCGTCGCGGCTGGTCAACTTCTGGGCATAGGCGAGAAACGCAGGCCTGGGCGGCAAGGTTTGCAAGCCTAACCCCCAGCCAATGTGGGAGCCAACATAAACGTCTGCAGCGGTGAAGCGTTCCCCGGCGATAAACGGATGCGCCAATACCGCGCGCTCAAGCTGATCGACCGTGCGCTCATAGCTTCCGTAGCCAAAGAAAAACTCCTGATCCGGCGTCGGGTTGAAACTGGCGCGGTAGTTGGTGACCGCCTGCTCCAGCGGCCCCGCAGCGAAAAACATCCACCGGTAATAAGCGGCGCGCTCCGCTGCCACCGGGACCAGCCCGGCTTCGGGAAATGCCTCCGCCAGGTACGCACAGATGGCGGCAGTTTCTGTTATGGTTTGCCCGTTATGCACCAGGGCCGGGATCTTCCCCATCGGGTTCACGTCGCGAAAAAAGCCGACACGCCGATCATCAGCATCGGCCATCGTTGGCACTGCCAGCGCAGCACCGCCCCAACGGTCAGCCTGACTGCTCGACTGGTAATCCATGATCACCGTCTCATACGCGCAGCCGATTTCTTCGAGCATCCAGCGCACCATGCGCCCGCGAGAATTGGGGTTGGTATAGAAAGTCATTGTCATCGTGAGCTCCTTTTGGCTCAGTGTGTTGACGACAATGGTAAAAGCGAAGCGGTATGAGCCTGTGGGCGCCTTCCGCCAGAATACTTGCAGAACGCGCCATTTGCGGCGCATTGCATCACGCATCACCGCTATCCTGCAGTTCGGAGTCTGGAAATGCCGCACCTTCACACCAGCACCGAGCGGTGTAAATTTCCCAGGGTATTCTGGGAATCAATAGCGCAGCTGGGACTGGATCCCTCGTTGATTGAGCAACATGCTCAACTGCCCCATGACCTTCATCTGAACGAATCGACCTTTGTCAGCACACGGCAGTTGTTCGCTGTCTGGAACGCCATTGAGGCGCTTTCGGCGGATCCGGCTTTTGCGATAAAAATGGTTCGCGACACGCCCAGTGCGAAGCACAAAATGGCGTTCATCACGGCGTTATATGCTGCTGATTATCGCGACGGACTTGCGCGGTTGGCGCGCTTGCAGCGCCTGTGCAGTCCCGACAAATTATCCATGGTCGAGCGCCAGAACACTGTGTCATTCACGATTCAGTGGCCATCCGGCACGGGGCCTGCGCCCTATCTTTCAGTGGAGGCGTGTTTTGCCTTGGTACTGGAGCTCGGTCGACGAGGCACCGGAAAACACATCACGCCAATGTCATTGAGCTTGCGGCGGCCGAAGCCACCGCTGGAAACTCATTCGGATTATTTCGCCTGTCCCATCAACTGCGGTGCCAGCCATGACGAGATGATCTTGAGCGCCTCTGATCTTGACCGGCCGTTTCTGCAACACAATGCGCAGGTGCTGCACATGATGAGCCCCGGCCTCGATGCCGCATTACGCGCAATCGAGGCGCCGGTTGGCTTCTGTGAGCAGGTCATTGAAATATTCAAGCGCACGCTGGCGAACGGACGGCCAAGTTTGCAACACCTCGCCAGAGAACTGTTGCAGAGCGAGCGAACCTTGCAGCGCCGTTTGGCGTCCGAGGGCACGACCTTCAACGCACTGCTCAACGAGGCGAGGCGTCAAGTTGGGTTGCAGCTGCTGGCTGATACGAGCCTGGAGCTCAAAGAGGTGGCGTATCTTCTGGGTTATGACGACGTCAACTCTTACTATCGGGCCTTTCGGCAGGTGGAAAAGGCTACGCCCAGTCAGTGGCGTCGTTCTTTCAATACCTGATATGAACCAGGCGTGAAGCAGCCGCTACCCGCTCTCAAAATGATGTCCGCTCTAGTTGGCGATAAATTTGTTGTTGGTTTTATTCGTCGTACTGTCAACGAACCAAATCGAGCCCCCATCTGTTAACACTTTGCTGCATTCCTTACCGTATTTTTGATAGGCAACGCAGATCACATCCCCCGTAATCACCCAACTTCCTGACTGCATGGACTCGCTGGAGATTTGAATTTGTGCAGTTCCGTCAGCGCTTAATACTTGCGAGAAAGGATAACCAGTGGACGTTACGCTGGAATATTTTCGGCCTATGACCGTAGTTTTTATTTCGCTGCCCGTTAGCTGCTTTGCGGTCGCCGGCGCGTCCGCATGGGCTTCGAGCGCAGCTTGATTACCGGACGAAGCGCAGCCAATCATAAATAGCATGGCAAGCGCACAAAAAAGGAGCTTTTTCATAACTATCACCTTTTCGCTTATTGAAACGCTATAGAAGTACCGGACTTATATTAGACACGGAACGGATCGACAATATATTCGATTACTATAAAGCCAATAGCACTCCCACCTATCCATCCCCAAACTGTAAAGCAATCGGACACAATTCGATTTAGTTCGGTAGCGTCGCCGCCATTCAATTTTGCGAACTCACACCATTCAACTTAACCATGTAGTGCTGGCGCCGAATTGGCGATTCATCAGAAGTCACCGCTGAAGTCGAAAGCAAACGATGCTCCAAAGCCTTGTCACCAGACAGTCACGCCAATTCACTAATCTTCCCATCCCCACCGTCGCCCCAAGAGCCCGCATTCCAAAATGCCGCCCATCGCAACTGCATCCCCATCCCGGCAAAAAATCATCCTGCGCTCCGACAACCTCAGCTCTTCCGACTTCGGCGCCCTGTTCTCCAGGCTCTTCGGCAACCGCTACGCCGATACTCCGCCGCCACCTTCCAGCATCATCATCGGCGGTGTCTACGGGCGGCACGACGGCGTGAGTTTTCGGCGTATGCATTACCACGGCGACTTCAGCGTCGCCCTCCCCGATCCGCAGAACGAAATCACCTTCGTCATCCCCACCGCCGGCAAGATCGTTTTCAACCACGTCACTGAATCCATCGGCATGGCGCACATCGGTCTGGCGATCGACAAGGCGGATATCCGTTCGATGCGTTTTGTTGACGATCACGCGCATCACGGCATTTCGATCAATCGTCAGCAGCTCACCGAGCGGTTGTCGGCGCTGCTGGAGAAACCGGTCGTGCAGAAGATCGTGTTTGAGCCAAGCGTGGATCTGAATACCCCGGCATTTCAGGGCCTCAAGGCGTTGATCGATCTGGCCACGGGCACTGAGTTCGATGCCTTGATCAACAGCGGCACGTTGATGCCGTCACGGTTGCGCGAGATGTTGATCGATGCGGTGCTGGAGGCGTGGCCGCACAATTTCACCGAGGCATTACGGGGGCCGGCGCCGTGTGTGGCGCCACGACATGTGAAGGTGGCGATGGAGTTTATTCAGGCGCATCCGCAGCAGTTGGTCAGTGGCGTGGATCTGGCGCGGTTGAGCCATGTCAGCCAGCGCGCCTTGCAGGAAGGTTTTCGGCGTTTTGTCGGGATGTCGATCGTGGCGTATCAGCGGCAGGTGCGTTTGCAGCGCGCCTATGAGGCGTTGGTGCGCGGGCATGCAGGCTCTGTGACGGAGGTGGCGTTGAGCTTTGGCTTCAGTAATGTCGGGCGCTTTTGTCAGTATTTTCAAAGCGCTTACGGCGTAAGCCCAGCGGAGTTGAAGGCCAGGCGTTGACCATTCGGTCCGGCGAAACCTGCATTTGATTGAACAGCAGGAATCTCAGGGCGACTAACCCCAGACAGGTCGCTTGACGGCATAGCCGATTCAGGCGGCGTTTACCTGGCTGCGGCCGACGCTGCGCTTCTGCGCCAGCGTCGTCGCAGGCTTCGCAAGGGGGTTTCAATGACTGAGGATTTCATCGGCTTTTTCACGACGCACACACTTCTGGGAATTTCACTGGCGAACTGGGTCTTGGCGTTGCTCGCCGCAACGCTCAGTTATCTGCTGACCACCACGGCGATCCGCTTCGTTTTCCGCAAGGTGCAGGCGCGGGCCACTGCCGGCAATGGGCATCTGACGTACATGGCCAGCGAAGTGCTGGCGGCGACCAGCACCACGTTGCTGCTGTTGGCATCGATTCTGGTCGGCATCGGTTTGCTGGATTTGCCCGAGCGCTGGCTCGGGCGTGTCAGCAGTTTGTGGTTCGTGGTGGCGGCGTTGCAGGTCGGCCTGTGGACCAACCGCGCGCTGGCACTGGGGCTGCATCGCTATTTCTCGCGGCATAACGCGACCGGCTCCTTTCAAGCGAGCGCCTTGGCGACCCTGAGCCTGTGGGGCGTCAAGGTATTGCTGTGGGCGGTGATTCTGCTGGCGATGCTGTCGAACCTGGGCGTCAACATCACTGCATTCGTCGCCAGCCTGGGTGTCGGCGGTATCGCGGTGGCGCTGGCGGTGCAGAACATTCTCGGCGACGTGTTCGCCTCGCTGTCGATTGCCGTCGACAAGCCGTTTGAGGTGGGCGATTTCATCGTCGTCGGCACGCTGGCCGGTACGGTCGAGCACGTCGGCCTGAAGACCACACGCATCCGCAGTCTCGGCGGTGAGCAGATCGTCATGGCCAACGCCGACATGATCGGCAGCACCATTCAGAACTACAAACGCTTGCAAGAACGTCGAGTGGTGTTCGAGTTTCGTCTGACTTACGAGTGCACCAGCGAACAGATCCGCCAGATCACTCAACGCGTTGAAAGCATCATCAAGAACGAAAAACAGGCGCGCTTCGACCGCTGCCATTTCCGCAGTTTTGGTGAGAGCGCGCTGGAATTCGAGACGGTATATATCGTTCTGGACGCCAGCTACAACGTCTACATGGACGTGCAGCAACGCATAAATCTGGCAATCATGGAAGCGGTGGCCGAGCTGGACGCGACGTTCGCCTTCCCGGCGCGCACCGTGCATGTCGCCTCGCTGCCCGAACCCACCGCGCCACCGGCACGCACACAGCAACCTTCGCGTGCGCAGCATGCTTGAGCGCAAGAGCCCGGCAATTTGCCGGGCTCGCTGTGTTCAAAACGCGTAACTGGCCTTCAGCCCGCCATTGATACCGTGGCTGTCACCGCCACCGTTGGCGCCGACCTCAGCGCCTACACTCAGGGCGCCGAGGTTGGCCATCAAGTTGATGCCGCCGCTGAACTGGTCGCGATTGTCGAACGCCGCGCGCTGCTCGATATCCAGCCCCAGCAGGTGGCCTTCGCTGTCGACTTGCTGATCGCCGAGCGCACGTTCATAGCCCACGCGAACGCCCGGGACCAACTGCCACGCACCCACGGCCACTGGGGCGAATGACACGTCGAGATTAGCCACCGCGCTGCGGCGGGTTTGCTTGATGCCGTCGACGTCGAGCGCCAGTTCACTGCCCTTCTCTTTGAAACCTTGCAAGTCGAGATGACTGACGCGAAAGCCCAGGTTCGGTTCGACAATCACGCTGCTCAGCGGCAGGCGATAACCCAACGCCACGGTCGCGCCGGTGAGATTGCCGTGAGTGTCGCCCTTGGCAGTGCCGAGACCACCGCCAAGCTCGCGTTTGCTGTCGTAGTCGACGTATCCGGCGCTGGCGTTGGCATCGACAAACATGCCGCGTTCAAGGCTGGTCAGGCCGTAACGCGCGCCGAGGTTGAGGAAGGTGAAGTCTGTATTGGCCTCGCCACCCGCGCCGCCCACGCTGCCCTTGCTGTAGCCAAAGCCGCCGCGCGCGCTGAGTTGTTCGTTGAAGCGCTGGGTAATGCCGAGCATCAGGCCCTGGCTGTGTTCGTTGCTGCTCTCGGCATGGGTCGAGCCGTCAGTGCCGAGGTAGCCGGCAAGCGCGGTACTCCAGAGGCGGTATTGGCCGACCTTCAAATCGCTGCCGCTGGCAAACGGTGCGGCGGCTTGTTCGATCATCGCGTTCTGCCGCAGCAGGTAGCTGGCCGCATCAGCGTGGACCTGACCGCCGACTTGAGATTCGACACCGCCCAGACTGCCGGCGTCGATCGCCGATTGCAGGTAGTAGTTGTAGGCGCTGTAGGTGCCGGACAGCTCGGAGTTCTGCAGCTGGCGCAGCAACTCGGCACCAGCGGCGGCATTGCCGATCAGCCCGGCCTGACCCGGCAAGCTGTTGTACTCCACCAATTTTCCGCGCAGCACATAGATGGTTTCCTGGGACAGACCGAGGCCCTGCTTGAGGTAGTTGTCCATGCTGCCGTACTCAGCGGCGACCTGGTCGAGACCGGCCTGCAAATAACTGGCCTGCACCCCGAGCAGCGGCTCGTAGACAGCGGCCATGCTCGGCGGCAAGGCTTTCAAGGTCGCGGCAACTCGGGCGGCGGTGTAGTCGTTGGTCGCCAAGTAGTTGGCCATGATCGTCGCCTCATCGACACCAGCGATGCTCTGCAACACGGCGGCGGTCCAGCCAGTGCGGTCTTTGCCGGCGGTGCAGTGAAACAACTGCGCGGCGTCGACACTTGCCAGCTCATTGAACAACTGGCCGAACTGCCCGCGCATGCCGGCATCGCTGACGAAGGCGCGGTTGGTTTCCTCCATCATCGCCACTGCCTCGGCGGCGCTGTGGAAGGAGATATTGGTGATGTCCGCACCCGAGGTGGTGCTACCGATGATGTCGATATTGCGATAGGCCGCGCCCGTGATCATCGTGTCGGGCGTAGCGGCAATTTCGCTGGGCGTGCGCAGGTCGTAAATGGCTTTGATGCCAAGCCCATTGAGTGTCGCCAGATCCGCCGTCGACGGCGTCAGTGCGTTGGAACGGTAGAACACGCCGCTGCGCATAACGCCGTCGTGGGCGGTGGAGTACGCGGTGGTGATGCCGGCGATGTCGCGAAAGTTGTCGATGCCGCTCAAGCGCGGCGTGTCGAGGCTGACAGGCTCGGCCGCGTGGGCAGCGGCGATGGACAGGCTCAGAACGGACAGCGAACACAGAAGACGTTGGAACACAGTGCAGCCTCATGAAATCAGCGTTGGGCTGGTCACTATGGGCAGACGAGTGGGAGGGAATATGACAGTTTCGGCTGGCTACAAAATGCCTGCGCGAATGGGCCGTGGGGTGCGTGATCGGTCCATCAATCCTGCTTGGATGTGTTGAAGATCCCTGTGGCAGCGAGCCTGCTCATGAAAGCGGCGTGTCAGCCGATTATATTCAAACTGAAAAAAAGCTTTCGCGAGCAGGCTCGCTCCCACAGGGTTTGGGGAAGTATCCGTTTTTTCAATTTGTCGCGCGCAGCGACAACCCCTTATAAGACTGCCATCACTTTCAAGAACAAGAGACCGCCCTCATGAGCAACGCCTGGAACGAAGGTTATTTCACCGACGAAGGCTACACCTACAGCTATAGCCGGGAGATCAATCCGGTGTTCCTGCGTTACTGCCTGTTGTTGCGCGGGTTCGCCACGCTGGAAAGCAACGACGGCGTGCACTGCGAACTGGGCTTCGGTCAGGGCGTGTCGATCAACATCCACGCCACCGCCAACCCGGGTTCGTTTGTCGGTACGGACTTTCACCCGGGTATGGCGGCCCATGCCATCGAACTCGCGACTGCCGCCAACAATGGCGCGCGTCTGTATGACGACAGCTTCGAACAGCTGCTGGCGCGCAATGATCTGCCGCAGTTCGACAGCATCAGCCTGCATGGCATCTGGACCTGGGTCAGCCGCGACAATCAGAAACTGATCGTCGAATTCGCCCGCCGTCACCTTAAACCGGGCGGCATGCTCTACGTCAGCTACAACTGCTTCCCCGGCTGGTCGCCGTCGGCGCCGCTGCGCAATCTGTTCAGCCTGCATGACCGCTTTGCCAATGCCTCGTCGCGCTCCGACCAGCGCATCGACGCCGCGCTGCAATTTTCCGAAGCACTGCTCGCGGCCAATCCGAAGTATGCCGCTGCGGCGCCGAGTCTCGGCGCGCGGCTGCAGAGCATCAAGGGTCAGGATCGTCACTACGTCGCCCACGAGTATTTCAACCGCGACTGGAACTGCATGTACTTCGCCGACATGGTCGACGCGCTGGCCCCGGCCAAGCTCGACTACGCCACCACGGCAGTGCCGCTGGATTCGGTCGCCCCGCTCAACCTGAGCGCTGAAGGCATGGACTTTCTGGAAACCATCGAACATCCGATCATGCGCGAGCAAGCGCGGGACTACTTCGTCAACCAGCACTTCCGCCGCGACCTGTACGTACGTGGCGCGACCCGCCTGTCCGCTGCCGAACGCCGGGCGAGAATGCTGCACAGCCGTTTCGCGTTGCTGCAACCCTGGGAAACTGTCGCGGGTTCGGTCACCGGTCCTGCCGGCGAAGCGACCCTGCAAGCGGAAATCTACGGCCCGGTGCTCGATGCCTTGGCGGCGCAAAACTATGCGGCCAAATCCATGCGCCAATTGCTGTCCGAGACTGCGCTGGCTTACGACGACCTCGAACAAGCCCTGGCCGTGCTGATCGGTATGGGCGCGGTCGCTCCGTGCCAGAGCGAGGCCGCCGAGTCGCAGGTCAGCGGTCGCTGCGCCGCGCTCAATCTGCAACTGTGCAAACGCTCGCTGTACGGCGCCAACATCCAGACCCTGGCCAGCCCGGTCACCGGTGGTGGCGTGACGGTCAGCCGCTTCCAGCAGCTGTTCCTGATTTCGATCAAGCAAGGCAAACAGCAGCCAGCCGAGTGGGCGCAACTGGCGTGGAGTGTGATCAGCGAACAAGGTGAAGTGCTGGTAGAGAACGGCCAGCCGCTGCTCACTGCCGAAGCCAATATCGCCGCGCTGACCGCACAGGCGCAGGTCTTCGCCGAGCAGACGCTGGTGGTGCTGAGGGCGTTGAAGATAGCTTGATTGCCAACGAACCATTGTGGGAGCGAGCCTGCTCGCGAAAGCGCTGGATCAGCCGCCAAATCGGTAACTGACGTACCGCATTCGCGAGCAGGCTCGCTCCCACATTGGTCGTGGAACAGGGTCAAGCCAACCGTCCTGTTTCCGGAACTTTCCGCCCTCTGCCGTCCGTCCAGCCGGCCTGCAATAAACGAAATTTCCGCTCCACCCACTCCTCACAACTATGCATGCGCTAACGCCCATCAGGGCAAAAGCGCGATAGCCTGGTCTGAGGAAAATTTGAATGTTCATACATAACAAGCGACTTCAGTACACCGTTCGCGTGGCCGAGCCCAACCCTGGCCTGGCCAATCTGCTGTTGGAACAATTCGGGGGCGCCAATGGCGAACTGGCCGCAGCAGCGCGCTATTTCACCCAAGCCTTGGCCGAGGAAGATCCGGGGCGCAAAGACCTTCTGCTGGACATTGCCACCGAAGAATTGAGCCATCTGGAGGTGGTCGGCTCGATCATCGTCATGCTCAACAGAGGTGCCAAGGGTCAACTCGCCGAGGGCGTTCAGGAGGAAGGCGAGCTGTACCGTGCGCTGAATGGCGCCGGTAATGACTCGCACATCACCAGCCTGCTGTACGGCGCAGGCGCGCCTCTGGTCAATTCCGCTGGCGTACCTTGGACGGCGGCGTATGTGGATTCGATCACTGAGCCTACTGCCGACTTTCGTTCGAACATCGCAGCCGAAGCGCGGGCGAAAATCCTCTACGAACGCTTGATCAACATCACCGATGATCCGGGCGTCAAAGAGGCGCTTGGCTTTTTGATGACGCGGGAAATCGCCCATCAACAGTCCTTCGAAAAAGCCCTGCATTCGATCCAGCCGAACTTTCCGCAGGGCAAGCTGCCGGGGATGCCGGAGTTCACCAACAAGTACTTCAACATGTCTGGCGAGCCTAATGTGCGCGGCCCTTGGAACGAGGGCGGTGCGTGGGAGTACGTGGAAAACCCAGAGCCTGCGGTCGACGGCGGCGATGGTCTGGCGACCGTCAGCCTTCCGGCCGAAGACGAACAGGTGCTGGAAGCGATGAAGACTCGTACAGCCTCTGACCCACTCAGCGAGCCGGTGACCGGTGCTGATCTGGGCTCCGGTTATGTACAAGGCAAAGATGTCTGAACCCGTCCGGCGGCCCCGGACCGGGGTCGCCACTTGCTCAAGGAAAACCACATGAAAAGCAGCAAAGTCCTGGCACTGACCTCTGAACATTTTCAACGTTTGATGGAGCACGCATACGCCGGTTTTGAGCTGGACTGCAAACAGGCCTGTCGAGGATTGAAAGTCAGCATGGCGGTGAATGTATTCGGCTTGGGCACCCTTCTCCCGAATAATTTTGCCGATCAAGCCACAGTCCAGCAATCGGAGGTGGCAGCCATCCATTGACCGCGAACTGGCGGGAAGACTTGCTGCTCTGTGAGCCGAGTGTTGCCACCGTCTTCAATGCAGAACCGGGCGTTCAGAAAAGTACCGACGCAGCTTCCCTCATGAAGATCTCGACGGTCTTCGGCCCTATCCCCTCGAACTCGGACAGGCGCTTCTCCAGCGCCTTACGATCCGCGCTCGCCGCCACGATGTTACTCACCTTACCGGCGTACTCGCTGTTGAGCTTGTTGGCCAGCGCGAGCAGTCGCGACGCCGTGCTTTCATCGTAACGAACGTAACGCGCCTGCCCCAGCATCGACACCAGTTGACGGTGCGTACACTGCGCGAGCTTTTGCGGGGTGTCGTTGTGATGCTGCTCTACTATGACCTGATACGCCTTGGCGGCGATGGCGCCCTGAATCCTCTTGCCCATCAGAAAACTCGCCAGCAGCCATTTGAACAGGCCGGTTTCGCTGGCATTGTGCAGGTCGATGTTCAAGTCACCGGCGGTGATGATTTCGCTCACAAGTCTCACCTCAAGGCGCGCTTCAATTACAGATGTTGACCCGGCACGGCTTGGAACGATCCAATCGCAACCGCCTGGCCAAGGCAGTAAATTGAATTCCAGGTGGAAAAGGATGGTCATCTTTCAAGAGATGAGAGATGACAAGCATAAGGACCCTCAAATGCTCGGTCGTAAGATGCCCAAAACCAAGGGGCATGACGCCGCACAAACCGCTCCCATCAAAGCTGCCAGCGAGATCGCCGCTTTTCGCCTGACAGTCATCTTCATGCTGACGGTCATTCTGGCGTTTCTCGGCGTGGAGGGATGGCGAACCTGGCGTGACTATCATGCAGCCTTCTCGTCGGCGCGTGATTCGGTCACCAACCTCGCGCGGGCAACCGCACAACACGCTGAAGACGCCATCCGCCAGGTCGATGTGTTGACCGCCGCCCTGGGCGAGCGCGTCGAAGGTGATGGTTTGCAGAACATTGACGTACCGCGCATCCACAACTTGCTGGTGCAGCAGGCCAAATTGATGCCGCAGTTGCATGGGCTGTTTATCTACGGCCCGGACGGCAAATGGATCGTCACCGACAAGGAAATGATCCCGGACCCGGCGAACAACGCCGACCGCGACTACTTCCAGTATCACCGCGCCAACACCGATCGAAACGTGCGTATCGGTGATGTCGTCAAAAGCAAATCCACGGACGACCTGATCATTCCGATTTCCCGCCGCTTGAATAACCCGGACGGCTCCTTCGCCGGCGTGCTGCTGGGGACGATCAAGGTCAGTTATTTCGTCGACTATTACGGCGATTTCAAGATCGACGACAAGGGTGCACTGGTGCTGGCGTTGCGCAATGGAACCATTCTCGTGCGTCGTCCTTTCATCGCTTCGGTAATCGGTCAGAGCCTCGCCGACAGCGAGGTGTTCAAGAACTACCTGCCGTTTTCCAATCAAGGGATCGCCGAGGTCCGAGCCGTCGTCGACGGCACCCAGCGTCTGTACGGTTACAGAGCTTTGAGCACCTATCCGTTGGTAGTCGAAACCGGACTTTCCCGCGAATCGATCATTGCGCCGTGGCGCTGGGACCTGATCAAAACCGGCTTTGTGTTGATGTCGGTGATCACCGCGTTCACGGTCTTCGGACTGATCGTCTTGAGGCAACTGCGCCAACGGATGGTGATGGAAAAGGATTTGCGCAAGGCACACCAGGCCATGAAGGACATGGCCTTGACCGACAGCCTGACCGGGCTGGCCAACCGTCGGCGACTGGACACTGCCTTGATTGACGAAATTCGTCTGGCCAGACGCCAGGGTTCGCCGATCTCACTGATCATGATCGATGTCGATCACTTCAAGCTCTACAACGACAGCTACGGGCACGCGGCAGGTGATGATTGCCTGAGCGCAGTCGGCCAGGCGATTGCGCAGGCGGTAAAGCGACCGGGTGATCTGGCTGTGCGCTATGGCGGCGAGGAGTTTTCCGTGTTGCTGCCCAACACCGATATTCGCGGGGCGGCGCTTGTGGCTGAGGAAATTCTTGAGGCCATTCGATCCTTGCGGATGGAGCACAGAGCCCATCCGCTGGGTCACGTCACCGCCAGTGCAGGTATTGCGGTTGGCAAACCGGCCGAACATGAAGTGAGCCCCGCCACTCTTATCGAGTCGGCTGACAAAATGCTGTATGCCGCGAAGCAGAAAGGCAGGGATCGCTACTGTATCGGCGAGGAAGTGCTCGGCGCCTAGCCACCCCTCTTCAACGGGAGCGCAGCATCACGGCTGCGCGAACCCGCTGTACGCCAAACACCGTCATGCGCAGGAATTCCTGGTGACTGACCGGCAAGTGCTGGCAGTCCAGGCCGCGCTTGAGTTTGCTGTGGTCAACATCAGGATCATGCAAGTAGACGAAGTCCTCGTCACACCCGGTGATGATGACCCAATGCGGCGCTTTCAAGCGGGTGAATCGGTAGCTGCTGATCAGCACCAGCGGTTTGTATCCGGCCGCCAACGCAGCGCCGATCTGCAGATAATCACCCAGAACCTGCTCGACTTGCGTGGCAGCCAGTTCCTGGGCAAACCCGTCCTCGACCAGTTTCATGATCGACTTCTTCTCCGTGCTGCGTACGCCGTGAAGAAAAAGCGAGCCCGGGTGACTGACCTCAAGGCGCACATCGAAGCCGCGCCGCCAGGCCGCCAATGCCAGACCCTGAGGACTACAGCCACCGTGCCCCGCCGTCATGAAAATGGTGGTTGCCTCGCGCCACAGCTGGATTTCCTCCGCTCGGGTCATGGCACGGCTCGCGTCGATGGCAGACATGGCCATCAGCAGGCACGCGGCGCCGCAGGTGAACTCGGTGGTCTGCTGGTAATACGGCACTTGCCGGGCGGGGGCAGGTGTTTCGCGCAGGATGCGTTTCTCGTAGCGCAACGCCTCGCAGTGGTCTTCGTAGTAGTCCTCGACGCTGGCAAAGCGCTGATAGCCATTGGCTTCGTAGAGGCGGATGGCAGCGGTATTGTCAGCGCGCACCTCCAGGCGCAGCCATGCGCAGTTGCGCGCCAATGCGCAGGCCTGGGCCTGTTCCAGCAGACGCTGGCCAAGCTCATGTCCGCGCCATGCGGGGCTGACCGCAATCGAATACAGGCGTCCAAGTGAGGTGCCACGGTTAAAAAGCACCAGCGCGTAACCGCAAAGTGTTGCGCCCGAGGTGACGACAATCAGCGCGGCATTGGCTCGACTGAGCATCCAGCTGAAGTTGCGCTGATTCAACCGGTCGAGGGTAAAACACACCCGCTCCAATTCGACCAGATCGTCGATATCGTCCATGGATGCAAAGCGAAAATCAAAAGACATGACCGCACCGTAAAGTTTGAGTAACGAACCGGGACAGACCGAAAGGCCCGTGATTTATTGAAGCGGCGTCTTCTTCAACAGGGATTCATTACTCATGTCAGCGGTGCAAGCCAACGTGAACGAAGTATTAGACAAAACCGAGCATTCGACAATCTCCCTCAGCGAGGAACCTCCCAGTATCAAGCCCTCGGGAAGTCGATTGCTCATACTGGTCGAACGCAAGGATGACTGGGCTGATTACCTGCCCAGCGAGAGCCTGATGCTGGCTCAGGATTACCTTGAACACAGCGATGATTTTCCTCATCGCACCCAGGTCATAAACCTCTGCCGCAATTACAAATACCTCGGTCAGGGCTATTACTGCTCATTGCTGGCCGAAGCGCGCGGACACAAGGTTTTCCCCTCGGTACGCACCGTCAGCGAGCTGGCGCGCAAAGCGCTTTACGGGGTCGGGCTGAATGATCTGGAGCGCACCCTGGAGCGGGCGCTGGCCAACCATCCATACGGCGAAACCGAAGCCTTCACGCTGTCGCTGTACTTCGGCAAGGCCTCGATCGAGCCGCTGCAAGAGATCGGCCGTCAGTTGTTCGAGGCGTTCCCCTGCCCTATCCTGCTGGTGGAATTCCGGCGTGGTGAGAGCTGGCAGATCGCAGGCATCAAGGCCGGTGCACTGCACAAACTTCGCGATGAACAGCAGCATGTTTTCGCTGATGCACTGGACGCGTTCAATCGCAGGACATGGCGTCAGCCCGCCTCCAAACGTGTGGCCCGCTACGACCTGGCCATCCTGCATGATCCTGACGAAGCCCTGCCGCCTTCTAATCCCGAGGCATTGCAGCGTTTCATCGCTGCGGGCGAACAGCTGGGTATCGATGTCGAACTGATCGAGAAAAAGGACTACGCACGTCTCGCCGAATTCGACGCGCTGTTCATCCGCGAAACAACGCGAGTGGATGATCACACCTATCGGTTCGCGAAAAAGGCTGAAAGCGAAGGCCTTGTGGTGATTGACGATCCGTCGTCCATCCTGCGCTGCACCAACAAGGTTTATCTGGCCGATTTGCTGAAGCGTCGCGGGCTGGGCATGCCGGCAACGGAAATACTCTACAAGGATCGTCCGCAGGAACTCGAAAACGCAGGGCGTCGCCTCGGTTTTCCCTTGGTATTGAAAATCCCCGATGGCTGTTTTTCACGGGGTGTGATCAAGGTCGCCGATGCACAAGCGCTGGCCACGGCCGCGCAGGAGTTATTCGAACACTCGGTGTTGCTGCTGGCGCAAGAGTATTGCTACACCGAATACGATTGGCGCGTCGGGGTGCTCAATGGCGAAGCGCTGTATGCCTGCCGATACTTCATGTCCAAGGGGCATTGGCAGATTTACAACCACAAGGCGCTGCCCGGCGAGATCAACGGAATGTGCGAGGCGGTGCCGGTCGAGCAAGCGCCGCCCGCAGTCGTGCAGCTCGCCGTACAGACGGCGCGGCTGATCGGCGACGGCCTCTACGGCGTCGACCTCAAGCAGGCGGGCGATCGGGTACTGGTGATCGAAGTGAACGACAACCCCAACCTCGACGCCGGCATCGAAGATGCGGTGCTGGGCGACGAATTGTACCGGCGCGTATTACAGGCTTTTACCCAAAGGCTTGAGCTCAAACACCGTGGCCAAGCGTGGTGAGCAATGATTGAAGGCTATTGCATTGATTGCGGCGCCCTGCACAGGACATCGGAGGACCAGGCGACTGTCTGGCTGTGTGTCGCCCCGGACGCAGCCGAGCAACTGGATTTGCACAGACGCCTGGGCATTGGCGCACAAGCGATAGAGTCGTCGCTGGACCCAGATGAAGTGGCCCGCATCGAGGTCAAGCCAGATCACCTGTTCCTGATCTGGAAGCGTCCGGAAAGCTTCGACGGGCGCGCATTCAACGTTTCGTCCTTCGGAGTGGTGCTGAGCGAAAAACGCCTGGTGGTCATTTGCGCGAGCAACTCGCTGCTTTCGGGTCTTGAGCACGATGCGCAAATGACCGGGCCGCTGGACGTGCTGATGGCGTTACTCGCTGAAAGCGTTCATCACTATCTCGGGCATTTGCGCGTGGTCAAACAGATCGCCCGGGAGATTCAACAGCAATTCACGCGGGCAATGGACAATCAGCAATTGGCGCAGATGTACAACCTGAGCGAAAGCCTCGTGTACTACGTCAATGCGATTCAAAGTAACGGTGCGGTGCTGACGCTGCTGCGCAACCACGGCCAGCGTCAGGGCTTCAGCGACAGTCAACTGGCTGCGCTGAACGATCTGATCGTGGAAAACGAACAAAGCTTTCAGCAGGCCAGAATTCACGCCAAGGTGTTCGCCAACCTCATCGAATCCCATGGCAACCTTGCCAACAACAGCATGAACCGGGCCCTGCGCAAGCTGACACTGATCAACGTCGTATTCCTTCCTTTGAACCTGATCGCCGGCATCGGTGGCATGTCGGAGTTCAGCATGATGACGTCCGGCGTCCCATGGTGGATGTCCTTTCCCGTGCTGATCGCCTGCATGGGCCTCGTGGGCGCGGGGATGGTGCTGGTATTGCGGCGCATGGCCTGAATTCAGAGCACATTCTGCTAACGCCTGCGCCGCATGCGGGCGTCAATTGGTCCGGCTGACCACCCGGATATGCGTAATCCCTACCCGCTCAGCCTGCTCGAGAATCTGCTCTGGCGTCGAATCCGCCGTGGGCATGACCAGGCTGTTTTCGGCATCGCCCAGATGCAGTTCGAGCAGATGCATCGCCGCGTCGTGCTCGGCCAGTTGCGCTTCCTTGAGTTCGAGCAGATAAGTACGAGGCTCGCCGTTGAAACGGTATTCGATGTGATAGGTGTACATGTTGTCGTCCGCGTCGGTGGGAAAAGGCACTGTTTATCCTGACGCAGCGGTCAGCTTTTAGTTCAACCTGACTGCCAAATTGCATTTGCGAACAAACTTTTTGCGCAGCGAAGCGTCCTCTTCTTAACTCTCCACAACAGCTGATCACAGCTAAGGACTGGCAATGACCTTTTTCATCTTCCTCTTGGCCTGCGCGGCGGCGGCAACCACTGGCGTGATGTTCAAACCCGGCCCGTGGTACGAATCGCTGACCAAACCCTCCTTCACCCCGCCCAACTGGGCCTTTCCCGTAGCGTGGACGATCATCTACCTGCTGCTGGCCTGGGCCGGTTATCGCCTGAGCCTGATCCCCGGCAGCCAAACGGTGCTGGCCTTGTGGGCCGCGCAAATCGCCCTGAACACGCTGTGGACGCCGGTGTTCTTCGGCGCGCATCAGGTGCTGGCGGCGCTGGTGATTCTGGCGGTGCTGTGGGTGGTGGTCGCGGTGATGGTCGTGCTCGCCCTGCAACTGGACGTGGTCACCGGGCTGATTCTGTTCCCGTACCTGGCGTGGCTGTGCGTTGCGGCGGCGCTGAACTGCTCGATCCTGATGAAGAATCGCCTGTGAGCGATTTTCCATGGCCGCAAGGCGAGCGTGAGCTGGCACAGGTTCGCGCGCTTAACAAAAAGCTCGCCTGGCTGCCGCGTTTCAAGATCCGCAATCGCCTCACCCCACGGCTGATTCAGGCGTTGCTGCGGGCGGGTCAGCTCGGCGGCGCTGGCAAGCTGCGCCAGCATGGGCTGAGCGCCGAATGCAAGATCATCGACACGGTGCCGGTACGCATCATCCGTCCCAAGGGCAAAGCCAGAGGCGTGGTGCTGGATTTCCATGGTGGCGGCTGGGTGATCGGCAATGCGCAGATGAACGACAACTTCAACATCGCCATCGTCAACACTTGCGACGTGGCGGTGCTGTCGGTGGATTATCGGCTGGCGGTGTCGACGCCAATCGAGGGCTTGCTGGAAGACTGTCTGCGCGCCACTCGCGGCATCTTGAACGATGGCGAATTTGCCGGACTGCCCGTGGTCGTCGTCGGTGAATCGGCCGGTGGGCATCTGGCGGCGGCCACCCTGCTCGCCCTCAAATCTTCGCCGCAACTGCTGCAACGGATCTGCGGCGCGCTGCTGTATTACGGCGTCTACGACCTGACCGGCACGCCCAGCGTGCGCGCCGCGCCAGCCGATACCTTGGTGCTCGACGGCCCCGGCATGGTCGAAGCGTTGCGCCTGCTCACGCCGGATATCCGCGACGAACAACGACGCCAGCCACCGCTGTCGCCGCTGTATGGCGATTTCAGCGGACTGCCACCAGCGCTGCTGTTTGCCGGCGACCTCGATCCGCTGCTGGATGACACGCGGCTCATCGCTGAGCGCTGGCAGCAAGCGGCGCCGGTGGAGATGTACGTGCTGCCAGAGTGTCCGCATGGCTTCATTCACTTCCCGACCGCCACTGCTGACCATGTGCTGGCTTACAGCCGCAAGTGGATTTCGGCGCGAGTGGCAAGCTACTCAGTGAAATCCGCCGAAATCAGCCCGGCGTTTTCGTAGCTGCCGATTGCATGGCGAGCCATAAAGAAACGAGACAAACAAAAGGCGCCTTCACCGGCGCCTTTTTTTGTTTGCGCTGAACCCTGCGCGATCGTTCACCCCATGCCGATTGTGGCTCAAACCGTAAACAGTCTTTACCCGATCCGCGCCTGTTTCCCCCGCCAGCCGCCGCATAGAGTTTGTTCCAGCAGCACACTCAACCAGCAAAGGAAAATACCCATGAAAGTCTCAATGCTCGTCCTCGCACTCTTCGGCTTCAGCTCGGTGGTCATGGCTCAGGACTCGACTACCACGCCACCCGTCGAGCAATACACCTACGCCAGTCACCTCGACGTCGCCAAAATCATCTCGGAAGATCCAGTGCCGGATGTCTGCGCCGTAGTGCCGGTGCACATGACTTATCAGGATTCCCAAGGCAAACAGCACATCCTGCAATACGAGGTCATGGGCAGCGGCTGCAGCAACGGTTGATCAGGCCAATACCTCGCACACCCATTGCGTCTCAGAGTTGGCTCGCTGAGACGCAAATGCCTTTACCGCTTCAATCGATAAGCGCCTGAGCAGTGCTCGCCAACTGCGCGCCGACCCGGGTTTTCAAGGTATCGATGAATCGCGTGATCTTCGCATCGACAAACTGGCGAGACGTGTAGACCGCGTAAACATTGCGCTCGTAGGTGTGGTAATCGGGCAGCACCCGCACCAACCTGCCGGCACGCAAATCGTCGATCGCCGTGAAGCCTGCCAACAGACCAATCCCCGCCCCTTCGCGAATGGCCACGGCCATTGCGTCCATATCGTTCACGCTGAAACTCGGCCCGCTCGGGATGAACGTCGCGTCGCCCGCCTTGCTTTTGAGCTGCCATTCATCGCGCACGTAATCCACGGTACCGAGCAGCAGGCATTGATGATCGCAAAGCTGCTCCGGCGTTTCGGGTGCGCCATGCCGCGCCAGGTATTCCGGGGAGGCCACCAGTACACAGTGACTGACGCCGATCTTCTGGCTGACATACGCCGAATCCGGCAGCGTTCGCGCGATCAGAATGGACACGTCCAACTGATCCTCAAGCAGATTGGGCATGCGTTGGGAGAGCATCAAATCGACGGTCACTTCGGGAAACGCCTGGCGATACTCCAGCACCGCGCCGGTCACCAGTTGCCGGGCCAGTCCGGGCACGCAGTGCACCCGTAACGTCCCTCGTGGTTGCAAGGCGGCATTGCTCGCCTCGGCTTCGGCGCTTTCCAGGTCAGCGAGAATCTTCACGCAGCGTTCATAAAACCGCCGGCCCGCGTCGGTCACCGAGAGACGCCGGGTCGAGCGCTGCAAAAGGCGGGTGTCGAGCACGTTTTCCAACGCCGAAACCGCACGCGATACGTTACCAACGGTGGAGTCGAGATGGTTGGCCACGGCAGTGAAACTGCCCATCTCGACTACCTTGATGTACACCGACATGTTTGAAAGTTTGTCCATCCTGATCGTCCTGTAGACCTGCCACTCACTGCGGATAACGTCGGATGCTACACGCTCGCTCCTGCGCTCGATATTACCTTCTGGGACAACAATGATTCCCTCGTGGCCGGCTAAATCAAACGGCACGCCTTCCATAGACTGGATTCCACGGGACGCCTGAACCACTGCGTACAAGGCGCCGAATGAATCCTCAACCATGAAGGCGACATCCATGAACACTCCTTACGATCCGCTCTATCTCTTCATCGGTGGTCAATGGCTCACCGCCCAGGACCGCGCGACCGCCGCCGTGGTCAACCCGGCAACCGGCGAGGAAATCGGCCAGGTGCCACTCGCCACCGCCCAAGACCTGGATCACGCCCTCGAAGTGGCTCGACTGAGCTTCGACCAATGGCGTCAGACCGTGCCGGACCAGCGCGCAAAAATCCTCAAGCGCGCCGCCGACCTGATCCTCGAACGCGCCCCGCACATCGCTGCGCAAATGACGCTGGAAGAAGGCAAGCCACTGCGCGAAAGCCTCGATGAAGTGACCCGTGCGGCGGAATATTTCGAGTGGTTCGCCGAAAGCGCACGACGCATCGACGGCCGTGTCGTACCGGCCAATCGTCCGGGTGTACTGCAACTGGTCAAACGTCAGGCGATCGGCCCTGTGGCAGCGTTCACACCGTGGAATTTCCCGGCCATCACCCCGGCGCGCAAGCTCTCGGCAGCGCTGGCCGCCGGTTGCAGCGTGGTGCTCAAGCCCGGCGAGGAAAGCCCTTCCACCGCGCTGGCCCTGGCCCGGGCGCTGGACGATGCCGGCTTGCCCAAAGGCGTGCTGCAAGTGGTGTTCGGTGTGCCGGATCAAGTGTCCAGCCATTTGATTGCCTCACCGATCGTTCGCAAAGTGACCTTCACCGGTTCGGTGCCGATCGGTCGGCTGCTCTCGGCCCGCGCTGCCGAAGGCGTCAAGCCGATCACTCTGGAACTGGGCGGCCACGGCCCGGTGCTGGTGTTTGCCGACGCCGACATCGAAGAGGCTGCTGTGGAAGGCGTCGCCAATCGCTTTCGCGGCACCGGCCAGGTGTGCATTTCATCGACTCGTTTTCTTATCCAGCGTGAGGCCTACGCCGAGTTTGTCGAGCACTTCGTCGCGGCCACCCAAGCGTTGAAAATCGGCGACGGCATGGATCCGCAAACCCAGGTCGGCCCTCTGGCGAACCCACGGCAACTGGCGAAGATGGAGCAACTGATCGCCGACGCCGTGGAGAAAGGTGCACGGGTGCTGGCCGGCGGTGAAGCGTTGCCGGGCGCAGGCTTCTTCTTTCAGCCCACCGTATTGGCCGATGTGCCGATGAGTGCGCGAATCATGCACGAAGAACCCTTTGGCCCCATCGCGATACTGATGCCTTTCGATGAACTGAGCGACGGCCTGCAAGAAGCCAACCGCCTGCCCTATGGCCTCTCGGCCTACGCGTTCACTTCCAATGCGCGCACCGCGATCGACGTCGCCGATGGCCTGGAAGCCGGAATGATCGGCATCAACCAGTACCGCATCGTCGCCACCGAGCTGCCCTTCGGCGGCATGAAGGAAAGCGGCCACGGTTCCGAAGGCGGCATCGAAGGCATCGAGCACTACCTCACTAACAAATTCATCAGCCAGGTTTAAGGGGATTTCCATGTCGACTATCGATTTCAGCAGCCCACGCGAAGCCGCCCGCGCCTTCACCCCGAAACTGGCGCAATTCGTTGACTCAACGCTGTACCCGCAGATCTGGAGTGACCCCGCATTGGCACCCCGCGAGCGCAGCCTGATCACTGTCGCTGCGCTGATTGCCGGAGGCCACTGCGAAGAATTGCCCGCACATCTGCGCCGTGCCGCCGGCAATGGCGTGAGCCATGAAGAGTTGGCGGCGGCGATCACGCACCTGGCCTTTTACGTCGGTTTTCCGGGCGCCATCACCGCCTCGGCCATCGCCAATGCCACGCTTGCCGACACGGAGCAACGCTGAGATGAAAGCCATCAACCTGAAAGCATTCGGTTCGGCAGAAGTGCTGCAACTCGGTGAAGCGCCCAACCCTGAAGTGCGCGCGACCGACCTGCTGGTGCGTGTCTATGCGGCCGGCGTGAACCGTGCCGACCTGACCCACCGAACCGGCGGCTACGGCCATGCGAACTTCGGCGACTCGCTGATCATCGGTCTGGAGATTGCCGGGGAAGTGATCGAGACCGGCAGCGAGGTGAGTGGATTCGCCGTCGGCGACCGGGTGATGGGCGTCGTCGGCGGCGGCGCCTACGCCGAACTGGCGCGCATCGACTACCGCATGGCCATGCCGATTCCGGCGCAGCTCGACTATGTGCACGCCGCGGCGATTCCCGAAGTGTTCGTCACCGCCCACGAAGCGATGCTGCACCTGGCCCGACTCCAGTCAGGTGACTCGGTGCTGATCCATGCCGCCGCCGGCGGCGTCGGTTCCGC
Source organism: Pseudomonas sp. TE9122 (assembly GCF_056278925.1). Taxonomy (NCBI): domain Bacteria; kingdom Pseudomonadati; phylum Pseudomonadota; class Gammaproteobacteria; order Pseudomonadales; family Pseudomonadaceae; genus Pseudomonas; species Pseudomonas sp. TE9122. Next base: position 1,980,461 of record NZ_JBWBQI010000001.1, on the reverse strand, counting down.
TGCCGTGCAACTGGCCTTTGCCACGGGCGCCACGGTGTACGCGACCACCGAAGGCAGCAAGCTGTCGCGCGTCGAACACCTGGGCGCCGACGTGGCCATCGACTACAAAAACGAGGATTTCGCCGCAGTCATCGCCGACAAAACCCAAGGTCGCGGGGTCGACGTGATCATTGATTTCATTGGCGCGCCCTACTTCGCCCGCAACATCGCCTCGCTGGCCCACGGTGGCCGCTTGGTGCAGGTCGGCATTCTTGGCGGCGGCGGCAAGGTCGACGTGGAGCTGGAGCACATCCTCTACCGGCACCTGCAAATCATCGGCACGGTGATGAAGTCACGCACCCAGCCGGAGAAGCACGCGATGATCCAGCGCTTTCGCGACCACTGGCTGAAACGCTTCGCCGGCGCTGCGAGTCTGGAACCGGTGGTGGACAGCACCTTCCCGCTGTCCCGCGCAGCCGATGCCCATCGGCGGATGGAGTCTTCGCAGAATGTCGGGAAGATTATTCTGACGATGCAGCCGGAGGATTTGCGCTAAAACAGACGTAAGAAAAGGCCAGTCAGTTGAGCTGACTGGCCTTGGTTTGTCTGACGTTTCCGCTGATCAGCCCACCTTGATCACAACCTTGCCAAACGCTCCTTTCGCCAGATGCTCATAGGCCTCGCGCGCCTGTTCGAATGGATAGACATGGTCGATCACCGGGCGAATGTCGTGCTCGGCGAGGAACACGTTCATCCGGTCGAACGATGAACGCGGTGCCACCGCAATGCCGCGAATGGTGGTCTGGCGGAAGATCAGCGGCATCAGGTTCAGCTCGACGGTCTGCCCTGTCAGAAAGCCAATCTGCGCTATCCGCCCCGAGGCCTTGGTCGCTGCTACCGACTGATTGATGCCATTGCCTCCCGCCACATCGAGCAGCAGGTCCACACCCTTGCCCTCGGTGAGTTTCAGCACCTCGTCCGCCCAGTTCGGCGTGCTGCGGTAGTTGATACCGGCGACCGCGCCCAGACGTTTTACCGCGTGCAGGTTTTCATCGCTGCTTGAGGTAGCGATGACTTTGGCGCCCAGCGCGGTGGCGATCTGCACGGCGAAAATCGATACGCCGCCGGTACCCTGCACCAACACAGTCTGGCCCGGTTGAATAGCGCCGAAATCCACCAGCGCATACCACGCAGTCAGTGCGGCGATCGGCAGTGTCGCCGCCTCTTCATCGCTCATGTTGGCCGGCGCGCCGACGGCGCTGTCCTGATGAATGATCATGTACTCGGCGAGGCCACCGGGCAGCGGCGAACCGAAGCAATAATCCGGCTCGCTCGGCCCCGGCTCGCCATCCAACCAGCGCGAGTACAGATGTGAATTGACGCGGTCGCCAACCTTGAAACGAGTAACACCGGCGCCGATTGCAACTACGGTACCGGCGGCATCGCTCACCGGAATCAGCGGTTTCGGCACCAGGTGCGGCTCGTAGATACCGTCAACGATGGCCTTGTCGCGAAAATTCAGCGAGACCGCGCCGACCTTGACCAGCAGCTCGCCAGCCTTGGGCTGCGGGGTTTGCGTCTCGCCCAGTTGCAGATTGTCGAGCCCGAAATCTTTCAGTAACCACGCTTTCATGATGTGTCTCCAAATGCATTATTGGCCGCAAACCCTCAGCGGGCTTGCCTTGGGGCCATGATTGGCTTTTACATCAGCGCAATAAATGCTTGGAAACAGACATGATTGTTCTATTCTCAGGCAACAAATCCAGATACTGAAACTCACCGGAAAAGTCATGGAATTACTGCAATCGATGCGCCTGTTCGCCCGACTGGCGGAGCTGGGCAGTTTCACCAAAGCCGCTGAGTCGCTGGACATCGGCCGGCCGCAGGTCACTCGCTATATTCAGGAACTGGAAACATCGCTGGGCGTGCGCCTCTTCCAGCGCACTACGAGGAAAGTCGCACTCACCGCCGAGGGTGAACTTTTCTATCAGCGGGTCCAGGAAATTCTGGCCGAGATCACCGCCGCCACCACAATGTTCGATCGCACCGGAGCCACGCTGTCCGGCCGCCTGCGCATCGACATTCCCACGGCGTTCGCGCAGCTGGAATTCATCAAAAGCCTGCGCGAATTCACCGACACCTACCCCGGCATCGATATGGTGCTGGGCGTCACCGATCGTGCGGTTGATCTGGTCGGCGAAGGCATCGACTGCGCGCTGCGCATCGGCGAGCTGCCCGACTCAACCCTGATCGCCCGCCCTATCGCCTTGGCGACCATGGTCACCTGCGCCGCGCCCGAATACCTGCGCGAGCACGGCACACCGGAAACGCTTGGAGATCTGGCGAACCATCAAGGCGTGAACTTTCTCTCGGGCCAGAACAACCGCACCTTGCCCTGGCAGTTTTCAGTTGAGGGCAAACAGAAATCCTACGTCAGCCGCCAAGGTATTACCGTCACCGAGTCGAACGCCTACGTGCAGTGTGGCGTGTCGGGCTTCGGCATTATTCAGGCACCGGGTATCGCGGTGGCAGAGCATCTGGCTAACGGTGCTCTGGTGGAAATTCTGCAACCGCTGCGCCCGCTGCCTCGGCCAGTGACGCTTTTGTACCCGAGCCGCACGCATTTGCCGGCGCAGGTGCAGGTGTTTATCGAATGGCTGCAGGTGCGGTTTGTGCAGTTGCATGGGGGGTGGGTGGTAGGTTGAATCTGGCTTTATCCCGCAGTTTCTGCAGCGTGCGCACCTAGGATTTAACACTGATCCCGCGAGCAGCAAAGACTTCACGCGCAGCCGTTATACCGTTCAAGGCGCTGGGAAATCCTGCGTATACGGTCATTTGCAAGATCACATCGACCACCGCCTCCGGTGTGCACCCGACGTTCAGGGCGCCGCCGATATGCACTTTCAGTTGTGGCTGTGCATTGCCCAGTGCGGTCAGTGCCGCAACGGTTGCCAGCTCACGAGTGCAGTGATCGAGCCCGGGGCGGGCAAAAACATCGCCATAGGCAAAACTCAGAATCCAGTCTGCAAGCTCTGGAGCAGTATCCTTCAATGAATCGACCACTGCCTGACCAGGTCCGCCAGTAATCTGCGTCAGAGCGGCTTCTCCGCGCGCTCGACGATCAGTCATGTCCACGGGCGCTGCCACACTGGTCACGCTTGCGCCAATCAATGTGGCGGACAGCAAGCGGTTGAAACCGGGAAGTTTACGGATCATGGTGATGCTCCTTTTGCTCGAGTTGGTGATAGATCTGAATCTTGTTATCCAGAACCTCCAGGGACTGGCTCAACTGGCTGATCTGCGCTTGCACGTCCCGGCGATGCTGCTCGAGAAGCTCGCGGCGTTCTGCCAGGGTCGAGTCGCCTGATCGGCGCAGTTCGGCATACCGCAGCATTTGCTGGATCGGCATTCCGGTCGCCTTCAACCGGAGCAGAAACTCGGCCCACAGCACATCCTTCTCGGCGTACACCCGGTGGCCATTGCCACCGCGCCCAACCGGGTCGAACAGCCCGATGCGCTCGTAATAGCGGATCGTGTGAGCGCTCAAATCAAGGCGCTTGGCCAACTGTGAAATTGTCAGTTCTGGATTCATGTCATCACCGTAAAGGTTTGAGCGTGCTCTAAGTCAATGGCTATTTTCAATCAGTTGGAATCAGACAAATCGCGGGCACTATCCGCGCGGTCCGTTGCTATCAGTCTCGACGGTTCAACCGCTGTTATATTCGCTTTACCAGATATATGACTATGCGTATATTCGGCTATCCGTATCCATTGCTCGGCAATCATCCCGCCGCCTTTCACCCTACGCGTCACGACATCCGCAAGCGCATCAGGCTCTTCGTTTTGGTCAAGACACAAGCTTCTGGAGGACGTATGACAGAACCCATGACCCCCACCACCTTGTTCAAGTGTCTGGCCGATGACACCCGGGCCAAAATTTCCCTGCTTGTCGTGCGCGAAGGCGAATTGTGTGTATGCGAGCTGACGGCAGCACTCGACCTCAGTCAGCCGAAGATTTCTCGCCACTTGGCGCTGCTGCGCTCCGCCGGTTTGCTGCTGGATCGTCGCCAGGGTCAATGGGTGTACTACCGGCTGAATCCTGATGTGCCCGCGTGGGTGGCAGCAGTTCTGAAGGAAGTGGCAGACGCCAATCAGCCATGGCTGGAAACCGAGGCCAAGCGCCTGTGCTGCATGAGCGACCGACCGATCAATCAGGCCATGTGCAGCTGATTCGCGCTCACCGGATCAACCACCCTGGCACTGCGCCTCAGTTTCTGAATGAAGGAATCGTCTGATGAAAATCTTGTTCATGTGCACCCACAACAGCTGCCGCAGCATCCTGTCCGAGGCGCTTTTCAACCATTTGGCGCCCGAGGGCGTAGACGCTGTCAGCTCAGGCAGCTTTCCCAGTGGCCGGGTGAATCAACGGGCACTGCAAACGCTGGAGGCGGCGGGTATTTCCACAGTGGGCTTGAGCAGCAAGGCTTCGGATGCTTTTGAGGGCTCGCCTCCGGACATCGTGATCACCGTCTGTGATCGGGCTGCGGGAGAAGCATGCCCGATCTTTTTCGGCCCAGCCTTGAAGGCGCATTGGGGGCTGGCCGACCCGTCTGAGGCTAGCGGGTCGGAAGCCGAGATCACCGCAGCGTTTGCAACCACACTGGCCAAAATCCAGGAACGCGTGAGTGCGTTTCTCGCACTGCCGCTCAAGACCATGAGCCCTGACCAACTGCAAGCTGAACTGAACCGCATCGGTTCGCTTTGAAGATCAACCGAGGCGCCCCCCCTCCAGGTGCCGCCGCAGGAGTTCATATGCAAGACACATTGCCAAACGTACACGCCGACCTGATCGACATTCCTACGCTGGAGCAGCTGTCTCCGCGTAATCCTTCGCCCCACAAACCTCGCATTTTGCTGCTATACGGATCGACGCGAGAGCGCTCATTCAGTCGTCTGGTCACGCAAGAAGCGGCACGCCTGCTGAATGAGTTTGGCGCCGAAACCAAAATTTTCGACCCCTCGGGTCTACCGCTGCCTGATGACGCCCCCGACACTCATCCCAAAGTCGCGGAGTTGCGCGAGCTGATGCAATGGTCAGAGGGTCAGGTGTGGTGCTCTCCTGAGCGTCACGGCTCCATGAGTGCCGTGTTCAAAGCGCAGATCGACTGGGTTCCGCTGGCGCTGGGCGCTGTACGACCTACGCAAGGCAAAACCCTTGCTGTGATGCAGGTCTGCGGCGGCTCGCAGTCCTTCAACGTGGTCAATCAGTTGCGGGTACTTGGCCGCTGGATGCGGATGTTCACCATCCCGAACCAGTCTTCCGTGGCCAAGGCGTTCACCGAGTTCGATGAAGCGGGTCGCATGAAGCCTTCTTCGTACTACGACCGCTTGGTGGATGTGATGGAAGAATTGATGAAGTTCACGCTGCTCTTGCGCGATCGTCAGGATTACCTGGTCGACCGTTATTCCGAGCGCAAGGAATCCGCCGAAGAGCTGTCCAGACGAGTCAACCAGCGTTCCATTTGATGCCTGAGTGGGACAACGGTATGGCCGGACCCCGATTTTTCACACGTTGAGGCCTTTGCGCCGGGAGGATGCTGGTGAGTCAGAATTCGACACTTGATGTTGTGGTCATTGGTGGTGGCCAATCCGCGCTGACTGTCGCTTATTTTTTGAAGCGCACAGGCTTGTCTTACGTGCTGCTCGATGCCGAGCCGGGACCGGGAGGCGCCTGGCGGCATGGCTGGGATTCGCTGCGGCTCTTCTCGCCGTCGGCATGGAGCTCGATTGCAGGCTGGCCGATGCCGGCCATAACCGAGGGGACGCCCGGGCGAGACGATGTTGTCGAATACCTGACTCAGTACGAGCGCCGGTATGACTTCCCCATCATCCGCTCCACGCGGGTGACCGGTGTCGAGAAAATCGAAGGCGGGTTGCGTGTTATCTCAAAGGACAATTACTGGGACGCCAAAGCGGTTATCAGTGCGACAGGCACCTGGAGCCGCCCGTTCGTACCGGACTATCCCGGCCAGGCGTTGTTTGCAGGCAGGCAGCTTCATTCCGCTCATTACGTCGGGCCGAACGGGTTTGCGGGTAAAACCGTCCTTGTCGTCGGTGGCGGCAACTCCGGCGCCCAGATTTACGCCGAGGTCTCCAAAGTGGCGCAGGCAACCTGGGTCACGCAACAGGCCCCAACGTTCTTACCTGATGAGGTGGATGGACGCGTCCTGTTCGAACGCGCTACTGCTCGACTGAAGGCGCAGCAGGATGGCGTGGAGCCTCAACAGCCCGTTGGAGGGCTGGGCGACATCGTCATGGTGCCGCCGGTGAAGGAAGCTCGCGAACGCGGTGTACTGAACGCAGTACGGCCGTTCACGCGTTTTACTTCGACGGGGGTTGTGTGGTCATCGGGGATCGAGACAAAGGTGGACGCTGTCATCTGGTGCACGGGTTTTGCTCCGGCGCTCGACCACCTGAACAGCCTGGGCGTTGTAGGCCGGGATGGCAAAGTGATTGTGGACGAAAGCCGAAGCATTGCGATGCCCGAACTGTGGCTGGTGGGTTATGGCGACTGGACGGGGCTCGCTTCTGCCACATTGATCGGCGTAACCCGCACCGCCCGGGATGTAGTCAAGCAAGTGCAAAGCTATCTCACTGGCGGAACCTGATTGCTCGCGGCGCCGTGAAGCCATAAGGTCGCTAGCCTGTAAATCATCTTCAGCGAGCAGAATCAGGCAAGTCGCCAACAGTATCCGCCTAACGCCGACACCGCCCTGCCCCCTAATCTGAACCCATGCAGAACACACCACTGCAACGGGTTAACCAGATACGGATCTGAACGACCCGGACCTCAATCTCAACTTGACCGGAGTCACCGCCATGAAAACTGTAAGCCAACTGATCGCCGTCGCCACTTTCGCCCTCAGCGCCAGCGCATTCGCCGTACCGAGCAATCAGGAAGATCGTTTCTTCACCCAGGTCAACGAACCACAGCAGACTGTTGCTGCCGATGGCTCGGAACGTACGCCGCAGGGTCAGGCTCTGGCTGAAAACGGCCGCAATCGCCTCGAGGAAAAAGGCCTGGCGGAGGACGGTTATGACAAGACCCCACAAGGCCAGGCCATCGCTGCCGACGGTTCAGACCGCACCCCATTGGGTGAGGCCCTGGCCGCTGATGGATCGGACCGCACACCGGGTCGTCGCGCAGCTTAAGCGCGTGTTGCCGAGACAGGACAAGTCCTGCGGGTTTGAGACCTGCAGGACTTTTCCGTCTTTTGAGGCAAGACCTGATCGAAAACTCAATTGATAGGAACAGGCAATACTTCGATCCGATTCGGCATCGTCCGCCAGCGTTATCCGCCCTAGCATGGCCTCTCCAATTGCCTGCTGGAGTACAAATCCATGAAGACTCTTTTCATCACCGGTGTCAGCAGCGGCTTCGGCCAGGCGCTGGCCAAGGAAGCACTTGCCCAGGGCCATAAGATCATCGGCACAGTGCGCAGCGAATCCGCGCTGGCAGCCTTCGAAGCGCTGTCGCCCGAACGCGCTCATGGGGTGGTGCTGGACGTTACCGATTTCGATGCCATCGATGGGGTGGTTGCGGCAGTGGAGGATCGCCACGGCCCGGTGGACGTGCTGGTCAACAACGCAGGTTATGGCCACGAGGGGATTTTTGAAGAGTCGTCGCTGCAGGAAATGCGCCGCCAGTTCGACGTCAACGTGTTCGGCGCGGTGGCGGTGGCCAAGGCGTTCGTCCCGTATTTTCGCCAGCGCCGCGCGGGGCATGTTCTTAATATCACGTCGATGGGGGGCCATATCACCATGCCCGGGATCGCGTATTACTGCGGCAGCAAGTTTGCGCTTGAGGGCATCTCCGACACCTTGAGCAAGGAGCTTGCACCCTTCAATATTTTTGTCACCGCTGTGGCGCCGGGGTCATTTCGCACCGACTGGGCGGGCCGCTCGATGCAACGCACGCGGCGTAGCATCAGTGACTACGACGCAAGCTTCGATCCGGTGCGCAAGGCCCGGGAGGAGAAAAGTGGCCATCAGTTGGGCGATCCGCAGAAAGCTGCACGGGTCATGCTGACGATCATCGACAGTCCAAACCCGCCGGCTCACCTGCTATTGGGCAGTGATGCGCTGGCGCTGGTGCGTGACAAGTTGCAGCAGACCGCGGAGAGTATTGAGCAATGGGCAGCGCTTAGTCGTTCGACGGATGGCTGAAAGATCAAAAGCACCCTCACCCCAGCCCTCTCCCGGAGGGAGAGGGAGCCGATCGCGGGTGGATTCAACTCCTGAGCCTGCCTCGAAGATTTCCGCAGGGCTTATTGCGCTAGAACAGCGCGGTCAGCATTCGGCGCGATATTTCAGGTCGGCAGATCCCGATCAAACACCACGGTCAGTCCCCTCTCCCTCTGGGAGAGGGAGCCGATCGCGGGTGGATTCAACTCCTGAGCCTGCCTCGAAGATTTCCGCAGGGCTTATTGCGCTAGAACAGCGCGGTCAGCATTCGGCGCGATATTTCAGGTCGGCAGATCCCGATCAAACACCACGGTCAGTCCCCTCTCCCTCTGGGAGAGGGAGCCGATCGCGGGTGGATTCAACTCCTGAGCCTGCCTCGAAGATTTCCGCAGGGCTTATTACGCTAGAACAGCGCGGTCAGCATTCGGCGCGATATTTGAGGTCGGCAGATCCCGATCAAACACCACGGTCAGTCCCCTCTCCCTCTGGGAGAGGGAGCCGATCGCGGGTGGATTCAACTCCTGAGCCTGCCTCGAAGATTTCCGCAGGGCTTATTGCGCTAGAACAGCGCGGTCAGCATTCGGCGCGATATTTCAGGTCGGCAGATCCCGATCAAACACCACGGTCAGTCCCCTCTCCCTCTGGGAGAGGGAGCCGATCGCGGGTGGATTCAACTCCTGAGCCTGCCTCGAAGATTTCCGCAGGGCTTATTACGCTAGAACAGCGCGGTCAGCATTCGGCGCGATATTTCAGGTCGGCAGATCCCGATCTAACACCACGGTCAGTCCCCTCTCCCTCTGGGAGAGGGCTAGGGTGAGGGCTCTGTCTGACACTCCGCCAATCAGCCAGACAGGTTCGAACGCGCCTTTTCACAAGGAAACCCACAGCCCATGCCGAAACCGAAAGACCCAATCACCGCGCGCATGGTCCAGCTAATGAGCCAGCTCGCCCCGCTGGAGGGCTACAACCTGAGCCCGCTGGACGATGTACGTTTCCTGCGTTCCAACCGACCGCTGACCCGCACGCCGGTGCTGTATGAACCGGGCATCGTCATCCTCTGTCAGGGGCGCAAACGCGGCTATCTCGGCGATGAAATCTACGTCTACGACGCTCAGCACTATCTGGTGGTGTCAGTGCCGGTACCTTTCACCATGGAAACCGACGCCAGCGAAGCCGAGCCAATGCTCGCGGTGTACGTACGTCTGGATTTCGCCCTGGCCGGCGAGCTGATTCAGCAAGTGGATGAGCGGTGGGAATTTCCCACAGCGCAACCGATGGGCATGTACGCCTCGCCTCTCGACGAACCGCTACGCCAATCGACCCTGCGCTTTCTTGAAGTGATGAGCAACGATGCCGACGCGCAAATCCTCGGCCCGGCGATGCTGCGCGAGCTCTACTACCGTATCCTCACCGGCGAACAAGGTGGCACCCTGCGCGCCGCCATTGCCCAACAAGGCCAGTTCGGCAAAGTGACCCGCGCCATCCACAAGATCCACAGTTGCTATAACCAGCATCTCGACGTAGAAACCCTGGCCGAGGAAGCGCAGATGAGTGTGCCGAATTTTCATCTGCACTTTCGCAAGGTTACCGATTCCTCGCCGATGCAGTATCTGAAGTCGACGCGGCTGCACCAGGCGCGATTGCTGATGCTGCGTAACGACCTGACCGCGGCAAAATCTGCGTTTCTGGTCGGTTACGAAAGCGCCTCGCAATTCAGCCGCGACTTCAAACGCCTCTTCGGCCGCACACCGCTAGCGGAAGTGGCGTGGATGAAAACGGCCTATGCGCTGCCGGCACCGACGAGTGCTTCGCCGTTTGTGTCGTCGCACTGATTTTCAGTGCCACGCTCCGCGCATTTATTGCAGCAAATTCCCCGTTCGCATAGTGCTTGCCCCCTCCTGCGTTTCCTCGCCCAATCATGCAGGTCAGTCGCCTGCATCAGGATGGGAACATGAACACCACGGCCATTCCCGAAGGTTTCACTCCATTGACCCGCAGCAGTCCGTTGCTGGATCTGCTCGGCCCGATCTACGCCAGGGGTCAGGGGCTGCACTTGGAATTGGGTTTACTGACCGACTCCCGCCACGCCAACGGCCGTGGCACTTTGCATGGCGGTGTATTGGCGACACTAGCGGACGTGGGCATGGGTTACGCCATGGCCTTTTCCAGCGATCCGCCGCAGCCGTTGATCACGGCGAGCATGACCCTGGATTATCTCGGTGCAGTGCAAATCAACGAATGGCTCGAAGTGCGCCTTGAGCACTCCAGAAAGGGCCGCCAACTGGCGTTTGCTGGCGTCAGTCTGCACGTCGGTGAGCGAACGGTTGCGCGCGCCAGTGCCGTGTTCGCCGTGCCGATGAATTGAATCGACTGACTCGACTCATCGTCCCACCTGGACGGCAGGCCGGGATTTGCCGCCCCGCCCGCACGGCCATTACCTTCAAGGCATTGTGTTCGCCATCGTCACCCCATACGCAGCCAGAAGCATATCCGCCGCCCGCTCACCAATAACGACACACGGCGCCATCGTGTTGCCAACGGTAATGCGCGGCATGATCGAGGCATCTGCAACGCGCAGCCCGTCGATCCCGTACACGCGTAATTGGTGGTCAACCACCGACAGCGCATCGCGGCCCATTTTTGCCGTGCACGACAGGTGCCAGTAGGTCACGGCCGAATTGCGGATGAACTGCTCCATAGCGCGACGCTCTCTGGGACCGGGCACGACTTCGCGCTTGATCAGCGCATTGAAGGCCTGGCTGTTGCCGAGTGCGCGGCACAGTTCGATCGACGCATGGGCTGCGGCCATGTCCTCGGGCTCGCTCAGGGAGTTCGGCTCAATGATCGGCGCATCCAGCGGCCCAGCACCCGACAACCGCAAGCGCCCACGACTGGCCGGTCTGGCCAGCCCGGCGAACATGGTCCAGCCATGCTCCGGCGGCTCGATGGCGACCTCAGGCGGAGACGGTACCGCGAATGCCAACTGGCACTGCAACAGGTCCGGGGCTTCCAGGCGGCTGTCGCTTTTCCAGTACAAGGTGGTTTCGCATCCGCTGCCAGCGACGGCCTGGGGTTGTCGATACTCCCACGTGCAAGCGAACGCCAGATGATCCTGCAAATTCTCGCCCACACCGGGTAGATGAACGACCGGTGCGATGCCGTGTTTTCGCAGTTCATCCGCCGGGCCGATGCCCGACTGCATGAGCACTTTCGGTGATTGCACCGCGCCCATGGACAGGATGACTTCAGCTGCGGCATGAAAGCAGCGCCGCTCGCCGGCGATCAACACTTCGACACCGACGGCCCGGGTGCCGACCAGCAACACGCGGGTCACTAAGGCTCCGGTCAGCACCGTCAGATTTGGACATTGCAAGCGTGGCTGGATGTAGGCGTCGTAAACCGATTCGCGCTTGCCCTGTTTGATGCGCAGGTCGGTGACAGCGATCCCACCTGCGCCTTCCATCATCTCGCCATTGGGACTGTCGAATCGGGGGATGCCCAGATCGCTGGCCGCCTCCAGCGTTGCCCACGCAAGGGGTTGAGGCGTGGCCGGCTGTTCGACATGTACCGGCCCACCTGAACCACGCCGAGTGGCGTCCGGGCTGCCTTGCCAGTTTTCGATCCTGCGGTAGTAATCGAGAACCGATGCGTAGCCCCAGGCCGGGTCGCCAGACTCGGCAGCAAAATGCTCCCAATCGGCGCGATGGCCGCGCGACCAGACCATCACGTTGATGCTCGAACCTCCACCGAGCCCCTTGCCCATGCTCAGCGGGAGCCGTCGACCGTTGAGGCGTGGATCGGATTGCCCCTCGAATGCCCAGTCGCGCGCGGAGCCGAGGTTCAGCGGCCATTGCGCCGGTTCGGTCACCTCGGGGCCTGAGTAACCTTCGCCGGCTTCAATCAGCAGAACCCGTGCGCCTGACTGATCGGCAAGCCGCGCAGCGACCACGCAGCCCGACGTGCCGGCACCACAGACAATGAAATCATAGTCGTGAGCGCTTCGAGGGTTCATATGCCCGCTCCCCTTCGATGCCGCGATCACTGCTCAGCAACGCTGTGCACGGCTTTGAGAATCACCGCCGCGACTTGCGCCGGCTGCGACTGCTGCGGGACATGGCTGGACTTCACCTCGGCGAGGGTCGCACCGATGCGCTTGGCGGCAGACCGCTGGACGTCGGGATGAATCATCCGGTCTTCGGTAGCGAGCAGGTACCAGGACGGCTTGGTTTTCCAGGCCGAAACGGTGGTTTTATCTTCGAAAGCCGAGGCCTTGATCGGCCCCTGTGTGGCGGTCATGACGGCGGTCTGCGCGGCCGGCAGATCCTGAGCGAAATCCTTGGCCATGCCTTCAGCGGTCAGATAGAGGAAGCCGTTACCGTCGGCCTTGATCTGACTGATGCCCGGCGGCGTCGGCGCGCCTTTACCCTGCTCGCCGCTGGTTTGCCCGGCCTCTGGCGCGAAGGCGGCGACGTACACCAGAGCGCTCACTTTCTGGTCGTTGCCGGCTTCGGTGATCACCGTGCCGCCCCAGGAGTGACCGACCAGCACCACCTTGCCCTGCTGGTTGTTCAGCGCGCGGCGCGTGGCGGCAACGTCATCGGCCAGCGAGGTGAGCGGGTTTTGCACAACGGTAACGGCCACGCCTTTGGCTTGCAGCAGTGGCACCACTTTGGCCCAGTCGGAACCGTCGGCGAAGGCGCCGTGTACGATCACCACCGAAGGCGTTGTATCCTGCGCGTGGCTGGCGCCGGCCATGAAGGTACTGGCCAGGGCAAAGGCGACGGTGGCGAATTTCGATTTGATTGTTTTCATTGGATGAGCTCCTGTTCGGGAGTTCAGAGTGTGCTGGCCGGCCTGCGATGTGGGCATCGGTCAATTATCCGACCCCGGGGCATTTTTCATGGATAGTGGCTTGCAACTGGACATCTCACTGGACGGCGCACTGGCAACCATCGCCCAGGTCGGTGACCTCAGCATGGGGCAACCGCTCGGTCACTCCCGGCGCGTTGCCGCTTTGGCGCGGATGCTCGCGCAGGCATGCCACGGCGCCGGTGAGCATCTGCAGGTTGCAGAGCAGATTGCCTTGCTGCGCTGGTCTGGGTGCACGGCCAACGCCGAAGGCTTTGCCGACCTGCTCGGCGACGACGTCGATGGTCGCCGCGCAATGCTCGATCTGACCTTGGGCAGTGAGCAGATGAACGCGGTGCATCAGGCAACCCCGCTGGCCGTGGTGCACTGTGAAGTGTCCGGTGCAATCGCCAAAACCCTCCAGCTCGGAACCGCCGTCGAAGCGGGCCTGTGTCGGGTGTTCGAAACCTACGACGGCACTGGCCGACCGCTCGGCGTGGCGCATGAACATATCCCGGAGGTGGCCTATCAGGTGGTCATGGCCGGTGATCTGGATATTCTCACTCGCGCTCACGGCCTGGACGCGGCGTTGCGCTGGATCAACGAGCAGTCGGATCGGCGCTATCCCGCGTCGCTGGTGTCGTTGCTGGTGGCTAATGCCAAGGCCTGGCTGGCGGATCTGGAAACGCTTTGCACAAAAGTTGAACCCGCGCCTGAGCAGCGTCGTGTCTCGCTGACTTTGGTCGGAGACGTCATTGACTTGAAGCTGCCATGGCTGGCCGGGCATTCGCGTCAGGTCGCGCATGTTGCCGTGGAAGCGGCACGCCTGTGGGGGCTGAGTGAGCCGGCTTTGGCAAACATTGGCAAGTCTGCACTCATTTACGGTCTCGGCCGCGCAGCCGTTTCCAATCACCTATGGAATAGCCCAGGGCCGCTGCCCTATGGGGCGGCGGAGCGAATTCGCCTGGTGCCTTACTGGACGCAACAGGCGCTCCGACCGGTACCTGAACTGGCCGCGCCCGCCGAGATAGCCACCCACGCGTATGAACGGCTCGATGGCAGCGGCTATTTTCGCGGCGTGGCCGGTGATGCACTGAATGCCGAACATCGGCTGTTCGCCACCTCGGTCGCCTGGGTAGCGTTGAGGCAAGCCCGGCCATGGCGAACAGCTCACGACGAAGCCGCAGCCGCCACGCTACTCAAACAGGATGCTGGCCGTGGTCTGTTCGACAACGATGTCTGCGAAGCGGTCATTGCCGCCGCCAGTGGCGAGCGCCGCCTGCGGCAACCCAAGCCTTCGCTGCTGACAGCCCGTGAGTGCCGCATTCTTCTGGAGATCAGCCGTGGCGCCAGCAACAAACAAGTCGCGCAACTGTTGGATATCAGTCCGAGCACGGTACGCACGCACATGGAAAGCATCTTTCGCAAATTGCAATGCTCGACCCGTGCAGCCGCCACTCTGAAGGGGCTGACACTGGGCTTGATCGCCTGAGCCCTGCGCCGGGTCAAGCCTGATCAGCCTGCCTGGCGCGAGCCAGTTCGATGAATGCCCTGGCGGCCGCAGAGGGATTGCGGCGGTTCGGGTAGTACAGGCACAACCTGTCTCGGGGCGGGGTCCAGTCCTTGAGTACCTGCACGAACTCGCCGCTGCGGATTTCGTCACGAACGTCCTGCTCCATGAAAAAGCCCAGCCCCATATCCGCCTGCACCGCCACCTTGACCACGCTCGATTCATCCAGGGTCAGCGGCCCGTTCACATCCAGACGAATGACTTCGCCGTCGCGCTCGAAATACCAAGGGAAAATCGCCCCGTTCGGCAGTCGCACACGGATGCATCGATGCCCGGGCAGATCGGACGGCGAGCGCGGTTTGTCGTGTTGTGCAAAATACCCCGGCGAACCGACCACCGCGTACCGTTGCGGCGGCCCGACTGGCACCACAATCACATCGTTGGGCACCAGGCCTGCCGAGCGCACGCCGAAATCGAAGCCGTCAGCCACGATATCCACCAGGCGCCCTTCGGTCACAAGGTCAATGTGGACTTTCGGATGCTGCTGCAAAAACTCGATCACCAGTGGGAGCAGCGCCGAACGAGCAGCGCTGGCGAATGCGTTGATGCGCAGCGTTCCCGAGGGTCCGGCATTCTGCGATCGCACTGCATCCAGTGCGGCGCGCAAGTCGTGCAAGGCTGGCCCCACTTGCTCGAGAAACACCCTGCCCGCTTCGGTGATGGCGACGCTGCGGGTGGTGCGGTTGAACAGGCGCGATTCGAGGCGCGCTTCGAGTTGCGCAATGGTGTTGCTCAGCGCGGTGGTCGAAACGTCGAGATCAATGGCAGCCTGGCGGAACGACCCCCTGCGTGCCACCGCTATAACGGCATCCAGTTCATTAAGGGCTAAGCGATCCTGGGCCATGGATTGTCCTGTTTTCCGGGATGGGTCATTACGATTTGTCCCAGTTGAACAAACTATCTGCAGCGCAGCAAGATGACTCCAGACCATCAATCAGGAGTCAGGCAATGAACCTTCAACTTTCCAACGTCGTGCAAACGTATCTCACGGTCACCGACGAGAAAAAAATCTCCGACGCAATCCATCAATTCCTCGCGCTGGAGATCTCGCCATGCTGAATTCAGGATTGACTGGCAAGCGGGTGCTCGTCACCGGCGGCACCAAGGGAATCGGCAGAGCCGTTGTGGATTGGTTCGTAGCCGAGGGCGCGAAAGTCATCACCTCGGCTCGGCAAGTGGACGTCCAAATGCCGGGCGCACTGCTGGTCGCGGCTGATCTTTCGACCCGGGAAGGTTGTGACGCACTCATCGCTGCGGTCGAACAGCAACTGGGCGGCGTCGACATAGTGATCCATGTCCTGGGTGGCTCGTCGGCCCCCGGTGGTGGTTTTGCGGCGCTGGACGAGGAACAGTGGCAACGCGAGCTCAACCTGAATCTGCTGCCGGCGGTGCGCCTTGATCGCGCCCTGCTGCCGGACATGCTCGAGCGTCGTAATGGCGTGGTGATCCATGTCACATCCATCCAGAGTAGGCTGCCACTGCCGGAATCAACGACGGCGTACGCGGCGGCCAAGGCTGCGCTGTCGACCTACAGCAAAAGCCTGTCGAAAGAAGTGTCACCCAAGGGGGTTCGCGTCGTGCGGGTATCGCCGGGCTGGGTTGAAACCGAAGCGTCGGTGGCATTCGCCGAGCGACTCGCGCAGGAGGCAGGCACTGACTATCAAGGTGGCAAGGACATCATCATGCAGGCCCTGGGCGGTATCCCGCTCGGCCGCCCGTCGACGCCAGTTGAAGTGGCTGAGCTGATCGGGTTCCTGGCATCGCCGCGAGCAGCGTCGATCACCGGGAGTGAATTTGTGATCGACGGCGGCACCATCCCGACCATTTAGCCGCCAGTCTGCGGGTCATGGACGACCCGCAGAATCCGCACAGCACGTCTACATCCGATGCTGCTCCAGCAAAAAATCCACAAACAAGCGCACCCGCACCGGCATCGCCGCGCCGCCGACGAACACCGCATGAATCGGTTCCTCATCGCCCGGGTTGAACGCTTGCAGCAGCGGGATCAGCGCGCCGCACTGCAAGTCTTCCCTGACGGTGAACTCGCCAATCCGCGCAATTCCGGCGCCGAGTCTGGCGAACTGGGCCAGTGCTTCGCCGCTGCTGCATTCGATGTTGCCGCTGACTTTCAGCGAGAACTCCTTGCCGTCGCGGATGAACGGCCAGTTGGCTTCGGCGCGGCGGAAGTTGAAGCGCAGGCAGTTGTGCTTGAGCAGGTCTTCGGGTTGCTGAGGCGTGCCATGACGTTCCAGATAGTCGGGCGATGCCACGACCACTTGGCCGGTGTGGCCGAGCCGGCGTGCGGTCAACGGGCTGTCGGGCAGATGGCCGAAGCGGATGGCGACGTCCGCCTGGCCGGCGAGGATGTCAACGACTTCGTCGCCAAGGCTGAGGTCGACCACGATGTTCGGGTAACGGGCGGTGAAGGCTGCGACCAGCGGCACAATGGTCAGCCGTCCATGGCCAAGGGCGGCACTGACGCGCAAGCGGCCCTTGGGTACGCCTTGATCGGTGATGGCCCCTTCCACTTCATCCATGTCGGCGAGAATCCGCCGGGCACCGCGCAGAAAGGCTTCGCCCTCGGCGGTAAACGTCAGCGCGCGGGTGGTGCGCAGCAACAGACGAGTGCCGAGTCGCTGTTCGGCGCGGGCGATGATCCGACTGACCGCCGAAGGCGTCAGCCCCAGCGCACGCGCAGCAGCTGAGAGGCTGCCCTCCTGCGCCACGGTGACGAACACGCTCATTTCCCCTGACCTGCCGTTGAAGTCCATTCGTGCCTCTTGCGCAAAGGTGATTGCCAAAATCGCCATCTACCGCCTGGAAACCATGGATCGTAGCATTGGCGGCATAGATGAGGAGACTTTCCATGCGTATCAATCCACCACTTGTTGCACTCGCTGTCGGCGCCTTTGGCATCGGCGTCACCGAGTTCGCGCCGATGGGCATGTTGCCCGGCATCGCCGCCGATCTCGGCGTTTCCATTCCCGCTGCGGGGTTGCTGGTCAGTGCCTACGCCTTGGGCGTGCTGCTCGGCGCGCCGCTGATGACCCTGACCACTGGCAAGATCCCCCGGCGCTATCTGCTGATCGGGCTGATGGCGATTTTCACCCTGGGTAACCTGATGTCGGCGCTGGCCACCGATTACTCCAGCCTGATGGTCGCCCGAGTGATCACCTCGCTCAATCACGGCGCATTCTTCGGAGTGGGCTCTGTGGTCGCCGCCAGCGTGGTCGCGCCGGAAAAACGCGCCGGCGCAGTCGCGGCGATGTTCATGGGCCTGACCCTGGCGACCATTGGCGGTGTGCCGCTGGCAGCCTGGTTCGGTGAGCTGTTCGGCTGGCGCACGGCGTTCTGGGGCATTACCGGCCTCGGTGTGCTGACCATGATCGCCTTGTGGTTCGCCCTGCCCAATCTGAAAGCAGAGCAAGGCGCGGGTGCGCTGGCAGAAATACGGGTATTGGGCCGCGGTCCGGTGTTGGCCGCGCTGGCCCTGACCGTGGTCGGCTCAAGTGCGATGTTCACCGTATTCACCTACATCGCGCCGATCCTCAGCAGCGAGACCCATGCCTCCGCCGCGTTCATCACCGCCATGCTGGTGTTGTTCGGAATCGGTTTGACGCTGGGCAACATGTGGGGTGGCAAGGCTGCCGACCGTTCGATCGACCGCACCCTGATCGTGTCGCTGAGCGCATTGATTGTGGTGTTGCTGGCGTTCACGGTGCTGATGCGCTGGCCGCTGCCGGCCGCCGTGGCCATTCTGATCTGGGGTATCGCCAGTTTCGCCCTGGTGCCACCGCTGCAAATGCGCGTGATGGAAGCGGCCAAGGACGCGCCGAATCTGGCTTCGGCGGTGAACATCGGTGCCTTCAATTTCGGCAACGCGATCGGCGCGGCGCTGGGTGGCGCGGTGATCAATGCCGGGCTGGGTTATCCGGCGATTTCCCTGGCCGGCGCGGCGATGGCTGGTCTGGGGTTGCTGATGGTGCTGACGTTCGCCTGGCGCTCCAGAGCCAGTGCCGCTGCGCTGGCGTAAGTCTTCGCAGCGCTACGCCCCGCCCTGCTGATACTCGCGGGGCGTGCAGCCGAACTCGCGACGGAACACCGTGTGCAGGTACTGCGCCGATTTGAAGCCGCAGGCCTGGGCAATGTCGGCAATCGCAGCATCGGTGTTCTTCAAACCGCTGGTAGCCGCCGCCAGTTTGAAACGCAGAATCTCGTCATGCACGCTGCAACCGCGCTCGGCGCGGAAATGCGCTTCCAGCGATGAGCGCGACACGCCGACATACGCCGCCACTTGCGCGGTCTTGATGCCCTGACAGGCATATTGGCGGATGAACAGCAGCGCTTGCATGACGTAGGGATTGCCCAGCGGTTGGTGCAGGCTCGACACCTGCACATTGACCGCATCAGGCGGAATCAGGATTTGCGTGCCGGTGGACGGCATGCCGTGGAGCATCTGGTGCAGCAATTGCGCAGCGGTGCGGCCCATGGTTTCGGTGCCCTGAATCACCGAACTCAGCGGTACACGCGTCAGGCTGCGGGTCAGCGGGTCGTTGTCGATGCCGATCAGCGCGACCTGCTCCGGCACGGCGATGCCGGCGGTCAGGCAGGCTTGCAGCAACTGGCGGGCGCGGGCGTCGCTGACGGCGATGATGCCGATCGGTTTCGGCAGGCTGTGCAGCCAGGCGATCAGTTGTTCGACGGCGCTGTCCCACAGCGGCGCGCTGGTGCCCATGCCGCGATAGATCTCGGCGTGCAGGCCGTCTCGTTGCATCAGTTTGCGAAAGGCTTTTTCCCGCTCCTGCGCCCAGCGATTGGCCTGCGCTTCCGGCAGGCTGAAACAGGCAAAGCGCTGCAACCCCGCCTCGACCAGATGCGAATAAGCCAGAGTGATCAGTGCGTTGTTATCAGTGGCAACGTAGGGGATCGCTTTCGGATAAGCGCGAGCATCCTCGTAAGAACCGCCGACCGCCACCACCGGCAAATGAATGTCGGCCAGCGCCTCGCCGATCAGCGGATCGTCGAAGTCAGCAATGATGCCGTCACCCTGCCAACGCTCGATGCCCTTCAAGCGGCAAAGAAAGTCCTCTTCCAGAAACAGGTCCCAGGAAGCGCGGGTGCTGCTCAGGTAGTTGCCGATGCCGCTGATGATTCCACGGTCGTAGATCTTGCTGCCGTTGAACAACAGGGCGATGCGGTGCACGGGCGGTAGGCTTTTCATTCAGTATCCGGATTTTGCGTAAAGCCATTCGCGAGCAGGCTCGCTCCCACACGGTTTTGTGCACGACACGAATCAAATGTGGGAGCGAGCCTGCTCGCGAAAGCGGCCTCAAATTGTTTTTGTACTGTTCCGGGCCGCCATGTTGCGGCGACGATGGACACAGACTAGGCCTGCGAGCGCTGAAGCTCAATACGCAAAATCGCACTCACGGTTGAGGCTTTTCATAATCAGCGGGCACGGGGGCGTTGCTAGTATCGAGACACCGCCAAGAACAACAAGGACAAGGTCCATGCAGTATTTCCCCAATATCGAGCCGGTTCGCTACGAAGGCCCGAACAGTGATTCGCCCCTCGCTTTTCGTCACTACGACGCCGACAAACTGATCCTCGGCAAACCCATGCGCGAACACCTGCGCATGGCCGCCTGCTACTGGCACACCTTCGTCTGGCCGGGCTCCGATGTGTTCGGCGCCGGCACCTTCAAACGCCCCTGGCAACGCAGCGGCGAGCCGATGCAACTGGCCATCGACAAGGCTCAAGCCGCATTCGAGTTCTTCAGCAAACTGGGCATCGATTACTACTGCTTTCACGACACGGACGTCGCCCCCGAAGGCAACTCGCTGAAGGAGTACCGCGAACACTTCGCGCAAATGGTCGACCGCCTCGAACAGCATCAGGAACAAAGCGGCATCAAGTTGCTCTGGGGCACCGCCAACTGCTTCAGCAATCCTCGTTTTGCCGCCGGCGCTGCGAGCAATCCCGATCCGGAAGTGTTCGCCTGCGCCGCCGCGCAAGTGTTCAGCGCGATAAACGCAACCCATCGCCTCAAGGGCTCCAACTACGTGCTGTGGGGCGGTCGCGAAGGCTACGAAACCCTGCTCAACACCGATCTGAAACGTGAGCGCGAACAACTCGGGCGCTTCATGCGCATGGTGGTCGAGCACAAGCACAAGATCGGTTTCACCGGCGACCTGCTGATCGAACCCAAGCCGCAGGAGCCGACCAAGCACCAATACGATTATGACAGCGCCACGGTGTTCGGCTTTCTCCAGCAGTACGGCCTGGAAAAGGAAATCAAGGTCAACATCGAGGCCAACCACGCGACCCTGGCCGGCCACAGCTTTCATCACGAAATTGCCACGGCTGCCTCGCTGGGGATTTTCGGCAGCATCGATGCCAACCGTGGCGATCCGCAGAACGGCTGGGACACCGACCAATTCCCCAACAGCGTCGAAGAAATGACCCTGGCGACCTATGAAATCCTCAAGGCCGGCGGTTTCAAGAATGGCGGGTTCAATTTCGACTCCAAGGTGCGCCGGCAGAGCCTCGACGAGATCGACCTGTTCCACGGCCACGTCGGCGCCATGGACGTTCTGGCCTTGTCGCTGGAACGCGCCGCTGCGATGGTTGAGAACGATCAACTGCAAGTGCTCAAGGATCAACGCTACGCCGGCTGGCGTCAGCCGTTCGGGCAAGCGGTGATGGCGGGCGACTTCAATCTTGAGTCGCTGGCCGAGCACGCGTTCACCAACGAACTGAACCCGCAAGCCGTCAGTGGCCGTCAGGAAATGCTCGAAAACATCGTCAACCGCTATCTCTATCGCTGATCGCCGAGACCCTCTGCCGACGCAACGACGCTGTGACAATTGCACGACAATTCTGTGCCTGCTGCGTCGGCAGATTCTCTACAGTTCTACCAGCCCGATTCATCGTCAGGCCGTGTCTTTCCAACAAAAATAAAAGGACGCACCACCATGAAGAACTTGAAACGTACGCTGTTGGCCAGTGCCCTGGCGTTGTTGGCCCTGCCGGTAATGGCCGACGCAACCCACCCGAAAATCGGTTTCTCCATTGACGATCTGCGTCTGGAACGCTGGTCGCGCGACCGCGATTACTTCGTCGCGGCGGCGGAAAAAATGGACGCCAAAGTCTTCGTGCAATCGGCGGACGCCAACGAGCAGAAGCAGATTTCGCAGATCGAAAACCTTATCTCTCGCGGCGTCGATGTGATTGTCATCGTACCGTTCAACGCGACAGTGCTGACCAACGCCGTGGCCGAGGCGAAGAAAGCCGGGATCAAAGTGGTGTCTTACGACCGGCTGATTCTCAACGCCGATGTCGACGCCTATATCTCCTTCGATAACGAAAAGGTCGGCGAGATGCAGGCCGGCGGCGTGCTGAAAGCGGCGCCCAAGGGCAATTACTTCTTGCTGGGTGGCGCGCCCACCGACAACAACGCCAAGATCCTCCGTGAAGGCCAGATGAAGGTGCTGCAACCGGCCATCGACAAGGGCGATATCAAGATCGTCGGCCAGCAGTGGGTCAAGGAATGGAACCCCACCGAAGCGCTGAGTATTGTCGAAAATGCCCTGACCCGTAACAACAACAAAATCGACGGCATCGTCGCCTCCAACGACGCCACCGCTGGCGGCGCCATTCAGGCACTGGCCGCGCAGCAGCTGGCCGGCAAGGTGCCGATTTCCGGCCAGGACGCTGACCTCGCAGCAGTCAAACGCGTAATCGCCGGCACGCAAACCATGACCGTGTACAAACCGCTGAAACTCATTGCGTCCGAAGCGGCGAAGCTCTCGGTGCAACTGGCACGCAACGAAAAACCGGCCTACACCTCGCAGTACGACAACGGCAGCAAAAAGGTCGACACCATCCTGCTCACGCCAACGCCGTTGACCAAGGACAACATCGACTTGCTCGAACAGGACGGCTTCTACACCAAGGCGCAGATTGCCGGGCAGTGATCCGGTCGTAAATCTTGATCAGACCTGTGGGAGCGAGCCTGCTCGCGAAAGCGGAGTGTCAGTCAGTAAAGCTCTGTCTGAAGAGGCCCCTTCGCGAGCAGGCTCGCTCCCACACAGGTTCAGTGGTGTTTGAGTCCCTGGTATACGAGCCTTTTCCATGTCCGACTATCTGCTGCAAATGAACGGCATCGTCAAAACCTTCGGCGGTGTCAAAGCGCTCAACGGCATCGACATCAAGGTCCGGCCCGGTGAATGCGTGGGCCTGTGCGGCGAGAATGGCGCCGGCAAGTCGACGCTGATGAAGATCCTCTCGGCGGTCTATCCCTATGGCACCTGGGACGGTGAAATCCTCTGGGACGGGCAACCGCTCCGGGCGCAATCGATCAGCGAAACCGAGGCCGCCGGCATCGTCATCATCCATCAGGAACTGACCCTGGTTCCGGATCTGTCGGTGGCGGAAAACATCTTCATGGGCCATGAGCTGACGCTGCCCGGCGGGCGCATGAACTACCCGGCGATGATCCACCGCGCCGAAGCGTTGATGCGTGAATTGAAAGTGCCGGACATGAATGTTTCGCTGCCGGTTTCGCAGTACGGCGGCGGCTATCAGCAACTGGTGGAAATCGCCAAGGCCCTGAACAAACAGGCGCGCCTGCTGATTCTCGACGAGCCCTCCTCGGCCCTGAGCCGCTCGGAAATCGAAGTGCTGCTGGACATCATCCGCGACCTCAAAGCCAAGGGCGTCGCCTGCGTCTACATCTCGCACAAGCTCGATGAAGTCGCCGCCGTGTGCGACACGATTTCAGTGATCCGCGACGGCAAACACATCGCCACCACCGCCATGGCCGACATGGACATTCCACAGATCATCACGCAGATGGTCGGCCGCGAAATGAGCAACCTCTACCCCAGCGAGCCGCACGAGATTGGCGAGGTGATTTTCGAGGCGCGCCACATCACTTGCTACGACGTCGACAACCACAAGCGCAAACGGGTTGACGACATTTCCTTCAGCCTCAAGCGCGGCGAGATTCTCGGCATTGCCGGGCTGGTCGGAGCCGGCCGCACCGAACTGGTCACCGCATTGTTCGGCGCTTACCCCGGCCGCCACGAGGGCGAAGTCTGGCTGGACGGCCAGCCGATCGACACGCGCACGCCGCTGAAAGCGATCCGCGCCGGCCTGTGCCTGGTGCCTGAAGATCGCAAGCGCCAAGGCATCATTCCCGACCTCGGCGTGGGCCAGAACATCACCCTCGCCGTGCTCGAGAGCTATTCGAAAATGACCCGCATCGATGCCGAAGCCGAGCTGGGCTGCATCGACCGGGAAATCTCCCGTCTGCATCTGAAGACCGCAAGTCCGTCCCTGCCGATCACCAGCCTGTCGGGCGGCAATCAGCAGAAAGCCGTGCTGGCGAAAATGCTGCTGGCCAAACCGCGCGTACTGATTCTCGACGAGCCGACCCGAGGCGTGGACGTCGGCGCCAAGTACGAGATCTACAAATTGATGGGCGCGCTGGCCGCCGAAGGCGTGTCGATCATCATGGTTTCGTCGGAACTGGCCGAAGTGCTCGGCGTCTCCGACCGCGTGCTGGTGATCGGCGAAGGCCAGTTGCGCGGTGACTTCGTCAACCATGAGCTGACCCAGGAACAGGTACTCGCCGCCGCCCTCAGCCAGCCGGGCAGCCATAACAATAATGATCGGAAAACCGCGTAAATGAATCAGGTCAAACAACTGTTCACCCGCTACAAGATGCTCGCGCTGGTATTTGCCGTGGTGCTGATCTGGCTGTTCTTCAGCTGGCAGACCGAGGGCGGCTTCCTCACCCCGCGCAACCTGTCCAACCTGCTGCGGCAGATGTCGATCACCGGAATTCTCGCCTGCGGCATGGTGCTGGTGATTATCAGCGGCGAGATCGATTTGTCGGTGGGTTCATTACTCGGTCTGCTCGGCGGCCTCGCGGCGATACTCGACGTGGTCTATCACATTCCGCTGCTGGCGAATCTCAGTCTGGTTGCCCTGTGCGGTCTGGTCATCGGGCTTGCCAACGGCTACATGGCGGCGTACTTGCGCATCCCCTCATTCATTGTCGGCCTGGGCGGCATGTTGGCGTTTCGCGGGATTTTGCTGGGGATCACCGGCGGCACCACCATCGCCCCGGTTTCGCCGGAGCTGGTCTACGTCGGCCAAGGATATCTGCCTCACGCGATCGGCACCGGCCTGGGTGTGCTGCTGTTTGTGCTGACGGTTTTTCTGACCTGGAAACAACGACGCAACCGCGCCCTGCATGGCCTGGCGGCGCATTCGCTGGTGCGTGATGTTGTGCGCGTGCTGGTGATCGGCGCGGTGCTGGCCGGTTTCGTCCAGACCCTCAACAGCTATGACGGCATTCCCGTGCCGGTGCTGCTGTTGCTGATTCTGCTCGGCGTGTTCAGTTACGTCACCAGCCAGACTGTGTTCGGCCGCCGGGTCTATTCGGTCGGCAGCAACATGGAAGCGACGCGCCTGTCGGGCATCAATGTGCAAGCGGTCAAGCTGTGGATCTTCGGCATCATGGGCGTGATGTGCGCCCTCGCCGGCGTGGTCAACACCGCACGCCTCGCCGCCGGCTCACCGTCCGCCGGCAGCATGGGCGAACTCGACGCCATCGCCGCCTGCTTCATCGGCGGCACCTCCATGCGCGGCGGCTCCGGCACCGTCTACGGCGCCCTCCTCGGCGCACTGGTGATCACCAGCCTGGATAACGGCATGTCGATGCTCGACGTCGACAGTTACTGGCAGATGATCGTCAAGGGCAGCATTCTGGTGCTGGCGGTCTGGGTGGATGTGAGCACGCGCACGGCGCGGCGTTGAAACGTTGCAGGTGAGTTGGTAAAACGCAAATGAGGCCTGATCACAGGCCTCACTTTTTCCTATCAACGGCGTGAACCGTCTCTTGCGACTGGCTTAAGCGTGCTTTTCCGGGTTCTGGCCAGCCCGTCAGGGCATCCACTGCCACGGCGGCTGGCACCGACGCTACATTCAAACGCCATCCACCGCCGGATAATCCCCATACCCTTCCCAACCCTGGCTGAACCAAGTGCTCATTTCGCTTTCCGCCAATGGCAACTGCCGAGCGAATCTCAGCGGCAGATCCGGATTGGCTATAAACGGCCGTCCAAACGCAATCGCATCGGCGAGCCCGGCATCCAGTTGCGCTTGTGCCCTGGCGAAACCGTAGTCCGAATTGAGGATCAGCACGCCTTTGAACACGTCGCGAATCATCCCGGCCAGTGGCGGGCGTTCGGACTTGCCGAAGGTGCCGTCCAGCGGTGGTTCGCGGACTTCCAGATGAGCGATGCCAATCGCTGACAGCACTTCGGCGGCGCGGATGAACAGCGCTTCGGGATCGCTGTCGCGGATGCCCTGCTCGTAGCTGCTTGGAGTCAAGCGCACGCCAGTGCGGTCGGCGCCGATGACTTCGGCCACCGCCTCGGTCACTTCCTTGAGCAAGCGGATACGGTTGTTGATCGAGCCGCCGTACGCATCGGTGCGAAAATTGTCGCTGTCGCGCAGGAACTGGTCGAGCAGATAGCCGTTGGCGGCGTGGATCTGCACGCCATCGAAACCCGCCTCGATTGCGTTGCGAGTGGCCTGACGAAAGTCTTCCAGCAGTGCGGGAATTTCTTCCAGCGGCAACGCACGCGCCGGTGTATACGGCTGCTTGCCGGCGTACGTATGCGCCTGTCCCGGCGCGGTGGTGACCGATGCGGAAACCGGCTGGCCGCCGCCAAGGAAACTCGGGTGCACGACCCGGCCCATGTGCCAGAGCTGCGCGATGATCCGGCCGCCAGCGCCATGCACGGCATCGGTGACCTTGCGCCAGCCGGCGACCTGTTCGGCCGACCAAATGCCTGTCGCATACGGCCAGCCCAGACCTTGCTGGCTGATGCCGATCGCTTCGGAAATGATCAGGCCGGCACTGGCGCGCTGGCGGTAATACTCGACCATCATCTCGGTCGGGACGTGCTCGCGAGTGCCGCGCGCGCGGGTCATCGGTGCCATCAGGATGCGGTTGGGCAAATCGAGCGCGCCGAGGCGCACGGAATCAAATAACGATGTCATGTTCAGGCTCTCAAAAAGGTGGGCAGGATCAAACCAGGCGTGCGCCGCCGTCGATGTTGAGCACGGCGCCGTTCATGAAGGTGTTGCTCATCAGGAAAACCACTGCCGCGCCCGCTTCTGCAGCTGTGCCGAGGCGATGCAGGGGCAGCACCTGCTCAAGAGAAGCGACAAATGCATCCCGCCCCTCGCCCAGTGCCTTGCCCAGAATCGGGGTGTTGATCGGGCCGGGCGAAAGCGTGTTGACTCGCACCGGTGCCAACTCAAGGGCCAGACCGCGAGCCAGTGCTTCCATGGCTGCCGAGGCGGCGGCGAGTACGGCGGTGCCGTAGGCATTCGGGCGATCAGCGAGAGAACCGGAGATAAACGTGATCGAGCCGTCTTTTGCCAGCCTGTCGCCAAGGACCCGAATCGCATTGATCGATGCCCAGATGCGTTCGTCGAACGCGCGGTGCAGATAATCGAGATCAGCCGCGCGCACGGTGCCAGCGACAAACGTGCCGGCGAGCAGAACGAGGTGATCGACCTGAAGGATATCGGCCAGTGCAGTATCGAGAGCCTGGCTATCGGTCACGTCGGCCGCGCGCCAGCCATCGAGCCCGTGCTCGCTGGCGGCCTGCTCGGCACGTGCAGCGTTCGAGCCGATGACGATGACCTTGGCGCCAGCGGCTTTCGCTTGCACCGCAGCGGCCAGGCCGATGCCGGAGGTGCCGCCGAAAATGACCACGGTTTTGTCGGTGAGTGTGGAAGGCAGGGTTTGGCTGATGTTCATGCTGAGTCTCCGTCTGGAACACCTGAATGGAGTTCGATGGGCAAAGACTACGTTTTGGAAGCCACATTGATAATTGGGCCAGAAGTCGCTTTACTAGTGCCATGAAGGCACAAATTGGATTGGATCGTTTAACCGGGCTCATCGCCTTTGCACGGGCGGCTTCGCTGGGCAGCTACACGGCTGCCGCTCGGGCACTGTCGGTGTCGCCGTCGGCCATCAGCAAAAGCGTGCAACGGCTCGAAGAGCATTTCGGCCTGATGCTGTTTACTCGCACCACGCGCTCGCTGGTACTCACCCCGGAGGGCCGTGATCTATACGAACGGGCGCTGCGGATTCTGCGCGAAGTCGAAGACATCGATCAGGCCGCCGTTGCTTCACGCGCTGAGCCATCGGGCGTATTGAAGGTCACCGCGCCGTTGCCGATTGGACTGAATATCCTCGCGCCGGCCCTGCCGAGATTTCGCGAGCAATATCCAAAGGTGACGATCGATCTACGACTCGGCGATCAGTATGCCGACCTCATCGAACAAGGCATCGACGTCGCGGTTCGGGTTGGCAATCTTGCGGATTCGCGACTGATTTCTCGCCCGCTGGGCCCGCATCGAATCGGTGCGTTCGCATCACCGGACTATCTGCAGCGCAAGGGTACTCCGCTTACGGCCGAGGATCTCGCCGAGCATGAGTGCGTGAATTTCCGCTATCAAAGCACCGGGCAGAGTTTGCGCTGGCCGTATCTAGCCGGTGACAGACAGTTGGAACTGGCACCCGACGCGGCCTTCACCGTTGATGCCAGCGATGCGGTCGCGGCGGTGCTGGCTGCCGGCGGCGGCATCGGTATTTCGCCGCACTACGTAGCGGCGGCGTATGTTCGTCGGGGCGAACTGGTCCCGGTGCTGCCACAGTTCACCGTCGAACGCTTCGCCATTACCGCGTTGTGGCCGGAGAGCCGTCGCGGTAGCCCGAATGTCAAAGCGTTCACGGCGTTTTTGCTTGAGTTGTTCCCTGCAACGCCGCCTTGGGATGAGGTCATCCAGACGTACGTAGAGGGTTCAGGTCCGGCCTGACGGTTCATAGCGAACGTTTTGCAATCCACTGCTTGTACTGTCCGGTGCGAAAGAACATCGCCAACTGTTGTGACAGCAATCGCGCAACCTACTGTGGAAACTGGCTTGCTCGCGAAAGCGCTCTGCCGGTCGCCATCCGTGTTGACCGTTCTGGCCCCTTCGCGAGCAAGCTCGCTCCCACAGGTTTTTTGGCATGGCTGGGGATTGGTGGCGTGCCAGCACCGACTGGTTTTCGTCAGTGCGCCAATTCTCATCGTCCCGCCCCCAGTCCATAACCTTTGAACTGACTTGAAACCTGTACGCGTCGGCAGGCCAATCAAGCGCTCACGTTGCCCGAATCACTTATGCACAAGCAGCGACTTGCGCGCTGCCTTGTCCTGCTTCATGGCGGCGATTTCCCGCTCGCACGCTTCGACATCGAAGGAGTTGTCCCACTTGGCAATGGCAATGGTGCCGATGCCGTTGCCGATCAGGTTGGTCACCGCTCGCGCCTCGTTGAGGAAGCGGTCGATGCCCAACAGCAACACCAGGCCCACCAGAGGTATGGAGTGAATGGTGGTGAGCGTGGCCGCCAGGGTCACGAACCCTGCTCCCGCCACCCCGGCCGAGCCCTTGGACGTGAGTAGAAATACGCCAAGCAGAATCATCTGATCCATGAAGGTCAGCGGCGTGTTGGTCGCCTGGGCGATGAAGATCGCCGCCATGGTCAGGTAAATGCAGGTGCCGTCCGCGTTGAAGGTGTAGCCCGTCGGCAGGACCATGCCGACCACGGATTTCTTGCAGCCGAGCTTTTCCAGTTTGACCATCATTCGCGGCAGTACCGCTTCGGTCGAACAGGTGCCCAGGGTGATCAGGATTTCATCTTTGAAATAACGCAGAAACTGCATCAGCGGCATGCCCGACCATCGCGCCACCGCGCCCAGTACCACGACGATGAAGATCAGCGTGGTGATGTACAGCGCGACCAGCAACTGCCCCAGCGACAGCAGAGTGCCGATGCCGTATTTGCCGATGGTGAATGCCATGCCAGCCCCCGCGCCCAACGGCGCCAGACGCATGACCATCGCGATGATTTTGAACAGGCCTTGCAGGAACAGGTCGATGGTGTTGATCAGCGGTTTGCTGGTTTCGCCCATTTGCACCAAGGCGACGCCCATCAGCACCGACAACAGAATCACCTGCAGCATCACGCCATTGGAGAAGGCGCCGAGGAAGGTATGCGGAATGATATTGAGGAAGAATTCGACGAGGCCGCCCTGCTCGCTCGCCGCCTGGCTGTACTTGTTGACAGCGCTGCCATCGAGGGTGCCGGCGTTGATGTTCATGCCGGCGCCGGGCTTGACCACGTTGACTACGATCAGGCCGACCACCAGAGCGATGGTGGAAAGAATCTCGAAGTAGATCAGCGCTTTCACACCGATCCGTCCGACCTCCTTGATACTGCCCATCTTGGCGATACCGACCACCACCGTGCCGAAAATGATCGGCGCCAGGAGCATCTTGATCAGTTTGATGAAACCGTCGGCAAACGGCTGCAGCTTGGCGCCGATGTCCGGCACGAAGTATCCGATGGCAGCGCCGATGACGATGCCGATCAGCACTTGCACATAGAGCTGGCTGTACCAGCGTGATTTTGAAGTTTCCACGGAAGCACCTCATTTTATTGTTGTGGTGGGCATGTGGCTTTGGCGTCGAGGATGACGCCTGAAGGTGCGGCCTCGGAAATCGAGGCCGCAGATAAAACCGAATCAGCCCTCGCCCAGTTCGCGCATGACGGCATACAGCGCAGATTTGGCTTCGAAGCCGACGCCCGGAATTTCCGGCAGCCCGACGTAGCCGTTTTCTACGCGGATGCCATCGGCAAAACCGCCGAAGGGCTGGAACACGTCCGGGTACGATTCGTTGCCGCCCAGGTGCAGACCGGCGGCGATGTTCAGCGACATCTGGTGACCACCATGCGGTACCACGCGACGCGAAGACCAACCCAGCTCTTCCATCACTTTCAGGGTGCGCATGTACTCGACGAGACCGTAGGACAGCGCGCAGTCGAATTGCAGGTAGTCGCGGTCCGGGCGCATGCCGCCGTGGCGCAACAGATTGCGGGCATCCTGATGGGAGAAGAGGTTTTCGCCGGTGGCCATCGGCAGTTCGTAGTGATTGGCCAGCTCGGCCTGGAGCGCATAATCCAGCGGGTCGCCGACTTCTTCGTACCAGAACAGGTTGTACTTCTTGATCGCTTCGGCGTACGCGATACCGGTCTGCAGATCGAAGCGGCCGTTGGCATCGACCGCCAGGCGCTGGCCGTCGCCCACCACTTCGAGCACCGCCTCAATGCGGCGGATATCTTCGTCCAGCGGCACCGCGCCAATCTTCATCTTGACCACGTCATAGCCACGATCCAGATAGCTCTGCATTTCGGCCTTGAGCTTGGTCTGGTCCTTGCCCGGGTAGTAATAGCCACCCGCCGCATACACCCAGACTTTGTCATCGGCGACGCCGTTGCGATAACGATCGGCAAGCAGGCGATACAGCGGCTTGCCTTCGATCTTCGCTACCGCATCCCACACCGCCATATCGATGGTGCCGACCGCTACTGAACGCTCGCCATGCCCGCCCGGTTTTTCGTTGGTCATCAGGGTTTTCCAGATGGCGAACGGATCGAGGTTATTGTTCTCGTGATCGATCAGGGTTTCCGGATCGGCCTCGGTGATCCGCGCCAGAAAACGATCGCGCATCAACGCGCCCTGGCCGTAGCGACCGTTGGAGTTGAAGCCGTAACCGATGACCGGTTTGCCGTCGCGGATCACGTCGGTAATGACCGCGACGACCGAGCAGGTCATCTTCGAAAAGTCGATGTAGGCATTGGCGATCGGGGAAGCAATGGAGACGGTTTTTTCACGGATATCGACGATACGCATGACGGGTTCCTCTTGTTGTGGTGGGCCAACGTTATGCGTTGCGACGACACCCGACCAATGCTATTAATGCCGCGCCCTATGCACAGGAGGCATTGCCCTTGGAACTGGTTTGGCTTGAGGATTTTTCAGCGCTGGCCGAATACGGCAGCTTCGTCCGGGCCGCTGAAGCGCGCCATGTGACGCAGCCGGCATTCAGTCGTCGGGTGCGTTCACTGGAGAACTGGATGGGCGTGGAATTGTTCGTGCGCACTCCGCAGGGCGCGACGCTGACCGAGGCCGGCAGGCAGATTTTGCCCAGCGCTCAGGAAGCGGCCAGACGCCTGTACCGCATGCGCTCCGAGGCTCAGGAAGTGGCTGGCATGGCGGCGAAAACCTTGCAGTTTGCTGCCACTCACTCGCTGTCATTCACCTTCTTCCCACGCTGGTTGCGCAGTGCCGAAAGTGGCGCGCCGATCGATGCAGTTCGCCTGCATTCCGACAGCATGGCCGTGTGCGAACAGATGCTGATTCATGGTCAGGTGCAATTTCTGTTGTGCCATCGCCACCCCGACGTTCCGCCGTTGCTGGCGCCTGATCAGTTCATTGGCAAGAAGGTCGGCGAGGACGTACTTGTGCCGCTGGCGAGTGCTTCAGCCCAGTTCGGCACGTCGCCTGAAACCCTGCCCTATCTGGCCTACACCCACGAATCCGGCCTGGGCCGAATCGTCGCCCACAGGCTACACGGCAAGGCCGATTATCTGCATTTGAAACCGCTGTTCAGCAGCCATCTGGCGGCAGTGCTGATGTCGATGGCGCTGGAAAGCAAAGGCGTCGCCTGGCTGCCGAAAAGCCTGACCGAACAGGAAATGGCCGACGGGCGTCTGGTCAGGGCGCTGGATGACAGTTGGGACATTCCACTGGAAATACACCTGACTCGCCCGACCGCGCCGATCAGCCCTTCGGCGGAGGAATTCTGGGCGAAGCTGGGAGAGTAACTCTATCGAGCAGCCCCTCACCCCAGCCCTCTCCCGAGGGAGAGGGAGCCGATTCGGGTGCTGTTCAAGAACTGAGTTCGACCCGGTATTTCAGGTCGGCGAATTTCTACTAAACACCTCGGTCAGTCCCCTCTCCCTTCGGGAGAGGGTTAGGGTGAGGGGCTTTTGTCCTTTGACTCGATTTATGCCACCGTGAGCCCCGTCCATTGCTCCGAAACCGCCCAAAGTCGCTCAGCCAGCTCAGCATCCGCCGCCCATTGCGCAACGCCCTTGCGGCCCGCTTCAGGTTGATTGATCGGCGCAACATTGCAGTCTTCGCAATACACGCCACCCAAATCCGCAAGCAATGCACTGGTCGCACACCACAATCCCGTCGCGGCGCCCTGCTCCAGCGTTTTCAGACCGTTGTGGGCATCCAGCCGTGGCCGGCCCTGCTCATCCAGCGCATCGAATGCGGCAAGTTCCGCTGTGCTGAGGTGCCGTGCCAGATCCGTCAGAATCTGCCCCGGATGCAATGAGAACGCACGAACGCCATGACTGCGCCCGCGACGATCGAGCGCCATGGCGAACAAGGCATTGGCCGTTTTCGACTGACCATACGCGACCCATTTGTCATACGGCCGTTGCAGGAAATCAATGTCGTCAAAGTCGATCCCGGCAATCTGGTGCCCGCGCGATGACACTGACACCACCCGCGCCTGTCCAGCTTTGACCAGCGCCGGCCAAAGGCCGCAGGTCAGGCGATAGTGGCCCAAGTGATTGGTCGCGAACTGGCTTTCATGGCCATCGGCATCGCGCAGCAACGGCGCGGCCATGACTCCGGCGCAGTTGATCAGCAAAGACACCGGCTGACCCGCGCTGACCACGCTGTGGCTGAACGCCGCCACCGATTCAGCCTGCATCAGGTCCATGGGCGTCACGCGGACACCTTCAACACCGGCCAATGCCACCTCTGCCCGCGCCGTATCTCTGGCCGGCACGAGGACTTGCGCGCCCGCCGCCGCGAGGCTTTTCACCGTCAGCAGACCCAGGCCGGAATAGCCGCCGGTGACCACTGCGAGCTGCCCGCGCAGATCGATGCCGGCCATGACTTCAGCCGCTGTGCTGGCGGCGTTGAACGGTGATTGCACAGGTTGTTGGAACGTAGCCATGAGCCTTAATCCTGAGTGAGCTATCGAAGGCCTTCATTCTTGGCTAAGCTCTCGGGACGAACCAGTCTGATAAATCCAGGTTTCTGTCGTGATCATCCAAAATCCTGCTGGCGATCCGCTTTCTGCCGTATTGGCGCTCTCCGAGTTGCAAGCAGCCTGCTCGGTGCGTTTGCAGGCAGGCGGCGTCTGGGCGCTGCGATTTCAACCCACCGAACTGAAATTCAACGTGGTGCGACGAGGCGAATGCTGGCTGCGCATGCAGGGCTTGCCGGCGCAGTTGCTACGGGCCGGCGACTGTTTTGTGGTGTCGCGCACGCCGTTCATTCTGGCCAGCGGCGCCGACGTCGAGGCGGTGAATGCAGCGGATGTTTTTGCCCATGACGGCGCCTCGGCGACCTTTGGCGTCGGCGAGGAAGTCGAGCTGCTGGGCGGCAGCGTGTCGCTATCGGGACCCGGCGCAACCGAACTGCTCGACGTGCTGCCGACCTCGCTGATCATTCGCGCCGAGGCCACAGGTGCCTCGTCGTTCGGTTGGCTGCTGGATGAACTGGAGCGCGAGTGGCCATCACACCAGGCCGGCTCGCAGGCGATGTGCAACGACTTGCTGCGACTGATCTTCATCCATGCGCTGCGCCATCACATCAACAGCGCGGATGCCGAACAATTGTCTTGGCTGGGCGGACTGCGGGAACCGGCGATTGCCGGCGTCTTGCGCGCCGTTCACGGTGCCCCGGAAAAACCTTGGCGCCTGACGCAAATGGCCGAGATTGCCTGCATGTCGCGATCGGGTTTCGCCGCGTTATTCAAAACTTGTATGGGTGTAGCGCCGGTCGAATATGCCACGCGCTGGCGGATGCGCGTGGCCGCGTTTCGCTTGCGCAATGGCCGGGACACTGTGGCGACCATTGCTGCTTCACTGGGCTATCTGTCCGACGCGGCGTTTGGCGCGGCCTTCCGCCGCGTGCACGGCATATCGCCGGGCCAATACCGCCGCGATCCACTCCTGTAGCCCAATGATCAAGGTTATGATCGCGACAATTGCCGCCAGGGACATCCGCTGATGCCTGCCATGAAAACCCGCCCTACCCCCGCGCCATTGCTCAAGCCAGGCGAAACCGTGGTGCTGTTCGACGGTGTGTGCAAACTGTGCAACGGCTGGGCGCGCTTTCTGATTCGCCATGACCATCAGCGCCATGTGCGTCTGGCGACCGTGCAATCGCCCGAAGGCCAGGCCTTGCTGGCGTGGGCCGGCTTGCCCCTGGATGAGTTCGACACCATGGCGGTGATCCGCGACCGCAATTATTGGGAGCGATCAGATGCATTCCTTGAAGTGGTCGGGCAACTGCCGATGCGCTGGCAGCCGCTGAAACTGCTGCGGATTTTCCCGCGCCGCCTGCGTGACTGGGCTTACGATCGAATCGCGCTGAACCGCTATCGGCTGTTCGGCAAGTACGACACTTGCCTGCTGCCAACAGCGGATCATGAAAGCCGCTTTCTAAAAGCCCACGGTTAACCCGACCAGTTGCACCGGTGTCATCTTCGTCACCATCATCAGCACGATGACAAACATCCCGGCGAACCCGGCGATGCCCATCCAGAACCACCAGCGGTAAGTGCTTGCAAAGCGATCATCCAGAGGCAGGCCGCCCTCGCCCGCGCTCAGCGCCATCTTCTGCAGACGCTTTTGCAATACCAGTACAGGCAGCCACAGTGCGCCTACGCAGAAGAAAATGATCAGCGACGTCAGCAGCCACTCACTGCTCATCGAAAGCCCGGAAAGCCGCATCAGCAGATAGCCGGTGATGACCTGCACAATCCCTGCCGGCGTGGTGATCCACGTATCGAAACGCACCACCATCCTTGCGACATGGGCGATCACTTGCGGGTTGCCGCTGCGGCTGGCGGCGATCAGGTAGAGGTAGGAGCCCATGCCGAAACCGAAGAGGAAAATCGCCGCGATTACATGCAGGTACTTCAGGCAGAGATAGAGCATCTCAACGCTGTCCATCGGAGAATTGAACCGACAGGCTCAAGTTGGCCGGATCGTTGATCGCCGCCAGATATTCATCGACGCTGATTTCGCCAACACACGGCCTCGCGCCAGGTTGCGGTGCATAACCCCGCGCCATTTTGATTGCCAGGGCGACGGCGGCGCAGCTGGGGATTTCCGGGCCTTTGTCATTCAGCGCGGTGAGTTGCGCGGTCAGGCTCAGCGGCTGGTCGTCAACTCCGATGCCCTGAACATCGATGTACATCGCGCTCTTGCCATCACCGAAATGTTCGAACCACGTACCCAGGCGATGCAGGCGCGCCGCCCAGCGCACATGATCGCGCACCAGACCGAAGCGCAAGGCTTGCGCCAGCAAGGCATTGGCGACACCGCCGAGCTTCAGGCCAGCGCCAGCCTTGAAGCGCAGTGTGTGCGCACCATAGCGGCGGGCAAATATATCCATGTCCGGTACATCGATATTGGCCAGCACCCGCTTGCCCAGTTGCGGCATGCTGCGCAGGGTTAGGTCGAGCCAACCCAATACTTCGTGAACCTGGCCGTTTTTCAACTGCCTGATCGGTTTGCCGGCATAAGCGAGCACGCCTTCGACCGTGGACAGCCCCGGCATCTTCGCCGAGGAGGAAATGCCATGCTCGATCGAGTCGATTCGCGCAAAACGTGAGCGCTGCTGATCGATGATCGCCGAAGACAAGGTCGGCACCGAACTGCAACCGCTGAGCACGGCCACACCAGCCTCCCTGGCGCGGGCGTCGAGCACATCAATGCCGTTGACGAAGGTGCGGCAGTCAGCCAGATCGCAATAATTCACACCGGCGCCGATGCAGCTTTCAGCAACTGCGTAGGATTGCCCCTGAAACGGCCCGCCGGTGTGCACCACCAACTGAACATTGAACTCACGCAACGCCGCCTGAAAATCCGCGCCCAGCGCATCGCCGCACCAGCCATCGCACGGACGGCCTGATTGCGCTTGCAGCTCAGCGACCTTGCCCTGCAACTTGCGCGCATCGCGGCCCGACAACAGCAGTTCAATCTCTGGCATGAGCGCCAGATGCCGACACACGATGCTGCCGAAATTGCCGTAACCACCGACGACCATCACCCTGAATGCCATTGCCCTGTCCCTGTTCCAGCCTAAACGTATGGCGCAGAGGATATAGGCCGCAGCGGCGATCAGACATTTATTTTGCAACCGGGTATCACCCCGTCCGCTTGTCCAAGGCAAAAAGAATGAACCCAACGCCCCTCTCGTCGCCTAACGCACAGACCATCAGGAGCTAAGCCTATGCAAATCGAAACCGTGTGGATCGTATTGGCGGTCATTCTTGTGCTGATCGAGCTTTGGGCCATTAACCGGGTGCGTAAAAGCGAGGGGAAATCCAGTAGTAAAGGCGTGTGGATCGTGCTGATCGTGTTCGTGCCGCTGTTCGGCCTGATCGCCTGGGCACTGGCGGGACCCAAGCATGTCGGTCGCATTTCGCCTTCCCAGGCTAACCGGTGACCCACGGGCGCAGGCCCGTCTCAAGTATCACCACAGCCCGGCTTTTGCCGGGCTTGTTATATGCAATGCCCGCCACGCGGATTTCTTGCAGGCTGCACGAAAGCATTGTGCCTGCTTCGATGCCAGCCCTTGATTTAGAAGGGTTGCGCTTGATCGGCGAGTTGGCATGAGTCCTGCGATAGCCTCTTCCTGAATACACAGCAGCGCGAAAAAGAACGCTGTGTTCAATCCGTGAAAAGCAGAGGCCTCAAAAAATGAATGCCATCGACCTTCTCAAAGCCGACCATGAAAAAGTCAAAGCCATCCTCAGCCAACTGAGTGAATCCACCGACCGCGCGCTGAAAAAACGCGTCGAGTTGCTGGGCAAACTGGAAATGGAAATCACCATCCACACCCGCCTCGAAGAAGAGATTCTCTACCCTGCGTTCAAGGAAGCCGGTAGCAAGGAAGAAGACATCATGTACTACGAAGCCAAGGAAGAGCACCGCACCGTGGATTCGCTGGTGCTGCCTGATTTGAAGGAAACCGATCCGGGCAGCCCGGAATTTGCCGGTCGGGTCAAAGTGGTCAAGGAACTGCTGGAGCACCACATCGAGGAGGAAGAAGAGGAAATGTTCCCGAAAGCGCAGAAGCTTCTGGGCAAGGCCAAGCTCGAGGAACTGGGCGCGCAAATGGAAGCCATGAAGGCGAGCCACAAAAAGGAAATGGCGGCCAACAAAATCGCCGCTTGAAGTGTTGAAGACACCGAAGCCCGGCGGCAATGCCGGGCTTTTTTTGTGCGCCCAAACTGGCCCACGCTCCCACATTGGATATACGTATGTTCGGCAATTCCTGAGCAAGCCACGAAACCTGTGGGAGCGAGCCTGCTCGCGAAGGCGTCAGGTCAGCCAGATCATCTATGACTGACACTGCGCTTTCGCGAGCAGGCTCGCTCCCACAGGGTCAGTGTCGGTCTTGATGCAGGTTGTGATCAAACCGCCCAAGGTGGCGCCGGATCGAATTTCCCTTCAATCCACTCCTTGAACACCACCACCGCCGCCGCTGGAAACCGCGATGACGGCCTGACCAGATAAACGCCGCCCGCCGAATCCAGATGCCAGTCGGGCAGCACGTGAATCAACCGACCTGCCGCCAGATCGCGGCTCATCAGCCAGTCGCCAGCACCGAGTATGCCGGCGTCGGCGCGGGCGGCGGCGAGCAGGGATTCGCTGTCGCTGGCAGTCAGGTTGCCGTGGGGCGTGATGGTCTGCACCTCGTTGCCGCGATGCAGGCGCCACAGCGGGAACGACGCCAGCCCACTGAAGCGCAGGCAATTGTGCTGCAGCAGATCCTGTGGTGTCTGCGGCATGCCATGGGCCTCGATGTACGTGGGTGATGCGCAAAGAATCCGCCGATGGTCACTGAGCTTTTTTGCAATCAGCCGATTGTCCTCAAGCTCGCCGATGCGGATAGCCGCGTCGAAACCCTGCTCGATGATGTCGACCAGGCCTTCGCTGTAATCGGCGATTACCGAAACATGCGGATGAGCCTTGAGAAACTCCGGCAGCAGCGGTCCCAGCCACAAGCGCCCCATCGCCGCCGGCAAAGCCAGACGCAACGTGCCGCGCACTTCGCTGGCGCCCTGCACCGCTTGTTGCTGCGCTTCGTTCATCAACTCGACGGCCGCGCGCAAGCGTTGTTCAAGTTGCAGGCCGGCCTCGGTGATGCGCACGTGTCGCGTCGAGCGCTCCACCAATCGCACGCCCAGTCGCTTCTCCATCGCCGCCAGGCGCTTGGAAACAATGGTCGGATGGCGCTGCAACAAACGCCCCGCCGCGACAAACGAGCCTTGCGCGGCGACGGCCAGGAAAGCAGCGATTTCATCGCTGTGCGGGTTGCTCAGAACATCCAGAATCATGGTTTTAAAATGATCGCCCCTGATGATCGGCCTGCCTCGAGATCGGCATGCGCTTGTGCCGCGTCAGCCAATGAATAACGCGCGCGAATTTGCGGCGTGATGATACCGGCGGCCACCGCAGCCAGCACGTCTTGCGCGCGCTCCTGATATTCGGCTGTCGTGGCAGTGTGCGCGGCCAGCGATGGACGGGTCAGGAACAGCGAGCCCTTGGCGTTCAGCGTGGCTATTTCCACCGCTGCCGGCGCGCCGGTCTGCGCGCCGAACGAGACCATCAGCCCGCGTGGGCGCAAGCTGTCCAGCGAGGCCTGAAAAGACACCCGACCAATCGGGTCATACACCACATCGACCTTGCGCCCCTCGGTGATACGCAACACGTCGGCTGCGAGGGTTTCGGCATCGAACACCAGTACTTCGTCACAACCGGACGCGCGAGCCTTGTCGACACTGGCCTGCTTCGACACCACACCGATCACCGTTGCGCCAAGGTGTTTGGCCCATGGCACCATGATTTCCCCCAGACCACCCGCGACGCCGTAAAGCAGCATCGTCGTGCCCGGCCCGACCGGATAAGTCGCCTTCAGCAAATACTGCGCGGTGATGCCTTTGAACAACACCGCCGCCGCATCTTCGAACGACAACTCATCGGGGATCTTCACCAGGCGCTCTGCCGGAAACAGCCGCGCCGAGGCATAACCGCCCAAGGGGCCGGTGGCGTAAGCGACCCGATCACCGACGCGCACATTGCTCACACCGGCACCGACCGCCGCCACCCGACCCGCGCCTTCCAGACCCAACCCCGAAGGCAACGCCACCGGCACTGCACCTTTGCGCTGGCTGACATCGAGGTAATTGACGCCCACCGCCGCTTGCTCCAGCCAGACCTCGCCAGCCCCGGGGGTCTGTTCGCTGACAGTGTGCAGTTGCAGGACGTCCGGTGCGCCGGTTGCGGTGAAGCGAATTGCGTTGGCCATGGTCATCTCCATTGATTTGTTAAGCGTTGAGCTCAGTCTGAAAGCTCAGTAGTCAACGAACAACCCAGCCTGAATGCAGTTCATTGCTGCATATGATGCAGCTATGCATGAATAAAAAAGGAGCGGCAGGTGCTGCCACTCCTCTTTGCAGAATCAATCGAACGCGCCGTTGAGCACCTCGTAGATCAGCCCGGTAGCCAGCGCGACGAGGATCAGGTCGGTGCCAACCTGTTGCCATTCGTAGCCGTCGTAATGAGGCAAATGGCCGAGCAGACGCCCGTCCAGCTTCTTGGCGATGCCTGGTGGCAGCGGTTTGCCCCGCGCCAAATTCTTCTGAACGCCAGGCGGCAGCGCTGGCCCCGGATTCCAGTATTCGCCGCGATAGCCGTCGACGATGCCGAGAATATTGCCGCGATCAATGCTCGGAGCACCGCCGCCATTGCCAGAGTGTTGCTGGCCTTTATTGCCATTGCCCTGACCGCCCCCACCCTGTTTACCATGATCCTGCATGTTCTGCGGTTTGCCCTTGCCGTTGCCCTGGCCGCCCTGGCCCTTGCCATTGCCGGGGTCGGCCAGTGCCGTCGTGCTGCCGACTACAAGCGCGAGGCAAGACAGCGCGACAATCAATCTGCGAGCTTTTCTCATGTGCGATTCCTTCGGTTTGGGGGGGCTTGAGTTGGGGGGAATGTGCTCAGCTTAGTGGATTTCTCCTTGCTGACCACTCGGCCTTGCGTCAGGATTCCCACCCTCTCCACCCGCGATCGAAAAAACATGAATCGTCAAAAGAAGCTGCAGCAGTTGTTCAAGGAAAAAGCCAAAAAGGCCAACGCCAAACTGGCGCCGAAAAAGCCCAAATACATCTGCAAGGCTAATCGCCTGAAGCTGGAAGCCGAAGCCGCGCAGGCTTCAGTGGAAAATACCGAGAGCTGAGTCAGGCTTTCTGCCGCGACGTCAGCCACGTCATCAGCGCCGCCAGCACCAGCAATGCCGCGCTGGCGAAGAAGGTCAGCCGATAGCCACTGCCGTCGAACAGCAGACCACCGACGGTCGACCCCGAAGCGATCGACAACTGCACCACCGCCACCATCAGCCCACCGCCCGCTTCGGCATCGTCGGGCAGCGTGCGCGCCAGCCACGACCACCAGCCCACCGGCGCCGCCGTGGCGATCAATCCCCACACGCCCAGCAACACGAACGTCGCGACCACTGAACTGCCCATCCCAATGAGCGCCACTGCGATCATCGCCATCAACAGCGGGATGGCGATCACCACGCGATACAGCCCCTTCTTCAACACGGAACCGATGACCACGGTGCCGATAAAGCCGGCCACACCAATGACCAGTAAAATCATCGACAGCACCGAAACATCGACCCGGGTCACGGTTTCCAGAAACGGTCGCAGGTAAGTGAACAGCACAAACTGGCCCATGAAGAACAGACCTGCGCCGAGCATGCCCAACGCCACCCGACGGCTTTTGAACAACGCAAAGCCGTTGGCTGCGCTGGCTTTGCGTGGCGCGGCGGGGAGCGCGGGCAAGCTGATCCATTGCCAGAGCAGCGCAATCAACGCCACCGGTATCAGGCAGAAAAACGCCCCGCGCCAGCCAATCACACTGCCGAGATAACTGCCCAGCGGCGCCGCTACCACCGTAGCCAAAGCATTGCCGCCGTTAAAAATTGCCAATGCCTTGGGCACGCTGGCGGAGGGCACCAGACGCATGGCCAACGCTGCCGACATCGACCAGAAGCCGCCAATCACCACGCCGATCAATGCGCGACCGATCATGTAAACCGTGTAGTTGGGCGCCAGGCCCACCACCAGCCCGGACGCGCACATCAGCGCCGTCAACAGCAGCAACAGGCGCTTGCGATCCATCGAACCGGCAAGCCTGGTGATCGTCAGGCTGGTCAGCACCGCGAACGCGCCGGAGATGGCGATGCCGTAGCCGGCCAGGCCTTCGCTGATGTGCAAGTCCGTGGCCATGGGCGTGAGCAGACTGACCGGCATGAACTCGGAGGCGATCAGCGCGAAGACACACAGGGTCATGGCGAACACGCCGCTCCAGTACGCCGGTTGCTCGCCGGCAGTGGACACGCCCATGGGCTGGTTTGTCGGGTTGTCGATTGCTTGGGCCGTCATGCAAAAACCTGTTTGGAGGAACCAATGGTCGAGGCACTTCTGCCCCGTTACTCAGGCTGCAAAGCTTGACGGATCGGGCTTAACTTGATTAGTAGCGGTAATCTTCATGTGCTTTTGAGAAAAATTCAGCAATGAGCAACGCCAAAGTCAATGACCTGCAGGCCTTTCTGGCGGTGGCCCAGGATCAAAGCTTCACCAAAGCCGCTGCTCGCCTCGGCGTCACGCCTTCTGCGTTGAGTCATACGGTCCGCGCGCTGGAGCAGCGTCTGGGTATCCGCTTGCTGGCTCGCACAACGCGCAATGTCTCGCCGACCGAGGCTGGCGAACGCTTGATGCGTTCGATTGCGCCGCTGTTCGAGCAGATCAGCGCCGAGCTCGAAGCCCTTGGCGAATTGCGCGACAAGCCCAGCGGTACGATCCGGATTTCCTGCACGGACGATCAGATTGAGTTGTGCATTCGGCCGATGCTTACAAAGTTTTTGCAGGACTATCCGGACATCACCTTGGAGTTTTACGTCGATTATGGTTTCACCAATGTGGTCAAGGAGCGCTTCGACGCTGGTATCCGTCTCGGTGAGTCGATCAGCAAAGACATGATCGCCGTGCGCATCGGCCCGGACTGGCGCCTGGCCGTGGTGGCCTCGCCGGATTACTTCGCTCGCCACCCGAAACCCGCCACGCCACATCAGT
Organism: Pseudomonas sp. TE9122; assembly: GCF_056278925.1. Classification (NCBI taxonomy): domain Bacteria; kingdom Pseudomonadati; phylum Pseudomonadota; class Gammaproteobacteria; order Pseudomonadales; family Pseudomonadaceae; genus Pseudomonas; species Pseudomonas sp. TE9122. Next base: position 1,937,656 of record NZ_JBWBQI010000001.1, on the reverse strand, counting down.
TGACGGAGCACGCCTGCATCAACATTCGCCACCAACCGGCCGGCGCGATATACGCCTGGGAGTTTGCGCACAAGGGTCAGGATTTCAGCGTAAAGGTCGACGGGCAGTTGGTGTTCAACAGCATCATGCACGTGCTCAATGCCGCCGTGGATGGCATCGGCGTGGCGTACGTGCCCGAGCAATTGGTCGCGCCGTATCTGGCGGACGGACGACTGGTGGAAGTCATGGAAGAGTGGTGCCCGACGTTTCAGGGCTATCACCTGTACTACCCGAACCGGCGCCAAGGCTCGGCAGCGTTTGCAGCGTTTGTCGAAGCACTGAAATACAACCGCTGACAAACGCAACTCTTCAATCCAAGCCAAATCCCTGTGGGAGCGGGCTTGCCCGCGAAGGCGTCGGCACATTTAACCTCATCATCGCCTGACCCAGCGCTTTCGCGAGCAGGCTCGCTCCCACAATGGTCCGGGGCAAGGCCACAATCTTCAGCGCAACCAAAATCCCTGTGGGAGCGAGCCTGCTCGCGAAGGCGCCAGATCAGATACATCCACATTGAATGACACACCGCTTCGTGAGTAGGCTCGCTCCCACAGTGATCCGGGTCAAGGCTACGTTTTCACAGGCTGGCTCACCACAGCGGCGCACCGAATCACCGCCGTACAACGACGAAGGGAGGCCCATTGCAGGCCTCCCTCGTTTCTCCCCGTCAGGATGTACCCAGACCCTGCGACAGATCCGAAGAAGACGGCCGCGCCGGTTCCGGTTTGGTTTCGACTTCGGTTTGTTCAGTGGTTCGGGTCACGGTGTCACGCACGGTTTCATACCCTTCCTGAGCTTTTTGCTTGGCTTTGTCGACCATGCCAGCGCTGGTGCGGCCCATGTAGCGCTGTTCAGTGGAGGTAGTCGGCAACGCCGCGCCGAGCAATGCGCCGAGCGCAACCCCAGCGGCAGCCACCATCAGCGGTTGCTCCTTGAGCATGTGACTGAACTGCTGGCCGAGCACTTGCGAATTACGCGACAGTCGATCACTGGCGTCATGCATCGCATGGCTGAGGTTTTCCTTCGCCGCACCGACGTTTTCCCCGAGGTGGCTGGCCTTGCCTTTCAGCGACTGGTAGCCGTCCTTCAGCGAGTCAGTGGTCGAATGCAAATGCGCGCGCGCACTGTCGATGCCGTCGGCCAAACCATCGGCCCATTCGCCGGCCTTGTCTTGGTCCGGCCCGCTGCGATAGGTCGGCTGCGGCACCGGTGGGCGATTCTGGCTGATCATCAGCCAGAGCAGGCCCACGGAAGTCAGCACCGCTGGCACCGGATTATTGCGCACGCTGGTGCCGAGATTGGTGAAGAATGTCGAGCCGTTGCTCTGCATCATCCCCCAGGCCTGATCGATCATCTGCCCGGGGGTGAACTTGCTCTCCAGTTGATCGACGATGTTGCCGATGCTGGCGCGCTGCGCATCGATTTCGCGCTCGATTTGCTCCGGGCTTTTTTCCGCTTCGATATCCAGTTCGCTTTTCATGAGACTTTCCTCCGCAGCGCTTCCTGATCCTTGTTCAAGGCGTCGAGGGTGCGATCAGGTTTGAAGTGAGATGGCTCGAATTGCTTTTTCCCGGATTGCAGCATGGCGAAGCCGATGATCATCACCACCACGCCGACGATCAGCGCGGCCAGCCATGGCGCCATGAACATGCTCAGGCCGTACACCGCCGACATCAGCAGAATGATGAAGCCGGCGAGGAACACGATCGCGCCGCCGGCCACCGCAGCGATGCCCGCCTTCAGCGTGCTGAGGCTGTTGTGCAGTTCGGCTTTTGCCAGTGCCAGTTCCTTGGTGAACAAGGCCGGTACCTCGCGCGACAGTTGCCGCAACAGGCCGACCACGGAGGCGTCATCCGTTTGGCCGAGGGGCCTTGCCCCGCTCAGATCAGATTCATCTCTGTTCATCACAGTTCTCCTTTGGCGTCGGGTGCGTGCGGTACGGAAGCCGCGGCAAAATCAGAGGGGTGATCGCTGTCACTGGGCGAGGTCGGGGTGATGCCGGTGGCCAGTCCCGGATTGGCGTGGGCCGATGGCGGCACTGACGATTCATAGGGCCGCTGCGCGCCGTAATCGGCTGGCGGTGGCGTCGAGGTGGAGCCCGCCGCTGGATCGTGTTCGGCACTGACCGTCGCTGCTGCAGAGGTGCCTGCTTTGAGAAACCGCGACAGGCCAAAACCGATGGCAATGCTGCCGGCGATGAACAATCCCGGATTGCTGCGCGCCAGATCCGCTGCATCGTGCAGCAACTGTTCGGCACTCTTGCCACGCAGATTGCCTGCCAGCCCGGTCATGGAGTCCGCCATGTCGGTCAGGTAGTCGGACATACCCAGCGTGTCCTTGTCCTGCAGCTCCGAGACAAAGCTTTTCGCCCCTTGCGCCAAGGCTTCGATCTGCTCGGCCGCCGTGTCGCGATACTGGCCGAATTGCGCATCGGCCTGCTGCCGCGCACCGCCCAGTGCTTCGCTGACGTTGTCCTTCAAATGATCAAAACTTTGCTCAGGCTTGCCGTTGGGATCACCTGATTCATACCCTGACCTGCTGTCTGAAGTATTCATGTCGCCCCTCGCCTTCTCACTGAAAACGCAAAAACGGAGCTACACGGCAACATTGCCTCGAGCCCCCACATAGGAGATGACGGAGCAGCTTGCGCGAGAGTTCAAAGAGGTTGATGAGCGTGCGACATCAGGTCTGGATCAGTGACGAAAGGTTGCGCTTGGCAGGATTGTGTTGAGCTTCTGCGCCGGTCTGCGGTCAAGACAAGGCACGGGGTTTCATCCAGATGATGGCAGTGAAACCCTCAACGCCGCCGATAGATGGCAGAATCCCCACACCCTGATCACTTCGGAGACCGCAATGCTTCGCCTGTTTGAAGAAAGGCTCGACCCCTTCCCGCCCGACGAGGCGCCGCCACCGCCAGTCGGCCTGATGCGATTTCTGTGGGCCTGCACCCGGGGCGCGCGCGGTTACATCCTGGCCTTCGCCCTGCTCAGCGCCAGCGTGTCGATCTACGAGGCATGGCTGTTTTCGTTCCTCGGGCAAGTGGTGGATCTGCTCTCGACCTGGCAATCTGGCGGCGCTGCTGGTGACGAGGAAAGCCGCGTGTTGTGGGGCATCGGCATTGTGCTGGTAGTCAGCATCGGGCTGGTGGCGCTACGCACGATGGTCCAGCACCAGATCCTCGCGATCAATCTGCCGCTGCGCCTGCGCTGGGACTTTCACCGGTTGATGCTGCGGCAAAGCTTGTCGTTTTTCTCCGACGAGTTCTCCGGCCGGGTCACGACCAAGGTCATGCAGACTGCGTTGTCGGTGCGCGAGGTGCTGTTCACCTTGATCGAAATTCTCCCCGGCATTGGCGTGTACTTCATCGCGATCATTGCGCTGGCTGGTGGCTTTGCATTGAAGTTGATGCTGCCGTTCCTGGCGTGGATCGTTTTGTTCGGGCTGGCGATGGTGTATTTCGTCCCGCGTCTGGGCAAGGTCGGCCAGGAACAGGCCGATGCACGCTCCTCGATGACCGGGCGGATTGCCGACGCCTACACCAACATCACCACGGTCAAACTGTTCTCGCACTCCAAGCGTGAAGCGCATTTTGCCCGTGCGGCGATGGAAGATTTCAAGCTAACCGGGTTCCGCCAGATGCGTCTGGTGAGCCAGTTCGAAATCGTCAATCAGGCGCTGGTGGTCGCGTTGATTCTCGGCGCTGGCGGTTATGCATTGTGGCTGTGGCATCAGGGCGAAGTCGGCACCGGCGCTGTTGCGGCGATCACCGCCATGGCGTTGCGCATCAATGGCATGTCGCACTGGATAATGTGGCAGATGACGTCGCTGTTCGAGAACATCGGCACCGTGCAGGACGGCATGGCCACCCTGACCAGCGGCCCGAAAGTCCAGGACGCGCCGGATGCCAAGGTGCTTGAGCCTGCCGGTGGCGAAGTGGTTTTCGACAATGTCAGCTTCAACTACAACGGCGAACGCCAAGTGCTCGACGGCTTGACCCTGCACATTCGCCCCGGCGAAAAAATCGGCCTGGTCGGCCGCTCCGGTGCAGGCAAGTCGACGCTGATCAACCTGCTGCTGCGCTTCTATGACGTTGATCGCGGAGAGATCCGCATCGATGGGCAGAACATCGCCGAGGTCACCCAGGACAGCTTGCGCAGCGTGATCGGCATGGTCACCCAGGACACGTCGCTGTTGCACCGTTCGATCCGCGACAACATTGCCTACGGACGCCCGGACGCCACCGACGAAGACATCCACCGCGCTGCGGTGAACGCCCAGGCCGATGGTTTCATCAGCCAGTTGAGCGACAAGCAGGGCCACAGCGGTTACGACACGCTGGTCGGCGAACGCGGCATCAAGCTCTCCGGCGGCCAGCGCCAACGCATCGCCATCGCCCGGGTGATGCTGAAGAACGCACCGATCCTGTTGCTCGACGAAGCCACCAGCGCACTGGACTCGGAAGTCGAAGTGGCGATCCAGGAAAGCCTCGATGAAATGATGCAGGGCAAAACCGTGATCGCCATCGCCCACCGCTTGTCGACCATTGCGGCGATGGACCGGCTGATCGTCATGGACGAAGGCCGCATCATCGAGCAAGGCACCCACGCGCAATTGCTCGAGAAGAACGGCACCTATGCGCGGCTGTGGCAACACCAGAGCGGCGGGTTCCTCGGTGAGGATCGCGGTTTGGTTGAGGTGATGGAGGAGTGATCAGGCTGGAGGGCCGGGGCCGGCCCTCCATCGATTGGCCTAGATGGTGACGGGGCTTTCTGCATTAACCGGAAGCTTTACGCGAAACACGGTTCCGCCTTCCAGGTCAGAGCTGACCTCGATCGAGCCGGCATGCGAGGCGACGATTTCCGAAGCGATAAACAGGCCGAGTCCAAGCCCAGCGACAGGTCCGTGATCAACTACGGAGCGCTGCGAGAACCGTCCCATTGGGTTGAAAATGAACGGCAACACATCTTCAGGAATCGGCTCGCCGCCGTTGTGCACCGTGAACACTGCGCAATCCTCGCGGGCCTGCAACTCGACCGTCACCGCAAACCGATTGTCGCCGTGGGTCACCGCATTGCTGATGATGTTGGAAAAGACCTGTTCCATCCTGGCGCCATCGAAGGCTCCCATCACCGCTTCCTTCGCATCGAACCGCACGTTGGCCTGCGGATGAAAGGCGCGGATTTCCTCGATCACCCGCTCGCATACAGGGCTGAGATCGATCAGGGATTTTTTCACCGGAATGCCCGGCCCCATCTGGCAGCGCGTCAGATCCAGCAGGTCGCCAACGATCTCGCTGGCGCGCTGCACGCTGGCGTAGATCTGCCGGGCCACCTTGCTGGTGCGCGGGTCGGCAGTCTCTGTACGCCGCAACATATCCGCACCAAGCAGAATCGCCCCCAGTGGCGTGCGCAAGTCATGGCCGAGAATCCCCAGAAACACGTTGCGCGACGCCTCGACGGCGCGCGAGTAGCTGGCAATCGACTCGGCGAGCGCCTGATCGATGGCTTCGTGGAAGCGCGTCATGTCGTCGACATTCACCGATTTGCCATCCTTGACCTGACGCAGCCACTGGCTCAGCACGCTGGTGCGCAGCGCGCGATACTCGGAAACCATCTGATCAATGGTGAAACCGGCCATCAGCCGCGTCACGGCGTGGGTTTCCGCAGCCGTTTCTTCATCGTCGCGCGGCGCATGCCCCTGGGCCTTGGCAATTTGCTCGCTGATGGTCTGCTTGCTCCGCAGATCGATGACGATGGCGTGCAACATCTGCTCGGCGTGATCGCGCAGCGCAGCGTTATCGAGTTCCGCACCTGGTGTCTCGATGGTGCGGGCGAAATCTTCCCAGGCCTGCAGGATCGGCTCTAGGTTTTCGAGAATGAAATCTGGCAGGCGCATGGCTGTGGTCCGCAGGGGAAATCCATCTGCGCCGACAGGCGCGCCGGCGCAGACAGTAAAAGAACAAACTCAGGAGTACAGAAGGTACGGCTGACCTCGTGCAGCCTAACATCATTGCATTGGTTCAACGCGGGAGGAAAATCGGCAACAGCCACTTGTGACGAAAGCCATCAGAACACTCAGCTACCTGTACTTGAGCCACTGTCCGGAACGCTCAAGTCGCCAGCCGGAAAAGCACCACCCTCAATGTGATACACGCTCGGCTCTGCGGAAAAATAATCCTCCAACCCCAGCATGAACCGCTGGTGGTCTTCACTCTGCTCAAACCCCGGCGAGTGATCCTCAAGTGACTGCCAGCGCACGATCAGATTGAACTGCTCGGGAGTTTCAATACCTTGCGCCAGCAAGTGGCCGCCGTATCCCTTGGCGCGGGTCAGCAACGGTTCGACTTCGGCAAATGCCCGTCGAAAGGCTTCAGTCTGTTGCGGGTGAACGGGCAGGACTGCGATTTCATAAACCATGATGCTTCTCCAAAATCAGTGAGCAGATTCAGACGATGAGCGAAGGCTCGACGGCGATGGCGATTTTTCCCAGCAGACCGTTGTTGGCGCTCTCCAGTCGAGCGTGGGCGAGCGGGATGTCGGCGAGCGAATAGACGGCGCCCACATGTGGCCGCAACTGGCCGCGCTCGACCAACGCGCTCAATTCATCGAGCTTGCCGCGATTCTGCCGGGTGAAGACGAAGTGGTAGCTGGCGTTCTTGCCCCAGGCCTGGACGAGGTTTTGTGGCTGCGCGATGTCGACGATCGAGACCACGCGGCCAAGCTGAGCGAGCACGTCGGCGCTGCGGGACAGGGTATCGCCGCCGATGGTGTCGAACACCACATCAACGCCATGCCCGGCGGTTTCGCGCATGATCGCTTCGACGTAGTCCTCTTGGGTGTAATCGATCACCACGTCAGCGCCCAGGCTGCGGACGAAATCGGCGTTGGCCTCGCGCACGGTCGTAAAGACCTTGGCGCCCATGGCTTTGGCCACCTGAATCGCCACATGGCCGACGCCGCCCGCGCCGCCGTGGATCAGAATGCTTTCGCCAACGCGGAGCACGGCGCGCACGGTCAGCGCTTCCCAAACCGTACCGCCGACCAGACTCAGACTGGCCGCCTCAAGGTGGCTCAGCGATGCAGGCTTTCTGGCGATGATGCTTTCAGCAGCCACGTGGTACTCGGCATAGCTGCCCTGCCCGTCGAATATCTGCGGGGTGTACCAGACTTCGTCGCCCGGCTCGAAAGCGCTGACGCCCGGCCCGATGGCTTCAACCACGCCCGACACGTCGTGACCGGTAATGGCTGGCAGCGGCACCAGGTCGGGATAGTCACCGCGCCGAACCTGGTAATCCAGCGGATTGATGGAAGTGGCGTGCACTCGGACCAGCACTTGGCCCGCTTGCGGAACCGGTTTGGGCACTTCGCTGAGTTCGAACGAATCAGGACCGCCGAAGGATTTCAGAATCATCGCTTTCATGGCAAAACCTCGTATCGATAAAGAGGGATATCGAGATTTCTCGATATCCTAGAGTAAAAAAATTTACAGCTCTTTCCCTATGATCTCTGCAAGCGCGCTGATTGCTGCCTCATTGCGTTTGTAGTAGGTCCATTGACCGATGCGCCGCACTTCCACCAGCCCCACCCGCTGCAAAGTGGCCAGATAACTCGACACCGTCGACTGCGACAGGCCGATACCTTCCTGGATACTGCTGACGCAGACACCCTCAACGAGAACGTCACCCTCATCCTGCGGGGGGAAGTTCTTCACGGGATCCTTCAGGCCTTCAAGGATCTTGAGGCGCGTCGGGTTCGAGAGGGCTTTGAAGATTTCGATCAGTTCCATGCGCCGAGGATATCGAGATTATTCGATATGTCAATGCGGGATATCGATCTGATTGACAGTCGGCGACAGGCGGCAATGGAACCCGATCTGCCGCCCTGCCGGACAGCTCAGCCTTGGGGCGCATCCAGCAACACCCACAACCGCACGATTTTCCCTTCGCTGATTTCTGCCACATCGACGCCGCTGACGATGACCTGCCCATCGCCCGGGCCGGCGTGCCAGCGCAGATAACCCAAGCCGTGATGCCCAACTGCAGTTCCCTCCGCAACAAAAGCGAAGTCCGGCCCGAACTGATCCAGCAACGCACCGGCCACTGCCGAAATCGCCGCTTGCCCGGTGACGATGCCAGCCGGTTCATACATCGTCGGTGCTTCTGCAAAAAGCTCCTGCACCGCCGCCAAGCGCCTTTGTGCATCGCGTTGGTTGAACACCCGCTGCAGATTGGCCCGTAGCAAGGCGTCGTAGTTTTCAACTTCATCAGTATTTCGCGAATCTGAGCCAGCCATTTTTGATTCCTCGATTTGTGTGTGAAGCCCGGTTGCCCGGGCTCAGCGATTAACCATGTTTGACCAGGTTCAAGGCTGGCAGCGGTCCGCCCGGAAACTGCGCAAGCATTCCCTGCTGCACACCGCCGAGATCGATGCCGTAAAAACCCAATTGATCAATCAGCTCTGCAACTTGGGTTTTGCTCGCGGCATCTTCACCGGAATAAAACAGCACACGCTTGCCGCCCTCGGCGGTGGGATCGCTCAGCAGAGCCGCGAGCAGGTGGTTGAAGGCCTTGACCACGTGCGCACCGGGCAGCATCTGCGCCACCACTTGCGAAGACGGCTGGCCGCCCAGATCGAAAGGCTTGAACAGCGGCGCTTCAATGGGGTTGTTGGCATCGATCACGATGCGCCCATCCCAAGGCCCGAGATCGCGCACCGCGTCAGGGATTTTCGACCAGTTCACCGCCAGAAAAACGATGTCCGCCTGGCTTGCTTGCTGAGCCGTCACCGCTTGTGCGAGTGGACCCAATTCGTCGACCAAACCGGCAAGGCTCTGCGGCCCGCGGCTGTTGGCCAGGCTGACCGGCAGGCCTGCGTTGACGAGCAACCGAGCGATGGCGGTGCCGATGGAGCCTGTACCAATGATGCTGATAGTCATGATGCTCTCCTTACGCGGTGAAGCCGCCGTCGACGATTAATTCTGCGCCGGTGACAAACCCTGCCTCTGCACTGGCCAGGTACGCCACCGCACTGGCGACATCCTTGCCCTCTCCGTACCGCCCCATGGCGATGTTCGGGCGTAGGAAGTCCGCAATAGGCCCGTCGGCCGGGTTCATGTCGCTGTCGGTCGGGCCGGGATGGACGGTGTTCACAGTGATGCCGCGCGGCCCCAGATCGCGCACCAGTCCACGACTGAAACCGGTCAGCGCACCTTTGCTCAGGGTGTAGACGGAGGCGGTAGCGAACGCAGCGTATTGCACCATCGAGCTGCCGATGTGAATGATGCGGCCGCCCTGCCCCATGTGTTTGAGCGCTTGCTGAGTGGCGACGAAGACGCCGGTCACGTTCACCGCAAGGATGCGTTGAAAGTCCTCAAAGGCGATGTCCTCGGGGGCACCGAGCAGGCTGATACCAGCGTTGTTCACCAGAATGTCGATCTTGCCAAAACGCTGTGCAACCTCGGCAATCGCTGCACGTACAGCCTCGGGATTGCCCGCATCGGCCGCCAGCGCCACAGCCTGGCCGCCCGCCGCAACGATTTCCTGCACGACCGCTGCGGCGCGATCTGGCGATGCGTTGTAGGTGATAGCGACGGTTGCGCCATCTGCCGCGAGCCGTTTGGCGATGGCTGCGCCGATGCTGCGTGAGCCACCGGTAACGATGGCGATTTTGCCGGTCAGTGGAAGCGTGGATGTGTTCATGGTCGAGCCTCTGGGTGGTTGAAGTTGATGAGGCTATGAGACGCTTTTTGATCTTCCACCAGTAGTGGAAGACAACTAGAATCACTTTCAATCATTAGTTGAAGGTGCGCGGATGGAAACGTTGGGTAATTTGCTCTCATTCGTGCGCAGCGCCGAGGCAGGAAGCTTCTCTGCGGCGGGGCGCCGCCTGGGCCTGACACCCGCGGCGGTCAGCCGCAATGTCGCGCAATTGGAGGCTAACCTCGGCGTACGCTTGTTTCAGCGCAGCACGCGCAAACTCACGCTGACCGAAGCGGGAGAACGCTTTCTGGCCAATGTCGGTTCAGGACTGGAAAGTGTTCAAGCGGCGATCGCCGATGTGGCCGGCAATGCCGGAGAGCCTTCCGGCACCCTGCGTCTAAGTGCGGCACCGGGTTTTGCCAGGGATTTCCTGCTGCCGCTGATGCCGGAATTTCTCAATCGATATCCCGCCGTGATCCCCGAATGGCATGTCGACAATCGCCAGGTCGATCTCATCGCGGACGGCTTTGATGCGGCTATCGGCGGCGGCATCGAACTCGCGCAAGGTGTGGTCGCCAGAGCCATCGCCCCGGCGCATCTGATTCTGGTGGCCTCGCGGGAGTATCTGTCGGGGCGCCCGCGCGTCCAGCGCATTGAAGAGCTGTCGACGCTGAATCACCTGGCCATGCGCTCGGTGCAGACCGGCAAGGTGCGTAGCTGGATGCTGCAAGGCCCCGACGGGCAACGAGCGCCCCTCGAGTTGACGCCGCGCCTGTTGGTCAACGATCCGCAGGCGCTGTGTCAGTGCGCGCGCTTGGGATTAGGGGTTGCGCTGTTGGCGGTTCCGGATGTGCTGCCGTATCTGCAGGACGGTACGCTGGAAAGGGTTTTGCCCGATTGGTATGTCGATGCAGGGCAGATCTATTTGTACTTTTCCAGCCAGAAACTATTGCCAGCAAAAACCCGGGCTTTTGTGGATTTTCTGGTCGGTCAGGCTCGAGAGGATGGGTGGGCAATTCGACTCGATGCTCGGGTTTAACGAGCAAGTTATACGACCTCTAAGATCTAAGCAGCACCACAACCAAGCGATTTTACAAGCCTTTCAAGCTTGCCGGCCCCGCTCGATTACGGTACAAATCTGGCAGTTGTACGACAACATAATAAAAACCTGAGCCACCCCGAGTGGCTATCATTTTTGAGATCTGCCATGTCCCGTCCTGAGTTTGCGCCAACCGTACCGCCGCCCTTCCCCCGTTATCTCGCCGTGATCATTCTGTTGTGCATGGGTTGTGCGTTCGCCGGCAACCACGTCGCGGCACGGGTCGCTTTTGATGATGGCGCGGGCGTGTTGCTGGCGATTCTGATGCGCTCGGGCGGGACCTTGCTGGTGCTGGCCATTCTCGTCCTGTGGCAGCGGCAAAGTCTGCGTCTGCCGGCGGGCGCTTGGCGTTGGCAATTACTGTTGGGGCTGTTGATCACCGCGCAGAGCCTATGTCTGTACTCCGCTGTCGCGCGGGTCCCGGTCGCTTTGGCCCTGCTGGTGGCCAACGTGTTTCCGATCCTGCTCGCCTTGCTGACCTGGGCGCTGGGCGGCCCACGACCAAGCGCGCGCACCGCGATGTTGATGGGCTTGATTCTCATGGGATTGGTGTTCGTACTGGACGTCCCCGGACGTCTGTCAGACAGCGCCAGCGTCGGCCCGGAATGGCTACTGGGCGTCGCACTCGCCTTCTGCGCCGCCAGCGTATTCGCCTGCGCGCTGTGGATCACCGACCACAAACTGTCGCAAGTGCGCGGCTCGGTGCGCAGCCTGCTGACCATCTCCATCGTCTTCAGCAGCGTCAACCTGGCCGGCCTGACCGGCGCCCTCCCCGGCGGACTCAACCTCCCCGCCACCTCAACCGGCTGGCTGGCCCTTGCCACGCTTGTCGTGCTCTATGGGACCGGCTTCATTGTGTTGTTCATTTCCGTGCCCAGGCTGGACATGCCACGCAACGCACCGGTGATGAACATTGAGCCATTGGCGACGTTGTTGATGGGCTGGATTGTGCTGGATCAAATGCTCAGCAGAGGGCAGATCGTGGGTGGAGTAATTGTAGTGAGCGGGATTGTTTTGCTGACGTATCGCAAAGCGGCGGTGAAGGTTGGGGTGAAGGCTGAGGTTTGAGGGGGTGTGGTGGCGGGACTCTTGGTTGGCGAGTCCTGCTTATCGCCCCCGGCTCGATACCGGATCAGCAGAATTGCAGGCTCTCGAGGTCTACCTGGACATAGCTTCCTATTTCACCCTTGTAGAGATAAATCGCAGTTACCTCCAGCTCCGTTCGTAAGAATTCCGCTAGCGTCCTGAGTCTGGTGCTTGTGGTCATGGCAAGGCGCACAACCGTCGCGCCACCGGGTTGGTCATCGTAAATTCTGACGAGAAACTCATCGACACCATCCAGAATCAGGTAATTGAAACCTCGATACTCATAGCCTGCGCCGTAGTCGACATCATCGAAACGGTCGGCGTTTACTATTCTCAAGACGCCGCCCCGCTAATTCGACTCAGCGAAATTGAAACGGTCTGGCGCCTGAAAAGTAGATGCTGCTCCATCCACGTCATTTACCAGCTACCGTACGGGATGCCGAACTTATCAATGTAACGCTTGGCCTTCTCACTCACGGGATAGGCATAGCGCCCGCCATGCTTGCCCTGCTCCGGGCCGAGAGGTTCGAGTTCGCCTTGAGCATGGGAGACTTTTATCGGGCGGTGGCAGGAGTCCCTGACCCACGCTTGAAGCACTCCCCCCGGGGCGAGCCCCACAAGCAGCGTTGCGGAGTAACGTGCGGTTCTTTCGGGAGTCTTCGGGCACCGCTGATGTGTGGACTGCACCATCAGTTGCCTCGCTTCTTCTGGAATCTCTATGAAGCCTTTATAGGTTTTCTGCTCCGATATCGACTGCCAACGGACAAAAATCATTCGAGGAAGGTCAGCACCGGTAACCAAAACTCCAGAACCACCGACTGTTCCCCAACCACGGGCAGACTCCGTCCCATCTTCTGGTTCGCCTCCGGGAGCGGATTTTCCACCGACTCTGAAAAACATTCTGTTATTGATATCCAGCACCGAGCTGTCCTCAACCCAGATCTTCATGTAATTCGGCTCAACGAATCCTATTTGCCACCAAGGAGACTTGGGGTCATTTTCTCCACTTTCGAAACCTCCTTTCTGGCAGCCTATTAACAATAAGGCGACAAGCAGAGCGATTACAGACTTCATTACCAGAGCTTCCAATCAGCTACGTGAGGATGTTGTACACGGATCGCGTCTTCCGTCGGGGCGTTGATGTAAACAGCATCAATACCGCTCCCGTCTCTTCTTCCAAGGGGATGATTCCAGTTTGCAGAGGTATGAATGTACTTCAGCTTGAGCAAAGCCTCTTCTTCTGCAGTTGTTCTGTAGTTTCCGGTGAGAAATCGGTCACAAAGAGGTTGCAGCTCTGCCGGCACGGAGTATTCGTCATCTTCCGGTATATCAATGAATTGAACACCCTTTTCTTTTGCCAGCTGATACATGACTCTTAAATAAACTCTCGAAAGTTTTCCACTCACCGGACGTTTCAATTGTAGAGCGGCATATACGCGCTTCTGCCCCGGTGAAAGCCTGTCTTGATGCTCCTGCGGAATTTCGAAGGCAGCCGGGGTGACAATATCCAGCAGATGCGCAGGCCATCCTTTAGCAAGCCACTCGCTTTTTACGCGCGCGGCGTCGTGATAAATCGACGTCGTTGAAACGTCTACGTACCGAGGTACATCGAGAGTTTGCATCGGACTGACAAGCACGCGTTCCTCTACTTCATCAAGATAGCTGCCGCCAATATCCGAATGAACCCCGGGAAGAGTGTACTCAGGGTGCGCGGGCTTCACTCGGCTGAGCGCAAAATTAGCGCGACACTCATCACGCGCTACGAGATGTACGACATCCGTGAAGTATTGACGGTCCAGGTAAAGCCTCACACCGGGAGCTATAGGACTTTTCACCCGGCCAAGATTGGTGAAGCCAGCAATTGAGGGCACCGTGTCAAAGAGCCCGATGAAACCCATTTTGATGCCGTTTCCGTATTTATTATCAAAGGTGCGACTGAAATCTGCGGCGTTCCGGTTTAGGAGATCTCCTAAAGCTCCTTGCTTACCCCGCACCACTTCATTTGCGAAGTGCCGTGCAGCAGCAGCCCCACGACTGAAGCCAAATGTATCGAACGTCAGGGACGCAATTTCACTGTCGGGGTTCTCTTGCAGTGCCTCTTCGATAGCTTGTTTTATCTGCGTGAAGGACGCTTGTACGCGACTCGTAACACCAGTCTCACCTCGCCCCGTTCCAGCACCTACAGCGCTATCCATCTGATCGCTTTCAGTGCCTATACCTTCGACATATATTGGGCTTGAGACGAACTTAAGAAAGCCATCGCCTTCGGCTTTCTGGGTCTTTTTATACAGAGAAAACAATTTCTTGATATTCGTAGGCCCGGCGCCATAACTACTATCCGGGTCACTCATATAAGGCATGCAGCTAGCTGGTATATCCTCAGGCGCAATCGGATGCTGAGCACCACACAACAACCCCGCAGCAGAGTTGTTCGCATTGTTGCCAGTGCCATCAAAGAAAACCCCGATCCTCAACGCAATGCCTATCTTCTCAGGCTCGCGCGCGGGCTCTTTCCCGTGCTTCTCATATTCGGCCCAGTGCTGGGCGTGCAGGTCGACGGGTTTGGCTTGTTCGTAGCGGTAGTTTTTCGGCGGGTTTGGAACGTAGCCACTCAATCCTTGATTCCTTGTTCTGATCCTTGAAGAACGGACCGAAGGGTGACAGTCGAGGCCGGGTGGTGCAAGCCGTGGCCGTCTGCCAGCCGTGGTGCGCCCGGGTGTTGCGACGAGGTTTTGCGCTCGTCGCATTGCGGGTTATTTGGCTATTTCGACTTTATCCAACGCCTGATTTACCGCGATTTCGCCGAGCATGGCGACCTGGGCAATGCCCAGCAGCGTCTTGCGGCGCAGGTTGTCGAGCAGCGCGGCGAAGTCGTAGAGCATGGTGGTGGCCGAGCCGATGGATTCGCTGGCGTTGGCCAGCAGGGACTCGGTGTCGTATTTCGGGTTGGCGAGGAACATCTGTTCCGGGGTGTTGGTGCTGGCCAGGATGTCTGCCGGGCCGAGGTAGTGATCGAGGGCGCGTTCGGCGGCTTCGTGTAGTTTTTTCGATGCACTTGATTCGTAGGGGGATGCGGGGTCGGTGGTTGGGGGATTGGGTGTGACCTTGAACATGGTGAAACTCCTGATTATTCGTCTGGAGCTGCCAACATCACTTGCAGATGATGGGTGGCAGCTGTGCGCGGGTCTGCAAGACCGGGAAATCAGGAACCCGGCAGACCCGAAGGTCTCCCGCACAAAGCCGCCATTGAGCGGACACGAACGAATGTCCTTTGGCAGGGGTATGCGACTGATTTCCGACGGGCTTGCAGACCCGATCACTGATGAGCAGTGACAGGAATCAAGTTACGGAGGGAACGGCAGACGCACAAGCCGGCGGATTCTGGCGTAGTCGTAGGGAATGGCGCAAGGCGTTGTAGCCGTTTGCTTAATGCTTGATTTACTGTTTAAACGGGCTAAGGGTTTTCTGTTTATGTGGCGGTGAATGGGCTGGCGTCATCGCGAACAGGCTCACTCCTACAAGGGGATCAGGCGATGGGCAGTCACAGCATTCTGCTCCTGCACATTCAACTGTCGCTTCTTAAGCAGCGGGTCAATCTCCATTTTGCTCCTCGGTCGTGTGCCGCTAGTTGTCCCTGGTACTTCAAAGCCTCAATCAAAAACCCGAGCGCTCTACGAAAGGTCGGGATGCATAAAGATTTCCTTATCGGTTTAAACGATCAATCGGGGCGGCATCAACCCTGCGTTACGAGCGTCAATTTCGGCCAGATCTCGAGCCATCTCTTCGACTGCAGGCGCTCCAGAAACACCACGTATTTATCACTTTCAAATCGGGCGGTTGGCCGCACTTTCAGCGCAAACAAATCCTCCAGCCCCAACGGCGCCGAAACCTCTATCGCACCATGCCGATCAAGCCTGACACCTACTGCCGTAGCAGTTTCCGGCCAGAACGTCATTGCATCCGCAGCCGCCCCATAAGGCGCATCGGCGTTCCGCTGGTGCATGCGTGCCTGGTTTTTCACCGACCACTTCAAGTCACTGCACAGTGCTGCAAGCTCGACCTCCAAGGCCAAATCCGTTTGATCACCGGGACGTGTTCTGTCAAACCATATGACATCAATGTCCTCGGGCAACGGCGAAGGTTGGCGCTGATGCAGATGATCCCAAACCAGGCTGCGCACAAAACCTGCGGCAACCCAGCAGTCCGGCAAGTTGAGATCCCTGACTATGCGCAAGATGTGCATGCGGACGAGATCTTCAGCAATCAGATCCCGCAGTTGCGCTTCCAGATTCATTTATTTCAATCCAATGACCATGGTTGCGAGAGCCTATCAGTGGTCTCTGTAAGCGCTCGGTCCCTTGTGCTGAATGACGAGTGCAGGCGAACTTTGCAGGATAGGGCCAACTGCCGCCCACTTCTCAAACCTTGAACTCTTCCTTGAGCAAATCGGCAAACTTGTCTTTTGCGCGATGAGATTCAACGTGCCTGTTCCAGATAAAATAATTCTGCACAGGCTTTAAGTCATTGAAGAAGAATCCTTGAATACCGCCGAGCTGGCGGAACTGTTCAAACATGCCTCTCGGCACCAACGATATCCCGGCGCCTGAACTTACGCAGCCAAGGATGGTGCCATAACTGGCTATGCTTGTTATCGGGTTGAAAACTTTGTACCGCTCCAGCCAGGTTAACAAAGCCTTTCTGTAGGGACATCCTTCAGGCCACATGAATAAATCCACACCGCGCAGATCCTCTGGCTGGTTTATCACCCCCACGGACGGCGAGGCAATCACCACTAGATCCTCTTCATAGATCTCCAGACTCTCGATGTCCGGATGTTCTGGCCTGACGGCAATTATTGCCCCGTCCAACGTGTAGTTGACCACTTCTGCGGATAATTGTGACCAATCGCCAGTGCTGAATTGCATTTGTACAGCCGGATAAAGTTGATGAAACCTGGATAGCACTTTGGGTAACCGGCCGGTAGCGGATGATTCTATGGCACCAATCCTGAGTTCTCCCGAAGGAGCTGACGACGGATCAAGCGCTCGTTGCGATTCTTCGCACAAAGACAGGATTTTGTTGGTATAGCCGAGAAAAAGCCGACCTGAAGGGCTGATGATCAATCCTCTGCCTTTCCTAATAAACAGGTCAACTCCAAGCTCACGTTCCAGAAGCTTGATGCGGTTGGTGATGTTGGACGGCACGCAGTGCAATCGCTCCGAGGCACGGACGATACTGCCCAGATCGGCTACTGCCTTGAACATGACCAGTTGCGAAAACTCCATGTAAACGCTCATTAAAAATGAATGATTGGGTCAGTATAAGTCACTTGTCGCAGGTCAACAAATCGGGCTAATTTCGCCGCTGCAAGGCAAGAAAGTGCGTTAAAACCAAACATTTCATAGGTCTTTAGGGAGAAGGACACATCATGAGCTCAGCATCGCCACAGAGTCGTTTGGAACCGCTTGAACATAAATCCATGCAAGAATTTGGCGAGACATTTATCCAGGCCCTGCCCAAGCACATACGCAACTTGAAAATTCCCGGACGTACCTTAGAAGAAAACCAACGGCGTCAACCGTTGCTGGCCTGCGTCGGGAACGTTGCTGAGGTACAGGACGCCATGCTTGAGGTACTCAATCATTCCATCACGCAAGACGCGCAACTGGCGGCTGAAAGCGCATTCAGGGCGTTCCTCGAAAAGCCAGTAATAGACTCGTCGGTATTGAGCTTTTTCAATGGGTGGAATGAAACCCATAAAACCACCAGCATTGTTTCGGCAAAAATCATCATGCGCCTGTCGGCGGATGCGATATCGGTATCTCCCGACAGACGTGAGGGTTACCACAATGTCATGGCGCATAGCATGAAGTGGCGAAAGATGATTTCGGTTTAGGACATCAGGGCCATAACGGAATGTACAACTACATGACCGCAGCTTTTGGTGCATCAGCCTGGGTTGAAGAACAATTCAAAATTGCTGAATGCAATGACTTCGCGGACTTCCTATCCAACAAGGGCATCATGCTCAATTACAATGAAAGAGTCGGCAATGCATTCTCCGCCATGCATCGGATTATGACCTGTTGATCTCTATTGATTAACGAAGCATGCCGATGAACTCTCATAATGTGAGCTTGGAGAATGATCGGCATGTTTTGACGACATTTAAACCAAACCACGAGCGACTCATGAACCTTCCGGCCAAATGACGTTCCGCAGGGATCTATCGCATGGATGTTGAACACGCTGTTCTTGCATTGGGTTTCTTCGCGTTTTGTGGTGGCCTGATAGACGCTGCGGTCGGTGGCGGAGGCCTGGTACAGGTGCCGGCACTTCTACATGCCCTACCCCAGTACAGCCTTGCCACCATTTTCGGCACCAACAAACTGGCCGTTCTGGCAGGCAATATTTCATCAATATCGGGTTACCTGAAGCGCATAAAAATCCGC
The DNA here is from genome assembly GCF_056278925.1 of Pseudomonas sp. TE9122. Lineage (NCBI taxonomy): Bacteria > Pseudomonadati > Pseudomonadota > Gammaproteobacteria > Pseudomonadales > Pseudomonadaceae > Pseudomonas > Pseudomonas sp. TE9122. Next base: position 1,919,286 of record NZ_JBWBQI010000001.1, on the reverse strand, counting down.
TGGAATTTAATGCTTCCGACCATGCTCGCCGCTTTTTTATTTTCTTTTCTCGGAGCTCTCTCAGTATCCCTTGTCCCTAAAAGATTGATGGAGATCGTTGTCTTTTTCATATTGATAGTCATGGCTATCTACACGTTTATGGAAAAAAAACTTGGTTTGGCAGGCAAAGACCGCCACTTCGGAACGAAAGACATTTGCCTTGGAGTGTTCTTCGGCAGCCTGATCGGTTTCTACGATGGTGTCTTCGGACCGGGCAGTGGCAGCCTGCTGCTGTTTATCTTCGTCAAGGTCTTTGGCTTTGATTTCCTCAATGCATCAGCCTCTGCAAAACTGGTTAATCTGGGGACGTTCAGCGCTGCGCTCATATTTTTTATCCCCTCCGGTAATGTCTTGTGGGCGATTGGCGGCATAGTTGCTTTATGCAATATGGCCGGTGCACTGACCGGTGTCTTCTTGGCATTACGGTATGGAAGCAGTTTCATCAGAGTTTTTTTCCTGATTCTGCTCGTATTCCTGATCGGCAGAATGGGGGTCAACATTTTTTCGTAGACCCTGGTCACGTCATACCATCCGCCGCGAATCCCGCCGTACTGCCTGCGGCGGCACGCCAAACCCGCGCATGAAAACCTCGCGCATGTGCCGGCGGTCACGAAACCCGGTTTCTCTGGCGACCACATCCAGACTGTGACTGCTTTGCTCGATCAGCAAACGCGCTGCTTCCAGCCTTAGGCTCTCTATCGCCTTGGCCGGAGACTGGCCGGTTTCGGCGGTGAACACCCGGGTGAATTGCCGCGGACTCAGGTGCACCACTTCGGCCAGTTCTTCGACACTCAGCGGGCGATTGAGGTGCTTGCGCGCGTAATCCAGTGCACTCTGAATGCGATCGGATTTGGGTGACAGCGACAGCAATTCCGAGTGCTGCGACTGCCCGCCCGAGCGGCGCTGATGCATCACCAGCCGATGGGCCACCGAGCGCGCAATGTCGCTGCCCAGATCTTTTTCAACCATGCCCAACGCCATGTCGACACCAGCGGTCATGCCCGCCGACGTCCACACCGGGCCGTCGATAATAAAGATCCGGTCGTCCTCGACATTCACCGAGGGATGCATCCTGCGCAGCGCCGGGGCGAACGCCCAGTGCGTGGTCACGCGGCGATTATCCAGTACACCGGCCTGCGCCAGTACGAACGAGCCGGTGCAGATGCCGGCCACGCGGCGTGCGCCGTCGGCGAGCCCGCGCACGCTGTGCAGCACGTCAGCATCGGGCGGCGTCATCGGTGTCAGCGTTCCCGCCACCAGCCAACTGTCGGCCAGCCCCGCTTGCGTCAGCGGCAACGTATCGACGTGCAAGCCCAGCGAGGAGCTGACGATGCCGCCGGCCTGGGAAAAGTTCTGCACCTTGTACACGGCTTTGCCGGTGACGATGTTGGCGAACTCGAACACCGACTGGGTCGCCAGCGCCATGACCTGAAAACCTTCCGTGAGCAGATAGCCGACTCGATGCATGGTCGCGCTCCGTTTGTTGAATGTCCTGAAACACTACCACATACGTCATTCAGGTCGGAGCAGGTTTTCTCCATCATGGTTCACATGCCAATCAATCCACTTGCGGGACGCAGCTCATGAAACTTGAAGCCAACACGATCTTCATCACCGGCGGCACTTCCGGCATCGGCCGCGCACTGGCCGAGGCCCTGCATCAGCGCGGCAACAAGGTCATCATCGCTGGCCGTCGCCAGGCCCTGCTGGCAGAGATTGCCCAGGCCAACCCGGGCATCGATACCGTGCAGCTGGACATCAACGATGCGCAGCAGATCAACGACGTCGCCGCCGAAGTCATCCGCCGCCATCCGTCGTTGAACGTAATCATCAACAACGCCGGGATCATGCCCTTCGACAACGCGGGTTCCGGCGACTACGACGATGAGCAGGCAGTAGGTCTGTTGCAGACCAACCTGCTCGGCCCGGTGCGCGTCAGCGCCGCGTTCGTCGAACACCTCAAGCGCCAGCCCGAGGCCTACATCATCAACAACAGCTCGGTGCTGGCCTACCTGCCGCTGGCGACCACGGCGCTGTATTCGGCGACCAAAGCGGCGATCCATTCCTACTCGCTGTCGCAACGTTTCATGCTGCGCGACACCAGCGTCAAGGTCCTGGAAATCGCGCCACCTTGGGTCGATACCGACCTGATCCACAAGAGCGGCGACGAGCGCGCCATGCCGCTGGACGAGTTCATCGAGGAAACCCTGATCAAGCTGGAAACCGCCACCACCGAAGTGCTGGTCGACCGAGTGCTGCCGCTGCGAGCCAATCAGGGCGCGAACGAGCACGGGTTGATCGAGCAGTTCAACCTGTCGCTGCTGGAAAATCCTATTCCGGTGGCTTGATGACAGCGCCGAATACTTCCGACCACTTGGGTTTCTGATCCAAGTGGTTTTTTTTGGGACAAGATCCAAGGCTCAGCGGTGACCCGAAATCGGTTGCTGTGTACCCTTTCTGCATCAGGCAAATCCATGCAGAGGACAGGGTGTTGGCATATCTGGATTGGGTGCAATGGCCGGCGATGCTGGTCACCGTTCTGGCCGCCTGGCTGATCGGTTCGCAACGACCGCAACGGCGCATGAGCGGCTTCGTTTGTTTCAGTCTGAGCAATTTGCTGTGGGTGATCTGGGGCGTCCATGCCGGGGCTTACGCGCTGATCGTTCTGCAGCTTTGCCTGTTCCTGATGAACCTGCGCGGCTTCATGAAGAACCGCGTTCCAGAGCGCTGAGTGACGCTGATCATCTGGCCAGAAAATCCTTTGAATTTTTCTTGTCGGACAAAATCATTTACGTATGAGCGTAAGGAGGAACTCATGCGTAGCACCGATATTTTCGTCATCGAATACAAACATCACGACCAGCCAAAATCATTCGTCATCCGCGCCAAGAGTATGCGCAACGCCGACGCTTGGCATTGGGCGAGCTGTGACGCCGGTATTGCGCCGATTCCGAAACCGGGTAAACCACCGTTGAAAGTGGTTTCCAAACCCCAGGCCGAGCGCTATGGGATTACGGAGGTGAAGTGGCGCGAGACCGCAGCGCTGGACTGGACGGAGGCTTAGGCAAATCGGGTCGCCTGGCTGAGCTTGCACGTCAGCCAGGCGACCCACAACAGACCATGGAGGGCATTCCGCTGGGGAATGTGCGGTTATCGTCCCGGTGAAGTGACCAGTACCTGACCGCGCGAAACTGATCGTTCCTCACGCTCCGCGTGGGAACGATCAATAACAACTAAGACCAGAACCCTTTATGCGGCTCAGCCGCCTCTTCCTCCAGCATCGGCCCGAAAACGCTCACCGTGCGCTGCCCTCTGGCAAACACTTCGCGACACGGCAACGAGAACGTCGGGTTCTCGGGATGATCGCCGGTCAGCCCGAGCAAAGCATGTTCCGATAACGCGTACACCACTCGCCCGACACCGGTCCAATACACCGCGCCAGCGCACATGCAGCAAGGTTCGGCGCTGGTGTACAGCGTGCACGCCTCCAGCTCCGTGGGCGACAACCGCTTCGCCGCCGCAGCCACCGCGACCAGTTCGGCATGCTGGGTGGGATCACCTTCCGGCGGCATCGAATTGTTGCCCGCTTCGGCAATGACGTTGCCGAAGCGGTCCGCCACCAGCGCCGCAAACGGGTGCCGGCCCCGTTGCTTCGACGCCTGCGACAGAGCGATGGTCTGGCGCAACAATGCCAGGTCCAGATCGCTGACGCCGGCCGGAACAAGCTGAGTGAATTGATTCATGGGTAACTCCTGGGCAGTGAGAAAAGACAAAAGTCAGTCGGCCAGTTCGGCCGTGGAAGCGCCGACGGCGTCGGTCGATGGTTTTTGTTTGTTGAGCAAGAGGTTGAGCAGAATGGCGGTGATCGCACCGAGGAAAATGCCGCTGTCGAGCACCAGTTTCAGCGTCGGGCCGACATGTTCGAACAGGGCCGGAAACGACATTGGCAGGACGCCGACGCTGACCGACACCGCAACAATAATGGCGTTGCGTGTGCCCTCGAACTGCACCCGTGACAGTTCCTGAATGCCCGCCACCGTGGTCATGCCGAACATGACGATCGCGCAGCCGCCCAGCACCGGCGTCGGCACCGCCGCAATCAGCGCGCCGAGCTTGGGGAACAAGCCCATCAACACCATGATCGCGCCAGCGGCCGCAACGACGAAGCGGCTCTTGATGCTGGAAAGCGCAATCAGGCCGGTGTTTTGCGTGAAGGCGTTATAGGGAAAACTGTTGAACAAGCCACCGAGCATGGTCGACAAGCCGTCGGCGCGGAACGCGTTGCCAAGGGTTTGCTGGGTGGTGGGTTTGCCGACCAGTTTGCCAATGGCCAGGCAGTTGCCAGTGGTCTCGGCCATGATCACCAGCATCGCCAGGGTCATGATCAGAATCGGTACCAGAGAAAATTCCGGCGGACCGAACGTCATTGGCGCGCTCAACTCGAACCACGCCGCCTCGCTGACCCGATTGAAGTGCGTCATGCCGCAGGCGGCAGCGATCAGGCTGCCGACAAACAAGCCGATGAGCACACTGAGGTTACCGATGAAGCCGCTGAATTTCGCATAAATCACCAGCGTCACACTGACCGTGGCCAGGCCCAGCAGCAGATTGGCCGGGCGACCGAAGTCAGGCGAATCGGGATTGCCACCACCCAGCCAGATTGCCGCCGCCGGCATCAGTGAAATACCGATGATGGTGATCAGGCTGCCAATCACCACGGGCGGAAAGAATCGCAGCAAGCGGCTGAACACCGGCGCCAGTGCGATGGTCAGGAAGCCGGCGGCGATCACCGCCCCGAAGATCTGGCTGAGGCCAAATTCTTTGCCGATCATGATCATCGGCGCCAGCGCAATGAACGAGCAGCCCTGAATCAATGGTAAACGCGCGCCGAACTTCCAGAAGCCGAGGGTCTGAATCAACGTCGCCACACCGGACGTCAGCAGGTTGGCGTTGATCAGTAAAACCACCTGAGCCGACGTCAGCCCCATCGCGCTGCCGAGAATCAGCGGCACCGCCACCGCTCCCGCATACATCACCAGAACATGCTGCAGACCGAAGGTGAAAAGCTGCCGCAGGGGCAACACCTCGTCGACCGGGTGAACGCGTTGTGTAGTCATGGCACAAGCTCCTGAAGGGGCAGCGTTGGTTGTAATCGCGGGCGCTCAGGGACAGACGCACAAACAGAATCGGCCCCGGCGTTCGAAGACGCGGGGTCATCCTTGAATGTTTTTAACGATGAAACAAATTGGCAACCATCGCTTTTTTCGATGGCAAAGACGCGGCACAATCGCCATCTCGCTCAACCTCGGAGTACACCGCGTGCGCTTCTCACTCGATCAGTTGCTGATGTTCGTCCAAGTGGTGAAAAGCGGCTCGTTCTCCGCCGCCGGGCGCAAGCTGGGCAAGACGCAATCGACCATCAGCGCGGCGATCGCCAATCTGGAAACCGACGTTGGCGTCGAGTTGTTCGACCGCAGCAATCGCAGCCCTGCCCTCACCGCCAGCGGGCATAAATTGCTGGTCCAGGCAGAGGCGGTACTGGAGCGCTGCATGACCTTCGAGGCCCACGCCGATTGCCTTTCCGATAGCGTCGAACCGAGCCTGACCCTGGCGATTGAAACGCCGTACGGCCCGATCATGCCGGTGCTGCAAGCGTTCGAGCAGGCCTTTCCGTTTGTCGATCTGATCATTCGCCACCCGGTCTACGGCGATGTCAGCGAACTGGTCAGCAGTGGCGAGGCGGTGCTGGGCGTGGCGTTTTCGCAGCCGGGCTATCCCCGGGAACTGGCGTTCCAGCAACTGGGCAAACTGATCATGCTGCACGTCTGTCATCCCGATCATCCGCTGGCGCAACTGGACAACGTCACGTTCGACGATTTGCACGTGCATCGGCGCCTGGCGTTCAGTGCGCACGCCAGCAAACTGCCGAGCAGTGAATACCTGCGTTCGACGCAACTGTGGCAAGCGGAAAGCTATCTGGCCCTGCTCGAAATGGTCCGCGCCGGCCTCGGCTGGGCGACCCTGCCGCGCCAGCTGATCCAGCGTGAACTGGGCAATGGCGAACTGGTCGAGTTGCAGCTGTCGGCGTACCCGCATACCGACTGGCAAATCGGCGTCGACCTGTTATGGGCACGCCAACGGCCACTAGGGACGGCCGAGCGCTGGCTTAAGGAAAAGCTCCAGGCCAACAAGGTTTATGAACGCGATCGCAACGGTCAGACCACTACGCTGTGATTACTTGGCGAACACCTGGCCCATGTCCTTGAACGCCTTGAATTCCAGCGCATTACCGCAGGGGTCGAGCAGAAACATGGTCGCCTGTTCGCCGACCTGACCCTTGAATCGAATGTAGGGCTCGATCACGAATTGCGTGCCGAATGACTTCAGTCGCTCGGCCAGTGCTTCCCATTGCTGCCACTCTAAAATGATGCCGAAGTGCGGGACCGGTACGTCGTGGCCGTCGACCGGGTTGCTGTGAACGCTTTCCTGGGCAGCTGTCTGCGGCTGTTCATGGATGACCAATTGGTGGCCGTAAAAATTGAAATCGACCCACTGCGCGCTGGATCGGCCCTCGTCCAGACCGAACACTTCACCGTAAAAACGGCGGCAAGCGGCAAGATCGTAAACCGGGATGGCGAGGTGGAAAGGCGAAAGACTCATCAGGCACTCCGGCAACCGCGTTGATTAAACCAATCTGGCAACGGCGCACCGCTGCTGATCGAGGATCGAAAACAGCCTAGATCAAAAACCCGCCAGACGCCGACCCGACATGTCACGAGAAGGCGCGGCTATCGATACGCGCCACGGCTATCCGCCCGGTTTCACTGCCCGCGCCTGACAACCTGTCGGTGACAATCCTCCGGGCTCAGCACGGCACCGGCTCTGGAGCGTACGACAATGGTTTCAACGGGCTCGGCCCGTTCGTTGTCGAGCAGGATCGAGTGCTCCTCCCCCTCGACAAACAGAAAACGCTCGCCCCACTGCCGCAGGCTGACGACGATGGGGAACACCGCCCGGCCCATGTCGGTGAGCACGTATTCCTTGTAGGCGCTGCCATCGGACGCGGGCTGAATCTGCAACACGCCGAGCTCGACGAGCATTTTCAGTTTGACCGTGAGGATGTTCTTGGCCAAGCCCAGACGTTTCTGGAATTCACTGAAACGGCGCACGTCATCGAACGCATCGCGAATGATCATCAAGGCCCAGCGATCGCCAATGGCTTCGAGGGTTCGGGCCACCGGGCATTCGCTCTGCGCCAATGTTTGTTGTCGGGCCATGTGATTCCTGATGGATCGGCTATTGAATGTGGTTGCATTTAACAACCCGAATGAATAAAGATCAACGTATCGGTTTCAATTCAAAACCACACTACGAGGAAGCAAGGATGCCGTGTCAGACGCAAACCCTGATCAATGCGCAAGCCGCAGCTGACAGCGCAACGACCGGGCTGAGTCGTTTGCAGACTTTTCTCTTTGCAATCACCTGCGCGATGGCAGTGGCCAATGTTTATTTCGCACAGCCATTGTTGGAATCGATGGCCGCCAGCCTCGGCGTTTCACCCGGTGCAATCGGCGTTGTGGTCACGGCCACGCAAGCCGGGTATGCGGTCGGGCTGCTGTTCATTGTGCCGCTGGGTGATCTGCTCGATCGCAAGAAACTCATCGTGAGCCAACTGCTTTTGTCTGCAACGGCGCTGTGTGCCGTGGGCCTGTCCGAGAGCTGGGGAGTGTTGCTCGGCGCCATGATGCTGGTGGGTCTGCTGGCGGTGGTGGTGCAAGTGGTGGTCGCCTGCACCGCCAGCCTTGCTCGCCCGGAGCAACGCGGCGCCGCGGTGGGCACCGTCACCAGTGGCGTGGTACTGGGCATTTTGCTGGCGCGTTTCGTTTCCGGCGTAGTGGCTGATCTGGCCGGATGGCGCGGCGTGTATTTTGTCTCGGCAGTCACGATGGTCGGTATGGCTTTGGTGCTTTGGCGCACCCTGCCCGCCTCGGCAAAACCGCCCGCACAGGGCAGCTATCGGCAATTGCTGCGCTCGATGTTCCAACTTTTTTTGACTGAGCGGGTATTGCGCATCAGAGGCATCTTCGCCCTGCTGATTTTCGCCGCGTTCAGTGTGTTGTGGACGTCGATGGTGCTGCCGCTCAGCGCCGCGCCCCTGTCGTTGTCCCACACGCAGATCGGCCTGTTCGGACTGGCCGGGGTAGCGGGCGCGCTCGCCGCCGCACGGGCTGGGCGCCTGGCCGATCGCGGCTTGGGCAATCGCACCACCGGCATCGCTCTGGCGCTGTTGACGCTGTCCTGGCTACCCATCGCATTTGTCGACAGTTCGCTGCTGGCGATGGCCGTCGGAGTGATCCTCCTCGACTTCGCCGTGCAAGCGGTGCACGTCACCAACCAAAGCCTGATCTTCGCCGCACGGCCCGATGCGCAGAGCCGACTGGTCGGTGCGTATATGTGTTTTTACTCGGTGGGCAGTGGTCTGGGCGCCATCGCGGCGACGTATACCTATGCGCACTCTGGCTGGGTGGCGGTGTGTTTTCTCGGAGGCGGGATCAGTGCTGTGGCGCTGATGTATTGGGTGTGGCTGGAGTACGTATATTCACACGACTGAACCAATGTGGGAGCGAGCCTGCTCGCGAAGACTAAGCATCAGTCAGCAGCGAATTGTCTGACCTGACGCCTTCGCGAGCAGACTCGCTCCCACAGGGATTATTCGCCAGCAGTTACTTGCCGTCCTCGGGCTTCTCGGTCTGCATCTGCACCGACGGTTTGCTCTTGTCGCCGTCCTTGTTGGGTGCATCGTTGGAATCGAAGCAGCCGCTCAACAGAAACATTGAGCAGAACCCCAGACATACGCAGATTTTCTTCATGACAATCTCCTTTCAGCAGTGGTATTGCTACCCGGTTCAAGCTTGACCTAGCATCGTTTACCTTCTTCCGGGATGTGCGCAAATTCATTGCAGGACTGCATCGGGCTCTCAGCCCTTACTGTGCTCCGGCGACGAAGGCCCTTCCTTGACGCCGCGCGGGCCGGCGATGCCCCACACGATCAGGCCGAGCACCGGGAAGACGATCAAGCCGATCGCCCAGGCGGCTTTGACGCCGACGCTCTTGTTGCTGCGAAACACGCTGACAATCGCCCACAGGTCGACCAGCAGAATGATCACCGCCACGGCGATGGAGAAGTAACTCGCTGCCTCGTTCATTTCGCAATCCTCCGATGACTTGTAAGCATTGGGCTGCGGGGCTTTTTCAGCGTTCAAAAAAATTGCGCGTGCGCGGCGCCAAAGGCTCAGCCGCCTTCCGCATCCTGGCGGATCACGGAAATCTTGCCGTTGCGCTCGATGATCGCGAACTTGATCTGGTCGATGGTTTCAATGCCCTGACTGGAGCGCGCCGCCTCCATGACATCCGCCTCGACCAGCCGCGCATGGCGCAGACGCCGCTGCAACAGCTTGCCGTTCTCGACAATGATCGTTGGTTCACCATCGATCAGCCGCGAGATCCAGCTGGACCGCTGCTTGAGCAAAGAGAACCCAACGTCGATGGCGATCAGGGTGATGATCACCAGAAACGCATTGGTCAGGGAAAAATCATCACCAAGCAGCGCTTGCTGGGTGGCTTCACCGATGATCATCAGCAAGACGAAATCAAACGTCGTCAGCTCGGCCAACGAACGCCGACCGGCAATTTTGAACAGCACCATCAGTGCCAGATACATCGCGAGTGCACGCAACACCGAGTCCATGGGTCACCTATGGATAAATGAATTGAATGAGCTTCACTTCGCTCGAGCCCGGCGCGCGGATATGGCTGCGAAACAGCCCCAGTCCGTCGCCGCGCAGGGTCAGATAAAGCGTTGCCTGGCCCTGCGTATCCGCCTGCAACCACAAACGCATGCCCTGCGCTGAGCTGCGCATACGCACCAGCGCCGGCTGCATGGTTTCGATGCTGAAGCCATCGAGCATCTCGCCGCCGATGTCCAATTCGACGGTAGCTTCAGGCGTCGCGTGCACGCTGAGTTTCAGCGGGTTGGTCGAGCCGTTGCGGTGGAACATCTCGTACTCGACCTGGACTTTGCCATCGTCGCTGCGGGCGTCCTGCGAACTGAGCACGCCCCGGGAAAACAGCCCCAACAGACCCAGCAGCATGCACAGCACCAGTAGATACCAACCGATGCGCTCGAAGCGCCAGACCTTCAACTGATAGGGCATGTCCTCCTGCACCGGGAATCGTCGGCTTTGCAGATCGGGATGCTCAGCGTCAGGCTTCATCGGCGCCACCCTCCCTCGCCGCGCAAGGCGCGACGGTGATAGGCCGGCAACTGCTGCAAGGCGAATTCACAGGCCAGGGTCTGCACTTCACTGCGCGACCCGGCAAACCATTGCCGGGTGCTGAACAGAAAATGTTGGTCATCGAACTGGAATGCCCAGGCGAAACACACCGTGCCGGCCTTGATGCCATCCATATCGTCGGGGCCGAGAATGCCGGTGGTGGCGACGGCGACGTTGGCCGTGCTGTCGCGCAACGCACCGATGGCCATTTCACTGGCCACTTCCACGCTGGTCAGATTGAAGGTTTCCATGGTCGCCGGGCTGACGTGGAGCAAGCGCTGCTTGGCTTGCGGCGAATAGACCACGTAGCCGCATTCGATCAGCTCGCCGCTGCCGGGCACTTCCGACAGCAACATGACGATTTCCCCGGCCGTGCAGGATTCGGCGGTGGTGATGATCAGCGAATGTTGGCGCAGGTATTCAATCGTTTCCTTGGCGATGGACATGGCACGCTCTCGAAGCTGTTATTGCCGGTTGACCGCTCGCTGTGCGGATCATTCCGCTGGACTGGATGAGCGTATACCCGCCTCTTCCAGTGAAAGTTTTCCGCCCTGTTCGGCACGATCACCTACCCTCATAGACTGTGTGATCCACTCGAGCCCGCCGCCCCCATGCGCTGTTCATTCAAGTCGTTGTTTTTGGTTCTGTTGCTGCTGCTGATGCAGGGCAGCGCTGCGCCGTGGGCAGCGGACCTTGCCGCGCCGGCGAACTCAGGCGCAGCGCCGCTACCTGTGATTTCGCAAAGCGATCTGCAAGCCCTGCAACAACGCCTCGACGGGCTCAAGCAGCAGATCTCGGCAGCGAACAATTACAACCAGCTCGAAGGCCCGCAGGATCGGGTGCAGGCGTTCATTCTCGATGTCGATCGGTTGTCGGCAGCGCTGTTGCCGCAACAGGCGCAACTGGCGGTGCAACTGGGCGTGCTCGGCACCGCTCCAGACGCTGAGGTGGCTGCCGAGCAAGCCGATATCGTCGCGCAACGGGCTGCGCTGGCGGAACAGAAAAGCAAGGTCGACGGCACCCTGAAAAGCCTCGCCGCACTGAAACAGAATGCCGCCGACCTGATCACGCAAATCGCCGGCATCCGCCGCACGCTACTGGAAAGCGAACTGACCCTGAGCACGCGCAGTGTGTTGAGTCCGCAGTTCTGGGCGCCACTGATCAATCCAAGCGAGGACGACCGCCAGCGCCTGCGACTGTTCGTCGAGCAGGTGGCTGACGTATGGGCCACGGTCTGGGCGCCGGGCGAGCGGTTTTACACCTGCGTACTGGTGCTGCTGGCGCTGCTGATCTGGACCTTCGGCCGACGTCTGGCTGAGCGCGGGCTGACCTGGTTCTGCATTCATCGCGTGGCGGAGGGCCGACTGCGCCGCAGTGCCTTGGCCTTCGCCTCAGCCATAGCGACATTCATCACCACCGCCATCGCCCTGAAGCTGCTGTTCTACGCCTGCACCCGCCACGACGCCCTGCCGCCGGTGCTGGAAACCTTCTCCGAAGAGTTCGAAAAAGTCGTCTATGCCTGCGTGCTGATCACCGGGCTCAGCCGTGCATTGCTGTCCACCGAGCACCCGTCGTGGCGCCTGCCGGCAATTGCTGATCCAGTGGCGCTGGCCCTCAAGCCTTATCCGCGAATCCTCGCCTGCGCGTTGCTGGTGTTGGTGACGCTGGTGCAAGTCGCCAATGCCACAGGCATGAGCAGCCACATCGTGATGGCCGGGCGCGGCGTGATTTCCATGGTGGTGCTGGCGATCATCGGCACGATGCTGGTGCGCGTGGGCAAAGTGCGCAAGGCCTTGGTCGCCGCCAACGACGCTTCGGCGACGAACAGCGTGTTCGCCGGGCTGATCTACAGCGTCGCCAGCGTCTCGATGTTTGTCACGGCCATTGCCCTGCTTGCCGGCTATGTTTCGCTGGCGCGGTTCATCAGTTATGAACTGGTGTGGAGCTACGTCGTGCTGTCGGGTTTCTATTTGCTCATTCAGTTGGTCAAGGACGCCTGTGAACACCTGTTTTCACCGAAACACGCGAGCGGCCAGGCGCTCAAGCAATTGCTCGGGGTCAGCGATCGACGCCTTGAGCAAACGTCGATCCTGTTGTCCGGCGTCAGCCGCGCCGGCCTGATGCTGATGGCGCTGATTTCGTTGTTTGTCGGCGGCATCGGCACCACGCTCGGCCAACTGGTCACCAACATCATGTCGATTCTTGGCGGCGCCGGTTTGCGCAAGCTGAATATCGTCCCCGGGCACCTGCTCAATGCGCTGTTGGCGCTGCTGATCGGCATCTGGCTGATCCGTACATTGAGCCGCTGGCTCGACAACGAATTCCTGCCCAAGACCGACATGGACCCGGGCATGTGCGCGTCGCTGAGCACGCTGTTTTCCAATATCGGCTACGCCTTCGTGATTTTGCTGACGCTGTCGTCGCTGGGCGTGCAGTGGACCAATCTGGCGTGGATCGTCAGTGCGCTGTCAGTGGGTATCGGCTTTGGCTTGCAGGAGATCGTCAAGAACTTCGTCTCCGGCCTGATTCTGCTCACCGAGCGCCCGGTCAAGGTCGGCGACCTGATCAGCATCAGCGGCGTCGAGGGCGACATCCGCCGGATCAACGTGCGCGCCACGGAGATCCAGCTCAGCGACCGCTCGATCGTGATCGTGCCCAACTCGCAACTGATCTCGCAGAACCTGCGCAACGTTACCCTCGGCGGCAGCGCTCAGGGCGTAGCATCGCTGGAGCTGGTGTTTCCGCTGGATATCGATCCTGAGGAGGTCAAACAACTGCTGCTGGATGCATATCACGAGAACGAAACCATCCTCGATAAACCGGCGCCATTCGTGCGTTTCAGCAAGTTGTCGCCGGACGGCATAACCCTCACGGTCACCGGCTATGTGGGCAGCCCGAGGATTGTCGGGCTGACCAAGAGCGATTTGTTGTTTGAAGTGTTGAAGCGGTTGGGCGCGGCGGGGATTGCGCTGGCGAAGCCGCCAGCGGCGTGATCAGGTTAGCGCTTGCCCGAGTTGTCGATGCGGGCCGTGCTGCTGCGTGGTGTCAGCTCGAACGGCAGGACGACATGCCTTTCTGCCAGCGGCCGCTTTTCGATCAGGGCAATCAGCATCTCGACCGCCTTGGCCCCGAAGGCCTCGGCTGGTTGCGAGATGGTGGTCAGCGGCGGATCGCAGAACGCAGCCATGGGAATGTCATCGAAACCCACCACTGAAATATCCTCGGGCACACGCAGCCCAGCCTGCCGGATGCGCTTGAGTGCGCCAATGGCCATTTCATCGTTTTCACAGAACAGCGCACTCGGTCGCTCGGCCAATGCGAGCATCTTTTGCGCGCCGGCAAAACCGGCCTCGAGGCTGAAATTGCCATGGCAGATCAGTGCTTCATCGATGGCAATCCCGGCTTCGCGCAATGCCGCTTCGTAACCCGCCAGTCGATCCAGGGTCAGCGGGCTGTTTTTCGAGCCCTTGATCAGGCCGATGCGTCGGTGTCCCAATGCGATCAGGTGGTCGGTCATGGCTTTGGCGGCGGCGACGTTGTCCAGGCTGATGGTTGGATAACGCCCGGCCTTGAGCACTTCGCAGGCGTTCACGATCGGCGGCACATCGGCGTCGGCCGGAGCGTTTTCGAAAGGATCGTAGGCGCGCAACTGAATCACCCCGTCGGCCTGATAGGCGTACACCAGCTCGGCGAATTGTCGCTCCAGTTCTTCCCGGCCCTGAGTGTCGCAGAGCAGCAAGCGATAGCCAGCCGCCTGCGCCGCTTGCTGCGCGCCGCTGATGACCCGGGCAAAAAAGGTGTTGGCGATGGTCGGCACCAGAATCACCAGATTGCCGGTGCGCCGCGAGCGAAACTGCACGGCCATCAGGTTCGGCCGATAGCCGGCCTGCTCCACGGCCGCCATGACGCGCTCACGGGTTGGCGCGAGCACACGCTCGGGCGATTTCAAAGTCCTCGAAACCGTCGCCACGGAAACGCCAGCCAGCCGAGCCACTTCGCGGATATTGGACAAAACCACCTCGTTGTTTCATGCCGATCAGGCGCGGAGCTTACCGCAGGCGACGAGCGATCGAAACGCTGTCGATCATCCGCTGGCATTTGACACCCGGCTAATTCAAGCCTAGATTTCGCCCACGATGTAACCGGTTACATCACTCATCAGCATTGCATCCAGCTACCGAGACGACTGCCATGTACGCTGCCGCAAAAATAAGAATGGGTTTTGTTGGAGGCGGTGAAGGTTCATTCATTGCCCGTGCCCACCGGCAAGCCGCCGGCCTCGACGGACGCTTCGAACTGGTCTGTGGCGCGTTCAGCCGCGACTCAGAGAATAATCAGCGCACCGCTGCGACCCTGGGAGTGTCCGCCGAACGTTGTTACGGCGACTGGCAAACCCTGCTCGCTCGCGAGGCCGCCCTGCCCGCCGAGCAACGCATGCAACTGCTGGTCATTGTCACCCCCAATCATCTGCACGCACCGATTGCCCGTGAGGCATTGAGCGCCGGTTTTCACGTGTTCAGCGAGAAACCCGCGGCGCTGAATCTCGCCGAGGTGCAGGCGCTGCATTCGGTGGTGATCAACAGCCAGCGAATTTACGGGCTGGCGCACACCTACCTCGGTTACGCGATGGTCTGGCAGGCCCGCGAAATGGTCGCCAGCGGCGTGCTCGGGCACGTGCGCAAAGTCATCGTCGAGTACCCGCAAGGCTGGCTCAGCACCGATGTCGCCGGGCAAGGCAACAAGCAGGCCGGCTGGCGCGACGATCCGGCGCAATCCGGGATCGGCGGCTGCATTGGCGACATCGGCACCCATGCGTTTTCCCTCGCCGAGTTCGTTGCCGGCCAGTCGATCCAGTTCATCAGCGCAATGCTCGGTTCGCATGTCGAGGGTCGGCAACTGGATGACGATGTGGCGATGCTGTTCAAAATGAGCGACGGCGCAAGTGGTGTATTGCTCGCCAGCCAGGTCTGCGCCGGTGAGGAAAACCCGCTGAAGATCCGCGTCTACGGTGACAAGGGTGGGCTGGAATGGCGTCAGGAAGAGCCGGCCAGTCTGATTCATCGACCGTTGAATGAACCGATGCGTATTCTGCGATCCGGAGTCGGTCAGCCGTGGTTGTGTGACGCTGCCAGTCAGCGCATGCGCCTGCCCGCCGGGCATCCCGAGGGTTATCTGGAAGCGATGGCCAACCTGTACGGCGATCTCGCCGAGGCGATTGTTCAAGGCGTCGAAGGCCATCAGGCCCCGGGCATACCGGGCATCGAGACCGGCCTGCGCGGCATGGCCTTCATTGAAACCGCCATCGCCAATCACCTTGGCAATGAAAAGTGGAGCGAGATACCCGGCCCACTGACAGGAGCCCAGCACAATGAACAGTGATCAGCAAAATTTGACTGGCCTGAAAGGTCCGGGGATTTTCCTCGCGCAATTCATCGCCGACGAAGCGCCTTTCGACTCCCTCGCCAACATCGCCGAGTGGGCAGCCTCGCAAGGCTATAAAGCCATTCAGGTACCGACCCTCGGCACGCGGTTCATCGATTTGCAGCGCGCCGCTGAAAGCCAGGATTACTGCGACGAACTCATCGCCGTCTGCGCCCGCGCCGGTGTGGTGATCAGTGAGCTGTCGACGCACCTGCAAGGGCAATTGGTCGCTGTGCATCCGGCGTTCGACAGTCTGTTCGACGACTTCGCCCCGCCAGCGCTGCGCGGCAAGCCGCAGGAGCGCACCGAGTGGGCCATCGAGCAGTTGAAACTGGCGGCCCGTGCCAGCCAGCGTCTCGGACTCAAGGCCCATGCGACCTTCTCCGGCGCCCTGCTCTGGCCCTACGTCTATCCATGGCCGCAACGTCCGGCCGGTTTGGTCGAGCAAGGTTTCGCCGAACTGGGCAAGCGCTGGCTGCCGATCCTCGATTGCTTCGAAGAGGCCGGCGTTGATCTGTGCTACGAAATCCATCCCGGCGAAGACTTGCATGACGGCGCGTCGTTCGAGCAGTTTCTTGAGGCGGTGAATCATCACCCCCGCGCCGCAATTCTCTATGACCCGAGCCACCTGCTGCTGCAGCAAATGGATTACCTCGGCTTCATCGACCGTTACCACCAACGCATCCGCATGTTCCACGTCAAGGATGCCGAGTTCCGCCCCGATGCGCGCTCCGGCGTCTACGGCGGCTATCAGGGCTGGGTCGAGCGTCCCGGGCGCTTCCGCTCGCTGGGCGACGGCCAGATCGATTTCAAATCGATCTTCAGCAAACTGTGCCAATACGACTTCAACGGCTGGGCCGTGCTGGAGTGGGAATGCTGCCTGAAAGACTCTGCACAGGGCGCGGCGGAAGGCGCGGCGTTCATCGAGCGACACATGATCCGCAAGACCGCCAAGGCCTTCGACGATTTCGCCGGGGTCAGCGCCGATGCCGCTTCCAACCGGCGCCTGCTCGGCCTGACCGACGACTGATTCATCCGCGTTACCGACATAAAAACAATACGGTGATCTGAAATGAACGTAATGAATGCGCGACTCAGCGTGATGATGTTTTTGCAGTTCTTTATCTGGGGTGGCTGGTTCGTCACCCTCGGCACTTTTCTGGCCACCACGCTCGCTGCCAGCGGCGGCCAAGTCGGCATGGCCTTCGCCACGCAATCATGGGGTGCGATTCTGGCGCCGTTTGTCATTGGCTTGATTGCCGACCGGTTTTTCAATGCCGAACGCATCCTGGCGGTGCTCCATCTGCTGGGCGCGGTGCTGCTCTATCAGCTCTATCGCGCCGCAGACTTCAGCGCGTTTTATCCCTATGTGCTCGCCTACATGATGGTCTACATGCCGACATTGGCGCTGGTCAACGCAGTGGCGTTCCGCCAGATCAAAGACCCGGCGCTGGAGTTCTCGCGCATCCGCGTATGGGGCACAGTGGGCTGGATTGTCGCCGGTGTGGTGATCAGCTTCGTGTTCGCCTGGGACTCGCAACAAAGCATCGCGGCGGGAGGCTTGCGCAATACGTTCCTGATGTCCGCCGTCGCGTCGCTGTTGTTGGGGCTTTACAGCTTCAGTCTGCCGAACACTGCGCCGCTGAAAAGCGCAGCGGGCTCATCAAGCCTCAAGCAGATGCTCGGCGTCGATGCGTGGGGTTTGCTCAAGGATCGCAGCTATCTGGTGTTCTTCCTCGCCTCGATCCTGATCTGCATTCCGCTGGCCTTCTATTACCAGAATGCCAACCCGTTTCTCGCGGAGATCGGCGTGACCAACCCGACAGCGAAGATGGCCATCGGTCAGGTCTCGGAAGTGCTGTTCATGTTGCTGTTGCCGCTGTTCATCCATCGTTTCGGCATCAAGATCGCCCTGCTGGTCGGCATGGCTGCCTGGGCGTTGCGTTACGTGCTGTTTGCCTTCGGCAATAACGACGATCAGGCATTCATGCTGCTGATCGGCATTGCCCTGCACGGCGTGTGCTATGACTTCTTCTTCGTGTCCGGGCAGATCTACACCGATGCAAAAGCACCGGAACGCTTCCGCAGTTCGGCGCAAGGTCTGATCACCTTGGCCACGTACGGGTTGGGCATGTTGATTGGCTTCTGGATTGCGGGACGGATTACTGACCACTTCACTTCGAGTGCGGGCCATGACTGGAGAAGTATCTGGCTATTTCCAGCCGGTTTTTCCGTGGCGGTGCTGCTGTGTTTCTGGGCGACGTTCAAGGGCCGCGATCGGGACAAGGCTGTGTTGCCGACTGCGGTTTAGAGCAGAGTTCTAATGCATGAACAGAACGAATGCCGCCTGTGGTTCAGGCGGCATTCGCTATCGATGCTCATGGTTGCGCTCAAGCGGTGCGACGTTCGAGCAGACGGTCTGCGCCACCTTCGGCAACCCGATTGCCTTGCAGATGATCGGAGCCATCAGAGGCCACTGCATCGCTGAACAGTGGATCGGTTTCGGTGGCGGCAACTGCGTCGCTGAATAGCGGGTCGGTTTCGGTGGCGGCTACTGCGTCGCTGAACAGACGATCAGTTTGAGTAGCGGCCACCGCGTCGCTGAACAGTGGGTCGGTTTCGGTGGCGGCGAAGGCGTTCAGTGCAAAAACCGAGAAAGCGATACCGAGGATAGTCTGGCGTTTCATGATGGTGTGCTCCGAGGTGCAGTGATTGGGTATGGAGTCGATCTTACGCCGCGCTATGGATATGAGAACTTCATTGACTTAATGGTCGTTATTGACGCAATCAATGATCGAGCTAAGCAAAAGTAGCTGCTTATCTAACCTTTAAGCTGTTACTTACGGGTCCAAACGAAACGCCCTACAACGTCCAAGGCACAAAACTGACCAATCGTATTTTTGACAGCTTTACGCAAGCAAAAAAAAGACCCGAATCGATAAAAACCGAAACGGGTCTTTCCCACTCAGACGACCCTTATTTCAAGTCGTCAAAGTGATCTCGCAGGAACTCGTAAAAGCGCAAAGCTTTCAACAATCTCCATACAAGGCTCAGCGTACGCAGCAAAAGCTTCATACGTTTTGGCCTCCAGGGCTGGCGGCCAAACCTCCAGCAAACTTACCGGACCATGCGTGCCTTCAGCCTACATGCTGGTGTGGCTAGTGAGGCGGCCGGTTGAAATCCCTCCGAGACAACATTCCGGCGCGGGTGCGAATCCGCGTCAGAGGGCGTGAAACCTTTTGCGCCCCCCAGCCAAACCTCACTGCTCTACCAACAAGATGAGCGCAGGCATCTTAACGCAGAAATCAGAAGAGAAAACCCGAGTACCCAAGGTTATCCTGCGGCTACGCCTGAACCTTTGTAAAATCTTATTTCTGACAATGTTTATTGACAGACCTGAATTCAGTTACATGCGTTGGACGTTCCGAAAAAACCTCGCACATCACGCTAAACCTACGTTGCACTGACGGGAGAAACTCAATACCATGCGCGGACATGTTGGTGTGGCTAGTGAAGCACATGGCCTCGGCTCCAAACCGAGGATTGAAAAACCGCCCCGCGAAGGCGGTTTTTTTTCGTCTGCGTTTTCTGGTCCCACCCCATCCAGGACATATTGCCTGACTCGATCCCCCTGCGCCCCTGCACAAATCTTCTAAACACTCTTCTCCCCCACGCGGTATTTTAAAAACGCCCAAGCTCAACCGCCCTATGGAATCCTCCCATGGACAAACGCAACTGGATCTCCCTGTCCCAGGATGTCGATACCGGGATCGAGTCGATTCGTGCGCATTTCCGAGGACATGCCTACGATCCGCACTGGCATGACAGCTTTCTCGTCGGCGTTACCGAGCAAGGCGTCCAGCAATTCAACTGTCGCCGGGTGCGTCATCGCAGTACGCCGGGGCATGTGTTTCTGCTCGAGCCGGGAGAAATCCACGATGGCCATGCGCCGACCGAGGACGGCTTTACCTATTCGATGCTGTATCTGGATCCGCACTGGCTGGAGCGCGAACTGCACGCGCTGTTCGAAGAGGCGCCCGCCGACAGTCAGCCAGGCTTTGCCGACACCCTGAGCCACGATCCGCGCCTGTCGACTGCGATCGTGCAAGCCTTCCACGCGTTACATGACGGCGATCTGCGCATCGTCCGGCAGACTGCGCTGGATGGCCTGCTGGCGTCCCTCACCCGCCACCTCGACTGGCGCAAGCGTCAGGACTTCGATCCGCGCCTGCCACTGGTTGCCCAGGTTGCGCGGGACTATCTGCATGCCCACACCTATGAAGACATCGGCCTCGACGACCTAGCGCAAGCCTGTGGCGTTGATCGCTTTCGCCTGACACGCGCGTTCAAGGCGGCGTTCGGTCTGGCACCGCACGCTTACCTGATCCAGTTGCGCCTGGCCAAGGCGCGGCAATTGCTCGCACGCGGCGAGACGCCAGCGCAGGTCGCCAGCGTGCTCGGTTTTGCCGATCAAAGTCATCTCGGTCGCTGGTTCCGCCGCGCCTATCAATTGACCCCTGCGGACTACCGCAAACGCTGCTCAAATCTTCCAGACTGAGACCCGCCCGCTGACGATCATGGTGCCCTGTTTCGACTTTCAGGATTTTCACCATGGCTTCTTTACTGCCCTTTCTGCTGTTTGCTTTCGTCGCTTCGATCACGCCGGGGCCGACCAATATTCTTGTGTTGAGCCACAGTTCGCGGCGCGGGTTGATCGCCACGCTGCCGATCATTTTCGGCGCCTGCGCGGCGGCGGCGCTGATCGTGCTGGTGGTCGGGCTCGGTGCTGGTGAAACCCTGCTGCGCTTTCCGCGCGTGCAGCAAGCGATGGCCTGGGCTGGCGTGCTCTGGTTGAGCTGGCTGGCGGGGCAGATCTTTCGCAGCCCGCCGCCATCCCTGGACCCGAAATCGCAGGAACAAAGCTTGAGCGTATTCGGCGCGGCGCTGCTGCAACTGGTCAACCCCAAGGTATGGATGATGGCCGTGGCGGTGGTCAGCGTATTCGTCGGCGGCGGCGACAAGACGTTGCGCCTGTTGGTGTTGTCGCTGGCGTTTCTGCTGGTGTCGTTGCCGTGCATGACGCTCTGGGCACTTCTCGGCGTTGGCAGCGCGCGGTTGCTCAGCTCACCGCAAGCGTTCAAGCGCATGAACGCGGCACTGGCCCTTCTTCTGCTGCTCTCGGCCTGGCTGGCCGTGTTGGTCTAATGCCCGGTGGCTTGCCGGTATTCGCGTGGTGTAAACCCGGTCGAGGCTTTGAACTGACGGGTGAAAGCGCTGTGATCGGTGTAACCGCATTGCAGCGCCACCTCGGTGATCGGCAAGTCGCTGTGCAGCAATCGATGCGCATGTTCCAGGCGGACTTTCTGAATCATCTGCCGTGGTGTCAGGTGGAAAACGCGTTTGCAATAGCGCTCCAGTTGCGCCACGGATATCCCGGCGATCCGCGTCAGTTCACCCAGCGTCACCCGCCGGTTGAAATTGCCGCGAATGTATTCATCGACCGCCGCCAGGCGCTCGAAAGCCGGATGGGTTTCGCTGGCTGACTGCAGATCCACCGAGATCCCCACCAGGCCGATGATCGTCCCGTCACGGTTGTAGATCGGCCGCTTGTGGGTCAGGCACCAGCCCGGTTCGCGACTGCCATACAGGTGCAGTTCGAGCTGATCCTCCAACACGAAACCTTCCTCCAGCACTTTGCGATCCTGCTCGGTGTAACCCGGCCCCAACTGCGCCGGGAACACCTGCGCACTGGTTTTGCCGAGCAACGGGCGCAGGTCCTTCAAGCCACAACGCTGCACCAGCGTACGGTTGGCCAGCACATAACGCGCTTGCAGATCCTTGATGAAGATCGCCGCATTGGGGATCACATCGAGTATCGGCAACAGCTGCGCGGCACCGGCGACCATCGCTTCGAGGGTCTGCGGACGCAGGCCGTCAGTGCCCTGGCACAGGATCGAAAACGCTGACTGCATCAAACACTTCCCCCTCGAGATGAACCGCCAGAAAAGCTGTCCGCGAGCAGAGTGCAGCAACGTCACGGCCCTGTCGAGGCCCAGCAATCGCCAGCGCCATTGTGCTGAATTCGTCATCGATCCCTGCATAAAACATCAATCGCCGCCGCCGTCGACCCGTGCAAAGTCTGCTCGTCCCCGTGACACAACTGCCTATCCAATAACTCACAAGAAGGCGATGCCATGTCAGGCCAAGGCAAGTTCAAAAAACAGCTTTCATTGATCGACCTCACCTTTATCGGACTCGGCGCGATCTTCGGCTCCGGCTGGTTGTTCGCCGCCAGCCATGTCTCGGCGATTGCCGGTCCGGCGGGGATTTTTTCCTGGCTGCTGGGCGGTTTCGCCGTGTTGCTGCTGGGTATCGTCTACTGCGAACTGGGCGCCGCATTACCCCGTGCCGGCGGCGTGGTGCGCTACCCGGTTTATTCCCACGGTCCGCTGCTCGGCTACCTGATGGGTTTCATTACGCTGATTGCGTTTTCCAGTCTGGTGGCGATCGAAGTGGTCGCCTCGCGCCAATACGCGGCGGCATGGTTTCCCGGTCTGACCAAGGCTGGCAGTGGCGATCCGACGATCCTCGGCTGGCTGGTGCAGTTCGGCCTGCTCTGCATATTTTTCCTGCTCAACTACCGCAGCGTGAAGACCTTCGCCAAGGCCAACAATCTGGTCAGCGTGTTCAAATTCATCGTGCCGCTGCTGGTCATCGCGGTGCTGTTCACCTTCTTCAAACCGGAGAACTTCCAGGTTCAGGGATTCGCTCCATTCGGCCTGTCCGGCGTGGAGATGGCGGTCTCCGCCGGCGGGATCATCTTTGCCTATCTGGGCCTGACGCCGATCATTTCCGTCGCCAGCGAAGTGAAGAATCCACAGCGCACCATTCCCATCGCGCTGATTCTTTCGGTACTGCTGTCGACCTTGATTTACGTGCTGCTGCAAATGGCTTTTCTCGGCAGCATCCCGACGGAAATGCTCGCCAACGGCTGGGCCGGTATCAGCAAGGAATTCGCCCTGCCCTATCGCGACATCGCCCTGGCGCTCGGTGTCGGCTGGCTGGCGTATCTGGTGGTTGCCGATGCGGTCATTTCGCCGAGCGGCTGCGGCAACATCTACATGAACGCCACGCCGCGAGTGATCTACGGCTGGGCGCAGACCGGCACCTTCTTCAAGGTCTTCACCCACATCGATGAAAAGTCCGGCATCCCGCGTCCGGCGCTGTGGCTGACTTTCGCCCTGTCGGTGTTCTGGACCCTGCCATTCCCGTCGTGGGAAGCGCTGATCAACGTGGTGTCCGCCGCGCTGGTGTTGAGCTATGCGGTGGCGCCCGTATCGGTTGCGGCGCTGCGGCGCAATGCGCCGGACATGCCGCGCCCGTTTCGGGTCAGGAGCATGGGCCTGCTTGGGCCGGTGTCGTTCATCATCGCCGCGCTGATCGTCTACTGGTCGGGCTGGAACACCGTGTCGTGGCTGCTCGGCCTGCAGATCCTGATGTTTGTCATCTACCTGTTCTGTGGCCGCTTTGTGCCCACCGCCCATCTGAGTCTGGCGCGTCAGGTGCGTTCATCGGCGTGGCTGATCGCCTTCTACGCGGTGACCATCGTGCTGTCGAAACTCGGCACCTTCGGTGGCCTGGGCATCCTCGCCCATCCGTTCGACACGATCGTCGTCGCTGCTTGCGCCACCGGCATTTACTACTGGGGTGCAGCAACCGGCGTGCCTGCCCATCTGCTGCGCCTGGACGACGAGGACGAAGAAAGCGAAAGCCCTACGCCCTCGTCCACCGTCACCGCCCGCCCTGCCGGCGCCTACTGAAATCATCCAACGGGATCTCTCCATGAAACGAGTACACGTCATTGATTCCCACACCGGCGGCGAACCGACACGGCTGGTGATGAGCGGCTTCCCCGAGTTGTCCGGCAACAGCATGGTCGAGAAACGCGATGCCTTGCGCAACCAGCATGACCAGTGGCGGCGCGCCTGTCTGCTCGAGCCACGCGGCAACGATGTGCTGGTCGGCGCGCTGTATTGCCCGCCGGTCTCGCCTGATGCCACCTGCGGAGTGATCTTCTTTAACAACGCCGGCTACCTGGGCATGTGCGGCCACGGCACCATTGGCCTGATCAATTCGTTGCAGCATCTGGGGAAAATCCAGCCGGGCGTGCACAAGATCGACACACCGGTGGGGCAAGTCAGCGCGACGCTGCACGACGATGGCTCGGTCACTCTGGGCAACGTGCCCGCTTACCGTTATCGCAAACAGGTACCAGTGGACGTGCCCGGTTTTGGTCGCGTAGTCGGTGATATCGCCTACGGCGGCAACTGGTTTTTTCTGGTTTCCGAGCATGGCCAGACCCTGACCATGGACAACGTCGAACACCTGACGGCGTACACCTGGGCGATGCTCAAGGCGCTGGAAGATCAGGGCATCTTCGGCGAAGACAGTGCGGTCATCGACCACATCGAATTGTTCGCCGATGACGATCAGGCCGACAGCCGCAACTTCGTCATGTGCCCCGGCAAAGCCTATGACCGCTCACCGTGCGGCACCGGCACCAGCGCCAAACTTGCCTGCCTGGCAGCCGACGACAAGCTGCAACCGGGCGCACCGTGGATCCAGGCGAGCATCACCGGCAGCCAGTTCGAAGGCCGCTTCGAATGGGAAGGTGAACGCATTCGCCCGTTCATCACCGGCCGCGCCTACATGACCGCCGACAGCACCTTGCTGATCGACGACAGCGACCCGTTCGCGTGGGGCATCTGAGCCGCCACGCCGATTTTTCACTTCGAATCAAACGAAATGCCAAGGAGTTGAACCATGAGCGACAACATCTTCACCGGTTGCATGCCGGCCCTGATGACCCCGTGCACCGCCCAGCGCAAACCGGACTTCGATGCGCTGGTGAGCAAGGGGCGCGAGCTGATTGATATCGGCATGAGCGCCGTGGTCTATTGCGGCTCGATGGGCGACTGGCCGCTGCTGACTGAAGCCGAGCGTCAGGAAGGTGTGGCGCGCCTGGTCGCCGCCGGGGTGCCGACCATCGTCGGCACTGGTGCGGTGAATACCCGTGAAGCGGTTTCCCACGCAGCGCATGCGGCGAAAGTCGGCGCGCAAGGCTTGATGGTCATTCCGCGCGTGCTGTCCCGTGGTGCTTCGGCGACGGCGCAAAAGGCCCACTTCGCTGCCATCCTGCAAGCCGCACCGAACTTGCCGGCGGTGATTTACAACAGCCCTTACTACGGCTTCGCCACCCGCGCCGATCTGTTTTTCGAACTGCGTCGCGAATACCCGAACCTGATCGGCTTCAAGGAATTTGGTGGGGGCGCAGACCTGCGCTACGCGGCTGAGAACATCACCTCCAAGGACGATGACGTGACCCTGATGGTCGGTGTCGACACGCAAGTGGTGCACGGTTTCGTCAACTGCAACGCTACCGGCGCCATCACCGGTATCGGCAACGCCCTTCCTCGCGAAGTGCTGCAACTGGTCGCGCTGAGCAAGCAGGCCGCGCAAGGCGATGCCAAGGCCCGACGTCAGGCGCGGGAGCTGGAATCGGCATTGGCAGTGCTGTCATCGTTCGACGAAGGCTGTGATCTGGTGCTGTATTACAAGCACTTGATGGTGCTCAACGGCGACAAGGAATACACCCTGCACTTCAACGAAACCGATGCGCTGAGCGACTCGCAACGGCGCTATGCCGAGAAGCAGTATTCGCTGTTCCGTCACTGGTATGAAAACTGGTCTGCCGAACAGAATTTCGCCTGACCACCACCTGCTGCGAGTCATCACGATTCGCGGCAGGCCTCGCTCATTTCACAGGAAGACACCATGACTCTGACGGGCAACATGCTGATCGGCCAACAACCCGTGACGGGCCATCGTCCGGCCATTCACGGGATCGATCCGGCGACCAGCCAGGCACTTGAACCGCAGTATGCCGGGGCGTCAGCCGAACAGGTGGAACAGGCCTGCGCCCTGGCCTGGGCAGCACAAGACGAATATCGCGAAACCAGCCTGAGCAGCCGTGCGGCATTTCTCGAAAGCATTGCCGAGCACATCGAAAACCTTGGCGATGAACTGATCGAACGCGCCCACGCCGAAACTGGTCTGCCGCCTGCACGCCTTCAAGGCGAGCGTGGCCGCACCTGCTCGCAATTGCGCCTGTTCGCCCGTACGGTGCGCGCGGGTGAATGGCTGGATGTGCGCGTCGACAGTGCGCAACCGCAACGCCAGCCACTGCCGCGCTCCGACCTGCGCCAGCGGCAGATTGCCTTGGGGCCGGTCGCGGTGTTTGGTGCGAGCAACTTTCCCCTGGCATTTTCCGTGGCCGGTGGCGACACCGCTGCGGCATTGGCGGCTGGTTGCCCGGTGATCGTCAAGGCGCACAGCGCGCATCCCGGCACCAGCGAACTGGTCGGCCGCGCAGTCGCGCAAGCGGTCAGGGCCTGCGCTCTGCCCGAAGGCGTGTTTTCCTTGTTGTTCGATTCGGGGTACGAAGTGGGTATCGCACTGGTCAGCGACTGGCGCATCAAAGCCGCTGGTTTCACCGGCTCGCGGGCTGGTGGACTGGCCTTGATCAAAGCCGCGCAAGCGCGGCCCGAGCCGATTCCGGTGTATGCGGAAATGAGCTCGATCAACCCGGTAGTGCTGTTTCCCGCCGCGCTGGAAAATCGGGCGCAGGCGTTGGCCGAAGGATTTGTCGCGTCGCTGACACTGGGCGCCGGGCAGTTCTGCACCAACCCGGGATTGTTGATTGCCCGCAAAGGCCCGGCGCTCGACGGGTTTCTCGGCGCGGTAGCGGAACTGATCCCGCGCAGCGCGGCGCAAACCATGCTCACGCCCGGCATCTTCGCCGCCTATCAAGCAGGCGTGACCGCTCTGCAAGGCAATCCCCGTGCACGCGCGGTAGCGGTTGGCCAAGTCGGCGGCGCCCCGAATCAGTGTCAGACGCATGTCTTCAGCACCGATGCAGCGGATTTTCTTGCCGATCAAAGCTTGCAAGCCGAGGTCTTCGGCGCGACAGCGCTGATCGTGCAATGCAGCAGTGACGAAGAAATCCGTCAGGTCTGCCAACATCTGGAAGGCCAACTGACCGCGACCCTGCACATGGATGACGCCGACCTTGCACTGGCGCGCACGTTGTTGCCAACCCTCGAGCGCAAGGCCGGGCGCTTGCTGGTCAATGGCTGGCCGACCGGCGTGGAAGTCTGCGATGCAATGGTGCATGGCGGGCCTTACCCGGCAACCTCGGATGCGCGCAGCACCTCGGTGGGCACTGCGGCGATCCTGCGTTTCCTGCGGCCGGTGTGCTATCAGGATTTCCCCGACAGCTTGCTGCCGACGGCGCTGCAACAGACCAATCCGCTCAGCCTTCGGCGCTTGCTCGATGGCCAACGGGAAGCGACACGCCATGGCGAATAATCCTTCGCACGACATCGCCGTGGTCGGCGCCGGAATCATTGGCGTAGCTTGCGCACTGCGCCTGGCGCGTCAGGGTTTGCGGGTGGTGGTCATCGATCAGCAGGAACCGGGGCATGGCGCTTCGTTCGGCAACGCCGGACATCTGGCCACCGAGCAGGTGTTTCCGATTGCTGATGTTTCGATCCTCAAGCGTTTGCCGGCCATGCTCATGGACCCGATGGGGCCGCTGCGTCTGGACTGGAAATACCTGCCGCGCGCCCTGCCGTGGTTCACCCGCTTGCTGCTGAATCTGCGGCCCGAGCCTTTTCAGGAAACCGTCGCCGGCCTGCGCGCGCTCAATGAAAGCAGCCTCGACGCGTGGCAGCGCTTGCTCAGCGATATCCAGCGCCCGGATCTGCTCAAGGTTGACGGCTCGTTACTAGTCTTCGAAAAACCTGAATCCCGTCAGGCCATCGAAGCCTTGCAGGCACGACTGCATCAGCAGCAGGTGCCGGTGGACTATTGGCAAGCGGGGGCGATCCGCGAAACGGCGCCGCAGCTCAGCGAGCAAATTCAGGGCGGGCTGTTTTTCCCGCGAACCGGGCATTTCCTTGATCCCTATCGGGTGGTCTGCGCACTGGTCGAAGCGGCTCGCAGCAGCGGCGTGAGTTTTCTCCAGCAGCAGGTTCAGGGCGGCTACGTGCAGGAAAACGGTGTGCTGTTAGTCACCGGCAATGGCGGCGTGACAGCCGCTCGAGCGTTACTGGCCTGCGGTGCGCATTCGGCAAAACTCACCGCCGCTCTGACCGGCAAGCAGGTACCGTTGGACACCGAACGTGGCTATCACCTGATGCTGCCGCACGAACATGATCGCCTGCCCTTCCCCGTCACCTCGCTGGAACGCAAATTCATTATGACGCCGATGCGCGATGGGCTGCGCCTGGCCGGCACGGTCGAGTTCGCCGGGCTGGAGCGGCCAGCAAACATGGCACGCGCCTGGCAGTTGCAGCGCCTGAGCCAAGGCCTGTTTCGCAAGGATCTGAACGCTGATGGCGCGACACCGTGGATGGGCTTTCGCCCGTCGCTGCCGGATTCGCTGCCGGTGATCGATCAGGTTTGCGCCGGCAAGGTCTTGCTTGCCTTCGGTCATCAGCATCTGGGCCTGACGCAGGCGGCGGTGACGGCGGAGATGATCGGGCAGATGGTCTCAGGCGCGGCCGGCGAGTTGCCGAATGCCGACGCCTACCGACTGGCGCGTTTCTAAACGTGCTTCAGCGCGTCGCCGTGATGCATGGCCAGGTGGCCGGTCTTGTCGCTCTTGACCTCGTACTGCGGCGCATCTTTCGAGGCCGGGCGGTGGCGGCCCATGAATTCGGTATCGCGGGTGTGCACCTTGACCACTTTGCCTTGAATCTCGCCGGCCTCGGAATTCCAGCGCACCGCATCGCCGACTTTGAATGAGCTGCTCATCATTGCGTCCTCGCCTCTGGCTGTTGGTTTATGGAGCCGCGCGCGTCGGAGAAATTCCGCATTTTTGCGAGGCGACCGAAGGCAGGCAAAAAAATCGAACGGCGAAAATCATCCGCACCTCCAACCTGCACAAGCCTTAGAAAACGGCCATGACGAGGTGTGAGATGAATAACGATCAAGGCAAGCAAGGTGACGATCCGCTCCCAACCACGCCCGACCCGCTGAGTCCGGGGCGTACCGAGGTCGATCCGATGAAGGAACGCGGCATCGACGAACTGCCCGACAATGAAGGCGAAATCCCGCTGGACGATGACAGTACCGGCCTGGATCCGGAGCGTGTACGTCAGGAAACCGATAACGCCGAGATGGACGACCAGCCCAATCCGCGTTGAGCCTGAAACGGCAGCCATACGGCTGCCTTTCGGTTGCGCAATCAACAGCAGAATCAGGCAAGCATTTCACAGAAATGCACTACTTCGCGCTCCGACCCAGGCGCAACAATGGGCGTCCGACAACCCCATGGAGGATGCTCACATGCTCGTACAAGCCTACGGCGCCCACGCTGGCGACAAACCCCTTGAGCCCATGCAGATCAACCGCCGTGCTCCGGCGGCGCACGACGTGCAGATCGATATCGCCTTCTGCGGCATCTGCCATTCCGACCTGCACCAGGTGCGCGCGGAATGGGCCGGCACGCAATTCCCTTGCGTCCCGGGCCACGAAATCGTCGGCCGCGTCTCGGCGGTCGGCGATCACGTCAAGGACTACAAGGTCGGCGATCTGGTCGGTGTCGGCTGCATCGTCGACAGCTGCCAGCACTGCGATGACTGCGAATCCGGCCTGGAAAATTACTGCGACGGCATGATCGGCACCTACAATTTCCCGACCCCGGACGCACCGGGCTGGACCCTCGGTGGTTACTCGCAAAATATCGTCGTGCACGAGCGCTATGTGCTGCGCATCCGTCATCCCGAGGCGCAATTGGCCGCCGTCGCACCGCTACTCTGCGCCGGCATTACCACCTACTCGCCGCTGCGTCAGTGGCATGCTGGCCCCGGCAAGAAAGTCGGCGTGGTCGGCATCGGTGGCCTCGGCCACATGGGCATCAAACTGGCCCACGCCATGGGCGCCCACGTGGTCGCCTTCACCACCTCCGAATCCAAGCGCGAAGCGGCCAAGGCACTGGGCGCGGACGAAGTGGTGGTGTCGCGCAATGCCGAGGAAATGGCGGCACACACCAAGAGCTTCGACTTCATCCTCAATACCGTCGCAGCCCCGCACGATCTCGACGCCTTCCTCGTCCTGCTCAAGCGCGACGGCGCGTTGACCCTGGTCGGCGCGCCCGCCTCGCCGCATCCGTCGCCAAACGTGTTCAACCTGATCACCAAGCGGCGCACCATTGCCGGCTCAATGATCGGCGGCATCCCTGAAACCCAGGAAATGCTGGATTTCTGCGCCGAGCACGGCATCGTCTCCGACATCGAGTTGATCCGCGCCGATCAGATCAACGAGTCCTACGAGCGCATGCTCAAGGGCGATGTGAAATACCGCTTCGTCATCGACAACGCAACGCTCGCCGGCTAAGCGCAAGCGCCCATCGGCAGCGCCGTGCTGCCGATGGTTCGAGTAATTCCATCGCGTAATTGACAGCGCCAGCGTTGCTCGCCAGAGTCGCACCCCTTTTTTCCACCGCAGGGTGAACAGGGGTTTGCGTTGAACCAACAAACATTGTCCATGCGTCTTGAGCGCGTCGCCGCCCATGTGCCGCTTGGCGCGAGACTGGCCGATATCGGCTCCGATCATGCTTACCTGCCGGTGGCCTTGCTGCGCCGGGGCCTGATAACAGCAGCGGTCGCTGGCGAGGTCGCGTTGACGCCGTTCCACGCGGCGCAACGCACTGTCAATGACAACGACCTGCACGGCCAGATCAGCGTGCGCCTGGCCGATGGTCTGGCGGCAATCAAACCTGGCGACGCCATCAGCGCCATCACCCTGTGCGGCATGGGTGGCGAAACCATTCGCGATATTTTCGACAGTGGTAAAGCCCATCTCAGCGGCCACGAACGCTTGATCCTGCAACCCAACGGCGGCGAGCAAGCGCTGCGGCAGTGGTTGATGGATAACGGCTACCGCATCGTCTGTGAAGAGGTGCTGCACGAGAATCGCTTCGACTACGAAATTATCGTTGCCGAGCGCGGTTCTGATCCGGTGACTTACGATGCCAGGGAACTGTTTTTCGGACCGCTGCATCTGCAGGCGCGCGGCTCGGCATTTCTGCACAAATGGCAACGCAGGCTGAAGCAGCGGCAAAAGACGTTGGGGCAGTTTACGAGAGCGCAACAGACGTTGCCGGAGGACAAAATTCTTGCGCTGAAGCAAGAGATGCAGTGGATCAGTGAATTGCTCGGGTGACTGTGCCGCCGTCTTCGCGAGCAGGCTCGCTCCCACAGGAAATTGCATTTCTCCTGAGGGAACACGGTCAACTGTGGGAGCGAGCCTGCTCGCGAAAGCGGTGTGGCAAGCTACACAGCAACCAAGTTGGCCGCAGCCGTCGGAAAAAAAAAGCCTGCTGTTAAAAGCAGGCTTTTTCGTGGGTGGTGAACTTACTTCTGCTGCGTCAGCGCTGAGTAGCTGTTCATCAGGTTGCGGTAGTTGGGAATGCGCTGCGACAGCAGATTGCCCAGGCCTTCGATGTCGTTGCGCCAGTCGCGGTGCAGCTCACAGGCTACAGAGAACCAGTTCATCATCTGCGCGCCAGCCTGAGTCATGCGGCTCCATGCGGCTTGCTGCACGGTGGTGTTGAAGGTGCCGGACGCATCGGTGACCACGAACACATCAAAACCTTCCGCCAGTGCCGACAGGGTCGGGAACGCTACGCACACATCCGTTACCACACCGGCAATGATGATCTGCTTGCGCCCGGTGGCCTTGATCGCCTTGACGAAGTCCTCGTTGTCCCAGGCGTTGATCTGGCCTGGACGAGCGATGTATGGCGCGTCCGGGAACATCTCTTTCAGCTCCGGCACCAGCGGGCCGTTCGGGCCTTGTTCGAAGCTGGTGGTGAGGATGGTTGGCAGGTCGAAGAACTTGGCCAGATCCGCCAGCGCCAGCACGTTGTTCTTGAACTCGTTCGGCGAGAAGTCCTGCACCAGCGAGATCAGACCGGTCTGGTGGTCAACCAGCAGCACGATAGCGTCGTCTTTGTTCAGGCGGTTGTAGGTTGGAGTGGTCATGGTGTGCGTCCCTTTTCAAGTTTGGAGTTTTGTTGTTGCGTTCAAGTTGGGTACAGATTACTGACGCACAGCAAAGGGATAAATCGGCTGAAAAGCGTTTCACCGTCCACCTGAACAGGACAATCGAAAACGGCTCACTCCTAAAAAAGCGCGTGCAGGCCGTTCTGATTAGATACACCGAAGTACAAATGATGTACCTCAGCCCCCATTTATCAACTCCGCGCAACTTCCTAAAGTCCTCTCCAACAGCCACCCGCCATCCTGACGGGCCAGCGACAGAGGAAATCATCATGAGCACATCGAAAAAAGTAGTTGTCATCACCGGCGCCTCGCAAGGCATTGGTGCAGGTCTGGTCGAAGGCTTTCGCGCCCTTGGCCATCAAGTGGTCGCAACCTCGCGCTCGATCAAAGAGTCGAGTGACCCGGATGTCCTGACCGTTGCCGGCGACATTGCCGATCCGCAAACCGCCGAGCGCGTGATTCGTGCCGCCGTTGCCCGCTTCGGTCGCGTCGATACGCTGGTCAACAATGCCGGGATCTTTCTGGCCAAGCCGTTCACCGCTTACAGCCAGGCGGACTATGCCCAGGTCGTGGCGACCAACATGAGCGGCTTCTTCTACATCTCGCAACTGGCCATCGCCGAGATGGAAAAACACGGCAACGGCCACGTCGTCAGCGTGACCACCAGCCTGGTCGATCATGCAATCGACGGCGTGCCTTCGGTATTGGCGTCGCTGACCAAAGGTGGCATCAACGCCGCGACCAAATCCCTGGCGATCGAGTACGCCAAGCGTGGCATTCGGGTCAACGCGGTATCGCCGGGCATCATCAAAACGCCGATGCACGCCGAGGAAACCCATCAGGCGCTGGGCAGCCTGCACCCGGTCGGCCACATGGGGGAAATCGACGACATCGTGCAAGCGATCCTCTACCTCGACGGGGCGAATTTCGTCACTGGCGAGATCCTGCATGTCGACGGTGGCCAGAGCGCCGGCCATTGATCGAAACCCTGCAACGCCGCCGGTGGATACCGGCGGCGTCGTTGGTTGTGGTACACAGAGGATGAACGTCCGTCGATCCTCGGTGCGAGCCACAATGAAACGCCATTTTGAAGATTTGCAGTTAGGCAGTATCGAACTGTTCTGCCTGGCCGCCGAAGCCGGCAGCTTCACCGCCGCCGCGCAACTGGCCGGGGTCACGCCCGCTGCGGTGAGCCGGTCGATTCTGCGTCTGGAGCAACGCCTGGGTTCGCGACTGTTCGCGCGCACCACGCGCAGCATCCGCCTCACCGACGCCGGACGCAGCTTCTTCGAACAATGCAGCCAGGCGCTGACGCAACTGGTCGAAGCGCAGCAGGAAGTCATGGGCGCACAGACTTCGCCGTCGGGTCGACTGCGCATCAGCCTGCCGACCACGTACGGGCATCACCGCATCCTGCCGCTGCTGCCGAAATTTCGCGCGTTGTACCCCGAGGTCACGGTCGACGTGCACTTGGGCAATCGCAATATCGACTTCGTTGAAGAAGGCTACGACCTGGCGATACGCGTACGCGCGCAACCGGACTCGACCCTGATCGCGCGCTTGCTGGAAGACGCCGCCCTGGTGGTGGTCGCCGCCCCCGAATATCTGCATAGAGCCGGCACGCCGCAGACCCTCGACGATCTCATTGCGCATGAGTGCATCCAGTTCGAATTGCCCAGCAGCGGGCGGCGGATTTCCTGGCTGTTTCAGGAAAACGGCCGGGACCTGGAAGTGATTTCCGACGGTGGCTATTCCTGTTCCGACGATGTGCTCGGCGGCGTGACGCTGGCCAAGCACGGCGCCGGGCTGTTTCAGACTTACCGGTTCATCGTCGAGCAGGAACTCGCCGATGGCCGCCTGATTGAAGTGCTGCAGCCGTACGCCGGACGTTCGCGCCCCTACACCCTGCTCTACCCGCACGGCCGCTATGTGCCGCAACGGGTGCGGGCATTTGTGGATTTTCTGCTGGGGTTTCGTGAGGAATGGGCGGAACCCGCGCGCTAAACAGGGCGTCAACCGGTCTGGCGCAGGCGGCTGAGTTCCTTGGACGGCGGGCAGCCGAACTGGCGGTTGTATTCGCGGCTGAACTGCGAAGCGCTTTCGTAGCCGACGCGGTAGCAGGCGCTGGAGACGTCCAGCCCTTCATTGATGATCAGCCGCCGCGCCTCTTGCAGGCGCAGCTGTTTTTGATATTGCAGCGGGCTCATGGCGGTGACGGCTTTGAAGCGGTGATGCAGCGCCGAATTGCTCAGATTGGCCACCTGCGCCAGCGCGTCGATGCGCAGCGGTTCAGTGAAATTCTTGTTCAGCCAGTCGATGGCCCGCGTGACCCGATGGGTCTGCGAATCGCTGACGGCGATTTCATACAGCAGATGCCCGTGCTGGCCGCGCAGCAGGCGGTAATACAGCTCACGCAACACCATCGGTGCGAGCATGCCGATGTCGCGCGGATTATCCAGCAGGCGCACCAGACGCAACATGGTGTCGAGCAGGGTCACGTCGATCTTGTCGAGAAACATGCCGCGCCCGGCGTCTTGCGGCATGCCGGTCAGCGGCGACTCGGCAATCAGTTGCGTCAGTTGCGCGGGATCGAAGTCCAGCCGTACGCAAAAATACGGCGCCTCGGGTGAGGCTTCAATCACCCGTCCCGACACCGGCAACGTCACCGACACCACCAGGTAATTCAACGGGTCGTAGAGGAAACGTTCGTCGCCCAGCCCGACTTCCTTGCGGCCCTGCACGATCAGGCACAGCGCCGGGCGGTGCACGACATGGATCAGCTCGGACGGCCCATCGAGACGGATCACGTGCAGCGGCGCAATCGCGGTTTCGTAGGTGCCTGGCGCATCGAAGCGCTGAGTCAGCAAGCGCACCAGCTCGGCGCGATACACCGCCGTGTCGTGGAGGATGGAAGCGTCGTGGTTATCCATGCAAAGGGCCTCGAAAGCAGACGAAGGTAGGTCAACTGCCCAGGAAGATTAGCCAGTTTTACCCAGCGGCGACTAGATCAAAGATGCTGCAGATTTGCCTGATTCTGCGTCGGTCAGATCGGGGTAAACCATGGGCACATCATCTGACGTGCCCATGGTTTGCCGCACTGCTATCAGCCTGCCGTTACCGTCATGCCGCCATCGGCCATGACTACCGAGCCGACCATGAAACTGGCGCGGTCGGAGGCCAGAAAGGTCACTATCTCGGCGATCTCTTCCGGCTGCGCCGCCCGACCGATTGGCGCTGCTTCGCCGTGCTGCGCGAGGAAGCCCGGGCCGTCCTCGACCACATCGTTGAGAATATTGGTCACCACATCGCCGACGCCGATCGCGTTGACGCGAATGCCGTGCTCGATGACTTCCAGGGCCAGCGTGCGGGTCAGTTGTGCCAGCGCACCTTTGGAAGCGGTGTAGGCGGCGATGGTCGGGAAGGCAAAGTACGAGGCATAGGAGGCGATATTGACGATTGCACCGGACTTGTTCGGGATCATCGCTTTCACCGCTTCGCGACAGTGCAGGAAGGCTGCCGTGGCATTCACTGCCTGGATCTTTTCCCAGTCGTCGCGGCTCATGTCGATCACGGCTTTGTTGATGATGATCCCGGCGTTGTTGACCAGAATATCCAGGCGCCCGAACTGCTCGACGGCAAGGCCTACTGCGCGTTCGGCGGCGCCGTCCTCGGTGATGTCCGCCACCAGCGGCACCAGATCGGGACGAGCCAGTTCTTCGACAGCCGGGTTGAGGTCTTCGGCAATCACCTTGGCGCCGCGAGCGTGCAGCATCAGCGCAATCGCTTTGCCGATACCACTGGCCGCGCCAGTGACCAGTGCAACTTTACCGGCGACTTCTTGGGGCAGGTTGTGGTTGAAATCAGTCATGGTTTTAACTCCTCGATAGCGAATCGGTGTTGCGCCTGATGGCGCGGTCGTGAACACGGCTTCACTGTCGCGCACTGGCCGCCGCCGGGCTTTCGGGCGATTGCCGGGACTGTCGGAGTTTTGCGCTGGAGTTTCTCGTTCGCCCGCCCTAACCTTCAAAATCATTCGCAGCCGAAGCTTTTCATGGAGCGTCCTGTGCCCTCTTCCAGCCCCGCTACACCGACAATCAGCCAGCCCGCGCGCATCGCCGCCGAAGCCATGCCGGAGCATCTGCCCGGTGTTGCGGAAACGACCACGCCGCGGCCGCAGATCAAGGATGCGGTGGTGCAGCTGTTCCGCCATCAAACCCTGCTTGAGCCGATCCGCGTGCCGTGCGTGGCCGAACCGCTGCTGGTGCTGGTACTGGCCGGCACTGCCCGGGTCGAAGAACGTTCGTTGGGCGGAGAGTGGCAGGCGAGCCAGGTCACGGCGGGCGATTTTTTCCTGACCAACACCCGGGAACCCTACGAAATGCGCTGGCAGACCGAAGGTTGCGAGGTCTTCGAAGTCATGCACCTCTACCTCGGTCTGGGCCTGATCGAAAAAGCGGCGCGCGAAGCGTTCGGCGAACAGGCCGGTGCGGTGACGTTTGTCGATGTGTCCGGTGCGCGTGACGAGCAGGTCAGCTTCATTCTTGAGCAACTGCGCGTCGAACTGACCGAACAGCGCCAGCCCAGTGCACTGCTGGTGCACAGCCTGGCTCAGGCGTTGGCGATCCATCTGCTGCGTGATTACCTCGACCCCGACAGCAACCCACGCCGCGACAACGCCCTGCCCGCCTACAAACTGCGCCGGGTGATCGAAGCCATGAATGCGCATCTGGCGGGGGATTTCAGTCTCAGTCATCTGGCCGCCATCGCCGGGCTGAGCGACTACCACTTCAGCCGCACCTTCAAACGCGCTACCGGTTTATCGCCCTCGCAATACTTCATCCGCCTGCGCATCAGCCGCGCGCGTCATCTGTTGCTGGAGACCGCACGCAGCGTGATCGACATTGGCCTGGAAGTCGGCTACTCCAGCCCCAGCCACTTTTCCCAGGTGTTCCGCCGTGAAGTCGGCGTCACGCCTAGTGCCTACCGCGATGCGCCACGTGGGGCCTGAAACCTGTCGAAAAGCGATGCAGCAGAATTGGGCAAATCCCGTGGAGGAATCGATTAATAACCCATGAGCCCCAGCACTTAATCTTCTTCCAAGCCCACTCACGGGCACATTGAAGAGGACGACATCATGCTGAACATTCAAGACAAAGTGATCGTGATTACCGGCGCCAGCAGCGGCATCGGCGAAGCCACCGCACGCCTGCTCGCCGAACGTGGCGCCAAAGTGGTGTTGGGCGCACGGCGCACCGAGCGTCTGGCCGTGATTGCCGAAGAGATCAACGGCGCCGGTGGCCAAGCGCAGTTCCGCGCACTGGACGTCACCGATCAGCAGGATGTGCAGCGCTTCGTCGATTTTGCCGTGGAGCATTACGGCCGTGTCGATGTGCTGGTCAACAACGCCGGGGTCATGCCGTTGTCGCGGCTGGACGCGCTGAAGGTCGATGAGTGGAACCGCATGATCGACGTCAACATCCGTGGCGTGCTCCACGGCATCGCCGCCAGTCTGCCGTTGATGCAGCGCCAGCGCGCCGGGCAGATCATCAACATCGCCTCGATCGGCGCCTACGCCGTCAGCCCCACCGCAGCGGTGTACTGCGCGACCAAATACGCCGTACGGGCGATTTCCGAAGGCTTGCGTCAGGAGGTGGGCGGCGATATCCGCGTCACCGTCATCGCACCGGGCGTGACCGAATCGGAACTGGCCGAGAGCATTTCCGATGAAGGCGGTCGCGAAGAGATGAAGTCATTCCGCAAGATCGCCATCCCCGCCGAAGCCATCGCCCGCGCGATTGCGTATGCCGTCGAACAACCGGCGGATGTCGACGTCAGCGAACTGATCGTGCGCCCGACCGCGAGCCCTTACTGAGGCCAGGAGTGAATCTGTGGGAGCGAGCCTGCTCGCGAAAGCGCTGGGTCAGTCGGCGAAGATGTTGAATGTGCCGCCGCCTTCGCGGGCAAGCCCGCTCCCACAGGGTTTTGTGGCGCAATCAAATCAATGGTCAACACGGAACATTGTGGGAGCGAGCCTGCTCGCGAATGCGCTGGGTCAGTCGGCAAAGATGTTGAATGTGCCGCCGCATTCGCGAGCAGGCTCGCTCCCACCGGGGATTTAGCGCACGGATATTCCAACCCTGGCCGGTCGATACTGGTTTTCACGATGTCGGTGACTGAACTGCATCAGGGTCCGCGGGAGAGCCTCTCACTCTAATTCCAGAGTGGGAGGCATCGATTAAATCGCTCGATCAGCGTGACGGCGGATGTTCGGTTGACACCGAGTTGGCCGCATCCACATCTGACATATCTTCCTCGACCGGTGCCTCATCGTCCGGCGGCAAAGGCACCTCGGGATTTTCCCGCTTGGGATCGTGCCCGGTCTCGTTGTCGGTGGTGCGCGTCACGGCTTGTTGCGACTGGTTGCCCGGTGCGTTTTCATCAATGTCCATGTCGGTCTCCGATGTGATTCAGCGATAGATACCTGAACGTGTGAAATGCCGGCGCGTGACAAGTGCCCGGCAATGGACGAACGGTGACTCGCCGGCCGGCCCTGAACGCAAAAAACCTGCTGTTTAAAGCAGGCTTTTGCGTTGTGTAGGAGGCTTACTTCTGCTGCGTCAGCGCCGAGTAGCTGTTCATCAGGTTGCGGTAGTTGGGAATACGCTGCGACAGCAGGTTACCCAGACCTTCAATATCGTTGCGCCAGTCGCGGTGCAGCTCACAGGCTACAGAGAACCAGTTCATCATCTGCGCGCCAGCCTGAGTCATGCGGCTCCATGCGGCTTGCTGCACGGTGGTGTTGAAAGTGCCGGACGCATCAGTCACCACGAACACATCAAAACCTTCCGCCAGCGCCGACAGGGTCGGGAACGCTACACACACATCCGTCACGACACCGGCAATGATGATCTGCTTGCGCCCGGTGGCCTTGATTGCCTTGACGAAGTCTTCGTTGTCCCAAGCGTTGATCTGACCTGGGCGAGCGATGTACGGCGCGTCCGGGAACATCTCTTTCAACTCCGGTACCAGCGGGCCGTTCGGGCCTTGTTCGAAGCTGGTGGTGAGGATTGTCGGCAGGTCGAAGAACTTGGCCAGATCCGCCAGCGCCAGCACGTTGTTCTTGAACTCGTTCGGCGAGAAGTCCTGCACCAGCGAGATCAGACCGGTCTGGTGATCAACCAGCAGCACGATAGCGTCGTCTTTGTTCAGGCGGTTGTAGGTTGGAGTGGTCATGGTGTGCGTCCCTTTTCAAGTTTGGAGTTTTGTTGTTGCGTTCAAGTTGGGTACAGATTACTGACGCACAGCAAAAGGATAAATCGGCTGAAAAGCGTTTCACCGTCCACTCAAACCGGACAATCCACTTCAATCGTAAAACGGCTCAACCAACGCCCGGCTGCCGACAAAGAAACTGTCCGCCACCAGGCGCAACGGTTGCAGATCGAGGTCGCTGGCCTTGTCGCTGATCAATTGCTGGAAGTGGCGGTAGACCGCTGCGTACTCGCCCTCCTCCGACACGCTTTGCTTCACGCCGTCGATGCTTAGCACCGCGCCGCCATTGTCCAGACGCAGGACGCCTTCGACGCAGCGAATTTCGATGCTCCACAGTTCATCGTGGCCATGGTCGAAATCGAACTCGGCACGCACGTCGAGCCGACGCGCATCGGACATTTTGATAGAGGCGGCAATCGGCGACTGGCAGTTGCTCGGCACGCGCAGTTCGGCGGCTTCGACAAACAGCGGCAGCGCCAGCAAGTGGGTGATGATCGACAAAGCGTTGATGCCCGGATCGAACACGCCGAGGCCGCCCGGTTGCCAGATCCATGCCTGACCCGGATGCCACTTGCGTACGTCTTCCTTCCAGTCGATCTGCACGCTTTGCAGGGTGCGGCTGGCAAGCCAGTCGCGGGCGGCGGCGATGCCCGGTGCGTAGCGCGAGTGCCAGGCGAACAAAGCGCTGACGCCTTGTTCGGCGACTTGATCGACCAGGGCCATGGCCTCGCCCAATGTCGCACAGGGCGGTTTTTCCACCAGCACGTGCTTGCCGGCCGCCAACGCCTGTTGCACCAGTGCGAAGCGCCCCTGTGGCGGCGTGCAGAACGCAATTGCGTCGACAGTCGGGCCGTTTTCGAGCAGTTCGCCCAGCGACTGGAAGTTCTCCACCCCGGCGCAAGGTTTGCCCTGGGTAGCGACCGCCACCAACTGGAACGCCGGATTGGCGAGGATGGCGGGAACGTGTTGATCCTGGGCGATCTTGCCGTAGCCCACCAGGCCGAGACGAATCGGTTGCATTACAGACTCCTGTTGTTGTTTTGGTCTTTGCAGCGCAGCGGCAAGAGTACGTGTTTCTGCGCTCGCGTCCAATCGTCATACTATTTAAATCAAGTTTGGTCGCGGCGAACGCATCGCTTATTCGTCATTTCTTCTTACACCTTTTGTCGTCCGATCCCGCACCGCGCGGCGATCGGCAGCCGGCGATCAGCCTCA
Source organism: Pseudomonas sp. TE9122 (assembly GCF_056278925.1). Classification (NCBI taxonomy): domain Bacteria; kingdom Pseudomonadati; phylum Pseudomonadota; class Gammaproteobacteria; order Pseudomonadales; family Pseudomonadaceae; genus Pseudomonas; species Pseudomonas sp. TE9122. The sequence goes on along the minus strand of NZ_JBWBQI010000001.1, from coordinate 1,878,878 downwards.
GTTTGCTATCATGCGGCGCTTTTACGGTTAACCCCCCGCCAGTCCTGCCGACTCGCGGGCTGCAAAAGGCGGTATTAGATGACGGCTTTGTTGACTCGCCGCAAGGTACTTGCGGGAATGGGCGTGCTCGGGCTCGGCCTGCTCGCCGGTTGCGACACCCGTGGCCAACTGTCGTACAAGTACGGCAAGGATCTGAGCGACAAGATCCTCGGACGCACCTTCAAGCTGAAGAACCCCGAAGGCGAAACCATGTCGCTGTCGAGCTTTCGCGGGATGATGCCGATGATCTTCTTCGGCTTCACCCAATGCCCGGCCGTTTGCCCCACCACCCTGGCCCGCGCCGCGCAGATCAAGAAACTCATGGGCCGCGACGGCGACCGTCTGCAAGTGGTGTTCATCACCCTCGACCCTGAGCGCGACACACCGCAGATCCTCGACGCCTACGTCAAAGCCTTCGATCCGAGCTTCGTCGCGCTGTACGGCACACTTGAGGAAACCAAGGCCACCGCCAAGGAATTCGACGTGTTCTACGAGAAAGTCCCGGCCGGCGACACCTACACCATCTCCCATACGTCCACCAGCTACGTCTACGACTCGCGTGGTGAGTTGCGCCTGGGCCTGTCCACTTCGCTGACAGCCCAAGAGTGCACGGAAGATTTGCTTACTGTTATGGAGGTCTGCTGATGCATCCCGTTCTGAATCACCTCAAACGCACCGTATGTGCACTGTCCCTGCTCGGCCTGGCCTTCCAGGTGTCGGCGCAGACCAAAGTCGACGATGCCTGGGTCCGTGCCACCGTGCCGACCCAGTCCGCCAGCGGCGCGTTCATGACCGTCACTGCCGACACCGACAGCAAGCTGCTCAGCGTTGCCTCGCCAGTGGCCAAGGACGTTCAGATTCATGAAATGAGCATGAAGAACGATGTGATGACCATGGGCCCGGTGAAGTCCGTTGAGCTGCCTGCCGGCAAAGCCGTGAGCTTCGACCCGAACGGCTACCACGTCATGCTGATGGGCCTGAGCGGTCAGTTGAAGGAAGGCGACAGCGTGCCGCTGACCCTGACAGTGGAAAACGCCAAGGGCGAGAAAGAAACCATTGAGGTCAAGGCACCAGTCCGCGCGCTGACCAACATGGGCGGCCACGATCACAGCAAGATGCATTGATCGCTGACGGAAAGACTGTTCGCCTGACAGAAAAACGGGGCGGCCTGATCGATGATCGGGCCGCCCCGTTTTTTATTGGCCGGAAGAAGGCTTACGCCGCTAAACCTGTGGGAGCGAGCCTGCTCGCGAAGGCGTCAGGTCAGTCAACTCATCTGTGGCTGAAACTCCGCTTTCGCGAGCAAGCTCACTCCTACAGTAGTTCCGGCTGATGCCCATTCCCTCAACTCCCCGCACCACCATGCGCTTCTTCAAAGAAGTAATCCTTCCAGCTCGCCGCCTTGTTTTTCAACACACCCAGTTCCTGCAGTTTCTCGGCATAGATGAACGTGCGTTGCGGTACGACGGTGAAGTCGATCTCCGGGTCTTTGACGATTTGCTCGACCAGAGCCAGGGGCAGTTTCGATTGCTCTGCGCGGATATAGGCCTGGGCAGCGGCGGGTTTGTCGGCCTTGATGATCTGCTCGGCTTCGGCCAGTGCGTCGTAGCACGCCTTGTAGGTTTTCGGGTTTTCATCGTGAAATTTTTCTGTGGTGTAGAGCACGTTGAACGTCGCCGGGCCGCCGAGGATGTCGTAGGAACTCAGCACTTTGTGCACGTTGGGGTTTTGCAGAGCCTGGTACTGAAACGGTGGGCTGGAGAAATGCGAATTGATTTCCGAGCCGCCGGCGATCAGCGCGGCGGTGGCGTCAGGGTGCGGCAGGCTGACCGAAATGTTGTCGAATTTCTTGAACTGGTCGTCGCCGAATTCTTTCGCGGTTTCAATTTGCAGGGTGCGCGACTGAAAACCTACGCCTGCGGCCGGCACGGCGATACGGTCCTTGTCGCTGAAGTCCTTGAGGGTTTTGATGTTCGGGTTGTTGGTCAGCAGGTAATTGGGCATCGACCCCAGCGCGGCGATGGCTTTGACGTTCTGCTTGCCCTTGGTGCGGTCCCACACTGTGAGCATAGGCGGCACGCCGGCCGAGACGACGTCCAGCGCTCCGGTGAGCAGCGCCTCATTCATGGCCGTGGCGCCAGAAATGCTGTTCCAGTCGACCTTGATGTCCAGCCCCTGAGCCTTGCCGTGCTTCTCGATCAGTTGTTGATCGCGCACGACATCAAGGATTAGATAACCAATGCCGAATTGCTGGGCGATGCTGATCCTGCCCTCGGCTTGGGCGCCGCTACTGAACAGCGCACCCGCTGCCAGAGTAGCGGCCAACAGAGTCAGCGCAGAACGTTTGAACGGTGTGGCCATGACAACCTCGCAGCATGGGGGGTGGGCTGAAAGGCCTGACTTTATAGCTATAAAAAATAGAAATTAAATATCCTTATCGCATATCGATAGCACTGAGCGATTTGACGTCTGCTGCTGGAATTCAGGAGCAGTGGATGAACCTACAACAGTCTGAAACAAAAAACTGCCCTCGGGAAAAATGGCACTGCGCCCCACAACCCACGCCCGCTATGGGCACGCGCCGTTTCGGGGATCGCCGGCCGCAGGTTTTAAAAAGCCGATCAGCCTTCCTGCCCTTGGTATCATCACCCACACTTTTTTGACCCTTTGATGACAAGCAGGCCTTTTTTGTGAGCGCTCTTTTCAACTGGCTGCGGCGGCCGAATGCCCGCCTTCTTTCTCTAATCGTTTTGGTAATGATCGTGCCGGTGTGCCTGCGTGCAGCGTTGGGCTGGTCGACACCGCTGGGCTTTTTGTCGGATCTGGCCGTGGGTAGTCTGCTGGTGGTAGCGCTGCATCGCCGTACGTGGTGGCTGGCCTTGCCGGTGCTGGTGATTTGGGCGCTGCTGGCGATCGCCACGGCAGAATTGGTCAGCGCCGTCGGCCGCCTGCCGACGCCTTCGGATGTTCACTACCTGATCGACCCGCAGTTCGTCGAGAACTCCACTGGCGGCGGACTTGCGCACCCTGCCCTGGCCATTGCCTTGCTGGGTGCGTTGGTGTTCTGGCTGCTGGCCCAATTTGTGGGGCGCGGTCTGGCTCGTCCGGCATTGCCGCGCGCGGCCTGGGCAGCGCCGATCGTTTTGTTCGCCGCGCACTGGGGCGCGCTAAACCTGTGGCCGAATGACGGCGACGCCTGGCGCCTGTACAACCTGCCGCATCAATTGCTCGCTAGCGAAGTGGCCGACTTGCAGATCCAGGCCGAGGAGTGGCTGGACGGCGACGTCGAAGAACCGACACCGGCGATGGCCGGGCTCACCGATGTCGATCTCATTGGCCAGAAGCTGCTCGCCGCGCCGGGTCAGGCGCGCAATGTGTTGATCATTGCCCTGGAAGGAATCCCCGGCGCCTACATCCGCGCCAACCGCGAAGCGATCGGCAGTCATTACCAGGAAGACCTGATGCCCAACCTCAGCCGCTGGGCCGAGCGCGGCATGAACACTCCGGATTACGTGCTGCACACCCATCAGACCATTCGCGGTCTGTACGCCATGCTGTGCGGTGACTACGACAAGCTCAACAACGGCACGCCCAAAGGCGTGGAAATGCTCACCCTCAACGAACGCAATCAGGCCTGCCTGCCGGCGCAGCTGCGCGAACACGGCTTCAGCACTCATTATTTGCAGGGCGCCGGCCTGCGCTTCATGGCCAAAGACAAGATCATGCCGCACATCGGTTTCGATGCGACCCACGGCCTGGAATGGTTCAGCAACAGCAACTATCTGGAGTTCCCGTGGGGCAAGGATGACAAGGCGTTTTTTGAAGGTGCGCTGGATTACGTCGGCCAGTTGAAAAAGCAAAAGCAGCCGTGGATGTTGACTCTGCTGACGGTCGGCACCCATCAGCCCTACTCCGCACCGGAGGATTATCTGCAGCGTTATGAGACGCCCAAGCAGGCTGCCGTCGGTTATCTCGACGATGCGCTGGATCAGTTTCTTTCAGGGCTGGAGCGCCAGGGCGTTCTCAAGGACACACTGGTGGTGATCACCTCGGATGAATCCCATGGCATCGACGGCGTGCGGCTGGCCTCCTCGTGGGGTTTCAACCTGACGCTGGCACCGGAGCAGGCGCAACTGCCGCGTCTGAATGCCGGGGTCTACGGCCACGTCGATCTGAGCACCTCGATCCTCGACTATTTCGACCTGCCGGTGCCGACTGCGCTGAGCGGGCGGTCGCTGTTTCGCGACTACGATTCGGGGCGAGAAATCATGTCGTTCACCAACGGCAAACTGCGCTACCACAACGGTCAGGGCATCTTCTCCGAGTGCGATCTGCCGCGCCGCTGCCGCTATTACCAAAGCACCGGCTTCATCGCCGAAAGTGCCACATACAAAGGCACCTACAGCGGCCACCCGGCCCGGCAAATCGCCGCGCGCGCCGATGCGCTGGACCTGTCCTTGCTGCGCACACCGCTCAATCATCGCTACCAGTTCGGCAGCAACAACATCATCCCTCTGCAAGCGCAGATAAAGGATGACTGGGCCGACAACCTGATCGGCGCGCAATACCTGGAAATGCCCAAAGGCTCGCACACCCGCGTGCGCCTGACCGTGCGCTCGGTCGATCCGCAGCAGGCGGCGTACATTCAGCTCAAGGCCAAGGAATTTGAACGGGACGTGCAACTGGGCCTGCCAGCAGAAATGGTCGCCACGGCGGATCAGCCGCTGGAGATGGATTTCAGCTTTGAAAACCCGCAGCCGCGCAAAGCCTTCTCGTTTCATTTGCTGGGCTACGGCAATGGCGCGGTTGAAGTATCGGACTTCAGCGTGATCACTGAACTGCCTGGGCAGGATGACATTCTTGATGACGTGCCCGAGGACGACACCGCGCAATCGAGTTGACGTCTTTATTTATAAAGGCTGCACTCGCCTGTCACTTTGCTTCGGGGTATCGAGTGTAAGATCGAATTTGCCTGTCACTTTCCTGGCTTTTCCCAGATCCAGAGCAAAAGTGCCTGCTACGTTTTTGCGAAAATTGGCAAAGGTGACGATGAGTTCACCCTCAATAATAGGTTGGTCAAAATGATTGATCACAACCTTCCAATACCGTCCCATGGTTGGAAAAGTCACTGTGTGAGGACCATCTCCCTCCAACGCATTCGGCACAGACAACTCGACCGTGTGTATAAAATCGTCAGTTCCGATGATGATAAATTCCGTCTCGGTCTCTGCATAAACACATAACTTGCTCTCCAAAAATTTAACGTCATCGAGAAACGCGACAAAGCTACCGGTAGCATTTCGTTTGTTCAGAAGGTCACTTGTTTCGTCCTGAGACATGTCGATATTCCCTTGAGGTGAAGGTGACGTTGCGTTGACTCCAACATATTGTGATTGCGTGGTATCAACCACTGTCAAAGCTGACAGTTTTTAAGATCGCTTCGAAATAACGCCGCTTTTGCATCACGATATCGAGGTAGCAAAAGAGCCTGCCTATCGCCTGCCAAGACTGCGGCTATTAGCCGACTTGCCAACTCGGGTCTAGCCTTACCAGTCCGAAGTCGGCACGAGCCGGCCGCAGACCTGATAGGGATCCGAACATGGCAAACGAATCGAAATGCCCGTTCAACCACGCCGCCGGTGGAGGTACGACGAACCGTGACTGGTGGCCGAATCAACTCAATCTAAAAATCCTCAGCCAGCATTCCCCCAAGTCCGATCCGCTGGGCCAGGACTTCGACTACGCCAAAGCCTTCAAAAGCCTCGACTTCCAGGCGCTGAAACAAGACATCAAAGCACTGATGACTGATTCCCAGGACTGGTGGCCAGCCGATTTCGGCCATTACGGCCCACTGTTCGTGCGCATGGCCTGGCACAGCGCCGGGACCTATCGCACCGCCGACGGCCGTGGCGGCGCCGGCTCCGGTCAGCAACGCTTCGCCCCGCTCAACAGCTGGCCGGACAACGTCAGCCTCGACAAGGCCCGCCGTCTGCTGTGGCCGATCAAGCAGAAATACGGCCGCAACATTTCCTGGGCCGACCTGATCGTGCTCACCGGCAACGTCGCCCTTGAATCCATGGGCTTCAAGACCTTCGGTTTTTCCGGGGGCCGCGCCGATGTCTGGGAACCGGATGAAGACGTGTACTGGGGTTCGGAAACCGAGTGGCTGGGCGGCGACAACCGTTACGGCAAGAGTAATGGCCCAGTGCAAGAGCCCGGTGACGGCACGCTGGTGGCTGAGCCCGATTTGCATGGCCGTGAAGAAAGCCGCACCGATCAGGGCGAACGCAATCTGGAAAATCCCCTCGCCGCCGTGCAGATGGGCCTGATCTACGTCAACCCTGAAGGCCCGGAAGGCAACCCGGATCCGGTGGCCTCGGCCAAGGACATTCGCGAAACCTTCGGCCGCATGGCCATGAACGACGAAGAAACCGTGGCGCTGATCGCCGGCGGCCACGCGTTCGGCAAGACCCATGGCGCCGGCCCGGCTGACAATGTCGGCCCCGAACCGGAAGCGGCCGGTCTGGAGCAACAGGGTCTGGGCTGGAAAAACGCCTTCGGCACCGGTAAAGGCGCCGACACCATCACCAGTGGTCTGGAAGTGACCTGGACCACCACGCCAACGCAGTGGAGCAACAACTATCTGGAAAACCTGTTCGGCTTCGAGTGGGAGCTGACCAAAAGCCCGGCGGGCGCCAATCAGTGGCAACCGAAAAACGGCGCGGGTGCAGGCACCGTTCCCCACGCTCACGATCCGAACAAGAAGCTCTCGCCGACCATGCTCACCTCCGACCTGGCGTTGCGCTTCGATCCTGCATACGAGCAGATTTCCCGGCGTTTCCTGGCCAATCCCGATCAGCTCGCCGACGCATTCGCCCGCGCCTGGTACAAGCTGATCCATCGTGACATGGGTCCGCTCTCTCGCTACCTCGGCCCGGAAATGCCGCAAGAGGAGCTGCTCTGGCAAGACCCGCTGCCCGACGTGACGCACCCGCTGATTGACGACAGCGACGCTGCGGCGCTGAAAACCAAGGTGCTGAATTCAGGACTGTCAGTGTCGCAACTGGTTTCGACCGCGTGGGCTGCAGCATCGACCTTCCGCGGTTCGGACAAGCGCGGTGGCGCCAACGGCGGACGCTTGCGTCTGGCCCCGCAGAAGTTCTGGCAGGCCAACCAGCCCGAACAACTGGACAAAGTGCTGAGCACGCTGGAAAGCATTCAGAGCGAGTTCAACAACGGCGCCGCCGGTGGCAAGAAAATCTCGCTGGCGGACCTGATCGTCCTGGCCGGTAATGCCGGAGTGGAAAAAGCCGCGCAGAACGCCGGGCATTCAGTGTCGGTGCCGTTCTCGCCAGGCCGCGTCGATGCTTCGCAGGAGCAGACCGATGTTGAATCGTTCGGCTTCCTCGAACCGATCGCCGATGGTTTCCGCAATTACAGCAAAGGCAAATACACGGTTGCGGCGGAAACGCTGCTGATCGACAAGGCGCAGTTGCTGACGCTCACGGCACCGGAAATGACCGTGCTGCTGGGTGGTTTGCGGGTATTGAACACCAATGTCGGCCAGACCCGGCATGGCGTGTTCACCGATAAAACCGAAACGCTGAGCAATGACTTTTTCACCCACCTGCTGGACATGGGAGTTGAGTGGACCCCAACGTCACGGGATGCCGATGAGTTTGAAGGCCGTGACCGCAAGACCGGGGCGCCAAAGTGGACGGCGACGCGGGTGGATCTGGTGTTCGGCTCCAATGCGCAATTGCGCGCCTTGGCCGAGGTGTACGCCAGTTCCGACGCGAAGGCGCAGTTCGTCAACGATTTCGTCAAGGCATGGACGAAGGTGATGAATCTGGATCGGTTTGATCTGCGTAAATAGCTGTTTGTTGTGCCAATAAAAATGCCGCTCGTTGAGCGGCATTTTTTTGTTGATCGTTCCCACGCTCCGCGTGGGACGCTCTGCGTCCCAAAGCCGATGCAGAGCGTGGAGAGAGGCATTCCCACGCAGAGCATGGGAACGATCAATTAAAGGCCCCAACATTTAATCGGCGTTACGCCAGGCTTTTGCTCACCACTTCATACACATCACTAGACAGCGCCCCGGACGCCAGAATCCGCTCCAGTTCAGCCTTCATCAACGCCTGGCGCGCGCTGTCGTATTTGCGCCAGCGGGTCAGCGGGGCCAGTTGGCGCGAGGCGATCTGCGGGTTGAAGCCGTTCAGTTCGATCACCAGATCGGCAAGGAAGCGATAACCGGAACCGTCCGCCGCGTGGAAGTTGATCAGGTTCTGCCCGGCGAACGCGCCGATCAGTGCCCGCACCTTGTTCGGGTTCTTGATGTTGAACGCCGGGTGCTGCATCAACGCCTTCACCCGCTCCAAACCGCCCGGCAAGGTGCTGCCGGCCTGCACGCTGAACCACTGGTCCATGACCAGCGGATTGTCCTTGAAGTGCTCGGCGAAGCTGGCCAGTGCCAGGGCCTTCTGCTCTTCGAACGGCGAGTTGACCAGCACCGCCAGCGCGGTCAGGCGCTCGGTCATGTTGTCGGCAGCCTCGAATTGCTCCAGCGCCGCTGCCAACACTTCCGGCTTGCCGCTGAGCATCAGGTACGACAGGGCGATGTTCTGCAAGGCGCGACGGGCGAAGTGCTCGGCCTCAGCCACGTACGGAGTTTTCTTCGACAGATCGCGGTTGGCCTGATAACGCAGCCACAGCGCTTCGAACAAACCTTCGGCGAGTTGCTTGCGGGCGAATTCGCGCGCGACATGAATCGCCTCGACGTCGGCCACTTCGCTGATCTCGGTGAGATAAGCCTCACCCGGCAGCGAGAGCATTTCGGCAACCATCGCCTGATCCAGCGAGTCGTCGGACAGCACCGTGCGCAGCGCCGACACCAAACGCGGATCGAGCTTCAGGCTCTCGCCTTTCTGATGCTGGCCGATCAACTCTTGAAGCACTTGCACCGACAGTTGCTGACCGGCATCCCAGCGATTGAAACCGTCGCTGTCGTGCTGCATCAGGAACATCAGTTGATCGCGGTTGTACGGGAAGCTCAGTTTCACCGGCGCCGAGAAGCCACGCAGCAGCGATGGCAGCGGCTGTTCGTTGATGTCGACGAAGGTGAAGGTCTGCTCGGCTTCGGTCACCGAAATCACCCGAGTGGTGCCTTGTGCCGAGGCTTCACCAGCCAGACGCAGGGCGATTTCGTTGCCCTGGCTATCAAGCAGCCCGAGCTCGACCGGAATCACGAACGGCAGTTTTTCTACCTTGTCCGGGGTCGGCGGGCAGCTCTGGCGGAAGGTCAGGCTGTAGGTTTTCGCCGCAGCGTCGTAGGACTCGCTGACGGCCAGACGCGGTGTGCCGGCCTGGCTGTACCAGCGTTTGAACTGGCTGAGATCAACGCCATTGGCATCTTCCATGGCCTTGACGAAGTCGTCGCAGGTCACGGCCTGACCGTCGTGGCGTTCGAAATACAGATCGCTGCCCTTACGGAAGCCTTCGGCGCCCAGCAGGGTGTGGATCATGCCGACCACTTCCGAACCCTTTTCGTACACGGTCAGGGTGTAGAAGTTGGAAATCTCGATGAAGCTGTCCGGACGCACGGCGTGGGCCATCGGCCCGGCATCTTCGGCGAACTGGTGAGTACGCAGGTACGCCACGTCCTGAATGCGCTTGACCGTCGCCGAGTTCATGTCCGAGGAGAAACCGGCATCGCGGAACACCGTGAAGCCTTCCTTGAGCGACAACTGGAACCAGTCACGGCAGGTCACGCGGTTGCCCGACCAGTTGTGGAAGTATTCGTGGGCGACGATCGCCTCGACCCGCTGGTGCGCGGCGTCGGTGGCGGTTTCAGCGCGGGCCAGCACGGCGCTGGAGTTGAAAATGTTTAGGCCCTTGTTCTCCATCGCGCCCATGTTGAAATCGTTGACGGCGACGATCATGAAGATGTCCAGATCGTACTCGCGACCGTACACCTCTTCGTCCCAGCGCATGGATTTCTTCAGGCTGTTCATCGCGTGCTGGCACTTGTCGATGTTTTCCGGCTCGACATAAATGCGCAGCGCGACATTGCGCTGGCTCATGGTGGTGAAGGTGTCTTCGACGCACCACAGATCACCGGCGACCAGCGCAAACAGGTACGCCGGTTTCTTGAACGGATCTTCCCAGGTCGCCCAGTGCCGGCCGTCTTCGCCGGGGCCGGAAGCGATCGGGTTACCGTTGGAGAGCAACACCGGGTAGCTGTGCTGTTCGGCCACGACGGTGGTGGTGAACTTGCTCATCACGTCCGGGCGGTCGAGGTAATAGGTGATCTTGCGGAATCCTTCGGCCTCGCACTGAGTGCAGAACATCGTGCCGGACTTGTACAGGCCTTCCAGCGCGGTATTGGTTTCCGGATGGATGCGCACGCTGGTGTCGAGGGTGAAGGTTTCACTGGTTGGCTGCAGAGTCAGGTGGCTGTCCGAGACTTGATAGTCAGCGGCGCTCAGCTCCTGGTCCGCCAGCGTCACCGACAGCAGCTCCAGTTGCTGGCCGTCGAGCACCAGCGGCGGCAGGCCGGCGCCGCGTTCCGGGTTGCGGCGCATCACCAGTTGCGCGTGAACCAGGCTGTGGTCCTCGAACAACTCGAAGGTCAGGTGGGTTTCGTCGATCAGGTACTCGGGTGCCTGATAGTCCTTGAGGTAAATCATCTTCGGTTGTTCGGTGCGCATGCTGGAATCCTTATTGATGCACGGCGAGCTGGTACGCCGTGTATTTACGAATGTTGATCACGCCGGTGTCGAAGATCAGGTACTGGCCCTTGATCCCCAGCAGCGTGCCTTCGGCAATCGGGTTCTTGTCCAGGTTGAAGCTGACGATTTTCGCCGGGTATTGCTCGACGGGATAGCGGATTTCCAGCGGTTCGACATCGGCAATCGTCTGAATCGCCTGTAGGCCGAATCGCTCCTGCAACCCTTGCAGGCCTTCGGCGCAGCTTTCGAACAACTGATCGCGCACCTGCGCCAGATCCACCGCCGCCGCATCACCTTTGAGCAGCGCGCGCCAGTTGGTCTTGTCCGCCACCTGGCTGCGGAACAGGTCCTCGACAAACCCCGATTGCTGGCGTGTCGATACACGCATGATTGGCAAGGCTTGACTCGCACCCTGGTCGAGCCAGCGGGTCGGCAACTGCGTAGCACGGGTGATGCCAACCTTGATGCCTGACGAATTGGCCAGGTAAACCACATGGTCGGTCATGCAGAACTGCTGGCCCCACACCGGATCACGGCAGGTGCCGGCGTCGAAGTGGCAGCGTTCCGGGCTCATGATGCACAGGTCGCACTGCGCCAGTTTGGTCATGCACGGGTAGCAATAGCCCTGACTGAAACTGGTTTTGGTTTTGCGCCCGCAATGGGTGCAGTGAATCGCCCCCAAAAACTCCAGACGCAGCGTGCTGCCGATCAACGGATTGACCGGCACCTCGACGTCATCCAGACGAAACGCGTACTGCACGTTCGACCCGTCCAGACGCGCCGACATTTTGCTGATTGCACCGCGGCCAATCTCGATCAATGGATGGCATCCGACTTGAACAGGATGTTCGGCACTTCGATCGACTTCGACGCACACTCTTGCGGGCCCATGTAGCCAGTGCGCTGGTCTTCCGGCAGGTTCTGGATTTCCCAGGCAATCATCGCCTGCAACGACAGCTCGCGCTGTTCGGCAGTGAGTTTGTTGCCGTCGGACCATTTACCGATTTCCACGGCCAGTTTCAGGCTTTCGTAGATGTCCGGGGTGATGTTGTTGATCATGTCGTTGAAAGAGGACATCAGGGTCTCCGTGCTCTTTGCTGAAACAAAAATGTTAGACGGCCAGTTTACGGCGGTTATACAAACCGCCCAACAAACCGGTAAAGCATCCGATGAGTAACCCGCTCAGGTGCGCGGCGTTGGCGATCTGGCCGAAACCGATCAGCGAGATCAGCCCGGACATGCACACCACCAGCCATACCAGCATCATCACCAGCACGCCGCGCGGCAGACGATAGGCCGGGTTCGGCGCCAGCAACTGGAAGATCCAGCAATGCCCGAGCAAGCCGTAAAGCACACCAGACAGACCGCCGAACAGGCTCGGGCCGCTCCAGACGAACTGGGCGTAGTTGGACACCAGACTGAACAACAGCGTCAGGCCGATCAGGTTGATGCTGCCCTGGCGCGACTCGATGCGCCGCCCCAGCTCCCAGTACCACATACCGTTCATGGCCAGATGGAGGATGCCGAAGTGGATCAGCATCGGCGTCACCAGCCGCCACCACTGCCCCGCCGCGAGGCTGTCGGCCAGCGGCGTGAAGTGGATGTACTCACCGATCACGCGGAAATCGAGGAAGGTCAGCCAGCGCAAGGTCTCGAGGTTTTCGCCGAGGAAGGTCAGACCACCGACGATCAGGCTCAACAGCAGAATCAATCCGGTGGCTTTGGCGTGTTTCAGCTGCTCGGCGAAGCTCGGGCGCTTGAAGGTCTGGCCCATGGGTACATCCAGTTGCTGATCCGGGTCGCCGGCCGGGAAGCGCTCGTACAAGGAACGCACGTCTTCGCTGATTTCTTCTGGTGCCCACAGCACCTGTTTGCCCGCCTCTTCGCTGACGCGATGGGGCACTTGCATGCGTTGCAGCAGTTTGACGAAACCGCTCAGATCCACCGCCAACGGCAGGCGCAATACCGCTACCGCACTCATTGCAGCACCTCCGGCCGCTCGACATCGACCCAGACAAATTTTTGCGGATCCAGGCGCGTTTCCTGATCCAGACGATAGGCCACCAGTTTGCCGTAGAGCACGGCGCTGTAATCCAGGCACGCGAGGTTCGGGCGGATCGGCGCCGGTTTGCCGCTGCGCCAGTAGTGGCCGACGAACAGCAACGGCTCGTCGACGCCGTAGCGCAGCAAGGAATTCTTTTCAGTGGACGTCAGCGGCGTCTGCGCGACAGGTTCCGGCAGTGCATCGGGCTGGAACACGATGTCGCCGTAGGTTTTCGGGTCGTCTTCCCAGAACTTGGTGCGGAAGAACGAACGCACCAGACCGTCGCCGCTGGTCATGGTCAGGCCGCCCGGCAGACGCATGTCGGTACCACGCAGCAAGCGATCGAACACAGTGCAGGCGAAGCTGCCGGGAACGGCCGAGGCCTGGAGAAAGTGTTCATCGACGCAGCCATTGGGGAACAACGCCCGCAGCGGCTCGATCAGCCCGGCGTCCCAGCACGCATGCACCACGCGGAAACGACCGGCATCGACGAACAGCGGCAGCTCGTAGAACCACTGCTGGAAGTCATGCCAGTCACCGGGATGGTCCTCGAATTGGCTCAGGGTTTCCTGCAACAGCCGCGCATGGCGCTTGGTGTGTTCGCGCACGAACTGCTTGCCGCTACCCGGTGGCGCCGGGGTGACCCAGCCGAGCGCGTTGAATTCGTGGTTGCCCATGATGCACAGCGCCTGCCTCGCCTCGACCATGTCGTGAACGATGTGCAGCGCCTCGCGAATGCGCGGGCCACGGTCGATGATGTCGCCGACGAACACTGCCATGCGCGACGGATGCCGCCAGACCCCGCCCTGCTTGTGATAACCGAGACGGTCCAGCAAGTGTTCGAGGGTCATGGCGCATCCGTGCACGTCACCGATCAGGTCGTAACTGCGCGCGGGATCGAGCATCAGTCGCCTCCGCCCCCCAGCTTGCTGCCCCAGCCAAGCTTGGTGCGGCACACCTCGTAGTAATTGTGATCGAGCGGATGAATCAGGCGCAGCTTCTGCGCTTTCTTGCTCACGGTAATGGTGTCGCCCGGTGCGCAGGTGAAGTGGTTCTGGCCGTCGCAGGACACCTGCGGGTAGATCTGCATATCTTTGGACACGACGATTTTCAGCTCACTGTTGCCATCGACCACGATCGGCCGTCCCGACAAGGTATGGGGGTACATCGGCACAATCACAATAGCGTCGAGCTTGGGATGCATGATCGGCCCGCCGGCAGACAACGCGTAGGCAGTGGAGCCGGTCGGCGTCGCGACGATCAGGCCGTCGGCCTTCTGGCTGCAGACGAACTGGCCGTCGATGTACAGCTCGAATTCGATCATCCGCGTCGATTTGCCCGGGTGCAGCACCACATCGTTGAGCGCATCGCCCTGGCCGATGGCCTCGCCATGGCGACGCACTTCGGCTTGCAGCAGGAAGCGGTTTTCTACCAGATAGTGGCCGTCGAGCACTTCGGCGACCTTGATTTCCAGCTCGTCGGGGCGAATGTCGGTGAGGAAGCCAAGGCTCCCGCGGTTGATGCCCAGCACCGGAATATTGTGCCTGGCCAGCGCCCGCGCGGCGCCGAGCAGGCTGCCGTCACCGCCGACGACGATGACCATGTCACAAACTTCGCCGAGCATCTTGCGCGACGAGGTTTGCAGGCCATGGCCGGGCAGGACTTCAGCGATGGTGTCTTCGAGGATCACATGCAGGTGACGGTCGAGCAGAAAGCGTTTCAGTCGGCGGACGGTATCCAGCACCTGGGAACTGCCCAGGCGACCGATGATGCCGATATTACGAAATTGCTCCATGGGACCTCTGCGGACAATCGAAAACGCGAAAACCCGATTATGGGCGAAAGCGCCAGATAGACAAAATCCTTTCAGCCTCAAGGGTGCGATCAGGTTTAAGGCTATGCTCGCAAGATGATCCTGTTCCCCGACTTGTTGCAATTGCCCCATCGATTACGCCATCCCGAAGTGCGGGACCTGGCGTGGGTGATCCTCGCGCCGCCGATGCTCGCCGCCACGCCGTGGCCCCAGCGCCATCCGCTTGCCGGCAGCGACTGGGTGCACGACCCGCAGCGCCTCGAACATTGGCTGCACCAGCTCGACCGCGACAGTTACGGCCTGCTGCAATGGCTGTCGCAGGCGCGCACCCGGCGTCTGGGTCTGTATTACGAGCGTCTTTGGCAGTTCGCCGTCTCGCATGCGCCGGGCATCGAACTGATCGCCGCCAACCTGCCGATTCGCCGCGCCGGGCACACCCTCGGCGAACTCGACATGCTGCTGCGTGACCGCGACGGCGTGCATCATCTGGAACTGGCGATCAAGCTCTACCTTGGCCCGCAGGATGGCGATGGCCGCGATCCCGCGCAGTGGCTGGGGCCGGGTTGTCATGACCGGCTGGATCGCAAACTGGCACATCTGGCCGAGCATCAATTGCCGATCTCGGCGCGCCCGGAAAGCCGCGAGGTGCTCGCGGCGCTGGATATCGAAACCTTCAGCGCGCAGTTGTGGCTGGGCGGTTATCTGCTATATCCGTGGCCCGGGCACGCCGACTCACCGAACGGCGCGCATCCACAACATCTGCGTGGCAGCTGGCTGCATCAGAAGGACTGGCCGGCGTTTGTCGCACAGCGCCCGCCGGGCCGCTGGCAACCCCTGCCCCGCCATGCGTGGCTGGCGCCGGCGCATTACCCGGCGGATCAGGTCTGGACAGATGAGCACCTGCGTTTGTGGCTGGCAGACCTGCCAGCACTGGCCCCGGCGCAGTTGATGGTACGCCTGACCGAGAATGCCCAGGGCGAATGGGAAGAGGCGGAGCGGTTGTTTCTGGTGGCGGATCTTTGGCCGAATGTCCCCGGCCAAACCTGAGATTTGTAGTGTCCGACCCAATTCGCGAGCAGGCTCGCTCCCACAGAGAATGCATTTCAAATGTGGAATGCGATCACTGTGGGAGCGAGCCTGCTCGCGAAAAGAGCAACTCGGTCTATATGGATAGCCGCACCGCCAGTGCCGCCAACGTCACCAGCAACACCGGCACGGTCAACACAATCCCGACACGGAAGTAATAGCCCCAGCCAATATGGATGCCTTTGCGCTCCAGCACATGCAGCCACAACAACGTTGCCAGACTGCCGATCGGAGTGATCTTCGGCCCCAGGTCGCTGCCGATCACGTTGGCGTAGATCATCGCTTCTTTGATCACGCCGCTGGCCTGACTGGCGTCGATCGACAGCAAGCCGATCAGTACCGTTGGCAGATTGTTCATGATCGACGACAGCAGCGCCGTCAGCACCCCGGTGCCCATCGCCGCGCCCCACACGCCGTGGCCGGCGAATACATCCAGCCACCCGGCGAGGTAACCGGTGAGTCCGGCATTGCGCAGGCCGTACACCACCAGGTACATGCCCAACGAGAAAATCACGATTTGCCACGGCGCTTCTTTCATCACTTTGCGCGTGGAGATTTTGTGGCCGCGCGCGGCAATACCCAGCAGCAGCGCGGCGCACACCGCCGAAATTGCGCTGATCGGAATGCCCAGCGGTTCGAGGGCAAAGCAGCCGATCAACAGGATCACCAACACCGCCCAACCGGCGTAGAACGTCGCTTTGTCGTGGATCGCGGTGTGCGGGTTTTCCAGCTGTTCCGGATCGTAAGCGGCCGGGATGTCGCGGCGAAAAAACCACAGCAACATGCCCAACGTCGCCGCCACGCTGACGAAGTTCACCGGCACCATGACCGCTGCATAACGGTTGAAGCCGATATTGAAGAAGTCCGCAGAAACGATGTTGACCAGGTTCGACACCACCAGCGGCAGGCTCGCCGTATCGGCGATAAACCCGGCGCCCATGACGAAGGCCAGCGTCGCCGCCGGTGAAAAGCGCAGCGCCAGCAGCATTGAAATCACGATCGGCGTGAGAATCAGCGCCGCACCGTCATTGGCGAACAGCGCCGAGACCAGCGCGCCGAGCAGCACCATGAAGGCAAACAGTTTGCGCCCACTGCCCCGCCCCCAGCGCGCCACGTGCAGCGCTGCCCAATTAAAGAAGCCAGCCTCGTCGAGCAACAGGCTGATGATGATCAGCGCGACGAAGGTGCCGGTCGCATTCCAGATGATCTGCCAGACCAGCGGGATGTCCGTGAGGTGAACGACGCCAAAAATCAACGCCAGCACGGCGCCCAACGTTGCACTCCAGCCGACGCCGAGCCCCTTGGGTTGCCAGATGACGAGGGTGATGGTCAGCAGGAAAATCAGTGACGCAGCGAGCATTCGCAGAAGCCTTCAAATAGCGAAACGGGTGGAAATCGAACAAATGTGGGAGCGAGTCTGCTCGCGAAAGCGGTGTGTCAGACTAGAAATTGTTATCTGACAGTCCGCCTTCGCGAGCAGGCTCGCTCCCACAGTGAGTTTCGGTAAGTTTATTTCTTGTGTTGCTCGACGAACTGGCCGTACGCATCGATGAATTTCTGCAGGAACGGTTTCACCGAGTCGCTCAGCTTGCCCGCTTCATCAAACGCGTTGCCCGCGCCGCCCAGATAGGCTTCCGGCTGTTGCAGGCAATGGATATCGAGGAAAACAAAGGTCTGGCGCAGGTGCTGGTTGGCGCCGAAGCCACCGATGGCGCCTGGCGATACGCTGATCACCGCGCCGGGTTTGCCGCTCCACGCGCTCTGGCCATAAGGGCGCGAACCGACGTCGATGGCGTTCTTCAACGGTGCCGGGATCGAGCGGTTGTACTCGGGGGTAACAAACAGCACCGCGTCGGATGACGCCACTTTCTGACGGAAAGTGCTGTAGGCTGCCGGCGGAGAATCGCCGTCGATGTCTTCGTTGTACAGCGGCAGTTCACCGATTTCGACAATCTCGAGCTTGAGATTGGCCGGTGCCAGTTCGGCGAGGGCCAGTGCGACTTTGCGATTGATCGATGCTTTGCGCAGGCTACCGACCACTACAGCGACGTTGTAGACATTGCTCATGGATGACTCTCGATGGTCCGTGGGAAGAGTCGCTAGTTATAGATGATCCAGTGACATTTTCACCAGTGGTCATTGGTTTTTCCTGCGCGAGGAATATTTTTTTCCTGTAGGAAAACTTACCGAGCTTGCTGACGGTCTACAAAGCCGCAAATCAAGCGTTTTATCTCCAGAGGTTCTAAGCAGATGGCAGCAGTACTCGTCGGTCAGTTTCATGCAAGAGATGCGGAAGGCCGCGTTTATTCCGTGCATGAATTCCAGGAATCGAACCCGTCTGCAGACGGATCCACTGGCTCGGAGCCCATTTACAAACTCGCCATTGGCGATCGGGTCAACAAGGTCAGTGACAGCGAGTTTCTCCTGGTGCAATCAGGCATTACCCTGATCCGCGAACCTGAGCCAACCGTCGCTCAATAACCTAGCGTTATGAGCAGAAGTCATGCGAGCGGACTTGGGGTAGGATTCAGCGTCTGACCCCACCTGCTGAACATGGACTTCACGCATGCGTTTACGCCACATCGAAGTGATTCAGGCGCTCTTGCAGACCGGTCACCTGGGCACCGCCGCCGAATGGCTGCAACTGCCGGTGACCGAGGTCGAAGAGCGTTTGCGCGAAGCCGAGAGTCAGTTGGGGTTCATGTTGTTCGCCAGCGTTCGCGGTCGGCTGCAATCGACGCCCGAAGCGCGCGCCCTGCAAGCGGAAATCGAGCACATTTATGAGGCACTTGAGCCGGTGCAGCGTCTGGCCAACAGCCTCAAGCAATACCTCGCCCCGCCCCTGCGCATCATCGGCACCCCGCCGCTGGCTCAACAATTACTGCCACAAAGCCTTGCGACCCTGCGTCGACGCCTGCCCGACGCACCGTGCAGCCTGCTCAGCGCGCCGACTCGCGACATCGTCCGCAGCCTGTTATTGCGCGAAAGCGATCTGGGCCTGAGCCTGCACGATCCCGAACACCCCGATATCCACTGCCAGCCGCTGGCCCAGGGCAAGCTGCAATTGCTCGCTCCGCACGGCTGGCTGCAGCCGAAACAGAAATACATTTCCCTCGCGGATCTGGCCGGTCAGGCCATGGTCGGTCTCGAAGGTCAGGATCCGCTGAGCCCGGCGCTGGAAAACAAACTCCAGGCCTTGCGCCCGGCACCGAGCATTCAGACCCGCGTGCAGACCCATCAGATGATGCGCAGCATGGTCGAGGCCGGCGAGGGTCTGGCCACCGTCGATCCGTTCACCGCTCTGGGCGCCCGCGCCGGTGGCCTGGACGTCTGCCCATTGTCACCGGCGGTGCCGATCAGCCTCTACGCCCTGACCTTCAAACATGCCGCGCCGTCGGCGGCGATTCAGACCTTGCTGGCGATCGTCACGGAACAAGCCGAGGCGATGTTGTCGAGCTGAGTGGTTTTTCCAGCGGATTATCGAACAGGCGATACCAGAACAACGCGACTTCAGCGGTATGCGGATCGATGCCGCGATAGCGCAACTGGTCGATGCCGCCGATCACATAGCCGCAACGCTCATACAGACGACAGGCGCCGAGATTGTTGTTTTGGGTTTCGAGCATGATGCCCGGCAGCTTCTTCTTGCGACTCCAGAACTGCGCGACATCAAGCAACGCCTTGGCCACGCCGTGGCGACGGGCCGGGGCATGCACCGCCAGCTCATCGATGTGGGCAAAGCCGTTCCAGTTGGTGCTGATCACCAGGTGACCGACCGGCTCGTCGTCCAGGTACGCCATGAAAATCGCGCTGTCGGGCGCGTTGTGAAAGGCGCTGAATTCTTCGGGATCAATACCGTAGCACTTGCGGTACGGCACGATCGGCGTCACCGGCCACTGCTCGACCGGTTTGCCGATCACGGCAGCGCCGTAGGCCGCGACCTCGAAACTGAAGTCGCTGCCCCAGATATACGGCGCAAAACCTTCGTCGGCTACACGCACCGACAACCCTGGGTATTTCGGATTCATGACCGGTTGCATACTGGGAAAAGTCCTCATTCCTTGACGCAGCCGACGGTGTCGACCTTACCGTCGCGATGGATGATTGCCAGCGCAAATTTCAACTCTTTGTACATGAGGCTCAGTGTCCTGAGGCGGCAGATTTGCACCTGACCAGTGCACTCAGGGTAGAGGGTTGCGGCGAATGTGGCGAGGGTGGCAACTTGGCTCCATGTCGCCAAACGCAAAAAATCGCTGCCTTCCTGGTCCCCACTATGGAATGCATTCCCCGTAGGAGCTGCCGAAGGCTGCGATCTTTTGATCTTCTGATCTTTTGATTTTTCAGACCTGCGCATCAGCCTCGGCAATCTGCGTCCACAACGCCGGCGCTCCCGCCGATTTGGCGATGATTTCCAGCCGCACCAGATGCGCCGCCAGTTCTTCTTCGGTCGCCCGGATGATGCGTGCTGGCTGGCGATCGACCGGCAGGCGGCGGATTTCGGTAGCCGAGTTGTCGGCGCCCTCGCCCGTGCCATTGCCGTCGGACGCGTTGCCAGCCAGCGACAGGCTGGTCTGGCCGCCGGTCATGGTCAGGTAGACGTCGGCGAGAATCTCCGAGTCGAGCAAGGCGCCGTGCAGTTCACGGCCGGAGTTGTCGACGCCGTAACGTTTGCACAACGCGTCGAGGCTGTTGCGCTGCCCCGGGTGACGTTCCCGGGCCATCATCAGGGTATCGAGGATGGTGCAATGCTGGGTGATATCGGCGCGATCGTGCTGGCCCATCAAGGCAAATTCGTTGTTGATGAAGCCAACGTCGAACGCCGCGTTGTGGATGATCAGCTGCGCGCCCTGGATGAACTCGAAGAACTCGTCGGCGACTTCGGCAAAGCGCGGCTTGCCGACGAGGAATTCGTTGGTGATGCCGTGCACACCGATCGCGCCTTCGTCGCTCTCGCGATCCGGTTGCAGATAAACGTGAAAGTGCCGGCCCGTCAGGCGCCGACCGATCAGTTCGACGCAACCGATTTCAATGATCCGGTGACCATCGGTCACCGGCATGCCGGTGGTTTCGGTATCGAGTACAACGGATCTGGTGGCCATCAGTGCTCAGCTCTCAACGGGTCAATCGGGCAAAGGCGCGGATGTTAACACGCTCGGCGGGGTGTTTCAGTCAGACCGTGCCGGGTCCTTCGCGAGCAGGCTCGCTCCCACATTGGAATGCATTCCAATTCAAGGCCTGGAATACATTTCCCTGTGGGAGCGAGCCTGCTCGCGAATGGCTACGCCACGGTTAGAAGCGAAATCAGCTCTGCTTGTAACCACGCACTTCGTCAACGCCACGATTGGCCAGTTGGTCAGCCCGCTCGTTACCGTGATGGCCAATGTGCCCGCGCACCCATTTCCAGGTGACTTTGTGGCGGTTGACCTGCTCGTCCAGCTCTTTCCACAGATCGGCATTCTTCACCGGCTCTTTCGCAGCCGTTTTCCAGCCGCGCTTCTTCCAGTTGGCCATCCACTCGTTGATGCCTTTCATCACGTATTGCGAGTCGGTGACCAGCAGCACTTCGCAGGGGCGCTTGAGCGCTTCGAGGCCACGAATCGCGCCGAGCAGCTCCATGCGATTGTTGGTGGTGTTGGCCTCGCCGCCCCACAGTTCCTTTTCGACGCCCTTGCACACCAGCAGCGCGCCCCAGCCGCCGGGGCCGGGGTTGCCCTTGCAGGCGCCGTCGGTGAACAGTTCTACGGTATCGACGCTTTCCACGCTTTCGCTCATGCCAGTCTTTCCAGAAAAAATGCCTGTCCTGCCAATCACGGATCGACAATGACCGCGGCCGGGACAAGCCCGGCCACAAATAAAAGAAGATTTACGGTTCGATGCGGCGGCGGTTGACCTTGGCCATCGGCAGCGGAATCAGCTTGCCCATCGGCTCGCGGCGTTCCTGGCGCAACGGCCTGAGACCCACCACGATCTTGCGCGCCACCAGCAGATAGAAGCCACCGCCAGACAATTGCCAGTCACCGGCCTTGCGTTCCCAGCCGGCCAGGCGGTTCTGCCACTTGGGTGACGCGAGCGGCGGACGATAGCACCCGAAGCGGCGTTTCTCCAGCGCAAAGCCGAGCAGATTGAGCCAGTCGGCGACCCGCGACGGCGAGATGCAGCGCGCCTTGCGCAGGGCATCATTGGCGAAGAAATGCCGCAGCCCCCAGGTGCTCCAGGGGTTGATGCCGATGATCAGCAGATGCCCGCCGGGGCGCACGCTGCTCGCCGCTTCACGCAGCAAGCCGTGGGGCGACAGGCAGAAATCCAGGCCATGCTGCATCACCACCACGTCGGCAGCGTGCTCGCTCAACGGCCAGGCCTGCTCTTCGCAAACGATCTCGACCCCGGGCAACGGTGCGCCGAGACGCACGTTGCGCTGCACTTGCGGCGCGGCCGGCGGGGTTTCGGCGGACGGCCCGTAATGCACCAGATAACCGCCGAAGAAGCGGCCGAGCTCGTCATCGAGCATGCGCCGCTCTTCATCCAGCAGAAATTGCCCGAGCGGCCCCGACAGCCATTCGCGGGCGGCGCTGATCAATGCCAGCCAGTCGGGATCGGCCTGAGCGAACGCTTTATCGGTCATGTCATTCTCCAACGCGCCAGGAACTACTAAGATGCGCCAATGTTTTCTGCTTGGCGAATTCCGACGATGATACAGATCAGTGCCCTGCCCGCGTTCACCGACAACTACATCTGGTTGTTACAGGATCACCAGACCCAGCGTTGCGCGGTGGTCGATCCGGGCGACGCCACCCCGGTGCAGGCGTGGCTTGACGCGCATCCGGGCTGGGTGCTCAGCGATATTCTGATCACTCACCATCACCATGACCATGTCGGCGGCGTCGAGCGCCTGAAAGCCGCGACCGGCGCCAAGGTCTACGGCCCGGCCAGCGAAAGCATCCCGGCGCGCGACGTAGCGCTCAAGGACAACGACAGCGTCAGCGTGCTCGGCTGGGACTTCGACGTCTATGCGGTACCCGGTCACACCCTGGGGCACATCGCCTATTACCACCATGGTCTGCTGTTCTGCGGCGACACCCTGTTCGCCGCCGGTTGCGGCCGGCTGTTCGAAGGCACACCCGAGCAGATGTACCGCTCGCTCAGCCGTCTTGCGGCCCTGCCGGAAGATACGCTGGTCTACTGCACCCATGAATACACCTTGAGCAATCTGAAATTTGCCGCCGCCGTCGAGCCGGGCAACCCGGAAGTCGCCGCCCGTCTGGAAAAGGTCACGCAGCAACGGCAGAACGGCGTGATGACATTGCCGTCGACTTTGGCCCTGGAAAAGCTGACCAATCCGTTTTTACGCACTTCTGAAACATTGGTTACACAAAAAGTGGACGAACGGGAAGGCGCTCAAAACCGGGAGCCGAGCGAGGTATTTGCGGCTCTGCGGGCATGGAAAGACAAGTTCTGACAAGCGCGCCGGCCGGGGCAAAAATTCTCAATGGTTGACCGCAGGGGGTGCGCTTTCTAGAATCGCCCGACATTTTTGCCCGGAACTTACTTCCAGCCAATGTCGTCATCCATACGTAAGTCCGTCAATTCAGATGCTTTGACCCGCCTGGCACAAGCCATCGCGGTGGCTGTGTCCGCCACGCTGGCGGGTTGCTCCAGCCACGCTCCGCAGACTGAAGCGACGCATACGCCGAACATTGCTGCGCGAGCCAAGCAGAAGCCGATCTGGCTGACCGAGAAGCCCACTCCAGTGGCGCCCCAGGACATCTGGGAACGCATGCGTCAGGGCTTCCAGTTGCAGGAAGGCCTTGGCGTCAATCCGCGCATCGAGCAACAGCGCCTGTGGTTCGCCAGTAACCCCTCTTTTCTCGAGAATGCCGGCGAACGCGGCAGCCTCTACATTCATTACATTGTCGAACGCCTCGAAGAGCGCAACATGCCGCTGGAACTGGCCCTGCTGCCGGTGATCGAGAGCGCGTACAACCCGATGGCCTATTCCCGCGCCGATGCGGTGGGCCTGTGGCAGTTCATTCCGTCCACCGGGCGTTACTTCAACCTGCGCCAGACGCGTTTTTATGATGGTCGTCGCGACATTACAGCCTCGACCACGGCCGCGATGGATTATCTGACCCGCCTGCACGACATGTTCAACGGCGACTGGCTGCTGGCTCTGGCGGCCTACAACGCCGGTGAAGGCACGGTCAGCCGGGCGATCGAGCGCAACGAAAAGCTTGGCCTGCCCACTGACTACTGGAACCTGCCGCTGCCGGCGGAAACCCAGGCCTATGTGCCGAAGTTGCTGGCGCTGTCGCAAGTGGTGCTGGCGCCGGAAGCCTATGGCGTCAACCTCAATCCGATCGCCAACGAACCGTACTTCCAGGTCGTCGAAATCAACCAGCGCATGGACCTGTCCAAGGTCGCTGCGGTGGCGAACATCGATGAAGACGAACTGTTCCAGCTCAACCCCGCGTTCAAACAGCGCACCACCATCGACGGTCCGCAGCACTTGCTGGTGCCGACGTCCAAGGCGCAACTGCTGACCGCCAGTCTGCAGACCATGCGCCCGGACGAACTGATCAGCCCGCGCTCGCTGAAACCGGTGTTCGAAGGCGCCGATCCGTCGGAAGTGGCGCAGCTCAAACGTGCTTATCGGGTCAAGCGTGGCGACAACCTCGGCTCCATCGCCAAGGCCAACAAGGTCGAAGTCAAGGATCTGCAGCGCTGGAACAAGCTGACCGGCAAGAATCTCAAGGTCGGCCAGACCCTGGTCATGCAGGACAACACCAAGCGTGCCCCGGCGCGCAAGTCCGGCCGGGTCAACACCGTGGTCGCGGCGAATACCAAGACCAAAGGCAAGGACGAGAGCAAGCAGCAGACCCAGTACAAGGTCAAGCGCGGCGACACCCTGTACGTGGTGGCCAAGCGCTTCAACGTTGAGATGCAACATCTCAAGCGCTGGAATCCGGGTGCTGGCAAGGCGTTGAAGCCGGGGCAGATGCTTACGGTTTATCAGCCGCACTGATTGAAGAGCCCCTGATATTTCAGGGGCTTTTTTTGGATGAAGTTTTTGTGGTGTGCTTTAGATCCATCCCAGCCCTCTCCCCCAGGGGGGAGAGGGGAAAATGGAGCCGATCGGGGGCTTTTCAGAAACTGACTTCGACTCGGTATCGCACGTCGGTGCAATTCGCCCAGCCACCACGATCAGTCCCCTCTCCCTCCGGGAGAGGGTTAGGGTGAGGGGCTCTTCGCGCAAACGATTAACCCGGCATTAACCCGCATCTTTTTCCTGTCCAGACAAGCTGTTACTGTACGGCCCACAAAGCCCAAGCCGCTGGATCGGATCTGACTTGAAGCGTGCCCTCTCCCTGCTCCTGATCAGCCTGGCCTTGAGCTCACCCGCAAGCGCGACGATTACCGAAAGTCATGGTTATGCGCAGTTCGGCACGCTCAAGTACCCGGCCAGATTTACCCATTTTGATTGGGTCAACCCGCAAGCGCCCAAGGGCGGTACGTTGCGGGTGATGGCGTTCGGCACCTTCGATACGGTCAATCCGTACACATTCAAGGGCACCAGCCCGGTTACCACCGCCAATTTTCTCCAGTACGGCATCAACGAGCTCAACGAGCCGCTGATGGTCGGTACCGGACAGTATTCGCCGTCCGGAGACGAGCCGGCGTCGAGCTACGGTTTGATCGCACAATCGGTGGAGTACAGCGAAGATCGCAGCTGGGTCGTCTTCAATTTGCGCCCCGAGGCGCGGTTCCATGACGGCGCACCGATCACCGCCTACGACGTGGCGTTCTCCTATCGCCTGCTGCTCAAGGACGGTCATCCGCTGTATCGCACGGCCCTGCAGGAAGTGCTGCGGGTCGACATCCTCAACAAACAGCGCATTCGCTTTGTGTTCAAGCGCTCGGGCAATCCGCTGCTGATCCTGCGCCTGGGCGAGTTGCCGGTGCTGCCGCAGCATTACTGGAAAGACCGCGACTTCAAGGCCACCACCTTCGAACCACCGCTGGGCAGCGGGCCTTACCGCATCACTTCGGTCACGCCGGGGCGGCAGCTGATGTTCGAGCGGGTCAAGGATTACTGGGGCAAGGACCTACCGGTCAATCGCGGCAAGTACAATTTCGATCGCATGGAAGTCGAGTTCTACCGCGACAGCGATGTCGCCTTCGAAGCGTTCAAGGCCGGTGAGTTCGACATCTTCATCGAGCATCAGGCGAAGAACTGGGTCAACGGCTACAACTTCCCTGCTGTACGTCGTGGCGAAGTGATCAAGGTGCAGATCCCGCATCAGATCCCGACCCAGACTCAGGGCCTGTTCATGAACAGCCGCCGCGCGACCTTCGCCGATGTCAGGACGCGCGAAGCGTTGGGTCTGATGTTTGACTTCGAATGGACCAACCGCGCGCTGTTCAGCGATGCCTATAAACGCACCAGCAGCTACTACCCCAACAGCGAATTCACTGCGTCCGGCCTGCCGGTCGGCCATGAATGGCTGATGCTCAAACCCTACAAGGAGCAACTGCCGGCCAGGCTGTTTACCGAGCCGTTCACCCTGCCGAAAACCGACGGCCGTGGCATTCCGCGCGAGACTATGCGCAAAGCCCTCGCCCTGCTCGCCGAGGCCGGTTGGAAGCTCCACGGCCAGCGCCTGCAAGACAAAGACGGCCAACCGCTGCGCTTCGAACTGCTGCTGGTCAACCCGAGCCTGGAGCGGCTCTATCAGCCGTACATCGAAAACCTCAACAGCATCGGCATCGACGCGCGCCTGCGTACCGTCGATCGCGCCCAGTACAAACAGCGCCTCGACCAATTCGATTTCGACATGATCTCGATGACACTGGGCCAGACCCTGAGCCCGGGCCTTGAGCAGTGGCAGTACTTCCACTCCAGCCAGGTGAACGTCAAGGGCAGCAAGAATTACGCGGGCATCGCCAATCCGGTGGTCGATCACCTGCTCGAACAGTTGCTCGCCGCTCGCACCCGCGACGAGCAGGTCGCCGCCGGCAAAGCGCTCGACCGCGTGCTGCTCTGGCAGCACTACAGCATTCCCAACTGGTACCTCAATTATCACCGTCTGGCCTACCGCAACCGGTTGGCCTTTGTCACCACGCCGCCCTACACCCTGGGCCTGAGCGCATGGTGGCTGAAGTCTTCGGAGAAAGATCGATGAACGCTGTTCGCACCCTGCTCGTGCAGGCCGGCGGCTTGCTGTTCGCCGGGCTGGCCTGGGCCGCCCCGCAACACGCCGTGACCCTGTACAACGAGCCGCCGAAATACCCGGCCGATTTCAAGCACTTCGACTACGTCAATCCCGATGCGCCCAAGGGCGGCGTGTTCCGCCAAGCCGGTTTCGGCGGCTTCGATAGCCTCAACCCGTTCATCAACAAAGGCGTGCCGGCCGATGACATCGGCCAGATCTACGACACCCTGACCAAACACAGCCTCGACGAGCCGTTCACCGAATACGGCCTGATTGCCAGCAAGATCGAGAAAGCCGACGACAACAGTTGGGTGCGTTTCTACCTGCGCCCGGAAGCACGCTTCCACGACGGCCACCCGGTGCGCGCCGAAGACGTGGTGTTCAGCTTCGAGACGTTGACCAAGGAAGGCTCGCCGATGTTTCGCGGCTACTACAACGACGTCGCCGAAGCCATCGCCGAAGACCCGTTGAAAGTCTTGTTCAAGTTCAAGCACAGCAACAACCGCGAGCTGCCGCTGATCCTCGGCCAGTTGCCGGTCCTGCCGAAACACTGGTGGGCCAGTCGCGACTTCAACAAGGGCAATCTGGAAATCCCGCTGGGCAGCGGCCCGTACAAGGTCACCCAAGTGAAGGCCGGCCGGTCGGTACGTTACGAGCGGGTCAAGGATTACTGGGGCAAGGACTTGCCGGTCAACCGTGGCTTCTACAACTTCGACACGATGACCACCGACTATTACCGCGACAACACCGTCGCCCTCGAAGCGCTGAAGGCCGGGCAGTTCGATTACTGGCTGGAGATGACCGCGAAGAACTGGGCCAGCGCCTATAACGTTCCGGCGGTCACCGAGGGGCGTTTGATCAAGGAACTGATCCCCAACAGCAACCCGACCGGCATGCAGGGCTTCGTCTTCAACCTGCGCCGCCCGGTGTTCCAGGATGTGCGCGTGCGTCAGGCGCTGGGGCTGCTGTTCGACTTCGAATGGACCAACAAGCAATTGTTCAACGGCGCCTACGTGCGCACCCGCAGTTACTTCGAGAACTCGGAAATGGCCGCCACCGGCCTGCCCGACGCAGAGCAACGGACGATCCTCGAACCGTTCCGCAGCAAACTGCCGGCCCAGGTGTTCAGCGAAGCCTTCGAAAATCCCAAGACCGACGCCAGCGGCATGATCCGCACCCAGCAGCGCGAGGCGTATCAACTGCTGCAAGAGGCCGGCTGGAAAATCGTCGACGACAAAATGGTCGACGCCACCGGCAAACCGGTGGTGATCGAATTCCTCCTCGCCCAGACCGAGTTCGAACGGGTGCTGCTGCCGTTCAAGCGCAACCTCAGCGACCTCGGCATCGATCTGGTGATCCGCCGCGTCGACGTCTCGCAGTACATCAACCGCGTGCGCTCGCGGGACTTCGACATGATGGTCGGCAGCTTTCCGCAGTCCAATTCGCCGGGTAACGAGCAGCGCGAATACTGGATGAGCGCCGCCGCCGACAAGCCGAGCAGCCGCAACAGCATGGGTCTGAAGGATCCGACCGTTGACCAACTGGTGGAAAGCCTGATCAACGCCGACTCGCGCAAGAGTCTGGTGGCCCACGCCCGTGCGCTGGATCGTGTTCTGCAATGGGGCTACTACGTGGTGCCCAACTGGCACATCAAGAGCTGGCGCGTGGCCTACTGGAATCATATAGGCCACCCGAAAACCTCGCCCAAGTACGACATCGGCATCAATACCTGGTGGGTCAAGCCTGACGCCAAGCCTGCCGTAGAAGTCGAAACCCAACTGCAAGCCGACCCTGCGGGCACGGAGTAATCAGATGCTGGCGTATATCTTTCGGCGACTGCTGCTGATCATCCCGACCCTGTTCGGCATTCTGCTGATCAACTTCGTGATCATCCAGGCCGCGCCCGGCGGGCCGGTCGAGCAGATGATCGCCAAGCTCGAAGGCTTCGAAGGCGCCACCAGCCGGATTGCCGGCGGCGGTGCCGAAGTGGCGGTAGCCGGCTCGTCCTACCGTGGCGCGCAGGGGCTGGATCCGGCGCTGATCAAGGAAATCGAGCACATGTACGGGTTCGACAAATCGGCCCCGGAACGTCTGTGGATCTTGGTCAAGAACTATGCGCAGCTGGATTTCGGCGACAGTTTCTTCCGCGACGCCAAGGTCATCGACCTGATCAAGGAAAAGATGCCGGTGTCGATCTCGCTGGGGCTGTGGAGCACGCTGATCATGTATCTGGTGTCGATCCCGCTGGGCATCGCCAAGGCCACGCGGCACGGCAGCCACTTCGACGTCTGGACCAGTTCGGCGATCATCGTCGGCTATGCGATCCCGGCGTTTCTGTTTGCGATCCTGCTGATCGTGGTATTTGCCGGCGGCAGTTATCTGGACTGGTTCCCCCTGCGCGGGCTGACTTCGAACAACTTCGATGAGCTGAGCCTGGGCGGCAAGATCCTCGATTACTTCTGGCACCTGGCATTGCCGGTCACCGCGCTGGTGATCGGCAACTTCGCGACCATGACTCTGTTGACCAAGAACAGCTTTCTCGACGAGATCAACAAGCAGTATGTGGTCACCGCCAAGGCCAAAGGCCTGACTCGCCATCGCGTGCTCTACGGGCATGTATTCCGCAACGCCATGCTGCTGGTGATTGCCGGTTTCCCGTCGGCATTCATCGGTATCTTCTTCACCGGCTCGTTGCTGGTGGAAGTGATCTTCTCTCTCGATGGTCTCGGCCTGATGAGTTTCGAGGCGGCGATCAATCGCGATTACCCGGTGGTGTTCGGCACGCTGTTCATCTTCACCCTGCTCGGGCTGGTGGTGAAACTGATCGGCGATCTGACCTACACCTTTGTCGATCCGCGTATCGACTTCGCCAGCCGGGAGCATTGAGATGAACCTGTCCCCTCTCAACCGCCGGCGCTTCGAACTGTTCAAGGCCAACAAGCGTGGCTGGTGGTCGCTGTGGCTGTTTCTGATCCTGTTCGGCCTGAGCCTGGGCGCCGAGCTGATTGCCAACGACAAGCCGCTGGTCGTGCATTACGACAACAACTGGTATTTCCCGGCGATCAAGCGCTATCCGGAAACCGCGTTCGGCGGCGAATTCCCGCTGGAAGCCAACTACAAGAGTCCGTACATTCGCGAACTGCTCAAGGCCAAGGACGCGTGGATTCTGTGGGCGCCGATCCCCTACAGCTACCAGAGCATCAACTACGACCTGAAAGTCCCGGCCCCGGCGCCACCCTCGGCGGACAACCTGCTGGGCACCGA
The DNA here is from genome assembly GCF_056278925.1 of Pseudomonas sp. TE9122. NCBI lineage: Bacteria > Pseudomonadati > Pseudomonadota > Gammaproteobacteria > Pseudomonadales > Pseudomonadaceae > Pseudomonas > Pseudomonas sp. TE9122. The sequence goes on along the minus strand of NZ_JBWBQI010000001.1, from coordinate 1,848,698 downwards.
CGATCAGGGCCGCGACGTGTTGGCGCGGGTGATCTACGGTTTCCGCATTTCCGTGTTGTTTGCGCTGACGCTGACCGTGCTGAGTTCGATCATCGGCGTGATTGCCGGGGCGCTACAGGGCTTTTATGGCGGCTGGGTCGATCTCGCCGGGCAGCGTTTTCTCGAGATCTGGTCGGGGCTGCCGGTGCTGTATCTGCTGATCATCCTTGCCAGTTTCGTCCAGCCGAATTTCTGGTGGTTGCTGGGCATCATGCTGCTGTTCTCGTGGATGAGCCTGGTCGATGTGGTGCGCGCCGAGTTCCTCCGTGGCCGCAATCTGGAATACGTGCGCGCCGCCCGCGCGCTGGGCATGCAGAACGGCGCGATCATGTTCCGCCACATCTTGCCCAACGCCATGGTCTCGACCATGACTTTCATGCCGTTCATCCTTACCGGCGCCATCGGCACCCTGACCGCGCTGGACTTCCTCGGCTTCGGCTTGCCGGCCGGCAGTCCGTCGCTGGGCGAACTGGTTGCCCAAGGCAAATCCAACCTGCAGGCGCCATGGCTGGGCATGAGCGCGTTTGCCGTACTGGCACTGATGTTGAGCCTGCTGGTGTTTATCGGCGAGTCCGCTCGCGATGCCTTCGACCCGAGGAAGTGAAATGAATCAGGACAATCTGATCGAAGTGCGCGACCTCGCCGTCGAATTCGGTTTCGGCGAGCGAGTACACCGTGTGGTCGAGGGCGTGAGCTTCGATATCAAGCGCGGCGAGACCCTGGCACTGGTCGGCGAATCGGGCTCGGGCAAATCGGTAACGGCGCATTCAATCCTGCGCCTGCTGCCCTACCCCATGGCGCGGCATCCGGCCGGCAGCATCAATTACGCCGGGCAGAACCTGCTGGATTTGAGCGAGAAGACCATCCGCCATATTCGTGGCAACCGCATCGCCATGATCTTTCAGGAGCCGATGACTTCGCTCAATCCGCTGCATTCGATCGAGAAGCAGATCAACGAAGTGCTCGGCATCCACAAGGGCCTGAGTGGCAAAGTGGCGACCAGGCGCACGCTGGAGCTGCTGGAAATGGTCGGCATTCCCGAGCCGCACAAGCGGCTCAAGGCGCTGCCCCATGAATTGTCCGGCGGCCAGCGGCAGCGGGTGATGATCGCCATGGCCCTGGCCAACGAGCCGGAATTGCTGATTGCCGACGAACCGACCACCGCGCTGGACGTGACCGTTCAGCTGAAAATCCTCGATTTGCTCAAGGATCTTCAGGCCCGATTGGGCATGTCGCTGCTACTGATCAGTCACGATTTGAACCTGGTGCGAAGAATTGCGCATCGCGTATGTGTCATGCAGCGCGGTTGCATCGTCGAACAGGCATCGTGCGCAGAGCTGTTCCGTTCGCCGCAGCATCCGTACACTCGGGAATTGCTCGGCGCGGAGCCCAGCGGCGGCCCGGCGAGCAATGAAATCGGCGCGCCGCTGCTCGAAGTCGAGGACCTCAAAGTCTGGTTCCCGATCAAGAAAGGCCTGCTCAAACGCACGGTGGATTACGTCAAGGCAGTGGACGGCATCAATTTCAGCCTGCCTCAGGGCCAGACCCTGGGGATCGTCGGCGAAAGCGGTTCCGGCAAATCCACCCTCGGTCTGGCGATTTTGCGGCTGATCGGCAGCAAAGGCGCGATCCGCTTTGAAGGCAAGCAGCTAGAATGCCTGACGCAGAACGAGATTCGCCCGCTGCGGCGGGAGATGCAGGTGGTGTTTCAGGACCCGTTCGGCAGCCTGAGCCCGCGCATGTGCGTCAACGACATCGTTGGCGAAGGCCTGCGGATACACAGAATGGGCACCGCAGCCGAACAGGAAGCGGCGATCATTGCGGCATTGAAGGAGGTAGGTCTGGATCCGGAAACCCGGCACCGCTACCCCCACGAATTTTCCGGTGGGCAACGGCAGCGAATCGCCATTGCCCGGGCCTTGGTGCTGAAACCGGCGCTGATCCTGCTGGACGAGCCGACTTCGGCGCTCGACCGGACGGTGCAGCGGCAAGTGGTGGAGCTGTTGCGTTCACTGCAAGCCAAGTACAACCTGACGTATTTGTTCATCAGCCATGACCTGGCTGTCGTCAAAGCGCTGAGCCACCAGCTGATGGTGGTCAAGCATGGCCAAGTGGTCGAACAGGGAGACGCGCAAAGTATCTTTGCCGCCCCCCAACATCCGTATACACAGCAGTTGCTGGAGGCCGCTTTTCTGGCACCAGCCACTGCGCAATAACCTGAAAGAGGAGCAACACATGGGTTTTCTCGCCGGTAAGCGCGTACTGATCGTCGGTGTCGCCAGCAAGCTGTCCATCGCATCCGGCATCGCTGCCGCCATGCATCGCGAGGGCGCTGAGCTTGCCTTCACTTATCAGAACGACAAACTCAAGGGTCGCGTCGAAGAATTCGCACAAGGCTGGGGTTCGAGCCCTGAGCTGTGCTTCCCGTGCGACGTGGCCAGCGATGAAGAAATCGCCAAGGTCTTCGAAGAGCTGAGCAAGAAGTGGGACGGCCTGGACTGCATCGTGCACTCCGTCGGCTTCGCCCCGGGCGACCAACTGGACGGCGACTTCACCGAAGCCACCACCCGTGAAGGTTTCCGCATTGCTCACGACATCAGCGCCTACAGCTTCGTGGCCCTGGCCAAGGCCGGTCGCGAAATGATGAAAGGCCGCAACGGCAGCCTGCTGACCCTGTCGTACCTGGGCGCCGAGCGCACCATGCCGAACTACAACGTGATGGGCATGGCCAAGGCTTCGCTGGAAGCCGGCGTCCGTTACCTGGCCGGTTCCCTCGGTCCGGACGGCACCCGCGTCAACTGCGTATCGGCTGGCCCGATCCGCACCCTGGCCGCATCCGGCATCAAGAACTTCCGCAAGATGCTGGCCGCCAACGAAGCGCAGACTCCGCTGCGCCGCAACGTCACCATCGAAGAGGTCGGCAACGCCGGCGCCTTCCTGTGCTCCGACCTGGCGTCGGGCATCAGCGGTGAAATCATGTACGTCGACGGCGGCTTCAACACCACCGCGATGGGCAACATCGAAGAGTGATCTTCCTGTAGCCAATAGAAAAACCCGCCGGATCCGGCGGGTTTTTTTATGCCTGCAGAAAAGCTCGTCCAACTACATATGTACCGCCAACCACCCTGCCCTGCCTTTGATACTCGGCGCTCGATGCTTATCAGCCGCCAGGGAGGCGCAGATGGACGACACACCGGTACACGAACAGACGCTGATTCACAATCTCATCGCAGAATTGACCGCCGTACCGGTGGTCAGCGCCGCCACACCGGCGCGCACGCTGGAGGTTCCCCGTGCATGCCGGCTGCGCGAATGGATGGAGCTTTACTGGAGCGCCCTCGAACGCCCTGAATTTCTCGATTGGGCCAGTGGCTTTAACATCGATCTGGATACCCTGCAGATCAAGGGCGATACCCTGCAAGCGCAGACACCCTCGAACGGCTCCAGCGATGTCCGCACGTTCACGCTGGAAGATGATTCGGGCTGGTGGCAGATGGCGCCGATGCTGCTGTCGATTTCCCAGCGTATCGATCCTGCGGGGCTGGGCCTGCCCTACATCGGCGGTAAATCCGCCAATCCGCTGTATCGGTTTCCACGGCAAGTGGTGCTGGCGTTCTACGGTTACCCGGAACCGCAAAACCAGATTCAGGCCCGAGTCATCCTCGCCGAGCTGAAGAAAACCGGGCTGGCGGCCATCGATGAAAACGGCCAGAGCACGTCGGCGCTAGTGAAGGAACGCAACGCGCAACTGGAAGACTTTCGGGCGATCGCCGATCGAATCGATGAAGTGTTGCTGGCGAGCGACCCTTTCGAGCAGCGAGGCTTTCTCGACACGCCGGTAACCCTCACTTCGGCCTCTGTTTCTGCACCCGCCAGAGGGCCGCGCCTCAAACTGGGCGAGCTTCTGGGCCGCTATGAGTTTGCGTTGCCGCAAGATGCCCGCGAAGCCAAGGCACTTGCGCAACGCCTGCGCCAGCAAAGCTGGCCGGCGCTGCCCTACGTCAGCGATTACGTGCAAAGCAACGACCCCATCCGCAGTTATCGTGAAGAATTTGGCGCTCTGGAAGATAACCGGCACATCGTGCGACGCCTTGAAGCGCTGAGCTGGAACAAAGCGCCCAAGGCCAAGATCGATTACGAGGAAATCAGCGAGCTCCATCCGGATTCCGCGCTGGCGGGACGGATGAAGTATGGCCAGCGTCAATTGCAGACACTCAGCGCCGATGAGGATTTTCAAGCCATCCTGCAGCAGCACGGACTGCCTGCCGACAGTCAATTGCTCGTCACCGAATCCGGTCATGTCGGTACTGCCAGCGTAAAGGGCTGGGTCACCCTGACGGCGCAGGTGGAAAAACAGGCTGATCTGAAACTCTTTCGCGACCAGCTCAAGGCCAAGGCAAGCAAAGCCGGCGGCGCCCTGCGCTCGAGCGGTAAAGTCACCCTTGGGCAAATGCTGCGCTTCTACAATCTGCTTTTGCCGAATACTGTCGAGCAAGCCCTCGCGCTGGTGAAATGGTTCAGGATCAATCTGCACACCCGCCCCGGGCATATGAATCACTGGTATCTGCTCGGCCAGCCGTGGACACAAACCGAACGGTTCACGGCGCAACAGCGTCAGAGCATCATCGACACCACACAGGCGTTTTTACCCGTAGACTCGCCGCCGTTGATCGACTACCTCAGTGAGGGTGTCGATACCGATCTGCCGCTCAAAACGCTCCAGGCAAAAGCCGACTACCTGATCAGCCGAATTCTGATCACACCGCGCGCGCAAACGCTGGGCAATCTGCTGGTGAAGATTCTGGGTGCTCCGGCGCAGGAGAAACGCCTGCTGGCCACCAACCGCGATCGCCTGTTGCTCGCTGCATTGATTCTCAGCCTGGAGCCGAACGCGGGTGAGGATTTGAACCGTATTGCCGTGCAACGTCTGGAGGGGCGTGATTTCTGGGGCGACAGCTATGACGAGGTACGCCGCTTCATTGATCGGCAGCCCGCTCTTGCATCGGTCAAAAACAAGACGTTGGCCACCCATCTGTTGTTGTCCGGTATAGCGCCGGAGTTTCTGACCCGGCATATTCCGCCATCACTCTGTTACATGAGCTGTTCGCGTTGGGTCAGGCTGAAGCAGGTCGTGCTGTATATCGAAAGCCAAATGCCGGGTGTGGCACGCCTGATGAGCTATGAGCAACTGAACCAACTGACCAAAGGCCCGGCCCCCACGCACTTCTACAAATTCCTGCGCGAGGATTCCTGTGCCTCACTGGTCGTTGACTGGGCGGTTGCCAGAGGGCTGATCCAGCGCAACGCCGAATTTCCGGTGACTGTTTATGACGCCACGACGCTGAAGCAGGCCGATGTCCTGTTCCGCAACCACAATCGCCTGTTGAACGATCTTTATCGGCGGGCGTTCCTCTCGGCACCGCCCACTCCCGTCACGGTTGCCCTGGCCGATCTGCGCAAGGTGTTCAGCGATTCCCCCTACCTCACGGAGAAGGCGCTGTTTGTTGCAGACGCCAACCCGAAGACCTCTTCAGCGCATTACTCGTTGAGCGAATTGCATGTCGCCGGCAAGCTGACAGGGAAGCTGGCGGGATGGCAATCGAGCAATGCACAGTTGCAACTGGCCCCCATGCTTGCCTCGTTGCCCAGACTGCACAATGTGGCGACCTACTTCCATGCGGCACTGAGCGCACGCCTGAGGCAAATGAAGGACGCACATATCGCATTTCTCAAGGAAGCGTTCTGTCGCTTGCCGTTCGCGCAGCGAATCGACATCGAAGACCACGAGCTGGAACTGCTCGCCCTGCGGCCAGTATCGGCAGCCACGGACAAGCTGGCTGACGCCAGCACTGCGCCATTCGGCATCTTGGCGCTGCTGCGTGGGAGTCCAGCCAGAGTCTTCGAGATTTTCACTGGCAGGAATGAAGTGGTGCTGCGTCGCGATATCGACCTTGCATTACTCAAACCATCGGGGGCAAATGATGCGGCGAAATCGCTGCCCGTCGACGCCGAAGCCTACAGGCACGGCTCCCAGCCTCGCTTGAATGCCACTTGTAACGCGTTCATTACTCGCCTCGATATTCAGGGCGCACCCCTGGCGCAACAGGAGCGCGCCGCCGTGCCCGATACCTTCGCCTCCAACACAGTCAACGCCATCGCCAGCACTGCCGTCAGGCATCTGTTCGATGCTTTCAAAGCGCAAGCCTTGCAAGACGCATTGCGCGTGCCCGAACTCGAGGATGCCGCTGCCAGTGACGAGAAATGGCTGGCGTTTTACCAGAAGCTGAGCCCGCCCAAGCGCTGAGCACTGGCGAATCCGGCGATAGATCGACTGACGCCTTCGCGAGCAGGCTCGCTCCCACATAGATGGTGCTGAACTGAAAAAATCCTCCGCGCCATCGAGACCTGTGGGAGCGAGCCTGCTCGCAAAGACATTCCATCAGCCAGCATCAAATTGCCTGACCCACCGCCATCGCGGGCAAGCCCGCTCCCACAGGAATTCAAGGTGAACTCACACCTCATTAACGTCACTGGACTCTGTGGGAGCTGGCTTGCCAGCGATGGGGCCGTTACTAACAGCCTTTCAGAGCTTGCTTGTGCGCATACATCGCGCCATCCGCATCGGCGAGCAGGCGATCAACGGTTTCGTGGCGTGTGGGGTCGTATTCGATCTGGCCGACGCTGAAACGAATCGCGTAACCACGGTGCAGCGTGGCGTTGCGCTCTTCGAGGATTTCCTTGAGCCGCGCCATGATCCGCGTGGTTTCAACGTGGCTCGAGCCGGTCAGCAACGCGACGAACTCATCACCGCCCAAGCGCCCCACCACATCGCTCTCGCGAAAGGCAATGCGCAACACATCGGCGAAGGTCTTCAGCGCACTGTCACCTTCGGCATGCCCGTACAGATCGTTGATCTGCTTGAAGTCGTTGAGATCGAAAAACAACAGCGTCGCCGGTCGGTTCAAACGTGCGCAGGCATCCAGCGCATGCTGGGCCAGTTGCTTGAAACCACGGCGATTGGACAGCAGCGTCAGTTCATCCATGCTTGCCATCTGCACCGCCGTCAGCTCTTGCTCGGCCATCTCCGCGAGGTCGCGCAACAAGGCTCGCTCTTCGTCGTCGAGATGGCGGGGTTTGGTATCGATCAGGCACAAGGTGCCCATTTTGTTACCGTCCGGTACGGTCAGCGGATAACCGGCGTAAAAGCGAATATTCGGTGCGCCGGTGACCAACGGGTTGTCATGAAAGCGCAAATCTTCCAGCGCATCGGGCACCAGCATCAGCTCGTTTTGCAAAATCGCATGGCCGCAGAACGAGACATCGCGGGACGTCTCGCTGACATCCAGACCCACACAGGACTTGAACCACTGGCGATCCTTGTCGACCAGCGTGACCAGGGCGATCGGCACGTTGAACAGGCGCTTGGCCAGGCGCGTCAGACGATCGAAACGCTCTTCAGGGGCCGAGTCGAGGTTGAGGCCATGCAGCGCGTCGATACGTGCAGCTTCATTGGCAGGTTTTCCGGGCACCAGCATGCGCACACTCCGTAGACAGTCATGCGTTCAGCGTAGCGCTTAATCGTCGGGGCATCACATTTGCGCCACCGGACACGGCCCGCCGGCATCGGCCCAGAGTTTGAATTGCGCGACGAAGATATCGTGCGGCACTGGCACCGGTGCGCGCCCTGCCCCGGGATTCCAGCCCCAGAGCACCAGTTTGTCTTCGCTGACGTGTTTTAACAGCGCGGCAAAATCCCGATCGCCGTTGCTCGCGCGGTCCTTGATCATCGCGCAGAGCTTGTCCGAGGGCAGGCCGATCCAGGCCATTTTGTGTGCCGCTGGCGGCAGGCTCCAGTGCGGCGCACCCGGCGGCGCATGGGGGCCATAACTGGCCGGCGGATTGCTTTCAGCGTGACAGGTGGCGCAGGGCAAACCGGCGGCGCCCTTGCCATCCATGCCGCGCACTACATTCATCGCGTGAGGGATGCCAGCGTCGAACTGCAACGGCGAATCGCCGGGAATGTGGCAGTTCTGGCAGCGCGGGCTCTGAAAGACTTTCTGCACCGTGCCAAAGGCTTTCAGAGCTTCCTGATCCTCGGCAAACAGGTCCGAGGCATAGCCACCAAGACCGAGCAACACGACGGTGCCCAACACAAGATGTCGTTTCATCTCAGACCCCCGACAGTTGCAGTGGCAGTTCGCGCAGGCGTTGCCCGGTCAAGGCGAACACGGCGTTGGCCACGGCCGGCGCGGTCGGTGGCACGCCGGGTTCGCCAATGCCGCCGGGTTTTTCGCTGCTGGGGACGATGTGCACTTCCACCACCGGCATTTCGTTGAGCCGCAGCACCTGATAATCGTGATAGTTGGACTGCACGACGCCGCCGTCCTTGACGGTGAGCTTGCTGTGCAACGCCATGCCGAGACCGAAGGTGATGCACGATTCCATCTGCGCGGCGACGCTCTGCGGATTCACTGCAATGCCGCAGTCCACCGCGCAGACCACCCGATGCACGCGGATCGCCAGATTGTCCTGCGACACCTCGGCAACCTGCGCCACATAGCTGCCGAACGACTCGTGCACCGCCACGCCCAGAGCATGCCCGTCCGGCAACGGCGCGCCCCAGTTGGCCTTCTCCACCGCCAGATTGAGCACGCCGAGGTGGCGCGGGTGCGCCTTGAGCAGCGTTCGTCGGTACTCCACCGGATCCTTGCCCGCCGCCGTCGCCAGTTCATCGATCAGCGATTCCATGACAAAACCCGTGTGGGTATGGCCCACCGAACGCAGCCACAACACATTGATGCCAGTCTGCGGCGAATGCAGCTCGACCTGATGATGAGGCAGATCCTTGATGTACGGACTGTCGGCCACGCCCTCGACCGAGGTGGCATCGATGCCGTTCTTGACCATCGCTGCCTCGAGCATCGTCCCGGCCATGATCGACTGGCCGACCAGCACATGCTGCCAGCTCATCGGCAAACCATCAGCGCCCAGCCCGACCTGCGCCTTGTGCAGGTACATCGAACGATAGTAGCCGCCGCGAATGTCATCTTCGCGCGCCCACACGGTTTTCACCGGCAGGTCCGCCGCTTTCGCCACTTGCACCGCTTCGGCGACGAAGTCCGAAGTCGGATTGGCACGGCGACCGAAGCCACCGCCGAGAAATTCCGTGTGAATTTCGACCTGTTCGGGCTTGAGCCCGGTGATCTTGCTGGCGACCATTTGGTCCAGCGTCTGAAATTGCGTGCCGGTCCAGATCTCGCATTTTCCGGCGCTGATTTTCACCGTGCAATTGAGCGGTTCCATCGGCGCGTGGGCCAGATACGGCACGCTGTATTCGACCTCGATTTTTTTCGCGGCTTTGCCGAAATTGGCCTTGGCATCTCCAGCCTGCGTGGCCGAGGTGCCCGGCGTCGCCGCCAGTTTGCGGAAACTCTCCAGCAGCTTTTCACTGCTCATGTCGGCCAACGGCCCAAGGTCCCAATCGACCTTCAGCGCATCACGGCCCAGCTTCGCCGCCCAGAAATGCTCGGCCACCACCGCTACGCCGCTGGGCACCTGCACAACCTTGTGTACGCCGGGAATGGCCAGCGCTGCGGCGCCTTCGAAGGATTTCACCGTGGCACCGAACACCGGGGCGCGGGCGACCATCGCGGTCATCAGGCCTTCAAACTGCACGTCCATGCCGAACTTGGCGCGGCCGGTGATCTTCTCCGGGGTATCGAGGCGCTTGGTCGGTTTGCCGATGACTTTCCAGTCCTTGGCTTCCTTGAAAGTGATGGTTTTCTGGTCCGGCACCGGCAGTTGCCCGGCGGCATCGGCCAGTTCGCCGTAGGTCGCGCGTTGGTCCCCGGCGATGACCACGCCGGACTCCGTGCGAATCGTCGACGGGGCGACGTCGAAGCGTTTCGCCGCCGCTTCCACCAGCATCTGCCGCGCCGTCGCCCCGGCGAGTCGATAGCGGTCGAATTCCATCCAGGTCGACGTCGAGCCACCGGTGATCTGCATGCCGCCAAATGCCGGCAACCCGTAATCCGCCGCCGAGGCTGGCGAGTGCTCGACGCGGATTTTCGACCAGTCGGCGTCCAGTTCTTCGGCGATCAGCATGGTCAGGCCGGTCCAGATGCCCTGGCCCATTTCCGAATGACCGAGCAGCACGGTGACGCTGTTGTCCGCCGCGATGCGCAGAAACGCGTTGGGTGCGAAGGTCTTGTTCTGATTTTCTGCCGCCCGGGCAAAGCGGTTGGCCCCGGGCACCACAAACGCCACCATCAGGCCGCCGCTTAACAGTGCGCTGCCCTTGAGAAACCCGCGACGCGATACAGGACTGTTCATCGTTCCTCTCCCAGAGAATGACTCAGCCGATTTCGGCGGCGCGTTTGACCGCAGCGCGAATGCGCGGATAGGTGCCGCAGCGGCAGATATTGCCGGAGAGCGCCTGATCGATATCGCTGTCGGTGGGCTTGGGAATTTTCGCCAGCAATGCGGCGGCGGACATGATCTGCCCGGACTGGCAATAACCGCACTGCACCACGTCCAGCTCGGCCCAGGCCTGCTGCACCGGGTGCGAGCCATCGGTGGACAAGCCCTCGATGGTGAGGATTTTCTGCCCATGGGCGACGGCAGTCGCCGGGGTAATGCAGGAGCGTAATGGCGCGCCGTCGACGTGCACGGTGCAGGCGCCGCACTGGGCCATGCCGCAACCGAACTTGGTCCCGGTCAGGTGCGCGACATCGCGCAGAACCCAGAGCAGCGGCATGTCGGCGGGGACATCGAGCTCTTGGTCCTTGCCATTGATATTCAGGGTCAGCATCGGGTGATTTCCTCAAACTCACGTATTGCAAAGGGGCGTCGCTGTGGTCGCAAAAACCTACGGACGCCCGCGCTTATCCCTTTCAGCAAAGCCTAATTTGCGCAGCAAGCCACACGTTGTGACCAGCGGTCATGCAGACCCCGGCTTTGCTCCTACAGTTGATAACGGCTCGCACTGAGTCGTCGTATCTCTGCGCAACCGGTCCGCGAACCTCGCGGTTGTCCATCACAGGTCAGGAGTAACGAATATGGGCTTTGTCACCACTCGAGACGGCGTCGACATCTTCTACAAGGACTGGGGGCCGCGCGACGCGCCGGTGATCCACTTCCACCACGGCTGGCCGCTCAGCTCGGATGACTGGGACGCGCAGATGCTGTTTTTCCTGGCACAGGGCTTTCGGGTGATTGCTCATGATCGACGCGGACATGGCCGCTCAAGCCAGGTCTGGGACGGCCACGACATGGATCACTACGCCGACGATGTGCTGGCAGTGGTTAATCATCTGGGTACGCGCGACGTTGTCCACGTCGGCCATTCCACCGGCGGCGGCGAAGTGATCCATTACATCGCCCGGCATGGTCAGGACAAGGTCAGCAAAGCGGTGTTGATCAGCGCCGTGCCACCGTTGATGGTGCAGACCGAAAGCAACCCGGGCGGTTTGCCGAAATCGGTGTTCGATGGCTTTCAGGCGCAGTTGGCGGCGAATCGCGCGCAGTTCTATCGCGATGTGCCGAGCGGACCTTTCTACGGCTACAACCGCCCGGGCGCCGAGTCGGCGGAAGGGATCATCGCCAACTGGTGGCGCCAGGGCATGATCGGCGGGGCCAAGGCGCATTACGACGGCATCATCGCCTTCTCGCAGACCGACTTCACCGAAGACCTGAAAAAAGTCACCGTGCCGGTGCTGGTCATGCACGGCGAGGATGACCAGATCGTGCCTTACGCCAACTCCGCACCGTTATCGGCGAAACTGCTGCCCAACGGCACACTGAAGTCGTACCCAGGATTTCCGCATGGCATGCCGACCACGCAGGCTGAAACCATCAATGCGGATTTGTTGGCGTTTATTCGCGGGTAACCGCCTCAATCAGGCTTACTGCAATTGGCAAACACTGATCCCCTGTGGGAGCGGGCTTGCCCGCGAGGCGTCTCTCCAGTCCAATTATCTGCGAATGACACTCCGCTTTCGCGAGCAGGCTCGCTCCCACAGTTGGGATTGGGTATATCCGTCAGAGACTGGTCGGCTACAAGGCCGCCATCGCTGGCAAGCCAGCTCCCACAGTTGGAATTGGGTACATCCGCCAGAGACTGGTCGGCTATAAGGCCGCCATCGCTGGCAAGCCAGCTCCCACAGTTGGAATTGGGTATATCCGCCAGAGACTGGTCGGCTATAAGGCCGCCATCGCTGGCAAGCCAGCTCCCACAGTTGGAATTGGGTATATCCGCCAGAGACTGGTCGGCTATAAGGCCGCCATCGCTGGCAAGCCAGCTCCCACAGTTGGAATTGGGTATATCCGCCAGAGACTGGTCGGCTATAAGGCCGCCATCGCTGGCAAGCCAGCTCCCACAGTTGGGATTGGGTATATCCGTCAGAGACTGGTCGGCTACAAGGCCGCCATCGCTGGCAAGCCAGCTCCCACAGGGATCAGGGCAGGTCCGCTGCTCATTCGTATCTTTGAGATAGCTATCGCGAGCAGGCTCACTCCTACAAGAGCAAGAGCAAGAGCAAGAGCAAGAGCAAGAGCAAAAGATCGCAGCCTTCGGCAGCTCCTACAGTCTCCGCGTTCGCCTTAGGCCGAGTGTCAGCTCGCCTGCTTTTGATCTTGATCCACCGGCGACGTCGGAAGGCTGAGTGGAGGGATTGATCCGGGCGTGGGAGCGCAGCGACCGTCTGGCGCAGCCAGACACAGCGGAAGGAGGTGCAGCGAAGCAAACCGGAGCCGCTGCGCCCGGATCAGTCCCGGAGCGAAGGAACCCGAGCCTGCGAGGGCCGAACGCAGGAGCAAGCCTTTTTGGTTACTTTTTCGGCGTTTGGAAAAAGTGACCCGCCGTAAGGGCGGAACCCTAAGCAGCCGTTACCGCAGCAATGGATATGTACCCACTCAAAAAAAACCACCGCCTGACAAAAAGCCTTAGCGAGCAGACTCGCCCCCACAGAAATCGCAAGCGTGCTGAAGGCTGAATCAATCCCCTACCCCTCTGCCCGCCCTTCGCCTTCACGATCACCACGGTAATGCCTGGCCAGCGGAAAATCCGGCAGCCACGATTCACGCCGCACAATCCAGCTCTCATAGGTCGGCTTCAACTGATCCGGCGCATCCCGCGCGCCGAGGTTCACCTCGACCTCATCACCACTGCGGTTGAACACTTACGAGCCACAGCGCGGGCAGAAATCTCCATCGCGCTCGTGGTGTCACGCCCCCAGAGCCTATAACAGTCGGCGCTGCAATGCAGACGATGTTTCAGATGAAAGAACTCAATGTTGCCGCACTGCAACGGGCATTCGCCGGCCAGAGCTAATACACTCGGACGCTGACCTGCCGGGACGATCACGATGAAACACGCCACAGCGAAAAACCCCGAGAAAGCCCCGCGCTTCTGGCGCGACGACGCCCTGCCCTTCATCGAAGCGCGGGCCATCGCGGATGGGCGTGAAGTCTGTTATGCGCGGCATTCCCATGCGCACTTTTCCATAGGCGCAATCACCGCCGGGCGCAGTACCTATGTGCATGAGCAGGCGCAATTTGAGGTGGCGGCCGGCACCGTGGTGCTGATGAATCCCGGCGATGTACACGCCTGCAATCCGATCGATGATCAGCCTTGGTCGTACGTGATGTTGTATGTCGAAACGCCGTGGCTGACGGATTTGCAGCATCAATTGGGGTTTGCCGGGGAGCTGGAATTCCGGCGATTTTCCGACACGCATCTGGCTGATGCCGAGCTGTTCGGCAAATTGATGGGGTTGTATGAGGTTTTGCTCGACGACCAAATGGAGGCGCTGGCGAAACACAGCGCGGCGGTAGAGTTTTTCAGTGATTTGCAGGTCCGCCTCAATCCGGCGGATGAGCCCGTCGATGAGCCGAATTTCAAGCTGGAACGCGCCGCTGATTTCATCCGTGGACATTGCACCGAAGTGCTCAGCCTCGAGGCGATTTGCGCGGCGGCGCAGCTGTCGCCGTCATACCTGATTCGCGCGTTCAAGCAGCGCTACGGGATGACGCCCCATGCGTTCGTGGTCAACCAGCGCATCCAGTTCGCCCGCGAGCGCTTGCGCAGCGGCCAATTGATTGCCGATGTCGCGCTCCAGGCCGGGTTTGCCGATCAGGCGCATTTTCAGCGAGCGTTCAAACAACATCTGGCGGCAACGCCGGGGCAGTATCGCGGCTGACTTCATACTCAAAGTTGAACACTGCCCCCCTTGTGGGAGCGAGCCTGCTCGCGAATGCGGTGGATCAGTCAGTGAAGTGTTGAATGACACACCGCGTTCGCGAGCAGGCTCGCTCCCACAGGGGGTTGTGGTGGGCCTGTCAATCAAGTGAACAGCAAATAAAGCGCACTCACCGCCAGCAACAACGCCATCAACCGATTGAACCAGCGCATCCCGGCGGCATTGCTCAGATAACCGCGCAAAAACGTCCCGGCATACGCCCAGCAGCCCACCGACAGATAGCAGATCACCAGATACACCGCCGCAAACTGCCAGACCAGCCGCGCCTCGCCGTCGGCGACAAACGCGCCCATGCCGGCCACGCATGCCAGCCAGGCCTTGGGGTTGAGCCATTGCATCACCGCGCCATAGAGCATCGACGGCGCACGGCCGGACTCGCTGGTGTTCAGTTGGCCGTCATCGCTGGCCAGTTTCCAGGCCATGAACAACAGAAACGCCACCCCGGCCCATTGCACCACGCGGGTCATGAATGGCCACAGTTGCAGCACCTCATGCAGGCCCAGCCCCATCAGCACCAGCAACAGCACAAACCCCAACGTCGCCCCGGCCACGTGCCGCTGGCTGGCGCGGAAACCGTACTGCGCGCCGGAACTCAAGGCGACGATATTGACCGGCCCGGGGGTGATGGATGCGGCGAGGGCAAACGCCGCCATGGAAAGAATCAGACTCATTGCACACCTGCTTCAAACGAGGAACGAGGTGGCTACGGTAGCGGGCGGGGGATTTGCGGTATTGAAGAAAATGACCCTGAGGCTGCGAATCTGATCTGATCGTTCCCACGCTCTGCGTGGGAATGCAGCCCGGGACGCTCTGCGTCCCATTCAGAGCCGAACGCAGAGCGTCCGTAGAGGCATTCCCACGCAGAGCATGGGAACGATCAAAACCTACAGGGGGCACTCAGGCCAGGCGCGGCACGGTGAAGCGGAATTCGCTGCCCTGCCCCGGCTCGCTCTCGGCGACGATCTGGCCGCCGTGGGCTTCGACGATGCCTTGAGTGATGTACAAACCAAGGCCAGTGCCGGTCGGGTTGCCTTCCTTTATCGTCCAGTAGCGATCAAACACATGCGGCAAGTGCTCCTTGGGAATGCCTTCACCACTGTCACGCACGATGAACACGATCTCGTCGCCCACCGATTTCGCGTGTACGCCGACGGTGCCCATGCGCGGGGTGAACTTGATGGCGTTGCCCACCAGGTTCGACAGCACTTGAAACAGCCGCTCGGGGTCGGCGTGGATGCGCAGGTCAGGATCGGCCTGGAAGGAAATGCTGATGTCCTTGTCATGGGCCAGCGGCGACAGCAACGCTTGGGCCTCTTCAAAGATGTGCCCGACCTCCAGCGCCTGCGGGGTGATCGAGTAACGCCCGGCATCGATTTTCGAGGTATCGAGCAGGTCCTCCAGCAGCGTGTTCATCCGCGCCGTGGCCTGCTGCATGGTGTCGATTGCAGTGGAGATACGCCGCGAAGTGTGCGCGCCTTCCGAGCTGAAGGCTTTCTGCATCATGCCGCAGAGCATCGAAATCACCGTCATCGGGTTGCGCAGGTCGTGGGAAACCACCGCCACCAGATCATCGCGCGCCTGCACAGCCGCCTGCTCGCGACGTACCTGACGGGCCAGATCGTTTTCCAGCGCTGAACGGCGCAGATCATTGGCGGCGAACCGGTCACCGTGGCTCCACTTGGTGGAAATCCCGGCCATCTCGACTTTCCAGATTTCGAACGAGGTACGCGGACGCAGGCGCATCCCGGCATCGGAGGTTTCCAGATCCAGCGGTTTGCGCGGATCGCCACTCCAGTTGATGTTTTCCTTCACTTCCGGACGGAACCACAGCACGCCGTTGTCCACCGGTTTGGGCAGGCTCATGGCGAGCACACCGCTGGCCACAGACTGATACTGCGCCGCCGGCGGGTAAACGCTGGACAGGTGATGGCTGGCGAACACCGGCTCGCCGCGCGCCTGCAACCACTTGTGCAGCGCGCGAATTTCTTCCGGCGCCGGGCAGTTGCCGTAACGGTGCAACTGCTTGTCTTCGATGATCGCGATGCCGCCGGCATTGACCAGCGCCATCAGCGTCGCTGGCTGCTGGGCGAGGCCGTCGAAAACATTTTGCGGCGAATCGACCATCGCCTGATTGAGCCGCGCCAGCGCTTCGACCTTCTCTTCACGCTGGCGGGTCAGTTCAAGGGTTTCCATGGCACTGATCTGCAACGACAGGACCTGGCCGATGGTCTGGCAAGCCATGCGCAATTCATGCGGCACGTGCAGCGGCTGGCGATTGCCGCAGCTGATCAGGCCCCAGAGCTTGTCGCCCTTGAGCAGGGAAATGCTCATCGACGACAGCACGCCCATGTTCTTCATGTACTGGCAATGAATCGGCGAGACGCTGCGCAGCGTGGCGAAACTGAGGTCCAGCGGCGTTTGCGTGTCCGGGCGCAGCTTCGGCACCAGTGGCACTGGCTGATAATCGGCGTTGGGGATGATCCGCAGCCAATTGGTGCGGTACAGCTCGCGCGCCTGCTCGGGAATGTCCGAAGCCGGGAAGAACAGGCCGTTGAACACTTCCATCGACGGATCGGACGCTTCGGCGATGACCTGACCGTGGCCCTCTTCCTCGAAGCGATAGATCAGCACCCGGTCGTAACCGGTCATCGCCTGGATTTCCTTGACGCTGATGTCGTACAGGGCCTGCAGCGTGGTCGCCGCTTGCAGGCGCTGGAGCATGCGGCCCAGGTGGGTATTGACGCCGGCGACGTTGCGCGGCTGGAAATTCTTCACATGGATTTCCAGCTCGAGAATCAGCACGCCCTGATGGCGGTGCAGCAAACCTTCGAATTCAGTGCCGTTGAGCTCGAATCGTAGCGGCGCCGCCTCGGAAAACGCTGTCTGCTGCAAGGCTTCAAGCACGTGCGCGGTGTGTTCGGCGCCGATCAGGCTGTGCAGCGGCTGGCCGATCAGCGATTCGGGCGCGCGGGCCAGCAGGGTTTCGACGTTGGCGCTGACCTGAATGATCTGCAGCGCAGGCTCGGTCAGGGTCAGCAGCAAACCATGGGGCTGGATCGCGCCAGGAAAGCGGATCGGCTCGTCGGCACAGTTGGCCAGCAGTTCTTCAAAGGCTTGTGGGTCTTGCGGGTTCATGCCAGTACCTCCTGGCGCTCGAGCCACTGCTCGAAACAGCTGAATGTGGTTTGTGCTGCGCTGACCACGGCCGCGCGTTCGCTGGCCGCCATGGGCCGGTTGCTCAGGTATTCGATGAACTCACGCCAGCGCCGCCCGGTGGCCGCGCCGTAGACGTCGAGGAAGGCAGCGCCATTGTCGGCGTCCAGATTCAGCCGCGCGGCGATCTCCCGACGCAGGATCTGCCCGCCGAGAGTGGCGCCTTCGAGCACGTACAAAACACCGAGACTGGCGGCGCTGGAGTCGATCACCGGCAAGTCCTCGCACAGCGGCAAATCATTGGTCGTCGCGCCCAGCGCGCGCAGGTCGGCGTGCAAGGTCTCGGCCTTCAAACGAGGCGTCAGATCGAAATCATCCGGGACAGCGCCACTGGCGAGCAACGCCCGTTCCAGCGGCTGATAAAAACCGTAATAGGCCGCCATCAAGCGCTCGAATGCGGGGGTATCGAGGGTATCGGTAAAAAAAGGAAGGCGTTTTTCCAGTGCGATGTGCAGTTCGGCTGTGCCGGCCCGCAGATCTTGCAGCACCGGTGGCACATAAACCTCACGGGCCTTTGCTTGCATGTAGATCGCTCTTGGTGGGACCCGGCAGGGGCCATTCTGGGTGGGCTCGACGTGGGGGGAATTTATCACGCCACGCGGCTTTTTCTGCCTGCCGAAGCGTTTTTTCTGTCGAACTGCGACCCTATGACAGGTTCAGAGTGGCGCCGGATCAGAAAAGTTCGACCGACGCCATTATCCTGCCACTGCTGACCACCTCAATCAGCGCCGTCGTTCTGCACCGATGGATCGCCGTTGGCCGGTACGCTGCTGTCGGCAACGGGTTTCGAAGGATTGTTTTTTTCGGCGCCGGGATAACCGGGCAGACCGCGAGTATCGTCCGGCGTCATGACATCCTCGTTATCGCGGCTGACATCCCAGTCGGTGGTGGCGTTGGGGTCTTCATCGCGCCCGGCCGTGCCGATGGCGAAGCCGTCGTCGTTGGCATTGACGGTTTGCTCAAGCGCTTTGTCGTTGCTGGATGGGTTGCTCATGTCTGCCTCCAGAACACGTTGATCGGACTTGTTTGGAAACGCCTCGGCCGCTCAAGTGCAATGGACAAGACCAACGGTGCATTCGCGGGGCACTGGTCGCCTGGCGTGAACCACCGCAACGGCGCACGGTTCTCAAGAGAACCACTTGCTCGAGCACCGTCATGAGCCAGCCGCGATTCGGCATTGAGGAAGAGTACTTTCTCACTGACCTGCAGAGCCTGCGCATGGTCGGCAGTCCGCCCCCACAGGCCATCGAGGCTTGCAGGGCGGCGCTGGGTGTGTGGTTTGCCACGGAGATGTTTCAGGGCCAGATCGAAGTGGCTTCGCCGGTGTTCAGCGACTTTGTGCACGCTGGCGATTTTCTCCGTGGCAGCCGTCAGCCCTTGGGTGCAGCCCTTGAACCGTTTGCTCTGGGCGTGCTCAGCGCCGGCAGTCATCCGCTGGCCGACTGGCGCGAGCAGGTTCCGACCGACGAGGAACATTTCCATCATCTGTTCGAGCGCTACGGCCATGTTGTCCGCCGCAGCGTGTTGTCGGGGCTGCATGTGCACGTCGAGGTGATCGAGCCGCTGGATCGCATCGCCGTGATGAACGAAATCCTGCCGTGGACGCCGCTGCTGTTGGCGCTGAGTTGTTCGTCGCCGATCTGGGATGGCGCCGCCAGCGGTTTCATGAGCTATCGGCAGACCGCGAGTGACGAATGGCCACGCATGGGCATCCCGCCGCTGTTTGTCGATCAGCGCCATTACGACGAACACTTGGCGTTTCTCATGCGTATCGGCGCGATCAGCCAGCCCGGCGAGTGTTGGTGGGGCGTGCGCCCGGCAGCGCGTTTTCCGACCCTGGAACTGCGTATGACTGACGCTTGCCCTCGGGTCGAGGATGCGCTGACCCTTGCGGCGTTCTTTCGCGTTCTGGTGGCTCACGCCAGTGCGCAGCGGCGGCCAGGATTGCTCTATGACCAGACCGCACGTTCGATGCTGGAGGAAAATCGCTGGCGGGCCAAACGCTTGGGAATTCATGGGCGCTATTTGGTCGAAGGCATCGACGGCGACTGTTCGCTCGCGCAATGGCTGGAACTGGCCGAGCAGCGTTTTGCCGAAACGGCACAGGTATTGGGCGCGGCGCAGTTGTTCGAGCGTGCGCGGACGATCATCGACAGCGGCACCAGCGCCGATCGGCAACTGGCGCTGTTCAATCTGGCGTCTGAACAAGCGCAAAACGGCCGTTCGGCCCTCGGGCAAGTGGCCGAGCTGCTGCTTCAGGAAACCGCTGGCTGATCGCTCTCGGACGGGCCTTTGAGTTCGACCTGATTGCCGTCCGGGTCAAAACAGTACAGCGACAAGCCGTAACCCTCGGCGCCAAAACGCCTGGCGGCTTGTGCAACGGTCAGCCCGAACGATTGCAGATGGGCGATGAGCGCGGCTTCGTCGAACGGTTCGATGCGCAGGCAGAAGTGGTCGACATTGCGTCGCTGCGCCTGCGCCGCGCCACCGCCCTTGCGCCCGAGTTCGCCCGCCAAATCGACGAGATCGATCATCGACGTACCGGCCCGCAGGTGCACCAGCCCCAGCGGCTGGTTATGCCTGACCACTTCGGCGCCGAACACCCTGGCGTAGAAATCGATGCTGCGTTGCAGGTCGGCGACGCGCAGAACGATGTGATCGATGCGCTGAATGGAAAACGGATGCATGGGTTGGCTTCCTCGAAAGCGGCGACCCGCCCATTGTGCTGCACAAGGGAAAAAATTCACTGTCGATTTTTCGGTGGAGCCATCGACAAAGCGGATTTACTCTCACGTCATGAACATACCAGCCGCTGTCCTGCCGCCCCACGCCGAAATGGTTCGCGCCATGCTCGAGCGCGACACTGCCTATGAAGGCGTGTTCTTCACCGCCGTGAAAACCACCGGGATCTTTTGCCGCCCCAGTTGCACGGCGCGCAAGCCGAAACCGGAAAACGTCGAATTCTTCGCCCACGCCGACGAGTGCCTGTGCGCCGGTTATCGCGCCTGCCTGCGCTGCAAACCGCTGGACGCGGCAGCCATTGCCCCGGACTGGGTGCAGCGCCTGCTCAATGCGGTGGACGCCGATCCCGAACGGCGCTGGAGCGATGCGCAATTGCTCGCCGAGGGCATCGAACCGCTGAAACTGCGACGCTGGTTCAAGCAGCACTTCGGTATGACGTTCCACGCCTGGCTGCGCACACGTCGCCTCGGCATGGCCTTGGGCGGGATCAGGCAAGGCACGTCGATCGATCACGCGGCGTTTGACTCCGGCTACGAGTCGCTCAGCGGTTTTCGCGATGCGTTTCAGAAGTCCTTCCACATCACCCCGGGCCGTGCGGCCAACAGTGAGCCGTTGCTGTTCACCCGCCTGACCACGCCGTTGGGGCCGATGATCGCCATGGCCGAGCGGCGCGGGCTGGTGTTGTTGGAGTTTCTCGATCGACCGGCGCTGACCCGCGAAGTCGAAGCGCTGCAGAACCGTTATGGCTACGCGATTGCACCGGGGCATAACGCCCACTTGCAGCAGATCGAGGTGCAACTGGCGGATTATTTCGCCGGCAAACTCACTCAGTTCAGCGTGCCGCTGCACCTGCCCGGCAGCACTTTCGCCCGTGAGGTGTGGGCGGCGCTGCTGCAAATTCCCTACGGTCACACCAGCACGTACGGCGCCATCGCGGCAGGCTTGGGCAAACCCGGCGCCAAGCCGTGCCGTCGGCCTGGCCAATGGGCACAATCGCCTGTCGATTGTGGTCCCGTGCCACCGGGTGATCGGCGCAGACGGCTCGCTGACCGGTTATGGTGGCGGACAACCGCGCAAGGCGTTCCTGCTCAGACTGGAAAACGCCGCGCTGCAAATGACTCAACAATTGGCTTTTTGAGCCATGCGATCCAACAGGCAAACAGGGATTTCGATGAGTACGTTCGAATCACCGCAACATGGCTGACATGTATGAGATGGCCAGCGCTTTTCTGGCCGCGATAGACACTGACTGGCAACGCCATATCAACGCCGTCGGGCCATGTCGGCATCAGCCACATCCAGCGCGCGACCCGTATGAATCGCTGGTACGGGCGATTGCCTATCAGCAACTGCACCCCAAGGCCGGCGATGCGATCCTTGGGCGTTTGGTGGAGTTGTTCCCCGGCCAGGCGTTTCCGCGTCCGCAGCAGATTCTGGCTACCGAGGTCGAGCGCCTGCGTGCTTGTGGTTTTTCGGCGAGCAAGATTGCGACGATTCAAGGGATCGCCCAGGCTTCGCTGGACGGCGTGGTCCCCGACTACCCGACTGCACGGGCGATGGACGATGAAACCCTGATCGAACGCCTGACCAGCCTGCGCGGGGTCGGCCGCTGGACCGTGGAGATGCTGTTGATCTACAGCCTGGAACGTATGGACATCCTGCCGGCGGATGATTTTGGCGTGCGTGAGGGATATCGGCGCTTGAAGGGACTGGAGGTGCAGCCGACGCGCAAACAGATGATCGAGATTGGCCAGGCGTGGAAACCTTATCGGACGCTTGCGGCCTGGTATCTGTGGCGCGTGGCCAAGGTTTAGACCGCGTTATCGTTCTTCGCGAGCAGGCTCGCTCCCACACTGAATCAGCGTTCGGCGCTCTGTTTCCGCGCTCCCAGGGTGAGGGGAAAATCGAACTGGCGCTGCAAATCTTCAGCCTTGAGAATCTCGAACAACGCCTGCGCCGCCGCCGACAGTTCATTGCCCGGCTCGGTCAACACACCAATCGCCCGCTCCACAGAATCATTCAAGGTCAGGCAATGCGCACCGAGCTCGCGCATTTGCCCGGCGCACAATGCCGGCACCGCGCTGACCCCAAGCCCGCTGGCAACCATTCGGCCAACGGTCGCCAATTGATGACTCTCGAACTCCACCGGCAACTTCATTCCGCGCGCCTGCAAATGCTCTTCGAGCATGACCCGCACGGTCGATGGCCGCTGCAGGGTGATGAACGGTTCCTGCAGCAAAGTCTGCCAATCGATGTCGGCGCGACCGGCCAGCGCTGAATCGGCCGGCACCACGGCGACAAAGCGATCGACATACAAAGGCGTGAATGTCATCGACGTGCTCTGCATCGGCGCGAACGCCACACCGAGTTCAACCTGACGATCGCGGACCATTTCCAGCACTTGCTCGTTGATCACGTCGTTGACCGTCACGTTGACGTTCGGATAACGCGCGCGAAAGCTCTTGAGGATCGGCGGCAGCAGATTGCCGGCAAACGACGGCATCGCCGCCAGCGTCACGCGTCCGCGCTGCAGGCTGAAACGCTGGCGCATTTCGTCTTCGGCATTGTCCCAGTCGGCGATCAAGCGGCGCGCCAGCGGCAGCAGGGACTCGCCTTCCGGGGTCAACGCCACGTTACGCGTGTTACGGCTGAACAGACGCCCTCCCAGGCCCTCTTCCAGCGCCTTGATGGTCAGGCTGAGCGCCGATTGCGACAAATGCAGACGCTCGCAGGCCACAGCGAAGCTCAGGCTATGGGCCACGGCGAGAAAGGCCCGGATCTGTTTGATGGTCATGGTCGCTTTGCTCCAGTTGCAAGCTGCAAGCGTCAAGCTGCAAGCCGTGATGCGATGGCCCTGATCGTTCCCACGCTCCTGCGTGGGAACGATCATCGCCGAACGCGTATTGGTGAGATTTATCAATCAATCCACCTTAAAAATCAACTTAACAAATATATCCAGCAGAGAGACACTCCAGTCATTCGGCTAGCCAGCCGCCCGCAAATAATAAAAGAGGTGCCTATGGCAGGTTTCGACAAGCGTGTGTATTCCTACGAGGAAGCGATGGCCGGGCTGGAAGACGGCATGACAGTCATCGCCGGCGGCTTTGGTCTGTGCGGCATCCCGGAAAACCTGATCGCCGAGATCAAGCGCAAGGGCACCCGTGACCTCACCGTGGTTTCCAACAACTGCGGCGTCGATGGTTTCGGCCTTGGCGTGCTGCTCACCGACCGCCAGATCAGCAAAGTCATCGCCTCGTACGTCGGCGAAAACAAGCTGTTCGAAGAGCAACTGCTCAAGGGCGATATCGAAGTCATCCTTACCCCGCAAGGCACCCTCGCCGAAAAAATGCGCGCGGGCGGCGCCGGCATTCCGGCGTTCTTCACCGCCACTGGCGTTGGCACCCCGGTTGCTGAAGGCAAGGAAGTGCGCGAGTTCAAGGGCCGCAAATACCTGATGGAAGAATCCATCACCGGCGATTTCGCCATCGTCAAAGGCTGGAAGGCGGACCATTTCGGTAACGTCGTTTACCGCCACACTGCGCAGAACTTCAATCCGCTGGCCGCGACCGCCGGCAAGATCACCGTGGTCGAAGTCGAAGAAATCGTCGAGCCCGGCGAACTCGACCCGACGCAGATCCACACCCCGGGTATCTACGTCGATCGAGTCATTTGCGGCACGTTCGAAAAACGCATCGAACAGCGCACCATCCGCAAATAATTCAGGCCTTCGGAGAACAACAACATGGCACTTACCCGCGAACAAATGGCTCAGCGCGTCGCCCGCGAAATGCAGGACGGCTACTACGTGAACCTCGGCATCGGCATTCCGACCCTGGTCGCCAACTACATCCCCGAAGGCATGGAAGTCATGCTGCAATCGGAAAACGGCCTGCTCGGCATGGGCCCGTTCCCGACCGAAGAAACCATCGATGCCGACATGATCAACGCCGGCAAACAAACGGTGACTGCGCGGATCGGCGCGTCGATCTTCAATTCCGCCGAATCCTTCGCGATGATCCGCGGCGGCCATGTCGACCTGACCGTGCTCGGCGCGTTCGAGGTCGACGTCGAAGGCAACATCGCTTCGTGGATGATCCCCGGCAAACTGGTCAAGGGCATGGGCGGCGCGATGGATCTGGTGGCCGGCGCCGACAACATCATTGTCATCATGACCCACGCCTCGAAGGATGGTGAGTCCAAGCTGCTGGCCAAATGCAGCCTGCCGCTGACCGGTGCCGGCTGCATCAAGCGCGTGCTGACCGACCTCGCGTATCTGGAAATCGAAAATGGCGCTTTTGTCCTCAAGGAACGCGCACCTGGCGTCAGTGTTGAGGAAATCGTCGCCAAAACCGCTGGTAAACTGATCGTCCCGGATCACGTACCGGAAATGCAGTTCGCTGCCCAGTGAGGAATTCGAAAATGCAAGACGTCGTCATTGTTGCCGCCACGCGTACTGCGATCGGCAGTTTTCAGGGCTCCCTGGCCAATGTATCCGCAGTAGACCTGGGCGCGGCGGTGATCCGCCAGTTGCTCGAGCAGACCGGCCTCGACGGTGCGCAGGTCGATGAAGTGATCATGGGCCAGGTGCTCACCGCTGGCGCTGGCCAGAACCCGGCACGTCAAGCCGCAATCAAGGCTGGCCTGCCCCACGCCGTACCGGCCATGACCCTGAACAAGGTTTGCGGTTCCGGCCTCAAGGCTCTGCACCTGGGCGCGCAAGCGATCCGTTGCGGCGACGCCGAGGTGATCATCGCCGGCGGTCAGGAAAACATGAGCCTGTCCAACTACATCATGCCGGGTGCGCGCACCGGTCTGCGCATGGGCCACGCGCAAATCGTCGACACCATGATCAGCGATGGCCTGTGGGATGCGTTCAACGATTACCACATGGGCATCACTGCCGAGAATCTGGTCGACAAATACCAGATCAGCCGCGAACAGCAGGACGCCTTCGCTGCCGCTTCCCAGCAGAAAGCTGCCGCTGCGATCGAGGCCGGGCGCTTCGTTGATGAAATCACGCCGATCCTGATCCCGCAGCGCAAAGGCGATCCGGTCGCGTTCAAGGTCGACGAGCAGCCACGCGGCGATACCACCGCACAATCTCTGGCGAAACTGCGTCCGGCGTTCAAAAAGGACGGCAGCGTCACCGCAGGCAACGCCTCGTCGCTGAACGACGGTGCCGCCGCCGTGATTCTGATGAGTGCCGAGAAAGCCAAGTCGCTGGGCCTGCCGGTTCTGGCCAGGATTGCCGCGTACGCCAACGCTGGCGTCGACCCGGCGATCATGGGCATCGGCCCGGTATCGGCGACCCGCCGCTGCCTGGACAAGGCCGGCTGGAACATCGACCAGCTCGACCTGATTGAAGCCAACGAAGCGTTCGCTGCGCAATCGCTGGCCGTGGCCAAAGACCTGCAATGGGATCTGGACAAGGTCAACGTCAACGGCGGCGCCATCGCCCTCGGCCACCCGATCGGCGCATCAGGTTGCCGCGTGCTGGTGACATTGCTGCACGAAATGCTCAAGCGCGATGCGAAAAAAGGTCTGGCGACCTTGTGCATCGGCGGCGGTCAGGGCGTGGCTTTGGCGCTGGAACGCGGCTGATACGGAGTTCAAGGTTGACGGCGGATCCACGACATCCGCTGTTGGCTGGCAACAAAAAACCCGGTGCGATTTGCGTTGCACCGGGTTTCTTTTTGCCTGTCTACAATCGGTGGTGAATGTTCTGGCCCCTTCGCGAGCAGGCTCGCTCCCACATTCTGCAACGCATTTCCCTGTGGGAGCGAGCCTGCTCGCGAAAGCGCTTGATCAGGCGCCAACCACTCAAGGCTTGCGCAACAGATAGGTATCCATGATCCAGCCATGCTCCGCTCGCGCCGCCTTGCGCACCCGTTCGATCTCATCGGCCACTTCCGCCAGCCGGCCGCTGAGGAGAATCTCGTCCGGTGTGCCCAGGTAAGCGCCCCAGAAAATCTCGGTCTGCCGATCCGCCACCCGCTGGTACGAATCCTCGGCATCGAGCATTACCACCAGACTGTCCGCTTCACTCACCTGCCCCGCCGCCAATCGCCGGCCTGTGGTGATTTCTACTGAGCGACCAATCGTGTTCAAAGGTATTTTGTGCTGCGCAGCCAGGGCTTGAACACTGGTAATCCCGGGGATGACTTCATAGTCGAATTCACAGCGGCCTGATGCCTGAATCGCCTGAAGGATCCGCAGTGTGCTGTCGTACAACGCCGGATCGCCCCAGATCAGGAATCCGCCGCACTGGCCGTCGGACAATTCTTCATTGATCAGCCGTTCGAAGGTCTGCTGCTTGGCGAGGTTCAGTGCATCGACGCTCGCTGTGTAGTCGACATCGCCGCGCTCCCGCTCCGGGCTGCTGGCTTCGACAAAGCGATAAGCGTGGTCAGTGATGTAGCGCTCGCAGATCTCCCGGCGCAGGTCGATCAGCGTCTGCTTGCTCTGGCCTTTATCCAGCAGAAAGAACACATCGACCCGATTCAGCGCTTTCACCGCCTGCATCGTGATGTAGTCCGGATTGCCGGCGCCAATGCCGATGACCAGCAGCTGTTTCATCAGAATTCCTCGTCAAGGGCCATGCCCGGCAAGCGTAGCCGCCAGATGCCATTGAAGCGAAAGTCGATCATCGCCAGTGGCTCGACGTCGATTGCGTGGAACGCCGCGCCCTGCAGCACCTGCATCAGCGCCGCGCGAATGACGAACGGATGCGTGACTGCCACTACATGTACTGGGGTTTCGGCGATGGAGTCCAGCCACATTGAGACCCGCTGCGTCAGTTGCCTGACCGATTCGCCGCCATGGGGTGCGGCTTCAGGATCGGCCAGCCAGGCTTGCACAGCCTGGTTTTCATTGGCTTGCAGATCCTTGATCGATTGGCCGTGCCAGCGTCCCCAATCGCAATCGCGCAGGGCTTGATCAATCTGCGCATCGACGCCAAACCACGCTGCCGTTTGCTGAGTTCTCAACTCCGGGGCACACACCAGCCGCCGTGTTACCGCCAATCGCGCCCTGAACGCGTCGGACGGAACAGCCAGATTTTCAACAGGCTCGTCCGTAGGAAAACGCGCCAGTTTCTGTGCGATGGTTCGCGCATGGCAAATCAGTGTCAAACGGCTACTTGGCACAAGCAGGTTCTCGGTCGAAAGATAAAACAAACAATGGCACACAGCCGATACGCGTCGCATTGTGCCGTAAAACATCGGCGTTCAGGGTTGTCACCGGCCAGTCGCTGAGCTTGGGATAGGCAATGTCTGACACAGCAATCGGCAAAGGACTACAACAGCGCGTTACTTCGACGTAGCCCTTATTACACGGGCACCTTGCACACTTTTGGTGCTCGAAAAACCTGTACAAAAATTCGCTAGACATGTAGCACCCATTACATAAATACTCTTTTAACGGAATGTGAAACAAATTCGACACCCCATCCAGCAGGAGCCCGGATGCCCCCTCTCAGAGACCTGATCACCGATCCCGGCCTGGACCTGACGCCGTCGGAGCGCAAAGTCGTTCGCGCCCTGCTTGATCAGTATCCACGCAACGGTCTCGGGCCTATGGCGCGACTGGCCGAACATGCCGGTGTCAGCGATCCGACCATCGTGCGTCTGGTGAAAAAGCTCGGTTTCGGCGGTTATGCCGAATTCCAGGAAGCCCTGCTCAGCGACATGGACCATCGCCTGCGTTCACCGCGCACGCTGTTGCAGCCGCGCTCGCAGCAGAACAAGGACGATGCCTGGGCGCATTACCTCGCCGACAGCCAGCGTTTACTGGTCGACACCCAAGCCCTGACCCAGCCTGAAGACGTGCGCATCCTCTTGGAATGGCTGCTCGACAGCCGCCATCAGGTCTACTGTTTCGGAGGCCGCTTCAGCATTCTGCTGGCCAACTACCTGCTCAACCACCTGCGTCTGCTGCGTCCCGGCTGCTTCGCCCTGGAAGACAACGCCCTGCTGCCCGACCGTTTGTACGATCTGCAACGTCAGGACGTGGTGCTGGTGTTCGACTACCGGCGCTACCAGACCCAGGCTTTGCGCGTTGCGCAGGCGGCGAAGAACAACAACGCGCGAGTGGTGTTGTTCACCGATGTCTACGCCTCGCCGCTGCGCGAATTGGCCGACCTGATCATCAGCGCGCCGGTGGAATCGGCGTCGCCGTTCGACACCATGGTGCCGGCGCTGGCGCAGGTCGAGGCGTTGATTGCCTGCCTGACCTTGCGCGTGCCGGACCCGGCCGATCGCCTGGAAGGCATCGATGCCCTGCGCAACGATTTTGCGACTCACCTGCTGGAGGACAAATAAGGATGTTCAGCCTTCCCCACCGCTCGCCACGGGACCTGCCGTTTGCGACCGACCACACCGCTTTGTTGCTGGTGGACATGCAGCGCGCCTGGCTCGAACCGCAATTCGACCCACACCTGCTCGAGGCGGATGCCGAATATTTTCTCCAGCGCACGCGCAGCCAGGTGGTGCCCAATCAGCAACGGCTGCTTGGCGCCTTTCGCCAGGCGCAGCAGAACGTGCTGCACACGATTATCGAAAGCCTGACCGCCGACGGTCGCGACCGCTCGCTGGATCACAAAATGTCTGACATGCACTTGCCCAAGGGCAGCGTGCAGGCTCAGGTCATCGCTGAACTGACCCCGACCGAAAACGAAATCGTGCTGCCGAAGACCTCCTCCGGGGTGTTCAACTCGACCAACATCGATTACGTGCTGCGCAATCTGCAAACCCGGCATCTGATCATCGCCGGCATCGTCACCGACCAATGTGTGGACATGGCCGTGCGCGACGCCGCCGACCGTGGTTATCTGGTGACGCTGGTAGAAGACGCCTGCGCCACTTACAGCGCCGAACGCCATCACGCCTGCCTCAACGCGATCAAGGGTTACTGCTGGATCACCGACACCGACACCGTGCTCGGTCGTCTGCGGGAGATGCAGCCATGAGCCCGCGCCTGACGCCTTTACCGATGACCACGCTGGTGACAACTGACCTGATCGGCATCACCCGGGGCCGCTCGTTTCCTAGCGATGAGCTGGAGCATTACCAGGCGGCGGGTTGCGGCTGGGTCCCCGCCAACAGCGCGTTGACGCCGCAGGACATCATCGCCTCGAGCAGCCCGTGGGGCGCGTACGGCGATCTGCGGCTGATTCCGGATCTGAGCAGCCGCGTCACTGTCGGCAGCGGCCCGGACGCCAATGCACCGGTGCTGGATTTCATCCACGCCGATATTCGCGAGACCGACGGCCAGGCCTGGGGCGCCTGCCCACGCACATTGCTGCGCGATGAAATCGAGCGCTATCACGATGAGTTGGGGTTGCAGGTCAACGCCGCCTTCGAACATGAATTCAACCTGCACGCAGGCATTGCCGAACACGCGGCGTTCTCTCTCGAAGCGCAGCGCCAGGGCGCCGAATTCGGCGGCTGGCTGCTCAGTGCCCTGCGCGCCGGCGGGGTCGAGCCGGAAATGTTTCTGCCGGAATACGGCAAGCACCAATACGAAATCACCTGCCGCCCGACTCTCGGCGTAGCGGCGGCGGATCGTGCGGTCAACGTGCGCGAAATCACCCGGGAAATCGCCCGGCAAATGGGCCTCGACCTGAGTTTTGCGCCGAAGACTGCCGCCGAGGCGGTGTGCAACGGTGTGCACCTGCACGTCAGCCTGCTCGATCTGGCCGGCCAGCCGATGCTCTATGACGCCGGCACCAGCAACGGCCTGTCGAGCATCGGCCAGCATTGGGCTGCCGGAGTCCTGCATTTTCTACCGGCGCTGTGCGCGTTCACTGCGCCGACGCCGCTGTCCTACCAGCGGTTGCAGCCGCACCACTGGAGCGCGTCCTATGCGTGTCTGGGGCAGCAGAATCGTGAAGCGGCGTTACGCATCTGCCCGACCGTGACCTTGGGGGGTAAATCAGCTGCGCAGCAGTTCAACCTGGAATTCCGCGCCATGGACGCCACCGCCTCGCCGCATCTGGCCATGGCCGCGCTGCTGATTGCCGGGCGGCTGGGCATCGAACAACGTCTGGCGCTGAACGCGATCACCGATGAAATTCCCGATTCACTCAACGACGAGCAACGCAAGGCCCGGGGCATCGTCGCCCTGCCCGCCTCGCTGGCCCAGGCGCTGGATTGCCTGCGTGACAGTGCAGCCTTCAACGAATGGCTGCCCAAGCCGTTGCTCGACACGTATTACGCCCTGAAAACCGAGGAACTGGCGCTGACGGAACAGCTCTCGCCCGCTGACCTGTGTGAGCACTATGCACGCCTGTACTGAATCCGCCGAGCTTGGGTTGTATACCCGCCCGGTCTACACCCTGAGCCGCGAGGACTCGACGAATCCGTTGATCCTCGTGTGCGAACACGCCAGTCGATACATCCCCGAGGCCCTGAACAATCTGGGCCTGGACGAGGCGGCCGCACGCGAACATATCGCCTGGGACATCGGCGCGCTGCAACTGGCCGAACAGTTGTCGGAACAGCTTGGCGCCACGTTGCTCAGCGCCAATTACTCACGGCTGCTGATCGACCTCAACCGCCCGCGCCATGCTCCGGACAGCATCCCGCTGCAGAGCGAGATCTACCCGATACCCGGCAACCGCGAGCTGGATGAGGCGACCCGCGAATACCGGCGCCAAACGCTGTTCAAACCGTTTCATGCGCGCTTGCAGATGTTGATCGACGAGCGCATTGCCAAAGGTCTGCCGGTGCGTGTGGTCGGCATTCACAGTTTCACCCCGGTGTATTACGGCCAGCCGCGACCGCTGGAAGTCGGCGTGTTGTTCGGCCAGGCCAAAGACTATGCCCTGCGTTTGCTCGACGGGCTGCAAGTGCATCCGCTGAAGGTGGCGGGCAACCAGCCGTACAGAATTGATCCCTTGGGCGACATGACCGTGCCGGTGCACGGCGATGCCCGGGGGCTTGAGGCGGTGCTGATCGAGGTGCGCAACGATCTGCTGCGCAGCCCCGAAGCAGTGTCGCGCTGGGCCGGCTACCTCGCACCTTTGCTGTAAATGACGGACCGATAAAACATAAACCGACCGATGGCTGACAAGGAGTTGCGCTTCATGGAAATTGAAGAATTCGGCTACAAGCAAGAGTTGAAACGTAGCCTGACGCTGACCGATCTGGTGGTGTACGGGATGATCTTCATGATCCCCATCGCCCCGTTCGGTGTGTATGGCTACGTCAACGCCGAAGCACCGGGGATGGTGCCGCTGGCGTACATCATCGGCATGGTGGCAATGCTGTTCACCGCGCTGAGTTACGGCAGCATGGCCAAGGCCTTTCCGGTTGCCGGCTCTGTATATTCCTACGCGCAACGCGGCCTTAATCAACACGTCGGCTTCATCGCTGGCTGGCTGATGCTGCTCGATTACCTGCTGATTCCGCCGCTGCTGTACCTGTATTCGGCGATGGCGCTCAACCATTTGTACCCGGACATTCCCAAGGTCGGCTTCATCCTGGCGTTTCTGGTCAGCGCAACATTCGTCAACCTGCGCGGCATCACCTTCACCGCGCGGATGAACATGCTGTTCCTGCTGGCACAACTGGTCGTGCTGGGCATCTTCCTGTTCTACGCCTGGAACGCCCTGCACAACGGTGGCGGTAACGGTGAGCTGACGCTGGCGCCGCTGTATCACCCGGAAACCTTCAACTTCGCTCTGCTGATGCAAGCGGTGTCGATCGCCGTGCTGTCGTTCCTCGGCTTCGACGCGATCTCCACCCTCGCCGAAGAAATCAAGGAAGATCCGGGCCGCAGCGTCGGCAAGGCAGCGCTGATCACCCTGGCGGTGATGGGCACGATTTTCGTCGTACAGACGTGGATTGCCACCGATCTGGCGGCGGGCATGGGCTTCAAATCCGCCGACACCGCGTTCTATGAAATCGCTGAAATCGCCGCTGGCAGCTGGCTGGCGACCCTGACCGCCGTCGCCACGGCGCTGGCCTGGGGCGTGGCCGTGGCAATCACCTCGCAGGCCGCCGTCTCGCGTCTGCTGTTCGGCATGGCCCGCGACGGCAAGCTGCCGAAGGTGCTGGCCAAGGTCCACCCGAAACACAACACGCCGTACCTGAGCATTTATCTGGTGGCCGTGTTGTCGCTGCTGATCTGCTACCTGTTCATCGACGCGGTCGACATCCTCACCTCGCTGATCAACTTCGGCGCC
Source organism: Pseudomonas sp. TE9122 (assembly GCF_056278925.1). Taxonomy (NCBI): domain Bacteria; kingdom Pseudomonadati; phylum Pseudomonadota; class Gammaproteobacteria; order Pseudomonadales; family Pseudomonadaceae; genus Pseudomonas; species Pseudomonas sp. TE9122. Next base: position 1,816,262 of record NZ_JBWBQI010000001.1, on the reverse strand, counting down.
CTCAGCGGTTTCATGCTGCTGCACCTGACGGTGATCAACCACTACTGGCGTCGGCAGAAGTCGGGGCAGTTTGTGCGCCATCTGCTCTGCCCGGTGATCGGCTTCATCATCGTCGCCGCCATCATGTACAACATGGGCGTCGATGCGCAGAAACTCGGCCTGATCTGGATTGCCCTTGGCCTTGTGTACCTGTTCTTTCTCAACAAGCTCGGCGCCAGTACAGCGCTGCCCGATCCGAGCAAAGGCTGACAAGAAAAAGAGCGGCGTCTGACAACAAATCAGGCGACCGCCGATTCAACGCGTGGAAACCGACAGTGATAGTCAGGTTCGGCGAATGGGCCGAATCTTTTGATACAGGAGTACATCCATGCTGGTCTTACGCCCAGTCGAGCAGAATGATCTGCCCCAGCTACAGCGCCTGGCCCGCGAGAGCCTGATCGGCGTGACTTCGCTGCCGGATGACAGCGAACACCTGCGCGAAAAAATCGCCGCGTCGTGCGCGTCTCTCGACAGCGCCGCCACAGCCCAGGGGCCGGAAAACTATTTCTTTGTACTGGAAGATCTCGAACGCCAGCAATTGGTCGGCTGCTCGGAAATCCTTGCCACCGCCGGCTTCAAGGAGCCGTTCTACAGCCTGCGCAACCGCCATTTCACCAGCACTTCGCGGGAGTTGAACATCGAGCACGGCGTGCCGGCGTTGTCACTGTGCCATGACCTCAGCGGGCATACCTTGCTGCGCGGTTTCCACATTGACGCCGCGCTGGTGCGTACGCCGTTTTCCGAACTGTTGTCGCGAGCGCGCCTGCTGTTCATTGCTGCGCATGCACAGCGGTTCTCCGAAGCGGTGATCACCGAAATCGTCGGCTACAGCGACGAGCAGGGTCACTCGCCGTTCTGGGATGCGCTGGGCAAGCACTTTTTCGACCTGCCGTACGCGGAAGCCGAGCGCCTGTGTGGGTTGCAGAGCCGCACGTTTCTCGCCGAACTGATGCCGCAATACCCGATCTACGTGCCGATGCTGCCGCAAGCGGCGCAGGATTGCATCGGCCGCGTGCACCCGGACGGCCAGGAAGCGTTCGACATCCTCGCGCGGGAAGGCTTCGAAACCAACAGCTACATCGACCTGTTCGACGCCGGCCCGACCCTGTATGCGCGTACCGCAAACATTCGCTCGATCGCTGGCAGCCAGACCGCCATTGTCCGCCAACAAGTATCGACCGACGCCCGTGGCCGTTACCTGCTCAGCAACGACGCCCTGCATGACTACCGCGCGATTGTCACCGAACTCGACTATCACCCTGATCAACCGCTGCCCCTGACGCCCGCCATCTGCGCGGCACTGAAAGTCAGCGAAGGCAGCTCGATACGGCTGGTCGCTCTGTGAGCCGCGTTAGCCATCGGCGCCTGAATCGGTACGCCAAAGGAGTTGGAGCATGATTGTCCGTCCGGTAAAAGTCAGCGACCTGCCTGCCTTGATGACCCTCGTCGAACAGGCCGGGCCAGGTTTCACCACCCTTCCGGCCAACGAGGACCGACTTGCGCACCGGGTGCGCTGGGCGCAACGGGCGTTCGCCGAACAGGTCGAACGGGCCGATGCCGATTACCTGTTTGTCCTCGAGGATGATGAGCAGCGCGTGGTCGGTGTCAGCGCGATGGCCGGCGCCGTTGGCCTGCGCGAGCCCTGGTACAACTACCGGCTCGGGGTGACCGTCAGTTCGGCACCGGACCTGGGCATTCAGCGGCAGATCCCAACGTTGTTCCTCAACAACGAACTGACCGGGCAATCGGAGCTGTGCTCGCTGTTCCTGCGCCATGACCAGCGCAACGGCAGCAATGGCCGCCTGTTGTCGCTGGGTCGTCTGCTGTTCGTCGCCGAATTTCCGCATCTGTTTGGCGAGAAGATGATCGCCGAACTGCGAGGCAGTGCCGATGAAAACGGTTGCTCGCCATTTTGGGACAGCCTCGGCCGGCACTTCTTCCAGATGGATTTCACCCACGCCGATCACTTGTCCGGCCTGGGCAACAAAGCCTTTATCGCCGAACTGATGCCGCGCCAGCCGCTGTACACCTGCCTGCTCACCGAACAGGCGCAGGCGGCGATAGGCCAGACTCACCCGAACACCCAGCCGGCGTTGAAGATTCTTCAAGCCGAGGGTTTCACGCACAAAGGCTATATCGACATTTTCGACGGTGGCCCGGTCATCGAAGCGCCGATCCGCAGCATCCGCACGGTGCGCGACAGTCTTGAACTGACCCTGAGCCTCGGCACCCCGGACGAGCAGGCGCCGCTATGGCTGATTCACAACCGCCGGCTGGAAAACTGCCGTATCACCGTGGCCCCCGGTCGACTGGTGGGCAACAGCCTGGTTGTCGATCGTCTCACTGCCAAACGCCTGCAACTTCAGCCGGGCAATTCAGTGCGCGCAGTGCTCCTGCCCCATCAACAGCAACATGCCGTGGCGGCCTGATTTCCAGCACGGGAGATTAAACCTTTCAGCCGCCAGTCCTGCCGCGCAAATTCGTCATGATTCTTGACCCATTCGCGTGATAGCCTTTTCACTCTTCGGCGTTGACACCTTTGCTCAAGCCTTTCCATTCCTTATGTATTGGTGGAACTCGTATGACCAGGCTTTCCCATCAAGATTTGCGCCGTAACTTCCGTCAGCTGCTGGCCTCCGACACCTGCTACCACACGGCTTCGGTATTCGACCCGATGTCCGCCCGCATCGCCGCTGACCTGGGTTTTGAAGTGGGTATTCTCGGCGGTTCCGTGGCCTCCCTGCAGGTGCTTGGCGCGCCGGACTTCGCCCTGATCACCCTTAGCGAATTCGCCGAACAGGCCACGCGCATTGGCCGCGTCGCCCAATTGCCAGTGATCGCCGACGCCGACCACGGCTACGGCAACGCTCTTAACGTGATGCGCACCATCGTCGAACTGGAACGCGCGGGCGTCGCTGCACTGACCATCGAAGATACCCTGCTGCCCGCGCAATTCGGGCGCAAATCCACCGACCTGATCACCGTGGCCGAAGGCGTCGGCAAGATCCGCGCGGCGCTGGAAGCCCGGGTCGACACCGAGATGGCCATCATCGCCCGCACCAACGCCGGCATTCTGCCGAATCAGGAAATCATCAGCCGCACCCGCCAATATCAGGCGGCGGGCGCTGACGGTATCTGCATGGTCGGCGTGCAGGACTTCGATCAGCTGGAACAGATCGCCGAGCATCTGACCGTGCCGCTGATGCTGGTCACCTACGGCAACCCCGCCCTGCGCGACGACAAACGCCTGGCCGAACTGGGTGTGCGCGTGACCATCGACGGCCATGGCGCCTACTTCGCCGCGATCAAAGCAACCTACGACAGCCTGCGCGAACAGCGGCAGATCTTCACCCAGGCCTCCGATCTGAGCGCGACCGAGTTGACCCACACCTATACCCAGCCGGAGGAATACATTCTCTGGGCCAAGGAGTACATGAGCGTCAAGGAGTGATGCACACGCTGCACCGGCCCCTTCGCGAGCAGGCTCGCTCCCACAGTTGAAATGCGGTCCCCTGTGGGAGCGAGCCTGCTCGCGAAAGCGTCTATTGCGGCACCGCTAAACCGGCGTCTTATACCCCTCCTACCGCTGCGCCGCCCGCGCCTGAATCACATTCAGAATCGCGCAGCCCTCGCGCATCAGCAGATGAACCGCGCTGGTCACCCGCGTCAGATCACAATCGGAGATGCCCTTGAGGTTGAGGCTGGCGAAAGTGTCGGCCAGATCGCGCACGACCACAAACCGGTGCATCGCACAGGCGGCCATGTCGCTGAGTTCAGTGTGGGTATTGATGGGGAGATAGCGCGGCATTACTTGGTCGGTCATAGAGTTCACTCCAGAAAGGTCAGGTTCTGTATTCGACCGGCCAAGATCGTCGCAGGGTTATCTGCGAACCGAGACTATAAGAGCCGCGCCCGACGGCCGCAACGAGAGCTTCTGTCGGACTTTTCGGTATTTTTTGTGCGCCGTCCTCGACTGCCACTTTTCCCACAAAAGCCCCTCACCCTAGCCCTCTCCCAGAGGGAGAGGGGACTGATTGGGGAATGCTCTGGATCTGCGCCGACGTGGTGGACCGTGTTGAATGCGAAATTGAATTCAGCAGAAAATCTTAAGCTTGCCGCATTGACTATAAACAACACGGTCAGTCCCCTCTCCTGGGGGAGAGGGCTAGGGTGAGGGGTGAGTCAACTGACACCCCGCCCCAAACATTCACACCACCAATCCCATCACCGCGGCTTCGCCAACTCCATTATCATCCGCGACAACAGGTAAATCCGCGGTGCCACGCTCGCCACCTCGGCATATTCCTCAGGCGTGTGAATATTGCCGCCGACAATGCCGAAGCCATCCAGCGTCGGCGTCCCTACGCCTGCGGACAGACTGGCATCCGCCGCGCCACCACTGCCCTCCTCAGTCAGCTTGCGGCCAATCTCGCCGTAAATTCCCTGGGCCATGGCCATCAGGCGATCCGACTCAGCGGTCTGTGGCATCGGCGGCAAACCGCGCTGCAAGGACGTTTTCACTTCGGTATCGGCAATCAACTTGTCCTGCGAGACCCGCGCCAGATCCTTCTCGATGCGATCAAATTCCTCCGGCACTGCCGCGCGCACATCCGCCTTGGCCGTGGCCTGATCAGGAATCACGTTGGTGCGATCGCCGGCCTTGAGCACGGTGAAGTTGATGGTGGTCTTCTTCGCCTCGTCACCGAGCTTGCCCAGTTGCAGAATCTGATGCGCCGCTTCCATCGCCGCGTTCCGTCCCAACTCTGGCGCGACGCCGGCGTGGGCGGCCTTGCCTTTGACTTCGACCAGCGCCGTCGCACTGCCCTTGCGCCACACCACCAGGCCATCGGCCGGGCGCCCCGGTTCGAGGTTGAGGGTGACGTCGTGCTGTTTGGCGGTTTTCTTGATCAGGTCGGTGGCGACGTCCGAGCCGGTTTCTTCGCTGGCATCCAGCAGGAAGGTGATCTGCGCGTAATCCTTGAAGTCGAGGTTCTTCAGCACTTTCAATGCGTAGATGCCGGCGACGATGCCGCCCTTGTCGTCCATTACACCCGGCCCGTAGGCGCGGCCGTCCTTGATGTGGAAAGGCCGCTCGGCGGCGGAGCCTTCCTTGAACACCGTGTCCATGTGCGCCATCAGCAGGATTTTCGCTTTGCCCGTGCCTTTGAGCGTGGCTAGCACGTGGTTGGATTTCTCCGGGGTGTTCGGCACCAGTTCGATAGTTGCGCCGAGCTTTTTCAGCTCATCGATGGCCATGTCGCTGACCTGTTTCAGGCCCGGCTCATAACCTGAGCCGGAGTCGATATTGACCAGTCGCTCCAACATTTTCAGGGCTTCGGGCTGATACTGCTCGGCATCGGCGAGCACTTGTTTGTGCGGTTCGGCAGCGTTTGCGGCCGAGAATGCGAGGGACAGACCGAGGCTGGCGGCCAGCAGAGAGCGGGGAAAGGAGAACGTCATGAAGCAGTCCTTGTTTCGTGTCGGAGGGATTCAACCGTAACCGACATCGGCACGAGGCTCTATAGCGGATGCGACACTGATCTAACCGACAACACATACCCCGGTGGGAGCGAGCCTGCTCGCGAAGGCGTCGTGGCAAACGATATTGATACCGCCTGACCCAGCGCTTTCGCGAGCAGGCTCGCTCCCACAGGTATCAGCTCGCCCGTCAGACCGAATCCAGCAGCGCCTGCCTCGGCTTGTTGTCGCTGTTGCAGATCACCCGATTGCGCCCACTGGCCTTGGCTTCGTACAACGCCTGATCGGCCTCATCCAGCCAACGCGTGGCGTCGGCATGGCTCGGGTCGTACGCGGCCAGGCCAATGCTCAGACTGACCTTCAACGCGGGGTTCTGCTCGTAGCCCATCACCGCAAAACGCTCGCGCAAGGCTTCCATGGCCTGAGCCGCGTTGAACAGTGGCAGCTCCGGCAGAATCACGCAGAACTCGTCCCCGCCATAGCGCCCCGCCACATCCGTGGCGCGCAGATTCTGTTTGAGCAGTTTGCTCAACTGGCGCAGGACGATATCGCCAGCGACATGCCCATAGGTGTCATTGATCGCTTTGAAGTGGTCGATGTCGATCAGCGCAATCGCCGCGCCCTGCTGCTGGCGTTTGCAGCGCTGGAACGCGAGGTTCAGCTGATCCTTCCACGCGCCGTGATTGAGCAGGCCGGTCAGGCTATCCGTGCGACTCAACGCCAATAGCTCGCGCTTGTGCCGACCGAGGGTAGAGGCCTGGCGAAAGCAGATCCAGCCCAGCGCCAGCGGATACAGCAACAGCAACGGCAAACAGGCGTACAGCTGCAGCGGCGATGTCGGTGGAATGAACGCCGGAGCAAACACCACCAGCCCCACGCCCATACCGAATAGCTGTGCCGCCGTGCCCGCCAGCAAAAAACGCCCGCCACCGATGGCGACGTTGTTCATCGCCATCATCGAAATCGTGGTAGCGCTGGGCAAGGGATTAAACTGCATGGCGGCGACCCAGAAGCCGCCCATGAATGCATCGATCAGCAAATTGCGGTGTTCGGCGCGAAACGGCACGCTCGAGCTTCGCGCCCATTGAAAGGCCAGATGCGGCCAGACCAGGCCGTTGAACAGCATCAGGCCCCACACCCACAGCGGCGGATCGAGCGCATGCATCGCCACGCTGACACACATCAGCCCGAGCAGCAGCCCGAACACCCGCGACCTGTACAGCCTCCTGGCCAGTGAAAGTCCCTTTCCTCGCGTATTTCCCATAAGGGCCTCGACCGCGCGATGCATGGTTACATCCCGACAAGGATGTGTCCGGAGTCTATCAGGGCGCCGCTAAATAGCCATCACCGGCCAGCGGCCTGAATAGAGCGCTATCAGCGCCGCACGCGCGGCCCAGAGTTGGCTATAAATGAAAGAGGGGAAATAGAAAAACAACTATAAAAAGGGGGCACATGCATACCTACGCTGTGTTGATCATCGGCAGCGGTTTCGGCGGCCAGTGCGCGGCGGTCAACCTGCTCAAGGCCGGAATCGACGATTTTCGCATTCTTGAGCGACGCGACTTCTTCGGCGGCACCTGGTGCCAGAACACCTACCCCGGCGCAGCGGTGGACGTCCCGTCGCCGCTGTATTCGCTGTCATTCGCGCCCTACCGCTGGTCGCAGATGTTCGCCGAACAGGCGGAATTGCGTCGCTACACCGAACAGCTGATCGAGCAGTTCGGTTTGCGCGAGCGCGTGGAGCTGGGGGCGGATGTCGAGCGCGTCGAGTGGGACGAGGCGGAAAAACACTGGACGGTGCACACCCGCGCCAAAGGCATCTTTCACACGCAGTTTTTGATCAACGCTTCCGGGCCATTGAGTCAGCCGGTCATCCCGCACTTTGCTGGGATGGATCGCTTTCAAGGCAAGACTTTTCACACAAACAATTGGGATCACAGCTACGACTATCGCGGTAAACGCGTCGCGATCGTCGGCAGTGGTGCCAGCGCCGCGCAGGTGATCCCGGCGATTGCGCCACAAGTCGAACACCTGCATGTATTCCAGCGCACGCCGCATTGGGTGCTGCCGCGTGCCAATCGCAAATTCGGCCGTTTCCAGCGCTGGCTGCTCGGTCTGAAGCCGGCGTACAAGCTGCTGCGCTGGCTGATCTACTGGCAATTCGAAACACGGGTGATCGCCTTCAAATACTCGAGACCGGCGATTCATCTGGTCCAACGACATGCGCTGCGTTTTCTCAAACGCCAGGTTCCGGACCCGGTACTGCGGCAGAAACTCACCCCGGACTTCACCATCGGCTGCAAACGGGTGCTGGTGTCCAGCACGTACTACCCGGCGCTGAGCCGCGCCAACCTCACGTTGCACAGTCGCGAGCACGGCATCGCTTCGATCGACGAAAGCGGGATCAACACCGTGGACGGTGAGCATCTCGATGTTGATCTGATCGTCTGGTCGACCGGTTACGACGCCACCGACGGGGTGATTTCCTACCCGGTCAGCGGCAAAAACGCGGTGCAACTCAGAGATGTCTGGGCCGAATACCCGCGCGCGTACCTCGGCACCAGCCTGCCGGATTTCCCCAACCTGTTTATCGTCACCGGGCCGAACACCGGCATTGGCCACACCTCGGCACTGTTCATCATCGAATCGCAGATGAACTACATCCTCGACTGCATCCGCACCGTACGGGCCAAAGGCCTGAGCAGCATCGAAGTGCGCCGTGACGCAGAACGTACCTACACTGCAATGATCCACCGGGAAATGCAGCGCACGGTGTGGAAATCCGGTGGTTGCCACAGTTGGTACCAGAGCAAGAGCGGTCATGTGATCGCGATGTTTCCCGGCTTCAGTTTCAGCTATCACCTGCTGACCCGGGCGCTGAAACCGGCCGACCATATTTTGTCCTGAACACGTATAAGGAAGACGTCGATGCTTTTGCTGTTTGTCGCACTCGCGGTTTTCGTGGCCTGGAGCTGGTTGAGTTACCCGGCGGTCGGCCATTGGTTGTACAACCTGGCCATGGCCAGCGAGGCCAGGTTGTACAAATTGCACAAGATCGAAGTGCCGATCGCCGAGATGACCGTGTCGACCTGGCAAGGCGGGCCGTACGAGGCGTCCAGCGCGATCCTGATGCTGCACGGCTTCAGCGCCGATAAAAACCTCTGGCTGCGCTGCGCCCGGCATTTCGTCCGTCAGTATCGGGTGATCATTCCGGATCTGGCCGGCCACGGTGAGACTGGCTTCAAGGCTGGCGGCGGTTATGACATCGCGGTTCAGGCCAAACGCATGATTCAACTGCTCGATGTCTGCGGCGTGGAGAAAGTCCATGTCATCGGCAATTCCATGGGCGGCTATATCGCCGCGTGGCTGGCGGCGACCTATCCGGAGCGAATCGCTTCGCTGGCCTTGATCGACCCGGCCGGCGTCACCGTACCGGAGCCGAGCGACATGGAGCGCCATCTGGCGCGCGGGCACAATCCGTTCCTGATCAACTCCCGCGAAGAATTTCAGCGCTTCTACGCGATGACCATGGAGTCGCCGCCGTGGGTGCCGAAGCTGGTGCTGGACGCCGTCGCCCAGCGCTATGAGCAACAACGTGACGAGCTCGAAGAAATCTTCCGCGACTTCCGCGCCAGCCCGCCGATGGAGCCGAAACTGGCCGAGATCCAATGCCCGGCGCTGTTGCTGTGGGGGCGCAAGGATCGCCTGATCGACGTCAGCAGCGTGCCGGTGTGGAGCAAAGGCATCGCCAATCTCGAAGTGGATGTGTGGGATCACGTCGGGCACATGCCGATGGTCGAACAGCCGGGAAATACCGCGCGGCTGTACGGGGAGTTTCTGGAACGACAGCGATGAAGATGGATACTCGCAATGCCCCAGGTTGCGCAACTGATCGTTCCCATGCTCTGCGTGGGAATGCCTCAGGGGACGCTCTGCGTCCAGTGACGCAGAGCGTCACGGGCTACATTCCCACGCAGAGCGTGGGAACGATCAGCGGAGACAGAAGGTTGGCGTTCCCATGAACATCCTTTACGACGAACGCCTCGACGGTCCGTTGCCCGAGGTGAACAAGGGCGAATTGCTCAAGGCTCTGCAACAAGCCCTGCCGGACCTGGACATCCTCTGGCGCGAAGATGAACTCAAACCCTACGAATGCGACGGTCTCTCCGCCTACCGCACCACGCCGATGCTGGTCGCCCTGCCCCGTCGACTCGAACAAGTGCAAACCCTGCTGAAACTCTGCCACCAAAGCAACGTGCCTGTCGTCGCGCGGGGTGCCGGTACGGGCTTGTCCGGCGGCGCGCTGCCACTGGAAAAGGGCCTGCTGCTGGTGATGGCGCGGTTCAACAACATCCTGCACATCGACCCCGCTGCACGTATCGCGCGGGTTCAGCCGGGGGTGCGCAATCTTGCTATCTCCCAGGCGGCGGCCCCATTTGGCTTGTATTACGCACCGGATCCGTCATCGCAGATCGCCTGCTCGATCGGCGGCAACGTCGCGGAAAACGCTGGTGGCGTGCATTGCCTCAAGTACGGCCTGACCGTGCACAACGTGTTGAAAATCGAAGTACTGACCATCGAGGGCGAACGTCTGACGCTGGGCTCCGAGGCGCTCGATTCAGCCGGTTTTGACCTGCTCGCCTTGTTCACCGGCTCCGAAGGCCTGCTGGGGATCATCACCGAAGTCACGGTGAAACTGCTGCCCAAACCGCAAGTCGCCAAGGTCCTGCTCGGCAGTTTCGATTCAGTCGAGAAGGCCGGCCGAGCGGTTGCCGAAATCATCGCTGCCGGGATCATTCCCGGAGGCCTGGAAATGATGGACAACCTGGCCATTCGCGCCGCCGAAGATTTTATCCACGCCGGTTACCCGGTCGACGCCGAGGCGATTCTGCTGTGCGAACTCGACGGTGTCGAAGCCGACGTGCACGACGATTGCCAGCGCGTACGGGAAGTCATGACAGCGGCCGGCGCCACCGAGGTGCGCCAGGCCCAGGACGAAGCCGAGCGCGTGCGTTTCTGGGCCGGGCGCAAAAATGCGTTTCCGGCGATCGGCCGGTTGTCGCCGGATTATTACTGCATGGACGGCACCATCCCGCGCCGCGAATTGCCCGCTGTGCTGCAAGGTATCGCCAGCCTCGGCGAGGAATATGGCTTGCGCGTGGCCAACGTGTTCCACGCCGGCGACGGCAATATGCACCCGCTGATTCTGTTCGACGCCAACCAGCCCGGGGAGCTGCATCGCGCCGAGGCATTGGGCGGCAAGATCCTCGAACTGTGCGTGAAGGTAGGCGGCAGCATCACTGGCGAGCACGGCGTCGGCCGCGAAAAAATCAATCAGATGTGCGCGCAGTTCAACAGCGACGAGTTACTGCTGTTTCATGCAGTGAAAGCCGCGTTCGATCCGCAGGGCCTGCTCAATCCCGGCAAGAACATTCCGACCCTGCACCGCTGCGCCGAGTTCGGCGCGATGCACATTCACGCCGGGCAACTGCCCTTCCCCGAGCTGGAGCGATTCTGATGGCTGATTTCGACGCCGCCAACGCCCTGCTCGATCAGGTCAACGCCGCGCGGGCCAATGCCACGCCGCTGAAGATTCAGGGCGGCAACAGCAAGGCCTTTCTCGGTCGCGAGGTGGCCGGCGAAGTGCTCGACACCCGTGCTCATCGCGGCATCGTTCAATACGATCCGACCGAACTGGTGGTCACCGCACGTGCCGGCACGCCGTTGTCCGAGCTGCTTGCGGCGCTGGATGAGGCCGGGCAAATGTTGCCCTGCGAACCGCCGTCCTTCGCCGACAGCGCCACGGTCGGCGGCATGGTCGCCACGGGACTGTCCGGACCTCGCCGGCCGTGGTCCGGCTCGGTACGCGACTTCGTTCTCGGCACGCGGGTGATCACCGGCCTCGGTCAGCATCTGCGCTTCGGTGGCGAAGTGATGAAAAACGTCGCCGGTTATGACCTTTCGCGACTGATGGCCGGCAGTTTCGGTTGCCTCGGCGTGCTCACCGAAGTGTCGCTGAAAGTCCTGCCGAAACCGCGCCAGTGCCTGAGCATTCGCCTCGATATCGACTGCGCTCGGGCCTTGAGCAAACTTGCCGAATGGGGCCAGCAACCGCTGCCGATCAGCGCGGCATGTCACGATGGCCAGAGTCTGTATCTGCGTCTGGAAGGCGGCGAAGGTTCGGTAACGGCGGCGCATCAACGGCTCGGTGGTGAGCCGTTGGACTCGGTTTTCTGGCGCGACCTCAACGAACAGCGCCTGAGTTTTTTCGACGAAGGTTTGCCGCTGTGGCGCCTGTCATTGCCGAACAATCTCGGCCCTCTCGAGTTGCCCGGCGAGCAACTGATCGACTGGGCCGGCGCGCAACGCTGGGTGAAATCCGAAAGCTCTGAGATTCACGCACTCGCCCATTCCTTGGGCGGCCATGCAACGTGCTTTACCCACGGTGCCACCGACTCGCCGTTTCAACCCTTGGCGCCAACCCTGTTGCGCTACCACCGGCAACTCAAGGCACAACTCGACCCGCAAGGGCTGTTCAACCCCGGGCGAATGTACGCGGAGGTTTAGCCATGCAAACCACCCTCAGCGAGCAATCGCGCCAACTGCCCCGCGCAGGCGAAGCGGAAAAGATCCTGCGCACCTGCGTGCATTGCGGCTTTTGCAACGCTACGTGCCCGACCTATCAATTGCTCGGCGATGAACTCGATGGCCCGCGCGGACGCATTTATCTGATCAAGCAAGTGCTGGAAGGCGCACCGGCCACCGAGCAGACGCAGCTGCATCTGGACCGCTGCCTGTCGTGTCGCAACTGCGAAACCACCTGCCCGTCCGGCGTCGATTATCACAACCTGCTCGACATCGGCCGTGCGGTAGTCGACAGCGCGGTGCCGCGCCCGGCCGCTCAGCGCTTGCTGCGCGAAGGCTTGCGTGCGTTGGCGCCGAATCCGGCTGTGTTCAAAGGCTTGCTGCGCATGGGCGCGACCTTTCGACCGCTGCTGCCGCGCCTGCTGGAAAGCAAACTGCCGCAACACTTGGGTGTTATGGGGTCGCGCCCCGCTCCTCGGCATCCGCGCCGGGTGTTGTTGCTCGAAGGTTGCGTGCAACCGGGTCTGTCGCCGAACACCAATGACGCGACCGCGCGGGTGCTCGATCGTCTGGGCATCAGCGTCACTCCGGTGAGCGAGGCCGGTTGCTGCGGTGCGCTCGACTATCACCTCGACGCCCAGGCCAAAGGTCTTGACCGCGCTCGACAGAACATCGACGCCTGGTGGCCGCACTTGCAGAATGGCGCCGAAGCCATCGTGCAAACGGCCAGCGGTTGTGGCGCGTTCATCAAGGATTATGGGCATTTGCTTGCGGACGACCCGATCTACGCCTCGAAAGCACGCCGGATCAGCGAAATGACTCGGGATCTGGTGCAAATCATCGCCGAGGAACCGCTGGAGCAAGTGTGCGCCGCCAGCGAACGACGCATCGCCGTGCATTGCCCGTGCACTTTGCAGCACGCACTGAAACTCGGCGGCGCCGTGGAAGCCGTGCTGACCCGACTCGGCTTCAACCTCACGCAGGTACCGGATGGCCATTTGTGCTGCGGCTCGGCGGGCACTTACTCGCTGACCCAACCGGTGCTGGCGCGGCAACTGCGTAACCAGCGACTCAACGCTCTGGAAAGCGGCCGGCCTGAGTTGATCGTCACTTCCAATGTGGGCTGTCAGAGCCATCTGGCGAGCGCCGGGCGCACGCCGGTCAGACACTGGATCGAGCTGGTGGATCAGTCGTTGGCAGAATGAAGTTCGTAGGATTCTTCGTTTGCCCGCGTGGGCGAAGGCTGCGATCTTTTCCGGCATCCATTTCGTCACCGTGGCAGGAATTTTTTTCATGACCGTGCAGCCGTTCGTCAGCCCCGACCTGATCCGCCAACGCTTCTCCCGAGCGATGTCCGACATGTACCGCGAAGAGGTGCCGCTGTACGGCGCGCTGATGGAACTGGTGGAGAAAACCAATCGCGAAGTGCTGGCACGTCAGCCTGACATCGCCGGACAGCTCAAGCGCACCGGCGAAATCGAACGCCTGGACATGGAACGCCACGGCGCCATTCGCGTCGGCACCGCGAGCGAACTGGCTACCCTCGCCCGCCTGTTCGCGGTGATGGGCATGCAACCAGTGGGTTATTACGACCTGACCCCGGCCGGTGTGCCGGTGCATTCAACGGCGTTTCGCGCGGTGCATGAAGAAGCGCTGCAGGTCAGCCCGTTTCGCGTGTTCACCTCGTTGCTGCGCCTGGAGCTGATTGAAGACGCCGAATTGCGTTCGTTTGCCGAGTCGGTACTGGCCCGTCGTTCGATTTTTACTGAAGAGGCGTTGCGCCTGATTGAACAGGCGGAAACGGCAGGCGGACTGAATGACGACGAAGCCGCAGAATTCGTCCGACAGGCACTGGAGACTTTTCGCTGGCACCACAGCGCCACCGTCAGTGCCGCGCAATACCAAAAACTCAGCGCTCAGCACCGCTTGATCGCCGATGTCGTTGCGTTCAAAGGCCCGCACATCAACCACCTGACCCCACGCACGCTGGACATCGACACCGTGCAGGAGCAGATGCCTGCCCATGGCATCACACCCAAAGCGGTGATCGAAGGTCCACCACGCCGCAACTGCCCGATCCTGCTGCGCCAGACCAGTTTCAAGGCGCTGGACGAGCCGATCGCCTTCACCGATCAGCCCGAAACCCGTGGCAGCCACAGCGCGCGCTTCGGCGAAATCGAACAACGCGGCGCAGCTCTGACACCCAAGGGTCGCGCGCTGTATGACCGCTTGTTGAATGCCGCTCGCGATGAACTGGGCGACTTCCCCAATGAAGCCAATGCCGCACGCTACGACGCGCTGATGACTCAGCACTTTGCCGAATTTCCTGACAGCATCGAGGGCATGCGCGAACAGGGGCTGGCGTACTTTCGTTATTTCGCTACGGAAAAGGGCATCGCGGCGCACGGACTTGGCGAATCGTCACTGGAGGATTTGCTGCGCGATGGCTACGTGAAAGCGGAGCCGCTGGTGTACGAAGATTTCCTGCCGGTGAGCGCGGCGGGGATTTTTCAGTCGAACCTGGGGGATGCCGCACAGGCGCATTACGCCGAACACTCCAATCGACATGCTTTCGAACAGGCGCTGGAGCGTTCGACCATTGATGAGTTGGGGTTGTACGCCGAGACGCAACGGCGGTCGATTGAGGAATGTGCCGAAGTGCTGCGGATCAAACTCACCTGAATTTTGCACCGCTCTACTGTAGGAGTGAGCCTGCTCGCGATAGCGGTGTAACAGTCGCCGATGATGTGACTGGAAAGACGCCTTCGCGAGCAGGCTCGCTCCCACAGGTTTTGCGGATGGACCGCCGTTCAGGACAAGCGACAAAACCAAATGGTCGCTGCATCTATTGGAAAACAATGTCGGATCTGAATTATCCCGCTTGTTTTCACAAACCAATCAGATCGGCAAATTAAGCTTCACCTAAGCTTCCCCCGCTAGCATCCCGGCTCATCAACCTGTCGTCTTGAGCCGTGGATGAGTCCCTCCGACATGAAAGCCTTCGATCTGCCTACCCAGCCGCATCCCGACTTCAGTCTTGTTCTGGTCAATTACAAAACCCCGGACATCACCCGCATGTGTCTGGAACTGTTGCGCGAGCATGTTCAGGCGCAGGGCATTCCAGTATGGGTGGTGGATAACGATTCGGCGGATGCCAGCCTCGATTATTTGCGTTCGCTGGACTGGATCAATCTGATCGAGCGGCCGTCGCCCGGTAAGGAAATGGGGCATATTGCCCATGGCAAGGCGCTGGATCTGGCCTTGGCGAAAGTTGAGACCGATTATTTGTTTCTGCTGCACACCGATACCTTTGTCTACGACATGGAAGTGTTCGCGATGATGATGCGCGAATGCACGAAAAGTGCGGACATGGCGGCGGTCGGTTGTGTTGAGCAACTTGATCGTGGGTTACTGCGTGATACCTGGCGGTTAACTTCGCGGTTCTGCAAACATCATGTTCGTCGGCTAAAAGTTCATTTCGGCCTGCGTTCGAAACCACCACGCCCGTATAAAGAAACGCATCTGAAAAGTTTCTGTACGCTGTGGAATGCGCGTTTGATGAAGTCGCTCGGGCTGCACTTCTGCATGGATGAGGAGGTGCCTGGTTACACGCTTCAGGATCGAATGGTCGGGTTGGGCTATGGCGTCAGGTTCCTCTCGCCGCGGAAGATTTTCCGCTATCTGGATCACATCCAGGCCGGCACCGTCGCGGCGGCAGGCACATATGGCAAGGATCATCGCCGTACAAAAATGTACCAGCAGACACTCAAGCGCTTGCAGGGGCAGCATGGCAAAACCGGTATGCAAGCTTCGACTTGATCGAAAACAATAAAAAAGGGCGACTGCAAAGTCGCCCTTTTTGTTTGCAGATTCTGTATACAACTTTCGTCAGTAGTGGAGTTCGCCCAGTGTTACGGCCTGGCAATCCTTGCACCGGTAAAGAGCCCTGACACTGGGCGAACGCCGAGGATTTTAATTCAAACAAGTGGACCTGTCGTCATGGGCAAACATGAAATTTTTGCACTGAAAATTTAAAAACTGTGTTTTACCGATTTATCCCGGGAATTGTCTTACAAAAAACTTTATATGATTGCTCTCATACATAAAGTTATACAAGAGCAATAAACTTGTAGAGTTAATACTCAACTATCGTGCTGACTGGTCACTTTCAGGATATCGGTGTAAGTGACAATAACGCTCTGCCCTACTTTCAGATCTTTCAACTTGGCCTGAATCTCCGGCTTCTTCACATCGAGCGTCTTCGATTGTCCGGACGGATCTTGGAGGGTGACCTGATTGGTCTTCAAATCGATTTTGCTGATTTTCAGCTGCACCTGAACCTGACGATAGGCCTCGCCGCCCGGGTTATCGCTGCCCGGGGCCTTGCGCAGTTCGCCGGTACGTTCGGTGGTGCCTGGCAGACCTTTATCCACGTCTGTATCGAGATAAGCGGCGACAGATCGCTGCACCTCGATCTTCACCAGGTCCCCTACTTTGAGATTGGCAAGATTTTTCGCTTTGTCGCTGAGCTGAACGTGGACCTGACGTCCCTCGGGGCCTTCCAGCACGACCTGGTGATGGGCCGGGTCGACGGCGAGCACTTTGGTGGTAACGGAATCGGCCTCAACGACGGCGGATAACGGAATGTCGGCAGCTAAAGCGCCGAAACTGGCAGCAGAAAGCAGCGTTGCGAGAGTGATGGCCTTGGCCAGAGCGTCGAGCTTCATATGCATTACTTTCCCTGTGATGAAATGGCGACGCCCACCGCCGAAACGACTTCAGCAGCAGGCGTGCCAGTGAGCATAGACGCTGTTCAGGGCTTGACTTGGGTTTGTGGCCCACGGGTATGTGGCTTGGCAGTCTCTTGGGCGGTGGATTCGCCATCCGGCGTGCCTTTGCCGCTGTCCTGCCGCTGCTTGGGATCGGTCGGGCGCAGGGCATCATTGTCGCGCTCGGTTTCGCCGGCCGGGCGTGGCTCGTCGGGGTTGTCGTTCTGGTTGTTGGTGGTATTCATGGCAGGAGTCCTCAGGCTTCGGGATCTTCGAGTTCGCGGGCGACGTTGACCTCGGGTGACTGCTTGTGCAGATCGTCGGCTTTGGCGCGCATCAACTGCCATTGCTCAAGATCGATTGCGCCTTGGCCGAGCAGGTCATCGGCGATGCGTTGCAGATCGAGGTAGTGAGCGTCAGGGGAGTTCTGCCAGTAGGCTTGATCGTCGAACAGGCGCTGCCAGGTGTCGAGGTCTGGGGGTTGCAGGTCGTCGCTCATGGGTGAGTCCGAAAATGGCGGGTTTCTGGGTAGAGCGGAGAGCGCTGGCGAGAGTTCCAGTCAGTTAACTCAGCGGTCACAGCGCTGACGCTTTCGCGAGCAGGCTCGCTCCCACAGGGAAGAAAGCGGTGCCGCCGTTAATACCCGGTCATTTCCAGATAGCCTTGGCCAGGATGGCTGCCATCAATCTTCACCGGCCCTTCCCAGTACGGGATACGCAAATCCATCCACGCATTGCGGTTGATCGCGTCAACGCTGATATCGAGTTTCTTGTCAGGAATGCGGATCGACCATTTCACCGGCATCGGTCGATCGGCAACCTTTGCCGTGTCCTGCGGCACAAGGCTGATCTGCTCGCTGCGC
The DNA here is from genome assembly GCF_056278925.1 of Pseudomonas sp. TE9122. Taxonomy (NCBI): domain Bacteria; kingdom Pseudomonadati; phylum Pseudomonadota; class Gammaproteobacteria; order Pseudomonadales; family Pseudomonadaceae; genus Pseudomonas; species Pseudomonas sp. TE9122. The sequence continues at coordinate 1,798,529 of NZ_JBWBQI010000001.1, read as the reverse complement.
AACGTCTGAATCTGCCCGTCAGCGGCGATCCAGGTGCCGGTCAGATAAGGCGCGCCGGTCTTCTGCCGCATGCGATAAAGCATCACGTGTTCGCCGCTGTCCAGATGCAGCGAGAACCAGTCCCAGCCAGTTTGATTGGCGGTGAGTGGCTGACTGCTCCACTCGCGATCGAGCCACGCCGGGCCGCTAACGGTGTAGGCCTGGCCGTCGATCTGCAGCGTGCCGCTGGCCTGGAAAAATGGCTGGCTGTAGTAATACGACGCCTGGCCTTCTTCGGATTTTTGGCTGAAACCGTTGTCGCCCTGCAGCACCAGCGGTCGGCTGGAGGTAAGGCGCAGTTGATAAGCGAAATTCTTGTCACGAGCACTGAGTTGCATATCGCTCAACGGATCCTGCGCCTGACTGGCAAACATCCAGTCATCGATCCACGCCTCGAACGGCGCCAAGCGCACGCCGGCCTGGCCTACTCCGCCCCGGGCGTAGCGCTCGGCGGCATGATGCACCGAGCGCGAAGTGACTGCCGCATGGCCCAGCCAGATCGTTTGGTTGCCCCAACCGGCCTGCTCGGCGACGGGTTTCAGGGCGCTGCGAAACAGCGTCCATTGCACGCCGAAATCATTGCCCTGCTGATCCTTGAGGTTGGCGGTGACGTACCACCACTCAATGCGAAAACCATCATGCGCGCCATGATCGGCCGGGAAGCAGAATACCCGTCCGGGCACCACCGGGGTGAACGATTGCGCCTGATCGCCCATGCCGGCAAAGCCCTTTTCCTCCGGTGCAGGCTGATCGCAGCCAGCCAGCAGCAGCGCAATCATCAGCACGAGCCATTTAGTCCTCATGGGCAAACGTCCTCAGCAAGTCCGCCGGTTGTGTGCGGTACAGCGAATACAGCGGCCATGCCGAAGCCAGTAAAGTCGCGAGCAAGGCCAGGCCCATCAGTTGCAACAACTGCAACGGGAACACCCGCAGCGGCAGTCGCCAGCCGAACGCCTGCACGTTGATCACCGCATCGAGGCACCACGCCAAAGCGATGCCCAACGGCAGCGCCAACAGCAACGTCAATACGGCAAGCAGCCAGGTCTGACCGAGGTTGAGCAGCATCAATTGTTTGCGTGTAACGCCCAGCGCCCACAGCGGTGCGAGCTGACTGAGGCGACTCTGGCTCTGGGTCAACAGACTGATGAACAGCGCCACACCGGCCACGGCCAGGGTCAGGCTGTTCAAAGCTGCTGTCGCAGCAAATGTGCGTTCAAAGACTTGGACCGACCACCCCTTGAGCCGCGCCTGATCGACGATGCGGTTGTCATCCAGCGCAAACCGCGCCTGCAAGGCGTTGAGCAGCGCCGGAATCTGCGCTGGGTCGATACGCAGATTGAAGCGGTTCGGCGTGAGTTGCGGCCAGCCGCGCAGCAGGTGCTCACTGCTGATCAGCACGTGCCCCTTCGGATTGCCGTAGTCGGCGTAGATGCCGACGATGCGCGGCGACCATGTGCCGTTCGGCGTGGGAATGTTCAGATGCTCGCCCGGCTTCACTTTCAGGCGTCGCGCCAGTTGTTCGCTGAGCATCACCGCATCGTCCGTGGCCAGTTTGCCCCACGGATCGCTGCCACTGCTGTCGAGCAACGGCCAATGCTGGCGATAGTAGGAGTGGTCGATGATGCCGTAGACATCGGCCGGCCAGCCTTGCAGCGTCACCGAAACCTGCCAGTTGGGCAGCACAGCGGTCACGTCGGGCTGCTGCTTGAGCCAACTGTGCATCTCGCGGGCCTGCGCCGGATTGGCCGGGTTGATGTACAACTCGGCGCTCAGGCGTTGTTCGAGCCAGTCGTTGAAGGTCTGGCGAAAACCGGCGGTCATGCTACCGGCGCCGATATTGGCGGCGAGCGCCAACAGCAGCGCCATCAGCGCCAGACTCAGGGCTGGCAGTTGCTGGCGGCAGTCGGCGAGAAACCACTGGCCGAGCACCGAACGACTGCGCCCGAGCAACGGGTTCAACAACGCGCTGAGCAACACCGGCAAGGCCAGAGCGGCACCGAGCAACAGCCCGGCCATGAGCACGAAACCGCTGCTCAGGCTGTCGCCCCAGATCAGCGCTGCCAGCGCAATTGTCAGCAGCGCTGTCGCCAGCCAACCCTGTCGGCGCAACCAGCGCGAATACTGTTGATGCCACGCCTGCGGATCGGCCACCGCCAGCAACGGCAGGCGCGCCGCCCGCAGCAGACTGTTGGCCCCGGCCAGCAACGCGCCGAGCAGGCTCAGCCCTATGCCGCTGAACCACCACCAGGGACTCAAACGCAACTGCCCCGCCACTTCCGCGCCATACAGACCGCGCAGGCTGGCGGCGACGTCCGGCAGCAGCACGCTGGCCAGCCAATAGCCGCTGATCACACCGAACAATCCGCCGATCAGCGCCAGCACACCCAGTTCAACCACCAGACACGCAATGAGCATTCGTGCACTGACGCCACAGGCGCGCAAGGTGCGCAGCAAACCTCGGCGCTGTTCCAGAGCGAGGCCGATGGCGGCGTGGACGATGAACAGGCCGACCAGAAACGACAGAAATCCAAGGGCATCGAGATTGAGGTGAAAGCTCTCGGTCAGCCGCGCGAGGTTGTTTTCTTCGCCGCTACTCTTGAGCTGCAAGCGATCATTGAAACTGGCCGGTAATTCTTGATGAAAGTCCTTGGGTAGCAGCAGTCGCGACAATTGCTCGGGTTGTTCGAGCAGGCGTTGCGCTACGCCGATGTCGACCAGTAACAGGCCCGGCGCCATGTCCTTCTGCGCGAGCAGTGGCGGCAGGGTTTGGCCGTTTACGGTTTGCGGTGTATCACCTTCGCGTAAGCCGAGCATTTGCATCGTGTCCGGGGAAATCCAGGTGCTGCCCGGCGGGCTGAAAAACTCGACGATGCGCTCGATCGGCATCGCCTGCCCGGCTACTGCCGAATCCGACGGCAGCGACACCGGCTCGATCCCCATCACTTGAATGCGTTGATCTTCCTGGCCCTTGAGCGTCAGCCGGCCCTGCAACACCGGTGACACTGGCCAGCCCTGACGGCGCAATTCGATAAACCAGCGCTGTGGAAACAGCGCCCCATTCGGCGTGCTGAGGCTGGCCTGCGGTTCGCCGCCGATCATCTGGCTGGCCCGCGCGTAGCTGTCACGTGCCTGACTGTTCAGCGCCTCGACGCCGGTGAGCAGACTGGTGGCCAGCCACAACCCGGTCAGCACGCTGAAAAACTGCACTGGATGGCGCCGCCAGTGGCTGAGCAGCGCGCGCAGGGTTTGGCGCCAGATCATCAGGCGACCCGCCCGTTCGACAACACCACACGCTGGGCCAATCGCGCCGCGACGCGCTGACTGTGGGTGACCATCAGCAGGGTCGTCGGCGTGTCATCGAGCAATTCCAGCAACAGCCGCAGCACTTCATCGCTGGTCGCTTCATCGAGGCTGCCGGTGGGTTCATCGGCCAACAGCAATTTCGGCTGCGAAGCCAATGCTCGGCCCAAAGCGACTCGTTGCTGCTGACCGCCGGAGAGTTGCTCGGGATACCGCGAGAGCAGATCGCCCAGACCCAGACGCTGCACCAGATGCGCTTGCCAGCGCGGCTCATGGCGCCCGGCCAGGCGCGCCTGAAAGGCCAGATTGTCTTCCACGCGCAGACTGCCGATCAGGTTGAACTGCTGAAACACCAGACCGATTTCCGTACGTCGCCAGTTGGCCAGTTGCGCTTCGCTCATGGCTTCCAGACGATGTTCACCGCTGCGGATGCTGCCGCTGTCGACCTTGTCCAGCCCCGCCACCAGGTGCAGCAGCGTGCTTTTGCCACTGCCCGATTCGCCCATCAGCGCCAGGCTGCCACCTGCTTCAAGCGTCAGGTCGACGCCTTGCAGCACCGGCAACAATCCCTGTGGCGTGGCATAGCTTTTGAAAACGTCGCGAACCTCAAGCATGGGCAAACCCGATCAGTGAACCTGGGCCTAGGATAGCGGCCCTGAATGGTTTTTGTCCGCTGATGATCATCGTCAACCCAGCGCCGCGCCTTAAGCTGCTGGCTGTTCGGCCATAACGATAATAAAACCGGAGACACCCATGCCCCGTTTCATCCTGAGCCCGCGCGGCCTGCTGACCTGCCTGATCACCGCTTGCCTGAGCCAGCCGTTGCTCGCTGCTGACGGTCCGGTGGCGCCGAGCGTGCAAACCGCCGCAAGCAACGCTGCCGTACTGCAAACCCTGCCTTTCAGCGACCGCACCGATTTCGAATCCGTCAGCAAAGGCTTGATCGCACCGTTCAAGGGCCAGATCAAGGATGCCGCCGGCAAAGTCATCTGGAACGTCAATGCCTATGATTTCCTCGCCAAAGACAAGACGCCGGAATCGGTCAATCCGAGCCTGTGGCGGCTGGCCCAACTCAATGCCCACGCCGGTCTGTTCGAGGTCAGCCCCAAGCTGTATCAGGTACGCGGTCTCGACCTCGCCAACATGACCATCATCGAAGGTGACGACGGGCTGATCATCATCGATCCGCTGACCATGGCCGAAACCGCCAGGACGGCGCTGGATCTGTACTACGCCCATCGCCCGCGCAAACCCGTCGTCGCGGTGATCTACAGCCACACTCATGTCGATCATTTCGGCGGCGTGCGCGGGGTGATCGACGAGGCCGATGTCAAGTCCGGCAAGGTCAAGGTGTATGCGCCAGCGGGCTTCATGGAACACGTGATGAGCGAGAACGTCATGGCCGGCAATGCCATGAGCCGCCGCGCGCAGTACCAGTTCGGCAGCCTGTTGCCGCGCAGTGAAAAAGGCCAGGTCGACGCTGGCCTCGGCAAGAGCGCGCCCAGCGGTGGCACGGTCACACTGATCGCGCCTACCGATCTGATTGCCGAGCCGTTGGAAACCCGCACCATCGCTGGCCTGCAAGTCGAATTCCAGCTGACCCCAGGCACCGAAGCGCCCGCGGAAATGAACCTTTATCTACCGCAGCTGAAAGCCTTGTGCATGGCCGAAAACGCCACGCAGATGATGCACAACATCCTCACCCCGCGCGGTGCGCAGGTGCGTGACGCCAAAGCCTGGTCGCAATACCTCGATGACAGCCTGGCCCGCTACGGCGACAAGGCCGACGTGCTGTTCGCCCAACACAACTGGCCGACTTGGGGTGGTGAGCGCATTCGTACTTTGCTCGCCGATCAGCGCGACATGTACGCCTTCATCAACGACCGAACCCTGCACTTGCTCAACCAGGGCCTGACGCCGCTGGAAATTGCCGAAGCAATCAACAAACTGCCCGGCTCACTCGATCAGAAGTGGTACACCCGTGGTTATTACGGCTCGCTGAGTTTCAATACGCGCGCGGTGTATCAGCGCTACATGGGTTTCTACGACGGCAACCCGGCCAACCTCAATCCGCTGCCGCCGGTGGATGCGGCTAAACGCTCGGTCGAGGCCATGGGCGGTGCCGCGTCGGTGCTGGAGAAAATGCGCAGTGCGATGGCCAGCGCTGACTACCGATGGGCCGCGCAGTTGGGCAACCAGTTGCTGTTCGCCGATCCGGACAACGCGGATGCCCGCAACGCTCAAGCCGAGACGCTGGAGCAGTTGGGTTATCAAAGCGAGAACGCCACCTGGCGCAACATGTACCTGACCGGTGCGATGGAACTGCGCAACGGCGTACCACCGCAGTCTGCCAATACCGTATCGGTGGACATGGTCCGGGCGATGAGTCCGGAAATGTTCTTCGATTACCTCGCGGTACGCCTGGACAGCGACAAAGCCGTGGCCCATGACCTGACGCTGAACTGGACGTTCGACGATGTGCAAAAGGATTTCACCCTGACCCTGCGCAACGGCGTGCTGACTCACCGCGCCGGCTTGAATCCGGCGGCGGATGCGAGCGTCAGCCTGAGCCGCGATACGCTGGAGAAGATCAGCCTGAAGCAATTGGACTTCCCGACGGCGATGCAAAAAGGGCTGGTGAAGTTGCAGGGCAATGGTCAGAAATTCGGATTATTGATGGGCAGCCTGGATACGTTCGGGCCGCAGTTCAATATCGTCACGCCTTAGGCCAAACGCCCCTCATGCCTGACCGGGATTCAATCTAAATTGCTTCGGCGTAATCCCGAACTGTTTGCGAAACGCGCGGATAAAGTTGCTCGGCTGGCGATAACCCAGCCGCTCAGCGATCCGCTCGATCGGTTGATCGCCCGCCGTCAGCCAGTGCCGCGCCATCGTCAGATTGTCCTCACGCGCAGGCGCGCAAGTTGCAGCGTGCCAGTGGCGCAGCATGCTCTGGTGCAGAAACGGGTTGGCGCCCAGCAAGGCCTGATCGAGCCTGGAGCGCGGCAAGGTCAGGCACAGATGCTCGCCCTGCTCGACCGCGATACCCACTCCACGCAGCCAGCCACCGGCCATTTGCGCGGGGCGCAGGCTGACACTCACAAACAAATCTCCAGGCGCCCCGCCGAGTCGACGGGCAATGTTGCGCACCAGCGTTATCACTGCCGCATCCAGAGCGAAATGATGCAACTGCCCCTGCTGCGAACGCAGGCGCAAATGAGCGAAATCGCCTGCCTCGTCCAACTCCACCGCAACGTAATTGATCACCCTTGGCAAGCAGTCGATGAAGCACTTCAGACTGGCCCGCAGGGTCGCGGCCGAGTCGAGCAGAATATTCAGTCCTTGCAGGCAATCGGTCGCCATCCCGTCGGCCAGTTCGCAGCCAAACGTCGGCGCTACCCCGGCCCATTCACACTCACGCCACAACCGTTCAAGCGCTTGTGCGGCGATCAATTGATGCTGCCCGGCGAGCACAGACGGGCAGATCCCGATGCGCGTCATCAAGCGTTGCGGGCACAGCCCGGACTGGCGAGCATGCGCGAGAATCGTGCGGGTGAACGCGCTGGAGGCGAACAGAGGCTGAGACATGAAGGCGGCCATCGAAGAACAGGCGTGTACTTATGCCAGCGGACGTGCTATCGATCCAATGCATTAAAAGTATTCACAAAATGCAGGAGACGCATGATGGATCTTCGCCAGCTTCGCCACTTGGTCGCCCTCGCTGATTACCGCAACTTCGGTCGCGCCGCCGAGGCGATCAACCTCAGCCAACCGGCGTTCAGCCGCAGCATCCAGACTCTGGAGCGTGACCTTGACTGCGAGCTGGTCGAGCGCAGCAGCCGTGAGTTTCGCCTGACCGGGCAAGGCCAACTGGTGCTGCAACATGCGCGGCGCCTGCTCGCTGGCAGTCAGGCGCTGCACAACGAATTGACGCAATACAACGGCCTCACCGGCGGCGAACTGCAATTCGGTTGCGGTCCGTATCCGGCGCAAGTGCTGGTGCCGGAAGCGCTGGCCGACTTCATTGATGCGCATCCGGCGATTCGCACGCGGTTTCATCAGGGCGACTGGCAGCAATTGACGCTGTGGTTGCGCGAGCAGCAGATCGAGTTTTTCGTCGCCGATGCGCGGCACTTCGTCAGCGATCCGCAGTATGAGGTACACCTGCTGCGCACGCGGCCGGGACGGTTTTTCTGTCGCGCCGGCCATCCGCTCCTCGCGCAACGAGACCTGCGATTGCGCGCCCTGCTCGATTACCCGATCGTCGGCACGCGCATTCCACCGATGATCCGCAAGGTGCTCGCCGATATCCTCGGTGAGCAGGACTTCACCCCGAGCGTCGAGTGCGCACAATTTGACGCGATCCAGCGCGTAGTGCTGCGTTCAGACGCGGTGGGGCTCGCCACGCTTGAGGCCTTGCGTGAACAACTTGATCGAGGCCTGATCGAGCTGCTCGACTTTGTCGACGTCCCCCATGACGAGCCTGCGCTGCAACTGGGTTACGGCATCGTCAGCCGCGCCGGTTTTACCCTGACGCCAGCAGCGCGGGCGATGATCGAGGCGATCCTCAGCGTCGATCAGCGTTTGCTGGCGGCTAACGGAGCTACGGGAGACGCGCGCACAACATGAGCAAAATCGATCCGCAACCCGTCAACGCTTTTTACGCGCCGACCCTGCTGCCGGCCATTGAAGAATTGCTCGCGCGCGGCGTTACCCAAGACGCCATCGAAGCGCAGCTGCGCCGCAGCCTGTTCGATCTGCGCACGCCGTTCACGCGCATGCCGCTGCTGATGTCGCGGCGCTTCTGGGCGTTTGCCGTGGAACAGAGCGGGGATCCACTGATCGGTCTGGCGGCGGGTGAACGTTTCGTTTCGACGGCCACCAACGGGCTGACCTATCTGTTCGATGTCGCCGTGTCGCTGGAACGTGCCTGTGCGTTTTTCGCCGAGTACTTTGCGTTTTTCAACGGACATTTCCGTGTGCAAATCCTGCGTGAAGATGACGGCGTAACACTGCGTCTGGTCGAAGCCGGCAGTCTGGGTGCTCCAGCGGCGCTGACCGATTACATCCTTGTCAGCCTGTGCAGCCTGGTACGACGCAAATTGCTCGCCAGCGGCGTGAATCGTGATCCGGTGCTAGGTGTGGCACTGGCATCGGCAAGCCGCAAGCAGCATCAATCGGCATTGCGCGCCCCGGTGAGCGCAGAGCAGTCATGCGCGGCGATTTATCTGGATCCGCAGCTGTTCGTGATGCCGTTGACACTGGGCAATCCGGCATTGGAGACAACGCTTGTCGATCTGCTGGAACAGACCCGACGTCTCAGTGAATCGACCTTGCTCGGACAGCTCAGCGATTATCTGATCGAAGATCTGGCGACAGCGGATTGGCAGCAGTTCTGTGTTACACAGCATTTGCTTGAGCGCACGGCGGCAAGGCGTTTGAAGGCGTTGGGCTGGACTTTCAGCGAACTGCTTGATGAGCATCGCCGCTATCGTGCCGAGGACCTGCTGCAATCCGGGGCGCTGGAGCTGGTCGAAGTGGCTGATCGGTTGGGTTACAGCGATGTGCAGGGATTCAACCGGGCTTTCGCGCGCTGGCTGGGGTGCGCGCCTGGGGAGTATCGGGCGCGGTGGCTGAAGCTTTGAATTGGCAGGTGTCAGTGCTGGCCCCATCGCTGGCAAGCCAGCTCCCACAGAGGCCAGTGCTGACACAGGATTTGTGAACAACCTCGAACCCTGTGGGAGCTGGCTTGCCAGCGAAGAGGCCCGCCCGAGCAACCCAAAACTCACTGCCCCGCAGCCACACTCGCCGGTGCCCGCTCAGGGGTGACGATGCTGCCCAGATCAATATGCTTCCACTCAGGCTTGGCCCCCAAGCGCGCATTGAAGCGGTAGTTGAAAGTGAACTCATCCGCCGTCGGCACGCTCAGCGGTTTGCCATATACCGCTTCAATCCCCGCAAGGTCATAACCCATCACCTGCAACAGCGTCGGAAAGATGTTGTAGTGGCTGGAGCGGTCCTTGTTTGCCGGCAGATTCGCCGCCCAGTCCGGCGCCTGCAATCCACGGCCCTGAATCACCACCAGCGGCACCAGCCCTTCCTCTTCCACCGGGTCGCCGCCGCAATGGGTATTCAAGCCCGGGTTGCCACGCTCATGCAGATCCTGGCCATGATCGGAGGTATAGATCAGCAGCGCATTGTCCAGATTGGCCTGGGCAAACACCCGGGCGAAGAACTCGCCAACGTTCCACAACAGCGTGTTCTTGTAGGCGTTGCGATACAGCACCCAGTCATCTGGCTGGCCATTGAAACCGGGGCGTTCACCAGTGTCGGCGACTTCGGTGAACTGCCCGCGCGGCAGCGTTGGCCGGTAGGCCATGAACGCGTCCGGGTATTTGTCATGCACCGGAAAATGCGCGCCGACCTTATTGATCACGATCAGCTCGGGGCGATCGTCGTTGAGCAATTCGATCAGCTTCGCCGCTGCCGCCATATCGCGGTCGCGCACGCTGGTCTGGTCGAATTGCACGAAACTGTCGATGTCGTTTTTCTCGGCGGCGGTCATCAGGTTCTGCAGGTTGCCGGCCGTGCGTTGGGCGTCGATGTACACCGTGCCGAGCCCGGCCTTCTTCGCGTACTGCCAGATCGACGGCAACGTGCTGTTGATGCGCCTGTAATCGGCGCGGGTGCCGCCGTAGCGCAAGGTGACGTTGGTGTCGGCGCTGCAGTTGGCAATGGACGCGGCATAACCGAAGTTGAAGACATCGACCCCGGCCGGCGCTTGCTTGAGGTTGCTGTGCACGCCGAACGGCGCGTTGATGTCGAGGTAATTGCCGGAAATGCTTTCGTCGATGATCAGCACGATATCGTGGCCGACGGCAGGCGTGGCGCGCGCAAGCGTCACCGATTCACGCGGGCCGACGGTGTCATGCAACGCTTCGTAAGCAAACAGGTTGAGGTAGGCCAGCGGCGTGTACATGATCGGCAGACCACGTGCGCCCTCACCCGCACGTAAAAACAGCAAAGCGCTGAGCATCAACACGCCGATGACCGGAGCCGCTACTCGCAACGTGTTGGGTATGAACAGCGCATGACGCGGCTTGAGCCCGATGCCGAACAACAGCAGCAAGCCACTGAGCAGCGCGCGCAGGATCGCGTCGCGGTACTGATAGGCCGCTTCCTGAATGAAGCCGCCGGAGTACACCAGCGAGACAAAATCGCTGTACCTCAGGTAATCCGCCGTGACCCGGGTATAGACATCGAAAAAAACCGCCGCCACAAACAGCGTTAATGCGAACGCATGTCGAACAAGAGCCTGACGTATATAGGCAGTTAGATATAACGCGAAAGTAAGCGCCAAAAACATCGCGCCAAAAACAAGTACATTAAAACCCCACCCGATAGCATTTAACCGGTCCAGATAGTAGTCGGAAAAGAGCAATAAGTAGGCAACTAAAAGCAGTTCCTTGGCGTATTTGAACATGGCGATACCGGCCGTCCGAAATGGGAGGTTGTCAAAGCTTTGTCGGTCAGAACCTGACACTAGCACCCGGCCATCAAAGCGCAAGAAATGACTGATAGCCGGGTAAAGCGTCAAAAAAACGGTGACTCAAATCTGACACACCCGGGGGGATGAAAGCCTTTAATTTCGGGGACTTAGACCGTCTGTCGGTTAAATTGAATCTGAACAAATCTGCAAAGAAAGAACAAATTCAATCGCAGCAATGACTTGATGGCCAATCGCCAAAAACGCCTCAAGTGTTATACCCGTGCAACATGTCATTTTGCTGACACGCTTTTCAAACCCTGCGCTATACCCCTTTAACAATCTCATTCCGTAGTTAACTTTTCTGGTTTTATTGAGGTGCGCAGATGGACGTGAGCGTATTTGGCACTGGCTATGTCGGACTTATACAAGCCGCTGCACTTGCCGATGTCGGTCATCGGGTTTTATGCATTGATATTGATCCGAACAAGATCAAACAACTGCAACAAGCGGTACCGCCCATCAGTGAACCAGGCCTGTCCGCAACACTTGAAGAAAACATCAAGGCCGGGCGCTTGTTGTTCAGCACCCAGGCCAGTGATGCGGTGACTCACGCCGAGCTGATTTTCATCGCCGTCGGCACCCCGGCGGACGAAGACGGCTCAGCCGACCTCAGCCATGTACTCAACGTCGCCCGGCAGATCGCCGGCCTGATGGAGGCCGATCGCACGCTGATCATCAAATCCACAGTGCCGGTCGGGACTGCCGATCAGGTTCTGGCCACGGCCACCAACGAATTGCTGCAGCGCGGCAAAACCGAGCTGCAGGTGCGCGTGGTATCCAACCCGGAATTTCTCAAGGAAGGCAGCGCCCTCGCCGACTGCATGCGCCCGGACCGGATCATCATCGGCACCCGCGACGACGCTGCCCGCGAGCAGATGAGCGAGCTGTACGCGCCGTTCTGCCGCAACCACGAAAAACTGATGTTCATGGACAACCGCAGCGCCGAGCTGACCAAGTACGCGGCCAACGCGATGCTCGCCACCCGCATCAGTTTCATGAACGAACTGGCCAATCTCACCGAGCTGCTCGGCGCCGACATCGAAGCGGTGCGCAAAGGCATCGGCTCCGACCCGCGCATCGGCTATCACTTCATCTATCCGGGCTGCGGCTTCGGTGGCTCGTGCTTTCCCAAGGATCTGCGGGCCTTGCTGCACACCGCCGAACACAACGGCATGCCGCTGAAACTGCTGCGCAGCGTCACCGACGTCAATGACAGCCAACGGCACATCCTGTTCAGCAAATTGCGCGCGCAGTTTCCGCAAGGCCTGGCCGGCAAATCCATCGCCGTCTGGGGCCTGGCGTTCAAACCGAACACCGACGACATGCGCGAAGCCCCCAGCCGTTACCTGATGGACGCGTTGTGGGCCGAAGGCGCCAGCGTGCAGGCTTATGATCCGGAAGCCATGTCCGAGTGCCGGCGCATCTACGGCTACCGCAACGACCTGCACTTGTGCGCGACCCGCGACGACACCCTTGAAGACGCCGACGCGCTGGTGATCTGCACCGAGTGGAAAAACTTCCGCGTGGTCGATTTCGAACTGCTCGCCGAGAAGCTGCGTTCGAAGGTAATCATCGATGGGCGCAATCTCTACAACCCGGAACAAGTAGCCGCCGCCGGCCTGCATTACAGCGGCATCGGCCTGCGCCACATCGCCCCCGAAGGGCTGCGGCCATGAAAATTCTGGTGACCGGTGCCGCCGGTTTCATTGGTGCCCATTGCGTCCTGCGCTTGCTGCGCGACGGGCATTCGGTGGTCGGCCTGGACAATTTCAATCACTACTACGACCCGCAGCTCAAGCACGACCGCGTGCAGTGGGTGCGCGAGCAGGTCGGCGATTTTCCGCTGGCGACGGTGGATCTGGCCCACGCTTCAGCGATCGATGCGCTGTTTGCCCGCGAGCAGCCACAAGTGGTGATCCATCTGGCTGCGCAGGCCGGGGTGCGTTATTCGCTGGACAATCCACGGGCGTATCTGGACAGCAACCTCAACGGTTTCCTGAACATTCTCGAGAGCTGCCGCCACCACCCGGTCGAGCACCTGATCTACGCCTCGTCGAGTTCGGTGTACGGCGCCAATCAACACACGCCTTACTCGGTCAAGGATGGCGTCAACCATCCGCTGTCGCTGTACGCCGCGACCAAGAAAGCCAATGAACTGATGGCGCACAGCTACAGCCATCTGTTCGGCATTCCCTGCACCGGCCTGCGCTTTTTCACTGTGTACGGGCCTTGGGGTCGGCCGGACATGTCGCCGATCCAGTTCGCCCGGGCGATCAGCGAAGGCGAGCCGCTGAAGCTGTTCAATTACGGCGAGCACCAGCGCGATTTCACCTACATCGACGACATCATCGAAAGCATCGCACGCCTCATCGATCAGCCACCGCAAGCCAATCCGCAGTGGGATCGCGAGCAGCCCGACCCGGCCAGCAGCATGGCGCCGTGGCGTCTGTTCAACATTGGCGGGCAGCAGCCGGTTGCACTGAAAACCTACCTCGCGCTGATGGAAAAACATCTCGATCGGCAAGCCATTGTCGAGCTGCTGCCGCTGCAACCGGGCGACGTGCTCAACACCTGCGCCGAGGCCAGCGATCTGGCCCAGGCCACCGGATTCCAGCCCCGGATAGAACTGGATGAAGGACTGGGCCGCTTCATCGCCTGGTTCCGCGACTACTACCCCACTGCCCGTGCGCCGCTTGCGGCTGATTGAATGCGGAGGACGCCATGACTGGACATGAAAGAAGTGTGTCGATTGCACAGATGCGCCCTGACAAGCGCGTCGACCCGGAACATCGCATGCGCCTCGACGCAGCGATCCACCGCCAGGGTCGCGGCTGGCTCAGCGGCCGCGATGGCGGCCGCCCATGGCAGCTGTCGCGGACCAACCGGGTGGTCGCCTGCCTCGGCGCGCTGACGATTCTCGTGCTGATCTCGCCAGTGCTGCTGGGCCTGGCCCTGGCCATCAAGCTCACCAGCCCGGGGCCGGTGCTGTTCGTGCAGAAACGCACCGGTTATCGCGGGCGCAAGTTCGGCATGTTCAAGTTCCGCACCATGGTCAGCAACGCCGAAGAACTCAAAGAGTCGCTGCGCCACCTGAACAAACACGGGGCTGACGCCATCGACTTCAAGATCGACAAGGACCCGCGCGTCACCGGCATCGGCAGTTTTCTGCGGCGCACCAGCCTCGACGAGCTGCCCAATCTGATCAACGTAGTGACCGGCGACATGCGCCTGGTCGGCCCTCGTCCGACCTCGTTCAACGCCTACCGCTACAAGGACAATCACCTCGCGCGTCTGGCGATCTACCCCGGCATGACCGGTCTGTGGCAGATCTCCGGACGCAGCAACATCGACTTCGACCAGCGCGTTGAGTTGGACCTCAGCTACATCGCCGAGCAGAGCCTTCTGCTTGATCTGAAGATTCTGTTGAAAACCCCCTTCAAAGTATTCAGCGGCCACGGAGCAAGCTAATGGACGGTTCAACCAATAAAAGCCTGAGCATCGCCAGCCCCAGCGAATCGAATCTGACTTCGACCGTGCTGGATCTCGATCTGCGCATTCTGTTCCTGACCGCCGCCAACCCCGGCGCCGGCACCACCACCAGCGCTCTGGCACTGGCCAGTCAGCTGGCGCAGATGAGCAGCGGCCAGGTGCTGCTGGTCGACGCCAGCCAGTCGGCGAACAACCTCACCCAGCAGATGAACCTCGGCAAGGAGCGCGGCCTGCGCGACCTGCTGTTCAACCCGGGCAACCCGCCGCTGTTGCAGGACTGCGTGGTGCAGGTCTCGAGCCTGCCCTTCCATGTGCTGCCCAACGGCCGGCCGATCCGCACGCTGGAACACCTGACCGCCGAGCGCCTGAGCCCGTTGCTCGACCAGTTGGGCAGCCAGTACCGCTTTGTGGTGATCGACGGCGACGCGGTGTATTCCGCCGCCGACACCCTGGTCATCAGTACTCAGGTCGACGGCGTGGTGTTTGTCGTGCGCGCCGAAGACACCCGCTGGGAAGTCGCCCAGGCCGCTGTGCAACGCCTGACTCAGGCCGGGGCGAAAGTGGTCGGCAGCGTGTTCAACCGGCGCAAGTACTACATGCCCAAATGGCTTTACAAAAACCTGTAAGCGAACGCAAAGGATGACGCCATGAACGCCAGAATGCTTGTCCTGCTGTTGCTGCCGCTTGCGGGCTGCTCCAGCACTTCCGACACCCAGAACATGCCGGTGAATATTCTCACCGCCTCCCCGGCCAACGCCCAGGCGACCGATATGCCGAAGATCGAGCAGACCCTGCGCCCGCAGGATGTGCTGGACGTGATCTTCCATATCAGCACCAGCGGCTCGGACGCTTACCGCGTGCAATCGGGCGACCAGATCGGCCTGAATTTCACCGCCGCCAGCCAGCTCAACGGCAATCAACTGGTGCTGCCCGACGGCACCATCGAACTGCCGGGCGCCAACACCTCGGTGAAAATCGCCGGGCTGACCAGCGAAGAAGCGCGCCAGGAAATCCAGCGCGTGTATCAGCGCAAACAGCTGTTCCAGCCCAACCGCAACCAGCTCACCGTGCAGATCATCAGCCCGCTGAGCAACGAGCAGAACCTGAAAAGCGCCCTCAATCACCCGGCCACCGGCATGAGCCGCGAGATCACCGTCGGCACTGACGGCTACGCGAGTTTTCCGGAAATCGGCGCCGTACCGCTGCAAGGCATGACCGTCAATCAACTGGAAACCTTCCTCAACAAAAAGTACGCGCAACTGCCGGGCCGCATGACCGTGGACGTGTTGCTCAAGTCAACCGCCGGCAACGAGATCTACGTGCTGGGTGAAGTCGCACAACCGGGCTCGTATCCGATCCGCCGGCCGGTATCGGTCCTCGAGGCGCTGACCCTGGCGCGCGGTACCAACGTCAAGGCGCGGCTGGATTCGGTGGTGATCATGCGGCGCAACGGCAATCAGGTGAAAGCCGTGCGCTACGACGTCGAAAAAGCGCTGTCCGGCGACGCCCCGCAAATCGCCTACCTGCAACCGGACGACATGCTCTACGTGCCAAAAACCAAACTGGCCAGCGCCGGCGAACTCGCCCGCCAACTGGCTGATGTGGTGCTGTTCCAGGGCGTCGGTTTCAGCTTCGGCTACCGCGTCGACAACAAAGACAGTGACAACTAACTCACAGGTGACCGACATGAACCCAAAGGAAAACTACCTGCATGAGTTCTTCAGGATTTTCTTCGCCAACAAGCAGTTGGTGAAGCGCGTCTTCCTGACCTTTGCAGTCATCGCCCTGCTCCTGCCGTTGCTGCTCAAACAGAGCTTCGATATCACCGCGCAGGTCATCGTGCAGTCGAAAAAACTCTCTCAGGGCGACGCCACCACGTCGCTCACGGTGGACAACGCCACCTTCATTCCGCCGTCGCTGGCGGACATGGAAACCGAGAGCAACATCCTCCGCTCGCCAGCACTGATCCGTCAGACCATCAGCGAACTGCGCGACAACGGTGAATACAGCCCGCCACCCGGGGTGTTCGCCAAGTTGCTTGGCGAACCGTTCAAGCGCTACGTCTCGACACCGCTGCGCGAGTACGTCATCAACCCGCTGCGCAACGGGCTCGGCATGGAAACCGATCCGGTGCGTGACACCACCCTCGACGCCCTGACCCAGCAAGCCGTCGACAGCCTGAAAATCGAAACCCTGCCCGGTTCCAACGTGATCTCGATCACCTACAGCTTCCCGGATCCGCAGCAAGGCACGACGTTTGTCAGCGCCCTGCTGCAGAACTATCTGGTCAGCCGTCAGGCCCTGCAATCGATCGACTTGCCGCAGTCGTTCTACGAGACCAAAAAGCACCAGTATCAAGTGCGTCTCGATGGCCTGGAAGGTAATCGTCAAGCACTGCTGGAAAATGTCGGCGCAGCGGATCCGAAGGAGGAAATCACCTTCCGCCTCAACGCCATCAACACTGAAGAACAGGCGCTGAACCTGTATCAGGACCGCCTGCTGCAAAGCCAGCGCTGGCTCGAATATCTGAAAACCGCGCTCGCCGCCGCCAGCAGTAGCAAGCTCAACGACTACACCTTCCCCTACACCTTCACCACCACCGTCGACAACGTGGCGTTCGAGGACCGGGAAATCAAACAGATGGGCGAGCAACTGACCAGCCAGGTCAGCCGTTACATGAACGATCTGGCGGTGTTCCAGCCCGGCAGCGAACCGATGCTGTTGACCCGCGAGCAGATCGCCCGCACCCGTCAGCAGTTTCTCAAAGTGGTGAGCAACCGCATCCAGGAACGCACCGCCGATCTGGCCGTGGTCAAGCAGGTGATCGAGCAGAAAACCGCGCGCATCGCCGAGTTCAAGAACCGCATCCGCGACCTGCAGCAGACCCAGAGCAAACTGCGCCAGATGGACACCGAGATCGATGCGCTGCACGCAGCGTTCTCGACCTATGCCCAGCGTTTTGCCGAAAGCAGCACAACGCGCTCGCTCAACGATGACCTGTCCAACGCCCGGGTACTCAGCCCGCCGTTCGAACCGACCGAGGCAGCGTTCCCGAAACCGCTGCTGATCATCCCGTTCGGGCTGTTCACCGGTCTGCTGCTGGCAATCGCGTTCGTCTACGTGCGTGAGTTCTTCGATCACCGCTTCAAGCATCCGGCGCAAATCAGCCATGAGCTGGGTCTGCCGGTCTTGTTGGTACTCAACGAAGAAACGTCACAGCCGGGCAATCCGCACAAGAACTGGACCATGCCGAGCCTGGTTCACTGGGTGCGCAATTGAACGCGGTGTCCACCCCAATCGTCGCCCTGCCGATCATTCATTTGCTCAGCAGCGGCGGCTTCTACGGGGCCGAGCGGATGTTGCTGGATCATTGCCTGGCCACGCCGGGGCAGCACCAGGTGCTGTTCCTCGACGCACCGCCTGAGCTGATCTCGCGCTTTCGCGAGGCTGGGGTGGACGCTCGCGCTTGTTCAGGGCCGGGCGAGCTGTTGCGGCACTTGCGTCAGCGCCGTGGCGACAAACCGTTGCTCAACACCCACAACTTCAAAGGCCTGCTGTTCGGCTGGGTCGGCGCCACGCTGTTGCGCCTGCCGCTGGTGATCACTCAGCACGGCTTCACCCCACGCAGTCGCAAGCAGAAGTTCTACACCTGGCTAAGCCTGCAACTGTGCCGCACGGCATCGGTAAAACGGGTGGTTTGCGTGGCGCAAAGCATCGCCACGCTGCATCTGAAGGCCAGCGTGCGCGCGGAGAAGTTGCAGGTGATTCCCAACGGTTTGCCAGCGGCGCCAGCGACGCCGCCGCTGGCAGAGCGGCAACGCTGGCTGGCCGGTTACGTCGGGCGGTTGAGCAGCGAGAAAGGCCCGGACCTGTTCCTCGATGCGCTGATCGCATTGTGTCACCAGCATCCGCAACTGGACGCGGTGATGCTCGGTGACGGACCGGAACGCGAGGCCCTTCAGGCGCGTATCGATGCTGCCGGGTTGCAGCAGCGGATTCGCCTGCCGGGCTACCAGACGGCGATGCAAGGCTGGTGGCAGCAACTCGATGCGTTGGTGATCAGCTCGCGCACCGAGGGCACGCCAATGATTCTGCTCGAAGCGATGCAGGCCGGCGTGCCGGTGGTGGCGTTCGCGGTCGGCGGTATTCCCGATGTCCTGCAGGACCGTCACAACGGCCTGCTCGCGGCGCCGACGGATACCGCCGCCCTCGCCCGCCAGCTCGACACCTTGCTGGCCGAACCGAAGCTGGCCGCGCAGTTGCGCGACAACGCCAGACGCACCCAACAGGAGCGCTACGACCTCAAGGCTTTGGCCGAACGCTGGTCGCAGCTGTACATCCACACGGCACGGGAGACACGCGCATGATTTTCCCGCTCTCGATCGTCAGTCTGTTCGCCCTGGTCAGCCTCGGTCTGCTGGCCAGTCCCTGGCCGTATCTGGCGCCGGGGGCTGTGATTGGCCTGGTCGGTTTCACCGTCCTGTACCGCAAGCCGACATGGGGCCTGCTCGGCATTGCCGCGCTGGTGCCGTTCGAAGGGTTCTTCAAGGACAGTTCAGTGTCGGGAAGCAAGTTGCTCGGCGCCTCCCTGGCGGTAATCGTGATGCTGCAACTGGCGCTGCACCAGATTCCGTCGCAACGCCTGCGCAGCAACCTGTGGCACTGCCTGATCGGCTTCATGGTTCTGTATTTTCTCAGCCTGCTCAATACCGATGACATGGGCATGTCGCTGGGGCATCTGCGCGAACTCAGCGTTGGTCTGGTGCTGTTTGTCATTACCTTGTTGATCGGCCGCGAACTGAACCTCGACCTGTTCGCCCGGCTGGTGACCCTCGCCGTCACCGCGACCTGCGCCATGGCGATGTTCTCGGCGAAGTTTCAGGATCAGGGCCGCGCCGCCGGCCTGCTCGAAGACCCCAACGCCTTCGCTATGCTCATCGCCTTCGCCATTCCTCTGGGTCTGCTGCTGGTGATCCGCAGCCCGAACCTGCTGCACCGCTTGTTCTGGGGCACCTGCTGCCTGCTGTTGCTGGGCGGCATGACCAAGACCGAATCGCGCTCAGGTCTGGTGGTATTGGCGTTGAGCCTGCTCATCGGCATTTGGCACTACCGCGCGCAACTGACCCACATCCGCCCACGGCACCTGGGTTTCGTCATGCTCGGTGCGGCCATCGTGATTCCGCTGGCGATCTACGCCATGCCGGCCGGTTACATGGCGCGGATCCAGTCATTGAGCATCCTCAGCGCCGGCTCCAAGGCGCAGGACGAATCCCTCGGCCGCCGTGCTTCCTACATCGTCGTCGGCGGCCAGATGATCCGCGAACATCCGGTGCTCGGCTCCGGTCCCGGGACCTTCCCGTTGCATTACGCGACCACCGGTTACGCCAAGGCGTTTTCCGCCAACCGCAAGATCGGCGATCTGTACCGCCGCGCCCACAACACCTATCTGGAAATCTTCAGCGAACTGGGCGTGCCCGCCGGGCTGTTCTTCGTCGGCATGCTCGGGCTCGGTCTGTACAACCTGATTCGCGCGCGGGCGGCGTGGATGCTGCGCGGTGATGGACATCGGGCGGACATGATGACCCACATGGGGGTGAGCTTTCTGTCGCTGACCCTGTTCCTGATGTTCCTCAGCGCGCCGAACCAGAAATACGTGTGGATCATGCTGGCGCTGACCAGCGTCCTGCGCATCAAGGCCGAGCAGGCGCCACTGACCCCGGAGACGCAGGCATGAAGAGGATCAGCATCGTCATCCCGATGTACAACGAGGCGCGGCACATTGGCCGTACCCTGCTCGCCGCGCAGAAAGCCGCACACGCGGCCAATGTCGAGTGCGAGCTGATCGTGGTCGACAACGGCTCGACCGATCAGGGTCCGCAGATTGCCCGGCAGTTCGGCGCAACCGTGCTGAGCTTGCCGGGGCTGTTGATCGGCGCGCTGCGTAATCGCGGCACGGCGATCGCCAGCGGGGAATGGCTGGCCTTCATCGACGCCGACGTGGAAATGCCGGAAACCTGGTTGCAGCCCTTGTTCGACATCCAAGCCAGTGGCCAGGCCGATGTGTTCGGGCTGGACCTGCATACGCCGGCCGAGGCGCCATGGTTCGCCACGGCCTGGCAGCGGCGCACTTCGCAGCCGTCGCACCGCGTCAGCCACAGTGTCGATTGGCTGCCCAGTTCCAACCTGCTGATGCGTCGCGACTGGTTCGACAAGGTCGGCGGTTTCAACGAGGCCCTGCGCACTGGCGAAGACAAGGAATTCACCCTGCGCCTGCACGAACAGGGCGCGCGTCTGCTGTCGGTCAATGACAAGGTCGCGCTGCACTGGGGTTACGAGATGAACTGGCGCGAATGGATGGGCAAGGAAATGTGGCGCCAGGGCAGCCATCTGCAACTGCTGCGCACCCATGGCATGAGCATGCGCCTGCTGCGCTTTCCAATATTGTCGTTGTTGGTGTGGATCCTCGATTTCCTGGCGATTTCCGCACTGCTAGACGGCTTTCCCCATCACGCGGCGGTGATGGTCACCCTGACCGTGATCCCCGGTCTGGTCCTGAGCGTTCGCCAGAGCATCAAGCACCGCGATCCGATTCTGCTCCTGCAACTGTGGGGCCTGCACTGGCTGCGCCTGCACCTGGCCGGCGCGGCGTTCATTTTGAGTCTGTGTCAATGGAACGCAAGGAGGCCTGCCCGTGGCTGAGTTCATTTTCTGGATGTGCCTGTTGCTGCCCGTCTACGCCTACGTCGGCTACCCGCTGTTGCTGACGATCCTCGCGCCGCTGTTTCCAGCGTGGCGACACACGCCGGCGCCGCCGCTGAACGTCAGCATCGTCATCGCCGCGCACAACGAGGCGCGGCATATCGAGCACAAGTTGCGCACGCTGCTGGCCCAGGATTATCAACCGGCAACGCTGCAGATCATTCTCGCCAGCGACGGCTCTACCGATGACACCGTGGCCTGCGCGCACAAAGTGATTGATCCGCGCATCACCGTGCTTGACCTGCCGCGTCAGGGCAAAGCCGCCACGCTGAATGCCGGCGCGGCCCTGAGCAGCGGCGACATTCTGGTGTTCACCGATGCCGACAACCAATGGTCACGCGACACCCTCGGTCACTTGCTCGCGCCGCTGAGCGATCCACAGGTCGGCGCTTGCGCCGGGCACATGGTGATCCCGGTCACCGGTGGCGGTCTGAGTGTCGGCGACAGCCTCTATCGGCATTACGAAGGCTGGTTGCGCCGGGTCGAGAACCGCACCGGTTGCATGGTCTCGGCCGACGGCGCCCTGCTCGCCCTGCGCCGCGAGCTGTTCCAGAACGTACCGGCCGAGGTCAACGACGACTTCTTTATCAGCACCTGCGCGCCGGTAGCCGGCAAGCGCATCGTCTACGTTCCCGAAGCGCAAGTGATCGACCATGGCGTCGACGAGGCGGACAAACAGTTTCGCCGCCGTCAGCGCGTCACCGTCGGCGGCCTGCAAAGCCTGGCCCAGCGCCGCGAGCTGCTCAACCCGCTCAAGCATGGCCTGTATTCCCTGGCGTTGATCAGCCACAAATTGATCCGCCGCCTGGCGCCGGTACTCCTGCTGCCATTGCTGCTGAGCAATTGCTGGCTGTGGGACGAGCACGCTTTCTATCGCCTGAGCCTGATCGCGCAACTGTTCGGCTACAGCGTGGCAATTGCCGGGCTGCTGGATGCGCAACACCGCTTGCCGAAACCGTTCCGCCTCGCCGCGTTTCTGCTGGTCACCCTCGCCGGGATGAGTCTCGGCCTGTGGCAGTTCCTGCGCGGTCAGCGGTATGCCCAGTGGAATCCGGAACAGAACCGTTAAGAGGACCGAAGCCATGGCGATCAAACAACTGATAAAAAGCACCAGTGGCTGGCTCTATCTCAACTCGCCGGTGGGCCGTCAGCAGTTGCAGGGCGCGGGGGTGATTCTGATGCTGCACCGCGTGCTGTCGAATGACCGCGCCGCCGACCTGCCGCACCGCAATGAACTGTGCGTCGGACCGAAAGCGTTCGAGCATTTGCTGGTGTGGCTGCGCAAGCATTTCGACTGCGTGCCGCTGATGGAAATTCTCCAGCCCAACGCCCTGCGCAGCGAGCGCCCACGGGTGGCGCTGACCTTTGACGATGGCTGGCGTGACAACGCCGTCAACGCCTTCCCGTTGCTGCAGAAACACCAGGTGCCGGCGAGCATTTTTCTCTCCACCGATTTCATCGGCAGCCGCCAGCGTTTCTGGTGGGAAAGCCTTGGCGAAACCCTATGGGGCAGCCATGGCGATAAAGCACGCATGCACCTGATCGAATGCCTGCATGCGCGCAAACATCCGCTGCCGGTGCTGCTTGATGACATCGATGTCGAGCGCCGCAGCCTGGCGCTGCTGCATTACCTGCAAGGGCTGAAAAGCCTGGCTCCGCAGGAGCTGGAAGAACTCACCGACGAATGCCCGAAGGACTCGCTGCCACAGGCACTGGACTGGCATCAGGTGCGGGCAATGGAAGCCTCCGGTCTGGTGCGGTTCGGCCCGCACGGCGCCAGCCACGCAATCCTCACCGGTCTCGATGATGCGCGCCTGAGCGAAGAAATCCGCCGCAGCCGCGACGCATTGAACAACGGCTGCAACCGACCTCTACCGGTCTATTGCTACCCCAACGGCGACAACGATGATCGCGTTCGCCAGCAGGTCGCGGACCACGATTACCCGTTTGCGCTGGGCACCGGCACCGGGATCTATCGCGGCGACGGCGATCCGCTGAACCTGCCGCGTTTCGGCGTCAGCCAGCGCACCGCGCGCCATCCGCAATTGCTGTCGTGGCGGATCTACCGGGGAGCGCGGCCATGAGCCGAGGCAACTACCTCAAGCACCTCGCGTTGAGCATGGGCACCAAGCTGGCGATGATCGCCTTGCGTTTGCTGCGCAACGTCCTGCTCGCGCGGATTCTCGGCCCCAGCGAACGCGGCCTGTTCGCCCTGCTCAGCACCCTGCCTGACCTGATCAGCGCGGCCACCAGCGGCGGTTTGAATTCGGCGGTCGGTTATCAGGCGGCCAAGCAGCGGCCGATGGGTTTGCTGCTCAGCCAGGTGCTGGTGTTCGGTTGTTTGCTGGCCGGTTTGCTGACTTTGCTGGTGGTGGCGCTGGTGCGCGAATTCGGCACGCAACTGGACGTGACCACGCAACTGGGCCTGCTCGCCTGGCTGTTGCTGCTGGCGGTGCCGTTGACCGTGTTGAAAAGCGGCCTGCTGACCCTGCACAACGCCTCGGGTGGCGTGGTCGCGTTCAACGTCTTGCGCCTGATCGAATCGCTGGCGCCGCTGTTGCTGTTCGTCGCACTGTTCTGGATGTGGCAGAGCGCGGCGTTGGAGGCAGCGCTGATCAGTTGGCTGGCCGGTATCAGTCTGGTGGTGCTCGCCGGTTGGGTCTGGCTGAAGCGGGCGCAGCCATTGCAGCTGCAATGGGATCGCGCCAGCCAGAAGGAGCTGCTGCGCTACAGCGCGCGCAGCCATCCCGATCTGCTGTTCCAGCAAGTGATTTTGCGCTCCGATTACCTGTTCATTGGCGCCCTGCTCGGCAGCACCGCGCTGGGCCATTACGCCATGGCCAGCGCTGCTGCCGAATTGCTGTTGATCGTCCCCGAAGCGGTGACTACGCCCCTGATGAAACGCCTGCTGCAACAGGATGAAGGCATGGACAAGGTCACTCCGCTGGCGCTGCGCCTGACCGCGACGGTGATGCTCGGCGCCTGTTTGAGCATGGCCGTGATCGGCGAGTGGTTGATCGTTACCCTGTTTGGCGCTGCCTACCAACCGGCGTACCCGGCGCTGCTGGCGTTGCTGCCGGGGCTGTTGGGTCTGTGCTACGCGAGCATTCTGCGCCTGGACTTGCTGGGCAAGAATCGCCCCGGCTCGGTGTCGTTGTTGATGGGCCTGGGCGCGCTGCTCAATCTGGCGCTGAACCTGGTGCTGATTCCGGCCTACGGCATCGTCGGCGCCGCCGCCGCATCATCGATCGCCTATCTGGCGGTGACCGTGGCCATGCTCGTGCTGTAT
This sequence comes from Pseudomonas sp. TE9122, assembly GCF_056278925.1. Classification (NCBI taxonomy): domain Bacteria; kingdom Pseudomonadati; phylum Pseudomonadota; class Gammaproteobacteria; order Pseudomonadales; family Pseudomonadaceae; genus Pseudomonas; species Pseudomonas sp. TE9122. The sequence goes on along the minus strand of NZ_JBWBQI010000001.1, from coordinate 1,774,104 downwards.
TGCCGTTTGAGCGCTGTGCCGTTCTGGCAAACCCTGATCATCCTGCCCCGCGACGTGCTGCCGATGTGGTCGATGCTGCAGAGGAAACCCGCATGAAAGGCTGGTACCTGCTGTTCGGTCTCGGCCTGTCGCTGGACGCTTTGGCGGCGTCGATGCGCTGGGGCGAGATTCGTGACGGCAGTCTGTTTCTGCAAACCGATCAGCCTGACAGCGTGACCGTGCGCTGGACCCCGGCGTGGCAAGCGGATGCCAACGAAGAGCAACTGTACCTGCTCGACGGTCGCGGCAAATTGCTCGGCGAACGCTTGATCAAGGCCAGCGAAACCCGTGGCAGCCAGACCTGGCCGCTGCTGCCCGGCGCGGCGAGTTATCGACTGGAAATTCCCGGCTACAGCTTCCGCCACTACCGCATCGAACACGATGAACGCACCGTTGCCCTGTTTGCCCCGGCCAAAGTGCACTTCAGTGCCGAAAGCAAAAATGGCGACGTGCTGTATTTCAAACTCGCGGCCGGTGAGCATGCAGTGCTCGCCGGCAAGTTTCACGGCGGCGTCACCGCGCTACAGGCGCAGCGGATCGGCGACCACCAGGCGCTGACTCTCGCACTAAAGCCCTATCGCGCCTATTGGCAGTTCGATCAGGTCGCGTTGCCAGTCAGCCCCCGCGAGCAGGTCTGGCGCCTGCAACTGCAGGGCAGCGGCAAAGCGGCGTTCTGGCTTGATGGCACGACTAATCTGTTTGCGCAGAATCCGCAGCAACTGCAACCGCTGCGCGAAGACGTCGGAGATGTCCGGCTGGTGCTGCATGACAAAGTCCTCGGGCGCACGCCGGATCTCGGTATTGCCCTGCCCTACGTGATGCCGCCCGCAGCCAGCCACGCGCTGCTCGATGCGCTGAAGCCGACGGCGGCGAGCTATTACAGTTTCGTCGACGTCACGGCGCAGAACCCGCAATTCGAAGACGCATTCCGCCGGGTCTATCAGCAGCGCTTCGGCATTCGCAACGACATCACCCTGCTGGCCGGCAGTCAGCGCCAGGCCGATCTGCGCGCCGACGTGCAGAGCAACAGCGGCCTCGACGCCTGGCTGGCGAGCACCCGCGCGCTGGGCGGCAATGGCACGCATTACATCGGCTTTGCCGACGAACCCAATCTCAACTATTCCAGCTACGGGCAATATCAGGCGATTTTCACCAGCATGGCCCGTCAGGTGCGCAGCGACCCGGCGAATGCCCGCGCCGGTGTGCGCATCGCCATGCCGGCCAGTTCGCGACTGGTCAACGGCCCGTTCGCCGATAACGCGGCGGACAAGCGCGGAATCGATTGGGCACGGCGCCTGCTCAGCGAGTCAGCCGATCAGGTCGATGCACTGGCCTGGCATGAATGGATGATTCGCGATCTGCTCGCCACCCGCGTCTACCGCGACAGCGTGCGCCGTGCCGCCGAACTGGTCGGCCGCGACGCCAATGGTCAGCCGCGCAAGGCCTTGCTGCTCGATCAGACCAACCTGTCCAGCGGCTCCAGCCTCAGCCCCTACGATCAGGAAACCCACTACACCTCGCTGTGGTGGGCCTCGGTGGTGATCAACGCTTCGCAGGACGGTTTGCTGAGCATGCTCAACTGGTTTCAGGCCGCTGACGAACCGCATTACCCCAAAGGCATGTTGCGCGTGTTGGGCGACGATCGCTTCGAGCTGAAACCGGTCGGCCTGGCCCAGCAATTCATCGCCCGCCACTGGCTGCACCAGGTGCTGCAACTGGACAACGATGCCTTTGAGGTGGATGTGCTGGCGATGGCCGGCGACGAGCAGCGCACGTTGCTCGGAGTGAACAAAGGTACGCGCCTGCAACGCGTCGATCTGAGCGGCGCCCGATGCCCGCTCAACCATGGCGCCCTGCGTTACTTCGGCGCCGACAATCGCAGCCGCGACGCACCGTTTGCCTGCGACAACGGGCGCGTGCGTTTCGAACTGCCGGGACAAACCCTGTTTGCCCTGAGCTGGAGCGCTTCATGAGCCGCCCTTCGATGCTCTGCCGCGTGGGCTTGATGCCGCGCATGGCACCCTCATCAGGAGAAGAGACCATGGATGTTTTGCAAAAACTCAGCGGACATATTCGTCGTAAAGGCCTGCGAGCGACCTTGGGCAAGATCCGCAAACTGTACATTTTTTCCCATCAGCAACTGCTGTGGATGGAGCGCGACCTGGTCAGCCCGGTGCCGCCGCACAAGCTCAAACCCTATCCGCCGCTGCGCGTGGTCAGGATCACCGCGGACAACGCCAGCGCTTTCGCGCGTTACTTTGGCGACCGTGTCGGCACGATGGCCGAGCTGGCCAAAGAAGGCCACACCGGGCACATGCATGTCGACGAGCAAGGCGATGCCGTGGCGTTTATCTGGGGCACGCCGCGCAGTTATTTCGATCGGCACTACTACGGCTGCCGATTCCCGGTGAAGCCCGGCGAGTTCTTCGAGTTCGGCGGCGAACTGGCCCGGGCCTACTGGGGGACAGAGCTGTCGGTGGACCTGCAATTGCGCCTGTGGGAAGCCATGGCCGCCCAGGGCTGCCGAAAAGTGGTCGATGTCTGTGAGTCGACCAACATCCCGGCACTCAAGCTGCATCTGCGCATGAGCTATACCGAACAACGGCGGATCATGAATATCTACACGCTGTTCGGCCGCTGGCGCTTCTATCGCGAAACCCGCTACAGCGGTTCGCGCCTGGCGGCGCTGGGTAAAACTTCCCGTCCACCTGTCAACGCAACGGCGGCCTGAACCTATGGTGATGCGATTCGAATGGCGCACGTCCCTGTGCGCCGCCGACTTCCCGGCAACCGCGTATGAAACGCTGCGCCTGGGCGTGACCGACCATACGCCGTTCAACAATCTCGGCTGGTTATGTGCGGCGGAACAGGCTCTGGGTGAGGATCAGCGCCTGCACATTCTGCTCGGTTGGGAAGCCGCAGAACTACGCCTGTGCCTGCCGCTGGTAGCCAGCCGCGAGCGCTTCGCCGGCGTGCCGTTTCGGGTCTTGCATCACTTGGGTTATCCGCTGGCTGATCGTCTGGCCCTGCTGTCGTTGCTCGGCGGCGCGGACATGCACGAGGCGCTGCTGTTGATTCGCCAGCGCCTGCCCCATGCGCTGCTGCAACTCAATGAATTGTCGGAGCCTGCGGGTGAAGAAAGTGCCGTCACCGCATGGATGGCGCGCAGTTCCACGGCCGAGCGACGCCTGAGCTGCCGGGTGCCAGTGCATCTGATCAGCGAAGCCGACCATCAGGAAGTCTCCGGCGACCCGCGCTACAAACTGCGCCGGGCACGCAAACGGATTGCCGCGTGCGGTGCGCAGATCCGCCGGATTACCCCGGATGCGCTGAGCATGGCTGCCTTGTTGCAGACCATCAGCGAAGTCGAGGCGGTGAGCTGGAAAGGCGATGAAGGCGTCGGGATTTTCGCCACACCGCGCAGTCGCCAATGGATCGAACGCGCCTTCACCGCCCTCGCCGGCCAAGGCCTGGTACGCGTGGTGATGCTCGAGCTGAACGGCCGCTGCATCAGCTATCGCCTCGGCCTGCTCGAACAGGGCCGGCTCTACGATTACAACCTCGCCTTCCTGCCGCAGTACGCCGACCTGGGCAGTGGCCGGGTGTTGCTGGAGGAATGGATTCGCTGGGGCCTGGACGAGCACTGGCGCTGGATCGATGCCTCGCGGGTCAGCCTGGAAAACTCCAGCCATCAACTGCACGAACGCATGACCGGGCAATTGGAACACTGGCGCTGGAGTTTCTATTCGTGGCGCCCAAGTGGGCTGGCATTGGGTCTGGCGCTGCGCATCTGGTATCGCTGCAAGCCCGCCGTGCAGCAGTGGCGCACCAGGCGCGCCAACAAAAAATCTGCAGCACTGGTGCAACCTGTCGCAATCACTCCGGAGGGCGGCCATGCCTCGCCAAGTCATAGTCAACGCTGATGACTTCGGTCTCTGCGCCAACGAAAACGCAGTGATCTTCGCTGCCTTCCAGGCCGGCCTGATCAGCTCGGCCACGGCCATGGCCAACATGCCGGCGTTTGAAGCCGCCTGCACCATGGCCCGCCATCCGACGCTGCAAGGTCGGATCGGTCTGCACTTCAACCTGACCTACGGGCGCCCGCTGAGCCAGGCGATCCTGGGGCGGCGGACCTTTTGCGATGGCAACGGCGTGTTCGACCTCAACCTGCCCCGCCACAGCCTGTGGCTGAGTCGCGCAGACCGTGACGCGGTGCGCGCCGAGTTACAGGCGCAGTGGCAACGCTGCGTCGATCACGGCATGCGCCCGAGCCATATCGACTCGCACCAGCACGTACACAACATCTGGCCGATCGGCGAAGTCGTCGCGAAGTTTGCCGCCGAGCAAGGCGTACCGATTCGGCTGGCGCGCAACCTCGGGCACAACCTCACGTTGCCCAAGCGCCTATTCAAGGGTTTGCTCAATGGCCGTTTGCAGAGTCTGGCGCGGGTCACCGCCGATTACGTCTGCACCCCGGTGGACCTGCGCAATGCCAGCGTCCCCAGCGACGGCGTGCTGGAAATCGTCGCCCACCCGACCCGCCTCGGCGTCGATTTCGGTGATGCCTATCTCGACTCCGGCGATTCTTTGAGCGAGGTACTTGAGCAGGGTTTGAGAGGCGTCGCGCGAGTCTCGTATGCCGACCTCAATCGAGAGGAAGCGCAGGGCGCTACGGCGCTCGAATGAATCACGGCTGTAACGACACTCACCACAACATCCGGGCAAAGACCCTGGAGGGGCATCATGAGCATCATCACCAAAGTGCAAGATCGCATCAGACAGAAAGGCCTGGGCCGCACCGTCGGCACGTTGTGGAAACGCTACGTGTTCTTCCACTGGGAACTGCTGTGGATGGAGCGCGACCTGGTCAGCCCGGTGCCGCCACACAAACTGCGCCCGTATGAAGGCCTGCGCAAAGTCGACATCACCCCGGAGAACGCCGTGGCGTTCAGCAAACACTTCGGCGACCGTGTCGGCACCATGGCCGAACTGGCTGCCGAGGGCCACACCGGGCACATGTACCTGGACGCCGATGGCCACGCCGTGGGCTTTATCTGGGGCAGCATTCGCGACTACCACGACCGCCACTATTACGGCTGCACCTTCCCGGTCAAACCCGGCGAGTTCTTCGAATTCGGCGGCGAAATGATCCGCGCCTACTTCGGCAGCAGCCTGTCGGTGGACGTGCAGGTTGCACTGTGGCAAGCGATGGCGGCGCAGGGTTGCACCAAGGTGGTCGACGTTTGCGAAACCCACAACATCCCGGCGCTTAAACTGCATATCCGCATGGGTTATCAGGAACAGGGTCGGGTAACCCACGTTTACTGCCTGTTCGGCCGCTGGAAATTCTTCCGCGAAACCCGCTATGAAGGCTCACGCCTGGATCCGCTGCGCAAACCGGGCCGGCCGGTGGTAAGTGCCGCGGCGCAGGCTTGATCCGGCCTTGTGAAATGTGGCGGTCGCAAGGCCGCCATCGCGAGCAGGCTCGCTGCCACACTGGAATGCGTTTCCCTGTGGGAGCGAGCCTGCTCGCGAAGAGGCCAGCCGTCGCAAAAAAGGTTCTCAGGCCTTGCTTGCCACCAGGCTAAAGCACATCGGCAGCTGCGCCTGCTGGTTCAGGTAGCAGTCATACACCTCTTCCCGGTTCGAATGCGCATATTCCTGAAAATCCACAATGCTCAGCCCCGCTCCAATGGCGCCGCAGAAAATCGCGCCCAGCGTATGCACGAACCAGTACGACTTTGCCGCCGGCTGCTCGACTTTACCTACGTAAACGATCGGCTCTTGCTGCACAAACGGCTCGGCACGGAAATACGAGCTGGCGAGGCGGTAGGGATCTTCAGCCCGTGGATCAACCATTTCCAGAAACGGATGGGTTTCGTAGATCACCAGTTTGCCGCCCGGCTTGAGCACCTGCGCGGCATGACGGAAGAATTCGCCGATGTCAGGCATCCAGTTGAGTACCCCGATGGTGATCAGGGCGACGTCGAAGCGGTTATGCAGCGATGCGGGCAGATGGTGGATATCGCTCTCGACGAATTCGGCATTGTGCGGCGAGCGGCTGTTGAGCTCGCGGGCCTGCTCAAGAAACGCTGCGGATTGATCGACGCCGACGACACTGCGCGCACCCAGCGCAAACAGCGACAGGCTCTCCCGACCGTTATTGCAGCCCAGTTGAATCACGTCTTTGCCGTCGACTTTCAGCAAGCCGCGCAAGGTGTCATCGAGGCAGCAAAACTCCCCCTGCGCAACATCGCTGAGCAATGCCTGCCAGTCCGGTGAATCCTGATGATGGCGAGCGGAATCGTTCCACGCCTGTCGATTGCTTTCGATGGCGGTTTTGGGGTTGGGCACTTCCATGGCGCTACTCCGGGTGAAGCTCGTGATTGAGCGGCGTGAGTGTAGAACAGACGCGGGGTGGCGGTTGTTCCAATGTTGTAATCACACTGCGCAGTCCTCTTCAGCGAGTCCTACAGAAAAAGGAAGGAACTCGGGAAACCCCAACCGTTTTCCTACATCTTCCGTCGGTTGGCCGTCGGAAGCGCTCAGTCTAGGATTTGTCGAACTACAAGTACTCATGGAGCTCGACCAAGATGCAGTTCATCCAGACAACGACGACAGCAATCCCTGTACCGAATAGACTGCCAGGCATTGATCCCGGAGGCACTATGGACGGCAAAATCTTTCCCGACGATTCAGGGTTTAAAAACAACGAGCAGGCTGCCAGTCATGATCGCTGGTTGCGAGCCAAGGTGCAGGCGTCCAGAGATGATCCCCATCCGAGTCTCCCCCATGAGGACGTGATGGCGGACATGCATGCCTTGATCGAATCCATGCGAAAAAAGGCCGATGCAGATTGAGTGGCGGCCCGAAGCCAAGGCCGATCTTTCGAACATCCTCAGATACATTGGCGAGAGAAACTTTGCAGCCGCAGTGAGTCTCTCGAAATCCATCGAAGAATCCACAACCTCACTCTCCGTTCATCCCCATCTCTACCGTAAAGGTCGATCTCCCGGCACCCGGGAAATCGTTGTACATCCTAACTACGTAGTGATTTATGAGGTGACGGATCGAATCGAGATACTTAGCGTTTTGCATACCCGACAGGAATATCCATAAAGACATCGCAGGAAAAAACGGTAGGACGTTCGCCCGATCGATAACACGCCGTTTGCCCAGCAGGCCCCACTATCAAAGATTCACATGACTCTGGTTAAGCCGCTCACGCAAAAACTCCACCAGCGCCTGTACCGGCCGCGAAGCCTGGCGATGCTGCGGATAAACCGCTGACAGGGTCAGTGGCTCCGGGCGCAACTCATCCAGCACTGGCACCAGCCGCCCGTCCTTCAGTGCCGCGCCGACGATAAAGGTCGGCAGGTAGGTAATGCCCATCCCCTGCACCGCCGCGTCTCGCAGCAGTTCGCCGTTGTTGACGCGCATGCGGCCGGTGACGTTGATAAGTAGCGGTTTGCCCGGCGCTTCGTTGAAACGCCATTGCACCGAGCGCCCGTGGCCGTAAGGCAGGCAGTCGTGGCTGTGCAGGTCTTCGGGTTTGAGTGGTGTGCCGCGTTCGGCGAGGTAGGCCGGGCTGGCGCAGTAGACCCGTTCGATGCTGGCGATACGTCGGGCGATCAATGTCGAGTCCTCCAGCACGCCGATGCGCAGGGCCAGGTCGTAACCTTCGCCGAGCAGGTCGACCGGGCGATCGCTCAGATCCACTTCGACGGTGACTTCGCGATAACGCTGCAGGAATAGCGGTAGCAGACAACCCAGATGCGCCACGGCAAACGACAACGGCGCGCTGAGGCGAATCGTGCCGCGCGGCTCGGCGGTTTCGCCGGCGATGCCCTGCTCGACCTGTTCCACCTCACCCAACAAGCGCAACGCCGATTCGTAATAGCTCTGCCCCAGCGGGGTGACGTCGAGGCGGCGGGTCGAGCGATTCAACAAGCGCACACCGAGGCGCTCTTCCAGTTGCATCAAACGGCGGCTGACGAACTGCTTGGACAGCCCCAACTGATCGGCCGCGGCGGTGAAGCTGCCGGAGTCCATGACCTGGCAAAAAATACGCATGTCTTCGAACGGGTTCATTGTCACTCTCTGGTGGACAGTTAAACGCTTTATAGCCGCTTTTTCGCTTTTCAGCAGCCCATTAATCTGTGCTCACGGTGTTGCTGAGGCCGCAAACCCAGTGCCACAGCAGCCCACAACTCAGGCAAAAAAATCAAAATCATTAAAAGGATTTCCACCATGAACATCGTCAAGAAAACCCTAGCCGCGTCCCTCCTCGCCCTGTCCGTCAGCAGCGCATTTGCCGCAGGCAGCCCCGGCGTCGAACACAACACCCAAGCGTTCCTTGATGCCCTCGCCGCTGGCGGTGGTCGTCCGCTGGAGCAACTGAGCCCGAAGGACGCCCGTGCAGTGCTGACTGGTGCCCAAGCTTCGGTAAAGGTTGATCTGTCCGGCGTGGAAGTCAGCGACAAGGCGATCAAGGTCGACGGCCAGACCATCAACCTGAAAGTGGTGCGCCCGGCCAAGGTCAAGGGCGAGTTGCCGGTGTTCATGTTCTTCCACGGTGGCGGCTGGGTGCTGGGTGACTTCCCGACGCACCAGCGCCTGATTCGTGATCTGGTGGTCGGCTCTGGCGCCGTTGCAGTGTATGTCGATTACACGCCGTCGCCGGAAGCGCAGTACCCGACCGCGATCAACCAGGCGTACGCCGCGACGAAATGGGTGGCCGAGCACGGCAAGGACATCGGTGTCGATGGCAAACGTCTGGCGGTGGCCGGCAACAGCGTCGGCGGCAACATGGCGGCAGTCGTCGCCTTGATGGCCAAGGAACAGAAAGCCCCGGCCCTGCGCTTCCAGCTGTTGATGTGGCCGGTGACCAATGCGCAGTTCGACGACGGGTCGTACCAGCAATTTGCCGAGGGCCACTTCCTTACCAAGGGCATGATGCAGTGGTTCTGGGACAACTACACCACCAACCCGGCCGAGCGTGCGCAGATCCATGCCTCGCCGCTTAACGCCAGCGCCGAACAGCTCAAGGGCCTGCCCGCTGCGCTGGTGCAGACCGCCGAGTTCGACGTGCTGCGTGATGAAGGTGAAGGCTATGCGCGACACCTGGATGCGGCCGGCGTGCCGGTGACTTCGGTGCGTTACAACGGGATGATTCATGACTTCGGCCTGCTCAATCCCCTGAGCCAGATTCCGGAAGTCAAAGCAGCGGTGCGTCAAGCGGCGGCTGAACTGAAGACTCATCTGAATCCATAAAAGCGAAAGATCGCAGCCTGCGGCAGCTCCTACCCTGGAATACCATTTCCTGTAGGAGCTGCCGCAGGCTGCGATCTTTTTTCTCACTAGCGTCGCGGAGTACCGGTCATGACCCTTTTCTACGCCCACCTGCTGTCCTGGAGCGCCGTCCTGCTCCTGCTCGACGCCGCACTCTGGCACTTCTCGCCCTTCAGCCATCGCGCGCCGCGAGTCGGCGTGCGTCTGGCGCTGTTTCTGGCGTTCAGCGCGCTGGTGATCAACGCCGGTGTCAGCCCGTTGCAGGCGCCGCTTTTCGCTGATGATCGCGTGGCACAACTGGGGGCGACGGCGCTGGGGATTCTCTGGTGGTTGTACGCAGCACGGGTGCTGACCGAAGTGATCGGCCTGGCGCTGATGCGCCGCATCGGTCACAGCGGGCGCTTGCTGCAGGACGTCATCGGCGCGCTGGTGTTTCTGGTCGCGATTGTCGCGGCGGCCGGTTACGTGCTGGAACTGCCAGTCAAAGGTCTGCTCGCCACCTCCGGGGTGGTCGCCATCGTGGTCGGTCTGGCGCTGCAAAGCACCCTCGCCGATGTGTTTTCCGGCATCGTCCTCAACACCACCAAGCCGTATCAGGTAGACGATCTGGTGATGATCGACGGCGTCGAAGGCAAGGTCTTCGATATCGACTGGCGCGCCACGCACCTGCTGACCAGCGCCGGCACCATGGCCGTAGTACCGAACTCGGTGGCGGCCAAGGCGAAAATCGTCAATCTCAGCCGGCCGAGCAACATGCACGGTGTCTCGATCAGTATCAAAGTGCCGAACCACATTCGTCCGCGTCGGGTATTGGATGCCCTTGACCGCACCTTGCAGGGCAGCAGTTCGCTGTTGCTCAGCCCGGCGCCGAAAGCCGTACTCAAAGAGGCCGGCGAAACCATGTCGGAATACGTTGCCAGTGGTTTCATCGCTGAGCTGGGCAAGAAGAGCGAAGTGCGCAATCAACTGTTCGACCTCGCCCACCGTCATCTCGAAGCGGCGGGTATTTCGCGCCATCCCGACGGCGTGATCGAACCGTCGAGCCGCGCCCGTGCGTTGCTGGATGAGGTGAAGATTTTCCGCTCGCTGAGCAGCGAGGAACGTGATCGCCTGGCTGAGTCGATGGTCGCGCAGCAGTACACGGCCGGTCAGGTGGTGCTGGATCTGGACGAGGTGCCGGACAGTCTGTTCGTGATCGCCACGGGCGTGGTCAGCGCGACGGTGCCGGACGGCAATGGCCAGACCGAGGCCGGGCGCATGGGGCCGAGCGAAGTCATGGGCGAACAGAGCATTCTTGCCGATACACCGTCGCAGGCGACGTTCACAGCGCTGACGTCGAGCATCATCTATCGTCTCGACAAACAGTTGACCCGTGAGTGCATGGACAAGCGCAGCGAAGTCGGCCGGGCCTTGAACAAGTTGCAGGCGGTGCGTCAGCAGAACAGTCGCCTCGCGTTGATGGCCAAACCGGTGGCGGTGAAAAAAGGTGGTTTCTTGGGTTGGTTGCAAAAACGCTAACAGCAAAAGATCGCAGCCTTCGGCGGCTCCTACAGGGAGAATGCGTTCCCATGCAGGAGCTGCCGAAGGCTGCGATCTTTCGATTTTCTTACTTGGCAGTGAACTTGGTGTAGCTGTTGATCAGGTTGCGATAGTTAGGCAGACGCTCGGACAGCAGATGCGCCAGACCTTCCATGTCGTTGCGCCAGTCGCCTTGCAGCTCGCAAGCCACAGCGAACCAGTTCATCAGGTGTGCACCGGCGGCCGACATCCGCGCCCATGCCGCTTGTTGCACGGTGGTGTTGAAAGTACCCGACGAGTCGGTGACGACGAACACTTCGAAGCCTTCAGCAATCGCCGACAGGGTCGGGAAAGCTACGCAAACGTCGGTCACTACACCGGCGATGATCAGTTGCTTGCGGCCGGTGGCCTTGATCGCTTTGACGAAGTCTTCGTTGTCCCAGGCGTTGATCTGGCCTGGACGCTGGATGAACGGCGCGTCAGGGAATTGCTCGAGCAGCTCAGGCACGATCGGGCCGTTGGGACCGGCGTCGAAGCTGGTGGTCAGAATGGTCGGCAGCTTGAAGAACTTGGCGATGTCGCCCAGTGCCAGCACGTTGTTCTTGAACTCGTTCGGCGAGAAATCCTGCACCAGCGAGATCAGACCGGTCTGGTGATCGACCAGCAGGACGACGGCATCATCTTTGTTCAGACGCTTGTAAGGAACGCTCATGGCAAAACTCCTGGATGGATGGTTGTTGCGGGAAGCGCCGGCCCTGATGACCGGCGCTTTTTTCAAACTCAGAACGCGAAGCAGGAACAGCCGAACGCGCCCCAGAAACCGGCGAAATCGCTGACCGGCGCATTCGACATCCGCGCTTTTTCATGGCTGTGGGTGTGCACGGCGCACGGCCCGCTGCACTGGTGAACCTGCGCCTGCAGTGGCGAGTTCGGGCGCCAATGGCCCGGGACTTTGACTACCGGCGACCAGTCCGGCAGCACCGGAATCGAACGCGGGCCGAGGTCTTCGAAGTCGCCGGCGGCGTAGACGATCTTGCCGCCGACCACGGTCATCACCGACTCGATCCACTTGATCGCTTCTTCCTCAACGCTGAAGAAGTCCGCGCTCAGTGCCGCGAGGTCTGCCAGTTGGCCGACGCGGATCTGGCCCTTCTTGCCCTGCTCCGAGGAGAACCAGGCGCTGCCGTGGGTGAACAGTTCCAGCGCGGTGCTGCGTGGCAAGCCTTCTTCGTAAAGCGCCAGACCGCCAACGGTACGGCCGCTGACCATCCAGTACAGCGAAGTCCAAGGGTTGTAACTGGACACTCGGGTGGCGTCGGTGCCAGCGCCAACCGGTACGCCCTCGGCGAGCATGCGCTTGATCGGTGGTGTGGCTTCGGCGGCTTGTTTGCCATAGCGATCGACAAAGTATTCGCCCTGGAACGCCATGCGATCCTGAATCGCGATACCGCCGCCCAGCGCTTTCACACGCTCGATGTTCTGCGGGGTGATGGTTTCAGCGTGGTCGAAGAACCACGGCAGACCGTTGAACGGAATGTCGCGGTTGACCTTCTCGAACACATCGAGCATACGGCTGATCGATTCGTTGTACGTGGCGTGCAGACGGAACGGCCAGCGCTGCTCAACGAGGTGGCGTACCACCGGCTCCAGCTCCTGTTCCATGGTCTGCGGCAGGTCTGGACGCGGCTCGAGGAAATCCTCGAAGTCGGCGGCGGAGAACACCAGCATTTCGCCAGCACCGTTGTGGCGCAGGTAGTCGTCGCCCTGATGCAACTTGACGCTGCCGGTCCAGTTCTGGAAATCGGTCAGCTCTTCTTTCGGCTTCTGGGTGAACAAGTTGTAAGCGATGCGTACGGTCAACTGGTCGTCTTTGGCCAGTTGCTCGATCACTTGGTAATCGTCCGGGTAATTCTGGAAACCACCCCCGGCGTCGATTGCACTGGTCAGGCCCAGGCGATTGAGCTCGCGCATGAACTGGCGGGTCGAGTTGACCTGATATTCCAGCGGCAGCTTCGGTCCCTTGGCCAGTGTCGAGTAGAGGATCATCGCGTTCGGCCGCGCGACCAGCATGCCGGTCGGGTTGCCGTTGCTGTCGCGGACGATTTCGCCACCCGGCGGGTTTGGCGTGTCGCGGGTGTAGCCGGCCACGCGCAGGGCAGCGCGGTTGAGCAGCGCACGGTCGTAGAGGTGCAGGATGAACACCGGGGTGTCCGGCGCGGCCTGGTTGATTTCTTCCAGGGTCGGCATGCGTTTTTCGGCGAACTGGAATTCGTTCCAGCCACCGACCACGCGCACCCACTGCGGGGTGGGCGTGCGATCGGCCTGATCCTTGAGCATGCGCAGCGCGTCGGCGAGCGATGGCACGCCTTCCCAGCGCAGTTCGAGGTTGTAGTTCAGACCGCCGCGAATCAGGTGCAAGTGCGAGTCGTTGAGGCCAGGGATGACGCAGCGGCCCTTCATGTCGACCACTTGTGTGGCGCTGCCCTTGAGGGCCATGGCCTCGGCATCGTTACCGACGGCGACGAAGCGGCCATCCTTGATCGCCACCGCACTGGCCAGTGGTTTTTCCCGGTCTACGGTATGAAATTGGCCATTGAATAAAATCAGATCGGCGCTCATCGCAGTTCCTCAAGCGAAAGTGAAAAGAAGCAAACCCCGCTTAACGCGGCGAGGTTTCTTGGGAATCGAGGTGTTCGTGGGCCTGACTGGCTTCCAGCCACGGGGTAAACAAACGGGTGACCGGCGGCATCACCACGTAGACCACCGAGAGGACGATGGTCAGGGTGATCAGGAACGTGGCGACCACGTAGTTGGACAGAAGCGGATGCAGCGCCAGCAGCGGGCCCCAGATCAGCGGCACCAGCAGGGTGTGCGGCAGAATCACCAACAGTGTGACGACAGCCTGCTTCCAGCGCGGCGGCGGCGAGCCGGCCTCGGCCAGCGGTGTGAACCAGAATTCATTGACCGGTGCGACTTCGGTCTGATCACCGTCGGCCAGCATCGGTGCGGCTTCAGCCACCAGCGCCTGACGCTCGGAGGACTCCAGCCAGCCCTGCATCGCTTCGGTGGAGCTGAAGCGCAATACGCAAGTGTAGAAATCCAGACGCCCGCGCTTGCCGCGCACCACGTCGACACCCAAATGCCCTTCGCGCTGCCCGGCGACGCGCACGATATTGCGCAGCCATGCTTCATAGGCCGACTCGAAACCGGCCTTGACCGAGTGTTTGATGATCAACGTGACGGTCTCATCGGCCCCCGGTGCTTGTGAATTGAGGACTTCAGGCATAACGCAGCACTCCGGGCAAACGAACAGGAATCGCCAGCCGTCCCGGCCCGGCGATCAAGACGGTGGTGAAAAGAATCAATAGCAACCAGCCAAACTGCCCCTCAGCCACACTCCATTGCGGATGCACGACCAGCAACGCCACGAGCAGTACAAAGAGAATAGGCAAACAAGCCAATCGCGCCAGCACACCGGCGACGATCAGCAACGGGCAGAGGACTTCGGCGAAAATCGCCAGGATCAGGGTCAGGTGGGCGCCGAGGTGGAACGGGTCTTCGATCAGTTGCAGCTGCGCGGTGAAGTCCAGCAACTTCGGCAAGCCGTGCACCCACAACAGAAACAACCCGCCGCTGACCCGCAGGAACAGCAACCCGATGTCGCGCGCCTGTTCATCCCTCGTAGCAATCATGACCCGACCCTTTGAATGTCATTGACGGGAATCATGCCAAGGCCGGCGCGGGAGAAATTGGATGGGTGTGCTTAGTTGCTTTTCAGGTCTTTGATGTTCTGCCGCCAGCCACAAAACAATGTGGGAGTGAGCTTGCTCGCGAAGGTGTCAGGTCAGCCACATCCACATTGACTGACACACCGCTTTCGCGAGCAGGCTCGCTCCCACAGGTTTTTGTGGTGACCAACAATGTTCATTCCACCCCGTATCCCTGTGGGAGCTGGCTTGCCAGCGATTGGTCGGCACATCCACCACCTTCTTTGACGGACCCACCGCAATCGCTGGCAAGCCAGCTCCCACAAGTCTATGTGCCGAATCACAAAGCCCGGTCAGCCCCGAATTTCTCTGTGGGAGCGAGCCTGCTCGCGAAGGCGTCAGGCCAGTCACATCCACACTAACTGACACACCGCTTTCGCGAGCAGGCTCGCTGCCACAGGAGAACTGCTTGTGTAATCGAGGGCGGTTAAAGCGCCGGAATATCCAGCGGCGCCGCCATGAACTGGCTAATGCGCGAGCGCAGCCATTTCTCTGCCGGGTCGTTGTCGTGCACCCCGCTCCAGGCCATGGACAATTGCGCGGCATCGATCGGGAATGGCGGATCTTCGGCACGCAGGGCGCAGCCTTCAACCAAGGCACAGGCGGCGTAGTCCGGCACCGTCGCGATCATCTCGGTACCGGCGAGCAAGGCGCGCAAACCGCTGAACTGCGGTACGCCGAGAACGACTCGGCGGCAACGGCCGATCTTGGCCAGATCCAGATCGATATTGCCGCTCAGGTCACCGGAGAACGACACCATCGCGTGCGGACGCTCGCAATATTCGTCCAGGGTCAACGGCCCCGGACGGTCGTCGCCGCGCAGCACTTTGCACGGAATATCACGCAGCTTCTTGCGCTTGGCGTTGGCCGGCAGATCCGTGGTGTAGCTGACACCCACGGAGATTTCTCCAGAGGCCAACAGCGCCGGCATCAACAGATAGTTGGCGCGGCGCACCACCACGACGATCCCCGGCGCCTCCTGCTGAAGCTGGCGCAACAGCGGTGGAAACAGACCGAACTCGGCGTCGTCCGACAGACCGATGCGAAATACGTCGCAACTGCTGGCCGGTTCGAACTCCTTGGCGCGGCTGACTGCGCCGGAAATCACGTCCATTGCCGGTTGCAATTCCTTGAGGATCGCCAGCGCCCGCGCTGTCGGCTCCATGCCGCGACCGTTGCGCAGCAGCAACGGATCGTCGAACAGATCACGCAAGCGCCCCAGCGCAGCACTGACCGCCGGCTGGCCCATGAACAGTTTTTCCGCCACACGGGTCAGATTCTTTTCGAACATCAGCGCTTCGAAAATCACCAGCAGGTTCATGTCGACGCGGCGCAGATCGTTACGGTTCATGGGTGTGGTTTCCTTATCGGTGTCAGACGCTTTTTGCCACAGGCGTTGGGCACTTTACTCGATCAATGGCACTTTCGCCGCGCGTTTGTAGGGGCCGTACTCCACCGGCACCCATTGGAAATGTTTGCCCTCGGCGCTGATGTGGCCGATGCCCGGGAACGGCAGATGCGCTGCCGTCACCCAGGTCTTGCTTGCTGCTGCAGCACTGAACACTGCCTGACGACTGCTGATCGCTTGCTGACTGTTGACGTCGAAACCGATCGACACTTCCGGGTGCAAAAACTGCACCGCCAGGTTATGCACCAGATCGCCCATGAACACGATGCTCTGCTGCTGCGAATTGAAGCGATATGTGGTGCTGCCCGGCGTGTGGCCGGCTTCGAGGGTTGCTTCGACCAGTCCCGGCAGTGGCGACTGCCCGGCGGCAAACGTCTTGAAGCGACCGGCGGCAACATAGGGCGCCGTAGAGTCCCGGGCTATCTTGAAAAACTCTTTTGCGCCCGCCGGGGCCTTGGCCAGCGCTGCCGGATCGAGCCAGTAGTCGGCCTCGGCTTTGGCTGCAAACACGGTGGCGTTGGCGAACACCGGTTTCTTTTCGGCGTCGACCAGACCGCAGACGTGATCGAGGTGCAGGTGCGTCAGCAGAATCGTGTCGACCTGTTCAGGCTTGTAACCGGCGGCCTGCATGTTGGCCGAGAGTTGGCCTGCGGTGGCGCCGATGCACTGCCCTGCGCCCGTGTCGACCAAAATCAGTTGTTTGCCAGTGTTGACCAGAAAGGCATTGAACGCCGTCTGCACGCCAGGGGTTTCAATCGAACGGCGCGCAAGCAGCGCGCGAATCTGACTCTGGCTCATGCCCTGCAACAACTTCGGCGACAAATCGTTGTAACCGTCGAACAACGCGGTGACTTCGTAATCGCCGACAGCCAGCCGGAAATAACCCGGCGCCTGAGTGCCAACCTGCGGTGCCTGCGCCATGGCGCCGGACATTGCCAGCACGACCGCCAGCGTCGTTGCCGCTTTCACCAAGCTTTTCATTGCATTCCCCTTTGGACCTGGCCAACGGCGGCCGTGCTTTGTCGACATCGTCGCGCAAAGCGCCGGGCGCTGACTTGCAAGGATGTGCTGAGTTCCAGCCTGAGCGAGGAAATTAACAACGATTAACTCGTCAGTCTCAAGGCATCGCCCAACAATGAAGCCCTCTGCGCAGCGTTGCTTTTTTGACCTGAGGGAATGCGCCGACCGTGCCTTCCCCACCGACACGGACCTTGGCCATGGCTTATCTACAGCAATCCGTCGCCCTCGCCCCTGCCAGCGAACCGCGTAAAAACACGACTGGCGGACTCAGTCCGCAGCGCGAACGCCAGATCAAACAGTTGATCCTGGATCGCTTGGGCGAAAGCCTCGAAGTGGCTGAACTGGCCCGGGCATGTGCACTGTCACGCAGTCATTTCTCCCGCGCATTCAAGTGCAGCACCGGCCTGTCGCCACAGGACTGGATCCGCGCCCAGCGCCTGGCTCGAGCCAAGTTGCTGATCCAGCACACCGACTTGAGCCTGACGCAAATCAGCCTCGAATGCGGCTTCTGCGATCAGGCGCACTTCTGCCACATGTTCACCCGCAGCGAGGGCATCAATCCCTTCGCCTGGCGCTGTCGAGTCATGGATAAACCGAAAAACACCGCAGCGCAGCCTGCGGTGTTTTGACTGCTGCCGTTACGCCACCCGTTGCACTGATGGTCAAACCTGAGGATTATGCCCGGACACCCCGGATCAGACGGCCTGCGCATGCGCCAGGCACTGATTCGCCCTGTCCGCCGCATCACCGCAGGAGCGCGCTGTTGAGTTTTTCCCCGAATCAGGCCATTGCGTTTGGCCCCTATCGGATTCATCCCGGGCAACGATTGCTACTTGAAGGCCAACAGCCTCTGCGCCTGGGACGGCGGGCGATGGACATCCTCCTGATTTTGCTGGCCCATGCCGGTGAAGTGGTGAGCAAACAGCAATTGATGGCCGGGGTCTGGCCAGACAGCGTCGTCGAAGACATCAACCTGCGCGTGCACATGGCGGCGCTGCGCAAAGCGCTTGGCGACGGGCAGAACGGCCAGCGCTACATCGTCACCGTGGCGCAGCGCGGCTACAGCTTTGTTGCACCATTCGTGCTCGACAGCATCGAAGCAACGCCTGCGGTCGCCGCGCCCCGGCACAACCTGCCGCTGCGTCGTACGCGGATGATTGGTCGCCAACCCCTGATCGATCACTTGATTACGCAACTGCCGCGCCGACGCTGCATCACTCTGGTCGGCCCCGGCGGCATTGGCAAGACCACCGTCGCCCTGCGCGTCGCCGAACAATTGCTCGACCAGTATCGCGACGGCATCCGCCTGGTGGATCTGGCGCCCATCGCCGATCCCGCGCTGATCGGATCGCATCTGGCGACGCTGCTTGATCTGTCCGCAGCTGAAGGCGATGCGCAGGCTGGTCTGGTCGACGGCCTGCGAGAACAGCAAATGTTGTTGGTGATCGACAACTGCGAGCACTTGATTGATGCGGTCGCCGCGCTCAGCGAGCAGATTCTGCGGGGGGCACCAAAGGTGCATATCCTGGCGACCAGCCGCGAGAGCCTGCGCGCGGAGGGCGAATTTGTGCAGCGTCTGGAATCGCTCGAATGCCCGTCCATGTCGACCCCGATGGAGCCGGCCCAAGCACTGGGCTTTGCTGCGATGCAGTTGTTTGTCGAGCGCGCCACCGCAGCCAGGGAAAACTTCCGACTGAGCCACGCCGAGTTGCCGCAAGCGATCGAAATCTGCCAGCGCCTGGACGGCATTCCGCTGGCACTGGAACTGGCCGCCGCGCAGGTCAGCGAATTGGGCATGGACGGATTGCTCAAGCACTTGCGCGAGGGTTTGCCGCCATTGTCGGCCGGACACCACAGCAGCGCCGAACGCCACCTGACCCTGCGCGCAACGATGGACTGGAGCTTCAATCTGCTCAACGTCTGCGAGCAAACCTGTCTGCGGCGACTGGGAATATTCCGCGGCAGCTTCACCCTCGCCTCGGCGGCAGCGGTGGTCATCGGCCAACAGATTGATCCCGGCGCGGTGTTCACCGCCGTCACACAATTGGTGGCCAAATCCCTGCTGAGCGTCGAAGTGGGCGACGAAGATGTTTTCTATCGCTTGCTCGACACTACCCGCCACTACGCACTGGAAAAACTCGAACAGGCCGACGAGCTCAACGCAACCCGCCAACGCCACGCCGAGCGCTGCCTGACACTGATGCAGCAGGCGCAGGCGGATTGGGACAATACTCCGACTGTATTGTGGATGGAGCGCTATGCCCGGGGTCTGGAGGATTTGCGCGCGGCGCTGGACTGGAGCCTCAACGGGCCGGGACCGGATGAGCTGGGGGTGCAACTGGCAGCCGCGTCGGCGCCTTTGTGGCAGGAGCTGTCGTTGCTGCGCGATTACAGCCGCTATGTACGCCGGGCACTGAGTCTGCTGGAGGCTTCGCCAGCAGACTCGCTGCTACCGCCCTGCCCTCGCCTGCAAATCGCCTTGAAACTGGCGCTCGGTAGCGCCAGCTATCACACCTGGGGCGGCACGCCACAAACCATTCAGGCCTTCGTCGACGCCTGCCAATTGGCCGAGGAACACGGCGATCTGGCCGGGCAACTGCGCGCAGTGTCGGGGCACATGGCGGTCAATCTGAGTTGCGGGCATTACCGCATGGCTTTGGCCCAGAGTGAGCAATTCGACCGCATCGGCCTGCACGGCGAACCGCTGCTGTCACTGAGCACTCATCGCTTGCGCGTGCTGGCCCTGCATTATGCCGGCGACCAGCCGCAGGCACGCGTACATGCCGAGCAGGTGCTGCAACGCATGGCCCACAGCGGCCATCTCAATCGTTTCACCCATGGTTTTGGCGTGCAATACGATCAGAGCGTCGCTTCGCTGACAGTGCTGGCCCGAGTGCTGTGGTTGCAGGGCCTGCCCGAGCAAGCCTGGCGCGCCGCACGGCAGGCGCTGGACATCGCCGTGCAGATCAATCACGGCACATCGATCTGTTACACCCTGGCGCTGGCCAGTTGTCTGATCGCTCATTACAACGGCGACCATGTAAACGCCCGCGCGCTGCTGCAGTTGCTGCTGGAACAATCGCAGAAGCACTCGGTGCTGCTGTTCAATAACTGGGGCCGGCAGTATGCGCAGGTGATCGATCCGGATAATGCCGTGCCCGTACCAGCACAGAGCAGCGGTCTGATTCGGGAAGTGATGGTTACGCTGGATGAGCGTTTTGTCGATGATGCACTGGTGCAGCGCGCGCGCAATGGCGATGCGGGATGGAGTGCAGCGGAGATATTGCGGGCGCGGGCGGCGGCATTGTTGAAGGGTTCATCCTGTGGGAGCGAGCCTGCTCGCGAATCGGCCCGCTCAGACACCGCTGAAACCCGAGAAGCCGAACAAACCCTGCAACAAGCTCTGGCCATCGCCAGAAGCCAGGGCGCCCTCGCTTGGGAACTGCGCAGCGCCACGGACCTCGCCCGATTATGGCAGCGCCAGTCCCGCCATCGCGAAGCATGGGATTTGCTCAGCCCCATTTACCAGCGCTTCACCGAAGGCTACGCCACACCGGACTTGCGCAAGGTCCGCCTGCTACTCGACAGCCTCCACGAGCAGTGCCCGGCCTGAAGCGTTGCGCGTTCTGCTGAGATAGCGCGCATGGCGCTGTTTCAGTTCGAACTTGTCGTCACTGCGCTCGAACTGATCACGAGCATAGCGGCGCACGGTGTTGAGCATCCAATAGCGGGCCGTCGCACGGTTGGGTTCTCGAACAAGCAACGATTTGCGCGCCAACCCTTCGATTATCGCGGACAGTCTGGAACCCGCCAGATCCGCGCTGCTGATCACACTCAGTGCGGCCTCCAGGGTAAAGCCCGCGCTGAATACCGACAGACGCAGCAGCACACGCTGTTCCATCTCCGTCAGGTACTGGAAGCTCCAATCGATCGCAGCGGCCATCGACTGATGGCGCGGTTCCGCGGTGCGCCGGCCTTGGCCAAGCAACTGCAGGCCGTTTTCAACCTGTGCCTGCAAGCCGATCAAGCCCAGCGCGTCGATCTGCGCAGCGGCGAGCTCGATCGCCAGCGGCAGACCGTCCAGTTGACGGCAGATCTCGCGCACACCTGGCAAATCCTGCTCACGCAAACAGAAGCCATGCTGCCGTGCCCGCGCGCGATTGACGAACAACTGCACCGCCGGATAGCCCATGGCTTCTTCGACGGTGTTCAATGTCGAGCGCTTGGGAATCGCCAACAGCGGCACGTAATGAACGGTCTCCTGCGCGACTTGCAAGGCTTCGCGGCCGGTGACCAGAATCGACAGGCGAGGCGCAGCATGCAACAGCGTTTCCACCAGTGCCGCACAGCTGTCGCGCTGGTGGTCGCAGTTATCCAGTATCAACAAGGCGTGCCGGCCGGTCAGTGTGAAAAAGTCTGTCTTCAGGGTGTGCAACAGGCGCTCGAGCAATGGAATGTCATCTTCGAGGCTGGCAAGGTCGACCCACCAGGCGCCATCGCGAAAGTATTGCAGGAGCAATTCCGCCACGCGCAATGCCACTGTGGTCTTGCCAACACCCGGCGCACCGGTAATCGTCATCAAGCGGCATACCGGCATTTGTCGAACCAGACTACCAATCAGGGCGTCGCGCCCACTGACTGGCGTCAGTCGTGCCGGAAGATTGTGCAGGGGCATGAGCGCGGCAGCGGGCATGGTCAGCGCATCACTGGTGCCCTGCTCCACCGGGGCGACAAAACTGTAGCCGCAGTGCGCCACGTGAATGATGAAACGCTGCCCGTTTACGCCGTCACCCAGTGCGCGGCGCAACGCCGCAATGTGCACCCGCAGGTTGATCTCTTCGACGACCGAGGTCGGCCATACCCGAGCAATCAACTGCTCTTTGCTGACCACCTCACCCGCGTGTTCGAGCAGCGCCTGAAGGATGTCCATGGCGCGCCCGCCCATGCGCAACGGCTGCTCTCCTTCAAGGACCAGACGTTGGCGCACATGAAAGGCGTAGGGGCCGAAACGCAGCACTGAACCGTGGCTTGTGTCGTTGTGATTATTCATGCCAAACATCTTGGCACTCTCGCGTGACGATACAACCGCCAGAGCCGACGCAGCACGGACATCCGACTGCGTCAGACGGACAGAACCGCTCTAGCTGAACTGTTCGCGGTATTGTAACGGTGTAAGACCGAGCTTTTCGGCGAACAACGAGCGCATGTGCCGGACACTGCCAAAGCCGCTTTTGTAGGCGATGGTCTTGAGCGGCAGATCGCCGGTTTCCAACAGGTTTCGCGCGCAGTCAATGCGGGCATTCTGCAAAAACTCCATCGGCGTCATATTGACGTCACGGGCGAACAGGCGAGCAAAGTGCCGTGCGCTCATGTTCGCCAATCCGGCCATGCGCTCGACGGTGAACGCTTCATCCAGATGTTCAAGGACGTAATTCTGCGCGCGGGTGATGGGCGTTTCTTGCGGTGAGACTGCCGCCATCAACGGGCTGAACTGCGCTTGCCCGCCCTGGCGCTTCATGACCACCAACAAGACCTTGGCAACGTCCTGGGCGATTTTCTTGCCGTGATCTCTGGCCACCACCGCCAGCGCCAGGTCGATGCCGGCCGTAACGCCACCGGAGGTGATGAGATTACGATCCTCGACGTAGATCTGATCGGTGGTCACCGTGGTTTTCGGGAAAGCCTTGATCAGCCGTTCGGTGTAGTTCCAATGCGTGGTGACGCGATAACCATCAAGCAGGCAGGCGTGGCCGAGGATGAATGCGCCAGTGCAAATCGAACCGTAACGCTCCGCGCGCGGCACGGCTTTTTTCAACCAGCCAAACAGCTCGGGAAATCTCTGGTTATAGGCGCCGGGTCCGCCTGGCACCAATAGCAGGTCATAGCGCTCGGCCGCTTCGTCGATGTGCAAGTCAGCCTGAACCTGCACGCCGTTGGACGCCCTCAGCAAGCCGCGCTCTGTCCCGAGAGTCGTCAATTGATAGTGCAGATCAGGTTTCAGATAACGGTTGGCGACTGAAAACACCTCCAGCGGCCCCGCCATGTCGAGCATCAGAAAGTCAGGGAACAGCACCATTGCCACGGTTTTCATGGGAGGTTTCACACATATTCAAGGGTCAATACGCACGCTTCAGCCAAGGCATTATGGCGGACCGAGTGTTCAGGAGCGTGATCGAATGGGTGAACCATAACGCAAAACTGTCAACCTGAGCCGGACAGTCTTTCAATTTCCATCTACTTATTGCCTCACCGGGTAACCAGTAACCTTCTCCTCACTCGGACGAATTCACGTCCCGCCAGGAGATTTCATCATGCTGACTCTTCGCAAAGCCTCCGATCGCGGCCTCGCCAATCACGGCTGGTTGAAGTCGTTTCACACCTTTTCTTTCGCCAGCTACCGCAACCCGCGTGAACAGGGTTTCTCCGATCTGCTGGTGATCAACGATGACCGGGTCGCCGCCGGCAAAGGCTTTGGCCAGCACCCGCACCGCGACATGGAGATCTTTTCCTATGTGCTCGAAGGCGCGCTGGAACACAAGGACACCCTCGGTACCGGCTCGGTGATCCGTCCCGGGGACGTGCAATTGATGAGTGCCGGCAGCGGCGTGGCGCACAGTGAGTTCAACCACTCGGCCACCAAGCCCGTGCACTTTCTGCAAATCTGGATCGTGCCGGATGTCAGCGGCGCCAAGCCGCGCTATCAACAGGAACACTTCAGCGCGCAGAAAAAACGTGGTCGCCTGCAACTGATCATCTCGCCGGACGGTAGCAATGGCTCCCTGAAAGTCCGTCAGGATGCGCGGGTCTACGCCGGGTTATTTGACGGCGAGGAAAGTGCCACGCTGAAATTGCCGGCCAATCGTTACGCTTACGTGCACGTTGCGCGTGGCAGCGTCGAACTCAATGGCCAAGCCTTGCAGGAAGGCGACGGCGTGCGGGTTCGTGAAGAACAGCTGCTCACCTTGAGCAACGGGGTCGATGCCGAAGTGCTGGTGTTCGACTTGCGGCCTCAGGAGTTGCCGGAAATGCCATGATCTGGCGCGATGCAGAACGGCCTTCCACTGAAGGCCGTTTCTTATTGCGGCGGCACTGCTGAGGGTTGTACGACAGGTTTGGGTGACGATACCTCTTTGCCAATCTGAATCGCTGCCAGCGTGGTTTGTATCGTGGTCAACACCGCCGCCTGATTGGCAAAATGTGCGCCAACCAGCAAGGAAGCCACGCCGAGGAAATGCACAGTGGTGGCAGCCCAGTAATTGGCCTTTACCGTCGATGCCTGTCTGATCGCTTCCCGCGATTCGTCGGCGATTTTCTGCACGCCCATCCACATCAGGTCATAACGCTTGTCCCGTTCCTGCAGGGCCTTGTCCCGTTCAAGATAGACCTTGTCCCGCTCTGCCTGAGCAGCCAGGAACCCGCGAATGTCGGCGCGCATTTCTGCCACGCGGCCATCCATCCTCGTCTCGATGGTTTCTATCCTGGCATCGAATTCTTCGCGACTTATGCTGCTCATGATTTGCCTGTTCCGCCCCGCGTCCGATCTGTCCGTGACTGCATATTGATTCACTTCCCTGATTTTCAATTCGACACCTTTCTGCGGCTACGCGGCCTTCCCTGGCTCTTCGTTTCGATGCGTCACTGAGGTCTGCATCGAGCTGCAGTGACAATAGAACTCATCACGGACTACAACAAGCCGGCCCATTCTGTCTCGGACGTAGGCTGTTTCGTCAGCAGTTGTAGCCTCGGCAAAACCCTGAACCACTTATTCGTTTTCCAGCGCAAAAGCCTCAACGATCTGCTCGATGACCGCCCGTACCCGCGCGGTGTGACGCAGGTCGGCGTGGGTGACCAGCCACACTTCATACGGCAGCGGCCGGGTCCGCTCCGGCCAAAGTCTGACGAGGCCATCGCGTTCGCCCATGTATACCGGTATCTCGCCTATCCCGAGGCCTGCGGCAAGGGCTCGACGCACCAAAAGGCTGGAGCTGAGCGTGGCGACGATGCGTCCGCGGGTCAACGGTTCAGAGACCAGCGTTAGGTCTTTTTTGCTCTGTAAGTACGGCTGATACACCACCAGATCATGGCCCTCGAAAGCGTTGCCGGGCTGCGGTTGTCCATGGCGCTCGACATAGGCCTGTGCTGCGAAAAGTCCTACAGGCCAACGGGCGATTCGCCGAGCGATGAGATCCGGGTTATCCGGCCGAGTATTGCGCACCGCGATATCGGCTTCGCGCTTGGCCAGACTGAGGATTTGCGTCGACGCATCCAGCTGAATCTGCACGTCGGGGTGCTGGTCATGCAGGCGCGCCATCGCCGGGATGATGAAGTCGATGGCCATCGAGTCGGTGGTGCTGACCCGTACGTTACCGGTCAGACGATCGTCCAGCCCGTGGATGTGCCGCTCCAGTTCCAGTGCCGAATGTTCCATTTTTTCCACACTTTTACGCGCCGCTTCACCAACACTGGTCAGCGCGTAGCCATCGGAGGTACGCAGGAACAGCGTCGCGCTCAAAGACTTTTCCAGCGCGGTAATACGCCGCCCGACAGTGGCCTGGTCCACGCCCAAAACTCGTGCAGCTCCGCGCAAGGTGGACTCGCGACAGACCGCCAGAAAAACCCGCGCATCATCCCAATTCATGCTGATCCTCATCGAAGCATTTTTGCATCACTCTGCCGCTTAATCGCTGCATATGCGCAGCCAAGATAGCCGATAAGCTGAGCGCCATACACCTCTTGTGAGATCGCTATCATGCGTACTGCAAATTCCTCCGGCATCTGGCTGCCGATCTTCGCCGGGCTTTGCGCCAGCCTGGTCAGCATTGGCCTGGCGCGTTTCGCCTACACGCCGCTGATCCCTTCGCTGATTCAGGCACAGTGGTTTTCCGCCAATGATGTCGTCTATCTCGGCGCGGCCAATCTGGTTGGCTACTTGATCGGCGCCCTGCTCGGTCGGCCCATGGCCCATCGACTGGGTAACCGCAACGCCCTGCGCCTGATGATGCTCGCGGTCACGGGAGCATTTTTTGCCTGTGCTTATCCGCTCTCGGTGAGCTGGTTCTTCGGCTGGCGTTTGCTGTCCGGCATTGCCGGTGGCGCGATCATGGTGCTGGTGGCGGCAACCGTGCTGCCTCACGTTCCGGCGGCGCGCAGAGGCTTGGCCAGTGGCGCAATCTTCCTGGGCATCGGCCTGGGGATTGCTGGCTCCGGCACCATCGTGCCGCCACTGCTGACTCTTGGCTTGCAGGCAACATGGCTGGGGCTGGGCGCGCTGGCGTTGTTGCTGACCGCGTTGAGCTGGTTCGGCTGGCCTGCGGATACCGCGCACCCCGTGGCTGCGCACGCAACGTCGGCTGATGAGCCGACACCGCCGGGCGTCTACCTGTTGTTTGCTCAATACGCGTTCATGGCCGCCGGGCTGGTGCCTGCCATGGTGTTTCTGGTGGATTACGTGGCTCGCGGACTGGGCGCCGGGGCGCATATCGGCGCAATGGTCTGGGTGATGTATGGCCTGGGAGCGATTGTCGGGCCGGTGACGTACGGTTTTCTGGCCGACCAGCTTGGTGCACGCACTGGCATTCGCGTGGTGCTGGTAGTTCAAGCCATTGCCCTCGGTTTGCTCGCCGTCTCCCATGCGTTTCTGGCGCTGGCTTTACTGGCGGTGATTCTCGGCTCGTTCCCGCCGGGCATCGTGCCTCTGGCTTTGGCCCGCGTGCATGAGCTGGTGCCGTCGCATCACCGTCAGCAGATCGCCTGGAGCCGTGCCACTGTGTCATTCGCAACCTTTCAGGCGCTGGCCGGGTTTGCCTATTCGGCATTGTTCAGTGCCTCGGGCGGCCAGCACACGCTGCTGTTTGTGATCGCCGCTGGCGCAATCGTCGTGGCTCTACTGCTGGAGCTAGCCATGCGCTGGCTGCCCTCTGCTAATGAAACGCGCTGCGCGGCGAACTGAGGGGAATCATTGCGCGCTGCCAGCGTTCCCATCTACACGACCTTTTTCACAGGAATCGACAATGTCACTGCCCAACGAAATGACCCGTATTGAAATCACCGAACCCGGCGGCCCTGAAGTATTGCAAGCCAGGCGTGTGCCTCTGCCGACCGTTGGCGAAGGCCAAGTGCTTATCCGCGTTCACGCTGCCGGCATCAATCGTCCGGATGCCTTGCAGCGCGCCGGCAAATATCCGATGAAACCCGGGATGGACCCGATTCCCGGCCTGGAAGTGGCTGGCGAAGTGGTCGCGGTTGGCGCCGGAGTAACGCGTTTCGCGGTCGGCGATCGGGTATGCGCGCTGACCAATGGCGGCGGTTACGCCGAGTATTGCGCGGTACCAGCCGGCCAGACTTTGCCTGTGCCGGATGGAGTCGATTGGGTCCAGGCCGCCGCGATTCCGGAAACGTTTTTCACCGTCTGGGCCAACCTGTTCGGCCTCGGCGGTGCCAAGGCCGGCCAGCGCGTGCTGATTCACGGCGGCACCAGCGGTATCGGTACCACCGCGCTGATGCTCTGTCGTGAATTTGGCATCGAGGCGTTTGCTACCGCAGGCAGTGCTGAAAAATGCGACGCGATCCGTCAGCTTGGCGGGCAACCGATCAACTATCGTGAGGAAGATTTCGCCGAGGTCATTGCCCAGAAAACCGCAGATCAAGGCGTGAACGTGATTCTCGACATCATGGGTGGCTCGTATCTGAACGGCAACATCAGCGCACTGGCAATGGATGGCCGACTGGTGATGCTCG
This sequence comes from Pseudomonas sp. TE9122, assembly GCF_056278925.1. NCBI lineage: Bacteria > Pseudomonadati > Pseudomonadota > Gammaproteobacteria > Pseudomonadales > Pseudomonadaceae > Pseudomonas > Pseudomonas sp. TE9122. The sequence goes on along the minus strand of NZ_JBWBQI010000001.1, from coordinate 1,746,324 downwards.
GCTTTCTCGGCGGCGCCCGCGCCAACGACATCGATCTGTTGGCGATCCTCGGCAAACGCGCGGTGGTCACCGGCTCGCTGCTGCGCGCGCGTACCGCTGAGGAGAAAGCCGCCATCGCCGATCAACTGCAAGAACACGTTTGGCCTGCCCTCAGCGCCGGGCGCTGCCTGCCGATCATCGACAAGGTTTACCCGCTGGCTGACGCGGCTCAGGCCCATGCCCGCATGGAGGGCGGCGATCATATCGGCAAGATTGTGCTGCAAGTGGGGTGATCGATTGCAGCATCTTGTAATCGTTGGGCGTGCACGGTGGTCGAAAAACAGTCACGCGCAGACCGAGGCATCTGGTAAAAAGCGTTCTTTGTCTGCGCTGTGGTGAAACGATTAATGTTCCTGTCCTTCCTGACCCGCCTGCGACGCCGCCGCTTGGCATTCGCCATGATGGCCGCGCTGATCATTGGCGTGCCGACGAGTTGTGCGGTGCTGGAACACACCGAGCGCAAACTGTTGTTTCGCATCGAGCCGGGCACCGCCGGCTGGTATCGCGGTCTGCCCGGCAGCGTTCAGGAACTCGATCTGCAACCGAAGAGTTTCAAGGCCGGGCAGAACATCCATGCCTGGTGGTGGCCGGCGGAACGTGCCAATGCCCCGGCAATCCTTTATTTGCATGGCGTGCGCTGGAACCTCACCGGACAGTTGTTCCGCATAGAACAACTACGCGCGGCGGGCTATTCGGTGCTGGCCATCGATTATCGCGGGTTCGGCCAAAGCAAGGGTGTTCTACCATCCGAAAGCAGCGTTTATGAAGATGCCCGCGTGGCCTGGGAGCGCTTCCAGCTGCTGCAACCGGACCCGAACAAGCGCCTGATCTACGGCCACTCTCTCGGCGGTGCGGTGGCGATTGATCTGGCGGCCGAGCTCGGACAGAACGCGGCGCGCAACAACACACCTCTGCCGGTTCGCGGTCTGGTCATCGAATCTACCTTCACTTCTCTCGCCGACGTAGCTGCCGCCGTGGCCAACACCTCGCTTCCTGTGCGTTGGCTCCTGTCGCAGAAATTCGATTCCATCGACAAGATCGCCGACATTCACATGCCACTGCTGGTGGTGCATGGCCTGGCTGATGCCTTCGTGCCGCCGCGCTTCAGCGAGCAGCTATTCAATGCCGCAGAGCAGCCCAAACGCCTGCTGCTCGTGCCCGGCGCGACGCACAACAACAGCATGGCGCTTGGCGGCCAGGGCTATCGCAAGGCTCTGGATGCACTGATGCAGACCAAAGCGGCGCCGCGGGTTGCCGGGCCGGCAGTGGCCAAGGGCTCTCGCGATTCCTGAGCTGTGTAAATCAGTCCTGAGAAACCGGCATCAGCGCCGAGCCAACTCATGGCGTACGCATTGTTCGTAATAGGTCTGCTTGACCGCTGCCGGTTTGAGCTTCGAACTGCTGTTGTAGGTCTGCTCGGTAATCCCCATCGCTGTCATGCGCATCCAGGGTTGCTGGAATCGGCGAACCTGCAATTGCTTGCGCGCGCCATACAGCGAAACCCCGGACAGTTTTGATCGCTGCGCACCGGCAGCAATATCCGAGCCCCAGGTGCAGGCAAAGCGATGGCCCTTGCTCAACTCTTTTGCCTGCACTCCCGAGGCGATCAAAGCCAGGGAGAGCGTCACAACGGTGATGACAATCGTGCGCATGTAGCCAACCTAACCTTTTGAAAAAAGGCGATTTTGCCGGTGCGAAACACCTATGGGGGCCAGCAATTTGCCTGCTGTCGCGAGATTTTTGATCCGGCTGAATACAATCAGGCTTCGCCGCTCGTCCAGTACTGCGCACCTTTGGCAGACAGGCTTATCCAAAGCAGTACATACCACCGCGTAGAAGGCCCACGTGATGAACAAGAAAATCTTCGCAATGTCGTTTTTCAGTCTGTGCTTGATTGGCCCGCTCCACGCTTGGGCAGCCGAAACGACAGCGGGCGCTGCCACCCCCGCCACCGCCCTGCCCGGTGTCAATCATGCACAAAGCTCTAGTGACCATGATGAGAAGGCCAACAAGAAAGGTGAAGAGTCTTCAGGCGCCAATGCGGGCTCAGAACCGCACGAGACGGAGAAGGATGCGGCGACGTCGAGCGACTCTGAAGATCTTGAGAAAAAACCCGCTCAGTAACCACGGACTTTGCTATTCATAACGAAATACCGACGCCGAACTAGCGCAATCCACGGTGATATCAATATGATGCGCGCACTGGCCACCATAGAAGGTGGCCAGAGGAAAATACATCCAAGGAATGCAAATGAAAGATTTCGTCATCGGCGTCAACAACATCGTTCTCTACATCGCACTGGCGGTCATCCTGATCGTTTCCCTCTTCATGATGAGCCAGAGCTTTCTTTCGGGTCTCGGCATGTTTGTAGGCGGCACCCTGGGCTGGTGCATCGTCTCTGGCTTCTGGTTCGTGCAATCGGCCACCTACGAAGAACTGCGCAAGCTGAACTCGAAAACCAACTGATCTGCGCCGAGTATTGGTTAAAGAAAAAGGCCAATGTCATCGACATTGGCCTTTTTATTTCAGCTTCGAAAAGATTGATTAGTCATTGCTTGGTGCACTGAGCGCCCAGTCCCATGCCCATGGAACCCAGGGCAACCATCGGGCCGCTCGGCAGTTCGCACGTATATTCGCCACTTTCGGTTTGAGCGGTGTAGAAGGTTGTATTGAAGTCGCTGCGGATATTTGAAACCTTGATCACGGGTTTACCGATGGTGGTCTGTGCGCGATTCTTGAGATCACTCTCTCCCGGTTTGACGGTCTGGCATCCAGTAACTGCGAGCGCCATTGTTGCGAATAAAGCGAGAACCGGGATAGTCCTTGATGAGTTCATTGCAGATCGACCTTTTTGATTTTCATACCGGAGAAATACTGGCAATAACCTGCCAAGCGAAAGGACTTTAAGGTCGAGCCAGACCGGGGGCAATTAGGTCGGATGTGCTAATGGCTGAAGGCTAGCCTCACCTGCGATGAGGTTGTGCAACTGCTTTCCGGTTGCCGGCCGCTGTTAATCGGTTTGGAAAACGTCTACCCGCAAGCGATCGCCGCCCTCCTCTCGGCAATCGATACGGACCGGCAAAAACAGGTGAATGACTTCGATGTTGCTGCGCAGATGATCAGTCATGCGCGGCGTGGTGAACGATCCGCCACCGGCCAGCGCCATCGGCAACAGCAACTGATCGGCCAGATGCTCAGCGACAGCAGCATTACTGCACAACCAGTCGACGGCCTGATTGATTGCGGCATCGGCCACCTTCTCGGCGCGTAACGACACTTGGCCAAATGCGCTGAACACCTCAGTGACATGCTCGAAAACATACTCCAGCAATAACACATTGCCCGGACCGCGTGCCGGGTCAAGCGCCATAGGTTGCAGCGCCTCCACTGGCCAGTTCAAACGCTTGGCCACCTGACTCAGCTCTCGCTGAGCGACAGTGGGTGCGAGACCTGCGGTCAGCGCCAATGCGCGTCGTGAGACTGCCTCGCCGCGCTCACACAGGTCCAGGCGCGTGAGGCGCGAGGGCTGCACCTTCACCGCAATTTCGCCACCGCCAGCCGGTACGAAACCATGACGCAGCAACTCCAACTCGACATCGCCGCCCATGCGCCGCAGCAGCGGCAACCAACTGCGCGACAGGAAATCCGTCGGCGGCGCCAGCGGATTATGCGTGCCACCGGAGATCGTCACCCGACTGGCCTTCGATGCCCGCAGCAAGGCTGGCAGCAACGTCTGCAGCACCAGCGTGCAGCTGCCGGCCGTGCCGATAGCGAACTGAAAGTCGCCGCCGCGAATTTCGCCCGGTTCGAAGCTCAGGCCTTGCGACCCCAGATGCGCACCAGATATCTCTGCACCACAAACCTCGGCCGCCGCCATCACGGCTGTCAGATGCTGACGCAGCAATCCCGGACGACTGCGTCTGGCGCGAATCTGTTTAATGCGAAACGCCCGACCTGTCACCATCGACAAGCTCAACGCACTGCGCAACACCTGGCCGCCACCGATGGCGCCGTCCAGTTCGATTATCTCTTTCATTGCAAATCCTTACGCGTATAGCCCGACGGTGTCTCTGAGGTACCGTTAAACCGTCGTGGGTCTTCCTGAGTTACGATCAATATTGATAATTCGCGCTTCAGCTCAGCCGCGATGAACCGGGGCAGCGCCGGATGCAGAATTCTCGCCAGCGCTGTAGCTCCTTATCCTTTGACGCACACCACCTGACGCAGGGTGTGCAGCACTTCCACCAGCTCACGCTGGGCGTGCATGACTTTGTCGATGTCCTTGTAGGCCATCGGAATTTCGTCAATCACCGCTTCGTCCTTGCGGCATTCCACGTGGGCAGTGGCGCGGATCTGATCGGCGACGGTGAAGGTATTCTTGGCCTTGGTGCGGCTCATGGTGCGGCCGGCGCCGTGGCTGCAGGAACTGAACGACTCTGCGTTGCCCAGACCGCGCACAATGAAACTCTTGGCGCCCATCGAGCCCGGAATAATCCCCAGCTCGCCCTTCTTCGCTGACACCGCGCCTTTGCGGGTAATCAGCACGTCTTCACCGAAATGCCGTTCCTTCTGCACGTAATTGTGGTGGCAGTTGACCGCCTCCAGCGCCACTTCGAACGGCTTGCGGATGATCTGCCGCGTGGCCTGAACCACCGCACGCATCATCAGTTCACGGTTCTGTCTGGCGAAGTCCTGCGCCCAGCCAACCGCCTCCACGTAATCATCAAAATGCTGGCTGCCCTCTTCGAAATAGGCCAGGTCACGGTCCGGCAGGTTGGCAATGTGCTGACGCATATCGGCTTGGGCCATCTGGATGAACAGGTTGCCGATAGCGTTGCCGACGCCACGCGAACCGCTGTGCAGCATGAACCACACCCGATTGGCCTCGTCCAGGCACACTTCGATGAAATGGTTGCCACTGCCGAGCGTCCCCAAGTGCCCACGGTTGTTGGTGTTGGCCAGTTTCGGATACTTGTCGGTGATCAGTTTGAAGCGCGGCTGCAACCCCGCCCAGGCCTGATCGGCTTGCTGAGGAATCTCGTCCCAGGCGCCTTTGTCTCGCCGCAAACGATTCGAACTGCGGCCATGTGGCACCGCTTGCTCGATGGCGCTACGCAGTCCCTGGAGGTTGTCCGGCAGATCCGAAGCCATCAGCGATGTACGCGCAGCGATCATTCCACAACCGATGTCGACGCCCACCGCCGCCGGAATGATCGCGCCGACCGTTGGAATAACGCTGCCGATGGTTGACCCCTTGCCCAGGTGCACATCCGGCATCACCGCCAGATGCTTGAAGATGAAGGGCATTTTCGCAGTGTTCATCAACTGTGCGCGGGCTTCGTTTTCAACCGGGACGCCTTCGGTCCAGAGTTTGATGGGCTTGCCGTTGGCGACTTCGAGAAGCTGGTAGGTTTGGTCTTTCATATCTTGGTGTCCATGTTCGTTTCCATCAGCATTGCAGCCGCTGTGCCAGCTTTGGATGCGGCCATGGTTGTTTCTGCTATGTTTTTGATTTTAATAACTTTTATCTCTGATTGGACGAGGCTCGATAATCTATGGAAGACAAATCAGACCAGCAAAATTATCATTGCATATCGTCATTTATCTTATGAGATAAGCATGCCCAACAAACGCACGGTCGCCATCGGATTTATCGGAGCCACCCTGGATCGTGTCGGCAAAGGTGCCAGCCGATGGAATTATTGGCGACCAAGCGTAGGCCTGTGCCAACAAACAGACCTCCCTATCCACCGACTTGAATTGATTCATGGCCTCGACGCGCGCGACGTCAGCCTCGCCGAGCGTGTCCGAGCGGACATCCAGCAGATTTCTCCGAGCACCGAAGTGCGCCTGCATCCAATGTCGCTGCGCAACCCTTGGGATTTCGAGGAGGTGTACGGCGCCCTGCACGACTTCACCACTGCGTACAATTTTGACACCGAGCACGAGGATTACCTCGTCCACATCACCACCGGCACCCACGTCGCACAGATCTGCTGGTTTCTGCTCACCGAGGCGCGCTATCTGCCGGCCCGATTGATCCAAACCTCCCCCGCCAAGCGCAAGAACGATAACGAGCCCGCCTGCGGCACTCATGCGCTGATCGATCTCGATCTGTCGCGCTATGATCGGATTGCCTCACGCTTCGCCAGCAAACGTCTTGAAGGCCTGGAATTTCTCAAGTCCGGCATCGCCACGCGCAACCCGGCCTTCAACCGCTCCATTGAACAGATAGAGCGCGTAGCCCTGCGCTCAAAAGCCCCCATGCTGCTGATCGGCCCGACCGGCGCCGGCAAATCCTTCCTGGCGCGACGCATCTACGAACTCAAACGTAACCGTCATCAAATGCAGGGACGCTTTGTCGAAGTCAACTGTGCAACCTTGCGTGGCGACGGCGCGATGTCGGCCTTGTTCGGCCACGTCAAAGGCGCCTTCACCGGCGCGCAAAACGCTCGCGATGGCCTGCTACGCGCCGCAAACGGCGGCATGCTGTTTCTCGATGAAATCGGTGAGCTCGGCGCGGACGAACAAGCGATGCTGTTAAAGGCAATCGAAGAGAAACGCTTCTTCCCGCTGGGCTCGGACAAGGAAGTCGAGAGTGATTTTCTGATAATCGCCGGCACCCACCGCGACCTGCGCAGCCGCGTCGCCGAAGGCCTTTTTCGCGAGGACCTGTACGCAAGGATCAACCTCTGGACATTCGACCTGCCCGGCCTCGCCGGCCGCCGCGAGGACATCGAGCCAAACATCGATTTCGAACTGGAACGCCACGCGCGCGAACATGGGCAACGCGCGCGCTTCAATCTCGAAGCACGCCGACGCTACCTGGCCTTCGCCAGCTCACGTGAAGCAGCGTGGCTGGGCAACTTTCGCGAACTGTCCGCGTCGATTACCCGGATGGCAACTTTGGCCGAAAGCGGACGCATCGATGAAGCGCAGGTAGACGATGAGATCGATCGATTGCGATATGCATGGGGCTTGGCGCAACCCACTGCTATATCAACTGAGTTGCCGGGAGATGGCGAGAGCATGGACTTGTTCGATCGCTTGCAGTTGAAGGCTGTCATTGAGGTGTGCCGGCAGGCCGATAGCCTGTCCGATGCAGGCCGACAGCTGTTCGGTATTTCCCGGCAGGCCAAGGCGCAGCCTAATGATGCCGATCGCTTGAGGAAGTACCTGGCGCGGTTCGGACTTGAATGGGGCAAGTTAGTGGACACGAGGTGAAGCACAGCGCTCTTGATCGCACTACTTCAATGATGACTGTAGAAAAAATGAATTAGCCGCCTGATCTCTCGGTCAAGAATTATGAACGCAGTAAATCTGACGAGGTGACAGCAATGACTATCCAGGCAGAGACACTCGTACAACTGACCGAAGCGCTCCAAGAGCGAGGCATGAAAATGGTCTCAGACGTCCATTTCACCCGCGCACCCTATCGATACAACCATCGCTGGATCTGCATCGTAGAGTGAACATGCTTGTTGCCGGCGCCTGGATCGAAGCGTCCAGCCGCCGGCGCCGCTCGGCTTCGCCCACCCACGCCCAAATAACCGTCTGCGCCCAAGGATGTCGATAGAGGGTTGGGCGGCAATAAAAACCCGGCGCGATGGCCGGGTCTCGTGAACTATTACAATTGATCGGGCTTACTTAGCGCCGCCATTATCTCGGCCCGTCTGGGCGTCCTGATCAGAGCCAGGATTGCCGGGTGGCGGATTCCAGTCCTCTGGTCGTTCGTCGGTGCCCTGCTTCGGCTCAGAATCAGCCTGCTCCAGGCCGGAATCATGACCCTCGCCAGAATCAGGGGTTTGTTCGTCTGGTCCCGGATATGGCGCTTCAGGGCCGTTGTTGTCGTCGATCATCATTCTCTCCCGTCAGTGGCGCAGGGGCTGCGCATATTAATGAGAGAAAATCCGCAGCCTCGGAGTGCGATCTGCTCGACGAGCGGGCATGAAAATCTCATACAACTGCGAGATCCATTTGGCAAATCACTTATTCCGTTGCAGCCGAGCAGCACCGACCGGACGCCGAGTCGATCGCTGAACGAATCGCGCAGTACCTGGCCGCCGGCGGGCGGATCGACCAATTGAAAAGCCCGCCGCGCAACCCGCTCCCACCGCCTCGCTCGAAGAAATAGACTCTGAAACGGTCCTCAAGCGGCGGCCGAAGCCAATATCGGCGGCCGAACGCAGGGCACTGCGAAAAATGGCGGACGCGCTATGAAGTCGAAACGCAAACCCAACAACGGTTTCGCCCGTGCTGAGCGCAGCTGCCGGGCGCTGCTGCGCACCAACCACGTCGCGGTAGTGAACATCGATCCCAGCGGCAGCCAGATCATGGCGAACTGGAAGAGCTGCAAGCAGATCCGCAGTCTGGCGATCGCCAACGCAATCTTCAACTTCTCCTACCGCTGGACGATCTACATCGCCGTCATGTGTCGAGACGAGCGCGGGGCCGAGTACATCAAGTCGGTGGAGATCTCACCCGAGGGCATCTACAAGGTCGAGCGCCTCACCGATGCCATCGAGCATTACTACCTGGAGCTGCGCAACAGCGCGAACCCGAACCATCTGGTTGCCTCAGGCTGGATCGCCATTCCCGACGAGATATCAATGGACGAAGCCCAAGCCGCGAAACTGTTCTACGCCACCGGCGCCTGGCATCAGGTGAAGGTCGCAGCGTGAGACGTTTTCGCCCCCAACAACGCAAACGACAGACCTGGCTGGACTTGCCGGCCAGCGGAATTGAAGAAGTAGGCCATGGCCAAATCAGTACAGGAACGGTCGGCCAAGGCTGCGCAGAAGCGGCTGGCGGTCGCCGAGAAGAATTGCGACACAAGGTAAGGCCCGGCATCGAGCAGGCAATGGAGCGAATCCGGCGGCGCGGCAAGGTGCCAATAATAAGCTAGGTTCTTCAGATCGCCATCATGAAGATGGACTTGATGGCCGATGACGAGCTTGCGGCCTTCTTGAACTATCCGCGCCACGAAATCGTGATTAGCGAAAACGTGGCGCGGATGTTTCGGAATGAGAGTTTGGCCGAGCTGAAGCGAGACCCAGGGGATGAAGTGTTGAGACCTACAAGGTAAGCCAACGCCTGATTATGCTGAAGTCAGGTGAGCAGTACCCCCTCAATGTCTTCGTCCAATTTCCCAACCAGAGCCACAGCGTTGAACACTCCGTAGGCGGTCTTGCTCACGTGCGGAATGTTCTTCTCGTTACGGATGACTGGGATCTGCAACTCAACCGCGGTAACCAAGCGCGATAATTCTTCCTCGGTTTTCACGAAGCTGAACCGATCGTTCCAGTTGCGCACCGTAACTTCAGGGTTCGCCGCGCCATACCGCTTTTCTGCTTCCAGTACCTGTCGGGCTATCCCTTCTACCCGACCTTTCGATGTAATCCAATTCATTGCATCACCACTTGTTTGTTTTTCGGGCTAACGACTTAGAAAGTAGCTAGCGGTTAAGCCTTTCGGCCGACATAGAACACCGGACTATCGCGAATCTGTCCAATAGATTTATCCAACAAGAAGGCGCTCTAGAAGCTATTACAGGCCCTCCCAACCGCGCTCGGCTGTTGCGCCCCACTTCCTCGACACCTAAATCCAATCACGCCGGCAGGCGAGGAGCCCCTATGAACACGTATCGACACACATTCGCTGCGGTCTGCCCGTCCGACGGCGAGACCATTGTTTATCGCCTTGAGTTGAAATCCTTGTCGATGATCCATGTCGAGCATATCCGGGCAGCCACCGCGCTGATTAAAAAAGGCTGGCATGAACAGATCGCCGATCGCCTGTCGGAGTTTTTGGGCGGCGATCAAACCATCATCGCTACGCACCAGGGCGTCGAGATCGAAACAGTGAGGCTCAGCGGATGATCCATTACCACGGCACGCCTGTCGGCGGTAAGCGAGAGGATGCGGCAAAGTTCCTGGCCGGCCGGCATGCGCTTGTGCCGTTTCCGCGCAAAGACGATCTTGGGGTTGTCGCCGATGTGTGCAAATCGTTTGTTTTCGATAACGGCGCGTTCACGGTTTGGAAAAAAGGTGGCCAGGTAGACGTCGACGGCTATACCCGTTGGGTCGAAGAATGGCATCGGCACCCAGGATTCACTTGGGCACTCATTCCGGACGTCATCGACGGCGACGAAGAGGCCAACGACGACCTAATTCGGCAGTGGCCAGAGGAGCTTCGCGGTGTGCCGGTCTGGCACTTAAACGAATCGACTGAGCGCCTGCAACGGCTGGCGAGGTGTTGGCGAACGGTTGCCATTGGCAGTTCTGGGCAATGGGGTACACCGGGCACTGGGCCATGGTGGAAGCGGATGGGCGCCGCGATGGACGCTGTCTGCGACGACCAAGGCCGGCCGATGTGCAGGCTGCACGAGTTGCGGATGCTCGACCCGGCCATTTTCCAACACCTACCTTTCGCATCAGCCGACTCGACGAACGCTGCGGTGAATGGCGGAAGCATCAGCCGATTCGGCATGTACGCCCCGCCCACTGCTGGCCAGCGAGCAAATGTGATCGCCGACCGGATCGAGGCGCACAACAGTTCAGCTATTTGGCTGCGGGAAAAGCAGCTTGAGATCGCTATCTAAGGGAGTACGGCATTTTCATCCAGAACCCGCCAAATCTCACCTGGTTGTCCGTCAGTTTCGACAACGAGAATTTTCTCTCCACCCTCGTTGCTTTCGATATCAACGACAATACCGACACGGCGATCTGTCGCGGATTGATCAACGACCGGATCGCCAATTTCAAAAATAAACTTTTCACCAATGATCATAATTCTCTCCTTGATCCGGCTCCACGCCGGTCGCCCGTAACAACCCATATCAACGAACTGTGCCAGCAGGCCCGGCAGTCGATAGGCCGGCCAGGTCACGCCACCGTGCCAGGTCGACGATCAGTTTGAGCCCCAGGCGCACCTCGGCTTCAAGGCTTTCTTCGGGAAGGCTAAGCGGCCTGACAACCTCATCGCCTATCAGGCGTATCGCTTCCACATCGATTTTCGTGCTCATCGTAGTTACCGCCTGGTTTTTGCTGAGTGCAAATAATTAGCCCAACCCACAAATCACGCCACCCCGGTAAAGGAGTACCTGCGACGAAGGTCTAGGTAATGCTCTTTACAACAGCCAGTCTATAGGTCGATATGTCCTTGAACCCGCGGTTGCATCAATTTGATCAAAGAGCAACCCGATAAACATTCGCAACCCATATGTATCATCCTCAAAAGTTATATACCTACCATCATAAGGCAAACTAAATTCCGCTGAATAATTTTGATTGTGCGTCCAGAGCCCCACGCCATCTATGCATATAAGGCTCTGGGATTTTTCAATCACAGGGTTTCGCGCGCACTCATCGGCAAAGCCGCGGTAGTCGGATTGAAAACCAAACATTGCACAAACCGGATAATAGCCAACACCTCCATGCAGCTTGCCGTGGCTAGCCAGTTTTAAACCCTGTGGATTCGCGGGATTAAAACACTCGATCATTTCAGCAAACTGGTCCAGAGAGGATTTCCTGATATTGCTTTTCACCTCGATAACCCGCACTACCGAGTCTATAAGATAAACGCCGCGACCCGATGACTCCAGGAGCGGAGGCATGGCCCTTTTATCGTAAATAATTATGTCTGCCTGCACGCTTTGTTTGCCGGACCTGTCAATAACAATACCAGAGCCTATCCCGTAGTTGAACGGTAAAAAAAGCTGGATAAGGTTTACTAAAAAAGCTTCTCTTAAAGAGCCCTTCTCCCCATTATGGTGAATAGATTTTGTAATAGAGAACATCGATCTTAGCTCAGAGATTCTCGCTCGATACACATCTTCGTACATTGCCATTCCGCCATAGTAACCGTTGATCCCTGACTCTACAGAGTCCCCTTGGAAAGTTCACCCTTCGATTGAATGGTGCAATGGGATAACTGAACACTCTACTCAACTCGACAACACGCCCGACCCGGCGAGGATCCCCTATGTCCGCACAACAGAAGAAACACCCCTTCGATTTCAAAACTCAATACGGACTCGGCTTCAGCACTCAGGACGATGAGATCGTTGTCGATTTCTTCTGCGGGGGCGGCGGCGCCGGCACGGGGCTGGAGATGGGTCTGGGCCGTGCGGTGAATGTCGCGAAGAACCATAGCCCCCAAGCGATCAGCATGCACACCGTGAATCACCCGGGCGCCGTGCACTACACCACCGATGTGTTCGATGGTGACCCCGACACCGAATGCGGCGGAAAGGCCGTGGGCTGGTTCCACATGTCACCGGACTGCACGCACCACAGCCAAGCCGCCGGCGGACAGCCGCGCAAGCGCGAGATCCGGAATCTGTCGTGGATCGGCCTGAAGTGGGCCGGCAAGAAGAAACCTCGCGTCATCAGCTTGGAGAACGTGAAACAGATCCTCCAGTGGGGGCCGCTGATCGCCAAGCGCTGCAAATCGACCGGCCGCGTCATGAAGTTGGGCGGCGCCATTGCCGAGCCTGGCGAAGTCGTACCGGTTCACCAGCAGTTCCTGGTGCCTGATCCTAAACGTCGCGGGCAAACATGGGCCGTGTTCGTCGCCGAGCTGAAGCGCCTGGGCTACGCCGTTGAATGGCGGGTGATCAAGGCCTGCGACTTCGGCGCTCCGACCAGCCGCGAGCGACTGTTTATGATTGCCCGCTGCGATGGCCAGCCGATCGTTTGGCCAGAGCCAACCCACGCGAAGAACCCGGCCAAGGGCCAAAAGAAGTGGCGCACCGCCGCCGAGTGCATCGACTGGACCATCCCAAGCAAAAGCATCTTCGACCGGGCAAAGCCGCTGGCACCGGCAACCCTGCGCCGAATCGCCAAGGGCATGAAGAAGTTCGTCATCGATGCGGCTGATCCATTCATCGTGCCGATCGCGAACTGGTCGGGAGAAAGCGTTCAGTCTGCAAATGAGCCATTGCGCACAGTGACGTCCTGGCCGCGCGGCGGATCGTTCGCCATGGCAAGCCCAATCATTGCGCCAGCAACCCATCAGGGCAGCGATCGTGTCAACGATCCACACGCCCCGTTGCCGACGGTGACCTGTGCGAATCGCGGCGAGCTGACGCTGATCAGTCCGGTGCTCGTCGGCGCCGGTGGCCCGGTATATGCCGGAAACCCAGTAGCGGCGGACAAGCCTCTCGGCACCTTGATGACGCGCGGCCACCGCGCGCTCGCCGCGGCTCACCTGGTAAAATTCCGGTTCTCGGATGAAGGCAAGGCGCTCGACGAACCACTGCCGACCATCACCAGTGGCGGCAACTATCAGCGCCCAGCCGGAGCCGCTCACGCCATGGGTATCTCAACCGTATTCATGGCCCAGATGAACGGCGGGTTCAACACCACCGACGCCAAGAGCGTCGACGATCCGATGACCACGGTGACCAACACCGGCAGCCAGCAGCAGCTGGTGACGGCGACGCTGATCACCAACACCACCGGTCACGCTGCAACTGATCTGACGAATCCGGTACCGACAGTCACAACCGGGCAGCATCACGCGTTGGTCACTGCCTTCATGGAGCGTCAGTTCGGCGCCAGCGTCGGCCAAGGCGTGGACGAACCGGCACCGACCATTACGGCGGGTGGTGGCGGCAAGAGCTCGCTGGTCGAGCTGCAGCTCTCGCCAGAGGTTGAGGCCGGTGCATTGCGAGTCGCGGCATTCCTGATCAGCTACTACGGCACCGAGAACATGAGCGCCGCCGACGCGCCAGCGCCAACCATCACCACCAAGGATAGGCTGGGCCTGGTCACCGTGACCATCAAGGGCACGCCCTACGTGATCGTCGACATCTGCCTGCGGATGCTGCAACCGGCCGAGCTGTATAAGGCTCAGGGCTTCCCTGCCGACTACATCATCAGCCACGGCGCCGACGGAAAGCCATTCACCAAGACCCAGCAGGTCCATATGTGCGGCAACAGCGTCAGCCCTCCACCGATGGCTGCACTGGCTCGGGCCAACGATTCATGGCGCGCTATCGGTCGGCAAGCGGTGGCCGCTTAACAGATGCGAGTGGCGCTGTACCTAACGCTTTTACAGTAAATTGCGTCACTCGCAAGGCGACTTACTCAGAAGTCTCTGAGACTGATGCTTTTAAAGAATTATTTATCCAGTTTACTGAGTCCAGGGTTAACCGATACTCCTTGCCTGACTTGTTAAACTCCCAACTGTCCCCGGGCTTGGCATTTTTGATCTCGATTTTTTTACCATCCGGCAACGCAACAACGCCTACTGCTGTGTAATTAGAATTAATATCGGAAACACCGATAACCGCCTTGGTCTGCGGATCCTTAAAAGATTCGCCCTTAGAAAACCCCTTAGAAAACTCGTAAAGAGATACGGCCGGCACCTTTTCACCTGGCTCCTGCATTTGACTTGACAGTTTCAACGCGGTCAAATCGCGCTCCAGACTGCTAATTTTCAAAGCAAGAGCAGGGAATGATTTTGGCTCCGATGTCAGCCACGTTAAATATCGTTCGTTCTCCGCTTTCAATTTTGCGATTTCAGATTCTAAACCTGTGACCTTTTGCATATATTGTTCAGCTATTGTTTTAGAGTTTTCAACCTGAGCCTTATATAAATTTATCTTATTGTCATTAAGTACAAAAACTGAAAACGCCCAAACACCTGCAGCAACAATAAATGTATGCCCAAGAATGCTCGTAATTGGATGATTTGAAAACCAATTGGACATATAAAACCCACCCCCCCAAGACGTCATAGATGCGAAATTCAATATTTTAGCATAGCGCCCTGTACTCCGACCGCCTTCGCTACATCGCTACTTGGCGGGAACCCTCCCCTTCAAAGTCAGCCGCTATAGAGGTCAAGGTGGGGGCACATTTGCACTTCCGGCTCTGGGGCGGTCAAAATCTCCCGGAATAACTTGAATCGGACTTCTACCTTCGAGAACTCCAGTCGCGGCGGTAACAAGATTCTCCATTCGAGTTTCGTATTGAGCATGCGCATTTGGCGAATACCAGCTTTTGTTCAATTGGACCCGATCGAACTGATATCCCAGCGAACGACCCATCGCAAAAAGGAGGTTCAAAAATAACTCATCACGTTGAGCGAAGAGCGCTTCAGAGCTCATTGAATTCATATTGACCACGTCACTTAGATGATCGTGGTTCTCCTTCCACGCATCAAGAACGTTTTGGTCTCGCCCAGTAGTCCACTTTCGTCCGAAGGCCACATACCCATAAAAAGACAGGTCGATCATGTTCAGCCCGCGGACATGGTCGGCGGACAGACGAGCTCCGCGCGTTGCCATCAGCGCATGGAAAACTTGAAGTTCCCTTGCCCGACTCTCTCTGGATCGCTCAATCCATTTCTGAGCTTGTACCGCGAGTATGGGACCCAGCAGCGTGGCAGCAACAATCACCCAATCCGAAATGGTCATTTCTTGGCCGGTCATACCCACACACCCATTTTGTGTATTTTCATGGAGCGTAGCATGACGAAACAACGCCCTATATCATTCTCGGCGCCGATGGTGCGCGCCATTCTGGATGGCCGGAAGACAGTAACGCGGCGACCGGTGAAAGGTTCAGCGTTGAAATGGCTGGAAGAGTTCGTGCCGGAGTTCGTCGCGCTTTCAGCCAATGAGCTTTGCCCGTTCGGCCAGATCGGCGAACGGCTTTGGGTGCGCGAAACGTGGTACTGCGATCACAACGAGGTCATGCGCGGCCCCTATCTCAAACCGGACGACTTGGATGTGAGCGAGGCACGCGACGACGGCACTCTGGTGTACGCCGCCGATGGACTGGCTCCCTACGAGCAAGAGCAGCCGACGTGGAAGCCAAGCGTCCATATGCCTCGCTGGGCCTGCCGCATCCTGCTGGAGATTACCGACGTGCGCGTCGAGCGGCTGCAGGACATCAGCGAGGAACAGGCCAAAGCCGAAGGACTTAGAGCGTGGCGTATGACAGGCGATGGCGGTTACTCCGATGACGGCGAATCCGCACGCGATCAGTTCATTGATCTGTGGCGATCTACCGGCGGTAACTGGGATGCCAATCCATGGGTCTGGGTCATTGAATTCAAGCGGGTGACGCCATGATCGTCACCATTATTGCCGGCTGCACCCTTTCCCTCCTCTTCACGGCATGGCCAATGGTCAGTGGTCAGTGCCTAACGAGCGCCTGCGAGCTGTACGTCCAGTGTTAGGTCAAAGCCCGCAGCACTCGCTCGCAGATTTAACGCCTCACTCTCACTTAATGATAGTTAGAGAGCCAAGAAAGATTAATAAGTAGAGAACTCCTTTAACGCTTCGCAGGCAAGGCATGCTAATTGCAATAATGGTCAACTTTAATATATCGAAATTGAAGAATAGCTTTTGTCCGAGCGCCATTACAAATAACGCTCAGACATATCGCGATTCGCACTCAACCCTAGCACATATTGCATGGACCACCCATGTGAGGTGAAGCGCAGGCTTTCACCAGAGGTGTATCGATGCATAGTAGACAGCACAGACCATCAATCATGAATGTTTTGGGATTATCTAGGTATTTTTGAATCGCCTCATCAGATGCAAAGGTCAATTTCGCGTCACGACCCAACGTCTTGAAATCCATAGGCTTACTAGATAATTCAGCAGAAGCAACCGCACTACTAATTTCAGGCAAAGAGATAGATTTCTCAATATTGTTACGGACTTCACTTTCGATTTGAGCCTTCCATTGCTCTACGGTAGTAGACATTTTTTGCTCTCCAAACGTAGTGCATAAATTCCACCAGATTTTGGTGGGGCGAATCATTAAAGTTAGCCCACAAAACCATATAGTCAATTAATTATCTCGGCCTTATATATCAATAGCAATTCCGCCACGCGCGGCATGGAGCATCACATGTCAAATCGAAGCGCGGCCCAGGTCGCGCCCATCCTCCCGCGCTTCATTCGCGCCGGCGAGGCATACGGCTACCTCGGCATGTGCCGGGACGAATTCAACAAAACGGTGCGCCCAAACGTCCGCGAATTCCCAATCGGGAAACAGGGCATCGGCTTCGACCGTCTCGAGCTGGACGAGTGGGCCGATCGTTACATCGAGTCGATGGCAATTGAAAAGGCCGCCAATCAGGACAACAATCGCCCTCGCAGCGAGCGCCAGGGCAAGAAGAAAGGAGCAACGCCGTGGCCCAAAAAGCAATCACCGGCCTCCAGCAAATGCCGAACGGCATCTGGAAGATCGACAAAAAGTACAGAGGAGAACGAATTCAAGAGAGTACTGGCACTTGTAACCGCGCCGAAGCAGAGCAGTACCTGATCCACAAGCTGGAGCAGTTGCGCCAGCAGAAGGTGTACGGCGTCCGGCGAGTCAGGACGTGGCGGGAGGCGGCGACTCGCTTCCTGCTGGAAGTGAAGGATCAGGCTTCAATTCACATCTCGGCCACTTATATGGAGCAGCTCGACCCGTTCATTGGCGATATGCCGCTGACCCACATCGACGACGATGCACTCGCGCCATACATCCAGTCGAAGCTGAATCCAGCGGTAGGGAAACCGGTCACGAACCGGACAGTGAATATCGCGCTTCAGCGGGTTATCCGCGTGTTGAACCTTTGCGCGCGAAAGTGGCGTGACGAAGAGCGACGGCCGCTGCTGGACGTGGTGCCGATGATTTCCCTGCTGGACGAGAAGACGAACAGCCGAAAGCCCTACCCGCTTTCATGGGAAGAGCAGTCGATCCTGTTCGCCGAACTCCCGGCGCGCCTTCAGACCATGGCCATGTTCAAGGTCAACACAGGTTGCCGGGAGCAGGAAGTTTGCAAGCTACAGTGGAATTGGGAGATTGCGGTACCGGAGCTGGGAACGAGCGTGTTCTTGATACCGGCGGGGTTTGGGGGAAGGAGCGCCAGGTCTGGCGTGAAGAACCGAGACGAGCGTCTGGTCGTGACGAATGACGTTGCCAAGTCAGTGATCGAGAAGCAGCGCGGCAAGCATCCGCTCTACGTCTTCCCGTTTGGCAAGCCAGATGGTGAAGGGAATGAAACGACGGTTCACCGCATGAATGACTCCGCCTGGAAGAAGGCGCGGATTCGAGCGGCGAAGAAGTGGCAGGAGAAATTCTTGCGGCCGGCACATGACGGCTTTGCCAGAATCCGAATTCACGACTTGAAGCACACCTTTGGGAGAAGGCTGCGTACGGCTGGCGTGACTGAGGAGGATCGCAAAGCGCTGCTCGGCCACAAGAACGGGAGCATCACCAGCCACTACTCGGCAGCGGAGTTGGATCAGCTCATTGCGGCGGCAAATAAGGTATCAGCAACCGACTCGCGCGCACCAGCGCTGACGATTCTGAAAAGGAGGGAAGCATGATCGAAAATGCCAAGGTCACTCAGAAAGTCACTATGGCAGAAACAACAAAGCCGCTCGAAAGCGGCTAAGTCGTTGAAAAATATGGTCGGGACGGAGTGATTCGAACACTCGACCCCTAGCACCCCATGCTAGTGCGCTACCGGACTGCGCTACGCCCCGACTGATGTTGCACCCCGTTCTTCACCTCGAAGAACGCTCAAGAATATATCGCAAGCTTTTGAAAACTGGAAGTATTCAAACGCAGCTTTTTATTTCTTGAGTACCACCAGCACATCTTCCAATTCAGCAATCATCTGCCGAATCATCTGTTTGTACTGTGTGGTGTCATCTTTGGCTTCGTCGCCGGACAGACGCAGACGTGCGCCGCCGATGGTGAAACCCTGATCGTAAAGGAGCGCGCGGATCTGCCGGATCATCAGCACGTCCTGGCGCTGATAATACCGGCGGTTCCCGCGGCGTTTGACGGGGTTGAGCTGAGGAAACTCCTGCTCCCAGTAGCGCAGCACGTGTGGCTTTACGGCACACAGCTCGCTGACTTCACCAATGGTGAAGTAGCGTTTGCCCGGGATGACGGGTAGTTCGTCGTTATGACTTGGTTCCAGCATAAGCCTCAACTCGGGCCTTCAACTTCTGCCCTGGACGAAAGGTGACCACACGGCGAGCCGTGATCGGGATTTCTTCCCCCGTTTTCGGGTTGCGGCCAGGCCGCTGGCGTTTGTCCCGAAGGTCGAAATTGCCGAAACCGGACAATTTGACCTGCTCGTTGTCTTCAAGAGCGTGCCTGATTTCCTCGAAAAACAGTTCGACCAATTCCTTGGCTTCCCGCTTGTTCAGGCCCAGCTCTTCATACAGACGTTCCGCCATCTCAGCTTTCGTCAAAGCCCCCATACGTCACTTCCTTAACGTGGCGTTCAACCTTTGTTCGAGCGAGGTGAGGATATTTTGCGTCGTCGAATTCACCTCATCGTCATTAAGAGTGCGCGATGGATGCTGCCAGGTCAAGCCGACTGCAAGGCTTTTTCTATCAGGATCAATACCTTTACCCTGATACACGTCAAACAGCCTGAGCTCTGTGAGCCATTCGCCTGCATTTTCACGGATTACGTCCAGTACAGCCGAGGCCGCGACGTCTTTGTGCGCGATCAGTGCAAGGTCACGACGCACTTCAGGAAAGCGCGACAACTCGTGGAATTTCGGCATTTTACCGAGCGCCACTTCCGCCAGAACCAGCTCAAAGACGAACACCGGACGATCCAGCCCCAGCGCCTTCGACAGCTCAGGGTGAATTGCACCGATATAGCCTACCTCGCGACCTTCACGCTCGATGCGCGCGGTTTGACCCGGATGCAGCGCTGGGTGTTTGCCCGGAGCAAAGGTGAACGAATCCAGGGCACCGGCAAAACCCAGTACAGCCTCCACGTCAGCCTTTACGTCGAAGAAGTCGACGGTATCCCGACCCTGCGCCCAGCCTTCCGGCAAGCGACTCCCGCACACAACCCCGGACAGCATCGGTTCTTGCTTCAAGCCTTCAAGCTGACCAACGAAGCGCAGGCCGCTCTCGAACAGACGCACGCGATCCTGCTGACGGTTGAGGTTGTGCTGCAACGCCTTGACCAGACCTGGCCACAACGACGAGCGCATGGCGGCCATATCGTTGGAGATCGGATTGGCCAGCAACAGCGGCTCGACACCTGGATTGAACAGTTCGAACTGACGCGGATCGATGAAGCTGTAAGTGATCGCTTCCTGATAACCACGAGCAACCAGCAGACGACGCAGCTCAGGCAGATCACTACGCGCTTCGGCCTTGGCTTGCGGCGCCAGACGCGCTTGCGGGTAGCGAACCGGCAAACGGTTGTAACCGTAAAGACGCGCCAGCTCTTCGATCAGGTCGACTTCCAGGCTGATATCGAAGCGGTGGCTTGGCACTTCAACTCGCCATTGACCTTCGCCGTCAGCGGCAATGCTCAGGCCCAAGGCACTGAGCAGGCGCTCGACCTGTGCCGAATCCATCTCCATGCCGAGCATCTGAGTGATGCGCTGAGCGCGCAGAGTGATCGGTGCAATCGATGGCAGATGTTGTTCGCTGACGGTCTCGATGATCGGACCAGCTTCGCCGCCAGTGATTTCCAGCAGCAGGCCAGTGGCGCGCTCCATGGCTTCACGAGCGAGTTGCCAGTCAACGCCACGCTCGTAGCGATGCGAAGCGTCGGTATGCAAGCCGTAAGAACGTGCCTTGCCGGCAACCGCAATCTGATCAAAGAACGCAGATTCGAGGAACACATCACGGGTGGTCGCGGAAACACCGCTGTGCTCGCCACCCATGACGCCGGCGATCGCCAGTGCACGAGTGTGGTCAGCGATGACCAGCGTATCGCTACGCAGGCTGACTTCCTGACCATCAAGCAGAACCAGCTTCTCGCCCTCTTCAGCCATGCGCACACGAATGCCGCCATTGATTTCAGCGAGATCGAAAGCGTGCAGCGGCTGGCCGAGCTCGAGCATCACGTAGTTGGTGATGTCGACGGCAGCGTCGATGCTGCGCACGTCGGCGCGACGCAGACGCTCAACCATCCACAGCGGGGTTGGCTTGGACAGGTCGACGTTACGGATGACCCGACCCAGGTAACGTGGGCAGGCAGCCGGGGCCAGCACCTCGACCGAACGGACTTCGTCGTGTACCGCCGCAACCGCAGCCACCACAGGACGGGTTACCGGCACGGCGTACAGCGCGCCGACTTCACGAGCCAGACCGGCCAGGGACAGGCAGTCGCCACGGTTCGGGGTCAGGTCGACCTCGATGCTGGCGTCTTCCAGATCCAGATACACACGGAAATCTTCGCCCACCGGCGCATCGGCCGGCAACTCCATCAGACCGTCGTTGCCCTCACCGACCTGCAGCTCTGCCTGCGAGCACAGCATGCCGTTGGACTCGACGCCACGCAGCTTGGCCTTCTTGATCTTGAAGTCGCCCGGCAGCTCTGCGCCAATCATGGCGAACGGAATCTTCAGGCCCGGGCGCACGTTTGGCGCTCCGCACACGACCTGGAAGGTTTCCGCGCCATTGCTGACCTGGCATACGCGCAACTTATCGGCGTCCGGATGCTGCTCGGTGCTCAGCACCTCACCCACCACCACACCACTGAATACGCCGGCGGCCGGAGTAACGCTATCGACCTCAAGACCGGCCATCGACAGACGGGCAACCAGCTCGTCGCGATCTACCTGCGGGCTGACCCAGCCACGCAGCCATTGTTCACTGAATTTCATCCTGCTCTCCTAAGAATTCGTTACGACTAGCGAAATTGCGCGAGGAACCGCAAGTCGTTGTCGAAGAACAGACGCAAGTCGTTCACGCCGTAACGGAGCATGGCCAGACGCTCGACACCCATGCCGAAGGCAAATCCGGAGAACTCTTCCGGATCGATGCCGGACATGCGCAGCACGTTCGGGTGAACCATGCCGCAGCCCATCACTTCCAGCCAGCCGGTCTGCTTGCAGACGCGGCAGCCTTTGCCGCTGCACATCACGCATTCCATATCGACTTCAGCGGATGGCTCGGTGAAGGGGAAATACGAAGGACGGAAACGCACGGCCAGTTCTTTCTCGAAGAACACCCGCAGGAATTCTTCGATGGTGCCTTTGAGATCGGCAAAATTGATATCGCGATCAACCAGCAGGCCTTCGACCTGGTGGAACATCGGCGAATGGGTGATATCGGAGTCGCTGCGATAGACGCGGCCCGGGCAGACGATGCGGATCGGCGGCTGCTTGGATTCCATGGTGCGGACCTGTACCGGCGAGGTATGGGTGCGCAGCAACATGTTGGCATTGAAATAGAAGGTGTCATGCATCGACCGGGCCGGGTGATGGCCTGGGATGTTGAGCGCTTCAAAGTTGTGGTAGTCGTCTTCGACCTCAGGACCTTCGGCGATGCCGTAGCCAATGTGGGTGAAGAACTGCTCGACGCGCTCCAGAGTCCGGGTGACCGGATGCAGACCGCCAGAGGTCTGGCCACGGCCCGGCAACGTCACGTCGATGGATTCGGCAGACAGTTTGGCAGCCAGTTCGGCTTCTTCAAACAATGCCATGCGCGCATTGAGAACGCCTGTAACACGTTCCTTGGCAACGTTGATCAGCGCACCGACTTGCGGACGCTCTTCGGCCGGCAGATTCCCCAGGGTCTTCATCACCTGAGTCAATTCGCCCTTCTTGCCAAGGTATTGAACCCGGATTTGCTCCAGGGCATTGATATCTTCAGCGCTTTGCACAGCCTCTAGTGCTTGAGAGACCAGCGCATCCAGGTTTTCCATGTACAGACTCCAGATACAAAATAGGGGAAGAGCTTGAAGGCTCTTCCCCTATTTATGACGTTTAACACCTGGCCCCACAGAGGTGAGGCCGGGTGACTGTCGGGGGTACTTAAGCCAAGGTGGCTTTAGCTTTCTCGACAATCGCAGCAAACGCCGCTTTTTCGTTCACTGCCAGATCAGCCAGAACCTTACGGTCGATCTCGATGGACGCTTTTTTCAGGCCAGCGATGAAACGGCTGTAGGACAGACCGTTAACACGAGCACCAGCGTTGATACGAGCGATCCACAGAGCGCGGAACTGACGTTTTTTCTGACGACGGTCACGGTAGGCGTATTGGCCTGCCTTGATTACCGCTTGCTTGGCAACACGGAATACGCGGGAGCGTGCGCCGTAGTAGCCTTTAGCAAGTTTCAGAATTTTTTTGTGACGCTTACGGGCAATGACGCCACGCTTTACACGAGCCATGAGTTACTTCCTCTATTCTTGACTAAATTAACGAAGGCGCAGCATGCGCTCGACTTTTGCCACGTCAGACGGATGCAGCAAGCTGCTACCGCGCAGTTGACGCTTACGCTTGGTCGACATTTTAGTCAGGATGTGGCTCTTGAAAGCGTGCTTGTGCTTGATGCCGTTAGCAGTTTTCAGAAACCGCTTGGCAGCACCACTTTTGGTTTTCATTTTTGGCATGTTCGGATACTCCGCATTCAGTTGATAAACATAATCAGAAGGCCTGCCGTGCCCTGTTGATTACTTCTTCTTTTTCGGGGCGATGACCATGATCAGCTGGCGTCCTTCCATCTTAGGATGCTGTTCGACCGAACCGTACTCGAGCAGGTCTTGTTCAACCCGCTTGAGGAGTTCCATCCCCAGCTCCTGGTGGGCCATCTCACGGCCGCGGAATCGCAAGGATACCTTGGCCCTGTCCCCGTCACTCAGGAAACGTACCAGGTTGCGCAGTTTTACCTGGTAATCCCCTTCCTCCGTCCCTGGACGAAACTTGATTTCTTTAACCTGAATCTGCTTCTGATTTTTCTTCGCCGCGGCAATCTGCTTCTTCTTCTCGAAGATCGATTTGCCGTAGTCCATCACCCGGCAAACAGGCGGGACTGCATCTGCGGAAATTTCCACCAGATCAAGCTTTGCTTCTTCAGCGATACGAAGCGCTTCATCAATCGAGACGATGCCAATCTGCTCGCCATCAGCGCCAATTAACCGAACCTCGCGTGCCGAGATATTCTCGTTGATCGGGGCTTTCGGTGCAGCTCGTTTATCTTGTCTCATTTCACGCTTAATAATAATTACTCCGAATCTGGGCGACCACGCCGGGAAACCGCTTGCGCGAGAAACTCAGCGAACTGGGCGACGGGCATCGAGCCCAGGTCAGCACCTTCACGAGTACGCACAGCGACAGTCTGCATCTCGACTTCCTTATCTCCGATAACCAAAAGATAGGGAACCTTGAGCAAAGTATGCTCGCGGATTTTAAAGCCGATCTTTTCATTTCTCAAGTCGGACTTGGCACGAAATCCGCTTTCGTTGAGAGTTTTTTCAACCTCTGCAACAAAATCTGCCTGTTTATCAGTGATATTCATGATCACCGCCTGGGTCGGCGCGAGCCACGCAGGCAAAGCACCTTCGTAGTGCTCGATCAGAATCCCGACGAAACGCTCGAACGAACCGAGGATCGCGCGGTGCAACATCACCGGGTGTTTGCGGCTGTTGTCTTCAGAGACGTATTCAGCGCCCAAACGGACAGGCAGGTTAAAATCGAGCTGCAAGGTACCACACTGCCAGACTCGACCGAGACAATCTTTCAGCGAGAACTCGATCTTCGGCCCGTAGAAAGCACCCTCGCCCGGCTGCAGATCGTACGGCAGGCCAGCAGAATCAAGGGCTGCAGCCAATGCAGCTTCAGCGCGATCCCACAGCTCATCGGAGCCGACGCGTTTTTCCGGACGAGTGGACAGTTTCATCTCGACTTCGGTAAAGCCGAAATCGCGATAGACATCCATGGTCAGCTTGATGAACGCAGCGGACTCGGCCTGCATCTGCTCTTCGGTGCAGAAGATATGCGCGTCGTCCTGAGTAAACGCTCGCACGCGCATGATGCCATGCAACGCACCCGACGGCTCGTTACGGTGGCAAGCACCGAACTCGGCCAGACGCATCGGCAACTCGCGGTAGCTTTTCAGGCCCTGATTGAACACCTGCACGTGGCATGGGCAGTTCATCGGCTTGATGGCGTAGTCGCGGTTTTCCGACTGAGTGGTGAACATGTTGTCGGCGTAGTTGGCCCAGTGCCCGGATTTTTCCCACAGGCTGCGGTCGACGACTTGAGGAGTCTTGATCTCAAGGTAGCCGTTGTCGCGCTGGATCTTGCGCATGTACTGCTCGAGCACCTGGTATAGAGTCCATCCATTCGGGTGCCAGAACACCATGCCCGGCGACTCTTCCTGAGTGTGGAACAGGCCCAGACGCTTGCCGATCTTGCGGTGATCGCGCTTCTCGGCTTCTTCGATGCGCTGAATGTAAGCCGCCAGCTGTTTCTTGTCCGCCCAAGCGGTGCCGTAGACGCGCTGCAATTGCTCGTTCTTGGCGTCGCCACGCCAGTAGGCGCCCGACAGCTTGGTCAGCTTGAAGGATTTCAGGAAACGCGTGTTCGGCACGTGCGGACCGCGGCACATGTCGACGTATTCTTCGTGATAGTACAGACCCATGGCCTGCTCGTTCGGCATGTCTTCGACCAGACGCAGCTTGTAATCTTCGCCGCGGGCCTTGAACACTTCGATCACTTCCGCGCGCGGAGTGACTTTCTTGATGACGTCATAATCCTTCTCGATCAGCTGCTGCATGCGCTGCTCGATGGCCGCCATGTCTTCCGGCGTGAAAGGACGCTCGTAGGCGATGTCGTAATAGAAGCCTTCGTCGATGACCGGGCCGATGACCATCTTCGCGGTCGGGTACAGCTGTTTGACCGCGTGGCCAACCAGGTGCGCGCAAGAGTGGCGAATGATCTCCAGCCCCTCTTCATCCTTTGGCGTAATGATTTGCAGGGTCGCGTCGCTGCTGATGATGTCGCTGGCGTCGACCAGTTGGCCATTGACCTTGCCCGCGAGCGTGGCTTTGGCCAGGCCTGCACCAATGGACGCGGCGACCTCGGCTACGGAAACCGGGTGATCGAATGAACGTTGACTGCCGTCGGGAAGAGTAATAGTTGGCATGGCGCCTCCTCTCCTAGTGGTGACCCCTACCAAAGGTCACGTGGGTTGGGATGAGCCAGTACAAGATCCGATCCAGGCCATTCAATGACGAACGCCTGCCTTACAGCGGCAGGAGCCTTGCGGCCAACCGGAAAACCGAACCAGAGTGACTGGGATTCAAATCGGAAAAATTCGCACGCCGACCGCTTCGGGACTGAAGGTCATCCGAAGCCTGAGAACGCTTGAGCCCGGCATGCTAGCACAGATGAGCGGTCGCTTACGCCCTGATTTGGCAGAAGGCCAAATGTCCGTTTTTATGCCAGAGTGCTGAACTTGATCGGCCTTTGCGCCCTCAGATAACAAGACATTGACCCACAAGGAGCATCCTCGCATGCGTCTGAAAAGCTTATTCGCCCTCGTCGCCCCCGTCGTTCTGCTGCTACCACTGAGCGCCCATGCCGACTGGCCAAAAGGCGAGCGCGAGAAGTACATGGCCCAGTGCACTCAGGCTGCAACCCAGCAAATCGGTGCTGCCGCGGCGAAATCCCACTGCGCTTGCGGAGCTGACGCCATCAAGTCCTATCCGGCCAGTGACATTCAGGCGCTGATGGACAACAAGGCGACTCCTGAATTGCAACAGAAAGCCCTTGGCCAGATCGCCAAATGCAAGGCAAATACCGCCCCGAAAAAATAAGAAAACCGGGCATTAACATCGGCTGAAAGGCGGAAAAAAGTGCTGGAAATGAGGCTTTTCAGACGATTTATGCAGGTTTTACAGGTTTTTTTATCGTCTTTACGTTTCGCTGAAAGCCTTTCAAACCGGGGCTTTCAGCGCAACCAGGTGGTAAAGAAAACACGACTGATTGGCAAACAGCACGTCCGGGGGGCTACCAAAGCGAACATTTCGACTATGATACCCGGGTGTGCCCAGTTGGCCTGAGCAGCACAGCACTACTGAAAATATATGTTTCTTGGAGATACACCATGTCTAATCGCCAAACCGGCACCGTTAAATGGTTCAACGATGAAAAAGGCTTCGGCTTCATCACTCCTCAAGGTGGCGGTGACGACCTGTTCGTACACTTCAAAGCTATCGAATCCGACGGTTTCAAAAGCCTGAAAGAAGGCCAGACCGTCTCTTTCGTGGCTGAGAAAGGCCAAAAGGGTATGCAAGCTGCACAGGTTCGCCCAGAGTAATTTCTCGGCGCACTAAAAAAACCCCGTCCAAGTGACGGGGTTTTTTATGTCTTGAACAAAGTGTTCAGCCGCAATTGACGCGGGTAACCACCAAGTTGTTGTCGGTGTTCAGGTTCAGGCGATCGGAGCGGTATTCCAGGGTGATCATGTCGTTCGGCTTGAGGAAGCGCGCATTTTGCGCCCCAGCCTTGGCACGCGCCTGATCCAGCAACTCAGGGGATGCCTTCTTGCCGATGGCAAATTGCGCCGCCGATGCTTCGCAGCGGCTATTTCCTGATTCAGCCGCCACGGGCTCCTTTGCCGACTCGCTGGAAGTTGTGCTGCAACCAGCCAAGAAAGCAGCGGCCATAAGTGCACCCAGTGTCGCGAACTTCAAAGGCATGAAGCCTCCTTGTTTTCAAATGTTTAAGCAGAGATCGTGCGACCGCCAATGCGGCGTTTGGTTTCAAGGCTCAAGCCATGCCCTGCCCCACGAGCGGAAAAATGCCGAGTGTGCCTGAGCCGCCCTGTCCGGCTCATCAAACATTCGTGACTGAATATTAACGACCTCAATAAACGTCGATGTAGTCGTAGGGCGGATTCGGCCAGTTGTCTTTGAGTGCGTTGAAAATCTGCATCACCCAGACTTCATCGCTGGCTGCGACGTTACCCACATAGCCCGACCCCTTCGCCCAGGTTTCCAGGCGAAACAACAGACCCTCGATATCCTGCCCACCGGTCACCGTAGACAGATAGGCAATGCCATCTTTGGTCACGCGCAATTGGTTGTGCACGTCGTCACTGCCCGAGGCAAGCAATTGGCGAACTGCTTCGAGTGTGAGGCCGTCAGGGGTATTCAGATCAATCTGCACAGCGGGGTCCTTTGCAAGCCAGAAAAGACCAAGTGTCGCATAGGGCTCCGCTCATGCCTAAGTCGCAGTGCCAAATGCCGCACAAAATGGTTAACTCGAAAACAGACATCCTGACCTTTCGAGCCTCCCATGACCAGTGTAAGCATCGACGCCGCCATCAACGCCAAATGGGCCGAAGGACACAGCTCTTACAGCCCCGGCACGACGGAAGAATTGGCGCTGATCGGCATTGATTTACTGGTCAAGGAGCTGGGGATAGAAGCGGCGCAGCATTTTATCAATCAGGTATTCGAACGCTATCCGATCGGTCAGGCCGAACAGCCGCAGTGAAAACCCGCAGGCAACCGCCTGCGGGTTGACGACTTATTTCAGGCGTTTCAGGCGCTCGGTCAGCAGATCAAAGAATCCCTGGGCGTCGCCATTTTCGACCCAGAATGCATTCTTAGGCGCTTTCAAGCCGTCGTACCAGTCGACAATGGTCTGGCCGAATGTCGGTCCTTCTCGGCTATCCACTACGACGTTGACCGCCCGACCGGTGAACAGCTCAGGCTTGAGCAGATACGCCACAACCGTCGCGTCATGCACCGGACCGCCGGGAATGCCGTAGTGCTCCATGTCGCCCTTGATGTACTCGTTGAGAATGTCGCCGACGATCTTGCTCGCATTGTTGTTCAGCGCGGCGATCTGCTTCAGGCGTGCATCGCTGGTCAGGACCTTGTGGGTCACGTCCAGCGGCAGATAGGTGAGCTTCACCCCGCTCTTGAGCACCACCTCGGCAGCCTGCGGATCGGCGAACAAGTTGAATTCAGCCACAGGGGTGATGTTGCCACCGTTGAAATGCGCCCCGCCCATGATCACCACTTCCTTGATGCCCTGAACGATTTCCGGCTCCTGGATCAATGCCAGAGCCAGGTTGGTCTGCGGACCGAGCATGGCAATGGTGATGCTGTGCGGTTTGGCCGATTTAAGAGTGTCGATCAGGTAATTGACCGCATTGCCTTTCGCCAAGCCTTTCTTCGGTTCGTGAACCGTGACGCCTGACAAACCTTCCTTGCCATGAATGTTCTCGGCGTAGATCGGCGTGCGCATCAGCGGCTTCGGTGCGCCAGCGTAAACCGGCACGTCTTCGCGCCCTGCCCATTCGCGAGCCAGGCGTGCGTTACGCGAAGTCTTGTCCAGGCGCACGTTGCCGGCGACAGTCGTTAACGCGCGGATATTCAATTCATCCGGCGACGCCAGCGCGAAGAGCAAAGCGACAACGTCGTCAGCGCCTGGATCGGTGTCGATGATCAAATCGATTTTTTCAGCGGCCTTAACGCCGGTCGCAGTTATCACAGACAAAAGCAGCAGACCCCGAAGCAGTTGATGGAGTTTTTCAGCATAGCGTTGCATAGCGCATTCCTTGTGCAGGTGATATCGGAAATCAGAATGTAACCCCGGCGACCAGAACGATGTTGCAGTACGGCTGACATTCTCCTGTACGAATGATCGCCCTGGCTTGTCGGCTAAGCACCTTGAACTGCTCGTGGGTGAGCAGATCCCTACGGCCCAGCGCGCCCTCTTCGTTCAACGCGTCCAGATCGGCCAGTGACGTGGGTTGTTTGTCGAAGATCTCTTTGGCCAGCACATGGCTTTCTACCTGCATCTCGCTGAGTACAACTTTCAGCGTGCTGACGAAATCAGGGATGCCATGGGTCAGCGCCAGATCAATCAACTCGACACCCGGTGGCACGGGCAAACCGGCATCGCCAATCACGACCATGTCACCGTGGCCAAGAGAAGCGATCAGTCGCGACAGCGCGACGTTAAGCAGAGGAGTCTTTTTCATGCGGGTTTGAACGCCTGTACTTCGGACATGGTTGGAATCGACGGTTGCGCACCGGCGCGGGTAACCGACAGTGCAGCGGCGATCTGCCCGTAGCGAATCGCCTCGGCCTCAGTCTTGCCATCGGCCAGCGCTGCGGCAAAACCGCCGACGAAAGTGTCGCCCGCCGCCGTGGTATCGACCGCCTTCACGGTCGGCGCGGGGAAATGTTCGAAGCCGTTGCCGTTGGCGAACAATGAGCCTTGCGCGCCTAACGTGACGATGACTTTGCCCGCGCCCATGGCAATCAACTGAGTGGCAGCCGTTTCTGCCGACTGCAGCGAGTCGACAGCGAGCCCGCTCAATGCGGCGGCTTCGCTTTCGTTGGGAATCAGATAGTCGATGGCGGCAAACCAGTCAGCCGGCAAAGGACGGCTGGCCGGCGCCGGGTTGAGGATGACGGTTTTGCCCAGCTCACGCGCACGCTTGAGCGCATGTCCGACCGTCGCATCGGGAATCTCGAGCTGACAGATCACTACATCGGCGGCCTGTAAAACCGCATCAAAACGGTCGATCACTGCCGGCGTCATCGCGCCGTTGGCACCGGCGACAATCACGATGGCGTTCTGGCTGTTGTCATCCACCACAATCAGCGCTACGCCACTGGAATCCTCTACGACACTGACAGCCTCGCAGTCGATGTGCTCGGCGAGCAAGGCATCACGCAATCGCACACCGTAGTCGTCATTTCCGACGCAACCGATCATTGCCACCTTAGCGCCCAAGCGCGCAGCAGCAACCGCCTGATTGGCGCCCTTGCCGCCAGACACCGTGGCAAAGGAATGACCAATCAGCGTTTCACCGCCGCGTGGCAGCCGTGGCGCCCGGGTGACCAGGTCCATGTTCAGGCTGCCTATTACCACTACATTTGCTGGCATACATCACTACTCATCAATTCGGTTTCAGCGATATTCGGTGAACACGCCGGACAGCGGCGCGGTCGATTCGCGCAGGACAATGCTCGGGGTCACGATGCGTTGATCGGTGCCCGAATCGGGCGCAGCAATTCTGCGCAACAGCACTTCGGCGGCCATCTCGCCCAGTTGCAGGATCGACTGGCCGACCGTGGTCAGCGCCGGATAGACATAACGGCTCATCTGAATGTCATCGAAGCCGATCACCGACAGCTCGGCCGGCACACGGACATTACGTTCAGCCGCCGCACGCAGCACACCGATGCCAATCATGTCGTTACCGGCAAAAATCGCGCTCGGGGGATTGCTTTCGAGCAGCCGGGCAGCGGCGTTGTAACCGCCGGTGCTGGTGAAGTCGCTTTCGAGCATACGCTCCTCGCGCACCTCGATTCCCGCTTCTCGCAGCGCTCGGCAATAACCGGCCTGACGCATTTGCGCCACGCTGGTACTGGCCGGACCGCCGATGGTGGCGATGTCGCGATGCCCCAACTCGAGCAGGTGACGGGTTGCCAGATAAGCGCCATATTCGTGATCGATACGCACCAGATCGGCATTCACACCTTCCAGACCCCGGTCAACGATGACCATCGGCGTCTTCACGCCCGCCAGCCCTTGCGCCAGACCACTGTCACCGCCGGCGGAGGCGACGATCAAACCGTCGATGCGTTTTTCCAGCAACACGCGCAGATAACTGCGCTGCTTGTCCGGATTGTCGTCGGAGTTACAGAGGATCACGCAGTAACCGTTGCGCTCGCAGTAATCCTCGATTCCGCGCGCCAATTCAGCGAAGTACGGGTTGAGGCTGTTAGGCACCAGCAGGCCGATGGTCGCCGTGGTTTTGGCTTTCAGCGAGCGCGCCACGGCACTGGGAACGTAGTCGAGGCTCTTGATCGCCGCCTCGACTTTGCGCCGCACTTCTTGACTCACCGGGCGGGTGTTGTTCACCACGTGCGACACGGTCGTGTAGGAAATACCCGCAAGCGCCGCTACATCCTTGATCGTTGCCATGGTTCAGCCCCGGCGACTGGCGCGTTGACTGCGATAGGTGTCGAGCACCACAGCGATAACGATTACCGCACCGGTGATGATGCGCTTGGTCGGCTCCGTCGCACCAATCTGCGCGAGACCCGCCGCGAGCACGGAAATGATCAGCACACCAAAGAAAGTGCTGATCACCGAACCGCGCCCGCCCATCAGGCTGGTGCCGCCGATTACTACCGCTGCGATCACTTGCAGTTCCAGGCCGGAACCTGCGTTCGGGTCAGCCGCTTCCAGACGCGAAATCTGAAACAGCGCAGCGATGCCCGCCAGCAGCCCCATCAGGCTGAACACCAGAATCTTGTAGGGCTTGGGATTGATCCCGGCAAGTCGCACGGCTTCTTCGTTAGTACCGATGCCGATCAGGTAGCGGCCGAAAACAGTGCGGGTCAAAACTGCCTGCGCGATGAAGATCACCAGCAAAGCGATGATGAACGACGGGGAAATGCCGAACGCGATCGGATTCGACAGCCAGGCGAACGCATCGCCAATGTAGGCAGTGCGCGACCCGGTCATCTGATACGCCACACCACGGGCCATTTCCAGCACGCCGAGGGAGACGATGAACGACGGAATCCGCCAGGCCACGGTGATCGAGCCAGTGATGGTCCCGGCTAGCGCCGCCACCGCCATGCCGAGCAGCGCCGCTGGCAAAACGCTCCAGCCCCAGCCGAGAATCGCAACGCTGACCGTCGATGCGGCCAACGCCAGCACCGAGCCGACGGACAAATCGATGCCGCCGATGATCAGCACAAAGGTCATGCCCACCGCCAGCACCATCAAGTCGGGAATCTGGTTGGCCAGGGTGCTGAAAGTGTTGTACGAGAGGAAATGGCTGCTCAGAACCGAGAACAGCGCAATCATCGCCAGCAAGGCACCGGCCAGGCCCAGATATGTGCCCAGGCCGAAGAAATTGCCACTACGTTTACTGGCAGAAGATGCAGTTTTCATGGGAGATCCCTAGGCGCTGCCTCATTGAGCAACGCATCACGTTTTTGGTAGCCGGCGAATGCGGCGGCAAGCAAATCATCCTGGGTCCAGCTGTCGCGCTCGAAGGTGTCGATGAGACGTCCCGCCGAGAGCACGCCGATCCGGTCGCAGATCAGCATCAACTCACGCAAGTCACTGGACACCACGACCAATGCCTTGCCCTGGCGGGTCAACTCACCGAGCAAACCGTAAATATCGAACTTGGCACCGACATCGATTCCACGAGTAGGCTCATCGAACAGCAGCACCGAACAGTCACGTTCCAGCCAGCGACCGATCACGACCTTCTGCTGATTGCCGCCGGACAGTTCCGAAACCAACTGCGTCGGGCTCGAACTGCGGATGCGCATGGCCTCGATCTGACGCTGCGCCAGGGAGATTTCGTCGCCGTTGTTAACGAAACCGCCACTGGAGATTTCCGGCATGTTACCCAGGGCGATGTTGGCGCTGATCGACTGACTGAGCAGCAGCCCTTCGCCCTTGCGATCTTCGGTGATCAACGCGATGCCATTGCGTACGGCATCGACTGGCGAGCGAACACTCACGACCTTGGCCGGGGAGCCGAGCGCGATGGTGCCGCTGTCGGCAGCATCGGCACCGAATATCAGCCGCAGCAATTCCGTGCGCCCTGCCCCGATCAATCCGGAAATACCGAAGATCTCCCCGGCACGCACCTCAAAAGAGACGTCGCGGACTTTGTCAGAGCGGGTCAGCCCTTTGACCGTCAACGCCGGAGCGCCGATCTTGCGCGGCCCCATGTCGATGTGTTCGCCCAGTTCGCGACCGACCATCAAGGTGACCAGTTGCTCGCTGTTGTAGTTGGCCATCGGCTCGACGCAGACCAGATTGCCGTCACGCAGCACGGCAATACGCTGCGCCACCCGCGCCAGTTCTTCGAGGCGGTGAGAGATATAGATGATGGAAACGCCGCGGGCCTGCAATCGGCTGATCTGCTCGAAGAGCATTTCGACTTCGCGCGCCGTGAGCATCGCGGTCGGCTCATCAAGGATCAGCACATGGCAGTCGCCGATCAGGTTGCGCGCGATTTCAACCATCTGCTGATGGCCGATACCGAGTTCGCCGACCAGCGTGTCCGGATCGATCGCATCGAGGCCGACTTGCGCCATGGCTTCTATCGCGGCCTTGCGCAACTGCTTGCGGCTGATCCAGCCCGCGCTGCTCGGCAGATTATCCAGAAAGAGGTTTTCCGCCACCGACAGCGTCGGCAACAGATTGAGTTCTTGCATGACCATGCGCACGCCAAGCTCTTCAGCCTGGGTACGGCTGCCCGGACGATAGTCCTTGCCGTGGAATTGCATCTGGCCGGTAGTGGGTGTGACCAAACCACCAATGATCTTCGACAGGGTACTTTTGCCGGCACCATTTTCGCCGGTCAGCGCCAGTACTTCACCGCGCATCAGCGTCAGATCGATGCCGGTGAGCACCGGTTGCGCATAGGTCTTGCCGATACCGCTGACCGAGAGGACAGCGTTCGGGGCGGAAACTGACATAGAAATCTCCATGCGCTCGCCCGGACGGACGAGCGCCGTTGTGTCGCCAGATGACTTACTGGGTGACCAGCTCGACCGGTGTTTCGATCACGCCGTTGGCACCGCTGTCGACTTTCTCGCCTTTGATGATCTTCAGCGCGGTTTCGATGCCGAACACGGCCTGCTTGGCTGCAAACTGGTCAGCCGTCGCCAGCACGCGGCCGTCCTTGAGCATTGGCTTGATCGCGTTGATATTGTCGTAACCGACGACTTTCACCTGCCCTGCCTTACCAGCGGCACGGACTGCGGAAACGGCACCGACCGCCATGCTGTCGTTACCGGCCAGCAGTGCTTTGACATCCGGGTATTCACTGAGGATCGAAGCCGCAACCTTGTTGCCCTTGTCGATTTCCCAGTCACCGGACTGCAGCGAGACCACTTTGATCTGCGCGGCTTCCATCGCGTCCTTGAAACCGGCCGTGCGCGCCTGCGCGTTGGTGGTGGTGGACACGCCTTCGATGATGCCGACCTCGTCGCCCGCCTTCAGTTGCTTGGCCAGATATTCGCCAACCAGACGTGCACCCTTACGGTTGTCCGGACCTACGAACGGCACGTTGATGTTCTTGCTTTTGACCACGGCGGGATCAAGCTGGTTGTCGATGTTGATCACCGTGATACCGGCGTCTACGGCCTTCTTGATCACAGGCACCATGGCCTTGGAGTCAGAAGGCGCGATCACCAGTGCATTCACCTTGGCCAGGATCATCTGTTCGACGATGCGAGTCTGGCCGGCAGTGTCGGTTTCGTCCTTGATACCGTTGGAGATCAGATCGAAATCGGCGGAGTGTTCTTTCTGGTAGGCCTTGGCGCCGTCTTCCATGGTCAGGAAGAATTCGTTGGCCAAGGATTTCATGACCAGCGCGACTTTGGGCTTTTCTGCAGATTCGGCGAACGCCGAGGAGACAGGTAGTGCGGCGGCTGTGGCAGCCAGCATAGCGACAGCAAGAAGACGTGCGGCGAATGGCAGCTTCATGGGTTCACTCCGATCTTATGATTATTGTGAGCAACGTTTGCGCTGACGTAAGCTACGTCACGACTCCGGGAGCAGATGCCCTTCCAAGTCGCGCAAACGTTTGCGTAGACCGAACTATGAGAATCCCGCTGACATTTGTCAACAATCAGAAATCGTCTTTTGTTGTAGGCCGAATCGCTGAGTCGGCCATCAGACGCTTCAGGCGGTCGTGTTGACCAGGCCACCGCTGGTAGCGCTTTTCGACATCTCCTTGACCAACGCACCCGCCACTTCTGCCAGTGCGGCGCTGGTTTGCGCGATCTGGCCCTGAATCGACATCACTGCCTGGGACTTCGCTTCGGGAGTCGGATAGCTTGCAGCCTGAGCCGCAGCCAGTTGCTGTTGCTGCTCCTGAAGTTGCTTCTGCAATTCCTTCATCCGCTTGAGCAACGTCTTGACGGTGATGCTGAGATTGCTGTCAGCCTCGGTTTCACTGTTTTCCTGCACAGGCCCGCCACCGGTTCTGACCTGATTCTTCTCAGTCTTTTCGGTACCCAGCGCCTGCGCCGAAGTCTCATTGGTCGCATCGTTCAGGCTGTTGATCGTCGCTGCAGTTTTACCGCCAATGGTGACTGCAGCGGGATTGGCAAAACCGACCGTCAGTGACATGTGAACTCCTAAGATTTGGTTTCCTTGAGGACGCATCGGCCTGAGAGCACATTTCTTTAGCGAGGATTTGTCACCCGCCTGGCTTTTCAGAGATTGCCTATCGGCGAGCCGAACACGAATCCGCCTATCGTTCGGAATCCCGGATGGATGGATCCTCAACGATGCTCCAGCCCTCGACAAATATTGATTTAAATCATTGGGTTAAACATTTTCCGCCAGCACATTACGCATGGTATGAATCCTGCTCCCGTCCTTGCACCTCGAGCATTCAGATCGGCTTGGGGCGCATCTAGATGAACCTGCATCAGCACCGTCTCACGACTAGAGAGAAAAATAATGAAATCTGCTTTCAATACCTTGATTCCGGGCGCATTGGCCCTACTCCTGCTCCTGCCTGCTGCCCTTCAGGCAAAAGAAGCCGAAACCCAGACGAAACTGGCCAACGTCGTCGTCCTTGCCACAGGCGGCACCATCGCTGGCGCCGGCGCCAGTGCGGCCAACAGCGCCACTTATCAGGCAGCAAAAGTCGGCATCGAACAACTGATTGCCGGCATTCCCGAGTTGAGCAAACTGGCTAACGTGCGTGGCGAACAAGTCATGCAGATCGCTTCGGAAAGCATCACCAACGACAACCTGCTGCAATTGGGTCGTCGCGTTTCCGAACTGGCTGACAGCAAGGACGTGGACGGCATCGTTATCACCCACGGCACCGACACCCTCGAAGAAACCGCTTACTTCCTGAACCTTGTCGAGAAGACCGACAAGCCGATCATCGTCGTAGGTTCGATGCGTCCGGGCACTGCCATGTCGGCAGACGGCATGCTCAACCTGTACAACGCCGTCGCCGTGGCGAGCAGCAAAGAAGCACGCGGCAAAGGTGTGCTGGTGACCATGAACGACGAGATCCAGTCCGGTCGCGACGTCAGCAAAATGATCAACATCAAGACCGAAGCATTCAAAAGCGCCTGGGGTCCGCTGGGCATGGTGGTCGAAGGCAAATCCTACTGGTTCCGCCTGCCGGCCAAGCGTCACACCATGGATTCGGAATTCGACATCAAGGACATCAAGAGCCTGCCTGACGTAGAAATTGCCTACTCCTACGGCAACGTCAGCGATACCGCCTACAAGGCACTGGCTCAAGCCGGCGCCAAAGCCATCATCCACGCCGGCACTGGCAACGGTTCGGTATCTTCCCGCGTGGTTCCATCCCTGCAAGCGCTGCGCAAGGATGGCGTGCAGATCATTCGCTCGTCCCACGTCAACGCCGGCGGCTTTGTCCTGCGTAACGCCGAACAGCCCGACGACAAATACGACTGGGTTGTCGCTCACGACCTGAACCCTCAGAAAGCCCGCATCCTGGCGATGGTTGCACTGACCAAGACCAACGACAGCAAAGAGCTGCAACGGATGTTTCTGGGAATACTGATTGAACATCGCCTGATCACTTCTCGATCGGGCAATTGCGCATCACCTGTCAGCTTGACAGGTGGTGCCCCGCTTACACCCTTCCAATACTTTTCCCACAAAAATCTCGACAAGTCCTACACCAAAATCGGAAACCCGCTGTCAGAGGATTTTCTTGAATTTTAAGCAGTTGCGAAATCGCTTACAGTTAAATACTGTATGCACGTACAGCTTAATAAGGATAACCTCGTGGCCACCTCTCCTGCTGCTCCTGACGCTTATGAACGCATGGGTATGCGCGTTCAGAAAATCATCAATTCCCCCACCGCACAAAAAGCCAAAGCCGCACTGATTTTCCGTCTGCCGGATGAGCCGATGGACGACTGGGAGCGCTTGCTCGAGGAAATCGACGAGAACGATAACGTCACCCTCGCCTATCGCGATGACGGTGGCGTGCAGATTTTTTGGGTTGTGCCGAAGGAAGATTGATTCAATGAGTGTCCGCTGTGTTGCTTTGCTGTTGTTGTTTTTCGCCGTGGGCGCCCAGGCTGGCGCCCCACGTACATTTTCCGAAGCCAAGAAAGCTGCATGGAAACTTTATGCGCCGCAGTCCACGGAGTTTTACTGCGGCTGCAAGTACACCGGCAACCGCGTCGATCTCAAGGCTTGCGGCTATGTGCCGCGCAAGAACGCCAAGCGTGCATCGAGGATCGAGTGGGAGCACATCGTGCCAGCGTGGCAGATCGGGCATCAGCGGCAGTGCTGGCAGCAAGGCGGACGCAAGAATTGCACGCGTTACGATCCGGTTTATCAAAAGGCCGAAGCTGACCTGCACAACCTGGTACCGAGCATCGGTGAGGTCAACGGTGATCGCAGCAACTTCAGCTACGGCTGGTTGCCGGTGCAGTCCGGTCAGTATGGATCCTGCCTGACGCAGGTCGACTTCAAGGCCAAGAAGGTCATGCCCCGCCCTTCGATCCGCGGCATGATCGCCCGCACGTATTTTTACATGAGCAAACAATACGGACTGCGGCTGTCGAAGCAAGATCGGCAGTTGTACGAAGCGTGGGACAAGACCTATCCAGTGCAGGACTGGGAACGTCAGCGCAACCAGAGCATGGCGTGCGTGATGGGGCGTGGCAACGAGTTTGTCGGCTCGGTAAATCTGAAAGCCTGCGGCTGATCGCAGCACAAAAAAAAGGCCTCGAGCGTTATGCTCGAGGCCTTTTTCATGTCTGGCGTTCAATCTGTGTTGAAGGCGCTTCGCTTATGGCGTGAGCGGATGCTCAATCACCACCGACCCGATATTTTGTTTCTTGGCTTTTACCAACGCCGCATCCACCTGCACCTTGCGCGCCTCAGCCTCGGCCTGGGAGTTGAACGGACCGATCAGAATTCGTGTTTTACCGTTGCCGTCCTTCACGACCGTCGGAACGAAAGCATGCTCGATCAACCAGCCGCTCAGGTCACTGACGGCCTGAGGAGTCTCGCCACGCACTTCCAGATCCCACTGTGGCGCGGCGGCCGCCGGCGCTGCCGCGACCTTCGTCTCAGGCTTCGGCGCATCTACATTCTTGCCTTCACCGCAGCCTGCCAATGCCAGTGCCGCTACCAGCCAAACCAATTTGCGCACAACGCTTCCCTCGGAATTCGTAAAGCGGCGATCTTATCATTCAAAAATACTTCGCGAGCCCCGCAAAATGGGCACAAAACAACGAGAATGATGATTGCAGCCTCTGTATAGTTACGCCCTGGGAATTAATGCCGCTTCTGCGCGTCAGAAAGAGGCACCCAAACCGTGAGACTTCGCACTAATCTATAGATACCACCGACCTCTGCACTGTCTGAATCAGGTGCCCTACAAAGCAATCAAGGAGAAGACCATGCTGATACTCACCCGCAAAGTCGGTGAAAGCATAAACATTGGTGATGACATCACGATCACCATCCTCGGAGTCAGCGGCCAACAAGTCCGCATCGGTATCAACGCTCCGAAAAACGTGGCAGTGCACCGTGAAGAAATTTACCAACGCATCCAGGCCGGCCTGACCGCTCCGGACAAGCCGCAAACGCCCTGAGCCACTTTGCATTACGCAGCCAGTCCTATTGCCGTCGCGCAAGACTGGCTAAAGATTCACGCGCCGTTTAGCCATCCGCATTTCACCCCGCTGGGCACGGCGCCTGAAGCATGCTGACTCCTTTCACTTGCCCCTCCCTCCTTTCTTGCGCCGATATTACCTTTCACTCCTGGAGCTGGCTGTCGGACGTTTCCGATAGAGCACGGCGAATTTCGCCTTCTAAGCGAATATCACGCCACGCGCCATGCCTGTCGCCGCGACCATCATCAGGATCAGCAGCAGCGCTTCAAGATGACTGATTCGCGCGTACAACTTCGCACGTCCGCTATCAAGCGCCACCCCGCGCGAGGATGCGATGCGCCATTTGATCAGCGTGATCATGGGTGCAAGTTCTACCAGCAGGATCAGCACTAACAACGTCATCTTCAGATGAAACAGCGGCTGATGCAGGTAATAGTCAGAGCCTTTCTCGTAACCACCAAATGCGCGCATCGCTCCGGTGATAAGCAGCGTCAAAGCTGAAAGCCCCCAGAGGTTATCCGCGAGCAGCACGCGCTTGACCTCTCCCGCACCCGCCGCGAGCTGGCTGAGCGCTGTGCCGCGCGTCAGCGCCGCCCAGAAAGCCAAGGCAAACGCGAATAGATGAATAGCGGCAAGGAACCACTGACTCAGCATCGACGCACTCCCTTATAAAGAGTTGAAAATCGGCCAGTCAGTAGTAGACGAAAAAACCGCGCCTCGCTTGGAGGTGATGGAGGGACAGGCGCTCAAACGCCAAATCGCAGGCAAAAAAAATCCCAAGCAGCTGATGGAAGCTTGGGATTTAAAAATGCATAAACCGTGGTGGTGAACGCGGAACGGATGTTACTTAAATTCCCAACATGCAACAAGGCTTTTTCGATAACCGGTTGGAGAAAAAAAGCTGTAAGCCTTTGGATATTCAGGTGTTTTCAACAACAGAATGGAAGAAGAATGCACCAAAATGGCGCTTGATCATTTTGCGCAAACCGTAATGAATGGAGAGCTGATCAGAGCGAAGCGGAAATGACCGGTAACAGGCGTTGCGCAAATCGCAGACAACAAAAAAGGGCCCACCTTTCGGTGAGCCCTTCTAGACCGCCCAGCAGAGCGGATTTTGTTTGGTAGGCGCGATTGGACTCGAACCAACGACCCCCACCATGTCAAGGTGACCCCGAAACACACGCAACCCATTGATGCATAAAGGAAACACACCGAAATTTGCAGGGTCAAAAACTGACCTTACCCGCTATAAGAATCAACAACTTAGCGCTGTATTTTCCTACAGTGCTCTACCCTTCTCCGGCGTTCTGCCGATCAAATTTCTCTCTGCTATTCTGGTTTCGTCCAAGGAGGAAACCAATGCCAAACTCTGATCTGCTCCCTTCCCTACTGTTCAAAATCAACGAAAACCAGCTCGCCCTTGAAGCCGCCATCATGGAGCTCACTTTATGGGTCGAGCAGCGCGGATCCGCCGATGTCGCCGAAAACGTCCGAAGCTCTCTCGCCGCGATCGATCGAAATGAAGAATTCATCAAAATGACGTTGGCTGTTTTGATGGCGCCGGACTGACAGTTCGTCGCCGCAGCCTCGCCTATGTTCCGCCTCTCGATTACTGTATATGCAACCAGTATCCAGTAAGGCACTCACGTGGACCCCCTCTATATAGAAGACACCGACGATTGGCTCGGCAACCCGACCCCGCTTGAAACCTGCCGACACCAGCTCAGGATGTATGAAAACGAATTCGAGGCTCTCATCCTAAAGCTCGCTCGCGCGCTGGCGAATATCGAAGGACTGGTCAGAGACAATGACGCCCTCACGGAGGAGAGAAACTCTCTCAAGGCCAAGCTTCAGCACGCCGAAGGGGCTTTGCTAAGCGAGAGGCGACGATTCGCCGACGTCGAGCACAAACAGGAACCATCTGTTAAATGAAAACCAGCGCCTTTTCAGAGAAGCTCGAGATCGGGGGGAATTCGCAGGTCATTGCGAATGCTGCGCCGAAAAAGGTTTGTGACGAAGCCTTCCCTTATGGGTCTACGCTGAATCAGATCCAGCCGAGGGTATGGCAATGTGCGGACGACTTTCCCAGTACAGCGGCATTCACGACTTCGTGGCGGCGCTCAGCATGCCGAACGCGCTCATCAACTCGACCGGCGAGCAACCCTTTGAGCGGTACAACGCCGCGCCAACCACTCAGCTCGCCCTCTTCCATCAGGAAGGCGAGTTTCTGCATGCAGATATGGTCCGCTGGGGATGGCGACCGCATTGGGCAAAAGACCGAGCCGCGCCAATCAATGCACGCGTCGAGAAAGTCGCCCATGGCCCTTTCTTTCGCGCGATCTGGCCGCACCGGGCAATCATCGCGATCAACAACTGGTTCGAGTGGGTAGACGAAGGTGGGCCGAAGAAGCAGCCCTACCTGATCAGGCATCGCGACCAGTCCCCGATCCTCTGCGCCGCGATCGGCCAGTACCCGAACGAAGAGCACGGCCCCGGCGAGCACGACGGCTTTGTAATCATCACCGCCGACAGCGCCGGCGGCATGGTCGACATCCACGACCGCCGCCCGGTCGCTCTTCCGCCAGAGCTCGCGCGGGAATGGTTGGACCCAGCCACGCCCAAAGAGCGCGCCGAACAGATGGTGCTGCATGAGGGCGAGCCATCAGAGGCTTTCGAATGGTTCAAGGTCGATCGCGCCGTGGGCAATGTACGCAATCAACAAAGCGGATTGATCAATCCGATTGATGAAAAAGCTGAATGATTTAATGCTGAGAAAGTGTCTTCAGGTGCTCCACCAGCGCAGATTCGAAAATGATATAGAGCCTTTCAGCATCGCCAGCGCGCAGGGCGCCGGCGGTTTCCAGCCCAAGCACGAAGCCTTCTGCCCGTGCTCCCGCCTTTACCGCCGTGATCATCGAATCCGTCCGGACGATCTGCGCCAGCAGGCGATCAGCCTCTCGCTGCATTTTGTCGCCCATCACTACGCCTTCCACAACGATTCACCCTTTGTATTCACTGCGACATCCAATACATCACCGCCAGGACGACCGTAACCCAAACGAGGGTCATCAAAAACGAAAGCCCTGCGAGTCGCTTGTCCACGTACATATCGCCATCATCAAAAAGGAATGATGGTTCAAGACCAAAGGCCCTGCAAGCGTGGCGGAGGGCCATCAATGTTGCAAGTTTCGCACATAGTCCTGGCACGCCTGCAGCGCGATCAGTCCGCGGTCACCGGTGTCGGTGATGGCGATAATTCGTTGAGCATGCGCTGGGTCAAGTCGGGCTCGTACGGCTGCATGATCCACGCCGCCGGCGCCGGTGGCTTTTGGCACGTCACAGCTACCGGCTGAATCCGCGTCGATGAGGACTGACAGCCGCAGATCAGCAGTGGCAAGGCGATCGCGCAAGCGAGCCTGATCTTTTTGTGCATTGGTCATTTTCTCGAAGTGGGTTTTCTCACTGGCCGCCAGCCTCTGCTCGAGCGCCAGGCGCTTGTCCTGCTCGGCCTTCTGCGCGTGTGCGCCGGCCATTGCAAGTCGGTTCAGCGTCTCGCCGTGCAGTCTGGCCTGCTCGGCCAACTGCCGGCCGTAGCGCCAGTCCTGAAACTGCCAGGCGCTGCCGAAGCCGGCGAGCGCCAACGCCATCACGCCAATCAAGCGCCACGCGGCGATTGTCACGGGACGTCCTTGAAGAATACGTGGTGCCCGAGCTTCAGTGTCTGCTTGGCCTTCGACGCCCAGGCCGGCGCCTTGATGCTGGTCGCGTAGTAATGCGTGGCACCACCAGTCGGGTCTGGCACCTTTCCGTCGATCACCTGGTCAGCAGCGATACGGCATTGAGCCAGTTCGCGGAACGGGATCTGCTTCACGCCGATCAGGAACTGATAGTTCGGATCGGTCTTGTTCCAGCAGCTGAACTGGTAAGGCTTCTGGCAGACGCCGGCGTAGCCCTCTCCCCACCACGACTTTTCCTTTCCATCAAACACGCGGTTGCGGATGGTCCAGGCCACAGCAATCTGCCCTGCTGTTCCCTCGCCCCGTGCCTCACCCCAAATAGTGCGCGCGAGAATGTCGCGATCTTTTTCAGTTACAGGCATGTGCTTTTCTCCAGGACAAAAAAAACCCCGGATATCCGGGGTCTTAAAAAACAAATTGTGACTTCAAATAATTCGCCGCATGAACGCCATCTTCCTAGCGAAATACACTATTACAACTGAAACCACAAACACAATAAACGCAACAATTGGTATCTTGAACCAAGTAGAACTAATTCTATGCTCTAGCGCAAATAAGCTCTCAATACCGTCAATTACAAGCGGATGGATACAGTATACGCCTAACGAGCAACTTGACACCAAGGCTATAATCTTGCCAATATTTTTTGGAAGTGCCATTATCATGAGAGACAACTTGAAGAATGCCGCCGCTGCAACAACAACGAACAATGACAAGTACCCATAGAAAGTTTGAACAGGCTGACCTACCCTAAATGAAAACGTATAGGTTAGCCACATTGTCATAGCACAACCAAACACAAACAAGAACAAATAACTAGCAACCTCTAAACTCGACGACTTTTGAACGGACCTCTCAGACAAATAGGCACCCATAAACAAAAACCCAAAATACCCTATAAACATCT
Organism: Pseudomonas sp. TE9122; assembly: GCF_056278925.1. Taxonomy (NCBI): domain Bacteria; kingdom Pseudomonadati; phylum Pseudomonadota; class Gammaproteobacteria; order Pseudomonadales; family Pseudomonadaceae; genus Pseudomonas; species Pseudomonas sp. TE9122. The sequence goes on along the minus strand of NZ_JBWBQI010000001.1, from coordinate 1,702,255 downwards.
GAAGATGGTAAGGCGCTCTCGGATCATAATAAGAGTCCAGCAATGGGCGAAACAATGGAACACCGCAATTCACAAAAACCCAGAACAACAAAAACAGTCGCTTTTCAAGAAGACTGGAAGCCCTATAAATTTTCCCCAAGAAAGGCGCACTCAAATACAACCCTATGATTGCGTAAAAATACCAGAGATGTCCGGAGGAAAGCCCTTTAATTATGTTGAGCAACGAGTCAATCGGAGTGACACCTGGGGTTCGATACACTGCTGCGTAAACAACCGACCACACAATCAACGGCGGGAGCACCCTACCGATTCGCTTTTTATAGAACGTTCCAATAGGCTCCTCAGGTACGAGAACTAGCGCACCAGATATGAGGAAAAAGACTGGTACCGCGATCCTAGCGATTGAATCGAAGAAATTAGCAGGCCACCATCTAGGCCCGAAAGCGTAAAAATCCGTAGCAGAAATGTGAACCACTACCACTAGGAGGCACGCTAGCGCTCTTGCGACGTCGATTCCAACGGAAAAATCTCTCTCTTTAACGGTCATTCCTTGCCCTTCAAAAATTTTTGTTCCGCATCCTATCGACATAAAGAGAATTTGTCTTGTCTAGCAACCGATATTTAGCCTAAGTATCTATTGCGGCCATGCGAGATCATTTTGGATCTCAGCGTACCGACTAATGCCTTGGTCACGAACCTGCTCCCACCCCTCGTCCCCCATTATTTGCATCCTCGCTGCCTCGGAAAAGTAACGATCGGAACCAGTTACAGCATCGGCATATGCGCGGAGCCGCATAGCTTCGACCTCTTCTCTCGTAGGAGGCGCTGGCGGTTCTGGGTCAACACCAATGATCGAGCCATTACTATCAATTGTGATTTTCTTACCTGCCTCTACCAGCAACAGTAGTTCCTGATAGTCATCATCAGTTAACTTCACGGAACCAACTGGAACGCCTCCCAATTTATCATTGTAAAAACCACCAGTTCCATTATTGAAATACATCATAGATAAAATCTCCTCACCAACCAATGGCAATATAAGCGAAAGGAACCGACACACTTCCGGCTGCTCGAACGTGGTTTACAAACCATGACGTACCATTTACGGTGAAATAGTGATCTGTCGTGGGGCTATTTGAAGCCTGCAATTCGGACGTTCTATATCCAAAAATTCTAAATGGCGCATTGGGAAAAGCGATCGGAAGCATCCCACTACTTTGGGTAATGGACGTTCCAACCTGAAATGTTGCCCCGCCCCACTGAATTATAAATCCGCCCAGCCAGGTAGGAAAAGCAATGTATCCCGTTGCCGCCAAGTTGCTGGCAAACCCTGCACGAAGCTTCTTGGGGGTTACGAAAGTCGCGTCGTCCGTGCCGGCATTGATTTGCGACTGCGTTGAAACCTTGGCGCCGCCCAGAATACTCTCGGTCGCTTGCACAATATTTGCTGCAATTGACTTAATTGCAGCAAGAAGCTGAGTTTGAACCCCTTTGAGCGGAGCGATCGACTGATCGGCGAGAACGCTAATTATTTCCTCCTGAACGTCATTCAGCCAATCTTCAGTGACAAGCGTCGCCTGAACGCCTCCCACTGGATCGCCATCAGTGAACTTGTTGTCGAGCGTGGCGCCAGGCCCGTCAATTCTGTGCATGCTTCAATCTCCGTAGGCGAAGAGCGCGATCGTGTGCGCCGGTTTCAATTGATTAATTTTGCATTCTAGGGTGTCGTTACCCCATGTCCGCAGGCGCTCACCTGCGGTAGATCGACCGGCTCTGAACGAAATCACTGAGGTTTCTGGCGCACGAATGAGCCAGGTGAAGACCCAGGCCCCATTGGTGAGCAAATCCCCGGCACGCGATGCGCCAGCGCGGAAGGGTCGGAACGTTTCAATGGTTACGGTGTACCCGAGCGCGCTGGCCAACTCGATGAAGTACGCCACAGATTGCCCGCCCGTGCTTGTGAGCTTGGTGAGAAGCGCGTTCTTACGGCCCTGCTGTGTCTCTTCGAGAGCGCCAGAGCATTTGTCTGGCAGGCCGGCAACCCGCTCCCAATCGCTCAATAACTCATTGGTCGTTGCTGGGTTCGCCTCGATCGGGAGTGTCTCGCCGCGGGCATCAACCCTGGCAAGTTCGATCGACATTCCATCCAGCAGGTCATGCAGCGTGGTGCCGGCATCCCTAGGGAATGCCTGACCGGGGGGTAGCAGCGTTTTCAGCTGCTCCAGATAGTCGGCAGCTGTCGGCATTACGCCTCCTTAAAAGCTGGAGAAGGTTATGGTTCCAGGGACCGCCATGTGGCCAGCTGCGTGCGAAACGTCAGCTGTCGGGGTCACGATGGCGTTGTCTGATTCGCCAGCTGCAATGGAAACAGCTTCACGCAGGCGACTGATAAGGATCGGATCACCGGGCTTCGCATCTCGAACGATCAGGTCGGCGACTTCGGCTCGAACTGCAGCCTGTACGGCGGCAGTGTTCGGCGAAAGCTTCACGGTCATGTTTAGCGCGTCCGCTACCGGAGCGACTACGTATACCTCGGCAGTCACAGGGCACCTCGCATCGATGTAGTCCTGGACCTCAGCAACCTTGGCCGGGGTCGGGATGATGTTGGACTCGCCGTCGCACACAAACAGCACGGTGACCGTACCAGCGCCCATCTGCAGCGGATACACCCAGACACGCGTTACACCAGGTACCTCGAGCGCCCAGAGCTCGTAGTCTGCGGCGGCGCCACCATGCGGTGGTTGTCGAATTCGCTTCAGCAGACGACTGAGCAGTTGAGGATCAGTTTCAACATCGAGCCCACCCTCTATATCTGTTGCGGCAGATCCCGTCGATTGCACGCCAGCCACCGGCGACAGCAGAAAGAGTGGGGTACCCGCCGGCGCATCGCCGGCTGCACCAGCCTCAATGGCAACAACTGTGGGCTGCAGCGTCGAACCGGCGAAAATCCCATCAGCCAAGACGCGGTACTGAACGCCGTCCTGTCGCTGAAGAATAGTCCCGGCCAGCACGGTAGAGCCCACGGCACCATTGAGCAGTGCCGCGCCCGTCGCATAATCGGCGGCCTTGCGAAACACCTTCCAGATGGCGGCCCAGCGCTCGAGGTACTCCTTCTCGGATGTATCAATGATCGCCTGCCTGGCTGCCCACTCAAGAAAACCGTACAGCATATGTACGGCGCCGGCCTCTGAGCGAGCCAGGACGCCGAGCAGTGAGCGGCGAAGCACGGCGCTTTGAACGCCGGTCACCCGCCCGCTGATATCGGTGGTGACCCGGTCGATTAGCTCCGGGAGTGTGGGTCGAGCAAATGGCATCAGGCAGCCCTCTTGCCGGCCTGAGCCGACCATTCGTAGTTGTATTGGAATCGAACCGCTTGCCCGGTTGGCCGGTGGATATCGATCACCAGCTGCATCCAGCCCTGCGAGATGTATGACGCGGCGACGTCGATCCTCGTCGACACCAGGTCGTCGATCATCCAGGCCAGCGCCTCCCGGCAGTACTGCTCGGCGCGACTCAGGGTTTGCGGAAGCTGTTTTTCACGCGCCAGCAGCCAGAGCAGTGAACCTGTCTGATCGGAGGCAGATGCGTTGGTGATATCGCCCCAGTAGCCACGCAGGTCGTCCTGCTGGTACTCGGGGGGAATTTGTTCTGCATTGGCGCGGCGGTCGGTGAAAAGGCTGATGATGACAGAAGTTTCCAGACCGTCATCACGCTCAAGGTCGAATCCAAAAAGCACTAGGTCGCCGCCAAATTCGGTCATTACCATCGCTGCATCGGCCATCAAATGGGCACTCCCGAATTGCCACTGCCGGCGGTCACGCCGTTGTGCTGGTGGGTACTGCTGATGTTTTTTCCGTTGTTGGTGACGGTCCCGGTGCTGGTGATATTGCCGACCACCTCCAGATTCCCAACCAGCTTGATGGTCGGGGCCACCACTTCGACGTGCTGCACCGCAGTGACCTTCACCATGTCGCGCAACAATTCGATCTTGTTGCCTTGGTCGTCGTAGATGGCCACCTCGCCGGCTTCCAAGGGGATACGGTACCGGCGGTCATCGACCACCAGGACAATGCCCTGCTCACGGTTGCCACCGATGAACGCCACTGCCACATCACCACCGGTGGGGTGGCTGGTGAAGCCATAGTTCTGCATGTGCTCGACGCCATCGCGCAGTTCGTCTTTCAGCAACTCGACCTGCAGCTGCTGACGGCCGTTGGCATCGTTGACGCCGCGCAGGACGCCACGGCCGAACATCATCATCACGCGGTTGCCGAGATCTCTTACCAGGTTACCCATCCTTTTTATCCTCTTCCCCAATGGTTTCCGCCCAGATGTTTCGGCCGCCCTTTTTGCCCTTCTTCTCTTTCTTGGAATCAGGCGGCTCCGGCGAAAATGCCTGTGGGCTCACGATGTCGAGTTTCGTTGTGGTTCCACCCTCACCGCGTTCGTACGTGGCCTGACGGATGATCATCTGCCCATCCATGCGCAGCCACGGCGACTTGACCTGCACCAACATACCCGGCTCCCACAGTTGGCCGCCCGGGCTCTGGCGCCAGCCTTGCACGGTGATGGACGCTGAAGCGGATTTGCCCAGCCGGCTGTTGGCCTCCCACGTGGCGCGCTCCTGGGCGCTGCCGGACGAACTGCCTGATTCAGCAACGATCAGCATTGGTCGATACCGCCTGATGCCGCTGTCGCTGGCACCGCCCTCGATGTGAGCCTCGGTCTCGCCGGCACTGTACGGGTTGTATGCGGCCTGGCCCTTGACCAAGTAATTACGGAACCGCTGGCTGTGGTCGATGCTGCCCGATGCACTGAGGATATTTTCGCCCTGGACCAGACCAATCGACGCCCGCTTGTTGCCTGCCCGCGTGATCAGCAGGCCGCCGGCGCCGTCAGGCATCAGCAACAGGCGACGCTGCCGCGCGTATCGCTCGATCGCTTCGAAAGCCGTTTCACCCTGCTGCAGCTTGCACACCGAGAAGGCTTCGCCCACCGGCACGTCCGCTGATACCCCCACCCCGAAAGGCTTGGCCAGAATCTGAGCAAGGCGCAGAAGGTTGATGTTCTTCCACTCATCGGGGGTGTGCACGGCGCTGCAATCGATCAGATCAGCCGTTCGGTCACGCCCCTGAATGTTGATGGAGTGGTCCGTCGCACTGAACGAAGGCTTAAAGATGTCGACGTAGCCGATCACCATCGGTATTCCGCCCAGCCTCACTTCGCACTGGTCACCTGGGAGAATTGGCCATGGCTCTGTTTGTGCGCCCGATCCGTCCTGCCCTTCCCAGCGCTCAGTCAGCGTCACAGTGAACGCGCCCGACGATGCGTCAACCGCCCGGGTGACACCGATCTGGGTCCAGCCGCCGTAGTTCATGCCGTTTACCAGCAGCTCAAGGTCATCCATTTGCAAGAACCTCAAGCGCCTGGCCGCCAGTCAGGAAACCTGGCCTGCGCGGATCATTGCGCGCCACGATGTCATCGGCGCGCCCGGCGTCCCCATAGAGTTGATAGGCAACGACCAGAGACGGGAGCGTCTGCCGGGGTGAGAACGTGGCAAGGCGCGGCAGGTCCTGATCTGGATTCGGTACAGCCTGTACCACGGCGGTTCTCAAATCCGTGAGCGCCACGTACACCAGGTCGTCTTTGCTCGCTTCGCTTTCTTCGTCCAAACGGTCAGCAATCTCGGTCCTAACCACAATCGCCGACTCGTAACTGTCATATTTCGTCGGCGCCGATGTAGTTTTAGTGCCGCCGTTCGAAACATCCTCGGTCGTCTGCGTGACGACCGCCGCCACCGCGGCTTGAGAAATTGCCGCGTGGCGCACCACGCCTGCGACAGCTGTGGCGTTTTTCACCACCTGCTGCCGGCTTGGTGTGGCAGCCCCAACGGGATCGCTGTCCGAACTGCCGTCGTTCGGGAAGTAGCGGTCATACAGATTGATCAGCATGCCGAAGGCGCTGCTGCCGAAAGCTGAGCGGATACTGCCGATCGCGTCCACGACCTGGCTCGCGAAGTTGAAAGGCTCCTGGATCAGGTCGAAAGCGTCTGAGCCGATGCTTTTGACCTTGTCGTAATAATCAGAGACCGCCTGTATATCGCTGGAGACGATGAATTCAGGGGAGCTGAGGAAGTCACTCAGGTCCTTGATCTGAGTGGTGGCCGCGTCGGCTACGAATGACGGGTAGCCCTTGGTGAGAAAGTCCGACACGAAGCTGGCCTTGCCAGCCTCTGTGACCTCATTGCCCTTCTCGCTGATAGCGTTGACGCTGTCGACCTTCGCCGACGGATAGGATGCTTCGCCCGCCTCGAGGAACGTCATCGAGAGAGTGCACTTGCCGCCTTCTTCCGACGACTCGCTCACTGTCAGCCCACGGCAAACCACCGTCAGCTCGCCACGATACGGGTGAACTAGAACGCCAGGGCCCGCTTGTTCGCAAACCTTGATCAGCTCTTCCCGGGCGACATCGTATTCCTTGCCCAACAAATAGCCGGTGATCCCGAACTCCCGCGACTTGCGACCGAGGTCTTCGGTATAGGGAATATCTCGCTGTGCTGTTTCGTGTACCGCCTGGCGCCGGCCATGACTGCTGTCCGCCGTGGCCACAAAAAAGCCCACGCCGCGAAAAGTCGCGGCGCGGTAGTTGTCTCGCCAAGCCATGGGGGAACTCCGGTTATGGGGCCATCATCGAAAAGCCGATATCGGTGTCGAACGTTGCACCCTGGCTTCCCTCGGTTTTCACCTTGGATCCTGCCGGCACATTGTTCAGGTCGACCTGCACCCTGACTGCCTGCGGCGGGGCTGCGATCTGCTGTGCGGCATCGCGCCCGATCTGTGCTGCACGGCGACCGAGGTCTGTGTTTGCCGCAGCTGTACCGGGCGCCGCCTGATTGCTTCCAGGTCTGCCAGTTTCGTCCCCCGGCGCGCCGTCTCGTTCGATGGTGACACTCCCACCATCAATCCCCAGAAGCTCCTTCGCCCAATCAGGTAAGCCGTTTTTTATAGCGGAAACCGCCGCCGTAATTTTCTCGCCAAGGATCGCGCCGAGATCCCATCCAGTCAGATATTTGATCAGGCCGTTGAAGGCCTCCATCATCAGCGTGACGGGGTTGTATTCTTGCCAAACTTTCACGATGCCGTTGATTATGCCATCGGAGAAAGCTGCCTTGACGCGCGCCCATTTCTCTTCGAAGAACTTCGCAATAGCATCCCAGTTCTTGTAAACAATGTAGGCCGCGCCCGCGATCGCCACTACGGCGGCAAGGAACCAGCCCACAGGCGTCAGGGCGATTGCCACACCTAAACCTTTCAAGGCGAGCGCGAGATTCAGGACAGCCATCAGTAAGCCACCTCCGATGTACAGACCCAGCGCCGTGAAGATGAGGTTGGCTGCGCCGAAGGTGTCCGACAGCGACTGAAGAATATCGATCACTGGTTTCACGCCGTCGTATAGATCACCAAAAAAACCGACAAGCTTCTCGATGTTGCCAGGGAGATTCTTTGCGAACGAGGTCGCAAATGCCTCGATCTGTGGACGGTACTTCACGATGGTTTCGATCAGTTGAGCCCCGAGCTTGTTCAACTGAGGAATCAGGGCACTACCAATGCTATTGCCGACGCCGGTCAGTGCTGCATGAATCGTGTCGAGCGTATCGCCGAATGCTTCTCCCTCACGCACAGCATCATCGGAAATGACCAAGCCGAGGCGGCGAGCCTCGTCCGACATTTCTTTGAGTCCCGCGCTGCCGCCACGGATCAGCGGCAGCAACTCGGTGGCGCTTTTCCCGAAGATCTTAACCGCGGCCTGGGCCTGCAGTGATGGGTCTTTGATCTTCGAAATGCGATCGACGAAGGTATCGAACAGCGCGTCCGAACTTTTCAGTTTACCGGACGCATCCTTGATGTTGATGCCCAGCCCTTTGAACATTTCCTTCAGCTCTTTCGAACCGGCCGTGGCTGCGCCAACGTTGATCTGCATCTTCTGTAAGGCACCTCCCAGCGTTTCCGCCGACGAGCCCGTGAGCTTCGCAGCGAAGCCGAGTTCCTGGAATCGTTCGCGACTGATACCGGTGCGCTCGGCGGTATCGCCAATTGCACCAGTCGCGTCGGCGAACCCCTGAAAGAAACCGTTCAGCGCCGCGCCCGTAATACCGAGCGTAGCGCCCAGCGCAAGCAATCGCTTTGCGCTCGAGTCAACAGCCTTGCCAATGCCAGAAACCGCGCCGCCCACACCCTTCAAGCTGTTGGTGAAGACTGGCAGACCGACGCGATCGAGTGCGCCAGTAATACCAGCGCTGGCGGCCTTGACCTTGCCGAAAATCCCGCGCAAAGGGGCGGTGACTCGGTCGACCGCCTTGATGATTAAGCTTAGGGAGTATCCTTTGTCTGCCATTCAACCCATTCCTCGGTGCGCTCAAGCCACCAGTTCAATTCCTCGAAATCCATTTCCATGACTTCCGAAGGCTGAACGCTCATGACCTTGACGACGACAGTCACTCCTGACTGCCACCCCCGAGGTGCTTCAGCAAAAAATCGCGAGCTTCCTGAATGACGGCAGCCTGATCGTCTTCGCTCAGCTCTTCGATGAATGCCGGCGGCTGACCAACCATCTTCGCGCCGAGATCAATTAGCGTGGAAAAGTCGATATCCACTCCGCCACTGCCTTTGCCGTCGGATGTAACGCGAAGCGCGTGGCCGCGCAGGTACTTCAGCTTTCGAGTGACGGTCAGTTCGCTGAAGGTGTCTTTGCCGAACGCGACCGGGCCGGCCAGTGTCAAAACTTTTTCCTTTGCCATTACTTCACTTCCTCGCAAGACATACCTTCGAAACGGCAAGCGATGTTGCCTTCTTCAGTGTTGCCGGTGCCCTCGCCCGCGTACCAGGCTTCGCTCAGAGCGATGACCTTGCCGTTGGCGAGTTCCAGCGTGATGGTGGCCTCGTCGAGCGTGACCAGGTCCTCAAGGCTGAGCTCGTTGCGGTCAGTGATCTCGCCCTCAACGAAGGGGATCTGAGGTGTTTCCTTGTAACCGTGGACGGTGTCGGCGCCGATAACACCTTCACGTTTCGGCTTGCCGAGGTTGTAGGTGAAGTTGCCTTTGGCGAAGTAGATGTCGCCGTTGACCTTCAAGGCGATAGTGCCGCCAATACGGTTTTTGCCTGCCATGGTTTATCTCCTGGCGATTCGCCGTTACAGGCGGAACTGAATTTTGTTTGCGACAATGCGCAATTGATTGACCAGGTCCGGAGGTAGCAACATATCCATCCGGTTCGGGTCGCTTTCGTTTCGCTCGCCGATCAGGTTTGCTTTGAAGTCGGCCATGTTTTCGACCAACCCCAAACGCTCCCACTCGCGGAACTTCGAAACGGCCTCTGCCTTCATCAGAACAGGGGTGACCACCGGCTGCCCAATGCCATAGCGGGTGCCATCGTTGGCCAGCTTGTGGCGTGCATATTTGCGCAGGATGTAGTCGCGCCAGTCGTGGCGGATGTACATCAGCGTGAACAGCGTCTCGCTGTCCAGGTAGCTGATATCCGCGCCACCTGCGGTATTGGTCTTGTAGGTCGTGATCAGACGTTCAACGACCATCGTGCCGTCGTTGTTGACCTTGCTGGTTGCGATGCCATCGAACAGCAGCAGATTGCGCTCTTGGTTGGTGAACTTGTCGGCCGCCGCCGGCGCCAAGCACCAGGCGTACTGCAGGTTCTGAATTGGGCGCGCTGGGTCGATTGCGGCGTAGAGCGCTGCAATTGCCATGGTTTCGGCGGCCTTCTCATAAGCCGGCATCGGCTCATCGTTGGCCATCATGATGACCAAGTGCTGGTTGTTATGGCTGTCACCGAGAGTGCCGAGCGAGCCTTGAGTGCCGCGGGCGGCGGTGAAAGCATGCGCTTCGATTTCACGATCCCAAGCGAATCGACTGTTGAGCTCAGCTTTCACGGTAGCCAGCGTTGCAGCGTCCGAATAAGGCAGGCCCCATACCTGGAACCACTCATCACCCAAGGCGGCCAGTGCGGTCCCCAGATCCGGATTACCAGAGCCACCGGTGAAGGCGCTGATAGTGACAGCAACACCAGTTGGCAAGACCTGACCGGTGTAGTAGTTCACCCGGGCATTCAAGCTGTTGCCGGCCTCGCCCTTGTGGCGGCTGGTGAGTGTGACAGTGCCAGTCGCAGCGGTTGCGGTGACCGGCATGTCATCCGCAGCGGTGACTGCCGCGACCACGGCTGTGGCGATAGCTGTCGCAGTATCGCCACTGATCACGCCAACAGACACCCGGCGGCCGGCAATCATCAGCTCAATGGTTCCCGATGCAGTTGCTGGACCGGTGAAAGCCACGGTGGCAGCGGCAGCAACGCCGGCGGGATTATCGATCACCGGCAGCACTTGCAGTTCGGTGTAGGTGTCGATGGCCATCACGGCGCGGACCATGCCAGCCAACATCGAACCCTTGCCAAATTGAATATCTGCCTGGTCCTTGCTGGTGATGCGGATCAGGGTATTGGCGGCGGCCAGACCACCAGCGAGCTTTTGGCCAATCAGCAAACGGCGATAGCTGACCGGCTGAGGCCCGCGAACTGCCTTACTGTTATCGATCTCGCTGTAGGCACCAGGCTTGCGAAGGGCGCCGGCGCCAGGGATCGTATCCATTCCAATGGTCATTGTTTTTCACCCTTGGTTTCGGCCGGTACTGCAGCCTTTTCGATAAAGACGTCACCGGCTTTTTCCTTGCGCAGCCAGTAACTATTGAGTTCTACAGTCTTGCCTGCTGGCTCGATCTGTTCGTAGGTGTCTGGATGTCGCACCAGGCGGCCCTCGGCCGGCTTCACGAGCACACGCGTGGTCATTGGTTCAGGTCCTCGATGATGGTTTTGGCGCGGTCAGCTGAATCCGGCTGCGCATTGTTTAGGCTGTACTCGGTCGTGACCGTGTTCAGGTTCGGCAGGCTTTCGTTGAAGAGGTCGTCGGGGTGTCGGTCAAAATATTCGGCTTCAAAAATCAGGCGGCACGCGCCGGTCAGATGCTCCGATTGATCAAGAAGCACCATCCGCGAGCGCACGTATTGCAAGTCGTTGACGGTGGCGCCTAGCGTGTCGTCCATCAGCAGCAGCCGCTCGACTTGGCGAGCGAACGTATCGAGCGTGTCGTCCAATGCCTCGTTACCTTCGGCATGGATCTCCACTACCAACTCCACGCGGCGCCGGTATTCGCGCGGCGCCTGATTAAAGATTTCGCCCGTTTCGTCCATCGTGTAAACGATGATCGCCGGCAACTCGCTCTGCCATCCGTTGGAAATCAGCGGTGCTACCCGGCTGGCATAAACGCTTGCGCCCGCATCGGTCGCACCCATCAAGACCGCAACGGCCTGCTTGCGGATAAGTTCTCTTGGGTGAGCCATGCTCATGCCTTCTGAAGGATGATGGTTACGCCGGCGACGCCGTCGGGCTGCACGTCATTGATCTTGTACAAGACGCCTCGGGCCCGTACGCGATCGCGGTTGGTCGGCTCGTTCGGCAGATCGATCAGGCGCACACCGAGAACCGGTTTGTTTGTCGATACCGGCGCGCCAGTTTCAGGATCAACCGAAACGTGCGCGGTATCGAACACCGCCTGGGCCAGAGCCACGCCCGGCGTAACACCATCAGTCAGCCAATACACCGCACCGTCAGGATCATCGGCGGCGGTGGGTTCGCTGAAGGTTCGGATGGACACGCCGAGCATGCGCTGGGCCATTGAGGCCCAGCCCATTACACCGGCGCCGGCGCGGAGATACCGTTCAGGCGGCATGCGCCTGTAGCGGACGGGTTGGCTGCCACTTCGGTAGCCATTCCTACCAGCACGAGGCCGGTGGTAGAAACGTTGCTCAGCGAGCGGCTGGTGGTGTTCATGTACAACAGATCACCGACAGCCCACGCTTGTGCGCTGGTTTTGGTCAGGCCGAACACACCCTCGAGCTTAAGCACAACGGGGTCACCTGCGGCTTCAGTGGTGGCCGCTACGCCGACGATGGCGCCGACCTTGTACAGTTGGCCCGAGATGGTGCCGCCCGCGGGAGCCGGAACAGTGAGGCAATCGCCGTGCTGGATGAAAGTTTTCATGCATGGTCCCCTTCAGAGACTGGAACTGGAAAACAAAAAGGACGCCACACGGCGTCCTTTTGGGTTCTGGTCGAGCAGACGGATTACGCGCCTGGGTTTTTGTAAGCACCGCGGTAGTCGATCCAGCCCGCGCCGAACACCAGGCGCGCCTTGATTTCCATGCCGTCGACTTCGAAGCCTTCGCGGGTTTCGGTAAACACGCCCTGCTCACCCTCGAGGTACGCGTATTCGAAAGTGTCGATCGAGCCCGGCGCGGCGAACAGGTACCACTGATTGCCTGTAATCCGCGCATCAACGATGACGGTGAGCGAGGCGTTGCGAACGTCGTTGATGTCAGCGTTCTTGGCCGGCACGTAGTTGGAGCTGGTGAACTGGTAGGCTTCCAACTCTTTGTCCGGCCCCACCACCAGAAACTCCGGCGACAGGTTGAGGAACTCGCCGGCCTTGGACTTCTGTTTGCGCAGCGCAGAGCGCGCGGCGGCCAGGGTGGTGGTGTTGATCGCACCGCCGCTTGCTGCCACGTTGCCGTGACTCGCGTCGTAGAACGGCACACCATCGGTGAAGTTAGGGTTGCCCAGCAGCAGCGCCCACACCACATTCGACTCGGTGGCAGCAGCGGCATTACCCAGTGCAGCGGGGATGCGGGTCAACGCACCCAGGTCATCGTTAACGATGGTTTCCCAGGTGATGGCGATGATCTTGCCGAACTTGGCGACCTTGATCGGCGCACCATCCTCGGAAAGGGTGCCGTACTTGTATTCACCGTGTTCTTTGACCTGCTCCAGCGCAGCGATGTCGCCCAGCGCGGCGCGAGTCACTGCGCGGAAATCCGGCACAGTGGTCTGGCGGCCCAGAGGACGCCAGGTCTGCGGAGCGTTGGTGTACGCATCGCGCAGGGTGCGATTGACAGTGCTGCCCAGCAATAGCGGGAAATCGCTGGTCGAGTGCATGCCGGCGGCGCGGACAGCTTGGCGATCGCAGCCCAGTGCAGCACGTGCCAGCTCCTGCGGGGTCATGCCGCGGGCGGTACCGCCAGCCATCTCGACGAACTCGCGAGCCATGTCCACCAGGCGCATACCGCGAAACTCACGGCCGGTTTCTTCCAGCTTGATGTTCGAGTCACAACGATGCAGCAGTGCGTTCTGCATGGCAGAGCGCTTGGCATTCAAAACGCTGAGATCTTGGCCGCCGGTCACTACAGTCTGTTGACTGTTGCGAGTGTTGGGCTGAGTGCTCTCTTGTCGTTCGGCAACCTTGTCGATCAAAGCGGCGCTTGCTTCCGCCACCGGAACACCTCGCGCGATCAGGTCTTCGATGAACACCTCGTCATCGAGTTTCACCTTGCGCGCCATGGTGCGGATGGTGAGACTGCGCAGGCGCTCGCCTTCAGCCGCTTCACGGCGAAGTGTTTCCTCGGCCGCGCGCTTCTCTTCTTCGGTCATTGCATCTTCCTCTTGGATAGTAGGCACGGCGGCCGGTTCTTCGGATGGCTCAACGGCCGACCGAACTTCGAAAATGGTTTTGAAACGGTCGCCGGTATATTCGGCGGGTGTTTTGGCGCTTCGGACTTTCGCGCCGTCGTCGAAGCCGATCGGAACCAGCGAAATCTCCAGCGGTTCCCAGTCGACAGCCCGGTAGGTCGGAAGCTTGTCGTCTTCCTCTTCTGTCAGCTGGTACTGGTGGACGGCGTAGCCGACGCTGACGTTTCGCAGAATCCCGTCAACGACATCCTTGAACACAACGTCGGCATCTTCACGCTTACTGAAGCGCACCAGTGCATGACCCTCGCCGTCAGCAAGCCAAGCTCGCTCCACCACAGCCAGCACTGCGCGAAGCTCGTATTGATTGTGAACGCCGAGCAATGGAGCGCCGTTGTTCAATCGGGCGAGGCGTACTGCTTTATCGCTGACCTCGAGTTCTTCCATGTAACTGCCGACGTCCCATGACCATCGGCGGCCTTTCGCACCTGTCGTCCAAGTCAGCTCGACGGTGCGATTTTCAATGTCGACAGATTCCGGTCGAACTGCGGCGCGCAGGCTAAACGCCGGTGTTTCATGCGTCTTTCTCGTCATCACCTGATTCGGCTTTGGCATCGTCTGGTTTCTCTTCGGTGGCTGGTGGCTGGCTCGGAGAACCGGCAGCCGCAACTCGGCGCGGGTCGCAATCCAGCACCAACCCGTATTCGTCGATCATTTCGTTTGCTTTTTTGATCTGCTCGGCGTGCCGTTTTGGGTCAGTGATGCCGAGCTCGCGCAAAGCATCCGGCCAAGTTGTCAGGCCGTTACGCACGCGGGTTATGACGTTTTCTGTTTCTGATTTGGGATCGACCATGTCGCGGCGTGGCGGCACCCAATACGCCTTGACGTCGTCGTTTACACCGCCGGGCAGGAGCACCTGTGCCTCCATGAACCAACGCCAGACCTGATCGCAAAGCTGGGGAATCAGCATTCGCCACTGCCATACATCGACGCGGCGGGCGAAGTTCAGCCAGCCCATCCGGCCGCTGGAAAAGTTGACTCCCTTAAGGTCACCGGTGAGCAGCTCGTAAGGAACACCAAGACCCACAGCGATTGCGTGAAGTGCCTGCAATGAATATGGCGCGTAGCCGTTGAATGTCGGCGGAGTACCGAAACTCACCTCCTCCCCGATCGACAGTTCCTGAAGCATTCCAGGTTCCATGCGTTCAATCAGCGGTGGAGTTTTCGCGGGCCCCTGGGGGCCGTTGTCCGCATCCTTGGTGATAAATCCAGCGAAACAGGCAGCTATCTTTGCCTGCTCCATCACGGCGTCTTCCATTTCGTCGAAGTTGCGCATCCGCTGGATAACCGGAGCCAGCCACGTGTAGCCCCGGGCTTGCCCTGGTCTCTTGCGGAAGAACACATGGATCACGTCTTCGGCGGGAACGCGGCGTGATTGAAGCGACCCCCACGCAACGTTTGCCCCGGGGTGTTCATCGAACAACCAATAGGCGACCCGCTTGCCCAGGGCGTCAAACTCGATACCTTGAATAATTCGGTTGAGCCCGACGATGGCTGCCTTTGACTCGTCAAGGAAATCAGCCTCGAGCACCTGAAGCTGGACTGGAACAGGAAGCCCGTCTGAGCTGAATCGGCGTCGACGACGGATCAGGCACTCACCACTCTCAGCGACTGCCTCCATGATCATGTGCTGCAGACCGTAGAAATCTTCCAGGCCGTCAGCATCGCAGGCGGTGGTCTCAGCCCACGCCTGCCAAAGGTCCATCAACCTCACGCCGTCTCGATCACGCTTGGCCAAGGGCAGCGGGACGATCCCCGCGCCCACGACGTTGTCAGCGATACCTGTGATGGCGCGTTCGGCGAACGGGTTATTGCGACGCTGATCCCGCGCGCGATTGCGAAGCTTCGCCAGCGCGGGCGCGTTCTCGGTATTGGCATCTGTGCCGGTGGCGCGCCACCCGTCATTTCGTCGACCGCCCGCCGCTCCCTCGAAGCGGCGCTTGATCACCTCCATGGTCATTTCAGTGCGAAGCTTTTTAAGGCGTGCATCTGATCGCTTGGCGGCGTACCCAGGAAACAGGCTGTCGAGCATGCTCATGGGTAATGTCCTTTAGAGAAGGAGGTATATCGGCGACCACCATCGTTGCAGGCATTCAGCCCGAGCTCGGTCGCCATCAGTTTGAGGATTCGAATCATCTCGTCGAGTGATCGGTAGGTGACGCTTTTGTCGGCGTAGCGGACGGACAGCGCGCCTTCGGCGATGGCCGCCTGCAAGGCCTGATACTGCTCGATTGTGAAAGCCATAAGTCTCGCTACCAGAAGGTTGATTTCTTGCGCGGCCGCTCTTTGATGTCCGGTTCATTGCCACCAGTGACAGCAGCTACCAACAGATCGAGATCAAGCCCGAACCTCTGCTGGCAGATCCGCAGCGCAGCGAGCGCGTAAACGAAGCAGTCCAGCGCCTCGTTTCGGCGGCCACCGCTGTCCCAGCGCATAACGCGCTTGCCTTTGGAGATAGCTGCCTTTTTCTTTTCGGAGGTGAGTTGCTTGACCTCCGATTCGTCGCAGATCACGTCATTGGCTGGCAGGTGAACAACGCCCGGCTGAGACACGCCCGCCTGAGAGGCGGCCGTATCGACCGGCAGACCCATGCGGCTGTAGAGCAACTCTTTGGCGTTGTCGGTACCCACCTCGGTGAGGAACACCTTGTGTACCTTGTTCTTCGTGCGTGGGAAGTTCGCGATCGGCTTGCCGTAGACGGTCGCACCACGGATCGGAACAACCCAGTGCACTCCATGCTTGCGGCTCTCGGCATAAACTTCGTCGGCGTAGTGGCCGCCGGCGTCCCACGTCCAGCGCTCCACCTTCATGATGGTGCCGTCAACTCGCGTGAACTGCCGGTGCAGCTCCAGCCCAACCTTGCGGCGCAGCTCTTCGCTTGCGGGATCGCCCATCAGGATGAAACGGTGAACAAGCCACGCCTCCTCGCCCGGACCGAATGCCCAGACGCGACCCTCGAAGCGGTCGTCCTGTGTATCGATGCCGCCGACAAGCACCAAACCGAGAGCCGGCACCTGCGGATAAACTTCGCGGCGACCGTAGAGGACCTCGGAGTCGAGCTTCTCGCCTTGATCGTCGTCCCACGTTTCGCCGCGCGTGGTGTTGATGAACGTGATCAGCTTCGAGACGTCGCCTTTCACCTTCAGCCATTCTTCAGCCAGGCTGAGCCACGTACTCCAGGTGCTGTAGATCGCCCAGATACTGAAGCTGACCGAGCGCGGGGTACGGATGATTTCGTCATCGACACCAAACCAGTCCATGCCGTCGCGGGTCCAGATACCGGTGTGCTCGCAGATCCATCGGCCGGTCTTCGATGCCTCAACCATTTCGTTGTGCCAGATGACGCAGGCAGTGTGCTCGCACACGTACCAGGCTTTTTCGGCCTCACCGAGCGCGTTCTTTTCCCACTTCAGGCCGAACTCGCAATCCTTGCCGCCCCACTTGAGTGTCTGCTCCTGCCGGCAATGCGGGCAGTTAATGTGGAACTTGAGCAAATAGGGCGACTCTTCGACGGCCTTGGTGATCTGGCAGGAGCCAGCTCGTTTCGGTGTCGAGCCTCGAATCGATTTCGGGTAGATCGCGCCGTTGAGTCGCTTGTCTCCCAAGGTGATCGGTGCGCCCTCGCCTTCAACGCTTTCGTCGAAGTTGGAGAGCTCGTCGTAGATCACCTCGTCGGCGGATTTCTCACGGTAGTTACGCGAGGCCTTGCCGCCACGGATCCACAGCGTCCGGCGGTTCGCGAAGATCTTCTGGTCGAGCGTGTTGTCGCTGTGCTTGCGACCGAACCACGGAGCGAGGTCGCCCAGCACCGGCACGTCGCGGATCATGCCGTTGACGTGGCTCTTGCTGATGTCCTCGGCGTCCGGATCCGTCGGGCTCCACATCATGACGTTGCGGCGCTTGTGCTGGATCTTGTAGCCGATGTTCGCCATCAACAGCTTGGTGTAACCGATCCGCGCCGACTTGATGAAGTTGACGACGTTGATCAGGTCGTTGCCCATGCTGTTCAGGATCGCAACTTGAAACGGCTCGGTCGTCCATTTGCCCTCGTTGTAGGAGGACTCGGCGGACATGTAGAAATTTGTATCCGCCCATTCGACGGCGGTTTGCGGTGGTTCTTTGTAGAGCGCCTGGAGTCCTAGCTTGATCGACTTGCGAAGATCATTCAGCCATGGACTCAACGTACTCATCTAATAATTCCGGAAGTTGCTCACCGAAGCTGGCGGCAATATTTCGAGCAAGCGCGATCTCCCGCTCGACCGACTCGATGACCCGAGGGTCAACCTCCGGGTGACGCCGAGTGACGGTCTTGCCGACGGTGTCCAGTTTCGAGCCGATCTGTGCGGCAATTTTGGCGAGGGCGAATGTGGCGAATGGGACCGGAACGAGTTGCTTGTCCAGGACCAGGTTCTTCTTCTCCTGGGCGATTCGCTGCGCGGCGGTGAGACCGCGGCGCTCTTCGAGCAGCTTGTACTCGATCATCGGATCGACACCTTCGGTTCCCTCACCCGCCGGTTGTTGTTTCCGTTGCGCGTGTTCAACGCGGTTTTCGACCACGTTTTGCACGGTATAAAACGCCTCGCGACCTATGCGTGCGACGGGCGCAACTCCCCATTTGTCAAAGGCTTGCGGGGAAATCCCGAGGCTCGAAGCCATCTCGGATTTGTTCAACCACCCGCGCTGTTTGGTTGTTTCGTTTTTGGCCATGATTAAACAACAACCAACCCCTGAAAAAAGGTCATACATATTTGATGGGCGGGGCCCGAATTACCCGCATGGGGTTGGGGGCCCGGGAAGGACCCAAAGGGGGGTACCCCCTTGCCCTGCCGGTCAGCCCCGGGCTGACGACAGCGCCTGATCCATCGCGCTGGCAAACTCTCGCTCTCGGTTCGCCTTCACGATGTTGTCTGCGATCTTGTAGAACGGAATGATCACTCGATACCCCGGCTCGCTGTCACTGAAGACAAAGACAGGGCGGACGGCATCACCGAACGCGGTCTTCCGCTTCTCCCAGATACCCTGCGTTCCATCGACATCGCCGGCGAAATACTTGTCCGCGTTGCCCTTGCGCTTGCTGCGCTTACTGCCCGTGGCGTTGGCCGTCACGCCGCTGACTGTCTCAGCTGCACCAAGACCGGACAGAATCTTCATGATTGTGCCGCGCGGGACGTTGCCGAACTGGTTGAGCGCTGAAGGTGCCGGTATTGCGTACTGACCTGGCTTCATCAGGCCTTTCGCGATTAGAGCTTTCTCGAAACGTTTGTGTGGTCGGCGACCACCCTTCACTGCCTGTTGAAGGTACGTGTCAGCGGGAACGCCAGTAGTCCACGCATCCTTGAAGAAGGTCCTCGCCTCAGGCTTGCCCTTCTTGGCGACCTGGACATAGAGGCTATTCATGGTGGTTGTGGTCGGCCGATCCAGCCGCTGCCGCATGACAGAGAGTTCGCCTTTCTTCACCAACACTGCCAGTCGAGTAGCCATCAGCGCATATGCAAAAGGCAGCTGTTTTGCGCCCAATGTACGCAGAGCTTTCGACAGTTCTTCCAAATTGGTGCTGGCATCGATTTTGACCATTGCTCTTCACCTATTCTGGCTGAGCTGGATCGTCACTTGGCTGATGCAGCTTTGACTGCTGCACCACTCTGGCCACAGCGACGGCGATACTTAAACCCATATTCACCACGGCGAAAATCAGAGGGTCCACCGCGCCTTGAAACACAGACCAACCGGCCGCAGCGGCATTCAGCACTGCGCCTGCGATTGCCAACTGCACACTGGTCATGCGCCAGAACTTTCGCCATTCAGGGATTAATTTCATGGGTTGACTTCGCTGCTGGCAGTTTTTCGAGGCTTTCGGCATAGCGCTTCCACTCTTTGGCACTTTTCAGGGCCTCACGTAGGCGCTCGTCTTGGCCTGGCTGGCATTGTTCGCTGACGTATCGATACACGGTTGTGCGTTGAACCTTCAGGGGTTCGCGGATCGTTTCCTTGTGCGCACAGCCTGTGAGCAGAATGAGGACGATCAGCAGGCGATTCACTTGGGTCTACCTGTTTGGACGAGGGCCTTCAGGCTCTCCCCTACTTGGTCGATCTTGAACTCCTGACGCTGGGTACTGACGCGAAGGGAGTCGACGAGCTTGTCGTTCGACTCCCTCGATCGCTCCAACGAGTCAACCCGCTGCCCGATCAAGGCCTGATTGGTTTGATAAGCGGCAAGCTGCACTTGAAGCGATCCAAGTGAGCCAACAACATAGACAAACGCACCAATGGCACCAGCCGACAGGATCGTTTGCAGTATTGGGACAGCAACCTTGAACGTGGTGCTGTCTGCAATGCGCGAGACTTCAGTCATTGGCGGTACCGTGCGAAATAAGTCAGCTCCAACAGCACTCCCAGCTCGGAGCAATGGGTGTGGTGGAGCCGAAAACGAAAAAGCCCCGGCAAATGCCGAGGCTCTGTGAATTCTAGAAAGCAAAAAGCCCATCGCTGAGACGGGCTTTGCACGCGGAAAAACCGCAAAGTAACTGAAATTTATAGATCGACCCCGGCCCTGTCAAGCGGCTTCGCGACGAATATCTAAAGCCCCATCGATCCACGCAACACCCGCCTTCCAGAGCTGACGCGTTTTCTCTTCGCCGAACTTCATTTTCTTGCCCACCTCCATCAGCGAGGTGTCACGACTGGTGTAATAGCGCATCAACACCTGACCGCATTCTGGGTAGCGTTTCAGCAGGCGCCCCATCAGCCCGTCAATCATGAGCGCGTCGTCATCGGTGATCATCGGCGACAGGATCGTGTTCTCGCGGGATGCGCAGCAGGACACGCCAGAGCCCAGCACGACCCAGCGGCCCCAATGTTCCAGCAGATCCTCGGCGGTACGTTCTTTAAATGTCGGTGTGAAGGCCATGGCTCAATCCCCTTTGGCGGCAGAAGCCACCGAATGAAAAGCATGGCGACCAGCCCGCCCGAGAACTTTGTCCTGGCATGCGTGAATAGCAGTGCAAAACTCTTGGCGCTCCATCGGATGCTCGACGGGCAACTTCAAGTATTCGTTCCAAGCATCGCCGAGCATCTGCGCGACCTTCGCTTCGTGTTCTGTCAGTTCTGCGGTTCGCATGCTCAATCCCCCTTAATGGCCGAGCCTCCAGGCCCGCGATGGTTGGTTTGCTGGTACAGATCCGCCATGGTCATTGGCTCACGCGGCAACGTCGCAACGTGGCGCTCTTGCCGGATCAGCATGCCGAGCTGAACGACCAGGTCATCCACCGGAAGCGGCTCCAACGTCTCAGCGTGGACCATGCCGGAAGCGTGGCAGCCGATACAGTCGAGCTGATGAAACACGCCCTTGACGAACCCCTTCCCGGCACAGGACGGGCAGTCGGTGAGCGGGATCTGGCGGCGCACAAAGGCGGGGCCATGCTGCTTTTTATCCATTTTTAAACCTCGCCTATGGTTGTTTCTTCAATGGCCTTGCAGGCCTTATGTTCTGTGGCTTGCAGCGGATTACCAGAATCTTCAAATCTAAAGCCGGTCAATCCGTGAATAGCCGTAAAGCCTTTCTGATCTAGATGCGCGTGCCACTGCTCGAGGGCATCACGCTTGCGGCTCATCACGTCCGACTGGATGTACACCTTCACGTTGTGGCCCATCGCGTGATTGATCAGCAGCTCACCAATCAGGTGATCGATGCCAAGGTCTGCCCAACCGGTGCGCGCCACCTTGCGCAGGTCGTGGCTGGTCCACTCGCCTTGTCCCAGCCGTCTGAACACAGCGCAACCTTGAGCCTCACCCAGCGCCTTACCGTTGCGCGCCGGGAACAGGCATTGACCCTCATAGCCTCGGGCGAACTGGCCTTCGCGGTACCGGGTCAGCAGCGCGCACACTTGCTCGGTCAGGGGCAGGTGATGCTCGACACCCGTTTTCGTGTTCTCAGCCGGGATGAACCACTCACGTTCGGCCAGGCTGATGTGCGACCAGCGGGCCATCCGGGTTTCGCCGATCCGCGTGCCATGGCAAAGCATCATCAGCGCGAGCATCGAATCCAGCGGCGCCTTGTCCATGACCTCGGCCAACTGCGCGAGCAGACCTTCCAGCTGGACACCGCGCAGCCGGGACGGTTTGATGCCGACCTTTGCCTTGGAGAAGTCATTGAACCGGATCGCGGCCATCGGGTTGGACGTGATCATCCCCAGCTTGGCCGCCTGCCGGAATGCCAGGGCCAGCAACTGGAAGGCCGAACGCACGTAGTCAATGGAAACCGTCTCCTGCAGCGGCCACATCAACAGGGTGTCGAGCGCAGCTTTGTCGATGCCGATCAGCGGCAGTTCACCGAGGCGCGGTTTCAGGTGGCACTTGATGATCGATGCGCCGGTGTTCTTGCGTTTGGTCGACAGATTGCGATCGCGCGACATGCGATCCGCGAACCACTCCAGCAGCTCGCCCACGGTGATCCACTTCGACAGGCTCGCGCCTTCGCCGGCCGCCAGACGCAGGCGAATCGACGGTAGCGCGGCAACCACCTGCTTGTGCGCCAGCTCGGGGAAGGTGCCGATCTGGTTCCACTCGCCTTTCAACACCAGGTACCACGAGCCACCGGTGCGGGCCTTGTTGAAGCGCAGATACAGGCCCTTGTTTTCGAGGTCGCGCACGTCATGCACGCCGCCGGCGGCCTGGCGTTTAATCTCGGCTTCGGTGATCTTCACAGCCGCGGTGCTCATGGTTTCACCTCTGTGCAGAAATCAAACGTCCAGCAGCCGCTACCCCAAGTCCAAAATGCCCAAGGTCTCGCAAACGATATCCAGCGCCCGAGAACATCTCGAAAGCCGGCGCGACTTCCGCAATGTCCACATACCCGGCGATGGGAAAACGAGTTTTCAAACTCGGCGTCAAATGGGCAGTCATGGATCTTCAGGCAATCCACGCAGATCACTACATTTTGGAACGGGCCGGCCGAAGCCTTCAGGTCGTCCATTTGCCGCAGCAACCGGTCGAAGTTCGCGGTTGTCAGGCTGGCTGCATCCATGGTTTTGGGAAAACCAATCCGCTTGAGGGCTTCGGATTGAATCTGCTGATTGTCAACGAGCTTCATGCAGCCACCACTGTAGGTGCCAGTCGAAGATAGGCGCGGATCTGCTCCATCGCGTCGAAGTGCCCAAGGCAGACGATGGCGAGATATCCCTGATCGTTCAGTTTGCGAATCCACTTGTGCTGACTGTCGGAGACGGGCGCGGCATTCGGCGGTGTCGCCTTGAATTCGATGTACAGGCCGAAGTAGCCGCCCCGCGCCATGGTCAGCACTAGGTCAGGAACGCCCGCGGCGACGCCCTGCCCTTTTAAATCAGCCGCCACCTTCTTCAGGCGATGCCCACCGTTGGGAACGTGATAGATCAGGTCGGCGATTTCCGGCATCCGAATGCGGAGCTCGGAGATCAGCGCGGCCTGCTCCAAACCTTCACGGTCGACCCGCTTGGCCCGCACAGGCTTGGTCTTGAACAACCTCATGGAAGCAGGCTTCATGCGCGCTCACCACGCACCATGCGTGCACGTCGGGTCAACCGCCAAATGCCCCACAGGCAGGCGACGAACAGAATCAGAAGCGAACCGAAATAGAATTGGAGCAGATTGTTTTCCAGAAAGGCGATCATGCGGCCCCCTTCACGGTGAGAATTCCAGCCCTGATCAGGGCTTCATGGGTTTCGGCGATCGCGCGCGGCACGTCCCGCCAATCGATCTGTCCGGCGGCGCGGCCGTCGATCACGTCATGGCAGGCGCTGCACGCGTACACCGCCACTGTGTCGAAGCCCTTCATGCCCATGCCCTTCTGCCCGCAAGGCAGATGCGCGAGCACGGTGGTTTCCGGGTTGTGGTTGCAGACACCGGGCATGCGCAGCGTGCAGTCCTGCCCATTCGCCGAAGCGCGAAGTTTCTTCGAGGTCACGCGCATACCCGCTCCCCCGTTGTGATGTCGATCACTTCGCTAGTGGATGGCCACATCGACTGACCGAACCGGAGGGCGGCGGCCGAATCAGCGAACAGCGCGACGGCGCGGTCAGGCAGGCACGTCAGGTCCCACTTGTAGCCGCAACTGTGGACGGCGTAGCGGTAATCCGAAGGATCAACCGGCGCAAGGCGGGAATCAGCCATTGGCAGCACCCCCAACGACCCGATCCGATGGCGTGAGACCGAGACGGCGAAGCAGTTGCTCGCGTGCAGCCTGGCCGTTGGCCGGAATGCCCATTCGCGCCACCTGCGCCTGCGCTACTCGCTCGGTGAGTTCGTTTGCCCGCTCGATCGGCGGCTTGCTGCCGTCGTGGCCAATGCCAACGGCGATATCCTCGAGCGGCAGACCTTGGACGAGACGGCGGATGGTGATGTCGTAAGCGCGGTCGAAAACCTTGCTGGCCTTCTCCGGAATCAGATCCCCGAGGTTGTGCATCTCGCACTGGAGCGCAGCATGGCGCACCGCAGCGTGGGACCAGGTGCGCGCGCCGAAACGACTCGGGTGAGAATTCTCCAGCGCTTCGCGAAACGCCTTGTCATGCGATGGAATGCCGAGCATCTCGGGGGTGGGCTGGCACCACTTGATGAACTTGCCGACGCTTGGGGCGAAGTCGCCGCCGATCTGCCGGCAGTTCTGCAGGCCGTAGCGGATCTGTTCCAGCTGATTGATCCCGGCCACAAGGAATGCCTTGATCCAGCTGCGTTTTGCAGCCTTCAGCGCTTCATCGTCCGGCCAAGCCTGTTTCCAAGCCGGGAAAATCGCCTGCAATTCCTTGAACAGCGCGTTCACGACCTCGGCGGTGCCCGGCGGCAACTGCTTCGGCTGAACGAGCGCTACCG
Organism: Pseudomonas sp. TE9122; assembly: GCF_056278925.1. NCBI lineage: Bacteria > Pseudomonadati > Pseudomonadota > Gammaproteobacteria > Pseudomonadales > Pseudomonadaceae > Pseudomonas > Pseudomonas sp. TE9122. The sequence goes on along the minus strand of NZ_JBWBQI010000001.1, from coordinate 1,677,780 downwards.
GCGGCAAATTTCCCATCGTGCTGAGCAGTTGTTCGGTGCTGCGTGGCTTGTTGTTTTCCATCACAGGTCCCCCAGATCGTTCGCCCAGCTGGTGTCATCGAAGTCAGGCGTCTTGCCCTGACCTGAAGCCTTGACGCGTTCGCGCTTGACCCACTGCACCAGCCGGTAGCACCAGCCCGGCGAGGTATCAACGGTCGATGGCTTGGCAACGAAGAACCCCATGAACGCCCGGATCGCCGCGTCAGGAACCGCATCGGCAGGAAGTCCGGCGATTGCGATCTGATCCGACAGCGCCTTCTCGTTCGGAGCCCAGGTGGCGAACATGGCGAAGCGTTGGCGGTCGTCTTGCGAGTCGACGGCGGCCCGGTCTTGCTCGACGACAGCGGAATCGATCTCGCGCTGCTGCAGCTGCTCTTCGGTTACCTGATGGTTAAGTGACGTATTGGGTGCAGCCGCTGCACCCCGTTCTGTCTCAGGCTGCACCCCGTTCTGTTGTGAGTTGCACCCCGTTGCGTCATTTGCACCCCGATCAGAACGGGGTGCAGGATTTGCACCCCGAGATAGTTGAAGGTCGTAAACGACTGGGCGGCGGTCATGACGGTCGATGTGTACGGCGGCGATGGCCTGATTACCCTTCTTGATCAGCCCGGACTTCTCCAGATCGTCCAGTTTGTAACGCACAGTGCGCTCAGACAGACCGGTGTCGTCGGCCAGGGTGGTAGCGGATGGGAAAGCACCAGTGCCGTTCGAGCCGGCATAGTTGGCCAGGCACAGCAGCACGTGCCGAGCGCTGGAGTCTTTGAGAACTTGAGTGGGCAAACCGAGCGCCCATGACATTGCTTGAACGCTCACAGCGAAGCTCCGATATTGAATTCGGCCAGACGGGCAAGGCCCTTCGGGGTAACGAGAGGATCGAAAGCGGCGCGTTCCACGCCGGTTTCTGGGTTAGGTTTCAGCGCAGTCACCTTGTGGACCATGCAACCTGATGTGATACGTGGCTGGTAAGCAGTCCAGCGTCCCGAGCCTTGGCGGCGAAAGATCCACCGGTTCTGCTCCATCCACGCGAACAGCTTCGAAGGCTGGATCTGAAGATGTTTTGCGGCGTCGGTGATGCAGATCGCACCGCTGGCAGCTGCAAGGCGATTGATTGCCGCAACCTTCGGCGCCTGATCGAGAATGACCAGTCGGAGTGTCTGGTTGTCCTTCGCCTGATCAGCTGCTGCTTGCAACGCCTCGGCATAGGTGGCCGGAATCTGGAACTGGCCGGCCTGGGCTTCCAGCGCTTGCCAGCGGTCGATAATGCGAGCGCGCAGCTCAACGCTGTAGCCGGATACAACAACCAGAGTGTCACGCTGAGACAGCAGGAACTCGCGATAGACCTGACCGTTCTGTGGATGGATATAGGGGGTGTCGTTTGAAGAAACGACACCCCTTGCAACCAGCGAGCGGATGGTTTTCAGCACGTTGTCGTGAGAGCTACCGATAACCTCGGCGATCTCACGCGATGACATGTGTCGCGACACGTTTTGCGAGTTACTGAAATGTGTCGCGACACTGGGGGTGTTGCCGGGGGTGATATTCGTGTTCATAATGGCCCCTCAAGTGTTGTGCGTTTTAAAGAAGCCGGTCTAGCCACCGGCTTTTTTGCGTCTGTCATTTATGTACTGGATGAATCAACAGCTAAACGCGGAGTGCTGCCGTTGCCCATCGATGAGCTGATAATTGGCTCGACAGTTAGGCAGCCTGGTCCGGAAGAGTCGGCCTCAAATCACGAGCCCGAATTTTTCCTCCTGTAACGATCTCCGCGCGCAGTGCGACTTCAGCGGAGCAGCCGTGAAGGCCTCTGACCCAGCCGCTTACTGACCCTTGTTTAACGTTCAGGGCGGCAGCGGTCGCCGACTGCGAACCGAAATGCTCTACGAGCTTTTTGAAATTGGTGTTCATCAATGTTCCGCCCAGATAAAGGGATGCCTTTATATTAGGGAAAGGAATACCTTTTTGCAACTCTAAAGGCTGGCCTATAAATTGTCGGGCATGGAACTCAAAGACAGATTGAAACGCGCACGCAAGAACGCTGGCCTTACCCAGGTCGAATTGGCGGAGCGCGCAGGCATCAAACAAGCCTCCGTATCGGAGATCGAGCGCGGTCTTACTCGGACATCAGGGCACCTGATCAAGCTTGCCCAGATCTGTGGGGTTGACCCTGTCTGGCTTGCAGATGGGACCGGCACGCCAGAAGGCAACCGCCCTCCTCACGCCAGCATTGCGCCTTCGACTATCGAATCAAACGCGGTACTACTCGGCCCATTGGATGTGTGGGACGATGACACACCGCTGGATGACGACGAGGTGTACGTGCCGTTTCTCAAGGAAGTAGAGCTGTCCGCAGGCGCGGGAATCACTGCCGTTGAACAGTCTCCAAAACAGAAGCTCAGATTTGGCAAAGCAACATTGCGTCGACAAGGTGTACAGCCATCAGATGCCGTTTGCGTGAGCGTATCCGGAAATAGCATGGAGCCTGTGCTTCCGCACGGGAGCACGGTAGGTGTCGACAGGGGCTGCACAAATATTACTGACGGCAAAATGTACGCGTTAGATCATGGCGGCCAACTAAGGGTGAAGACTCTATATCGGTTAGCTGGCGGGGGAATCCGCATGCGGAGCTTCAACCGTGATGAGCATCCGGATGAAGAGTACACAATTCAAGAGATGCTTCAGAAAGAGATCGTGGTCTTAGGCAAAGTCTTTTGGTCTTCAGCACTTTGGTAAGGCGACACCCACAGAACCATCCACATGGAAGATGATTATGAAGAAGATCGCAGGCCTCCTGCTTCTCCTGGCCGCCAGCAACATGGCAAGCGCTGAAACAAAGACCGTCACGGTCAGCGATTTTCAAAAGGGATTCATCGAGACTGTGCAGGATTACTCCGCGCAGTACGAGGCGGCACCTAACGACTTGAAGAAATCGACAGTTGCAAGGAAGCGCCTTGACGCACTGTCAAAGCTTAAAGGTGACCCGAGAAAAATCAGTGGCTGGTACGGCACGATCGAAAAGTTGGGCACCAACGGCGATGGCGACGCCTTTATAACAATCAAGCTCCTTGTGGACAACATCACATTCAGCACGTGGAACAACAGCTTGTCAGACTCAGGATCTAACACGCTCATAAAGAACGGCACACCTCTCTACGATCAGATTTCAGAGATGGCTGAGGGCAACGTTGTCATGTTCTCAGGGGCTATCGGCAAGCCGAAGAACATGACAGAGCGAGGGAAAATGACTGCTCCTGACTTCTTGTTCAAATTTTCAAAAGTTGAAAAGGTCGGCGATTCCACAACCCAATAGGTCGTCCATCACAGACGAAAGCCCAGCTTAAGCTGGGCTTTTTTTTGCGCGCCAAAGCGATGATTCCGCGGGCCTCAACTTTTTTCATCTCTAAAATTAAATAATAAAGGCATACCTGTTGACGCAGAATAAAGGCTGCCCTATATTTTGCCCATCGCCGGATAACACCCGGCCAGATGGAAAGGCAGCGATGAGCCGGCCTCAACGGTTCAGATGGGTGGCCACTACCCAAGGCGCGCAGCGTAAAGCGATCAAAAAAAGTGTTCTGGTGGGCTGAGCCGCGACCAGGTGAACAATTTGAATGAGCCCGTACCGCGCCAGCAGCGCCGAAGGGACACGGACATTTTCACTGATGCACCTGGTTGGCCGGGTGCATTGGGAAAACAACCGGGAGTCACAACGATGGAATCCGAAATCGTCAACGGCGCATGGAAGGGTCACCTCGGACGCGGACTGGCACCGCGAGAACTTCAGTTCCTGCTGTCGGTAGCCCTCGGCCTGACCGCGAAGGAAATCGCTCGGGAAGCTGGCATCTCACCCGCCACCGTCGCGAAACGCCTCACCAACGCAATGTTCAAGCTTGGCGTTACGCGGCGGGCGGCGCTGGTCGCCGAAGCAATGCGGCGCCAGATCATATCGCCGATGTGCTTCGTCTTGGCAACGCTGATGACGGTGAACGCCGTGAGCAACACCCAGTCAGTCGAACCGGCCCGCCGTGATCGCCGGCCACCAAGCGTTCGAATGGCCCAGACACGAATCACACGCCGCGCCGAAACACTTGAGCGCGCGGCATAACCACTGAAGGAAAAACCATGATCGAACTCGGACAAAAGGCAGAAGACAAAATCACCGGCTTCTACGGAACGATCACCGCCCGCGCGCAATACCTCACCGGATGTGACCAGTACTGCCTGGCTCCGCCAATCCGGAAGGATGCCAACGAGGTGATGAAGTCCGAGTGGTTCGATGAAGGGCGAATCAAGATTCTCGGTCCCGGCGTAAGCGCTGCTGAAGTAGCTGGACCGATTAATGGCGGACCTCAGCGGGATATGCCGACGCGCCGATGACCAAGTTCCTCGCCGAAGCACGAGCGCTGCGGCGAGGGTGCTGCCTTACTTCTCAGCTTCCAATTTTTCGATTCTGCCAAGAAGCACTGTTACAACGTTGCAGAGAGAGAAGATTGCCGTAGCAGCATCCTTCACATCTTTTGAGTCGCCATGCAGGGCGAGCTTGTTTGCAACCGCTCTTGCTGTGTCGATCGATTCTACTGTACCGCTTCGCTCCTGACTCATACACATCCTCTGTGATGCTCAATTTAGGAGTGTCAAGAGTAGCACTCTGCGAACGGCGAGCGCCCGCCAAGATGCCAACGGCGCGCACTGGAGGATAACCATCATGAAATAGATGAACGTTTCACATTGGGTAGCGAAGAAAGCCTGCATATTCGCTCGAGAATCCATGAGCAGGCAGCGGACATCTGGGCCGTCGGTGTCACCGCGCACTGGCCGAGCAATCGGTAGGCCACCCCAAGCTCAAGGTCACCGCTGATGATTGAAACCCAGGCTGTCGCCAGTAGCGAGCCTGGGAGGCTGTCACGTAGGGAGGTCTTCGTGGCACCACCGAAAGCCCGGGGCGACTCGGGCTTTTTTACGCCCGCCTTTATCCGTCACCACTCTCCCCTGCGCCCAACGGCAACGAGCAGGCGGCACAGAGTGCTGACGAATACACGCAACCCACACCGAGGCATCTGCCATGCATCCATCATTTCAAGAGCGCATCGACGAACTCGGTGTGCTGCTCCAGAAAACCCACGCCGCGCGGCTTGAGTTCTTCAAACGCGTTGACCAGGTCATGCCGCCAAAGAAGGTCCGCTTCCAAGTGTCCGGCGAAAGCGGTGGGATGTATCGGGTCATTGACCTGCGCAGCGGCAAGACTCGCGCCTTCCGTGAAACCTTCAAGGCGGCGTATGACATCGCAATGCAATTCGAAGAGAAGGCCAACCGGCCGGCGGGAGGTGTGCAGTGATCGGTGTTCCACTTCCTGATCCGCGCGACGAGGTAACCGCAAAGATCAACCGGGCGCTGGAGGACTTCTTCGGCGCTGGAAAACACGCCCAACAGATCCCGGCCGGCGTCAGCGCTGAAGTGCCAATGTTCGGTGCCACGCCCCACAGCAAGAAGCTGCGTGCACTGCGCGACAAAGACGCGCCGAAGGTCAAGGCTCAGGCCGAAGCCGGCAAGACCGCATCCATGGCCGCGATCGCGCTCGACATGCGCATCAGCCGCGTGAAGCTGATCGCCCAGGAGAACGGCATTACGTTCGCCGAAAAATGAAGCGCATCAGCAAACAGGTGCAGCAGCGCCGCAAACAGACCTGGCTGGACTTGCCGGCCAGCGGAATTGAAGAGGTAGGCCATGGCCGAGGAAAAGGAACTGACGGAGGAAGCCAAGAAGCAGCGCAGGAAGCGCGAGAAGGCAGCAGCAAAGGACGCTGCATTGGGCGTCGAGAAGTTTACGGTTGAGGTGGCCGGCGTGTTCAAGCCAGACCTCAAGCGGGTCATGGCAGCGCATGGCATCAACAACCAGCGGGAGGTTTACCAGCTGCTGCTGATGAACCTGATCGCCGCCGACTTCGATACCCAAGCCCAAATGCTCAAGTGTGTCACGACACCTTATGAGATATCAGAAAAGGTGTCGCGCTCGTTTTATGAGGAGAGCATGGCTGAACTGGCTGGCGACCATGGCGATGAGGTCATCCCGCCTCTTATACAGCGCTAAGCAAGACTGTTAGCCGCATCGGATATAAAACGCTTCAATCTCTCTTCCGATAGCTTGTCTGCGGTGGTGTCGTACATTTCAATTTGGGTCGCCGGCAAGATCCGCGCGCCAATAGTGGGCTGTTGTTTGCCTCGGAAACCGGCTTCCGAATGCGCGTCAACTGTAAACGTGGTCACATTCAAACCAGCGTGTTCAACCATACTTCTGAAATACATTAGGGCTGGCACAACATGGTTAAACCAGTCTTCCGAAGGGTTATCACTACCAAGCGCAGGGTATCTCCAAGCTGATCCGCCAGTATTTTCCCAGCCAAGCCTCTCAAACGCTGCGTAAATCCTGTTGCGGTCGTTAGAGTCGGTGACAGACGCGTTCTCAATATCGAATGTGATCGTAATTGGCATTTTCGCTCCTTGATCCGGCTCCATGCCGGTCATCCGTAATACCCCAACCCAAACCAAATTGCCACCACCGGTCACGGAGGGCGGCGCCTGACTGGAGATAACTCATGACCATCACCGCACCGGTCATCCGCTACCACGGTGCCAAGTTCCGGCTTGCGCCGTGGGTGCTGCAACATTTTCCACCGCACACCTGCTACGTCGAATCGTTTGGCGGCGCGGCCGGCGTGCTGATGCAAAAACCTCGATCGTATGCTGAGGTCTACAACGACCTGGACGGCGACATCGTCAACCTGTTCCGCGTCTTGCAGGATCCGGTTACGCGATCGGGACTCACCGAGCGCTTGGTCTTCACGCCCTACTCCCGCGAGGAGTTCGAACTTTCGTGGGAGCCGAGTGCCGAGCCAGTCGAGCGAGCCAGGCGCACAATCATCCGCGCCCAGATGGGGTTCGGGTCGGCCGGCGCAACGAAGGGCGTTTCGGGGTTCCGCATCGACACGAAGCGTCAATACGGCACAGCCCAATCACTTTGGGCAACCTACCCTGAGCAGTTGGCAGAAGTTGGCCTGCGCCTGAGCGGTGTGCTGATTGAGAACCGTCCGGCGATCGAGGTGATCAGGGCGCACGACGGGTCGCAGACATTGCACTACGTCGACCCGCCCTACGTGCATGACACCCGATACAAAGGCGCATCGAGCGGCCGTTACTATAAGCACGAAATGGACGATGCGGCGCACCGCGAACTGCTTGGCGTTTTGCTCGAGCTGGAAGGAATGGTCGTGCTTTCGGGATACCCGAGCGACCTGTATGAAGAAATGCTGCCGGGCTGGGCGTGCTACAGCACCTCGGCGCGGATCAGCGCCAGCCGCGGCACTGCAAGTCGAACAGAGTGCGTCTGGCTGAGCACGGCATGTGTCGATCGGGTGAGTCAGATCGGCTTGGATCTTGGCGAACGAGCTTAGCTTACCTAGCTTCGCACAATGCGCCCGACTTCAAATAGGCATCATTTTATACTCATGCTGATGCCATGAGGTTTCCATGATCGCTTCCATAAATTCATTGAAACCGTACTCGAACTCAAGCGACATTCCTCGAGCAGACGAATCGCCTTCGATGTATGAAAACTTCGTAATCGCGCTCAACACCATACCCATAACAGGTAGTGCTCGCTTCAAGTTCTCTGGCGAAATACCGGATGGAACATGGCCGCCAAGGTATATCTGAAGCTTGTCAGATTCTAGAAACGTGTAATGCATGTGCCCTGAAAGGGACGCGAAATCGCCGAGCCAAGTCGATACCTCCCGCCTGCTTGGTTGAATTGGTTTGCATGCGAGATCGGCGAGACGTTTAAAAGCCTTCTGCCATGAAACAAGTTCGGGATCGCCGACCTCGCTGAATCCCAGCGATGGATTTCGGTTGTCTGGGAAGATCGTGTCGTACAGTTCGTATCTGCGATAAAACTCAATATTGAGCGAAGACTCGACCCCGTCCAGCCACTCGTTAAATGACTCAAAATGCATCCTGTATGTTTGGCGTCGTATTGAGATGGAGGCGTCAAAAGACTGCTTCTGAGCAGCGCTTGCTGCGCTCCATGCTGCGAAGGCGGCGAAGGCCGTTGCGACAGCAGAAATGATCGCGAACAGGTCAACGATTTTGAAGCTTTCAGCTTTCTCTCCCGAGAAGCCATAAGCGAACAAGGCGCCAGTCAGAAAAAGACCAACACACCCACCCCATACCACCTTGTCCTTGATCACGACCGCATCCTCCGAGTTGAGTCGCGATTATGCCGAACTGCAGAGCCTACCGGGAAACAACCCACCACCCTCCACCGCCCGGGCATGCCCCGGCATAGGACGCGTATGCCTACCAAAGACAGTCTCGATCCACAATCCACCCGTCTCGGCACCATGGTTCACACCATCGCCAACGAGTTGGTAAACCATTACGGCAAGAAGCTTGATCGCGAAGCGATTGACGAAATCACGCGAAACCTCGCTTGCGAGATGTGTCAGGGGCCTACCGCATGGGCATTCAGCGGTAGAAGTCAGCCAGGTGAGCTAGTCGTAACGCTCCAGTCCAGCCGCGCCAGCCGCTTGTACCTGGCCGGGCCGATGACTGGCTTCGAAGACTTCAACTTCCCCGCCTTCAACAAGATGGCCGCCGAGCTGCGCGCCCGGGGCTACGTCGTCGAGAACCCGGCAGAGCACGGCGTCGTCGACGGTGCGGACTGGGCCGACTACATGGCCTACGACCTGACCCGCCTCGGACTTTGCGGCCAGGTCGCGGTGCTGCCCGGCTGGGAGAACTCGAAAGGCGCCCGGCTCGAAGTGCACATTGCCCGCGAGCTCGGCATGAAGGTTGTGAATGCCCATGATCTGGTATCGATGGAGATTGCAGGATGAGCCGATTCAACTTTTGTGATTGCCCGGCTGGGTTTTCAGCTGCGCCAGAACGTCATGCCCCTGATTGCCCTGGTCGGTTGGGCGCGGGCAAAGCGCCAACTCCCGTGCCGGCCACGCTTCCAGCTTCGCAAGCGGCGGACAGTGGCGTCGACTTCGGGATCGACGGGCGCTCGGTGCGCGTTTCGCAGGAGGCTTACTCGATCTTTCTGGCGCGTGAAGCGGCGGGCCGGGAAAAGATCGAGTCCCTGCAGCAGCGCCTGAACGCAGCGGATCAGCGGATTGATGAGCTGACCCAAGAGCGCGAAAGCCTGATTGCCTACGGTCGCAATAATGGCCTCCATGAGGCATCCACTGTGTGCAGCCGCATGGCGTACGACACCTATTACCCGGCCGGCTCTCGCTTCAAACACTTCGCGCCAAAGGCGCTGGAGCAGCAAGGCAATTTGCTCATCAAGGCGGCCAACGCAATCGCTGCTCTGCCTGATGGGCCAATCGAACGTCACCGGGCTCGCCAGCAGAAGAAAGCGGAAAAGTCCGCCACTGCCCGATAGGAGTACATCCGTACTCCACCCTCCACATTACTCCCTCCCCCTTCAAAGTCAGCCGCTATTTCGAGGACGCTGACTTAGGACTCGCACTTCCAGCAGCAGCCAACTGACGAGCTCGGCTTACGCCCCAAGCCATAGCTCTGGTCATTGATTCACCCGGACTTGGGTTAACGGTTTCTTCATGCAACGCCATGCCACCGGAAGCATAAACACCGATGAACATTTGAGTTTCGCCGGTACGAGATAGCCTGACCTGCACGTCGATGTGAGTTCCATTACTGAGAGTTTCATCATGTGTTCGGTTGTGGATCTCGGGATCTGCCCAAGCCCAGAAAATGTCGCCGCGAAGCCTCATACCGCCCTCCTGCCTGTTCCTTGATAGGGGCTTAAAACTCCTCCAAAGATAGACCTGATCGAACGAAGCGCAACGGCGCCGAAGCGGTTACGGACGGCTGGTTTCAATACCTCTACAGCTCCAATTCCCTTGTACATATTTTAGCCGCTATAGCGGCAAGGACGAAGTCATGCCCAAGCATAAGCCAGAGCTGGCCCGGATCTACAACCTGTTCGGCCTCAGCTCCAACCACGAACTGTCGACGCTGTTGGTCAACATCGAAAACACCAAACACTTCTCCGACCTTCTCCAGGCTGTCGAGCGTGAGTTCTTCATGGTGCCGGGCGAACCGTCAGGAGAGCCAGAAGACGAAGGCGCGCCGGTTGATGACGAGTGCCTGCTTAATCGCTGGGGATCGAAGCCAGCCGAATATCTCGAACAGTTCAGGGCGGCCCTACCGATCGCTGCGGCGAACTCGATTCCAGACTATGAAGCTCCGGCAACTGGCGAGAAGTGGTCGCTCACCGGCGAGAACGGTTCGTGGGATTACGACAGCCTGACCGACTTGCTCAAAGACAACTACGGCCATGACAGCTGCGGCGACGGGCACCCGGCCAGCTTCAGGCCCGGCCTATACGAGGGCGATACGGTCTATCGCGGCACCGAGTGTAAAGACGACCCGGCGAGCTTTCTGCCAGACCAAGACGATTTGCTCGAACACATGTGCGACCGCGCCTACGAAAGCGACGCCGGCGAGTGGGTCGACAATTACCCAACGCTCGACGCCGCCGCGAAGGCTGACTTGGTGCAGGCGATGCGGCCGCTCATGGCATGGGCGCGGAAGCACTGCCAACCTGAATTCTTCACCATCAAGGACGTCATCCCCCACACCGTCACCGTCGAGGACGTAAGGAAGGCTGCCCCATGGTGACCAAGTGCTTACTCGGCTGCACCCTCTTCTTCTGGCTTCCATTGGTACTGACCATAAAGGCGGTGATCGGATGAAAAACAAAATCAAAGCTGCATTGTCAGCAGCTCGGCAATCCGCGAAGCGCGAAGCCGGAATATTCGTCGTAATGATGATATTCAGCCTGATGGTCGCGGTCGTTGCGGTGCCAATTATCCTTTTGCTGAATCTCCTACCTGACTGGGCGTGGCTTGCCGTCTTCGGGGTGTTCGTAGTCTGGTTGATTTTCGGGGAAACAATCTCCGCCAGCGTTCGAGCTTATCGAGGAGAGCAGCCATGATCTTCGCCCCGCTCTACATGGCCTACCTAATCTACAAGGGGCCGTGGCGATGACAGAACAACACCGCATTCTGGTCGGCGACTGCATCGACATGATGCGGACCCTGCCGGATAAGTCAGTTCACACCTGCGTTACCAGCCCGCCTTACTTCGGCCTGCGCGATTACGGCGTAGACGGGCAGATCGGCCTGGAGGAAACCCCGGGCGAGTTCATTGCCCGACTGGTCGAAGTGTTCCGCGAAGTGCGTCGAGTACTCCGCGACGACGGTACGGCCTGGGTGAATATGGGCGACAGCTATGCCAGCAACGCCGGCGGCTATGACGAAACCGGCTCTCGCGGCACGACGTCTTGCCCTTCAATTGGCAAGGGAACAATGGCGGCCGTGGTGAAGAATCGGCGCCGAACTCCCGCCACCGGCCTCAAGCCGAAAGATCTGATGGGCATGCCGTGGCGAATGGCCTTCGCGCTGCAGGACGATGGCTGGTATCTGCGTCAGGACATCATCTGGCACAAGCCGAACCCGATGCCGGAGTCGACGCGCGATCGTTGCACCAAAGCCCACGAATACATCTTCCTGCTCAGCAAGTCCCGCCGGTACCACTGCGACATGGAGGCGATACGCGAGCCGGCGATTTATGGCGCCACGCCAACCGGCGTCGGTTTCGGTCACGGGTTCGACGCAGTGACGAAGCCGCGGGCAACGGTGCCGACCGGCTGGGATACCTCAACTGGCGCCGGTGGCCACGGAGCTTTTCACAAGGAAGGTGCGGAGCGAGCACGGCGCGATAGTTTCAAGCGAGAGGATTCGAAGCGAGAGCAGGTGATCCCGGGGCAGAACAAAGGCACGCACCGACCAGACCGAAAGGAAAGCACTTGGGACACGGCAACGAGGAACAAGCGCAGCGTGTGGACTGTGGCGACCCATAGCTTCAAGGACGCCCACTTCGCCACCTTCCCGCCCGACCTGATCCGGCCATGCGTTTTGGCCGGGGCTCCCCGCGGTGGTGTGGTGCTTGACCCATTCGGCGGCGCCGGTACCACAGCGGTGGTCGCCATGCAGGAGGGCCGCAAGTCGATTCTCTGCGAACTCAACCCAGACTATGCCGCCATGGCTGAACGCCGGATCTCGGCTGCCTGGCTCGACGGTGCGGCGCAGATGGACGTGTTTCACGATTCAGCGCCAGCCGCGTAACCCATCACCACCTTCTGCCGCCACGCGCGGCATGGAGCATCACAATGGCAAAAATTCTGGCCCAGATCACGGTCAAGTTGCCGCGCCTTATGGAGGCAGGCGAATACAGAAAGCTCCGCTACGTCGGCGGCAAGCCGAGTTTGCAGCAGTTGAAAAAATGGATTGAGGAAGGCGAAGTGGTAGGAGAAGTAAAAGGCGGGATGTATTTCGTGGATGTGCAGGCGGCCGTGATGGGGTCAGATGATCCCCTGCTGGCCAAGATGTTGGAGATAGGCTGATGGCTGCCCGGCCGCGCACGCTCAAAAACAGGAAGCTACCGCCAAATCTTTACCCGAACGGTAAATATTTTCGGTACCGGAACCCCATTACCGGCTTGATGACCAGCATCAACCGCCCACTTGAGGAAGCAATCAAGCTCGCGCACGCAGCAAACCTCAAGGTCGCGGCGCTGGTCGTCGATGACGGGGCGCTGCTCACCCTGCTGACCGGCGACCGGTTGCCAACGGTGAGCAACCTGCTGCAGCGGTTCAATGACGAATGGCTGGTGGACAAGGGTTATGCGGCGCGGACACTGGAAGAGATCAAATTCAAGCTCGAGCGGTACCGGCAAGATCTCGGCGATCGCCTGATCGGGCAGATGGACGTGCTGGCCATGGCTGAATACCTGGACCAGTTCAGCAACAACGCCTACACAAAGCATCGCGGGCTGTGGGTGCAGATCTTCGCTTTCGCCGTGGCCAAGGGGTTGGCCGAGCGCAATTGCGCCGAGCTGACGCTGGTCAAGAAGGAAGCCGAGAAGAAGCGCCAGCGGCACACGCTGGAAGGACTACAGACGATCATCGGCGCGGCGACCACGCCGCCCTGGCTGAAGCGGGCAATCCGCCTAGCACTGGCCAGCCTCCAGCGCCGCGAAGATATCGTGACCTGGCTGAAGTCGGCGGTCGACATGGACAAGAACACGCTGACCGTGTCGCCGGGCAAGACGCAGGGCTACGACAATCCCGTTCACCTGAAGATCACCATGGGCGCCGCGCTGCGTGAAGTCGTCGGCGAGTGCCTGCGATCGCCGTTGGTGTCGCCTTATCTGATCCACTACAAACCGAAGGCGCGGCGCCGTGAACAAATCGACGCGAAGGACCACTGGACCTCGGTAACGCCGGATTATCTGACCAAGGAGTTCAGCAAGGCCCGCGACGCCGCGCACGCCTATGACCACGTGCCGGCCGGTGAGCGCCCCACTTTTCACGAGATCCGCGCTTTAGGTGCATGGCTGTACGAGCAGCAAAACTTCCCACAGGAATACATCCAGGCGCTGCTGGGCCACGCGGATGAGAAGATGACGAAGCACTACCAGGAGGGACACGGCGACAAGACGATCGACTATGTTGAGGTGAGCGCCGAACTGGCGTTCTGAGGTGGGGGTTTTGCAAAAGTTTTGCAAAAGTTTTGCAAATCGCAGACAACAAAAAAGGGCCCACCTTTCGGTGAGCCCTTCTAGACCGCCCAGCAGAGCGGATTTTGTTTGGTAGGCGCGATTGGACTCGAACCAACGACCCCCACCATGTCAAGGTGGTGCTCTAACCAACTGAGCTACGTGCCTGCTGTGAGGCGGCATTCTACGGAATTCCGGAGGGGTGTCAACACCTTTTTTTCACCTAACCCTATGAATATGCAAAATATTTAATTTCGCCTCAGCGACGAAGATTTTCCGGTGGCTGGCGGAGGTTTTTCAACTCGGGTAGGATCGACGCACTCGTAAAATATATTAAACAGAGGCGGCAGGATGGCGAACACCCAATACCCAGAGTCTTATTACGCTGCGTCGGCCAATGCCGTACCACCACGCCCTGTGCTGCAGGATGATGTGGAGACGGACGTCTGTGTGATCGGCGCCGGGTATACCGGGCTGTCGTCCGCTCTGTTTCTGCTGGAGCACGGATTTCGTGTAACCGTGCTGGAAGCGGCCAAGGTCGGTTTCGGCGCTTCGGGGCGTAACGGCGGGCAGATCGTTAATAGTTATAGCCGCGACATTGACGTCATCGAACGCACCGTCGGCCCCAAGCAGGCGCAATTGCTCGGCGAAATGGCCTTTGAAGGCGGCCGGATCATTCGCGAGCGCGTGGCCAGATACAACATCCAGTGCGACCTGAAAGACGGTGGTGTATTCGCCGCCCTTTCCGCCAAACAAATGGGCCACCTTGAATCGCAGAAACGGTTGTGGGAACGCTTTGGTCACACTCAGCTGGAACTGATGGACCAACGCCGCATCCGTGAAGTGGTGGGTTGCGATCAATACGTCGGTGGCATGCTCGATATGAGCGGCGGCCACATCCATCCGCTGAATCTGGCACTCGGTGAAGCGGCGGCAGTCGAGTCTCTCGGCGGCACCATCTATGAGCAATCACCTGCCGTGCGCATCGAGCGCGGGGCCAATCCGGTTGTGCATACACCGCAAGGCAAGGTCAGGGCCAGGTTCATCATCGTCGCCGGCAACGCCTATCTTGGTAATCTGGTGCCCGAACTGGCGGCCAAATCGATGCCGTGCGGCACTCAGGTGATCACCACCGAGCCCTTGGGTGATGAGCTGGCGAAAGCATTGCTGCCGCAGGATTACTGCGTGGAGGATTGCAACTATCTACTCGACTACTATCGCCTGACCGCCGACAAACGCCTGATCTTCGGCGGCGGTGTAGTCTATGGCGCTCGCGATCCGGCGAACATCGAAGCGATCATTCGCCCGAAGATGCTCAAAGCTTTCCCGCAACTCAAGGACGTGAAGATCGACTACGCCTGGACCGGCAACTTCCTGCTGACCCTTTCGCGCTTACCGCAGGTCGGGCGCCTGGGCGACAACATCTATTACTCGCAGGGCTGCAGCGGCCACGGCGTCACCTACACGCACCTGGCTGGCAAAGTCCTCGCCGAAGCGTTGCGCGGTCAGGCCGAGCGCTTCGATGCCTTTGCCGACCTGCCCCACTACCCCTTCCCCGGCGGGCAATTGCTGCGCACACCGTTTGCCGCGCTGGGGGCCTGGTATTACGGGCTGCGCGATAAGTACGGTCTATAAACACCATTGTGGCGAGGGATTTATCCCCGTAGGGGGTGCGAAGCGCCCCCTCTTGAGCAGGAGGGGACTGCTGCGCAGTCCAACCGGGGATAAATCCCCTCGCCACAGTAGATTCAGCAAGGCTTAGGATCAGAGCTGATCCCGAGCGATCCCGCTGCGAATCCGCAGGATATCCGCCAGCACCGCCAGCGCAATTTCCGCCGGTGTCTTGCTGCCGAGGTTGAGGCCGATCGGCGCATGAATCCGCGCCAGCTCCGCCTCGCTCAAACCACCAATGCGACGTAAGCGCTCAAAGCGTTTTTGCGACGTCTGCAGCGATCCCATCACACCGATGTAAAACGCCTTGGTGCGCACCGCCTCCATCATCGCCAGATCATCGATACGCGGATCGTGGGTCAACGCCACTACCGCCGTATCGCGATGACAACCACCGTCGGCAATAAACACCGAAGGCAACTGTCGACGAATTTCCACGCCATTGAGCACCACACCTTCCAGCACCTCGTCGCGCCGATCGCAGAGAATCACTTCGAAGCCAAGTCCTACCGCGAACTCGGCACAGGCCTGCGCCACACTGGAGTAGCCGGCGAGCAACAAGCGCTGTGCTGCACCGATACGAATGCGCACCCGATCAATCTCACGCTCGATCCGCGCACCCTGCTCGCGGTCAGCGAATAGAGTGCGCGCACCGCTGGCCAGATCAACTTCGCGAAGCAGACGACGCTGACCCAGCAGCGCTGATTCCAGTTCACGCAGATGCGCCTGCACCGCGCAGTCGGCGTCAAGTTTTTCCACCAACACATCGAGAATGCCACCGCAAGGCAGACTGACCCGCGAGCGCGGATCATCGCCTTCGCCGTAACGCACGACGCTTACTGCTTCGAGAAACGCACCTTCGGCAACGCGCTGAAGAAAATCCTCCTCAACGCAACCGCCTGACAGCGAGCCGATCCACTGCCCGCCTTCGTTCACCGCCAGCAGCGAACCCGGCGCGCGCGGTGCCGAGCCGTAAGTGGTCAGCACCGTGCACAGCCAGATTCGCTGCCCGGCCACCGACCATTCCAGCGCCTTACGCACCACTTGCAGATCGAGATGCTGCATATCAGTGGGCCTTGTGCTCGACGCTCGGCGCGTCGGCTTGCAGCTTCTGCACTTCACTTACTGCCAGCTCAGCGCTCTGGCCGCCCCAACCCTGACGCAGGTAGTTGAGCAGATCGGTCAATTGCTCAGGACTGAGCTTTTCAGCAAAACCCGGCATCGGCTGCATGTGCTCGAACCCGGAGAACTTCTGTTCGCCGATGCCGTCATCGATCACTCGCAACAGGTTGCGCGGATCTTCCAGACGCAACGTCGTGTTGCCGCGCATGGCCACTGCGATGTGCGGTTTGCCTTCACCGCCAGCCGCGTGACAACCGGCGCAGACGTTCAGATATTCCTGACGGCCGCGCTGAGCACTCGCGCTGAGCTTGTCCAGCGGTACTTCGACGAGCTCTTTGGCTGGTGGCGGTTGCTCGCCAAGCAGGAACGTCGCCATTGCCGCCAGATCAGCATCGCTCAGACCTTGAGTGCTGTTGTGAAACACCGGGAACATTTCGTTGAACATCGTTCCTTGCGCGCTCATGCCATGCTTCAGAAACGTGCTCAGATCCTGCTGATTCCAGCCGCGCGCGGCCAGGTCGGTGGCCAGCAGGCTCGGCGCCAGATAACCATTGAGGATGCCGCCGGTCATGCGCTTGTCCATTTGCATCGCGCCGGGCAGGCCGCGTGGCGTATGGCATTCACCGCAATGGCCGAGGACGTCGACCATATACTGGCCACGCTTCCACGCCGCACTTTTGCCTTCGGCGGGCTCCAGCTTGACGTCTTTGCCGTAGAGCATGTTCCAGCCGGTCAGGCCCAGACGCACATTGAACGGAAAGCTCAGGCTGGTCACCGGCGCGGCGCGTTCGATCGGCTCGATGGTTTTCAGATACGCGTGAATCGCATCGGAATCGGCGCGCGGCATCAGGTGATACGAGGTGTACGGCATCGCCGGATACAGATTCGCACCGTCGCGCCGTTTGCCTTCGGTCAGCGCAGCGAAGAACTCGTCATCGTTGTACAGACCGATGCCGTGCTCTTTGCTCGGGGTGATGTTGGTGCCGTAGATCGTGCCGAACGGCGACACGATCGGCAGGCCGCCGGCATAGGGCGCGCCACCCGGTGCGGTGTGGCAGGCCATGCAGTCAGCGGCGCGGGCGAGGTATTCGCCGCGCTTGACCTGATCATCGGCGTGGACCGCCAAAAACGGCGCAGCCAGTCCGACCGCAAAAGTCAGGCGGGTCAGTAAACGCTTCATGCTCAACCCTCCTTGACCAGACCAAGATCGGTCAGCACGTTGCGCGTGGCGTTGTAATAACGCACGTACCCGGTGCAGCGGCAGACGTGATGGCCGAGGCTGTCCTCGATCACCTGTTCCAGCTGACTTTTGACGATCGGCTGGCGCTGCAGCTTCTCGACCAACACCGTCGCGGCGTTGACGAAGCCTGGCGCGCAGTAGCTGCACTGGAAGGCAAACTCGTCGACAAAGCGCTGCTGGATCGGATTGAGCTCAGTGACCTGGCCCTGCTCGTCGCGAGTGGCGTGGCCTTCGATGGTGCGGACTTTCTTGCCCTCGAAGTAGTGCGCGCCGGTGATGCAGGTGCGCACTTCTTCGCTGGTACCGTCGGGGTTATCGACGATCACCACGCAGGCGTGGCAGATCCCCTGACCGCAGCCCAGCCGCGAGCCGGTGAGGTTTTTGTATTCGTGCAGATAGTCGATCATCGGCAGGTCATCAGGGATGTCCACCGGGCCGACGGATTGACCATTGAGGGTCAGTTGAAGCGGACGGTTAGCCATTGAGGGCCTCCTTGATGCGCGCAGCAGTGATGGGCAGGTCGCGAACACGTTTGCCGATGGCATGCGCCACGGCGTTACCGATGGCACCGACAATCGGGATCATCACCACTTCGGCGATGCCCTTGGACGGATCGCTCGGCGACAGCGGCGGCAGAATCTCCGCAGTCTGCTTCCACACGGCAACGTGACGGGCCATCGGCAGACGATAACGGTTGAAGTTCCAGTCACCCTCCCCCGGCCCGCCTTCGTACAACGGCATTTCTTCCATCAGCGCATGACCAATACCCATGGCGATACCGCCTTCGAGCTGGCCCTTGACCAACTCTTCAACCAACACGCGCCCGCACTCGATCCAAGAATGGTGGTTGAGCACCTGAACCTCCGCCGAGCCTTTGTTGACCTTCAGCTCGACCAACGTGGCGACCGGGCTGTAATAGGTCACGGCAGCGTTGTTCAACTGCACTACCGGGTAGTTGACGTTCTGCCGATCAAGCAAGTGGAAACCGGCGCTGTTCATCTGCGCTTTCTTCGCTTGCGGCGCGCCATCGCCGTATTTCACCGCCAGACCGTCGAGCGGCAGGCGCTCGCGCACGCCGTCGATGCTGTATTCGGCTTCGGCCCAGCTCCAACGGTTGAAACCGTGCACCGTGGCGCCCGTCACCAGCCCGCGTTCGTGGGCGCGCTTGGCCAGCTCTTCGAAACTCAGCGGCTGCATGCCGTTGGCGGTCAGCTTGCCGTCGACCCAATGCGCATCTTCGCGACGCACCACGTAAGGGTTGGCCTGGCCGCCGTACGGCCCCTGACGCCATATCTCCAGCGCCGCGGGCCACAAACCATGGTTGAACAGCACGCGCGCGGCCTCACGGGTTGCATGGCTGAAGTAATAGGCGGAGTTGGTCGCCGAAGACGCCGACGCCAGCTTGCCGACCCAGCGCGGGTTGCGCAGCAGATTATCCTGCTCGGCCTGACTCATGATGTACGGGTTGCCGCTGGTGATCAGCTGCATTTCCTGCCACTCGGTTTCTCCGGTCTTCACATCATGCGCCGGGCTGCCGAGGAAATCGGCGACGACCAAGGCTTGCGAAGTGGACATGCCGGTGCCGATTTCGATACCGATATGGCGCAGGGTGATGCGCCCGTCAGCGGTGAATTCGATGCTGGCCATCGGTGCTTCGGAGCCGGTACCGAAGTCTTTCTGGCAAATGGCGAAACCGACGCCGTACCAGTTATCCGGGTCTGCCGCTTCACGTTGTTGCTTGATCGTGTCACGGTTTTTCCAGACTTCGTGCACCGAGGCCTTGTCGAGAATTTCGTGCAGGCGCAGTGCACCGGCCGGGATTGCGCCCTGGGTGTTTTTCATGCCGGACCGCAGTGCATTCCTGCGGCGCAAATCGATGGCGTCGACACCCAGACGATTAGCGATTTCGTCGACCATCATTTCGGTCGCCGCCATGCTTTGCAGGGTGCCGTAACCGCGCATCGAACCCGCTTCGACTGCGCGCGAGTGATAGGCGGTGACCTGCAGATCGTTCTGCGGCATGTAGTAGATCGACTGCGCAGCCGTGGCGCCAACCGCTGCCACCGATGGGCTGTAGTTGACCCGACCGCCGCCGTCGACGCTCATTTCTGCACGGAAAATCTTGAAGGTGTAGTCGTTCTTGTCCACGGCCAACTGGTAGCGGATGTCGAACGGGTGACGCTTGATACCGCTCTGGAATTGCTCATAGCGGTCGTTGGCCAGACGCACCGGCACACCGGCGCCGTACAGCGCGGCCAGGGCTGCGTAGTAGACAAAAATGTTGTGGTCTTTGGAGCCATACCCGACGGTGTAGCCCGGGTGCATGTTCAGGTTGGCCAGGCCGAAACGCGACGGCCCGATCATCTTCGCAGTCTCGGTCGCGACTTCCAGCGGGCACTGCGTCGCCACGACGAAATGCAGGGTTTTGGTTTTCGGGTCGTACCAGCCGTTGCCGTTGTCCGGCTCAAGGGCGGCCGGTTCGATCGACGGCGTCTTGTAGCGCTCATCGAACACCAGCCAGTTGTCTGGCGGCGTGTCGATCTCCTGCTTCATGCGGTCAGCGTAGAACAGGCCGCGCTCGGTGAGGTTGCCATGCAGGTTCGGCGATGCATTCCACACTGGACGGCGGTTCTTCAGCATCGGGAACAGAATCGAATCCTTGAGGCTGGCGAACTCGTCTTCATCCGCCGAGGTCGCGCCACCGACGCGCACATAGCGGAAGCTGCCGTAGGGATCACCTTCGTAGAACGGCACTTTGGCGCCGTAACGAATCGCTTTGTCATTGAATTTGAGTTGGTTCTTGGCCCGACGGAAACGCTCGAAATCGTTCCAGATCAGGATCGCCACCGGGTGACCGATGAACATCGGCACCTTGCCTTCGGGCAGCAATGGATCAGGCGCGTGCTCTTCGGGGAAGTGGATACCGTCCTTGTCCAGATCGGCAGCGGTGACGATGCGGTCCGGCTGCAGATCGGCGCCGAGCCACGACAGGTCGTAACCTGCGTAGATATGGTCGGCCTTGATGGTTTTCAGCAGCATGGCGTGGCCTTGTTGCTCAGGCCAGCCAGGCATGTCCTTGGCGCGGATGTCGCGGGCAAACACCTTGCTGCCGCAGACCTTGGACAAGGCATCGTTGCGTTGACGGGCCTTGCCGTTATTGCCGAGCCATTTCTCGGAGGGCACGGTGACGCTGTTTTCCATCAAGGCAGCCAGCGCCTGACTGCTGAGCGGCGTAAGCGTAACGCTCACACCCGCCACCAGCCCGCCCTGGAGGAACGAGCGCCGGGATATTTCACGGTTGGACATGGATCATCCTCTGGGCGGTTATAGGTCCGCCCTTGTGGTTATCTACTGGGGATCTCGAGTCGTGCAGAAGCTCTTTCTGGCGAAGCAAAGAGCTGTGTTGACAGTGCAAAGCTGACCGAAAGGTTAACTTTAAAGGTTTCTGCGCCCACAGCAAACAACCAGTTACAAAAACCTGACTAAATAATCAAAAAATCAATGCGACGTAGCACCGCATCCGATCTGCCGAGATAACAGAGCGTGCCTATGTGGGAGCGAGCCTGCTCGCGAAAACGTTTTTCCAGGCAATACAGATTTTGAACGTGCCGGCGCTTTCGCGAGCAGGCTCGCTCCCACAGGGATTCGCATGGACTTAAGGAGAGAGGAATGAGGAATAACCAAATTTCAGACACAAAAAACCCCGGTCTTTCGACCAGGGTCTTTGCTATCGATCCGATTCAGCCAATGGCTGATTTCGGCGCTTCAAGGCGTTCAGTGGTCCTTGAAACAGATATGGCGCAGCGGACGGGACTCGAACCCGCGACCCCCGGCGTGACAGGCCGGTATTCTAACCGACTGAACTACCGCTGCGTATCGCTTTGAGCTTGCGCTCAAGTAACTCGTTTTGATTGCCGGCTTCGGTGCCTTGCAATCGCGAATCAGATGAATCTGACTCGTAAAATATGGCGCAGCGGACGGGACTCGAACCCGCGACCCCCGGCGTGACAGGCCGGTATTCTAACCGACTGAACTACCGCTGCGCGTCGGTGCAGGCACTTTCAGCCTACTCTCTTGCTTGCGCAAGCTTCTCGGGAGTGGTGGGTGATGACGGGATCGAACCGCCGACATTCTGCTTGTAAGGCAGACGCTCTCCCAGCTGAGCTAATCACCCGTTTGCATCTCCGAGGCCGCGAAATTTACGCAGGTGGCGAAGCTAAGTCAATAGCAGGATTGGAGTTTTTCTGAAAAAGACGAAATTGCTTCATTCCTGAAGAAGCCATCGACCGATGGACCGCATTCGCGAGCAGGCTCGCTCCCACAGGACGCGGCTTCGCTTGTTATTCCGTGTAGATCATCTTCTTGGTCATGCCGCCATCGACGACGAATTCCTGCCCGGTGACAAATCCCGCATTGCGCGACAGCAACCACGCCACCATCGCCGCCACGTCTTCCACCGCCCCCACCCTGCCCGCCGGATGCTGGGCGTGATCGGCATCGGCCAACGGTTCGGCGCGACGCACCGAGGGATCACGCGCATCGATCCAGCCAGGACTGACTGCGTTCACGCGGATTTCCGGCCCAAGGCTGATTGCCAGCGCATGGGTCAGCGCCAACAGCCCACCCTTGCTCGCCGCATACGCCTCGGAGTCCGCCTCCGACTGTCGCGCACGGGTCGAGGCCAGATTGACGATCGAACCGTTGTGCGCACGCAGATAAGGCGCACAGTGCTTGGCCAGCAACATCGGCCCGCTCAGATTCACCGCCAGCACCCGATTCCAATACGCCAGATCGAGGCTTTCCAGGGTGATGTTGTGCGGATCGGCCACCGCCGCGTTGCACACAAGCGCATCAAGGCGACCAAACTGCCCCAGCACCTCGGCCACGCCCAGTGCGACCTGATTTTCCTCGGCGACGTCCATGGCGACGAACCAGGCGTTTTCGCCGAGCACCTTCGCCACTTTCGAACCACGCACCCGATCAAGATCGGTCAGCACCACTTGCCAGCCTTCGCTGATCAGCCAGGCGGCAATTCCGAGGCCGATACCGCGTGCAGCGCCAGTGACCAGCGCCACGCGGCCATGGGTATTGGCCGCCGGTGTGGACAACTCGATCACAATGCCGCCAGACCGCGCGCCAGGTCAGCCTGCAGGTCAGCGACATCTTCCAGACCAACCGCCACGCGGATAAGGCTGTCGCGAATCCCCGCCGCTTCACGCTCCTGCGGCGCCAGACGGCCGTGGGAGGTGGTGCTAGGATGGGTGATCGTGGTTTTGCTGTCGCCAAGGTTGGCGGTGATCGAAATCAACCGCGTGGCATCGATAAAGCGCCAGGCGCCTTCTTTGCCGCCCTTGACCTCGAAGCTCACCACCGCACCAAAACCCTTCTGCTGGCGCTGGGCCAACTCGTGCTGCGGATGGCTCTTGAGGCCGGCGTAATGGACTTTCTCGATGCCGTCCTGCTGCTCCAGCCATTCGGCCAGCGCCTGAGCGTTGGCGCAATGCGCTTTCATGCGCAGATTGAGGGTCTCGAGGCCTTTGAGGAAGATCCACGCGTTGAACGGGCTGAGGGTCGGCCCGGCGGTCCGCAGGAAACCCACCACTTCTTTCATCTGTTCACCGCGACCGGCGACAACGCCGCCCATGCAGCGACCCTGACCGTCGATGAACTTGGTCGCCGAGTGCACGACAATGTCCGCGCCGAGCTTCAGCGGCTGCTGCAACGCCGGGGTGCAGAAGCAGTTGTCGACCACCAGCTGCGCGCCCTTGGCATGCGCGATTTCTGCCAGCGCGGCGATATCCACCAGCTCGGCCAACGGGTTGGACGGCGATTCGACAAAAAGCAGTTTGGTGTTGGACTTGATCGCCGCGTCCCAGGCTGACAGATCGGCCAGCGGGACGTAATCGACTTCGACGCCGAAGCGTTTAAAGTATTTCTCGAAGAGGCTGATGGTTGAGCCGAACACGCTGCGCGACACCAGCACATGATCGCCAGCACTGCACAGGCTCATCACCACCGCCATGATCGCGGCCATGCCGGTTGCCGTGGCGACGGCTTGCTCGGCGCCCTCCAGCGCGGCAATGCGTTCTTCGAACGCGCGCACGGTCGGGTTGGTGTAGCGCGAATAGACGTTGCCAGGCACTTCGCCGGCAAAGCGCGCCGCTGCATCGGCAGCGGTGCGGAACACGTAACTGGAGGTGAAGAACATCGGGTCACCGTGTTCGCCTTCCGGCGTGCGGTGCTGACCGGCACGGACGGCCAGGGTATCGAACGCTACGCCTTCGAGGTCGCTGTCCAGCCGACCGGCATCCCATTCCTGACTCATGCTGTCTCTCCTTGCTGTTCTCGAACAATAAATATCAGATACAAAACCGGCCCCTCAGGGCCGGTGAAAACTCAGTTGTTGTACAGATCGATGATCGCACTGACTGCCTGGGTCTTGACCTTCGAGGCATCGTTGCGCGCCTGCTCGATCTTGTTCAGGTAAGCCTCGTCGACGTCACCGGTCACGTACTTGCCGTCAAACACTGCGCAATCGAAGTGCTCGATCTTGATCTTGCCGCCGCCGACCGCTTCGATCAAGTCAGGCAGATCCTGATAGATCAGCCAGTCTGCACCGATCAGGTCGGCCACGTCCTGAGTCGAACGGTTGTGCGCGATCAGTTCGTGGGCGCTCGGCATGTCGATACCGTACACGTTCGGGAAGCGCACCGCAGGTGCCGCCGAGCAGAAGTAGACGTTTTTCGCGCCGGCTTCGCGGGCCATCTGGATGATCTGCTTGCAAGTGGTGCCGCGCACGATCGAGTCATCGACCAGCATGACGTTCTTGCCACGGAATTCCAGCTCGATGGCATTGAGCTTCTGGCGTACCGACTTCTTGCGCGCAGCCTGGCCCGGCATGATGAAGGTGCGACCGATGTAACGGTTCTTGACGAAACCTTCGCGGAATTTCACGCCCAGGTGATTGGCCAGTTCCAGCGCAGCGGTACGGCTGGTGTCGGGAATCGGGATGACCACGTCGATGTCGTGCTCAGGACGCTCGCGCAGGATCTTCTCGGCAAGCTTCTCGCCCATGCGCAGACGTGCTTTGTACACCGACACGCCGTCGATGATCGAGTCCGGACGCGCGAGGTAGACGTGTTCGAAAATGCACGGCGTCAGCGACGGGTTGGTTGCGCACTGACGGGTGTGCAACTTGCCGTCTTCAGTGATGTAGACCGCTTCACCCGGCGCGAGGTCGCGAATCAGGGTAAAACCGAGCACGTCCAGCGAAACGCTTTCCGAGGCGATCATGTACTCGACGCCTTCGTCGGTGTGACGCTGGCCAAACACGATCGGGCGGATGCCGTGCGGATCGCGGAAACCGACGATGCCGTAACCGGTGACCATCGCCACAACGGCGTAACCACCAACGCAACGGTTGTGCACGTCGGTCACGGCGGCGAACACGTCTTCTTCGGTCGGCTGCAGCTTGCCGCGCTGGGCCAGCTCGTGGGCGAACACGTTGAGCAGCACTTCCGAGTCGGAGCTGGTGTTGACGTGACGCAGATCGGATTCGTAGATCTCTTTAGCCAACTGTTCAACGTTGGTCAGGTTGCCGTTGTGCGCCAGAGTGATGCCGTACGGCGAGTTGACGTAGAACGGCTGGGCTTCGGCCGACGTCGAGCTGCCGGCAGTCGGGTAACGGACGTGGCCGATACCCATGTGGCCGACCAGACGCTGCATGTGACGCTGCTGGAACACGTCACGCACCAGGCCATTATCCTTGCGCAGGAACAACCGGCCATCATGGCTGGTCACGATACCGGCAGCGTCCTGGCCGCGGTGCTGGAGCACGGTTAGCGCGTCATACAGCGCCTGATTGACGTTCGACTTACCGACGATACCGACGATGCCACACATGCGACGCAACCCCTACTTAATGGATCTGAACTGAACAACACTCACTGAGGCGTTTTCGCCGTCGGCAAGAGCTGCTCCTTGAACGGAATCTCAGCGGGTACGCTGATTCCGCTGGCAAGCCACTGACTGCTCCACCCCAGTATCAGGTTTTTGGACCAGTCGGCGACCAATAGAAACTTGGGCACGAGCTGTGATTCTTTCCACCACCCGTCCTGCTGTACCGGCCCCAGGCTCAACAGCCCGACCGCCACGACCACCAGCAACACGCCACGCGCTGCGCCGAAGGCCATGCCGAGGAATCGATCGGTCCCGGACAACCCGGTGACGCGAACCAACTCGCCGATAAGATAATTGATCATTGCGCCCACGATCAGTGTGGCGACAAACATGATGGCACAGCCCGCGATCACGCGAGCCGATGGGGTTTCGATGTATCCGGCGAGGTACTCGGACAGTGAGCCACCAAACATCCAGGCAACCGCTCCTGCGATGATCCAGGTCAGCAGCGATAAAGCTTCCTTTACGAAGCCGCGGCTCAGACTGATCAAAGCGGAGATGGCGATGATTGCAACGATCGCCCAGTCAACCCAGGTAAATGGCACAGTGCAGCCTACAGACGAATAAGGCGGCGCATTTTAGCAGAGCGCATGGCTGTCGGTAAGCTGCGATTGTCAGTGCTTTTCAATCGAGGTGATAGATTTCAGCCACGTTCAGGCTGAAAACGGACAACGAAGCCCTTGAGGTTCTGCTGACGACTCAGCAGATCGCGCAGACGATCGGCTTCGGCACGCTCGATCAGCGGACCGACGAACACCCGATTCTTGCCATCGGCAGAACGAATGTAGGCGTTATAACCCTGGCTGCGCAGGTTCTTCTGCAGGCTCTCGGCGCTGGCGCGGCTCGACAGACTGGCCAGTTGCACCGACCAGCTCACCGACAGACCGTTGGCATCGACGCGGCTCTGCGTGGTGTCAGGCTTGCTGGTTGCGGATGTGATCGGCTGAGCCGGCGCCGGAATCGGCTTGGCCACCGGTGGCGGCGTTGCCGGACGGGCTATCTGCGCAGGGATGGTCGGTGCTGGCGCAGCCGGTGCAGCCGGAGCAGCCGGAGCAACCGGGGCCGCAGGCACCGCTTCTTCAGCGACCTCTTCGTCCGTTGGCACAGGCTCTTGCGGCAAGGCCTGCGGCTCAGGCACGGCCACCGGGTCAATTTGCACCTGCGGCATGGCCGAAGGCTGAGGCGCAGCCGGGGCCTCGACGGTCACCTGACGCTGCTCGTCCTGACGGGAAAACAGCATCGGCAGGAAGATCACCGCCAGCGCCACCAGCACCAGCGCGCCAACCATGCGCTGCTTGTACGCTTTATCCAGCAAAGCCATTTGCCGCTTCCTCCGTGGAGCGCCGGGCCAGCCATTCAAGG
This sequence comes from Pseudomonas sp. TE9122, assembly GCF_056278925.1. NCBI lineage: Bacteria > Pseudomonadati > Pseudomonadota > Gammaproteobacteria > Pseudomonadales > Pseudomonadaceae > Pseudomonas > Pseudomonas sp. TE9122. Next base: position 1,650,750 of record NZ_JBWBQI010000001.1, on the reverse strand, counting down.
GCCTCGGCGACACAATAAAATGATCCGAACAACAGAATCTCGTCGTCACTGGTTGCTATAGCGCACTGCCCTTCCAGAGCGGCCGCCACGCTGGCGTAAGACGTAACCGAAGCACCAAGGTTCTGCAGCGCTGCCTCAAGTTCAGCTACGGGACGCGCGCGCGGCGAATCCAGCGGCGCGACAGCCCAATGCGCGACACTAGCATTCAATTCGCCAACAACACCATCCAGATCCTTGTCCGCCAGCAGGCCGAATACCGCCAGGCGCTTGCCCGCCGGGGGCCGCGCAGCCAGACGCCGAGCGAGATATTCAGCGGCATGAGGATTGTGACCAACATCCAGCAACATGTTCAGGCGCTTGCCGTTCCATTCGAACGAACGACGATCGAGGCGTCCGACCACGCGCGTCGCCTGCAACGCCGCGACAATCTGTTCGGCATTCCACGGCAAACCTGTCAGCAGATAGGCTTGCAGCGCCAGCGCGGCGTTTTCCATCGGCAGATCGAGCAGCGGCAAGTCGCGCAACTCGACCACTTGGCCCAGGGCATCGGTGCCGCGCCATTGCCAGTGTTGGTCAGTGATGCCGAGATCGAAATCGCGTCCACGCAGAAAGAATGGGCAAGCCAGTTCGTGCGCCTTGTCGAGCAGTGGTTGCGGAGGATTCAGGTCGCCACACAGAGCAGGCTTGCCCTGGCGGAAAATTCCGGCCTTCTCGAAGGCCACGGATTCGCGGGTATCGCCCAGATAATCGGCGTGATCGACGCCAATGCTGGTGACCAGCGCAATATCGGCATCGACTACATTGACGGTATCCAGACGCCCGCCCAACCCGACTTCAAGCACCACAGCGTCAAGCGCCGCCTGCTGGAACAGCCAGAACGCTGCCAGAGTGCCCATTTCGAAGTAAGTCAGGGAAGTCTCGCCGCGGCCCGCCTCGACCGCAGCAAAGGCTTCGCAGAGCTGCGCGTCAGTGGCTTCGACGCCGTCGAGCTGCACCCGCTCGTTGTAACGCAGCAGGTGCGGAGAATTGTAGACACCAACGCTCAGGCCCTGCGCACGCAGAAATGAAGCCACGAACGCGCAGGTCGAGCCCTTGCCGTTGGTGCCGGTGACCGTGATCACCCGAGGCGCCGGCTGGCCCAGCCCCATGCGGGACGCTACCTGTTGCGAACGCTCCAGGCCCATGTCGATGGCCGACGGATGCAACTGCTCAAGGTAGGCGAGCCATTCACCAAGGGTGCGCTGGGTCATACGTTGGCAGGCACCGGCGGCACCACGATCGGTTCGATCGGCGCGGCGACGAACTTCGGCGTCGGCTTGCCGGTCATCTGTGCCAGCAGGTTACCCAGACGCGGACGCAGTTCCTGACGGTGAATGATCATGTCGATCGCGCCGTGCTCCAGCAGGAACTCGCTGCGCTGGAAGCCTTCCGGCAGTTTCTCGCGCACGGTCTGCTCGATCACCCGCGGACCGGCGAAGCCGATCAGGGCTTTCGGCTCGCCGACGATGACGTCGCCAAGCATCGCCAGACTGGCGGAAACGCCGCCGTAGACCGGGTCGGTCAGTACGGAGATGAACGGAATGCCTTCTTCACGCAGACGCGCAAGTACGGCCGAAGTCTTGGCCATCTGCATCAGCGAGATCAGCGCTTCCTGCATGCGTGCACCACCGGAGGCGGCGAAGCAGATCATCGGGCAGCGGTTTTCCAGTGCGTAGTTGGCAGCGCGAACGAAGCGCTCACCGACGATGGCGCCCATGGAACCGCCCATGAAGTTGAATTCGAATGCCGAAACCACTACCGGCATGCCCAGCAAGGTACCGCTGACCGAGATCAGCGCATCTTTCTCGCCGGTCTGCTTCTGCGCAGCGACCAAGCGGTCCTTGTACTTCTTGCCGTCGCGGAATTTCAGACGGTCAACCGGCTCCAGGTCAGCACCCAGTTCGTTGCGGCCTTCCGGGTCGAGGAAAATGTCGATGCGGGCACGTGCGCCGATGCGCATGTGATGGTTGCACTTGGGGCAAACGTCCAGGGTCTTTTCCAGCTCCGGACGGTACAACACCGCCTCGCAGGACGGGCATTTGTGCCACAGACCTTCAGGCACCGAGCTCTTCTTGACCTCCGAGCGCATGATCGAAGGGATCAGTTTGTCTACTAACCAGTTGCTCATGCTTTCTTTCTCCAGTACCGGCGGCCCGAACGCTCTGGTTCGCAGCCCCGCGTATGCCCTTGAGCTAAATTCATGTGTGTGGCGATGGTTGCCGAACAGTGGCGGTCAGCGCGGAACATGACCTGCGACGATTCAGCAACCCTCAGCCGCGCCTGCTTTGTGCAAGTGCATTGATGGACGGCGGCAGACTGCCAGCCGTCACATCGACGATGTATTGCCGCGCACCGCGTTGATGAATGCGCGAATCTTGTGGTGATCCTTGATGCCTTTGCTCGCTTCTACCCCGCCGCTGACATCCACCGCGTAGGGCTTGACCCGTGCTACCGCGTCGGCAACGTTCTCCGGCGTCAGGCCGCCGGCCAGAATCAGCGGTTTGCTCAAGTGTTGCGGAATCAGTGACCAGTCAAACGCCTCGCCGGTTCCACCGGGCACCCCTTCGACATAGGTGTCGAGCAGTACGCCACTGGCGCCGGGAAAGGCATCGCAGGCAGCAGCAATGTCATCACCCGCCTTGACCCGCAGCGCTTTGATGTACGGACGATGCCAGCCTTCACACTCCTCCGCACTTTCGTCGCCATGGAACTGCAGCAGATCCAGCGGCACCGCATCGAGGATTTCTCCGAGCTCGCAACGGCTGGCATTGACGAACAGCCCCACGGTGGTAACGAACGGCGGCAGCGCCTTGATGATCGCCCGCGCCTGCTGCACGTTCACCGCTCGCGGACTCTTGGCGTAAAACACCAGGCCGATCGCGTCGGCACCGGCTTCGACGGCGGCCAGCGCATCTTCGATGCGGGTAATGCCGCAGATCTTGCTGCGAACAGCTGACATGTCAGGAAAACCTCAAGGCAAAATCCGAAAACGTCCCGGATGGTAACAAAAGCGCCCGAGGGCGTCAGCCGTCAAGTTCGGAGAAACCCGTAAGGAAATGTGGCCCGATAAAGCGCTCGGGTAACGGGAATTCGTCGTGATACTCGACCTGCACCAGATACAGCCCGTACGGATGCGCCGTGACCCCGCCGGAGCGACGCTCGCGACTTTCCAGCACTTCCTTCATCCACTCCACCGGACGCTCACCGGCACCGATGGTCATCAGCACACCGGCGATATTGCGCACCATGTGATGCAGGAACGCGTTGGCACGAATGTCGAGCACGATCATCTTGCCGTGACGGGTCACGCGCAGGTGATGCATCTTCTTGATCGGCGACTTTGCCTGGCACTGACCGGCCCGGAATGCGCTGAAATCGTGGGTACCGATCAGGTACTGCGCGGCCTCGGCCATACGCTCGGCGTCGAGCGGACGGTGATTCCAGGTGATTTCTTCATTGAGGTGCGCCGGGCGGATCTGATCGTTGTAGATCACATAGCGATAACGCCGGGCAATGGCTTTGAACCGAGCATGAAAATGTGCCGGCATGACCCTGGCCCAACTGACGCTGATGTCGTGGGGCAGATTGATGTTGGCGCCCATGACCCAGGCTTTCAGCGAGCGATCAACCTGGGTGTCAAAGTGCACCACTTGGCCGCAGGCATGCACGCCGGCATCGGTACGCCCGGCGCATTGCAGGGAAACCGGCGAATTGGCGACTTTCGACAGGGCTTTTTCAAGCTCTTCCTGCACAGTCGCCACTCCGGTCAGTTGCCGTTGCCAGCCGCTGTAGCGCGAGCCTTTGTACTCAACGCCCAGCGCGACGCGGTAAAAGCCGTCGGGCGCCATTTCGGCGACCGGGTTATCTATGTTTGCCAAGGTGGGACAGCCTGCTGATTTGCAAAGGCGGGCATTATAAGGCGGTGGGCCGGGGATGCCAGAGTTCTCTATCGGCAGTACCGCCCCCTTCGCGAGCAGGCTCGCTCCCACATTTGCAATGCGCCCCCCTGTGGGAGCGAGCCTGCTCGCGAAAGCAATCGATCAAACACCGCCGAATCCGGCACAAACAAAAACGGCAGCCCCACCGGGCTGCCGCTTGTTGTTTACCGCTGAACTTACGCCAGGTTGGAAAGCATTTCCTTGGCCTCGCCCCGCTGCTTCTCGTCACCCTCGGTCAACACTTCGTTGAGGATGTCACGCGCACCGTCAGCGTCGCCCATGTCGATGTAAGCCTGGGCCAGATCGAGTTTGGTCGCTGCTTCGTCGGTGCCGGCGAGGAAGTCGAAATCATCTTCACCCAGGTCATCACCCAACGCTGCGTCCGCTTCGGTGAAGCTCGGTTCGGCCATGCTTTGCGACAGGCGATCCAGCTCGGCATTGACGTCGTCAAGCTCGGCCGCGAAAGCATCCGGCTCGGCGGCTGGGTTGGTGTCCATTTCGTCGGCCAGCGACAGGTCGAAATCGGCTGGGAGTTCCAGATCGTCCTGCGGCACGTCAGCAACTACCGGCGTCTCGACCGGCGGCAAGTCCTTCACGCCGTCGTCAAGATCCAGCAGGAAGTCATCTTCAGCCAACGTGGCCGGCGATGGTTCGGCGCCCAGATCCATGTCCAGATCGAAGTCCGACAGATCGTCGAGATTGTCTTTCATCTCGGTCTGCTCTTGCAGCACCGAAGCGAAGCTCAGATCGTCTTCGGCCGGAAATGCGTCGAGCTCGACAGGCGCTTCTGGCTCGACCGCTGGCGCAGGATCGACCGGGGTGATGTTGTCGAGGTCGTCCAGGCTCAAATCGAACGCGGTGTCGAGATCGTCAGCGGCAGCCTCGGGCGCTTGCGGCTCGTCTTGCAGCAATTCCTTGACGTACTGCGCGTCCAGTTCGGCAGCGACGGCGGCAGCTGCCAGCCCACCGGCAGCGACGACAGCCATGGCTGGGAAGCGGCTTTTCAGCGCTTCGACCTTGGCGAAGTTATCGCCATTGGCCACCAGTTGACGCTCTTGCGCAACGAACGCATCGCGGTCGCCCTGCTGACCGTAGACTTCCATCAGCTTCAGGCGCAGATCGCTGCGTTCCGGCTCAAGGCTGACGCCCTCTTCCAGCAGCGCAGCGGCCTGATTAAGGCGGCCGGCATTGATGTGCGATTGCGCTTTGTCGAGCACATCATCAGAGCGTTCGCCGGCCGGGGCCACCAGTGGTGCGGCAATCGGCGCAGCCATCACCACCGGAGTGACGACCGGTGCAGGGGCTGGCGCAGGTGCCGGAGCTGGCGTGTTGAGCTTGACGCTGGCTGCCGGGGTTTCCAAGCCGGAGAAGCTGCTTTCCGGCAGATCCTGCTCAGCGGAGAACTCTTGCTCTTCAGCCAGAGCGCGGGCCATGCGCAGGTGCTTTTCGGCTTCCTGCTGGGCTTTGCGGCGACGTGCCAGCAGCAACAGCAGAAGCAGCAGAACCACCGCACCGCCGCCGATCAGGCCGAGCAGGATCGGATTGGTCAGCAGCTCATTGAAGGCTTTGTCGTCATCGGCGGCAGCAGGCGGCGTAGTTTCGACCACCGGCTCGACGACCGGCTCAACCGGGGTTTCCGCTGGCGGCGCGATGGCTGACTCTGGAGTCGGTGCGGCGTCGGCCGGAGTGGCTGGCGGTGTTGCGGCCAGTTCGGCAGTGATCGCCGGTACCGGCGGCACAGCAGCAGTGGCGCCAGGCGCAGCGCCGGCGCCGTCGGCCTGCATCTTCGCCAGTTGATTGTTCTTCAGCTCGATCAGCTTTTGCAGCTTGTCCAACTGGCTCTGCAGATCAGCCATGCGGCTTTTCAGTTCCTCGTTGTCACGACGGGTCGTGTCGAGGTTTTCCTGAGTGATTGCCAGTTTGTTGCTCAGCGCCTTGGCGTCGCCGGCCGGGCCTTTCGCACCGGGCTTGGCGCTTTCCGCCGAGACCAGGCTCAGATTGTCCTGGGTGTTGGCCGCTGCACCGGTATTGCCACGGCCACGATTGGTCGCATCCAGCTGCTGCTGACCGGTGCCAGGCTTGCCTACATAACGACGGCCCTGACGCCAGGCTTCGTTCTGCGCCGCCACTTCAGCAATGGCAGCCGACTGCGGCAGCGCTGTGCTTTGTACCGGGTCCGGCAGACGCAGCACCTGGCCGGTTTTCAGACGGTTGATGTTGCCGTCGATAAAGGCATTCGGATTGAGCGCCTGAATCGCCAGCATGGTCTGCTGCACCGAGCCGCCGTTGCGCGCCTTCGCGGCGATTTCCCACAGGGTATCGCGCGGCGTGGTGGTGTATTGATTGCGATGGGTGGCGCCAGTGGTGGGCGCAGTGATGGTCTGCGACGGCGCCGGTTGCGCGGCGGCGTCTGCGGTCTGCGGCGAGAACTTCGACGGATCGAGCAGCACGCTGTAATCACGCAGCAGGCGGCCATTGGGCCACATCACCTGCACGAGGAACTTCACCATCGGTTCCGACAGCGGTTGGCTCGAGGTCACGCGCAACACGCTTTTGCCGCTGGCGTTGAGTACCGGGGTGAACGTCAGGTCATTGAGAAAAGCCTGACGATCAACGCCAGCCTTGGCGAAATCTTCAGGGGAAGCCAGGCTCGGCACCACCTCGGCGGCGGTGAGATCCTTGACGTCGAGCAGCTCGATTTCAGCCACCAACGGCTGGTTCAGGGTCGACTTCAGGGTCAGCTCCCCGAGCCCGAGGGCATGCGCCATACCGGAGGACAGCGCCGAGGCGGCCGCTATTGCTAACACCAGTTTGCGAACTTGAACCATAGCCTCATCCTTTGTTTGAACGTTCCTCGGCCAGCGAGAAGCTTTTGAATACCGCTGCCGTAAGGCATTGCGCGCGACGACGGGTGTCGCCGCGCGCGATCATTTCGGTGCTGCCCCGGAAAGTCCCGGAGGGTGACTCGTCATCGACGCGCTTCGGGCAAGCATAGCGCTCACCTAGAATCAGTCGACAAATTGTTGCCAAGTATCTTTTACAGCAGGTCTTTTATCAACAACTCAGCCAGTTGCACGGCGTTGAGCGCCGCGCCTTTGCGTACGTTATCTGACGTCAGCCAAAGATTTAGTTCCGCCGGGTCGTCGACGCCCGTCCGCACGCGGCCTACGTAGACCACGTCCTGCCCCACCGCATCGCCGACCGCGGTCGGATAATCGCCGGCCTCGACCAGCTCGATGCCCGGTGCAGCCTCAAGCGCTGCGTTGACCTTTTCCAGGTCAACAGCGCTGCCTGACTGCAAGGTCACGCTAAAGCTATCGCCAAAAAACACCGGGGCTTGAACGCAAGTGGCAGAAATCTTCAATAAAGGTTTCGCCAGGACCTGGCGCAGCTCTCGAACCAATCGTTTTTCCAGCAGCGTGTGGCCCTGCGCATCAGGCGTACCGACTTGTGCCAGCAGGTTGAAGGCCATCTGCCGGTCGAAGAACGTCGGTTCCAGCGGACGCATGTTGAGCAGCTCGGCGGTCTGCCGCGCGAGCTCGGTGACCGCCTCGCGGCCTTGCGCCGAAACGGCCAGATTGGCGGTGACGTTGACGTATTGCAGATCGAGCAGATCGAGCAGCGGCGCCAGCACCACCGCAAGCGTCGTAGCAGACGGGCTTGGGCTGCTGACCTGGAATGGGCTTTTCAGACTGGCGAGAATATCGGCATTGGCCTCCGGCACCACCTGTGGCGCCTGATCGGTGGACAAGGCGCCGGACAAGTCGATCAACGAGCAACCGGCAGCATGGGCGCGAGCGGCGTAGCTCAGCGACACCGCAGCGCCGGCGGCGAAGAACACCAGTCTGACCTTGCTGAAATCGAACTCGTCGACCTCGCGCACGCGGACGTTTTTGTTGCGGAACAGCACCGAGCTGCCGGCCGATTCACTGCTGGCCAGCAGGTGCAGGTTGCCGACCGGGAAGTCGCGTTCTTCGAGAATCTGTACGAGGGTTTCGCCGACAGTACCGGTGGCGCCGATAACGGCGATATCGAAAGTCTGGGTCATGGAGCTACCTCTGGCAAAACGGGGGGAGCGGCACTTTACCGGGTGGGTGGCGCACAGGCAATTTCTGCAGGATTTGCGGCGGCTGGACCGGCCCTTTCGCGAGCAGGCTCGCTCCCACAGGGACCGCATTTCAATGTGGGAGCGAGCCTGCTCGCGAAAAAGGCAGTACAGACACCGGAGAAATCCTTGGCATAAAAAAACCCGCACCTCTTTCAAGGCACGGGCTTCTTCAATGCTTCAAGCGATCAACGCTCCAGCAGGATCCGCAGCATGCGGCGCAGCGGTTCGGCCGCGCCCCACAGCAGTTGGTCGCCGACGGTGAAGGCGCCGACGAATTGCGAACCCATGTTCAGCTTGCGCAGACGACCGACCGGTACATTCAGGGTGCCGGTGACCTTGGTCGGGCTCAGCTCCTGCATGCTGATCTCGCGGTTGTTCGGTACCAGCTTGACCCAAGGGTTGTGCTGGCTGATCAGCCCTTCGATATCGGCGATCGGTACGTCTTTGTTCAGCTTGATGGTCAGCGCCTGGCTGTGGCAGCGCATGGCGCCGATGCGCACGCAGATGCCGTCGACCGGGATCGGGCTCTTGAAGCGACCGAGGATCTTGTTGGTCTCGGCCTGGGCCTTCCACTCTTCGCGGCTCTGGCCGTTCGGCAGTTCCTTGTCGATCCATGGGATCAGGCTGCCGGCCAGCGGTACGCCGAAGTTTTCGGTCGGGTACGCGTCGCTGCGCATGGCTTCGGCCACGCGACGGTCGATGTCGAGGATCGCGCTGGCCGGATCGGCCAGTTGATCGGCGACAGCGGCGTGGGTCGCGCCCATCTGCTTGATCAGTTCACGCATGTTCTGCGCGCCGGCACCGGAGGCCGCCTGATAGGTCATGGCGCTCATCCACTCGACCAGACCGGCCTCGAACAGACCGCCCAGACCCATCAGCATCAGGCTGACGGTGCAGTTGCCGCCGATGTAATTCTTGGTGCCCGCGTCCAGCTGCTGGTCGATGACCTTGCGGTTGACCGGGTCGAGAATGATCACCGCGTCATCGTTCATGCGCAGGCTCGACGCCGCGTCGATCCAGTAACCCTGCCAGCCGGCTTCGCGCAGCTTGGGGAATACTTCGCTGGTGTAGTCGCCGCCCTGGCAGGTCAGGATCACGTCGAGGGTCTTCAGCTCGTCAATGCTGTAAGCGTCCTTGAGCGGAGCAATGTCCTTGCCCACGGACGGGCCTTGGCCACCGACATTGGACGTGGTGAAAAACACCGGCTCGATAAGATCGAAATCCTGCTCTTCCAGCATCCGCTGCATGAGCACGGAACCGACCATCCCGCGCCAACCGATCAGACCTACACGTTTCATCGCAACTACACCTTCTTGAAAAGTGGGCCGCTGCTTTGTATTGAATTTCGCAGCGGGCCCGAGAGATTACAGATTCCGCAGCGCGGCGACTACTGCGTCGCCCATTTCCTGCGTACCGACTTTGGTACAACCGGCCGAGTGGATGTCGCCAGTGCGCAAGCCCTGATCGAGCACGACACTGACGGCTTTTTCGATGGCATCGGCAGCGTCGTGCAGATTGAAGCTGTAACGCAGCATCATCGATACCGACAGGATCGTCGCCAGCGGGTTGGCAATGCCTTTGCCAGCAATGTCCGGCGCCGAACCATGGCACGGCTCGTACATGCCCTTGTTATTGGAGTCCAGGGAGGCCGAAGGGAGCATGCCGATCGAGCCGGTGAGCATCGACGCTTCGTCGGAGAGGATGTCGCCGAACATGTTGTCGGTGACGATCACGTCGAACTGCTTGGGTGCGCGCACCAACTGCATGGCGGCGTTATCGACGTACATGTGGCTCAGTTCGACTTCCGGGTAATCCTTGGCCACTTGCTCGACCACTTCGCGCCACAACTGGCTGGATGCCAGGACGTTGGCCTTGTCCACCGAGCAGAGCTTCTTGCCACGAACCATGGCCATGTCGAAACCGACACGGGCGATGCGGCGGATTTCGCTTTCGCTGTACGGCAGCGTGTCGTAGGACTGACGCTCGCCGTTGTCCAGCGTACGGGTGCCACGCGGCGCGCCGAAGTAAATGCCGCCGGTCAGCTCACGGACAATGAGAATGTCCAGGCCGGCAACGATTTCCGGTTTCAGGCTCGACGCGTCGGCCAGTTGCGGATAGAGGATCGCCGGGCGCAGGTTGCCGAACAGGCCCAGTTGCGCGCGGATTTTCAGCAGACCGCGCTCAGGGCGAATGTCACGCTCGATGGTGTCCCATTTCGGGCCACCGACCGCGCCCAGCAGCACGGCGTCGGCGGCGCGGGCGCGATCGAGGGTTTCGTCGGCCAGCGGCACGCCATGCTTGTCGATGGCCGCGCCGCCAATCACGTCGTGGCTCAGCTCGAAGCCCAGGCTGTACTTGTCATTGGCCAATTCCAGCACCTTGACCGCTTCGGCCATGATTTCCGGACCAATACCGTCACCCGGGAGAATCAGAATTTGCTTGCTCATGCTTTCCTCGTGTCTTCAAGCGGTGCGCCAGTGAACGGCGCGCCGGGAAAAATTCCTATCGCTCGGCCATCAGCACGATCACATCGGTACTGAACGAGCCGTCGGCATCTATCTCAAAATACTCACGCACTTCGTTGCCCATCGACTGCTGCAACTGGCGGATCGCCGCGCGCATCACGTCAGGTGTGCGCATGCGCTCGACCCAACTGCTGTACTCCAGACGCAGGCGCTGCCGGGTGGTGCTGCGCACATGCAGACCGGCCTCGCTGACCTGGCGCAGCCACTCGGCGGCGGAGTAGTCGCGGACATGGCTGGTGTCGCGCAGCACTTCGACGCTTTGCAGGTAAGTGTCGAACAACGCACTGCCCGGTGACAACACGTCAACGAAAGCCGCCACCCCGCCCGGCTTCAGCACCCGGCGCACTTCGCGCAAGGCCAGACCGAGGTCGCTCCAGTGATGCGCCGAATAGCGGCTGAACACAAAATCGAACTCGCCATCGGCGAACGGCAAACGCTCGGCAGCACCGTTGACGGTAATGATATTGCTCAAGCCGCGATCGACGGCAGCGCCGGCAACCACATCAAGCATTTGCTGCGACAGGTCGTAAGCCACCACCTCCTTGACCAATGGAGCGACATGGAAACTGACATGGCCTGCGCCGCAACCCAAGTCCAGCACACGAGCCTCGCCCTGCCCGGCCAGCTCAGCCTGTAGCAATGCGAATTCGGTGCCTTGAGCGTGAACGGCGCTGCTCAGGTAGGCGGCGGCCTGTTCACCGAATTGCTTTTGTACGACCTGAGTGTGTTGGGCGGTGCTGGTCATGGGCACATCCTGGTATCTATGTTGTTTGCGCTGCCGTCTTCGCGAGCAGGCTCGCTCCCACAGGGGAATGCATTCCAAGGTGGGAGCGAGCCTGCTCGCGAAGGGGCCAGCCCTGACTACATCAATCTCGAATCACGCGTCGCGAAACAACCACGGCTGGCTAACTCGATGCTTGGCCTCGAACGTCGCAATCGCATCGCCGTCCTGCAAGGTCAGGCCGATATCGTCCAGACCGTTGAGCAGGCAGTGCTTGCGGAACGCATCGATCTCGAAGCTGTACACCTTGCCATCCGGGCGGGTCACGGTCTGCGCTTGCAAGTCGATCTGCAATTGATAACCCGGCTCGGCTTCAACCTGCTTAAACAGTTCATCAACTTCTGCATCGCTGAGAATGATCGGCAGCAGGCCGTTCTTGAAACTGTTGTTGAAGAAGATGTCGGCGTAACTCGGCGCGATGATGCTGCGGAAACCGTACTCTTCCAGCGCCCACGGCGCGTGTTCACGGCTCGAGCCGCAGCCGAAGTTCTCGCGGGCGAGCAATACGCTGGCACCCTGATAACGCTCGGCGTTGAGGATGAAATCCTTGTTCAGCGGGCGCTTGGAGTTGTCCTGGTACGGCTGGCCGACATCCAGATAACGCCACTCGTCGAACAGGTTCGGACCAAAACCGGTGCGCTTGATCGACTTCAAGAACTGCTTGGGAATGATCTGATCGGTGTCGACGTTGGCACGATCCAAAGGCGCGACAAGACCAGTGTGCTGAGTAAATGCCTTCATCTTTACTGTGCTCCTTGGATCAATTCACGAACGTCGATGAAACGGCCGTTCACCGCTGCTGCTGCCGCCATGGCCGGGCTGACCAAGTGGGTACGGCCACCGGCGCCCTGACGGCCTTCGAAGTTACGGTTGGAAGTCGAGGCGCAATGCTCGCCGGACTCCAAACGGTCCGGGTTCATCGCCAGGCACATCGAGCAACCCGGCTCGCGCCATTCGAAACCGGCCTCGAGGAAAATCTTGTCCAGCCCTTCGGCTTCAGCCTGCGCTTTGACCAGACCCGAGCCCGGCACAACGATCGCCTGCTTGATGGTCGAGGCGACCTTGCGGCCCTTGGCGATGACCGCAGCGGCGCGCAAGTCTTCGATGCGCGAGTTGGTGCAGGAACCGATGAATACGCGATCAAGCTGAATGTCGGTGATCGCCTGATTGGCGGTCAGACCCATGTATTTCAAGGCGCGAACGATCGAGTCACGTTTGACCAGATCCATTTCCTTGGCCGGATCCGGCACGTTCTGATCAACAGCCAAAACCATCTCAGGCGAAGTGCCCCAGCTGACTTGCGGCTTGATTTGCGCGGCGTCGAGCTCGACCACGGTGTCGAATTTGGCATCGGCATCGGAAACCAGGTCTTTCCAGGCTTCGACGGCCATGTCCCACTGCTCGCCCTTCGGCGCGAATGGACGACCTTTGACGTAGTCGATGGTCTTCTGATCTGCCGCCACCAGGCCCACGCGGGCGCCGGCTTCGATGGACATGTTGCAGATGGTCATGCGGCCTTCGACGGACAGATCGCGGATCGCGCTGCCGGCAAACTCGATGGCATGGCCGTTACCGCCGGCGGTGCCGATCTTGCCGATCACCGCAAGGACAATGTCCTTGGCGGTCACGCCGAACGGCAATTGGCCTTCGACGCGCACCAGCATGTTTTTCATTTTCTTGGCCACCAGGCACTGCGTGGCGAGCACGTGCTCGACCTCGGATGTGCCGATGCCGTGGGCCAACGCGCCGAATGCGCCATGGGTCGAGGTGTGCGAGTCGCCGCAAACCACGGTCATGCCCGGCAGGGTCGCGCCCTGCTCCGGGCTGATCACGTGAACGATGCCCTGACGCACGTCGTTCATCTTGAATTCGACGATGCCGTATTCATCGCAGTTGTCGTCGAGGGTCTGCACCTGCAAACGCGAGACCTGGTCGGCAATGGCTTCGATCCCGCCCTTGCGCTCCGGAGTGGTCGGTACGTTGTGGTCCGGGGTCGCGATGTTGGCATCGATGCGCCAAGGCTTGCGCCCGGCCAGACGCAAGCCTTCGAAAGCTTGCGGCGAAGTCACTTCGTGGATGATGTGACGATCGATGTAGATCAGCGCCGAGCCATCGTCGCGCTGCTTGACCAAATGCGAATCCCAGAGCTTGTCGTAGAGCGTTTTGCCGGCCATCAGACGGTTCCTCATCAGCTTGTTTCTATGCCCTGGGCTTATCAATAACCCTTTGGCTTGTGAGGCCGATCCTATGGGGTTAGATTAAATAACTCAAATTCATATTTTTTATGCTTTGGATAACCAACTGGAATGCGACATGGATCTGGCTAACCTGAATGCTTTTATTGCCATCGCCGAGACCGGCAGCTTCTCCCGGCGCCGGCGAACGCCTTCATCTGACACAACCGGCGATCAGCAAGCGCATCGCCGGGCTTGAGCAGCAATTGAAAGTGCGCCTGTTTGATCGACTAGGTCGCGAAGTCGGTCTGACCGAGGCGGGTCGCGCCCTGCTGCCAAGGGCCTATCAGATTCTCAATGTGCTCGACGACACCCGCCGCGCCCTGACCAACCTGACCGGTGAAGTCAGCGGCCGCCTTACGCTGGCGACCAGTCACCACATCGGCCTGCACCGCTTGCCGCCTCTATTAAGGGAGTTCACCCGCCGCTACCCACAGGTTGCGCTGGATATTCAGTTCCTTGATTCGGAAGTGGCCTACGAGGAAATTCTCCACGGCCGCGCAGAACTGGCGGTCATCACCCTCGCGCCAGAGCCGCACACCCTGGTCAAAGCCACGCCGGTGTGGGACGACCCGCTGGATTTCGTCGTCGCCCCGGAGCATTCGCTGATCAACAACGGCGCCGTCAGTCTGGCGGACATCGCCGGTCATCCGGCGGTTTTCCCCGGCGGCAACACGTTTACCCACCACATCGTCCAGCGTTTGTTCGAAGCCCAGGGCCTGACGCCGAACATCGCCATGAGCACCAACTATCTGGAAACCATCAAGATGATGGTCTCCATCGGCCTGGCCTGGAGCGTGCTGCCGCGCACCATGCTCGACGAACAAGTGGCAAGCATCGCATTGCCGGGCATACAGCTCACTCGCCAGCTAGGCTATATCTTGCACACCGAACGGACGCTATCGAATGCAGCACGCGCCTTCATGGCCCTGCTGGATGCACAAATCGATCGGCCAGGGATCCCGGCCTGACTTGTGCTACTCCTATAGAGCCGCTCCTGTGCCTCACGCCACTCAGCTCAAGGCCCGCTGACAATGCCGAAATCTGTTGACCGAACTCCGCCGATGCCGCGAATCCAGGCTGTCGATCCGCGCCATTCCGAGCAGAGCTGGGAAAGCGCGCCGCAATTGCTCGCCGCGCTCAACGGCGCGCGGCTCGGTGCCTGGTATTGGGACATCGAGCGCGGGCAGATCAGCTGGTCGCGGGGCACTCAGGCATTGTTCGGTTTCGATCCACGGCAGCCATTACCCGCCGATTTGGAATACCTCGACCTGTTGCCGCCGGAAGACCGTGCGAAAACCGTGCGTGCTTTCCACGCGGTGATCGCCGGCGCCCCGCTGGAGCAGGCGATGCATCACCGTATTCGCTGGCCCGACGGCAGCCTGCACTGGCTGGAGATCAGCGGCAGCCTGCTGCCAGACAAGAACGGCCGGCCCCGAATGATCGGGGTGATTCGCGAAATCACCCACCAACGCCAGCGCGAGCAGGCCCTGAGCAGCTCGGAGAAACGTTTCGCGACACTTTTCCACCTGTGCCCGAACATGGTTCTGCTGACCCGTCAGGATGACGGTCTGATCAGCGAGGCCAACCAGTATTTCGAAAGCCTGTTCGGCTGGCCGGTGCAAAGCGCAATCGGCCGCACCACCCTGGAACTGGGCCTGTGGGTGCACCCAGAGCAACGCGCCGAACTGGTGAAGAAAACCAAAGCCAAGGGCGAACTGATCAGCATGGAAGTGCAGTTTCGCGCCAGCAATGGCCAGGTGCACGACGGCATCCTCAGTGCACAGAAGGTCGAGCTCGAAGGCCAGCCCTATCTGCTCAGCACGTTCCTCGACACCACCGAACGCAAAGCCGCCGAACTGGCCTTGAAGGACAGCCAGGAACGCCTCGACCTGGCGCTGGACTCGGCGCAACTCGGCACCTGGGACTGGCACATCCCCAGCGGCATGCTCTACGGCTCGGCGCGCGCTGCGCAATTGCACGGGCTGGAGCCGATTCCATTTCATGAATCATTCGAGGAGTTTTTCGAAGGCGTGCCGGGCGAGGAGCGCGACAGCATGCGCGACGCCTACCGCAGCCTGCGCGAAGGTCCGGCCGGCAATTATCAACTGACCTATCGCGTGCAATTGCCCGACGGCAGCTCGCGCTATCTGGAAAGCCGCGCGCGTCTCTATCGCGACGACAACGGCGCGCCGCTGCGCATGGCCGGCACGTTGCTGGACATCACCGATCAGGTCGAGCGCGAGCAGCGGCTGGTAGCCTCGGAAGAGAAATTCGCCACGCTGTTTCAGGTCAGCCCCGATCCGATCTGCGTGACGCGCCAGGAAACCGGGGAATTCATCGAGATCAATTCGAGCTTCAGCCAGACTTTTGGCTGGAGTGCCGCCGATGTGATTGGCCACACCGCCGAGGAAATCGGCCTGTGGGACGCCTCGGCAAAGAGCCTGCAACGCATCGAACGGGTGATTCGCGAACAAGGCCTGAGCAACGTGGCCATTCTCGTCCAGCACAAGGACGGCCAGTCGCTGACCTGCGTGATTTCCAGCCGGCAGATCAGCGTCGGCGATCAGCCGTGCATCGTCACCACCCTGCGCGACATCACCCAGCAACAACGCTCGGAAGCAGCGCTGAAGGCCAGCGAAGAAAAATTCGCCAAGGCGTTCCACTCCAGCCCCGACGCCATCACCATCACCGAGCGCGACACCGGGCGTTATCTGGAGGTCAACGACGGTTTCTGTCGCCTCACCGGCTACCGCGCTGACGAAGTGGTGGGCAAAACCGTTTATCAGGTGGGGATCTGGGCCGAAGAGAAACAGCGCTCGACCTTACTCGCCGAGTTACAGATCAAGGGCCGCGTGCATCATCAGGAAATGCTCGGGCGCAACAAGCGCGGCGAATTGCTCACGGTGGAAGTCTCGGTCGAGCCGATCACCCTCAATGAAACCGCGTGCCTGCTGCTGACCGCGCGCGATGTCAGCCTGTTGAAGAACGCCGAAGCGCAGATTCGTCACCTGGCCTATCACGACCCGCTGACCAACCTGCCCAACCGCGCCTTGCTGATGGATCGCCTGAGTCAGCAGATCGCCCTGCTCAAGCGCCACAATCTGCGCGGCGCCTTGCTGTTTCTCGACCTCGATCACTTCAAGCACATCAACGATTCCCTCGGTCACCCGGTCGGCGACACCGTGCTGAAAATCATCACCGCGCGGCTCGAAGCCAGCGTGCGCATGGAAGACACGGTGGCGCGCCTCGGTGGCGATGAGTTCGTGGTGTTGCTCAGCGGCCTCGAAGGTTCGCGCAGTGAGGTCAGCGAACAAGTGCGCGCGCTGGCCGACACCATTCGCGAATTGCTTTCGGAGCCGATGTTCCTCGATGGCCAGCGCCTGCAAGTGACGCCGAGCATTGGCGTGGCGCTGATTCCCGATCACGGTTCGACCCCGACCGACCTGCTCAAACGCGCCGACATCGCCCTGTACCGGGCCAAGGATTCCGGGCGCAACACCACGCAGATGTATCACAACACCATGCAGAAAGCGGCCAGCGAACGCCTGCGCATGGAGACCGACCTGCGTCTTGCGCTGTCGCGCGGCGAGTTCAACGTGCATTTTCAGCCACAGGTCGATGCCCGCGACAACCGCATCATCGGCGCCGAAGCCCTGGTGCGCTGGAACCATCCTGAACTTGGCGCGCAATCGCCTACCGAGTTCATCAAGGTGCTGGAAGATAGCGGCCTGATTCTCGAAGTCGGTACCTGGATCCTCGATGAAGCCTGCAACGCCTTCAAACAACTGATCGCGTTGAAACTGGTCGACCCGCTCAACTTCAGCCTGTGCGTGAACATCAGCCCGAGGCAGTTCCGCCAGAACGATTTCGTCGAACGCATCGAACACAGCATGACCAGCCACGGCCTGCCCTGCTCGCTGCTGAAACTGGAAATCACCGAAGGCATCGTCATCCAGAATCTGGAAGACACCATCAGCAAAATGCGCCGCCTGAAAAAGCTCGGCGTGAGCTTCGCCATGGACGATTTCGGCACCGGTTATTCATCGCTGACGTATTTGAAGCGGCTACCGGTAGACACCCTGAAGATCGACCAGTCGTTCATCCGCGATGCAACCACTGACTCCAATGTTGCAGAGATCATTCGCGCAATTGT
Source organism: Pseudomonas sp. TE9122 (assembly GCF_056278925.1). NCBI lineage: Bacteria > Pseudomonadati > Pseudomonadota > Gammaproteobacteria > Pseudomonadales > Pseudomonadaceae > Pseudomonas > Pseudomonas sp. TE9122. The sequence continues at coordinate 1,632,969 of NZ_JBWBQI010000001.1, read as the reverse complement.
CGCGATGGCCCACAGCTTGGAATTGGAAGTGATTGCCGAGGGCGTGGAGACGCCCGCGCAACTGGCGTTTTTGCAGGGGCTGGAGTGCCATTTGTATCAGGGCTATCTGCACAGCCGGCCGGTGGGGTTGGAGGATCTGAAAAAACTGCTGCCCTGAACCGGCCGCCGCACAGACTGGCAACAGAGCAACAATTGCCACGCTTTGCCTCAGCCTGTAGGGTCGCGTTTTTTGCGCCGCTTCGAGATCAACCATGCAGGATGCATCCCTTCCCCGCCCGGCCCTGCTGGGCATCGACCTTGGCACCACCAACAGCCTGATCGCCGTCTGGCGTGAAGGCCGCGCCGAACTGATCCGCAACGCCCTCGGCGATGTGCTGACACCGTCGGTGGTCAGCCTTGATGAAGACGACACGATTCTGGTCGGCAAAGCCGCCCGCGCCCGCCTGACCACGCACCCGGAACGCACTGCCGCCGCGTTCAAGCGCTTCATGGGCAGCGACAGGCAAATCCAGCTCGGCTCTTGCCAGTTCAGCCCGGAAGAGTTGTCGGCGCTGGTGCTTGGCTCCCTCAAGCAAGACGCGGAAGCCTTTCTCGGCCAGGCGGTCACAGAAGCGGTCATTTCCGTACCGGCATATTTCAGTGACGAGCAGCGCAAGCGTACCTTGTTCGCCGCCGAACTGGCCGGGCTGTCCGTGACGCGCCTGATCAACGAACCGACCGCTGCGGCCATGGCGTACGGCCTGCACGAACAGAAGTTCGAACGCACGCTGATTTTCGATCTCGGCGGCGGCACGTTCGACGTCACCGTGCTCGAATACGCATTGCCGCTGATCGAAGTGCACGCCTCCACTGGCGACAACTTTCTTGGCGGCGAAGACTTCACCGCAGCCCTGTTGCAGGCCTGCCTGAAAAATTGGCAACTCACCCCCTCAACGATCGATGCACAAGCCATGGCCAGCCTCGGTGATGCCCTCGAACAGCTGAAATGCAAACTCGGCGAAGGCGCGCAGCAGTTGAGCTGGCGGCATGCCGAGCAGACATTCGAATGGGAACTGGATGAAGCCGCTGCAGTGAAAATATGGGAGCCGTTGCTGGCCCGCTTGCGCGCGCCAATCGAACAGGCTCTGCGCGATGCCCGACTGAAACCGCGCGACCTCGACAGCCTGGTGCTGGTCGGTGGCGCCACGCGCATGCCGGCGGTACAGCAAATGGTCGCCACGTTGTTTGGACGCCTGCCTTATCGGCATCTTGATCCAGACACTATCGTGGCGCTGGGGGCGGCGACGCAGGCGGCATGCAAGGCGCGGGACGGTGCGGTCGAGGAATTGATTCTGACGGATGTCTGTCCGTATACGCTGGGGATTTCGACCAATCGTGGCGAAGGCGTCAGTGGCGCGTTCTCGCCGATCATCGAGCGCAACACCATCATCCCGACCTCAAGGGTGGAGCGTTACCACACGACATCTCCACGACAGGAAGTCATCCGTATTGCGGTCTATCAGGGCGAACGTCCGTGGGTACGCGACAACATTTTTATCGATGCTTTCGATGTCACGCTGACGCCGAGCGATGATATCCAGGCGCTGGATGTGCGGTTCAGTTATGACATCAACGGTTTGCTCGAAGTTGACGTCACCCTGCCAAGGACGGGCGAACGCCACAGCCACAGCATTGACCGCAGCCCGACCGGACTCGATGCGCAATCGCGGCAAACCAGTCATGAACGCTTGAGTACGCTGAAAATTCACCCCCGCGACACTCTGCCGAATCGAACCCTGCTGGCTCGACTGGAACGGGCGTGGACGCAAAGTCTGGGCGAAGAACGCCAGCGGATTGCCGACTGGCTGGACAGTTTCACCACGGTGCTGGGCGACCAGCGATCGGAAGAAATCGCCAGCCACCGCTCACAACTCAACAAGGTTCTGGATGAGTTACGCCTCTAGCCGATAAGTCGCCGTAAGGTCGCCTGCAAACCACCGGACAAGGTATCTTCACCGCCACTGTCCGGTGGCACGCCATAACGATTGGGCAGCTTCTCTCCGGGAAAACCGAACAGTATCAGCGGCAGAAACGGCAATACCGGCGACAGCATTACCAAAATCAGCAACATCGGAATGCCCCGCCCCATGTCATGCAAACGGCGCAGGACCGCACCGAGCAGAAACGCCAGGCCCAGTAGCAACACGACGATGCCGGATACGGGCGTACCGCTGAGCAACGCCGCCACGGGCGTCACCAGCAACGCGCCAATGACCTGCCAGATAAACGCCCCGCGCCCCAGCCGGGTACCCAGGCTCCAGAACGCAGCGGCGGGGGTTGGACGGGTCGTTGCCTTGGCTAACAGCAAACGCTCAGACCACGACAGCAATGCACTGAATGCGAAGCGCAAACCGAGTCCATTTTCCGAGTCATCCTTGGCCCGCTGCATGCGTAACAGAACCTTCTGCCTTGGCAAGCCCAGATTGCCAAAACGCACCAGATCCTTCAGCACATCCAGCGCCAGGTAAAAGGCGTCGCTGACACCCTCCTCCGCGAGAGCCTCACGGGGCGGGTGAACAGGCTCACCCTTGATCAGACTGTGACGGAAGCCGTCGAACCAGTCCTGTGGATTGACCACCTCGGTGATACTTTCCAGCAGGTATTTACGCTGTTGCGCAGTGAGCAACGGATCGTGGTAAAGGACTCCACCCAAGAGCATGCGCCCGAGCAAATCTTCGTTGAAGCTGGAGATGTCGCTGCGCATGCACTCGAACAAACGGTCATTACCCAACAGCCGAGTGCTATCGAGCGCCTCATGCACACTGAACAACTTGCGCGCGAGCAGCGAGTGCACCGGATCCGCCGCTTGCAGCCAGCCGAGCAGGCCACTGGCGCTGCCCTGCTCGCGACTCAGGCGACAGAGCAGCGGCTGCAAACGGGCCAAGGGGTGTTCACGCGCAATGCTCATGGCGTCGACGCAGTGTCCCGATTGCGCGCCCAGCCAACGCGTCGGATCGTCGAGGGTGGCCAGCAGGTAAATCGCCTGACGATGCCATTCCCAGACATCAGAGTAGCTATCGACGGCCGGAAGCAGCATGCCTTGCGCGGCCAGTTGCGCTTGCAACTTGAGCCCCGCAAGCCGTTCGTCACGCTTGTCGAGACTGAACGCTTCGGCAAGCCGCGCCAGCGATCGGGCGTCGTAAGCACGCAAACGGCGCATCCACAGCAGACTGAGCTCAAGCGGTTCGCCCTTTTCCAGCGCCGACGGCAGTGTCGATGCCGAGTCGCTGGCCAGAAACGCTTCCAGGGCCTGAGGAATCGGCGCTCGGGTCAACCAGCAGATCTGCTGCCCGGCCTGATACTGCAAGCCTTCCAGCACCAGTTGATCGAGCACATCCCCCGGCTCGGATGCCTGCATGATGCGTCGCAGCAATGGCACATCACCACGGTGCAAAGCCCAGGCATGCTGGTAGAGCGTTTGCAACGGACGGTCATCACTGTCAATGATCAGCGCCGCCAACAACGGCAACTCGTCACCACTGACACGCCATTCGACAAATGCACCGGCAATGTCCTGCAACTCGAGCTGCTTGGCCCTGAACCAACGCCCGAGTGTTTCCGGGCGCTGTGATGGACTGCCGTACTCTTGAGTGACATCACCTAGATCCTCGGACCAGTCGCGGAAGTTTTCCAGACGATCAAAGGCCTGAATCAGCAGCGGCAGGCGCTGAGGCTGATGTCGCGCGCACAACGCCAGTAACCACGTCGCCGCTTTCGGATGCTGATGTTCGCGCCAGAGCCGCACCCATGCCTGCAGTGCCAACTCTTCCATTCCCAGCGCACTGCGCTGACAGGCCAACAGATACAGCCAGTCGACATCTTCAGGCGCAAGCCGATGCTGCTCGCTGATAATGTCGAGAAAGTCTTTGTTGGCGATATCAGCCTGACTGAACTGTATGGCCAGGCGTTGCAATAACCCGTCATCAGCAGGCAGGGGGATGCAAGTGTGCAGGCCGGCGAAATGACGGTAGTCGTCGAGCGACGCCTCTCGGTGCAGGTGATTCAGGGTTCGCACATACCAGAGAGTTTCCAACTGCGCGACAGCGGGCCAATGGCTCATCAACGAGGTGTCGAACGGATCCGCCGCGCTGATCCGCTGCAAAAACTCGTCGACATGCCGTGCGTTGTCGAAATCCAGATCCAGCATGCGGCTCGCCCAGCCCAGGCGCTGGGCCAACAAACGGGCGCAGACATGGGAAATCGGGCCGGCGTCGAGCAACTCGCGCAGCAATGGCCAGCAAACTTCGTCCAGCACCTCCAGCGGCAGGCGGTCCAGCTCAAGGTTGAATGCCTGCCAGGCCACCGGTTGGAAGCGACGCGCTGGATCAAGCAGCAATGCTTCAAAGTCGGCCATCGTCTGATCGGCAGGACTGATCTCATCGGCAACCGGTTGATCCGGCTCCCCGGCTTCCTCGCGGGCAAAGCGTAATGCCAGCTCATAAGCCTCACGCAGCGCCTGAAAACCTTCCGGATCGGTTTCCGGATGGTGCTGCGGCAAGCGTGCGCGATAGGCGCCGCGAATGACGTCGTTGTCTTTGGTGGGCTCGATACCCAAGCGAATCCAGCAGCTCATGACCAGTCGAACTCCCCTAGCGAATCAGGCCGCTCGGGTGGATACAAGGGCATGTCCCAAGGCAGTTGTGCGAACAGCGCGCGCGCATCACGATCAAGCTTTCTGATGACCACGGTGGTGCCTATGTAATCGCCTTGCCGGTCATATTCGTGCTCCAGCTCTTCATCCTTGTTGCCCAGGCAATGCCAGAAGGCTTTGCCGAAGACAAAGCCGTTAAGGTAGCTCGTCCAACTGTCGTAGTAGTAGCGCGCGCGTGCCGCCATGCGACCATGCAGCCAAAGGCTTTCGGTGAGATCAATCCAGCCGTGCAGCACTGCAGAACGCAGCAGAAAACCCATGCGACCAAGGTCCCAGGCACGGATGCCACCTGAACCGCACTCGCCAAATGTGCGACTGGCGAATTCGTAGAAAGCTCGCTGGCGAGTGTCGAGTGTTGCGAGCAAGGCCTGCCATTCGGACGGCAGACACCTCTGCCACTGCCGATAGGCTTCGTTCAACTGCGTAGCGTGGCCGTCATCGGCAGTACGCAGCATGTCCAACAGCTGTTCGCGCGTAGTGATGCCCCAACCACCTTCGACATCGACATGTTTGAGGTCAAAGCAATAGGTGGGTGCGGTGTAATCGGCGTCGGGATTGAGGGCGACCAAAGGCGCAGAAAGCGCGTATAGCCAGCGCTGTTCCATTTCGTCCATGAACAAAGGCTCCGGGGCCAGCGGGAATTAAGGGGGGGGGGGCTGGCCTTGATGGCGCGGATTGTAAAGAGCCACAAAGCCAGCAGCAAACGTTGCGTCGGCTTTCTTTGCGCGCACAAAAAAGGCCCCGACGTATCGGGGCCTTTCGTTCAGCGGCTTATCGCCGATTCGGGCGATTGTGTGTCAGCACATGAATCAATGCTGCAGCGCCGGCTGCTGCGCTCCATTGATCGGGATGCGCTTGGCTTTCGCTTCTTCCGGGATCACACGGAGCAGGTCGATGCTCAGCAGGCCGTTGCGCAGCGCAGCGTCCTTGATCTCGATGTGATCGGCCAGACGGAACGACAGCTTGAAGGCTCGCTGGGCGATGCCTTGATGCAAGAACGTGACGCTCTCGTCAGTGTCACGCTTGCCGCCACTGATGGTCAGCACACCCTTTTCGACTTGCAGGTCCAGGTCTTCTTCCTGGAAACCGGCGGCCGCGACGACGATACGGTATTGGTCATCACCGTGTTTTTCGACGTTGTAGGGTGGGTAGCTGCTGCCTGGCTCGTTACGCAGGGCGGTTTCGAACAGGTCGTTGAAACGGTCGAAACCTACCGAGGAACGGAACAGTGGCGCGAGAGAAAATGCAGTACTCATGATTCAAATCTCCTGAAAACAATCAGCAAGGTTTTGTGTCTCCGCGACCCGAATTCGGCATCGCGTAACCCTTAGATAGGGACCGCTGTTTTGATTTCAAGAGAATATTTTGAGATTTTTTATGCGGCTTCGACGAGCGGCAATCCGAGCAAGCGCGAGACCTGATCCGGCTCGGTTTCACGGCGCAGAACGGTGAAAAGCTCGGCAGCTTCCGGGTAGTTGCGCGTCAGCATGGCCAGCCATTGCTTGAGGCGACCGGGCGATTGGCGTGCGGTCATCTGCGCCTTGGCCTGCAGCCAGAAGTCCTGAATCAGCGGCATCAGCTCGGCCCAGGTCATCTCGACGACCTCGTCGCCAGCGCGCGCCGCAGCGATCTGCCGAGCGAGATCCGGGCGGGAGACCAGCCCCCGACCGAGCATGATGTCTTCGACACCACTGATTTCGCGGCAACGGCGCCAGTCTTCGACGCTCCAGATGTCCCCGTTGGCGAAGACCGGGACCTTGACCACATCCTGCACACGCGGGATCCACTCCCAATGCGCCGGCGGTTTGTAGCCGTCCATTTTCGTCCGCGCATGTACGACGATGTGCTCTGCCCCGCCTTCGGCCAGTGCCGTGGCGCAGACCAGCGAGCCGTCCGGGCTGTCGAAACCCAGGCGCATTTTCGCGGTGACCGGGATGTGCGCCGGGACGGCGCGACGGACATGCTCGACGATCTGGTTGAGCAGCTCCGGCTCCTTGAGCAGCACGGCGCCGCCACGGGATTTGTTGACGGTCTTGGCCGGGCAGCCGAAGTTGAGGTCGATCACTTCCGAGCCAAGCTCGCAGGCCAACGCCGCGTTTTCCGCCAGGCACACCGGATCGGAACCGAGCAATTGCACGCGCAGCGGCACGCCGGACGCGGTGCGAGCGCCGTTGAGCAGCTCGGGGCCGAACTTGTGGAAATAGGCCGGCGTGAGCAACTGGTCGTTGACCCGAATGAACTCGGTCACGCACCAATCGATGCCGCCAACGCGGGTCAACACGTCGCGCAGGATGTCGTCGACCAACCCTTCCATGGGCGCCAGAGCAATTTGCATGGGGAAACACTACTTGAAGAAAAAACGTGCGGCAGTTTACTGGATATCGCACAAATCCGCAGAACTACACATATCTCTGTGGGAGCGAGCCTGCTCGCGAAGGCGGTCTGTCAGTTGACGCATGCGTAACTCACGCGATGCTTTCGCGAGCAGGCTCGCTCCCACAGGGTGAGATTCACATGGCTTCTGCAATCTGGATCGCCGGGCCATAGCCTTCGATAAATTCCGCCGGCATACGCTTGGGCTTGCCGGTCGACAGTTCGATGCACACAAATGTGGTCTGCGCGCGCAACAGGGTGGCGTTGTCGCTGGGGCGTTTGAGCTGGAAATGCCGGGTCATTTTCAGGCGCTGATCCCAATCGACGATCCAGGTCGCCAGTTGCAGTTCATCGCCTTCATAGGCGGCGGCCAGATAATCGATTTCATGGCGGACAACGGCCATTGCTCGGTCCAGACGCCGGTATTCGACCAGGTCCAGGCCGAGGCGCTGCGAATGGCGCCAGGCGCAGCGCTCGAGCCAGGTCACGTACACCGCGTTATTGGCGTGCCCGAGCCCGTCGATGTCTTCGGCGCCTACTTGCAGATCAATGGTAAACGGCGTTGCCCGATCCCAGCCCATGCCCCACTCCCGGTCAAAGTATTCAACCGGGGCAGTGTAACGGAGCTCAGGCCGATTGGCGCGCCTGAAGGCTGCGACCGGCGAGCAGTGATAACACGCCATCAATCACTCGAGGGTCGGCCAGCACGCGTTGATGGCCGCCGCTTTCGAGGCGCAGCAGGCGGCTGTCGAACCAGGCTTCGTGAATCAATTGCGATTCTTTGACCGAGACAAAATTGTCGTCCTCGGCATGCACGATCAGGCCGGGCATATCCAGTTGATAGTGGGCCACGTCCAGCGTCGCGGCGCGCATGCCGACGTCCTGCTCGACCTGACGAATGAACGCCGAACGCGCGCGCGGCGGCATGCCGACCATGCGCGCGAAACCGCGCAGCACGCCGAGGATGCGCGACGGTGCGGCGATGCTGACCAGGGTTTCGGTGCGCAGCCCCAATTGCACGGCGAGCATCGCGCTGGCGCCGCCCATGGAATGGCCGATAACCGCTTGCAGCGGCGGCAATTCGGCAGCGGCTTCGAGCATGGCGCGGGCGAACAGCACTACATTGGCTTCTCGCCCAGGGGAGCGACCGTGGGCCGGGCCATCGAGCGCGACGACGGTATAGCCGGCATCAACCAAAGCGTTTATCAGCGAAGCGAATTGCGTTGGCCGCCCTTCCCAACCATGCATCAGCAACACTGCAGGACCTTGGCCCCAACGCAGCGCCGACAGACCGAAGCGCAATGTGATGCGTTCGGAGCTGGCCAACAGCGGCAGCTCCCAATCGCGCAGCGGTAGCGCGCGGGGCGTCATGAACGCCAGACGCATTTTGCTTGCCACCAGTTTCGGTGCAAACCAGCCCAAGGTACCGTTAACGCCACGAACCCACTTCAACGCGTTCATCGCACTCTCCTCAGGCTTGTTGCCTTCAGGTCAACGCACCGCCGACTTGGCAGCGCGCAGCAATCGATCGGATAAATCTCCCGGACCCAGCGCTCTGGCCAAGGCCAGACCACCGACCATCAACGCGACATCGGCCAAAGCCTTGTCGGTGTCTTCAGGGCTGGCCGCCAGTTGCGCGACCATCAATTCCAAATGCTCGTTCAGCGCAATGCGGAACGACTCCGGCAAACGCCCCAGCTCCCCAATCGAGGCCGGGATCGGGCATGCGGCCTCGCTGGAATCCCGGTGTTTGCGTGACAGGTAGAACGCAGCCACCAAAGCGCGACGCTCTTCGCCGGTCAGATCGGCGTCCATATCGGCAATCAGGTCGCGACGGCGGCCCAGCAGCTGTTTGAACGCCTCGAGCATCATCGCGTCCTTGCTTTCGAAGTGCGCATAGAAGCCGCCGACAGTCAGCCCGGCGGCGCCCATCACTTCACCCACGCTCGGGTCTGCCGGGCCGCGTTGAATCAATGCGGCGCTGGCAGCCTTGAGGATGCGTTCGCGGGTTTGAGCTTTTTTATCATTCATCGTTGCCTCCGAATATTACGACTAGAATATTATTCGCATAATAATATTCCGCAAGTCATGAATATGACCGCTGGTCTGAAGCACAGTGTAAGGAAAAAGGAGAGTTGGCCAAACGCCAGACAAACAAAAGGGCCATTCAATAATTGAATGACCCTTATAAAATCCCGCAGAGCGGGTAATCGTGGCGTCCCCTAGGGGACTCGAACCCCTGTTACCGCCGTGAAAGGGCGGTGTCCTAGGCCACTAGACGAAGGGGACACAAACCCTTCTATACAACTGATCAGTGCTGAGAGCTGATCGATTCAAGGCCGGTGTGGCCAGACCTTGAACTGTAAAATTGGTGGAGCTAAGCGGGATCGAACCGCTGACCTCCTGCATGCCATGCAGGCGCTCTCCCAGCTGAGCTATAGCCCCGGATTTTTCGCCTCGCGGCGGAGTGATCTCTTGCAACATCACTTCTGTAAAACTGGCGTCCCCTAGGGGACTCGAACCCCTGTTACCGCCGTGAAAGGGCGGTGTCCTAGGCCACTAGACGAAGGGGACGCAAACCCTTCTATACAACTGATCAACGCTGAGTGTTGATCGCTTCAAGGCCGGTGTGGCCAGACCTCGAAGTGTAAATTGGTGGAGCTAGACGGGATCGAACCGTCGACCTCTTGCATGCCATGCAAGCGCTCTCCCAGCTGAGCTATAGCCCCTCATCGCTGAGGACGGGGCGAATCTTAAGGGCGTATCGAAAGCCTGTCAAACTTATTTTTGAAAAATTTCAAAATTTTTTGCCGGGATAACAATCACTTACCGCCCTCCCCCGTAAATTCGGGAGAAACGCCGAAGGCAGGATCAAAAGATCGCAGCCTTCGGCAGTCCTGCAGAGAAGCAAAAGCAATCAGGCGATGGCGCCCAAGAGCTTTTCCCATTCCTTGTTTTCTTTCTTCGACACGCCGCCCAGCAGGTCAATCGCCTGGCGCAGACGGAAACGGGTCAGGTCCGGGCCGAGGATTTCCATCGCATCGAGCACCGACACCGAACTGGCCTGCCCGGTGATCGCAGCAAACATCAACGGCATCGCATCGCGCAGTTTCAGCTCGAGGGACTCGACCACCGCCTGGATCGTCGCGGTGATGCTGTCCTTCTCCCACTGCCGCAGGCTTTCCAGTTTCCACAGGATCAATTGCATCAACTGCCGAACCTGATCGCCGGAGAGCTTTTTCGACTCAAACAGCTTGGCATCCGGATTCACGCCGCCGGCAAAGAAGAACCCCGCCAGCGGTGCGACCTGGCTGAACGTTTCAACACGGCCCTGAACGTGCGGCGCGATTTTCATCATATAGTCGGAATTGAACGCCCACTTCTGCACGCGGGCGGCAAACTCTTCCACCGGCAGATCGCGCAGCCACTGGCCATTGAGCCACGACAGCTTCTCGATATCGAAGATCGGCCCGCCGAGGGAAACGCGCTTGAGGTCGAAGTTGTCGACCATTTCCTGCAGCGAGAACTTCTCGCGCTCGTCCGGCATCGACCAGCCCATGCGCCCGAGGTAGTTGAGCATCGCTTCCGGCATGAAGCCCATGCGCTCGTAGAACGTCACCGAGGTCGGGTTCTTGCGCTTGGACAGCTTGCTCTTGTCCGGGTTACGCAGCAGCGGCATGTAGCACAGCTCCGGTTGTTCCCAGCCGAAGTATTCGTACAGCAAAATCAGTTTCGGTGCCGATGGCAGCCATTCTTCGCCACGCAGCACGTGGGTGATGCCCATCAGGTGATCGTCGACGACGTTGGCGAGGAAGTACGTCGGCAGGCCGTCGGTCTTCATCAGCACTTGCATGTCCATGCGATCCCACGGGATCTCGACGTCGCCACGCAGCATGTCCGACACCACGCAGACGCCTTCGCTCGGCACCTTCATGCGGATCACGTGCGGTTCGCCAGCGGCCAGGCGCGCCGCGACTTCTTCCTTCGACAGCAGCAGCGCGCGGCCGTCGTAGCGCGGAGTTTCGCCACGGGCCATTTGCTCGGCGCGCATCTGATCGAGTTCTTCAGCGGTGCAGAAGCACGGGAACGCATGGCCCATGTCGACCAGTTGCTGGCAGTACTTCTGGTAGATGTCGCCGCGCTCGCTCTGCCGATACGGGCCGTGCGGGCCGCCGACGTCCGGGCCTTCGCTCCAGTCGATGCCGAGCCAGCGCAGGGCGTCGAAGATCTGCTGTTCGGACTCGCGGGTCGAACGCAACTGATCGGTGTCTTCGATGCGCAGGATGAACTCACCGCCATGCTGCTTGGCAAAGCAGTAGTTGAACAATGCGATGTAAGCGGTACCTACGTGGGGGTCCCCGGTAGGCGATGGCGCGATGCGAGTGCGGACGGTGGTCATGGCTTGTCTCGAAAAAATGAAGAGCAGAACAATCAAGCGGCGAATGGTAACAGGCGACACCCGCCCCGCTCCAGCGGGCAGGGTATTTAAGCCAGATGCCCTAAGCCCTTCGGATGGTGTGAAGGCCATTCGCGAGCAGGCTCGCTCTTACAGAGATACACAATGATCTTTCCCACGCTCTGCGTGGGAAAGCATCCTGTGACGCTCTGCGTCACGCGAGCGATGGGACGCAGAGCGTCCCGGGCGGCATTCCCACGCAGAGCGTGGGAACGATCCCTTAAACCGTAAGCAATCGTTCGCGCAGTTTGGCAATCTCGTCACGCATCTGCGCCGCCGCTTCAAACTCCAGATCCCGCGCCAATTGGTACATCTTCTCTTCCAGCGCGCGGATGCGTTTGGTGATTTCGCTTGGCGAGCGCAGTTCGGCTTCGTACTTGGCGTTCTCTTCGGCGGCCTTGGCCATGCCTTTGCGCTTCTTGCTGCGCGAGCCCGGTACGGTGGCGCCTTCCATGATGTCGGCGACGTCCTTGATCACACCTTTCGGGGTGATGCCGTTCTCAAGGTTGAAAGCGATCTGCTTCTCGCGACGGCGCTCGGTCTCACCAATCGCCCGCTCCATCGAACCGGTCATGCGATCGGCGTAGAGAATCGCCCGGCCATTGAGGTTACGCGCCGCGCGGCCGATGGTCTGGATCAGCGAGCGCTCGGAACGCAGGAAGCCTTCCTTGTCAGCATCGAGAATCGCCACCAGCGACACTTCCGGCATGTCGAGGCCTTCACGCAGCAGGTTGATCCCGACCAGCACATCGAACACGCCGAGGCGCAAATCGCGGATGATCTCGACGCGCTCGACGGTATCGATGTCCGAGTGCAGATAACGCACGCGCACGCCGTGGTCGGCGAGGTAATCGGTCAGGTCTTCGGCCATGCGCTTGGTCAGCGTGGTGACCAGCACACGTTCTTCGATCGCCACGCGCTTGGTGATTTCCGAGAGCAAGTCATCGACCTGAGTCAGTGCCGGCCGCACTTCAACCTGCGGGTCGACCAGGCCGGTCGGCCGCACCACTTGTTCGACCACGCGCCCGGCGTGCTCGGCTTCATAGTTGCCGGGGGTCGCCGAAACGAAAATGGTCTGCGGGCTGACCCCTTCCCACTCGTCGAAACGCATTGGCCGGTTGTCCAGCGCCGAAGGCAGGCGGAAGCCGTACTCAACGAGGGTTTCCTTGCGCGAACGGTCGCCCTTATACATCGCGCCGACCTGCGGCACGCTGACGTGGGATTCGTCGATCACCAGCAAGGCGTCGGCAGGCAGATAGTCGTAAAGCGTGGGTGGCGCCGCGCCGGATGGACGCCCGGAAAGGTAGCGCGAGTAGTTTTCGATGCCGTTGCAGTAACCCAGTTCGAGGATCATCTCGAGGTCGAAACGGGTGCGCTGCTCCAGGCGCTGGGCCTCCACCAGTTTGTTGTTACTGCGCAAGTATTCGAGGCGCTCCTGCAATTCGACCTTGATGCCTTCGATGGCGTCGAGCAGGGTTTCCCGAGGCGTCACGTAGTGGCTCTTCGGATAGAAAGTGAAGCGCGGCATCTTGCGGATGACTTCACCGGTCAGCGGATCAAACGCGGAAATGCTCTCGACCTCGTCGTCGAAAAGCTCAATGCGGATCGCTTCCAGATCGGATTCCGCCGGGAAGATATCGATCACATCACCGCGCACGCGGAACGTCGCCCGGGCAAAATCCATGTCGTTGCGGGTGTATTGCAGATCGGCCAGGCGCCGCAGGAGCGCGCGCTGATCGAGCTTGTCGCCGCGATCAACGTGCAAGACCATTTTCAGATAGGTTTCCGGGCTGCCCAGACCATAGATGCACGACACCGTGGTGACGATGATCGCGTCCTTGCGCTCCAGCAACGCTTTCGTCGCGGACAGTCGCATCTGCTCGATGTGGTCGTTGATCGACGCGTCCTTCTCGATGAAGGTGTCGGACGACGGCACATAGGCTTCGGGCTGGTAGTAGTCGTAATAGGAAACGAAGTATTCAACGGCGTTGTTCGGAAAGAACGCCTTGAACTCACCGTACAACTGCGCGGCCAGGGTCTTGTTCGGCGCCAGAACCAGCGTCGGACGCTGTACCTGGGAGATGACGTTGGCGATGCTGAAGGTCTTGCCCGAGCCGGTCACACCGAGCAATGTCTGGTGCGCCAGCCCGGCGTCAATGCCCTCAACCAACTGGCGAATGGCTTCCGGCTGATCGCCGGCAGGCTCGAAGCGGGTGACTAGCTGGAATTCCGACATACACACCTCTGGATTCGCGGCGCTCCGCGTCAGACGGAGCACCACGAGGACGACCGCAAACGACCGATGTCGCGCAAGAAAAAACCTGGATTGTGCTGAATGTGGTGGCGATTGCCTGACCTTTCAAGGCAAACGTCCTACATCCGGTAAAGAGTCTGACAAAGTCAATCGACTAACGGTCCAGAAATAATCGGAAAAACTTACCCCAAAAGCCGATTCGCCTGTCGCCATTGCGCGGTGATGGCCTCTATACTAGCTCCCCGTTTGTGCACCGCTCTAGTGCATTCGGCTGGAGCGCTACACGTCCCTCCACTCTCCATTCAGAGCCACCGTAATAATGAGCCTGTTCTCCGCTGTCGAAATGGCACCCCGCGATCCAATCCTGGGCCTCAACGAAGCATTCAACGCCGATACCCGGACCACCAAGGTCAACCTGGGCGTGGGCGTGTATTGCAACGAAGAGGGGCGAATTCCACTGCTGCGCGCGGTGATCGAAGCCGAGACGATTCGCGTCGCGCAACACGCTTCGCGCGGTTACCTGCCGATCGATGGCATCGCTGCCTACGACCAGGCCGTGCAGAAACTGCTGTTCGGCAACGACTCGCCGCTGATCAGCGCCGGTCGCGTCATCACCACTCAGGCCGTCGGCGGGACCGGCGCACTGAAAATCGGTGCCGACTTCCTCAAGCAACTGCAGCCGAACGCCGTCGTGGCGATCAGCGATCCGAGCTGGGAAAACCACCGCGCGCTGTTCGAAACCGCCGGTTTCCCGGTGCAGAACTATCGTTACTACGACGCTGCCACCCACGACGTGAACCGTGCCGGCATGCTCGACGACCTCAACGCCCTGCCGAACGGCTCGATCGTTGTCCTGCATGCTTGCTGCCACAACCCGACCGGCGTCGACCTGACCCCGGCGGACTGGAACAAGGTACTGGAAGTGGTCAAGGCCAAAGGTCACGTGCCGTTCCTCGACATGGCTTACCAGGGTTTCGGCGACGGCATCGATGAAGACGCCGCCGCTGTGCGCCTGTTCGCCGAATCCGGCCTGACCTTCTTCGTCTCGAGCTCGTTCTCCAAATCGTTCTCGCTGTACGGCGAACGCGTTGGCGCACTGTCGATCATCAGCGAATCGAAAGAAGAAAGCGCGCGCGTGCTGTCGCAGGTCAAGCGCGTGATCCGCACCAACTACTCCAACCCGCCGACCCATGGCGCCAGCATTGTTGCTGCGGTGCTGAACAGCCCGGAACTGCGCGCACAGTGGGAAGCCGAGCTGGCCGAGATGCGCCTGCGCATTCGCGGCATGCGCGAGCAGATGGTTGCCCTGCTGGCGGAAAAAGCCCCGGGCCGCGATTTCAGCTTCGTTGGTCGTCAGCGCGGCATGTTCTCCTACTCCGGCCTGACCACTGAACAAGTGCATCGCCTGCGCAACGAGTTCGGCATCTACGCCCTGGACACCGGCCGCATCTGCGTGGCTGCGCTGAACCAGAGCAACATCAAGGCTGTGACGGACGCGATCGTTCAGGTCATCTGATTTCGCCGCGCGATGAAAAACGGGAAGCCTTTGGGCTTCCCGTTTTTATTTGTCCCTGGAACCGCCGTGCAACCTCTAGACTGCACACAATTCAAAGCGCAGGAGCTGACGAGTGCAACGAGGCTGCGATCTTTTGATCTTGTTTCCAAGATCAAGATCAAAAGATCGCAGCGTTCCGCAGCTCCTACCGGTTTTGTGTACACCCGAGATTTTTGAAGAGAACCCACATGAAAAACGACAACCTGCGCGCCGACCGTGACGACCTGGATGATTTCATCCCGCGCGCTCCGGCCAAGCGTGAAAAGAGCCTGGTGCTGCAAGTCGCCACCGGGGTATTCCTCGGTGGCCTGGCCCTGTGGCTGGTGCAACTGGCGGCGACAGCGGTCTATGCCAAGCTGATGCTCGGCACGATTACTTTCGGCAGTTAAGCCAGTTCAGCCGAGCGCTGGGTGGCGGCATCGTCGTAAATCACATACAGCGATTCGGCGACCTGGCTTTTGATGGCCTTGCTGCTTTCGAGACCGAGGACGAAACCTTCGGCCTTGCCGCCGGCGCGGTTCAATTCTTCGGCAGTACTTGCCCCGGTGATTGCATCGAAAAGTTTTTCGGCGTGCGGGCCGATCCCTTTGGGCAGGCTGATCTGTGCAGTGCTCATGCGAGCACCTCGATGTTACGGGTGATTTGAGTCATGGCGCGTACCTTTGCGGCGAATGGCCGGTAGCGCGTGTGACCACTTCCGGGCTGCCATGGTAGACCTCTGAAGTCTTTCTGGTAACCGCCAATCGCTGACAAAATGCCGTCCGTCCCCATGAATCGCAAAAATTACCAGGCGATGCTTGACTTCTCTTTTTGAATCAGTAACATACGCACCAATTCCGCAATAGCTCAGTTGGTAGAGCAAGTGACTGTTAATCACTGGGTCCCTGGTTCGAGTCCAGGTTGTGGAGCCAAATAGCAAAGCCCCTGAATCGCAAGGTTCAGGGGCTTTTTTGTGGGCGCATTAAAAATACCAAAAGGCCGATCTGTTTGGGCAGATCGGCCTTTCCTGTTTCAGACGCAGCAGTCAGACATGTTCGCTGCTTTTCACCTGCACCTTTGGCGCGCCGTGGCCATGATCATGGTCATCCGGCTCGATCACCGGCACTTCCTTGCCATCGCAATCATGCAGCTTGCCGTCGCTGAAGTAATCGCCTTCACGCAGCGCGGCGAGATCGCGATAACGCAGCGTGCGCTCTTCGGCTGCGGCGAACACCGACTGTTGATCCGAGTTGCCGGTCGTGAAGTGGTTGAACGCCAGGTTGAGCAGGATCGCCATGATTGCCGACGAACTGATGCCCGAATGGAAAATCGTCGCGAACCAGCTCGGGAAGTGATCGTAGAAGTTCGGCGCTGCGATCGGGATCATGCCGAAACCGATCGAAGTGGCGACGATGATCAGGTTGACGTTGTTGCGGTAGTCCACCTTCGACAACGTGCGAATGCCACTCGCCGCCACGGTGCCGAACAGCACGATCCCTGCGCCGCCAAGGACCGAAGTCGGCACGGCGGCAATCACCCGGCCCATGAACGGCAGCAGCCCGAGGACGACGAGAAACAGACCGCCGGTGGCCACCACGAATCGGCTCTTGATCCCGGTCACCGCCACCAGGCCGACGTTTTGCGCGAAAGCACTTTGCGTAAACGAACCGAAGATCGGCGCAAACATGCTCGACAGCATGTCGGCGCGCAGGCCGTTGCCCAAGCGTTTGGAATCTACCTTGGTGTCAATGATTTCGCCCACGGCAAGGATGTCTGCCGAGGTTTCCACCAGCGTCACCATGACCACAATGCACATCGACAGGATCGCGGCGAAATGGAAGGTCGGCATGCCGAAGTGGAACGGTGTCGGGAAGCCGAACATGGGACCGGTGGTGACACTGGAGAAATCCGCCATGCCGAGGAACACCGCCAGCACCGTGCCGATGACCATGGCCAGCAGAATCGACAGCCGAGAAATGGTCGCGCTGCCAACCTTGCTCAGCAGCAACACCAGCACCAGCGTCACCGCTGCCAGACCGATGTTCTGCATGCTGCCGAAGTCCGGCGCGTGGCTGTTGCCGCCCATCGCCCAGCGTGCGGCCACTGGCATCAGCGTCAGGCCGATGGTGGTGATCACAATGCCGGTGACCAGCGGCGGGAAGAACTTGGTGATGCGCGAAAACACTGGCGTGATCAGCAAGCCGATCAACGAGGCGGCAATCACCGCGCCCAGCACCGATTGGAAACCGCCCTCCCCGCCACTGCTGACGATCGCGACCATGGTCGCCACACCAGAGAACGATACGCCCTGGACCAGCGGCAGCTGACAGCCAAAAAACGGCAGACCCAGGGTTTGCAGCAACGTCGCCAGCCCCCCCGCAAACAATGAAGCAGCAATCAACAGACCAATGTCCGCCGGCGACAGACCGGCCGCCTGGCCAATGATCAGTGGCACCGCAACGATACCGCCGTACATGGTCAGAACATGTTGCAGGCCGTAAGCCATATTCGCGCCGACCCCGAGGTTTTCGTCCTCGGGCCGTTGGTGTGAAACATGGGGCGTTTTCATGGTGGGGGGTTCCCTGGTTTTTGTTATGCGCACACTGTATTCAATACTCAGGACAAATGTCCATAGAGTTGTATACAACTTGTCAGTCACATAATGGTTAGGTAGCCATCCAACCTTCTAGTCTGCGCTTCTTGCCCCAACAAATTCGGCAACACATCCCCGCTGCGTCCGCGCCAGTGCCCACCAGGCTGAAGTGTTCAAGGCGACCGACGGTGCAGTCGCGCTCTTTCAGCGGCAATCGGGGAGATCCGTCGCGTATTGGAGCCTGATGTAAAGCCTTAGATGGAGGCTGGCGCGATTACCCGAGCCAGCGCTTGCCGCACACGCGGTGAATCAGGCACTTGAAGATCAAACTCACGCCGCAGCAATTTCATCAGCTCGTCGACATCCGCCACCTCGCGCAGCTCACTGTCCGCGCCCATGTGATGAATGGCAAAACTGCCGTTGTTCAGGGTTTTGCGCCAGCCAGCGCCGGTGCGCGCCAGCATCAGGCGCTGGGCAAAAGGTGACTCGGGATGCGTCGAGACGTACCAGTTGCCGACGGTGTAATCGATGTCTTCCTGGCGCTGCAGATCAAACAGGTACATCGGCCGCCACTCGCCTGCGACCTGGGCGCGCAGCAGGTAGCCATCGGCGTGCTTGTCGATGCGGTAAAGCTCATGCGGAGTCGGTTGTTCACCTTCGCTGTCGAGCAGCAGCGGTGCGGTCGGCACCATGCCGCCAAAGCCGACGTCGGCGATGTAGCGAGTGCCGTCGATGGTGACCAGGCTCAAACGATGGGTTCGCGCCGTCCAGCTGCCTTCCGGTTGATTCATCACGACGCGCCCGCTGATCGCCCGCGCGTCGAAGCCCAATTCAAGCAGCAGCGCATAAAACAAATGGTTGAGTTCGTAGCAGTAGCCGCCCCGCCCTTGCTGCAGCACCTTGCTTTCGATGGAGTCCAGGTCGATCGACACCGGTTCACCCATGATCGTAGCCAGATTTTCGAAAACAAATTCGGCGGTATGGCGCAGTTGCAACTGACGCAACGTATCCAGTGTCGGTGGCGGCGGCGCATCGAAACCCAAACGTTGCAGATACAGATTGGTATTGCTCAGCCGTAGCGCACTCATTGCTCGATCCTTATGCATGGGCCGCAGAACACTGCGTGGATATTGCCCTGTATACGGGATCAGGCACGGCTTCCGACAATTGATTTCGCCAATCGCCCGCTCAGCGCTTTTTCCGCGAAGCGATGCGAATCCATGTCGGTGCATGGTCGCTGGCGTGCGGTTCGTTGCGCACCCAGGCGTCGACGCCGGCATCGTGCAGATACGGGCTCAATGCCGGGTTGAGCAGCAGGTGGTCGATGCGCAGGCCGGAGTTGGTTTGCCAATGGTTACGGAAATAATCCCAGAAGGTGTAGATGCGTTCTTCGGGATACACGTGGCGCAGGGAATCGGTCCAGCCCTGGCCCAGCAGGCGCTGATAGCACTCGCGGCTTTCGGGTTGCAACAAAGCATCCTTGAGCCAGGATCGCGTGTTGTAGATGTCCATGTCGGTGGGCACGACATTGAAGTCACCGGCGAGCACCACCGGGTGATCGCTGCCTTGCAGGTCTTTGGCGTAATTGATCAGACGCTCGAACCAGGCCAGTTTGTAATCGAATTTCGGCCCCGGCTGCGGGTTGCCGTTGGGCAGATACAGGCAACCGACCAGCACACCGTGCACCGCCGCTTCGATATAGCGGCTGTGCGTGTCATCGGGATCGCCGGGCAAACCGCGTCGACTCTCCAGCGGCTGCGCATCACGCGCCAGAATCGCCACGCCATTCCATGACGCCTGGCCCTGCCAGATCGCGCCGTAACCGACGGCCTCCAGTTCGGCGGCGGGAAATGCGCTGTCCACCGACTTGAGCTCTTGCAGGCAGACGATGTCCGGTTGGTCGCGCTTGAGCCATTCCAGCAGATTCGGCAGCCGCGCGCGCATGCCGTTGACGTTGAAGGTGGCGATTCGCAGGTTTTTCATCGTCTGCAACTCCTGCCCGGTGGGATTGCAAATTGTGACCCTGAAAACGCCGCGCAGGTTGCATCGAATGACAATGCGACAGCTCAGACGCGATTACGCAGCCATTGCAGGAAGCCTCTTTTCGGCGCGACCACGGGCGCGTCCTCGGTCAGCGACTGCGCCTTGTGCAGGCGGAAATCGAGCAACGCCTGCATCGCATCATGGATGTCATGGCGCGCGTCCAGGCACGGTTTCAGGTAGGACTTCTCGATGCGATACAGGGCGCAGAAAGTCTTCGCGGAAAAATCCGCCGGCAGCGCGGTGTCGGAAAGAATCCCGGCCTCGCCGATCACCTCGCCCGGCCCCATGCGCCCGGATTCCAGGGGTGCACCATGGCGCTTGAGCGTCACCGACACCACGCCGGATTCAATGATGAACAAATGATCGCTGACCTCCCCGCCCGCCAGAATCGTTTCGCCGGCGCGGAAGGTTTGCAGGGTCATGTTCTGGCTGAAGGTGTCTTTTTCTTCCTCGCGTAGAGTCGAGAAGATCGGTGAGCTTTCCAGCAGCGCCCGTGGCCGCGACAACTGCGGTGCGACGCTGGTCTCGTTGCTCGACAGCAGGTTGACGCCGGAGGCCTGCAAATGCCGGTAAGCGAGGTCGAACAACTGATTGCGCACCACGCGCTTCTCGCCCATCGAGGCGACAAATCCACTGATTTCGTATTCCGCGCCGCCGCTGGCAGAACTCTTCAACGATACGCTCGGCGCCGGCGTGTCGAGCAATTGCCGGCAACCCTGCATTGCCCGCTCCAGCGCCTCGATCACTGAGCTGGGCCGGGCATGGGGGCTGACAGGCACGCTGACGGAAACGCCGAACATATTGCTCGGTCGGCTGAAGTTGATGATTTTGGCTTTCGCCGCCAGCGAGTTGGGTATCACGGCCATGCTGCCCTGGCTGGTTTGCAGACGCGTGGCGCGCCAGTCGATGTCGGTGACGCGGCCCTCGGTGCCGTCGATGGAGATCCAGTCATCGAGTTGATAGGGCTTGGTGGTGTTGAGGACGATGCCGGAGAACACGTCGCTCAACGTGCTCTGCAAGGCCAGACCGACAATGATCGCCAACGCGCCGGACGTCGCCAGCACGCCTTTGACCGGCAGATCGAGCACGTACGCCAGCGCCGCAATGATGGCGATGAGGAAAATCACCGCGCCGAGCAAGTCCTGCAACAGCCGGCCGGTGTGGCCGACCCGCTGCATCATCACCGCGCCGATCAACACCGTCAGGGTGCGTGCACCAAACAGCCACCAGCCGATCTGCAACCCGGTCGCTGCCAGATGCAGCGGCACGTTGTCGGCCCACGGCGCCGGCTCCATCGGGTTGAGGCCTTCGTTGAACAGCACCATGCTGAACAGGGCGAAAATCAGCACCCGCACCAGCAGCTTCCATTCGCTGCCACGAGAGCTGATCAGCCGCCACAGGCCAAGATCGAGCAGGATCAGGATCAACGCGCTAAACAACGGGTGTTCGGTCAGCAGAGACAGCATCAAACAACTCCGACAAAGGCCAATCGCGAGAAGATCGCACAGATTGGCACAGTGTAGGAGCAATTGATTTCGGCGGATGAACCGCCGCTTGAAAACACTGCGAAACCCTGTAGGAGCTGACGAAGGCTGCGATCTTGAAGATGTGGGACGCGGAGCGTCCCCGGCTGCATTCCCACGCAGAGCGTGGGAACGATCAGACGCTGAAAAACCTGTGGGAGCGAGCCTGCTCGCGAAGGCGTCCTGTCAGTCACTACCTCTTCGACTGAATCAGAGCATTCGCGAGCAGGCTCGCTCCCACAGGGGAGTTTCAGTTGCCAGTAAAGCTCGGGATCAGGCGTGCATCCGGCCAAAACGCCCGGACTGAAAGTCGGCGAAGGCCTGATGAATTTCCTGCTCGGTGTTCATCACGAACGGGCCATGGCCGACGATCGGTTCGTCGATCGGCTCGCCGCTGAGCAGCAATACCACCGCGTCTTCGCTGGCCTGGAGAGTGAGTCGATCACCGTCGCGTTCGAACAGCGCCAACTGCCCGACCCCTACCGATTCCGCACCGTTGACCTGCACCGAACCTTTCAGCACCACCAGTGCGGTATTGCGTCCTTCGTGCAGATCAAGCGTCAGCAACTTGCCGGCATTGAGGCGCAGATCCCAGACGTCGATCGGCGTGAAGGTGCGCGAAGGTCCGGTGTGCCCGTCGAATTCACCGGCGATCAGACGCAGGCTGCCGGCGTTGTCCTTGAGCGCGATGTTCGGAATGTCGCGGTCGAGAATGGTCTGGTAACCCGGCGCGGCCATTTTGTCCTTGGCCGGCAGGTTGACCCACAGCTGGACCATTTCCAGCTTGCCGCCGGTTCTGGCGAAGTTCTCCGAATGAAACTCTTCATGGAGGATACCGGACGCTGCGGTCATCCACTGCACGTCGCCCGGGCCGATGATGCCGCCGCTGCCGGTGGAGTCGCGGTGTTGCACTTCGCCGTCGTAAACGATGGTCACGGTTTCAAAACCACGGTGCGGGTGCTGGCCGACGCCACGCTGTTCGGTGGTCGGGGTGAATTCGGCGGGACCGGCGTGATCGAGCAGCAAAAACGGGCTGATGTGCTTGCCCAGGTTGTCGTAAGAGAAAAGTGTGCGCACCGGGAAACCATCGCCGACCCAATGGCCGCGCGGGCTGGTGTAAATGCCGATGATGTTTTTCATGGGGTCTCCAATGGGTAAATGCATTGGATTAAGCCTAAAGGCATATCGAATATTCGACTAGACGGTGAAAACCGGCTTGAGTGTTCCATGTGCAGAACAATTGGGTCAGCAGCGCGCATTTCGCGAGCAGGCTCGCTCCCACAGCAGACTGCATTGGTTCAGAGGCACCGTGCGAGGCCGTGCATGGCGTCGCGCAGCTTGCCGATGGCACGCTCGATAAACGCGTTATCACCGTCTCGGCACGCCGTGTCCAGATCTGCACACGCCGCAACAACCCGCGCAGCGCCGACCATTTGCGCGCCGCCCCTGATGCGATGGGCCAGCTCACGCAGGCCGTTGCGGTCGCCGACGTGGATATGATCCAGAGCCTGGAGATCATCACGCAGGCTGTTGCCGACTTCCTTGCGCAAACGCTCGATCAACGAGTGATCGGTCCCGGCCATCTGCTCCAGGGCACTTAGGTCAATCTCGACCGACTCGGCGCCAGGCGGTTCATCTTCGTGAAGCTCGCAACGGCGGGCGCCGTTCATGGCTTCAGCCAGATCATGCAAGCGAATCGGTTTGAACAGGCAGCCGTCCATGCCGGCATCCAGACAGCGCAGGCGCTCTTCGATCTGCGCGTTGGCCGTAAAACCGAGGATCAGACAGGGCCTGCGGCCGCTGGCGGCTTCTTCGTTGCGAATCGCCTGTGCCAGTTCATAGCCATTGCGTCGCGGCATGTTGCAGTCGGTGATCACCACATCGAAGGCCTGGGTTCGCCAGCGGTCCAGCCCCTGTTCGCCATCGCCCACATCTACCGTGTGATGCCCGAGTTCGCTCAATTGCCAGCACATCAGCAAGCGGTTGACCGGGTGATCGTCCACCACCAACACGCTTAATGCAGACGTCGCGGCTGCCGCCTCGTGCGTTGCCAGTGTGGTCGTCACCGACGTCAGCAGCGGCAACTGGATATTGATTTTTACTCGCGTGCCTTGCCCGAGATCACTATCGAGACCCAGCGTGCCGCCCATCATTTCGCAGAGGTTACGGCTGATCACCAACCCCAGGCCGGAACCGCTGCGCGCCGCTTGAAGGCTATTGCTCGCTTGAACGAACGGGCTGAACAGGCGCTTTTGATCTTCAGCACTTATACCGATGCCGCTGTCTTCGATCAGCACTTGCACACTCACTTGCTCGTGCGATATCGCAACGATCTGCAGTCGCAGGCTGACGTCACCTGACTGGGTGAATTTGATCGCATTGCTCAACAGGTTGGACAGCACTTGTTTGAAGCGCGTCGGATCGACCAGCACATCCACGTCGGCGCGCGGATCAAGTTCGATGCGCCACAAGAGCCGTTTCTGCCGCGCCAGCCCTTCGAACACCCGACATACCGACGACACCGTCTCCCGCAGGTTGGCCCGCTCGGGCGCGAGGGACAAATGCCCCGATTCGATACGAGCGATATCGAGAATGTCGCCAATCAACGCCAATAATTGCTGGCCGGCATTCGACGCCACCTGAATGGCGAGTCGATCGGTCACGCCCTCCTCTGCGCGCTTGAGGGCCAGTTCGAGCATGCCGATCAGGGCGTTCATCGGCGTGCGGATCTCGTGGCTCATGGTCGCCAGAAAAGTGCTCTTGGCCCGACTGGCTTCGTCCGCCGCGTCCTTGGCCTGTTGCAGTTGCAGCAACCATTGCTGACGCTGGTGGATCTGCCGGCGCTGCCAGCCAATCCACAGCAGTGCCAACAGAAGCAAGGCAGCTGCGCTGGCGAAACCAAGCAGAATCTCCTGACGGTGGCGCAGCCAGTAGCTGTTCTCGACCACTACATCGTGGCTCCAGCGCTCCACCAGTTCATCCATTTGCTGCGGCGCAATGCTCAGTAACGCCTTGTTCAGGATCGAGTGCAGCAATGCCGATTGCGGCGCCGTGGCCAATGCGATGCGCGCCGGCTGATCGCCAACGGTGCCGGTAATTCGCAGGCGATCGCGGTACTGCCGGGCAATCAGAAAACGCGCCACCAGCAACGAGCTCACCGTTACGTCGACCTGTCCTCGGGCAATCAGCGCCATGCCTTCGGCGGGGCTTTTGACTTCGACCAGACGTAGTCCGGGCACGCGTTGCAGCAGGTATTCGCGCAACGGGTGGCCGCGATAGATGGCCAGGCGTTTGCCCGCCAGGTCGTCGAGCGGCAATGGATGTGGCCCGTTCGCCGCACTGACCAGCACGAACGGATTGTTCAGATAGGCGCGAGTGAATTGCAGCTGCGCTTCCCGCTCGGTGCTCGGCGTCACTACCGGCAGGACATCAAGTTCACCCGCCTGGAGCTGCTCGAACTGATCGTTCAACGAGGTGCCACGCACGATCTCGAAATGCAGCCCGCTGCGCTGGGCGATGAGGCTCAACAACTGCGCTGCCAGGCCGTTGAAGCGTCCATCGGCATCGAAAAACGCCAACGGCGCGAAGTCTTCGACCGCGCCCACCCGCACCACCGGGTGCAGATCAAGCCACTGCTGTTCAGCGGCGCTGAGCTGTACCCGGGACTGCTCGGCCATCTCGGCAAGGCCGACACTCCAGCGCTGTTCGATCAGATGCCGACGTTCCATGGGCACGGCCAGCAAGGCCTTGTCGACGATGCGTTTGAGCACCACATCGCTGCGCAACAACGCAAAGGCGAACGGATTGGCATCAAGCCCCGACGGCCCGGCCAATTGCAGGTCGTTGCGATAGTTGGTGTTGATCAGATAATTGGCGCTGATGAAGTCGCCCAGGTACACGTCGTCGGCACCGAAGGCGACCGCGCCGAGTGCATCCATGGCCGAAGCATAAAGCTGCACGTGGGCGCCGGGGTAGAACGCCTGAACATGGGCCAGTGGCAGGTAATCCTCGACCATGGCGATGCGTTTGGCCGTCAGGTCGGCGGTCAGCTTCTCGTCGTGGCGGGTGACCAGCATCGGCTGATCTTCAGCATACGGCCGCGACAGAACAAAGGCCGGATCCGCCGCTTCGAAACTGTTCGAGGTGCCCAAGAGATCAACGTCGGCGCGCTTGAGTGCGGCCATCAGTGCCGGCCGATCGGCGAAACGCCGCACTTCGATCCTGATGCCGAGCAGTTGCGCCATCAGGTCGGCGTAATCGGCGGTCAGCCCTTCCAGCTCATGCTGTTGGCGGGTGATTTCGAAGGGCGGGTAATCCGGGCCGGAGATGCCCATGCGCAAGACTGGATGCTCACGCAGCCACTGGCGTTCCCGATCATCGAGGCGGACCTGGATACCCCCCGGTTCGAGGCGCGCCAGCACCTCCAGCGTCTGCGGTTGGTCATTCGCCCAGACCGAGGCGGCAAGCCCCAGCCAAATCCCCAAAACCCGCAGCCCCTGCGTCATGTCGAGGTACTCAGATCAAGTGATTGCGCTTGGCAAACTCACGCAGAAGCACCAGCGAACCCAGGCCAAGTTTCGCCATCATGCGGGTCTTGTAGGTGCTGACGGTCTTGTGACTCAGGTGCATCTCCTGGGCGATGGCTTTGTTTGGTTTGCCCAACGCCAGGTTCACGAAAATGCATAACTCTCGATCGGACAGCTGAGCGATCAGCTCCTGTTCAGTGCGTTGCACCGCGTTGTACAGACCGCTGGTATTGGGCAACGCAGAGAAATAGGTGTGGCCGGACATCAGCGCCTTGATAGCGTCGTGCAGCAGCGTCAGATGATTGCTCTTGGTCACGTAACCCCGCGCGCCCGCGCGCAGACAGCGCTCCTGGTAATGCGTGGGCTCATGCATGCTGAACACCAGGATCCGGCAGCGTGCCGTCGGCGCTTTGATCTGGATTCGCGCCAGCACTTCCAGCCCGTCCATGGACCCCAAGCCGAGATCGAGCACGACCAGGTGCGGATCATGCGCGCAAATCAACGGCACGACTTCATTGCCATTGGACGCTTCATGAATCTGCGTGAAGCCTTGAGCCTGCAGGACAATGCGAATGGCCGCGCGCACGACTGGGTGATCATCGACGATCAGCGCTGACTTCATTGGTACTCCTGCAAAATCGAAGACACCGCAACAGTCTGTCCCGGAGTCGGTGGCTGCGCCGGCACTGTTACATGGATGAGCAAGAGAATCACCTGTCAGGTCTGACAGTTGTGCAGAGTGGTTTTTTATGCATTGGCATGGCGCAACGACGCGTGAGAGTCGGGCGGTGCCTGGCGTTCGTCGCAAGCTTCGACTCTCGCCATCACCTGCCCGATGAGCTGTGAATTTGGCAATGGCGTCGGGCTGATCTGCGCGTTTTCCTGAGCAAACCCCGCAACCGCCAGCAAGGGCGCCGACGGTTCGTTGTAGATCAGAGCGTGGCGAACCTGTGGGTGATCGAGCAGAAAGCCCGACAGATCCAGGGAGCCTGCCGCCAGCTCGGCATTGATCACCAATACATCGAACGGCTCGCAGCCGTAGTCGACCAGGGTCAACAATTCGCCGAGATTCTGCACCGGGGCGACGCGGTAGTAGCCGAGCGAGTTGAACAGGCGCTCGATTTTCATGCGATGAAAATGCTGCGGGTCGGCGATCAGGATGCGCAACGCTTTGTTGCTCATGGTCATTCTCCCGGTGAGGTTTGGGGAGGGCAAGACTACGCAAGCGTCGGGGATAGCTCTGTAGGACTTTTCCTAAAAATCCGCTCATTCATCCGGCGGCCCTGACGCATCAATATCCCCTGTGGGAGCGAGCCTGCTCGCGAAGGCGGTATACCTGTCAGAAATTTATTGACTGACACGGCGCCTTCGCGAGCAGGCTCGCTCCCACAGGGGAGAGCATCCCATGGCTGCTATTGCCAGCCGAATCGACGGATGTAGAAGCCCTTCACTGCCTGGGTCAGGGCCATGTACGCGAGCAGAATCATTGGCAGAAACGCGAAATACAGCGACGGCAATGCCTGCAACTTGAAGTAATGCGCCAGCGGGCCCATGGGCAGGAAGATGCCGACTGCCATGATAATCGCCGTCATCACCATCAGCGGCATGGCGGCGCGGCTTTGCAGGAACGGAATCTTCGGCGTGCGGATCATGTGCACGATCAGCGTCTGGGTCAGCAACCCGACCACGAACCAGCCGGACTGGAACAGCGTCTGGTGATCCGGGGTATTGGCGTCGAACACGTACCACATCAAGGCGAAGGTGGTGATGTCGAAGATCGAACTGATCGGGCCGAAGAACAGCATGAAGCGCCCGACGTCAGCCGGCTGCCAGCGCTGCGGCCGTTTCAGCATCTCGTCGTCGACGTTATCGAACGGAATGGCGATCTGCGAAATATCGTAGAGCAGGTTCTGCACCAGCAGGTGCATCGGCAGCATCGGCAGGAACGGGATGAACGCGCTGGCAACCAGCACCGAGAACACATTGCCGAAGTTGGAGCTGGCAGTCATCTTGATGTACTTGAGCATGTTGGCGAAGGTGCGCCGCCCCTCGAGCACGCCCTCCTCCAGCACCATCAGGCTTTTTTCCAACAGGATGATGTCCGCCGCTTCCTTGGCGATGTCCACCGCGCTGTCCACGGAAATGCCGATGTCGGCGGTGCGCAGCGCCGGCGCGTCGTTGATGCCATCGCCCATGAACCCGACCACATGGCCGTTGCCCTTGAGCACACGGACGATGCGCTCCTTGTGCGACGGCGTGAGTCTGGCGAAGACGTTGGTCGTCTCGACCGCCATTGCCAGCTCAGCATCGCTCATGCGCTCAATGTCATTGCCCAGCAGCAAACCCTGTTGCGCGAGGCCGACCTCGCGGCAGATTTTCGCCGTCACCAGCTCGTTGTCGCCGGTCAGCACCTTGACCGCCACGCCATGCTCGGCCAAGGCCTTGAGCGCTGGCGCGGTGCTTTCCTTCGGCGGATCGAGGAACGCCACGTAACCGATCAGCGTCAGTTCCTGTTCATCAGCCAGGCTGTAAGTCTCGCGCCCTTCTGCCATTGAGCGAGCCGCGACCGCCACCACGCGCAGACCTTCAGCGTTGAGGGCTCCGGTGACCTGGCGAATCCGCGCCAGCAATTCATCGCTCAAAGCCTCATCAACTTCGCCGTGACGCACCCGGCTGCACACCGCCAGCACTTCTTCCACCGCGCCTTTGCAGATCAATTGATGGGGCTGACCGCGGCGCTCCACGACCACCGACATGCGCCGGCGATTGAAGTCGAACGGGATCTCATCGACCTTGCGAAACACGCTGCCGACCTTGAGTTCGCGATGGACTTCCACGTGTTCGAGCACGGCGACATCCAGCAGGTTTTTCAGGCCGGTCTGGTAGTAGCTGTTGAGGTAGGCAAGTTCCAGCACAGCGTCAGAATCCTCACCCCAGACGTCGACATTACGCGCCAGAAAGATCTTGTCCTGAGTCAGGGTGCCGGTCTTGTCGGTGCACAGCACGTCCATGGCGCCGAAGTTCTGGATCGCGTCGAGGCGTTTGACGATGACTTTTTTGCGCGACAGGAACACGGCGCCTTTGGCCAGGGTCGAGGTGACGATCATCGGCAGCATTTCCGGAGTCAGGCCGACGGCAATCGACAGCGCGAAGAGCAGCGCTTCGGTCCAGTCGCCCTTGGTGAAACCGTTGATGAACAGCACCAGTGGCGCCATGACGAACATAAAGCGGATCAGCAGCCAGCTGACCTTGTTGACGCCCTGCTGGAACGAGGTCACCGCGCGGTCCGTCGCGCCGACCCGTTGCGCCAGCGCACCGAAATAGGTGCTGTTGCCGGTGGTGAGAATCAGCGCAATCGCACTGCCGGAGACAACGTTGGTGCCCATGAACAGAATGTTGTCCAGCTCCAGCGAGTTACGCGTGTCGCGATCGGTGTACCGGGTGAATTTCTCCACCGGCATCGATTCACCGGTCATCGCTGCCTGGCTGACGAACAGGTCCTTGGCGCTGAGCACGCGGCAATCGGCGGGAATCATGTCGCCGGCCGAGAGTACGATCAGATCGCCGGGCACCAGTTGCCTGATCGGCAGCTCCCGGCGTGGGCCATCGCGGCGCAGCACCGTGGCGGTGTTGCTGACCATGGCTTTGAGCGCATCGGCGGCCTGATTGGATTTGCTCTCTTGCCAGAAGCGCAGCAGCGTCGACAGCACCACCATGGAGAAAATCACCACGGCCGCCTTGAGGTCTTCGGTCAGCCAGGAGATCACCGCGAGCAAGGTCAGCAGCAGGTTGAACGGATTTTTGTAGCAGTGCCACAGATGGGTCCACCACGGCAGCGGCTGCTCGTGTTCGACTTCGTTGAGGCCGTGTTGCGCACGCAGTGCATCGGCTTCGACCTCGGTGAGCCCCTCGCCGTGCGTGCCCAACGACGACAGCAACGCGGCGCTGTCGGCATGGGCCGCAGCCACCAGCGTACTGGCCAGCGTCGGCGGCACTTCACGGCTGACCCTGGTGTCGTTGATCGAATCCAGCAACGCCAGACGACGGAAGTGCCGGGCGATGTGGCGGCTGCGCAGAAAGCCTGCGAAAAATTCCTTGAGCGTGAGTTTCATGGCTGTGTCCCCTGTGGTCAGCCGGGAAACCGTCGAGCAGGTACCGCCGCGCCCTGGCACCGGGACAACCGGCACGGCAAGGCGTGGCGCGCCGGTCGGGAACGACAGGCGTGTCGATAGGCTGCGATGACGACTGAGGTCGCCATCACGCTTGGTTCAGCGTCGATGAGAAGGACGTCGAGACACGATCCAGAACTGGCCGTGCACGGGATGCCGCTGCTCGCTGTTACGGCGAGACAACGGCAGGGAAAGGCTGCGCGTTATCTTGCCGAGAATCTGCCGGTGATCGAGACCGGCCGACAACTGTCACTCGAACAAGTACCCACTGTGGGTCTCCGCAATTGATGAAAACGCGCGCAGCTTACGCCCGCAGCGAAACGGCTGGAAGAGGTGTTTTCGGGGAATGTGGGGGGTGTTCAGGAAGGGTTCAGAATTTCCCCGCGATCGTTCCTACGCTCAGCGTAGGAACGCCTCATCGGACGCTCCGCGTTCGGCTTCTGAAAGGGACGCGGAGCGTCCCGGCTGCATTCCCACGCAGAGCGTGGGAACGATCATATGTGGGGCTTTCCATGGCCCCTTCGCGAGCAGGCTCGCTCCCACATTTTGCCCTGCGTTCACAGAACCATTGTGGGAGCGAGCCTGCTCGCGAAAGCGGTGTGACAGGCGCCGCAGAACTCAGCTGGCAGTCGCCAACAGCAACTCCGCCACCGAGCGGCTGTGCCCGCGCTGTTTGCCATGCTCGTATAGCGAGCCAGCGATTTCGTCGGCGCGAATCGGCAGCACCGACAGCAGCGTATCGCTCAGGCCATGGCTGGCCTGGCAGAAGCCCTGCATATATATGCCGGCCTTGCAGCGCTCGTCGGTGATCAGTTTGTAGTTGCGATCGACTTCGAATTCGCCGAGATATTCCTCCAGCGGCGCGAGCAACTTGCGGTGCATCTGGCGCTCGTAACCGGTGGCCAGCACCACGGCGTCATAGATTCGCACCGTGACTTCCCCGGTGGCGTTGTTGCGCACGGCCAGTTCGATGCCGTTTGCCGTGGCAGTGGCGCTCTCGACGGTGGTCAGGGTGCGGAACGCATGACGGGCAATCCCGGAAACCTTCTGCCGGTAGAAGATGCCGTAGATGCGTTCGATCAGGTCGATGTCGACCACCGAATAGTTGGTGTTGTGGTACTCGTTGACCAGACGCTCGCGCTCGACGCTGTTCTGCTGGAACACCAGATCAGTGAATTCCGGCGAGAACACTTCGTTGACGAACGGGCTGTCGTCCGCAGGCTTCAAGGCCGAGCCGCGCAGGATCATGTCGACCTGCACCGACGGGAATGAATCGTTCAGATCGATAAAGGCTTCCGCCGCGCTCTGTCCGCCTCCGATGATGGCGATGCTCATCGGTTGATTGTTCACGCAAGGCTGTCTGGCCATTTGCGACAGGTATTGCGAATGGTGGAATACCCGATGATCGCCCTTCAGTGCCTTGAATGCCTCTGGAATGCGCGGTGTGCCGCCAGCGCTGACCACCACCGAACGTGTGGTACGCACGAATTGCTGGCCGTCGCTGCCCCGGGAAATCACCCGCAACGCTTCAACCTGCTGGTTGTGCAACACCGGTTCGATGAACTGCACTTCTTCACCGTAACGGCTCTGCTCGGTGAACTGCCCGGCCACCCAGCGCAGGTAGTCGTTGTACTCCATGCGACATGGATAAAAGGTGCCGAGGTTGATGAAGTCGACCAGACGCCCGTGGTGCTTGAGGTAATTGACGAACGAGTACGGGCTCGTCGGATTGCGCAGGGTCACCAGGTCCTTGAGGAAGGAAATCTGCAACTCGCTCTGCGTCGACAAGGTGTTGCCGTGCCAGCTGTAAGTGGCCTGCTTGTCGAGGAACAGCACATCCAGTTCGCCCTGGATCCGGCCGCGCTCTTGCAGGGCGATGGCCAGTGCCAGGTTCGAAGGGCCGAAACCGACGCCGATCAGGTCGTGAACGATGGGCGATGCAATTGCCTGTGTCATTTCCAGTGTCCTCTGGATGAACCCCTCAACGCGGGGAAATAAAGCCTGGGTGGCCTGACCGGCCTGAATCAGGTCAGCAGGTCGTCTGTTGAGTAGGAACGAGGACGATGAGAGGAAATTTAACCGGCGCGGCTCACTGGCCATCCCATTGCTGGATGCGCAGGCGGCAATGTTTCATGGCGTTGACGATGTGTTTTTCCACCAGCGCCCGTGAGATGCCGAGGGTCTGGGCGATTTCCGGATGGGACAGGCCTTCGATCTTGCGCAGCAGAAAACTGTCGCGGCACAGCGGCGGCAATTCGGCCAGTGCGCGCTGGAGCATTTCCAGACGCTGGCCGTGATCGAGGGTGCCGTGGGGGGACGGGGTGAAATAGCGCTCTTCGTTGTCGAGCACGTCCAGCGATTCGACCTGACGCAGCGCGTTGCGACGGTGATCGTCGATAACCAGGTTCAACGCGGTGCGATAAAGGAAGGCCCGTGGTTGTTCGATCGGCACCTCGCTGGAGCGCTCCAGCACGCGTACGTAGGCGTCATGCACCACATCCTCGGCGACCTGACGGTTGCCCAGTCTGGCGTTGAGGAAACACACCAGCTCACGATAGTAGTTTTCCAACATGACTCCCGACCGCATCGATGCCGTTTCTGTCCTTGAGCGCACTGATCAGACCTGCGAGTCACGCAGTAGCAAGATAGTGGCAACTTGAGGTGCGTAATTTATAGTAATTCTCATATAGATTTAAAGAGTTGATTCCATATCCCGGACAAATAGTCGTCGCCCGGCTACGGTAACTCGATGTGTCTGCGGCTAAATTCCGTCGCCCATGCCTCGTTTACAGGACAGCCCCTGTGTCTGTCGTGCCTTGCGACGGGCCGCAACCACTGGCCGGAACCCTGCATGAATCGTCCCCGCCCCGCCCGTCGCGCGCTGTTTGCCGCCCTCTGTCTGATTCCCGTGATCGCCGTTGCTGCCTGGCAGGTTTTGCCACCCGGTCGCGACGCCGTTGCCACTGTGCAGGTCAGCCGGGGCGATATCGAAAACAGCGTGACGGCGCTCGGTACCTTGCAGCCGCGCCGCTATGTGGATGTCGGGGCGCAGGCTTCGGGGCAGATTCAGAAGATTCACGTCGAGGCTGGCGATACGGTCAAGGAAGGCCAGTTGCTGGTGGAAATCGACCCGTCGACACAGAAAGCCAAGCTCGATGCCGGGCGCTTTTCCATCGAAAACCTCAAGGCGCAGTTGCAGGAGCAACGCGCCCAGCACGATCTGGCGCAGCAGAAATACCAGCGCCAGCAGAAACTCGCCGCCGGTGGCGCCACCCGCGAGGAAGACGTGCAGACCGCCCGCGCCGAGGTTCGCGCAACCCAGGCGCGCATCGACATGTTCCAGGCGCAGATCCGCCAGGCCCAGGCCAGCCTGCGCAGCGACGAAGCGGAGCTCGGTTACACGCGCATCTACGCGCCGATGAGCGGCACCGTGGTCGCCGTCGGTGCGCGCGAAGGCCAGACCCTCAACGCGCAGCAACAGACCCCGCTGATCCTGCGCATCGCCCGACTGTCGCCGATGACGGTATGGGCCGAAGTTTCGGAGGCCGACATTGGCCACGTCAAACCGGGCATGACCGCTTACTTCACCACCCTCAGCGGTGGCACTCGGCGCTGGAGCAGCACGGTGCGGCAGATCCTGCCGGTGCCACCACGTCCGCTTGAACAGAATCAGGGCGGCAGCCCTACCAGTGGTCGCAGCGGCAGCGAACGCGTGGTTCTTTATACCGTGCTGCTCGACGTCGACAACGCCGATCACAGCCTGATGACCGACATGACCGCCCAGGTGTTCTTCGTCGCCGAACAGGCGCAAGACACCCTGACCGTGCCGACTGCTGCCCTGCAACCGGGCTCGCGTCCGCAGTGGCAGCGGGCGCAGATCGTCGCTGCCAACGGTGATATTCAAACGCGGGAAGTGCGCACCGGCATCAACGATCGCCTGCGCACCCAGGTGCTGGAAGGTCTGGCCGAGGGCGAGCATGTTCTCAGCGCGCCGGCCACTGGTCATGGAGGCTGAATGCACACGCCCCTGATCGACCTGCGGCAGATCCGCAAAGCCTACGGCGGTGATGACAGCCCACTGGTGGAGGTGCTGCGCGGGATCGATCTGTCGATCCACGCCGGCGAATTCGTTGCGATTGTCGGCGCCTCCGGTTCAGGCAAATCGACGCTGATGAACATCCTCGGCTGCCTCGACCGACCGACCAGCGGCGAATACCGCTTCGCCGGGGAAAACGTCGCTCATCTGGACAGTGATGAACTGGCCTGGCTGCGCCGCGAAGCGTTCGGGTTTGTCTTTCAGGGCTATCACCTGATCCCGTCCGGCTCGGCGCAGGAAAACGTCGAGATGCCAGCGATCTATGCCGGCACCCCGGCCGCCGAGCGCCATGCCCGAGCTCACGCGCTGCTGGAACGTCTCGGTCTCGGCACTCGCACCGGCAATCGTCCGCACCAACTTTCCGGCGGCCAGCAACAGCGGGTGTCGATTGCCCGTGCGCTGATGAACGGCGGCCACATCATCCTCGCCGACGAGCCGACCGGCGCCCTCGACAGCCACAGCGGCGCTGAAGTGATGACCCTGCTCGACGAACTCGCCGATCAGGGCCATGTGGTGATCCTTATCACCCACGACCGCGAAGTGGCGCAACGGGCCAAACGCATCATCGAAATCCGCGACGGCCTGATCATCAGCGACAGCGCCGAGCACGCGTGCGCGCCGCCCGCGGCCAATCCCGGGGCGTTGCAAGCGGTCGACCTGCGCCAGCGCCTGAGCAGCGGCAGCAACCAGACCGGCGCCTGGAAAGGTGAACTGCTCGACGCTGTACAAGCGGCGTGGCGGGTGATGTGGATCAACCGCTTTCGCACGGCGCTGACCCTGCTGGGCATCGTCATTGGCGTGGCCTCGGTGGTGGTCATGCTCGCCGTCGGCGAGGGCAGCAAGCGTCAGGTCATGGCACAAATGGGCGCGTTCGGCTCGAACATCATTTACCTCAGCGGCTCGGCGCCGAACCCGCGTACGCCGGAGGGCATCATCACCCTCGACGACGTTGCCGAACTGTCCACCCTGCCCCAGGTGGAACGGATCATGCCGGTCAACGGCTCGACCGCCGGGGTGCGCTTTGGCAACGCCGACCACAGCAGTTACGTCGGCGGCAATGACACCAACTTTCCGCAGATTTTCAACTGGCCGGTGATTCAGGGCAGCTACTTCACCCAGGCCGACGAGGACAGCGCCGCCGCCGTCGCGGTGATCGGCACCAAGGTTCGCGACAAGTTGCTCAAGGATGTCGCCGACCCCATCGGTCAATACATCCTCATCGAAAACGTGCCGTTCCAGATCCTCGGCGTGCTTGCGGAAAAAGGCGCCAGCTCCGGCGACTCCGATAGCGACAACCGCATCGCCGTTCCCTACTCGGCGGCGAGCACGCGCCTGTTCGGCAGCCGCAATCCACAATACGTGGTGATTGCCGCCAAGGACGCGCGCAAGGTCAAGGACGCCGAACAGGCCATCGAACAGGCGATGTTGCGTCGACACCACGGCAAGAAGGATTTCGAGCTGACCAACAATGCCGCGATGATCCAGGCCGAAGCGCGCACGCAAGGCACGCTGTCGCTGATGCTGGGGGCGATTGCGGCGATTTCCCTGCTGGTCGGCGGTATCGGCGTGATGAACATCATGCTCATGACCGTGCGCGAACGTACCCGCGAGATCGGTATTCGCATGGCCACCGGCGCCCGTCAGCGCGACATCCTCCGTCAGTTTCTCACTGAAGCCTTGATGCTCTCGGTGGTCGGCGGAATTGCCGGAATCGGCCTGGCGCTGCTGGTCGGCGGCGTGTTGTTGCTCAGTGGCGTGGCGATCGCCTTTCAAGCGCTGGCGGTGATCGGTGCGTTTGCCTGTGCGCTGGTCACCGGTGTCATCTTCGGCTTCATGCCGGCCCGCAAAGCTGCCCGGCTTGACCCGGTCACGGCCCTTACCAGTGAATGATCGACCTATGAAAGTGCGACTGACGTTCCTCGCCGCCAGCCTGTTGCTGGCAGCCTGCAGCAGCCCGGCGCCGCGCCTCGACAGCGGCGTGCAGCCACCGAGCGCGTGGCAGTCCGCCGACACCCCCGGCGCGCTGCAGAGCAATCGGCAATGGTGGACGCAATTCGGCAGCCCCGAGCTGGAGCGGCTGGTGGAACAGGCGCGGCTGGGCAGCTACGACCTCGCCGCCGCCGTGGCACGGGTCAGACAGGCCGAGGCCAGCGCAACCATTGCCGGCGCCCCGCTGCTGCCCGAACTCAAGGCCGGGCTGAACGCCAACCGGCAGAAACTGATCCACGGCAAGGGCTACAGCCAGTTGGATGTCAGTCCCGAGAATCGCTCGCTGGATTATTACGACGCCGAGCTCAGCGCCAGTTACGAAATCGATTTCTGGGGCGGCAAGCGTGCCGCGCGCGACAGTGCCTTGTTCGGTGTGCAGGCCAGCGAGTTCGACCGCGCCACCGTCGAGCTGACCTTGCTCAGCGGCGTCGCCAACAGTTACACCCAGGCCCTGGCCCTGCGTGAGCAGGCGCGCATCGCCGAACTCAATCTGGCCAATGCACAGAACGTGCTGCATCTGGTGCAGACCCGTTTCGACGCCGGCAGCGCCACCGCGCTGGAACTGGCCCAGCAGAAAAGCCTGGTGGCGGAACAACAGCGTCGCCTACCGCTGGTGCAACAACAGGCCCGCGAAGCACTGATCAGCCTCGCCGCCCTGCTCGGCCAACCGGTGCAAGCGTTGCCGTTGCCCGAGCAATCCTTCGCCCAATTGCACTGGCCGGA
The DNA here is from genome assembly GCF_056278925.1 of Pseudomonas sp. TE9122. Lineage (NCBI taxonomy): Bacteria > Pseudomonadati > Pseudomonadota > Gammaproteobacteria > Pseudomonadales > Pseudomonadaceae > Pseudomonas > Pseudomonas sp. TE9122. Next base: position 1,596,000 of record NZ_JBWBQI010000001.1, on the reverse strand, counting down.
CATCGCCAGTGGCGTGCCGAGCGACTTGCTCAGTCGCCGCCCGGACATTGCCAGCGCCGAGGCCAGACTGGCGGCGGCGCAGGCTGATGTCACCGTCGCCCGCGCCGCGATGCTGCCGAAAATCACCCTGACCGCCAGCCTCGGCAGCGGCGCCGACCTTGCCGCCGACCTGCTGCGCACGACGTTCTACAACCTGTCCTCGGGGCTGACCGCGCCGATCTTCAACAACGGCCGCCTCAGCGCCGAACGCGACAAGGCCAAGGCGCGGCAGGATGAACTGCTGGAGACCTATCGCGGGGCAATCATCAACGGCTTCGCCGACGTCGAAAAAGCCCTCAGCAGCATTCGCGGCCTCGACGAACAACGGCAATGGCAAAGCGAAGAACTGAACCAGGCACAGACCGCTTTCGACATCGCCCAGAGCCGCTACCAGGCCGGCGCCGAAGACCTGCTCACCGTCCTGCAAACTCAGCGCACGCTGTATGCGGCGCAAGACCTGAACGTGCAACTGCGCCTGTCGCGCTTGCAGGCGAGCATTGCCTTGTACAAAGCGTTGGGGGGTGGTTGGGAAGTGATCTGAGGGCGATGCGTCGACTGAACTGACGCCTTCGCTGGCAAGCCAGCTCCCACAGGGATCAGGGTAAATCTGCTGTTCATTCGTATCTTTGAGATCGCTATCGCGAGCAGGCTCGCTCCCACAGAAAAGCAAAGCAGCGCAGCTGCCCGCGGCGAAGCCGCCCCACTCAACAATGAGCGTTAGCTCGAGTGCTTTTGATCTTGATCTACCGGCGACGTCGGAAGGCTGAGCGGAGGGATTGATCCGGGCGTGGGAGCGCAGCGACCGTCTGGCGCAGCCAGACACAGCGGAAGGAGGTGCAGCGAAGCAAACCGGAAACGCTGCGCCCGGATCGATCCCGCAGCGAAGGGACCCGAGCCTGCGAGGGCCGAACGCAGGAGCAAGCGTTTTTTTGCTTACTTTTTTTAGGCGTTTGTAAAAAAAGTGAGTCGCCGTAAGGGCGAAACCTTAGGTAGTCGTTACCGCAGCGATGGATATGTACTCACTCAAAATGCCCCCACCGCCCCCAAAAAAGCCTCCGCGAGCAAGCTCGCTCCTACAAGGGATTGCGACCAATTCAGAGAGTGTGTGTGTTTGAACCAATCTAGAGCTGTCGGCCCTTGACCTTCAGGTGTCGCGCATACCAAGGGCGCTGTGGCACTTTGCGGAACAGCTCGGTCATGTTGTCTTCGTCGCCAAAAGTGATACGCAGCGCCAGCTTCATGGTCTCCGGGTCCATCTCCACTGAGCGTCCGACTTGCAGCCCGGGCACGGTGCTGCAGCCGTGGGTGTCGGGGCCGAGCCAGGGGTCGGCGACTTCCACCCAGCGTCCCGGTGCAAACCACGGAACGCCGTTGACTTCCAAACGACTCACTTCGCCCGGGTGAAAACGTTCATGGGCGCGGAACCAGTCTTCCAGGCGATCATCAATCCAGCCATGGAAACGCCAGAAAACCGGATTCACATGGGAGGAAAACGGGTCGCCGAGAAAGTCGTTTTCCGGCGCATACCAGCGCGCAGCGAAGTCTGCCTGATCGCGCGCCATCGGCACTGGAATGTCGTTGGATGGGTCACGCGCCACCGAAGCCCAGCGCATGTGCAGCCAGTCGTGCAGGCCCAGTTCGACTTCCGAACCGAACTGGCCAAGGGTCAATTTCGACAAATAACGCGGGTCACGGTACTGCGATTCCCAGACCAGGAAATTGCTCTGGAAAGTCTCCGCCGCTTTGATGTCGCTGACCCACTTGGTGTACTCGTCATCGCCCTCGGCCAGCCAGGTCGGCGGCAGGGAATTGCCGTCGTGATTGTCGAAATAGCGGGCGAATCCCTGTCGGTCCCGTTCCAGCTCAGGCTGCGGCTGCGGGAACGCCGGCCAGGAAGGCAAATCCTGCATCGAACGGGCGATGCCTAGCATGTGCCGATGCATAAAGAAAAAATCCACACCCGAGCCATTGCGATCCTTGCTTGGCCCACGGGCGTCGCGCTCCTTGTCACGCGGCCCGGGCTGCCAGCCGATGCCGCGCAGCGCTTCGCGTTTTTTCTCCGAGAGCTTGTGCCACTTGTCGCGGGTGGCGTGCCAGAGCTGGTGGAACAACCGATGCTCGGGCGCCACCAGCCAGGCCAACAGTTGCGGATTCAGACCGGTGCGTTCACGGGCCTCGGGAAAACGTCGTTTGATGGCGATGAACTGGTTGTCCAGCTCGGGCAAGGCCAACGGCCGGTCCAGGCGCAGTACCTGCCCGGTGAACGTGGCGCTGCCGGCATTGCCGAACGCCGCCCAGACCTCATCCAGTCTGACTTTTAATTCATACACCGGTGGCGCCAGCGGCTCATCGGTGCGCAGCAGGCGCCAATACATCTCGGCGCCGTTGCCCGGTGCCAGATCGCCAATCACTTGATAACGCACAGGCCCTTCGGCACGCAGATTGGTGCCGGTGTCGAGATAACCGCGCAGGCCGCGCCCACGATGGGCGATGTCGAGAAACAGCTCCAGGCCTTGCGCCGGCAAACCATCAAGCCCGGCCGCCGCACCGGTAAAGCGAATGTCCCAGACCCCACGCAAATTGTCCGCCAGCTGTTGCCCGGCGGTGTCCGCCAGATCGACCGTGGCCTCGCCCGGGGTGATCGGAAACTCCTCGCGGGTCAATTCACGATGTGCATAAAAAGCGGCAGGCAGCGCGGCGCCCGTGAGTGCCATGCCCGCCATGAACCAGCGTCGAGAGATCGTCATTGCCCTACCTGTGTCAGCCATGAAGCAGGCTTTATCCAAGCTAGAACGTTTGCTCGGCGGGGAAATTTACGCCGCCGGCAAAACATCCCTGCGCCGCTGCCGGGCATTTGTAACGCACACCTAAATTAGCCGTGCAGCCACTCGTTCTTCCCAGATAGCAAAGGCCCCTGCGCCTGTACCTCGACGGCGAACCTGAATGAGATGGCAATGACAAAACCGCGTTGGAAAAAGGCTCTATTCATCGGCCTGCCGCTGGCCCTGGCGATCAGTGCCGGCGCAGGATTTCTGGCCTGGGATTACTGGAACAACCCCGGCTATCCGGTGAAGGTGATGAAACAGGCGACGGAGTTGCAGGATCGCCTGCTGTCGTTCGACAGCCACATCACCGTGCCGCTGAGTTTCGGCAGCCACGACCACGAAGCCGACAAGGATGGCTCGGGCCAGTTCGACCTCATCAAGGCCAATCGCGGACGCCTGTCCGGCGCGGCGCTGACGGTGTTCGGCTGGCCGGAAATGTGGAACGGCCCGAACGCCCCGCACCGTCCCACCGAGGGTTTTGTCGAAGAAGCGCGCAATCAGCAGGAGGTGCGCTACAAGATCATTTCCGGGATCGTCCGCGACTTCCCCAATCAGGCCGGCATCGCCTACACGCCAGATGATTTCCGCCGCCTGCACGGCGAAGGCAAGTTTGCGATTTTCATCAGCATGCTCAACGCCTACCCGCTGGGCAATGACCTGAGCAAGCTCGACCTGTGGGCCGGGCGCGGCATGCGCATGTTCGGTTTCAGTTACATCGGCAACAACAGCTGGGCCGACTCGTCGCGGCCGCTGCCGTTTTTCAATGATTCGCCCGACGCCCTCGATGGTCTGTCGGACATCGGCAAACAAGCGGTGCAGCGCTTGAACGATCTGGGGGTGATCATCGATGTGTCGCAAATGTCGACCAAGGCCCTTGAGCAAGTCGCCGAACTGAGCCGCACACCGCTGGTGGCCTCGCACTCGGCGCCCCGGGCGGCGGTGGATATCCCGCGCAACCTCAGCGACAAAGAACTGCAACTGATCAAGAACAGTGGCGGCGTGGTACAAGTCGTCGCCTTCTCGCAATACCTGAAACCGCTGACCCAGGGCACGCAGGACAAACTCAATGCGCTACGTGCGCGCTTCGATCTGCCGCCACTGCCCAACCTGGCCATGGCGCTGATGCCGGGCGATCCGATCATCACCGCCTGGTCGGAACAGAAGCTCGGCCAATACGCCAGCGGCCTCTACGCGATCCTTGAAGAGGAACCGAAAGCCACCCTCAAGGACTTCGGCGACGCCATCGATTACACAGTGCGCAAGATCGGTATCGACCACGTCGGCATTGCCTCGGACTTCAACGACGGCGGCGGCATCAAGGGCTGGGAAAACGTCGGCGAGATTCGCAACGTCACCGCCGAACTGCTGCAGCGCGGCTACTCCGAAGCGGATATCGCCAAGCTCTGGGGCGGCAACTTCATGCGCGTTTGGGATCAGGTGCAAAAAGCCGCGAAACCGGCGCTGGCGTCACGCCAGGAGGTGGCCCGGCCATGACCGATCGTCGCACTTTTCTCAAGCAGGCCAGCCTGCTCGCCGCCGCCCTGCCCCTGGGCGCCAGCCTGAGTGCTCCGGCGGCCATCGCTGCCGTGCCGACTGCGTCGCGAGACAAATGGGCGCAATTGCGTCAAATGTTCGATCAGGATCCCCAAGCGATTCACTTCGCCAATTTCCTCGTCACCTCGCATCCGAAACCGGTGCGCGAAGCGATCGAGCGCCATCGCGCGGCGCTGGATCTGAATCCGGGTCTGGCGATGGATTGGGATCTGGGCGTCACCGAGAAGCGCGAAGAAAACGTGCGCCACTGGGCCGGCCAGTACCTGCAAGCCAAACCGGCGCAGATCGCCCTGACCGGCAGCACCACCGAAGGCCTGGCGATGATCTACGGCAGCGTACAGGTGCGCGCGGACCAGGAAATTCTCACCACGGTTCACGAGCATTATTCGACGCGCAACATTCTCGATTTCCGCAGCCGTCGTGACGGCACGCGCGTGCGCAAACTCAAGCTGTTCGAAACCCCGCAGAGCATTTCTCTGGATCAGGTGCTCGACACGATCAATCGCAACATCCGCCCCGAAACCCGTGTGCTGGGCATGACCTGGGTGCATTCGGGCAGCGGCGTGAAGCTGCCGATCAGCGACATCTCGCGGCTGGTCGACGAGCACAACCGCCAGCGCGACGACAAGGATCGGCTGATTTACGTGGTCGATGGTGTGCACGGTTTCGGTGTCGACGACTTGAGTTTCCCGCAGATGAACTGCGACTTTTTCATCGCCGGCACGCACAAGTGGATGTTCGGCCCGCGCGGCACCGGCATCGTTTGCAGCCGCGCCGAAGAACTGAAATACGTCAGCCCCAGCGTGCCGACCTTCTCCGAGGCCACGGCCTTCTCGACCATCATGACCCCGGGCGGCTACCACGCCTTCGAGCATCGCTGGGCGCTGGACGAAGCCTTCAAGTTGCACCTGCAACTGGGCAAGGCCGAGGTGCAGACGCGCATTCATCAGCTCAACAGTTACCTCAAGCAACGCCTGCAAGAGCACCGCAACATCGAACTGGTCACCCCGCTCGACTCGCAGTTCTCCGCCGGCTTCACTTTCTTCCGGATCAAGGGCCAGGACAGCGATGAAGTGGCGGCCTGGCTGATGCAGAACCGGGTGATCTGCGACGCGGTCAGCCGCGACGTCGGGCCGGTGATTCGCACCGCCCCGGGCTTGCTCAACAGCGAAGCCGAAGTGGATCGCTTCATGGACATCCTCGGCAAAAAGCTGCGTGCCTGACCCTCGACTGCCGTTTTCCTTTCAAAGAGACGACCCATGAAAAAGCCTCACGCGTCACTCCTCTCCAAAGCCCTGCCCGCACTGGCGCTAAGCGCCCTCTGCGCTGCGCTGTTGCCCGGCAGCGCGCTGGCGGCGACCGCGCCTGCTGCGGGCAAAGTATTCAAGGACTGCAAGGACTGCCCGGAAATGGTCGTATTGCCGACCGGCAGCTACACCATGGGCACACCGGACGATGAAGTCGGCCGGCAGCCCGACGAAGGCCCGCTGCACACGGTGACGTTCAGCAAACCATTCGCTATCAGCCGCTCGCAGGTGCTGGTGGGCGAATGGGACGCCTATGTCCGCGAGACCGGCAACAAACCTTACGACTTCGATGATCGCCCGGGCCGTCGTTGCACCGCCGGCAAGCCGGAATTCAAACAGACGCCACGCGACCCGGCCGTGTGCATGAACGTCGCCGAAGCCCAGGGCTACATCGACTGGCTGTCAAAAAAGACCGGCCACGCCTATCGCCTGCAAAGCGAATCGATCCGCGAATACGCCGCCCGGGGCGGCAGCGCCGGGCCTTTCCCGTTCCCGTTCGATGAGGGCAAGGATTACCAGATTTCCAGGCACGCCAACACTTACGGCGCAGCCGACGGCTACAACTTCACCTCGCCGGCCGGCACCTTCCCGGCCAATGCGTTTGGCGTGTTCGACGCCCACGGCAACGTCTACGAATGGACCGCCGACTGCTACCACCCGGACTACTCCGGCGTGCCCGCCGACGGTCGCCCATGGACTCAGGAAAACTGCGAACGCCAGGTCATGCGCGGCAACGACTGGGGCGAGGCGCCGATCTTCTCGCGCTCGGGCAACCGCAACAGCAGCTGGCCGACCAGCAAGGGCGACTGGCTGGGCTTTCGCGTAGTACGCGACCTCTGATCCCGCCCTCGACGAGCGCAGCCACGCCTGCGCTCGGTTAAAGAAACTCCGCGACCATTCGTTTTCCTTAAGTACCGGCACTCCCTCCGCATCGAAGCAGGAATCCTCCATGACCAAGCCTACGCGTGGGGCGATCAACGAATTGTTCGCCCTGCTCAAGCCCTTCCGCCTGATCGTCTCGGCGTCCATCGTGCTCGGCATGCTCGGCGGCCTGAGCGTCACCGTGCTGCTGGCGACCATCAACAACGCCCTGCATTCCGATGACGGCCTGACCCGCACCGTGGTGATGATCTTCGCCGGCCTCTGTGCCCTGGCCCTGCTGACCACGATCCTGTCGGACATCGGCACCAACTACGTCGGCCAGCACATCATCGCCAAACTGCGCAAAGAGCTGGGGGAGAAAGTCCTGTCGGCGCCGATCGACCAGATCGAACGCTATCGCAGCCATCGCCTGATTCCGGTGCTGACCCACGACGTCGACACCATCAGCGACTTCGCCTTCGCCTTCGCGCCGCTGGCGATTTCCATGACCGTGACCCTTGGTTGTCTCGGCTATCTGGCCATGCTGTCGTGGCCGATGTTCCTGATGATGCTGGTGGCCATCGCCATCGGCACCACCATCCAGGCCATCGCCCGGGCCAAAGGCATGCGCGGTTTCTACGCCGCGCGCGATTCCGAAGACGAACTGCAGAAGCACTACAACGCAATTGCCGAAGGCGCCAAGGAACTGCGCATTCACCGCCCGCGCCGCCAGCGCATGTTCGTCGCCGGCATTCAGAAAACCGCCGAGAAAATCTGCGATACCCAGATCAGATCGATCAACACCTTCGTCATCGCCAAGTCGTTTGGCTCGATGCTGTTCTTCGTGGTCATCGGCATGGCCCTGGCCCTGCAATCGCTGTGGCCGAGTGCCGACAAAGCGGTGATGAGCGGTTTCGTTCTGGTGCTGCTGTACATGAAGGGGCCGCTGGAACACCTGATCAGCACCCTGCCAATCATCAGCCGCGCGCAGATTGCCTTCCGCCGCATTGCCGAACTCAGCGAACAGTTCTCCTCACCGGAACCGCACCTGTTGCTGCAGGATCAGGGCGGCAAGCCGGCCGCCGTCAACAGCCTAGAACTGCGCAACGTGCGCTACGCCTTCCCTCCCGTGGACGGCAGCGAGCCGTTCCGCCTCGGCCCGGTGAACCTGCGCATCGAACAGGGCGACATTGTGTTTATCGTCGGTGAGAACGGCTGCGGCAAGACCACGCTGATCAAATTGCTCCTGGGCCTGTACGCGCCGACCGAGGGCGAAATTCGCGTTAACGACAAGCCGATCACCGCCGTCAACCGCGATGATTACCGGCAGAACTTCACGACGATCTTCGCCGACTACTACCTGTTCGATGACTTGATCCAGGGCGATCGTGAAGTGCCGCAGGATGCCACCCGCTACCTGGAACGTCTGGAGATCGCGCACAAGGTCAGCGTGCGCGACGGCGCCTTCAGCACTACCGACCTGTCCACCGGCCAGCGCAAACGCCTGGCACTGGTCAATGCCTGGCTCGAAGAGCGCCCGGTGCTGGTGTTCGATGAATGGGCGGCGGATCAGGACCCGACCTTCCGGCGGATCTTCTATACCGAGCTGCTGCCCGACCTCAAGCGTCTGGGCAAGACCATCATTGTGATTTCCCACGACGACCGTTACTTCGACGTCGCCGATCAACTGGTGCGCATGGAGGCCGGCAAGGTCAGAAGCGAACTGCAAACCGCTTGATCGAGGCAGCCGCGACCGGGCCGGAGAAAAAACTTTTCCGGTTTGCCGCGGCTTCCTCGTCTTAATGAGATGAATAAGAACCATTAACAACTATACCTGCCAAGGTCTTAACCTCATGTCCGCATCCCGTTTCATGCTTCGCCCTCTGACTCGAGCCCTGCTGATGCACGGCGCGACCCGCACACGCCTGGCCGGTAGCGGCCTGGGTCTGGCACTGACCCTTGCAGCAGCGCCGTATGTCCAGGCCCAGGAATGGACCCTGAACATCCCGGCCCAACCGCTGGCCCAGGCCCTGCAAACCCTCGGTCAGCAGACCAGCCTGCAAATCATCTACAGCCCGGAAAGCCTGCAAGGCCTGCGCTCCAGCGCCCTCAAAGGCCGCTACCAGGACGACGAATCGCTGAAGGCGATGCTCAGCGGCACCGGCATCCGCTATCAGCGTGACGGCAACACCGTCACCGTGCTCGGCGCGGCCACCAGCGGCAGCGCGATGGAACTGGCGCCGACCAACGTCAACGCCAACCGCCTCGGCGCCACCACCGAAGGCAGCAACTCGTACACCACCGGCGGCGTGACCATCGGCAAGGGCGTGCACTCGCTGAAGGAAACGCCGCAGTCGGTCACGGTGATGACCCGCAAGATGCTCGACGACCAGAACCTCAACACCATCGAACAGGTGATGGAGAAGACCCCGGGCATCACCGTCTACGACTCGCCAATGGGCGGCAAATATTTCTACTCGCGCGGTTTCCGCATGACCGGCCAGTACCAGTACGACGGCGTGCCGCTGGACATCGGCAGCAGCTACGTGCAGGCGGACAGCTTCAACAGCGACATGGCCATCTATGACCGCGTGGAAATCCTCCGCGGCGCGGCCGGCATGATGAAGGGCGCGGGCGGCACCGCCGGCGGCGTCAACTTCGTGCGCAAGCGCGGCCAGGACACCCCGCACACGCAACTGTCGCTATCGGCCGGCACCTGGGACAACTACCGCGGCCAGGTCGACACCGGCGGCCCGCTGAACGACGCCGGCACTGTCCGTGGCCGCGCCGTGGTGACCCAGCAGACCCGTAAGTATTTCTACGACGTGGCTGAACGCCGCGACCAGATCTACTACGGCGCCCTGGACTTCGACCTCAGCCCCGACACCACCCTCGGTCTGGGCATGGCCTATGAAGACGTCGACGCCACCCCGTGCTGGGGCGGCCTGCCGCGCTACGCCGACGGCTCCGACCTGCACCTGAAACGCTCCACCTGCCTGAACACCTCGTGGAACAACCAGCGCAGCAAACGCGCCACCTACTTCGCCGACGTCAAACACCAGTTCAACGACGACTGGTCGCTGAAAGTCGCCGGCGTGTACTCGCGCAACACTCAGGACATGGAATATTCCTTCCCGAGCGGCACAGTGCCCTTGGGCGCCACCGCCACCAACACGCTGATGCTTGGCAGTACCTATGATTACGATCAGCGCGACTACGGCTTCGATGCCTACGTCGATGGCAAATTCGACGCCTTCGGCCAGCAGCACGAACTGATCGTCGGCGCCAACGCCAGCCGTTCGCACAAGGACGACTTCTACGCGGTGGCGGCATTGCCACAGCGCCAGAACGTGTTCAACCCGAACCACAACATCCCGCAGCCGGATGAAAGCTACTACCTGGCCAACGCCTCCCGTGGCGGCCCGCGGTGGACATGCACATCAAGCAATACGGCGCTTACTCGATCGCCCGCCTGAAACTCGCCGACCCGATGACGCTGGTACTCGGCAGTCGGGTCAGCTGGTACAAATCCGACACTGACTCGGTGCAGTACTTCCGTGGCGAAGGCACCGAGGTCAACACCCAGTCCACCGAAACCGGCCAGGTCACGCCGTTCGCCGGCCTGCTCTACGACCTCAACGACAACCTGACCGCCTACGCCAGCTACACCGACATCTTCACCCCGCAAGGCTCGTACAAAACCATCGACGGCAGCACGCTCAAGCCGCTGATTGGCCAGAGCTACGAGCTGGGGATCAAGGGTGAGTGGTACGACGGTCGTCTGAACACCACGTTCAACCTGTTCCGCACCATCCAGAAAGATGCGGCCCAGGATGACCTGCGGTGCGAAGACAGTTCGTGCCAGATCAACTCCGGCAAGGTCCGCGCCCAGGGCTTTGAAGCTGAAGTCAGCGGTGAAGTGATCGACCGCCTGCAATTGCTGGCCGGTTATACCTACACCCAGACCAAAGTGCTGGAAGACGCCGATGCTACTCAGGATGGCGCGGTCTACAACTCCTACGTGCCGCGTCACCTGTTGCGCGTCTGGGGTGATTACGCCCTGAGCGGGCCGCTGGACCGTGTGACGATTGGTGCGGGGGTCAATGCGCAGACGGGCACCTACCGGGTTTCGCCTCTGGGCGGCGACAATGTCGATGGCGCGGGTTATGCGGTCTGGAACGGTCGCATTGGTTATCGGATCGATGACACCTGGTCGGTGGCGTTGAACGGCAATAACCTGTTCGACAAGCGTTATTACGCGACTATTGGTACCGAGGGGTTCGGTAACTTCTACGGGGATCCGCGCAATTTTGTGATGTCGGTGAAGGCTGATTTCTGATTGCTCTTAGTTGTGTGGAAGCCCCGCTTTGGCGGGGCTTTTTGGTTTTTGGGATTGGGGGGCATATCCGTTGCTGCGGTGAAGGCTACTTAGGGTTCCGCCCTTACGGCGGGTCACTTTTTCCAAACGCCGGAATGCCGGCCCAGCGAAAAGTAACCAAAAAGGCTTTGCCCCGGCGTACGGCCCGCTCGCTGGGGCTCGGGGTACCTTCGTTACGGGACCGATCCGGGCGCAGCGGCTCCGGTTGGCTTCGCTGCACCTACACTCGCTGTGTACGACTGCGTCGTACGGTCGCTGCGCTCCCACCCCCGGATCGATCCCGTAACGAAGCCTGCCGAAGGGGCAAAAGATCAAGAGCCAGAGCAAAAGCCCCTCACCCTAGCCCTCTCCCGGAGGGAGAGGGGACTGACCGAGGTGTTCAGGCGAAATACGCCGACTTGCGATATCGAGTCGAATGCAGATTCTGGAAAGCCCGCAAATCGGCTCCCTCTCCCTCGGGAGAGGGCTGGGGTGAGGGGCGAATCCAACACAGATCCAAAGCAGACCACACGCTTTTCACCACTCAACAATGAGCGTTAGCTCGAGTGCTTTTGATCTTGATCCACCGGCGACGTCGGAAGGCTGAGTGGAGGGATTGATCCGGGCGTGGGAGCGCAGCGACCGTACGACGCAGTCGTACACAGCGAGTGTAGGTGCAGCGAAGCAAACCGGAGCCGCTGCGCCCGGATCGATCCCGGAGCGAAAGAACCCGAGCCTGCGAGGGCCGAACGCAGGAGCTAGCGTTTTTTGCTTACTTTTTTAGGCGCTTGTAAAAAAGTAAGTCGCCGTAAGGGCGAAACCGCCAGCAGCAACACCAAAAAAAACGGATATTCACCCCATCCAAAAAACCCGCGCAAGCGCCCCACCAACCCGCGAATAAACCTCCAGAACCCCAGGCACCACCGTCCCCAACCGCAACAAATCATGAGTCAACCCGGCACAAACCTCGACCTCGACCTCAACCCCCTGCCCACGCAGCCTGTCGACATAAGCCTGCCCCTCATCCAGCAACGGATCAAACCCGGCCAATACGACAATGGCCGGCGCCACCCCACGCAGATCCTCCGCCAGCAACGGCGAAAAACGCCAATCCAGATAATCCTCCGGCCCACGCGCATAGTGCTGATAAAACCACTCCAGCGTGTCGTTCTCGAGCAAATACCCCTCACCAAACAACAGCCGCGAATCATGCACCCGCGAAGCATCGGTCACCGGATAACACAACAACTGCACCTTGGGCGCGATAGCCACCGTGTGCGGCCAGCGCACTGCCTGAATCGCCAGCACCGTCGCCAACGTGGCGCCGGCGCTGTCGCCACCAAACGCAACGCGCGAACCATCCAGGCCGAGGCTCACAGCCTGTTCGGCCAGCCAGGCCAAAGCGTCCTCGCCATCCTCCAGCGCCGTCGGAAAGCGATGCTCCGGCGCCAGTCGATAACCGACCGAGAGCACCGCACACGGCGTGCGCTGGCAAAACTCGCGGCAGACGCCGTCGTGGGAATCCAGACTGCCGACCACAAATCCGCCACCGTGGAAATACACCAGCACCGGCAGCGGCGATTCAATACCGTTGGGCCGATACAAACGCAACGCCAGCGCCGCACCGTCACGGGCCTGTGTTTCGATCTCGGTGACTTCAACATCCTGCGGCGCCGGCCAGCGCAGTTGCGCGGTGGTCTGCTCGAAGGTGGCGCGGGCCTCGCTCGGGGTCAGTTGGTGCATGGCCGGCAGGCCGGCGTCCTGGCTGTCTTGAGCGAGGTCAAGGAAAGCTTCCAGATCAGGGTGTAACGACATTGTTAAAAATCCTTGTATCCGCAATAAGACGGGCGCGCCTGGGCAGCGCCCGCGCAAAAGACCGGGCGATCAACCCACCCGCGCCATGCAATGCTCGATCAACGCTTCAAGCTCGCGCTGGTAATCGCTCATCAGCGCATCCATGGTGCCGGCGCGGTAACGCTGGCTGCTGTAGATGCAGCGCAAGGCCAGTTGCCCGTCATAGACCTGGCCGACAATTTCCAGCCAGTTGCCCAGATTCGCCTTGAGACTGTAGTTGTCGCCGGTCTCTTCCAGTGCCGGCACCAGCAACGCCTGTTCATCGAAGCTCTGGTCGAACTGCCCGAGGTAGTTGAACGTCACCCGTGCCTGCGGCAATGCAGCCAGTTGCGCCGAGATTTCCGGCCCGGCCAGATGACGCAGCACGCCATAGCCGATGCCCTTCTGCGGTACGCCCGCCAGTTGCGCCTGCACATCGATGATCGACTGGCCGATGTCATCGCTGTCCGGGCGCAAACGCACCGGGAACATGCTGGTGAACCAGCCGAGGCTGCGGCTCAGGTCGATCGATTCGAAGAGGTCTTCGCGCCCGTGCCCTTCGAGCAGAATCAACGCCGACGGTTGCTGGCTCCAGCGGCACAGGGCGCGGCTGAGCGCTGACAACAGCAAGTCGTTGATCTGCGTGCCGTACACCGCCGGGGCCTGTTTGAGCAGTTGTTCGGTGTGCTCGCGGGACAGCTTGAGCCGTGCCTGCGCCTGTTGCCGCACGAGGTTCTTGCCGCGCGGGTTGTCGCACGGCAGATCAACGCCGGGCTGATCCAGTTGCTCCAGCCAATAGCTCAATTCCTGCTCGGCAATCACTGGGGCCTGCGCCTGCAATGCCTCGGCAAACGAACGATAGCTGCTGGTGCGAATCGGCAGTTGCGGCGCCAGCCCCTGCACGCACGCCTCATAAGCGACTTTCAGATCGTCGAGCAGAATCCGCCACGACACGGTGTCGACCACCAGGTGATGAATCACCACCAACAACCGCGCCTGGCCATCCGGCAAGGCCACATGCATGACCCGCCAGACCGGCCCGTCATCGAGTTTGAGGCTGCGCTGCGCGAGGTTGGCCAAGGCTTCGACCTCTTCGCTGTTTTGCGCTTCACGGCGCCACAGCACAGCCTCGTCGGACGCGCTGGTGCTATAGCGCTGCAACCAGCGCCCGCCGTCATTGGAAAAACGCAGACGCAACGAATCGTGATGCTGTTCGATCAAGCCCAGCGCCTGTTCCAGGGCATCGAGATCCAGCGGCTGACGTGCGCTGAGCAGCAACGACTGGTTGTAGTGATGCGCCTCGGCCATGCCTTCGGCGAAGAACCATTGCTGGATCGGCAGCAAATTGAACGCACCCTCTGCAGCAACCTGAGTCAGGTCCGGCAACGCTTGCCCGGCGCCCTCCTTCGCCACTTGCTGCTCGACGATGCCGGCGATGGTTTGATAGCGCATCAGATCACGCAGCTTCAGCTCCATCTGCAGGGTCGGGTGGTTTCTCACCCGCGAGATCACTTGCAGGCTGAGGATCGAATCGCCGCCCAGTTCAAAGAAGTTATCGCTGATACCGACCTGCTCGACCTGCAACACCTGCGCCCAGATTTCCGCCAGCAGGCGTTCCTGCTCGGTGCGCGGGGCAACATATTCGTCGCTTTTGAACTCCGGCTCCGGCAAGGCCTTGCGATCGAGCTTGCCGTTGGGCGTGACCGGGAACGCGCTGAGGCAGACGATCTGCGCCGGCACCATGTATTCCGGCAGCGAAGCGCGCAGCCCGGCCTTGAGTGCATCGCCGATGTCTTCACCGCTGGCGGTGACCACGTAGCCGATCAGTTGCTTGCCGGAGGCATTGTCGCGGGCAATCACCAGCGCATCGCTGACCGCCGGCAACTGACGCAGGCTGGCCTCGACTTCGCCTAGCTCGATGCGGAAGCCACGGACCTTGACCTGATGGTCGATGCGCCCGACGTAATCGACCACCCCGTCCGGGCGACGACGCACCAGATCGCCGCTGCGGTACAGGCGCTCGCCAGGGGCAAACGGGTTGGGCACGAAGCGCTCGCCGGTCAGATCGGGGCGGCCGTAGTAACCGCGAGCGACGCCGTAACCGCCGATGTACAACTCACCGGCGAAACCCGGCGGCAGCGGATTCAGATCGTCGTCGAGCACGTACAGCGAACGCGCACCGACCGCGCGGCCGATCGGCGCGTATGCCGCTTCGCACTGCTGGCTGATGGCGACTTTCCAGAGCATCGGCGTGACCACGGTTTCGGTCGGGCCGTAGCCGTTGGTGAAGTATTGCGGACGCAACGCCGCTTTCACCTGTTCGAAAGTCTGCTCCGGCACCGCATCGCCACCGAAGCAGTAGATGCGCACTGGCGGCGGCGCAATGCCGCTGGCGGCTGCGTACTCGGCCAGTTGCTTGAGATAGGCCGGCGGGAAACAAGCGATGGTCACGCCGTAATCGTGCAGGGCCTGATAGGTCTGCTCCGGCGTCCACAAACAACCGTCGCGGATCACCAGACGACCGCCGCTGTACAGCGTACTCAGCCAGCGTTCGTGAGCGCCGTCGAAAGCGAAGGACATGAAGTGCAACTCGCAACTGCTCGCGTCCATTTCGTACAGCTCAGCGATGGCCTGGCAGTGCATGCTCAGCGGTCCCTGGGTGACGGCCACGCCTTTCGGCCGTCCGGTGGAGCCGGAGGTGTAAACCAGATACGCCAGGCTCTGCTCGTGAACATCGCAGACCGGTGCGGCATCGCTGTAAAGACTGCGATCGAGTTGATCGATTTCCAGACGCAACACGCCATGCGGCGCCGGTAACGTCGCCCGCAGGCTGGTTTGCGTCAGCAGCAGGGCCATGCGCGAATCTTCGATCATGTACGCCAGACGCTCCGGCGGGTAATCGATGTCCAGCGGTACGTACGCCGCACCGCTCTTGAGCACGGCGAGGAAGCTCACCAGCATTTCCAGCGAGCGCGGCAACGCCACGCCGATCACCACTTCCGGCCCGGCGCCGTGCGCGATCAGGCACTGCGCGAGTCGATTGGCCTGCCGCTCCAGCTCTGCGTAGGTCAGGCTCTCGCCGGCGCATTGCACTGCGATCGCGTGGGGTTGCTGTTGCGCATGACGACTGATCAGCTCCGGCAGCAACTGCGGCGCGTGGCGGTGGGAAGGCTCGGCGCTCCAGGTCTGCGCCGCTTGCCATTGCTCGGCGGACAGACGCTGCAAGTTACCCAGCCGCTCATACGGCGCGGCCATCATCGCCGCGAGGGTGTTTTCCAGGGTCAGGCGAATGCCTTGCACCGCCTCGGCGCTGAAGTGGCTGCGCAGGTACAGGTACTCGATCGACAATTCATCGCCGAGCATCACCGCAAGGTCCATCGGCACGTTGGTCACGCCGTGGCCGATGGATTTGCCGAAGGTCAGCTCTGTGTCGGTTTCTTCCTGCAAGCGCTCGTCGATCGGGAAGTTCTCGAACACCACGATGCTGTCGAACAGCGCCTGACCACCGAGGTTCGACCAGCGCTGCACATCGGCCAGCGGTGCCTGGGAGTAATCGCGAATGTCGAGGTTGTAGGCCTGCACTTCGCCCAGCCAGTCGGCCAGGCGCTGATCGGCCTGCGGCGTCTGAATGATCGGCAAGGTGTTGATGAACAGGCCGAGCATGTTGCCGACGTTCGGCAGACTTTCCGGGCGCCCCGACACGGTGGCGCCGAAGGTCACCGTCTGCTGGCCGGTGTAGCGTTGCAACAGCAGCAGCCACGCGCCCTGAATCAGCGTGTTGGGGGTGATGCGCAAATCGCGACAGAACTCCAGCAGGCGCGCGGTTTGCGCCTTGTCCCAATTTGAATAGAGCGCATCGTGACCGGTAACGTCGGCACTGTGGCGCGGGTGCATCGCCTGACTCAGCGCGGTCGGTTCGTTGACCACCGCCAGACGCGCCTTCCAGAACAGCTCTTGGGCATCCTGATCCTGCGCCTGCAACCAGGCAATAAAGTCGCGATAGCGGCCGTTTTCGCCAGTCACCTGGCCCGTGGAATAGAACTGCAAGACCTCGCCGAACAACCGCGAACTGCTCCAGCCATCCATCAGAATGTGGTGGCTGGTCCAGATCATCTGGTACTGCTCGTCGCCCAGCTGCAGCAGGGTCACCCGCTGCAAACGCGCCTCGGACAAGTCGAAGCCCAGCGCGCGGTCGGCACTGGCAAATTCGGCAATCGCCGCCTCGCTGCAGTCCTGCCCACGCCAATCGAGCACCTGCATCTGCAACGGCGCTTGGCGATGCACTACCTGCAGCGGCTTGGCCAGCCCATCCTGCCAATGGAAACTGGTGCGCAGGATTGCCTGACGGACAATGATGAATTCCCAGGCCTGGCGGAAACGCTCCACGTCGAGGCCCTTGATCGGCAGGCTGACCTGTTGCACGTAGAGGCTGCTGCCGTTATCCGACAGGGTGTGGAAGAGCATGCCTTCCTGCATCGGCGACAGCGGATAGACGTCTTCGATCAGTTCCGCCGGCACCGGCAAGGCATCGAGCTGCGCCTGATCCAGTTGCGCCAACGGGTAGTCGCTGACGCTGGCGGATTGCGCGTCTTCAAGCGAAACCACTGCGGCCAGTTTCTGCACCGTCTGCTGCTGGAACAGGTCTTTGGGCGTGAAGCAAATGCCCTGCTGCCGCGCGCGGCTGACCAGTTGAATCGAGATGATCGAATCGCCGCCGAGGGCGAAGAAGTTGTCGGTCACGCCGACCTGCTCGATCTTCAGAATGTCCTGCCAGACCTCGGCCAGTTGCTGCTCCAGCGCCGTCGATGGCGCGACGTAATCGCGTTGTGCCTGGCTGGCATCCGGTGCCGGCAAGGCCTTGCGATCAAGTTTGCCGTTGGGTGTCAGCGGCAACTGTTCGAGGAACAGCCACTGCGCCGGCACCATGTAGTCCGGCAGATGCGCCTTGAGCGCGGCTTGCAACTCAGCACTCAGCGCGTCCAGTTGCGCGGGGCTTTGATCAGCCTCGGCCGGTACCACATAAGCCACCAGTTGCTGGCCGCCCACGCCGTCCACCGCCAGCACCACGCCTTCGCGCACACTGGCCTGGGCCAGCAGACGCGCTTCGATTTCCCCCAGTTCGATACGGAAGCCGCGCACCTTGACCTGATGGTCGATGCGGCCGACGTATTCGATACGGCCGTCGTCCATGAAACGCGTCAGGTCGCCGGTGCGGTACATGCGCTCGCCGTTGCTCGCCAACGGGTTGGGCACGAAGCGCTCGGCGGTCAGGCCCGGGCGCAACAGATAGCCACGGGTGATGCCCTCACCGGCCAGATACAGCTCCGCTGCGATGCCGAGCGGAGCTGCCTGCAATTGCCCGTCGAGCAGGTACGCGGTGGTGTTGCGCAGTGGCCGGCCGATATTGGCCTGGCCGCCGAGTTCGCGGCGGGTCCAGGTCGAATACGTGGTGTCTTCGGACGGCCCGTACAGATCGTAAACGTGGGCAACCGAAGTCTCGCGGTACAAGGTGTCGACCAGCGCCTGCTTGAGCGGCTCGCCGGCCAGATTGATGATGCGCACACCCGGCGGGATCTGGCCGATGCGTTGTAGCGCGGCAATCGCCGATGGCACGGTGTTGATCAGGCGCACCTGATCACGCTCGGGCAAGTCCGCCAGCTCCAGGGCATTGCGCGCCATGGCCATGGACCCGCCGCGCGCCAGGGTGACGAAAATCTCCCACACCGACAGGTCGAAGCACACCGACGTCGAGGCCAGTACGCCTTGCAGATCGTCCTCGCTGTAGACCTCGGCGGACCAGTGAATCAGCGCCTGTACGTTGCGATGGGCGATGGCCACGCCTTTCGGTTTGCCGGTGGAACCGGAGGTGTAGATCACGTAGGCCAGATTGGCCGAGTCGGCGCGCGCCGGCAGGTTGTCCGGCGCTTGCGCGGCGAACGCCTCACCGCCGGCCTCGACCAGCACCACGTGGGCTTCGCTGGACGGCAGTTGCGCCAGCAACGCTTGCTGGGTCAGCAAGACTTTCGCCTGGCTGTCATCGAGCATGTAGGCCACGCGGTCGGCCGGGTAGTCCGGGTCCAACGGCACGTAGGTGCCGCCGGCCTTGAGCACCGCCATCAGGGCGATCACCAGTTCCGCCGAACGCGGCAGCGCCACGCCGACGCGCACTTCGGCGGTGACACCCAGCGTCACCAAATGCCGGGCCAGCTGATTCGCCCGCAGGTTCAGTTCGCCATAGCTCAGGGCCACGCCGGCATGACTCAACGCCAGTGCCTGCGGATGTGCTGCGACCCTTGCTTCAAAGCTCTGCGAGATCAGCCGCTCGGCCGGATAAGCCGCGTGATTGTCGTTCCACTGCGCCAGCGTCTGACGCTCGGCCAGCGGCAGCAGACCGATCTCGCCGAGTGCCCGCTGCGGCGCTGCGATAAATTGCTCGAGCACTTCACGCAAATGCGCCGCCAGAGCAAACACGCTGCGTTCGGCAAAGTGCTCGGTGAGGTAATTGAAATCGAGGTTGAGCACTTCGCTGGCACCAGCGATCAGGGTCAGGCCGTAGTTGGTCTGCTCGCGATGCTCCAGACCGGAAAAGCGCAGCCCGCCCGGATTGGCCTCCAGCGCTTCGGACACCGGGTAGTTCTCGAACACCAGCAAAGTGTCGAATAACGCTTCGCCACTCAACGCCGCCAGACGCTGAATGTCCTGCAACGGCGTCTGTTCGTAGTCGCGCAACAGCAGGTTCTTGTCCTGCACGCTGCGCACCCAGTCGCCGACGCTGAGGGTGGCCTGCGGGCTGGCGATCACCGGCAAGGTGTTGATGAATAGCCCCAGCTGTTCTTCGATGCCCGGCAAATCCACCGGACGCCCGGATACCGTGGCGCCAAACGCCACGGTGGCCTGGCCGGTATAGCGCTGCAACACCAGCAGCCACGCTGCCTGCACCAGACTGTTGAGGGTCACCTGTTGCTGACGGGAGAAGCTGTTCAGACGCTGGGTCAACGCTTCATCGAAATGCAGACGATGCATCTGTTTGCCCGGCCCCGGCACGGTGCGTCCGTGGCAGGCCGAGGCCAGTCGGGTCGGCTCGTCGAGTTCGGCCAGTTGCCCGCGCCAGAAGTTCTGCGCGGCAGCCTTGTCCTGGCCTTGCAGCCAGACCAGAAAATCCCGATAGCGGCCCTGTGCGCTCGGCACCGGCTGGCCGGCGTAATCCTGCAGCACTTCGCCGAACATCCGCGAGTTGCTCCAGCCATCCATGAGAATGTGGTGACAGGTGAAAATCAGCCGATGGCGATCGTCAGCAGTGCGCAGCAGGCACAGGCGCAACAACGGTGGATTCTGCAGATCGAAGCCACGCTCGCGGTCGGCCTGCGCCCGTGCTTCAAGCACTGCAGGCAGATCGGCGGCATCGCGCACATCGATTTCCGGCATTTCCAGGGTCAGTTGGCGATGGATCACCTGCAACGGCGCATCGAGGCCATCGCGGCCCCAGATGAAACCGGCGCGCAGCACTTCATGGCGATCGACCACGCGCTGCCAGGCTTGCTGGAACCGCGCGACGTCGAGGCCGTCGATGTCCAGCAGCATCTGATAGACGTAGGCGCTGGCGTCCGCGTCGTACAGGCTGTGGAACAGAATGCCCTGCTGCATCGGCGCCAGCGGATAAATGTCCTCGATGCGCTGGGCGGCAATCGGCAGGCTGTCCAGATGCGCCTGGGACAAACCGGCCAGCGGCACGTCGGACGGAGTCAGCCCCCCGGAATGACTAAGGCAGTGGTCGATCAATTCGCTCAGCGCCACTTCGTAGGCGCGGGCCAAACCGACAATGGTCGCCTCTTCGAAAACGTCGCTGCTGTAGGTCCAGGTCAGGCTCAACTGGCCCTGATAAACCCGACCATCGATGGTCAGCCAGTTGGCCATCGGCGCATTTGCGTCCTGACCGGCGCCCTTGTCTTCGGTGGCCGGCCGCCACAAGGCGTCTTCGTCGAAGTTGCTATCGAACTGGCCGAGGTAGTTGAACGTCACCTGCGGTTGCGCCAGTTCACGCAGCGCCGCTTGTGCTTCGGCGGTACCGAGATAACGCAGCAAGCCGAAGCCGATGCCCTTGTTCGGGATCGCGCGCAGTTGCTCCTTGATGCCTTTGATCGAGCTTTCCAGACTGGCGTTTGGCGTCAGGCGCACCGGGAACATGCTGGTGAACCAGCCCACGGTGCGGCTCAAGTCGATGTCATCGAACAGGTCTTCGCGGCCATGGCCTTCGAGCTGCACCAACGTGCTGTCGCTAGCGGTCCACTCGCAGAGCACCCGCGCCAGTGCGGTCAGCAGCAGGTCGTTGACCTGAGTGCGGTAGGCCGCCGGGGCCTGTTGCAGCAGCTGGCGAGTGCGTTCGGCGTCCAGCCGCGTGTCGACGCTGCGTTCGAAGCGGTTGTTCAACTGGCCCTGCGGATTATCCAGCGGCAAACCGAGCGGAACGTCGCGCAACTGTTCGCGCCAGTAGCTCAGTTCGCTGCCCAGCGCCGCGCTGCGCGCATGTTCTTGCAGGCGCAAACCCCAGTCCTTGAACGCGCTGGTCTTGGCCGGCAGATGCACGCTCTGTCCGCTGCTGATCTGCTGATAGGCGCTTTGCAGGTCTTCGAGCAGGATTCGCCACGACACGCCATCGACCACCAGGTGATGAATCACCAGCAGCAGACGCTGACTGGCGTCCGGCATATCGACCAGCGCCGCGCGGATCAGCGGGCCGTTGTGCAGGTCGAGGCTGCGTTGCAGGTCCAGGCACAGCGCTGGCAGTGCCGCGCTGTCGTCCAGCGTAAAGCTGCGCAACAAGTCTTGTGGCTGATCCGCCGCGCCGTGGCTTTGCTGCCAGCCCTGCTCGGTATGGCGATAACGCAGACGCAAGGCGTCATGCTGTTTTTGCACCTGCGCCAGGGCCTGTTGCAGCGCAGTGGCTTGCAGGGTTTTCGCCGGGGTCAGCAGGATCGACTGGTTCCAGTGATGCCGCGCCGGGATGTCACTGTGGAAGAAATACTGCTGGATCGGCGTCAGCGGCGCGTCGCCAAGCACTTCGCCCTGCTCCGTCTGCACCGCGTCGCTCTGCTGCGCCACGGTGGCCAAGCGCTGCACGGTCTGATGCTGAAAAATGTCCTTGGGCGTAAAGCGAATGCCGGCCTGCCGCGCGCGGCTGACCACTTGAATCGAAATGATCGAATCGCCGCCCAGCTCGAAGAAATTATCGTGAAGCCCGACCCGTTCGACCTTGAGCACGTCCTGCCAAATCTCCGCCAGACGCTGTTCCAGTTCGCTGCGCGGCGCGGCGTAGGCCTCTTGCACGTGCGCAACGTCCGGCTGCGGCAGTTGTTTGCGATCGAGCTTGCCGTTGGCGGTCAGCGGCAGTCGGTCGAGGAACGCCCAACTGACCGGGACCATATAATCCGGCAGGGTTTCGCGCAGGTGCAGCTTGATCGAATCACGCAGCGCGCCCTGCTCGTCCGCGTTCAATGTCTCAACCGGCACGACCCAAGTCGCCAGTTGCTGGCCGCTGAGGCCGTCCACCGCCAGCACCACCGCTTCGCGCACCTGTGGATGCTTGAGCAGTTGCGCTTCGATTTCACCGAGCTCGATGCGGAAACCACGGATCTTCACTTGGTGGTCGATACGACCGATGTACTCGATCACCCCGTCGCCGCGCAGGCGTGCAAGGTCGCCGGTACGGTACAGACGCTGGCCGGCCTTGCGGTTGAACGGGTCGGGCACGAAGCGGGTAGCGCTCATGCCAGCCTGATTCAGATAACCACGAGCGAGACCGGCGCCAGCGATGTACAACTCACCGATGCAGCCTTGCGGCACCAGGTTGAGCGAACTGTCGAGCAAGTACCACGACAGGTCGACAATCGGCGCGCCGATCGGGCTGCTGTGATTGCTGTGCAGATCCGCCAGCGACAATGGCCGGTAGGTCACGTGCACGGTGGTTTCGGTGATGCCGTACATGTTGATCAGCGTCGGCGCGCGGTCGCCAAAACGTTCGAACCACGGGCGCAGATTCTGTACTTCCAGCGCCTCGCCGCCGAACACCACGTAACGCAGGGTATTGCTGCGCGCAGATTCACAGGCAACCTGCATCAACGGCTTGAATGCCGACGGCGTCTGGTTCAACACCGTGACGTTTTCATCGCACAGCAGCGTGTAGAAATCCTCTGGCGAACGGCTGACATCGTGGGGCACGACCACCAGTTTGCCGCCGTACAACAGCGCGCCGAAAATCTCCCACACCGAAAAGTCGAACGCGTAGGAATGGAACAGCGTCCAGCTGTCCTGCGCGCCGAAATCGAACCAGTGCGCGGTGGCGCTGAACAGGCGCATCACGTTGCCGTGCGGCAGCAACGCGCCCTTGGGTTTGCCGGTGGAACCGGAGGTGTAGATGACGTAGGCCAGATTGTCCGGCGTGGTCAGGCATGGCGGGTTGCTTGCGATGCCGTGCTCCGGCGCCTGATTCAGATCGAGGCAGATCAGCCCCGGCGGCAGCGGCAATTGCCCGAGCAAATGGCCCTGGGTCAACAGCAATCGAATACCGCTGTCGTCGATCATGTAGCTCAAGCGGTCATCCGGGTAGCTCGGGTCCAGCGGCACATAGGCGCCGCCCGCTTTCAGCACCGCGAGAATGGCGACGATCATGTCCAGCGAACGCTCCACCGCCACGCCGACGCGCACGTCCGGGCCGACGCCCTGCTCGAGCAGCGTATGCGCCCACAGGTTGGCGCGGCGATTGAGTTCAGCGTAGGTCAGGCGTTGTCCTGCGAAGGTCACGGCCACCGCATCGGCATGCCGCTCGGCCTGGGCCTCGATGGCTTGCTGGATGCACTGGGTCAGCGGTTGTTCGATCAGCGACGGATTCCATTGCGCCAACAGCTGTTGCTGCTGGCCGGCGTCGAGCATCGGCAATTGGCCGATGCGCCGGGTCGGCTCGGCGACGATCGCCTGCAACAGCGCGGTCCAGTGTTGCGCCAGGCGCTCGATGGTCGCTGCGTCGAACAGGTCAGTGGCGTACTTGAGCACCGCTTCGATGCCGTGAAGCTGTTCGGTGGTGTTGAGGGTCAGGTCGAATTGCGCGGTCTGGCTCTGCCATTCCAGCGGTTCGATGTTCAGGCCGTTCAGGCGTGTGGCGACGCTTGCGCGGCGCTCGGCCTGGTGGTTGAACATCACTTGGAACAGCGGACTGTGGCTGAGACTGCGGCCCGGTTCCAGCGCTTCGACCAGTTGCTCGAAGGGCAAATCCTGATGCGCCTGCGCCTCCTGCGCCGTCTGTTTGACCTGACGCAGCAGCTCGATAAACGGCAGCTCTGCGTCGATGTCCGCCTTGAGCACCTGGGTGTTGACGAAGAAGCCGATCAGCCGCTCGATTTCCACCCGGCCACGGTTGGCCACCGGCACGCCGACACGGATGTCGCTTTGCCCGCTGTAGCGATGCAGCAAGGCCTGAAACGAAGCCAGCAGCAACACGAACAGGGTGACGTTTTCCTGCCGGGCAAAGGCCTTGAGGGCATGGCTCAGCGCCGGGTCGAGAATCAGGTTGTGGCTGGCGCCGGCGAAGCTCTGCTCCACCGCGCGCGGGCGATCCAGCGGCAGTTCCAGCACCGGTTGTTCGCCGCCTAGCTTGGCCTGCCAGTAGGCCAGTTGGCGCTCCTGCTCACCGGCCTCCATCCACTGGCGCTGCCACAAGGCGTAATCGGCGTATTGAATCGGCAGCGCCGGCAGGCCAGCGTCGTGACCGAGGTTGAAACCGGCATAGAGCTGCACCAGTTCCTCGATCATCACTTGCAGCGACCAGCCATCGGAAACGATGTGATGCAGGGTCAGCACCAGCACATGCTCAGCGGGGTTGACCTGTAGCAGCGCGGCACGCAGCAACGGGCCGTGCTGCAGGTCGAAAGTCTTCTGGCTCTGGGTCTGGACGAAAGCCTCGATCGAGTGCTCCGGGTCATTCGCCAGTTCAGCGCTCAGGTTGTGAATATCGAGGGTAAAAGGTCCTGCGGGCAGGACCACTTGCAAGGGTTGCGCGCTGTCTTGAGAGAACACCGTGCGCAAGGTTTCGTGGCGTTCGATCAGCGCCGCAATGCTGCGTTCCAGTGCCGGCACATCCAGCGGCCCCTGCAAGCGCAGGGCCGTCGGAATGTTGTAGGCCGCGCTGTGCGGTGCCCACTGCCAGAGGAACCACTGGCGCTGCTGAGCGTAGGACAGCAGCAACGGCTCTTCAGCCGTGCGCTTGAAAACCGGGGCAATGTCAAAGAGGTTGACGCCTTTCTGCTTGAGCAGAACCGCCAGAGCCTTTCTTTGCTTAGCCGAAAGTTGTCCTACCGACTCGATTAACTCTTGCACGCGTTTTTCCCTCTCAAGAAATCAGTTTTTCCAGATCATCGAGGGATAGACGTTTGAGGGCCTCCAGTGATTTAGCCAATTCATCCTGAACGGGCGACATTTCGACGCGCAGCGCTTCGATCCGCGCGCAGAAATCCTTGAGGGTGTCGGTTTCGAACAGCGCCTTGAGCGGCACCTTGTCGCCGAGACGCTCCTGCACCCGGGTCACCACCAGCGTCGCCAGTAACGAATGGCCGCCGAGCTGGAAGAAGTTGTCCGCCAGCCCTACCCGCTCGACTTCCAGCACTTGCTGCCAGATCGTCGCGACCTCCCACTGCAAGTCGCTTTGCGGTGCCTGGTATTGCTCCTGCGTCGGGCTCTCGCCCAACGCCATCAGCGCCTTGCGATCAAGCTTGCCGTTGGGCGTCAGCGGGATCGCATCGATCAGGTGCAGATGCCCCGGCAGCATGTGCGCCGGCAAGCGACTGGCCAAGGCATTGCGTACCCGCTCGGCCAGCGTCGACCGCTCGCTTTCCGGCGCGGCGACGAGGTAGCCATGCAGGTGTTTGCCAGCGGCGCCGTCCTGCGCCAATACCACCGCTTCGCCGATATCGTCGAGTTCCAGCAGGCGCGCTTCGATCTCGCTGAGTTCGATGCGGAAACCGCGAATCTTCACCTGATGGTCGGCGCGACCGATGTACTCGATGTTGCCATCGTCGCCCTGGCGCACCAGATCGCCGGTGCGGTACAGGCGCTCGCCGTTGCTCGCGTAAGGATTCGGCACAAAGCGTTCGGCGGTCAGCGCGGCGCGGCGCAGATAGCCGCGCGTCACCCCGGCACCCGCCAGATACAGCTCGGCCGCCACGCCCTCGGGCAGCGCCTGCAACTGACTGTCGAGCAGGTAGGCCACGGTGTCGTCCAGTGGCCGGCCAATGTTCGCCCGGCCCTGCGGCGTGCGCAGGGTGAAGGTTGAATAAGTGGTGTCCTCCGACGGCCCGTAGAGGTCGTAGACCTGCTGCACCTGAGTGCTGGCGTAGAGGCTGTCGACCAGACTCTGCTTGAGCGGCTCGCCGGCCAGATTGATGGTGCCGACCGAAGTCGGGATCTGCCCGGCCCGTTGCAACGCGGCAATCGCCGACGGCACAGTGTTGATCAGGGTGACCTGCTCGCGCGCCGGCAAATCCGCCAGCGCCAGAGCGTTGTCGGCCAATACCAGACAGCCTCCGCAGGCCAGCGTGACGAAGATTTCCCACACCGACAGATCGAAGCAGATCGAGGTCGAGGCCAGCACACCGCGCAATTGTTCTTCGCGATAGACACCCGCTGACCACTGAATCAGCGCCGACAGATTGCCGTGGCTGATCGCTACGCCTTTCGGCTTGCCGGTGGAACCGGAGGTGTAGATCACGTACGCCAGATTTTCAGCCGCGAGGTTAACCAGCGGCGCAGTCGCCGGGTATTCGCTGGCGACGTTCTCGTCCACCAGCAGCACCTGCGCACTCAAGGTTTCGGGCAGCATCGCCAAGGCCGCTGGCTCAGTGAGTAAAACAGCGGCGCGGCTGTCGTCGAGCATGTGCAGCAAGCGTTCCTGCGGGTAATCCGGATCGAGCGGCACGTAGGCGCCACCGGCCTTGAGGATCGCCAGCAAGCCGACCAGCATGTCCGGCGTGCGGCGCATGCACACGCCGACGCGCACTTCCGGCCCGACGCCCATGCCTTGCAGCTTGTGCGCCAGACGATTGGCCCGGGTGTCGAGGTTTTGGTAAGCGATGGATTGCTCAGCGAACAGCACCGCGTTCGCCTGCGGCTGACGTTGCACTTGCGCGGCAATGTGCGCCAGCACCGTGCGTTGATCCGGCGTGGTAACCGGCGCCTTGCCCCACTCGATCGCTTGTTGCCGTTGTGGCTCGGCGAGCAGTTGCAGCGCCCCCAGCGGCTGCGTGGCGTCGGCGAGGAACTGCTCGAGCAGGCCTTGCAACTGCGCACTCAACGCATTGATCGCTTGAGCGTCGAAACTGGCCTGATCGTAACTCACGCCCAGACTCAGCTCACGGCCGGTGATCGCCACCAGGGTCAGCGGATAATTGGTCTGCTCCTGACGGCGGATCGCCGAGAATTTCAGGCCGGTCTGCGGACCCTGAGCCAAGGCCTCGGCCATCGGGTAGTTTTCGAACACCAGAATGCTGTCGAACAACGCGCCGGCACCCGCCCCGGCCCAGCGCTGAATGTCATACAGCGGCGTGTGTTCGTGCTCGCGCAAGGCCAGGTTGAGGTCTTGCACCTGTTGCAGCCATTGGCTGACGCCGATCTCCGGCGATGGCGCCGCCACCACCGGCAAGGTGTTGATGAACAGACCGATCTGCTGCTCGACACCCGGCAAATCCGTCGGCCGTCCGGCGACCGTCGCGCCGAACGCCACGTGATCCTGGCCGGTGTAGCGCTGCAACAGCAACAGCCACGCCGCTTGCACCAGCGTATTAAGGGTGACTTTCTGCTCGCGGGCGAAGCGGTTCAGTTCTGCGGTCAGCGGTTCGCTGAACACATGCTCGTGATCGGCATAGCCGCTAGCCGCGTGCCTGACCGGCATGGCACTGGCCAGTCGCGTCGGCTCTTCGAGATCCGCCAGCGCCGTGCTCCAGAATTGCCGACTGGCCTGCTGATCGCGCTGGCCGAGCCATTCGATGTAATCGCGATAACGCCCCTGCCCTGCGCTCGGCGTGATGCCGGCGTAGCGTTGCAGCACTTCGCCGAACAACTGCGAAGTGCTCCAGCCGTCCATGAGGATGTGATGGCAGGTGTAGATCAGGTGATGAGTGTGCTCATCGGTGCGCACCAACGTCACGCGCAACAGCGGTGCGTCGAGCAGATCGAAACCGTTGTGCAGGTCTTCAGTGGCGAGATGATCAAGTGCTGAATCAAGACCGGCGCGACCGCGCCAGTCCTGCACTTGCCACGGCATCTGCACACGGCTGCGGACCACCTGCACCGGCGCGGCGGCATCCTGCGGCCAGACGAACGCCGTGCGCAGAATATCGTGAGCATCAACAGTCTGCTGCCAGGCCTGGCGGAAGCGCTCGGCGTCGAGCTGCTCGACGTCGACGCGCAGCTGATTGGTGTAAGCCGGACTGTCCGGCTCGTTACGACTGTGGAACAGAATGCCCTGCTGCATCGGCGACAGCGGGTACAGATCGACGATGTCACGCGGCGCCATCGGCAATGCCGACAGCTGCGCCTGGGTCAGGTTGGCGAGGTTGAAATCCGAAGGAGTCACGCCACCTGCGCCGCTCGCGCAGCAATGTTCGACCAGGCGTTGCAGTTCGCGGCGATAAGCCTCGACCAACGCCTCGATGGTCTCGGCGCGGTACATGCCGCTGCCGAAGGTCCAGGTCAGTTCCAGCTCACCGCCGAGAACCTGTCCGTCGACGCTCAGCCAATTGCCCAGCGGCGCTTGCCCATCCTGATTGGCGCCAGTGCCGTCGCTGCTTGGCAAGAACAACGCGCCCTGCTCAGCGCTGAACGCGCCGTCGAACTGACCGAGGTAATTGAAGGTCACCCGTGGTTGCGCCAGCGTCTGCAACTCGGCAGCACGCGTGAGGTAACGCAGCACGCCATAACCGATGCCTTTGCCCGGCACGGCGCGCAGTTGCTCCTTGATCGCGCACAGCGACGCAGCGGGATTGGCCTGCGGGGTCAGGCGCACCGGGAACAGGCTGCTGAACCAGCCGACCGTGCGGCTCAGGTCGATGTCGTCGAACAGGTCTTCACGACCATGGCCTTCGAGCTGGATCAACACCGAAGGCTGCTCGCTCCAGTCACACAACACCCGCGCCAATGCGGTCAGTAACAGGTCGTTGATTTGCGTGCGGTAGGCCGCCGGGGCGACTTTCAGCAGTTTGTCGGTCAATGTCTGGCTCAGGCGCGTACTGGCGCGGGCAGCATGGGCGCGGGTCTGGCTGTCCTCGGCGAAATCTTGTGGCAGTGCCGCGTCTTCCGCCGCCAGAGTCTGGCGCCAATAATCGCGATCGCCGGCAAGCGCTTCACTCTGTGCATAACGGTGCAACTGCTCGGCCCAGTTGTGCAGCGAACTGCTCTGGCCCGGCAACACAGGCGCCGTCCCCGCCGCCCATGCGAGGTAAGCCTGCTGCAAGTCTTCGAGCAGAATGCGCCACGACACGCCATCGACCACCAGGTGATGGATGACCAGCAACAAACGCTGCTCGGCGTTCGGCAGGTTGACCAGCACCGCGCGCAGCAAGTGCCCGCGTTGCAAATCCAGGCTGCGCTGCGCCGCGTCGGCCACGGCCGGCAAGGCATCGAGGCTGTCCAGCTCGCGTACCCAGAGCAATTCGGCATCACCCTGCGGCTGCGGCAGTGCCTGCCAGTGATCGCCCGACTGCACAAAGCTCAAGGCCAGCGCTTCGTGCTGTTCGACCAACGTCGCCAGCGCCTTGCGCAAATGCACGGCGTCCAGCGCCAGGGTCGGTTGCAGCATTACCGACTGATTCCAGTGCTGACGCTGGGCAATCGGCGTCTCGAAGAAGCGCACCTGGATCGGCAGCAACGGCAACGGCCCGCGTGCCACTGGTGCCGCGACGGCAGCCGGTTTGGCTTCGATCAGTTTGGCCACGGCAGCCAGTTGGCCGATGGTCTGTTTTTCGAACAACTGCTTGGGGCTGAGCTTGATGCCCTGGCGCTTGGCCCGGGCGATGATCTGCAAGCTGAGGATCGAGTCGCCACCCAGTTCGAAGAAGTTATCGCTGCTGCCGACCCTTTCGAGCTTGAGCACCTCGGCCCAGATCGCGGCGAGTTTCTCCTCGATCTCACCGACCGGCGCGACGAACTGCTGGCTGACCACCCCGGGCACTGGCAACGCACGCTTGTCGAGCTTGCCGTTGGCGGTCAGCGGCAGCTTTTCCAGCAACACTAACTGCGCCGGCACCAGGTAATCCGGCAGCCGCGCCTGCAATTGCTCGCGCAGATCCTGCGCCTGCACCTTCGCGCCCACTGCCGGCACGCACCATGCCAGCAGTTGCAGGCGCGCCGGATCGTCATCCAGTGGCAGCGCGAGCACGGCGGCTTCGCTGACGTCATCGAGGCTGAGCAACACCCGCGCGACTTCCGCAGGCTCCACACGGTAGCCGCGAACTTTGACCTGATCGTCGGCACGACCGATGAACTCAAGCGCCTGCTCGCGATTGCGCCGGACCCGGTCGCCGCTGCGGTAGACCCGCGCGCCCGCTGCGCCGAACGGGTCGGGCAGGAAGCGTTCGGCGGTCAGCGCCGGCTGATTCAGGTAACCAAGGGCAACGCTGTCGCCGCCGATGTACAGCTCACCGGCGACCTGATCGGCTACCGGGTTGAGCACATCGTCGAGCACATAGACATGGGCACCGGCCAGCGCTGCGCCGATCGGAACACTACGCGCCTGGGCGGGGAGTTCTTCGACCTCATGGGTCAGCACACCCACGGTGGTTTCGCTAGGGCCATAGTGATTGATCAGGCGACAGCCCGGTTTAAGTTGCTGAACGCGCTCGACCAGCGCCGGCGAACAGGCTTCGCCGCCGACGATCAGTGCGTGTTCCGGCAGCACATCGGCAGGCTTGGCCGCCTGCAACAGCGCGGCGAGATGCCCGGGGACGATTTTCAACATGCCAACGCGATGGCGGGCCATGTATTCGGCAAAACGATCCGGGTCGAAGCCGAGTTCTTCTGGCAGCACATGTAGCAAACGACCGGAGCACAACGCGCCGAACAGCACGGTGAAGCCAAGGTCGGCGGCGATGGTCGAGACCAGCGCCATGCTCGCCTCGGGCGCCGGCGCCAGACGCTCGAGTACACCGCGCACATAACTGCCCAGCGCGCCGTGGCTGACCAGCACGCCCTTGGGTTGCCCGGTGGAACCGGAGGTGTGAATCACGTAGGCCGGCGACTGCGCATACAGCGTCAGCTCAGGCGCGGACGTCGGCAGCGAGTGCCATTGCCCTGGTGCAAACTCCAGACCCTGACAGCCCTCAGCCGCCAGTTCGCTGAGCCGTGCGTCGCCTTCAGCACCGATCAGCGCCCGCGCCTGGGCAGCGCCGAGCATCTGCTTCAGGCGCGCGCTTGGCGCCTTGACGTCGAGCGGCATGTACACCGCGCCAGCCTTGAGAATCGCCAGCAGGCAAGTCAGCCAGTCCAGCGAACGTTCCAGCAGTACGGCCACCGGTTCGCCGACATTGACGCCCTGCGCACGCAAATAATGGGCGAGACGGTTGGCTTGTTCATCCAGCGCCTGGAAAGTCACCGTTTGCTTGAGATCCCGAGCGGCCAGCGCCTGCGGCTGCCGGGCCACTTCACGCGCCCAGTGTTGCAACACCGTCAACGCCGGTTCGCGGTGAATGGCAAGCGCAGCAGGCTGCCGCGTGGCCACGGTGTGCAGTGGCGCCTGCGGCGAGTCGAGCAACTGTGCAAACAGATCCAGCAACATCGGCACAAAACCGGCGACCGTTTCCGCCTGATAGAGATCGCTGGCATAGGTCATCTGACCGTGGATCAGTGCGCCGTCGTCGGTAATGTCCAGGGCCAGATCGAAGTGCGTGCCGTCCTTGGCCAGTGGGTATTCGCTGACGGTCAGGCCGGGCAAGGCCATCGAGCGCTGTTTCTGCATGCCGACGTTCTGGTTGAATTTGGCCTGGAACAGCGGGTTGTGGCCCAGGGTGCGTTCGGCGACCAATTCGTCGACCAGTTGCTCGAACGGCAATTCCTGATGCGCCTGCGCGCCGAACGCCGCTTCACGCACCTGCGCGAGCAAATCGGCGAAGCTGCCGCGCTCATCGACCTGGCAGCGCAGGACCTGAGTGTTAACGAAGAAACCGATCAGCCCTTCGACTTCGGCGCGGCCACGGTTGGCATTCGGCACGCCGACACGAATGTCGCGCTCGCCGGCCAGACGCGAAAGGAACAGCGAGAACCCGGCCAGCACCAGCATGAACAGGCTGATGCCCTGGCTGCGGGCGAAGACGTTGAGCTGTTGCGACAGGTCGGTGCCGAAATCAAAGCTCAGGGTCTGCCCGGCGAAGCTCTGGGTCGGTGGTCGGGCAAAGTCCGCTGCCACTTCCAGCAGCGGATGCTCGTCGCCCAGTTGCTGACGCCAGTAGTCGAGCTGGCGTTCGCCCTCGCCGGCCTCCAGCCAGCGCCGCTGCCAGATCGCATAGTCGGCGTACTGCAACGGCAGCGCCGGCAATTGCGGCTCGCGCTGCAAGCTGAACGCCTGATAGCACTGCACGAATTCCTTGACCATGACGTCCATCGACCAGCCATCGGAGACGATGTGATGCATGCTCACCACCAGCACGAACTCATCGTCGGCCAAAGCAAACAGGCTGGCGCGCAGCAACGGGCCGTGGCGCAGATCGAACGGTTGCGCGGTGACGTCTTGCACGTGTTGCGCGAGCACTTTTTCGCGCTCTTGCACGGCGACGTCGGTCAGATCGAAGCGTTCCAGCGCAATACTTTGTTGCTCGAGAATCAGCTGATGCGCTTGATCGCCGTCGGTGTGAAACACCGTGCGCAACACTTCATGGCGCGCCAGCAGATGATCGAACGAGCGGCTCAGGGCCGACTCATCCAGCCGGCCTTTCAGACGCAAGCCAGCGGCCATATTGTATGCGGCGCTGTGCGGTTCCAGTTGCCAGAGAAACAGCAGGCGCTGCTGGGCGAACGACAGGGGAACCTGCGCACAGTCGTGGCGGCTGACCGGCAGCGGCAACAGGCTGAAATCCTTGCCCTCCTCGCGCAATTTGGCCAGAAACAGCCGACGCTGTTCCAGCGGCAAGCCGACGAACCTTTTTGCAATACGTTCCGCCATCGTGCCGCTCATACTTCTTCTCCTTGCAAAGCATTCATGAACTGATCCAGGTCGGACCAGTCGTCGTCGCCGCTCGCCTCGGCCAGTTGCCCGAGCACCTCGGCGAGATCCGCCAGCAGCGGTTTTTCGAACAGGCTGCGCAGCGGCAGCACCACGCCCATCTGCTCCTTGACCCGGGCAATCACCTGCGCGGCCAGCAACGAATGGCCGCCCAGCTCAAAGAAGTGATCGTCCAGGCCCACACGCGGCACGTGCAGCACCTCGGCCCAGACCTGCGCCAGACACTGCTCGGCCGGCGATTGCGGGGCGCGGTAATCGCCCTGCAACTGCGCAGGATCCGGCGTCGGCAAGGCCTTGCGGTCGAGCTTGCCGCTCGGCGTCAGCGGCAGGTTCGCCAGCAACAGCAGATGCCCCGGCACCATGTAATCCGGCAGGCTGGCTTGCAGCGCAGCGCGGGTCTGCTGACGGAATGCCGCTTGCGTCGCCGCGCTGGCGAGCACCGCAGGTTCTGTCACCACGTAAGCGACCAGTTGCGCTCCACCCGCGAATGGCACCGCCAGCACCACCGCTTCGCGAACGCCCGGACATTGCTGCAGGCGCGATTCGATCTCGCCCAGTTCGATGCGAAAGCCACGAATCTTCACTTGATGATCGACCCGGCCGACATACTCCAGCGCGCCATCGCCGCGCAGCCGCGCACGGTCGCCAGTGCGATACAGGCGCTGGCCGTCGGCAAACGGGTCGGCAATGAAACGCTCGGCGCTGAGGCTCGGTTGGCGGTGATAACCGCGCGCCAGACCCGGTCCACCGATGTACAACTCGCCCACCGCGCCTTGCGGCAGCAGGTTCAGATCATCGTCGAGCACGTACAGACGCCGCGCCGCCAGGCGCTTGCCGATCGGCATGCCGCGCCACGACACGTCCTGCGCGGTCAGCGCGGTGCAGTCATGAATCGTCGAGACCACCGTGGCCTCGGTCGGGCCGTAGGTGTTGAGCAGGCGCACATGGACGAGCCCGGCCTGTTGCCACAAGCGCAAACCGTCCACCGCCATGGCTTCGCCGCCGACGTGAATCTGCCGCAGCGCGCCGAAACTTGCCGGCGGTTTCGCCGCGTATTCCTGCACCAGCCAATACCAATAAGCCGCTGGCAGATCGGCCAGGGTGATGCCCTGATCGATGATCACCTGATGCAGCGTCGCGCTGTCCCACAACGGCGCATCGCGCATGACCACGCTGGCGCCATGGCACAGCGGCGGGAAAAACTGCTCGACGAAACCGTCGAAACTGCTGGTGGCAAATTGCAGAACACGGTCGCCTTCGCGCAGATCGCTGTAATCGATGGCGCGGGCAATGAACTCGCTCAGCGCGCCATGACTGACCGCCACGCCTTTCGGCCGCCCGGTGGAACCCGAGGTGTAGATCACATAAGCGAGGTTGTCGGCTTCGACCGTGACCGGCAGATTGTCGCTCTGTTCGCTGGCGGGCAATTGCTCCAGACACAGGCATTCGATGCCGTCGAGCGGCGGCAGGCTGGCGAGGCTTTGCTGGTCGCCGAGCAACAGTTGCAAACCACTGTCAGCGAGCACATGGCGCAAGCGTTCGGCCGGCGTCTGCGGATCCAGCGGCACATAGGCGCCGCCGGCCTTGAGCACCGCCAGCAGCGCCACCGCCAGTTCCAGCGAGCGGCCCAGCGCAACACCGACCAGCACGTCCGGGCCGACACCCTGTGCGCGCAACTGATGGGCCAGACGATTGCTGCGGGTGTTGAGTTCGTCGTAGCTGAATGCCGGCGCAGGCGCTGTGGCCAACCGCACCGCCGGCGCTTGCCCAGTGCGTGCTACTTGCGCTTCGAACA
Organism: Pseudomonas sp. TE9122; assembly: GCF_056278925.1. Lineage (NCBI taxonomy): Bacteria > Pseudomonadati > Pseudomonadota > Gammaproteobacteria > Pseudomonadales > Pseudomonadaceae > Pseudomonas > Pseudomonas sp. TE9122. The sequence continues at coordinate 1,561,178 of NZ_JBWBQI010000001.1, read as the reverse complement.
GGCTTTGCACGCTAGTGAAACGAGGCGCTGGCGCGGTGGCCTGGATCAACCCGTGGCGTTCGCTGTCGGCGAGCATCGCCACTTCGCCGATCAACTGCTGCGGATCGCGGCACACCGACTGGAGAATGTTGCGCCAATGCCCGGCCAGCGCGGAGATGGTTGAAGCATCAAAAATATCCGTGGCGTAAGTGAAGGCAGCAAACAGTTGCTCGCCCTCCTCGCGAGTGTCGAGCATCAGGTCACTGGTGGCCGCATGTTGCCGGCCGCTGCCGGCCAGTTGCTCCTCGCTCAAATAGCCCACGCGCAAACCCGAGGCCAGTTGCGCCTGGTGCAGATCGGTGACCAGCGGCTGGTGGTTGAACATCACTTGGAACAGCGGATTGTGGCTCTGGCTGCGCGCCGGTTGCAGGGCTTCGATCAGGGCGTCGAACGGCAGATCCTGATGGGCCTGGGCGCCGAGGGCGGCCTGGCGCAGGTTCTGCAGCAACTCGGTGAAGGGCGTTTGTGCGGTGACCACGCTGCGCAGAATCTGGGTGTTGACGAAGAAGCCGATCAACCCTTCGGTTTCACTGCGGGTGCGGTTGGCGATCAGCCCGCCGACACGAATATCGGTCTGGCCGCTGTAGCGATGCAACAGGGTCTTGAACGCTGCCAGCAACACCACGAACAAGGTTACGCCCTGACGCTGGGCAAGGTTTTTCAGCTCTTCGCGCAGGGCTGCGTCGATCACCGTTTCCAGGCGTGCGCCCTGATGACTGGACTGCGCCGGATAGGCGCGATCGGTGGGCAATTCCAGCACTGGATGTTCGTCGCCCAGTTGCGTGCGCCAGTAGTCCAATTGCCGCTCGCGCTCACCGGCCTCCAGCCAGCTGCGCTGCCACAGCGCATAGTCGCGGTAATGCACGGTCAAGGGCGCCAGCGTCGGTTCACGCCCGGCGGCCAACGCGTCGTAGGTGCGCATGAATTCGTCGATCAGAATGTTCATCGACCAGCCGTCGGCGATGATGTGATGCAAGGTCAGCAGCAACACATGTTCCTGCTCGGCCAGGCGCAACAGACGCAGACTCAGCAGCGGGCCATTCTGCAGGTCGAAGGCCTGCGTCGCCTCGGCCATCATGTGCTGCTGCGCCAGCGGCCAGCGCCGGGCTTGGGGCAACTCGCTCAGGTCAGTCACGGGTAGTTTCAGAGGCTGAGGTTCGGCCACACGCTGGAAGGCCCGCTCGCCATCCTGGCCGAAGGTGGTGCGCAAACATTCGTGGCGCGCCGCCAGACGGCTGAAGGCCTGCTCCAGTGCCTCGACTTGCAACTCACCATCCAGACGCACCGCCATCGGCAGGTTGTAGGCGGCGCTGGTCGGCTCCAGTTGCCAGAGAAACCACATGCGCTGTTGCGCGTAAGACAGGCCGTCTCGCTCGGCGATGCCGTCGCAGGCGGTCATGGGCAACTGCGCAAAATCGATGCCTTCGCGGGCCATGCCGGCGAGGAACAGACGGCGTTTGTCCTGGGGCAATTCGATAAAGCGGCGGGCTAGTTTCTGTGCGTCTGCGGCATTCATGCGTGGAGTCCTTGCTGATCGGCGGCGTGACCTGGAGACCCGGTCGTATCAACAAGAACGAATGGCCCGCGCGATGATTTAGCGCGCCAGCGGCAATCACGGCCCGACGGTTCAAAGGCCAGACAGACAAATGCCGAAGCCGGTACAGGCCCGGATTCGGCATTTGAGTTGAAGAGTTGCGAACAGGTCAGCGCGCGTCCTGCGAATGCCCCTCGGCCATCGCCACGATGACTTTTCGCGGCCCTTCGAACGGTGAGCGCGCGTGAGCCGAGAGCATGTTGTCGAGCATCAACACATCGCCTTCCTGCCAGGGGAAACTGATCGCACAGTCGTCGAGCACCGCACGAATCTGAGCCAGCACCTCGTCTTCGATCGGCGAGCCGTCGCCGTAGTAGACGTTACGTGGCAGGTCTTCTTCGTCGACGATGTCGAGCAAGCTTTCGCGCACGTCCGCTGGCAGGTTGGAGATGTGAAACAGGTGCGCCTGATTGAACCAGACGTGGTCGCCCGTGACCGGGTGCACCGCCACCGCCTGACAGGTCTGGCGCGTGCGCAGCTCACCGTCGTCCTTCCACTCGCAGACAATGCCGTGGGCCTTGCAGTAGGCCTCGACGACTTCGCGGTCTTCGGTGTTGAACACGTCTTCCCAGGCCACATCGAGGCCATTGCCGAAGTTGCGCACGTACATCAGGCCTTTGCTGACGAACCGCTCGCGGATCGCCACGGGGATGCGCCGGTACACTTCGCGGCTGTCGGCAATCGGCGTCTCGCCTCCGGACCTGGCAGCGATCATGCTGTAGAACCAGATCTTCATCGGCCAGTCGCGGGAATAGGCCTGCTCGTTGTGCAGCGGAATGCTTTGGTGCGCCGGGTATTCGGTGGAGGTGTACACGCCTTGGGTGACGTTGGTACGCGGCGTCGAGCCGAACTCGTAGTTGAGCAATGGATGGCCGAAACTCGCGGCAAACTGGCGAAACTGCTCGGCGCCGTCGAGGCGGAAACCGCGAAACAGCACCCCACCGTCACGCAGCAGATGCTCGTCGACCAGCTCCTTCAATTCATCGAATACCGCCAACAGATCAGTGTCGGCATCGCTCGCCTCGATCAACAGCGGCAAGCGTCCGCGCTGCGGCAGCAATGGCCGAACGGAAAATCCCAGAGCAACAGCCATGACTGGCCTCCTGAATATGCGTGATAGATGAGTCGCGTCTCAGAACGCCGGTTGCGCGGCCTGCGCATGGCGCCGGTGATGCACTTCCAGATGCGTCTTGATCGTGCGAATGACCCGCGCTTCGTGCTCATGAATGAAGAAGTGCCCGCCGGTCATCATGTCCACCGAGAAACTGCCCAGGGTCTCTTTGCTCCAGCCGATCAATTGTTCGGTGGTGGCGCGATCTTCCTTGCCACCGAGCACGTGCACCGGGCAATTGAGCGAGGGCCGCTCGGCAGGCGTGAAGCGCCCGCACATCATGAAATCGGCGCGCAGCACCGGCAGGGTCAGGCTCATCAATTCCTGATTGGCGAGGATTTCTTCGCTGGTGCCCTGAAAGGTGCGCAACTGTTCGATGAGTTCCTCATCGCTGCGCGGTTCGGCAAAGCCGCGGTCGTAATCGCTGCGCATGGACGGTGCGGCGGTGCCGGAGGCGAACAGCGCCAGCGGCTCCGGCACACCCAATTCGCGAAAGGCATGGGCCAGTTCGCAGGCGAGCAACGCACCGAGGCTATGCCCGAACAACGCATACGGGCCTTGCAACCCCGGCTTGTGCTCGCGCGCCAGTTGCCGCGCCAGTGCGCGCATGTCGGTTTGCAGCGGTTCATCGAACCGCGCGCCACGTCCCGGCAGTTCCACCGGTTGCAATTGCAGCCACGTCGGCAGTTGACGCCGCCAGCGGCTGTAAACCATGGCGCTGGCGCCCGAATAGGGCAGGCACAGCAATGTCAGCTTGGTCACCGCGCTTTCCTTGAAAAATGTGTCTGCAAGAAAGACGGATCACTGGCCGGACAAATTAGTCGCCCGGTCGCTAAATTACCCCGCCAGCCGCTCGTTGCCTGTTCAGGAAAAAAACAACAATCGCGAGGAATCACCGTGGACCTGCAGAGCATTCTGGGCAAGTTGTTCGCCAACGCCGGCGCGGTCGGCATCGAGGGGGTTTTCCAGTTCATCTTCAGTGCGCAACAGGCGTACTGGTATGACATCAAGACCAGCCAGCGCACGGCAGCCGGTCGCCACCCCAGCCCGGACGTGACCATCGAAGTCGCGGAAAAGGATTTTTTGGGGATCATGGCCGGCGTGGTCAATGTCGAGGAACTGTTCGCCAGCGGTCGCCTGAAGATTGGCGGCAACATGGGCCTGGCGACGATGTTGCCGCAGATCATCGACCACGCTCGCCAGGGTGGCGGCACGGTGGAAAAGGTTGACATGAACAAGCGCTACCCGACGCCACCGCGCTTCAGCGAAAAGCTCACTGCCGCGCTGCCTCGGCAGACCAGCGTCGAACGCCGTGCGCGCGAAGGGTTGAGCCGGCACGAATTCGAAACCCGTTATCTGCCCAACGGCATTCCATTGGTGATCAGCAATGCCCTGCGCGACTGGCCATTGTTCAGCCTGAGCCGCGAGGAGTCGCTGGTGCATTTCGCTGAACTGCAGGGCATCACCCGCCATGGCGATTATGTGAAGAAGACGTTTTCCACCGAGCGTGATTTCCGCTCGACCTCAATGGCCGAGTTCATCGCCTCGCTGGACAGCCCGGCAGTCAAAGGCGCGGACGGCGAGCCGCCGGCGTACATGGGCAACAACATCCTGCCAGCGCAGTTGTTGCAGCAGATCCAGTACCCGCCCTACTTCGACACGTCGCTGTTCATCCCGCCACGCATCTGGATCGGCCCCAAGGGCACGCTGACGCCGTTGCACCGCGATGACACCGACAATCTCTTCGCGCAGGTCTGGGGGCAGAAAAAATTCACCCTTGCCGCGCCGCATCACCGCGAAGCGCTGGGCACCTGGTCGACCGCGCCCAAGGGTGGTCTGGATGGCTGCGATTTCAACCCCGATGCGCCGGACTATGAGCGCTTCCCGGCAGCGCGGGAGGTGACGTTTTTGCGGGTAACGCTGGAGGCTGGGGATCTGCTGTTCCTGCCCGAGGGCTGGTTCCATCAGGTGGAGTCGGTGTCGACGTCGCTATCCGTCAACTTCTGGGTCAACTCCGGCCGAGGCTGGTAACCCCATTTCCTGTAGGAGCGTAGGAGCGTAGGAGCTGACGAGTGCAACGAGGCTGCGATCTTTTGATCTTGATCTTGATCTTGATCTTGATCTTGATCTTGATCTTGATCTTGATCTTGATCTTGATCTTGATCTTGATCTTGATCTTGATCTTGATCTTGATCTTGATCTTGATCTTGATCTTGATCTTGATCTTGATCTTGATCTTGATCTTGATCTTGATCTTGATCCTCAAAATCCAAAGTCAAAGTCAAAGTCAAAGTCAAAGTCAAAAGATCGCAGCCTCGTTGCACTCGTCAGCTCCTACAACAGGACTGTTATTTCAAGTGACGGAAACTTTGAAACGCGGAAATCAGCACCACCGCCCCCGCCGCAATCGCCAGCCAGAAGCCGCTGCGCGCGCCAAACGCATCGACCAGCGCGCCGGAACCGGCGGCGCCGATCGCCACGCCGATGCTCAGCCCGGTCACCAGCCAGGTCAGGCCTTCGGTGAGTTTTGCAGGTGGCACGATGCGTTCGATCAGCGCCATCGCCACAATCAACGTCGGCGAAAAAAACAGTCCGGCGATAAATACCGCGATCGACAAGCCGAGGATGTTGCTCGCCAAGAGCAGCGGCAGCGTGGTCACTGCCGTCGCCACGCCGCCGTAGAGAAACAGGCGCGGCAGCGGCAGTTTCGAACGCATCGCACCGAAGGCGATGCCGGCCAGGCATGAGCCGATCGCGTATACCGACAAAACAATACTCGCCGCTGCCGGCTGCCCCTGATGTTGAGCGAAGGCGACGCTGACCACATCAATCACCCCGACGATCACGCCCATCGCCAGCATCAACGCCAGCAGCCATTGCACGTCGGTCGAGCGAATGATCGAGCCCTGATGCTGCGACTCCTGCGCGTGCACCGGTGGCTCGGTGCTGCGCTGGGCGACAAACGCCGTCACGCCAATGGCCAAGGCCAACAGCGCCGCCAGCGGCCCGGCCTCGGGAAACACCGCAACCGACAAGCCTACTGACAGCGGCGGCCCGACGATAAAACACACTTCGTCGAGCACCGACTCCAGCGCATACGCCGTCTGCAATTGCGGCTGGCCACGGTAGATCTCGGTCCAGCGCGCGCGCACCATCGCCGACATGCTCGGCATGCACCCGGCCAGCGCGGCGAACACGAACAACGTCCAGTCCGGCGCCTGCAAACGCGTGCACAGCAGCAACATCAATAACCCGCCGCCACCGGTCAGCGCTGCGATCGGCAGCACCCGCCCCTGCCCATAACGGTCCACCAACCGCGATACCTGCGGCGCGCAAAACGCCGTGGCCAAGGCAAAGGTCGCCGCCACCGCACCGGCCAAAGCATAGCCGCCCTTGAGTTGCGAGAGCATGGTGATAACGCCGATGCCGGTCATCGAAATCGGCATGCGCGCGATCATCCCGGCCAGGACAAAATTGCGTGCGCCGGGGGCAGTGAATAACTCGCGGTAGGGGTTTGCCATGAACTGCAGCCTCATCAGGGGCCGCCACGTTGCCATAGCGTCGGGGGGTCGGGGAAGCGGGGAATTGTTGGTGGAGTGTGAAGGTGTACAACTCTGCAATCTGCGCTTCAATCCTCCAATTGAGCATCCCGCCAACCTCTGAAATCACATGACCATCTGTCGAAAATCGCGCAGACCTGTCAGATCTGACAGGTGTCTTTTCTGGTCACCGGAGTTCTCATAACGCCTTCGCTCAACTGCGCAGTTCACCTGGACGAACAGGCAACTGCTCTTGGCCACCATCCGCTAGCGCACACGCTCGGGAGCCCCGCCATGGAAGAACAGCTGATTCTCGTCTCACCAACGGATCGCCAGACCGGCGTAGCCCCCAAGATGCAGGTGCATCACCAAGGGCTGCGTCATCGTGCGTTTTCGATTCTGCTGTTTGATCCACAAGGACGGCTGCTGATGCAGCAACGCGCGTTCGGCAAATATCATTCCGGCGGATTATGGACCAACACCTGCTGCGGGCATCCACTCAAAGGCGAACGAACGGCGGTGGCTGCCAACCGCCGATTGCAGGAAGAAATGGGCATGAGCTGCAAATTGCAGAAAGTTGCCTCGATGCTCTACCACGAACAGGTCTCCGATCAGCTCATCGAGCATGAATTCGACCATGTGTTTGCCGGCATCAGCCAGACCGATCCGGTAGCCAATCCCGAGGAAGCCGAAAGTTGGCAGTGGCTGTCGCTGGAGGAGGTCGCCGAGCAGATCGAACACACACCCGACATGTTCACGATCTGGTTTCGCCGGATGGTCGAACAGTTCGGTATAGAGGGTGTCCGGCAGTGGTTCGAGTCCGTCCGTAAAGCTTCAGCGGCACGATCAATGCCAAGCCTTTCTGGTGCGAAGACAGGATCATCCTGGGGCGTCCCGCCGCTGAATTGTCCGGCGCCGTTTCGGGTCGACGGGGCGCTGGCCAGGGGGGTGGATGATCTGCTCATGCCATGGATCGAGAAGGTCGGGATATTTCCGGGCCAACTCGACAAAGTCCGCGCCATGGGTTTCGGTCGCTTCGCCATGCTCTGTCATACCGACACCGATGAGCCCGATCGGCTGTTGCTCGCGGCGCAATGTTTCGCCGCGTTGTTCGCCGTGGACGACTACTACTGCGACGATGAGCGAACCGGGTCCGAGCCGAGAATGGTCGGGCCGCGCCTCTCCCTGGCGCTGGCGGCGCTGGAACCGGTTTACCTGAGCGCACGGTTCCGCCCGGGGCTTGAGCAGGCCTTGAACAGCGATCCGGTGCTGGTCGCGCTGCGTGCTTATCTGAGGCGGGTCGAGACACTCGCGACCGCGGCGCAGGTTGCCCGCGTACGCCATGAAATCATTGCCATGTTCGTCACCATGACCGCCGAAGCGGCCTGGCGTATCGAAGGGCTAACGCCCGCGCTCTGGGAATATCTGGCTCAACGTCAGGTCAACAGTTTTCTGCCGTGCCTGTCGCTGATCGACATCATCGGCGGGTATGAATTGCCCGCCAATGAATACAGCGCACCTGAGGTGAGGCGCGTCACGGCGCTGGCCGCCAGCGCCACGATCATTGCCAATGATCTGTTTTCCGCGCTGAAGGAACAGCAGGCCGGTATCGGCGATTTCAACCTGCCTTTGTTGCTGATCCAAGAACAGGGCTGCTCCCCCGCGCAGGCCATGGCGCAAAGTGCTGCCGTTCACGATGACATCATGCATCTGTATGAGGCGGCAGAACGGGCGGTATTGCCGCACGCCTCGCCGCTACTCCAACGCTACCTGCGCGGACTCAAGAGCTGGCTGGCCGGCAACGTCGAATGGCATCGCAGCAGTGGCCGCTATCAGGTCTGAAGCTGGCGAACTTTTCATGGTTGCAGATGAACTCTCGCCACGGGCCATCAGTCAGCTACTTAAGTCTCTTGAACCAAGGCGCGAATCGTCATGCAGATTTCCCTCGCTCATCAGGTGGCGCTGGTCACGGGTGCCAGCTCCGGCATCGGCCATGCCGCAGCTAAAGCACTCGCTGCGGCCGGTGCTGCGGTCGTGATCAACTACAACAGCAGCGCCGAACCTGCCGAAGAACTGGCCGCGCAAATCAACGCTGAGGGCGGCAAGGCCCTCGCTATCGGCGCCGATGTTTCGAAAGAAGAAGATGTCGAGCGGCTGTTCGCCGAGACCGTCGAAGCCTTCGGCTCGCTGGACATTCTGGTGGCCAACTCCGGTCTGCAAAAAGACGCTGCCGCCGTGGACATGACCCTCGACGACTGGAACACGGTGATCGGCGTCAACCTCACCGGGCAGTTCCTCTGCGCACGGGCGGCGTTGCGGATTTTCCAGCGTCAGGGCGTGCGCGAAGGCGTGTCGCGCGCGGCGGGCAAGATCATTCACATGAGTTCGGTGCACCAGCGCATTCCATGGGCCGGGCATGTCAATTACGCGGCGTCCAAGGGCGGCGTCGATCAATTGATGCAGAGCCTCGCCCAGGAAGTCAGCCACCAGCGCATCCGCATCAACAGCATCGCGCCCGGTGCGATCAGCACGGCTATCAACACAGAAGCCACTGAAGGCGCGGCCGGCGACAAACTTCTTGAGCTGATTCCGTACGGGCGCATCGGCGATGTCGAGGATGTCGCCAACGCAGTGGTTTTCCTCGCTTCCGACCTGTCCGATTACATCGTCGGCACCACCCTGTTCATCGATGGCGGGATGAGCCTCTATCCGGAGTTTCGCGGCAATGGCTGAGCCTAAAGTGGAACAACAAAGTCCCATCGGTGCCCACGGCATCATCGGCGACATGCGCAGCGCCGCACTGGTCAATGACAAGGGCAGCGTGGATTTTTTCTGCTGGCCGGAGTTCGACAGCCCGACGATCTTCTGCTCGCTGCTCGACACCCCGCAAGCAGGGATTTTCCAGCTCGCGCCAGACTTGCCGGATGCGCGCCGGGAACAGATTTATCTGCCCGACACCAACGTCTTGCAGACCCGTTGGCTAAGCGAACACGCAGTGGTGGAAATCACCGATCTGTTGCCCATCGGTGACGATGTCGACGCCCTGCCGCTGCTGATGCGCCGGGTGCGCGTGGTCAGCGGTTCGGCAACGTTCAATCTGCGTTGCGCGGTGCGCCACGACTACGGCCGCGCCGACACCCGGGCAGAAATGGACGAAAAAGACGTAACGTTCCACGCCGCTGGCCAGCCGTCGATACGCCTGGCTTCAGATCAGGCAATGCAGATCGATGCGCAAGCGGCCGTCGCGCAGTTCACCCTCAAGCACAATGAAACCGCCGCATTCATGCTCGGCGGCAGCGACGATCCGCGTTTTGCCGAAGGCGCCGGCGAGTTGTGCATGCAGCGCACCCTGAAATACTGGCGCGGCTGGATCGGCCAATCCAACTATCGCGGGCGCTGGCGGGAAATCGTCAATCGCTCCGCCCTCGCCCTGAAACTGCTGACCTCGCGTCGCCACGGTGCGATTCTCGCCGCCGCCACCTTCGGCCTGCCGGAAACTCCCGGCGGCGAGCGCAATTGGGATTACCGCTACACGTGGATCCGCGATGCCTCGTTCACCGTTTACGCGTTCATGCGCCTGGGCTTCGTCGATGAGGCCAACCATTACATGCAATGGCTGCGCGGACGGGTCAGCGATTGCTGCGGCAAACCGATGAAACTCAACATCCTCTATGCCATCGACGGCCAGCAGGAATTGCCGGAAACCGAACTGACGCATCTGGCCGGCCACGGCGGCGCGCAACCGGTGCGCATCGGCAATGGTGCCTACGATCAGGTCCAACTGGACATCTTCGGCGAGCTGATGGACGCGGTGTATCTGGTCAACAAGTACGGTGATGCGATCTCCCACGAAGGCTGGCGGCATGTCGGCGAAGTGGTCGATCAGGTCTGCGAAAACTGGCAGAGCGAAGATGTCGGCATCTGGGAAATGCGCGGCGAGACTCATCATTTCCTGCACTCGCGGCTGATGTGCTGGGTGGCGCTGGACCGGGCGATCCGTCTGGCTTCCAAGCGTTCGCTGCCGGCGCCGTTCGCCCGTTGGGATGACACCCGGCAAGCGATCTACACCGACATCTGGGAAAACTTCTGGGACGAAGAACGCGGGCATTTCGTCCAGTACAAGGGCGGTACCGCACTGGATGGCTCGATGCTGCTGATGCCGCTGGTGCGCTTCGTCAGCGCCAAGGATCCGCGCTGGCTGTCGACTCTGGAAGCGATCGAAAAAACCCTGGTGCGTGACGGCATGGTCTATCGCTATCGCAACGAAGACGCCAACATCGATGGCCTCAGCGGCACCGAAGGCGCGTTCGCCGCGTGTTCGTTCTGGTACGTCGAATGCCTGGCCCGCGCCGGCCAGGTGGAAAAAGCCCACCTGGAGTTCGAGCAATTGTTGCGATATGCCAATCCGCTTGGGCTGTACGCCGAAGAGTTCGACAGCCATGGGCGGCACCTGGGCAACACGCCGCAAGCGCTGACGCATCTGGCGTTGATCAGTGCGGCGAGTTTTCTTGATCGCAAGCTGAGTGGCGAGAAGAGTTCCTGGCAGCCGTAGCGTTGAGCGCTTTTTCGCCAGCGCTTGTCAGACCGATCTCTGATCGACAGGTATGTTTCCACAACGGGCCTGCATGCCAGACAACTGGCTCAGGCCCATATTCATGGTGAAACCTGCGCAGCGGTGACCCGCATTCCGTTCGCAGATCCAGAGTGTCTGAATACGATTCAAACGGAGTGGTTCGTCATGATCGAGAGCGTTCTTACCCCAACCCTGACCATTGCCTACGAACAGCACGGTCCGAACAACGGCGCCCCGGTAATTCTGCTCCACGGCTTCCCCTATTCCCCGCGCACCTTCGACGAAGTCGCCCCGGCGCTGGCCGCGCGAGGCTACCGCGTCATCGTGCCGTACTTGCGCGGTTACGGGCCGACCCGGTTCAACAGTGCGCAAACCCTGCGCTCCGGTCAGCAAGCTGCGATGGCGCAGGACTTGCTCGATCTGATGGATGCGCTGGGCATCGAACAGGCCACGCTTTGCGGTTATGACTGGGGCGGTCGGGCAGCGTGTATTGTCGCGGCGTTGTTTCCGGCGCGGGTGCGCGGACTGGTCAGCGGCGACGGCTACCTCGTGCAGGACATCGCCCATGCGAACCAGCCGTTGGACCCGGAAGACGAGCATCGGCTCTGGTATCAGTACTACTTCCACACGCCGCGTGGCGTCGAAGGACTTAAGCAGAATCGCCGGGCGTTGTGTCAGTTGCTTTGGCGGCTGTGGTCGCCGACATGGGCGCGAAAGGACGAACGCTACCCGCTGACCGCTGGCGCTTTTGATAATCCTGACTTTGTCGACGTGGTGATTCATTCCTATCGGCATCGCTTCGGCTACGCCCCGGGCGATCCAGCCCTGGAGTGGATGGAAGAAGCGCTGGCCACACAGCCGGTGATCCGCGTACCGAGCATTTCGCTGTGCGGTGGCGATGATGGCGTCGGCCCGCCTTCGCTGATTGATGAAGATGCCGAGCATTTCAGCGGCTTTTATGAGCGGCGCGTGCTCGCGGGTGTCGGCCACAACATTCCCGAAGAAGCGCCGCAGGAAACCCTCAAGGCAATACTGGATCTGCTGCAACGCTGACCGAAAACCGCTCCCGATAAGCCTGCGGCGTCACGCCAATCGCTCGCAGAAAACTGCGCCGCAGCGTCTCTTCGCTGCCAAACCCGCAATTGGCGGCGATGCGTTTCACCGGCAAACCGGTATCGCTGAGCAGTCGCCGCGCGGTTTCGACGCGGATCAATTCGATCGCCCGCGCCGGGGTCTGGCCGGTATCGGCGCGGTAGTGGCGGATGAAGCTGCGTTCGCTCATGCCAGCCTGTTCGGCGAGGGTCGGGATGCCGAGGTCGCAGGTCAGGTTCTCGGCGATCCAGGCGTGCAGTTCATCGAAGCGGTTGCCCTGTTGTTGCAGCGACAGCGTCACGCTGAACTGCGACTGCCCGCCCGGGCGTTTCAGGAAGACGACCAAGTGCCGGGCGACGTCGAGGGCGATGTCGCGGCCGAGGTCTTCTTCAACCATGGCCAGCGCCAGATCGATACCGGCCGTGACCCCGGCGGAAGTCCACACCGGGCCGTCGTTGATGAAAATCGGATTGGCTTCCACGTGCAGATTCGGATGCTTCGCGGCCAGTTGCTCGCAGCGCGTCCAGTGCGTGACCACGCGGCGACCATCAAGCCAGCCGCTGGCCGCGAGCAGAAAGGCCCCGGTGCATACCGAAGCCACGCGCCGGCAGTGAGTGCCGTGCTCGCGCACCCAATCAACCAGTTGCGAGTCTTCGGCGGCGGGATAAATGCCCCAGCCACCGGCAATGATCAAGGTATCGCTGGGCGTCTGCGGCAACGGTTCGGCCAGCACCGCCAACCCCGCCGATGACATCACCGCCCCGCCGCCGCTGGCGATCACGCTCGGCGCATAGGGTGTGGGCAAACCGCGCTGGCGAGCCAGATCGTTGGCCGAGGCGAACACCTGCAGCGGCCCGGTGACATCGAGAATCTGCATATTGGCAAACGCGAGGACGTGAATGGATTTGGGCATTTGGCGTAATTCGTGGGGTGATTGGCGTATGCGCCAGAACCTACCCGCCTACAGTGAAGTCGTCCACTTCTTTCAACGGAGCAAGAACGATGACGCTGCAGATCGGTTTTCTGTTATTCCCGCAGGTCCAGCAACTCGACCTCACCGGCCCCTACGACGTCCTCGCCTCGTTGCCCGGCGTGCAGATCCACCTGATCTGGAAGGATCTGATGCCAGTGACATCCAGCACCGGGCTGCTGCTGAAACCGACTACAACTTTCGAGGATTGCCCGGATCTGGACGTAATCTGCGTACCCGGCGGTGGCGGCGTCGGGCCGTTGATGGAAGATCAGCAGACGCTGGACTTCATCAAACGCCAGGCCGCCCAGGCACGTTACGTGACCTCGGTGTGCACCGGCTCGCTGGTGCTTGGCGCGGCTGGCCTGCTGCAGGGCAAGCGCGCGACTACGCACTGGGCCTATCACGAGTTGCTGCCGACGCTGGGCGCGATTGCCGTGAAAGATCGGGTGGTACGCGACGGCAATCTGTTTACCGGTGGCGGAATCACCGCCGGGATCGATTTCGCCTTGGTGCTGGCGGCGGAACTGGTCGATGCCGACACGGCGCAACTGGTGCAGTTGCAACTGGAATATGCCCCGGCACCGCCGTTCAATGCCGGCAGCCCGGACGTGGCACCGAGTGCGGTGGTCGATGAAGCGCGGTTGCGCGTGGCGCCGTCGTTGAAGCTGCGTACCGAGATTACCGAACGCGCAGCGGCCAAACTGGGCCTGCGCTGATATCCAGCCGAATGCAAAACCTGTGGGAGCGAGCCTGCTCGCGAAGGCGGAGTGTCAGGCGCCAGTGACGTCATCTGGAAGACCGCATTCGCGAGCAGGCTCGCTCCCACATTTGATTTGTGTCTGGCATGACTGCCACACCTTCACTTGTCCCACCTCCCTCGCCCGTGTAGAAAGCCCCTTCCAGAAATCTCGCACAAGGACTTTCGATGAAGGCGCTGCCCTGGCTCTATCTCGCGCTGCTCGGCCTCGGTTACGGACTGGCCCTGAGCTACGGCCAGCTCGGTTGGCTGGCGTTGATCTCCGTCGGGCTTCTGTTGTTCGCCGCATTCGCCGTGCGTCAGCAAGAGGTGCCGGTCGCGCGTTGGCTCGGCCATGGCCTGTTCATTGTTTTAGCGGTGGCACTGGCGCTGCACTGGCTGCCGGGCTTCGCCAACGGCCGGGTGATCAATCCGCAACGTTTCACTGACAACGCCGTGCCGTTCGCGATGTACTTCAATCTCGACAAACCGCTGGTGGGCTTCTGGTTGCTGCTGGTTTGTCCGTGGATCGTCGCGCGGCGATCGTTGCGCCTGACGGTCTATGCCACCGCCCTCGCCCTGACGCTGTGCGCGATTCTCGCCCTCGGCGGCGCGCTTTTACTTGGCGTGATCGCCTGGGCACCGAAATGGCCGGATCAGGCCTGGCTGTGGGTGCTGAACAATCTGCTGCTGGTGACGCTGGTCGAGGAAGCGCTGTTTCGCGGCTATATACAGGGCGGGCTGAGCCGTCGCCTCAAGCACCTGCCCTACGGCGACAACCTCGCGCTGCTGTTGGCCTCGCTGTTGTTTGGTCTGGTGCATGCCGGCGCTGGCTGGACCTGGGTGTTGCTGGCGGGACTGGCCGGGGTCGGCTATGGTCTGGCCTACCGTTTCGGCGGACTGGGCGCGGCGATCGCCACCCATTTCGGCCTGAACCTGTTGCACTTCGGCCTGTTCACCTATCCGATGCTGGCCAGTTGACGCAAGCGCGGTTTTGCGACGGCGTACTTAAATCTGAAAAAAAACTTCAATAAAAAACCTGTCGGCGCCGACAACCATTCAAAGCCTTGCGGATTGAAAAACCATGCGTAACAACCAGCCCATTACACAACGCGAGCGGACCTTTCCAGCTCAGCAACGGTTGATTTCCACCACCGATGCCAAGGGCGTGATCACCTACTGCAACGACGACTTTGTCGAGATCAGCGGGTTTTCGCGGGAGGAACTGATCCGGGCGCCGCACAATCTGGTCCGCCACCCTGACGTGCCATCGGCGGTGTTCTCGCACATGTGGGGCACACTGAAACAAGGCTTGCCATGGATGGGCATCGTCAAGAATCGCTGCAAATCCGGTGACCACTATTGGGTTAACGCCTATGTCACACCGGTGTTCGATGGCAGCCAGGTGATCGGTTACGAGTCGGTGCGCGTCAAGCCCACCGCCGAACAGATCCGCCGCGCCGAAGCGCTCTACCAACGCATCAACCAGGGCAAGTCGGCGATTCCATCGACGGACAAATGGCTGCCGCTCCTGCAGGACTGGCTGCCGTTCATTCTGGTCAGCCAGCTGAGCTTCATGATCGGCGCGACGCTGAACTCGCAGTGGGGCTTCGCCCTCGCCGCCGGTCTTTCGGTGCCGTTGGGCCTGATGGGCCTGCAATGGCAGCAACGCGGGCTCAAGCGCCTGCTGCGCCTGGCCGAACAGACCACCTCCGACCCGCTGATCGCGCAGATGTACACCGACAGCCGTGGCGCCCAGGCGCGTCTGGAAATGTCGATCCTCAGCCAGGAAGCGCGCCTGAAAACCTGCCTGACCCGCCTGCAGGACACCGCCGAGCACTTGACCGAACAGGCCAAGCAGTCCGACGCCCTGGCACACAACAGCTCAACCGGCCTGGAACGCCAGCGCGTGGAAACCGAACAGGTCGCCACCGCCGTCAACCAGATGGCCGCCACCACCCAGGAAGTCGCCAGCCACGTACAGCGCACCGCTGACGCCACCCAGGAAGCCAACCGCCTGACCGGCCGCGGCCGCGACATTGCCGGCGAAACCCGCGAAGCGATTCAGCGCCTGTCGGTGGTCGTCGGCGAAACCGGCCTGACCGTGACGCAACTGGCCAAGGACAGCGACGAAATCGGCGGCGTGGTCGACGTGATCAAAGGCATCGCCGACCAGACCAACCTGCTCGCCCTCAACGCTGCGATTGAAGCAGCGCGTGCCGGTGAAATGGGCCGTGGTTTTGCGGTAGTGGCTGACGAAGTCCGCCAACTGGCGCAACGCACCAGCGAATCCACCGGGCAGATTCACGCCCTGATCGCCAAGTTGCAGCAGACTGCCTCCAGCGCCGTGCAAACCATGGAAGCCGGGCATCGCCAGGCTGAAGAAGGCGTGGCGCGGGTCCTGGAAGCGGATCAGGCACTGGTCGGCATCAGCGAAGCGGTGGCCAACATCACCGACATGACCACCCAGATCGCCGCCGCGACCGAAGAGCAAAGTGCCGTGGCTGAAGAGATCAGCCGCAACATCAGCAATATTTCGGAACTGGCGGATCAGACCTCGGAACAAGCGCACAACTCGGCGTTGCTCAGTGAAGAACTGACGAAGACGGCCAACACGCAGTATTCGTTGGTGGCGCGGTTTAACCGCTGATTGGAAGGCTGGAATGAAAAAACCCGGATGGCGTGAGCCTTCCGGGTTTTTTGTTGTGTCAATGAACTACTCAATAGGATTTGAGTAGATTGAGACTGTGCTTGAGTAGTTCAGTCATGCATTGCGCCGCCTGCCAAACCGAGACATCTAATATTGAACTTCATCAGAAAGTTTTGCGCTGCACATTCGGAAATCCTGGCGAAAATCCACAGAACACAGCGTATGTCTACTGTCAGGTCTTACAGTAGACATTCAAGCTTCAGGGGCATATCTATAAATCGTTGAACAGATGGTTTTCATTGTTATCACGATATGACCAAGGAGCTAAAAAATGAGTAAACATAGCATCCTCATCCCAAAACCAGGTGCCATTGCAAAACAGTCTAATGTCTTCACTTGGCAATTCGGCACCAACCCTGAAACCACGGCCACTATAATTTCTTTTGAGCTACGTCATTTTATTCCGACGGGCGAAAAGAGCTGGTCAATCTCAGGGTCCACAGGAACGCTGGAGGAGAAGAACATCTTTCTCTACTCTTTCTCGATCCCCTATACCAGTGACGCCCCGTTCCATAAAACTTATACGTTGGAAGACGGGCTGACATTCCAGCACGGCCACTCGTCACCTGGACCCTCTGGGTTTTATGGATTTACTTATGTTGATGCTGATGAAGCCACGGTCACTATCGACATCCATCCCACCAAGGGGATTGCTAAAGGTACATTTGAAGCAAAGTTCAAAAGCCATGGATACCGAACGCAGCCTATAGGTACTTTCAACTTGCTTAGGGATGATTTGTGATTTTTCGCGACAACGTTTCGATCAGATTGCATCCCCGCACTTTTAGCCGTATGGCGCTTCGCGAGCAGGCTCACTCCTACATTGGATCTGCGGTGATCACAGATTAGGTGCCAGACACCAATCCCCTGTGGGAGCGAGCCTGCTCGCGAAGAGGCCATAACAGCCAGCGAAATTATTGAGGCAACTTGAGCTTGTCCAGCAGTCGATTGACCAACAGCTCGTTGAGCATGATCACCTGTTGCAGCGCCAGCAGTGGTTTGCGTTCCGGGCCGCCTATCGAGTTGGCGATGTTACCGGCCATGGCATGCGCGTATGAAAGCGACTCGCAGGCCTCGACCAACAGGGTTTCGTCATCCAGCGTGGGGTCCACGACATAGATCGGGCGATATTTTGGAGAGCTTGGTGGAGCGGCCAGATCTTCGGGTTTGAGGTAGTAATCGAGGGCGCGGTCGGTGGCTTCCTGGATTTTTTGCGGATCGAGAGCGCGGTCGTGGGGGGGTGGCGGGTTGGGGGTGACTTTGAACATGATGAAACTCCTATCGCAGACTGAAGGAGCCATCACCTTCGCTACCAAACGAGGGTGGCGGCCATACGCGGGTTGGTAGACCGGCTGCAATAGGAACCCGGCGCTCGCGAACGAGCCCCACGCATGACCACCATATAACCATGCCCCTAAAAAAAGGACGGTCTGAAGGCGTAGACATACGGCCATTACAGACGGGCTACCAAACCCGATCACTGCTTTCTGTCAGTGACCGAGAAACGATATAGCCAACCTCATGGCGCGTAAGCCGGCGGATTCTGGCGTAGGCGTAGGCAATGGCGCAAGGAGTTGTAGCCGGGATGGCGTAACGGGTCGTGTAGTTTAAACATTGGTATTTGATGATGTTTAAGTTCAGAGATTGCCTCTGACAGGCAGGTGGTTTGATGTCGTCTGGAAGGGAGCTTTCGCGAGCAGGCTCGCTCCCACATTTGGATCGGGTACATCAGTGATGGGATTGGTCGGCTTGGAGGCTGCCATCGCTGGCAAGCCAGCTCCCACAGAGATTTGGTCCAAAAGGTAGAGATTGGTCGACTGGGAGACCGCCATCGCGAGCTGGCTCACTTCTACAAGGAGCGCGGTGTACATCAGGAAGAATCAGGTCGGCTGTCAGGCCGCCTTCGCGAGCAGGCTCGCTCCCACATTTGGATCGGGTACATCAGTGGGGGATTGGTCGGCTTGGAGGCTGCCATCGCTGGCAAGCCAGCTCCCACAGAGATTTGGTCCAAACGGTAGAGATTGGTCGACTGGGAGACCGCCATCGCGAGCTGGCTCACTTCTACAAGGAGCGCGGTGTACATCAGGAAGAATCAGGTCGGCTGTCAGGCCGCCTTCGCGAGCAGGCTCGCTCCCACATTTGGATCGGGTACATCAGTAAGGGATTGGTCGGCTTGGAGGCTGCCATCGCTGGCAAGCCAGCTCCCACAGAGATTTGGTCCAAAAGGTAGAGATTGGTCGACTGGGAGACCGCCATCGCGAGCTGGCTCACTTCTACAAGGAGCGCGGTGTACATCAGGAAGAATCAGGTCGGCTGTCAGGCCGCCTTCGCGAGCAGGCTCGCTCCCACATTTGGATCGGGTACATCAGTGGGGGATTGGTCGGCTTGGAGGCTGCCATCGCTGGCAAGCCAGCTCCCACAGAGATTTGGTCCAAACGGTAGAGATTGGTCGACTGGGAGACCGCCATCGCGAGCAGGCTCACTTCTCCAAGGAGCGCGGTGTACATCAGGAAGAATCAGGTCGGCTGTCAGGCCGCCTTCGCGAGCAGGCTCGCTCCCACATTTGGATCGGGTACATCAGTGAGGGATTGGTCGGCTTGGAGGCCGCCATCGCTGGCAAGCCAGCTCCCACAGGGATTTGGTCCAAACGGTAGAGATTGGTCGACTGGGAGACCGCCATCGCGAGCAGGCTCACTTCTCCAAGGAGCGCGGTGTACATCAGGAAGAATCAGGTCGGCTGTCAGGCCGCCTTCGCGAGCAGGCTCGCTCCCACATTTGGATCGGGTACATCAGTGGGGGATTGGTCGGCTTGGAGGTCGCCATCGCTGGCAAGCCAGCTCCCACAGGGATTTGGTCCAAACGGTAGAGATTGGTCGACTGGGAGACCGCCATCGCGAGCAGGCTCACTTCTACAAGGAGCGCGGTGTACATCAGGAAGAATCAGGTCGGCTGTCAGGCCGCCTTCGCGAGCAGGCTCGCTCCCACAGAAAAGCAAGGCAGCGCAGCTGCCCGCGGCGAAGCCGCACCACTCAACAATGAGCGTTAGCTCGAGTGCTTTTGATCTTGATCCACCGGCGACGTCGGAAGGCTGAGTGGAGGGATTGATCCGGGCGTGGGAGCGCAGCGACCGTCTGGCGCAGCCAGACACAGCGGAAGGAGGTGCAGCGAAGCAAACCGGAGCCGCTGCGCCCGGATCGATCCCGGAGCGAAGGGACCCGAGCCTGCGAGGGCCGAACGCAGGAGCTAGCGTTTTTTGCTTACTTTTTTAGGCGCTTGTAAAAAAGTAAGTCGCCGTCAGGCGAAACCGCCAGCCGCAGCTCCCGAAGCAACGGATATGCCCCCAAGAGCAAGATCAAAAGCTAGCCCCCTCACCCCAACCCTCTCCCCCAAGGGGGCGAGGGGGAAAGGGAGCAGGTCTTCATGCAACGCAAAATCCCGGCCCGGCTCAAAATCAGTCACCGAGAAATTCAGCCACCTTCTGCGCAGCACCCGCCAAATGATCGGAATGCGCAAAGCCAGAAGCCTTGAGCGGCTTCAAATCATGATCCCCCGCCACCAACCAAAACACCTCAATCCCCGGCGCTAACGAATACCCCTCAACCGCCTCGCGATTCCCCAGAGCATCCCGCTCTCCCTGCACAATCAACGTCCGAGTCTTCAAACCAGCCAAATGCTCAACCCGCGGTTTCTCCGGCTTCCCCACCGCATAAAACGGATACCCCAGACACACCAACGCATCCACCCCCAACTCATCCGCCACCAGACTCGCCATCCGCCCACCCATCGACTTGCCGCCAACAGCCAAAACCCCAGCGACATGACGCCGCACAACCGCAAACACCTCCCGCCAGCAATCCAACAGTTTCGGCGCAGGATTCGGCGGCCGCTTAACCCCATCCACCCGCCGCTGCGCCATATAGGGAAACTCAAAGCGCAACACGTTGACCCCAAGCCCGGCAAGGCGCCCAGCCATGTCGTTCATCCAGTCGCTATCCATCGGCGCCCCCGCCCCGTGCGCCAGAATCAAGGTTGCCGAAGCCTCACCAACAGCGGCATCCCAAAGCCACCCATGATCGAGCACACACTGCGCCCATTGATCCCCGTCAATACTGGCCTTGTGCTGTTTGTCCATGCTTGCCTCGCTTTTAGTCTGCCTATAACTCCAGGCGAAGGATTCGCGTCGTTTGCGCGCGCTCACTTCGGCTGAACCGTGGATGGGGAACCATGAACACTTCTATCAGTACCGCCTACAACTACAAGGTGGTCCGCCAATTCGCCATTATGACGGTGGTGTGGGGCATCGTCGGCATGGGCCTCGGGGTTTTTCTCGCGGCGCAATTGGTCTGGCCGGAACTCAACTTCAATTTGCCCTGGACCAGTTTCGGCCGTCTGCGCCCGCTGCACACCAACGCGGTGATCTTCGCCTTCGGTGGCTGCGCGCTGTTCGCCAGCTCTTTCTATTCGGTGCAACGCACCTGCCAGACGCAATTGTTTGCGCCGCAAATCGCCGCGTTCTGCTTCTGGGGCTGGCAACTGGTGATCCTGCTGGCGGCGATCAGCCTGCCGCTGGGTTACACCAGCTCCAAGGAATACGCCGAGCTGGAATGGCCGATCGACATCCTGATCACCATCGTCTGGGTCGCCTACGCGATCGTGTTCTTCGGCACGATCATGCAGCGCAAGACCAAGCACATCTATGTGGGCAACTGGTTCTTCGGCGCGTTCATCATCACCGTGGCGATCCTCCACATCGTCAACAACCTTGAGTTGCCGGTGAGTTTCACCAAGTCCTACTCGGTGTACGCAGGTGCAACCGACGCCATGGTGCAGTGGTGGTACGGCCACAACGCCGTGGGCTTTTTCCTCACCGCCGGTTTCCTCGGGATGATGTATTACTTCGTGCCGAAACAGGCCGAACGTCCGGTGTATTCGTATCGCCTGTCGATCGTACACTTCTGGGCCTTGATCACCCTGTACATCTGGGCCGGCCCGCACCACTTGCACTACACCGCGCTGCCGGACTGGGCACAGTCACTGGGCATGGTGATGTCGCTGATCCTGCTGGCACCGAGCTGGGGCGGCATGATCAACGGCATGATGACCCTCTCCGGCGCCTGGCATAAGTTGCGCAGCGACCCGATCCTGCGCTTCCTCGTGGTGTCGCTGGCGTTCTACGGCATGTCGACCTTCGAAGGTCCGATGATGGCCATCAAGACTGTCAACGCCCTCTCCCACTACACCGACTGGACCATCGGCCACGTACACGCCGGCGCACTCGGCTGGGTGGCGATGATCTCGATCGGCGCGCTGTACCACATGATCCCGAAAATCTTCGGCAAAGCGCAGATGCACAGCGTCGGCCTGATCAACGCGCACTTCTGGCTGGCGACCATCGGCACCGTGCTCTACATCGCCTCGATGTGGGTCAACGGCATCGCCCAGGGCCTGATGTGGCGCGCGGTCAACGAGGACGGCACGCTGACTTACTCCTTCGTCGAAACCCTGGTGGCCAGCCATCCGGGCTTTGTCGTGCGGCTGATCGGCGGGGCGATTTTCTTAAGCGGCATGTTGCTGATGGCTTACAACACCTGGCGCACCGTGCGGGCCTCGCAGCCTGCCGACGTCGTCGCTGCCGCGCAGATGGCCTGAGGAGTCCGCCATGAAACACGAAACGATTGAAAAGAACGTCGGCCTGCTGATGCTGTTGATGGTGTTCGCCGTGAGCATCGGCGGCCTGACCCAGATCGTCCCGCTGTTCTTCCAGGACGTCACCAACAAACCGGTGGAGGGCATGAAGCCATACACCGCGCTGCAACTGGAAGGTCGCGACATCTACATCCGCGAAGGCTGCGTCGGTTGCCACTCGCAGATGATCCGTCCGTTCCGCGCCGAAACCGAACGCTACGGGCACTATTCGGTGGCCGGCGAAAGCGTCTGGGATCACCCGTTCCTGTGGGGTTCGAAACGTACCGGGCCGGACCTCGCCCGCGTTGGCGCGCGCTACTCGGATGACTGGCACCGCGCGCACTTGTACAACCCGCGCAACGTCGTGCCGGAGTCGAAGATGCCGGCCTATCCGTGGCTGGTCACCCAGGCGGTCGACAGCAGCCACACTGAAACCAAGCTGAAAACCATGCGCACCCTCGGCGTGCCGTATACCGATGACGACATCAGCGGCGCAGTCGCCAGCCTCAAGGGCAAGACCGAAATGGACGCCCTCGTTTCCTACCTGCAAGTGCTCGGCACTGCGATCAAGAGCAAGAGGTGAGCCATGGTCATTGAAATGAGTGCAGGCCTGATCCGCGGCCTCGGCACGGTCGTGGTGTTCGTCGCCTTCATCGGTTTGACCTTGTGGGTGTTCAACCGCAAGCGCACCCCGGAATTCGCCGAAGCACGCCTGCTGCCGTTCGCCGACGAGCCACTACCCGAAACAATTTCAGCCCCTGAAACAAGGAGTACCCGGCCATGACCACCTTCTGGAGTACGTGGATCTGCGTACTGACCATTGGCAGCCTGATCGGCCTGACCTGGCTGCTGATCGGCACCCGCCGGGGCGAGACCAAGGGCAGTGTCGACCAGACCATGGGCCACAGCTTCGACGGCATCGAGGAGTACGACAACCCGCTGCCGCAGTGGTGGTTCATGCTGTTCGCCGGCACGCTGGTGTTCTCGGTGGGTTATCTGATTCTCTATCCGGGCCTGGGCAACTGGAAAGGCATCCTGCCCGGCTATGAGGATGGCTGGACCGGCGTGCACGAATGGGAAAAGGAAATGAACAAGGCGGACGCCCGGTTCGGTCCGATCTTCGCCAAATTCGCGGCGATGCCGCTGGAAGAAGTGGCCAAGGATCCGCAGGCGCTGAAAATGGGCGGTCGTCTGTTCGCGTCCAATTGCTCGGTGTGCCACGGCTCGGATGCCAAGGGTGCGTTCGGCTTCCCTAACCTCGCCGACAGCGACTGGCGCTGGGGCGGCGATGCCGAGACGATCAAGACCACCATCATGGGCGGCCGCATGGCGGCCATGCCGGCCTGGGGCGAAGTGCTCGGTGAGGCCGGGGTGAAAAACGTTGCCGCCTACGTGCGCCACGAACTCGCCGGCCTGCCGCTACCTGCCGACAGCAAGGCAGACCTGCAAGCCGGGCAGCAGGCGTTCAGCACCACGTGCGTGGCTTGCCACGGCGCAACTGGCCAAGGCACCCCTGCCATGGGCGCACCGAATCTTACCCACCCGGCCGGCTTCATTTATGGCACCAGCCTGACCCAACTGGAACAGACCATCCGCCATGGTCGTCAGGGGCATATGCCAGCGCAGAACGAGATGTTGGGCAACGACAAAGTGCAATTGCTCGCCGCTTATGTGTACAGCCTGAGCCACGGATTGAACACAGAAAAACTGATAACTGAAGACAACAAGAAATAGCAATTGCGTACACCACTGCCGCAGCTTTCTCGCTGCGGCAGTTTCCCGCCCCTTTGCGACGCATTGTCGCACCCCTTGGATCATCTCCTTTCGGAACCCCGGATTCGGGTCTACGCTTCATCGAAGCGGACCGGCTGAAGTCGGTTTCCAGATCAATCCCGAACGATGCGCACCGTGAACCGGTTGATGGATTCGCCGCAAACGCAGGTAGATAACGGCTGTTGCGCCGATCGCCCGCAATTTCCCGATCACGACCTGTGAACGGGCACCATTGACGGTGATCGGGATTGCGAGCTTTTTACGCGCACTGCGACATTTTGTCAGAGGCCATTTTTGACCCTACGCGGCGCATGGAAAGGCCGCAGAATCAGCGTTGGAAAGCATTGACCCAGGTCATGGCGCGTTGCAATGACCCCCTGCTTTATACATACTTGCGGCCGATTTTATCCCTATAAAAATACCCAAACCGTGGAACCTTAGAATGAGCACAGCAATCAGTCCGACTGCTTATAACTATAAGGTAGTCCGCCAGTTCGCCATCATGACGGTGGTCTGGGGGATCCTTGGCATGGGGCTCGGTGTCTTCATTGCCTCGCAACTGGTCTGGCCGGAGCTGAACTTCGGTCTGCCGTGGACGAGCTTTGGACGCCTGCGCCCGTTGCACACAAACCTGGTGATTTTCGCCTTCGGCGGTTGTGCACTGTTTGCCACTTCCTACTATGTCGTGCAGCGAACCTGCCAGACGCGACTGATTTCCGACAGCCTCGCAGCCTTCACCTTCTGGGGCTGGCAAGCGGTCATCGTCGGCGCAATCATTACCTTGCCGCTGGGTTACACCACCACCAAGGAATACGCCGAGCTGGAATGGCCGATCGCCATTTTGCTGGCCATTGTCTGGGTCACCTACGGTCTGGTGTTCTTCGGCACCATCACCAAGCGCAAAACCAAGCACATCTATGTCGGCAACTGGTTCTACGGGGCGTTCATCGTGGTCACCGCGATGCTGCACATCGTCAACCACATGTCGCTGCCGGTCAGCCTGTTCAAGTCGTATTCGGCCTACTCCGGCGCCACTGACGCGATGATCCAGTGGTGGTACGGCCACAACGCGGTGGGCTTCTTCCTGACCACCGGTTTCCTCGGGATGATGTACTACTTTGTGCCGAAACAGGCCGAACGCCCGATCTACTCCTATCGTCTGTCGATCGTGCACTTCTGGGCGCTGATCACCCTGTACATCTGGGCCGGCCCGCACCACCTGCACTACACCGCCCTGCCGGACTGGGCACAATCGCTGGGCATGGCGATGTCGATCATCCTCCTGGCGCCAAGCTGGGGCGGCATGATCAACGGCATGATGACCCTGTCGGGCGCCTGGCATAAGTTGCGCACCGACCCGATCCTGCGCTTCCTCGTGGTATCGCTGGCGTTCTACGGCATGTCGACCTTCGAAGGGCCGATGATGGCGATCAAAACCGTCAACTCGCTCTCGCACTACACCGACTGGACCATCGGCCACGTCCACGCCGGCGCCCTCGGTTGGGTAGCAATGATCTCGATCGGCGCGATCTACCACATGATCCCGAAACTGTTCGGCCGCGCGCAGATGCACAGCACCGGGCTGATCAATGCGCACTTCTGGCTTGCGACCATCGGTACCGTGCTCTACATCGCGTCGATGTGGGTCAACGGCATCACCCAGGGCCTGATGTGGCGTGCAATCAACGATGACGGCACCCTCACCTACTCGTTCGTCGAAGCGCTGCAGGCCAGCCACCCGGGCTTCATCGTCCGCGCGCTGGGCGGTGCTTTCTTTGCCAGCGGCATGCTGCTGATGGCTTACAACGTGTACCGCACTGTCCGTGCGTCGGATCCGGTTGAAGCCGAAGCCGCCGCCAAGATTGCCGTCGTTGGAGCTCACTGATGAAGCATGAAGCTGTCGAGAAGAATATTGGCCTGCTGGCCTTCTTCATGGTCATCGCCGTCAGCGTCGGTGGTCTGACCCAAATTGTTCCGCTGTTCTTCCAGGACGTCACCAACAAGCCGGTCGAGGGCATGAAGCCACGTTCGGCGCTGGAACTGGAAGGCCGCGACGTCTACATCGCCAACGGTTGTGTCGGCTGCCACTCGCAGATGATCCGCCCGTTCCGCGCTGAAACCGAACGCTATGGCCACTATTCGGTCGCCGGTGAAAGCGTCTGGGACCACCCGTTCCTGTGGGGCTCCAAACGTACCGGCCCGGATCTGGCCCGTGTGGGCGGTCGTTACTCCGATGACTGGCAACGTGCGCACTTGTACAACCCGCGCAACGTGGTCCCCGAGTCGAAAATGCCGGCTTACCCGTTCCTCGTGGAAAACAAGCTCGACGGCAAGGAAACCGCGAAAAAAATGGAAGTCTTGCGCACCCTCGGCGTGCCTTACACCGACGAAGACATCGCCGGTGCACAGGATGCCGTGAAGGGCAAAACCGAAATGGACGCGCTGGTGGCCTATCTGCAAGGCCTGGGCACCATCATCAAAAGCAAACGGTGAATCTGATGGATATCGGGATGATTCGAGGCCTGGGCACCGTTGTCGTGATGGTGGCCTTCATCGGTCTGGCCTTGTGGGTGTTCAGCCCCAAGCGCAAGTCGGAATTCGACGATGCGACCATGCTGCCTTTTGCCGATGATCCCGAAGCCATCAAGCACGTCGAGCAAGCTTCTAGGAGTAACAAAGAATGACTACATTCTGGAGTCTGTACGTCACAGTCCTCAGTCTCGGTACGATCTTCGCCCTGACCTGGCTGCTGCTGTCGACCCGCAAGGGCCAGCGCAGCGAACAGACGGACGAGACGGTCGGCCACTCCTTCGACGGGATCGAGGAGTACGACAACCCGCTGCCGAAATGGTGGTTCATGCTGTTCGTCGGCACCATCATTTTTGCCCTGGGTTATCTGGTGCTGTACCCGGGTCTGGGCAACTGGAAAGGTCTGCTGCCGGGCTACAACTATCTGGATACCGAGAAACAGACCGCGTTCGCCAACGGCCAGACCGGCTGGACCGGCGTCCACGAGTGGGAAAAGGAAATGGCCCGTTCGGACGCGCGCTTCGGTCCGATTTTCGCCAAGTTCGCGGCGATGCCGATCGAAGAAGTCGCCAAGGATCCGCAAGCACTGAAAATGGGCGGCCGTCTGTTCGCGTCCAACTGCTCGGTGTGCCACGGTTCCGACGCCAAGGGCGCCTATGGCTTCCCCAACCTGACCGACGCCGACTGGCGCTGGGGCGGTGAGCCGGAAACCATCAAGACCACCATCATGGGCGGCCGCCACGCGGTGATGCCGGCGTGGGCGGAAGTGATCGGTGAGCAAGGCGTGGCCGATGTGGCTGCTTACGTGGTGACCAATCTCGACGGCCGTAAATTGCCGGAAGGCACCAAGGCCGACCCGGCCAACGGCCAGAAACTCTTCGCCGCCAACTGCGTGGCTTGCCACGGCCCTGCCGGCAAAGGCACGCCGGCCATGGGTGCGCCTGACCTGACCCATCCGGGCGCATTCATCTACGGCTCGAGCTTCGCGCAACTGCAGCAGACCATCCGTTACGGTCGTCAGGGCCAGATGCCTGCGCAGGAACAACTGCAGGGCAATGACAAGGTGCACCTGCTGGCGGCGTATGTTTACAGTTTGTCCCATGGTGAAAAAACACCGGAGGCGAAGGCTGAGTAAGGCCAACGCTTGAAGCAAAAAAGGCCCCGCCAATGAGAATTGGCGGGGCCTTTTTTCATGCTGGCATTCATGATTCGAAACGCTTGCTCAATGGACCTGAGCTGCGATGCAAGGTAGGTTTTTTCGCCCCGATAAGCCATATCGGGACTACTTCAAGGATGAAGCCCCAATGTCGAAAGATCACCAAAGCACACTGCAAAATCAGCCTCAACCCGGCTCTACCCATAGGGCAGGGTTCGAACCAACATCTGTGAAACCGTTACTCGTGGTGTCGCAGCAAACCATTAACAGCCCCGGTAACGGTGGCGGACTCGACGGCCTCGGGGGCGGTAGATTGCTCTGACAAGGGCAGCAAAAACACCGAATTTACGCCCTGTATCCAGTGCCTCACGCCTTGGCGGGAGGCGCCTTCGCCGGTGCCCTTATGAAATTGACAAACCGATCGACCCCGACCTGCCTTTCCGATTGCGGTGAAAACCTCAAAATAGAAACGTTCCTACATCAGAATTTCTGGAGGCCAAACATGATGGCCATCACCACCATTTCCAGCCCCGAGTTCAATCAGGACACCAGTGCAGCCAAAAAAGCCACGCGTCAAGGTCCAGTAATCATTACTGACCGAGGCAGGCCTGCCCACGTATTGCTCAGCATTGAGGAGTACCAGAAACTGACCGGTTGCGAGACCAGCATCGTTGAGCTGCTGGCGATGCCGAATGCGCTTGAAATCGAATTCGGACCCGAGCGCGCTGTAATCACTCCTCGCAGCGTGGACCTTTCCTGATGTTCCTACTGGATACCAATGTAGTTTCCGAGCTGCGCAAAAAACAAGCCGACAGGCATGTGGTGAAATGGGCAAACAGCGTTTCCCCAGCCAGCCTGTATCTATCTGCAATGACTGTGCTGGAACTGGAAACGGGCGTCCTGCGTATCGAACGTCGTGGCCCTTCACAAGGCCAGCTGCTGCGCAACTGGCTGGAACATCACGTCAAACCGGCGTTCTCTGGAAGAATCCTGCCTGTCGATACCAGCGTCGCCACCCGGTGCGCACGATTGCATGTTCCCGACCGCAGCAGTGAATGCGACGCCTTGATCGCCGCCACCGCGCTTGTGCACGGGCTTACGCTGGTAACTCGCAACATTGCGGACTTTCAACTCAGCGGCGTCAATCTGATCAACCCATGGATCGCTGCCAATAACTGACTGCTGAACACCCCGCCCTATCACCGGCGGGGCTTTTTTCATGGGCGTTGGGCAAAGATTGAATGCACAACCGTGGTATCGATCAGCGTCCGCTCACGCCACTGGTTGTTCTTCACCAGATAGATCTGCAAATGCTTGCGATCCTCGGTGAAATTCGCAGTCAGGTAGGTTTGCTGAGAGGTGCTTCCGCTGAGATACATGGGGACGCTGCCTTCCCAGTAGGAACTTCCTCCCTCGGTATGCAGGTGGCCGGCGAAAATGGCCGTCACCTGGTACTTGTTGACCATGTCATGGAAACGCTTCTTCTGCTCGGGGCTGCCCTGGTGCCGCAAGGGTTTATGCATATTGATAATGATGGCGTAGCCCGACGCTCGCGCCAGTCGCAGATCGGTCTCGAGCCAGTCCAGTGCGTCGTTGATTTCGAACGTCGTCGGGTTCAACGGATGAGCAATCCGGGCGGTATAGGTCGGCTCATTATTGAGCTGAACCATATGCACTTCGCCGATATTTTTCGAATAGGCGAGGCTACCGGAATACGTCCTGCTCAGAAAACCGTCAGTGATTTTCAGATCAAAGTTATCGACTTTACCTTCATGATGCTCTTTGAACTCGACAATACTTCCTGCAGCACAGTTATTGGTAAAGCAATCATCAACATTGTTTTCATAGTCGTGATTACCCAAGCCGTAAAGATATTCACCCTTGAAGTGCCTGTTCAGCGAATCCTTCATGAACGAGCGCTGCCAGCCATGACCAAAAGCGGTTATATCGCCATTGATCATCAAAGGAACCTGCGCTTGGGAGCCGTGTAGATTTCTGAATTCGGCAATGCTTGCAAGTTGGGTTTCAATCAGCCATTTCGAGCGCGCCGTGAATTCTGAATCCGACTCGGGTTCGCGGATATCGGTCTTGTCTGTCCACGGATATTGAGTATCCGAAGCAAAGACCATATGTTTCGGCATGCCAGTTGTAGCCTGAGCGGTAATAGCCGAAGCTACCAGACAAGCACCCATAAAGGTGCTCATGAATTTATTCAAAGCCATGCTTGAAATTCCATTTCAATTAATTTTCGATACGCAAAAGAAGTTTCGCGCGAACAGAACTTATTCGAATACAGCGAAAACTTCAAAGCCTTCACCAACAACAATCGAGTGAATATATTTCAGACCCAACAACTTACAATATACGAATCAATAGAAACCCGTAGCGTCCGGCCTGACTTGTCGCCTGAATGAAAACAATCACGGGTGTTATTCAACTTGCGAAATCAACGGCAATGGCGTGACCAAACAATTGAAAGGATAACTAGCCACTTCGGCAAAAGCGTCCATACTCAACAAGTCAATTGATCTGCGTCAGGCTTTTGCGCAATCGCTACACCATCCGCATTTTTTACCCAACGCGACCAAAGGTCGCACCCTTGAGCCAGAGCTGCAGGCGTATCATCGCGCTACTGCAACAACCCTTTTTGACCTTGGTTGGCACGTATCGACCGAGGCATTTTTCCACTGCCGTGGGATGCAATGATGAGCAATCAGATTCCGGTACACGACGTCACGCCGCCGAGCAAGAACGCGAACAACAGCGTCGACCTTTATGCCTCGCGAGAAAAAATCTACACCCGTGCCTTCACCGGCTTGTTCCGCAATCTGCGGATGCTTGGCGGTGCGGCGTTGTTTCTACTGTATTTCGGCACGGTGTGGCTGAACTGGGGCGGTCATCAGGCGGTGTGGTGGAACCTGCCGGAGCGCAAGTTCTTCATCTTCGGCGCGACTTTCTGGCCACAGGATTTCATCCTGCTCTCGGGCCTGTTGATCATTGCCGCGTTCGGCCTGTTCTTCATCACTGTCTATGCCGGGCGTGTCTGGTGCGGTTATACCTGCCCGCAGAGCGTGTGGACGTGGATTTTCATGTGGTGCGAAAAGGTCACCGAAGGCGACCGCAACCAGCGCATCAAGCTCGACAAGGCGCCGATGAGCGCCAACAAATTCCTGCGCAAACTGGCCAAGCACTCGCTGTGGCTGTTGATCGGTTTTGTCACCGGCATGACCTTTGTCGGCTACTTCTCGCCGATCCGCGAACTGGTCATCGAGTTCTTCACCGGCCAGGCCGATGGCTGGTCGTATTTCTGGGTCGGTTTTTTCACCCTTGCCACGTACGGCAACGCCGGTTGGTTACGTGAGCAGGTGTGCATCTACATGTGCCCGTATGCGCGCTTCCAGAGCGTGATGTTCGACAAGGACACGCTGATCGTTTCCTACGACCCGCGCCGTGGCGAAAGCCGTGGGCCGCGCAAGAAAGGCATCGACTACAAGGCGCTGGGGCTGGGCGATTGCATCGACTGCACGATGTGCGTGCAGGTCTGCCCGACCGGCATCGACATCCGCGATGGCCTGCAGATCGAATGCATCGGCTGCGCGGCGTGCATCGACGCTTGCGACAGCATCATGGACAAGATGGATTACCCGCGCGGCCTGATCAGTTACACCACCGAACACAACCTCTCCGGGCAGAAAACCCATAAACTGCGACCGCGCCTGATCGGTTACGCCGTGGTGCTGCTGGCGATGATCAGCCTGTTGGTCGCCGCGTTCTTCATGCGTTCACTGGTCGGCTTCGACGTCAGCAAAGACCGCGTGCTGTACCGCGAAAACGCTGAAGGCCGGATCGAAAACGTCTACAGCCTGAAGATCATGAACAAGGATCAGCGCGACCACACTTACCTGCTGCAAGCCGAGGGTCTGCCGGACCTGCGCCTGCAAGGCAAGCGCGAGATCAAGGTTGCCGCCGGGGATATCGTCAGCATGCCGGTCGAGTTGTCGAGCGCACCGGAACAACTGCCATCGAGCACCAACGAGGTGAAATTCATCCTCAAGGACGCCGATGACGACAGCGTCCACGTTGAAGCCAAGAGCCGATTCATCGGCCCACAAATCCGTTGAGAGAATTTTGAACATGCCCGCTGCAAACGCCGCAAGTCCCTGGTACAAGCACCTCTGGCCGTGGATCATCATCGCGATTCTGGCCTGCTCGGTGGCCTTGACCCTGTCGATGGTGACCATCGCGGTGAACAACCCGGACAATCTGGTCAACGACAACTATTACGAAGCAGGCAAAGGCATCAACCGTTCACTGGATCGCGAGCTGCTGGCGCAAACCCTGAAGCTGCGTGCAGCGGTGCATCTGGATGATGTGACCGGGGAAGTCGACTTGCGCTTGAACGGTGACAGCCAGCCGCAAACGCTGGAGCTGAACCTGATCTCGCCGACCCAGCCGGAAAAGGATCGCAAGATCGTTCTGACCCGCAGTGGCAGCGAGAGCGGGCGCTACATCGGCCAGTTGAGCGACAAGGTCGAAGGGCGGCGCTTTGTCGAGTTGCTCGGCAGCCAGGACGAGCACGTGTGGCGCATGTTTGAAGAAGAGCTGGTCAGCCATGACAAGGAACTGCTGCTGGGGGATGAGCCACTGCAGGGTGCGGAAGACCTGAAGAAGTGAATCAAAATCAAGAGCCCCTCACCCTAGCCCTCTCCCGGAGGGCGAGGGGACTGATCTCGGTTGCTTGGAAGCGGGGCGTATGACAGTGACAATGTCGGCGACTGAAGCCGCTCTTCAGGCTTACACCGATCGGCTCCCTCTCCCTCCGGGAGAGGGCTGGGGTGAGGGCAAGCGAACACCCCCAATGCAAGGGCTCATACCCTCATCAATGCCATGACCACCCCAGTTCCCTGCTACCACTGCGCCCTGCCCGTCCCGTCCGGCAGCCGCTTCACCGCCGTCGTCCTCGGGCAGGCCCGCGAGTTCTGCTGCCCGGGCTGTCAGGCGGTAGCCGAAGCCATCGTCGCCGGTGGTCTGGAAAGCTATTACCAGCATCGCAGCGAAGCGTCGGCCAATCCCGAAGCGCTGCCGGTGCAACTGAGCGATGAACTGGCGCTGTACGACCGCGCCGACGTGCAGCAGCCCTTCGTGCGCCACGAAGGCGATCTGGCTGAAACCACGCTGTTGATGGAAGGCATCAGTTGCGCCGCCTGCGGCTGGTTGATCGAGAAACACCTGCGCACCCTGCCCGCCGTCGCCGAAGCGCGGTTGAACCTGTCCAACCATCGCCTGCACGTGCGTTGGGCCGACGCACAATTGCCGCTGAGCCAGATCCTCGCCGAGCTGCGCCACATCGGTTACGCCGCCCACCCGTACCAGGCCGACCGCGCCAGCGAACAGCTGGCCAGCGAGAATCGCCTGGCCCTGCGCCAGCTCGGCGTCGCCGGGTTGCTGTGGTTTCAGGCGATGATGGCGACCATGGCCACCTGGCCGG
Source organism: Pseudomonas sp. TE9122 (assembly GCF_056278925.1). Classification (NCBI taxonomy): domain Bacteria; kingdom Pseudomonadati; phylum Pseudomonadota; class Gammaproteobacteria; order Pseudomonadales; family Pseudomonadaceae; genus Pseudomonas; species Pseudomonas sp. TE9122. The sequence continues at coordinate 1,528,180 of NZ_JBWBQI010000001.1, read as the reverse complement.
AATTCAACATCGACCTCAGTCCCGAGCTGCACACGATCCTGCGCTGGGTCGCGCTGTTTCTGACCACACCCATCGTGTTCTACAGCTGCGCGCCGTTCTTCAAAGGCGCGATGCGCGATTTGCGTACGCGCCACCTGACCATGGACGTTTCTGTTTCACTGGCGATCGGCAGCGCTTACATCGCCGGGATCTGGACATCGATCACCGGGGTCGGCGAGCTGTACTTCGATGCTGTCGGCATGTTCGCGCTGTTTCTGCTTGCCGGACGCTATCTGGAACGCCGCGCCCGCGAACGCACCGCTGCCGCCACTGCGCAACTGGTCAACCTGTTGCCCGCCTCGTGCCTGCGCCTGGATGCGAATGGCCAGAGCGAACGCATCCTGCTCAGCGAATTGCAGGTCGGCGAGCGGATTCTGGTGCAGCCGGGCTCGATTCTGCCGGCTGACGGCAAGATCATCGACGGTCAGTCGAGCATCGACGAATCGCTGCTGACTGGCGAATACCTGCCGCAGCCACGCACGCTCGGCGATGCTGTTACTGCGGGCACGCTCAATGTCGAAGGCGCATTGACCGTGCAAGTGCAGGCGCTGGGACAGGACACGCGTCTCTCCGCGATCGTGCGCCTGCTTGATCGCGCTCAGGCGGAGAAACCGCGTCTGGCCGAAATCGCCGACCGCGCCGCGCAATGGTTCCTGCTGCTGTCGCTGATTGCTGCAGCAGTGATCGGCGTGCTGTGGTGGCAACTGGATTCTTCACGGGCGTTCTGGATCGTCCTCGCCATGCTGGTGGCGACCTGCCCGTGCGCGCTGTCGCTGGCGACGCCGACCGCCCTCACCGCCGCCACCGGCACCCTGCACAAACTCGGCCTGCTGCTGACACGCGGCCATGTGCTGGAAGGCTTGAACCAGATCGACACGGTGATTTTCGACAAGACCGGTACGCTCACCGAAGGCCGCTTGGTGCTGCGCTCGATTCGCCCGCTCGGCGCGCTCGACAGCGAACAATGCCTGAGCCTTGCCGCTGCGCTGGAAAACCGCTCGGAACACCCGATCGCCCGCGCTTTCGGTCGCGCGCCGCTGGCCGCCGAGGACGTGCACAGCACACCCGGTCTGGGCCTTGAAGGCGTGGTCGGTGAGCAACGCTTGCGCATCGGTCAGGCGCCGTTCGCCTGTGCCCTGAGCGGCGCGGCACTGCCGTCAATGCCTGATGAAGCCGGACAATGGTTGCTGCTCGCCGACACTCAGGGGCCGCTGGCATGGTTCGTCCTCGACGATCGCCTGCGTGACGATGCCCCCGCCCTGCTCGCGGCCTGCAAAGCGCGGGGCTGGCGCACCTTGCTGTTGTCCGGCGACAGTTCGCCGATGGTCGCCAGTGTCGCCGCCGAACTGGGCATCGACGAGGCCCGTGGCGGCTTGCGCCCCGATGACAAACTGCAAGTGCTGCAGCAACTTCATCGCGAAGGTCGCAAAGTGTTGATGCTCGGTGACGGCGTCAACGACGTGCCGGTGCTGGCTGCGGCCGATATCAGCGTGGCCATGGGCTCGGCCACCGATCTGGCGAAAACCAGCGCCGATGCAGTGTTGCTGTCCAATCGCCTTGACGCTCTGGTGCAAGCCTTCACGCTGGCGCGACGCACGCGCCGGGTAATCATCGAAAACCTGCTGTGGGCGGCGCTGTACAATGGCCTCATGTTGCCGTTCGCCGCCCTCGGCTGGATCACTCCGGTGTGGGCGGCGGTCGGCATGTCGATCAGTTCGCTGACCGTGGTGCTCAACGCCCTGCGCCTGACTCGTCTGCCGAGCGCACCGGCCGCCAGCACCGCAACAGCAACCCGCCCGCTGCCGGCCTGAGCCGCGCGGGCCTGGAGTTACCGATGCCAGCTCTCTATGTGATGATTCCCGCTGCCTTGCTCATCGTCGCCATCGCCGTGTACATCTTCTTCTGGGCGGTGGACAGCGGTCAGTACGACGACCTCGACGGCCCGGCACACAGCATCCTTTTTGACGATCAGGACCCCAACCACACCGCTGCGGTGGACGAAGCCAACGCCGGCAAACCGGACGACAAGGCGCCACCCCATGCTTGAACTGGCGCCCCTGCTGGTCTCGGCGCTGATCCTCGGCCTGCTCGGTGGCGGCCACTGTCTGGGCATGTGCGGCGGTCTGATGGGCGCGCTGACCCTGGCGATCCCCAAGGAGCAGCGCAGCCGGCGCTTTCGTCTGTTGCTGGCGTATAACCTCGGGCGGATTCTCAGTTATGCCACGGCGGGACTGCTCATCGGCCTGGCCGGCTGGGCAGTCGCCAACAGCCCGGCGGCGCTGTTCATGCGCGTACTGGCCGGGTTGCTGCTGATCGCGATGGGTTTGTACCTGGCCGGCTGGTGGAGCGGGCTCACCCGTATCGAAGCGCTCGGGCGTGGCTTATGGCGCTTTATTCAACCGGTGGCGAATCGCTTGCTGCCGGTTTCCAGCCTGCCGCGTGCCTTGCTGCTCGGTGCGCTGTGGGGGTGGCTGCCGTGCGGGCTGGTTTACAGCACCTTGCTGTGGAGCGCGAGTCAGGGCAATGCGCTGGACAGTGCATTGCTGATGCTCGCTTTCGGCCTCGGCACCTGGCCGGTGCTGCTGGCCACCGGGCTGGCGGCTGAACGGGTGACCGCGATCTTGCGCAAACGCAGCGTGCGCATGGCGGGTGGCTTGCTGGTGATCCTGTTTGGCCTGTGGACCCTTCCCGGCCCGCATCAGCATTGGCTTATGGGCCATTAAATGTGTGGCGCGGCCTTCGCGAGCAGGCTCGCTCCCACAGGTCTTGAGTACGCTGCAAATCCAATGTGGGAGCGAGCCTGCTCGCGAAGACGCCCGCACGAACAACACAAATCCTCGCCGTTGATGCAAATCAAGATGCCCTGTAACGCACTCCCCTAGACTCGCCACACTGCCAGCCTATCCGGGGGAATGCCCGCATGCTCGACGCCATTCGTTGGGACTCTGATCTGATCCGCCGCTACGATCTGGCGGGGCCACGCTACACCTCGTACCCGACTGCCGTGCAATTTCACGGTCAGGTCGGCACTTTCGACCTGTTCCACGCCCTGCGCGACAGCCGCAAGGCGCAGCGGCCGTTGTCGCTGTACGTGCATGTGCCGTTCTGCGCGAACATTTGCTACTACTGCGCCTGCAATAAGGTCATCACCAAGGATCGCGGTCGCGCGCAGCCGTATCTGCAACGGCTCGAGCAGGAAATCCAGTTGATTGCCTGCCACCTCGACCCGGCGCAAACCGTCGAGCAGCTGCATTTCGGTGGCGGCACGCCGACTTTTCTCAGCCACGACGAATTGCGCCAGCTGATGGCGCACCTGCGCAAGCATTTCAATTTGCTCAACGATGACTCGGGCGATTACGGCATTGAAATCGACCCGCGCGAAGCCGACTGGTCGACCATGGGCCTGTTGCGTGAATTGGGTTTCAACCGGGTCAGCATTGGCCTGCAGGATCTTGACCCGGCGGTGCAGCGCGCGGTCAATCGCCTGCAAAGCCTGGAAGAAACCCGCGCGGTGATCGATGCGGCGCGAACCCTGCAATTTCGCTCGATCAACATCGATCTGATTTATGGCCTGCCCAAGCAGACGCCCGACAATTTCGCTCGCACCGTCGAGGAAGTGATCAGCCTGCAACCGGATCGCCTGTCGGTGTTCAACTATGCGCACCTGCCGGAACGCTTCATGCCCCAGCGGCGAATCAACAGCAGCGAACTGCCGAGCCCGGCGCACAAGCTGGAAATGCTCCAGCGCACCATCGAGCAACTGACCGCTGCCGGCTACCGCTACATCGGCATGGACCACTTCGCCCTGCCTGATGACGAACTGGCGATTGCCCAGGAAGAGCACACCCTGCAACGCAACTTCCAGGGTTACACCACCCATGGCCATTGCGACCTGATTGGCCTGGGCGTGTCGGCGATCAGCCAGATCGGCGATCTGTACTGCCAGAACAGCAGCGACCTCAACGCGTATCAGAACAGCCTCGCCAGCACACAACTGGCGACCAGTCGCGGTCTGGTGTGTAACGCCGACGACCGCTTGCGCCGCGCAGTGATTCAGCAGCTGATCTGCAATTTCAAACTCGAATTCGCCGAGATCGAGCAGCAGTTCAACATCGATTTTCAAGGCTATTTCGGCGCGCTCTGGCCGCAGTTGCAAGGCATGGCCGAGGATGGCCTGATCAGACTCGAGCGCGAGCGCATCGAGGTGTTGCCAGCGGGCCGATTGCTGGTGCGCTCGGTGTGCATGGTTTTCGATGCGTACCTGGAGCAGCAGAACCGCCAGCGTTTCTCGCGGGTGATTTAAGGCTTGGTCAGCAACGAGCCGACTTTGAGGTTCTGGTCAGGGTTGAGCGCCGACTGGTTCATGACTTTCGACAGGGCGAGGTTGGCGGTGATCAGGCCACTGTTGAGGGCGGCGATGGCGCCCCGCAGTGCGGCGAGCTTGTTGATCTTTTCCTCGTTGGAGAGGGTTCTGTCTGACATGACCGCCGCCATGCGCGCTTTTTTCTCGATGATTTCTTTTTGAATCTTGCGAATCATCTTCAGCAACTGTTGGATGTTCTCCGGTAAGCCACTGTTGTCGATGTCACTGTTTTCGCCGCCGACAGCGGCGGATTTGGCGATGGCCGCGCCGGACAGCGACACTTTGACGCCCTCGACCAAGGTCGGGGTTGCCGTGTGCGACAAGTCTTCATCGCGATCGATTGCAGCGTCGGTGCTGGTCATCTCCGGCGAAGCAGCAACGCCGCTGCTGCCGGGGCTTAGCGTACCAATGGCGGTCATCGGGGCCTTCCTTGGTTGAGTGCTGATAGCGGGTTATCGGCCGCCGGTGCTGCGGCTTTATGTCTGTAGGACAACGCCGCCACGTGCTGGCCTGAATGTCCTCCCGTGGGTTACCCTTACGGCTTATGTGTGTTTTCCCACAAGGATTGAAGAAATGTCCGAGCCAGTCAAACTGCGCGCTCACAACCAGGCCCACTGCAAGGATTGCAGCCTGGCCCCGCTCTGCCTGCCACTTTCTCTGAATCTGGAAGACATGGATGCGCTCGACGAAATCGTTAAACGCGGCCGCCCGCTGAAGAAAGGCGAATTCCTGTTCCGCCAGGGCGACACCTTTGATTCCGTTTATGCAGTCCGCTCTGGTGCCCTGAAGACTTTCAGCCTGAGCGATGCCGGCGAAGAACAGCTGACCGGTTTCCACCTGCCGAGCGAACTGGTAGGACTGTCGGGCATGGACACCGAAAAACACCCGGTCTCGGCCCAGGCGCTGGAAACCACTTCGGTTTGCGAAATCCCCTTCGAGCGCCTTGATGAACTCGCGCTGCAATTGCCACAACTGCGCCGCCAGTTGATGCGGGTGATGAGCCGCGAGATTCGTGACGACCAGCAAATGATGCTGCTGCTGTCGAAGAAAACCGCTGACGAGCGCATCGCCACTTTCCTGGTCAACCTGTCGGCACGCTTCCGCGCTCGCGGCTTCTCGGCCAACCAGTTCCGCCTGAGCATGTCGCGCAATGAAATCGGTAACTACCTGGGCCTGGCGGTGGAAACCGTGTCGCGGGTGTTCACCCGTTTCCAGCAGAACGAGCTGATTGCCGCCGAGGGCAAGGAGATCCATATCCTCGACCCGATTCAGCTGTGCGCGCTGGCCGGCGGTTCGATCGAAGGCTGATCACGACCCGCGGTTGAGCGAATCGTTTCAGCCGCGGGTATACTGCGCCGTTTGCAGCCCTGCCAGGACACCCCGATGGTCTTCGACTCCTTCGACATCAAATCCCTGATCCGCCCCGTGATCGACTTCCCGAAACCGGGCGTGATCTTTCGCGACATCACCCCGCTGTTCCAGTCGCCGACGGCCCTGCGCCTGGTGATGGACAGCTTCGCCCATCGCTACGTCGAAGCCGACTTCACCCACATCGGCGCCATGGATGCCCGTGGTTTTCTGATCGGTTCGGTACTGGCCTATCAGTTGAACAAGCCGCTGGTGCTGTTCCGCAAGCAAGGCAAACTGCCGGCGGACGTACTGGCCGAAGGTTATGCGACCGAGTACGGCGAAGCGTTTCTGGAAGTGCACGCCGACAGCCTGTGTGAAGGCGATTCGGTGGTGATGTTCGATGACCTGATCGCTACCGGCGGCACGCTGATCGCAGCAGCCAACCTGATTCGCCGCATGGGCGCGCGAGTGCATGAAGCGGCGGCGATCATCGACCTGCCAGAGCTGCAAGGTTCGCAGCGCTTGCAGGACATGGGCATTCCTACCTTTTGCCTGACGCAGTTTGCTTTGACCGATAAATAAACAGCGTCTGACCGGCCGCTTTCGCGAGCAGGCTCGCTCCCACAGGGAAATGTATTTCAACAGTGGGAGCGAGCCTGCTCGCGAAGGGGCCGGCAGCTACACCGCAGGGCTTAAAGCCCCATCTGCTTGCTGATGATTTCGTTCATCACTTCCCGCGTTCCGCCGCCAATCGACAGAATGCGGTTATCCCGATACAGCCGCTCCACCAGGCTTTCACGCATGTAACCGAGCCCGCCAAGAATCTGCACCGCTTCGGTGGTGATCCGGTCCGAGGTGTCGGTGGCGAAGTTCTTCGCCATGGAAATCTCCTTGATCACGCTCCGCCCCGCCGCCATTTTCGCTGCTTGCCGGTAAGTGAACTCCCGCGACACTTCCAGCGCCGTGGCCATTTCGGCGAGGCGATGTTTGATCACCTGAAACTTGCCGATGGGTTTGCCGAACGCCTCACGCTCGCGCGCCCACTTCAGGCTCTCCTCCAGCGCCAATTGCGCCGTCATGTTGGCCATCAGCGCCAGCGCCAGGCGTTCGCTCTGGAAATTGCCCATGATGCAGGCGAAGCCCATGTTCTCGGCGCCGATGAGGTTTCCTACAGGCACGCGGCAATCGTCGAAGAACAATTCAGCCGTGTCCGACGCCCACCAGCCCATTTTCTTCAACTGCCTACCGACACTGAACCCCGGCGTGCCCTTCTCGATCAGCAACAAACTGATGCCGCCAAACCCCGGCGCACCGGTGCGCACCGCGACGGTGTAGAAATCCGCGCGCACGCCGCTGGTGATAAAGGTCTTGCTGCCGCTGACCCGGTAGAAATCGCCGTCACGCACGGCGCGGGTTTGCAGGTTGGCGACGTCGGAACCGCCACCGGGCTCGGTCACCGCCAGGGCGCTGATTTTCTCGCCGCTGAGCACTTGGGGGACGACCCGCTCTCGCACTTCAGGCCGCGCCCATTTGACGATCGGCGGCAAACCGATATCCAGCGAACCCAGCCCCGCCACCAGCCCGCCTGAGCCACAGCGCATCAACTCTTCACTGGCGGCGACCTTGGCGAACAGATCGCCTTCATGGCTGCCGCCGAGCGCCTCGGGATAGCCGATACCGAGAATGCCCGCCGCACCGGCCTTGAGGTACAGCTCACGGGGAAAGCTTTCGGCTTCTTCCCACTGATCGATGTCCGGCAGGATCTCGCGTTCGACGAAACGTCTGACGCTGTCACGGACCAATTGGTGGCTGGGGTCGAAGTATTCCTGAAAGGCAGGCATGGGCGAGCTCCACGGAAGGGTTCGCCGACGTTAACCGAGCGCTTGCTTGGTTACCAATGAAATTGTGTGAATCAGATGGACCGTGGTGCGCCATTCGCGAGCAGGCTCGCTCCCACAGGGGATTTGTGAACGACACAAAACCAATGTGGGAGCGAGCCTGCTCGCGAAGGCGTCAGTTCAGACGCCGCAAATTCAGAGGGAAATCGGTTTACGCCCGGCAAACGAATGCGCCAGCGTGCCGCCGTCGACCAGCTCCAGCTCACCGCCCAGCGGCACGCCGTGGGCAATCCGCGAGGCGACCAGGCCTTTGTTGTTGAGCAACTGCGCGATGTAGTGCGCCGTCGCTTCGCCTTCCACCGTCGGGTTGGTGGCGAGGATGACTTCAGTAAAGGTCCCCGCCTCTTCAATCCGCGCCATCAGTTGCGGAATGCCGATCGCTTCCGGCCCCAGGCCATCCAGCGGCGACAAGTGCCCCTTGAGCACGAAATAGCGGCCACGGAAGCCGGTCTGCTCCACCGCATAAACGTCCATCGGCCCTTCGACCACGCAGAGCAGCGTGTCATCGCGGCGCGGGTCGGCGCATTGCGGGCAGAGGTCGTCTTCGGTCAGCGTGCGGCACTGGCGGCAATGGCCAACGCCTTCCATGGCCTGGCTCAAGGCCTGGGCCAGACGCGTACCGCCGCTGCGATCACGTTCGAGCAACTGCAACGCCATGCGCTGAGCGGTTTTCTGACCCACGCCCGGCAAGGTGCGCAGAGCGTCGATCAGTTGGCGAATCAAAGGGCTGAAGCTCATGGGTAAACAGTCCGACTAAACAACGAGACGCGGTTTATACCCGCGCCTCTGGCCAGCGTCAAATCCTCAGTCCTGGGCGACCCGGACCACCAGTTTGCCGAAGTTGCGCCCTTCCAGCAGACCGATGAACGCCTCGGGCGCCTGCTCCAGGCCTTCGACCACGTCCTCACGGAATTTCACTTTGCCGTCGCGAACCCACGGCACCATGTGGCTGATGAATTCCGGCTGACGATCACCGTAATCGTCGAAGACGATGAAGCCCTGAATCCGCACACGCTTGGTGAGCAAAGTGCGTTGCAGCATCGGCAAACGATCCGGGCCGGTCGGCGCCTCGGCGGCGTTGTAGCCGGCGATCAGGCCGCACAACGGGATGCGCGCCTTGGGGTTGAGCAACGGCAAGACCGCGTCGAAGACATGGCCGCCGACGTTCTCGTAATAGATGTCGATGCCGTTGGGACAGGCTTTGGCCAGTTGCTCGGCAAAGTCATCGGCCTTGTGGTCGATGCAGGCATCAAAACCCAGCTCCTCGACCACGTATTTGCACTTCTCGGCACCACCGGCCACGCCGACCGCGCGCAGGCCTTTGATCTTCGCCACTTGCCCGACCACCGAGCCGACGGCGCCGGACGCTGCAGCCACCACCAGGGTTTCGCCCTCTTTCGGCTGGCCGATGTCCATCAGGCCCATGTACGCGGTCATGCCCGGCATGCCCAGTACGCCGAGGGCCATCGACGGGCTCGGCAGGCCGGCCGGGATCGGCATGATGTTGCGGCCGTCGCTGATGCTGTGGCTCTGCCAACCGGTGGCGCCAACCACCAGATCACCTACGTGGAATTTCGGATGATTGGACTGCTCGACCCGGCTGACCGCACCACCGGTCATGACTTCGCCGATTTGCACTGGCGCAGCGTAGGACGGAGCGTCGCTCATGCGCCCGCGCATGTACGGGTCGAGTGACAGGTACAGGGTTTTCAGCAGGACTTGACCGTCCTGCAGATCCGGCAGCGCCTCGCGCTCCAGACGGAAGTTCTCCGGGGTCGGCGCGCCGCTCGGGCGCGAGGCGAGGACGAAGCGTTGATTGAGGGTGAGAGGGTCGGACATGTCAGCGTCTCCTGTGAATGGGGAATTCGGTGTATAGGGAGCAGACCTTGGTAGCGGTGGTGTGTTCGATGTTTCTTCAGTTGTGCCGAGGTGACTTCATTCGCGAGCAGGCTCGCTCCCACACTTGGAAATGCAATCCCTGTGGGAGCGAGCCTGCTCGCGAAAGCGTCAGTCTGCGGCACATGCCCATCAGGCAGAAACAAAAATGCCAGGCACAATGCCTGGCATTTTGTGTAGCTCATCTGCCGCGCAATGGCGAATCAGAACGGCAGTTTCATACCCGCCGGCAGGTTCATGCCGGCGGTCATGCTGCCCATTTTTTCCTGGCTGTTGGCTTCGATCTTGCGCACGGCGTCGTTGACGGCGGCAGCGACCACGGCTTCCAGCATCTCTTTGTCGTCTTCGCTCAGGCCTTCGACCAGGCTTGGGTCGATGCTCACGCTTTTAACGTCGTGACGACCGGTCATCACCACGGTGACCATGTCGCCGCCGGCCTTGCCGGTGACTTCGGCGTTGGCCAGTTCTTCCTGCATCTTGGCCATTTTTTCCTGCATCTGCTGCGCCTGCTTCATCAGGCCGGCCATGCCACCTTTCATCATGGGAATCACCTCAAACGTACTTGGATAAAACAGCGCCCGGCCATCTTGGCCGAGCACCTTCAGTTATTAGCCTTGGGTGACCAAGGCGTCGACAGGTTCAATAGTATCGCTTCGCACCACCGCGCCGAACTGCTGAACCATCTGCTGGATGAACGGATCACCATGGATCGATTCCTCGGCCTCGCGCTGGCGATTGGCGCGGCGGCGGGAGGCGGCCTGGGCCGGGGTTTCCTGCTCGGGCTTGATCAGCTCGATGGTCAGCGTCAGCGTGCGCCCGTGGAACTGGTTCAACGCGTCGTTGAGACGACGCTGTTGCGTGGCGTTGAACAGCGCGCTGTGGGCCGGATCGAGGTGCATCAACCAATGATCGCCGTCGACCGCAATCAACGTGCAGTTGGCGGCGATGCTGCCGGTCATGCCGGAAATCGGCAGCTTCGGGAACAGCTCCAGCCATTGCAGGGCCAGGCCGGTGGCCGGCGCGGCGGCAGGTTCCGGCTCAGGCTCAGGCTCGGGATCGGCGGCGTGTTCGCTGGCCAGTTCGTCGAGGTAGCTGTAGGCCGAATCCATGTCCGGCTCGATGTAGTCTTCATCCAGCGGCGGTTCGTCGTCCATGTCCATGCCCGGCGTAGCGGCATCGACCTCGGCGACGGACGGCTCGGGAATTGGCGCAGCGGCCCACTCCGGCGCATCCGGCACCACGCTGTCCGGGGTCGGCAGCGGCATCGGCGGCAGCTCGGGCTGCTCGCCAGCGGTTTCCAATACCGGCTCGACGGCGGGTTGTTGAACGGGCGCAGGCTCGGCCTCGGCTTCCACCGGGTCGTTCCACGGCAGATCGACCACGGTTTCGACGGCGACTGGCTCAGGCTGCGGGTGCGCTTCGACAACCGGCACAACCGGTTCTGGCTCGGCAGCGGGCGCGGGTGCTGGCGCAGCAGCCGCAGCAGCCGCAGCCGCAGCGACCACCGGCGCAGGCTTCGGCGCGGCAGCCACTGAGTTTGCGGAATCAACTGTGGCCTGGCTGATCCCCACTGGCTTTAGCGGTTGCCTCGGCGCGTCCGCCGTATCCGCCGGGCGGAACGCGAGCATGCGCAGCAAGACCATTTCGAAACCGCCGCGCGGGTCCGGCGCGAGCGGCAAGTCGCGGCGACCGATCAGGCCCATCTGGTAATAGAACTGCACGTCTTCGGCCGGCAGTGCCTGGGCCAGGGCCAATACGCGATCACGGTCGCCGTGGCCATTGTCGACGCCTTCCGGCAACGCCTGAGCGATGGCCACGCGGTGCAGCACGTTGAGAATTTCCGAGAGCACGCCGTTCCAGTCCGGGCCTTGCTCGGCCAGATGCCGCACGGCTTCGAGCAGCGCCTTGGCATCGCCCTCGATCAGCGAATGCAGCACGTCATAGACCTGACCGTGATCCAGCGTGCCGAGCATGGCCCGCACGTCGGTAGCGAGCACTTTGCCTTCACCGAACGCGATGGCCTGATCGGTCAGGCTCATGGCGTCACGCATCGAGCCGTCAGCAGCGCGACCAAGCAGCCACAGTGCGTCGTCTTCGAACGGTACGTTTTCTGCGGTCAGCACGTGGGTCAAATGCTCGACCACACGCTCGGGCGTCATGTTCTTCAGGGAGAACTGCAGGCAGCGCGAAAGAATCGTTGCCGGAAGTTTCTGCGGATCGGTGGTCGCCAGGATGAACTTGACGTAGGGCGGCGGCTCTTCGAGGGTTTTCAACAGCGCATTGAAGGAATGGCTGGATAGCATGTGCACTTCGTCGATCAGGTAGACCTTGAAGCGCCCACGGCTTGGCGCGTACTGCACGTTATCGAGCAGTTCGCGGGTGTCTTCGACCTTGGTGCGGCTGGCGGCGTCGATCTCGATCAGGTCGACAAAACGACCTTCATCGATCTCGCGGCACACGGAGCACTCGCCGCAGGGGCTGGAGGTGATACCTGTCTCGCAGTTCAGGCACTTGGCAATAATCCGCGCGATGGTGGTCTTGCCGACCCCGCGCGTCCCGGTGAACAGGTAGGCGTGGTGCAGCCGTTGGCTGTCCAAGGCATTGATCAGAGCCTTGAGCACATGGGTCTGGCCGACCATTTCGCGGAACGAGCGTGGACGCCATTTACGTGCAAGAACCTGATAACTCATCGAAAACCGTCGCAGCGAAGGAAGCAGAAGCGGCTAATGCTAGCGGAGCAAGGGCAAAATTGCATCCGGTGTCCTCGTCTAATATGGCTAAGCTGCATCAGCAGAGGCTTTTATCAGCTCGGGATGGGGAATTACCGGAGCGTCTATGCGGTGGGCCGTGGCGGCATTGCTGGGTATCAGCCTCAACGCGATGGCAGCGCAAGCGCCGTTGCGCTTCGCCGTGCCGGACAGTTGGGCGATGCCGATGGTGCAACTGCAAGGCGGCAGACCGACCCAGGGCATCCTGCATGACGTCCTGCTCAGCCTGGCGACCCAGGTCGGCGCGCCAGCGCAATTCGTCGTCCTGCCGCGCGCGCGGGTACAGAGCGCCATGGAACACGGCGACATCGATGTGCGCTGCTATGCCGCACAGTCGTGGCTGCCGAATCAGTCCGGCGATTACATCTGGAGCGTGCCGTTGTGGTTTCAGCGCGACCTGCTGATCAGCCGCAAGGAACAACCGGCGCAGATCAATCCCGCCCGGCTGCCGCGCCAGGCCATCGGCACCGTCCTCGGTTACAGCTACCCTACCCTGCAACCGCTGTTCGACGCCGACCAGTTGCAACGAGAAGACGCGCGCAATCAGGAACAGGTACTGGAAAAGCTGCTGGCCGGGCGATACCGCTATGCGGTGAGCAATCAGTGGACCCTGGACTGGATCAATCAACGCCTGCTGCCGGAGCAGCAGTTGCAGGGGGTCGCGGTGCTGCAGGAACAGAATATCGGCTGCTATGTGAGGAACGACCCGAACGTGCCGGTGCAGCGGATTTTACGAACGTTGCTGCGCATGAAAATGTCCGGCGAGATCGACGACATAATCAGGTTGTACACCGGCGCCTCTTCAACCACACCCTAGCTCCCACAGGGTTGGCCGGGTCAATAACCGTGCGACTCGCGGAATTTTGGCTCGCGGCTGTGGTGATAATCGATCCACTCGACCACGTCGTAAGGCAGATAAAGCTGCTGCCGGGCACGGGACACGGCGATGTACACGGCGCAGATGCGCTGATCGAACTCGTAGGCATCCTTGAATTTCTCGTTACTGAGCAATGCTCGCGTCAACAGCACGCGCCTGAATTCCATGCCGCCGGCCTGCTCGGCCATCATCAACAGACAGGCTTTGCCCGGCTCGATGATCTTTTGGCTCAGGCGAGTCAGGTCGGCAATCATGAAGCCGTTTTGCAGTTGCGCTTCGATCCACAAAAACGCCTCGTCGAAACGGTTGGCCTCACGCACCTGCTGCCAATCAGCCATGTCGCTGAAATACGGGTGCGGTCCTTTCTCGCTGGACCCGGCGTTGTAGAAATCGCGGCGGAACAGCTCGATGGCGGTGGTCATGAAATGCTTGATGTCGTCCTGCGCTTCCCGGTCGGGGAAACTGAAGGCGCAATTGGAATCGTGCAGATGGATGGCCCACATCATCGTGTCCCAGGGTGAAGCGGTCAGCACCACGCAACCTTCGGGCGGCACGAAGGCTTGCGGGTAGTACTCGATATCGACGTCGGCGTGACGAGCGCCTTCGAACGGCACTTTGCTCTTGTGCGTGTGGCGCGAGATCAGCGGATTGACCAGGCGCTCGACATTGCGCCCCGAACGCACCGAATAGCAGATATCGCTCTGACGAACTTCACGCTTGCGCTTGGGCGCCTCGCCCGTGGCCTGCTGATACTCATCGCCGAGGGTGATCAGCACCTGCTGCCCGCGCTCGATGATTTGCAGCAACGACGCCGGCACATCTTGGCTTTCGTCGATGATCACGTGGGTGTAGCGCGGCGGGACGCGGCAACCGGCGAGACTGGCGCGCTTGATCATGAGCAACGTCGGAAAACCGCTCTGGCTGGCCCAGGCCGGGTTGGCCTCCAGATACACCCACAGGCGACTGGAGTATTCCAGCAGCGCTTGCGAGTCTGCGCCGGTCAAGGGCTGCTGAAAATGCGGCAGGTGCCTGGCGGACAGCGTGTGATCTCTTGAGGCGCAATACAGCTCCAGCACGCGCAGACAAACCTCCAGAGTGCCCTGCCCATCGTGGTGGCGAAAGCCGAACATATTCAGTTCCTGCGCCAGCGCCTGCCTGCTCGGGATACGCGCTGGCGTCCTGGCCATGTGCGATCGGGGGCCAAGCAACTGGGCCTGGGCAAAATCGTAGAAGGTCTGGCCAATTTCCGTGTCGTGCACTTGCACGATGTGCTTGCGCAACGTCGCCAGTTTCGCCGGGGTGCGCGCCAGCACCAGGGTGCGTTTCGAGCGCAGGCATTCGATCAGCGCGCTGAGCATGTAACTCTTGCCGATGCCCGCATAACCCTGCACGTGCAGGTCTTCGTCGAGGTTGGCGCGAAAGGTTCGCAGCAGCTTGTCCTGCGCCGCGCTCAACCAGTGCTCGCGCTCGCGTGGCGTGACCATTTGCTGGCTGAACGGATTGTTCTGTTGCTGATGGCGAATTTTGTAGTCCACATCCCACTGCCCGCCGGGCAACAGGTATTCCTGCGCTGTGACTTCATCGGCCATGAGAAAGCGCAGGTTCAGGCCTTTGAGCGCATTGAGGCCGAAATACAATTTGCGCGAATCGAACAGACGCCGCGCCTCTGCAAGCAGTCCCGCCGATCCGGAGCGCCGGGAGGTGACAGACCAGTCAATGAGTCTGGCGAGAATTTTCTCCGCTGCGCTGGCGCTCAGGTCCTTTTCCGTGGCCTGGGCAAGGTTCTGGATGACCAGCACCGCCGCCAGTTCCGGGTCGCTCAGGTTGGCCAGTGCCGCGTCACCCTCGGGCTGCAACAGCGCCGTACACGCATCATGGGTGATGGGCAGAAATACCGGGGTGGCCAAATCAAAATGTTCCGGGTGCATACAACCTCGCCGCCTGGGCCTTAATACAACACCAGATCAGTCCTGGTCATTCTCGTCGGGCATTTCATGGGACTGCGGCAAGTTTCCTTCACTGCCGGCCTCGGGGTTGATCCGCAGCTCGAAGGAGTAGTCGCCGAGCGTGCCGGACATGCCGCGTCGTTCAGTGCCGCTGGCCACCGCCGCCGCATCGATCTGCGCCTGCACTTCGTAGAGGGCCATTTCGAGCAGTTTGCGCAGGTGTTCAGGGTTTTGAGCGGTGGCGTGCAGTTGCAGGTCGTACTTTGCGGTCGGCGAGGCTGATGCGTGCTCGACGATCGCCGATTGTGCCTCGACCGGGACCGACTGTTCAGGCTCGTCTGCCGCGTTGAAAACAGCAGATGCCGCCAGAATCGCAGCGTGTTCTTCATCCATCAGGTCGAGCACTCGCGACAGCTCCAGCGTGCGCTCGGGCTGATCCTGCATCTGTGTTTTGACTTCCAGACGACGTAACTGCCATTCGCGCAGCTTTTCCCGGGTCAGATCGTCAATTTCACCCACTTGCCTTACCTCTCGTTGCCAGGCGGGGGAGTATGCCACTGTTCGCTGTCGACAGCCGCAAGGGCACTGGAAGCTGCCCGGCTGATCCGAGCATTTTTGCTGGCGGATCAACGCCACTAGCCAAATCGCAGGCATAAAAAAACCGCAGTGGGCAAACCCATGCAGTTCTCTGAATTCTCGGTAGGTTCGTTAAGGTGGTGCCCCCACCAGCCACACCCCGGCACACAATGTTCCCGCTGTGGCTGCTTCCTTCCGGATCTGACCAGGTTCACGGGTAATCGTTGCGGGGGGACCGATGGGGTCACCATAACGACGCTTGCCTGTCGGCGAGCCGCGCCATTGTACCTGTCTGAGATGAAGTTACAACCGTTGGTTGCAGATAAAAAATATCAACAGGTTCAAGGACATGCGGTGACGCCAAAAGATCGCAGCCTGCGCCAGCTTCTACAGGGCCAGGACTTCGTCTGCGCGACCGCCCGCATCCTGGATCACCAGATGAATGAAGTGCAGCTTGGCGATCGCCGCTGCCGGCAGTACGAACGGATAGAAATCCGGCTGGCCCATGCTGCGCGACAGTTCGTTGAGCATCCCCGCCAGCTCGATCCACGCATTGACGAATGACAGGAAAGCGCCACCGCCGGGATGCTCGGGGTCGTACAGGGTGCTGGTCGGAAACGGCTGATAGTCGAAGTCCATTTCCCGCGCGCTCATGCCGAAGCCCAGCGCCGTGTCGACCGCATCCATCATGTGCAGGTAATGCGCCCAGGTTTCCGCCCAGTCTTCCCACGGATGCATGGTCGCGTAGGCACTGACGTAGTGCTGCGGCCAGTCCAGCGGTGCGCCTTGCTGGTAATGCCGGTCCAGCGCGTCGGCGTAACTGGCGCGCTCGTCGCCGAACAGGTTACGGAACGCCTCCAGCCAAGGGCCGTTGGCGATGAGGCGATCCCAGTAGTAGTGGCCGACCTCATGGCGAAAATGCCCGAGCAGCGTGCGGTAAGGTTCGTGCATCGCGGCCCTGACCTGTTCACGGTGAGCGTCGTCGGCCTCTTTGATATCGAGGGTGATCAGGCCATTGGCGTGGCCGGTCATCGGCGCGTTGCCTTCCAGGTCAACACCGATGAAGTCGAACGCCAGCCCGGTTTCTTCATCCGTGGTTTTCGGGATGACCGGCAAGCCGAGGGTGATCAGTTGCGCGACCAGTCGACGCTTGGCGACTTCGACCTTGCGCCAGCGTTCGGGATTTTCCGCGACGGAGAGATCAGGGATGGTGCGGTTAAGGCTGCAAGCGATGCACAAGGTGTCGTGATCGTTGGCCGGCAGCAGCCAGTTGCACGCGGCGGGCATGTCGAGGTTGGCGCAGCGGCGGAACAGACCGGCGTCGGGATCGACGTCGAGCGTCCAGGTGCCCTCTTCCGGCCCCGGCTGCAGCGAGGTCAGGCGACTTTGTTCAGGTTGATAACCAAGCAAGGCGTTACAGGCCAGGCACTGACTGTTGCGAAAGAACAGCGACTGGCCGCAACGGCACGGCCAGACTTTGCTGTTGCGCGAGGATCCGGCCACGAACGGCGCGATGATGCGGGAACTGAGCTGCTCGAAAAAGCGGTGCATGGCGATCTCTCCCTGGGACTGGCCAAGACTAGATCATTCTGAAGACAACATCGTTCCCACCCATAACCGCGCAGCCGGGTGATAGCACCATTGTGGCGAGGGGATTTATCCTCGCTCGACTGCGCAGCAGTCGCAAAAAACCGTACACGCGATACAGATAAAATGATCGGCTGCAGGGTTTTGGGGTCGCTGCGCAACCCAGCGGGGATAAATCCCCTCGCCACAGGTGTCCATCCGGAGAGGGGTAAATCCCCTCGCCACAGGTGTCCATCCGGACAGGGATAAATCCCCTCACCACAGGGGTTCATCCGGTCAGACGGCGACGCCGTGGGTTTTGAGGAAGGCGATAAACGCTTCTTCGTCCATGACTTTCACACCCAACTCGTTGGCCTTGGTCAGTTTCGAGCCGGCACCCGGGCCTGCGACCACGCAATGGGTTTTCGCCGACACCGAACCGGCGACCTTGGCACCCAGGCTTTCCAGATGATCCTTGGCCACATCCCGGCTCATCAGTTCGACCTTGCCGGTCAGCACCCAGGTTTCCCCGGACAGCGGCAGACCTTCGACGACTTTTTTCTCGCTCTGCCAATGCATGCCGAAATCGCGCAACTGCTGCTCGGCCCGCTCGGCCAGTTGCCGATGCTCAGGCGAGGCGAAGAACTCGCGCACGGAGTTGGCCTGCTTCTCTGGCAATGCCTGGCGCATATCCAGCCAGTCAGCGTTCATCACCGCTTCCAGCGAGCCAAAGCGGTCGGCGAGTTTTTGCGCACCACCGGGGCCGACGAAAGGAATGTGCAGTTTGTCGAGCAAGCCGCCCAGCGTGGTACTGGCGGCGAATTCGGCGCCCAACTCGCCCTGATCCTGAATCTGCAAACCATGGCCGAGCAATTCGCTGATGACCTGCTGGTTGTGCGCATCCTCAAAGAAACTGTGAATCTCGTGCGCCACTTCCAGGCCGACATCCGGCAGGTAGGTCAGCACATGGGGCAAGGCCTGTTGCACGCGTTCCAGCGAACCCAGCGAACGCGCCAGCACTTTCGCCGTTTCTTCACCGACATCGGGAATGCCGAGGGCGTAGATGAAACGTGCCAGGCTCGGTTGCTTGCTGTCTTCAATGGCTTTGAGAAGCTTGTTGCTCGATACCTCGGCGAAGCCTTCCAGATCGACGATGTCGTCGAACTTCAACGCATACAGATCGGCCGGCGAACTGACCAGACCTTCGTCGACCAGTTGCTCGACGCTCTTGTCGCCCAAGCCTTCGATGTCCATGGCCCGGCGCGAGACGAAGTGGATGATCGCCTGCTTCAATTGCGCACCACAGGCCAGTCGGCCGACGCAGCGATACACCGCACCTTCGCTGAAGGTTTCCTTGCCCTTGCTGCGCTTGACCAGTTGCGTGCGTTCAACGTGGGAGCCGCACACCGGGCAGCTCTGAGGAATGGCCACCGGGCGCGCGTCATCGGGGCGACGCTCGGTGATCACTTGCACCACTTGCGGAATCACATCGCCGGCGCGGCGAATGATCACCGTGTCGCCGATCATCAGGCCCAGACGCGCGACTTCGTCCATGTTGTGCAATGTGGCGTTGGCCACGGTGACGCCGGCGACTTTCACCGGTTTCAGGCGCGCCACGGGAGTTACCGCACCGGTGCGGCCGACCTGGAATTCCACGTCGAGCAGCTCGGTGAGTTCTTCCATCGCCGGGAATTTGTGCGCGATCGCCCAGCGCGGCTCGCGGGCGCGGAAGCCCAGTTCCCGCTGGTCGGCAATGCTGTTGACCTTGAACACCACGCCATCGATTTCATAGGCCAGCGAGTTACGGCGCTCGCCGATGTCGCGGTAATACTCCAGGCACTCGTCGATGCCCTTGGCCAGCTTCAGTTCGTGACTGATCGGCATGCCCCACTTCTGCAACTGCTTGAGGTTACCGATGTGGGTGTCGGCGATATCGTGAGACACCTGGCCGATGCCATAGCAGCAGAATTCCAGCGGCCGGTTGGCGGTGATCTTCGAATCGAGCTGGCGCAGGCTGCCTGCTGCCGCGTTGCGCGGGTTGGCGAAGGTCTTGCCGCCGATTTCCAGCTGCGAGGCATTGAGGCGCTCGAAACCGGCCTTGGACATGAACACTTCACCGCGCACTTCCAGCGTCGCCGGCCAGCCTTCGCCATGCAGCTTCAGCGGAATATTGCGCACAGTGCGCACGTTGACGCTGATGTCTTCGCCCGTAGTGCCATCGCCCCGGGTGGCGCCGCGCACCAGCAGACCATCCTGATACAGCAGGCTGACCGCCAGGCCATCGAGCTTCGGCTCGCAGCTGTATTCCACCGCCGCGCCGCCACCAAACAGATCGCCGGCCGGCACGTCGAGGCCTTCGTTGACGCGGCGATCGAACTCGCGCATGTCGGATTCTTCGAAGGCGTTGCCGAGGCTGAGCATCGGAATTTCGTGACGCACCTGAGTGAACGCGGTCAACGCCATGCTGCCGACGCGCTGGGTCGGCGAATCGCTGGTGATCAGTTCCGGGTTGGCCGCCTCCAGTGCCTTGAGCTCGTGGAACAAGCGATCGTACTCGGCATCGGGAATGCTCGGCTCGTCGAGAACGTGATAGCGATAGTTGTGCTGATCCAGCTCAGCGCGCAGCTCTAGAATGCGGGTTTTGGCGGCGGTCATGGGTGTTCTCTCATAAAGCAAAAGAGCAGCCGAGGCTGCTCCAGTTTTATTCCATTATCGGCGGCGGGGCCAGAAGATCGCAGCCTCGTTGCACTCGTCAGCTCCTACAGTATCGCGATCCTCTGTAGGAGCTGCCGAAGGCTGCGATCTTTTGATCTGGACTTAGCGCTTCTGGGTCAATGCGCGGCGTTCGAATTCGACGATGCGCTGACGGTAATGCTCAATCGTCTGCGCGGTCAGTACGCTGCGCTGGTCATCTTTCAACTCACCGTTCAATTCCTGGGACAGCTTGCGGGCTGCCGCGACCATCACGTCGAAGGCCTGCTTTGGATGACGCGGGCCTGGCAGACCGAGGAAGAAGCTCACCGCCGGGGTGCTGAAGTGGTCGATGTCGTCCAGATCGAAGATACCCGGCTTGACCGCGTTGGCCATGGAGAACAGCACTTCACCGTTGCCGGCCATGCTTTCGTGGCGGTGGAAAATGTCCATCTCGCCGAAACGCAGGCCGCTTTCGAGAATGTTCTGCAGCAGCGCAGGGCCTTTGAAGCCGGCCGGGTCGCGGCAGATCACGCTGATCACCAGGACTTCTTCGGCTTGCGGCTGATCTTTTTCCGCCACGGCCGCTGCAGGCTTGCTGTCTTCGGCGAAATCGTCGTCACGGCTGCTGAAGCTCGGGCCGCCGTCCAGATCGAGGTCGAGGTTCAAGTCGCCCTGCGCCGGGCCGTTGCTGCCGCGCTTGCCACGTTTCGAACCGGATTCACGCGGCTCGCGGGCTTCGCGGTTGGGCATGCTCACCGATGGCAGATCGTGCTCGTCCAGTTGCGGCTCTTTGTGCGTGTCCAGGACGCGGGCCGGGCCCAACAGTTCGGCGCTGGTGTCCTCGTCCGGCAGATTGGACAGGCTCCGGTCGAGACGGAATTTCAGCTTTCCCTTGCCGCCGCGCATACGGCGCCAGCCATCGAAAAGAATACCGGCTATCACAATGATGCCGATGACGATCAGCCACTCGCGCAGACCGATTTCCATGTAATCCCGTGCCTCTATAAAAAATGCTGAAAAATAAGGGGTTTACACTGCGTAAACCGCTTTAAAACGTGGCGCCAACTCTATGTTCTGACAGGCGTTTTGCCCACGTATACGAAAAATTGACATTAAACTAGCACGACCAAAGACAACTTTACACCGTCTGTCTCATTTGGCTTGCGCGAATATGTCGATTGGCCATCCCGCCGATGTCAGTAAAAAGTCCTACAGACCTCCAAAACTATTCCGACACCACACCGACTCAGGCATCCACCATCGCCATCGCCTCCTCGACATCCACCGCCACCAGTCGCGAGCAGCCCGGTTCATGCATCGTCACACCCATCAACTGCTCGGCCATTTCCATGGCGATCTTGTTGTGGGTGATGTAGATGAACTGCACGGTCTGCGACATCTCTTTGACCAGGCGTGCGTAGCGTCCAACGTTAGCGTCATCCAGTGGCGCGTCAACCTCATCGAGCATGCAGAACGGCGCCGGGTTCAACTTGAAGATGGCAAAAACCAGGGCCAGTGCAGTCAGGGCCTTTTCGCCGCCGGAGAGCAAATGGATGGTGCTGTTCTTCTTCCCGGGCGGCTGCGCCATGATCGTCACCCCTGTATCGAGTAGATCTTCGCCCGTCAGTTCCAAATACGCGCGCCCGCCACCGAAAACTTTCGGGAAAAGTGCCTGCAAACCGCCGTTGATCTGATCAAAGGTATCTTTGAAACGGTTGCGGGTTTCCTTGTCGATCTTGCGGATGACGTTTTCCAGGGTCTCCAGCGCCTCGACCAGATCGGCGTCCTGCGCATCCAGATAACGTTTACGCTCCGATTGTTGCGTGTATTCGTCGATGGCCGCGAGGTTGATCGCACCCAGGCGCTGAATCCGCGCGTTGATGCGTTCGAGTTCTTCTTCGGCTTCGCGTTCACTGGCTTGTGCGGTCAATGTGGCGAGCACGCCGTTGAGATCGTAGCCATCTTCGAGCAGTTGATCCTGCAAAGCCTTGCGCCGTACGGTCAGCGCCTGCCATTCCATGCGCTGTTGTTCGAGCTGGCCGCGAATCAACTGCGATTGCTGCTCGGCCTGGGTGCGGCGTTTTTCCGCGTCGCGCAATTCACGATCGGCGTCTTCCAGGGCGATCTGCGCAGTCTTGAGTTCTTCATCGACGGTCATGCGCTTGTCGAGCAACTCTTCGAGCTTGAGGCGCAGCTCTTCCAGCGGCGCCTCGCCCTCCTCCAGATTCAGACTCAACTGTTCGCGCTTTTCAGTCAGACGCTCGGCCTGCATTTCCAGACGCTCCAGCGCCTGCCGGGTGGAATCGTGCTGGGCACGCAGCGAGCCGAGACGCACGGCCAATTGATGGGCGTGATCCTTGTGCTGCCGCGCTTCCTGACGCACGCGATCGAGGCGTTCGCGCAGGCTGTCGCGCTGGGCCAGCAGCAACTCGCGCTGCTCGGTATCCAGTGCCATGGCGTCCAGCGCTTCCTGCAATTGCATGCGCGCTTCGCCGACCTGTTCGTGCTCAAGCTCGCGCTGTTCGGCGAGTTCGACCAGTTCTTCATCGAGACGGGTGCGGCGCAATGTCAGCTGTTCGGCTTTGGCCTTACCGGCGGACAACTGCGCTTTCAGTTCGCCTTGCTGGCGCGCTTCGTCCTGCAGCAAGCGGCGCAGATGTTCGCGGCCGTTTTCCTGCTGGCGCTGTTGCGCGCGCAAGGTTTGCAGGCGGGTTTCCATGGCCTCGACGGTGGCTTCGCGCTCTTCGCGTTCAAGCTGCAAGTCTTCGATTTCCTGGCCACGGGCGAGCATGCCGCTTTCCGCTTCGCTGGCGCGACGTACGCGTAAAAAGTGTCGTCCGACCCAATAGCCGTCGCGGCTGATCAGGCTTTGCCCGGCGCTCAACTGACCGCGCAACGCCAGCGCCTGTTCAAGGCTGTCGACCGGTTTGACCTGACCAAGCCACGGCGACAGATCGATCTGCGCCTCGACTTTGTCCAGCAGGCTGCCCGCCACCCGCACGCCATCACTGGCCGGGCTGAGCAGGCGCAAATCGCCTTGGGTGAAACCGGACAGATCAAAACCGCTGAAATCGTCGACCAGCACCGCTTGCAGATCGGCGCCGAGCACGGTTTCCACCGCCAGCTCCCAACCGGCCTCGACCTTAAGGCCTTCGGCCAGGCGCGGACGCTCGGCGAGATTGTGTTCCTTCAACCATTCGGCGGTGCCGGTGCCCGGGTCGAGCGCGGCCTGTTGCAAGGCTTCCAGCGACGCCAAACGACCGTTGAGCCGCTGCAGATCGCCCTGCGCCTGCTGCTGCGCGGTCAACGCCTGCTGCAACTCCTGACGCAGTTGTTCGAGCTTTTCGACCTGCGCTTCTTCGCTGGTCTGTAAATCTTCCAGGGTCGCTTCAGACTCGGCGAGCTGCTCATTGAGCGCCATGATCGCCGCGTCTTCCGGGTCGGCGGATAGCAACGCGCGCTCTTCAGCGAGGCGCTTCTGTCGGTCAGCCAGACGCTCCATGCTGTTTTCCAACTGCTGGATCCGCGATTGCTGGACTTCAGCCTGACGGCGCGGCTCGGCAGCGGTCAGGTTGAACGCGTCCCACTGCTCCTGCCAGCCGTGCATGGTGGTTTCGGCTTCTTCAAGCGCAGCGGCGGCTTCCTCGGCGGCGGCGCTGGTGACTTCCTGCTCGGGGGTGAGCATGTCCAGTTCTTCGCCGAGGGTCAGCAGCAACGTGCGGTCGTGGCCAAGGTGCGATTCGGTTTCCAGACGCGCGCGCTCGGCTTCTTTCAGATCGTCCTGCAACTGACGCAAACGCTGCTGGCCGTGCTGGATGCTCTGCTCGACCCGGGCGATGTCGCCGCCGACCGAATAGAAGCGGCCCTGCACCAGATTGAAGCGTTCGGACAGGTCGTGGTGACCGTCACGCAGGCGTTCGATGGCGGCGTCAGCGTTACGCTGTTCAGCGACCAGCGCTTCGAAGCTGACTTCCTGGTTGCCGATGATCGACTCGCGCTGGCCGACCTGCTCGTTAAGATCCTGCCAGCGCAGCGCCGACAGTTGCGCCTTGAGCTGACGCTCTTCGGCCTTGAGTTCCTGATACTTTTTCGCCGCCTCGGCCTGACGGTGCAGACGTTCGAGCTGGCGCTCCAGTTCTTCGCGCAGGTCGGTGAGGCGGGCGAGGTTTTCGTGGGTGCGGCGGATGCGGTTCTCGGTCTCGCGGCGGCGCTCTTTATATTTCGAGATGCCGGCGGCTTCCTCGATGAAGTTACGCAGGTCTTCGGGCTTGGATTCGATCAGCTTGGAGATCATCCCCTGTTCGATGATCGAGTAGCTGCGCGGACCGAGGCCGGTGCCGAGGAAAATATCGGTGATGTCGCGCCGACGGCATTTGGTGCCGTTGAGGTAATACGTGGTCTGGCTGTCGCGGGTGACTTTGCGGCGGATGGAAATTTCCGCGTAGGCGGCGTATTCGCCGAGCAGCGTGCCGTCGGAGTTGTCGAACACCAGTTCGATACTGGCCTGGCTCACCGGTTTGCGGCTGGTCGAGCCGTTGAAAATGACATCGGTCATCGACTCGCCACGGAGGTTCTTCGCCGAACTTTCGCCCATCACCCAGCGCACGGCGTCGATGATGTTCGACTTGCCGCAACCGTTCGGCCCGACGACCGCCGCCATGTTACTGGGGAAGTTCACCGTGGTCGGGTCGACGAAGGATTTGAACCCCGCCAGTTTGATGCACTTCAGCCTCACGCTCAGGCAACCGTCAGCGCAGACACCACCAGATCGCAGCTGCGCTGGGCATACGCCGTGAGCACGATGCGGATCTGCGGCAAATCACGGGCGAGTACGGCGGCGAGCAAGCGTTCGAACAGTTCGAGGAATTCGCTCATTTCCGCCTTGCGCTGTTCGAGGGCGAGGAAATACGCGCGGCTCATCGCCGGCTGGAGGTTCTCGACGGTTTCTTGCAGGTACGGATTGTTGGCAAACGGATAGGCGGCGCGCATCACCGCGAAGCTGTCATCGACGAAGCTGCGGATATCGCCGCGTTCGTAATTGGCGGTCAGGCGCTGCTGGATCTGCACGAACGGCGCCATGTCCGACTGCACTTGCCAGCCATTGGCCACCGAATTGCCAAGCAGGATGTACAGCTCGCTCATCAGCGTGCACAGGCTCTGCACCTTGTGCGGCGTCAGCTCGGTAACGTGGGCGCCACGACGCGGCAGGATCGCGATCAGGTGACGGCGCTCGAGGATCAGCAAGGCTTCGCGGACCGAACCGCGGCTGACGTTGAGCGCCAGCGTGACCTTCTGTTCCTGGATGCGCTCTCCCGGCTTCATTTCGCCACGAATGATGCGTTCGGCGAGGTGGTGAGCGATTTGCTCGGCGAGGCTGTCCGGCGCCTTGAACGTCATGGTTGTCCTTCAAACTCTATCGATCTGCACAAGCGGCGCAGTGTAGCGCAAATGCACGGTCATGGCGGAGTGCCCACTCAGCGGTTTTTGGCACGAATCCCGCAAAAAAGCGCGGTGACCGATGAAGGTCAATACTGAATAGACACGCTGTTGATCGACGAAACGGATTTTCCTGACCTTTAAGTCAGAAAACCATTGACCGAAAAGTCAGACCTGCTAAATTCGGTTCACGTCGGTTAACAACAATAATGAGTCTGCGAGGCCTTCCGTGATCCAGTTTTTACTTAACCAGGAACTCCGTAGCGAGCACGCCCTGGACCCGAATCTGACTGTGCTCAATTACCTGCGCGAACACGTGGGCAGGCCCGGCACTAAAGAAGGTTGCGCCAGCGGTGACTGCGGAGCCTGCACCGTGGTGGTTGGCGAGTTGCAGACCGATGACAGCGGGCGTGAGCATATTCGCTATCGCAGCCTCAACTCGTGCCTGACCTTCGTTTCGTCGTTGCACGGCAAACAACTGATCAGCGTCGAAGACCTCAAGCACAAGGGCGAACTGCACAGCGTGCAGAAAGCCATGGTCGAGTGCCACGGTTCGCAGTGCGGCTTCTGCACCCCCGGTTTCGTCATGTCGTTGTTCGCCCTGCAAAAGAACAGCGATGCGCCGGATCAGGCCAAGGCCCACGAAGCGCTGGCCGGCAACCTCTGCCGCTGCACCGGCTACCGCCCTATTCTGGCCGCTGCCGAACAATCCTGCTGCGCCAAACCAGCGGATCAGTTCGACGCCCGCGAAGCCGAAACCATTGCCCGCCTCAAGGCCATCGCACCGACCGATATCGGTGAACTCAACAGCGGTGACAAACGCTGCCTGGTGCCGCTGACCGTCGCTGACTTGGCCGATCTCTACGACGCTTATCCACAAGCGCGGCTGCTCGCCGGCGGCACCGATCTGGCGCTGGAAGTCACCCAGTTCCACCGCACTCTGCCGGTGATGATCTATGTCGGCAACGTCGCCGAGATGAAGCGCATCGAAACCTTCGATGACCGCATCGAAATCGGCGCCGCCACTGCCCTCTCCGACTGCTACGGGGCGTTGAATGCCGAGTACCCGGACTTCGGCGAACTGCTGCACCGCTTCGCCTCGTTGCAGATCCGCAATCAAGGCACCCTCGGCGGCAACATCGGCAACGCCTCGCCGATCGGTGACTCGCCACCGCTGCTGATCGCCCTTGGCGCGCAGATCGTGCTGTGCAAAGGCGAAACCCGCCGCACCTTGAACCTGGAAGATTACTTCATCGACTACCGCGTCACCGCGCGGCAGGAAAGCGAGTTCATTGAAAAAATCATCGTCCCGCGCGCCAGCGCCGAGCAGTTGTTCCGCGCCTATAAAGTGTCGAAGCGACTGGACGACGACATCTCCGCCGTCTGTGCTGCGTTCAATCTGCGCGTGGAAAATGGCGTGATCAGCGACGCCCGGGTGGCCTTCGGCGGCATGGCGGCAATCCCCAAACGCGCTGCGCATTGCGAAGCCGTGCTGCTTGGTCAGCCGTTCAATAACGCCGTGATCGAACGCGCCTGCGCCGCGCTGGCCGAAGACTTCACGCCACTCTCGGACTTCCGCGCCAGCAAGGAATATCGCCTGCTCAGCGCGCAGAATCTGCTGCGCAAATACTTCATCGAACTGCAAACACCGCACATCGAGACTCGGGTGACCGCTTATGTCTAACCATCACGCCGTAGAGAAGACTCAAGCTGAATTGGCCGAACTGTTCGCCAAGGATCTGACCACCGGTGTCGGCCGCAGCGTCAAGCACGACAGCGCCGCCAAGCATGTGTCCGGTGAAGCGCAGTACATCGATGATCGGCTGGAATTCCCCAACCAATTGCACCTGTATGCGCGCCTGTCGGACCGTGCCCACGCGAAAATCCTCAGCATCGACACGTCGCCGTGCTACGCCTTCGAAGGCGTGCGCATCGTCATCACCCACGAAGACGTGCCGGGCCTGAAGGACATCGGCCCGCTGATGCCGGGTGACCCGCTGCTGGCCATCGATGACGTGCAGTTCGTCGGCCAGCCAGTGCTGGCAGTCGCGGCGAAAGATCTGGAAACCGCGCGCAAGGCAGCGATGGCGGCGATCATCGAATACGAAGATCTGGAACCGGTGCTCGACGTCGTCGAAGCCCTGCGCAAGCGCCATTTCGTGCTCGACAGCCACACCCATCAGCGCGGCGACTCGGCTTCGGCGCTGGCCACGGCTGAACACCGTATTCAGGGCACGCTGCACATCGGCGGCCAGGAGCACTTCTATCTGGAGACACAGATCTCCTCGGTGATGCCTACTGAAGACGGCGGGATGATCGTCTACTGCTCGACGCAGAACCCGACCGAAGTGCAGAAACTGGTCGCCGAAGTGCTCGACGTGTCGATGAACAAAATCGTCGTCGACATGCGCCGCATGGGCGGTGGTTTCGGCGGCAAGGAAACCCAGGCCGCGAGCCCGGCGTGCCTGTGCGCAGTGGTCGCGCACCTCACCGGCCAACCGACCAAGATGCGCCTGCCGCGTGTCGAAGACATGCTGATGACGGGCAAGCGCCACCCGTTCTACGTTGAATACGACGTCGGCTTCGACAGCAGCGGCCGTCTGCACGGGATCAACATGGAGCTGGCCGGCAACTGCGGCTGCTCGCCGGACCTGTCCGCCTCGATCGTTGACCGGGCGATGTTCCACTCGGACAACTCTTACTATCTCGGCGATGCAACCATCAACGGTCACCGTTGCAAAACCAACACAGCGTCGAACACCGCTTATCGCGGCTTCGGCGGCCCGCAAGGCATGGTCGCCATCGAGGAAGTGATGGACGCGATTGCCCGGCACCTGAAGCTCGACCCGCTGGCGGTGCGCAAGGCCAACTACTACGGCAAGACCGAGCGCAACGTCACCCACTACTACCAGACCGTCGAGCACAACATGCTCGAAGAGATGACCGCCGAGCTGGAAGAAAGCAGCCAGTACGCCGAGCGCCGCGAAGCGATCCGTCGCTACAACGCCAACAGCCCGATCCTGAAAAAAGGCCTGGCGCTGACTCCGGTGAAATTCGGCATTTCCTTCACTGCGAGCTTCTTGAACCAGGCCGGTGCGCTGATCCACATCTACACCGACGGCAGCATCCACCTGAACCACGGCGGTACGGAAATGGGTCAGGGCCTGAATACCAAAGTCGCCCAGGTCGTGGCGGAAGTGTTCCAGGTCGAAATCGATCGTGTGCAGATCACTGCGACCAACACCGACAAAGTGCCGAACACCTCTCCGACCGCTGCTTCCAGCGGCGCCGACCTGAACGGCAAAGCCGCGCAGAACGCAGCACAGACCATCAAGCAACGCCTGGTCGAATTCGCCGCGCGGCACTACAAAGTCAGCGAAGAAGACGTCGAATTCCGCAACGGCCACGTGCGGGTGCGCGAGCAGATCCTGACGTTCGAAGCGCTGATCCAGCAGGCGTATTTCAATCAGGTTTCGCTGTCCAGCACCGGCTTCTACAAGACCCCGAAAATCTACTACGACCGCAGTCAGGCGCGGGGCCGTCCGTTCTATTACTTCGCCTTTGGCGCAGCCTGCTGCGAAGTGATCGTCGACACCCTGACCGGCGAGTACAAGATGCTGCGCACCGACATCCTGCATGACGTCGGCGCCTCGCTGAACCCGTCGATCGACATCGGTCAGGTCGAGGGTGGTTTCGTGCAAGGCATGGGCTGGCTGACCATGGAAGAGCTGGTATGGAACAACAAGGGCAAGCTGATGACCAACGGCCCGGCCAGCTACAAGATCCCGGCGGTGGCCGACATGCCGCTGGATCTGCGGGTGAAACTGGTGGAAAACCGCAAGAACCCGGAAGACACGGTGTTCCACTCCAAAGCCGTCGGTGAACCGCCGTTCATGCTCGGGATCGCCGCGTGGTGCGCAATCAAGGATGCGGTGGCGAGCCTCGGTGATTATCAGCATCAGCCGAAAATCGACGCCCCGGCCACGCCGGAGCGGGTGTTGTGGGGTTGCGAGCAGATGCGTCAGCTCAAAGCGGTGAAGGCTGTCGAAGCTGAAACCGAGCTGGCTCCGCTCTAGGACCGAGGCGCGGCCATTCGCGAGCAGGCTCGCTCCCACATTTGGAATGCATTGCCAATGTGGGAGCGAGCCTGCTCGCGAAGAGGCCGGCACAGACAACGAAGATGTCGAGGTGAACATGTACAACTGGATCGACGCCCTCGCCGACCTGCAGAATCAGGGCGAGCCCTGTGTGCTGGTGACGATCATCGAAGAACTTGGCTCGACGCCACGCAACGCCGGCTCGAAAATGGTCGTCAGTGCCGACCGCCTGTTCGACACCATCGGTGGCGGGCATCTGGAATTCAAAGCCATGCAGATCGCCCGCGCGATGCTCGCCAGCGGCAAGCAGGACACCCATCTGGAGCGCTTCAGCCTCGGTGCCAGTCTCGGCCAGTGCTGCGGTGGCGCTACGGTGTTGCTGTTCGAACCGATGGGCCAGGTGCAGGCGCAGATTGCCGTGTTCGGTGCCGGCCATGTCGGTCGCGCCCTCGTGCCGCTGCTGGCCAGCCTGCCCTGCCGGGTGCGCTGGATCGATTCGCGCGAGGCGGAGTT
The DNA here is from genome assembly GCF_056278925.1 of Pseudomonas sp. TE9122. Lineage (NCBI taxonomy): Bacteria > Pseudomonadati > Pseudomonadota > Gammaproteobacteria > Pseudomonadales > Pseudomonadaceae > Pseudomonas > Pseudomonas sp. TE9122. The sequence goes on along the minus strand of NZ_JBWBQI010000001.1, from coordinate 1,498,161 downwards.
CCCCGAACACATTCCCCACGGCGTGCGTAAAATCGTCAGCGAAGAGCCGGTGGACGAAGTCGATGATCTGCCTGCCGGCAGCTACTGCATCGTCATGACCCACAACCATCAGCTCGATCTGGAACTGACTGCGGCGATTCTCAAGCGCAACGATTTCACCTGGTTCGGCCTGATCGGCTCGAAAACCAAACGCGCCAAATTCGAACACCGTCTGCGTGATCGTGGTTTCGACCCGAGCGTGGTGCAGCGCATGCGCTGCCCGATGGGCATCGGCGAAGTCAAAGGCAAACTGCCTGTGGAAATCGCCATCTCCATCGCCGGCGAAATCATCGCCACTTACAACGCCAATTTCGGCCAGCACAGCGCCCGCGCCGAACCGATTGCCCGACTGCTGCCCGCCTCGCGCCGCAGTCAGGCCGCCAAACTCAAAGCCTCAAACTGATTAGAGAACCCTCATGCCTCTGACTCGCAAAGCCTACCGCGCCGCCATCCTGCACAGCATCGCCGACCCTGCCGAAGTCGGCATCGAAGCCTCCTATGAATATTTCGAGGATGGCCTGCTGGTGATCGACGACGGCAAGATCAGCGCCCTCGGCCACGCCAGCGAACTGCTGCCAACCCTGCCGGCGGATATCGAGATCAACCATTATCAGGATGCGCTGATCACCCCCGGCTTTATCGACACGCACATTCACCTGCCGCAGACCGGCATGGTCGGCTCCTACGGCGAGCAACTGCTCGACTGGCTGAACACCTACACCTTTCCCTGCGAAAGCCAGTTTGGTGATAAGGCTCACGCCGACGAAGTGGCGGACATTTTCATCAAGGAACTGCTGCGCAACGGCACCACCACCGCGCTGGTGTTCGGCAGCGTGCACCCGCAGTCAGTCAATTCGTTTTTTGAAGCGGCGGAAAAGCTTGATCTGCGCATGATCGCCGGCAAGGTGATGATGGACCGCAATGCCCCGGACTATCTGGTCGATACCGCCGAATCCAGCTACGTCGACAGCAAGGCGCTGATCGAGCGCTGGCACGGCAAGGGCCGCTTGCACTATGCGGTGACGCCGCGTTTTGCGCCGACCAGCACTCCGGAACAACTGACCCTGGCCGGGCAATTGCTGACGGAATATCCGGATCTGTACATGCAGACCCACATCAGCGAAAACCTCAAGGAAATCGAGTGGGTCAAAGAGCTGTTCCCGGAGCGCAAGGGCTACCTCGACGTCTACGATCATTACCAGTTGCTCGGCGAACGCTCGGTATTCGCCCACGGCGTGCACCTGTGTGACGAAGAATGCGCGCGACTGGCGGAAACCGGCTCGGCGATCTCGTTCTGCCCGACCTCGAACCTGTTCCTCGGCAGCGGCCTGTTCAACCTGCCGATGGCCGAGAAACACAAGCTCAATGTCGGCCTTGGCACCGACGTCGGCGGCGGCACCAGTTTCTCCCTGCTGCAAACCCTCAACGAAGCCTACAAGGTCATGCAACTGCAGGGCGCGCGGCTGAGTCCGTTCAAGTCGCTGTATCTGGCAACCCTGGGTGGCGCGCGGGCGCTGCGTCTGGAAGACAGGATCGGCAATCTGCAACCGGGCTCCGATGCCGACTTCCTGGTACTGGATTACAACGCCACGCCGCTGCTGAGTTATCGCTTGAAGCAGTCGAATAACATTGCCGAGACGTTGTTTGTACTGATGACGCTGGGGGATGACCGCACGGTGGCGCAGACGTATGCGGCGGGGGCGCTGGTGCATCAGCGCTAACCTCTTCGCACTGATCGTTCCCACGCTCTGCGTGGGAATGCAGCCCGTGACGCTCCGCGTCACTGGACGCGGAGCGTCCCTAGAGGCGTTCCCACGCAGAGCGTGGGAACGATCATCCCCGGTGGTGTTTACCACGGAGGATTTTTGTTGCCGGTCAGGTTGTCTTCGCGAGCAGGCTCGCTCCCACCTTTGAAATGCATTCCCCTGTGGGAGCGAGCCTGCTCGCGAAAGCCGCGACTCGGTTTCAGCTTAGAGCTTGGCCGCTGGACGCCCCGGCTTCTTGGTCTGCAACAAGTGCGAGAACACCGCATGCAGATCATCCGACGCGCCTTCCTCGTCGAGGTTGAGCTTGCTGTCGATGTGATCCATGTGATGCATCATCAGATTCACCGCCAGTTCGCCGTCGCGCTTTTCAATGGCGTCGATCAACTGCGTGTGTTCGTCGTACGAGCAGTGCGAGCGGTTGCCGCTTTCATACTGGGCGATGATCAGCGAGGTCTGCGAAACCAGGCTGCGCTGGAAGCTGATCAACGGTGCGTTCATCGCCGCTTCCGCCAGTTTCAGGTGGAATTCGCCTGACAGACGAATACCGGCACCGCGATCGCCGCGCGAGAAGCTGTCGCGCTCATCGTTGACCATCTGCCGCAATTCGGCGATCTGCTCGGCCGTGGCGTGCTGCACGGCCAATTCAGTGATCGCACGCTCGACCAGACGGCGGGCGAGGAACACCTGTCGCGCCTCTTCAACGCTCGGGCTGGCGACCACGGCGCCACGATTCGGCCGCAACAGCACCACGCCTTCATGGGCCAGACGCGACAGCGCGCGGCGAATGATGGTGCGGCTGACCCCGAAGATTTCCCCCAGCGCCTCTTCGCTCAACTTGGTACCGGGCGCCAGACGCTGTTCGAGGATGGCCTCGAAGATATGCGCGTAGACAATATCGTCCTGGGTTCCGCTGCGGCCGGCTTTGCCTGCTCGCGGTTGTTTCTTGAGGGGTTGCAACTGTTCGTTCATGGGCACTCGAGTCGGGAAAACTGCGGCGAATAGACCGTGACTGTAATACGGCACAGTAGGTCGCTGGCAAGTATCGCGTAAAAAACAGCGCGATTGTACACAATGAATGGTGGCAACACGACTGTACGGCTGTTTGCGCCTGCGGCTGTATTGCAACGGTTTGTCAGGTTTGAGTTTAGGCTTGATCGCAGAATCCGCTGCATGACCGCAATCCCCCGTGGGAGCGAGCCTGCTCGCGAAAGCCATTTCACATTCACTATGAATGTTGACTGACATAGCGCTTTCGCGAGCAGGCTCGCTCCCACAGAGGTTCTGTGTTGTGGCGGACATCTCCATTGCTATAAGGAACACCGCCGTCATGACCGACGCCACCCACGCCCGCCTGCGCCCTCTGGCCGACACTTCGCCTTCCGCCATCGTTGCCGGTTTCATCGCGATGATGACCGGTTACACCAGTTCGCTGGTGCTGATGTTTCAGGCCGGGCAAGCCGCCGGCCTGAGCAGCGGGCAGATTTCTTCGTGGATCTGGGCGATTTCGATCGGCATGGCGGTGTGTTCGATCGGCCTGTCGCTGCGCTATCGCACACCGATCACCATCGCCTGGTCGACACCCGGCGCGGCGTTGCTGATCACCAGCCTGGGCGGTGTCAGTTATGGCGAGGCAATCGGCGCCTATGTCACGTGCGCGGTGCTGGTGACGATCTGCGGCCTGACCGGCAGCTTCGAACGGCTGGTAAAAAAGATCCCGGCCTCTTTGGCGGCAGCTCTGCTGGCAGGGATTCTGTTCAAGATCGGCAGCGAAATCTTCGTCGCCGCGCAACACCGTACCGGTCTGGTGTTGGGGATGTTCTTCACTTATCTGCTGGTCAAGCGCCTGTCGCCGCGCTATGCGGTGCTCGCGGCGCTGCTGATCGGCACCGCGCTGTCGGGCTTCATGGGGCTGCTGGATTTCAGCGGCTTTCACCTGGAAGTGGCCACCCCGGTGTGGACCACGCCGCACTTCTCCCTGGCCGCTACCATCAGCATCGGCATTCCGCTGTTCGTGGTGGCGATGACCTCGCAGAACATGCCCGGCATCGCCGTGCTGCGCGCCGATGGCTATAACGTCCCGGCCTCGCCACTGATCACCACCACCGGCATTGCCTCCCTGTTGCTGGCGCCGTTCGGCTCACACGGTATTAACCTCGCGGCGATCAGCGCGGCGATCTGCACCGGTCCGCATGCTCATGAAGATCGCAACAAGCGTTACACCGCAGCGGTGTGGTGCGGGGTGTTCTACGGGATTGCCGGGGTGTTCGGTGCCACGTTGGCGGCGTTGTTTGCCGCGTTGCCGAAAGAACTGGTGCTGTCGATTGCGGCGCTGGCGCTGTTCGGCTCGATCATCAATGGCTTGAGCATTGCCATGAGCGAGGTGAAAGAACGGGAAGCGGCGTTGATCACCTTCATGGTCACGGCGTCCGGGCTGACGCTGTTTTCCATTGGTTCGGCGTTTTGGGGGATTGTGGCGGGGGTTTTGACGCTGGTGATTTTGAATTGGCGCAGAGCTTAAGATCAAAAGCCCCTCACCCTAACCCTCTCCCAAAGGGAGAGGGGACTGACCAAGGTGCTCGGAAGATATACGCCGACGAGGGATATCAAGTCGAACTCACATCCCGAAAAGCCCACAGATCGGCTCCCTCTCCCTCGGGAGAGGGCTGGGGTGAGGGGCGAGTCCACCATCAAATCCAAGCCGTATCACCTAAACACCAGACGAAAAAAAACGGCGACCCTCAGGTCGCCGTTTTTTTCAGTATCACTTAGCCGCGTTGATCGGCTTTTCCGGATACCACACATCCAGCAGCGGGCTGACTTCGTACTTGGTCAGCTCGGAGCGGTTTTTCAGCCAGGCTTCAACGGCAGCGCGCTGCTCTTCGTTGACCGAGCCACGCTTCTGCAGGCACACCAGACCGAAGTCGTCGCCGCCAACATAACCCAGACCGTTGGCTTCCATGGCTTCTTTGATGAATGCTTCGAGGAAAGCGTCAATGGCTTCTTCGGACAAGTCTTCTTTGAAGTCCAGGTTCAGTTCGAAACCCAGCTCTTGAAATTCATCTACGCACAGTTTTTTGCGCAGACGCTGGGAACGGTTAGTCGCCATTGGAACAATCCTCTTAAGTAATAACGGCCGGCACTTTACCAGTTTAAGCCAGCGATTGCCCGACTCTCTGGTCGCTGCGGCCGACCGCCTGTAAAAAAATAAGCGATTGGCCGGTCGCGACACGGCACAAGCTGTTACAGCTTGGGGCATAATGCCGACACTTTCATGACCACTGAGGGCCTTTTCATCCATGTCCTCGTCTTTTTTCCCCTCTTTTGCAGGGTTTTATTGCATATGATCAAATCGTTGCGTCCACTGTTTCTCGCCGGCCTTCTTCTGCCTCTGGCCCTGTCTGTCTCCGCTGCCACCATCAACACTTCCCTCACCCCGAACGTCGAAAAAGCCCTCAAGGCCAGCAAGCTGCAGCCCACTGCGCTGTCGCTGGTGATGGTGCCGCTCGACGGTCCGGGCACGCCGACCGTGTTCAACGCCGACGTCTCGGTCAATCCGGCCTCGACGATGAAACTGGTCACCACTTACGCGGCGCTGGAAATGCTCGGCCCCAACCATCAGTGGAAGACCGAGTTCTACACCGATGGCACCCTGAGCGGCGGCATTCTCAACGGCAACCTTTACCTCAAGGGCGGCGGTGACCCGAAGCTGAACATGGAAAAACTCTGGCTGCTGATGCGTGACCTGCGCGCCAACGGCGTGACCCAGATCACCGGCGACCTGATCCTCGACCGCAACTTCTTCGTGCAGCCGCAATTGCCGGAATTCAACGATGACGGCAACGACGACAACAAGCCGTTCCTGGTCAAACCCGACTCATTGCTGGTCAACCTCAAGGCCCTGCGCTTTGTTGCGCGCAATGACGGTGGCCGCGTACTGATTTCGGTTGAGCCGCCGATTGCCAGCATCCGCATCGAAAACACCGTCAAGGCGCTGCCGTCCAAGCAATGCACCGGCGGCGTGCGCTATAACCCGGTGCCGCAGGCCGATGGCAGCGTGACCGTAACCGTCGGCGGCCAGTTGGGTGAAGGCTGCAGCTCGCAGACTTACCTGTCGCTGCTCGACCACGCGACCTACACCGCTGGCGCCGTCCGCGCGATCTGGAAGGAACTGGGTGGCAGCATCCAGGGCAAGGATCGTCTGGCACCGACGCCGAGCAGCGCCAAACTGCTCGCCCGCGCGTACTCGCCAGATCTGGCCGAGATCATCCGCGACATCAACAAATACAGTAACAACACCATGGCCCAGCAGCTGTTCCTCAGCCTTGGCCAGCGTTTCCGCAACGATGCCGACGGTGATGACGCCCGGGCTGCGCAGCGCGTAGTGCGGCAGTGGCTGGCGAAGAAAGGCATCACCGCGCCGCATCTGGTGATGGAGAATGGTTCTGGTCTGTCGCGGGCCGAGCGGGTCAGTGCGCGGGAAATGGCCAACATGCTGCAGGCCGCCTGGCACAGCCCGTACGCCGCCGAGTACATCAGCTCGCTGCCGATTGCCGGCACCGACGGCACCATGCGCAAACGCCTGAAAACCACGGCGATGCGCGGTGAAGCCCACGTCAAGACCGGTACCCTGAACACCGTGCGCGCGATCGCTGGCTTCAGCCGTGACGTGAACGGCAATACCTGGGCGGTGGTAGCGATCCTCAACGACAAGGCCCCGTTCGGCGCCTCGTCGGTGCTCGATCAGGTGCTGCTGGATCTGTACAAACAGCCGAAACTGCCGCAGACCGCTTCGGTGCTGTAAGCGCAGCAGGTGCAATTGTGGGAGCGAGCCTGCTCGCGAAGGCGTCGGTTCAGTAAGCATGTTCAGTGACTGTCACACCGCTTTCGCGAGCAGGCTCGCTCCCACAGAAAATCAGCGCCAGGTCCCCTCTGCCCCACAGGGTCAGGTGTCAGGTTCGAATCAGCACATCTCCCGCTCAACCCGATCCCGGCCATTCTGCTTCGCCGCGTAGACCCCTGAGTCAGCGCGCAGCAACAAGGCATCTGCGCCCTCCCCCGGGCGCCAGCTGGCGATGCCGAAACTCGCGGTGACCAAGCCGACCACATCCACCGGCGCGCTACGCAAACCTTCCCACAACTCCATCGCCAGCATGTAGGCGTGTTCACCGTCGATGTCCGGGCACAGCACCATGAACTCTTCACCGCCCAGACGGCAGAACACGTCGGTGCGGCGCAAGCGATGGCCGATCCGTTCGCAAACTGCTTGCAGCACGCGGTCGCCGACAGCGTGGCCGAACTGATCGTTGATGCGTTTGAAGTGGTCGATGTCGAGCATGATCACCGACAACTCACCGCCGCCACGCTCGACCCGGGCCATTTCGGTGGTCAGGCGTTCCTGGAAATAGCGGCGGTTGTGTATGCCGGTCAGCGAATCGGTGATCGACAACGCGCGCAATTCTTCTTCCACGCGCTTGAGATCGGAGATATCCGAGATGTAGCCGTGCCACAGCACCCCGCCGCCCGGCAGCTCTTCCGGTGTCGCCTCGCCGCGCACCCAGCGCAGGCCGCGTTCAGGCAGTTGCACGCGGTATTCCTCGCGCCACGGGCTGAGATTTTCCGCCGATTCGCGGATGGATGAGCGCACGCGAATCGCGTCCTGCGGGTGAATGCGACTGAAAATCGCCTCGGAGTCGAGCAGCAGCACATCCGGCTCCAACTCGTAGATTTCGCGGATGCCATCGCTGGCGTAGATCACGCTGAAGCGTCCGTCGAATTCCATTTTGAATTGGTAAATGCCGCCCGGAACATGGGCGCTGAGCTTCTTCAGCAACGTGTCGCGTGCTGCCAGCACTTCGTGCACGCGTTTGCGCTCGGTGATGTCGATGCAGATCGCCAGATGACCGACCCACAGGCCTTGCTCGTCAAGCACCGGGGTGGCGAGCATGTTCACCGGCAGGTGACTGCCATCGCTGCGCACCAGTGTCCACTCGCGCGCTTCATGGCCGCCGACTTCGCCGCCCTCGACCAGCATCGCGTGGCAAGTCGGAATACTTTTGCCGTAGCGCGCACTCAACTCGGCCGAACGCGCCGCCAGTTCCCGTGGCAAATGCAGGTTCTCCAGGGTCATGCGCCCGACCACTTCGGCGCTGCTGTAGCCGAGCATTTGCTCGGCGCCGGGATTGAAAGTGTTGATCACCCCGCGCAGGTCGGTGGCAATGATCGCGACCTGAGTGGCGGCATTCAGCACGCCGCGCAACTGACCGTGGGTGCCGCGCAGTTCCTGCTCGCGCTCGTGCAATTCCTGGGTGCGCACCTCGACCAGCCGCACCGCGCGCTGGCGCTGGCTGACCAGCACGTAAAGCAAGGCGCTGAGCAATGCGCTGAGCAAGCCGCCAAGAATGATCACGCTGCCCACCGACGAATGGTTGGCCTGCATGAACGCCTCGCTCGGAAGGATATCGACCTGATAGTCGTGGTCGGCCATGCGCAGCAAGCGCGTCGCCGCCAGATCGCCGGGCACCGCCTCGTTGCTCGATTCGAACAGCGCCTCGTGCTGATCCTGGGTCGACAGGTCGAGAATGCGCACCGACAGGTAATCGTGCAGGGCATCGGGCAAACCGTCGGCGAGCAACTGGCGCATGCTGATCACCGCCATCACATAGCCGAACGGCTGCGATTCTCCGGCGCGACTGACCGGCGCCAGTAGCAACACCCCACGCGCGTAGGACGGCTCAATCCCGACAAGATGCATCGGTTGCGACACCGCCATGCTGCCGAGCTGGTCGGCGCGTTGCAGGGTTTCGCGGCGCATGGGTTGGGCGAGCAAGTCATAACCCAGTGGTGGCGCCAATCGGCTTTGGGTCTGGGTGTACAGCACCGGCACATATGCGTCGCGCGCTGCCGCCAGTTGCAGCTCGCCATTGGCGTCGAGCTCGCGAATGGTGAAGTTGCTCAGGCCTTCGTCACGCACCTGCTGTTCGAACGCGGCGCGTTCGGCACCACTGACTCTCGGGGCATAGGTATAGGCTTGGGTGCGCAGCAATAAAGGGCGGGAGTAGCCGTCGAATTCGGCGCGGGACACCGATTCGGAGTTGGCGAAGAACCGGCGCAGACTATCGAGACGTTGCTCCTGGTCCTGAAAACGTTCGGCGATACGGCTGTAGCGTTCGTTGGCCAGCAGTTGAAAGCGCTGACGCGATTGTTGCTGAAACTGGTTGAAGGTGCCCCACGCGAGCAGCCCGGTGAGAATCCCGCCGGCAAGCAACACCAGCAAAGCGACCAGCCAGGCTGAGACGTCTTCACTGATGAAACCGAGGATTTTCGGGCGCACGGGGTGCAACGGCATAAGCACGACTCACTCCGCCAGATTCACGGGAAAACCCCATTGGCGGTGTGTGAGTTATAGCTATTAGCCACTAATTTAGCCAGCACCGCTGGATCCACCGAGCCGTTAAAAATCAAGGCTCTGTGGATCCAACCAGTGAAAGCGTCAACGAGCCGTGATTTTCCAGGCGCGGTGGATCTTGGTATTGCGGGCGAAATCCGGATCAATGGTCTGCGCGCTGATTTCCTCGACCGCATAACGCTCGGCGAGGTTTTCCTCCAACTGGAACTTGCGGAAGTTGTTGGAGAAATACAGCACGCCACCCGGTGCCAGCCGCGCCATCGCCAAGTCGATCAACTGCACCTGATCGCGCTGTACGTCGAAGATGCCTTCCATGCGCTTGGAGTTGGAGAACGTCGGCGGGTCGATGAAGATCAGGTCGTATTCGTCGCGGCTGCTTTCCAGCCACGCCATCACATCACCCTGCTCCAGACGGTTCTTGTCCGAGAAGCCGTTCAGCGACAGGTTGCGTCGCGCCCAGTCCAGATAGGTTTTCGACAGGTCGACGCTGGTGGTGCTGCGCGCGCCGCCCTTGGCCGCGTGCACGCTGGCGGTCGCGGTGTAGCAGAACAGATTGAGGAAGCGTTTGCCGGCCGCCTCTTTCTGGATACGCATGCGCATCGGCCGGTGATCGAGGAACAGGCCGGTGTCGAGGTAATCGGTGAGGTTGACCAGCAGCTTCACGCCACCTTCATTGACCTCGACGAACTTGCCCTGCGCAGCCTGACGCTCGTACTGCTTGGTGCCGCTCTGCCGCTCGCGGCGCTTGACCACCACGCGGTTCTTGTCGACGTTCAACGCCTGCGGTATGGCCGCCAGCGCATCGAACATGCGCGCCGAGGCTTTTTCCGGGTCGATGGATTTCGGCGCGGCGTATTCCTGAACGTGCACCCAGTCGTGGTACAGGTCGATGGCCATTGCGTATTCAGGCATGTCGGCATCATAGACGCGGTAGCAATCGATGCCTTCGCGCTTGACCCACTTGCCCATCGCCTTGAGATTTTTCTGCAAGCGGTTGGCAAACATCTGCCCGCCTTCGCTCAGGCGCGGTTGTTCGATCACTGGCGCCGGGGCTGGCGTCGGCTTGATCGGGTTGCCGTTCTTGTTGAACTTGCGCTCTTGCGGCTCGTCGGGGGTCTGGTCGTAAGCCGCTTGCTCGCGCTCGGCCTGACGCTGTTCCGGAGTGCGGCGTTCGCCAGTGACGAACTGATCGGGCAGGACCTTGATCAGCAGCAGCTTGCACGGCAGCGCGCCGTTCCAGAACGAATACTGTTTATGGCTGCGAATGCCCATGCGCTTGCCCAGATCCGGGGCGCCGGTGAACACCGCCGCTTCCCAGTTCAGGCAGGCCTGACGCAGACGCTCGCCGAGGTTCTGGTAGAGATACAGCAGGCTGGCTTCGTCACCGAGACGCTCGCCGTACGGCGGGTTGCAGATGACCAGACCTTTCTGGTTCTGATCCGGGCGCGGCTCGAAGGTCGCCACTTCGCCCTGGTAGATCTTGATCCACTCGCTGAGGCCGGCGCGCTCAACGTTATTGCGGCCTGGCTGAATCAGTCGTGGATCGGCTTCGTAACCGCGAATCCACAGCGGCGGTTTGGCCAGACCGGCGGCAGCACGCTCGACGGCTTCTTCGTGGAGTTTTTTCCACAGTGCCGGCACATGACCGAGCCACGCGGTAAAGCCCCACTGCTCGCGACGCAGGTTCGGCGCCATGTCGGCGGCAATCATCCCCGCTTCGACGAGAAACGTACCGACACCGCACATCGGGTCAGCCAGTGCGCCACCTTCGGCGGCAATTCGCGGCCAGCCGGAACGGATGAGGATTGCCGCCGCGAGGTTTTCCTTCAGCGGCGCCGCGCCCTGCTGCAAGCGATAGCCGCGCTGGTGCAGGCTGTGGCCGGAGAGGTCGAGGGAGAGAATCGCTTCGCCGCGATCCAGACGCAGGTGAATGCGCAGGTCCGGGTTGAGCTTGTCGATGGATGGACGATCACCCTGTGGCGTGCGCAGTTTGTCGACGATGGCATCTTTGACTTTCAGCGCGCCGAAGTGGGTGTTGTCGATGCCCGAGCCGTGGCCGCTGAATTCGACGGCCAGGGTGCCGTCGCTGAGCATGTGATCCTGCCAGTCGATGTCGAGCACGCCGTGGTAGAGGTCTTCGGCGTCCTTCATCGGGAAACGCTTGAGCACCAGCAACACACGGTTGGCCAGACGCGACCAGAGGCACAGGCGATAAGCGGTTTCCATGGTCGCCATGCCACGCACGGCGGAGGTGTGCTCGCGCGCTTCTTCAAGGCCAAGCCCGACGGCTTCCTCGATGAGCAGGCCTTCAAGGCCTTTGGGGCAAGTGAGGAAGAGTTCGAAACGATCGGACATGGTAATTCCAGAGCCTTTGGCTAGTGGGCCGGCAACGCATTGCCGACCCGGTTTTCAATCAGGCGCTTTTCTGAAAGAGCGCCCGCGTGGCACGAAGGTGTGCCGTTCCATCCCCGCTGCTCGGGTTAAAAGAGCTTAGATGCCGGGACAGATAAAAAAGTTGGTGAAACAAAAAGACTGAAAGCGACCCTTCGTCGAATATTACCCAAGCGCAAACGTGGGTCATTCTCACTAAAGGATTAACCCCCTGAGTCAGCGGGGCGCCGATCATACCGGGGTTTGCGCAATGAACGTTGAATAAATACGCGGTTACTTATCGCCATAGCATCCTTTACGTTACGTGCTTATGACAAAACGATCATTCCCTCGGTGTGACTCATTGGTTAGAACTGAGCACAGGTTGACGTCGCAACGGCGTCAACACCTTGGCTCGCCACGCCGGCAGCGAGCCGCACGATGGCAGGTTTTTTCTGCCAGACCTCAATTGAGGTCAACGCGACACTACAGTCAACAAGTGAGGGAAACACCCTATGAGAAGACTTAAGCGTGATCCGTTGGAAAGAGCATTTTTGCGCGGATATCAATATGGCGTTGGTGGCAAATCCCGTGAGCTTTGCCCATTTACTCTACCGTCGGTACGTCAAGCCTGGATCAACGGCTGGCGAGAAGGACGCGGCGACAACTGGGACGGTATGACCGGCACTGCGGGAATCCACAGACTCAACGAACTTCACGCCGTCGGCTGACACAGGGCATTTATTCCGACACGACAATCTGAATCTGCACTGAATTAACCACGCACGTCCCTCCCGGACGGCGGGCTACGGCCCAGGGGCTCCTTCGAGGAGCCCTTTTTTATGCCTGCAAAAAGGGTTAACCGGGATCCACGTGGCGAGGGGATTTATCCCCGCTCGGCTGCGCAGCAGTCGCGAAGTCCGAACTTCAATCTACCTGGCATATCACTGTGGAAGGTTTGGGGCTGCTGAGCAGCCCAGCGGGGATAAATCCCCTCGCCACAAAGGCTCCCCAAGGCCTCGGCAATCCTCAGCGCAACGCGGCGATGGCGTCTACCGATTCACGAATCAGCGCCGGGCCTTTGTAGATGAAGCCCGAATAGATCTGCACCAGGCTTGCACCGGCCGTGATCTTCTCCGCCGCGTGCTTGCCCTCGGTAATCCCGCCCGCAGCAATGATCGGCAAACGCCCGGCCAATTCGCCCGCCAGCACTTTCACGGTATGGGTGCTCTTTTCACGCACCGGCGCACCCGACAGACCGCCCGCCTCGTCGCCATGCTCCATGCCTTCGACGCCGACACGGCTCAAAGTCGTATTGGTGGCGATCACCGCATCCATGCCGGTTTCGATCAACGCCTGGGCGACCTGCGCAGTTTCTTCGTCGGTCATGTCCGGCGCGATCTTGATCGCCAGCGGCACATGCTTGCCGTGACGCAGGGCCAGTTCGGCGCGGCGCGTGGCCAGGTCCGCGAGCAATTGTTTGAGCGAGTCGCCGAACTGCAGGCTGCGCAGGCCCGGGGTATTCGGCGAGCTGACGTTGACCGTGATGTAACTGGCGTGGGCGTAGACCTTGTCCAGGCAGATCAGGTAATCATCCACCGCGCGCTCGACCGGGGTATCGAAGTTCTTGCCGATGTTGATGCCCAGCACGCCTTGGTATTTCGCCGCAGCGACCCGCGCCAGCAGGTTATCCACGCCAAGGTTGTTGAAACCCATGCGGTTGATGATCGCCTCGGCTTCCGGCAGGCGGAAGATTCGTGGTTTCGGGTTACCCGGCTGCGGACGCGGGGTCACGGTGCCGATTTCGACAAAACCGAAACCCAGTTGCGCAAAGCCATCGATGGCCGCGCCGTTCTTGTCCAGACCTGCCGCCAGCCCTACCGGGTTCGGGAATTCGAGCCCCATGACGGTCACCGGCATTTTCGCCGGTGCCTTGCACAGCAAGCCGTTGAGGCCCAAACGTCCACCCGCGCCGATCAGATCCAGCGACAGATCGTGGGAGGTTTCCGGGGAAAGTTTGAACAACAGCTGACGGGCCAGGGTGTACATGGGCGGCAATGACTCGGGCGGCGAAAAGAGGCGGCGATTATAGCCGGGCATCGTCCCCCGGCGCGAGGCGCCTGCGCGAATCAGGCGACTGGCATATGCCTTGCACCACCCCGCTCATCAGTCTGCCGACCAATGACGGCGCGCAGGCCAGGACAATGGCGTCGTCCCCGGGTTTTGCCTGCGCAGAATCCGGGACGACGTTTTTTTTGAGGTAGGGTATGAACGAAACGTCCTTGGGGCCTCTGGCCTGGGTCAATGGCAGCGATGCGCCGGAAAAGAGCGCGATCAATCTCGGATTCATGGCGCTGAGCGACTGCGCCTCGGTGGTGGTCGCCGCCACCCAGGGCTTCGCCCAACCCTACGGCCTGACGCTGAACCTCAAACGTCAGGCCTCATGGGCCAACCTGCGCGACAAACTGGTCAGCGGCGAACTGGATGCCGCGCACAGTCTGTACGGGCTGATTTATGCGGTGCACCTGGGCATCGGCGGCGTCGCCCCGACCGACATGGCAGTGCTGATGGGCCTGAACCAGAATGGCCAGAGCCTGAACCTGTCCCATGGTTTGCAACAGGCTGGCGTGAACAGTCCTGAAGCGCTCGATCGGCACGTGCACCAAAGCCGCGCAAAACTGACCTTCGCCCAGACCTTCCCCACCGGCACCCATGCGATGTGGCTTTATTACTGGCTGGCGAGCCAGGGCATTCATCCGTTGCAGGACGTCGACAGCGTGGTAGTGCCGCCGCCGCAAATGGTCGCGCACCTGCAAGCCGGGCGCATCGACGGCTTTTGCGTCGGCGAACCGTGGGCGGCCAGCGCCGTGCAGCAGAATCTCGGTTTCACCCTGGCGACCAGCCAGAGCATCTGGCCCGATCACCCGGAAAAAGTCCTCGGCTGCACCCGCGAATTTGTCGAGCAATACCCCAACACCGCGCGGGCGCTGGTCATGGCCATTCTTGAGGCCAGCCGATTCATCGAAGAAGGCCCGGAAAACCGCCGCAGTACCGCGCAATTACTCAGCGCCACCGAATACCTCGACACCCCCGCCGCGTGCATCGAGCCGCGTTTTATGGGCGACTACGCCGATGGCCTCGGTAATCGCTGGCAGGATCCGCATGCGCTGCGTTTTCATGGCGATGGCGAGGTCAATCTGCCCTACCTGTCCGACGGCATGTGGTTCATGACCCAGTTTCGTCGCTGGGGTCTGTTGCGCGAGGATCCGGATTATCTGGCCGTCGCCCGTCAGGTTCAGCGTCTGGATCTGTATCGCGAGGCCGCCAGCGCGGTCGGCGTTGCGACTTCGTACGCAGACCTGCGCAGCAGCCAGTTGCTCGACGGCAAGGTCTGGGACGGCAGCGACCCGGCGGGCTATGCGCGCAGTTTCAAGCTGCATGCCCTGAGCGACACCGCCCCCCTTCTCGCCCAGCGCTGACAGGAGACCGCGAACATGTTGCGCATTCTGCTGATCAACGACACCGCGAAAAAAGTCGGACGCCTGAAAGCGGCGCTGACCGAGGCCGGCTTCGAGGTAATCGACGAGTCCGGCCTGACCATCGACCTGCCGGCGCGCGTCGAAACGGTGCGCCCGGACGTGATCCTGATCGATACCGAGTCACCGAGCCGCGATGTGATGGAGCAAGTGGTACTGGTCAGCCGCGACCAGCCCCGGCCGATCGTGATGTTTACCGACGAACATGACCCGGGGGTGATGCGTCAGGCGATCAAGTCCGGGGTCAGTGCCTACATCGTCGAAGGCATTCACGCACAACGGTTGCAGCCGATTCTCGACGTGGCGATGGCGCGCTTCGAGAGTGACCAGGCCTTGCGCGCGCAATTGCAGGCGCGCGATCAGCAACTGGCCGAGCGCAAGCGCATTGAACTGGCCAAGGGTTTGCTGATGAAGATGAAGGACTGCAACGAGGAAGAGGCCTATACGCTGATGCGCCGCCAGGCGATGAGCCGCCAGCAGAAGCTGATTCAGGTGGCGGAGCAGATCATTGCCATGAGTGAGTTGCTGGGCTGAAATTTTCGCTGCAAATCAAGGGCCCCTCACCCTAGCCCTCTCCCGGAGGGAGAGGGGACCGACCGCGTTGTCTTGCGCTGTCCGCCGACCTGAACGACCGAGTCGATTATGGATTCACTCGAAATCGTTCAGATCGGCAAATGATTCGGCCATCCCCCGCTCGGTTCCCTCTCCCGGAGGGAGAGGGGACCGACCGCGTTGTCTGGCGCTGTCCGCCGACCTGAACGACCGAGTCGATTATGGATTCACTCGAAATCGTTCAGATCGGCAAATGATTCGGCCATCCCCCGCTCGGTTCCCTCTCCCTCTGGGAGAGGGCTAGGGTGAGGGGCTTTTGCTTTTCAGCTGTTGGCACAAATCTCGCTAAGTAAACCGCACAGGTAACCAACGGCGGTTGCCCCACCTACGACAAAGACGTCGCTCACCCCGTTCGCCCCCCGGCGAATCAGGTAGCGGCGTTTTTGCGTTTTGGCCCCACAGAACGGGGCCGGTGGTGCGGCCGTGAGGCGCTCCACCTGCTGTGCATGACTCCTTTCGAGACTCTTTTCAGCCGAGGTGCGCGATGAATTCAAGCTTCTGGAAATCCGGCCATACCCCGACCCTGTTCGCGGCCTTCCTGTATTTCGACCTGAGCTTCATGGTCTGGTACCTGCTCGGCCCGCTGGCGGTGCAGATTGCCGCCGACCTGCACCTGACCACCCAGCAACGCGGCCTCGTCGTCGCCACGCCGATTCTGGCCGGCGCGGTGTTGCGCTTCGCCATGGGCATGCTCGCTGATCGCTTGTCGCCCAAGACCGCCGGGCTGATCGGCCAGGTCATCGTCATCTGCGCGCTGTTCGGTGCCTGGAAACTGGGCATCCACAGTTATGAACAGGCGCTGATCCTCGGCCTGTTCCTCGGTATGGCCGGCGCGTCGTTCGCCGTGGCCCTGCCGCTGGCCTCGCAGTGGTACCCGCCAGAGCACCAAGGCAAAGCCATGGGCATCGCCGGTGCGGGCAACTCCGGCACCGTGTTCGCCGCGCTGCTGGCGCCAGTGATTGCCGCCGCGTTCGGCTGGAGCAATGTCTTCGGGTTTGCCCTGATCCCGCTGGTCCTGACTTTGGTGCTGTTCGCCCTGTTGGCAAAAAACGCCCCGCAGCGGCCAAAACCGAAAGCCATGGCCGACTACTTCAAGGCCCTCGGTGATCGCGACAGCTGGTGGTTCATGTTTTTCTACAGCGTCACCTTCGGCGGCTTCATCGGCCTGGCCAGCGCCCTGCCCGGTTACTTCAACGATCAATACGGTCTGAGCCCGGTGACCGCCGGCTACTACACCGCTGCCTGCGTGTTCGGCGGCAGCCTGATGCGGCCACTGGGTGGCGCGCTGGCCGATCGCTTCGGCGGCATCCGCACCTTGCTGGCGATGTACACCGTCGCTGCCATCTGCATCGCAGCGGTGGGCTTCAATCTGCCAAGTTCCTACGCGGCGCTGGCGCTTTTCGTCTGCACCATGCTCGGCTTGGGCGCCGGCAACGGTGCGGTTTTCCAACTGGTACCGCAGCGTTTTCGTCTGGAGATCGGCGTGATGACCGGGCTGATCGGCATGGCCGGCGGAATTGGCGGCTTCGCCCTGGCGGCCGGCATGGGCGCGATCAAGCAAAGCACCGGCAGCTATCAATTGGCGCTGTGGTTGTTCGCCAGCCTCGGCGTGCTGGCATGGTTTGGCCTGCACGGCGTCAAGCGTCGCTGGAGAACCACCTGGGGCTCGGCGGCGGTGACAGCGGCGCGGGTCTGAGGCTCGAATGGCCCTGCAACTGAGTTTCGCCGAAGCCAGCGCCACCGGCCCGCGCGCGGAGAATCAGGACGCCCTGCGTTCAGTGACACCGGCGCCGGCACTGGCGGTGAGCAAGGGTTATCTGTTCGCCATCGCCGACGGCGTCAGCCAGTGCGCCGATGGCGGCCTCGCCGCGCGTTCGACCTTGCAGGCCCTGGCGCTGGACTACTACGCCACGCCGGAAACCTGGAGCGTGGCCCAGGCGCTGGATCGCCTGCTGCTCGCGCAAAATCGCTGGCTGCAGGCCAACGGCGGCGGGCAACCGCTGCTGACCACGGTCAGCGCGCTGGTGATGCGCGGTCGGCGCTTCACCCTCGCCCACGTCGGCGATTGCCGGGTCTATCGCTGGCACGCCGAGCGCTTGCAGCGCATCAGCGAGGATCACGTCTGGGAGCAACCGGGCATGCAACACGTGCTCAAACGTGCGCTCGGGCTCGATCAGCATCTGGTCCTGGATTTCCTCGACGGCGAACTGCGTGAGGGCGAAAGCTTCGTGCTGCTCAGCGACGGCGTCTGGTCGACCTTGGGCGATACCGCGATCGCGGCGATTCTGCGTGATCAACCGGACCTGCACAGCGCGGCGCAAACCTTGGTCAACGCCGCGCATCTGGCCGGCAGTCAGGACAACGCCAGTGCCCTGCTGGTGCGCGTCGATGCGCTGGGCGAAGCGAGCATCGGCGATGCGCTGGTGCAATTGCAGCAATGGCCACTGCCGCCAACGCTGAAACCCGGGCAAGCGTTTGAAGGCTGGCAGGTGCAAGGCATCATCGGCCAGAGCCAGCAATCATTGCTGTATCGCGTGCTCGATAGTCAGGGCCAGCCTTGGCTGTTGAAGACCTTGCCGACGCGCTTGGCCGACGACCCGCAAGCCGGGCAGGCGCTGCTGTCCGAGGAATGGTTTCTCAAGCGCGTGGCCGGCCGGCATTTTCCGCAAATCCATGCCTGCACTCAGCGTCAGCATTTGTATTACGTCATGTGCGAATACGCCGGGACGACGCTGGCCGACGTGTTTCAACACAGCGGCCCGTTGCCTTTGGCGCAGTGGCAGGACATCGCCGAACGGCTATTGCGCGCGGTCGGGCTGCTGCATCGGCGGCAGATTCTGCATCGCGACATCAAACCGGAAAACCTGCTGTCAGGTGACGACGGCGAGCTGCGCCTGCTGGATTTCGGTCTGGCTTACTGCCCTGGGCTGTCGCAAGACGCGCCGGCGACGCTGCCGGGAACGCCAAGCTTTATCGCCCCCGAAGCGTTTCGTGGCGAACCACCGAATGCTCAGCAGGATTTGTATTCAGTCGGCGTCACTCTCTATTACCTGCTCACCGGGCATTTCCCCTATGGCGAGATCGAAGCGTTTCAGCGGCCCCGATTCGGCGTGCCGGTGAATGCCAGTCGCTATCGCCCGGACCTGCCGGACTGGCTGGCGCAAAGTCTGGAACGCGGCGTCGCCGCCGATCCGCAGCAACGCTTCGAAACCGCTGAAGAGTGGCTGCTAGTGCTGGAACAGGGTGAGCGGCAAAGTTTGAGTGTGCGGCCCCGGCCTTTGTTGGAGCGGGAGCCGTTGAAGGTCTGGCGGACCATGGCGCTTCTGGCATTGCTGGGTAATGTGGTGCTGCTGGTTTTGTTGTTTCACAGTTGAACCGCGCCGCGCCATTCGCGAGCAGGCTCGCTCCCACAGCGAATTTGTGTCGTTCGCAGACACCTTGTGGGAGCGAGCCTGCTCGCGAAGGCATTCGGCGTCACACCGCATAACCCCAAGAATTAACGCGCCACGAACGAGCAACACGCCTCGATTCGGTGCAAAAAAACCTTTTCTCACAACCCGAATCCCCAATGAATCCGCGTCCATCCTAGTTGGCACAACCACTGCATTACCCTTTTCACCATACATAAAGCCCATCCTTCAACGACGAAGGCTGCGCTTCCCGAGAGAACGGGACCAGGACAAAGGCGTCCTCGCTAGGCAACTAGCGGGACGCCTTTTTTTGTTTGCGCAAAATTTGTCGAGCAAGGCCCGACGGCCCACCAGAGGCCAGCCGCAGCTCCCGGAGAACCTGATGAAGAAACTCAAACTGGTGATGATCGGCAATGGCATGGCCGGGGTGCGTACCCTGGAAGAACTGCTCAAACTGAGCGACGAGCTCTACGACATCACCGTCTTCGGCGCCGAACCGCACACCAACTACAACCGCATCCTGTTGTCGCCGGTGCTGGCCGGTGAGCAGACCTTCGAAGAGATCGTGCTCAACGACCTCGACTGGTACCTGGAAAACAACATCAAGCTGCTGCTCAACCGCAAAGTGGTGGAGATCGACCGGGTCAAACGCCGAGTGATTGCCGAGGACGGCACCGAAGCCGAGTACGACCGTCTGCTGATCGCCACCGGCTCGACCCCGTTCATCCTGCCAATCCCCGGCAACACCTTGCAGGGCGTGATCGGTTACCGCGACATCGCCGACACCCAGGCCATGATCGACACCGCCAGGACCCACAAGCACGCCGTGGTCATCGGCGGCGGTCTGCTCGGCCTCGAAGCGGCCAACGGCCTGATGCTGCGCGGCATGCACGTGACCGTGGTGCACCTCGGCGAATGGCTGCTGGAGCGGCAACTGGACAAGACCAGCGGCCAGCTTCTGCAATCGGCGCTGGAATCCCGTGGCCTGCATTTCCGCCTGTGCGAACAGACCCAAGCCTTGCACGATGCCGGCAATGGCCGGGTCGGCTCGGTGCAGTTCAAGAACGGCGACATCATCCCTGCCGATCTGGTGGTGATGGCCGCCGGCATCCGTCCCAACACTGAACTGGCAGAAAAGGCCGGCATCCCGTGCAATCGCGGGATTCTGGTCAATGACACCCTGCAAACCTACGACCCGCGCATCTACGCAATCGGCGAATGCGCCAGCCATCGCGGCATTGCCTACGGTCTGGTTGCACCGCTGTTCGAACAAGCCAAGGTCTGCGCCAATCACCTCGCACAACTGGGTTTCGCTCGCTATCAGGGTTCAGTGACCTCGACCAAATTGAAAGTCACCGGCATCGACCTGTTCTCCGCCGGCGACTTCATGGGCGGCGAAGGCACCGAAACCATCACCCTCTCCGACCCGATCGGCGGTGTGTACAAAAAACTGGTGATCAAGGATGACGTGCTGGTCGGCGCCTGTCTGTACGGCGATACGGCAGATGGCGGTTGGTATTTCCGGCAGATTCGTGAGAATCACGCCATCGGCGAAATCCGCGATCACCTCATGTTCGGCGAAAACGCCTTAGGCGACGTAGGACATCAGGGCCAGGACAAAGCCATGGTCATGGCCGACAGCGCCGAAGTCTGCGGCTGCAACGGTGTCTGCAAGGGCACCATCGTCAAGGCGATTCAGGAACACGGCCTGTTCAGCGTCGATGAAGTGAAGAAACACACCAAGGCTGCCAGCTCCTGCGGTTCCTGCGCCGGTCTGGTCGAGCAAATTCTGATCAATACCGTGGGCGGCGCGGCGGACGTCAAACCGAAAAGCGAAAAAGCCATCTGCGGTTGCAGCGACCTCAACCACGGGCAGATTCGTCAGGCGATCCGTCAGGAACACCTGCTGACCATCGCCGAGACCATGAGTTACCTGAACTGGCGCACACCGAATGGCTGCGCGACCTGTCGCCCGGCGCTCAACTACTACCTGATTTCCACCTGGCCGGGCGAGGCCAAGGACGATCCGCAATCGCGCCTGATCAACGAACGCGCCCACGCCAACATCCAGAAGGACGGCACCTATTCGGTGGTGCCGCGCATGTGGGGCGGCGTCACCAACCCATCAGAACTGCGCCGAATCGCCGATGTGGCCGACAAGTACAACGTGCCGATGGTCAAGGTCACCGGCGGTCAGCGCATCGACTTGCTGGGGATCAAGAAACAGGATCTGCCCGGCGTCTGGAGAGACCTCGACATGCCGTCCGGCCACGCCTACGGCAAATCCATCCGCACGGTGAAAACCTGCGTTGGCAGCGAGTTCTGCCGCTTCGGCACGCAGAACTCGACGCAACTGGGCATCGAGCTCGAACACGACCTGTTCAATATGTGGTCGCCGCACAAAGTGAAGCTGGCAGTGTCCGGTTGCCCACGCAACTGCTCGGAAGCCGGCATCAAGGACGTAGGAATTATCGGCGTCGACTCCGGCTGGGAGATGTACATCGGTGGCAACGGCGGGATCAAGACCGAAGTCGCCGAGTTCTTCGTCAAGCTCAAGACTGCCGAAGAAGTCCGCGAATACAACGGCGCGTTCCTGCAGCTCTACCGCGAAGAAGCCTTCTACCTCGAACGCACCGTGCATTACCTGCAACGGGTCGGCATGGAGCACATCAAGAAGAACGTGCTCGAAGACGCCGAGCGGCGCAAGGCCCTGAACGAGCGGCTGCAATTCTCCCTGTCGTTCGAACAGGACCCGTGGAAGGAGCGCCTGGCGCAGCCGCAACTGAAGAAAGAATTCGACGTGATCCCCGTGAAAAACCTGGAGGTGCCGGCATGAACTGGCTCGATATCTGTGCGCTGGAAGAGATCAACGCCCTCGGTTCGCGGATCATTGCCGGGCCGAAAGGTGACATCGCGATTTTTCGTACAAGCGACGACGAGGTTTTCGCACTCGATGACCGCTGCCCGCACAAGGGCGGGCCGCTGTCGCAGGGCCTGATCTATGGCAAGCGCGTGGCCTGCCCGCTGCATAACTGGCAGATCGACCTCGAAACCGGCGAAGCCCAGGCGCCGGACATCGGCTGTGCGCACCATCATCCGGCGCGGGTCGAGAATGGCCGGGTGCAACTGGCCCTGCGGGACGCCATCTGATGAACCGCCAGACGACCGCCTCGACCTGCTGTTACTGCGGGGTCGGCTGCGGCGTACTGATCGAGCATGACGGCGAGCGCATCCTCGGCGTCAGCGGCGATCCGGCGCACCCGGCCAACTTCGGCAAACTGTGCAGCAAAGGCTCGACGCTGCACCTGACCGGCGACCTCGCCGCCCGCGCCTTGTACCCGGAACTGCGCCTGGGCAAAGGCCTGGCGCGCAGCCGTACTGACTGGGATACCGCCCTCGACCACGCGACCAACGTGTTCGCCGAAACCATCGCCGAGTACGGCCCGGACAGCGTGGCGTTCTACATCTCCGGACAGTTGCTCACCGAGGACTATTACGCCTTCAACAAACTGGCGCGGGCGCTGGTCGGCACCAACAACATCGACAGCAATTCGCGGCTGTGCATGTCCTCGGCGGTGGTCGGCTACAAACGCAGCCTCGGCGCCGACGCGCCGCCGTGCAGTTACGAAGACCTGGAGCTCAGCGACTGCGTGATGATCGTCGGCAGTAACATGGCCTACGCCCATCCGGTACTTTTCCGTCGACTGGAGGAAGCCAAATCCCGTCGCCCGCAGATGAAAGTCATCGTGATCGACCCGCGTCGCACCGATACCTGCGATTTGGCTGACCTGCATCTGGCGATTCTTCCGGGCACCGATGTCGCTTTGTTCCATGGGATTTTGCATCTGCTGTTGTGGGAAGACTGGATTGATCGCGATTTCATCAAGGCGCACACCGAAGGCCTCGCCGAACTCAAAACCCTTGTGCGCGATTACACCCCGCAAATGGTTTCGCAACTGTGCGGCATCAGCATCGAGCAACTGCAGCAATGCGCAGAATGGGTCGGCACTGCGCCGAGCTTCCTGTCGCTGTGGTGCATGGGCCTGAATCAGTCCACCGCCGGCAGCGCAAAAAACAGTGCGCTGATCAATCTGCACCTGGCCACCGGGCAAATTGGCCGGCCCGGTGCTGGACCTTTCTCCCTGACGGGTCAGCCAAATGCCATGGGCGGGCGGGAAACCGGCAGTCTGTCCAATCTGCTACCGGGCCATCGCGATGCCGGCAATGCGGAACATCGCGCCGAGGTGGCGGCGTACTGGGGCGTCGAGAGCTTGCCCGAGGCGCCGGGCCTGAGCGCCATCGAGCTGTTCGAAAGCCTGCGCAGCGGCAAGATCAAAGCGCTGTGGATCGCCTGTACCAACCCGGCGCAATCGATGCCTGATCAGAGCGCAGTCCGCGCAGCGCTTGAGGCCTGCCCTTTTGTAGTGTTGCAGGAAGCCTTTCGCACCACCGAAACCGCTGCGTTTGCGGACCTGCTGTTACCCGCCGCCAGTTGGGGCGAGAAAGAAGGTTCGGTGACCAACTCCGAGCGGCGTATTTCCCACGTGCGCAAAGCGGTTGTCGCACCGGGCGAAGCGCGGCCGGACTGGGCAATCACGGTGGATTTCGCACAGCGTCTGGAGAAACGTCTGCGCCCCAGGCAGCCGAGCCTGTTCGCTTTCGATCAACCTGCGCAGTTGTTTGATGAATTCAAACTGCTGACCCAAGGGCGAGACCTGGATCTGTGCGGAATCAGTCATGCCTTGATCGACGAGATCGGTCCGCAGCAATGGCCCTTCCCTGCCGGCGCCCGGCAAGGCACTACAAGACTCTACGAAGACGGCGTCTTTCCTACGGCTAGCGGCCGCGCGCAATTCATTGCCGATCCGTACCGCGCCGCCAAGGAACAACGCGACGCGCGCTTCCCGCTGACTTTGATCACCGGTCGCCTGCGTGACCAGTGGCACGGCATGAGCCGCACCGGCACCGCCGCGCAATTGTTCGGCCACGTCAGCGAAGCCGTACTGAGCCTGCACCCTGACGAAATGCGTCGGCACCGCTTGCAGCCCGGTGATCTGGTCAATCTGAAAAGCCGCCGTGGCGCGGTGATTGTTGCGGTCGGCAGCGACGACAGCGTGCGTCCGGGCCAGGCGTTCCTGCCGATGCACTGGGGCGATCGCTATCTCAAGGGCGGCGTCAACACGCTGACCTTGCCGGCGTTTGATCCGCTGTCCAAGCAACCGGAGCTCAAGCACAGCGGCGTGCGTCTGGAGGCAGTCAACCTGCCGTGGCAACTGTTCGCTTTGATCGAGGGTGATGTTCAGCGGCATTTCGAGACGCTACGACCGCTGTGCGAGGCGTTTTCCTACGTCAGCCTCAGCCTTGTCGGGCGTGAGCGGCCAGCGTTGCTGATACGCGCTGCACACGGCCAGGCGCCGGATCCACAGCTGCTGGGCGAGATCGACCAATGCCTGTCCTTGCTGGATGGCCCGGTTCTGGCCTACGACGATCCGCGTCGCGCCATTGGCAAGCGGGTGCGCATCGAGAACGGCCGTATCACTGCGATTCGTCTGGCCGGCGAAACCCTTGCGCAACACTGGTTGCAGAGCCTGTGGCTGGAGGGCCGCGCCGACCAACAACTGCGGCGCTGGCTGCTCGCGCCGATGAGCGCGCCGCCGGGCGCTGTCGGAGCGATCGCCACCGACAAGACCTTGTGCAATTGCGAAAACGTCAGCCTCAACGCAGTCTGCGCCGGCATTCGCCAGGGACTGGATCTGCAAGGCCTGAAAAACAATCTCCGATGCGGCACGCAATGCGGTTCCTGCGTGCCGGAAATCAAGCGTCTGCTGGCTGCCGAAGCGCGGCCGGTCGCGGTCATTTAACGAGGACAACACCATGAATGCGAAAGTCTGGCTGGTGGGCGCAGGCCCTGGCGATCCGGAGTTGCTGACGCTCAAAGCGGTGCGCGCGTTGCGCGAGGCCGATGTGGTGATGATCGATGATCTGGTCAACGACGCGGTGCTGGAGCACTGCCCGGCTGCGCGGGTTATTCCCGTCGGCAAGCGCGGCGGCTGCCGTTCGACGCCGCAGGCATTCATTCATCGCCTGATGCTGCGTTATGCGCGCCAGGGCAAATGCGTGGTGCGCCTGAAGGGCGGCGATCCGTGCATTTTCGGCCGCGGTGGCGAAGAAGCGCAGTGGTTGCGCGAGCGCGGGGTTGAAGTGGAACTGGTCAATGGCATTACCGCCGGGCTGGCCGGAGCGACGCAGTGCGATATTCCGCTGACGTTGCGTGGCGTGGCGCGCGGGGTAACGTTGGTGACTGCGCACACGCAGGATGACAGCCAGTTGAACTGGCAGGCGTTGGCGCAAGGCGGGACGACGCTGGTGGTTTACATGGGCGTGGCCAAGCTGGGCGAGATTCGTGATCAGCTGCTCGCCGGAGGGATGGCGGCGCATACGCCAGTGGCGATGATCGAAAACGCCTCTTTGGCGCATCAGCGTGAATGTCGCAGTGATCTGACTGCGATGGCTGAGGATGCCTCGGCGTTTGAGTTGAAAAGTCCGGCGATTCTGGTGATTGGTGCGGTGGCTGGTGTCGTGGAAGAGCAAAAGATCGCAGCCTTCGGCAGCTCCTACAGGACACATATGATCTGAATGTAGGAGCTGCCGCAGGCTGCGATCTTTCAAGACTCAAAGCCAAATCGCAGACAAAGAAAAGCCCGGCCTGAGCCGGGCTTTTCCATCAGCGGCAGCTAATTACTTAGCTTGAGCTTCAACCTGCGCTTCTACGCGACGGTTTACAGCGCGGCCAGCTTCAGTTTTGTTGTCAGCAACTGGGCGGGATTCGCCGTAGCCAACAGACTGAACGCGGGACGATTCAACACCGTACTGGTTGGTCAGAACTTGCTTAACGGCGTTTGCACGACGCTCGGACAGTTTCTGGTTGTAAGCGTCAGGACCGACGGAGTCAGTGTGACCTTCAACAGTAGTGGTGGTGGATGGGTACTGCTTCATGAAGTCAGCCAGGTTTTTGATGTCGCCGTAGCTGTTAGGCTTGACTACCGACTTGTCGAAGTCGAATTTCACGTCCAGCTCAACACGAACAACTTCAGCAACTGCTGGGCAGCCATCAGCGTCAACGGTTACGTTGGCTGGGGTGTCCGGGCACTTGTCAACGTTGTCGCAAACGCCATCGTTGTCGCTGTCGGAGCAGACTTCAGCAGGTGCTGGAACTGGAGCAGCAGCTGGCTTGGAGCCGCCACCGAAGTTCACACCGATACCGACGCTAGGAGCCCACTCGGTGTCGCCCTGGTCGATGTTGTACTGAGCTTCAACGCCGGCACGGGCGTAGAAGTTCTCGGTGAAGTACAGCTTGGCACCGCCGCCAACGTTGGCGAAGGTGGAACGGTTACGACCGTTCGAACCGTTCTGGTCGATGCTCTGGTCAGAGAAACCGGCCGAAACGTATGGACGAATCATGTCGCCTGGGTTGTTGAAGTGGTACAGAGCGTCCAGAGCGGTGTTAGCGCCTTTGACGTTCTTGCCATCGTCGGCACGTACGTTGTGCACTTCGTCGTAGCCCAGACGCAGTTCAACGTCGTCGGTCAGGAAGTAACCGATCGAACCGCCGAACAGGTTGCCGTTGTTCTTGAAGTTACGAGCGCTGTCGAATTGTTCTTTCTTAGCGAAGCCTTCGATTTCAACTGCGCCTTGGCCTTGTGCCAGAGCGCCGAACGAAGTGGCGGCAATCAGAGAACCAATGGCCAAGCCCAAGGTGTTTTTCAGTTTCATCCGTTAAATCCCCATCTGGTGATTGTGAAGCAGTCCCGCAAACCGGGGGACAACTCGGCGGCAAGTCTATCAGAACTTGCCTACACGTAAGAGATATTTGCGCTGAACTAAGTTTCAGCAATGCCTGCAAATTTCTCACGCAATTTATCTAGAGCGCGTTTGTAACGCATTTTTGTCGCACTCAAACCCATGTGCATGATGTCTGCGATCTCCTGAAATTCCAGCTCTGCGACAAATCGTAGCACCAGAATTTCGCGGTCAATCGGATTCACATACACCAGCCAGCGATCAAGCCCACCCTTCTCCTCCGGCTTCGGCGCCTTTTCTTCAGACGCTTCTTCAAGAGGGTCCAGACTGAGAGCGTCCATCAAGCGACGCTTACGCCGTTCCTTCCGATACTGCGTGATGCATTCGTTGTAAGTGATGCTGTAAAGCCAGGTTTTGAACTTCGATTTCCCCTCGAAGTTCTTCAGGCCGTACAGCACCTTCAGCATCACTTCCTGACAGACATCGTCTGCGTCGCGATCGTTCCCAAGATATCTCGCGCAGACGTTAAATAATGTTCGCTGGTAACGCCGCATC
Organism: Pseudomonas sp. TE9122; assembly: GCF_056278925.1. Lineage (NCBI taxonomy): Bacteria > Pseudomonadati > Pseudomonadota > Gammaproteobacteria > Pseudomonadales > Pseudomonadaceae > Pseudomonas > Pseudomonas sp. TE9122. The sequence continues at coordinate 1,470,668 of NZ_JBWBQI010000001.1, read as the reverse complement.
AACTCTTCGTAGGCGCGCGTTACGTGAAACAGCTCGGTATGCGAGCGCGCGACCAACTCCTCATCAGAGAGCTCGCGGGGGTCGTAGCGCGTGGATAGCGGTTGGGCTTTATTCAAAACAAGTCGTGCCGACAGTCAGGTCAATGTCCGCCACAACCAGCCTCGGCTGGCATTTTGCGGCGGCATACATTAGCAGGGTTTGCCGGTTTAGCGGCTACTCACATGCTGTTCCAGCAGGATCCGATTGGAGAGAGAGACTAGCTCACCCTCATCGGTCAGCAATGTGGTTTTAACCGTGCCGATCTCTTCGATCTGGCCTTCGACCTCGCCAACACGCACTTGTTGCCCAACCTCGTACAGCTCACGCACATAGATTCCCGCAAGAATCTGACCGGCGATTTCCCGGCTTCCCAAACCCATGGCCAGCGCAACTGCCAGACCAACGGTAATCAAAACGATGACAATTACATGGTTCAGCAGGTCGGTCTTGACCTCGAGCTGGCTGATCGCCACCGAGATGCTGATGATGATCACCAGCCCCTGCGCGATCCGTCCCAACCCGGAAGCGTAGTCCAGGCCTACGCCTTCTGCTGCGCCGCGCACCAGCCCGTTAGCCAGTTGCGCCAGCAGGACACCGACCAGCAACACCAGCGCGGCGCCGAATACTTTCGGCAGATACAACGCCAGCATGTCCAGCGTAGCTGAAACTCGCTCAAGGCCAAGGGATTCTGCTGCGGAAACCAGAAAAATCAGCAGAACGAACCAGTAGACGATTTTACCGATCAGCGTCGAGATCGGCACTTGCAGCCCGGCGCGCGACATCAGCTTGGTCAGCCCGGTACCGCCCATCAGGCGATCAAGGCCCAGTTTTGCGAGCAACTTGGAGAGTAAGGTGTCGAGCAGCTTGGCCACGACGAAACCCAACAGCAGCACAACCAGTGCGCCGAACAGGTTCGGAATGAAATTAGCGACTTTGGTCCACAACGCAGTCATTGCAGTGACGAGGCTCTGAGTCCAGAGATCAAGTTCCATATTCAATCAGCCTTATCAGCAGTGCGAGCAGTGGTTTTACGAAGACGGGAAACCGGCGAGACATGCGCCGAGCCATTGTTCAGGGCGATCATCAGCGCGGGCAGCCAGCGGCCCAGCAGGCTGAACAGATCACCGGCGCCAACCTGGCGGTTGGCGGTTTTGAGTACGCGGCCCAGGCAGGCATCGTCGTCGCGGCTGGACGGCGAAGCGTTGAGCATGTCGCGCAAAGACTGTTCAAACGGATCGTGCATACGCACCTCTCGTGATGTCTGTGAAAGACGCGGGCAGTTTTACTCGGGTCACATGCGCCATGTTCACACCCAGCGCAATCGACGGAACAACCACCACTGACCGAACGCCAGGGCGAGTACCGTCAGGCAGGCAATCAGGAAACCATACGGGCTTTCGGCAAACGGAATACCGCCGACATTGATGCCCAGCAGACCGGTGATGAAACTCATCGGCAAAAAGATGCAGGTAATGATGCCGAAGCGGTACATGGTGCGATTCATGTGCACGCTCAAACGCCGATCTTCGGCCTCCAGCACAAGCCCCACACGCTCTCGAGTCAATTCGAGCTCTTCCAGATAACGGGTCAGGCTGTTGTTCAATTCGTTCCAGTAGTCGGCGTCGTCTTCGACGAACCACGGCAATTTTATCCGCGTCAGCTGTCCGAAAATATCCCGCTGTGGCGCAAGAAAACGCTTCAGCCCGGCCGCTCTACGGCGGATGTGCAAAATCGCCCCGTGCTCGGGCGTATACCGTTCGTCGGCGTCGAGTTTTTCTTCCTCTTCATCGACCACTTCCGACAGGCACGTGACCAGATCCTGCACTTTATTGGTGAGGAACTGCGCCAGATACAGCATCAATTCAGAAGACGTTTTCGGCCCTTTGCCCTCCCCCAGCAGCGCCAGCAACTCATCCGTAGCCCGCAACGGGCGCAAACGCAGGGAAATCACGCGCTGAGCGGAGGCAAAAATCCGCACCGAGACCATGTCTTCCGGTTCGGCCCCGGGGTTGAGATTGACCCCGCGCAGAAACAGCAGCAGCTCGGAGTCGGGCAATGGCAACAGACGCGGGCGGGTGTTCTCTTCCAGCAGCAGATCGCAGGTGAATTCGTTGAGCCCGCTGGACTTGCGCAGCCAGGTTTGGGTCTGCGGATGGCTGCGATCCCAGTGCAGCCACAGGCTTTCATGGGCCTGCAGCTGCAAATCGTCGAGCTCAGTCCGGGCTATCGAACGCGCACCGCCCTTGCCGTCCAGCACCAGGGCATGCACCAGCCCCCATTGCGCGTTTTCTTCCTCGAACATCCGCATCCCTTGTTGAAAATCTTATTCAGGCATTTTCAGCGGGCTCGGCGATACGATCACGCCGTTGTTGTCCGCATAAATGTATTGACCTGGGTGGAACGTCACGCCGGCGAAAGTCACCGGGACGTTGAGGTCGCCGATGCCGCGCTTGTCGGTTTTCATCGGGTGACTGGCCAGCGCCTGCACGCCGAGATCGGTCTGGGCGATGACGTCGACGTCACGGATGCAACCGTAGATCACCAACCCTTCCCAACCGTTCTGCGCGGCCTTGGCGGCGATCATGTCGCCCAGCAGGGCGCGGCGCAGCGAACCGCCGCCATCAACCACCAGCACTTTGCCTTTGCCGTTGAGTTCGGCCTGCTCCTTGACCAGCGAATTGTCTTCGAAGCATTTGATGGTCACGATTTCGCCGCCGAAGGAATCCCGGCCACCGAAATTGCTGAACATCGGTTCCAGCACCTGCACCAGCTCCGGGTAGGCGTCGCACAGATCAGGCGTAAGGTAATGTTCCATCGAAAAACTCCTGTAACAAGGAAGACGATCAAGGATGCCGCATTCTGATGAGACGAGTTCCGGCGGTCGCTGTTTACCTTAGTCCATGCCATGGTCGCTGACGCAACCTGAACAAACCCTGAAACGTAATAGCTAAACAGTCACGAAATATGACCAGAACCGCACAATGCGTCATATCTTAGCCGCAAGCCAGGCTGAACGGAACGCCCCTCACACCGCAGCGGCCAGATCCGTCGTCTGCGCCAGCAACGGCGTCTGCTGATCGTTCAACCAGCGCGCCACCAGCGGCCACACTTCAGCCTGCGCTGCTTTGCTCACCAACATTTCGACATGGCCGAAATTGTCCGAGAAACCCTGCTCGCGGCCCAGGTTGATGAACTGCTTGTGCTCGGCGCCGATCTGCTCGAACAGCTTGCGGCAAGCCCACGCCGGATCCTGATGATCGCCCGCTGCCGTCACCGCAAGTACCGGTACCTGAACCTCGGCAAGTCCGGCCCACCAGTCCTTGTCCTTGTCGCCGAAGCGACCGAACAAGCCGTACCAGCGCATGCTTTCGATGGCCAGGCCGATCGGTTCGTCTTCCGGGCCGCGTTTGAGGCGTGAGCCGGACAACTGCGCGAAACGCTTGAGAATAAAGCGCCCGCCCCACTCCACCGGTGGGATTTTCAAAGGCCAATAGGTGCGGCTGACCTGGGTGCCGAAAAACGCCGCCGAGGCCACGGCCGGTTCGCCGAGATACTCGCCGCCGAGCGCTGCTGCCAGGGTGATGCCGCCCAGCGAATGGCCGATCCAGTGCGGGATCTGTCCGCTCTGCTCACGCACGAACGCGGCAATCGCCGGCAGATCGTAACGGGCGTAATCGGCCACGCGGTTGCGCCGATAGTCTTCGTTGCGCTGGGACAGGCCGTGACCGCGCATTTCCGGAATCCACACGTCGAAGCCCAGCCGCGTCAGATACGCGCCGAGCCCGAGGCCTTTGGGAGAAAACCAGAAGCGCCGATTGGAAAAGCTGCCGTGCAACAGAATCACCGGCACGCCGCGTGGCGCCGTGTCATCGGCCATGCCCAGGCGGGTGACGGCGATCTCCACGGACCAGTCCGGGCTGTTGCCGGGTTTCAATCGATAGACGTCTTCGCTCAGATCGCCGCGCCGCTCGGCGCTGATCAGCGCGACAGGAAACAGGTTGCTGCTGCTTTGCATAATGCTCTTGCACAAAAAAGGGCGGCATCCGATGGAGCCCGCCCTACTTCAATCTCAAGGCCCGGCCCATGTGGGAGCGGGCCTGCTCGCGAAAGCGGTGTATCAATCAACATCCATGGTGAATGTTGCTCCGTCTTCGCGAGCAGGCTCGCTCCTACAGGGGGCGCGGCCCGTTCACATGTTGATCAAGCCTGCGCCTGACCTTCGGCGAGGAAGAACCAGGTTTCCAGCACGGTGTCCGGGTTCAGCGACACGCTCTCGATGCCCTGTTCCATCAGCCACTTGGCCAGATCCGGGTGGTCCGAAGGACCCTGACCGCAGATGCCGATGTACTTGCCGGCCTTGTTGCACGCCTGAATGGCGTTGGCCAACAGCTTCTTCACCGCTGGATTCCGCTCGTCGAACAGGTGCGCGATGATCCCGGAGTCACGGTCCAGACCCAAAGTCAGTTGGGTCAGGTCGTTGGAGCCGATCGAGAAACCGTCGAAGAATTCGAGGAATTCCTCGGCCAGAATCGCGTTCGATGGCAGTTCGCACATCATGATCACGCGCAGACCGTTCTCGCCGCGCTTCAAGCCGTTCTCGGCGAGCAGATCGACCACCTGGCTGGCTTCACCGAGCGTACGGACGAAAGGCACCATGATTTCCACGTTGGTCAGGCCCATCTCGTTGCGCACGCGTTTCAGCGCGCGGCATTCGAGCTCGAAGCAGTCGCGGAACGATTCGCTGATGTAACGCGAAGCACCACGGAAACCCAGCATCGGGTTTTCTTCTTCCGGCTCGTAGAGCTTGCCGCCGATCAGGTTGGCGTATTCGTTGGACTTGAAGTCCGACAGACGCACGATGACTTTTTTCGGCGTGAACGCTGCAGCCAGGGTGCTGATGCCTTCCACCAGTTTGTCGACGTAGAAGTCGACAGGGTCGCTGTAACCGGCAATACGCTTGTCGACGCTGTCCTTGATTTCCTGCGGCAGGCCGTCGTAGTTCAACAGCGCTTTCGGGTGCACGCCGATCATGCGGTTGATAATGAATTCCAGACGCGCCAGACCAACGCCGGCGTTCGGCAATTGGGCGAAGTCGAAGGCGCGATCCGGATTGCCGACGTTCATCATGATCTTGAACGGCAGCTCCGGCATGGCATCGACGGAGTTCTTCTTGATGTCGAAGCCCAGTTCGCCTTCGAAAATGTAGCCGGTGTCGCCTTCGGCGCAGGATACGGTCACGCCCTGGCCATCCTTCAGCAACTGGGTGGCGTTACCGCAACCGACCACCGCCGGAATGCCCAGCTCACGGGCGATGATCGCCGCGTGGCAGGTACGCCCGCCACGGTTGGTGACGATGGCGCTGGCGCGCTTCATCACTGGTTCCCAGTCCGGGTCGGTCATGTCGGAAACCAGCACGTCGCCCGGCTGGACCTTGTCCATTTCCGAGACGTCTTTGATGATCCGTACTTTGCCGGCGCCGATGCGCTGGCCGATCGCCCGGCCTTCCACCAGCACGGTGCCGGTTTCTTTCAGCAGGTAACGTTCCATGACGTTGGCCTGGGTGCGGCTTTTCACGGTTTCCGGACGCGCCTGGACGATGTACAGCTTGCCGTCGTCACCGTCCTTGGCCCACTCGATGTCCATCGGGCAGCCGTAGTGCTTCTCGATGATCATCGCCTGCTTGGCCAGCTCGCTGACTTCGGCGTCGGTCAGGCAGAAACGCGCGCGCTCGGCCTTGTCGACATCGACAGTCTTGACCGAACGACCGGCCTTGGCCTCGTCGCCGTAGATCATCTTGATGGCTTTGCTGCCCAGATTGCGACGCAGGATCGCCGGACGACCGGCCTCCAGCGTGCCTTTGTGTACGTAGAACTCATCCGGGTTGACCGCGCCTTGTACGACGGTTTCACCCAGGCCGTAAGCGCCGGTGATGAACACCACGTCACGGAAACCGGATTCGGTATCGAGGGTGAACATCACGCCGGCGGTGCCGGTTTCCGAACGCACCATGCGCTGCACGCCAGCCGACAGGGCGACCAGTTTGTGGTCGAAGCCCTGGTGCACGCGGTAGGAAATCGCACGGTCGTTGAACAGCGAAGCGAACACCTCTTTGGCGGCGCGGATTACGTTTTCCACGCCACGGATGTTCAGGAAGGTTTCCTGCTGACCGGCGAACGAGGCGTCCGGCAGGTCTTCGGCGGTAGCAGAAGAACGCACGGCCACGGCTACGTCAGGGTTGCCCGCCGACAGCGCGGCGAACGCGGTGCGGATCTCGGCATTCAGTTTTTCGGGGAATTCGGCGTCCATGATCCATTGGCGGATCTGCGCGCCGGTCTTGGCCAGGGCATTGACGTCGTCGACGTCGAGCGCGTCGAGGGCCTTGTGGATCTGCTCGTTCAGGCCGCTCAGTTCGAGGAAGTCACGATAGGCCTGAGCCGTCGTGGCGAAGCCGCCGGGGACCGAAACACCGGCGCCTGCCAGGTTACTGATCATCTCGCCCAGGGATGCGTTCTTGCCCCCCACATGCTCAACATCGTGTTTGCCGAGCTTATCGAGGGAAACTACGTACTCTACCAAGGTGATCTCTCCACTAACTGTGTTGGAAAAGCTCAGAAACCGGCGGCCCGGGGGAGCCTTGGCCGGTTGTATGGCCTGGACCTGGAAAATAAGTGAGAATGCGGGCCAATGGCGGCCGGCAAATCGCGCCTATCATATCCAAGATTCGTTACTAGCTTAAGGCCCAAGGTGCAAATGAAACGATCTGCTTTCTTCATCTCCGATGGCACCGGCATTACCGCCGAAACCCTGGGTCAAAGCCTGCTGGCGCAGTTCGAAAACATTACCTTCAGCAAATTCACGCGGCCCTACATCGACAGCGTGGAAAAAGCGCGGGCCATGGTACAACAAATCAACAAAGCCGCTGAAATCGACGGCTTTCGGCCGATCATCTTCGACACCATCGTCAATCAGGACATCCGTGAGATTCTCGCAACGTCCAATGGTTTCATGATCGACATTTTCTCGACCTTCCTCGCGCCGCTCGAACAGGAGCTTACCGAGCACTCTTCCTACACCGTCGGCAAGTCCCATTCCATCGGGCACAACTCCAATTACATGGAGCGCATCGAGGCGGTGAACTTCGCCCTCGACAACGATGACGGCGCGCGCACCCACTATTACGACAAAGCCGATCTGATACTAGTGGGCGTGTCGCGATGCGGCAAAACGCCGACGTGTCTGTACATGGCCATGCAGTTCGGCATCCGCGCGGCCAACTATCCGCTGACCGAAGACGACATGGAGCGCCTGACCCTGCCGACGGCCCTGCGCGCCCATCAGCACAAGCTGTTCGGCCTGACCATCGACCCGGACCGCCTGACTGCGATTCGCAACGAGCGCAAGCCCAACAGCCGTTATTCGAGCTACGCCCAGTGCGAATTCGAAGTGCGCGAAGTGGAAAACCTGTTCCGCCGCGAGAACATTCCGCACATCAATTCCACGCATTTTTCCGTCGAGGAGATTTCGGCGAAGATTCTGGTGGAAAAAGGCGTTGAGCGGCGGTTCAAGTAGGTTTGCGGTGCCTGATCTGACGCTATCGCGGGCAAGCCCGCGAAGAACGATAACGCGGTCTGTCAGAGCACAAACAGATCGATGAATCGATTGACCGGAGTGGCTTCAAGCCGCGCCTGATCCTTGCACAGCGCAAAAATCTCCGCGCAACGCTGGCCGGCGAAACGCGTGGCCAGATTGGCCTTGAACTTGTCCTCCAGCAACGGAATACCTTCGGAGCGGCGGCGGCGATGGCCGATCGGGTACTCCACCAGCACGTTATCGGTGCTGCTGCCATCCTTGAAAAACACCTGCACGGCATTGGCAATCGAGCGCTTGTCGGCTTCGAGGTATTCGCGGCTGTAACGTGGTTCTTCGACGATGACCATTTTTTCGCGCAGCACATCGATGATCGGATGCGCCTTGTGGAAGTCGTCTTCGTAGTGCTCCGCCACCAGATTGCCGAATGCCAACGGCACGGCGGTCATGTATTGCAGGCAGTGGTCGCGATCGGCGGCATTGGCCAGCGGGCCGACCTTGGAAATGATGCGGATCGCCGATTCATGGGTGGTGATGACGATGCGGTCGATCTCATGCAGGCGATTGCGCACCTGCGGATGCAGGGTCACCGCCGCCTCGCACGCCGTCTGCGCATGGAATTCGGCGGGAAAACTGATCTTGAACAGCACGTTTTCCATCACGTAACTGCCGAACGGCCGGGAAAAGCTGAAAGCGCGTTTGTCCGCGGGTTTCAGCGCCAGATCGTTGTTGGTGTGGCTGAACGAAACATCATAGAAGCCCCACTGCTTCGCGCTCAAAACGCCGGGAATGCCCATCTCACCGCGCATGGCGATGTCGGCCAGACGCACGCCGCGACTCGCCGCATCCCCCGCCGCCCAGGATTTGCGCGAGCCGGCGTTCGGCGCGTGACGATAGGTGCGCAGCGCCTGACCGTCGGCGAAGGCATGGGACAGCGCCGACAGCATCTGCTCGCGATTGGCACCCATCAGTCTGGCGCTGACGGCGGTCGAGGCGACTTTCACCAGAATGACGTGGTCGAGTCCAACCCGGTTGAAGGAGTTTTCCAGAGCGATCACGCCTTGAATCTCGTGGGCCATGATCATCGCTTCCAGCACATCACGAACCGTCAGCGGCGCCTCACCGTGGGCGACGCGTTTCTGCGACAGGTGATCGGCTACGGCGAGGATGGCACCGAGGTTGTCCGATGGATGCCCCCATTCGGCGGCAAGCCAGGTGTCGTTGTAATCGAGCCAACGGACGATACAGCCGATGTCCCACGCGGCCTTGACCGGATCGAGGCGATAACTGGTGCCCGGCACTCGTGCGCCGAACGGCACCACCGTGCCCTCGACGATCGGGCCGAGGTGTTTCGTGCATTCAGGGAAACGCAGGGCCAGCAGACCGCAGCCCAGCGTGTCGATCAGGCAGTTGCGCGCGGTGTTCAGCGCCTCGGCGGATTCGGGCTTGAAGGTGAGGACGTAGTCGGCGATGTCCTGCAGGACTGCGTCGTAATCGGGACGGTTGTTCAGGTCGACGTTGGCGCTCATGTTCGATTCACTCGTGAAGTGGTTCGTTGATGGGACCTCGGTTCAGGGCTAACGATTTCTTATGATTGAAATGCAATCCACTGTGGGAGCGAGCCTGCTCGCGAAGGCTGAGCGTCAGTCAACATTTGCATGTCTGATGCATCGCTTTCGCGAGCAGGCTCGCTCCCACAAGGATATTGCTGTTGCTTAAAAGCAATCGCCGGGCACGCGGACATAGCCTTCCATGAGCACCCGCGCACTGCGACTCATGATGGCTTTCTTCACCACCCATTCGCCATTCTCCAGCGTCGCCTCGGCGCCCACGCGCAACGTCCCGGACGGATGTCCAAAGCGCACGGCATTGCGCTCGACGCCGCCGGCAGCAAGATTCACCAACGTGCCGGAAATCGCCGCCGCCGTGCCGATCGCCACTGCCGCCGTGCCCATCATCGCGTGGTGCAGTTTGCCCATCGACAACGCGCGCACCAGCAGGTCCACATCACCAGCGGCAATCGCTTTACCACTCGACGCCACGTAATCCGCAGGCTTGGCGACGAATGCGACTTTCGGCGTGTGCTGCCGCTTGGCGGCTTCTTCCAGATTGGCGATCAGGCCCATGCGCAACGCACCGTAAGCACGAATCGTCTCGAACATCAGCAGCGCTTTTGGATCGCCGTTGATCGCGCCCTGGAGTTCGGTGCCGGTGTAGCCAATGTCTTCGGCGTTGACGAATATCGTCGGGATCCCGGCGTTGATCATGGTCGCCTTGAACGTGCCGACACCCGGGACCTCAAGCTCATCGACCAGATTGCCGGTGGGGAACATCGAGCCACCGCCGCCCTCTTCTTCCGCCGCCGGATCCATGAATTCAACCTGCACTTCGGCCGCCGGAAAGGTCACGCCGTCGAGTTCGAAATCACCGGTTTCCTGCACTTCGCCGTTGGTGATCGGGACGTGGGCAATGATGGTCTTGCCGATGTTGGCCTGCCACACGCGCACCACCGCCACGCCGTTGTGCGGAATGCGGCTGACGTCGACCAGACCGTTGCTGATGGCGAACGAACCGACCGCAGCCGAGAGGTTGCCGCAGTTGCCGCTCCAGTCGACGAACGGCTTGTCGATCGACACTTGGCCGAACAGGTAATCGACGTCGTGATCGGCGCGGGTGCTTTTCGACAGGATCACGGTTTTGCTAGTGCTCGACGTCGCCCCGCCCATGCCGTCGATTTGCTTGTCGTAGGGATCGGGGCTGCCGATCACTCGCAGCAACAAAGCGTCGCGCGCCGGGCCTGGAACCTGCGCTGCTTCGGGCAGATCCTTGAGGCTGAAGAACACGCCTTTGCTGGTGCCGCCGCGCATGTAAGTCGCAGGGATTTTTATTTGTGGTGCGTGAGCCATGGTGCTCCTTACCGAAGGCATGGGACTTGAAAATCCCATGCCCACAAGTTGATTTAAACGGCGACCGCCGAGCCTTCGAGGAAGTCCTGCGCGAAGCGCTGCAACACGCCGCCGGCCTCGTAGATCGACACTTCTTCAGCGGTATCGAGACGGCAGGTCACCGGCACTTCGACGCGCTCGCCATTCTTGCGATGAATCACCAGCGTCAGATCCGCGCGGGGTTTGCGTTCGCCGATCACGTCGTAGGTTTCGCTGCCGTCGATGGCCAGGGTATGGCGGTTGGTGCCAGGTTTGAATTCCAGCGGCAACACGCCCATGCCCACCAGGTTGGTGCGGTGAATGCGCTCGAAACCTTCAGCGGCAATCGCCTCGACACCGGCCAGGCGCACGCCTTTCGCCGCCCAGTCGCGGGACGAACCCTGACCGTAGTCAGCGCCAGCGATGATGATCAGCGGCTGCTTGCGCTGCATGTAGGTTTCGATGGCTTCCCACATGCGCATGACCTGGCCTTCCGGCTCGACACGCGCCAGCGAACCCTGCTTGACCTTGCCGTTTTCCACGACCATTTCGTTGAACAGCTTCGGGTTGGCGAATGTCGCGCGCTGGGCGGTCAGGTGGTCGCCACGGTGGGTGGCGTAGGAGTTGAAGTCCTCTTCCGGCAGGCCCATTTTTGCCAGGTATTCGCCGGCGGCGCTGTCGAGCATGATCGCGTTCGATGGCGACAGGTGATCAGTGGTGATGTTGTCCGGCAGCACCGCCAATGGGCGCATGCCCTTCAGCGGACGAGCGCCGGCCAGCGCGCCTTCCCAGTACGGCGGACGGCGGATGTAGGTGCTCATCTCGCGCCAGTCGTACAACGGCGCGACTTTCGGCCCGGTGTCTTCATGCACGGCGAACATCGGAATGTAGACCTGACGGAACTGCTCAGGCTTGACCGACGACTTCACCACCGCATCGATTTCTTCATCGCTCGGCCAGATGTCTTTCAGGCGGATTTCCCGACCATCGACCACGCCCAGCACATCCTTTTCGATGTCGAAACGGATGGTCCCGGCGATCGCGTAGGCAACCACCAGCGGCGGCGAAGCAAGGAATGCCTGTTTGGCGTACGGGTGAATGCGGCCGTCGAAGTTGCGGTTGCCGGAAAGCACCGCGGTCGCGTACAGATCGCGGTCGATGATCTCTTGCTGGATCAGCGGATCGAGGGCGCCGGACATGCCATTACACGTGGTGCAGGCAAATGCCACAACGCCGAAACCGAGCTGTTCCAGCTCAGTGGTCAGCCCCGCTTCATCGAGGTACAGCGCTACGGTTTTCGAACCGGGCGCCAGCGAGGATTTGACCCATGGCTTGCGGGTCAGGCCGAGCTTGTTGGCATTGCGCGCCAACAGGCCAGCGGCAATGACGTTGCGTGGGTTGCTGGTGTTGGTGCAGCTGGTGATGGCGGCGATGATCACCGCGCCGTCGGGCATTTGCCCCGGCACGTCATCCCACTGGCCGGAGATGCCTTTGGCCGCCAGATCGGACACCGCGACGCGGGCGTGCGGGTTGCTCGGGCCGGCCATGTTGCGCACCACCGAGGACAGATCAAAAGTCAGGCCGCGCTCGTATTGCGCGCCTTTCAGGCTGTCAGCCCACAGGCCGGTCAACTTGGCGTATTGCTCGACCAGTTGCACTTGCTGGTCTTCACGACCGGTCAGCTTCAGGTAATCGATGGTCTGCTGATCGATGTAGAACATCGCTGCCGTGGCGCCGTATTCCGGGGCCATGTTGGAAATGGTCGCGCGGTCGCCGAGGGTCAGCGCTGCCGCGCCTTCACCGAAGAATTCCAGCCATGCGCCGACGACTTTCTGTTTGCGCAGGTATTCGGTCAAAGCCAGGACCATGTCGGTGGCGGTGATGCCCGGTTGCAACTTGCCGGTCAGTTCGACGCCAACGCTTTCCGGCAGACGCATCCACGACGCGCGACCGAGCATCACGCTCTCGGCTTCGAGGCCGCCGACGCCGATGGCAATCACACCCAGCGCATCGACGTGCGGCGTGTGGCTGTCGGTGCCGACGCAAGTGTCGGGGAACGCCACGCCTTCGCGCACCTGAATCACCGGGGACATTTTCTCCAGGTTGATCTGGTGCATGATGCCGTTGCCCGGCGGGATCACATCGACGTTCTTGAAGGCCTTTTTGGTCCAGTTGATGAAGTGGAAACGGTCTTCGTTGCGGCGATCTTCGATGGCGCGGTTCTTCTCGAAGGCCTGGGCATCGAAACCGCCCGCCTCGACGGCCAGCGAGTGGTCGACGATCAGTTGCGTCGGCACCACCGGGTTGACCTGCGCCGGGTCACCACCCTGCAAAGCGATGGCGTCACGCAGACCGGCGAGGTCGACCAGCGCGGTCTGGCCGAGGATGTCATGGCAGACCACCCGCGCCGGGAACCACGGGAAATCGAGATCGCGCTTGCGTTCGATCAGTTGCTTGAGCGAATCGGTAAGCGTGGCCGGGTCGCAGCGACGCACGAGGTTTTCCGCCAGCACGCGGGAGGTGTACGGCAGGGTGTCGTAGCTGCCAGGCGCAATCGCCTCGACCGCCGCGCGGGTGTCGAAGTAATCCAGCGGCGTGCCGGGCAGGTTCTTGCGGAATTCTGTGTTCATCGGGTCAGGACTCGGGTCACGGTGGTTTCAAAGGGTGGGCCAGAAACCTGAGTTACACACCGTCCACTGTGGGAGCGAGCCTGCTCGCGAAAGCGGTATATCAGTCGACATCAATGTTGAATGTCAGTCCGTCTTCGCGAGCAGGCTCGCTCCCACAGGGTCTAGCGGTGTTCTCTGGTTCCGGGTCAGCCCACCATTTCAGCGACGTTCGATTGGCACGAACTTGCGCTGTTCGACGCCGGTGTACTCGGCGCTTGGGCGGATGATGCGGTTGTTGGCGCGTTGTTCGAACACGTGCGCGGCCCAGCCGGTCAGGCGCGAGCAGACGAAGATCGGCGTGAACAGCTTGGTCGGGATGCCCATGAAGTGGTAAGCCGAGGCGTGATAGAAGTCGGCATTCGGGAACAGTTTCTTCTGCTCCCACATGGTCTTGTCGATGGCCTCGGAAACCGGGAACAGCACCTTGTCGCCGACCTCGTCCGCGAGTTTTTTCGCCCAGCCCTTGATCACCTCGTTGCGCGGGTCGCTGTCCTTATAGATCGCGTGGCCGAAGCCCATGATTTTGTCCTTGCGCTCGAGCATGCCGAGGGTGCCTTTGATCGCCTCTTCCGGCGACGAGAAGCGCTCGATCATTTCCATCGCCGCTTCGTTGGCGCCGCCGTGCAATGGACCGCGCAGCGAACCGATTGCCGCTGTTACGCAGGAATACAGATCGGAAAGGGTCGAGGCGCAAACCCGTGCGGTGAAGGTCGAGGCATTGAATTCGTGCTCGGCGTAGAGGATCAGCGACACGTTCATGACTTTGACGTGCAGTTCGCTCGGTTTCTTGCCGTGCAGCAAATGCAGGAAGTGGCCGCCAATGGTCGGCTCGTCGCTGACGCAGTCGATGCGCTTGCCGTCGTGGCTGAAGCGATACCAGTAGCACATGATCGCCGGGAAAGCGGCGAGCAGGCGGTCGGTCTTGTCGCGCTGTTCGGCGAAGTCCTTCTCCGGTTCGATGTTGCCGAGGAATGAGCAACCGGTACGCATGACGTCCATCGGATGCGCGTCAGCCGGGATGCGCTCAAGCACTTCCTTGAGCGCTTGCGGCAGGTCGCGCAGCTTGCTCAGTTTGCTTTGATAGTCGGCCAGTTGCGCTTTGGTCGGCAGTTCGCCGTACAGCAGCAGATACGCGACTTCTTCAAATTGCGCGTCGGCGGCCAGTTCACGCACGTCGTAGCCGCGATAGGTCAGCCCGGCTCCGGCCTGGCCCACGGTGGACAGTGCGGTTTGCCCGGCAACCTGGCCACGGAGCCCGGCGCCACTGAGTACTTTTGCTTCGGCCATTGTGTTCTCCAATCTTCTTGAATTTGTATGGGGAAACTTGTGGGAGCGAGCCTGCTCGCGAAAGCGCTGGATCAGTCGACATCAATGTTGGATGTCAGTCCGTCTTCGCGAGCAGGCTCGCTCCCACAGGGTTTTGTTCAGCCTTTCTTCTGTGCAAACAACGCATCGAGCTTCTGCTCGAACGTGTGGTAATCGATACGATCGTAGAGCTCCATGCGAGTCTGCATGGTGTCGATGACATTCTGTTGCGTGCCATCGCGGCGGATCGCCGTGTAGACATTTTCCGCCGCCTTGTTCATCGCGCGGAATGCCGACAGCGGATACAGCACCAGAGAAACGTCGGCGCCGGCCAGTTGTTCGGTGGTGTACAGCGGCGTTGCGCCGAACTCGGTGATATTGGCCAGGATCGGCGCTTTCACGCGATTGGCGAACAGCTTGTACATGTCCAGCTCGGTAATCGCCTCAGGGAAAATCATGTCAGCGCCGGCCTCGATGCACGCCGCCGCACGATCGAGTGCCGATTCCAGACCTTCCACCGCCAACGCATCGGTGCGCGCCATGATCACGAAGCTGTCGTCGGTGCGCGCATCGACGGCGGCTTTGATGCGATCGACCATTTCCTGCTGGCTGACAATTTCTTTATTCGGGCGATGGCCGCAGCGCTTGGCGCCAACCTGGTCCTCGATGTGAATCGCCGCCGCGCCGAACTTGATCATCGACTTGACCGTACGCGCGACGTTGAACGCCGACGAGCCGAAACCGGTGTCGACATCCACCAGCAGCGGCAGGTCGCAGACATCGGTGATGCGGCGCACGTCGGTGAGCACGTCGTCCAGCCCGGTGATGCCCAGGTCCGGCACGCCCAGAGAACCTGCGGCCACGCCGCCGCCGGACAGGTAGATCGCCTTGAAACCGGCGCGTTTGGCCAGCAGCGCGTGGTTGGCGTTGATCGCGCCGACCACTTGCAAAGGATGCTCGCTGGCGACCGCATCGCGGAAGCGCTGGCCCGGCGTGTTCAGGTTGGAAGTCATGCATCACCTCGTTCAGTGGCTGTCTTGTTGTGGGCGCCGTCCTCGTAGTGACGGGCGATGTTGCGTTTCGAGGCGCCGATGTGGCGGCGCATCAACAATTCCGCGAGCTCGCCGTCACGGTCGGCGATGGCATCGAGAATGCGGTGGTGTTCGGCGAAGGCCTGATGCGGGCGATTCGGCGTGGTGGAAAACTGGATGCGGTACATGCGCACCAGTTGATACAGCTCGCCGCAGAGCATCTGCGTCAGCGTGCGATTGCCGCTGCCCTGGATGATCCGGTAATGAAAGTCGAAGTCGCCTTCCTGCTGGTAGTAACCGACGCCGGCCTGAAACGCCGCATCGCGCTCGTGGGTTTCCAGGACCCGGCGCAGTTCGTCGATTTCCTCGACGCTCATGCGCTCGGCGGCGAGGCGGCAGGCCATGCCTTCAAGAGATTCACGGATTTCGTAGAGCTCGATCAATTCGGCATGACTGAGCGAGACCACCCGCGCACCGACGTGCGGCACGCGCACCAGCAAGCGCTGGCCTTCCAGACGATGGATCGCCTCACGCAGCGGGCCTCGGCTGATGCCATAGGTGCGCGCCAGTTCCGGCTCGGAAATCTTGCTGCCCGGGGCGATTTCGCCTTTGACGATTGCGGCCTGGATGCGCCGGAAGACGTTTTCCGACAGCGTCTCGGAGTCGTCACCACTGATGACCGGGGGATCGAGTTGATCCAGCATGATTGTCGACACCTTCAAATCCAATGCGGCAAAAACTAGCCAATAAGACCGCATCAGTCAAAGGATAAATAGGTATTGTCGACAATCGTCTAATAACCGCAGCCAATCGATCATCTATTACTGTGGGAGCGTGCCTGCTCGCGAAGGCGGCACATCAGCCGGCTTCTGCATCGAATGACACAGCGCTTTCGCGAGCAGGCTCGCTCCCACAAGAGTGGCATCCCTTGCAGCTCATGGGTCGGCGCAAGCGCTGGCGCCATAAAACCACCGTGCTAGAATGCCGCCCGCATTTGCGGGTCTTTTGTACGGCTTGCCATAAAAAGCTGCCAGGCACACGCGGGGGCTTGCGCACGGTTGTGCGGGCACCTGAACCGATAACGGAACGCTGCGCACCAGGATTTATGAGACTCAAGCCTTTCCCCACCTTTTTTGCTCTGTTTTGCCTGCCCGGCCTCGCCGCCGCGGGGGAAAAAACCGTGTACGGCCTCAACGAATACGCTTCGCTTGACGGCATCAATCTCGAAGTTGCGGCCAAACTCGACACCGGGGCGAAAACCGCCTCGCTGAGTGCCCGCGACATCAAACGCTTCAAACGCAACGGTGAATCCTGGGTACGTTTCTACCTGGCGATCGACACCGCGCATTCGCACCCCATCGAACGGCCGCTGGCGCGGGTCAGCAAGATCAAGCGCCGCGCCGGCGACTACGATCCGGAAGAAGGCAAGCAGTACACCGCCCGTCCGGTGATCGAGCTGGATATCTGCATGGGTTCGGCAATGCGCAGCATCGAAGTGAACCTCACCGACCGAAGTGCGTTCCAATACCCGCTTTTGATCGGCTCCGAGGCGCTGAAACGCTTCGACGCGCTGGTCGACCCCAGTCTTAAATACGCTGCCGGCAAACCTGCCTGCACCATCGCCGCTCACACCGCCGAGTAATTTCCATGCGTTCTCTAACCTTCCACCTGAAAATCCTGATCGCCGTGCTGGTGCTGCTGGGCGTTTCGGTTACGGCCTATCAGATTTTCGTGCTCGGCATCCCGGTGACCGAAGACGCCACCGACGACCTGTGGAACATCGACGCCAAGGTCGAGTTCGTCGCCAGCACCAAAGATCCGGTGAAGATCCAGATGTTCGTGCCGCCGTTGAGCCGCGATTACGTGAGCCTCAACGAAAGCTTCATCTCCAATAACTACGGCGTCGCGGTCAACCGCATCGACGGCAACCGCAAGGTGACCTGGTCGGCCCGTCGCGCCAAGGGCAACCAGACGCTGTATTACCGTCTGGTGCTGACCAAGCGCTACACCGCGGAAAAATCCAAGGTCAAAGGCCCGACCTTCCGTGACAGCATGGTCATCGAAGGCCCGGAAAAAATCGCCGCCGAAGCTCTGCTCGCGCCGATCCGCCAACATTCGGCCGACGTCGAAACCTTTATTGGCGAGGCGATCAAGCGCGTCAACAATGTCAACGACGACAACGTCAAATTGCTGCTGGCCGGCGATCCGTCGACTTCGCACAAAGCCAAGATCGTCGAACTGCTGCTGTCGATTGCCCACGTTCCGGTAGAAAAAGTCCACACCATCCGCCTCGTCGCCGATCAGCCTCAGACTCCCGAACTGTGGCTGCGCAGCTTCAACGGCAACGACTGGCTGTACTTCAACCCGGAAACCGGTGAGCAAGGCCTGCCGACCGATCGCCTGCTGTGGTGGACCGGCGACGAAAACCTGATCACCGTCGACGGCGGCAAGAAAGCCAACGTGACCTTCAGCCTGAACAACAGCGAGATGAACGCGATTCGTCTGGCCAAGCTGACCGACGAAAACACTGACGCCAACTTCCTCGATTACTCGCTGTACGGCTTGCCGCTGCAGACCCAGCAGACCTTCATGATCATGGTGATGATCCCGATCGGTGTGCTGGTGATCCTGATCCTGCGCAACCTGGTCGGCCTGCAGACCCTCGGCACATTCACCCCGGTGCTGATCGCCCTCGCCTTCCGCGAAACGCAGCTGGGCTTCGGCATCCTGCTGTTCACAGTGATCACGGCGCTGGGCCTGTCATTGCGCTCGTATCTCGAACATCTGAAGCTGCAAATGCTGCCGCGCCTGTCGGTGGTGCTGACGTTCGTGGTGGTGTTGATTGCGGCGATCAGTCTGTTCAGCCACAAGCTGGGGCTTGAGCGTGGCTTGTCGGTGGCGCTGTTCCCGATGGTGATTCTGACCATGACCATCGAACGTCTGTCGATCACCTGGGAAGAACGCGGCGCCAACCATGCGCTGAAAGTCGCCATCGGCACGCTGTTCGCCGCCTCTCTCGCACACCTGATCATGACCGTGCCGGAGCTGGTGTACTTCGTGTTTACCTTCCCGGCGATCCTGCTGATTCTGGTCGGTTTCATGCTGGCGATGGGTCGCTATCGCGGCTACCGCCTGACCGAACTGGTACGTTTCAAGGCCTTCCTGAAGAAGGCTGACGCCTGATGTTCGGTTTTTGGAAGACCTGGAAGGCCCTCGAGGCGCGCGGCATCATGGGCATCAACCGCCGAAACGCGGACTACGTGCTCAAGTACAACAAGCGCAGCCTGTACCCGATCGTCGATGACAAGATCCTGACCAAGGAACGCGCCATCGCCGCCGGCATTCATGTGCCGGAGCTGTACGGGGTGATCTCCACCGAGAAGGAAATCGACAAGCTCGACGAGATCATCGGCGGGCGCAGCGACTTCGTGATCAAACCGGCGCAGGGCGCGGGTGGCGACGGCATCATCGTCATCGCCGACCGCTTCGAAGGCCGTTATCGCACGGTGTCGGGCAAGATCCTCGCCCACGAGGAGCTGGAACATCACATCTCCAGCATCCTCACCGGCCTGTACTCGCTGGGCGGCCACCGCGACCGCGCGCTGATCGAATACCGTGTGACCCCGGACCAGATCTTCAAAAGCATCAGCTACGAAGGCGTGCCGGACATCCGCATCATCGTGCTGATGGGTTACCCGGTGATGGCGATGTTGCGTCTGCCGACCCGCCAGTCCGGCGGCAAGGCCAACCTGCACCAGGGCGCCATTGGCGTCGGCGTCGATCTGGCCACCGGCCTTACGCTGCGCGGCACATGGCTGAACAACATCATCACCAAACACCCCGACACCACCAATGCGGTGGATGGCGTGCAACTGCCCTACTGGGACGGTTTCATGAAACTCGCCGCCGGCTGCTATGAGCTGTGCGGGCTGGGTTATATCGGCGTGGACATGGTGCTTGATCAGGAAAAAGGCCCGCTGATCCTCGAGCTGAATGCGCGGCCGGGGCTGAACATTCAGATCGCCAACGATTGCGGCCTGACCTTGCGTACCCACGCGGTTGAAGCGCGGCTGGAAGAGCTGAAGGCGCGGGGCGTGACGGAGTCGGTTGAAGAGCGGGTGGCGTTTACCCAGGAGATGTTTGGGCATATTCCAGCTGTCGAAGGCTAAAAGCTCAAGAGCCCCTCACCCTAACCCTCTCCCAAAGGGAGAGGGGACTGACCGAGGTGGATGTTGGAGGTACGCCGACCTGAACGTCTTGAGTCGAACTCAAGCTTTGAAAAGCATGAAGATCGGCTCCCTCCCCCAAGATATCGAGCCGAACCCAAGTTTTGAAAAGCCCCCGATCTGCTCCCTTTCCCCCTCGCCCCCTTGGGGGAGAGGGTTGGGGTGAGGGGGAGGCTTTTGACTTTGATCTGGCAGCGCAGAGGACTACAATCCCCACCCCGCCTCAACGGCCGATCTGCCCCGCCCATGCTGACCTGCTCCGTACACCCACTGCCCTACCGCGCCAATCCCGCCGACTACTTCGCGGCCATTCGCAATGCCCCCGGCGCCGTGCTGCTCGACAGCGGCCGGCCGAGCGCCGAACGCGGCCGTTATGACTTGTTGAGCGCCTGGCCGCTGGAACAACTGGCGGTGTTGCCGGAGGAAAGCGGTGCGCATTTCCTCCAGCGCCTGCGTGACCATCTCAGCCGCTTGGGCGAAGCGCAGTTGCCTGCCGGGTATGAATTACCATTCGCCGGTGGATTGATCGGCTATTTGAGCTACGACTTCGGCCGGCATCTGGAAAACCTGCCGAGTCAGGCGCTGGATGACCTGCAACTGCCCGATGCGCGTTTTGGCCTGTACGACTGGGCGCTGATCAGTGATCACCACGCGCAAACCAGCCAACTGGTCTTTCATCCTTCGCTTGTCGACAGTGAACGGCAGCGATTGGTCGCGCTGTTCACTCAGCCTCAATTTGACGCGCTGGCGCCATTCAAACTGAACGCCCCCATGGCCGCTGATATTTCGGCCGACGATTACCGTCAGGCGTTCGAACGCATTCAGGACTATATCCAGGCCGGCGACTGCTATCAGGTCAACTTTGCGCAACGCTTCCGTGCCGAATGTCTGGGCGATCCATGGCTGGCCTATTGCGCATTGCGCCAGGCCTGCCCGACGCCGTTCTCCGGTTTCCAGAGCCTGCCCGACGGCGGCGCGGTGCTGAGCCTTTCACCGGAACGCTTCGTCAGAGTCAGCCAGCGTCAGGTCGAAACCCGTCCGATCAAGGGCACCCGCCCTCGCGGCCTGACTCCAGCCGAAGACGCCGCCAATGCCGCCGAACTGCTGGCCAGCCCCAAGGATCGCGCGGAAAACCTGATGATCGTCGACCTGCTGCGCAACGACCTCGGGCGCACCTGCCGCATCGGCTCGGTGCGCGTGCCGGAGTTGTTCAGTCTGGAGAGCTATCCGAATGTGCATCATCTGGTCAGCAGCGTGACCGGTGAACTGGCGGCGGATCGTGACGCGCTCGACCTGATCGCCGGCAGCTTCCCCGGCGGCTCAATCACCGGCGCACCGAAGATTCGGGCGATGCAGATCATCGACGAGCTGGAGCCGACCCGGCGCGGTCTGTATTGCGGCTCGTTGCTGTATCTGGACGTGCGCGGCGAGATGGACAGCTCCATCGCCATTCGCAGTCTGTTGGTCAAGGATGGCCAGGTGTGCTGCTGGGGCGGCGGCGGGATCGTCGCCGATTCGGACTGGCAGGCGGAGTATCAGGAGTCGATGACCAAAGTGCGGATCCTGCTCGATACCCTGCAAAACCTCTAAAAACTTAAAAGCTTCGCGAGCAGGCTCGCTCCCACAGGGAAATGTATTCCAAATGTGGGAGCGAGCCTGCTCGCGAAGACGTCCTTCCAGACAACTACAAACTCAACTCTCTATTAGAGGCCTTGAGAAATTCCTGCTTCAGCTCTTCAAACGTATGCACCGCCGGAAACTGCGGAAACTCGCGAATCACGTTGTCCGGCGCATGAAACAGAATCCCCGCATCCGCCTCGCCGAGCATGGTCGTGTCGTTGTATGAATCCCCCGCCGCAATCACCCGGTAATACAGGCTCTTGAACGCCAACACCGACTGACGCTTGGGGTCTTTCTGACGCAACTGATAGCTGGTCACCCGGCCGCTTTCGTCAGTGATCAACCGATGGCAAAGCAGAGTCGGGAAGCCCAGTTGGCGCATCAGTGGCTGTGAAAACTCATAAAAGGTGTCCGAGAGAATCACCACCTGGAAACGCTCGCGCAGCCAGTTGACGAACTCCACCGCGCCGTCCAGCGGTTTCAGTGTCGCGATCACTTCCTGAATGTCCGCAAGCTTGAGGCCGTGCTCATCGAGGATGCGCAAACGCTGCTTCATCAATACGTCGTAATCGGGAATGTCCCGGGTGGTGGCCTTGAGGGAGTCGATTCCGGTTTTTTCGGCGAAGGCGATCCAGATTTCCGGTACCAGTACCCCTTCAAGATCCAGGCAAGCAATTTCCACAAGACACTCCCGTTTGTAGTGATTATTGAGTCGAGCGAGGCCGAACTCTAGCGTCTGCACCAGCCGCGCGCAACGCAGAGGACGCCCCGGGCGCGGCAGCTTTTTGTTACCATCGGCCCCCTATAGAGCGCCCGAGCGCCATTGACCTGTAGGAAGCCGCCCTGATGAGCCCAACGTTCGACGTCGTGGAACTCGCCACGACCTATGCCAACAAATCCGCCCAGGACATCCTCAAGCTCGCATTCGCCGAATTCGGCGATGACTTGTGGATATCTTTCAGCGGCGCCGAGGACGTGGTGTTGGTGGACATGGCGTGGAAGCTGAACAAGAACGTCAAAGTCTTCAGCCTCGACACCGGCCGCCTGCATCCGGAGACCTACCGCTTCATCGAGCAGGTGCGCGAGCATTACAAGATCGATATTGAAATCGTCTCGCCGGACTACACGAAACTCGAACCGTTCGTGAAGGAAAAAGGCCTGTTCAGCTTCTATAAAGATGGCCACGGCGAATGCTGCGGCATCCGCAAGATCGAGCCGCTGCGGCGCAAGCTGTCCGACGTCAAAGCCTGGGCCACCGGCCAACGCCGCGATCAGAGCCCGGGCACCCGCAGCGCTGTGGCGGTGCTGGAAATCGACACGGCGTTCTCGACACCGGAACGCACGCTGTACAAGTTCAACCCGTTGGCGCAGATGACCAGCGAGGAGATCTGGGGTTACATCCGCATGCTTGAGCTGCCGTACAACAGCCTGCACGAGCGCGGCTTCATCAGCATCGGTTGCGAACCCTGCACCCGCCCGGTGCTGCCGAACCAGCACGAGCGCGAAGGCCGCTGGTGGTGGGAAGAAGCCACGCAGAAGGAATGCGGACTGCATGCGGGGAATATCATCAGCAAGAGCAAGGTTTGATCCCCCATTTATAGAAGGACCTGTGGGAGCGAGCCTGCTCGCGAAAGCGCCGTTCCAGTCAACGTTTCAGTTGCCTGATCCACCGCATTCGCGAGCAGGCTCGCTCCCACATTGATATGTGCCAGGCACGCAAAAGGTGTACACAAGGTTGTCACCATCGGTGCCATTTATGTGTGCACTTTCAGTCCTGACGCCCTGAAAAGTTACACTCCCCAGCAGAATCCCCATCTGCTCGCCACTCTGCAAAATCCCTCCCCTGGAAAAAATTCCTGCCCGATCGATCAATTTATATCGTCGGTTTTTCAGCGACTTATGTTGCATCGATAACTATTCGAAATGAGCCCTGCCGCTTATAGATTGGCAACTGGCACAAATCTGGCTTTATCGCATACATGTTTTGTATACAAAACTGCAAAACATGCACACTTTCGATCCGCAAGCCTGAAGCGCCCTATCCCGTACAGGCTGCAGATGCCCCGTAACCAGTGATGTTTTCACCGCCGCGACGAAGATTTGTCGAGCCTGAGCGCTCATGCACAGTCATCGCGGGAGTGAACGTCAGGAGCCTGCCGGAATGCGTACAAGTCTTTCGAATAACATCGTGCTGAATCTGCCCTCCTCCACGCTTGATCAACCGTTGCCCGATGACGGACTGAGCGAGCCGCTGCAACTGAGCCCGCGTCTGCACAACAGCGATCTGGCGCCGACCAAAGCCGAAGGCCGACGTTGGGGCCGGTACAGCATCTTCGCCCTGTGGACGAATGACGTGCACAACATCGCCAACTACTCGTTCGCCATCGGCTTGTATGCACTGGGTCTGGGCGGCTGGCAGATTCTGTTGTCGCTGGGGATCGGCGCGGCGCTGGTGTATTTCTTCATGAACCTGTCCGGGTACATGGGGCAGAAAACCGGGGTGCCGTTTCCGGTGATCAGCCGGATCAGTTTTGGCATCCACGGTGCGCAAATTCCTGCATTGATCAGGGCGGTTATCGCCATCGCCTGGTTCGGTATTCAGACGTACCTCGCCTCGGTGGTATTCCGCGTCCTGCTGACCGCCGTGCATCCCGGCTTTGCCGAATACGATCACGACTCAATTCTGGGCCTGTCGAGTCTGGGCTGGGTGTGCTTTGTAGCAATCTGGCTGGTGCAACTGGCGATCCTCGCCTACGGCATGGAGATGGTGCGCCGTTACGAGGCATTTGCCGGGCCGGTGATTCTGCTGACCGTAGCCGCACTCGCCGGGTGGATGTACTTCCAGGCCAACGCGACCATTGCCTGGTCGATCCGCGAGCCGCTGACCGGGGGCGAGATGTGGCGCAACATTTTTGCTGGTGGCGCGTTGTGGCTGGCGATCTACGGCACGCTGATCCTCAATTTCTGCGACTTCGCCCGTTCTTCGCCGTGCCGCAAAACCATCAAAGTAGGAAATTTCTGGGGCTTGCCGGTGAACATTCTGGTATTCGCCGCGATTACCGTACTGCTGTGTGGCGCGCAGTTCCAGATCAACGGGCGGATCATCGAAAGCCCGACCGAGATCATCGCTTCGATCCCCAACACGTTCTTTCTGGTGCTCGGCTGCCTGGCTTTTCTGATTGTCACCGTTGCGGTGAACATCATGGCCAACTTCGTTGCCCCGGCGTTCGTCCTCAGCAACCTGGCGCCGAAGTACCTGACCTTCCGCCGCGCCGGGTTGATCAGCGCGACCATCGCCGTGCTGATCCTGCCGTGGAACCTCTACAACAGTCCGCTGGTGATCGTGTATTTCCTGTCGGGCCTCGGCGCCCTGCTCGGCCCGTTGTACGGGGTGATCATGGTCGACTACTGGCTGATCCGCAAAGGCCGGATCAACGTGCCGCAGCTCTACAGCGAAGACCCCAACGGCGCTTATTACTACAGCCGCGGCATCAATTTCCGCGCGGTGGCGGCGTTTATTCCTGCAGCGCTGATCGCCATCATCCTGGCGCTGGTGCCCGGTTTCCACAGCGTCTCACCGTTCTCCTGGCTGATCGGTGCCGGTATCGCCGGCATGCTTTACCTGATCGTCGCCAAACGCCACACGCATTACGCCGACGTCAGCGGCGAGTGCATCGCTGTGGATAACGTCAGCCACTGATCCCTTCGCGGCCCGGTTTCGGGCCGCACCACTGCCCGCAATAAGGATTTTCCATGCGTATTCTCGTGGTCAACGTCAACACCACCGAATCCATCACCGACGCCATCGCCCGCTCGGCGCAGGCCGTCGCTTCGCCCGGTACCGAAATCGTCGGCCTGACGCCGTACTTCGGCGCCGAATCGATTGAAGGCAATTTCGAAAGTTACCTGGCCGCCATCGCCGTGATGGATCGAGTGATGTCTTACGATCAACCCTTCGATGCGGTGATCCAGGCCGGCTACGGCGAACATGGCCGCGAAGGCTTGCAGGAACTGCTCAACGTGCCAGTGGTGGATATCACTGACGCGGCGGCCAGCACCGCGATGTTTCTCGGCCATGCCTACTCGGTGGTGACCACACTGGATCGCACCGTGCCGCTAATCGAGGATCGGCTGAAATTGTCCGGTCTGTGGGATCGCTGTGCCTCGGTGCGCGCCAGTGGTCTGGCGGTTTTGGAGCTTGAACACGAACCGCAGCGCGCGCTGGAAGCGATCGTGCAGCAGGCCGAACTGGCGGTGACCCAGGACAAGGCCGAGGTGATTTGCCTGGGCTGCGGCGGCATGGCCGGGCTGGACGAGCAGATTCGCCGGCGCACCGGCGTGCCGGTGGTGGATGGCGTGACAGCGGCGGTGACGATTGCCGAGTCGCTGGTGCGTTTGAAGTTGTCGACGTCCAAGGTGCGCACTTATGCGACGCCACGGCCGAAGAACATTGTTGGTTGGGCGGAGCGCTTTGCTCGATAGACCGAGTGATCGTTCATCGCGGGCAAGCCCGCTCCCACAGGGTTTTGTGTTGTTTGCAAGATGTGTGAACAACTCAAAACTTGTGGGAGCGGGCTTGCCCGCGATAGCCGCAACTCGGTTTGATGCCTGGCTCAGATAGCACTAAACCGACGCCCCAGTCCCTGCTCAGCAAACTGTTCAATCACGAAATCCACAAACGCCCGGGTCTTGCCCGGCAACAATTTGTGCTCGGCGTAATAGATCGAAATGTTGCCGTCATCGACAAACCATTCCGGCAGCACTCGCTGTAACGTCCCTGCCTGAAGATACGGCACCGCAAACGGCATGCTCACCAGTGCAATGCCCAAACCTTGCATCGCCGTTGCACAGGCAGCCTCGGAATCACTCATGGTCATCCGCGCCCGCAATGTCAGCGGACTGTGTTGCTGATCGCGGTGAGTCAGTTGCCAGGAGCGCACGCGCCCGGTCTGCGGTGAGCGAATCAGAATGCCGTCGTGTTGCTTGAGGTCATCGGGATGGCTGATCGGCGCATGTTTTTGCAGATAGTCCTCCGATGCCACCAACACCCGATGCGCCGGTGTCAGCCTGCGCGCAACCACGCCTTGTGGCAGTTCAAAGCCGCCGCCAATCGCCGCGTCAAAGCCCTGCCCGATCAGGTCGACCTGGCGGTTATCGAAATGCCAGTCCGGGTTGATTGCCGGATAGCGCCGCAGAAACTCACCGAGCAGCGGCACGATATACAGACGACCGAACACCGTGCCCATGCTGACTTTCAGCGTGCCGGCCGGTTGCCCGCCGGCACTGGCCAGATTGGCTACGGCATTCTGGATGGTGGTCAGGCTGGCGCTGACTTCACTCAAAAACAGCTGCCCCGCTTCGGTCAACGTCAGGCTGCGTGTACTACGCTGGAACAGCCGCACGCCAAGCCGCGCTTCCAGTTTCGCCACGCTCTTGCCGACCGCCGCCGGGGTCAGGCTCAAGCGTCGCGCGGCTTCGGCAAAGCTGCCGACTTCGGCGCTGCGCACAAAGCATTCGATACTGCTGAACGTTTCCATGATCGCCACTATAAACTTCTGGTTTACACAGACTATAGCAATCATGGTCTACCCGGTTGTCGATGCCAGGCCGATACTCGGCACCAACACCAAGGCATTCCGCCTTGAACACTTGGAGATCGAACATGACCACTCAACACCTCAGCGGCAAGGTCGCTCTGATTCAAGGCGGTTCGCGCGGCATCGGCGCGGCCATCGTCAAACGTCTGGCCGCTGAAGGCGCCGCTGTCGCTTTCACCTACGTCAGCTCCGCCGCCAAAGCTGAAGAACTGCAGAACAGCATCACTGGCAACGGCGGCAAAGCCTTGGCGATCAAGGCAGACAGCGCCGATGCCAGCGCGATTCGCCACGCCGTCAACGCCACCGTCGAAGCGTTTGGACGCCTGGACATTCTGGTCAACAACGCCGGCGTACTGGCCATCGCGCCGCTGGAAGACTTCAAACTCGAAGACTTCGATCAGACCCTGGCCATCAACGTGCGCAGCGTGTTCATTGCGTCCCAGGAAGCAGCGAAACACATGGGCGAAGGCTCGCGGATCATCAACATCGGCAGCACCAACGCCGACCGCATGCCCTTCGGCGGTGGCGGTGTCTACGCGATGAGCAAATCGGCACTGGTCGGCCTGACCAAAGGCCTAGCCCGCGACCTCGGCCCTCGCGGCATCACCATCAACAACGTGCAACCTGGCCCGGTCGACACCGACATGAACCCGGCCCATGGCGAATTCGCCGACAGCCTGATCCCGCTGATGGCCGTCGGTCGTTACGGCACCGCCGATGAAATCGCCAGCTTCGTCGCCTACCTGGCCGGGCCTGAAGCCGGTTACATCACCGGTGCCAGCCTGACCATCGACGGTGGTTTCGGCGCCTGACAGACCGGCAAGAAAAAACGCCGCCCTTCTTTACAGGAAGGGCGGCGTTTTCGTGTGAACGGTCAAGCCAGCTCCAGCATCGGTAAGCCAAAGGCGCTGGGCATAAATGCTTTCAGCGAACGAATAATGCCGTCAGCGTGGGCATATTTCTCATCGGCCATCGCTGCGTCGGGGATGGCGATTGCGGTCATGCCTGCCGCTTTCGCGGCGGTGACGCCGAACGGCGAATCCTCGAACACCAGACAATCCCCGGGCGCGATGCCCAGGCGCCGGGCGGCGGTGAGGAAGATATCCGGCGCCGGTTTGGCCGCGCCGACTTCCGGATCGTCCGCCGTGACGATGAAATCGAACAGCGCAAACCACTCACGGTGCAAGGTGGTTTTCTGCCCGAACGACTGGCGCGACGAACTGGTGCCGACTGCGATCGGGATGTTGTGCGCCTTGAGGTGACGCACCAGCGCTTCGGCCCCCGGCATCGCTTGCGCCTTGGGGAAACGCTCGCGCATCAGCGGCTCGCGGATCTGCAGAAATTCTTCCGGAGTGATCGGTAACTCCAACGCCTGCACCACGTAGTTGGCCAGATCATTGGCACCGCGACCAATGATGTTCTGCTTGACGCTCCAGTCGAAGGTTTTCCCGTAGCGCCCGGCAATCAGCGAGGTGACCTCGGTGTAAATGCCCTCGGTGTCGAGCAGCAAACCGTCCATATCGAAAATCACGGCCTTGATCGGGCCGAACGTCTTCAGCGGTGCATTCATCATCGGATCCGTTAACAAAGACATCCCGGGCGACAGGCAACGTGTCGCAACGCGGATCTGATTAATGGGTTCAGCAGCATAGCGAGGCCGATGGACATTGAGCAACGGGCAATGCCATCGACGCCTTTTCGCATTTAGCGAAAACTCCTACAGACACTGCCTACTTCCCCGACTTCTTTCCTTTTTGATCCCCCGCAAAGTCCGCGCTCCCGTTTCTTCATATGCGCGAGCGACTGCGAATGTTTCAACCCGATCAGCTCCTGGCCCTGAACAACAGCATCGGACTGCTGGTGGTGGCCGCCCTGAATCCGAAGCAGCCAGATTTCGAAGCGCTGATCGATGAGTTCCGCCTGTGCCTGAACAACTACGACGCCTGGGCCGAGCAGTTCTGGACCGGGACCGCGCTGGACATCGAGCAGGTGTTCAAGGTTGGCAATGACGTACAACTGAGCGCGCCGATCACTTCGCGCGCACCTGTCAGCTCATCGGTGGTCATGTGTTCGGCCAGCGGGCCGCTGACCCTGGTGCATCTGTTTGAAGCAGCGCGCTTCGTACCGATCGGCGCCACCCCGGTGACCCTCGAACCGCTGCTCAGCGACGTCGACGGCGTGCTGACCTTCGGCGAACCAAAGCGCTACACCATTGGCCCGAGCGGGATCCTCGAGGTGACCGATTGCATGCGCGGCCAGCGCTATCGCGTCACCTTCTTTCCCAACGTTTCCTCCGCCCATGTCCGCGCCCTGTATGCCTCATATGAAGGGGTCATTGCCGGTCTTGAAGGCTGGCTGCGCAACGAATGGACAGGCTTCCAGCCGCAGTGGACGGAGTTTTCCAGCGCCGGTTTTCTTGATCGTTACGGGCAGTTGCAACGGGCCGATTGGCGCGGCCTGGAAAAAGCCCTGAATGGCGTCTGGGATGACATTCAGCAGCTGTTTGCCCTACTTGCCGATCTGCAGGAGCACAGCGCAAAGCTCCTCGAATACCTGAGCGAAGTCGAACTCGAGGCGCTGCTGGCGGCTTCCAGCGAGGCGATTGCCAACGCCTTGTTGATGCTCAGCGACGAGCCGTTGTTGTTCATTCATCTGGCCGCGTTCACCAGTTGGCTGAAGATGCTGCCGCCGCAATACCTCGCCGAGGTGGTGGCCGAAGTTCGCACCGAGTTGCTGATCAGCTTCCTGTTGATGCGCGTGGCGGGCGGTGCCGGCGTATCGCTGCGTTTGAGCGGCAAGGTCTTGGCGAAGATCAAGTCGCCAAGGGCGCGGGAGTGGCTGGCCGCCTCAGCCTTGCGTCTGGCTGAGCTGACTTCGACACCGGAACTCAAGCAGCACGCGAGCACGCTGAAGCCGCTGATGTTTCATGCGCGCGAAGTGGAGCTGAAGCCGACGCCATCGATTCCGCTGAACATTCGTCAGGCCGACGCGGTGGTGCTCCGCGTGCCGAATCCGGCGCCGCTCGCGCGGGAAAAATCCCAGGGCATGGCGCGCCTTGAGCGCCACGAGCCCCACGACGACGTCCCCGATCAAGCGAAAAACCCCAACGGCGACGCCGCCGATTGCGTCCCCAATACCTGCAAAAACGGCTGTCCGGTGTCGATGGTCACCGGCGAGGAACTGCTGACCCTGACCGACGCGGTGCTCGATGGCGTGCTGCCCTTCGAGTTCACCCGCTTGTACCGCAGCAGCGCGGTCGAGATCGACATCGGCCTGGGTTTCGGCTGGAGCCACACGCTGGCCCATCGCCTGGCCTTCGACGGCGATGGCGTGATCTGGATCGACCACGAAAACCGCCGCACCCGTTTTCCCCTGCCCAACGTCGCGCGCCCAGCCATTCACAACAGCCTGTCGCGTGCGGCGATCTTTCTTGGCGATGAGCCGGAAGAACTGATTCTGGCTCTGGCCGGGGAAACCGCGCGGTTCTACCACTTTCGCGCCGGCCGGCTGACCGCAATCAGCGATGTCTACGGCAATCGTCTGACCCTGCAACGCGATCGCTCCGACCGCATTCAGCGTCTGGACAATGGCGCCGGCCGTGCGCTGCTGTTGCGTTATGACCGCGCGCAACTGGTGGCGATCGATTATCAGGTGTTCGTCCAGGGCGAGTGGACCACCGAGCAAACCCTCGCCACCTACAGCTTCGATGCCCGGCAACGCCTGCTGACCGCGACCAACGCGGTCGGCGACAGCGAACGCTACGACTACGACGACCATCACGTCATCCTCCAGCGCCAGCTGACCGGCGGCGCGAGCTTCTTCTGGGAGTGGCAGCGCGAGGGCAAAGCGGCGCGCTGCGTGAGGCACTGGGCTTCGTTCTCGCAGATGAACACCCGTTACGTCTGGAACGATGACGACGCCAGCGTGACCGTGCATTACGTCGACGGCACCGAAGAAGTCTACGTCCACGACGAGCGCGCGCGACTGGTGCGCCAGGTTGCGGCCGATGGCGGCGAGCAGCTCAAGGCTTATGACCAGCAGGGGCGATTGATCGCCGAGCAGGATGCTTTGGGCGCGGTTACCGAATACCGCTATGACGAAATCGGACGGCTGATCGCGCTGGTTCCGCCGGACGATGCACCAACGTCCTACGAGTACCGCAACGGCTTTCTCTACAAGCGTTGCCGTGGTGATGCGGTGTGGATCTATCGGCGCAACGCTGAAGGCGCCGTTACCGAAGCGGTCGATCCCGACGGCCAGGTCACCCATTACTACTACAACCTGCGCGGGCAATTGCTGTCGCTGCGTTACCCGGACAGCAGCCGCCACCGCTGGGTGTGGAACGAGCTCGGCCAGCTCATCGAAGAAACCCTGCCCGATGGTGGCGTGCGGCGCTTTTCCTACGATGCGCTGGGACGGCGGATTACCACCCAGGACGAATTTGGTGTCGTCAGTCGTCAGCAGTGGGACGCGGCCGGCCGACTGATCCTGACGACTTCTCCTACGGGAAGCACGCGCGCCTACAGCTACGGCGCCTACGGCCAGATCACCGCTGAGCGCGATGAACTCGGGCGCATTACCCGCTACGAATATGACGATGATTTGCACCTGGTCTCGCGACGGATCAATCCCGACGGCACCCGCGTGCAGTACCGCTACGACCATGCGCGGTTGCTGCTGACCGAAATTGAAAACGAGTCAGGGGAAAAATACTGCCTGGATTACACGCCGACCGGATTGATCCGACAGGAAACCGGGTTTGATGGGCGGCGCACGGCGTATGCCTACGACCTCAACGGGCACCTGCTGGAGAAGACCGAGTTTGGCGAGCAGGGTTTATCGCTGGTCACCCACTACCAGCGCGATAAGGCCGGGCGCTTGCGGGTCAAAACCCTGCCCGATGGCGCCAAGATCCGCTACGACTACGATCGCCTCGGTCGGTTGATCGGCGTCGATGACGGGCAAAACCATCCGCTGGCCTTCGAGTACGACCGTCAGGACCGGCTGATCACCGAGCATCAGGGCTGGGGCACCTTGCGCTACGCCTATGACGCCTGCGGTCAGCTCAAGCGCCTGCGCCTGCCGGACAACAGCAAGCTCGATTACCACTACGCCAAGGGCGGTGCGCTGTCGGCCATCGACCTTAATGGCACGCCGCTCACGCGCCACGTCTACCAGTCCGGTCGCGAACAGCAACGCCAGCAAGGTTTGCTGTTCAGCGAATACTCCTACGACGATCAGGGCCGCTTGCTCGCCCACGCTGTAGGCCATCGCCACGCCTCGCTGTACCGCCGCGATTATGCCTACAGCGCCAACGGCAATCTCGAGCACATCGCCGACAGCCGCCACGGCCAGCGCACCTACGGCTACGACGCCCTCGACCGGTTGATCCGCGTCCGTCACTCGCGCGACGAACTGCCCGAATCCTTCGCCCACGACCCGGCGGGCAACCTGCTGATGCAGGACCGCCCCGGTCCCGCGCAGATCAAGGGCAACCGCCTGCTGATGCAAGGCGACCGCCATTACGACTACGACGCCTTCGGCAACCTGATCCGCGAACGCCGAGGCCACGGCCAGACCCTGGTCACCGAATACCGCTACGACTGCCAGCACCGCCTGATCGGCCTGACCCGCCCCGACGGCCAGACCGCCACTTATCACTACGACGCCTTCGGCCGGCGCATCCGCAAAACAATCGACGGCGCCGTCACCGAATTTTTCTGGCAAGGCGAACACCTCGTCGCCGAAAGCAGCGCCAGCCAATACCGCAGCTTCCTCTACGAACCCGGCACCTTCCGCCCGTTGGCGATGCTCGACGGCAAAGGCCCGAAAAAAGCCTGCCCGTTCTACTACCAACTCGACCACCTCGGCACCCCGCAGGAACTCACCGACTACAGCGGCGAAATCGTCTGGTCCGCGCAATACGACGCCTACGGCAAAGTCGCCGCCGTCACCCTCGCCGGCGAAGACTACCTGGATCAACCGCTGCGCTTTCAGGGGCAGTATTTCGATGTTGAAAGTGGGCTGCATTACAACCGGCATCGGTATTACGACCCAAGGCTTGGACGGTATTTAACGCCGGACCCGGTGAAGCTGGCGGGTGGGTTGAATCAGTACCAGTACGTGCCTAATCCGACGGGGTGGGTGGATCCGTTGGGGTTGACGTCCAACTGCCCTCCGCCGAATAAGCCTAGGTGTGAGGTGCCGGGGGCGAGTGATAGGGTTAAGGTTGATGAGGGGGAGCCTGATCTACCGGCCATTGCTCACGATATAGATCCACAAATTTTGAAAAGAGTACATACAATCGAGGGAAAGACCTCAACCAAGACAGTCGAGGACTATAAAAGCCAAATGCGTAACGGATACGACTCAGTGGAACCTATCGACGTCGTAGAACATGACGGGAATTTATACATTCTGGACGGACACCATCGCGCAGCAGCTGCACGGCAAACTTCGACCAATGTGACAATCAGACTCATAACCGATCTCATAAAATACGACAAAACTCTAAACAGCATTGAGGATGTACTAGAGTCAGCAAACAACGTAGGTTTAGACAGATTGGAGCATCGCAGAAGAAGATGAGTGAACAAAGTGAAACTTTGGAAATCCTGATAAATGATTTTATCGCTATGGTTGAGTCCAGCACTCTGGTATTTGAGAGAAAATTTGGCACTCGAGATATTCGAAGGCTTTGGCGCTCCAAGGCAATAAAGCGATGCGGGAGGGTCACTCGAGGCGTTAAATATGAATTGCATGGCATTGGGTGCCGAATCAACTTATCGACCGGAAGTGTAGATTTTAACTATGGCCCTAATGGTGAAATCAATGGATTTGATGTTTGGCGGCTATACAACTTCGCTCGCGAGAGACCATCAAAATATAAAAAATATTGCGACAAAAAAATTATCGAAAAAGAGTTAGAAGAATATATAAATCTAAAAAAAATAAAAAAATTGTCAGCCATAAGTAACCTATATGTATTAGCCGACTCAAAAGAAATCGATTAGACCTCACCACAAAAAGGGCCTGCTCACTCAGGCCCTCAAAACCAAATCCAAACTTTCAATCCACCCTCCTCCCCTCACTGCTCATCCCCATCCTCCTCATACTCCATATCCGCCTCATCCGCATCATTCAACGGCACCGTCGCATCATCCATCAGCGACCCGGGATCTTCATTCCCCGGATCATTGATAAACGGCAAACCACTCGGGCCCTTCTCTTCTTTGCCTTCGGTTTCGGGAGTCATGGCGCACCTCTTGAGCGTGTGGGATGTATCACGTTCGAAAAGCCCTGCCGCCAATCGTTCCTCTGCCTGACGGCCAGACACAAAAAACCCGGCGCCAGGCCGGGTTTTCGTTGATCAATCAGCGATGTTTATTTTTGTGTTTGTTCTTGTGCTTGTGGCCGCCGGAATGAGATCCGCCGTCGTCGTCGCCAAGATTGTTACCTACCGCGCCGCCTGCTGCGCCGCCCAGGCCCGCGCCAATGGCGGAGCCGGTGGAGCCGCCGAGGCTGTTGCCGACGACCGAGCCCCCTGCTGCGCCAAGACCGCCGCCAATCGCGGCTTCGGTGCGGTTGCGTTTGTTCGCGCCGACGGCACTGCCGGCCGCGCCGCCAACACCTGCGCCGACCGCTGCGCCCGTGCTGCCGCCAAGTTGTCCGCCAACCACATTACCCAGCGCACCGCCGAGACCACCGCCTACGGCAGCGGTGCCGTCTCCGGCCGCCATCGCGCCCTGCGCCACGACCAAGCCAAAAAACAGTGCAGATAATGACAATCGCATATGAACCTCGCAGTTCCCGAATCGGGACAGTCCGCCCAAGCGGGGCGTATGCAGATTGGAGATGATTTCGCATGAAACGTTCAGCCATGAAAAAGCCCGACATCGAGTCGGGCTTTTTCTGACAGGCCATCAGTCTCAGTGGCGCCTGTGACCTTTGCCCAGGTTGCTGCCGACTGCGCCGCCGGCCGCGCCGCCCAGACCTGCACCGATGGTGGCGCCGTTGCGGCCGCCCAGGCTGTTGCCGATCACCGAACCGCCGGCTGCACCGACACCGCCGCCGATCGCCGCTTTGGTGCGGCTGCCCTTGCGTGCGGCGACGGCACTGCCTGCTGCGCCCGCGACGCCAGCGCCAATGGCGGCACCGGTGCTGCCGCCCATTTTCTGACCGACCACGTTACCCAGCGCGCCACCCAGGCCACCGCCCAGCGCAGCGGTGCCATCACCGGCAGCCATCGCACCTTGAGCAACCAGAAGGCCAAGAACCAGAGCAGGCAGTGTTAAACGCATGACGAAAACCTCAAATAAACGGGATGACGAAAAGGAGCGGGATTTAATGCGCTCGGCCCAGGAAAGTCCAGACGCAGGCGACAGCGTCGTTTGGACCGCGATCAGGGAAAAGGTTTTATGCCGGGCAAAAAAAAGCCCGCTGGGGAGACGGGCTGGAGACTTGCTTTCTAACGGATGGCTTCACACTACGTTGGCCAACGTGAAAAGTTTGTGAAAAAAAACCGACATTAATGTCAATGCTTGCCAGAGATTTCAAACCCCTATTCTTGCGCACATAAAAAACCCCGTTCAGTGACGGGGTGCAGGATGAAATCACTTTCTGGTCCTTGCCGTGACCTTGGGCAGGAATTTCGCTTTCGGCCCTTTGGGGGCCGTGGATTTGATTTTGCCGATGCTCACCGGATCCTCGCCAAACCCCGACTGATACTCCGACTGACCGCAGCGCACACAATTGTTGAATGAAAACTCTGCGCCATCATCTTCGATAAATGGACCTGACATAGACTCTCCCCTACGCAACTGGGTCGACACCGACAAAACAGTTTTGCCTGGAAAATATCGCCCCTCAGCGCTTTTGAGACTAGCTGGTCACTACTGGACTTGCCGTTCAGAAAGACTGATCACCGACGAATGGAAAAAAGCGTCGTGAACGATCATTCGCTAAAGATTTCCATCGAACGGCCGCTGCCCTTACTCCTACAAATGAATCTCAAGGAGAGATCATGCAGATCAATGGATTCCCGAACATGCCAGTCGTAAAACTCACGGACGAGCAGATCGCTGCCGGCAAGGCCGGTGCGGAAAAACGCAAGGAAAAGATCGCCTCGGGTGAAATCACCATCAAATACCCAGACAAACCGCTTCTGCAACCGGGCGTCGTCTACCATCCCAGCGAGCCCGCACCATCGGCGCAGCCTGACGGGACGCCGCCCCTCGTTGCCATCGATACACCGCTGACCTATGACTCAAGAGGCGCTGTGTTGCTCAAGCCACAAGGCTGATTGACGCGAAAAAGCCCATTCGTTGTGCGAGTGGACTTTGCCTTGAACACAATGATCAGCGCAGCTTGACCGCAGTTCCGGTGACGAACACCACGACCATGCCGCCCTTGCCTGCCGGCATGCTGATCTCGAAGTCCACGCCGACCACCGCGTCAGCCTGCAATGCCCGCGCTCGATCTTTCAGTTCGTCGGTGGCCTGAATGCGTGCTTCTTTAAGAGCCCGCTCCAACGTCTGCGACCGCCCGCCAAAGAAATCGCGCATGCCGGCGAACATATCGCGGATCACGTTGACGCCCTGCACAGACTCGGCGCTGACGATGTCCAGATAGGCCGTGATCTGCCGCCCCTCGACGGAATGAGTGGTGGAAATGATCATGAAAGTCGTCCCTTTACTGCATAAGTGAAGGCAGCGATTGTAACGCGGCACCAGATCTGGCCCGTGCCTCAATTGGATTTAACGACCCACAATTGATCCAGCTTCGTCGTAAAACTCGAACTCATCATCTCCCGCCGCATGCCCCAGGCCGGATCCGCCGGCACACTCCCCGCTCGCAACGTTCCATGCCCCCAGCGCAGATTGATCTGGTCCAGCACGCCCATCACCTTCTCCGCCGTCTGCGGTTGCGACTGGGCAAACAAGTCTTCGGTAAACTCTCCGGGCTGCCGAAGATCCATCAATAACACTTCAGCCTTGCTGTACTTGAAGCCCGGCCGGAACAATCGATCAACCGCCTCGCTCGCCAGCTTGCTCAGCAATCGCACATCATTGGTCGGATAAGGCAACTCGATCAGCGCGCCATTGGCGTACTTCGCCTCTTCCGGATTGAACATACCGGTGCGGATACTCACGCGGATCTTTTTGCACAGCGAATTCTGCGCACGCAGCTTTTCCGCCGCTCGATGCACATAAGTCGCCACGGCTTCCTTGATCGGCTCGATGGTAGTCAAACGGTTGCCAAACATGCGGCTGCTGCAAATTTCCTGCTTCGGCGGTTCCGTCTCGGACAGTTCCAGACAGGATGTGCCACCCAGTTCGCGCGCGGTCTTCTCGATCACCACGCTGAACTTGCGCCGCAGCGTCCACGGATCGGCCTTCGCCAGGTCCATCGCACTTCTGATCTGCATGCTTTCCAGATGAGCTTTCATCCGCCGACCGACGCCCCACACTTCACCGACATCGGTATTGCGCAGCACCCAGTCGCGTTTGGACGGATCGCAGATGTCGACCACGCCGCCGGTATGCGCTTGCAGGCGTTTCGCGGTGTGGTTGGCGAGCTTGGCCAGCGTTTTCGTGGGGGCGATGCCGACGCCGACCGGGATGCCGGTGCGCTTATAAACGGCAGAGCGAATGGTTCGGCCAAAACCTGTCAGGTCCCCAGGAATGCCGCTGAGATCGGCGAACGCCTCATCAATGCTGTAAACCTCGACCGCCGGCACCATGGATTCGATGATCGTCATCACCCGTTCGCTCATGTCGCCGTACAACGCGTAATTACTGCTGAACACCTGAATGCCGTGGCGGCGCAGATCATCACGAATCTGAAAATACGGCGCGCCCATTTTCACAAAAGGTTTGGCATCGTAGCTGCGCGCGATCACGCAGCCATCGTTATTGCTCAGCACGACAATCGGCGTCTTCGCCAGATCGGGCCGGAACACTCGCTCACAGCTGGCATAGAAACTGTTGCAATCGATCAGCGCGAAAACCTGCTCACGATTTGCCATGGTCGCGCACGCTGTAAGTCACCACACCCCAGATCACCAGCTCATCCCCTTCCATCACGTAGCGAGGCGGGTATTTGCTGTTGGCCGAAAGAAGAATGATCGTGTTATCGCGCATGTGCAGGCGCTTACAGACAGGTTCGGAGTTGAGACCGGCGATGACGATATCGCCGTGCTCGGCATTCAGGCTGCGATCAACAATCACCAGATCACCGCAAAATATCCCGGCGTCCTGCATGCTCTCGCCTTCGATCTTCGCCAGATAAACGTGCGGCGCACGAATATCAAAAACCTCGTCCAGAGAGATGTGCTTTTCAATGTGATCAGCCGCCGGCGAAGGAAAACCGGCGGGAATCCGAAACGAATACAGCGCAAGCTGTTCGCCCGCGCCTGACAAAGGGCCGAGGATGGTGACGCTCATGATACGAACCTGATAGTGAGTTTACTGTATGCGCATACAGTAAACTCGGGACGGTTCGGGGGGTCAATGAGGCGTGTAGGAGATTTCGACGGGTGACAGGGTTTTGTATAGCTTTGGAGAGAGAATGATCACCAAAACACATTTCATGGATGCCGAGCACCAACGGTCCCATATGACCATTTTCCAGACACCAAAAACCACAAACCCCCGACTTTCTCTAGGAAAATCAGGGGTTTTGTGTTTACTAAATGTGGCGGTGAAGGAGAGATTCGAACTCTCGATACAGTTTCCTGTATACACACTTTCCAGGCGTGCTCCTTAAGCCACTCGGACACTTCACCGTATCCCTGCAGACATGTTCTGTCTGTCGAGGCGCGCTAATGTAGTCGAAAGCTTTTCCGATGGCAAACTTTTTTTCAGAATTTTCATGCGCTTAAGAGAGGCCGTTGCGTTCAGCCAGAGCGGACGATGGCAAACCTGCCAATCTCGGGTAAACCGTGCGCTCCCTTTATAGAAGGCAACACGCGCGCAGCGCTGGCCGAAGCGCAAAACGGTGACTGGCAGGTCAGTCACGGCGCTTTACCTGGCCTGCGGCGGTGGGTAACGTCTGCCCATCTTTCTAATAAGGAATAGCGTCATGAGCGAGTTGATTGCCTACCACCTCGAAGACGGTATCGCGACCCTGACCCTGAACAATGGCAAGGTCAACGCGATTTCTCCGGATGTGATTGCGGCGTTTAACGCGGCGCTGGATCAGGCGGTGGCGGATCGCGCCGTGGTGATCATTACCGGGCAGCCGGGCATTCTTTCGGGTGGTTATGACCTGAAGGTGATGACGGCCGGCCCGAAAGAGGCCGTTGCGCTGGTGACGGCCGGTTCGACCCTGGCGCGCCGCCTGCTCTCTCACCCGTTCCCGGTGATCGTTGCTTGCCCGGGGCACGCCGTGGCCAAGGGTGCTTTCCTGCTGTTGTCCGCCGATTACCGCATCGGTGTCGACGGCCCGTTCAGCATCGGTCTGAACGAAGTGCAGATCGGCATGACCATGCACCATGCCGGTATCGAGCTGGCACGCGACCGCTTGCGGCGTTCGGCTTTCCATCGCTCGGTAATCAATGGCGAGATGTTCGATCCGCAAAGTGCCGTTGATGCAGGCTTCCTCGACAAAGTCGTCACTGCCGAAGAATTGCAGGGCGCCGCGCTGGCTGCCGCGCGTCAGTTGAAGAAGATCAACATGCTGGCGCACAAGAACACCAAGCTCAAAGTGCGCAAGCAACTGCTGGAAACCCTCGACGACGCGATCCTGCAGGATCAGCAACATCTGGGCTGACTCGTCCAAAATCTGCCGGTAAGAGAATAGCCCGACCTTGGTCGGGCTTTTTCTTACGTTCAGCGTTGAAGATTCGCTGAAAGCTCTAGGACACGCCTGACAGGCAACGCTGAAACATGCGCTTAAACATCGGCCATCTCCGGACTCTATAGCGGCAATTGCCGAAAACAGTGCACATCCGTACACTGCGCCACCTTTTGTCCCGGTGGGCCTGCAAAAATGCTGTTTGTGTTTCGTATGTTGTTGATGGGCCTGCACTTTATTCTGGCCGGCGTGCTCGGCGTGATCCTTGGATTGTGCCGCCCGTTCAACCCGGACAACAGTCGACTGTGCGCCCGCCTCTACGCTTTGCCGGCGATGTGTATCTTGCGTTTGCGGGTCAGGTCCGAGGTCAACGGCTTGATGAACAAGCCCGACAGTTGCGTGATCATTGCCAACCATCAGTCTAACTACGATCTGTTCGTGTTCGGCAATGTCGTCCCCCGCCGCACCGTGTGTATCGGCAAGAAAAGCCTGAAGTGGGTGCCGTTGTTCGGCCAGTTGTTCTGGCTGGCCGGCAATGTGTTGATCGACCGTGGCAATGCGCACAAGGCGCGGCAGTCGATGCTGACGACGACCCACACCTTGCAGAACGAAGACACCTCGATCTGGGTGTTTCCGGAAGGCACCCGCAACCTCGGTGAAGATCTGTTGCCGTTCAAGAAAGGCGCGTTTCAGATGGCGATTGCTGCCGGCGTACCGATCGTTCCGGTGTGCGTGAGCAGCTATATCAAACACATGCGCCTGAATCGCTGGCGCAGCGGCAACGTTCTCATACGTTCCTTGCCGGCGATTCCTACAGTCGGAATGACCATGGACGACATGCCCATGCTGATCGAGCGATGCCGCGAGCAGATGCGCGAGTGCATCGAATCGATGGATCGGCAACTGCAAGCCGCGTGAAACCAAACCCGCCCCGTGCGGGTTTTCTTTTGCCGGGTGAACTGTAGAAGTTTCACTGACTCTCAAGCAGCGACACGGCTAAGCTGAAGCCTAGTTTCCCTGCCATCTGCCAAGAAGAAGTGAATCACCACCATGGGTCGAGTTGTTGCTGCTGCGGTGTACAGCGAGGGTAAGAAAGTCTCCAATATTTCGCTGGACGAAGGTGCTGCCTGGGCCGCCAAACCCGGCCACTTCGTCTGGATCGGTCTGGAAGAACCGGACGCACAGGAATTATCCAACCTGCAACGACAGTTCAACCTGCATGAACTGGCCATCGAAGACGCGCTGGAAAAACACAGCCGACCAAAACTGGAAACCTTTGGTGACGCACTGTTTATCGTCACCTACTCACCAGTTCGCGAAAACGGCGTTTTGCAATTCATCGAAACGCATATCTTCGCCGGCAGGGGTTACATCATTACCGCACGCAACGGCCATTCCGCGTCGTACGCCTATGTGCGTCAACGCTGTGAGGCGCGTCCGCTGTTGCTCGAGCACGGGGAAGATTTCGTCCTGTATGCGCTGCTCGATTTCGTCATCGAAAACTATCAGCCGGTGGGCGAAGCGATCCACGCCGAGATCGATGAGCTGGAGCGCAATGTGCTGTGCAGCGCGCTCAACGAGCGCGACATCCAGAAGCTGCACGGTCTGCGCCGC
The DNA here is from genome assembly GCF_056278925.1 of Pseudomonas sp. TE9122. Lineage (NCBI taxonomy): Bacteria > Pseudomonadati > Pseudomonadota > Gammaproteobacteria > Pseudomonadales > Pseudomonadaceae > Pseudomonas > Pseudomonas sp. TE9122. The sequence continues at coordinate 1,429,261 of NZ_JBWBQI010000001.1, read as the reverse complement.
GATGTGGTGCGCTTGCGTCGGTACGCGGCACCGATGGTGGAGATCGGCGAGGAGCTGCAAAAGCTCAGTTTCCCGTTCATCGACAAGAACATGCGCCCATACTTTCGCGATGTGCAGATTCATGTAACGCGGCAGATGGAAGACCTGACCACGCTGGCGGACATTGCCAGCCAGACCATCGAGATTGGCGTGTTGCTTGAGGCATCACGGCAGAGCGTGGTGCAGCGCAAGTTTGCAGCGTGGGCGGCGATTCTGGCGTTCCCGACTGCGGTAGCGGGGATCTACGGGATGAATTTCCAGAACATGCCCGAGTTGACCTGGCACTACGGTTATTTTGCAGTGCTGGGGTTTATTGCGGTGGGGTGTGTGAGTTTGTGGGCGAGCTTCAAGCGGTCCGGGTGGCTGTAGCCGGGACCGCGTTGCCCCGGAGATTCGCGAGCAGGCTCGCTCCCACAGGGATTGTGGGAGCAGGGCCTTTTAGCGTTGAGCCGTTTCTGGTTTGTGCGCCACGAAGCGCATCATCCACTCCGCAACCGTAGCGCCATGATGTTCCTGCTCAAGGCTGGCCATGCCTTTGCTGTAAATCTGCGAACCCAGCGCTTCCTGGCGCAGATCGAGCAGCGCCCGCGAGTAATCGTGAATGAATTCCGGGTGACCCTGGAAGCACAGCACTTGATCGTTGATGTGATACGCCGCGAACGGGCAGAAATCGCTGGAGGCGATGACCGTGGCGTTTTCCGGAAGCTCGGTTACCTGATCCTGATGACTGATCAGCAGTGTCAGCTCTTCGCGCACCGGGCTCATCCACGGTGCCTTGGCTGCCAGCTTGTAATTGTGAGTACCGACGCCCCAACCCTGGGAGGCCCGCTCGCTCTTGCCGCCAAGCAGCAACGCCAGCAATTGGTGGCCGAAGCACACGCCGAGCAGTTTGTCGCCGCGTTCGTAGCGATCCAAAAGGTACGTCTTGAGGGTCTGGATCCACGGATCCGTACCGAACGAATCGGCTTTGCTGCCGGTGACCAGATACGCATCGAAAATCTCGTCGTCGCTAGGATACTCACCCTTCACCACGTTATAGACAGTGAAATCAGCGGCGATCGGTTGTTGCGAGAACAGCCGCTGAAACATGTGCCCATAGCCCTGATATTGGTCAATCAATTCGGGCCGCAGGATGTCGGTTTCGAGAATGCAGATGCGCAGCGACATAAAAAATACCTGACACGTGATGGGAATAATGAACACCCCAGAGCCTGCCCTGAAACACCCGGCCAAGGCAAGCCCCGAAATGCTCGCCGGCCCTAGAACATTTCACCTTTCGCCGCTTTGTCCAGCAGCAGCGCTGGCGGGGTAAAACGCTCGCCGTATTGCTCGGCCAGATACTGCGCGCGGGCGATGAAGTCCTCCAGGCCATACTGGTTGATGAACTGCAGCGCACCGCCGGTCCACGCGGCGAAACCGATGCCGAAGATCGAGCCGACGTTGGCATCCGCCGTCGAGGTCAGCACGCCCTCCTCCACACAGCGCACGGTTTCGATGGCCTGCACGAACAACAGACGATCACGCACATCCTTCGCAGAGATCTGTCCGTCGGCCTTCTCGAAGCGCGTTTTCAGCTCCGGCCACAAATGCTTCTGCGAGCCCGCTGGATACTCATAAAAACCGCCTCCGGCAGCTTTGCCCGGTCGCTTGAATTCATTGAGCATCAAGTCAATCACGGCGAAGGCCGGGTGCTCAATCAGCGGTTTCCCTTCAGCCTGTAGGTCCTTGGCCGTCTGTTGACGGATATGGCTCATCAGGCTGAGGGAAACTTCGTCGGAGATTGCCAGAGGCCCGACCGGCATCCCGGCCTTGCGCGCTTCGGTCTCGATCATCGGCGCACTGACACCCTCGCCGAGCATGGCGATGCCCTCGTTGGTGAACGTGCCGAAAACCCGCGAGGTAAAGAAGCCGCGACTGTCATTGACCACGATCGGGGTCTTTTTGATTTGCAGAACGAAGTCGAAACCGCGAGCGAGAGTTTCGTCGCTGGTCTGCGCGCCCTTGATGATTTCCACCAGCGGCATTTTTTCCACCGGACTGAAGAAATGCAGGCCGATGAATTTGCTTTGATCGGGCACGGCCGTCGCCAGGCCGGTGATCGGCAGGGTCGATGTGTTGGAGGCGATGACAGCGTCGCCACCCACCACCTGTTGCGCGTCGGCAGATACCTTGGCTTTGAGCTGGCGATCCTCGAACACCGCTTCGATGATCAGATCGCAACCGGCCAGATCGCCATCGCTTTCGCTCGCAACGATGCGCGCCAGCACCGCCTCGCGCTGTTCGACAGTCAGCTGGCCACGGGCAACTTTTTTATCCAGCAGCGCCGCGGAATGCGCCTTACCTTTCTCGGCAGCAGCGAGATTGATGTCCTTGAGGACGACTTCGATACCGGCCGAGGCGCTGACAAACGCGATGCCCGCGCCCATCATTCCGGCGCCGAGCACGCCGATTTTCCGGGTTTTACAGGGCGCAAAACCTTGCGGTCTGGAACCGCCGGCGTTGATTTCGTTCAACTGGAACCAGAACGTGCCGATCAGGTTTTTCGAAATCTGCCCGGTCGTCAGCTCGGTGAAGTAGCGGGTTTCGATCAGGTGCGCGGTGTCGAAATCGACCTGAGCGCCCTCCACCGCCGCGCATAGAATCTTCTCCGGCGCCGGCAGGGTGCCGTGGGTTTTCGCGCGCAGGATCGACGGCGCAATCGCCAGCATCTGCGCCACTTTCGGGCTCGATGGCGTGCCGCCAGGAATCTGGTAGCCCTTCACGTCCCAGCGCTGCACTGCCGTCGGATTGGCGAGAATCCAGGCGCGCGCCTTGGCCAGCAGCTCATCGCGATTCGCTGCCAGTTCATCAATCAGCCCGGCCTGCAACGCCTGTTGCGGGCGCACCTTCTTGCCTTCAAGCAAGTACGGCAGGGCTTTTTCGATGCCGAGCATGCGCACCATGCGCACCACCCCGCCGCCGCCCGGCAGCAGGCCCAGGGTCACTTCCGGCAGACCGAGTTGCACCGAAGCGTCATCAACAGCAATGCGGTGGTGACAGGCCAGACAGATCTCCCAGCCGCCGCCCAGCGCAGCGCCGTTGATCGCCGCGACCACCGGTTTGCCGAGGATTTCCAGGCTGCGCAATTGCGCCTTGAGGGTCAGCACCATGTCGTAGAAGGCTTTGGCTTCGGGCTTGCCGACCTTGATCAGTTCATTGAGGTCGCCGCCGGCAAAAAAGGTTTTCTTCGCCGAGGTGATGATCACTCCGGCGATGCTGTCCTTCTCCGCTGACAAACGAGCAACGCAAGCGGCCATGGCCTCGCGATACACGGCGTTCATGGTGTTGGCGCTCTGGCCCGGCATGTCCATGGTCAGCACGACGATACCGTCCTGGCCTTTTTCGTAACGAATGGCTTCGCTCATAACAGGGTTCCTTGAAGTCGGGGCTCAGAGGCGTTCGATGATGGTGGCAATGCCCATGCCGCCGCCGACACACAGCGTCGCCAGGCCGTAGCGCAAGTTGCGCGCTTCCAGTTCATCAAGCAGGGTGCCGAGGATCGCGCAACCGGTGGCGCCCAGCGGGTGGCCCATGGCGATCGAGCCGCCGTTGACGTTGACCTTGCCCGGGTCGACGGCCATGTCCTTGATGAATTTCAACACCACCGAAGCAAACGCTTCGTTGACCTCGAACAGATCGATGTCCTCCACGCGCAGTCCGGCCTTGGCCAAGGCTTTGCGGGTCGCCGGCGCTGGGCCGGTGAGCATGATGGTCGGATCTGTGCTGGTGACGGCCGTGGCGACGATACGCGCGCGTGGCTGCAGCCCCAGCGCGCGGCCCTTGGCTTCGGAGCCGATGAGCATCAGCGCCGCACCGTCGACAATTCCGGAACTGTTGCCCGGCGTGTGCACGTGGTTGATCCGCTCGACATGGCTGTAGACCCGCAACGCCGTGGCGTCGAAGCCCATTTGCCCGATCATTTCGAAACTCGGCTTGAGCTTGCCCAGGCCCTCGAGGGTAGACTCGGCGCGGATGAACTCATCGTGGTCAAGCAGGATGATGCCGTTCTGATCCTGCACTGGCACCAGCGACTTGTTGAAGGAGCCGTCGGCCCGCGCTCGTGCGGCTTTTTGCTGCGAGTGCAGCGCGTAGGCATCGACGTCCTGCCGACTGAAGCCTTCGAGAGTGGCGATCAGATCGGCGCCGACGCCTTGCGGGGTGAAATGGCTGTGCAGGTTGGTCTGCGGGTCCAGTGCCCAGGCGCCGCCATCGCTGCCCATCGGCACCCGCGACATCGACTCGACGCCGCCGACCACCACCAGATCCTCGAATCCTGAGCGCACTTTCATCGCGCCAAGATTCACCGCTTCCAGACCCGAAGCGCAGAAACGGTTGATCTGCACACCGGCGACGCTGACGTCCCAGTCGGCCACTTGCACTGCCGTCTTGGCGATGTCCGAACCTTGATCGCCGATCGGCGTGACGCAGCCGAGGACGACGTCATCGACCTGACTGGTATCCAGCGCGGTGCGCGCCTGCAAAGCGCTCAGCAAACCCGCCACCAGGTTGACCGGCTTCACGCTGTGCAGCGCGCCATCGGCCTTGCCTTTGCCACGCGGAGTGCGTAACGCATCGAAAATCAAAGCTTCAGTCATGACGTCCTCGAACCTGATTTATTGTCACTTCACTTTCGCCCTGCGCCGACTGGCAAGCAATGACCACATTGCTCAAAGCGCTTGACGCACACGCTCAGACGGACGGTCATCGGACCTCAGGTGAACCGGTTCAGGTCGTCGAGTTGTCTAGCCAGCGGGCGGCAAAGAAGCTGGCAATACGCCTCATGCCGTTTTAAAAGCTTTTTTCAAGATCCCCATATGAAATGGATCTAAGCGAAGAGTGACGCGGGCTCTAAGGTGAACATGTACGCCATCGTCGTCGGGTTTTGCCGAGACGGGCGTGCTTCAACAGGAAGTGCAACGCGTGCCGTCAGGGAAATGCAGTCAGGCACGCATCAGGAAATAACAATAAAGGCGGTCAAGCCATGTTCAAACAACCGAAAGTACGTCAAGCAGGACTCATTCTTTTCGCCACGACGCTGTTGTTGATCTTGCCGAATCTGACCAAGGTCATCGGCTGATTCAAACGTCGCGTGCTGTATGTCGCCATTGAAAATGTGACTGGCCCGCTACCCGGGCCAGCGCGGTTGTGCCAACCTTTGCGCACTACCACGACATGGACGGCGATCATTTGAAAACCCTCATTGCGCTCGGTGCCTTGCTACTGAGCTTGCCCTTGGCTGCCGCACAACTGGATCTGCAGTTGGGCGCAAACAGCCGCACCTGGCAGACCGAAGAGCTGCTCAAACATCCTCAGCTGCAAACTCTCACGATCAACAATGATGTTTCCTACAAGAAGGACATGACCTATCGGGCCGTGCCGCTGGCCGCCTTGCTAACGGGCGTTAGACCTGAGGATCACTTGCAAGCGGTGGCGCTGGATGGCTTTGCCGCAGAGCTGGCCGCTGCACCCTTGCTGAACAAGGACGGCGCACGAGCATGGCTGGCAATCGAGGACCCGGCGCGGCCGTGGCCACCGCTGTCTGCCGGCAAGCACAGCGCCGGGCCGTTCTATCTGGTCTGGACCGATCCGCAGGCGGGCAATATCAGCCCCGAACAGTGGCCGTTCGAAGTCGCCAGCATCAAGCTGATGGCGCCGGTGGCCCAACGCTTTCCTGCCCTGCTGCCCGATCCTGCCTTGAAGGCCGATGATCCGGTGAACCAGGGTTTTGCCCTGTTTCAAAAAAACTGCCTGGCCTGTCACCGGTTGAATGGTGCCGGAGACGCGCAGTTCGGTCCGGATCTGAATATTCCGTATAGCCCGACCGAGTATTTCGGGGCGGATTTCTTGAAGCGCTACATCCGCGATCCGCAGAGTTTGCGCCAGTGGCCGCAGGCGAAGATGCCGGGGTTTTCTGCTGAGGTATTGCCGGATACCGATCTTGAAATGCTGGTGGGCTATCTCAAGCATATGGCCGGGCGCAAAGTTAAGCCGTAAGCCTTAGGGTGTTATTACTGGCCTCTTCGCTGGCAAGCCAGCTCCCACAGGGTATGCGCAGAGTTCGAATCAGCGGTCATCCTGTGGGAGCTGGCTTGCCAGCGATAGCGGTATCCCGAATCTATTGTTGCTGCACGGAAATAACCGGTGTCGGCGAGACGAACACCTTCGCATGCATCTGCTCGCAGCCACCGCCCCGGCGCATGCCACGGACCGGGCAGGCATCGAGATAATCCAGGCCCACCGCCAGCTTCAGGTGTCGCTCCGGGCGCGCCAGCTGGTTGGTCACGTCGAAGCTGTACCAAGCGTCATCCAGCCACGCTTCTGCCCAGGCATGACTGGCGAGATGCTCGCAATCTTCGCTGTACAGATAACCCGACACGTAACGCGACGGCACGCCGAGACTGCGCGCGCAGGCTAGAAAGGCGTGGGCATGATCCTGACAGACCCCGGCCCGACCGGCGAAAGCTTCGGCGGCGCTGGTGTCGACTTCGGTGGAGCCCGGCGTGTAGCTCATGTGCTGATTCAGACCGTGCATCAAGTCGATCAGCGCGGTGCGGTCTCGCCGCTGCTTGCAGTTCTTCGCGGCAAACTCGCGCAAGGCTTCGTCGGCTTCGGTCAGGCGCGTGAAGCGCAGGAACGGCAGCGCCGACTGGCTCTCATGTTCGGCCTCGCGCAATTCATCGATATCGACCTGACCACGGGCGCCGATGATGATCGCTTCGTGGGGCTCGTCCATGGTCAGCACATGCAGGATGTTGCCAAACGGATCGAGCTGCGCACGCACCGGACGCGGCAAGTCGAGTTGCCAACTGAGGACATGCTGACGCTCGCTGTCGTGGGGTGTCAGGCGCAGGTACTGGATGCTCGCGCGCACCTGATCTTCGTAGTGATAGGTGGTCTCGTGGCTTATGGAAAGTCTCATGCAGCCTCCAGATAGGAACTGTGAATGGCGTTGCCCAACTGGCGCACCAGCGGGATGAATTCGGTCAGCCAGGCGTGCAGGCCTTCTTCGAGAATTTCGTTGATGCCGGTGTAACGCAGGCGCGCATCCATTTCCGCCGCCAGGCGTTGTGCCGGGCGGCCGTTGGCGCCGGGCAGTTGCGCGAGGATCTGGTCAATCTCTTCTGTACAGGCACGCAGCGAACGCGGCACATCGGCGCGCAACAGCAGCAATTCGGCGACATGCCGGGCGCCGGGCGCGTCGCGGTAGATTTCGGTGTAGGCCTCGAATGAGGACAAGGCCCGCAGCAGCGCACTCCATTGGTAATAGGCGTGCGCCGTGCCGTCGCTGACTGCTTCGGCCTGATCGCCGGCCATTTCGTAACGGGCATCAAGCAGGCGCAGCGTGTTGTCCGCGCGCTCGATAAACGTGCCCAGACGAATAAAGCGAAACGCGTCGTTGCGCATGATCGTGCCGTATGAGGCGCCACGAAACAGGTGCGAACGCTCCTTGATCCATTCGCAGAACCGGCTCATGCCATAACGACTCAGGCCCTGCTCGGCGATGCCACGAATTTCCAGCCAGGTCGCATTGATGTTTTCCCACATGTCGGCAGTGATTCGCCCGCGCACGGCATGGGCACTGGCCCGCGCTGCACCAAGGCAGCTGTAGATACTGGCCGGGTTGGCCGCGTCCAGTGCGAAGAAATGCAGCAAGCGTTCAGCGTGCAGGTCACCGTGGCGTTCAAGGTAATCGTCCAAGGTGCCGGTGATCAGCAACGGCATGGCGAGTTCATGCAGACCATCGCCGCGCCCGTCCTGCGGCATCAGCGACAGCGAATAGCTGATGTCGAGCATGCGCGCGAGATTCTCCGCACGCTCCAGGTAACGCGACATCCAGTACAGATCCGAGGCAGTTCTACTTAACATGGCAAGCTTCCTTCAATCCTCGACTACCCAGGTGTCCTTGGTCCCGCCGCCCTGGGAGGAGTTCACCACCAGGGAGCCTTCACGCAACGCGACACGGGTCAAACCGCCAGGCACCACACGGGTTTCGCGGCCGGACAGCACGAACGGACGCAAGTCGATATGGCGCGGCGCGATGCCGTTTTCGACAAAGGTCGGACAGGTCGACAGCGATAGTGTCGGTTGCGCAATGTAGGCATGGGGTTTGGCTTTGATGCGCTCGCGAAAGGCATCGATTTCCGCCGTCGTCGCGGCCGGTCCGACCAGCATCCCGTAACCGCCGGAGCCCTGGGTTTCCTTGACGACCAAATCCGCAAGATTGGCCAGTACGTGGGACAGCTCGGACGGGTTGCGGCATTGCCAGGTCGGCACGTTTTTCAGGATCGGCTCTTCGTCGAGGTAAAAACGGATCATGTCGGTGACAAACGGGTAAACCGATTTATCGTCCGCGACCCCGGTGCCGATGGCATTGGCCAGCACCACGTTGCCGGAGCGATAGGACGACAGCAGCCCCGGCACACCGAGCATCGAATCCGGGTTGAATGCCAGAGGATCGAGGAATGCGTCGTCGAGGCGCCGATAGATCACGTCGACCGCTTTCGGGCCATCGGTGGTGCGCATGAACACCTTGTCGTCACGCACGAACAGATCTGCGCCTTCCACCAGTTCAACGCCCATTTCCCGCGCCAGAAACGCATGTTCGAAGAACGCGCTGTTGAAGCGTCCCGGCGTCAGCACCACCACGCTGGGATTGTCGATCGGGCTCGAGCTTTTGAGAGTGTCGAGCAGAAGATTGGGATAGTGATCGATCGGGGCGATGCGCTGGGCGGAGAACAGTTCGGGGAACAGACGCATCATCATCTTGCGATCTTCGAGCATGTAGCTGACGCCGCTGGGTGTGCGCAGGTTGTCTTCGAGAACGTAATAAGTGCCATCGCCATCGCGCACCAGATCGACGCCGGAGATGTGCGAATAGATATCGCGGTGCAGATCCAGACCTTGCATCGCCAATTGGTATTGCTCGTTGGCCAGCACCTGTTCGGCGGGAATAATCCCGGCCTTGATGATGCGCTGCTCGTGGTAGAGGTCGGCGAGAAACATGTTCAACGCCTTGACCCGCTGGATGCAGCCGCGCTCGACAATCCGCCATTCACTGGCGGGGATGCTACGGGGAATGGTATCGAACGGAATCAGGCGCTCGGTGCCCTGCTCGTCGCCATAGAGCGTGAAGGTGATCCCGGCCCGGTGGAACAGCAGATCGGCCTCGCGGCGGCGCTGCGCGAGCAGCTCGTCGGGCGTCTCGGCCAGCCAGCGGGCAAATTCCCGGTAATGCGGGCGGACCAGGCCGCCGGCATCGTACATCTCGTCAAAATAGGTGCGGATCATGCCGTACTCCTTGTCACTCCGGACATACAGGCCTTCGCAAGGCCCGTGCCATCGGCATAAACGCTTTGATTTCAATCGGTTGTAGATCCACGCCGAAGGCTGCGCACCATTCCTGTGCGGCAAATGCCCCGGCCCGATTGCCCCCGCTTCATTGCGACGCACTGCATCGCCTATCACCAGCATAGTCAGAGTTGATTTCACTGCCCGGCCGCGACTGCGGATAATCCGCGCATTCGCTGCAAAACTTCCCCGGCAAGCCGCCGCGAAGTAGACAGCTCAACTGATCTGAACTGCCTTGGCAGCCCCGTCCCGACAGGACTTTATTGCATACCCGTCTTCCCTTTTAGCCACCCTCTCCGGTGGCTTTTTTTTGCCCGGGATTCTTGTTTCAGGGTTTTGCCACTGCGATATGCAGAAGCCAGAAACGACAACGGCCGACCCGAAGGTCAGCCGTTGCCCGACAAACAATGCGCAATATCAATTCAACCGGTAACGATTGCGCACCTCCTGCTTCACGCCCCAACCCTCGATAATGCCGCCCAGCGGTTCGACCACGGCAGAAAAGCCTTGCTCGAAATCGCCGATGTCGTCATAGGTTGCGTACATCACTTTGCTCAATTCCAGCGACCAGGCGCCGTCGTCGCGCGCACTGACCTGGGCATTGATGGATTCACCGCGAAATTTGCCTGCTGCCCTGCGCGCCCGCTCCTCGTCCGGGAAAATCGCGTAGAACTCAATGGGATGGAACCGGGAAAAATCGAAACCGCCTTCTTTCATGCGGCGCAGAACATTGCTGCTGATGTCTTCTTGATAGGCTGTGCTCATGAATCGTCCCCCTCGATTGATGGATAGACTTTCCGTATTCCCGCCCCCGGCCTTTTGGCCTAAGTACTACGGCAACGTGGTTGCGCGCGGGAAACAAGCATGTAGCTGACAAGACCAGACCTTAGCGATCCATTCGCTGATCTCGCTTGCAGAGTAGCCCCAAGAGAGCGCCGCTGCCAAGGCCTGGTTTACGAGATGACAGGAAGTGTTCAGACAGGGGTGATGCTGAGGATTTCGATGCCGTTCTGGGTCTTGAGGTTTTTCACCTCGGCATCGGTGGTGCGCCCTTGCAGGTCGTTGAGATCCAGCTTGGCGGCAACCGGAAGAAGCCGCTCCTTGATCAGCCGCGCGGCTTCATCATCGGACGGGCATTCCTCACGTTCGAAGACTTCATCAACAATTTCGCCGTGATCATCCACGAAAGTGACTTTCCACTTTTGCATCAGTGCCTCCTCGATCAACCCGTAAATGGGCTTACCTCTATCTCGACTTTTTTCCGCGAGAGTTGGTTCAAAAGGATTACAGCCGCCAACGGTGAAAATAACCAGCCGATCGATAGGGCGGACTTCTGTGGCGAGGGGATTTATCCCCGTTCGGCTGCGCAGCAGTCGTAAGACCGTCCATTGCGGTTTAACGGAGACACCGCGCCGGCCGGTTCAGGGATGCTGCGCATCCCAACGGGGATTTATCCCCTCACCACAAAAGCTCCCTTGCAGAGCGCCTTCAGCGTGATCAGTCGTTGCTCGGCTTATTGACCGCTTGCAGCACGTATTGCGGCAAGGCGAACGCGCCGATGTGGATTTCCGGATTGTAGTAACGGGTGACGATGCCGCTGCCGATGAAGCGCTGTTGCAGGGTTTCACGGCTGAGCTTGCGGTAGGCCGGGTTGGTCGAGCCCCAGGCGAAGGTCATCGAGCCGCCGATGTAGGTCGGCACGGCGGCCTGGTAGAAGTGCCAGTCCGGGAACAGGCTGCGCAGGCGACCGGCGGTGGTTTTGACTTCGTCGATTTGCATGAACGGCGTGCCGTTCTGAGTCACGAGGATGCCGCCTTCGTTCAGGCAGCGGTGGCACGCCTGGTAGAAATTCTCCGAGAACAGCACTTCGCCCGGGCCGATCGGGTCGGTGGAGTCGGAGATGATCACGTCGAATTTTTCAGTGGTGGTGGCGACGAAACGCATGCCGTCATCGATCACCAGGTTCAGGCGCGGATCGTCGTAGGCACCAGCGGAATGGTTCGGCAGGAATTCCTTGCACATGTCGACCACGGTGCCGTCAATTTCGACCATGGTGATGTGCTCGACGCCGGCGTGCTTGGTCACTTCGCGCAACATGCCGCCGTCACCGCCGCCGATGATCAGCACGCGCTTGGCAGTGCCGTGGGCGAGGATCGGCACGTGGGTGAGCATTTCGTGGTAGATGAATTCGTCGGCTTCGGTGGTCTGGATCACGCCGTCCAGCGCCATCACCCGGCCCATGCGCGGGTTCTGGAAGATCACCAGATGCTGGTGTTCGGTGCGCACTTCGTGCAGCAGTTTTTCCATGCGAAAACGCTGGCCGTAGCCTTCGTAGAGGGTTTCCAGGTACTCGCTGGTCTTGGTGACGGTCATGGTCAAGTGCTCCGATAAATGCGCGGGCGCCATCGTGGGGACGATTGCCCGGGAAAGGCGCGCATTCTACGTTGCCGAAGATGACAGGTCGAACCTCCGGTTGTTTTTTACCAGCGCAAACCAATGTGGGAGCGAGCCTGCTCGCGAAAGCGGAGTATCAGTTGCCGGTGATGGCGACTGACACAACGTCTTCGCGAGCAGGCTCGCTCCCACAGGGATGACCGTGTGATCGACAATCAGCTCAGATCCGGACGTTACCCCGTGGCCCGGCAATAGCCCAGATGATCAGGCCCAGCACCGGCAGGAGGATAATCAGCAACACCCAGACGATTTTCATCCCGGTGGAGGCGCCGCTTTTGAGCACATTGATGATGGCCCAGATATCGAGGGCAAGGATGATCAGGCCAATCAGACCGTTGAACGTGGAACCCATGGTGTCGCTCCAGAATAGTGGCATGCACTTTTAGGATAGACGGTCGCGCGCAGGGTTCCCTTTTATTGCGTTCAGACGTGAACAGCGACCTTCAAGGCTTCCAGTGCCGGCGCAGCGGCGATGCCGACCTCGGCGCACAACTCCAGCACGCGGGGCACGTCGTTGCCGTAGACCAGGACCATTTGCAATTCATCGTCGAGCAACTGGCTGAAGTTCATCAACGTGTAACCGCCGTTTTCCTTGTTCAGGCTGCTCATCTGCACCTGGATGCGGTTGAGTGCGGTCAGTGCTTCGGTCTTGGCCAGTTGTTTGGGCTTGAGGTTGAAATCCACGCCGGGGCCAAACGAAGCAACGATTTGTGCGAACAGATCGACATAGGTATCGGCCTGGAACAGCACAGTTTCCGGCAGACTGCCGACCACCACCCATTCACCCAGCGGGATCGGGAATGTGTCGTCGTAGTTGATGTCCGGATTGGCGGCCAGAAAAGCATTGGCATCGGCGTAGGCCTGCGCGGCTTCGTCGGCCACTTTCAGGATCTCGTCCTCGCCCATGCAGCCGGAGCTGATTTTGCTGATGAGTTCGACGAGTGCGGCTTTCATGAGGGCGGATCCTGTAGTGACAGTAGAATTTCGGGCGCGAAGAATAGCGCAGAAAAGCAAAAGATCGCAGCCTTCGGCAGCTCCTACAGGTCCTGCGTTCACTTGGCGAACGCATCAAGTGTAGGAGCTGCCGCAGGCTGCGATCTTTTGATCGTTTATCAGGCCAACAACTTTTCCAGCTGCGCAGTGGTATCGACTGCACCCATGGTCCGCGCCGCATCCAGCGCGGTCACGCCATTGGCGTCCTTGGCTCTCGGGTCAGCACCCTGGCCGATCAGGTAATCGACGATTTCAACGCGATTGAACATCGCCGCCATCATCAGCGCCGTGCGGCCGTCGAAGGAAGAACCTTCAATCTCGGCGCCCGCCTCAACCAGCGCCTTGACCACCGCCAGATCGCCTTTGAACGCGGCGCCGGCAATCGGGCTCTGGCCGTTGCCATTGCGCATTTCCGGATCGGCTTTGTGTTTAAGCAGAACCTTCACCGCATCAACATGGCCGTAGTAGCTGGCGAGCATCAACAGGGTGTCGCCCTTGCTGTTTTTCAGGTTCACCGGCAGTCCGGCGGAGACAAGGCGATCAAGCATCTCGGCATCACCGTCGCGCGCCTTGTTGAAAACCTGCTCGGTGAATTCGGCAGCTTCCTCAGGGGTCATCTGGCGGCTTTGGTCAGACATGTGGCACTCCATTTCGGTCTATCGGAAGCCGACAGTTTCCCGAGCGCGACGGTGCCTGTCACTCGGTTTTTTCCGAGCGTCCCGATAGCCACGCTCAATACCGATGTTTGCCTTGTTGAATTTCAGCGAGGATTTGCTCACTGACATGCACATAAGTTTCGCTGCCCGGCAGCCAGGCAAAGATCGGGTCATCGCCCGTGAGGCCGGGATCGAAGCCTTCTGTTTTCAGGCGAGTCTTCTGGTACTTGAACGTGCCGGTGGTTTCCATTTTCACTTTCACCCGCAGGAACAACGGCACGGCATAAGCCGGCATACGTTGCCGGACGAAACTCAGCAATTCAGCGAAATCCAGCGTGGCCAAGGATTCCGCAGGAGTGATGGCGGCCATTCCGGCGCGCCCGTTGGTGTTGGGGATTTCGACACCGTAGGCCACGGCTTCAGCAATCAATGGATGTTGCAGCAACAGGTTCTCGACTTCGGTGGTCGACACGTTTTCACCCTTCCAGCGATAGGTATCGCCGAGGCGATCAACAAATTGCGCGTGGCCGAAACCGATGTTGCGCAGCAGGTCGCCGGTGTTGAAAAAGCGATCGCCCTTGTTGAACACATCGTGCAATACGACGCGGGCGGTTTTCTGCGGATCGGTGTAACCGTCCAGCGGCGCTTTTTCGTCGATACGCGCCAGCAGCAGGCCTTGCTCGCCCTTGCCGACCTTGCGCATGAAACCATCTTCGCCGCGCAACGGCTCGCCACTGTCATGGTCGTAAGCGACCAGTTCCCAGGCCATCAGGGAAAACCCGACGGTGTTGTCGAAATTGAGGATGTTGGTGAAACCGATGTTGCCGTCGCTGGCCGCGTACAGCTCACAGATATGCTCCACCGCAAAACGTGATTTGAACTCGGCCCAAGCACCAGGACGCAGGCCATTGCCGATCATCTTGCGCACATCGTGACGGCTGTCATCGACGCTGACCGGTTGTTCGACCAGGTAGCGGCACAATTCGCCAACATAGCCGATGGTGGTCGCGCGATAGCGGCGCACATCATTCCAGAACTGGCTGGCGCTGAATTTGCGGCGGATGGCGAAACCCGAGGCGCCGTTGATCGCCGATCCCCAACACACGCACAGACCTGTGGCGTGATACAGCGGCAAGGTGCAGTAAACGACATCATCCGGGCGCATATCGAGGGCGATCATGCCGAAGCTCGCCGAACTGCGCATCCACCGTCCGTGCTTGAAAACCCCGGCCTTGGGCAGACCGGTGGTGCCGGAGGTGTAGATGTAGAAACACGGATCGTCGAAGAATACTTGCGCGCTGCTCGGCGGGTTATCGCTGCTGGCGTCAGCACTGGCGCTGATCAGATTGACGTAATCCTCGGGCGCGATGCCCGGGTGGCTGTATGTGTCCTGATCAGCGACAAACCAGGTGCGGGGCGCTGCGATCGCTACCTGATCACGCACGCCGGCATAGGCAGCGGTCAGTTCTTCGCCGACCACGATGGCCACAGGCGCAACCAGATTGATACTGTGAACAAGCGTGTCGCGCATCAATGAGGTGTTGAGCAGCGCACTGACCGCGCCGAGCTTGGCCAGCGCCAGGATTGTCACCAGTAATTCCGCACGGTTCTCGATGAACACCGCGACCACATCGCCTTTGCCGATACCTTGCTCGCTCAGATAATGCGCAATGCGATTGGCCCACTGGTTGACCTGTGTGTAGGTCAACGCCACGTCGCCCTGCAATAACGCCACACCATCGGGATTGCGCAGCGTCGCCTGCTCGAACGTCCAGCCCAGGCCACACGTTTGGGTCGGATCCGTGACGTTGGCCACCTTCATGCCTTTGACCACCCGGGGGATGGCCTTGGCGATCATCGGCAGTTTGCGGAGCATCATGCCCCAGGTAATCGTGTCGCTTGGTGCGTGACGCATGAAAGCTCCCCGTTCGATCTTGACGTGCAGACCGCTGTTCTTGTTATCGGGTAATGACTGCGACCGACGCGTTTACGCCGTGGGTCGAGAAGGAAAGTACGTCAGTGCTCGCGGGGCTGTACACGCGGTTTTTGCAATGATTTGTATCCCGCCGCGCCTACGGGGAAGAGCGGATTCTGGTACGGACGTTTGGTTCCGTTGTACGGAGAAAAATCACGCAAAATGCAGGATGCACGATGGCCATTCATGCAGATTGCACGACGCCTGCAAAATGCAATGTCTTCAACTTGTTGATTTCAAAGGGATTTTATTCGAAGCAATGCTGGCACAAACGCTGCAACTACCTCCGCATGCTTGCCATTCAAGTACATACGGAGCTGATGACATGAGCCTGATTCAAGAAAAATTTACATCGCTGTTCTCCAACTACGAAGTCAGCACTGCCCCGCGTCCTGACGGTGGCATCCTGCTCACTCTGCGTAGCAGCGACGGCAAAGTCTTCAAACGCGCCCTCTCGTATCAGCAACTGCATGCCGGCGACCAACTGTCGTGGGCGATCAGCGCGATCCGCCGCGACCTGGCCGAACAAGCCAGCGAGCTGCCGCAAATTGCGATGCTGCAGAGCCAGCAGCGTTTTGCTCTGCCGACCTATCACTCGCTGTAACTGGCTTTAAACAAAAACAGGCCGTGGAGCATGCGCTTCACGGCCTGTTTTTTGTGCGCATGATTTTTGTAGGAGCTGCGATACGCTGCGATGTTTTGATCTTGATTTCATGCCTAAATCGAAAGATCGCAGCCTCGTTTCACTCGACAGCTCCTACAGGGATTTGTGTAATGGTCAGAACGCTTCCGGTTCGATCCCGGTAAAGCTGTCCACCGTCACGTGTCCTGCCAACTCTCCGCCTTCACGCGCCAGGCCACAGGTTTTCATGCCGGCTGACTGGGCAGCGTCGAGCTCTTCGACGATATCCGACAGGAACAGGATTTCATCGGCTTCAACACCCACCGCCTGCTGAATGTTGCGGTAGGACTGCGCCTCACGCTTCGGCCCCGATGTGGTGTCGAAATAGCCGCTGAACAGCGGTGTCAGATCCCCCGCTTCCGAGCAACCGAAAATCAGTTTCTGTGCCTGGATCGAGCCGGACGAGTAAACAAACAGTTGATAACCGGCCGCATGCCAACGTTGCAGCGCTTCAACGGCATCCGGATAAACATGCCCTTTCAACTGCCCGGCCTGATAGCCCTGCGCCCAGACCATGCCCTGCAACGCCTTGAGCGGCGTGGCTTTGCGGTCTTCAGCGATCCAGCTCAAGAGGATTTCAACAACCCGCTCGACATCGGCCTGCGCCTCGTTGCTGTCGCGGCGCACGGCGTCGAGCTGTTCGGCGACATCAGCACGCGATGCGGTCTGGCGCACAAAGTCGGGCAAATGTTCGGCGGCGTAGGGAAACAGCACGTCGAAGACGAAACTCACCGCGCTGGTGGTGCCTTCGATGTCGGTGAGGATGGCTTTGATCGACACGGTTTCAGTCCTCCAGACGCGGGAAACGACCGGCGATGTCTTCGCCGGTGAAATTGGCAACCCAGCCTTCCGGGTTGTTGAACAGACGAATCGCCACGAAATGCGGATGTTCGCCCATGTCGAACCAGTGCTTGGTGCCGGCCGGAACCGAGATCAGGTCGTTCTTTTCACAGAGCACGGCGTAGACGTAATCGTCGATATGCAGGGTAAACAAGCCACGACCGGCGACGAAAAATCGCACTTCGTCTTCGCCATGGCGGTGCTCTTCGAGGAACTTGGCGCGCAGCTCGGCTTTTTGCGGATGATCACTGTTGAGGCTGATCACATCGACCGTAATGTAACCGCGCTCGGTCATCAGTTTGTCAATCTGCTCTTTGTAGGCGCTGATGACCTCTTCCTGACTGGCGCCGGGCTGAATCTTCGCGGCGGCCTGCCAGCGGTCGAAACGCACGCCCTGCTCGGCCAGCGTCGAGGCGATATCTTCGAAATGGGTCAGCACCTTATTGGGAATCTCAGGGCTGGAAACGTGATAAACGGACAGGCTGCTCATGGGCAATTCCTCGGTAGCGGCGGCGCCGTCCGGCTCTTGAAGACCGGTCGGGCGCCGCATGGCATCAGGCAAACAGGCTGTTTCAGATGAACTCAGCCTTGGCGGTTCATGACGCTGCGGGTTTTCAACTCGCATTCAAACAGGAATTCAAAAGCCTCGATCTGCCGTAGCGCGTCGCTCATCTGCGCGCCCCATGTGTAGAGACCATGGCCGCGAATCAGATAACCGGCGCAATCAGGATGGGCGTCGAGCCAAGGCTGCACCTTGGCGGCGAGGCGCGCAATGTCCTGATCGTTGTCGAAAATCGGCACACGCACCCGTGATTCATGGGTGGAAATGCCGCTGAAGGCTTTTTGCAGTTCGTAGTCTTCGAACTCGATGAAATCTTCCGGGGTCAGCCGCGACAGCACCGTGGCATTCACCGAATGGGTGTGCAGCACCGCACCGATTTCCGCGCGCCAACTGTAGAGCTGGGTGTGCAGCAAGGTTTCGGCGGAGGGTTTCTTGCCCGGCTCCAGGCTATTGCCGGACAGATCGGTAGCGAGCACGTCATCCACACCCAACTGGCCCTTGTGCTTGCCCGATACGGTCAACAGCGCTTCGCTCGGCGACAGGCGTGTCGAATAGTTGCTGCTGGTGGCTGGCGACCAGCCACGGCCATATAGAAAACGCCCGGCGTCAACGATCTGCTGGGCGAGCTGTTCACGACTAAGGCTCATGGCCTGTCCTCTTGCATACATGTGGCAATGATAACGGCAGCGGCAAGCGCTGCGAGACTGGCAATACTAAAGGTCAATGTTGCGCCGAGGGCATTCCAGCTGTAGCCGGAATACAGCGCGCCGAGCGCCCCGCCGGTGCCGGCCAGTGCCGCATACAGCGCCTGGCCCTGGCCTTGCTGGCGGGCGCCGAAACTACGTTGCACGAAAGCGATGGCAGCCGCATGAAAGCTGCCGAATGTCGCTGCATGCAACACCTGGGCGAACAACAACACCCAGAGAAACTCCGCAAACGAACCGAGCAGCACCCAACGCAACGCCGCCAGAAGGAAGCTCGCCAGCAGCACCCGGCGCAGGGAAAAGCGCGCCAGAATGCGGCTCATGGCCATGAACATCAGCACTTCCGCAACCACACCCACGGCCCAGAGCATGCCGATGACGCCACGGCTGTAACCGAGGCGTTCAAGGTGCAAAGTCAGAAAGGTGTAATACGGCCCGTGGCTGACCTGCATCAGCGCGACGCAAGCATAAAACGCCAGCACGCCGGGATGACGCAATTGCTTGAGGAAGCCCTCACCCGTCGGCCGATTGCCTTGCGCGGGCTGCGCATTCGGCACCCACAGGCTGCTGAGAACGATACCGGCCATGATCAGCACCAACGCCGCTGGGTAGATGTCCAGACTCAGCCATTCGAACAGCCGTCCCAGCACCACCACAGTGATGATGAAGCCGATCGAGCCCCACAGGCGAATCTGGCTGTAACGCGAGGTCTGCCCCTGCAGATGCGCGAGGGTGATGACTTCGAACTGCGGCAGCACCGCGTGCCAGAAGAACGCATGCAGGGCCATGACCATCGCCAGCCAGGCGTAAGTCTGGCTGACGAAAATCAGCGAAAAGGTCAGCAACGTACAGACCGCACCAAAGCGCACGATGGCCAGACGCCTGCCGGTGTAATCGCCGAGCCAGCCCCAGATGTTCGGCGCCACGCAGCGCATCAGCATCGGAATCGCCACCAGCTCGCCGATGCGTGCGGCGCTGAAGCCGAGGTGATCGAAGTACAGCGCCAGAAACGGCGCTGTCGATCCGAGCAAGGCGAAATAGAACAGATAGAAACTGGACAACCGCCAGTAAGGAAGCGCCGCCACGCCCGTTATGCCGCGACGGCTTTGAGCGCAGCCATCAGAGCTGGCCCAGCACCGGCGTGCTCACGCGCACATCGGCGTTCTGCCCACGGTGGCGCAGCAGGTGATCCATCAGCACGATGGCCATCATCGCTTCGGCGATCGGCGTCGCGCGGATGCCGACGCATGGGTCGTGACGCCCCTTGGTGATCACGTCGACCGGGTTGCCATTCACGTCGATCGAGCGGCCCGGGGTGGTGATGCTCGAGGTCGGTTTCAATGCCAGATGCGCAACGATTGGCTGGCCGGACGAGATGCCACCGAGGATGCCGCCGGCGTTGTTGCTGAGGAAACCCTCCGGCGTCAGTTCATCGCGGTGTTCGGTACCACGCTGGGCGACACAGGCGAACCCGGCGCCGATCTCGACTCCCTTGACCGCGTTGATGCTCATCAGCGCGTGGGCGAGTTCGGCGTCGAGGCGATCGAAGATCGGCTCGCCAAGACCCGGCATCACGCCTTCGGCGACCACGGTGATCTTCGCTCCGACCGAGTCCTGATCGCGGCGCAACTGGTCCATGTACGCTTCCAGCTCCGGGACCTTGTCCGGGTCAGGACTGAAAAAGGCGTTTTCTTCGACCGAATCCCAGGTCTTGAACGGAATTTCGATCGGGCCGAGCTGGCTCATGTAACCGCGAATCACGATGCCCTGACTGGCCAGATACTTCTTGGCGATCGCACCGGCCGCTACGCGCATGGCGGTTTCCCGCGCCGAACTGCGGCCACCGCCGCGATAATCGCGTTCGCCGTATTTATGGTGATAGGTGTAGTCGGCGTGAGCCGGGCGGAACAGGTCCTTGATCGCCGAGTAGTCCTTGGACTTCTGGTCGGTATTGCGAATCAGCAGGCCGATCGAGCAACCGGTGGTGCGTCCCTCGAACACGCCGGAGAGGATTTCGACTTCATCGGCTTCCTGGCGCTGAGTGGTGTGGCGGCTGGTGCCAGGCTTGCGGCGATCGAGGTCGCGCTGCAGATCTTCCAGGGAAATCTCCAGGCCCGGCGGGCAGCCGTCGACAATGGCGACCAACGCCGGACCATGGCTTTCGCCAGCGGTGGTGACAGTGAACAACTTGCCGTAGGTATTGCCGGACATGCAGGACGCTCCGTGAAATCAAACCCGAATTCTTGATGCGCGCCAGTATACGCAGGCTAACCGAGTAGTTCATCCTCGAACCTTAGTGGTGCTGGCGAGTCCAACCGGCACCTTGACCAATGATGGCGTGATGATGCTGCGAGTTCTGATCTTGAGTCTTACCCTCTTTACCGGCTTTGCCCAAGCGACAGTCCTACAGCGCCCGGTCACTCTGGACACCGGCAGCGGCGAACTTTTTGGTTCGCTGTTGCTGCCCAAGTCCGACAGCCCGGTGCCGATTGTTCTGATGATTTCTGGCTCAGGTCCTACAGATCGCGACGGAAATAACCCCGACGGCGGACGCAATGACAGCCTCAAGCGCTTGGCCTGGGTGCTGGCCAAACACAACATCGCCAGCGTGCGCTACGACAAGCGTGGCGTTGCGGCAAGCCTGGCGGCCGCTCCCGATGAACGTGATTTGTCTGTAGAAGGCTATGCGGCGGACGCCGTGGCGTGGGGGCAGAAGCTCAAGGCCGATCCGCGTTTCGGCAAACTGATTCTGCTCGGCCACAGCGAAGGCGCGCTGATTGCCAGCCTCGCCGCGCCGAAGCTGGACGCAGCGGCGGTGATCTCGCTGTCCGGCAGCGCGCGCCCGGTCGACCAGGTCATCCGCGAACAGTTGGCGCGCAGCCTGCCGCCGCCACTGATGCTGCGCAGCAACGAACTGCTCGACAGCCTCAAGGCCGGCCATACCGATGACAACGTGCCGCAGCCGTTGCAGGTGATCTTTCGCCCGAGCGTGCAGCCGTACCTGATTTCGCTGTTCCGTCAGGACCCGGCGCAGGCCTTTGCCCAGTTGAAAATGCCGGCGCTGATTGTCCAGGGCAGCAACGACATTCAGGTCGGCACCGAGGACGCGAAGCTGCTCAAGGCGGCGAAACCGGAAGCGCAACTGACGGTGATCGACGGTATGAATCACGTGCTGCGCATCGTCCACAACGACATGAAGCGGCAATTGGCCTCCTACAAGGACCCGAATTTGCCCCTGGCCGCCGAACTGGGCGCCGCCGTCATCGAATTTATTGACGGAATTCGTGCAAGTTAACTGCGTTTTACCCTCCAGCCTCACAGAAAACGGCCGATAAGCCTTTGTCGCCAGCGCAACGTCTGGCGGCAAGCAGGGCTTGGACAGGATCTCGCCGTTATGACTGAAACCCAGACTTCACCCGACACCAGCGCTGAAAAAGACGCACCGCCAGCGGTCGAACTGCCGTGGGCGGACGTTCAGGCCGAGCACCACAAGATGCTCCGCCTGGCGCCGCTGCAGACCGACCGCAATACCGGCGGCCGGCCGTTGCGCTTTGTCGAATTCGGTTACGCCGAGCGCAACAGCAAAGAGCGCAGCCTGATGCGCATGGCGATCAAGCTGCCCAACCAGCGCGTGCGCAAAGAGCAGAATCATCTTGATGTGTGGGTCGACCACGCGAGCAAACGGGTGAGTTTCGGTCCCGATAGCGGCTTGCAGATTGAACCGCTGAATCGCGGTATCGGCCGCTTCATGGCTGCGCAAGGCATCAATTGGGCGAAAAAGCGCTGGCCCGGCTACACCGTCGACGGCATGGACCTGAACAACAAGGACGCGCTCAACGAAGACACTCGCTTGCGTCGCGACCATTTCCTGCGCTTGCACGGTTTCGATGTGGCTTACGCCGATGCCCAGCATTTGAAAGGCAGCATCAAGGCCGTGCAGGTCGGTGATCTGCTTGGTGACTGGAACAGCGAAAAGCTGCAGATCGTCGAAATTCTTGAAGCCGCGCAGATGCTCCAGCAGGCCGAACAGAACCTGGCCGAGCAGGAAGTGAAACTGAAGAAGCAGGAAGAAAAAGTCAGCAAGTTCAAGCGTGAAGACGCCGGGCTGCGTTTCACCATTACGTGTCTGGTGGCATTTGCGGTGTTTCAGGCGGGGTTGTTGATCTGGATTGCTACGCACCGCTGAGGGCTTGAGCGCGTACTGATCGTTCCCATGCTCTGCGTGGGAACGATCTGTCACAACCTTAGACGCGGGACGCGAACAGGGCCTGATGCGCGCGGCACTGCTCGGCTGTCAGCATGAACACGCCATGCCCACCACGCTGGAACTCCAGCCAGGCGAAATCGACTTCCGGGTACAACGCCTCGACGTGCACCTGGCTGTTGCCCACCTCGACAATCAACAAACCTTTCTCGGTCAGGTGATCCGCCGCTTCGGCGAGCATGCGCCGGACCAGATTCAGACCATCATCACCGCAGGCCAGACCGAGTTCAGGCTCGTGCTGATACTCGTCCGGCATGTCGGCGAAATCTTCCGCGTCGACGTAGGGCGGGTTCGACACGATCAGGTCGAAACGCTGACCCGGTAAGCCGTCGAAACCATCACCCTGCACGGTATAGACGCGCTCATCGACGCCATGGCGCTCGATGTTCTGATTGGCCACTTCCAGCGCCTCGAACGACAGGTCCGCGAGCACTACCTCGGCATTCTGGAATTCGTAAGCGCAAGCAATGCCGATGCAGCCGGAGCCAGTGCACAGGTCGAGAATCCGCGCCGGTTCGTTGCCGATCCACGGCGCAAAGCGGTTTTCGATCAGTTCACCAATCGGCGAACGCGGGATCAACACGCGCGGGTCGACGATGAACGACATGCCGCAGAACCAAGCTTCACCGAGCAGATAGGCGGTGGGAACGCGATCCTCGATGCGGCGCTTGAGCAAGCGCTGCAGATTGACCAGTTCGTCATCTTCCAGCGCGCAATCAAGATAGCTGTCGGCGATTTCCCAAGGCAGGTGCAAAGCGCCCAGTACCAACTGGCGCGCCTCGTCCCAGGCGTTGTCGGTGCCATGACCGAAAAACAGATCCTCCCCATGGAAGCGGCTGACGGCCCAACGGATGTGGTCGCGCAGGGTACGAAGTCGGGAAGTGATCACGGCGTAGAACTCCAGAAAAAACGACTGGCGATTCTAGCAGCCAAAACGCGCGACGACGACGCAGGAAAAACCGCGTGGCAACGGTAGGAGATTTCTTTTTTTTGCATCAGGCATTGAACGGAACGTGTAACTTGACAAGGCTGCAGGCCAAGAACGACGGCGCCTACGATGGTAGCGATTCACAGAACCGCTCAGCCAGAGGACAATGTCGCAAAAGCCCCACCCCGAGGAGCCCCAGAATGTCCGTTCCAAAAACGATGTTTCAACTCAGCGGCCGCGGTTACGCAGCGGCCACCCTGAGCCATGCCACCGTGGTCATCATCGATGCCCAGAAGGAATACCTCAGTGGCCCGCTGGCCCTGAGCGGCATGGACGCGGCCGTCGCGAACATCAAACAAGTGGTTGCCGCAGCCCGTGCCGCCGGTCGGCCGATCGTGCACGTGCGTCATCTCGGCACCGTGGGTGGCCTGTTCGACCCGCAGGGCGAACGTGGCGAGTTCATCCCTGGTCTGGAACCACAGGGTGATGAAACCATTATCGGCAAACTGCTGCCGAGCGCGTTCCATGGCACCGAACTGCTCGAGCGCCTGCAGAACCTCGGCTCGCTGGACCTGATCGTTTGCGGTTTCATGAGTCACTCCAGCGTCAGCACCACCGTGCGCGCGGCGAAAAACCTCGGTTTCCGCTGCACCTTGGTCGAAGACGCCTGCGCGACCCGCGATCTGCCGTTCAAGGGCGGCGTGCTCAGCGCCGAACGCGTGCAGGAAGCGGAAATGGCGATCATGGCCGACAACTTCGCCACGCTGGCCAAGACTCAGGACCTGATCTGATCCTGCCCTTGCGAGCGGTGCGTTGGCGCCGCTCATCCGCTATATCCGCTGATTTGCCGCAAATGCCATAGCCTCAGGAACAACCCGGTCAACTCCCGGTCGAAGGGCCGATACCATTGAGGAAGGTCGGAATGAAGTTATCCGATGGATTTGACGCACGCCGTTTGCGGCCCAAAGGCCAAAGCAACTGGCGTTTTCGATTTGGCGCGGCGATCTCGGCCATTCTGGCGACGTTCGGCGTGCTGCTGGCGATGGCTGGGGCAGCCAGCCTGCTCGGCCGTCCGCCGGCGCTGGGTGACCTGAACGCGTCACCGCTGGGCTCGGCAATCATGCTCGCCGTCGGCTTGCTGTTTCTGTATTTCGGCGTTGCCCTGTGGCGCCGCTGCCGCCGTCGCGCACGGCAATCGCGGGAACTGAACATGGCCCCGCATCTGATGAAAAAACACGACTGACCCAACGGCCTGGCTTTTTGCCGGGCCGTTTTCTGTCGACTTGGGTAAACTGGCCGCCCTTCGCGGAGGCTGACATGCAAGACGACGATTTTTCTCTGTTCAAAAGTGCGATCCAGGGCGTCAAGCCGATCAAGCACGACCGCGCCGACACCGGCAAACCCAAGGCTGACCGCGCGCAGATCGCCAAGCTGCGTCAGTCCGCCACCGTGCGCAGCGACACCACTATCATTGATGGCTTGTCCGACCAGTTCGTGATCGACGTCGGCCCGGAAGACGAACTGATGTGGTCCCGCGACGGCGTGCAGGAAAGCCAGATGCGCAAGCTCAAGGTCGGGCAGATCCCGTTCGAAGGCAGCCTCGACCTGCACGGCATGAGCGTGGAAAAGGCCCGGGAAACGCTTTGGGCCTTTCTCGCCGAAGCGACCAAGTTCGAAATCCGCTGCGTGCGCGTGACTCACGGCAAGGCCGTGCGCCTCGATGGCAAGCGGCCAATGATCAAAAGCCATGTCAACACCTGGCTGCGCCAGCACGCCCAAGTCCTCGGCTTTTGCTCCTGCCAGGCCCGTCACGGCGGCGCCGGCGCGGTTTATGTGATGCTGAAACGGACGATGATGGAAGGTCGCGACGAATAATTGCGTTACACCAAATTTGCGGGCTGCGAAAACTTCCACAGATAGTTCGATAGATCTAGAACAGAATCATACCCCGGTTCTAGAAAGCCAAGGCAATAGTAAAAAGCCCGCATATCTGCGGGCCCGGCTAAAAAAGTACTAACTATTTATCTTCTGCGATATCTTTCATTATCAACGGAACCAACGTCGTCTGCGCAGCATAAACAGAAGCAACTGGAGATAGATGGCTATTATCAAATGTAGTCATTCCAGTTTTTCGATCAGAACCTAAATAAGTTCTGCATCCTTTATCAGTACACAACAGGTCAATCATCGAAACATACTGAAATCCACCCTGCCCATCGCCATACTTGCTTTTGAGCACAGCTTCGGAATCAAGAACATGCTGGACGACGCCATCTTTTAAGTAAGTCGGCGTGGACTCCCAATGTCTCTGTAATATGATCTGATTAAGCCTCCCGTCCCACAACGGGACTGGGCCCATAACAATTACATGCTTGACGCCGTAGGAGGTCAATGCAGTCGCGAGTTGAGGGAGACTGGCGGAGACATCGTGCCAGAGTACCTGACCTATAATTACCACATTAGGCCTTTGATCCTTTATCGTCTGAATCGCAAATTTATTGGATTTTTTGCAATATTCAGTAGTTGAAGCGTCGATTTCCGGAAGGTTAGGCAAACAACCGGAAGTAGCCACACTGAGAACCCCAATCTCTTTAGGTAACTCGTGTGTCACTCCGTAAATATATTGTTGCGCGTGTGAATCCCCCCAAAAAACAAGCTTCTTGGATTTGTCTGACTTGA
Source organism: Pseudomonas sp. TE9122 (assembly GCF_056278925.1). Lineage (NCBI taxonomy): Bacteria > Pseudomonadati > Pseudomonadota > Gammaproteobacteria > Pseudomonadales > Pseudomonadaceae > Pseudomonas > Pseudomonas sp. TE9122. The sequence goes on along the minus strand of NZ_JBWBQI010000001.1, from coordinate 1,403,098 downwards.
AACATTTTTCTGCAATATTGGAAACTGGAATATTTGTGGCTGAACCTTTGAGAAAAGCATCCATATTGTACCAGTCACAATCGTACCTGAACTTACCAGGAATGTCCTGTTTCATAAAATATTGCCAATCAGGTTTTACATTTGCAAAGTACTCCGCGAACTGCTCTCTTTCGTCTTGACGAGATGGAAACCCATTTTTAGAAATGGTCGCCGCACCAATACTTATAAACACCAGAGCCCCGCAGATCAGAAGTCTGAACGCTGTGCGACCGGATATTTTTTGGCGCATAGGTATTTCGATAAACCTATAGGTCAACCATGCGAGAACTACAGATAAAACTACCATAGCACTGCGCAGTGGGAAGTCGGGTGTGCCTGAGAAAAAAATGTAAGTAAAAGAGAATATCGGCCAATGCCACAAGTAGAGCGGATAGCTGATCAAGCCAATAAAGACCAAGAAGCGTGACGACAATACTTTTTTATTAATCCAAGCGTCAGGCCCTGAAAATATTAATAGTGCTGAGCCTATGACGGGAAGCAGCGCCCAATAACCAGGAAATTGTTTATTTTTATCAATAATAGATACTGCTGTAACGACGAATGTTATACCCACAAACGAGGCCGCATTACGAAGAACCTGAGATCGAATTTTACACGAATGGGGCGATCCGAACACCGTATTGTAAGCTAACAAGCTACCAAACAGTAACTCCCAAACCCGGTATTGAGGTAGAAAAAAAACGCCCGCTGGTGTGTCGGAGATATAAAGCAAGCCGAATCCAAATGAACATAGGCCAACGAATGTTACCGCTATTGCATACGCCAACCTAGATGCGACTTTGGAAAGAACGATTATAGAAATTGGGAAAAAGAGATAGAATTGCTCTTCGACGCCCAATGACCACAAATGCATGAGAGGTTTAGTCTCAACGGTTGCGTCAAAATAACCCGACTCGGAATACATCATTAAATTCTGAACAAAACTTAAACCAGCGATCATATGCTTGCAGAGAACTTTAAACTCTGCCCCCATCATGATCACCCAGGCTGCGATAAACGACGAAAGCAGAACTATCAGGAGCGCTGGGAATATACGCCTCACACGCCGCACGTAGAAATCATAGACACTGAAACTATTTGTCGATACACCCTTGAATATAATATTGGATATCAGATACCCGGAAATCACAAAAAATATATCTACACCTACAAACCCACCCGCGAGCACGGTCGGGAACGCGTGATATATAACTACAGCAAGAATTGCGAGCGCTCGCAGCCCATCGATATCGGGACGATAACTTAAAGGTCGAACATAAAGATTATTCTCCCTATCCGACAAAGCCTCCTTTGAACTCAAATTTTGCGCAGCACTAGAACCCATTAAATTATTTCCTTGTCAAATAATTAGCAGCACATCGCGCTGTAAAACGAAGGCTAAAAAATTGGAGAATTGTACTTTCCGAACGAAATAAATTCCAATAAAATTCAAGATAAACCAATTCCGAACGGCGCCCAACCGCCCTGCACATGATTGCAGACGCTTGAAGCACTAACTTCCAACACCCGCGTGAGCTTCACTTTGCTTTTGATAGTCGGCCGATTATTAGACACCTGTCCATCGATCACCTCGCATCTGCGGCGAAATATGATCACAGGAGCGGCTTGCACGAGCAAAATTCATAGTGCTGTTCCTCCACCCACTGAGCGCGCTCGGTTTCGAGCACAGACCTGCGGACATTCAGCTCCCCGAGCGGCTTTCTCTGGATGCGCTGATCTATTTTGACAAAAATGAGGACAAACCACCAACTCTTCTCTCAGGCCAGTTTTTGGCCACCTGCATCGGATCCTGCGTACGGAGAGAAACATTTCATGCACTGCTAAGCGACGATTCGTCCTCCCTCAGAAAGAAAAGCTCCAGGCAAAACTTATGGTAGGTCGATAAATCCGAAATTTATGCTGTAGAATTTACCAGCACATGCCCAACACCTAAAAGCTCGAGCACGTTACAGAGTTTAAAATTAAAACATCCGGAAATTAAGAATGGACACTGGCAGTTACAAGAAACCACATACTTCTAAAATCAAAACCATGCTTAAAGCCTTTAAGCACCATGAAGAGCTTTCTGCATTTTTTTTAACTTTACTTATTATTTTCACCACCCAATTCTGCATAGGCGCTATTAAATTCGTTGGCGATGCTAACGCCTACTGGCATTACAGCTCTTTCATTCTAGACTTGGATTTTCCAAAAACCATGCGAGGATATTTTTATCCTCTGGTGCTCGCCATTCCAAGATTTATAGCGAATTCGTGGCCCTCGTCCGGCTACATTGGATTTTATGTCATACAAGCGCTACTGTTCTCCTACATTTTTTCCACATTGTTACCCTATGTATTCACACGACTTATCGGAGGGAAACTCTCGATCTCCCGCCGAATACTTCCACCACTTCTCGTTGCGATATTTTTTCCAGGTCTAATGGCCTATCCGCTAAGTGATCTCCCGGCGCTATGCATGATCGTGACGAGCCTTTACCTAGCCTTAAGAGCGTCTAAACAGAAAAACCTGGCCTCATCGTTTCTATTTTTGTTTTTAGCAGGCATCACCGCTTATGGCGCCTACAACATTAGAACAATATATTTGTTCCCATTACTAATTTTCATCCCAATCATCCCGGCATTATTACTGAAGAAAAACAGTCACATCGAAAAACTTCTGCTAACAGCTTCTTTTATTGCCGGAGCGACTTTTGCTTCGTTGCCACAGATAATAATCAACTTTAAACACCTGAACTCGCCGTCACCATTTGTCATAACAGATAACAAAAATACTTCGCTGTACGCCAATCAGTTAAAGTGGGGAGTTACCATACAAAGGTATGAGACTGGATACAACTCAGAAACCGGGGGTATATATCCGATTTATTACATAGACCCTTTGGGCGAGCGTTTATTTGAAAATGCAAATCTTGGCGAAGGCGTTATTACTGTTCCAAAAATCCTTACTGCCATTGTCAATCACCCGCTTTCGTTTTTGCGAATTTATACCAAGCACTTCATCAATGGTATGGATGTCAGAGATCCGGACCCGTACACATCAACATCATCAAAGGATAGAAATTTCCGTTCTTTTACGAGCTTGTCAGTGTCTGTACTAGGTGCATTTTTCTTAGTACTCGTGGTTGCCAGATCTGAAACGGGCCGAAATCCTTGGCCTCAAATACTGTCAAAAGTCACTTGGCTCGTTTTATTGTTGCTACCTGTTTTGGCGATCACACCAGGCGCGATAGAAACCAGATTTTTCCTACCATTTCACTTGATAGGCTATTGCGCCATTTCTTACGGTTTCTCAAAAAATCTGAAGAATAAATTTAGCACTAAGGAAGCATTGCTCGCTGTAGTAATATATTTGACATTAGTCTTGTCTTTTTATAACAGCGCTAGAGAGTCAGTGCAACATCCGAATTCAGCTATCAAAAAGGAATATTTTGAATAACGTATTTCTTTAGCCTCTATGTTCAATTGAAGCGCCGATCACATCAGTTGACTGATTCCGTTAAAGGAAAATCGTGGGAACTGAACAACGAGCCGGGCGCACGCTCGCGAGCGCGGTCCTTTTACCGAGAGCCGCAATCCCGTCGTAAGACTTCCCAGACTCTCAAGAGGGCTGCCTCAATGATTGTCAGCGGAACGTGGCACAGTTCTAGACAAGGCCAACCTTTATTCAGGGGCTTAGCTTCGTCAGAATTCATCGCTTCGAATACTCCGCCGTCGGTATCCTGGTGCGTCTCCCTGCCCTGAAAGGTGACACTCACGAATCGGCTAAAGCTCCGCAGGGATTGCAATTTCGACCGAGGGCGCAACGCAATGCGCCCCTGGCAGACCTAGTGCCCCCCATGTGCAACAGCCACCTCTTCCACAAGGGGTCGCGGGAACCTCACACGGATGTCCGCCCCCGGCTTGCGCCGCTCCAGTCAGGTGCATGACGACACGCTTCTCCGACAAGCCGATCGTGGTCATTGAGGCGCAAATATCCAATGTCCCACCTATAAGCGCTGAGTGATTACCGTGTTTGGGCTGCCAATCAAGATTTTTGAGTTTGTCTAACACGCAAGAATGACTGGCAACAGCAGCCAAGCGGCCCCTGCTGCACTCAATATCAGGGCCAACTGGCAATACAACTACGTGCATACTTACGCTACCATAAGCCCCATGACATGCATGAACCTCGATTTCATCCCGAATCAGTTTGGCCGTAGCGTGCAAATGCCGCTTCGACTTATGCCAGTTGGATCAATCACATTCATGACTGAAGCGAAGCCGGGGCGCTTGACCAAATCCTGATTGGTACTGACAGGAACCGTCCCTCCTCTAGAACCCATACGGAATAAAGCTCTGTGACACTGGAACAGAATTACACCGCCATGTTTCGGGGTATTCGGTAGGTTGACAGGGTCAATAAAACCAAGGGCTTAGCTCCACCCAACACCCGGAAACCCATGCCAAAACACGGTCATTGGTACAGAAATTGGTACGGGATATCTTTCTCCAGCTTTGCAACTCTGCGAATTAGCGCATCCTCGCATAGCCAAATTCTCCCGGGTGAGATCAGGCAACGGCTGATCCCACTACTAACGCTTTTCTGCATTCCGAAAAGAGAAAGGAATCTTTCTGATGTACCGTATTGTTTTTTTTAGCTGCCTCATGGGCATCCTAAGCTTGCTGCAAGGTTGCTCTAGCGGCCCATCATTAGACAATCGGCCTTATTATCAAGGGCCGGCAGATGTAAACTCTGATAGCGCTACAGTCTACGTGTTTCGTCCATTACACAGCGCTGCTCGCCGAGTGACCCTTTATATCAAACTAGATGATCAGCAAGTGGCAGAGCTGCCTTCTGGCGGCTATCTGAAACTCCAGGTGCCTGAGGGCTCCCACAGTTTTGAGGCCAAAACTCCGCCGCTTGGTGGCCCTTTCATCGGAGACCGCTTCAATCTCACCGTCAAGAAAGGGAACGTATATTTCATCGCCGGTGAGATCCTTGAAACGCGCCCTACTGACAATCAGACTCTGGGGGTTGTTAAGGATGGGCTATTTGGTGGTGAGCGGCTTTTTTTCCGCTGGGCCATGGTGCCGAAACAGACGGCTGAAATGAGGATGAGTTTTTGCCGTCTCGTGCCCCCCTCGCCGATCTAATACTCTATCTATCGCCACTCGCATGACCAAAATCCCTCTCCCTCGCGGCTAGGGATTCGATTCCTTCAAGCATTCCGATGATGGATTGGGCGTAGTGCCTATTCTCATCCCGGCCAACTTGGCCAATCCGTCGATTACCGAATGCTTTGTAGCAATTCCTAAGCAGTCAACAATTACTTCCCAGACAGGGACTACCGATAGGTTTCTTCGAGAGTTATCAGCCTGCGTACTCCAAAATTTACGATATATCATACTCAGCAAGCCCGTGTTTGTACCTTCACCTAAATTCACATCAGAAACAATACTTGCCTTTCCCAGATGCGCTCCTAGAATCCTGTGTACATCCCAAAACTGAGTTCCCACATGCGTATCTTCGTAAAATTCGTTCTTTCTGTAGCGTTTATTGCGTGCGCCGCTTGGGCAATCATGAAGCCTGGCTTTGATTCCGTAACTGCGGCCATCATATCCCTTGGCAGCTTTTTAGCAGCGTTCATCGTAGAAAAGAAGACCGAGCCGACCTTGTCACAAAATGTTGGCGCGAACGGTAATGGCATCCAAGCCGGCCGTGACGTAAACATCCGCAAGTGAGATCAGTTATGTTCGAAAAAAATCAAGACCAGAACGTCGGTAATGGTGCACTAGCCGTCCAGGCGGGTGGTGACGTCAACTTTACGCAAAACGGTCTTTCTTATTCGGAAGTTCGGGATGTTGCCCTTGATGTTTTCAGAGCAAACTTCCTTCAGCTGGCTGGTCCTGCCATGGTGACTGCTAGAGCTCGCGCAGAAGAAGTCACCGAAGACTTCCTCAAGAAACTCCAGAAGGAGAATCCCAACGGCTTTGCTAAAGGTGAAGATCCGGATTTTCAGCATGCACTGTTTACGGTACAGAAAGAGTATGCAAGAAACGGCGATAAAGATCTTGGCGACCTTCTCGTCGACCTTCTTGTAGATCGCAGTAAACAAGAGCAGAGAGACATCCTTCAAATAGTACTGAACGAATCTTTATCAACAGCCCCAAAACTCACGGATGGGCAACTATCAGTTTTAGCAATCATTTTTCTATTTAGATATACGCAAGACCGGGGGATTGGAAACCTCGAGATACTCGGAGATTATTTTGATAGAAATGTACTACCCTTTTCATCGAAGCTCGTTAAAAATGCAGCTTGTTTCCAGCACCTCCAATTTACAGGCTGCGGCAGCATTGCTCCAATGGGCGGCAACGTCACCCTTGAAAACATACTGAATCAGACATACCCCGGGTTATTTTTTTACGGCTTTGACCCAGACGAAATTGAAAACAGAGGCATAACAAATGGATCTGACATTAATTTCTTCGTACCCTGCATAAATGACCCAACAAAAACTCAAATTCGAGCGATAAACCTTGAAACACTTGACCAAAATCTTTCACTACACAAAGTCAGCGAAGAAGACAAAGTTAAAATACGAGCATTATTCAACGAGTGGAGAATGGATCACAATGCGATTCGAGAAAAGTGCATCTCGACCAGGCCATATATGAAGTCTGTATTTGAATTCTGGACGGATCCACCCGCCAACTCCTTTACATTAACCAGTGTAGGGATGGCGATTGGTCATGCCAATATCAAGCGCTTGACTGGTGAGTTTGCTAGCCTTTCGATTTGGATCAATTGAAAATTAAAACTGCAAACCTTGCTAACGGTCCTCATACTCCGATTGTGCTGGAGTACTTTGGTCGTTGTGCCCCAACCCCGAGTGCTTGTTAAGGATTAGCGCATTTCACCTTTGCATGCGCAAACGTACGCTTGGCATTGAATGGCATGAAATGGCGTACGGTTTGCCCCTTTTTTTGCCCCATCCCAAGAGACCTATGGCAGAACCTTTCGAGTGGCAAATGTGCAATGTGCGAACCGGCGTCTCTCGCTTTGGACTAGGATCATGCAGAATGATGGACTGATTCAGTCACACATCGACTTCAAGGATGAACACCGTGCCAGATGCCTTAGACTTCAATATCGTCACTGCAGATGCTCTGACGTTGCTCCTGCATAACCAGCATGCACTCGGTGCGGCAATCGAAGAAATCACCCATTGGATCTCAGGCGCTGGCGCAGACACGATTGCCGATAACGCCGTTGCGGCCCTGGAAACGCTTGATCGAAATGCGCAAGCGATCACTGACGCGATCATGCGACTTAGGCAGTTTAGTGCGCCTCGATAGATAGGACGCCATATATGCTCAATCGCGCCGGACATCTTCACCTGATATTGAACCTAAAATGCGTCTACGGAGATCTCTGACTATTTGGATAGGGATTCGAACCCCCTCTGGACTCTCTATAGGCCGCTGCAGCCCACCAAAAACGGCGCTCTCGTTCTTTACCGCAGGCGTGGGGCGGGCCTAAGCGGCCTCCCATATGCCCTAATTTTGCCCTAAACAGGTATGACGGCTTTCGGCCAAAGCGGACATTCGCGTTTAGCCGAATGGGAGAGAATTCCTTTGCTTTCTACTTGGTACAATAATCCAGCACCCGTTCTTACACCTTCGCCCGTTCCGGGCTACACGCTCCGGCTGCCTCCGATGGCAAGCCATCTGCACACCGTCCTGAAGGACGGATTGTCCTCCCTTCCTTACGCGCGATTCTGAGCTCCGTGACTGCAATGCCCAGAAGGATCAGCGCCGCCCCTGCAAGTCTTTCAGGGGGCAAACGATCTCCAGCGAGAAAATAACCAAAAGCCCCACTAAACACAGGTTCGCAAATAAGTATTAGGGCGACCTTTTCAGGGGCAAGCACAGCCTGAGCGCGATTTTGAATGGCGTAAGCCAAGGCTGTAGCGAACAGCGCCAGCGAAATTATTGTAACTGTCGTAGGGAGCGCGCCGGGAAAAGAAAACTGGTTACCGGCTAAGCTCCATATCAAAGAAAGCGAGCCAACCAGCCCTAGCTGGATTGAAGTTGATGCCATGGAAATGGCGGGTGTTGTGAACGTTGAGACAATCACAATGTGTAATGCGAAGCATGCCGCACACCCCAAAATCAGTAGATCACCATAGTGCAGCGCGAATCCGTCAAGACTCAGTAAACCGAGCCCAAATACGGCAATCACTGTTCCTGCAGCCTGCTTAGGACTTGGGCGTCCTTTACCTATGAGATAAACAAACAATGGAGTGAAAACGGTGCACAAGCCCGTGATGAACCCTGCATTGGAGGGCGTGGTAAGGGCTGTCCCTGATGTCTGCAGTGAGAAAGCGACAAAGAGGACTATTCCGGCAAATACCGCACTCGCCCAATCACGCCGCCTCAAATATCGAAATGAGCGGATTGAAAATGGAATGAGCGCTAAAGCCGCTAAGGTAAACATCCATGCGTTCAGCGTGGATGGGGCCATGACTGTGAGCGTTTCGTGCTTAGCTACAAAGCTCCAGCCCCAGACAGCTGTGACCAGTAAAAGCGCGGTTGACCAGAAGGTTCGGTATGACATAGCTGTCCCCTAGGCAGGCATTTATACCGAATGCCTTACCAAGAAGTGTATGTCAGCGGTACCCAGAATGTTCTACGATAATTCAGCAAAAGGATGTTGGCAATCATAAGCGCTGATGCGGGCGAGTTGCGTTGGAACCTCAAAGATCTAAGAGGAGATCAACATGCATCGCCGTGCTGAATGACCATTCAAGTAGATCTCTTATCCAGCGATTTACCGCTTATCCGTTGCCACTGTGAAGGAAAGATCTCTCACCACCCATTCGGGGGTATTTGCCTGAGTCAGGCAAGGTGATTTTGGTGGACGCTTACACTATTCTAGACTTAGCCCTCATCGAGCTGTGTATGAAAGTCGCAGGGCGAGGAGTCTTCGCTCCTTTAGCGCGGTAATAGGTGATTTCCAAGGAAATTAAAAGTGATCGGAATCTGTGCGCAGAGACGGCCATCACCTGCCAGGCTCAACGCTATCTGTACGATGCGATCTTGGCGCAGCAGAGGACAAGGATCAGTAGCGCAGAGGTGAAGAGCAAAGAGAGACTTAGGGACGTGGCATGAGCGATAAATCCAATCACAGCCGGCCCCAGTAGTATACCTAGGTAGCCAATCGCATTGATGATTGCCAGAGCTTGAGCGACGGGCATTACAGCCTGATGCCCGGCCTTGGAGCAAAATATCGGAACGAGATTCGCGATACCTAACCCGACGAGTACGAACCCCAAAACTGAAACTATCCAATGGTCGATGCCTACCGCCAACGCCATGCCGCCCATTGCCAATACACTCCCTACCAATAGCACTGCTCGCGAGCCGACCTTGCTTACGATCCGATCGCCCAACAGCCTACCTACTGCCATGGTCACCGAAAACGCGGCGTACCCGATACCAGCAATATCAGGCTCCACGTCCCGGTTTGAAGTCAGATAGACGGCACTCCAGTCGAGCATAGAACCTTCAACCAGAAAAGCGATGAAGCACAGCGCCGCCAGTAGCAACACCAACTTGGTTGGCTTCATTTTGGCTGGCGCCCCTTCAAGCTCCGCGAACGGGAGCATGTGACGACCAAGCGATAAGAGCCCCACGCCCAATGCAAGAGCTAACATAAGAGTTGACTGTACGGGATTGAGCCCGAGCCAGAGCATAAGGCTTACCGTGCCCGCGCCGAAAATATTTCCGACGCTGGCTAGCCCATGAAAGCCAGACATCATCTGCTTCCCGTGGTAGCGCTCGACAAGCGAGCCTTGAAGGTTCATGTTTACATCGGCTGTACCGATGGCGGCCCCAAACAGAAACAAAAAAGCCAAGAGTGCCCAATACGAAGTAGCAGTTGCCAGGCCAATAAGGGCAACAGCGGTAACAGCGCTTGCAACATAGACAGTAGTTCTGCAGCCAATTCGATTCGCTAAACGGGCCACAAACGGCATCATGCACATTGATCCGGTACCAAGACCCAGGAGTAGCAGACCAAGTTCCGCCTCACCTATCTGCGCCCTTTCCTTAGCAAATGGAACCAAGGGTGCCCATGCGCCCATGCAAGATCCCGCTAGAAAAAATGCATATCTGGAAGCAGATAGCGTACTAGAGGTGAAAAAAGCTTGTTCCTTACTATTCATCTAATAAACCTGTAGTTGGCCAACAGACGCCATGCCCGCAACTTATGTCGCAGACTGTTAATAAAAAATTGCTGACGCATGTGACCTTGAGGGTGAGGCCCATTTTTCACAGATGTAGCGCTCAAAAGTAAAGACGCCCGGTGGGTAGCCGAGTTTTTTTCGCCGGCATCTTTGCCGAGACGCTTCAGCGCGCAGCCGCATTGGCAATAGCTGTTTTTCGTTTCGTGATTAAATTAATTCCACGTGCGCGGGAAATCACTCTGCATGGCATCGTCAGCGGCAATTTCTCGAATCACGCGACAAGGATTTCCTACCGCAATGACATTCACCGGGATGTCTTTAACTATTACGCTGCCGGCACCAATGTCATCGTCTTCTACCTCAAAGCAATAAGCGATCGTCGAAATTTGCGTCATACAAAAACCATCAATAACACCGGGGCAATTTGTTCATCCAAGAAGTTTCCTTTCAAGGAGGGATTCGTTTCAGCCTCTTACTCAGCACCAGAAACCGTACAGATGTACGATTTCTATCCTACCGTGAGCGCTGACCGAGGTCAATGAAATCGTACATTTGTACGATTTGAAACCCTATGCTAATGTCACCGGCTGAGATAGGAGTATGCATGAAGACTGAGAAACGTAAGACTTGGCAGCAAGACCCTAATCGTAGGGAGCATATCCTCAAGGTCACCCTCGACTGCATCGAACTTCACGGGATTGCATGCACAACGTACCGAAAAATTTCCGAACTGTCGGGCGTACCTCTCGGTTCACTTACACACTACTTCCCGAGCATGCAGGAGCTGCTGCTGGAGGCATTTCAGCTGTTGGCTCAATGCGTATCTACTCGATTTGCGGCTGCAATTCGAATAGCAAAGAATAACGAAGACGCTTGCCATGCGATCGTGGATGTTATCTTTGAAAAATCCACATTCGGCACTAGAACAATCCAACTGACTTGCGAGCTCTATAGTTTTGCGTGTCGTAGCCCTGTTATGAAGAATGTTATGAAAGACTGGATGCTTGAAATCAGAGGATCACTCGAACTCTATTTCTCCCCCTTGTCAGCAGTCGCGCTTGATGCTTTGATTGAAGGAATCATTCTTCATCGATCAGTAATCCCCATTACTCGTGAAGACGCTTACAAAATGATAGTTAGGCTATCGGATTTGTAATAGTCATTAGTGTTAGACAGAATGAAGAAGTCGTTATCTACAGCATATCCATGCTTATCCGGGAACGGTAACCGTAGCCACATCACTCTTCGTCGATGAGTCGAAGATGATGGCCTCCGGGTGGCATACCCATATTGGTTCATCGCCTGAGGCGGCCATGCTAGACATCCCCACTCTTGATACCTGGGGAGCCTCCGTAGAAAATTGCAATGTGTAACCCTCCCTCGGACTCTCGGTATAAAAAATCTACGCTTGAGGTTTCTTGCTGCTTGTAGGGACGGTGCTAAAAGAGCTGTGGGACGCCAGAACCCCCAAAGGCGTGACCTTTATGCCTGTAGATCCCACGTCCCGGTACCTACCGTTAATCCAGCGCTCGTAGATCACTACGCTGTGTTTCGGCTCAGAGTTCATCCGCATGCGTATATTCAAATATGAATATTATTGACGTTATTGACTATGATAGCGGTAGCGTATGAGCGTCCGCTTTTGGCCGAAAGCGGCCATTGGAATAAGGCATTTGAGGTTGTTAGAAGGGGTTGGTTTAGGCTCATAGTGTTGTGAGTTCGAATCTCTCCTTCACCGCCATATTCAGTAAACGCAAACCCCTGATTTTCCTAGAGAAAGTCGGGGGTTTGTGGTTTTTGGTGTCCGAAAAATGGGGCATATGGGACAGATCTGGGACAGATGCGCCATTTCGGTGCGGAAATCAGCCTCCAGAATTGAGTGCCTGAGCTACCCTGTATTAGCTGCGCAAATCAGTCTTCCGAATCTTTGATCCAGGGACGATCAACATGCCAAGTAATGCAGATTCCAATATCACCACTGCCGATGCGCTGACACTGTTGTTGCACAACCAGCATGCGCTGGGTGCAGCGATAGAAGAGATTACACATTGGATATCGGGAGCTGGTGCAGATGATGTTGCCGATAACGCAATCGTGGCCTTGGCAACGCTGGACACTAACGCAGCAGCGATCACAGACGCGATCATGCGGCTACGGAAGGTTTAAGGGGAGGTCTTGGCTGGCCGCACGCGGTCTAAACGCAAAGTTCAGTCCGCGAGCTCCAGTAGCTTAGACAGCGTTCACCGTCGCAATCTAGTCATGGATTCGGCTGGCCAGGTTTCTCGGGCCGTAGAGTCACACTATGTGCCTACGTGACGACGTGAAATAAGCCGTTCCATCGCTGATCGCCGGGATGACCCCAGCGCACACTGCGTCTACGATGAGCTGTCGGGTAGCCTTAACGTCGAGCGTCTTGCCTACATTCTTTTGCATGAGTTGCCTGCTAATAAAATAGCGGCCACAGGCAGAACAGTCGATGACCTGCCAATCCCCCACTTCATATTGAAGCTCTGCACTTTCCCAACAAATCCAGCACATACATTTCATGAATTGCCCTCCGTGACCAATGGATTGCGCCAGAAAAAGGCTGGTTCAATTCAGAGGGGCGACTGGAATGACCGTCTATCGGTTTGTATATGTCAGATCTGCGGACGCGGACGGCCAATACCGGCTTTTGTCATCCAATGAATAGAACGCCGTTTATGTTCAATCGGCCCCCACACCGTGCACCGGTGTGGGGGCCTTTTTTTGCGCCAGCGGCAACCACTGCCCCCGGTGCTGGTCTACCATTGCCTGACTTTCTGGTCGATGCGTTGGCCACTTCGAAAAGGAACGCCGCTCCATGTCCTACGCCTATGAAGGCTCGGCCACCGTCACCGTGCTGGCCCTGTACGGGGGCCAGCCGCCGCAGGATCTCACCACGCTGGAATTGAATATCCGCGTGCGCAATGCCGGATCGGGGCGGTTTCGCATCGAATTCGACCGTTACCTCCAGGGCCCGAAAGAAGCGAACGCCTTGCGCGTGATCCTGCCGGGTGGCTTGTTGCTGCAAGGGCCCATTACCGACGGGCGCAACGAGCCGGCCGGTGGCTGGCTGTTGATCCAGGCAGAACAATACGACCTTGCGCCTGAGCAGCCCGCGAACCTCAGTGGCTGGAGCTGGGAATGAGCAGCGTGACCGACCCTTTCGTGGCGCTGAACCTGCCAGACGCGGTGTATGTCCGAGCCCTCAAATTGCTGAACAGCATTGCCCAGGCGAGCACCGTGGCCGATACGTTGCATGCTGCCGACCGGGCCGAGGGGTTCGCCTTGGGTATCGAGACGGTGAAGGCGCTCAATCCGGCGGCGATTGAGGCTCTGTATCTGATCTTCGATGATGCGTCACAGGCGCGTCAGGCGGAGCTGTGCGAATGATCGGCGAAGGCATTCACGAAGAGGTGTTGAGCGCCCTGGTCGAACAACACGCGGTGCGCGACTGCCTGGTGGCCAGGATCGATGGCGGCTCCGACTGGGGCCTGTCGATCCGCCTGGGCGGCAGTGGCGCACGCTGGGTGCCGGTGCGCTCGCGGCGTGAGCGATTGCGCACCTGGGCGAGCTTGACGGCCGTGGGGCGCTTTGCCGAAAACGTCGGCCTGCGCGGTTTCAGTGTGGAGCTATGAGAGGTTCGCGCTTGCGTTATTGGCACCACCGGTGACGTGCAGGTGTGCGCGTCTGCCACAGCGGGCAAGCCGCTGAGGATGACGAATGCGACTTCAATCAGCTCCGAATGAGCAAATATTTACCGCGACTAATCAGAACAAGCCTCCTAGCGATTCGGGCGTCCAGTTCATGATCACCAGCTCGCCGCTTACCTCCGCTTTGCCTTGTCGCTGGTTGGCAGTGCTGTAGCGAATGTCCAGAGTCTCGAAATGGAAGCCCTCGAACACACGGCGGATGTCCGGATGATCATTGATGCTGACCATCACCTTGCCTTTGCAGCGGCGCATGAAGTCGGCCATCCGTTCGTAGTTCTCAAACGGAAATTCCACGCCATAACCGGCGGTCTGCCAGTAAGGGGGATCCATGTAATGGAAGGTATGGGCGCGGTCGTAACGTTCTGCGCATTCAAGCCAGGGTAGATTTTCGACGTAGGTGCCGGACAGGCGCTGCCACGCAGCCGAGAGGTTTTCCTCGATGCGCAGCAGGTTGATGGCCGGGGCAGTCGTCGCCGTGCCAAAAGTCTGACCCGAGACCTTGCCGGCGAAGGCGTGGTGTTGCAGGTAAAAGAATCGGGCGGCGCGCTGGATGTCGGTGAGGGTTTCAGGGCGGGTCATTTTCTGCCATTCGAACACCTGTCGTGAACTGAGCGCCCATTTGAACTGGCGCACGAACTCTTCGAGGTGGTTCTGCACGACGCGGTAAAGCGTGACCAGGTCGCCGTTGATGTCATTGAGGACTTCGACCGGCGATGGCTGGGGCTTCATGAAGTAGAGCGCGGCACCGCCGGCAAAGACTTCAACGTAGCATTCGTGTGGCGGAAAAAGCGGAATGAGGCGGTCGGCCAGGCGGCGTTTGCCGCCCATCCAAGGGATGATGGGTGTAGACATAAAAAGCAAGACCTTTACTGTATGGATAAACAGGTGCTAGGCTCGCCGCGCTTTGTGCACGGAGCAAGAGCCTTGGCTGGACTTGCAGGGACCATCTGCAGGGACGGCGGTCGATCCGGATGTTGACGCATCTGGACCGGCCGCTCTTTTTACTTCGGTGTTGAAACTTCTTTGGCGTATGCCTGACAGGCCGCGAGGGCAATCAGCCCCCGGTCGCCGTCATCGGTGACGCCGATAATTCGTTGAGCATGCGCTGGGTCAAGTTCGGCTCTTGTGGGGACATGAACCACGCCGCCGGTAATGGTGGTGGCTGACAGCGATCCGTTGCCGACGCCGGCGGTGGCGTCGAGTAGGACTGACAGGCGCAGATCAGCAGTGGCAAGACGGTCGCGCAGGCGACCTTGATCACGTTGGGCATCACTCAAGGCTCGATAATGGGTTTGTTCACTGGTTGCCAGGCGCTGCTCGAGCGCAAAGCGTTTGTCCTGTTCTGCACGCTGCTGCGCAACCGTGGCCAGTGCCAACTGGTTAAAGGTTTCGGTGTGGAGTCGGGCCTGCTCTGCGAGCTGTTTGCCGTAGCGCCAATCCTGTAATTGCCAGGCGATGGCGGCGGAAGCACCGCCTAAAACGGCCAGCAGCACACCTTTAGCCAGCAGCCGATACGGCGCCGGGATCAGTTCGCCGAGACGCATAGCACCGCCCTCGCCCGCCCCCACAACTCCAGCCGATCCTGTAGGCCGTTGAGGCCACCGTTGATCCTGCGGGTGATCGTGTTGAATTCATTTTGATCGGCCAACGCGTTCAGCCCATTCACGGACCAGAACCATGCGGCCGACTCGGCGGCCCACTGCGGCAGCTCCAGCAGTTCAGGCGTGCGCAGCAATCGCTCGTCACCGAACAGCGCCAAGCTGCAGCGCAGGTAGTTGTCGTGGCCAGTGACCTGGATCAGACCGCGACCGCGATAGCGCTGGCCATCACCATCTGCTGCCGGCGTGTTGCCCAGTTTCGCAGCCAGGTTGCCGGTGTCGTATTTGCTCAGGTACTGGTCGCCGCCCAGTTCCCGGACGTACTGCAGCTGACCCGACTCGTGACCGACTTGCGCCAGGAACGCGGCTTGGCGTTTCGGCGTGTTGATCTGCCGATTGGCCATGGCTGCGTTAAGGGCGGATACGAAAACGCCCCCTTGGCGGCGGGCGTTGGGCATGATGCTTTGCAGCTGTTGTTCAGTGATGCACATACAAACTCCAGACATAAAAAAACCGCACTCAGGCGGCGATGGGGTGCGGCTATTGCTTCTCGATGTTCACCACCTTGAGCGGTGGTTTTGGCCCTTTCTTTTTCTTGCCCTTGGATTTACCGGCTTTGCCGGCATTGCATTCGACCGTGGTCGACCAGCCGGACTGGGTGAATACCTGCTCGACCGAATCCGCCAGGTATACGCCGTCAAGCCCGACCTTGAAACCCTGAGCGATGATGGGACGCTCAGCGAAGATGTCCGTCCGGCCGGGCATCTCAAACCGCACATCGGCGGTCGATCGATTGAACGCTGACAAACGGGCCTTTGCCGCCGCCTGAGCGGCGCCTTTATCTGGGTAGATATGGCGGTCGGTATGCACTGCCGGCAGGCCATCCGGCGCGTCATCGTTATCGATGGTGACCACCGCGAGCTTGCCGTTCTTTTTGTCCTGATGCTTGGTGGCCACCGCCTTGTGTGAGTTGCGATCGCCTAGGCTGAATTGCCAACGGCTGAGGTCGCGACGGGTCAGGGTTACAGCGCCAAACGCTTTACCGCTGGCCGTCTGGCCACCTTGGCGCGGCATCACCAATAGTTTGCCGTCGGCGACCTTGGCCGTGCAGTCGTACTGCTTGGCGAGCCGGGTGATGAAATTAAAATCGGACTCGTTGAGCTGGTCGACCCGGGCGACCTTGGTCGACACCGGACACACCGGCGTCCAGCCATTGCGCGCGGCTACGTCAGCCACGATCTTCGACAACGGCACATCTTCCCAGCTTCCGCTACGGATGGTTTTGCCACTGCCACGCACGTCGCTGGCCTTGCCCTTGATCACGATGGTGTCGGGCGGGCCTGACACCTCAATCGTGTCCACGGTGTAGCTGCCCATACGCGCCAAGGTCGTCTCGGCATAGCCCAGGTAAATCTCGATTGAGCTGCCGCGCCTTGGCAATTGAACTTGCCCGTCACGGTCGTCGATACGCAACTCAAACTCGTCGGACTCCATGCCCGGCTTGTCAGAGGTACGGAGCTGCAACAACCGATCATTGATCTTGGCCGTGACATCAGCCCCATCAGCGACGATTCGAAACATCGGTGTCATGGATTTTTTCCAATAAAAAAACCGCACAAGGCGGGCCAGAAAAACAAGGTGTCGTTACGCGTAACGCGACGCGCCGCCGGCGAAGGCATCTCCCCGGGTCAATCCCACAAGCTGACGCCCTCACTGGTCGGGCTGGGCAGATCCGGCAGAACGATAATCACGCCCAACCGGAACGGCTGAGGCTCATCGGCCAGCCCCTGATTGGCGTCGAGCACGGCCTCAACGCTGCCATTCAGATGGCCGTAAACGTTGTTGCAAATGACATCGAGCATGTCGCCGTCAGACGTCCTGCATGTCGTCGCCATAGCGCTCAAACTCCAAAGTGAAGCCCTGTTTGCGAGCAATCCCGCCGTGCAGCAGCGCGGACTGTTCCTCGTTGATGTTTTTCAGGCACCACGTTCCGATCACCTCGCCATAGCCCGTGGTCAGGGTCAGCGGTTGCAGCCTGGCCCCAATGGAACGCAGGGTGTCGAGCTGCTTTAAACCGCCTTTGAAGCCCGGATAGATCGTGCCCTTGAGCGTCAATTTTTCATCGCCCATACCGATGGCCTGCTTCGCCGGCCGGCGCGTCAACCGCTCCTGCGAAGCCCAGCGGAATTCAGTCGAACGGCTCAGCTCGTCGAAAGCTGCCGTGTCCAGGTTGAAGTAATACGGCTCAATCTTCGGATCGCGCGGCTGAATGATCATCAGATGCGGGAACGGCTTCACCGCCTCCGGCGCCGGCGTGGCCTCCACGGCAAAGGAACCGGTGGGCACGATGTTGGCCAGCGACGGACTGACCTTGCCGGCAACGTTGTTGATCGCCGTGGCCGCCTTGCCCGCCTGTTCCTTCAATGTGCCCAGCCGCTCCTGCACTTCTGCCGCCGCCCGGGTGGCGCGGCCGTACACCGCCGCCACCTGACCGACCTTGGCCTGAGCTGCGTCGACGCCGCGCATCACCCGCTGAAGTTTGGCGCCGATTGCCGGGCCAACAAACGGGATGTTCTCCAGCTCGGACGCGGCGCCGGTCAGTTCGCGGATCGCGCCGTTGACCGGGGTCAGCATGCCGTCAGCACTGCGCCGCCCGGTTTCCGCTGCCTCGACCAAATACTTCAGACTCGATTGCATTTGCTCCATGTAAGCCATGGAACCTCCTTAGACATGGGGTTCGTCGTACAGCTTGGCGGCGTTACTCCTCGCCGCGTCCGCCATCATTCGCTGCATGTGCGGCAGCAGATCCTGCGCCAAGGTTTGCGGGTCTTTGACATCACCTTGCACCGTGACCGGCATGCTCAGTGAATACTGAAACTGCTGATCCACCTTGGCCGGCTCCGGCTTCGCCGCCTCCTTGGGCTGGATGGCCATCGCCGCCGACTTGAGCGGCGCCGTCACTGCCATCGAGCGCGCGACATCCCCCAGCACCGGGCCTTGCTGCGCCGCTGACGCCATCATGAGCGGTGTGGTCGGCACCGGCGCCTTTGCCGTTTGCTCGGGCTTTTCATCCTCACCGCCGAACAGCGACTTACCCAACGACCCGCCCAGCGCCGCACCGCCCTGACTGCCCAGGTAAGCACCGATCATGCCGCCGATCGCGGTGCCGATGATCGGCACAACCGAACCAATGGCGGCGCCTGCTGCTGCACCGGCCATGGTGCCGGCCAGGTTGCCAGCGGCCGAACCGTAACCTTCGGCTTTTTCGTCCTTGGTCTTGGCGTTTTGAAAGGTTTCAAAAGCCATCGCGCCGGACTCCAGCAGCGTGCCGCCAGGAATGACCTTGGCCGCCTTGCCGACCTTACCGACGGTGCCTGCGACGACGCCGAGCTTGGACAATGCTCCACTTGGAACGGAAGGGACTGATGGCGACGGGATCGAAACAGGGGGACGCGGAGCCGGAACAGATGCACGTGAACCCGGAACAGGTGAACGAGGTACAGGCGGGCGAGGTCCTCTCGAACTCGGCAACGATCGGCGCCGCGCGCTGCGCCTTGACCCACGTCCACGTCGGCGCGATTCGCCCGACGCATCCACACCGCCACCCATAGCGCCGGCATTGACGACGAAAACCTTCTTGACGCCTTCGTTACCTGCACCACTGTCAGTACCAAGGCCACCGCCTGTTGCCGCATCCTTCACCCGAGAAACAACATCCAGGCCAGTCGCTACCAGATCAAGTTCTCCGGGTTTTTTATTTGGGGCTTCGCTCCCATTCCTGCCACCGCGCGACCCACGCGCAAGGTTTAGCAACCCCTTGCCGATCTTGATCGTGCTGAAGACACCTTTTAAGGCGATCAGCCCCGCCCCGACCGTGGCGATACCGGCAACCACCCCGGGCGCGCTATCCGTAAGCGACGTGATGCCTTTAGTAACCTTTGTCAACGACTCGGCCACGGTGTCCGTCACCGGGCGCAGCGCATCGCCGATGCTGCGCATGGCGTCATCCATCGACTGGGCCATTTCCGCCCATTTCTGGGATGACGACTCGCGCCGCTCGGCGAGGTTCTTGTCGAGGATCCCGGTCGCGTCACGCGAATCGTTTTTGAGTTGGCTGTACAGCGCCTTGTTCTGCATGTAGGCCGACAGTGCGGCCTTGACCTGCATGTCGGCGAACAGGTCGCCGGTGCGCAAGGATTCTTCCAGCGAGGCCATCATGGCCTTGGCCTTATCGGGATTGGCTTCCTTGCTGATTTTTGACGTCGCTTCGGCCATGGCCGCCGCACGCTTCGGATCGGTCGCCTGAATGTATTTCTGAGCCAGCGCCATGCTGGTCTCAAGGGTCGACATACCGTTTTGCAAACCGGTCTGCATCGATCCCTTGTAATCAATCCCGGCTTTTTCATAAGCCTTGACCGTATCGGTCGAACCGATTTTGCCCATCCAGTTTTTCAGGTTGTTGGCCGCTTCGTCCGAACTGCCGGCCTGCTTCATCTGCACCTGCAACATGGCGCCCAATTGCGTCACCGCATCCAAGCCAGTGATGCCGTTGCTGGCCATGTTGGCCAACAGCTCCGGAAACCACTTGGCCATGTCGGCCGCTTCAAAGCTACCCGCCTGCCCTTGGTAAGCGATCGCCTCCAGCGCCTGCTGCATCTGCTTGGGGTCGGTGATCTTGGCGTTCTGCCCCAGGGCGTTGATCATCTTCGCCGTGTCGACGCCGCTGGATCCCTGCCCCACGACAAACTTGGCCGCGACGGGTGCATATTCCAGCGCCTTGCTCAGGTCCATACCGGCGCCGACCAACTGATTGACCACGTCGGCCACATCGTTGCGCGCCATGCCGGTGTCGCGTGAGGTGTCGATGATCTTGCGCGACATCTCCTGCTCTTGCGGCTTGTTGGCAATGCCAGCCTTGATGGCGATATCCCGCACAATGGCGCCAAAATCAGCGCTGACCTTGGTCGGTACCGCCATGGCACCGACACCGACCACCACTGCACCGACGGCGCCTTTCATGCCCTTTACGCCAGAATCAATCTGCTGATGACCCTTGGCTTTGAGCTCGGCCTTGTTGGCCGTCTGCCCCATCGAGCGATAGGCTTTTTCCAGCCGGCCGACCTCGATCCCCTGCTTTTTCAAGCTGTCGAGGTTCAAGTTCAAACGGTTGAGTAATTTGGACGCGCCGGCAGCGCCGGTGTCGTGAGCCTTTTTCCATTCTTCGCGCAGGCGGATGGTGTCGCCAATCGTGCGCTGCAGCACCCGCGCTTTGTTGCCTTCTGCCTCGAGGCGCTTGATGCGCCCGGTCACGTCCTTGAACGCGGCGCCGACCGTGGAACTGACGGCGCCGCCAATCACTAGCCCGAGGGCGAGTTTGTTTGCCATGTCATGGCCCCCATGTGCCCAGCACTACCGATGGCGGCTCAATCCGTGAGCCACCACACCATGTCCGCGAACGGCATCGACTGGATCTCGGCGGCGGAAAATCCGGTTTCCGCCGCCAGACGTTTCGCCGCCGCCTTGATCACGCTGGGGTTAAAGCCCGTCGTCGTTGTCCATGCGAAAATAGCCGGCCTGCAAGCGGTTAAAATCCACCAGCTTCAGCCCCTCCAGATCCGCGACAGGCGCACCGGACAACGCAGCAAACAACACCAGCTCGCGCTGCTCATCATCGCCACCCACTTCACGGTTGGCCGCCCGCACGTCGCCCACGGTCGGCGAACGCAAGGCCAGCTTATCGACGGTCACGCCGTTGATTTCGCTCGGGCACGACAGCGTCACCAGCACCTGGTCGGTGGTAAGCGACAACCACGCCGGCATCGAGTCCGAATAATCGGTTTTCGGTACCAGGTGCGAATACGCCGTTTGCACGCGGCGATAGTCGGTCAGTTTGAGTCCTTCCAGATCTTTCAGCCCGACCTCGGCGAGACCGGCGAACAGCATCAGTTCGCGCTGTTCATCATCGCCGTTGGCAGCACGATCAGCCGCGCGCACTTCACGCACGGTCGGATTGCGCAGGTTCAACGTCTCAACGTCGATGCTGTTGGCTTTGGTTGGGCGGGTCAGCGTCACGACCGCGCCGTGCGCGCTGAGCGACAGCCAGGCCGGCAGGTTTTGAGCGATTGCTTGAGTCATCTGGATCTATTCCTTACAGGCCGAGCGCGTTGCGCACTTCGAGCAGTTGGTCTTTGCCGTCGATCACTTGAATGCCAGCGACCATGTCGATCTCGTACATCAGGCGCCCGTCGATTTCGAGCTTGTAGTACGTGACCGCAACGGCGTGTTTGATCTCGGCGGCATCGCCCGCTTTCCAGTCACCGAGATCGACCTCTTTGAGCCGGCCGCGCAGGGTGGCAACGACTGCTGTTACCGCGCCCTTTTGGCCCTTGAAGGCACCACGGAACGTGGCGTTGAATGCCGTGCCGTCAGCCAGGCCGAAGTATTTGAGCGACTCGCGGCGCACGCCCTTGGTGACAAACGAGGCTTCCATTTTCTCAAGCCCCTGATCCATCTCGATGGGGCCGGCCATGCCGCCGCCACGGTATTCGTCGGTCTTGGTGGTCAGCTTGGGCAGCGTCAGGCTCGGCACGTCGCCGGAGAAGTTCACGCCGTCGACGAACAGGTTGGTGTTGTACAAAGTCTGAGGAATCATTGGTTACGCCCCCTTAGGCTGCTTCAAGCACTTCGGTCATCCACTGATCGGTGACTTCGAAAAGGAAATTCGGGTTCTCTGCCGGCGGCACGTCGGTGAAACGGATACGCCAATACACCTTGCCCTGGGCAATCTGGCTGGCCGTGTTCAGTTCGGTGTCGGGGAACACTTCAAAGTTGATGATCGCGCCCTGGGCTTTCAGGTCCCGCATAAACGCATCAAGACCGTTGGTGACATCGGTCACGTAGGTCTTGGTGATCGAGCGGTCGACCGCCCATTTGTGCCCGGCCTGCACCGCGTCCATGAGGATGAACAGCGTGCGAACGCGGGTAACGAACGCCCACTTCGGATCGCTCGACAGCGTGCGGTTACCCCACAGGCGATAACCGTCGTCGCGAATGATCGTGGTGATATTGGCGTTGTTGAGCAGGTTGGCCCGGCAGGTTTCGTCGCCGTCCAGGTACTCGACCGCGCGGCCGGTGCCGGTGATGCCGGTCAACTCCTTGTTCGAAGGCGAAGCCCAGAAACCGTATTCAGCATCCGTCCACGCAAACAGGCCTGCCGCCCAAGCCGAGCCGGGGGCATCGACCGTCGAGCTGGTGACGGTGTCCCAGTACTTCACACCCGGGTCGACCATGAACAGGTTGCGACTGCCGAAGTTCTCGGCGTAGGCAATAGCAGCCTCGTCGGTCGTACCCGGCCCGTCGATGATGCCGATGGCACGCAGCTTCTGCGCCACGCTGTCGATGGCCGTGGCCACCGCCTGAGTCGCGGTGTGGCCCGGGGCGATCAGCAATCGCGGCTGGGCGTTGAACAAGCTTTTGCCGTCGAGCAGCGCCTGTAGGCCAGTACGCTGCCCCGACTCCAGCACGCCGCCGATGATCGCCGAGGTTTGCAGCGCAGGGTCTTCCAGCTTGGCTACACCGATGGCGACGATCACCGCCTTGGCTTTGACGTAGATGGCCTGACAGGCCTTGGTGATCGCCGAGTCGGGACCGAAAGCGGCGATGGCTTCACGCTCGGTGGTGATCAACTTCAGCTCGCCCGCCTTGGCCGTACCACCGCCGAGGACACCCGGGGTGAACGTGTCGCACAGACCAATAATCGACGACGACGGCAGCGAGATAGTGCGCGCGCCAGTGTCGACCGACGTGGTCGTGACGCCGTGGAAAAAACTCATAAGGGTCAGTCTCCAGAAACGAAAAAGCCCCGCATAAGCGAGGCTGTGTGGGGTGTTGGAGTTACGCGTAACGGAATGAAAAACGCCCCGTCAGTGCGTGGCGTTTATTGGATCTGCTCGATCAGCCAAGGCGGCGCAATCGGGCGATGGTCGACTAGCGGGAACTCCCCCGCCTCCGGCCAATTGCGCAAGGCGCGGCGGTACACCTGAAGTTCGGTGTATTGATCAGGGGATAAAGTCGTCTCGACGCTCGCCTCCAGCTCGTCCCGATGCCGAGCAACAACGCCGTCAGTAGCGGCCAGTTGCACGTCGCGCCATGACCGTTCAACTTCCGCGAAATACTCAGAAGATGGAACGGGCGGATCGATGAGCAAAGGATAGCCATCGTCACCCCAGCCGATGACTTTTCCCTGACCCTGCCCGGCCATAAGCGCGGCATGCGCTTCGGCGGTGATTTCCACCACATCCCCGGGCATTGATACGTGAATAGCTGAGTCGTAAAACCCGCCTGTAGATTTCGAAGCAAACATAAGGCCTCCCTAGTAGCCGACGGCGATCCAAGTAAATTGATCAGGGTACGTTGCCGCGGCGTTTCGATACTTGAACCCGGTTGCCGTCAGATAGTTGTTATGGAAGCTGACACTTCCCTCATTCTGCCCAAAGACCAGCGACATCGGCCCAACCGGGAAGGCGATCGGAAAGGTGACCAAGTAATCAGCCGCCGCTGCCATCGCGGAACCCCATTGAATAATCAGACCGCCCGGCAGCTTCTGATAGCCGTTAGCCGCAAGGGCTGACAGGCCTGTGCCACCGACTGCGATCCAACCTGTTCCCGAAGAAACGAACTCTGACGCAACGCCCTCGCTAAGCACGAGAGTGGAAAAACCAGCCGGGGCGCCATTAGGCCCGGAAAAGTTGCCGTTGACGGACGCCACCGTAATCTTCCAGCTGCCCGCTGATGCCTGAATATAAAACTTTGTCCCAGCAGGCAGTAACGTCAGATCGGGCAGCGTAAGGGTAATGTTCACCCCGTTTGCATAGATGTACTTACCCGCATCCGCAGCCGTCAAAATCGTGCTTGCCGAGTAAGCGACGTATCCGGCCAGACTGCCCGACGCCCGACGCACAAACTCGGTCGTAGCGAGCTTCAGGGAGCTATCAAACTGAGCCGGCGTATTCGCCGTAGGATTGATCAGCGCCGGCGAATTGATGGGCGCAAAGCCTTGTGTCACGTTCTGGAAAGTTAGCGCCGTGGTGCCCAGGACAATCGCGCCGTCGGTGATCAACTGCCAGCGGGTATCGGCCAACGTGATGCCCTGCTCGACCGACACCAGCAACGCCGAGGTCACCTCGGCATTCGAGTCAGCATCTGCCGCACGCGACCAGCCTGCCGCTGCCGCAACCCAGATGCCATTGTCCTTGGCGGCGTTCTGGTTTTTCACCAGCACTCGGTCACCGACAGCCAGTGCCACGCCATCAATGGACTGAAGCCCGGTCAGCGCAATGTTGGCCGTGGTCGCGACCCGCACCGACTGTTTGTTGTCGAGTTTGTACAGCTCTTCCAGAATCTTTGCGTCGACGTACTCACGTGTCGCCAGCACCACTGACGGGTCAATCTTGAGCTGAATGTTGCCGGTGCTGGTGACGATGAAGTTCATCCGCACGATTTGCGTGCGACCCGAGCCTTGCGACAGCAGCGGCTTGAAGCTTGGCGCACAGTTGGCCACCGCCACCAGATCGCCGTCCGCATCATAGAGGCCGATTTCGCGGATCCACTTACCGCCCTCATCGGCGGGGATGATCTGCTCGGCGATGATTACCGCAGAGTTGACCGGATCGATCTTCAGCTGGTTGAGCGGCTTGCGGCGCCACTCGTTGAGCAGCTTGGTTTGACTGGCCGACGGCACCGGATTGGGCGGATCCGCTAGCCCGTTCGGGTTGGCGTCCCCCACGCCCATTTGCGTGATCAGCCAGGGAATGCCGAGCGCGTCGGCGTTCGCTTGCTTGGCCATCCCCACGTTCGTGAGGATCGCGAAAAACTGTGAATTCGCATCAATCATGATAAACGTCCAGGGTGTCTATGGTGTGTTCGCGGCCGACCACGCCAAAGCTGCCAGTGACTTCAATGTCACGCATGACGGGCGGGTAAACGTCGATTTCGTCGCCTTCGTAGACGGACACGGCGATATTCAAATTGCCTTGAGTTTCCAGGCTGATCGCCAGCCCAGTCAGTTGTCGGGTGACGGGTTTAGCGTCGTCAATCAGGCGCTCAAGCTCCTGATACATTTCCTCGGTGATTCCGGTATCGAGCACGCCGACCTTCAAGGCAAAGGTGCCCGGCACACCCTCGGGCACTGTCTGGAACCACTCGACAATCTCGATCAGATAGCCCAGCGGCTCGACCACGCGACGCAGCGCGCCGATCGTGCCCTTGTGCTTGTGGATGTAGAAAGACGCCTTGATTGCTGCGCGCTTGGTCGCCTCGGACCATCGGTAGTCCCAACGATCGACCGACCACGCCCATGCCAAGTGCGGCAGCAGATGCACCGGACAGGTATCAGCGTTGTAGAGGTCACGCAGTGGGACAATCGTCTTTTCGAAGAACGCGGCCTCCATGGCCCGTTCCAGTTGCGTGCTGTTGAGCGGCAGTAAACTTTTCATATCAGACTGCCAGCCTCACGTTGTACCGCGTGCAGAACGCCGCTTGCGCCTTAGTCGGAGCCAGATCCTGCCATCCGACCAACTCGACTCGGGCAACGCCGGCAACGTGCAGCTGGGCGTCCACAGCGGAGCGCGCGACTTCCACACCCAGTCGCTTTCGTGGATTGATCCAGGCTGCCAAGCGGCTTTTCGCCTCGGCCAAACTGGCATCCGCTTCTGGACCGGCGCTGGCCATGTGCAAAATGGCATCAATCTCGTAACGGATCACCTGCGCGCTCTGCACAGTCACCCGATCACCAACCGGCCGCACGTCGTCGTCATTCAGCGCGGCGGCCACCGTCGCAAGCAGCTCTGGCGGCGCTTCGCCTTCCCCGTCCAACCCCAGCACCGTGACAGTAACGTAACAAGGCTTCGGACTCTCCGCCGTGGCATCTGCCACCAGCCCAGAGGCATTGCGTGCATGCAGGATGTAGCTGTTGCGCGGGCCGGCTGTGGTCAAACCTTCATAGGCCAGTTGGATGCGCTCGCGAAACGGGTCGTCTTCTTCCATGACCTTGGGCACCGGCGGCACCGCCAGCAGATCCTCGGCCTGAATGACCAGGCGCTTCAGATTGACGTTTGCGCCCAAGTGATCGAGGTCGCCGCGAATGGCATGCGCCAGTAACAGCGCCTTGCCGGCGTCATTGACTCGAGCGCGATTGCCGACCTTGTTGTAAGCCCCGACCTCAAGCACTTTGACCACTGGATCGCTTTCCAGCGCGGCCGTCCAGTTGCCGCCCATGTATCCGCGAAACACGCTCAGCCCGTCCTGATAAACCTCTTCGAAGTCCAGAGGCTCCAGCACGGTCGGCGCTGGCAGCGACGACAGATCTACGGTACTCATGCGGCCACCTCCAACGTGACGCTGTCGCCCAGGTACGTCCCGACGATTTGCAAATTGATTTGCCCGCCAATGACGGAAATGACGCGCACTTGATCCAATTTCAAACGCGGCTCCCATCGCCCCAGAGCGCGGGCAACCTCAGCCTGTACGGCGCTTTTCCAGCCTTCGTTGATGGGTAAATCGACAAACCGTCGCAGCTTGCTGCCGTATTCCATACGGTGCCGGCGACTGCCCAGCGGCGTGCTCAAGATGTCGGCAATGGATTGGCGCAGGTGCTCGATGCCGGATATGGGTAGGCCGGTGTGGCGATCCATTCCGATCATCGATGTCACTCCTTGAACGGCTCGTATTCTTCGCTGGCTTTCAGGAACTTGACCGCTTCGATGTCGGAGGCCGGCACCACGACCGTCGCCTTGTCGACTGGATAGGAACGGTCAGTACCGGGCACGATCAACAGTCGCGACGTGTAGAGCTTGTCGCGGAATTTCAAGAATTCGGGCGACGATAACGTTGAGGAAGGACGTGCCGGTTCCGAAGATGCTTGCACCTCAGTGGCGGTCGTATCGTTCTTGGCCATGTATTTCTCCAGGCATGAAAAAGCCCGCACTGGGCGGGCTGTCGTGAATGAATTAATGCGTGTGGTGATTACTGTTGCCGGTGGCGTCAATGATTGCGCCCGCGCTGGTGATGCCCTTGGTGACGTGCAAAGCGCCGTCGATCATCACCGCCGCTTTCAGATTGATGTTGCCGGTGGTCACGCTCACGGCCGCGTCGGTTACAACCGCTTCCGTGCTCGCCACTTTGATGGTGACCGTGCCGCTCGGCAGGATGATGGTGTAGCTCTTGGCTTGCCAGTCGTAAATCAGCGAGCCGCCATCATCGAAACGCCAGACTTCGACATGATCGCGGTTGTCTGGCGGCGGTCCGGCATTGCCATACAGGCCCGGGACAAACGTGCCTTGCGACACGTCGCCGCTGGGACTGATCAAACTGCCCTGCTCGCCCAAAGACGGCGCCCGCCAATGCCTGGCCTTGCCCGCTGCGATGCTGTGCCACCGCACCCAAGCGCTGACCCATTCACTGCCATCCGACACGCGACATACCGGCGGTGAAGCGGACAGATCCACCGCGACCACGTAGCAAGCCTTTACCGCCCCCGCGATCATGCGGTCATGCTGGGCGCTTGCGTAGCTCACGGCAAATCCTCGGGCCTGAATGGTCCGTCACCCGGCTCAGCGTGAAACACCAACGTCCCCGGTGGCTGGTCCGGCCAAGGCCAGCAGGTTTCACCGAGGTAGATCTGCTGTGTCCATTCCACGACCCAGACCGTGTAGCCGTCCAGTTCGGGTTTGGTCCAGTCCTGCATGGCCTGAACGAACTCTGCTGGCTCGACCTCTACGCCCCACGACTGCGCCCGTAGTAGAACAGCCAACTGACCCGCCAAGAACACTGCTTGCTGATGATGGTCGGGCTGGATCGGATCGGTGATCGCCCGCGCCTCAAACTTGCAGGCCAAGCAGGTTTCTCCCGTCCCCGGATCAACGCCCGGCTCCATTTCTGCCAGCTCCACCAGCACCGCCGGCAGGGCGATGCGATCATCAATGTTGGGCCAGACCGCGACCGTCTGAACGCCTGGCAAATGATCATAAAGATGTCGTTCGATGGCTCGATAGAACTGCTCAAGACTGAATGGTTCGTCGACTGAATCCATCACGTCATTTCCCCTTCAAGTACTTCTGCACTTCAAAGTTGAGTTCCTGCTGCAGGACATGCACCAAGTGTTCGTCTGCTTTGCGCACCCAGCTATCGAAGTGCGGTCGGGCTTGCTCCAGCGACACCTTGGCCTTGGCCAGCGGGAAGCGGTTGTCATGTTCGGCAATCCAACCCGAACTCGCGCCGCCGGCTGCACTGACATCGCTATCGGGGTAATCCGCAGATTTGAAATGCTTGCTGCCGACGCGAATCCAGACATCTGCGCTGCTCCCATAGACTCGCTTGTGGAACGCGCCCTGGAAGCGTCGCCCCGCGACTGACACACCGGATCGGGTTTGCCGTGCCCGGCCTATGCGGCTGGCTTCCATGGCGTTGAGGCCGAACCACAATTTGCCGCTGTTCGCGCCGCTGCTGACCGGGTAGGCCCGCAGACGTTGCCGTACAGCGGCAACCGCAATGCGTTCCTGCCGGCCGACGGCGCGAGCGATATGGGTAGCAAGCCATCGCAGGGTTTTGTTGATCGCACGGCGCTGGGCATTGGATGCTGCTTTCGGCACCAAGGCGGCAAAGTCCTGAAAGGCTTTCAAGTCTGCCGCCGAGGTTTGCAGCGAAATCATCCCGCCACTTGCTGAGGGTTTGAAATAGCTGCCGACGTTCATGCTTTAGCCCTCAAGAGCAATGCCACCCAGCCGGAACCATCTGGCTCCAGCTTGACAAGATCGTACTGGCCTCCCCCGTCCTGCTTTGCCAGATCTACAACGACCAGTTGCCCGGGCTCAACACCCGCTGCGTCGACGACGCGAATCTCAAACTGCGGCTCGCGCAAGGCGGTGTTAATCCGCCCCATACGCGGCTGCAGCCATGGCGCGGAAAAGAAACCGGCGATCTCTCGACCGCCGACCGTTGCCATGTCGCCCAAGCCATCCAGCACCAGGGCGTCCATGTCGTCGCTCAATTCGCGAAAGCCCATCACTCACCGCCGCTGTCGTCGTCCCCATTGGCAACGCCCGATTGTTGGCGCAGCAGTTCTTGTGCTCTGGGATCCTTGAGTGGAGCGATACGCCCTTCGGCGAGTAACGCTTCCTCAATCCCTTTACTTGGTGGACTGTAAGGCTCGCCCTTCACAACAACGACACGGCCATCCTGCACGCAACCGTCGATCACCAGAAAATCGGCTTTCTTGGCCATGTCACACCACCTTGGCGTAAATGAACGCATCCGGTTCGAGCAGGCCAGCCAATGCCGCACTCTGCAGCTTCAGCCAACGAGCGCTCGGCTCTTGGGTCACCCAACTCTTCGGGAAGCGCGCCGCTTCGACCAAGCCGCTTTCCACGGCTTCCAGATCTTGAATCGCCCCGTAGAGCATGGCGTTGCGCGTGGACGTCGAGCCGAGAATCAAGCCACCCGCCGGGATCATTGGTTGCTCGTCATCCTCGTCGTCCAGATACCACTCGTCATAACCGTAAAGGTCGACGCCGGGATCATTCAGGTAGCCCAGGTAAGTCACGCCGTCTGGCAGTTCCTCTGGCTTGATCAAGCCCATGTCAACGCGGCGAGTGTTGAGTTGTTTCATCACCATTGCACTGGATTGAAAGGCGTCCAGCGCTTCGCCGCTCATGGCTACGGTGTTTGCCGTGCGGCCGGAGTCCTTGGCGATCTTGCGCTTCCAGCTACGAAGATTGGCAATTGGGTCACCGTCTTCGGTGCCCCACTGACCGCTGCCCAGGCTGATCTTGTGATCGGGGGCCATCAGGAAGTCGATGGTGTCATCCACCCCTTCCCCCACGACGCGAACCTTCCCAGTGGTGAGTGCCTGGGCGCACATCCATTCTTCCCGGCGGATGATTTCGTCGTCCAGATCGCGCAGGTCCTTACCGAGCAACTGCCCGGCACGCTCCAGCGGAGTACGCGAGGAAAACGGGTTGTCGCCGGCCGAACGCTTGAGCACCAGCTCGGCGGTGGTTTCGCGCTTGGGTTGAATGTACGGCGGGCTGTAGGTGCTGGTGGTATAGCCTTCGCGCAACGACACACTGCCCGGCAGGCGAGGATTAACAAACGGCGCCATTTTGCGTTTGCCTTTGATGATGTCGATGTCCACGGTTTTGGTCGGGAACGTGACAGGATTGCCACCGTTGAAAAAAGTGTTCAGCAAAAAGCGCCGCGCGGTTGGCATCTGCTCAACCGCTTCAAGCATGGTGCGGGTATCAAAAATATCCATCAAAGACTCCGAATTAACGAACGAACAGGCACAGGGAACGCAGCGCAGCTTTTGCCTGCGCCAAAGTAAAACCCTCGCCGAGTGTGAGTTGACTGGCCAGCACTTCACCGGTCAGGCGGATTGGCGCTACCTGCGCGCCTGAGGTCGTATCAGTGAACTGATCCAGTACAGCCGCAGGAGCTTCGGAGCCATCGGTTGCTGCGGCCTTGCTCAGCACATATTCGCCACTGGCCGTTACTTGCCCAAGGACGGCGCCTCGACTGAGCTTCTGGCCGGAAGCGATCACGGCGGTGTCGATCATCACCGGGAAGGCACCGGCGGACAGCTGGTCCGGGACATAGGTTTGGCGTTCTGGGTTGCTCATGATGTTCTCCAATCAGCGGCGCGAGGCGCCCTCGACAATGGCGTTTACGACGGCCTTGCGCTCACCCTGAGCGGCATCGCCCGTCGGAGTGGACGTCGATGCGCCAGTGGCATCGGCCTTGATGGCGTTCAGAGAAATGCCGCGATCCTGCGCTGCCTTGAACAGCTGTAGCGCTGTGGCTTCAACCGTTGTGCCTGCTTCAATAGCAGCGGAGATTTCAGTTTCGAAACCCTTGCTGGCCATTGCATTGATGCCGGTAATGCGTTGCCGCTCTGCAGTAGCGCCTTCCTCGCGGCTTTGGGTGCGGATGCTTTCGAGATCTGGCTGATTGGCCTGAGCGATTTCGATGGTTTGCGGATCCGTGCCGGCGGCCAGCGCCTCACGCAACTCCGCCGTGCTGCTGACGGTGGTCATGTTGTATTTCCTCGGTTGAGTGGCGGCCGGTTTGGCCAGTTCGGTAATCAATGTTTCAAGCGACCCCAGACGGTGGGCCAAGCCGGACTCGACAGCCGCTGCGCCAACGCGCAGGCCGCCGAAGTCGCCCATCTCTGGGACACGCTCCGGCTCCACGCCCAGGTTGCGGGCCACCTTGGCGACGAACACATCACCCATGGCGTCGACCGTTTCGCCGACCTTGGCTCGCCCTTCTTCGGTAGAGAGATCTACACGCTTGTTCGGGGCATTGCGGCTGACGATCTGATAGCGCTTACGGCCGTTGCCTTCCTCGCCGACCACAGCTTCAACGACCACACCGATACTCCCGGCGAGCGCCGTTTCGTCGATGACGATTTCGCTGGCAGCTGACGCAATCCAATAGGCCGCGCTTGCACCAGTGCCGCCGATGTAGGCAACGATGCGTTTACGGTCACGGGCCGCATGGATCTGGTCAGCCAGTTCGTTGATGCCGGCGGCAACGCCGCCTGGGCTATCGATGTTGAGGATGATCGCGCTGATCTTGGGGTCATCGAGCGCGGCCTGCAGGTCGGTGGCCAGCACCTGAGTGCTGGTCGCACCGCTGATCTCGGTGAAAAGGTTGGCATAGCGAAACACCGGACCGACTACCGGGATGATCGCCACACCATTGCGTACGCTGACAGTGCGGCTGTTATCCAGTCGCATGCCAGTGCGTGTTTCCAGGGCCGCTGGATCACCCATGCGGTCTGCAATGGTCAGCAAGTTATCCAGGGCGCCGGGCAGCATCAGCCACGGCTGCGATGCAGCCAGCTCGAATGCGCGGGGCATGGTTATTCCTCGTTGGGGTTGGCGGACGGCGGTGTTTCTTGCTCCCGCCCTTTGGGTAAAACGTGCAGGCCATCGTTGCGCCGCTGGGTGACTTCGCGCACGCGCTGCCGATATACCTGTTGCCACGGCTCGCCGGTCATCGCAGCGGTTTCCAGCGTTTCGTTGCTGACACCGATCTCGATGCGCTTACCGGCAGCGTTGGCCTCTTTCAACTCATCAATGGCGCCTCGAGCGGGGCCGATCCAGATGGCCTGGCAGTAGGCTTTGCGTTTCGCCGGGTCCGCGTAACCCGGCAGGCTGATCAATCCACGAGCCACCGCCTCATCAATCAGCAATTCCCGACTGGGCTGACAAAAGTCACAGATCAACCACCAGCGGCGCAGGCTGTAAAAACGCCACGCCTGCAACATCGCCGCACGGGCTGCGCTATAGCTGCTGCTGTAGTGGAGCAACAGCTCTTCCATCGGTTGCTCTAAAGCGGCGCCGATTTCCTTCACCACTGCCGTGAAGAACGGATCGAACTGCGCATTAGGCCGCGCGGGATTGGCGATGACCGGTTCCTCACCTTGGCCCAGATCAACAATCGCCCCCTCGCCCAGAGCCAGTTCGCCGTCAGCCGTTGTGTCACCTGCGGGACCGTCGCCTTCGTTGACTAATGCGGTCAGCGGGAGATTCCCGACTTGAAAGTCGTTAGTCTTTTTGATGAACACCGTGAACATTGCGGAGATCACCGCAGCCATCAGCTCGGCGCTGCTGTAGCGCTCCAGCTTCTGCAGCGGTTCCAGCACCGGAGCCAGGTAAGGCGCTCCGCGCTTCTGTCCCGGACGCTCCTTGTCGGCCATAACGTGCATGACGCGGCGCCTGCCCGTGGCCTCGCCGAAGGCTGGCAGACGCTCCCATTTCAGCGCTTGGCCGGCGGTGTATTCGTTGGGGTATCCGGTGCAGACGTGATACGCCAGAGGCGCCCCCAACCGGTCAAACTCGACGCCGTCCACGAGGTTTGCGCCGTCAAGTTGCCCGGCTGGATTGCAGACCCGGTCCGATTCGATCAACTGCAAGCGCGTGCTGAAGATGCAGCCGGGGCGCTCATCGTCAGGACTGGCAATCAGCACGTCACCACCCACCATGGACGAGATCAATACCAGTGCTTGTAACTGGTAGTGGTTGAGTGTCGCTTCGGCGTCGCATTCACGTGGATCGTCGGCGTACAGCGACCACAAGCGATCAAGCTGATTGTTGATTTTCTCAGCCTGCGTCTCGTCGATACCTAATGCGTCATGATCGATCTGTGACCGGCAAACCAGCCCAGTACCTACAACATTGGTGCGCAGGCGGGTGATCGCCGCACGGGCTATCAAGTGATTGCGCATGGCGTCTCGCGAGCGAGCAACCAGCATTCGACGCTCGTTTTGGTCGAGATCTCGACGCGGACTGCCGAGACCGGGAATCCAGCTGGCCATGCTGCGCAATACGCGAGAAGCCCCGCGCCAACGCGTCTCAACACCGCCCCCGCCCCCTTGGGCGACGATAGGCCTGGACTCGTTTGCCGACTTGGCGAGTTTGAGGGCCTCGCGCATCAGCAGCTCGGCCGGGTCTTTTCGAAAAAATCCCATAGTCAGATCTTCATGTAGGAGACACGGTTGCGGCCACGTCCCTGTTGTTGAGCCTGTTCCAACGCGACCTCTCTGGCGTACTGCTGCTCCAGAAGACGCAAGCTGTTCAGCTCAGCGCGATAAAGCTCGCGATCCGCACGGCGCAAGCGCTGGCCTTTTTTCAGGACGTCAGAGATCGCCGCCCGGACTTCCGCGAGGCGCTGTTGTGCGTCTGTCATATGTGTTTCCTTAATAGCCCGCGCGACTGCGGGTGCCCCGCCCACGAGCGACAGCTCGGCGCGGTACCGGTGCGACCGGTTGTTCGGTACTGAACAGGGTTGGCTGCAGCAACTGCTGCTCCAACTGGTCCCATTCGTGATCGCGTAACAGGTGAGTTTTCAGGCTGCGAGCGGCGTGCAAGGCATACACCTCGCAATCCAGCGCTTCGTTGCGACGGCCGGCTTTCTTCTGCCACACCATTTTGCTGGGGTTACGCGGGTGCGGTGCCAGGACTTCATTGGTGAGTTGTTCGTAGTAGTCCGAGCGGATCTCGCTGTACCAATGCATGCGCCCCGGTCCGGCACCTTTGAGGCGCAGCCGCCCATCAATGAGCGTCTTCGCTTTGTGCGTGCCAACGATGTGGACGCGCAGGCCGTATTTCGCAGCCTTGGTGTTGTCCTGTGAGGTATCCACCGACTGCGGAGGCTTGGTAAAGATCTCCTTGTCGCGACTGTCGATAGAGGCGCCTTTGATCGCCATCACGTTGTAGCGTTGACGATCCCGCACGTAGGCATACACCGCGTCACTGGTATTGCCGTCAGAGCTATCGATGCTGACCGCCGATACCGCCAGTTGCGCACCGCTTTCGACCGGTATGGGTTGGGAAATAACCCGATCCAGTTCTTGCCAAACGGCGTCATGCGGGTCGATGGGGTTGCCGTGAAGCTCACCCCAGTACAAGCGCCACGACTCTTCGCCTCGTCCCCAACCGATGATGGTGAGAGCGAGGCGGTCGCCTTGGACGTCAACGCCAACGGTGATCAGCAGGACACCTTTCGGCGCTGTCAGCTCCGCATAAGGCTCCGCACGCTTTTCCAGCTCATCGGTCTTCGGTGCATCGCTCTGATACTCGTAGCTTTCGCCCTTGGAACTGTTGACGAAAGCGATCATCGGTCCGATGTTGCCTTGTGAGGCCGCGTGTTCGGCCTGGAGCTTTTTCTCCATCAGCACCTGGAAACGCGATCCCCAAAACGTCGCATACAGCTCGTTGAGGATGTAACCAGCGATGCCACGAAACTCTGCCGTAGCCGACCAGCGACCGTGCTTGAGGTTGGCGTTTTTCTGGTTGTCATCCCAGATTCCACCGCAATGCGGGCAGGAGTAGAACGTTTTCTCCGGCCGCTTCTTGCCGTATACCTCATGCAGGTATTCCGGATCCTCGTCGCAGTGCAGGTTGTCGAAGCTCAACGCGTGTTCTTGGCCGCATTCGTGACACGGCACCAGGCCGACGCGCTTGTCCGACAGTTCCAGCTCCGCATCAATGGCGGACAAGCCCTTGATGGTTGGTGTACCGCCGATGATGATCTTCGAGCGGCGGAACGTTTTCAGTCGTTCCTTGGCGAGCTTGATACTGTCGCCCTGGCCTCGCAGGTTCAGGTTGCAGTCGTCCGGCTCTTCAATGGCAACTCGCGGCACCGGCGTGGACTTCACGCTGGCCGGGCTGTTGGAACCCACCATTTTGAGGAAGCCGCCAGGGAAGCGCTTGAAGTCCTGTCGCTGCTGTAGCTTGCGGCTTCGCAGGTCGACTTTCTTGCGCAGGCGCGGCGTGGCTTCGATCATCGGTTCGAGCTTTTCACCAACGTACTGCTTGGCCGCCTCGGCCTTGGGAAACAGCACCAGAATTGGTGACGGATCAATGTCGATCCACTTGCCCAAGGCGTTACCCAGAACACCCGACGTCCATGCCACCTGCGCCGACTTGCGTCCGACGATCTCACTGACAGCGGGATCATCCAGCGCTTCCAATGGACCGCCGGGCCAGATCAGGTGAGGAGTAACGTCAAAGCGATATTTGCCGGGGCGCGCAGCCTCTTCCGGTGCGAGCCAGCGGTACTTGTCCGCCCACTCGATAATGCTCATGCGAGGCGGCGGTGCCCATTTGCGGCAAGCGCCGCGCAGAGCTTTAGTCGCCGTCTTCCTCAAAGCCCTCCGTATCGTCCGGTTCGTCAGAATATCCATCTGACGCGGCATCATCCTTGTCATAGTCAGAAAGCCTCCTCAGGATGGCTTCAATGGGGTCACGAATCAGTTGCTCGTCGACTTCCACGTCGTAACGCGCCGAGAGTTCGGCGGCCAGCACATCGGGGAAAGAGTTGAGCAGCTCCACTTTTGCAGCGGTAATCATTGCTTCGAAGCGTTCGATCAAATCAGCAGCGATGACCACCTCACCAAGATCCTTGGCCATCGCGAGTTCTTCACGATCAGCGCGGATCCGGTCGAGGCGATCGCGGGAAGATTCTTTTTTGCCGTTGAGTGCGGCTTGGTGCATCAGCCACTGAATCACGGCTTCGGTGTCGTATTGGTTTTCGTTGCCCCGGCCGAGGCCGAACTCGGTCACTGGCATGCCGTCGTTCTGCCATCGGGTCAGGGTGCGTTCATCGCGACCGACGATCTCGCTCAAGTCGGCCTTGCTGACTGTCTTTCCCATGTCTAACCCTTTGAAAAGACGGACATCCCTTTGAAATTCTCAGCTGCAGAGATCCCGCGAGTTCCGTAACCCGTGTAGGGGGCGGCTCTCGGGGAGGACCCGGAAAAACCGGCGCCCTACCCTCGCCCCTGCCTCTCAGGTTCGGTCGGTCGATGCCGACTCGGAAAGGCCAAGCCGCTTGGCAGCCCATCGTTCGTACAACCCGATGGCAACGTCCGCGCCGGCCATCGCCGTTAGGCAACCCAACGCCCCCGCCGTCCATAAAGACATCCCGGCAGCAATCATCAACATCATCGCCGTCACCCCGCAGACGATGCAGGCACCCGATCGAAGCGCGAGTCTGCGCAACAACGCCCAGCCCCGCGCCCCATCCTTGTCTGCTCGCCACATCTCCCCCGATACGCCACCGACCAGAGCCAGGACGATCACTAACCAGATCGGCATTTCTGCCAGTGCTTGTTGCTCGTTTGTCATTTCTTTAACCCTGAGGCTTTTGAAAGTGGATAAATCGTCGATATGGTGATCTGGACAAACATCTTGTCCTACCAACGATCTGCGGAGAGAAATAGCGTGTCTGGACATGACTGGATTCAAACGATTTGCGCAGTACTAGCACTGGCAGTGGCTGTGTACAGTCTTGACCCGAAGAGAAGAAAGCAGCTTCAAGAGGCAATACAGGCAGTCAGCTCCACCCTTTTCATGGTCATCTCTTACCTGTTCCTGCTCGCTCTAATGTGCATTTACGGAGAAGAGATCTATCAGTTCGGTCGAAGCACTGCCCCGATGACACGGTTTGAAGTTCTGAACCTGATCCTCAACATCATCAGCATTGGCATGTTTGTCTGGTTAACCATTTACCTGCTTTCGAACTTGGGCAAAGGCAAAAAAGCCAAGCAATAAAAAACCGGCTGTATGGCCGGTTTGTTGTGCCGCTCTCTGCGGTCGCACCTATCGAAGATGACTACTTTTTACAGGTCGATTCCGGTGGCAGCAACCCTGTTTTAATGCCACCCGGTGAATAAGTGGGTAACGCAGGGTGAACGCCTAGCGAATGTCGGCGAATACACCACCACGGCATTCTGTTGTTGCGGCGGTGTCCCATACGTCCCACTTTTAAAATCGAAGTGGGACGTCTGAGAGCGCCTGAATTCGGGGCTTCGCCCCACTGTCCTACTTATCTTTCTTCTTTCTCGTGTAAAGGAAGAAATTTAAAGAACACGCGTTCGCGCGTAAGCGCGTAGTGCTCCCCCGCTACGCTCACACGGGCGGGAGGCACTACTAAGCGGGACGGTGGGACAACCCAACAACGACAAGGCCCGCACCTGTCCCACTGCATCAAAACGCAGCGAGACAAGACGGGCCAGTGGGACAACCACAACCGGAGCGCTACCTGAGGTCACGCAGCTGCCCCCATCAGCACCCAATAGATCTGCAGATGCGCGTCATGCAAACGCTGGTAGTACGTATCGCGGCCACAACCGCAGTGGGCATACCGCAAGCGCATATCCACATCGAGCGTGCAGTAATGCTCACGCACCACCGTCACCAGCTCCGGCGCGAGGTGCTTGGTCACGATCAGCTCGATGTCCAGCGAACTCTCCATTGGTGCACGGAAGGCACGCCGCCCCCTGATCAGTTGCCCGTTGCTCTCCATCATCATGGCAACCATATTTCCCCCTGCCAGCCCCCCTTTCGAATGTTCTGAATGCAGCTCCTGCGCCCACAACCTCAGCAGCGAATCGATCTCCTTAATCAAAGCAAGGCTCCTCAAACTGAACCCGCTGCAACGCCGAGGCACCGCCCCACCCTGCCGGCTTCTTGTATGCCCAAGGCCGCTGCCCGCTCTTAGCCAATGCCGGCAACCGAACACGCCGCCAGCCCAACCGGTGCATGATCGCGCCGACGCGCATCTGCTCCGGCTTGCCCCAGTGTCCGAAGTCCAACTTCAACGCACTGGTGAGCACGTCACTGCCGGTGGTGGTCTCGCCGATCTGCGACTCCTCGAGCCAGGTCAGAATCGGCCCTTCCCATTCATCCACAACGAAGCGCTCGTCCTGCTCCTCGCCGAACATCGCCGCCTCATCCAGCGTCACCCACCAAAGATCGCCCGCGTCGTAACAGAACACCGCCTCAGCCCACAGCTGATCTCGCATCGAACGCAACAGCTCCAGATCCACCTTGGTACACGCGACCGGCCAATAACGCCGGTTGCCGGTGGCATCCTTCAGGTACTCGTCTTGGTTGGTTGTACCCACGAAAACACACTGGCGTGGCACGTCCATCGTTCTGCGGCCGTAGCTCTCGCGGTAAGTGTCGGTGGACGCCGAGAAGAACTGCTTGGCCTTCGTACTCTCGGCTTTGTTGAAGCTGTCCAGCTCCCCCAGCTCAACGATCCACTTGCCCCGGATCGCCTGAAAGCCGTCCTTGTCGCCCAGCGCAAACGGCGTATCCATGAACCACTCGCCGCCGAGGATGCTCATCGCGGTGGACTTACCAGCGCCCTGCGCGCCCTCCAGAATCATCACCGAGTCAGCCTTGCAACCTGGCTTCATCACCCGAGCCACGGCCGACAACATCCAGCGCTTGCCGACCTTCGACGAGTAATCGGTGGCCTTTACGCCCATGACATCGGTAAGCCAACTCTCAAGCCGAGGCACCTGATCCCACTGCAGCTTGCGCAGGTACTGGCGCACTGGATGAAACGCATGGTCATGCGCAACCACACTCACCGCCTCAATCACATGCGAGGCCTTGACCCGCAAGTTGTACTGCTGCGCGAGCCACTTCATCACCCGCACATCATCAATGTCCGCCCAATCGCCCGTGCCGCCGCCATAAGGCGCCGCACGCAGCTTCACGATCTTCGAACTAAACGCGCTGTAACTGATGACCCCGGCCCAACGCTCATCATTGGCCAGGATCAACTCGACATTCTGCATGTGCGCAATCAACGCACCGCTTTCACTGCGGGCCAGCAGATCCTTCCAACCACCAGCAGCCGGCGGCTTGACCACCGCCAACACCTGACGGCGCACAGCCTCCAAACCTTCCGCAACATGCAGATCGTTGAAGTCGGTCCACTTGGCTTCCCGCTCACTGGAAAAGATCGGCGCAACCACCTGGCCGCCGACAATCAGCGCCGCGTTGTTGGCTTTCTCTTCACCGGGGTTCCACGCGTCGCCATTCGGCTTCGTGGTTTTCCAGTCATCGTCTCGGCAGATGATCAGCGGGCAACCGGCGAAACGCTCGCGCATGGCCTTGCAAACCACCAGCAAATTGCCCGCATCAAACGCAACGGCCACGGTCAATGACGTGGCCATATGCAGGCTTGCGCCGGTCGCGTAACCCTCACACACCAGCACCGGTTCGCCCGGATCCGGGTGCGGCCCGATCAGATGGAAAGCACCCTCTTTGGACATACCATAAGGCCAATAGGATTTGTCCCGGCCGGTGTCCTCTTGCTTGGTCGGGAACACCACCTGCAGGCCCACAATCTCGTCCCGCACATTGCTCATCGGTATCAGGAACGCGCCGGTGCGCGGCGCATACCGAACGCCGAAGCCGACAATCTGCTTTCGGTCCAGATAGTCGCTACGACCCTTCTCTGGCATGCGTTTGAACATACCCGCTGCACGCTTCGCCGCACGACGTGCCGCGTTGGCCGAGATCTCAGCCGCCCGGCGCTTGGCCTCTTCCTGTCGAGCGCGCATAACTTCGCGTTCTTCAGGCGACATGCGCCCGGCCTTGACCTTTATCTTCTGTGACTCGCCCGAACGCCAGTCACCGAAAGCACCGAAAATCAGCGTTTCGCCTTTCTCGGTGCGTTGCTCGTGAACAACATACCAACCGTTCTTTTCCTTGCCCTTGTCTTGCGTCGTCTTGCAGCGGGTCAGCTTGCCGAACACCAAAGGCTGCGCAGGCTCAAGGCCGTGATCAGCGAATTGCCCCAACACCTCATCGAGCATGACGAGCCTCCATCATTTCCTCAACGGCAAGGCATCCCACGCACTGCGTACAGCCGGGCTGCGCCAAACGGCGAGCCTCCGGGATAGGGTCATCGCACGTTTCGCAAAAGAGAAACGAATGCGCCGCCAAGGCAGGCTTGGCGGCGAGAAGACGTGCAGCCAGCGCTTGATCAACGCGCTCCTGCACCAGGTCATTTGCAAAGTCAGCAATGTCAGCCACGATCAACACCCCGCGTCGTCTGGTTGACATACGTGGCGCGGTTGAACAAACCCAACAGCCCCTGAATCCCACGAAACACCTGCAGGCGAATCGCGGCCAGTTCCTCATCGGAAACAACCCCATCGCCAATGCTCTTGGCCCAGGTATCCGCCAGATCCGCCACCTGCCGGAAGTACTCGGCAATTCCAGTGGTCAACGTTTCAGGCATGTCGTTGGTGTACGCCTCAGCCAGTTCCTGCCAAGTCGTGTCACCGACCAACGCATGCACCGCATCCAGAATGCGGCGATCCTTGGTCAGCTCCAGAATCTCGCCGAACTCTTGAATGTTCACCGTGTGGCTGGGGTGGGTTGGGGACAATTTGTGCTGCAGCGTGGTTGCATTCCGGCCGGTGGTGACGGCGATGGCTGCGGCACCGCCGGGGTAGTCCCGTGCGGCGTGGTAAAGCGCGAGATCGAGCGGCAAAACTTCCCGCTGCGCCCGCTCAACAGAACTCAGAGCGATACGGCTCATGGCATTAATCCTTGTAAGTTGCCAGTGCCGCGCGACATGCAGTGGTGATACATTTGCCGCGTGGCTTGAAAGGGCCCAAACGCCGGCTAGATCTTCGGGATCGATACCGGCACCGTGCCGGGGCGAGTAATCCATTGCACACCCCTGGCGCAACAGCTGCCCAATCTGTGGTGGAAAAGGCAGCAACACCAAGGCTTCCGAGCCTTGGAAAAGCGCGATAACGAGAGGTGGTTGCATGTGGTGTGCCCGCCTATCTTTATCGCGACCCGACAGCGCTGTGGTGGTGCGTGCCGGGAGGAACTGGGCGACCTTTGGGTCGCCTTTTTTCTTGCTATGCCACGTTTTGAGTGATGACTTCTTCTGTTATGTAGAAATGATCCAGTACCTCAGCAAGCGACACATGTCCTTCGCTTTCACGCGTTAAGGACTTGAGCAGAGATACGCTTGGATCTTTGCTCGCATATTTGACATGGAGCTTCAAATAGCTCGCTGCTATACGGCAGCGCCCGGCGTACGCGCTCTGCTGAGCTGAATTCAATGACTCGATGTAGTCTCGCAGTCTCATGGTTGATACCTCCAAACAAACATTAACCTAACGGGTTATTTTTTTCAACACCAAGGAGAGCATTCACCTTGTAGGTTAATACGGACAAAATTGACGAATGAAAATCTCAGATACCCGCCTCCAGAATTTTCGAAGAATCTTGACTGACAAGAAACTTCGGCTAACCGACATCGCCGACCTCTTAGGGAAGGCGCCCGCCCAAGTGAGCGCGTTCGGAGGAAAAAATCCTACTAAAGGCATCGGGGATCAAATCGCGCGAGAAATTGAAAAAGCACTCCATCTCCATACAGGCTATCTAGATATGCCATATGGCATGGGTGAATTTAACAATGCCACGTTGCTAAGCCATACCGGGCGAAAGCTACCAGTAATAGGTTCTATTGCAGCGGGTTCTTGGTGTGAGCCTAACTGTTTTTTTGATCCGCGGGATGCTGAAGAATGGATTGATGCGCCCGGACCTGTTGGGCCTCGTGCGTTCATTCTCCGAGTAGAGGGGATAAGCATGGAGCCTAAATTCATGGAGGGTGACAAGATCGTCATTGATCCTTCTCTCGAAGCACTGCCAGGCCATTTTGTTGCAGCTAAAAGAACCAGGGATCAGGCAGCGACATTGAAACAATTGAAACAAGAAGGAGGAGAACAATTTTTATTCGCTCTAAATCCCGACTGGCCTGATCGCATTATCCGTATGTCTGAAGAATGGACCATCTGTGGGAGAGCTCGATGGAAAATTTCCGATCTTTAGAAAACAAGTGAAATCATAAATTTATATAACAAGGATGTTAGCCATGCGCTTTACTGTATTACCACCCAAAACCCCAACCCCGAAAAACCTTAGTAGCGAATTTGTTCTAAAACAAGACTACTGGAACGACTACGGATACAGAACTCAGTACCACCTATTCTATATAGACAAATCAAAGAAAGAAGAAACATTCATCGGAACAGTAAAAATACTAAAAAAAAATCAAAAAGATGACATGACCTTCTATATAAAAGAAGACTTTGAGAGCCTAGACGATTGCATTTCAGTTGGCCAATCGATTGACTACTACCAACGAATTTCCTCTTTACCGCTAGAAACACGTACAACCTTACTTCACAGCCTAAACGACTATTTAAATCACCCCAAACTCGCTTCAAAATTTAAACTAGACGAAGCGTGGGAGAAATCTTTATTCCGCGAATTCTCCGAACATGACAACATGCTGGACATGGCACGTTCAATTCTAAGAGAAAACTTTAAATTACCAAGCAACAGTCAAGGGATGAGTTTTGGTTTTCACGTGGCAGGATGGGAGAACTCCATCGAGTTCGATTTTTCAAGCACGTCCAAAAGTGAAAAC
The DNA here is from genome assembly GCF_056278925.1 of Pseudomonas sp. TE9122. Classification (NCBI taxonomy): domain Bacteria; kingdom Pseudomonadati; phylum Pseudomonadota; class Gammaproteobacteria; order Pseudomonadales; family Pseudomonadaceae; genus Pseudomonas; species Pseudomonas sp. TE9122. Next base: position 1,359,656 of record NZ_JBWBQI010000001.1, on the reverse strand, counting down.
AATCCAGTAACTTTTTTGGGTAATAGCATCACCCCGTTAGAGTATCAGAATGAACTCCCTAATCGTATAGTCGCGATAATTGGCAGAAACGGATCAGGCAAAAGTACATTATTAGCTCGCTTAGCTAGAGTTGCGCACGCCACTCCAAAAAATAGAAAAGAAACTTTGTCTGAGTCTCTTGGAAAAATCACCCCCCCAAATATAGGATTCACGCGACTAATAACAGTATCTTATAGTGCCTTCGATAGCTTCCGTCTGCCGGGAGTAAAACCCCGTAGTGATGACGAACCCGACGAGCGCCTTCAAATAATTAAGGATGTTGAAGATGGTAACGGGCGTTTCGGATTCTGTGGTCTTCGAGACATTGCTGCTGAGCTCAAAGCTCAAATCAGAGAAGAAACATCTGATTCCGAGGTACATGAAGAACGCGTAGAGAAGACGCTACTGAAGCCCATTGAGGCATCTGCTGAAGAGTTCGAAAGGACATTAGTGTCTGTATGGATGAATGGAAAATCCAAAACACTAAATTCAGCTTTCGAGTGCATTGCTAAAGACCCTTCGTTCTCTTCGAGTTTCGACGAGGAGTTAACAGTAAGCAATCTAATTCAGCAAAATCCGCGTAAACTTTTTTTAGGCTGGAGCACCGGCCACAAAATAGTCATGCAAATGCTTGCTAGTATTGCAGCAAGAACAACCAAATCATCACTGGTGCTTCTAGACGAACCTGAGACGCATCTTCACCCGCCACTTTTGGCTGCTTTAATGCATGCAATCCGTAAAATTCTTGAACTTGAGGATGCTTACGCGATTATTGCCACTCACTCCCCAGTAGTACTCCAAGAAACTTTAGTAAAACACGTATATGTGATCAGAAGAGAAGGCAGCTCTACAAAAGCATTTACACCCAAACTAGAAACTTTCGGGGCAAACATTGGCGAACTTACAACTGAAGCCTTTGGCTTAAATACCGAAACCAGTGACTTTTATAGAATACTAAACAATCTAGTAGAAAAATTTAAATCACTGGAAGATATAGAGTACTTATTCACTCCCTACGGATTGAGTTTACAAGCAAGAGCTTATGTTATTAGCCGGCTAGCCACAATTGGGTATCTCTAAATGTGGAAACTGCCAAAGCCCGACATTTCAAATTCGCTGGTCGATTTAGTAAAAGCACTGAGACCCAACGATGGCTCTCAACCTTTTAAAACAAGTCAGCAAGAAGAAACCCGCATATTAGAACTCTACAGAGTTTACGATGATCTTGATGGAAATCCAGATGCAAGACTTATAGGAGGTGATTTAAGACCAGATTTATTGGACGCTATTCATGACTCTTACAATTTGACCCAAAAAACACGTCGACTGAAAAAAATTCGTGAAGACTTAAAACTCAACCTCGAGAAGTGCCCATATTGCGGCGTTGGAGAATTAACAGACCTAGATCATCACATCCCAAAATCAAAATTTAAGGCACATTCAATATATCCACGCAATTTGATACCATCCTGCAACCCTTGCAATAAAAAGAAAAGTACTACAGCCGAGGAAAACCCAAGCTTTCAATTTCTACACAGTTATTTTGGAATACTTCCAGAAGAACCTTTCTTTATTGCAACAATCCACATGCACCTATACGGTCTCGCCGCCCAATTCAGCATAATAAAAACAACGAACATGGATACCGATGAGTTTAAGAGACTAAAGTTTCAGATTGAAAAGCTTGAACTTAACATTAGATACACTGCTGCTGTTGCCACATACTTATCTACTCATAAAACCTCAATTGAACTAATGGGATCGATAAGCTCTCAGGCGTTGAATCTTTGGCTTAACAAAGCGCATTCCGATTCGTGTTTTTCTTTTGGACCTAACCACTGGCAGACTGCATTGCTCAGAGCGATGGCCGACTCCCCGGCATTTTGCTCGGGAGGTTATAGGTGCGCATTCGGACGAAGGGATTTGCCGGTTTAATTCTAACCAAGCTTGACAAATTAACCTTTAAGGTTAATTTTATGCCTCACTCTTCCACCACAGAGCGAGGCATCACAATGCACACCACAGCAACCCTGCACGTCCACCCGGCCACTGCGGAGCCCTCCCGAGTTTTCGAGGTGCGCCGCCTAGCACGTGATAGTGGCTGCTCGTTTGTCTCCAGCAAACCGAAGCAGCACACTCGCGCGACCCCCGCTCCGCTTGATCCGCGCGGTGGAGGTCACGCAGCATGACCAAGTACAAAATCGATAACCGCACCCTGCAGTTGCTTAACGCCCAGGTCAACCTCACCGAGACTTTCAATCATGTTCTACGGACCGCGCCTACGCGCGAGTGCCTGGCGTTTCGCCTCAAGGTTGAACGTGGCTTCTCGGAAAGCACCTTCGTCGTGGAGCTGGGCAGCGAACGCCACACGCTGACCCTGCCGAACGAAAAGAAGATCCATCTCAAGCTCGCCGACTTCATCGAAGAGATCGCCAACGGCCCGTTCGATGCGAGCAACACCAGCGACCTGCTGCACCGTCCCCACGCCAGCCGCGAATACGGCCGCTTTGAAGTCTCGGACAAGCAACGAGTGTTTGAACTGGTGCGCACCGGCGGCGTGCTGAACCTCGACATGGGCTTCGACTACCCACTAATCATCGCGCTCCACCGCACTCAGTCTCGATTAGGTGTCACCACCATCCTGAGCATCGGCAACAAAAGCCCGCACACCCGCTGCTTCACCGTGTACGGCAGCGATGTCGAGATCTACGGCAAAGTCAGCGAGTCCATCAACCACCTTGCTGCAGCGGCCACTCCAGCCGCGCACGCGGCATAAGGGGGTGCAATGGAACGCAATCTCGCCCAAGCCGCAACCCAACTCGGCCTGACTCGACCGAAGCTCATCGCACGCATGCGTGAAAAAGGTCTGCTCAACGAGCGGAACCTACCGGCCTACCCCAACCGTGATCGCGACTATCTGCGAATCAAGGACGGCCAGTGGTACCACGACCAGCTCGGCATGCAGTACAGCCAATCGACCCGGATCAAACAGCCCGGAATCCGCTGGCTGGCTGAGCAGTTGGGCATCGACCTACCCGCAATCCCGGCAGACAGCCGTGACGTGGCCTAGGGAATACGCCCGCCAGATCATCGCCATGCGGACACGAGAGGAGCGCAACGCCGCGCTCCTCGAAGTGCCCGAACATCTGCGCGAGCTAACCAGAACGCATTGCCTGAACGCCTGGAACCACCCAGCCAGAAAACAACGCAAGGAGGCCCAACAAAGCCATGAGTAACACAGCACAAAACCCGCTCCGCCTGTACCCGGCGCCGGAATCAGCCACCGTCGAATTGCTTTACCGCATCTTCGGCGACGTACTAATCCCGCTCGACAAAGTGCGAGAGCAGTACTTCCGCAACCTCAACGAGCAATCGTTCGTGGCCGAGATCAGCAGCGGCCGCATCCAGCTCCCCATCACCACGCTGGACACCAGCCGCAAGGCACCGAAGTACGCACACATCCGGCACGTCGCCTCCCTGATCGACATCCGCGCCTACAAGGCCGATGAAGACATGCAGCGGCAGCAGGACGACACCAACGAGTAACACCCAAACCCAACGGCTGCCACCACCAGCCGAAGACTTCACCAGGAGCACACCACATGACTGCAGTTCAATTCTACGCGCTGATAGCGATCGTCCTCATGGTCGTCGGCGTTTACTGGCTCGCCTATCGGCACGGCTTCAACAGCGGCCGCGCCGAGGGATATTCAGGGGGCTACAGCGAAGGCTATGACGTTGGCGGCTGTGTTGGGTATCGAGACGGCCAAGCGATCCAGAGCGCTGATAGCGCGGAAGAAATCCGCAACTTGCAGCACACCCTTGATCAGGCGCACGACCAACGCAAGAAACTCTACGCCCACTACGAGCGCGCCTTGGCTGCCTCAAAACTTGGCGAACAGGAACGACTGACCCTACTTGAAATCGCCGACAAACTCCGGATCGCATCTGAAACATTCAGCGCCTTTCGCACCGGCAAAAAGCTGGAACGCGATACCAGCGTCCTCCGTGACCAGGCGCTAGCCATGGCTGCTGTGCTGGAACCGGCCGAGCAGGAGAACGCCGCATGAGCGAAATCCGTCCCCAATCCAGCACCCACCGCAACCCGGCTAACGCCCCATCAGCGATTGATGCACCAACGCGCACTCAAATTTCGGAGGAAAGCGGCATGCAAATGGACCAGCACGACACCCAAACCACGACCGCTTTGCTCCGCAAGGAAACTAGCGTCGACGTACTAGAAACAAACAGTCTCTGCTGCGCAGCAGCAGGCATTATTGCTCCTTCAAGCAGCTCCACCGAGGCACTTATACCCCACGAAAAGCTGCGCGAGGCAGCGACACCCAATGCCACGCTAACCGCTCAGAATCGCCCGCCCGCGCAGCTTGGAGAGGGATATAAGCACCCCGCTTGCGTGTCCGAACTCCCCGCAAAAATTGCCGCCAACAAGGTGCAGATCAACGAGCGTGCCGAGTTTGAGAAAGAGTTCCCAGTGCCTGAGGGACTGCAGTACTGCACACAGCGAGGCACGTACATCACCGCACCAGGCGCGAAGACATCCGACTCCTTCGCCCGTGAGCACTACGCTTACCGTGCCGGCTTCGCCGCGTGGAGCCGCAGAGCGTGGAAGCATGCCGCGCTCGTTGGCAAACACGCTGAAGGAGTACAGCCGTGATGGAGCATCCATTCCAGCAGCTCCACATGTGCTGCGGCCACGGAAGTGGCCCCAATCCAACTTTGACCGGACGAAAACACCTCTCCGCGCAGCCCGGCAAAAGCCATTCACAGTTTGAAGAAGCTGATGAGGCATCACTTCCAACCTATCACCTGGACAAGATTCCAGAAGAAAAGATGGCCGAACTCGTTGGAACTAGCCGCCGGGCGTTACAAGGAAAACGCGCAAGAGGCGTCATCCCCAAAGGTGTCTGGAACACCATCGACAGCCGCATTTACTACAGCATCAGGAGATACGAGGCATGGCTCGAAAGCCAATGGGATTGCCCACCGGAGTTGAATTTGCTGGACAGTCCGTCCGCATTCGCTTCACCTGGAACGGGCAACGCCGTTGCGAAACCCTCCCCTATCCCCAAACGCCGAAGGGGATTAAGGCTGCCGCCGACTTACGCGCTAACGTAACCAGCCTAATCAAGCATGGCGTGCTGGATGATCAGCGCTACTCCGAGCTGTTCCCCAACTCCACTTATGCCACCTATTCAGCGACTCCCCGTTTCGGGGAGTACGCCCAAGAGTGGCTCAACAGCCGAGAGATCGTGGCGGGGACTCGAAAGAACTACCTCGGTTCGCTCAATCTGTACTGGATGCCGTATCTGGCAATGCTACCCATCGACAGCATCACATCGGTGATGCTGCGCAAGGTGGTGGCCAATACCGAATGGCCTACGCCGGGCGTGAAGCGTGCGGCGATCCAGCGCCTGACCACGGTGTTCGGTACCGCAGTGAAAGACGGCCTGATCAACCGTAACCCGGTGGAGTCCATCGAGCTGCCGGTGAAGGCCAAGAAACCCATCGATCCCTTCACCGTGGGTGAGGCCAACCAGATTATCGATCACCTATATAAGACGCTGACCCACTCGATGCGGATCTACGCGGCCTACTTCGAGTTCGCCTTCTACACAGGCATGCGCCCCAGCGAGATCGCGGCGCTGCGCTGGGAAGAGGTCGATAAGGAAAAGCGACTGGTCAACGTGTGTCGGATCGTCGCGGACTACAAGATCGAGGAGCGTACCAAAACCCGGAACGTGCGACAGGTCATGCTCAACAGTCGAGCACTGCACGCCATTGAGCAGGCCGAACTGCTGGCGAAGCAACGTGCGTTGCCAAGCCGGCGCAAACGCACCGAATCGACCTATGTGTTCCCGCCCACCAAAAACTTCGAGTTCATCCAACAATCGAGCGTGACCGACAAACACTTCCAGGCTGCATTGACTGAATTGTGCATTCGCGCCCGCCGGCAATACAACTGCCGACACACATACGCTACCATGTGCCTCATGGCGGGTATGAACCCTGCGTTTATTGCCACTCAGCTCGGTCATAGCGTTCAGATGTTGCTATCGACATACGCCCGATGGATAAACTCCAGCACCGACTGGGGTGAGCTCGGGAAGCTCGAAAACAGCTTGATTGGTACAAAATTGGTACAGGCAGAAACAGTACCCCTCTGAAACCCTTATGGAATCAGCCCCTGTGACACTGGAACAGAACTACACCGCGATTCTCGGCCAATTGGGCGAGGACGTCTCCCGCGAGGGCCTGCTCGACACGCCAAAGCGTGCCGCCAAAGCCATGCAGTACCTCTGCCGCGGTTATGCACAGACGCTCGAAGAGGTCACCAACGGTGCCCTGTTCAGCTCCGACAACAGCGAAATGGTGCTGGTCAAGGACATCGAGCTGTATTCGTTGTGCGAACACCACTTGCTGCCGTTCATCGGCAAGGCGCATGTCGCCTATATCCCGAGCGGCAAAGTGCTGGGCCTGTCCAAGGTTGCGCGGATCGTCGATATGTACGCGCGCCGCCTGCAGATTCAGGAAAACCTCAGCCGCCAGATCGCCGATGCGGTGCAGCAAGTCACCGGCGCGCTGGGCGTGGCCGTGGTGATCGAAGCCAAGCACATGTGCATGATGATGCGCGGCGTCGAAAAGCAGAATTCGTCGATGATCACTTCGGTGATGCTCGGTGAATTCCGTGAAAACGCGGCAACCCGTAGCGAATTCCTCAGCCTCATCAAGTAATTCGCAACAGAAAAGAGCCGGCGTTGATCGCCGGTTTTTTTTCGCCCGTGAAAAATCGGGTAAGCTGCGCGCCTTCTTCATTTGCACCGTGAGGCTTTCAACGTGTTCGTCAAAGCGCTTCGTGTCGGCCTCGGCCAACTGGTTATCTTCATCGATTTCATCACCCGCCCGGGCAAGACAAAACGCCCCGCTGCTGCTCAGGCACAAGTCGACGCTGCCGCGAAAGATCTGACCCTGTACCAATTTCACGCCTGCCCGTTCTGCGTGAAAACCCGCCGCGCCCTGCATCGCCTGAATGTGCCGGTGGCGCTGAAAGACGCGAAGAACAACGAGCAGGATCGCCAGACCCTGCTGGAACAGGGTGGCCGAATCAAAGTGCCTTGCCTGCGAATTGAAGAGAACGGGCAGACAACCTGGATGTATGAATCCAAGGTGATTATTGATTATCTGGATAAGCGGTTTGCGGCGGTCTGATGTTAACGGGTTGGAGCGATAGCCGCCTTCGCGAGCGCGCTCGCTCCCACCCTTGAAACGCATTCCATTTTGTGGGAGCGAGCCTGCTCGCGAAGAGGCCCGCACTGACAACGCCGGCCCTTAAGCCGGCGTTTTTGCTAGGCCGCCCTCTCCATCTGCGCCCGCCGCACCACCGCCGCCAATCGCTTCAACCCTTCATCCAGCCGCGCCGGATCGATGTGGCTGAAATTCAGGCGCAAATGCCCATGATGCTTGTCCGGCTCGGGAAAGAACGGCTCACCGGGCATGAATGCCACATCATTGGCCAATGCCTCATTGAGCAAAGTGCGCGTATCCAGCGGTTGCTTCAGCGTCAGCCAGAAGAACAGTCCGCCTTGCGGCATGTCCCAGTCAGCCAGATCGGCAAAATGGCTTTCCAGCCCCAATTGAAACGCATCTCGCCGCAGCCGATAGAAATCCCGCAACTCACTTAAATGCTGTTGATACTTTTCCGAGCCGATCCATTGCAGCGCCTGCCACTGACCGATGCGATTGGTGTGCAGATCCGCCGATTGCTTGAGCTTGAGCAGGTGCGGGAACAGATCCGCACTGGCGATCAAGTAGCCAACACGTAAACCCGGGAGCAAGGTTTTCGATACGGTACCGGTGTAGATCCAGCTGGCTTTTTTCAGGCGCGCCGCGATCGGTTTTGCGCTGCCACCATCGAAAGTCAGTTCGCGGTATGGCTCGTCTTCGATGAGAGTGACGCCGAATTCATCGAGCAATGCCGCGACCGCTGCGCGCTTGGCCTCGCTGTAGCGCACGGCGGATGGATTCTGGAACGTCGGGATCAGGTAGATAAACGCCGGGCGGTGTTGTTCCAGACGCTTGCGCAGTTGCGCCAGGTTGGGGCCGTCGGCTTCTTGCGGCACGGTCAGGCAATCGGCGCCGAACAGTTGAAAGATTTGCAGCGCGGCCAGATAAGTCGGCGCCTCCAGCAAAATTTCCGTGCCCTTGTCGATATACAGTTTTGCCGCTAGATCCAGAGTTTGCTGGGAACCACTGACCACCAGCACCTGACTCGCATCGCACTCGAGGCCCAGCGCCCTCGCCTCTGCCGCCAAAGCTTCGCGCAAGGCCGGCTCGCCTTCGCTCATGCCGTACTGACCCAGCGATAACGGCATCTCGTCCCACTCGACCTTCGGCAACATCGCCTCAGCGGGCAAACCGCCGGCGAACGACATGACCTCCGGACGCTGGGCCGCCGCGAGGATTTCTCGGATCAAAGAACTTTTAAGGCGCGAGACACGTTCGGAAAAAGCCATGGAGGCCACCGTAGCAAGGCATGCAGGAAATGAGTCAAACTTGTTGACTGAAATTACGACAGCTTGAGCGAGTACGTCAACATGCTTGACCTTAAGAACCCCTCTACTCAGCAACAGGCCATGGAAGCGTTTTTCTTCGGCTATCAGGCGTTCACTGCCAAGGCTGATGAAATGCTCGAGCGTCGCGGCCTCTCGCGGGTGCATCAGCGCATCGTGTTTTTCATCGCGCGCTATCCGAACCTGAGTGTGAAAGAGTTGCTGGCCCTGCTGGGCGTGAGCAAACAAGCGTTGAACATGCCCCTGCGCCAGTTGCAGGAAATGCATCTGGTCGACAGCGTCGCTTCGCAGACGGACAAGCGTAAGCGCCTGCTTGAGCTGACGGCGGAAGGCGCGAAGTTCGAGCAGGCGTTGCGCCGTGAGCAGGTGAAATTGCTCGAGCGGGTATTTGCCGAGGCTGGGGAAGCGGCGGTGAATGGGTGGTTGGCGGTGAATCTGGCGCTTGGGGGGAATCAGCCGCATCTGGATTGACAGGACCGCCCTCTTCGCGAGCAGGCTCGCTCCCACATTGGAACGCATTCTCCTGTGTGAGCGAGCCTGCTCGCGAAGCCATCCTGATAGTCATATATCCCTATCGGCAAAAAAATCGGCAACAAAAACCAAAACAATATTTGCTTTATTTGTACACAAAAGCATAATCCACTGCGTGCGAGTTCCTGACTATACGGTCAACAAATTCGCGTATGCCTCAAAGGGCCGCTGCCACCCCTCATGGGTCCGGCCCTGGAAATAACAATAAAACTCTTGAGGAGTACTCGCTGTGGAAAGCCGCAAATCCGAAGCACCGCCGCTCGAGCTCACGCCGCCATTACGCAATGGCCTGCTGGAGCGTCTGTTCAAACTCAGCTTGCATGGCACCACGGTGAAGACCGAGCTGATTGCCGGTCTGACAACCTTCATCACCATGGCTTACATCATTTTCGTCAACCCGAACATCATGGCCGATGCCGGCATCGACCACGGTGCGGCCTTCGTCGCCACCTGCATCGCCGCCGCGCTCGGTTGCCTGTTGATGGGGCTCTATGCCAATTGGCCGGTAGGGCTTGCACCGGGCATGGGCCTCAACGCCTTCTTCACCTACACCGTGGTCGGCACCATGGGCTACAACTGGGAAACCGCCCTCGGCGCGGTGTTTGTCTCGGGCGTGCTGTTCATGTTCCTGACCTTTTCGCGGATCCGCGAGTGGCTGCTCAACAGTATCCCGGTCAGCCTGCGGTTCGCGATGGGCGCCGGTGTCGGTCTGTTTCTGGGCCTGATCGGTCTGAAGACGGCCGGTATCGTCGTCGACAGCCCGGCGACGCTGATCAAGCTGGGTTCGCTGCGTGAACCTGGCCCGCTGCTCGCCGCAATCTGCTTCCTGATGATCGCGATCCTCAGTTACCACCGCGTGTTCGGTGCGATCCTGATCAGCATCATCACCGTCACCCTCGCCGGCTGGGGCCTGGGCCTGGTGCACTACGAGGGCATCATGTCCGCGCCGCCGAGCCTGGCACCGACCTGGATGGCAATGAATGTCGCCGGCGTGTTCAACGTCAGCATGATCAGCGTGGTGCTCGCCTTCCTCTTCGTGCACATGTTCGACACCGCCGGTACGCTGATGGGCGTGGCCCAGCGCGCCAACCTTGTCGCCGCTGACGGTCGCATCGAGAATCTTTCCCGAGCCATGAAGGCTGACAGCGCATCCAGCGTCTTTGGCGCTGTGGTGGGGGTTCCACCCGTGACAAGTTACGTGGAAAGTGCCGCCGGCGTAGCCGCTGGTGGTCGGACTGGTCTTACCGCCGTCACCGTGGGTGTGCTATTTATAGCAGCCATGTTTTTCGCACCGCTGGCTGGCATGATTCCCGCTTATGCCACGGCAGGTGCACTGATCTACGTGGCGATGCTGATGATGGGCGGTATGGCCCACATCGAATGGGACGAAGCGACCGACGCCATTCCGGCGATCGTCACGGCGATCATGATGCCGCTGACCTTTTCGGTCGCCGACGGCATCGCGCTGGGCTTCATCACTTACGTCGCGTTGAAGGCTGGCACCGGCAAGTACAAGGAAATTTCCGTCAGCCTGTGGGTGCTCTGCGCGATCTTCATCGCCAAGTTCATCTTCCTGTAAACGCTGCGCGGTTCAGGCTTCAAACCAGCCTCACCCTCACCGGTGGGGCTTTTGCACATCTCGATAACAACAAAGGAGCAATACGATGAGTCTGGAAACCTGGCTGCTGTTCAGTGGCGCTGCGCTGGTGGTGATCCTGATCCCGGGACCGCTGTCATTGCTGATGATCAGCAACAGTCTGAATTACGGTTTGCGCCGGTCGTACCCCGCGTTCCTGGGTGGCGTGATCGCCTCGATCTGCCTGCTCAGCGCGTCGGCACTTGGCCTCGGCGCTTTGCTAATGGCTTCGGAGCAGTTGTTCAGCGCACTGAAAATAGTCGGTGCGCTGTACCTGTTCTACCTCGCCTGGCAGAGCTGGCAGCAGTCGCGGCAGCCATCGACGGGCGCCGAAGTACCTGAGGCTGCACCGGTGCCGCGCTTTCGCACATTGTTCGGACGCGCCTTTGTACTGGGTGCGAGCAATCCGAAGGACATCCTGTTTTTCGCCGCGTTTCTGCCGCAGTTCCTCCGCGCTGAGCAACCTTTTCTGCCGCAATTGCTGATCATGATCGCGACCTGGGTAGTGCTCGATCTGTGCTGCAAGCTGGCCTATGGCCTGGGCGCCCATGGCGCCGCACGTTATCTGCGCAGCGGCAAAGGCCAGAGTTGGTTCAATCGGGTCAGTGCCGGACTATTTGGTGGTGCTGGCGCCGCGTCGTTGCTTGGCAGCCACTGAAAAGCGCCACTATTGATCATCCTGCCGGAACGGACTCGGGCGGGATGATGTGTTGTTTTGAATCAATTCAACTCGAACAACATTCAATCTTTGATATGCAATAGATAGCAACAACCCCCCGATATACAGCTCTGGAAAAGCCAACGTAATATTCTTCGCCTTAACGACAATTGCCGGAACAAGGAAGTTCTAATGGCCACACTGATAAGCGAAGCAACAGCACAAACCGACCCTTCAATACATGCGGACCTGCAACCTGTTTCCGATACCGTAATAATCATGGACCTGGGCTATGAAGCCAACGAATACAAGCCCTCAACCATCGATCAGAGCCGAACTAACGAAAAATCGAGTCAGTTGCAAATGGTGGACGAAGTTTTCGGCCCCTTGGAAATTGGCGATATTTCAATTACCCGTACCGCACTCGACGGATTAGGCGCGACCATTGACGGTCAGCCGTTGAATGGCGAGAACAGTTTCTTTCGCCGCCCCAAGCGCTCTTTTATCAATAGCCTGCAGTTCGACGCCAATAAAGTTGAACACTACCTGAAAACTTCAACGGGCAGCGATAGCTACTTGTTGCCCACGCTCCTGTTTGAAATGGCCAGCCAGCGCCCGCTCACCGCTCCCCGGCTCTTGAGGGAGAGTGCTGCAGATACTGTATCCGGCAATTACCGCGACAAACTTGTCAAACTTCTGAGTGCCGCACAGTCGCTTGATCTGCAACACGTGCACGTCCCCAAACATCATCCCCGCTGGGCCGCATTGACCAAAAGTTACGCGACGCTGGGCTCCAGCGTGGGCATCCAGGGCTTCGGCATCTTCATGGGAATTCGCGGCGTTGTCGATGCGATCAAAGCCGAAAACACTGCTGAAATAGCGATAAACAGCGCAGGCATTGTATCGGAGCTGGGCTCCATCGCGGCCGATGTCGCGGTGAGCAAGATAGCCACGCAGATGCTCACTGCCGGGCAAAGTGCTTATCGGGACTTCGCCAAAACCCGCTTTGCACTCAGATTGGGTCGATCGGGAGGGTTGGTCGGCGGCATGCTGACGCTGCCCTTCGACATCTTTACCGCCGTGAGGTCGATGAACGCCGCTCAGAATGCCACCGGCAAAGAAGCGATGGATCATTACGTCAGCGCTGGCCTGAGCATTACCAGTGCAGCCATGACTGTCATCCTCGGGTCCGCCGCGATGGCCGGGTTCTCGTTTGCCGGCCCTGTCGGACTTGCAGCCGGCGCGATTCTCGCCATCGGCTCACAGGTCTACGGCGCAGTACGTATCGTTGACGATATAGATGACTACATTGAATTGACTGTCGATGAACGGTGGCGTAGCGGTTGGTTTTCGTTCTGCATGATGGAGGTCGATCAAAGCGTTCAAAACCGCTATATCAAGGCAAAGACGCTGTTGCAGCACTCTCTGCAACTGAAAAAGTCCGCCAGAGCGCTGCTCGACGGCCCCTTGAAAGAGACCACCGAAGCCATCGTCAACGGCAAGTTCGATGTGCGTCTGAAACCAACGCGGGTCTGGAAACGAAACTGGTGGACCAAACAGGATGCGTGGGAATCGGTCAATGTCCCTGAAGTGGTAGGCACCGATGACATCATTGATGCACGCGCAGGGGTTACAAAAGATACACCCGGCGCGGAGTTGGGGGTCGCCGCAGAGGGCAAGAACGTTCTCTGGTTCATCAGCGAGGGCAACGACTCGATCAGAGGGGTAGAAAAAAAACCCAACACCTTCCATTACAAGTCAGGAAAAAAACAACTTTCGGGCGGCGAAGAAAATGACCAGTTCCTGTTTGAGAACGCAGCGGACTTCCTTGAAAGGGGTCGCCATGTCGCAGATCATTCGACGCTGAGCGGCGGCGCAGGAAATGACACACTGGTACTCGGCGGCAGCTACTCCTCCCGAAATACCAACAGAACTGGCTATGACGTAGATCTGCTGGCTGGAACATTGCAGATCATCACGAGCGATGTCGATGCCGACAATAACCGGATATCTATCCTGCACAGTTTGCTGGACAGCATCGAAAACGTTGAGACAGTCCATCGCGCGGCAAGCGTGGTAACGGGCTCCGCGCAAAACAACATCATCAAATCCCGGGGCAGCGACAGCATTGAAGCTGGCGCTGGGGACGACCAGATATTTCTCTCCCACGAAAGAGCAAAAGCGTCGGGAGGCGCCGGCACCGATCAATATTACATAGCGCATGTGGCGGGCCGTTTTTCCATTGTCGATGATGGTGAACAGACCAGCTACATCGTCATGAACTGGCGCAAGGAGTTGATTGAATCCTTTGATATCGAGGGTAACGACCTGGTCATCCGCTCAGGTTTCGAAACGTCTGACCACCTCAAAAACGTGTTGACCATTCATGACGTTTATACGAACACCGAACACACTAGAAAGTTGAGCAACAAAAACCTGGTTTTCGTAACCAGCGATGATTTCCATTTCAGACTTGATCTGCCAGACACAATCCCGGACGGCCACACCGTAGAAATAACCGAAATTTTCCTCAAACGAGGAAAACCGGTAAACCCGATCATTATTTATGCAGCGGAATGCTGGATCCGCCACCGCAAACCCGCTGCCTATTACGTCCCGAGAACCGGCAAGACAACCACTTTTTACGCAGTTTTACGTTCTGATGTAATCACCCGGATATATCTGGATTTCCGCAGCGACGAGCTGACAAAAGCGGAGGCGCATTTTTTCTCGGACAAACCCAAGTCATATCACCTGACTGTTGGTTGCCATCTCGTCTATCACTTCGGCGCGAAAAGCATCAAGCTCAATTATTACTCCGCTGCGCGTAACGAAGACGATCACGACAATATTACGAAGATCCTGCGCACCATGGCTGTTCGTCCGTTCAGCCGTTACGTATTGATTTTCAAGGACGGTGTCGTTGCAGATGCCGAGCTTACAGCGCAAACCGAAATCGCACCTGCCTTTACGGATTTCACGGTATCGCGGGATTGGGTGACCCAGATGAAACTGCCGCTCGAGGTTCGCTCTCAGCGTTACTTTCACAATCTGGCTGAAAAAGCAGCTGAACCGATGGGCCGTACAAGAGTTTGCGCAACGCCGATTCGACTGGCCGTGCAAACCGACATGGACAACTACGAAGGAGAAGGTTCGAGTTATCTCATCCACGTACTCCCGGACATGACCATCAAACTCTCGACTCCCGGCGCACTTGCCGATGCCAAAGTTCGCCTGCCCTATTCATCCACTTGGGAACTTGATGCAACGCAGCTCGGCAAGGTCGAAATAAGGCTGGAAGAAAACCGACTCTCCATCGGCACAACCACTTTTTATCTGCCGGTCTATGGAAGCGAAGATCTGATAGATCAAATCCGCGTTATTACCACCGGTGGAGTTGTGCACACGGTCGATCTGGTCTTTGATCGCATTTATCTGGATGGGCTTGATGCACGTTTTTTCGAAGAGCCCGACGCCTCAAAAGCGCTCCCGCCATATCTTGCCGCATTGGCCAACGACGAAGTCAAAGTCTGGAACGTTATCTGCGTCAACGACGAAACCGCGCGCGTGGGCTACAACCTGGCCGCCCATGGCTGGGTATTGCGTGCCGACAAATCCCGCATCGAAAAGTCTGCTTTAAGAGTAGTGAATCGCTGCAGTCACCAGACCAACATTTTCCGCCCTGTTTCGCTGATGAAAGTGCCTCCCGCGTAATTCGCGGTAACCCGTCAACAAACACCCTTTTTTTATCAGCGTACTGTCTACGCGGCACCCGCACGCGTCTGCGCGCTCTTTTTCCGAGTATTTCCCATGGCCAAATCACCCAAAAAAATCCCGACCATAAAATCGCCCGATTCGCCCGATTCGCCCGATGCCACACATCCCGTATCACCGCCCCTCGTCAAAAATGTGGGCCTGGACATGCCTGACGCCCTGCTCCTGGGCATCGATTCGCCGGCGATCAGCCAAGCGCCAGCCACCTCTGCCGCAGCCAACGCAGTGCCCACGGTCAGCCTTCATGCGTTGCCAGATGCAGCGCATGATTTCAGCGCCACTCGGAACGCAATCGCCTGGCCGCAAGAGCGTTTCCACGAATTGGTGCCGGTGACGCAAAACGATGGCTTGTTCACTGGACCGGATCAGCGCACCTACGCTCAAATCGCCAATGAAGGCCAGTTTGTCGTCGAGCAGGACGGGCAAGGCAACTACCATGTGCCACTGACCTTCGCGCCCGGCGTGCCCGGCCTGCCTCTGACGCGAACCGAGGGTCAGGCGATCTGGCAAATCCAGCGGCCCGAGAGGCCCTCCAACCGGCCTGCGTCCTCCACACCACACTTGCCCTCATACATCTCGCCGGCCGACGCCATGACGTTGACCAAGCCGGAAATGGCGACAGAAGGCCTTCGTTACAACAGACTCAGGCAGACCTTCGTAACCACGGTAGACGGCACCGTCATGGTGCGCAAAAACCAGGACGGTGAATATCAACAAGCGTTTGCCTCAACGACCAATGCACCCGACGTTTTCTTCGAGCAAATCCCCGGCACCGTGTTCTGGCGGCGAAAAACACCCGGGACGAAGCCATCAGGTACCAAGCCCGAAGCCAGCCAGTCCGACAACGCATTACCCGGCCCGAGCAAGCGTCCACGACTTGCCGAGGCCACAGAAACGCTAACCGCGTCGAAAGCCACGACTGCGCCTGAGGAGCTGACCCCGTATTTCTGGCTGCCCTGGGGGCACCTGAACAAACCTGTGCACATCGAATCTGTACAGCTTGGCTGGCTGCATTATCCAATCGTCCCTGTCGGCTCGAACACGACACCCAAAGTGTATTTCGTATGTCATCCCGAGTTTGTCCCGACAGATTTCAATACTTTCGAAAGCATGCTGATAAACATGCCCGAGCGACAGCCGGTAGCGACTTTTCGCATCGGCAGTGATCCGGGTGAGGTCCATCCGGGCAAACGCTTTTTTGAAGAGCCGATATCAACGTCCGTCGCTCGCGCGTTCCCCGATTTCTCTGAAGCAACAGCAAGGGCCGTCGCCCGCAGGTTGTTCGAACTCGCCGATCACTCCGAGACGATTACCGGCACCGGATTGATCAATGTCCAGGCCGTTCTGCATCAGTGGAAACAACTGCCGTTTTCCACAGGTCCAGATTTTGCCGACCCGCTGAACATGCTGGCCGTTGCACCGGACATCGACCTGGGAAGCAAACGGCTTATTCCGATGCCTTCCCAGACCGACAGCGAATTGCAACGCCTGAGCTTCGATCCGCAGCATTTCCCCTCTGCCTGGAATCATTACAAGACCTATCCCTCGGATCTGAATCTGCGGCGATTGCTCGGCGCGTTGCTGGTCGGCTGTGGTTACGAGCTGTTTCCACTGACTTATGAGCACAGAATGCCGACGCTGGTCTTCAAACGAGCCGGTCACGATCAGATCTTCTTTTTGAAACTGGGCGCGATCAGTCAGGCCGGCCTGACTCATGTGCCTGGCAACGAACTGACGGAACCTGGCTTGCCCGCCAGAATCGGTCAGGACGCCTTCAAGGCACTGACCGATGCAGCCGCGCAGAACAAAGTGGTATGGCTGATCGGGGGCGTATTGAAGGTCGCGTCCACGCCAGATTCGGTATTCATTATCCGCGAGCGCTGAGCCGCTACCCGCCTGCACCGGCAGTTGAGCTGTAAACAGGCATAAAAAAAGCCCGCAGTGTGAGCGGGCGAAAGACCAAAGAAGCTATATGCGCAGTCGCTTCCCGGTGGGGGCAGCTGCTTGGGGGTCAGCTGCCCCGATACGTGGAATAGCTGTAAGGCGAAATCAGCAGGGGCACGTGGTAGTGCTCCTGCTCGGCGGAGATGCCGAAACGCAGCACCACCACGTCCAGGAAGGCCGGCTCGGGCAGTTGCACGCCCCGGGCGCGGTAGTAATCGCCGGCATGGAACTGCACCTGATAAACCCCGGTGCGGTAATCATCGCCTTGCAGCAACGGCGCATCGACCCGGCCATCACTGTTGGTTGTCGCACTGGCGACCAATTCCAGGTGCGACCCTTCAACGCGGTACAGCTCGACCTTGATCGAGCTGCCCGGGCAACCGTGTGCAGCGTCCAAAACGTGTGTTGTCAAACGTCCCATTGATTCTGCGCGCCCGGCCGCAACAAGCGGTCAGACTTCGCGCCTCCCGAAGTCAGTTGAAAAGGAGACCGCACCGTTTCGGAGCACGAAACGCTGCGGCGAGCGACTGATTAAGACACTTTTCAAAAAAATTGTACACAATAAAAACGACATTTTTCGCTTCCCCCCCGCCATCCGGGCCTTAATCGCCAATTCGCAGGCAAAGCGCCTGATCATTGAACCTTCTATTCATTAGCTGACTGGTCAGGCAGGTTTCTTGCAGGCCGGAACCATTAACAGCAAAAGATGACAGCCGGTGAAAAATGCGAAAATTCAGGCTTACAAAATGTAAATAAAGTTGTATACAATCAGCCCATCGCTGTGACGCCAGCCTGCCAGGCCGCCACACCAATCTGTCAACGTACAAGAAGGAAGACTGCAGTGAGCGCTGACTACCCACGCGACCTGATCGGTTACGGCAGTAACCCTCCTCACCCACACTGGCCGGGCAATGCCCGGATCGCCCTGTCCTTCGTACTCAATTACGAAGAGGGTGGCGAGCGCAATATTCTGCACGGCGACAAGGAATCCGAAGCCTTCCTGTCGGAAATGGTCGCTGCCCAGCCGCTGCAGGGCGCGCGCAACATGAGCATGGAATCGCTTTACGAGTATGGCAGCCGCGCCGGCGTCTGGCGCATTCTGAAGCTGTTCAAGGAATTCGACATTCCGTTGACCATCTTCGCCGTGGCCATGGCCGCCCAGCGTCACCCGGATGTGATCCGTGCGATGGTCGAAGCCGGCCATGAAATCTGCAGCCACGGCTACCGCTGGATCGACTACCAGTACATGGACGAAGCGCAGGAACGCGAGCACATGCTCGAAGCGATCCGCATCCTCACCGAACTGACCGGCGAGCGTCCGCTGGGCTGGTACACCGGCCGTACCGGGCCGAATACCCGTCGCCTGGTCATGGAAGAAGGCGGTTTCCTCTACGACTGCGACACCTACGACGACGACCTGCCCTACTGGGAACCGAACAACCCGACCGGCAAGCCGCATCTGGTGATCCCCTACACCCTCGACACCAACGACATGCGCTTCACGCAAGTGCAGGGTTTCAACAAGGGTGACGATTTCTTCGAATACCTCAAAGACGCGTTCGACGTGCTCTACGCCGAAGGTGCCGAGGCGCCGAAAATGCTCTCGATCGGTCTGCACTGCCGCCTGATCGGCCGTCCTGGTCGCCTCGCTTCGCTAAAGCGCTTTATCGAATACGCCAAAAGTCATGAACAGGTGTGGTTCAGCCGTCGCGTCGACATCGCGCGTCACTGGCAAGAAACCCACCCGTACCAAGGGACTGCAAAATGAGCCGCTTTCAAACCCTGCAACCGTCGACCCTGAGCCGCGACGCTTTCGTCAAAGCCTTCGCCGACATCTACGAACATTCGCCATGGGTGGCCGAAAAGGCCTACGACCTCGGTGCGGACGCTTCGATCGACGAGATCGAAACCCTGCACCAGCGCATGAGCGATATCCTGTTGAGCGCCGATCATGCCAGCCAGCTGGCCCTGATCAACGCTCACCCGGACCTGGCCGGCAAAGCTGCCGTCCAGGGCCAACTGACCGAAGCCAGCACCAATGAACAGGCTGGCGCCGGTATTCACCAATGCACGGCCGAAGAGTTCCAGCGCTTCACCGAGCTGAACGACGCCTACAAAGCCAAGTTCAAGTTTCCCTTCATCATGGCGGTAAAAGGCAGCAACCGGCATCAGATCCTCGCGGCGTTCGAAACGCGCATCAACAATTCGGTGGAAGCCGAGTTCAAATGCGCGCTGGCGGAGATCAACAAGATTGCCCTGTTCCGTTTACTGACTCTTTAGCAAGCCTGGCCCGAGCGTGAATGAACGCGCAAACGCCCAGGGCCCTGCGAGCATCCCCAGCCAACTTATCAAAGGCAGACAAGAAGAATGAAAGCTTACGCCGTACCTTTCGAAAAATACGTCAACCTGGCCGACGCCCGTCTGGGCACCAAAATCATCTCGGTCACCGATGACTGGTTCGCAGACGCCAATCGTCTGTTCCAACCGACCCCGGCCGTATGGAAGGAGGGCGTGTTCGATGACAACGGCAAGTGGATGGACGGCTGGGAGTCGCGCCGCAAGCGCTTCGAAGGTTACGACAGCGCGGTGATCCGTCTGGGCGTACCGGGCTCGATCAAAGGCGTGGACATCGACACTTCATTCTTCACCGGCAACTACCCGCCATCGGCCTCGCTGGAAGCGTGCTTCCTGGCCTCGGGCGAGCCGGATGAAAACACCCAGTGGACCGAAGTGCTGTCGGCCGTCGAGCTGCAGGGCAACAGCCATCACTACCACGAAATCAGCAACGACAAAGCGTTCAGCCACCTGCGCTTCAACATCTACCCGGACGGTGGTGTTGCCCGTCTGCGCGTATACGGCATTCCGTTCCGCGACTGGTCCGCTGTGGGTGACAACGAGCAAGTGGACTTGGCAGCAGCCCTCAACGGTGGCCGCGCCCTCGCCTGCTCCGACGAACACTTCGGCCGCATGAGCAACATCCTCAACCCGGGCCGTGGCATCAACATGGGCGACGGCTGGGAAACCGCGCGTCGTCGCACGCCGGGCAATGACTGGGTGATCGTCGCCCTGGGTCATCCGGGCGAGATCGAGAAGATCGTCGTCGACACCCTGCACTTCAAAGGCAACTACCCGGACAGTTGCTCGATCCAGGGCGCGTTCGTGAAAGGCGGGACTGACAGCCAGATCGAAACCCAGTCGCTGTTCTGGCGCGAACTGCTGCCAAGCCAGAAGCTGGAAATGCACGCCGAACACACCTTCGTCGAGCAGATCAAGGCACTCGGCCCGATCACCCACATCCGCCTGAACGTGTTCCCGGATGGTGGCGTGAGTCGCCTGCGTGTACTCGGCAAGGTGGCTAAATAGGGTTGAACCCATTCGCGAGCAGGCTCGCTCCCACAGGGGATTGCATTCCAAATGTGGGAGCGAGCCTGCTCGCGAAGGCATCAAAACAGTCAACACAGAATTCGGATAAGAAGAACAGCATGCGCACACTGACGATTGAACCGCTGACCAAAGAAGCCTTCGCCCCTTTCGGTGACGTGATCGAAACCGACGGCAGCGATCACTTCATGATCAACAACGGTTCGACCATGCGCTTCCACAAACTGGCGACGGTCGAAACCGCTACGCCTGAGGACAACGCGATCATCAGCATTTTCCGCGCCGACGCGCAGGACATGCCGCTGACCGTTTGCATGCTGGAACGCCATCCGCTGGGCAGCCAGGCTTTCATACCGCTGCTCGGCAACCCCTTTCTGATCGTGGTCGCGCCAGTTGGCGATGAACCTGTATCAGGCTTGGTCCGCGCCTTCGTCACCAACGGCAGGCAGGGCATCAATTACCATCGCGGCGTTTGGCACCACCCGGTGCTGACGATCGAAAAGCGGGATGACTTCCTGGTGGTTGATCGCAGTGGCACAGGCAATAACTGCGATGAGCATTTTTTCAAAGAGGATGAGCGGTTGATCCTCGCCCCCCACCAATAAGAGAAGGTCTGATCACTCGACAACAAGAGTGACAGGCGAGAGGTAAAGACTGTGGAAGCACATCTGTTGGAATGGCTGAACCTGAGCGTGCGCTGGGTTCACATGATCACTGGCGTGGCCTGGATCGGCGCGTCGTTCTACTTCGTCTGGCTGGAGAACAACCTCAACCGCGTCAACCCGAAAACCGGTCTGGCCGGTGATCTGTGGGCGATCCACGGCGGCGGCATCTACCACCTGGAAAAATACAAACTGGCCCCACCGTCCATGCCGGACAACCTGCACTGGTTCAAGTGGGAAGCCTACTTCACCTGGATGTCGGGGATCGCGCTGCTGTGCGTGGTGTTCTACTCCAATCCGGTGCTCTACCTCGTGGCACCGGGCAGTGGCCTCAGCGGTCCTGAAGGCGTGGCCATCGGTATCGGCTCGCTGATCGTCGGCTGGTTTGTCTACGACTTCCTCTGCGATTCGGCCCTGGGCAAGAAACCCGCCCTGCTCGGCTTCATCCTGTTCGTGCTGATCATTGCCGCCGCCTATGGCTTCAGCAAAGTGTTCAGCGGTCGGGGTGCGTACCTGCACGTCGGCGCGATCATCGGCACCATCATGGTCGGCAACGTGTTCCGCATCATCATGCCGGCGCAACGGGCACTGGTCGCGGCGATTGCCGAGAACCGCACGCCGGATCCGGCCCTGCCGGCCAAGGGTCTGCTGCGTTCGCGTCACAACAACTACTTCACCCTGCCAGTGCTGTTCATCATGATCAGCAACCACTTCCCGAGCACTTACGGCAGCCAGTACAACTGGTTGATCCTCGCCGGGATCGCGGTGTTGGCGGTATTGGTGCGTCACTACTTCAACACCCGTCACGACAGCCACAAGTTTGCCTGGACCCTGCCGGTGGCAGCGGTGGGCATGATCTGCCTGGCCTACGTCACTGGCCCGGCGCCGATGTCGAGCGCACCTGAAGTGGCCAAGGCACCGGCGAAAATCGAGTACCAACCGCTGCCGGAAACGGCGCTGGGCGGTGGCGCGAAACCGGCCGAAGCGGCGCAACCTGCGGCACCCGCAGCTCCTGCGGCGGCACCCGCGCAAGCCTCGAATGCCGGCCCCGGTTTCGACAAAGTGCACAACGTGATTCAAGAGCGATGCACGGTGTGCCACTCGTCCAAGCCGACCAGCCCGTTGTTCAGCGCAGCCCCGGCCGGTGTGATGTTCGACACCCCCGAGCAGATCCGCCAGAACGCCGCGCGCATTCAGGCGCAAGCCATCACCACGCAGATCATGCCACTGGGCAACATCACCCAGATGACCCAGCAGGAACGTGACCTGATCGGTGCCTGGATTGCCCAGGGAGCACAAACCAATTAATCGTTAAAAGCATCGCTGGCAAGCCAGCTCCCACAGGGTTTTGCATAGCCTGTGTGGGAGCGGGCTTGCCCGCGAATGGCCGCTCCGCGGTCTGCCTGATGCAAAGAAACAGCTGCAAGCAACCCGGCAGCTGTTAATCACAAGAATAAAAAAGATCCGAGGTGTTGCATGTCCGAGCTGTCCAAAGCGCGCATCCCCGACGCACCCGCCATTCAGCGTTTGCCCCTTTTGCAACTGATCCTGGTCGGTCTGCAACATGTTCTGCTGATGTACGGCGGTGCCATCGCGGTGCCGCTGATCATTGGACAGGCCGCTGGCCTGAGTCGTGAAGAAATCGCCTTCCTGATCAACGCCGACCTGCTGGTCGCCGGCATCGCCACCATCGTGCAGTCGCTCGGCATCGGCCCGATGGGCATTCGCATGCCGGTGATGATGGGCGCCAGTTTCGCTGCGGTCGGCAGCATGGTGGCCATGGCCGGCATGCCCGGCATCGGTCTGCAAGGGATCTTCGGTGCGACGATAGCTGCCGGTTTCTTCGGCATGCTGATCGCGCCGTTCATGTCCAAGGTCGTGCGTTTCTTCCCGCCGCTGGTGACCGGCACGGTCATCACCTCGATCGGTTTATCGCTGTTCCCCGTGGCCGTGAACTGGGCCGGTGGCGGTGTCGACGCAGCGCAATTCGGTTCGCCGATTTATCTGGCCATCGCTGCGCTGGTGCTGGCGACCATTCTGTTGGTTCATCGCTTCATGCGCGGATTCTGGGTCAATATTTCGGTGCTGATCGGCATGTGCCTGGGCTACGTACTGTGCGGCGTGATCGGCATGGTCGACCTCAGCGGCATGGCCAGCGCACCGTGGATTCAGTTCGTCACCCCGCTGCATTTCGGCATGCCGAAATTCGAGCTGGCACCGATTCTGTCGATGTGCCTGGTGGTGGTGATCATCTTCGTCGAGTCCACCGGGATGTTCCTCGCGCTGGGCAAGATCACCGGCCAGGAAGTCTGCCCGCGCATGCTCCGTCGTGGTTTGTTGTGTGATGCCGGCGCGTCGTTTTTCGCCGGTTTCTTCAACACCTTCACTCACTCCTCGTTCGCGCAGAATATCGGCCTGGTGCAGATGACCGGCGTGCGCTGCCGTTCGGTGACCATCGTTGCCGGCGGCCTGCTGATCGTCCTCAGCCTGTTGCCGAAAGCGGCGTTTCTGGTGGCATCGATTCCACCGGCAGTGCTGGGCGGCGCGGCGATTGCGATGTTCGGCATGGTCGCGGCCACTGGCATCAAGATCCTCCAAGAGGCCGACATCGGTGACCGCCGCAATCAGTTGCTGGTCGCGGTAAGCATCGGCATGGGCCTGATCCCGGTGGTACGTCCGGAATTCTTCGCCCACTTGCCCATGTGGATGAGCCCGATCACCCACAGCGGCATCGCCATGGCCACCCTCAGCGCGCTGACCCTGAACCTGCTGTTCAACATCCTCGGCGGCAAGGAGCGTGCGGCGATCAATGATTGCCATGCTCACTGATTGAAACCACCACACCACCTGTGGGAGCGAGCCTGCTCGCGAAAGCGCTGTGTCATTCAACATTGATGGCGACTGACACAACCGCTTCGCGAGCAGGCTCGCTCCCACAGGGACTACGCAACTGCTTGTGCCTCAAACAATAAAAACAACAGGGAGCAACAGATGACCCGCACGCAAAGCAACGTTCTGTTGAGTGGCGGCCTGCTGGCCGCGAGTCAGGCCATGGCCGGCGATCTGCTGCTGTGGCAGAGCAACAGCCTCAGCTATCTATACGGCAAGAATTTCGCGATCAACCCCTCGTATCAGCAGACGGTCACCTTCGAGCACGCCGACAAGTGGAAGTACGGCGACAACTTTCTGTTCGTCGACAAGATCTTCTACAACGGCAAGGAAGACCCGAACAAAGGGCCGCATACTTTCTACGGCGAGTTCACCCCGCGTCTGTCCTTCGGCAAGATCCTCGACCGCAAGATCGAGTTCGGCCCGATCAAGGATGTGCTGTTGGCGATGACCTACGAGTACGGCGAAGGCGAAACCGAGGCCTATCTGATCGGTCCCGGCTTCGATCTGAAAGTGCCCGGCTTCAACTACGTCACCCTGAACATTTTCCGTCGCCAGACCGAAGGCCCGCGGCCCGGCGATGGTGTCTGGCAGATCACCCCCGCGTGGTCCTACAGCTTTGCGCTGGGCAATTCCGATGTGCTGATCGACGGCTACCTCGACTGGGTCGTCGACAACGACGAAAACTCGCGCGGCACCTACCACGCCAACCTGCACATCAATCCGCAGATCAAATACGAC
Organism: Pseudomonas sp. TE9122; assembly: GCF_056278925.1. Lineage (NCBI taxonomy): Bacteria > Pseudomonadati > Pseudomonadota > Gammaproteobacteria > Pseudomonadales > Pseudomonadaceae > Pseudomonas > Pseudomonas sp. TE9122. The sequence continues at coordinate 1,334,813 of NZ_JBWBQI010000001.1, read as the reverse complement.
CTCGGCAAAGCCATGGGCTGGAGCCAGAAACAGCTGTACGTCGGCACCGAGTACAGCTACTGGAAGAACAAATACGGCATCGAAAACAGCCACGCGTTCGATACCAACCAGAACACCGCCAGCCTGCTGCTGAAGGTGCACTTCTGAGATGGCTCGCAACCGTGCGCCATGCCTGCTGTCGGTGCTCTGTTGCGGGGCACTTGAGCGTTGGCCGAGGAGTCAGTATTCTCCGCGGCCTTCCGAATTCGCTCTAAAAAAAAGCCTGAATTCAATTTCTGACCGAAAAGCCAACTTATCCCGGCTGCGGTCAGTCCTGAGGCATCCCGAAAACACGCTCGTCGACTGTTTTTCAGCAGCCGAACGGGCGTTTTTTGGTTTTTCAAAAGCCTTGGCGCAGCTTTTGCTACCAGCATTCAAAGCTGACCGATCGGATGAAATTTGCGGTACGAAAAAAGGCGCCACATCAGAGCGCCGATCTTAAAAAAATAACGTGGAACACCTACTTTGGGAGCAACCGAATGAAACGTATGTGCACCAGCCTGATGCTGGCCGGATCGATGTTCGCCGGCGGCCAGGCGATGGCCGAAGGCCTTCTGCAGTGGCAGAACAACAGCCTGACCTACCTGTATGGCAAGGACTTCCAGGTCAACCCGCGCATTCAGCAGACCGTGACCTTCGAGCACGCCGATGCCTGGAAGTATGGGGACAACTTCCTGTTCATCGACAAGATCTTCTACAACGGCAAGGATGATGGCGGCGTCGGCTCCAACACCTACTACGGCGAGCTCAGCCCGCGCCTGTCATTCGGCAAGATCTTCGATCAGAAACTGGCCTTTGGTCCGGTGACTGACGTGCTGCTGGCCATGACCTACGAGTTCGGTGAAGGCGATACCGAGTCGTACCTGATCGGTCCGGGCTTCGACCTGGCGATTCCTGGCTTCGACTACTTCCAGCTGAACTTCTACCAGCGTCACACCCAGGGCGCACGCGCCGGTGACAATGTCTGGCAGATCACCCCGGTGTGGTCCTACACCATCCCGGTGGGTAAATCGAACATCCTCATCGACGGTTTCATGGACTGGGTGGTCGACAACGACTCCAATTCCAAGGGCGACTACCACGCCAACCTGCACTTCAACCCGCAGGTCAAATACGACCTGGGCAAGGCGCTGAATTTCGGCGAGAAGCAGTTGTATGTCGGTGTCGAGTACGACTACTGGTCGGACAAGTACGGGATCAAGGACAGCCAGTACTTCAAGACCGATCAGAGCACCACAAGCTTCCTGGTCAAGTTCCACTTCTGACCCTGAAAGCTTCGCGAGCAGGCTCGCTCCCACATTCAGACCGAGTTCCAATGTGGGAGCGAGCCTGCTCGCGAAGGCCTCACCGCAGATTTCAGGCAGGAGCCACCGCTTCCGATATCCGCAAAAACCGGCACAGCTCCTCGCGCTTGGCCAACGCATCCCGCCGTCCCAACTCGATCAACTCGCTGCAATACCCCGCCTCGAACAGCAGATAACTGAGCACCCCCGCCCCGCTCGTCTTCGTCGCCCCCGGCCCGCGCAGAAACAGGCGCAACGCCGCCGGTAACTCCTGGCGATGCCGCGCGGCGATTTCGTCGATCGGCTGACTTGGCGCAATCACCAGCACTTCCACCGGCGCCACACCCAGCGCACGAGTAGGTGTGCCGGCCGGGAGCAAATGACTGAACTGATTCAGACGCTGCAGCAACTCGATATCGCTCTCCAGACTGTCGATGAACGTGCTGTTGAGCATGTGCCCGCCAATCTGCGCCAGCGTCGGTTGCTGGCCGCTGTAGGCGCGCTCCAGCGGCTGCTGCGGATCGACGCCGCGCGGGTTGCCGCTGACGCCCACGACCAGCACGCGACTGGCACCCAAATGCAGCGCCGGGCTGATCGGCGCCGACTGGCGCACTGCGCCGTCACCGAAATATTCCTCGCCGATTTTCACCGGCGCGAACAACAGCGGAATCGCCGAACTGGCCAAGAGATGATCAACCGACAATTGCGTCGGCACGCCAATGCGGCGGTGCCGCAGCCAGGCGTCGATGGTGCCGCCGCCCTGATAGAACGTCACCGCTTGCCCCGATTCGTAGCCAAACGCGGTCACCGCTACCGCGTGCAATTGCTTGCGCGCGATGGATTCGGCGATGCCGGGCAGGTGCAGTTTTTCCTCGAGCAGCTCGCGCAGCGGCGAACTGTTGAGCAACGCCGCCGGCATCTGCCGACCGAGGCCGAGCAGGCTGTGGCTGACAAAACGGCTGGCCTGATGGATGACCCCGGGCCAGTCGCTGCGCAACACGCGGTGGCTGCGAAAGCCCTGCCAGAACTGGGTCAGGCGTTCGATGGCAGCGCGAAAATCCATGGCACCACTGGCCAGGCTGACCGCATTGATCGCCCCGGCCGAGGTGCCGACGATCACCGGAAACGGATTGTCCGCACCGACCGGCAGCAACTCGGCAATCGCCGCCAGCACCCCGACCTGATAAGCCGCCCGAGCCCCGCCGCCGGAAAGAATCAAACCTGTGACCGGTTCAGCAGGACTCATCGCAACACTCCACGGTGCTTGTCAGATCGGCTAATCAACGACGCTTGGGATAAAGTTTCGGCTCACCCGGCGGGCGACTCTTGAAGCGCCGATGCGCCCACAGATACTGCTCGGGGCAGGCACGCAAAGCACTCTCGACCCACTGATTGATGCGGATGCAATCGGCCTCCTCGCTTTCGCCGGGGAAGTCTTCCAGCGGCGGATGAATCACCAGGCGATAACCACTACCGTCGGCCAGACGTTCCTGAGTGAACGGCACCACCAGCGCTTTGCCCAGCCGTGCAAACTTGGTCGTCGCAGTGACGGTGGCGGCCTGAATGCCGAACAGCGGCACGAAGATGCTCTGCTTGGCGCCGTAATCCTGATCCGGCGCATACCAGATCGCCCGTCCCGAGCGCAGCAGTTTGAGCATGCCGCGCACGTCATCGCGCTCCACCGCCAGCGAATCGAGATTGTGCCGCTCGCGGCCACGGCGCTGGACGAAGTCGAACAAGGGGTTTTTGTGTTCGCGGTACATGCCGTCGATGGTGTGCTGCTGGCCGAGCAGCGCCGCGCCGATTTCCAGGGTGGTGAAATGCGCGGCCATGAGGATCACGCCTTTGCCTTCGCGCTGGGCTTTCTGCAGATGTTCAAGGCCTTCGACGTGGGCCAGTTTCGCCAGACGCTCGCGCGACCACCACCAGCTCATCGCCATCTCGAAGAAGGCGATGCCGGTGGAGGCGAAGTTTTCCTTGAGCAGGCGTTTGCGCTCAGCGGCGGATTTTTCCGGGAAGCACAACTCAAGATTGCGCCGGGCGATGGTTCGCCGGTCGCTGGCGACGCGATACATCAACGCGCCCAAAACTCGACCGATGGTCAGCAGCGCCGGATACGGCAACTGCACGATCAGCCACAAAAGCCCCAGGCCGCACCAGAGCGGCCAGAAGCGCGGAGCAAGATATGCTTTTCGAAAACGCGGGCGATCCATTAAAGCTTCCGTAAATACAGTGGCCGCGCATTCTACATCGTTCGACCCGGCTTGCGGCTCGCGGGCGTTCTCGTTATAAGTCTCGGCACTTTTAGTGACAAGCCGTTGTATGCCGACATGAGCCAAACCGACCCGTTAGACCAAGATCCCGTATTCCAGCTCAAGGGCAGCATGCTGGCCATCACTGTGCTGGAACTGGCCCGTAACGACCTCGAAAGCCTCGATCGGCAATTGGCCGCCAAAGTCGCCCAGGCGCCGAATTTTTTCAGCAATGCACCGCTGGTTCTGGCTCTGGACAAACTGCCGCCGAATCAGGGCGCGGTTGACCTGCCGGGGCTGATGCGCGTCTGCCGTCAGCACGGTCTGCGTACCCTGGCCATTCGCGCCAGCCGCATCGAAGACATCGCCGCCGCCATCGCCATCGACATCCCCGTGCTACCGCCCTCCGGCGCCCGCGAGCGTCCGCTGGAGACGCCGGAAGCCGAAGTCAAAAAGAAGCCGGAAAAGCCGCCTGAGCCGACCGTCAAACCGACCCGCGTAATCACCACGCCAGTACGTGGTGGCCAGCAGATATATGCCCAGGGTGGCGATCTGGTCGTGGTCTCTTCGGTCAGTCCGGGGGCGGAACTTCTCGCCGATGGCAACATCCATGTATACGGCCCGATGCGCGGCCGTGCGCTGGCCGGCGTCAAAGGTGACACCAAGGCACGGATTTTCTGTCAGCAATTGAGCGCTGAACTGATCTCCATCGCCGGTCATTACAAGGTCTCCGAGGATTTGCGTCGCGATCCGATGTGGGGCTCGGGCGTCCAGGTCAGCCTGTCAGGCGACGTGTTGAACATCATTCGGCTTTAACGGATACTGCCGCATTTTCCAAGCATCTCTAAAACGTAGCGAAAACGGCTCAAACGAAGTAGGAAAAAGGCCCAAAGCCAAATTCCAGCCAAGGCTGTCCGACTGCAGTAGTTTTCAAGAGATGTTTTTCAGGGGCTGAACAGTCCTTCTTCCTTAGGGGTGAAACACCTTGGCCAAGATTCTCGTGGTTACATCCGGCAAGGGTGGTGTGGGTAAGACCACCACCAGCGCCGCTATCGGTACCGGTCTCGCTCTGCGCGGCCACAAAACAGTGATCGTCGACTTCGACGTGGGCTTGCGTAACCTCGACCTGATCATGGGTTGCGAGCGCCGCGTGGTGTATGACTTCGTCAACGTGGTAAACGGCGAAGCCAACCTGCAACAGGCACTGATCAAAGACAAGCGCCTGGAAAACCTCTACGTACTGGCGGCCAGCCAGACCCGCGACAAAGACGCGCTGACCGTCGAAGGCGTGGAAAAAGTCCTGATGGAGCTCAAGGAACAATTCGAGTTCGTCGTCTGCGATTCCCCGGCGGGCATCGAGAAAGGTGCGCACCTGGCCATGTATTTCGCCGATGAAGCGATCGTCGTGACCAACCCGGAAGTCTCCTCGGTACGTGACTCGGACCGCATGCTCGGCCTGCTGGCGAGCAAATCGCGCCGCGCCGAACGTGGCGAAGACCCGATCAAGGAACACCTGCTGATCACTCGCTACCACCCGGAGCGGGTTGAAAAGGGCGAGATGCTTGGCGTTGAAGACGTCAAGGAGATCCTCTCGGTGACCCTGCTCGGCGTCATCCCGGAATCCCAGGCGGTACTCAAGGCTTCCAACCAGGGCGTGCCAGTGATTCTCGACGACCAGAGCGATGCCGGTCAGGCTTACAGCGATACCGTCGACCGCCTGCTGGGCAAAGAAAAAGCCCACCGATTCCTCGATGTCGAGAAGAAGGGATTCTTCGAGCGCCTGTTTGGAGGTAGGTAATGAACCTTTTTGACTTCTTTCGTGCCAACAAAAAGCCAAGTACCGCCTCGGTAGCGAAAGAGCGTCTACAGATCATCGTGGCGCATGAGCGCGGCCAGCGCAGCACGCCGGATTACCTGCCAGCCTTGCAGAAGGAACTGGTCGACGTGATCCGCAAGTACGTCAACATCGGCAACGACGACGTACATGTTGCACTGGAAAGCCAGGGCAGTTGCTCGATTCTGGAACTCAACATCACCCTGCCCGATCGCTGAGTCGATTTGGCAGTCGCTACGGCGGCTCGGGCTGTTGATGCTCGTGTAGGAGCTGCCGAAGGCTGCGATCTTTTGATCTTCAAAGTCAAAAGATCGCAGCCTTCGGCAGCTCCTACAGAGTTATCAGCAGTCCCGAGCCGCCGTTGGCATTTGTTACGAGGCTGTTTTAATGCCGCTGTCCAACATCCGCATCATCCACGAGGACGCCGCCGTACTGGTGGTCGACAAACCGACCCTGCTGCTCTCGGTGCCCGGCCGCGCAGACGACAACAAGGATTGCCTGATTACCCGCCTGCAGGAAAACGGCTACCCGGAAGCGCGCATCGTTCATCGCCTGGACTGGGAAACCTCCGGGATCATCCTGCTGGCCCGTGACGCCGACACCCATCGCGAACTGTCGCGGCAGTTTCACGATCGCGAAACCGAAAAAGCCTACACCGCTTTGGCCTGGGGTCAGCCGGAGCTGGACAGCGGCAGCATCGATCTGCCCCTGCGCTACGACCCACCGACCAAGCCACGGCATGTCGTCGATCACGAATTCGGCAAGCATGCGCTGACCTTCTGGAAGGTGCTGGAACGTTGCGGCGACTGGTGCCGTGTCGAACTGACACCGATTACCGGCCGCTCGCATCAATTGCGCGTGCACATGTTGTCGATCGGCCATCCGTTGCTCGGTGACGGACTCTACGCCCACGAGCAAGCGCTGGCGGCCTGGCCGCGTCTGTGCCTGCACGCGAGCATGCTCAGCTTCACTCATCCGCAGACCGGCGAGCGCCTGCGCTTCGAGTGCCCGGCTCCGTTCTGAATTGCGTGAATACTTTGGAAGCCCTTCCTGGTGAAGGGCTTTTTTGTCCTGCCAAAAATCCACCGGCAATAGATTGACGTAAAGAACTGTCATAAAATTGTAATCAAATATAAAATCATGGCACTTCGATATCAGGCAGGAGGCCTTTCCGTGTTCTGCAGCAAAACACTTCAATCCGAATACCCGATCATCTACGCATTCGGTAACACGACCCTGCACTTGAGCGAAGCACCCAGCATCCAGGCACGCCAGGCCCTGGAGCAGCTCATTAAAAAACGCCGCGCGCACAAACTGACCCGAGCCAGCGCACCGTTATCGTCCTGTGACACACCACTATTTGCCAAGGTCCAGCCATTGGACACGTTCAAGGCAAAGGTGCGGGTGAGCCTGAACAAACCGCAACGCAACGGGCGCTTCGACTGGCCGCTCGAAGAACTGATGAATTCCCTCGAAGCTCAGCGCCGGGGCGTGGAGATGCCTCCACTGAAGGGCTATGGCTATACCCGCAGCAGACTAGGCCTGACCGAGGAGTTCTTCCTGCTGACTCACCTGCTCGAAGGCCATATGGATGGGGCCGAGTGCATCAGACGCAATCCCGAAAACATCGAAGCCTTTATCCTCGACGCGTTTCAACTGCTCAGCTCGCTCGCCAGCAAGAACATCACCCACATGGATTTCTGGGTGGGCAACATCATGGTGCCCGAGCAAACGCAAAGGCCACTCAAAGCCATCGACTTTGAAAACTGCTTCGCAGGCCCGACCGCGCACGCAAGTGAAACACTCGGTTTTCAACTCGGCTTCTTCTATCGTCGGGATATCTACAAATTCATCACCGAAGCCGCCTACGATCGCCTGGTAGATCAATACCTCAGTGCACTGCCTGGCTTATCGAGAGACAGGTTCGAGGCTGTCTATCAGTTGAGCAAACATGAATACGTCGGTCGCAAGCAACGCCGTGAAGTCTTCCTCTCTGGCAGATTGATCACCGGTTGACGCCCTCCCTGGCAACACTTTGAAGCAAGTGCCCGGCCTGCAAATCAGCGGAGCAATACGGTAAACTCGCGCCCCCCGCCGTATGGAGCCGCTTATGCGCGAAGCCTTCCCCCCCCTGGAAAAAGTACCGCACCAGCTGCTCTACCTGATCTATGGCGACAAAGACGTTTATCGGCGCGAGGCAAAATTCAGCATCCTCACCGCCCTGGCACAACTGCAGCCAGGTGAATCATTGTGCATCCGAGTCCTGACCGATCATCCGCAGGACTATGCCGGCTGGCCGGTCGATACCGTCCCTTTGAGCGAGCAGACCCTGATCCAGTGGCAGGGCGAGAACGGCTACCACCACCGCCGCAAAGCGTGCGCCATTGCGCTGGGCCTGACACTCGCCGAAAAAACCCTGTTTGTCGACACCGATACGCTGTTTCTCGGTTCGCCGCACCGGCTGTTCAGCATGATCACGCCCGGCCGTTACGTGATGGACCGCTTCGAATATGACTGGAGTTACGTCTGTAACCGGGCGGACTACGAAAAACTCGCGCGCTGCCTGCAAGTCCACGGCATCTCGTCGACGAACAGCTTCAAGCTCTACAACAGCGGCTTGTGCGGCGTCACCGATGGCGATGCAGCGCTGCTGGAGAAATCGGTCCGGCTGATCGATGAGTGGACGCAGGACCCGTTCGACATCCATACGATCGAACAGATTGCACTGTCGTTTGCCATGCGCGACCAGCCGATCCAGGAAGCGAAGAAATTCGTCTATCACTACTTCGCCGACAAAAACTTCTTCCACGCCATGCAGAAACATTTTTTCGCCCGTTACGGCGAGGCCTTCCACCCCGAACTGCCAGAGCTGTGCAACGAGGTTCCGCGCAGCAAACCCGTTCCCTCAACCTGGGACCGTCTGCGCATCAAGTGGAAACTGCGCAAAAAGCGCGGCGGCATGAAGAAAGTCGGCCGGGCGTTGCTGTTCGGCAGTGCTGCACCTGCCCATCCGTATTACGAGATCTGCCGTCACGAATGGTGGGAATCGGCGTCGCGGGAAATCCTGCGCTGGGACAGCGTCACGCAAAAGGCCTTCTTCGGCAGCGGCAAGGGCTGGCCGAAGCACCTGCCGAAACCCGCCAGAAAGGATGATCAACAAGCCATCATTGCCTACCTGCGCAAGCGCATCGATCAGCACTCCTGAGCGTGCTTGCGCAAACCACTTGCCCAATGGCGCTGAGTGATGCGTTAAACTGCCGCCCATTGCTGTCTGGAGTTTCTTATGCGCGCAGAGTTGAACCAGGGCCTGATCGACTTTCTCAAGGCCTCCCCTACCCCGTTCCACGCCACCGCCAGCCTCGTTCAGCGTCTGGAGGCCGCCGGTTATGTGCGCCTCGACGAGCGCGAGCCATGGTCCACCGAGGCCAACGGCCGCTATTACGTCACCCGTAACGACACCTCGATCGTCGCGATCAAAATGGGCCGCAACTCGCCACTGCACGACGGTATCCGTCTGGTCGGCGCTCACACCGACAGCCCGTGTCTGCGGGTCAAGCCGCAACCGGAACTGCAACGTCAGGGCTTCTGGCAACTGGGCGTCGAAGTCTACGGCGGCGCGCTGCTGGCGCCATGGTTCGACCGCGATCTGTCGCTGGCCGGCCGCGTGACCTTCCGCCGTGACGGCAAGGTCGAGAGTCAGTTGATCGACTTCAAGGCACCCATCGCGATCATTCCCAACCTGGCCATTCACCTCAACCGTGAAGCCAACCAGGGCTGGGCGATCAACGCGCAGACCGAACTACCGCCGATCCTGGCGCAATTCGCCGGTGACGAGCGCGTCGATTTCCGCGCCGTGCTCACCGACCAACTGGCCCGCGAACACGGTTTGAACGCCGACGTGGTCCTGGATTACGAGCTGAGTTTCTACGACACGCAAAGCGCTGCGGTGATCGGCCTGAACGGCGATTTCATTGCCGGTGCGCGTCTGGACAACCTGCTGTCGTGCTACGCCGGCCTGCAAGCGTTGCTCACCGCCGAAACCGACGAGACCTGCGTGCTGGTCTGTAACGACCACGAAGAAGTCGGCTCGTGCTCGGCGTGCGGTGCCGACGGCCCGATGCTCGAACAGACTCTGCGCCGCCTGCTGCCAGAAGGCGACGAGTTCGTCCGCACCATTCAGAAATCCCTGCTGGTCTCCGCCGACAACGCCCACGGCGTGCATCCCAACTATGCAGACAAGCACGACGCCAATCACGGCCCGAAACTCAACGCCGGCCCGGTGATCAAGGTCAACAGCAACCAGCGCTACGCCACCAATAGCGAAACCGCCGGTTTCTTCCGCCATCTGTGCATGGCCGAAGAAGTCCCGGTGCAAAGCTTCGTGGTGCGCAGCGACATGGGCTGCGGCTCGACGATTGGCCCGATCACCGCCAGCCATCTGGGCGTGCGCACCGTCGACATCGGCCTGCCGACCTTCGCCATGCATTCGATTCGCGAACTGTGCGGCAGCCATGACCTGGCGCATCTGGTCAAAGTGCTCAGTGCGTTCTATGCCAGCCGTGAATTGCCGTAACGGCTGACAAGCTTCGCGAGCAGGCTCGCTCCCACAATGGAATGCCATTCACCTGTGGGAGCGAGCCTGCTCGCGAAATCGCCTGTGCAGACAGCAGAATCCTCCCGGCCTGATGCATTCCTGAGCCACATCACACCCCGCCTCGAAAACCCGCCTAGACTGCAAACATCCCCCACAGACAAGGCAGTCTTCATGATCTCGATGTCCTCCTTCCACGCCATGCTCATTCCCATCCTCAGCGGAATGATCCTGCTGGCCATCGGCTTCAACTTCCGCGACAAGAACGCCGGGGTGTTCGCCATGTGGATCGGCATGCTGATGATCCTCGCCACGGTGGTCTACAAGATCCTCGCCAAACTCAACGAATGACCGCGCCCGGCTCGCATTGAGCCAAAGGGCCTCGTACACTCCAGCGCATCCGCCTATCGCGAGGTTGTCTTCTGGTGTTCGCTCGTCTTTTTGCTTTGCCCGGTCTGCTGCTTGTCTGCCTGATGACGCTGCTGCCGCTGGCGCCCGCCCAAGCGGTCGGTCTGCCCGGCCTGCTCAACACTTCCAAACCGCAGCCTGAAGCCGTAGAACCTCTTGGCCAGTCACTGGACGAAGTGATCAAGTCGCTGGAAAACGACAAGCAACGCGCGCAGTTGCTCAGCGATCTGAAGAAGCTGCGCGACGCTACGAAGAAAGCTCAAGCCACCCCGGAAGAAGGCGTGCTGGGCCTGATCGGCGGCACCCTCGCCAGCTTCGAAAAACAGTTTTCCGGCGCCGACAGCCCGCTCACCCGCTGGTCCAACGAATTCGATCTGGCCAAGGACGAACTGACCAGCAAGCTGCTGCCGGCCAATGAATGGCTGCCGATCATCTTCGGTTTCGCAGTGATCCTGATGGTCTGGAGCCTGCTCGCCGCCGCGCTGATCTGGCTCAGCCACCGCGTGCGTCTGCGCTTCGGCCTCACCGAAGAACTGCCGCAACACCCCAAGGCCCTCGACATGCTGCGCTTTGCCCTGCGCAAGCTCGGGCCGTGGCTGATCGCGTTGGTAATGACGGTGTACATGACCTACGTGCTGCCGTCTTCGCTGGGCAAAAGCCTGGCGATGGTGCTGGCCTATGCCTTGGTCGTCGGCACCTGTTTCTCGGCGATCTGCGTGATCGCCTTCTCCCTGCTCGACGGCCCGCACCGCCATCGCGCGCTGTACATCCTGCGTCATCAGGCGTTTCGGCCGCTGTGGCTGATCGGCAGCTTCGCCGCGTTTGGTGAAGCGCTGAGCGATCCGCGTCTGGTCGAGAGCCTGGGCGTACATCTGGCGCACACCGCCGCGACCACGGCCAATGTCCTCGCTGCGCTGTCGACCGGCCTGTTCATCCTGCGATTCCGCCGACCGATCGCGCACCTGATCCGCAACCAACCGCTGTCACGCCGCCTGACCCGCCGCGCCCTCAGCGACACCATCGAGATCCTCGGCACCTTCTGGTACGTGCCGGCACTGGTGCTGGTCGGCATCTCGCTGTTCGCCACGTTTGTCTCCGCCGGCGACACCAGCACCGCGCTGCGCCAGTCGCTGATCTGCACGGTGCTGCTGGTGTTGTGCATGGTTATCAACGGCCTCGTGCGCCGCCATTCGCTGAAACCGCAACGCGGGCCGAAACGCCATGCGCTGTATTCGGAGCGACTGAAAAACTTCTTCTACACCCTGACGCATTTGCTGGTGTGGCTGATCTTCATCGAACTGGGCCTGCGCGTCTGGGGCCATTCGCTGATCGCGTTCGCCGAAGGCGATGGCCATGACATCAGCGTCAAACTGTTCAGCCTGATCGGCACGCTGATTTTCTCCTGGCTGATCTGGATACTCGCCGACACCGCCGTGCACCACGCCCTCACCCGCTCGCGCAAAGGCCTGGCGAATGCACGGGCGCAGACGATGATGCCGCTGATCCGCAACGTGCTGTTCGTGGCGATTTTCATCATCGCGCTGATCGTAGCGTTGGCGAACATGGGCATGAACGTCACACCGCTGCTGGCCGGTGCCGGCGTGATCGGTCTGGCCATCGGCTTCGGCGCGCAGTCGCTCGTCGCTGACCTGATCACCGGCCTGTTCATCATCATCGAAGACTCGCTGGCCATCGACGACTACGTCGACGTTGGCGGCCACCTCGGCACCGTCGAAGGCCTGACCATCCGCACCGTACGCCTGCGCGATATCGACGGCATCGTCCACACCATCCCGTTCAGCGAAATCAAAAGCATCAAGAACTACTCGCGGGAATTCGGCTACGCGATCTTCCGCGTCGCCGTGCCATACAACATGGAAATCGACGACGCGATCAAACTGATGCGCGACGTCGGCCAGAAGATGCGCAGCGATCCGTTGCAGCGCCGCAATATTTGGTCGCCGCTGGAGATTCAGGGTGTGGAAAGTTTCGAGTCCGGCAGCGCGATTCTGCGCGCACGGTTCAAGACTGCGCCGATCAAGCAGTGGGAAGTTTCCCGGGCGTTCAATTTGTCGCTGAAAAGGCAACTGGATGAGGCGGGGCTGGATCTGGCGACGCCAAGGATGAGTGTGCAGGTGATTACGCCTGGGGTGGAAATCAAAAAGGAAAGCTGAACAGAGATGGCCCCCTATTGGCAGGTAATACCAATAGGGGGCTAGTTTTATCTGGCTTTGAAACCAGGTTTTCCTTCGGCGGCCCGCCACCTTTTGACTTCCGCCACAATATTTTCCGGACCGCTTTTTCCCGATTCTGGGTAGTAGATCAAATCGGAACCCGCTGGATGTTCGCTCAGTCGTTCAAACTCCATTACAGCTGAGGTTTGCCCCTTCTCAGTCGCGTAATCCGATTGGTATATCTTTTGTACGAAATGCAAGAATTGCTCTTCGGACATTTCATTGATCATTAATTTTTTCATTACTCGCCTCCCTTATGAACTGCCAAATGCTGTTTCGGAGTTAGCAACCGCAGGTTGTCAATATCGTACAACTGCCCACCATCCGATAACGATGAGACGTGGTGCAACTCAAACTTCACTCGTTTACCAACCCGATCGCCCGCTTTCACATACGGTGATCGGCCTTTGCTCATTGCACTGAGACTACCTGGATCAAACGACATCGCCAGTTCCGCATCAGCGCTCACCGCTTTCCAGAAAGTCTCCCTGAATGCCCTGAAATCCTTGAAATTCTTGCCTCGCAATTGATCTGCAATTTTTGAGGGAATTGCCGCCCCCTCACCTTGCGTAGCCGCCTCCAGCCATCCACCCGCAACCGGCGCTCCATGACCACTCGCCACCCCTGGATCATTGCGTCGATCCCGGAACATGACGTACTGCGGTGGCAGGCCCGATTCCGACGGGAAGACCAGAATGAAGTCGTCGAAACGAATGCTGCCCCGCCCTGGGTGAGCGTCGATCCGTCCTTCAATCGGCACGAGGTTGCCGCCGATATATCGCGGTGGGGACGGATTCTCGATGGGGAACAGCGTTGAACTGTCTGCCGGCGTTACTGCGGGAGTCCAGACCGCGGTTGTCGGCGGGATGTCATTGAGGGTCGCGCTGTAAGTGTTGTTCCCTGCGTTGAAACCAGCTGCAACCACGCGAACGCCGGAAGGCCGTTTTGTCCCCGCTACCGGAACGACAAGCAGTTCGGCGAGAGAGCCCGTCAGCGGACGGGCGCTCAAACGTACCGGCAGATTCAGTCGTGCTCTTTCGCTTGCCAGCCTGTCCAGATCAGGCAGTTGACCGGGCAGCAGATCTGCCAGTGGGAGGCTGAGCAGAAAGCGTTCAGGCAACTCTCCATTGCCCAACACCGGGGAATAGACAAACGCACTCACCCCCACCATCAGCCCGGACGCCGCGCCGGCAGCCACCTCCGATAAACCGGCCACCGCCGCGCGAATCGAAGCGGCAAAACCCGCCATCAGGTTGTCTGCAATCGCGACCGCACCAGCGGACGTCGCAAATACCAGTTGGGCGTGGCTGGTATTGCCCTGAAAGCGCAACAGGCTACTGTGCCCACCGGAGGTGTCCTGCCAGCGCTTTTCCTCAGCAACCCTGCGTGCTTCGGCCTCAGCCTCAAGCGCTGCCTGTTCCTCGGCACGCTTGCGCTCTAGTGCCTCAGCCGCCAAACGGGCCTGTTCCTCTTCGAGCCGCCTGATTTCATCGGCCGCGGCCTGCCGCGCCAGCTCCTCCGCCTGCCGCCGCGCCTGCTCTTGAGCGACGCGGGCCTGTTCCTGTGCAACCTGCCTGGCGTATTCCGCCGCCAACCGCGCCTGCTCCTGAGCGATCCGCTCGGCTTCCTGCGCTTGCACCACGGCAATCATGCCCTTGACCGTGGCCGACTGGCTGTTCAACACGCCAATGCCCTCAACCAGTAACTTGGCGTTGAACAGAGCGCTATAAGCCTGCCGTACGCTGACGCTGGCGCTTCGCCGATTGACTTGCGGTAAGCGGCCTCCGTTGAAAAAGGTTTCAACCTGGGCGTGGCCGAAACGTTCGATGGCCACGTCCTTGGCCACCAAAAGCGCACCAAACTTCCTGGCGATCAGGGAATCCCTGAATTGCATCTCCCGCGCCAGCGCATCCAAAGGCGGCAAGACACTTTGATCACCTGCCGCCCGCGCTTCTGCCAGTTCATTTTCAATGACCTGAGCAATATTCCTGGAAGTATCTTTATAGATACTTTCCATATCGAGTATTTCACCCAACGGCGCAAAGTTAATGCCTGGTCCCGAGCCGTCCCCTGCACCTAAATAATGTAAATATTCATCTTGTTTATCCGGACGCACAACAATCGGCGGAAGCGTTATTCCATTACGCTGCATTTATAAGTCCTCCATGGACAATAGTTTTGTCGCACTGACCCGTTACCCTCAAACAGCCAATAACGTGACCGGCACCTGGAGAAATTTATGGAAATAGATGTTGTGCGGTGCGGTACATGGTTATCGCCCGCGTTTTATCTGTCACGCCGGACGAAACTGATAAAGCGGTAGGAGTTTTCGCTGATAACTTATGCTCAAACGTAAATCTGTCGGAGCGCATAGCGCTTTCCGGACCCGATCGCACTTGCGTGCAAAGCCTTTGTCACAGGCAAGGAAGCCAACAACAATAATCAAGGAGAAGCCCATGCAACTGACGCGCATTGCCCAGACCCTTTTGCTCACCCTGGTCGCCAGCCACGCCAGTGCCGCGACGATGGACAGCGCCCGCACGCGCATCGCCGAGCAGGCGCAGAAGCTCGAGCCGGAGCTGCTGGAAACCCGCCGCGACCTTCACGCTCATCCAGAACTTGGCAACACTGAAAAACGCACCGCTGAACTGGTCGCCAAACAGCTGCAAGCCATGGGCCTGGAAGTGAAAACCGGCGTCGCCCGCACCGGCGTTGTCGCCATTCTCAAAGGCGCCCTGCCCGGCCCGACCGTCGCCCTGCGCGCCGACATGGACGCGCTGCCGGTCAAGGAAATCTCCGACTTGCCGTTCGCTTCGAAAGCCAAAGGCACGTATCTCGACAAGGAAGTCGACGTCATGCACGCCTGCGGCCACGACGCCCACACCGCAATCCTGCTCAGCGCAGCGAAAATTCTGACGGGCATGCGCGACACCCTGCCCGGCACCGTGGTGTTCTACTTCCAGCCCGCCGAAGAAGGCCCGAGCGACTTCATTCCCGACGGCAAAAACACCTGGGGCGCGAAGATGATGGTCGAGGAAGGCGTAATGAAATCGCCGAAACCAGACGCGGTGTTCGGGCTGCACGTCTGGGCCGGCGTCCCCGCCGGCCAGATCGCCTACCGCCCCGGCCCGACCCTGGCCAGCTCCGACGACCTGCGCATCAAGATCCACGGCAAACAAACCCACGCCGGCCGCCCCTGGGATGGCATCGACCCAATCACCGTCGGCGCGCAAACCATCGTCGGCCTGCAAACCGTGGTCAGCCGCCGCACCGACATTTCCTCTTACCCGTCGGTGGTCAGCATCGGCACCATCAACGGCGGCACCCGCTACAACATCATCCCCGAATCACTCGACATGACCGGCACCATCCGCTCCTACGACTACGGCATCCGCCAGAAACTGCACAGCGACGTACGCCAGACCATCGAGAAAATCGCCGAAAGCGGCGGCGCCAAAGCCGACGTCACCATCATCGAAAAATACGACCCGACGATTAACAACCCTGCACTAACCGAAAAAATGCTGCCGACATTGAAGTGGGCGGCCAAGGATGATGTGGTGCAGGGACCGCTAGTGGGTGGGGCGGAAGATTTCTCGTTCTTCGCCAAAGAGGCGCCGGGATTGTTTGTGTTTCTCGGGGTTACGCCGCGGGATCAGGACATGAGCAAGGCCGCGCCGAATCACAATCCGGGGTTCTTTGTGGATGAGTCGGCGCTGGTGGTTGGGGTGAGAACATTGGCGTCGTTGGCGACGGATTATCTGTATGGGAATGCGGCGGTGGGCAAGTAGGAAGGGGTGACTGTGGGGGCGCTTTCGCGAGCAGACTCGCTTCCCACAGAAAAGCGAAAGCAAAAACAAAAGATCGCAGCCTTCGGCAGCTCCTACACACGATGAGCGTTAGCTCGAGCACCGCTTTTGATCTTGATCTCGGAGCCCGTCGGCAGGCTGAGTGGAGGGATTGAACCGGGCGTGGGAGCGCAGCGACCGTACGACGCAGTCGTACACAGCGAGTGTAGGTGCAGCGAAGCAAACCGGAGCCGCTGCGCCAGGATCGATCCCGCAGCGAAGGAACCCCGAGCCCCAGCGAGCGGGCCGAACGTCAGGGCGCAGCCTTTTGGTTACTTTTTGGCGTTTGAAAAAGTGACCCGCCGTAAGGGCGGAACCATAAGAAGCCGTTACCGCAGCAACGGATATTCACCCAAACCCCCAAAACCTGGTCGGCCCAAAGGCCGCCAAGGTCAAAAAAGATCAAACTACATCAACCCCTACGTGAATCGCATCATGCCGCCAAAACTCCAGATCACAATCAATCAGCCGCCCATGCTGATCATAATTGACCCGAGCAATCCTCAATCCCGGACTCCCCACCGACACCCGCAAAGCCGCCGCCGCATCGACAGATAAAGACGTAGGCACAATCTCAAACCGCACCCGCCCATAGTGCAAATCGAAATGCCGCGCATACAACTCAGTGATCGACTGATTCAAATCAAACTCAAGAATCCCCGGAAAAAACTGCGGATTCAGGTAGTGCTCGACATACAACACCAGTCGCCCATCAATCCGCCGCGAGCGGCAAATCTGGATCACGCTCGACAACGCCGGCAGCTGCAACCACGCACACACCGCCGCCGACGCCGGCTGCAACCGCGCCGAAATCACCTCGGTCGACGGCTCACGCCCCCTGCGCACTGACCATGGCGTGAAAATGACTGCGCTGCATCAGGTTGTACGCCAGACGCGGCGGCGACACGAACCAGCCGCGCCGCTCCTCACGATAAATCTGCCCTTGCGCCTCCAATTGCAACAGCGCTTCACGCACAGTGATCCGCGTCGTCCCGAACAACTCGCTGAGCTTGCGTTCAGCGGGCAACTTGCTCCCGGCCGCCAGCAAACCATGATCGATCTGCTCCTGCAGCACCTGGCCAATCGCTGTCACCGCTTTCGTTGCCTCATCGCGCATCAACGTTACCTATCTGGACTAGACCAGCACTGTTTCAGGGCAAATCCGGGCGCTGCTCAGAGCGCTTTCGTGTGTTGCAAGCCTAGGCAGTGCAGATGACCGACAGATGACAAAACTACCCAACAGTCGTTTTCACGGCTTGCAATACATCGGCCAAGTCCCTTGCTTATCGGGCCTGCGTCATGGTCTACGCTTGTTTGGCAACCGCCAATCCCGGGCGGAGAAAAGATCAGCCATAAGGCCATCGACATCAAAATGTCATCCAGCCCGCCTAAATTGGCTCAGGTATTGCTGACCTAGACCAACACAACCGCAATCGCAGCGTTGAACACGACCAAGGAGCTTCGGAATGAAACAGCTTTTCCTGGCAACACTGTTAGGCTCGACCATTGCAATGTGCAGCGCCGCCATGGCGGCCGACACCGATCTGAAAACCCTAGAAGCCGCTGCGAAAGCGGAAGGCGCCGTCAACAGCGTCGGCATGCCCGATGACTGGGCCAACTGGAAAGGCACCTGGGAAGACCTGGCCAAGAAATACGGCCTGAAACACATCGACACCGACATGAGCTCGGCCCAGGAAATCGCCAAATTCGCAGCTGAAAAAGACAACGCCACCGCCGACATCGGTGACGTCGGCGCCGCCTTCGGCCCGATCGCGGTCAAGCAAGGTGTGGTGCAACCGTACAAGCCAAGCACCTGGGATCAGATTCCGGACTGGGCCAAGGACAAGGACGGCAACTGGGCACTGGCCTACACCGGCACCATCGCCTTCATCGTCAACAAGAAGCTGCTGAACGGCTCCGACGTGCCGACCAAATGGGCTGACCTGAAAACCGGTAAATACAAAGTCTCCATCGGCGACGTGAGCACTGCTGCCCAGGCCGCCAACGGTGTCCTCGCTGCCGCACTGGCCAATGGCGGTGACGAGAAAAACATCAAGCCTGCCTTGCTGCTGTTCGCCGACCTCGCCAAACAGGGTCGTCTGTCGATGGCCAACCCGACCATCGCTACCATGGAAAAAGGCGAGATTGAAGTCGGCGTGGTCTGGGACTTCAATGGCCTGAGCTACAAAGCCAAGATGGCCAACCCGGATGATTACGTAGTGCTGATTCCATCCGACGGCTCGGTGATTTCCGGCTACACCACGATCATCAACAAGTACGCGAAAAACCCCAATGCCGCCAAGCTGACGCGCGAATACATCTTCAGCGACGCCGGCCAGACCAACCTCGCCCGCGGCAACGCCCGGCCGATCCGCGCCGAACACCTGCAACTGCCGGAAGACGTGAAAGCCAAACTGCTGCCAAACGAGCAGTACAAGAAGGTCACGCCGGTCAAGGACGCCGAAGCGTGGGAAAAGACCTCCAAAGCCCTGCCGCAGCAGTGGAACGAGGAAGTCATCGTCGAGATGAAGTAATCCTGTGATCCCCCTGTTCGGGATCCGCTGAAGATCCGAATGTGGGAGCGAGCCTGCTCGCGAAGGCGGCGCATCAGTCGACATTACTGTTGAATGATGTATTGCATTCGCGAGCGAGTTCGCTCCCACAGGGGATCGGGTTGATTTCGGAATATCTGAATTTCGCGGAGTTCTTGCCCCTATGAAGCACAACGTCATCCTTGTCGTGCTCGACGGCCTCAACTACGAGGTTGCGTGTCACGCCATGGGGCATCTGCAGGCTTATGTTGGCGCAGGACGCGCGGCGCTCTATCAACTGGAGTGCGAACTGCCGGCCCTGTCCCGACCGCTTTACGAATGTATCCTCACCGGCGTGCCGCCGATCGACAGCGGCATCGTCCACAACAATGTCTCGCGCTTGTCCAACCAGCGCAGCATCTATCACTACGCCCGTGATGCCGGATTGAAAACCGCCGCTGCGGCGTATCACTGGGTCAGCGAGTTGTATAACCGCTCACCGTTCGTGGCTGCGCGCGACCGCCACACCGACGATCCGACGCTGCCGATCCAGCACGGGCATTTCTACTGGAACGACCATTATCCGGATTCGCACCTGTTCGCCGACGCGGAGAACCTGCGCCTGCGTCACGCGCCGGACTTCCTCCTGATCCACCCGATGAACATCGACGACGCCGGGCACAAGCACGGCCTCGACAGCGCGCAATACCGCAACAGCGCGCGCTCGGCTGACGTCATCCTCGCCGACTATCTGCAGACCTGGCTCGACGCTGGTTATCAGGTGTTGGTGACCGCCGACCATGGCATGAACAACGATCGCTCGCACAACGGCCTGCTGGCGGAAGAACGTCAGGTGCCGCTGTTCGTCCTCGGCGAGGCGTTCAGCCTCAACCCTGATGTCACACCGAAGCAGACCGAGCTCTGCGGCACGGTTTGCGAGCTGCTCGGCGTGCCCCACGACAAACCTGTGTGCCGGGAGCTGCTCAAGTGAATGCCATGACTCGCGGCAAATGGCTCGCGGCGCTGTGTCTGGTGCCTTTCGCGCTGTTCTTTATCGTCTTCGAAATCGCCCCGCTGGTCTGGGTGATGATCAACAGCCTGCAATCGGAAGAGTCCGGCTGGGGCCTGGCCAACTTCAGCAAGATCTTCGGTTCGAAGTTCTATCGGCAGGCAATCCAGTACAGCCTGGAGATCAGTTTCTGGTCGAGCGTATTCGGCATCATCATCGCCGTGCTTGGTGCGTATTCGCTGCGCCGCGTCGATTCGAAGCTGCGCAACTTCGTGAATGCCTTCGCCAACATGACCAGCAATTTTGCCGGCGTGCCGCTGGCGTTCGCGTTCATCATCCTGCTCGGTTTCAACGGCAGCATCACCATCATGCTCAAGCAGTCGGGGATCATTCAGGACTTCAACCTGTATTCGAAAACCGGCCTGATCATCCTCTACACCTATTTCCAGATTCCCCTCGGCGTGCTGCTGCTCTATCCGGCTTTCGACGCTCTGCGTGAAGACTGGCGCGAGTCCGCCGCACTGCTCGGCGCCAACGGCTGGCAGTTCTGGCGGCACATCGGCCTGCCGGTGTTGACCCCGGCGTTGCTCGGCACGTTCGTGATCCTGTTGGCCAACGCCCTCGGCGCCTACGCCACGGTTTATGCGCTGACCACCGGCAACTTCAACGTTCTGCCGATCCGTATTGCGGCGATGGTCTCCGGCGACATTTCCCTTGACCCGAACCTGGCCAGCGCGCTGGCGGTGGTGCTCGTGGCGCTGATGACCATTGTCACCGTCGTGCATCAATTGCTGTTGAAGAGGAGCTACCATGTCTCGCGCTGAATCCGGCCCGGCCGGCCTCTACCACCGCGTCGTGGTCTATCTGCTGTTCGCCATCCTGTTGTTGCCGCTGCTGGGCACGCTGGTCTATTCGATCGCCAGCAGTTGGTCGGCGACCATTCTGCCGAGCGGCTTCACCTTCAAGTGGTACATCCAGCTGTGGAGCGATCCGCGCTTTCTCCACGCATTCGGGCAGTCGCTGATCGTCTGTGTCGGCGCGCTGGTGTTATCGGTGGTGCTGATCCTGCCGCTGCTGTTTGTCGTGCATTACTACTTTCCGAAACTCGATGCGCTGATGAACATCCTCATCCTGCTGCCCTTCGCGGTGCCGCCGGTGGTGTCCTCGGTGGGGCTGCTGCAGCTCTACGGTTCCGGGCCGATGGCGATGGTCGGCACACCGTGGATTCTGATCGGCTGCTACTTCACCGTAGCGCTGCCGTTCATGTACCGCGCGATCACCAACAACCTGCAAGCGATCAACCTGCGCGACCTGATGGACGCCGCGCAACTGCTCGGCGCCAGCACCTTTCAAGCGGCGTTTCTGGTGGTGCTGCCGAACTTGCGCAAAGGCCTGATGGTGGCGCTGCTACTGTCTTTCTCGTTCCTCTTCGGTGAGTTCGTGTTCGCCAACATTCTCGTCGGCACCCGCTACGAAACCCTGCAGGTGTACCTGAACAACATGCGCAACAGCAGCGGCCACTTCACCAGTGCGCTGGTCATTTCGTATTTCTTTTTCGTGCTGGTCCTGACCTGGATCGCCAACATCTTGAACAAGGACAAAAGCGAATGAGCTACGTCAGCGTCCAACACCTGCAGAAAAGTTATGCCGGCACCACGGTATTCAGCGACATCGATTGCGAGATCAACAAAGGTGAGTTCGTCACCCTGCTCGGCCCGTCCGGGTGCGGCAAGTCGACTTTGCTGCGTTGCATCGCCGGCCTGACCCCGGTGGATGGCGGCAAGATTTTGCTCGATGGCGTCGACATCGTGCCGTTGAGTCCGCAGAAACGCGGTATCGGCATGGTCTTTCAGAGCTACGCGCTGTTCCCCAACATGACCGTCGAACAGAACGTCGCCTTCGGCCTGCGCATGCAAAAGGTCAACGCCGATGACAGCCACAAGCGCGTCTCTGAAGTGTTGAAACTGGTTGAACTGCACGACTTCGCCAGCCGCTATCCGCATCAACTGTCAGGTGGGCAGTGCCAGCGTGTCGCCCTCGCCCGGTCGCTGGTGACCCGCCCGCGCTTGTTGCTGCTGGATGAGCCGCTGTCGGCACTCGACGCACGGATTCGCAAACACCTGCGCGAGCAGATCCGTCAGATCCAGCGCGAACTCGGCCTGACCACGATCTTCGTCACCCACGATCAGGAAGAAGCGCTGACCATGTCGGACCGGATTTTCCTGATGAACCAGGGAAAGATCGTCCAGAGCGGCGACGCCGAAACCCTCTACACCGCTCCGGTCGATGTATTCGCCGCCGGCTTCATCGGCAACTACAACCTGCTCGACGCAGATGCCGCCTCGAAGCTGTTGCAACGGCCGGTCAACCATCGCATCGCCATCCGCCCGGAAGCCATCGAACTGAGCCTTGACGGCGAACTCGACGCGCAGATCCGCAGCCACAGCCTGCTCGGCAACGTCATTCGCTATCGCGTCGAAGCGCGCGGGGTGGAACTGGTGGTCGACGTACTCAACCGCTCCGCCGCCGATCTGCATCCCGACGGACAACGCCTGGCACTTTCCATCGATCCGACGGCCCTGTGTGAGGTAGCCTGATGACTTTGCTGACGTTGAAGAGAGAACTGCACTGATGGCCCTGGCAATTTTTGATCTGGACGAAACGTTGATCCACGGCGACTGCGCCACCCTCTGGAGCGAGCAGATGGGGCGCCTGGGCTGGGTCGATCCCGAGTCGTTCATGCGCAAGAACAACGAACTGATGGACGCCTACAGCCATGGCAAATTACGCATGGAAGATTACATGGCGTTCAGCCTCGAACCGCTGATCGGCCGTACGCCAGAAGAAGTCGAGCACCTGGTCGGGCCGTGGGTTGAAGACTTTATCGAACCGATCATCTTCAGCGACGCGACCAAAACCATCGCCGCGCACCGCAAGGCCGGCGACCGGATTCTGGTGATCTCGGCGTCGGGCACGCACCTGGTCAGACCGATTGCCGATCGACTCGGCATCGACGAGATTCTAGGGATTGAACTGGAAGTCGCGCACGGCGTTTACAGCGGCCATACCGTGGGCACGTTGACCTACCGCGAAGGCAAGATCACCCGCTTGCTGGAATGGCTGGACGCCGAAGAAGAAAACCTCGAGGGCGCGAGTTTTTATTCCGATTCGCGCAATGACTTGCCGCTGCTGTTGAAAGTGGATTTTCCACACGTGGTCAATCCGGATCCGGTGCTGCTTGAGCACGCAGAAAAGGCCGGCTGGCCGATCCATCTCTGGAAATAAAAGCAAAAGATCGCAGCCTTCGGCAGCTCCTACTTTTGGAATACGTGCCTCTGTAGGAGCTGCCGAAGGCTGCGATCTTTTGACCTTGCTTTGCTGTCAGCTCAAACTCTCATTGATCACCAACACCAACTTGCCCGCCACCGTATTGCTCGCCAGTTCGGCAAACGCTGCTTCGGCATCCTTCACCGCAAAGGCTCTGGCCAATTGCGGACGCAAGCGGCCCTCGGCAAACAGCGGCCACACATGCTGGCCCAGATCACTGAGCAGATCGGCCTTGAATTGATCGCTACGGCTGCGCAACGTCGAACCGAGCAGTTGCACACGCTTGGCCAACACCTGCGCCAGATCCAGTTTCGCCTCGCGCCCGCCCATCAAACCGATCAGCACCCAACGTCCGTCCAGCGCCATCAGCTTGAGGTTCAGCGCCGCATAATTGCCGCCCACCGGGTCGAGAATCACATCGAACGGCCCGAAGTCGCGCAGGCTTTCAATTTCATCGGTGCGCACCACGCCGCCCTGCGCACCCAACGCTTCGCAGTAAGCCAAGCGTTCGGCGGAACCGACGCTGACCCAGCACGGGTTGCCGAAGGCTTTGCACAGCTGAATGGCGGCTGAACCGATTCCACTTGCGCCGGCGTGCAGGAGAATTTTCTCACCGGGTTTCAGCGCTGCAAGTTGAAACACATTCAGCCAGACGGTGGCGTACACCTCGGGCAATGCCGCCGCCTCGATCAGCGAAACACCTTCGGGCACGGGCAGTACATGCCGTCCGTCGACGACCACCTCTTCAGCCATGCCGCCCCCGGCCAACAAGGCGCAAACCCGGTCGCCAACCTGCCAGGACGAGCCCGCGCCGACCTCGCTGATCACCCCGGAGCACTCAAGACCAAGCACTTGGCTGGCCCCGGGTGGTGGCGGATAAAGCCCTGCTTTCTGTAATAAATCGGCGCGATTGAGGCCGGCTGCCGCCACCCGGATGCGGACTTGTCCTACATCGCACGTCGGACTCGGCTCTTCAACCCATGCCACTTGACCTTCAACGCCTTGCAATGCCTTCACACTGCCTCCATAGTGAGTCTGGACTGAGCCCGAAGCTGTAGCGCCGGGCTTTTTGCATTATGCGACCGGCTCTCAAAGAACCGGCGACTTCAAAGACGGCCTAATATGCGTTATCAATTGTCCCCGCGTCGAATCAGCATGAAGCATCTGCTCCCCAGCACCGCCCTCGCTCTTTTCATCGGTATCGGCCTGTTGCCGGTGTCGGGCACCACATTCGCAGCCAACAGCTGGGACAAGTTGCAGCCTGATCGCGATGAAGTCATCGCCAGCCTGAACGTCGTCGAGTTGCTCAAGCGTCACCACTACAGCAAGCCGCCGCTCGACGATGCGCGCTCGGTGATCATCTACGACAGCTACATCAAGCTGCTCGACCCGTCGCGCAGCTATTTCATGGCCAGCGACATCGCCGAATTCGACAAGTGGAAGACCCAGTTCGACGACTTCCTCAAAAGCGGCGACCTCAACGCCGGGTTCACCATCTACAAGCGCTACCTAGACCGCGTCAAATCGCGTCTGGACTTCGCACTTGCCGAGCTGAACAAAGGCGTCGACAAGATGGACTTCAACACCAAGGAGACCTTGCTGATCGATCGCAAGGACGCGCCTTGGCTCAAGTCCACCGCGGAACTCGACGACCTGTGGCGCAAACGCGTCAAGGACGAAGTGCTGCGCCAGAAGATCGCCGGCAAAGAGCCGAAGCAGATCCAGGAAACCCTGACCAAGCGCTACAAGAATCAGCTGGCGCGTCTCGACCAGACCCGCGCCGAGGACATCTTCCAGGCGTACATCAACACCTTCGCCATGTCCTACGATCCGCATACCAACTATCTGTCGCCGGATAACGCGGAAAACTTCGACATCAACATGAGCCTGTCCCTCGAGGGCATCGGTGCCGTATTGCAGAGCGACAACGATCAAGTGAAGGTCGTGCGTCTGGTGCCGGCAGGCCCGGCGGACAAGACCAAGCAGGTCGCTCCGGCCGACAAGATCATCGGCGTTGCTCAGGGCAACAAGGAAATGGTCGACGTGGTCGGCTGGCGTCTGGACGAAGTGGTCAAATTGATTCGCGGTCCTAAAGGCACCGTGGTGCGTCTGGAAGTCATTCCGGCGAGCAATGCGCCGAACGACCAGACCACCAAGATCGTGCCGATCACCCGTGAAGCGGTGAAGCTCGAAGATCAGGCCGTGAAGAAGTCGATTCTCAGCCTGAAACAGGACGGCAAGGACTACAAACTTGGCGTGATCGAGATCCCGGCCTTCTACCTCGACTTCAAGGCATTCCGTGCCGGCGATCCGGACTACAAGAGCACCACTCGCGACGTCAAGAAGCTGCTGACCGAGCTGCAGAAGGACAAAGTCGACGGCGTGGTCATCGACCTGCGCAACAACGGCGGCGGCTCCCTGCAGGAAGCCACCGAACTGACCAGCCTGTTTATCGACAAAGGTCCGACCGTGCTGGTGCGTAATGCCGATGGCCGTGTCGACGTCCTCGAGGACGAAAACCCGGGCGCGTTCTACAAAGGCCCGATGGCGCTGCTGGTCAACCGTCTGTCCGCTTCGGCTTCGGAGATCTTCGCCGGCGCCATGCAGGACTACCACCGTGCGCTGATCATCGGTGGCCAGACCTTCGGCAAGGGCACCGTGCAAACCATTCAGCCGCTGAACCATGGCGAACTGAAACTGACCCTGGCCAAGTTCTACCGTGTCTCCGGGCAGAGCACCCAGCATCAGGGCGTGCTGCCGGACATCGACTACCCGTCGCTGATCGACACCAAGGAAATCGGCGAAAGCGCCCTGCCGGAAGCCATGCCGTGGGACACCATCCGCGCGGCGATCAAACCAGCGGCCGATCCGTTCAAGCCGTTCCTCGCCCAGCTGAAGTCCGAACATGACGCGCGCACCAACAAGGATGCCGAGTTCGTGTTCATCCGCGACAAGCTGGCCCTGGCGAAGAAACTGATGGAAGAAAAAACCGTCAGTCTCAACGAAGCTGATCGTCGCGCCCAGCACGCCGACATCGACGCCAAGCAACTGGCGATGGAGAACATCCGTCGCAAGGCCAAAGGCGAAGAACCGCTCAAAGAGCTGAAGAAAGAAGACGAAGACGCACTGGCCGCTGCCGAGCCGGACAAGGTCAAACCGGAAGACGATGCCTACCTGAGCGAAACCGGGCGCGTGCTGCTGGATTACCTGAAACTGAGCAATCAGGTGGCCAAGAAGTAAGTGATGGCAATTTAGTGCTGGCGATCCCCGGATCGTCATCAAACAGTCATCATTCTGTCGTGCAATAAAGGACCGGGAGCAAGCGCTCCCGGTCCTTTTTTTATCGCCAGAGACTGCCATGACCACGACCGAACAGCTGAGCGCCTTGAGCTCGATCCTGACTCAAAGCGGTTTACACAGCTTGTTCCAGCCGATCATCTGTCTTTCCGAACGCCGCATTCTCGGTTACGAAGCCCTGACCCGTGGCCCGTCCAACAGCCCTCTTCACTCGCCGATCGCCCTGTTCGCCGTGGCGCGACAGGCTGGCCGATTGAGCGAACTGGAAATCGCCTGCCGACAAAGCGCCTGCCGACGGTTCAATGAGCAGCAACTGCCGGGCAAGCTGTTCCTTAACGTGTCTCCAGAATCCTTGCTCGAAGCCGCGCACCAACCCGGGCGTACGTTGCAACTGCTGCAGGACTTGGGCATTGCGCCGAGCCAAGTGGTCATCGAGCTCACCGAGCAGACGCCAATCGATGACTTCCAGTTGCTGCAAACCGCCCTGCATCACTACCGGGCGATGGGTTTTTCCATTGCGCTGGACGACTTGGGCGCAGGGTATTCGAGCCTGCGCCTGTGGTCGGAATTGCGTCCGGATTACGTGAAGATCGACCGGCACTTCATTGATGGCATTCATCAGGATGCGTTGAAAAGAGAGTTTGTCGGTTCGATTCTGCAAATTGCCAAAGCCTCGCGCGCGCAAGTCATCGCCGAGGGCATCGAGCTACCGGAAGAACTCGCGGTGCTGACTGAAATGGGCGTCGACCTGGTGCAGGGCTACCTGCTCGGCCGCCCTCAGGAACATCCGTCCCGCGACGCTCGCGCGATGATGCCCAAACACGACAGCAGCGCCGTCGCGCTGAATGACGAAGGCAGCGACCTCAGCGCCCTGCTCAACGACCAGCCCGCCGTGCAACGCGATACGCCCACCGCGACGGTACTGGAAGCCTTTCGCCGCCAGGCCAACCTCAATTCGCTCGCGGTGCTCGACGAACAAGGCCAGCCCTGCGGCATCGTCCATCGCCACTCGCTGTCGGACGCACTGCTCAAACCGTTTGCCACCGATCTGTTCGCGCGCAAACCGATCAGCCGCCTGATGAACGATGATTTCCTCGCCGTGGAAATCAGCCAGTCGCTGCAGCAAGTCAGCCGCCTGATCACCAGCCGCGCCCGCCAGCGCATCGAAGAAGACTTCATCATCACCCTCAACGGCGGTTATCTAGGCCTCGGCCGAGTGATCGACGTGCTGAAACTGATCACCGAACTGAAAATCCAGCAGGCACGCTACGCCAATCCCCTCACCCTGCTCCCGGGCAACGTACCGATCCAGCAGTGCCTCACCCGCCTGCTGCAACAGGCCCGCGAGTCCATTATCTGCTACGTCGACATCGACAGCTTCAAACCCTTCAACGACATCTACGGCTACGGCCGTGGCGACGAAGTCCTGCTCTGCCTGGCCCAATGCCTCAACGAACGCATCGACCCCACCCGCGACTTTGTCGGTCACATAGGCGGCGACGACTTCCTCCTCGTCCTCGGCCCCGAAGACTGGCGCAAACGCCTCAACCAACTGCTCGACGATTTCCAAAGCCAATGCCGCCGGTTCTATCGGCCCGAGCATCTGGAAGCCGGTTGTTTTGTAGCGCCAAACCGACAGGGTGTGCGGCAGGAGTTTGCGTTGTTGTCGTTATCGATTGGGGTGGTGCATCTGCGACCTGAGGCTTGTGCAGCGCTTGATGCCAGCCAGCTTGCGGAGATGGCTTCGCAGGCTAAGCATCATGCGAAGGGGGTTGTGGGGTTTAGTGTGTATTTGCTCGATCCTACTGCGTCTCCAAAGGCATCACAGTTAGTCGGTTAAACTCGACGTAGTAGAGTGCGTGCTTACTTGCCAGGCGCCACTCCAGAATGCAGATTTTTAGCCACAGCCCGTTTCATCCCGATACCTTGTTAAGCACTCCAATAGAAGTCTCATAAAACTAGACCTATCGGTAATTTCTTCGTCAAAATAAGTTGTCATTCGGTTAAATACACGGTCGAAATTGTCGTTTCTCTCCAAAAAATGTTCGACAGTATTTATTAGCGATTCTTGTTCTGCATCTGTGTATTCACAAAATTCAGGCCTTAACACAGTATCGAAAAGCTCTTTTAACTGACGCGAATCGTTTACATTTTTTTCAACTATTAATCGCTCCCTCTC
This sequence comes from Pseudomonas sp. TE9122, assembly GCF_056278925.1. NCBI lineage: Bacteria > Pseudomonadati > Pseudomonadota > Gammaproteobacteria > Pseudomonadales > Pseudomonadaceae > Pseudomonas > Pseudomonas sp. TE9122. The sequence continues at coordinate 1,305,981 of NZ_JBWBQI010000001.1, read as the reverse complement.
GACATCAGTAGTATTTTCTATATCAAAAACAAACAATAAGTTTTTTATATCTACAATTTCATACGTTTTTTTCATCATTCAAAATCCGCATATGAAGTCACGGTATCGCCATTAGCTCTCAGAATAACCACGGCTTTCCTCTGCTGCCCATAAATGCCGTCTCTGGTATAACCTTCCCCAATTATCTTTCCCATGTCCATAGGCCTTCTAGATGTTTGAAGATTAGTCTGACGGAATATAAGTTTTGCTCTATAGATAGCGTTCAGCTGATCTCTATGGCTGAAAAAATGAGTAGCCGCGCTTGGAATTTTAGGTTCTCCATGGTGTGATCCACCGGTGTAGGTCTCTATAACGCCAGTCGTTGGATTTTTTCCTGTCATGATCCTTTCAAATTGCGACCGTAGTGTTGTTTGGGCGCCGTGCTTTTCCAGAAAATGCTCTCCATTTTGTGGATTCTCCATTTCATGCAAACGTCGGTATGCGTTTTCTTCAGCTAATTCATCAATCCTCGCCCGACGTTCCTGAGCCGTCATCTTCGGCAGCGCAGGTTCACCATCATCCACTTTAGCCCCACCAATCCCACCCGGAACCTCACACCCAGGCTTCTTCGGCGGTGGGCAATTGGACGTCAACCCCAACGGATCCACCCACCCCGTCGGATTCGGCACGTACTGGTACTGATTCAACCCACCCGCGAGCTTCACCGGGTCCGGCGTCAAATACCGCCCCAATCTCGGGTCGTAATACCGATGCCGGTTGTAATGCAGCCCACTTTCAACATCGAAGTACTGCCCCTGAAAACGCAGCGGTTGGTCGAGGTAGTCTTCGCCGGCGAGGGTGACGGCGGCGACTTTGCCGTAGGCGTCGTATTGCGCGGACCAGACGATTTCGCCGCTGTAGTCGGTGAGTTCCTGCGGGGTGCCGAGGTGGTCGAGTTGGTAGTAGAACGGGCAGGCTTTTTTCGGGCCTTTGCCGTCGAGCATCGCCAACGGGCGGAAGGTGCCGGGTTCGTAGAGGAAGCTGCGGTATTGCGTGGCGCTGCTTTCGGCGACGAGGTGTTCGCCTTGCCAGAAGAACTCGGTGATGGCGCCGTCGACGGTTTTGCGGATACGGCGGCCGAAGGCGTCGTATTGATAAGTGGCGGTCTGGCCGTCGGGGCGGGTCAGGCCGATCAGGCGGTGCTGGCAGTCGTAGCGGTATTCGGTGACCAGGGTCTGGCCGTGGCCTCGGCGTTCGCGGATCAGGTTGCCGAAGGCGTCGTAGTCGTAATGGCGGTCGCCTTGCATCAGCAGGCGGTTGCCCTTGATCTGCGCGGGACCGGGGCGGTCCTGCATCAGCAGGTTGCCCGCCGGGTCGTGGGCGAAGGATTCGGGCAGTTCGTCGCGCGAGTGACGTACGCGGATCAACCGGTCGAGGGCGTCGTAGCCGTAGGTGCGCTGGCCGTGGCGGCTGTCGGCGATGTGCTCGAGATTGCCGTTGGCGCTGTAGGCATAATCGCGGCGGTACAGCGAAGCGTGGCGATGACCTACAGCGTGGGCAAGCAAGCGGCCCTGATCGTCGTAGGAGTATTCGCTGAGCAGCAGACCTTGCTGGCGTTGCTGTTCGCGACCGGACTGATACACATGCCGGGTCAGCGGCGTGCCGTTGAGGTCGATGGCTGACAGCGCACCGCCCTTGGCGTAGTGATAATCGAGCTTGCTGTTGTCCGGCAGACGCAGGCGTTTGAGCTGACCGCAGGCGTCATAGGCGTAGCGCAAGGTGCCCCAGCCCTGATGCTCGGTGATCAGCCGGTCCTGACGGTCATACTCGAAGGCCAGCGGATGGTTTTGCCCGTCATCAACGGCAACCAAGCGCCCGAGGCGATCATAGTCGTAGCGGACTTTGAGCCCATCGGGCAGGGTTTTGACCAGCAAACGCCCGGCCTTGTCGCGCTCATAGTGGGTGACCAGACTGGGGCCGAAATCACCAAACTCGGTCTTCTCCAGCAAATGACCATTGAGGTCGTAGACGTAAGCCGTGCGCCGCCCATCAAACCCGGTTTCCTGTCGGATCAATCCGGTCGGCGTGTAATCCAGTCGGTATTTTTCGCCCGATTCGTTTTCAATTTCGGTCAGCAACAGCCGCGCATGGTCGTAGCGGTACTGCACGCGGGTGCCGTCAGGGTTGATCCGCCGCGAGACCAGATGCAGGTCGTCGTCATATTCGTAGCGGGTGATGCGCCCGAGCTCGTCGCGCTCAGCGGTGATCTGGCCGTAGGCGCCGTAGCTGTAGGCGCGCGTGCTTCCCGTAGGAGAAGTCGTCAGGATCAGTCGGCCGGCCGCGTCCCACTGCTGACGACTGACGACACCAAATTCGTCCTGGGTGGTAATCCGCCGTCCCAGCGCATCGTAGGAAAAGCGCCGCACGCCACCATCGGGCAGGGTTTCTTCGATGAGCTGGCCGAGCTCGTTCCACACCCAGCGGTGGCGGCTGCTGTCCGGGTAACGCAGCGACAGCAATTGCCCGCGCAGGTTGTAGTAGTAATGGGTGACCTGGCCGTCGGGATCGACCGCTTCGGTAACGGCGCCTTCAGCGTTGCGCCGATAGATCCACACCGCATCACCACGGCAACGCTTGTAGAGAAAGCCGTTGCGGTACTCGTAGGACGTTGGTGCATCGTCCGGCGGAACCAGCGCGATCAGCCGTCCGATTTCGTCATAGCGGTATTCGGTAACCGCGCCCAAAGCATCCTGCTCGGCGATCAATCGCCCCTGCTGGTCATAAGCCTTGAGCTGCTCGCCGCCATCGGCCGCAACCTGGCGCACCAGTCGCGCGCGCTCGTCGTGGACGTAGACTTCTTCGGTGCCGTCGACGTAATGCACGGTCACGCTGGCGTCGTCATCGTTCCAGACGTAACGGGTGTTCATCTGCGAGAACGAAGCCCAGTGCCTCACGCAGCGCGCCGCTTTGCCCTCGCGCTGCCACTCCCAGAAGAAGCTCGCGCCGCCGGTCAGCTGGCGCTGGAGGATGACGTGATGGTCGTCGTAGTCGTAGCGTTCGCTGTCGCCGACCGCGTTGGTCGCGGTCAGCAGGCGTTGCCGGGCATCGAAGCTGTAGGTGGCGAGGGTTTGCTCGGTGGTCCACTCGCCCTGGACGAACACCTGATAATCAATCGCCACCAGCTGCGCGCGGTCATAACGCAACAGCAATGAGCGGCCGGCGCCATTGTCCAGACGCTGAATGCGGTCGGAGCGATCGCGTTGCAGGGTCAGACGATTGCCGTAGACATCGCTGATCGCCGTCAGCCGGCCGGCGCGAAAGTGGTAGAACCGCGCGTTTTCCCCGGCCAGGGCGAGGATCAGTTCTTCCGGCTCATCGCCGAGAAAGATCGCCGCCCGCGACAGGCTGTTGTGAATCGCTGGGCGCGCGACGTTGGGCAGGGGAAAGCGGGTGCGGCGGTTTTCGTGGTCGATCCAGATCACGCCATCGCCGTCGAAGGCCAGGCGATGGGCCAGCGTGTGGCTCCAGCCGAAACCCAGGCCCATATCGATCTCGACCGCGCTGCTGCGGTACAAGCGGGTGAACTCGAAGGGCAGCACGCCATCGAGCACCGCGTCGGTCAGGGTCAGCAGTTCCTCGCCGGTGACCATCGACACCGGGCAGCCGTTTTTGCAGGTATTGGGGACGCAGTCGGCGGCGTCGCCGTTGGGGTTTTTCGCCTGGTCGGGGGCGTCGTCGTGGGGCTCGTCTTTCTTCAACATGGCGTTGCGCTTGGCATCCCAGCGCAATTGCATCCGGCCCTTTTTCACCCCGGCGGCGATGCCCCGCGCGGCAACGGCTTTGTAGCGGTCGACGTATTCAATAAAGGCGTTGACGATGCTGAACAGCGCCTTGACCAGACGCTTGGCGACGTTGAACAGCTGCGCTGCGCGGTCAGCCAGACGCAGCGTCAGATAAGCGATCCCCGCCCCCGCTCCGACAAACGTCAGCACCACGCTGATCAACACATCGATGATCAGTTGCACGATCATCATCGACGCCACTTCAGCAGACTTGCCGGCAATCTCGCTGGGCGGCAGCATGTCCAGCCACAGGCTTGCCGACCGCAGCAGCAAGCACATCGCCGCTTCGTCACTGACCAGCAACTGCAGCTTTTCCATGAGATCCGGAGCGGTCTGTGCCAGCTCGATCAGATCAGCCGCGCCACTGCCCAAACGCTCGGCGAACTTGCCGGGTTCCTGAAGAATTTCCGAGAGCAGTCCGAGGCTGTCCCATACCCCCTCGATGGCCGCCCAACTGCCGGCGAGCATGCCGTTGCTGGCTGCGGCCGCTACCGACTGTGACCACTGCGGCTTGAAACCTTGCCACTCGCTACGCAGCCAGCCGTCCAGCTCGCCGGTCAAACCGTCATAGGATTCGAACAGCTTCGCGACTTGATTGGAGGTGACAGCGCTGTGCACAAGAACGCGGTAGAACTTGCCCTCTTCACCTCTGAATTCGCCCTTGCCCTGCTGATCAAGGGTGACCGGCGCGGTCTTGCCGCTATCCACGTCGACCACATCGACGGAAATGTTGCCCAGCGGGATGTCGTAGACCGATTCGAACTTGCTCTCGATCTGCATGAGCCCGCCCTGCGGGCACTGGACGACGCTGGAAGAAAACTCCTCGTCGCTGCTACTGACCGCCGTGCTGCGATCGCCGAAGCGAATGATCCGCTCCATACCCACCAGCGATGGCAGGTCTGCTGCCTCACTGATCTGGTCCACCCTGCGACTGAGCCAGTGATCGAGCTGTTTGCGGTAGAGGCTGAGCGTTTGCGGAAAGCTGTCGAGTTCCTGCTCGATGCGCGCGATGGCTTCCATCAACACACGCGAGCAAACAAGGTGGACTGAAAAACGGGCTGAAGCATGAGCGGTCCCTCGCGCAAGAAATTAGTCGCGGGAACTGTGCGGGGGATCAAAGAGGAAAGAAGTCAGGCGAGTAGGCAAAGGATGTAGGACTAATCTGCAATCCAACATCCAGCGAAAAACGTGCAGGCAAAAACGTAAACGCGGCGTGAGGAAAACCTCACGCCGCGTTTATTTAAAAGACATACATGGAATTACTGCGTTGAATCACCAGCCATCAGCTGTTGCAGCTTAAGCTCGGCCAACGGGTGGCCGGCTTTGGCAGCCATGGTCCACCAACGAGCGGCTTCAGCGGGATCCGGTGCTTTGCTCGGGGTACCGGCGAGGCTGATCACGCCGACTTGATACGCCGCTTTACCATCACCAGCCAACGCCGCCAGACGCAGTAAACGCACGCCTTCTTCACGCGCGCCCAACCCGACGCCGCGAAAAGTCAGAATGTGCCCATAAAAGCTTTGCGCACCGACATCGCCGAGGTTGGCCATGCGCGCAAACTGGCCTTCGAGCCAGCGCCAGCCACGCGGCTGGCGAACGAACCACGACCAACGAAACAGCCGGCGGGCCAGCCAATAACCGGCCCGCGCCTTGAGGCGCAGAAACACTCAGGCCTCCGCCGATTCCGGGTATTCGTATTCGAAGACGCGCACCACTTCCGACGCATGCCAGGACGCCGCTGCAACGCCATCCGACGGCCCGGAAAAGCGCCCCAGACGCTCGACACATTCAAAAAAACCGGTACGCGGCAAACGACTGGCGCCCTGACTGATGACCAGCGAACTGCGCAACGGCTGCTCGGCTTTGGCGTCCAGTGCGGCCAGATGCTCCAGCGCAGCCGTCAGTGTCTGCATCGCCGGCGTCGGTAGCTGCAAACGCTCAAGCAAGGCTCGATAGGTCAGAAGATGGCGCTGACGACGCGCCTGGTCCAGTTCCCCCAGCAATCCGTCCCAATGTTGACGACTGATGCGTACGCTCACGATTCATCCCTCCAACCCGGCACCGTCAGTTCCCAGGCCAGGCTGCGGCGAATCGCGGCGTCGGGCTGACGCTCACCACTTTCGATCATGGCCAGATATGACGGGCTGATGCCTACCGTGCGGGCCAGCGCCTCGATGGCGATGCCCTTCCCTTCGCGCAAACTGCGTAATTGATCCAGACCCGGAAGAATCGGCTCCGGCGAGGCGGCGAGCGGCGCTGCTGGCTGCTGCACCGGTGTTGCGTTGATCCCTGCTGCTTTCAGTAAAGCCTGATATTGAGCCCACGGCAGAACCGCGTATTCGGGTTCGCCATCGCGTGCAATTATCTGAATATCCATGACTACCCCGTAGGACAACACCACTTAGCGAGTCGGCACTTTTCCCTAGAAGTGTAATCCTAACAGCGGCCAAGGTCGCGAGTGGTATCTATCTGTAGGCAGTCTTCGTCAGTCAGGGCTTTTTCGGGCCTTGCAGCTGCAATTGTTCAGGGGTATCAGGGAGGCGTTCAACCACCGCCAGCTTCTCCGGTTGCTGGCGCTTGCGCCACAGACGAAAGGCGTTGAGCTCATCATCGAGGGTTTTCATCAGCCAGGCGAGGACAGCGATGTCATCGAGCATGCCGAACACGGGAATGAAATCCGGAATGGCATCCACCGGGCTGAGGAAATACATCAGGCCCGCCACCACCGAAATCAGCGACTTGGCACTGATCGCGCGATACTCGCCACGCCAGTAGGCCAGGCACAGCGACTGCAGCAAGCGCAGATCATCCTTGAGTTTGCCCAGGCGATTGCCTTGCGCGGCGCCTTTGCTGGCCACGGCAAACAACAGGGTCGGCAGGCGTCCACGGGCCAGCAGGCGACCGGCCAACGGCAGGAATCGAGCGAAATTCCACGGAGCTTTCATCTATTCTTCCCGTTGAAATGTTATCCACACAAATTGTGGATAACCTTGTGAACAGAGCTGCATTTCAGCGCTGAGAGCCCCGTTTCATAAGGGCTGCGCTCAGATCGGGCGTTTTTTACTCACATAAAAAAGCCCAATATTTCATTGACTTGGCAGCTCAGGGCGTCTAGCGCGGGCAGCCTCAAAGCTATGACTGTGCTGATCGCTGTCAGTTCGCTCTGTTTACCTTCCCTGACCTGCAGATGCAACAACGCCCCGCATGTGCGAGGCGTTGTTTTCAAGCCGTTGCGTGTTACTTGGCAGCGGCGTCTTCTTTGGCTGGATCCTTGATGGCCAGCAGTTCCAGGTCGAAAACCAGAACCGAGTTGGCCGGGATTGCCGGGCTTGGCGACTGAGCGCCGTAAGCCAGATCGCTAGGGATGTACAGTTTGTACTTCTCGCCAACGTGCATCAGTTGCAGACCTTCAACCCAACCCGGGATCACGCCACTGACTGGCAGATCGATCGGGCTGCCGCGCTCTACGGAGCTGTCGAACACGGTGCCGTTGGTCAGCTTGCCGGTGTAGTGAACAGTTACGACGTCGGTCGGCTTAGGCTGTGGGCCGTCGGCTTTCTTCACTACTTCGTACTGCAGGCCGGAAGCGGTGGTGGTCACACCGGCTTTCTTGCCGTTCTCTTCGAGGAATTTCTTGCCGGCGGCTGCCGACTCTTCGCTCATCTTGGCCATACGCTCTTCAGCACGCTTTTGCAGCGAGGCGAAGGCTTCGACCAGTTCTTCATCTTTCAGCTTCTGTTCTTTCTTGCCAACGGCATCTTCGATGCCCTGGGCTACCGCTTTGGAGTCCAGATCATCCATGCCTTCCTGGGCAAGGCTTTTGCCCATGTTCAGGCCGATGCCGTAGGAAGCTTTTTGCGCCGGGGTTTTCAGCTCTACGCTGGTCTGCGAGTCACAACCCGCGAGTACCAGGCTAACCAGGGCTACCGCCGCCGCCAACCGATGCTGTTTCATGCTATTTCCTTGTTCATGCGCCGAATGGGCAATCGAGTAAAGCCGCGAGCTTATCAGGCCGCCACGACCAATGGCTACCGGCATGAGAGCAGGAATCTTCCGATAAGTTCAGGGATTAAAACGCATTTGGGCAACGGCTGGATGAAGCTTCTGTCATCCACGGACGACAAGCGTCATCGGAGCTTGCCTCAGCGTCTGGCGTAATGGCCACTTGCCCAGCAGTCATGGCTCAGGCATAACAGCGCAACAATTCGACAAGGATGTTTAACTTGCGCCTTCTATTCCGCGTTCTCACTCTGGTGATCGTGCTGGCGATAATCGCCCTCGCGGTGACCGTCTATTACGTCGCCAATCCGAAATTGCCCTCCTACACCCCGCCGCAACAGGTACGTTACCTGGATCAATGGAGCGAAGAGCAACGGCGGACCTACTACTTCACGCCCCAAGGTACGCAAGTCAAAGGCCTGCGTTACGAGTGGTTCCAGGCATTGGAATTGCCGTTCTCCGAGCAGCGCTTCGCCTCCCCTGAATATCTCGCCCGTTTCGGCTTCCTGGTCGACCCGCAGCAGAAAGCGAGCGCGAACAACCCCGGCAACCTTCCCGTCGGTTTTGCCCGGCACCAGAATCCCGGCAACGCCTCGGAGCATTATCTGGACATCACCTGCGCCGCTTGCCACACCGGCGAGTTGCGCATCAAAGGCCAGGCCGTACGTATCGATGGCGGCAGCGCACAGCACGTGCTGCCTTCCAGCGTTCCTACGTTGCGCGGTGGCAGTTTCGGACAGGCCCTGGTCGCCAGTCTCGCCTCGACTTACTACAACCCGTGGAAGTTCGAGCGCTTCGCCCGTCAGGTGCTCGGGGATGATTACGAAGCGCGCCGCGAACAATTGCGCAAGGAGTTCAAGACCTCGCTGAACACCTTCGTCAAAGTGGCGTGGAACGACACCCATCGCGGCCTGTACCCGACCGAGGAAGGCCCGGGGCGCACCGATGCGTTCGGCCGGATTGCCAACGCGACGTTTGGCGATGCGATTTCCCCTGCCAACTACCGCGTAGCCGATGCCCCGGTGGATTACCCGCAGCTGTGGGACATGTGGACGTTCGACTGGGTGCAGTGGAACGGCTCGGCTCAACAGCCAATGGCGCGCAATATCGGCGAGGCGCTCGGCGTCGGTGCCACGCTGAATTTCTTCGACGGCAACGGCCAGCCGCTGCAAGGCGCTGAGCGCTATCCCTCCAGCGTGCGCGTGCGCGATCTGCACGCTATCGAAGAAACCTTGCAGCAGTTGAAGTCGCCGACCTGGCCGGAAGATCTGTTCGGTGCGATCGACAAGCCGCTGGCCGCCAAAGGCCGCGCGCTGTTCGCGGAAAACTGCGTCGGCTGCCATGTCCCGCGCCAATCGCAGGAAGGCGAACGCTGGGTGCAGCACTTGCACATGCTGCCGGTAGACGTGATCGGTACCGATCCCAATGCGGCCAACAACGTTGCCAGCCATCGTTTCGACCTGAGCGCGCTGCAATGGGATGTCAAAGAGTTGGAAAAAATGGACGTCAGACTGCACCCCGAACCTAAAGCGCCGCTTGATCTGAGCCAATTGTCGGTGGCCAAGGGCCTGGCTTACGTCACCGCGTTCGTGGAAAACCGTGCCTATCGCGACGCGCAGATCACGCCGGAAGAAAAACCGCGCATGGACGGTTTCGGCCTGCCGATCGGCGTGCGCGAGAAGGTCGCTTACAAGGCTCGACCGCTGGCTGGCGTGTGGGCGACTGCGCCGTTTCTGCACAACGGTTCGGTGCCAAGCATCTATCAGTTGCTGTCACCGCAGGATGAGCGCGCCACCACCTTCTATAAAGGCACGCTCGAATACGACCCGCACCACCTCGGCTATCGCACCGAATCTTTCACCAACGGTTTTCTGTTCGACACGCGCATCAGCGGCAACCATAACAGCGGCCACGAATTCCGCGCCGGCGCTCGCGGCAACGGGGTGATCGGCCGCCTCCTGCAACCAGAGGAGCGCTGGGCGCTGCTCGAATACCTGAAAGTGCTGGGCGGACCACTGGAGGCGCAGTTGCCATGATCATGCCGACATTCAAAAAAGAACTGCCGCCACTGGCTCGCTTCTGGCTCTGGTTGGGGCGTTTGCTTGGCAAGACGCTGCTGATCCTGCTGATCATCGGCCTGCTCGGCTGGGCCATCGCCGCCGCGTGGTTCGCTTGGCAGCATCGTGGGCCGGTGTCGGCGCAGGAACAGATTCCACCAGGCGAAGCGGCGATGACCCAGGACATCATTCAAACCGCTGTGCGCATCGTCGACCAGCATCGCGAAAGCACGCGTTATCTGCGCGATGCCCACGCCAAGGCGCATGGCTGCGTGAAGGCGCAAGTGCAGGTTTTACCGGAACTGGCGCAATCGCTGCGACAGGGTGTGTTCAGCGAGCCGGGCAAGACCTGGCAGGCGCTGATCCGGTTGTCCAACGGCAATGCCTACCCACAATTCGACAGCATTCGCGACGCGCGCGGGATGGCAATCAAGCTGTTCGAGGTTTCTGGCAAGCAACTGCTCGGCAATCGCCAAGACCAGCATGAACAGGATTTCGTGATGTTCAGCCATCCGAATTTCTTTGTCAGCGATGTCGCCGAGTATCGTCAGAATGTGGCGGCGCAGGCTGACGGCAAGAAGGTAATGGCGTTTTTTCCGACATGGGATCCGCGCACCTGGCAAGTCCGTCATCTGTCTATCGCGCTGGCTACGCTGTCAGCGCCGCCGGACAGTCCGACCGAGACTACATATTTCTCGGTATCGCCCTACAAGTTCGGTGAGGCCAATGCGAAATTCCGCGTCGTGCCGGATCCGGAGCGTTGCCCGGCGTATACCTTGCCCAAACAGAATCACGACTTGCCGAATTTTCTGCGCAGTGCACTGAATCAACAGTTATCCACGGATCGGGTGCCGGCGTGTTTTGCCCTGCAGATCCAGCGCCAGGACGCGAACAAGTACATGCCGATCGAAAACACCAGCATTGAGTGGCGTGAGCAGGATGCGCCTTTTGCAACGGTGGCGCGGATCACCCTGCCCGCGCAGGACTTCGATACGCCGGCGCTGAATCTGCAATGCGACAACCTGTCGTTCAACCCGTGGTTCGGCATCGAGGCGCATCGGCCGGTGGGCGGGATCAATCGCTTGCGCAAGGCAGTGTACGAGGCGGTGAGCGACTATCGGCATGCCCGCAATGCGGCGCAGTAGCGCGGCGATTTCATAAATCGCAGACAGCAAAAAGCCCGCACAAGGCGGGCTTTTTGTGGTGTCTGGCGTTCAGTTCCAGATACCGAATATGGCGCAGCGGACGGGACTCGAACCCGCGACCCCCGGCGTGACAGGCCGGTATTCTAACCGACTGAACTACCGCTGCGCGAAACGCTTGAAACGAATGGTGGGTGATGACGGGATCGAACCGCCGACATTCTGCTTGTAAGGCAGACGCTCTCCCAGCTGAGCTAATCACCCTTCGCTTCGTTACGGGGCGCATTATGCCACAAGTTTTCGTAAAGTGTTGATTTAATTGAATATTTTTCAAAAAAATCTGAAAACCGGTGAAACGATACATCCCGCGGGTACAACCTTGAGACAGAAAAAAACCCGCATCAGCGGGTTTTTCCGTGGTTACCTGGCGTTCAGTGGTCCAGGTTACCGAATATGGCGCAGCGGACGGGACTCGAACCCGCGACCCCCGGCGTGACAGGCCGGTATTCTAACCGACTGAACTACCGCTGCGCTAAACACTTGAAACGAATGGTGGGTGATGACGGGATCGAACCGCCGACATTCTGCTTGTAAGGCAGACGCTCTCCCAGCTGAGCTAATCACCCTTCGCTTCGGTGTGGCGCGCATTCTACGGAGCACCCCAACCTCTGGCAAGCACTTTTTTAAATAATTTTCCGAGGCCTTCCAAAGGCTTAGAGAAGGGTTGGCCTACGCCCCGGCGAAGACAATAATGCCCCCCTTTGTATAAAGGAGTGACTCGCCCCATGTGGTTCAAGAACCTGCTGATCTATCGCCTGACCCAAGACCTGCCTGTCGATGCCGAGGCGCTGGAAACTGCACTGGCGACCAAACTGGCGCGGCCGTGTGCAAGCCAGGAGCTGACCACTTACGGTTTCGTCGCACCATTCGGCAAGGGCGAAGATGCGCCGCTGGTGCATGTCAGCGGCGATTTCCTGCTGATCTCTGCGCGCAAGGAAGAACGCATTCTGCCGGGCAGCGTCGTGCGTGACGCGGTCAAGGAAAAGGTCGAAGAGATCGAAGCCGAGCAGATGCGCAAGGTCTATAAGAAGGAACGCGACCAGATCAAGGATGAAATTATCCAGGCGTTTCTGCCGCGCGCGTTCATCCGTCGTTCGTCGACCTTCGCCGCGATCGCGCCGAAACAGGGCTTGATCCTGGTCAACTCGGCCAGCCCGAAACGCGCCGAAGACCTGCTGTCGACGCTGCGCGAAGTGATCGGCACCCTGCCCGTGCGTCCATTGACCGTGAAAATGGCACCGACTGCGGTGATGACCGAGTGGGTCACCACGCAGAAAGCCGCCGACGATTTTTATGTACTGGACGAGTGCGAACTGCGCGATACCCACGAAGACGGCGGCATCGTCCGTTGCAAGCGTCAGGACCTGACCAGCGAGGAAATCCAGCTGCACCTGAGCACCGGCAAAGTCGTCACTCAGCTGTCGCTGGCCTGGCAGGACAAACTGTCGTTCATGCTCGACGACAAGATGACCGTCAAACGCCTGAAATTCGAGGATCTGTTGCAGGATCAGGCGGAACAGGACGGTGGTGATGAAGCCCTGGGCCAACTGGATGCCAGCTTCACCCTGATGATGCTGACCTTCGGCGACTTCCTGCCGGCGCTGGTTGAAGCGTTGGGTGGGGAAGAGATGCCGCAGGGGATCTGACCCTGACGAGCATCTAACCTGTGGGAGCGAGCCTGCTCGCGAATGCGGTGCGCCAGCAACATTAATGTATCTGGCTCACCGCTTTCGCGAGCAGGCTCGCTCCCACAATGTTTTGTGGTGTAACCAAAAATAAGGATCGAGCCATGCGCGCACTGGCTGCACTCAGCCGCTTTGTCGGCAATACCTTCGCTTACTGGGTTCTGATATTCGCCGTCGTGGCCTTCCTGCAACCGGCGTGGTTCATTGGCCTGAAAAGCGCGATCGTACCGCTGCTGGGTCTGGTGATGTTCGGCATGGGCCTGACCCTCAAGCTCGACGACTTCGCTGCCGTCGCTCGCCATCCGTGGCGGGTGGCGCTGGGCGTGGTTGCGCATTTCGTGATCATGCCCGGTGTGGCTTGGTTGCTTTGCCAGGTGTTTCACCTGCCGCCGGAAATCGCCGTCGGGGTGATTCTGGTCGGCTGCTGCCCGAGCGGCACCTCTTCGAACGTGATGACCTGGCTGGCACGCGGTGATCTGGCGCTTTCAGTGGCGATTGCCGCGGTCACTACCCTGCTCGCCCCACTGTTGACCCCGGCGCTGATCTGGCTGCTGGCCTCGGCGTGGCTGCCGGTATCGTTCATGGAGCTGTTCTGGTCGATCCTGCAAGTGGTGCTGTTGCCGATCGTTCTCGGCGTGGTCGCGCAGCGGCTGCTCGGCGACAAGGTGCGGCATGCGGTGGATGTGTTGCCGCTGGTATCGGTGGTCAGCATCGTGATTATCGTCACCGCCGTGGTGGCGGCGAGTCAGGCGAAAATCGCCGAGTCCGGCCTGTTGATCATGGCCGTGGTGATGCTGCACAACAGCTTCGGTTATCTGCTCGGCTACTTCACCGGACGCCTGTTCGGCCTGCCGCTGGCTCAGCGCAAGTCGCTGGCACTGGAGGTCGGCATGCAGAATTCGGGACTGGGCGCGGCATTGGCCAGTGCGCACTTCTCGCCACTGGCGGCGGTGCCGAGCGCGCTGTTCAGCGTCTGGCACAATATCTCCGGGGCGCTGCTGTCGACGTACTTCCGGCGCATGAGCGAAAAAGAAGATCGCGACAACCTCGCACAACGGGCTGCCGATTGAGGCTGAAAACTTGATCCCCGGGTTAATGCTCGTCAGTATATTGCGCAACGCGGGGACGACCCTGCGGCTCGCTCGAGTCATTAATCTGGGGACGACCCCGTCAATCGATGGAGGTCCTGCATGTCCTGGATCATTCTGTTTTGCGCCGGCCTGTTCGAAGTCGGCTGGGCCGTCGGCCTGAAATACACCGACGGCTTCACCCGCCCGCTTCCCACCGCCCTCACCGTTGCCGCCATGGCCATCAGCCTTGGTTTGCTGGGCCTGGCGATGAAGGAATTACCGTTGGGTACGGCCTATGCGATCTGGACCGGTGTCGGTGCGGTGGGTACGGTGATCGCCGGGATCATTCTGTTCGGTGAGTCGATGGCATTGATTCGGCTGGCCAGTGTGGCGTTGATCGTCACCGGTTTGATCGGGCTCAAGGTCAGCGCTTAAGCCACCGGCCCCATCGCTGGCAAGCCAGCTCCCACAAGATTGGTGTACACCATCGAACCTGTGGGAGCTGGCTTGCCAGCGATGAGGGCCGTCCAGTCAACAACTATCTGACAGATCCGCGCAATTCCCCCACCAACACCTGCAACTTCGCCGGCTCGGTCCCTTCGGTAATTGCCGGCCCCGCCACCAGCGTCACCCGCGACCACAAGCGATGGAACAAGCCCTTGCTCGGATCGCGACTGAAGAAACTCCCCCACAATCCTTGCAACGCCAGCGGAATCACCGGCACTGGCGTCTCCTCCAGAATGCGCGTCACGCCGCCGCGAAACTCGTTGATCTCGCCATCGGCGGTCAATTTGCCTTCCGGGAAGATGCACACCAGCTCACCGTCCTTCAGATACTGAGCGATGCGTGTGAAGGCTTTTTCGTAGATCTGGATATCTTCCTGGCGTCCGGCAATCGGAATAGCGCCCGCCGTGCGGAAGATAAAGTTCAGCACCGGCAAGTTGTAGATCTTGTAGTACATGACAAAGCGAATCGGCCTACGCACCGCCCCGCCGATCAGCAAGGCGTCGACGAACGACACGTGGTTGCACACCAGCAGCGCCGCGCCCTCGTCCGGGATCGCTTCAAGGTTGCGGTGCTCGACGCGGTACATGGAATGGCTGAGCAGCCAGATCATGAAGCGCATGCTGAATTCCGGAACGATCTTGAAGATGTAGGCGTTGACGCCGATGTTCAGCAGCGACACCACCAGGAACAGTTGCGGGATCGACAGCTTGGCGACGCTCAGCAAAACGATCGAAACAATCGCCGACACCACCATAAACAACGCGTTGAGAATGTTGTTGGCGGCAATCACCCGCGCGCGTTCGTTTTCAGCCGTACGCGACTGGATCAGCGCGTACAGCGGGACAATATAGAAGCCACCGAAAATGCCGAGGCCAAGGATGTCGATCAACACCGCCCAGGTGTGCACGAAGCCCAGCACGGCAATCCAGCTATGGCCGGTGACGCTGTCCGGGATCCCACCGGAATGCCACCACAGCAACAGGCCGAACACGGTCAGGCCAAACGAGCCAAACGGCACCAGTCCGATCTCGACTTTGCGCCCGGAGAGCTTCTCGCAGAGCATCGAACCCAGCGCGATGCCCACCGAGAACACGGTCAGGATCAGCGTGACCACGGTTTCGTCACCGTGCATCCATTCCTTGGCGTAGGCCGGGATCTGCGTCAGATAGATTGCCCCGACGAACCAGAACCACGAGTTGCCGACAATCGAGCGCGACACCGCAGGCGTCTGGCCCAGACCGAGTTTCAACGTCGCCCAGGACTGACTGAAGATATTCCAGTTCAGGCGCATTTCCGGCGACGAGGCCGCCGCGCGCGGAATACTGCGGCTGGCCAGATAACCCAGCACGGCAATGCCGACGATCGCGGCGGAGACTACTGGCGCGTAGTGCTCGGTCGACATCATGATCCCGGCGCCGATGGTGCCGGCGAGAATTGCCAGAAACGTGCCCATT
Source organism: Pseudomonas sp. TE9122 (assembly GCF_056278925.1). Classification (NCBI taxonomy): domain Bacteria; kingdom Pseudomonadati; phylum Pseudomonadota; class Gammaproteobacteria; order Pseudomonadales; family Pseudomonadaceae; genus Pseudomonas; species Pseudomonas sp. TE9122. The sequence goes on along the minus strand of NZ_JBWBQI010000001.1, from coordinate 1,290,186 downwards.
TCCACCAGACCGTTGCCGCCGACCAGTTCATCGTCGCGCAAGGCCTGCGGCAGGATCGAATACTTCACCGGGCCGAACAGCGCCGAATGCGTGCCCATGGCGAACAGCGCCACCAGCATCAACGACAGATGATCGAAGAGAAAGCCGATCGATCCTACGGCCATGATGGCGATTTCCGCGAGCTTGATCAGACGGATCAACGCGTCCTTGGCGAATTTTTCCCCGAACTGCCCGGCCAGCGCCGAGAACAGGAAAAACGGCAGGATAAACAGCAGCGCGCAGAGGTTGACCCAGATCGAGCGATCGCCCTCGATGGTCAACCGATAGAGGATGGCGAGGATCAACGACTGCTTGAACACGTTGTCGTTGAACGCGCCGAGCGACTGGGTAATAAAGAAGGGCAAAAAGCGCCGGGTGCGCAACAGGTTGAACTGTGAGGGGTGACTCATCTTCCGTGTTTCCTGATGTTAGATAGTGAGGCCTGGGTGCTTGTTATTGGAATCCCGCACCACGATCCAGGCCACACCTTACCTAAACTTTTCGGATTATTTCTTCAAACCTGCAATACACGGCGAGACAAACAGCTCGCCACGCCACGCGCCCTGCACGGTGCGCTTGCCGACGATCAGCCACATTACCGCCAACAAAATCACCAGCGCCGTACCGAACACACTGAAAAACATGAGGCCGAGGACGCTTGCCAGTTTCAGCGTTGCCAGCGAATACACGCCCAACGGGAAGGTGAAGCCCCACCAGCCGAGGTTGAACGGAATGCCGTCGCGTAGATAACGTACGGTGATCAACAGTGCCATCAACATCCACCACAGACCAAAACCCCACAGCGTGATCCCTGCCACCAGCCCTAATCCTGAGGCGATTTCACCGACGCCGGGCAGACCATTCGCGGCAAAAATCGCTGGTGCCTCACCGCCCAACAGCAACATGCCCAGGGCACCGGTGCCGATCGGACCGAGGGCGAGCCAGCTCGACGCGGCCATGTTTTCGTGGGGCAGTTTGTGCAAGGCCATACGCAACAACAGGATGGTCAGAATGCTGAACGCCACCGGCAGGGAGAAAGCCCAGAGCACATAGCTGGTGGTCAGTACGACGAGTTGCCCATGGGCGTCGGTCAGATGCGGGGCGAGCAAGCCGCCGCTGGCCGCGGCTACTTCCGCCGCCACCACCGGCAGCAACCAGACCGCGGTCATCTGATCGATGCTGTGTTCCTGACGGGTAAACATCATGTACGGAATCAACACACCGCAGGCCAGCGACATCGCTACATCGATCCACCACAACACTTCAACGAGCTGAATGACACCGTCGCCCCAGCGCGGCAGCCCGAACAACAGAAAGCCGTTGATGATCGTCGCCAGGCCCATGGGAATGGTGCCGAAGAACATCGATACAGTCGAATGGCCGAAAATCCGCCGCGCCTCGTCAAAGAACAAAATCCAGCGCGCGGCGTAGGCAGCAGTAAACAAGCTGAACAACAGAATGTTGAACAGCCACAGCCCCTCGGCCACGACGCGTAATCCGGGAATGGCCAGCGGCAACTGGGCCAGCGCCAATGCCAACACACCGGTGCCCATGGTCGCGGCGAACCAGTTCGGCGTGAACTGGCGGATCACTTCACGCGGATGCTGAAGCTGGCTGAAAGGTTTGTAGCCGGGGGTGACACTGTTAGGGCAAATCATCATGAACTCCTGTCCTCTGGTGAGGTTGAGTCCATGGTAGATCCGAATCGAATATCGATATAACGGGTAATATCTCTAACTGTTATCTGTTTTGCAGATAAGCATCTACACGCGCTTAAGGAGCGCTGCAAACTCTGCCTGTCTGCGGACGCAGACTGAGCAGCAGCGCAGCCACGGCCAGCACGATCAATACAACGCCGTAACCATCAGTGGTCGCCAGCAACCCGAAACTGCGAGCGAGTTGCCCGGCCAGCAACGCCGGCAAACAGAACGCCAGATAACTGAGCACGTAATACGCCGACATCAACCCGGCTCGCTCGTGTGGCGAGGCCAGCGACACCAGACTGCGCACCGTACCGAGGAAACCCGAACCGAAGCCGCAACCGGCGACCAGGGTGCCGAAGAAAAACAACCACAGACTGGTGCCATGCACGCCGAGGAGGATCAGGACCAGCCCGATCGGCAGCAAGCTCGCACCCAGCCGCAGCGCCTGAGCGGCTGGACGATTGCGCATCATGAAAATCATCAACGCACCGGTCACGGTGAGCGCCGCGACCGTAGCGCCACCGATCAGATTGGAGGTAGAGCCAGTGGCCGTGCGCACCAACGACGGCGCCAGCGAGGCATAAAAACCTCCGAGCGCCCAGGTTGCGGTGTTCAGCGGCAGCACTCGCCACAACGTTGAACGCGCTTGCACCGGCACGTGCAAAGTCGGTCGCAAAGACGCCAGCGCCCCACCTTGCCGCGAGACACTTTCCGGCAGGCGCCAGACATAAACGCCCTGCAACACGAACAACGCCAACAGCAACCAATAGGTCAGCTGCAACGGCGCCGGTGCGAATTCTGCCAGCAAGCCACAGCCCAAACCGCCCAAAGCCATCCCGAGTAACGGCGCGACACTGTTGATCAGCGGCCCCTGCTGGCGGTCGGTATCGAGCAATGTTGCGCTCAAAACGGCGGTGGCCATGCCGGTGGCGAAACCCTGCAGTACCCTCGCGCCGATCAACCAAGCGACACTGTCGGCATAAATGAACAGCAGCATCGCCAGCGCATTGAGCAGCACGGCACTGAAGATCACCGGTTTGCGTCCGAGATGGTCGGAAAGCGAACCAACCGTCAGCAACGCCGCCAACAGACTGAAAGCGTAAACGGCGAAGATCAGCGTCAACATCGCTGCCGAGAAATGCAGCTGATCCTGATACAAGTGATACAACGGCGTCGGCGCGGTGGAAGCGGCGAGAAAACTGAGTAAGGTGATCGCCAGAAACCACAAGCTCGACTGGTGGGAAGCGACACTATTCAAGGGGCTGGTCATGGGCATACTCCGCAAAAGCTAATTTTTTGCTTTTGTGCAGTGTGCTACCGCCCCGCGCTTAAAGCAAATTCTTTGTGTTAAGGTCTGCCGCATGGCTATTAAAGAAGGTTTACGCCCCGGGGGCCGCAGTGCCCGGGTACAAGAGTCGATTCATTCGGCTGTCAACGCGCTGCTGCAAGAGCAGGAACGTTCCACCGTGACCGTCCCGCAGATTGCCGCCCGCGCGGGGGTTACGCCGTCGACGATCTACCGCCGCTGGGGTGATCTGGCGGCGTTGCTGGCGGACGTCGCCCTCGCCCGCATGCGCCCGGACAGCGAGCCGGCGAACACTGGCAGCCTGCGCGGCGATATCCGCGCCTGGGCCGAGCAATATCTCGACGAGATGAGCTCGGAGGTCGGGCGCAACATGATGCGCGACGTGCAGGCCAGCGCTACGCCGGGCTATTGCGTGGCGATCATTGGTGCGCAGTTGCAGACCATCGTCGATCGCTATCCGCATGAGAAGGCGCCGAGTGTCGATCGCTTGATCAATCTGGTGGTGGCGCCGGTGGTGTTCCGGATTCTGTTTTCGGCCACGGCGCTGGAGGTGGATGAGTTGCATCGGTTGATCGATATTGCATTGCGGCAGGACTGACGCCTTCGCGAGCAGGCTCGCTCCCACAAGGGAATGCATTCCAGAACGTGGGAGCGAGCCTGCTCGCGAAGAGGCCCGCCCGGTCACCACAAAAACTACTCGGTACCCCGCCTGCGACACCCCGCCACGCCACGACCTTGGTCGACACTGACTAACCGTCGCGCGCGTGCGAGACTGTCCGCCCGGGGAGGAGTGCCGGGGAGTCTTTTGTCGGGAGTGCTGCATGTCGTTGTCCACCGGGCTGATCGCCGTCGTTGCCCTGGCCTACATGGCCATCATGTTCGCCATCGCCTTCTACGGCGACCGTCGCAGCACGCCGTTGCCGCCACGGGTGCGCGCCTGGGTGTACAGCCTGTCGCTGGCGGTTTACTGCACCAGTTGGACGTTCTTCGGCGCGGTCGGTCAGGCGGCGGAACAACTGTGGTCATTCCTGCCGATCTACCTCGGGCCGATCCTGCTGCTGGTCGGCGCGCCGTGGGTCCTGCAGAAAATGGTGATGATCAGCAAACAGGAGAACATCACCTCCATCGCCGACTTCATCGCCGCGCGCTACGGTAAGTCGCAATCGTTGGCGGTGGTGGTGGCGCTGATTTGTCTCGTCGGCGTCTTGCCCTACATCGCCCTGCAACTCAAAGGCATTGTCCTTGGCGTGAACCTGTTGATCGGCGCCGGCGCCGATGCCATGGGCACCCGCGCCCAGGACACGGCGCTGATCGTGTCGCTGGTGCTAGCCCTGTTCACCATCGTTTTCGGTACGCGCAACCTCGACGCCACCGAACATCACCGTGGCATGGTGCTGGCGATTGCCTTCGAATCGCTGGTCAAGCTGTTCGCCTTTCTCGCCGTCGGCGCCTTCGTCACGTACGGCCTGTATGACGGTTTCGACGACCTGTTCAATCAGGCGATGCTCGCCCCGCGCCTTGAGGCGTACTGGAAGGAAACCATCAACTGGCCATCGATGGTGGTGCAGACCGGCGTGGCGATGATGGCGATCATCTGCCTGCCCCGGCAGTTTCACGTCACCGTGGTGGAGAACATCGACCCGCAGGATCTGCGACTGGCGAAATGGGTTTTCCCCGCCTATCTGGCTTTGGCCGCACTGTTTGTAGTCCCGATCGCCCTTGCCGGTCAGATGATGCTGCCCAGCGATGTGCTGCCCGACTCGTTCGTGATCAGCCTGCCGCTGGCCCAGGCCCATCCGGCGCTGGCGATGCTGGCGTTTATCGGTGGTGCATCGGCAGCGACCGGCATGGTGATTGTCGCCAGCGTCGCACTGTCGACCATGGTCTCCAACGACATGCTGCTGCCGTGGCTGTTGCGCCGCAACAACGCCGAGCGCCCGTTCGAGGTGTTCCGCCAGTGGATGCTCTCGGTGCGCCGAGTGAGCATCGTGGTGATTCTCCTGCTGGCCTACGTCAGTTATCGCTTGCTTGGCTCGACCGCGAGCCTGGCGACCATCGGCCAGATCGCCTTCGCCGCGGTAACGCAACTGGCGCCGGCGATGCTTGGTGCGCTGTACTGGAAACAGGCCAACCGCCGGGGCGTGTTCGCCGGCCTCGCCACCGGCACCTTCCTCTGGTTCTACACATTGGTATTGCCGATTGCCGCGCACAGTCTCGGCTGGTCGCTGGCGAGTTTTCCGGGGTTGGCGTGGCTGCATAGTAATCCGCTGAACCTGCCGATTACGCCGCTGACCCAAGGCGTGGTGTTGTCGCTGGCGGGTAATTTCACCCTGTTCGCCTGGGTCTCGGTGCTCTCGCGCACGCGGGTTTCGGAACACTGGCAGGCCGGGCGTTTTATCGGTCAGGAAATCAGCGCGCGGCCTAATGCTCGTTCAATGCTGGCGGTGCAGATCGACGATCTGCTGCAACTGGCGGCGCGTTTCGTCGGCGAAGAACGCGCGCGGCAGAGCTTCATTCGCTTCGCCTACCGTCAGGGCAAGGGTTTCAACCCCAACCAGAACGCCGACAGTGAATGGATCGCCCATACCGAACGTTTGCTGGCCGGTGTCCTCGGCGCCTCTTCGACGCGCGCCGTAGTAAAGGCCGCCATCGAAGGTCGGGAAATGCAGTTGGAGGACGTAGTCCGAATCGCTGACGAAGCCTCGGAAGTGCTGCAGTTCAACCGCGCCCTGCTGCAAGGCGCGATCGAGAACATCACCCAGGGCATCAGCGTGGTCGACCAGTCGCTGAAACTGGTGGCGTGGAACCGGCGTTATCTGGAACTGTTCAACTACCCCGACGGCCTGATCAGCGTCGGCCGGCCGATTGCCGACATCATTCGCTACAACGCCGAACGCGGTTTGTGCGGCCCTGGCGAAGCGGAAGTGCACGTCGCGCGACGCTTGCACTGGATGCGTCAGGGCCGCGCACACACTTCCGAACGGCTGTTCCCCAATGGCCGGGTGATCGAGCTGATCGGCAACCCGATGCCCGGCGGCGGATTTGTCATGAGCTTCACCGACATTACCGCGTTCCGCGAAGCCGAACAGGCGCTGACCGAGGCCAACGAAGGGCTGGAACAACGGGTCAGCGAGCGCACCCAGGAACTGTCGCAACTCAACGTCGCGCTCACCGAAGCCAAGGGCAATGCCGAGGCGGCCAACCAGTCGAAAACCCGCTTCCTCGCCGCCGTCAGCCACGACTTGATGCAACCGCTGAACGCCGCGCGACTGTTCTCCGCCGCCCTCTCCCACCAGAACGAAGGCTTGAGCGCAGAGGCGCAGCAGCTGGTGCAACACCTCGACAGCTCGTTGCGTTCGGCGGAAGACCTGATCAGCGATCTACTGGACATATCGCGCCTGGAAAACGGCAAGATCAACCCGGACCGCAAAGCGTTCGTCGTCAATGAACTGTTCGACACCCTAGGCGCGGAGTTCAAGGCGCTGGCCCAAGAGCAAAAGCTCACGTTCCGGGTGCGCGGCAGTCAATTGCGCATCGACAGCGACATCAAACTGTTGCGGCGAATCCTGCAAAACTTCCTCACCAACGCTTTCCGCTATGCCAAAGGCCCGGTGCTGCTGGGCGTGCGTCGGCGCAGTGGCGAGTTATGTCTGGAAGTCTGGGATCGCGGCCCGGGGATTCCGGAAGACAAACAACAAGTGATTTTCGAAGAATTCAAACGCCTCGACAGCCACCAGACCCGCGCCGAAAAAGGTCTGGGCCTGGGTCTGGCGATCGCCGACGGCTTGTGCCGCGTGCTCGGGCACACCCTGCGCGTTCGCTCCTGGCCGGGGCGCGGCAGTGTATTCAGCGTGACGGTACCGCTGGCGCGCACGCAAACGCCTGCGGCGAGCGCCACGGTCGAGCCAAACAGCAAAATGCTCAGCGGCGCGCAGGTGCTGTGCATCGATAACGAAGACAGCATCCTGATCGGCATGAACAGCCTGCTGAGCCGCTGGGGCTGCCAAGTGTGGACGGCGCGCAATCGCGAAGAATGCGCAGCGATATTGAATGAAGGCGTGCGGCCGCAACTGGCGCTGGTCGACTATCACCTCGACCACGGCGATACCGGCACAGAGCTGATGGCGTGGTTGCGCACGCGCCTGGGCGAGCCGGTACCCGGCGTGGTAATCAGCGCGGATGGACGCCCGGAGACCGTAGCGCAAGTGCATGCTGCGGGCCTGGATTACCTGGCCAAACCGGTGAAGCCGGCAGCGTTGCGGGCACTGTTGAGTCGGTATTTGCCGTTGTAGAAGGTGACCTTGCAGAAGCCTTCGCGAGCAGGCTCGCTCCCACAGAACAGCAAAAGCAAGAGCAAGAGCAAGAGCAAGAGCAAGAGCAAGAGCAAAAGATCGCAGCCTTCGGCAGCTCCTACAGTTGGACCGTCGATATCTGAGTGAAATGGTTGGTCGGCAGATTGCCTTCGCGAGCAGGCTCGCTCCCACAAAAGCAAAAGCAAGGCAGCGCAGCTGCCCGCGGCGAAGCCGCCCCACTCAACAATGAGCGCAAGCTCGAGTGCTTTTGATCTTGATCCACCGGCGACGTCGGAAGGCTGAGTGGAGGGATTGATCCGGGCGTGGGAGCGCAGCGACCGTCTGGCGCAGCCAGACACAGCGGAAGGAGGTGCAGCGAAGCAAACCGTAGCCGCTGCGCCCGGATCGATCCCGGAGCGAAGGGACCCGAGCCTGCGAGGGCCGAACGTAGGAGCAAGCCTTTTGGGTTACCTTTTTGGCGTTTGAAAAAGGTGACTCGCCGTAAGGGCGAAACCGCCAGCCGCCACGCCCGCAGCAACGGATATGCCCCCAATCAGCCCAAAAAACGACGCCTACTCAGGCAACTCAACCAACCCATCAACATCCGTCATCGCCCGCTCCAGCAAATCCGCCGGCAAGCTCTTGCTCGCCCGCGCACCGAGCAACTTCAACTGCTCACTGCGGCTGACCAGATTACCGCGCCCCTCTGTCAGCTTGTTACGCGCTGAGCTGTAAGCCTTGTCCAGTTGCTGCAGACGATTGCCCACTTCGTCCAGATCCTGAATAAACAACACGAACTTGTCGTACAGCCAACCCGCGCGCTCAGCGATTTCCCGGGCATTCTGGCTCTGCCGTTCCTGCTTCCACAGACTGTCGATCACCCGCAGCGTGGCCAACAGCGTAGTCGGACTGACGATCACGATATTGCGGTCGAAAGCATCCTGAAACAGCGAAGGCTCAGCCTGCAACGCAGCGGAAAATGCCGCTTCGATCGGCACGAACAGCAAGACGAAATCGAGGCTGTGCAGGCCTTCCAAGCGCTTGTAATCCTTGCCGGCCAGACCTTTGACATGATTGCGCAGCGACAATACATGCTGCTTGATCGCGATCTGCCCGAGGGTGTCGTCATCGGCCGCAACATATTGTTGATAGGCCGTGAGGCTGACTTTCGAATCGACCACCACCTGCTTGTCGCCGGGCAGGTAAATGATCACATCGGGCTGGAAGCGCTCGCCGTCCGGGCCTTTGAGATTGACCTGGGTCTGGTATTCGCGGCCCTTCTCCAGACCTGCATGCTCAAGAACGCGCTCGAGGATCAGTTCGCCCCAATTGCCTTGGGTTTTCTGGCCCTTGAGCGCGCGAGTCAGGTTGGTCGCTTCGTCGCTCAGGCGCAGGTTCAATGCCTGCAAACGCTCCAGCTCCTTGGCCAGCGAGAAGCGCTCGCGGGCTTCGGCCTGATAGCTTTCTTCCACGCGTTTTTCAAAGGACTGGATGCGTTCTTTCAACGGATCGAGCAACTGCCCGAGCCGCTGCTGGCTGGTTTCGGCAAAGCGCTGCTCACGCTCATCGAAGATCTTGCCGGCCAGCTCGGCGAATTGCGCACGCAGCTCATCACGCGAGCCTTGCAGGTCGTTGAGACGTTGTTGATGGCTTTCCTGTTGCTCTCGCAGTTCGGCACTCAGCGAGGCAGCGTGGGCGTCTAGGCGGCGCAACTCAGCGTCCTTGTTGGCGCGTTCGAGGTTCCAGGCGTGGGAGGCATCGCGGGCGTCATCGCGCTCGATCTGCAGCAATTCGACCTCGCGGCGCAGCGCGGCGAGGTCTGCCTGTTTGGCAGCGTTGGCCTGGCCGAGGTCGGCGATCTCGTCGCGGCTCGCTTCAAGCTGCGCGGTGAGGCCATCCTGGGCCAGTTGCGCCATGGCCAGGCGCTCTTCGAGCAAGGCCAGATCGGCCTGTGCATTGCTGGCCCGGCGTTGCAGTTGCCAGGCCAGCGCCAGCAGCGGCACCCCTGCTGCCGCAAGACCAAGCAATATGCTGGTCAAGTCCATAGCCATAGCGACTCCTGCCAATCGGATAAAGCCTGAAGGTTAACCAAGGTGTCTGGGCTTGGACAGCTCAGTCTTCGATCAGACCGAGTTCCTGCTGCGCGCGACGGTCGCCGGCGCGGGCGGCCTGACGCAGCAGCTCCTGGCCGATACGCCGATCACGGGCATTGCCGCACTCACGGCAGATCAATTGGCCGAGACGGCTTTGCGCAGCGACTACACCTTCACGGGCCGGTTGCTTGAGCAGGCGGCCCGCGAGGTGTTTGGCGCTGGGGCTGTCGCTCAGGCGCGGCGCATCGAGCAGCCACTCAGCCACACGTACGGAAAAACGCTTGGGAGCGGTAACAGAGGTCGGATTGGAGGTAACAGGGTCTGATACTGAGCGAAACTTCATAAAGCACTGCGGGACAGATCGGAAGGCGCGCCACTTTACTCTCTTTTTCTTACAGGTAAAGTCGAAAAAAACCCGGCACGCCCGTGCTAGAGCAAGCGCTAGGGACAATCCACAGAAGCTGTGGATAAGTCAGTGGACAACCGCTCTGTGATCCTCGCAAAGCCTTATGGAATGGGGCTCGCAGTCAAACTGACGATTTTTTCACCAACAAAAAAAGACGATATTTTTCATTGACTTAAACTTTTGATACAGGCAGCGACTGGAGTCAGGATCGATGTGACAGTTGCGTTACGCTCTGCGCAACTAATGTGCACAAGTACCTGTGCGCCGGTTATATGCGTGCGCTTTTTGGGGTCATTTTGCGCAGCTGCGAACGACCGAAAGGCTCTGCGAAAAGCGTGCACGCCGACGGACGGTGCGACACGACCATACCCTGTGAAGCTTTTTTTGACATGGGGTTTGCTTCGCCCGAACGGATCCGTTACTATCCGCGGCGTTAGTACCAAGCTGAAAGTCAATTCCGGTCGAACATCTCCCCACGGTCAACTTCCAACAGGAAGACACTGCCGAAAAAAGCGGGAACGACCCCTCGATGGTTTCCAGGTAACTCTTGCGACGACGCTGCCTTTGAACGAAAACAAAGGGCGTTGCCAAGAACACTTACTCTGACCGAACCAACCTGCAAATTGATCAGGATCTTCACCCCGGGCCCAGAACCTTAGCCCTCGCTGTGATGCCTGTCCTCCTAAGTACCTACCTGCCAGCCCAAGCGCGCTCACTTATCAGCGCTTCAAACTGGCTGCTTTGTTCCAGTCGGGTTCTTCGTTCGATCAATGGTGATCAACGTTACTGGAACGTTTTAACGTTGCACGGTTCTTATCCGTGTCATTTGTAGGAACACCTAATAACTATGTCTACTCAAATCCAGACTCAGGATGCCATTCGCACCCTAACCAACGCTTTTGCTCCAATGAACTGCCTGATCATGGCCGCTCGCAAAGGCTGCTTCAGCTTCACCGTAGTCAATGAACACGGTATCGCTCGTCACAGCGAGCGTCTGTACCCCGATCAATACTCCAGCGCCGAACCGCTGCAGGCCGTGATCGAGCGTACCCGTCAGGCACTGGTTGCCTGAAAGCCGGACAGGCTGCAAAAGCAAAAGCCCTGCTGAAAAGCGGGGCTTTTTATTGCCTGATATTTCACTTTTAACGCAACGCTTCTAAGCATGTTCCGATCTAACGCCCGGGATGCGATGGCGGAAATATTTTAAAAACAGGCCTTTACAGGCTGAATATGACACTACACTTCAACTCAAGCGGCTTGACCCGCTTGCGGCGAGCCTGAGTCGATCCACTGCTGCCAAAGCCCCTTCAGGACTCGCCCTCAACAACAAGAACCGAGGGTGTTATGGGTATCGCTGCCAGCGAACTGTGCCGCTATGTGATCCGTCCCACATTGATCTATCTGGGACGCCACTGCGCAACCGCCGAATCCCTGCTGCTGGGTATCGCTGCCAGCCAATCCGCCCTCGGCTCTGCCCTGCACGACCGCCGCGGCCACGGCCTCTACCGGATTGCCGAGCATCGCCATCAGGCGCTCTGGGACGATTATCTGGCGCTCGACCCGGAGCGCGCCAGCCTGGTGCGCGGCCTCGCCAGTCAGCATGCATTCCTCAGCGGCCCGCATCTGGAACTGACCGTCAACCTGCGTTACGCCACGGCCATCGCCTGGCTGCTGGTAGAAGAACAGAACCCCATCCTCCCCGCTCCGACCGACCTGCTCGGCATGGCGCGCATCTGGCGCCAGACCTTTCAACCGCAAGGCCGTTTGCGCGACTTCACCTATGCCTGGCAAACCTGTGTTTCACCGTTGAATCAGGTCGCTTGCTGACCGGGCGGTTTCACAAGTTCTCGCAACAAGTCGCCATTTTGGTCGGATTGTCCTACAAAACCGCTCTAACTCAAGGCTTACAGGCTATAGCGCTGGGACGAAAATGTTGGTAATTTTCGCCCCGGTGATCACCAGGAGTTCTAATAATGAAAAAAGTCATGCTCAAAACCACCCTTAGCCTCGCCGTTACCCTTGCCTCCACACAAATCTTCGCGGCAGGTTTTGCCCTCAACGAACAAAGCATCAGTGGGATGGGGACTGGTTTTGCCGGGCGATCTTCTTCTGCCGACGACGCAAGCACTGTTTATGGCAACCCGGCCGGCATGGCGCGCATCAAGCGCGAACAAGTCACCGGCGGCGTCGCCCTGGTCGACGCGCATACCGATATCAGCGATACCAGCTCCAGCCCGAACGGCGGCAGCAACAAAGGCGACATGGTGCCCCTCACTGCCGTACCGATGGGCTTCTATGTAAAACCGATCGATGATCACTGGGCATTCGGCCTCGGTGTGTACGTGCCGTTCGGTCTGATCACGGATTACGAAAACGGCTTCGCCGGTCGTTACTTCGGCAGCAAGTCCGAAGTGCAAGTCATCACTTTCCAGCCAACCGTCAGCTACGCCTTCAACGATAAGGTGTCGATCGGTTTCGGCCCGACCATCAACCGCATCGACGGCTCGCTGGAATCCAACCTGTCGATCACCCAGGCACTGCCGGACGGCAAGGTCAAGATCAAAGGTGACGACACCGCGCTGGGCTACAACGTCGGCTTGCTGGTCCAGGCCACCGACACCACCCGTGTCGGCCTGACCTACCACTCCAAGGTCGACTACAAGCTCGAAGGCGACACCAAGGTCAACTACAACGCTCTGGCGCTGGTGGGCGTTGGCGCCAACCAGAAGTACGACGCTTCGTTGAAGATCACCACGCCGGAATCCGTGGACCTGTCGGTCACCCAGGCGATCAACGATCGCTGGAACGTCTACGCCGGCACCACCTGGACTCGCTGGAGCCAGCTGGACAAGATCACCGTGAAGAACTCCGGCGTGCAGCCTCTGCTGGCCGGTCAGTTCGGTTCGATCAACGAAGACCAGAACTGGCATGACTCCTGGGCGTACGCCGTGGGTACCTCGTACCAGTTGAACAAGGAATGGGTCCTGCGTACCGGTCTGACCTTCGACCAGTCGCCAACCAATAACGAAGATCGCTCGCCACGTATCCCGACTGGCGACCGCACCATCTTCAGTATCGGTGCCGGCTGGAGCCCGACCGACGACCTGACCATCGACGTCGCGTACTCGTACCTCAAAGAAGAGTCGGTCAACATCCGCAACGAAAACGCGCGTGGCCAGACCTACGATGCCAAGTATGAAAACTCGGCAAACGGCTTCGGTGTCGGCGCGACATACCGCTTCTGATGCACCGTGGCGAGGCTAAACCCTCGCCCACGAAAAAGCCCCGCTCTCTTTACAGAGGCGGGGCTTTTTCATGCCTGGGCATCGAACAAACCGGTAGGAGCTGACGAGTGCAACGAGGCTGCGATCTTTTGATCCTGGAATTTCAAGAACAAAAGATCGCAGCCTCGTTGCACTCGTCAGCTCCTACAGGACCATCAAGGCTTCAGCGGTTTGGAGGCAATGGCCTTTTCGATCGCGGCGATAAACTCGGGGTCATCCGGTTTGGTCAAGCTGGAAAAACTCGCCACGACCTTGCCCTGCCGGTCGACCACATACTTGTAGAAGTTCCACTTCGGCGCATTGCTCTGCGCGGCCAGCACCTGGAACAGATGCGTGGCGTCATCGCCGCGGACCTTCTGCGGCTCGGTCATGTTGAAGGTCACGCCATAGTTGGCGTAGCAGACCTTGGCGGTTTCCGCGCTGTCCTTGGACTCCTGCTTGAAGTCATTCGACGGCACGCCAAGCATTTCCAGCCCCTGATCCTTATAGCGCTTGTTCAGCGCCTCGAGGCCTTCGAACTGCGGGGCGAAACCGCAGAAGCTGGCGGTATTGACCACCACCAGCGGCTTGTCGGCGTACTGCTTGCACAGATCGATGGATTCCTTGGCGCGCAGCTTGGGCAGCGAGCCTTGCAGCAGCTCAGGACAGTCGGCGGCCTGGGCCAGGCCAGTCAACGCCATCAGCAACGCGGGAACAGCACACCAGCGCATCAACATGTCGAATTTCCTTGGGCAGTCATCAGGCTTCGACGTTACTCGCCACGCTGCGATCTAGCAAATGCTCATGCCCAACTGCATCAGCGCCAGACCGCCGCGTTGCCAGCCCCACCACACCAGCGCCAACAGCGCTGCAGCCAGTGCGGTCAGCGCGAATCGCGTGCAGATCCGGCTCATGCTGCGCTCGCCGCAGCTTGCAGGCGCGCCACCGGACGCTCGCGCACCGGCCAGTTCAGCGCCGCCGCCAGCAGACTCAAGAGAACCGCCACTTGCCAGATCAAGTCATAACTCCCGGTTCGGTCGTACACCACCCCGCCCAGCCAGCCACCAAGGAATGAGCCGAGCTGATGGAACAGAAAGACGATGCCACCGAGCATGGACAAATTGCGCACGCCGAACAAGGTCGCCACCGTACCGTTGGTCAACGGCACTGTCGACAGCCACAGGAAGCCCATGGCCATGCCGAACAGATACGCTGTGGTGGTGGTCACCGGCAACCACAGGAACAGCACGATCACCACCGCGCGCAACAGATACAGCGCAGTCAACAGACGCGGTTTGGACATGCGTCCGCCAAGCCAACCAGCGGTGTAAGTGCCGAAGATATTGAACAGCCCGATCAATGCCAGCACCGTGGTGCCGACGCTCGCTGGCAGATGCTGATCGACCAGATACGCCGGCAAGTGCACGCCAATGAACACCACTTGAAACCCGCAGACAAAAAAGCCGAACGCCAGCAGCCAGAATCCCGAATGCGAGCAGGCCTCACGCAGCGCTTCGGAGAGGGTTTGTTCGTGGCCGAGAACCGGCAGTGGCTTGTCTTTTAACATGCTCACCAGCGGCACGATCATCGCCACCAGCAGGCCCAGCACCAACAGCGCGGCCGACCAGCCGAGCCAGCCGATCAGGCCCAGCGTGCCCGGCAACATCGCGAACTGGCCGAACGAACCGGCGGCGCTGGCGATACCCATGCCCATGCTGCGTTTCTCTGGCGGCACAGCGCGACCCACAACACCAAGAATGACCGAAAACGAAGTGCCCGAAAGACCGATACCGATCAGCAGACCGGCACTGAGTGACAGAGTCACTGCCGAATCAGACAGGCCCATGCACACCAGGCCCGCCGCGTAGAGGATCCCACCGACCAGCACCACTTTCGCCGCACCGAAGCGGTCGGCCAGCGCGCCGGTGAACGGCTGCGCCAGGCCCCAGATCAGGTTTTGCAGGGCGATGGCGAAGGCAAACACTTCGCGACCCCAGCCGAACTGCGCGCTCATCGGCGACAGGAACAGACCGAAACCGTGGCGCACGCCCAATGACAACGCCAGGATCAGCGCACTCCCCAGCAACACCCAACCGCACGTACGCCACATCGATGTCATTGTTATTCTCCAGTCGCGGGTATATACCCGCTTGAGCGCGAAAAAACCGCCGTCAGGCCAGTTCGTCGAGCAGTTTGAGCAAGGTTTCGCGCTTCTCGGCACCGAGACGGTCGATCAGCCGCTGTTGCGCCGCTTCCCACGCCGGCAATGCCGCTGCCAGGCGCTGCACGCCGGTTTCAGTGAGGCGCACGATGCGGTTGCGCATGTCCTCGCCTTCGGCCAGCGCCACCAGACCTTCGCCCTCCAGCACACGTAGATTGCGTCCGAGCGTGCTGCGATCCAGGCCCATGGCCTCAGCCAGTTCGGAAATGCTCGGTTGCTCCAGCCGCTGCAGATTGCACAGCAGAGAATACTGGGCAACGTTGATCCCGAAGCCATCGAGAGCGCCGTCGTAATGCCTGCTGACGCCACGCGCGGCGCGACGCAGGTTGGTGCACAAACACTGAGAAGGAAGCATGATGCGTGTATATACCCGCGAGTGTGTTAAATCAAGTTACAGATGAGTTTACTCTGAACATCATTGTTGCCGGTGAGGCCCCTTCGCGAGCAGGCTCGCTCCCACAGGGAATTGCATTTCGAAAGTGGGAGCGAGCCTGCTCGCGAAGGAGCCGGCATCATCTACGCAAATCTTTCAGACCAAAGCGAGCCCCACCAACACCCCCATCTCCAGCAATTCCAGCAACGCCCCCGCCGTGTCCCCGGTAGTCCCACCCAACCGCCGCATCATCAAACGCCGCAGCCAGACAAACCCGACCAGCGAAATCAGCACCGCGCCGATACCCGCGATCAACACGCAGCCCAGCGCACTCAACCCCAGCACCCACCACCCCGCTTTGCGCGGCAGATGATCGGCCAGCGCCTGACCCAAGCCACCCGCACGCACATACGGCGTAGTCAGAAACAACCCCAACAGCGCCGCTCGCCCGAGTACCGGGACGATGATCAGCGCCAGGGTATGCCCTTGCTCGATCAGCGCCAGCAGCGCGGCGAATTTCAGCAACAACACCAGCACCAGCGTGACCACCGCGATCGGCCCGCTGCGCGGATCTTTCATGATCGTCAGCGTACGTTCACGATCACCAAAACCGCCGAGCCAGGCATCGGCGCTGTCCGCCAAGCCATCGAGATGCAGCGCGCCGCTGAGCAATACCCACACGGTCAGCAACAGCGCCGCATGCAGCAACATCGGCGCGCCGGCCAACAACAGATTCAACGCATAGAGGATCAACCCGAACAGCAATCCCACCAGCGGATAAAACAGCAGCGAACGGCCGAGCTGTTGCGGCTCGGGCATGCCCGGCAGGCCAATCGGCAGGCTGCTGAGAAATTGCAAGGCGATCCACAGCGGCAACATCTCAGTGACCTTCCTTGAGCGCGCCATCAGCCTCGATAGTCAGCGCAAACAGCGCGCCGTGGCCGACTTCGACATTGAGCAACTGTTCGCGCGGCAGACCACGTGCCTGCGCGAGCAACAAGCGCATCACGCCGCCGTGGCTGACCAGCAGAATCCGTTCGCCGGCGTAAGCCGCCTGCAACCGCGTGACCGCCGCCAACACCCGCGCGGAAAACGCGCTGACCGGCTCCCCCTGCGGTGGCGTGAAGCCATAGGGATCAGCCCAGAACAGCCCCAGCGCTTCGGCATCCGTTTCCATCAACGCCGCCGCGCTTTGCCCTTCCCACGCGCCGAAATGCAGCTCTTGCAGATCCTTGTCCAGATGCACGGACAGGTTCAATTGCTCACCGAGTTCGGCGGCGAAGCGCGCGCAACGCTGCAATGGCGAACTGACAATTCGATCCCACGGCCCGCCGTCGACCACCGCTGCACGCATCTGCGTCCAGCCGTTTGCGGTCAGCGCATCGTCGAGGCTGCCGCGCAAGCCGCCGCCGAGTTCCGTTTCGCCGTGGCGCAGCAGATCCAGACGCAGACTCATGCCGGGCGATCCGCGACAGCCGCTTCGGCGAACGTCGCCATTTGCCCGTGCAGGTCACAGGCCAGGCGCAACAACGGCACCGCCAACGCCGCGCCACTGCCCTCGCCAAGGCGCAGGTCGAGTTCCAGCAACGGTTCGGCGCTCAAGGTTTCCAGCACATGACGATGGCCCGGCTCGGCACCGCGATGGCCGAACAACAGCCACTCGCGACAGGCCGGATTCAAGCGCACCGCGACCAGCGCGGCGACAGTGCAGATGAAGCCGTCGACCAGCACCGCAATGCCTTCCTGCGCGCAGGCCAGATAGGCGCCGACCAACGCGGCAATCTCGAAACCGCCAAGATTGAACAACGTCTGCAAGGCATCGCCACGCTGTGCGGCATGCAGCGCCAGCACGCGTTCGATGACTTGCGCCTTGTGGCTGACGCCAGCGGCATTCAGCCCGGTACCGGGGCCGGTCAGGTGCGCTACCGGGCAATCGAGCAAGGCACAGGCCAGCGCACTGGCCGCCGTGGTATTGCCGATGCCCATCTCGCCGCCGATGAACAACTGGGTGCCGGCGGCTTTCGCGCGCAAGACGCTGTCGCGACCGGCCTGCAAGGCCGATTCGCCCTGCGCCTGAGTCATTGCTGCGCCCTGGACGAAATTCGCCGTTCCCGCGCCAATGTTCAGATGGCGCACGCCGGGCAGATTCAGCGTCGGATTCACCGTGCCCAGATCGACCACTTCCAATTGCGCGCCGAGCTGACGTGCCAGCACGCTGATCGCCGCGCCGCCGCTGACGAAGTTGAGCAGCATCTGCCCGGTGACTTCCTGCGGATAAGCCGATACGCCTTCGGCTACCACGCCATGGTCGCCAGCGAAAATCGCGATCCAGACTTGATCCAGCGTTGGCTTGAGCTGACCTTGCAGACCGGCCAGTTGCACGGCCACCGATTCAAGGCGCCCCAGCGAACCGGCCGGTTTGGTCAGTTGCTGCTGGCGCTCGGTCGCTTGCGCGATGATGTCCGAGTTCACGGTTTTGCACGGGTTCAGCCACCAGGTCGGGCTCATAACGCAGATCCTTTCAAGGTCAGGGGCAGGCCGGCGACGGTCAGGACAACTCGCTGACAACGCTCGGCCAGAGCTTGATGCAGCCAACCGGCTTCATCGACATAGCGGCGAGTCAATTCGCCCAGCGGCACGACACCCATTCCGGTCTCGTTGCTGACAAAAATGATTTCACCCGGCAACGACGCCAGGCAGTCGAGCAGCGCTTCACGCTCGGCGGCGAGACGTTTGGCGTCGTCGAGCATGAGCAGATTGGTCAGCCACAGGGTCAGGCAATCGACCAGCAGGCAGCGCTCGGCGCCAGCGGATTCGCGCAGCACGCGGGCCAGTTCCAGTGGCTCTTCGATCAACGCCCATTCGACCGGGCGGCGCGCGCGGTGATGGGCGACGCGCTGGTTCATTTCGCCGTCGAGCGGTTGGCTGGTGGCGATGTAGGTGACCGCCAGATGGCTGTCGCTGGCGAGTTTTTCCGCCAGACGACTCTTGCCGGAGCGGGCGCCGCCGAGGATCAGTTGGAGCATGGGTTCATCCAAAAATGTGTGGTGAGACAACCGGCCCCTTCGCGAGCAGGCTCGCTCCCACCGTTGATCGCGTCTCCCTGTGGGAGCGAGCCTGCTCGCGAAGAGGCCAGTCCAGACAACTCAAATCCCGCAGAGCTGCCGCAACAGCCCGGTATCCAGATGCTTCTCCACCAGATCCGCCAGCCGTTCGATATCGCGTTCGCGCAAGCCGTGGTAATCGACCTCTTGTACATCACTCAGCCCGGCCCAGCGCAGCAACGCCGCGCTCGCCTCGGGGGATTCGAACAAGCCATGCAGATAGGTGCCGAACACCTGACCATCGGCACTTTGCGCACCATCGCAACGACCGTCGTCCAAATGTACCGCCGGATTCTCCAGCGCCGGCCCGCTGGTTACGCCAGCATGTATTTCGTAACCGCTGACTGCGGCGCTTTCCAACGCCAGCCGCCCGCGCACGTTGCGCAATTGCTTCTCGGCTTCGAGTTGCGTTTCGAACGCCAGCAGCCCCAGACCGGCGCTGGAGCCGGCAGCGCCTTCCAGCCCAAGCGGATCGTGTACTTGCTCACCGAGCATCTGCAGACCGCCGCAAATCCCCAGCACCTTGCCGCCGTAGCGCAGATGCCGATTGATCACCGCGTCCCAACCATTGGCGCGCAGATAAGCCAGATCACTGCGCACGCTTTTCGAGCCCGGCAGGATGATCAGATCGGCTGCGGGAATCGCCTGCCCCGGGCCGACAAATTGCAGATCCACCTGCGGATGCAGACGCAGCGGGTCGAAGTCGGTGTGATTGCTGATGCGCGGCAGCACCGGCACCACCACTTTCAATACCTGCTCGGCCTTGTCGGCCTGGCGTTGGTCGATGCCGTCCTCGGCCTCAAGGTGCAGGTCCATCACGTAGGGCAACACGCCGACCACCGGTTTGCCGGTGCGCTGCTCCAGCCAGTCGAGGCCCGGTTGCAACAAGGCGATATCGCCGCGAAAGCGGTTGATGATGAAGCCTTTGACCCGCGCCTGCTCGCTCGGTGAAAGCAATTCCAGCGTGCCGACCAAATGCGCAAACACGCCGCCGCGATTGATGTCGGCGATCAGCAAAACCGGGCAATCCACCGCCTCGGCAAAGCCCATGTTGGCAATGTCGCCGGCGCGCAGATTGATCTCCGCCGGCGAACCGGCGCCTTCGACCATCACCAACGGATACGCCGCGCTGAGCCGCGCATGGGAAGCGAGCACCGCTTGCATCGCGATGGCCTTGTAATCGTGATAGGCGACGGCGTTCATCGTCGTCACCGCGCGGCCATGAATGATCACTTGCGCGCCGGTGTCGCTGTTGGGCTTGAGCAATACCGGATTCATATCGGTATGCGGTTCAAGACCGGCCGCTTGCGCCTGCACTGCCTGCGCGCGGCCGATCTCGCCGCCGTCAGCGGTCACTGCGCTGTTGAGCGCCATGTTCTGCGGCTTGAACGGCACCACCGCCACGCCCTGGCGGGTGGCCCAGCGGCACAACGCCGTTACCAAAGTGCTTTTGCCGGCATCAGACGTGGTGCCTTGCACCATCAGAGTGGTCATGGGTGGTCCTTGGCGAATGCTTGCAAAGCCTGTTCGAGACGCAGCGCTTGCGCGGCATCCGCTGGCAGGCCGAAACGCACACTGCTGTTGTGGCTGAACAGGCGCAGGAGGATGCCGCGCCGGGCGAGGAATTCGTGCAGCGCTTCGGCGTGCTCGGTGATCAACCACTGAAACAGCGCGCAGCCGCCCTGCGGTGCAAAACCGCAACGCGTCAGCAACGCCGCCAGCCGTTCGCTCGCTTCATCGCTGCGAATCCGCTGACGGGTATGGCCCTCGGTGTCTTGCAGGCACGCCGTACCGAGTACCCGCGTCGGCCCGCTCACCGCCCACGGCCCGACCTGTTCGGCGAGCAGTTTGAGCAACTTGCGCTCGGCCAGAACGAAACCGAGGCGCACCCCGGCCAGACCGAAAAACTTGCCGAACGAACGCAACACCACCAGCCCGACCTGATGCGCATAGGGCGCCAGGCTCAGCTGCGGCGTGTTGTCCATAAACGCCTCGTCGACCACCAGCCAGCCACCGCGTTGCGCCAGCCGCGCATGCCAGTCGAGCAGGCGTGCCGGGGTCAGGCTGAGGCCGGTCGGATTGTTCGGATTGACCACCACCAATACATCGAGGCTGTCGAGAAAGAACTCGACTTCCTGCTCGAGCACTTCACGGACGATGTAACCGCTGCGCCGCCAGGCTTCGGCATGCTCGGCATAGCACGGCGACAACACGCCGACCTTGCCGGCCCGGCGCAGACGCGGCAGCAACTGGATGGCCATTTGCGAGCCGGCCACCGGCAACACCTGCGCGGCGCCGTAGTAATCGCAGGCGGCCTGTTCCAGACCGTCGTCGGTTTCCGGCAAGCGCGCCCAGGCGCGCAGCGGGATCTCCGGGATCGGGAACTGCCACGGCGCGAGGCCGCTGGACAGGTCGAGCCAGTCGGCTTCGGCAATCCCGTAATCGAGTGCAGCCTTGCGCAACCGGCCACCGTGCTCAAGCATAAAATTCCGCCCCCAGGCAAAGCATCAGCAGCCATAACCATACGCCGCGCTGGACCAATTGCCAGCCACGGTCAATGGAATCGGCATCCGCCGGCGCACCTTCGCCCAGTTGTGGGCGCTCATGCAGTTCGCCGTGATAGATCGCCGGGCCACCCAACTCGACGCCCAGCGCACCGGCACCGGCCGCCATCACCGGGCCGGCGTTAGGGCTGTCCCACTGCGGCGCTTGGGTGCGCCAGCACTTCAGCGCGAGGCGGGTCTTGCCGAGCAGCGCGTAGGTCAATGCCACCAGACGCGCAGGAATGTAGTTCAACACGTCGTCGATTTTCGCCGCCGCCCAGCCGAAACGTTCGAAGCGTTCGTTGCGATAACCCCACATCGCATCGAGGGTATTGCTCAAGCGATACAGAACCACGCCCGGGGCGCCGGCGACGACAAACCAGAACAGCGCAGCGAACACCGCATCGCTGCCGTTCTCCAGCACCGACTCAGTCGCGGCACGGGCCACGGCAGTGCTGTCGAGTTCATCGGTCTGGCGGCTGACCAGATAACCGACACGCTTGCGCGCCTCGTCCAGATCATCGGCGCGCAACGCAGCCGCGACCGGCGCGACATGTTCGCCGAGGCTGCGCATGCCGAGTGCGCAATACAGCGCGAGAATCTCGACAATCCAGCCGACATAGGGCGCCCAGGAAAATGCGGTGGCGAGCAGAGTCAGCGGCAGCACCGCGAGCACCCACGCGGTCACGCCATGGCTGCGCCAGCCACGACCGCCGGCGTTGAAGCGTTGCTCGATGCGCCCGGCAAAATTGCCGAACGCCACCAGCGGATGCCAGCGTTTCGGTTCACCGAGCAGCGCATCCAGCGCTACCGCAGCGACACTCAGCAACGCCACACTCATTGATTCACTCCCCAATAATTTTCGTACAGCAACTCGTTGAGCGGCCGCGCCTGCGCCCAGCCTTCGAGCACCAACATCGGCGCCGAATAGAACTCCCTGACCGGGCCGAGACACAACACCGCCAGCGGTTTCGCACCGGCCGGCAATTTGAGCAAATCCGCCAAGGCTTGCGGTTCGAACAACGAAACCCAGCCCATGCCCAGGCCTTCGGCGCGGGAGGCCAGCCACAGATTCTGGATCGCGCAGGACAGCGAGGCCATGTCCATTTCCGGCAACGTGCGCCGACCGAAGATGTGTTTTTCGCGATCGTCCATCAGCGCTGCGACCAGCACTTCGGCGCAATCGTTGATGCCTTCGACCTTGAGCTGCATGAACTCATCGCTGCGCTCGCCAAGGGCTTCGGCAGTGCGGATGCGCTCTTCTTCCACCAGATCGCGGATCTGCCCGCGCAGAGCACGATCGCTGATGCGGATGAAGCGCCAGGGCTGCATCAGACCGACGCTCGGCGCTTGATGAGCGGCTTCAAGCAGACGACGCAGCAACTGCGGCTCGACGCTGCCGCCGGTGAAGTGGCGCATGTCGCGGCGCTCGGCGATTGCCTTGTAGACCGCTGCGCGCTCGGCTTCGGAGAAGGTGTTGTCGGTCATGGCCCCATCGCTGGCAAGCCAGCTCCCACAGGAGATCGCATTTCTTCAGGAAGCTCACCATTCACTGTGGGAGCGAGCTTGCTCGCGAAGCCGGCCTCACGATCTGGCGCAAACAATGCGGCAATCGCAGTCGGATTCGACGGGAAATAAAAATGCACATAAGAAGCCGTCATCCGCCCCTCGCGATAAACCGCCTCGGCCCCACGCCCGCCATTAGGACTCACCCCCCGGGCAATCGGCGTCAGCTCTGTGGTGGTCAGGGAATGATGATAGGTATGCCCACGCAAGGAACCTTCCGGCAGCTCAACCGCCTGCAACGCCAGCGCCGCCAGACGCTTCTGCATCACCGCCTCGCCCTTGAGCAAACCGACCAGCTCAGCACGGGTGCCTTCCACGTCGGTCAGCGAATCAAGCAGATAAAGCATGCCGCCACACTCGGCGAGCAACGGCTTGCCCGCCGCATGGTGCGCGCGGATCGCCGCCAGCATTGAGGCGTTTTGCGCCAGCGCGACGTGATGCAGCTCTGGATAGCCGCCCGGCAGATACAGGCTGTCCGCCTCGGGCAATCGGGTGTCGCGAATCGGCGAGAAGAAGCGCAATTCGGCGCCCATCGCCCGCAGCAGATCGAGACTGGCGCCATAGGTGAAGGCAAAGGCTTCATCGCGGGCAACGGCGATGCGCACACCTTTTAATAGAGGCTCGGCGGCGATGACGTCAGGCCCGGCGAATTCAACGGCCGGTGGCAGCGCGACCTCGCAACTGCTGGCCAGCGCATCGGCGGCCGCGTCGAGGCGCAGATCCAGATCATTCAATTCGCTGGCCTGAACCAGGCCGAGGTGGCGGCTCGGCAATTCGATACCGGTTTCGCGGGACAGCGCACCGTACCAGCGCAGACCTTCGGTGAGGCTGCCTTCGAGTAATTGCGCATGGCGCAAGGTGCCGACGCGGTTGGCCAGCACGCCAGCGAACGGCAAGTCCGGCTGATACTTGGCCAGGCCCAGCGCCAAGGCGCCAAAGGTCTGCGCCATGGCGGTGCCATCGATCACGCCGAGCACCGGCACACCGAAGTGGCGCGCCAGATCAGCGCTGGATGGCGTGCCGTCGAAAAGGCCCATCACGCCCTCGATCAGAATCAGGTCAGCCTCGGCGGCGGCTTCCCACAACAGCCGGCGACTTTCCTGCTCGCCGACCATCCACATGTCCAGTTGATACACCGGCGCACCGCTCGCGCGCTCGAGGATCATCGGGTCGAGAAAGTCCGGACCGCATTTGAACACGCGCACCTTGCGCCCTTGGTTGCGATGCAAACGGGCGAGTGCGGCGGTGACGGTGGTCTTGCCCTGACCGGAGGCCGGCGCGGCGATCAACACCGCCGGGCAGTGACGTGGTTGCTTCAAAGTTCGACGCCTTTCTGCGCTTTGATCCCGGCCTGAAAGGCGTGCTTGAGCATGCCCATCTCGGTGACCGTGTCGCCCATCTCGATCATTTCCGGCTTGGCGCCGCGCCCGGTGACAACCACGTGCTGCATCGGCGGGCGCGCTTGCAGATCGCTGAGCACCTGATCGAGATCGAGGTAGCCGTGCTTGAGGGCGATGTTCAATTCATCGAGCACCACCAGACCGATCGAAGGGTCGCGCAACAATTCGCGCGAGACTTCCCAAGCGGCGGTCGCAGCGGCGATGTCGCGCTGACGATCCTGGGTTTCCCAGGTGAAGCCTTCGCCCATGACGTGGAAACGCACCTGCTCGGGGAAGCGGCGGAAAAACAATTCTTCGCCAGTGCTGTTGCGGCCCTTGATGAACTGCACCACGCCGCACTGCATGCCGTGGCCCATCGCGCGGGCGAGCATGCCGAATGCCGAGCTGCTCTTGCCTTTGCCGTTGCCGGTCAGCACCAGCACCAGGCCACATTCGTCGGGCGAGTTGGCAATGCGTTCGTCGATCACGGCCTTCTTGCGCTGCATGCGCGCCAGATGGCGTTCGTCACGCTCGGGGGAATCAGTCATGGGGGAGCTCTCCGTTGAGGCTGGATAACGGCGGGCAGGCAAAAGAATAGACGGCAAAAAGCCTGGCATCGCCCACCGTGATGCCGCTGAGATGGATCAGGCCGGTCTCCGGGCTCATGAGCGGCGTTTCGCCGGACTGCGCGCCTTCCCGCTTCTTTCGAGGCAGTGGCTCAAGGCGCAGTTTTCACTCATTTACCGTTGCGGGGGCAGCGCCGGGATCGTCGTGGCTTCGCTCGAAGACCACCCTCACCGGCTTCCCTGTTTCACTCTGTCGACGCTGGGCCACAGAGCACCTGAAACAAGCGGCGAAGGTTAGAGGGTTGGGGGTGGAGCGTCAATTGAAGAGGCGCTTTGCGCGCGAATAACTGCCGCTGATCCATTGTGCAGCGGCAATCTTGTGCCAGACTGCGACAAGTGATATCAAAGAGCCATGCTTTTCCCGAAAAGCCCATTACAACAATAAGGATGACGACGATGCAAGGCATGATCATCAGCAACCCGCGCCTGGAATTTCTGCGCCCGGTGCTGGAACGCTGGTTTGACTGTATCGATCGCTACAACACTGTACGCGGCGACAACGACACGCCGTACTGGCACGACGAGAAAGCCAATCTCGGCCTGCTCGCGGCAGCGGCGTGGATGGCTGAAATGGTCACGCTGAACGACACGGCCACGCGCAAACAGAACGAAGAAGGCGAACGCAATGCTCGCGCCGACCTGCTGATTGCCGGCGCCGAAGACCGCGCGTTCATTCAGGCCACGCAACGTTGGCCACGGGTCAACAATCTCAACCTGACCCAGGCCCTGCTCGACATCACCGTTGATGCCAAGCGCATCAGCTACGCCAGCGATCTCAAGCTCGGCTGCCTCTTTGTTGCTCCGCAAAAACCTCAGCACAGCGCCAGCCCCGAAGAATTGCAGGACATGGTCGACGACCTGCAAAAGGAACACACCTGCGCCGTGGCCTGGTATTTCCCCTACGCCTATCGCAAATTGCACAGCGACGCGGGCAACTATCATCCGGGCATCGCCGTGCTGTTCAAGGAAGCCCGCGGTTGAGCAGTTGAACCATCGGGCCTGCGCCCTCCTCTATGTTTAGGAATGCATTCATAGGGAAGATCAGCAATGCGCAAGGCCCAACTCGCTCTTATCATCGCCGTCGCTGGCGGGCTCGCCGCCTGCGGTGAAACCTCCAGCCTGCAAGTCTCCGACGGCACCGGCCCGTCACCGAAACTGCCCGAACCGAACAAGACGCTGATCCCGACAGTCAACATCGCCCCGGCGGTGGGCTGGCCGGACGGCGCGAAACCGACCGCAGCGGCCGGCACCCAGGTCGCCGCGTTTGCCGAAGGCCTCGATCACCCGCGCTGGCTCTACGTGCTGCCCAACGGCGATGTGCTGGTGGCGGAAACCAATGCGCCGCCCAAGCCCGATGACAGCAAAGGCATTCGTGGCTGGGTGATGAAGAAAGTCATGGGCAAGGCCGGCGCCGGCGTGCCCAGCCCGAACCGCATCACCCTGCTGCGTGATGCCGACCACGATGGCGTCGCGGAAACCCGCACGGTGTTCCTGCAGAACCTCAACTCGCCATTTGGCATGACGCTGGTTGGCAACGATTTGTACGTAGCCGACACCGACCGCCTGCTGCGCTTCAACTACGAGCCGGGCGCCACCGAGATCAAGACCCAACCGATCAAAGTCGTCGACTTGCCCGGCGGCACGCTGAATCACCACTGGACCAAAAACGTCATCGCCAGCAAGGACGGCAACAAGCTCTACGTCACCGTCGGCTCGAACAGTAACGTTGGCGAAAACGGTCTGGATCAGGAAGAAGGCCGCGCGGCGATCTGGGAAGTCGATCGTGCGACCGGCAATCACCGGATCTTCGCCTCGGGTATCCGCAACCCCAACGGCCTGGCTTGGGAACCCACCAGCGGCGCCTTGTGGACAGCGGTCAACGAGCGTGACGAAATCGGCAGCGATCTGGTGCCGGACTACATCACCTCGGTCAAGGACGGCGGCTTCTATGGCTGGCCGTTCAGCTACTACGGCCAGCACGTCGATGTGCGGGTCAAACCGCAGAATCCGGATCTGGTGGCCAAGGCCATCGCTCCGGATTACGCGGTCGGTCCGCACACCGCTTCGCTGGGCCTGACCTTCGCCGATGGCAACCGCTTGCCGGCGCAATTCAAGGAAGGCGCATTCATTGGCCAGCACGGCTCGTGGAACCGCAAACCGCACAGTGGCTACAAGGTGATTTTCGTGCCGTTTACTGGCGGCAAGCCGACCGGGCAGCCGGTGGATGTGCTGACCGGTTTCCTCGACAAGGACGAGAATGCGCTGGGCCGCCCGGTAGGCGTGGTGATCGATCAGCAAGGTAGCTTGCTGGTGGCGGATGATGTGGGCAACAAGGTGTGGCGCGTTTCTGCCAGCAAGTAAGTTAAGCGCGACGCAAAAAATGTGGGAGCGAGCCTGCTCGCGAAAGCGGTTTATCAGTCAGATCATTGTCGACTGACACTCCGCCTTCGCGAGCAGGCTCGCTCCCACATTTAGTTATGCATACGCACTAGGGGTTATGCGCCAGCTGCCCCGGCTGCAACACCCGCTTGGCGCTCAGATACGCCTTCTGCCAATACGCTTTCGACAGACTGTCGAGCTTGACCGTGCCGCCAGTGGCCGGTGCATGCACGAAGCGACCCTCGCCGACGTAAATCCCCGCATGACTGACCTGCGAGCCGCCATTGGTGGCGAAGAAAATCAGGTCGCCGGTTTGCAAGCCTTCCTTGCCGACATTCGGCGCCTGCATGACGATCATTTCGCGGGTCGAGCGTGGCAGCGAAATGCCCGCCGCGTCGCGGTATACGAAACCGATCAGACCACTGCAATCGAAACCGGAATCCGGGGTGTTGCCGCCCCAGCGATACGGCGTACCGACCAGGCCGAGGGCACGGAACAACACGTCTTCAGCAACGGGGGAAAAAGCCTGGGAGGGAGCGAACACGATCGGCGCGCGAACCACGGGGGCTGGCGGCGGTGTGCGGCTGGCGCAGGCGCTGAGCAGCGCGGCGCAAAGGATCAAGGTGAGGCGGGCCGACATCGTCATAAGCAGAACATCCTGATCTGGCTGCGGCTTTCTCTGCCGAATGGACAGAAACAAAACCGCCTGCGTCATCACGCAGGCGGTTTGCCATCAATATAGATTCAGGATTCTAGCGGCTACGCGGCAAACTTCAAGTAAGACTTTAACTTCACCTTGTAAAGTTTAGGTCTACTCCGTTGCCGTGCCGTTTTGTCGCCGCGAACGCAGCGACATGCAGGTTACTTGCGAGCGGTGACCACGGTCGGCGCCATGGCGAGTGCACGCTTGGCTTCGATGAAGGTCTTGCTCCAGTAGCTGTCACCCAGGCTGTCGATGCGAACACCGCCGCTGCGACGACTGCTGGAGTGAATGAACTGGTTGTCACCCAGGTAGATGCCGGCGTGACTGACACGACCGCGACGACCATTGGTGGCGAAGAACAGCAGATCACCCGGCTCAAGGTTGCTGCGCGAAACCAGCGGCGCATCAACGTTGATCATTTCGCGAGTGGAGCGCGGCAGGTTCATGCCCGCCTCTTCGCGGAACAGGTAACCGATGAAACCGCTGCAATCGAAACCGGCTTCAGAGGTACCGCCGAAACGGTAACGAGTACCGATCAGGGACATGCCGCGTTCGAGGATGCTGTCAGCCAGTACAGGAAGCTGATAAGGCTTGCTGCCGTTGAACTGGTTGAGTTCTTTTTCGGTGTCCAGCTCTTCCTGATAAATAACGGAGGACTGGGCGGTAGCAGAATTCTTGACCTGTTGCGGCGGCTCTTGAACCGGAGAATGAGCAGCACAACCGAATAACAGGGTAACGAGTGCGAGAGGCACGAGGGGTGCGAAGCGCTTTAGCATGGGCACGACCGTGGCTGATAGTTGTAAAGAAGCCGAGACTATGCCCGCTATCGTCCTCATTTGCAAATTCAATCGAACTTTATGTGACTTCCCGGTTTCGCGTTTACATCTAAGCGCGTAACTCGTCTGGCCGGTGAATCGGCGCAGGGACGCGGGTTTTGTGGCGCCTGAAAGCTGGCAAAAGCCCACTACTACCAGCCAAGAGTTTCCTTGAGGAAGGGAATGGTCAGCTTGCGTTGCGCTTGCAGGGACGCCTGATCAAGCTGCTCGAGAAGATCGAACAGCGCGCTCATGCTGCGCGTGCCGCGAGTGAGAATGAAGTGCCCGACTTCATCGGTCAGGTGCAGACCGCGACGGGATGCGCGCAATTGCAGCGCACGCAATTTGTCTTCATCGGAGAGTGGGCGCATCTGGAAGATCAGCGCCAGGGTCAGGCGCGATTTCAGGTCGGCCAGCTTCACTGGCAATTCGCGCGGCGAAGTGGACGCGGCGATCAGCAGGCGCCGGCCGCTGTCACGCAGACGGTTGAACAGATGAAACATCGCCTCCTCCCAGTCCGCCTTGCCGGCAATCACCTGCAAGTCATCCAGACAGACCAGTTCGTACTGCTCAAGGTTGTCGAGGATTTCCACGCCGCGGTCCATCAACTCGGCCAGCGGCAGATACACCGCCGGTTCGCCCATCTGCTCGAAGCGCAGGCACGCGGCCTGCAACAGATGCGTGCGCCCGACGCCGTGCTTGCCCCACAGGTAGATCAGGCTCTCCGTCCACCCGGCGTCGGCTTCGCAGAGACGCTCGACATAGCCGAGTGCAGCGGCATTGGCGCCTGGGTAGTAGTTGATGAAGGTGGCGTCGTCACGCAGACGCACACCTAGGGGCAGCTGAATCGGTTTCATGCTGACTGAACAGTTCTCAAAGGAACCGTTAGTGGCCTCTGTGTAAAGTTGGCGAAGTTTATACCCGTGAGGCTGAGCGCACAATGCGACAGACCCCAAGCAAAATCAAAGGTTTGCGTTGACGCAGCGGTTTGATGACAGATTCTCTGGCGCCCTCGCTCGAACGAAACCGGCCAGCCCGGCCAAGCGCCGGGCGGCCCGCGCCATCACAGCTCAGGTTCGTCAACGCCGCTGTAGATCCCGGAATCCTTATACAAGTCGTGGACATGACGCACCAGCACCATGATCACCGCCGCCACCGGCAACGCCAGCAGCACGCCGGTGAAACCGAACAGCTCGCCGCCAGCGAGGATCGCGAAGATCACCGCCACCGGATGCAAGCCGATGCGGTCCCCGACCAGCAGCGGCGTCAGCACCATGCCTTCCAGTGCCTGACCGACCATGAACACTGCAACGATCCCGACCATCGGGTACAGATCGCCCCCGAACTGGAACAATCCGGCGATCAATGCCGCACCGATGCCGATGACAAAACCCATGTACGGCACGATCGCCGCGAGACCGGCAATCAGGCCGATCAACAGCCCCAGCTCCAGACCGACGATCATCAGGCCGGCGGCGTAGATCACCCCCAACGCAACCATCACCAGCAACTGCCCGCGCACGAACGCGCCGAGCACTTCGTGGCACTCGCCCGCCAGCGCAACCACGCGCTCTTCGCGATCACGGGGCAACAGGCTGCGGATCTTGCCCATCATCACGTCCCAGTCGCGCAACAGATAGAAGCTCACCACCGGAATCAGCACCAGATTCGCCAACCAGCCGATCAGCGCCAGGCTCGACGCCGTCGCCTGACTCAGCACCACGCCCACGATGTCGGTGGTCTGGCCCATGTGCTCGCTGATCGCGGCTTTGACTTTATCGAACTTCCAGAAGCCGTCCGACAGCCCCAGTTTCGCTTGCGCCCACGGCACAGCGGTGTGCTGCAACCAGTCGAGCATCTGCGGCGCCAGCTCGTACAGACGCAGCAACTGCTTGGCGAGCATTGGTACCAGCACCAGCAGCAACGCAGTGACGATCAGCGTGAACAAGGCAAACACGGCGATCACGCCCCAAGTTCGCGACAGCCCGAGCCGCTCCAGACGATCCACCAGCGGATCGAACAGATAAGCCAGCAACAACGCGACCAGAAACGGCGTGAGGATCGGATGCAGCAACCATACAAACGCGCAAAGCAGGACTACCCCACCGAGCCAGAACCAACGCCGCGTATCGGCCATTTACCACTCCTGATGCTTCTATATAAGGAAAGACTTACCAGCGAAACCGCAACGACGGCGCCGCCGCTACCGGGGGTGGCGCTGCAACCGCAGGCGTACCATCCGCCGCTGGCTGGGCAGGCGCCACCGGGGCCGGCGCTTCGGCCGGCAGCTCCTGCAACTTCGCCAGCGACAATTGCGCGCGCAACTGATCGGCGCTGCCATTGACCCGATAGACGATCCGATCGCCCTGCACGCTTTGCAGACGCACGCCGAACGGTTCGAGTAACCGCAGCAGCGCCGCGTAATGTTCCAGATTCATGCCCTGCACTTCCAGCGTCTGCTGACCCGACGCGCCGGGCTTGGCGACAAATCGCGGCGCCAGACGCTCGGCCACCGCCAGCATCACCGCATCGGCGACAGCTGCCTGATCGGCGCCCTGCACGCTGCCGGCCTCTTTCTGATCACCGAGCCACAAGCGCCATTTTGCCTGCCACTGTCCGCCCTCTTCGCGGGCATGCACCGCCAGCAAGGCGTCGGCGTTGTAGCGCTCCGAAGCACTGCGCAAGGGCGCGGGGTCAGCGCTTTCCAGCGCAGGTGCGGTGGCGACCAGTTGCTCGCTGAGATCAGCCAGCGGCAAGCGCAGTGGCAAACCGCGATGTTGTGCGGCCGTGCGCAACGCTGAGGCTGCGGCCTGACCGTCACCGACCAGGCTCGCACCTTCAGTTGAATCGTTCAGCCACCAGCCGAGGATCGACGGCCGACTGGTGCCCCACACCGGCAACCCGGCCCGGCGCAAGGCCTGCTCGGTGGTTGCCGGATCGAAATCGACTTTCAGCACTTCCGGTGGCCCGGCATCGAAACCGAACTGGCTGATGATCCGCTGCGGGTCCTTGCGGATCGGCGCCAGCCCCGGGTTCTGCGCGGCTTTCGGGTCGCCGGTCAGGCGCAGCACCAGGGTATCGAGCGCTGCCTGCGTGGCGCGATCGCGCTCTTCCGGCGCCTGGCCGTTGACCGGCTGACGCACCTGATACAGACCTTTGAGGTTTTCGGCATGGCTCGCCAGGCTGACCAGCGTCAGGCAGCCTACAAATAACAATTTACAAAAACGCATGGAAAATTCCCGTCGACAGGAGCGGCTGGAACACGCCGCGTGAACCGTTTGAGCAAGGCTGTGACCCCCACCTCTTGCAAAACATTCACACGGTGGCGGTAAGTTTTTGCACAGTCCTAACGATAGACGGTTAATCGCCACACCTTATACAGGCAGTCATACCCTGCGATTGCAAAAAATTTCCGCCGATATGGCCCTGCCCGTCGGTGCGAGGATGGCCGCTGCCCCTCAAGCCTGATAAAATCGCGCGCCTTCGCAGACCGGCAACAGCCGGGCCCCTCGAAACTCGCGTGAGGCGATCGCCCATCGAGTTCGATGTTCCCGCTGAACTCGGTCGTTACCCCCTGAATCCCCTCCCCTAAAGGCCTGGATCATGAGCAAGCAACCCTCCCTGAGCTACAAGGACGCCGGTGTAGACATCGACGCCGGTGAAGCATTGGTCGAACGCATCAAGAGCGTCGCCAAGCGCACTGCGCGCCCGGAAGTCATGGGCGGCCTGGGCGGTTTCGGCGCCCTCTGCGAAATCCCGGCCGGCTACAAGCAGCCGGTGCTGGTCTCCGGCACCGACGGCGTCGGCACCAAGCTGCGTCTGGCGCTGAACCTGAACAAGCACGACAGCATCGGCATCGACCTGGTCGCCATGTGCGTCAACGATCTGGTGGTGTGCGGCGCCGAGCCGCTGTTCTTCCTCGACTACTACGCCACCGGCAAACTGAACGTCGACACCGCTGCCCAGGTTGTCACCGGCATCGGCGCTGGTTGCGAACTGTCGGGTTGCTCGCTGGTCGGCGGCGAAACCGCTGAAATGCCAGGCATGTACGAAGGCGAAGACTACGACCTGGCCGGCTTCTGCGTCGGCGTCGTGGAAAAAGCGGAAATCATCGACGGCTCGAAAGTCGCCACCGGTGACGCCCTGATCGCCCTGCCATCGTCCGGCCCGCACTCCAACGGCTACTCGCTGATCCGCAAGATCATCGAAGTCTCCGGTGCCGACATCGAGAACACCCAGCTCGACGGCAAACCGCTGACCGACCTGCTGATGGCCCCGACCCGCATCTACGTCAAGCCACTGCTCAAGCTGATCAAGGACACTGGCGCTGTGAAGGCCATGGCCCACATCACCGGTGGCGGCCTGCTCGACAACATTCCGCGCGTACTGCCAAAAGGCGCGCAAGCAGTGGTTGACGTGGCCAGCTGGACTCGCCCGGCCGTATTCGACTGGCTGCAGGAGAAAGGCAACGTTGATGAAACCGAGATGCACCGCGTATTGAACTGCGGCGTCGGCATGGTCATCTGCGTGGCTCAGGAGCACGTCGAAGTGGCCCTGAACACCCTGCGTGACGCCGGCGAGCAGCCTTGGGTCATCGGTCAGATCGCCGTGGCCGCCGAAGGCGCTGCGCAGGTCGAGCTGAAGAACCTCAAGGCTCACTGATGCCAAAGCCCTGTGATGTCGTGGTGCTGTTGTCCGGCACCGGCAGTAACTTGCAGGCTCTGATCGACAGCACGCGGACCGGCGACAGCCCGGTCCGCATCGCTGCGGTGATTTCCAACCGCGCCGACGCCTACGGCCTGCAACGCGCCCGCGACGCGGGTATCGCCACCCGCTCGCTGGATCACAAGGCATTCGAGGGCCGCGAGGCCTTCGATGCCGCGCTGATCGAACTGATCGACCAATTCAACCCCGAACTCGTGGTGCTGGCCGGCTTCATGCGCATTCTCAGCGCTGATTTCGTGCGTCACTACCAGGGTCGCCTGCTCAACATCCATCCGTCGCTGCTGCCCAAATACAAAGGGTTACACACTCATCAGCGCGCGCTGGAGGCCGGCGATACGGAACATGGCTGCTCCGTGCACTTCGTCACCGAGGAACTCGATGGCGGACCACTGGTCGTACAAGCAGTATTACCGGTAGAGTTGCACGACACGCCGCAGAGTCTGGCGCAACGAGTCCACGCCCAGGAACACCTGATCTATCCGATGGCAGTACGCTGGTTTGCCGAAGGCAGGCTGACACTCGGTGACCAGGGTGCTTTACTCGACGGTCAGCCACTCGCCGCCAGCGGCCACTTGATTCGACACTAGGAGATATTATGCGTCGCGCCCTGCTCTTCGCTTGCGCTCTGCTCGCCCTGCCCTTCGCGCAGGCAGCGGACCTTCAACCGTTCTCCGCCAGCTACACCGCCGACTGGAAGCAGCTGCCCATGAGCGGCACCGCCGAACGCAGCCTGACCAAGGAAGCCGACGGCGTCTGGAAGCTCAGCTTCAAGGCCTCGATGATGATCGCCAGCCTGACTGAAGAAAGCACCCTGAAGCTGGACAAGGACACGCTGCTGCCGCAGTCCTACCACTTTGAACGTGGTGGTCTGGGCAAAGCGAAAAAAGCTGATCTGGACTTCGACTGGGCCAATAAACTGGTGACCGGCACCGACCGTGGCGACGCGGTGAAGATCCCGCTGAACCGCGGCATGGTCGACAAGTCGACCTATCAACTGGCGCTGCAGCACGACGTTGCCGCCGGCAAGAAAAGCATGAGCTATCAGGTGGTTGATGATGGCGAAGTCGATACCTACGACTTCCGCGTGCTGGGTTCGGAAAAGGTCGACACCAAGGCCGGCCAGATCGATGCGATCAAGGTCGAGCGCGTGCGCGATCCGACACAAAGCAAACGCATCACCGTGCTGTGGTTCGCCAAGGATTGGGATTACCTGCTGGTGCGCCTGCAACAGGTCGAGACTGACGGCAAGGAGTACAACATCATGCTCCAGGACGGTACGGTCAACGGTAAGACTGTCAAAGGCAGCTGATCCGTCGCAAGAACAGAGAGCCCCGCGAATGCGGGGCTTTTGTTTATCTGTTCGATGATACTGCGCGGCGGCCCTACCCCTCACCCCAGCCCTCTCCCGAGGGAGAGGGAGCCGACCGAGGTGTCTGCCGCTAACCATCGACCTGAGAAACCGAGTCGAATATGGATTCCAAAGCATCGCACGATTAGTCCCCTCTCCCTCCGGGAGAGGGTTAGGGTGAGGGGCTTTTGAAGGTCAAACTCACACCGAAAACCGCGCCACCATCCCGTTCAGATCCACCGCCAACTTCGACAACTCCTGACTCGCCGCACTGGTCTGATTGGCCCCAGCCGATGTCTGCATTGCCAGATCACGAATATTCATCAGATTGCGATCCACCTCCCGCGCCACCGCTGCCTGCTCTTCCGAGGCACTGGCGATGACCAGATTGCGCTCGTTGATCAAGGTAAACGCCGAGGCAATTTCCTCCAGGGCCGAGCCTGCGCTCTTGGCCAATTCCAGAGTCGAGCGCGCCCGAGAATTGCTTTGCTGCATCGAGCTGACCGCTGAATCGGTGCCCTGCTGGATCCCGCCGATCATTTGCTCGATTTCCTGGGTCGACTGCTGGGTGCGATGAGCCAGCGCCCGCACTTCATCTGCCACTACTGCAAAGCCACGCCCGGCATCGCCGGCGCGCGCGGCTTCGATCGCAGCGTTGAGGGCGAGCAGATTGGTCTGTTCGGCGATCGAGCGAATCACGTCCAGCACTTTGCTGATGCCATGAACCTTTTGCGCCAGCGCCTCGACCTGCGCGGCATTATTGGTGACATCGCCAGCGAGAAACTCGATCGACGTCACCGTCTGCTGCACTTGCTCGCGCCCTTGCCGGGCGATGCGGTCGGACTCGCGGGAAGCTTCGGACGTGGCCACGGCGTTGTTCGCCACCTCTTCCACCGCTGCTGTCATCTGGTTGACCGCAGTGGCGGCCTGTTCGATTTCCTGGCTCTGCTGATGCAGGCCGCGAGTGGCATCTTCGGTGACGCTGCTGAGTTCTTCGGCGGCCGAGGCCAACTGGGTCGACGACTCGGAAATGCGCCGGATCGTGTCGCGCAGATTGTGCTGCATGCTTTTCAGCGCTTGCAGCAGGCGCGCCGGCTCGTCTTTGCCAGTGATGTGAATGTCACCGGTCAAATCCCCACCGGCCACCACCTCGGCCACGCTGAGCGATTGCGACAATGGCACGACAATGCTGCGCGTCAGCAGCAACGCCAGGCCGACAGTAATCAGCGCAGCCATGGCGATCATTACTGCGACCCATAGCCGCGATTGTTTGAACACCAGCCGCGCGGCCTCAGTGGCCAGACCGGCATTCTGTTTATTCAACTCGACCAGCTCACGCAGAGTAGCGGCGATTTCATCGGCCAGCGGGCTCATCTGATCATTGAGAATCGTCGAAGCCTCAGCGACCCTATTCTGCGCTGACAGCTGTAGGACTTGTGCCTGAAGCTCAAGGTATTTGTGCTCGGCGCCCTTGAAGCGTTCGAACAACACGCGCTCTTCAGGCAGCACGATCAGACCGTCATAACGCTGCTGCGCTTCGCTCAAGCCACTGCGCAGCTCGTCGAGCTTGGCGACATTCTGCTCCAGTGCCTTGGGGTCACGGTTGAGCAACAGGCGCATGGTCAAGGCACGCAGGCGCAGCATGTCCTGACTCATCTCCCCCACCGCCATCACGCTTGGCAGCCAGTTGTTGTCGACTTCATCGGACTGCGCTCGCATGTTCGACATTTGCAGCAAGGCGAACGCGCCGAGGGCAAACACCATCAGGGCCAGCAGGCCGAAACCGAGACCGGCGCGCGGGGCAATATTGAGACTACGGATATTCATCACTCTGGCTCCTTCCAAAAGCGCTGCATCAGCCTGCAGCGGGTTGCTTTAGAAGGTATCGGCATTGCCGTGAAATTGCGTAAGACGAAAAAGCGATAGGCAGACGAGCGGCTAGTCCGAACTCATGGCTTTGACGTTTCAGCGCGGAGCAGCGGGTTTTTCTGTGTTGCGCGGCAATATCGCCAGGAAGTTATCCCGCGCGACTTTGCGGGCTACCCCTTCCGGCAAAGCATCGAGAAACGGCTTGTAGCTGTGCATTTCCTGACCGAGCTTATTGAACCGTCCTACCACGTCAGAGCCGAGCATGAAGCGCTCGGGGTACTTTTCCACCAGCGCCAGCCATTCGGCGCGCGGCTTGCCCTGCTCGTCCAGCAGATACGGCGTGAGCATGCTCCACGACAGGTCGATAAACAGATTCGGATAAGCCTCAAGCATGCGCGTCAGGGTTGGCAGGAGAAACGGCAACTGGGTCTGATGCCGATGGATCTCGGCGCTGGTGCCGGCATGCGCCCAGATGAATCGCGTGTGCGGATGATTGCGCAGCGGCTCTTCGACTTCCTTCAGGTACAGCGGATTTTTCTCACGCTTGGAAGTGATGTTGGAATGCAGCATCACCGGCAGATCGTTTTCCGCAGCGAGGTGATAGATCTTGGTCATTGCCTCGTTGTTCGCTCGAGGCGTGTCGCCGGAGGTCAGCGCGGTCAGGTCATCGTGTCGGGTGAACACCTCGCCGATGCCCTGCCACAACCCCGGATACAGATCGAGCATGCGCTGGATGTGCGCGGCGGAATTCTTGTCATTGGGATTGAAGCCGGACAGGAACGGATGAAAGTACTGGCGCTGCTCCGGCGCAAGTTTTTCCACCGCATCGGCAATGATCACATCGGTGGCGCTGTACCAATAGGCATCGGCGTCATCACCGGCGTAATAACGCGGGCGCTTGGGTTCGTCTTCGTGCCATTTCTTCGCCACGGGAATGCCGGAAATCATGACGTGCTCGATGGAATTGTCCTTCATGGCCGTGAGCAATTTCTGCATGCCGGCGCTTTCCTGGAAAAAATCCACGTAATGCAGGTGCGCATCGCTGTAGGTGTATTCGCGGGCACTGGCGCTGCCAGCGAACAGCAGCAGACAGGCAAGACTCAGACGAGACAAGGACACAAGTAATCTCCGGCAGATGGGCATAGCCTAGACCGCGCCCGAACGACAAGGGTTCATCCCTGCCGAAAAGCGGAACGCCCACTGCCGGGAATGCTCTATAACTGCAAGGTCTGTTTTGATCGAACGATTTTTCCTGCCGCCTGTGAGGTTTCCATGACTGTTACCGTCAATACCGTCTCTGCCGAAGGTTTTCGTCACACCGTCCAGATCGACGACCACGAATTGTTTGCCGATGTACCGAAAGCCGCCGGGGGTGAAGGCACCGCGCCAGAGCCACACGACTACTTCGACGCCGCCCTTGGCGCCTGTAAAGCGCTGACCGTGAAGATGTATGCGAAGAAAAAAGACATCCCGCTGACCGGCGTGGGAGTCGAAGTGAAGCGCGACAACAGCCAAGAGCAGAAAGGCAAATACGCCCTGCATGTCACCCTCACCCTCAAAGGTGTACTGACCGACGCTCAGCGCGAGGAACTGCTGCGTGTGGCCGATCGCTGCCCGATTCACAAATTGATGACCACCAGCGAAGTCAGTATCGAAACCCACGCACCACAAGGCTTCGACAGCCAATAATCCTCCCAATGCCAGCGGCGGGTTATGCTTCTGGCATCACCCGCTCAGCCTGGAATGCACCATGGACACGCCACTCCTGATCATCCGCCCGCGCGCCGAAGACGTCGAAGGCCAGCCGATTCTGCGCCCGCTGCCGTCAGCCAAATGCCGCAACGTCGGGCCTTTCGTGTTTTTCGACCACATGCTCGAGACGATTTATCCGACGGGTAAAGGCATGGATATCCGACAGCATCCGCACATTGGCCTGTCGACACTTACCTATCTGTTCGAAGGGCAATTGCAGCACAAAGACAGTCTGGGCTCCGATCAGGTGGTCGGCGCCGGCGATGTCAGCTGGATGACCGCTGGCAGCGCCATCGCCCACGTCGAGCGCACGCCTGCGCCACTGCTCGCCGAGACCTTCACTCTGCACGGCCTGCAAGTCTGGCTGGCCTCGCCCAAGGCACACGAAGAAGGCCCGGGGCATTACAGTCATCATCCGGCAGCGACGTTGCCGGTCAGCGATAACCTCGGCGTGCAGATTCGCATGATTGCCGGGTCAGGCTTTTGCCTGGTATCGCCGGTGCCGGTGCTTTCTCCTACGTTGTATGCGGAAGTGAAGATGCAGACCGCGACCACATTGCTGATTCCGGCCGAGCATGAAGAACGCGCGGTGTATGTGTTGAGCGGGGATGCGCAGTTGAATGGCGAGGCGATCGAGCCGCATGCGCTGGTGGTGTTGCCAGCCGGCGAAGAGATGAGCCTGTTTGCCGAAAGCGATGTGCACGCGGTGGTGTTCGGCGGCGCGGCACTGGACGGGCCGAGACGGATCAACTGGAATTTTGTTGCAAGCGATCCGGCGGCGATTGATGAGGCACGGCGCAAGTGGGCGGCCGGGGATTGGCCGACGGTGCCGGGGGAAGTCGAGCGGATCGAACTACCGCGCTAGGCCGCTTACCCTCACCCCAGCCCTCTCCCAGAGGGAGAGGGAGCCGACCGAGGCGTCTTGCGTTATACATCGACCTGAAAAGTCTCGGCGATTATGGATTCGCCTATTCACGTTCAGGTCGACGCCACTCCCGAGCAACCCCCAATCAGTCCCCTCTCCCAGAGGGATAGGGAGCCGACCGAGGCGCCTTGCGTTATACATCGACCTGAAAAATCCCGGCGATTATGGATTCGCCTATTCAAGTTCAGGTCGACGTCACTCCCGAGCAACCCTCAATCAGTCGCCTATCCCAGAGGGATAGGGAGCCGACCGAGGCGTCTTGCGTTATACATCGACCTGAAAAGTCTCGGCGATTATGGATTCGCCTGTTCACGTTCAGGTCGACGCCACTCCCGAGCAACCCCCAATCAGTCCCCTCTCCCTCCGGGAGAGGGCTAGGGTGAGGGGCTTTTCGCTTTTAGCCGTTGAACACTTCATCCAGCAAATCATGCATCGACTTGAACGCGCGCTTGGCGGTCTTTTCGTCGTACATCATCTTACCCGGCACATTGGCGTGCGGATCGGTAAACGAGTGCACCGCGCCGCCGTAGCTGAGCAGTTGCCAGTCGACCTTCGCCGCGTTCATTTCATCTTCGAACGCTGGCAGTTGCTCCTTCGGCACCAACGGATCGGATGCGCCATGCAGCACCAGCACCGAGCCCTTGATGTTCTGCGCATCCGCCGGGTTCGGCGAATCCAGCGTGCCGTGGAACGACACCGCCGCTTTTACCGGCGCGCCGGTGCGAGCCAGGTCCAGCGCACAGCAACCACCGAAGCAGAAACCGAACACCGCCAGTTTCGAGGTATCCACTGCCGCTTCGCCCTGGCTCTTCAATTGCTCAAATGCCACTTGCAGACGTTTGCGCAACAGCGCGCGGTCGTCCTTGAGCGGCATCATTGCTGCCAGCGCCTCATCAGCGTTCTGCGGACGTACGCTCTGGCCGTAGACATCCGCGATCAGCACCACGTAACCCTTGGCCGCTACCGCTTTGGCGATGTCTTCGGCACCGGCGCTGACGCCCATCCAGTTTGGCGCCATCAGCAAACCCGGACGCGGATCCTTGTGCTCGGCGTCGAACGCCAGGCGACCTTCATAAGGCTGGCCGTCAATCTGATAGACCACGGAACGTACAGTGACTTGGCTCATTTCTGACTCCTGATTGTGTAAACACCAGAATGAAAAAACCCGCCGAAGCGGGTTTTTCCTACAACGTGATCAAACCGACAGTTCAACCAGCAGCTTGTTCAGCCGGCGCACATAAGCGGCCGGATCCTTCAAGCTGTCACCCGCCGCCAGGGCGGCCTGATCGAAGAGGATGTGCGACAGGTCGCCAAAACGCTCTTCGCTCTGCTCGCCATCAAGTTTCTCGATCAGCGGGTGGCTCGGGTTGAATTCGAAAATCGGCTTCGAATCCGGGACTTTCTGCCCGCTGGCCTCGAGAATCTGGCGCATTTGCAGACCCAGGTCCTGTTCGCCGATAGCCAGAATGGCCGGCGAGTCGGTCAGACGATGGGATACGCGAACTTCAGCCACGGAATCACCCAGCGCAGTTTTCAGGCGCTCCACCAGACCCTCTTTGGACTTGGCGACTTCTTCAGCGGCTTTCTTGTCCTCTTCCGAGTCCAGATTGCCCAGATCGAGGTCACCGCGCGCCACGTCGACAAAAGTCTTGCCGTCGAATTCGCTGAGGTAGCTCATCAGCCACTCGTCGATGCGATCGGTCAGCAGCAGCACTTCGATGCCTTTCTTGCGGAAGACTTCCAGGTGCGGGCTGTTCTTGACCTGCGCGTAGGTTTCGCCGGTGAGGTAGTAGATCTTGTCCTGACCTTCCTTGGCGCGGGCCAGGTAGTCAGCCAGACCGACAATCTGCTCGCCGTCGTCGCCCTGGGTCGATGCAAAACGCAGCAGACCGGCAATTTTCTCTTTGTTGGCGAAATCTTCTGCCGGGCCTTCTTTCATGACCTGACCGAAGTTTTTCCAGAAGCCCTTGTATTGCTCAGGCTCGTTCTTCGCCAGTTTTTCCAGCATGTCGAGCACACGCTTGGTCAGCGCGGTTTTCATCGAATCGATGATCGGGTCTTTCTGCAGGATTTCACGCGACACGTTCAGCGACAGGTCGTTGGAATCGACCACGCCTTTGATGAAGCGCAGGTACAGCGGCAGGAACGACTCGGCCTGATCCATTACAAACACACGCTGCACGTACAGCTTCAGGCCCTTCGGCGCTTCACGCTGGTACAGGTCGAACGGCGCGCGGGCCGGCACGTACAGCAGCGAGCTGTACTCGAGCTTGCCTTCAACCTTGTTGTGGCTCCACGACAGCGGATTCTCGAAGTCGTGAGCGATGTGTTTGTAGAACTCCTGGTATTCCTCGTCTTTGACTTCAGTGCGCGGACGGGTCCACAGGGCGCTGGCGCGGTTGACGGTTTCCCATTCAACGGCCGGAGCCTCTTCGCCTTCGGCCGGAGTGACTTCCTTCGGCAGTTCGATCGGCAAAGCGATGTGGTCGGAGTACTTCTTGATGATGTTGCGCAGACGCCAGCCATCCGCGAATTCGTCTTCGCCGGATTTCAGGTGCAGGACGATGCGGGTGCCGCGCTCTGGCTTGTCGATGGTGGCGACTTCGAACTCGCCCTCGCCTTTCGACGACCAGTGCACGCCTTCGCTGGCATCGGTGCCGGCGCGACGGCTGTAAACATCAACCTTGTCGGCAACGATGAAGGCCGAGTAGAAGCCGACACCGAACTGGCCGATCAGGTGCGAATCTTTCTTCTGATCGCCGGACAGGTTTTTCATGAAATCGGCGGTGCCGGATTTGGCGATGGTACCCAGGTGGGTGATCACATCGTCACGGTTCATACCGATACCGTTGTCTTCGAGGGTGACGGTCTTGGCGTCCTTATCGAAGCTCACACGGATTTTCAGGTCAGCGCCACCTTCGAGCAACTCAGGCTTGGCCAGGGCTTCGAAGCGCAGCTTGTCGACAGCGTCAGAGGCGTTCGAGATCAATTCGCGAAGGAAAATTTCCTTATTCGAATACAGCGAATGGATCATGAGGTGCAGCAGCTGCTTTACCTCGGTCTGGAAGCCCAGGGTTTCCTTTTGAGTTTCCACACTCATGGTCATCAAACTCCAATCAGATGGCAGTGGCCGCGACCCGAAATGGTCTGCGGCGGGTTGTCATCTGAGTTGGGGGCGCTGTTCAGGATTTCAAGGGCTCATCAATTTTGAAGTGCGCGCGGGCGGTGGCGATCGGTTCGCCCTCGGTGCTCTGCCACGCCGTGACCGCAACGTTGGCCACGCGACGCCCCTGACGGCAGACCTGACACCTGGCCCACGTGTCGCGAAACTGCCCGGCGCGCAGGTAATCGAGGGAAAAATCGATGATCTTCGGCACGCCCGGCGTGCCGGTAAAAATCAGCAGATGCAGGGCTGCGGCCAGCTCCATGAAGCCGGCAATCACGCCGCCATGGATCGCCGGCAATAAAGGGTTACCAATGTTGTCCTTGTTCGCCGGCAGCTTGAACAAGAGCTCATCGCCAACCCGCGAACATTCGATACCGATCAGCCCGGCATAAGGAATCAACGCCAGCAGCGGCGCGTAATCGCCCTGCGCGTGGGCCTGCTGCAGCTGCTCCCTGAGATCGTTGCTCATTGGCTCGCTCCCTTGATCGCGCCCGCGAAACCTTTGCTGCCCTTCAAGCCGATGCCCATGCGCATGAATGTGCCGACGACGTGGGCAATCGGTTGCTCGGGATCGTCCTGGTAGGCAAAACCACGGGCAAAGATCACGTCGGTGGTGACGCGGTAGCACTGGGCAAAGCCGTACACGGCTTTGTTCGGTTCAGCGGCGTGCATGTAGTCGATGCGCAGATCGAGGGTCGGACAGACTTCGAACTCCGGCAGCACGCACAGGGTCGACATGCCGCAGGCGGTGTCCATCAGCGAAGTGATGGCGCCGCCATGGATGACTCCGGTTTCGGGATTGCCGACGATTTTTTCGCTGTACGGCAGGATCACCGTCAGCCCTTCGCTGGAGGCACTGTGCACCTGCAGACCGAGGACCTGACAGTGCCGCAATGCCGATAAAAAGCGCGTCGCGCGCTCAAAAACGGGGTTTTCGGCCATGTGATAATTACTCGCGTTTGGGCCTTGTGCCAGTATTGAGAAAAGCGGCAAAAGTTCCGTGATAAAACAAACTTATATATCTGAAACAATTGAGGAACTTAACCCGTAGCGCCGAGTTCTTAAGGCCAGTAGTTATTTTCCATAAGGAGATACACCCCATGCGTAAGACTTTAGCTATTGCCTTGATGTTGACCGCTTCCCTCGGTCTCGCTGCCTGCGATAAAAAATCCGAGGACAAAGCTCAAGATGCAAACCAACATGCTGAGCAAGCTCAGCAAGA
The DNA here is from genome assembly GCF_056278925.1 of Pseudomonas sp. TE9122. Classification (NCBI taxonomy): domain Bacteria; kingdom Pseudomonadati; phylum Pseudomonadota; class Gammaproteobacteria; order Pseudomonadales; family Pseudomonadaceae; genus Pseudomonas; species Pseudomonas sp. TE9122. The sequence goes on along the minus strand of NZ_JBWBQI010000001.1, from coordinate 1,246,368 downwards.
CATGAACAAAGCTCAGGATAAAGTGAACGACGCAGCAAAAGAAAACGCCGAAGCTGCCAAAGCTCAGGCTGAATCGAACGCCGCTGCTCAAGAAGAAGCCGCCAAAAAGCAATAAGCTTTATGGTGTGAAAGAAAACCCGCCAAGTGCGGGTTTTCTTTTGCCTGCGATTTACCGGTTATAGCAACACGGTTCTAAAAGTCGGACTAATCATCAGCAACAACGAACAGATGAAGCCAACTAGCCACATCAGGCTGCGCAACTTCGCCAGATCGGCCAGATAGAACCACAGATAGAAAATCCGCGAGATCACGAAGATGATCGCCAGCGCATCGATCAGCCAACCCGCGGTTTGCGTGGTATGCGCCATCAGCACGCCGATGGCGAAGAGGATGAAGGCTTCGATGCTGTTCTGATGGGCCGCCAGCGCCCTCGCACCGAAGCCAGTCAACTGCGCCTGCTGCTGCCGCGGCAAGTGATTGTCATACCCGCCCTGCTCTTTCATGGCCTTGGCCACCGGCATACGCGCCACATAGATCAATAAAGCACTGATAAACACACACCAGAACGGAATACTCATCAAACAGCCTCTTTGTTCGCCTCAGGGACGGGCGCCTCTGTAGGGGTATAGACCATGACATCGAGAACGTCGGAATGAAACTCGCGGCGATACAAAACCACCACGACTCCCGCGCTCATGATCATGAACAGCCACGGGCTGACGAACCACGCCAGCATACTCATGCCGAAGTAATAAGAACGCAGGCCGAAGTTGAACTGGTTGGCCGCCATCGAAATCACCCGCGCCGCCCGCGAAGCGAACGCCTTGCGTTCTTGTTCAGTCACTTGGCGCTCACCGATCATCGGCGCTGAACCGACCAGAATCGCAGCGAAGTTGTATTGGCGCATGCACCAGCTGAAAGTAAAGAACGCATAGACGAACACCAGTGCCAGACACAGCAACTTGATCTCCGACATGCCCTGCGACGCCTGCTGCACCATCGGAATATCCGCCAACAACGACACGGCTCGGTCGGACGCACCGAGCACGGTGAGGATACCGGCGAGGATGATCAGCGTGCTGGAGGCGAAGAACGACGCGTTGCGTTCCAGATTGCCGATCACGCTGGCATCGGCGATGCGGTTGTCACGCAGCAGCATGCGGCGCATCCAGTCTTCGCGGTACAGGTGCAACACGCTGGCCAGACACGCCGTATCACGGGCCTTCCAGGTGGCATAACGGGTGTAACCGCCCCAGCAGACGACGAACCAGACGGCGGCGAGCAAGTGGATCAGATTGGCTTGGATGAACGACATGCAATTCCTTGTGAAATGTGATCACGGTATGAATGACCTGTGGGAGCGAGCCTGCTCGCGAAAGCGGCTTACCACGCAACATTCATGGCGGCTGACACAACGCTTTCGCGAGCAGGCTCGCTCCCACGTAACGATTTCGGCAACCCTTCGACGTTAGTTCAGCGAAAAAGACACTGCCTCTCGCCCATAAAAAATGCCCCGTATCGATTGATACGGGGCATTTCTGTTTAACCGTGCCTGACCCGCTTGTGGCGGGTCACATCACGTCAGGCAGTGACTTCGCTGCGCTTGCCCAGCAGGCGATCACAGACCACGGCGACCACCAGGGTCATCACGCATGGCACCAGCCATGCCAGCCCTTGCTCGCTCAGCGGCAGATGGGTCAGCTGAGTTGGCATCCAGTCGGCCAGACCAGCGCCTTTCAGGGCGTCGATGGTGCCGAAAACGAAGGAAACCAGCATCACCGGGCCAAGAATGCGCCCGTGCTCATGCCAGAAATCCTTGCAGAAGCTCAGTGCGACCAGAACGATGCACGGCGGGTAGATCGCGGTGAGTACCGGAATCGAGAAAGCAATGAGCTTGGTCAGACCGAGGTTGGAGACCAGCAGCGAGAACGCCGCGAGGATAATCACCAGCGTCTTGTAGGACAGTGGCAGCACACGGCTGAAGTATTCAGCACAGGCACAGGTCAGACCGACCGCCGTGACCAGACACGCCAGCGAGATCAGCACCGCAAGGAAACCGCTACCCAGCGAACCGAAGGTGTGTTGCACGTAGGCATGCAACACCGCCGCGCCGTTGGTGGCGCCGACCGCGACTTCATGGCTGCCGGAACCGAGGCGGAACAGGCTGACGTAGACCAGTGCCAGCCCCACGCCGGCAATCAGCCCGGCGATGATCGCATAACGGGTGATCAGCGCCGGCGACTCGACGCCACGGGAGCGGATCGCGTTGACGATAACGATGCCGAACACCAGTGCCCCAAGGGTATCCATGGTCAGATAACCATTGATGAACCCTTGCGAAAATGGCGCGGCGACGTATTCCGGTGTGCCGTGACCGATGTCACCCGCCGGCAAGGCGAACGCGGCGATGCCCAGTACTGCCAGCGCAATGATTTTCAGCGGTGCGAGGAAGCGGCCAACGGTATCCAGCAACCGCCCAGGGTAGAGCGAAATGAAGAACACCAGCAGGAAGTACACCGAGCTGTAGAGGAACAACGCCAGCGGGCTTTCGCCGGTCAACGGCGCCAGACCTACCTCGAAGGATACGGTCGCGGTACGCGGGGTGGCGAACAGCGGACCCACGGCCAAGTAGCATGCCGCCGCGAGGATACCGCCAGCGATCTTGCCGATAGGGCTGCTCAACGCATCCATCGCACCGCCGACCTTGGCCAGCGCCACCACGGTGACCACCGGTAAACCGACGGCGGTGATCAGAAAGCCCAGTGCGGCCATCCAGACGTGAGGCCCGGCCTGCAAGCCGACGATCGGCGGGAAAATGATGTTACCGGCCCCGACAAACAGGGCAAACGTCATAAAACCAAGTGCCAGGATGTCCTGACCTTTCAAAACTTTCATTAAGGTAATACCACACTACTGAAATCGGAATTTAGAGGGGGATTGCCCTGTTGGATTAGGGAAATGCTGTCGATCCGTATGGGACTGACCCTTAAAGCGCGTAGCTGCCTTGTGGGCGGCGGACGCAAAAATGGCGGCCAGCCTAACGAATTTGGCTGACAAACGCACTGTTAGAGGGCGAACTATCCGATACGCGACGTTTCAGTGTCGCGTTTACATATCTATTTTTCATACAGAGAACCTGTATTCATCACAACGAACCTGTGGCGAGGGGATTTATCCCCGTTGGGCTGCGCAGCAGTCCCAAAGAATCCGAGCTGGAAATGACTGACTGATCATGGTCGCTAGCATGGGGGCCGCTTCGCAGCCCAGCGGGGATAAATCCCCTCGCCACAACAGCTCTCAAAATTCTCATACGCCAGAAACGACAAAGGCCACCCGAAGGTGGCCTTTGTTGCTGGAGCTAAAAAGTCAGCCGAAGCTTACTTCTTCACTTCCCAGCCAGTCAGCTCGGCCAGGGCCTTGCCGATGTCTGCCAGCGAACGCACGGTTTTAACGCCTGCGTCTTGCAGCGCAGCGAATTTCTCGTCTGCAGTGCCTTTGCCGCCAGAGATGATTGCGCCAGCATGGCCCATGCGCTTGCCCGGAGGAGCAGTCACACCAGCGATGTAGGAAACAACCGGCTTGGTCACGTTAGCCTTGATGTAGGCAGCCGCTTCTTCTTCAGCCGAACCGCCGATCTCGCCGATCATCACGATCGCCTCGGTCTTCGGGTCTTCCTGGAACAGCTTCAGGATGTCGATGAAGTTCGAACCCGGGATCGGGTCACCGCCGATGCCGACGCAAGTCGACTGACCGAAACCGGCGTCAGTGGTCTGCTTCACAGCTTCGTAGGTCAGGGTGCCGGAACGCGAAACGATACCGACCTTGCCTGGCAAGTGAATGTGACCTGGCATGATGCCGATCTTGCATTCGCCTGGGGTGATCACGCCTGGGCAGTTAGGGCCGATCAGGACTACGCCCAGCTCGTCGCACTTAACCTTGGCGTCCAGCATGTCCAGGGTAGGAATGCCTTCGGTGATGCAGACGATCAGCTTGATGCCGCCGAATGCCGCTTCCAGGATCGAGTCCTTGCAGAACGGAGCCGGAACGTAGATCACGCTGGCGGTAGCGCCAGTGGCTGCTACTGCATCTTTGACGGTGTTGAACACTGGCAGACCCAGGTGCTCGGTGCCGCCTTTGCCCGGAGTTACGCCGCCAACCATCTTGGTGCCGTATTCGATGGCTTGCTGGGTGTGGAAACTACCTTGCGAACCGGTAATACCCTGGCAGATAACTTTGGTGTCTTTATTGATCAGGACGCTCATTATTTGCCCTCCGCAGCTTTGACAACTTGTTGAGCAGCGTCGGTCAGGCTGGTTGCAGCGATGATGTTCAAACCGCTTTCTGCCAGTACTTTAGCGCCCAGCTCAGCGTTGTTGCCTTCAAGGCGAACAACAACCGGGATTTTCACGCCGACTTCTTTCACAGCGCCGATGATGCCTTCGGCAATCATGTCGCAGCGAACGATGCCGCCGAAGATGTTGACCAGTACTGCCGCGACGTTCTGGTCGGACAGGATGATCTTGAACGCTTCAGTAACGCGTTCCTTGGTAGCGCCACCACCTACGTCGAGGAAGTTGGCCGGCTTGCCGCCATGCAGGTTGACGATATCCATGGTACCCATGGCCAGACCGGCACCGTTGACCATGCAGCCGATGTTGCCTTCCAGGGCTACGTAGTTCAGTTCGAACTTGGCAGCGTGCGCTTCGCGCGGATCGTCCTGCGACGGATCGTGGAAAGCCTTCAGCTTAGGCTGACGGTACATGGCGTTGGCGTCGATGTTGATCTTCGCGTCGAGGCAGTGCAGATCGCCGTCAGCCTTGATCACCAGCGGGTTCACTTCCAGCAGAGCCAGGTCGTGGTCTTTGAACAGCTTGGCCAGACCTACGAAGATCTTGGCGAACTGAGTGACCTGCTTGCCTTCCAGACCCAGCTGGAATGCCAGCTCGCGACCCTGGGATGGCTGAGCGCCAACCAGTGGATCGATAGTGGCCTTGAGAATTTTTTCTGGAGTGTCGTGAGCGATTTTCTCGATGTCCACGCCACCTTCGGTGGAAGCCATGAACACGATGCGACGGCTCGAACGGTCAACGACAGCGCCCAGGTACAGCTCTTTAGCGATATCAGTGCACGATTCAACCAGGATCTTGGTGACTGGCTGGCCATTGGCGTCAGTCTGGTAAGTCACCAGACGCTTGCCCAGCCACTGCTGTGCGAAGGCTTTGGCGTCTTCTTTGCTGCGAACCAGCTTTACGCCGCCCGCTTTACCGCGACCACCGGCGTGAACCTGGGCTTTGACGACCCACTCGTTGCCGCCGATTTTGTCGCAAGCTTCTGCTGCTGCTTCCGGGGTGTCTACTGCGTAACCAGTGGAAACTGGCAGGCCGTATTCAGCGAACAGCTGCTTACCCTGATACTCGTGAAGATTCATGCTTTTTACCGTCTTCGTTAGGTACTGCGCATTCGGCGCTGCGCTCGTTTGAGTGCCGCGCCACCTGTGACTGCTGCTTGCGTAGCTGGGCTACGCAAGACTGCGTCCGGCGGACATTCCGCGGTGAGTCTTGCTCGCAAGGCTCACGACGGGCCGTTGCCGCCGTGGTTTCTTATTATGTCTTAACGCTTCTTGCGGTTGGCAATGTGAATGGCGCCGCCATTCACTGCCAGAGCAGCTTCGTGCAAGGCTTCGGACAGGGTCGGATGGGAGAAAACCATCATGCCCAGGTCTTCAGCGCTGGTGCCGAATTCCATACCGATCGCGCCCTGCTGAACCAGTTCTGCAGCGCTCGGGCCAATCACGTGCACGCCCAATACGCGGTCGGTCTTGGCATCGGCGATGACCTTGACGAAACCACCGGTATCGTTGGCAGCCATGGCACGGCCGGAAGCGGCGAACGGGAAGGTGCCGACGTTGACTTCAACGCCTTCGGCCTTCAGCGCCTGCTCGGTTTTGCCAACCCACGCGATTTCCGGGTGAGTATAAATAACCGAAGGGATCAAATCATAGTTCATCTGAGCCTTGTGGCCCTTGATGCGCTCGACAACCATGATGCCTTCTTCCGAAGCCTTGTGGGCCAGCATCATGCCGCGAACCACGTCACCGATGGCGAAGACGCCCGGTACAGCTGTGACGCAATGGTCATCGACCGCGATGAAACCGCGCTCGTCGATTTCCACGCCGCAGTCGGCAGACAGCAGATCAGTGGTCACCGGACGGCGACCAACGGCTACGATCAGCTTGTCGAAAGTGATGGTCTGTTCGCCGTTGGCATCGGTGTAGTTGACGACGACTTCTTCGCCGTTGACTTTCGAACCGGTAACGCGAGCGCCCAGCTTGATGTCCAGACCCTGTTTGGTCAGGGTTTTCAGCGCTTCCTTGGAAACAGCGGTGTCCGCTGCCATCAGGAAAGTGTCCAGCGCTTCGAGCACAGTCACTTCTGCACCCAGACGCGACCACACCGAACCCAGCTCCAGACCGATCACGCCAGCGCCGATCACGCCCAGACGTTTAGGTACGGACTGGAATTCCAGAGCGCCAGTCGAATCGACGATGACTTTCTGGTCAACCGGAGCCGGTGGAATGTCGATCGGACGCGAACCTGGCGCGAGAATGACGTTTTCCGCTTCGATGACTTCAACCGAACCGTCCGGCTTGGTGACTTCGACTTTCTTGCCGGCCAGCAGCTTGCCGTGGCCCTGGATCGAAGTAACGCCGTTGGCCTTGAACAGGGTGGCAACGCCGCCGGTCAGGTTCTTGACGATGCCAGCCTTGCGGCCAACCATCGCAGCGACGTCCATTTTGACTTCGCCGGTCGAGATACCGTGAACGTTGAAGCTCTCTTTGGCTTCCTTGTATTTCCACGAGCTGTCGAGCAGCGCCTTGGAAGGAATGCAACCTACGTTCAGGCAGGTACCGCCCAGGGCTTGCTTGCCCTCTGCGTCGGTGTACTTCTCGATGCAGGCAGTGGTCAGGCCCAACTGAGCAGCCTTGATGGCCGCTACATAGCCACCAGGGCCGGCACCGATCACTACTACGTCAAATTTCTGCGACATTCAAAAAATCCTCTTTAGCAATAAAGCTACAAGCCGCAAGCTTCAAGCTGCAAGCCCACCCGCTCGCCTTGAGCTTGAGGCTTGTAGCTGAAAGCTTGCAGCTGCTTTTTAGATATCCAGCAACAGACGAGCCGGATCTTCCAGCAGGTTCTTGATGGTCACCAGGAAGGTCACAGCTTCTTTGCCATCGATCAGGCGGTGATCGTAGGACAGAGCCAGGTACATCATCGGACGGATCACGACCTGACCGTTGATGGCCATCGGACGCTGGATGATGTTGTGCATGCCCAGAATCGCTGCCTGCGGCGGGTTGACGATCGGCGTCGACATCATCGAACCGAAGGTACCACCGTTGGTGATGGTGAAGGTACCACCGGTCATCTCGTCCATCGACAGTTTGCCGTCACGGGCTTTCTTGCCAAATGTTGCGATGCCGCCTTCGATTTCAGCCAGGCTCATCAGCTCGGCGTTACGCAGAACCGGTACCACCAGGCCACGGTCGCTGGAAACGGCAACGCCGATGTCCGCATAGCCGTGATAAACGATGTCGCCGCCGTCGATCGACGCGTTGACAGCCGGGAAGCGTTTCAGCGCTTCGGTGGCCGCTTTCACGAAGAACGACATGAAGCCCAGGCGTACGCCGTTGTGGGACTTCTCGAACAGGTCCTTGTACTTCGAACGCAGCGCCATGACTTCGGTCATGTCGACTTCGTTGAACGTGGTCAGCATCGCCATGTTCGACTGGGCTTCAACCAGACGCTTGGCCACGGTGGCACGTACGCGAGTCATCGGTACGCGCTTCTCGATGCGGTCGCCGGCAGCGAACACAGGCGCAGCAGCCGAAGGAGCAGCAGCCTTGGCAGGCGCGGCAGCCGGTGCGGCTTTCTTGGCAGCAACCGCTGCTACCACGTCTTCCTTGGTCACACGACCGCCCTTGCCGGTGCCGGCAACGGAAGCGATGTTGATGCCGTTTTCTTCAGCCAGCTTGCGCGCGGCAGGAGCGGCGATCGGGTCATCTTCGCCATCGGCAGCAGCTGGTGCGGCAGCGGCAGTAGCGGCCGGAGCAGCAGCGGCGGCAGGAGCGGCAGCAGCAGCGCCGCCCTCTTCGATCGAGCCCAGGACCTGGTTCGACAGAACGGTAGCGCCCTCTTCGGCAACGATTGCGCCCAGCACGCCGTCTGCTTCAGCCAACACTTCGAGCACGACTTTGTCGGTTTCGATGTCGACGATCAGGTCGTCACGCTTGACGGCCTCACCTGGTTTCTTGTGCCAGGTGGCAACGGTGCCATCGGCAACCGATTCCGGGAATGACGGGGCTTTGATTTCGATAGCCATTATCTGTGGGTCCTTAAAATTCGGTTTCAGTCAGCGCGAAGGCGTTAAACAGTGAAAGCATCTTGCAGCAGTTTTTCCTGCTGCTCGGCGTGCATCGATGCGTAACCACAAGCTGGCGCAGCCGAAGCCTCACGGCCCGCGTACTCAAGTACGAGAGTCTTGTCGAGGTTGGCGATGCTGCGACGCAAGTGATGCTGGCTGCAGTACCAGGCACCCTGGTTCATCGGCTCTTCCTGACACCAAACGGCGTGTTTGACGTTGGTGTATGGAGCCAGGACTTCTTTCAAGTCGTCCTCAGGGAACGGATACAGCTGCTCGATACGCACGATGGCGATATCTTCGCGGCCTTCGGCACGGCGTTTTTCCAGCAGGTCGTAGTAGACCTTGCCGCTGCACAGAACCACGCGCTCGACCTTTTTCGGGTCCAGTGCATCGATTTCCGGGATCACGGTCTGGAACGAACCTTCGGCCAGATCTTCCAGCGTCGAGATGGCCAGTTTGTGGCGCAGCAGCGACTTCGGCGTCAGCACGACCAGCGGCTTGCGCAGCGGACGGATCACCTGACGACGCAGCAAGTGGTAGATCTGCGCTGGCGTGGTCGGCATGCACACCTGAATGTTGTGCTCGGCGCACAGCTGCAGGTAACGCTCAAGACGAGCCGAGCTGTGCTCAGGGCCTTGGCCTTCGTAACCGTGTGGCAGCAGCATGGTCAGACCGCAGAGACGGCCCCACTTGTGCTCGCCGCTGGTGATGAACTGGTCGATCACGACCTGAGCACCGTTGGCGAAGTCGCCGAACTGGGCTTCCCAGATCACCAGCGCGTTTGGCGTGGTGGTCGAGTAACCGTATTCGAATGCCAGTACCGCTTCTTCCGAGAGGAACGAGTCGTACAGGTCGAAACGTGGCTGACCGTCGTACAGGTTCTGCAGCGGAATGTAGGTGCCCGCGTCTTTCTGGTTGTGCAACACAGCGTGACGGTGCGAGAACGTACCGCGGCCGATGTCCTGACCAGTCATGCGAATCGGGTGACCTTCGAACGCCAGGGTCGCGTACGCCATGGTTTCGGCGTAACCCCAGTTGATCGGCAGGCCGCCGGCTTGCATCTTCTGACGGTCTTCGTAGATCTTCGCGACCTGGCGCTGAACGACGAAGCCTTCCGGAATTTCCAGCAGCTTGGCGGACAGCTCTTGCAGGGTCTTGAGATCGAAACGCGTGTCGTGACGCGCAGTCCAGGCGTGGCCCAGATACGGACGCCAGTCGACGAACAGCTCTTTGTTCGGCTCTTTGACCAGCGATTTCACTACGTGCAGACCGTTGTCCAGCGCGTTGCGGTATTCGTCGACCTTGGCCTGAACGCGTTCAGCGTCAAGCACACCGGCCTGAGTCAGGCGATCAGCGTACAGCTCACGGGTGGTGCGCTGTTTGGTGATCTGCTGATACATCAGGGGCTGGGTGCCGCTTGGTTCGTCGGCCTCGTTGTGGCCGCGACGACGGTAGCAGACCAGATCGATCACCACGTCACGCTTGAACTGCATGCGGTAGTCGATGGCCAGTTGGGTCACGAACAGCACGGCTTCCGGATCATCACCATTCACATGGAGGATCGGCGCCTGGATCATCTTGGCAACGTCGGTGGCGTACTCGGTAGAACGCGAGTCCAGCGGGTTGCTGATGGTGAAACCAACCTGGTTGTTGATCACGATGTGCACGGTACCGCCGGTCTTGAAACCGCGGGTCTGCGACATCTGGAAGGTTTCCATGACCACGCCCTGACCGGCGAATGCCGCGTCACCGTGGATGGAGATCGGCAGAACTTTCTCACCGGTCAGGTCGTTGCGACGGTCCTGACGGGCGCGCACCGAACCTTCGACCACCGGGGAAACGATTTCCAGGTGGGACGGGTTGAACGCCATGGCCAGGTGAACTTCACCGCCGGTGGTCATCACGTTGGACGAGAAGCCCTGGTGGTATTTGACGTCACCGGAACCGAGCTCGACCTTCTTCTTGCCTTCGAACTCGTCGAACAGCTCGCGCGGGTTCTTGCCGAAGGTATTGACCAGAACGTTCAGACGGCCACGGTGGGCCATGCCGATGACGACTTCCTTGGTGCCGTACGAGCCGGAACGCTGGATCAGTTCGTCGAGCATCGGAATCAGGCTTTCGCCGCCTTCCAGACCGAAACGCTTGGTGCCCGGGTATTTGGTACCGAGGTATTTTTCCAGGCCTTCACCGGCAGTCACGCGCTCAAGCAGGTGGCTCTTGATGTCGGCGGAGTACGTCGGACGGCCACGCACGCTTTCCAGACGCTGCTGGAACCACTGGCGCTGCTCGGAATCGGTGATGTGCGTGAACTCAGCGCCGATGGTGCGGCAATATGTCTGCTGCAACGCTTCGTGAATTTCGCGTAGGCTCGCTTCCTCTTTGCCGATGAACAGGTCGCCGGCACGGAAGGTCGTATCAAGATCGGCATTGGTCAAGCCGTAATGATTGATCGACAGGTCTGCAGGTGCAGGACGCTGCCACAGCCCCAGCGGGTCAAGCTGGGCTGCCTGGTGGCCACGCATACGGTAGGCCTGGATCAATCGCAGCACTTCAACTTGCTTCTTCTCGTGCTCACTGCTCACGCTGCCGGCGGAAACCGGTTGGGCGCGGCGCTGGTTCTTTGCCAGCAGCACGAAATGATCGCGAATCGTCGAGTGCGAAACATCAGTGGCAGAGTTGCCGTCGGCTGGCAACTTCTGAAAGTAGGTGCGCCACTCTTCTGGCACAGCGTTAGGGTCGTGCAGGTAGAGCTCATAAAGCTCTTCCACATAGGCAGCGTTTCCACCTGAAAGGTAGGCGCTGTTCCACATGCGCTGCATCACGCTTTCTTGCATGCTTGGTCACCCTCGGTTAGGGGAACACCATCGGTGTCGACACCGAGCAAACTTGCAGAAGTCCGAATGCAGCGACTAAAACAAGCCACCTAGGATCACACTGATAGTCCGGGTACCAGCCCGGATGCCCCTGCTTGTCTCATTTCTTCAAAAGAAGAGCTGCAGCTTATGGCTACTGCTCTGGTTATAGCCATGACGCGGGTTGAAGCCCGCGCCACAGCCTCTACGGTGCAACGGTTACAGCAGCTGAATCACACGCCGCTCGAAAGCAGCATGTTACGGATGTGACCGATGGCCTTAGTCGGGTTCAGGCCTTTCGGACATACGTTGACGCAGTTCATGATGCCCCGGCAGCGGAAAACGCTGAACGGGTCGTCAAGTGAAGCCAGACGCTCGCTGGTCTTGGTGTCGCGGCTGTCTGCCAGGAAGCGGTAGGCTTGCAGCAGCGCAGCAGGACCCAGGAACTTGTCCGGGTTCCACCAGAAGGACGGGCAAGAGGTCGAGCAGCAGGCGCACAGGATGCACTCGTACAGACCGTCGAGCTTTTCGCGCTCTTCTGGCGACTGCAGACGCTCGATGGCCGGAGCCGGCGTGTCGTTCTGCAGGTAAGGCTTCACCTTCTCGTATTGCTTGTAGAAGATGCTCATATCGACGACCAGGTCACGGATAACCGGCAAACCTGGCAGCGGACGAACGATCAGCTTGTTGCCTTTTACAACGGCAGACAGCGGCGTGATGCAGGCCAGACCGTTCTTGCCGTTGATGTTCATGCCGTCGGAGCCGCAGACGCCTTCACGGCAGGAGCGACGATAGGAGAAACCTTCGTCCTGCTCTTTGATCAGGGCCAGCACGTCCAGCACCATCAGGTCTTTACCACCGGTATCGACCTGGAAATCCTGCATGAACGGCGCAGCGTCCTGATCAGGGTTGTAGCGATAAACACTGACTTGCAACATGGCGGTCACCCTTAATAAGTCCGGACTTTAGGTTCGAAAGTCGGAACAGTCTTCGGCGAGAAGTTCACGGCACGCTTGGTGACGCGCTTGTCACCCGGGAAGTACAGGGTGTGGCACAGCCAGTTTTCGTCATCACGGTCTTCGAAGTCTTCACGGGCGTGAGCGCCGCGGGACTCTTTACGTACTTCGGCCGCGATGGCGGTAGCTTCAGCCACTTCCAGCAGGTTCTGCAGTTCCAGCGCTTCGATACGTGCAGTGTTGAACGCTTGCGACTTGTCGTTGATCTTCACGTTGGCGATACGCTTGCGCAGATCGGCCAGCTGAGCGATGCCCTTCTGCATGTATTCGCCGGTACGGAATACACCGAAGTAGTTCTGCATGCAGCTTTGCAGCTCGCGACGCAGGGTGGCAACGTCTTCACCGTCGGTACGGTTGTTCAGCGCGTTCAGACGCGACAGTGCAGCTTCGATGTCGGACTCGGTAGCGTCGTCGTATTCGATGCCATCGGTCAACGCCTTTTCCAGGTGCAGGCCGGCAGCGCGACCGAAGACCACCAGGTCGAGCAGCGAGTTGCCGCCCAGACGGTTCGCACCGTGTACCGATACGCAAGCCACTTCGCCTACCGCGAACAGGCCAGGGATGATCTGGTCCTGACCTTCGGCGTTCTGGGTGATCGCCTGGCCATGAATGTTGGTGGCAACGCCGCCCATCATGTAGTGGCAGGTCGGCACAACCGGAACCGGAGCAACGACCGGGTCAACGTGGGCGAAAGTCTTCGACAGTTCGCAGATGCCTGGCAGACGGCTGTGCAGCACTTCCTCGCCCAGGTGGTCGAGCTTGAGCATTACGTGGTCGCCATTCGGACCGCAACCGTTGCCGGCGATGATTTCCTTGACCATCGAACGGGCAACCACGTCACGACCTGCAAGGTCCTTCGCGTTCGGAGCATAACGCTCCATGAAACGCTCGCCGTGCTTGTTGATCAGGTAACCACCTTCACCACGGCAACCTTCGGTAACCAGTACACCGGCGCCGGCGATGCCGGTCGGGTGGAACTGCCACATTTCGATGTCTTGTACCGGCACGCCAGCACGCAGAGCCATGCCGACGCCGTCACCGGTGTTGATCAGGGCGTTGGTGGTGGACGCGTAGATACGGCCTGCACCGCCAGTGGCCAGAACCGTGGCCTTGGCACGAATGTAGGAGGTTTCGCCGGTTTCGATGCAGATCGCGATCACACCAACGAATTCGCCTTCCTGGTTTTTCACCAGATCAACAGCGTAGTACTCGTTGAGGAACGTAGTGCCGGCTTTCAGGTTGCCCTGATAAAGGGTGTGCAGCAGCGCGTGACCGGTACGGTCGGATGCAGCGCAGGTACGTGCAGCCTGACCGCCCTTGCCGTAATCCTTGGACTGGCCACCGAATGGACGCTGGTAGATGCGGCCTTGCTCGGTACGCGAGAACGGCAGACCCATGTGGTCCAGCTCGAAAACAGCGGCAGGGCCTTCCTGACACATGTATTCGATAGCGTCCTGGTCACCGATGTAGTCGGAACCCTTGACGGTATCGTACATGTGCCAGCGCCAGTCATCGTTCGGGTCGGCGGAAGCGATGGCGCACGTGATGCCGCCCTGTGCGGACACGGTGTGCGAACGGGTCGGGAAAACCTTGGTGATCACCGCAGTCTTGTGGCCGCCCTGTGCCAGCTGCAGCGCAGCGCGCATGCCGGCACCGCCACCACCAATAATGATGGCGTCGAAAGAAATCGTTGGAATGTTAGCCATGAATCAGATACCCCAGAGAATCTGCACACCCCAGACGAAGTAAGCGAACATCGCAACGCCGCATACTGCCTGGAAAAGGAAACGTATCGCCGTTGCGGACTTGCCGAACGCCATTGGCGTCAGGTAGTCGGTCGCGATGGTCCACATGCCGACCCAGGCGTGAGCGCCCAGAGCAACAAGGGCCAGCAGGCTGAAAATACGCATTCCGTTGTGAGCGAACAGTTCATGCCACTGGGCATACTCGAGGCCAGGGTTGGCGACGATGTATCCGATCAGAAAGATGAAGTAAGCCGCGAGAACGACCGCAGACACACGCTGTGCCATCCAGTCATAGAGGCCCGAACGCGACAGGTTAGTGACGTTAGTTACCATATCCAGACTCCTGCCAGAACGATTACCACCACGGAAACGGCGATAACGATTTTCGAGCCCAGTTTGCCGCCTTCCAGCGTCTCACCGATGCCCATGTCCATGATCAAGTGGCGCACACCGGCTACCAGGTGATACAGCAGAGCGGACAGGATGCCCCAAATCACTAGCTTGGCTAGCGGACTGGTCAGACACGCTTTCACCTGACCGAAGCCTTCCTCGGAGCTCAGCGACTTGTCCAATGCGTAAAGCATGATGGCAAGGCACACGAAGAGGATGACACCGGAGATACGGTGAAGAATGGACGTGTAAGCAGTGACTGGGAGTTTGATGGTCCTTAGGTCTAGGTTTACAGGTCGTTGGCTTTTCACGGCTTTTTTTTCACACTGAAGAGCCCCTAACAATCAGGGCAAAGTTGTTGGGGAGTGCACTGGTCAGGTAACCACCACCCAGGGATGCGACCCCCAATGAAAGCAAGCCCAAAAGCCCTTGGCGGTCGGTGGCCGAGTATAGACAGTTAGGCTACTAATGACAACGCGTTCACCTACCCCCAATAGCGGATTGCACAAGTTGCATAAAAGGCGTAAATGGCAGGCAATTTCGAGGAAAAAGTCGGCTTAAAGCCTTCTGGAGCAAGACTTTAGGCAAATTGACATTCGAATTTATCTCACTATAGTGGTGCGGGCCCTGCGTGGGGGGTCTGTCTGATGGTTCAAGCATAAATAGGAGGCCACATGGCTGACAAAAAAGCGCAGTTGATCATCGAGGGCGCAGCCCCCGTCGAGCTGCCCATTTTAACCGGCACCGTTGGTCCCGATGTAATCGATGTTCGGGGCCTGACGGCCACGGGCCGCTTCACTTTCGACCCGGGTTTCATGTCGACCGCTTCGTGCGAATCGAAAATTACCTATATCGACGGCGACAACGGCATTTTGTTGCACCGCGGCTACCCGATCGAACAGCTGGCTGAAAAGTCGGACTACCTGGAAACCTGCTACCTGCTGCTCAACGGCGAATTGCCGACCGCAGAACAGAAGGCCCAGTTCGTCAGCACCGTGAAGAACCACACCATGGTTCACGAGCAGCTGAAAACCTTCTTCAACGGTTTCCGTCGCGACGCCCACCCGATGGCCGTCATGTGCGGTGTAGTCGGCGCCCTCTCGGCCTTCTACCACGACTCCCTGGACATCAATAACCCGCAGCATCGCGAAATTTCCGCGATCCGTCTGGTTGCGAAGATGCCGACCCTGGCAGCGATGGTTTACAAGTACTCCATGGGCCAACCCATGATGTACCCGCGCAACGATCTGACTTACGCGGAAAACTTCCTGCACATGATGTTCAACACCCCGTGCGAGATCAAACCGATCAGCCCGGTACTCGCCAAGGCCATGGACCGGATCTTCATCCTCCACGCCGACCACGAGCAGAACGCTTCGACCTCCACCGTGCGTCTGGCCGGCTCTTCGGGTGCCAACCCGTTCGCCTGCATCGCTGCCGGTATCGCCGCACTGTGGGGTCCTGCCCACGGCGGTGCGAACGAAGCCGTGCTGACCATGCTCGACGAGATTGGCGATGTGTCGAACATCGACAAGTTCATCGCCAAAGCCAAGGACAAGAACGATCCGTTCAAGTTGATGGGCTTCGGTCACCGCGTCTACAAGAACCGCGACCCTCGCGCGACTGTCATGAAGCAGACCTGCGACGAAGTGCTGAAGGAACTGGGCATCAACAACGATCCGCAACTCGAACTGGCCATGCGCCTGGAAGAGATCGCGTTGACCGACCCGTACTTCATCGAGCGCTCGCTGTACCCGAACGTCGACTTCTACTCGGGGATCATCCTCAAGGCGATCGGCATTCCAACCAGCATGTTCACGGTGATTTTCGCCCTGGCGCGTACTGTGGGCTGGATTTCGCACTGGAAAGAAATGCTTTCGAGCCCGTACAAGATTGGCCGTCCGCGCCAGCTGTACACCGGTTACGAGTCGCGTGACATTACCAAGCTGGAAGATCGCAAATAAGGGTTTTTCTTTTTTGTGATGGTTTAGTGGTGTGTCAGGAACGGCCTCTTATATAGAGGCCGTTTTTGTTTGTGGTTTCAGCGGCCTTCGGGCCGACTGGTTCTTGGATTTTGGGGGCATATCCGTTGCTGCGGGTGCTGCCGCTGGCGGTTTCGCTCTTACAGCGAGTCACCTTTTCCAAACGCCAAAAAGGTAACCCAAAAGGCTTTGCCCCGGCGTACGGCCCGCTCGCTGGGGCTCGGGGTACCTTCGTTACGGGACCGATCCGGGCGCAGCGGCTCCGGTTGGCTTCGCTGCACCTACACTCGCTGTGTACGACTGCGTCGTACGGTCGCTGCGCTCCCACACCCGGATCGATCCCGTAACGAAGCCTGCCGAAGGGGCAAAAGATCAAAAGCAAAAGCCAAAGCCAGATCAAGAGCCCCTCACCCTAGCCCTCTCCCAGAGGGAGAGGGGACTGACCGAGGTGTTTGGGCGAAACACGCCGACTTGCGATACCGAGTCGAATGCAGGTTTTGAACACCACACAAATCGGCTCCCTCTCCCTCGGGAGAGGGCTGGGGTGAGGGGCGAATCCACCGAAAATCTCAAGCCGTGCGACGCTTCTAACCACTCAACAATGAGCGTTAGCTCGAGTGCTTTTGATCTTGATCCACGGGCGACGTCGGAAGGCTGAGTGGAGGGATTGATCCGGGGGTGGGAGCGCAGCGACCGTCTGGCGCAGCCAGACACAGCGGAAGGAGGTGCAGCGAAGCAAACCGGAGCCGCTGCGCCCGGATCGATCCCGCAGCGAAGGAACCCGAGCCTGCGAGGGCCGAACGCAGGAGCAAGCCTTTTGGGTTACCTTTTCGGCGTTTGGAAAAGGTGACTCGCCGTAAGGGCGAAACCCTAAGCCGCCGTTACCGCAGCAACGGATATACACACCAAACCAACCGATAACCGCCCACAAAAAAAACGCCCCAATCTCTCAACCAGGGCGTTTTCTTGAAGCTTGAAGCTTGCAGCTTGCAGCTTACAACTGATCTCTTAGTGCGAAACCGCCCCACTCGCCCCCAACCCGGTCTGCGAACGCACAAACTGCGGGAAGAACAACGCCCGCTCATTGTCCGCAGCCGCCGACTTGTCGGTAATCGAGAAGAACCAGATCCCGATGAACGCAATCATCATCGAGAACAGCGCCGGATATTCGTAAGGGAAGATCGCCTTCTCGTGATGCAGAATCTGCACCCAGATGGTCGGGCCAAGGATCATCAGACCAACAGCACTCACCAGACCCAGCCAGCCACCAATCATCGCGCCACGAGTGGTCAGCTTCTTCCAGTACATCGAAAGCAGCAGCACAGGGAAGTTGCAGCTCGCCGCGATGGAGAACGCCAGGCCGACCATGAACGCAATGTTCTGGCTTTCGAACAGAATGCCCAGACCAATCGCCAGCACCGCCAGAGCGATAGTGGTGATCTTCGACACGCGAATCTCATCTTTCTCGTTGGCCTTGCCCTTCTTGATCACACTGGCGTACAGGTCGTGAGAAACCGCCGAAGCACCCGCCAGCGTCAGACCGGCTACCACAGCCAGAATGGTTGCGAACGCCACTGCCGAGATGAAGCCAAGGAAGATGCTGCCGCCCACCGCGTTGGCCAGGTGCACCGCCGCCATGTTGTTGCCGCCGAGCAAGGCGCCCGCTGCATCTTTAAAGGCCGGGTTGGTGCTGACGAGCAGGATCGCGCCGAAGCCGATGATGAAGGTCAGGATGTAGAAGTAGCCAATGAAACCGGTAGCGTACAGCACGCTCTTGCGCGCTTCTTTTGCGTCACTCACGGTGAAGAAGCGCATCAGAATGTGCGGCAGGCCAGCGGTGCCGAACATCAGCGCCAGACCCAGCGAGAATGCCGAGATCGGATCCTTCACCAGACCGCCGGGGCTCATGATCGCTTCGCCCTTGGCGTGAACCTTGATCGCTTCGGAGAACAGCGTGTTGAAGTCGAAGCCCACGTGCTTCATCACCATCAGCGCCATGAACGAGGCACCGGACAGCAGCAGCACTGCCTTGATGATCTGCACCCAAGTGGTCGCGAGCATGCCGCCGAACAGCACGTACATGCACATCAGCACGCCGACCAGGATCACCGCAACGTGGTAATCGAGGCCGAACAGCAGCTGGATCAGCTTGCCGGCACCGACCATTTGCGCGATCAGGTAGAACGCCACCACCACCAGCGAACCGCAGGCGGACAGGGTGCGAATCTGGGTTTGCCCGAGGCGGTAGGACGCCACGTCGGCAAAGGTGTATTTACCCAGGTTGCGCAGGCGTTCGGCGATCAGGAACAGAATGATCGGCCAGCCCACGAGGAAGCCGATCGAGTAGATCAGGCCGTCGTAGCCGGAGGTGAACACCAGCGCGGAGATCCCCAGGAAGGACGCCGCCGACATGTAGTCGCCAGCGATCGCCAGGCCGTTCTGGAAACCGGTGATCTTGCCGCCCGCCGCGTAGTAGTCGGCGGCCGAATTGTTTTTCTTCGAAGCCCAGTAGGTGATGTACAACGTCGCGCCGACGAAGGCCACGAACATCAGGATCGCCGGGATGTTCAGCGGCTGTTTGGCCACCTCCCCCGTCAATGCGTCAGCCGCCCAGACACTCGGCGCGAAAGCCGCAACACTCAATAAAGCCAGTAGACGCCGGATCATTGCTGAGCCTCCTTGAGAATCGCATTGTTCAGGTCGTCGAACTCGCCATTGGCGCGGCGCACGTAGATGCCGGTCAGGACGAAGGCTGAAATGATCAGACCGACACCGATCGGGATGCCCCAGGTGATCGAGGATTCAGGACTGAGTTTCGCCCCGAGCACGTGCGGCCCGTATGCGATCAGCAGGATGAATGCGGAGTAGAGCCCAAGCATGATTGCCGAGAGAATCCAGGCGAATCGTTCCCGTTTCTGAACCAGCTCCTTGAATCGGGGACTGTTTTGAATCGAGAGGTAAATGCTGTCGTTCATTGTTTTTATCCTCGCAGCACAAATTATTGTTGGAACGTAGCTAATGTATGCGGCTGCGAGAGAGGTTCCAGACGACCTTAGTAGTAGATGGCCATGATGTTTTTGCCATTTTCCGGTACACAGGAAAAAATGTGGGAGCGAGCCTGCTCGCGAAGGCGTCGTATCAGTCGATATTGCATCAACTGACAGATTGCATTCGCGAGCAGGCTCGCTCCCACAGGGGTGTGGCGGTGTTTAAATTACTTGGTCCAGTCAGCTACACGTTCCGGGTGTTTGGCCACCCAGTCCTTGGCCGCTGCATCAGGCTTGGCACCGTCCTGAATCGCCAGCATGACCTCGCCGATTTCGTCTTTCGAGGCCCACTGGAAGTTTTTCAGGAATTTGGCCACTTCCGGCGCCTTGGCGTCCAGGCCTTTGCTGCCGATGCTGTTCACGGTTTCAGCCTGGCCATACACGCCTTTCGGGTCGTCGAGGAAGCGCAGTTTCCACTTGGCGAACATCCAGTGCGGCACCCAACCGGTGACGGCGATGGATTCGTTCTTCTTCTCGGCGCGGGTCAGCTCGGCAATCATGCCGGCGCCGGAACTGGCCTTGAGGCTGTATTTGTCCAGGCCGTAATCCTTGATCGCCTGATCGGTCTTGAGCATTACGCCTGAACCGGCGTCGATGCCAACAATGCGGTTTTTGAAGGTGTCGTCGGTTTTCAGGTCTTCGATCGATTTGGCTTTGACGTACTCCGGCACGATCAGGCCGATCTTCGCGTCCTTGAAGTTCGGGCCGTAATCGACGACCTGATCCTTGTTTTTCGTCCAGTAGTCACCGTGGGTCACGGGCAGCCAGGCCGAGAGCATCGCATCGAGTTTGCCGGTGGCCACGCCCTGCCACATGATCCCGGTGGCGACAGCTTGCAGCTTCACGTCATAACCGAGCTTCTGTTTGATCACTTCGGCCGCCACGTGGGTGGTCGCGACGCTGTCGGACCAGCCGTCAACGTAACCGATGTTCAGGGTCTGTTTTTCAGCGTTGGCGAAAGTGGAACTCATCGCAAGCGCCAAAGCGGCACCTGCGCCTAAAAGTCGTCGCATCTTCATCGTTTACTTCCCCGAAATGCTGCGCCCGACGGATGCCGGGCATCGTCAACGTATTGTTATGGTGCACAGCGCCCCCATCACGCCGGACCTCACACACCGAACATCAGCCGATTTTTCAAAAAGGGTACTGATGGTTTGATCATCAACCTCAAGCGGCCGGCGACCTGCTCTGTCAGCGACCTCAAGGCAGCGAGAAACGACATCAGAAAGCCATTAATCAAGCGAGATTAATTGACGCCAGACAATCCGCCCGAACTTTGCATGTACAACGCCAGCGAGCCACCTGCCCTTTCATAAATGCAGGTAACATGCGTCGCTTTGCAGCCACTCGGCCTGACTATGTCCGCAACGTCCCGATTTCCTTTTCTGCCCTATCTGTTCGCCTGCCTGCTCGGGCTCCTGGCCCTTGGCGGTTTCTGGTATGGCCTCGGCCAACCGGTGTTCCTGCCGGACGCTGCAACGCCGACACACAAATTGCAGTGCGCCTCCTATACGCCGTTCGACAAGGACCAATCGCCGTTCGACGTGCCGTTCAAATTGCGCCCCGAGCGCATGGACGCCGACCTCGCGCTGCTGGCGACGCGCTTTGAATGCATCCGCACCTACTCGATGACCGGCCTCGACGCCCTGCCCGATCTGGCGCGCAAGCACGGTCTGAAGTTGATGATCGGCGCCTGGGTCAATAGCAACCCCGTCGATACCGAGCAGGAAGTCGACCTGCTGATCAAATCGGCCAATGCCAACCCCGACGTGGTCACCGCCGTAATCGTCGGCAACGAAGCGCTGCTGCGCAAAGAGGTCACTGGCGCGCAACTGGCCCGGCTGATCAACAAGGTAAAAAGCCAGGTCAAGCAACCGGTGACTTACGCCGATGTTTGGGAATTCTGGCTCAAGCACCCGGAAGTCGCCCCGGCCGTGGATTTTCTGACCATCCACTTGCTGCCGTACTGGGAAGACGATCCGTCGAATATCGACGTGGCGCTGCGGCATGTGGCGGATGTGCGTCAGGTGTTCGGCAACAAGTTCGCGCCCAAGGACGTGATGATCGGCGAAACCGGTTGGCCCAGCGAAGGCCGCCAGCGCGAAACCGCCGTGCCGAGCCGGGTCAACGAGGCGAAATTCATTCGTGGATTCGTGGCGATGGCCGAGCAGGAAGGCTGGCGTTACAACCTGATCGAAGCCTTTGATCAACCGTGGAAGCGCGGCAGTGAAGGCGCGGTCGGCGGCTACTGGGGGCTGTTCGATGCGGATCGGCAGGACAAAGGCGTGCTCGCCGGACCGGTGAGCAATGTGCCGTACTGGAAAGAATGGCTGGCAGTCGGTGCTTTGATTTTCCTCGGCACGCTGATCCTTGGTGGACGCGTGCGCACCACTCGTTCGGCGTTGCTGCTACCGCTGCTGGGCGCGGTCGCAGCGTGCTCGATTGGCGCCTGGGGCGATCTGGCTCGATTGACCACACGGTTTGCCGGTGAATGGCTGTGGGTCGGCTTGCTGACCGGGTTGAATCTGTTGGTGCTCGCGCATGCCGCGCTGACGTTGAGCGCACGCAGCGGTTGGCGCGCGCGAGCCTTCGATTTGCTCGAGCGTCGCGCCGGCTGGCTGGTCGCGGTGGCCGGTTTTGCCGCGGCGGTGATGATGCTGGAAATGGTCTTCGACCCGCGCTATCGCAGTTTCGCCAGCATGGCGTTCGTCCTCCCGGCGCTGGTCTACCTGTGCCGCCCGGTAAGCGTGCCGCGTCGGGAGGTTGCTCTGCTGACCTTTATCGTTGGCGCGGGGATTGCACCGCAGTTGTATCAGGAAGGGATGCTGAATCAGCAGGCGTGGGGCTGGGCGCTGGTCAGTGGATTGATGGTGGTGGCGTTGTGGCGCTGTCTGCGGGTTCGCAAGGCCTGATTTCAGCGCTTTCGAAATCGCCATCGCTGGCAAGCCAGCTCCCACAGGATTTCTGCTGCACACAAATGTTGTGTTCACCTCAATCCCTGTGGGAGCGGGCTTGCCCGCGATGACTGACTGTCAGGCGCTGCGGGACTCGCGGACCAGGCGCAATCCGGCAATCACCACCGCAAATACCGCTAATGTGGTGTTGTACAACGCCAGCGCCGGCAGGCCGAACACCAGCGCCAGCACCCCCAGCCACCACCCTGTCCGTCCCGGCAATACAAACGCCAATACCGCCGCGCCCACCGCCGCCCAGCCCAGCACCTTGAAATGAATCATCAGCCCGAGGTTCGACCGCACCACGCATTCCCAACGGCCGGTCTCGTCGACACAGATGCCCACCCACTGCCCGTCTTCCATGAAGCCATAGCGCGCGGCATAACTGCCGGCCAGCCACAGCGGCAACAAAACGAGCAGCACAATAACGGGCAAGCGGCGGGACATGGAGCACTCCAATCTGCGGAAATCGGCGGCCAGCTTAATCTGCCGACCGGCATTCGCAAGCACTAACAACTGTTAACTGTTCAGCGAGCCCTTGCAACGTGTATCGTCCAGCTACTATTACCCCGAATTCCGCCTGTTTGGTGCCGCAGCATGGCACTTTGGCGCACGGCCGGTGGTCATAGCCTGCGAACTTCAATCGGCACCTTCCTCTAAGGGATCTAGTCATGCTCCGTTCCTTGCGCTTCGCCGCGCTGTTCAGCGGCCTTATCTTGAGTGCGTCCGCGCTGGCGGTGGATATCGACGCCGCCAGCTATGGCTACCCGCTGACCAACCCGTTCGAGGCGACGATCGCCACGACACCACCGGACCTGCGTCCGGAGCTGCCGCTGGACGACGACATCAATCAATCGGACCGCAGCCTCACCCTGCGCCCGGAGCGTGAATTCCAACTGCCGGACAATTTCTGGGCAGTGAAGAAACTCACTTACCGCATCGCCACGCAGGACAAACCGGCGCCGCTTATCTTCCTGATTGCCGGCACCGGCGCGCGCTTTGACAGCACGCTCAACGAATACCTGAAAAAGCTGTATTACAAGGCCGGCTACCACGTCGTGCAGTTGTCCTCGCCGACCAGCTTCGACTTCATCAGCGCCGCCTCGCGTTTCGCCACGCCGGGCGTGACCAAGGAAGATGCCGAAGACATGTACCGGGTGATGCAGGCCGTGCGGGCGCAGAACCCGAAGCTGCCGGTCACCGAGTATTACCTGACCGGTTACAGCCTCGGCGCCCTTGATGCCGCGTTCGTCGCGCATCTGGACGAGACTCGCCGCAGCTTCAACTTCAAAAAAGTCCTGCTGCTGAACCCGCCGGTCAACCTATACACCTCGGTGACCAACCTCGACAAGCTGGTACAAACCGAGGTCAAGGGCATCAACAACAGCACCACGTTCTACGAACTGGTACTGACCAAGCTGACCCGCTACTTCCAGCAGAAAGGCTACATCGATCTCAACGATGCGCTGCTGTATGACTTTCAACAATCCAAGCAACATTTGACCAACGAACAGATGGCCATGCTCATCGGCACGTCGTTCCGCTTTTCGGCAGCCGACATTGCCTACACCTCGGACCTGGTCAACCGTCGCGGCCTGATCACCCCGCCGAAATTCCCGATCACCGAAGGCACCAGCCTCACGCCGTTCCTCAAGCGTGCGCTTCAATGCGATTTCGACTGCTACATCACCGAACAGGTTATTCCGATGTGGCGCGCACGCACCGACGGCGGCAGCCTGCTGCAACTGATCGATCAGGTCAGCCTGTATGCGCTCAAGGATTACCTGCACGACAGCCCGAAAATCGCCGTCATGCACAACGCCGACGACGTCATCCTCGGCCCTGGCGACCTGGGCTTCCTGCGTAAAACCTTCGGTGATCGCCTGACCGTTTATCCACTGGGCGGCCACTGCGGCAACCTTAACTATCGCGTCAACAGCGACGCCATGCTGGAGTTCTTCCGTGGCTAAATATCTCCTGCTGATTGCAGCGTTCCTCTGTGCAGGCGTGGCCCAGGCCGACAACAGTAAAGCCGATGCACCGGTGGTGGTCGACAGCGACGGCTTCAAGCAGCCGCTGACCAAACTCAAGTTCAACCCGGGCCTGGATCAGCGCGAATTCGAACGCTCCACGCTCAATGCGCTGAACGTCTATGACCCGCTGGAATCGTGGAATCGCCGGGTCTATCACTTCAACTACCGCTTCGACCAGTGGGTGTTCTTGCCAGTGGTCGATGGCTATCGCTACATCACCCCAAGCTTCGTGCGTACCGGGGTGAGCAACTTCTTCAACAACATTGGCGACGTGCCGAACCTGGTCAACAGCCTGCTGCAGTTCAAGGGCCAGCGCTCGATGGAAACCACTGCGCGCCTGCTGCTCAACACCACGATCGGCATCGCCGGTCTGTGGGATCCGGCAACCGCCATGGGCCTGCCGCGCCAGAACGAGGACTTCGGGCAGACTCTGGGCTTCTACGGCGTACCGGGCGGCGCCTACTTCGTACTGCCGATCTTCGGCCCGTCGAACATCCGCGACACCGCAGGTCTGGCCGTGGATTACACCGCCGACACCGCGATCAACTTCCTCAACGTCGCCGAAGTCAGCTCCAACCACCCGGAAGTCTGGGCCTTGCGTGCGATCGACAAGCGCTACCAGACCAGCTTCCGCTACGGCCAGATGAACTCGCCGTTCGAGTACGAGAAAGTGCGGTACGTCTACACCGAAGCGCGCAAGTTGCAGATCGCCGAGTAAATCGGCTGGCGCAAAACACTGTGGGAGCGAGCCTGCTCGCGAACGCGGAGTTTCAGTCAACATCGATATTGACTGAACTATCGCATTCGCAAGCAGGCTCGCTCCCACATTTGTTATGTGTTGCTGACTAACCCTTCAGCGCTTTCCAGAGCTTGCCTACGACCGAAACCACCGCCAACACCACAGCACCGGCAATAATCCCCGCAACACCATTGAGCAGCATCGGTACGGCAAACCCGGCACTGCCCGCCGCTGCGCCGACACCTTCGATCCAGTGATGCAGCACCGGCACGCCATGGGTCAGGATGCCGCCGCCGACCAGGAACATCGCTGCCGTGCCAACCACCGACAGGGTTTTCATCATGTACGGCGCGGCGCTGAGAATGCCGCCGCCGATCTTTTTCGCCATCTGCCCGGGCTTCTGCGTCAGCCACAGCCCCAGGTCGTCGAGCTTGACGATGCCCGCCACCAAACCGTAAACGCCCACGGTCATGACAATGGCTATGCCGGACATGACGACCACTTGCTGGGTCAGCGAGGCATCTGCCACGGTGCCGAGGGTGATCGCAATGATTTCTGCCGAGAGAATGAAGTCAGTGCGGATCGCGCCTTTGATCTTGTCCTTTTCGTACGCCACCAGATCGGTCGCCGGATCGGCCACTGCTTCGGTCAACTGCGTGTGCTCTGCCTCGTCTTCCTCTTTGCTGTGCAGAAACTTGTGCGCGAGTTTTTCAAAACCCTCGAAACACAGGTACGCGCCGCCGACCATCAACAGCGGCGTCACCAGCCAAGGCACAAAGGCGCTGATTGCCAGCGCCGACGGCACGAGGATCAGTTTGTTGACGAACGAGCCCTTGGCCACCGCCCAGACCACGGGAATTTCCCGCTCGGCGCGCACGCCCGATACCTGCTGGGCATTGAGCGCCAGATCATCACCGAGCACTCCGGCGGTCTTCTTCGCGGCCATCTTGGTCATCAACGCAACGTCATCCAGAACGGTGGCGATGTCATCGATCAGCACCAGCAAACTGCTTCCTGCCATGAATCCTGTTTCCTTCTGTGTATGAATGTTGCCAAGCATAACGCGACCGCCGGCCACAGGCTGCATTGTTGAGCGCCGCTCAAGGCCGGTGCTACCATGCGCCACCGCCAGAACAGGCAAGGAACCACCGGGTTTATGAGCACAATCCGCGAGCGTAACAAAGAACTGATCCTGCGCGCCGCCAGCGAAGAGTTTGCCGACAAGGGCTTCGCGGCGACCAAAACCAGCGACATCGCCGCCAAGGCGGGATTGCCCAAGCCCAACGTCTACTACTACTTCAAATCCAAGGAAAACCTCTATCGCGAGGTGCTGGAAAGCATCATCGAGCCGATTCTGCAGGCCTCGACCCCGTTCAACCCGGACGGCGTGCCGAGCGAAGTGCTGAGCGGCTACATCCGCTCGAAGATCCGCATCTCCCGCGACCTGCCCTACGCCTCCAAGGTGTTCGCCAGCGAAATCATGCACGGCGCCCCACACCTGAGCGCTGATCTTGTCGAGCAGCTCAACGCCCAGGCCAAACACAACATCGCCTGCATCCAGAGCTGGATCGACCGCGGCCAGATCGCCCCGATCGACCCCAACCACCTGATGTTCAGCATCTGGGCCGCGACCCAGACCTACGCCGACTTCGACTGGCAGATTTCCGCGGTGACCGGGAAAGACAAGCTTGATGAAGCCGATTATGAAGCGGCGGCGCAGACGATTATCCGGTTGGTGTTGAAGGGGTGTGAGCCGGATCGGTGAGATCGGGGGAACCGCTTCGCGAGCAGGCTCGCTCCCACAGGGGTTGTGGTGTCCAGACATTTTGTGTCCAACCCAGATCCACTGTGGGAGCGAGCCTGCTCGCGAATAGCTGCACCGCAGACCTCAACTCATAACCAGATCGAATCCCACAACGGATAGTCGCCAAGGCTTTTGACCAGCCCTGCCCGCAATGGGTTGGCAATGACATACCGAGCCATCTTCACCAGATTCTCCTCTTTACGCAGTGCCCGGTCATGGAAGCCAGGTTGCCAAAGGCTGGACTTTCTACCGGTCGAAAGCTTTACCGCTTTGGTGCTGAGGGATTTAGTTCGCTGCATCAATTCGCCGAGCGAGCCACTCTTCAATTCAATCAGCCAGTGAAAATGATCTGGCATTACGACCCAAGCCAGAGAATTGGCCAATCCCGTTTCCTCAGCTGCCCTGAATTGGCTTACAAGCAATCTGCCGAGGAAGAAATCGCTGAATACAGGTTCTCTCCCGGCGGTATTGGCGGTCAGAAGGTAAATGCGGTTGTGTTCTGAATAGCGTCCGATGCGCAAGCGATGTGAAGCAGATAAACCCGGCATTCCGTTGCCTTCTCATATGTTGATCATGAGAAGGCTAGCCGTGGAGATGGCGAAGAGAGCGTCAGACTTTTAGCAAGATGTGTAGCGCAGATCGTATTCGCGAGCAGGCTCGCTCCCACAGTGGGCTTCAGGTGTTCAGACATTTTGTGTCCAACCCTGATCGAATGGGGGAGCGAGCCTGCTGGCGAAAGCGGTCATTCAGACACTGACATTCAACCAACCACCCCGCCATCCGCCCTCAAATCCAGCGCTTCCACCGCTCTGATCGCCACCTGCTCATCCACATCCGACAAATCCCCACTGATCCCGATCGCGCCCAGCACTTCACCCGCCTGATTTCGAATCAACACCCCACCCGGTGCCGGCACTACGCTGCCCTGCCCCATGTTGTTCAATGAAGAAAAAAACGCCGGGCGCTGCTGCGCGTCCTGGGCGAGCAGGCGGGAGCCTTTACCCAGGGCGATGGCGCCCCAGGCTTTGCCGATGGCGATGTTCGGGCGCAGCAGGCTGGCGCCGTCTTCGCGTTGCAGGGCGATCAGGTGGCCGCCGTTATCGAGTACCGCGATGGTCAGCGGTGCGGCGTTGATGCCGCGTCCTGCGTTGATGGCTTCGCTGACCAGGTTGACTGCGACTTTCAAGGTTAAAGCGCTCATGGTGCCGTCCTCATTTTGTTATAGGGAAAGTCGTGGGACTGCGCGTTTGTGCCGCAGGCCGATGCCACAAATAGAACACAATGAGTTATTTTTTTGTATACAATAATTCTCGAAAAGCGCCACATGCGACGAAAAGCCACAGCACTTCGGGCTTCCGACGAATGAAACAGGCGCTTGAGAAAATGGATTGACCTGCGCCGTCCGCCGTGAATACACTCTGCGCAAAGCCACTTGTATACAATTACAAAACGTAAAGAGGCACAAAACCATGAGCAAAATGAGAGCAATCGAAGCCGCCGTTCTGGTGATGCGCCGTGAAGGGGTTGATACCGCTTTTGGCATCCCGGGCGCAGCGATCAACCCGCTGTACTCCGCCTTGCAGAAAGTCGGTGGCATCGATCACGTCCTTGCTCGCCACGTTGAAGGCGCCTCGCACATGGCCGAGGGCTACACCCGCACCAAGGCCGGCAATATCGGCGTGTGCATCGGCACGTCCGGCCCGGCCGGCACCGATATGGTCACCGGGCTCTACAGCGCCTCGGCTGACTCGATTCCAATCCTCTGCATTACCGGCCAGGCACCCCGCGCCCGGATGCACAAGGAAGACTTCCAGGCTGTCGACATCACCAGCATCGTCAAGCCAGTGACCAAGTGGGCGACCACCGTTCTCGAACCGGGCCAGGTGCCTTATGCGTTTCAGAAAGCCTTCTATGAAATGCGCTCCGGGCGTCCAGGCCCGGTGCTGATCGATCTGCCGTTCGACGTGCAGATGGCCGAGATCGAATTCGACATCGACGCTTACCAACCGCTGCCATTGGCCAAACCGACCGCAACCCGCGTGCAGGTCGAGAAGGCTCTGGCGCTGCTGGATCAGGCCGAGCGTCCATTGCTGGTCGCCGGTGGCGGCATCATCAATGCCGACGCCAGCGACCTGCTGGTCGAGTTCGCCGAGCTGACCGGCATTCCGGTCATCCCGACCCTGATGGGCTGGGGCACCATCCCTGACGATCACCCGCTGATGGTCGGCATGGTCGGTCTGCAGACGTCGCACCGTTACGGCAACGCCACCATGCTCAAATCCGACGTGGTGCTGGGCATTGGTAACCGTTGGGCCAACCGTCACACCGGTTCGGTGGATGTCTACACCGAAGGCCGCAAGTTCATTCACGTCGACATCGAGGGCACGCAGATCGGCCGCGTGTTCACCCCGGATCTGGGCATCGTTTCCGACGCCGCTGCCGCGCTGACCGTGTTCATCGAAGTGGCCCGTGAATGGCAAGCCGCCGGCAAGCTGAAAAACCGCAGTGCCTGGCTGCAGGATTGCCAGCAGCGCAAGGCCAGCCTGCATCGCAAGACCCACTTCGACAACGTGCCGGTCAAGCCGCAGCGCGTCTACGAAGAAATGAACCAGGTGTTCGGCAAGGACACCTGCTACGTCAGCACCATTGGTCTGTCGCAGATTGCCGGCGCGCAGTTCCTGCACGTCTACAAGCCGCGTCACTGGATCAACTGTGGCCAGGCCGGCCCGTTGGGCTGGACCATTCCGGCGGCGCTGGGCGTGGTGAAGGCCGATCCGAGCCGCAAAGTCGTGGCCCTGTCGGGGGACTATGATTTCCAGTTCATGATCGAAGAACTGGCGGTCGGCGCTCAGTTCAAACTGCCGTACATCCACGTCGTGGTGAACAACTCGTACCTGGGCCTGATCCGTCAGGCCCAGCGCGGGTTCGAAATGGACTACTGCGTGCAGCTGTCCTTCGATAACCTGAATGCGCCGGAACTCAACGGTTACGGGGTTGACCACATCGCAGTCGCCGAAGGCCTCGGCTGCAAGGCGCTGCGTGTGTTCGAACCGTCGGAAATCGCCCCTGCCCTGCGCAAGGCCGAACAGATGATCGAAGAGTTCAAGGTGCCGGTGATCGTCGAGATCATTCTGGAGCGTGTGACCAACATCTCCATGGGTACCGAGATCAACGCGGTCAACGAGTTCGAGGACCTGGCACTGGTCGGCAACGATGCGCCGACGGCGATTTCGTTGCTCGATTGATTGCTTTTAGCCCCCTCTCTCTCTGGGAGAGGGCTGGGGTGAGGGAAAGGTTTTGCGGTGTTCGCACAATCGGGATCAGACTCAGGATTCCCCCTCACCCTAACCCTCTCCCCCAGGAGAGGGGACTTGACCGCGCTCAGTCTGACCTACCGTGCCTCATCAGTTTTTAGGAGACCACCATGCCGCGTTTCGCAGCCAACCTGTCCATGCTGTTCACCGAACAGGATTTCCTTGCCCGTTTCGACGCCGCCGCCAAGGCCGGTTTCAGTGGCGTGGAATACCTGTTCCCGTACGACTTCAGCTCGGCTGAAATCAAGGCAAAACTCGAGGCCAACGGGCTGACCCAAGTGCTGTTCAACCTGCCGGCCGGTGACTGGGCCAAGGGCGAGCGTGGCATCGCCTGCCTGCCGGATCGGGTCGAAGAATTCCGCGCCGGGGTCGATCTGGCGATCGCCTACGCACAAGTGCTGGGCAACACTCAGGTCAACTGCCTGGCCGGTATCCGCCCGCAAGGCGTTGACGATGCCACTGTGGAAAAGACCTTTGTCGCCAACCTCAAATACGCCGCCGACAAGCTGCAAGCGGCGGGCATCAAACTGGTAATGGAAGCGATCAACACCCGCGACATTCCCGGTTTCTACCTGAACAACACGGCGCAGGCCCTGTCGATTCGCGAGCAGGTCGGCAGCGCCAATCTGTTCCTGCAATACGACATCTATCACATGCAAATCATGGAAGGCGATCTGGCCCGCACCCTGCAATCGCACCTGGGCGAGATCAACCACGTTCAGCTCGCGGACAACCCGGGGCGCAACGAGCCGGGTACTGGTGAGATCAACTACCGCTTCCTGTTCGAACACCTTGATCGCATCGGTTATCAGGGTTGGGTTGGTTGCGAATACAAACCGCTGACCACCACCGAAGCGGGCCTGGGTTGGTTGAAATCACACAACGCAATCTAAGAAACACAGCAAATCCCCTGTGGGAGCGAGCCTGCTCGCGAATGCGGTGGTTCAGTCAACACGGATATTGAATGTTCCACCGCATTCGCGAGCAGGCTCGCTCCCACATGAAAAGCAGCTCCCCTATTTGCTTGAGCACGACAAAAACAAGAGGATTTTCTCATGGCTAAAATCGGATTCATCGGCACCGGCATCATGGGCCACCCAATGGCGGCGAACCTGCAGAAAGCCGGTCACAGCCTGTTCCTGTCGCAACACCACGACGCGGCCCCGGCCGATCTGGTCGCCGCTGGCGCCGTCGCCCTGGCCAACCCGCGCGAAGTGGCGCAGGAAGCCGAATTCATCATCGTCATGGTTCCGGATACCCCGCAGGTCGATGACGTGCTGTTCCGCGCCGACGGTGTTGCCGCCGGTATCGGTAAAGGCAAAGTAGTCATCGACATGAGCTCGATTTCGCCGACCGCCACCAAAGCCTTCGCGGCGAAGATCAACGAAAAAGGCGCGCAGTACCTCGACGCGCCAGTGTCCGGCGGTGAAGTCGGCGCCAAGGCCGCGACCCTGAGCATCATGGTCGGTGGCGACCCCGATGCCTTCGAACGCGCCCTGCCGCTGTTCCAGGCCATGGGCAAGAACATCACTCTGGTTGGTGGCAATGGCGACGGCCAGACCGCCAAAGTGGCGAACCAGATCATCGTCGCGCTGAACATCCAGGCCGTAGCCGAAGCCCTGCTGTTCGCCTCGAAAAACGGTGCCGATCCGGCCAAGGTGCGTGAAGCGCTGATGGGCGGTTTCGCTTCTTCGAAGATCCTCGAAGTGCACGGCGAGCGCATGATCAAAGGCACCTTCGACCCGGGCTTCCGCATCAGCCTGCACCAGAAGGACCTGAACCTGGCCCTGCAAGGCGCCAAGGAGCTGAACATCAATCTGCCGAACACCGCCAATGCCCAGCAGGTATTCAGCACCTGCGCGGCCATCGGCGGCAGCAACTGGGACCACTCGGCGCTGATCAAGGGCCTGGAGCACATGGCCAATTTCTCGATTCGCGACAAAAAATAAACCCTGCACAAAACCCTGTGGGAGCGAGCCTGCTCGCGAAAGCGGCTTCACATCCAACATCCATGTTGGCTGACATGCCGCGTTCGCGAGCAGGCTCGCTCCCACAAGGGTTCCGAGTTGCCCTTTCGAATAACAAGAATTCCGGGAGCCCGCCATGTCGGTCGATCCGCAACAACTGCTGCGCGAGCTGTTTGCTACAGCCATCGACGCGGCCCATCCGAACCAAGTCCTCGAAGCCCATTTGCCCGCCGATCGTACCGGCCGGGTGATCGTCATCGGCGCCGGCAAAGCCGCTGCCGCCATGGCGCAAGTGGTCGAGCGCTGCTGGGAGGGTGAAGTCACCGGCCTGGTGGTGACCCGCTACGGCCACGGCGCTCCGTGCGAAAAAATCGAAGTGGTCGAAGCCGCACACCCGGTGCCGGATGCGGCGGGTCTGGCCGTGGCCAAACGTGTGCTGGAGCTGGTCAGCAACCTGACTGAAGACGACCGCGTGATCTTTCTGCTTTCCGGCGGCGGCTCTGCCCTGCTCGCCTTGCCCGCCGACGGCATTACCCTCGCTGACAAGCAGTCGATCAACAAAGCCCTGCTCAAATCCGGTGCGACCATCGGCGAGATGAACTGCGTGCGCAAGCACCTCTCGGCGATCAAGGGCGGCCGCCTCGGCAAGGCCTGCTGGCCGGCGACGGTTTACACCTACGCGATTTCCGATGTGCCGGGCGACCTCGCCACGGTCATTGCGTCCGGCCCGACTGTGGCCGACCCGAGCACCTCAGCCGAAGCACTGGCGATCATCAAACGCTATGGCATCGAGATTCCCGCCTCCGTGCGCACCTGGCTGCAAAGCCCTGAATCGGAAACCGTCAAACCCGGCGATCCGAGTCTGGCGCGCAGTCATTTCCAGTTGATCGCCCGCCCGCAGCAGTCGCTGGACGCGGCGGCGGTGAAGTGCCGTCAGGCCGGTTTCAGCACCTTGATTCTCGGCGACCTCGAAGGCGAATCCCGCGAAGTGGCGAAAGTCCACGCCGGCATCGCCCGGCAGATCATCCACCACGGCCAGCCCTTGGCAGCGCCGTGCGTGATTCTCTCCGGCGGTGAAACCACGGTGACCGTGCGCGGCAATGGCCGTGGCGGACGCAATGCCGAATTCCTCCTCAGCCTGACCGACAGCCTCAAGGGCCAGCCCGGCGTCTACGCGCTGGCCGGCGACACCGATGGCATCGACGGCTCGGAAGACAACGCCGGCGCGATCATGACCCCGGACAGCTACGCCCGCGCCGCCGCCCTCGGTCTGAGCGCCAGCGACGAGCTGGATAACAACAACGGCTACGGCTACTTCCAGGCGCTCGATGCGCTGATCGTCACCGAGCCGACCCGCACTAACGTCAACGACTTCCGCGCCATTCTGATCCTTGAGAACTGCAAATCATGACGCCTGATAAAAAGGTCAAAATCCTCGCCACCCTCGGCCCTGCGGTCGACGGTATCGACGACATCCGCGAGCTGGTCGAAGCCGGGGTCAACATCTTCCGCCTGAACTTCAGCCACGGCGATCACGCCGACCACGCCAAGCGCTATCAGTGGATCCGCGAAGTCGAGCGCCAGCTCAACTACCCGCTGGGCATTCTGATGGATCTGCAGGGGCCGAAACTGCGCGTCGGCAAGTTCGCTGACGGCAAGGTGCAGTTGCATCGCGGTCAGGCGTTCCGCCTCGATCTCGATACGACAGCGGGCGATGAGCGCCGGGTCAACCTGCCGCATCCGGAAATCATTGCCGCGCTGGAAGCGGGCATGGACCTGCTGCTCGACGACGGCAAGCTGCGCCTGCGCGTGGTCACCAAGTACGCCGATGCGATCGACACCAGCGTGCTCAACGGCGGCGAACTGTCCGATCGCAAAGGCGTGAATGTGCCGCAAGCGGTGCTCGACCTCAGCCCGCTGACCGCCAAGGATCGCCGCGATTTGAGCTTCGGCCTGGAATTGGGTGTGGACTGGGTCGCGCTGTCGTTCGTACAGCGCCCGCAGGACATTGTCGAAGCCCGCGCATTGATCGGCGACAAGGCGTTTCTGATGGCGAAAATCGAGAAGCCTTCGGCGGTCGAGCAATTGCGTGAGATTGCTGAGTTGAGCGACGCGATCATGGTCGCGCGCGGCGATCTTGGTGTGGAAGTGCCGGCGGAGAGCGTGCCGCAGATTCAGAAAAACATCATCACCACCTGCCGCGCGCTGGGCAAACCGGTGGTGGTGGCGACGCAGATGCTCGAGTCAATGCGCTTCTCCCCTGCCCCAACCCGTGCCGAGGTGACTGACGTCGCCAACGCCGTGGCCGAAGGCGCCGATGCGGTGATGCTCTCGGCGGAGACCGCGTCCGGCGAATACCCGCTGGAAGCCGTGCAGATGATGAGCAAGATCATCCGTCAAGTTGAGAACGGCCCGGATTATCAGACCCAGCTTGACGTCAGCCGACCGAAAGCCGAGGCGACGGTTTCCGATGCGATCAGCTGTGCGATCCGCCGGATCAGCAACGTGCTGCCGGTGGCGGTGCTGGTCAATTACAGCGAGTCCGGCGCCTCGACGCTGCGCGCATCCCGGGAACGGCCGAAAGCGCCGATCCTCAATCTGACGCCGAACCTGCAAACGGCGCGGCGCTTGAGCGTAGCGTGGGGCATTCATTCGGTGGTCAACGATCGCCTGCGTCAGGTCGACGAAGTCTGCTCGACCGCGCTGGAGATTGCTCAGGCGCAAGGCATGGCCGAGCGTGGCGATACGCTGCTGATCACCGCCGGCGTGCCGTTCGGGCAGCCGGGGTCGACCAATTCGCTGCGCATCGAGACGTTGATTTAACCCACCATAAAAGTGGGTGCATAAACTTGTGGCGAGGGGATTTATCCCCGTTGGGCTGCGAAGCGGCCCCCCATCGGAGAATGCGGTTTCTCTGTGGAAACCGTCACACCCTCAAAAGCGACGACTGCTGCGCAGCCGAACGGGGCGGTGCGACGTTTCGCTAAATCCCCTCGCCACAGTGACTTGCAAGACCTTTTGATGTTCCAACTGCCCAGATTTTCTCAACATGCCTGCCAATCATTTCAACACCCACTGCCCCGACTGGGCCGAGGCTTTGCTCAACGGTTTCAGTCAGATTTTCTTTCAGCGCCACCCGCTGTGCGGCCTGCTGTGTCTGTTGGCGATTCTGCTGACCGCGCCGGTGCTGTTCGCCGGCGCGCTGCTTGGTGGCGTCGCCGGTCTGCTCACCGCGCAACGGCGCAACTACGCCAAGGCCGATCGCCAGGCCGGGTTGTTCAGCTACAACGGCGTGCTGCTCGGCCTGCTGCTGAGCCTGTATTTCCCTTGGTCGCCACTGCTGCCGCCGTTGATTCTTGCAGCCGGTGGCTTGAGCGCGATGCTTACTCAGCAATGGCTCAAACACGTGTACCGCAGTCGCGCCATACCGGCGTATACCTCGCCGTTCGTGGCGCTCAGCTGGGTGCTGCTGATGTTCGCCGAGCCGTCCGCGCCGGCGGCATCGGTCGACCTGAACACGACAAATCTGCTGGCCGCTGAACTGCGCGGATTCGGCCAGGTGATGTTTCTCGACCATCCATTGGCCGGGGCGTTGATCGCCAGCGGTTTGCTGCTCGCCGATCGCCGCGCTTTCTGCTGGGCGCTGCTGGCGTCGGCGATCGGCCTGGGCTCGAGTCTGCTGCACCACGAAACGTCCGCCGCACTGCTCGGCCTCGGTGGCTACAACGCCGTACTCGCCGCCCTCGCCTTCAGCGCGCAACGGCAACATCCGTGGCTGCCGCTGCTGGCAATTGTCCTGGCGCTGCTGGTGACGCCGCTGTTTGCTGCCCTTGGATTGGCGACGCTGACCGCGCCGTTCATCCTCGCCTGCTGGTTGATCCGGGCTGGCATTCAAATGCTTGGCAAAGCTTCGCTCGCGCATGAGTCTTGCGCTCACGAGGAGAATCACCCTAGGCTGCGCTGATCTTCGATTCAGGCGTTATCCATGGACAGCAGCAACAATTGGCGCGAACGGCTTTACGTCATGATTTTCCAGAGCGACACCCCGGCCGGACGTCGCTTCGACGGCATTCTGCTGTTGATCATCCTCGCCAGTCTGGTGATCGTGATGCTCGACAGTATCGACAGCATTCACCGTAATTACGCCGACGTTCTGGCCTATATCGAGTGGGGCTTCACGGCGATCTTCCTCGGCGAATACATCCTGCGTCTGTACTGCTCGCCCAAGCCGCTGCGCTATGCCTTCAGCTTTTATGGCCTGGTGGATCTGCTGGCGATCGTGCCGGGCATCCTCGCCCTGTATTACAGCGATGCGCAGTATCTGCTGATCATCCGCATCATTCGGATGCTGCGGATTTTCCGTGTGCTCAAGCTCAGCCCGTATCTCAAGCAAGCCAACTATCTGATGTCGGCGCTGCGTGGCAGCAAGCAGAAAATCGTCGTGTTTCTGGTCAGCGTGTGCACGCTGGTGACGGTGTTCGGCACGCTGATGTACGTGATCGAAGGCCCGGAACATGGCTTCACCAGCATTCCCAAAGGCATCTATTGGGCCATCGTGACCTTGACCACTGTGGGCTTCGGCGACATCGTGCCGAAGACGCCGCTGGGCCAGGTGATTTCCTCGCTGGTGATGATCACCGGTTATTCGATCATCGCTGTGCCCACAGGGATCTTCACCGCTGAGCTGGCCAATGCCATGCGCGGCGAGCAGCTGCAACATGACTGCCCGGGCTGTCAGAAAAAGACCCACGAGCAGAGCGCAGCGTTCTGTTCGCGCTGCGGTAGTCAGCTGTTCAAGAAAGTGGAATAAGCACAGAGCTTTTTAATCTTTAAGCGACTATGTCTGCGCCGTTATAGTCAGTGGCAATTAAACATCACCCCCTGTAGGAGCTGCCGAAGGCTGCGATCTTTTGACTTTGTTTTTAAGATCAAATGATCGTCCGTGCGCGGCCCGAGCCTTCGGCAGCTCCTACACATACGTAATCAATAAGGAATGCGCAGTGAAAAAACTCTTTGGCGCCTCACTTCTCGCCGCCGGCCTGGCCTTGGCCAACATCGCTCAGGCTGCACCGACGCTGCTTAACGTTTCCTACGACGTGATGCGCGATTTCTACAAGGACTACAACACTGCGTTCCAGAAGCACTGGCAAGCCGAGCACAAGGAGAACATCACCGTGCAGATGTCCTTCGGCGGCTCGAGCAAGCAGGCGCGTTCGGTGATCGACGGCCTGCCGGCTGACGTCATTACCATGAACATGGCCACCGACATCAATGCCCTCGCCGACAACGGCAAACTGGTCCCGGACAATTGGGTCACGCGCCTGCCGAACAACAGCGCACCGTTTACCTCGGCCACGGTGTTCATCGTCCGCAAGGGCAACCCGAAAGCTTTGAAAGACTGGCCGGATCTGCTCAAGGACGGCGTACAGGTGATCGTGCCGAACCCGAAAACTTCGGGTAACGGCCGCTACACCTACCTGTCGGCCTGGGGCTATGTGCTGAAAAACGGTGGCGACGAGAACAAGGCCAAGGACTTCGTCGGCAAGCTGTTCAAGCAGGCGCCGGTGCTCGATACCGGTGGCCGCGCCGCCACCACCACGTTCATGACCAACCAGATCGGCGACGTACTGGTGACCTTCGAAAACGAAGCGGAAATGATCGCCCGCGAGTTCGGTCGCGATCAGTTCGAAGTCATCTACCCGACGGTCTCAGCGGAAGCCGAGCCACCGGTTTCGGTGGTCGACAAAGTCGTCGACAAGAAAGGCTCGCGCGCTGCGGCTGACGAGTATCTGAAGTACCTGTGGTCGCCGGAAGGTCAGGAAATTGCGGCGGCCAACTATCTGCGTCCGCGTGACCCGGCGGTGCTGGCGAAGTACACCGACCGTTTCCCGAAAGTCGACTTCCTTTCGGTGGAGAAGACCTTTGGTGACTGGCGCACGGTGCAGAAAACCCACTTCAATGATGGTGGCGTGTTCGATCAGATTTACAGCGGGCAGTAAGGCTTGGTCTGAAAAATCAAAAGGCGACCCACCGGGTCGCCTTTTTGTTGCGCGGCAATACCGCTCATTACACTGCGTAATAACAGTTATCATCCGAAAACGTCTTCTGCCAGTCCACGTTGTCCATTAGCCTCAGCCCTTTCCTGTGCCTGACCCGAGATCCCCTATGACCACCACTCCTCACGCAATGACCCGAGGCATGGTCCTGCTGTTCGCGTTCTGCTGCGGCGCCATCGTTGCCAACATCTACTACGCACAGCCGATCATCGGCCTGATCGCGCCGGACATCGGCCTCTCCGACACCATGGCCAGTTTCATCGTCTCGCTGACGCAGATCGGTTACGCGTTGGGCCTGTTCTTTCTGGTGCCGCTGGGGGATCTGCTGGAGAACCGTCGGCTGATGATCATCACCACGGTCGTGGCGATCGCCAGTCTGCTTGGCGCCGCGTTCACTGAACAGCCGAACGTATTTCTGCTGATCTCACTGCTGGTCGGGTTCAGCTCGGTGTCGGTGCAGATCCTGATTCCGCTGGCCGCGCATCTGGCGCCGGAAGAGTCCCGTGGTCGCGTGGTGGGCGGGATCATGGGCGGTTTGCTGCTGGGTATTCTGTTGGCGCGACCGGTATCGAGTGTGGTCGCCGATCACCTCGGCTGGCGCGCCATGTTCATGATCGCCGCAGCGTTGATGGCGGCAATCAGCGTGGTGCTGGCGCTGACCGTGCCCAAGCGCCAGCCGGATCACAGCGCTACTTATGGCCAGTTGATCGGTTCGCTATGGACACTGCTGCGCCAGCAACCGGTGCTGCGTCAGCGGGCGTTTTACCAGGGCTGCATGTTTGCCACGTTCAGCCTGTTCTGGACCGCCGTGCCGCTGGAGCTGGCACGCAACCATGGCCTGTCGCAAAGCGAAATCGCGATCTTCGCCCTGGTCGGCGCCATCGGTGCCATCGCCGCGCCAATCAGCGGCCGCCTCGCTGATGCCGGTCACACACGCATCGCCTCGCTGCTGGCCATGCTCTTCGCCAGCCTGAGCTTCCTGCCCGCCTTCATTCACCCGGCCTACAGCGTCATCGGCCTGGCCGTGACCGGCGTGGTGCTGGACTTCTGCGTGCAGATGAACATGGTCCTCGGCCAACGCGCGGTGTACTCGCTGGACGCGAAAAGTCGTGGCCGTTTGAACGCGCTGTACATGACCAGCATCTTCATCGGCGGCGCGTTCGGCTCGTCGGTGGCCAGCGCGGTGTACGAGCATGGCGGCTGGTTGTGGATCGTGATTGTCGGCAGCGTGTTTCCGTTGTTGGCGTTGGTGCGGTTTTTGAGTGCATCGCAAAACGCTGCGCTGGCGCAGCGAAAAGTCGCGTCCTGACGCGATGTCATAGTGGGAGCGAGCCTGCTCGCGAAGGCCGGTGTGTCAGCCATAGATCAGTGCCTGACCTGACGCCTTCGCGAGCAGGCTCGCTCCCACAATTGCGCAGACCCTCAATACCGAACCAGTTTCTCCATCGCCGCATCCGCCAGAAACGAGGAGCGGCTTTTGACGTTGTGCTCGCGTACATAGCGATCAATACGCTGAATCACATAGCCGGGCAGCGTAACGTTGACCTTTTCGGTCTTGCCAAGGTACGGCGAGATATCCAGCTCCAGCATGCCCCAGCCCATCTCGGCAAAATCCGGATGATTGCGATGCGCCGCTGCCGAGGTCGGCATCGGAA
The DNA here is from genome assembly GCF_056278925.1 of Pseudomonas sp. TE9122. Taxonomy (NCBI): domain Bacteria; kingdom Pseudomonadati; phylum Pseudomonadota; class Gammaproteobacteria; order Pseudomonadales; family Pseudomonadaceae; genus Pseudomonas; species Pseudomonas sp. TE9122. The sequence continues at coordinate 1,206,390 of NZ_JBWBQI010000001.1, read as the reverse complement.
TCGCCTGACCGGCCGCCGCGATCTCCTGCAGCATGAGGTGAGCCACTTCCACGGCCGCGTTGTAGGCCTCCTCAAAGCTGTCCCCGGCCGTGACTGCGCCGGGAATATCGGGGATCTGAATACCGATGGCAGTGTTCTCGTCACCCCACTCGATGCAGATGGGATATTGCATTACGGATCTCCTTCATGACGGGTTGGCGGGCTGAATAACCCCGCGCGCCGCCGAATGCTTTTGACTGTCCCCAGCGGTAAATCCTTTTTCGGATGCGGGACGGCAATCGTGTTCGGGTTGTAACGATGAGTGAAGATGTGATGACTGGCCGCAACCCGATCCAGCGTCCAGCCCGCCTCCTCCAGCTCCTTCATCAATAGCCTGCTCTGCACCAACCGCCTCCTTGGCCTGGCCCATTAAACGTAACTCTAGAGTTATCTTTACTCAAGCACAGAATGGGACGGGGTGATGGTTGGTAGTTTTACAAAGTATTCCTGCACCCGTTTCGTTTATTGCGAATTTCGTTTGATTCGAATAACGTCGACACATCCTTCCATAGAATGCTGGAACAGTCTTATGACCACTGCTACTCCATCTGCCATCAATCTGCCTGTCGAACGAGAGGTCAAAGCCGCGATTGAAGGCCAGCGCGCCCTGACCGCATTTCTCGCAAGCGGTTTTGAAACTCAGCGAATCCAGATTTTTGATGAACAGAACGAAGCCCACAGCGTCGAGCTGCCAACATCGGCGTTGCGCTTGCTGAGCGATATCCTCGCGGCGCTGGCGCAGGGCAACGCTGTGAAGGTGGTACCGATCCACGCGGAGCTGACCACGCAGGAAGCTGCCGATCTGCTCAACGTCTCACGTCCGCACATGATCAAACTGCTGGAGAGCGGTGAGATTTCCTACCACAAAACAGGCAAGCACCGACGTGTGCGTTTTGCTGATCTGATGGAATATAAAACCCGGCGAGACACCGCCAGCGAGCAGGCAATGATGCTTCTCGCGGAGCAGGCACAGGCGCTAAGGACAGGATACGAGTGAGGCATTCCTCTTTCACTGCTGTGTACGATGCATGCGTTTTATATCCGGCCCCTTTAAAAGATTTCCTGATGTGGCTCGCGTTGTCAGGGCTGTATCGGGCTCGCTGGACTCAGGAAATACACCACGAATGGAAGCGTAACTTATTGAAGAACAGGTCCGACCTGACCCGCGAACAACTCGATCGCACATCGCAATTGATGGACCTGGCCCTTCCAGATGCGTGTATCGATGGCTATGAAGACTTGGTGTCAGGCCTGACGCTGCCTGATGAGAACGACCGCCATGTTCTGGCGGCCGCTATCCGATGCGGTGCCGATGTAATAGTGACGTTCAACCTGAAAGATTTCCCCACCCGTCACCTCGCGCCATACGGCATTGAAGCTCAGCACCCGGATGAGTTTGTGGAAAACCTTTTCCATCTTGATTCGGCTGCCGTCGTCGCTGCGGCTCAAAGCCAGCGACGGCAATTGAAAACGCCCAGTGTGGAGGTGGACAAATATCTTGGCTTTCTCCAACGGCAAGGATTGGTCGAGTCGGTAAAGGCGTTAGGTCACTATCGTGCGATTCTCTGAAAATCAGACGCAAAAAAAACGGCGATCCCAGGATCGCCGTTTCTCATCACTGCCCGAATTTCTTGCCCAACCCCGGCGGGACGCCGTGGATGTTGGTGTCTTCCCACGGGCCGTTGGGGCTGACCGAGCGGCTCCAGCCGTTGTTCCAGCGGTAGTAGGTGCGCTGGCGGTAGAAGGTGTTGGTCTGGTCGTCGAGCACGTAGACGCCGAGTTTCTGGTCCCAGTGGCTGTTGCCGCCCGGTGGCGGGGCAAAGCTGGCCGAGGTACGGGGCACGGGCTTGGCGGGTTTGGCCGGGATGCTCTTGCCGGGGCTCGGCGAGGTCGACGGGGTCGGGCTTGGCTGCGAGGGCGGGATTGGCGGCAGGCTGGTGGTCGGTTCCGGGCGTTGTACCGCACATGCACTCAAGCCCAGGGCCAGTGTGAGGACTGTGATGCGGGCGATGGTGTGCATGGCGGTGCTTTCCTGTTGGGTCCGGTTACTTGTCCGGGCTGTCGATAGTCAGTTTTTGTGGCGCGGTGGTGTTGCTGGCCACTGGGCCGCTGCGACCGATCCACTCACCGGCAGTCGGTTGACCGGCTCGTGAGATGCGCGCAACCAGTTGGACTTCAGGGAAGTTGGACAGTTTCAACTGCGGCATCATCGCGTCGGCATCGCCCAGTTCGACGGTTACCGGCAGGTCGGCGACGGTCAGGCGTTTGGCCGCCAGCGGCGCCGGTGGGCCAGAAGTGGCGCGGGCGAAGATGAACACGCTGTCGCCCGGTTGCACCTTGCTCTTGAGTTCGCTGGCCAGATCAACGCTGACTGTCAGCAATGCCGCTTTCGGCGCCGGTGCCTGGGCAACTTTGCCGCCGCTGGCTTTCAAGCGTTCGGCGGCACGCTCGATGCCGCCTTGCAGCGCAGCGCGAGAGTTGTCATCCGGCGGCAGTTGCGCGAGCAGGCGATTCCAGTAGTCGATGGCCTCCTGATAACGCTCGCCTTCGAACGCGGCGATGCCGAGCAGGCCGAGGCTGGTAACTTCCTTCGGATCGGCCTTCAGCGCTTCGTCGGTCAATTTCTGAATCTGCTCCGACCACTTTTTACCGTCAGCAAAATACTGCGCCTGCGCCCACTGGCCGAGCAGTTCCGGCTGGCGACCGGCGAGGTTGGCGGCGCGTTCGAACATCTTCGCCGCGTCTGCCGGACGGTCTTGAGCCATGTAGGTACGGCCGAGGAAATACAGGCCTTCAGCGGAATCCGGTTGCGCGGCAACCGCACGCTCCAGACGCTGGGTCATCTCTTCCATCGACTGTGGTGCCTGAGCGAATTCGCGGGTCAGTTCGACCTTGTCGGCGGCGCCGAAATGCAGGTACAGACCGAGACCCAGCACCGGTACCAACACGGCGGCCAGCAGCGGCAACGGCTTGCCCAGGCGGGAGACACGCGGTGCGGTGACGCCTTCGGTGTCAGCGAGCAATTCACGCGCGGCTTCTGCGCGGCCGCTGTCCAGTTGCGCGGCGTCGAGCACGCCTTCGGCCTGCTGCGCTTGCAGCTCGGCAACCCGTTCCTGGTACAGCGCGACGTTCAACGCGGTGCGATCTTCTTCCCGCTGAGCGCGGCGTTCGCGCAGTACCGGGATCAGCAGAAAACTCAGGGCGACCAGAAGCAACAGCCCTGCGGCGAGCCAGAAATCAATCATTCTTGGTTTTTATCCAACAGTTGGTCGAGGCGCTGACGTTCTTCGGCAGACAGCGATGACGGCGTTTCGGCGCGTTGCCCGCGACGCCTGCGCACGATCAGCACGATCACCACAAAACCGCCGAGCAGCAGAGCGGCCGGGCCGAACCACAGCAGCGCGGTCTTGGCATTGAGCGCCGGTTTGTAGCGGACGAAATCACCGTAGCGATCGACCATGAAGTCGATGATCTGCTGATTGTCCTTGCCCTCGCCGAGCATGCGGAAAATCTCTTTGCGCAGGTCGGCGGCAATCGGTGCGTTGGAGTCGGCGATGTCCTGGTTCTGGCATTTGGGGCAGCGCAGTTCCTTGGTCAGCTCGCGGAAACGCTCGCGGTCGCTTTCTTTGGCAAATTCGTAGGTGTCGATGGCCGCGTGGGCGACACCGGCCAGGCTCAAACCCAACACGACCGCAGCGAGAAAACGCTTCATGGCTTGGCCTCATCGACCAGCGCCTGATACTTGGCCGCGAGTTTTTCGCGCCAGACCTGCTCGTCGATCACCCCGACGAACTTGTCGCGGATGATGCCTTTGGCGTCGATAAAGAAGGTTTCCGGCGCGCCGTAGACACCGAGATTGAGGCCCAGCGAACCCTCGTCGTCACGAATATCCAGCGCATACGGATTGTGAAACTCGGCCAGCCATTTCAAGGCGTCGGCATTGGTGTCCTTGTAGTTGATGCCGTAGATCACCACGCCGCGCTCGGCGAGTTTGTTCAGCACCGGATGCTCGACCCGGCAGGAAATGCACCAGGTGCCCCAGACATTGACCAGCGCCGGTTTGCCGAGAATGTCGGCCTTGGTCAGCGTCTTGTCACCCTGCACACTTGGCAGGGAAAACTCCGGGAACGGCTTGTCGATCATCGCCGACGGCAGCTCCGCCGGATCCAGGTACAAGCCGCGATAGAGAAACACCGCCACCAGCAGAAAAATCGCCAACGGCAACAACATCAACCAACGCCTCATGCCGCCGCTCCCGTCATGCCCAGCGCTTCGCGCACTTTGCTTTTCACCTTGACCCGATAACGCCGATCCAGCGCCGCCAGCACACCACCCAATCCGGTGAGCAAGCCGCCGAACCAGATCCAGCGCACAAACGGTTTGACGTGTACGCGCACGGCCCAGGCGCCATTATCCAGCGGCTCGCCGAGGGCGACGTAGAGATCGCGAGTGAAACCGGCATCGATGCCGGCTTCGGTCATCACCGAGTTCTGCACGGTGTACAGACGTTTTTCCGGGTGCAGTACGCTGATTTCCTCGCCGTCGCGAATGACGCGGATGGTGCCTTTGTCCGAGGTGAAATTCGGCCCTTCGAAATGCTTGGCGCCCTCGAAGACGAATTGATAGCCGGCCAGATCCATCGACTCGCCCGGCGCCAGACGCAGGTCGCGTTCGGCACTGTTCTGGCTCGACAACACCACGCCCAGCGCGCACACGGCGATGCCGAGGTGGGCGATCTGCATGCCCCAATAACTGCGGGTCAGCGTCGGCAAACCTTTGATCAGACCTTTGTGCCGCGTCTTGTCGAACAAATCGCGCACACCGGCAAGCAACACCCACGCCGCCAGCAGGAACGTCGCGATCACTGCCCAGTTGAAATCGCCATAAGCCACGCCGGCCACCACGGCCAATGCGACGCTGCCGAGCAGCACCGGAGTGAGCATGCTCGCCAGCCATATCACTGGCGTGTCCTTCCAGCGCACGATCACGCCGATCGCCATGACCAGCATCAGCAACGCCATCAACGGAATGAACAACGCATTGAAGTATGGCGGGCCGACCGACAGCTTGGCGCCGCTGATGGCATCAAGAATCAGCGGATACAAAGTGCCAAGGAGGATCATCGACGCGGCCACGACCAGCACCAGGTTGTTGCCCAGCAGCAAGGTTTCCCGTGACCAAAGATTGAACCCGACCTGGCTTTTCACCACTGGCGCGCGCAGGGCGAAAAGGGTCAGCGAACCGCCCACCACGAACAGCAGGAAAATCAGGATGAACACGCCGCGCTCGGGATCCGAAGCGAAGGCATGCACCGAAGTCAGCACGCCTGAACGTACGAGGAAAGTGCCGAGCAGGCTCAACGAGAACGCGGCGATCGCCAGCAACACCGTCCAGCTCTTGAACACGCCGCGTTTCTCGGTGACCGCCAGTGAGTGAATCAACGCGGTGCCGACCAGCCATGGCATGAACGAGGCGTTTTCCACCGGGTCCCAGAACCACCAGCCGCCCCAGCCGAGTTCGTAATACGCCCACCACGAACCGAGGGTGATGCCGATGCCGAGGAAGGCCCAGGCGACGATGGTCCATGGCCGCGACCAGCGCGCCCACGCCGCATCGAGACGCCCGCCGAGCAGCGCGGCGATGGCAAACGCGAACGCCACGGAGAAACCGACATAGCCCATGTACAGCATTGGCGGATGCACGATCAGGCCGATGTCTTGCAGCAACGGGTTGAGGTCGCGACCGTCAGCGGGAATCTGTGGCAGGATCCGCGAAAACGGGTTCGAGGTAAGAATCAGGAACAGCAGGAAACCGGTGCTGATCATGCCCATCACCGCCAGGACGCGGGCGAGCATGACTTGCGGCAACTGCCGGGAGAACACCGACACGGCGAAGGTCCAGCCGCCGAGGATCAACGCCCACAGCAGCAGGGAACCTTCGTGGGCGCCCCACACCGCGCTGAATTTGTAGTACCAGGGCAGCGCGCTGTTGGAGTTCATCGCCACGTAGCCGACCGAGAAATCGTCGGTCATGAACGCATAGGTCAGGCAGCCAAAGGCAAACAGCAGAAAGGCAAACTGGCCCCACGCAGCCGGTTGCGCCAGGCTCATCCACAAGCGGTCGCCGCGCCACGCGCCGAGCATCGGCACCAGCGCTTGGACGAGTGCAAAACACAGGGCGAGGATCATCGCCAGATGGCCCAGCTCGGGAATAAACAGTGCAGCAGCCATCGATCAACCCTCCTTCACAGGCGTCGGTGCGGATTGACCGCTGTCCTTCAGCGCTTTGGTCACTTCCGGCGGCATGTACTTCTCGTCGTGCTTGGCCAGCACTTCATCGGCGACCACCACGCCATCGGCGTTGAGCTTACCGAGGGCAACGATGCCCTGCCCTTCGCGGAACAGATCCGGGAGGATGCCGCGATAGGCGATGGTCACGGATTTGTTGAAATCGGTGACGACGAATTTGACGTCCAGCGAATCCTTGGAGCGTTGCAGCGAACCGGCCTCGACCATGCCGCCGGCGCGGATGCGCGTGTCCTGCGGCGCATCGCCGTTGGCGATCTGCGTCGGCGTGTAAAACAGATTGATGTTTTCCTGCAACGCGCTCAGGGCCAGGCCGACAGCAGCGCCCACTCCGACCAGAATCGCCAGAATGATGATCAGACGTTTTTTGCGCAGCGCATTCACTTGCCGTTCTCCCGGCGCAGACGACGCGCCTCTTGTTGCAGATAACGCTTGCGCGCCGCAATCGGCGCCACTACGTTGAGGGCCAGCACCGCCAGGCAGATGCCGTAGGCCGACCAGACATACAGGCCGTGATGGCCCATGGCGAGAAAATCGCCGAATGAAGCAAAACTCATCGCACCGCCTCCAGACTCTGCTGCACTTCGGCCTTCACCCAACTGGCGCGGGCCTCGCGCTTGAGCACTTCCAGCCGCATGCGCAGCAACAGCACGGCGCCGAAGAAGCAGTAGAAACCCAGCACTGTCAGCAGCAGCGGCAGCCACATTTCCGCGGGCATCGCCGGTTTTTCCGTGAGGGTGAACGTCGCGCCCTGGTGCAGGGTGTTCCACCACTCCACCGAGTATTTGATGATCGGAATGTTGATCACGCCAACGATCGCCAGCACCGCGCAGGCCTTGGCGGCGCTGTCGCGGTTGCTGATGGCATTGCCCAGCGCGATCACACCGAAATACAGAAACAGCAGAATCAGCATCGAGGTCAGGCGCGCATCCCAAACCCACCACGAGCCCCAGGTCGGCTTGCCCCAGATGGCCCCGGTAACCAGCGCCACGGCAGTCATCCACGCACCTATCGGTGCGGCGCATTGCAGGGCAACGTCGGCCAGCTTCATTTTCCACACCAGCCCGACCACGCCGCACACCGCGAGCATCACGTAGATCGACTGGGCGAGCATCGCCGCTGGCACGTGGATATAGATGATGCGAAAGCTGTTGCCTTGCTGGTAATCCGGCGGCGCGAACGCCAGGCCCCAGACCACGCCAACGCCGATCAGCAGCAACGCTGCAATGCTCAACCACGGCAGGAACTTGCCGCTGATGCCGTAGAACCACTTGGGCGAGCCGAGCTTGTGAAACCAGGTCCAGTTCATACTGTTTCCATCACGGTTGCCGCTCATCATCGCGAGCTGGCAGAGGGTCATGCCTTTCTTCTGGAAGAAGTGGTCAATTTTTGACCAGGCCTCATTATTATTCGCCGACGCTGATCTTCAGGCCAGCGGCTATTGCAAAGGGTGTCAGGGTGATCGCCAGCGCTGTGAGGCTGGCCATCCACAACAGGTAGCCGGTCGCCGGCATGCCTTGCAGCGCCGCTTGCAACGCGCCGCTGCCAAGGATCAACACCGGGATGTACAACGGCAGAATCAGCAGCGCCAGCAACAGCCCGCCGCGCTTCAGGCCGACCGTCAGCGCCGCCCCGACTGCACCGAGCAGGCTCAACACCGGCGTGCCCAACAGCAACGACAGCAGCAGCACCGGCAGGCACGCAGCCGGCAAACCGAGCATCAGCGCCAGCAACGGCGATAGCAGCACCAGTGCCAGACCGGAGAACAGCCAGTGTGCCAGCACCTTGGCCAGGACCAGAAGCGGCAGCGGGTGCGACGAAAGGACCCACTGTTCCAGCGAGCCGTCTTCGAAGTCACTGCGAAACAATCCGTCCAGCGAAAGCAGGACCGACAACAACGCCGCCACCCAGACTAACCCCGGGGACAGGTTTTGCAAGACTTGAGTTTCCGGGCCGACGGCCAGCGGGAAAAGGGCAATGACGATGGCAAAGAAAATCAGCGGATTGGCCAGCTCCGCCGGGCGGCGGAACAGCAGGCGCGATTCGCGGGCAAGCAGCAGGCCGAAGACACTCATACCGCCCATTTCCCCAGATCGATGTCGCGATAACCGGCCGGCATTCGGCTCAGGGTGTGGTGGGTGGTCAGCACCACCAGACCGCCGCGTTCGCAGTGGCCGGCCAGATGCTCTTCCAACTGAGCGACACCCTGCTTGTCCAGCGCGGTGAACGGTTCGTCGAGAATCCACAACGGCGGGCTGTCCAGATACAACCGCGCCAGCGCCACGCGGCGCTGTTGGCCGGCGGAAAGACTGTGGCAGGGAACGTCTTCGAAACCGCGCAATCCTACCGCTGCCAGCGCCTGCCAGATCGCCTCGCGTTCGGCGGGATGATGCAGGGCGCACAGCCACGACAGGTTTTCTTCGGGAGTGAGCAGATCCTTGATCCCGGCGGCGTGGCCGATCCACAACAGGTTTCGCGCCAGTTCGCTGCGTTGCTCGGCCAGCGGCTGACCGTTGAGCAGCACCTGGCCGTCGGTGGGTTGCATCAAACCGGCGAGCAGACGTAAAAGACTGGTCTTGCCGCTGCCGTTGGGGCCGCTGATCTGCACCATGTCGCCACTGGCCAGGCGCAATTCGAGGTTTTCGAAAAGCAGCCTGAGGTCGCGTTCACACGCCAGGGCAACGGTTTGCAGGACAGGACTGGTCAAGGGATCACGGGCCTTATACGGTTCAAGTCGGCTCTAGAGCGGCCGTTAAAGAGATGCAGCATAGATGCTTTGATCGCTCGATCTGGCGAGCTGGATCAAACAATTGCCAGGTTTTTTGAACGAAGCGCACGACGCGCGGCATTATACATGCCGTGCCTTACTCTCAAGAGCGCAATTTCCTCAGGTTGTGTCCGCGTATGACAGGCGAAATGAACATCCTCCCGCTGCCGCCCACCGTGCCGGCGAGCGCTCGCCCGCAGATGGGTGAACTGCTCAAGCTGCTGACACCGGTCGAAGGCTTGATCGGCGCGGGACAAAGCGCCAAGGCCGAGGTGTTGTCGCTCAAGCAGGCTGATCAGACCTTTGAATTGCTGCTCAAAGTGACCCTCGACAGCGGTCGCCAGACCACCGTGCAGGCCAGCAGCAACCTGCCGTTGCCACAGGGCACCAACCTGGCGATCACTCAGCCCTCGGCCGGCAATCTGGCGATCACCGTACAACAAGCGATTGCCAGCAGCGTCGCCACCCTGACCCGCATCGATACCGCGCAATTGCCCGCCGGCACCCTGCTGCAAGGCAAAGTCGTGACCTCGCAGGCCCTGCCGCAGACGCCGGGGCAAGCGGCGGTATTTCGCTCGATGGTCACCCTGCTCAACACCGCATTGAGCGGCAGCACTTTGACCGTCGACAGCCCGCAACCGCTGCGCATCGGCACCTTGTTGTCGGCGCAGGTGCAGGATGCGCAAACCCTCAAATTCGTGCCGCTGAGCAGCCGCCAGGAACAACTGGCGGTGAGTCAGCAATTGCTCGGTCAGCAAAGTCGTCAGGGCTCGCTCGATGGTCTGCTGAAGATGTTGCAGAACCTGCCGCCATCCAGCGATCAGACTTCGGCCGATCTGCGCACGGTGGTCGACAAGCTGCTTGCCAGCCTGCCGGACGTGCAACAAATGAGCACCGCCAAAGGCGTGGCGCTGGCCTTGGCCAACAGCGGCGCGTTCCTCGAAGCGAAATTGCTCGGCGGACAAAACCCGACTCTCACCCCGGACATGAAAGCCGACCTGCTCAAGCTGATCGCGCAACTGACCCCGGGCCTGCCGAGCAACACCAATTTCAATGCGATCATCGCCGCCAATACCCTGGCGCAAGCGCTGCCGAGTTTCGTCCGGAACGCCCTCGGCACCCTCGGCCAGGTCAGCGCCAAACCGGTGCCGAGCAGCTTCCCGTTGCCCGAACGACTGCTGGCGAAACTCGAAGGCGAAGGTGATCTCGAACAACTGCTGCGCCTCGCCGCCGCAGCGGTGTCGCGTCTGCAAAGCCATCAGTTGTCGAGCCTGGAACAGACCGGCGTCACCGACGATGGCCGCCTGCTCAGCACCTGGCAGCTGGAAATCCCCATGCGCAACCTGCAAGACATCGTGCCGTTGCAGGTCAAGTTTCAGCGTGAAGAAGCGCCGGAGCGCGAGCCGCAGCCCCACGAGCGCCGCGATGAGCGCGAAGCCAAACAGCAACTGTGGCGCGTCGATCTGGCCTTCGATCTGGAACCGCTCGGGCCAATGCAGATTCAGGCGCAACTGATCGCCGGCAGCCTGTCCAGTCAGCTGTGGGCCGAGCGGCCGTACACCGCCGACCTGATCGAGAACAACCTGTTCGCCCTGCGCCAGCGCTTGCTCGATTCCGGGCTCAACGTCGGCGACCTCGACTGCCACCACGGCACCCCGCCGCAAGGCAACCAAACCCGCCTCGAACACCGCTGGGTCGACGAAACCGCATGAACGATTCCACCGCCCCACGCCAGGCCATCGCCCTCAAATACGACGGCAACCACGCCCCGACCCTCACCGCCAAGGGCGACGAAGAACTGGCCGAAGAAATCCTGCGTATCGCTCGCGATTACGAAGTGCCGATCTACGAGAACGCCGAACTGGTGCGCCTGCTGGCGCGGATGGAACTGGGCGACAGCATTCCCGAAGAGCTCTATCGCACCATCGCCGAGATCATCGCGTTTGCCTGGAATCTGAAGGGCAAATTCCCCGAAGGACAAGACCCGAACGCGCCGATGGTCGAGAAGGACATCACCGCGCGCGGGGATGACTACTGAGCCGCAGTCGCAGTCTCTTCTGCGCCCTGCCATATACCGTTTGTCGCTACTGTCAGGTCTGACAGTAGCGCATGCCCGATCCCGCAGCGCTTGATTACGGACCAGACCTGACCAGGTTGCCCGCAGGTCCACAATCTTGAGGGATTGATTCCATGCCAAACGAGAAAGATGAATTGCCCCTGAAGATAAACGCTGAAGGCGGACTGCTGGTCATGGGCGCACGCGGCAATCGGGGTGGTCTTGGCAACTTCTACACGCGCAGCTGGCGACTTGTAGCGCTGGACGCCTCAACGCTCAAACCGTTGAACGTCACGTGGCAGTATGTTGGAGACAAGCAGCCAGCCACTGGTAGCGAATTTTTCGATGTCCGGCCTTATGAGGAACTGGTCGTCTGGTCGGGCAAGAAACGGATAACCCTGAACCCGTCAAACATTATCGGTACATCATTCGCCCTGTGCGCTGTTTTGGACAGCCGGGCAGTCCATGCATGGGGTCACGTCGATGGCGGCGGCACTTTGCCGGAACCGGTAAGAGAAGCGCACGACGTCGTAGAGTTGTCGGCGGGGATGAGAGCCTTTGCGATTCGGCGCGCGCAAGGCAATGTCCTCGCTTGGGGACTTCAGCCCAGCGGGACCGTCCCCGAAGATATCGCACAGCTGAATACGGTTGTCGCGGTGTCGGGAAGCACTTATGTTTTCGTAGCCCTTCTTGAATCGCGCAAGCTTGTCGCATGGGGCATGCCCGAGATGGGAGGCGCACTTCCGCCCGAAATCGCCGATTTGACCGATATCATGCAAGCGTCGGGTGGCCAGTATGGTTTCGCCGCGCTGCGCAGCACTGGCAACGTCGTCTGTTGGGGCTATCATGACCATTCAGCGCAGTTGCCGGACGGTATCGCGTTGCTCACCGACATAACCAGACTGGCTTGCTCGACTCATGCTTTCGCAGTGCTGAGCGACAATGGCCAAGTGCGCGCATGGGGGCATGAATCGCTTGGAGGCCAAGTGCCGTCGGACATCGCAGCGCTTAGAGATATCGTCGACCTGGCCAGTAACAGCTCAGCCTTTGCAGCACGCAGAAGCAATGGCGCACTGGTCGTATGGGGACATATGCCGGCCATGCCAGAAGAGATTGCCAGTCGCAACGACATCGTCCACGTCATAGGCTCCGGATCCGGATTTGTCGTGCTGTGCGGGGATGGCTCAGTGCACGCTTGGGCTACCCTCCCCAGCGATATCGTTAACATTCCGCCAGACATTCGCCAGTTGAGAGACATTGTCGCCATTAATGCCAACCAAGACGCGGTCGTAGCATTGCGCAGCAACGGCGTGGCAGTTGCGTGGGGAAGAGAGAACGGCGGCGGCGATACCAGCGCAGTTGCCCATTTGCTCACTGACGTTCGTGCTGTGTACGGAGGAGGCGATACCTTCGTGGCACTCAGGGCAGATCGTCGGGTAGTGGCTTGGGGCAACGCCGACTTCGGCGGTAACGGTGAGCAGAAAGCCCTGTATCAACTGATCAGTTACACAAAAACTCCGGCGAGCTGATCCGGACAACTGCGGATCGCTATGCCTGCGATGCAATCGAGAAAAAAGATCGCAGCCTTCGACACCGCTTACACGAGATTTATGCAGGCGCTGCCTCCGATGCGATCTTTTGATCTTGCTTGCCGCTTGAAGCTTGAAGCCCCTAGCTGCCCTTGTGCAACTTGCGCATCAACTCCGCCTCAGCCTGGGTCAAGCCGCACGACTGAGTCAGTTCATCGACGCTGGCGCCCATGCCCACCAGTTTCGCCGCTTGGGCGAATGACAGGCTCGACGGGTCGCGTTGTTCCAGTGCAACGATCTTGTCCGGCAACGGGCTTACCACCGCGCGCAACTCGTGCAGGGCCTCGCCCATGCGCACGTTGCCGTTCTGGTAATCGTCGACGCGTTTGGCCAGTTCCTTGATGCGCTGATCACGCAGCGCATCACCCTGGGCCTGCTGTGCAGCGATCACTCGCTGCGCCTTGATGTACGAGACGAACATCGCCAGCGTGCCGGCCCAGAACAGGAACAGAACAATTACCGCAACCTCGAGAATCAAATCAGATGCTCTCCAGTTCCGACCATTCTTCTTCGCTCATCATCTTGTCCAGCTCGACCAGAATCAGCAGTTCGTTGTTCTTGTTGCACACGCCCTGAATGAACTTGGCCGATTCTTCGTTACCGACGTTCGGCGCGGTTTCGATTTCCGACTGACGCAGGTAAACCACTTCGGCCACGCTGTCGACCATGATGCCAACGACTTGCTTGTCGGCTTCGATGATGACGATACGGGTGTTGTCGCTGATCTCGCCGCTGTGCAGGCCGAAGCGCTGACGGGTGTCGATCACGGTGACCACGTTACCGCGCAGGTTGATGATGCCCAGCACGTAGCTTGGCGCACCCGGTACCGGCGCGATCTCGGTGTAGCGCAGCACTTCCTGCACGCGCATCACGTTGATGCCGTAGGTTTCGTTATCCAGTTTGAAGGTCACCCATTGCAGGATCGGATCTTCAGAACCTTTTGCATTCGACGCCTGACTACTCATACCCTGACCCCTCGAAAAAACCGCCCCGGGCGGTGTGTGTTCTGTGTGGTGGCATTGGAAAATGCCATCGCCTGATTGTTATGTCGGCTGCTATGTCGGTTTATGTAGCGGCTTGTTGCCACTCAAGTGCTTTGCCCCGCCGCTGGCGATCAACTCGGCCAGTGCGGATACGTCAAGCAATGCACACATGTGCTCGATCACGGTGCCGGCGAGCCATGGCCGCTGACCCCGGTGACTTCTCCATTTGATTTCATTCGGGTCCAGGCGCAACGAGCGGCTGACCTGATGCACCGCCAGCCCCCACTCGTAACCTTGTACCGAAATCACGTATTGCAGGCCCTGCCGGAAGTCATCGCGGTAACGGTCCGGCATGACCCACCGCGCGGTGTCCAGAACTTTCAGGTTGCCAGCCTGGCTCGGCAGAATGCCGAGGAACCACTCCGGCTGACCAAACAGCGGCGTCAGCTCGTGGCCGGCCAGCGAATAGATCGAGCCGAGGCACACCAGCGGCACCGCCAGGGTCAGCCCGGCAACGTCGAACAGCAAGCATTCGAAAGCATCGGCAGCCCAGGCCGGACGGCCATCGGGTTCGACCGGTGGCGGCGGGTTGTTCGGTGGCAGATGCACTTCGACCAGCGGCGGGACCAGCACCTTCGGCTCCGCAATCTGCGGCGCGGGTTCTGGCTCCGGCTCGGGTTCCGGCACGGTCAATAATTGTGTTTGCAGCAGCGGCGCCAAGGTCGACAGCGGCGCGCGCGGTTCGTCGATCAGCGCGACTGGCGCCTTGGCCACGGGGGCAGCAGCGGGCGCGGTAATCGGAGCGACGGATTTCTGCGCGTCGCGGGCCTGCTCCTCCAGCACCGCTGCCTGGAACTCGTCCATGGCCTCGGTGCTTTCCACCACTTCAGGCTGCGCCTGTTCGACGACTGGCGGCGGCGCTTCGACCGGCGCAGGCAAGTCCTCTGGCAGGTCGAGCAACAGGTCTTCCAGATAGGACTGCAAGGCCTGTTGCGGACGTGACGTGAGTTTCACTGGGCGGTTCATCGGTGATCAACGCCAGGCAGGGAAACCGCGTCGTCTGCTTCGCGAGCAGGCTCGCTCCCACAGGGTTCGGGCAAGCGAATAAAGATCATGCTCAGGCCACCTGCGGAACAAGTTGCTGCGCGAGCAGGTGCTTGAGCAGTGCGCGGTAGGCCAGCACGCCACGGCTCTTGCCGTCGAATTGCGAAGGCGTGACGCCCGCCCGGCTGGCGTCGCGCAGACGGGTATCGACCGGGATGTAGCCGTGCCAGATGTCTTCGGGAAATTTGTCACGCAGCACACGCAAGGTGCCCATCGACGCCTGCGTGCGGCGGTCGAACAAAGTCGGCACGATGCTGAACGGCAACGGTTGTTTGCGCGAACGATTGATCATCGCCAGGGTGTTGACCATGCGCTCCAGACCTTTCACGGCCAAGTGCTCGGTCTGCACCGGGATCACCAGTTGCTGGCTCGCCGCGAGGGCGTTGACCATCAGCACACCGAGCAACGGCGGGCTGTCGATGATCGCGTAATCGAAGTCCTGCCACAATTGCGCCAGACTCTTGGCGATCACCAGGCCCAAGCCACTCTGCCCCGGCGACTGCCGCTCAAGGGTGGCCAGTGCAGTGCTCGATGGCAGCAGGGAAATGCGCTCGTCGCTGGTCGACAACAGCAACTGCCCCGGCAGGCCTTGCGGCACGCTGCCCTTGTGCAGAAACAGATCGTAGTTGCTGTGTTCCAGGCTGTCGGGGTCATAGCCGAAATAGCTGGTCATCGAGCCGTGCGGGTCCAGATCGACCACAACCACGCGCTTGCCCGCCTCGGCCAGCAATCCGGCTAAAGCGATGGAGGATGTGGTTTTACCGACACCACCCTTTTGATTGGCGACTGCCCAGACTCTCATTCAGTTCGTTCCTCCCGGCCAGGTTGATTGGCCGAGACATGCTTCAGCGTGTTAATGCGGGCGACGGAGAATTGACGGCACTCTCGCGTCCCGGCGTCTTGACCGGGGTCGGTGCAGTTTGTGTGCCAGCGCGCTTCAACGCCGCGTCCGGTTGCGCATTGGCGGTTCCGGTGCCCGTCAGGCTGCGGCGCACATCAAGATTGCGCGACACCACCAGCACCACGCGACGGTTCTTCGCCCGGCCTTCGACCGTGGCGTTGTTGGCCACCGGCTGGAATTCGCCGTAGCCCACCGACGCCAGTCGCCCAGGGTTTACGCCCTGCATGGCGAGCATCCGCACGATGCTCGCCGAGCGCGCCGAGGACAGTTCCCAGTTGGTCGGGTACTGCGCGGTGCGGATCGGTTGATCGTCGGTGAAGCCTTCGACGTGGATCGGGTTATCGAACGGTTTGAGGATCGCCGCGACCTTGTCGATGATGTTGAACGCGATGTCGCTCGGCATGGCGTCGCCGCTGCCAAACAACAGGCTGGAATTGAGCTCGATCTCGACCCACAACTCGTTGCCGCGCACGGTCATCTGGTTGGAGCTGATCAAATCACCGAAGGCGGCACTGATGTCATCGGCGATGCTTTTCAGTGGATCGCTGGCCCCGGAAATACCGGCGTCGACCTGTTCGGCATCCTTGACCAGCGGCTTGGCCGGGGTCACGGTTTTCGGTCGTTCGTCGCCGATCGGAATCGGCTTGAGCGAGCGATCGGAGTCGGTAAACACGCCGATCAGCGCTTCGGAAATGACTTTGTATTTGCCTTCGTTGATCGACGAGATCGAGTACATCACCACGAAAAACGCGAACAGCAAAGTGATGAAATCCGCGTAAGACACGAGCCAGCGCTCGTGATTGACGTGTTCTTCCTGGTGGCGACGACGAGCCATGAGGTTATTCCCTTAGTCCATGAAGCCTTGCAGCTTCAACTCAATGGAACGAGGGTTTTCACCTTCGGCGATCGACAGAATTCCTTCCAGCAACATTTCGCGATAACGCGACTGCCGCAACGCGATGGACTTGAGCTTGGCCGCGACCGGCAAGAGGATCAGGTTGGCACTGGCCACGCCATAGATGGTCGCGACGAACGCCACGGCAATGCCGTTACCCAGTTGCGACGGATCAGCGAGGTTGCCCATCACGTGAATCAGGCCCATCACCGCACCGATGATGCCGATGGTCGGCGCGTAGCCGCCCATGCTTTCGAACACCTTGGCCGCTTCGATATCGCGGGATTCCTGAGTGTAGAAATCCACTTCGAGAATGCTGCGAATGGCTTCCGGCTCGGCGCCGTCGACCAGCAGTTGCAGACCCTTGCGCGAATAGCTGTCAGGTTCGGCGTCGGCCACGCCTTCGAGGCCAAGCAAGCCTTCCTTGCGCGCCGTCAGGCTCCAATTGACCACGCGGTCGATGCCGCCGGCCAGGTCGACACGCGGCGGAAAGAAGATCCAGCCGAGAATCTGCATGGCGCGCTTGAACGCACTCATCGGCGATTGCAGCAGCGCAGCACCGACCGTGCCGCCCAGCACGATCAGCGCTGCCGGGCCGTTGGCCAGCGCGCCGAGGTGACCGCCTTCAAGGTAGTTGCCGCCGATGATGGCGACGAACGCCATGATGAGGCCGATTAGGCTGAGAACATCCATCAGATACACGCCTCGACGATGTGCTTGCCGATGTCGTCCAGACCATACACCGCGTCAGCAAGATCGGCTTTGACGATGGCCATCGGCATGCCGTAGATCACGCAGCTAGCTTCGTCCTGCGCCCACACCGAACTGCCGCCCTGCTTGAGCAGACGCGCGCCTTCGCGGCCGTCGGCGCCCATGCCGGTCAGCACCACTGCCAGAACTTTGTCGCCGTAAGACTTGGCTGCAGAACCGAAGGTAATGTCCACGCACGGCTTGTAATTCAGACGTTCGTCACCCGGCAAAATCTTCACCGCGCCACGGCCGTCGATCATCATCTGCTTGCCACCCGGCGCCAGCAGCGCCAGGCCCGGACGCAGGATGTCGCCATCCTCGGCTTCCTTGACGCTGATGCGGCAGAGCTTGTCGAGACGCTCGGCAAACGCCTTGGTGAACGCCGCCGGCATGTGCTGGATCAGCACGATCGGCGCCGGGAAGTTCGCCGGCAACTGCGTCAGTACGCGTTGCAGCGCGACCGGGCCACCCGTCGAGGTGCCGATGGCAACCAGTTTGTAGGCTTTGCGTTTCGGAGCCGGCGACGAAGCGCTGGCAGCGGATGCACGGGCAGGCGCAGGCGCAGGTGCCGGACGTGCCGGGACAGGGCTGCTGTGGCTCGTGTGGCTGCCGTAGCTCGACGCTGCCGGAGCAGGCGTCGGCGCTGGCGCAGCGGCGGCAGCCGGCGCGCTGTAGGCACTGAAACGACGGTTACTGCGCGAGATGCTGTGGACTTTCTCACACAGCAACTGCTTGACCTTTTCGGGGTTGCGCGAGATGTCTTCGAAATTCTTCGGCAGGAAATCCACCGCGCCGGCGTCCAGCGCATCGAGGGTTACCCGCGCGCCTTCATGCGTAAGCGAGGAGAACATCAACACCGGGGTCGGGCAGCGCTGCATGATGTGCCGCACTGCCGTGATGCCGTCCATCATCGGCATCTCGTAGTCCATGGTGATCACGTCAGGCTTGAGGGCCATGGCCTGATCGATCGCCTCTTTACCGTTGGTGGCCGTGCCGACCACCTGGATGCTCGGATCCGCCGAAAGAATTTCCGAGACGCGGCGGCGGAAAAAACCCGAATCGTCCACCACCAGGACTTTGACTGCCATAAACACTCCATTAGGTGCAGCGGCGCGTCATCGCGCCGCCGCCCCGGATTCAAATACGCTTTGTGGCGTAACGCTTGAGCATGCTTGGAACATCGAGAATCAGCGCAATGCGGCCGTCACCGGTGATGGTAGCGCCGGACATGCCCGGAGTTCCCTGGAGCATTTTGCCCAGTGGCTTGATGACCACTTCTTCCTGGCCGACCAGTTGATCGACGACGAAGCCGATGCGCTGAGTGCCCACCGAAAGAATCACCACATGGCCTTCGCGCTGCTCTTCGTGAGCGGCGGAGCTCACCAGCCAGCGCTTGAGGTAGAACAATGGCAGCGCCTTGTCGCGCACGATCACCACTTCCTGACCGTCGACGACGTTGGTGGTCGACAGGTCGAGGTGGAAGATTTCGTTGACGTTGACCAGCGGGAACGCGAACGCCTGATTGCCGAGCATGACCATCAGCGTCGGCATGATCGCCAGGGTCAGCGGCACCTTGATGACGATCTTCGAACCCTGGCCCTTGGTCGAGTAGATGTTGATCGAACCGTTGAGCTGGGAAATCTTGGTCTTCACCACGTCCATGCCGACACCACGGCCGGACACGTCGGAGATCTCGGTCTTGGTCGAGAAACCCGGGGCGAAAATCAGGTTGTAGCATTCGGTATCGCTCAGGCGATCGGCGGCGTCCTTGTCCATCACACCGCGTTTTACCGCGATCGAACGCAGGACGTTCGGGTCCATGCCTTTGCCGTCGTCGGAGATCGACAGCAGGATATGGTCGCCTTCCTGCTCGGCCGCCAGCACCACGCGACCGCCACGGGCCTTGCCCGATGCTTCGCGTTCTTCCGGCGACTCGATGCCGTGGTCGACAGCGTTGCGCACCAAGTGGACCAGCGGGTCGGCCAGAGCCTCGACAAGGTTTTTGTCGAGGTCGGTTTCTTCGCCCACCAGTTCCAGGTTGATCTCTTTCTTGAGCTGACGTGCGAGGTCGCGAACCAGACGCGGGAAGCGCCCGAAGACCTTCTTGATCGGCTGCATCCGCGTTTTCATCACGGCGGTCTGCAGGTCAGCGGTGACCACGTCGAGGTTCGACACAGCCTTGGACATGGCTTCGTCGCCGCTGTTGAGGCCCAGACGCACCAGACGGTTACGCACCAGCACCAGCTCACCGACCATGTTCATGATCTCGTCGAGCCGCGCGGTGTCGACGCGCACGGTGGTTTCCGCTTCGCTGGCCGGCTTTTCTGCCGGGGCAGCAGCTGGCGCGCGGGCCGGAGCCGGTGCAGCAGCGGCGGCCGGTTTCGGCGCCTCGGCTTTCGGTTCAGGCTTGGCGGCAGGCTTCGGCGCAGCAGCGGCAGCCGGAGCTTTCGCCGCTGGCGTGGCGACGCTCGACACGGAGCCGGCAGTCGCAGCGCTGGCGTCAAACTTGCCTTTGCCGTGCAGTTCGTCGAGCAGCGATTCGAATTCGTGATCGCTGATCAGGTCACTGCCGGCCGCAGCGGCTGCCGGTGCAGCAGGTGCTGACGGGGCCGAAGCGATGGCCGATTCCAGCGCGTCAACGGCGAAGTTGCCCTTGCCGTGCAACTGATCGAGCAAGGCTTCGAATTCGTCGTCGGTGATGTCCGAGCTGTCACCCGCAGCAGGCGCGGCCGGAGCAGCCGGCGCTGCTGGTGCCGCCGGAGCGACCGCATCGACAGCAAACTGGCCCTTGCCGTGCAGCTGATCGAGCAGCGATTCAAATTCGGCGTCGGTGATTTCATCGCTGGCCGCCGTGTCGGCAACCGGCGCGGGCGCCACAGCAGCGGCCGGAGCCTCAGCCTGGGCCTTGACGGCATTCAGCGAGTCCAGCAGTTGTTCGAATTCGTTATCGGTGATGTCGTCCGAGGAGTCGCTTTCAACGACCAGTTCTTCGATCATCTCGGCAACCGGCGAAGCCGGGGCTTCATCCGCCGATTGCGGTTCGGCCAGACGCGCCAGCGCGGCCAACAGTTCCGGCGTGGCAGCGGTGATCGGTGCACGCTCACGGACTTCACTGAACATGCTGTTCACCGCGTCCAGTGCTTCGAGCACAACGTCCATAAGTTCTGCATCAACGCGACGCTCACCCTTGCGCAGGATGTCGAAAACGTTTTCGGCGATGTGACAGCACTCCACCAGCTCATTGAGCTGAAGGAAGCCGGCGCCCCCTTTTACAGTGTGGAAACCGCGAAAAATTGCATTGAGCAGATCTGCATCATCCGGGCGGCTTTCCAGCTCGACCAGTTGTTCGGACAGTTGCTCAAGAATCTCGCCGGCCTCAACCAGGAAATCCTGAAGGATCTCTTCATCGGCGCCGAAGCTCATTAATGGGGTGCTCCTACAGGTCTAAAAACCCAAAAAACCCGAATTCCGAAACTCTAGAATCCAAGGCTGGATAACAAATCGTCCACATCGTCCTGACCGGACACAACGTCTTCTCGTTTATCGGCATGAATCTGCGGACCTTCACCCTGCGAGAGATGTTTTTGTGGATCTTTTTCAGCAAGCATTGCGGCGCGGTCATGTTCGATGCCCGCAAAGCGGTCGACCTGACTGGCCATGAGCACGAGTTTGAGCAGATTGCTTTCGACTTCGGTGACCAGTTGGGTCACACGCTTGATCACTTGACCTGTGAGGTCCTGGTAATCCTGAGCCAGCAGGATGTCGTTGAGGTTGCTCGACACCGCACGGTTGTCCGTGCTGCTGCGTGACAGAAAACCGTCGACCCGGCGCGCCAGTTCACGGAACTCTTCAGCCCCGACCTCGCGACGCATGAAGCGGCCCCAATCGGCGCTCAACGTCTGCGCTTCATCAGCCAGACTGTTGACCACCGGGGTGGCGCTTTCCACCAGATCCATGGTGCGGTTGGCCGCGGCTTCCGTCAGCTTGACCACATAGCCCAGGCGTTCGGTGGCGTCGGTGATTTGCGACACTTCCTCGGCCTGCGGCATGTGCGGATCGATCTGGAAATTGACGATCGCACTGTGCAGTTCACGTGTGAGCTTGCCCACTTCCTGATACAGGCCGCGGTCACGGGTCTGATTGAGCTCATGGATCAGTTGCACCGCGTCGCCGAACTTGCCTTTTTCAAGGCTCTCGACCAGTTCGACCGCGTGTTTTTTCAGGGTCGATTCGAAATCGCCCTGTGATGATTCGTTATGCTCCATAGCTCCCCCGCGCATTCATCAGCCGATGCGTTCGAAAATCTTCTCGATTTTGTCTTTCAACGCTTGAGCCGTGAAAGGTTTGACTACGTAACCGTTCACACCGGCCTGAGCGGCCTCGATGATCTGCTCGCGCTTGGCTTCAGCAGTCACCATCAACACCGGGAGGTGCTTGAGTTTTTCATCGGCGCGCACGTGACGCAGCAGGTCGATACCGGTCATGCCCGGCATGTTCCAGTCCGTTACCAGAAAGTCGATGCTGCCGCTGTTGAGCACCGGAATGGCAGTGGTGCCATCGTCGGCCTCGACGGTGTTGGTGAACCCAAGATCGCGCAGCAGGTTCTTGATGATCCGCCGCATCGTTGAGAAGTCATCAACGATGAGGATTTTCATGTCTTTGTTCAATTCGACCTCCAAGCAGTCTTAAACGCGCCCAGCACCTGGACGCGCCACTTCAATCAATCGGCGCAGCACTTAAAGTTTGTCTGGAGCACAACGGATCGAGACCGGCGCCGTTCATCACCGCACCAGCCTCGTTTCGCAGTGTCCCCACACTGCCTTCAGCGCGCTCGCCACTCCCCCAAACGCCCCCGCAGACGGGCCGCGCACTGGCTGTGTAACTGGCTGACCCGCGATTCACTGACGCCAAGGACTTCACCGATTTCCTTGAGGTTCAGCTCTTCGTCGTAGTACAGCGCCAACACCAGTCGCTCACGCTCCGGCAAATTGGCAATCGCGTCCGCCAGCGCCGCCTGGAAGCGTTCATCTTCCAGATCGCGTGACGGCTCCATATGAGCACTCGCGCCATCCTCGTGCAGCCCTTCGTGTTCGCCGTCCTGCAACAGGTCGTCGAAACTGAACAGGCGACTGCCCAAGGTGTCATTCAGAATCCCGTAGTAATCGTCGAGACTCAATTGGAGTTCGGCCGCAACCTCGTGATCTTTAGCGTCACGGCCGGTTTTAGCTTCAATCGAGCGAATCGCGTCGCTGACCATCCTGGTATTACGGTGAACCGAGCGTGGTGCCCAATCCCCTTTGCGCACTTCATCGAGCATCGCGCCGCGGATTCGAATGCCCGCGTACGTTTCGAAACTGGCGCCTTTGCTGGCGTCGTATTTGGTCGAGACTTCCAGCAAACCGATCATCCCGGCCTGGATCAGGTCTTCGACCTGCACGCTGGCCGGCAGGCGCGCCAGCAAGTGATAGGCAATGCGCTTGACCAGTGGCGCGTAACGCTCGATCAATTCGTATTGCGCGTCACGCGCCGACTTTTTGTAAAGATTCATGCCACTGGCGGTCATATCACAGGCCCTGCGGTTTGCTGCACGAGACGCTCGACGAAAAATTCCAGATGCCCGCGCGGGTTGGCGGGCAGCGGCCAGGTATCGACCTTCTGGGCGATGGCTTTGAAGGCCAGTGCGCACTTGGAACGGGGAAAGGCTTCGTAGACGGCGCGCTGCTTCTGCACTGCCTTGCGCACGCTTTCGTCGTATGGCACGGCGCCGACGTATTGTAGGGCGACGTCGAGGAAGCGATCCGTGACCTTGGTCAACTTGGCGAACAGGTTGCGCCCTTCCTGCGGGCTCTGCGCCATGTTGGCCAGCACGCGGAAGCGGTTCATGCCGTAATCGCGGTTGAGCAACTTGATCAGCGCGTAAGCATCGGTGATCGAAGTCGGCTCGTCGCAGACCACCAGCAACACTTCCTGGGCGGCGCGTACGAAACTGACTACCGAGTCACCAATACCCGCAGCGGTGTCGATCACCAGCACGTCGAGATTGTCGCCGATGTCGCTGAACGCCTGGATCAGGCCGGCGTGTTGCGCCGGGCTCAAGTGCACCATGCTCTGCGTGCCGGAGGCCGCCGGCACGATGCGAATCCCGCCCGGGCCTTGCAACAGCACGTCGCGCAGTTCGCAACGGCCTTCGATAACGTCGGCCAGTGTGCGCTTGGGTGTCAGCCCCAGCAGAACGTCGACGTTCGCCAGGCCCAGGTCGGCGTCCAGCAGCATGACCCGACGGCCAAGCTCTGCCAGCGCCAGCGACAAGTTCACTGACACGTTAGTCTTGCCGACGCCACCTTTGCCGCCGGTCACCGCGATCACCTGTACGGGATGCATGCTGCCCATGTTATTTCTTTACCTTGTCTTGCATAGACGGAGGCCACATTACTGGCTGCGCGTTCCTGATCGGAACAATGCGTGGCAGACCATCGATGTAGGTACAAAAACTGTTCATGATTACCTCAGCCAACCTGCTTGGTCGGGCTGTGATAGATATCAGCGAACATGTCAGCCATGGCTTCTTCGCTGGGTTCTTCCTGCATTTGCACGCTGACGGCGCGGCTGACCAGTTGATGACGACGCGGCAGATGCAGATCATCCGGAATCCGTGGGCCATCGGTCAGATACGCGACCGGCAATTCATGACTGATCGCCAGGCTCAACACTTCGCCGAGACTGGCCGTTTCATCCAGTTTAGTCAGGATGCAGCCGGCCAGCCCGCAACGCTTGTAACTGTGATAAGCGGCGGTTAGAACCTGTTTCTGGCTGGTGGTTGCCAGGACCAGATAATTTTTTGAGCGAATGCCACGCCCGGCCAGGCTCTCAAGCTGCATGCGCAACGCCGGATCACTGGCTTGCAGGCCGGCAGTATCGATCAAAACCACGCGTTTGCGTAGCAGTGGATCCAATGCCTGCACCAGCGACTGACCCGGATCGACGTGCGTTACCGGCACGTTGAGGATGCGCCCGAGGGTTTTCAATTGTTCCTGCGCGCCGATGCGGAAGCTGTCCATGCTTACCAGTGCAACGTTCTGCGCGCCGTACTTGAGCACATAACGCGCGGCGAGCTTGGCCAGCGTGGTGGTCTTGCCCATGCCGGCGGGGCCGACCATGGCAATCACACCGCCCTCTTCCAGCGGCTCGACTTCCGGTACGGCAATCATCCGCGCCAGGTGCGCCAGCAGCATGCGCCAGGCCTGACGGGGTTCTTCGATATCGGTGATCATCGCCAACAGATCGCGCGACAGCGGGCCGGACAGGCCGATGCGCTGCAGACGGCGATACAGATTGGCCTGGGCCGGACGGCTGCCTTGCAGCTGATTCCAGGCCAGGGTGCCGAGCTGCACTTCCATCAGCTCGCGCAGGCTGTTCAATTCAAAACGCATCGAATCCAGTGCACGCGGATCGACACCCGCCGAGGCCTGCGCAGGCGCTGCGGCCGGGCGCGTCGGTGCGGCGTAGGTCGGCTCGCTCAGCGGTTCGGCAGCAGTCAGCGGCAGGCCTGCGGTCAACGGCAGCCCGGCGAACAACTGCTGATTGGTGTTGCCGTCGGCTTCGCCACGCAGGCTCAGCTCGGCCTGGGCGGTGACGATGCGCGACTGGGTCTTGCGCAGCTCGTCTTCGAGTTCCATGTTTGGAACCCGTGGCGCCAGCGCCGACAATTTGTAATCCAGAGCCGCCGTCAACTCGACGCCGCCGGCGATGCGGCGGTTGCCGATGATGGCGGCATCAGCGCCCAGCTCATCGCGAACCAGCTTCATGGCCTGACGCATATCGGCGGCGAAAAAACGCTTAACTTGCATAAACCACTACCTCAGCCGTTGGGCCCTACTGTCGCAACGATGGTCACTTGCTTGTTGTCCGGTACTTCCTGGTAGGCCAGTACATGCAGCCCTGGCACTGCGAGGCGGCCGAAACGCGAGAGCATCGCGCGAATCGGGCCTGCTACCAGCAGGATCACCGGTTGGCCTTGCATTTCCTGACGCTGGGCCGCTTCGATCAACGAACGCTGCAGCTTCTCGGCCATGCTCGGCTCCAGCAGAACGCCCTCTTCCGAGCCTTGTCCTGCCTTCTGCAGACTATTGAGCAATATCTGTTCCAACCTTGGTTCCAATGTGATTACAGGCAGCTCGGACTCAGTGCCTACAATGCTTTGGACGATTGCACGGGATACGCCGACCCGCACAGCGGCGACCAACGCGGCGGTATCTTGACTCTTGGCAGCGTTGTTCGCGATCGCTTCGGCGATGCTGCGAATGTCGCGCACCGGCACGTGCTCGGCGAGCAGCGCTTGCAGGACCTTGAGCAACTGCGACAGCGAAACCACGCCCGGCACCAGCTCTTCCGCCAGTTTCGGCGAGCTCTTGGCCAGCAATTGCATGAGTTGCTGCACTTCCTCGTGGCCGATCAGCTCACTGGAGTGCTTGTACAGAATCTGGTTCAAGTGCGTGGCGACCACGGTGCTGGCGTCAACCACGGTGTAGCCGAGCGATTGCGCCTGGGCGCGCTGGCTGATTTCGATCCACACCGCCTCCAGGCCGAAAGCCGGATCTTTGGCGTTGATCCCGTTGAGCGAGCCGTACACCTGGCCGGGGTTGATCGCCAGTTCGCGGTCCGGGTAGATCTCGGCCTCGGCGAGAATCACGCCCATCAGCGTCAGGCGGTAAGCGCTCGGCGCCAGATCGAGGTTGTCGCGGATGTGCACGGTCGGCATCAGGAAGCCCAGATCCTGCGAGAGCTTCTTGCGCACACCCTTGATCCGCGCGAGCAATTGCCCACCCTGATTGCGGTCTACCAGCGGAATCAGGCGATAGCCGACTTCCAGGCCGATCATGTCGATCGGCGTCACGTCGTCCCAGCCCAGTTCTTTGGTTTCCATGGCGCGGGCCGGCGACGGCAGCAGTTCCTGCTGACGCTTGACCTCTTCCAGCGCCACAACCTTGGCAACGTTCTGCTTCTTCCAGAACAGGTACGCGCCGCCCGCAGCCAGCGCCGCCATGCTCAGGAAGGAGAAGTGCGGCATGCCCGGAACCAGACCCATCACCGCCATCAAACCAGCGGCCACGGCCAGCGCTTTCGGCGAGGCGAACATCTGGCGGTTGATCTGCTTGCCCATGTCTTCCGAGCCGGAAGCACGGGTCACCATGATCGCCGCTGCTGTAGATAACAACAGTGATGGCAATTGCGCCACTAAACCGTCACCGATAGTCAGCAAGGCGTAAACCTTGCCCGCATCGCCGAAGCTCATGCCGTGCTGGAAGATACCCACGGCCATGCCGCCGATGAGGTTGATGAACAGAATCAGCAGGCCGGCGATGGCGTCACCACGGACAAACTTGCTGGCACCGTCCATCGAACCGTAGAACTCCGCCTCCTGGGCGACTTCCTGACGGCGCGACTTGGCTTGATTCTGGTCGATCAGGCCGGCGTTGAGGTCGGCGTCGATCGCCATTTGTTTGCCGGGCATCGCATCGAGGGTGAAGCGCGCGCTCACCTCGGAAATCCGCCCGGCACCCTTGGTCACCACGACGAAGTTGATGATCATGAGGATAGCGAAGACCACGATACCGACCACGTAGTTACCGCCGATCACCACCTCACCGAAGGCCTGAATCACCTTACCGGCAGCGGCGTGGCCGTCCTGACCGTGGAGCATGACCACTCGCGTCGAGGCCACGTTCAGCGCCAGTCGCAGCAACGTCGCCACCAGCAGAATCGTCGGGAACACGGCGAAATCCAGCGGCCGCAGCGCGTACACGCAGACCAGCAGGACGACGATCGACAGGGCAATGTTGAAGGTAAAGAAGACGTCGAGCAGGAACGGCGGTACCGGCAACATCATCATCGCCAGCATGACCAGCAGCAACAACGGCACGCCCAGATTGCCTCGACTGAGGTCGGCAACGTTGGTGCGTGCTGTATTGAATAACTGAGTGCGATCCACCGGTTTTCCCCGTTCCTTTAAAGCAAACTTTTGACGCCCCGAACGGGCGCAGGGCGGCTATTGCAAGAAGCTTTCCAACTTTTGCCGGGGAATGAAATAGAGCGGTTTTACTTGGGATTTATCGGCTGATTGGGCTGGCCCCTTCGCGAGCAGGCTCGCTCCCACAGTTTGACATGCATTCCCAATCGGACATTTGGAATACGGCCCCTGTGGGAGCGAGCCTGCTCGCGAAGAGGCCATCGAATGCGGCGCATTTTGTCGATTTAAACGAAGCTGTTTAAAAGACACCTGCAGACACGGTCTCAAGGCTACAAATCCTTGCGCCATTGCCTACAGCCAAGCCAGAATCCGCCGGCTTGTGCGCTTTGGGGTCGAGTTCTATCGTGGTCCGGTCGCTGACGAATCAGCGATCGGGTTTAGCGACTCGAACTCAAGTCAAAGGTGCATCAGCGTTCCAGGCTTCGTTGCGGATCTGTATTTTCGCGATTTCGTCATGGTGGCTGTATGCGGGAGACCTTCGGGTCTGCCGGGTGCCTTTGACCGGTTCGCTAACCCGCGTACAGCCGCCACCCTCCCTGTTTAGCGACAGGTTGTCGCGGCTCCATTTCAAAGGAGCTTCACCATGGTCAAACCAACACCCAACCCGCCCGAATCCGACCCCACCTCCCCCTACGAATCCCTCGATTCAAAAAAACTCCACCAAGCCGCCGACCGCGCCCTCGACCACTACCTCTGCCCACCCGGCTCGACCCCACCACCCTTCAGCCCCCGCGCCATGTACGCCGTCACCGCCGACACGAAAAACGAAGACCTGCTGGCCAACGCCTGCGAAACCCTCGCCTCGGCCAAAACCATCGCCCAGGAATTCGCCGGGCTGGTCAAACCATCGCAGCGCCGAACGCTGATGGGGATTGCGCAACTGATCATGCTCGGGGAACTGGCGGTAAATCGGGTGCTGGATAATCTGGAGTTGCCTGGATGATGCGGTTCGGCTGAGTGATTCGAGTGAGAGAGCCGGCCTTTTGGCGAGCAAGCGCGCTCCCACATTTTGATCTTCTTGGATGCAAATCTTGCAGCGGCTGAAGATCCTGTCGAGTGCAGCTTGCGCGAGCTAGGCCTCTCGGCGGTGCAGGAGCGCCCACCCCTTCAGCGATACCATTGGTCGGAAAACCGTCCCCACCTGTCAGATCTGACAGGTGACGGGCGCCTCGTTCTGCGTTGTGATGAACCTTGCCTGCCATTGTTCCTGGAGAACAGAATGAGCGTTCAAGTCTATTCAACCGAAGCCAACGCTGCCCTGGCCTTGTATCCCGTGTACCCCCCGCAATGGATAACACCGGTGCTGCCTCCAGGTACTGCCGATGGTGGCCTTCCTCTCTCGGCATTCACTCCATCTGGGGTAGAACTTGTCATCGACCCCATAACCGGCTTGCGGAACTGGGTCATGGCGGCTTATGACGTCGTGACTATTTTTGTCAACGGAGTCAACACCGGCATCAGCAAAACCATCTATCCCGGTGAGGAGCAGGAACGCATTCTTTTGCGCGTGCCGGCGAGCTGGTTCACAAACGGTGTCAACGATGTCCACTACAGAGTGACCCGAGCCAGCGGTAACGACGCTGACTCACCCACACTCAAGCTGCTCTACAACAACCCGGCGCCTACCGTCACCGTCAGCCATCCACCCAGCGTCGCACCGGGGCAGACGGCAGTCATCACGATCACCGTCGGTTACTCACGGCCTCAAGACACGGTCACGCTCACCATAGGCACCTGGAGCATCACATTTGCCAACCCCACAAGCCCGATCAACCACACCCTGACGGCTGCCGAATTGCAGTTGATAGGCGACGGCACCCATTCGGTCTTCGCCAGGGTGCGCGATCAATTGACCAACAACAATGAGTCGGCGACGACCCCGATCACTATCACCGCCAATCAGAAGGTGTACAACTCGCCGATAATCGCTGAGGCCGTGGACGGCATGCTCGACGTGGCCGCACTGAGGGGCCAGGACGCCACGCTACGAGCACGCAACTGGACGGGAATCCAGGTCGGTCAGCAGGTGTGGTTGAAGCTCACCGGCCAGAAACCCGACGGCTCGGCGCACGTCCTGCAATTCTGGAATGGTGACACCCACAAGGTGAATGCGACCTGGGTCAGTCAGGGGTTCTGGGATAAACCGCTGCTCATAGCTTTTCTGAAAGAATTGAAAGAAGGATCGCTGTTGAAACTGGAATTCTGGGTATCGGAGGACAAGAGCAATGACTTCGCTAGCGCCACGCGGTTTCCGGATCAGGTGTATACCGTCATTGGCCTGCAACTTGACCTGCCACCCCCGACCTTGAACCCGCCCACAGTGCCGATTGACGTTTTGGCTAATCCGGATGGAGTGAAGCTTCAGATAACAGGCTTCGCAGCAGAGAAAGACGATAAAGCTCAATTCGTCCAGGTGAACGCGCCGGCCGGTGCGCCGCCGTTTCCGGTGGTGGATTTTGTTGGTGAGATTGCAGAGATTTCATTGAGCGCTGCGTTTCTGGCGGCTTGGCATGGCAAGGCGATTGAGTTGCGGTGGGATTTGATTCGTACCGGAGTTCCGGCTGGAGAATCACCAACAGTCAGGTTTGATGTCATGACAATCGCTGATGGAGACCCGCGTTTGCCGACACCCGTAATTCTCCAAGCAATTGGGCCGGACGAAGGAAAAGTACTTGATTTATCGACTTTTGATGGCGATGCGACTGTGACAGTCGATACCTGGACAGCCATGGCAAAGGGACAAAAGTTCTGGCTGCTTTGCGTAGGAAAAAAAGATGATGGATCGGACTACGAAATTTCGTTGGCTAATGGAATTGAAATTGAAATGCCAGGTAAATTGAGCAGAACGCTTTTGCGTTCGGAACTAGACCGCCTTGTTGATGGATCTCTTCGCGTGGACATTAGTGTTGGATTCAGCACCAACGGGGACAAAAACGACGCTACTCTGTTCCCTAGTCTAAATGTAGGCCTCAAGGTACGTGCAAAACTCATCATAGATGATTCACCTTTAGAGTTGTCAGGCAGGACAGTGTCAATCGTGAATACCAGTGGTCAGTACATCGATAGATGGCGCCTTACGGGTGTTCATCCGTCTGGAGCCTCAGCAAATCGTCAAGCGTCAGGAGGAGTGGGTCAAATTACTTATCAATCGGATAATCCAAAAATCGCAAACGTCAATGACGTCGGGTTAATCTGGAGTGAAGGTAATGGCAGCACCACCATCAATGTAAGAGATAGCTCAGGCCAACATGCCTCAATTTCTGTTTCTGTAAGCAACGTCGAACAATGCATTGTCTCACCATCACTTATAGCTGATTCAAAGATTGATCAGTGGGTCAATGCGAATGGCCGTGCTGTAAAAACGTCAGACCTGGTTTTGTTCCGAACTAAATTTTTTGTGACTCAGCCCGCTGCCTATGGAATTCGCTCAGACGTTAGTTTGTATTGGGGTTTGTACAACGAAGGACACGGGTGGAGAGAGCATGCTTATCATTCTAGCCCTGGACACACTGTCTTGTGTTTGCGGTAGTGAGTCGACGCTTCGCCTCATCAGAATTGAGAGAAAAGGGGACAGGAGTAAAGGGAACGGATTTATTTAACCAGTGATCTAGAACAGCGGGGCTTGAACTTGGTTGTTTTCCTGACCGGGATGACCCCTTAGCGAGCAGGCTCACTTTCGACGGTTGATCGCATTACAAGTGGAATCAAGTTTGCTCGCGAAGGCTACTGACAGGCAATAATCGCCCAAAAAAACCGCCGTTGCGCATCATCGGGACGGCGGTTTTCTTTTCAGGTGTTTGGCGATGAGGGCAAACTGCCGGTCAATACCGAAGGATTTTCACTTTCCCATTTTTGGTCCTGGGCAATTCGAACTCGACTTCGCCGCCCACTTTGATCTTCGCCTGCAAGGCCTCAGCCAATGGAACGCTGAATCGGTACTCTTTGGCAGTCAGAAAAAATTCGTGGCTTCGGCAAAGGAAAGGCATCGTCCCGTCGGCTTCGGCGTGATGGTGCCTTTGCCGGTTTTTTCATCGTAGCTGCTGAAAATACCTTTCATCGTCGTGCTCCCTTGCACTCGCTCGCCTGACCGCGCCAGTACGCAGCTGCATCTTGCATCAAACTGCAAAATCACGGCGACTGCACCTGTCAGAGTTGACAGTAAAGGGGAATCTCAGACAAAAGGCTGCGCAGCAACGTCAGGAATCCCGACGCAAATCCGGCGGAATCGGCAAATCATCCTTCAACGGGTCCGGCCGCTTGCCCTTGCCCGCCTGGTGTTGGCGAATCTGATAGACGTAGGCTAATACCTGCGCCACCGCCAGATACAGTCCACCGGGAATTTCCTGCTCAAGCTCAGTTGAGTAATAGATCGAGCGCGCCAGCGCAGGCGACTCGAGCAACATGACGTTGTTGGCCACGGCAATTTCGCGGATTTTCAGGGCGATGAAATCGCTGCCCTTGGCCAGCAGTACCGGTGCGCCGCCCTTCTCCGAGTCGTACTTGAGCGCGACCGCGTAGTGGGTCGGGTTGGTGATGACCACGTCGGCTTCGGGAATCGCCGCCATCATCCGTCGCTGGGACATTTCGCGCTGGGTCTGGCGAATGCGTTGCTTGACCTCAGGGCGGCCTTCCTGGTCCTTGTGTTCGTCGCGCACTTCCTGCTTGGTCATCTTGAGCTTCTTCATGCTCTCCCAGATCTGCACCGGCACGTCGACGGCGGCGATGATGATCAGACCGCAGGCCAGCCACAGCGTGCTCCAGCCCACCAGCAAGACGCTGTGAATGATCGCCATATCCAGTGGTTCGTGGGCGATGCGCAGCAAGTCGTCGACGTCGGCGGACAACACCAACAGCGCCACCCCCAAGGTAATCAGAAACTTGGCCAGGGCCTTGAGCAGTTCAACCACAGCCTTGAACGAGAACATCCGTTTGAGGCCGGCGGCCGGGTTCATCCGGCTGAATTTGGGTGCCAGCGAACTTGCCGCGAACAGCCAGCCACCCAGGGAGATTGGCCCGATGATGGCGGCGAGCAACAGGGTTATCATCACCGGCTGAATCGCCAGCAAGGCGATCAACCCTGACTCCAACAGAAAACGGCCCATGGCGCCCTGATCCATGACCACTTCGCGGGACAGGGTGAAGTTCAGGCGCATCACATCCATCATTTCTTGCGCAAGCATGCCGCCGAAAATCAGCAGCGCAGAGGCGCCGGCCATCATCACGGCCAGGGTGTTGAGCTCTTTGGAACGGGCGATTTCACCCTTCTCACGGGAGTCCTTTTTGCGTTTCTCCGTGGGGTCTTCTGTCTTGTCCTGACCGCTCTCGCTCTCTGCCATGACTCAGCGCGCCCGTGCCAGTTCGCGTAGCAACTGCAAGGCCTCGCTGGCCAGCGGTTGATACTGGTTGAGAATGTCCGCAAGCCCCACCCAGACGATGAACAGGCCGAGCACCAGGGTCAGCGGAAAACCGATCGAGAAGATGTTCAGTTGCGGCGCGGCGCGGGTCATCACGCCGAAGGCGATGTTGACCACCAACAGTGCGGTGACGGCCGGCAACACCAGCAGCAATGCGGCGCCGAGGACCCAGCCGAGTTTGCCGGCCAGTTCCCAGTAATGCGCAACCATCAAACCGCCGCCGACCGGCAGCGTGGTGAAACTTTCAGTGAGGACTTCGAATACCACCAGATGGCCGTTCATCGACAGGAACAGCAACGTCACCAGCATGGTGAAGAACTGCCCGATCACCGCCACCGAAACGCCGTTGGTAGGGTCGATCATCGAGGCGAAGCCCATGCCCATCTGGATCGCAACAATCTGCCCGGCGACGGCGAAAGCCTGGAAGAACAGTTGCAGGGAAAAGCCGAGTACGGCGCCCACCAGAATCTGCTCGCCGATCAGCAACAGGCCGCTGAGATCGAGTGGGCTGACGGCGGGCATCGGCGGCAGCGCCGGGGTGATGACCACGGTGATCGCCACGGCGAAATACAGGCGCACGCGGCGCGGGATCAGGGTGGTGCCGAACACCGGCATGACCATCAGCATCGACGCCACGCGAAACAGCGGCAACATGAACGACGCCACCCAGGTGCTGATCTGGGTGTCGGTCAGCTGAAGCAGCGATTGCATGGCTTAGCCGATGACCATCGGAATGTTTTTGTACAGCTGGATGATGTATTCCATGAACGTCTGCACGATCCACGGACCGCCGATGATCAGGGTCACCAGCATCACCAGCAGACGCGGCAGGAAGCTCAGGGTCTGTTCGTTGATCTGCGTGGCGGCCTGGAACATCGACACCAGCAGGCCGACCAGAAGGCTCGGCACCACCAGGATGGCAACCATCATGGTGGTCAGCCACAGGGCTTCACGAAAGATATCGACCGCGACTTCCGGCGTCATGGCGAAACACCTCCAAAACTGCTGGCCAGAGTACCGATGATCAGCGCCCAGCCATCGACCAGCACGAACAGCATGATCTTGAACGGCAGCGAGATGATCAGCGGCGAGAGCATCATCATACCCATGGCCATCAGCACGCTCGCCACGACGAGGTCGATGATCAGGAACGGAATGAAGATCATGAAGCCGATCTGGAAGGCGGTTTTAAGCTCGGAAGTCACGAACGCCGGCACCAGAATGGTCAACGGCGCCTGATCCGGGCTGGCAATGTCGGTGCGCTTGGACAGGCGCATGAACAGCTCCAGATCGCTGGTGCGGGTCTGCGCGAGCATGAAGTCCTTGATCGGCACCTGAGCCTTTTCCACCGCTTGCTGGGCGGTGAGGGTTTCCGCCAGATACGGTTGCAGCGCGTCGTTGTTCACCCGGTCGAACACCGGCGCCATGATGAACAGCGTCAGGAACAGCGCCATGCCGGTGAGGATCTGGTTCGACGGCGTCTGTTGCAGGCCGAGGGCCTGACGCAATATCGAGAAGACGATGATGATCCGCGTGAAGCTGGTCATCAGGATGACCGCCGCTGGAATAAAGCTCAGCGCGGTCATGATCAGCAGGATCTGCAGACTGACCGAATATTCCTGCGCGCCGTCGGCATTGGTGCCCAGCGTGATCGCCGGGATCGACAACGGATCGGCGGCCAACGCCAGCGGCGCGGCCAGCAACAGGACCAGCGTCAAGACGATGCGGAGCGCACCCATTACTTCGTATCCTTTTGGTCCTTGCCAAGAATCTTCAGCAGATGCTGAGCAAATTCCGGCGTCGCTTTTTCACTGGCGGTGGGGACTTCGACCGGCTCTTTGAGCACGTGCAGCGCGGTGATGGTGCCGGGGCTGAGGCCGAGCAGAATCTGCTCGTTGCCGACCTGCACCAGCATCAAGCGGTCACGCGGACCGAGCGCGCGTGAGCCGATCAGCTCGATTACCTGGCCCTTGCCCGCTGGCCCCGCCTGTTGCAGGCGGCGCAACAGCCAGGCGAGGAAAAAGATCAAACCCAGCACCAGCAGCAAACCGAACACCAGTTGCGTCAACTGACCGGCCACGCCGCTGTTGACCATTGGCGCGGTGGCGGCAGGCGCGGCATTGGTTGCACCCGGTTCGGCAGCCAGCACGCTCAACGGCCATGCCAGCAGCACCCAGAGAAACCTTTTCACTCAGCGCAGCTTCTTGATGCGTTCGCTTGGGCTGATCACGTCGGTCAGGCGGATGCCGAACTTCTCGTTGACCACCACTACTTCGCCGTGGGCGATCAAGGTGCCGTTGACCAGCACGTCGAGCGGCTCACCGGCCAGACGATCAAGCTCGATCACCGAACCCTGGTTGAGTTGCAGCAGGTTGCGGATGTTGATGTCGGTACTGCCGACTTCCATCGAGATCGACACCGGAATGTCGAGGATCACGTCCAGGTTCGGACCGTCGAGGGTCACCGGATCGTTGTTCTTCGGCACGCTGCCGAACTCTTCCATCGGCAGACGGTTGGAGCTGGAAGTGCCGGCGTCGGCGGCCAACAGTGCATCGATGTCAGCCTGGCCGGCGTCACCGGTTTCTTCCAGGGCCGCAGCCCATTCATCGGCCAGTGCCTGGTCGTCCTGCGCGTTCATATCGTCGTTCATCATGTGTCCTCGGCGGGCAACAATTCGGTTAAATACGGGGGTGAAAAGCGCCGCCTCAGCGACGCTCGATCGGCTCGATCACCTGCAACGCGAGGTTGCCTTTGTGCGAGCCCATCTTGACCTTGAAGGCCGGCACGCCGTTGGCGCGCATGATCATGTCTTCCGGCATCTCGACCGGGATCACATCTCCCGGTTGCATGTGCAGGATGTCGCGCAGCTTCAACTGGCGGCGGGCTACGGTGGCACCGATCGGCACGTCGACATCGAGTACGTCCTGGCGCAGGGCGTTGACCCAGCGCTCGTCCTGATCGTCGAGGTCGGACTGGAAACCGGCGTCGAGCATCTCGCGCACCGGCTCGATCATCGAGTACGGCATGGTCACGTGCAGATCGCCGCCACCGCCATCGAGTTCGATGTGGAAGGTGGAGACCACAATCGCTTCGCTCGGGCCGACGATGTTGGCCATGGCCGGGTTCACTTCCGAGTTGATGTACTCGAAATTGACTTCCATGATCGCCTGCCAGGCTTCCTTCAGATCGACGAAAGCCTGCTCCAGCACCATGCGCACTACGCGCAACTCGGTCGGGGTGAACTCACGCCCTTCGATCTTGGCGTGACGGCCGTCACCACCGAAGAAGTTGTCCACCAGCTTGAACACCAGTTTGGCGTCGAGGATGAACAGCGCGGTGCCGCGCAGCGGTTTGATCTTGACCAGGTTGAGGCTGGTCGGCACGTACAGCGAGTGCACGTATTCGCCGAACTTCATCACCTGCACACCACCGACAGCCACGTCCGCCGAGCGGCGCAGCATGTTGAACATGCTGATGCGGGTGTAGCGGGCAAAGCGCTCGTTGATCATTTCCAGCGTCGGCATGCGTCCACGGACGATGCGATCCTGACTGGTCAGGTCGTAGCTTTTGACACTGCCGGGTTCGGCAGCATTATCGGTCTGTACCAGACCATCATCGACGCCATGCAGCAGCGCATCGATTTCATCCTGGGACAGCAGATCCTGCACGGCCATGTCGTGTTCCTACTGCAGTACGAAATTAGTGAAAAGCAACTGTTCGATGACCACTTTGCCCAGTTCTTTCTGCGCCACTTCCTGGACGCTGGCGGTGGCCTTCTGGCGCAACATCTCTTGGCCGACCGGTGTCGCCAGTGTGGCGAAATCCTGACCGGAGAAGAGCATTACCAGGTTGTTGCGGATAACCGGCATGTGCACTTTGAGCGCGTCCAGATCGGCCTGATTCCGCGCCAGCATGGTGATGCTCACCTGCATGTAGCGCTGACGGCCGTTCTGGTTGTAGTTGGCCACGAAGGCCGGCGCCATCGGCTCGAAAATCGCCGCCTGCTTGCCGACCGGCGCTGCTTCAGCGGCCTCGGCAGGCTTGCTTTGCGCGCCGTGCATGAAGAACCAGGTCGCCCCGACGGATGCACCAATGGCCACCAGCAACGCCAGCACGATCACGATGATCAGCTTGAGTTTGCCTTTGGTTGCGGGGTCTTTTACTGCTGCAGCTTCGCTCTTCGCCATGCCAATAATCCGTCACTAATCGGGGGTTTCACAGTCGCACGGCAAGGCAAGAGCAAGTGTTATGCCAGAAGTGTCGGAGGTCGAGAACGACGCTAAAGTCAAAAGCACCCTCACCCCAGCCCTCTCCCTGAGGGAGAGGGGGCCGACCGAGATGTAATGGGGCTGGACATCGACCTGCACAACCGAGGTGATTGCAAGTTCAGGGCGGGAATCAACAGGTCGCCGAATGTCGAACGGATTCAGCGATGCTCGTTCAGGTCGGCGTAGTTCTTCAAGATTCCCCAATCGGTCCCCTCTCCCTCTGGGAGAGGGCTAGGGTGAGGGGGCTCTTGATTTGCTCAGGCGTAATAGTCGACCGCGCTGCTGCCAATTACGCTGGTAGTCTGCGCCGCCACTTCAGCGACAGTAGCCGGTGCCAATTCCTCATCCGCCGAATCCAAGCGGCCACCCGCAGCGCTGGTCCGGCCACTCTGCCCCTGCTGCGCCTGTTCCTGACCTTGCTGCCCCTGCCAGCCACGGTTCTGGTCGGCGACATTGACATCTACCTGGCCCATGCCCTGCTGGTTGAACATGTCGCGCAGGCGGTGCATCTGGCTGTCGAGCGCTTCACGCACGCTTGGGTGTGCGCTCATGAAGGTGACCTGGGTCTGCTGATCGGGAACCATGTTCACGCGGATATCCAGACGCCCAAGCTCCGCCGGCTGCAACTGAATGTCGGCGGCCTTCAGGTTGACGCTGGACAGGTACATGACGCGGTTGACCACTTCTTCGGTCCAGCCACTCTGGTGCATGGCGATCGGCTGATTCACCGGCAGCGCATTGGCGGTTTTCGGCGTAGCGGCCTGGGTCAGTGCCGCCAGACGGTTGGCGAAGTCATCGACGCGGGTGTCGCTGGTAGCCGATTTCAGATCCTTCAGACCATCGTCGATCAGCCCGCTGAAAGCTTGT
Source organism: Pseudomonas sp. TE9122 (assembly GCF_056278925.1). NCBI lineage: Bacteria > Pseudomonadati > Pseudomonadota > Gammaproteobacteria > Pseudomonadales > Pseudomonadaceae > Pseudomonas > Pseudomonas sp. TE9122. Next base: position 1,168,425 of record NZ_JBWBQI010000001.1, on the reverse strand, counting down.
TCGCCGCCCTGACTGGTGCTGTCCTTGTCGGCCTGCACGTCGAGCATGCTGGCCATGCCGGCGGCAAAGTTCTGCGCGGCGGTCAATTCACCGTCAGCCTGAGCTTGAGCAGGCGTGGCTTTCGGTTGCGCCTGACTGGCGGCGGAAATATGCCCGCCCTGCTCCATCGCCATGCGCACGGCCGGCATCGAGTCGAGCGGGTCGGCCGATGGATCGAAATCGCTGTCGGTTGCCGCCGGATCTTTGACCATGCCCGACACGACCGCCAATGCAGGCGTCTCGGTTTCCGGCTGGGCTGGCGTGGCGACTGTTGGCGTTTGCACCACAGGCGCTGCCACCAACGGCTGAACGACTTGCGCCAAGGCCGGATCAAGGGCCGGGTCTACAGGCGCGGCATCGGCCACAGGGGTTTGTATGGTTTCAGCGGTGTCATCGGCAGTGGCAGTCGCGTCGTCGCTCGTCGCCGCTTTGTCGGCAGGCAACGCTTTGCCGCTATCGGCAACTGCTGGCTGGGGCGCGGCAGACTGCTCTTTGCCGATATCCTTTTTGCCGCTGCTGTCCGCGACCTTATCGCGTGCCGGCTTGACTGAATTGTCAGCGCTCACGGCGGGCTTGACCGGCGCCTGATCGGCGAACACTTTGGCGAAGCTGGAGGCCTTGTCCCCGGCGTCTGCGGCCATTGCCGACGATTTGGCAGAGGCGGCTTGGGCCTTGGCCTGAGCGGCGGTCTGAAGAAGAATGTTGGGGGTCGCAGGCATGACACGGTCTCCGCTGCACTGGGATCGTAGGTACAGTTGAGCAAGTTGACTGCAAGTGCCGGGCCAGTTTGGCGAGACACTTGCGAAAAGCGCCGGACGGCAGCTTCAGTGGATGTGGGCGTGGTGCTTTTCGCTTTCGTACACCGGACGTACTTCGGCGAATTCAGAATGGATATCGGCGACTAGCTGAGCGAGCGCTTCCGGGCTTTTGTCCTTCGCGTTCGACTCCAGGTCCTGGCACAACTCGGCCAGTCGAACCGCGCCCATGTTGCTGGCGCTGCCCTTGAAGCTATGCGCTACATCGGAAAGCGCTTTGGCGCTGGTGCTGTCCTGCAACTCGTGCAGGCGGCTTTGCGAATCTGCCAGAAAAGTCTCCAGCAATTCCGTATAGCCGTCCTCCATCACCTCGCGCAAAGTATCGAGGACTTCGCGATTTACATGTGGGTCTGTCACTTGCTCACTCCTTGATCAAGAATGGGCGGATTATGCCTCAATCTCCCAGAAAAACTCCACGCTGGCACTACGACCTTGGTCCGACCAACTGGCGTTGCGCCCCAGTTGCCGGACCAGACCGATGCCGCGTCCCGACAAGCGGACGTTATCCACGGGCCTTTCCATGACCCGCGCCACATCAAACCCCTTGCCACTGTCATCGACACGAATGACCAGCCGCCCACCCTCGCCTTGCGGTTGCACCTGCAGATGCACGCGCACGAAACCGTCTTGCAGCGCCTCCAGCCGCGCCGCGCGCATTTCATAGTAGCGGGCGAAACCTGCCGCATCGCGTTTGAGGCTCGAGTCCAGCCCGAGCACGCCATGCTCCAGCCCATTGGAATACAACTCGGCGAGCACGCTGTACAGCGCCCCGCTTTGCGCGCGCAGGCCATGCACCTCAAGCAGCAACTGCAAGAGGAACGGCAACGGATTGAAGCGCCTGAGCGTGGCGCCGCGAAACTCGAAACTGGCCGACCAGTCCAGCGGGCACGACTGGCCACTGTCGGAATACACCGGCGCTGCGCCGTGGGCCTGCGCCGACTCAAGCAGACTGACTTCGACCATGCTTACGTCATCACGGGCCTGTCCGCGAAAATCGCGCAACGCCTGTTCGATATCCTCGAATAACCGATCCGGCTCACGGTTCGCCGCAAACACCTGCTGCAAGCGTTCGACGCCGAACAACTGGTCATTGGCATCGCAGGTATCGATCACCCCGTCCGATAACAGAAACACTCGATCATCGACGGCCATCGGATACACATCCGTACGGTCATCGAAGGCTTGCGCGCTGAGAATCCCAAGGGGCAAATGCCGCGCCGGCAAGGGCACACGCTCGCCGCTGGCCATGCGGTGCAGGTAACCGTCGGGCATGCCACCATTCCACACCTCCACCGAACGGCTCTGGAAACTCAGACTGAGCAAGGTGGCACAGCAGAACATGTCCACCGGCAGGATGCGCTTGAGCTTGGCGTTCATCTCGCGCAGGGTTTCGGCCAGGCCATAGCCCTTGGCGGTCATCCCATAAAACACTTCGGCCAGCGGCATCGCCCCCACCGCTGCCGGCAAGCCATGCCCGGTGAAATCGCCGAGCATGACGTGCATGTCACCGGCCGGCGTATACGCAGCGAGCAACAGATCGCCATTGAACAGGGCGTAAGGCGATTGCAGGTAACGGATGTTCGGCGCACTCAGGCACCCTGAATGCGCGACCTTGTCGAACACCGCTTTGGCCACGCGTTGTTCGTTGAGCAGATAGTCATGATGTTTCGCGATCAGATCGCGCTGCTGCAGGACCGTGGCCTGAAGGCGACGCAAGCGATCCATCGCCTTGATTTTGGCGGCAAGGATCACCTGGTTGTACGGCTTCGCCAGAAAATCGTCACCGCCAGCCTCCAGACAACGGGCCAGCGCTTCACTCTCGGTCAGCGAGGTGAGGAAGATGATCGGCACCAACGCTTCACCCGCCAGCGCCTTGATCTGCCGCGCCGCTTCGAAGCCGTCCATCACCGGCATCAGCGCGTCCATCAACACCAGATCGGGTTGTTGCTGCTGGAAGCATTCGACCGCCTCCGCACCATTGGCCGCCGTCAGCACCTGATGACCTTGACGGCGGACAATGGTCGACAGCAGCAGCCGGTCGGCGGCGCTGTCTTCGGCGATAAGAATGGTCAGCGGCTCTTGCGCCTGCATGGGCGTCAACTGATGTCGAAGAGTTTGTCGAAGTTGGAAATCGCGAGGATTTTCTTCACATCGGAGCTGCTGTTGACGACGCGGATATCCGACTCGTCGCCACCGGCGTGATCACGCAGCAGGAGCAGCATGCCCAGCGCGGAGCTGTCGAGGTAAGTAGCCTCTTTGAGATCGACCACGATGGATTCGGGTTTGTGTGGGAGCCGTTCATACGACTCGCGAAATTCCTGATGGCGACCGAAATCGAACCGGCCTTTGACGGCGATCGTGAGCTTTTTCTGGTCTGGAGAGACTTCTGTAACGACTGACATTGACTGGCTTCCTTGTCATTGACGAACCTGTACAAGGTTTAGCACCTGGATAGGGTTGGGGCAAGGCTGGAAAAGCAGATCAAAAGATCGCAGCCTTCGGCAGCCCCTACATTTGAAAATGCATTCCCCTGTAGGAGCTGCCAAAGGCTGCGATCTTTTGATCTTTAAAAGGCGTCACGCCGTGGCAAACGCTGTGACAGTTCATCGAGCAGCTTCTGCTCGCGCTTGTCTTCAAGACGTTGCGCCTCATCACGATAGCGCTGCACCAGTTTGCGCAAACCCTCGACGCGGGCAAACGCCTGTTGCCATTCCTCACGCGCCTTGTCGAGCTTGTTCTGGTGCCAGACCAGGCTCTGCCGTTGCTGGTCGACGGCAGTATCGAGTTGCGCCAGGAAACCCTGAAAACCCAGCAGCCATTGCCCGGTGACGCCGGTGCTGCCACGGACGATCCACTGCTGCGAGTAATCCAGACGAAAGGCATTGAGGTCGGCCAGTTTGCTTTCGGCAACTTTGACCTGGCCCTGAAAGTAGGCGAGGCGCTGCACGGCGGCTTTCTCGGCCTTCTCGGCCATGTCCACCACCGGTGCCAGGCGCGCAGCGCGGCTGACGGCCATGGCCGGTTACCCGCCCGCCGCAGGGGCGAACAGGGTTTCCAGATAGGCCTGGCTTTCACCCAGATTGATTTTGTCGTTGAGGCCCTGGCGCTGATACCTGACCAATTGCGGCTGCAGGGAAATCGCCAGATCGGTCTCGCGATCGCCACCGGCCACATAGGCACCGACGCTGATCAAATCACGGCTCTGCTGATAGCGTGACCAGAGCTGTTTGAAATACTGCGCGCGCTGCATGTGATCCGGCGAAACCACTGCTGGCATTACCCGGCTGATCGAGGCTTCGATGTCGATCGCCGGATAGTGGCCTTCCTCGGCCAGGCGCCGCGACAGGACGATGTGGCCGTCGAGCACGCCCCGCGCCGAGTCGGCAATCGGGTCCTGCTGGTCATCGCCTTCGGACAGCACGGTGTAGAACGCCGTGATCGAACCGCCGCCCTTCTCCGCATTACCGGCGCGCTCCACCAGTTTCGGCAGTTTAGCGAACACCGATGGCGGATAACCCTTGGTTGCTGGCGGCTCACCGATGGCCAGCGCGATTTCCCGCTGGGCCTGGGCGAAACGGGTCAGCGAGTCCATCAGCAGCAGAACGTTCTTGCCTTTGTCGCGGAAATACTCGGCGATGCGCGTGCAATACATCGCGGCACGCATACGCATCAGCGGTGCATCGTCCGCTGGCGAGGCGACCACTACCGAACGTTTGAGGCCTTCTTCACCGAGAATGTGTTCGATGAATTCCTTAACTTCGCGACCACGCTCACCGATCAGGCCGACGACGATGATGTCGGCCTCGGTGAAGCGGGTCATCATGCCCAACAGCACCGATTTACCGACACCGGTACCGGCGAACAGACCCAGACGCTGGCCACGGCCGACCGTCAGCAAACCGTTGATGCAACGGATGCCGACATCCAGCGGTACGCTGATCGGATCACGGTTGAGCGGGTTGATTGTCGGGCCGTCCATCGGCACCCAGTCTTCGGCCTTCATGCCGCCCTTGCCGTCCAGCGCGCGGCCGGCGCCGTCGAGGACACGGCCGAGCATGCTCATGCCCATCGGCAAACGACCGGTATCGGCCAGGGGCACCACGCGGGCGCCCGGGGCAATCCCGGCGACGCTGCCGACCGGCATCAGAAAGACTTTGCTGCCGGAAAAACCCATGACTTCCGCTTCCACCTGGGACGGGTGGTAGCTGTCGTCATTGATCACCATGCAACGGGTGCCCATGGCGGCGCGCAAGCCTTCGGCTTCGAGGGTCAGGCCGACCATGCGCAGCAGCCGACCTTCAAGGATCGGCGCGCCGGCAATCTCGGTGGCCTCGGCGTAGGTGCTCAGGCGCTTGGCGAAACTGGTGCGTTCAAGGCGCATCGATGGCGTCCGCGCGCGGCTCGTCAGAGTCGACAGCCGCTGGGGTGTCTTCGGGAATGTCCAGACTCAAGTCAGGCGCTGCCGGATGCAGAGCCTGCTCATGCAATTGGTCGAACAGCTTGGCCATAACCTGGGTCACCCGTGACTCGACGCTGGCGTCGATGCGGCTGTGCTCGGTTTCAACCCGGCAACCGCCCGGCAACAGCGACTCGTCCTCGACGATGCGCCAGGTTTCTTCGTGGCGTTCGCGCAGGGCTTTGACCTGGGCGAAATCCTGCGGATTAACGTACAGGCGCACGTTTTCCACGCCCAGCGGCAACAGCTTGAGGGCATCGCGCATGACGTGTTCGATCTGTGTCGAGTCGATGGCCAGTTCGCGCTTGATCACTTGTTTGGTGATGTGCTGCACGAGGTCGACCAGCGACTTTTCAATCTGGGTGTCTTGCTCGGCGATCGGTTCGAACAGGTTGGCCATCAGCAGCTCAAGGCTGGCGATTTTCGCCGCCAGCGCCGTTTCTGCTTCCTGACGCACCTTCAGCGTGGTGCTGTGAAAACCTTCTTTTTCGCCGATGGCGAAGCCCTCGTTGTAAGCCTCCTGACGGATGCTTTCGAGTTCTTCCAGGGTCAGTGGCTGGACTTCTTCCAGCGGCACTTCTTCCATTTCCGGCGGTTCGGGCTCGGGCTCCGGCTCGGGTTCCGGTTTCGGCGGGTCGAAGCTGGGCAGCGCCCAGGATTCGAAGCCGCGAACATCACGGGCGCGGATCAGATCCGTCACAGACTCGTCAGGCTTATCCATGGGCTTAGATCATTTCCTCGCCGCCCTTGCCACCGAGCACGATCTCGCCGGCTTCGGCCATACGACGGGCAATAGTGAGGATCTCCTTCTGCGCGGTTTCGACGTCGCTGACGCGCACCGGGCCTTTCGCCTCGAGGTCGTCGCGCAACAGTTCGGCGGCACGCTTGGACATGTTCTTGAAGATCTTTTCCTTGACGCCCTCGTCCGAGCCTTTGAGGGCCAGCACCAGCACATCGGAAGAGACTTCGCGCAACAGCGCCTGAATGCCACGGTCGTCGACGTCGGCAAGGTTGTTGAACACGAACATGAGGTCTTCGATCTGACCGGACAGGTCTTCGTCGACTTCGCGGATCGAGTCCATGAGCTGGCCTTCGATCGAGCTGTCCAGGAAGTTCATGATGTCGGCCGCACGCTTGATGCCACCCAGGGTGGTGCGCGAGGCGTTCGAGTTGCCGGAGAACTGTTTCTCGAGAATCTGGTTGAGTTCTTTCAAGGCGGCCGGTTGCACGGTGTTCAACGACGAGACGCGCAGGATGATGTCCAGACGCACTTTATGGTCGAAGTTGCCGAGCACTTCACCGGCCTGATCCGGGTCGAGGTACGCGACCACGATTGCCTGGATCTGCGGGTGTTCGTAACGGATGACGTCGGCGACGGCGCGCGGCTCCATCCATTTCAGGCTGTCGAGGCCGCTGGTGTTGCCACCGAGCAGGATGCGGTCGATAAGGCCGTTGGCCTTGTCTTCGCCCAGGGCCTGGGTGAGCATCTTGCGTACGTAGTCGTCGGATCCGACGCCGAGGCTGGTCTGATCGCCGACGATGTCGACGAACTCGCTCATCACCTGCTCGACCTGTTCGCGATGGACGTTGCCCATCTGCGCCATGGCCACGCCGACGCGCTGAACCTCTTTGGGCCCCATGTGGCGCAGCACTTGCGCAGCATCGGTCGAACCCAGGGACAGCAGCAGAATCGCGGCTTTGTCGACCTTGGTCAGTTTGACGGTGGCGGCTCGGTTATCACTCATCTGCGTTAATCCACTCTTTCACGACCTGAGCCACGCGACCCGGGTCTTCAGCTACCAGACTCTTGATTGCATTCAGCTGCGCGTCATAACCCTCGCTCGGGCTCGGCAACAGAATGCTCTGCGGACCACCGAGGCTCACGCGGTCGTTGGCCAGTTCGCCGTCCAGGCCGCCCATGCCACCAAGTTCCACGTCGCTGCCCAGACCGGCCAGCTCCTTGCCTTTGCCACCGCCGGTGATGTTGTTGAGCACCGGACGCAGCACACCAAACACCAGTACGAGGATGAACAGCACACCCAGCACTTGTTTGACGATGTCCCAGAACCATGGCTGGGAGTAGAACGGAATATCGGCAATCACTTCGCCGCGCTCGGCGGAGAACGGCATGTTGATCACACTGACGCTGTCGCCACGGCTGGCGTCGAAACCGACCGCGTCCTGCACCAGACGGGTAAAGCGCGCCAATTCGTCGGCGCTCCACGGCGCACGGCTGGTTTCGCCGTTGGCCGGGTTGATCTTGACCTGATCGTCGACCACGACCGACACCGACAGGCGATTGAGACGGCCCTGCTGCTGCTTGGTGTGGCTGATCGAACGGTCGAGTTCGAAGTTCTTGGTCGATTGTTGACGCTTGTCGGCCGGGTACGGCGCGAGCATCGGCTGGCCGGTGGCCGGGTCCATGATCTGCTGGCCGTTGGCATCAACCAAAGGCTGACCTGGCTGAATCATCCCGGCCGGTGCGGCGGTGCCACCGGTGGTCTGCGGCGCCGAGGCAGGCGACGGCGGCTGGTTGCTCAGGGCACCCGGCACACCTTGCGGGCCATTGCTGGCGGTACGTTGTTCGTTGACCGACTGCTCGCTGCGCAACGCCGGTTGGTCCGGGTTGAACTGCTCGGCAGTCGATTCGACGGCACTGAAATCGACGTCGGCGGAGACTTCAGCCTTGTAACGATCGTTGCCCAGTACCGGTTGCAGAATGTTGTGCACGCGCTGGGTGAGCATGCTTTCCATGCGGCGGCTGTAATCGAACTGCTTGCCGGCCATGGTCATTTCCGAGTTCTCCGCCTGATCGGAGAGCAGGTTGCCCTTTTGATCGACGACGGTGATCTGCGATTTGCTCAACTCGGGCACGGAAGTCGCGACCAGATTGATGATCGCCACCACCTGACCCGGCTCCAGCGAACGCCCGCTGTACAGCTCGACCAGTACCGAAGCGCTAGGCTTGCGCTCGTCACGGACGAACACCGAACTCTTCGGAATGGCCAGATGCACGCGGGCACCCTTGACGTTGTTCAAACTGGAAATGGTCCGCGCCAGTTCGCCTTCGAGGCCGCGACGATAACGGGTCGCTTCCATGAACTGGCTGGTGCCCAGACCCTGTTCCTTGTCGAGGATTTCGAAACCGATGTTGCCGTCGCTGGGAGTGACACCAGCGGCAGCGAGTTTCATCCGCGCACGGGACAGGTCGTCGGCCTTGACCAGCAAGGCGCCGGAATTGGGTTCTACGTTGTAGGGAATGTCAGCGGCGGCCAGGGTTTCCATGACCTGCTTGGCGTCCATGCCGGCAAGGCTGCCGTACAGTGGACGGTAATCCGGCTGCTGCGACCACAGCACCACGGCAAAGCCAATCGCCACGCTCGCCGCCAGACCGACCAACAGGCCGACCTGACGCAGCACGGTCATCTGGGAAAGGTTTTCCAGAAAGGACAGGCCGAACAGCGGCGGTTTGCCGTCGATCGGGGTGGCCTTGGCCGGAACGTTATCAGCGACTGCTTCTGCCATGACTTATTTCGCCCTTAAACCGGCATCTGCATGATGTCTTGGTAAGCCTGGACCAGCTTGTTGCGCACCTGGGTCAGAGCCTGGAACGACACGCTGGCTTTTTGCGACGCAATCATGACGTCAGTCAGGTCGACACCGCTCTTGCCGATCTCGAACGCGTTGGCCAGTTGAGTCGACGCCTGCTGGGTATCGCTGACTTTATTGATCGCCTGACCGAGCATGTCGGAAAAGCTGCTGCCCGCGATTTCAGGGACAGCGGCAGTCGATTTACGCGCAGACATGGCATCCACTTTCATGGCCTGCATGTCCATCATCAACCGATTAAATTCAATACCTTGGCTCATGGTCTACTCTCTTGGGCGGCCCGCAATTTTTTGACACTCACTCGGCGGGTACACAGGTATTAGCAACAAGGGTGCCAGCTAGTGGGCACCCTCCTGAGAAAAGCATCTGGAATGTTTTGCAGCATCGATCAGGTGGCGAACAGATAACCTTCGACATCCATCCCGGCATCGCGCATTTGCGCCAGTTTGTAGCGCAGGGTGCGCGGGCTGATGCCGAGCTTTTCGGCAGCTTCCTTACGGCGGCCACGCTCGGCGCGCAGGGTGTCGATGATCATCTGAAACTCCCGGCGGCGCAGGTCATCGCCCAGCGCGCCGGAAGAATCCGCCTCAATTTCCACCTCGCGGATCACCGGTGCCGTGATCGGCAACGGCGCAAATGTCACCGCACCGCTCAGGCAGAAATCCTGCGGCTGAATCAAACCGCCCTGCTGCAGAATCAACGCGCGCTGAATGGCGTTGTCCAGCTCCCGCACGTTGCCCGGCCACGGGTACGCGGTCAGGCAAGCTTGAGCTTCGGGGGACAGCTTGGCTGCTGCGTGCTTCATTTTATTGACGTGTTTGGCCAACAATTTTTCCGCCAGCGGCAGGATATCGGCAGTGCGCTCGCGAAGTGGACGCCAGGCCAAGGGGAAAACCGACAAGCGGTAAAACAGGTCTTCGCGAAAACGCCCCGCCGCCACTTCACCGGCCAGATCGCGGTTGGTCGTGGCGACCACGCGAATATCCAGACTGATCGGCTTGCGCGCGCCCACTCGCTCCACTTCACGCTCTTGCAGAACGCGCAGCAACTTGGCTTGCAGGGCCAGGGGCATTTCGGAAATTTCGTCGAGCAGAATGGTGCCGCCGTCCGCTTGCTCGAACTTGCCGGCCTGCGAGGCGATGGCGCCGGTGAACGAGCCCTTCTCATGGCCGAACAGTGTTGCTTCGAGCATGTTGTCGGGGATCGCCGCGCAGTTGATCGCAATAAACGGCTGGCTCGCCCGTCGCGATTGCTGGTGGATATAGCGCGCCAGCACTTCTTTACCGGTGCCGGACTCGCCGGAGATGAGGACAGTCGAATCACTGCGCGCAACCCGCGCCGCCAACTCAAGCAACTGCGCACTGGCCGGTTCAACGGCGACGGGGCCTTCCGCTTCGCCAGCATCAATGCAGCCCAGCGCATGTCGCGCCACCAGATCGAGCAATGCCTTGGGCTCAAACGGCTTGACCAGATAATCCGCCGCGCCTTGGCGCATCGCATCGACCGCACGCTCGACGGCGCCGTGGGCGGTCATCAATAGCACCGGCAATTGCGGCTGGCGTGCGCGCAGCAACGCAAGCAATTGATGACCGTCCATGCCCGGCATGTTGACGTCGCTGACCACCAGGCTGAAAGCTTGCTGCGCGACGGCCGTCAGCGCTTCTTCGGCGCTGCCGACGGCGTGATAGTCGTGGCCGGCGAGCAGCAGCGTATCGGCCAGCGCCTCGCGCAACGAACGGTCATCCTCGACCAGCAACACCTTGATGCCCATGACGTTTATTCAACTCCTTGTGCAGCGGAAAACAGCGGCAGACTGACCTGCGCGCAAGTGCCGCGCCCGACTCGCGAACGCAGGGTCAATTCTCCCTGATGCGCACGGGCCACCGCTTTGACCACGGTCAGGCCGAGGCCGGTGCCGGTGACCTTGGTAGTAAAAAAAGGCTCGCCGAGGCGCGCCAAAACTGTCGGCTCAATGCCGCTGCCACTGTCGCTGACACACAGACGCAGGGTGTTGCCTCTGGTGTAGCAATGCACTTTCAGGCGCGCTTCGCCAGCGCTGGCCTGAATGGCGTTTTCAATCAGATTCAGTAATGCGCCGACCAGTGTGTCGCGGTTGCACAGCAACTCACCGGCATGGCTGTCGCACTGCCAGCGGATCGGCAGGTCCTGCACATGGGTCAGCGCCGCAGCCTGCAGCGACTGCATCAAGGCACCGGGCGTGAGGCGGTCGGTCAGCGGCAATTCACCGCGAGCGAACACCAGCATGTCGCGCACTTGATGTTCGAGTTCGTGCAGACGCTCTTTCAAGCGGCCGGCAAAGCGTTGCTGGGTTTCCACTGGCAGTTGCTGTTCAGTCAAATGACTGGCGTAGAGCAAAGCGGCGGACAGCGGTGTTCGAATCTGGTGGGCCAGCGAGGCAACCATGCGCCCCAGCGATGACAAACGTTCGTGGCGCGCCAACTGGTCTTGCAGATGACGTGTTTCCGTCAAGTCGTTGAGCAGCACCAACTGCCCCGGCTCGGCATCCAGCGAGCGGGTGGAAATCGACAGGCGTCGACCGTTTTTCAAGGAGATTTCATGACCGTCGTCTTCACGCGGGGCGAAGCAGCGTGCAATCACATGGCGCCAGAGTTCGCCTTCGAGTGGCGAGCCGAGCAGATCGATGGCGGCCGGGTTGGCTTCGCGCACAAGACCGTGGCCGTCAATGACGATCACACCGCCGGGCAACAGGTCGAGGAGGTTTTGCAGGCGATTGGCCAAGCGTTCTTTTTCCGCCAGCTCCTGCATGCGCTGGGCGCTGACCACGGCCAGCTCACCCTTGAGTTCGGTGACCCGCGCTTCGAGCAGGCTGTAGGAGTCGGTCAGCTGGCTCGACATCTGGTTGAACAGCTGGAAGGCCTGCTCAAGTCCCTGACGACTTGCCTGCTCTACGGACACGATATTGGAGGCAGAAGAGATCTGGGCGGCTTGGGGCATTGGGCTCTCTCGCTTGGCTGACCGTCAGTGAAACGGAACGTTGCGAGGGCTGTAGCAATACCCGTGCCTAAAAAAAACCGCTTATAAATGAAGCGCTTGAAAAACAGGCGTCAATCATCCGCCTGTTCATCTCCTCCAGCACGGCTCATGCCGTACTTGCGCATCTTCTCGACCAGGGTGGTGCGACGAATACGCAGACGCTCAGCGGCACGGGCAACAATGCCATTGGCATCGTCCAGCGCTTGCTGAATCAGGCCCTGCTCCAGGCCCCCGAGGTAATCCTTGAGGTCCAGACCTTCAGGCGGCAGCAGTGCATTGGCGCTGAAGTCCGGCGTATGGCCGTTGATGGCCACGCGTTCTTCCAGATCGCTGCGCAGGCTGTCGACCATCTGCTCGTCTTCGTCGTCGACGTAGCGGAATTTCTTCGGCAACTCGACCACGCCAATCACCCCGTACGGGTGCATGATCGCCATGCGCTCGACCAGGTTGGCCAGCTCGCGGACGTTGCCCGGCCAGCCGTGACGGCACAGCGACATGATCGCCGCCGAGTTGAAACGGATCGAACCGCGCTTCTCGTGCTCCATGCGCGAGATCAGTTCGTTCATCAGCAGCGGGATGTCTTCGACGCGCTCACGCAGTGGCGCCATCTCGATCGGGAACACGTTCAAGCGATAGTAGAGGTCTTCACGGAACGAGCCGATCTCGATCATGCTTTCGAGATTCTTGTGCGTTGCGGCAATGATGCGCACGTCGACGCTCTGGGTCTTGTTGCTGCCCACGCGTTCGAAGGTGCGCTCTTGCAACACGCGCAGCAGCTTGACCTGCATCGGCAGCGGCATATCGCCGATTTCGTCGAGGAACAGCGTGCCGCCGTTGGCCAGCTCAAAGCGCCCGGCACGGCTGGTGATCGCGCCAGTGAAAGCGCCCTTCTCGTGACCGAACAGTTCGCTTTCCAGCAGCTCTGCAGGGATCGCCCCGCAGTTGACCGGTACGAACGGCGCGTCGCGGCGTTTGGAGTGATAGTGCAGGTTGCGCGCGACCACTTCCTTGCCGGTGCCGGACTCGCCGAGGATCAGCACGCTGGCGTCGGTGTCGGCCACTTGCTGCATCATCTGCCGGACGTGCTGAATCGCACGGCTGGTGCCGACAAGACTGCGGAAAAGATTGGGTTCGCGATGACGGCCGCGTTCGCGGGCCTGGTCGTACATTTCGCGATAGACCTGGGCGCGATGCAGCGAATCGAGCAATTTGCTGTAGCTGGGCGGCATTTCCAGGGTCGACAGCACGCGGCGACGCTGGTCTTCAGGCAGGTCAACGGAAGAATTATCGCCCATTAACAAAACCGGAAGGAACTCATCCCAGGTTGCGAGTGTCTTTAGCAAGCCCAAAAGCGCGCCAGGAGCATTAACGGTCCCGATCAGTACGCAAATGACTTCACGACTAGACGACAAAGAGCCGACTGCCTGCTGCCAGTCATGGCTGCCGCAGGGTAAATTTTCTTCGCCAAGAAAATTTAGAATCACCGCCAGGTCGCGGCGGCGGACGCTATCGTCATCGATCAGCAGAATTTTGGTTTCACGCCACATGCAATAGCAACTTCCCTAGTCAACTCAATGCCCGAAAAATAAGGCAAGCGAGACGCTTGCAGGACACCATGTGCCTGTAGACGCCCTAAACCTGATAATAGCCACTAGTTAAGTCAAAAAACCGTGCACAGTCAAATTTATGGCGCACATCTCTGGTTTAACTGACGGTTAATCAACCAAACAGATGGTAAACCTTTGCAGCCTTTTGCGCTTGGGTGATCTGCGACATCTCGTTGGCTATCGCCTGCCGCTCGCCCATTGCCACCTCAAGAAGCTCTTTGTAGACGAATAGCAGCTCCTCAAGGTTGTCGCGCAGTGCCACTTCGTCCAGCGAAGCTTCCGCCATGACGTCTTCCATGCAGGAACGGCAAGCCAGATCCAGCTCGCCGATGGCTTCCCAGTTTCGTTCGGCCAATGCTCCGACCAACGCTTCACGGGTATCGGCAATTCGCTGCAATACAAGACTCATGGTGATCTCCTTCAGAACTGCGGAGCCGGCACGGGCGCGATGGCGTCCCAACCTTCTTTGACCGTGGTCAGCAGGCCGGCGACTTCGTCGAGTACACGGGGATCGCTGCTGATGTTCGCCTCGGCGAGGCGCTTCATCATGTAGATGTACAGGCCATCCAGATCGGCCAGTGCCTCTGCATTGTTTTCAAGGTCGAGACCTTCACGCAAGCCACTGACAATGCCGATGGCCTTGCTGATCGCCGTGCACTTGCCGGGAATATCCTTGCGCTCAATGGCGCCCTTGGCCTGCGCAATCCGGGCCAGGCCACCTTCCATCAACATTTGCACCAGGCGGTGCGGGCTCGCTTCGGACGTCTGCGCATGGGCGCCGACTTTCTGGTACTGCCGAAGGGCTAACATCGGGTTCATGTTCTACCTCATTGCCACGTTGACTCGTATAACCAGTGTATCGCCAACCGGCCCGAAAACTTTAGATCAAAAGACAAAAACCCGGCGCACGCCGATAAAGCGTAGCCGGGTTTTTGTCGTTACTGACTGTTACTTCGCCGACTGCTGAGCGTTCAGCGAGCTGAAGAACGACGTGATGTTGCTCGCCGTTGCCTTCATCTGCCCTACCAGCAAGTCCATGGCGTTGTACTTGGCGGTCAATGTCGACGTCAGGTTGGCAACCCGCAGATCCAGCGCCGCCTGCTGCTTCTGCAAGCCGCTCGTCAGACTCGCCAAGTTGGAGCTGCGCTGATCCAGCAGCCCACCGGTCTTGACGTACGGATCAACCGCCGCAGTCATACGCGCCAACAGACCATTCTTGGCGTCGGTGCCGCTGAAGAGCTGCTGAACCTGGCCAGCCATGCCTGGGATTTCCATACGCTTGTTGAACACTGCAGTATCGAGCGTCAGCAAACCGGTTTTACTGTCAGTCAACACACCCATCTGTGAAAGCACGGACAATTGGCCTGCTCCGCCCGCCCCTGGATCTGTCAACTGAGCGCGCACGTCCGCCATCAACGAACGCGGCAGAGCGTCACCAGTGAACGCCGCCGAAACGGTCAGATTGCCATCGGCATCCGGCGTTGCCTTGGACAAGGTGTCGATGGTTTTCTTCAGGGTGTTATAGGAATCGATGAACGATTGCAGCGATGTCTGGATGCCGGCGGTATTGGTCGCAACCGATACAGTAGCCGGCGTTGGCACGCCGCCCACGACGGGACTCGCAGTGACCAGATTCAGCGTCATGCCGCTGATCGCACCGGTGACGGTGTTGGTCTTGCTGGTAACGGCCAGTCCGTCGATGGTCAGGCTCGCGTCCTTGGCCACATCACCGACCGCACCGGATGCCCCTGCCGCAGGACTGTCACCCATCTTCTGGGTGCCATCGATCTCGAGACCGGCGATACCGCTGACCTGCAGGTCCATGCCGGCGCCCGTCTTGTTGGAGCTCAGTACCAGACGCGAGGCGCCGGTACTGTCAGTCACGATGTTCGCGGAAATGCCATTGCTGGACTGCGCGGTGTTGATCGCATCGCGCGTGGACTGCAAGGTGGCATTGGCCGGAATCGCGACATTGTAATCAATGCCATTCTGACTGATTTTCAGAGTACCACTCGGAATGGCACTGGCGGCCCCGCCGGCAAAGGCGGCACTGGCAACTTTGGAGCCGGTGGCCAGGTTTTTCACGACTACGCTGTAAGTACCCGGCACGGCGGTTTTATCCGAAGTGGCACCGACGACAGTTGGCGCATCCGAGGTTGCAGTAAAACCGGCAAACGCCGGGCTTGTTGCCTTGTTCAGATCACCCATCGCTTTCTGATAGGCCGCCAATGCACTTTTCAGCGAACCAACGCCGGAAATCTTCAGGCTGTTGCTTTTGGTCGCGGTATCGATCTGCGTCTGCTTGGCAGACTTGTCGGCGTTGACCAGCGCGGTCACGATCGCGCCGATGTCCAGGCCGGAACCCAGTCCGGAACCCGGTAGAATTGGACTTGCCATGTGCATCTCCCTTCAGATTGCTGCCATTCTTTTGACCGTTACACGCGTCCTGAGAACGAACAAACACTATTCATGCCATTTATCAGACCTTGGCGTCGAACAATACATGACTTGCATTGGCGAGGCTGTCGGCCAGTTTGAGGGCTTCGGCGGAAGGAATCTGTCGAACGACTTCACCCGTCTCGCTCGCGATCACCTTGACGATGACCTTGCCGGAATGCTCGTCAATCGAGAACTCCAGATTACGCTTGATCGACTGGACGAACTTTTCGATCTCTTGCACCGCCAGCTTCAACTTGGCGCCGTCCGAATCCTGATCCTTGGCAGCGACCGGTGCTTCAGTCTTTTGGACTTTAGGCAGCTCTGACGGTTTGTCAGCAACCGGTGTCACTAGCTTGGGAGCCGGATAAGACACGTTAAGCTTTACGCTCATGTCCATGCCCATCACCTCTTAACGTAAAAAAGCGAGAGAGCACGACAAGCGCACTCCCCCGCTTAAACTTGTTCCGGATTACTGAAGCAGCTTCAGTACAGCGGAAGGCAGTTGGTTGGCTTGAGCCAGTACGGAGGTCGAAGCTTGCTGCAGAGTCTGCTGCTTGGTCAGGTTAGCAGTTTCTGCGGCGAAGTCGGTGTCCTGTACACGACCCTGAGCAGCGGTGGTGTTTTCAGTGATGTTCTGCAGGTTGGAGATGGTGCTGGTCAGACGGTTTTGCGAAGCACCCAGGCTGGCACGGGTTGCACCGATTGCAGCGATAGCGGCGTCGATTGCAGTGATCGCGTTGTCGATGTTCTGCGAAGCAGAACCAGCACCAGTACCCGAAGTACCGGTCAGAACTACAGTACCGCTACCTACCGACAGGCTGACGGCGTCGAACTTGGAGCTCAGTACCAGGTCGATGTGGTTAGCCGAACCGGTGTTTGCGCCAACTTGCAGGGTCACAGTACCAGCCGAACCGTCCAGCAGGTTTTTGCCGTTCAGGTTGGTAGCAGCCGAGATACGGGTAATTTCGTCAGACATCTGAGCGAATTCAGCGTTGGTAGCGGTCTGGTCAGCGGTGCCGTTGGTACCGTTACGAGCTTTAACAGCCAGTTCACGCATACGCTGCAGGATGTCGGTCGAAGCTTGCAGAGCGCCTTCAGCGGTCTGGGCAACGGAGATACCGTCGTTGGCGTTCTGGATGGCCTGGGTGTTACCGCGGATCTGCGAGGACATACGGTTGGAGATCTGCAGGCCAGCGGCGTCGTCTTTGGCGCTGTTGATTTTCAGGCCGGAAGACAGGCGCTGCATCGAGGTGGACAGAGCGTCGGAAGCGCGGTTCAGGTTTTTCTGAACGTTCAACGATGTGGTGTTGGTGTTTACTGTTAAAGCCATGACGAATTCCTCGTTGGTTGGGTACTGCGGCTTCCGGCCCTGGCAACCGCCGGGTATGGCCTAGAGAACCTTCGTAATAGTTATCGTCGGGTTTGCAGGTTGCTTGAGGGCTTTTTGAAAAAATTTTGCCATCACCACGCCACCCCCGAGAAAACAAAGACTTAGCAGCACATCCAGCGCGAAAAAATGACGTCATAAAACCGCCTGTAACGCAAAGCCGCGGGCCAGCGCGGCGCAGCGGTTCAGCGCCTGGCACTTTCCAGCAATTCAACCAGTTCGTATTCCATATAGTCAGCCAGGCCCAACCAGTCCTGGCGCTCCTGACAGTCGAGCATTTGCGTGAGCACCTGTGCCCACGCTTGCTGGATATCCACTGAGGCAGACGCCAGACATTGCTGGGCCTGTTCGAACACATCGACCATGGTCAACGCCGCCTCGACATCACGCCCCAAGCGAAACAAAGCCGCGCACTGGCGGCACTGATGCTGACTCTGGTTCAGCGCACTCATTGCACGAACTCCGGATTGAAAGCGGTCCCGGCAATCGATGCACCGGCGCGGCTGCTGTTGAGAAACTCGACCTGCGGATGCGCGGCGATATAACGCTCAAGCACACATAGATAGCCGCGAAAATTCAGCTGAGTGCTGACGCGCTGACCATGACCATCGCGCACCCAGTGCCGCGCCTGGGCCAGCGGCGGGCCTAAATCGCCGTCGTCCCAACCGGCGTGGGTCTTGTTCATCGGGAAGGCGAAGTCGGCGCCGAACAGAGTGATTCGACTCGCGCCCATTTTTACCGCGAGATCCACCGCCGGATGGATCACGCTACCGCCGACATGCAGCTCACCGCGTGGATACTGTTCTCGCAGGTCGCTGTAGATCGGGCTGGCCGAATAGCCGCCATAACGCTTGCCCTTCCATGCCTTCAATACCTGCGGATCGCTCATTGGCAAGTACACCAGCGCAATGTTCTCGGACGCCTCGCACGGCAGATGCCGAAAGCCGATGCGCTGATCGATGCTCACCACCAGATCAGGCTCGATGCCGTGCTCACGCAATGGCCGATAGGCCGTATCAACGCAGATGAACAACGGCCGCTCAGCAAGCTGACGGATCGCCGCCAGACGTTCGAAATGCTGCTCCAGTGTCGGCCCGGTGGCGATCACGTAGACTTCGCGCCCGGCGCAGCTACCGAACAACTGCGCCACATCGGCATCGCCAAGCAACACCGGCAGACATTCCTGCAAGCGTTGCTGGATTTCTGGCGACTGCGGATCGAAATCGCGATTGTTGAATGTCAGGTGCACTTCATTGATCAGCCGGTCGCGGACCTTTGCATTGAAGTCATCGGCCAGCAGCATCTCGGCCGGCAAGGCAAAGAATGGCGTGAAGAAGTCAGGGTGATCACCGGCGTAAAACAGTTCGACCCGAGGATCCTCCAGCCATTGGCGCTGATCGAGCAGTTGCAGTACCAGCGCGAACAGCGCGCCGTTGAGAATGTGCACGTAAAGACGCTCCAGCCCTGCGCGCTCAAGCAGCACACCGGGCAAATCGCCGAGGCCAGTGCCATAGACGTGAACATGCGGTTTTTCCGGCAGGCTCGCCGCCTGGATTTGCGCCTCATGCAGACGATCATGGCGACTGGTGAGCTGAATGCCATCGACGCTCAGCGTCGAGCCCAGTCCTTGCACGAGTTCGGCCTGCACGGACGCGCTGTCTTCAGCCATCAATCGCTCGAACAGCGCCGGCCAGCGCCGTTGCAACACCTCGGCATTGGCTTGGAAAAACTCGCTCATGGCGCCTCGCGCTCCTTCTCGGGCAAAAAAATAGCGTTCAAGGTTAACCTTGAACGCTATTTTTGTATCAGAGGTTTTTGCTGCGGCTTACGGACGATAGATGATCGCCGAGCCCCACGACAGACCGACACCAAAACCGCTCAGCGCAACGCGCTGCCAGTCAGAGTCGAGGACGTGTTTTTCCAGCAGCAGCGGAATGCTCGACGACACGGTGTTGCCGGTCTCGACCATGTCCTTGATGAACTTCTCCGGTTCGCCTTCGAAGCGTCGCGCCACGGCGTCGACAATCGCCGCGCTGCCCTGGTGAATGCAGAATGCGTCGATGTCATCGGCCTTGAGATTGGAATCGTCGAGCAACTCGTGCAAGTGCGCCGGGACTTTCAGCAGAGCGAAGTTGAAGACCTGACGACCATTCATGAAGAACACGCCGTTGCTGACTTTCAAATGCGGTGCGCCGGAACCGTCGGTGCCGAACTTGGCCTTGCCCAGCGCCCAGGTCGGGTTTTCGCCCATCCAGGTGGCGGTGGCGGCATCGCCAAACAGCATGGTGGTGTTGCGGTCTTCCGGGTCAACGATTTTCGAATACGGGTCAGCGGTGATCAGCAGGCCGTTCTTCAGACCGGCGGCTTCCATGAAGCCCTTGATCGCGTAGATGCCGTATACATAACCGGAGCAGCCCAACGAGATATCGAACGCTGCGACATTGGTCGGCAGGCCGAGCTTGTCCTGGACGATTGCCGCTGTGTGCGGCAGGCCTTCTTCATCACCGTTCTGGGTGACGACAATCAACGCGTCGATCGATTCACGCTTCAGTTCAGGATTGCTGGCAAACAGCGCATTGGCCGCTTCCACGCACAGGTCAGAAGTTTCCTGCTCAGCGTCTTTGCGCGGCAGGAACGCCGAACCAATCTTGCCCAGGATGAACTCTTCATCCTTTTCGAATTTTGCACCTTGTGCGTAATTGTCCACGCCGGCTACAGGAACGTAGCTCGCAATGCTTTTTATGCCAATCATTACGGCTTCCCAATAAAAAACAGCCCAAAACCACCGCTCGCAAGGATTCGAGGGGCGCCGACAAACAGAAAACGGCCGCCACGACGGGCAGCCACGGGAAGCGCAAAGGGCTATCACTGGAACCGCAAAACGGGCCAGGCGCCATCTCCCCGGTCAATACAATACAGTGAAGATGCGCGTTATGACTCGCAGGTCACGCTATTTTGCCGAATCGATGGCAGATTGGCCTATTCGACCAGCGACCAGTCCAGCGGCGTACCGCGCTTGATCGCGGTGTGCGCGCGGCGTCCGAGGACGGCTTCGGTGTGCTTGGGCGGCAGACCGAGACCGGGACGAATGGCGCGCAGATTGTCCCCGGTAAAGGCTTCACCGGCAGCCATGTCAGCGGTGACATACAGCGAACGGCGATAGACCAGCGACTTGCGCTCGGCCTCGGTGACGCCGTAATGCACCTGGCCCATGGCCTGCCAGGCACGCTCTGTTTCGACGACCAGACTGGCCAGCTCCGCAGGCTCAAGGGAAAAACTCGCGTCGACACCACCGGCCGAACGATCAAGGGTGAAGTGTTTCTCCACCACCGTCGCGCCCAGCGCCACCGCCGCCACCGACACGCCAACGCCCATCGAATGATCTGACAGCCCCACCTCGCAACCAAACAGCTCGCGCAGATGCGGGATCGTGCGCACGTTGCTGTTGAGTGGCGTGGCCGGATAGGTGCTGGTGCACTTGAGCAACACCAGATCCTTGCAGCCGGCCTCGCGGGCGGCACGCACGGTTTCATCCAGTTCGGCGATGCTGGCCATGCCGGTGGAGATGATCAGTGGTTTGCCGGTCGCTGCCACTCGACGGATCAACGGCAGATCGGTGTTTTCAAAACTGGCAATCTTGTACGCCGGCACTTCAAGGCTTTCGAGAAAATCCACCGCGCTGTCATCGAACGGCGTCGAGAACGCGAGCATTCCCAACTCTTTGGCCCGAGCAAAAATCGGCGCGTGCCACTCCCACGGTGTGTGGGCTTTTTCGTAGAGATCGTAGAGCGACGTGCCGGCCCACAGACTGCCCGGATCCTTGATGAAGAATTCGCCTTCAGCCAAATCCAGGGTCATGGTTTCGGCGGTGTAGGTTTGCAGCTTCAAGGCATGCGCTCCAGCCTTGGCCGCCGCCTCGACGATTTGCAAAGCGACGTCGAGAGACTGGTTATGGTTGCCGCTCATCTCGGCAATGATGAACGGCGGCGCATCGGCACCGATGGTGTGGTGGCCAATCTTGAAACTAGACATGCGGGTGATCCTTCAAAACACGGCTGAACGCGCAGGTTTCCTGGATGAACCCGGCGTCGCGAAAAACTTTCAATGAGGACTGATTGGCGGGCATGACCCGGGCAGTGATGCGTGTCAGTTGCGGCCAGTGCGCAGCGACAAACGCTTCGCCACGGCTGAGCACTGCCCTGCCCCAACCGAGGCCGAAACGCCCTTCCAGCAGATAGATCGACACTTCGGCTTCGAACCCGCGCAAGTCGTAACGCAGCACCCCGACCGGGCCGTCGTCCGCCTCGGCAATCAGTAGCAGTCGCTGCGGATTGCGCAGACTCGCCGTCAGCCAGTGCAGATGCTGCACCCAATCGATAACGCCGGTTTCCAGCGACCAGCGCCGCACTGCTTCGGCATTGCGTCCATCGAACAGCAACTGCGCATCGTCCTGGGTTGCCGGGCGCAGTTTCAGCACCGCACCGGCCAGCGAGGCCGCCACGCGTTCGGCACCGCGTCCGTCGACCAGTTGCCGCGAGCGCTCGGCGAGGCTGCGGCGTAGAAAATGATTGTTTACGACGAAGCCGACCGCATCACGCAACTGCTCGACGCTGACCTGTTCCCGAGCACCCATGAACACATGCGCACCGGCAGCGGCCATGACTTCGCCGTTGGCCTGCTGATTGTTCGCCACGGCGATGCAGATCGTCGGCAAACCCAACGCCGCGCGCTCCCAACTGGTGCCACCGCCGGCGCCGATAAACAGATCGGCCTCAGTCATGCGCTGATGGAAATCGCTGACGAAACTGTGCAGGCGCCAGTTCGGTCGCGTCTCGGCCAACGCTTGCATCTGCGTCCACGCCGGGTTGTCGGCGCCAGCGACGAAGTCCACCTGCAACTCAGTGAAATCAGCCAGCGCCAGCATCGCATGATGAGTCTGCCTCGCCGCGTCGAAACCGCCGAAATTCACCAGCACGCGCCGGGCCTTCGGTTTGATCTCGATGGCATCGCAGTTGAATTCTTCGCGCAGCATGGCGTAGCGCGGGCCGAGCAAGGTGCGACAGCCTGGCGGCAGCAGCGCCGCGTAGTTTTCACTCAAGCCCGAGAGGTTCTGATTGAGCAGCAGATCGACGCTGTAACGCCGCGTGGCCAGATCATCCACGGCGGCGATTCGATGCGCCCAGCGCCGGGCAGCGGTTTGCCAGTGATGATCGAGGCCGTAATGGTCGACGATGATCCAGTCGAACGGTGCCTGTCCATCCAGCAGCAGGCCCAGTGCATCAATATCGAACTGCCACGGCAACATCGATTCGATGGCCTGCAGCGGGTCTTCGTCGCGATAGCGCTCGGGCAGTGCAAAGGTCTCGAAGCCTTCGGCATTCAAGGCTTCGAGTCGATGCCCCGGCAAACGCCGACAGGCAAACGCAACATGACTGCCCTGCCCGCGCAGCATCCGCGCCAGGGTCAGGCAGCGGGCAATGTGGCCGCTGCCGATGGTTGGCGAGGCGTCGGCGCGGATCAGCACTCTCATTGCAGTTCTCCGCCGGCTCTGAGTGCGGCGTACAGATATTCGGCGCGTTGCCAGTCTTCGGGCGTGTCGATGTCCTGGACCAAATGACGCGGCAGGATCACCGGCAGGCTCGCTGGCGAGAACAGCGTCTCGCCACGCAGCCACGCTTCGCTGCGCCCCCAGTAAAATTGCCCGGCATCCTGAAACGCTTCGGGCAGATCCTGCGAACGGGTGGTACGAAATTCGGGGTACATGGACATCAAAGCGCCCTCCTCGTCGAGGGTCAGTGCGCGCTGCACCGGGAAACCGAAACCGCACACCGAAAAGGCAAACGACTTGTGCGGATGCTGCTTGAGCAAATCCAGACCCTGACGCAGATAACGCGCCTGCAACAACGGCGCGGTCGCGTACACGCAGCAGGCGTAATCGAACGTCGGCAATTGCTGCAAGGCATGCACGATCACCGCAGCGGTACCGGTGAAATCATCGGCCAGATCGGCCGGTCGCATGAACGGCACTTCAGCGTCATGTGCTCGTGCGACGTCGGCGATTTCGTCATCGTCGGTGCTGACCACAACGCTCTCGAACAGCCCTGACTCCAGCGCCGTGCGAATCGAGCGGACGATCATCGGTACGCCGTCGAACGGTTTGAGATTCTTGCGCGGAATGCGCTTGCTGCCACCACGGGCGGGGATGATCGCGACGCAGCTCACGGTGCCTTACTCCTCAAGCAGCAGCCGACGCAGTTGCTCGACCACCTGATCTTGTTGTGTCTCACTGAGCAAAGGGAACAGCGGCAAACTGATCGCTTCGGCGTAATAGCGCTCGGCCTCGGGGAAATCGCCCTCGGCAAAGCCCAGCTCGCGATAGTAAGGCTGCAAGTGCACGGGAATGTAGTGCAGATTGACGCCGATGCCAGCGCTGCGCAAACCTTCGAACACCTGACGATGACTGAGGTTGCAGCGCTCGGTCTGCACGCGCACCACATACAGGTGCCACGCCGAATCGGCTTCCGGCTGCGCGCTCGGCAAGGTCAGCGGCAGGTAAGCAAGCAACTGATCGTACCGTGCGGCCAGTTCGCGCCGACGTGCGACAAACTCATCCAGCTTGCGCAGCTGCGACAGACCCAGCGCCGCCTGCAGATCGGTGATCCGATAATTGAAACCCAGCTCGACTTGCTGGTAATACCACGGCCCGTGGCTCGGCTCGGTCATGTGCTCGGGATCGCGGGTCATGCCGTGGCTGCGCAGGCGTCGCAGACGTTCGGCCAGCGCCGGGCGATTGGTCAGGACCATGCCGCCCTCGGCGCTGGTGATGATCTTCACCGGATGAAAACTGAACACCGTCATCGCCGCGAAGTCGCCACAACCGACTGGACGCCCGGCGTAGCTGGCGCCCACGGCGTGCGAGGCGTCTTCGATCACGGTGAAGTTGTAGCGCACCGCCAGGTCGGCAATCTTGCGCATATCGCAGCTCTGCCCGGAGAACGCGACGGCGACCAGGACTTTCGGCAGCGTGCCATCGCGTTCGGCCTGTTCGAGCTTTGCTTCAAGGGCAACGGCATCGAGGTTCCAGGTCAGCGGATCGATGTCGACGAAATCAACCTCGGCGCCGCAATAGCGCCCGCAATTGGCCGAAGCCAGAAACGTATTCGGCGAGGTCCACAAGCGATCGCCCGGCCCCAGGTCAGCGGCCAGACAAGCAATGTGCAGCGCCGCCGTGGCATTGCACACCGCCACGGCGAAATCCGCCTGACAGCGCTCAGCCATGGCCTGCTCGAAGCGCTCGATAGTCGGCCCCTGGGTCAGCCAGTCCGATTGCAGCACCTCGACCACCGCATCGATGTCCGCCTGATCAAGGCTCTGCCGACCGTAAGGAATCATACCGACAGCTTCGCGTGCAGATCGGCGATCTGCCCCACTGAAAGGAAATGCGGGTTGGTGTCCGAGCGATACTCGAAATCCTCGCCCACCGCACGCCCACGTTCGCCAAGTTTATCGACGGCAAAATCGACGTCGACGCTGGTAAAACGAATCGACGGCTGAATCGTGTAGTGATCCTCGAACTCCAGAGTCATGCGCGCATCGTCCAGCGGCACCATCAACTCATGCAGCTTCTCGCCGGGACGGATGCCGACGTTCTTGTGCGGCAGATGTTCAGCCATGCCGCGCGCCAGATCGACGATGCGGATCGACGGGATCTTCGGCACGAACACTTCGCCGCCGTGCATCCGCGCAAAGCTGTCGAGCACGAACTGCACGCCGTGGTCGAGGGTGATCCAGAACCGCGTCATGCGCTCGTCGGTGATCGGCAACTCCTGCGCGCCGTCAGCGATCAGCTTGCTGAAAAACGGCACTACCGAGCCGCGCGAACCGGCGACATTGCCGTAGCGCACTACCGCGAATCGGGTCTGCTGCTCGCCGGCAATGTTGTTGGCGGCGACGAACAATTTGTCCGAGAGCAACTTGGTCGCGCCGTACAGATTGATCGGGCTGGCCGCCTTGTCGGTGGACAGCGCGACGACTTTCTTTACGCCGTTATCGATCGCAGCGGCGATGATGTTTTCCGCGCCGTTGACGTTGGTGCGGATGCATTCGGTCGGGTTGTATTCCGCCGCCGGCACCTGCTTTAGCGCGGCGGCATGCACCACATAATCGATGCCGCGCATGGCCTGACGCAAGCGGTCGGCGTCACGCACGTCACCGATGAAATAACGCATGCACGGCGCATTGAAGGTCTGCTGCATCTCGTACTGTTTCAGCTCGTCGCGGGAGAACACCACCACACGCTTGGGCTGGTATTGCTCCAGCAAGTGACGGATGAAGTTGCGCCCGAACGAGCCGGTGCCGCCGGAGATGAAGATCGATTTACCGTTGAACATTTTTTCAATTCCGTCCCTGTCGCCAGGCTTAAGCGAGCAACTGTGCCCAGTCCAGTGAAGCATTGTCATCGAGCACGAAGCCTTTGCCCTTCAGGCTCAGGTTCGCGTTGTAGGCCTGATCCTGAACGAATGCCGCCGGCCATTTTTCGCGCAGGGCCAGCAGCGCTTGCGGGGCGTCAGGCATACCGCCCTGATGGATGACTTGCACCGCCGGAGTCCATACCGTCAGATAACCGGCCTGCCCGGCGCTCAGGCACAGATCGACATCGCTGAAGCCTTCGGCAAATGTGCTTTCGTCCAGACCGCCGAGCGCCTCGTACAACTCTTTGCGGACCATCAGGCACACGCTCGATACCGCCGAGTAGTTCTGTTCCACCGCCAAGCGGTGCAGGTAACCATCGGCATCGTGATCTTCACCGACGAAGGGCGAATCGACCCCGCCATTCATGCCCAGGATCAATCCCGCCTGGCTGATCTTGCGATCACGGTCGATCAGTTTTGGCCCGACCACGCCGACCTCCGGACGCAGAGCATGGTTGAGCAAAGAGTCGAGCCAGTTCGGATTGACCACTTCCGCATCGGCGGCGAGCAGCACCAGGTACTCGCCACGCGCCTGACGACTGCCCGCGTTGAATAATCCTGCTGCGCTCAACGTCCGATCAGTACGCAGCACCTGCACTCTGGAGTGCTTGTAAGTGCCGAGCCAGTCATTGATCTCAGCCGTCTGATCCGCAGTCGCGGCGATCAGCACTTCATAGTGATGGTAACGGGTACGCAGCAACACACCTTCAAGGCAACGTTGCAGCACCGCCAAATCGCTGCCCGCCGGAATAATGATCGACACCAGCGGACGATCACTGTGGTGGTAGTCGATCTGGTAAACCCCCGGGACCGCTGACGTCACTTTGCCCTTGTAACCGCGATTGCCCAAATGGCGCAGCAGCGCCAGGCGCTCGTCAGCATTCTCGACCAGCTCTGGTGCCTGGCTGATCAATAGCGGCTCGTCGAGGTGAGCCAGGCTGTTGAGGCCGTGTTCTTCGATAAGACGCAGCAGCACATCGAGCTCCAGTGCCTGACTGAAATCAGCGCGATAGCCGCCGATTTCGACCAGCGCATCGCGCCGTACCAGCCAGTGCCGCGCCATCAGCGTTGGCAGGCTCAGCAGCAGATCAAGGTTGAAGCCCGGCCGGAACACGTCGGTCAGGGCACCGTTTTCCTGACGCTGGATTTCGTCGGTGGATACCGCGCGGCAATCGCCGGCGTTCATCAACTCCAGGCTGGCGCGCAACAATCCGCTGGCAGTGAACTCATCACCGGCTTCAGCCAACAGCAGCCAGTCACACGGCGATTGACGAGCGCTTTGATTGAGCTTGTCGATCAGATTGCCCGCGGTCACTCGGACAAAATGCAGGGTGTTCTGCGCCGTGGTCGCGGCGGGCGCTTCGCCGGTGGTGAACACGACAATGCGGAAGGCCTTGCACTGCCCTTCCAGCAAGCTGTCGAGAGACACCTGAAGCTTGTCGATGTCGTCGTCCAGATCCAGCAGAAAAATGCCGAACTGCGGCCCGCCGCCATTCACCGCCAGATGTTGGCCGATTGCCTCGAGGTGAGCGCCGGGCGCACGTGCGGCCAGCCAGTTGAGCAGGCGACCGGACTGCATCTTGTCCATGACCGCATGATGGTCATCGACGGTCAACGCTTCGAGACGCTCGATCCAGGCCTGCATCGCTTGCGCCTCTTCGGCTTGGCCCATCGCAGTCAGCTGAGCCGCCAGCCGCTTGATCACGGTGCGATTGAACGCATTGAGATCGTGAGCCTGCCACAAACGGTCGAGAACGCTTTCCGGCGTGTCGTTGTTGCGTGCTTGCAGCAAGTGCGCCTGACGGGTCCAGACGCCCTCCAGGCCTTCAAGCTGGATGCGCCCCGCCGGCATGGCGTGCAGCATGAATTCGAACTGCGCCAGGCGGTCGAAAAATGCCTCGTTGTAGAACGGCATTTCCACGTACTGCAAAGGCCCGAAACGACGATCCGGGTACTTGAGCTCCTGATTCCAGGTGGACTGGATGATCAGCTCCGCAGTCAGCGCTCGATTCGATTGCAGGCTGTCGACCATTGCCTCGAAGCTTTGCAGGGCAAGCGCTTTGCCCTGCTCGGCGTTCAGCCCTTTGATCTGGGTTGGCAGCGCGGCAAGGAACTCGGCAAAGGCTTCACGCTCGGCGACCGATTTGGCATCGACGTAGGTCAGCGAGTGATACACCTCGGTGCTGTGCTCGGAGGCACCGTAGTTGATCTCCCGAACCACATAAGGGATCGGCAGAATCCGTGCTTTGGCACTGGCCAGCAGGAAATAGACATGGCCGATTTCCTGCCACTGGAAGCTGGTGCCGGGTGGCAATGCCGAGTGCCAGGTCTTCATCAGATCAGTACGGGTCACCGCATAGAACGGCGGGATGTACTGGCTCATGTAATCGATGACCCGCTCCTGAGCCTGTTCAGAGCAGTAGTCTTCCTGGACCTTTTTGTCGCGGCGGTAGTAGCTGACGCCACCGGCCAGCGTCAGGTACATCAGGCAGTAGCCGTGGCACATGCCGTAATCCGGATTGGCCTGCAGGAAACCCACGGATTCGGCCAATGAATCATGCAGGATGAAGTCGTCATCGGCCGCCAGCACCATGTACGGCGTGGTCAGTTGCTCGACACCATAGGCCAGTTTGGCCTGCATCCCCCAGTACGCGAATTGCGGCACATGATGGTAATCGACGGCGGAAAAATCGCCTTCCGGACGTTCCGGCGAGGAGTCGAGCACCATGATCTTGCAGGGCAAGTCGCTGTAATACTTCACAGCCCGACGCAGGAACGCCGGTCGGTTGTGGGTAATGAGCACCACCGTCAACAGCTCATCGAGCGGTAGCGTCAGTTCAGAACTGTACTTGCCTTGCATAACTTCTCTCCACAACCGGCGACTCGCCGAAACAACTCTGGGTAAATGTTGCGAATTAACGAACGCGACGCAGGTAGCCGTCCGGCGCCACGGTGATCAGCAGTTTGTTCTGCAATTGCTGGTCGATTTCGAAGTCCTGGTTCTCTTCCAGGTACTTCCACACGGCGGTTTTCGGGTTGTCGCCCGGGCCCCATGGACGATCCGGGAAGAAATCGGCCGGCATGTCTTCAACCACGGTGTCCATGACCACGCAATAGCTGTCGACCGACACCAGCGGCGCGTAGAGGCGCAGCTCTTCGAGCACGTGATCGTGGGTGTGGTTGGAGTCGAGGACCAGAATGACTTTCTTGCCTTTGGCGGCGGCCTGCACCTGAGCGGCAATGGCCGGGTCGATGCTTGAGCCTTCGATCATCTTGATGCGCTTGGCCATCGGGTGGCTTTCGATGGCTTCACGGTTGTGCGGACGAATGTCGAGGTCGATGCCGAGCACTTCGCCGTGGCCTTGCAGCTCGAGCAGCGAGGCGTAGTAGATGATCGAACCGCCGTGGGCAATGCCGCACTCGATAACCAGGTCCGGCTTGACCTGCCAGATGATCTCCTGCATGGCCATCATGTCTTGCGGCAGCTGGATGATCGGGCGGCCCATCCACGAGAAGTGGTAGCTGTATTTGTGCTTGGCCGATTCGTTGAAGAAATCCCGGGCCAGGCCGGTCAGTTTCGGGTCGTCACCTTGCTGGGCGATCTGCTCGCGGCACTCGGCTTCGAAGGCTTGGTTGATGCTGTTGTCGGTCATGTTGGTCATCTCAAGGGTCACTGGAACGAAGCGCTGTCGACGGCGTGATAGACGTAGCGTCCACCGGTCATCCGCTTGATCTCTTCGAGGTAATTGGAATTCATCACAAACAGGTGCGCGCCTTCCGGCAGCGCATCCATGGCCTCTTGCGGCGAGGACACGCGCGCGCCGCTCAGCGGCAGATAACGCCCCTGCTTGGCCGGGTTGATATCGACTACGCGATCGACCGCAACGCCGGCGCGTTGCAGGTACAGCGAATAGATCACGCCTTTGGACGAGGCACCCCAGATCGCCGAACCCTGCGCAGGCGCCGAGCGGATGATCTGCACAGCACGGTCGAGGCTGGCGCTGAAATCTTCAGGCAGAGTCAGGCGCGGCACCGGTTGTTCGGGTATCAGGCGCAACGTCGACAGATCAGCGACGATGTACAGATATTGGTCGCCGAACAGATGCCCGGCCTCGTGCACCGTGCCGAACATCCGGCGCAGGTCATCGAGGCGGAAATAATTGACGTGTTCGTAGAACAGGTCGAACCAGGCCTTGTGCTCGAGGATCCAGTCCAGGCACGGCACTTCGATATAGATCTGCCCGCCCTGATTGGCCTCGGCGATCACGGCCAGAAAGCTCACCGGGTCTTCGATGTGCTCCAGCACATGACGCAGCACAATGGCATCTGCCGCCAGGCCGAGGCCGCGCGTAAACGGCGCCTTGATCACCTCGGGGTTTTCGCCTTCATAAGCCGGGTCGATGCCGGTGATCGAATAGCCGAGGCCTTTGAGCAGCTCGAGAAAGTAGCCCTTGCCGCAGCCGACCTCGATCAGCTCGCGGCCCTTGAAGTGCTTGCCGATGATGCCTTCGACGTCACTTAAATGCTTCTGGAACTGACCGGAGTGCGCCTGCTCGTTCTGATAGTCGGCGTCATAACTGAGCTTGTCGGCATCGAACGCGGCGTTGAAGACCAGACCGCTACGCTCGTCCTGAACCAGGACCATGTCGGCGCTGGCCGAGGCCCGCGCCGATTCGGCATCGGCGAAAGTGCGGTTCTGCAATACCGGCAGGCCGGTGGCCCGGTACAACTCGTGCCTCATGGCGACTCTCCCAATAACTGTTGCAAACGCTCGGTGACGGCCCAGAACGCCAGCGGTTCGTGGGTCGGATACGGGTAATGGCCGAGGTTCAGAGCCAGGGTTGCGCCACGCTCACGCAAGCGCTGTTCGACCAGCGCACGCACCGACACCGGATGGCCGCTGGCGCAGTTGATCACGCCGTCGAACTCGCGCTGATGGAGGATCGCGGCGAGATGACTCGCGGCGGTTTCAATCGCGAGGAAATCGCGCAACTGCTCACCGGCCGACATGTTGAACGACGCCTCGCCGCTATCGATTGCCCGGTCCAGCGCGGCCAACAGGCTGTTGGGGTTCTGCCCTTCGCCGTGCAAATAGAACAACCGCGCCCACTGCAATGTGAACGGTTGCTCCTGCTGCAGATTCTGCAGAAACAGGTGGAGCGTATGTTTGGCCAGACCGTAGGGATTGCTCGGCCGTGGCTCGGTCGACTCGCTGAGCGGGCCGCTCTGCATGCCGTATTCGAAGCAAGTGCCGGTCACCAGCACCTGCGACACGCCCGCCTCTATCGCGCTTTTGATAAAGCGGTAATCGGCCATCAGGTTGTGCTCGAAATGGAACAGCGCCCGATAGTTCGGCAGCCCCGGCCAGGCCAGATGCACGAGTGCGTCGATGCCTTCGGTCAGCGCGACGACATTCAGATCGGCAGCGTGAATATCCGCGCTGACGAACTCGACGTCCTCGATCCACGGCATGCTTCGCGCCGTTTCGGCATTGCGCGCCACCGCGCGAACTTCGCAGCCGCGTTCAAGCAATGCAGCAACCAGATGCCGACCGACAAAACCCGTGGCGCCGGTGACCAGAACTTTCACAGCACTTTCAACTCAGGCACGGCGATGACGAAGCGCCCATCCCACTGACGCACCTGCGCCAGTTGCTGACTGACCTCTTGCAGCAGGTTCCACGGCAGCACCAGCACGTAGTCCGGTTTGTCGATTTCGATCTGCGCTGGCGCCACGATCGGAATGCGGCTGCCCGGCAGGAACTTGCCCTGCTTGTGCGGATTGGCATCGGCCACCCAGGCCAGCAGATCCGCTTTGACGCCGGCGTAATTGAGCAAGGTATTGCCCTTGGCCGCCGCGCCGTAACCGACCACACGTTTGCCGTCGGCTTTGGCCTGCAACAGGAAGCGCAGCAGGTCATGTTTGATGCGTTCGGCAGCAGGCGCGAGGGTCGCGTAGTACTCAGGGGTTTTTACCCCGGCAGCGAGTTCGGCCTGCAATTGTTGCTGAACTGCCGGGAGAACAGCGCGGCGCTGGCCGTCCTTGCGCTGCACGAATACGCGCAGCGAGCCGCCGTGAGTGCTCAACTGGCTGACGTCGAACACTTCCAGGCCATTGCGCTCGCACAGGGTCTGCACGGCGGTCAGCGACAGGTAGGAATAATGTTCGTGATACAGCGTGTCGAACTGCGCGCCAGCCATCAGCGTCAGCAGTTGCGGAAACTCGAAAGTGGCGACGCCGGTCGGCTTGAGCAACGTCGCGAAGCCGGCGAGGAAATCGTTGATGTCCGGCACATGCGCGAGCACGTTGTTGGCCGCCATCAGGTCGGCGTTCCAGCCTTCTTTGCGCAATTGCGTGGCGGTGTCGCGGCCGAAGAACAGCTCGCGAATTTCCAGGCCTTTCTCGCGTGCAGCCTGTGCGGTGCTGCGAGTCGGCTCGACGCCCAGGCACGGGATCCCGCGCGCGGCGACGTATTGCAGCAGGTAACCATCGTTGGCGGCGACTTCGACCACACGACTGTCGGCGTTAAGTCCGAAGCGCTCGCTCATCTCGGCGACATAGCGCTCGGCGTGATTGAGCCAAGTGCTGGAGAACGAACTGAAGTAGGCGTACTCGGCATCGAACAGGCTATCGGCACTGGTGTAGTCCTCGGTCTGCACCAGCCAGCATTGCTGGCACACCGCGACTTTGAGCGGGACCCATTGCTCGGCCTGCTCCAGGCGATCGGCGTGCACGTAGGCGTTGGACGGCGGCGAAGTGCCGAGGTCGATCAGCGGCAGATTCAGCGGTGCGGCGCACCCACGGCAATTCATAGACGCACTCCAGCAAAGTGTTGATCGAGCGCAGGATGGCTGGAATCGCGCGCTGACAAATTATTGACAGGCAACGGCCAGGCAATCGCCAGCCGAGGATCGTTCACCGACAAGCCGCCCTCGTGCTCCGGCGCGTAATCGGCGCTGTGCAGATAGAGCAATTCGGCGTCTGCGGTAAGCGTCTGAAAGCCATGAGCGAAACCGGCCGGAATCAACAGGCTGCGGCCATCGCCCGCCTTCAAGTGCTCGGCGTGCCAGTGCAAAAACGTCTCCGAGTCCGGCCGCAGATCCACCGCCACATCCCAGACCTCACCGCGCAGGCACGTGATCAGTTTGGCTTCCGGGGCGTTGGCATTCTGATAATGCAGGCCACGCACACTCCCCTTCTCGCGGGTGCAGGAGTGGTTGATCTGGCGGATATGAAATTCATTGCCGAACGCAATCAGGCTGCCCTCGCAGAACAACCGGGCGAAGTGCCCGCGCTGATCTTCGAAACGTTTGTGCTGAATGCTGAACAGACCGGCCAATGGCAACGCTTTCAGGGAAAACTCGCTCACAGCGCGCCTCGGTACAGATTCAACTGGCCCAGAGTTACAGCGCGCATGTCATCGCCGTTCTGCCAGGCCAGATGCCAGTCGAGGGTCTGGGCCAGGCATTGCTGCAAGGTCCAGCGCGCTTGCCAACCCAGCAATTGCCGCGCACGGCTGCTGTCCAGGCGCAGCAGGCCGGCTTCATGCAGTTCGCTTTTTTCGATACGCAAACCAGGTGCCTGCGGCCAGCGGCTGGCGAGCAATTCGACGACTTCGCCGACGCTGCACATGTCCGCCTCACCGGGGCCGAAGTTCCACGCGCCGGCATACTCCGGACCTCGCTCATAAAGGCCTGCGGCCAATTGCAGGTAACCCGCCAGCGGTTCAAGGGCGTGCTGCCATGGGCGCACGGCTTGCGGGTAACGCAGGGTCACCGGCTCGTCGGCACTCCAGGCTTTGAGCACGTCGGGAATCAGTCGCTCCGGGGCAAAGTCACCGCCGCCCAGTACATTGCCAGCGCGTGCGGTCGCCAGGGCCAGACCGTGTTCGGCATGTTTGTCCGCCGGGAAGAACGACGCGGCGTAGGACTGCGCGAGCAACTCGCAGCAGGCCTTGCTGCTGCTGTAAGGATCGTGGCCACCGAGGGCTTCGTCTTCGCGGTACGGCCACAGCCATTCCTTGTTGGCGTAGACCTTGTCGGTAGTGACCAGCACGCAGGCGCGCACGCCGCCGACCTGACGAATCGCTTCGAGCAGGTTCAGCGTGCCCATGACATTGCTTGAATAGGTGCCGAGCGGATCGCGATAGCCCTCGCGCACCAACGGCTGCGCCGCCAGATGCAGGACGATCTCCGGTTCGGTCTCGGCGATGATTTCCAGCAAGGCGCCGAGGTCACGCAGATCGCCGCGTTGATCATTGATGTCTTCGTGTACGCGCGCCAGTTCGAACAGGCTTGGCTCAGTCGACGGATCCAGGGAAAAACCGCTGACCTGCGCGCCGAGGCTTTGCAGCCAAAGGGTCAGCCAACTGCCTTTGAATCCAGTGTGTCCGGTGACCAAGACGCGCTTGCCACGCCAGAACTCCGCACTCAGGCCCATTGCTTCCATGGGGCCTCCCCGCTCTGCCACAGCGCTTCGAGATGGTTCTTGTCGCGCAGGGTGTCCATCGGATGCCAGAAACCTTCATGCTCGAAGGCCTTCAGTTGTTCGTCCTGAGCCAGACGGGCCAACGGCTCGGCTTCCCAGGTGGTGCTGTCATCGCTGATGTAGGGCAGCACTTTTGGCGACAGCACGAAGAAACCGCCATTGATCCAGCCACCGTCACCACGGGGTTTTTCAGTGAAACCCAGCACCTGGTCACCTTGGCGTTCAAGCGCGCCGTAACGACCTGGCGGCTGCACCGCAGTGACGGTCGCCAAGCGGCCGTGAGCCTTGTGATAGTCGACCAGCTCAGCAATATTGATGTCGGAAACGCCATCGCCATAGGTGAAGCAGAACGCCTCTTCATCCTTGAGATAACGCGCGGCACGCAACAGGCGGCCACCGGTCATGGTTTCCTCGCCGGTGTCGATGAGGGTCACACTCCACGGCTCGCTGTAATTCTGATGGACGTCCATGCGGTTGTTGCGCATGTCGAAAGTGACGTCGGATGTATGCAGGAAGTAGTTGGCGAAGAAGTCCTTGATCGCGTAGCCCTTGTAGCCCAGGCAAATGACGAAGTCGTGGATCCCGTGGGCGGAATACTGCTTCATGATGTGCCAGAGAATTGGCTTGCCGCCAATCTCGATCATCGGCTTGGGCTTGAGGTGCGACTCTTCACTGATGCGCGTGCCGAGGCCACCCGCCAAAATTACTGCCTTCATCGTCTCCCCTCTCGTACGTCACCGGGCTGCGCACTGCTTTTTTGAGCGTCGCAGGCCTTCTGGCCAAACCTTCTGCCGCTACGGGCGCAGGAGGAAACACCGCGAGCGCTCGTTTTATGGCGATTTGCGGGGCACTTGCAGGAAACGCGCCAGCTCGTAGCCGGGTTTTGGGAGATAGCTGATAGAGGCTTCGATGGAAGTGGCAACAGAATGACGGACGGGCTGAGGGCGTGGAGGGGCAAGAGATCAAAAGCCAAAGCAAAAGATCGTCCGATCGCAGCCCGAGCCTTCGCCAATTCCAACAGTTGGATCGCGTGCGTCCAGCAAGAAATGGGTCGGCGGTCAGGCCGCCTTCGCGAGCAGGCTCGCTCCCACAGAACAGCAAGAGCAAGAGCAAAAGATCGCAGCCTTCGGCAGCTCCTACAGTTGGATCGTGGGCATCCAGCAAGAAATGGGTCGGCGGTCAGGCCGCCTTCGCGAGCAGGCTCGCTCCCACAAAAGCAAAAGCAAAGCAAAGCAAAGCAAAGCAAAGCAAAGCAAATCAAATCAAAGCAGCGCAGCTGCCCGCGGCAAAGCCGCCCCACTCAACAATGAGCGCAAGCTCGAGTGCTTTTGATCTTGATCCACCGGCGACGTCGGAAGGCTGAGTGGAGGGATTGATCCGGGCGTGGGAGCGCAGCGACCGTCTGGCGCAGCCAGACACAGCGGAAGGAGGTGCAGCGAAGCAAACCGGAGCCGCTGCGCCCGGATCAGTCCCGCAGCGAAGGAACCCGAGCCTGCGAGGGCCGAACGTAGGAGCAAGCCTTTTGGGTTACCTTTTTGGCGTTTGAAAAAGGTGACCCGCCGTAAGGGCGGAACCGTAATCAGCAACACCCGCAGAAACGGATCTACACCCCAAACCCCCAACAGCCTGGTCGGCCCAAAGGCCGCCAAGGCCGCCAAGGCCCCAAAAAAAGGCAACCCCAAAAAGCCACCTATATAAACGATCAATCCGCCAGCCAGCCATTCTCCCAATACCGCAGATTGTCACCACGCAACACATAATCGCGCATGACCACCTCGTGCAGCTCGTCACCCATGCGATAACTGGCGTCAGGGTCGGCCAGATGCATGCGAATCGCCTGCAGCCACTCATCAGTGCTGTTGGTCTTCACCCGCGTGCACGGCAGATAGCCCTGATAGGCTTCGGTATCAGTGCAGATGACCGGGTAACCGCAGGCGCCGTATTCCAGCAAACGCAGATTGCTCTTGCAGTCATTGAAAATGTGAAACTCCAGCGGTGCCAGAGCCAGGTCGAGGTTCAGACTGGCCAGCTTGGCCGGATAGACGTCCAGAGGAATCACACCGTGGAACTCGTGCATGTACGGACGCAGGTCATCCGGGCACATGCCAAAGAATACCCAGTCGACTTCGTTGGCCAGCTCACGCACGACATCGGCAATCACCCCCAGATCGCCATGGTGGCTGGTGCCTCCGCCCCAACCCACGCGAGGTTTTTTCGAGGTGCGGCGCTGACCCCGCAAACCGGTCCAGAGGTTTTGCGCGAGCATGTTGGGGACTACGCGAATGTCGTGGTGCATGTCCGACAGCGCATTGGCCAGTGGTTGAGTCGACACCACCACGCGGTCGCACAGGCTGATCGCCTGGCGCACCATCCGTTCCATTTCCTGCTTGCTGGGCATGTTGCGGATATGCGCATTGCGATGCGGAACATCGATTACATAGTCATCCAGCTCGAAGATGCGCCGGGCATGGCAGAACTTTTTCA
Source organism: Pseudomonas sp. TE9122 (assembly GCF_056278925.1). Lineage (NCBI taxonomy): Bacteria > Pseudomonadati > Pseudomonadota > Gammaproteobacteria > Pseudomonadales > Pseudomonadaceae > Pseudomonas > Pseudomonas sp. TE9122. The sequence continues at coordinate 1,131,616 of NZ_JBWBQI010000001.1, read as the reverse complement.
GCGGCGGGATTTCATCGATCGCGCCCTGGGAATAGCGCCCTTGCAGGACGATGACATCCGGCGACTGACGCTCGATTTCAATGATCGACGGCAAGCCGTAACGAATACACCCTTCGGCCCGGTTCGCCGCTTCCAGCTCTATCAGCGGCTGACTCATGCGGTAATGGCCAATCGCTGAGGCATTGATCGGCACGGCGAGTACGTTGGGCAATTGCGGCCTGGAAAAAGCAGTCCACCCCGTACGCAGGCCCGGCTCAAGGCTGAAACTCGTCGCGCCGACGCCCTGCAAGGACAGGTTGACATTGAAGGCCGGATCGCGGGCAATGCGCGGCAGCCAGCGCTTGTAGAAGATTTCCTGCTCGTGCAAATGTTGCTCGCCTTGCTCAGCTGTCGACTCGACAGTCGGGCGCACGCCCTGAGCCAGCAAGGCATAAGGCGTCCACACTACCAGGTAGCCTTCCTGGCCGATGCGCAGGCACAGATCCACCACGTTCAGCGCTTGCTTCAAATCCTCTTCATCAAGCCCTGCCACCGCCTCGAAAACCGCCTTGCGCACCATCAGGCAATCACCGCCGACTGCACTCAGATCGTGGGCGGCCTGCAGCCGGAACATATAACCGTCCGACTGCAGCGACTGTCCATAAAATGGCAGCCCGACCGCGCCCTGCATCCCCAGAATCATGCCGGCATGCAGCACATAACCATCCGGGTTGAACAACTTGGCGCCGACCACGCCGACTTCCGGGCGCTGCGCATGATTGAGCAGTTCGTCCAGCCAGTCGGCGTGGGTAATCACCGCAAAGGTATTGAGCAGCAGCACATATTCGCCACGAGCCTTGGTCACGGCAAAATTGTGCAGGGCAGCCATGTTGTCCGGCTGCGGGTACGGCAGCACGCGGATTCGGTCACCACCCAATTGCGCGATGCCGTCCAGCCATGCTCTGGCCTCAGCGGTTTCGCTGCCGTTGTCGACCAGCAGCAGTTCGTATTCGGCGTAGGCGGTTTTTTCCAGCACGGTCTCGACACACCGCTGCAAGGCAGCGGTCTGATCCCGGGTCACGATGATGATCGACACAAGCGGACGGCGCGCGTGCCGATAGTCGACACGATTGAGCAAGTGGCAACTGCCACGGCGGATTTCATGGGCAACGCCAATGCGTTGCAGATGCGCTTCGAGCACACGAGGGTTCTGTTCGATGACGCCTGGCTCGGCCAACCACCGCGACAGATCGAATGGCGACTCCAGCAGAACTTCGGCGACATGCCCGATCACCTGGGTGCCGTCGCTTTCGACCATGCGCCACAGCATGTCGTGAGGAGCCAGTTCGGTGAACGTCGTGTCAAAACCACCCAGCGCCAGAAAGCGTTCGCGCTTGAACGCCAAGGCGCGCCCGACATACGGGTAGCTGCGCATCAGATCAAGGTTGAAATCGGGTTTGAAGGCGGGTTCCACGGACTCACCATCGCGCAGACCGCCTTCATCGCTGTACACGCAACCGAGCGACGGCGAGTGCGCAATCCGGTCAGCCATGACCAGCAAGGCTGGCACCATCAGCCGGTCACCGGCCTGCAACAGGTAAAACCAGTCGGCGCCCTCCAGTTGGGGCAACAACGCGTTGATCTGACCCAGCCCGTCACCTTCCAGTGGCATGTGGAACGCGCGGCCATCCAGCGTCGCCTCGTTACAGGAAGCGGACAGCACCAGAATCAGTTCAGGGGCATAGTCCTGCCGAGCAAGCGCCTCAAGCGTGCGCTCGACTCCATCGCGACTGCCCTGGGCATCAATGACGATCGGCACTATTCGCGGCTGTTGTGGCCAGGCGGCCAGAGTTTCCGGCAGTAACTTGCGCTGCCCTTCAGTGAGACTGCGGCACTGCAGCCAGTGCGCGTAGAGTTCGGCGAAGCTCCAGCTATCGATGCCGACGCACCACTCCTGGCGACTCTGCTTGGTACCCAGCGTACGGCTCAGGGGCAGCTCTTCCCAGACGCGCGGCATTACGTCAGCCTTGGTCAGCGGGACATAGCGCACCCAACCCGGCGCTGGCGCCGACTCGCCGCTGCGCGCCTTGAGCATTTGCAGAATCCACTCGCGCTCGACCTCGACCGCGTCTTTCATCGGCTGCTGAGCACTCAAGCGCTCCGGATACAGCCGCTCGGCACTGAGCACGGTGTTCGACATCGCCAGATTGCCGCGCCGCAGCAAGCATACGTACAAGGCGAAATCCAGGGTGGCGACAAAGCAGTGGCCGTCCTGAGTCAGCGCCGGCAACAAGTCGGCGAGGTCCGAACGACGGAACAAGGCGCTGGAGAAACCGCCCAGCACATTGACCGGAAATTTTTCGAAGATGCCCAGCAGGTCGTCACCCTTGAACAGACCGCTGGCCGGTGACAGCGAAGTGTTTTCCAGGCGCGCCGGCAGAATGATGTCGTCGGCGTCCCAGAATAACCGCTGAGCCAGCACCAGGCTGACTTCCTCACGCAACATCTCGTGCGCCTGCTGCTCGATGCAGGCGGCATAGAGATGGTCGTCGTCACACATGAACTTGACGAATTCACCCTGCGCCTGATCAAGGCACGCCTTGAGATTGCCGACCATGCCCAATGTGCGCGGGTTGCGCACATAGCGCACGGCAACACCCGAGCGCTCGGCCACAGCACTGACAATCCCTTCGATCTCATGACCACGACTGTCGTCGCAGACAATGATCTCAAGAGGCGCGTATGTCTGGCTGACGGCGCTGTTCAATGCCCGCTCGAAAAAGCGCGGATTGAACGCAGGGATGGCAATGCTGACGAGGGGGAGTGAATTCACGGCGGGCTCACAGGCGGTACGAGCCCGCTCGCAAAAACGAGCCCTTGATACCGCAAAAAATCATTAACAGAGGGACAACGTCAGCGGGCGCGCACGCGCCCGCCAACCATCAGATCTTGTTGAACAGACCCAACTGACTGATCTTGCTGAACGCCAGTTGCGCGGCTTGCAGCATGGTCTGTTGCAGGGTCAGACGGGTCATGACTTCAGCCGGATCGGAATCACGAATCGAACCCTGGGTCGTGCTGTTCGCCGTGGTCAGGCTGTCATTGGTGATGGTCTGCATGTCCAGCGCCTGGCCGCGCGCACCAATGGTGGTCACCGCCGTGCCGATCTGGTTGGAAGCTGCATCGATGTTGCCGAGGCCTGCCTCCATCGCGCCCTGCAATTTCTGCTTGGCAACCGGGTCACCGTCGACTGGCGTATTCAGCGCGGTGATCATCTGGCCCAGGGTGTCGAGCACGTTCTGGGTCTGATGATTGTTCGGCTGGATCGAGAACTGATCACCAGCGGCCGGCGCGCTGCCCAGGGCGAAAGTCACACCGGCAGCGGTGGCGTTACCGCCGGCAACCGTGCCCGAGGAAACCGGCTTGCTGTCGGCCGTCACCGGCGCGGCATACAGATCGAAATCGGTGGCGCTGGTGAACTTGAGCACCGCGCCGCCCTGCGGGAACGCTGCGGTGTAGGCTGCCTGATCGGTGATGGTCGAACCGGTGATCACGCTGGTCGACGGGTTACCCGGATTACGCGTGGTGGTGAACGAGTCCGGCGAGGCAGACAGCTGAAAACTGTGCCCTGCGATAACGGCGTCCGGATTGGTATCGCCAGCCTTCAGGTTGACGTTCAGCTTGAGGTCGACACCACGGAAGCTGACAGTCTGGTTGGCGCCGGTGCTGTTGCTGATCAGGCCATTCTGGCTGGCCTCGGCAGTCACATCGTTACCCAAGGCATCGGTGATTTTCAGCTGGGTGCTGCTGACGAAATCGATGGTATACGGCTGCCCGGCGGTGAACTTGGCGTCGTAGGTGGCGGCAGTGCCGACGGTGCCGTTGGACAGCACGACACGGCCGTCATCCACAGCTGGCGCAGTCATTTTGGTGTTGGTGCGGCCGGTGTTGATGGTCTGCTGGAACGCGTCCCAACCGGTGGTGTTGGTACCCACGGTCATGCCGTCGCCGATGCCCAGATCGATGGTGGTCTGGTCGCCGTTGTAGCTGAACGTGCCGTCAGAATTCTTCGAATACGGCGCGGTATCGGTTTTCGAACCGGAGAACAGGTAGTTGCCGTTGGCATCCTTGGCGTTCATCAGGCCCAGCACTTGCTGTTGGATCTCACCCAGTTCCGAGGCATATGCCTGGCGGTCCTTGTCGGTGATGGTGCCGTTGTTCGCGGCCAGCGCCAGCTCTTTGGCTCGCGCAAGCGCCGTGGTAATCGAATCCAGAGTGGACTCCTGCACGGTCAAGGCGCTTTTGGTGGTGTTGACGTTGGTCTTGTACTGATCGAGCATCGCCGCCTGCTGGCCCAGCTGCAGCAAGCGCCCGGCACCGATCGGATCATCGGCGGCAGTGTTGATGCGTTGCAGGCTGCTCGCCTCGCTCGCGGTAGCGACAGCCTTGTTGAAGTTACGCTGATAATCCGAAGCTTGCGTTCCGTAATACTGGGCGGTGGAAATGCGCATGAATTACGACTCCTTAAAGGCTGTTGATCAGCGTGGCGAAAGTTTCCTGCGCAGCTTTGATGATCTGCGAAGACGCTGTGTAGTACTGCTGGTACTTGACCAGGTTGCCGGTTTCTTCGTCCAGGTTGACCCCGGACAACGAATCGCGGGCACCCTTGGCGTTCTCCAGAATCGCCGTGGTCGCGGCGCTGTCGGACTTGCCTTGGGCGGTCTTGGTACCGACGTTGGTCACCAGGGTGTTGTAGGCGTCGGTCAGGCTGATGCCCTTGCTCGCCGAACCGGTGTCCACGGTCTGTTTGGTTTGCAACGCGACCAGTGCCTGGGCGTTGCGGTTGTCCGAAGACGCCGCACCGGTCAGGTTCATGGTGAAGGTCTCGCCGGTTTTCGGCGTGCCGCCCACGGTGGTCTGCACGGTGAAGGTCTTCTGCACGTTCGGCGTGACGGTAGTGTCCATCACCGGGTTGCCGCTGGCATCGACGATGCCGACTTTCAAATTCAGCGTGTTCGACTGGCCAGGCACGATGGTGCCGGTGCCGATGGTCGCGCCCTTGGCGTCGACCAGGTTGTACGACTGGCTGCCACCGCTGGCTGCACCGAATACCAGTTTGACCGGTGTCGAATTCTTCAGCGCCGCCTGCATGTCAGCCTGGGCGGTCGGGTTGTAGATGTCGATCTTGTCGCTGAGCGTCGGCTGGGTGTACGTGCCCAGACCGTTGGCGCTGGCGACGCCGGTCAGCGGACCTGCCGCAGCGATTTTCTTCGGATCGGTCAGGACCGTCTGAATGCTCGCCGCCGCGTTGCGGGTCGGCGTGATCTTGAACGAGTCACCCGCGCTCAGCGCGCCGCCATTCAAGGCCAGGGTGAAACCGTCGATCACTGGCGGCGGATTGGTCGTGGTGCTGAATGCGCCCAGATCGGTGCCGTCGGAACGTTTGACGGTGTAATCGGTAGCGCTGGTGAAGGTCACCTGATAATCGCTGGTGGTCAGCTTGCCGGTGTCCTTGATGGTCACATCGAGGTTGCCCGAACCGGCGCTGTTGCCATCCTTCGCAATGCTGCGCTGACTGATCAGGGCGGCACTGTTGATGTTGTTGAAAATCGCCGCACCGAAGTCACCGTTCTTGTCGATGCCCTGGGCTTGCTGGCTGTTGATCTGATCGGCAATCACCAGGGCCACGCGACCGAGCTCGTTGAGCGATGGGTCGAGGACTTCCTTGCGATAGGTCAGCAGACCGCCGATTTCGCCGCCGCTGATCACCGAAGTGATGTCGATGGTGCTCGAACCGCGATCCATCTGGATCGACATGCGCGACGGGTCGGTCTTGCTCGCGACCATGCTCAGGCTGTTGGTGGTGTTGCCGATGACCAGCGGCTGGCCGCTGCCGACATAGATGTCGAAGCTGGTGCCGCGCTCGACGACCTGGGCACCGGTCAGCTCGGAGAGCTGACGCACGGCTTCGTTACGGCTGTCGAGCAGGTCGTTCGGCGCCCCGCCGCTGGTGGAGATTTCGCCGATCTTCTGATTGAGATTGGCGATCGCCGTGGCGAGCTTGTTCACCTGGGCAGTCATGTCGCCGAGGCTGCCGTTGATCGTGGTGTTCTGATCGTTGAGCTGCTTGGCCAGGGTATTGAAACGGCTGGTCAGCGCCTGCGCGCCGGTCAGCACCGACTGACGCGAAGTGTCATCGGTGGCCGACGTCGATACGCCCTGCATCGAGGTGAAGAATTTCTGCAGTACACCGGTCAGGCCAGTGTTGGTGTCCGACAGCATCGCGTCCAGCGGCGTCGCCTGCTTGAGGAAGGCAGCCGATTCGCTGTCCAGCGACGTCGCGGTGTGCAGCTGCGATTCCAGATACGAGTTGTACACCCGGCGCACGTCGGCCAGGGTCGTGCCCGTGCCGATGAAAACGCTGCCGTACTGCTGCGAGGACTTGGTGCCCTGCACGGTTTGCTGACGTGAATAACCGGCGGTGTCGACGTTGGCAATGTTGTTGCCTGTCGTAGCCAGAGAGGACTGGCTGGCCGACAGTCCCGACATCCCGATATTGAGCAAACTCATGGTTCAGACCTTATTACCTGGTGCCTTATAAAGGCGTGGTGGAGACACCCGCCGCAGCGTAGTTTTCAAAACTGTTCATCTGCTTGGCAATTTGCGAAATCTTCGTCGCGTAGTTCGGGTCGGTGGCGTAACCGGCCTTCTGCAACTCGCGTACAAACTGTTCTGGGTTATCGGCCGACTTCAGCACTTCTTGATAGCGATTGTTGCTCTGCAGCAACGTCACCAGATCGTGGAAGCTGTCCTTGTACGAGGCATAGGAACGGAACTCGGCCGTCTCCTTGACCATCGCGCCATTGCGGAACTCGCTGGTGATCGCGCGGGCCGAATCGCCCTTCCAGTTGCTGCTCGCCTTGATGCCGAACAGGTTGTGGCTGCTGCTGCCATCCTGGGCGCGCATGACCGATTTGCCCCAGCCGGTTTCCAGTGCCGCTTGCGCCACCAGATAACGCGGATCGACGCCGATGCGGTCAGCGGCTTCCTTGGCCATCGGCAACATGGTGTTGACGAATTCGTCGGCGGAACTGAAGGCCTTCTTCGCCGGTGCCAGCGGAATCTGCGCCATGGCGCGGCCGTAGACCTGCATCTGCCCGCCAGCGGCTTTCTGCTCTTCAGCACGGGCCAGCCAGTCACCGTTGTACAACGCGCCGGAGCCTGTGACGGCGGTAGTCGTGGCCCGTTGCGGCAAGGCGTTGGTCGCTGCCGCCGCAGTGCTGGCAGTGGCCGCGCTCGGTGCCGACGGCACCAGACCGGCGAGCAAGCGATCGGCCAGTTTCGGCGGCAGCGCCAGACGCCGCTGGTTGATCAGCGCCATGTCGTTGCGATGGGAAATATCGGTGTTGTTCGGCGCATGCACCGAGCGCGATGCCCACAACGGACGCTCGCCGTTGACGCGGGACAGCGGACCGGTGGCGACGGTGCCGGCGGCAATCGGCGTCGGTACGGCGGCGGCCTTGGCCAGCGCTTCCTGCTGCTTGGCGGCGGACGCGGCTGCAGCCTCGCCCGGCGCCATCGGTTTGTTCTTCGACATCTGCCGGATCAGCACATCGGCCAGACCGATACCACCGCCCTCGCGGGACATGGAAACCGCCAGTTGCTGGTCGTACATTTCCTGATACTGCTTGGCCGCCGGCGTGTTCAGCGGGTTGTCCTGACCAAGCGCTTCGGTGGCCGAGCGCATCGACTTGAGCATTTCGCCGAGGAACAGCGACTCGAATTCCTGCGCAACCTTGCGCATGTTTTCGTCGCTGTTCTTGTCGCCGACCTTGAGCTGGTTCAGACGATTGAGGTCGGAGTAGGAACCCGAATCGCTGCTGCTGACCAGACCGCTTTTGCGCATATCCATGGTGGCTGGCCTCAGATCACGATCAGGTCGGCTTGCAATGCGCCGGCCTGCTTCAGAGCTTCGAGAATCGCCATCAGGTCACCCGGTGCTGCGCCGACCTGGTTCACCGCACGGACGATCTCGTCGAGGGTGGTGCCCGGGCCGAACTTGAACATCGGTTTGGCTTCCTGTTCGGCATTCACCCGCGAGCGCGGCACCACGGCAGTCTGGCCGTTGGACAGCGGGCCAGGCTGGCTGACGATCGGGTCTTCGGTGATGGTCACGGTCAGGCTGCCGTGGGTCACGGCGGCTGGCGACACTTTCACGTTCTGGCCGATGACGATGGTGCCGGTGCGCGAGTTGATGATGACTTTCGCCACCGCCTGCCCCGGATCGATTTCGAGGTTTTCCAGGATCGACAGGTAGTCGACGCGCTGGCTCGGATCCAGTGGCGCAGTGACCCGCACCGATCCGCCGTCGATGGCTTGTGCGACGCCAGGGCCGAGCATGTCGTTGACCTTGTCGACGATGCGCTTGGCGGTGGTGAAGTCGGAGCGGTTGAGGTTCAGCGTCAGGCTGTTGCCCTGGTTGAAACCGCTCGGCACCGCACGCTCCACCGACGCACCGCCAGGGATGCGACCGGCCGACGGAACGTTGACGGTGATCTTCGAACCATCGCGGCCTTCAGCGTCGAAACCGCCAACCACGAGGTTGCCCTGAGCGATCGCATAGACGTTGCCGTCGATACCCTTGAGCGGCGTCAGCAGCAAGGTGCCGCCGCGCAGGCTCTTGGAGTTACCGATCGAGGACACGGTGATGTCGACCTGCTGACCTGGCTTGGCAAACGCTGGCAGATCGGCACTCACCGACACCGCCGCAACGTTCTTCAACTGCACGTTGCCCGATCCCGGCGGCACCTTGATGCCGAACTGCGAGAGCATGTTGTTGAAGGTCTGCAGGGTGAACGGAGTCTGCGTCGTCTGGTCACCGGTGCCGTTAAGCCCGACCACCAGGCCGTAACCGATCAACTGGTTGGAGCGCACGCCGGAAATGCTGGCGATGTCTTTCAGCCGCTCGGCGTGTGCGGTGAACGCCGCAGACATCAACAACGCGGCCACCATAAGGCTCTTGAAATTCAAAGTCGCCACCTAGAAAGGGAACAGCGGGCTGAGGAAGAAACGGTCGAACCAGCCTGGCTGACTCGTATCGGCAAACGCGCCGGTACCCGAGTAGGTGATGCGCGCATCGGCGACACGGGTCGACGACACGGTGTTGTCGGTCGCGATGTCATCAGCGCGGACCATACCGGCGATGCGCACCAGTTCGTCACCAGTGTTGAGCGTCAGCCACTTCTCGCCACGCACGGCGATGATGCCGTTGGGCAGCACGTCGGCCACGGTCACGGTGATCGAACCGGTCAGGCTGTTGCTCTGTCCCGACTTGGCGTCGCCCTTGGTCGAACGGTCGGCGCTGTAGCCAGCGTTCAGGCTCAGGTCACCGCCACCAATCGGGTTGTTGGTGGTCAGGCTGGAGCCGAACAACGAGGTCAGACCGATCGAGTTATCGCTGTTCTTGTCCATCTGCGAGTTGGCGTTCTTGCTCGCCTGGGTGCGCTCGTTCAGGGTGATGGTGATGATGTCACCGACCCGGAACGCCTTGCGGTCGCTGTACAGGTTCTGCTCGAAGCCGGCCTGATAGATCGAGCCGTTATTGGCCGCCGCCGGCAACGGTGTGCGCGGCAACACCGGGGCGTAGTAAGGGTCATTGGGCTTGGGCGTCGGGGCGACGCAGCCCGCGAGCGAGACGACCCCACTCAATGCCAGAACAGATACAAAGCGCTTCATGACCCTACCTCACGGTGTTGCTGGCGACCTCAGGCCGCCCCAAAGACTGGATTACAGATTCTGCGTTACGAACGAGAGCATCTGGTCGGCGGTGGAGATCACCTTGGAGTTCATCTCGTAGGCGCGTTGAGTGGTGATCATGTTGACCATCTCTTCAACGGTGCTGACGTTCGAGGTTTCCAGGGTGTTCTGCAGCGTGGTACCGAAACCGTTCAGGCCCGGGGTGCCGATCTGTGGCGCGCCGGAAGCAGCGGTTTCCAGGAACAGGTTGTTGCCCACTGCTTGCAGACCGGCCGGGTTGATGAAGTCGGCGGTCTGCAGGTTGCCGATCACTTGCGAGGCCGGGTTGCCGGCGATGGTGATCGACACGGTGCCGTCACGGCCGACAGTGAAGGTCTGCGCATCGTTCGGGATGATGATCGCCGGTTCCAGCGCGAAACCGCTGGCGTTGACGATCTGGCCATTGGAGTCGAGGTGGAAAGTACCGTCACGGGTGTAGGACGTGGTGCCGTCCGGCTGCAGGATCTGGAAGAAACCGCGACCGTCGATGGCCATGTCCAGCGGCTGCTCGGTGGTTTGCAGGCTGCCGGCGGTGAAGTTTTTCTGGGTGCCGACAATGCGCACACCGGTACCCACTTGCAGACCCGACGGCAGTTCGCTGTCCTGGGTCGACTGAGCGCCTGGCTGACGCTTGATCTGATAGAGCAAGTCCTGGAACTCGGCACGGTCACGTTTGAAACCCGTGGTCGAAACGTTCGCCAGGTTGTTGGAAATGGTGGTCAGGTTGGTGTCCTGGGCGGACAGACCGGTTTTGGCAACCCATAGAGCCGGAAGCATTCGATTCTCCTCGTGCGCCTGTTTTACGGCGCGACGTTCTGATAATTAGCTGATCTGCAAGACCCGAGCCATGGCCTGGTCGTCGTCTTTGGCGGTGTTCATCATCTTGACGTGCAACTCGAATTGCTTGGCCAGGGCCAGCACCGAAGTCATTTCTTCCACGGCATTGACGTTGCTCGACTCAAGGAAACCCGAGACCAGTTTGACGTTGGCGTCGGCTTGCGCCGGCTGGCCGTCCTTGGTGTAAATCGAACCGTCGAGGCCTTTGTTCATGTTCTTGATGTCCGGGTTGACCAGCTTGATCCGGTCGACTTCGGCCATGACGCGGGGGCCTTCGCCCATTGCGCGAATGCTGATGGTGCCGTCTTCGCCGACTTCCACCTGCTGCTCGGGCGGCACAGCGATCGGGCCGCCATTACCGATCACCGGCATGCCGTTGCCGGCGCGCAGTACGCCGAGGGCGTCGATGTTGAGGCTGCCGGTACGCACGTAGCTTTCGCCGCCGCTGGGGTTTTGCACGGCGATGAAACCGTTGCCGGATACCGCGACGTCGAGTTCACGTCCGGTCTGCACCAGTGAGCCCGGCGTGAAGTCGGTGGCGGGACGTTCGCTCATGGCAAACGCGCGCGCCGGAAAGCTGTCGCCGAATACCGGCATCGAACGCGCCTGCTCGAGGTCGCGCTGAAAGCCGTTGGTGGAAATGTTCGCCAGGTTGTTGGCATGCGCCCGCTGCGCCAGTGCGTTCTGGCTGGCGCCGGTCATTGCCACATAAAGGTACTTGTCCACAGTGTTTCCTCTGCATGCCGGACGTTTGCCGCCCACCGCTGTACTGCTCAGCCATAAGCAATTTGCAGACCAACTTTTTATTGGCGGGCGAAGGCCCGGCAAACAGGGGACTTGAGGGGATCGGAGGGGGAATCTGAAATGGATCGAAGACGAAAAACCGGCGGTGTCATGCCGGTTAGTGGCAATCCTGAGTTCGGCGGGGATGGCGATCCTGTGGCGAGGGGATTTATCCCCGTTCGGCTGCGCAGCAGTCGCCAAGCCTGCAAATGAGGTCGCCGGGAAGAAAAAGCGGGGCGGCTTCGCCGCCCATCGGGGATAAATCCCCTCGCCACAAAGGCTCTATTTAGCTTTCGGAGGTTTTGCCAACCTCATACTCACGCAGCTTGTTGGCAATGGTGGTGTGCGAAACACCGAGCCGCTTGCCCAACTGCCGACTGCTTGGATGCTCGGAATACAAGCGTTCCAGCACCGCTTTTTCGAAACGCCCGACGATCTCGTCCAGACTGCCGTCGAGGGAAAAATCGCCAAGCGGCTGACGCACGCCGTAATCCGGCAGGCGAATATGTTCGGCCTTGACCGTGCCGCCGTCGCACAGGGAAACCGCCTGGAACAGCACGTTCTCCAGTTGCCGCACATTGCCCGGCCAGTGGTAATGGCTGAGGCGATCCATCGCCGCCGGGGCCAGTTTCGGCAGCGGACAGCCGATCTGCCGACTGGCCTGGTCGAGAAAGTGTTCAACCAGCGGCGTCAGACCGTCGAGGCACTCGCGCAGCGGCGGGATGTGCAGCGACAGTACGTTCAAGCGGTGATAGAGATCCTGGCGAAACTCGCCGCGCGCGCACAATTCGGACAAGTCCACCTGCGTCGCGCAGATCACCCGCACGTCCAGATACACCTCTTCATCACTGCCGACGCGACGGAAGCAACCGTCCTGAAGAAAGCGCAGCAATTTGACCTGCAAACGCGGGCTCATCTCGCCGACGCCATCGAGAAACAGCGTGCCGCCAGCGGTCAATTCGAGCAGGCCAAGCTTGCCCTCAGCGCGAGCGCCTTCGAAGGCGCCGGGGCCGTAGCCGAACAACTCGGTCTCGGCCATCGACTCCGGCAGTCCGGCGCAGTTGAGCGCCATCAACGGTGACTGTCCGCGCGGGCTGGCGAGGTGGCAGGCGCGCGCCAGCAATTCCTTGCCAGTGCCGGTTTCGCCTTCTATTAATAGCGGCGCATCCAGCGGCGCCATGCGCCGCGCTTCGCGGACCACAGCGGCCATGACTTTCGAGCTTTGAAAGATGCTGTCGAACCCGCGCAGCTCTTGCTTGCGCACATTGTAGATTCGCTCGCCGACCCGATCGGCGCGGTGCAGCGTCAGCACGGCGCCGGCCATGGCCTCGCTGTCGTCGTGTTCCGATTGCAGCGGCGCGATGTCAGCGAGAAAGATGTCGCCCTTGACCTTGACCCGCATGCCGTTGATTCGCGATTTGTTGGCGCGCACCAATTCCGGCAAATCGAAATCCTCGGCGTAGCGCGACAGCGGAATCCCCGGCACCTCATCGACGCGCACCCCGAGCAACTGCGCCGCCGCGCGATTGGCCGCAACGATCGAACCGCCCATGTCGATCGACAGCACCGGAAATTCCAGCGCGCCGAGCAGTGCGTTCAATTCCATGTGCCGGCGTTCGCTGGGCATCAGCCCGACGCGCTTAACCCCGAACACCCCACCGATTGCCTCGAACTTGGGGCGCAACGCCTGGAACTGGATGTTGATCAGGTTCGGGCAGTGCAGGTAGATCGCATTGCCATGCTCACCACCCACCTCGCCGCGTGCGACGTTGATCCCGTACGCCACCAGCAGATTGAGGATGTCACGCAGGATGCCGATGCGATTCTGGCAGTGGACTTTGATGCGCATAGAAAAAGGCCCGACAGGTTTGAGAGGTAAACACATGTCCTTTTGGGAGCGAGCCTGCTCGCGAAGGCGCCAGCACATCCAGTATCGATGTGTCAGACAGACCGCTTTCGCGAGCAGACTCGCTCCCACAGGGTTTTGTGGCGCGCCCGGGGCAGATGTTTCTGTCGAGGCACGCAGATAGTTGTCAAGATTATGTGACAGCCCCGACCCTTTTCAAACCCGCCAATCACCGTAAATGCGCATTACCCGACAAGGCGTAACGATAACTTTACGAAACAAGCAGAATTTTCCTACGCACACACCGGTCAACATGCTGCACGCCCTGTCACTCTCGGGTATTCCTTTAGCCATCGCTGGACATAACAAAAACGAATTTCCTAGCAGGAGAGCAGCATGAAGCAGACGCAATACGTGGCTCGCGAGCCCGATGCGCAAGGTTTTATCGACTACCCCGCCGAAGAACATGCGGTGTGGAACACGCTGATCACTCGCCAGTTGAAGGTGATTGAAGGTCGTGCGTGCCAGGAATATCTGGACGGTATCGAAAAACTCGGTCTGCCCCACGACCGCATCCCGCAACTGGCCGAGATCAACAAAGTCCTCGGCGAGACCACCGGCTGGCAGGTTGCCCGGGTGCCGGCGCTGATTCCTTTCCAGACGTTTTTCGAGTTGCTTGCCAGCAAGCAATTCCCCGTCGCCACCTTCATACGTACCCGCGAAGAACTCGACTATCTGCAAGAGCCGGACATCTTTCACGAGATCTTCGGCCACTGCCCGCTACTGACCAACCCCTACTTCGCTGAATTCACCCACACCTATGGCAAGCTCGGCCTGCAGGCGACCAAGGAAGAGCGCGTGTATCTGGCCCGGTTGTACTGGATGACCATCGAATTCGGTCTGGTCGACACCCCGCACGGCAAGCGCATCTACGGCGGCGGGATTCTGTCTTCGCCGAAAGAAACCGTTTACTGCCTGTCGGACGAGCCCGAGCATCAGCTCTTCGATCCGCTGGAAGCCATGCGCACGCCGTATCGCATCGACATCCTGCAACCGCTGTACTTCGTCCTGCCCAATCTCAAGCGCCTGTTCGATGTGGCCCATGAAGACATCATGGCCATGGTCCGTCAGGGCATGCAGCTGGGCTTGCACGCGCCGAAATTTCCGCCGAAACCCAAAGCCGCCTGAACCGCGACCTTTGCTGACAATTGCGTCTGTCCGTGGCCGCCACTTTGCTTTAGCGTGACGGCATTGGCGGCACACGCGCTTTAATAAAAAACACACTCGTTTTCAGGAATCCACCATGTCGACTTTGAACCAAGCCCACTGCGAAGCCTGCCGCGCCGATGCGCCACAAGTCAGCGACGAAGAACTGCCGATCCTGATCAAGCAGATCCCTGACTGGAACATCGAAGTACGCGACGGCATCATGCAGCTGGAAAAAGTTTTCCTGTTCAAGAACTTCAAGCACGCACTGGCGTTCACCAACGCCGTGGGCGAGATCTCCGAGGCCGAAGGTCACCACCCGGGCCTGCTGACCGAGTGGGGCAAAGTCACCGTGACCTGGTGGAGCCACTCGATCAAAGGCCTGCACCGCAACGACTTCATCATGGCCGCGCGCACTGACGAAGTAGCGAAGACCGCAGAAGGACGCAAGTGATGCACTTCGACGCCATCGGCCGGGTCCCCGGCGACCCGATTCTCGGTTTGATGGAGGCCTATGCGCAGGATGCCAACCCGCGCAAGTTCGACCTCGGCGTTGGCGTCTACAAGGATGCCCAGGGCCTGACGCCGATCCCGGAAGCGGTGAAAATCGCCGAAGCGCGACTGGTCGAAAGTCAGGACACCAAGACTTACATCGGTGGCCACGGCAATCCGCTGTTCGGCAAGGTCATCAATGAGCTGGTACTCGGTGCCGACTCGCAACTGATCACCGAACAACGCGCCGGCGCCACCCAGACCCCGGGTGGCACCGGCGCCCTGCGCCTGGCCGCCGACTTCATCGCGCAGTGCCTGCCGGGCAAAGGCGTGTGGTTGAGCAACCCGACCTGGCCGATCCACGAAACCATTTTCGCCGCCGCCAAGGTCAAGGTCAGCCACTACCCGTACGTCGGCAGTGACAATCGCCTCGACGTCGAAGCGATGCTCGCCGTGCTCAGGGAAGTGCCGAAGGGCGACGTGGTGCTGCTGCATGCGTGCTGCCACAACCCGACCGGTTTCGACCTGAGCCATGACGACTGGAAGCGCGTGCTTGAAGTGGTGCGCAGCCGCGATCTGCTGCCGCTGATCGACTTCGCTTATCAGGGTTTTGGCGATGGCCTCGATCAGGACGCCTGGTCGACTCGGCTGTTCGCGACACAGCTCCCGGAGCTGTTGATCACCAGTTCCTGCTCGAAGAACTTCGGCCTGTATCGCGACCGTACCGGTGCGCTGATCGTCTGCGCGACCAGCGCTGACAAGCTCATCGACATCCGCAGCCAACTGGCCAATATCGCCCGCAATCTGTGGTCGACGCCGCCGGATCACGGCGCGGCGGTGGTCGCGACCATCCTCGCCGACCCAGAGCTGAAAGCGCGCTGGGCCGATGAAGTGGAAGCGATGCGCTTGCGAATCGCGCAGTTGCGCAGCGGCTTGGTCGAGGCGCTGGAACCGCACGGTTTGCGCGAGCGTTTCGCGCACATCGGTGTGCAACGCGGGATGTTCTCCTACACCGGCCTGTCGCCGGAACAGGTGAAAACCCTGCGCGAGCGGCACAGCGTGTACATGGTCAGCTCCGGCCGCGCGAACGTCGCCGGCATCGACGCCACCCGCCTCGCATTACTCGCGGACGCCATCGCCGACGCCTGTAAATAGCCCACTATGCTCGTTCCCACGCTCCGCGTGGGAATGCCTCTTCGGACGCTCTGCGTCCGCTTTGGGACGCAGAGCGTCCCCGGCTGCATTCCCACGCGGAGCGTGGGAACGATCAAATGCAGGGTCTGGGGCCGCTTCGCAGCCCATCGGGGATAAATCCCCTCGCCACGAAAGCCCACTCCCACATTTGGTTTTTGTGGTCGCCTCCCCTCCCTGCGGCCATCTGTCGCATTAATTTGAATTAAAAGTCTGATTGTCATTTTTCCTGCTGTATCCTGCGCAGGCTTTGTAAAGCGCGGAGCACCTGATCTATCAACAGACTTAGCGAGGAGCGCACCCATGCACGAGATTCCCAATCTCCCCTTCCCAAGCCTGCACGTACCTGAGCAGACGACCCCGCAACACGCCGGTGCTGAAAAGCCCGAGCCGCAAGAAGCCGCTGACAGCCGCAAAGCCGACAGCGAAGAGTAAGACCCGCCGTACAGACCGTGTGGAAAGCGCTAACATGCGCTTTCCACACTGCCTGAAACCCGAGCCCGCCATGACCGACGAATTCTCCGAAAGCCAAGCTGCCGTGCTGATCGGCGCCACCGAGAAAATGATCGAGATCTGGAATCGCCTCTCGCCCGAGAAGCAAGCTGCCCTGCTCGAACGTTTCGGCAGCGAAGAAAACGCCCTCGCCGCCCTCGTCACCACGCAACTGGTCGCCCCGGCGAAATCCTGAAAGCGCCGCCCGGCAAATAGTTTTACTTTTCCCCGCCCCTGAACGGTTCACGCCGGTATCATGAGCAGCCTATCTAATCTGCTGCTCCCGTGGATCGTTACCCATGTCGTCTATATCCGAGCCCCAGCGTCCGCTGGCGGTTACGCTGCAAGTAGTCTCCATCGTCCTCTTCACCTTTATCGGTTACCTGAACATCGGCATCCCGCTCGCCGTGTTGCCGGGCTATGTCCACAGTGACCTTGGTTTCGGCGCCGTGATCGCCGGGCTGGTGATCAGCGTGCAATACCTCGCCACCCTGCTCAGCCGTCCATATGCCGGCAAGATCATCGACAACCAGGGCAGCAAACGCGCAGTGATGATCGGCCTCGCTGGCTGTGGCTTGAGCGGTGTGTTCATGCTGATTTCCGCGTGGACGCCGAACCTGCCGCTGCTCAGTCTGATCAGCCTCTTAATTGGCCGTCTGGTGCTGGGCAGCGCGGAAAGCCTGGTCGGTTCCGGTTCGATTGGCTGGGGTATCGGACGGGTCGGCGCGGCGAATACGGCGAAAGTGATTTCCTGGAACGGCATCGCCAGTTACGGCGCCCTGGCGATCGGCGCGCCGTTCGGTGTGTGGCTGGTAAGCAGGTTGGGGCTGTGGAGCATGGGCGTGAGCATCATCCTCCTCGCCCTGCTCGGTCTGGCGCTGGCATGGCCGAAGACCGCCGCGCCGATCGTCGCCGGTGAACGCCTGCCGTTCATGCATGTGCTGGGCAAAGTCTTCCCCCACGGCTGCGGGCTCGCGCTGGGTTCGATCGGCTTCGGCACCATCGCCACTTTCATCACCCTGTACTACGCGACCCAGCACTGGGACAACGCGGTGCTGTGCCTGAGCCTGTTCGGCGCCAGCTTCATCGGCGCGCGGCTGCTGTTCGGCAACCTGATCAACCGCCTCGGCGGATTTCGCGTGGCGATTGCCTGCCTGTCGGTGGAAACGTTGGGCTTGTTGTTGCTGTGGATTGCGCCGGATGCGCATTGGGCACTGGCGGGCGCGGCGCTGAGCGGTTTCGGCTTCTCGCTGGTGTTCCCGGCGCTGGGCGTGGAGGCGGTGAATCTGGTGCCGGCCTCGAGCCGTGGCGCGGCGGTCGGTGCCTATTCACTGTTCATTGATTTGTCGCTGGGGATCACCGGGCCGCTGGCCGGGGCGATCGCAGCAGGATTCGGTTTTGCTTCGATCTTCCTGTTCGCCGCATTTGCAGCGTTGAGCGGCCTTGGCTTGAGTGTCTATCTGTACAAGCACACGGCGAAGTATCGCGAGGTTTAGAAGTCCACCTTGCCGCGCCCGGCCTTGATACTGCCGCGCTTGGTTTTCGACTCCAGCCGACGCTTCTTCGAGCCAAGGGTCGGCTTGGTCGGGCGGCGTTTCTTTTCCACTTTGGTGGCGCTGAGAATCAGCTCGACCAGCCGCTCCAGCGCATCGGCGCGGTTGGCTTCCTGGGTTCGGTATTGCTGCGCCTTGATGATCAGCACGCCATCGCTGGTGATACGGCTGTCACGCAGTGCCAGCAGGCGTTCCTTGTAGAACTCCGGCAAAGACGAGTTGGGAATGTCGAAGCGCAAGTGCATGGCGCTGGAGACCTTGTTGACATTCTGCCCACCGGCGCCTTGCGCGCGGATGGCGGTCAATTCGATCTCGGCATCCGGCAGATGCACGTTGTTGGAAATCACCAGCATGGAAAAGCGTCCGTAATCAGAGCGTGCAGGATAACCCGATTCACTCAACCTCTGTGGGAGCGAGCCTGCTCGCGAAGGCGGTGTGTCAGTCGATGCAGATGTTTCTGATGGACCGCTTTCGCGAGCAGGCTCGCTCCCACAGGGTTCGGTGTGATGTCAGATTTTTCCATTTCAAAACAACAAACCCGGCACTTGGCCGGGTTTGCTGTTTCTGCTTGAGCGGTTACTTGGCGATCACTGGCAGCGCCTGCTGGGCACTGCGCTTGTTCTTGATCAGGTAGCAGACCCACATGAACACCACCCACACCGGAATCGCGTACACCGAGATCTGAATTCCCGGGATCAGCAGCATCACGCCGAGGATGAACACCACGAACGCCAGGCAGACGAAGTTGCCGTACGGGTACCACAGCGCCTTGAACAGTGGCGTCTGTCTGGTCTGGTTCATGTGCTGGCGGAATTTGAAGTGCGAGTAGCTGATCATCGCCCAGTTGATCACCAGCGTCGCAACCACCAGCGACATCAGCAGTTCCAGCGCGTGCTGCGGGATCAGGTAGTTGAGCAACACGGCAACCAGCGTCACTGCCGCCGAAGCCAGAATCGAACGCACCGGCACGCCGCGCTTGTCGATCTTCGCCAGAGCTTTTGGCGCATCGCCCTGCTCGGCCATCCCCAGCAGCATACGGCTGTTGCAGTAGGTGCCGCTGTTGTACACCGACAGCGCGGCGGTCAGCACGACGAAGTTGAGGATGTGCGCGGCGGTGTTGCTGCCGAGCATCGAGAACACTTGTACGAACGGGCTGCCGCTGTAGGAATCACCCGAGGCGTTGAGCGTTTCCAGCAGGCTGTCCCAAGGAGTCAGCGACAGCAGGATCACCAGCGCGCCGATGTAGAAAATCAGGATGCGGTAGATCACCTGGTTGATCGCTTTCGGGATCACGGTTTTCGGTTTATCGGCTTCAGCAGCGGTGAAGCCGAGCATTTCCAGACCGCCGAAAGAGAACATGATGATCGCCATGGCCATCACCAGACCGCTCACCCCGTTGGGAAAGAAACCGCCGTGGGACCACAGGTTGCTCACCGAGGCTTGCGGGCCGCCATGGCCGCTGACCAGCAGGTAGCTGCCCAGGGCGATCATGCCGACGATGGCCACGACCTTGATGATCGCAAACCAGAATTCGGCCTCACCGAAGACTTTGACGTTGGCCAGGTTGATCGCGTTGATCAGCACGAAGAATGCAGCAGCGGAGACCCAGGTCGGGATATCCGGCGCCCAGTAATGGATGTACTTGCCGACCGCTGTCAGCTCGGACATGCCCACCAGAATGTACAGAATCCAGCAGTTCCAGCCCGAGAGGAAACCGGCGAAACCGCCCCAGTATTTGTGGGCGAAGTGGCTGAAGGAACCGGCCACCGGCTCTTCGACGATCATTTCGCCGAGCTGGCGCATGATCATGAAGGCGATGAAGCCGCAAATGGCGTAGCCGAGGATCATCGACGGGCCGGCGGATTTCAGGACCCCGGCAGAACCGAGGAACAATCCGGTACCGATCGCGCCACCGAGGGCGATCAGTTGAATATGGCGATTTTTCAGGCCGCGTTTAAGCTCGCCTGATTGCGAGGGTTGTCCACTCATGAAAAAGGTCTCACGCAAGGTTTGATGATGTTCAGTAGACGTTGCTGCAAGGTTGCGATTTCAGGCAGCCCCGATCAAACCCCAGCGCAGGCACCAGGAGTTCAGCTCATTTACAACGGTCATGCGTCACCTGTTTGTTTTTATCTGTGACGAAATCGAACCCGGCACGCTTGTGGCGCGGCGGAGTGAACAAGGCGGATAGCCTCGAGATTTTTGCGATTACGCAGAGGGTCACAGTTAAAACGCGGCGCATTGTACACCGCTAACCCCCTGCTGCCAGACCCGCCTGATCAGCGTGTCGGTTGCCGGGATTGCACGTGTCCGCCTCGACAGTGCCGAGCGGCTGCAAAATATGAGTCAGGCCTTTGCAGGCCATCGACGGGGACGAGGAAAAAACCGTCCCACGGGGAGAAGTGGAAATCAGTCGCGGCGTTCATTGCGCCTCCTTCTTGTTATTCGCCTGCACGACAGGCATGGGGCGCATCACACCCTGCCTGAAGGCTGGAAACAAGCGCGCCAGAGCCTTGCGCGGCAGCTGTTCTCCCGGCTTACGGAAGCTTTTCCTTACAACCGATGCGGAGTCGGGAAATCACCGCTCCGGCGGGGTCTTTTCGTCACGTTTTGTTTACAACGCGTAACGAATATTTTCCGAATCAGAAATTTCCGAAGGACGTCTGCATATTGACGGTAGCTAGCTTGCTATCAATTTCGCCTGCCTAGTTTTTTGTTTTCAAATAAGAAAACCGATCCTGAAAAACAGAACAAAAAGTCTATTTAAAAATTAAATGGATAAAATTTTGCATTACGAAAAAGCCTCAACTAGGTTTTTCACGTCTCACCGGCCACCTCGACCGGTCAGTCATAAACCGTGAAATTCTCTAGGAGATCGACCATGCAAGCACTGGAAAAAGACTTGGATACCGAACTGCAACTGGACGAATGGTTTGAAGCGCCAACCCATGAGGCCGCTGTGGAAATGATGCAAGCCGACGCGGTGGTTCCGTTCGGCACGGCGATGTGGCCTCTGTAAGACATCCCGGGCAGGCACGGTCCGGCCGGTCGTGCCTGCCGCTTCATTCCCCGGTCAGTCAGGGAGGATTCATGGACAAGCCCCGCGCCATCTCGCATTTCCTTTACTACCTCGAACATCACCCTGCCCTCGCCGGCCTCGACTCGGCGAAGGTCATGCTGGGCCACACCGCCGATTACGAAGCCCTGACCGGCGCCATTGCCGAACAGGCCGGCGAGCATCCGCGCTTCCAGTTCAGCGCTCGGCGTCTGGACCTGGAAAGTACCGCAGCGCTGTCCGAGGCAATTGCCGACAGCGATCTGTACATTTTCTTCTACGACTCTTCCACCCTGCCCAACCCACGCCCCGACGGCCCGGAATTCGTCCGCGCACTGCAAGCGGTGATGGCGGAAAACTGGAAGAAGTCGCTGCTGTTCAAGGATTACGGCGACTATTTCTACGACACCTTCAGCATCACCCCGCAACGCATCGCCGGACTCAACAGTCACTTGATCCAGCGCATGTCCCAGGCGACCACGCTGAGTTTCAAGGATGACCACGGCTCATGGTTCGAAACGCCGATGAGCAGCATCAAGAAGTGGACCGACATCAACGGCGTCGGCAACTTCGACCTCGCCCCCGGCGAAATCGCCACCCATAGCGAAGCTATCAACGGCCATGTGAAGTTCAAGGGCACCTTCCTCAGCACTATCCCGTTCGCGCGCAAGTACGGCGTGCTGGAATCGCCGCTGGAGCTGTGGATCGAGAACTCGACCATCAGCCGCATCGCCACCGACGTGCCGGGGCTGGAGCAGGATTTCAACAAGTACCTGGATGCCAACCCGTCGAACCGGCGGATTGAGGAGTTGGGGATTGGCACCAACGAAGGCGTGAAGGATCTGTATGCGCGCAATGCCGGGTTTGAGGAGCGGCATTGTGGGCTGCATCTCGGATTGGGCGGTGGCGCCAAGGGCAGTCATCACCTGGATCTGATCTTTTCGGGCGGGGTGTTGGCGCTGGATGACAAGCCGGTGTTTGACGGGCGGTTTGTGTTTTAGGCGACTGACGCCTTCGCGAGCAGGCTCGCTCCCACAGGGATTTATGTTCGACGCGACTCCAATGTGGGAGCGAGCCTGCTCGCGAAGAGGCCCAATCAGACGCTACATGAGTTTCGCCAGACGAAAAAAAACGCCAACCCTAAGGTTGGCGTTTTTGCTTCAACTTGCAGCTTGCAGCTAGAAACTCACAGCTGCCTCACTCAGGCTTCTTGCGTCCGAACCCCGGGCGCTGACCGGAACCGGCCGGTGCGCCGCGACGCTTGCCCGAGGGCTTGTCGCCGTCGACCAGTTTGATCCCCGGACGCTTCGGCGCCGGTTTGGCCGGGCGCTTGTTGGTGGTGTCGGCTGGACGATCCGCCACTGGCGTACCGCGACCGGCCGGTGCACGACCTTCACCACGCTCAGTGCGACCGCTGGCCGGACGCGGTGCGCGCTCGCCGTCACGGGCGACTGGCTTGCGACCTGGACGCTCGCCTTCGATCTGCGGCTCACGGCTCGGGCGCGGCGCGGTCGGTGCGCCAGCGGCCGGACGCAGAGTACGCACGCGCTCGGTCTTGGCCATCGGCCGCGACGATTTGCGCTGCATGCGTTCGAGCTTGTCCTTGCTCTTGGCGTTCAGCTGCGGCATTGCCACCGGCGTCAGGCCGACTTCGGCGCTGAGGACGTCGACTTCGTACTGGCTCATTTCGCGCCAGCGACCCATCGGCAGGTCGGAGTTGAGGAACACCGGACCGAAACGCACGCGCTTCAGACGGCTGACCACCAGACCCTGCGATTCCCACAGACGACGCACTTCACGGTTGCGCCCTTCCATGACCACGCAGTGGTACCAGTGGTTGAAACCCTCACCGCCCGGCGCCTGTTGAATGTCGGTGAAACGCGCCGGACCGTCTTCCAGCACCACGCCGGCCTTCAGGCGTTCGATCATCTCGTCGTCGACTTCACCGCGTACACGCACGGCGTACTCGCGGTCCATCTCGTAGGACGGGTGCATCAGACGGTTGGCCAGCTCACCATCAGTGGTGAACATCAGCAGACCGGTGGTGTTGATGTCGAGACGGCCGATGTTGATCCAGCGGCCTTCTTTCGGACGCGGCAGCTTGTCGAACACGGTCGGACGGCCTTCCGGGTCGTCACGGGTGCAGATTTCGCCGTCGGGCTTGTTGTACATGATCACGCGGCGCACCGACTCGGCGGCCTCTTCGCGCTTGATCACTTTGCCATCGATGGTGATGGCGTCGTGCATGTCGACGCGCAGGCCGAGGGTGGCGTCTCTGCCATTGACCTTGATCCGGCCCTGGCTGATCCAGGATTCCACGTCACGGCGCGAGCCGACGCCGATACGGGCGAGGACCTTCTGCAGCTTTTCGCCTGCTGGGCCGATTTCCTGGTCGTCTTTCTGATTGATGTCACTCATCTGGGCACCTCCCGGTGTGGTCTTTTCAGGCGGCGCCTGAAGTATTGAAAACTGGGTCCAGGCCGAAGGGATCGGCGAAGGGTCGCGAATCATACGCGGATGTGCGCCGTCGCGCATCAGAGACTAGCTGATCGATTGCCGGTTATTTCTTTTTCCGCCGACCGGCACCACCCAGTTTGATCAGGCGCAGCGCGGCTTCGGCCAGCACGGTGCGCTTGTCGTCCTTGTCGAGTTTCTTCCAGGCCTTGATCTCGCGCTTGCTGCGACCGCAACCCAGGCAGATGTCGTCGGAGAATTTGCAGAGGCTGATGCAGGGGTCTTTGGTTGAGCTCATCATCCTCTCCAGAAACACATCAAACCCTGTGGGAGCGGGCTTGCCCGCGATAGCGGAGTGTCAGTCAACATCATTGGATCTGACCCACGGCAATCGCGGGCAAGCCCGCTCCCACAAGGATCCGGATCAATCGTCGAACTCGCGCCGTTCGGCTTCGATCGCCTCGGCCAGTGCGCGGGCTTCGGCTTCTTCTTCGCTGAGTTCCGGTTCAGGCTGTTCGAGGGCGGCAACGGCGGCCAGGAGTTTCTCGCGGGCCTCGGCGACGCCCAGGACGTCCTCTTCCGGTTCGGCGTCAGGCGCCGCTTCAAGTTCAACTTCAGCTTCAACAACCGGCTCGATGATCTCAGGCTCAGCCACCGGCGCTTCGCCATCCACCGCATCGCGCAGCAAATCGTCGAAATCGGTTTTGATGCCCTCTTCCATGCTGTCCAGCTCCAGCAGCAGGGAATGGAAACTGGTTTCTTCCTTCTCCTCCTCCGGCTCGGCGCTGGCGTCGGCCAGTTCCTGCAGACTCTGCGGCACCGGCGCGTCGTCGAAGTCGAGCACCGGCTCGGCTTCCATCTCGCGCAGCTCGGCCAGCGGCGGCAGATCTTCAAGGTTTTTCAGGTTGAAGTGGTCGAGAAACGCCTTGGTCGTGGCGAACATAGCCGGTTTGCCCGGCACGTCCCGATAGCCGACGACGCGGATCCACTCACGCTCGAGCAAGGTCTTGACGATGTTGCTGTTGACCGCCACGCCACGCACGTCTTCGATCTCGCCACGGGTGATCGGCTGGCGATAGGCGATCAGCGCGATGGTCTCCAGCAACGCACGGGAATAGCGCTGCGGGCGCTCTTCCCAGAGACGGCCGACCCACGGTGAAAACTTCTCGCGGATCTGCAAGCGATAGCCCGACGAGACTTCCTTGAGTTCAAAGGCGCGGCCCTCGCAGGACTTGCCGAGCAGGGTCAGGGCTTTCTTGAAGACCGCCGGCTCCGGCCGCTCGCCTTCTTCAAACAGTTCATACAGGCGCTCAAGGGATTGCGGCTTTCCCGAGGCCAACAGAAAGGCTTCAAGCAGGGACGCCAGCTCGCGGGGTTCAGTCAGGTTCATACAGGGACTCGTTATTCGGCTCGGGCTCGCACGTGGATCGCGGCGAACGGCTCATTCTGCACCAGCTCGACCAAGGATTCCTTGACCAGTTCAAGGATCGCCATGAAGGTCACCACCACACCCAGGCGGCCTTCTTCAGCGGTGAACAGCTCGACAAACGGCACGAAGCCGCCGCCCTTGAGCCGTTCCAGCACATCGCTCATGCGTTCGCGGGTGGACAGCGCTTCGCGACTGACCTGGTGGCTTTCGAACATGTCGCCACGGCGCAGCACCTCGGCCATGCACATCAGAATCTCTTCCAGCGCGACGTCGGGCAACAGCTTGCGCGCCCGCGCTTCCGGGGCGTCGAGCTTGGGCACGATCACATCGCGGCCCACCCGACTCAGCCCATCGATACCTTCGGCAGCAGCCTTGAAACGCTCGTATTCCTGCAAGCGGCGGATCAGTTCGGCGCGTGGATCGTCTTCTTCATCTTCGACGGTTTCGGCGCGCGGCAGAAGCATGCGCGATTTGATCTCGGCGAGCATCGCCGCCATCACCAGGTATTCGGCGGCCAACTCCAGACGCACCGATTGCATCAACTCGACGTAGCCCATGTACTGGCGAGTGATTTCCGCCACCGGGATGTCGAGGATGTTGATGTTCTGTTTGCGGATCAGGTACAGCAGCAGGTCGAGCGGGCCTTCGAAGGCTTCAAGGAAGACTTCCAGCGCATCCGGCGGGATGTACAGGTCCAGCGGCATCTCCATGACCGCCTGACCATAGACCATCGCGAACGGCAGTTCCTGCTGGGCGCCGGCCTGGGGATCGACCACGGTTTCCACTGCGGACATTCAGGCCTCGACCATGAACGGCGTCGGATCGCCGCAACCAACGCGGACCACTTCCGGGTCATCGCCGGTCAGGTCAATCACCGTTGAGGCCTTGATACCGCCAAAACCGCCGTCGATGATCAGATCGACCTGATGCTCAAGCAACTGGCGCATTTCGTAAGGATCGCTGAGCGGGTCTTCATCGCCGGGCATGATCAGCGTCACGCTCATCAGCGGCTCGCCGAGTTCGGCCAGCAGCGCCAGCGCGATCGGATGGCTCGGCACGCGCAGACCGATGGTGCGTTTCTTCGGATGCAGCAACAGGCGCGGCACTTCGCGGGTGGCGTTGAGAATAAAGGTGTAAGGCCCCGGCAGGTGCGCCTTGAGAATGCGGAAGGTGCCGGTGTCGATCTTGGCGTAATTGCCCAGTTGCGACAGGTCGCTGCAGATCAGCGCGAAGTTGTGCTTTTCATCGAGCTGACGCAGCCGTCGCACACGCTCGATGGCGGTCTTGTCGCCGATCTGGCAACCAATGGCGTAGGACGAGTCCGTGGGATAAATCACCACCCCGCCTTTGCGGATGATCTCGACCGCCTGTTTGATCAGGCGCGCTTGCGGGTTTTCCGGATGTATCTGGAAAAATTGACTCACATTCTCTACCTGTTCAGACGGCGGCAATATCTGTGTCATGTTTGAACCGACACCACAGGGGTGGAAGGTCCTCGGGAACCGGCCGGTACTGGCCGATCTCGGACCAGCCGCCAGGGCCATGGAAGTCACTGCCGGCGCTGACCAGCAGACCGAACTCACGGGCAAGGATCGCCAGGCTGCCCACCTGTTCTGCGGGCTGATGGCCATTGACCACCTCGATAGCATGCCCGCCTGCTTGAATATAGTCGGCAATCAGCTTTCGGCGCTTGCTACGCGTGAAATCGTAGTGCCATGGATGCGCCAGGCTGACCCAGGCACCGGCGGCGCGCAGGGTGCCGACAGTGTCTTCCAGCGTCGGCCAGTGCAGTTTGACGTCGCCGAGTTTGCCGGCGCCGAGCCATTTGCGGAACGCCTCGGCGCGATCCTTTACATAACCTTCACGCACCATCCAGTCGGCGAAATGCGGCCGGGCCGGCGCGTTGCCGCTGTCGCCCAGTTCCTGCTGGATCTGCCGGGCGCCGTCGAGGGCACCGGGCATCCCCTTGAGGGCGAGCTTGCGGCTTATTTCTTCCGACCGCAGCCAGCGGCCATCGTGCAATTTGGCGATCGCTTCCACTAACGGCGCAGCGTTGACGTCGAAGCCGTAACCCAGCACGTGAATAGTCGCCCCGCCCCAGGTGCAGGACAATTCGACGCCGTTGACCAGTTGCATGCCCAACTCGGTGGCGGCAGCACGCGCCTCGGCGAGCCCCTCAAGAGTGTCGTGGTCGGTCAACGCCAGGACTCGCACGCCGTTTTCGAACGCACGCGCAACCAGAACCGCAGGCGCCAGGGCGCCATCGGAGGCCGTGCTGTGGCAGTGCAAATCAACATTCACGGGGAGTTGTAACCTCAAATCAGCTGGCGCTATCGCGCGCCCATATGTTTGTTATTATGCCGCCACATCCAGCTTCTGGCTCTCACTGTGAAACAATTCATCGATTTCATCCCGCTTCTGCTGTTCTTCATCGTTTACAAACTTGATCCACGGGTCGTCGACATTGCCGGCCAGCAAGTGACCGTAGGCGGTATCTACAGCGCCACGGCGATGCTGATCATCAGTTCCCTGGTGGTGTACGGCGCGTTGTTCATCAAGCAGCGCAAGCTGGAAAAGAGCCAGTGGCTGACGCTGATCGCCTGTCTGGTGTTCGGCAGCCTGACGCTGGCCTTCCACAGCGAAACCTTCCTGAAATGGAAAGCGCCGGTGGTCAACTGGCTGTTCGCTGCGGCGTTCATCGGTAGCCACTTCATCGGCGATCGCTTGCTGATCAAACGCATCATGGGTCACGCGCTGACCCTGCCCGACCCGGTCTGGACCCGCCTGAACATCGCCTGGATCGCGTTCTTCCTGTTCTGCGGCGCCGCCAACCTGTTCGTCGCTTTCACCTTTCAGAGCATCTGGGTCGACTTCAAGGTGTTCGGCAGCCTGGGCATGACCGTGCTGTTCCTGGTCGCACAGGGCGTTTACCTGTCGCGCCATCTGCATGACACCGATACCACAACGCCAAAAACCGAGGACTGACATGCTCTACGCCATCATTGCCACCGACGTTGCCAACTCGCTCGAAGCTCGCCTGTCCGCGCGCCCGGCGCATCTGGAACGCCTGCAAGCGCTCAAGGGCGAAGGCCGCATCGTGCTGGCCGGCCCGCACCCGGCGGTCGACAGCAATGATCCGGGCGCAGCGGGGTTCACCGGCAGCCTGATCGTCGCCGAGTTCGACTCCCTCAGCGCCGCACAGGCCTGGGCCGATGCCGATCCGTACATCGCCGCTGGCGTTTACGCCAATGTGATCGTCAAGCCGTTCAAGCAAGTCCTGCCTTAAGTCCTTCCACGCGATGAACCTTCTCGGTTCATCGCGCTCTCAATCGCTCATTATTCTCGTTTGCCTGCCGACAACCTGCCCAATATCCATTTGGAAACAGGTGTCGCGATGCGCAAGGGTCCGTTGTGTCTGATGTTGCTCACGTTGTCGATCATGGCCCCCGCCCATGGTGAGGAAACCACCGAAAGCGGCAGCTCAACGCCATTGTCATTGAGCGCCGGCAGCCAGATCACCGAGCTGCAACAGCGGCTCAAGGCCAGTGAACAGCAGCGCGAAGAACTGAACAAACAACTGCAAAATGCCGACAACACTCGCGAAAGCGCCCAGCTCGCCCGGCTGCGCCAGGAGAACCAGCGTCTGAAGCTGCAACTCAAGGAAGCCCAGGCCAGCCCGCTGCCGCGTTTGCTGACCGATCAACAGCAGTGGTTCGTCACTGGCGCCGGAGTAGCGCTATTGGCGCTGCTCTGCGGTATCTTTGCCAGCGGTGCAAGCCGAAAACGTCGGCAATGGCTAAATTGAGTGAGTCATGAGCGAGCTGTTATTGATTGATGATGACCAGGAGTTGTGCGAACTCCTGAGTAGCTGGTTGAGCCAGGAAGGCTTCCAGGTGCGCGCCTGCCACGACGGCCAGAGCGCCCGCAAGGCGTTGGCCGAAACCGCCCCGGCGGCGGTGGTGCTGGACGTGATGCTGCCCGACGGCAGCGGTCTGGAACTGCTCAAGCAATTGCGCAACGACCACGCCGACCTGCCGGTGCTGATGCTGTCAGCGCGTGGCGAACCGCTGGACCGCATCCTCGGCCTCGAACTGGGCGCCGACGATTACCTGGCCAAACCCTGCGACCCCCGCGAACTGACCGCGCGCCTGCGTGCCGTGTTGCGCCGCAGCCACCCGGCAGCCGTTTCGACGCAGCTCGAGCTGGGCGACCTGAGTTTCAGCCCGGTGCGCGGCGTGGTCAGCATCGACGAAAAAGAACTGACCCTGACCGTCTCCGAAAGCCGCCTGCTCGAAGCCCTGCTCAAACAGCCGGGCGAGCCGCTGGACAAACAGGAACTGGCGCAACTGGCCCTCGGCCGCAAGCTGACCCTGTACGACCGCAGCCTCGACATGCACGTCAGCAACCTGCGCAAAAAAATCGGCCCCCACCCCGACGGCCGCCCACGCATCGTCGCGCTGCGTAGCCGTGGTTACTACTACAGCCTGTAAAACCATCTTGTTCCGTGTACGAGCTGCCCAAGGCGGCGATCTTCAGGCTGCAGGACGCAGAGCGTCCTCGGCTGCATTCCTACGCAGAGCGTGGGAACGATCAGATCGCAGCCTTCAGCACCTCCTGCACTGGATATGTGTAAGGCCGGGCACGAAACGTCTTTACCGAAGCTTTACGCTGCGCTGACCGCCGTTGACCTTGATCTGCGTAATCTGCACTCATCCGGAACGTACCGGGAACGAGACAAGGAGATACACCATGCGCAAGACTCTTATCGCTCTGATGTTCGCTGCCGCTCTGCCAACCGTGGCCATGGCCATGCCGCAGGATGGCGGTCCGCTGGGTGGTCCGCTGGATGGCCCGCGCCACGGCGGTCAGATGCACGGCGGCATGCACGACAAAGGCCCGTACAGCCAGCTCGACCTGACCCGCGAACAACGCGAGCAGATTCGCAAGATCATGGGCGAGCAGATGCACGAGCGTAAGCAGGTGGTCGACAAGTACCTGGAAAAACTCTCGCCGGCCGACCAGAAAGCCATGAAGGACGAGATCGCGGCCAACCACAAGAAAGCCGAGTCCGATGTCCGGGCACTGCTCAAACCCGAGCAACAGAAGCAGTTCGACGAAATCCAGAAGAAACGCGCCGAACGCCGCGCCGAATGGGCCGAGTTCAAGGCCTGGAAAGCGCAGCAGGCACAAAAGGCGCAATAATGGCTAGACCCTGGGCCCGACGACTCACCTCGTCGGGCCTGCTCCATTCAAATCAAATGTGGGAGCGAGCCTGCTCGCGAAGGCGGTGTATCAGCCAGCGATGGATTGACTGACACTACGCCTTCGCGAGCAGGCTCGCTCCCACATTTGAACGGTGTGATTTTCGAGGAGTTTCTGTGCGTTCACTGTTCTGGCGGATTCTTGCGAGCTTCTGGCTGGCCATCGCTCTGGTAGCCGGGCTGTCGATTCTGCTCGGGCACATGCTCAATCAGGACGCGTGGATTCTCAGCCGCCATCCCGGCCTCAACACGCTGGCCGCAGAATGGACGCAGACCTACGAAGCCCAAGGCGAAGAAGCCGCCCAGGACATCCTCGAACAACGTAAACGCCAGTATCACATCGACGTTCAGGTGCTCAACGAAACCGGCGATCCGGTGGTGCGTGGCACCTTCCCGCGCCGCGCCGCAGCATTCGAGGCGCGGCAGAACAACGACGATCGCCGCCTGCCGTGGCGGCGCCTGACCGACGAAATCACCAGCGAAAAAACCGGTGACACCTACCTGTTCATCTACCGCATCCCGCACCCGGAACTCGACGCCTGGCACCGCGAAAGTCTGCTCTGGCCACTGAGTGCGCTGGGTATTGCGCTGGTGGTGCTGACCCTGTTCAGTTTGCTCGTGACTTTCTCCATCACCCGCCCGCTCAGTCGCTTGCGCGGCGCGGTGCATGATCTGGGGCAGACGACTTATCAGCAGAACAGTCTGGCTAAACTCGCCAACCGCCGCGACGAATTCGGCGTGCTGGCCACCGATTTCAACCGCATGGGCGCGCGCCTGCAAAGCCTGATCGGCAGTCAGCGCCAGTTGCTGCGCGATGTCTCCCACGAACTGCGCTCACCACTGGCGCGCCTGCGCATCGCGTTGGCTTTGGCCGAGCGCGCCAACCCGCAAGAGCGCGAGAAATTGTGGCCACGCCTGACCCGTGAATGCGACCGGCTGGAGGCGTTGATCAGTGAAATTCTGGTGCTGGCGCGAGTCGATGCCGACAATGCCAGCGCTGAAGAAGTCGACCTGAATGCGTTGCTCGCCACGCTGCAAAAGGATGCGCAGCTCAGCTCCCCCGAGCAGACCGTGCGCCTGCAAGCTGAGTCACAACTGAATCTCAAAGGCTGGCCGACGATGATCGAGCGCGCCGTGGATAATCTGCTGCGCAACGCCCAGCGCTTCAACCCGAGCGATCAGCCGATCGAATTGCAGGCTGCGCGGCAGGGAGAGCGGATTGTCATCAGCGTGCGCGACCATGGGCCGGGGGTGCAGACCGAACATCTGAGTCAGTTGGGCGAGCCGTTCTACCGGGCACCGGGGCAGACCGCTGCCGGTCATGGCCTGGGGCTGGCGATTGCCAAACGCGCGGCGGAACGGCATGGCGGCACGCTGACGCTGGCCAATCATCCGCAGGGCGGCTTTGTGGCGAGTCTGGAATTGCCGCTGGTACCGGGAGTCGTGGTCCAGCCCTGAAAAAGCCCCTCACCCCAACCCTCTCCCGGAGGGAGAGGGGCCGAGCGAGTTGTCTGCCGTTGTGCATCGACCTTATGGATTCGCAGA
This sequence comes from Pseudomonas sp. TE9122, assembly GCF_056278925.1. Taxonomy (NCBI): domain Bacteria; kingdom Pseudomonadati; phylum Pseudomonadota; class Gammaproteobacteria; order Pseudomonadales; family Pseudomonadaceae; genus Pseudomonas; species Pseudomonas sp. TE9122. The sequence continues at coordinate 1,099,698 of NZ_JBWBQI010000001.1, read as the reverse complement.
AACCAGACGTCCGGTATCCCGACGCTGGATTCAGCGAAGGACGCTCAGGTCGGCGTAATTCCAAAGCATCCCCCAATCAGTCCCCTCTTCCTCTGGGAGAGGGTTAGGGTGAGGGGCTTTTGATCTTCAGACCTTACCTGGCCAGGCGCTGACGAACTCAGCCAGATCAACCTTCTCCGCCACGCGCGGCTCTTTCTGCGGCGTGCCGAGATAGAGGAACGCGATCACCTCCTCGCCTTCCACCAGCCCCAGGCCTTCGGCCACATGCTTGGAGTACGCCAGATCCCCGGTGCGCCACACCGCGCCAATCCCCTGCGCATACGCCGCGAGCAAAATCCCGTGGGCCGCACAGCCGGCCGTGAGCAGTTGCTCGGCCTTCGGGTATTTCACGTGTTCCTGCAATTTCGCGATGACCACAACCACCAGCGGCGCGCGCAGTGGGCCGTTGCGCGCCTTGTCGATCATCGCGTCGGTGACTTCACCGCCCTGCTGGCGGGCCGCCTCGGCCAGCAACTCGCCCATTTGCTCACGCGCTGCGCCTTCGACTGTCAAAAAGCGGTACGGCTGCAAGTGCCCGTGATCCGGGGCACGCAAGGCCGCGCCGAACAGGGCTTCGCGCTGCTCGGCAGTAGGGGCCGGTTCGACCAGGCGGGGAACGGAAACACGGTTGAGCAACGCGTCGAGAGCCTGCATCGGCCACCTCCTTTGAAAAATGTGCAGCTATTCTAGCTGCAACTGCGCAGCGCCTGCCGGTTTACATGCCTTGCCCCGCAGGTAGAATGGCGCCCTTGTTCAATCAGCCCGAGCGGATTTCATGGCGTTGCCGACCTTACGGATCATTGGTTTTATCATCGGCATCTTCCTGATAACCCTGGCTGTGGCCATGGTCGTGCCGATGGCCACGCTGGTGATTTTCGAGCGCACCAGCGATCTGCCGTCGTTCCTCTGGGCGAGCATGATCACCTTTGTCGCCGGCCTCGCTCTGGTGATACCCGGCAGACCGGAACACATTCACCTGCGCCCGCGCGACATGTACCTGCTGACGGTCAGCAGCTGGCTGGTAGTGTGCATTTTCGCCGCGCTGCCGTTTCTGCTGACCCAGCACATCAGCTACACCGACTCGTTCTTCGAAAGCATGTCCGGCATCACCGCCACCGGTTCCACGGTGCTCAACGGCCTGGACAACATGTCGCCGGGGATTCTGATGTGGCGGTCGCTGCTGCACTGGATCGGCGGCATCGGCTTCATCGGCATGGCGGTGGCGATTCTGCCGCTGCTGCGCATCGGTGGCATGCGCCTGTTCCAGACCGAATCCTCCGATCGCTCGGAGAAAGTCATGCCGCGCTCGCACATGGTGGCGCGGCTGATCGTGGCGGCCTACGTCGGCATCACCATTCTCGGCAGTCTGGCGTTCTGGTGGGCCGGAATGAGCCCGTTCGATGCGATCAACCACGCGATGTCGGCGATTTCCACCGGTGGTTTCTCGACCTCTGACCAGTCGCTGGCCAAGTGGACGCAACCGGCGGTGCACTGGGTGGCGATCGTTATCATGATTCTCGGCAGCCTGCCATTCACCCTGTACGTGGCGACGCTGCGCGGCAACCGCCGTGCGTTGATCAGGGATCAACAGGTGCAGGGTTTGCTGGCAATGTTGCTGGTGACCTGGCTGGTGCTCGGCACCTGGTATTGGTGGACCACCAAGCTGCATTGGCTGGAAGCGCTGCGGCATGTGGCGCTGAACGTGACCTCGGTAGTCACTACCACCGGGTTCGCCCTCGGTGACTACAGCCTGTGGGGCAACTTCTCGCTGATGCTGTTTTTCTATCTGGGCTTTGTCGGCGGCTGCTCAGGTTCGACGGCGGGCGGGATCAAGATTTTCCGTTTCCAGGTCGCCTACATCCTGCTCAAGGCCAACCTCAATCAGCTCATCCACCCGCGCGCGGTGATCAAACAGAAGTACAACGGTCACCGTCTCGACGAAGAAATTGTCCGTTCGATCCTGACTTTCTCGTTCTTCTTCGCCATCACCATCTGCGTGATCGCGCTGCTGCTGTCGCTGCTCGGAGTCGACTGGATGACCGCACTGACCGGTGCCGCCAGCACCGTGTCCGGCGTCGGCCCGGGTCTGGGCGAAACCATCGGCCCGGCCGGCAACTTCGCGACCCTGCCGGATGCGGCGAAATGGATTCTGTCGTTCGGCATGCTGCTCGGCCGACTGGAGATCATTACGGTGTTTGTGCTGTGTATTCCGGCCTTCTGGCGTCATTGACCGCGTCCGGCACCCGCGTCAGGCGCAAGCGGTACTCGCCGGGCGTGGTGTCGAACCAGCGGCGAAAAGCGCGGAAGAAGTTGCTCGGGTCGGCAAAGCCCAACAGGTAGGCGATTTCCAGCAAGGTCATGCTCGGTTGCGCCAGATATTGTTCGGCCAGTTCACGGCGGGTGTCGTCGAGCAACTGCTGAAAACTGGTGCCCTCCTCCTGCAAGCGCCGCTGCAAAGTGCGCTGCGACAGGTGCAGCGTCTGCGCCACGGTGTCGCGCTTGGGCTCGCCTTGGGGCAGCAAACGACACAGCACCTGGCGTGCCCGGTGCGTCACGCGACTCTCGGAAAACCGCGCCAGATATTCCCCGGCAAAACGGTCATGCAACAGCGCCATGGCTTCGTTGGCTGTCGGCAGCGGCGCCTCCATATCGGCCCGTTCGAAGATCAACGCATCGTAAGGCGCGTTGAACACCAGCGGTGCGTGAAAGGCTTCTTTATAAGGTTGCAGATTTGTCGGCTGATCGCCCTGAACCAACACTTTGACCGGGTGCAGCGGGCGCCCGGTCAGCCAGCCGCACAGCGCCAACGCGCAGGCCAGTGACGCTTCGGCACTCTGCCGGGTCGGCGGCAGATGATCGCCGTGCACGGTGAGAATCAGCGCGTAACCTTCGTCGAGCAGGCGAAAGCTCAGGTCAGCGCTTTCGGCAATGATGCGTTGATAGCGCACCAGACGCTGGAAGCCTTCAGCCAGGGTATTGCTCGACATCAGCGCATAGCCGGCGACATGAAACGAGGCCGGGCGCACCACTTTGCCCATGTTCAGGCCGATCGCCGGGTTGCCGGAAACCTCGACCGCGCGCTGCCAGAGCCGGGTCATGGAGTCTTGCGGGAAGCGTGCATCCGGATCTTCAAGGGCGCTGAAATCCAGCCCCAGTTGCCTGAACAGAACCCGGCAATCCAGGCCGTCCATCTCCAGTGCTTTGACAATCCCCATCGCCCAGCTTGCAGAAGTCGTTCGTTCGCTCATGGTTGTTATTCTTTTACATGACGGGCTGCAGATAACCGCCCTATTTGCGAAGGATACTAAAGTGGCGCCGATTGTCACTGGCCCACGCCAATGATCACTCTAGACTCAAATAAGCTCCCCGCCGAACAACTTGTCGCCAGAACAATCACCACAGAGAGCGCGGTCGTGGAAAACATCAAGCAGTTCAACAGCTTCGCCGAGTTCTACCCCTTTTACCTCGCCGAGCACAGCAACAGCACCTGCCGTCGTCTGCATTTCATCGGCACGTCTCTGGTCATCTTCATTCTCGCGCTCAGCATCGCCAAAGGCGCCTGGCTGCTGTTGCTCGCGCTTCCTCTGGCCGGTTACAGCTTTGCCTGGATCGGCCATTTCTTTTTCGAGAAAAACCGCCCGGCGACGTTTCAGCATCCGCTGTACAGCCTGCTCGGCGATTTCGTCATGTACCGCGACATGATTCTCGGTCGCGTGGCGTTCTGAATGAGGGTCTGCCCATGAATGCCCATGCTCGCTTCACCCATATGAAGGACGGCACCGAGGAAGACTGGGCGATCATCGCCGCGGACTTCAGTGCCTATGCCAGGCAACTGCCATCGCGGATTCTTGCGCACCTGAAACTGCTTGAGGGCGACTTTGGCGGTTTCCCCGTGGATCGCCTGACCCACTCGTTGCAAACCGCAACCCGCGCCTTTCGCGACGGGCGTGACGAGGAATACGTGGTCTGCGCGCTGTTGCACGACATCGGCGACACCCTCGGTTCCTACAACCATCCGGACATCGCCGCAGCGATTCTCAAGCCGTTCGTGAGTGCGGAGAACCTGTGGATGGTGGAGAAGCATGGCATTTTTCAGGGCTATTACTTCTTTCATCACCTGGGCATGGATCGGCACTTGCGCGAGCAGTTCAAGGACCATCCGCAGTTCCACGCCACTGCCGAGTTCTGCGCCAAATACGACGCGGCGGCGTTTGATCCGGCGTACGACACGCTGCCGCTGAGTTTCTTCGAGCCAATGATGGAAAGGCTGTTTGCGCAGCCGAAGAACTCGATTTACAAGGCTGCGATGCAAGAACACAGCCCGGCCTGAGACCACATGTGGGAGCGAGCCTGCTCGCGAAAGCGCTGTATCAGGCACATAAGCTTTGTCTGACACTACGCCTTCGCGAGCAGGCTCGCTCCCACAGGGTGATCTTTCGCTCAGGCGATCTCGGCAACTTTGGCAGCTTTCAACTCCGCCTCCCGCGCCTGGGCATCCGCCAGCCGATACAACTCGATCGTGCCGTCCCAATGCTCGATCAGCGCTGTGCACGACTCGACCCAATCGCCGCAATTGAGATAGTCCACCCCGCCGACCTTGCGAATCTCGGCATGGTGGATATGCCCGCAAACCACGCCATGCAGTTCGCGCTTCACGCATTCGTGGGCGATGGCTTCTTCAAAGTCGCTGATGAAACTCACGGCTGTCTTGACCTTGTGTTTCAGGTACGCCGACAGCGACCAGTAACCGTAGCCATAACGGGCACGCCAGTGATTGAGCCAGCGGTTGAGGGTCAGGGTGAATTCGTAGGCCGAGTCGCCGAGAAACGCCAGCCAGCGGTGATAGCGGGTGATCACATCGAACTGATCGCCGTGGATCACCAGCAAATGCCGGCCATCCGCGGTAACGTGCACCGCCTCGTCGACCAACTGGATATTGCCCAGAATCAGTTTCGAATAGCGCCGCAGGAATTCGTCATGGTTGCCGGTGACGTAGATCACCTCGGTGCCGCGCTTGCTCATGGTCAGCAGGCGGCGGATGACGTTGGTGTGGGCTTGCGGCCAGTACATGCCGCTGCGCAGTTTCCAGCCGTCGATGATGTCACCGACCAGATAGACCTTGTCGGCGTGGTAGCCCTTGAGAAATTGCGACAAGTGCTCGGCCTGGCAATCCCGGGTGCCCAGGTGCACATCGGAGATCCACAGGGTTCGCACCCGTTGTTTGCGACTGGGTCGGGCGAGCTCGGCGCTGGTCATGGGCAACCCTCTGCGATGTTTTCGCCAGCTTGCGCGCGCCCGGTTAATCGACCGTGACAGGCGTGAGTCAGTCGTGTGACAACGCATCCGGCGTACGGCGGTGTAGACTGAGGGCCACTTCGGAGACAACCTGCCATGCGACCGATCCTCACCTTGCGTCAGTACACCCACGACTTGATTGTGCACAGCCACGAGCACCCGCAGTTGGTGTTCGGGCTGTCCGGTGCGCTGGATTTCGAGGTCGAGGGCTGTGGCAGCCAAGTGCGTCAGCAGAGTGTCGTGGTGGTTCCGTCCGGCGCTCATCATGCCTGCGACAGTCCCCAAGGCAGCAGCTGCCTGGTGCTCGACATCCCTGAAGGGCAATGGGTGCAGGATTCGCTGGGCGCGCATGCCGAGGCCAGTCGCCGCTTGCTCGATCATCCGGGGCGGCTGTCGCTGGACTCGGGGCAGAGCCAATTGGTCAGCTGGCTGGCGAACAGTCCGGTCAGCGATCCGTTGATCGCGCAGCAAGGCGCGGTGTTGCTGTTGGCCAGTCTCAATCACGCGCAACCTGCCGAACTCCGCGCGCGTCGCTTGCCCTACGCCGCGCTGAATGCGCACATCGAGCAATACGCCGCCTATCCGCTGCAAGTGGCCGACCTGGCGCGCGTGGCCGGGTTGTCCAGCGCGCGCCTGCACGCTCGGTTCATGGCCGAATGCGGACAGACGCCGATGGATTACATCCGCAGTCGACGCCTGCATCTCGCGGTGCAACTGCTGCGCGACACTGCATTGCCGATTGGTGAAGTAGCCAGTCGCGTCGGTTACAGCTCGCAAAGTGCGTTCTCGGCCGCAGTCCTACGTGAGTTCGGCTCCTCGCCCGGACATCTTCGGCGCGATTCCTGCGACAAAAGACGATAGCCTGCCGACAGACTTGCAGGCCGAGACGCGGTTCAATGGCCCCATGAAGTTGAACCTGAAAAAAGGAATGCAATGACTCCGCGTACCGCCCTTGGCGCTCTGCATATTGGCGCTTTGATGTTCGGCCTGACTGGTGTGTTCGGCAAACTCGCTGCCGCATCCCCTGCTGTGATCGTATTTGGACGTGCGGCTTTCGCCGTGCTCGCCCTGGCATTTTTCGCCCGTTTCGCCAGCCAGCACGGTTGGCAGAAACTTCAGGCCGTGGACTGGCGGCGCCTCGCCCTCAGCGGCGTGTTGCTGGCCGGGCACTGGGTGAGTTTTTTCGTATCGGTGAAGATCGCCGGGGTGGCCATCGCCACCTTGGGCTTTGCCAGTTTCCCGGCGTTCACGGTGATTCTCGAAGGACTGATCTTCCGCGAACGCATCCGTGCCAATGAAATCGTCCTGGTGGTATTGGTCAGCATCGGTCTGGTGCTGGTGACGCCCGCATTCGATCTGGGCAGTGGCGCGACCGTCGGCTTGCTATGGGCAGTGTTGTCCGGCCTGCTGTTTTCCCTGCTGTCGCTGACCAACCGCGCCAGCTCCGGGCGCATTCCGGCGGTGCAGGCGGCGTTGTGCCAGAACGTCGTCGTGGCTTTGTGTCTGTTGCCGGTCGCGGCGCCGCAGTTGAGTCAGGTTCAAGCGCTGGACTGGTTGTGGATCGCCCTGCTCGGGGTGTTCTGTACCGGCGTCGCCCACAGCCTGTTCGTCGCCAGTCTGGCGGTGATCAAGGCGCGCACGGCGGCGGTGGTGTTCGCCATGGAACCGGTCTACGGCATCACCATCGCCTGGCTGCTGTTCAATGAAAACCCGACGCCGAAGATGTTGATTGGCGGCGCGCTGATCATTGTTGCCATCGTTGTATCGGCGCGGATGTCAGGCCATGCCGAGAAGAAAACCGTCGCCGCCGAGGCTGCCTCTCACTGAGTGCGGTCGTTGTGGCCGAGGTCGCGGTCAGGATCGATCTGATCGCGCACTCGCTGCTTCAATACCTTGGCCTCGGGAAAACCACCGTCGGCCTTGCGCTCCCAGATCTGCACACCCGCACAAGTGATGTGAAACACCCCACCGGTGCCCGGCACCAACGATACTTTGCCCAGGTCGTCAGCGAAGGTGCTGAGCAGTTCCTGAGCCAGCCACGCCGCGCGCAGCAGCCACTGGCATTGAGTGCAATAAGTGATGACAACTTCGGCTTTGGCGACGGTCATGATCGCTGAAACTCCTGAGACAGAGGGCGCCGCTATAATAGCCGGCTTTACCGCTTGCCCCGAGACTCACAATGCGCCGTTTGCTGTTCTGCCTGCTGCTTGGTTTCCTTCCCCTGCTGGTTCACGCCAGTGAAGCGCCACGACCGAAAGTCGGCCTGGTGCTGTCCGGCGGCGCTGCGCGCGGGCTGGCGCACATCGGCGTGCTCAAGGCGCTGGAAGAACAAGGCATCAGGATCGACGCCATTGCCGGCACCAGCATGGGCGCGGTGGTCGGCGGCCTGTACGCCTCGGGCTACAAGATCGACGAACTGGAAAAACTCGCCCTGAGCATCGACTGGCAGGCTGCACTGTCCGACGCGCCGCCGCGTGAGGACGTGCCATTTCGACGCAAGCAGGACGACCGCGATTTTCTGGTGAAGCAGAAACTCAGCTTCCGCGACGACGGCAGTCTCGGCCTGCCATTGGGGGTAATTCAGGGCCAGAACCTCGCACTGTTGCTGGAAAGCCTGTTGGCGCACACCAGCGACACCCGCGACTTCGACAAACTACCGATCCCGTTTCGGGCCGTGACCACCGACATCGCCAATGGCGAAAAAGTGGTGTTTCGCAAAGGCCACCTGCCGCAAGTGATCCGCGCGAGCATGTCGATCCCGGCGGTGTTCGCCCCGGTTGAGCTCGATGGGCGCCTGCTGGTGGACGGTGGCATGACCGACAACATCCCGCTGGATGTCGCGCGGGAAATGGGCGTCGACATCGCCATCGTCGTCGACATCGGCACGCCGCTGCGCAATCGCAAGCAACTGACCACGGTGGTCGATGTGCTCAATCAGTCGATCACTCTGATGACCCGGCGCAATTCCGAAGAACAACTGGCGACTCTGCATGCCAATGACGTGTTGATCCAGCCTGCGCTGGCCGCGTTCGGCGTGACCGATTTCGGCAAGGCTCAGGAGATGATCGACGCCGGTTATCGCGCCACGCGAATCCTCGATGCGCGGCTGGCGCAACTCAAGCCGACTCAAACCCAGGACGCGGAACTGAACGCCGCCCGTCAGCCGGGCCAGCGCACGCCGATCATCACCGGGATCCGCGTCGAAAATGACTCGAAGGTCGACGATGACGTGATTCGCTATTACATCCGCCAACCGATCGGCGCGCCGCTCGACCTGGGCCGCCTGCATTCGGACATGGGCACGCTGTACGGCCTCGATTACTTCGATCAAGTGCGTTACCGCGTGGTGCACAAAGGCCAGGATCACACCTTGGTCATCAGTGCCAGCGGCAAGCGCAGCGGTACCGATTATTTGCGGGTCGGCCTCAATCTGTCGGACGACATGCGCGGCGACAGTGCTTTCAACCTTGGTGCCAGTTATCGCGTCAACGGCATCAACCGCCTCGGTGCGGAATGGCTGACCCGCGCGCAGATCGGCGACAAGCAGGAGCTGTACAGCGAGTTCTATCAGCCGCTGGACGTCGGCTCGCGTTACTTCGTCGCGCCCTACGGGTCGTTCGAGGCGCAGAACGTTGACTCGGTGCTGGATAACGATCCGATCGCGCAGTATCGGGTCGAGCGTTACGGCTTCGGCCTCAACCTCGGCCGGCAGATCGGCAACAACGGTGAAGTGCGACTCGGCGTCGGCCAGGCCTGGGGCAAGGCTGACGTACGCATCGGCGATCAGGATCTGCCGAGTGAAAGCTTCAACGAAGGCTTCTATACCGTGAAGTATTCCTACGACTCGCTGGACAACGTCTACTTTCCGCACGAGGGCAAGGACGTCAGCCTGACGTTTGCCCAGTTCGAACCGGGCCTGGGTTCAGACAATCGCTATCGCCAGTGGGAATTGAATTTCGACAAGGCCATGAGCCACGGGCCGGATACGCTGATACTCGGCGGACGGTACGGCCGCACCCTGGACGATGCCAATGTGGTCACCTCAAGCTTCCTGCTCGGCGGCGCGCGGCAGTTATCGGGGTTCCGTGAGGACGCGCTGTCCGGGCAGAACGTCAGCCTGATGCGCGCCGTGTACTACCGCCGCCTGACGCCGCGCTCTTATCTGCCGCTGGACTTCCCGCTGTACGCCGGCGCCTCGCTGGAACGCGGTCGGGCGTGGAACAACGACAATGAATTCGACAGCGGCTACATCAATGCCGCGAGTGTGTTTATCGGCTTCGACACGCCGCTGGGGCCGTTGAACTTCACGTATGGGTTGAATGATGCGGATGAGCAGGCGGTTTACCTGAATCTGGGGCAGACGTTCTGACGCCTTCGCGAGCAGGCTCGCTCCCACAATGGAATGCGCTCTATCCTGTGGGAGCGAGCCTGCTCGCGAAGGCGGTCTCGGGTGAACCCAAAAATCCGTTGGCGCTCAGCGAATCCCCGCCAACAACGTCCTTGCCGTCTGCTTCAACGGCTCATCCCCTTCCTTGAGCAATTCATTGAGCAGCGCGATCGCACTGTCGATGTCGCCATCGTCGATGCAGGTCTGTGCCTGTTCGAGCTTGCCGGCGGCCTCGGTGTCAGCGTCGGTGGACTCGGGCAATTGCAGATCCAGAGGTTGCAGCGCCAGTGACGACTCGGGATCGCCGAACTCATTGAGGAAGTCATCGTCGAGCGGCTGGGCGTCGGGTTCGGGGATCCATTCGAGTTCGGCTTCTTCGGCAGATGCAGCCTGTGGCAGTTCGAAATCGACAGGTAACACCGACAGGCTGGTGCCCAGCTCCGGATCATCGATTGGCGGTGCGGCGGAATCGGTGCGGCTGTCGTTCAGATCCCAATTTGAATCCATCGACAGCTCGCCCAGATTCAATTCGAAATCATCCTCGAGAGCGCCGGGCGACGATGCGAGCGGCGCGGCTGCGGTCGCTGCCGTGGCCACGGGCAGCTCAGGCGCGATTGGCGTTGCTGCAAATGCCGCCGGTGCGGCGCCTGCCAGTTTGGGATGGCGAGCGCGGGTTTCAATCAGTTCGCGCTCATCGACGCCAAGCGCACGCAGGCGGTTTTCCTGCTGTTCGTAAGCGGCGCTGTCACCTTGGCGCCCAAGAACCTCCAGCAACTGCAAACCGAGATCGGTGCGTTCAGGTTCCTTGTGCAAGGCATCGCGCAGCAGCCCGGCGGCTTCGCTGAGCCGGCCGTAGGCCAGATAGATGCCCACAGCCTCCAGCACGTCGCCGGCACCGGGTTCGTCGCGATGATCGGCGGCCGCGTGCGCACCGACAGATTGTTGAAGTTCAGGCTCATCAACGTTGTCTTCGGCGCTCACAGGCAATAGCGGCATCGGCGTGCCATCTGCGGTCGAACCTTGCTGACGGCGACGTATGAGCAACGCAGCCAGCACGCCCAGCAGCAATAGAAGTCCGCCGAGCAGCGGCCAGTTCACGCCATCGTCTGCCGCCTCGACCGGGGCTGAAACAGCGGCCGGAACCGGAGCGACCACGGGCGGTGGCGGTGCTTTCTGCACTTCGGCCAAGCGGGTTTGCAAATCTTCAATCTGCTTCTTGCCGTCGGCTATTTGCACTTGCTGCTCTTGCAGCCTGAGGTTCTGTTCGTCGAGGGTCTTTTGCAGTTGCTGGGTGAGCAGCACGCTGGCGGCCAGTTGCTCGGCCTGCGCATCATTGGCAGGCGGCGCCGGCGTTGGCGGCACAGGCGTCGCAGGGCGTTTGCCTTGGGCAGCCTGGGGCGGTGCGGTAACCGGTTCGACGGTTGGAAACTCAGAAGATTGCGGGCGCGGATCCGGCTCGTCGGTGGCGGGCACGATGCCCGGCGAACCCGGCGGATCGATCAACACCGTGTACTCGCGCAGCAGACGGCCGTTGGGTTGATCGAGCTGCACGAGGAAATTCAGGAAAGGTTCGTTGACCGGTTTGCCGGACGTCACCCGGATCATCTGGCGGCTGCCGCGCAGGATCGGAGTGAACTTGAGGTCATTGAGAAAGAACACCCGCTCGACGCCCGCCCGGCCGAACTCATCCGCCGAAGCCAGGCTGGCCGAGAGATCGTTTTGCGTCAACGTACCGACATCGACCAGCGCGATGTCGGCCTTGAACGGCTGATTGAGGGCTGAGTGAACAGTGATTTCGCCCAACCCCAACGCCATCGACCAGGTCGAATAGCTGAATACGCCAGCGAGCAGCAGCCATTTGGCGCCCCCGCGCAGCACGTGCCGACTTGCGAGCATGAGCATCCCTTAAATAAGCAAAACCGGTTTCTATGCGTTCGCACATCCGGTACGAACACGATATTGCCCAGTAGTTCTTATAGTCGGCTCAGCGCGATCTCTCAAAAAATCGCTGCCGGGATGTGCCTCAAGATTTTTCCAAGTTGGCCAGAATGTGCCCGTGCACGCGCATGCACACCTTCAGATCCGCCTCGTCGACACCTTCGAACAGTTCGTGACGCAGTTGCGTGGCAATGGTTTCGATTTGTTCGATCAGGGGCAAGGCAGGTGCGCAGAGCACGATTTTTTTCGCCCGGCGGTCTTCCATCACGGACTGGCGTTGCACCAGTCCCTGGTTCTCCAGACTATCGAGCAAGCGCGCCAGGGTCGGGCCTTCGACGCCGACACTCTGGGCCAGTTCGCGTTGGGTAGGCGCCTCTTCAAAACGCGCCAGATGCAGCAGCACCAGCCAGCGCGCCTGCGACAGGCCCAGCCCGGCGAGGCGACGATCCAGTTCGGCACGCCAGCCACGGGACATCTGGGCCAGTTGCATACCAAAGCGATGTTGATCGGTTAACGGCATAAAACACTCACGGTTAGACTGAAAATACGGAAAATCTAATTATTAGTCAGCTAAGCATGGGCGGCAGTTATAGGCAAGAGTGGCTCTGTACTGAATCGTTACAACTGCGCGAAGATCAAAAGCCCCTCACCCTAGCCCTCTCCCAGAGGGAGAGGGAACTGAGCGGGGGATGCTTTGAAAATTCGCCGACCCGACAGCGCTCGCTGAATCCATAATCGACTCGGTTTTGCAGGTCGAGTCTGCCGCCAGACACCGCGGTCGGCTCCCTCTCCCTGTGGGAGAGAGCTGGGGTTAGGGAACGGCCAGATTACATCTCGAATTCAGACAGCAACGCCGCCCGCACACAATAAAGCACGCCTTCAGGAACACGTCCGGCGAACAACTCGGCGACTTCGGCGACGGACGGCAACTCGCCCTCGCCATCGAGAAACGCGTCCTGCACTTCGCCCATCAATTCCTCAGGCAAATCCAGCGCCTGCTCCAGCGACAACTGCTGCTTGCCGATGGCTTCGGCGAGCATGGCGTAGACGTTCTTCTCCGAGCACTGCAACTGCCCGGCGATCTGCAGCGGGGTCATGCCGGCGCGGGCCAGGGTGATCAGCTCGTGACGGACATCGGCGACCACCTTCGGCGCCTCCGCCTCGCCGCCGAGCACTTCGAGGAAGGCTTCGCCATAGCGCTCCAGCTTGCGTGCGCCGACGCCGCTGACCCGGGCCATTTCCGCCAGAGACGTCGGCTGGCTGCGGAGCATTTCCAACAACGTCGAGTCGGGGAAGATGACGTACGGCGGCACGCCGTGTTCTTCGGCCAATTTGCGCCGCAGTGCGCGCAAGGCTTCCCACTGTTCGCGTTCCTCGCCGCGCACCAGTTGGCTGGCCTGGCTCTTGCTGCCCGTTTTGGCAGTGACTTGCGGTTTCAGGTCGCGGCGCAGTTCCAGCTTCACTTCGCCTTTGAGCAGCGGCCGGCAACTGTCATTAAGACGCAGACCGCCATAACCCTCGTGATCGACATCGGCCAACCCACGCGCCACCAGCTGGCGGAACAGCGAGCGCCACTCGCTCTCGCTCAACGCCTTGCCAACGCCGAACACCGACAAATGCTGATGGCCGAAGCTGCGCACCTTTTCGTTGTCCTTGCCCAGCAACACGTCGACCAGATGACCGACGCCATAGCGCTGGCCGGTGCGGAAAATCGCCGACAAGGCCTGACGAGCAGGTTCGGTGGCGTCCCAGGTCTGCACGCCGTCGACACAGTTGTCGCAATGCCCGCACGGCTCAGGCATGTCTTCATCGAAATAGGCCAGCAACGCCTGCCGGCGGCAGCGGGTTTCTTCGCACAGCGAGAGCATCGCGTCGAGCTTGTGCTGCTCCAGACGCTTGTGCCGCTCGTCGCCTTCGGAGTTCTGCAGCATCTGCTTGAGCATCACCACGTCTTGCAGACCGTAGGCCATCCACGCATCCGCCGGCAGCCCGTCACGGCCGCCGCGCCCGGTTTCCTGGTAATACGCCTCGAGAGATTTCGGCAGATCGAGGTGCGCGACAAAGCGTACGTTGGGCTTGTCGATGCCCATGCCGAACGCCACGGTGGCGACCATGATCAGGCCTTCCTCGTTGAGGAAGCGCTTCTGGTGATAGGCGCGCAGATCGTTGGGCAGACCGGCGTGATACGGCAGCGCCGGGAAGCCCTGCTCGCTGAGGAACGCCGCAACTTCTTCGACCTTCTTGCGCGACAGGCAGTAAACGATGCCGGCGTCGCTGCGCCGTTCGGCGAGGAACGCCAGCAACTGTTTGCGCGGCTGCTCCTTGGGCACGATGCGATAGAAGATGTTCGGGCGGTCGAAACTCGACAGAAAGCGCTCGGCGTTCTGCAGGTGCAGGCGATCGACAATTTCTTCGCGGGTGCGCTTGTCGGCGGTCGCGGTGAGGGCAATGCGCGGAACGTTGGGGAACAGCTCGGCCAATTGACCCAGTTGCAGGTATTCGCGACGGAAATCGTGGCCCCATTGCGATACGCAATGCGCTTCGTCGATGGCAAACAGGGCGATTTCCAGGCTTTGCAGGAACGCCAGCATGCGTGGCTGCACCAGACGCTCGGGCGCGAGATAGAGCATTTTCACTTCGCCGCGCTTGATCCGCAGGGCGAGATCACGCTGCTGCTCGGCACTCAGCGTGGAGTTCAGCGCAGCGGCGGCGACGCCCAGTTCTTCAAGGGTGGCGACCTGATCGTCCATCAGCGCGATCAACGGCGAAACGACCACCGCCAGGCCCTCGCGCAACAGTGCCGGCACCTGGAAGCACAACGACTTGCCGCCACCGGTAGGCATCAGCACCAGCGCATCACCGCCGCTGGCCACGCGCTCAATGATCGCACCCTGACGGCCACGGAAACTGTCGTAGCCGAAGATGTCCTTGAGGACGCGTTGAGCCTGTTCGAGCATAAAAACTCCAAAAATCTACCGATACATCCCTGCTCAGGCTGGTTCAGAGCAGCTTCGGCTGCTTAAACAAAACGTAAGAACACATTGCATGACCAGCGCAGCGCCAGCAGGGATCGCAAAACGCGGCAGTATACCCGAGGCCTTCGCCGCACAGGGTGCCGCTGAGAAGACACCTGATAAACCTGCCACACACAAAACCCTGTGGGAGCGAGCCTGCTCGCGAAAGCGACCTGTCAGTCGATGCAAAAGTGCCTGATACACCGCCTTCGCGAGCAGGCTCGCTCCCACAGGGTTATTCATCTTTCCAGTGAGGCCGGTAATTCGGGCAAATCTGCCAAGCGGCTGGCTAGAGCGCGCAAGAAAGCCTAGAATTCCCGCATTGTTTATTCCCCAAGGTAGCCCCGTAATGTCCTTCGCTGAGCAACTGACCCGCCTGCAAGTCTTCCTCGATGCCGACGAGCTGCACGACGAGGCGCTGGATTACGTCGCCGCCCACGGTTACCTGACCGCGCTGTCTATCTGCTCCGAAGACGTTCCGGAGCGCGAGTGGATCGACGCGCTGTTCGCCGAAGAGCCGCATTACGCCGACGAAGCCCAGCGTGCCGAAATCGAAGCCACACTGATCGGCCTCAAAGCACACATCGCTCGCCAACTGGCCTCGGATGAAGAATTCGAATTGCCGTGCGAACTGGATCTGGGCGAAGAGCCGGACGATTCCGAACTGCGCGGCTGGTGCATCGGTTTCATGGAAGGCGTGTTCCTGCGTGAAGCGGCCTGGTTCGAAACCGCCGAAGAAGAAGTCAGCGAAATGCTCCTGCCGATCATGGTCGGTTCCGGCCTGTTCGACGAGCAGCCTGAGTTCGAAGACATCGCCAAGGACGCCAACCTGATGGACGACATGATCGTTCAGATCCCGGAAGCCCTGACCGCGCTGTATCTGCTGTGCCAGGCCCCCGACGAAAAACCGGCGATCCTCAAGCCTCGTCATCACTAAGAACCGGCCTATGGACAACCCCATAGGCAACCGCCCCCTGATGTTGCGCTACGTCCTGCTGGCCATCGGCTGGCTCAGCGTCGCATTGGGGGTGATCGGCATCTTCCTGCCGGTCCTGCCCACCACCCCCTTCCTCCTGCTCGCCGCGGCCTGCTTCGCGCGCAGCTCTCCGCGCTTCTATCGCTGGCTGGTCGAACATCCACGGCTGGGGCCATGGATTCGCGACTACCTCGAAGGCAACGGCATCCCGCTCAAAGGCAAGGTCTACGCGATCGGCCTGATGTGGGTGAGCATTCTGTTCTCGTGTTATCTGGTGCCGTTGGTTTGGGCGCGTGGGTTCATGCTGACGAGTGCGGTGTTGGTGACGGTTTATATTGTGCGGCAGAAGACCTTGAAAAAACGCTGATTGCTCCACCGTCGGCGGCACAACCGTTCATCCGATATCCGTCCGCACCTGTCAGAGTTGACAGGTGCGCGCTTTAACGTCGCATGCTTAATTCTTCCGTATCGGCGCTGACAGCCCAGGTAAGCGCCCCGTATGGAAGGCGAAAATTCATGACCAGCTCACAATACCTGATATTCCCTCCTGCGCCGCGTTCCGGTATCGGTGTGCTGGCCCTCTATCCGCCGCAACCACTTCTGCACAAGCTGCAAACTGACCAGAGCTACGGTATCAACATCGCCATGATTGCTCAGAACATTAACGGATTGGGCTTCAGTCTCCCGGCGTATCTGTCTCAAGCCCTCGGTGACCGTATCGAAGTCTTCCTCGATAGACCCGATGTCACCACCCCTTCGTCCGTGATTGATTTCGCCCTTACAGAGGACGATTTTGAGGCCGATGGAAAGACCCCTAAAACCGTACTTTTTTACATTACAGCTGAAACCCTCGAGGAGAAATTCCTGCCGTTTACCGACGTCAGGCTGGATTGCTGGATTAAAGTCACGAGACTGAGCGGCAACCCGGGGGAATCGCCACACTCACAACTCTGGTTCAAACATCCCGCTCCGGGCGAAGCGGACATTGACGGCGGCAAGCCTTCCAATCAGGGCCTCAAGCTGCCGATCGCATCGGAAAGTATCGTCGATCAGAACGTCATCAAAGAGGGCATGGAAGTCACGGTCAAGCATTACTTCAATCAGCAGATCGGCGATACGGTCGTGCTGACATTTGGTTCGCTGCGGCTGGACTTCGTCGTGACCGACGACTCGGCCGACATCGTTTTCAAGCTGACGCCTGACTTGCTCGGCAAATTGCAACAAACCAGCAATCTGGTGGTGCGCTGGAGCGTTTATGACGTTGTCGAGAACTCCAGTGGTTTTTCGGAACCGCTCATTCTGCCGTTCAAGCCCGTAATAACCCTGCTGACCGCGCCGATTTTCGAGCAGTCCGATGCCGACGACGTAATACACCATGACTGGCTTGCAGGCGGCCCGACGAACATTCTCCTGACGGGCAGTTTTGCGATCAACGATGTGATCGCCCTGACACTGGAAGGATTCACCCGAAACAACGTGCCAGTCACTCATACCTATTCTTTAACGGTGACCGTAGACAGCAAGACACTGAACTTTCCCGTGGAAAATTTCCGCATTCAAAATGTGATAGGTGGAAGTTTACGGGCAACTTATATTCTGACCAGAGCAGGTCAGTCCAAACTTTCCAAACCTGCTGACGTCACCGTTGCGGGTAAATCCTTGCCACTGGGAGCACCGGAGGTCACCCCACTGGTGGAAGGTGAGCTGGCAGTCGACACTGCCAAAGCCTTTATAAATGTCGCCAGTTTCTGGCCCTTGAAACAAGGGGCAGAGGTCAAGCTGCATTGGCAGACCACAGACATCAACGGCAAGTTGGTACGGTTTACTTGGGGACAGCTTGTAACGGATCCTTCAAAGCCCATCGTTTTCGAGGCCGAGAACGAGTACATCAAGCCCTACGCCAGCGCGAGACTGGCCGTGCAGGCCACCATCACCAATCCCGGCGAAAGTGAAGTCTTTTCCGATATCGCGCAGTTGAAGATCGGCGATCCCAAGGAGCTTGTCCTCACGCCGCCCTCACTGGTATCGCCTTTCACTAATCCGCTTGATCCCTTGGCAGCGCTGCCGAGCATGCTGGTGGAATATCTCGATGCCAAGACCGAGAAGGTTCGCCTGGTGTGCACACCACTGCCCTTGGGATTTGATCGCTTCCCGCTGGTAGATCTGGATTCGGCCAAACAAGCCCGCTTTACGTTCGACAGGCGCCTCATTGTGGCGCTTCACGGTGAAACCGTGCGATTCAAATTCAACCTGAATCAGGACGGCAAGAAAATCGGATCTTCTCCGGAAACTGAGATTTCTTTCAAACTGATCGCTGATCAGGATCCCAGGTTTCCGAGACCGCGAATCATTGGCATTGATAACGCAATCCTGGACGTAAAAAAACTGACCAGCGCAGACAAATTGGCGGTCAACCTCTGGCACGGACAACGGCCGGGCCAGAGCATGACGCTGGTGCTGATCGGCATCGACAGCAAAGACAACCCTGTTCGCCACGTCATCATGAACGCGGAGGCGAGCGTCACCAGCGCCGGGCTGATACGGGAACTGTCAACGCCGACGCTGGAAGTGTTGAAAAATCTCAAAAGCGGCAGTACGGCGACATTGATATTTTCCGTGCGCCTGGGGTTGCGCGGCAATCCAGTGGAATTTCCCCACCAGACCTATCAGATCGAATCTCTGGTTGAGTTGCAGCCGGTCATCACACTGATTAAGGACTCGCAGAACAGGGAGATTCCGCATAGCGACCTGACGGTTGATCCGAATGTCACGATCGAGGGAACTGCGAGCGTAGAACAGCAGGTTGAAGTTCTGGTGAATGGCGAGTCGATAGAGACATTGACCACAGACAAGGACGGGAAATTTTCGACGCTATTGAAGGGGCTCGTTGTCGATGTACTGACAGTCGTGCAGATTCGAGCACTCTATGGCGACGGTCTTCTCTCTCCTTTACGCTCGTTCACGCTGCGCAAAGCGCTGCAAGTCAACAACAGCGCCATGGCCCTGTCAGGACTGAGAGTTTATGCATGGCGCCACACTCACAGTGCAGATTTTCCAAACAATACCCAAATCCGCGCCGCCGTCCCGTCTACAGGCGTCCACCCGATCACCTACAGAAGCAGTAATCCGAACGTGGCTTATGTCGACGGCAACGGGAAAGTCACGGGCATACGTAACGGCAATACGTACATTACCGTACAGGACCGATTCAGCTCATTTTCTTATTACGTCAGTGTGACGAATGTTTATCAGTTGGCTATCGGCGGCTACGGCATGACACACCAAGAGGCGCTCAACTGGCGATACAGCATTCCGGGCGCAGAAGCCATGGGTGGTGCACTGCACACAATGCAAGTGGTATATGGACCCGATCCTTATTGGCCAATAGCCGCTGGGGGCATATACCGGATGTGCGATGAAGGCGGTTGCCCGAGCAACTCGCGGTCGATATATGCGCATGCCAATGGCGGAATTGTTTGCCATCCGGACCTGAATGCCCGATGGGCTCCATGGTGTATCTATCCCATTTACGGATAAACCGGCCTCTTCGCGAGCAGGCTCGCTCCCACAGTTTCACCGCTCTCCCCTGTGGGAGCGAGCCTGCTCGCGAAGGCTGACTTAAAGACAACACGTCTCTACAGACAGACAAAACCCACCGTCCCGAATCAACCGGGGCGGCGGGTTTTGTTGTTTCAGACCTCAGCTCAAACCGTATCCACCTTCAACGAATGATCATTGAGCATGCCGCTGATGATCGTCGCTGTGTCGTGACCGCTGGCAATCATGCCGCCTGCGCCCGGGGTCACGCCGTAGTGGCTGGCGAGGTTGACGCCGGCCAGGTCGATGGTCTGGCTCGGCGCGGCGCCGGCCATGGCGCTGACGTCGATGCTGGTCATCACCGAGGCGCCGCTGCCGCTGACGGTGAAGTGCAGATAGTCGTCCAGCGACGCGGTACTGGCGTTTTCGCCTTGCAGCAGTTGCGACAGATCGAGCCTGTCGGTACCGGGGGTGAAATCGGTAATCAGGTCATGGCCGCTGTTGCCCTTGAGCCACTGGAAGGTGTCGGCCCCTGCCCCGCCCGTCAGCGTATTGTTGCCCATGCCACCAATCAGTAAGTCATCGCCAGCGCCGCCATTGAGGAAGTCGTTGCCGAGGCCACCGTTGATCACGTTGTTGTTGCCGTCGCCGGTGAGGCTGTCGTTGAAGTTGGAGCCGAGCAGGTTTTCGATGCCGGTCAGCGTATCGGTACCGGCGCCGAGGGTGTTCTGCGCACCCAGCAGGCCGAGATTGACGGTGACGGCGGCTGTGGCGTGGGCGTAGCTGGCGGTGTCGCTGCCAGTGCCGCCGTCGAGCAGATCGTTGCCCGCGCCGCTGTAGAGCAAATCGTTGCCAGCGTCGCCGTGCATTTCGTTATTGCCGGAGCCTGCCGTGAGTACGTCGTTGCCGTCGCCGGCATTGATCACGTTGTTGCCGCTGCCCGCCACCAACACATCGTCGCCAGCAGTGCCAGTCAGGGTGTGGCCGTCCTGATAGCTGATGCTGATGTTGGCCGTGTCGCTGCCGCCGTGGTTGTCGTTGGCGGCGTAAGTGCCGTGGTAGTCCGGCGTGATGTCGTGGGCCGCGGCGTAGTTGAGGGTCATGGTCAGCTGGTAGTTCTCCGCCGCATTCGGGTTGCCGCCACCATTACCAATGTTGGTGATGTGAATCTGGTAGACGCCGTCCGCCGAGGCGCTGAGGGTCTGGCCGTCCGCCAGCGCCATCCAGGCACCGCCATTGAGCGAATACTCCATGCTGATCTTACCGGCACCCAGATTGTGATCCAGATTGAGGGTTTCGCCCTGACGCAGATTGACGGTAATGCGGTCTTCATCGTTGGCATTGCTGTTGCTCACCATGCCCAGATAACCGCTGACCACCAGCACGGCGGTCATGGTCGCGGCATTGGCGCTGAAGGCGCTGCGCACATTGGCCAGATTCTGGTTGGCTGCGTTATTGGTCTGCCCAGTGAAGCCGATCAGGCCGCTGCCGGTGAAGTCCGCCGCTTTCGACACCCAACCGGTATTGAAACTGGTGGGTGTGGCGTTGAGGGTGTCGCCGTTCGGATCGGTGTCATTGGCCAGCAACAGCTCGCCCGGCACCACGATGTTGCCCGACAGCACGTTGGTGATGACGTGATCGTCCATCGCCAGCGGTGGCGCGTTGGGGATCACTTTCACCGTCAGGGTGGAGCTGGCCAGATCGCCGTCGTTGTCGCTGACGGTGAAACCGATGTTTTCGGTGATCACCACGGCGGTGGTTTTCTGCGAGGTGTAGCTGTATTCGCCGGTATCAAGATTGACCACCAGCGTGCCGCTGTTGTTGGTGGCAATGCTGACGCTGTTGTTGGCGGTATTGAAGGTGCCGTGATTGGCGCCGCCGCTCGCGGTCAACGAACCCTGGCCACTGAGGGCTTTCGGATCGTAGGTGTAGGTGGTGCCGTCGACCACGATCGACTTGATGAAACCGCCATCGGCGCCGAACGAACCGCCCTCGCCCAGCAGCGAACCGGTGACCGGCGCGCCCTGCACGGTGCCGGACAATACCGAGTTGAGCTGATTGAGATCGGTGACCACCACCGCATTGGTATTGGTGTGGTTGATGCCATCGTAGGCCAGCGGATCGAGGTTGGCGTTGCTCACGCCACTGCCCAGACCAATGGCGTAGTTCTTGATGTTGTTGGCGTCGAGGAAGTTTTTCAGCGCGGCTTCGTCAGCCGTGCCGATGTCGCCCTCGTTGGGCTTGCCGTCAGAGAAGAAGTAGCCGACGTTCTGTGCCCCGGTGAGTTTGCCGGAGGTGTTGAACGCGGTCTGCATCACTGCTACGGCAGCATCGTAGTTGGTGCCGCCGCCAGCGTTGAGACCGGCGAGGAGTGTCTTGGCGGTGGCGACATCCACCCACACGGTGGTGCGGTCGGCGGCATTGCTGCTGAACGTCACCAGCTGCACTTTCACATCGCCCAGATCATCGTACTTGTCGAGCAAGGCACCAATGGCCTGCTTGGCCAGTGCCAGCCGCGACAGGCCCGGCACGCCAGAGGCATCAGCCATACTGCCGGAGATGTCGAGGACGATGAGAATGTTCGAATCGATCTCCACTGCGGTTACCGAGCGATCCGAGGCAACGGCTTTCGGTATGTCGTCGACGATGTTGACCACGAGGGTGCTGGTGGTGCTGTTGCCCAGTGCATCGGTGGCTTTGTAGGTGAACGTTTCGCTGAGGGTGTTCGGCCCGTCGTTGGCGTTCGGCGCGGTTTTCGGCGCCGAGGTCAGCGTGTAGGTGTAGGTGCCGTCAGCGTTGAGCAGCAGTTGCCCGTAGCTACCGGTGGCGTTGCCGACCAGGGTGTAAGTGATCGCGCCGCTGCCGCCACTGACCGAACCGACCAGCGTGCCGCTGGCGGTTTCACCGGTATTGCCCGGTTCGCTGCCGGTGACTGTGCCGGGGGCGAGATCCTGGCCATCCTTGTTCAGGTCGAGGGCTTTTTCATAGACCGTCACATCCTGATCGACCGAGGCGACCAGTTTGCTGTCGGCGACGTTGATGGTCAGCGTCGTGGTGCTTTCATCGCCATCGCTGTCACGGATGGTGTAGGTGAACGTGTCGGTCGCGCCCGGCGGGCTCACCGAGTTCGGGTTGCTGTGGTAAACCGCATTGCCCGCCGCGTCGAGGGTCAGGTAGCCGTAGTTGCCGTTGATGTTGCTGTTGAGCCCGCCGCTGGCTGATGTCGCGGTGTTGCTGCCGGCGCGCACGCCGACCACCGTTGCGGCACCATCGGCGCCGCTGAGGTCATTGCCGAGCACACTGACATTGACCGTGCCGCCCTCCGCTACCGAGCCGGTATCGGCGTTGGCAGTCGGCAAATCGTCGACGATATTGACGTTGATCTGACCGCTGGCGGTACTGCCATCGGTATCAGTGGCGACCACGTCGAAGCTCTCGCTGAGGCTGTTGGCACCGTTGGCGTTCGGATGAGCTTCGTTGTCGACCAGGGTGTAGCTGTAACTGACCACGCCGGTGGCCGGATCGTAACCGGTGATGGTGAAGGTGCTGCCCAGTGGCGAGACCACCGATTGCGGCAAACCGGCGGCGACGCCATTGCTGATCACCGCAATGCCGCCGACCGTGAGGGTTTGCAGGCCATCAAGAGCGGTCACGGTGAAGCTGCCGCTCCGGCTCAGCGCCGAGGTGTCGGGGTTGCTGCCGTCGCTGAGGTTTTTCTCGTAAACAGTGATTTCGCCGCCCTTCACGTTGAGGCCGTCGAGGCACACCGGATCGTCATTGTTGTGGATGTTCAACACCAGGTTGGCGGTGCTGGTGTCGCCGTCGGCATCGGTGATGGTGTAGGCGAAGGTTTCCGTGCCGTTGCCGCCGCCATGGAGGTTTTTGAAGTCGGCGTCATTGGCGTCCAGCGTGTAGGTGTAAGTGCCGTTGGCGTTGAGCACCAGCGTGCCGTAAGTGCCAGTGAAAGTACCGGCGGTTACCGGGCCGCCGGCGACCCGGTCGGCGCCCTGCACGTCGTTGTCGAGGACGTTGCCGGTCAGGGTCAACTGGGCTTCGGTTGCGCTGACGGCATTGCTGTCATTCAGCGCCTTCGGCACGTCATCGACGATGCTCACAACGATCGTGCTGGTGACGACATTGCCCAGCGAATCGGTGGCCTGATAGGTGAAGGTTTCGCTCAGGCTGTTGGCGCCGTCGTCAGCATGCGGCGTGGTGGTCGCTGGCGAAGTCAGGGTGTAGGTGTAAGTGCCATTGGCATTGAGGACGATCTGCCCGTAATTACCGGTGGCGCTGCCGACCAGTGCATAGCTGATCGCACCGACTGCACCGGTGACCGAGCCGACCAGGGTGCCGGAAGCGGTTTCGCCAGTGCTGTTTGGATCGCTGCCGACCACACTGCCCGCCGCCAGATCCTGGCCATCCCTGTTCAGGTCGAGGGCTTTTTCGTAGACGGTGACGTCAGTGTCGCTGACCGCTTTCAGGCAGCTGTTATAGACGTCGATGGTGATCGTCGTGGTGCTTTCATCACCATCGGAATCGCGCACGGTGTAGGTGAACACATCCACCGCACCCGGACCGTTCACCGCGTTGGGATTGCTGTGATAAACGGCGTTACCGTTGGCATCAAGCGTGAGGTAGCCGTAGGTGCCGTTGATCTGCGAATTGAGCCCGCCGATGGCCGAAGTCGAGGTGTCGGCACCGGCACGCACGCCGACGACTGCGCCGGTAATCGCCGGGCCATCCGCGCCGCCGATATCGTTATCCAGCACATTGCCGCTGACGGTGCCGCCCTCCGCCACCGAAGCCGCGTCCGCATGCGCGGTCGGTAAATCGTCGACGATGTTGACGTTGATCTGGCCGCTGGCGGTACTGCCATCGGTGTCCGTCGCGACGACGTCGAAGTTCTCGGTGAGGCTGTTGGCGCCGTTGGCGGTTGGATGGGCTTCGTTGTCGGCCAGGGTGTAGCTGTAACTGACTACGCCGGTCGCCGGGTCATAACCGGTGATGGTCAAGGTGCTGCCCAGGGGTGTGATCACCGATTGCGGGAAACCTGCGGCCACGCCGTTGGTGATCACCGCGATGCCGCCGACTGTGAGGGTCTGCAGACCATCGAGAGCGCTGACGGTGAAGGTGCCGTTCTGGGTCAGAGCTGGGGTGTTGGGGCTGGTGCCGTCGCTGAGATTTTTTTCGTAGACGGTGAGTTCGCCACCGTTGACGTCGAGGCCGTTGAGCAGCACCGGATCGTCATTGTTGTGGATATTCAGTACGAGATTGGCAGTGCTGCTATCGCCGTCGGCATCAGTGATGGTGTAGGCGAAGGTCTCTGTACCGTTACCGCCGCCGGTCAAGGCTTTGAAATCGGCATCGCTGGTGTTCAGGGTGTAGGTGTAAGTGCCGTCGGCGTTCAGAACCAAGGTGCCGTAAGTACCGGTGAACGTGCCGGGCGTAACCGGGCCTGTCGGTACGCGGTCGGCACCTTGCACGTCGTTGGTCAGGACGTTGCCGGTCAGGGTCAGTTGGCTTTCCGAGGCGGTACCATTGCTGTCATCGTTGGCTTTCGGCAGGTCGTCGACGATGTTGACGTCGAGGGTGCCGGTGGCGGTAGTGCCGTTGTCATCAACGACCGTGACCGCGAACTGCTCAGGCAGATTATTCGCGCCGTTGGCGTTCGGATGCGCTTCGTTGTCGGCCAGGGTGTAGCTGTAACTGACTACGCCGGTTGCAGCGTTGAAACCGGTGATGGTCAGCGTGCTGCCCAGTGGTGTGGTGATCGATTGCGGGAAGCCTGCGGCGACGCCGCTGGTCACCACGGCGATGCCGCCAACGGTCAGCGTGGTGACGCCGTCCAGTGCAGTGATGGTGAAGGTGCCGTTCTGCGTCAGCGCGCCAGTGTCCGGGGCGCTGCCGTCGCCGAGATTTTTCTCGTAAACCGTCAACTCGCCACCGGCGACGTTCAGGCCGTCGATGGTGACTGGATCGTCGTTGTTGTGGATCTGCAGAACCAGATTGGCAGTGCTGGAATCGCCGTCGGCATCAGTGATGGTGTAGGCGAAGGTCTCTGTGCCGTTGCCGCCACCGGTCAAGGCTTTGAAATCGGCATCGCTGGTATTCAGGGTGTAGGTGTAAGTGCCGTCGGCGTTCAGAACCAAGGTGCCGTAAGTACCGGTGAACGTGCCGGGCGTAACCGGGCCTGTCGGTACGCGGTCGGCACCTTGCACGTCGTTGGTCAGGACGTTGCCGGTCAGGGTCAGTTGGCTTTCCGAGGCGGTACCGTTGCTGTCGTCGTTGGCTTTCGGCAGGTCGTCGACGATGTTTACGTCGAGGGTGCCGGTGGCCGTCGTGCCGTTGTCATCGACCACCGTGACTGCGAACTGCTCAGGCAGATTATTCGCGCCGTTGGCGTTCGGATGCGCTTCATTGTCGGCCAGGGAATAGCTGTAACTGACCACGCCGGTTGCAGCGTTGAAACCAGTGATGGTCAGCGTGCTGCCCAGTGGTGTGGTGATCGATTGCGGGAAGCCTGCGGCGACGCCGTTGGTCACCACGGCGATGCCGCCGACGGTCAGCGTGGTGACGCCGTCCAGTGCGGTGATGGTGAACGTGCCGTTTTGCGTCAGCGCGCCAGCGTCAGGGGCGCTGCCGTCGCTGAGGTTTTTTTCGTAGATCGTCAGCTCGCCACCGGCGACGTTCAGGCCATCAATGATGACTGGATCGTCGTTGTTGTGGATCTGCAGAACCAGATTGGCGCTGCTGCTATCGCCGTCGGCATCGGTGATGGTGTAGGCGAAGGTCTCTGTGCCGTTACCGCCGCCGGTCAAGGCTTTGAAATCGGCATCGCTGGTATTGAGCGTGTAGGTGTAGGTGCCGTCGGCGTTCAGAACCAAGGTGCCGTAAGTACCGGTGAACGTGCCGGGCGTAACCGGGCCTGTCGGTACGCGGTCGGCACCTTGCACGTCGTTGGTAAGCACGTTGCCGGTAAGGGTCAGCAAGGTTTCCGAGGCAATGCCGTTGGCGTCGTCAAACGCTTTGGGTACGTCGTCGGTGATATTCACGTCCAGCGTGCCAGTGGCGCTGTCGCCATTGCTGTCGGTGGCGATCACGGTGAACTGTTCGCTGAGATTGTTCACGCCATCGCCGGCCGCGTGGGTTTCGTTGCCGTTGAGGGTGTAGCTGTAGCTGACCGTGCCGGTCGCCGCGTTGTAACCGGTGATGGTCAGGGTGTTGCCCAGTTGCGTGGTGATCGACTGGGGAAAGCCGATCGGCACGCCGCCAACAATCACGTTGATGCCGCCGATGCTCAGGCTGTTCAAACCATCCGCTGCCGAGACCGTGAAGCTGCCACTTTGCGTCAGCGCGCCTGGATTGGCCGCTGTACCGTCAGGCAGATTGGCTTCATTGAGGTTCAGCTCGCCGCCCGCCGCGTCGAGGCCGTTGAGGATGATTGGATTGTTCACCGGTGGCGGTGGCACCACGACCGGCGCTGGCGTGTCGTCGCCATTATCGATGTCCGCGTCGCGACGATACTCGGGAAATTCGGGAATGCCATTGAAGCCGGCAGTGGGGAAACCGATGATCGGATCGACCCGGCCACCGACTTCGGTCAGTAGAACGAAACTGTGCCCGCCGCCCAGTTCACCGGTATTGCCGGTGGGCGCGTTGGGGCCGGCCGCAGTGGCTTCGGCAGTTTTGCTTGGGTCTTCACCGGCGGCAATGGCTTTCTGGATCTGCTCGACATCGGTCAGTTGCACCTGGCTTGGGGTCTGCGCTTCGTCGACGTTCACCGGCACAGCCTGGTCGGCCAGCAATTGCCCGGTCATGGTGATGCTGCTGCCCCGGCCGAGGGTCAATTCCTCGCCGTTTTGCAGTTTCACTGCCACCGCGCCTTCCGCGCCGGTGATCAGTTGATCGCCAGCGTACAAACGATCGCCTTCGAACAACGGACGCTTGATGCCGTCGCTCGCCTGAGCGAACACCTGACCAATGACTTTTGTGACCGTACCGATGAGCGCTGCCATGTGAAATCCTCCGCTGCCGACCACCGTCGGCACAGGTTCGCGAAGCAGCCCATGGCTCAATCGGGTTGCCGGGGGCGACGCTCGCACCCTCGACAGTTCGTTTCGCAGGCCCGGTTTGAGGTGAATTGTCAGCGCTATCAAGCACTTGCCAACCCTGTTCAATCCGCCGACCCACTAGCGCTACGTAACGGTGGTGAATCACCCGAGTGACAAAAATCTGTCGCTCATTCGCCGTTACGCGTCCCTCCCCTTCAGCAGTACTTCGCAGTGTCTCGCAAAGTGAATGGAACTTTCCTCAAGCCTTTTCGAGCTCCCTAAAGCGCATAAAACAAAGGCTTTCGAGCTGAACAATGTGCTGCTTTTGAAAAACCGCATAAGTTTTTTTTGGAATAAACCTTATGAAAATTTTTTCTTAGCTACGCTCTAGGATGTTCTTAGCTCTGTTGTTACAAGAGTGAAACGCTTATACCCAAAATTTACGTCAAATATTTGGCGACGGTAACACAACATTGAGATCCAGGGAGATGCACCCATGCGCGTTTTAACCCCCCTCTGCAGCGCGGTTTTGCTGGCCATGGCTTGCACTTCCCAAGCCCAGGCGATGAACCTCACCGAGGCGATTCAAAGCACCATCGCCACTCACCCGGAACTGGCTTCGCGCGTGGACGCCCGCCTGTCAGCGGATGAACAGGTGAAAGTGGCCAAGGGCGGGTTTTATCCGTCGGTCGATCTGAACGCCGCCTACGGGCGCGGCTACAGCGACAACACCAACACCCGCGCTTTCGGTAACCACAACACCGAAATCCTCAATTACACCCAGTCGGAGCTGCGCTTGCGGCAGATGATCTTTGACGGTTTCAACACCGCCAACGAGGTCGAGCGCACCAAGGGCGTGTCCAACTCGCGCGCCTACTACGCGCAAGGCACCGCGCAGGATCTGGCCCTGCGCACCATCGAGGTCTACCTCGAAGTGCTCAAGCGTCGGGAACTGGTGACGCTGGCCAAGAACAATTTGCAGGCGCACTTGCGCGTCAACGATCAGATCGGCCTGCGCACCGAGCGCGGCATCGGCAGCACTGCAGACTCGGATCAATCGGTTGCCCGTCGTGCACTGGCGCAGAACAACCTCGACACCGCCGAAGTCGATCTGGCTGACGCCGAATCGAATTTCTACAGCGTGGTCGGACGCATGCCCGATGAGCTGGAAACCCCGGCCTCGACTCGCGGTGAGATGCCACCGGACCTGCGTGAAGCGCAGCAAAGCATGGTCGACAACAACCCGTACCTGAAATCGGCCCAGGCTGACGTGCAGTCCGCCGAGAGCCAGTACGAAGTGGCCAAGTCGCCGTTCTACCCGCGCTTCGACGCGGAAGCGGCAGTGGGCGCGAACAACAACGTGCAGGGCGACGAAGGCCACGACAACGAATGGCGTGTCGGTGTGGTGATGAACTACAACCTGTTCCGTGGCGGCAGCGACAAGGCACGTCTGGCCGCGAATGCCCACGACATCAATCAGGCGATGGACATCCGCAACAACGCCCTGCGTCAGCTCAACGAGAACATTCGCCTGGCCTGGAACGCCATGGAGAACGCCAAGAAGCAGACGCCGACGGCCCGCGAATACGCCGAAACCACCAAACGCGTGCGCGCCGCTTATCAGGACCAGTTCGGCCTCGGCCAACGCACCCTGCTCGACCTGCTCGACAGCGAAAACGAGCTGTACAACGCCAACCGTCGCTACACCGAAATCCGCTACACCGAGGAATACTCGATGTATCGCGTGCTGGCGAACATGGGCCAGTTGCTGAGCAAGCAACGCGTGGTGCTGCCGGCTGATGCGATTGCCACGACCGAAGTGAAAAACCAGGCGCGCCTGCCGGAACTGAAATAAACGGTGCAGGAACTGACTTTGCCCTGATCGTTCCCACGCTCTGCGTGGGAATGCCTCAAGGGACGCTCCGCGTCCAGTGACGCGGAGCGTCACGGGCTGCATTCCCACGCAGAGCGTGGGAACGATCCGATAACCGAGCCCGTTCAACAGAGGCAATCACTATGACCAGCATGGAACCCGGCGCCACCGGGGTCGATCCGCGCCTGAGCTTCGACGATCCGTTACTCGACGGTCTGCTGATCCTCTGCAAACTGCATGGCGCCACGGTCAGTCGTGCCAGCCTGAGCGCCGGGCTGCCCCTGAACAAACAACGCCTGAGCCTCGATCTGCTGCCCCGCGCAGCAGCGCGGGCCGGATTACAGGCGCGGTTGTTGCGCCGTGACCTGAAAGACATTTCACCGCTGAACCTGCCGATCCTGCTGCTGCTCAACGACGGCCGCACCGCTGTGCTGCGGCGGTTTGGCGAGGATGGCAAAGCCCTGCTGCTGCCCAGCGAAGCCGACGGCGGCGAGCAATGGGTCAGCCGCGAAGAACTCAACGAGCACTACAGCGGCCAGGCCTTGTTCGCCCGCCCGCGCCATGAACTCGAAGACCTGCGCGCGCCGCTGGTGCCACGGGTAAATGCGTGGTTTCGCGACACTCTTAAACTGTCGAAATGGCTGTACAGCGATGCGATTCTCGCCAGTTTCCTGATCAATTTGCTGGGCCTGATGGTGCCGCTGTTCGTCATGCAGACCTACGATCGCGTGGTACCCAATCAGGCGACCTCGACGCTGTGGGTGCTGTCGATCGGCCTGTTGATCGGCACCGGTTTTGAACTGGTGCTGCGCGTGGTCCGTGCGCACCTGCTCGACACCGCCGGGAAGAAAACCGATGTGATCCTCTCGGCAACGTTGTTCGAGCGCATCACCGGGATGTCGATGAAAGCGCGGCCGGCGACCATCGGCGGCTTTGCGCAGAGCATTCACGATTTCCAGGGCCTGCGTGAATTTCTCACCGCCGTGACCCTGACCAGCCTGATCGACTTGCCCTTTGTGGTGTTGATGCTGGTGGTGATCGGCCTGCTCGGCGGCTGGCTGGTGGTGATTCCACTGCTGGCGTTTCCGATCACCATCATCTTCGCCATGGTGATTCAGGTGCGCCTGCGTGACACCGTGCAAAAAAGCCTGAGCCTCGGCGCGGAGCGTCAGGCGGTGCTGATCGAAACCCTCGGAGGCCTGGAAACCCTCAAGGCCTGCGGCGCCGAAAGCGAGCGTCAGCACAAATGGGAAAGCACCCACGGCGCCCTCACCCGCCTCGACAGTCATGCGCGCAACCTGTCGGCGCTGGCCACCAACGGCACGCTGTTCATCCAGCAGTTTTCCGGGATGGCGACGATTGTTGCCGGGGTCTACAGCATCATTGCCGGCAACCTCAGCGTCGGCGCGCTGGTTGCCACTTACATGCTCGGCAGCCGCGTGCTCGCCCCGCTCGGCCAGATCGCCGGGCTGATCACCCGCTACCAGCAAGCGCAACTGACGATGAAAAGCACCGACGCGCTGATGGCCCTGCCGCAGGAGCGCGACGGCAAACAACGACCACTGGAACGTACGCAGCTGCAAGGTGCCCTCGACGTCAGCGGCGTGACATTCCACTACAACGGCCAGAATGCGCCGGCGCTGAGCGAAGTCAGCTTCAGCCTGAAAGCCGGCGAGCGGGTCGGCATCATCGGCCGCAGCGGTTCGGGCAAAAGCACGTTGGCGCGGCTGGTCATGGGCTTTTATGAAGCGGAGGAAGGCCAACTGCTGCTCGACGGCCTCGACCTGCGCCAACTGGACGTGGCTGACCTGCGCCAGCAGATAGGTTATGTCGCCCACGACCTGCCGCTGCTGGCTGGCAGCCTGCGCGACAACCTGACCCTGGGCGCGCGTTACATCAGCGACTCACGCATGCTCGAAGTCGCCGAACTCACCGGCGTCACTGAACTGGCCCGGCAACACCCGCAAGGTTTCGACCGACCGGTGGGCGAACGCGGGCAATTGCTTTCCGGCGGCCAGCGCCAGGCGGTGTTGCTGGCGCGCGCGTTACTGCTCGATCCACCGATCATGCTGCTCGACGAACCCACCAGCGCCATGGACAACAGCAGCGAAGATGCGCTGCGGCAGAAACTGCATGGCTGGGTGCAAGGCAAAACCCTGCTGCTGGTCACCCACCGCACCTCAATGCTGAGCCTGGTGGACCGGTTGCTGGTGCTGGACAACGGCCGGGTCGTCGCTGACGGCCCGAAAGAAGCAGTCATCGAAGCGCTGCGCAAGGGCCGTGTCGGCTCGGCGGCGGTCTAGGAGTTACGCCATGCCTGCTTCTTCCGATAGCAACAAGCGCGGCTACTTCGACAGCTTCGGCAAAAGTGCCGAAGCCGAGTTCATGCCGGAAACCGCCGGCGCGGCGTTGCAGGATTCGCCGCGCAAATCGCGGATCACCGTATGGCTGGCGGCAGCGCTGCTGATCGCCGCCCTGGTCTGGGCCAAATTTGCCGTGCTCGAAGAAGTGACCATGGGCGAAGGCAAGGCGATCCCGTCGAGCAAGGTCCAGGTGATCCAGAATCTCGAGGGCGGCATTGTCACCGAGATATTCGTTCGCGAAGGTCAAATGGTCAGCAAGGGCGACACCCTGCTGCGTCTGGATGACACGCGCTTTCGCTCGAACAAGGGCGAGAGCGAGGCCGACCGTTACGCGCTGACCGCGCAGGTTGAACGCTTGTCAGCGGAGGCCGAGGGACGCCCCTTCAAACTCTCCGCTGAAGTCATCGCCAAAGCGCCGCAAGTTGCCGAGGATGAACGCTCACTGTACGAGCAACGCCAACGCCGCTTGGCCAGCGAACAGCGCACTCTCAGCGAACAGCTGCGGCAGAAAACCCAGGAACTGGCGGAGTTTCGTTCCAAGCAAGGCCAGTTCAGCTCCAGCCTCGCGTTGTTGCAGCAAGAGATGAACATGTCGGAACCGCTGGTCAAAACCGGCGCCGTTTCACCGGTGGAAATCCTCCGCCTCAGGCGCAGTGCCGTGGAAATTCGCGGTTCGCTGAACGCCACCACGCTGGCGATTCCCCGCGCCGAATCGGCGATTGCCGAAATTCGCAGCAAGATCGACGAATCCGAGCAAACCTTCCGCTCCGAGGCCGCCAAAGAGCTGAATGAGAAACGCACCGACCTGTCGAAAATCACCGCGTCGAGCATCGCCATCGACGATCGCGTCAGCCGCACTACGGTGACGTCGCCGGTGCGTGGCGTGATCAAGCAGATGAAGGTCAACACCATCGGCGGCGTGGTCCAGCCGGGCAGCGACATGGTCGAAATCGTGCCGCTGGAAGACAACCTGCTGATCGAAGCCAAGGTCCGCCCGCAAGACGTCGCGTTCCTGCATCCGGGCCAGAAAGCCATGGTCAAGTTCAGTGCCTACGACTACACGATTTACGGCGGGCTGAGCGCCAAACTCGAGCTGATCGGCGCCGATACGATTACCGACGACAAGGGCAACAGCTTCTATCTGATTCAGGTGCGCACCGACAAGAATCACCTGGGCGGCGATGTCAAACCGCTGCTGATCATCCCGGGGATGGTGGCGACGGTGGACATCATTACCGGCGAGAAAAGCGTCTTGGATTACTTGCTCAAACCGGTGCTGAAAGCGCGGACCGAGGCGATGCGTGAGCGCTAGTGATCTTTGAATTGCGGTGATTGATCTGGCGCTTTCGCGAGCAGGCTCGCTCCCACAATTGGTATGCATTCCCCTGTGGGAGCGAGCCTGCTCGCGAAGAGGCCCGCACAGACAATGATCATTTGTCGCCATGGTTACGCTGAAAGGTCTCCTCCCCCATCGCCGCAATCTGCCCTTCGATCAGCGCTTCAAACGGTTTCAGTAACGGCGCAAACGTCGTCGGTGCTTCGAGGGTTTCGAGCGCCTGGACGATCGCCTCGATCGTCGATAACGCCCCCGGCCCCGGCGCCTTGCGCAGGCGATAGCGCGACACGCCGCCCTCGGCCAGGGTCACCCGTGGCAGTGCTGCCAGCAGCGGGTTGAGGTGCAGCATCTTGCGCGCTTTGCGCCAGGTGCCGTCCGGGACGACCAGCAACATTGGCTGATCATTTGGCGCGTAAACCTGCAACGACTGCGCATCGTCAGCCGGGAACAGCAAGCGCGCCTGATAACCCGGCCGGTTCAACAGTTTCGGCAAATCTTCGAATACCTCGCCGACAATCAGCTCGGCATTGCTCAGTCCCAGCACCGCCAGCCGCGCGGTATTGAGCGCGTGACTGACCTCGCTCGGATGCTGCAGCAGCAATACCCGGGTGCGGCTATCGAGGTGCGGAATCAACGGGCACAGGCAGTGGGTCTGGGGGCGCAGGCAGCGCGGGCATTGTGGTCGGGACATTTTTTTCTCAAGCCTGATTGAGCTGCGCTTTGAGCAAATCGCGGAAGGTCTGGATCAGCGGCTCGCGGCTGCGGCCCCTGCGCATGATCATCGAAAACGGCGCCTGATAACCGAAGGTCGCTGGCAGCAGAACGCGCAGATCGCCCTTGTCGGCCCAGGCCTGCGCGTAGTGCTCCGGCAGATAACCGATGTAGGCGCCGGAGAGCACCAGAATCAGCTGCGCTTCCATACTTTCCACGGTCGCGGCACTGTGTTTGAAACCGTGGCGGGCCAGTTCCGCCTGACTCCAGTAACCGCGCCCGACCATTCGTTGCTGGGTGATGACCTGCTCGGGGATGCGCCGCTCGTTGAACAACGGGTGACGACTGCTGCAATACAGCCAGTGCTGCTCGCGGTACAGCGGCATGTAGACCAGACCGCTCATGCGCGTGGAAAACGCACCGATGGCCAGATCGAGGCGATTGTCCTGCACGCCGAGTTGCAATTCATAAGGGCTCATCACCGACAGGTGCAGATGCACCGCCGGGTGTTCCTGGCTGTAGGCGCCGATGGCTTCGGCAAACGGCAGGGCCTTGTCGCTGACCGTGGAATCGATCACGCCAAGGTTGAGCGTGCCGCGCAGTTCGCCCTTCAGCGCGGCGGCGTATTGCTCGAAGCCTTCAAGCTCGGCGAGCAGGCGCAGGGTTTCCTGATGGAACAGCTCGCCCTTGCTGGTCAGGCTGAAGCCACCGCGCCCGCGATGGCACAACACCAGACCGAGCGCGGTTTCGAGCTGGCTCATGTAAGTGCTGATCGCCGAGGTCGACAGGTTGAGTTCCTGCTGCGCGTTGGCAAAACCCTGATGGCGCACGACGCTGACGAAGATGCGCAGGAGTTTCAGGTCGGGTAAAGCGTTGGCCATGTCTACTCCGGGCTTTGCAACTGTGTGTATGTGGGAAAAGCCCCTCACCCCAGCCCTCTCCCCGAGGGAGAGGGAGCCGATCTCCATGGCTTTCAAATCCTGAGTTCGACTCGATTTTTCAGGTCGATGCAGATTCCGCCAACAACTCGGTCGGCCCCCTCTCCCTCTGGGAGAGGGATGGGGTGAGGGCAACAATCTTCAGCCATACACTTCATTCGAACCCACCAAAGTCTAATCCCACCTCTCCCATTAGTTTAGAAAAATCTGAACTAAGTTTTTGCCCGTAGCGATTCTTCCCCGTCACTACATTTCGCATGATCGACCCCACAGCGGCGTCCGAACCTGTGCTCAACGGCGCGCCGGCATAAATAAAACAAAGACGATGAGGCCCTACCCGTGGACAAGATTCTTCACCAACCACTGGGCGGCAATGAAATGCCGCGCTTCGGCGGCATCGCCACCATGCTCCGACTTCCCCATGTACCGACCGCTGCCGGCCTCGACGCTGCCTTCGTTGGCGTGCCGCTGGACATCGGCACTTCGCTGCGCCCCGGCACCCGCTTCGGGCCGCGCGACATCCGCACCGAATCGGTGATGATCCGCCCGTACAACATGGCCACCGGCGCCGCGCCGTTCGACTCGCTGTCGGTTGCCGACATCGGTGACGTGGCGATCAACACCTTCAACCTGCTCGACGCCGTGCGCATCATCGAAGAAGCCTACGACAACATCCTCGAGCACAACGTCATCCCGATGACCCTGGGTGGCGACCACACCATCACCCTGCCGATCCTGCGTGCGATTCATAAGAAGCACGGCAAGGTTGGCCTGGTGCACATCGATGCCCACGCTGACGTCAACGATCACATGTTCGGCGAGAAGATCGCCCATGGCACCACGTTCCGTCGTGCCGTCGAAGAAGGTCTGCTCGATTGCGATCGCGTGGTGCAGATCGGTTTGCGTGCCCAGGGTTACACCGCTGACGACTTCAACTGGAGCCGCGATCAGGGCTTCCGCGTCGTTCAAGCCGAAGAGTGCTGGCACAAGTCGCTGGCGCCGTTGATGGCCGAAGTGCGCGAGAAGGTCGGTGGCGGTCCGGTGTATCTGAGTTTCGACATCGACGGCATCGACCCGGCCTGGGCGCCCGGCACCGGCACCCCGGAAATCGGCGGCCTGACCACCATTCAAGCGATTGAAATCGTCCGTGGCTGTCAGGGCCTCGACCTGATCGGCTGCGATCTGGTAGAAGTCTCGCCCGCTTACGACACCACCGGCAACACCTCGCTGCTGGCCGCCAACCTGCTGTACGAAATGCTCTGCGTACTGCCTGGCGTGGTTCATCGCTGAGGGTCGGTCATGCACGCACGTGATCAGGTTTTGCACGCGGCCGCCGAGTTGGTCGCCGCGTTTGCGCGTAACGATCGCGAAGCTTACTTCGGGGCGTTCAGCGCCGATGCCAGCTTCGTCTTCTACACCCTCGACCAGCCATTGCTGTCGCGCGATGCCTATCAGGCGTTGTGGGACCGCTGGCGTGCCGAGGATGGTTTCGAGGTGCTGTCGTGCACCTCGAGCAACGCCTTTGTCAGCCTGCAGGGTGACGTGGCGGTTTTCATCCATGACGTGGCCACCGAGCTGCGCATGCAAGGGGAGCAACATTTCAGCCAGGAGCGCGAGACGATTGTTTTCAGAAGACAAGCGTCGAGCCTAGAACAACAAGGCCTATGGCTGGCCTGTCACGAACATTTGTCCGCAATGCCGGAAGGGCTGCCACCCCCTTAGCCAATGGTGACGCTCACGCACGATGAGCGCGCCTGATGATCGGAGCAGATCATGAATAACAACAACAACGAAAAAAGCCTTAGCAGCATCGAAACAAACGGGGTCGAACAGATCCCGGATCATGAGCGCGACGCCCGACCCAGCGACCTGTTTCGCTTGATCTTCGGCGGCGCCAATACGTTTGCCACCGCTGTGCTCGGCAGTTTCCCGGTGCTCTTCGGCCTGTCGTTTCAGGCCGGTGTCTGGGCGATTGTCCTGGGTGTGGTGGTCGGTGCGCTGATCCTCGCGCCGATGGGCCTGTTCGGCCCGCTCAACGGTACCAATAACGCCGTGTCTTCCGGTGCGCACTTCGGCGTGCACGGGCGGATTGTCGGTTCGTTCCTGTCGTTGCTGACGGCGATCGCGTTCTTCTCGCTGTCAGTGTGGAGCTCGGGTGATGCGCTGGTCGGCGGCGCCAAACGCCTCGTCGATTTGCCGGAAACCGACCTGACCCTGGGCCTGGCCTACGGTCTGTTCGCGCTGCTGGTGCTGACCGTGTGCATCTACGGTTTCCGCATCATGCTGTGGGTCAACCGCATCGCCGTGTGGGCCGCGAGCCTGTTGTTCCTGCTCGGCATCTTCGCCTTCGCCCCTGCTTTCGACAGCCAGTACGCCGGCAGCGTGGCGCTGGGGCAGGCCGGGTTCTGGGCGGCATTCATCGGCGCGGCGCTGGTGGCGATGAGCAACCCGATTTCCTTCGGTGCGTTCCTCGGCGACTGGTCGCGCTATATCCCGCGTGAGACGCCGAAGGGCCGGATCATGCTGGCGGTGATCGCCGCGCAACTGGCGACGTTGATCCCATTCCTGTTCGGCCTTGCCACCGCCACCATCGTCGCGATCAAGGCGCCGGACTACATCGCCGCGAACAACTATGTCGGCGGCTTGCTGGCCGTGTCGCCGAGCTGGTTCTTCCTGCCGGTGTGCCTGATTGCGGTGATCGGCGGCATGTCCACCGGCACCACATCGCTGTATGGCACCGGGCTGGACATGTCCAGCGTGTTCCCGCGCGTGCTCTCCCGGGTCAAGGCGACCTTGCTGATCGGCGTGCTGTCGATCGCCTTTATCTTCATCGGCCGTTTTGCGGCGAACCTGGTGCAGAGCGTGTCGACCTTCGCCGTGCTGATCATCACCTGCACCACCCCATGGATGGTGATCATGATCATCGGCCTGGTGGTACGGCGCGGCTTCTACTGCCCGGATGACCTGCAAGTGTTCACCCGCGGTGAACAGGGCGGACGCTACTGGTTCAACCACGGCTGGAACTGGCGCGGCCTCGGCGCGTGGATCCCCAGCGCACTGGTCGGCCTGTGCTTCGTCAACCTGCCGGGGCAGTTCGTCGGCCCGCTGGGCGAATTGGCCGGCGGCATCGACATCAGTTTGCCGGTGACATTGGGCCTGGCGTCGGTGGTGTATCTGACGCTGCTCAAGCTGTTCCCGGAACCTCGGGAGGTGTTTGGGCCAACGGATGTGCGCAGTGAAGCCGCCATAAAACCCGAACTACGTCACGCCGCCTGAATAAACGCAAAACCCTGTGGGAGCGAGCCTGCTCGCGAAGACTTCAGCACATCCAACGTTGATGTGGCTGACAGACCGCCTTCGCGAGCAGGCTCGCTCCCACAGGAAGCCTTGCAGACCCCATTTGCTTCACCATAAAAAAGACAATCGGAGACACGCCATCATGGCTTTGGATTTATTCGTCGTCCTCATCTACGCCGCCGGCATGCTCTTGCTCGGCTATTTCGGCATGCGCAAGGCCAAGACCAACGAGGACTTTCTCGTCGCCGGTCGCAACCTCGGCCCGAGCCTGTACATGGGCACCATGGCCGCTACCGTGCTTGGCGGTGCGTCGACCGTCGGCACCGTGCGCCTGGGCTACGTGCATGGCATTTCCGGTTTCTGGCTATGTGCGGCACTGGGTTGCGGCATCGTTGCGCTGAACCTGTTCCTCGCCAAGCCGCTGCTGAAACTGAAGATCTACACCGTTACCCAGGTCCTGGAAAAACGCTACAACCCGATGGCCCGCTCGGCGAGCGCGGCAATCATGCTGGCTTATGCGCTGATGATCGGCGTGACCTCGATCCTCGCCATCGGCACCGTGCTGCAAGTGCTGTTCGGCCTGCCGTTCTGGATTTCGGTATTGCTCGGCGGTGGCGTGGTGGTGATCTATTCGGCGATCGGCGGCATGTGGTCGCTGACCCTGACCGACATCGTCCAGTTCATCATCAAGACCGTCGGCCTGATGTTCATCCTCTTGCCGATCTGCCTGTACCGTGTCGGCGGCTGGGATGAGCTGGTACTGAAACTGCCGGCCACTGCGTTCAACTTCACCACGATCGGCTGGGACACGATCATCACCTACTTCATGATCTACTTTTTCGGCATCCTCATCGGCCAGGACATCTGGCAACGGGTGTTCACCGTCAAGACCGCCAAGGTCGCGCAATACGCCGGCAGCATCGCTGGCATCTACTGCATCGTTTACGGCCTGGCGTGCGCGCTGATCGGCATGGCCGCGCACGTGCTGATTCCGGATCTGGACAACGTCAACAATGCCTTCGCGGCCATCGTCAAACTGTCGCTGCCCGATGGCATCCGTGGTCTGGTGATCGCGGCTGCACTGGCAGCGATGATGTCCACCGCCAGCGCCGGCCTGCTCGCCGCTGCCACCACGCTGACCGAAGACCTGCTGCCGAAGCTGCGTGGCGGCAAGCAGTCGAGCCTGCGCGTGAACCGCCTGTTCACGCTGCTGACCGGTGTCGTGGTGCTGGGTATCGCGCTGGTGGTGAATGACGTGATCAGCGCCCTCACCCTCGCCTACAACTTGTTGGTTGGCGGCATGCTGATTCCGTTGATCGGAGCGATCTTCTGGAAACGCGCAACCACTGCCGGCGCGATCGCCAGCATGGGCCTGGGCTTCGCCACAGCTCTGCTGTTCATGTTCAAGGATGGTCTGGATGCCAACACGCCGATCTACTACAGCCTGGCCGTTGGCCTGGTGAGTTTTGTCGTGGTCAGCCTGTTGTCCCGTCGCCCGGCGACCGTGGCAACGGCGGTATGAATCGGCTGTAACGACTTGATGTTTTCTTCAGCGGGTGTGGCGTCGGTAGCCACACCCGTTTTTTTCGCTTGGCGAAAAGCAAAAGATCGCAGCCTTCGGCAGCTCCTACCATTTGTAGAAACTGCCGACGGCTGCGATCCTGAAATCTCTGATCGGAGGTATTAACGGCGACGTGGCTGGCGCCGACGCTGTTCGTCGTCCGTGCGAATCGGTACCGGTTGCAGAGGCGGTTCGATCAAACCGAGGGCAACTCCCAAATCGTGCAGCCAGTTCTGGATTTTCTCTTTCATCGTCATGCCCCCTTCAGGGTGGTGCTGAGCGGCCGGAATTCTGAGGCCGCTTCGCACTGATAATAGTCCGAAGTCCTACGCAATGCTCGGCCAAATCCGCAATGATCTGTTACTGAATTGAACAGAATCTGTTGCGATTGGTTCACGCGGTTTCCCGCACTTCATGCAAAGCCACGGGATAGACCGCTTGCTGCACGTCGATCCAGGCATTCAGGTTGGCCCCGGCCATACCCTTGCGCCACATGAGCCATGTTGTCGCACCCGCGAACGGCTCGGCCAACGGATGCACCGCGACGCTTTCGCGACCCGGCAGGCTGGCGAGCATCGACTCGGCCATCAACGCCACACCACTGCCGGCAATCACACAGGCGAGCATGCCCTGATACGACTCGATCTCCATCGGCCGGCCCATCGCCGCATGGTAGTGAGAGAACCATGCCTCCAGGCGCATGCGATAGGAACAGCCCTGACGGAAGGTGAATACCGAACGCCCTTCCACGTCGCGCGCGCTGTGCACCGGTGGATGGTCGATTTCAGTGATCAGCACCAGCCGCTCCTCGCACAGCGGCACGCCATCGAGCCCGGCCAGTTGCAGCGGTCCGTCGACCAATGCCGCGTCGAGGCGGCCGGTGAGCAACCCTTCAAGCAGTTCGCCGGTCGGCGCCGATTGCACCTGCAAATTCACTGTCGGGTATTGCTTGTGATATCGCGCCAGCAACGTCGGCAGATGAATCGCCGCCGTGCTGTACATGGTGCCCAGCACGAAATCCCCGGCCGGTTGCCCGCCCATCACCGCCGCACTGGCCTGATCGCGCAGAGCGAAGAGTTTGCCGGTGTAGTCGAGCAGCACCTTGCCCGCCGGCGACAACTGCAAACGCTGCCGTTCGCGCACGAACAATTCGACACCCAGTTGCTCCTCGAGCTGTTTCAGGCGCGTCGACAGATTCGACGGCACACGATGCAGGCGCTCGGCGGCGCGGGTGATCGAGCCTTCCTCGGCGACCGCCTGGAATATCCGCAGTTGGCTGAATTCCACTGCTTTCTCCTGAACAGAACAAGTTACTCACTATTATTCAATTTTAAAGAAAGTCAATCGATCCTAGCCTGACGGTCATTGCTGCCTTGAAGGAAGCCCGACCATGTCGCCGCTGATACGTTTATCCGCCTGTTTCGTTGCCCTGATGATGGCCATGGGCATTGGCCGTTTCGCCCTGACGCCACAGATGCCGCACCTGCTCAGCGAAGGGCAGATCGACCTCACCGCCGCCGGGCTGATCGCGGCGGCCAACTACCTCGGCTATCTGCTTGGTGCTGTGGATGCCATGTTCGCGCAGCGGCCGCAGCAGGTGCAGCGACGGCTGCATGGCGGGCTGTGGCTGTGCGTGCTGCTGACACTGGCGTCGTTCTGGGCCAGCGGTTTCTGGTCGCACCTGCTGTTGCGCTTTGGCACCGGGGTGGCGAGTGCCTGGGTGCTGGTGATGATTACTTCGCTCAGCCAGCCGCTGGCGGCGGCAGCGGGTCGCCCGCGCTGGGGTGCTCTGGTTTTTGCCGGGCCGGGTCTGGGGATTTTTCTCACAGGCTTGCTGGCGCTGGTCTCACATCGATTGCAGCAGACATCGGCAACCCTGTGGCTGATTTACGCGGCGGCTGCGCTGCTGATGATGCTCGGCGTCTGGCGATTATTGCCGCAGCCCACGGCGGCAGCGAGGCCAGCGACAATGCATGTGAAAACAGCGAATCGAGGCATTGGCCGACTGGCGCTGGTGTATGCGCTGTACGGCATCGGCTACATCATTCCGGCGACGTTTCTGGCGCAAATGGCCAACGCGCAGTTTCATGGCCAGTGGCAGGCAGATCTGTTCTGGCCGTGTTTTGGCCTCGGCGCGGCGATCGGTGTGTGGCTGGTGAGCTTGCGTCGACATGATCCCGAGACCACGCGGCACTGGCTGATGGCGACGCTGTGGCTGCAAGCGGCCGGAGTGTTCGCCTGTCTGCTGGGCAGCGGCGTCGGCCTGGCGTTGGGGGTGATCCTCTGCGGCACGCCGTTTCTGGCGTGCATGCAACTGGTCATGCAGCGTTCGCGAGAGCTGGCGCCCCACGCCACTCAGCGCAACGCCGGGATGCTCACGGCGTGCTTCGCTGTCGGCCAACTGAGCGGCCCGCTGCTGGCGGCGCTGAGCAGCCATTTCAGCGGCGGTTTGCAGCCGGCGCTGCTGATCGCCGGTGCCGGCCTGTTGCTGGCCGGCGCGCTGGCGATGCAGGCCAAGGCTACTGGCCCAGCGCCTTGCGCAAACGCCGACGCAGCCACTGCTCGGCGCTGACGAAAGTGATGCCGAGCAGCACCAGCACGGCGCCGATGACGAAGTTCAGGCTCAACTGTTCGCCGAGCAGCAGCACGCCGAAGGTTACGCCGAACAACGGCGTCATGAACGAAAACACCGCAAGGTTGGCCGCCAGATAACGGCGCAGCAGCCAGAACCACACCAGGTAACTGAAGAACGACACCACCAGGCCCTGGAACAGCACACTGGCCACCGCCACGGTGGTCAGGCTGACGTGGGTGATCTGGCCGCTGAACAACGCGATCAACAGCAGACCGATAAAACCGACCAGCAACTGATAGAACAGGGTCAATGTCACCGGCGCTTCCGACAGTCGCGAGGCCCGCACCACCACGGTGGTCGCGCCCCAACAAGCGCCGGCCAATACGCCGAAGGCATCGCCCAGCAGCATGCGCCGATCAAGGTTGTCCCACGACACACCGCCGGCGAAGGCAATCGCGATGCCGATGAACGCCAGCAGAATCCCCAGCCATTGCAACGGGCGCAACCGCTCGCTGGCCAGCAGGAAATGCACGCCGAGTGCGGTGAAGATCGGCGCGGTGTAGAGGAACACCGACATGTGCGCGGCGGTGGTCAGTTGCAGGCCTTCGGCGATGAACAGGAATTCCAGACCAAACAGCGCACCGGCCAGCAAACCGCCGCGCCAGGTGCTGCCGACCTGATCCCAGCCACCCTTCCAGCAGATCAGCAAACCGACCAGCAACGCAGAAATTCCCGAGCGCCCCGCCGCTTGCATCACCGGCGCGATGTCAGTCGCCGCCCATTTGATCAGGACTTGCTGCACACCCCAGATCAGGCACAGGCCGATCATCACTTGCAGGGCAAAACCGTCGGCATTGCGCCGCTCGGCACTCACCGCAACACCTCGAACACACACAACATGGCAGGCCATCCAATGGTCAGAAAACAGTGTCGGGGATTATCAATCAGATGCGCGGAAAAAGCCGTCTGGAAAAGACCTTTATTTGGTCAGTGGCGTCAGCGC
Source organism: Pseudomonas sp. TE9122 (assembly GCF_056278925.1). Lineage (NCBI taxonomy): Bacteria > Pseudomonadati > Pseudomonadota > Gammaproteobacteria > Pseudomonadales > Pseudomonadaceae > Pseudomonas > Pseudomonas sp. TE9122. The sequence goes on along the minus strand of NZ_JBWBQI010000001.1, from coordinate 1,056,804 downwards.
TGAATGGTTGACGGCTGCGCCGTCATTCGCGGGCAAGCCCGCTCCCACAGAGGGTTCGGTGAACATGTGGGAGCGAGCCTGCTCGCGAAGAGGCAGCATTGCCAACACAACTGCCGGAGCAGCTCAGGCAAACCGCTTCGCCACCAAATAACCCACCGTGCAAGCAACGGCCGTCGCCACTGTCCCCCACGCCCAATCCATCAAACTCACCTGCACCGACCAGTCGCGCAATGTCGCCCAATTGGTCAGGTCATAAGTGCCGTACGCCACCAGCCCCAACAGCGCACCAAGCTTCGCCGCTCGCTGCCAGCTCAGCGCCGGCAAGACCACGAATACCACGCAGCCAATAACGTACAGGCAATAAAAAACCGCTGCGGGCAACAGCAGCGGTTTATCCAGCATCAGCGAACCGAGCAGTTCGCGATAGGTCGGCGCCATCAGCAGCCCGAGCCAGATCCCATCGAGCAGCAGAAACGTCAGTAGCGTCGAGACGTATGCGATCAGCGCCTTTTTCATTGGCTCACCCCTTTAGATGTGGGAGCCGCCGACTTTCAAGATCAAGATCAAAAGATCGCAGCCTTCGGCAGCTTCTACATGGGCCTGCGGTGAGTCAGGTTAGTTCAATGCGATCGGCGTGAATGACGATCTTGCCTTCCTTGTACAGCGAGCCGATGGCTTTCTTGAAGTTGCCCTTGCTGACGCCGAACAGGCTGCTGATCAACGCCGGATCACTCTTGTCGCTGACCGCCAGGGTGCCGTCGTTTTCGCGCAACTTGCCGAGGATCTTCGAACTCAGGCTGCTCGCCGCTTCCTGGCCAACCGGTTGCAGGCTCAGGCTGATCTTGCCGTCGGCGCGCACTTCCTTGATGAAGCCTTTCTCGCGCATGCCTGAACGCATGAACTTGAAGATCTCGTTCTTGTGGATCAGGCCCCAGTGCTTGTTGTTGATGATCGCCTTGAAGCCCATGTCGGTGGCTTCGGCCACCAGCAGATCAACTTCCTGGCCCGGGCTGTAGGTGGCCGGGGTTTTGTCGAGGTAACGATCAAGACGCGCGGTGGCGGTGATGCGGCGCGTGTGTTTGTCGAGGTAAACGTGCACCACGCAGTATTCGCCAGCGGTCATCTGGCGCTTTTCTTCCGAGTACGGCAGCAACAGATCCTTCGGCAAGCCCCAGTCGAGGAACACGCCGATGCTGTTGACTTCAACCACTTTCAGGCTGGCAAACTCGCCGACCTGAACTTTGGGTTTTTCCGTGGTGGCGAGAAGTTTGTCTTCGCTGTCCAGATAAATGAATACGTTGAGCCAGTCTTCATCTTCGCTGGGAATATCTTTGGGGATATAACGGTTGGGCAAAAGAATTTCGCCATCGGCACCGCCGTCCAGATATAAACCGAAGTTAGTGTGTTTAACCACTTGCAAACTGTTGTAACGCCCGACTAAAGCCATTTCCGAAACCCTCAATACGTGGGCGGCATTCTACCCGTTTTTGCCGCAGACGTCGGGCGACAGATCCTCGCAGCGGAAAATCTGCGTCAACCTGTTGATTTTGCTTGATCACTGCCCGGTGAGGTGCCGCTCGTCAGTCCGGTCGGGCGGCTTGCGGCTGTGCGCAATCGCCTCACACTCGCGCGATGTTCTTATTTAAAACAGGGAGTTAGCGAAACATTAATAGTGTCGAACCGGCAATAATGCAGCGCTGCGGGTGGTTATTCCGGGGGATATTTACCAAGCTATTGTCAAGTTATTCCTGTACGATGCCTGGCCGAGTTACTTTTCTAAAGGTTAATGGCCGCCATGCGTGTAAAAGCATCCACCAGCAAAGCAAAGCCAGCTCCAGCCGTTGAAACCAGCGAATCGATCAACGATCAGATCGCAGCATTCCTCAAGTCCGGCGGCGAGATCCAGCAAATTGCCAAAGGCGTCAGTGGCCAGACATTCGGCCCGTCCAAGCAGATCAGCCTGGGCAAGAAGTAACACCGGTTTTACCCCGTCCAGAGGCGCTTTGAGCTTCGAAGCGCCTGGACTGGCACCGCGCAATACCCCTTCGCTTTAAACAAAAATCTCCGAAAATCGACGAACGGCCATCAATGCCGGGCATTCGCCGGTATCCTTGCACGCGTCTAGATCAAGCGTTTCAGCAGGCCTTCGCCCTGCGCTCGCGGTTCATGGAGTGACGCATGCGCCCATTTCCCTGTTTATTGTTCGTCAGCCTGCTGTCAGGCGCGACCGCGCACGCGCAGGTTTTTCAGGGCGAACTGGGTGACTTCGATCTCAAGCTCGGCACCACGCCCAGCCGCAGCATGGCCCAGGGCCTGGTCAAGCCGGCGGCGGTCGGCTCGTTCCACGGTGGCCTTGATCTGAGCCACGACAGCGGCGTGTATTTCGGTCAGTACGCGCCGAGCATGGGCATCAGCCCGGGCAAGAACCTCGAGATCGATTCCTACGTCGGCTTCAAGCAGCCGTTCGATCAGGTGCTCGGCTATGAAGTCGGGATGATCCATTACAGCTATCCCCGCGTGGACACCCTCGACAGCCAGGAGCTGTTTGGTGGCCTGACTCTGCTCGGCAGTCGCTTCGGCATTGCCCTGAGCAACGACCCGGATAAACAGAACAACACCTTGTTTGCCGACCTCACTGGCAATCAGCCGTTCGGCATCGGCGTGAGCATGAAATACACCACGCACCAATTGAACACACCGGTGGCGGTGGACGGCGGTTACATCAGCAGTTTCACCGATTGGTCGGTGAAGCTGTCGCGACCATTCATGGGTGTCGATCTCGATCTGATCTACAGCAATTCCAGCCTCAGCGGCAGCGATTGCTCGGCCTATTCCGGGCACAACAGCGAGTGCGACGGCCTCGTCACCCTCAAGGCTGTACGCACGTTCTATTGATCGGCTGAACTGCCGCGCGCATCCTGCATCACATAAGAATCAGATTTCCGACGCCAGGCTCTCGCAAGGATTTGCCCATGTCTCGCTGGTTCAAACAGATTGCCGCCCTGCTCATCTTCACTCTCGCCCTCGGCGCTTGCAGCCGCGTGGGCCTTGCCTACCGCAACCTCGACGTGATTATTCCATGGTCGCTAAGTGACTACGTGGACATGAACGGCGAGCAGAAAGACTGGTTCAACGACCGGCTCAAAGAACACCTGAGCTGGCATTGCACCACGCAGTTACCCGATTACCTCGACTGGCTGGACCGTTTGCAGGCCATGGTTGAAAGCAATCAGGTCACCGACGTCGCCCTGCAGGAGCGCACCGCCGAAGCCAAGCAGGCCATTGCCGAAACCGCCCGGGAAATCACCCCTTCGGCCATTGAGTTGCTGCAGGGCCTGGACGATAAACAGGTCGCAGAAATGAACGACGCGTTTGCCAAGGATTTGCGCAAACGTCAGCAGGAATACGTGAAACCGCCGTTGGCCCAACAGATCAAGGAACGCGGCGAGCGCATGGAAAAACGCCTGAACGACTGGCTGGGTCCGCTCAGCGACACACAGAAACAACGCGTCGCGGCCTGGACCAACGCCTTGGGCGACCAGAACACTCAATGGATCGCCAACCGCGCGCACTGGCAGCAACAGTTCAGTGCCGCCGTTGCGCAACGCCAAAGCCCGGAATTCCCACAACGCATCGAGACACTTCTAGTCAACCGCGAGCGGTTGTGGACAGCGGACTACCGCGAGGCCTACGCCAACACTGAAGCCCAGGCACGCTCGCTGTTTGTCGATCTGATGGCGCAGAGCACGCCGCAACAGCGTGAGCGGTTGTTGAAGAAAATCGAGAGAGTGCGTAAGGACTTCAATGACCTGAAATGTCTGAAGGCCGCTCAGAAACCTTGAGATTACTGGAATCCAATGTGGGAGCGAGCCTGCTCGCGAAAGCGGTGTATCAGACAGTTCAATGTCACTGACAAACCGTATTCGCGAGCAGGCTCGCTCCCACAGGGGGATTTCGCTGGCTCAGGCGATTTGAGCCTTTGAAGCGACTTCATCAAATGTCACCTCATCCAGCGCATCCTCCTGCTCATCCAGCACCTGACGCGGGTGGTCGTTGCCGGGGATGCTGCTGTCGATCAGGCTCAGCAGGCTGGAACCGCGCTGCGTCAGAATGAAATTGTTGCCGGTACTGCCTTCATGATCCGGACGCGGCTCGATATAACCACGGTCAAGCAGCAGACTTTCATACTCACAGGCCAACGTTTTCAAATGGTCGAGATTCTCGATCGGCTCGCCAGCGCTGGCTTTCTCGGCCGCGTAGGCTTCGGCATAAGCGCGGGGAGCGAAGCTCTGTCCAGCGCTGTTCTGCACTTCATGCAGCAAACGTTCAATCAAATCCCAGTTATAAGTTGTCATCCTGGTTCAACCTCCGGTGCGGGTGATTTGTGCCGCTTTCAAAGGTTGTGACCCAAGCGCTGCGCAGCCGTTCAGCCGCATATCTTCGCGGCGACCGACCGGCGGTCTGTCGATTCTCTCGCTGGTTAAACGACTAGTCTGAAACAGCCGGTTCAACACGCAGGAGACATGGTCATGAACGTTGCAAACCATCCGGTGGTATCACGCGAAGAATGGCTCGCCGCCCGTCAGCAGCATCTGGCCCGCGAAAAAGCCTTCACCCGAGACCGCGATCGCCTCAGCGCCGAGCGCCGCGCCATGCCGTGGGTGAAAGTCGACAAGGACTATCATTTTCAAGGGCCGAACGGCGAGCTCAAGCTCAACGACCTGTTTGGCAACAACAGCCAGTTGGTCATCTATCACTTCATGTTTGCCAAAGGCTGGGAGCAGGGCTGCCAGGGCTGCTCGTTCCTCAGTGACCACATTGATGGCGCCAACCAGCACCTGGCCCATCACGACGTCGCAGTTGTCGCCGTTTCCCACGCGCCGTTGCGCGAGTTTCAGGCGTTCAAACAACGCATGGGCTGGAAATTCGACTGGGTCTCGTCAGAAGGTTGCGATTTCAATTACGACTTCGGCGTCTGCGCCCGGGCTGAAGATGTCGCCGAGGGCAAGGCTACCTACAATTACGAAAAAACCGACAGCGCCGAGGAAGAAATGCCGGGGCTGAGCGTGTTTTATCGCAATGACGAAGGCGAGATTTTTCACACCTATTCAACGTACGCACGCGGTCTGGACATGCTGGTCGGCGCTTACCACTACCTTGATCTGACGCCCAAGGGCAGGAATGAAGACGAGATCATGGAATGGGTGCGACATCATGATCGGTATGACGGTGTGCCGAAGTCGGGTTGCTGTCATGGTGAGCAGCGATCTTGAGTTCACTGTGGAGAAAACACACGAGGACCTGTGGGAGCGAGCCTGCTCGCGAAAAACGATTACACGACAAGGCGGTGCTAACGTGTCGCCTGTTTCGCGAGCAGGCTCGCTCCCAAGGAGAACAATGTCTGGTTGGGAATTTGGCACGCACGTCGAAATGTTGTTCAACGCTGTATCGTTTGTGCCGTATTAAGCCGACAGGGCTCTGCGGATGTGCGTCCGCTATAATACGAGGTTCTGACATGGACAGGCGCCAATGCAAAAGCTCAGTTTAGAAACCAAAAAAATCTGGTTTGCCAAGCATCGCAAAGCCAACTTCGCAGCGAGTTTGCGTCTTGAAGGTTTCGTTCCGTCTGCTTGTGAAGGCGAGATCAAGCTGCCGACGCGAGAGGCCGCGTTGAAAGCTATCTTGCAATTAGCTGAAACGTAGCTGTGGACTTTGATCCGCATTCCTCCTGCGAAGCTTACTGAACTTTTGCCACGCTTCAGCCCTCAACCGGTTAACCCGCCTTAACCGGAACTGAGGCCTGCCCATGAAAATCCTGATCAAGCTCTCCCTCGCCGCCACTCTCGCCTGCGCCCTGCCCGTCTGGGCTTGCACGCCGGAAGAGGCGACGATCAAACGCGAACAACTGGCCAAGGAAGTCTCAAAGCTCACCGAGCAGAATCCGGAAAAAGCCAAGGAGATTAACGCCGAGTTGCAGAAAATGGATCTGGGCACGGCCAGCGCCGATCTGCCGGACAAGTGCCAGTTGATCGATCAGCGTTTGAAGGAACTGGGATCGGCGGAGAAAAAAGCCGACAGTTGAGGACGAAAAAAAAACCGGACATTGTCCGGTTTTTTTATGCGCGTTCTAAAGCTTACTCAGCCGCAGGTTCTGCTGGCTTGCGACGCTTGAGCGGGGCCATGCCGTCGCTGCTCACCAGAGAATCCGGCTTTGGACGGTTGACGCTCTTGCGCTTGGTCGGCGTCTTGGCGGCGGTTTTCTTCTTGTCGCCCTTGGCGTCGGTCTTTTTCTTCTTCACGCCGACGGCTTTGCCCGAGGCCTTGACCTTTTTCGGCCCGCCGTAGGTGCCTTTGACTTCCTTGATGGTGCGGCGCTCGAAGCTTTGCTTCAGGTAGCGCTCGATGCTCGACATCAGGTTCCAGTCGCCGTGGCAGATCAGCGAGATCGCCAGGCCATCGTTGCCGGCGCGGCCGGTACGACCGATGCGGTGCACGTACTCGTCGCCGCTGCGTGGCATGTCGAAGTTGATCACCAGATCCAGACCGTCGACGTCCAGACCACGGGCCGCAACGTCAGTCGCGACGAGGATCTTTACGCCGCCCTGTTTCAGTCGATCGATCGCCAGTTTGCGATCCTTCTGGTCTTTCTCGCCGTGCAGCACGAACGCCTTGTATTCCTGGGCCACGAGGCGGCCGTAGATGCGGTCGGCCATGGCGCGAGTGTTGGTGAAGACGATGGCCTTCTGGTAGGTCTCGTTGGCCAGCAGCCAGTTCACAATCTGCTCTTTGTGCTGATTGTGGTCGGCGGTGATGATTTGCTGACGAGTCGTCGAGTTGAGCTGGCTGACGGCGTTGAGCTGCAGGTGCTCAGGGTTGTTCAGGACCTTGGCGATCATTTCGCGCAGGCCGGAACCGCCGGTGGTGGCGGAGAACAGCATGGTCTGCTGACGGTTCGGGCACTCATCGACCAGACGCTGCACGTCTTCGGCGAAACCCATGTCGAGCATGCGGTCGGCTTCGTCGAGCACCAGCACTTCGACTTCTTTCAGGTCGAGGTTGCCGGCGTTGAGCTGCTCGATCATCCGCCCCGGGGTGCCGATGAGGATGTCCGGCACTTTGCGCAGCATGGCGGCCTGCACCTTGAAGTCTTCGCCGCCAGTGATCAGGCCGGACTTGATGAAGGTGAACTGCGAGAAGCGTTCGACTTCCTTCAAAGTCTGCTGGGCCAGCTCACGGGTTGGCAGCAGGATCAGCGTCTTGATGCTGACGCGGATCTTCGCCGGGCCGATCAGGCGATTGAGGATCGGCAGGACGAAAGCGGCGGTTTTGCCGCTACCGGTTTGCGCCGTCACCCGCAGATCACGCCCCTGGAGCGCCAGCGGGATGGCCGCGGCTTGCACTGGCGTTGGCTCGACAAATTTCAGCTCGGCCACGGCTTTGAGCAGGCGTTCGTGCAGGGCGAATTGGGAAAACACGGGTGCTACCTCGAAGATATGCAAAAAAACAGCTGCATAGGTTACCGGTTTCGAGCGCTCAGGCCGAGTTTCTTTGTGCAAACGGCGACAATCAGTGATTTTTTTGTTGCCCGATTTGTCACTCGCTGCAATACACAGCGTCTTAAATGCTCTAATCGGCCCTCGCGTCTTACAGAAGAAACGTTTCGCTCATGGATATCAAACAGCTCTGGCTCAAAGCCCAAGGCCTCTGGGGCACGCTCGAAGAGCACCCACTTCTGCAATCGGGACTGGCGCTGCTGGTGCTGCTGGTCATCGCGCTGGTGCTCGGGCGAGTGGCGCGTTACCTGATCCTGCACGCCAGCCGCATGCTCGGCCGCCAACCGGCGCTGCACTGGATCAACGACTTTCGCCACAACAAGGTGTTTCAACGACTGGCGCAGATGACGCCGTCGCTGGTGATCCAGTTCGGCCTGCATCTGGTGCCGGAGCTGAGCAAAACCGCGATGAATTTCCTCGGCAACGTCGCGCTGGCCTTCACCATTCTGTTCCTGCTGCTGGCGGTCAGCGCCCTGCTCAACGCCCTGCTCGACATCTACGCGCGCACCGAGCATGCGCGTACACGCTCGATCAAAGGCTACGTGCAACTGGCGAAAATGGTTTTGTACGTGTTCGGCGCGATCATCATCGTCGCTACATTGATCGACCGTTCACCGCTGTTGCTGCTGTCGGGTCTGGGTGCGATGTCGGCGGTGATTCTGTTGGTCTACAAGGACACGCTGCTGTCGTTCGTTGCCAGCGTGCAACTGACCAGCAACGACATGCTGCGGGTCGGCGACTGGATCGAGATGCCGCAAGTCGGCGCCGATGGCGACGTGGTCGACATCACGTTGCACACGGTCAAAGTGCAGAACTTCGACAAGACGATCGTCTCGATCCCAACCTGGCGCCTGATGTCCGAGTCATTCAAGAACTGGCGCGGCATGCAGCAGTCCGGCGGTCGGCGGATCAAGCGCAGCCTGTTCATCGATGCCAGCGGCGTGCGCTTCATCCGCGACGACGAGGAAGAAAAGCTTTCGCAGGTGCACCTGCTGACCGACTACATGGGCCGCAAGAAAGCCGAGCTCAAGGCCTGGAACGAAGCGCAGGGCAATGTCGCGGCGATGTCGGCCAACCGCCGCCGCATGACCAATATCGGCACCTTCCGCGCCTATGCGCTGGCGTATCTGAAGAGTCACCCGGAGATTCAGCCGAACATGACCTGCATGGTCCGGCAGATGCAAACCACCGCGCAGGGCATTCCGCTGGAAATCTACTGCTTCACCCGCACCACGGTGTGGGCCGATTACGAGCGGATTCAGGGGGATATTTTCGATTACCTGCTGGCGGTGCTGCCGGAGTTCGGGTTGAGCCTGTATCAACAGCCGAGTGGAGGGGATTTGCGCGCAGGCTTGCTGCCAGCGGTGTTGGGCTCGGCGAGTATTCCCGAGCCGGAAAAACACCTGATGTAACTTACTAATCACATGTAGGAGCTGCCGAAGGCTGCGATCTTCTGATGTTCAAGATCAAAAGATCGCAGCCTTCGGCAGCTCCTACACGGGTTACGCAGTGCGTTTAATGCCCAACCGACTGATCCACACCGCTGCCAGAATCACACCCCCGCCAAGGAACAACCGCCCCAGTTCCTCATGCTGATTCCAGATCAGCAGATTCAACAACAATCCCACCGGCACATGCAGGTTGTTCATCACCGCCAGGGTACCGCCGTTGACCATGCACGCGCCCTTGTTCCACCAGTACAGACCCAATGCAGTCGAGACCAGACCGAGAAACAGCAACACGCCCCATTGCAACGGCGCTTCCGGCAGAAAGTTCGACTTGCCGAACAACAGGAACGCTGGCAGCACAACCGCCAATGCACCGAGGTAGAAATAACCGAAACGGCGGTAATGCGGCAGGTCACTCGGATGCTTCGCCACCAGATGCTTGTACAGGACCTGCCCGGCGGCATAAGTGAAGTTGGCCAGTTGCAGCAGCAGGAAGCCCATGAAGAAGTCGGGACTGATGCTGTCGAAGCGAATCACCGCCGCACCCCCGACTGCTACCAGCGCAGCAATCAACGCCCACGGGTTGAAGCGACGGTTCAGCGCGTCTTCGATCAACGTCACGTGCAGCGGCGTGAGAATCGTGAACAGCAACACCTCCGGCACCGTCAGCACACGGAAGCTCAGGTACAGGCAGACGTAAGTCACCCCGAACTGCAACGCGCCGATCAGCAACATGCCACGCATGAACGCCGGCTCCACCGAACGCCAGCGCGTCAACGGAATAAACACCAGCCCGGCCAGCAACACACGCACCAGCACCGCAAAGTAACTGTCGACATGCCCAGCCAGGTATTCGCCGATCAGACTGAAGGAAAACGCCTGGATCAGCGTGACAAAAAGTAGATAGCCCATGCTCGCCTCGAAAATCGAATGGCGGCGACGATAGCGGTTTTTCGGATGGGCTCCAACAGCAAACGGCGCCGGAATCAAAAGCCCCTCACCCTGGCCCTCTCCCGGAGGGAGAGGGGACTGACCGAGGTGGTTGGGCAAGCTACGCCGACATGAAATACCGCATCGAATCCAAAGAAGCCAAAAACCGGCCCTCCACCGCTCAACACAATGAGCGCAAGCTCGAGTACCGCTCTTGATCTTGATCCACCCGCCCCGTCGGCAGGCTGAGCGGAGGGATCGATCCCGCAGCGAAGGAACCCCGAGCCCCATCGAGCGGGCCGAACGTTGGGGCACAGACCTTTGGTTACTTTGGAGCGTTTGCCAAAGTGACCCGCTGTAAGAGCGGAACCGCCAGCCGCAACACCGCAGTAACGGATATTCACCCAAAACCCCAAGAGCCTGGTCGGCCCAAAGGCCGCCAAGAAAACCCAGACAAAAAAAAGCCCGATCTCGCTAAAGCGTTCAATCGGGCTACAACACTCAGGAGCAAAAGTGCAAAGGGAGGTTCGATGCGCGTGGAACCTTGAAGGGGTTGCGCCAGGTCACTTAAACAATCGGCGATTATCTGGCGATTAACCGATCAAGCGACCTGAGACAATTTGGCGTTGGCCTGATTCAGGCCCTTCTCCTGGAAGTCACCGCCCAGGTTCATGCCCTCAGCATGGATAAAGGTCACGTCGTTGATCCCGATGAAACCCATCACCTGCCGCAAGTACGGTTCCTGATGATCCGCCGGGCCACCGGCATACACGCCACCGCGAGCGGTCAGGACAAAGGCGCGCTTGCCGCTGAGCAGACCTTGCGGGCCGGTTTCGGTGTACTTGAAGGTCACCCCCGCACGCAGCACATGGTCAAGCCAGGCCTTGAGCGTGCTCGGGATCGCAAAGTTGTACATCGGTGCAGCCATCACCAGCACGTCGGCGGCGAGCAGCTCATCAGTCAATTGGTTGGAGCGGTCCAGCGACGCCTGTTCGCTGTCGTTGCGCTGCTCGGTGGGCTTCATCCAGCCGCCCAGCAAGTTGGCGTCCAGGTGCGGCACCGGGTTCGCGGCGAGGTCACGCACGGTGATCTGATCGGCAGGGTGCGCGGCTTTCCACTGAGCGATGAAGGTCTGGGTCAGTTGACGGGAAACCGAATCTTGCTGGCGGGCACTGCTTTCGATGATCAGAACGCGGGACATGGTGTGTAGCCTCCATCCGAGAATGTTGTAAGTCGATGGAGTGAAGGTTAAACAGAGTCGAATCGATGAAAAAGCGCAAATATCCGCTGTAATCCATCGATAAATTCGTTTATAAGCTAAAGCCATATCCCCTGTGGGAGCGAGCCTGCTCGCGAAAGCGGAATGTCAGTCACATCATCTCTGGATGACACTCCGTCTTCGCCAGCAGGCTCGCTCCCACAGGGTAATAGCGTTATTTCGGGGTGCAGGTCAGTTTGATGCGCAGCTTGATGATCTCGCGGGTGAACTTGGCCGTGGCGTTTTTATGCTTGCCGGCCGGGACATCGATGCTGCGCGTGCGCGGTGCTTCCGGGCCGTTGCTGAACACCGCACGGCAGGTCGCGTCGACATCACCGTAGTTGGCCACGCGGATCGAGCCGATGTCGTTGTCCGTGTCGTAAGTCTCGTAGTCGATCTTCATGCCGTTGAGATCCTTTTGCACATCGATCGGATAGGCAAACGCGGTCAACGGCAGCAGCGCCAGCACCACACAACAGAATTTTTTCATTCGGCAGTCTCCATGAGGGACGGCCAGCTTAGGACAAGAGGAGCTATTGATGAAAGCGCCCCGCGTGACCCTTGATCAATGGCGAACGTTGCAGGCCGTGGTCGACCACGGCGGATTCGCCCAGGCCGCCGAGGCCCTGCACCGTTCGCAATCGTCGGTCAGCTACACCGTCGCCCGCATGCAGGATCAGCTCGGCGTGCCGTTGCTGCGCATCGACGGGCGCAAAGCCGTGCTCACCGAGGCCGGCGGCGTGTTGTTGCGCCGTTCGCGGCAATTGGTCAAACAGGCCAGCCAACTCGAAGACCTCGCCCATCACATGGAGCAAGGCTGGGAAGCGGAAGTGCGGCTGGTGGTGGATGCGGCCTACCCGAGCGCGCGGATCGTCCGCGCGCTGACCGCGTTCATGCCGCAGAGTCGCGGCTGCCGCGTGCGTTTGCGCGAGGAAGTGTTGTCGGGGGTCGAGGAAGTGCTGCTCGAAGGCGTGGCGGACCTGGCGATCACCGGCCTGAGCATTCCGGGCTACCTGGGTGCGGAGTTGAGCGATGTCGAGTTCGTCGCCGTCGCCCACCCTGATCATCCGCTGCATCGGCTCAATCGCGAGCTGAGCTTTCAGGATCTGGAAACCCAGATGCAAGTGGTGATCCGCGACTCCGGCCGCCAGCAGCCGCGCGATGTCGGCTGGCTCGGCGCCGAGCAGCGCTGGACCGTCGGCAGCCTTGCCACCGCCGCGACCTTTGTCAGCAGCGGCCTGGGTTTTGCCTGGCTACCGCGACACATGATCGACCGCGAATTGAAGGATGGTTCGCTCAAGCTGCTACCGTTGGATCGAGGCGGCAGCCGCAATTCGAGCTTTTATCTGTATTCGAACAAGGACAAACCCCTGGGCCCGGCCACGCAGATCCTCATCGAACTGCTGCGCACCTTCGACACCTTGCCGCTGGACGCACCGTTTGCCGCACCTGAACAAGCCTGACACGGAGTTCACCGATGGCGTATTTCGAGCACGAAGGTTGCAACCTGCACTACGAGGAATATGGCCACGGTGCGCCGTTGCTGCTGGTTCACGGGCTCGGCTCGAGCACCCTGGACTGGGAAATGCAGATCCCGGCGCTGGCCGCGCACTACCGGGTGATCGTCCCGGACATTCGCGGCCACGGGCGCTCGGACAAACCCCGCGAGCGCTACAGCATTGCCGGGTTCAGCGCCGACCTGCTGGCCTTGATCGAGCACCTGCGCCTCGGCCCGGTGCACTACGTCGGGCTGTCGATGGGCGGGATGATCGGTTTTCAGCTGGCCGTCGATCAGCCGCAGGTGCTCAAGAGCCTGACCATCGTCAACAGCGCGCCACAAGTCAAATTGCGCACCCGCGACGACTACTGGCAGTGGTTCAAACGCTGGAGCCTGATGCGCCTGCTCAGCCTGGAAACCATCGGCAAAGCCCTCGGCAGCAAACTTTTCCCCAAGCCGGAACAGGCCGATCTGCGACGGAAAATGGCCGAACGCTGGGCAAAAAACGACAAACGTGCTTATCTCGCCAGCTTCGATGCGATCGTGGGCTGGGGCGTTCAGGAACGACTTTCCCGGGTGTCCTGTCCAACGCTCGTCATCAGCGCCGACCTTGATTACACACCGGTGGCGTTAAAAGAAACCTATGTAAAACTGCTGCCGGATGCGCGGCTGGTGGTCATTGACGACTCGCGCCATGCCACCCCGCTCGATCAACCCGAACGCTTCAATCACACGCTGCTGGATTTTCTCGCCACAGCCGACCTTCACTCTCAGGATCACTGACCCATGCTGAAAAAACTCGCCCTCGCCGCCGGCTCCGTACTGTTTGCCGCCAACCTGATGGCTGCTACCCCGGCCAAGGCGCCCCACGTGCTGCTGGACACCACCAACGGCCAGATCGAAATCGAACTGGACCCGGTCAAGGCACCGATCAGCACGAAGAACTTCCTTGAATACGTCGACAGCGGTTTCTACAACAACACCATTTTCCACCGCGTGATCCCGGGCTTCATGGCTCAGGGCGGCGGCTTCACCCAGCAGATGCAACAGAAAGACACCAAGGCGCCGATCAAGAACGAAGCCAGCAATGGCCTGCACAACGTTCGCGGCACCCTGTCGATGGCGCGTACTTCCAACCCTGATTCGGCGACCAGCCAGTTCTTCATCAACGTTGCCGACAACGCATTCCTCGATCCGGGCCGTGACGCCGGTTACGCGGTGTTCGCCAAAGTGGTCAAGGGCATGGACGTCGTAGACGTCATCGTCAACTCGCAGACCACCACCAAACAAGGCATGCAAAACGTGCCTGTCGACCCTGTGATCATAAAGTCGGCCAAGCGCATCGACTGAGTTTCGCCGGGCATATCGAGCGGCGCCGGGCTGAGCCTGCGCCGCTCGCACTGATAAAAGGAGAGCCCGGATTCCGGGCGGTTATCTGATGCTCTATCGCCGTTTCGAACAACTGATCGATATCTTCCGCGACGCCCCGACGGCGTCCCCGCCGGACCGTGTCTGGCCCTTCTATATCTACTACCTGAAGCAGGTCTGGCCGAGTTTCGCCGCCCTGCTCGTCATCGGCCTGTTTGCCTCATTGATTGAGGTTGCGCTGTTCAGTTACCTGAGCCGCATCATCGATCTGGCGCAAGGCACGCCCAACCCGAATTTCTTCAGCGACCACGCCCTCGAATTGACCTGGATGCTGGTGGTCGCTCTGGTGCTGCGACCGATCTTCTTTGCTCTGCACGACCTGCTGGTGCATCAGACCCTTAGCCCCGGCATGACCAGCATGATCCGCTGGCAGAACCACAGTTACGTGCTCAAGCAGAGCCTGAATTTCTTCCAGAACGACTTCGCCGGGCGCATAGCCCAGCGCATCATGCAGACCGGCAACTCGCTGCGCGATTCCGCCGTGCAAGCGGTGGACGCGCTGTGGCACGTGGTGATCTATGCGATCAGCTCGCTGGTGCTGTTCGCCGAGGCCGACTGGCGCCTGATGATCCCGTTGCTGACCTGGATCGTCGCCTACATCGGCGCGCTGTATTACTTCGTGCCGCGCGTGAAAGAGCGTTCGGTGGAAGCCTCTGACGCGCGCTCGAAATTGATGGGCCGTATCGTCGACGGCTACACCAACATCGCCACGCTGAAACTGTTCGCCCACACCAACTTCGAACAGCACTACGCCAAGGAAGCGATCGAGGAACAGACCGTCAAAGCGCAGATGGCCGGTCGCGTGGTGACCAGCATGGACGTGGCGATCACCGCGATGAACGGCCTGCTGATCGTCGGCACCACGGCGCTGGCATTGTGGCTGTGGACGCAGTCGCTGATCACCGTCGGCGCGATTGCCCTGGCCACCGGCCTGGTGATTCGCATCGTCAACATGTCCGGCTGGATCATGTGGGTGGTCACCGGCATTTTCGAAAACATCGGCATGGTCCAGGACGGTCTGCGCACCATTTCGCAACCGGTCAGCGTCACCGACCGCGAGCAGGCCAAACCGCTGGCCGTGGCCTCGGGCGAAGTGCGTTTCGAGCACGTGGATTTTCACTACGGCAAGAAGAAAGGCATCATCGGCGACCTCAATCTGACGATAAAACCGGGGGAGAAAATCGGCTTGATCGGCCCGTCCGGCGCCGGCAAATCAACCTTGGTCAACCTGTTGCTGCGCCTGTACGACGTCGAGGGCGGGCGCATCCTGATCGATGGGCAGAACATTGCCGAAGTCGGCCAGGAAAGCCTGCGTGCGCGGATCGGCATGATCACTCAGGACACCTCGCTGTTGCACCGCTCGATCCGCGACAACTTGCTTTACGGCAAACCCGACGCCACCGACGCTGAACTGTGGGAGGCGGTGCACAAGGCTCGCGCCGATGAGTTCATTCCACTGCTGTCCGACGCTGAAGGCCGCACCGGTTTCGACGCGCATGTCGGCGAGCGCGGGGTGAAACTCTCGGGCGGTCAGCGCCAGCGCATCGCGATTGCGCGGGTACTGCTCAAGGACGCGCCGATCCTGATCATGGACGAAGCCACCTCAGCACTGGATTCGGAAGTCGAAGCAGCGATTCAGGAAAGCCTCGAGACCTTGATGCAGGGCAAAACCGTGATCGCCATCGCCCACCGTCTCTCAACCATCGCGCGCATGGATCGCCTCGTGGTGCTGGAAAACGGCAAGATCGCCGAGAGCGGCACCCACGCCGAACTGCTCGCCCATCGCGGCTTGTATGCGCGCTTGTGGGCGCACCAGACCGGAGGCTTTGTCGGCATCGATTGATCGCGCGATATGATCGTTCCCACGCTCCGCGTGGGAACGCCTCAAGGGACGCTCCGCGTCCAGTGACGCGGAGCGTCAAGGCCTGCATTCCCACGCAGAGCGTGGGAACGATCATGGTCAGGTTTGGCGATAGGGCAACGCCGTTCTCGCCTCTTCGGCATACGCCAAAACCCCAGCGCGCTCTTGCTGGAGGAAATCCTTCACCGCTGCTTTCAACCCCGGATGGCGCAGGTAATGCCAGGAATGGGTGATTACCGGTTCGAAGCCGCGAATCAACTTGTGCTCGCCCTGCGCCCCGGCATCGAAACGCTGGATGCCATGGGCAATCGCGTAATCCATGCCCTGATAAAAACACGTCTCGAAATGCAGCCGATCAAACTCGGCCAGGCAGCCCCAATAACGCCCGTAGAAACTGTCGCCACCGACCAGGCTGAACGCCATCGCCACCGGCCGGGAGCCCTGTTTGGCCAAGACCACGCGAATCGCTTCGGGCATACGTTCGGCCAGCAGGCTGAAGAACTCGCGCGTCAGGTACGGCGCCTGACGCCGCACCGCATAAGTGTTGGCATAGCAGGCGTACACGAAATCCCACTGCGCCTCGCCCAGCTCTCGCCCCTCCAGCCACTCGAACTCGAAGCCCTGCCCCGCCACCTGCTCGCGTTCCTTGCGCATCTGCTTGCGCTTGCGCGAACTGAGGGCGTCGAGAAAATCCTGAAAGTCGCGGTAACCACGGTTCTGCCAGTGATATTGACAGCCGATGCGCTGCAGCCAGCCCGGCTGCTCGGCCATCGCCGCATCGGTAAACGGATCGGTGAAATTGATGTGCGCGCTGGACAGTTCTTCGATCTGCAAATAGCCCGGCAGGCTTTTCAGCAGTTCGAAACCGTCCTCGACCTTCGCCGCCAGCAAGCGCGGACCGCTGACCGGGCTGAAGGGCACAGCAGTCAGGAGTTTGGGGTAGTAATCGATGCCGGCACGCGCGCAGGCATCGGCCCAGCCGTGATCGAAGACGTACTCGCCGTAGGAATGCCACTTGCGATAACTGGGCAGTGCGGCGATCAGTCGATCATCTTCGATGTGCAGTAAATGTTCGGGCTGCCAGCCCGAATGCGGGCCGACACTGCCGCTGTCTTCCAGCGCGCTGAGGAAGGCGTGACGCAGGAACGGCTGGTTGTCCGGCACCAGCGCATCCCAGCTTGCCGGGGCGATTTCTGACAGGTCTTGCAGGCGTTGCAACGGCATTCACTGGCACTCCACAGCTTGGCGACAAAGCCCGGCGAGTATCGCTGATCGCGACCCCGTTGCACACGCTCAATCGGCCGACAGCGCTCTAACTCGATAGTTCACGCCTGATACGCATCGTCATCAACCTGCCATCACTGTGCCACCGCTCTGTCATAAACCATCGCGATACTGGCGCCTGTTTTTAGAGCGCCGGGTTCTAACCCGGACACAGTTTTCCGGCCTTCAGCCGGTTGTGCCCAGGATGGTTCAGCCATCCCCTTCATCTTCGGAGATTGCTATGCGTCTTGCTTCCACGAAAACTGCAGCGGCCCTGTGCGGCGGCTTGTTGCTGGCCATGAGCGTTCCGGCCAGTGCTGCAGTCGACGCCAAACTGCTCGACATGCTCAAGGCCAACGGGTCGATTTCCCAGGCGCAGTACATCGAGCTGCAAACAGAACTGGCCAAGGATCAGAAGGCTCAGCAAATCGCCCAACAGGCGCAGCAGGAAACCAACGAACAAGTGGCGGCGGTCGCGAAGAAGACCAACGAACAGAGCCTGTTCGACCAGAAACTGGCTTGGGCGGCGAAGACCCAGTTCAAGGGCGACGTACGTATCCGCCAGGAAACCATCAAGATCGACGGCGAGCCGAACAACGGCGGCCGCGACAAGGATCGCCAGCGCATCCGTGCGCGTCTGGGCGCCTACACCGAGATCAACCCGCAAGTCGACACCGGTATCCGCATCGCCACTGGCGGCGGTGACGACGCGCGTTCGACCAACCAGGATCAGGACAACTACTTCGACAAGAAGCAGATCTGGCTCGACCTCGGCTACATCGACTATCACCCTGATCAGATCAAGAACCTGCACGTGATCGGCGGCAAGATGCTGCAACCGTGGGTGAGCATGGGCGACGTGATCTGGGACAGCGATATCAACCCGGAAGGTCTGGCCGTTACCTACAAGTATCCATTGGGCGGCAGCGCCGAACTGTTCGGCAGCCTGGGTAACTACAACCTCAAGGACAACGTTGACGGCGACGGCGTGCAATTCCGCCACGACCTGCGCCTGACCGCTGGCCAGTTGGGCAGCCGCTTCAACATCACCGACAACCTGAAAATGACCGTCGGCGGCAGTGTCTACGCCTACCAGAACGACGAAGACAGCCGCTGCACCGGCACCTCGACGCCGTGCGCGCTGGCAGTCAACGGCAACTCGGCGAACAACGAATTCCGTCTGTATGAAGGGTTCAGCCAGATCGACATCGGCGGCCTGCCAATGCCGCTGTCGTTCTACGGCCAGTACGTGAAGAACAACGATGCCGTGACCGATCAGGACACCGCATGGTTGCTCGGCGCCAAGTCGAAAGTCTTCGGCTTCAACCTCGACTACAACTATCGCGACGTGCAGCGCAATGCCGTGGTCGGCGCCTTCACCGACTCCGACTTCGCCAACGGCACCACCGGTTCGCGCGGGCACAAGTTCAAGGTCGGTTACGACATCGACAAGAACTTCGCCGTCGGCGCCACGTACTTCCTGACCAAGGCCGACTTCGCCAGCCGCAGCCAGCGCGATGCAGATGCCAACACCCTGCAGCTGGATGCTGAAGCGAAGTTCTAAGAAAGTAATAGCCCGGTGCGGGCGGGACGATCCCCATCATCCGTTCGTTTCACCCGCACCGGGTTATTTCTGCAGGATGCAAAAACCCCTGTAGGAGCTGCCGAAGGCTGCGATCTTTTGATCTTGATCCTGAAAACAAGATCAAAAGATCGCAGCCTCGTTTCACTCGACAGCTCCTACAGGGGGTTGTCTTTTCGTCGTTGCTCGGCCAGGCGTTCGGCCAAGGCATCGACGTTCTCGTCCGGTTTGTCCGGCATCGCCTTCAGGGTTGCCTGCATCACGCGCATCTGCCGCATGAAGCGCCGGCAGTTCGGGCAGAACAACAGGTGATGACGCACCATCAGCGTCTCGCGAAAGCTCAGTTGGCCGTCGAGATAATCGCTGGATCGTGCCACTTGCTCCTTGCAGGTCAACATTCTCCTGTCTCCTCAAAATGTTCCACGGTCGCAAAGACCTTCAAGCGTGCCCGGTGCAGCAGCACGCGGACATTGGAGAGCGAAATCTCCAGAAGATTACAGATCTCTTCCAGCTCCAGGCCCTGGCGTTCGCGCAACAGCAGGACACTGTTCTGCAACTCGGACAGACTCAGCAAGGTGTGCTCGAGGCATTCGCGCAGTTCGTTTTCGGTGAGTAGCGCTTCGGGGGTGTCCTGATGCCAGGCAAATGGCGCGACCAGCCAATGACCGTCGCTCGAGGAAAATCGATCATCACCGATGGTGCCGTGGGGCGATGGCAGGTCGTCGAGCAGGACCTCCCGGCGATTGAGCTTGTAGCGACTCTTGGCCGAATTGGCGGTGATGGTCAGCAACCAGGTCTTGAGGCTGGAGCGGCCTTCGAAGCTGGCCAGATGACGCACCACCGACAGCCAGGCATCCTGCACCACTTCCTCGACATGACGCTGGCCGACAATCGCGTAAGCCACAGCGCGCATGGCGCTCTGATACGTGGTGACCAGTTCCTTGAAAGCCTTTTGCTCCCCCGCCAGCAGGCGCGTGAGCAGTTGGGTGTCGTCAGCCGCCATCCATCAATCCCCTTGTCCGGACTTCGAAAATGAACGCGGCAGGTGTGCACCTGCCGCGACGTCCGAAAAATTACAGCGTTTCAATCGCTTCGGATGTAGGAAAGATCGACGCGATTAAGGGGAAATTAACCTGTTTCAGCGCTTGCGCAGCAACACGCTACCGATCGAATAACCGGCACCGAAGGAGCTGAGCACCGCCAGCGAACCCGAGGCCAGATCATCCTGATATTTATGGAAAGCAATGACAGAACCGGCCGAGCTGGTGTTGGCGTAGCTGTCGAGAATCACCGGGGCTTCTTCTTCGGTAGCTTCGCGGCCGAGCAGCTTGCGCACGATCAAGTGGTTCATACTCAGGTTGGCCTGGTGCAGCCAGAAACGCTTCACGTCGCCAACGTTGAGCTGGTTCTCTTCCAGGTGCTCGCCAATCAGCTCGGCGACCATCGGGCAGACATCCTTGAACACCTTGCGGCCTTCCTGCACGAACAGCTTGTCGCGGGCACCGATGCCCTCTTCCGCCGCGCGGTTGAGGAAGCCGAAGTTATTGCGGATGTTGTTGGAGAACTTGGTCAGCAATTTGGTGCTGACCACGTCGAACTGGTACGCGGAGGTCGCCAGATCCGCGCGTTCGATGATCACCGCAGTCGCGGCATCGCCGAAGATGAAATGGCTGTCGCGATCACGGAAGTTCAGGTGCCCGGTGCAGACCTCCGGGTTGACCATCAGGATCGCCCGCGCCTGGCCCAGTTGCACGCTGTTGGCGGCGGCCTGGATGCCGAAGGTGGCGGAAGAACACGCCACGTTCATGTCGAAACCAAAACCTTCGATGCCCAACGCTTCCTGGACTTCGATGGCGATGGCCGGGTAAGCGCGTTGCAGGTTGGAGCAGGCGACGATCACGCCGTCGATGTCGGCTGCGGTTTTGCCGGCTCGCTGCAAGGCTTGCTCGGCTGCGCCAACGGCCATCTGGCAGAGCACCGACCATTCGTCGTTGGAGCGCTCGGGCAAGCGCGGGGCCATGCGTTGCGGATCGAGGATGCCGTCCTTGTCCATGACAAAGCGGCTCTTGATGCCCGAGGCTTTTTCGATGAACGCAGCGCTGGATTCGGTCAGGGCCTGGACTTCACCGCTGGCAATGGCCTCGGCGTTATCGGCGTTGAACTGGGCGACATAGGTATTGAAAGACTGCACCAGCTCTTCGTTGGAGATGCTGTTGGCCGGTGTGTACAGGCCGGTGCCGCTGATGACGACGTTATGCATGGTCGTTTCTCTAATCTGTTCAGGCAGAAAGTGCTGGAACCGTCGTACCAACACGCAAAGGGTCTATTCCCATCCGGGGGACGCAAACCTGGCATCGTTTTATTCCGCAGCGCGACACGGCCGAAGGCTCTGGGTCGCGAAACTGCGGGTTATGGTGGCGAAGTTTGCCATAAACCCAGAATTTTGGCGCCTTTCTCCTGCTCAACTCGATCCCTGCAGGAGCTGCCGAAGGCTGCGATCTTTTGATGATCGTTCCCACGCTCCGCGTGGGAATGCAGCCCGTGACGCTCCGCGTCACTGGACGCGGAGCGTTCCCAGAGGCATTCCCACGCAGAGCATGGGAACGATCGATGAACCGAGGTTGCAGGTTTTGGGGCGGCTTCGCCACCCAACGGGGATAAATCCCCTCGCCACAATGCCCGCTTTCACAGGGGGATTGTGTATGGCTGCAGGTCAGGGCTCGACCTGGCTCCACTGTTTGCTCAGGCGCTTGTCGGAGATCGGCACTTTCGTCCCCAACTGCTGAGCAAACAACGACACGCGGTATTCCTCCAGCCACCAGCGGTACAACTCCAGCTGCGGATCGCGCTTGCCTTCCTGCGCATGCTTGGCCGCGCGGGTCTGGTATTGCGCCCACAGGCCAGCGAGTTCGCCACTCCAGACGCGATCCTTCTGCACCTGTGCGCCGAGTTTCTCGAAACGCTGCTCGACCGCTTTCAGGTAACGCGGCAACTCTTTGAGCCACTGCATCGGCGTCTCGCGGACGAAGCCTGGATAAACCAGATTGCCGATCTGCTGCTTGATGTCGTTCAACGCCACCGCTTGCGCCAGATCGATCTTGCCCTTGAAGCGTTTTTGCAGACCGTGCCAGATCTTGAGGATTTCCAGCGTCAGCCGCGCAACCCGCTCGGCGTGCTCGGTCCAGTTGCCGCGTTTGCGTTCGGCCAGTGCCGCCAATCCGGCGCCATCACGGGGCAACGGGTCTTCACCTTCGAGGATGCAGCTGTCGAGGCTGGCCAGCAGAATGTCTTCGACCAGCGCATCGACGCGGCCCAGTTCGCGATACAGCAAGCCCAGTTCAGTCTGCCCCGGCAACTTGCCCCGGAGGAATTTCGCCGGCTCGGCCAGTTGCTGCATCAACAAACGCTGCAAGGCCCGACGATGCTGGAACTCGGCTTCGGCCGGGGTCGAGAAGCGCCCTTCCTTGACCGCGCCGCCCTCTTCCACCAGCGCCGGGTACACCGTCATCGACAGCCCGGCGATCTTCTGCTGGGTCTTTTCTGCTACCGGCGCAAAGACTTTCGCCTCCACCGGCTGCTGACTTTTCGCGCTCTGCGGCACCGCCAGCGCGGCCTGGCTGGCTTCGGCGAAGCGTGCGGTCAGCTCAGCCAGATCGCGGCCTTCGCCAAGGAACTTGCCCTCGCCGTCGACAATTTCCAGGTTCATGCGCAGGTGGCTTTCAACCTGCTGCGCCGCTTCCGCCCACGCTTCATCGCTGACCCGCGCGCCGGTCATGCGCAGCAGCTCGCGACCGAGCGCTTGCGGCAGCGAACCTCCGGCGAAAGTCATGCGCTGCAACGCGGCCTTGATGAAGTCCGGCACTGGCACGAAGTTCTTGCGCAGGGCTTTCGGCAGGTTGCGCACCAGAGCAATGCACTTGGCCTCAATCAGCCCCGGCACCAGCCATTCCAGACGCTCCGGCGGCAACATCGGCAGCAACGGCGCCGGCACGCGCAAGGTCACGCCGTCGCGCGGGTGATTGGGTTCGAAATGGTAGGTCAGCGCCAGTTCCAGATCGCCGATGTGCAGGGTGTCCGGGTAATCACGGGCGGTGACTTCACTGGCCTCGCGGGCCAGCACGTCTTCTTCGCGCATGATCAGCAGCTGCGGGTCTTTCTGGCTGTTGACCTTGTACCAACTGTCGAAGGTCGCGGTCTGGTGGATCTCCGCCGGCAGACGCGCATCGTAGAAGGCATACAAGGTTTCTTCGTCGGCGAGAATGTCGCGACGGCGAGCCTTGGCTTCCAGTTCGTCGAGCTGCTCGAGCAGTTTCTGATTGGCGCTCAGGCATTTGGCCCGCGACTGAATCTCGCCGCGCACCAGGCCTTCGCGGATAAACAGCTCACGCGACACCACCGGATCGACCGGGCCGTAATGCACCGGACGACGACCGACCACGATCAAGCCGAACAGGGTGATCTGCTCATAGGCTACGACCTGACCGCGCTTCTTCTCCCAATGCGGCTCGAAGTGATTCTTCTTGATCAGGTGCCCGGCCAGCGGCTCGATCCAGTCGGCATCGATCTTGGCGACCATGCGCGCGTAGAGTTTGGTGGTTTCGACCAGCTCAGCAGTCATCAGCCACTGCGGACGCTTCTTGCCGATGCCCGACGACGGATGAATCCAGAAGCGCCGTTGCCGCGCGCCGAGGTAATCGCCGTCTTCGGTTTTCTGGCCAATCTGGCTGAGCAAGCCGACCAGTACCGCTTTGTGCAGCTTCGGATAATCCGCCGGCTCTTTGTTCAGGCTCAGCTGCATGTCGCGGCAGATCAGGCTCAACTGACGGTGAGAATCACGCCACTCGCGCAAGCGCAGGTAATTGAGGAAATTCTTCCGGCACCAGTTACGCAGCGGATTGGCGGTCAGCGCTTGGCGCTGCTCTTCAAAACCACGCCACAGATTGACCAGTCCGGCGAAGTCGGAATCAGGATCTTTCCATTGCGCGTGGGCCTGATCCGCCGCTTGCTGACGCTCCGGTGGACGCTCGCGCGGGTCCTGAATCGACATGGCGCTGGCGACGATCAGCACTTCCTGCAGACTGCCAAGCCTGGCCGCTTCCAGGAGCATGCGGCCCATGCGCGGGTCGACCGGCAAGCGCGCCAATTGTCGACCGAGTGGCGTCAGCTGACTGTTGCGATCCACTGCCGAAAGCTCTTGCAGCAGGTTGAAACCGTCGCTGATCGCCTTGCCGTCCGGCGGTTCGATAAACGGGAACGCGGTGATTTCGCCGAGGCGCAGATGGAGCATCTGCAAAATAACGGCGGCGAGGTTGGTGCGCAGAATTTCCGGATCGGTAAATTCCGGGCGGCCGAGGAAATCCTCTTCGCTGTACAAACGCACGCAGATGCCCGGCTCGACCCGCCCGCAACGACCTTTACGCTGATTGGCGCTGGCCTGGGAAATCGCTTCGATCGGCAAGCGCTGCACCTTGGCCCGATAGCTGTAGCGACTGATGCGCGCGGTGCCGCTGTCGATCACATAGCGAATGCCCGGTACGGTCAACGAGGTTTCGGCGACGTTGGTCGCCAGCACCACACGACGGCCCGGGTGCGACTGGAAGATGCGCTGCTGTTCAGCCGGCGACAGGCGCGCGTACAGCGGCAGGATTTCAGTGTGCTTGAGCTGGGCCTTGCGCAGCATGTCGGCAGCATCGCGAATCTCGCGCTCGCCGGGCAGGAACACCAGCACATCGCCGGGGCTGCGCCGTTCGCTGCGCTCGTAGGCGGCGATTTCGTCGAGGGTGGCGAGAATCGCCTGATCGACGGTCAGGTCATCCTCGACCCGGTTGCCCTCCTCGTCCTGCTCAAGCGTCAGCGGCCGGTACCAGGTTTCCACCGGGAAAGTACGCCCCGACACTTCGACGATCGGCGCGTCATCGAAGTGCTTGGAGAAGCGCTCCAGATCGATGGTCGCCGACGTGATGATGACCTTCAGGTCGGGACGGCGTGGCAGCAGGGTTTTCAGGTAACCGAGGAGGAAATCGATGTTGAGGCTGCGTTCGTGGGCTTCGTCGACGATGATCGTGTCGTAGCGTTCGAGGTAGCGGTCGTTCTGGGTTTCCGCCAGCAGAATGCCGTCGGTCATCAGCTTGATCAGGGTGTTGGCATCGCTTTGATCCTCGAAGCGCACCTGATAGCCGACCAGCGCTCCAAGCGGCGTGCCGAGTTCTTCGGCGACGCGACTGGCCACACTGCGCGCGGCGATCCGACGCGGCTGGGTATGGCCGATCAGACCGTGCTGGCCACGACCGATTTCCAGACAGATTTTCGGCAACTGGGTGGTTTTGCCCGAACCGGTTTCGCCGGCGATGATCAGCACCTGATGTTGCTCCAGGGCCTTTTTGATTTCGTCGCGCTTGGCCGCGATCGGCAAACTGTCGTCGTAACGAATCACCGGCAGGCTCGCGCGACGCGCCAGTACCTGATCACAGGACGCCTGCATGCGCGTCACCCACTGGGCCAGTTTGGCCTCGTCGGGTTTCTTGCGCAGTTCAAGCAACTGCCGCCGCAGCCGGTGACGGTCGGCGAGCATGGCGTGATCGAGGTTTTTCAGCAGTTTGTCGATGGAGGGCGATTCGTCGGTCATCGGGTAGGCAATTCGGTCGTCTATTTATGCAGGGGCGGATTGTCGCAGATTTGGGGGGGTTGTGGCGTGTCAGGGGGATTGCGACCCTCACCCTAGCCCTCTCCCAAAGGGAGAGGGGACCGATTGGGGGATGCTTCAAAGGTACATCGACCTGAAAGAGCTTTGCCGAATCCATAATCGCCGAGCTCTTTCAGGTCGGCGTTTGACCCAAGACACCTCGGTCAGCTCCCTCTCCCTCTGGGAGAGGGCTGGGGTGAGGGGCTTTTAAAAGAGCTACTCGTTGTCGAGGCCCTTGCGCCGGTATGGGAAGACGTCGATGACCTTCCCCGCCCGAATCGCCTCCTGCAAGCCCTTCCAGTAATCGGCGTTGTACAACTCGCCATGCAACTGATCGAACAGCTTGCGCTGTCCGGCATCGGCAAACAGGAACGGTGGAAACTCTTCGGGAAACACGTCCAGCGGGCCGATCGAGTACCACGGCTCAGAGGCCATTTCATCCTCCGGCGTGCGCGGTGCCGGGATGTGGCGGAAGTTGGCTTCGGTCAGGAAGCAGATTTCGTCGTAGTCGTAGAACACCACCCGGCCGTGTCGAGTGACGCCGAAGTTCTTCAGCAGCATATCCCCGGGAAAAATATTCGCCGCCGCCAGCTGCTTGATCGCCAGGCCATAATCCTCAAGCGCTTCACGTACCTGGGCGTCGTTGGCATTTTCCAGATACAGGTTGAGCGGCGTCATCCGGCGTTCGGTCCAGCAGTGGCGGATCAGCACGGTTTCGCCTTCGACCGAAACCGTCGACGGCGCCACCTCAAGCAGTTCTTCGAGGCACGCCGGATCGAACTTGCTCAGGGGAAAACGAAAATCGGCAAACTCCTGGGTATCGGCCATACGCCCGACCCGATCGACGCTTTTCACCAGCCGATACTTTTCGATCACCGTGGCGCGATCGACGTTCTTCGACGGTGAGAAACGGTCCTTGATGATTTTGAACACGGTGTTGAAACCCGGCAAAGTGAACACGCTCATGACCATGCCGCGCACGCCCGGGGCCATGATGAACTGGTCGTCGGTGTTGGCCAGGTGATTGATCAGCGCGCGGTAAAATTCCGACTTGCCGTGCTTGTAGAAGCCGATCGAGGTGTACAGCTCGGCGATGTGCTTGCCCGGCAGGATGCGCCGCAGAAAACCGATGAACTCCGCCGGCACCGGGACATCGACCATGAAATACGAACGGGTGAAAGAGAAGATGATCGACACATCGGCTTCGTCGGTGATCAACGCATCGATCTGAATGCCCCGACCTTCGCGGTGCAACAACGGAATCACCAGCGGCCATTGCTCGTCGCGGGTGTAGATGCGTCCGACCAGATACGCGCCCTTGTTGCGGTAAAGCACCGAGGAAAACAGCTCGACGCTTAGCTCCGGGTCCTTGCACACCCAGTCCGGCAGGTTCTCGCGCAATTGCGCTTCGAGCCGCAGCAAGTCGCCAGGCAGATCGGCGTAATCCTCGCTGAAGCGGTAATCGGCGAAGATGCTGGCGAGCATCCCGGACAACTGGCCCTGCGGCTTGTACGTACGGGTTTGCGCGGCGCGGGCACGGCGCAGGCTTGGGCGCGTGGTGTGGATGAACATGCAGCCGTCGCTGATCAGGTCGTGGCTGAACAGCCCGCAGAAAATCGAGTTGTACCAGGTTTCGGACAGCTCATCGTCGAAGCGCAGGTCGATGACACTGATATAGGCGCTTTTCACCAGCGGCCAGCAGCTGACGTTCATCAGGGTCTCTTCGTCGAAATACTCGCGCAGGCGAGCGACGGTTTCGCCAACCTTTTCCTCATACAGACTGATCCGCGCCGCCGACGCGGCCTGCGCCTCCTGCCAGCGCGCCTGTTCGAAGCGCTCCCGCGCGCCATCGGTGATGCGGCGGAAATGCTCGCGGTAATCGTCGAAGCCGGCGAGGATCATCCGGGCGATCTCGGTGGCTGGCCATTGCTGCGACATAAATGAAACCTCGGCGGGAATTCGGTTGGTCTGAGCTTAGTCACGGAAGCGCTCGCAGGAAAAGCGCAATTTCTGCCAAAACCGATACAGCGCTGACCGTTGACGGTGTTTCTCGCGCAGGTTAATCCCAAGGCAGAATTAAAAGCCCGAATAGCGGTTGCCATGATCCGGACGCTCGGCAACACTCTCGTCCCGATCAAGCAAGGAGCCCGCCGTGAGCCCTGTCGATATTTTCCGCATGTTGTCGCTGGCCGCTATCTGGGGCGCGAGTTTTCTGTTCATGCGCATCATTGCCCCGGTGATCGGCACGATCCCGACCGGGTTCTTTCGCGTGTCGATCGCGGCTGCCGGGCTGCTGGTGATCCTTGGGCTGATGCGCATCAGTTGGGACTTCAAGGGCAAGCTGAAGACCGTGATGCTACTGGGCGTGATCAACTCGGGGATTCCGGCGACGCTGTATTCGGTTGCCGCCCAGGTATTGCCGGCCGGCTATTCGGCGATCTTCAACGCCACGACGCCGCTGATGGGCGTGTTGATTGGCGGTTTGTTCTTCAGCGAGAAACTGACGATTGCCAAGCTGGGCGGTGTGTTCCTCGGCCTGTTCGGCGTCGGCGTGCTGACGCGCGCCGGTCCCGTGGCCTTCGACCTGCAACTGCTGATGGGCGCGGTCGCGTGCCTGCTGGCGACCACTTGTTATGGCTTTGCCGGTTTCCTCGCGCGGCGCTGGCTGGATCAGGCCGGTGGGCTGGACAGCCGTTTGTCGGCACTGGGCAGCATGCTCGGAGCCACGTTGTTTCTGCTGCCGCTGTTCGCCTACAGCGTGATCACTGCGCCGCCGGTCAGTTGGGGTGGCTGGCAGGTCTGGCTGTCGCTGCTCGGCCTGGGCCTGGGTTGCACGGCGTTTGCCTACATCATCTATTTCCGCCTGCTCAGCTCGATCGGCCCGGTAAAATCGATGACCGTGACCTTCATGATCCCGCCGTTCGGCGTGTTGTGGGGGGCGTTGTTGCTGGATGAGCCGTTGTCGATGGCGCACATTTATGGCGGGGTGCTGATTGCGGCGGCGTTGTGGCTGGTGTTGAAGCCGGCGGTGGTGAGGCCTGCAAAGGTGTCAGTCCGTTAGATTTTCTGCCGCAGATATTCGCGAGCAGGCTCGCTCCCACAGAAAAATACATTCCAATGTGGGAGCGAGCCTGCTCGCGAAAGGCGGCGCAACAAGCGCCACCTGCCTATCGGCTATCCGGTTTTACGGAACACAAATACCAATCCAACAATGATCAGCAGCATCCCCAGCACACTCAACGCCGCCAGACGATTACCGAAAATCAGGTAATCCATCACTGCCGTCACCGCCGGCACCAGATAGAACAGGCTGGTGACATTCACCAGATTGCCCCGCGCGATCAGTCGATACAGCAACAGCGTCGCCAGCACCGACACCACCAGGCCCATCCATAACACCGGGACAATAAAGCCTGCGCTGTGCTCGAAGTGAAACGGCTGGAACGGTACGAACACCGCGCACAGCAACAGGCCGGCCAGGTACTGCACTGGCAGCGTACCGAGCGGATTGTCGGTGATGCGTTTTTGCATGATCGAGCCGAGCGTCATGCTCGCCAGCGCCAGCAAACCGAACAACATGCCTGCCCAGGACATTCCGGCCAGACCGATGCCCTGATAAACCACCATGATCAGCCCTGTCAGCCCCAGCGTCAGGCCGAACAGGCGGCTCGCCGAACGCTGGCGCTCCATCAGCACCACGGTGAGAATCGGCTGAACGCCCATCAGAGTGGCCATCACCCCCGGCGTGACTTTGCAGTCCAGCGCCAGCAGATAAAAGATCTGATAGGCGCCCAACAGCACCACGCCGGTGGCGATCGCGAACAGCATCGGTTTGCCACCCTTGGGCAGCTTCAATTTCAGCAGCGGCGCCAGCAAGACCAGCCCGCACAGGGCGATGGCAAAGCGAATCAGCAGAAAGGCAAAGGGCGAAGCATGGGCCAGGCCCCATTTGGAGAAAATTGCCCCGCTGCTCCACAGCAGAACGAACAGGCTCGTGGACGTCGCCGCGAGCGCGGATTGTTTCGAAAGGACAAACATGAATACCACCTGTAGTCAGGCAAGAAGCCAACTCAGCCGAAGCTGAAATTCAGTAGGTTTTTCTGGCGGGCGCGGGGGTCAGCAGAAACTGCCGATCAGCCCCGAACACCAACGCCCGGCGGCGAAACGACTGCGCACACCGGCGTGCTACTGACAGGTGGAGGGTAATGACTGATCTGCACAGACTGCCGATTCCCGCACGGCACGATGCCAGCGTTGACCGCTGAATCGACTACCGCGTTGATGAGGGATGCAGGCATGGATGCTGATCTTTATTGAGGAAATGAAGGCGTGAGCATGGCGCTCAAGCGGGCTGACTATAACCAGCCCGGGACACAGATTGCAATGACTTGGGCAATGGGCCGGTAGCGACAGTGCGGCGCCGGGTGGTTAGGGTTATTGGCGTGGCAACGGATTGTCAGGAGACATGGAATGCAAGAGATCATATGCCAAGGAAACGGACGTATTTGCGGTATCAGGTTTATCGGTCGGAGGCGAGGAAGCGGGCGGCAGTTACATTTGCGAAGCTACACAGCGAACTCGAGGCGCGCGCAATTGTTGACGTTGATTATTCCAAGGTTCGCTTCGAGGCTATTGATGCGTCCGCCATGAAAGCTTATGAGCAATGGCTCGATCCGCATTTCTGCTGGGAGGAAATTGTCCGATGGAAAGCCAAAGAACCAATGAGCTTCGATCTGGCAATCTGGTTTGATCGTGAACTGTGCGGACTTTGTTTCGCCAATCCGAACCAAAGCCGACTGAGAGTCAAGATTGTGCGTCTTGAGGGGCACCCAAACGAACACCCGCTCAAGGGCCGCATAGCGACCTTCGCCCTGACTGCCGTCACTCATTTCGCACGTATCATCGGCAGCCAGCAAATCGAAATTCAGGAGCCTCTTTCGGGAGCTATACCTCTATACCGTCAACTGGGTTTCGAATTCGACTCTGAGGGCCGTCTTGTGAAGCGTATTGACCAAGTCTAGTATCTGAGCACCTGCTCATTTAGTGATCAACGTGGGAGATCCCATGAAAGCTGTCGTTGAAAAGAAAGCATCAAACTTCAAATCCAGAAAGATGGAGAAAAAGCAGCCATCTGTTGAATTATCTGAAACCGAGATGCATCGCATCAGGAATGCACTGGTCAATCCAGCCGTTGAAGAGCCAAGCGGCGCATTAGCCGGGTCGTCCTTTTCCTTCCGCTAATGAAAAACCGCTCCCAAAGAGCGGTTTTCTATTGTCTTATCCAGCCTCAACCAAACAACCAATACCCCAGCAACGTCAGCACCAACACCGCCAGCACCGGGCGCATTACCCTGTAGGCTTTGGGATGGCGACGTTTCCACTGCTTGACCACGCCGCTGAAACGGTCGCTGAAGTTCTTGCTCCAGGCATAAGCCTGGTTGATGCCGCCAACGCGCTCGTCATCAAGATTCTGCGGCGCGGTGGCGCGGCCGAGCCAGCCGCTGATGAAGCGGTTGATCCGGGTCATCAGGCGGTTGCTCAGCGGACGTTCGATGTCACAGAACAGAATCACTCGAGTCTGAGCGGTTTCATTCTTGACCCAGTGCACGTAAGTCTCGTCGAACATCACGTCATCGCCGTCGCGCCAGGCATAGACCTGACCGTCGACGAAGATCCGGCAATCATCGGAGTTGGGCGTCGACAAACCGAGGTGATAGCGCAGCGAGCCGGCGAACGGATCGCGGTGCGGGTTGAGGTGACTGCCGCCCGGCAGCAGCGCAAACATCGCGCCCTTGACGTTGGGAATGGCGCTGACCAGCGCCACGGTTTTCGGGCACAGGGCTTCGGCCGATGGCAACGGTTTGTCGTACCACTTCAGATAGAAACGCTTCCAGCCTTTCTTGAAAAACGAACCGAAACCGGCATCGTTATTCTTTTCGGCAGCGCGAATGTAGCCTTCGTCGAACAGGTGCATGGCTTCGTCGCGGATGGTTTCCCAGTTGTCGCGCAGAACATCCAGTTCCGGAAACTTGCTGCGATCCAGATACGGTCTGGATGGCACTGCGGAAAACAGGTACATCAACGCGTTGTAGGGCGCGAACAGCGCGGAGTGGTTGACGAACTGGCGCAATACCGGCAAACGCGCCTTGCCGCGCAAATGCACATAGAGCGTGCTGCCCAGAAACAGCAACAGCACAAACGCCTTGGCGGCAAACGAAACGGTCATCAACAACTCCTTGAATAAAGACAACGCTGCGCAATGCCCTTTACCCGGCATGGCAGCCGGCCATGATAAACACTACCGGCCTGCGGAAAAACCCGCCTGACACAAGATTCAGTGTTAAGCATTACGCAACAAAGCCTTTATTAACATGCAGCACCTGAACCTCGGCTGACCTGAATCAACAGGCTTACTGCTGGTTCTCCTGCTCGGTGAACAGGTCACTGAACAGCATGCTCGACAGATAACGCTCGCCCGAATCCGGCAGCACCACGACGATGGTTTTGCCCTGCATCTCTGGTTTCTCCGCCAGACGCACCGCCACCGCCATGGCAGCACCGCAGGAAATGCCGCACAAAATCCCCTCTTCCTGCATCAGGCGCAGAGCCATGGCCTTGGATTCTTCATCGGTCACCTGTTCGACACGATCGACCATCGACAGATCAAGGTTCTTCGGCACAAAACCGGCGCCAATGCCCTGAATCTTGTGCGGGCTCGGCTTGATCTCGGCGCCGGCCAGAGCCTGGGTGATGACGGGCGAAGACGCCGGCTCGACAGCCACCGACAGAATCGGTTTACCGGCGGTGTTCTTGATATACCGCGAGACACCAGTAATGGTTCCGCCGGTACCTACGCCAGCCACCAGCACATCCACGGCGCCGTCGGTGTCGTTCCAGATTTCCGGGCCGGTGGTCTTTTCGTGAATCGCCGGGTTGGCCGGATTATCGAATTGCGCCGGCATGAAATATTTATCGGTATCGCTGGCGACGATTTCCGCGGCTTTCTCGATGGCGCCCTTCATGCCCTTGGCCGGCTCGGTCAACACCAGTTCCGCGCCCAAGGCTTTAAGAACCTTGCGGCGCTCGATGCTCATCGATGCCGGCATGGTCAGCATCAACTTGTAGCCACGCGCAGCGGCAACGAAGGCCAGACCGATACCGGTGTTACCGGAAGTCGGCTCGACAATGGTCATGCCCGGCTTGAGTCTGCCGCTGCCTTCGGCGTCCCAGATCATGTTGGCGCCGATTCGGCATTTGACCGAGTAACCGGGATTGCGCCCCTCGATCTTGGCCAGAATCGTAACCCCGCGCGGCGCGATGCGGTTGATCTGGACCAGCGGCGTATTACCGATGGAGTGGGCGTTGTCAGCGTAAATACGGCTCATGGCTGGGTCCTTATGCAGCGTTGAATTCAGCCTTCCAAGGTAAGCCCGTTGCCGATCACAGTCCAGTCGGGTCGAACGTCTGCAAACGCGCGGAGTCAATCGCATTGAATCGTCAAGCCACACTCTTGAAGGAACAATGGCATGAAACGTCGTTACAGCTGGCCGCTCTGGACCCTGGCGGGTGTCGTGGTGCTGCTGGTCGCCCTGCATTTCGCCCTGCCCTATCTGGTACGCGACTACCTCAATGACAAGCTCGCGGACATGGGCGATTACCGTGGACAGATCACCGATGTCGACCTCGCGCTGTGGCGTGGTGCGTACAAAATCAACGGCCTGAAAATCGTCAAGGTCGACGGCAAGGTCCCGGTGCCGTTCGTCGATGCGCCGTTGATCGACCTGTCGGTGAGCTGGCATTCGCTCTGGTACGACCATGCCGTGGTCGCGCAGGTGCAATTCCTCAATCCCGAAATCAACTTCGTCGACGGTGGCCCCAACAAGCAGAACTCGCAAACCGGTCAGGGCACCGACTGGCGTGAACAATTGGGCAAGCTGCTGCCGATCACCCTCGATGAAGTGCAGATCAACGACGGCCGTATCACCTTCCGCAACTTCAATTCCAAGCCGCCGGTGAACATGAATGCCAGCAACGTCAACGCCAGCATCTACAACCTGACCAATGTGGTCGACAAGGAAGGCAAACGCGACGCCCGCTTTGAAGGCAAGGCCTTGCTGCTGGGCCACGCGCCATTGGAAACCACCGCCACCTTCGATCCGCTGAGCAACTTCGAAGACTTTGAATTCCGTCTGCGCGCTCGCGACATCGAGCTCAAACGCATGAACGACTTCGCCGCCGCCTACGGCAAGTTCGACTTCAACGCCGGCCACGGCGACGTGGTTATCGAAGCGAAAGCGGAGAAAGCCCGACTCACCGGCTACATCAAACCCCTGCTGCGCGACGTCGACGTATTCAACTGGCAGCAAGACGTCGAAAACAAGAACAAAGGCCTGTTCCGCTCAATCTGGGAAGCGCTGGTCGGCGGCACCGAGACCGTGCTGAAAAACCAGAACAAAAACCAGTTCGCCACCCGCGTCGAACTCAGCGGCAATGTTCACCAGCAGAACGTCAACGCCTTCGAAGCGTTTTTGCAGATTTTGCGCAATGGCTTCATCCAGGCATTCAATGCGCGATATGAGCGGCCGAAGCCGGATGAGGGTTAATTTTTGCGGTTGACGACATATCGACCTGTGTCTTCGGCCGCTATCGATGAACGCTGTTGCAGCGAATTCCAGCCCAGACAGGCCAACGCCAAAGAACGTGGCACTGCTTCACGCCCATTGCTGTAACGGCTGATGCTGCGAGCGCTCACACCGAGCGCTTCGGCCGCATCATTGAGAGAAAGTCCGGTACGGGCGCGCCAATCGATAAAAATGCGCGTGTTCTCATCCTGGGCATTTTGCGCTAGCGCATCCATATACAAGGTGTCTGCACCGATCTGTACGTCGGGATCAACCCATTCAACGATCCACCCCTCGTCCCCGACTACGGCAGTCGCAAAGACTTCGCGATCAAGCAGTGGCCGCAGACCTGGATAAGTATGAATATCCATCCCCAAATCAACTGTCAGTTCCTGACCATTGATAAATGTCAGCGCCAACCTGAAATCCGACAGGACGTGCGCAGATCGCAGACGCGGCCGTTTCATGGGTAACATCGATTTTCTGCCCTTTTTACTAACCGAGTAAGAAAGGCTATCGCCAAATCGGCGATACCGAAATACTGGCCATCCGCCGAGACTGAGTCAACATGTGACGCTCCATTCAGAGACTGAATAAGCCGTCTGCGTTCACAGTCGACCGGCGTGCGCGTTATAGTCGGGCATCCGATTATTCGCCCCGCCCTGCCCGCAAGGTCAGCGTTACCGTTCGAGGATTTGCAGATGAAGTTCGAAGGCACCCAGGCCTACGTCGCCACCGATGACCTGAAGCTGGCGGTCAACGCCGCCATCACCTTGGAACGACCGCTGCTGGTCAAGGGTGAGCCGGGCACCGGCAAGACCATGCTCGCCGAGCAACTGGCCGAGTCGTTCGGTGCCAAGCTGATCACCTGGCACATCAAGTCCACCACCAAGGCCCATCAGGGTCTGTACGAGTACGACGCCGTCAGCCGTTTGCGCGACTCGCAGCTGGGCAATGAAAAAGTCCACGACGTGCGCAACTACTTGAAGAAAGGCAAGCTCTGGGAAGCCTTCGAGTCCGAGGAGCGGGTGATTCTGCTGATCGACGAAATCGACAAGGCCGACATCGAGTTCCCCAACGACCTGTTGCAAGAACTCGACAAGATGGAGTTCTACGTTTACGAGATCGACGAGACCATCAAGGCCAAGAAGCGCCCGATCATCATTATTACATCCAACAACGAGAAAGAGCTGCCGGACGCCTTCCTGCGCCGCTGCTTCTTCCACTACATCGCTTTCCCCGACCGCACTACCCTGCAGAAAATCGTCGACGTGCACTACCCGGACATCAAAAAGGACCTGGTCAGCGAAGCGCTCGATGTGTTCTTCGACGTGCGCAAGGTACCGGGCCTGAAGAAAAAGCCTTCGACATCCGAGCTGGTCGACTGGCTGAAACTGCTGATGGCCGACAATATCGGCGAAGCGGTGCTGCGCGAGCGCGATCCGACCAAAGCCATTCCGCCGCTGGCAGGCGCACTGGTGAAAAACGAACAGGACGTGCAACTGCTTGAGCGCCTGGCGTTCATGAGCCGGCGCGGCACCCGCTAAGAGGCTGCTGCCATGTTGCTCAACCTGTTCAACGAAATGCGTGCAGCCAAGGTACCGGTGTCGGTACGCGAGCTGCTCGACCTGATCAACGCGCTGAAACAGCGCGTGACCTTCGCCGACATGGACGAGTTCTATTATTTGTCGCGGGCGATTCTGGTGAAGGACGAGCGCCATTTCGACAAGTTCGACCGCGCGTTCGGTGCCTACTTCAATGGCCTGGAGAAACTCGACGATCACTTGCAGGCGCTGATTCCCGAAGACTGGCTGCGCAAGGAATTCGAGCGTTCGCTGGGCGACGAAGAACGCGCGCAGATCCAGTCCCTTGGCGGGCTGGACAAGCTCATCGAGGAATTCAAGAAGCGTCTGGAAGAACAGAAGGAACGTCACGCCGGCGGCAACAAATGGATCGGCACCGGCGGCACCAGCCCGTTCGGTTCCGGCGGTTTCAACCCGGAAGGCATCCGCGTTGGCGATGCCGGCAAGCGTCAGGGCAAAGCGGTCAAGGTCTGGGATCAGCGCGAGTACAAGAACCTCGACGATTCGGTGGAACTGGGCACGCGCAACATCAAGGTCGCCCTGCGTCGTCTGCGCAAGTTCGCCCGTCAGGGTGCGGCGGAAGAGCTCGACATCGACGGCACCATCGACCACACCGCCAAGGATGCCGGCCTGCTGAACATCCAGATGCGCCCGGAACGGCGCAACACGGTGAAGCTGCTGCTGTTGTTCGACATCGGCGGTTCGATGGATGCGCACGTGAAGATCTGCGAGGAATTGTTCTCGGCCTGCAAGACCGAGTTCAAGCATCTTGAGTATTTCTACTTCCACAACTTCATTTATGAATCAGTGTGGAAGAACAACATGCGCCGCACTTCCGAACGCACCTCGACCCAGGATCTGCTGCATAAATACGGCGCCGACTACAAAGTGATCTTCATCGGTGACGCCGCCATGGCGCCGTACGAAATCACCCAGGCCGGTGGCAGCGTCGAGCACTGGAACGAAGAGCCGGGTTACGTGTGGATGCAGCGCTTCATGGAGAAATACAAGAAGCTCATCTGGATCAATCCGTATCCGAAAGATACCTGGGGCTATACCTCGTCGACCAACATCGTCCGCGATCTGATCGAGGATCAGATGTATCCGCTGACGCTGCGCGGGCTTGAAGAAGGGATGCGGTTTCTTTCCAAATAATCGTTAACTCGACGAACGCCTTCGCGAGCAGGCTCGCTCCCACATTGGAATGCTTTTACCTGTGGGAGCGAGCCTGCTCGCGAAGCTTTTAGCGATCTTTGAAGCGCTGCAAATACTCGACATGCTCGCGGTGCGCGACGTCCTGCACTACCGGCCTCAATCTCACCTTCGCTCCCGGCAGGCATTGCGCCAATCGTGCCAGCGCCAGCGGCGTCAAAGCGCCCAGGCGCGGGTATCCGCCAATGGTCTGGCGATCATTGAGCAACACGATCGGTTGGCCATCGGGCGGTACCTGCACAGCGCCCAAGGGAATGCCCTCTGAAATCATCGGCGCGCCCTGATATTGCAGCGCCGAGCCGAGCAGGCGGATGCCCATGCGGTCGGCGCGACTGTCGATGGTCCAGGCGCTGTTGAACACATCGAACAGGCTCTGCCCGCTGAACTGGCCGATCTGTGCGCCGAGCACCAAGTCCAAAGGCGCGTGCGTTTTGAAATCCGGCCGCAGCGCCGAAGGCATTTCCCGTACTGCCAACGCTTCGCCGCTGTAACCGAGCACCGCCCCTTTGGCGAGCGGAAGGCCCATGCCATCAAGCCCGCCCAATTCTTCGCGCACCACCGTGGCACTGCTGCCCAGCACCTTAGGCGCAGTAAACCCACCGGGGGCCGCCAGATAAGCTCTAGCGCCAAGCAACGGCTGGGTAAATCGCAATGTCTGGCCTTTCGCCAATTTGAAACTGCGCCACGGCGCCAGCGGCTGGCCGTCGATCTGCGCGCCGAGATCCGCTCCCGCCAGCGCCAGCAGGCAATCCTCTTCAGCCACAACAGCAAACCCGCCGAGGGTGATTTCAACCACTGCTGCATCCAGCTCATTGCCGAGCAGCCAATTGGCCCAGCTCATCGAACACCAATCCGCCGCGCCGCCTTGGGTCACGCCCAGATGCCGCACGCCAAACCGCCCGGCATCCTGCAACAGGCACAGCGGTGTGCTGGCTTCGATCGTCAATCGACTCATGCCAACGCCTCCAGTGGTGTGTCATCGCCGCCCAGACGAATGAATTCGGCGTGGTCGACCGCTTCGAAGCGCACCATGTCGCCGGGCTGCATCAGGCTGTAGCCGTCGCGATGGCGATCAAACAGTTGCGCCGGGGTGCGCCCGATCAGGTTCCAGCCACCGGGCGAGACCACCGGATAGGCAGCGGTCTGCCGCTCAGCGATGCCCACGCTGCCGGCGGCAACTTTCTTGCGCGGCGTGCTCAAGCGTGGCGTGGCGAGAATCTCTTCGACCAGGCCCATGAAGGCAAAACCCGGCGCAAAGCCCAACGCGAACGCCTGATATTCCCGTGCGCTGTGGCGACGAATCACCTCCTCCACCGCGAGACCGCTGCGTTCAGCCAGCAGGCTCAGTTCCGGGCCGACACTCAAGTCGTACCAGACCGGCAAGACGTGACACTGCCCACCGCTTCGCGCATTCGGCGTCAGATCGACCAGCGCTTCGGCGATCAATTCGCGCGCCTGCGCCGGACTCAACAGCGTCAGATCGTAATGCACCATCAACGTCGTATAGGACGGCACCAGATCGATCAGTTGTGCACCAAACGCCGTGCGCAAGCGCTCGCTGGCGGCGAGCATCCACGGCATGTTGGCTTCGGCGATGTCATCGAACAGACGCAGCATCAGGCAGTCGAGCGCCACCACTTCAATCCGTGGGTTCATGACGCACTCGACTGCTGCAAGGCCTGGCGAATGCGCTGCACCGCGGCCACGGAACTGGCGTTGTCGCCGTGGACGCACAAGGTATTGGCGCGCAGGATCAAGGCGCTGCCATCGCTGGCGGTGAGCGCGCCGCCATCGGCGATGGTCAGCGCTTGCTCGATGATTTTTTCGGGATCGTGATGCACGGCGCCCGGCAGTTGCCGGGAGACCAGCCGGCCGGCGCTGTCGTAGGCACGGTCGGCAAAAGCTTCGAACCACAACGTTACTCCGTATTCATCACCGATTTGCTGCGCTGCGGCGTTGTCACGGGTTGCCATCAACATAAGTGGCAGGTTGCTGTCATACGCGGCCACGGCCTGCACTACCGCGCGCAATTGCGCCGGGTTGGCCATCATGTCGTTGTACATCGCGCCGTGGGGTTTGACGTAACTCACACGCCCGCCCTGCGCCTTGCAGACGCCGTCAAGGGCGCCGATCTGGTAATGCAGGATGTCTTGCAGCTCTTGCGCGGAATAGGCCATGGAGCGCCGGCCGAATCCGACCAGATCCTGATAGGCCGGGTGCGCGCCAATCTGGACGCCGTGTTCGAGCGCCAGCGCCACGGTTTTGCGCATGATGCTCGGGTCGCCGGCATGGAAACCGCAAGCGATGTTGGCGCAATCGATGAAGGGCATGACCTCGGCATCCAGACCCATGGTCCAGCTGCCGAAGCTCTCGCCAATGTCGCAATTCAATAGCAGGCGGCTCACGGTGAACACTCCTGTAGCTGCTGGTCTTTTTATCTGTAGGAGACTTCTGCGCAGGGTATCAGTTACTGCGCGTCGAGTTGCTTGCCACGGGTTTCCGGCAGGCTCAGCGCCGCCAGAATCACCACGCCGTAAGAAACCGCCGCGAAGGCGCCGATGCCCATGCTCAGCGGGACTTTCTGGCTGAGCAGGCCGATCAACAGCGGGAACAACGCCGCCAGTGCGCGGCCGATGTTGTAGCAGAAACCCTGGCCCGAGCCGCGAATCCGCGTAGGAAACAATTCAGTCAGAAACGCGCCCATGCCGCTGAAAATCCCCGAGGCGAAGAAGCCCA
Organism: Pseudomonas sp. TE9122; assembly: GCF_056278925.1. Lineage (NCBI taxonomy): Bacteria > Pseudomonadati > Pseudomonadota > Gammaproteobacteria > Pseudomonadales > Pseudomonadaceae > Pseudomonas > Pseudomonas sp. TE9122. The sequence goes on along the minus strand of NZ_JBWBQI010000001.1, from coordinate 1,017,149 downwards.
GCGGAAAGCCCAGCCAGAGCATCACGCCGTTGCTGACCGGCATCTGCGTGTAGAGCAGAACGATGGTGAACGAGCCGACCGCGAACAAGATGAAATTCTTTTTCCGCCCGAGCAGGTCGGTCAGATACGCGCTGATCACATAGCCGACGTAGGAACCGACGATCACCATCGCCAGATAACCGCCGGTGCCGAGCACGCTCAGACCGCGCTCGTTCTTGAGGAAAGTCGGCAGCCAGGAGGTGATCGCGTAGTAACCGCCCAGCGCACCGGTGGTCAGCAAGGAAGCGCGAAACGTGGTGAAGAGCATGCCAGGGGCAAAGATCTCGTAGAACTTCGCCGGGTTCTCTGGTGTTTGTGCGGCTTTGGCTTCGCGATAGATCTCAGGATCTTTTACCAGGCGACGGACAAAAATCACGAATATCGCCGGCACGATGCCAAGGATGAACAGCGCGCGCCAGGCGTCTTCCGCTGGCAATACCGAGAACAGCAACGCGTACAGAATCGCCGTCAGGCCCCAGCCCAGCGCCCAGCCGGATTGCACCATGCCCACCGCTTTGCCGCGATCCTTGGCGCGGATCACTTCACCGATCAGCACCGCGCCGGCGGTCCATTCACCGCCGAAACCGAAGCCCATCAGGGTGCGCGCGATCAGCAATTGTTCGTAGTTTTGCGCGAAGCCGCAGAGGAAGGTGAAGAAGGCGAACCACAGCACTGTCAGTTGCAGGGTGCGCACGCGGCCGATGCGGTCGGAGAGAATCCCGGCGACCCAACCGCCGATGGCCGAGGCAATGAGGGTGCTGGTGTGAATCAGCCCCGCTTCGCCCGTGGTGATGCCCCACATCGCGATCAGCGTCGGCACAACGAAGCTGAGCATCTGCGTGTCCATGCCGTCCAGACCGTAGCCGATCTTGCAGCTCCAGAACGTGCGGCGCTCCTGCTGGTTGATGTTGCGATACCAGTCGAACGGCCCGGGGCGCGCCGCAGGCTTGGATAACGGGAGGGTGTCGGGAGCACTCATGGCAAATCTCCGCAGGGCTTTTATTGGTCTTGTTCGAAGCTCCGACGACGCCTATCGTGGGAACCGGATGCGCCGATTTTTCGTCGCCCTGCCCTGCGCCGTCCAACGAATAAAAACCCGCCTTAGGCATAAGAAAAATTTGTCAGCCGAGCCTTGTCCATGAATCTGAAGTTTCTCGAGACCTTTGTCTGGGTCGCGCGCCTGAAGAGTTTTCGCCTGACCGCCGACAAGCTGTTCACCACCCAGGCGTCGATTTCCAGCCGCATTGCGGTGCTCGAAGGCGAACTGGGCGTGAAGCTGTTTCTGCGCGACTCACGCGGCGTCAGCCTGACCCCGGAAGGCCTGAAAGTGCTCGACTATGCCGAGCAGATGCTCGACACCATGGCGGCGCTGAAACAATCGATCGAAACCCGTTCGAGCAAGGTCGGGCGGGTGCGGATCGGCGTGATGGACACGGTGATTCATACATGGCTTAGCCCGCTGGTGGCGCAGATGACCGATCTGTACCCACGGGTGGAAATCGAATTGGTCGCGGATACGGCGCTGAACCTCTGCGATCAGCTGCAAAAAGGCTTTCTCGATCTGGTGTTGCAAACCGATCTGATCCGCCACGAAAGCGTGCGCAGCCTGGAGCTGGCCAGCCATCCGCTGGGCTGGATTGTCGCGAGCAATTCGATCTACAACCGCGACTACGCCGACCTCGTCGAACTGGCGCAGGAGCGGATCATCACCTACTCGAAAAACTCACGGCCGCATCAGGATATCGTCGCGCTGATGCACGCCAACGGCGTGCTGGCGCCCCGCTTGAATTGTGTAAATTCGGTGTCGGCGATCACCCGGTTATTGCGTGACGGCTTTGGTATCGGCGCGCTGCCGCCGGTGCTGGTGGCCGAAGAGCTGGCGCGCGGCGAATTGATCTTGCTCGACATCGAGCAGCGACCAGCGAATCTGCCGGTGGTGGTGTCGTGGCGGGTCGGGGTTGAGTGGGTCGAGGAGATTGTGACGTTGTGTCAGCAGGTGCTAGCGGGGTATGCGCACAAGGTGGGCAAGGACTGCATCACCCTTACTGGATGATTAGTGGCGAGGGGATTTATCCCCGCTCGGCTGCGCAGCAGTAGTGATTGCGGCCAACGCGGTCTTTCAGAGGTACCGCATTTGCAGGTTTTGGGGCTGCTGCGCAGCCCAACGGGGATAAATCCCCTCGCCACAGAACCCACTCACCACAGAACTCATTCACCACAGAGCCCACTCGCCACAGAATCCCCCATGCCATAAAGCCTCTGTTGCCAGAGGGATTGAGCAGGTTTTACAAACCGCGCACGTCGCGATCTTCGATCGGTCGGCTCTGGCGCAGGCGACGGCCGCCGAGGACGACCCAGTCGATCAGGCGGAACAGGCATTCGATGCCGAACGACAGCAGCAACGCGCCGCTCATGCCCCAGATCATCGCCTCCGGCGTCAGCAAAATCTGGTAGCTGTAGCCGTTCCAGGTTTCCTTGCGAATATCCGGATCGGCGGCCAGCACCACTTGCAGGAAGCGCACATACCACGGGCCTTGCATCGCCTGGAACTGCTTATCCAGCGCGACCTGGCGGGTGAGCAAGGTGTTCAGGCTGTCGGCATCGCTGCGGAAAATAGGGTCTTCGCTGGCACGGTAATGTGCGACCAGCGCCTGCATATCGCCTTTGAAAAACTGATCCGCCGTGCCCTGGAAACCACGCAGACCGGTCTGCGCTTCGATCAGGTGCGCTTCGACACGCTGGGCGTAATCGTTGATGAATCCCGGCACCTGGACACCGATCAACAGGCCCGCCGCAAACAACACCAGCCGTAGATAACTGAGCAACATGGGTGCAAATCCTTATTCGGTCTTGCCCTGGCTGACGCATTCGCCGCGTCGCCACAGGCTCCATTGGCCCGGTTCGTAACGGGTCCAGGTTTCGTTTTCGGTCAGAGGCTCGGTGGCAATCACCGTGACCACGTCGTTGGGCGTGGTTTCGGCCTGGAAGTCGACGATCACATCGACATCCTTGAGCCGCGCCGGGCCGAACGGGGCGCGGCGGGTGATCTGGGCGAGTTTGGTCGAGCAATAACAGAACAGCCAGTCACCGTCGCTGAGCAGGCAATTGAACACGCCTTTGCTGCGATATTCGGCGCACGCTGCGACCAGATCCGGCAGCAGCACTTCGATATCGACCGGCTCGGGGAAGGCTGCGCGTACCCGGTTGAGCAAATCGCAGAACGCCGCTTCGCTGTCGGTATCGCCGACCGGTCGGTAGAAACTCTTGATCGCAGTGAAGTCGGCGAGCTGGCCGTTGTGCGCAAAACACCAGTTGCGCCCCCACAGTTCGCGGACGAACGGGTGGGTGTTGGACAGGCAGACCTTGCCGACGTTGGCCTGGCGAATATGGCCGATGACCACTTCGCTCTTGATCGGATAACGCTGCACCAGGTTGGCAACTTCCGACTCGCTGCTCGCTGCCGGGTCCTGAAACAGCCGCAGGCCCCGCCCTTCGTAGAAGGCAATGCCCCAGCCGTCGCGGTGCGGGCCGGTGCGTCCGCCACGCTGCATCAGGCCGGTGAAGCTGAACACGATGTCGGTCGGCACGTTGGCACTCATGCCCAGTAATTCACACATGTGCGGACTCTCGGGTTACAGACGTGGCTCGACCCGCATGCGCTGCGGATTGTTCGGCACTGGCGGGCGACCGTAGCGGTCGTCACCGGCGCCGCCGAACGGTTGATCATCGTCGCGCTCTTCGGCACGGGCCGCAGCCTTGGCGGCCTCGGCGCGTTCACGCCGTGCTGCCGAGGCACGCTCGATCGGCAGGCGGATCAAAACGAAAACCAGATACACCCCGAAGGCGATCATGCCGTACATGAACAGATCGGAAACCGCGCGCCAGGCGTTGTTGCCGACCTTGAACAGCATGTCCAGGGCGGTGATGGCGATGGCCGGTGCAACTTTGGCTTTCACCGGATCGACGATGGTCGGGCTGAACAGCAACACCGCCATCAGCACACGCAGCGGCTCGCGCAGCCAGCGCCACATCCAGGTGGTCAGGCGCATCCATACCAGCAGGCAGCCCACGGCGGCAAAGGCGTAAAGGCCCCAGGCGATCAGATAGTCGTTCTCGGTCATGGTGTCCATGGCAAGGCAGGCAAATAGGCGCTTATAGTAACGACTTTTCGCCCATGCGGCTTGTCCCAATACCAGACGGCCAGCAGCCGCCCCTGTGGGAGCGAGCCTGCTCGCGAATACGGACTGTCAGTTGCAACAGCGTTGCCTGACACACCGCTTTCGCGAGCAGGCTCGCTCCCACACGGGCTGCGGCGCTTTCAAGACCTGCGAACAACCCAATTCCGAATATTGTCCGAGAGCCTTCCATGCCCCAATCCGCCAATGTCATGACTGCCCCGATTGCCCAGCGGGCGCCCGGCGCCGACCCGTATGCCTGGCTGCAGGAACGCGATACCGACGCGGTGCTCGACTACCTCAAGGCTGAAAACGCTTATCAGGAAGCGCAAATCGCCGATCAGGCCGAGCTGCGCGAAAGCCTGTTCAACGAAATCAAGGGGCGGATTCTCGAGACTGATCTGTCCCTGCCCTCGCCCTGGGGCCCCTACCTTTATTACACGCGCACCACCGCCGGTGACGAATATGCCCGGCACTACCGCTGCCCGCGCCCGGCGGACGACAGCCTGACCCTCGATGAAAGCCGCGAGCAACTATTGCTCGACCCGAATGCGCTGGCCAACGGCGGTTTCTTCTCGCTCGGTGCTTTCAGCATCAGCCCCGATCACCAGCGCCTGGCCTACAGCGTCGATACCTCGGGCGACGAGATCTACACGCTGTTCGTCAAGGAGCTGTCCAACGACAAGGTCAGCGAACTGGAATTCGAGGACTGCGACGGCAGCATGACCTGGGCCAACGACAGCCTGACCCTGTTCTTCGGCGTGCTCGACGACACCCATCGCCCGCACAAACTGTTCCGCTATCGCCTTGATGGCACTGCCGCCGAAGAGGTTTTTCACGAGCCGGACGGGCGTTTCTTCCTGCATTGCTACCGCGCCAGCTCCGAACAGCAATTGCTGCTGTCGCTGGGCAGCAAGACCACCAGTGAAGTCTGGGCGCTGGACGCCAACCAACCGCACCTGCCGTTCAGCTGCCTGGCGCCACGGGTCGAAGATCACGAATACGACGTCGACCACGGCCTGCTCGATGGCGTCTGGACATGGTTTATCCGTACCAACCGCGACGGCATCAACTTCGCCCTGTATCAGGCCCCGGACACTGGCGTGCCGCCGAGCGAGGCCGACTGGCAGAACCTGATCCCGCACAACGAAGAAGTGATGCTCGACGGTGTCAGCCTCAACACCGAGGCGATGACTTTGAGTCTGCGCGAAGGTGGCCTGCCGATCATCGAGGTTCACCCGCAGGGCTCGGCGCCGTATCGCGTGCAATTGCCCGATGCGGCCTACAGCCTCCACGTGCAAAACAGCTTGGAATTCGAGAGCGACCGCATTCGCTTGCGCTACGAAGCATTGAATCGCCCGGCCCAGGTGCGCCAGTTGATTCTTGCCAGCGGCGAGCAAACGGTGCTCAAGGAAACCCCGGTACTCGGCCAATTTGATGCCGACGCCTATGTCAGCCAACGCCTGTGGGCCACCGCCCCGGACGGCACGCAGGTGCCGATCAGTCTGGTGATGAAGCGCGAAATGGTCGGTAAACCGGTGCCGCTGTATCTGTATGGTTATGGCGCTTACGGCTCCAGCCTCGATCCGTGGTTTTCTCACGCCCGCCTGAGCCTGCTCGATCGCGGCATGGCCTTCGCCATTGCCCACGTACGCGGCGGCGGCGAGCTGGGCGAAGCCTGGTATCGCGCCGGCAAGCAGGAACACAAACACAACACCTTCAGCGACTTCATCGCTTGCGCTGAGTTTCTGATCCTCAACGGCATCACCACGGCGGAAAAACTGGCGATCAGCGGCGGCAGCGCCGGTGGCCTGCTGATCGGCGCGGTACTCAATCAGCGCCCGGACCTGTTCGGCGTGGCGATTGCCGAAGTGCCGTTCGTCGACGTGCTCAACACCATGCTCGACCCCGATCTGCCGCTGACCGTCACCGAATACGACGAATGGGGCAACCCGCAAGAACCGGACGTCTATGATCGGATCAAGGCTTACGCACCGTACGAAAACGTCACCGCGCAGGCTTATCCGCCACTGCTGGTGATCGCCGGCTACAACGACAGCCGCGTGCAGTACTGGGAAGCGGCCAAGTGGGTAGCAAAATTGCGCGCAACCAAGACCGACGACAATGTGCTGCTGCTCAAGACCGAACTGGGCGCCGGGCATGGCGGTATGAGCGGGCGCTATCAGGGATTACGTGACGTAGCGCTCGAATATGCATTTGTGTTCAAGGTTTTGCAGATTGCCTGAGGAACTCTGTGGGTGGCTTGGGTCTTACAGCAGACCCTTGTGGCGAGGGGATTTATCCCCGTTGGGCTGCGAAGCGGCCCCAAAACCTGCAAACTCAGTATTCCTGAAGCACCGAGTTGGCAGGATTTGCGACTGCTGCGCAGCCGAGCGGGGATAAATCCCCTCGCCACAAAAGCCCATTCCTACGGGATCCGTGTATAGCCTTGAAATGTGATAACAAAAAGACCGCATCGACATGTCTGAACCGACCTTTCTGAACAACGAAATCCGCGACTGGCTGATGGACTGTGGCCTGTTCGATCAATTGCAGCTGGCCGACTTCGCGGCCGCTTCCGGCTATTTCAGCATCAGCACCGTGGCTGAAGGCGAGGCGATTTTTCGCGAGGGTGATGCCGGCAGTTTCATGTGCATCATCCGCACCGGCCAGGTCGCCGTGCAGAAAACCGGCGCTGACGGCCAGGTCATCACCATGGCCACCCTGCGCAGCGGCCGGGCCTTCGGTGAAATGGCCGTGCTTGATGGCGAACGTCGTTCGGCCACGTGTATCGCGGCGAGCAACTGTCAGTTGCTCAACCTGGGCAAGGATTCGCTGGAAAAAATGCTCAACGACGCACCGAAAATCGCCGCAAAAATCATCCGCGCCCTCGCCGTCTCGCTGTCCAAACGCCTGCGCATGGCCGATGGCCAGCTCGCCGCGCAACAGGTTTAGCCGCCCGGGGATTTGACCTTGTTGCCGTTCGGCTCGATGCCCGGCACCGGTTGATCCTTGCTCGGCGGGCTGGGCATTTCGATCGGCACCAGTGGCGGGCTGCCGCTACCGGCGCCCGACTTGGGCAGGGTGATCGGGGTGATCTGCGGATACGGTGTCGGCGTCGCGGTGCCGGGCGAGCCGGGCTGCGGCGTCGGGCTGACCGGAACGCTCTGCTGGGCCTGCACTGCAGTAATCGCGAGCGCGGCCAGGGTAATGACCGTTAGAATGGTGCGCTTCATCAAGGGCTCCGTTTGGCCTTTAGTCTGTGCTCAGGCTACTCCCAACGCGCCTGCTTGCCTTCCCCCCTTTAGAGATTTCCATGAAACGTTTCGTTCTGCTCGACACCACCCCGATCCCTGAAAACGGCGGTGCCCTGTGCCTGTTCGAGTATGGCGAGGATTTCGTCATCAAGATCCAGGGCGGCGACGGCGGACAGTTGATGAACACGCGCATGCACGGTTCCGAGGACGCACTGGCAGAGATCCCCTGCCGCAAGGTCGCCGGCCGGTCGAATTCGCGGGTGTTGATCGGTGGCCTGGGCATGGGTTTCACCCTCGCCTCGGCACTCAAGCATCTGGGCAAGTCCGCCGAAGTGGTGGTCGCTGAGCTGGTGCCCGGCGTGGTCGAGTGGAATCACGGCCCGCTCGGGGAGAAATCCGGTCGGCCATTGCTCGACCCGCGCACGGTGATCCGTCAGGAAGATGTGGCCAATGTGCTGCAAAGCGAGCCGAACGGTTTCGATGCGATCATGCTTGACGTAGACAACGGCCCCGAAGGCCTGACTCAAAAGGCCAACAGCTGGCTGTATTCCGCCGCAGGTCTGAATGCCTGCGCCAAGGCGCTGCGCCCCAAAGGTGTGCTCGCGGTATGGTCGGCCAGCGCCGACCGACAGTTTTCCGACAAATTGAAGAAGGCCGGTTTCAAAGCCGAAGAAGTCCAGGTCTTCGCCCACGGCAACAAGGGCACCCGTCACACGATCTGGATTGCCGAGAAGCTCAAGGGCTGAGCTAAACTGCGCATAACCGTCATCAGTCTTTCTGCAAAGGTGAACCCATGAGTTCGTCCACCCCCACCAACACGTCGAAGCTGGACCGCATCCTCGCCGACAACCAGCGCGACAAGGAAATGGGCTACCGCGACAAGGCCCTGAAAATGTACCCGCACGTCTGCGGCCGCTGCGCCCGCGAGTTTTCCGGCAAGCGCCTGAGCGAACTGACTGTGCATCACCGCGACCACAACCACGACAACAACCCGCAGGACGGCTCGAACTGGGAGCTGTTGTGCCTGTATTGCCACGACAACGAGCACTCGCGTTACACCGATCAGCAGTATTTCGGCGACGGCTCGCTGAGCACACCGAAGATCGCCAAGGCCACGCATAACCCGTTTGCGGCCCTGGCTGGCTTGATGAAAAAAGAAGATTGAAGATCTTCATCGCCTGAGCTGGCCCTTTCGCGAGCAGGCTCGCTCCCACAGTTGAAATGCGTTCCCCTGTGGGAGCGAGCCTGCTCGCGAAGGCGGCCGGCCAGGCACCACAAATCTCGAATCTGCCCGCCCTCCCCCAATCCCCGTATAATCGCCCTCTTTTTCCCGAAGGCACCCCGCTCGTGGCAGACAAACGGTACAGCTGCATTGGTTTGTATAACCCCAAATCACCGGAGAACGTCGGTTCGGTGATGCGCGCCGCAGGCTGTTACGGCGTGGCGTCGGTGTTCTACACCGGCAAGCGTTATGAACGCGCCGCCGACTTCGTCACCGACACCAAGCGCGTGCACTACGACATCCCGTTGATCGGCATCGACGACCTGAAAAAAATCCTTCCGCTCAACTGCGTGCCCGTCGCGGTAGAGCTGGTCGAAGGCGCAAGGCCGCTGCCGGAATACACCCACCCCGACCGCGCCCTCTACATCTTCGGCCCGGAAGACGGCTCGCTGGATAAAGAGATTCGCGACTGGTGCGAAGACGTCGTGTACATCCCGACCACCGGCTGCATGAACCTCGCCGCCACGGTCAACGTCGTGCTCTACGACCGCATGGCCAAGGGCCTGAACACCCGCTCAGGGCCGAAATTCCGCTGAAGCGTCGCACATTCGATGGAACAAGCTGACGGCCCCGGCAGTCAGCTTATCTATCAATCGCACCCTGCCTGGAGATAGATCATGAGCGAGCTCAAACGCGTAGAACGCATCGAATCCACCCCGTTCCAGTCGCCTTCGCACAAGAATGTGCATGGCTGGGAGCGCGTCGGCTCGTTGACCGGCGGCGTGCTGATGGTCGGCAAGGGCCTGCGCCGTGGCGGCGTGTTCGGCCTGATTCAAGTGGCGCTCGGCGGCATGGCCGTGGCCCGTGGCATCACTGGCCATTGCTCGGCGAAAAGCCTGCTGGAAAAAGGCCGTCAGGACATGAACAACGTGCGGGCGAAGATCGAACGCGCCGGGGAAGAACTGAGCAAGTTGAAGACCAATGCCGAAGTGGCCACGGAAACGGCGACCGTCACCGGCAATGATTCGCTGACCTCGCCGAAGGCCGGCGTCTGAGGCTTTAAAGCAAAAGATCGCAGCCTGCGGCAGCTCCTACACGGAATCACGTTTTCCATTGTAGGAGCTGCCGCAGGCTGCGATCTTTTGATTTTTAAGGGTTCAACAACTCACCACCTCATCAACCGGCGCGAAAAATCAGATGATCTTCCCAGTCATCCTCCGGCACGCTGCCTTCGGCGAGCATGCGCCCGGACCGGGAAATCCGCTCATGGTGCACCGCGTCGCGGTCGCCACACACCAGGTGATGCCATAACGGCAGATCCTTGCCCTCGCTGACCAGACGATAACCACAGGTCGGCGGTAGCCACTTGAATTCTTCCGCCTGACCCGGCGTGAGCTGGATGCAGTCAGGGACAAACTTGATCCGGTTCGGATAATCGCTGCACTGGCAGGTTTTAAGATCCAGCAGTTTGCAGGCGATGCGCGTGTAATAGACGCTGTTGTCTTCTTCGTCCTCGAGCTTTTGCAGGCAGCACAGGCCGCAGCCGTCGCACAGCGATTCCCACTCCTCGTGATCGAGCTGATCGAGGGTTTTGCGTTTCCAGAACGGTTCGACTATGGCGGCCATGGCTCAAGCATCAACATCAAGGTGGTGAAAAGGCCGCCAGTCTAGTGCCAGCGAGCGCAAGGGCCAAGCGCTGGCGACTGTCGGTAAATCCGCTTGTCAGCGCCAGCGCCGCCCACTGAGCAAACTGGTGGCTACACTTTGAAACCAAAGTGGGAGCGAGCCTGCTCGCGAAAGCGCTGTGTCAGACACGCTGTTGTCGACTGACACGCTCTCTTCGCGAGCAGGCTCGCTCCCACAGTGAAATCGGTGGAGAGTCAGTAACCGCGGGTGAAATCCACCTCGCCGCGCAAAGCTTCACCCGCCTCATACGCTTTCAGGTTCTGCACAAACAAATCCACCATAAGCGCCGGCGAGGTCGGTGCCGAGCTGTGCCCGGTCAGCAACAAGCCCCATGCGGTCCAGAATGGATGGCGTTGCGGCAATGGCTCCTGACGGCAAACGTCGATCACCGCGCCGGCCAGATGCCCTTCCTTCAAGGCTTCTACCAGATCGGCATCGACCACTGCGACACCACGCCCGGCGTTGATGAACAATCCGGTCGGCTTGAATTGCTTGAACAGCGCCGCGTCGTAGATATCGTGGGTGTGTTCGGTGTTCGGCAGCAGATTGACCACGTAATCCACTTCGCCCACCAATCGCGGAAGATCGGCCAGCGCGCCGACTTCGACAAATGGCGCCTGTTCGCGGGCACTGCTGGCGATACCGTACAGCTCGACGCCGAACGGCCGCAGAAACTGCGCAACGCTCTGGCCGATGTCACCGGTGCCGACGATCAGCACCTTGCGCCCTACCAGACTCTGGCCGCTGCGGTTGTCCCACTTGCGCTCGACCTGGCTGACCAGCCGCGCCAGCACTTCGCGTTCGTGGCCGAGGATGTAGGTCAGCACGTATTCAGCCATGACCTGACCGAAAATCCCCACGGCGCGGGTCAGGCGATAGTCGCGGCGCAGGCCGTCGGCGAGCAGCGGCGTGATGCCGGCCCAGGTCGATTGCAGCCATTGCGGTTGATGGCCCTGGCGCAGCAAGGTCGCCAGCAGATCCGGCTGGCCCAGCCACACCGGGCAATCGGCGGCCTGACGCGCCAGTTCGGCGGAGTCGCCGCTGGTCAGGATTTCAAGCTCGGGCAGCGCCTGACGCAGCAGGCGGGCGTATATCGCGTAGTCGTGTTCGGCAATCAGAACGCGCATCTTCAAACCTTTCGCAAACCGTGCAGACAGCCGCCGGGGTCGGGCCGGCCATCGCGGTAAAAACAGTTCCAGGGTTAACCGAGGCCCAGAACAGGGCCTCGCGGGTCAGACCGGGTCGTTGCGTCGCAGCAACTCTTCGGGCAAGTGCTCGATGTACTCGTCCTCGGCCGGTGGCATTTGCAGGTGATAGCCCTGCTTGTCGAGGTTTTCCAGAACCACGGTGATGTCTTCGCTGGCCAGCTTGCGCTCGGGCGACAGCACCAGATCGAAGGAGTGCTTCGCTTTGCCAAAAGCCGTCATCAGCGCTTCCGGCACGCGCTCGAGCGCATCGCTCTTGAGCACGTAGAGATACATGCCGCTGCGCTTGGAGCTTTGGTAGATGGAGCAAATACGTTTCAAGGCTGTTCTCCGGCGGTGGCCAGGCTGTCGAGCAGCTTCTGGCCGAGCAATTCGCGGCGCCAGCCACGCAGCGAATCGGGCAATTGGTAAGGCCCCTCGGGGAAGCCGCTTTTGACCAGGGCTTCGAGGGTTTTCTTGCGCAGCATCAGTTCCGGGGCAATACCCAGGCGTTCGGCCTCGGCCTGACCCAGCGCGCGCAGTTGCTTGATCAGCGCAGCGGCTTCGATCGGCAACGGCTCCGGCACTGCCGGCGGCCATTGATCTGGCCCCACACTGCCAGAGCGCTTGATCAGATCAAGCAGAAACTGACCGTCCTGACGTACGGTACGCGGGTGCATGTCTTCAATCTTGCCCAGCGCCGCGAGGTTATCCGGCTGCGTGCGGGCCAAGGGCCACAGCGAGTGTTCACGGACGATGCGGTTGCGCGGCAGGTCGCGGGCGCGGGCTTCTTTTTCGCGCCAGGCGCACAGCTCACGCAGCACGGCGAGTTGTGCACGGGACAACTTCCACGCCAGTTTCGCCTCGCGATAGACCTCGTAAGGATCGGTTTCGCGGCGCAGGTTGGCGACCAGTTCGGCGCCATCCTCCAGCACCCAGGCGAACTTGTCGGCGGACAGCCTGGGGCGCAACTCGACGAACACCTCGGCCAGATGTACCGCGTCTTCGGCGGCGTAGCTGATCTGGGTTTCGGACAGCGGGCGCTGCAACCAGTCGGAGCGGGTTTCGCCCTTGGGCAGGTCGATGCCGAGCACTTCCTGCACCAGACGCGAATAGCCCATCGAAAAACCGAGGTTCAGGTAAGCGGCGGCCAGTTGCGTATCGAACAACGGCGCCGGCAGGCTGCCGGTCAGGCGCAACAGTACTTCGAGGTCTTCGCTGCAGGCGTGCAAGACTTTGAGCACCGCCGGGTTTTCCAGCAACGCGGCCAGCGGTTGCCAGGCGTTGATGGTCAGCGGGTCGATCAGGTAGGCGCGTTTGCCGTCGCCGATCTGCAACAGGCCGGCAATCGGGTAGAAGGTGTCGACCCGCATGAATTCGGTGTCGAGGGCAACGAACGGCAGCTGCTGCCACTCGGCGCAAAACTGCGCGAGGCTTTCGTTGTCGCGAATCCAGTGAATATCGATAGCCACACGGCTCTCCCTTGAAGAATGGCGCGCAGTATATATCGCCACCGACGATTTACGCGCCTTTGAAGGGCAAGAGCTGTAAGGAAATGTCTTGCCTGTGAGCAAGAATAGTCTGACAGCAGAAACAGAAAGGCCCGTCGCATTGGTGCGACGGGCAGGGAACGCTTCACTGCTTGGCCAACACGCCGTCGATCACCGCGCCACGACAGCCGGCAAACATGTCCAAGGCAGGTTGATAGACGCTGCTGCGCACTTCCAGCAGGCCGAGCATCGAGTGGAACAGATTGTCCTGGCTCAGCGGCTTGTCCCGGCTCAGTTGCAGGCAATGGGTGTCGACCGAATAGGCCTTCTGATAGCTGTCAGAGAACCACGCCAGCATCGCTACATGCTTCTGTTGCTCGGGCGCCAGCATATAAGGCGTGCCGTGCAGAAACAGGTTGTACTCGCCCAACGATTCGCCGTGGTCCGACAGATAGAGCATGGCGGTGTCGACTTTGTCCTGATTGCTGCGCAGCACATCGATCAGGCTAGCCAGCACATGGTCGGTGTAGACCAAGGTGTTGTCGTAACCGTTGACGATACTTTCGCGGCTGCAATTGTTCAGCGCGTTACTTTCACAGACCGGAGTGAAGTGTTCGTACTCCTTGGGATAACGCTTGAAGTAGTCCGGGCCGTGACTGCCCATCTGGTGCAGAACCAGCACGGTGTCCTTGTCCAGATGATCGATGAAACTTTGCAGCCCTTGCAGGAGGATTTCATCGCGACATTCGCTGTTGGCGCACAACGCCGGGTCTTGCAACTTGCTGACATCCTGCACCGTGACGCGGTCGCAAGTGCCTTTGCAGCCGGACTGGTTATCGCGCCAGATCACATCAATGCCGGCGCGCTTGAGCACATCGAGCAAGCCCTCTTCATTCCTGGCCTTGCTGGCGTTGTAATCCTTGCGACCCATGTTGGAGAACATGCACGGTACCGAAACTGCGGTTTCCGTGCCGCAGGAATGCACATCAGTGAAAGCGATCAGCCCGGCCTCTTTGTCCAGTTGCGGGGTGGTGTCTCGGTCGTAACCGAGAATGCCGAAGTTCTGCGCTCGCGCACTTTCCCCCACCACCAGCACGGTGAGGGATTTGCGTGGCTGTAGCCGCAAGTCGGGGTTGCGCTGGGCATCTTCGCCGATCTTGATGAACGGCTGCTGCGCCGAGACAACTTGCTCTTGCAGATAACCAATGGATGCGCCGATGTAATTGCTCGGCACCAGCATCAGGCGAATTTCGTGGTGATTGCGAAACAGCGACGACAAACCTTGATAGTTGGCCAATGCCACAACGCCGATCACCGCCGCCGAGGCAACACTGACAATAACTTTGCTGAACAACTCGCGATGCCAGCGCCGATAATTGACCGGTACTTTCCACAACAACAAACACGGCAAAACACCCAGCAAGAGAATATAAGCGAACAACTTCAACGAAAGCAGATCACGCACTTCCGTCGCGTTGGTCTCGGCAAAGTTGCGCAACATGCCCGCATCAATCATGACGCCATATTGGCTCATGAAATAAGCCACGCCGGCGCTGACTAAAAACAAAAGAGTCAAAAGTGGTTTAAGCAGTGGCCGGAACGCGAATATCGTCAGCACGATATTGAACGCGGCAAGGATCATCACGCCGAACGCCACGCGCATGGCGATGCCCTTGCCATCGGCGGCGGTGATCTCGAACAGGTGTTGCCAAAGCACCAGATTGAAACCGAGCAACAAAAAGGCGCTGGCAAACAACGTCACCCATTCCGGGCGCACGGCTTTTAACTTCAACATGATGAGTGACTGTTCCTGAAAGAAGAGCCTCGTCGATTGTGAAAAATTCATTCACCGAGGCATGCCAAACTTTAGGCAGGCATGGATCAATTTTTCGTGAAAAAGATGCTAATGATTAGTTGCCTCGGAGTACGAACGTGAAAGTTTGCGAGTATTTGAGAATGGTTCAGGGTTTATTCAGTTTCAGGCACTTCACAATGTCCTCTGTGGGAGCGAGCCTGCTCGCGAAAGCGCAGTGTCAGCAAATGATTGTTGGTCTGGAGGAACGCATTCGCGAGCAGGCTCGCTCCCACATCGGGACAGGGGTATTATCGAGTTTTTAGGTCTGGCCCGGGGTTTTCTGATTTGCCGATGCGCGCGCCGCGACGCCTAATCATCAGCCTCCCCACTCAAAGGCCTGCTGATGAATCACTCCCGCCCCGCCGCTTGGCTGATACTCGCGATCATTCTTGTTGCACTTAATCTGCGCCCCTCAATGGCAGCCATCGGGCCGCTGCTGTCGGCGATCCGTAGCGATATACCGTTGAGCTTCACGCTTGCCTCTTTGCTGACGATGCTGCCGGTCATGGCCATGGGGCTGGCGATGTTCTTCGGCCTGCGCATCAGCCAGCGTCTGGGCGAACAACGCACGGTGCTGCTGTCGCTGCTTGTCATCGGGCTGGCGAACGTGTCACGGCTGTTTATCGATTCTGCGGTCGAGCTGATCGTCAGCGCGATACTGGCCGGTATTGGCATAGCCCTGATTCAGGCATTGATGCCGGCGCTGATCAAGACGCGCTTTGCTGACAACGTGGCGTTGTGCATGGGCATCTACGTGACTTCGATCATGGGCGGCGCCGCGATTGCCGCATCGTTCGCGCCGCTGGTGATGGTGGAGACCGGCAGTTGGCGCATCGGGCTGGCCATCTGGGCGGCGTTGGCATTGGTCGCGTTGCTGGTCTGGTGCTTGCAGCCCGCGCAACCCCTACCAAGGGTGACCCAGCGGGAATCTTTCATCACGCGCCGTCGCGCCTGGTTGCTGGCGATTTTCTTTGGCCTCGGTACGGCGTCCTACACCTGTGTCCTCGCCTGGCTTGCCCCGTATTACGTGGAAAAAGGCTGGAGTGAACAGAACGCCGGGCTGCTGTTGGGTTTTCTTACAGCGATGGAGGTCATTTCCGGCCTGGCAGTGCCTGCGATCGCCAATCGCAGCCGTGACCGGCGTGGGATATTGGCGGTTCTGCTGTTGCTGATCATCGGCGGTTTCTGCGGGCTGATTCTTGCCCCGCAACATTTGGCCCTGCTGTGGCCTTGTCTGTTGGGGCTGGGAATTGGCGGTCTGTTTCCGATGAGCCTGATCATTGCGCTGGATCACTGCGACGAGCCGCAGCGTGCCGGTGGCCTGACCGCGTTTGTACAGGGGATCGGTTATCTGATCGCAGGACTGTCGCCGCTGTTGGCAGGGATCATTCGCGATCGGCTGGGCAGTTTCGAAGGTGCGTGGTGGGCGCTGACTGCGGTAATGGTGCTCATGCTGCTGATGGTTGTGCGCTTCAACCCTCGCGACTACACACGTCGCTTGCCCTGCCCGGGCTAGAGGCCTCTGGCCATCTTTTGCGCACGAGATTGGCAACGTCGTGTTGCTAAAAGTTTCTGTCCCACATGTGTCCGTGAAATGTCCTACGAGGGTTTCTCCTGGCACCATCGTTCCGTTAGGATCGTACGCACACGTTTGCGCGAATTCTGCGCAAGGGGCACAGCGAGACGGAACTCATGCTGAACAGTAATTTGCTTCGCAAGCTCGATATGCAGGACTTGATGGTATTCGTCGCCGTGTACGAGCAGAGCAGTGTCACCGATGTCTCGGAAACCCTGTTCGTCAGCCAGTCCACCGTCAGTTATTGCCTGAAG
Organism: Pseudomonas sp. TE9122; assembly: GCF_056278925.1. NCBI lineage: Bacteria > Pseudomonadati > Pseudomonadota > Gammaproteobacteria > Pseudomonadales > Pseudomonadaceae > Pseudomonas > Pseudomonas sp. TE9122. The sequence continues at coordinate 1,000,411 of NZ_JBWBQI010000001.1, read as the reverse complement.
AAACTGCGCACCAGTTTCGAAGACGAACTGTTCATCAACACCCGCACCGGCATGCGCCCGACCTACAAGGCCTGCAGCATGTACGGCCATGTGCAGAAAATCCTCGAAAGCATCAACCTCTGCCACGCCGGTGCCCCGGCCTTCGACCCGAGCCGGCAGGCGGTGACTTTCAACATCTGCGCCCCGGAATACTTCGAGCAATTGATTCTGCCGCGACTGTTGAAGCGCTTCGATTTCGACGACTTGCCAGTGATGGTCAACATGCACAAGTTTGAAACCGACGTTCCGGCCGAAGAGTTGCGCGACGGCAGCCTCGATCTGGTGATCAGTTTCGGCCCGCACTTTCACCGCCAGCATGCGGATCTGAAATCCCGGATGTTGCTGGAAGATGACCTGGTCTGCGTCTTCGACAAACGCGCCACACCACTCGAACCGCGCCTGAGCCTGCAAGCATTCACCGAACGTCGGCATGTGTTTCCAACGCCGTGGACTTCAAGCACCAACATGGTCGACGGCTGGCTGGCGCGGCAAGCGCAAAAGCGCCAGATAGTGGCCCGATCGAACAGCTACAGCGCCGCGTTGAAGATGATCACCGGCACCGATTTCATCCTCACCCTGCCCCGGCGTATCCAGCGTCTGCTGACCAACGACGCAGTGTTCAACCACTGCGAAGCGCCCAACGGCCTGCCGGGTTTCACCCTCGACATGCAGTGGAGCCAGAGCGCCGATCAGGACAGCGCCAACGTCTGGCTGCGCGAGCAGGTGATTCAGGTGTGCAGCGAGCTGGAAAACGCCTGAACGTCAGATGCCGATCGCGGCTTTGCTGTAGGACTCGCGATCGATGTCGAGCAGTTCGACACACAGTTGCACTTCGAGCCCGGCCGGCCATTCGCAGAGTTCCTGCAACACCGCCAGCAGGCTTTGCGAGAGCTGCTTCTTGATCTCCGCCGAGCGTCCGCTGAGCAAGGCCAGTTTCACATGGACGAAGGCGCGCTCGCCCTGCGCCGTGCCGACCTTGAAGTTGTCGATCTTGATCGCGCGGCTCTTGATATCGAACTCCGCGCCGAACTGACCGGAACCGACCAGCGTGTTGTTGAGCCGGATCAGGGCGATGTCAGCGTTCAACTGCGTCAGGTTGGCGGTGTATTCCATGTGCAGGTGTGGCATTGCGGATCTCCAGTCGGCGGATGCGGGGCGTACATATACCACAATCACACAGCGTCATTTGTGGGAGCGAGCCTGCTCGCGAAAGCGTCCTTTCAGGTTGCACATCTGCGCCTGCCGAACGGCTTCGCGAGCAGGCTCGCTCCCACAGGGTTGTGTGGTGCTTGTCAGGACGAAATAAGCGGCCGTTCACTCATGAACGCTTCGAGCCGCGAACGCAGCCAGCGTTCGGCCGGGTCGCTGTCGACGTGGCTGAGCCAGACCATCGACAGGTCCAGTGTTGGCGTCTTGAACGGGAACGGTTCCTGGAACAGCGCCCCGGACGCCGCCATCGCCGCTGCGGTGTAATCCGGCAGGCTGGCGATCAGGTCGGTGCCGGCCAGCAAAGCCGGCAGTGCGCTGTATTGCGGCACCGACAACACCACCTGCCGCGTGCGCCCCAGTTCCGCCAGCCACTCATCGGCGTAGCCACTGACATTGGCCGTGTGCGACACCAGCACATGCGGGCGAGCGCAATATTCGTCGAGGGTCAGCGGCGTATCAGAGGCATCGGCGCGCAGGATGCTTGGCTGGATATGCCGCAGCAGTTTGCGTTTGGCGTTGGCCGGCAGGCCACGGGTCTGGCTGATGCCGACGGTGATATCGCCGGCAGCGAGCAGGTCGGGAATGCGCCAGTAATCGACATGCTGCACCACGAACACCACGCTCGGCGCCTCTTGGCGCAACGCGCGCAACAGCGGCGGCAGCAGGCCGAATTCGACGTCGTCGGACAGGCCGATGCGAAAGGTCATGGTGCTCGTCGCGGGATCGAAATCGCGGGTCAGGCTCAGCGCCGCCGACAGTGAATCCAGTGCCGGTTTGAGATGGCGGTAAATATCTTCAGCGCGGGCCGTCGGCTCCATACGATGGCCGACGCGGATGAACAGCGGATCGTTGAGCATCGTGCGCAAACGGTTGAGCGCCGAGCTGATGGTCGGCTGGCCGAGGAACAGTTTCTCCGCCGCGCGGGTCACGTTGCGTTCGAGCATCAGGGTCTCGAACACCACCATCAGGTTGATGTCGGCCTTGCGTAGTTCATTGCGGTTCATCCTTTGCCCCTGCTCCCCGGAATAGCGGCAGTGTAGAAAGGCCCAAGAACCGCGTCTATGGGCCGCTGCGCCGAACAGTCACTGAAGGGTCAATGAAGCGTCAACGCCAGAATGCCAATGGCCAGTTTGCGCGGATCGAGTCCCATGCCCAGCGCTCTCGGGCTGACGGCATCGGCGTGCTGGAAACGAATCATCAGCACGCCTTCACGCTCAATGCGCTGCTGGACTTCAGCTGGCAGGTCAACGGCGACAACGTTCGCTTCGGGCTTGAGCAAGCGGGTGGAGAGCACCGGCACATCGTTGACGCTAATCTCCAGCCCCTGTTCGGTATGCGACGGCGCAATCAAAGCGTTGGCTTCCAGCACAAATGATCTCACCGGCGCCTCGGGCCGCAGAATGATTTGCGATTCACTGCCCTCGGACCACGTGCCCCACGGTTCGCTTTTCGACCATCCGCTGCCGAGGAAAAACGTCGCCAGGCTGGTAACGTTGAAGGTCACGCGCTCGTTCGACTTCATTGGCGAAATCAGCGTAAGGGGATCAGAGGCCACGATAGGCGGGCAATCGGCGCAACGCTTCCAGCCGGGCGCCAGCACGTTCAAACCGTCGATTCTGGCGAGTACGTCAGTCTCGCGATTGAGAGTCAGCGCGGCCGGCAGCACAGTGCGGCTATCGAGTACATACAGCGTATCGGTGGCGTATTGACCAGAGCTGACCATCTGGTCGGCCACAGCCTGGGCCGCCTCGGTGGCCTTGGTACTCATGCGGCCGAGGTAGACCGCATTGGTCGGCAGATGATGGCGTCCCGCATACTCGGCCAGCGTTCGCCACTGCTCCGGATAATTCTCCGGGCGCAGCCAGCGCACCGCCTGATAATGGCGGGCTGCCTGATCCCAGAACGGATCAACCAGTGGCGTCGGCCATTGTGGCGCCGGCGTGGCCATGAACAGGTTGCGCGACTCTCCCCAACCGGAACGCGTATCCGCCACTTGCAGCAACAGGGCAATGCTCAGCAGAATCCGTGCCGTGCGCGAAGTATGGCCGCGAATCACCACGTACAGAATGGCGAAAATCGCCATGTACATGACAGGCCAGATCATCCGCCCCGAACCGCGAAAAATTGTCGCCACCGCCACCACCGCATCCGGCAGCGGGATGTGCAACTCGAATGGGCCGACCCCGATGTTGTTGGAAAACGCAAACAGCGCCAGGCCGGCGAGCGCGAGCAACAGCAACGGGTAGCGACGTGGCTTGAGGTGAACATCCGTGCCGCGTTGCAGCCATGCCGCGAAGGCGCAGATGAACAGGAACACCACACCCAAACCAAGGAAAGCAAAACCGTCACCATCGCCCAACACACCGGGCATGTCGCGCAGGGCAAACGACCAGGTTCCCGGGTCGAAAAAGCTCAGCACATTGGCGCGGAACAGACCGTAGCCCATCAGTGCCAGGCCGTCATCGCCGACGCTGAAGTAGCCCGCCTGCCAGCAACACAGACTCACCAGCAAAAACAGACCGATCAGTTCGGCCACAGCTTTGCGCGGCGCCAGATGTCGCCGCAGGGTGTGTGCTGCGAGATCGGCGAGCCAGATCAGCGCAATCATCGCCAGCAAATAGGCGTGAATCAGCGCGGCCGCCGCCAGCAACGTTCCCCAGGCCAGAGAGCGTTTTGGCGTGAATGGCCGCAGCGCCAGGTACAGCGCGGCCAGCAACATGAAATGCCCGCCCAGGGACAGGTGCACGCTCATGCGGATCAGCATGGCCGGAACGAATAAAAACAGCCCGGTGCCGAGCAACCGCAGAACCGCGTCGCGGCTCACCAGGCCGAGCAGTTTCCAGGCAAACCAGCTCTGCAGAATGAAGCAGGTCAGCAACCACAGTCCGAAATACTGAAACGGCTCCGGCAACAGCGCCGAAAACGGCTTGAACAAAAAGGCGAACAGGGGATTGGAATCGGAAAAGATCAAGCCATTGCTCAATTCAAGTCCATAAGACGGATTGAGCCCCAGCGGAAAGCTCCATGGCGAGTGCCGGAAAAACACCCAACCCTGGTAATGCGTGGCCGGGTCGCCGTCGCCCAGCCAGGCAATGTTCATCGGGTTCAACGCCCGTGGGCCGACCACGATAAAAAAGGCCAGAATGCCTAGCAGCACAGGCAACAGCGCAGCCGCCCGAGAGGTTGAGCAAAGCTTCATCGATACGTCCAGAAATTATGCAAAACGAATGTGAACGCCGGCACCGTCATGGCCACGGCACCGATCCCGAGCAGATAATGCAACCCCGCCACTTGCGCCGCCCAGGCAACCAGCATCGCCAATAGAAAACCGCCCGCCGAGACCGACACAAAGCGCAGTAACGTGCGCCCGTGCAGGCGAGCTGAAAAGCTCCAGGTGGTATTGATCACATAAGACACAACGGTCGCCACGGCAAAGGCGAAACCATTGGCCAGCGGCGGTTCGGGCGCGATGAAGCGGATGAACATCACGGCCACCAGCGCATGCAGCGCAGTGACGAACAGCCCGGTCAGGGCAAAGCGCAGACCACGGCGAACCAACGCTGAACGATCACTGTCGATCACGGTTTCTGCGCCAGCACGAAGACGCTCAAACCGGCCAGCCGGTTTCTGCCCATCAACGGCAATTCCAGCCGGCACAGAGTCTTGAGCACGCTGTTGACCCACGGGTGATGACGCTTGAGTTGCGACTGTGGCTGTGCGGTTTGCGAACCTTGAGGTATCAGGCGCAACGCTGCGGCGATAGGAAACACCGCACCGAAATAGTAGGCGCCGCGCTGCATGGTCAAACCGGCATCGCCCGCCAGGGTTTCGAATTGCGCGAGGGTGTAGCGGCGCTTGTGCTCAAGAAAATCATCATGACCGCTCCAGAGAAACTGAAACGCCGGCACCGTCATCAGAAAACGACTGCCCGAAGGCACTTTATCGACATAGTTTTTGAGCAGGCCGAGGTCGTCGTCGACATGCTCGAGCACGTCCATCAGTAACACCAGATCGGCATCGATGCTGTCGATGCCGCGGCGGTAATGCACCGGTTTGCCCGCGGTGGTGGCGCTTGAATCGGCGGGGTAACTGATGTCGACGCACCACGCCTCATGCGCGTCGGTGTGGGTCAGCAGATGATGCGAGAAAAACCCCGAGCCGGCACCGACATCGAGTATTCGTCGGATCGGCATGTTACCCAGCAATCGCCGGGTCGCCGCCGCTTTGCAGCAGTAATACCAATGCTCATCGATGCTGTCGCCGAGGATGTCGGTTTCCTTGAGATCCATCTGTCAGTCCTTGGGGTCGTAAACGCGACGCACCAGAAAAACCGGCCGGCGTTTGGATTCGATATAGGTGCGGCCAAGGTATTCGCCGAGTACGCCAATGCCGATCAATTGCAGACCGCCAAGGAACGTGACTGCGACCATCAGCGAGGCATAACCAGGCAAGTCGACACCGTGGATCAGTGTGCGCAGGACAATGAACATGGCGAACGCAAACGACACCAGCGAAACCGTTGCCCCCAGGTAAGTCCAGACCCGCAGCGGCTCGGTGCTGAAACTGGTGATGCCTTCGAGGGCGAAGTTCCACAGCCGCCAGCCATTGAATTTGCTTTGCCCGGCCACGCGCTCGGGGCGCTCGTAGTCGACATGAGTGGTGCGGAAACCGACCCAGGCGAACAGACCTTTCATGAAGCGTCGCGACTCAGGCAGGGTCAGCAAGGCATCGACCACGCAGCGGTCCATCAAGCGGAAGTCGCCAACGTTCTCCGGCAACGGCTGTTCGGCGATGCGGTTGTGCAGGCGATAGAACCAGTGGGCCGAGGTCGATTTGGCCCACGTGTCGCTGCGGCGGCTGACACGATGCCCCAGCACCACTTCGTAACCTTCGCGCCAGCGCTCGATCATCTGCAAAATGACTTCCGGCGGGTCCTGCAGATCGGCGTCGATCGGAACCACGATCTGCCCGGTGGCCATTTGCAGACCGGCCGACAACGCCGCTTCCTTGCCGAAGTTGCGGCTTAGATCGACGATGCGCAGACGCGAGTCTTGCCGCTGCCGCTCAAGCAAGCGCTCAAGGGTGGTGTCGGTGCTGCCATCGTTGATGAAGACCAGTTCAAGATCGATCAGTGCCTGCGTCTGAAAGACGTCGTCGATGCGCGAAAGAAAGCTGTCGAGGCTGTCGGCCTCGTTGAAAACGGGGATCACCAGCGACAACGTCACCTGCCCGGCCTGTTGCGTTCCGTGCTCAGTCAAAGGAGTGCTCTTTTTATAGTTTGTCGGTCATCGAAAGTCTTTCGAGGCCATGAGCCGTGCCGTATTAAGCAGCAGCCGGCACGCACGTGCAAGCAGGACACGGCGTCATATCGGCCAATTCGCCGGGCAGTCGCGGCGCTCTGGCCAGCGTCTTTCAGAAACATCCGCGAACGATTGGAAACAAATCCCCGATAGCCAAAAAAAACCGCTGCGCTAGGCTTGCGTCGATGCGCCACACAGGTGGGCGCGCCTATCGATCGCAGGGAGCGAACCGTATGTATTTCGAAATCTACCGACAAACCCGAGGCACCCCCAGCACTGGCAAAGGCCAATGGCGCTGGCGCCTGCGTGCGCGCAACCACGAGACGGTGGCCAGTGGCGAATCGTATGTGAACAAGGCTGATTGCCTGCACGTGATCAACCTGATCAAAGCCGTACAGGGCGAGACGCCGATCAAAGAGATCTGAACGAAACCACAGTCATCAAAGGTGCATGTGCTGCATTTGTTGCTTCCATGCACCCCGGCGCCTCTAGCAGCGCGCGCAGAGATGCGTCGACAGTGGAGCGAAGCGGGAAAGCATCAGAGCTGTAATAGAACCACGCCGACCAATATGGCAATCACTGCCGATATCGCCAGCACTTGCGTCGAGGTCAAGGCCAGCGCTGCATCCCTGGAACGGCCGACGAAGCGGCCGCGAATCTGATGCCGATCCGGCTGCGCTTCGAACAGGTTGTCCGGGTGCTCGTTGTCTTCAGGCTCATTGGTCTGCTGACCGGACCATGCACTTCGCGCCATCAAACGGTCGAGCAGACCGGGCATGACGGATTGGCCAATAATCGCTTTGATCGTCGACCACCCTAGCCACAACTCTCGCGGCGGATGCTTTACCACACTGAAAATCGCCCGTGCCGCTACGTCGGGGTCGTGAATCGGTGGCACCGGTTGGGGCCGCTGGGGCAATTTGTTGCGTGCCCAATCGAACTGCGGGGTATTGATCGCGGGCAATTGCACCATGCACACGCGAATATGGCTGCGCTCATGCAGCAACTCACAGCGCAACGAGTCGGTAAAACCACGCACAGCGAACTTCGCCCCGCAATAGGCGGCCTGCAACGGAATGGCACGATAGGCCAACGCCGAGCCGACCTGGATGATCACCCCTTGGTTGCGCGGACGCATCAACGACAGCGCCGCCAAAGTGCCATGAACCGTACCGAGATAGGTCACCTGAGTGACGCGCTCGATCTCGGCGGCGGACAATTGTTCTATCGGCGAGAGCACCGTGACCATCGCCGCGTTGACCCAGACCGCCAGCGGCCCTAGCGCGGTTTCCAGTTGCTGGGCGGCCTGCTGCACGGCGAGCGCATCGGCGACGTCGACGCTGACGGTTTCAACCTGAACGCCATACGCTTGCAGCTCCTCCTGCGTGGCGGCCAGGCCCGCTGGATCACGCGCCAACAGGCCGATGCGGTAGCCGCCAGCGGCAAACCGATGAGCCACCGCGCGACCCACACCAGCACTTGCGCCGCTTATCACCACCAAAGGTTGCTCCTGCATGGATCGCCCTCCCGGCGGTCAGTCAATCGGCCCGATATTGATCATCAAGTTGTCGCTCATTGCCAACATCTCCTCGGGGATCGGGTGCCTCACTGGTTGCTCAATGCGCTCTTTAGGATGGACGCCGAACGTGCGCCGTCAGTTCGTTTTTTCAGCCGAGCATCGAGCGCAGCTTGCGCAACAGATCCACCGGCGCGTAGGGCTTGGCGATCAATTCGAACTCATTGTCAGCCAGCTCATTGGGCGTCGACTCGTCCGCGCAGTACCCGGTCGTCAGCAGGATCTTCATGGCCGGATAGCGTTGGCTGATTTCCCGCGCCAGTGCCAGCCCGTTCATGTCGCCCGGCATGACCAGATCGGTGAATACCAGGTCGTATTCGCTACTCTGCAGCACGGCCAGTGCCTCGCTCGCATCTGCAGCGAGGTCGGTGTGGTAACCCTGTTCGGACAATACAAAGCGCGCCAGTTCAGCGACTTCGGCGCGATCCTCGACGATCAGGATGCGCTCCGTGCCCTTGAGATTTTCTGCGGTTTCAGCGGAGCCAGATGCCGATAGCTGACTGTCATCCGCCGGGAAGAACAGGCGCACCGTGGTGCCGAGTCCCGGCGTCGATTCGATTTTGACCACACCGCCGGATTGCTTGACGAAGCCGTAAACCATCGACAAACCGAGGCCGGCACCGTTGCCTTCCTCTTTGGTGGTGAAAAACGGCTCCATCACTTTGTCGAGATCGTCAGCGGCAATGCCCACGCCGTTATCGGCAACCGCGATGCAGACGTAACGCCCCGCCGCCAGTCCGCCCTGGTGCGGATCGGTCGCGTCCGGGACCACGACGTTGCGGGTCAGCACGGTAATCGCTGGCTGTTGCCGGTCAACCAGCGCATCGCAGGCGTTGGAGAGCAAATGGTTCAGCGCCATCTCCGCCTGCGCCGGGTCGAGCCGGCAGTTCCACAAGTCCTCGGCCAGTTCGAATTGCGGTTCCAGATCGGCGGATTCATGCGTCGGCAGCGTAGAGCGCTCAAGCAAGGCATTGAGATTGATCACCCGGCCTTCGAGCCGTTGTCGGCGGGAGAATGCCAGCAGATGCTGGGTCAGCAAACGTGCTTTTTCCGCCGCCGCGCGAGCGTGGCCGGCGCCGACCACGATGCGTTGCGGATCGATGCTCGGCCGCTTGGCGGTGTGCTGGATCAGCTCGATGTAGCCGATCATCACTTGCAACAGATTGTTGAAATCGTGGGCAATGCCTCCGGTCAACTGCCCGAGTGCTTCCATGTTTTCGCTGTATCGCAAACCGTCCTCGGCGTCACGGCGGCGGCTGACGTCCATTTGCGAAGCGAAGAAATACACCAGTTGTCCGCGCTCGTTGAATAGCGGCGCGATGAACAGCTCGTTCCAGAACGACGAGCCGTCCTTGCGATAGTTGAGCACCTCCACGCAGGTTTCGTGGTGATGTTTCAGCGCTTGCTTGACCCGTTGCAACACCGCACGATCAGTCTGCTCGCCTTGCAGAAACCTGCAGTTGCGCCCGAGCACTTCTTCCAGCTCGTAGCCGCTGAGTTCAAGAAACGCATTGTTGGCAAAAATGATGGGATCGTCGGGCTGCGCTGGATCGGTGACAATCATGGCCATGCGGCTGACCTGCACCGCCGCGAAAAACACATCTTTGCGTTCTTGCGAAAGGGTCGCCGCATCGGCGCGGTCGACGATCGGCCTGGATTTTCTGGGCAAGTTGACCTCCGCTAAGTGACTCCGTTTCGCTGTGACCATCATCAGCGAGCGAAGTGCCGAGGCCAGCCGCCGACAGCGCGGGTGTCCGATGAATTGTCGCAGTCCATCGATGGATCCGAATCGCCTCGCTGATTGTCGAAAGCTCACCGAGAACTGCACGCAATATCTGAAATCCGATCCGCCAGGGAGAACCACCGTGGATTTGTTGTTTCTGGGCACGTCTGCCGGCGTGCCGACCCGCCAGCGCAACGTCAGTGCGACGGCACTGATCGCGTCTGCCGGCAAGGGCTGGTACCTGATCGATTGCGGTGAAGGTACTCAGCATCAGGTGCTGCGCACGCCGCTGTCACTGAGTGAATTGCGGGCGATTTTCATCACTCATGTGCACGCCGATCACTGCTTGGGCTTGCCGGGTCTGCTGGCGAGCACCGGCATGTCCGGACGCACGCGACCACTGGACATTATCCTGCCGACAGCGCTGCATCCCTGGCTGAAAATGAGTCTGGAGGTGACGCAATCGTATCTGCCGTTCGAGATCAACCTGCACGCTGTGGAAACGCTCACGGAGTGGCGCAACGTTAACGTTCAGGTGCAGACCGTCGAACTGTCACATCGGGTGCCGTGTCACGGTTATGTGTTCACCGAGTCCGACCCGGAACCGCGTCTGGACCTGCAGCGCCTGGATGCCGAAGGCATCGAACGCGGCCCGCTCTGGGGTCAGTTGGCCCACGGTCAGGACGTGGAGGTTGACGGGCGGGTGCTGCACGCTCGCGACTATCTACTGAGTTCACGACCTGATCGCCGCATCATTGTCTGCGGCGATAACGATCGGCCGGCCCTGCTGGCCGAAGTGGCGCAATCGGCGGATGTGCTGGTGCATGAAGCGACATTCGTGCAGGCAGCGATCGACCGCGCTCGTGCCAGTTACGGCCACAGCAGCGCCGCCGCTGTCGCCGGTTTCGCCGAATCAGCCGGGGTGCGCAATCTGGTGTTGACGCATTTCAGCGCGCGCTATCAGGCCAATCCGGCGGTGAGCCCGTCGATCGAGGATGTGCGCAACGAAGCGGCAGCGCTGTATCACGGCCAACTGATTCTGGCGCGGGATCTGCAGCGCTATCACCTCGACCGTTTGGGGCATTTGCAGCCCGTAGCGATCGAGCGCAAGTCTTTGCAAGTCACCAAGATTTCACAGTGATTAACCGGGGCGCGCCGCCTGATGTCAGGCGCGCGCCCCATCAAGCGCTCATAGACGATCTTCGCCCGTGCTTCAGCTGCGATGTTGGAGCGCATGTCGGCGGTAGGCTCACCGACGGTGTCGATATACGCCGCCGTCCATGGCACGCCGGCCGAGACTAACGCAGCAAATGCACCACCAACCCAACCAACGCACAGCCCAGCAACACCTGAATCACTCCGCGTTTGAAGCGAAACAGCGCAACGGCTGCCGCAATGGCGATCAATGCCGAGGGCCAATCCAGGCTGCCGCTGAAACCCTGCGGCCAGAGCACGTGATAGCCGAAGAAACACGCCAGGTTAAGAATCACCCCTACCACCGCGGCGGTGATGGCGGTCAGCGGCGCGGTGAATTTGAGTTCGTCATGCGTCGACTCCACCAGCGGGCCGCCGGCGAGGATGAACAGGAATGAGGGCAGAAAGGTAAACCACGTCACCAGCGCGGCGGCGACCGCTCCGGCAAGAAACACCTGATCGGCGCCGAACACCTGCGTCACATAAGCGCCGACAAAACCGACAAACGCCACCACCATGATCAGCGGCCCCGGTGTGGTTTCGCCCAGCGCCAGGCCGTCGATCATCTGCGTCGGGGTCAGCCAGCCGTAGTGACCGACCGCACCTTGATAGACATAGGGCAACACTGCATAAGCTCCACCGAAGGTAAGCAGCGCTGCCTTGGTGAAGAACCAGCTCATCTGCGTCAGCGTGCCCTGCCAGCCGCAAAGCGCGGTCAATACACCCATCGGTAGCGCCCAGAGCGCGGCACCGATCACGACGAGCATGGCCAGTTTCGTCCAGCTGAAACGGGCATGGGCCGGTGTTGGCGTGTCGTCGTCGATCAACGCCGGGCCAAAAGACTTCTTCGCCGCACTGTGCCCGCCGGCTCTGAACCTCTCAGGCGCCAAGCGTCCGCCGAAATAGCCAATCACCGCCGCGCCCAAAACGATCAGCGGAAACGGCACATTTAACGCAAAGATCGCCGTAAACGACGCCGCAGCAATCGCCCACAGCCAGTTGTTCTTCAGCGCCCGCGAACCGATCCGATGGGCCGCCTGCACGACGATGGCCGTCACCGCAGGCTTGATCCCGTAAAACAGCCCGGCCACCACCGGCACTTCACCGAAGGCGATATAGAGCCACGACAGGAAAATCAGGATGAAAAGCGAAGGCAACACGAACAACGCCCCGGCCACAATCCCGCCCCAGCTTCGATGCATCAGCCAGCCAATGTAGGTCGCCAGCTGCTGCGCCTCCGGCCCGGGCAGCAACATGCAATAGTTCAAGGCATGCAGAAAACGCCGCTCGGAAATCCAGCGTCGGCGCTCGACCAGTTCCTGATGCATGATCGAAATCTGCCCGGCCGGCCCGCCGAAACTGATAAAGCCCAGCTTCAACCAGAACCAGAACGCCTCGAGCAAACTCACGCTCTGCGGCCTAACGTCATCATCACCCGCCAACGGCTGAACTTCACTCATCGAGCTGTTCCTTTATGCAGTCGGCAGGTTGTACCCGAAAAGCATTGCGAACAAAACGCCAGAAACGAAAAAGCCCCCGCAATCAGCAATGATTACGGGGGCTTTGTCTTGTTCAATAATGGCGGAGAGATAGGGATTCGAACCCTAGGTACCGGTGAAGGTACAACGGATTTCGAATCCGTCCCATTCGGCCACTCTGGCATCTCTCCAACGGCGCGCATCATAACAACACTTTCGTCGGTTGCGAACCCCCCAAACGAAATTTTTTCCGTGCTATCAGATGCTTGCGTCGATTAAAGCGGTACGCCCAGACGAGCGGCGACTTCTTCGTAGGCTTCGATGACGTCACCGAGGCCCTGGCGGAAGCGGTCCTTGTCCATCTTCTTCTTGGTGTCCTTGTCCCACAGACGGCAGCCGTCCGGGCTGAACTCGTCGCCGAGGACTATGGAGCCGTCGCTGAACACGCCGAATTCAAGCTTGAAGTCGACCAGCAGCAGGCCGGCGTCGTCGAACAGTTTGCTCAGGACTTCGTTGACCTTGAGCGACAGTTCCTTCATGCGCGCCAGTTGCTCGGCGGTGCCCCAGCCGAATGCAACAACGTGGGATTCGTTGATGAACGGGTCGCCCTTGGCGTCGTCCTTCAAGAACAGTTCGAAGGTGTACGGGTTGAGCTTCATGCCCTCCTCGACGCCCAGACGCTTGACCAGGCTGCCGGCGGCGTAGTTACGCACGACGCATTCGACCGGGATCATGTCGAGCTTCTTCACCAGGCACTCGTTGTCGCCCAGCAGTTTGTCGAACTGGGTCGGCACGCCGGCAGCTTCGAGTTTCTGCATGATGAAGGCGTTGAACTTGTTGTTCACCATACCTTTGCGATCGAGCTGTTCGATGCGCTTGCCGTCGAACGCCGAAGTGTCGTTGCGAAACAGCAGGATCAAGCGGTCAGCGTCGTCGGTCTTGTAAACCGATTTGGCTTTGCCGCGGTAGAGTTCTTCACGTTTTTCCATGATGGGCTCCGCTTGCTAAGTAGGTGGGCTAGGCGATGTGGCGCCAGTCGAGCCCTGAATCTTGATCGGCCAGTTGCAGCCAGTCCGGGTCGCACCCGAGAGTGTCGACAAAACATTGCCGGGCCAGCTGCGGCAGGTTGTTCTTGCTGCTCAGATGGGCCAGGACCAGGTGTTGCAAGCCCTGCCAGCCCAACTCGGCCACCAGGAATGCCGCCTGATGGTTGTTCAGATGTCCGCGTTCGCCGCCCACCCGCTGCTTGAGAAAGTACGGGTAGTGACCACGAGCCAGCATGTCGCGGCAATGGTTGGACTCGATCATCAATGCGTCGAGGTCCCGATAGCCATCCAGCACCCGCTCGCAGAACGACCCCAGATCGGTCAGCAGGCCGAAGCGCCGCTGTTCCTGATCGCTGAAGACGTACTGGGTCGGCTCCTGCGCGTCATGGGCCACGGCAATGACCCCGACGTTCAGTGCGCCGATCTGCAGTTGCTCGCCGCCGGCGAGAAAGCCTGCCGGTTCCAGCGGTTTGCGCATCCCGCGCAGTGTGCCGCGACTGAGGTAGACCGGCAGATTGTAGCGCCGAGACAGCAAACCCACGCCATGCACGTGGTCGGCATGTTCGTGGGTCACGAGTATCGCGCTCAGTTGCGCCGGGTGCACACCCAGGCGCAACAGACGTCTTTCGGTTTCCCGCAGGGAAAAACCACAATCCACCAGCACGTACGTATCAGCACTGGCGATCAGCGTGCCGTTCCCTTGGCTACCGCTGCCGAGAACGGCAAAACGCATATCGGATCAGCCCAGGTTGTCCTGAATCACGCTCAACACTTTACGCGCGACATCGGCCGGCGCGACGGTGTTGATGTTCTTTTCTACGGTGACCTGGATGTTCTCGCCCACCTTGCTCAGGCGAACCTGATAACGCTCGGCGCGGGCTTCGACTTCTTCCTTGCTCGGCGCACTGCCGAACAGGCTGCTGAAAAAGCCAGGCTTGTCGTCTTTCTTCTCGGCTTTTTCGGCCAGGTTGATGTAGTACAAGCCCAGGCTGCGGTTGATGTCTTCAACGCGCCATTCGCCCTGTTCCAGCGCACGGCCGACGCTCGACCAGGCGCGGTCCAGATCGGTACCGACGTTCAACACCGGGTTGCCGCTGCCGTCTTCGTTCAGGCTGACACGGCTCGGCGCGTCGAAATCACGCGAGGCCAGCATCGACACCGAGCCGCCCTTCTCGGAGGTGCGACTCATGCTCGCGAGCATGTCGTCGACCAGCGCAGCGTCCAGGCCAGTGTTGACCGAACGGTTGGTGAACGCCACGTCGGCCGTGCTGCCGGCAGGACGCTCGGCGCTGACTACGTAGATTTCACTGGTGTTGCGCTGCACGCCCGGCTCGATGCGCACACGCACGCGGGTTTCGCTGTCGCTGGCGATACCGGCCGCACTCAGGCGCTTGGCCATCGATGCGGACAACTCGTCGGAGTGCTGCCAGGTAGTGGTGAACTCGCCGGTCTGCGGACGCTGTTCATCCAGACGGAAACCGTTGTCCTGGAAGAACTGCAGCGCCACTGGCCAGACTTCGGCCGGTGGGTGCTGGGCCACGACCCAACGCGAATCACCGCTCTTCTGCAGCGAGTAATCAGTGGCATCGGCAACCGCCGACAGCGGCTGAGGACGCGGCACGACGTATTCGCCCGTCGCGGTGTCATCGGCCACGTTGCGCGGGATCGGCAACAGCGGATCGAGACGCTTGGCAGTGCTTACATCCGGTGGCAATTGCATCGGTGCAGTCTGTTGCGCTTGCAGGTAATCGCTTCCACGGTCGCGGAAATAACCTTCCGGCCCCCAGACCCATCCGCAGCCACTGGTGCTGGAGATAATCAAGGCAAGTGCGGAAAGTCCGGCCATTCGCTTCATGCGTTGTACTTCCTCAATTAAACCAGGACGTTGCACTGGCGCAGGGCCGAGCGCAGCGTTTCATGACAAGGGGTGCTCAGCCAGGTCAGTGGCAGGCGGATGCCTTCGTGCATCAGGCCCATTTCGACCAAAGCCCACTTCACCGGAATCGGGTTGGCTTCGATGAACAGGTCCTTGTGCAGCGGCATCAGTTTTTCGTTGATTGCGCGTGCGGTATCGGCGTCGCCCTTCAGCGCGGCCTCGCACAGGTCAGCCATTTCGCGCGGGGCGACGTTGGCGGTGACCGAGATGTTGCCTTTGCCGCCCAGCAGGATCAGCTCGACAGCAGTCGGATCATCGCCGGACAGCACGATGAAATCCTTGCTCACGCCATCGATGATCGCTTTGGCGCGTTTGAGGTCGCCGGTGGCTTCCTTGATGCCGATGATGTTCGGCACGGTGGACAGGCGAATCACCGTCTCGGCCTGCATGTCGCAGGAGGTGCGGCCGGGAACGTTGTAGAGAATCTGCGGAATGTCGACCGCTTCAGCGATGTGCTTGAAGTGCTGGTACAGACCTTCCTGGGTCGGCTTGTTGTAATAAGGAACCACCAGCAGGCAGGCATCGGCGCCGGCAGCCTTGGCGTTGCGGGTCAGCTCGACGGCTTCGCGGGTCGAATTGGCGCCGGTGCCGGCGATGACCGGAATGCGCCCGGCAACCTGTTTGACCACGGCTTTGATGACGGCGATGTGCTCTTCTACATCAAGGGTGGCCGACTCGCCGGTAGTACCGACGGCGACGATGGCATGGGTGCCGTTCTTGAGGTGGAAGTCCACGAGTTTGCTGAGGCTGTCCCAGTCAAGACGCCCTTGTGCATCCATGGGAGTGACCAGTGCCACCATACTGCCCGCAATCATGAAACCGCTCCTGCCGGAAAAAGAGAGCGGTAATGGTACTGGCGCCAAGATGCTTGCACAAGCGAAGTACTGCGCCGCTGCCATTCCCCTTGGCGCCGCTTTTCGCTACCCTTCAGACTTTGATCGGTACAGATCAGCTTGTACGCCGGGTTTCTGCCTCCCCTTTCGGCCTCCCAGGCCCCGTTCCTGCGTCGCATCGACGCGCTCCCGCACAGTGGAGCGAGCCGCGAACGCTGGCCGGGGCTCTTTATACGGACCGCCAGAACAGGCACGCCCGGCCACCAATGCCCGTCAACCTACCGACCGCTCATCGCTTTAGGAATGCTGCATGTCCACCCCCACAGTTCGCGAACAATTCCTTGTCATCAGTGCCCTCGGCGCCAACCCCATGGAGCTGACCAACGTCCTGTGCCGCGCCAGCCATGAAAACCGCTGCGCCGTCGTCACCTCTCGCCTGACCCGCCACGGCGAGTGCAGCGCTCTGGTGCTGGAAGTTTCCGGTAGCTGGGACGCCCTCGCGCGCCTCGAAGGCAGCCTGCCATTGCTGGCCAAGCGTCACGCTTTCACCGTCAACGTGGTGCGCAGCGCCGCTCTGGAAAATCGCCCGCAGGCGCTGCCTTACGTGGCTTACGTCAGCTCGGCGTATCGCCCGGACATCATCAATGAGCTGTGCCAGTTCTTCATGGACCACAACGTCGAACTGGAAAACCTCACCTGCGACACTTACCAGGCTCCCCAGACCGGCGGCACCATGCTCAACGCCACGTTCACCGTGACCCTGCCGGCCAACACCCAGATCAGCTGGCTGCGCGATCAGTTCCTCGATTTCGCCGACGCGATGAACCTGGATGCCCTGATCGAGCCTTGGCGCCCACAAAACCCAATGTAAGGAAGCTTTCATGGCCGTTGTCATCGACCAACCGGTTGCGGATTTCACCGCGCCTGCGACCAGCGGGCAGAACGTCAGCCTGTCCGAACTCAAGGGCAAGCAAGTGGTGATCTACTTCTACCCGAAGGACAGCACCCCGGGCTGCACCACTCAAGGCCAGGGCTTTCGCGATCAATATGCGGCATTCAAGGCTGCCAACACCGAAGTCTTCGGCATTTCCCGCGACAGCTTGAAGTCGCACGAAAACTTCAAAGGCAAACAGGAATTTCCGTTTGAGCTGATCAGCGACAAGGACGAAGCGGTTTGCCAGCTGTTCGACGTGATCAAGCTGAAAAAGCTCTATGGCAAGGAATACCTGGGCGTTGATCGCAGCACTTTCCTGATTGATAAGGACGGTGTGCTACGTCAGGAATGGCGTGGTGTGAAGGTGCCGGGGCATGTTGATGCCGTGCTGGCGGCGGCTGAGGCTCTGAATAAAGCCTGATGTTTTTGCTGCGTCGTCACCGACGCCATCGCTGGCAAGCCAGCTCCCACAGGGTTCAGCACATACAAAACCTGTGGGAGCTGGCTTGCCAGCGATGAGGCCAAAAGCCTCACCCCGATCTAAAGCAACGGCGCCACCACCGGCTCCTTCCGCGGCCACGCATCGAGCACAGCCTTGAACAGCGTCGCCAGCGGGATCGCAAAGAACACACCCCAGAATCCCCACAATCCGCCAAACAGCAGCACCGCGCAGATGATTGCGACCGGATGCAGATTCACTGCTTCCGAAAACAGCAATGGCACCAGCACGTTGCCGTCCAGCGTCTGAATGATTCCGTAGACCGCCATCAGGTAGATGAACTGATCGCTCCAGCCCCACTGGAACAGCGCAATCAGCAGCACCGGCACGGTCACCACTACCGCACCGACATACGGCACCACCACCGACAAACCGACGAGCAACGCCAGCAGCGCCGCGTAGTTCAGGCCCAGCGCGATGAAGGCGATGTAGGTCACGCCGCCGCAGATCACTATCTCGATGCCTTTGCCTCGTATGTAGTTGGCGATCTGCCGGTTCATTTCCTGCGCGACGCGGGTGATCAGCGCGCGCTCGCGAGGCAGATAGCCGCGCACCCACTCGCCGATCATGGCCCGATCCTTGAGGAAGAAAAACACCAGAATCGGCACCAGCACCAGGTAGATCATGATGTTCACCAGCAGCGGCAAACTCGACAACGAGAAAGTCAGTGCCCACTGACCAAACTTGCCAATCTCGCCCCGCGCCGCTTCGATCGCTTGCAAGACTTGCTCGTCAGACACCAGATGCGGATAGCGCTCTGGCAATAGAAGCAGCAGCGACTGCCACTTGGCGAGCATGCCCGGCAACTCGTTGAACAGCGTGATCAACTGATGCCATAGCAGCGGCAGGACCACGACGATGAACAGCATCAGCGCGCCCATGAACAGCGCAAACACCAGCCCCACCGCCACGCCGCCCGGCACGCGCAGCCGCTCGAGCGTCACCACCAGGCCCTGCATCAGATACGCCAGCACCATGCCCGCCAAGACCGGCGCAAGCATGCCGCCGAGGGTGAGCACGGCGGTGAAGGCGAGAAACAGCAGCACTGCCAGCACCACGGCTTCTTCATCGGAGAAGTAGCGCTGAATCCAGTCGCGTAACACTTTGAACATCAATAATCCCTTCGATTGTTAACGCGCTCGCGTCAGGCTTTTTTCAACCAGTAACGGTAGACGCCAGCCTCGTCTTCTTCGCGCAACAGCGCATGACCGGCCAATTTGGCAAAGGTGCGGAAGTCGCGTTGCGAGCCGGCATCGGTAGCGATGACCTTGAGTACAGCGCCGCTTTGCAGTTTATTGAGCTCCATTTTTGCCTTTAGCAACGGCAACGGACAGTTCAGGCCACTGGCGTCCAGTTCCACGTCGTGGGCTACAGCGTCAGTCATTGCGTCACTCCGGTTCGGGTTGTCGAGCTGCCTAGAATATCTGGTCGCGGCTTCGGTGTCCGGCTACAGTAAGGTCTTTGTCCTCCAAGGCTTTGTGCATGACTTTTCTGCGCCCTACCCTGCTGACGCTCGCTTGCCTGCTCGCCTCACCAGGCTTTGCCGACGATCTGCCGTCACTCGGCGACGCCAGCTCTGCCATTGTCTCGCCGCAACAGGAATACCAGCTCGGCCGTGCCTGGCTGGCCATGCTGCGCAGTCAGGTTTCCCAGCTCAACGATCCGCAACTCAAGGATTACGTCGAATCCAGCGTCTATAAACTGGTGGAGACCAGCCAGGTCTCCGACCGACGTCTGGAATTCATCCTGATCAACAGCCCGCAGCTCAACGCCTTCGCTGCACCGGGCGGCGTAGTCGGGGTCAACGGCGGCCTGTTCCTCAATGCGCAAACCGAAGGTGAATACGCCTCGGTGCTCGCCCACGAATTGGCGCACTTGTCGCAACGTCACTTTGCTCGCGGGGTGGAAGCCTCACAAAGAATGCAGGTGCCGATGATGGCCGCGTTGCTGGCCGGCATTGTCATTGCGGCGGCCGGCGGCGGTGATGCCGGCATCGCCACCATCGCTGGCACCCAGGCTGCGGCGTTGCAGGAGCAACGGCGCTTCTCGCGACAAAACGAACAGGAGGCGGATCGCATCGGCATCCTCAACCTGGAAAAGGCCGGTTACGATCCGCGGTCGATGCCGACCATGTTCGAACGCCTGATGCGCCAGTACCGCTTTGACGCCAAACCGCCAGAATTCCTCCTGACCCACCCGGTTACCGAATCGCGTATCGCCGACACCCGCAACCGCGCCGAGCAGGCGAAACCGGGCGGCATCGAAGACAGCATGCGCTACCAGTTGATTCGCGCGCGGGTGCAGTTGATCTACGAGGAAACCCCGGGGCTGGGCGCCAAGCGTTTCCGCGCCCTGCTCGATGAAAACCCGAAAAACGATGTCGCGCGATACGGCCTCGCCATCGCGCAAATCAAGGGTGGCCAGCTGAACGAAGCCCGCGAAAATCTCAAGCAATTGTTGGCCAAGTCGCCCAACGAGATTATCTACAACCTCGCTCAGGTCGATCTGGACATCACCAACAATCGCCTGCCCGATGCACAATCACGGGTCGACCGCATGCTCACGCAGTTCCCGGGCAACTATCCGCTGAATCAGGTGCGTGTCGATCTGCTGTTGAAACAGAATCGCGCCGCCGATGCCGAGAAGGCGCTGGACAGCCTGCTCAAGTCCCGCCCGGATGATCCGGACGTCTGGTATCAGGTTGCTGAAACCCGTGGCTTGTCGGGCAACATCATCGGCCTGCACCAGGCGCGAGCCGAGTATTTTGCGCTGGTCGGCGATTACCGCCAGGCCATTCAGCAGTTGGACTTCGCCAAGCGCAAGGCTGGCAACAACTTCCCGCTGTCCTCGCGCATCGATGCCCGCCAGCGTGAGCTGATGGAACAGGAGCGTATGGTCAAGGACATGATGGGCTGAGTCTTTCCAGACAAGACAAAAACTTCAGACACAAAAAAACCGCCTCTTTCGAGGCGGTTTCTTTTTTACCTTGTTGCAGGCTTATTCAGCCAGTTTGAAGGTGATGAAGCTGGCACGGCCCTGACGCAGCACGCGCATCGACACCGAACGGTTCTTCGGCAACGCCTTGGCGATGTCGGTGAACTCCTTGGCCGAGCCGATGGCCTGGTTGTTCAGGTGAGTAATCACATCACCCGGCTGCAGACCGATCAGGGCCGCAGGACCGTCCTGCACTTCCTTGATCACCACACCACCTTTGAGGTCGTAGGCTTTCTTCTGCTCGGCGGTCAATTCGCCGACCGCAACACCCAAGCGGTTGCTGCTGCTTTCCGCGCCGGATTTCGGCAGTGCGTCCAGCTCTTTGTCTTCGTCCGGAATTGCGCCGACAGTCAGCTCGACGTTCTTGCGCTTGCCTTCTCGAATCACTTCCAGATTAGCTTTGGCGCCAGCCTTCAGCGCGCCGACCAGATGCGGCAGATCGGCAGACATGACGATCGGCTGACCGTTCATGCTCAGGATCACGTCGCCAACCTGCAGGCCGCCCTTGGCCGCAGGGCCGTCATCCTGGATCTGTGCAACGAGAGCGCCGGCCGGCTTGTCCAGACCGAATGACTCGGCGAGGTCCTTGTTCACTTCCTGAATGACCACGCCCAGCCAGCCGCGGCTGACTTTGCCACCGCTTTTGAGCTGGTTGGAAACATCCATCGCCACGTCGATCGGGATGGCAAACGACACGCCCATGAAGCCACCGGAGCGGGTGTAGATCTGCGAGTTGATGCCGACCACTTCACCGTTCAGGTTGAACAGCGGGCCACCGGAGTTGCCCGGGTTGATCGGCACGTCGGTCTGAATGAACGGCACATAGTTTTCGTTTGGCAGGCTACGACCGACGGCGCTGACGATGCCTTGGGTCACGGTGTGGTCAAAGCCGAATGGCGAACCGATCGCGACGACCCACTGGCCAGCCTTCAGATCCTGGGATTTGCCGAGCTTGAGCACCGGCAGATCCTTGCCTTCGATTTTCAGCAACGCCACGTCGGAACGTGGATCGGTGCCGACCAGCTTGGCTTTCATCTCACTGCGGTCAGCCAGACGGACGAGGATTTCGTCAGCATCGGCGATCACGTGGTTGTTGGTGAGGATGTAGCCGTCCGGCGAAATGATGAACCCCGAACCCAGCGATTGCGCTTCACGCTGACGCCCGTCGCCACGCGGTGAGCGCTGCTGAGGCGGCATGCCGCGCTCGAAGAATTCGCGCAGCATCGGTGGCAGGCCTTCCAGATCCGGCATCTGCTGATTCACGCGACGGTCCGGCAGTTTCTGCGTGGTACTGATATTCACTACCGCTGGCGACGCTTGTTCGACCAACTGGGTGAAATCAGGCAGATCGGCCGCTTGCGCAGCAGGGACCGCCTGACCGAGCAACAGCACGGTGGCGAAGATGGAAAGATAAGATTTCAAACTAGGTATCGACATACAGCTCCCGTTACGACGAGCAGGGTTAAGCGATATGGAGCAAAGGAACACCGGAAACCACAGACCGGTATTTTTGTTCCGGGAACAACAAACAAGGCCAGAGCCGTGAGGCTCTGACCTATAAAAAATTTTCAGGGGTTTTGCAAATGAAAATGCTCAGCAAACATTTCGACGTCTCGACGACGAGGTGGAAATGACTGAAATCAGCTCACTGCTTGCTGGTCGCAGCGCCATCGTTGTTACGCATCGATAGAGCAATTCGTTCGGCGGTGCCAATCGGGATTTCGCCAACCACCGTGACCATCATTTCACCTTGCGGTGTAGTCAAACGACGGGATACCGCGACGGTAGGGCCCAACTGGGTACGAGTATCGGTGACGGTTGCACCGTTCAACGGTTCAAGGAACACGGAGAAACGCGCCAGGCCATCGTCATACATCAGGCTGCTGACCTGGGTCTTGGTCTGCGCATCCTTGTGTGAACTGCTGCTGGTCAACTCGAAGCCTGGCGGCAGCCAGTCCGAACGCCAGTTTTGCACGGTCTTCGCCGCAGAAGCCTTGTCATTACCGATGTTGATCGGCTTGCAATCGGCGTCTGCCATCAAGTCTTTGTCCGACGGGACTTCATCAGTGTCGAGGCTAGTGAACTGAAAGCGCTCGAGCAATTGCCCTTTATCGTTCAACAGCAACGACTTGAGCGGCAGGCCGGTTTTCTTGTCCAGATGCAGCTCGAAACCGTATCGGTGCTGATCACGAGGGGTCAGCGACACGATCACTGCATCACGACCGGCCACGCGCGACTTGCCAATGACGGCAAGGTCATACCAATTCTTCAGCTTTTTGGGGTCCAGCGCACGGGCGGCAGCGTTGGGGGAATCACCCAATCCCGCAATCAGGGTGCCGCTGACGCATTGAGTACGTCCATCAATGCGCACGACTTCCTGAGCCGAACCGTCGAGCTGCAATAACCGCTCGCGGACCTGGCCATTCTGGACACGATGCCAGATGTTGTGCGTGGAAAAACTGCCGTTGCGCTCGTAAACGAAAGTACCGTGAAAGCTTTGCTGCTGCTCGGCCTGGCCCAGACGGGTCAACCAGTCCTGGGCCTCGTCAGCGTGGGCTGGAACAATGAACCAGCCACTGAGCAGAAGCGAAAGTAGAGGGATGGCGCGCATGATCCTCCTTAACGGTTTTCCAGGCTTGCGGCACGTGCGTATGGCAGCGCGCTTTCAGTTCCTTTGAGTGCAGCCTGCTGAGCATGCTGACGCAGATAGCCTGGCAGACGCTGATCATGCCAGCCTGGCTGTCCTTGCAGAACGCCGTTAGCCATAGGACCAGTCGCTTCCGAGCTTTCGCTGTAACCAGCCAGAACTGCCGGACCTTTGACCTGTGGAGTGGCCAGAGTAGGCTGATTCGACTGCTGGGCCAGTTCAACACCAGCGATTTCGTCCTGGTTGTACAGGCGAACACCGGCCAGAACGGCTACGGTTACCGAAGCGGCAACAGCGAGGCGACCCAGGTTACGCCATGGGCTGCGGGATACTTTGGCCGGAGCCGTTTCGTCTTCCAGCGCAGCGGACACTGCCGCAGCGATATCCAGACGCGGAAGCAGCAGATCCTTGTGCATGGCTGCCCGAGCGATCTGGTAACGAGCCCAGGTCTCACGGGTATCAACATCATCCAGTGCGCTGAGCACTCGACGCAATTCCAGTTCGTCCGCTTCGTTATCCATCACTGCGGACAGCGATTCCTGCAGGGCTTCACGACTCATGGCGTTCCTCTCTTGGCTGTCGCCGCTGTCTCAGTTTTCCTGCAACAACGGTTGCAGGGCTTTATCGATGGCCTCCCGAGCGCGGAAAATCCGGGAGCGCACGGTACCCACCGGACACTGCATGACGCTCGCAATGTCCTCGTAACTCAGACCATCGAATTCACGTAAAGTTAAAGCCGTACGCAAATCCTCTGGCAGTTGCTGGATGGTTCGATGGACAGTGCCTTCGATCTCATCCCGCAGCAATGCACGCTCTGGTGATTCGAGATCCTTGAGGCCGTGATCGCCATCATAGAACTCCGCATCCTCTGAACTTACATCGCTATCCGGCGGCCGACGGCCGCGGGAAACCAGGTAGTTCTTTGCCGTGTTAATGGCAATACGGTACAGCCACGTATAAAACGCACTGTCACCGCGGAAATTTCCAAGTGCCCGATACGCCTTGATAAAGGCTTCCTGAGCAACGTCTTGGGCTTCATGGGTGTCGTGCACAAAACGCACGATCAACCCGAGAATTTTGTGCTGATATTTCAGCACCAGCAGATCGAAAGCTCGCTTGTCGCCACGCTGCACGCGTTCGACCAGCTGCTGATCCTCTTCCTGGGTTAGCATGAACACTCCTCGATAAGCCCGGAGGAGACTTGCATTACTAAACGACCAGACTTGCAAACATAGACTCGGGCTTTTCGCAAAAGTTCTCCCCCTCCAAGCAAGTTTCCTGCGGGCTCTGATTTGGCACGCACGAAAAACGCAGCGCGGGATAAACCGGCTGCGCGAATAATCTTGTTATCGGTTTCGCCGGCAGGAATCCAAACGCAGATTCCGCACTGAAGCCGACACTGTCCCTGGTTTCTGGCACCGTCTATTGATCTTGGGCCTTTGGCAAAAGTTCCAATTATTTATAGCCGTACCCACCTGACATTGCGCAACCCTGCTCGGAAAAGTCTGTTTCAGCGCCGATACAGGTGTCTTTTTCCCAAACCGGCAAAAAAACTTCCGACGAAGCACAGCGCTTTTTACCGCGCAGTAGTCTCACAATGCCATCTGGGCCTGGCTATTGTGCCGCCCAACCCCTCTATATACTAGTGGGCTGTGTGGCTGTCTTGACTCGCCGATCCAGCTGTCTTGCGCCAACCCCGACCCGGGTCGCTTTGAGCGGAATCCTGAAATGAGCCAACAGTTCCAACACGATGTTCTGGTGATTGGCAGCGGTGCTGCCGGTTTGACTCTCGCTTTGACCTTGCCCGGTCATCTGCGCATTGCCGTATTGAGCAAAGGCGATCTCGCCAACGGTTCGACATTCTGGGCCCAGGGTGGCGTTGCCGCCGTGCTCGACGATACCGATACTGTCGAATCCCACGTCGACGACACCCTCAACGCCGGCGGCGGCTTGTGTCACGAAGACGCTGTGCGTTTCACCGTCGAGCACAGCCGCGAAGCCATCCAATGGCTGATTGACCAGGGTGTGCCGTTCACCCGCGACGAACAGTCCGGCACTGAAGATGGTGGTTTCGAATTTCACCTGACACGCGAAGGCGGCCACAGTCATCGGCGCATCATCCATGCTGCAGACGCCACCGGTGCCGCGATCTTCAAAACCTTGCTGGCCCAGGCCAAAGAGCGCGAGAACATCGAACTGCTGGAACAGCGGGTGGCCGTTGATCTCATCACCGAGCGCCGCTTGGGCATGGAAGGCGATCGCTGCCTGGGCGCTTACGTGCTGAACCGCGCCACGGGCGAAGTCGACACCTACGGCGCACGTTTCGTGATTCTGGCCTCGGGCGGCGCAGCCAAGGTCTACCTTTATACCAGCAACCCCGACGGCGCCTGCGGTGACGGCATCGCCATGGCCTGGCGCTCCGGTTGCCGGGTGGCGAACCTGGAATTCAACCAGTTCCACCCGACCTGCCTGTATCACCCGCAAGCCAAGAGTTTCCTGATTACTGAAGCGCTGCGTGGCGAAGGCGCGCATTTGAAGCTGCCCAACGGAGAGCGCTTCATGTATCGCTTCGACAAACGCGCCGAGCTGGCGCCTCGTGACATCGTCGCGCGGGCCATCGACCATGAAATGAAGCGCCTGGGTGTCGACTGCGTATATCTCGACATCAGCCACAAGCCTGAATCGTTCGTAAAAACTCACTTCCCGACTGTTTATGAACGCTGCCTGGGCTTCGGCATCGACATCACCAAACAACCGATCCCGGTGGTCCCCGCCGCGCACTACACCTGTGGTGGGGTGATGGTCGATCAGCACGGTCGCACCGACGTGCCCGGCCTCTACGCCATCGGCGAAACCAGCTTCACCGGCCTGCACGGCGCCAATCGCATGGCCAGCAACTCACTCCTGGAATGCTTCGTTTATGCCCGTTCGGCAGCGGCGGACATTCTTGCGCAACTCGATGACGTTGCGGCGCCAAGCGCCCTGCCCGTCTGGGATGCCAGTCAGGTGACCGACTCGGATGAAGACGTGATCATCGCGCACAACTGGGACGAGTTGCGCCGATTCATGTGGGACTACGTCGGCATCGTGCGCACCAACAAGCGCCTGCAACGGGCGCAGCACCGGGTGCGTCTCCTGCTGGATGAGATCGATGAGTTTTACAGCAACTATAAAGTCAGCCGCGACCTGATCGAGCTGCGCAATCTGGCACAGGTTGCCGAATTGATGATCAGCTCAGCCATGGAACGCAAGGAAAGTCGCGGGCTGCACTACACCCTCGACTATCCGGATATGCTGCCCGAAGCGCTCGACACTATTCTGGTGCCGCCCACCTACGCCGGCTGAACTTGAGCCGCACTCGCAGGCGTCGGTGCAGATCCGCCGCCTGCGAGTCACGTGGTACGCAGATCGACCTGACCCGCCACTCTCCGCGCAAACGAAAGCGCAACACCACAATCAATGGCAGCGCCAGACTGTCCGGGCGCAGTTGCACCGCTTGCCAGCCATCAGCCTGATTCCAGACCTGCCAGCCATCGCCATCGCGGCGCAAGCCGCAGAATGCTTTCGGGTGGTTCAGCAGAATCTGCCGTGGCAGCACCCAAAGACCGTGCAGCGCACAGGCGCAAGCGCCGAGCAGACTGGCCCAGAGCGGAATCGACAGCAGACACAGCGAACCCATGGCGAACGCCTGGGCCAACAGATACGCCGCCAGCAACTGCCGTGAGGCATGCCAGCGGCATTCGAACGTATTACTTGGGCTGGACACGATCCAGAATCATCCGGACCATGCGTTGCAGCTCGGGATCTTCCGACTCGCTGCGCTCCATGAACCAGCCGAACATGTCCTGATCCTCACAGGTCAGCAAACGCACGTACAGATCGCGATCCACTTGATTCAACGTCGCGTAAACCTCCTGCACGAACGGCACCAGCAGCACGTCAAGCTCAAGCATGCCGCGACGGCTGTGCCAAAAGAGGCGATTCAGTTCAACTTGTTCGACCATGGAGCCCTCCTCGAATTTGCCGGGCAGTATACAGCCCCGGCGCGGGCCGCACAGTCGGCTTTGGTCGGGCACCCGTGATCCTTTATCAACTACCCATTTCAACCCTGCCCCCTTATGATGTGCCCCAGTCTATTTACCCTGCGATGACCCATGGCCGATTCTGCTTTTTTCTGCACCCTGTCTCATGAAGGCGTACTCGCGGTTCGCGGTGCGGACGCCGGAAAATTCCTGCAAGGCCAGTTGACCTGCAACATCAATTACCTGAGCGACACCCGCGCCAGCCTCGGCGCCCGCTGCACACAGAAAGGCCGGATGCAGTCGAGCTTCCGTATTCTGCTTGAAGGTGACGGCGTGGTGATGGCGATGGCCAGCGAGCTGCTCGAGCCGCAACTGGCCGACCTGAAAAAGTACGCAGTGTTCTCCAAATCGAAACTGACCGATGAAAGCGCCGCCTGGGTGCGCTTCGGTGTGGCACATGGCGATGCAGCCCTGACCAGCCTCGGTCTGGCACTGCCCGCCGAAACCGACAGCGTTGTGCGCAACGAAGGCCTGATCGCAATTCGCGTTTCGCCCGAGCGCGCCGAACTCTGGGTGCCTGCCGCTCAGGCGCCAAACATTCAAAGCCGACTGTCCGCCACGCTGGCTGAGGGCGAACTGAATCAATGGCTGCTGGGCCAGATCCGCGCCGGTATCGGCCAGGTCATGCCTTCCACCCGCGAGCTGTTTATCCCGCAGATGCTCAATTTGCAGGCGGTCGGCGGCGTGAGTTTCAAGAAAGGCTGCTACACCGGCCAGGAAATCGTCGCGCGCATGCAGTACCTGGGCAAGCTCAAGCGGCGCCTGTACCGCCTGCGCCTCGACGCGGCCGAGTTGCCGGAGCCCGGCACTCAACTGTTCGCCCCCAGCCACAACAGCTCGATCGGCGAAGTGGTGCTGGCGGCCAATGCCGAGGGAAACATTGAACTCCTGGCCGTGTTGCAGGCCGAAGCTGCCGAAGCCGGTGATTTGCGTCTGGGCGCCCTCGAAGGCCCCGCGTTGCACGTGCTCGACCTGCCTTACGAACTGGATCGCGACCGCGAAATCCAGCGTTGATCGCAGCATTGTTGCAACACCCTAGAGAGTCCAAATGAGCGAACTGGCGGAAAAGGTCCAACAGGATTTGGTTGCGGCCATCGATAACGATGACCTGGTTCTGCCAACGTTGCCGGAAGTGGCCCTGCAAATTCGCAAGGCCGCCGAGGATCCGGAAATCAGCGTCAGCGATCTGAGCAAAGTCATCGGCCGCGACACCGCGCTGTCGGCGCGCCTGATCAAAGTGGTCAACAGTCCGCTGCTGCGCGCTGCGCAGGAAGTCACCGACCTGCACACCGCCATTACCCGTTTGGGCATCAACTACAGCAGCAACCTGGCGATCGGTCTGGTGATGGAGCAGATCTTCAATGCCCGCTCCGAGGTGGTCGAACAGAAGATGCGCGAAGTCTGGCGCAGCAGTCTGGAAATCGCTGGCGTCAGCTATGCCCTGTGTCGTCGTCACACTCAGCTCAAACCCGATCAGGCGGCACTCGGCGGGCTGGTGCATCAGATTGGCGTGCTGCCGATTCTGACTTACGCCGAAGACCACAATGAACTGCTCTCTGATGCGGTCAGCCTGACCCATGTGATCGAGCAGATTCACCCATTGCTCGGCGAGAAATTGCTGCGGGTCTGGGAGTTTCCCGAGCGCCTGGTGCATTTGCCGTTGCTGTATCAAGACTTCAGCCGCGACTCGACGCGCATCGATTACGTCGATGTCGTGCAGGTGGCCAATTTGTATTGCCGCAAGGACACCGATCATCCGTTTGCGCGGATTGACCCGTTTAGCGTGCCGGCCTTCAGAAAGCTGGGGATTGATCCGGAGAACAAGCAGTTCTGCGCGGATCTGGAAGAATCGCGGTCGATGTTCTACTGACCTGTAGTGAGGGGATTTATCCCCGTTGGGTTGCGCAGCGACCCTAGACTCTGCGATGCGAACCGCGACTGCTGCGCAGCCGAGCGGGGATAAATCCCCTCGCCACAAAACTACTACCAGGGGGAAAATCCCCCGCCACAAAAGTATTACCCGGCAATAAAACTGACCCGCACCTTCAACCCTGCCTGCTCGCCATCATGCAAGGTGATCTGCGCCAGATGCGCGCGACAGATCTCGCCGACAATCGCCAAGCCCAGACCTGAACCGGCAACCTGCTGATTGCGCCGATAAAACCGTTCGAACACTCGATCACGCTCGTGCAGCGGGATGCCTGGCCCGTCGTCCTCAACCTCAAGCACCGCCGGGGCCGTGACCCGCAGAATCACATTGCCGCCCGATGGCGTATGCGCCAGCGCGTTGTCGACCAGATTGCTCAGCAGCTCATTGAGCAGCGTCGGCTCACCGCGCAGCCACACCGGTTCATCCGCTTCAAGCGCCAGCGCCACGCCGCGCTTGTGCGCCAAAGGCGCCATGGCCATGCCCAGCTCTCGGGCCAATTGACTCAGATCGAGCAACTGCGCGCCGCCCTCGGCAATCGCCCGCGCACCGTTTTCGACACGGGCCAGCGACAGCAGCTGATTGGCCAGATGGGTCAGGCGGTCGGTGCTTTGTGCGGATGATTCCAGCGTGGTGCGCCAAGTCTCCGGCTCGTTCGAGCGCAGGCCCAATTCCAGGCGTGCCTTGAGTGCCGCCAGCGGCGTGCGCAACTCGTGAGCGGCATCGGCGATGAACTGCGCCTGCCGCTCGAACTGGCCGCGTAGCCTTTCGGTGAAATGATTGAGCGCGCGTACCAGGGGTCCCAGTTCATGCTGCACTTCCACCAGCGGCAGCGGCCGCAAATCGTCGGGCTGGCGTTCCTCAACAGCGGTTCTTAACCGCTCCAGCGGGCGCAGCGCCGCACTCACCGCGAACCACACCAGCAACAACGCGCCCACGGCCAGCATGCCCAAGCGCAACAAGGTGTCAGCGGCCAGACTGCGCGCCATGCTGACCCGCGCTTCGTCGGTTTCGGCCACGCGGATTTCCGCCATGCCGTTCATGTTCGGCTCGCTTACGGCCTTGAGCAGACTGACCACACGCACGTTCTGGCCGTTGTACTTCGCGTTGTAAAAGCGCGCGAGCGCCGGATAGCTGTCGGTACGCGGCGTGCCGGGCGGTGGCCCGGGAAGATTTTCGTAGCCGGAAATCAGCTTCTGGTGAATGTCGTTGACCTGGTAATAGATGCGCCCGGCGCTGTCGTAGGCGAAGGTGTCCAGCGCCACGTAAGGCACATCGGCGCTGAGGCTGCCATCACGCTGCGACAACCCGGCAGCGATGGTGCGTGCCGAGGCCAGCAGCGTGCGGTCATACGCGGTGTCGGCGGCTTCGCGACCGTTCCAGTAAGCGCTCAAGCCGCTGGCGAGCATCAGCACCACCAGCAACCATCCAAGGTTCCACAGCAACCGCCAGCGCAGGCTGCTGGGCTTATGCATCGCGGCTTTCCAGCAGATAGCCGAGGCCACGGAAGGTGACGATGGCCACGGACTGGCCATCGAGCTTCTTGCGCAAGCGGTGCACGTAGATTTCGATGGCGTCGGGGCTGGCTTCTTCGTCGAGGCCGAACACCTGCGCGGCCAGTTGCTCCTTGCTCATCACTCGCCCCGGCCGCGCGATCAACGCTTCGAGAACGGCTTGCTCGCGCGAGGTGAGGGTCAGCAGTTCGTCGCCGAGGGTGAAGCGCCGCGTATCGAGGTCGTAAGCCAGCACACCACAGCGCTGCTGACGCTCGCCGCCCAGCACACTGCGGCGTAGCAAGGCTTTGACCCGCGCTTCCAGTTCCGTCAGTTCGAACGGTTTGGCCAGGTAGTCGTCAGCACCGAGATTGAGGCCATGCACGCGATCCTTGACGTCGCTGCGCGCAGTCAGCATCAACACCGGCAGGTTTTTGCCGCGAGCACGCAGCCGCGCCAGCACCTCGAAACCGTCCATGCGCGGCAGACCGACATCGAGGATCGCCACGGCGTATTCCTCGCTGCCCAACGCCAGGTCGGCGGCCACGCCATCGTGCAACACATCCACCGTCAGACCGGTGCTCTTGAGCGCCTGAGCGACGCTTTCGGCCAGTTGCAAATGGTCTTCGACGAGCAGGACACGCATGGTTTTTTACCTCGTTCAGGGTTGGCCAACGCCACGCTTTGTCGCGGAGTTTACAGCCGCAACCGCCGCTGTGAAGCCCGAAAACCGTGAAAGACAACTGAAAGGTTGTTGAAAGGTTAGCCGGTTAGAGTCGGCCCACGGACAGTTTCGACTGTCGCCGCTGCCGCCACACAGCGCAACGCAAAACGCCATGAAGCGTTTTCGACTCATAAGAACAATAACGGAGTACCCCAGCATGCCCTCCATGCGCACCGAGGCTGTAATGCCTGCTCGCCTAGCTCGATTCCACCGTTGCACCGTCGGCTTCTCGCCGCAGTCCTGTTTCCCCTCCGTTGTTTCAGTCGTTGCGCGCGCGCCGCGAGAAAACTGCGCCTGCCGCTAGGTTTTCGCGTTGCCCTTTGGTCATTCGGTCCATCCATAACAACAACTCCTCTGGAGACTCAAATGAACGTATCACTGCGTAAAGTTGCTCTCGCCGCTGGCGCGATGCTGTTTGCCGGCCAACTCATGGCCGAGCCAAAACGTCCGGAATGCATCGCCCCCGCCTCCCCCGGCGGTGGTTTCGACCTGACCTGCAAACTGGTGCAGAGCGCACTGGTCAACCAGAAGTTGCTGAGCAAGCCGATGCGCGTCACCTACATGCCCGGCGGTGTCGGCGCGGTGGCGTACAACGCGGTGGTCGCGCAACGTCCGGCGGATGCCGGCACGCTGGTCGCGTGGTCGAGCGGTTCGCTTTTGAACCTGGCCCAGGGCAAGTTCGGCCGCTTCGATGAAACCAACGTGCGCTGGCTCGCGGCCGTCGGCACCAGCTACGGCGCCATCGCAGTGAAAAGCGATTCGCCCTACAAGACCCTCGACGATCTCGTCCAGGCGTTGAAGAAAGATCCAGGGTCAGTGGTCATCGGCTCCGGCGGCACCGTCGGCAGCCAGGACTGGATGCAGACCGCATTGATTGCCAAGGCCGCCGGGATCAACCCGCGCGAGCTGCGTTACGTGGCACTCGAAGGCGGCGGTGAGATCGCCACGGCCCTGCTCGGCGGCCACATCCAGGTCGGCAGTACCGACATCTCCGACTCCATGCCGCACATCCAGAGCGGTGACATGCGCCTGCTCGCGGTGTTCTCGGACAAGCGTCTCGACGAACCGGAAATGAAGGACATCCCGACCGCTCGCGAGCAAGGCTACGACATCGTCTGGCCGGTGGTGCGCGGCTTCTACCTCGGGCCAAAAGTCAGCGACGAAGACTACGCCTGGTGGAAAGACTCGTTCGACAAACTGCTGGCTTCCGACGAGTTCGCCAAGCTGCGCGATCAGCGTGAGCTGTTCCCGTTCGCCATGACCGGCCCGGAACTGGACACCTACGTGAAGAAGCAGGTCGCCGACTACAAAGTGCTGGCCAAAGAGTTCGGCCTGATCCAGTGATCGTCTCTGTCTAGTGGCTGCGTCTCCTACGCGGGGACGCAGCACAGGAGCTCCCATGCTTATTCAACGCATTTTCGCCTCGGTGTTGCTGCTGGTGTGTGCCGGCCTGGCACTGATGGCGTGGCCGTACCAAGCGGCTTTTTCCTATGAACCCGTCGGCCCACGCGCCTTTCCGCTGCTGATGCTCGGCCTGATGGGGCTGGCGCTGCTGTACATGGTGGTTCGCCCGGCACCCATCAAACACAACCCGGATGAGCCGCCGCTGGATCGCGAAACCCTGACCAAGATCGGTCTGTGCGTGGTGTTGCTGCTGGTGTTTGCCGGCACCTTCGAACCCCTTGGCTTCATCGTGGCCAGCATCATTACCGGCGTACCGATGGCCCGTCTCTATGGCGGCCGCTGGCTGCCGAGCGTGGTCATCATCAGCCTGATGGCGGTTGGTCTCTATCTGCTGTTCGATCGCTTGATGGATGTTCCGCTGCCACTCGGCCTGCTCAGCGTCCTGGAGAACTGATATGGATACCCTTGGCTATTTGGGTCAGGGCTTCGGCGTCGCGCTGAGCCCGTACAACCTGGTGACCGCCCTGTGCGGCACCCTGATCGGCACCGTCGTCGGCCTGTTGCCGGGCCTTGGTCCGATCAATGGCGTGGCGTTGCTGATTCCGATCGCGTTCGCACTCGGCCTGCCGCCGGAGTCGGCGCTGATCCTGCTCGCGGCGGTGTATCTGGGCTGCGAATACGGCGGCCGGATCAGCTCGATCCTGCTGAACATTCCGGGTGAAGCCTCGACTGTGATGACCACCCTCGACGGCTACCCGATGGCCCGCAAAGGCATGGCCGGTGTGGCACTGTCGCTGTCGGCGTGGAGTTCGTTCATCGGCGCGTTCATCGCCACCTGCGGCATGGTCCTGTTTGCGCCGCTGCTGGCGAAATGGGCGATTGCCTTCGGACCGGCGGAATACTTCGTGTTGATGGTATTCGCGATTGTCTGTCTCGGCGGCATGGCTGGTGATCGACCGTTGAAGACCTTTATTGCGGCGCTGATCGGCCTGTTCCTTTCCACCGTCGGCATCGACGCCAACAGTGGCGTGTACCGTTTCACCGGCGACAACATTCACCTGACCGACGGCATCCAGTTCGTGGTGCTGGTGCTGGGTCTGTTCTCGATCAGCGAAATCCTCCTGCTGCTGGAAAAGACCCACCACGGCCAGGAAGCGGTGAAAGCCACCGGCCGGATGATGTTCAACTTCAAGGAAGCGGCGTCGGTTTTCGTCGTCAACGTCCGCTGCGGCGTGCTCGGTTTCATCATGGGCGTGCTGCCCGGTGCCGGCGCGACGCTCGCCAGTGCCGTGGCCTACATGACCGAGAAGCGCATCGCTGGCACCAGCGGCAAATTCGGTGAAGGTGATCCGCGTGGTCTGGCCGCGCCAGAGACCGCGATCGGCGGCGCGGCGTGCGGCGCTCTCGTTCCGATGCTGACCCTCGGCGTTCCGGGTTCGGGCACCACTGCGGTGATGATCGGCGCGCTGTCGCTGTACAACATCACCCCGGGTCCACTGCTGTTCCAACAGCAACCGGACATCGTCTGGGGTCTGATCGCGTCGTTGTTCATCGCCAACGTGATGCTGGTGATCCTCAACATCCCAATGATCCGCGTATTCACTCGCATCCTCGCCGTGCCGAACTGGGCGTTGGTGCCGATCATCGCGATCATCACCGGGATCGGCGTTTACGCGGTGCACGCGACCACCTTCGATCTGTTCCTGATGATCGGTATCGGCATCTTCGGTTACATCCTGCGCAAGCTGGATTTCCCGCTGTCGCCGCTGCTGCTGGGCTTCATCCTCGGTGGCTTGATGGAGCAGAACCTGCGTCGCGCGCTGTCGATCTCCAATGGCGCGCTGGAGATTCTCTGGTCGAGTCCGATCACCTTCGGTTGCTGGATCCTCACCGCGATCATGCTGCTGATGCCGCTGATTCGCATCTGGCGTAAACGTTCGGCGGCACGGCGCCTCATTGCCGATGTTTGATCGCTTGTCCCTGAAAGCCTGGTGGGGCACCCCGCTGGTCGGTCTGCTTGGCGGTTTCATCGCCAGCCAGATCGGCTGGCCGCTACCGTGGATGGTCGGCTCGTTGCTGGCGATCATCCTGGTGCGCTGCCTGACGCCGTGGCAACTGGCGGAAATCCCTGGCGGGCGCAAGTGCGGCCAGTGGATCGTCGGCATCGGTATCGGCCTGCACTTCACCCCGTTGGTGATGGAACAGGTGCTCAGTCATTTCGGTTTGATCTTCTTCGGTGCATTGGTCACCAGCCTGTCGGCGGTGGTCGGCGTGTGGCTGATGCGCCGCACCGGCGAGGATCGCGCCACGGCTTTTTTCTCAAGCATGCCCGGTGGTTCCGGGGAGATGGTCAACCTCGGCGCTCGTAACGGTGCACTGCTCAGCCATGTCGCGGCCGGGCAGAGTCTGCGGGTGTTGGTGGTGGTGTTGTGCGTGCCGGCGGCGTTCAAGTATCTGCTCGGTGACGGCACGCCGATTTCTCATGCAGGCAGCGTCGATTGGCGCTGGCTGGCAATTCTGTTTCCGGCGGGCGCCCTGCTTGCCTGGCTCTGGCAGCGTCTGCGCCAACCCAATCCATGGCTGTTCGGGCCGTTGCTGGTCAGTGCGGCGGTGAGCATTACGTGGGATCTGCACATCGGTTTGCCCAACGGCGGCAGTCAGATCGGCCAATGGCTGATTGGCAGCGGCCTGGGCTGTCACTTCAATCGGCAGTTCTTCCGCCGCGCGCCGTCGTTCATGGGCCGGACGTTGATCGGCACGGCGCTGACCATGTTGATCGCGTCGCTGGCGGCGCTGGGCTTGAGTGCATTGACCCATCTGGATCTGCGTTCACTGACCTTGGGCATGATGCCCGGCGGGATCGCCGAGATGAGCCTGACGGCGGAGACCCTGCAACTGTCGGTGCCGCTGGTGACGGCGATGCAGGTGATGCGGCTGTTGTTTGTGCTGTTTCTGGCGGAGCCGTTGTTCAAGTACTGGAATCGTCATCCCGCCTAAGTCTGCGAGATCGGGTCGCTCTTTTCGCGAGCAGGCTCGCTCCCACAGGGGGTTTGTGGCTTGCACACAATTCCTGTGGGAGCGAGCCTGCTCGCGAAGGGGCCAACCCGGTCGACACATCAAATCGGTGGCAAGCGCCAGTCGATCGGCGTTTCGCCATTCTGTTCGAGAAACTTGTTGGTTCGGCTGAAATGCCCACAGCCCAAAAACCCGCGATAGGCCGACAACGGCGACGGATGCACCGAGGTCAGCACCAGGTGCTTGGTCGCGTCGATCAGCTTCTGCTTGCTCTGCGCATGGGCGCCCCAAAGCATGAACACCAGATGCGGCTGCCGTTCGCTGACCACCTCAATGATGCGATCGGTGAAGTGCTGCCAGCCCTTGTCCTTGTGCGCGTTGGCGTTGGCGCGCTCAACCGTCATGGTGGTGTTGAGCAGCAGCACGCCCTGTTCGGCCCAGCTCTGCAGGTAGCCGTGGTTGGGAATGTCGATATTGAGGTCGCGCTTCAGCTCTTTATAGATGTTGACCAGCGACGGCGGCGCCGGCACGCCCGGTTGCACGGAAAAGCACAGACCATGGGCCTGGCCCGGGCCGTGATACGGATCCTGGCCAAGGATCACCACTTTGACTTTATCCAGCGGCGTCGAATTCAGCGCATTGAAAATCAGCGGTCCCGGCGGATAGATCTCCTTGCCGGCTGCCCGCTCCTGCTGCAGAAAGTTGCGCAACTCTGCCATGTAAGGCTGGTCGAACTCAGCACGCAGTGCCTCCTTCCAGCTCGGTTCGAGTTTGATACGGTCGTCAGCAGTCATGGTCATTTCCGGCAAAAACAATGGGGCGAACCCTAGGAAAGCCGACCACGCTTGTCAATTGATCTGACGCAGATCCGGCACTTTCCCCCATAGCGATCATACTGATCGCTCAAATTCCCGATCGAGGTCACGATGAATCTGCACTTCGAAGAACTTACCGGCACCGACGGCGCCCGCATCGGCATCGCCAGCCTGGATGCCGAAAAATCGTTGAACGCGCTGTCACTGTCGATGATCAACGCGCTCAGCGACAAATTGAACGCCTGGGCCAATGACCCGCAAATCGTCTGCGTGCTGCTGCGCGGTAACGGCAGCAAAGCCTTCTGTGCCGGCGGCGAGGTGCGCAGCCTGGTCGAAGCCTGCCGCGCTCACCCCGGCGAAGTACCGCCGCTGGCCGCGCAGTTTTTCAGCGCGGAATATCGCCTCGATTACAGCCTGCATACCTATCCCAAGCCGCTGATCTGCTGGGGTCACGGTTATGTGCTCGGTGGCGGCATGGGCCTGTTGCAGGGCGCGAGCACGCGGATCGTCACGCCGAGCAGCCGTCTGGCGATGCCGGAAATCACTATTGGACTGTATCCGGACATCGGCGCCAGTTGGTTTCTCGCCCGATTGCCGGGCAAGCTCGGCTTGTTTCTCGGCCTGACCGGCGCGCACATCAACGGCCGTGATGCGCTGGATCTGGATCTGGCCGATCGCTTCCTGCTCGACGAACAGCAACCGCAATTGATCGAAGGCCTGCTGCAATTGAACTGGCAGGAACAGACCGCCATGCAGCTCAACAGCCTGCTCAAGGCTCTGCAGCAGGAGGCACTTGAGCAAATGCCCGAAGCGCAGTGGCTGCCGCGTCGCCAGCTGATCGACGAACTGCTCGACGTCAGCGACGTCACCTGTGCGTGGAAAGCCATCAGTCTGCACCGCGACAGCAGCGATCCATTGATCGCCCGAGCGGCGAAAACCATGACCGAGGGCTCGCCGCTGACCGCGCATCTGGTCTGGGAACAGATCAGCCGCGCGCGGCACATGTCGCTGGCCGAAGTTTTCCAGATGGAATACACCCTGAGCCTCAATTGCTGCCGTCATCCGGAATTCAGCGAAGGCGTGCGTGCGCGGTTGATCGACAAGGATCAGAAGCCGCACTGGCACTGGCCGGACATCAATAACGTGCCGGATGCGGTGGTCGAGGCGCACTTTCATAAGGTCTGGGAGGGACGGCATCCGTTGGCGGATCTGACCCAGTATTGAAGTGGCGCGAGGCCCGCGATGGCGACTGGATTGCCTTCGCGGGCCGGCTCAATCGGTCGTCTTGTCAGACATTCAGTCCGTAGAACTCAATGAATTCCTTCATGGCCCGCTGCGCTTCATCGTCGCCCTTTATCAAAATGTCTTCGACATCTCTCAGTGGCGGAAGCGGGTGCAGACGTTCAGCAATTTGCCTTGCGCTGTAGTCTTGAATCGCTGTTCCTTCGCTGACTCTTATGAAGCCAATAGCGCTTTCACCTTCGGCAAAATGACTGGAAACCCGGATTTTCGGTGCCATGCCGTAGTCGACCACGATCACCAGATCATCACGCTCACGGTGAAACCTCAGGTTGTCGATCGTCAGCCTGCGTTCGGAAAAATCGATCCCGTCCAGGCCGCCTCCGTTGTTGATGATTACGTCCCTGCCGAGGCCATCGTATCGGTAGATATCATTTCCCGCGCCGCCGGCCAGCGTGTCATTGCCCGGCCCACCCAGCAGCAGATCATCCCCGGGGCTGCCCGTGAGCACGTCATCCCCCTGCATCCCTCGGATCTCCCCCGCGCCGCTTATCGTGTCATTGCCGCGACCGCCCACGAGTGGCAGCGCTCGTCCGTCTCGCAAGGAAGTTGAACAGGTGGGATGGTTGACGATGACACCCGTATGAAAAGTCTCGGGCGCAGGTCCCAGCTGACTTGATTCCAGGAGCTGCTTCAAACTTGCGACCGACCCATCGGCGAACTTGACGAGCTCAATACCGGCGCCCTCAAGTTCACCGCTGTGGGGCCAGACGATGCGGACTTTCTGTGTCCCGCCCCATTGGATATCGAGTGTCGGATGAAGCATTTTCGCTCTTGGCGGGTTGCGGTAAGCCGCGCGATCCGGGTTGGGCTCCAGCTCGACATGAGTGGTCTCTATCAGCGCAGCACCCCAGCTCAATTGCAGTGCATCGCGCTGCGCGCCTGCTGGAAGGACGACCGTGTCCTGATCGGACATTCCGTACTCGTCTTTCCACTCCGCTGCGCCAACTTCTGCGCGGTGGAAAACAGGGTTCGGCACATCCGCAATCGTGGTGGTCGCTGCGGCGTACGCTTGCACGATGTAGGTGTCGGCGCCGTCTTCGCCGTAAAGCCAGTCATCCCCTGCCCCGCTGACCAGATAGTCGGCGCCCTCGGCGCCCAGCAAGGTATCGTCACCTGCACCTGCGGATAAAAACGCGCCCGGTGTTCTGTCGCCGACAGTGCCGTAGTCAAGTGGGGAGCCTGCATAAGCGACGATCAGATCATCACCCGCGCCGCCGTGGAAAACGTTTTCCACTTCGACGTTGACTCGCCCGCCGGCATCGTCGCCATGGACGATTTTGCGTTTGATCGTGTCAGTTGTGACATCCCTGCGAAACGCCTTGGGCACTGTTGCGCCCGAACTGAAGCTTGCCGCCGGATAGACGTACCAGCCTTCAAGCGCGCCGGATTCCTCTCGGTCCTCAACCAATACGTCGCCCGAATTGAATGAAAACCCGTTGGCCGAACCGGATCGATAATAGCGAGGCGCCTGAGCTGAGGAAGGCATTGCTCCCTCGGCTTTCACCGGTTTATGTTCGACACGGGTTGTGGTTGTCGACTGCCTTTCACTGACCACGGCGTGCGCTGAATCAACCTTCATCCATGGCGGCGTTTCAGACAGTGTCCCCGCTTCGACGCTGTCCTCGATCAGCTCGGTGTGAGTGGTGTAACCGGTGTCGCTGGTAGTGATATGGCTGCGAACCCAGACGCCTTGCTCATTCAATGTAAAACCTGTGGCGTGTCTGCGGGCGGAGCGTTTTGACTGGATTTGCGCGAGGAACTCATCGGTCCAGTTGACCGCTTGAACAGACGCCACCGGGCCTTGCGCCGCAGCGGTTACATCGTCTCGCTGAAACGGATCCTCAGCTTTGCTTTCAGTGGTTGCCGGGGCGGTGACAGGTTCTGGTACGGGTGATTCGGCCGTCTCTATCGGTGGCAGTGTTTTGCGCAGGACATCTGCGTAATCAAGTACCACGCCCTCGCTGAAATTGAATGTGGAATCCTTCCACCGCTCGTGATTCTTGATGAGTATCGCGTCGCCCGTGCCATTGGCCAGTCGCAACACCGTGCCGACGGTAACTTCGATAACGTCGGCCTTCAGGCTTTGCGCGCAAAACCCTGCACCGAACCTGATGATGTTGCGGCCGCCGGCATCGGTGAAGATATCCAGACCGTCGCCAGCGCCGAAATAGTAGATGTCAGCGCCATCCATGCCATCCAGCACGTCAGCACCGGGACCGCCATCAAACACGTTGTCGCCAGAATCGCCGCGAAGGTAGTCCGTCCCTTCCCCGCCCAGCAAGGTGTCGTTGCCAGCGCCTCCGAGCAGCGTGTCGTTGCCTGAGCCACCGTGCAGATAATCGGCATTCTGCTCGGCCTCAGCGCTGTTTTCGTAATCGCCGGCAAGGATGTCGTCACCCGCGCCGCCGTACAGCGTGTCGGCACCGAAACCACCCTGTAACGTATCGTTTCCTTCTCCGCCCTGAAGCACGTCGTTGTTGCTTCCGCCCGGTTGCAGGTCAGATACGTCGCCATCGAGGAAATCAGACCCTGCGCCACCCGTCAGCGTATCCGCGCCGCCCATGCCGCGCAGGGTGTCGTCCCCCGCACCGCCATCAAGAAAGTCGTTGCCGTGATAGCGAACCGGATGCTCAGGGCTGTCGCCAATCAGATCGTCATGGCCTTCGCCGCCGAAGAGCAAATCATCGCCAGCGCCGCCCCAGAGCGTGTCATCGCCGGAGCCACCGTCCAGCAGATCATCGCCAAAAAAATGCGCGGCATCGCCTTCGACCCCGTCCAGTACGCCGTCATCACCCTGCAAAATGTCGTTGCCAGGGCCGCCATACAAAGCGTCGCTGCCACCGTTACCGGCGAGTGAATCATCACCACTGCCGCCGTCCAGCACATCGTTGCCATGGTGTCTGCTGGGCAGGCCACCGCCCCAATCGAGGTTGTCACCAAGCATCACGTCGTTGCCGCTGCCACCGGCCAGGGTGTCGTTACCTTGATCGCCTTTGAGAAAATCGTCGTCAGCTCCGCCGTCAAGCAGGTCCTCCCCCCAGCCGCCGTCGATAAAGTCCTTGCCACCCTGACCGTACAGCACGTCGTCACCGCCCTCGGACGCACTGTTTATCGAGGCCTTTGAAAAGACCGTTCGGTGACTGGTCACACCGCCAGCAATAGTGACGGTAGCGTGTTTGACCGCCCAACCCTGCTCCAGCGCACCGGTGGTTTCGTCTCCGGATAACACATCGTCGCCAGCACCGCCGATCAAGGTATCCCGGTCATTGCCACCGAGCAGAACATCTCGGGATGCCGTACCGATAAGCAAATCGTCACCTTGTCCGCCGTCGAGCCAGTCTCCGCGACTTGCCTTGCCCTTGGCGTCACCGTCGGCCATAGCATTTTCGAGCGTCGTCTGCTTGTCGCCGAATAACCGATCGTCTCCAGCCTTGCCGAACAATCGATCAGAACCGCCCAGGCCGAGAATGACGTCGTCTGCGGCGGAACCGTAAAGTACGTCGGCCTTGTTGCGCTGTTTGACCTTGGGCAGCAGCACCACGTTGCCCAGCTCATCAAAGGAGGGCTGATCGCCGGGGACAGTGGGATCGGCGTCTTTGGCTTTCCAGTCGCCCTGAAGCGTCAGATCCGCAGCAGTGAGCGGCTGCCCCTCGTATTCAGGGAGGCGGATGCCAAGCATCCCGGGCTGGAAGTTTTTGATCACCACCAGATCGCCCTGGCCGTATTTGATGTTGAGGGTGTTTTCAACAAGCGCCAGGGTGATGGACCGATTCTCGGTAGACCAGATGTTGCTCAGAGGCGCGCGGCGTTTGAGTGCGGGAATCGGTGCGCCATTGATCCACAGCTGCCCATTGGCATTGGCATCAAGAATCTCGTCGAGGCCATCGCCGCTGGAAAACTCATAGCGGTCACTGCCCTCGCCTCCGATCAAGGAGTCGTTACCCTTTCCTCCGATCAGAACATCGTCACCGGCCATTCCGTACAACCCATCATTGCCGTCACCTCCGGTTAGCGAGTCATTGCCGCGACCACCTTCAATGACATCGTGACCGGCCATCCCATGGATCGAGTCATTGCCCACG
The DNA here is from genome assembly GCF_056278925.1 of Pseudomonas sp. TE9122. Classification (NCBI taxonomy): domain Bacteria; kingdom Pseudomonadati; phylum Pseudomonadota; class Gammaproteobacteria; order Pseudomonadales; family Pseudomonadaceae; genus Pseudomonas; species Pseudomonas sp. TE9122. The sequence goes on along the minus strand of NZ_JBWBQI010000001.1, from coordinate 958,159 downwards.
CCGCCATACAGATGATCGGCATTTGCGCCGCCGGCGAAAGATCGCCCGCCGTCATCACCGAACAGGGCCAGCGGGTTCAACACACCGGTGGTCATCGGCGCCTGTTTGCCTGAGGCGAGATCGGAGTAGGAAAACTTCTGCAGCGAGTGTTCGCCAAACGAGCCTTGGGTTCGGGCAATCAACCGCGCCAGCATCTGCGCTCGATCCGCCAGCCACTGCGCGGTGATAAAACCTTCGCCAGTGTGCGGATCGTAAAGCTCGAGGTTGCGATCGGGATAACCGTCGGCTCGTTCTATGACGACTTCACTGAGTTGCTGCAAAGAGTTGCGCAATGCCAGACCGAGCGGCGTCGCCTCGCCTGCAAGTTTTGCCCATGCATCGGCATTACCGAACTCGCCTATTGTCCGGTTGACGATGCTTTGCGACTGCTCCGGGGAAAATGCCGAGAAGAAGGCGTAAGCGTTGCTGGCGAAGGTTTCGTTGGTGGTGGGTATGGCAGCAGAATCGCCGTCGTAAGTGCGCTTGAACATGTCGAGAAATTCGTTCTGGCCGTAGCGCAAGATCAGCTCGACCACGGCGGCAACAGGCGTGCCTTTGACTACATGCTGAATCAGCGGATTCACACTGCCACTGGCCAGCGCGATGTTGATTTGCTCGGGTACGACCGATAGCAGACTTTGCAGTGGATTGATGCCGAAATTGCTGATCGCCGCTCGCAGGCCGACGCTGTAGGCGTCGATGGCGAAGAGAATGTTTTTATAGTCGTCGAGCCGGTTGGGCTTTGCCTGGATGGGTGGGCCGCCATCTTCCGCATCCGGGTCGCCCGCAGAGATCAGTCTCCACGTTTCATAGGGAGGCTTTCCACCTAACAAGCTGAAACCGACCGTTCCAGACCAGCCGGCATTACGCTTAACGGCGGTGTCGTCCTCCCCGCAAACCTCCTTGAACAGAGCCTCGCCAATCGCGCTGGCGTCGATTTCGGCGATCTGGCTGATTGACGGAACGGTCCAGGGTGCCAGTTGACCGGCAAGGGATCCGTTGATCAGGGTATTGATGAAATTGACGGCAACCTGGTTGGATGAAAGCTGCATCAGGTCTTCACTGAAAATTGTATTCAGTCTCAGTTCACCCTGGCGGGAGGTGTAACCACGAATCAGGGCAGAGTAGGCACCGTTTCCACCGTTGGCATCAATGGCCACGGCAAGCCAGAGTCTGGCGCTTTTCAGCACTTCTCCGGCCTCTTCATCGGCAGTTACAACGTCAGAAACTTTTTCACCAATAATGTCGAATAGCTTTTGGTACAGGGGAGCGCAGCTTGCCCCTGCTATTTTCAGCGCATCGTACTGAATTTGTTTTGAGCTCAGCCTCATTCCTTTGCAAATATTAGCCGCGTTGAAAATCTCTGATTTTTCCATGTCGCTAAAAACATAACTCATTGTTACTTCCTTGTAATAACCGCCCGTGAAAGATAACCACTGAGATACTTGAGCATCTCAGGTGCTTCGCGTAATGACGCTAATCCGAGTTTTACGCCACCGTGCCCACCAGCGAAGTCGAAGTTATCCAGATTGATAGCGCAGAAGAAATTCAGTTTGCCGAAATCAAGATTTTCCAATTCAGTTCTGCTGAACCTTGCCAGTTTCTCGTCAGTCAGCTTTTCCTCCGAAGCCGGGCGAATCAAGCCGTCACAGTTGATCAACCGAGGGGTTCCATCTCGCCGCGGCCAGCCAGTAATGACAAACGTTCTAACCGAATCTTCATTCTTGAAATGCGGTGGAGGTGCATCGAGCCAAATCTCCAGCCCCGGATAATTCTTTAGTTTCACAATCAACTCATCCGGCCAGTTGACGTGCCGATAACCCCGCTCATGGGGCTCGGTAGCTTCTTTCCTGGTAAAAAGCCCGGCATTCAATTTATAAAGCCGCCAACTTTTGGGGATCGACTCTGCGCGCTGATCCTGGTACCGGTGCAGCCCCGTCCCGGTCCACCAGAAAAGCCCCTTCAGAGCAATCGCCAGACACGCTTTCTTGTTCACCATTTCAGGCATGCCTACATAAAACTCAGGGACTAGCGTCTTATCTATATAGGCGCCGCCTAATATCGGCACTTGCTGCATGCTCGCCAGCTTGTTCTGGCAAGCTTTCTCGTTTGCCTGGTGAATAGCCGCCGACTCGGCAGTTTGTTCTTTGCGAATATAAAATTCCGCTACGCAGTAACAGACATAAAAGAACAATCCATACTTCAACAACCTTTTAAACCACTTGATCGCCTGCTTACGCGACTTCCTGGACATTTCAAACCTCCCGCTCAAACTGCGGAACGGTTGGTATGTCGCTATGCCCGGATATCGCGCTTGCAAAAACCTCAAAATATTGGCTCACGCCCGATTCCACACTGAACCGACCTGCCGTCAACTTCGCGGCGCTGGCAAGACCATCGTACTCACCTGCCGACTTCAAAACCTTGCATACACTTCTGGCAATTTCTTGATGGTCGAAGAAATCCACCAATATGCCATTCGCCCCCTCGACAATGACTTCCCTTACCGGAGCCGTATCCGACGCAACAACCACACAACCGGACGCCATCGCCTCCAGTAACGACCAGGACAAGACAAACGGATACGTCAAATAGACATGAACTTTCGAACACCGCAGAACCGCTCGATAAGTCTGGTAAGGAAGTTTCCCTGTGAAATGCACTCTGGAGTGATCGAAACTGACCTCCGCCTCCATCCTGCTGCGCCAATCCGGGTACCCGACCGGCTTACTCCCATAACTGACACCGTCACCGCCAACCACGATGATCTGCGCGTCGGGGCACTCGGCCTGAATAAGCGGGATAGCTCGCATGAAACTGTGAAAGCCGCGATAAGGCTCAAGGTTTCTGGCGACATAGGTAACGATCGGCTGTCCGGCTTTGACCTCGATTCCATTGGGCAATCTGACTGCCCCGACTTTCGCCAGGTCAGAATTTTGAATCACACCTTCGTGAATGACCCGAATCGCCGACCGGTAAGCGGCCGGAAACAGGCTGCGCTGCCACTGCGTAGGCGCGATTGCGATATCGCATTGTTGAAGATTCAACAGATGCAGCGAGTTGAGCACTCGCAGCCGTGACGACTCCCTTGCGGCTCGCCGGAATTCAGGGTCGAACCCGCAATCGGCGCCCTGCGCTCGATAGTAATACTCGCAATAGTGAATCAGCGGCGTATCGGCATAGACGTCCTTGGCAAACAGCGTCTCTCCCCATCCGGGATGAGCAAGAATCACGTCTGGCTGATAGCCCGAACGTTTCAGCCTGCCCAGGATTTCAAAAACCTTCTGCCCGTCGATCACCGCTTGTTCGTAGCGGATCAGATACGGGTGAATATTGCCGGGCGCTCGGCTGGTCGCTCGATATCGATGGATTTCCACACCGGCGACGCCCGGTGCAGTGTCCCGACCTATCGCCACAACCTCATCACCGCGCTCCAGCGCCGCCAGCACCACATGACGGAACTGACCCGGAAAATTTTGGTGAATAACCAGAAGCTTCATAGCGCTAAACGTCCATTTTTCGCCGCTATCGAGCTGAGGATTGCTCGCCTCGTTCGGCATCCACGAACGCTAACAAACGCCACGAAATGAAACTGTAGGACGCTTCCGGGATTGTCCTAGGAGATGGCCAACGAAAGGACTTTTCGACGGGCAAAAAAAAGCGGCGCATCATGCGCCGCTTTTTTATTTGCAGTCAGTTACCAGCGGTTGCCACGGCCGTTGTAGTCACGCCGACCGCTGTGGCGATCATAGTTGCCGCGACCGCGGTGGTCATTGTCCCAACCGCCGCGACGGTGGCCGTCCCAGCGTCCGCGATCATTGCCGTGCCAGCGACGGCTTTCGTAATAACGCGGGGCCGGTTGATAGTGCCGCGGCGCCTGGTAATAACGCGGTTGCTGGTAGTACCGCGGCGCTGGCTGGTAGTAGCGCGGCTGAGTGTAATAAGTGCCGCCGCTGCGGTAATAGGAGCCGCCACCGCTGTAATAGGCCGGTGCGGGTGATGTGTAGACCTCTGACCTGTAGTAGCTGTCTCCATAGGAATAAGGAACGCATCCGCCAAGGGAAAAAAGCATCACGGCAAGCAGTACGATTCGGCGATACATGGCGGCCTCCTGGACCGCGGGTTGGCCACACCAGCGACGCTGGCAGGCGACCGTCAGCAATTGCGTGACTGTCGAAGAATCAGACAGCGGTTTCGGAATCTGGTGCGTTCCTGCAACAAGTTGAAACAAGTGATCATGAAATCTTGTTAATCCGCAAATCAACGCCCCGTGAACCCTGAACACGCTGCATGACGGTGCAACCACGCACCACCACGATGCGCTGTCGCTCGCCCCGCTCGCCCCGCTCACCTCGGCAATCCAGCAGATCCCCGCCGCAGAGGCCTCGGCCCGACTTGGCACGTCTCTCGCTTTAGCAAACCCGTGCAGGAGTCATCACAGGTTCGCGGCACCACAATTTGCAATGGCTGACTAGGGTTCCGGCTCGTAATCGCGAGTGGCTGGTCCGAGAGTTGGCGACCTCCAGTTGAGGTTACACGGCGGGACAAAAGCCCGGGAGACAAGCCACCGTTCGCGGTGCCGCGTTGCCTTCCTGTCCGCCCTCGATCAACTGGAGAATCCGCAATGATCCGACTACGTTTCCCCGCCCTGCTCGCCGCCGCCTTCGCCGCGCTCATCAGCACGCAATCTTCCGCCGCCCAGAAAGACCACTTCAGCGTGTGCTGGACGATCTACGCCGGCTGGATGCCATGGGAATACGCCGGCAGCCAGGGCATCGTCGACAAATGGGCGAAGAAATACGGGATCAAGATCGACGTCGTGCAGCTCAACGACTACGTCGAATCGATCAACCAGTACACCGCCGGCCAGTTCGACGGCTGCACCATGACCAACATGGATGCGCTGACCATTCCGGCTGCCGGTGGTGTCGACAGCTCCGCGCTGATCGTCAGCGATTTCTCCAACGGCAACGATGGCATCGTGCTCAAAGGCGAAGGTAAAAAAGTCGCCGATCTGAAAGGCATGGACGTCAATCTGGTCGAGCTGTCGGTCTCCCATTACCTGCTGGCCCGGGCACTGGACTCGGTGGACCTGACCGAGAAAGACCTGAAAGTGGTCAACACCTCCGACGCCGACATTGCCGCCGCGTTCAACACCGACGACGTCAACGCCGTGACCACCTGGAACCCGATGCTCTCGGATATCAAAGCCAAACCCGGCGTCACCGAAGTGTTCAATTCCAGCCAGATCCCCGGCGAGATCATGGACATGATGGTGGTCAACAGCGCCACCCTCAAAGACAACCCGGCGCTGGGCAAAGCGCTGACCGGGGCGTGGTTCGAAGTGGTCGCTTTGATGAACGCGAAAAGTGCCGCGAGCAAAGCTGCGCTGGAGCACATGGCCAAGGCCTCGGGTACCGATCTCGCCGGCTTCCAGGCGCAACTGGACACCACAAAACTGTTCGCCACGCCGAGCGAAGCGCTGAATTTCGCCACCAGCAAACAACTGCCGGACACCATGCGCAAGGTCGCCGAATTCTCCTTCGAGCATGGTCTGCTCGGCGAAGGCGCGAAGGACCCGAGCGCGGTGGGCATGTCCTTCGCCAACGGCGTGACCAGCGGCGACACCGCCAATCTCAAGCTGCGTTTCGATCCGACCTACGTGCAGATGGCCGCCGACGCCAAGCTGTAAGCCACGGAGGATTTGGCCATGCGCCTGATCAATCGCCACCCCGATCGCCCGAGTCGCCTGTTGCTGGTGATCCTGCCGTTCGCGCTGGTGCTGTTCGCCTACTTCACAGGCTCGGCCGAGCGCCTGGCGGACAACCCCAACGACAAACTGCTGCCCAGCGCCGTGCAGATGAGCGACGCGGTAAAACGCCTGGCCTTCAACGCCGACAGCCGCACCGGCGAATACCTGTTGTGGCAAGACACTGCGTCGAGTCTGCGGCGCTTGGCCATCGGCCTCGGCATCGCGGCGCTGGCAGGTCTTTGCCTCGGTATTGCGGCGGGCACCCTGCCGCTGTTCGGCGCGCCGTTGTCGCCGCTGCTGACGGTGCTGTCGATGGTGCCGCCGCTGGCGATCCTGCCGATTCTGTTCATCGTCTTCGGGCTGGGCGAGTTGTCGAAAGTCATGCTGATCGTCATCGGCATCACCCCGGCGCTGGCCCGGGATCTGGAACAGCGTGCCCGCGACATTCCGGTCGAACTGCTGATCAAGGCGCAGACCCTGAGCGCCTCGACCTGGACGCTGATGCTGCGCGTGGTTCTGCCGCAGCTGTTGCCGCGCTTGCTGATCTCGCTGCGCTTGATGCTCGGTTCGGCGTGGCTGTTCCTGATTGCTGCCGAAGCGATCGCCTCCACCGATGGCCTCGGCTACCGGATCTTTCTGGTGCGGCGCTACCTGGCCATGGACGTGATCCTGCCCTACGTGGTGTGGATCACCCTGCTCGCCTGGCTGATGGACTGGGGCCTGAAACAGCTGACCCAGCGCGCTTTCCCTTGGTATGAGGGAGCGGCGAAATGAGCTTCATCACAGTAAAAAACGTCTGGCAGCAGTACGCCGATCAAGTGGTGCTGGAAGGCTTGAACCTGAGCGTCAACGAAGGCGAGTTCTGCACCCTGGTCGGCGCCTCCGGTTGCGGCAAATCGACCTTCCTGCGCCTGCTGCTCGGCCAGGAAAGCGCCAGTCGCGGGGAGATTCTGCTCGACGGCCAGCCCTTGGCCAGCGAGCCGGATGCCAGCCGTGGCGTGGTCTTTCAGCGCTACTCGGTGTTCCCGCATCTGAGCGTGCTCGACAACGTCGCCCTCGGTCTCGAATTGCCGCGCGCGCCCTTGCTTGGTCGGCTGTTCGGCAACGCCAAACGCGAGGCCCGCGAACAGGCGGCAGCACTGCTGACAAAAGTCGGCCTCGGCCATGCGCTGGACAAGTACCCGGCACAGCTGTCCGGCGGCATGCAGCAACGGCTGGCGATTGCCCAGGCGCTGATCATGAAGCCGCGCGTGTTGCTGCTCGACGAGCCCTTCGGCGCACTCGACCCGGGCATTCGCAAAGACATGCACGCGCTGCTGCTGGAGCTGTGGCGCGAGACGCAACTGACGGTGTTCATGGTCACCCACGACCTGTCCGAGGGCTTCAGCCTCGGCACGCGCCTGCTGGTGTTCGACAAGGTGCGCCTCGACCCGCACGCCCCCGGCGCCTATGGCGCCCGCATCACCTACGACATCCCGTTGAACAGCGACCGCCGCGCCCAGCGCGCCGCCGTCGAGGCCCTGCCGCTGGCGGGCACCCTTCGCACTGCTTGAGAGGACTGCTGCAATGACTGATTCAATCCAACTCTTCCCACCCTTCGCTGAAGAGCTGCTGCCGGGCGGCGGCCACCGTTCGTTCGTGCTCAAGCGCGGCCAGTTACTGCGCCTGACCGACCTGCGCGGCGGCGCCAATGTCAGCCTGACCTTGCTCAATGCCCATGAAAAAACCGAGCGGCTGAACCTGCCCGACAGCCTCAAATGCCAACACACCGCCAAGCTCACCGCCGGCCACTGCCTGTACTCGGACATGGGCCGCGTGCTCGCCGCGATCACCGCCGACACCTGCGGCTGGAGCGACAGCCTCGGCGGCGTGCTGTGCGCGCAAGAGGTCGCAGAAAAATACGGCCAGGGCCGCTACCAGGAACTGCGCAACGGCTTCTTTCGTAACGGCACCGACAACCTGCTGGTGGAACTCGGCAAGTGGGGCCTGGGCCTGTCCGACCTGCTGATGACCCTCAACCTGTTCAGCCGTGTGAACGTCGATGAGGCCGGGCGTTTCCACTTCGTCGAGGGCAATTCGAAGGCCGGTGACTACATCGAGTTGTACGCGCCGATGGACACCCTGGTGGTGCTCACCGCCCTGCAACATCCGATGGACCCGTCACCCGAATACGCCCCGAAACCTCTGAAGCTGAGCTGGATGAACGCCGACGCCAGCGTCGCCGAACACTGCCGCACTTCGCGCCCGGAAAACGAGCGCGGCTTTATCAACACCGACCGTTTGTTCGCCTGAGGATCGCTGCCATGTCACTCGCAATCGCCACTTCGCACAAGCAAGCCGACAGCGCGATCTACCGCGCCACCATTCCCGCCGGCGAGCCCTGGCTGATGGAAGTCAAGGCCGGGCAGACCCTGCGCATCCTCGATCTGGAAGGCAATCAGGCCGTCGACACTTTGTTTTACAGCCTCGCCAACCCGAAGGAACGCTACGACGTGCAACGCACCTTGCGCCGGCAGAACAGCGTCTACCTGAGCACCGGCAGCGTGCTGTATTCCAACCTCGGCCAGCCGATGCTGACCATCGTTGCCGACACCTGCGGGCGCCACGACACCCTCGGCGGCGCCTGCGCGCAAGAGAGCAACACCGTGCGCTACGCCCTGGAAAAACGCTACATGCACAGCTGCCGCGACAACTACCTGCGCGCCTGCGCCCACGACGGCCGATTGAGCAAGAGCGACATCGGGCCGAACATCAATTTCTTCATGAACGTGCCAGTGACGGCGGATGGCGGGCTGACTTTCGAGGACGGTATTTCCGCGCCGGGCAAGTACGTTGATTTGCGCGCGGAGATGGACGTCATCGTGCTGATTTCCAACTGCCCGCAGCTGAACAATCCATGCAATGCCTACAACCCGACCCCGGCGGAGTTGCTGGTATGGAACTGACCATCAGCCGTTTACGCCGTTGGCTTTTTGCCCTGTGCCAGGCGCGTTCCGGGCAGTGCCTGAAATCCACCAGACAACCCTGAACTCTGTGGGAGCGAGCCTGCTCGCGAATGCGCCGTGTCATTCAGCATTGATGTGGCTGATCCACCGCCTTCGCGAGCAGGCTCGCTCCCACAGGGGGTTTGTGGTGGGTTTGAGTGAAGTGTGTTTTTTCCATCCGGGACGGCCCGGATGTCTGTCGAAAAACAGCGGGACGGCCCGCTCCCCCTTCAGGGGTTATGCCATGTTCGAAAAAATCCTCATCGCCAACCGTGGCGCGATTGCCTGTCGCATCCTGCGCACGATCAACGTGCTGAAGGCCCAAGGCGTCGCCGTGTATTCAGAAGCCGATGCTGCCAGCCTGCACATCTCCCAGGCCGCAGAAGCGCACAGCCTCGGCGAAGGCGCGGCGTCGGCGACGTATCTGGCCGTCGATAAAATCCTCGCTATCGCCAAACAAAGCGGCGCCACGGCGATTCATCCCGGCTACGGATTTCTCTCGGAAAACGCAGCGTTCGCCGAAGCCTGCGAAGCGCAGGGCATCGCCTTCATCGGCCCGACGCCGGAGCAATTGCGGGTGTTCGGCCTCAAGCACACTGCTCGCGCATTGGCCAGACAGCACGGCGTACCGATGCTCGAAGGCACCGACCTGCTCGACAGCCTCGATTGCGCGCTGAGTGCCGCCGAACAGGTCGGCTACCCGGTGATGCTGAAAAGCACCGCTGGCGGCGGTGGCATCGGCATGCGCGTGTGCCGCAGCGCCAGTGAATTGAGCGAATCATTCGAAGCGGTGAAACGCCTCGGTGAGAACAACTTCAGCGACGCCGGGGTGTTCATCGAGAAGTACATCGAACGCGCGCGGCATCTGGAAGTGCAAGTGTTCGGCGACGGCTGCGGTGAAGTCATCGCTCTCGGTGTGCGCGACTGTTCGGTGCAGCGGCGCAACCAGAAAGTCCTCGAAGAAACCCCGGCGCCAAACCTGCCAGAAGGCATGGCCGATGAGCTGTGCGCAGCGGCGATCAAACTGGCGCAAGCGGTGAATTACCGCAGCGCCGGCACCGTCGAATTCGTCTTCGACAGCGAGGGCCAGCGCTTCTATTTTCTCGAAGTGAACACGCGCTTGCAGGTCGAGCACGGCGTCACCGAACTGGTGTGGGACGTGGATCTGGTGCGCTGGATGATCGAGTTGGCCGCCGGTGATCTGCCGCCGCTGAACGAGTTGTATCAAGGCCTGGAACCGCAGGGCCATGCGATTCAGGCACGTCTGTACGCGGAAGATCCGGGGCGTGATTTCCAGCCGAGCCCGGGCCTGCTGACCGCTGTGCAGTTTCCGCCAGCCAACGGCGTTGAGTTGCGCATCGACACCTGGGTCGAAGCCGGTGTGGAAATCCCGCCGTATTTCGACCCGATGATTGCCAAGCTCATCGCTTGGGCGCCGAGCCGCGAACAGGCTCGCGCCGAACTCCATCAGGCACTGGGCGATAGCCTGCTGTATGGCGTGGAAACCAACCGCGATTACCTGCGGCAGATTCTCCTCGATACTCCATTCGCCAGCGCCCAGCCGTGGACCCGTTGCCTGGAAAATCTGCTCTATCACGCCAACACCTTCGAAGTGCTCAGCGCCGGCACGCAGACCAGCGTGCAGGACTATCCCGGCCGCCTCGGCTATTGGGCCGTCGGCGTGCCTCCGTCGGGGCCGATGGACAGCCGAGCACTGCGTCTGGGTAATCGCCTGCTCGGCAATGAACAAGGCGCAGCCGCGCTGGAAATCACCATGAGCGGGCCGATCCTGCGCTTCAATTGTGACGCGGTGGTCGCGGTGACCGGCGCGCCGATTGCCTTGACCCTTGACGCTGAACCGGTGCCGATGAACACCGCGCTGCTGATCCCGGCCGGCGCGACATTGCAACTGGGCAGCATCAGCGGCGCCGGCGCGCGCAGTTATCTGTGCCTGCGCGGCGGCGTGCAGGTGCCGGATTATCTGGGCAGCAAAAGTACCTTTACCCTCGGCCAGTTCGGTGGGCATGGCGGGCGCGCGTTGAGGGCCGGTGACGTCTTGCATGTGCCGGCATTGGCCGACCACAGCGCCGGCCAGCAACTGGCCGAACAGCACATCACTGCGCTGCCGAGCGTGCGCCAGATCCGGGTGATCTACGGCCCGCACGGCGCGCCGGAATACTTCAGCGAAAACTACATCACCACGTTCTTCGCGACCCAGTGGGAAGTGCACTTCAACTCCAGCCGCACCGGCGTGCGCCTGATCGGACCGAAGCCTGAGTGGGTGCGTGAGGATGGCGGTGAAGCGGGTCTGCACCCGTCGAACATCCATGACAATCCGTATGCGATTGGTGCGGTGGATTTCACCGGGGACATGCCGGTGATTCTCGGCCCGGATGGCCCGAGCCTGGGTGGGTTCGTCTGCCCGGTGACGGTGATTGAGGCCGATCTGTGGCAGCTGGGGCAGCTCAAGGCGGGCGATAAAATTCAGTTCATTCCCGTCGACCTCGGCACCGCCCGCGATCTCGCCCTGAAATGGGATGCACCCTGTGGGAGCTGGCTTGCCAGCGATGGTGCCCGATCTGACACCGCATCAACTTCATCGCTGGCAAGCCAGCTCCCACAAGGGATTGTGTCGCCTGTGGTTCTTGAGTTGGGTCAGGGGGATCGGCGGCTTGTCGGGAGGGTTTCTGGCGACACTCATTTACTGCTGGAAATCGGCGCGCCGGAGCTTGATCTGGTCCTGCGCTTTCGCGCCCACGCGCTGATGCAGGCGCTGGAAAGCCAAGCCCTGCATGGGGTGATCGACCTCACCCCGGGCATTCGCTCGCTGCAAGTGCACTACCAGCCCGAGCAACTGCCGCTGGCCGATCTGCTGGGCATCATCGCTGGCGAATGGGACGCGGTGTGCGCCGCCAAGGACTTGCAGGTGCCTTCGCGCATCGTGCACTTGCCGCTGTCGTGGAACGACCCGGCCTGTCAGTTGGCGATCGAGAAATACATGACCACCGTGCGCAAGGACGCGCCGTGGTGCCCGAGCAATCTGGAGTTCATCCGGCGCATCAACGACCTGCCAAATCTCGACGAAGTGCAGCGCACGGTGTTCGATGCGAGCTATCTGGTGATGGGCCTTGGCGACGTCTATCTCGGCGCGCCGGTGGCCACGCCGCTCGACCCGCGTCATCGTCTGGTGACCACCAAGTACAACCCGGCACGTACCTGGACCGCCGAGAATTCGGTCGGCATCGGCGGCGCCTACATGTGTGTGTACGGCATGGAAGGCCCGGGCGGTTATCAGTTTGTCGGGCGCACCCTGCAGATGTGGAATCGCTATCGCGAAGTCGCCGCGTTCGACGGCAAACCGTGGCTGCTGCGCTTCTTCGATCAGATCCGTTTCTACCCGGTCAGCGCCGAAGAACTGCTGCGCATTCGCCGCGATTTCCCCCTTGGGCGCTTTGATCTGAACATCGAACACAGCCAGCTCAACCTCGCCGACTATCAGGCATTTCTCAGTCAGGAAGCCGCGGGCATCAGCGCTTTCCGTGCGCAGCAACAGGGCGCGTTCAAGGCTGAACGCGAACGCTGGATCGCCAGCGGCCAGGCGCATTTCGACAGCGAAGAAGCCGTGCCTGACGCCAGCGAAGAAGCACCACTGGAAAACGGTGAACACAGCGTCGACAGCCACATCGCCGGCAATCTCTGGCAGGTGCAGGTCGAGGCCGGCCAGCGTGTCGCGGCGGGCGACGTGCTGGTGATTCTCGAGTCGATGAAGATGGAAATCCCTGTGCTCGCGCCGCTGGCCGGTGTGGTGCGAGAGATCCGCGTGCAACCCGGTTCGGCGGTGCGCGCCGGACAACGGGTGGTGGTGCTGGAACTCGACTGAAGCCATTTTTTATAAGGATCAACCGATGAATCTGCAACTCGATGCACTGCGCCAGGCCTATCGCAATGGCGACACCACACCGCGCCAACTGCTGCTGCAACTGCGCGAAAAAGCCGCTGCGCTGAATCCCGACTATCACTTGTTCATCCACTTGCTCAGCGTCGATGAACTGGAGCCATACCTCGCCGCCCTCGACGGTCGTGACCTCGACAGTCTGCCGCTGTATGGCGTGCCATTCGCGATCAAGGACAACATCGATCTGGCCGGCATTCCCACCACCGCTGCGTGCCCGGCGTTTGCCTATGTGCCGCAGCAGTCGGCCACCATCGTCGAGCAACTGTTGGCGCTGGGGGCGATTCCGCTGGGCAAGACCAATCTCGATCAGTTCGCCACCGGCCTCAATGGCAGCCGCTCGCCCTACGGCGCGTGCCCGAACAGTGTGCTGGCGGAGTATCCGTCCGGCGGTTCCAGCGCGGGTTCATCCCTGGCGGTAGCGCTGGGTGTGGCGAGTTTTGCCTTGGGCACTGACACCGCCGGTTCCGGGCGGGTGCCGGCGGCGCTGAATAATCTGGTGGGATTGAAGGCGAGCAAAGGCCTGATCTCCACCGCTGGCGTGCTGCCGGCGTGCCGCACGCTGGACTGCGTAACCACTTTCACCGCCACTGCTCGCGAGGCCAGTCAGTTGCTGGCGTTGACGGCCAGACACGATCCTCGCGATGAATACAGCCGAGGCAACCCGGCATGGAACGACGGCTCGGCCTTTGGCGCGCCACAGCCGTTTCGCTTCGGCGTGCCACGGGCGCAGGACCTTGAATTTTTCGGCTGCAACGAGGGGCCACAGTTGTTCGCAGCCGCCATCGAACGGCTCAAGGCCTTGGGTGGCGAAGCCGTCGAGCTGGACCTGTCACCGTTTCTGGAAGCAGCGCGGTTGCTTTACGACGGGCCATGGGTGGCCGAGCGCTACAGCGTCGCCGGTGAGCTGATGGAGCAGAATCCCGAAGCGGTGCTGCCGGTGATCCGTGCGGTGCTGGCCAAGGCTCCGGCAGTGACCGGCGTGCAGACCTTCCGCGCGCAATATCGATTGCAGGCGCTGAAGGCCCTCTGCGACGAGGCCCTGGAGAATCTCGACTGCGTGCTGACGCCGACCATCGGCCGTCCAGTGACCCTGGCCGAACTTGAGGCCGAACCGGTGCTGCGCAATTCCGAACTCGGTTATTACACCAACTTCATGAACCTGCTCGACTACGCCGCCGTCGCCGTGCCGACCGCGTTCATGGGCAATGGTTTGCCGTGGGGCGTGACGTTGTTTGGGCGGGTATTTACCGATCAGTATCTGTTGAGCGTGGCGGATGCCTTGCAGCGCCAGCAGGACAGTGCCCTGCCAGCTCCGGCGAACCCAGCGCGCAATGACCGCGCTCGATTGGTGGTGTGTGGCGCGCATCTGCAAGGGCTGGCGCTGAACTGGCAACTGACCCAGCGTGGCGGGCGTTTGCTGGAAACCACGTTGAGTTCGCCGGACTATCGACTGCACGCCCTCGCCGGCGGCCCGCCATTGCGGCCGGGCATGGTGCGGGTCAAGGACGGCGGCGTGGCGATTGCCGTGGAGGTCTGGGAATTGCCGAGCAGCGAGCTGGGCTCGTTTCTCACCGGGATTCCGGCGCCGCTCGGGTTGGGCAAGGTGCAACTGGCGGATGGGCGCTGGGAGAGCGGGTTTATCTGCGAGCCGTATGGCCTGGAGGGTGCGGTGGATATCAGTCATTTGGGGGGATGGCGGGCATACCTCAAAACCCTGGCCTGAATCTGTCGACCTGTGGGAGCGAGCCTGCTCGCGAATGCGGTATGTCATTCAACATTGATGTGGCTGACCCACCGCTTTCGCGAGCAGGCTCGCTCCCACAGGTTCTGGCGCACCACCCCCGAATAAAGGAACGACCATTCACGCCGCACAGGGAGCAGTTATTTGCGCGCAGTGCCACTAGAATGCATCCCATCGGGCCACTGCCAACGGATCTGCCATGCCGCTTCGTTCTCCCTTGTACTCGCAACGTTCACTGGTGCTCACGTTGGTCGCCCTGCTCGGCGCCGGGTTTCTCGCCACCTCGCTGTTGAGCTATTTCGCTTCCCGCGAGTCGATCCGCGACAACATCGTCAACACTGAACTGCCACTGACCTCCGACACGGTCTATTCGGAAATCCAGAAAGATCTGGTCCGGCCGATCCTGATTTCCTCAATGATGTCCCGTGACACGTTCATGCGCGACTGGGTGGTCAACGGCGAGCAGAATCCCGAGCAGATGACCCGATATCTCGACGAGGTCATGACCCATTACGGCGCCTACACGGCGTTCTTCGTTTCCAATGCCACGCTCACCTACTACCACGCCAAAGGCGTGCTCAAGCAGGTCAAAGTCGATGAGCCGCGCGACACCTGGTACTTCCGCGTGCGCGACATGCAGGACCCGTACGAGATCAACGTCGACCCGGATCTGGCCAACAAGGACAACCTGACGTTCTTCATCAACTACAAGGTCTACGACTACCACAACCGCTTCATCGGTGCGGCGGGCGTGGGCCTGACCGTGGACGCGGTGATCAAGCTGATCGACAAGTATCAACAGCGCTATCAACGCAGCGTGTACTTCGTCGACACCTTCGGCCGCCTCGTATTGACCGGCGCAGAAGGTGGTCCGGAAGGCGCGCACATCGGCCAGAGTCTTGGCGAACTGGAGAGCATGAAAAGTCTGGTCAGCCAGTTGCCCAAACCGCACAGCGGCAGCTACGAATACTCCACCCACGGCCAGGGACATTTTCTCAACGTGCGGTTTATCCCCGAGTTGAACTGGTACCTGTTCGTCGATAAACGCGAGGACGGCGCGCTGAGCGAGATCCGCCAGTCGCTGTATCTCAATCTGCTGATCTGCCTGCTGGTGACGTTGATCGTGCTGGCGCTGCTCAACCGGGTGATCAAGCGCTTCCAGGCGAAGATCCAGGCGCACGCCACCCTCGACAGTCTCACCGAACTGCCGAATCGACGCGGCTTCGACATCCTCGCTGCGCAGGCGCTGCACGAGGCCCAACGGGAAACCAAGCCGCTGACCGCGTTGCTGCTCGACCTCGACCACTTCAAAGCCTTGAACGACACCTACGGACACATGGCCGGCGATCAGGTGTTGATCGGTTTCGCCCGCGACCTGCAAAGTTGCCTGCGCCACGCCGATATCGTCTGCCGCTGGGGCGGTGAAGAATTCATCGTTCTGTTGAAAGACACCGACGGCGAGACCGGGCAGAAAATTGCCGAGAAGATTCGCCAGCACGTCGAACAACACGAATATGCCTACGATGGCCACAGCCTGCATCTGACCGTGAGCATCGGCGCCACCACCGTGCAACGCGATGACACCTTGCACACTCTGCTGTCGCGGGCCGATCATGCGATGTACCGCGCCAAGCAAACCGGGCGCAACCGCACCTGCATGGAAATGCCGCACTCGACCTATGCCTGATAACGACGTCAAACCCGACCACTGCCCGGCCTGCGGTGCGCGCAACGATTGCAGCCTCGCCGACCCGCGCACCGCCGACCGCGAATGCTGGTGCTACGGCGTGACCATCGACCCTGCAGTGCTCGAAGCGCTGCCGGCCGAGTTGCGCAATCAAGCCTGCCTGTGCCCGCGTTGCGCCCAGGTCGAAGCGCAGTTGCAAGCAGACCGGCGGCCGATCCCGTAAGATGCGCGGCCCTTTGTTTGTTGAATTCTGACCATGCGCGTCGACCGCTTCCTCAGCAATCTGCCCCGCTACAACCGTCAGCAGGTGCGCCTGTTGCTGGTGGAAAAGCGCGTGCGGATTGACGGAAAAGTCGTCAGCGACCCGCACAGTGACGTACTGGAGTTCAGCCGGGTCGAAGTTGACGATGAGGTGCTGCAAAGCGGTAAGCCGGCTCGCTATTTCATGCTGCACAAACCGCCGGGCTGCGTCAGCGCCACCCGCGATCCGCAGCATGCGACCGTGCTCGACCTGCTCGATGAACCGCACAAGGACGACCTGCACATCGCCGGACGTCTGGATTTCAACACCACCGGGCTGATGCTGATCACTAATGACGGCGCCTGGTCGCGGCGCCTGACGCAGCCGCAAACCAAACTGGCGAAGGTCTATTACGTCGAAACAGAACAGGACATCGACCCGAGCTACGCGCTGAAATTTGCCGAGGGCATCTACTTCGCTTTCGAAGATCTGACCACGCAACCGGCACAGCTTGAGCTGCTCGGCCCACGCTCGGCACGGCTGAGCATCGTTGAAGGCCGCTACCATCAGGTCAAGCGCATGTTTGGGTTCTTCAACAACAAAGTCCTGCGCCTGCACCGCGAATCCATGGGCGAACTGACCCTCGATCACGCGCTAAAACCGGGCGAGTACCGCGCTTTGCGCACCGAAGAGATTCATTTGTTCTAAGCCGGCGACCGCTCAGCCGAAGTTGTCGAACAATTCGCCGACGGCACTTGCGTGATCCTGAGTCCCCTGCTTGAATCAGGACGTCGGCCGAAATGTGACCGATGAGTCACCACATACTTCCAAGAAACTTTTTGTCGGTCGTCTGCCCTCAAGGGCTGCGCCTCAGCCGGCAATCTGCCCGCCAATAACAACACCCGTCGACCTGCCGTACCGGATCGACATGGGCCAGCAAATTTCAGGCGTATGCCTACCTGTCACAAAGCTCGTGCAATCTCGATTGCGCGCATACCCGTTTGCTTGCCAGGAGTCTTATGACATGAGGCCAGAAATCGCTGTGCTGGATATACAGGGTCAGTATCGGGTTTACACGGAGTTCTATCGCGCAGACGCCGCAGAAAAGACCATCATTCTGGTCAACGGCTCGATGGCCACGACTGCGTCGTTTGCACAGACCGTGAAAAACCTGCACCCGCAATTCAACGTGGTCTGCTACGACCAGCCCTACGCGGGTCGGTCAAAAGCCCACAACCGGCATGAGAAACATCTGACGAAGGAAGTCGAAGGGCAGATTCTGCTGGAGCTGATCGACCACTTCGCCGCCGAACACGTGCTGTCGTTCTCCTGGGGTGGCGCCGCCACTCTGGTCGCCCTCGCCCAGCAGCCCCGGCGCATCGAAAAAGCCGTGATCAGCTCGTTCTCCCCGGTGATCAATGCGCACATGCTCGATTACCTTGAGCGCGGCGTCGATTACCTCGGCAGCCGCGACGGCGATCGGGTCGGCCATCTGGTCAACAACACCATCGGCAAACACCTGCCGTCGCTGTTCAAGCGTTTCAACTACCGCCACGTCAGCAGTCTCGCCGAGCATGAATACGGACAGATGCATTTTCATATCAACGACGTGCTGCACAGCGATCGCCAGTGCTATCTGAATGCGGCGAAAAAGATCAACGTGCCGGTGCTGTTTCTCAACGGCGAATGGGACGAATACACCGCCGCCGAGGATGCGCGACTGTTCGGCAACCACGTTGCCCACAGCAGCTTCACCACCCTGCAAGCCACCGGACACTTTCTCGACATGGAGCACAAGGCCGCCTGCCGCGACAGCCAGAACGCCCTGCTCGGCTTTCTGAAACCTGCGCCGCAAGCCAGCCGAACGCGCTACTCGTTTGTGCAGGATCAACATGCCCTGGCCATTTGAAACAGCGTCATCGCGGGCAAGGCTGCAAGCTTGAAGTGCCTGTTGCACCGGCGCAGCCCTTGCTCGCGATCGACCGATTTCTGCGTGGCAAAGCCCTCGCAGAGAAAAGAAAACTTCAAATCCGTGGCCGAGTCTGGTACAAAGTCAGCCGCTCTGAGCGGGTATAGTTTAGTGGTAGAACGAAAGCTTCCCAAGCTTTAGATGAGGGTTCGATTCCCTCTACCCGCTCCACCGAATATTGATCTCGCGTTGTGTTGTCCGACGGGGGATGCAGAAATGAAAAACCGGCCTTGATGGCCGGTTTTTTTGTGTCTGGAAGTTGAAGCGTGTTGGCGGTGAAGACTTCCAGAAGATCGCTGAGCCCCTCCTCCCCGGATTACTTCTCGAAATCCTGATGCAGCCTCGCCAGTACATTGAAGATCGGTTCCCCGGCTTTGTGCGGGACATTCAATCGAGTGAATACTTTCTTCCAGTCGGCGAGCGCTGCGAGAGTCTGCTCGATGTATTCCTCGGCCTTGAGGTATTTGTAATCCTTGCAGATCTCCATGATTCGCTTGCGCGTAGGCGTGCCGGGAGTGCGGCCACCGAAGTCAGTGGTGTGCTCGCCCATGGCGTTTGCGAAAGTCAGGTCGTATGCCGGGGACAGCGTCCAGGTTTCTTTCTCGCCTTTTTTTTCAGGATTGTGGCAGAGAAAGGCAAAGTTCTTCGCATGGTCGTCATGGTTGTGAGACAGCGCATTGAAGATCATTAACCTGGCCATCTTTTCCACTTCGACGGAGCTTCTGGTCAACACCTGAGTGAGCTTGAGCAGGTTCGGGTAGTCGATGGATGACAATGCGCGGTAGTCCGCGTACATGAGCGCCGAGACGGTCATCATGTGAATCTTGCGCTCGCCGTCGCGGTCGAAGCGCTTGGTTGCGAAGAAACGCTCAACCTCGCCGCCAGGCATCTGCACATCCAGAAGATCCGATTCAGCCATGGTCACTCCGGCGGCACGAGCCATCTCGGCATAGGCGAGTTCAATGCCGCCGGTTTCAATCGGTTCGTACAATGCCCTGAACTTCACGATCCAATGTGCATAGCCCTCGGGCAGGGCATCAAAGGCCGAAATTGCGTGTTTTTTGTCGGCAGACAGCGCCACGATTGCCTTCGGTCGTGCGCCCCCCGGTGAGCCACCGGCCAGTCGCAATTTGGTAAGCACAGCAGGGGTCTCACCCTCTTGAACTTCGATTGAAGCTTCGTAGAGTTGGCAAATATCCAAAGGGCCTGTGAGCTCTGTTTTTTCCGCCTTCGGCTGATATTCAAACGCCCCCATACTGCGCTCGCCCATATAAGCAAGGCGATCAAGCGCTGTGAGGGTAAGGTGGGTGCCGTCACCGAAGGTGCTGTCGAAATATCGATCCATCAGCAGCATGCCCCAGCCGTCAGGCAGTGAATCGGCGAACGGTCCGTGTAGCCCTTCGAAGAGGCTGGTGTTCCTGGCCAACTGGGGCTTTTCGTCCCAAGCCATTGTCAGCGGCGAAAGATTGTAGCCAGTGGCAAGCCAACCCGGATCGTAAGCGAAGTAAATCCCCCGGCCCGCGACTCTGACCAGCTCACCAACCTTGGCGCCCTCTTTCAAAACATCCAGCGCTTCTGTGTGTTTGAAAGGCTTGATCATCAGCGCATCCCTCTCTTGCGCCTGGCATTCTTCAGCTCATCCAGCGAGCTCGGTTGCTCTGGTTTGAACAGCCTGGTCACAGCGTTGAGTTCATCAAGCGCAGTGGCTATCAGGATCAAAGCCTCCAACGTCACGAGGCCGGTCGCTTCGAATCGCTTGATGGTGGATTCGGAAACCCCCGCCTTTTCTGCGAGCGTCTTGCGGGAAAGGTTTTTGGAGAGCCGCAGGATTTTGGCGTTTTCTCCGACATTTCTAGCGATCTCAGCCGGCGAGTGAAGCAAATGCATGAATGACATGGCAAACCCTTCCAATTCTTAAGGATCTTAATAGAGCCATTGTAGCCATCTAACCTCCCTTAAGGATCAGATATGACCATTTTTGAAAAATTTCACTAATTTCGTGGAGCAATAGAGATCTTCTGATTGCTACACAGCTGACATTGAGGATTACGCGGTTGGGTCACGCGTGGCCGCTTTTGTCACCGCGAATCTGACTCTCCGCAATGCAGTCATATTTGGCAACGTAATGATGAACACAGCGTTTGTTGTGCCGTTCAAGATCGCCGCTCATGTGGTTACCAAAGCGGACATCATTTATGGACATCAAACCCATTCGGAGCACTGAAGACTTGTCCGCAGCATTGCTGCGTATCGAGCAGATTTGGGGCGCTGAGATGAACTCGCCGGAAGGCGATGAATTGGAAATTCTCGCTCGGCGGGTGGGCGAGTATGAGGAGCAGCAATTCCCGATTCCCCCTTCCGAGCCCTTTCAAGAGGACAAACCTGGTATTGATCAGCGGTTTTGACGCTGCACTAGCCGAAAAACCGGTCGCAACGACCGGTTACTTTTTACTCGGAAATCAACGCCGGCTAACCCACCGGCACCACATTATCCAACACCTGATTCACCGCCAGCTCGCCCAGCATGACGACCTGGGCGATGCCGAGCAGGGTTTTGCGCTGGCTGCCGTCGAGCAAGGCGGCGAAGTCGCCGGGCATGACGCTGGCCGAGCCGAGGGATTCGCTGGCGTTGACCAATAGCGACTCGGTATCGGTGCCCGGATTAACCATGAACATGCTGCTGGCCTGGTACGGCGGTGAGCTTGTTTTTGGTGGGATGAGATAGTGGTCGAGGGCGCGTTCGGCGGCTTCGTGGAGTTTTTTCGAATCGAGGGACTCGTAAGGAGAGGCCGGATCGGTTTCCGGCGGATTTGGCGTTACTTTGAACACGGGGCGGTACCTTTCATTTGAGCCGCATCCACCACGCTACTAAACGGGAGGGTGGCGGCTGTACGCAAGTTAGTAGACCGGACCCATCCCCCATCCGGCGCACCCGAAGGCGCCATGCGCACAGCCACCATAAAATACAGGCACGCGCCTGATTCAACGGAACTCGTGCAACCGTTACGAGGAGGACATTACCGGGCTACTAAACCCGATCACTGGAAATCAGTGACGCGAACCAAGTTACCGACCGCCCTCCAGGCGCACAAGCCGGCGGATTCTGGCGTACCGGTAGGCAGCGGCGCAAGGATTTGTAGGCATCGGGACGCAACGTGATTCAACTTTAAACAGCCATAGCGCACCACGTGTAAAAGCCTGGAAAACAGAAGGAAATTTCCGACGAGCTCAGCGTGAACGAGTTGAAAGGATGCCAGAGGACGATGATGTTGGCGGTGCAGCGGTGATCGGGTTTCTGCGCCAATAAGCCCCTCACCCTCACCCTAACCCTCTCCCGAGGGAGAGGGGACCGACCGTGTTGCGTTCAAGAGATGCGCCGACCAGAGATAACGTGGCGAACCCAAGGAACCCGGAGGCGTAACTCAGCGGGTCGCAACAATGAACAAACGTGGAAACGGCAACAGCACCGAGCCGTCAGCCAAGGCCGGATAAGCCTTGGCAACTTCTGCCAGATACCGCTGCAGATACTGCGCCCGCTCCTCCTCGGTCAATGGGCTCAGGAATGGAATCAACCCGCTACCCTTGAACCACTCCACCACTCCCGCCGCCCCGTCCCGAAGCTGATGGTGATAGGTGGTGCGCCACACATCGACCCGCGCGCAGTGCGGCCGCAGCATTGAAAAATACTCACTGGCACTGGCCATGTCGGTACGCTGCCCGGCAGCGTCTGCGAGCTTGCTCGCCCACGGCCCATTGGCGGCGACTTCACGCATCAAGCGGTGGGACGGTTCGTTGAGGTTGTCCGGCATCTGGATCGCCAGGCTGCCACCATCTGAAAGTTTGCTCGCCAGGGCTGGCAGCAACGATGCGTGATCAGGCACCCATTGCAGCACCGCATTGGCGAAGATCACATCGAACGGACCCTCGTCAGCCCATTTGTCGACCTCGGCCACCTGAAACTGCACGTCAGGCAAGCGCTTGCGCGCGGCGGCAATCATGTCCGCCGAACTGTCGAGGCCACTGACGCTCGCATCGGGAAAACGCTGCACCAGCAATTCGGTGGAATTGCCCGGTCCGCAACCAATGTCCACCACCGCCCGGGCCTGCGCGGTGGGTATCGCCGCCAACAGATCACGGGCCGGGCGGGTGCGTTCATCTTCGAAAGCGACGTATTGCTTGGCAGACCAACTCATTGCGTTCTCCTGTCGGGGCATGGCTTGAAACCGGGAAGTGCAGCTGCCCATACCATACAGCGATAAGGCCGATGAGCTCGCCTCGCCTCCGGCGTCCCGCCCGGTTATTTGTAATTAGAATTTTCAGCACAACACCGATGTCTGAATTTCAAGCTCCCAAAACAAGGACTTCCATCATGAAATTCGCAAAGATTGCCCAGAAACTTGCCCTGTGGGCCGGTAGCCCGAAAACGTTCATGGGGGCGTTGATTCTTATCGGGTTGTGGGGCTTGAGCGGGCAGATTTTTGGTTACAACGACACATGGCAGCTGATCATCAATACCTCGACGACGATCATCACGTTCCTGATGGTGTTCCTGATTCAGAACACGCAGAACCGCGATACCGACATTCTGCATTTGAAACTCGATGAGCTGTTGCGGGTGAACAAGGAAGCGCAGAACGCGATGCTCGGGCTGGAGGCGCTGGATCTGAAGCAGCTCGAAGCGCTGCGCCGGCATTACCGCGCGCTGGGTGAGAATCAGGTGTTTGATCTTGAGGGGCTTGGCGACAAGAGCAAGCCAAAGCAGGATTTGAATGAGTGCTGAGCAAGTAAACACACCCTGTGGGAGCGAGCCTGCTCGCGAAGATGGCGGGTCAGTCAAAACATTATTGACTGACACACCGCTTTCGCGAGCAGGCTCGCTCTCACAGGGGAGGCATCGCATTTCAACTGAAGGTTTCGCTCGCGCTGCACCAACAAGGCGAAGTTAGCGACTGGCCTGCAACGCTCGAGCTTTCTCCAGATGGCTTTGCAGTTTCGGCAAAGTCTCATCGGCAAACGCTTTGATTTCCGGCACATCGGTGGTCTGTGCCTGTTGCTCGATCTGGGTAATGGCCTCTTCGGTCGCCTTGACCTGACTGGCAGCGTAGGCCTGATCGAATGTGGTGCCGTCCTTCACTTCCGGCATCAGCTCTTTGGCCTTGTCGGCGAGTTCTTCGCGGGGGGCAACCGGCAGGTCGAGTTTCTTGGCGATTTTCGCAAGGTGCTGGTTGGCCGTGGTGCGGTCGTTGATCACAACGATGGTGTAATCCTTGACCTCTTTCGATTCGGTCTTGCCGTGGGCCAGACGACTGGCTTCGATGTCGGCCATGCCTTTGGCAGAGGCATCGTTGATGAATTCGGCAGGCGACTGGGCGAACGCACTGCTGGCGCACAGGCCCAGCAGGGTTGCAAAACTGACGTTACGTAAACGGGTGGCCATCCGGCTCATGGTCGCGCCCTCCTTCGTGGAAAATTCAAACGGGCCGTGATTCGCCCGCAGCTCAAATAGTCGCGGCGGACAATTGTCCGCCTCAATTAGGAATGCTTTGGCGGTCAAAGGTTTAGAAAATCTGCCTGAACCGCGACGAACGGCGCGCTCGCTTCAGCTGCCCAAGGCCCGATGATTCAGGCGTTTGGCCGCATACATGGCTTGATCGGCATGCCGAAACAGCTGCTGTTCTTCTTCGCCGTGTTCAGGAAAGCGCGCCACGCCGATGCTCGATTCGATCCGCAAGTCATGCCCGTCGAGGCGCATGGGCTGCGCCAGCACCTGTCGGATTTTTCCGGCGACACTGTCGGGATCGCCGGCGGCATGCACGCTGTGCAGCAGCACGACGAACTCATCGCCACCGATACGCGCCACCGTGTCGGTTTCACGCACGCAGCCTTTCAGCCGGTTGGCCACGGTTTGCAGGAGCATGTCACCGACGGCATGGCCATGGGTGTCGTTGACCTGTTTGAAGCGATCCAGATCGACATACAGCAGCGCCATGTGGCCGTGCAGGGTTCGCGCATCGGCCAGCGCAGCCCTGAGCCGATCACGGAGCAGTTCGCGATTGGGCAGTTGCGTCAGTTGATCGTATTGCGCCATGCGCTTGAGCCGCGCGTGCAGTTGCTGGCGCTCGATGGCCGTGGCGACTTGTGCACAGACATATTGCAGCAGTTCCTTGTCCTGCTCGGTGTAGCGTTCGCCGCCAGCGAGGCTTTTGACGATCAAGGCGCCGATGGTGCCGTTTTTTGAGTTCAGTGGTACACCGAGCCAGCAAGGCGCGTTTTGTTCCGCCACCAGCTCAGCAAAATCGGGCGTGGCATCGGCGCTGTCCGGCGTCAGCAACATTGGCTGGCCGCTGCGGATCACTTGCGCGCAGAGCCGTCCGATGACGGTGCCGGGCTGCTCGGGCTGCAATTCGTGATCGTCGACGTGATAGGGAAAATTCAGCTGCGCGCAGTGTTCGTCGTACAGCGCCACGGAAAAATTCAGCGCCGGCAGCCACTCGCCAATCAGCAGATGGATGCGTTTGAACAGCGCCAGCAAATCTTCCGCCGCGTGCGCCGCTTCGGAAATCGCGTACAACGCCGCTTGCCGCGACTCGGCCTGCTTGCGCTCGGTGATATCGCGGGCGACGGCGATGCGCAGTTGATCGACTTCCGACCAGCGCGCCGACCAGGAAATGTGCGCGACGCTGCCGTCCTTGCGCAGATAGCGGTTCTCGAAATTGTGCTTCGGGTCGCCGCCCATGATTTCGCCAGCGGCCGCAAGGGTGCGCTGGCGATCAGCCGGGTGCACCAGCTCGATCATCGAGCGGCCGATCAGTTCGTCAGGCGTGTAGCCGAAAATCCGCTCGCAGGCAGCGCTGACAAAAACGAAACGGCCCTGTTTGTCGACCGCGCAAACGGCGTCCAGCAACAGGTCAATGTAGCTCGCCAGCGGCGCAGGGTTTGGGCTTGCCATGGTTCTAACGATTGTCCGCGCAGTGCAGCGATTTCAATCATCCATGATCGTGATTGCGCGTCCCTGCCCATTCCATCAAGTCTTGTTCGGCAGCAGCCCCGGCAGCGCGTGCATCAACGCGTTGATGGCGAAGCCGATAAACATCACGCCGCATAAACGCGTGATGAGCAGCTCATGCCGCTGATACACCATGCGCACTCGCTGTGCGCCGACCACGCCGATGAGGATAGCGTAGGCCAGGGCGCCGCCGATGAAACTCAGGGCGATCAGTGCAGGTAGCATCGACCAGTTGAGCAGTTCGGCGCGGCTCGACAACAGCGCCGTAAAGGTCGCCACCGCCACCGGATAGGCCTTGGGATTGGTCAGGCCGAAGACGATGCCGTGCCAGAACGGCTGCCGCGCCGCCCCTTGCGCCTCGTCGCCATTGCGGCGTTGGGCACGCACCGCACGCCAGCCGAGCCAGAACAGGTACAACGCGCTGAGCACGCCGAGCACATCGAACGCGGTGCTGCCGATCTCGCGGGCGCCGACGATTGCCACCAGCGCGGTGCTGCACCAGATCACATCGCCGAGCAGATGCCCGCACAGAAACCCCGCCCCGGCCCGCCGGCCATGGGCCGCGCCAATCCCGAACACCGCCAGCACGCCCGGCCCGGGCGTGATCCCGTAGATGAAACCCGAAGCCAGAACGGCCAACAGCAATGATGGAGTCATGAGAAACCTGCAAGCGCCAGAACACGTGGCGCAGAGTCTATATCACCGCGATTGAAGCGGATCAGGGTTCGTCGCAGAAACGCATGCCGGGGTACGGTTTCTGCCGACACGTAGCCAGCCGCGATTGCAAATCGCCGACGTGGACTTCCAGCTTGTGCCCGTCGGGATCGAGGAAGTAGAACGACGCGCCTTCAATAGCCTCTCAGATTTTCGGGAACGAAATATTGCTGTCCGTCATAGCGCAACGTGGTCAGCACCGGCTTTTCGTGGGTAGTTTTCGATTCGCAGGTGTCGGGTGGCCCCTCACCGACCAGGCCCATGGTGACTGAGCGGACAATGATATCGGCGTAACCATGGGAACTGGTTTTGCCCATCTCAAGCGTACGCACCGTCTCCGAGCGCTCTCCGGCGCAATTGCCATCCCATTCGCCACTGAAGCTGTAGGCGACCAAGCGATCCAGCACCGGGCGCAGTTTGTCGCCCTCTTTCACGTAGAGCGACAGCAGGGTTTCATCCAGCGGATTGACGCGTGACGAGCCTTTGAAATGGGCGCGAACGCCGAAGGCACGGAGGTCGGGCGTGAGTTTATAACGCGCCGTATCCAGCTCCAGACTCTCCAGCGCGATGGCATCGGAGAGAAACGCCGACCGCTGATGATAGGTCGCCAGCGGTTTGGGGCTGCCGGCCGTGATGATAGCCAGATCCAGATCGTACGAGCCCACGCTGCCGTCATGGCCATAGACCGGATCGGGCACGAACGTCGATAGCGCGATAATCGTCAGCGACGGATAAGCCGGCCATTCTTTGCACAGCGAGAAATCCGCTTCCGCGCTGACCGCCGGCGGTGTGCAATCGGCCCAGGCCTGCCCAGCCATGAACCACCCGCAGAGCGCTGCGCTGATCCATACTGACTTCACTGTCATTTCCTGCTCCTTGAAGATATTTCCAGGCGCGCACTATCCCTTTCTGCATCGGAGGATTCAACAGATCTGGCCAGCGAATCTTCTCATGTGTCTGAAGTCGGAATTCGCGAGCAGGCACGCTCGCACAGGAAAGCGCATTCCAAAGTGGGAGCGAGCCTGCTCGCGAAGGCGTCATCACAGACGCCGCGAGTCTCAGAACTTATCCAGCGTGCGCAACTTCTGCGGCAAGCCCCACAACAGCAAAGCGGCCGCAATCAGCGCGGCGACGCCGATGACGTACAGCGCCGGGGTGGTGCTGCCGGTGAGGTCCTTGATGCGTCCGACCATGACAGGGCTGACGATCCCGCCGAACTGCCCCAGGGTATTGATCACCGCGATCCCGCCCGCTGTGCCGGCACCGGCGCCCGCCAGCAGTTTCGGTGGCAGGGTCCAGAAGCTCGGAATCGAAGCGATGATGCCCGCGCCGAGCAGGCCGAGCGCGACGATCAGGAAGGTCGTGTGGCTGGCGAAGATTCCCGCGCTGAAGAAGCCGATCGCGCCGACGATCACCAGCCCGGCGACAAACTTGCGCCGTTCACCGGTGGCGTCGGACAAGCGTCCGATCACCACCATGCTGATCGCCCCGCAGATGTACGGAATGGCGGTCAGCAGGCCGATCATCACCGGGCTTTCGGTGCCGGCGCTGCGGATCAATTGCGGTGCCCAGAAATTCAAACCGTAGGACGCGACCTGGATCAGGAAGTAGATCAAACCCAACGTCAGGAACCCGGGAATTTTCAGCGCCGCGAGCAATGAGCCGCCGCTCTTGTGTGGTTCGTGATGAGCGATGCGACTGGAGAGCAATTTCTTCTCGTCAGCCGTCAGCCAGTGCGCATCCTCAATGCGGTCCTTCAGCTGCGTCAGCACCAGAAAACCCAGCGCGATGCACGGCACGCCTCCGAGCAGGAACAACCAATGCCAGCCGCGCATCTGCAATACGCCATCGAGGTGTTGCAACACCAGCCCTGAGAACGGTGCGCCGACCAGCCCGGCAAACGCCGAGGCGAGAAACAGCATCGAGGTGATGCGGCCACGGAAGTGCTGCGGAAACCACAGCGTCAGGTAATACAGCACGCCCGGAGCAAACCCGGCTTCCATCGCACCGATGACGAAGCGCAGCGCATAGAACTGCCATTCGCTGTTGACGAAGACCATCGCCGCCGTCGCCACGCCCCACGACATCATGATCCGCGCGATCCAGCGCCGCGCGCCGACCTTGTACAGCATCATGTTGCTCGGCACTTCGAACAGCACGTAACCGACCACGAACAGCCCGGCGCCCAAGCCATACGCGGTGTCGCTCAGACTCAGGTCGGTCTGCAACTGGAATTTGGCGAAGCTGATGTTGATGCGGTCGAAAAAGGCGAACAGGTAGCAGACCATGATCAGCGGCATCAGGCGCCAGGCAACTTTGCTGACCAGGGCTTTTTCGGCGTCGTGATCGACGGACGGATTCACGCCCGCCTCCATTACATTGAGGCTCATAGATTTTCTCCAGGCGGACTGCCGATGGGCGTCCGATTGTTTTTGTTGTCTGGTGATGACGCTCCCTGTGGAGCGCTTTTGTGTGGGAGCTGGCTTGCCAGCGATGGCGTCAGTTCAGCTAACGCTTTCGTTGAATTTGCTGCCGTCATCGCGGGCAAGCCCGCTCCCACAGGGGTACTGGTGTTTCTCAGGTGGGCATCGGATGCAGATCGCAGTTGCGCCCGGCCTTGGCCAGTTGGCCGGGGACATCGTGGCCCAACAGCGCCGGCAAGCCGCGCGAAAGCTTCAGCAGCAGCGGCAAATCGATCCCCGTGGGAATGCCGACTTCAGCGCACAGGTTCACCAGGTCTTCGGTGCAGATATTGCCCGACGCCCCCGGCGCAAACGGACAGCCACCGAGGCCACCCAGCGCCGCATCGAAGCGCCGCGCGCCGGCCTCGTAAGCGGCCAGCACATTGCACAGGCCGAGGCCGCGGGTGTTGTGGAAATGCAGGGTCAGATCGGCCGGCGAAACCCGCTGCAAAACGCGCCGCACCAAGCGATCGACCTGACGCGGATTGGCCATGCCGGTGGTATCGGCGAGGCTGATGCCCTGAATGCCGAGCTCTTGATAAGCGTCGACGATCTGCAGTACGCGATCCTCATCGATCCGGCCTTCGAACGGACAACCGAACGTGGTGGCGATGCTGCCGTTGAGGCGCACACCTGAGCCGCTGACAAACGCAACAATGTCAGCGAATGCCGCCAGCGACTCTTCGCAACGCATGCGCATATTGGCCAGGTTGTGGGTCTGGCTGGCGGACATCACCAGATTCAACTCATCGGCATTCGCTGCCAATGCACGTTGCGCGCCTTTGAGGTTGGGGATCAACGCCACGTAAATAACACCCGGCTGGCGCTGAATGCCGTTGAACACTTGCTCGCCGTCACGCAGGGCCGGAATGGCTTTGGGCGAGACGAACGAGCCGGCCTCGATGCGGCTGAATCCGGCCTGTGACAATTGATTGATCAGGGCGATCTTGTCAGCGGTTTCCACCCACGTCGGCTCGATCTGCAAACCGTCGCGGGGTGAGACTTCCTGGACGATCAGGGTTTGCGAATAGTCAGTGATCATTGCACCACCCCTTGGTTTTTCAGGCGTTCGATGTCGAGTTCAGTCAGGCCAAGATTGGTGAGAATAGCGTCGGTGTGCTGGCCCAGTTTCGGCCCGGACCAGTTCACTCCGCCGGGGGTCTCCGAGAGTTTGGGGACAATGCCGGGCATCTTCACCGTTGCGCCACCGGGCAACTCGGCATCGAGCAGCATGTCCCGCGCCTGATAGTGCGGATCGGCGACGATATCAGCCACCGAATAGATGCGCCCGGCCGGCACTTCGGCAGCTTCGAGAGCAGCCAGTACCTCGTCGATCGGCAGGCTGCTGGTCCAGTGTGTGATGGCCGCATCGAGCAAACCGCTCTGCGCCGCGCGGCCGTCGTTGTGGGCGAATTCTTCTGCCTCGGCTAGATCAGCGCGGCCGATAGTGTGCATCAGGCGCTTGTAGATCGGGTCGCTGTTGCCGGCAATCACCACATAAGCGCCGTCGGACGTGAGGTAAGTATTGGAGGGCGCGATGCCCGGCAAGGCGCCGCCGCTGCGCTCGCGGACATGGCCGAGCATGTCGTATTCCGGCACCAGACTTTCCATGACGTTGAACACGCTTTCGGCCAGCGACACATCGACGATCTGTCCACCGCCCTGCCCGGTCTTGACCCGCAACAGCGACATCAGCGCGCCGATCACCGCGTGCAGCGAGGCCAGCGAATCGCCGAGGCTGACGCCGACCCGCGCCGGTGGCGAATCGGGATTGCCGGTGGTGTAGCGGATGCCGCCCATGGCCTCGCCAATCGCACCGAAACCGGGCCGGTCACGGTAAGGGCCGGTCTGGCCGTAGCCGGAGATACGCACCAGGGTCAGGTTCGGATTCAGCGCATGTAGCACGTCCCAACCCAGACCGAGTTTTTCCAGCG
Source organism: Pseudomonas sp. TE9122 (assembly GCF_056278925.1). Classification (NCBI taxonomy): domain Bacteria; kingdom Pseudomonadati; phylum Pseudomonadota; class Gammaproteobacteria; order Pseudomonadales; family Pseudomonadaceae; genus Pseudomonas; species Pseudomonas sp. TE9122. The sequence continues at coordinate 927,675 of NZ_JBWBQI010000001.1, read as the reverse complement.
CACCGGGGCGCAGGTTTTCAATGATCACGTCGGCGTCGCCGGCCAGTTGCTTGACCAGTTCGATGCCTTCAGCGGATTTGAGATTGAGCGCCAGGGATTTCTTGTTGCGCGATTGCAGGTACCACCACAGCGATGTGCCTTCGTGCAGCTTGCGCCATTTGCGCAGCGGGTCGCCCTGACCCATGGCTTCGATCTTGATCACCTCGGCGCCGAACTCGGCAAGCATGCGCGCGGCAAACGGCGCGGCGATCAGGGTGCCGATCTCGATCACTTTGATTGCACTCAAAGGGGCAGTCATCGCGGGTACCTCTTGTTCTTGGAATATGTCGCCAAGGCTAGAGGAACGATCGTCAGCGAATCCAGCCGTCTCTCGGCAATGGGCGTTCGCGAAATGCGAATGCTCCTCTGTGATTGCGTGGTGAATTCAGGGCCGCCTTCGCGAGCAGGCTCGCTCCCACAAGGATCTGTAGTGGTTTCAGATTCTGTGTTCACACAAGTTCAATGTGGGAGCGAGCCTGCTCGCGAAGAGGCCATCAGCCGCAATGAAGATCTACCGCCCGCGCAAATGCTCAAACAACATCCGGCTCACCGGCGACAACCCTGCCTCATCGCGCACCACCACAATCAGCGCGCGATCCGCCCAGGCATCGGTCAGCGGCACCGCACGCAAGCCCAGTGCCTGACCAAACAACTCATAGGCTCGCTGCGGCAGAATGCCGATGCCCATGTTCGCCTGGACCATCCGGCACACGGCATCGAATCCCGGCACATGAATGCGGATGCGCAGGACTTTGCCGGCCTGCCGCGCCGCCGCATGGGTACGCATGTTGATCGAACTGGCTGCGTGCAAGCCGACGTAATCGCTGTCGAGAGTTTCATCGAAAGTCACCGATGCGCGCGTAGCCAACGGATGCTCCGGGAGCATCACCACCACCAGTTTGTCCTGGCGGTACAACACGCTGTGCAGGCCTTTGGTGTCGCTGTCGTCGGAGCAGATGCCGAGGTCGGCGACGCCATCGAGCACGCCCTGAATCACCCCGGCGCTGGGGCGTTCTTCAAGGTCGGTCTTGACCTGCGGCTGCCGCGCGGAGAAGTCGCGCAAGTCTTCGGGCAGGAACTGAATGATCGCCGAAAGATTGGCCAGCATGCGCACGTAACCCCGCACACCGTGGCTGTGCTCGCCCAGTTCCAGGCCCATCTTTTCCACGTTGAAGAGCATCTGCCGCGCATGGTGCAGCAGGGTCTCACCGGCCGGCGTGAGGATCATGCCTTTGGCTTGGCGCACGAACAAAGCGATGCCCAGCGCCTCCTCCAAATCCATCAGGCGCTTGCTCGCCGCCGACACCGCGATGGCTTCGCGCGCAGCCGCACGGGTCAACGTACCTTCCTCGTGGACGGCGACGAACAGTTGCAGAGTGATCAGGTCGAGACGGCGGATCAGGCTTTTTTGCAGCATGGTGGGCTCGAAGGCAGGGTTCATCCGAGCCGGCAGGATAGCCCGGTTTTACCGCTGACTGCTCAGTTGCTCATGCTGGCGCGCTGTTTTGTGACAGGCGCGGTCAGCAAGCGGACCAATTGCGCACTATCGTCCTTGCGTCCCAACACCAGAATTGAAGAGCCTTGCAGGCAGGCATCAATGGCTGACCATGAAATGTCTCTCGCGCCCTCGACATCAAACGAATCATCCACAGCGCCATCGACCAGAAAGCCTGCCGTCAACAAGCCTCGTGCGCTGCCCGAGGTCTGTCCGACCGCAACGATCCGTTTACCGGCGATGTCATCCAGCGCAAACCCTGCCTTCCAACCTCTCAGATCCCGTTCCTGCGCCGTCGGGGTGAGGACAGGATTGTTGAACGCGTCATCCATTTGGCCGGCGTAGGTAATGCCACTGATGAACCCGTGTTGCAGTTTCGTGCCTTGCGTTGACTCGACCGCCGAACCGAGCAGAAGCAGGCGCTGCGCCGTTTGCACCGCGATGTCCGTCACGCTGCTTTCGAGCGGCTGGCCATCACGCTGAATGTTCAACAGCAGTACACCCTTGTCGCCGAACGCTTGTGCAACTTTCCCGTTGTGGTCGAACGCCATGACCAGTCCCTGATTGGTTACTTCCGTTTTGCCATGCAGCAGAATCAGCCCATCGTCGAGCTGGATGATCCCGGACAGCGAAATGGCCACCCCTGGCAGCGACAGGGGCAGCCAACCGTTGCTGGCGAACGATAAATCGTCCGAGCCATCGAGATTGAACCGCGTCAACAGGCCACTGCCCTTTTGCGCCGTCACGAACAGCAGCCTGTCCGGCTGCGCAAGCTGCGGATCGGATTTGGCCAGCAGCAGTTGCCCATGCGTGGCCCCAAAGAGTGCCGGAATCCGCATGGGCACAATCCGGTAGCCATTTCTGTCGCCGCCGAACTCGATGTCCGGCGAGCCGTCGAGCAGAAACCGGGCGATGACTTGCTGGTATTCAAGAGTCTGGTCTTTGACGACGCCAATCACACCGCACATCCAGATCCGTCCCAGCGCATCAACAATCAATGGCCCGCCTTGCGTGAGCGAGCCTGTGCCGAACTGGCCGCTGAGATATCCGCCGGTGCCGAAATCCGGATCCGGATTGCCATCGGCATCCAGGCGCGCAAGGCCGTAGTACGAATGGCCCGATTGCTCGACGGTAGCGCTGACCATGATCTGCTCCGAAGGCGTGATCGCCACGCCTTTGGCAATGGTCTTGCCCGCTCCGGGGAATTTCAGCGTTCGCAGACCAAAGAGCGCATCCAGCTCCCCGGCTGACTGCACGTTTGGGGACAATGGCGCGATAGATTCCGACATGTTCGTATGCTCCTCAAGAGATCGACGTCGATCCCCTCGTAGCGAGCATTCGACCCCAGGCCACCACGCCGGACAACTGACAGAAATGACAGTTTTTTAGAAGAAAAAGAAATTACCGACTGTGTAAAAAAGACTGAATGACTGGTAGTTCTTACAGGTTCGAATTCAGGCACGTCATGCCAACCTCAGCGTTCAAATCAGCCATGAACGAGAAGCATGATGAGCACTCGCGACGAGCAAACTTCACAACCGGCCCCGACCATCACCTATCCCGAAGAGGCCAGCACGACGGGACCTGCGACATTGTTGCTCGGCAGCGGCATACCCAATGCTCTTGTGCAGGTCTGGAACATTGAAAACACCCATTCGCTTGGCGAAGGGCTGGTCAGCGCAAATGGACGATGGGCGTTCAGCATCACCGGCGTTCAGGCCCAGGGTCAGCAGAGGATTCACGCCCACCAGACCTATGCAGGCATCACGTCCGAATGGAGCGAAGAGCGCGGATATGAGGTGCGACTGCGGCCCGAGATCGACGTCCCGGTCGTTGTCGAACCGATTGAGGGCGCGCAGGTCGATACGCCTCTGATCTTTTCGGGAGATGTCATGCGAGCCGAGGGTTTCGTCAGTATTTTCGATCTGGACACTGGCCTGGAGATTGCCAGAGCAGCGGTCGAAAGCGACCGGAAATGGCAAACCCCGGCAGCACCCTCCCTGGCGGTCGGGCAGTACCGTATCTCCGCCGTCCACAACATCGCCGGTCAAGTTTCAGATTGGGGCCGTGTGCGGACATTTGCCGTGGTCGCAGAAGCAAGCGAAGGACTTTTCGACTTCGCTCGCCTGCGCGCCTTCATTCAAAACGCATTGCGGAAAATTTCCTCGATCTGGCGCTGATCCGCCGCCCGTGGATTGGTCAGTCCACAGGCGTCCTTCAAGGCGTTGGTGGCGAGCACCGGGATATCGCTGAGTTTCGCGCCCAGCTCACGCAGTCCGCCGGGAATCTCGACGTCCTTGGCAAGGTTGCGAATGGCATTGATCGCCGCCTGCGCGCCCTCCTCTGCGCTGAAACCACGAATATCCGCGCCCATGGCGTGGGCGACGTCCCTGAGTCGTTCAGCGCAGACCAGCGCATTGAAACTCTGCACATGCGGCAACAGCACAGCGTTGCAGACGCCGTGGGGCAGGTCGTAGTAGCCGCCGAGCTGATGCGCCATGGCGTGGACAAATCCGAGCGAGGCGTTGTTGAACGCCATGCCGGCGAGGAACTGCGCGTAAGCCATGTTTTCCCGCGCCGCCAGGTCGCTGCCGTCGCGCACGGCCAGACGCAGATTGCTGCTGATCAGGCTTCATGGCCTTCAAAGCGCAGGCGTCGGTGATCGGGTTGGCGGCGGTCGAGACGTAGGCTTCGATAGCGTGGGTCAGTGCATCCATGCCAGTGGCGGCGGTCAGGCCTTTGGGCATCGCGACCATCAGTTCCGGATCGTTGACTGACAGCAGTGGCGTGACGTTGCGGTCGACGATGGCCATTTTCACGTGGCGCGATTCGTCGGTGATGATGCAGAAGCGGGTCATTTCGCTGGCAGTGCCGGCGGTGGTGTTGATGGCGATCAGCGGCAATTGCGGCTTGCTGGAGCGGTCGACGCCTTCGTAATCGCCAATCTGCCCGCCATTGGTTGCGCACAGGGCGATGCCCTTGGCGCAATCATGTGGCGAGCCGCCACCCAGCGACACGACGAAATCGCAACGGCTTTCCTTCAGCAGCCCCAGACCGGATTCGACATTGGCCGTGGTCGGATTCGGTCTGGCGCCATCGAAGATCACCGAATCGATGTCCTGCATCGCCAGTTTCTCGGCGATCATTGCGGCCACGCCAGCCTTGGCCAGCCCGGCATCGGTGACAATCAGCGCCTTGCGAAAACCATAATTGCGAATCGCGACCATGGCTTCGTCGAGGCAGCCGCTGCCCATGATGTTGACCGCCGGAATGAAGAAGGTGCTGCTCATCGTGTGTCTCCTGACTGGAGCCGGATCGACTGCCTCGATTCGGCGGGTGCACACAGGATCGACCGATCGGTCACGAGCAATGTTGATCTGGCTCAATGTCCGCTCGTGATAAAGTCGCCGTCCATCTGCCCTTTGTTTTGAGACCGCCCACGCAATGACCGATTTTCTCAATGTCGACGCCACCCTCGAAGACTGGAACGCCCTGCGCGCCGCGAACGATTTCCAGGGTTTGCTGGTGGGCAATGGCGCCAGCCGTGCGGTTTGGGATGACTTCGGCTACGACTCGCTGTTCGAAAACGCCCGTACGGTCGAAGAGAAACCGCTGAGCCCATCGGAGCTGGCGGTGTTCGACGCGCTGCAAACCCGCAGCTTCGAGCAAGTGCTGGGCGCCCTGAAAACTACCAGCCGGGTCAACAAGGCCCTGGCGGTCAGCTCGGCGGCGCCGCGCAATCGCTATTACGCGATCAAGGAAGCGCTGATCAACACCGTGCATGCGGTGCACATCCCGTGGCGGCTGGTGCAGCCTTCGACACTGACGGTGCTCAATGCTGAACTGGCGCGCTATCGCACGGTGTTCACTACCAACTACGACCTGCTCAATTACTGGGCACTGCAACATCCCGGCGAGACCATCGACGACCTGTTCAACGGCGCAGACGCGAGTTTCGATCTGAGCCAGAGCGCCACCGACAAACCGCGTCTGCTGTACCTGCACGGTGGTCTGCATCTAGTACGCAATCAGGACGGCACCGCACGCAAACTGACCTCGACCGAGGGCACCCTGCTCGGCAGTTTCGCCATCAACAATACGATCAAGACCCTGGACGACGTGCCGCTGTTCGTCACCGAAGGGCCGAGCGCGGACAAGCTCAAGACCATCCGCAGCTCGGATTATCTGTCGTTCTGCTACGAGCAGTTACTGGCCCATGGCGACAGCCTGTGCATCTTCGGCCACGCGCTGGGCGAGCAGGATGCGCATCTGGTGCGGGCGTTGCGCCTGGCCCGACCGAAGTGCGTGGCGGTCTCGATTTATCCGCGCAGTGCCGCGTTCATTCAGCATCAGAAACGTCACTACGCCAAGGTGTTTGAAGGTACCGGGGTTGAGTTGCGGTTCTTTGATGCCAAGAGCCATGCGTTGGGCGATCCGAAATTGTCGGTACCGGTTGAGGTTTGATATTGGCCGGGCTGACGCCTTCGCGAGCAGGCTCGCTCCCACAATGGAATGCGGTCACCTGTGGGAGCGAGCCCGCTCGCGAAGACGGCATATCAGCCAACCCAAAAGGTGACTGGAACACCGCTTTCGCGAGCAGGCTCACTCCCACAGGTTGATGTCGGATTTCAGAGCACCGGCTGGGTCTTGTCCTTGATGACTTTGGTCGGGCCGTTGGCCTTCACGCTGGCAATGCCCTTGTCACACGCGCCGTCCGATGAATACGACTCGCTGCTGCCGATGATCTGGTGATTGGCCGCCTTCAGGTTGAAGTACGGGTGGCCGTCCTTCGTCGATTTTTTCTCGTAACGTTCGTCCAGCGGGCTGTTGGCCTGCACCGAGGCAATCCCGCCGTCGGCGCCGGCGCGGGTGCTGTAGAGTTCGCTGGTCAGAATCGTTTCGGCGTTCGCCGCTTTCAACACGAACCTGAATTGGCCGTTGCTGCTTTTGCTCACTTCGTACCATCCGGACATGTCTGTTTCTCCTGGGGGCGATTGAGAGATCTCGCGCTTCAGAGTAAAGACCAGCACCTGCGATCTGTCGCTTGCCTCGACTACAAGGTGATTTTCGTACCGAGCAGACCGAGGAAACCGGCCAGCCATTGCGGATGCGCCGGCCACGCCGGAGCGGTGGCGAAATTTCCCTGAACATGGCCGTCGGTCACCGGAATGTCGATATAGGTACCACCGGCCAGACGCACTTCCGGGGCGCAGGCCGGATACGCGCTGCACTCACGCCCCTCGAGCACACCCGCCGCCGCGAGCAGTTGCGCGCCATGGCAGACCGCGGCAATGGGCTTGCCGGCGGTATCGAAGGCGCGCACCAGTTCGAGGACTTTGTCGTTCAGCCGCAGGTACTCCGGAGCGCGACCGCCGGGAATCAGCAGCGCGTCGTAATCAGTTTCGCGGGCCTTGGCGAAGTCGAAATTGAGCGCGAACAGGTGACCGGGTTTTTCGCTGTAGGTCTGATCACCTTCAAAATCATGAATCGCCGTGCGCACGGTGCTGCCGGCGGACTTGTCCGGGCACACGGCGTGCACCGTGTGGCCGACCATCTGCAGGGCCTGGAACGGCACCATCACTTCGTAGTCTTCGACGTAATCGCCGACCAGCATCAGGATCTTTTTCGCGGCCATGGGAAAACTCCTCGGGGAAAGGTCTGGGGAGTATTCAAGGTAGACCTAAATTGAGCTGCAAGCTTCAAGCTTCAAGAACAAACAAGATCACCCATATCAGGCACACCAGCGTCATGCTTCAACTTGCAGCTTGCAGCTTGCCGCTTGAAGCTTGCAGCTGCCTGTTAAGGCATATAGCCGTCAGCGCGCAGCAGGGTTTCCAGGCAGTGTTCGCTGATGTGATAGAACGCTTTCAGCTCTTCGATCTTTGCCAACAATTGCGCTGGATTAACCGGCTCGGCGCGTTTCACCGCGAGAATCATCTTGTTCTTGTTGGTGTGTTCCAGCGAGATGAACTCGAAGACTTTGGTCTCGTAACCACAGGCTTCGAGGAACAGTGCACGCAAGCTGTCGGTGACCATTTCCGCCTGCTGGCCGAGGTGCAAGCCGTATTGCAGCATCGGCTTGAGCAGCGCCGGGCTCTGGATCTGCAGGCGGATCTGTTTGTGACAGCACGGTGAGCACATGATGATCGACGCACCCGAGCGGATGCCGGTGTGGATCGCGTAATCGGTAGCGATGTCGCACGCATGCAGGGCGATCATCACGTCCAGTTCGCTGGGCGCCACCGTGCGCACGTCACCGCACTTGAACACCAGCCCCGGATGCTCGAGCTTCGCCGCTGCGGCGTTGCACAGGTTGACCATTTCTTCGCGCAGCTCGACGCCGGTGACTTCGCCCTCGGCCTTGAGCGTGTTGCGCAGGTAGTCGTGAATGGCGAACGTCAGGTAGCCCTTGCCTGAACCGAAATCGGCGACCCGCACCGGTTTGTCCAGCGCCAGCGGCGACGAGGTCAGGGCATGGCTGAACACTTCGATGAACTTGTTGATCTGCTTCCACTTGCGCGACATCGCCGGGATCAGCTCGTGTTGCGCATTGGTCACGCCCAAGTCCTTGAGGAACGGGCGGCTCAACTCAAGAAAGCGGTTTTTCTCGCGGTTGTGCTCGGCGGACGGCGCTTCACGCAATTGCTGAGGTTTGCTCTTGAACAGCGAACTCTTGCCCTTTTTGCTGTATTCCAGCTGCGCTTCGTCGGTCAGCGCCAGTAAATGAGCATTTTTGAACGAGGTCGGCAGCAGCCCGGCGATCAGCGCCACGCCTTCGCTCAGCGGCAGGTTCTTGGTGATGTCGCGGGTCTTGTAGCGATAAACGAAAGACAGACACGGCTGCGCCTTGACCGTCACCGGTTTGATGATGACCCGTTGCAGATCCGCCTCTTCACCGACGTATTTGGCCAACACCAATTTGATAAAACCGCTGTCGTCGAGGCTGGCTCGCAGCAGCTCGATGAACTGGGCGTGGTGATCGGCGGCCGGTTTGGCGGACGGCGCGGAAGCAGCGGAAACGGACATGGACAAACGGCCTCGGACGGGCGGAATCGGGAATGGCGGGTATTTTAGGGGGGATGGGGGTTGGGGACACCCTCTTATTTACCCAACGGCAAAATCCATGACAACGACCTTTGTGGCGAGGGGATTTATCCCCGATGGCGCGCGAAGCGGCCCTCTGTGTTCGGCCCGTCAAACCACGCGCGCAGGTGTTGCGACTGCTACGCAGCCGATCGGGGATAAATCCCCTCGCCACAGAGGCCAAATATGCGCGACTGCGTCAGCCCAACACCACCAACCGATTCGGCAACTCGTTCCGCACCTGCGTCACCGGCACATGCACCTTCAACAACTCGCCACACGCCTCCACGCACGTGACAAACCCTTCCAGCGTGCGCCCCTGCCTGACCTGTTCGGTAAACGCCGCGACAATCGCGTCCCAGTTGCTGTTGTCCAGCCGTTTGGAAATTCCCTCGTCCACCAGAATCTCCACATAGCGCTCAGCCTCGCAGACAAAAATCAGCATGCCGGTGCTGCCCACGGTGTGGTGCAGGTTCTGTTCGAGAAACTGCCGGCGCGCCAGGTTGGAGGCGCGCCAGTGGCGCACGCGGCGCGGCACCAGATGAGTGGTGATTTTCGGCAGACGGAACAACAGGCAGAGGACAATGAACATGCCCCATTGCACCAACAGCAGGCTGCGCAGGGTCAGCCAGCCCGTGAGGTAGTGGACGATGCCCGGCAACACCAGCGCCAGCAGGCTGGCCCAGAGCAGCGGGATGTATGCGTAATCGTCGGCACGGGCAGCGAGCACCGTGACCAGTTCGGCGTCGGTGTCGCGCTCGACCCGGGCGATGGCCTCGGCGACTTTGCGTTGTTCGTGTTCAGTCAGTAATGCCATGTCGAAAAGTGCCTGCTCATTATTCTTTTGATCTCACCAGCCGCCGGACGAACCGCCGCCGCCGAAACTCCCCCCGCCACCGCTGAAGCCGCCACCGCCACCGCCGCCGAATCCGCCGCCACCGCCAAAGCCGCCCCCTCCTCCGGAGCCGCCCCGGCCGGCAGGCAGGATACCGAGCATCTGGCAGACAAACACCGTCAGGATGAACAACATCACCAGGAACATGAACAGCGCCGGGTGCCGCGAGATGAAATCATCCGCCGGGTCGCCGCTGGATTCGTACACGGTCGACGGTTCGTCCAGCGGATTGCCACCGAGCACCACCAGCATCGCCGCAACGCCATCGCTGATGCCTTTGCTGAAATTGCCGGCCTTGAACGCCGGCGTGATGACCTGATGAATGATCACCGACGACTGCGCATCGGTCAGGCGATCCTCCAGGCCATAGCCGACTTCGATGCGCAGTTTGCGCTCGTCACGGGCGACGATCAGCAAGGCGCCGTTGTTTTTGTCTTTCTGACCGATGCCCCAGTGCCGACCGAGCTGAACGCCGAAATCCTCGATGGTGGTGCCCTGCAGATCCGGCAGCGTGACCACCACCAATTGCTCGCCGGTGGCCTGTTCGTGCGCCTGCAATTGCTGGCTCAGTTGCGCGCGAATCGATGGCTCGAGCATCTGCGCCTGATCGACCACGCGCCCGCTCAGCGGCGGAAAGGTCAATTCGGCCCGGGCGCTGACGGCGAACAGCCAGAGCATCAGCACCAGGCTTAGTTTCAACACACGCATGGACGACCTCGAATCAGAATTTCACTTCCGGGGCCTTCTCCGCGCCGGGCGTGGTGGCTTCGAAGGTTTCGCGCATCGGCAGATCGCTGTACATCACGCTGTGCCACAGGCGACCGGGGAAGGTGCGGATCTCGGTGTTGTACTTCTGCACCGCCAGGATGAAATCGCGACGCGCCACGGCAATCCGGTTTTCCGTGCCTTCGAGTTGCGATTGCAGGGCGAGGAAGTTCTGGTTGGCCTTCAGATCCGGGTAGCGCTCGGAGACCACCATCAAACGGCTCAATGCGCCGGTCAGTTGATCCTGTGCCTGCTGGAACTGCTTGAGCTTCTCGGGATTGTCGAGGGTGCTGGCATCAACCTGAATCGACGTCGCCTTGGCCCGCGCTTCAATCACGGCGGTCAGGGTTTCCTGCTCATGGGCGGCATAGCCCTTCACGGTTTCCACCAGATTGGGGATCAGGTCGGCGCGGCGCTGATACTGGTTCTGCACCTGGCCCCAGGCGGCTTTGACCTGTTCGTCGAGGGTCGGGATATTGTTGATGCCGCACGCGGTCAACAGCGTGGCGAACACCAGCAACGTGGCGATCTGTAGCCGTGAACGGGAGGTTGAGCTGATATTCATTGCAGTGATGCTCCATGACACATTTGATTTAAAAACCGAGCGCTGGGCATTCCCGGCCAGCGGTTGGGGCATAATCGGCGCCGCCACTGGCATGCGACGGGTTAATCGGCTAAAAAGTGCCCTTCGCGTTCACGTTGCCGCTGTCGGCTGCGGTTTTCCGGCTCAGGATTTTGCGCCGGCACCCGAACAACAATAGTCGCTCCCTACATTTTGGCTGGCCGGTGTTGCATCACCGTTTGGGCTCTAGAGAAAAAATTCATGAAGAAGCTGTGTTTGCTGGGTCTGTTCGTCAGCCTGGCCAGTCATCAGGTACTGGCCGCCACGACCCCGGTACCTTTGGAAAACAAGGACGCTTTCATCAGCAACCTGATGAAACAAATGACCCTCGACGAGAAGATCGGCCAGTTGCGCCTGATCAGCATCGGCCCGGAAATGCCCCGCGAGCTGATCCGCAAGGAAATTGCCGGCGGCAACATCGGCGGCACGTTCAACTCGATCACCCGCGCGGAAAACCGTCCGATGCAGGACGCGGCCATGCGCAGTCGCCTGAAGATTCCGATGTTTTTCGCGTACGACGTGATCCACGGTCACCGTACGATTTTCCCGATTCCGCTGGCCCTTGCGTCGAGTTGGGACATGGACGCCATTGGCCAGTCCGGTCGCGTTGCGGCTAAAGAAGCCGCCGCTGACAGCCTCGACATCACCTTCGCGCCGATGGTGGATATCTCCCGCGATCCGCGCTGGGGCCGCAGCTCCGAAGGTTTCGGCGAAGACACTTACCTGACCTCGCGCATCGCCAAAGTCATGGTCAAGGCCTATCAGGGCGAGACCCCAAGCGCCGCCGACAGCATCATGGCCAGCGTCAAGCACTTCGCCCTGTATGGCGCGGTCGAGGGCGGTCGCGACTACAACACCGTCGACATGAGCCCGGTGAAGATGTACCAGGATTATCTGCCGCCCTACCGCGCCGCGATCGATGCCGGTGCTGGCGGTGTGATGGTGGCGTTGAACTCGATCAACGGCATTCCGGCCACGGCCAACACCTGGCTGATGAACGACCTGCTGCGCAAGGACTGGGGCTTCAAAGGCCTGGCGGTCAGCGATCACGGCGCGATCTTCGAACTGATCAAGCACGGCGTCGCCCGCGACGGTCGCGAAGCGGCAAAGCTGGCGATCAAGGCCGGCATCGACATGAGCATGAACGACACCCTCTACGGCAAAGAGCTGCCGGGGCTGCTCAAGTCCGGCGAGATCGAACAGAAAGACATCGACAATGCTGTGCGCGAAGTGCTCGCGGCCAAGTACGACATGGGCCTGTTCAAGGACCCGTACCTGCGCATCGGCAAGGCCGAGGATGACCCGGCCGATACCTACGCCGAGAGTCGCCTGCACCGCGCCGAGGCCCGCGAAGTCGCGCGGCGCAGTCTGGTGCTGCTGAAAAACCAGAACGAAACCCTGCCGCTGAAGAAAGACGCGAAAATCGCGCTGGTCGGCCCATTGGCGAAAGCGCCGATCGACATGATGGGCAGCTGGGCCGCCGCCGGACGTCCGGCGCAATCGGTCACGCTGTTCGATGGCATGAGTTCGGTGATCGGCGACAAGGCCAACCTGATCTACGCCCGTGGCGCCAACATCACGGGCGACAAGAAGGTCCTCGACTACCTGAACTTCCTCAACTTCGATGCTCCGGAAGTGGTCGATGACCCGCGCCCGGCCAACGTGCTGATCGACGAAGCGGTGAAAGCGGCGAAGGATGCTGACGTGATCGTTGCAGCAGTGGGCGAGTCCCGTGGCATGTCCCACGAATCCTCGAGTCGCACTGACCTGAACATCCCGGAAACCCAGCGCGAATTGATCCGCGCGCTGAAAGCCACTGGCAAGCCGTTGGTGCTGGTGTTGATGAACGGCCGCCCACTGACGATTCTCGAAGAGAACCAGTCGGCCGATGCGATTCTGGAAACCTGGTTCAGCGGCACCGAGGGCGGCAACGCCATCGCCGACGTGCTGTTCGGCGACTACAACCCGTCGGGCAAACTGCCGGTGACCTTCCCGCGTTCCGTGGGCCAGATCCCGACCTACTACAACCACCTGAGCATCGGCCGGCCGTTCACCCCGGGCAAACCGGGCAACTACACCTCGCAGTATTTCGATGACACCACCGGCCCGCTGTTTCCGTTCGGTTATGGTCTGAGCTACACCACCTTCGCCCTGAGCGATATGGCGCTGTCATCGACCACCCTGAACGCCAGCGGCAAGCTCGACGCCAGCGTCATGGTCAAGAACACCGGCAAGCGTGACGGCGAAACCGTGGTGCAGTTGTACATCCAGGACGTCACCGGTTCGATGATCCGCCCGGTGAAAGAACTGAAGAACTTCCAGAAGATCATGCTCAAGGCCGGCGAACAGAAAGTCGTGCACTTCACCATTACCGAGGAAGACCTGAAGTTCTACAACGCCCAGCTCAAATACGCGGCCGAGCCTGGCAAGTTCAACGTGCAGATCGGCCTGGATTCGCAGGCGGTGACGCAGCAGAGCTTTGAATTGCTGTAACAGCAAGCACACCGCCCCCCTGCACTGATCGTTCCCACGCTCTGCGTGGGAATGCAGCCCGTGACGCTCCGCGTCACTGGACGCGGAGCGTCCCTAGAGGCATTCCCACGCGGAGCGTGGGAACGATCAAATGACACACCGCTTTCGCGAGCAGGCTCGCTCCCACATTGGATTCAGGGTGTATTCAAAATCGTGGTTATCCGCGACGGTCGAGAATATTCACCACCAACCGATCCACCCAGCCCCACACCCGCTGCTTGACCCGCCGCCACAACGGTCGGCGCTGCCATTCCTCCAGGCTCACCAGCTGACTCAAGCCGAAGTCCTTCACAAAACTCGCCTCCACCGCTGCCGTCAACGCCGGGTCCAGTGCTTCCAGATTCGCCTCCAGATTGAAACGCAGATTCCAGTGATCGAAGTTGCACGAACCGATGCTTACCCATTCGTCGACCAGAACCATTTTCAGGTGCAGGAAGCACGGCTGGTATTCGAAGATCTGCACGCCGGCCTTGAGCAGGCGCGGGTAGTAGCGATGCCCGGCGTAGCGCACGGACGGGTGATCGGTGCGCGGCCCGGTCAGCAGCAAGCGCACATCGACGCCGCGCGCGGCAGCCTTGCGCAGGGAGCGGCGGATTTTCCAGGTCGGCAGGAAGTACGGCGTGGCCATCCAGATGCGTTTTTGCCCGCTGTTCAACGCACGGAACAACGACTGCAAAATGTCGCGGTGCTGGCGGGCGTCGGCATACGCCACGCGGCCCATGCCTTCGCCCTTGTCCGGTACGCGGGGCAGGCGCGGCAAACCGAAATGCGCGGCCGGGCGCCAGGCGCGGCGGTAACGGTTGGCGATCCACTGGCGATCAAACAGCAATTGCCAATCGATCACCAACGGGCCGCTGATCTCGACCATCACTTCGTGCCACTCGCTGACATCATGGCCCGGCGTCCAGAATTCATCGGTCACGCCGGTGCCGCCGACCACTGCCAGGCATTGGTCGACCAGCAGCAATTTACGGTGGTCGCGATAGAAATTGCCGACCCAGCGCCGCCAGCTCAGGCGATTGTAGAAACGCAGCTCGACGCCGGCCTGGGTCAGGCGCTGGCGCAGATGCAGCGTGAACGCGAGGCTGCCGTAATCATCGAACAGGCAACGCACGCGCACTCCGCGCTCGGCCGCCGCGACCAGCGCCTGGACGATGGCTTCGGCGCAGGCGCCGGCCTCGACCAGGTACAGCTCCAGTTCGATCTGTTCTGTAGCTCCAGCGATGTGCTCGAGCATGCGCGGAAAGAACTGCGGGCCGTCGATCAACAGTTCGAAACGGTTGCCGTCACGCCAAGGGAACACCGCACCGCGCATGTCAGCGCGCCGTGAAAATCAGCACCGCACCCACCGGCACCGACAGACTGATCGCCGACAGATCGGCGAGTTTGCGCAGGTTTTCCAGGCCAGGCGCCAGATCGAAATCCTCGGCATTGATCACCAGCGGCTCCAGCGTGACCACCTGAAAACGCCGGTCATCGAGACGAGTGGCGAGCAACTCGGCCGGGTATTCGTGCTGCTTGCCGTGCAGGCTGACGGTCAGCGGCAGGCGCAACTCCAGCTGCGCGCCGGGGGCCAGATCGTTGATCGGACGCAGGTCGATCTGGGTAGTGATGGTGGCTGCGGGAAACTGCTCGATCTGGAACAGCTCCTTGCGCATGCGCTCATCGCGCAGGGGAATGCCGCTGTTGATCGATTCGAGCTCGACTTCGACCTCGGCGCGACCGTTGGGATCGACCTTGCCGTGCAGCACCAGAAAGCGCTGCACTTCCGAAACGCTGGCATTTTTGGTGCTGACGAACGACAGCCGCGACGACTCGCCGTCCAGATACCAATTGGCCTGGGCCGGCAGCGCAACGGCGGTCAACAGCAGACTGGCGAAGGTTGTATAGAGGGAGCGGTTGAACATTGAACACTCGTGGGGGCGATAAACCTGCACGAACCTTAACCGCCCGCCAAGTTATTGCAAGCCCTGTGGGAGCGAGCCTGCTCGCGAATGCAATGCTCGCCGCACAGCATGTATTGCGGCTTGCGACGATTTCGCGAGCAGGCTCGCTCCCACAGGGGAGACCAGATAATTCAGGGATTCAGGCGACAGCCCTGGCGTTCGCTCAGCCACTGCGCGCTGTGGCTGCGGCCCAAGCCGCTGACGGTGATGGTTTTGCTCGAAGCGTCATCGGTAAAACGGCTGGTTGGCAGCCATTGCTTCACATAGCCACGGCAATACCCAGCATCGTTGTTCATCACATAACGACACGAGCAATATTCCTTGGCGGTGTAGGCGCTGATGATGTCCGGGAAAGCCCAGAGGTTTTCCCGTTCATACCAACCCCAACCGAGCAGCACGACCAACAGCAACAATAGAAAGCGCTTCATGGCCGCACCGCCTGCAACACGCGTTTGAGCAATTCGTTGTGCTGGTAGCTGCCATCACGATCATCGCCGTAACGCACGATCACCAGTTTCTCGCTAGGCATCACGTACAGCGCCTGGCCCCAGTGGCCGAGGGCGGCGAAGGTGTCGGGTGGGGCGTCGGGCCATGGTGATGTGGCGCCGTCGACAGGACGATTGAGCCACCAATGGCCACCGGGTACGGCTTCGTCCTGATGCGCCTTGTAGCCGGCAAACGGTGTGAGGTTGAACGCGAGCCAATCCTCGGGCAGCAACTGCCGATCGTTCCAGCGCCCGCCGCGCGCCATCAGCAGACCGACCCGCGCCAGATCCCGCGCGGTGAGATAGGCATAGGACGAGGCGACAAATGTGCCGCTGGCATCGCTTTCCCACACGGCGTGGCGAATGCCCAACGGCTCGAACAATGCTGTCCACGGATAGTCGGCGTAACGTGCTGGGCCGACCATGGTTTTCAGGGCGACGGCGAGCAGATTGCTGTCACCGCTGGAATAACGGAAAGCCTGACCCGCTGCGGCATAACTGTCGTGTGCGGCGGTGAACGCGGCCATGTCGCGATGGCCGCGGGTGTAGAGCATTGCCACCACCGAAGATTTCATCGGGGCGTATTCGTAGTCTTCCTGCCAATCGAGACCGGAGGCCCAGTTCAACAGATGGCCGAGGGTGATCGCCGGGTGTTTTTCCAGCGCCGGGTAGAACTTCAGCGCTGGATCATCGAGTTTGAACCGGCCTTCGCCGTAGGCCACACCGAGAACGGTTGCCAGCAGACTTTTGCTGATTGACCAGGTCAGATGCGGTGTCTGTGCAGTGGTCGGAGCGGCGTAGCGTTCGTAGAGAATCTGGCCGTCATGGATGATCAGCAAGGCGTCGGTGCGGATGCCGTCGCGGGTGGTGTCGTTGCGGGGCGCGAAGGCGTAGTGTTCCAGCGCCTCGACGGCCGGGCCGGTGATCTGCGGTGCAATGGGCCATTGCTCGCCGGGCCACTGTTCGGCGCGGACGGTGAGGCTGATCAGCAGCAGGAACAGGGACAGGCCTTTGAACATGGTGGGCGCTCAGGGAATGAACCTGTCGAGACTAGTCGGGGTTTATGACAGATGTATGGTGATTTTGAGGCCGCCTTCGCGAGCAGGCTCGCTCCCACAGTTGATCGCATTTCAATTGAAGAATACCGTCCCTGTGGGAGCGAGCCTGCTCGCGAAGGGGCCGCTCAGGTCACCGCCAAAGCCTTGGCCAACCGCTTCGCCCTCGCCCCTGCAGCCAATTGCATCACGCCTTGATCACGCTGCCACATCGCCGCCCACGCAGGATCACCCTGCACCAACGCCTGATCTACCTCGGTCTTGAATGATTCAAACTGCGCAAACAACCCGCCCAGCAGCACATGCCCGGGCGGATTGTTCGGCGCTTGCCGGCTGGCCTCGGCGCACCCGGCCAGCAGCGCCAGCAAACGCAATTGCAGGGCCTGCGGCCAGTCGCTGTCCTGGCCGACGCCGTACAACCACGCGGTCATGGCGCTGAGCACGTAGACATCTTCAAGGGTGCGAAACGGTTTGACGTAGGCGTCCCAGCCGTCGCCGGCGAGCAATTCGCACAGGGCGCCGTCGAGGTACAGGCGACCGTGGCTGATGTCCGGCATCAACGGCAACGCCGGCAGTTTTTCCACCTTCACGCCGGGCTCGCCGGGATACACCACCGCCAGACTCAGGCGCGGTGGTTCGCCAGGCTCCTCACTGCGCGCAGCCACCAGCAGCCAATCCGCCGCGTCGCCGGCGGTGACGAAATCCTTGCGCCCGCTCAGGCGCAAATCTTTCAGCCGCGTTTGCATATCGGCCGGACGCAGGCTGCGTTGTTCGGTAGCGCACAAGGCGCCGAGGCTCAGCGGCGCGCTCGGCCACAACATGCGCAGCGCCGCCTGATAACCCACCAGAAACGCCAGCCCCGGCGTCGCCATCCGCCGCCCGCCGGCCACCGCCAATTCGAACGGCGTGACGTTGCCCAGCGTCTGCAACAACGTTGCAAAGCCCTCGGCCAGATCAGCTGCGGCGGGCAAGCGTTCACGGCGGTGCAGCAGATCTGTCCAGGGCATGGGCGCCTCCTCGTGGGCTGTCATATAAGCATCACCGAACGTTCATGGCGATGACACCGGGGCTACATAGCCTGACTTTGCACAACACGGCTGCATAAAGAAAGTCGATCGGCTGCAACCCACGACGGGTTAAAGGCCCGTACGGAGATTCACATGACGCAAATCGCCCGCATCAGCGACACCGGCAATGAACGCCGCCTGCAAGCCGAACGCCTGATCGGCGCCGAAGCCTTGCAGCAAGCCCAGGCCCTGCGCTTCGCCGTCTTCAGCGGCGAGTTCAACGCCAAACTGAAAGGCGCCGAACTGGGTCTGGACATGGATGATTATGATGTTCACTGCAGCCACATCGGCGTGCGTGATCTGAACACCGGGCGCCTGGTGGCGACCACGCGTCTGCTCGATCACACTGCCGCCAGCAGCCTCGGCAAGTTCTACAGCGAAGAAGAATTCAGCCTGCACGGCCTCGCCCATCTGCAAGGCCCGATCCTGGAAATCGGCCGCACCTGCGTCGATCCGGCATACCGCAACGGCGGCACCATCGCCGTGCTCTGGGGCGAATTGGCCGAAGTGCTCAATCAGGGCGGCTACAGCTACCTGATGGGTTGCGCGAGCATCCCGATGCAGGACGGCGGCATTCAGGCCCACGCGATCATGCAGCGTCTGCGCGAACGTTATCTGTGCACCGAACACTTGCGCGCCGAGCCGAAAAATCCGCTGCCGACGCTGGATATCCCGTCCAACGTCATCGCCGAAATGCCGCCGCTGCTCAAGGCCTACATGCGCCTCGGGGCGAAGATCTGCGGCGAGCCGTGCTGGGACGAAGACTTCCAGGTCGCCGACGTGTTCATCCTGCTCAAGCGCGACGAACTCTGCCCGCGCTACGCCAAACACTTCAAGGCGGCGGTGTGATGAGCCGGTTGCGGGTGTACGCGCGAATCGCGCGAGTGCTGCTGGTGGTGACGCTGGGGCTGACCATGGCCAGCGTCTTCGGCGTGTTCGAGCGCATTGGTCTGGCGCACTCGATGGAGCGGCGTCAGCGCTGGTCGCGCTTCTTCATGGCGCGGCTGAGCAACGCCCTGCCGTTTCGCGTGAGCGTGCATGGCGAGCTGCCGAAACAGCCGATGCTTTGGGTCAGCAATCACGTGTCGTGGACCGACATTCCGCTGCTGGGCATGCTCACGCCGCTGTCGTTTCTGTCCAAGGCCGAAGTGCGCACCTGGCCGGTGGCCGGCTGGCTCGCAGCCAAAGCCGGCAGCCTGTTCATCCGCCGTGGGTCGGGCGACAGTCAGTTGATCCGCAAGCAGATGACCCGCCATCTGCAAACTGAACATGCACTGCTGATGTTCCCCGAAGGCACCACCACCGATGGCCGTTCGCTGCGCACCTTTCATGGTCGCCTGCTGTCGGCGGCGATCGATTCCGAAGTGATGCTGCAACCGGTGGCGATTCGTTATCTGCGTGACGGCGAAATCGACACACTGGCGCCATTCATTGGCGACGATGACCTGCTCTCGCACCTGATGCGCCTGTTCAGCCACGACTGCGGCGATGTCGAGGTGCATCTGCTCAAGCCGATTGCCTGTCAGGGCCGCGAGCGCGCGGCGCTGGCGTTCGAAGCGCAGCAGGCGGTGCAGAAGGTGTTGTTTGGTGAGGTGGCGAAACCTGCCGAACCGCGTCGCGCAGGCGATTTGATCGCCGCCTGAAAATACAAATCCCCTGTGGGAGCGAGCCTGCTCGCGAAGGCGGCGTGTCATTCAGCATCTATATTGGCTGAGACACCGCATTCGCGAGCAGGCTCGCTCCCACAATTCAGATTTTCGGTGGTCTCGTGTTTTGTGCGAAATCCTGCAATTGCGGGTAGAACAAGCTGAAGTCTTCACTCAACGGCTCATACAACCGCCGCAACTCCGCCATCGCCCCGGCCAATTCCTCGGGCCTGGTCAGGCGCCGCGAGATCCCGCGCAACACCTGCTCCAGCACCTCAAATTCGCGATACGAGCCCAGCCAGTCATTGGCAACCATGTGCGGGGCGATCTTTGCCAGCCGTTCGGGCAATTGCCGTTCGCGGGACAGCACCTGATAGACGTCTGCGGTGAACTGCTCCAGCGGTCGGTCGGCATACAGCGTCCAGTCCCGCGCAAGACAATGATCGAAAAACACATCGAGGACGATTCCGGCATAACGCCGCCGCGTTTCGCTGAAGCGGCCCAGGGCAGTGTCCACCAGTGGATGCCGATCGGTGAACACGTCGATCCGCCGATGCAGCGCAATCGCCGCCTCTACCTCCGGGTCGAACTGGCCTTGCAGACGACCTTTGACGAAGTCGCCATAGAGACTGCCGAGTAATTGACCGGGGCGCTGGCCGCCGAGATGCAAATGCGCGAGATAATTCATGGGAGCAGCTTAGCACTGCGGTCGCTCCTCCAGCATCCTCGTATCGTTATAACCCGATATAGCGATTTATGCGTTCGTCAGACCGAATTCATATTGGTATATCGCGATCCAACGATTTAAAGTTCGCTCCATCGCGATATATCGCTACTGCCACCACGAGCCCAAGCCATGAACCTCGACCTCGACGAAATAATAAAAGCCCTGGCGCACCCAGTACGGCGAGACATCCTCAACTGGCTGAAAGACCCGAAAGGCGAATTCCCCGAGCAGTTGCACAACCACGAATACGGTATTTGCGCCGGGCAGATAGATCAGCGTTGCGGCCTGTCGCAATCGACCGTGTCGGCCCACCTGGCGACGTTGCAACGGGCCGGGCTGATCAGCAGCCAGAAGGCCGGGCAGTGGCATTTCTTCAAACGTAACGAGGACGTCATCCAGGCGTTTCTCAGCACCCTCAGTAAAGAGCTCTGACCCTTAACGTCAGCCAGCCGACAAGGAAACCTGCATGCCCCTTTCGCTTCTCATCCTCGCCCTGAGCGCCTTCGCCATCGGCACCACCGAGTTCGTCATCATGGGCCTGCTGCCCGACGTGGCGGCGGACCTCGGTGTGTCGATTCCCGGCGCCGGCTGGCTGGTCACCGGGTACGCCCTGGGCGTGGCCATCGGTGCACCGTTCATGGCGCTGGCCACCGCCAGGTTGCCGCGCAAGGCAGCGCTGGTGGCGTTGATGGGCATCTTCATTGTCGGCAACCTGCTCTGCGCCATCGCCAGCGACTACAACGTGCTGATGTTTGCCCGGGTAGTCACCGCGCTGTGTCACGGCGCGTTCTTCGGCATCGGCTCGGTGGTGGCGGCCAATCTGGTCGCGCCCAACAAACGTGCCTCGGCAGTAGCCTTGATGTTCACCGGCCTGACCCTGGCCAACGTACTTGGCGTACCGCTGGGCACCGCATTGGGTCAGGAAGCCGGCTGGCGTTCGACCTTCTGGGCGGTGACCGTCATCGGTGTGATCGCGCTGATCGGCCTGATCCGCTTTCTGCCGGCCAAGCGTGACGAAGAGAAACTCGACATGCGCGCCGAACTCGCCGCGCTCAAAGGCGCCGGCATCTGGCTGTCGCTGAGCATGACCGCGTTGTTCGCCGCCTCGGTCTTCACCCTGTTCACCTACGTTGCCCCACTGCTTGGCGAAGTCACCGGCGTGTCGCCGCGTGGCGTGACCTGGACGCTGATGCTCATCGGTCTGGGCCTGACTGTCGGCAACATCATCGGCGGCAAACTCGCCGACAAAGGCATGGCCGCCACGCTGATCGGCGTGTTCATCGCCATGGCCGTGGTTTCCACGGTGTTGAGCTGGACCAGCGTCGCGCTGATCCCGACCGAGATCACCCTGTTCCTTTGGGCCACCGCGTGTTTCGCCGCTGTGCCGGCGTTGCAAGTCAATGTGGTGACCTTCGGCAAGGCTGCGCCGAACCTGGTTTCGACCCTGAACATCGGCGCTTTCAACGTCGGCAACGCCCTTGGCGCCTGGGTCGGCGGCAGCGTCATCGCCCACGGCTACGGCCTGACCAGCGTGCCACTGGCTGCCGCCGCGCTGGCTGTACTGGCCCTGCTGGTAACCCTGATTACCTTCCGCCAGAACGGCAATGCCGAGCTGGCCCCTGCTTCCAACTGATCAACTTCCTTTATTAAAGAGAGGCTTTTAGACATGGCGACTATTTTCGACCCGATCAAACTCGGCGACATCGAGCTGAACAACCGCATCATCATGGCCCCGCTGACCCGCTGCCGCGCCGACGAAGGTCGTGTGCCGAACGCGCTGATGGCCGAATACTACGTACAACGCGCCTCGGCCGGCCTGATCCTCAGCGAAGCCACTTCGGTAACGCCGATGGGCGTCGGCTACCCGGACACCCCGGGCATCTGGTCCAACGATCAAGTGCGTGGCTGGGCCAACGTGACCAAGGCGATTCACGGCGCCGGCGGCAAGATCTTCCTGCAACTGTGGCACGTTGGCCGCATTTCTCACCCTTCGTACCTGAACGGTGAAGCACCGGTTGCGCCAAGCGCCATCCAGCCAAAGGGCCACGTCAGCCTGGTCCGCCCGCTGGCCGACTACCCAACGCCGCGCGCCCTGGAAACCGCTGAAATCGCCGACATCGTCGACGCCTACCGCACCGGTGCCGAGAACGCCAAGGCCGCCGGTTTCGACGGCGTGGAAATCCACGGTGCCAACGGCTACCTGCTCGACCAGTTCCTGCAAAGCAGCACCAACCAGCGCACCGACCAGTACGGCGGCTCGCTGGAAAACCGTGCGCGCCTGCTGCTGGAAGTGACCGACGCCGCGATCGAAGTCTGGGGCGCTGGCCGCGTTGGTGTGCACCTGGCACCGCGTGCCGACTCCCATGACATGGGCGATGACAACCTTGCCGAGACCTTCACCTACGTCGCCCGTGAACTGGGCAAGCGTGGCATCGCGTTCATCTGCTCGCGCGAAAAAGAAGGCGCCGACAGCCTCGGCCCGCAACTGAAAGAAGCTTTCGGTGGCCCGTACATCGCCAACGAGAAGTTCACCAAGGAAAGCGCCAACGAGTGGCTGGCCAGCGGTAAGGCAGACGCCGTAGCGTTCGGCGTGCCGTTCATTGCCAACCCGGACCTGCCGGCACGTTTGCAGGCCGATGCGCCGTTGAACGAGCCGCATCCGGAGACTTTCTACGGCAAGGGTCCGGTCGGCTACATCGACTATCCGACCTTGTAATCAGGCTGTAGCGCAGAAATGAAAAAGCCCCTGACTTTTAAGAGTCAGGGGCTTTTTGCTATTGGCGCAGGACAAGCGCAAGCAAACACCGTTTAACAACAGCGACACAATTTCCCTACAAAATCCACGACTCGCTACGTTTAAACTCCCCGCCGCGATGATCAGCCATGGCGGCTGATTGACATCCTGCCGGGCAATTGCGCATTTTGTTTCATTTGCGCAGGCTTGGGCTCAGGCGCAGCATGTCCAGCCCGGTGTCGACCCAGCGTTCAGCCTCGGCGTGCAGTTCGAAGCTGTCCGGGGCCAGCAGCCAGCCGTACAGCAGGCCGTCGATGTAGGCATGAATGCTGATGGCCGCGCGGGCAGTGTCGAGATCTTCCGGCAACTGGCCGCGATTCACCGCATTACGCAAGGTCAGGCCGATGCGCAGATTGCAATCGAGACTGGCCGTCCGGCGCTGCTGGCGCAGATCGCACATTTCATCGGTGAACTCGCACTTATGAAACAGAATTTCGTTGATGCGCCGGGTTTTCGGGTCCAGTGCAACTTGATGAAACAAATGAATCAGCAACTGCCGCATGCAGCCCAGCGGGTCCGGTTCGTCCTCGCTTTCGCTGGCCTTGGCCAGTTCATCCAGCGGTTCGTGCAGGCTGTCGAGCATCGCCTGGACCAGATCGGCCTTGTTGCTGAAATGCCAGTAGATGGCGCCACGCGTTACGCCGGCGAGGGTCGCGATGTCCGCCAGGGTGGTGCGGGCAACCCCCCTTTCATAAAAGGCTTTCTCGGCCGCTTCCAGAATCTGGCTGCGGGTTTCCTGAGCTTCCTCTTTGGTACGACGGACCATGGCAGTAAAACCTCAAACAGGATGTTTCAGGGATGGCTGAATATCCGCTGAATAAAGAGGGGGCGATCTCTCGTGAATCGACTCCCCGGCCTACAATTTCAAACCTTGCGACGACTTTTGTATCAGGGTGGGTACGCGGCGCAGGTGTTTACAAACAACCATGAACGTAAGTATATTACTTAGCAAGCTACTTATCCACCCGGTGCCCGATTTTTACTCTTTCACACTTCTTGTGCGCTTCATGCGCGCCTGACCCGAGGATCTTCATGCAATTCAAGCCAGCTGTTACCGCTCTGGTCACTGCCGTCGCCCTGGCATCGCTGCTCAGCGGATGTAAAAAGGAAGAAGCGGCCCCTGCCGCTCCGCCCCCTCAGGTCGGCGTCGTCACCCTGCAACCACAAGCCTTTACCCTGACCTCGGAACTTCCGGGCCGCACCAGTGCGTTCCGCATCGCTGAAGTTCGCCCGCAGGTCAACGGCATCATTCTCAAGCGTCTGTTCAAGGAAGGCGCCGACGTCAAAGCCGGTCAGCAGCTTTATCAGATCGATCCGTCGGTCTATGAAGCTACGCTGAAAAGCGCCGAAGCCAACCTGCGTTCGACCAAGTCGATCTCCGACCGCTACAAGCAACTGGTCGATGAGCAAGCCGTAAGCCGTCAGGAATACGACACCGCATTGGCCAACCGCCTGCAATCGGAAGCGTCGCTTCAGACTGCGCAGATCAACGTGCGTTACACCAAGGTCTATGCGCCGATCTCCGGCCGTATCGGCCGCTCTTCGGTGACCGAAGGCGCACTGGTCAGCAATGGCCAGGCCGATGCAATGGCAGTGATTCAGCAGCTCGATCCGATCTACGTCGACGTGACCCAGTCGTCGGTGGAACTGCTGGAACTGCGCCGCGAACTGGAAAGTGGCCGTCTGCAGAAGGCTGGCGACAACGCCGCCGCAGTCAAGCTGACCCTGGAAGACGGCAGCCAGTACAAGCTCGACGGCAAGCTGGAATTCTCCGAAGTCTCGGTTGACCAGACCACCGGCTCGGTGACCCTGCGCGCCGTGTTCCCCAACCCCGATCACACCCTGCTGCCAGGCATGTTCGTCCACGCCCAGTTGCAGGCCGGCGTCAACAGCGCAGCGATCCTCGCGCCACAGCAAGGCGTGACCCGCGACCTCAAAGGCACCCCGACCGCACTGGTCGTCGGCGCCGACAACAAGGTCGAACTGCGTCAGCTCAAGGCCAGCCGCACCGTCGGCAGCCAGTGGCTGATCGAAGACGGCCTGAAAGCCGGCGATCGTCTGATCACCGAAGGGCTGCAGTACGTCAAACCGGGCGTCGAGGTCAAAGCGACCGAGGCGACTAACGTCGGCACCAAGAACCCGGCCCCCGCACAGGCAGCTGACAAAGCCGCCGGCGGCAAAGGGGAGTAACCCATGTCAAAATTCTTCATCGACCGTCCGATTTTCGCCTGGGTAATCGCCCTGGTGATCATGCTGGTCGGGGCACTTTCGATCCTGAAATTGCCGATCAACCAATACCCGAGCATTGCGCCACCGGCCATTGCGATCCAGGTGACCTACCCGGGTGCGTCCGCACAAACCGTGCAGGACACCGTGGTGCAGGTCATCGAGCAACAGCTTAACGGTATCGACAACCTGCGTTATGTGTCGTCGGAAAGTAACTCCGACGGCAGCATGACCATCACCGCGACCTTCGAGCAAGGCACCAACTCCGACACCGCGCAGGTACAGGTCCAGAACAAGCTGAACCTGGCCACCCCGCTGCTGCCGCAGGAAGTGCAGCAACAGGGTATCCGCGTGACCAAGGCAGTGAAGAACTTCCTGCTGGTGATCGGCGTGGTTTCGCGTGACGGCAGCATGAGCAAGGACGACCTGTCCAACTACATCGTGTCGAACATGCAGGACCCGATCTCGCGCACCGCCGGTGTCGGTGACTTCCAGGTCTTCGGTGCGCAGTACGCGATGCGTATCTGGCTCGACCCGGCCAAGTTGAACAACTTCAACCTGACCCCGGTCGACGTGAAGAACGCCATTGCCGCGCAAAACGTCCAGGTGTCGTCCGGTCAGCTCGGTGGCTTGCCTGCCGTGCAGGGCCAGCAACTGAACGCGACGATCATCGGCAAGACCCGTCTGCAGACCGCTGAGCAGTTCAAGGAAATCCTGCTCAAGGTCAACAAGGACGGCTCGCAGGTTCGCCTCAAAGACGTGGCTGAAGTCGGCCTCGGCGGCGAGAACTACGCGATCAGCGCCCAGTTCAACGGCAGCCCGGCTTCCGGTCTGGCGGTGAAACTGGCCAACGGCGCCAACGCCCTCGATACCGCCAAAGCGCTGCGCAACACCATCGACAGCCTCAAGCCGTTCTTCCCGCAAGGCATGGAAGTGGTGTTCCCGTACGACACCACCCCGGTGGTGACCGAGTCGATCAAAGGCGTGGTGCACACTCTGGTCGAAGCGATCGCGCTGGTGTTCCTGGTGATGTTCCTGTTCCTGCAGAACTTCCGCGCCACCGTCATCACCACGATGACCGTGCCGGTGGTACTGCTCGGTACGTTCGGCATCCTCGCCGCCGCCGGTTTCAGCATCAACACCCTGACCATGTTCGGCATGGTGCTGGCCATCGGTCTGCTGGTGGACGATGCCATCGTCGTGGTGGAAAACGTCGAGCGGGTGATGAGCGAAGAAGGCTTGTCACCGAAGGAAGCGACGAAGAAATCCATGGGCCAGATCCAGGGCGCACTGGTCGGTATCGCCCTCGTACTCTCGGCGGTACTGCTGCCGATGGCATTCTTCAGCGGCTCCACCGGTGTGATCTACAAGCAGTTCTCGATCACCATCGTGTCGGCCATGGCCCTGTCGGTACTGGTTGCCCTGATCTTCACCCCGGCGCTGTGCGCGACCATGCTCAAGCCGATTCCGAAAGGCGAGCACGGCACTCCGAAGAAAGGTTTCTTCGGCTGGTTCAACCGCAACTTCGACCGTGGCGTGCGCAGCTACGAGCGCGGCGTCGGCAACATGCTGACCCGCAAGGCGCCGTACCTGCTGGCGTATCTGCTGATCGTCGTCGGCATGATCTGGCTGTTCACCCGCATCCCGACCGCGTTCCTGCCGGAAGAAGACCAGGGCGTACTGTTCGCCCAGGTGCAGACCCCGGCCGGTTCCAGTGCCCAGCGCACGCAGGTGGTCGTGGATGAAATGCGTGAGTACCTGCTGCGTCCGAACAAGGACGGTGGTGAGGCGGACGCGGTGGCTTCGGTGTTCACCGTGACCGGCTTCAACTTCGCCGGCCGTGGGCAGAGCTCGGGTATGGCGTTCATCATGCTCAAGCCGTGGGGCGAGCGTAACGCCGACAACAGCGTGTTCAAGCTCGCCGCGCGTGCCCAGCAACACTTCTTCAGCTTCCGCGACGCGATGGTGTTTGCCTTCGCCCCGCCAGCGGTTCTGGAATTGGGTAACGCCACCGGTTTCGACGTGTTCCTGCAAGACCGCGCCGGTATCGGTCACGAAAAACTGATGGAAGCGCGTAACCAGTTCCTCGGCATGGCGGCGCAAAGCAAGGTGCTGACCCAGGTGCGTCCGAACGGCCTGAACGATGAGCCGCAGTTCCAGCTGGAGATCGATGACGAGAAGGCCAGTGCCCTCGGCATCACCATCAGCGACATCAACAACACCCTGTCGATCGCGCTGGGCAGTAGCTACGTCAACGACTTCATCGACCGTGGTCGGGTGAAGAAAGTCTACGTGCAGGGCCAGCCGGATTCGCGCATGAGCCCCGAAGACCTGAAGAAGTGGTACGTGCGCAACGCCGAAGGCACCATGGTTCCGTTCTCGGCGTTCGCCAAGGGCGAGTGGGTCTACGGTTCGCCGAAGCTGGCGCGCTATAACGGTGTGGAAGCGGTCGAGGTCCTCGGGGCTCCGGCGCCGGGCTACTCCACCGGTGAAGCGATGGCTGAAGTCGAAGCGATTGCCAAGAAGCTGCCGGCCGGTGTCGGTATCTCCTGGACCGGTCTGTCCTACGAGGAGCGTCTGTCCGGCTCGCAAGCGCCAGCGCTGTACGCCCTGTCGCTGCTGATGGTGTTCCTGTGTCTGGCGGCGCTGTATGAGAGCTGGTCGATTCCGATCGCGGTCATGCTCGTGGTACCGCTGGGGATCATCGGCGCACTGATGGCCACCAGCCTGCGCGGTCTGTCCAACGACGTGTACTTCCAGGTGGGCTTGTTGACGACCATCGGTCTGGCGGCTAAAAACGCCATTCTGATCGTCGAATTCGCCAAGGAACTGCATGAACAGGGACGCAGCCTGCGTGAAGCGGCAATCGAAGCCTGCCGCATGCGTCTGCGCCCGATCATCATGACCTCGCTGGCCTTCGTTCTCGGTGTTGTGCCGCTGGCGATTTCCACCGGCGCCGGTTCAGGCAGTCAGCACGCGATCGGTACCGGCGTGATTGGCGGTATGCTCACGGCCACGATCCTGGCGATCTTCTGGGTCCCACTGTTCTTCGTTACTGTGTCGTCCATCGGTCAGCGTAAAAAGACCGACGCGGAT
Organism: Pseudomonas sp. TE9122; assembly: GCF_056278925.1. NCBI lineage: Bacteria > Pseudomonadati > Pseudomonadota > Gammaproteobacteria > Pseudomonadales > Pseudomonadaceae > Pseudomonas > Pseudomonas sp. TE9122. Next base: position 899,202 of record NZ_JBWBQI010000001.1, on the reverse strand, counting down.
GAGACTACTGAAACTCCTAAAGAGGCTGGCCAATGAGCAAGTCGCTACTCTCCATCGCAGTCGCCGCCTTCGTGCTGAGCGGTTGCTCGCTGATACCTGACTATCAGCAGCCTGAGGCTCCGGTCGCAGGCCAGTACCCGCAGGGGCCGGCATATTCGCCGGCCCAGGCTCCGGCGCAAGCCGCTGCCGAACAGGGCTGGAAGCAGTTTTTCCATGACCCGGCACTGCAACAGCTGATCCAGGTCGCCCTGGAAAACAACCGCGACCTGCGTGTCGCGGCGCTGAACATCGACGCTTACGCGGCGCAGTACCGCATCCAGCGGGCAGACCTGTTCCCGGCAGTGTCGGCCAATGCCGCCGGCAGCCGCCAGCGTCTGCCGGCCCGTGCCTCGCAGACCGGCGAGTCGATGATCAGCAGTTCGTATTCCGCCACCGTCGGCGTCAGCGCCTACGAACTCGACCTGTTCGGTCGGGTGCGCAGCCTGAGCGAGCAAGCGTTGCAACAGTACTTCGCCACAGAAGAAGCGCGCCGCAGCACCCAGATCAGTCTGGTTGCCAGCGTCGCCAATGCTTACCTGACCTGGCAAGCGGACAAGGAACTGCTCAAGCTGACGCAGGACACCCTCGGTGCCTTCGAAGAAAGCTACAAGCTGACCAGCCGCAGCAACGAAGTCGGTGTGGCTTCGGCGCTGGACCTGGCGCAATCGCGCACTTCCGTGGAAAACGCCCGGGCACAATTGGCGCGTTATACCCGCCAGGTCGCGCAGGACGAAAACAGCCTGACCCTGCTGCTCGGCACCGGTATCCCGGCCAATCTGCAAGCCGCCAAACCGCTGTCTGATGATCTGCTCAGCGACGTACCGGCCGGTCTGCCTTCGGACCTGCTGCAACGTCGTCCGGACATCCTCCAGGCCGAGTACAACCTGAAGGCGGCCAACGCCAACATCGGCGCGGCCCGTGCAGCGTTCTTCCCGAGCATCAGCCTGACCGCCAACGCGGGCAGCCTGAGCCCGGACCTGTCCGGCCTGTTCAAGGGTGGTTCGGGGACGTGGCTGTTCCAGCCGCAGATCAACCTGCCGATCTTCAACGCCGGCAGCCTGCGCGCCAGCCTCGACTACGCCAAGATCCAGAAGGACATTGGCGTGGCGAACTACGAGAAGTCCATCCAGACCGCCTTCCAGGAAGTCGCCGACGGCCTCGCCGCGCGCCAGACCTACACCGAGCAGCTGCAAGCGCAGCGTGACTTCGTGCAGGCCAACCAGGATTACTACCGCCTGGCCGAACGTCGCTATCGCATCGGCGTCGACAGCAACCTGACCTTCCTCGATGCCCAGCGTCAGTTGTTCAGCGCACAACAAGCGCTGATCACCGACCGCCTCGCGCAGTTGACCAGTGCGGTCAACCTGTACAAGGCCCTGGGCGGTGGCTGGAATGCGCAGACCGCGCAGAACGAAGCGCTGAAAGAAGAAGCGCCGAAGATGAAGCTGTTCTGATCATCATCGGCTGAATACAAGGAGCCCACCGATTGGTGGGCTTTTTGTTGCCTGAGAATCAAAAGATCGCAGCCTTCGGCAGCTCCTACATTTGAAATGCGTTGCCCTGTAGGAGCTGCCGAAGGCTGCGATCTTTTGATCTTCAATGCTGTTCGATAATCGCCCAAAATCCGCTTTTCCCAATTGAATCCAAACATCCGCCCCCCCGCACCATTCGCTCCACAAAACCAATAACAACAGGTTCGACACCATGCTCCCGCGCCCTGCCCCGTCCGGCTGATTGCCATCGTTTCACCCCTGAATACTTTCCAGGTCTGCACCCCGAAAACCGGCCGCAGCGCACCCGTTCGCCCTAAAAAAACAAGAGAGACCCAAGTCCATGACAGTTTTCCCTGTGCCCTACGCATTGCCCGCTGTGATCGCCCTGGCCATCGCCGGTCTGGCCCTGCCGGCAAGCGCCGAAGAAGGCGGCTTCGTTGAAGGCGCCAAGGTCAACCTGAACCTGCGCAACTTCTATATCAACCGCAACTTCACCAACCCGACCAAAACCCAGGGCAAGGCTGAAGAATGGACGCAGAGTTTCATCCTCGACGCCAAATCCGGCTTTACCCAAGGCACCGTCGGTTTCGGCATGGACGTACTCGGGCTGTATTCGATCAAGCTCGATGGCGGTAAAGGCACGGGCGGCACGCAGTTGTTGCCGCTGGACCATGACGGCCGCCCGGCGGACAACTTCGGTCGCACCAACGTCGCCTTCAAGGCAAGACTTTCGCAGACCGAGGTCAAGGTCGGCGAGTGGATGCCGGTATTGCCGATTCTGCGTTCGGACGACGGTCGCTCGCTGCCGCAAACCTTCCGTGGCGGCCAGATCACCTCCAAGGAAATCGCCGGCCTGACCCTCTATGGCGGCCAGTTCCGCGCCAACAGCCCGCGCGACGACAGCAGCATGAGCGACATGTCGATGACCGGCAAAGCCGCGTTCACCTCTGACCGTTTCAACTTCCAGGGCGGCGAATACCTGTTCAACGACAAGCGCACACAGATCGGCTTATGGAATGCGCAACTCAAGGACATCTACAGCCAGCAGTACCTCAATGTGCTGCACAGTCAGCCGCTCGGCGACTGGACGCTGGGCGCCAACCTCGGCTTTTTCTACGGCAAGGAAGATGGCAGCGCGCGTGCCGGCGATCTGGACAACAAGACCTGGTACGGGATGTTTTCGGCCAAGTACGGCGGCAGCACGTTCTACCTCGGCCTGCAGAAACTCACCGGCGACAGCGCCTGGATGCGCGTCAACGGCACCAGTGGCGGGACTCTGGCCAACGACAGCTACAACGCCAGTTATGACAACGCTCAGGAACGCTCCTGGCAGTTGCGTCACGACTACAACTTCGCCGCCATGGGCATCCCCGGCCTGACCCTGATGAACCGCTACATCAGCGGCGACAACGTGCACACCGGGACGATCACCGACGGCAAGGAATGGGGTCGCGAATCGGAACTCGGTTACACGGTGCAGAGCGGGACTTTGAAGGATTTGAACGTCAGATGGCGCAACTCGACCATGCGCCGCGACTTCAGCAACAACGAGTTCGACGAGAACCGATTGATCGTCAGCTACCCGATCAGCCTGCTTTAACCAAACATGCTCCACTGTGGGAGCGAGCCTGCTCGCGAAAGCGCTGCTTCAGTCGACATCTGTGTCGAATATGAAATGGCCTTCGCGAGCAGGCTCGCTCCCACATTTGATTCCCATCACAGATGCATGCCATTGGTCAGGCCATGTAGTGCTTTTGCGGGCGACAGTTACAGTGAGCAAACCTGAAGGACTCAGGTGCTCCAACCCTTCACGCTTCCGTTTCGTAGTCGGTCTCCAGCTGTGCACCAGGTTGTCATCGGAAGACACCATTTGATCACCGGAGGATCACCTCATGATCACGCGCCGCATCACTGCACCCGATTGGGACGCCAAGGCGTACCAGCAGTTTTCCCGTCTCAGACAACGTCCGGTCAACGAATTGCTCGACCGTATCGAACTGCAAAACCCCCAACGCATTTACGATCTGGGCTGCGGCACCGGCATTGCCACGCAGTTGTTGGCCAAACGCTGGCCGCGCGCGCAGTTGCAGGGCGTCGACAGCTCCGCGCAGATGCTCGATGAGGCACGCTGCCTGCCGATCCGGGCGCTGTGGAAACATTGCGACCCGCTTGATTGGCAACCTGAGCAGCCGGCGGATCTGCTGTTCGCGGCCGCCGTGCTGCACTTTATCGAAGGCCATGAAAAACTGCTGCCGCGCCTGCTCGGTTATCTGAATCCCGGCGGCTGTCTGGCGGCGCACATGCCGGACTGGCGCGATGCGCTGTGGTATCGGCTGATGCTCGACACCCTCGAAAACGGCGGCCCCGGTGGCACACCACTGGGCACGCCTGAACTGCGCCAGCGCATGGCGGCGCGGCCGTTATTGGCACTGGAGGATTACTATCGGTTGCTCGCGCCCATGACTACGTCGCTGGATATCTGGGAGACCGAGCAGTTGCAGGTGGTTGACGGCAAGTCGCCGGTGTATGACTGGGTGAAGGTCTCGGCGCTGCGGCCGGTGATGCAGGCGTTGAGTTCAGCGGAACAGGCGCGGTTTATCTATCACTACCTGATGCGGGTGCATGAGCATTATCCGCAAGAGGGGGATGGGCATACGTTGTTTGCATTCAAGCGAATATTTATTGTCGCCAGGGTGTGATTCGTTACGGCCGCTACCGCTTTCGCGAGCAGGCTCGCTCCCACAGGGAAATGCATTCCAATGTGGGAGCGAGCCTGCTCGCGAAGGCGTCAGTGCAACAACCTCACTCGCGGGATTCAACCCCGAGTTCATCCCACACCGATTCGGCCAAATGAAACGTCGCGTTCGCCGCCGGTATGCCGCAGTAGATTGCGCTCTGCATGATCACTTCCTTGATCTCGCCACGGCTCACACCATTATTGGCCGCCGCACGCAGGTGCAGTTTCAGTTCGCCCTCGCGGTTCATGCCGATCAGCATGGCGATGGTGATCAGGCTGCGGGTATGGCGGGGCAGGCCCGGGCGGGTCCAGATGTCGCCCCATGCGTGGCGGGTGATCATCTCCTGGAATTCCGAGTTGAACTCGGTCAGCGTGGTCAGGCTGCGATCAACGTGGGCATCGCCCAGCACCGCGCGGCGGACTTGCATGCCTTCGTCGTAACGTTGTTTCTCGTCCACAAAATCTTCCTCACTGAGCCTGCAAAAACGCCAGCACACGGTCGCTGAAATCGGCGCCGGCCTGCACGTTGGACAAATGCGCCGCATGGAACTCGGCGTACTCGGCGTCGCGCACATGGTCGCGAATGAAGTGCCCGCCGGACGGCGGCGTCACCGCATCTTCGCTGCCGGCAATCACCAGCAACGGCACGTTGATCGAAACCAGTTGCTCGCGGAAATCCGCATCACGCACCGCTGCGCAGTTAGCCGCATAACCTTGCGGCGAGGTGGCCGCGAGCATGTCGGTAATCTGCTTGGCCGCTGCCGGATGAGCAGCCGAAAAGTCCGGGGTGAACCAGCGGGCAATCGATGCATCACGCAGGGCCACCATCGCTGCCACACCGTCACGCAGCACGGTTTCGATGCGTGGATTCCACACCGACGGATCACCGATTTTTGCCGCGGTATTGCAGACGATCAGCTTATGCAGCCGATGCCCGGCATTGATCCCCAGCCACTGGCCGATCAGGCCTCCCATCGACAGCCCACAAAAATGCGCACGCTCAATGTGCAGTGCATCCAGCAAACCGAGCACGTCATGACCGAGTTGCTCGATGCTGTAAGGACCCGGCGTCACCAGCGATTCGCCGTGGCCACGGGTATCGAAACGCAGCACGCGGAAATGCTCGGTGAACGCCGGCATCTGCGCGTCCCACATGTGCAGGTCGGTGCCCAGCGAGTTGGACAGCACCAGCACCGGCGCAGCGGCCGGGCCTTCTATTTGATAGTGCAGTTCGCCATCGGCGAGTTGAACGAAAGCCACAGCCCTCTCCTTCAGACATTCAAAGCGTTGTGTTCAGCCACCGCGCGCTCGACCCAGGCTTGCGCCTGGCCAAGGTAATGCGCGGGGTTGAGAAGATCATCGAGTTCAGCGCCACTGAGTTCGGCGGTGACTTGCGGCTCGTCAGCCAGCACCGCACGCAGATGGCGCTGCTCGGCCACCGCGCGTTTGCAGCATTGTTCGAGCAGGTGATGCGCGGTGTCGCGGCCGACGCGTTGGGCGAGGACGATGCTCACCGCTTCGGCCAGCACCAGGCCTTGGGTCAATTCGAGGTTGCGGGCCATGCGCGCCGCATCGACTTCCAGACCGTCGGCCAGCAAACGTGCCTGTTGCAGCGAACCGGACACCAGGCAGCAGATCTCCGGCAGGGTTTCCCATTCGGCGTGCCACAAACCGAGGCTGCGTTCGTGTTCCTGCGGCATCGCGCTGAACAGCGTCGACACCAGCCCCGGCACCCGCGTGGCCGCGCCGATCAGCACCGCCGCGCCGACTGGATTGCGTTTGTGCGGCATGGTCGACGAACCACCCTTGCCCGGTGCGGCGGGCTCGAACACTTCCGCCGCTTCGGTCTGCATCAACAGGCTGATGTCGCGGCCGAATTTGCCGAGGCTGCCGGCGATCAGGCCAAGCACCGCGCCGAACTCGACGATGCGGTCACGCTGGGCGTGCCACGGTTGCTCGGGCAGGGTCAGTTGCAGTTCCTCGGCCAAGGCTTCGGCAATCGGCAACGCCTGTTCCCCCAGCGCCGCGAGCGTGCCGGAGGCGCCACCGAATTGCAGCACCAGCAGCCGTGGCTTCAGTTGTTGCAGACGCTGACGGCTGCGCGTCACGGCGCCCAACCAACCGGCGATTTTCATACCGAGGGTCACTGGCGTCGCGTGTTGCAGCCAGGTGCGCCCGGCCAGCGGCGTGGCGGCGAAACGTTGTGCCTGAGCGGCGAGCGAGTCGGCCAGTTGTGCCAGTTGGTTTTCGATCAGCGCCAGCGCCTGGCGCAATTGCAAGACCAGCCCGGAATCCATCACGTCCTGGCTGGTCGCACCCAGATGCACATAGCGCTCGGCCTCGGCATCGCTCGAGGCGATCTGCTTGCCTAAGGCCTTGACCAGTGGAATCGCCGAATTGCCGGCCGTGGCAATCGCCTCGCCCAGCGCCGCGAAGTCATACAGGCCCGCGTCGCACGCTGCGGCAATCGGTGCCACGGCCGATGAAGGAATCAGCCCGACCCGCGCCTCGGCCCGGGCCAGCGCCGCTTCGAAATCAAGCATCGCCTGCACCCGGCCCTGATCGCAGAACACTTCGCGCATATCGCGGGCGGTGAAGTAGGCATCGAACAATTGATTGCCCGGTCGCTGAGTCATAAACAGTCCTTGCCGGCGCGGGCCTCGCAGCCCGCGCACATGGGTTTACAGATCGTGGTGCAAATACTTCGCCTGCTTGGGCAAACGCAGGCTGAACAGGAAAGCCACCGCCATCATCGCCGTGACGTACCAGTAGAAGGCGTTTTCCATGCCGCCAGCCTTGAGGCTCAAGGCAACGAATTCCGCCGAACCGCCGAAGATTGCATTCGCCACCGCGTAAGCCAGGCCGACACCAAGCGCGCGCACTTCCGGCGGGAACATCTCGGCTTTTACCAGACCGCTGATCGAGGTGTAGAAACTGACGATTGCCAGCGCCAGGGTGATCAGCACGAAGGCGAGGAACGGGCTGCTGATACTTTTCAGGCTGAGCAGAATCGGCACGGTGAACAGCGTGCCAAGCGCGCCGAACCAGAGCATCGAATTACGCCGGCCGATCTTGTCGGCGAGCATGCCGAACAACGGCTGCATGCACATATACAGGAACAGCGCGCCGGTCATGATGTAGCTGGCGGTCTTGGCGTGCATCCCGGCGGTGTTCACCAGGTATTTCTGCATGTAAGTGGTGAAGGTGTAGAAAATCAGCGAGCCGCCAGCGGTGTAGCCGAGCACGGTGATGAACGCCGCTTTGTGATCGCGGAACAGTGCAGTGATGCTGCCGGCGTCTTTATGCGCACGGGTTTCCTTATTGGTGGTTTCCTTCAGCGAACGACGCAGGAACAGCGAAATCAGCGCCGCCACCGCACCGACCACGAACGGGATCCGCCAGCCGTAGACACGCAGGTCTTCTTCAGTGAGGAACTGTTGCAGCACCACCACCAGCGACACCGCCAGCAATTGGCCGCCAATCAGCGTCACGTACTGGAACGAGGCGAAGAATCCGCGCTGACCCTTGAGCGCGACTTCGCTCATGTAAGTCGCGGTGGTGCCGTACTCGCCGCCGACCGACAGACCTTGCAGCAAACGCGCGAACAGCAACAGCACCGGTGCCCAGACGCCGATGTCCTTGTAGGTCGGCAGGCAGGCAATCAGCAGCGAGCCGAAGCACATCATCAGAATCGAGATGAGCATCGAGTTCTTGCGCCCGTGCTTGTCAGCGACCCGGCCGAAAATCCAGCCACCAATCGGACGCATCAGGAACCCGGCAGCGAACACGCCAGCGGTGTTGACCAGTTGCACAGTCGGGTTATCGGAGGGGAAAAACGCCGGGGCGAAATAGATCGCGCAGAAGGCGTAGACGTAGAAGTCGAACCATTCGACGAGGTTGCCGGACGAAGCGCCGACGATGGCAAAGATGCGCTTGCTGCGCTCTTCGCCGGTGTAGTGGGAGGTGGTGGTTGTCATTGTTTTTCACTCGATAGGGACAGTCACAGTCTAGACATACTTTGCAACAGTCCCGTTCCGCATCGGATCATCACCCACGTATGGATCAGCCTTTGTGGCGAGGAGATTTATCCCCGCTCGAGTGCAAAGCACTCGCAAATCAGATACACGCGGTTCATCTGAATACCGCGCCGACTGGTTTTTGGGGCTGCTTCGCAGCCCAGCGGGGATAAATCCCCTCACCACAGGGACTCTGTCCTGCAGGGGATTTGGGGTGTTCTCTCAATAATCGAAGAACACCGTCTCGGCATCGGTGCCCTGCAGAACTACATTCCACTGGTACACACCCGACGCATCCGCCTTGGCCAGCAACGTCTGGCGACGCTCCGCCGGCACGCACTCGAGCAACGGGTCAGCAACGTTCGCCGGTTCGCCTTCAAAATAAATCCGCGTCAGCAAATGCTTGACCAGACCACGAGCAAACACCAGCACCACCAGATGCGGCGCCTGGGTCGAGCCTTTCAACCCCGGCACAGAGCCCGGTTTGATCGTGGTGAAACGGAAGCGCCCTTCGGCGTCGACCGGCACCCGACCGAAACCTTCAAAATTCGGGTCGAGCGGTTTGTCCTGCTGATCTTCCGGGTGGTCGTACTTGCCGGCGGCGTTGGCCTGCCAGACTTCGAGCATGGCGTCGTTGACGACATCGCCATTGCCATCCACCACTTGGCCGGTGATTGCCACGCGCTCGCCGAGGGTCAGCTCGTTGGCCAGGGTTTCGCGGTTCAGCCAGGTCAGGCCGATGTGGTAATACGGCCCGACGGTGTGGGACGTGGTCGCATAAAGCGTCATCTTATTTCTCCATCGGCGTGGCTTCACGGCCGCGCAGCACGATGTCCCAGCGGTAACCGAGGGCGTAGGACGGAATGGTTTTTTCCAGATCGAAACTGGCGATCAGGCGTTCCTTGGCCGAAGTGTCCGGCACGCAGTTGTAGATCGGGTCATACGCCAGCAGCGGATCACCGGGGAAGTACATCTGCGTGACCAGACGCGTAAGAATGCTCGGCCCAAACAGGGAAAAGTGGATGTGCGCCGGGCGCCAGGCGTTGTGGTGGTTGCCCCACGGATAGGCGCCGGGCTTGATGGTCTGGAACTGGTACCAGCCATCGGCATCGGTGACGGTGCGGCCGGTGCCGGTGAAGTTCGGGTCCAGCGGCGCGTCGTGCAGGTCGCGGGCATGGTTGTAACGACCGGCGGCATTGGCCTGCCAGATCTCCACCAGAATTCCCGGCACCGGCAGGCCGTCTTCGTCGAGCACGCGGCCGTGAATGATGATGCGCTCGCCCAGCGGCTCGCCGTCGTGCTGAGCGGTCAGGTCATTGTCCTTCTCGGCAACGTGTTCGGCGCCGATGGTCGGCCCGGTGATTTCCGAGAGTGAATGGGGCAGGTGCACCAACGGCTTGGACGGCGAGCGCAGGTTGGTGGATTGATACGTCGGGTGCAGGTAGTCAGGCTGAGTGCCTGCCTGTGGGCGACGGTAACCAGGCTTGTCAGTCATTTCGCTTTCCTCAGTTCTTGTAAGTGCCGCAGTGCGTCAGACACGTTCGATGGCCAGGGCCAGACCCTGGCCAACACCGACGCACATGGTCGCCAGACCTTTCTTGCCGCCAGTCTTTTCCAGATGATGCAGGGCGGTCAGCACCAGCCGCGCACCGCTCATGCCCAACGGGTGACCGAGGGCAATCGCGCCGCCATTCGGGTTGACCTGCGGCGCATCGTCGGCCAGACCCAACTCGCGCAATACCGCGAGGCCCTGGCTGGCGAACGCTTCGTTGAGCTCGATCACGTCGAAATCGCTGACCGCGACGCCAAGGCGCTCGGCGAGTTTGCGCACCGCCGGCACCGGGCCGATGCCCATCACCCGTGGTGCGACACCGGCGCTGGCCATGCCGAGCACTTTTGCGCGGGCGGTCAGGCCGTGTTTTTTCACCGCTTCGGCCGAAGCCAGAATCAGCGCAGCAGCACCATCGTTGACCCCCGAGGCATTGCCGGCGGTGACGGTTTTGTCCGCGCCGTTGACCGGTTTCAACTTGGTCAACGCTTCAATCGTGGTATCGGCGCGCGGATGTTCGTCCTGGCTAACCACGGTTTCGCCCTTCTTGTGGGCAATCCGTACTTCAACAATTTCTTCGGCGAAGTAACCGGCGGCCTGCGCGGCGGCGGTACGTTGCTGACTGCGCAAGGCAAAGGCGTCCTGATCTGCGCGCGAGACCTTATAGTCGTCGGCGACGTTGTCAGCGGTTTGCGGCATGGCATCGACGCCGTACTGCGCCTTCATCAGCGGGTTGATGAAACGCCAGCCGATGGTGGTGTCCTCCAGCTTCATGTTGCGCGAGAACGCCGCGTCGGCCTTGCCCATCACGAATGGCGCGCGGGACATCGACTCGACGCCACCGGCAATCGCCAGCTCCATTTCGCCGCTGGCGATCGCACGGAATGCAGTACCGATCGCGTCCATGCCCGAAGCGCAGAGGCGATTGAGCGTAACGCCGGGCACGCTGTCCGGCAGACCCGCCAGCAGCAGCGCCATGCGCGCAACGTTGCGGTTGTCTTCGCCGGCCTGGTTGGCGCAGCCGAGGAACACCTCATCGACGGCGTTCCAGTCCACCGATGGATTGCGCTCCATCAGGGCCTTGATCGGCACGGCGGCCAGGTCGTCGGCGCGCACGGCGGACAATGCGCCACCGAAGCGGCCAATGGGGGTGCGAATCGCGTCGCAGATATACACGTCACGCATCATGCTTCTCCCGGTGCCTGACCGTGGGCGGCAGCGGTGCGCGCTTCAAGATCACGCAGCGCCGTCAGCTCGACTTCGGTCGGCTCAGCGGTGGTTTCAACAGAGTCGGCAAAACGAATCGCCCAACCGGTGGCGGCGACCACTTGCTCGCGGGTCACGCCCGGATGCAGCGCGGTGACCACAAATTCGTGGGTGCCCTCCTCCGGTTCCATGATGCACAGGTCGGTGATGATGCCCACCGGCCCGGCGCCCGGCAGGCCCAGACGTTTACGCGAATCGCCGCCCTCGCCGTGACCGACCGAGGTGATGAAGTCGAGTTTGTCGACAAACGAACGCGCCGACTGTTTAAGGATGATCAGCACGCTTTTCGCCGAACCGGCAATCTCCGGCGCGCCACCGGCACCCGGCAGGCGCACTTTCGGCGCGTGGTAGTCGCCGACTACGGTGGTGTTGATGTTGCCGAAACGGTCGACCTGCGCGGCGCCGAGGAAGCCAACGTCGATGCGCCCGCCCTGCAACCAATAGCGAAAAATCTCACCGGTCGGCACCACGGTGTCGGCGGTCTCGGCCAGCTCACCGTCACCGATGGACAGCGGCAGTACGCTCGGCTTGGCGCCAATCGGGCCGGATTCGTAAATCAGCACCACGTCCGGCGATGAAGTCAGGCGCGCGAGGTTGGCGGCTTTCGATGGCAGGCCGATGCCGACGAAGCATACCGAGCCGTTCTTCAGGCGCCGGGCCGCCGCGACGGTCATCATTTCATTGGTGGTGTAAGTCATTACTTGGCCTCCGAAGCAGCGGCCAATTTGGCCTGGAATTCGCTGAAGTCAGCGCAGCCATGGATGTATTCGTTGATCCACGCGGTAAACGTCTCACGGTCGCGAGCGATCGGGTCCCACGCCTGATAGAAACGATTGTCACGCTCGGTGTAACCGTGGGCGTAGGACGGATGCGCGCCGCCCGGCACGTGACAGACCGCACTCAAGGCCCAGGTCGGCAGTACGCAAGCGTTCATCGGTGCGTTGAGGTCGTCGACGATTTCTTCCACGGTGACGATGCAGCGTTTGGCGGCCAGCGCGGCTTCTTTCTGCACACCGAGAATGCCCCAGAGCAACACGTTGCCCTTGCGGTCGGCTTTCTGCGCGTGAATCACGGTGACGTCCGGGCGCACCGATGGCACTGCCGCCAGCACTTCGCCGGTGAACGGACAGGTCACGGTTTTGATCAGCGGATTGACCTTCGGCAGGTCGGAGCCGGCGTAGGCACGCAGCACCGCGAAGGGCAGGCCGGACGCGCCGGCGACGTAGGCGTTGGCGAGGTCGGCGTGGCTGTGCTCTTCGATTTCCAGCGGATGCGGCCATTGTTTCTCGACCGCGTCACGCAGACGGTGCAGCGAGCCCACGCCCGGGTTGCCGCCCCAGGAGAAAATCAGTTTGCGCGCGCAACCGGCGCCGATCAGTTGGTCGTAGATCAGGTCAGGCGTCATCCGCACCAGCGTCAGATCTTTCTTGCCTTGACGAATGATTTCATGACCCGCTGCCGTAGGGATCAGGTGAGTGAAGCCTTCGAGGGCGACGGTGTCGCCGTCGTTGACGAATTGCTTCACCGCGTCGTGCAGCGAAAGGATCTCAGCCATGGAGCGGGCTCCTGTTCTTGTAAGGAATCGCCAGTGATAAAAAGGCGCGAGGTTCAGCGCCGGAGTCACTGAAGATTAAGCTCGGGAAATTCGCCAAACAATCCGATAATCGACTGAGTGTTCGTTTATCGAACGGATTGTTGCTTCCCTAATGATCGTTCCCACGCGGAGCGTGGGAACAATCGTGGGTCTGCCTCAGGTGGCATCCGCATGACTGACCATGCCCTTGATCAACACCGCCGCCGTCGCCAAACCGGCCGGGATCACCAGAGCGGTCAGCACTTGCTCGAAATTCCAGCCCAGGCCGAGCAAGGTTGCGCCCATCCACGCGCCAAGAATCGCGCCAAAGCGGCCGATGCCGAGCATCCACGACACCCCGGTCGCGCGGCCTTGCGTCGGGTAGAAGCGTGCTGCCAATGACGGCATCGCCGATTGCGCGCCGTTGACGCACATGCCTGCCACCAGCACCAGCGTCGCCAGCAAGGTGATGTTGCCCAGGCTTTGCCCTACCGCGTAGGCAAACACCCCGGCCAGCAGGTAGAAAATGCCGATGACCTTGTGCGGATTGAAGCGGTCCATCGCCCAGCCCACCCCGACCGCGCTCAACACGCCGCCAAACTGGAACAACGCACCGATGAACGCGGCCTGTTCCATGCTCGCGCCGCTGTCGCGCATCAGCGTCGGCAGCCAACTGGTCAGCAGGTAGACGATCACCAGGCCCATGAAATAGGTCAGCCACAACAGCAGCGTGCCGGTGCTGTAAGTGCCGGAGAAGATCACCGCGAAGACATTGCGCGCCTTGACGGTTTTCTGTTCCGGCACGCTGAAGCTCGCAGCCTGGGCGACGGTAATTGGATCGATCGGTGCCAAGGTCTTGCGAACTTTGTCGGTGCCGCGGTTGCGTACCACCAGGTAGCGCGCCGACTCCGGCAGCCAGAACACCAATACCACGGCGAGGATCAGCGGCAGGATCCCGCCGATCATCAACAGCGCGTGCCAGCCGAACGCCGGGATCAGTTTTGCCGAGATGAAACCGCCGCCGGCCATGCCGAGGTTGAAGCCGCAGAACATGCTGGTCACCAGCAGCGACTTCTTGCGCTCCGGGGTGTATTCCGAGAGCAGCGTCGTGGCGTTGGGCATGCCCGCGCCGAGACCGAGGCCGGTGAGGAAGCGCAACACCAGCAGTTGTTCGACGTTGGTGCTGTAGGCCGAAGCCAGGCTGAAGCCGCCGAACAGAATCACCGCACCGACGAGTACGACTTTTCGCCCGAAGCGGTCAGCCAACGGGCCGGAGCCGAGCGCGCCGAAGACCATGCCGATCAGCGCGGCACTCATCACCGGGCCGAGGCTGGCGCGATCAATGCCCCAGTCTTGCGACAGCGCCGGGGCGATGAAGCCCATGGCGGCGGTGTCGAGGCCGTCGAGAAATACGATCAGGAAACACAGGATCACCACTCGCCACTGATAGCGCGAGATCGGTTGGGCGTTGATAAAGGTCTGCACATCGAGGCAGTTACCCACAGCGGACTGAGGCTGGTTCATTATTTTTATTCCACGCAAAAAACGCAGTCGAACGGCGGCCGGCCAAAGGAAGGCACGGTCACAAGAATAGAAGGTTGTTATCAGGCGTTGCGGTGAACCCGGCAATAACGGGTGGGATACAGACAGTCGGGGAGCGAGCGCATGGTGAGTTGCCTCTTGTCATTATTATGGGGTCGACAGTCCGGCGAGCTCATTCACATCAGCGCCGGATGACGCTGCCGCGACATTAATGATCCGAGGGTTTTAGCGTCAATTCGATAAACGCAACACTGTGCGTTTATCGAACAGCTTCCTCAGGCGAACAACTGCGCACTGAGGTCGCGACTAGCGCTGAGCAGGCCGGGCAAGAAGCGCTGCTCCAGCTCGGCGCGGCTGACTCGCCCGGCGTGGGTGCTGACATTCAGCGCGGCGACCACTTGCCCGGAGGCGTCGTACACCGGCACAGCGATCGAGCGCAGGCCCTGTTCCAGTTCCTGATCGACAATGCACCAGCCCTGCTGACGCACCTGCTGCAAACATTCGAGCAACGCGTCCGGGGTATGAATGGTGCGGCTGGTCTTGGCCACCAGTTCGGCGTGGTCCAGGTATTCGCCCAGGGAGGTGTCATCCAGTGCCGCTAGCAGAATCCGCCCCATCGACGTGCAATACGCCGGCAACCGCCCACCGACGGAAAGGTCGACCGAGATCAATCGCTGAGTGGTCGCCGAACGCGCGATATAGAGAATGTCATCGCCCTCCAGCGTCGCCATGTTGCAGGCTTCGTGCAATTGCTCGCTCATACGGTCGAGATACGGCTGTGCGGAAACGGCCAGCGGGGTTGAGGACAGATAGGCGTGGCCGAGGGTCAGCACTTTCGGCAGCAGCGAATAGGTGCGCCCGTCGGTGGTGGCGTAGCCGAGTTTGATCAGCGTGTGCAGGCAACGGCGCACGGCGGCGCGGGGAATTTCCGTGCGATGACTGATCTGCGCGATGGTCAGGTGGCGTTTACGTTCCTGAAACGCCTGCACCACCGCCAGACCACGGGCCAGGGAGGTCATGAAATCCGGATCACCGGTCAGCGCCTGAATGCGCTTGGCCGGCGAGGCGACGATGGGCGGCGCCACCGACGTGAAGGAGTTGCGCATTTGATCGTTCATTTCTTGTCCTTGTCCGGCACGCATCGATGCCTAGTCAAACGGCTCGCCGCGCGATGCACAAGCATCGCGGCGCCAACATTGGGCGATTATCGAACCGCCGACCGATAATCGCAATCCAGCCCCCCGCCCTCCTCTTCATCCTTGAGGCAGCTTTAGCGATTCTGCTCGCAACTTAGTTGTTCCAGTTAATGGCGCCAAAAACAGAACGCCTGTTCTATAACGCGGTCTTTACACTTAACTAGCGGTAAAAGTTGCCGGTAACAAAACCCTCACACATTCAGAACCGTTTTTAACTTGGCAAAGATAGTCATTCCCGAATCGGCCGCTATAATGCACCCTAGTCGCGGCGCTTTAATCAAAAGCCCGCGACTTGCTGAAACGAGGTCCTTCGTCTCAACTCCGGCCAGCGCCCGGCGCCCATCACACATGCAACGCCAGCGCTCGCTGAAACAGGAAACTGATGCTGCGTCAGTTTTTATCTGGTGCCGTAGCCGCCTGTAACACGGAAGTCTTGATCGCCTCTGCAATGTCTCCGCGCCTGATCGGGCTGTGGATGACTGGCGGGTTCGCTCAATTGACTCGTTGCAGTGTGTTTCACCGGATATTCAATTCAACTCATACAGGTAGCACCGTGACGAAAGACGAACTGCGCGCGGAACTAGAGCGCCAGGAACAACGTTACAAGGAAGTTTACGGCGGGGAAGTCACCACCTACGCCGCTCAGCCGGAACCGGAACGCAAGGCATGGCGCAAGCGCCCTACTGTTCAGGATCAGGTGTTCAAGCAGGAAATCGAAAAGATCGAAAAGGAACTCAAAGCCGAAGAGCCATGAGCCACGGCGGTTGAGCATTCGAAAGTCGGCGTCCGCCTGAGCCACAGCGCGGTGGAAGACGACACCTCGCGCGCCCGCTATCTGCGGGCAGCGGCTGCATCGCTGTTCTGCGGCTTATGAACGAGCGTCCCACAGGTTTCAGAGATATTTCAGACAAGCGTTTGAGCCTTTGCGATGTCTGAAAAAACGGCTCGAAAATATAGTTTATTCAATAAAATCAAGTAGTTGAAAAACCCTGCGTGCTGCTTGGTTTTCACGCCCTGCAACAAATTAAATCGAAGAAGGGTGTGACCAGTGAGCAGACGGGGCATCGATTTCCTGTCTTTTCTGGCATAATCGCGCCCCCTTACGACCGGGTCAGAAAACCTTCATGATCGATTTATTCAGCGGACTGGATGCTTGGGTGCTTGTGAGCCTCTTGCTCGCCCTGACGTTTGTCCTCGCCTTCGAGTTCATCAATGGATTTCATGACACCGCTAACGCGGTAGCCACTGTTATCTACACCAAAGCCATGCCGCCACACCTGGCGGTGTTCTTTTCCGGTGTGTTCAATTTCCTCGGCGTGCTGCTGGGCGGCGTTGGCGTGGCGTATGCCATCGTCCACCTGCTGCCGGTTGAGCTGCTGATCAATGTGAACACCGGCCATGGCCTGGCGATGGTGTTCTCGTTGCTCGCCGCGGCAATCGCCTGGAATTTGGGCACCTGGTACTTCGGTATCCCGGCTTCCAGCTCGCACACCCTGATCGGCTCGATCCTCGGCGTCGGTCTGGCCAACGCGCTGATCAACGACATTCCGTTGAGAGATGGCGTGAACTGGCAGAAAGCGATCGACATCGGCGCCTCGCTGGTGTTCTCGCCGATGGCCGGCTTCCTCATCGCCGCGCTGGTGCTGATCGGCCTGAAATGGTGGCGCCCGCTGTCGAAGATGCACAAGACGCCGGAACAGCGTCGCAAGATCGACGACAAAAAGCACCCACCGTTCTGGAATCGTCTGGTCCTGGTGATCTCGGCCATGGCCGTGAGCTTCGTGCACGGTTCCAACGACGGCCAGAAAGGCATCGGCCTGATCATGCTGGTGCTGATCGGTATCGTCCCGGCGCAGTTCGTACTCGATCTGAACAGCACCACCTACCAGATCGAACGCACCCGCGACGCGACCCTGCACCTGAGCCAGTTCTACCAGCGCAACGCCGATTCGCTGGGTGAGTTCCTGGCCCTGGGCAAGAGCGTGGAAGGCGACCTGCCGGAGAAATTCCGCTGCAACCCGCAGCAGACCGAACCGACCATCACCGCCCTGCTGCATACCCTCAAAGGTGTAGCGGACTACCATTCGCTGTCGTCGGACAGCCGCATCGAAGTGCGTCGCTACCTGCTCTGCCTGGACGACACGGCGAAGAAAGTCGGCAAGCTGCCAGGCCTGGAAGCCCGTGAAAAGGCTGACCTCGACAAGCTGCGCAAAGACCTGACCACCACCACTGAATACGCCCCGTTCTGGGTGATTCTGGCGGTCGCCCTGGCCCTGGGCCTGGGCACCATGGTTGGCTGGAAGCGTGTGGTGCTGACCATTGGCGAGAAGATCGGCAAGCAGGGCATGACCTATTCCCAGGGCATGTCGGCGCAGATCACCACCGCCAGTTTGATCGGCATGGCCAACATTTTCAGCCTGCCGGTGTCGACCACTCATGTGTTGTCTTCGGGTGTGGCCGGGACCATGGTTGCCAATAAAAGCGGCCTGCAGGGTGGCACGGTCAAGACTATTCTGCTGGCCTGGGTGTTGACCTTGCCAGCGACCGTGGCGCTGTCGGCCGGGTTGTTCTGGTTGGCTTCGAAGGCTTTGGGTAGTTGATCGATTGTTGCTTGTGAAGGAGGCGCGATTCTTTGGAATCGCGCCTTTTTTGTTTTTTGGATTGGGGGCATATCCGTTGCTGCGGGTGCTGCCGCTGGCGGTTTCGCTCTTACAGCGAGTCACCTTTTTCAGACGCCAAAAAGGTAACCCAAAAGGCTTTGCCCCGGCGTACGGCCCGCTCGCTGGAGCTCGGGGTACCTTCGTTACGGGACCGATCCGGGCGCAGCGGCTCCGGTTGGCTTCGCTGCACCTACACTCGCTGTGTACGACTGCGTCGTACGGTCGCTGCGCTCCCACCCCCGGATCGATCCCGTAACGAAGCCTGCCGAAGGGGCAAAAGATCAAAAGCAAAAGCCAAAGCCAGATCAAGAGCCCCTCACCCTAGCCCTCTCCCAGAGGGAGAGGGGACTGACCGAGGTGTTTGGGAGAAACACGCCGACTTGCGATACCGAGTCGAATGCAGGTTTTTAACACCGCAAAAATCGGCTCCCTCTCCCTCGGGAGAGGGCTGGGGTGAGGGGCGAATCC
Source organism: Pseudomonas sp. TE9122 (assembly GCF_056278925.1). Taxonomy (NCBI): domain Bacteria; kingdom Pseudomonadati; phylum Pseudomonadota; class Gammaproteobacteria; order Pseudomonadales; family Pseudomonadaceae; genus Pseudomonas; species Pseudomonas sp. TE9122. The sequence goes on along the minus strand of NZ_JBWBQI010000001.1, from coordinate 880,663 downwards.
ACCGAAAATCTCAAGCCATGCGACGCTTCTAACCACTCAACAATGAGCGCAAGCTCGAGTGCTTTTGATCTACGGGCGACGTCGGAAGGCTGAGCGGAGGGATTGATCCGGGCGTGGGAGCGCAGCGACCGTCTGGCGCAGCCAGACACAGCGGAAGGAGGTGCAGCGAAGCAAACCGTAGCCGCTGCGCCCGGATCAGTCCCGGAGCGAAGGGACCCGAGCCTGCGAGGGCCGAACGCAGGAGCTAGCGTTTTTTGCTTACTTTTTTAGGCGCTTGTAAAAAAGTAAGTCGCCGTCAGGCGAGACCGCCAGCAGCCGCTACCGAAGCAACGGATATTCACCCAAAATCCCAACAGCCTGGTCGGCCCAAAGGCCGCCAAGGCCGCCAAGGCACAAAAAAAAGGGGCAACCGAAGTCGCCCCAAAATGCCTTGCGTGCCCATCAATCCAGAAGAACTCACTTGCGCCGCTTATGCGCATCCTTCCAGATAAAAAATCCAAACCCTGCAAAAAACAGCACCATGAGCCCCACCGTGAGAACCCCGGCAAACACCACGTTATCGAAAAACATGACTGACCTCCCGGCCCTGCTTTGCTTTGCTTTGCTTTGCTTTGCTTTGCTTTGCTTTGCTTTGCTTTGCTTTGCTTTGCTTTGCTTTGCTTTGCTTTGCTTTGCTTTGCTTTGCTGCGATGGATTCAAATTAACAAACACACAGGCGCACATATTGATCAGGATCAATATCCGCAACGAAGGGAAATAAAGGAGGGGAAATAACTGATCTGCATCAACCAATGCAGCGGGAGATCAACGCTTTTTCGGCTTGTTCTTCGACTTTTTCTTGGCTTTTCCCAACGGCATCGCCTGTTCGAAAGCCTGGCGCACTTCGTTCAGGCGCTTTTCGTTGAGGTCATGCACTCGCTTGGCGCGTTCAGTGCTGAGGTCGATCAGTTTGTCGTCTTGGCTCATGGCGTCCGGCACATCGCAGAAGAGATCACAGCTGCCGTCACCGACAGGATTGCGCCAATCATGCCGCTTGGCGCAGGCGCTGACCAGTCACTGTTCAAATCTCGATATCGACCCACAGCCCCTGGCGCGGCTGATCGTCTATCAACGGTACCACCGGCACGGTGTTGTCGGCGTTCAACTCGGTACCCGGCACGGCCAGATGCTCTTCGGGATCTTCATCGGCCTCGCGGCGTCGGCGATCACGTTCCTGCTGACGACGCTGTTCTTCGCGCGCCAGCAGACGATCCTCTTCCGGATCACGCTTCTGCAGGTCGATCGTGCTTTCGTTGGAGCTTTCCTGCACCGGCACCACTGGCGGGATGTCCGGCCGCTGGCGGATCGGATCCTGCTGGGAAGTGATCGGCACGGCGCTCAAGGGGAGCATCGGTGGCAACATATAAAGGTCTCCTGTCTGCAGGCTATCGGCTGGGGTGCAGGCGCCTTGAGCCGCCTGTCGTAATTGTGTGATGCACCTCGCACCCGCAGGCTGCGATCTTTCATGGGACAACGCAAAACCCAAGTGTTCCCAAAGATCAAAAGATCGCAGCCTTCGGCAGCTCCTACGCCAGTAATCTTTGGCCCTGAAGCCCTCATTCCGTTAAGATAGCCCGCTTTTTCAAGGTGGGAGTCAGGCAGCATGGCGCAGCAGTATCAACCGGGGCAACGCTGGATCAGTGACAGCGAAGCAGAGCTTGGTTTAGGCACCGTTCTGGCACAGGACGGCCGCTTGCTGACCGTGCTTTACCCGGCCACTGGCGAAACCCGCCAGTACGCGCTACGGAATGCGCCCCTGACCCGCGTGCGGTTCTCGCCGGGCGACTCCATCACCCATTTCGAAGGCTGGAAGATGACCGTGCAGCAGGTCGACGACGTCGACGGGCTGATGGTCTATCACGGCCTCAACGGGCAGAACGAAGTCGTCACCCTGCCGGAAACCCAGCTGTCGAACTTCATTCAGTTCCGTCTGGCCAGCGACCGCCTGTTCGCCGGACAGATCGACCCGCTGCCGTGGTTCTCCCTGCGCTACAACACCCTTGAACACACCAGCCGCCAGTTGCAGTCCTCGCTGTGGGGCCTGGGTGGCGTGCGTGCGCAACCGATCGCGCACCAGCTGCACATCGCCCGCGAAGTCGCCGACCGTATCGCCCCGCGCGCGTATTGCTGGCGGACGAAGTGGGTCTGGGTAAAACCATCGAGGCCGGTCTGGTGATCCATCGCCAACTGCTCTCGGGCCGCGCCAATCGCGTGCTGATTCTGGTCCCGGAAAACCTCCAGCATCAGTGGCTGGTGGAGATGCGCCGCCGTTTCAATCTGCAGGTCGCGCTGTTCGACGAAGAACGCTTTATCGAAAGCGATGCCACCAACCCGTTCGAAGACACGCAACTGGCGCTGGTCGCGCTGGAGTGGCTGGTCGACGACGAGAAGGCGCAGGACGCCTTGTTCGCTGCCGGTTGGGACCTGATGGTGGTCGACGAAGCGCATCACCTGGTCTGGCATGAAGACAAGGCCAGCGCGGAATATTCGCTGGTCGAGCAACTGGCCGAAGTGATTCCCGGCGTGCTGCTGCTCACCGCCACCCCGGAACAACTCGGTCAGGACAGCCACTTCGCCCGTCTGCGCCTGCTCGACCCGAATCGTTTCCACGACCTGGCCGCGTTCCGCGCCGAGAGCGACAACTATCGCCCGGTCGCCGAAGCCGTGCAGGAACTGCTCGACAAGGGCCGTCTCTCGGCCGAAGCGCACAAGACCATTCACGGTTTCCTCGGCAACGAAGGTGAAGCCCTGCTCACCGCCGTCAACGATGGCGACACTGAAGCCAGCGCCCGCCTCGTGCGTGAGCTGCTCGATCGCCACGGCACCGGTCGCGTGCTGTTCCGTAATACCCGCGCGGCCGTGCAGGGTTTCCCGGAGCGCAAACTGCATCCGTACCCGTTGCCGTGCCCGGACGAATACCTCGAACTGCCGCTGGGCGAACACGCCGAGCTGTACCCGGAAGTCAGCTTCCAGGCGCAGCCGGACGCCAGCGAAGAAGAGCGCTGGTGGAAATTCGATCCGCGCGTCGAGTGGCTGATCGATCAGCTAAAAATGCTCAAGCGCACCAAGGTGCTGGTGATCTGCGCCCACGCCGAAACCGCGATGGACCTGGAAGACGCGTTGCGCGTGCGTTCCGGCATCCCGGCCACGGTGTTCCACGAAGGCATGAACATCCTCGAGCGTGACCGCGCCGCCGCCTACTTCGCTGATGAAGAGTTCGGCGCGCAAGTGCTGATCTGCTCGGAAATCGGCAGTGAAGGTCGCAACTTCCAGTTCGCTCACCATCTGGTGCTGTTCGATCTGCCGTCGCACCCGGACCTGCTCGAGCAGCGCATCGGCCGTCTCGACCGGATCGGCCAGAAGCACATCATCGAACTGCACGTGCCGTACCTGGAAACCAGCCCGCAAGAGCGCCTGTTCCAGTGGTACCACGAAGCGCTCAACGCCTTCCTCAACACCTGCCCGACCGGCAACGCCTTGCAGCATCAGTTCGGCCCACGCCTGCTGCCGCTGCTCGAAGAAGCCGATGACGGCGAGTGGCAAGCGCTGATCGACGAAGCACGCGCCGAGCGTGAGCGTCTCGAAGCCGAGCTGCACACCGGTCGCGACCGTCTGCTGGAATTGAATTCCGGCGGCGCTGGCGAAGGTGAAGCGCTGGTCGAGGCGATTCTCGAGCAGGACGATCAGTTCGCCCTGCCGATCTACATGGAAACCCTGTTCGACGCGTTCGGCATCGACAGCGAAGACCATTCGGAAAACGCCCTGATCCTCAAGCCGAGCGAGAAGATGCTCGACGCCAGTTTCCCGCTCGGCGACGACGAAGGCGTGACCATCACTTACGACCGCAACCAGGCGCTGTCGCGCGAAGACATGCAGTTCATCACCTGGGAACACCCGATGGTGCAGGGCGGCATGGATCTGGTGCTGTCCGGTTCGATGGGCAACACCGCCGTAGCGCTGATCAAGAACAAGGCGCTGAAACCAGGCACCGTGTTGCTGGAATTGCTCTACGTCAGCGAAGTGGTCGCACCGCGCTCGCTGCAACTGGGTCGCTACCTGCCACCGGCGGCGCTGCGTTGCCTGCTCGATGCCAATGGCAACGACTTGTCGCCACGGGTGTCGTTCGAAACCCTCAACGATCAGCTGGAAAGCGTGCCCCGCGCCAGCGCCAACAAATTCATCCAGGCTCAACGCGATCAGTTGACGCCACGGATCAATGCCGGCGAAGAAAAGATCGCCCCGCGTCACGCCGAACGTGTGGCCGAAGCGCGCCGTCGTCTGGCCGCCGACACTGACGAAGAACTGGCGCGCCTGACCGCCTTGCAAGCGGTCAACCCGACCGTGCGCGACAGCGAACTGGAGGCGTTGCGCACTCAGCGTGAGCAGGGTCTGGCGATGCTCGACAAAGCGGCGTTGCGCCTGGAAGCGATTCGGGTGCTGGTAGCGGGCTAACCGCCCCGCTCCACCGCTGAAAACCAAGAGGCCCGCAGTGATGCGGGCCGATCGTTCCCACGCTCTGCGTGGGAACGATCATGTGGGAGCGAGCCTGCTCGCGAAAACGGTCAGGCAGTCGCCGCAGAAATTTCAGGCTCAACCACCGCCACCAACCCCTCCTTCATCCGCTGTGCATCGCGAACAAAACACCGCGATGCCAGAAACAGAAAGACCATGGTCAGGAACAGCGCTACCGGGATCAGGTACATCGCGTCGTGCAGGCCGACAGCCTTGAACGCTTCGGTCATCTGCTCAGCCCCTGCCGCCAGCATCGCCGTGTGCGCGAAGTGATCCGACAGACCACCCACGACCACCGGCCCCAACCCGCCGCCGAGCAGATACAAACCGGCAAAGAACAACGCCATCGCCGTCGCCCGCAGGCGCGGTTCGACGACATCCTGAATCGCCGTGTACACGCAGGTATAGAAGTTGTACGCGAACAGCCAGCCAACGCTGAACACCGCGACGAAGACGCCGATCTCAATGCGCCCGGCATGCAGCGCCCAGGCTGTGCACAACGTCGAAATGATCAGACTGAACGCGGCAAACAGCAGCCGCCCACTGGCGAAGCGCTGGTGGATCTTGTCGGCGATCCAGCCGCCAAGGGTCAGCCCGACCAATCCCGTCACGCCAACGATGACACCGGTGGCCACCGCCGCCTCCTGCAACGGCATGAGGAAATAGCGCTGCAGCATCGGCACCAGAAACGAGTTGCAGGCATAGGTCGCGAAGTTGAAGCACAGCCCGGCCATCACTAGCCACAGGAAGGTCGGCACGGCGAGGACGCGGCGGATCGGTTTGTCGACTTTCTCTTGCGAGACCTGCACGGTTTCAGCCGCGCCGCGTTTCGGCTCTTTGATGAAGAACATGAACACCGCGAGGATCAGCCCCGGCACGGCGGCGATGAAGAACGGCGCGCGCCAGCTGTCGAAGGCCTTGACCATCGCGCCGATGGTGAAGAACGCCAGCAGCAGCCCCAGCGGCAGGCCAAGCATGAAAATACCCATCGCCCGCGCCCGACGGTGCGCCGGAAACAGATCGCCGATCAGCGAGTTGGCCGCTGGTGCATAACTGGCTTCGCCGATGCCGATGCCCATGCGCACGATCAAAAAGCTCCAGAAACTGCCGACCATACCGTTGACCGCAGTCAGCGCACTCCAGGTGGCCAGGCCCCAGCCCATCAGTTTGCTGCGTGAACCGGTGTCGGCCATGCGCCCGAGTGGCAGGCCGGCAATGGCATAAACGATGGTGAACGCGGTGCCGATGATGCCCAGCTGAAAGTCGCTGAGGTGCCATTCCATGCGGATCGGTTCGATGATGATCGCCGGGATGGTGCGATCGAAGAAATTGAACAGGTTGGCGAGGAACAGCAGGAACAGAATGCGCCAGGCATTCGCCGCTTGGGTCGAGTTCTGCATGGGTCCGTCTCTTTATTGTTATGAGGGCTTCACTGCCAGCGCGTCGAGCCCGGAACCTGCAATCTAGTCAGCCGCACGGGGGCTGTCTGTCATCATTCGTCAGCCTGATATCGACCCATCGCACTGTAACGAAACGTAAGCCCTTGATAAGTCTGGAATCCCCCGCCATACGGGGCTTTCGCGGCAAAATCCGGCGACAAAAAAATAGTTTCGCGCTCCCCTTCCCAACGCCATGGCAAAGTCTAGAATGGCCGCCGGATCCGTCCGGATCTTCCGATCAATCCCTTTGATACCCCCGCCCATGTCCGAAGCCAGTCCGTGTCTGAATTGCGGTGCCTGCTGTTCCCATTTTCGTGTGTCTTTTTTCTGGGGTGAGTGCTCATCCTCTGGCGGGACGGTGCCCGATGAACTGGTCGCGCAGATCACCCCGAGCCGGGTGGCAATGATCGGCACCGATCGCAAACCGGCGCGTTGCATGTCCCTGGCGGGTGAGGTCGGCAGCGCTGTGGCCTGCACGATCTATGACAAGCGCTCGAGCACCTGCCGCGAGTTCGAGGCGTCGTGGGAGAACGGCGAACACAATCCGGACTGCGACAAGGCCCGCGCTGCCCACGGCCTGCCGCCCTTGCCGCCACACTGGAATAATCTGCCGCTGGAGCGCACTGCCTGAGCCTTAGCGCAAATCGCTATGAGGCTAATGGCAAAATCATTACCACCAATGTGCCACTACGCCTTGCAGCGTGAAAACCGCCTCTATACTCCATCCATTCGCCTGCGTTGATTGACGCACGGGCCAGATGAATCCGAGACGGGGCATGCTATGGAGTGGCTTGGTTTGCAGTTTGTTGCCGAGCTGCCGGCGAGCGGGCAGATTCTCCTCGATTGCAGCCACAACCCTTTGTTGGTGATGGTGGCCTATCTGGTCGCCTGCGCGGCGAGTTTCGCCACCCTGGACATGGCAGAGCGCCTGGTGCATGCCGAAGATCCGGGGTCGCGGCGCATCTGGCGCTGGATTGGCGCGACCTGCCTGGCCGGCGGCATCTGGGCCATGCACTTCATCGGCATGCTGGCCTTCCAGACCCCCATCGATATTCAGTACGACCTCGGCATCACCCTCTTGTCGTTACTGATCGCCCTGCTCGCCTCGTGGCTGGCGATGCACACCCTCAGTGAGGTGCAGCCGAGCGCGCTGCATTGCCTGAAGACCGCGTGTGTCATCGGCTTGGGCATCGCTGGCATGCATTACGTCGGCATGGCCGCGATGAAGTCGAGCGCCACCGCCTACTATCAGCCAGGGCTGTTCGCGCTGTCGGTGCTGATTGCCATCGGCGCCAGCTTCACCGCGCTGTGGGTGGCGCGCTATCTCAGCGAAGGCAGCGGCGTCGCGCATCAATTGCTCAAGTACAGCGCGGCGCTGATTCTCGGCGCCGGCATCATCAGCATGCACTTCACCGGCATGGCTGCGCTGGATCTGGTGCTTCCCGAAGGTGCCCTGGCAGCGAGCGGCAGTGAAACCGGGCATTTGCAACTTGGCCTGACCGTGGCGCTGATCATCCTGTTGATCCTCGGCAGTGCGATCAGCGCCGCCCTCGCCGACAAGAAGCTGCAGAACAAGGAAAACGACCTGCGCCGGGTCAACGCCTTGCTCAGCCAACTCGATCAGGCGCGCATGTCCCTGCAGCAAGCGGCCAATTACGACGCGCTGACCAATCTGATCAACCGCCGTGGTTTCAACCAGATGTTCGCCGAAAAACTCAGCCAGAAAACCAGCGAGGGCGGCATGCTCGCGGTGATGTTTCTCGACATCGACCACTTCAAGCGCATCAACGATAGCCTCGGCCATGATGCCGGTGACGCGCTGCTCAAAGTCATCGCCCAACACATCAAGAGCTCAGTGCGCAGCCATGAAGACGTGGTCGCGCGTTTTGGCGGCGACGAGTTCTGCATCCTCATCAGCCTGCGTGACCGCGAAGAGGCGCGCGGTATGGCGCAGCGCATCATGCACAAGATGAAAGAGCCGATCGAACTGGCCGGCCGGCGCATGGTGATGACCACCAGCATCGGCATCAGCCTGTTCCCAGAAGACGGCACCACTTGCGAAGAGCTGCTCAAACACGCCGACCTGGCCTTGTACCAATCCAAAGGCGCCGGGCGCAACGGTCTGCACTTCTTCAATTCCAGCCTGAAGACCCGCGCCAGTTTCGAGCTGCAACTGGAAGAAGAACTGCGCAGTGCGCTACGGCAAGACAACGCGCTGATGCTCTACTACCAGCCGATCTTCGAAGTGAAAACCGGACGCGTGACCAAGCTCGAGGCGCTGATTCGCTGGCAGCATCCGGTTCACGGTTTGCTCACACCGGATCGCTTCATAGGTATCGCCGAGAACAACGGTTTGATCGCCGAACTGGACAATTGGGTGCTGCGCCGCGCCTGCAAGGATCTTGGCGAGCTGTCGCGGCATGGTTGTGCCGAATTGAAAATCGCCTGGAACTGCTCGCCGCTGAATCTGGCGCGCGAAGAGCTGGCCGAGGAGATTGAGCACGCCTTGCACACGGCGGGCGTTGCCCCGGAACGCCTGGAACTGGAGGTCACCGAAAACGCCTTGATGGGCAATATCGCCGACACTCTGGTGCTGCTGCGGCAGATCCGCGCCCTCGGTGTGTCGCTGTCGATCGATGATTTCGGCACCGGCTATTCGTCGCTGGCCTACCTCAAGCGTCTGCCGCTGAACACCCTGAAAATCGACCGCTCGTTCATCCTCGACATCCCCACCGCCACGGCGGACATGGAGATCGTGCAGGCGATCATCGTCATGGCCCACACCCTGCATCTGCAGGTGGTCACCGAGGGCGTCGAGAGCCTGGAGCAATATGAGTTTCTCGAGCGTTCGGGCTGCGACTTCATTCAGGGTTATCTGCTCAGCCGCCCGGTGCCGCTGGACGAATTGCGCGCGGTGCTCGATGAAATCAACCAGCGCAAACCCGTGCTCGGGGTCAATCCGTTGAGTCTGGCGCGCGATACATTTGCACCAGCGTCGCTGGATCCTTCGCTAAAAAGCCTTGCGCCCCATGCAGGCGCATCAACTGTGCGGCCAATCCGCTGATTGGCGTCGCCGAGCCCTGCTCGCGGGAAAATTTCACTGCTGTGTCGAGATCCTTGAGCAGCGTGCGCACGTGCCACTTGATCGGTTCGAAACGGCTCTCGGCCATTTGCGGAGCAAGGATCTGCAAGGGCTTGGAATCGGCAAAGCCACCGGCCAGCGCCTCGGCGATCAGACTGGCATCGACCCCGGCCTGTTCGGCCAACGCCACCACTTCGGCAATCACCAGCGCATTGCACGCGACGATCATCTGGTTGCAGGCCTTGGTCACCTGGCCGGCGCCAACGCCGCCCATGTGCGTGACGCGCTGACCGAGGTTGAGCAGCACCGGGCGCACGCGCTCAAGATCTGCCGCTGCACCACCGACCATGATTGCCAGACTGCCGGCCTCGGCGCCCACCACGCCGCCGGACACTGGTGAATCGAGCCAGCCCATGGCGGTTTTCTCGGCCAGCGCTGCGGCCATCTCGCGAGTCGCGGTCGGTTCAAGACTGGAGAAATCCACCAATAGCTGGCCGTTTTTCGCACCTTCGGCAACACCGCCAGTGCCAAACACCACTTCACGCACCACGGCGGTATCGGCCAGGCACAGCATAACGATGTCGGCGTGTGCGCACAGTTCGGCGGGGCTCGATACCTGGCGGGCGCCGGTCGCAACCAGCGGTGCGCACTTGTCCGGGTTGCGGTTCCACACCGTCAACGGGTAACCCGCCGCCAGCAGACGCCGGCACATGGGCAGGCCCATCAGGCCGATTCCGGCAAACCCCAACGAAGGTAGCGTTGACATCATTTCGCCTCTTTTCGATTAAAGATCACCGAATCATGGCCGATTCATCAACGATCAGGAAAGGATTCCGCCCGGCGATCAGACCAGCCAGCACTACGACGCCCGGGCCGTATTCGCGCACACAAGACGCGAGATCTTATTCCGTGAGGTTCGCCGGCACTGTTCGGCGGGCCAACCCAGTCCAGGTAAATGGCGCACCATGACCTCTAAAAACAACCCCGCCAGTGCAACAGCCGATCTGACCCTGAGCCCCGCCGCGAACAGCGCGTCATTATCCAGACCGACGCCGCCCTCGCGCCCGCTGTCGACCCAGCAATACCTGTACTTCACCGAGACCAACACCGACCGCATCCTCGATAACCTCGACGGCCTGCGTGATTCGGTGTTCCCGCGCCCGGCGCATCAGGAAGGCGACAACGAGCAGCACAACGACCAGGAATTTCCCTCGGTGTGCCTGATCGGCCTCGGTCGCTGCGGCTCCAACATCGCCCTCGACGTGGCGGAACTGGTGTACAACGCGCGCAAGTTCTACCTCAACGAATTCAACAACGAAGACCGCCCGAGCGACCGACGCCTGGCCGACAAGGGCTACAGCCCAGCGCAGTGGATCAAGAACAATCTGCGCATCGGCACCAGCAAATCGACCAAACCGGTGTTTCTGGTCGAACCGCTGGTGATGCTTGGCGACCTCGACAAGGACATCGCCGGGCGCATCCGTTTCTCGCGCAAGGGCGAGAAAAGCGGCTTCCTGCGCGACTACAGCAAAATGAAGATCATGGACTTGTCCGAAGTCCACGCCGGTGGCGCCGGTAACGCGCCGATCCTCGGCCAGTATCTGGCGAAGATCATCCTCAACAAGGACACCCAGCGCTTCTCCAGCCCCGACTGGAAAATGATCCACTCGTACCTGATCGACAGCTGCGGAATCAAGGCCAACCAGTCGCGCCTGTATTTCTCGATCTTCAGTGCCGGCGGCGGTACCGGTTCGGGCATGGCCTCGGAGTTCGGTCTGGCGCAGCAGCACTCGTACATGAACAAGACCTTCGACACCAAGCCGATGGACGAGCATGACGGCAAGAGCGGCCATTCGTTTGTCTTTGAGCCGATCTTCACCAGCGGCATCTGCGTGCTGCCGAACATTTCCGACCACCGCAGCGAAATGTCCGAAGCGCTGCACATCAACGCCGGGCGCCTGCTGTGCAAATACCTGTCGGAGGAATGGGATTTCTCCTACAACTTCGCCAACGAAGACAGCAGCGAAGCCAGCGTGATGGGGCGTATCCGCCCGTGGAACGCGATGATGCTGATCTCCAACGACATCATGCGTTACGCCGAAGAAAGCGATGACGGCAATATCCAGAACATTGATGTCAATGCCATGGAGAAGCATGCCAACCAGTACATCTCGCAGCAGATCTTCAATATTCTGACGGCGCAGGCAGTCACCACCGACTACGACCAGAACTACTTCCGCCGCGCCGGCATCGACATCGGCGAAACCATCCGCCTGGATGCCAACGACCTGTTCATGAGTCTGGCCGGGCCGGTGGCGATTGCCTACGCTGAATCGGTGGTGCCGGAAACCCCGCCGCCGAGCAGCGACAAGTTCAAGGTCTTCGATAAAGAGCCGCAGCGCCTGAACATCGACGACCTGTTCTTCCGTTCGATCGACCTGCCGCACTTCAACAAGGTCACTCAGGCCATCGAAGGCATCAGCCTGCTGCCGATCGAATCCAAGCGTTATCGCGCTTCGCTTGAGCAGTACAAGAATTCCGGCTACGACGCCGCCGCGCTGCACGATTTGCACTTCTTCAAGAATTGCTCGTCGGTGGTCTCGATCGTCTCGCTGCCGAAAGACTACAAACTGTCGTACATGGATCTGAACCGGTTGAAGACCCACCTCAACAGCCTGTTCCCCAACACCACGCTCAAGCGCTATGCGCTGGTGATCGGCGCTTCGGCCAACCTGTCGCTGACCACCCTGATCGCCAAGAGCCCGTGCCTGTCGGACGACTTCCTCACACTGATCGTGGCATTCATCAAGCGCTGCTTTGCGAAGAATCCGTACCGTTTCGACGAGACGCTGGATAACTCGATTCTCGACTTCATCATTCAGGAAGACTTCGACGAGGAGCGGATCGACGACCTGCTCAACGAATTCGAAAACCCGGCGAAGATCCTCGATACCAACTGGTACGCGATCAAACCGATGTACGAAAAGAAATACCGTGAGTTGATCAACGACAAGGACAAGTTCGTCTCGATCAATGACATTCGCCTGTCACGCGATTGCGTGAAGAAGTCGATCAAGTACCTGCGCGAGATCTACCGCCACCGGATTGGCAAGACCAAGGTCATTTCGCTGAATAACCATACCGGGAAGACTTACTCGGTCTGATCCAGCACCGAGTCGCCCCATTCGCGAGCAGGCTCGCTCCCACAGGAAAGTGCATTCCAGTGTGGGAGCGAGCCTGCTCGCGAAGGCGCCCTCGACTTCACCGACAAACTCCAACACTGCGAACATTCAGAAACAATTAAGCGACCCTCAGGCCGCTCCATAAACTGTTCCCGTTACGTTTACGTCACCGTGAGGCGTGGCATTTCTCCACGGCAAGGTGCCATCACGCTACTCCGCTACACACTTGCGGCGCGGCAATCGAGGCGCCAAAAGGGTGCAGGCAATTAAACGGCCGCCCTTTCCTGGATCAGAATCCACGGCGAAACCACCACGGCCCACAGCTGCGGATCACGTTCGAAAATATCCAGCGCCCGCGTTTCAGACAGCTTGGCGACCTTGTCGTCGGCCAGCCAGGCCGCGACTTTCTCGCCTTCATCCGAGGCCACGGCCTCGGCGGCGGCGATCAAATCCAGGTCAGGGTCGACCCACAATAGGGCACCCTTGGCGAAGAACGGCTCCAGCTCTTTCCAGGTAATAGATGCCGTTTCACCAAGCAGCTTGGCATAGAGGGTGCTAGGTTCTTGATTCATGGGAGCTGTCCGGAAAAGAAATCGACGCGAATGATAACGTCGGTGGTCCGGCAGAAAAACCCGGTTGCAAATCGCTGCACCGAACGAAAAGAGCAGGAACGCCAGGGAATGCTGCCTTTTGGGATATATGCCCCCGATTGCCCCGCCGCAATTCTGTCTCTTTCATTCAAAAATGCGACACCCCCAAGTTTTGCCCCGTGGCGCCCGCTTCCCAGTTGATCAAGCGGCGCTCTACACTGTACCGGTACAGTTGCCGGGGCATTTTCCGGAGGGTATCGCAAAGATATCTGACCCGGTTCTGCTGCTACGGCGCCAGAACTCTAAAAAATACAACAGTAAGAGTGGAGCACTATGACTAAGGCTACTAAGCAGATTTCCAAACTGTTTGCCGCTATGGTTCTGGCCGGGGTTGCCAGCCATTCGTTCGCAGCTGACACCATCAAAATCGGTATCGCCGGCCCTAAAACCGGTCCAGTAGCCCAGTACGGCGACATGCAGTTCAGTGGCGCGAAAATGGCCATCGAGCAGATCAACGCCAAGGGCGGCGTCGACGGCAAGAAACTCGAAGCCGTTGAATACGACGATGCCTGCGATCCGAAACAAGCGGTAGCGGTAGCGAACAAGGTCGTCAACGACGGCGTCAAGTTCGTGGTCGGTCACTTGTGCTCCAGCTCCACCCAGCCAGCTTCGGACATCTACGAAGACGAAGGCGTGATCATGATCACCCCGGCTGCCACCAGCCCGGACATCACCGCCCGTGGCTACAAAATGATCTTCCGCACCATCGGTCTCGACAGCGCTCAAGGCCCTGCCGCCGGCAACTACATCGCCGATCACGTGAAACCGAAAGTGGTTGGCGTGCTGCACGACAAACAGCAGTACGGTGAAGGCATCGCCACCGCCGTCAAATCGACCCTCGAGAAGAAAGGCACCAAGGTTGCCGTCTTCGAAGGCGTCAACGCTGGCGACAAGGACTTCTCCGCCATCATCGCCAAGCTCAAGCAAGCCGGCGTCGACTTCGTCTACTACGGCGGCTACCACCCGGAGTTGGGTCTGATCCTGCGCCAAGCTCAGGAAAAAGGCCTGAAAGCCCGCTTCATGGGTCCGGAAGGCGTGGGTAACGACTCGATCACCCAGATCGCCAAGGATGCGTCCGAAGGCCTGCTGGTGACCCTGCCGAAATCCTTCGACCAGGATCCGGCCAACGTTGCCCTGGCTGACGCGTTCAAGGCCAAGAAGGAAGATCCGAGCGGTCCGTTCGTGTTCCCGTCCTACTCGGCAGTGACCGTGATTGCCGAAGGCATCAAGGCGGCCAAGTCCGAAGACGCGACCAAAGTGGCTGAAGCCATCCACGCCGGTTCGTTCAAGACCCCGACCGGCGACCTGAGCTTCGACGACAAGGGCGACCTGAAGGACTTCAAATTTGTCGTGTACGAGTGGCACAACGGCAAACCTAAAACTGAAGTTTCGCCTCAGTAAGGCCTTGCCCGACTGACTGCCAATAAAGCCCACGGCGTGCCGTGGGCTTTGTTTTGCGAATGTATGGGCCGCGCTGGCGTGATCCGCCAGTCTGCCCACCTGAAAATCTCAAAACCGTCATCAGCGGTTCGCTGGCAAAACCCGGATTCGAAGTGGATAGAGATCCACGGGGCCGGGCGGGAAAATGACTCCACCAGTGAAATGCGTACAGGTTTTTAGGAGCGCTGTAATGCCTGACCTCTATCACTTCTTCCAACAGCTGGTTAACGGCCTCAACGTTGGCAGCATGTATGCCCTGATCGCCATCGGCTACACGATGGTCTACGGCATCATTGGAATGATCAACTTCGCCCACGGCGAGGTGTACATGATCGGTTCCTACGTGGCCTTCATCGCCATCGCCGGGCTGACCATGATGGGACTCGACAGTGTCCCGCTGTTGATGACTGCGGCGTTCATCGCCAGCATCGTCGTCACCAGTTCCTACGGTTACAGCATCGAACGGATCGCCTACCGCCCCCTGCGCGGCAGCAACCGTCTGATCCCGCTGATTTCTGCCATCGGTATGTCGATCTTCCTGCAGAACACCGTTCTGCTGGCGCAAGACTCCAAGGACAAAGCTATCCCCAACCTGATCCCGGGCAACTTCGCCTTCGGTCCGGGTGGCGCACAAGAAGTGCTGATTTCCTACATGCAGATCGTGGTGTTCGTGGTGACCCTGATCGCCATGCTCGGCCTGACCCTGTTCATCTCCCGTTCCCGCCTGGGCCGCGCCTGCCGCGCCTGTGCCGAGGACATCAAGATGGCCAACCTGCTCGGCATCAACACCAACAACATCATCGCCCTGACCTTCGTCATCGGTGCTGCGCTGGCCGCCGTTGCCGCGGTGCTGCTGAGCATGCAATACGGCGTGATCAACCCCAACGCCGGTTTCCTCGTCGGCCTCAAGGCCTTCACCGCTGCGGTACTGGGCGGCATCGGCAGCATCCCCGGGGCAATGCTCGGCGGCTTGGTGCTCGGTGTAGCGGAAGCGTTCGGTGCCGATATCTTCGGCGACCAGTACAAGGACGTCGTTGCGTTCGGCCTGCTGGTTCTGGTGCTGTTGTTCCGTCCGACCGGCATTCTGGGCCGTCCGGAGGTTGAGAAAGTATGACTAGGAATCTTAAACAGGCACTGTTCAGTGCCTTGCTGGTGTGGGCGGTGGCCTACCCGGTACTGGGTCTGAAACTGACCATCGTCGGCATCAATCTGGAAGTGCACAACACCAGCCCTGCGGTACTTGCGACCATCGCGATCTGCTCGGTGCTGATGTTCTTGCGCGTGCTGTTCAACCAGCAGATCAGCAAGGCCTGGCGCTCCTCGCCGGGCATGCCGCTGATCCCGGCCAAGGCCAGCAACTTCCTGACCCTGCCAACCACCCAGCGCTATTTCATCATTGCGCTGATTCTGATCGCCCTGGTCTGGCCGTTCTTCGGCTCCCGTGGCGCGGTGGATATCGCAACGCTGATCCTGATCTACGTGATGCTCGGCCTGGGCCTGAACATCGTCGTCGGTCTGGCCGGTCTGCTTGACCTGGGCTACGTCGGTTTCTACGCCGTCGGCGCCTACAGCTACGCGCTGCTGTCGCATTACTACGGCTTGAGCTTCTGGATCTGCCTGCCGATTGCCGGCCTGATGGCGGCGACGTTCGGCTTCCTGCTGGGCTTCCCGGTGTTGCGTCTGCGCGGCGACTATCTGGCGATCGTGACCTTGGGTTTCGGCGAAATCATCCGTCTGTTCCTGCGTAACCTGACCGACATCACCGGTGGCCCGAACGGCATCAGCAACATCGAAAAACCGACGTTCTTCGGCCTGACCTTCGAGCGCAAAGCCGCCGAAGGCCTGCAGACGTTCCACGAGTATTTCGGCCTGCAATACAACTCGATCAACAAGGTGATCTTCCTTTACCTGGTTGCGCTGTTGCTCGCACTGGCCGCGCTGTTCGTGATCAACCGTCTGCTGCGCATGCCGATCGGCCGTGCGTGGGAAGCGCTGCGTGAAGACGAAATCGCCTGCCGCGCGTTGGGCCTGAACCCGACCGTGATCAAGCTCTCCGCCTTCACCCTGGGTGCTGCGTTCGCCGGTTTCGCCGGCAGCTTCTTCGCTGCACGTCAGGGGCTGGTGACGCCCGAGTCGTTCACCTTCATCGAGTCGGCGATCATCCTCGCCATCGTCGTGTTGGGTGGCATGGGCTCGCAACTGGGCGTGATTCTGGCGGCGATCGTGATGATCCTGTTGCCGGAAATGATGCGTGAGTTCAGCGAGTACCGCATGTTGATGTTCGGTGCGCTGATGGTGCTGATGATGATCTGGCGTCCACAAGGTCTGCTGCCGATGCAACGCCCACACATGGAGTTGCGCAAATGAGCCGCGAGATCCTTAAAGTCGAAAATCTGAGCATGCGCTTCGGCGGTTTGCTGGCGGTCAACGGCGTGGCGCTGACCGTCAAGGAAAAGCAGGTGGTTGCCCTGATCGGCCCGAACGGCGCCGGCAAGACCACCGTGTTCAACTGCCTGACCGGTTTCTATCAGCCTACCGGCGGCAGCATCCTGCTCGACGGCGAGCCGATCCAGGGCCTGCCGGGCCACAAGATCGCCCTCAAAGGCGTGGTGCGTACCTTCCAGAACGTGCGTTTGTTCAAGGACATGACCGCGGTCGAGAACCTGTTGATCGCCCAGCACCGTCACTTGAACACCAACTTCCTGTCCGGCCTGTTCAAGACCCCGGCGTTCCGCAAAAGCGAGCGCGAGGCGATGGAATTTGCCGAATACTGGCTGGAAAAGGTCAACCTCAAAGAGTTCGCCAACCGCACCGCCGGCACCCTCGCCTACGGCCAGCAACGGCGTCTGGAAATCGCCCGCTGCATGATGACCCGTCCGCGGATTCTCATGCTCGACGAACCGGCCGCCGGCCTGAACCCGAAGGAAACCGAAGACCTCAAGGCGCTGATCGGTGTGTTGCGCGAAGAGCACAACGTTACCGTGCTGCTGATTGAACACGACATGAAACTGGTCATGAGCATTTCCGACCACATCGTCGTGATCAATCAGGGCACGCCGCTGGCCGACGGTACGCCGGAACAGATCCGCGACAATCCTGAAGTGATCAAAGCCTACCTGGGGGAAGCGTAAATGCTGCAGTTCGAAAACGTTTCCACCTTCTACGGCAAGATTCAGGCCCTGCACAGCGTCAACGTCGAAGTCCGTCAGGGCGAGATCGTGACACTGATCGGCGCCAACGGTGCCGGCAAATCCACGCTGCTGATGACACTCTGCGGTTCGCCGCAGGCGCACAGCGGCAGCATCCGCTACATGAGGTGAGGAACTGGTCGGCCAGGACTCGTCGCAGATCATGCGCAAGAGCATCGCCGTGGTCCCGGAAGGTCGTCGAGTGTTTGCCCGTCTGACCGTGGAAGAAAACCTGTCGATGGGCGGATTTTTCACCGACAAGGGCGACTATCAGGAACAGATGGACAAGGTCCTCGGACTTTTCCCACGCCTGAAAGAGCGTTTCAACCAGCGCGGCGGCACCATGTCCGGCGGCGAACAGCAGATGCTCGCCATCGGCCGTGCACTGATGAGCAAGCCCAAGCTGCTGCTGCTCGACGAGCCGTCGCTGGGTCTGGCGCCGATCATCATCCAGCAGATCTTCGACATCATCGAACAGCTGCGCAAGGACGGTGTGACGGTGTTCCTGGTCGAGCAGAACGCCAACCAGGCGCTGAAAATCGCCGACCGCGCCTACGTTCTGGAGAACGGCCGCGTGGTCATGCAAGGCACCGGTGAAGCGCTGCTGACCGACCCGAAAGTGCGCGAGGCGTACCTCGGCGGTTGAGTGTTATCGCTGCACAGAAAAACGGCTTTCGGGCCGTTTTTTTATGCCCAAACGAAAAACACCGATCCTCTGTGGGAGCGAGCCTGCTCGCGAAAGCGATGTATCACGCACCAATAATGTTGAATGTCACACCGCCTTCGCGAGCAGGCTCGCTCCCACAGGGATACTGCTGAATCCGAAATTTTTTATAAATTTCTCGCCCCACCTGTAACGCATCCCCCCACCCGTTCTCTAGAGGGACAAGCAAGCGCAACAGCACTTGCAGAAACCCTGATAAACCTGGAGAAACATCATGACTGCGACTACCCGTACCCTGTCCGCCACCGCTCTGGTTCTGGCTCTCGGTTCCGCTCTGAGCATCGCCACTGTCTCCACCGCTCAGGCCGCTGATGCCAACATGGAAAAATGCTTCGGCGTAGCCCTCAAAGGCAAGAACGATTGCGCCGCAGGTGCCGGCACCACCTGCGCCGGCACGGCGAAAATGGACTATCAGGCCAACGCCTGGAAGCTCGTTCCGAAGGGCACCTGCGCCACCACCGAGAGCAAAACCTCGCCGACCGGTTTCGGTCAGCTCGAAGCCTTCAAAGCCAAGTCCTGATCCACGGCCTGCCTGAGTGACGCCCATGTTCAGTCATCACGAACCGTCCCTGCCGCGCACTCAGGCAGCTCGCACCGAGCTCCCTGCCCGCGCCGGGCTGGGGCTCAAGACCGGGCACTTCCTTGATGTGCTCGGCTCCGTACCGGACCTCGGTTTCTTCGAGGTCCACGCCGAAAACTACATGGTGGCCGGCGGCCCGTTTCATCATTTTCTCGGTCTGATTCGCGAACAGTACCCGCTGTCACTGCATGGCGTGGGACTGTCGATCGGTGGCGAAGGCCCGCTGGACAGCCAGCACCTCAAACGCCTCGCCGAGCTGATCGAGCGCTATCAACCGCAAGCCTTTTCCGAACATCTGGCATGGTCGAGCCACGGCCCGGTGTTCCTCAATGACCTGCTGCCACTGGCTTACGACACGCCGACGCTGAACCGCGTCTGTGCGCACATCGACCAGGTGCAGAACACTCTGAAACGACCGATGCTGCTGGAGAACCCGGCGACCTATCTGGGATTTGAGCACTCGACGATCGACGAGGCCGAGTTCATCGCCGAAGTAATCCGCCGCAGCGGCTGCGGCTTGTTGCTCGACGTCAACAATGTCTACGTGTCGTGCATCAATCATCAGCGCGATCCGTCGGCCTACCTTGATGCGTTACCGCTGCACGCAGCCGGCGAGATTCATCTGGCCGGCTTCGCTGAAGATTGCGACAACCTCGGCGACCGCTTGCTGATCGACGATCACGGCGCGCCGATTGATCCGGCCGTCTGGGATCTGTACCGGCAAGTGCTGCAACGTATCGGCCCGGTGGCGACACTCATCGAACGCGATAATCACGTCCCGACTTTCAACGCATTGCTCGCCGAAGCGCAGCAAGCCGAGACGCTGTTGCGTCGCGCGGAGCGTGCGGCATGAGCACGCAGGCGGACTTCGCCGCCGCTTTGCTCAATGCGCAACTGCCGTATCCCAAGGGCCTGTGCAGCCGCAATGGCGCTGATCCGTCGCGGCGTTTCGCGGTCTATCGCAACAACGTGCAAAGCTCGCTGATCAATGCCCTGGCCGACAGTTATCCAGTGGTGCTGCAATTGGTCGGCGAGGAATTCTTCCGCGCCATGGCGGCGATTTTCGTCCAGAGTCAGCCGCCACAAAGTCCTTTGATGAGCCGCTATGGCGAGAATTTCGCCGACTTCATCGCAGAGTTTGAACCCATCGCAGGCGTGCCTTATGTGGCTGATGTCGCGCGACTCGAGCATTTGCGCACTGTTGCCTACCACGCCGCCGATGCGCAGCCGATCCGGCCTGAACAAGTCAGTGCCGCGCTGGCCGATCCGCAGACGCTGAGTGAACTGTGTTTCGAACTCCATCCCTCGCTGCACCTGCTCGACTCTGCTTTTGCGGTCGTGGCGATCTGGGCCGCGCATCAGCAGGAGCCAAGTCTGGCGGGCATTGGCCTCCATCAAGGCCAGCATGCCCTGGTGCTGCGCAACGGTCTCGACGTTGAGGTGTTTGCTCTTGAGGCGGGTGCGAGCGTGTTCATTGGTCATCTGCTCCAGGACTCGCCACTGCTCGCGGCGGCAGAAAACAGCCCGCCGTTCGATCTCGCCCAAACCCTCGCCTTACTGATTGCGCATAACGCGATCACCCAGCTGAATTACAAGGAGTTGCCATGAACGCTTTTATCCCGCGCGTCATCGCGCTGTTGGAAAAAATCCCGCACAGCCTGATTGCCTTCATCGCGCGTTTTTCCATCGCTGCGGTGTTCTGGAAATCCGGGCAAACCAAGGTCGAAGGCCTGGCCGTCGATTTGATTGACGGCACCTTTGAACTGGGCTGGCCGCGTTTGGCCGACTCGACGATTCCGCTGTTTCAGAGCGAGTACAACCTGCCGCTGCTGTCGCCGGAAATTGCCGCGCATCTGGCGGCGTTTGCCGAACATGTGTTTCCGCTGCTGATCCTGCTCGGCTTCGCCACACGATTTTCGGCGCTGGCACTGCTCGGCATGACCCTGACTATCCAACTGTTCGTCTACCCGGCTGCCTACCCGACCCACGGCACCTGGGCGGCGGTGTTGCTGTACCTGATGGCGACCGGGCCGGGCAGGTTGTCGATCGATCACCTGATTGCCCGCCGTTTGGCAAAATAAGATCCCCCCTGTGGGAGCGAGCCTGCTCGCGAAAGCGGTGTGTCATTCAACATCGGTATCGACTGAACTGACGCATTCGCGAGCAGGCTCGCTCCCACAGGGAAATCACATCAGCGCTGGAGTCGATCCAGCGCCTCGCCACTGCGCTTGAACCAGCCCATCAAATAATCCGCCAACACCTGCGTGCGCTTGGGCAATCCACCCTGATACGGGTGCACCAGATACATCGGCATGCGTCGGGTCTGGTAATCGCGCAGCAACCAGCGCAAGCGGCCGTCAGCCAGTTCCGCTTGCAGTAGATACGACGGCAAACGGGCGATGCCGGCGCCGGACAGCGCTGCTTTCTTCAACAGGCTGTAGTGATTGCTGGCAAACGGACCCGAAACCCGCACCCGCAACAACTCGTGCTGCTGGTGATACAGCCATTCTTCGCGACCGCTGTAATGGCTGTTGAGCAGACAACGATGCTCGGCCAAGGCATGGGGCGTCGCCGGCTCGCCGAAGCGCTCGAGGTAGGCCGGGCTGGCGCAGGTCATTTCGTGCCACGCCAACAACGGCTTGGCCACCAGCCGATCGTCATTGGCGACTTCGGCGCGAATCGCCAGATCAAAGCCATCGCGCGACAGATCGCGATAGCTGTTGTTCAGCTCCAGCTCGATTTGCACCTCGGGGTATTGCCCGGAAAACTCCAGCAGCAAGCCATCGAAGAAGGTCTCGCCGAGCGACACCGGAACCGTCATGCGCACGGGGCCGGCCATGTCGTCCTTCAACCGCGCCAAAGCCTGCCGTGCGCGTTCGACCTGGACCACCAGCGCCTGGGCCTGCGGCAGCAGCGCCGCCCCCGCCGCCGTCAGACTCAAGCGCCGGGTGGTGCGTTGCAGCAATACCACACCGAACTGCGCTTCGAGCTGGCTGATGCGCTTGGACAACTGGCCTTTGCTGCAGCCCAACTGCTGCGCCGCAAGGGTGAAACTGCCGGCCTCGATCAGCACAGCGAACGCGGCGAGATCATCCATTTCGCTCATGGATTGTTTCCAATTGAAAACCAAAGGTTGCCTATTAGTGCGCTTATCCGCTGAAAAAACCACCCTAGACTGAAACCTCATTCACACACATGGGTACAGCACGATGAAAATTCTGTTGATAGGCGCAGGCGGCACCATCGGCTCAGCGGTGGACAAAGAATTGTCGCAACGCCACGAGGTCATTCGTATCGGTCGCAACAGCGGTGACTTGCAAGTGGATATCAGCGACAGCGCCTCAATCCGCAAGCTGTTCGAACAGACCGGCAAGTTCGATGCGCTGATCTGCGCGGCGGGCAACGTGACGTTCGCAGCGCTGGACGACATGACCGAAGACAGCTTCGCCCTCGGCCTGAAAGACAAACTGATGGGTCAGGTCAATCTGCTGCTGATCGGCCGCGAGTACGCCAACGATGGCGCTTCGTTCACGTTTACCACCGGCGTGCTCAGCCACGACCCGATTCGCAGCGGTGCCTCGGCAGCGCTGGTCAACGGCGCCATCGACAGCTTCGTCCGCGCCGCCGCCATCGAACTGCCGCGTGGCCTGCGGGTGAACTCGGTGAGCCCGACCGTACTGACCGAAGCCCTGGGCAAATACGCGCCCTACTTCCGTGGCTTCAAGCCGGTTCCTGCAGCGGAAGTGGCATTGGCCTACGCGAAAAGTGTCGAAGGCCTGCAAACCGGTCAGACGTTTCACGTGGGTTAAGGCCCTTGTGATGAGCGGTCAGGCTGCGTAACGTGGCAGCACTTGTCTGGAGAGCCAAAGATGCGTGTTGCCCGTTCGTTCGTCCTCGTTGCCCTGCTGCCGATGTTTGCCGCCTGCCAGTTGTTCGACGGCCAGCGTGAAAGTGTGTCCCATGCCGGACAGACGCGCATGCAGGGGCAACTGACCGCCGCCGACGGCAAACTGGTGTTCCAGCCGTGCCAGGAGCAGCGGCAACTGGTGGTCAACGACATCGGCGGCACCAGCGTCCTGCAAGAGGCCGCTACACTCGCCGACGAACAGGGCAAGCTGTTTGCCGATGTGCGCGGCAAGGTTTCCGGCGATCGTCTCGACCTCCGCCAGTTGTATCGCGTCGAGCGCTCGGGCACGGCCTGCGACGATCCGAATTTCAAACTGCTGATCCTGCGCGCCGCCGGCCATGGCCCGGAGTGGAACGTCAAGGTCAGCGGCAAAGGCATGGTCATCGAGCGCGACGGCCAGCCCCCGCTCGCCGTGCCCTATGTGGAAGAGCAACTGGGCGACGGCCGCTTCAATCTCAGCAGCGAAGCCAACAACCAGCGCATCGAATTGTGGGTTGCGCCACAGCGCTGCGTCGACAGCAGCACCGGCAGCGTGCAGCACATGAGCGCCGAGTTGCGTATCGACGGTCAGGTCCAGCGCGGCTGCGGCTATTTCGGCGGCGCACGCAACGACTGATCGGTTTTCCCCCACGGATCCGCTCGCGGCGGCTTATAATCGCCGCCTTCAAACGCCCTGGCGCAGTTGTGCGCCCCGCGAATCCGGATCCCCGCCATGTTACGAATCACTGAACTCAAGCTGCCAATCGACCATCCCGAAGAAGACCTGCGCGCCGCCATCGTGCAGCGTCTGGGCATCGCCAGCGATGATCTGCTCGATTTCACCTTGTTCAAGCGCAGCTATGACGCGCGCAAAAAGTCCTCCGAACTGTGCTTCATCTACACCATCGACCTCAACGTACGCGACGAGGCCAGAGTGTTGGGCAAGTTCGCCGACGACCGTAACGTCAACGTGGCGCCGGATGTCAGCTACAAATTCGTCGGCCAGGCACCGAGCGATCTCGGCCAGCGGCCGATCGTCGTCGGTTTCGGCCCGTGCGGCATCTTCGCCGGTCTGCTGCTGGCACAAATGGGCTTCAAACCGATCATTCTCGAACGCGGCACCGAAGTCCGTCAGCGCACCAAGGACACTTGGGGACTGTGGCGCAAAAGCGTGCTCAATCCCGAGTCCAACGTACAGTTTGGCGAAGGCGGCGCGGGCACGTTCTCCGACGGCAAACTCTACAGCCAGATCAAGGACCCGAAATTCCTCGGCCGCAAAGTCCTGCACGAGTTCGTCAAGGCCGGCGCGCCGGAAGAAATCCTCTACGTCAGCAAGCCGCACATCGGTACGTTCCGCCTGACCGGTATGGTCGAAAACATGCGCGAGCAGATCCGCGAACTGGGCGGTGAAGTGCGCTTCCAGGAGCGCGTCAGCGACGTGCTGATCGAAGACGGCCAACTGGTGGGGGTGCAACTGGCCAGCGGCGAAACCCTGCACTCCAGACACGTGGTTCTGGCCCTCGGCCACAGCGCCCGCGACAC
This sequence comes from Pseudomonas sp. TE9122, assembly GCF_056278925.1. Classification (NCBI taxonomy): domain Bacteria; kingdom Pseudomonadati; phylum Pseudomonadota; class Gammaproteobacteria; order Pseudomonadales; family Pseudomonadaceae; genus Pseudomonas; species Pseudomonas sp. TE9122. The sequence goes on along the minus strand of NZ_JBWBQI010000001.1, from coordinate 856,399 downwards.
CTTCCGCATGCTCCACAGCCGTGGCGTGTTCATGGAAGCCAAGCCGTTCTCGGTGGGTTTCCGCATCGAGCACCCGCAATCGCTGATCGACCGCGCGCGCCTGGGCAAATACGCCGGCCACCCGAAACTTGGCGCGGCCGATTACAAACTGGTGCACCACGCCAAGAACGGGCGTTCGGTGTACAGCTTCTGCATGTGCCCGGGCGGCACCGTGGTCGCTGCGACGTCCGAGCCCAATCGCGTGGTCACCAATGGCATGAGCCAGTACTCGCGTAACGAGCGCAATGCCAACTCCGGCATCGTCGTCGGCATTACTCCGGAAGTCGATTATCCGGGCGGCCCGCTCGCCGGTATCGAGTTGCAGGAGCGCCTGGAATCCCACGCGTTCATCCTTGGCGGCAGCGACTACAAGGCCCCGGCGCAACTGGTTGGCGACTTTATCAACGATATTCCATCGACCGAACTGGGCGAAGTCGAGCCGTCGTACAAGCCGGGCGTGGCGCTGGGCGATCTGGCCTTGGCGCTGCCGGACTTTGCCATTGAGGCGATCCGTGAAGCCTTGCCGGCGTTCGAGAAGCAGATTCGCGGTTATTCGCTGCACGACGCCGTGCTGACCGGAATCGAGACCCGCACTTCATCGCCGCTGCGCATCACCCGCAACGAGTCGCTGCAGAGCATGAACGTCAAAGGCCTGTTCCCGGCCGGTGAAGGCGCGGGCTATGCCGGCGGGATTCTCTCGGCGGGTGTTGACGGGATTCGCATTGCCGAGGCAGTGGCTCGCGATATCCTCGGACTGGAAGCCTGATCAGCATCAGCTGATCCAACACAAAACCCTGTGGGAGCGAGCCTGCTCGCGAAAGCGGTCTGTCACTCAACGAAGTTGTTGAATGTGATTCCGCCTTCGCGAGCAGGCTCGCTCCCACAGTGGTTTCTGCGTTGAGCTTTAGATATTCGCGCGCAGCACCGAGGTCGGGAGCGCCTCTCCGCGCTCGGCACTTGCCGCCACCGCTGCAATCAAGTCACCCAGTTCATAACCCTGCGCCTTCAGCCATTGCTGATCGTAATACGTGTCGGCATAACGCTCGCCGCCATCGCACAGGATCGCCACGATCGACCCCGACTGCCCCGCCGCTTTCATCTGTTGCGCCGCCATCAGCGCACCGATCAGATTGGTCCCGCTCGACCCGCCGACATGCCGCCCTAAACGCTGCGCCAGGTAATGCATGGCCGCCAGCGACAGGGCGTCCGGCACTTTGACCATCGCATCGATCACCTTGGGCAGAAACGACGCTTCCACCCGAGGCCGGCCAATGCCTTCGATGCGTGAACCGCAATCCAGACGCAGGCTGGCATCTCCCGTCTGGTAAAAATCGAAGAACACCGAACGCTCGGCATCGGCACACAACACGCGGGTGCAGTGCTGGCGATAACGCACGTATCGACCAAGGGTCGCTGTAGTCCCGCCAGTGCCGGGGCTGGAAATCAGCCACGTCGGCTCAGGGTGCTTTTCGTAGCGCATCTGCTGGAAGATCGACTCGGCGATGTTGTTGTTCGCTCGCCAGTCGGTGGCACGTTCGGCGTAGGTGAACTGATCGATGAAGTGACCGCCATGCTCGCGGGCCAGGCGCTCGGATTCGGCGTAGATCTGCGTCGGATCCTGCACCAGATGGCTCTGCCCGCCGTAAAAAGCAATCTGGGCAATCTTCTCTTTCGAAGTCGTCGCCGGCATTACTGCGATAAACGGCAAACCGAGCATGCGCGCGAAATACGCTTCGGAAATCGCCGTCGACCCACTGGACGCTTCGATCACCGGCGCGCCGGGTTTCAGCCAGCCGTTGCACAGCGCGTAAAGGAACAGCGAACGGGCCAGGCGATGCTTGAGGCTGCCGGTCGGGTGGCTGGATTCGTCCTTGAAATACAACTCGATGCCGGCAAAACCGGGCAGCGGCAAAGGGATCAGGTGGGTGTCGGCGCTGCGCTGGAAGTCCGCCTCGATGATGCGGATGGCTTCGCGTGCCCACTGTCGGTTGTCGCTCATGGTCTCGGTTCTCATTGAATCAGCCAGGAGATCGGTCTCCTGAAAAAGGTCTGGCGCAAGCTTAGGAAAAATACCGCAGACGGCAAAGATACAGCTGAGTCTCAATGTGTCGGGCAACTGCTAGGCTCAGTGCTGCCCGAGCCAGACAGCCTGTAACGACATATAACAAAAAAGAATATAACTTTTGTTTTAACAACTAACGGTACGGGTTAGGGTGTTTCACCTTTTTCTTGATTCGATGGAGAGCGACCTTGCCTCTGCGTAGCACTTTCACGCGTTTCTTTCAGTTGGAAGCCGCCAGCGGTCTGCTATTGATCGCCGCAGCCGTTCTCGCGCTGATCATCAACAACTCACCGCTGTCGTGGCTGTACACCGGCCTGCTCGACACCCCGGTGGTGGCGCAGATCGGCGCGTTGAAAATCGCCAAACCTCTGCTGCTGTGGATCAATGACGGCCTGATGGCGATGTTCTTCCTGCTGATCGGTCTGGAAGTCAAACGCGAAGTGCTCGACGGCCAATTGTCCAAGCCTTCGCAGATCGTCCTGCCCGGCGCAGCGGCGATCGGCGGCATGCTGGTGCCGGCGCTGATCTACTGGTTCCTCAACCGCGACAACCCCGCCGCCCTGAGTGGCTGGGCCATTCCGACCGCCACCGACATCGCCTTCGCCCTCGGCGTATTGGCCCTGCTCGGCAAACGCGTTCCGGTGTCGCTGAAACTGTTCCTGATGACCCTGGCGATCATCGATGACCTGGGCGCCATCGTCATCATCGCAATCTTCTATTCCGGCGAACTCTCGACCCTTTCCCTTGGCCTGGCGGCTGCGTGCATTGCCGCGCTGGTGGCGATGAACCGGCTCGGCGTGGTCAAGCTCGGGCCGTACATGATCATCGGCCTGATCCTCTGGGTCTGCGTGCTCAAGAGCGGTGTCCACGCGACACTGGCCGGCGTGACCCTGGCTTTCTGCATTCCCCTGCGCACGAAAAACGCCGAGTCGTCGCCGCTGCTGACCCTCGAACACGCGCTGCACCCCTGGGTCGCCTACGGCATCCTGCCGCTGTTCGCCTTCGCCAACGCCGGCCTGTCACTGAGCGGCGTCACCGTCGAAAGCTTCACCCACGACGTACCGATGGGCATCGCCATCGGCCTGCTGTTGGGCAAGACCGTCGGCGTGTTCGGCCTGACCTGGCTGGCGGTCAAGATCGGCATCGCCGCCCTGCCCCAAGGCGCCAACTGGGGCCAGGTCCTCGGCGTGGCAATCCTCTGCGGCATCGGCTTCACCATGAGCCTGTTCGTCGGCTCGCTGGCCTTCGAACCCGGCGTGAGTGATTACGCCGGCATGGATCGCATGGGCATCCTCACCGGCTCGATTCTCGCGGCGGTGATTGGTTATGCGGTGACGGCGGCGGCGAGTCGCAAGAATTCACAACTGCAATGACCCCTGTGGCGAGGGAGCTTGGCCCTCGCCACAGATTCTCCGCCTGACAGTTACGCAGCGAACAATCCCCACGTCATTAGCGACCCGTCCTACAGCCACACTTTCTCCGCTTCGATAACGTCGTGCAGCCCCTTTCCGAGGGGCTGTCGATGATGAACGAAGGGACGATCAGTGGCGCGGAACAAGGACATTCCCCGGGTGCAAAACCCACCGCAGGGCGACGGGCATCACGTTACCTGGCGGTATATGACGGCCGCAGAACTGGCCGAGCGCGAAGCCGGGCAAAACGCTTACGACGCGATGCTGGCGCGGCAGGAGGCTTTCGAGCACAGCCGTGAAGTGGCTGCGAAAAAACCTGAAGCCGTGCGTGCCGGCTGTGTATTCGCCAAGTCCTGCAAGTTGCCGGATGCGATTATCGATTACAGCAATCCTTCCGGCATGGTGCCGACCGACAGCCTGAAGGATTACGGCGAGCTGATCCTGCTCGGCGCTCGCGAAGCCGACGCAAGCGGCGGCATTCCTCTCAAGAAAATCAGCGCCAACACCATCCCGGTCGGGTTCGGCAGTCTGGCCTTGGCAGGCTCGGCTTTTGAAGTGCTACCGGCGCTCGCCTCCCCTGCGGCGGCTGCGACTTTGGTGGGGCTGATTGCGCTTTTGATGCCATCCAGCCTGGGCGACAGCGCGCTCTACACCGATGAGCAACTGAGCACACTCAAACAAGCCCGAACCCGCGTGCGCCTGCGCGTCGAGCAACAGGCCGATGGCCGCCTCAAGGGTTACGGCTTCTACACCGGCAAGAACCGCGATTGGGAAATGGTCGATGTCGTGCAGTTCACTGCACGCGGCGACCGGTTCGTTGCCGATCTGGGTGAAGGCGTCGAACTGCTCTGGACCCCGGCGGTGGATGGCTCGGACATTCTCGGCATTCCAGCACTGGAGGCCGCACCGCAGGCACCGCATATCTGGGTGTATCCACCGACGAAGGCGGCGGACGGGATACTGGTGAATCCGCTTTATCCGCCGGAGTACAAAGATTTCATTCTGGTGTTTCCCACAGACTCGGGTGTAAAACCGATTTACATCGTTGTCAGCTCTGCGAAAGGCACCGCTGAAGCGGGACATACCTATCACCCCGCTCCCGAAACGTCGGATATCACAGCCTTTCCCGATTTAAGAAGAGCAAAAAAGAAAACGCCGTTCAACGGTGGGCTCCGGGATCGCTGGATCAATGCAAAAGGCCGAATAATTTATGAATGGGACTATTTACATGGCGAGCTTGAAGCCTATCGCGCAAGTGATGGCAGCCATTTAGGCTCTTACGACCACAGAACTGGTGAACAGATAGATCCACCCAAAAAAAACCGTAGTATTAAAAAATATTTATGAGGATTACATGGGACTCAAAGCCAGACTCGAATGGTACGACCGACAAACCGAACTGGGTGAGGGGGAGGAACTGTCGAAAGATTTTGGCGAGGACGGCTCATTAATGGAAGCATTAGGCCTACCGTCGAAAAGCTTCAATAACGGCGGATTTGATGTAAAAGCCGATTGGATCAAGACTCTCCAGCCCCACTTCCAGCATTCCATTCAATTTTCTTCTTACGACTATCAGGTATCGTTCGTTTACCGGGATCAATGGTAGATGGGACTGGAACTGAGATTGGAATGGTACGACACAGCAACCTTGGAGTTTCAGGGGGAAGAGTCGTCAAAAGACCTGGGTGGTGACGAGTCAGTGTTAAACGCCTTGGGGATTCCCGCCGCGGACAACATCAACAATGGCAGTTTCAACGTCGCTCAAAATTGGCTCGCCACCATTCAGCCGTATTTTCAACATCAAATCGATTTGAGAGTTCACGACTATCAAATTTCGTTTGACTACGGCTAACAGCCCCGGAAGTATTAGCTCCATGCACTTTCTTTTAATTACCGGTTTTTTCCCTGACGAAGCCCAAGACGACTCCTTGCAATTCGAGCTGGATATCACAGGCAGCGAGATGAATGAAAAAGTGGCTCAGCTCATTGAATCAAAGCCCTTGGATGAGGTGGAACCCGGCGAGCTGTTGTTGACTCAGGATCAGGTAACCGCATTGGAAAACCTGCTCAACGTCAGTTTTCCAAAGGGCCTCGAATACTTCATGGGCACCTGCGCCACATACTGAATGAGCAATTCACAAACAAAGAAAAACCCCGACCAGTCACCTGATCGGGGTTTTCTTTTACCCGGCTTCCCGCTTAGTGCGAAACGCGGCTGGTTCCGCCAACGGTGGAAATCCGCACCCGCTCGCCAACGCGGAATACTTCATTCTCCTGAACCTGCTGCACATAGGCGCGCATGCTGCCGTCGTCTTCGCGGACGGTGATTTCCACGCCCTGGGTGCGGGTCAGGCCTTCTTCGGTGGCCGAGCCAAGCAGGCCGCCGGCCACTGCCCCGATGACCGCAGCCACAATGCTGCCCTTGCCGCCGCCGATAGCGCTGCCGCCGACGCCGCCGACCACTGCGCCTGCTGCGCCGCCGATCGGGGTCTTGGTGCCTTCGATTTTTACCGGTCGCAGGGATTCGATGGTGCCCATGCGAATCGTCTGCACACGACGCGCTTCGTCACGGGAGTAGGAGTCGCCGGTGAGGCTCGATTGGCAGCCGGTCAGCAACATCGCCATCGTCGAAAAGGAAGCAACCAGCAGAACAGACTTACGCATAGCATCAACTCCAAAAGAACATGTGTTCATTAAACCCCGTGGCCTGGCGCCTGTCACGACACCATCCGGATAAAATTGGCTTCCATTCAGGCCTGGTACAGATGCCCGCGAGCGTCCACTCAAGGTAGCGTCAAATCAGCGATCCTGCGCCATCCGCGTTTATCTCGCTCGGTAGACTGCTCAGGGTGCCAGTCGTTCCAGAATCCACTCAGTGCCCTGGAGGCGGTAGTTGAGGCGATCGTGCAGGCGGCTCGGCCTGCCCTGCCAGAACTCGATGCGCTCGGGCAACAAGCGGTAACCGCCCCAGTGTTCCGGGCAATGCGGCTGGCTGTCGCTGAAGCGTTGCTCGGTGGCCTTGAGCAAATCCTCCAGTTCGCCACGACCGTTGATGACCCGGCTCTGCGGCGAGGCCCAGGCGCCGAGGCGGCTACCCAGCGGACGCACCTGATAATACGCGTCGGACTCTTGCGCCGTGACCTTGACCACCCGCCCTTCGATGCGCACCTGGCGCTCCAGGGTGGGCCAGAAGAAGGTCATGGCGGCAAACGGGTTGGCCGCCAGATGCTGGCCCTTGGCGCTGTCGTAGTTGGTGAAGAAGGTGAAGCCCTGCTCGTCCAGGCCCTTGAGCAACAAAATGCGGCAATGCGGACGACCGTCGGCATCGACCGTGGCCAGGGTCATGGCATTGGCTTCCACCGGCGCCTGCTCGGTTTTCACCCGCATCGGCGAACCACTGGTGAAACAGCGCAAACGGCTCGGCCGGGGCTTGCGCCTCGGTCAAACCGTCACGGGTGTAGTCGCGACGCATATCGGCCAGAGCCTGGGTCATGGCGGATTCCTTTTCGTTAGCGGATCACTTCTTGGCAGCGTCGGCTGCGGCGACTTTCTTGTCGGTCGCGGCGGCTTTGGCTGGTGCAGTTTTTTTCGCTGGAGCCTTGGCCGGGGCCTTCTTCGCCGGAGCCTTGGCGGCGGTTTTCTTGGCTGGCGCCTTTTTCGCCGCCGGCACAGCGGCTTTTTTCGCCGCAGGCGCCGGGGTAACCGGTTTGGCAACTGGCTTGACGTCTTGCGCAGCAACCATCGTCACCGGCTTCGGCGCTGGCATGTTGTATTTGCTCAGCAGCGCAACCATGGTGTTTTGCGGAGTCACCAGCAGCTCGACACGACGGTTCAAGGCGCGGCCTTCAACGCTGTCGTTGGCCGCACGCGGCGCTTCGGAACCCATGCCGCGCAGCATCAAGCGGTCGCGCTGCAAGCCGCTGAGGCGGAAGATCGCCGCCACCGACTGCGCACGTTCCTGACTCAGCTTGACGTTGGCCGGTGCGGCACCGCTGGTATCACTGTGACCGAGCACCAGCACTGCGGTTTTCGGATCGGCTTCAAGGATTTTCGCCACGCGAGTGAACGGGCCAAGGGTGACCGGCAGCAGCATCGCCGGACGGTCCGGATTGAACGAGCCTTCGACCGGCGCCGTCACCACCAGTACGTTGTCGCGACGCTCGAGTTGCAGATTGCTGTCTTTCACCGCTTCACGCAGACGCGGCTCGTAGTCGTCGAGCCAGGCCTGAGTCACCTTCGGATCGGGCATCGGCACGGCTTTGGCGGTTGGCTGATCCTTGCCGCCGAACGGCCACCACCATTTGCCATTGGACTGCGCCTCGGCTTTGGCCACCTCGACCGGTTTGGCTTCAGGTTTGACCTCGGCTTTCAGATCAGCCTTGACCGCTTCATCGCTGGAACCGAACGGCCAGTACCACGGGTTGCTGCTTTCGGCCTTGGCCACTGGCGCAGTCGCCGCCGGTTTCAACGGAGCCGGAGCCGGGGCCGAATCTTTGGCCGCGACTTTGTCGGAAGAACCGAACGGCCACCAACTGCCGCCGTCTGCATCGTTTTTCGGAGTCTGTGCGCAACCGGTGATCGCTACACACAGGGCCAGGGCGAGGGTCTTTTTAGATGACATTGAAAATCCACAAAATGAAGTAATGAAAAATCAGAGCACTTTCGCCCGGATAAACAGCCGTTTTGAAACGAAAATCCCTTCGAGGTTCCGATCCTGGAACCTCTGTTGAAGCTTTACAGACAAGTGGCAAGCACCCGCGCCAGCTTTTGTGCACGCGGATCCATCAAAACGTAAGGCCCCAAGGTATTTGTCACGAAACCGAAAGCCACATCGTGCTCAGGATCAGCAAAACCGATCGAGCCGCCCGCTCCCGGATGGCCGAACGCGCGTGGGCCGAGGCCGTAGGTGGCGTTGGGCACGTCCGGTTGATCGAGCATGCAGCCGAGGCCGAAACGGGTACGGGTGAGCAAGGTCTTGTCATCGCCAAGGCTGTGCTCGCGGGTCAGCTCTTCGAGCATCTCGCTTTCGAGCAGGCTGCCATCGAGCAGGCCGGCGTAAAACCCGGCGAGGCTGCGCGCATTGCCGTGGCCGTTAGCCGCAGGCTGCTGCATGCGGCGCCATTCCGGCTTGTTGGTGCTGGTCAGCACTGACGGCGGATTGGTGAAGGCGCGGGTAGTCATGGCCGTCGGTTCGCGCATGGTGACTTGCAGCAGGCGCTGCGCCGCAGCGTCGCCGGCGTTGCCCTTGCCACGAGCGATGTGCGCCACGCGATGAAATTCTTCGTCGGCCAGGCCCACATGGAAATCCAGGCCCAACGGTTTGGCGACCCGAGCGACGATCGACTCGCCCGGCCCACGCCCGTCAGCGCGGCGCAGCAATTCGCCGACCAACCAGCCGTAGGTAATCGCGGCATAACCGTGACCGGTGCCCGGCGTCCACCATGGCGCTTCGGCGGCGAGGGAGTCGACCATGGTTTGCCAGTCGTAAAGGGCTTCAGGGGCGAGCAGTTCGCGCAGCGCCGGCAAGCCGGCCTGATGGCAGAGCAATTGGCGCAGGGTGACGGATTCTTTGCCGGCGGCGGCGAATTCCGGCCAGTAGCGGGCAACCGGGGCATCGAGTTGCAACTTGCCTTCGGCCACCAGTTGCAGCGCGGTAACGGCGGTGAAGGTCTTGGTGCAGGAGAACAGGTTGGCGATGGTGTCGCTGTGCCAAGCCTCGGCGCCGTCCTTGTCGGCGGTACCGGACCAGAGGTCGAGGACGGTTTCTCCACCGACCTTGATGCACAGGGCTGCGCCGCGTTCCTGGGGATCGTCGAACAGTGCGGCGAAAGCCTCGCGCACCGCTTCGAATTGAAGCTCGTAATGTCCCTGAATCTGCACCCGCAACTCCCCCGCGAAAACGCTCTACAAAGTGGCCCGCATTGTTCCAGCCCTTGAGGGATTTGGGAACAGGCGCGGGCCAGACGGTTGATCCGCAATTTGTGGCGATCCCTTCGCGAGCAGGCTCGCTCCCACAGGGGATCTGCGCTGCTGTTGATATCCAGTGTGGGAGCGAGCCTGCTCGCGAAGAACGATAACGCGGTCTGAAACCTAGTGACCATTCCCCGAATGCCCACCCGCCTGCGCGGCCCCCGGCGCTTTGCCGGCCTCGGCCTTGCGCCCGCCTGCCACCTCGGCAGCTGGGGTTTTCTGCGCCTCCTTGCCCAACTGCTCCAGCGCCTGCAGATTGCTTTTACGCACCGCCTCGACAAAGCCCTGATACGGCAGGTCAGTGACCCCGACCAGACCGAAATGGCCGTTCTCGCCGTCGAGCAAACGCCCGGTCACCGGTTGGTCGAGATACTGGAACCAGTGCACGCCGACAATCGACGGTTCGCTCAGTGCCTGTTTGAGGAAGTTGGCATAGGCCGGGCCGCGATCTTCCTCCTTGGCCAGCTGCGTCACGCCGCCCCAGAACGGACCTCGGTCGGCCGAGCCGAAGTTGAATTCGGTGATCAGCACCGGTTTGTCCAGGGCTGCCAGCGCGGCGAAGTCGTAGCCGTCCTGCGGCTTGAGCGTATACATGTTGAAGCTCAACACATCGCAATATTGTGCGCAGGACGCCACGGCTTCAGGCGTACTGGTGGCAAAGCGACCGCCCAGGAGCATCTGGTTCGGCGCGTGCCATTTCAGCGAATCGGAAATGGTCTTGAAATAGGTATCGGCGAAGACCTTCTGGAAGTATTTGAAATCCGCTTCGATCTCCGGATGCTCCGGGTTCGGCAGTGGCGGCACGAAGCCAGGGTCTTCCATCAATTCCCACGCCGGCAACTCGATGCCCCAGGCCTTGGACAGTCCGGCCTGATTGCGGTACTTGTCGCGCAATTGCTTGAGAAAGGCGCGTTTGGCCGGCACGTCGGTGGTCATTTTCAACGTGCCGTAGGCCAGCGCGTAGCGAGCTTTCGGATCGTCGCCAGGGCCGGCCCAGGCCAGTTCGTTGTCGGCGTAATAACCGATCAGCCACGGATCGTCACGGTGATCGCGGGCGGCAATGGCCACGGCGCGCTCGGTGGCCATGGCGAAACGCGGATCGAACGGATCCGGCATGCCGCCCCACCAATCGCTGCCGGTGCTGATGCTGGTGTAATCGCCGACGATCGACAGCGGCAAGGTGTACGGTACGCGCTCAGCATCCGCCAGCGACGGCGCGCTCCAGTTGCCCACTGTGTTGAAGCCCCAGGCTTGCAGCCGATCGAGGGTATGCCGGGTCCAACGTTCTTCATCAATTGCGGCTGTGCACGGAGTGGTTTGCGCGCTGGACGCTTGCACCGCATCGGTCTGCGCCGCTTCGGCAATACCGGATTTTGGCTCGGCAGGCACCGCTGCGGTTTCAGCGGCCTGCACCGAACCGGCCTCAGCCGCCCCAGCCTTCGCCGCTTCGGCAATCCCGGCCTTGTTGTCGCTGTCTGCCTTGCACGGTTCGCCGTACAGGCGTTGCAGATTGGCGCCATAGAAGTCGTACCAGCGGCCGTTGCCGTAGCCACGCCCCTGGTCGGCGCCATTGCCGCCACGGTTGTCACCCTCGCCAAAATGCGCGGCCAGCGGGTCGTCGTTCTTCGGCAACGATTCGAACATGTATTCACGGCCGGCGACGTAGGTCTGGTTGACCTGCGGGCTGACTGTATTGACGCCCAGCGAATAGAACGGGTGGCCTTCAGGAGTCACCAGATACCAGCGGCCATCGCGTTTTTCCGTGCGGAAGAATCCGCTGGCCTTGAACGCCGGGCCTTTGTTCCAGCCGCCGAACTTGTCCAGCGAAGCCTTTTCACGCTCGGCCAGCCACGTATTCAGCTGTTGCTGCTCTTTGCTGGCGGCGCTTTTCAGTTGTTCGTCGCTGCTGACTTTTTCCGGCCATTTACTACGGGTTGACTGACCGTAGGCGTCGACCAGATTGCCGTACACCGCCCGCGTCACCGATTCGCCGTCCTGCACGCCGAACCGCTCGAGCAACAGGCTCTGCGCAACTTTCGGCTGATCCATCGACAGACTCACCGAGACCACTTGGCTGCGGTCGATCTCGCCAGTGCTGCTGGCCAGCAGGATGCGTTGGCCATCGACGGTCATCGGCATCGGCGGCCCGGCTTTCATGCCCTGGCTCAGCGGCGTCGAAGCCACCAGCGGCACCAGCAAGGTCTGCGCGGGGCCGGCCGGCAGATCGACGCGGCTGACCAGAGTGCGGCCATCGTTGCTCTGGATCTGCACATAGACTGTGACCGCCCAATTCATCGCACTTTGCAGACGCAGGGTCATCATGTCGGACTGCGACCAGTCCCAAGCGCCGGTCTGCGGGGTCAGGCGCAAGGTCGGCCGGGCGACCGGGTTGAACGTCACCCGGCGCAGCACTTCGCCTTCCGCGGTCTGTTCGGCATTGGCCTGCGGCAGGTCGGCGTTTTCCGTGGCGACCTTGACCACGTCGGCCGGGCGTACGAAGTTGAACAGCGTCTGCTGACCGGCGGGCGCAGCCAGCAACGGCGCGGCAAAGATCAAGGCGAAAACAGCGGGCAACGAACGGCGGATCATAAGAACGGAGTTCTCCCTAACGACCAGTCAAGGCCAGTGGAAAAGCGGTGGCAGAGAGATAGACAACGCGGCGGGCCAATCGGCCCACCCGTGTCTCAGGATATTTCACGACGGAAAGGAGGCAACGCATTGAGGATCGCCTTGCCGTAGCGCTGAGTGACCAGACGCCGGTCGAGCAAGGTGATGGTGCCGCGGTCTTCTTCGGTGCGCAGCAGACGGCCGCAGGCCTGGACCAGTTTCAGCGAGGCATCGGGCACGGAGATTTCCATGAACGGATTGCCACCGCGCGCCTCGATCCACTCCGACAACGCGGCCTCAACCGGATCATCGGGCACCGAGAACGGAATCTTGGCGATCACCACGTGCTCGCAGTAGGCCCCCGGCAAATCGACACCTTCGGCAAAACTGGCCAGCCCGAACAGCACGCTGGAATCACCGCCGTCGACCCGCGCCTTGTGCTTGTTGAGGGTCTCCTGTTTCGACAGGTTGCCCTGAATGAACACTTGCTTGCGCCAGTCGCGGTCGAGGCCGTCGAATACGTCCTGCATTTGCTTGCGCGAGGAGAACAGCACCAGCGTGCCACGGGAACCGTCGACCAGATCCGGCAGTTCGCGAATGATCGCCGCCGTGTGAGCAGCAGCATCGCGCGGGTCGGCCTTCAGGTCCGGCACACGCAACACGCCGGCATCGGCATGATGGAACGGGCTCGGCACTACGGCGGTGACGGCTTTTTTCGGCAGACCGGCGCGCATGCGGAAACGGTCGAAGGTGCCCAGCGCCGTCAGCGTCGCCGACGTCACCAAGCAGCCGTAAGCGACGTTCCACAAACTGCGACGCAAGGTTTCCGCCGCCAGAATCGGGCTGGCGTTGACCTCGATGTCGAACAGCGAGCCGCTTTCGGCCAGGGTCAGCCAGCGTGCCATGGGCGGGCTGTCTTCCGGGTCTTCGGCGGTGAACGCGGTCCACAATTCCCAGTTGCCGGAAGCGCGGGACAGCAGGCTGCCGAACAGCGGATACCATTCTTCGGCCTGATTGCTGGCGATACCGATGTTGACCTCGCCGTCCATGCCTTCCTTGAGCAGGTCGGTCAGGCGTTGAAACAGGTCGTTTAGGCGCGAATAGCCTTTTTTCAGCTCGATGCCCATCTCGCGCATGTCCTCGGGAATCACCCCGCCGACAAAGCGATGACGCGGGCGCTCGCGGCCTTCGACGTCTTCGCCCGGTTTGAAATCGGCGATCTGCTCGCAGGCGGTGAACATGAACTGCTGCTGCGTCTTGATCTCCCGCGCCAGCTCGGGCACCTGCTCGATCAGCTTGCCGAGATCGCCCGGCAACGGATGCTGGGCCAGCAGCTTGGTCAGGTTCTTGGCGGTGGTTTCCAGCCAGTCGGCGGTGGAACGCAGGCGCGTGTAGTGAGCGAAGTGGCCGATGGCTTTGTCCGGCAGGTGGTGACCTTCGTCGAACACGTAAATGGTGTCGCGCGGATCCGGCAACACGGCGCCGCCGCCCAGTGCCAGATCCGCCAGGACCATGTCGTGGTTGGTAACGATCACGTCAACCTTGCCCATGCCTTCGCGGGCCTTGTAGAAGGCACACTGGCCGAAGTTCGGGCAATGACGGTTGGTGCACTGGCTGTGATCGGTGGTCAGGCGCGCCCAGTCGGCGTCTTCCAGCGCGTTCGGCCAGCTGTCGCGGTCGCCGTCCCATTTATTGCCGGCGAGCTTTTCGATCATGCTGGTGAACAGCTTCTGACTGGCCTCGTCGACTTCGATCTTGAAGCCTTCTTCTTCGAACAACTGCGCGGTGGCGGTTTGTGCGTGGCCTTCCTGCAACAGCATGTCGAGCTTGGACAGGCACATGTAGCGGCCACGGCCCTTGGCCAGGGCGAAACTGAAATTCAGCCCGCTGTTGCGCATCAGGTCAGGCAAATCCTTGTAGACGATCTGCTCTTGCAGGGCGACGGTCGCGGTGGCAATCACCAGACGCTTGCCGGCCAGTTTCGCCGTGGGGATCGCCGCCAGGCTGTAGGCCACCGTCTTGCCGGTACCGGTGCCGGCTTCCACCGCGACGATCGCGGGGTCGCCACTGCGCCGGCCTTCGTCATCGGTGTCGATATCCCCGAGGACCTTGGCGATTTCAGCGATCATCAGGCGCTGGCCGTAACGCGGCTTGAGGCTCTTGGCCTCTAGAAAACGCGAATAGGCGCCCTGGATCGTGGTTTTGAGTTCAGTGCTGATCATTGAGTGTCGGGCGCAAAACGCTGGATAAATTTTCAGTGGTTTGATTCGGCGGCTATCATACCCCGCTAATCGATCCCGCGCAGAACGGAGTGACCCAATGACACCTTTTAGCCTCGTTTACCCCCTGCATGTCCTCGCCGCTCTGGTGTGGGTCGGCGGTATGTTTTTCGCCTGGATGGTCTTGCGCCCTGCGGCTGTGAAGGCTCTGGACGGCCCCGCTCGCCTGACCCTGTGGGTGGAAGTGTTTCAAGGTTTTTTCCGTTGGGTCTGGGTCGCGGTGATCCTGTTGCCGATCAGCGGCGTGGGCATGCTGCATCTGCAGCAGGTCGGCTTCGAGACCGCGCCGAAGTATGTGCAGGTGATGATCGGCTTGTACGTGGTGATGACGGCGCTGTTCATCCGCATTCAAGGGCTGATGCTGCCGGAGTTGCGCAAGGCGGTTGAGGCGAAGGATTGGCCGGCGGGTGCGGCGGTGCTGGGGCGGATTCGCCGGGTGGTGGGGGTTAATCTGCTGGTCGGGTTGGTGTTGGTGGCTGTGGCGGCGGCGAGACCGATGCTCTGAATCGCACTCTTGTTCTGCTGTGAACACAGTTGTGGCGAGGGGATTTATCCCCGCTGGGCTGCGTAGCAGTCCCGCTTTTGATTTTTAGAGCGGGGCCGCTTCGCGACCCAGCGGGGATAAATCCCCTCGCCACATAATTTCACTCACCAAAGATCTTCACTCACCAAAGATCTTCACTCACCAAAGATCTTCACTCACCAAAGCATTTTATTGATCAGAGAGTGGGTCGCAGTTTCAGAGCCGTTGCACGGTAACCGAACCCGCCGCCCCCACCGGCCCAGGCTGGCCATCCGCGCCGGCCTTGCCGTTCTTGCCGCCATCAGCGCGATAGACCAGGCAGCCCTTGGACTTGCCACCCTTGCCCGCCTTGCCGCCGACACCCGCCGGTCCGCCGGCACCGCCAGCCACGTTGACCTTGATCAGCTCGACTGGGAAATCCCGTGGTACGGCGAGGCGCACCAGCGCACCCGGCGCGCCTGGCTGACCATCGCTGCCGTCACTGCCATCGGCACCGTGGCCGGCCGAGCCATAGGTGCAGCCCGGATCTTCACCGTTGCCGCCGTCGAGGCCGACGAAACCCGGCGCGCCCCTGCCGCCACGGGCATCGACCGTCAGTTGCGGCGCGCTCAGGGCCTGAAATTGCAGGTTCAGATTGCGCCCGGCCCGGGCCGCTTTTTCATAAGTGCCGGGGGCGCCGCGCGCGGTGATCTGGCTGCCCTCGCTCAATTCAGCGCGCTTGACCTTCACTTCCAGCGCCTGTTCAGCCGGAACGATAGCAATACGTGCTTCGTGGCCCAGACGCAGTTCATCAATGTTCAATTCAGTCACGTTGGACGGGATCAGCAAGGTGCCGTAATCGGCGACTTCCAGTTTCTCCAGTTGCAGCGTGCTGGTGGTGTTGGGCAAGCGCATCAAAGAATTGCTTTGCACGTTGACCACCTGGGCGCAGGCCAGTGGACTGATGAATGCAGCGAGCAGGCAGAGTTTACGCATGGGAAGAAGCCTCCGGAGCGGCCGGGGCCGGGATGGTTTGCAGGTGGAAAACGCCGAACAACAGAATGCGGCCACGATCACGCCAAGGGTGCGGACGACCCTTGAGGCTGCGATTGCACAGCAGCACTTCGAGTAGATGAATCAGCAACAACAGAGCGCCGGCCAGATTGACCAGCAGATGCAGCGGATGAACAAACGGCACCAGTTGATTGGCCAGTACCACGCAGCAGAACAGCAGGGTCAGCAAACGCCCCAGCCCCCAGAACACCTTCATACGCTCCCCCGTGTTGCGAATTATTCTTTGCACGCACAGTACCGGCTTCTGCGGGGGATAAGCCAGAGGGAAAAATGAAATTTGTGCAAACGCGGATGAAATGGCTGCCGGGGCGACGATCTCGACCCGGCAGCTCTAGCCTGCGTACTACAGACGGTTGCTAACGATTGATGTGCAGCTCGACCCGTCTATTTTCCGCGCGGCCTTCATCGCTGGCGTTATCGGCGACCGGCTCACTCTCGCCTCGGCCCTCGCTGGTGAGCTTGTTCGGCGCCAGCCCCTGACTCAACAGATACGCCGCGACACTGCTCGCGCGCCGCTCGGACAAAGCCTGGTTATAGGCGTCGGAGCCTTTACTGTCGGTGTGCCCGATGACCTTGATGCTGACCACATCGGCATTGCGCAGCTTGTCCATCAAGGTGTCGAGCTGGGCTTTGGCCGCCGGGGTCAGATCGGACTTGTCGAAATCGAACAGCACGTTGCCGGCATCGCTCAAGGTGATCACTTCAGATTGCGGCGCCGGTTCGACCGGTTTGACTGCCACCGGATATTGCGGCAGCGGGCAGCCACGGTGATCGACTTCGGTGTTTTCCGGAGTGTCCGGGCAGCGGTCGCGGCGGTCGAAGACGCCGTCGCTGTCTTCGTCGCCATCCTGGGCGTAACAGATCAGCCCGCCGGTGACGATACCCAATGCCGCGCCGCCGCCGGCCCAGCCGGCGCTTTCAATGGCGCCAAGACCGCCGCCGACCAGACCGCCAAGCAGGCTGCAGATCGGCCACGTACGTTGATTGAGGGGGGCGGTGCCATCGCTGTGAGTGGCACAACCGGTGAGCAAGCTGCCAAGCAGCAGCACCGGCAAGACGGACCTTGAGAAAAGACGCATTTGTGAACGCTCCTGTGTACCGGCCCATACCGGTTACACAGGAGTAAAGACCCGCATCCACGACTGCACAAGCCGCGGATGCGAGAGGGGCTAGCGGACGATTTTGATTTCGGTGCGACGGTTCTGTGCACGACCATCAGCCGACTTGTTGTCAGCCACAGGCTGGCTTTCACCAAGGCCCGACACCGAAACGAAGCTGGCACGCGGTACACCCTGCTGGATCAGGTATTCCACCACCGAGTGCGCACGACGATCCGACAGTTTCTTGTTGTAGGCATCGCTGCCGACACTGTCGGTGTGACCGGTCACGGTCAGTTGCGCGGTAGAGGATTCCTGTTTCAGGCGATCGGCGACCTTGTCCAGCACTTGCTTGTCAGGGCCGGTCAGCGTGGCTTTGTCGAACTCGAAATGCACATCACGAATGACGATGGTTTCTTCCTTGACCACAACCGCTTCTTCGACCACTGGCGCAGGCGTTGGTGGCGGGCAACCGTCAGCATCGACCTGCACGCCTTTTGGTGTGCCCGGGCACTTGTCGCGACTGTCCGGCACGCCATCGCCGTCTTCATCGCCATCGCCATGCACCCAGCAGTAAGCCGCTGCCGTACCGCCGACGATCAGTGCACCGTAGCCAGCCCACGATGCGCTTTCCGTCGCGCCGAGACCGGCACCGACCACACCGCCGACCGCCGCACAGGTCGGCCAGTCGGTTTTCTGCAAACCTGCGCAACCAGTCAACACACTGGTTAGCAGAACCAAGGGTAATGCTGTCCGAACTATGCTCATCTAGTTTTCTCCTGAGGGATCGGCTTAAAACCGATTCAGGGAGTAAAGACCGGAGTTTTAATCTCCGCCAGCAATAGGCCACCGCTGTTTGCGACCGTGTTCACAGGGGTTTGCCTCTTTGGGCGAAAACCGCCGCCACCGGGCGCTTTGCCGACGCGGTCTGGCAGGCTAGTCTTGGCGGTCTGACTGAGGAGCTTCGATGAACGTCGCCATTTCTTCGCGCACGCCACAACAGGCGTTGGCCGCTTTGCTGGATCGCTACGCCCCGGCCCGACTGCTGCTGATCGGCGCCAGCGAGTTTCCCGCCTTGAGCGCTTTCAAGGACGCGCATCCAGACACCGTGGTCGCTCATGCCGCGCCCGGCGCGTTGCCCGCCGAATTGGCTGCGCAACGCTTCGATCTGGCGCTGGTAGTCGATTGCCTGGAACATTTGCCCAAACGCGATGGCCTGAATCTGTTGGGCGGCATCCGCAATCTCAACGCCAGTCGCATCGCGGTGCTGGCGGATCTGGCCGCCAGTGGCTGGCAGGAAACCGATTTCTATTCGCTGGCACTGCAGGCCAGCGAGCGTTTTCAGCGCGACGCGCAGGTGCTGACCCTGTTCACCTACGATCTGCTTGACTACAAACAAGTCCCCGACTGGCTCAATTCACGCTTCTGGGCCAATCCGGAAAACTTCGGGAAATACTGGTGGTAATGCAATGAGTACAGCCATTTGCCCTTGCGGCAGCGGCAATCTGCTGGATGCCTGCTGCGGCCCTTATCATGACGGCCACCCGGCGCCGTGTGCCGAAGCCTTGATGCGTTCGCGCTACAGCGCTTATGTGCTGGGGCTGATCGACTATCTGGTGGCGACCACCCTGCCCGCGCAGCAGGCGGGGCTGAACCGACAATCGATCAGCGACTGGAGTGCGCAAAGCACCTGGCTTGGTCTTGAGGTGGAAAGCTCGGAAGTGTTCGGCGGCCAGCCGGAACACGCTTTTGTGACCTTCACCGCACGCTGGCATGACAGCCAGGGCGAGCACAGCCATCGCGAGCGCTCATCCTTTGTACAAAACGCCGGGCGCTGGTACTTCATCGATCCCACGGTGCAGATGAAGCTGGGGCGCAATGACGGCTGCCCTTGCGGCAGCGGGCAGAAGTTCAAGAAGTGTTGTTCGGGTTATTTCGGCGCTTGAAAGCCAAGATCAAAAGATCGCAGCCTTCGGCAGCTCCACGGGATTAGCCGAAGGCTGAAATCTTTTAAGGTCTAGACTGGGCACAAAGGGAGTCAATTTCATGCTCGGTCGTCGGCGCACATTACATTTCCTGCTGTTGATGCTGATCGTAAACCTCGGCGGCTGTGCCTCGTGGTTCAGCGATGACAGCGTCGAGCCTGCCGTGCATCTGGTGAAAGTCGAGGTGGTGCGGGCCAAACTGCTCGAGCAAAAATTCATCCTGCACTTTCGCGTCGACAATCCCAACGACAGCGATCTGACCGTGCGCGGCCTCGAATACCGGATTCACCTGGCGGACATGCTGCTCACCGAGGGCGAGCATGAGCACTGGTTTACCGTGGGGCCAAAGCGCAGCGCTTACTTCAAAGTGCCGATCCGCACCAACCTGTGGCCTAAGGTCAAACAGGTGGTGAAACTGCTGAAAAATCCGAACCAGCAGATTCCCTATCGATTGCAGGGGGAAATGGAAACCGGTTTATTCATCGCCCACTACGTGCACCTTGAGCGCAATGGCGTGATAATCCCCGCCGATCTAACTCCGGAGTGACCTCGATGACCCAGCAACCCCATGTCCATGGCCCTGACTGCAACCACGATCATGACCACCATCATGATCACGACCATGGCCATGTCCACGGCCCGAACTGCGGCCACGCCCACCAGGAACCGGTGCGCAACGCCCTGAAAGACGTCGGCCGCAACGACCCTTGCCCATGCGGCAACGGCAAGAAATTCAAGAAGTGCCACGGCGCTTGATGTCACGGGCGAAGATCTTCTTCGCCTGACACACCGCTTCGCGAGCAGGCTCGCTCCCACAGTGAATTGCATTCCTTCTGACGAAATGCGCTCGAATGTGGGAGCGAGCCTGCTCGCGAAGGCGGCGGCACATACGCTACAAAATTTCAGCCCGCCGCCAGAATCTGTGAAGAGCCGACCACCGTCGCATACTCCCCATGCAGATTGCCCAGCGACATCCCGTGCACCTCTTCAGCGGTACGCGGTGTGCCGAAATAATCGGCTTTGTCGAAGGTAAAACACGCATCCTCTGCCACCCATGTGTCGAAACCCAGGTTGCCCGCAGTGCGCGCCGTCGACTCAACAGAGTTATTGGTCGCCACACCAACGATGATCAGTTGCCCGATCCCAGCCTCACGCAACTGCGCCTCCAACCCACTGGCACAAAACGCGTCCGGCACCTGTTTCTGGATCAGCCATTCCCCGCCCTGAGGGACAAAACGCTCTTGAAACTCCACTCCGTCCTGCTCCGGCCAGAACACCGAATCAGGTGAGCGCGACAAATGCTGCACGTGAATCACCGGGCGCCCGTGCAGGCGCCACAGCGCCAATAACTCAAGCATTCGCTCTTCGGCCTGAGGATTATTCCGCCGCCCCAGACGCGGATGCAGAATGCCTTTCTGCTGGTCGATGATGATCAGCGCAGCGTTGCTTTGAAGCTCCATAGCGATCTTTCTCCTGACAGGTCTCGGGACTCATTCCGCAGTTCAACATCAGCGCTTTCCCACAAGCAACTGTCACAGCTCTGACCGATCAGCCGACAACAGCACAAATAACCGCTCGCCCCGCTTGCGCGGCCCTCGCGCCCTCACTAACGTAGCGGCTTTATTGCGCCCCCAGCCTTATACCCCCGCAGGAGCTTCGCCATGGCCTCGCCAGCCCTTACACATTTTCTTCCCCGGTTCGGCGTTGCCGCAGCAGTGGCCGGTGTTCTCGGCCTGTCCGGTTGCCAGACCTGGAACGCCCAGGACAGCCTGCCGCCGACCTCCGGCGTACAACCGCTCAAGGGCCTGGCGCAGAACGTGTCGGTGCGGCGCAATGCGATGGGCATGCCGTTGATCGAGAGCAACAGCTTCCATGACGCGCTGTTCAGCCTCGGCTATGTCCACGCCAGCGACCGCATCAACCAGATGGTCACCCTGCGCCTGTTGGCCCAGGGCCGGCTGGCGGAAATGTCTGGCGCGTCGATGCTCGATGCCGACCGCTACATGCGCGCGGTCAATCTGAAGAAGAGCGCCGGCGAGCTGTACAAGGCCTCGTCGCCACGGCTCAAGCGCTTCTTCGAAGTGTATGCACGGGGCGTCAACGCCTACCTGTTCCGCTACGCCGACAAGTTGCCGGGCGACCTCGCCGCCAGCGGTTACAAGCCCGAATACTGGAAACCGGAAGATTCGGCGCTGATTTTTGCCCTGCTGAATTTCAGCCAGTCGGCCAACCTGCCGGAGGAAATCCAGTCACTGGTGCTCGCGCAAACCGTGACCACTGACAAACTCGCCTGGCTGAGCCCGTCGGCGCCCGATGAAAACCTGCCGGTTGCCGAAGCCGACAAACTGCAAGGCCTCAAGCTCAACGGACAAATTCCGGGGCTGACGGAATTGAGCAGCGCCAGCCAGCAACTGTCGGCGCTGAACCTGCTCGCCACACCGACTGCGAACAACTGGGCAATCGCCCCGCAACGCAGCCGCAGCGGCAAGAGCCTGCTGGCCAGCGATGCGCACGGGCCGCTGGCCGCGCCGTCGTTGTGGAGTTTCGTGCAGATCCGCGCGCCGAAATATCAGGCCGCCGGCGTCACGGTTGCCGGTCTGCCGATGGTGCTCGGCGGCTTCAACGGCAAAGTGGCGTGGAGCATGACCAGCGTGCTCGGCGACAATCAGGACCTGTTCCTCGAGAAAATCCGCCGTCAGGGCAGCAGCCTC
The DNA here is from genome assembly GCF_056278925.1 of Pseudomonas sp. TE9122. Classification (NCBI taxonomy): domain Bacteria; kingdom Pseudomonadati; phylum Pseudomonadota; class Gammaproteobacteria; order Pseudomonadales; family Pseudomonadaceae; genus Pseudomonas; species Pseudomonas sp. TE9122. Next base: position 834,661 of record NZ_JBWBQI010000001.1, on the reverse strand, counting down.
ACTTATGAAGTCAACGGCAAATGGCAGCCGTTGGGCGTGCGCAACGAAACCTATTTCGTCAAAGGCCAGCGGCCGATTCGCGAAGCCGTGTACGAAACCCGCCACGGCGCGCTGCTCAACAGTGCCCAGGCAGCGGCGCAAGGCAACGGTTTCGGCCTCGCCTTGCAGACGCCAAGCTTCACTGACGACAAAACCCTGGATGCCTTCTTCGACCTGACCCGCGCGCAGAACGTCGAGCGCGCCTCAGACGCCAGCCGTGAAATCCGCGCCATTACCCTGAATCTGGTCTTTGCCGATGCAAGCAATATCGGCTGGCAAGTCACCGGGCGCTTCCCCAACCGTCGCGAAGGTGAAGGCCTGCTGCCCTCGCCGGGTTGGGACGGTCGCTACGACTGGGACGGTTACGCCGACCCGATGCTGCACCCCTACGATCAGGACCCGGCACAAGGCTGGCTGGGCACCGCCAACCAGCGGGTGATTCCCGACGGCTACGGCATGCAGTTGTCGAAATCCTGGGCGGCACCGGAGCGCGGCGAACGCCTGGCGGAAATGGCCGGCAGCGGCAAGCACGACAGCCGCAGCGTGATCGCCATGCAGTACGACCAGACCACCACCTTCGCCGCCAAGCTGAAAAAAGTCTTTGAAGCACCGGGTATGAAGCAACCGCTGAAACAGGCGATCGACGCCCTGCCGGACGCCGAGCGCAGCAAGGCTCGTGAAGCCTTCACGCGCTTGATGGCGTTCGACGGCAAGCTCAGCCCGACCTCGGCGGATGCGGCGATTTATGAACTGTTTCTGCAGGAAAGCATGAAGCAGATCTTCCTCGATGAACTGGGTCCTGAATCGAGCCCGGCGTGGAAGGCCTTTGTTGCCAGCGGCGATCTGTCCTACGCGGCGCAGGCCGATCATCTCTTGGGGCGTGAGGACAGTCCGTTCTGGGATGACCTGCGCACGCCGCAGAAGGAAGACAAAGCGGTGATTCTCGCCCGCAGTCTCGCTGCGGCGATTACGGCCGGCGACAGTCAGTTGGGCGGCGATCATCGCGCCTGGCAGTGGGGCAAACTGCACAGCTATGCATGGAAAAACAGCAACGGTCAGACTGTACGCGGGCCGCTGGCGGCTGGAGGCGATCACACCACGCTGAACAGCTCGGCGTTTGCCTGGGGCCAGGACTTCGCCACCACGCGCGCGCCGTCGATGCGCTTTATCGTCGACTTCGGCCAGAGCGAGCCACTGATGGCGCAGAACGGTACGGGGCAGTCGGGCAATCCACTGAGTCCGAACTACCTGAACGGGATCGATGCATGGCTGAAAGGTCAGTACATCGGCTTGCCGATGCAGCCGCAGAACTTTGATCGGGTGTATGGCAAGACCCGCTTGACCCTCACCCCCGGGAAATAGAGCAAAGATCAACAGCCCCTCACCCTAGCCCTCTCCCGGAGGGAGAGGGGACTGATTGGGGGATGCTTGGGTCTTGCGCCGACCTGAAAGAGAGATGGTGAATCCAACATTGGATCAGGCTCAAGGCTGTGCCGGATCCATATTCAACTCGGCCCCCCAGGTCGATGTACCTCACCAGACACCTCGGTCGGCCCCTCTACAAAGCGAGGTGAATCCAACATTGGATCAGGTTCAAGGCTGTGCCGGATCCATATTCAACTCGGTCCCCCAGGTCGATGTACCTCACCAGACACCTCGGTCGGCCCCTCTACAAAGCGAGGTGAATCCAACATTGGATCAGGCTCAAGGCTGTGCCGGATCCATATTCAACTCGGTCTCCCAGGTCGATGTACCTCACCAGACACCTCGGTCGGCCCCCTCTCCCTCTGGGAGAGGGCTGGGGTGAGGGTAGCGCTTCAAAGCCGATCGAACTTCCAGCCTCACGCCCGCCTCATAGCTAACAAGCCCCCCATTCCGGTCACGACATGGATCTTGTTATTGCCCGACCTGAAGGTCTCTACTGCCCCGCCGGGGATTTCTATATCGATCCGTGGCGGCCGGTCGAGCGTTCGGTGATCACCCATGCCCATGGCGATCACGCGCGCACCGGTAATCAGCACTACCTGTCGAGCAGCGCCAGCGCCGGGATTCTGCGCGCGCGTCTGGGTCAGGATATCCAGTTGCAAACCCTTGATTACGGCCAACGCCTGACCCATCACGGCGTGACCCTGAGCTTTCACCCCGCCGGGCATGTCCTCGGTTCGGCGCAGGTGCGCCTGGAATACGGCGGCGAAGTCTGGGTCGCGTCGGGGGATTACAAGGTCGAGCCGGATGGCACGTGCGCCCCATTCGAACCGGTGCGCTGCCACACCTTCATCACCGAATCGACCTTCGGCCTGCCTATCTACCGCTGGCAGCCGCAGGCGCAGATCTTCGCCGAGATCAATCAGTGGTGGGCGGCCAATATCGCCGCCGGCAAGGCCAGCGTGCTGTTCTGCTATTCCTTCGGCAAGGCCCAACGCATCCTCCACGGCATCGACGAAACCCTCGGGCCGATCCTCAGCCACGGCGCGGTCGAACCGTTGAACCGTGTGTACCGCGATGCCGGTGTGTACCTGCCGCCGACGATCTATGCGGGCGACGTGAAAAAAAGCGATCCGATCATGCGCCAGGCTTTGGTCATTGCTCCGCCGTCGGCGGGCGGCAGCACGTGGATGCGCCGTTTTGGCGACTTCAGCGATGCCTTCGCCAGCGGCTGGATGCGCTTGCGCGGAACCCGGCGGCGGCGCGGTGTCGATCGCGGTTTCGTCCTCTCCGACCACGCCGACTGGCCCGGCCTGCTCTGGGCGATCAACCAGACCGGCGCGGAGCGGGTGATGGTCACTCACGGCTCGATCGGCGTGCTCGTACGTCATCTGCGCGAGCAGGGCCTGGATGCACAAGGCTTCACCACTGAATACGGCGATGACGAAGACGACAACATCGCCACCGAACCCACCGTTGCCGAGACGTCCCCATGAAAGCGTTCGCCGAGTTATATGCCGAACTCGACGCCACCACGTCGAGCAACGCCAAGCTGGCGGCGATGCAGGTGTACTTCGCGCAGGCCGCGCCAGCAGATGCCGCGTGGGCGGTGTATTTCCTTTCCGGCGGGCGGCCTCGTCAACTGGTGCCGGTGCGCATCCTCCGTGAGCTGGCGGTAGAAGTTTCAGGGTTGGAGCCGTGGCTGTTCGAAGAAAGCTATCAGGCCGTCGGCGATCTGGCCGAGACCATTTCTCTGGTGCTGCCGGAAAATCCCCACAGCTCCGAGGCCGGTCTAGCCGAATGGATCGAAGACAAGCTGCTGCCACTTCGCGGTGAAACCCCGGAATATCTGGCGCGCCAACTGCCGATGTTGTGGGCGCAACTGGATCGGCCGAGCCTGATGCTGTGCATCAAGCTGATCACCGGCAGTTTCCGCGTCGGCGTGTCGAAGTTGCTGGTCACGCGCGCCCTGGCGTCGATGGCCGGCCTCGACAGCAAACGCGTGGCTCAGCGTCTGGTCGGTTACACCGATCTGTCGAACCGGCCCAACGCCGCGAGTTACCTGAAACTGATCGCCCCGGAATCCGCCGACGAGCACGCCCAGCGCGGCGGTCAGCCCTACCCATTTTTTCTCGCCCATGCCTTGGCGCAACCGGTCGAGGAATTCGAAGCGCTGCTCGGCCCGGCCAGCGACTGGCAGGTGGAATGGAAGTGGGACGGTATCCGCGCGCAAGTGGTCAAGCGCGACGGCAAGCTGTGGGTGTGGTCGCGCGGCGAGGAATTGGTGACCGAGCGCTTCCCCGAGTTCGATGTGCTGGTCCACGGCTTGCCCGACGGCACGGTGATCGACGGCGAAATCGTCGTGTGGAAGAGCACCCATCCGACTACTGAAGATGCCTTCGATCCGCAATCCGATGAGCCGCCGGCCGTGCAACCGTTCGCCCTGCTGCAGCAACGCATCGGTCGCAAGACGCTCGACAAGAAGATTCTCGAAGAAGTGCCAGTGGTGGTGCTGGCCTACGACCTGCTGGAATGGCAGGGCGAAGACTGGCGCAACCAGCCGCAGGTCAAGCGACGGGCGCAACTCGAGGAAGTCATCGCGCGCTGCAACAGCCCGGTACTGCTGCCCTCCCCCGTATTGACCGGCGAAGACTGGCTCGACCTCGGCCGCCAGCGCGAAGCGTCACGCAAACTCGGCGTCGAAGGCATGATGCTCAAGGCGCGCGAATCGCTGTATGGCGTCGGCCGGACCAAGGACATGGGCGTGTGGTGGAAGTGGAAGGTCGACCCGTTCAGCGTCGACGCGGTACTGATTTATGCCCAGCGCGGACACGGTCGTCGCGCCAGTCTGTACAGCGATTACACCTTCGCGGTGTGGGACGGCCCGCCGGAATCCAGTCAACGCTCGCTGGTACCGTTCGCCAAGGCGTATTCGGGGCTGACCGATGAAGAGATGCGCCAGGTCGACAGCATCGTGCGCAAGACTACCGTGGAGAAATTCGGCCCGGTCAGCAGCGTCAAGCCGAGCCTGGTGTTCGAACTCGGCTTCGAAGGCATCGCCCTGTCGCGCCGGCACAAGAGCGGCATCGCCGTGCGTTTCCCGCGCATGCTGCGCTGGCGCAAGGACAAGACCGTCGAAGAAGCGGACAGCCTCGCTACCCTTCAGGATCTGTTGGCCTAAACCCTTTTCACTGATCGTTCCCACGCTCTGCGTGGGAACGCAGCCCGGGACGCTCTGCGTCCCCCCCAGAGCCGAACGCGGAGCGTCCGTTGATGCATTCCCACGCAGGAGCGTGGGAACGATCAGTCATCGGGGACAAATCCCTTGCCACAGTTTTCCCTGCTCTGAGCTACGCGTTTGAACCGAAACAGTGCATGCAAACAGCAATGCCCGTTTCCGTGCATTCAACTACCCTTGCCTCTCTGCGCTCAACCTTTTAAAACACCTGTTCGGCACTCTGGTTCGGAAATTGCTACTTTCTATAGGTCGTAAGCGTTGCAGTAACAATAATTCTGCGCCACAAGCGCTCATATTGGTTCTTAGGGATTGAATAATGAAAAAAGCATTGCTGACCCTTTCTGCACTGGCGTTGTGCATGGCCGCCGGCTCCGCGCTGGCCAAGGAATACAAAGAGCTGCGCTTTGGCGTTGACCCTTCGTACGCACCGTTCGAGTCGAAAGCGGCCGATGGCAGCCTGGTCGGGTTCGATATCGATCTGGGCAACGCGATCTGCGCCGAACTGAAGGTCAAGTGCAAATGGGTCGAAAGCGATTTCGACGGCATGATTCCGGGCCTCAAGGCCAACAAGTTCGACGGTGTGATCTCGTCGATGACCGTGACCCCGGCTCGCGAGAAGGTCATCGACTTCTCCAGCGAACTGTTTTCCGGCCCGACCGCTTACGTGTTCAAGAAAGGCTCCGGCATCACCGCCGACGTCACTTCACTCAAGGGCAAAACCGTCGGTTACGAGCAAGGCACCATTCAGGAAGCCTACGCCAAAGCCGTGCTGGACAAGGCTGGCGTGAAAACCCAGGCCTATCAGAACCAGGATCAGGTGTATTCCGACCTGACCTCCGGTCGTCTCGACGCCGGTATCCAGGACATGCTGCAAGCCGAACTGGGCTTTCTGAAGTCGCCAAAAGGCGCTGATTATGAAATCAGCCAGCCGGTCGACAGCGAATTGCTGCCAGCCAAAACCGCTGTCGGTATCAAGAAAGGTAACACTGAGCTGAAAGCACTTTTGGATAAAGGTATCAAAGCGTTACACGACGACGGCAAATACGCCGAGATTCAAAAGAAACACTTTGGTGACCTGAATCTGTACAGCGGCAAATAATGCCCCGGCGCCCATCCTCGATGGGCGCCTTTTCCATCCGCTCAGGTTGCTGATTTATGTTTGAAACCCTCCTGCAAAATCTGGGGCTGGCCTCGTTCAGTCTGCAGGGCTTCGGCCCGTTGCTGCTGCAAGGCACCTGGATGACCATCAAATTATCGGCGATGTCGCTGCTGGTGGCCGTGTTGCTCGGCCTGCTCGGCGCCAGTGCCAAACTGTCGAAAGTCAAACTGGTGCGCCTGCCCGCGCAGCTCTACACCACGCTGATTCGCGGCGTGCCGGATCTGGTGCTGATGCTGTTGATCTTCTACAGCCTGCAAACCTGGTTGACGTCGCTGACCGACTACATGGAATGGGAATACATCGAAATCGACCCGTTCAGCGCCGGCGTGCTGACGCTGGGCTTCATTTATGGCGCGTATTTCACCGAGACCTTCCGTGGCGCCATCCTCGCGGTGCCGCGTGGTCAGGTCGAAGCCGCCACCGCGTATGGCCTCAAACGTGGCCAGCGTTTTCGCTTCGTGGTGTTTCCGCAAATGATGCGCTTCGCCCTGCCGGGCATCGGCAACAACTGGATGGTCATGCTCAAGGCCACCGCGCTGGTGTCGATCATTGGCCTCGCCGATCTGGTCAAGGCTGCCCAGGACGCCGGTAAAAGCACCTATCAACTGTTCTACTTTCTGGTCCTCGCCGCTTTGATCTATCTGCTGATCACCAGTGCTTCGAACTTCATCCTGCGCTGGCTCGAACGCCGCTACGCCGCCGGTGCCCGGGAGGCCGTACGATGATCGAACTTCTCCAGGAATATTGGCGCGCCTTCCTTTATACCGACGGCCAGAACATCACCGGGCTGGCGATGACGATGTGGCTGCTGACCGCGTCGATCTGCATCGGCTTCGTCGTCTCGATTCCGCTGTCGATTGCCCGTGTCTCGCCGCACTTCTACGTCCGTTGGCCGGTGCAGTTCTACACCTACCTGTTCCGGGGCACGCCGCTGTATATCCAGTTGCTGATCTGCTACACCGGCATCTACAGCCTCGCCGCCGTGCGCGAACAGCCGATCCTCGACAGTTTCTTTCGCGACGCGATGAACTGCACGATCCTCGCTTTCGCGCTCAATACCTGCGCGTACACCACGGAGATTTTTGCCGGGGCGATCCGCAGCATGAACCACGGCGAAGTCGAAGCGGCCAAGGCTTATGGCCTGACCGGCTGGAAGCTGTACGCCTACGTGATCATGCCGTCAGCATTGCGCCGCTCGTTGCCTTACTACAGCAACGAAGTGATCCTGATGCTGCACTCGACGACCGTGGCGTTCACCGCGACCATTCCCGATATCCTGAAAGTCGCGCGGGATGCCAACTCGGCGACCTTCCTGACCTTCCAGTCATTCGGCATCGCCGCGCTGATCTACCTGACCATTACTTTTGCGCTGGTCGGTCTGTTCCGCCTCGCCGAACGCCGCTGGCTGGCCTTCCTCGGGCCGACTCACTAGCACTGGTTTCAAAAATAAAGAGATAACAATGCGCCACCAGATCCATGACTTGCTGGCCCCGCTGCCGGGGACCGCACGGCAGATTCACAGCTTCCACTTCGGCCCACCGCAGGCCAAGGGCAAGGTTTACATCCAGGCGTCGCTGCACGCTGACGAACTGCCGGGCATGCTGGTCGCCTGGCACCTGAAACAGCGTCTGGCCGAACTGGAAGCTGCCGGCCGCCTGCGCAGCGAAATCGTCCTGGTGCCGGTGGCCAACCCGGTCGGCCTCGAACAAGTGCTGATGGACGTGCCGCTGGGCCGTTACGACCTGGAGAGCGGGCAGAACTTCAATCGCTGGTTCGTCGACCTCAGCGAAGAAATCGGCAACGCCATCGAAGGCCAACTCAACGACGACGCGCAGCACAACCTCGAACTGATCCGCGCCAGCCTGCGCAACGCCCTCGCCCGCCAGACGCCGACGACGCAACTGCAATCCCAGCGCCTGACCCTGCAACGCCTGGCCTGCGATGCCGACATGGTGCTGGACTTGCACTGCGACTTCGAATCGGTGGTGCACCTGTACACCACGCCCGAGGCGTGGCCACAGGTCAAGCCCTTGGCGCGCTACATGGAAGCGCAGGCCAGCCTGCTTGCTACCGATTCCGGCGGGCAGTCGTTCGACGAGTGCTTCACCCTGCTCTGGTGGCAACTGCGCGAGCGCTTCGGTGAGCAGTTCGAGATTCCGCTGGGCAGCTTCTCGGTGACCGTCGAATTGCGCGGCCAGGGCGACGTCAATCACCCGCTGGCCAGCCGCGATTGTCAGGCGCTGATCGATTATCTGATCCAGTTCGACGCCATCGTCGGCGAGACCAAGCCGCAACCGCCACTGCCGTACCCGGCCACGCCGCTGGCAGGGGTCGAACCGGTGACCACACCAGTCGGCGGCCTGCTGGTGTACTGCGCCACGCCCGGCCAATACCTGGAAGCCGGCCAGCAGATCGCCGAAATCATCGACCCGGTCCACGACAAGGTCACCCCCATTCATTGCACCGCCGCCGGCCTGCTGTATGCGCGCTCGCTGCGGCGCATGGCCACTGCCGGCATGGTCATCGCCCACGTCGCGGGCGCCCAGGCCTATCGCAGCGGCTACCTACTTTCGCCTTGAGGATGCTCGTCCATGTACAAACTGACCGTTGAAGGCCTGCACAAAAGCTATGGCGATCATCAGGTGCTCAAAGGCGTTTCGCTCAAGGCCAAAACCGGCGACGTGATCAGCCTGATCGGCGCCAGCGGCTCGGGCAAAAGCACCTTTTTGCGCTGCATCAATTTCCTTGAACAACCGAATGACGGCGCCATGAGCCTTGATGGCCAGGCGATCCGCATGGTCACCGACCGCCACGGCATGCACGTTGCCGACGCCGATGAACTGCAACGCCTGCGCACGCGGCTGGCGATGGTGTTCCAGCATTTCAACCTGTGGAGCCACATGACCGTGCTGGAAAACATCACCATGGCCCCGCGCCGGGTGCTGGGCTGCAGCAAACAGGAAGCCGAGGATCGCGCCCGACGTTATCTGGACAAAGTCGGCTTGCCGGCGCGGGTCGCCGATCAATACCCGGCGTTTCTGTCCGGCGGCCAGCAACAACGCGTGGCGATCGCCCGGGCACTGGCGATGGAACCGGAAGTGATGCTGTTCGACGAACCGACCTCGGCACTCGACCCGGAACTGGTCGGCGAAGTGCTGAAAGTGATTCAGGGCCTGGCCGAAGAAGGCCGGACGATGATCATGGTCACCCACGAAATGAGTTTCGCGCGCAAGGTGTCGAATCAGGTGCTGTTTCTGCATCAGGGTCTGGTGGAAGAAGAAGGTGCGCCCGAAGAAGTGCTGGGCAATCCGAAAAGCGAACGGCTGAAGCAATTCCTCAGCGGCAATCTTAAATAACGCCGTACACAATTCTCCTGTAGGAGCTGCCGAAGGCTGCGATCTTTTGACTCTGCTTCAAAGATCAAAAGATCGCAGCCTCGTTTCACTCGTCAGCTCCTACAAGGGAATCGCGTAGTTTTAAACCTTTGGTCTGTTGCTGTGGTCTCTGAAACAACACCTCCAGAGCGCACGCAGCCGGCATGGCGAAATCCCCCGACTTTGCAAAAACCTGGTTCAGCGCCCGCGACTGGAAGCCGTTCGCCTTTCAGAAACAGGTGTGGGCGGCGGTGAAAAACGGCGAATCCGGGTTGCTCCACGCCAGCACCGGCGCCGGCAAAACTTATGCGGTATGGTTTGCTGCGCTCAACCGCTTCGCCCGCCTGCAACCGCCCGTGGCTACACCGCGCAAACGCAAAGCGCCGGCCGAACCGCTGACAGTGCTGTGGATCACGCCGATGCGCGCCCTCGCCGCCGATACCGCCCGCGCGTTGCAGATTCCGGTGGATGACTTACAGATTCCATGGTCCATCGGCCTGCGCACCGGCGATACCAGCAGCAGCGAACGCGCCCGCCAGGGCCGACGTCTGCCGACCACGCTGATCACCACACCGGAAAGCCTGACCCTGTTGCTCGCCCGCGCCGATGCGCGCACGGCGTTGTCGACCCTGCGCATGATCGTCGTGGATGAATGGCACGAGTTGCTCGGCAACAAACGCGGCGTGCAATTGCAACTGGCCCTCGCCCGCCTGCGTCATTGGCAGCCGGAACTGATTGTCTGGGGGGTATCCGCCACCCTCGGTAATCAATCCCACGCCGAGCAAGTGCTGATCCCACAGGGCGGCGGCGTCAGTGTCCAAGGCAAAAGCGAAAAAACCCTGCAAGTCGACACCCTGCTGCCACCGGCCACCGAGCGTTTTCCCTGGGCCGGCCACATCGGTCTGAAGATGCTGCCGCAAGTGGTCGCCGAACTTGATGCCTGCGCCAGCAGCCTGGTGTTCACCAACACCCGCGCGCAATCGGAGATCTGGTATCAGGCGCTGCTGGAAGCACGGCCGGACTGGGCCGGGTTGATTGCGTTGCACCACAGCTCACTGTCGCGCGACACCCGCGACTGGGTCGAGCAGGCGTTGAAGAATGGCCAGTTGAAAGCGGTGGTGTGCACCTCGAGCCTGGATCTGGGCGTAGATTTCCTCCCGGTCGAGCGCGTACTGCAAATCGGCTCGGCGAAAGGCGTTGCGCGGTTGATGCAACGTGCCGGGCGCTCCGGCCACGCACCGGGGCGCACCTCGCGGGTGACGCTGGTGCCGACCCACAGCCTGGAACTGATCGAAGCGGTTGCCGCACGCGATGCCGTCGAGCAACGGCGCATCGAGCCGCGCCTGTCACCGCACAAGCCGCTGGATGTGCTGGTCCAGCATTTGGTTAGCATGGCCCTTGGCGGTGGGTTTGTTCCTGAAGAATTGTACGAAGAAGTCCGCGGTGCCTGGGCCTATCGCGACCTGACAGCGGCGGATTGGGCCTGGGCGCTGGCGTTCGTACGCCATGGCGGGATGTCTCTTACAGCGTATCCGGATTACCGCCGGGTCGAGCCGGACGAACACGGCGTCTGGCGCGTGCCGGATGCGCGCTTGGCGCGGCGCCATCGCATGAGCATCGGCACCATCGTCAGCGACGCGAGCATCAACCTGAAATTCTGGAGCAAGGGCGGCGGTGGCAAACAGCTGGGCAGCGTCGAGGAAGGCTTTATCGCGCGACTGAAACCCGGCGATGGTTTCCTCTTCGCCGGCCGCCTGCTGGAACTGGTGCGGGTGGAAAACATGACCGCCTACGTCAAACGCAGTACCGCGAAAAAGGCTGCCGTGCCGCGCTGGAATGGCGGACGCATGCCGTTATCCAACGAACTGGCCGAAGCGGTGGTCACGCGCTTCAGCGCCGCTGCTCAAGGTCAATTCAACGGCCCGGAAATGCACGCGTTGCGGCCGCTGCTGGAGACGCAGATACGCTGGTCCGGCTTGCCCACCACGGAAAATCTGCTCGCCGAGGTGCTGAAATCCCGCGAAGGCTGGCATCTTTTTCTCTATCCGTTCGCCGGGCGACAAGTGCATCTGGGACTGGCGAGCCTGTTGGCGTGGCGCGTCAGTCAGCGCCAGCCGGTGACCTTCTCGATTGCCGTGAATGATTACGGCCTGGAACTGCTCAGCGCCACGCCGGTGGATTGGGCCACGCATCTGGACGCGCACCTGTTCAATGCCGATGACTTGTTGCTGGACGTGCTCGCCAGTCTCAATGCCGGTGAACTGGCGTTGCGCCGCTTCCGCGAAATCGCGCGGATCGCCGGGCTGGTGTTCGCCGGGTATCCGGGCGCACCAAAAAGCACCCGCCAGGTGCAGGCGTCGAGTGGCTTGTTTTTCCAAGTGTTCAAACAATATGACGCCGACAACCTGCTGCTAGCCCAGGCTGGGGAAGAAGTCCTACGCGAAGAGCTGGATATTCGCCGTCTGGAACAGACACTGGAGCGCATCAATCAGATGAAACTGGACGTGCATCAGGTTAAACGTCCTACACCGTTGGGCTTTCCGCTGCTGGTGGAGCGGATGCGCGAGAGCATGAGTTCGGAAAAACTGGCTGACAGGATCAGAAGAATGGTTGGTGACCTGGAAAAAACCGCTGATAACGGGAAATCGTCGTGAGTGCGTACCCGGTGCGTTTGGCCGGTGAGGAGTTGTGGCTGCTGCCGGAGAAAGCGCTGTACTGGCCAGCGCAGGAAGCATTGCTGATCGCCGATGTGCATTTCGGTAAGGCGGCGGCCTATCGCAGCCTCGGCCAGCCGGTGCCGCATGGCACGACGGCGAGCAACATCGAGGTAATCGACGCGTTGCTGGCGCGGTTGCCGTGTCGCCAGTTGATCTTCCTCGGGGATTTTCTGCATGGGCCTGGTTCACATGTCCCGACCACGCTGAATGCGCTGGCAGAGTGGCGCGCACGGCACGCTGACCTGCCGATGACACTGATTCGCGGCAACCACGACAAACGCGCAGGCGACCCACCAGCCTCGCTGAATATTCGCGTAGTGCCAGAGCCGCTGTTACTCGGACCGTTCGCCCTGCAGCATGAGCCCGATGCGCATCCGGAACGGCACGTGCTCGCCGGCCACGTGCACCCGGTCTATCGGCTGCATGGCAAAGGTCGGCAGAGCCTGCGCCTGGCTTGTTTCAGACTCGGTGAGCGCATCAGCCTGATGCCGGCATTCGGTGCGTTCACCGGCGGCTATCAGGTCGAGCGCGACGACAGCTGCAGAGTCTTCGTGATCGGCGACAACGAAATATGGCCCGTCAGCTAGATCGCAAATCGATCAGACTGACGGGCCATATTCATGACAGTGGATCAGGCCACAGGCGCCGGAGGCGGCTCGTCCGGCAGCGTCGGTTCGCCTGGTTCGGTCGGTTGTTCGTTGGGAGTATCGGGATCGGGCTGGCCGGGCACGCCGCCGGACAGGCTCAAAGACGGATTCGCCAGTAACGACCAGGCCAGAACGCCTATCTGATTGGGCTCAAGCCTTGCCAGTTCAGCGCTGATTCGCGGGTCGATCTTCATAGGGCACTCCTCAGTGAAGGCCCGAATCTGTGTGTAACAAAAACGGGCAGTACACCCCATAGAGTGTCTGCCCGCCAAAGAATTCCCGACATCCGTCGGATGGTCGATCAGGTACGCGGCAAGGTCACGCCACGCTGGCCCTGATATTTGCCGCCACGATCCTTGTAGGAAACTTCACATTCTTCATCGGATTCGAGGAAGAGCATCTGCGCCACACCTTCGTTGGCGTAGATTTTCGCCGGCAGGTTGGTGGTATTGGAAAATTCCAGGGTCACATGACCTTCCCACTCAGGCTCGAGTGGAGTGACGTTGACGATGATGCCGCAGCGCGCGTAGGTGCTTTTACCCAGGCAGATGGTCAGCACGTTGCGCGGAATGCGGAAGTATTCGACGGTGCTGGCCAGGGCGAAGGAGTTCGGCGGAATGATGCAGACGTCGCTGTGGATGTCGACGAAGCTGCCGGCGTCGAAGTTCTTCGGGTCAACAATGGCCGAGTTGATGTTGGTGAACACCTTGAAGTGGTTGGTGCAACGTACGTCGTAGCCGTAGCTCGACACGCCGTAGGAAATCACCCGGCTGTCGTCGCTGCCGCGCATCTGGCGCTCGACGAACGGTTCGATCATGCCGTGTTCCTGCGCCATGCGGCGAATCCACTTGTCCGATTTGATGCTCATGGCGGGTTTGTCCTGAATAGCGAGGTGGAAAAATTCTGTCCGGCATCTTACCGGGCGCGTCGTCTCGTTCAAAGTGCGCAACGCAATTCTCGGCGAACACCCCGTATTTACGCGATGTGGCGACGAACCGTCGCACCGCCGATCCCTAAAACACAGAATCCTTTGCAAGAAACATTGGCACGTTCCGGAAAAAGGGTTAAGGTGGCGTCACTGTGTTGCTTGTGTCACTGAGAATCTCTACACGATATGTTGAATTTCGATCCAACCATCTACAAGAATTTTTCCTGCTCTTTGCACTCAGTCTCGGCCAGGGTTCTTCCTGAGTCGCAGTTATCTTTGTTCAAGGAGTTACACCATGTCTAATCGCCAAACCGGTACCGTTAAGTGGTTCAACGATGAAAAAGGCTTCGGCTTCATCACTCCACAATCCGGTGACGACCTGTTCGTTCACTTCAAAGCTATCCAATCCGACGGCTTCAAAAGCCTGAAAGAAGGCCAACAGGTTTCTTTCATCGCTACCCGCGGTCAGAAAGGCATGCAAGCTGAAGAAGTACAAGTTATCTAACTTGTAGCTTCTTTAGAAAAGAGCCCCGCCCTTAAAAGCGGGGCTTTTTTGTGGGCGCCTGTTTTGCGCTGGCAAAAAAAATCGCGACCCTTGAGGTCGCGATTTTTTTGTTTCTGCCCTTACCAGGCGACGCCAAACCCTGCGGTATAACGGGTCTTGTTCAGATCCGCATCGTTGGTGCCACTGATGATGTCGCGCTCGGCCTTGAGGTTGAGCGAGGCCCAGTCGGTGACCTTGTAGCGCAGGCCCAGCTCGGCATCCAGTGCGTAATCGGCAACACCCGACAGCGGCTTGCCGACTTCGCCATTGGTGAAGAACTCGACCTTCTTGCCGATCAGGTAGCGGTTGTAGTCCCACTTCATCGCGACGGAGTAGAAGTTGTCCTTGCTGCCATCGCGGTATTCATAGTCGGTGCGGTTGAGCAACGAGCCCAGCGAGAACGCACCCAGTTCATCGTCCCAGAACTGGTAACCCGGACCGGTACCGACCACACGCTGACGCGCCAGCTCTTCGATGTGATCACGCTTGTAGTTGATGCGCCCTTGCCAGAACCACTGATCGGTAAGGAAGCGGTCGAGGGAGTATTCGGCGCGCCAGTTGTTAGTGGTGGTTTCCGCATCCTGGACTTCGCGGTTGTACTCGCCCTCGCCGGTATGGCGCCAGCGACCATGGCGAGCCGAAGTCTTGAAGGCGACGTCGTAATCGTCGGTGTCCTTTTCGGCGCGCTGATAGTCCAGCGCCAGATCGACGTTGCCCTTCCATACCAGGTCGGTGACGATCGGCTTGGGCTTGAGAATCTGCTGAATGCTCGCCAATTCGACCGTCTTCGGCGCCTCGCCATTGGCCAGAGTAACCTTGCCATCGTCAGCCGCCGTCAGCGACTTCGACACTTCGCCGGCATAGGCGTCCTGCTTCACCAACAGATGCTGATCGCTGTCGAGGGTCTTGACCTCTTTCCAGTCAATCGCCACTGCGCCGGCGTATTTGGTCTGGATCAACAGCTTGCCGCCGTCGAAAACCGTGATAGTGCCACTCAGCTTGTCGCCGTTTTTCAACCAGACGGTGTCGGCAAGCAGGGGCGTGGACGCGCTGAAAACAGCAAGGCACAACAGGGTTCTGGGGAACATAAGCAGATCGGGGGCTCAGAGTTGGCGAAAAGGGTCGGCATTATCCGTAGGATTTTGCCCATGACAAGGACTGACCGGACTATTTCAATTGAGTTCATTTCTCAACTGCACCACGAGCGATTACCATTGTCGCCATCATCACGCCAATGCTCAGGAGCCGCGTACGTGAAAGACCCGCTCGACAGCGTCGAAAACGATGCGCAAATCCGACGCACGGCACTCTACTCGACGCTCGCGCAAGTGCCCGAAGGCAAAGTCGTCAGTTATGGCCAGTTGGCCGAACTTGCCGGGCTGGGCCGCGCCGCGCGCTGGGTCGGGCGGACTTTGAGCCAGTTGCCCGGCGACACCAAGCTGCCCTGGCACCGCGTACTCGGCGCCGGCGGGCGCATCAGTCTGCCGGTCGGCAGCCCTTCCGGTGACGAGCAGCGCGCGCGATTGCGCATGGAAGGCATCACCGTCCAGAACAATCGTGTGGATATTCGGCGCCATGGCTGGCGTCCGGTAGAGCACAGCGGTTAGAGTGCGCGCTTTGTTTTCGCAATTTTGAGGCAGACTTCAGCCCATGCCCCGTAAAACCTGGCGCGCCGCGCTCGCCGCCTATGCCAGTCCTTCGACGCTCGTGCTGTTGTTGCTCGGTTTTGCCGCCGGCCTGCCGTACATGCTGGTGTTCTCGACGCTCTCCGTATGGCTGCGTGAAGCAGGCGTGGCCCGTGAAACCATTGGCTATGCCAGCCTGATCGGCCTGGCGTACGCGTTCAAATGGGTCTGGTCGCCCCTGCTCGACCAATGGCGCCTGCCCTTGCTGGGCAAACTCGGCCGTCGCCGCTCCTGGCTGGTGCTCTCCCAGGCACTGGTGATTCTCGGCCTGATCGGCATGGGTTTCTGTGATCCGCAGAAGCATTTGTCCTGGCTGATCGCCATTGCTGTCGTGGTTGCCTTTGCCTCAGCCACACAAGATATCGCGGTCGACGCCTATCGCCTGGAAATCGCCGATGACAGCCGCCAGGCCGCTCTCGCCGCCAGCTACATGTCCGGTTACCGCGTTGCCGCCCTGCTCGCCACCGCCGGCGCGCTGTTCTTCGCCGAAGGTTTCGGCTCCACCGGCTTCAACTATAAGCACGCAGCTTGGACCGGCACCTATGTGCTGTTCGGCGCATTGATGGTGCCCGCGCTGCTGACCACGCTGTTCATGCGCGAACCACCGGTGCCGCTGCGCACACAGCTGCAGGCCGGGCGCTATACGTTCATGCATCAACTGATGTCGGTGTTCGTGCTGATCGTTTTGCTGGTCTCCGTGCCGGCGATGTTCACCCAGCTGTACAACACCGATTTCGCTGGCGTGCTGTTCGGTGACATGAGCCCGCTCGATTTGCTGCTCGAAGACCGCGCCTTTCTGCGCGCCATCCTCTACATATTGCTCACCGGTATGTGCCTGTCGGCCATGGGCCGGCGCGGACTGGCGCCGGTACTGACGCCGATCAATGACTTCATCCTGCGTTATCGCTGGCAGGCGCTGTTGCTGCTGGGCCTGATCGCCACTTACCGGATGTCCGACACGGTAATGGGCGTGATGGCCAACGTGTTCTACATCGACCAGGGTTTCACCAAGGATCAGATCGCCAGTGTCAGCAAGATTTTCGGCCTGATCATGACCCTCGTCGGCGCCGGCATGGGCGGCCTGTTGATCGTGCGTTTCGGCATTCTGCCGATCCTGTTTATCGGTGGTGTGTCTTCGGCAGCGACCAACCTGCTGTTCGTCATGCTCGCGGACATGGGCCCGAACCTCCAGATGCTGGTGGTGACCATTTCCCTCGACAACTTCAGCTCGGGCCTGGCGACATCGGCGTTCGTTGCCTACCTGTCGAGCCTGACCAACCTGAAGTTTTCCGCTACGCAATATGCCCTGCTCAGCTCGATCATGTTGCTGCTGCCGCGCCTGATGGGCGGCTATTCCGGCGTGCTGGTCGAGAAGTTCGGTTATCACAGCTTCTTCCTCATTACCGCCCTGCTCGGCGTACCGACGCTGCTACTGATCGCGCTGCACTGGTTCCAGGAGCGCCGCCGCGAAGGACAAACACCGACGCCCGAGCCTGCACCGACGCCCGTCACCGAAGAATCGTAGGACGCTTCGCCAATGGCGGGAGGAATCCCGCCGCTGACGCCTTCCGCCGGCCACACTTCTGTACGTCAGCAAAACTCGCCGGTACACTGCTCCGTCATTTCCAGTCATAGCAACCGACAACGGCCAACCATGCGCACCAGTCAATTTTTGCTCGCCACACAGAAAGAAACGCCTTCCGACGCGGTCGTGATCAGCCACCAGCTGATGCTGCGCGCCGGCATGATCCGCAAGCTTGCCTCGGGCCTGTACACCTGGCTGCCGATGGGCCTGCGAGTCATGCGCAAGGTCGAAGCCATCGTTCGCGAAGAGATGAACGCTGCCGGTTCTCTGGAAGTGTTGATGCCGAGCACCCAACCGGCCGAGCTGTGGCAGGAATCGGGGCGCTGGGAAGAATACGGCCCTGAGCTGCTGCGCATCAAAGACCGCCACGGTCGTGATTTCTGCGCGGGCCCGACCCACGAAGAAGTGATCACCGATCTGATGCGCAACGAGTTGAGCAGCTACAAGCAGCTGCCAATCAACCTGTACCAGATCCAGACCAAATTCCGTGACGAAATCCGCCCGCGCTTCGGTTTGATGCGCGGCCGCGAATTCATCATGAAGGACGCCTACTCCTTCCACGCCGATCAGGCGTCGCTGCAGGTCACCTACGACCGCATGCACGAGGCGTACTGCAACGTGTTCACGCGTCTGGGCCTGAAATTCCGCCCGGTAGAAGCTGACAACGGTTCGATCGGTGGTGCCGGTTCGCACGAATTCCACGTGCTGGCCGAGTCCGGCGAAGACGATATCGTCTTCAGCAACGGTTCCGACTACGCGGCGAACATCGAAAAAGCCGAAGCGGTGCCACGGGAAACCTCGCGCCCTGCGCCAACCGAAGAACTGCGTCTGGTCGACACGCCGGACACCAAAACCATCGCCGCCCTGGTGGAAAAATTCAATCTGCCGATTGAAAAGACCATCAAGACCCTGATCGTCCACGCCGAAGAAGAAGGCAAGCTGATCGCGCTGGTGATTCGTGGCGACCACGAACTGAACGAGATCAAGGCTGCCAACCAG
Source organism: Pseudomonas sp. TE9122 (assembly GCF_056278925.1). NCBI lineage: Bacteria > Pseudomonadati > Pseudomonadota > Gammaproteobacteria > Pseudomonadales > Pseudomonadaceae > Pseudomonas > Pseudomonas sp. TE9122. The sequence continues at coordinate 816,321 of NZ_JBWBQI010000001.1, read as the reverse complement.
CCTGGCGTGGCTAGTCCACTGGTGATGGCCTCCGATGCCGAACTGCGTGACGCGATTGGCGCCGGCGCCGGCTCGCTCGGCCCGCTGAACCTGCCACTGCCGATCATCATCGACCGCTCGGTCGCGATGATGAGCGACTTCGGCATTGGCGCGAACATCGATGACAAGCACTACTTCGGCGTGAACTGGGAGCGCGATCTGCCAGTTCCGACCGTTGCCGACCTGCGCAACGTCGTCGCCGGCGACCCAAGCCCGGACGGCAAAGGCACGCTGGAAATCAAGCGCGGCATCGAAGTCGGCCACATCTTCCAGCTGGGCAACAAGTACAGCAAGGCGATGAAGTGCGAAGTGCTGGGCGAAAACGGCAAGCCGGTGACCCTGGAAATGGGCTGCTACGGCATTGGCGTTTCCCGAGTGGTCGCCGCAGCGATTGAGCAGAACAACGACGCCAACGGCATTATCTGGAGCGACACCTTGGCGCCATTCCAGATCGCGCTGGTACCGCTGCGCTATGAAACCGAGCAGGTGCGCGAAGCCACCGACAAGCTGTACGCCGAACTGACGGCGGCCGGCTTCGAAGTGCTGCTGGACGATCGCGACAAGAAAACCAGCCCGGGCATCAAGTTCGCGGACATGGAGTTGATCGGCATTCCACACCGGATCGTGGTCAGCGACCGCGGCCTCGCCGAAGGCAACCTGGAATACAAGAGTCGTTCCGAAGCCGAGGCGCAAGCACTGCCGGTGGCCGATGTTGTGTCCTTCCTTCAGGCCCGTATCCGCCGCTGAAACCAGATAGAGACGTCATGTTCAAGCGAAACACCTTAGGCCTCGGTGGCGCCGCCCTGTGCGGCGCCCTGCTGGTCAGCGGCTGCGCCAATCACATGTCGCAACGCAGCGAGCACGAAGAGCGGGTCGAGCGAAAGTTGCTCGATCACAGCCTGCAGATCGATGTCGGCGAGCCCAAGGTGCTCGAGCTGCCGCAGCGACGCGTGAAGATCAACGAGCAGAAGACTTTCGAGGTCACCGAGTTCGAGGTCACCCGTCGTTACGACCGCTACACGCCTTACCAACCCTGGCGCGAAGTCTACGAGATTCCGCTGGGGGCGGTGGCCGTGGTCGGTGGTGTCGGTGCGAACGTGGTCAACGTGTTCGCTCTCGGTAACCTGCCGGACAGCGTCACCAAGGATTGGCTGAGCTACGGTTTCGCCGGGCTCAACCCGTTCATGAACGTGCAGTCCAACGGTCGCGCGCAGCAGAACCTCGCGGGCATCGACGAAGTCCAGCGCGACAAGCGCACGGAGTATTCGAGCCTGCCGTGGAGCGAACGACCGGTGCAGGTCAAGGCCGGCAAGCAGACATTCGACATGACCACTGATCGCAACGGTGTGCTGCGCTTGAATCTGCTCGATAGCCCTTTCGCCGAACATGACCTCAACCATGTCGGCCGCTTGCAGATCAGTGTCGAAGACGCCAAGGACGATGTGCATTCCGACTCGACCCTGATGCTCAGCGGCCACCTGCGCGGCAAGTTGATTGAGGCGCACGGGCTGATTTATGACGATCTGGAAGATGACGAGGTGAGCCAGTGGGTGCACCGGGTCAAACGCCTGTCGGAGCTGGGCCTGGAAGAAGAGGCCAGTGAGCTGGAACAGAGCCTGATCGAACTGACGCGCAACGATCCGGAGTTGCAGGCTGAGTTCCTCAAGTCTTTGGCCAAGGATGCCGGGCGTTTAGTGGCTGATCCGGGACCGAATTAAAGCTTAGAAGCTTCGTCGGAACGCCGCCCGGAGCTGGCTCGCTCCCACAAGGGATTTGTGAACGACGCAGATCCAATGTGGGAGCGAGCCTGCTCGCGAAGAGGCCCTGCCAGGCACCGCGAATCTACCGCTCAAACAACTCCATCTGCTCAAACCCGCCGCGCAAATCCTCCAGCCTCACTCCCACCCCCAACAGCCGCACCGGCTTGCCGCCGCGGTTGAACGCCTGCGTCAGCATCAACTGATAACTGCCCAGGTCCCGCCCTGCCCCGGCCTGTTCCAGCGTGGTCTGGGTGAAATCATGAAATTTGACTTTGACGAACGGCTTGCCCGGTCGATAACTGCTGTCGATCCGCGCCATGCGGGTTTTCAGGGTATCGAGCAGCTCGGGCAATTTGTCCAGGCAGCTGCGCAAGTCCGGCAGATCAACGTCGTAGGTGTTTTCCACGCTGATCGACTGACGACGGCTGTCGTTGTGCACCAGCCGGTCATCGATTCCACGGGCCAGATTCCACAAGCGCTCGCCGAAGCTGCCGAATTCGCGCACCAGCGCCAGCCTGCCCCACTCGCGCAGATGCTGGCAGTCAACGATGCCGAGCTTGCCGAGCTTGTCGGCGGTGACCTTGCCGACGCCGTGCAGCTTGCTCACCGGCAGACCACTGACGAAATCCTCGACCTGATCCGGGGTGATCACGAACAAACCGTTGGGTTTTTTCCAGTCGCTGGCGATCTTCGCCAGAAATTTGTTTGGCGCAACGCCTGCGGAAACGGTGATGTGCAATTGGTTGGAGACCCGGCGGCGAATGTCCTGGGCGATGCGCGTGGCGCTGCCGCCGAAATGCGCGCTGTCGGACACATCCAGATAGGCCTCGTCCAGCGAAAGCGGCTCGATCAGGTCGGTGTAGTCGGCAAAGATCGTATGAATTTCTTTCGAAGCTTCGCGATAAGCCTCCATGCGCGGCTTGACGATGGTCAGGTCCGGGCACAATTTCAACGCGTGACCGGAAGCCATGGCCGAGCGCACACCATAGGCGCGCGCTTCATAGTTGCAGGTGGCGATCACCCCGCGCCGATCCGCCGAACCACCCACCGCCAACGGCTTGCCGGCCAGACGCGGATCATCGCGCATCTCGATGGCGGCGTAGAAACAGTCACAGTCGATGTGGATGATTTTTCGCTGGGTCATGTCGGAAAAAGACAACGTGGCAAGCCGGAGCGGCAGTATCTCATTGGTACCTGTATATAGCACCAGTGGTTGAATGTTCTTTTCCGACCGTAGGAGATTTCCGATGAATTTATTTTTTCAATCACAGATCAGCGCGCAATAGAGCTGAAAGCCTTGCGCCACTTGCCCTGCGCACCGGTCGCCCGCCCGGAAAAGACGCTAAGCGCTTGAACCTCAACAGATTTATCCAGATCGGCGGTTGACACACTCGCGAACCTCTGTAGAATGCCGCCACACAGACGCGGGATGGAGCAGTCTGGTAGCTCGTCGGGCTCATAACCCGAAGGTCGTCGGTTCAAATCCGGCTCCCGCAACCAAACATCAGAAAAGGCTACTCGAAAGAGTGGCCTTTTTTGTGCGCGTCTGTTTTGCAAACGGGCGCCCTGCTCAATCGCTGGCGAAACGGCAATTTTTTGCATTTCCGAAACTTACGCATCACCTGCGACCGTTTGCCGCGATTTCGCAGTTATTTGGCCCATTCCGGGATTAGCGGTTGACACCTCGTCGTTCGCCTGTAGAATGCCGCCACACAGACGCGGGATGGAGCAGTCTGGTAGCTCGTCGGGCTCATAACCCGAAGGTCGTCGGTTCAAATCCGGCTCCCGCAACCAAACATCAAAAAAGGCTACTCGAAAGAGTGGCCTTTTTTGTATCTGTTGAAAAAGTCCTTTCGCAACAATGATCTGTCACTGTGCAGTGAACCGCTGGGGATCATCAGAACCACTGACTTGCGACTATGCTTGAGTCGCAGACAGGGTTTCTGCAATCCAGGAACTGCCCTCGCCGATGCCCGACGAGAGGCGTAGTATTTTGTGATTATTTTTTTCTACAGGGATTGGTAACTTGGCTGGATACCTCCATCCTGTCGCGCACAATCCAAGAGGTGATTGATGCGCGCCAACTCGTCTGATCCACAAGACACCGTTACAGCAGAACAACCGATCAAACCCGAGCGTTTGCGCTGGCTGGATCGATTAAGCAAATACCGTCAGCCGATCGGTCTGGCCGTCACGTTGCTGCTGTTTGCCATTGCCCTGATTGCCTGCCGCCATCTGCTCGCCGAACTCGATCTCGACGCGCTGCATGACTCGATTCTGGACGTGCCCAAACCTGCCCTGCTCGGCGCCATCGGTGCGACCGTGGTCGGGTTCATCATTCTGCTCGGCTATGAATGGTCGGCCAGCCGCTACGCTGGTGTGAAACTGCCGCCGCGCACCCTCGCGCTCGGCGGTTTCACCGCATTTGCGATTGGCAATGCGATCGGCCTGTCGCTGCTGTCCGGCGGCTCGGTTCGTTATCGTTTATATGCGCGACTGGGCGTCGGTGCGTCGGAAGTCGCGCACATGACCTTGTTCGCCAGCCTCTCGCTGGGCTGCGCCTTGCCGCCACTGGCAGCGCTGGCCACCCTGAGCAACCTGCCCGCCGCCTCGCAAGCGCTGGGGCTGTCCGAATTCTTGCTGGGCTCGGTCGCCGCTGCCGTATTGATCCTCGGTGCTGTGCTGGCAATCGGCATCTATCGCCGTCGTCTGCCGGAACAACCCTACCCCGACAATCTGCTGGTCCGTGCCGGGCGGCGGACATTGCGCCTGCCGGGTCGACGCCTGACCTTCCTGCAACTGGTGATCACCGCCCTCGATGTCGCGGCTGCCGCCACCGTTCTGTATCTGCTGCTGCCGGAAGCGCCGCCGTTTGCGCCGTTCCTGCTGGTGTATCTGCTGGCACTGGCTGCGGGCGTGCTCAGTCACGTTCCGGGCGGCGTTGGTGTGTTCGAGGCGATTCTGCTCGCCGCGTTTGCCGACAAGCTTGGCGCCGCACCGCTGGCCGCTGCCCTGCTGCTGTATCGCCTGATCTACGTGGTGCTGCCGCTGCTGGTCGCTTGCGTACTACTGCTGATCAACGAAGGCCAGCGCCTGTTTCAATCCCAGACCATGCGCGCGGCGTCCGGTCTGGCTGCGCCGGTGCTGGCGGTGCTGGTGTTTCTGTCTGGCGTGGTGCTGCTGTTTTCCGGCGCGACCCCGGAAATCGACACGCGCCTGGAGCACATCGGTTTTCTGATCCCGCATCGTCTGGTCGATGCCTCGCACTTCGGCGCCAGCCTGATTGGCGTTTTGTGTCTGTTGCTCGCCCAAGGTCTGCGCCGACGCCTGTCGGCGGCGTGGATGCTGACCACCATTCTGCTGCTGGTCGGCGCCCTGCTCTCGCTACTCAAAGGCTTCGACTGGGAAGAAGCCACGCTGATGACGTTTACGGCCGCGCTGCTCGGCGTGTTCCGCCGCTCCTTCTATCGCCCGAGCCGTTTGACCGAACTGCCGTTTTCGCCGCTGTATCTGGTCGCCAGTCTCTGCGTGCTGGGCGCTTCGGCCTGGTTGCTGCTGTTTGCCTATCAGGACGTACCCTACAGCCATCAGCTGTGGTGGCAGTTCACCCTCGATGCTGACGCGCCGCGCGGTCTGCGCTCGCTGCTCGGTGCGGCGGTGTTGCTGGTGATCATCTCGCTGACCTGGCTGCTGCGCACCGCGCGCCCGGTGATTCATTTGCCGACGCCGGACGAACTGGATCGCGCGGCAAAAATCCTCATGGCCTCGTCACAACCCGACGGCGGCCTCGCGCTGACCGGTGACAAGGCGTTGCTGTTTCATCCCAACGATGAGGCGTTCCTGATGTACGCCCGCCGTGGCCGCAGTCTGGTGGCGTTGTACGACCCGATCGGGCCGAGCCAGCAACGCGCGGAAATGATCTGGCAGTTCCGCGATCTCTGCGACATCCATCACACGCGCCCCGTGTTCTATCAAGTGCGCGCGGAGAACCTGCCGTACTACATGGACATCGGCCTGACTGCGATCAAGCTCGGCGAAGAAGCCCGGGTCGATCTGCAACGCTTCGATCTGGAAGCCAAGGGCAAGGAGATGAAGGACCTGCGCTACACCTGGAACCGTGGCACCCGCGATGGACTGTCGCTGGAAATCCATGAGCCCGGGCAGGCGCCGATGGACGAGCTGAAAGTGATTTCCGATGCCTGGCTGACCGGCAAGAACGTGCGCGAGAAAGGCTTCTCCCTTGGCCGTTTCAGCGACGATTACCTGAAGCATTTCCGCATTGCGGTGATTCGCTTCGAAGGCCGCCCGGTAGCGTTCGCCAATCTGCTCGAGACCTACAGCCACGACCTGGCCAGTCTCGACCTTATGCGCGCGCACCCGGAAGCGCCGAAGCTGACCATGGAATTCATGATGGTCGGCCTGATTCAACACTATAAGAGTCACGGATACGCGCGCTTCAGCCTGGGCATGGTGCCGTTGTCGGGGCTGCAACCCCGGCGCGGCGCACCGCTGACCCAGCGCCTGGGTTCGATGGTTTTCCGCCGTGGTGAGCAGCTGTACAACTTCCAAGGCTTGCGCCGCTTCAAAGACAAGTTCCAGCCCGACTGGGAACCCCGTTATATGGCCGTGCCCGCCGGACTCGATCCGCTCGTGGCGCTGGCCGATACTGCTGCCCTGATCGCGGGCGGCTTGACTGGATTGGTGAAACGCTGATGATTCAACGCTCCCTGAAGTACATCCTGGCCGCCCTGCTGGTGCTGGCCGTGATTGCCGGCGGCGGTTACTGGTACCTCAAACGTCCGGCACCGGAACCGACCGTCGAACAACTCAAACCCGCCGATGGCGCGGCCATGACCCGAGTGATCCCGGGCAGCAAGCCGAAGGCTCAGGTGCTGGTGGCCGTCACCGACGAACAGAAGCTTTCCGAGAAACAACTGACCACCCTCAGCCGCAGCGCCTCGGCGCAGATCGTCCAGGTGATTCTGCCCAAGGACTGCCTGCTGCAAAGCCGCGCCCTGCAATCGGGCCTGCGCGAATTGAACGGCCCGGCCACTCTGGTCAGCGGCATCGGCCCGGGCGCTGTGCTGGCGTGGCGCTGGCTGGCGGAACAGAAAGACGACAAGGCCCAGGCCGTCTCCGTCGATCTGGCCCTGGAAAAACCCGGCTGCACCCACCTGCTGCCGAAATCCGCCGCCCACGGCCACTGGCTGGTGGCGTGGAACGACAACCCGGACGACGCCAGCGCAGGCTTCGTGCGCGATCAGCCGAACGCCGAAACCAGCATCAGCGACTACGACATCAACCTGCCGCAAGTGCTGAACAACGAACTGCGCAAAATCCTCGTCGGCGGCGACAAGGCCAACGGCGGCCTGGCGATCCCGGTCGTGGAAGTGCCGGCCGGTCAGGCCAACGACACCGTGACCCTGTTCCTCTCCGGCGACGGCGGCTGGCGCGACCTCGACCGCGACGTGGCGGGCGAAATGGCCAAGATCGGCTACCCGGTGGTCGGCATCGACACCCTGCGCTACTACTGGCAGCACAAGAGCCCGGAGCAAAGCGCACTCGACCTCACCGAACTGATGCAGCACTACCGGCAGAAATGGGGCACCAAACGCTTCATCCTCACCGGCTATTCGTTCGGCGCTGACGTACTCCCGGCGATCTACAACCGCCTGCCAGAGAACGAACAGCAACGCGTCGACGCCATCATTCTGCTCGCCTTCGCCCGCACCGGCAGCTTCGAAATCGAAGTCGAAGGCTGGTTGGGTAACGCCGGCAAAGAAGCCGCGACCGGCCCGGAAATGGCCAAGCTGCCAGCGGCCAAGGTTGTGTGCATTTATGGTGAAGAAGAGACCGACGAGAGCGGCTGCACCGACAAGACTGCTGTCGGCGAAGCGGTGAAACTGCCCGGCGGGCATCACTTCGATGAGAACTATCCAGCGCTGGCCAAGCGTTTGGTTGACTTGATTCAGAAGCGCCAGAGCAAGGACTCGGTCGCCGAAGAGTGATCTGAAGCGCATCTACAAAAAGCCCCCGCAACTTCACGGTTGCGGGGGCTTTTTACATCCCAACAGCCACCAAAATCCCTGTGAGAGCGAGCCTGCTCGCGAAAGCGGTGGGTCAGTTTACAGATTCGGCGACTGACACTACGCCTTCGCGAGCAGGCTCGCTCCCACAGGGGAATTGCGCTGGATTCAGCGGTTTTGTGGCAAGGCTCGTAAATTTCTTGACTCTTCAGGAAACTAAAATCACCAAATGTCCACATTCCATAAAACGTGGACACCTGCTTAATTGGCATTATCGAATCGTCAACTCCACACTCATTCATCTACCGAACAAATACCCACAAAATCGCCAGCAACGTTTAGTTTCGTTTACTTCCAGTCTCGCAATATCAGATGACGCCCACAGACCTTGTAGGCAAACTCCGAAACTCTTGTTGGGGCGCTGTGCCGCTCTATTGCGCTGTTTTTCGACGGGATACTCTCAGGACGTCGCTGACCCATTCAGCGATCGGGCTTGGTAACCCGGTGGAATAAGGCGCAACAGCGCACCCGACACGACTCAGGCGAAATCCCGTCCGAGCCCCTGTGTTATGGCAGCTGTGTGTGGGACGCTTTCGAGCGTGCCGGTTTCCTTGGTTCCCCGGTTTACCAACCTGCGCACAGCTGCCACCCATTCGCTTGGTATCGGATGCGGCAGCTCTCGAAATCAAGGGAACTGACAATGAGCAATCCATCTGATCTTAAAACCATCGGCTTCACCCCTTTCCTCTACAACTCGGATCAAGCGTTCTTCAATGTCCGCTCCGGCGTCCCGATCATCAATGCCTTGTCCCAATCCTCCGACCTGCTGTCCCTCGCCAAATCCTTCGCAGAAGACGCTGCTTTCAATAGAGACACCGACCGCCATGCCTGGGCCGCGCATTACCTGACCGTGATGGGCAAAGCCTTGGTTGATGACGTGATCCAAGCGCTGATCCCACGACCTGCGCGGACGAAGACTGAATCTGAAGCTGATCTGTCTGAACGCACCTCTTGATTCAACCCAATACCCTGTGGGAGCGAGCCTGCTCGCGAATGCGGTGGTTCAGCCACCACATGCTTCGACTGACACTACGCCTTCGCGAGCAGGCTCGCTCCCACAGGGAATCAGCGGTGGTTTGAGGGATTGGGCACAGGCACAAAAAAGCCCCCGCCAACCACAAGGCTGACAGGGGCTTTTCAGTTGAGGCCAGGCTTACATCTCCACCTGCGTCCCCAACTCAATCACTCGGTTCAGCGGCAGATTAAAGAACCGCAAATTGCCATTGGCATTCTTCAACATGAACGCAAACAGCGCTTCACGCCAACGCGCCATGCCCTCAAGTTTCGAGGCAATCACCGTTTCGCGGCTGAGGAAGTAGGTGGTACGCATCGGGCTGAAGTCCAGATCATCCAGATGACACAGCTTCAACGCCTGCGGCACGTCCGGCTCGTCGGTGAAGCCGAAGTGCAGGATCACCCGGAAGAAGCCCTCTCCATGCGCTTCCACTTCAAAACGCCGCGATGGCGGTACGCGCGGGATGTCTTCGTAAACCACGGTCAGCAACACCACTTGCTCATGCAGCACCTGGTTATGCAGCAGGTTGTGCAACAAGGCATGGGGCACGGCGTCGGAGCGGGCGGTGAGAAACACGGCGGTGCCCTGCACGCGATGCGGCGGTTGCACGCGGATGCTGCTGATGAAGATCGGCAGCGGCAGCGCGCCTTCGTCGAGGCGTTCGACCAGCAGCTGTTTGCCGCGCTTCCAGGTGGTCATCAGCACGAACAGCGCGATACCGGCGATCACCGGGAAAGCGCCGCCCTGGACGATTTTCGGTACGTTGGCGGCGAAATACAGGCCATCCACCAACAGGAAGCCAAGCAGCACCGGGACCGCAAGGATCGGTGGCCATTTCCACAGCAGCAGCATGACCGCCGACACCAGAATGGTGGTCATCAGCATAGTGCCGGTCACTGCGACGCCGTAGGCCGAGGCCAGTGCACCGGAGGATTCGAAGCCCAGCACCAACAGGACCACGCCGACCATCAGCGCCCAGTTCACCGCGCCGATGTAGATCTGGCCTTGTTCGTCGCTGGAGGTGTGCTGGATGTACATGCGCGGGATATAACCGAGCTGGATCGCCTGACGGGTCAGGGAGAACGCGCCGGAAATCACCGCTTGCGAAGCGATCACCGTGGCCAGGGTCGACAGGCCGACCAGCGGAATCAGCGCCCAGCTCGGCGCCAGCAGATAGAACGGGTTGCGCGCGGCGTCCGGGTTTTCCAGCAGCAATGCGCCCTGGCCGAAGTAGTTGAGCACCAGCGCCGGCAGCACCAGCAGGAACCAGGCGCGGGCGATCGGCTTGCGGCCAAAGTGGCCCATGTCGGCGTACAGCGCTTCCGCGCCGGTCAGCGCCAGCACTACCGCGCCGAGGATCGCTACGCCCATGCCTGGGTGCACGACGAAAAAATTCACCGCCCACATCGGGTTCAGCGCGTGCAGCACTTCCGGGGTGTGGCTGATGCCGTACACACCGAGGGCGCCGAGGACGAGGAACCAGGTGACCATGATCGGCCCGAACAGAATGCCGATCCGCGCGGTGCCGTGGCGCTGGATCAGAAACAGCGCGACCAGCACCACCAGCGACAGCGGCACAACCCAGTGATCGATGCCTTCAAACGCCAGGCCGAGACCTTCGATCGCCGACAGCACCGAAATGGCCGGGGTGATCATGCTGTCGCCATAGAACAGCGCCGCGCCGATCAGCCCGCACACCACCAACAGCGTGCGCAGGCGCTTGCGCCCCGCCGCTGCCCGCCGTGCCAGTGCGGTCAGCGCCATGATGCCGCCCTCGCCCTGGTTGTCGGCGCGCAGGACGAACATCATGTACTTGATCGAGACCACCCAGATCAGCGACCAGAAGATCAACGACAGAATGCCCAGCACGCCGTCGTGATTGACCGGCACGCCGTAACCGCCGGAAAACACTTCCTTGAGGGTGTACAACGGGCTCGTACCGATGTCGCCATAAACCACCCCGACCGCCGCGACCAGCATGCTCAGCGGTCTGCTTGCCGAACCCTCGGCGCCCGCCGCATGACTACTTGCCTGACCCATCCAACACTCCTGATCTCGATACCGGCTTCTTTGAAGGAAGCACTATGCTTTGAGTTGCAGCATGCGCTGTTTTACCTGTTGTTACAGACCAATGATTGACTGCAAGAAATCGGCAAAGCTCAACGGCGCGAAGCATAGCGCAGCACTCGTCGTATTTCCCCGTATAAAGCTGGTCAAGTGCGTTGCCCGCCGCTAGAATTGCGCACTTTTTGATCAGAGGCGCGCCCTAAGCGCCCATCCGTCGGCTTGCGCACCAAGCAAGCGACGTCACAAAACACCGAGGTTAGACATGTCCACCACTCCTGCGCCGGCCAATCCAAAGGTTGGCTTTGTATCTCTGGGTTGCCCGAAAGCACTGGTCGACTCCGAGCGCATCCTGACCCAGCTGCGCATGGAAGGCTATGACGTGGTGTCCACCTATCAGGACGCCGACGTCGTGGTGGTCAACACCTGCGGTTTCATCGATTCGGCCAAGGCTGAGTCGCTGGAAGTGATCGGCGAAGCGATCAAGGAAAACGGCAAGGTCATCGTTACCGGCTGCATGGGCGTGGAAGAAGGCAACATCCGCGACGTACACCCGAGCGTGCTGGCCGTGACCGGCCCGCAGCAGTACGAGCAAGTGGTCAACGCCGTGCACGAAGTGGTGCCGCCGCGTCAGGATCACAACCCGCTGATCGACCTGGTGCCGCCGCAAGGCATCAAACTGACCCCGCGCCACTACGCGTACCTGAAGATTTCCGAAGGCTGCAACCACAGCTGCTCGTTCTGCATCATCCCGTCGATGCGCGGCAAACTGGTCAGCCGTCCGGTCGGTGATGTGCTCGACGAGGCGCAGCGCCTGGTCAAATCCGGCGTCAAAGAGCTGCTGGTGATCTCGCAAGACACCAGCGCCTACGGCGTCGACGTGAAATACCGCACCGGCTTCTGGAACGGCGCGCCGGTGAAAAGCCGCATGACCGAACTGTGCGAAGCGCTGAGCACGCTGGGCGTTTGGGTACGCTTGCACTACGTTTACCCGTACCCGCACGTCGACGAGCTGATCCCGCTGATGGCCGCCGGCAAGATCCTGCCGTACCTGGACATCCCGTTCCAGCACGCCAGCCCGAAAGTCCTTAAGTCGATGAAACGCCCGGCGTTCGAAGACAAGACCCTGGCCCGCATCAAGAACTGGCGCGAAATCTGCCCGGACCTGATCATCCGTTCGACCTTCATCGTCGGCTTCCCGGGCGAAACCGAAGAAGACTTCCAGTACCTGCTCAACTGGCTGACCGAGGCCCAGCTCGACCGCGTCGGCTGCTTCCAGTACTCGCCGGTGGATGGCGCACCGGCCAACGATCTGGATCTGGAAGTGGTCCCGGACGACGTCAAGCAAGACCGTTGGGAACGCTTCATGGCGCACCAGCAGGCGATCAGCTCGGCACGTCTGCAGATGCGCATTGGTCGTGAGATTGAAGTGCTGGTGGATGAGGTGGACGAGCAAGGCGCGGTCGGCCGTTGCTTCTTCGACGCCCCGGAAATCGATGGCAACGTGTTTATTGATAACGGCAGCAACCTGAAGCCGGGCGACAAGGTCTGGTGCAAGGTGACTGACGCTGACGAATATGATCTGTGGGCTGAGCAGATCTGATCTGAAGATCAAAAGCCCCTCACCCCAGCCCTCTCCCAGAGGGAGAGGGAGCTGACCGTGTTGTTCTTTCTAGGTACATCGACCTGAGCTATCCGGTCGAACTCAGGTTTGAAAAGCACGAAGTTCAGCTCCCTTCCCCCTCGCCCCCTCTGGGGGAGAAGGGACTGATCGAGGTGCTCTTCAGAATGACGGCGACTTGAAATATCGAGTCGAACTCAGGCTTTGAACAGCACGAAGATCAGCTCCCTTCCCCCTCGCCCCCTCTGGGGGAGAGGGTTGGGGTGAGGGGGAGAGATCTTGCTGGCGACAGAAATAGCCAGCCAGACACCGCAACAAATCCAAAAAGCCCCGCTCTTTTCCGAGATACGGGGCTTTTTTGCGGCTATCGTTTAGCGGGGGACGGACTCCCTTGAACCGCACAAGAGGCACACGCACATGCGTCAGCATTCGGTCATCCACACACCGAAAATCAGCGATTACGAAGAACTGACCCGGGTCTGGGAGGCCTCGGTCCGTGCAACTCATCGGTTCCTGCCGGACAGCTATATCGAGCTGCTGCGCAATCTGGTGCTCACCCGCTATCTCGACGCGGTAATGCTGATCTGCACCAAGGACCGCCAGCAGCGCATCACCGGGTTTGCCGGTGTCGCGGCGGGCAAGATTGAAATGCTGTTCATCGATCCCGACCATCGTGGTCAGGGACTGGGCAAGCAGTTGCTGCGCTATGCGATCGAACGGCTCAACGCCGATGAACTCGACGTCAACGAACAAAATCCGCAAGCCTTGGGTTTTTACGAGAAACAGGGCTTCGAGGTGATCGGCCGCTCCGACGTCGATGGCATGGGCCAGCCGTATCCGCTACTGCATATGCGCCTGCGGCAGTCCCAGCAGCGCGCGAACCATGCCTGACACAACCTGGAACCCTGTGGGAGCTGGCTTGCCAGCGATGCAGACGCCGCGGTGTACGAGAAATACCGAGTTGATACCATCGCAGGCAAGCCAGCTCCCACAGGGAATACCAACACCCTGCAAATGGAACCGGGCTTAACCGCTTCCACACAGGTACAATGCCCACCCCTTTTTTGTTACGGCCCCGTCATGACTGACCCGATTCGCCTCTCCAAACGCCTCATCGAACTGGTCGGTTGCTCCCGCCGGGAGGCCGAGCTGTTCATCGAAGGCGGCTGGGTCACTGTGGACGGCGAAGTCATCGATGAGCCGCAATTCAAGGTCGGCGAGCAAAAGGTCGAGCTCGACAAGGACGCCAAGGCCACCGCGCCGGAGCCGGTGACCATCCTGCTTAACGCGCCCGCCGGCATGGATGTCGACAGCGCCATGCAATCGCTCAGCGCCGAAACCCTCAGCGAAGAGCATCGCTACGGCAAGCGTCCGTTGCGCGGGCATTTCCTGCGCCTGACCGCCAGCGCCGACCTGCAGCCCAAGGCCAGCGGCCTGCTGGTGTTCACCCAGGACTGGAAAATCCTGCGCAAGCTCACCGCCGACGCTGCGAAGATCGAGCAGGAATACATCGTCGAAGTCGAAGGTGAGATGGCTGCCCACGGCCTCAATCGCCTGCAGCATGGCCTGACGCACAAGGGCAAGGAGCTGCCGCCGGTCAAGGCCAGTTGGCAGAACGAAAACCGTCTGCGCTTCGCCATGAAAAACCCGCAGCCGGGGATCATCGCGCAGTTCTGCGAAGCGGTCGGCCTGAAGGTCATCGGCATCCGCCGCATCCGCATCGGCGGCGTCTCGATCGGCAAGGTCCCGGTTGGCCAATGGCGCTACCTGTCCGGCAAAGAGAAGTTCTAGAACTTCCACTGCCGCCACACATTCCGGCAGCGCCCGCGAGCGCTGCCCACAACGCATCAGGAATACCGACATGGTTCATAACGACGTACTGCGCAGCGTGCGCTACATGCTCGACATCAGCGACAAGAAAGTTGTCGAGATCATCAAACTGGGCGGCATGGACGTCACGCTCGCCGATGTCATCACCTGGCTCGACAAGAAAGAAGAAGACGAAGAAGGCTTCGTACGCTGCCCGGACGAAGTCATCGCGCACTTCCTCGACGGCCTGGTGATCTTCAAACGCGGCAAGGACGAAAGCCGTCCGCCGCAGCCGATCGAAGTGCCGGTGACCAACAACATCATCCTGAAAAAACTGCGTGTGGCCTTCGAACTGAAAGAAGACGACATGCACGCGATCCTCAAGGCCGCCGAGTTTCCGGTATCCAAGCCTGAACTGAGCGCGCTGTTCCGCAAGGTCGGCCACACCAACTATCGGCCGTGTGGCGATCAGTTGCTGCGTAACTTCCTCAAGGGTCTGACCCTGCGCGTTCGCCCGGCCTGATGCCCTTCTGCGGTGGCGACTGATGGTCGCCACCGCAGCGCATGACCGTTCATTCCCTTCGAAAATAGTGGCTCCGTTTTTTGCGGCTGGCGACTAGGGTGTATTGACCCCTAGCCCTCAGGATTCGCCATGCACCCGTACTTTTCCCTGCAAGGCCGCACCGCTCTGGTGACCGGCGGCACCCGTGGTATCGGCAAAATGATCGCCAAGGCCTTTGTCGAGGCTGGCGCCCGAGTGTTCGTCTGCTCCCGCGACGCCGAAGCCTGTCATCAAACGGCGCAAGAACTCAGTGCCTTCGGCACTTGCCACGGCGTGGCGGCGAATCTGGCCACTGAAGAAGGCGTGCGGGAACTGGCCGCGCGCCTGGGCGAGCAGATCACTCATCTGGACATTCTGGTGAACAATGCCGGCACCACCTGGGGCGCGCCGCTGGAGAGTTATCCGGTCAAGGGCTGGGAAAAGGTCATGCAGCTCAACGTGACGTCGGTGTTCAGTTGCATCCAGCAGTTTCTGCCGTTGCTGCGCAAGGCTGGTTCGGCGGCGAATCCGGCGCGGATCATCAATATCGGTTCGGTGGCGGGGATTTCTTCGTTTGGCGAGCAGGCATATGCCTATGGGCCGAGCAAGGCCGCCCTGCATCAGTTATCGCGCATTCTGGCGCGAGAACTGGTGAGCCAGCACATCAACGTCAACGTGATTGCGCCGGGACGATTTCCGAGCAAGATGACCCAGCATATTGGTAATGATGAGCAGGCATTGGCTGAGGATACTGCGCTGATTCCGATGAAGCGCTGGGGGCGTGAGGAAGAGATGGCGGCGCTGGCGATCAGCCTGGCGAGTACGGCGGGGGCTTATATGACCGGGAACATCATTCCTCTTGATGGTGGGTTCAGCCTCTGACATCGGCGGTGTGACTATCGCTGGCAAGCCAGCTCCCACAGGGTTCTTGGGTGTTTGAACAATCCAGGTTCACTCAAAAACCTGTGGGAGCTGGCTTGCCAGCGATGGCGTCCGCCCTGTCACCACCAGACTTGAAGCGAGCCGGGTTATCATGCCCGCCCTACCCGCTTCGATCCCAGACCATGACTTACAGCGTCTCCCCCATCGGCTTCGTGCGCTCCTGCTTCAAGGAGAAGTTCGCCATCCCCCGCCAGCCACAACTGGCCCCGGCCGCCCGTGGCGTGCTGGAACTGGTCGCGCCGTTCGACCAGGGTGACGCCGTGCAGGGGCTGGAGCAGGTCAGCCATGTGTGGCTGTTGTTTCTGTTCCATCAGGCCCTGGAAGACAAACCGCGACTGAAAGTGCGCCCGCCACGCCTGGGCGGCAACAAGTCGATGGGCGTGTTCGCCACCCGCGCCACGCACCGGCCGAACGGCATTGGCCAGTCGGTGGTGAAGCTCGGACAGGGTCGAAGGTAATCGGCTGTTTATCTCCGGGATCGATCTGCTCGACGGCACGCCGGTGCTGGATATCAAACCGTATGTGCCGTATGCCGACATCATCCCTGGGGCAACCAATGACATCGCCAGCGCGGCGCCGCAGTTGATCGACGTCCAGTGGGTGGAGTCAGCCTTGAAACAAGCGCACACCCACGCTCAGCGGCTTGAAGAGCCATTGGTTGAGTTGATCGAGCAGTGCCTGGCGCAGGATCCGCGTCCGGCGTATCAGACACCGGCGCCGGAACGTGAATATGGTGCGCAGTTCTGGGATCTGGACGTGCGCTGGCATTACCCGACGCCCGAACAGATCCGCGTGCTGGAAGTCATCCCGGCCAAGGCATAAAACCCGCAAACGAAAAAGCCCGCGCTGCCTTCTCAGGCAACGCGGGCTTTTACTGTCACACCCAAAAACCAACTGTGGGAGCGAGCCTGCTCGCGAAGGCGTCGTGTCAGTCAACATCAATCTTAATGACAGACTGCTTTCGCGAGCGGGCTCGCTCCCACAGGTATCGCAGGTTATTTTTCGACGAACGCACGCTCGATCAGGTAATCACCCGGCTCGCGCATCCGCGCCGAGATTTTCAGGCCGAAGCTGTCGAGCACTTCGCTGGTCTCGTCGAGCATGCTTGGGCTGCCGCAGATCATTGCGCGGTCGTCCTGCGGGTTGATGGGTGGCAGGCCGATATCGCTGAACAGCTTGCCGCTGCGCATCAGGTCGGTCAGGCGGCCCTGATTCTCGAACGGCTCGCGGGTCACGGTCGGGTAGTAGATCAGCTTGTCACGCAGCGCCTCGCCGAAGAACTCGTTCTGCGGCAAATGCTCGGTGATAAATTCGCGGTAGGCGACTTCATTGACGTAACGCACACCGTGAACCAGGATCACTTTCTCAAAGCGCTCGTAGGTTTCCGGGTCCTGAATGACGCTCATGAACGGCGCCAGACCGGTGCCGGTGCTCAGCAGGTACAGGTGCTTGCCCGGGTTCAGGTCATCGAGAACCAGCGTACCGGTAGGCTTCTTCGAGATGATGATCTCGTCGCCTTCCTTCAAGTGCTGCAGCTGGGAGGTCAGCGGACCGTCCTGCACTTTGATGCTGAAGAACTCGAGATGCTCTTCCCAGTTCGGGCTGGCGATCGAGTAAGCGCGCATAAGCGGGCGGCCATTGGGCTGTTGCAGGCCGATCATCACGAACTGACCGTTCTCGAAGCGCAGGCCCGGATCGCGGGTGCACTTGAAGCTGAACAGAGTGTCGTTCCAGTGATGAACACTGAGGACACGCTCGTGGTTCATGTTGCTCATGTACGTTTGACTCCTGGAGATTGGTCTGCGCGGCTCAATGAGGCTCAACGTGCGCAATTGCATCGCATTCTAATAGCGACGACAATATCTGTTAACTGGATTATTAAGATAAGGGTTATCGGTTATATCGATATGCGATTTACTCTCCGTCAACTGCAAGTCTTCGTCGCCGTCGCCCAGCAGGAAAGCGTATCCCGTGCTGCGGGTCTGCTCAACCTCTCGCAATCGGCGGCCAGCACTTCGATCACCGAGCTCGAGCGCCAGTCCAGCTGCCAGCTGTTCGACCGCGCCGGCAAACGCCTGAGCCTCAACGCCCTCGGCAAACAACTGTTGCCGCAAGCGGTGGCCCTGCTCGACCAGGCCAAGGAAATCGAAGACCTGCTCAATGGCAAATCCGGTTTCGGCTCTCTATCAGTGGGGGCGACGCTGACCATAGGCAACTATCTGGCCACCCTGCTGATCGGCAGCTTCATGCAGCGCCACCCGGAAAGTCAGGTCAAGCTGCACGTGCAGAACACTGCCAATATCGTGCAACAGGTCGCCCACTACGAAATTGATCTGGGTCTAATCGAAGGCGATTGCGGCCACCCGGACATCGAAGTGCAGAGTTGGGTCGAGGATGAGTTGGTGGTGTTTTGCGCGCCGCAGCATCCGTTGGCCAAACGCGGCAGTGCGACAATGGAAGAGCTGACCCATGAGGCATGGATTCTGCGGGAACAGGGTTCCGGCACGCGGCTGACCTTCGACCAGGCTATGCGTCACCATCGCAGCGCGCTGAATATTCGTCTCGAGCTGGAACACACCGAAGCGATCAAGCGCGCAGTGGAATCAGGGCTGGGGATTGGCTGCATTTCGCGGCTGGCGCTGCGCGATGCCTTCCGGCGCGGCAGTCTGGTGCCGGTGGAGACGCCGGATCTGGACCTGGCCCGGCAGTTCTATTTCATCTGGCACAAACAGAAATACCAGACCTCGGCCATGCGCGAGTTTCTCGAGCTGTGTCGCGCGTTCACCGCCGGGGTGCAACGCAGCGACGAAATCGTGCTGCCGACGATTGCTTAAAGCAGAATCACTGCCCACACCAAAGCGATCATGCTCAGTGCGACAAATTGCGCGGCACTGCCCATGTCCTTGGCGTTTTTCGACAGCGGGTGCAATTCCAGCGAGATGCGGTCAATGGCCGCTTCCACCGCCGAATTCAGCAACTCGACAATCAGCGCCAGCAAACACACGGCAATCAACACCGCCTGCTCGACACGGCTGACATTGAGGAAAAATGTCAGCGGAATCAGCACCACGTTGAGCAGCACCAATTGGCGGAACGCCGCTTCGCCGGTGAAGGCAGCGCGCAGGCCATCGAGCGAATAGCCGGACGCGTTGAGGATGCGTTTCAGGCCGGTCTGGCCCTTGAAAGGTGACATAAGAAAGAAACCAGCCAAAAAGGTGTGGGGAAGCTAGATCAACGAAAGTCAAAAAAGCGTGAAACCGCCAGCCATCACTGGCTCGGAATTGACTCAAGTTGTTGCAGCAGTAAAGCCGCTTGCGTGCGAGTGCGCACGTTCAATTTGCGAAAGATCGCCGTGACGTGGGCCTTGATGGTCGCTTCCGACACGCTCAGCTCATAAGCGATCTGCTTGTTCAGCAGACCTTCGCAGACCATGGTCAGCACGCGGAACTGTTGCGGCGTCAGGCTGGCGAGGCCATCACTGGCAGCTTTCGCCTCATCCGACACGCTGACTGCTTCGAACGCTTGCGGCGGCCAGAACACGTCGCCATCGAGCACCTTGCGCACCGCTTCCTGAATCACGCTCAGATCGCTGGATTTGGGAATGAAGCCACTGGCGCCGAACTCGCGGGATTTGACCATCACCGAAGCTTCTTCCTGGGCCGAGACCATCACCACCGGAATCTGCGGATACTGCCCGCGCAGCAGCACCAGCCCGGAAAAACCGTAGGCGCCGGGCATGTTCAGGTCCAGCAGAACCAGATCCCAGTCAGCCTTTTCAGTCAGGCGAGCTTCCAGTTCGGCAATGCTCGCCACCTCCACCAGTCGCACGTCCGGGCCAAGGCCCAGCGTCACCGCTTGGTGCAGGGCGCTACGAAACAGGGGGTGATCATCGGCAATCAGGATGTCGTATGTGGCCATTTTTCAAATGATCCTGTTTTTGATGGCAGACGCGGTAGATTCCGGTCTGGCCAAAGCAACTCGAGACAACGCTTGGAAGCGATATCCACAGGGGCACGTTCGACGCCAATCAACAGCAAACACGGCGTCTCAAACCTTGGCCGCACCCTAATCGGCGCCAAGCATGCCCAGCGCAGCCGGGGTGGTCAAGCAAGATGGCCAGCGCTGTCGACAGTATGGGCCACTATCGGGCCAACTCCGGCTGCGGCTTTCGTATATAGGGCAGCAGCTCGGCATGGGCGGGCGTTGATTCATTCATGTCCAGTTGCTGCTTGGCACCGAGGTAATGCTGGCTGAACACATCGAAATAGGCGTCCAGCGCCGAAGCGGCTTCGCTGTCACCGGCCAGTTCCAGGCACAACGCCGCGACTTCGGCGGTGCACAGGTGCTCGCTGCGGGTCGAACGGCGCAAGCGATAGCGCGAGAGTTTGTCGGGCAGCAGGCTGAGGATCGGCAAGCGGTCGAAATACGGACTCTTGCGAAAGATCTTGCGCGCCTCCGTCCAGGTCGCATCGAGCAGAATGAACAGCGGGCGCTTGCTGCTATCGACTGTCACCGTGTTGGTCACCCGCGACGGTTCGACATACTCGCCCGGAAACACCAGGTACGGCTGCCATTGCGGATCGTTGAGCAGTGCAAGCATCTGCGGGTCGGGCTCGGTGCGTGACCAGATGAACGCATGGTTGTCGCGCACCACATCGGCAATCAGCCAACCGGTGTTGCTTGGCTTGAACACTTCCTTGCCGGTCATGATCAGGCACACGCCGGAGCGGGTGTCGACGCTTGGCCGCCACGCGCACAGGCAATGACTGATGATGACCCGGCAATCGCGGCAACGCTCGGAGCGAAAGCCGCGCGCCTGAATCGGCTTGATGCCTTCGTCTTCGCGCTGATCGCGCAGGCGGGCCACGGCGTTGGGGGCATGGTTCATCGCAGGCAACACCGGCTGACAGGGAAACTCGACACGAAAAACACTCGGCAGGGCAATAAAGGCCGGCAGTTTACCAGAGCGTCGGCCACAAGCCTGTACCGTCCAGACCGGCTCCCCTATAATTCGCCGCCACTGAACGCACCGCCCCGTGACGGGTCGAACCACCAGTCACCGAATCAGGAGAGTTTCATGCTGCGCCTTATCGTTCCCACCGCTGCCATTCTGCTGGCGTCGTCCTTTACCGCTCAGGCTGCGTCCCTGAGTGAGCAGAATCTGAACCGAGAGCTGCGCAACGTCGCCGCCCAAAGCAGCGTCGGCACGCCACGGGCGATCAATGAAGACATTCTTGATCAAGGCTACACCGTCGAAGGCACGCAGCTGATCAACCATCTGAGCGTGCAAAAGAGCCACGCCGACAAGATGCGCGCCGATCCCAAGGCTGTGTATTTCCAGTTGGGCGCGTCGGTGTGCAACAACCCGTCGTACCGCAAGCTGATGGCCAAGGGCGCGATCATGCGTTACGACTTCACCGAAGTGAAAACCAACAAAGCGATCGGCTCGGCCAGTTACCAGGAATCCGATTGCCCGAAAGCCGCGCCAGCGAAGAAGAAGTAATCAGCGCGAAGCCTTGGCGCGCCGCTGCTCATCCTCGGCGCGCAATTCCGCCACTAGCGCCTGCAGATAGCGCGAGCGACGCTCGCCGCCGGCCAATCGTCGGCAGCACTCTTCTTCGAGACTCAATTGATGCGTCTCGGCCGACTCCTGCAACATTCGATACAGCTGCGTATCGATCTCCAGAACCACTCTGACCATGCATCCCGCCTCCTTGCCACCCACGAATCCTTGAATTGCTTTGCCTTGCGCAAGCGCAAGGTTGTCTTGCGACGTCTGTATTTGAGTAAATCAGAGTGATGGCCCTTTGCGATACGTTCAGACGAGCGGCGGGGCTTTGGCGCAAATCAGTAAGCGGTTGCCAGACAAAACGTTACAGCGCACTGTTCAAGTCAGCGCGAATGCGTGCGAGGGTCTAGATTGAGAGTATTCCCGATCATTCGTTAACGGCAGAAATGGAACTGCCGGCCCTGTGTGTTTTTGCAGTGCGACCCGGACGCTGGTTGTCCGGGCTACCCGCCCTGTACAGAAGGAGACGTTGAATGCCTTATCAACCGAATGACCTCTTGAGCCGTCATTTTCAGGAAAGCGGCGACCTTGTCAGCCAGGTCGAAGCCCAACTCAGTCATATTTCCACCAACAGCCCGAACATCCCCATCTACCGTGACATGATCCTGACCGTGCTGCGCATGGCTCAGGAAGACCACAACCGCTGGAACGCCAAGATCACCCTGCAAGCCCTGCGTGAACTGGAGCAAGCATTTCGTGTACTCGAGCAATTCAAGGGGCGGCGCAAAGTTACCGTGTTCGGCTCGGCACGTACGCCAGTGGAGCATCCGCTGTATGCAATGGCCCGCGAACTCGGCGCAGCACTGACACGCGCAGAGATGATGGTCATCACCGGCGCCGGCGGCGGCATCATGGCCGCCGCCCACGAAGGAGCCGGACGTGACCACAGCCTGGGTTTCAATATCACCCTGCCCTTCGAGCAACATGCCAATCCCACCGTCGACGGCACCGACAATCTGTTGCCCTTCCACTTTTTCTTCACCCGAAAACTGTTCTTCGTCAAAGAGGCTGACGCGCTGGTGCTGTGCCCGGGCGGGTTTGGCACCCTTGATGAAGCGCTGGAAGTGCTGACGCTGATTCAGACCGGCAAAAGCCCATTGGTGCCGGTGGTGTTGCTGGATGTTCCGGGCGGGACGTTCTGGCAAGGCGCGCTGGACTTCATCCGCAATCAGCTGGAAGAAAACCGCTATATCCTGCCGACCGATATGAAGTTGATGCGACTGGTTTACAGCGTTGAAGACGCGGTGGACGAGATCAATCAGTTTTACAGCAACTTCCACTCCAGCCGCTGGCTCAAGCGGCAATTTGTGATTCGCATGAACCACAAGCTCAGCGATCAGGCGCTGGCGCAGATGCAGGAGGAGTTTGCTGATCTGTGCCTGAGCGACCAGTTCCACCAACATGCCTACAGCGGCGAAGAACACGACGATGCGCAGTTCAGCCATCTGGCACGGCTGGCCTTTGCCTTCAATGGCCGTACCCATGGTCGTCTGAGGGAGTTGGTGGACTTTATCAATCTGCCGGAAAACTGGGCCGATTCAAAACCGCCCACTGCACAACGCTCACTCGAGCCTTTCAACGTGATTTGAAGGCAAAAAAAAGGCCCGCTATTTTTTTAAAAAATAGCGGGCCTTTTTTGTTGAATCGGTCTAATCGTCCATCCCTCGACCGCTGAACAAGCGGTTGATCATCTCCATCGAGAACCCCCGATACGCCAGAAACCGGCCTTGCCTGGCCCGTTCTTTCGCATCAATCGGTAAATGTCCGGAGAACTTGCGTTGCCACGTATCCTGAAGCTGCGCCTGCCAATTGATACCACTTTCGCGCAGGGCGATTTCGATATCGGTACGTTGCAAACCCCGCTGGCTGAGCTCCTCGCGAATTCGCAGAGGGCCATAGCCGGAACGGGCGCGGTAGGAGACAAAACTTTCAAGGTAACGGGCTTCGGAAAGCAGCCCCTCTTCCGTCAAACGGTCGAGGGCTGTTTCGATCAGCTCCGCCTCGGCGCCGCGCTGACGCAGCTTACGCGTCAACTCGACTCGACCATGCTCGCGACGTGCGAGCAGGTCCATGGCGGTTCGCCGCACCGCGACGAGGGTATCCAGTACGGCGGTGGTCATCGCTGGTATCAGAGATCAGCATCGGCCAGGTCGTCTTCGGTCTCTTTGACCGCCGAGGCCTTGGAATCCGCGATCACCGCTGGCGACAGCAGCTTGTCACGCAGCTGCTTCTCGAGCTTCGCGGCGATTTCCGGGTTGTCCGCCAGGAACTTGGCCGAGTTGGCCTTGCCCTGACCGATCTTGGTGCCTTCGTAGGCGTACCAGGCGCCGGACTTCTCGACGAAACCGTGCAGCACACCCAGGTCGATCATCTCGCCGTTGAGGTAGATGCCTTTGCCGTAAAGAATCTGGAACTCGGCCTGACGGAACGGCGAAGCCACCTTGTTCTTCACAACCTTGACGCGGGTTTCGCTGCCGACCACTTCGTCGCCTTCCTTCACCGCGCCGGTACGGCGGATGTCGAGACGAACCGAAGCGTAGAACTTCAACGCGTTACCACCGGTGGTGGTTTCCGGGCTGCCGAACATCACGCCGATTTTCATACGGATCTGGTTGATGAAAATGACCAGGCAGTTGGCGTTCTTGATGTTACCGGTGATTTTACGCAGCGCCTGAGACATCAGACGTGCTTGCAGGCCGACGTGCATGTCGCCCATTTCACCTTCGATTTCAGCCTTCGGTACCAGTGCGGCCACGGAGTCGACGATGATCACGTCAACGGCGTTGGAGCGCACCAGCATGTCGGTGATTTCGAGGGCCTGTTCGCCGGTGTCCGGCTGGGAAACCAGCAGGTCGTCAACGTTGACGCCCAGCTTGCCGGCGTACTCTGGATCGAGGGCGTGCTCGGCGTCGACGAATGCGCAGGTCGCGCCGGCTTTTTGCGCCTGGGCGATCACGGACAAGGTCAGTGTGGTTTTACCGGAGGATTCAGGACCGTAGATTTCAACAATACGGCCTTTTGGCAGACCGCCGATGCCGAGTGCAATGTCCAGACCCAGAGAGCCAGTAGAGATGGCCGGGATCGCCTGACGGTCCTGATCGCCCATACGCATTACGGCACCCTTGCCGAATTGACGTTCGATCTGACCCAGGGCCGCAGCCAAGGCTTTCTTCTTGTTGTCGTCCATTAAAGTCCTCACGTAATCAATAAGGCCTGACGGCCAACACCTGTATAAGTAGCCAGTATTATTCCACAGCGTTCGAAGATCGCCTACCCCTGATTTTCGATTTCTCGTGCCGCTAGTCGCACAAGCCCCTCTAGCGCGGCCTTCACCGTTTGTCGGCGGACTTCATCACGGCCGCCGGGGAAGTGCTGAACTTCAGTGTAAACCTCATCGCCCACACCCCAGGCCAGCCACACTGTGCCCACCGGTTTGTTCGGCGTGCCACCGTCGGGGCCGGCGACACCGCTGACCGCCACGGCAAAATGCGCCAGGCTGTGATGCTGCGCACCACGCACCATGGCCTCGACCACTTCACGACTGACCGCCCCTACCGTCTCGAACAAATCGCCTGGCACATCCAGCTGCCGGGTTTTCTGCCGATTGGAGTACGTCACGTACCCCGCTTCAAACCAGGCCGAACTGCCCGGAATCCGCGTAATCGCTTCGGCGATACCGCCACCGGTACAGGACTCGGCGGTAGTGACATGAGCATTGAGCACTTGCAGACGTCGGCCCAGTTCTGCGGCCAGTTGGGTGGTCTCTTTCACGGCGAGCTCCGGATCGTGTGGAATGCCTCCACCGTACACGAGCCGGACGCGCTTTCAATACACAGAATCATTCAAGATGTTCGGGCGCCAGCGCTCTGACATAGGCCTGACAGGCCTGCAACGCAATCAATCCACGGTCGCCGGTGTCGGTGATGGCGATAATTCGTTGAGCATGCGCCGGGTCAAGTCGGGCGCGTACGGCTGCAGAATCCACGCCGCTGGTGCCGGCGGCGGCTGGCACCGCACAGCCGTGGGCAACGTCGCCGGCGTCGAGAAGGACTGACAGCCGCACATCGGCAGTAGCAAGGCGATCGCGCAAGCGATCCTGATCACGTTGGGCATCGCTCAGCGCTCGATAATGGGTTTGCTCACTGGCCGCGAGCCGCTGCTCCAGTGCCAGGCGTCTATCCTGCTCGGCCTGTTGCGCGGTGGCGGCGGTCTGCGTCAGTTGATTGAGGGTTTCGGCGTTTAACCGCGCCTGCTCGGCCAATTGCCGCCCGTAGCGCCAGTCCTGAAACTGCCATGCCGCTGCAAACGCCCCGGCCACCAGCAGCAACAGACCCATCACGCGCCAGGAGCCGGACATAGCACCGCCCTCGCCCGCGCCCAGATTTGCAGACGATCCTGCAAGCCGTTCAACCCGCCGTTGATCCGCCGGGTGATGGTGTTGAACTGGTCCGCGTCGGCCAGTTCATTCAGGCCCTTCTGCCCCCAGAACCACGCCGCCGATTCGGCGGCCCATTGCGGTTGCTCGAGCAATTCGGGCAACGACAAAAGACGCTCATCGCCAAACAAGCCGAGGCTGCATTGGCGATAGTTGGCGCGACCGGTGATTTGTATGAGCCCGCGCCCTCTGTATTTTTGCCCGTCGCCATCCGCCTCGGGCGTGTTGCCCAGACGCAGCGCCAGCGTACCGGTATCGTATTTGCTCAGGTACTGGTTGTTGCCCAGTTCGCGCACGTAGCGCAATTGGCCGGACTCGTGACCGACCTGTGCGAGGAACGCCGCGATACGTTTTGGCGTATCGATGCGATGCCTGGCCATCGCGGTGTTGAGTGGCGAAACAAAAACGCCCGCTTGGGAGCGGGCGTTGGGCATGATGTCGATTAGGTGTGTTTCAGTTAATTGCATGATGCTTGATCCTCCCTGGATGTTGTCCCGATTGAATCACGGCTGGCGGTTGATGCTTGCCAGCCATTTATTTGCCAGAGTTTTCAGGGTGCCGGTTGCACCAGTTTCAGCGAGTACCCCATCCGCCGGTAGCACCTGCCCGCCCGAGAGCTGCCACTGCTGGAACTCTAGCCAGTCGCGATTGTTGGAGTCCTGTGGAATAAATGCACAGTCAGCCAGGCGCAACACGCCGCAAGCGCTTAGTTGATAAGCCATGAGTGTCGCTCCTAGATTTCAGCGTCCGCTGTCCATTCCAGTTGTAAAGTCTGCCCCGGTGCGCTGCCGACTGGCGTGACAGTGGCAAAAGAAATACTACGATCCGTTACGCCTTGAAGTAGCGTGCCGGTGCAAGCTTTGCTGATCGTTTGATTCCAGACCTGATTATTGCTGTCTGCCGGGCTATAGGCAGTGACAGTCGGTTGAACCCTTTTCTGAACCAGAAAGCCGATCGTCATCCCGTATTGGCCGATATTTCCTGCCGGGACCTGAGTAAACGTCGAGATACACGTATTGGTGCCATTATTGGCTTTGACCGGCAACCCGGAAGCAAATGACTTTTCGTAATAGCGCTGACATAACGCCAGCTCCTGCGCTAAGGGACGAAGCTCAAAGGGAGTGGACACAGGCCCCTCCTCCAATTGGATCTGTGTCAGATCGACCGTTTGCAGAACGTTGAGAGGCAGATCGAACGCCAATGTCAGACAGTCGCCGCTGCCTTGCATTTTCCCCGCAATGGCGGGCACCTGAAACGTTGCGGTGTAGCGCGTCCACACTGTGTTCAGTTGAAACGTATCAATCAGTTTCCCAACGGCTGCCGATCCACCTACCCCGAATTGCTGCGCAATCGTTATTTGCAAAGGCCGCACGGCATCGGATCGAGCCCAGAACGTCAGCGTTGCCGTTTTTCCGGCGAGCGTTCTGACCGACTCTATATTCTGGGAGATTTTGTGAACGGTAGCTCCCGCCCCTGCGGACGTTTGCTGCCAGCGCAGGAAACAGGCCGGTTCATCAGAGACCTCGCCTTGCCCGAGCGCAAAATTTTGCCGCGTGATGCTCACTCCGGCGTTTCCGTTCCAGTCACAACGGAAACGATCAGCCACGTACCCGCCGACATTTGGCGCCTGATTGCTCGCACCACGCTGCCAGATTCTGAAATCGCCATTGATCAACAGATTCTTGCGATAGACCTGCACCGGAAACGCTTGCAGCGGATCAGGTCTGGACAACTCTCGAATGGCTTGAGCCAATTGATGGGTCTGATTTTCATCAGGTGTCAGGCCAGCAGCCGTGATTGCATTGAGTATTTCCTCGGTAACACTGTTCCCCCAACTCGCCGGGATCAGTGACCCCGGCTTCCCTGCAATCGGGTCTTCGTCGACAAACCTGCCGTTTTCCAGACCTGAGCCCGGAATGCTTTTCGGATAATCCATATCACGTCCCTAATGATTTAAAGCGCAGCAGGCAGCCAGCTCGGTGCCACCGGCCTATGCGCGCTGGACGGGAAGAATGAGCCTTGCGGCCACTCGCGCAACGCCCGTCGATAAGTTTGCAGTTCGGCATATTGTTCAGTGGTCAATGTTGTGCCGCCGCCGTCCTCCAGTTCATCACGGTCGCGTGCGACCAGGCCGTCAGTGGCGGCAAGCTGGGCGTTGCGCCAGGTGCGCTCGAAGCCTGCGGCCGCCTCTGCCGAAGGAGGCGGTGGATCGACCAGGACCGGATAACCGCTTTCAGCATGCACGCCAATAACTTTCGCGGTGACCGACAGTTGCTGCAGCAGCGAGATCCAATAGGCTTGGGGAATTTCGATGACATCGTCAGGAATGTCCGACGAATTGATACCCGGTACATACACGCCTCGCGTACCGGCGCTGAAAAGCACGTTGGTAGTATTCATTCAATAACCCTTGGCAAAATAAAACACGGTCCAGCCAGCGCCAGGCTGGTTGACCGCGTTGCGCACTTTCAAGCGAACGCCTTGCTTGGTGGCGGTGCCTCCGACAACAATCACGATGGCCGCTTCGCCACCGGCATGGTTGGCGACACATGAGAAAAAACCATTCGGGAAGGAAACCGGGAAATTGACCCACATTTCACCGTTGGCATCCGTAATGCCGGTCCCCCATTGATCTATGTTTCCACTGGCGTGCTTCTGATACCCGGGGTTAGCCGTCAACCCTGAAAACAGTGCGGCATATTTGAGACTCGCGGTGCCGTGGACTGCCCAGACTCCGTTTTCCCTGACGACGGTGGCGCTCTCACCACTGTTCATGACAATCGAGGTCAGTTCAGCTCCTTGCGGGCTTATTTTCGCAATGCCTGTACAGGCAATAGTGACCGGGGCGTTGCTACGGCAATGCAGCGTGAACGTTGCGCCATTGGGAACTGACTTGATTTCTGGCAAAGACACGGTATAGGCCGAGTTTCCGCCCAGGCCGATCGCCCATCCCACATCCGCAAGAGAAAGTTGCGCCGTGGCTGCGATGTCACGAGACCCTGCGTGATTGCCCAGTGCACGCTGCACGAACTCGGCCGTAGCCACTGAACGGCTGAAATCGAATTGCGCCGGGGTTTTGAAGAGCTGCGAGCTACGTAGCGCGTCGAGCATTTGTGTATTTGAAGTCTCGGTCGGTGTCATTCCTGCGGCCCGCACAACGCCGAGAATTTCCTGCGTCACGCCGTTGCCCCAACTCGCGGGAATCAACGAGCCGGGTGTGCCCGCGAGCGCGTCCTCATCAACAAACATGCCATTGACCAAGCCTGCGCTTGGCACACTGATTGGATAATCCATTGTCTTTTTCCTTAACGACGACTTCGATCCTTGCGGTCGCGCGGGGCGCCACAGGCCAAATGATGTACAAACTAAACAAGCCCATATCGCGTGGCGTCGGTGACGTAGAAGTGGACCTTGTTGCCTAGCTGGATATACCGTTGATCAGGGCACGAATCCCGATCAACGCATCGTCTGCGGCGCCACGCGCCAAATCGACCTTGCCCTTGCCCGCCTGTGCGCGAATCTGCGCCTTGGCCTTCAGGCGCAAAGTGCGCAGAGTGAGCAAATGGTCAGTCAACTGCTCCGCCTTACTCAGAATCTGCTCGGCGGCCTGTTTGGCGCTGCGGCCTTTGACAACCCACGCGGCGACCGACAGCGGCACTTCTTTTTTTGGGTAACCGGCGTCCTGATAAGCCTGCGCGTCGGCGGCGGCCTGGGCGTATTCCATGGCTTTGAGCGGGTCGCCGGCCAGCACCGAGCGGACGTTATCAGCAGCGGCGTCGATCATGCCGCAGAGGCGTTCGGCTTCCAGCAGTTCCAGTTCGGCGACCCTGCCCGTATTGAGCTGCCATGCTTCAGCGACCCACTCATGGGCAGGAGAAGGCTGTGCAGCACGCAAACCGTCCTCGAACTGATGCATTTCTTGAATGATGATCATCGGATCAACTCCCAGGAAAGATTGATATTCACCGCTGCTGTAAAGTTGATCGCAATACCGTTGGAGTAGTCGCTTGGAAGGATATTTTTGATACCCATGCTCAACAGCAATTCGTCACTTGTTCCGTTATCAGCACCGAAGGCGTGTTCGGCTTGATAGGTCTGCCACAGGGAACGCAAAATGCTGTGGTCGAAGCTGGCGGTCAATGTCGAAACGGTTGTGTCATTCACCTCGTTGTTGGTAATAACCCGCACCGTCTCACCCGCATTGGCCCAGCCGTCCCAGTTGCTCGACGTGGCAACCTTCGGGTTGAGAAAACAGTAGTTGGCGCCCAGCCATCCGGGTGTAGCGAAATTCACAGCTGTGACTTGTGTCGGATGCGGCGTCGCGTTGCCCACCACCAGACGAGCGGCACGAGCATGCGGGTCAAGTGGCAGGTACACCACGCCATTACCGCTGATTGTTTGCGTCCACGACAAGCGACTGCGGTTATAAATCGGCCGGACAATTGGTACCGAGCCAGGACCAGCCGTCACCACCCATGCCAGACAAAGATCCAGCGTCGTCGACTGGAAACCGCCTCCCGCCGTTCCATTGATCGTGCCCTTCAAACCCTCCGGTGTAGCGTCATAAATCGTGCCGCGCTGCATGTAGAAGGTCAGCAGGCCCGCAACCACTTGCGCACGCAGAAAGTAACCAGAGTTGGGCAAAAGATCGGCACTGCTCCAGGCTTGTGTCGTAAACGTGCGCGGACGACCCAACTGACCTGCCAGCACTTCTTGGCCCAGGCTGATCAGTACGCCGGGCAGAATAGATAACCGCCCGCCACTGGTAGCAAACGCGGTCAGTGTGATTGGCAATCGCCCGTCCGCCGTAGCGACGGTGGCGGTTGGCAAGGCGCCAATCGGCAACGCCGAATCCAAATTCCAGCCCTTGGCCGAAACGCTCTGAATCGCCTGCAACAACTGATCGTATTTCTTCTCGTCCGGCGTCAGGTCCGCCGCCTTGATCACGTTAAGAATTTCCTGGGTAACTCCGTTACCCCAATCCGCCGGAATCAACGATCCCGGCGTCCCCGTCATAGGGTTCTCATCAACAAACTTCCCATTCACCAAGCCGGCACTGGGCACACTCTTCGGATAATCCATCCCTCATCCCTCCCTAGTCATAATTGATGTGCACCTTGGTATGCGCCGGCGCGCTGCGGTGGATCAGGCATTCCAGCGCCGAGCCTGGGTTGACGCCGAAGCGCTCGCCCCAGTAGCTCGCGCCGTAACGGCGGCCGAGCAGCAGGCGGCCGCCGGTGTTGAGCGTCCACATGAACTGCGCTTCCCAGGTGCCCCAATGCGCCGAACCAAACCGGGCGCGGCCCATGCGTGGGGCTTCGTGTTCGGTGATGCTGGCGTTGGGGTAACCCTGGCTTTTGGCGATGTCGAGGTAGTAACCGACCGCCTGGCTGCCGACCGCGAGCAAGCGGCGGCGGACGGCGAGGCGGCGGTCGTCGAACAACGGCGTGGCGCCCAGGCACGGGTCGGGCAGGTTCATCACCCGCTCCCAGTCCGGCACCAGTTCGCTGACGCCGGCCGGGTCCATCTCGTTGAGCAGGTCGGCGGCGCGGGCGTCGAGGCGGGCCAGTTCGACGGCGACGCCTTGCAGCACTTCCTCAAGCTCGGGCACCCGCTCCGGATCCCATGCCGGGCCACTGGGCAGCAAGGCGCGCAACTGCGCCTGGTATTGCGCGGCGGTTCTTATGCCCCCCATACGCAGCCTCCGAAGGTGAGCAGTTCGCTCTGCCCGGCCGGCACGTCAGCGGCCGGAGCAGTGAGCGTGTGATCGTATTCGCCGCCGGCGCTGCTGATCGCTTCGCGGATATGGCTGATCAGCAGCGGCACACCGAGATCGGCCTCGCGGTTGTGCAGATCGCGCAACTGCGCTTCAACGGCGGCGCGCACGGCGGTGGTGTCCGGATTGACGCTCTTGAAGCGATACACTACCGGCACCTGAACCGGTCGCTGCACGTGCACTTCCGCGGTCACCGGACGCAGCGGTTCGATGTACTCCTGAACCTCCGCCAACTGCTCATCGTTCGGCACCGGTTGCGGGTCTTCATCACGCATGATGAACACCGTCACCGTGCCCGGCCCGAGCAGGCCGCCCCGGCACCACGCCCGCGTCACACCCGGCACTTCCAGCGCCCAGGTTTCGTAGTCGCTGGCCGCGCCACCGTGGGGAATCACGCGGTAGGAACGGATGACCCGCGAGCGCAGCGATTCGAGGCTTTCCCGCGCCACACCGCCGCTGAGGCCCGGCGCCAGCACCACGAAGCTGTTGCCGACAATCCCGGCAATCGGCTGCACCTGGGTCAGCGTCAAACCCGCATCAGCGTTGCCCAGACTGCCGGCCTCCAGCGCCGCAATCGTGGTGCTGTTGCTGCCATTGACCGTGGTGCGCGCCGTGGTGACTTTGTAGGTGCGGCCATCGTTCGCTTGCAGCAGAGTGTCGACGTCGAGCACGGCGCCGGGAGTGGCGGTAAAACTGACGCTGCCGGTAGCCACCTGCGCGGCTTTGCGCGGCTGATTCAGGCGCAGCGCGGCGATGCGTTCCAGGGTTGACTCATCGGCTTTGTCGGGCAGGATCTGCTCGGCAATCCAGTCGAGATAACCGTACAAGCCATAAGCGGCGCCGCCGAGGGTGCGGGCGAGCACTTGCGCATCGGACTGGCGCAGCGAATCGCCAGCCAGGTCGCTTTGGGTGCGCTTGATCAGCACCGGCAGCGAAGGGGTTTCAAACGGCATAGATCACCTGCCAACTGTTATCGGGGTTGATGTCCAGACGTTCGCCGTCGGCCAGCGTGAGGACCGTGCGCAGGTTCAGGCGCTGGGCATCGAGGCGTTCGCTGATGATGTCGATGGCGCTGCAGTGGCCGTCGTCGAGCAGCCATTGCAGGGCTTCGCGGGCATAGAACTCGGCGTCCATCTGCGTCTGCCGGGTCAGCTTGACCCGGCGCAGCAGCCACAGCCGCGAGCCGATGCGATCGTCGGCAACCGTGGGAAAACTGTCGCCCCACCAGCCGAAGCGTTCTTCGTCATCGAGGGCGTCGTCATCAGCGGCGCGACGCCAGGTGAACAGACTGATGAGCACGGCGCGGGTCAGTGCGGCGTGGAGGTTCTGGCTGATGAACATCACTGGCCTCCTGCCGGCGCGCCGGTCTGACCGTTGCCGGCCTGCACGCCTACATGCACGTGTTTGGTCTGGCTGATGCCGCCAGCCAGTTGATCACCGGTGGAAACGATCTTGCCGGTCTGGTTTATCACCGGCGTGTCGAAGTTCACCGCGCTGCTGGCGCGGATGTTCAGCGTGGCGGTTTCGATGTCGATGATCCGCCCGCGCTTGAAATGAATTTTGTCGCCCTCGTCGGTGTAGATCGCCACTTCACCGGCAGCGAGTGCTTGCAGGCGATAACGACGGTCGGCGATGACCAGGGCGATGGCGTGGGAACGGTCGCCGCCGATGAAGGTGACGACCCCTTCAGCGCCAGCCAACGGATGGCTGGTGAAACCGTAGGGTTCGAAGTGTTCGAGGTCGTCGTTGACTTCACCGGCGGTGAGGCGCATTTGCAGCGATTGCAGCTTGGTTGCCGAATTGGCGAACACGACAGTGCCGCGCGCCAGCAGGCGTGTCAGTAGGCTCATTCTTGGTTCTCGTAAGAAACGGGCCGAGGTCAAAAGATCGCAGCCTTCGGCAGCTCCTACACAAGATCGGCGTACACCTGTAGGAGCTGCCGAAGGCTGCGATCTTTTCCGGGCCTATGAGGTTGTTTTTGGAGGTGTGGGATTGGCATCAAAAGTATGCGGCGGCGCCACTTGCAGCGTGGTCACCGAACCTTGCGCCGACAACGAATAAGTGACCTTGGAAATCAGCATGTCACCATCGAAATCGAGCACCGGATCCTTGACCTTCACTAGCGTGTTATGGCGCCACAAATCGCCATTGCTCTGCCGCCAGCCCTGCACCTGATAGGTGGTGGTCTGCGCACGGCCCATGCGAGTCGCGCTTTCCCATTGGGCACGCTGCTGCGCCAACTCAAAGGTCAGTTGCGTGCCTTCGTTGATCACCGTGGTGCGCCGCCGTTTGAAACTCAGGTCGGCCGCCGTCGACTCGACTTCGCTGACCGCCGCGCCGCTTTTCGCATCCGAGCCTTTCTGCTGGCCGATCACCCGATACTCGGAGAACACCTGGCTGAAATCCATTGGCGCACTGGCCGACAAGATATTCTTGCCCAGCTCCAGCGCATCGCTGGCGCGGCCGCCGCTGCCGGGTTTGGCCAACACCAACTGGCCCAGCTCGTTGTCGGTGGAAAACACCCGCAGCAGCGACAGCAATCGGTCGATCGACTGGAATGCCGTTTCACCCGGCACGATGGTGTGTTTGGTCAGGCGTGTGGTGTCGCTGATTTCATTGACGACCCACAGTCCATATTCGCTCGCCAGATCGCGGACGATAGTCAGCAAGGGTTGTTGCTGCCATTGGCTGGGCAGGTTACGGGCGGCGCAATCGACCAGATCCTGGGTTTTCGAACTGCCTTCGATGGTCAGGCTGATCTGCCGCCCGTCATAGCGGATCGGTGCCTTGAACACGTAACCGGTGAGCACCAGATCCTTGCCGATTTTCACCTCGCAGGGGTCGCCGGGTTTAATCGGTTTGCTCACCGCCTGCCCCGGCCATTGCCAGGTAATGTCGAGCTTGAAGGTGCGGAACTGACGCTCGAGATCGGCGGTGATTTCGACGCTTTTCCAGCCGCCGTATTCCATGCCGTTAACCGTCAGTGTGACGTGGTTATCCAACTCGTCCATGGTTCACTCCCTGGAGACTTTCACATCGCTTTGCGGGAGGTACAACGGATTGGTCACGCCGTTGCGCTGCACGACTTCGGTGACTCGCGTGGCGTCGCCAAACTGTTTGTACGCTATGACCAGTGCTGGAAGGCTTTCCTGAAAGGATTTGCTGACCAGTCGCACGCCCGAGGATGCCACGGCCTTGAGGTGCGCAACCAAGGCATCCTGCACGTCACTGATAGCTTGATAGTGATCAGGATCGGCCTTGTTTTTCGCCCCTTGCAGCGCCTCCACCAAATCCTTTTGCAGCGCCTGCAAATCATCCGTGGCCGGGACTTCCGGGCGGGTGACTTGCTGATGGGCCTGCTGAGCAACGGTGGGCGTCGACGGCAGTTGCAGCGCTCGGGTGGCCACTGGCATCGACGCGACCCACTGCGCGACTTTGACCAGCATCGTGTCTTGCACCAGATCGGCCATCGCCTGCGCTGCGGCATTGGTGTCCTTGCCGGTAGTGATCTTCGGCGCATCGGCCTTGCGAATCGCTTCGAGTTGCTGCGACACGTCGGCGATCACGCCCCGGTAGCCTTCCTTGGCGAACGCCTTCAGCTCCTTGATATCGCCGAGCAAACCCTTGAATTCCGCCGCCACTTCCTTGGGCAACTCCTTCACGGCCTTGACCAGTTCAGTGATCTGCCGGTACTGCTCGATCAAAGGTTTCAGTTGCTCCTTGATCACTTCATATACGCCGGTAAGGCTGTTGCGCAGGTTGGTGATGCCGATCCGCGCAGCCTTGATCAAAGTCATCGCCTGTTCGAAACGCGCCACCGCTGAACCCAGCAGACCGTCGGCCTTGGCCAGGAGCACTTTCTGCGTGCTGACCGTGGCTGTCGGAAACGGCTGGGGTTGGTCGGGATAGAACTTCAATGCGAACGTCACCAGCCCACCGTCCTGGCGGGTGTGGGTCATGTCGCATTCGCCGACCTTGACTTGCAGGCGTCCAAGCCACGGATGCACCAGCTCGCCACGCCCCTGCTCCAGCGCCTTGAGCAGCTTGTCGCGCTGCTCAAGGCAATCGGGGCCGATGATGAACGCGGTCAGATCGTGAGTCTTGGCCTGCTGGCCGAGGTCCTCGAAAAACGGCAGGTCGCGTTGCGGGTACTCATGCAACTGTCCTTTGCGCCCGACCGGGGTTTTCGCCTGGTCGATCCAGAAACCGACACCGCGAAAGGATGCCGGCAATAAACGGTCACGCCAGTTCATTGGGAACCTCCCATCGACAGCGAGCGATAGCCGATGCGTGAAGACACGGCCAGGCCAGGTTGATTGGTTTGCGGTTGTTCGGTGCGCAGGCCGGCCGGCGCATTTTCGAAGCGCACGGTCAGACCGCCTTCGAGTTGCGTACGGTTGTTGGCGGCGCTTTGCTGGATCAGCGCGCTGGAGGTTTGTGGCAACGAACCGCTTTGCAGTGTGCCGTTGCCAGCAGGCGCCGGACTGGCAGCGAAGAACGCCGGTGCCAGTTCGCCTTTGCCTTCGGCATTGGTCTCGCGTTGCGCTTGGGTCAGCGTTTCGACCTTGCCGGTGACCTTGGCGATCAGTCCGGCGAAGCCACCCTCGAACAACTCCTTGATCGGCGCAATGACGGTTTGCAGCTTTTGCCACAACTCGCCGAACCACTCAGTGATCGGCCCCCAACTCTCGATGATCTGATCCAGAGGTTTCCATTCGAACAGACTGTGCAGAAAATCCACGACCGGCGCGGAAAGCGCCAACACGACGCCCCAGATCGCCGAAAAGACCTCACCGATCGGCTGCCAATACTGAGCAATCTGCTCCAGCGGCGACCACTCGAACAGGCTGGTGAAAAAGCCTCTGACCCGCTGCACAGAAGTTTGCAGCGCCATCCAGATCGGTTCGAAAAACCCGACAACCCCACCCCAGGCGCTGGTGAGCATTTGCATCGGGAAAAAATCGAACAGTGCCCGCAAAGTATCCCGGGTGCTTTGCACAGCCGATTGCAGCGTCGTCAATATCGGCTGGAAATACGCAACAATGCCTCCCCAGGCGCTGGTGATCATCTGCATTGGCGAGAAGTCGAACAGCGACACGAGGAATTCTTTAGCCGGTAGCGCGACTTCTCGCAGGCCGCTGAACATCGGTTCGAAGAACCTCACGACACCACCCCACGCATCGGTAATCATCTGCATCGGCGAGAAATCGAACAGGTTTCTGAGAAACGCCATCACCGGCACACTCAAGGCCTTGAGCAATTCCCAGATCGCCGAGAACAAACCGGTCAGCGGCCCCCAGTTTTCGATGATCATCCCCGCAGGCGACCACGCGAAAACCGACTTGAAGAAGTCGATCACTGGCGCCGTCACGGCCATCACCTTGTCCCAGATAGCCGAGAAAAATCCCGTGACCGGTTCCCACAGCGCAGCCAGTGCCGCCAGCGGTCGCCAGTCGAGTACCGAGCGCAACGTCGCCATCGCACTCGCCCCGATGTTTTTCACGCCCTCCCACATCCCTGTGAAGAACGCGCTGATCGGCGTCCAGTTGGCCACGATCAAACCGGCCGCCACGGCAATGCCCATGGCGATCAGCATGATCGGGTTGGTCTTGAGCACCATGCTCATGACGTCCATCACCTGCGTCATACCGGTGACCGCGGTTTGCATAGCGGAGAAGGCAATCGCCCCCGCCGCCAGGCCTTCGACCAGTTTCGGATTGTCGGCGAGCAGACTGCCGACCTGCGTCAGCATCGGTTCCAGCCCGACCACCAAGGCCCCCACCGCCGGCACCAGCGCGGCGTCCACCGCCGCCGAAACCTTCTGCATCGACGCACTGAACACGTTCATGTTCTGCGTCGCTGCTGTCGGCGCGGCGGGCAGATCGACGGTTTTCGCCGTGTCGCTGACTTCGCTCAATTTGCCCTGGAACGCTGCGGCCGATTTGATGCCGTCTACAAACGGCGTGATCACGCTGCCGCCGTTGAACAGACCACTGATGTCCAGTTTGCCGAGGCCGGTCTGCTCGAGATTGTTTTTAAAACTCTCAACCTTCATGCGCAGGGCGCCCAGTTTGGGCGAGAGTTCATCGATGCCGGTGATCAGCACCGGTTTCGGGGTTTTCTTCTCTTCGTCTGCCATCACTGCACCTGCTGCATCGCATTGATCCGTTGCGCGTGCTCCAGCGATTCGCGGAGCACATCCAGTGGCCTGGCCATCATCTGTTCGGGATCAACCTTCCAGAACCAGGCCAGGTCATAGGCGACGGCGATCAGGTCGGTGATGGCGCCGACGCCGCACTCATGAAAAAACTCGCAACAGCCCAGCTCAGTGCATTGAGGTCAGCCAGATCCAACTGGTTGACCGACGACGGCGGGATGCCGGCGCACACGGCGATGTATTTGGCCGCCACGTCCATGTCGAGGCTGACTTCTTCACTCTTGTCGATCTTGTACGGCAGTGCCTTGATCGCTCGCACTTCCTGCACCGTCGGGCGGCGCAGAACGAGTTCGGTCAGAGGCTCGCCGTGGGCTTCGATTGCGACTTGAAGCTTCACGGCGCCGCTCATTGCCAGGTCCCCTTGATGCCTTCGAACTTCAGTTCGATGGTGGCGTCGTCGCCCTTGGAAACTGGCTCCTCGACCAGATAGGCGCCGGCCAGCACGTAAACTTTGCCGTTGCTGAATTCGCAGGTGACGGTGATATCGGTGCCTTCGATCAGCTTCTTCAGCGGGAAGTCGGCGGTGTGCAGCGCGGTCACTTTGAACGACGGCGCGATGTCGGTTTCCTTGTAGAAACCGGGCACGACGGTTTCACGTTTGACGGCCATCAGCGGGGCTTCGCAGCCGCCATTGATGGTCAGTTGTGCGCCGTCGACCTTGACGTAGCAGGTGCCTGCAATCAGTTGACCCATGGTGTTTCTCCCTTCAAATAAAAAGCCCACGCGAGGTGGGCTGAATGCTTAGCGCCGACTGCGCGGATCAGGCCGCGTCGTCGTACTGCAGACGGAACTGGTTGAGCAGTGCGAACACGCGCAGACCGTTGATGTAATCCGGCGGGAACAGCACGTTCACGCGGCTCGGGTCCTGCACGTCGCGCTCGACGATCAGGTGTTCGGCGAACAGCTCGGCGTTCTCCACATGGCCTTCGAGTTCGAGCTTGGCGTACTGCGCAATCAACTCGCCGCGAATGGTCGCAGGCGTGACGATCGGCTGACCGGCGCCGAAACGGGTACCGTCGGAGGCCAGTTTGTGGCGGCCGTATTTGCTGGTGATCACGCTTTGCAGACGACGCACGATGAACGCCGACTGGTGCATGGTTTCGCTGTCCAGATAGGAGTTGTCGGCCTGGCCGTAGGCGTTCTTCTGGTAGGTGGTGATCGAACGCTGGATGCGCACGTAACCGCCTTCGTAGTACGCAGTAGCGATGCCGTAGTTGAGCAGCGACTGGCGCTCGGTCAGGGTGAAGCGCTCGCTGGCCGGCGCCGGGTCAACACCCGGCAGGCTGCCGCTTTGCGTCGGACGGCTGGCATCGGCGGAGATGAACACCGCCGTGCGCGCAGCCAGTGCCGCCGCTTGTACCCAGAACGGTTGCGGTACGCCCGGCTCCAGCGCCTGGATGGTCATGTGCTGATCGTTGCGCGCCTGGCCGGCAGCGACCAGCGTACCGACCGTGCCGCGTTTGGCGCAGTAGACGTGACCAAACAATTGCTTGGCCCACGACCAGCGCCCGGTGCTGTCATCCATCACCGCTTGCCAGGTGTTGAGGGTGGCCAGGTCGGACCACGGCAAGGCGATGAATTCGAATGGCTCATCGCCTAGAGCCGCGACGGCGGCGATCTGATCCGGCACACCGGCGCCGCCGGTCATGGCGGTGATTGCGCTGGTCAGACCGGCCGGAGTTTCTTCGCCGTTGCTCTTGCCCAGGCGATTGAATTGCAGGCTGATGTCATTGCCGCTGTCGCCGGTCCATTTGGCGGTCAGGGTGACCACGCCTTCGGCAGTGGCTGCGCTGACTGGCAGGTCGGCAGTGGCGTTGATTTTCTCCGCCAGTGCCGTGGCCGCTTGAGCGGCGGTGGCGCCATTGACCACGGTGGCCTGCACGCGCACGCCGCTGACATATAGATTGAGCATGCCCGCTTGAGTCGCGGTACCGGTCAGGGTCAACACACCCTTGGCGATGGCGCCTTCGGTGTTGTGCAGCGGCAGGCACCAGATCTCGCCGATCGGGTCAGCCTTGCGGAAGGTCTCGTACATCGAAGCGAGCATCGAGCCCTGGCCGCCGATGCTTTTCGCCAGCGCCACGCTGGAAACCAGCACCAGTTTGCCGACCTCAGTCGGGGCAATATTGTCGTTGACCTGCGCGACGATCAAACGGCGCATGGCCGAGGTCGCGCTGTTGGCGGCCGAGTTGTCCATTTCGGCATAGAACAGCGGAACACGAATGTCCGCCGGGATGTTGCTGAATCCGATCGCCATTATTTGGCTCCCTGTGGTTTAGCCGCTTTTGCGGTTTTGAGTGTGATATCGCCGTCGGCCAGACGCCGGCGCCACCAGGCGCTGTCCAGCACTTCTCGGCCTGCGGCCGGCAGCAAGTCGCCCGCCTCCGGGTCAGGTACGACACGGCCAGCGGCCGGCACTACGGTGATGCGGTTGCTCATGGGGTTACGTCTCCAGAGAAAGTCATTTCCACCCGGCCATCCGGACCCGGGCGTTGCAGATTGGGGTCGGCCGGATCGATCGCATCGACCCGCACCGTCATCCCGGTAAAGGACGACAAAGCGTCCAGTTCGCGCTCGTGCCAACTCTCCGCAGGCTGACTTGGCAGATTGCGGCCGAGCTGGAACTCGGCATAAAAACGCAGCCGATAGAAGGCGCGGCTGCTGTTGATCGAGACCATCTCGCCGCCGTCGTAGACGATGGCGCTGTAGTCGGAATCGGGTTTGAACCCCACCAGCGCGCGCCACAGTTCGGCGCGCAGGTCGTGCAACCCATCCAGCGCTTTTGTCGCGTCGGTAGCGTCAAGGGCCAGGACGATTTCAAAGCGGTCGCGGATTGGTTGGGTGGTGAGGTTTTGGGTGGTGCCAGGACTGGCCAGATCG
This sequence comes from Pseudomonas sp. TE9122, assembly GCF_056278925.1. Lineage (NCBI taxonomy): Bacteria > Pseudomonadati > Pseudomonadota > Gammaproteobacteria > Pseudomonadales > Pseudomonadaceae > Pseudomonas > Pseudomonas sp. TE9122. Next base: position 775,567 of record NZ_JBWBQI010000001.1, on the reverse strand, counting down.
GCCAGCGGCAGTACGTGAGCCGAGGGCGTCGGTAGATCGGGGTTGCCTTGCAGCAACGCCAGATCGACACCCACCGAAATATGATTGGCAAGGCCAGGGCATTGCCCACGCAGTTGCGTGAGGATCGGGGTGATCTTCATGGGGGTGTTCCGAAGTAAGAGAAATTACAGTGAACGCCGCAGTCCCTGTGGGAGCGAGCCTGCTCGCGAAAGCGGTCGATCAGTCACATCGATACTGAAGCTGACGTCCCTTTCGCGAGCAGGCTCGCTCGCATAGGGCTATGCGTAAAGAGTTAAGGCTGGTCGCGCGGCGGCACTTCGCAGACGCCGATACGCTTGGCCGCCCAGCGTTCGTAAAGACCTATAGCGACATCAGCGCCGGCCATCGCCGTCAGGCAGCCAAACGCGCCAGCGGCCCAGATCGACATGCCGGCGGCGTACAGCAGCATGATTGCCGACACCCCGCAGATCATGCAGGCGCCGGAACGCAGAGCCAGACGCCGCACAAGTGACCAGCCGCGGGCGCCCTCCTTGTCGGCGCGCCACATTTCGCCGGACACCCCGCCGACGACAGCGAGGAGGATGACCAGCCAGATCGGCATGTCCGCCAACGCTTGTTGCTCGTTTGTCATGTCACGCCTCCGTGGGTGATTGATGAGTGATGGGTTGGATTCAAACGGTTTCTCTTGAGGCAGGCATTCCAAAAAGCCCGGCGCTTGTACACCGGGCTTTTCAGTAATGCGCTCCTTCGCCTTCCTTCCAATCCTGTGTTCGAGAAGGAAGCTGACTTTTCGGCGCTACTGGCGCGGTACGAGTCCATTCAGATTGTTTTTCCGACCGCGGTCCCTGCCCGCCGGATAACTGCTTCTGGTGCTTTACGCTGCACACCTGGGTCAGTTGCCAACCCTCTGAACCGTTGAGGCCGGTTCATCGCTGCCTGTTCTTGTGGAACTAAAGAGCTTGTCTTGCCAGCCGCTTTGTCGAGCGGCTTGGTGGCAAGAATATGCATGGATGCATATACAGTCAATGCGTAAATGCATTTATTTATGCATTAAATTTGCGCATATGCATGAAACCCAAGCGGGCCAAGGGGTGGGGAGATTTCTGCAGGCGAAAAAAAACCTGCCGGGGGGCAGGTTTCAGTTGAATCGAAAGGGGCTAGCGGGCGTACATGCCCCACCAGAAGACGTGACCAAGGATAACGATCTGCTCTTCCTGGATTTCCTGGAAGCTGTAGTCCTCATCTGGATGCTCGTCTCGATTGAAGCTGCGCAGACGGATGCCGGTGGGCAGGCGATAGAGTTGCTTCACGCGCAATTGGCCGTTGTGATTGATCGCATACAGATCGCCATCAATGATGTCGCCGATGCCGCACTTGCCGGCGTTGACGCCGACGGTGGCGCCATCACGCAGAACCGGCAACATGCTGTTGCCGCGCACCGTCACGCATTTGGCCTGGTCGAACTGCACACCGTTGTGGCGCAGGCTGCGTTTGCCGAAGCGCAGGCTGGAGCGCTCGCTCTCTTCGATGACGAATCTTCCTGATCCAGCAGCCAATTCAACCTCACGTAGAAAGGGCACCGACACCTCGTCGTCATCGACGGGGGTATCGTCGTCCCACAGGCTTATGTCCTTGAGTTCCGCATGCACGTCAGCGCGCGTGCCGGCCGCCGTTGGCGCGACATCCGCGCGCCCGCGCAACTGATCGGTGCTGACGTTGAAATATTCAGCGATCTTCGAGATGTGTTTATCCGAAGGATCGACAATCTTCCCGCTGAGAATCCGCGAGAGCGTTGATTGAGGCACGCCGGTGCGACGGTGGAGCTCCGTGGGGGAGATCCCGTGCTGGTCGAGCAGTGCTCTTAAGACGGAGGAAACGTTGCGTTTTTGCATAACGCGCATAGTGCTTGAAGTTTTTCGCGAAGACAAATGCTGATTTGCATAAATCGTGCATAGATCAACTTTTCCCTGCCAATAAATGCTCACCCGACCGCAGCGCCTGCGTCGGGCAGACTGGCCATGGTAACCTTGCGCCCATCGCGGAAAAGCCCGGCCACTGCCCGCGCTTTGCCCTACATCTTTTAACGAGTTGCCCGACAATCCGATGAATAAAGCCGTCTCCGACCTGTCCTCCCACACTCCGATGATGCAGCAATACTGGCGCCTGAAGAATCAGCACCCTGACCAGCTGATGTTCTATCGCATGGGCGATTTTTACGAAATCTTCTACGAAGATGCGAAGAAAGCTGCCAAGTTGCTGGACATCACCCTGACCGCGCGCGGGCAGTCGGCGGGTCAGGCGATTCCGATGTGTGGGATTCCTTACCACGCGGCGGAAGGTTACCTGGCGAAACTGGTCAAGCTCGGCGAGTCGGTGGTGATTTGCGAGCAAGTCGGCGACCCGGCCACCAGCAAAGGCCCGGTGGAGCGCCAGGTCGTACGGATCATCACGCCGGGGACAGTCAGTGACGAGGCGCTGCTGGATGAACGCCGCGATAACCTGATTGCAGCGGTATTGGGCGATGAGCGTCTATTCGGTCTGGCGGTGCTGGACATCACCAGCGGCAACTTCACCGTGCTCGAGATCAAAGGCTGGGAAAACCTGCTGGCGGAACTGGAGCGGGTCAACCCGGTGGAATTGCTGATTCCGGATGACTGGCCAAAAGACCTGCCGGCGGAAAAACGCCGTGGCGTACGCCGTCGCGCGCCGTGGGATTTCGAGCGCGATTCGGCGCTGAAAAGTCTCTGCCAGCAGTTTTCCACCCAAGACCTGAAAGGCTTCGGCTGCGAGAACCTGACCCTGGCCATTGGCGCTGCCGGCTGCCTGTTGGCCTACGCCAAGGAAACCCAGCGCACTGCCCTGCCCCATTTGCGTAGCCTGCGTCACGAACGTCTCGATGACACCGTGGTGCTCGACGGCGCCAGCCGGCGCAATCTGGAACTCGACACCAATCTGGCCGGTGGCCGCGACAACACGCTGCAATCGGTGGTCGATCGCTGCCAGACCGCCATGGGCAGTCGCTTGCTCACTCGTTGGTTGAACCGACCGTTGCGCGATCTCACCGTGTTGCTGGCGCGTCAGACCTCGATCCGCTGCCTGCTCGACGGCTACCGCTTCGAAAAGCTGCAACCCCAGCTCAAGGAAATCGGCGATATCGAACGGATTCTGGCGCGTATCGGTCTGCGCAATGCGCGGCCGCGTGACCTTGCGCGTCTGCGTGATGCTCTCGGCGCACTGCCCGAACTGCAAGTGGCGATGACCGATCTGGAAGCGCCGCACCTGCAGCATCTGGCGGCCACCACCAGCACCTATCCGGAACTGGCCGCATTGCTGGAAAAAGCCATCATCGACAATCCGCCAGCGGTGATCCGTGACGGCGGCGTGCTGAAAACCGGTTACGACAGCGAACTCGACGAACTGCAATCACTGAGCGAAAACGCCGGCCAGTTCCTCATCGATCTCGAAGCCCGGGAGAAAGCCCGTACTGGTCTGGCCAACCTCAAAGTCGGCTACAACCGTATCCACGGCTACTTCATCGAACTGCCGAGCAAGCAGGCCGAATCGGCGCCGGCTGACTATATCCGCCGGCAGACGCTTAAAGGCGCCGAGCGCTTCATCACACCTGAGCTGAAAGAATTCGAAGACAAGGCACTTTCCGCCAAGAGCCGCGCGCTGGCCCGGGAAAAAATGCTTTACGAGGCGCTGCTCGAAGACTTGATCAGCCAGTTACCACCATTGCAGGACACCGCCGGCGCCTTGGCCGAGCTGGATGTACTGAGCAACCTTGCCGAGCGTGCGCTGAATCTCGACCTCAATTGCCCGCGTTTCGTCAGCGAGCCGTGCATGCGCATCACCCAGGGTCGTCACCCTGTGGTCGAGCAAGTGCTGACCACGCCGTTCGTGGCCAACGATCTGAGCCTGGACGACAATACGCGCATGCTGGTCATCACCGGCCCGAACATGGGCGGTAAATCCACTTACATGCGGCAAACCGCGTTGATCGTGTTGCTAGCGCATATTGGCAGTTTCGTGCCGGCCGCCAGTTGCGAGCTGTCGCTGGTCGACCGCATCTTCACCCGTATCGGCTCAAGCGATGATCTGGCCGGCGGTCGCTCGACCTTCATGGTCGAGATGAGCGAAACCGCCAACATCCTGCATAACGCGACCGAGCGCAGTCTGGTGCTGATGGACGAAGTCGGGCGCGGTACCAGCACCTTTGACGGTCTGTCGCTGGCGTGGGCGGCGGCCGAGCGCTTGGCCCATTTGCGCGCCTACACCCTGTTTGCTACGCACTATTTTGAGCTGACCGTGCTGCCGGAAGCCGAACCTCTTGTCGCTAACGTGCATCTCAATGCCACCGAGCACAACGAACGGATCGTGTTCCTGCACCATGTTCTGCCTGGGCCTGCCAGTCAGAGCTATGGCTTGGCAGTCGCACAACTGGCCGGCGTGCCGAGCGAGGTGATTCTGCGAGCGCGCGAGCATCTGAGTCGCCTGGAAGACACTGCCCTGCCCCACGAGGCGCCGAAACCGGCGGCCAAGGGCAAGCCGTCGACACCGCAGCAAAGCGACATGTTCGCCTCACTGCCACATCCGGTGCTCGATGAATTGGCGAAAGTGGATCTGGACGACATGACGCCACGCCGTGCGCTGGAAATGCTCTATGCACTGAAGAACCGGATATAAGCACTGAAGAAGCGGATATAACGCAATTCGCTTCAAGCTGTTAGAATCTCGCGCGGTTCGGGATGCTGCTGGCTCATAGCCTGGTCAGCAGGTATCGCTCCCGAACCTGGCGACCCCAACCGTGAAGGGGCAACGCTGCCGCCGCCTGAGGAGAAAATTAGAAATGACCTTCGTCGTCACCGACAACTGCATCAAGTGCAAGTACACCGACTGCGTAGAAGTCTGTCCGGTGGACTGCTTTTACGAAGGCCCGAACTTCCTGGTGATTCACCCGGACGAGTGCATCGACTGCGCGCTGTGTGAACCAGAATGCCCGGCTGTGGCGATCTTCTCGGAAGACGAGATCCCAAGCGGCATGGAAAACTTCATCGAGCTCAATGCCGAGCTGGCGGATATCTGGCCGAACATCACCGAGAAAAAAGAATCGCTGCCGGATGCCGAAGAGTGGGATGGCCAGCCGAACAAGATCAAACACCTCGAACGCTGATCTACCCCGAGCTCGACTGAAAGGCCCCTTGCGGGCCTTTTTGCTTTTGCAGGTTTTACTTTTCTGCAGACGAAAAAAGGGGCGGTATGACCCGCCCACATTTTTTCCCTATTCCCTGTAGTCCTTTTCATCGTCCTGATGAATCGCCTCCTGCGATGTCCGTTCCCCTCTTCCGTGAAGGGCGTGTCTGTCCGTCGACACAGTTGAGATATTAGAGAGTTTCTGGAGACGAGCAATTGGCCCTCGGCGTACGCGCGCTCTGTCACAAGGACATAACATTTACGAAATAATTAACAAAATCAAAAGGTTGCTCACTGTAAGTGAGCGCGATCGCCTTCCACCGAAGTGTAAAAATAACGAACACTTACGACACAGTAAGCAAAGGCTTACAGCGCGAGACTACAAATTCAGAAATTGACGACCGCTTGTCTGGTGGCTGCCGAAAGCCCGATTTGCTGCACGCGAAAAACAAAAAAACCCCGACTGATCGAATCAGCCGGGGCTTTTGCGGGCGGAGGATAAGGCGCTTATTGAAACAGCGACTCGCTCGACAGGCCGTTCTTTTCAAGGATCTCGCGAAGGCGCTTGAGCCCTTCCACCTGAATCTGCCGTACCCGCTCGCGGGTCAGACCGATCTCCAGGCCGACATCTTCCAGCGTGCTGCTTTCGTGACCACGCAGCCCGAAGCGGCGAATCACCACCTCGCGCTGCTTGTCGGTCAGCTCCGACAGCCATTGATCGATGCTCTGCGACAGATCATCGTCCTGCAGCAGTTCGCACGGATCGGTCGGACGATCGTCAGTGAGTGTGTCCAGCAGGGTTTTATCCGAATCCGGACCCAGCGAGACGTCGACCGAAGAAACCCTTTCGTTGAGGCCGAGCATGCGCTTGACCTCCCCCACCGGTTTTTCCAGCAGGTTGGCGATTTCTTCGGGTGAAGGTTCGTGGTCGAGTTTTTGCGTCAGCTCCCGTGCGGCCCGCAGGTACACGTTGAGCTCCTTGACCACGTGAATCGGCAGCCGGATGGTCCGGGTCTGATTCATGATCGCGCGCTCGATGGTCTGACGGATCCACCAGGTTGCGTAGGTCGAGAAGCGGAAGCCGCGCTCGGGATCGAACTTTTCCACCGCGCGGATCAGGCCGAGGTTGCCCTCTTCGATCAGATCCAGCAGCGACAGCCCCCGATTGACGTAACGCCGGGCGATCTTGACGACCAGCCGCAGGTTACTTTCGATCATGCGCTTGCGCCCGGCAGGATCGCCACTTTGCGACAAGCGCGCAAAATGAACTTCTTCTTCCGGGGAGAGCAGAGGGGAAAAGCCGATTTCGTTGAGATACAGCTGCGTGGCATCAAGTGCCCGAGTGTAGTCGATGTATTTATGTTGTTTGAGTGTGGCGGAGTGTCTGGATTTGGAACGAACGGAAGGTGGAGCAGCCCCTTCATCATTCAACATCGAATCCGAATCGATGCCGGTCTCCATAAGGAGAACCTCATCGTCGATGTCAAACTCCGGCACTTCTTTACTGAGAGCCATTGTTATAGTCCTTTGGTGAGTTCGACCCCAAGCTCAAGCGACGCCTTTATCCTTGGCAACGCTGGAGCCTGTCCCCTCTACGCGACGGAACAGGCTGGCCTACAAATCAACGTCTTGGCAGGAACTGCAGCGGATCCACTGGTTTACCTTGGCGGCGAATCTCAAAATGCAGTTTCACCCGGTCTGTACCCGTTGACCCCATTTCGGCAATTGTCTGTCCGACCTTGACCTGCTGCCCCTCCCGAACCAACAGCCTGCGGTTATGTCCGTAAGCACTGACGTAGGTTTCGCTGTGTTTGATGATGACCAATTCGCCGTAGCCCCTTAAGCCACTCCCGGCGTATACGACCGTCCCATCAGACGCAGCTAAAACAGGCTGTCCCAAATCTCCGGCGATATCAATTCCTTTATTCAAACTACCGTTTGAAGAGAATTTTCCAATCAGAACGCCATTAGATGGCCATCCCCAGCCGGTCGGGGCCGGGCCTGCCGGAGGCAGTGGAGCGGGTGCAGGTTTGCTCGCGACGGACGGTACAACCCCTTTGGAACCGGTGGTTGTAGTGGTTGTGGTGCCATTCGCCTGGCGCCGGATTACTGTGGTTTTACTCGACGAAGAAGGCGAGGAACTGGAGTTGCTCACCACCGCTGTCGGCGTTGAACCGCTGCGCCCGTCGAAGCGAATTGTCTGACCCGGATGGATCGTATACGGCGTAGGAATATTGTTCCGGGCGGCGAGGGTTTTGTAGTCCCAGCCGTAACGAAAGGCGATCGAAAACAAGGTATCGCCGGGACGGACTACATATTGCCCGGTGGTAACGGTAGGACGTTGCGCCACCGCATTGTTGCGATCAACAACCCGTACGTTGCTCGATTTGGTGCTGGAGCAACCGACCAGCAAGGTGCTCAAGACAAGGCCAGTCACCAGGCGCTGAAAGCTCGTGTTACCCATACGCTGCGCAATGACTGTGAGACTCACCCGCCGCTCCCTTTGTGGTGGCTGAAAAATTCTGAATGCCGCATTGCGGCATGAGGTGTCGCAAGTATAACGGGCCGAACCGGCTTTACCTTTAATGAAGCGAAATCACCGGACGCACACGTTTGCCAGGGGCAAGTACGCTGCGTTTAAACTCTGGCTGCCGGTGTAAGACCGGCGCCGTTGAAAGGAATTCAGCCCTGTTTGCAAATGCTCAGGCCAGTGGCCCGTTGAGCAACGGCACGAAACGCACAGCGCCCAGAACGTGTCGGGAAAAGCCATGTTCCTCGCGCACGATCAGCATCAGTTGTTGCACTTCACCCGAGCCAACCGGAATTACCATGCGCCCACCGGGGGCCAGTTGATCCAGCAAAGCCTGCGGTACATCGGTGGCAACGGCGGTGACGATGATGCCGTTGTATGGTGCCAGCGCCGGCCAGCCTTCCCAGCCATCGCCCCAGCGAAACACCACGTTGCGCAGGTTCAGCTCGACCAGGCGCTCCTTGGCGCGGTCCTGCAGCACCTTGATGCGTTCGACCGAAAACACCCGTTCGACCAGTTGCGACAACACCGCCGTCTGGTAGCCGGAACCGGTGCCGATCTCCAACACTTTATCCAGCGGGCCGGCCTCCAGCAGCAGCTCGCTCATGCGCGCCACCATATAAGGCTGGGAAATGGTCTGGTTGTTGCCGATCGGCAGCGCGGTGTCTTCATAAGCGCGATGCGCCAGCGCCTCGTCGACAAACAGATGACGCGGCGTGCGGCGGATCACTTCCAGCACCTTGGCGTTCGACACGCCTTCTTCATATAGACGCTGGATCAGGCGCTCGCGCGTACGTTGGGAGGTCATGCCTATGCCGCTGCGCAGGCGGTCGTCGTGTGTTCGCGCATCAGCTCAGCCCTCCCAGCCAGCCATCCAGACTTCTGAAGGCATCATTGAAAGTGCGATCGAGCTGCAACGGCGTGATGGACACATAGCCCTGCATCACGGCATGAAAATCGGTGCCCGGGCCGCCGTCTTCAGCGTCGCCGGCAGCGGCAATCCAGTAACCGGCCTTGCCGCGCGGATCGACCACTTTCATCGGCGCCGCCGCGCGGGCGCGATGACCGAGGCGGGTCAACTGAATGCCACGGATGTGATCGATGGGCAGATTGGGGATGTTCACGTTGAGCACCGTGCGCGGTGGCAGATCCAGCCCGGCGTGGGCCTCGACCAGTTTGCGCGCAAAGTAGGCCGCAGTCGGCAGATTGTCCACCTGACGCGAGACCAGGGAGAAGGCAAACGATGGGCGCTCGAGAAATCGTCCTTCCAGCGCTGCCGCCACGGTTCCGGAATACAGCACGTCGTCACCAAGATTGGCGCCCAGATTAATGCCGGATACCACCATGTCCGCTTCGCGCTCAAGCAAGCCGTTAAGGCCCAGGTGAATGCAATCGGTCGGTGTGCCGTTGAGGCTGATAAAGCCGTTCGCCAGGTATTGCGGGTGCAGCGGACGGTCGAGCGTCAGCGAACTGCTGGCGCCGCTTTTGTCCTGCTCCGGGGCGATAACCACGCATTCGGTGTAATCCGCCAGCGCAGCATAAAGCGCGGCGAGACCGGGCGCGGTTACCCCATCGTCGTTAGAAATCAGAATACGCATGGGCTGTCCGTCTGCCCCACCGGCACCAGATCAACGAGCTCGCGCACCAATACGGTGGCAAAGCATCCGGCCGGGAGGACGAATTCCAGTTGCAGAATGTCAGGTTGGGGATAATGCCACGTCAACCCGCCAATGGGCAGCCGCAGGATGCGACGTTCATGGCTCATGTCGGCGTGGATCAACCAGTCGCGCAGATCCGCTTCGCGGGCGGCGATCGCCTGCTCCAGTTCATGGACTGCGCCAGCGGTGGGCGAGTCACCTTCGCCCCACTGCGGACCGGTCGGGTGCAGGTCGAGAATCGCCAGACGCGGGTCGCTGCATTCGGCTTCGCCGGCCGGGAAAAAGCTGCGGCTGTCAGTAAAGGCCAGCAGATCGCCGATCAGTGCGGTGTTCCAGGTGCCATCGGCGACACGCGCCGCGAGCACCTGGTTGAACAGAAAGCTGCGCGCCGTCGACAGCAAACGCGAACGCACATTGCGCTGTTCCGGCAAAGCCTTGCGCGCCGCCCACGCCCGCGCATCGACAACGTTGCCGCCGTCATGGCCGAAGCGCTGGGCGCCGAAATAATTGGGGACGCCTTGTCTGGCGATCAGTTGCAGCCGCTGTTCAATCGCATCTTTGTCGCCATTGAATTGCGTCAGGCGCAGGGTGAAGCCATTGGCCGAATGCGCACCGCGTTGCAGCTTGCGCTTGTGGCGCGTGGTCTTGAGGATCTTCAGCGTGTCGTTTTCCGCCGCCGACAGATCCGGATCGGCCTTGCCCGGCAACTGCACGCTGAACCACTGTCGGGTCAGGGCCTGACGGTCCTTCAGCCCGGCATAGCTGACGGTACGCAACGGCACGCCGGCTGCCTTGGCGATACGCCGCGCCGCTTCTTCGGTATTGAGGCCGCGCTTTTCCACCCAGATCCACAGGTGTTCGCCGTCACCGCTGAACGGAATATCCAGCACTTCATCGACCTGGAAATCTTCGGCGATGGCTTTCAGTACCGCTGTGCCGAGGGGTTCGCCATAGGCCCGTGGGCCGAGTAATTGCAGTTCATTCATGCGCGCAGCAACAAGGCAACGGAGTGCACGGCGATGCCTTCTTCGCGACCGACAAAGCCAAGCTTTTCGGTGGTGGTAGCTTTGACGTTCACTTGATCCAACTCAACTTGAAGATCCGCCGCGATCAGCGCGCGCATCGATTCGATATGCGGCGCCATTTTTGGCGCCTGGGCAACGATGGTGTTGTCGACGTTGCCGACTTTCCAGCCCTTGGCGTGAATCAGACTGACCACATGACGCAACAGCACACGGCTGTCGGCGCCCTTGAATTGCGGATCGGTGTCCGGGAAGTGTTTGCCGATATCACCCAGCGCCGCCGCGCCGAGCAAGGCATCGCTCAAGGCGTGCAGCAGGACGTCACCGTCGGAATGAGCGAGCAGCCCGAAGCTGTGTGCAATCTGCACGCCGCCCAGAGTAATGAAATCGCCTTCAGCGAAACGGTGCACATCGTAGCCGTGGCCAATACGCATAAAAAAACGCCCCGATTTTTGTCAGGGCGTGATTCTACCTGCATTAACCGCGCAGAGCGCGTGCGTGATGCTGCAAGTGGTCGTCAATGAAGCTTGAGATGAAGAAATAGCTGTGGTCGTAGCCCGGTTGCAGGCGCAGCTCCAGCGGATGCCCCGCTTGTTTTGCGGCGTGTTGCAGGGCTTCGGGTTTCAGCTGGGTGGCGAGGAAATCGTCACGATCACCTTGATCGACCAGCAACGGCAACTTCTCCGTCGCCTCTGCGATCAGCACACAGGCGTCCCACTCCTTCCACTTCGAACGGTCTTCGCCCAAATAGTTGGAAAAGGCCTTCTGACCCCACGGGCAATCGATTGGATGGGTAATCGGCGAGAACGCCGACACTGACTGATAACGCCCGGGATTGCGCAGCGCGCAGACCAATGCGCCGTGGCCGCCCATGGAGTGACCGCTGATACTGCGTTTGTCGGAAGCGGGGAAATGCGCTTCGACCAGAGCAGGCAGTTCCTGCACGACATAGTCATGCATCTGATAGTGCCGCGCCCACGGTTCCTGCGTGGCGTTCAGATAAAACCCGGCGCCGAGACCGAAATCCCAAGCTTTGTCGGCATCATCCGGGACATCCGCGCCACGCGGACTGGTATCCGGGGCGACGATGATCAACCCGAGCTCGGCAGCCATGCGCATCGCACCGGCCTTCTGCATGAAGTTCTCATCGGTGCAGGTCAGGCCTGACAACCAGTACAACACCGGCAGCTTGCCGCCCTGCTCCGCTTGTGGCGGCAGGTACACGGCAAAGACCATGTCGCAATCAAGCACTTCGGAGCGATGGCGATAACGCTTGTGCCAGCCACCAAAACTCTTCTGACAGGAAATGTTTTCCAGATTCATAGCACTTCAGCCGCAAGCTGCGAGCTTCAAGCTGCAAGAGGGAATTGCGCCTGCTTGCAGCTTGTGGCTTGTAGCTTGCCGCTGCTCCTTAGAAATGAATGACGGTGCGGATGCTCTTGCCTTCGTGCATCAGGTCGAACGCCTTGTTGATATCTTCCAGGCCCATGGTGTGGGTGATGAAGGTATCCAGCGGGATTTCGCCGCTCTGGGCCATGTCGACGTAGCTTGGCAATTCAGTACGGCCACGCACGCCGCCGAACGCCGAACCGCGCCAGACGCGACCGGTGACCAACTGGAACGGACGGGTAGCGATTTCCTGGCCGGCACCGGCGACACCGATGATGACCGACTCGCCCCAGCCTTTGTGGCAGCACTCAAGCGCGGCGCGCATCAGTTGCACATTGCCGATGCACTCGAAGGAGAAGTCGACGCCGCCATCGGTCATGTCGACGATTACTTCCTGGATCGGACGATCAAAGTCTTTCGGATTCACGCAATCGGTGGCACCGAGTTGTTTGGCGATTTCGAACTTGGCTGGATTGATGTCGATGGCGATGATCCGCGCAGCCTTGGCTTTCACCGCGCCGATCACGGCCGACAAGCCGATACCGCCGAGACCGAAGATGGCCACGGTGTCACCCGGCTTGACCTTGGCGGTGTTGAGCACGGCGCCGATACCGGTGGTGACGCCGCAACCGAGCAGGCAGACCTTTTCCAGCGGCGCGTCTTTGGAGATCTTCGCTACGGAAATTTCCGGCAGTACGGTGTACTCCGAAAACGTCGAAGTGCCCATGTAGTGGAAAATCGTTTCGCCCTTGTAGGAAAAGCGCGAAGTGCCATCCGGCATCAGGCCCTTGCCTTGGGTGGCGCGAATCGCCTGGCAGAGGTTGGTCTTGCCCGACTTGCAGAATTTGCACTGGCCGCATTCCGGGGTGTACAGCGGAATGACGTGATCGCCGACGGCGACCGAAGTCACGCCTTCGCCGATCGCTTCAACGATGGCGCCACCTTCATGGCCGAGGATCGACGGGAAGATGCCTTCCGGGTCTGCGCCGGACAAGGTGTAGGCATCGGTGTGGCAAACCCCGGAAGCGACGACGCGCAGCAATACTTCACCGGCCTTGGGCATGGCGACATCGACTTCTACGATTTCCAGCGGCTTCTTGGCCTCGAAGGCAACGGCGGCGCGCGACTTGATCATGCTGACTCTCCAGTGAACCCAATAAATAAAAAAGCAGACAGACAGTGTAGTTCAGCGCTTCCTGAGGAATAATCCGGACCAAAGCAAAACATTATTGCCATACAGGGATAATCCAAGTGTCGGAAAACCGCTGGGAAGGCATCGATGAGTTCGTTGCCGTCGCCGAATGCAATCAATTCACCGCCGCTGCCGAGCGTCTTGGGGTTTCTTCCTCACACATCAGTCGACAAATCGTACGGCTCGAAGAGCGTCTGCAGACGCGACTGCTCTACCGCAGCACCCGGCGAGTTACGTTGACCGAAGCCGGGCAGACTTTTCTGCAGCATTGCCAGCGCCTGCAGGACGGTCGCGAAGAAGCCTTGCGCGCGGTAGGTGATCTGACCAGCGAACCGAAAGGCATGCTGCGCATGACCTGCGCGGTGGCCTACGGCGAACGTTTTATCGTGCCGCTGGTGACTCGCTTCATGGGGCTGTACCCGCAGTTGCGCATCGATATAGAGCTGAGCAATCGCCAACTGGATCTGGTGCATGAAGGGCTGGACCTGGCGATCCGTCTGGGTCGGTTACAGGATTCGCGCTTGGTCGCCACACGTCTGGCACCACGGAGAATGTACCTGTGCGCATCGCCGTCCTACCTGGAACGGTACGGACGCCCACACAGTTTGTCGGAATTGAGTCGACACAATTGCCTGATCGGCAGTTCGGATATATGGCAAATGGAACAGAACGGCAGGGAATTTTCCCAGCGGGTGCAAGGCAACTGGCGTTGCAATAGTGGGCAAGCGGTGCTGGATGCGGCGCTTCAGGGCGTCGGGTTGTGTCAGTTGCCGGACTATTACGTGCTCGAGCATCTGCACAGTGGCGCGCTGATTTCCTTGCTGGAGGCGCATCAGCCGCCGAATACGGCGGTGTGGGCGTTGTATCCGCAGCAGCGGCATCTGTCGCCGAAGGTGCGCAAGTTGGTGGATTATTTGAAGGTGGGACTGGCTGAAAGGCCGGAGTACAAACTTTGAGTTATTGGTTGCCTGTGCGACCGTTTTCGCGAGCAGGCTCGCTCCCACAATTGACCGAGTTCGACAGCTGAATGCATTCCCTCTGTGGGAGCGAGCCTGCTCGCGAAGGCAATGCCACAGCGACCCCAAATCTCAGCGGCGATTCGCCCAACGCTGGCGCAACCACTCCAGATCTTCCGGCCGGGTCACCTTGAGGTTATCCGCCCGCCCTTCGATCAGACGCGGTGCCAGACCGGCCCATTCCATCGCAGAAGCTTCATCGGTAATCACGGCATCCGCAACCAGGCTGTCGGCCAACGCCCGATGCAACGCGCCGAGGCGAAACATCTGCGGCGTATACGCCTGCCAGATCACACTGCGGTCCACCGTTTCAACCACACGACCGTTTTTATCAATGCGTTTGAGCGTGTCGCGAGCGGGCACCGCCAACAGACCACCGACCGGGTCATCCGCCAGTTCGGCAAGCAACTTGTCGAGATCATCGCGACTCAGATTCGGCCGGGCCGCATCATGCACCAGCACCCAATCGTCATCGTCGGCACCTTGCGCATGCAGATGCAGCAAGGCATTGAGCACCGAAGCAGAACGCTCCGCCCCGCCGCCGACCCGCTGAATGCGTGGATCGCTGACGCAAGCCAGATTCGGCCAATAGGGATCGTCAACAGCAAGACTGACCACCAGGCCCTTGAGGCTCGGGTGATCGAGGAAACAGCCGAGGCTGTGTTCGAGAATTGTGCGCCCGCCCAGTTGCAGATATTGCTTGGGACGGTCCGCGGCCATTCGGGCACCGACGCCCGCGGCAGGAATCACGGCCCAGAAGGCCGGCAGGGAATCGATCATTGGGCCAACTGGTAAAGGGTTTCGCCGTCCTTGACCATGCCCAGTTCGTGACGAGCCCGCTCTTCGACGGTCTCCATGCCTTTTTTCAGTTCGCTGACTTCAGCGTCCATCACTCGGTTGCGCTCCAGCAGGCCTTCGTTCTCGGCATGTTGCTCGGCGATCTGCTGTTTCAGCTCGGCGACCTGCGCCAGACTGCCATTGCCCACCCACAGGCGGTACTGCAGACCGGCCAGCAGCAAGAGCAAAACGAGAAACAACCAGTAAGGACTGCGCATCGAATATCAGGTATCCAGTGAAAAAAGACAGCCACGCATAATGTTGCAGCATCTGATAGCACGAAGCCTGGAAAGATCCAGGCTTGTGCTTAAGGCATCAGATTAGTGGCAAATCCATCGCTGTCACGACTTTTCCGACACAATCCGGTGTCCTTTGATCAGGTTGCGCTTAACCGCGGAACTCGGCACGGCCGTTGTACTTGGCCTTGCCGTTCAACTGCTCTTCGATACGCAGCAGTTGGTTGTACTTGGAAACGCGGTCGGAGCGGCACAGCGAACCGGTCTTGATCTGGCCAGCCGAGGTGCCCACAGCCAGGTCGGCAATGGTCGAATCTTCGGTTTCGCCAGAGCGGTGCGAGATCACGGCGGTGTAGCCGGCAGCCTTGGCCATCTGGATGGCTTCCAGGGTTTCGGTCAGGGTGCCGATCTGGTTGAACTTGATCAGGATCGAGTTGGCGATCTTTTTATCGATGCCTTCTTTCAGGATCTTGGTATTGGTCACGAACAGGTCGTCGCCCACCAGTTGGGTCTTCTCGCCGATCTTGTCGGTGAGGATTTTCCAGCCGGCCCAGTCGGACTCGTCCAGACCGTCTTCGATGGAGATGATCGGGTAACGCTCGGTCAGACCTTTGAGGTAGTCGGCGAAACCTTCAGCAGTGAACACCTGGCCTTCGCCGGACAGGTTGTACTTGCCGTCTTCGTAGAACTCGCTCGCGGCGCAGTCCAGCGCCAGGGTCACGTCGGTGCCCAGCTTGTAACCGGCGTTGGCCACGGCTTCGGAGATCACTTTCAGCGCGTCTTCGTTGGACGCCAGGTTCGGTGCGAAACCGCCTTCGTCACCAACGGCGGTGCTCAGGCCACGGGCCTTCAGCACAGCTTTCAAGTGATGGAAAATCTCGGTGCCCATGCGCAGACCTTCCGAGAACGACTTGGCGCCGACCGGCTGCACCATGAATTCCTGGATGTCGACGTTGTTATCGGCGTGCTCGCCACCGTTGATGATGTTCATCATCGGGACCGGCATCGAGTACACACCCGGGGTGCCGTTGAGGTTGGCGATGTGTGCGTACAGCGGCAGATCCTGATCCTGCGCAGCCGCCTTGGCCGCAGCCAGGGACACGGCGAGGATGGCGTTGGCGCCCAGGGTCGCCTTGTTTTCGGTACCGTCGAGCTTGATCATCGCTTGGTCGAGGGCTTTCTGGTCGCTCGGGTCGGTGCCCAGCAGCAGATCGCGGATCGGACCGTTGATGTTGGCTACCGCCTTGAGCACGCCCTTGCCCAGGTAACGGCTCTTGTCGCCATCACGCAGCTCGAGCGCTTCACGCGAGCCAGTGGATGCACCGGACGGCGCGCAGGCGCTGCCGATGATGCCGTTGTCGAGAAGCACGTCCGCTTCCACGGTGGGATTGCCACGGGAGTCGAGAACTTCACGACCTTTGATGTCGACGATTTTTGCCATTGTTGTAAACACTCCAAAGTTGACGAAAACGACGCAGCTAGAGGAAATCTTTATCGTCGGCAAGCGAAGTACAGCGGGCAGACTTGCAGACGACAACGCTCACGCCCGAGGGCATGAGCGACAAATCGTGCGGTACTTTACCGGAGAATCGAGCGTTACGCGGTTTCTACCGTCGGAAAACTCTTCACCAGTTCGTCCAGAGCCTTGAGCTGGGCCAGGAATGGCTCCAGTTTGTCCAGACGCAAGGCGCAAGGGCCGTCGCATTTGGCGTTGTCCGGATCCGGATGCGCTTCGAGGAACAGACCCGCCAGCGACTGGCTCATGCCGGCCTTGGCCAGATCGGTGACCTGCGCGCGGCGACCGCCGGCGGAGTCGGAACGACCGCCAGGCATTTGCAACGAGTGGGTCACGTCGAAGAACACCGGGTATTCGAACTGCTTCATGATGCCGAAGCCGAGCATGTCGACCACGAGGTTGTTGTAGCCGAAGCTCGAACCACGCTCGCAGAGGATCAACTGATCGTTACCCGCTTCCACGCACTTGTTCAGGATGTGTTTCATTTCCTGAGGCGCGAGGAACTGGGCTTTCTTGATGTTGATCACGGCATTGGTCTTGGCCATCGCGACAACCAGATCGGTCTGGCGCGACAGGAAGGCCGGCAGCTGAATGATGTCGCAGACCTCAGCGACGACCGCGGCCTGATCCGGCTCGTGGACGTCGGTGATGATCGGCACGCCGAACGCTTGCTTGATGTCCTGGAAGATGCGCATGCCCTCTTCCAGGCCAGGACCGCGATACGAAGTCACAGAAGACCGGTTGGCCTTGTCGAAGCTGGCCTTGAACACGTAAGGGATACCGAGTTTTTCGGTGACCTTCACGTACTCTTCGCAAACCTGCATGGCCATGTCACGGCTTTCCAGCACGTTCATGCCGCCGAACAGCACCATGGGTTTGTCGTTGGCAATCTCGATGTCGCCGACGCGGATGATCTTCTGTGCCATCGGGTTACGCCTTCTTCTGGTGTTGAGCCAACGCGGCTTTGACGAAACCGCTGAACAGCGGATGGCCGTCGCGTGGCGTCGAGGTGAACTCAGGGTGGAACTGGCAGGCGACGAACCATGGATGATCCGGCGCTTCAACCACTTCGACCAGCGCAGCATCGGCGGAGCGACCGGAAATCTTCAGGCCGGCTTCGATGATCTGCGGCAGCAGGTTGTTGTTCACTTCGTAACGGTGACGATGACGCTCGACAATCACGTCCTTGCCGTAGCAATCATGGACTTTGGAGCCCGGCTCAAGCAGGCAATCCTGTGCGCCGAGACGCATGGTGCCGCCCAGATCGGACGCTTCGGTACGTACTTCGACAGCGCCGGTGGCGTCTTCCCACTCGGTAATCAGACCGACCACCGGATGGCCGCTGGCACGATCGAACTCGGTGGAGTTGGCGTCTTTCCAGCCCAGCACGTTACGGGCGAACTCGATGACCGCCACTTGCATGCCCAGGCAGATGCCGAGGTACGGAACCTTGTTTTCGCGAGCGTACTGAACGGCAGTGATCTTGCCTTCCACGCCACGCAGACCGAAGCCGCCCGGCACCAGAATCGCATCAACACCTTCGAGCAGCGCAGTGCCCTGGTTCTCGATGTCTTCGGAATCGATGTAGCGCAGGTTGACCTTGGTGCGGTTGCTGATGCCGGCATGACTCATCGCTTCGATCAGCGACTTGTACGCGTCGAGCAGTTCCATGTACTTGCCGACCATGGCGATGGTCACTTCGTGTTCCGGGTTCAGCTTGGCATCGACCACTGCGTCCCACTCGGACAGATCGGCGCTGCCGCATTGCAGACCGAAACGCTCGACGACGAAATCGTCCAGGCCCTGCGAGTGCAGGATGCCCGGGATCTTGTAGATGGTATCGGCGTCTTCCAGCGCGATTACCGCGCGCTCTTCAACGTTGGTGAACTGCGCGATCTTGCGACGCGAGGACACATCGATCGGGTGATCGGAGCGGCACACCAGCACGTCTGGCTGCAGACCGATCGAGCGCAGTTCCTTGACGGAGTGCTGGGTCGGTTTGGTCTTGGTTTCGCCAGCGGTGGCGATGTACGGCACCAGCGTCAGGTGCATCAGCATCGCGCGCTTGGCGCCGACTTCGAAACGCAACTGGCGGATGGCTTCGAGGAATGGTTGCGACTCGATGTCACCGACGGTGCCACCGATTTCAACCATCGCCACGTCAGCGTCACCGGCACCTTTGATGATGCGACGTTTGATTTCGTCGGTGATGTGCGGGATCACCTGGATGGTTGCACCCAGGTAGTCGCCACGGCGCTCTTTGCGCAGCACGTGCTCGTAGACACGGCCGGTGGTGAAGTTGTTGTTCTGGGTCATGGTCGTGCGGATGAACCGCTCGTAGTGCCCCAGATCCAGATCGGTCTCGGCGCCGTCGTGGGTGACGAACACTTCACCGTGCTGGAACGGACTCATGGTGCCTGGATCGACGTTGATGTACGGATCCAGCTTCAGCATGGTGACCTTAAGCCCCCGCGCCTCCAGGATAGCCGCCAATGAAGCCGAGGCAATGCCTTTCCCCAATGAAGAAACAACACCGCCCGTGACGAATATGTAGCGCGTCATGAAAAACCCTAGAAGTCTGCGTTAAAGCGGAACGAGCCGCCGGGGAAAGCGAAGGAAGGCCGAAGCCCCCGATCACCTGCATTAATCACAGTGCACCTTTCGAAAAAACCGCCGCGTTGTGACAGACCGGTAGATGAAACACCGGTACGTTGCTCGCTACACATTTTTTGGAATCGCCCAGCAAAGACTGCTTGGTAATCGGCAACTCCTGCAATTCAGGCGAATCCACAGAAGTTGTATCAAGAAGGGAGCGTAGTCTACCGGAATGCTCCTTTCAGCTCAAACCTTGATCTTCGTCTGTTGGCTGCCAGTGCAATGTCCAGCCTTCGTCCATCTGACCAGCAAGACCCGGCAGGTTCGCCACGGCGAGCAATTCTTCGCCACGAAACAGCAGCGGCAATCTGCCACGCACGAAGGCCGGGACCGCGCGCTCGTTGAGCAGACGCTTGAGATCACGACTGCCGCGCTCGGCCAGTTGCATGACCTCACCGCCTTGCCGATAGGCAATACGCAAAGGCCCGGATGGAGCTTGCCCGTGGAGCATGACGCGTCCGTTATCCGGCAAGCGTAGCGCTGAAGTCGGGGTCTGCCAGTCGGCGCCGATCACTGGCGCGCCCAACCAATTGCCGCTCAGCCACCAGACGCGACAGCCGCTGCGGTGCAGCTCTCCGTCGGCCAGACGCCAGATCGGAGAAGCGTCGGCGCCGGCATTGCACAGCGTTGTCCAACCCGACCAATGGTCAGCATCTGGCAGCCGGGTCAACGGTTCGAGCCAGTGGCTGAGGGCATTTCGCTGGCGTGCGTCAGACAATGCCCTCAATGATGTCAGCTCCAGGGATGGCACACCCAGCCAAGCGAATTCATGGGGCGTTTCGGCTTGTGCGAGATCAATCTGCGCCAGCTCATCGAGCAAGCCCTGCGCCTCACGCAGATGCGCAGCCGTGCGCGCCATGCTGGCCTGCGCTTGCGGCCAGCGTTCGGTGAGGACCGGCATGACTTGATGGCGCAGATAGTTGCGCGAAAACTGCCGGTCCTGGTTCGACGGGTCTTCGATCCAGCGCAACTGATGCGCCTGTGCATAACCTTCCAGCTCAGCACGGCTGACATCCAGCAACGGTCGAACCAGCGTGCCCTGCCCCACTGGACGCTGCTGCGGCATCGCCCCGAGCCCGCGTACACCGGCACCGCGCAACAGCCGAAACAGCAGCGTTTCCGCTTGGTCATCGCGGTGCTGGCCAGTCAGCAACACGTCATTGCTCTGCGTCAGCGAACTGAACGCGGCGTAACGCGCATCCCGCGCCGCCCGCTCCAGGCTCGCCCCGCCCTTTACGGTCACCCGCTTCACTTGCAACGGCACGCCCAGCGCATTGCAAACGGCCTGGCAATGTTGCGGCCATGCATCGGCCGCAGCCTGAAGGCCGTGGTGGATATGAATGGCGCTGAGCGCAGGGAGGGATTCGGTGTTCGCCAGAGTGGCGAGCAGATGCAGGAGGACGGTGGAATCGAGGCCACCGGAGAAGGCGATGCGCCAGTGAGCGGCGTGGCGCCAGGGCTCAAGGTTCAGCAATAGCCGGGATGGCAAATCAATTGAGGACTGGCCCATATCTGCACCTTTGCCTAACCCTCTGTGGGAGCGAGCCTGCTCGCGAAAGCGATTTAACATTCAACAATTTAGTCGACTGTCATACCGGCTTCGCGAGCAGGCTCGCTCCCACAGTGATAGCACGCGTCTGATTAGAGACCGTAGCTCATCAGGCGATCGTAACGGCGCTTGAGCAGCGCTTCGTTATCGAACTGCTTGAGCATCGCCAGTTGCGAGCTCAGTTCGGCGCGGATCGAAGCGGCGGCAGCTGCCGGATCACGGTGGGCGCCGCCCAGTGGCTCGCTGATCACTTTGTCGACGATACCCAGGCCTTTCAAACGCTCAGCGGTGATGCCCATTGCCTCAGCGGCATCCGGTGCTTTCTCGGCGGTCTTCCACAGGATCGATGCGCAACCTTCCGGCGAGATCACCGCGTAGGTCGAATATTGCAGCATGTTCAATTGATCGCAGACGCCGATGGCCAGTGCGCCGCCGGAACCACCTTCACCAATTACAGTGGCGATGATCGGAGTCTTCAGACGCGCCATCACACGCAGGTTCCAGGCAATCGCTTCGCTCTGGTTGCGCTCTTCAGCGTCGATGCCAGGATAAGCGCCCGGGGTATCGATGAAGGTCAGGATCGGCATCTTGAAGCGCTCGGCCATCTCCATCAGACGGCAGGCCTTGCGGTAGCCTTCCGGACGCGGCATACCGAAGTTGCGGCGAACTTTCTCACGCACTTCACGGCCCTTCTGGTGGCCGATGATCATCACCGGCTGGTCTTCCAGACGGGCGATACCGCCAACGATGGCAGCGTCGTCGGAGAAGTGACGGTCGCCGTGCAGCTCGTCGAACTCGGTGAAGATGTGCTCGATGTAATCGAGGGTGTAAGGGCGTTTCGGGTGACGCGCCAGGCGTGCGATCTGCCAGCTGGTCAGCTTGCCGAAGATGTCTTCGGTCAGCGTCTTGCTCTTGTCCTGCAGGCGGGAGATCTCATCGCCGATATTCAGCGAATTGTCATTACCGACCAAGCGCAACTCTTCGATCTTGGCTTGCAGGTCGGCGATCGGCTGTTCGAAATCTAGAAAATTCGGGTTCATAGGCGTCCGTCTTGGGTCGTGTCCCAAGTGAGCTTGGGCCGGCCGGTTGTCTATTCGCGCCCTACCTTAAGGGAGAGGCGCGCTGAGGTCGAGATTAAAAATTCAGGTTGCGGGCAAGCGCCATGATGGCACTTGCCGGTCAACGGTATTGGAGGAAGACGTTGTCTCGCCCGAACTGGTCACGCAGGGCTTGAATCAAGGCATCCGCCGGGTCGATCCGCCAGGTCTCGCCGAACTGCAGCAAGGTCTTCGCATCCGGGCTGGTGTACTCCATGGTCACCGGGCACGCGCCGCGATGACGCTTGAGCAGTTCGCCCAACCAGCGTAGCTGATCGCCTTTCAGATCCTGGGTGTGCAGCTTCAGGCGCAGGCTCTCGGCCAGATTGGTCCGCGCATCTTCCATGCTCATCACGCGCTTGACCCGCAGGCGCAGACCGCCAGAGAAGTCGTCATTGCTGACCTCGCCTTCGACCACCACCATCGCGTCGGTCTGCAGCAGCGACTGCGCCGAATGGAACGCATCGGCAAACAGCGACGCTTCGATCCGTCCGGAGCGGTCGTCGAGGGTGATGAAGCCCATCTTGTCGCCCTTCTTGTTCTTCATCACCCGCAGGGCAATGATCATCCCCGCCACCGTCTGCGTATCGCGCGCCGGTTTCAGGTCGATGATGCGCTGACGGGCGAAGCGGCGGATTTCGCCTTCGTATTCGTCGATCGGGTGACCGGTCAGGTACAGGCCCAGGGTGTCTTTTTCACCCTTGAGGCGTTCCTTGAGGGTCAGTTCCTTGGCTTTGCGATGAGACGCGTAAACGTCGGCGTCTTCTTCGACGAACAAGCCGCCAAACAGGTCGGCGTGGCCACTGTCGTGGGTTCGCGCGGTCTGCTCGGCCGCCTTGATCGCCTCTTCCATCGCCGCCAGCAATACCGCGCGGTTACGGTCGATGTTGGCCTGATAGGCCTTTTGTTCGTCGTGGAAATACGGGCCGAGGCGATCCAGCGCACCGCTGCGGATCAGTCCATCGAGGGTGCGCTTGTTGATGCGCTTGAGGTCGACCCGCGCGCAGAAATCGAACAGATCCTTGAACGGACCGGCCTGTCGCGCTTCGGTGATCGCTTCCACCGGACCTTCACCGACACCCTTGATCGCGCCGAGGCCATAAACGATACGGCCGTCGTCGTTCACCGTGAACTTGAACTCCGAAGTGTTCACGTCCGGCGCGTCGAGACGCAGCTTCATCGTCCGCACTTCCTCGATCAAGGTCACGACCTTGTCGGTGTTGTGCATATCCGCCGAAAGTACCGCGGCCATGAACGGCGCCGGGTAGTGAGCTTTCAGCCAAGCGGTCTGGTACGACACCAGGCCGTAAGCGGCGGAGTGGGACTTGTTGAAGCCGTAACCGGCGAATTTCTCCACCAGGTCGAAAATGTTACCGGCAAGATCCGCGTCGATGCCGTTGGTCGCGCAACCCTCGATGAAGCCGCCGCGCTGCTTGGCCATTTCTTCGGGCTTTTTCTTACCCATCGCCCGACGCAGCATGTCCGCACCGCCGAGGGTGTAACCGGCCATGACCTGGGCAATCTGCATCACCTGTTCCTGATACAGGATGATGCCGTAAGTCGGCGCCAGTACCGGCTTGAGACCGTCGTACTGGTAGTCCGAGTGCGGATAGGCCAGTTCGGCGCGACCGTGCTTACGGTTGATGAAGTCGTCTACCATGCCCGATTGCAGCGGACCGGGACGGAACAGTGCAACGAGTGCGATCAAATCTTCCAGGCAGTCGGGCTTGAGCTTTTTGATCAGCTCTTTCATGCCCCGGGATTCAAGCTGGAACACCGCCGTGGTTTCGGCTTTTTGCAGCAACTGATAGGTCGGCTTGTCGTCGAGCGGGATAAAGGCGATATCCAGCGGCGGCTCGTTGACCTTGGCGCGGTCGCGGTTGATGGTTTTCAGCGCCCAGTCGATGATCGTCAGGGTACGCAGGCCGAGGAAGTCGAACTTCACCAGACCGGCGGCCTCAACGTCGTCCTTGTCGAACTGGGTCACCAGACCGTCACCGGCCTCGTCGCAATAGATCGGCGAGAAGTCGGTGAGTTTGGTCGGCGCGATCACCACACCACCGGCGTGCTTGCCGACGTTACGCACCACGCCCTCAAGCTTGCGCGCCATCTCCCAGATTTCCGCTGCTTCTTCATCGACCTTGATGAAGTCGCGCAGGATTTCTTCCTGTTCGTAGGCTTTTTCCAGGGTCATGCCGACTTCGAACGGAATCATCTTCGACAGACGATCCGCCAGGCCATAGGACTTGCCCTGCACCCGCGCCACGTCACGGACCACAGCCTTGGCGGCCATGGAACCGAAGGTGATGATCTGGCTCACCGCGTTGCGGCCGTATTTCTCGGCCACGTAATCGATCACCCGGTCACGACCGTCCATGCAGAAGTCGACGTCGAAGTCGGGCATGGAGACCCGTTCCGGGTTGAGGAAACGTTCGAACAGCAGGTCATATTCCAGCGGGTCGAGGTCGGTGATCTTCTGTACGTAAGCCACCAGCGAACCGGCACCCGACCCACGGCCCGGACCTACCGGCACGCCGTTGTTCTTGGCCCACTGGATAAAGTCCATCACGATCAGGAAGTAACCGGGGAAGCCCATCTGGATGATGATATCCAGCTCGAAATTCAAGCGGTCGACGTAGACCTGACGCTTGGCTTCGTAGTCTTCGGTAGTGTCTTTGGGCAGCAGCACAGCCAAGCGTTCTTCGAGACCTTCGAAGGAGACCTTGCGGAAATATTCGTCGATGGTCATGCCATCGGGAATCGGGAAGTTGGGCAGGAAGTGTGTGCCCAGCTTCACTTCGATGTTGCAGCGCTTGGCGATCTCGACGGTGTTTTCGATGGCGTCGGGAATATCGCTGAACAGCTCGAGCATTTCCTCGGCGCTTTTCAGGTATTGCTGATCGCTGTAATTCTTCGAACGACGCGGGTCATCGAGGGCGCGGCCCTCACCGATGCACACACGAGTTTCGTGGGCGGCGAAGTCTTCCTGCTTGATGAAACGCACATCGTTGGTCGCCACCAGCGGCGCGCCAAGCTTGTCGGCCAGTGCCACGGCGCCGTGCAGCTGTTCTTCATCGTTGGGGCGGTTGGTGCGCTGGATTTCCAGATAGAAGCGATCCGGGAACACCGCCATCCACTCGCGCGCCAGCGCTTCGGCTTCCGCCGGATTGCCGCCGATCATGGCCATGCCGATCTCGCCTTCTTTGGCGGCGGACAGCATGATCAAACCTTCGTTGGCCTCGGCCACCCACTCGCGCTCGACGATGACCATGCCGTTGCGCTGGCCTTCGATGAAGCCACGCGAGATCAATTCGGTGAGATTGCGATAACCCTGAGCGTTCATCACCAGCAGGCTGAGGCGGCTCAGCGGTGCATCCGGGTCCTTGTTCGCCAGCCACAGGTCGGCGCCGCAGATCGGCTTGATGCCGGCGCCCATGGCGTTTTTATAGAACTTGACCAGGGAACACATGTTGTTCTGGTCGGTGACCGCGACCGCCGGCATGTTCATGGCGGTCAGCGCCTTGACCAGCGGCTTGATCCGCACCAGCCCGTCGACCAGGGAGTATTCAGTGTGCAGGCGTAGATGAACGAATGAAGCCGGCATAGTGATCCTGTCCAGTTACATAGAGACAACGAGGCCCGGATTGTACCGGGCCTCGAATAAAACATCAGCCTTGCGCCTAAACCTGCGTCAGGCTTTCCCGCGCCTCGTAAGCCAGGCGTACCGGGGCGAAAGAGCGGCGGTGAATCGGCGTCGGGCCGAGCCGCGCCAGCGCTTCCAGATGAACGGGCGTCGGATAGCCTTTATGGCCACCGATGCCGTAGCCCGGGTAGATCAATTCGAATGCCGCCATTTCGCGGTCACGGCTGACCTTGGCCAGAATCGACGCCGCCGCGATGGCCGGTACCTTGCCGTCGCCCTGGATCACAGCCTCGGCACGCATCGGCAAATGCGGGCAGCGGTTACCGTCGATCATCGCCAGTTTCGGCTGAATGTGCAGACCGGCAACCGCGCGCTGCATGGCCAGCATGGTTGCGTGGAGGATATTCAGATCGTCGATTTCTTCGACTTCGGCGCGAGCGATGCACCAGCTCAGCGCCTTTTCGCAGATCTCGTCGTAGAGCTTTTCGCGCTTGGCTTCGGTGAGTTTTTTCGAATCGTCGAGGCCGAGGATCGGCCGTTTCGGATCGAGAATCACTGCCGCCGTCACCACCGCACCGCACAACGGACCACGACCGACTTCATCAACACCGGCGACCAGTTCTTCGACTTCGGCGACCAGGGTGAAATCCAGGCCCATTTGCATGCTTGTCTTGCTCATTGTGGTTTGCCGATCAGGTCAAGGACGGCTTGCGCCGCCTGATTGGAAGCATCGCGCCGCAGCGTGCGGTGGATCTCGTCGAAGCCGCGGGTCTGTTCATCACCGCCATCGATCAAGGGCGACAGCGTCTGCGCCAACGCCTCGACAGTCGCATCATCCTGCAACAACTCCGGCACCAGCAAGCGCTGAGCGAGCAAGTTGGGCAGCGACACGTATGGGCTTTTGACCATGCGTTTGAGAATCCAGAATGTCAGCGGCGCCAACCGATACGCCACCACCATCGGCCGCTTGTACAGCAGCGCTTCAAGGGTAGCAGTGCCGGAGGCGATCAACACGGCGTTGCACGCGGCGAGCGCCAGATGAGATTTACCGTCGAGCAAAGTTACCGGCAAATCCCGGCCAGCAAGCAAGGCCTCGAGTTGCACCCGGCGGTCCGGGTTTGCACAAGGCATGACAAAGCGCACGCCCGGACGCATGGCGCGCAGACGTTCGGCGGTGTCGAGGAACAGCGCACCGAGGCGACTGACTTCTCCGCCACGGCTGCCAGGCATCAGCGCTACCAGCGGACCGTCGGCCAAGCCCAGTTCGGCGCGTGCAGCGGCGCGGTCGGCTTGCAGCGGAATGGTATCGGCCAAGGTGTGACCGACGAAACGCACCGGCACGCCTTTCTCTTCGTAGAATTTCGCCTCGAACGGCAACAGGGTCAGCATCAGATCGCAGCCTTCGCGGATCTTCAGCACCCGCTTCTGCCGCCACGCCCATACCGACGGGCTGACGTAATGCACGGTCTTGATCCCGGCCTGACGCAGCTTGAGTTCGATATTGAGGTTGAAATCCGGCGCATCGATGCCGATGAACACGTCCGGCTTCGCGGCGATCAGTGTGGAAATCAGCTCTTTGCGGCGCTTGAGTAACTCACGCAGCCGACCGAGGACCTCCACCAGCCCCATGACCGACAAGCGCTCCATGGGAAAGTACGAGGTCAGGCCTTCAGCCTGCATCAGCGGACCGCCGACGCCGATGAACTCGACTGTCGGGTGCTGAGTCTTGAGCGCGCGCATGAGGCCGGCGCCGAGAATGTCACCGGAAGCCTCACCCGCCACCAGCGCGATACGCAGACTGGCCATGATCAGCGGGTGATGCCGCGAGTCGACGCCTGGATCGAATCGCGGAACACGGCGACTTCCGGGAACTGCGCAGACGGCTCGGCCAGCTCGGCCAGCGCCTGCTCGACCGTCAGGCCCTGCCGATAGACCGTCTTGTAAGCACGACGCAAGGCGTGGATCGCGTCTTCGCTGAAACCGCGACGGCGCATGCCTTCGAAGTTCATGCTGCGCGCTTCGGCGGGGTTGCCGAACACGGTGACGAACGCCGGAACGTCCTTGCCGATCGCTGTGCCCATGCCGGAAAAGCTGTGGGCGCCGATGTGGCAGTACTGATGCACCAGGGTAAAACCGGAGAGGATCGCCCAGTCGTCAACGTGTACATGCCCGGCCAACGCAGTGTTGTTGACCAGAATGCAGTGATTGCCGATGACGCTGTCATGGCCGATGTGGGCATAGGCCATGATCAGGTTGTGATCACCCAGCGTGGTTTCCGAACGGTCCTGCACGGTGCCACGGTGAATGGTCACGCCTTCACGAATAACGTTGTGGTCGCCGATCACCAGGCGGGTTTCCTCGCCTTTGTACTTCAGATCCGGGGTGTCTTCGCCTACCGAAGAAAACTGGTAGATGCGATTGTGTTTACCAATGCGGGTCGGCCCCTTGAGGATCACATGCGGCCCGATCACGGTACCCTCGCCGATTTCCACACCTGCGCCGATGATCGACCACGGGCCGACCTCGACGCCGTCAGCCAGAACGGCGGACGGATCGATGATTGCGCGAGGGTCAATCAAACTCATACTTTCTGTTCCGCGCAGATGATTTCTGCCGAGCAGACCGGCTTGCCGTCCACCGAAGCCTGGCATTCGAACTTCCAGATCTTGCGCTTGCAGCTGATGAAAGTCGCTTCAAGGATCAACTGATCGCCCGGCTTGACTGGCTGGCGGAAGCGCAGCTTGTCGGAACCGACGAAGTAATACAGGGTGCCGTCGGCCGGTTTGACGTCGAGCATCTTGAAACCGAGGATCCCGGCAGCCTGAGCCATCGCCTCGATGATCAGCACGCCCGGCATGATTGGATGCGCAGGGAAGTGACCATTGAAGAACGGTTCATTGATGCTGACATTCTTGTAGGCGCGAATTCGCTTGCCTTCAGTGTCCAGTTCCACCACCCGGTCCACCAGCAGGAACGGGTAACGGTGAGGCAGGTATTCGCGAATCTCGTTGATGTCCATCATTTCAGGGGAAAGCCTATGTAAAGATTGGGAGCGCGACTGACGCGCACTCCTCTAGCAAATCAAGGAGGCAGTCCAGAGGCTGTGCACACTTGATATGGAAATGGTATCAGCCATCAGATGAAGCATTACCGTCAGGGGTCACTTCCCCAACGCGCTTTTCCAGCTGTTTTAACCGTCGCGCGATGTCATCGAGCTGACGGATGCGGGCCGCGCTTTTGCGCCATTCGGCCGCCGGTTGCATGGCTGTGCCGGAAGAATAGGCGCCCGGCTCGGTAATCGAGTGAGTCACCATGGTCATCCCGGTCAGGAAAACGTTGTCGCAAATATCAATGTGGCCGACCAGACCTACACCGCCAGCGAGCATGCAGTGCTTGCCGATCTTGGTGCTGCCGGAAATGCCGACGCACGCAGCCATGGCGGTGTGATCACCGACCTGGACGTTGTGCGCGATCTGAATCTGGTTGTCGAGCTTCACGCCATTGCCAATCACCGTATCGGCCAGAGCGCCGCGGTCGATGGCGGTGTTCACGCCAATCTCGACATCGTCGCCGATGGTCACGCCACCGATCTGGGCGATTTTCTGCCAGACACCTTTTTCGTTGGCGAAGCCGAAGCCCTCACCGCCGATCACTGCGCCGGACTGAATAACCACACGCTTGCCGATGCGCACATCGTGATAGAGCGTGACGCGCGGAGCCAGCCAGCCGCCTTCACCGATTTCGCTGCGGGCGCCGACTACGCAATGCGCGCCCAGCGTGACCTGAGCAGCGATGCGTGCACCGGCTTCGATCACCACGAACGGACCGATGCTGGCACTTGGATCAACCACTGCGTCCGCCGCGATCACCGCTGTCGGATGAATCCCGCCAGCCGCTTTTGGCTTTGGATCGAACAGATGCGAGATGCGTGCATAGGCCAGGTAAGGGTCCGGCACCACCAGGGCATTACCGGCAAAACCCTCAGCGTCGGCCTCCTTGAGCAGCAGTGCAGCTGCCTGAGAACCGGCCAGGTATTTGCGGTATTGGGGATTTGCCAGAAAGCTCAACTGAGCTGGGCCAGCCTCTTGCAAAGTGGCTAGCCCAGTAATTTGCGTCTCGGGGTCGCCACGCAGGGTGGCGCCGAGGTGCTCGGCCAACTGGCCGAGCCTGATAGTCACGGTCATGGGTTACTTCAGCTGATTCATGCGCTCGATAACCTGGCGCGTGATGTCGTACTGAGGTTTGACATCGATGACTGCGCCACGCTCGAACACCAGGTCAAAACCACCTTTCTTGATGACTTCTTCCACGGCACTGTCCAGTTTCGGCTTCAGTTGCTTGAGCATTTCACGGTCGGCAACGGCTTTGGCTTCATTCAGTTCCTTGGACTGGAACTGGAAGTCACGAGCCTTTTGCTTGAATTCCAGCTCCAGACGCTCACGCTCGCCCTGCTGCATTTTGTCGCCACCGGCCATCAGACGGTCCTGAATGCCTTTGGCGCTGCTTTCCAGGGTTTTCAGCTTGGTCAGTTGCGGACCGAACTTCTTCTCTGCATCCACCGCGTACTTCTTCGCCGCGTCGGATTCCAGCAGAGCCATCTGATAGTTCAGCACGGCAATTTTCATGTCGGCGAACGCCGGGCCTGCCACCAGTACGGAGGCCAGGAGAACCAATTGAGTCAACTTACGCACGATGCACTCCTACAAAATCCATTGTCGTTATCTTGGGTCAGACGCTTAGAACGTCTGGCCGAGGGAGAATTGGAACACTTGAGTTTCAGCGTCATCCGGTTTCTTGATCGGCAT
The DNA here is from genome assembly GCF_056278925.1 of Pseudomonas sp. TE9122. Classification (NCBI taxonomy): domain Bacteria; kingdom Pseudomonadati; phylum Pseudomonadota; class Gammaproteobacteria; order Pseudomonadales; family Pseudomonadaceae; genus Pseudomonas; species Pseudomonas sp. TE9122. The sequence continues at coordinate 745,229 of NZ_JBWBQI010000001.1, read as the reverse complement.
CGCCAGGGCGAAGCTCAACGGCCCCAGTGCGGTGACCCAGGTCACGCCGACACCGACGGAACTGGCCATGTTGCTCAGGCTGATGTCGTTGCACTTGGTGTTGGACGACGAACCATTGGCGTTCGTAGTGTCCTTGCACTGCGAGTCAAACACGTTACCGACATCCCAGAAGACCGAAGTACGCAGGGAACGCTGATCCTTGACGAATGGCAGCGGGAACAGAACTTCTACACCGCCCTGGATCAGGACGTTACCACCGAACGGCAGTGGATCCTGGTCCGGGTCTGCAATAGTGCCCGGGTTGTTACCACGGCTCGGCGTACTGCGCGGGCCGAGGGTGCTGTCCTTGAAGCCACGAACCGAGTTGAAACCACCGGCATAGTAGTTTTCATAGAACGGCAGACCATCGGTCGAACCGTAACCATCGCCATAACCGAGTTCGGAGTGCAGGCGCAGTGTGTAGTTTTCGGTGATCGGCTGGAACAGCTGACCACGGTAGTCAAGTTTGAAGAACGACAGGTCGCTGCCCGGAATGGTGGTTTCCAGGGTCAGGCTCTGGGAACGACCACGGGTCGGCAACACGCCTTTGTTCAGGGTCGACTCGGACCAACCGGCCGAGGCCTTGAAGTTCAGGTAGTTGTCGCCTTCCTTCTCGACGAAATCGAAAATCTCGTCAACGGTATAGCGACCGGTGTTGATCTTGTCCTGCTGGGCAGACAGACCGAACGTCAGACGCGAAGTCTCACTGATCGGGTAGCCGACGTTCACGCCCGCACCGAGGCTGTCTACCGCATAGCTGGAAATATCGGCATCGAGTTCATCGTAGTCGGTGGTGCGATAGAACGCGTTGTAACCCAGGCTCACGCCATCAGCGGTCCAGTAGGGGTCAACGTAGCCGAAGTTGTAGCGGCTCTGGTATTCGCTGCGGGTCAGGCCGATGCTGACGCGGTTACCGGTACCGAGGAAGTTGTTCTGGGTGATCGAGCCACCGAGGATCAGACCGGCGCTCTGGGCGAAACCGACGCTGGCGGTGATCGAACCGGAAGCCTGTTCTTCAACGGCGTAGTTCACATCAACCTGGTCGTCGACACCTGGCACAGCCGGGGTTTCAACGTTGACTTCCTTGAAGAAGCCCAGACGCTCAAGACGGGTCTTGGACTGGTCGATCAGGTAGGTCGAAGCCCAGCCACCTTCCATCTGACGCATTTCACGACGCAGCACTTCGTCCTCGGACTTGGTGTTGCCACGGAAATTGATGCGGTTTACGTAGGCACGCTTGCCCGGATCGACAGCGAAGAGGATGTCCACAGTGTGGTCATCATCATGCGGCTGAGGCACGCCGTTGACGTTGGCGAAGGTGTAGCCCTCGTTACCCAGACGACGGGTGATCAGCTCGGAGGTGGTGGTCATCAGCTTGCGCGAGAACACCTGGCCCTTCTGCACGAGCAACAGCGACTTGATCTGGTCTTCAGGGACTTTCAGGTCACCGCTGAGCTTGACGTCACGAACGGTGTACTTCTCGCCTTCGGTGACGTTGACAGTAATGTAGACGTGCTTCTTGTCCGGGGTAATCGATACCTGGGTCGAAGCGATGTCCATGTTGATATAGCCGCGGTCCAGATAGTAGGAACGCAGACGCTCCAGGTCACCGGAAAGTTTTTCACGGGCATATTTGTCATCGTTCTTGAAGAACGACAGCCAGTTGGTGGTTTTCAGTTCGAACAGGTCGGTCAGGTCTTCCTCAGGGAAAACCGTATTGCCTACCACGTTGATGTGCTGAATGGCGGCAACGGTACCTTCGTTGATCTTCACCTTCAGACCCACGCGGTTACGCGGCTGCGAAACCACTTCGGTGTCAACGGTTGCCGAGTAGCGACCCTGGGCGACGTACTGACGTTGCAGTTCGTTACGCACACCCTCGAGGGTGGCGCGCTGGAAGATTTCGCCTTCGGCCAGACCGGATTGCTTGAGGCCTTTCATCAGGTCTTCAGTGGAAATCGCCTTGTTGCCTTCGATTTCGATACTGGCGACCGATGGACGCTCGACCACGGTGATGACCAGAACGTTGCCTTCGCGGCCCAGCTGGATATCTTGAAAGAAACCGGTTTTGAACAACGCACGAGTGGATTCCACCAGGCGACGATCATCCGCCTGCTCGCCGACGTTCAACGGCAAGGCACCAAAGACGCTACCCGCGGAGACCCGCTGGAGGCCATTGACGCGAATATCAGAGATAGTGAAGGACTCGGCGTGAACTTCGGCGATCATCAATACGGTGAGAACCGCAGTTAGCAGCAGACGTTTCATGAAGTCCTTTCTTATTCCAACTGGCAATAAACAAACTGCCGCAAAATGCGGCAGATTCGCAATTCAGCGAAGCGTTACAGTCGACCCAGATCGTTGACCAGAGCAAGCAACATCACCCCGACCACCAAACTGATACCGATCTGTATCCCCCAACCTTGCACCCGATCCGACAAGGGGCGACCACGCACCCACTCGATCAGATAAAACAACAAATGCCCCCCATCCAGTACAGGAATGGGCAGCAAATTCAGAACGCCCAGGCTAATACTCAGATAAGCAAGGAAATTCAGGAAATCAGCGACGCCCGACTGGGCAGAAGCGCCCGCCACTTTAGCAATGGTTATCGGTCCACTCAAGTTTTTTACCGAGAGCTCGCCGAACAGCATTTTCTTCAGTGAATCCAGCGTCAGAATGCTCATGGTCCAAGTGCGACGGGCACCCTCGCCAATCGCGGCCAGCGGGCCATAGCTGACTTCGCGGATCATTTCCGGTGGCCAGTCGATGGCTTTGACGCCAGCGCCCAGATAACCGCTTGGCGATTTGCTTTCACCGCGCGCCGCCAGGGTCACAGGGACGTCGATTTGAGCATTGTCGCGCTCGATGCGCAGCATGATTTTGGTATCAGGACGCGTACGAACGGTATCGACCACTTGCTGCCAGTCATCGAGCGGCTGGCCATCAAGCGCCAGCAAGCGATCGCCGGTTTTCAGCCCGGCGGCCTGGGCCGGACCTTTCGGGTCCAGCTCGGCAAGCACCGGCGGCAAGGCCGGACGCCAAGGACGAATGCCCAGCGAGCGGATCGGATCCGGCTCGTCGGCACCTTTTAGCCAGTTATCCAGTGCCAGCGTGCGCGGTGATTCTGCCGTCGAACCCTGCTCGCGCACCAGCAATTGAATCGCACCGCTTTCACCGAGACGACGCACCAGTTGCAAATTGACCGCAGCCCAACCGGACGTTGGCTCGCCATCGATCGAGACGATCTCCTGACCCGCGTTCAGACCCGCCTTGGCGGCAATGCTGCCAGACTCGACCGCGCCGATGACCGGACGCACCTGCTCGCTGCCGAGCATCGCCAGCACCCAGAAAAACACCAGCGCCAGCAGGAAGTTGGCAATCGGGCCGGCAGCAACAATAGCGATACGCTGACGTACCGATTTGCGATTGAACGACTGATCAAGTTGATCAACCGGCACTTCGCCTTCGCGCTCGTCGAGCATCTTGACGTAGCCGCCCAGCGGAATCGCGGCGACCACGAACTCAGTGCCTTGCTTGTCATGCCAGCGCAGCAGCGGCATGCCGAAGCCCACGGAAAAACGCAGAACCTTGACGCCACAGCGACGCGCGACCCAGAAGTGGCCGAATTCGTGGAAGGTGACCAGCACACCCAAGGCGATCAGGGTGCCGGCAATCATATAGAGCGCGCTCATCTACTTTCTCCGCAATCCTGTTCAGTGTCGCGTGTCGCCGTTGTGTTGCAAAAACTATCGGCCGTGCCGACTCAACCATTGCTCGGCCAGCAATCGCGCTTTCGCGTCCGCCGTAAATACGGCATCCAGATCGTTCAGCGCCACCACCGGCTCCAGATTCAAGACTTCCTCGATGATACTCGCGATTTCCAGGTAGCGAACCCGTCCGTCGAGAAACGCTGCAACCGCCACTTCATTGGCCGCGTTAAGCATCGCCGGCGCGCTGTCGCCAGCTTCGGCCGCCTGACGGGCCAAACGCAGGCAGGGGAAACGGCTTTCATCGGGCGCTTCGAAATCCAGTCGTGCAATGGCGAACAGATCAAGTGGCGCTACGCCGGAATCGATACGCTCCGGCCAGGCCAATGCGTTAGCGATCGGTGTGCGCATGTCGGGGTTGCCCAATTGCGCCAGCACCGAGCCATCGACGTAATCCACCAGAGAATGGATCACGCTCTGCGGATGAATCACCACTTCGACCTGAGCCGGCCTGGCATCGAACAACCAGCAGGCTTCGATCAGTTCCAGGCCCTTGTTCATCATGCTCGCAGAATCCACGGAGATCTTGCGCCCCATGGACCAGTTCGGATGTGCACACGCCTGCTCAGGCGAAACATTCGCCAGCTCGGACATCGGTGTCTGCCGGAAAGGCCCGCCAGAGGCTGTCAGCAAAATCCGTCGCACACCCACCGAGCCCAAGCCGCGGGCGAAATCCGCTGGCATGCACTGAAAAATCGCGTTGTGTTCACTGTCGATCGGCAGCAGTACCGAGCCGCTTTTACGCACAGCCTGCATGAACAGAGCGCCGGACATCACCAGCGCTTCTTTATTGGCCAGCAGAATCTTCTTGCCCGCCTCGACCGCCGCCAGTGTCGGACGCAGCCCGGCCGCACCGACGATGGCCGCCATTACTGCATCGACTTCGGGCGCGGAGGCAACCTGACACAGGCCCTCCTCGCCTACCAGGACGCGAGTCGGCAAACCGGCTGCACGCAAGTCATCCTGCAAACCGCGCGCTGCGGCCACTTCAGGCACCACGGCAAACTGCGGCACATGACGCACGCACAACGCGAACAACTCACTGAGGCGCGTGAAACCACTCAATGCGAAAACCTGATAACGCTCAGGATGACGCGCAATCACATCAAGGGTGCTCAGACCGATCGAACCGGTCGCACCCAACACCGTAATCTGCTGGGGACGACTCACGGTGCGGCCATCCAGAGCAATACGGCGAACACCGGAATGGCCGCGGTCAGGCTGTCGATGCGATCCAGCACGCCACCATGCCCGGGCAGCAGATTACTGCTGTCCTTGATGCCGGATTGGCGCTTGAACATGCTTTCGGTAAGGTCACCGACCACGGAAATAAAGACGATCACTGCAGCGCCGATCAGGCCTTTGAGCAGCTCGGCCACGGTCCAGTCGCGCACCAGCCCGACAATCGCGGTAATCACCAGACTCAGCGCCAGACCACCGTACACGCCTTCCCAGCTCTTGCCCGGGCTGACCTGCGGCGCGAGCTTGCGCTTGCCGAACTTGCGCCCGGAAAAGTAAGCACCGATGTCCGCACCCCAGACCAACACCATCACCGCCATGATCAACCAGTTACCCAGCGGGTACTGCTTGATCTGCACCAGACCCTGCCACGCAGGCAGCAGGATCAGCAGACCAATCAGCAGTTTGGTCGCCGCTGTGGACCAGTGCGCGCTGGAGCGTGGATACGTCAGCACCAGATAAGTCGCAATCGCCCACCAGATTACCGATGCACCGAGCACCCAAGGCGCAAGCCCGGGCAGCACGTACATGACAAACAGCATCAAGGCGACCACGGCGGCAAAGCCGACGCGGAACGATTGTGCGGTGAAGCCGGCCAGACGCGCCCATTCCCACGCACCGAGACTGACTACCAGACCGATGAACAGCGCGAAGCCGGCACCTTTGAGCAGGAAAAACCCGCACAAGGCGATCGGCAGCAGGATCAGTGCAGTGATGATTCGTTGTTTAAGCATTAAACCCGGGCTCCAGCTTCGACCTGTTCGCTCGTTTTACCGAAGCGACGCTGGCGTGAAGCGAAATCGGCCAGCGCGGTGCGCATGGCGTCGTGTTTGAAGTCCGGCCAGAACAGGTCGGAGAAGTACAGCTCGGCGTAGGCCAGCTGCCACAGCAGGAAGTTGCTGATGCGATGCTCGCCACCGGTGCGGATGCACAGGTCAGGCAACGGCAGATCGCCGGTGGCCAGACAAGTCTGCAGCAGATCCGGGGTAATGTCCTCCGGGCGCAAGTGCCCGGCCTGGACTTCACGCGCCAGACGCTGCGCGGCCTGAGCGATATCCCACTGACCGCCATAGTTGGCGGCGATCTGCAGGACAAAGCGGTTGGCACCGACCGTCATGGCCTCGGCCTCGCGCATCGCCGCCTGAAGCTCAGGGTGGAAGCGCGAACGATCGCCAATGATGCGCAGGCTGATGTTGTTGTCGTTGAGACGCTTGGCCTCACGACGCAGCGCCTTGAAGAACAGATCCATCAAGGCACTGACTTCATCGGCCGGGCGCTGCCAGTTTTCACTGGAGAAGGCGAACAGGGTCAGGACTTCGACCTTGGCCTCAGCGCACACCTCGATCACCGCCCGCACAGCATCCACGCCCGCTTTATGCCCGGCGACACCCGGCATAAAGCGTTTTTTCGCCCAGCGATTATTGCCATCCATGATGATCGCGACATGGCGCGGCACCGCGGACGGCGCAGTCTGCTTGGTCTTGTCCATTTAAAGCTCGACCCTTATACGGCCATCAGGTCTTTTTCTTTCTCGTCCGTGGCCTTGGTGATCTGGGCCTCGGATTCTTTGGTCAGCTTGTCGATATCGGCGATGGCACGACGCTCTTCGTCTTCGCTGATTTCCTTGTCCTTGACCAGTTTTTTCAACTCGCCCAAGGCATCGCGACGGATGTTGCGCACGGCTACGCGCGCGTCTTCGGCTGCACTGCGGGCCTGCTTGGTGAAGCCTTTGCGCGTTTCTTCGGTAAGGGCAGGCATCGGGATCAACAGCAACTCGCCCAGATTGGTCGGGTTGAGGTTCAGACCGGCGCTCTGGATTGCCTTGTCGACGGCAGCGAGCATGTTGCGCTCGAAGGCCACGACCTGCAGGGTGCGCGAATCTTTCACGGTGACGTTGGCAACGCCGCTCAGCGGAGTGTCAGTGCCGTAGTAAGGCACCATGACGCTGCCGAGGATGCTCGGGTGAGCCTTGCCGGTACGAATCTGGCCGAACGCGTGGTTCAGAGATTCCAGGGATTTCTGCATACGCGCTTGGGCGTCTTTCTTGATTTCGTTGATCATTGTTGGCCTTCCTCGATCAAAGTCCCTTCAGCGCCGCCGTGCACGATGTTCAGCAGGGCGCCGGGCTTGTTCATGTTGAATACGCGCAGCGGCATCTTGTGATCGCGGCACAGGCAGATGGCAGTCAGATCCATTACGCCCAGCTTGCGATCCAGTACTTCATCATAAGTCAGATGATCGAACTTCTCGGCATGCGGGTCTTTGAACGGGTCTGCGGTGTACACGCCATCAACCTTGGTGGCCTTGAGCACAACGTCGGCGTCGATTTCGATTGCACGCAGGCAGGCTGCCGAATCCGTGGTGAAGAACGGATTGCCGGTACCGGCCGCGAAGATCACGACGTCTTTGGAGTTCAGGTGACGCATGGCTTTGCGGCGATCGTAGTGATCGGTCACACCGACCATGGAAATGGCCGACATGACGATGGCCGAGATATTGGCACGTTCCAGCGCATCGCGCATGGCCAGGGCGTTCATCACAGTGGCCAGCATGCCCATGTGGTCGCCCGTGACCCGATCCATCCCGGCCTTGCTCAGGGCCTCGCCACGGAACAGGTTGCCACCGCCGATCACCAGACCGACCTGGACGCCGATGCCGACCAGTTGGCCGACTTCCAGCGCCATGCGATCCAGTACCTTAGGATCGATCCCGAACTCTTCCGAGCCCATCAGGGCCTCGCCGCTAAGCTTGAGTAGAATGCGTTTATAGCGAGCCTGATAACCACTGCCCTGCTGAGCCATTGCGAATCTCTCCTGCGGCGTATTTAAAATTCTTTGCGAGCTGTTTACAGCTGGCGTTCACTCTAGCTTGGCGCTGCTGCAGCGCCATCGGAACATGGCTTTGTAAGTCAGTTCCGGGTGGAAACCAAATAAAAAATTGGTACCCCATCTGAAAAGAGGCTGCGCGCGTTAGCGGGCAGCCTCTTTCGGGCGACAGTTGAAAAACCGTCTTATTGCTTGGCGGCAGCCAGCTGGGCAGCAACTTCTTCAGCGAAGTTGTCGACCGGCTTCTCGATGCCTTCGCCTACTTTGAAGTAAGTGAAGGAAACGATTTCAGCGCCGGCTTTCTTGGCCAGCTCGCCAACCTTGACTTCAGGGTTCTTGACGAACGCCTGCTCGACCAGGCTCGCTTCTGCCAGGAACTTGCTGATACGGCCTTTGACCATGTTCTCAACAATGTTTTCTGGCTTGCCTTTGATCTTTTCTTCGTTCAGCTGCAGGAACACAGCTTTCTCACGCTCGATCGCTTCGTCGGAGACTTGCGAAGGCAGCAGGAACTCAGGGTTGCTTGCAGCAACGTGCATAGCGATGTCTTTGGCCAGCTCGACGTCACCGCCTTTCAGGACAACAGCAACACCGATCTTGTTACCGTGCAGGTAGGTGCCGACAACGTCACCTTCTACGCGTACCAGACGACGGATGTTGACGTTCTCGCCGACTTTGGCAACCAGCGCTTCACGAGCCGCTTCCTGAGCGGCGATCAGCGGAGCTGCGTCGGTCAGTTTTTCGTCGAAAGCTTTTTCTACGCTGGCAGCAACGAAGTTCTTGAAATCGTCTTGCAGGGCCAGGAAGTCGGTCTGCGAGTTGACTTCCAGCAGCACGGCTGCCTTGTCATTCGATTTGATGGCGATTGCGCCTTCAGCGGCAACGTTGCCAGCTTTTTTCGCAGCCTTGATGGCGCCCGAAGCACGCATGTCATCAATGGCTTTTTCGATGTCGCCGTCAGCCTTTTCCAGGGCTTTCTTGCAATCCATCATGCCTTCGCCGGTACGCTCGCGCAGTTCTTTGACCAACGCTGCAGTAATTGCTGCCATTTTCAAATTCCTCTTGGATAGGTTTTCAACCATTCCACCCGATCGAACGGGCGTTCAATTCTTCCCGAACCACCCATGTTGGCTGCCGCACATGACAAATACAGACGTGGGCGCCGACAAATGGTTTTCGAGGTGGCAAAAAGGGGGCCAAGCCCCCTTTTTGCTTACTGAGTCAACGCCAGGGGCGTCGATTACTCAGCTGCAGCCTGAGTTTCTTCAGCTGCGAATTCAACAGTACCGCCAGCAACGTTGTTGCGACCGCGGATAACTGCGTCAGCCATCGAACCCATGTACAGCTGGATAGCGCGGATGGCGTCATCGTTGCCTGGGATGATGTAGTCAACGCCTTCCGGGCTGCTGTTGGTATCGACAACGCCGATGACCGGGATGCCCAGCTTGTTGGCTTCGGTGATCGCGATGCGCTCGTGGTCAACGTCGATCACGAACAGTGCGTCTGGCAGACCGCCCATGTCCTTGATGCCGCCCAGCGAACGATCCAGCTTCTCAAGATCACGGGAGCGCATCAGCGCTTCTTTCTTGGTCAGCTTGGCGAAAGTACCGTCTTCGGCTTGAACTTCAAGGTCACGCAGACGCTTGATGGAAGCACGAATGGTCTTGAAGTTGGTCAGCATGCCGCCCAACCAGCGGTGATCGACGTACGGCGAACCGCAACGTGCTGCTTCTTCAGCAACGATCTTGCCAGCGGAACGCTTGGTGCCGACGAACAGAATCTTGTTTTTGCCCTGGGCCAGACGCTCTACGAAAGTCAGAGCTTCGTTGAACATTGGCAGGGTTTTTTCAAGGTTGATGATGTGAATCTTGTTACGCGCGCCGAAAATGTACTTGCCCATTTTCGGATTCCAGTAACGGGTTTGGTGACCGAAGTGCACACCGGCCTTCAGCATATCGCGCATGTTGACTTGGGACATGATAGTTCCTTGATAAGTCGGGTTTGGCCTCCACGTATCCCAATGACCAACCAGAGGCATAAAGCCCAAGGCACCCAGGTCATCGTGTCGACACGTGTGTGGATTTAAGCTTTTCGGGGCATCCCCGGAAAGCGGCGCATTTTATACCACAGGGTGCGCAGAAACGGAACCCGGAATCTGTATTCGCACCAGTGACATGGGCGCAGCCCCCTTGGAATCGGCTCGATGGGCACCATTGTATAGACACAAGCCAGACATGCAGGCGCGGATTTGCGCCTCTCGTCTGTTAGAATCGCGTTTTTCAGGGTCGCAAAAATACACCTGCCACCCAATTCGTATCCGTAAGCGCCGCCGAGCGCAGAGAGAGCCTGTATGACCGTCAACCTCAAAACCCCCGAGGACATCGCTGGCATGCGTGTCGCCGGAAAACTGGCCGCCGATGTGCTGGAAATGATTGCCGAACATGTCAAACCGGGCGTGACCACTGATCAGCTCAACCAGATTTGCCACGACTACATCGTCAATGTGCAGCAGGCCATCCCCGCCCCGCTCAACTACAAGGGCTACCCGAAGTCGATCTGCACTTCGATCAACCATGTGGTCTGCCACGGCATCCCGAACGACAAACCGCTGAAAAACGGCGACACCCTGAACATCGACGTCACGGTGATCAAAGACGGCTACCACGGCGATACCAGCCGCATGTTCCACGTCGGCGAAGTGCCGGTCTGGGCCGAGCGCCTGTCGCAGGTCACCCAGGAATGCATGTACAAGGCCATCGAGATCGTCAAGCCCGGCTGCCGCCTCGGCGACATCGGTGAAGTGATCCAGAAGCACGCGGAAAAGAACGGTTTCTCGGTGGTGCGCGAGTTCTGCGGCCACGGCATCGGCAAGGTCTTCCACGAAGAGCCGCAGATCCTGCACTACGGTCGCGCCGGCACTGGCATGGAACTGAAGGCCGGCATGACCTTCACCATCGAGCCGATGATCAACCAGGGCAAGGCCGACACCAAGGTACTGGGCGACGGCTGGACCGCGATCACCAAGGACCGCAAGCTTTCGGCACAGTGGGAACACACCCTGCTGGTCACCGACACCGGCTACGAGATTTTCACCTTGCGCAGCGATGACACCATCGCGCGCATCTCGGCCTGACACCCAGAACGCTCCCAGCCTATAGAAGGAAAGCCAATCGATGCCGCAGGTGGATCCCGAACTCTTCGACCGCGGCCAGTTCCAGGCTGAACTGGCCCTTAAAGCGAGTCCTATCGCGGCGTTCAAGAAGGCGATCCGCCAGGCTCGCGAGGTCCTTGACACGCGTTTTCGCAATGGCCGCGACATCCGCCGCCTGATCGAAGACCGCGCCTGGTTTGTCGACAACATCCTGCAAAAGGCCTGGGAGCAGTTCAACTGGAGCGAAGACGCCGATATCGCTCTGGTGGCAGTGGGCGGCTACGGGCGCGGCGAGCTGCATCCCTATTCCGACATTGATCTGCTGATCCTGCTCGACAGCGCTGACCACGAAGTTTTCCGCGACTCCATCGAGCGTTTTCTGACGCTGTTGTGGGACATCGGTCTGGAAGTCGGCCAGAGCGTGCGCTCGGTCGATGAGTGTGCCGAAGAGGCCCGCGCCGACCTGACCGTGGTCACCAACCTGATGGAAAGCCGCACCATCTGCGGCCCCGAGCGTCTGCGCCAGCGCATGCTCGACGTCACCAGCACCGCGCACATGTGGCCGGCCAAGGAGTTCTTCCTGGCCAAGCGAGCCGAGCAGAAGGCTCGTCATCACAAATACAACGACACCGAATACAACCTCGAACCGAACGTCAAAGGCTCGCCCGGCGGCCTGCGCGATATTCAGACAATCCTCTGGGTCGCCCGCAGACAGTACGGCACCCTGAACCTGCGCGCCCTCGCCGGCGAAGGTTTTCTGGTCGAAAGCGAAAATGCCCTGCTCGCCTCCTCCCAGGAATTTCTGTGGAAAGTGCGCTATGCCTTGCACATGCTCGCCGGTCGCTCCGAAGACCGCTTGCTGTTCGATCATCAACGCACCATTGCCGGCCTGCTTGGCTTTGAAGGAGACGACGCCAAACAGGCGGTCGAAAACTTCATGCAGCAGTACTTCCGCACCGTGATGAGCATCGCCCAACTGAGCGATCTGATCATCCAGCACTTCGAGGAAGTCATCCTCGCCCCGGAAGACGAAGCGCCGCCGCAACCGATCAACTCGCGCTTCCAGTTGCATGACGGTTACATCGAGGCGCGCAATGACAATGTGTTCCGCCGCACGCCGTTCGCCATGCTGGAAATTTTCGTGCTGATGGCCCAGCAGCCGGAAATCAAAGGCGTGCGCGCCGACACCATTCGTCTGCTGCGCGAACATCGTCATCTGATCGACGACAACTTCCGTAACGATATCCGCAACACCAGCCTGTTCATCGAGCTGTTCAAGTGCAAGATCGGTATCCACCGCAATCTGCGGCGGATGAACCGTTACGGCATTCTCGGGCGCTATCTGCCGGAGTTCGGTTTTATCGTCGGGCAGATGCAGCACGACCTGTTCCACATTTATACGGTCGATGCGCACACGCTGAACCTGATCAAACACCTGCGCAAACTGCAGTACACCCAGGTCTCGGAGAAATTTCCGCTGGCCGCCAAGCTCATGGCCAAGCTGCCCAAACCTGAGCTGATCTACATGGCCGGCCTGTACCACGACATCGGCAAGGGCCGGCATGGCGATCACTCGGAGATTGGCGCGGTCGATGCCGAGGCGTTCTGCCAGCGCCATCAGTTGCCGGTGTGGGACAGCCGCCTGATCGTCTGGCTGGTGCAGAACCACCTGGTGATGTCCACCACTGCGCAGCGCAAGGATCTGTCCGACCCGCAGGTGATCCACGATTTCGCCCAGGCGGTCGGCGACGAAACGCGCCTCGACTACCTCTACGTGCTGACCGTGGCCGACATCAACGCGACCAATCCGACGCTGTGGAATTCATGGCGCGCCAGCCTGTTGCGCCAGCTCTACACCGAGACCAAACGAGCCCTGCGCCGGGGTCTGGAAAATCCGGTGGATCGCGAAGAGCAGATCCGCCAGACGCAAAGCGCGGCACTGGACATTCTGGTGCGCGGCGGCACCGACCCGGATGACGTCGAGCAACTGTGGGCGCAATTGGGCGATGACTATTTCCTGCGTCACACCGCCGGCGATGTAGCCTGGCACAGCGATGCGATCCTGCAGCAACCGGTGGATGGCGGGCCGCTGGTGCTGATCAAGGAAACCACCCAGCGCGAGTTCGAGGGCGGCACGCAGATCTTCATTTATGCACCGGACCAGCACGACTTCTTCGCCGTGACCGTGGCGGCGATGGACCAGCTCAACCTGAACATTCACGATGCCCGGGTCATCACCTCGAGCAGCCAGTTCACCCTCGACACCTACATCGTGCTCGACAACGAAGGCGAATCGATCGGCGACAACCCGGCGCGGATCAAGCAGATCCGTGAAGGCCTCACCGAAGCCCTGCGCAACCCGGACGACTACCCGACAATCATCCAGCGCCGGGTGCCGCGTCAGCTCAAACACTTCGCCTTTGCGCCGCAAGTGACCATTCACAACGACGCCCAGCGTCCGGTGACCGTGCTGGAACTGACGGCGCCTGACCGGCCGGGCCTGCTGGCGCGGGTCGGGGGGATCTTCCTCGAGTTCGACCTGTCGCTGCAGAACGCCAAGATTGCGACCCTGGGCGAGCGCGTGGAAGACGTGTTCTTCATCACCGACGCGCATAACCAGCCGCTGTCCGATCCGCTGCTGTGCAGCCGTCTGCAAGATGCGATCGTCGAACAACTGAGCGTCAATCAGGAACCGGATATCAAACTTTCGCGGATCAGTATCTGAATCACCCATTTATCCCTGTGAATGCAGCCCATGCTTTCCTCCGGTACATACAATCCCCTGTGGCGAGGGGATTTATCCCCGTTCGGCTGCGAAGCAGTCGTAAAACCTGTGTATGCGGACATTCAGTTGAACCGCAGTGATGGTTTTGGGGCCGCTGCGCAGCCCAACGGGGATAAAGCCCCTCGCCACAGAAAGCTCTTGAGCATTTAAAAGAGGCCCCAATGAACAACGCTCTGAACCAGCTCCAGCCGTACCCGTTCGAAAAGCTCCGCGCCCTGCTTGGCACCGTGACCCCGAACCCGGACAAACGCCCGATCGCCCTGTCGATCGGCGAGCCGAAACACCGTTCGCCGAGCTTTGTCGCCGAAGCGCTGGCGAACAATCTGGATCAGATGGCGGTGTACCCGACCACCCTCGGTATCCCGGCCCTGCGCGAAGCCATCGCTGGCTGGTGCGAGCGTCGTTTTGGTGTGCCGAACGGCTGGATCGATCCGGCGCGCAACGTGCTGCCGGTCAACGGCACCCGTGAAGCGCTGTTCGCCTTTACCCAGACCGTGGTCAATCGTGGTGACGATGCGCTGGTGGTCAGCCCCAACCCGTTCTATCAGATCTACGAAGGCGCGGCGTTCCTCGCCGGGGCCAAGCCGCATTACCTGCCATGCCTGGATGAAAACGGCTTCAACCCGGACTTCGACGCCGTTTCGCCAGACATCTGGCAGCGCTGCCAGATCCTGTTCCTGTGCTCGCCGGGCAATCCGACCGGCGCGCTGATTCCGGTCGATACCTTGAAGAAGTTGATCGCCCTCGCCGATCAGTACGACTTCGTGATTGCCGCCGACGAGTGCTACAGCGAACTGTACTTCGACGAGCAAACCCCGCCGCCGGGCCTGCTGAGTGCTTGCGTCGAACTCGGCCGCAATGACTTCAAGCGCTGCGTGGTCTTTCATAGCCTGTCCAAGCGCTCCAACCTGCCGGGCCTGCGTTCAGGCTTCGTTGCCGGCGATGCCGACATCCTCAAAGGCTTCCTGCTCTATCGCACTTACCACGGCTGCGCGATGCCGGTGCAGACTCAACTGGCCAGCGTTGCCGCGTGGAATGACGAAGTGCATGTGCGCGCCAACCGTGCGCTGTATCGCGAGAAGTTCGATGCGGTGCTGAACATCCTCAGCCCGGTGCTGGACGTACAGCGCCCGGACGGCAGCTTCTATCTGTGGCCGAATGTGCAGGGCGATGATGCGGCGTTCTGCCGCGATCTGTTCGAACAGGAACACGTGACCGTGGTGCCGGGCTCGTATCTGTCTCGCGATGTCGATGGCGTCAATCCTGGCGCCGGCCGTGTGCGTATGGCACTGGTTGCGCCACTGGCAGAATGCGTCGAAGCCGCCGAACGGATTCGTGACTTCATCACCCGCCAGAAGTGATCACGGAGCGCTTGCGGCAGTCCCCTGCTGCAAGCGCTCAACCGGCTATTTGACCTGGCCCAGATTGGCCTCGCTCAAATCCAGTTCGCCGAGCACTTCTCGCAACACGTCATCACCGATCTGGTGCTGACGGCTCAGACTGTAAAGCTCAAGACGCTGCGCGCGCAGCGCTTTCAAACGCAGGCGACGCTCAAGCAGATCCATCTGAAACGCCAGCGCCTGGGCTTCGGCGGAATCGTTGAACACATCAAGTTGATGGCGATATTCGGACATGATCCGCGCCTTGAGCTCCGCTGCCAGCGCTGCTTGAGCGGCATCCTGTGGGACCACTTCTTCGCTTTCCAGCGAGTGAATCGCCGCTTCGGCCGTCTTGCGCCAGGCGTCGCGCACTTCCTGACGACGCTTGTCGTCGGGACTTTTGTCGATGCCGCGCAGCAGCAAGGGCAGCGCGATACAGGCCGAGACCAGCGACAGCAGAATCACCCCGGCTGCAATGAAGATCAGTAAGTCGCGTTCAGGAAAAGCCTCGGCGCCGATCAGCATCGGCACCGACATCACGCCTGCCAGCGTCACCGCCCCGCGCACACCGCCCACCGTCAGCAACCAGCATGAACGCGCCGTCGGCACTTGCGTCAGCTCGCCCTTGCCGCGCAGTCGGCGCAGCAACACCGACAAGCGCCAGATGCTCTGCACCCAGATGAAGCGCAGCAGCACCAGCGCGACGAAAATCGCCAGCACATCGAGGCAGCGATAGAACAACGTCGGCCACAGCGTCGGCTCATGGCTGACCACGGCCTTGATGATGTCTGGCAATTGCAGGCCAAGCAGCAGGAAGATCAAGCCATTGAACGCAAATTCGAGCAGCGCCCAAACGCTGCGGTTGAGCAGCCGCGTGCTGGTCTGGCGCGGCAGCAGGTCGAGCCAGCTTTGCATCATCCCCGCCGCCACCGCCGAAAGAATGCCCGAAGCGCCCAGACGTTCAGCCAGTACGTAAGCGGCGAACGGCAGCAGCAACATGAACACCACGTGAGTGGCCGGATCGTCCCAGCCCCGGGCGATCATCCACGCGCGCAGGCGCCCGACCAGCCAGCTCAACGCTACACCCACAGCCAGGCCACCGAGCGCCACCGCGACGAAGGTCAGACTGGCATTGGTCAGCGAAAACACGCCCGTGATCGCTGCAGCGAGGGCGAATTTGAAGGTCACCAGGCCTGAGGCGTCATTCATCAGCGCCTCGCCCTGGAGGATGTGCATCAGCGGCGTGGGGAGACGGTTCTGCGAAATCGCTGAAACCGCCACGGCGTCCGTCGGTGACAAAACCGCGGCAAGGGCGAAGGCCACTGGCAGCGGAATAGTTGGCAACAGCCAATGAATGAAATAACCGGCACCGACCACGGTGAACAGAACAAGGCCGACGGCCAGGGTCAGGATCGGTCCACGCAATTGCCAAAAGGCGCGTTTGGGCATGCGCCAGCCATCGGAAAACAACAACGGCGGCAGGAACAGAAACAGGAACAATTCCGGGTCGAGGGCGACGTGCAGCCCCAGGGTCGGCCAGGCGAGCAAGGCACCGGCGGCGATTTGCACCAGCGGCAATGGCAGCGGGATAACCCGCCCGACCAGGCGCGAGACGCTGACCAGCATCAGCAGGATCAGGACGGTGTAAGCAGTTTGCATAAAACGAAAATCTCAGGCGATCGACAGCGTTGAACTGCCATATTAGCGCCTTAGGCTGTGGCTGACCGTTGCACCTATGTCGCACGACCGCAAGCGACACCCTTGTGGGAGCGAGCCTGCTCGCGAAAGCGGTCGTTCAGCACACAGAGATATTGATTGATGTGGCCTCTTCGCGAGCAGGCTCGCTCCCACAGGTTTTACAGCGTTACGACAACCGTGGCCGACGAAACCGTCCGGTCATGGCATAATCCGTCACCATTTTTTTCCAGCACCTGTAAAGGGGGCGATTCCTTGGCCGTTTCAAGTAAAACGTTGCACCTTTTCGGCATCAAAGCCTGCGACACCATGAAAAAGGCGCGCACCTGGCTCGATGAACACGCTGTCAGCTATGACTTTCACGATTACAAGACCGCCGGCATTGACCGTGAGCACCTGACCCAATGGTGCGACGAGCACGGCTGGCAAACCGTGCTGAACCGCGCCGGCACGACCTTTCGCAAACTCGACGACGAACGCAAAGCTGATCTCGACCAAGCGAAAGCCATCGAACTGATGCTCGCACAACCCTCGATGATCAAGCGCCCGGTGCTCGATCTCGGTGACCGAACCCTGATTGGCTTCAAGCCAGATATCTACGCGGCCGCTCTGAAGTAAGCAGCCCGTCACTCTTTGTAGAGGTATTCACATGTCCAATTCCCTGTTCAGCATCGCCTTTGGTGTCGGCACCCAGAACCGTCAAGGCGCATGGCTGGAAGTGTTCTACGCACAACCACTGCTCAATCCTTCGGCCGAACTGGTCGCAGCGGTCGCGCCGATCCTCGGTTACACCGAAGGCAACCAGGCCATCACCTTCACCACCGCCCAGGCCGCGCAACTGGCTGAAGCCGTAAAAGGCATCGACGCTGTGCAAGGCAAGCTGCTGACTCGCCTGGCTGAAAGCCACAAGCCGTTGGTTGCCACGCTGCTGGCCGAAGACGCGCAACTGACCTCCACGCCTGAGGCCTACCTCAAGCTGCATCTGCTCTCGCACCGTCTGGTCAAGCCGCACGGCGTCAGCCTCGCCGGTATCTTCCCGCTGCTGCCGAACGTGGCGTGGACCAGCCAGGGCGCGATCGACCTGAGCGAACTGGCGGAAATGCAACTCGAAGCGCGTCTGCGCGGCGAACTGCTGGAAGTGTTCTCCGTGGACAAGTTCCCGAAGATGACCGACTACGTGGTACCGGCCGGCGTGCGTATCGCTGATGCCGCACGTCTGCGTCTGGGCGCCTACGTCGGCGAAGGCACCACCGTCATGCACGAAGGTTTCATCAACTTCAACGCCGGCACCGAAGGCCCGGGCATGATCGAAGGCCGCGTTTCCGCTGGCGTATTCGTCGGCAAGGGTTCGGACCTGGGCGGCGGTTGCTCGACCATGGGTACCCTGTCGGGCGGCGGCAACATCGTGATCAAGGTCGGTGAAGGCTGCCTGATCGGCGCCAACGCCGGTATCGGTATTCCGTTGGGCGACCGCAACACTGTGGAGTCGGGCCTGTACGTGACCGCTGGCACCAAGGTTGCGCTGCTCGACGAAAACAACAATCTGGTCAAGGTTGTGAAGGCGCGCGAGCTGGCTGGTCAGACTGATCTGCTGTTCCGTCGTAATTCGGAAACCGGTGCTGTGGAATGCAAGACCCACAAATCGGCGATCGAACTGAACGAAGCGCTGCACGCTCACAACTAAGCAGCACATCGACCTCCTGTGGGAGCGAGCCTGCTCGCGAAGCTTCTGGCGTCCTCAAGGACGCTGTCGCGAGCAGGCTCGCTCCCACAAGGTTTGGCGTACACCCCGCCCAATTTCACAGGGCTGAACCCATGATGATCCCCTCCCCGTGGCGCGCCGATTTCCCGGCCATCGCCGCGCTGCAACGGCAAGACCAGACCTATCTGGACAACGCCGCCACCACGCAAAAACCCCAGGCCCTGCTCGACGCACTGACGCATTACTACGCCAACGGCGCGGCCAATGTGCATCGTGCGCAACACCTTCCGGGTGCTCACGCGACACAAGCGTTCGAAGACAGCCGGCGCAAGGTTGGCCAGTGGCTGAATGCCGGTGACAGCGGGCAGATAATTTTCACGCACGGCGCCACCAGTGCCTTGAATCTGCTGGCTTACGGTCTTGAACATTTGTTCGAGCCGGGCGATGAGATTGTCATCAGCGCTCTGGAGCATCACGCCAACCTGTTGCCGTGGCAGCAACTGGCGCAACGCCGCAACCTGAAACTGGTGATCCTGCCGCTGGATGCCGACGGCCTGATCGACCTCGCCGCTGCCGTGCATCTGATCGGCCCGCGCACGCGCTTGCTGGCAGTCAGTCAGCTGTCCAACGTCCTTGGTGCCTGGCAACCGCTGACCGCTTTGCTCGGCATGGCCAAGGCGCAGAACGCGCTGACGGTAGTCGATGGCGCGCAAGGCGTGGTGCACGGCCGGCATGATGTGCAGGCGCTGGGTTGCGACTTCTATGTGTTTTCCAGCCACAAACTCTACGGCCCTGAGGGACTGGGCGTGCTGTTCGGACGCAACGCTGCGCTGGAGCAATTGCAGCCATGGCAGTTCGGCGGCGAGATGGTGCTGGACGCCAACTATCAGGATTCGCGCTTCCGCCCGGCGCCGTTGGGGTTCGAGGCTGGCACACCGCCAATCGCCAGTGTCATCGGCCTCGGAGCGACCCTCGACTACTTGGCCGGTTTGGATCAGGACGCCGTATCTGCCCATGAAGCGGCACTGCACGACTATCTGTTGCGCGGCCTCGCCGCCCGCAATGGCATTCGCCTGCTGGGCAAGCCGCAACTGGCGCTGGCCAGTTTTGTCGTCGAAGGCGTGCACAACGCTGATCTGGCGCATCTGCTCACCGAACAAGGCATCGCCGTGCGCGCCGGGCATCACTGCGCCATGCCGCTGATGAAAAGCTTCGAACTGGCTGGCGCGATTCGCGTGTCGCTGGCGCTGTATAACGACTCGGAAGATCTGGAGCGCTTTTTCGAGGCGCTGGATCAGGCGCTGGAGTTGTTGCGATGAGCCTGCCGGTGGAAGCGGCCGAAGCGCTGCAGACGTTTCAGAATGCGGCGGGCTGGGAACAGCGCGCGCGGCTGCTGATGCAGTTTGGCGATCGCTTGCCGGCGCTGGATGACGCGCAAAAGTGCGAGGCCAACCGAGTGCATGGCTGTGAGAGTCAGGTGTGGCTGGTCGGGGATTTGCGCGACGGGCACTGGCAGTTCAAGGCGAGCAGCGATGCGCGGATGATTCGCGGGTTGGTGGCGTTGCTGCTGTTGCGGGTCAATGGCTTGTCGGCGGTGGAGTTGCAGCAGGTGGATCTGCCGGAGTGGTTCAATCAGCTGGGACTGTCGCGGCAGTTGTCGCCTTCGCGCAGTAATGGCCTGAATGCGGTGCTCCAGCGGATGAATGAGTTGGCGCGCTAATCGCCTTCGCGAGCAGGCTCGCTCCCACAATGGAAATGCATTTCCCTGTGGGAGCGAGCCTGCTCGCGAAGAGGCCCTCATTGATACCTTCAGGCTTGAGGCTTGACCCGGTCCGCCGGGCGCCGAACACCAGCGACAATCTTGTCCACAGTCTTGGTCGCCGCGACCATGCCAAATGTCGCAGTAACCATCATCACCGCGCCAAACCCGCCAGCGCAGTCGAGCTTCACGCCGTCGCCGACAAACCTTTTCTGCAGACAAATGCTGCCATCCGGTTTCGGGTAGCGCAGCTGTTCGGTGGAAAACACACACGGCACGCTGTAGTGACGGGTCACGGTGCGGGAGAAGCCGTAGTCCCGGCGCAACGTCGAACGGACTTTCGAGGCCAGCGGATCGTTGAAGGTGCGGTTCAAGTCGCAAACCTGAATCAGCGTCGGGTCGATCTGCCCGCCCGCGCCGCCGGTGGTAATGATCTGGATCTTGCGGCGTTTGCACCAGGCGATCAGCGCCGCTTTGGCGTTCACCGCATCGATGCAGTCGATCACGCAGTCGATGTTCGGCGTGATGTATTCGGCCATGGTGTCGCGGGTGACGAAATCGGCCACGGCGTGCACCGTGCAATCGGGGTTGATCCCGCGCAGGCGCTCGGCCATCACCTCGACCTTGGGTTTGCCGACAGTGCTGTCCAAGGCGTGCAACTGACGGTTGGCATTACTGACGCAGACGTCATCAAGGTCGAACAGCGAGATCTCGCCCACCCCGCAACGGGCCATCGCTTCCGCCGCCCAGGAACCGACGCCACCAACGCCGACGATCGCCACATGGGCGGCGCGCAAGCGTTCCAGGCCCTCGATGCCATACAACCGGGCGATGCCTGCAAACCGCGGATCTTCTGTACTCATGACCATTACCCCAAAAACCGGCGCGCATTATAGGGCTACGCAGCGACAAGTTTTAAGCTGCAAGCGACAAGTGTAAGAACTTAAGTCAGAGACGGCTGCCCAATGTCAGGCATTTTCCCGTCAGTTGTACGACTGGTTAACCGCCGGTGTAGGATGCGCGCCCCTCGGGCGTCTATCCGACCGATCCTTCGTTCCACAGCCTTTGGAACCCGAAACAGCTATGTCATCGCGTAAATTTGGACTCAACCTGGTGGTGGTGCTGGCCATCGCTGCCTTGTTCACCGGTTTCTGGGCGCTGGTCAATCGCCCGGTCACGGCGCCGAACTGGCCGCAGCAAATCTCCGGCTTCTCGTATTCGCCATTCCAGCAAGGCCAATTCCCACAGAAGGATCAGTATCCGTCTGACGATGAAATGCGCCGTGACCTGGAAATCATGAGCAAGCTGACCGACAACATTCGTATCTATTCGGTCGACGGTTCGCTGGGAGACATCCCGAAACTGGCGGAGGAATTCGGCCTGCGTGTCACCCTCGGCATCTGGATCAGCCCGGACCAGGAACGCAACGAACGGGAAATCACCAAAGCCATCGAACTGGCCAACACCTCGCGCAGCGTCGTGCGCGTGGTGGTCGGCAACGAAGCGCTGTTTCGTGAAGAAATCACACCTGAGGCCTTGATCGTTCTGCTGGATCGGGTGCGCGCTGCCGTCAAAGTACCGGTGACCACTTCCGAGCAATGGCACATCTGGGAGAAATACCCGCAACTGGCCAAGCACGTGGATTTGATCGCCGCTCACGTCCTGCCCTACTGGGAATTCATTCCGGTGGACAAGGCCGGCCAGTTCGTCTTCGACCGCGCCCGCGATCTGAAAAAACTCTTTCCGAAAAAACCGCTGCTGCTGTCCGAGGTAGGCTGGCCGAGCAACGGTCGCATGCGCGGTGGCGCCGATGCCTCGCCGGCAGATCAGGCGATTTACCTGCGCACACTGGTCAACAAGCTCAATCGCCAAGGCTTCAACTACTTCGTGATCGAAGCGTTTGACCAACCGTGGAAGGCCAGCGACGAAGGTTCGGTCGGCGCCTACTGGGGCGTGTTCAACGCCGCGCGTCAGCAGAAATTCAATTTCGAAGGCCCGGTGGTGGCGATTCCACAATGGCGCGTGCTGGCCATCGGTTCGGTGGTGCTGGCGCTGCTGTCGCTGACCCTGCTGATGATCGACGGCTCAGCCCTGCGCCAACGCGGTCGTACGTTCCTGACCTTTATCGCGTTCCTCTGCGGCTCGGTGCTGGTGTACATCGGTTACGACTATAGCCAGCAATACAGCACGTGGTTCAGCCTCACGGTCGGATTCCTCCTCGCGCTCGGTGCGCTCGGGGTATTCATCGTCCTGCTCACCGAGGCCCATGAACTGGCCGAAGCGGTGTGGATTCACAAGCGCCGTCGGGAATTCCTGCCGGTGCTGGGCGATTCCGACTACCGGCCGAAAGTGTCGATCCACGTGCCCTGCTACAACGAGCCGCCAGAGATGGTCAAACAGACCCTCGATGCCCTGGCCGCGCTCGATTATCCGGATTTCGAAGTCCTGATCATCGACAACAACACCAAGGATCCGGCGGTGTGGGAACCGGTGCGTGACTACTGCGCAACCCTCGGCCCGCGCTTCAAGTTCTTCCACGTTTCGCCGCTGGCCGGTTTCAAGGGCGGCGCGCTGAATTACCTGATCCCGCACACCGCCAAGGACGCCGAAGTCATTGCCGTGATCGACTCCGATTACTGCGTGCACCCGAACTGGCTCAAGCACATGGTGCCGCACTTCGCCGACCCGAAAATCGCCGTGGTGCAGTCTCCGCAGGATTATCGCGACCAGAACGAAAGCACCTTCAAGAAGCTCTGCTACGCCGAATACAAGGGCTTCTTCCATATCGGCATGGTCACCCGCAACGACCGTGACGCGATCATTCAGCACGGCACCATGACCATGACCCGCCGCTCGGTGCTGGAAGAATTGGGCTGGGCTGACTGGTGCATTTGTGAAGACGCCGAGCTCGGTCTGCGCGTATTCGAGAAAGGCCTATCGGCGGCGTATTACCACGACAGCTACGGCAAGGGCCTGATGCCGGATACCTTCATCGACTTCAAGAAACAGCGTTTCCGCTGGGCCTATGGCGCGATCCAGATCATCAAGCGCCACACCCGCAGCCTGCTGCGCGGCAAGGACACCGAACTGACTCGCGGTCAGCGTTATCACTTCCTCGCCGGCTGGCTGCCGTGGGTTGCCGATGGCATGAACATCTTCTTCACCGTTGGCGCGCTGTTGTGGTCGGCGGCGATGATCATCGTGCCGCAACGGGTCGATCCACCGTTGCTGATTTTCGCAATCCCGCCGCTGGCGCTGTTCGTGTTCAAGGTCGGCAAGATCATCTTCCTCTACCGTCGCGCCGTCGGCGTGAATCTGAAAGATGCGTTCTGCGCGGCACTGGCCGGGCTGGCGTTGTCGCACACCATCGCCAAAGCGGTGCTGTACGGTTTCTTCACCAGCAGCATTCCGTTCTTCCGCACGCCGAAAAACGCCGACAACCACGGCTTCTGGGTGGCGATCAGCGAGGCTCGCGAGGAGCTGTTCATCATGCTGTTGCTGTGGGGCGCGGCGCTGGGGATTTTCCTCGTGCAGGGCATTCCGAGCAATGACATGCGCTTCTGGGTAACCATGCTACTGGTGCAGTCGCTGCCGTACCTGGCGGCGCTGATCATGGCGTTCCTGTCGTCGCTGCCCAAACCAGCGGCCAAGGCTGAGCCGGCACCGGTCGTCTAAATCCGCAACGCAGCACTAAACGGCGGCCAATGGTCGCCGTTTTGCTTTAAGATAACCGCCATTTTGCGGGGCTTGGCGTGATAACCGGTCTGACTGACCACCCCTGTCCCTTGTGGGAGCGAGCCTGCTCGCGAAGGCGTTGTAACATTCAACCTTTAAGGTGCCTGGTAGACCGCTTTCGCGAGCAGGCTCGCTCCCACATTAGAAGCCCAAGCTCATACCCCATGATCCCGGAGTTTTCCATGACGGCCCACGCCGACCTATCGCCGACCCTTCAACTGGCCATCGACCTGATCCGCCGTCCTTCCGTGACCCCGGTCGATGCCGACTGCCAGAAGCAGATGATGCAGCGCCTGGGCAATGCCGGTTTCGCCCTGGAGCCGATGCGCATCGAAGATGTGGATAACTTCTGGGCCACTCACGGCAACAACGACGGCCCGGTGCTGTGCTTCGCCGGTCACACCGACGTGGTGCCGACCGGTCCGGTTACCGCATGGCAGATCGATCCGTTCAATGCCGTGATCGACGAACATGGCATGCTTTGCGGTCGTGGCGCGGCAGACATGAAAGGCAGCCTGGCATCGATGACCGTCGCCGCTGAACGCTTTGTCGCCGATTACCCGAACCACAAAGGCAAAGTCGCTTTCCTGATCACCAGCGATGAAGAAGGCCCGGCGCATCACGGCACCAAGGCTGTGGTCGAACGTCTGGTCGCGCGCAACGAGCGTCTGGACTGGTGCATCGTTGGCGAGCCGTCGAGCACCACCCTGGTCGGCGATGTGGTGAAAAACGGTCGTCGCGGTTCCCTCGGCGCCAAGCTGACGGTCAAAGGCGTGCAGGGCCACGTGGCCTACCCGCATCTGGCGAAGAACCCTATCCACCTCGCCGCTCCGGCGCTGGCAGAGCTGGCCGCCGAGCACTGGGACCACGGTAACGACTTCTTCCCGCCGACCAGTTTCCAGATTTCCAACCTCAATTCCGGCACCGGCGCGACCAACGTGATTCCCGGTGATCTGGTGGCGGTGTTCAACTTCCGTTTTTCCACCGAATCAACCGTCGAAGGCCTGCAGAAACGCGTTGCCGATATTCTCGACAAGCACGATCTGGACTGGCACATCGACTGGGCGCTGTCCGGCCTGCCGTTCCTCACCGAACCGGGCGCGCTGCTCGATGCGGTATCGTCGAGCATCAAGGACATCACCGGTCGCGAGACCAAGGCGTCGACCAGCGGCGGCACCTCCGATGGCCGCTTCATCGCGACCATGGGCACGCAAGTGGTTGAACTGGGCCCGGTCAACGCGACCATCCACCAGGTCAACGAACGCGTGCTGGCGGCGGATCTCGATGTGCTGACGGAAATCTATTACCAGACCCTGATCAAGTTGCTCGCCTGATGCTCGCGTGCCCGATCTGCAGTGAACCGCTCAACGCGGTAGAGAACGGCGTGGTCTGCCCCGCCGGGCATCGGTTCGACCGTGCGCGTCAGGGTTATCTGAACCTGTTGCCGGTGCAGCACAAGAACAGCCGCGACCCGGGCGACAATCAAGCGATGGTCGAGGCGCGGCGTGATTTCCTCAACGCCGGGCATTACGCGCCAGTGGCCAAACGTCTGGCTGAATTGGCGGCGAGTTACGCGCCGGAGCGCTGGGTCGACATCGGTTGTGGCGAGGGTTACTACACCGCGCAAATCGCCGAAGCTTTGCCGAACGCTGATGGCTACGCGCTGGACATCTCCCGCGAAGCTGTCAAACGCGCCTGCAAACGCAACCCGGCGATCACCTGGTTGATCGCCAGCATGGCCCGCGTGCCATTGGCTTCAGGCAGTTGCCAGTTTCTCGCCAGCGTCTTCAGTCCGTTGGATTGGGAGGAAGCCAAGCGTCTGCTCAGCGTCGGCGGTGGGCTGATGAAAGTCGGCCCGACCCGTGGCCATCTGATGGAATTGCGCGAACGCCTGTACGACGAAGTGCGCGAGTACACCGACGACAAGCACCTGGCCCTGGTGCCGGAAGGCATGGTTTTGGCGCACAGCGAAACCCTGGAATTCAAGCTGACCCTGGACAAGCCCGAGGACCGCGCCAACCTGTTGGCGATGACGCCTCACGGCTGGCGTGCCAGTGCCGAGCGTCGTGCGGCAGTGATCGAACAGGCCGAGCCGTTCGAGACCACCGTGTCGATGCGCTACGATTATTTCGTTCTTCAATAACTTTTGGTCTCGGGCACAGACCCGGGGCCGGCTAAATCCGCGAATGGATTTTTCAGACCCGCAGTGAGGACATCCATGCGCCAACCGGACATCGAGATTTACCTGAAAGACGCCGACGTCGACCACAAGGCCATCGCCGCTTGGCTCGGCCAAGCGCTTGGCCCGTGCAGCGACTGGGTGCAGAAAGGCCAGACGTACAAGTGCAAGGCCGGCAACGTGCCGGTGACCTGGCTGCCGAAAGCCGTGGGCAAGTGGAACAGCCTGTTCCTGGAAAGCGACCAGACCCCCTGGGACGACGACATCGCCTGCGCCCGCGCAGCCTTTGCCGCACTGAACGTCGAAGTGCGTTGTGCACCGGGGACGTGGGTTGAAGAAGAAGGTGAAGAGACGGCGGATCGCTGGATTCGCATCAGCGAAGACGGAGAAGAAGAGATCACCTGGAAGACCGTGTAATCAGGTCAACGTAGAGCCCATGTGGGAGCGAGCCTGCTCGCGAATGCGCAGTGTCAGTCGATATGAATGGTGACTGATACACCGCATTCGCGAGCAGGCTCGCTCCCACAGTGGTTTTGGCGTTCTGGAGGTTTGTGTTACAGGCCTACAACATCCTCAGCCTGCAACCCCTTCTCGCCGGTGATCACCGCATACTCGACCTGTTGACCTTCGGTCAGCGAGCGGTGCCCTTCGCCGCGTATCGCGCGGTAGTGCACGAACACGTCCACGCCGTCGTCGCGCTGGATAAAGCCGTAGCCTTTGGCGTCGTTGAACCACTTCACGTTGCCGGTTTCGCGTGTTGCCATCTGTTCATACTCCTTTTTTATTATTGAACGGGCTTTTCGCAGGAAAGCCTTCGAGGAACGTCAGCCTGCGTCCGACGTCCATGACAGGGCACCGGCAACAGAGCGCCGAGTATATGACAGGTGCGGAAACTCTCAACAGGAGATTACTTCGGCGCTTTTTTGCCGATTTTCGCCTAATACGGCAAACTGTCCGCCCCGAGCGCCTGCTCGGTTTTATCCACTCACGCAGAAGCCGTATGACCCGTTCCCCGTTCCGCCGTCTTGTGTTTGGCACCCTGCGCCGCCTGTTGTATCTCTGGGTTCGCTCCGAGACCATCAATCAGTCGTCGTTCACTCTTAACCTCGACCGCAGTCGTCCGGTGTTCTACGTCCTGCAAAACCCTTCGCTGACCGATCTGGCGGTGGTTGACACCGAGTGCACCAAGGCCGGTCTGCCACGCCCGGTGCTGGCGGTGTCGGTGGGTTCACTCATCGAACCAGCGGCGTTTTTCTATTTGACGCCGGACCCGGACTGGCTCGGCCGCCAGGACAAACGCGGTGCGCCGCCGACCCTCACCCGCCTGGTCAGCGCGCTGACGCAGAACGCTGCCGAAGACGCGCAGATCATTCCGGTCAGCGTGTTCTGGGGCCAGTCGCCAGACAGCGAAAACAGTCCGTGGAAACTGTTGTTCGCCGACAGCTGGGCAGTCACCGGACGCCTGCGCCGGCTGCTGAGCATTATCGTCCTCGGGCGTAAAACCCGCGTGCAGTTTTCCGCGCCGATCCACCTGCGCGAACTGATCGATCACAACAAGGGTCATGAGCGCACCGTGCGCATGGCCCAGCGCATCCTGCGCGTGCACTTCCGCAACCTCAAAGCTGCGGTGATCGGCCCGGACATTTCCCACCGGCGCAATCTGGTCAAAGGCCTGCTCAATCAGCCGCTGGTCAAACAGGCGATCCTCGACGAAGCCGAGCGCGAAAAAATCTCGCCGGAAAAGGCCAAGGCTCAGGCCCTGCGCTATGGCAACGAGATTGCTTCGGACTACACCTACACCGCGATCCGTTTTCTCGAAGTGGTGCTGAGCTGGTTCTGGAACAAGATCTACGACGGCATCAAGGTCAATCACATCGAAGGTGTGCAGAACGTCGCGCAGGGTCACGAAGTGATCTACGTGCCGTGCCACCGCAGCCACATCGATTACCTGCTGCTTTCCTATCTACTGTTCCGCAATGGCCTGACCCCGCCGCACATCGCCGCCGGGATCAACCTGAACATGCCGGTGATCGGTAGCCTGCTGCGTCGCGGCGGTGCGTTCTTCATGCGCCGCACCTTCAAGGGCAATCCGCTGTACACCTCGGTGTTCAACGAATACCTGCACACGCTGTTCACCAAAGGTTTCCCGGTGGAGTATTTCGTCGAGGGCGGGCGCTCGCGCACCGGGCGCATGCTGCAACCGAAAACCGGCATGCTCGCGATCACTCTGCGCAGTTTCCTGCGTTCGTCGCGGATGCCGATCGTATTCGTGCCGGTGTACATCGGATACGAGCGCGTGCTCGAAGGCCGCACCTACCTCGGTGAGCTGCGCGGCGCGAGCAAAAAGAAAGAGTCGATCTTCGATATTTTCAAAGTGATCGGCGCGCTCAAGCAGCGCTTCGGTCAGGTCGCGGTCAACTTCGGCGAGCCGATCAAACTGGCGGAATTTCTCGACGCCGAGCAACCGGACTGGCGCCAGCAGGAACTCGGCCCGCAATTCAAACCGGCGTGGCTCAACGAAACCACCAACCGCCTCGGCGAGAAAGTCGCCCGACATCTCAATGAAGCGGCGGCGATCAACCCGGTCAATCTGGTAGCGCTGGCACTGCTGTCGACCACGCGCCTGGCCCTGGATGATCGGGCCATGGCGCGGGTGCTGGACCTGTATCTGGCGCTGCTGCGCAAGGTCCCGTATTCGCCACACACCACCTTGCCGGAAGGCGATGGCCGGGCGCTGATCGAGCATGTGAAAGACATGGATCTGCTCGCCGAGCAGAACGATGCGCTGGGCAAGATTCTGTATCTGGACGAGCAGAACGCGGTCCTGATGACTTACTACCGCAACAACGTCCTGCACATCTTCGCCCTGCCCTCGTTGCTGGCGAGTTTCTTCCAGAGCACCTCGCGCATGAGCCGCGAGCAGATCCTGCGCTACACCCGCGCGCTGTATCCGTACCTGCAATCGGAGTTGTTCATCCGCTGGAGCCTGGAGGAACTCGACGCGGTGATCGATCAGTGGCTGGAAGCGTTCGTCGAGCAGGGCCTGCTGCGTTTCGAGAAAGACCTGTACCTGCGTCCGGCACCGAGTTCGCGGCATTTCGTGCTGCTGACGCTGCTGTCGAAAAGCATCGCGCAGACCCTGCAGCGTTTCTACATGACGGTGTCCCTGCTGCTCAACAGCGGCCAGAACAGCATCAGCGCCGAAGAGCTGGAAGACCTCTGCACAGTGATGGCCCAGCGTCTGTCGATCCTCCATGGCCTGAATGCGCCGGAGTTCTTCGACAAGAGTCTGTTCCGCCACTTCATCCAGACCCTGCTCGACCTCGACGTCCTGCGCCGCGACGAAGCCGGCAAGCTCAGCTACCACGAACTGCTCGGCGAGCTGGCCGAAGGCGCGGCCAAGCGCGTGTTGCCGGCGGAGATTCGCCTGTCGATCCGCCAGGTCGCGCTGCACCGCAGTGAAGATGCGGCGGATCAGATCACGCCACAGCCTGAGGCTTGAAGCCTTACCCCTGTGGGAGTGAGCCTGTTCGCGAAGACGGAATGTCAGTCGCCATTTAGTTTGACTGATCCAGCGCTTTCGCGAGCAGGCTCGCTCCCACATTGAAAGGAGATTCACCCATGAAAAAACTGTTGACCCTCGCCGCCGCCACCCTGCTCAGCGCCTGCCAATCAACCACCCCCGCCGGCAAGGCCAGCCTCGACGGCGAAGTCTTCTACCTGCAACGCATCGCCCTGCCCCCGAGCGCGACCCTGAGCGTCAGCCTGCAAGACGTGTCGCTGGCCGATGCACCCGCCATCGTCCTCGCCGAACAGAACGGCCCGATCAAAGGCCAGGTGCCGCTGCCGTTTCATTTGAGCTACGATCCGGCGCAGGTCAAACCCGGCCATCGTTATTCGATCAGCGCACGCATTGAAGTCAACGGCGAGCTGATGTTCATCACCACCGAAAACCACGCCGTGCAACTCGACGGCAACGACCCGCAGCCGCTGAAAATCCGCGTCGACGCCGTTCGTTAATCCACTCGCCAAAGGAAGACGCCATGCGCCGCCCTACCCTTCGCTTCGCCGCCGCCTGCGCCGGCTTGCTGATCTCCGCCAACGCCCTGGCCCTGTCGCTCAGCGACCTGTCCCAGCAAGACGCTACCGGCGGCCTCAAGGACGCCCTGACCCAAGGCGCCCAGATCGCCGTGAAACAACTCGGCACCCCGGGCGGCTTCAGCAATAACCCCGAAGTGAAAATCGAACTGCCGGGCAAACTCGGCAAAGCCGCGAGCAAGATGAAAGCCTTCGGCATGGGGGCCCAGGTCGAAGAACTGGAAAACGCGATGAACAAAGCCGCCGAATCCGCCGTGACCCAGGCCCAGCCAATCCTCGTCGATGCAGTGAAGAAAATGAGCGTGGCCGACGCCAAAGGTATCCTCAGCGGCGGCAATGATTCGGCCACCCAATACCTGAACAAATCCAGCCGCGAACAGATCCGCGCGAAATTCCTGCCCATCGTCAAGCAAGCTACCGACAAGGTCGGCGTCGCGCAGAAGTACAACTCCTTCGCAGGCCAGGCTGCTGCGTTTGGCGTGGTGGACGCGAAGAGCGCGAACGTTGAGAGCTACGTTACTGAACAGGCACTCAATGGTTTGTTCGAAATGATCGGAAAACAGGAAGAAACCATCCGCCAGAACCCGGCCGCTGCGGCGACGAGTCTGGCGAAGAAAGTGTTTGGTACGCTTTAAGTCGTTACAACATGGGGGCGATTCAATTCGCTCCCATGCTTGCCTCCACGTAAAGAACTACGTAAAAAAAACACCCACTCCCGCCCCATCTTCCTTCTCTCAAAAAGCTGCAATTGGTCCAGCTCTTCCAGAATCGACGCCGCCTCGCTACCCGAGCAGGAAAAATTTTCCGCGACATTGCTCGCCGTAAACTCCTTCGCCTCCCCGCTTTTAGCCACCTGATAAACCGCGCGCTGCCGTTCCGTCAGTTGAGCAATTACGCCAGAGCTCGTCAGCCAGCGCTGAAAGTCCTGAGTGTCTGCCAGACTCTTGCGGTACACAGATGTAAAACCGACCACGGCTCGCAAAACAACCGCGCATTGAAACTCGATGAAATAAGTCAGATCCAGCTCATCTGCCTCGGTGTGCAGGTAGGAGCGTCCGTATTTCACTGGTGCATTGCGCAGCAGCAGACTGATCGCAATGTAGCGAAACGCCGCGAACTCATGTTTGAACATGAACCAGTAAAACAAGGCTCTCGCGACCCGTCCGTTACCGTCGCGAAATGGATGTTCATAACCCATGGCGAAATGCAGCGTCACGGCCTTGGTCAGTGGATGCAGATAATTTTTGTCCAGAATCGAGGCAGCGGGCCGGTTGATCCAGGCGGACAGCCTCGCCAACCGCGCAACCAATCCTGCAGCAGGAGGTGGTCGGTGCACGGTGTTGCCTGAACCATCCTGAACAACCACCTCATCATTGGTCCGGAACAATCCGGGGGAATACTGCCCGTCATCGATCCCCTCCACACCCACTCGATGGATCTCTGCAATCAGCTCAATGCTCAGAGGTTCATAACGCTTTTCCCAAGCGAAATTCATCATTCGATAATTCCCCATGACCATGCGCTCATCTGGCGTCCGCGGCTGGCGCTGATGCTTGAGCATGTCCCTGGCTACGCGCGTGGTAGTCGCCGCGCCCTCCAACTGGCTACTGGCGATGGCTTCGTCTTCGATCAGGTCATTGAACAGACAGGAGAAATGCGCCCGCTCGCCGATCTGACTGGTCATGTAATCCAGCGCGGCCGTACTGGCGTAACGATCCACCACAGCCAAGGTTTTCTGCGCCAACGGCGTTGGCACGTATTTGCCCCACTGCACCGGCTCGCCCAACGGCAACAAATGAATGTACTGGGCCGCGCGCGCCTTCTTCACCAACGCCCAACAAAGATTCGCGTCCAACCCTGCCGCCCAGCGATAGCGCAACGCCTCGAATGGCAGATAGCGCCCCTGATCATCGAGCGGCTTGAGCAGCGCCAGATAATCCGCAAGTCGTTGCTTGTGTGGCGAGCGGGCCAACAGGTCGAAAACAGGATCCGTTCTGCCGGCTAATGCCGGTGGTTTCTTCATCAGACAGACTCAAGGACTCGGAAAAGCAGAACCCGGAGTACAGCATTGGACGGCCAGCGCCTCAAGATCGGAGGATTCTGAAAAAGCTGTAGGAAGGCAGCGTGAATTGGCGATTCGAAATGAATTGGCTGTCAGACCGCCTTCGCGAGCAGGCTCGCTCCCACAGAAAAGCAAGCAGCGCAGCTACCTGCGGCGAAGCCGCCCCACTCAACAATGAGCGCAAGCTCGAGTAACGCTCTTGATCTTGCTTTTGATCCACCGGCGACGTCGGAAGGCTGAGTGGAGGGATTGATCCGGGCGTGGGAGCGCAGCGACCGTACGACGCAGTCGTACACAGCGAGTGTAGGTGCAGCGAAGCAAACCGGAGCCGCTGCGCCCGGATCGATCCCGCAGCGAAGGAACCCGAGCCTGCGAGGGCCGAACGCAGGAGCAAGCCTTTTTGGGTACTTTTTCGGCGTCTGGAAAAAGTGCCTCGCCGTAAGGGCGAAACCGCCAGCCGCAACGCCCACAGCAACGGATATACACCCAAAACCCCCAAATCATGGTCGGCCCGAAGGCCGCCACGACACAAAAACCTCAAGCCTCCTTACGCACCCGAAACCAGGCCGCATACAACGCCGGCAAAAACAACAGCGTCAGCGCCGTGGCCACAATCAGCCCGCCCATGATCGCCACCGCCATCGGCCCGAAAAACACACTGCGCGACAGCGGAATCATCGCCAGTACCGCCGCCAGCGCCGTCAACACAATCGGCCGGAACCGCCGCACCGTAGCCTCGATAATCGCCTGCCAAGGCTTAAGCCCCGAAGCAATATCCTGCTCGATCTGATCGACCAGAATCACCGAATTGCGCATGATCATCCCGGACAATGCGATGGTCCCGAGCATCGCCACAAACCCGAACGGCTGCCGGAACACCATCAGAAACAGGGTCACCCCGATCAAGCCCAACGGCGCCGTCAGAAACACCATCGCCGTGCGCGAGAAACTGCGCAACTGCACCATCAGCAAGGTCAGCACCACGACAATGAACATCGGCACCCCGGCATTCACCGACTTCTGCCCGCGCTCGGAATCCTCCACAGTGCCGCCCACATCCAGCAGATAACCATCGGGTAATTCGGCGCGAATCGGGTCCAGCGTCGGCATGATCTGCTTGACCAGCGTCGCCGG
The DNA here is from genome assembly GCF_056278925.1 of Pseudomonas sp. TE9122. Taxonomy (NCBI): domain Bacteria; kingdom Pseudomonadati; phylum Pseudomonadota; class Gammaproteobacteria; order Pseudomonadales; family Pseudomonadaceae; genus Pseudomonas; species Pseudomonas sp. TE9122. The sequence continues at coordinate 711,677 of NZ_JBWBQI010000001.1, read as the reverse complement.
TTGCTCCTTGCCGTAAATGTCGGCGCGCACCGTCACGTTCGGCAGCCGATTGCGGTGCCAGATGATGCCTTCCTCAAACCCGTATTCCAGCGTGGCTATCTGCGACAACGCCACACTGCGACCGTTATCCGTCGGCACCGCCAGGCTCGGCAACAACGACAATTCAGTGCGCTCGTGCACGGTGCCGCGCAGTAGAATCTCGATCAATTCGTTGTCTTCGCGGTACTGGCTGACCGTCGAGCCGACCAGCGAACTCTGCAGGAATTTCGCCAGATTGGCGGTGCTCACACCGAGGGCGCGGGCGCGATCCTGGTCGATATTCAGGTAGACAACTTTGCTCGGCTCCTCCCAGTCCAGATGCACGTTGACCACGTGCGGATTCTCGCGAACCTTTGCCGCCACTTTGCGCGCCAACGCACGGACTTCTTCGATGTGCTCGCCAGTGACGCGGAACTGCACCGGATAGCCAACCGGCGGGCCATTTTCCAAACGAGTGACCCGCGAACGCAGGGCCGGGAACTGTTCGTTGAGGGTTTCGATCAACCAGCTGCGCAGCGCTTCACGCTCTTCAATGGTTTTTGCCAACACCACGAACTGGGCAAAACTCGCCGCCGGCAGTTGCTGATCCAGCGGCAGGTAGAAACGCGGCGAGCCGGTGCCGACGTAGGCCACGTAATTGTCGATGCCGGCGTGCTCCTTGAGCAGCGCTTCGAGGCGTTTGACTTCGCTGGTGGTGTTGGCCAGCGAAACGCCTTCGGCCAGTTTCAGATCGACCATCAACTCCAGCCGGTTCGAAGCCGGGAAGAACTGCTGCGGCACGAATCGGAACAGCATCACCGAGGCAATGAACAGGCCCACGGTGAGCACGATCACCGTCTTGCGATGGGTCACGCACCACTCCACCAGACGCCGGACGCGCTGATAGAACGGCGTCGCATAGGGGTCCGGCTGACCATCGCCAGTACCGTGTTTCGCCGCATGAATTTTCGCCAGATCCGGCAGGAGCTTTTCCCCCAGATACGGCACGAACATTACCGCCGCGACCCATGAGGCGAGCAAGGCAATGGTCACCACCTGGAAAATCGAACGGGTGTATTCGCCGGTGCCGGACTGCGCAGTGGCAATCGGCAGGAAGCCGGCGGCGGTGATCAACGTGCCGGTGAGCATCGGGAAATGCGGTGCTGGTCCAGGCGTAACTCGCCGCGCGAATGCGGTCGAAGCCCTGCTCCATTTTGATCGCCATCATTTCCACGGCAATGATCGCGTCATCCACCAACAAGCCCAGCGCCAGCACCAGCGCACCGAGGGAAATCTTGTGCAGGCCGATGCCGAGGTAATACATGCAAGCGAAGGTCATCGCCAGCACCAGCGGAATGGTCAACGCGACGACCATGCCGGTGCGCACGCCGAGGGAAAAGAAGCTCACCAGCAAGACGATCGCCAGCGCTTCGACCAACACCTGAACGAACTCGCCGACGCCGGTTTTTACCGCTGCCGGCTGATCGGACACCTTGCGCAGCTGCATGCCGGCCGGAAGGTTTTTCTGAATGCGCGAAAACTCGCCCTCCAGCGCCTTGCCCAGGACGAGAATGTCGCCGCCGTCCTTCATCGCCACGGCCAGACCGATCGCGTCGTCGCCCATGAAACGCATGCGCGGCGCCGGTGGGTCACTGAAACCGCGACGCACATCGGCGATATCGGAGATACGGAACGTACGATCGGCGACGCGGATCGGAAAGTTCTTTATCTCATCGACTGTCTGAAAATTCCCCGAGACGCGTAGCTGCAAGCGCTCGCTGCCGGTTTCGAAGAACCCCGCCGTGGATACCGCGTTCTGTTCCTCCAGCGCCTGCTGCACCGCCGCCAGCGGCAAGCCCAGAGTGGCGAGCTTGACGTTGGACAGCTCGACCCAGATTTTCTCGTCCTGCAACCCAAGCAGTTCGACCTTGCCGACGTCCTTGACCCGCTGCAGCTGGATCTGGATGCGGTCGGCGTAATCCTTGAGCACGGCGTAGTCGAAACCGTCGCCGGTCAACGCATAGATATTGCCGAAGGTGGTGCCGAACTCATCGTTGAAGAACGGCCCCTGAATTCCCGGCGGCAAAGTCTGGCGAATGTCGCCGACCTTCTTGCGCAACTGGTACCAGAGATCAGGGATCTGCTTGGAGTGCATCGAGTCGCGGGCGATGAAGGTGACCTGGGATTCACCGGGGCGGGAGAACGACATGATGCGTTCGTACTCGCCGGTTTCCATCAGCTTCTTTTCGATACGTTCAGTGACCTGGCGCGAGACCTCCTGCGCGGTCGCACCGGGCCAGCGGGTCTGAATGACCATCGCCTTGAAAGTGAACGGCGGGTCTTCACTCTGGCCGAGTTTGGTGTAGGACAACGCGCCGACAACGGCGAGCAAAAGCATCAGGAACAGTACGATCTGGCGATTACGCAACGCCCATTCGGAGAGGTTGAAGCGCATCGGGGCTTACTCCTTGTTCGCAAGATTGACCACGCGGTTGGAGCGATCCACTGGTCGCACCTGCTGGCCGTCGAGCAATACGTGAACGCCGGCAGCCACCACCCAGTCGCTGGCATTCAAGCCTTCGAGCACCGCCACGCTTTTCTCGCCGAACGGACCGACCCGTACCGGGGTTTTCTTCAACGTGTTGTTGCCGTTGACCACCCAGACGTAGGTCGCGCCGTTTTCAGCGGTCAGCGCGGAAAGCGGTATGGACAGCGAGACACTGTCAGCCGCTTGCACGAACACCCGGGCGCTCTGCCCCAGTTCAGCCGGGACTTTGCCGCTGGTGAACGAGATACGCGCAGCAAAAGTGCGTGAGCGCGGATCGGCGGACGGCGACAACTCGCGGATCTGCCCGGCGAAGCGTTGATTCTGCTGTGCCCACAATTCCACGGTAACCGGCTGACCAACCTTGAAGCGGCCAAAGCTTTGCTCCGGGAGGCTGATCAACACTTCGCGCTCACCATCGGTGGCGAGGGTGAACACGGTTTGCCCGGCAGCGACCACCTGACCGACTTCCACCGAACGCTTGGCCACCACGCCATCCTGTGGCGCACGCAGTACCGCGTAACTGGCCTGGTTGGTCGAAACGTTGAATTCAGCTTTGATTTGTTTAAGGCGGGCTTCGCCGGAGCGATATAGATTTTCGGCGTTGTCATAGGCCGAGCGGCTGACCATCTGCCGATCCATCAGGGTTTTATAGCGATCCCGTTCGGCGCGGACCAGGTTCAGATTGGCCTCGGCGGCGGCGACCTGCGCGCGGGTGGCTTCCAGTTGCAGGCGCACATCCTGCGGATCGAGTTCGGCCAAGGGCTGATCGGCCTTGACGCGCTGGCCTTCGTCGACCAGTCGTCGGCTGACTTTGCCGCCAATGCGGAATGCCAGATCAGGCTCATAACGGGCACGCACCTCGCCCGGATAACTTTCCATCGCCTGCGCCGAAGGCTCGGGCTGTACCACCATGGCCGGGCGTACGGTGACCTTGGTCACCTCTTCCTGACCGCACGCCGATAACAGGAACGCCAGACTGACTGGCACGGCAAAGGACAACGCATGGCGGTACATGGTGACGGACCTTTCGCGAATGAGGCTTGGAATATTTATACTGGCGGGTATGGTATTAATAGCAAACTCACCAGTCCAGTATTAAAAGCGAAGAATGTCGAACAATCTTTCAGCTCCAAACGGCCCGGGCCGCCCCAAGGATCTGGCCAAGCGCCAGGCGATCCTGGATGCGGCGAAAACCCTGTTTCTCTGCCATGGCTACGCCAACACCAGCATGGACGCGGTGGCCAGCGAGGCGGGCGTGTCGAAGCTGACGGTCTACAGCCATTTCAACGACAAGGAGACGCTGTTCTCCGCCGCCGTCGTCGCGAAATGCGAGGAACAATTGCCGCCGCTGTTCTTCGAATTGCCGGACGGCATCGCGGTGGAAAATGTATTGCTGAACATTGCCCGGGGCTTTCATCAACTGATCAACAGCGATGAATCAGTGAACCTGCACCGCCTGATCATGGCGCTGGGCAGTCAGGATCCGAAGCTGTCGCTGATCTTCTTCGAGGCCGGCCCAGAGCGCGTGGTCAACGGCATGGAAGGTCTGCTGGCGAAAATCCATGCAACCGGCGCGCTGAGCATCGACCAGCCACGCAACGCCGCCGAGCACTTCTTCTGCCTGATCAAAGGGGCGGGGAATTTCCGTTTGTTGTATGGCTGCGGCGAGCCGCTGACCGGAGAGGAAGCGGAGCGGCATGTGCGGGAGGTGGTGGGGTTGTTTATGCGGGCTTACAAACCCTGACAGTTTTGCGGTGCTTGTGCAGACCGCTTCGCGAGCAGGCTCGCTCCCACACTGGAATGCATTTCCTACTGTGGGAGCGAGCCTGCTCGCGAATGGGGCGACGCGGTCTCAGGGCTTCAGCGCTTTCTTCGGATAAATGTCATACCGGCTCGATTTGCCATCCAGCGCATGGCTCGGTTTCGGCCCTTCGATGCACGGCGCCTTGCGCGGGCGTTTGACCACCACCCGGTGCGTGGCCAAGGCCAGCGCCGCTTCAAGCAGGGCCGGTGCATCCGGATCATCACCGACCAGCGGGCGGAACAGGCGCATTTCCTTTTTCACCAGCGCGGTTTTCTCGCGATGCGGGAACATCGGGTCGAGATAGATCACCTGCGGCGGCTCCCCTTCCCAACTGCGCATCACTTCGATGGAGTTGCCCTTGAGCAATTTCATCCGCGCCACGATCGGCGCCACGTCGAAATCTTCCGCCGCCCGCGCCAAGCCGTCCTCAAGCAGTGCGCCGATCAGCGGCTGACGCTCGATCAGGCTCATTTCACAACCGAGACTGGCCAGCACAAATGCATCCTTGCCCAAGCCCGCCGTGGCATCCAGCACACGCGGGCGAACGCCTTGGGCGATGCCGACAGCCTTGGCAATCATCTGGCCGCTGCCGCCGCCATACAAACGACGATGCGCCGCGCCGCCTTCGACGAAGTCGACCCGCACCGGTCCAGGCGCATCCGGGCCAAGCTGCTGCAACTGCAAACCCTGCTCGCCGACCTGCAAGACGAACTCGCCGTCCGCCTCGCCGAGCGGCAGGCCGAGACGTTCGGCCCAGTGTGCGGCTTGTGCTTGAAACGTCGGGGCGAGGGCCTGGACATGGATGCGGCAGGCCGCGGGTGACTCGATCATGAAAAAACGCTCAAAAAAGTTAAGGATTGACAAAAACCGCCGATAAACCATTCAACGCGCATTTTGCCAGAGCTGAGCGTCAACCGAAAAAAATGTCAGGCATTCTTCCCACATCGATTGGCTACGTTTCGCCCCATGGCGACTTTAGCCGTCATAACACTCAAGCACTGAGCGGCGTCAGTCACCTGTGGCAGGATTTCTTTGCCCAGGCCCTGGCCGAACAGACGAGTGAAGTGGTGCCTGCCTGTGGCACGTTTCCACCGGTTGACCTGAACAGCCCGGAAGAACCGACCGTTGGCAGCGAGCTGCACGCGCACATCGTCAGCCAGCGTGAGTGCGACGTGGTCGAAACCCAGGTTCGCCCGCCGGAGCCACTGTTCCTGCCGATCGCCGAGTTCGAAATGGAGCTGCTGGACAAGCCGTTCCCACCGTTCCCGCCGGAAGAGCTCAAAGCCCAGCAAGAGCAACAGGATTTCGACAGCAGCTGGGTACGCCCGATTGTGATCAACAATGGCCAGCCAGTGCCGGAGCCAGGCCCTGCGCCGCAGAAACGTCCGCTGTACCTGCCGATTGCCGAGTTCGATCTGGACTTGCTGCAGAAGCCTTACCCGCCGTTCCCGCCGGAAGAAATCGTCGAGCAGCAGAAAGCTCTGGACTTCGATAATGGCTGGGCTCGCCCGATCGTTCTGCAGAACCTGCGCCTCGCCGCCTGATCCTCAGCGACACACGCTCCAGCGCCCGACATCGACATGAAAGTGATTGCGATGGGCGGCGTTGTAATCCGGGCTCAACACCACACTGAATGACTCGCAGGCGCCGTCGCGCACTTGGCGGAGAAACTCTGCGTCCTGGTTTTGCTTGGGCCAATCCCTGAGCACGCTGATCGTGCGTCCGCCGGCCAGACGGAAACCGGCAATGTCCAGCGCGTCGGCACTGGCATGTCGACTGAGGGCACCGCTCTCACGGTTGTAGACATTGCGACAGGCAAAGCTGCCGAGGTGATCGACCCGCGCAATCTTCTGGCCATAAGCCGATTGCGCGGCCGGTTGCAGGGTGTGGTGTTCGAACATCGCGTAGGCCACCGCCAGCGGGCAACTGGCGATGAAACTGCTGCTCAGCGCCACTCCACCGCCCTGCACCCGCAGAGCACCGACCAGCGGACACTTGGCGCCGGGGCTGTCGGCCTGGGGGCTGACGCGCAGATCCGAGCTGCTCAATGCCTGTGCGCAAAGCTCGGGATCACTGCGCAGGCGCATGAGTTTGTAACCGGTCAGCCAGTTGGGCGCGGCTTTTACGTCCAGGGGCGCCCACGGGTTCCACTGCGGCGGCACGTCCAGCCAGCCACGCCAGACACTTACCGCGCCACCAGCGATCGCGAGCAACACCCCCCAGAACAGCCAACGTCCCATGCTCAGTCCTTGCAGAGTTGATTGGCCTTGGCATACGGCATCGACTGTGACGTGAAGCCAAAGGTGCCGGATTGCTGGATTTCCTCAGCCGCGCGGAAGAACTCGCCGAACGCCGCCAGCGCCAGTGCCGACCCGGTGCTGATCCGCCGGACGCCCAGTTCCTCGAGCTGTTGCACGGTCAGTTTCAAACCGCCAGACATCAACACATTGACCGGTTTCGGCGCCACCGCTTGCACCACTGCGCGCACTTCTTCGGCGCTGCGCAAACCCGGCGCATAGAGCACGTCGGCACCCGCTTCGGCGAATGCCTGCAAGCGGCGAATGGTGTCGTCAAGATCGGGGTTGCCGTGCAGGTAATTTTCCGCGCGAGCGGTGAGGACGAAAGGAAACGGCAGGGTGCGCACCGCCGCGACAGCGGCTTCAATCCGTGCAACGGCGTGTTCGAAGCAATAGATCGGCGCGTCCGGACGTCCCGAAGCGTCCTCGATCGACCCGCCCACCGCGCCCGCTTCTGCGGCGCGCAACAGACTCTGCGCAGACTCGACCGGATCATCGGCAAAGCCGTTTTCCAGGTCCACCGCCACCGGCAGATCCGTCGCCGCGACAATCGCCCGGACATTGGCCAGGGTCTCGTCGAGACTCAACGCGCCATCAGCCTTGCCCTGGCAAAACGCGTAACCAGCGCTGGTGGTGGCCAAGGCCTGATAACCGAGACTGGCGAGCATCTTCGCCGAGCCGGCATCCCACGGATTAGGGATGACGAAGATCCCCTGGCGATCATGCAGGGCTTTGAAGGCTTGGGCTTTGAGGCGTTGCTGTTGACTGACTTGGACGTTCATCGACGGCCTCCCGGGCAGAAAAAAACCCGCCTCAGAGCAAGCCAAGCTGCTCGGCGGCGGGTTCTCTGTATAGCTCAGGCAGCGCGGGCAAGCCAGGCAAACGTTGCATCAGTTGGGAGTGAAAACGCTGCGCCAGTTTCGCTGCCAACAGGTTATCGGCGGTATGCAGAAAGACGTAGGGCGTGCGCCCCTCTTCGATCCATTCAGCAATCTTCGCCACCCACGGCACGAGAAACGCATCGTTGGCCTCAAGCTCGGGATGGCCGATGAAGCGCACCTGCGGAAACTGCGTGAACGCCGCCGGACGGGTCGGCACTCGCGGCTTTTTCGACTGCGCGTGGATCACCGAGGACTCGGTCGACAAGCAGCTGAACAGCGCGCGCGGGTCGAGACAGATGCGCTCGACACCGCGATCCAGCAACAGACGATTGAGCAGACGCTCGCTCTCGCCCTTGGCGAAGAACTGTTCATTGCGCACCTCGACCGCAAGCGGGCAATCCAGTGCATCGATAAACGCCGCGAGCTCCGGCAGACGCTGCGGCGTGAAGCTTTTCGACAGTTGCAGCCACAGCGGCGAAACACGTTCGCCTAACGGCTTGAGTAATTGCAGGAAGGTTTCGGCAGCGGTCAGTTGCTCGCGCAAGTCGCCGCTGTGGCTGATATCGCCGGGGAATTTGGCAGTGAAGCGAAAGTGCGCCGGCATGATCTCGGCCCAGCGTTGCACAGTGGCTGGCGACGGGCTGGCGTAGAAGGTGGTGTTGCCTTCGACGGCGTTGAACACCTGGCAGTAGAGAGCGAGAAAGTCGGAGGTTTTTGCGTCTACCGGATACAGATACTCGCGCCAGGCATTTTCGCTCCAGGACGGGCAACCGAGGTAGTAAGGCAGATCCATCAGATATACAGATCGAGGCCCAGCACGTCTGCGTCCCAATCGACAAAACCGGCGGTGCTCAGGTAGCTGGCCAGAGCCATGGCTACGCTTTTCTTCATCGCGCGGTGGTAGATCATGTCTTGCTGACGGGCAGGCAGGTTGCTCAGGCGTTGCGCGGTAGCTTGGGCAGCACGGGCGGCCAACTGCTCTTCGCTCGGGAATTCCAGCTCGCCGTCGATGATCTCGACGGACTCATCCAGCGCCGCATTGCCTTTACGCGGCTTGCGCTTGATGGGATATGACTGAGTGGAAACGCCGTCTATACGCATAATGTCATGCTCGGTATCAATGATGGCAATTTAGCGGCACTTGACCGACTTAGCAAACCGCCGAGTGATAACTAGAACACATAAAGCGCAAAAGGTTTTAAGCGAGGGGGCAGAAACTGACGATTGGCGATATTTGTATGTGACCGCGAACCTGTGGGAGCGAGCCTGCTCGCGAAGGGTCCAGCACATTCAACACATGCATTGACTGACCAGAAGCCTTCGCGAGCAGGCTCGCTCCCACAGGAGAAAGTGTCGTATCAGCGGGCTTTGGGGGTGGCAACTTTATCGCGCAAGTAAACCGGCTGCGCGTCATCTGCCGGGATCGCCTCACCGCGCTCCCAGGCGTAACGCGCCAGGGTCAGAAGGTCCTCGGCGTGGGGCAGCATGCCGGCGTCAGAGCCGCTCAGATTGACCGCGATGCGCTCGCCGTAGCCCCAACCAGTACCGGCACCGAACCAATCGCCACTGGCATCAGCGGGCAACGCGGCGACTTCCGGTGGTAACACGGCTTCGGCGCCAACCAGACGCATCTCCCCCGCCGTCTCGCGGTAGCAGCCCCAATACACTTCATCCATCCGCGCATCGATCGCAGCCGCGACCTGGCTTACGCCATGTTCACGAAAGGCACGCTGGGCCAGCACGGCAAGGTTGGATACCGGCAATACCGGACGATCCAGAGCAAAGGCCAAACCCTGCACCACACCAATGGCAATGCGCACACCGGTGAACGCGCCCGGGCCACGGCCGAAGGCAATCGCGTCGACCGCTTGCAACGTGGTGCCCGCATCGGCGAGCAATTGCTGGATCATCGGCAGCAGCTTCTGCGCATGCAGGCGCGGGATCACCTCGTAATGGCTCGTGACCTTGCCGTCATGCAGCAAGGCAACGGAGCAAGCTTCAGTCGCGGTGTCCAGGGCCAGCAAGGTGCTCATCGATGTTTCCAAAACAGGGGTGGGAAAAAGTGCGTCAGTATAAACAACAACGGCCCGCAAGCGGGCCGTGGATGATGCAGCCGATCAGACTTTTCAGCTCAGCGCGGCCAGCACCTTGGTGGTGATTGCATCAACCGAACCCACGCCTTCGATGTGGCTGTACTTTGGCTTGCCGCCGTTCTTGGCGGAAAGGTTCTGGTAGAACTCCACCAGCGGTTTAGTCTGCGAATGGTAGACCGACAGGCGATGACGCACGGTTTCTTCAGTATCGTCCTTGCGCTGCACCAGCTCTTCGCCGGTGATGTCGTCCTTGCCAGCCTGTTTCGGCGGATTGTAGATGATGTGGTAAACGCGGCCACTGGCTTCGTGGACACGGCGACCGGCAATACGCTGCACGATTTCTTCGTCTTCTACAGCGATCTCGACCACGGCATCCAACTCGACACCGGCAGTGACCAGCGCTTCAGCCTGCGGAATGGTGCGCGGGAAGCCGTCGAACAGGAAACCGTTGGCGCAATCAGGTTGAGCGATGCGGTCCTTGACCAGCGCGATGATCAGGTCATCCGACACCAGGCCGCCGGCATCCATGATGCTCTTGGCTTGCACGCCCAGTGGAGTGCCAGCCTTGACCGCAGCACGCAGCATGTCGCCGGTGGAGATTTGCGGAATGCCGAATTTCTCGGTGATGAACTTTGCCTGAGTACCTTTACCGGCCCCGGGAGCTCCCAGCAGAATGACGCGCATCGATGTGCTCCTCAATTTTTTATATAAAAGCTTTACAAAACAAAGGATTCGCTCGTAACCGGCGGATCCTGAAAATACGGGTCGTGGCCGCACAAACGGCCAAAGGCTGATCAAGATACACAGCAGGCTGCGCCCACACAAGACGCCAAAAGTCGGAGAAACCGACGCCCGCCGTGACCTTGCGACGCGGTAACCCAAGTCGCAACCCCATCAATAACTGTCGCCTCGCGGCACTTTCCTACGGCAGGAGAAGCGGGATCCGACCCTTTTCGCGAATGCCGCCTGAGGTGATCAGCAACCTTAGCCGGTATTGCGCAATCCGGCGGCAATCCCCGCCACAGACACCAGCAGCGCCTGTTCCACCGGGCTGCCCTGCTCGACATCCTGCTGCCGCGAACGCGCCAACAGTTCCGCCTGCAATAGATGCAGCGGGTCGAGGTAGGTGTTGCGCAAGCGGATGAATTCGAGGGTGTCCGGACTGTGCGCCAGCAGCTGCGACTGCCCGGTCAGACCGAGCACGACGGAGCATGCCTGCGACAATAGGTCGCGTAACTGCGCGCCCAATGGCAGCAGATCAGCTTCAACCAGACGCTCGTCGTAGGACTGCGCAATATCTGCATCAGCCTTGGCCAGGACCATTTCCAGCATATCGATACGGGTGCGGAAGAACGGCCATTGTTCGCGCATCTGCCCCAGCAACTCACCTTCGCCGCGCTCCAGCGCCTTGCTCAACGCAGTCTCCCAACCCAGCCAGGCCGGCAACATCAATCGGGTTTGGGTCCAGCCGAAAATCCACGGGATCGCCCGCAGGCTTTCGATACCGCCGGCGCGACGCTTGGCCGGGCGACTGCCCAGAGGCAAACGTCCCAATTCCTGCTCCGGGGTCGACTGCCGGAAGTACTCGACGAATTGCGGATTTTCCCGCACCACCTGACGGTAAGCGCTGACACCGTCCGCCGCCAATTCGTCCATCAGATGGCGCCATTCAGGCGTCGGCGGCGGCGGTGGCAGCAAGGTCGCTTCGAGCACGGCGGCCAGATACAGATTGAGGTTTTGCTCGGCGATGTCCGGCAGGCCGAATTTGAAACGAATCATTTCTCCCTGCTCGGTGGTGCGGAAACGCCCGGCCACCGAACCCGGTGGTTGCGACAGAATCGCCGCGTGCGCCGGACCGCCGCCACGCCCCACGGTGCCGCCGCGACCGTGGAACAACAGCAGTTCGACTTGCTGCTCACGGCAGATTTCCACCAGACGTTCCTGCGCCCGATATTGCGCCCACGCCGCAGCGGTGGTGCCGGCATCCTTGGCCGAGTCGGAATAGCCGATCATCACTTCCTGCGGGCCATGCAAACGCGCGCGATAGCCCGGCAACAACAGCAGACGCTCCATCACCGGCCCGGCGTTGTCGAGGTCGGCGAGGGTTTCGAACAGCGGCACCACGCGCATCGGCCGCAGTACGCCGGATTCCTTGAGCAGCAGTTGCACCGCGAGCACATCGGAAGCGGCGCCGGCCATGGAGATCACATAGGAGCCCAGCGAAGCAGCAGGCGCGGCAGCGATTTCCTTGCAGGTGTTGAGCACTTCAGCGGTGTCCGCCGACGGTTTGAAATGCGCGGGCAGCAAAGGGCGACGGTTGCTCAATTCTTCGGTGAGGAAGTTGATGCGCTGTTCTTCGTCCCATTCCTCATAGCGGCCGAGGCCGAGGTAATCGGTGATTTCCGTCATCGCCGAGCTGTGCCGGGTCGAATCCTGACGCACATCGAGGCGCACCAGAAACAGGCCGAACGTCACCGCCCGACGCAGGCAATCGAGCAACGGCCCGTCGGCGATGACGCCCATGCCGCACTCGTGCAGCGAGTTGAAACACAACTGCAAAGGCTCGAGCAGGTCGCGATTATCGTGCAGCACATCGGCGGTTGCCGGGGTCGGCGCGGTCAACGCGGCATGCGCCCAGTTGCGTGTGGCGCGCAGGCGTTCGCGCAATTGCTTGAGCACCGCGCGATAGGGTTCGGCGCTGTCGCCGGCCTTGGCCTTCAGCGCATCGCTGGCCTGCTGCATCGACAGCTCGGCAGCAAGATGATCGACATCGCGCAGGTACAAATCAGCGGCCATCCAGCGCGCCAGCAGCAAGACTTCTCGAGTGACGGCGGCGGTGACATTGGGGTTGCCGTCACGGTCGCCTCCCATCCACGAAGCGAAGCGGATCGGCGCGGCTTCCAGCGGCAAGCGCAGGCCCGTAGCGGCGAACAGCGCCTGATCGGCCTTGCGCATATGGTTGGGGATCGCCTGCCACAACGAATGCTCGATCACCGCGAAGCCCCACTTGGCTTCATCGACCGGCGTCGGGCGGGTGCGGCGGATTTCTTCGGTGTGCCAGGCTTCGGCGATCAGCCGCTGCAGTTTGCTCTGGATCTGCTCGCGCTCGGCGCTGGTCAGGTCGCGATGATCCTGCGCGGCCAGTTGCGCGGCGATCGCGTCGTACTTCTGGATCAACGTGCGTCGCGCCACTTCTGTCGGATGCGCGGTCAGCACCAGTTCGATTTCCAGCCGCGCCAGTTGCCGGGCCAGAGATTCGGCGCTGTGCCCTTCGCTGCGCAGGCGCGCGAGCAGTTCCGGCAACACCCGCGACTCGAACGGCGCCGGTTGCGACTCCTCGCGGCGATGGATCAGCTGGTACTGCTCGGCAATGTTCGCCAGGTTGAGAAACTGATTGAAGGCCCGCGCGACCGGAAGCAATTCGTCTTCACTCAATTGATTGAGGCTGGCGCTCAGTTCAGCGTCCATCGAGCCGCGCCGGTCGGCCTTGGCGCCTTTGCGAATCTGCTCGATCTTGTCGAGGAACGCCTCGCCGTACTGGTCTCGAATGGTGTTGCCCAACAGCTCTCCGAGCAGGTGAACATCCTCGCGCAAGCGTGCATCAATATCGGTCATCAGCAGTTCTCCAGCGGTAATCGGGGACAGCGCAGAAACGAATGCTTTGCCAGAGAGTGCCGCTCTGCGCCGCTTCTTACAAGCAGGCGACGAATTGACTTTAAACCTTGCCGGCGAAAGCTAGTCTCAACAGTAAGCCGTACGACGGCCCGCCGCCGGCGCTGCCGGACACTCACCCAGGCCTGCCGTCAGCAGGCGCTAAATGAGGTCATCATGAAAATTCGTGAACTCGCCCAGCATTGGGAAGAAAACGCCAAAGGTCGCCTGACCGACACCGGCTACACGATTCATCTGGACGTCGAAGCCGCCGCAAGGCTGGCGGCGATTGCCGAAATGTACCCCAAGCGTCACCCCGAGGAACTGCTCGGCGAGCTGATCGGCGCCGCGCTTGAGGAGTTCGAAGCGAGCCTGCCGTATGTGAAGGGTTCAACAGTGGTGGCGACCGATGAGGAAGGCGATCCGTTGTATGAAGATGTCGGCCCGACGCCGCGTTTTCTGGCGTTGTCGCGGCGGCATCTGCATGATTTGTCCTCGGCTGAGAACAAGCAGAAGCACTGATTCGACACACATCAAAACCGTGGGAGCGAGCCTGCTCGCGAATGCGGATTTTCATTCAGCATTTGCGCTGACTGACACATCTCATTCGCGAGCAGGCTCGCTCCCACATAGGCTGTATTCCAGTTCGCAAATTGGTTTATCAACAGACAAAATACACCCGCGCGTACCGCTCCAAAGCCCCAAAGTTCCCGTCCCAGAGCCTTGTCCAAACGGTCAATTAAATTTTTTGGCGATAGGCCATCTTTTCTGAACTTTTCAAAAATGCCGCCGGTCGGAACAGGTAACCACGCCTGGAACGAGCGTTTCAATTCGCGTCTACAAGCGATGCTTTCGGCTCCTCTGCCAGGATGGATTCAGTTGTATTTTCAGGAGATGCCTAATGGAGTTGAAGACCATGAAAACCCAAACCTCGTTTTCCCACCTGCGCGGTCTGAAACTGGCCGCTCTGGCCGCTCTGGCCATCGGCACCAGCTTCGTACTGGCCGGTTGCGCCGGTAACCCGCCGACCGAGCAGTACGCCGTGACCCAATCGGCTGTGAACAGCGCCGTCAGCGCTGGCGGTACCGAATTCGCTGCGGTGGAAATGAAGCAGGCTCAGGACAAACTGAAACAAGCTGAAATCGCCATGCACGACAAGAAGTATGACGAAGCCCGTCGCCTGTCCGAACAGGCTGAATGGGACGCTCGCGTCGCTGAACGCAAGGCTCAGGCCGCCAAGGCCGAACAGGCTGTGAAGGATTCCCAGAAAGGTGTTCAGGAACTGCGTCAGGAAAGCCAGCGCACTGTGCAGTAAGCGCGCATCCCGACCGCAAAGCTGAAACTCTTACCGATAGAAAGGACGAAAAATTATGCGTAAGCAACTGATGATTCCCGCTCTTCTGGCCGCAAGCGTTGCACTGGCAGCCTGCTCCACCCCGCCTAACCCGAACCTGGAGCAGGCGCGCACCAACTACGCCGGCCTGCAGGCCAACCCACAGGCGAGCAAAGTAGCGGCACTGGAAACCAAAGACGCCAGCGATTACCTGGACAAGGCCGACAAGGCTTATCTGGACAAGGAAGACGCAGCCAAGGTTGACCAACTGGCTTACCTGACCAACCAGCGCGTCGAAGTGGCCAAGCAGACCATCGCTCTGCGCACCGCTGAAAACAACCTGAAAAACGCCGCTGCCCAACGCGCCCAGGCTCGTCTGGATGCCCGTGACCAGCAGATCAAACAGCTGCAGGACAGCCTCAACGCCAAGCAGACCGATCGCGGTACGCTGGTGACTTTCGGTGACGTGCTGTTCGCCACCAACAAGGCTGATCTGAAATCCAGCGGCCTGGTGAACATCAACAAATTGGCGCAATTCCTCCAGGAAAAACCCGGATCGCAAAGTGATCGTCGAGGGTTACACCGACAGCACTGGCACCGCGAGCTACAACCAGTCGCTGTCCGAGCGTCGCGCGACTTCCGTGCAGATGGCCCTGATCAAGATGGGCGTCGACCCTTCGCGCATCGTCGCTCAGGGTTATGGCAAGGAATACCCGGTAGCGGATAACGGCAGCGTCTCGGGCCGTGCGATGAACCGTCGTGTGGAAGTGACCATTTCCAACGACAACCAGCCAGTAGCACCGCGTTCTTCGGTGAGCTCGAACTAAGCTCCACCCGGTAACGCAAAAGCCCCGCCTGAGTTGATCAGGCGGGGCTTTTTTGTGGGAGCAGACATCGTAGCCCCTCACCCCAGCCCTCTCCCAAGGGAGAGGGAGCCGATTTGTGTCGCTTTCAAAACTTGTGTTCGGCGCAATGGATCAGGTCGACTTAGCTTAAACAAACACCTCGGTCAGTCCCCTCTCCCTCTGGGAGAGGGTTAGGGTGAGGGCTGAACCTGCAGAATCACTCCTCCAGCTTCTGCGGGGTCTCTTCGCCCATACACCGCACAGCCTTTTTCTGGCCATTGATCAACACACCGGTCAACCCTTTCTGCTCGGTATCAAACAACACCAGCACGCCATCAATGCACTGCGCCACTTGCGGCGCGGGTGTCAGCGAGACTTTGTAGTCCTCGCCCGGCACGGTCTTGAGCATGGTGAATTCGCTGAGCAGCAATGCATCCTCCGGCTTGGCAAAGTGCAGGTAGCCGTAGTACCACAGCGCCCCGACGGTGCCGAGGATGCTGCAGATACCGGTGATGATCAGCGGGATGGCATTACGTTCTTCACTCATTGCGGGCTCTCATCTTCAGAATTCGGGGGCGGCGGATAGTTGGGGATTTCGCCGAGGCGGCGCAGGCCGTCGAAGTGTTCGGGATCGTCGAGATAGCGCAGCATGACCTGACGCCACACCGGGTCGCCGAACGTTTGCACGTGACCGCCACGGGTCAGCTGCAACACGCGCGGCGGCGGCGCGGACTGATACAGACGAATGCCGTTGGCCATCGGCACCAGCGGATCGTCGATGCTGTGGAAGATCAGCTTGGGCACGCCGGTCAGCTGCGCCATCGAGTTGATCGCGCTGTCGCCATCCGGCACCAGCCACGACAGCGGCACCTGCAACGGCCAGGTCAGCCACGAAGTGCTGAGGGCGAATTGGCCGACACTGCGATAACTGGCCGGCACGCCATCCAGCACCAGGGCCTTGAGTTGTTTTTGCCGTTCCGGGTGCTGCGCCAGCCAATGCACCGACATCGCGCCGCCGAGGCTCTGCCCGAGCAGCACCAGCGGTTTGCCTTTGACCTCGGGCGCTTTGTCGAGCCAGGCGAACGCGGCGTCGATGTCCTGATAGATCGCCGGCAGGCTCGGCTTGCCTTCGGACAAACCGTAGCCGCGATAGTCGACCAGCAGCACCTGATAGCCGTTCTTCGGCAACCACCAGCTGCCGCCCAGATGCATCGGCAGATTGCCGCCGTTTCCGTGCAGATGCAGGACCGTGCCTTTGACCTCGACGCCAGGTTTGGCCGGCAGCCACCAGGCGTTGAGCTTCAAGCCATCAGCGGTGATCAGAGTGACAGTGCGGTATTCGAGTTTGGCTTTGTCCGGAGTAAATATCTGGCCCGGTTCAGGGTAGAACAGCAGCGAACTGCAACCGCCGAGGGTCAAGAGCAGGCAAAGGATGCCGAGGATTCTCATCCGGTGAAACCTCGCAAAGAAGAGAACTGAACACAAATCAAACCTGTGGGAGCGAGCCTGCTCGCGAAAGCGGTGTATCAGCCGACATCAATGTTGAAGGTGAAATCGCATTCGCGAGCAGGCTCGCTCCCACAAGGGGTTCGGTGGTGGGTCTAGAGGATATTGGAGTAATCCGCTTCGATTCGGTCCAGACTCAAATGGTTGAGGAAGTTGGAGAAACACATCCACGCCGACAACGCATTCAAGTCACGGAACTGATCCGGTAGATATTTCGGCGGCACCACCAGCCCTTCATCCACCAGTTGCCGCAAGGTACGCATGTCTTCCAGTGTGGTCTTGCCACAGAACAACAGCGGAATCTGCTCGAGCTTGCCCTTGCGCACGGCCAACTGAATGTAGTTGTAAACCATGATGAAGCCCTTGAGATAGGACAAGTCTTTGGTGAATGGCAGACCGGTGGGCGTCGAGCCACGGAACACCCGGCTGGCATTGCCGTAGCTTTCGGCCATCTCGAAACCCTGCTCGCGGAAGAATTCGTAAATCTGCAAAAAGTCGGCGCCCTCCTCGACCATATGAATCGCACGGGTGCGGTTGGTCAGTTTGCGCAGGCGACTCGGGTAAGAAGCGAAGGTGATGATTTCCATCAGGATCGCCAGCCCTTCCTGGGTGACCGTTGACGAGGGCGGGCCTTTGGACAGGAAAGTGCAGATAGGCTGGTTCAAGCCATTGAGCGTAGTGCCGACGTGCACCAGACCTTCGTGGACTTCCAGTGCGCGCACGTCGCGGTCGTTGAACAGCGCATCCGTGCGGATCTTGATGTAGTCGGCGCCCGCCGCAGCGTCGGCGACGATGCCGTCGGACTCGAACACGCGAATGGTTTCTTCGGCCTCACCGAATACCTTGTTCAGTCGGGTTTGCAGCAGGTGCACCGCGTCTTTGGCGGTGAGGATTTTCGGCTCGTCCTTCAGATCGCCGCGCCCGTCGATGTTATTCAGGTAGTCGGACATCATCAGGCCGAGGTCGGCCAATGTCGGGTCACCGGCGTGGAAGGCATCGGACGCCGCGCCGTACAGTTCTTGCGAGATCAGTCCGAAGTCCTCGGTGCCGCGCGCTTCGAGCATGCGCACCACCATGCGGTATTCTTTGCACATGCGCCGCATGATCTGCCCGACCGGGTTGAACTGGCCGAGCTGGCGGGTGATGTCGCGCTCGATGTTCTGGAATTCCAGTTTGACCTGGCTCGAATCGAACGACAGCGGGCGGTTGAGGTAGTAGTCGCGATCCACCGCCGGCATTTCCTTGCCTTTGGCCTTGAGAAAACCCTTGCGCACGTTGTCGTCCCACTTGACTGCATCGAGCACGCGGATCGGCGTCTGCGCCAGCACAATGCGATCGGACAACATGCGTATCGTCTGCTGGTAATCGTCCACCCGAAACTCCTGTAGAAAACGTGACGTGCTGAAACTCAGACTCTTGATCGTTCCCACGCTCTGCGTGGGAATGTCGCCCGGGACGCTCCGCGTCCCTTTTTGCTGCGTGACGCAGAGCGTCACAGGATGCATTCCCACGCGGAGTGAGGGAACGATCATCAACGGCTCGCTCCCGCAGGGTGTAGCGTGAAATGCTAGACCGACGCCAGCACCAGATGCATATACCGCGTCAGAATCCCGAGCATGTTCTCTTCGGCCAATGGCTCGGCGTCATTGAGCAGGCCCTGATATTCCATCCGGCCGATAATCGCCGTCAACACCTTGGCATCCTGCTGCGGTTCACGCGAGCCCAGTACCTGGAACAACTGGCAGGTGCCCTGCAACAGAATCTGCTGGTGCGAGCGCACCAGAATGGCCAGACGCGGGTTGAGCAGCGCTTCCTGGCGGAACGCCTGTTCGGCCATCAGATGCTCGCGGCGGTTGATCAGTTGCCGGTGCACGTAATCGGCCATCAACCGCGCGATGTCATCGGCCAATTGCGAGCGCGACTCCGGGCTGCCGTCGGCGCTGACCACCATTTCGCGCAGCAGACCTTCGTTATTGATCCACAACTTGGCCATGTATGCCGCGCTGCGTTCAACGTATTGGGCGAAGGTATCGGTGAGCAGGTCATCGATGTCCTTGAAGTAATACGTGGTCGCCGACAGCGGCACGCCGGCCTCTGCCGCGACCGCACGATGGCGCACGGCACGCACGCCGTCGCGCACGACAATGCGCATCGCGGCGTCGAGAATGTCCTGGCGACGCTGCTCACTGCCCTGTCGGCTGGCCTTGCGGCCCTGGTACTGAACACTTTCAGCGACCGCAGTGGCGATACCCGCTGCACCTTCTTGAGCTATTGCACCCATCACGACAGCACTTCCTCTGCTATTTGCAAATTAACCAATTGATACATTTGTACCAGACAGGCAATAAAAAGCCGCCTGTTTTAGGCGGCTTTTCAACTGAAACGTTTACGCTTGCGGTCGCATGTGCGGGAACAGGATCACATCGCGGATCGACGGCGAGTTGGTCAGCAACATCACCAGACGATCGATGCCGATACCTTCACCGGCGGTTGGCGGCATGCCGTACTCCAGCGCACGGACGAAGTCGGCGTCGTAGTGCATGGCTTCGTCGTCGCCGGCGTCCTTGTCGGCCACCTGCGCCATGAAGCGCTCGGCCTGGTCTTCCGCGTCGTTCAACTCGGAGTAGGCGTTGGCGATTTCACGACCACCGATGAACAGCTCGAAGCGGTCGGTGACGTTCGGGTTCTCGTCATTGCGACGGGCCAGCGGCGACACTTCGAACGGGTACTGAGTGATGAAGTGCGGCTGCTCCAGCTTGTGCTCGACCAGCTCTTCGAAAATCATCACCTGCAATTTGCCCAGACCTTCGAAGCCCAGCACCTTGGCGCCGGCCTTCTTGGCGATGGCGCGAGCCTTGTCGATGTCGTTCAGATCATCGGCAGTCAGCTCAGGGTTGTACTTGAGGATCGAGTCGAACACCGACAGCCGCACGAACGGCTCGCCGAAGTGGAACACCTTGTCGCCGTACGGCACGTCGGTGCTGCCCAGCACCAGCTGCGCCAGCTCGCGGAACAGTTCCTCGGTGAGATCCATGTTGTCTTCGTAATCGGCGTACGCCTGATAGAACTCCAACATGGTGAATTCAGGGTTGTGACGAGTCGAAACACCTTCGTTACGGAAGTTGCGGTTGATCTCGAAGACTTTCTCGAAACCACCGACCACCAGACGCTTCAGATACAGCTCAGGCGCGATACGCAGGAACATTTCCATGTCCAGCGCGTTGTGGTGAGTTTCGAACGGCTTGGCTGCGGCGCCGCCGGGAATGGTCTGCAGCATCGGCGTTTCGACTTCGAGGAAGTCGCGCTTCATCAGGAAGCTGCGGATGTGTGCGATCACTTGCGAACGCACGCGGAAGGTCTGGCGCACGTCTTCGTTGACGATCAGGTCGACGTAACGCTGACGGTAGCGCTGTTCGGTGTCGGTCAGGCCGTGGTGCTTGTCCGGCAGCGGACGCAGCGACTTGGTCAGCAGGCGCACGTTGGTCATTTCCACGTACAGGTCGCCCTTGCCGGAACGCGCCAGGGTGCCTTCGGCAGCAATGATGTCGCCCATGTCCCAGGTTTTCACCGCAGCCAGGGTTTCTTCGGACAGCGTCTTGCGGTTGACGTAGACCTGAATGCGTCCGGTCATGTCCTGGATCACCATGAACGAGCCACGGTTGAGCATGATGCGACCGGCAACCTTGACCGGGATTGCAGCCTCTGCCAGCTCTTCCTTGGTCTTGTCCGCGTACTGTTTCTGCAAGGCATCGCAGTAGTTGTCGCGGCGGAAGTCGTTCGGGAAGGCATTGCCCTTGGCGCGCTCGGCAGCAAGCTTTTCCTTGCGCAGGGCGATCAGGGAGTTTTCTTCCTGTTGCAGGGCTTGCGGGTCGAGTTGTAGGTCGCTCATGTCTTTAAGTATTCCATCAGGTTCGTTGCCCCCAGCCTTCGGCTGGGGATCGCGGGCGAGCCCGCTCCCACAGAGGGTGTTACAGGCCGGATTTCAGGCTGGCTTCCAGGTACTCATCGATGTCGCCATCGAGCACCTTGTCGCAATCGCTGCGTTCGATGTTGGTACGCAGATCCTTGATCCGCGAGGCATCGAGCACGTAAGAGCGGATCTGGTGACCCCAGCCAATGTCCGACTTGGTGTCTTCCAGCGCCTGCGAGGCCGCATTGCGCTTCTGCATTTCCTGCTCGTACAACTTGGCCCGCAGCATTTTCATCGCGGTGTCCTTGTTGGCGTGCTGGGAACGCTCGTTCTGGCAGCTGACCACGGTGTTGGTCGGTACGTGGGTGATACGTACGGCCGAGTCGGTGGTGTTTACGTGCTGACCACCGGCACCGGAGGAACGATAGGTGTCGATCCGCAGGTCTGCCGGGTTGATTTCGATTTCCACCTTGTCATCGATCTCTGGCGAGACGAAAACCGCGGAGAACGAGGTGTGGCGACGGTTACCGGAGTCGAACGGGCTCTTGCGCACCAGACGGTGCACGCCGATCTCGGTACGCAGCCAGCCAAAGGCGTATTCGCCCTTGATGTGCACGGTCGCGCCCTTGATCCCGGCGACTTCACCGGCGGACAGTTCCATGATGGTTGCGTCGAAACCGCGTTTGTCAGCCCAGCGCAGGTACATGCGCAGCAGGATGTTGGCCCAGTCCTGCGCTTCAGTACCGCCGGAACCGGCCTGGATGTCCAGGTAGGCGTTGTTCGGGTCCATTTCATGGCTGAACATGCGGCGGAATTCCAGCTTGGCCAGATTTTCCTCGAGACGGGCCAGCTCGGCGACGACATCGCCCACTGCGCCTTCGTCGTTCTCTTCGACGGCCATGTCCAGCAGGTCGCGGCAATCGGCCAGACCGCCGTTCAGTTCGTCGAGAGTGTCGACGATCTGCGCCAGCGCGGCACGCTCGCGGCCCAGCTCCTGGGCGTATTCAGGTTTGTTCCAGACACTCGGATCTTCAAGCTCGCGATTGACCTCGGTCAGACGCTCATGCTTTTGATCGTAGTCAAAGATACCCCCGAATAGTTTCGGAGCGCTCGGACAGGTCCTTGATGGTGTTCAGGATCGGGTTGATTTCCATGACGGGCAGCACTCGTTGGCGAACTTTTGAAAGCCGGCGAGTATAACGTAAACAGCCTGTCGCGGCAGCCCGTCTGGCGGGTGTGGAGGTGATTCACTTGACTCTGACCTGACGCGATCTCCTGTGGGAGCGAGCCTGCTCGCGAAGGCGACCTGCCAGCCGCCGGCAATGTCGACTGCACAACCGCTTTCGCGAGCAGGCTCGCTCCCACAGGGGGACTGCATTGTCAGGAAAGTTATTCAATCCCGACCTGATTGCGCCCATTGTTCTTGGCCAGATACAAGCCGCGATCCGCCGCCGAAATCAGCAGCCGGCAATCACTGCCCGCCTGCGGCACCATGGTCGCCAGACCAATGCTGATGGTCAAACTGGAGCCCTCGGCCGGCGTGTTATGCGGAATTTTCAGCGCCGCCACGGTCTGGCGCAGTTTCTCGGCCAACAGCCGCGCGCCGCCCGGCGAAGTGTTCGGCAGCACCAGCACAAACTCCTCGCCGCCGTAACGCGCCGGCAGGTCCGACGGTCGCGCACTGGCCTCGCGGATCGCCGTGGCGACCTTGCGCAAGGCTTCGTCGCCTTCAACGTGGCCAAAACTGTCGTTGTACGACTTGAAGTAATCGACGTCGATCATCAGCAATGACAGCTGCGTCTGATCACGCAGCGAACGGCGCCACTCCAGTTCCAGGTACTCGTCGAAGTGCCGTCGGTTGGACAGCCCGGTCAGGCCATCGGAGTTCATCAGCCGTTGCAGCACCAGATTGGTGTCGAGCAATTGCTGCTGGCTGACCCGCAACGCTCGGTACGCGGCGTCGCGTTGCAGCAATGTCATGTAGGACCGCGAGTGGTAGCGAATGCGCGCGACCAGTTCGATGGTATCCGGCAGTTTCACCAGATAGTCGTTGGCGCCAGCGGAGAACGCCGCGCTTTTGATCAGCGGGTCTTCCTTGGTCGAGAGAACGATGATCGGGATGTCCTTGGTCGCCGGATGATTGCGGTATTCGCGCACCAGGCTCAGGCCATCGAGGCCGGGCATCACCAGGTCCTGGAGGATCACCGTCGGCTTGATCCGCACCGCCTGGGCGATGGCCTGCTGCGGGTCGGAGCAGAAGTGGAAGTCGATGTTTTCCTGATTCGACAGCCCACGGCGCACCGCTTCGCCGATCATCGCCTGATCATCCACCAACAACACCATGGCGGCGTTTTCGTCGGTTTTAATGTCGTCGATCTGTAAATCATTCATGAGCGGTCACCTGAGTACTGCGGGGGCCTGGATTGCGGATCAACCTGTTCATTTGGGGAAAATCTCCAGCAATCGTGGCGCTATCTTTTCCAGCGGACGGATTTCCACCGCGGCATCGATCGCCGCGGCAGCCTTGGGCATGCCGTACACCGCACTGCTGTGCTGATCCTGCGCAATGGTCAAATAACCCTGCTGGCGCATGAGCTTAAGCCCTTGCGCGCCATCGCGCCCCATCCCGGTCAATAAAACCCCGACCGCGTCACCGTTCCAGTAACTGGCAACGCTCTCGAAAAACACGTCGATCGAGGGGCGATAGATCTCGTTGACCGGTTCGGCGGTGTAGGCCAGCGTGCCGTTTTTCAACAGGCGAATATGGTGATTGGTCCCGGCCAGCAGCACCGCGCCACTCTGCGGCGGCTCGCCTTCACGGGCCAGACGCACATCGAGGCCGCTGGCGCTGGCCAGCCATTCGGCCATGCCGGCGGCGAACACCTGATCGACATGCTGCACCAGCACGATCGCGGCGGAAAAATCCTTCGGCAGGCCTTTGAGCAGCACTTCCAGCGCCGCCGGCCCACCGGCAGACGAACCGATCGCCACCAGCCGCTGACGTGACGGCGAACTGCGCGGCGAACTCGGCGCCGGGCGCGAACGCGGCGCCTTGTCGCCGATCAGCCAGCCGATGTTGAGGATCTTGCGCAACAACGGCGCCGCCGCTTCCTGGGCATTGCCGGCGCCAATGGCCGGCGTGTCGACCACGTCCAGCGCGCCGTGGCCCATGGCCTCGAACACGCGGTGCACGTTCTGCTGGCGGTCGACGGTGACGATGACAATCGCGCACGGCGTTTCGGCCATGATCCGCCGCGTGGCTTCGACGCCGTCCATGATCGGCATGATCAGGTCCATCAGGATCAGGTCCGGGGTGTATTCGGCGCAGCGTTGCACCGCCTCCGCGCCGTTGCTGGCGACCCAGATCACCTGATGCGCCGGCTCGAACGCCAGCGCTCGGCGCAGGGCCTCCACCGCCAGGGGCATGTCGTTGACGATTGCGATCCTCATGCCCGCGCTCCCCCGATGAGCTCGACCACTGCATCGAGCAGGGCGTCGTCATGAAAACTGGCTTTGGCCAGATAATAGTCGGCGCCGGCGTCCAGTCCACGGCGGCGGTCTTCTTCGCGATCCTTGTACGACACGACCATCACCGGCAGCGATTGCAGACGGTTGTCGCGGCGCAGCAGCGTGACCAGCTCGATGCCGTCCATGCGCGGCATGTCGATGTCGGTGATCAGCAGATCGAAGTTCTCCGAACGCAGCGCATTCCAGCCATCCATGCCGTCCACCGCCACCGCGACGTCATAGCCGCGATTGAGCAGCAGTTTGCGTTGCAGCTCGCGCACGGTCAGCGAATCGTCGACCACCAGCACCCGTTTGCGCGCCGCTTCGGCAGTTTGATTGCCGTGGCGGGCAATGCGCTCCAGGCGCCCGGTATTGAGCAGCTTGTCCACCGAACGCAGCATGTCTTCGACATCGACGATCAGCACCACCGAACCATCATCGAGCAAGGCCCCGGCGGAAATATCCTGAACCTTGCCCAGACGCTCGTCCAGCGGCAACACCACCAGCGTGCGCTCACCCACGAAGCGCTCGACAGCCACCCCATAAATCGCCTCGCGCTCGCGGATCACCACGACTTTCAGGGTAGCGCCATCGTTCTGACTGGCCGGGCGATTGAGCAGCTGGCTGGCCGCAACCAGCCCGACATGCTGGCCTTCGTGCCAGAAATGCTGGCGTCCTTCGACCTGCACGATGTCTTCGGGGGCCAGATCGCACATGCGTTCGATGTGCGCCAAGGGGAATGCGTAAGCCTCTTCGCCGACTTCCACCACGAGGCTGCGTACCACCGAAAGCGTCAACGGCACCTCCAGATGGAAACGGCTGCCCTCGCCCGCCGTCTGCTCCAGCACCACGGCCCCACGCAATTGGCGGACCATATGCTGAACAGCGTCCAGGCCGACGCCACGCCCGGACACTTCGGTAACCTTGTCGCGCAGGCTGAATCCCGGCAGAAACAGGAAGGTCAGCAGTTCTTCTTCGCTCAATTGCGCTGCGGTTTCGGCTGGGGATAACTGCCGTTCGACGATGCTGCGGCGGACTTTCTCCAGATCGACGCCACCGCCGTCATCGCTGAGTTCCAACACCAGCAAACCGGCTTGGTGGGAGGCGCGCAGGCGAATCAGGCCCTCTTCCGGCTTGCCCTTGAGCAGGCGTTGTTCCGGGGATTCGATGCCGTGATCGACAGCGTTGCGCAGCAAGTGAGTCAGCGGCGCTTCGAGCTTTTCCAGCACATCGCGATCGACTTGGGTTTTCTCGCCTTCGATCTCCAGGCGCACTTGTTTGCCAAGGCTGCGCCCGAGATCGCGAACCATGCGCGCCTGCCCGCTGAGCACGTCGGCAAACGGGCGCATGCGACAGGCCAGCGCGGTGTCGTAGAGCACTTGTGCACGTTGGCTGGCCTGCCAGGCGAACTCGTCGAGTTCGGCGTTTTTCTCGCTGAGCAATTGCTGCGACTCGGCGAGCAAGCGCCGCGCATCTTCCAGTGACTCGAGCGCTTCCAGGCTCAGTGCGTGGTCCTTCAGGTGCACATTGAGATTTTCCAGTGCGCGCAGGCCATTGTTCTGCATGCGCTTGAGACGCTGCATGGTGGCCAGATGCGGTTTCAGCCGCTGGGTTTCCACCAGCGATTTGCTCGATAGATCGAGCAGGCTGTTCAGGCGTTCGGCAGTGACGCGCAAAACGCGCTCGCCGCCTTCGGTGGTGCGTTTGTTTTTGCGCGGGGTCGGTTCGGCGGGCTCGTCCATGATCGGCGCTGTCGCCGTTGGCGCGGGCTCGATCTGCAACTCGGCCATTGGCGGCGTGGCAACCACAGCGGCTGGCGCCGAAGGATCGAGCAGACGCCCCATCAACGCGACGTAGGCTTCAATGTCCGTGGGTTGCGGCGCATTGGCCGGCGTGGCGATGCGCATCAGCAGGTCGGTGCCCTGCAACAACGCGTCGATGTGTTCGGGACGCAGCAACAAACGGCCTTCCTGCGCACTGACCAGGCAATCCTCCATGACGTGGGCGACGCTGACGCCGCTGTCGATGCCAACAATGCGCGCCGCACCTTTGAGCGAGTGCGCCGCACGCATGCACGACTCCAGCTGATCGGCCTGGGTCGGATTGCGCTCCAGCGCCAACAGCCCGGCGCTGAGCACTTGGGTCTGGGCTTCGGCTTCGAGACTGAACAGCTCGAGCAGAGAGGCGTCGCGCATTTGCTCGGGGGTCATGTCAGGCTCCGGGTCACGGCGGACAACAGCTGTTCTTCATCCAGCCAGCGCAGGCTGCGACCGCGATATTGCAGAACGCCACGGGTGTACTTGGCACTGTTCTGCGCACCGGACTGCGACGCGGCGTCGAGGATGCGCTCGTCGATGGCATGAATGCCGTCGACCTCGTCGACCGGCACCACCACCGGCCCGCCGTGCGCGGCGATGATCAGCATGCGCGGCATGATTCGCCCGCCGCTGACCGGCGCAACGCTGGCGCCGAGGTCGAGCAGTTCCACCAGCGACAGGCACGCGACCAGTGCGCCACGGACATTGGCCACGCCGAGCAAGGCCCGCGAGCGCTGGTGCGGCAGCGAATGTATCGCCTGCAACGGCGCAACTTCGACAAGCGTGCGCGTGGCCAGTCCGAGCCATTCCTCGCCGAGGCGGAACATCAGCAGCGAGCGGGTCTTGACGTCGGTTTCGACTTTGCTGACCACTGCTTCGCGCTGGTTCTGCTGCAACGAATAACGGTCGAGCAGGCGTGTGGCGGCGGCGGAATACACCGAGCAGTTGCGGCAATGAATGTGCTCTTCCAGCAACGGGCAGGACTTGTCGCCATGAATGCCGATGCGGTTCCAGCAATCGTCGATGGCGCGGGCGTCTTCGTGGGTAACGTTCAAGGTGTCGGACGCGCTCATCGTTTACGCTCACTGTCGGCGGTGCGCCCGCTGCGGGCGGCGCGTTCCTGCAATCGTCGGGCACCCGCCGTGTCGCCCTGAGCCTGCAGCAACGCGGCCAGGTGCATCAGCGCTTCGGGATGTTGCGGTTCGAGGTACAAGGCCTTGCGGTAATACCCCTGGGCTTCGAGGCTCAGCCCGGCGACATCGCTGAGCAGGCCCAGCCAATAGAACACCTGCGCCACGGGTTCATGGCTGCGCAGATAGTGTTCGCACGCGGCACGGGCCTCGGCGCTTTTGCCTTCGTTGGCCAGTGCAGCAATCTGCGCCAGCAGCGTTGCGGCGTCCGGGTCGGCAGTTTTTTTCGCCACCGGCAAAGCCGTCACGGCAGCGAACGGCCGATTGCGCACTGGCGCTGGCGGCGGCGCGCTGCGCAGTGGTTGGCTGACCGGCACGGCGACCGGTTTGGGCATCGGCAGCGGTTCGGGGTGCGGCTCGCTATGGCGGCTGAAAGCGAACGACTGCGGGATGCCGATCGAGCGCATGCCCAAACGCCCGAGCAGACTGCCCTCCGCCGGGCCGATAAACAGCACGCCGTCGACGTGGGTCAGGCGCTTGAGCACTTCGAACACCTGCTTTTGCGTCGGCTGGTCGAAGTAGATCAGCAGGTTGCGGCAGAACACGAAATCGAAGGCCGGCTCGGTCGCCAACAGCGTCGGATCGAGCACATTGCCGACCTGCCAGCGCACTTGTTCGCGAACGTATTCGTTGACCCGGTGGCCGTCCTGCTCGGCAAAAAAATGTCGCTCGCGGTATTCCAGATCCTGACCGCGAAAGGAGTTCTTGCCATAAACCGCACGCCGCGCCTTTTCCACCGAGAGCGGGCTGATGTCCATGCCGTCGACCTTGAATTGATGCGGCTGCAATCCGGCATCAAGCAAGGCCATGGCAATCGAGTAGGGTTCTTCGCCGGTCGAGCACGGCAGGCTCAGAATTCGCAGCGCGCGCATATTATTGAGTTCTTTAAGCCGACCTCGCGCCAGTTTGCCCAGCGTCGCGAAAGATTCCGGATAACGGAAAAACCACGTTTCCGGAACGATCACCGCTTCGATCAGCGCCTGCTGCTCGTCCCGCGAGCCTTGCAACAGCTGCCAATATTCGTCGGCGTGGGCGGCCTGGGACAGGGTCGTGCGCTGGCGCACGGCACGCTCGATGATCGCCGCGCCCACCGACGCGACATCAAGGCCGATGCGTTCCTTGAGGAAATCGAAAAAGCGCTGCTCACTGCTCATGGCTGCGCCTCAAGCTGCGCCGGATCACGCGGCGGATCGGGGAACAGCAAGCTGCGCACGGCGTCATCGAGCAAGTCATTGACCCGCACCCATTGCAGCAATCCCTGCGCATCTTCGCGCACCGGGCCGAGGTACGGCGCCTCACGGTTGTCGAGGCCGTAAGGCTGGAAATCTTGCGGATGACAGCGCAGCGTGTCGGTGGCCTGCTCGAGAATCAGCCCGAGCCATTGTGCTGATTGCGATTGATCCGGCTGATAATTGACCAGCACCAGCCGCGTGCTGGTGCGCGCCTCGGCGGGCTGGCCAAAAGTCAGCGCACTGAGGTCGATCACCGGCACCACCGCCCCGCGATAGGCGAACACCCCAGCCACCCAGTGCGGCGCCCGGGCAATCGGCTTCAACGGCAGGCGCGGCAGCACTTCGGCCACTTCCGTGGCGCGCAGGGCATAGCGCTCGTTGCCGATGCGAAACAGCAGAAACAGCGCCTGCTTCGCCACTGGCGCGGCGCCACGTTTGGCGATGATTTCGCTCATCAGACTTTGAATCGCGAAACGCCGCTGCGCAGGCCGACGGCCACCTGGCTCAGTTCGTCGATAGCGAAACTGGCCTGACGCAGCGACTCGACGGTCTGGCTGCTGGCATCGCCCAACTGCACCAGCGCATGGTTGATCTGCTCGGCGCCAGTGGCCTGGGCCTGCATCCCTTCGTTGACCATCAGCACGCGCGGCGCCAGCGCCTGCACCTGATGGATGATCTGCGACAGCTGCTCGCCGACCTGCTGCACTTCCGACATGCCGCGGCGCACTTCTTCGGAAAACTTGTCCATGCCCATCACCCCGGCCGACACCGCCGACTGGATCTCGCGAACCATCTGTTCAATGTCGTACGTGGCCACGGCGGTCTGATCGGCCAAACGCCGGACTTCGGTGGCGACTACGGCAAAACCGCGACCGTACTCGCCGGCCTTCTCGGCTTCGATCGCCGCGTTGAGCGACAGCAGGTTGGTCTGGTCAGCCACTTTGACGATGGTCACCACCACCTGATTGATGTTGCCGGCCTTCTCGTTGAGGATCGCCAGTTTGGCGTTGACCAGATCCGCTGCGCCCATGACCGAGTGCATGGTGTCTTCCATGCGCGCCAGGCCTTGCTGGCCGGAGCCGGCGAGCACCGAGGCCTGATCGGCAGCGGTGGACACTTCGGTCATGGTGCGCACCAGATCCCGCGAAGTCGCGGCGATCTCACGGGAGGTTGCGCCGATTTCGGTGGTGGTCGCTGCGGTTTCGGTGGCGGTGGCCTGTTGTTGCTTGGAAGTGGCGGCGATCTCGGTCACCGAGGTGGTCACCTGCACCGAGGAGCGCTGGGCCTGGGACACCAGCGACGTCAGCTCGGTCATCATGTCGTTGAAGCCGGTTTCGACCGCGCCGAACTCGTCCTTACGATCAAGGTTCAGGCGCGAACTCAGATCGCCGGTGCGCATGATGTCGAGGATGGTCACGATGCGGTTCATCGGCGCCATGATCGCGCGCATCAACAGCAGACCGCAGAGGCCGGCGGCCAGCACCGCAACCAGCAGGGAAATGACCATGCTGACTTTGGCCGTTGCCACCGCGTCGTCGATATTGGCCATGGCGGTATCAGCGACGACTTTGTTCTCGCCAATGATGTCGTTGAGTTTCATCCGACCGGTGTACCACGCCGGGGTCAGTTTCTCGTTGAACAGCTTGATGGCATCGGCTTCCAGATTGCGCTTGTGCAGGTCCAGCACGGCGTCCTGAATCTGGATGTAGGTGTCGTGGTACTTCTCGAACAAGGCGAATTCGGAGCGGTCTTCATCGGTGGCCATGGTCTTGCGATAGTTGGCCATCTGCTCTTGCAGACGCGCCTCGAACGCCTTGTAGTCCGCTGCGTCTTCGCTGGAAACGCCCTGGCCTTCCTTGAGGCCGAGCAGCTCCTGGGTCTGCAAATAACTGTCGACCCATGCACCACGAATCATCGAGCTGTAATAGACGCCGGGAATGGCATCGTCGCGCACGCTGTTTTCACTGGCCTCGATTTTCAACAACCGCGAGTAGGACAGCACCACCATCAACAGCATGATGGCGATAATCACCGCAAAGCTCGCCAAAATGCGTTGGCGCAACGTCCAGTTCTTCACAGTGAATCCTCGTGCCTGATCGAAATGCGGGGAGTATAGCCGAGGGCGGTGTTTCATTTATAAGACGCTTTCGCTGGCAGTACTGTCCTTGTGGGAGCGAGCCTGCTCGCGAAGGCAACACCGCGATCCCGGCAAATCCCCAACTGCGCAAGAAGTTGCGCAGTAGGTCGTAATATTTCACGGCCTAAATCCTCTGCAGCGCAAGCAGTGCAAGCCCTGCAGCCAAGTGCGCAAGAAGTTGCGCAGTACTGCGCAACTTCTTGCGCACTTTCTCCCGACTGGCCCGCTGAAAATCGCCCCGAATGATCACCGACTACCGTGGCGCCCCCGCCATCCGGGCACCGCGCAAAACCTGGCACGCTCCTTGATAACTCTCAGCCACCCACCGGGCGATTTCGCCTCCGGGCACCCTAACTTTATCCGCAAGGAGAGCACCCCATGGCAACACCAGCGTACATGTCGGTTACCGGCGAAAAACAAGGCCTGATCACTGCCGGCGCTTTCACCGCCGACTCCGTTGGCAACACCTACCAGGAAGGCCACGAAGACCAGGTCATGGTTCAGGCTTTCACCCACGACGTGATCATCCCGCGTGACCCGCAATCCGGTCAGCCAACCGGTCAGCGCGTACACAAGCCAGTTGTGATCACCAAGGTCTACGACAAAGCTTCGCCACTGCTGCAAGCAGCACTGACTTCCGGCGAGCGCATGAGCGAAATCGTTATCCAGTGGTACCGCACTTCGGCTCAAGGCACCCAAGAGCACTACTACACCACCAAACTGGAAGACGCGATCATCGTCGCCATCAACAACAAAATGCACAACTGCCAGGATCCAGGCAACGCGCACTTCACCCACCTGGAAGAAGTGCAGTTCACCTACCGCAAAATCACCTGGACCCACGAAGTATCCGGTACTTCGGGTTCCGATGACTGGCGTGCTCCAGTCGTTTAATTACGGCTGACCGTTACACGCATCGGCCAGCTCTGCTGGTCGATGTTGTTTACGCCCCTCCAGAATTTCGCGTACGTTGAGCCGCTTTTTTGCGGCCGTCGACGAGCGCCGCTGTACAGCACGAGGAACAAGGGATGTTCGCGCCGGCCAATGAAACCCACTTTGCCCTGACCATCGAAGGGCTTTCCGCCGACTTTCAGGTGTTTACCCTCACCGGCCGGGAAGCCATCAGCCAGCCTTTTGTCTTTGAGGTGGAGCTGGTCAGTGAGCAGCCGTCGCTGGACCTCGAAACCCTGCTGCACAAACCGGCCTTCCTGCAGCTGTCGCCTGACGGCAGCGGCATCCATGGCCAGATCTACCGCGCCGCGCAAGGTGACTCGGGCAAGCGCCTGACCCGTTATTCGGTGACGCTGCGTCCGCAACTGGCGTATCTGGCGCACCGCATCAACCAGCGCATCTTCCAGAACCTCAGCGTGCCGAAAATCATCGGCATGGTGCTGGAAGAGCACGGCATCCAGAGCAACGCCTACGAATTCAAGACCGGTTCGATCTATCCTGAACGCATCTACTGCGTGCAATACGACGAGTCGGATCTGCATTTCATCCAGCGCCTGTGCGAAGAAGAAGGCATTCACTTCCACTTCCAGCACAGCGCCAACGCGCACAAGCTCGTTTTCGGCGATGACCAGACGGTGTTTCCAAAACTCGCCCCCGTGCCCTATCAGCAAGACTCCGGCATGGTCGCCAGCAACCCGGTGATCAAGCGTTTCGACCTGCGCCTGGAAACCCGCACCAGCCGCACCACCCGCCGCGACTACGACTTCGAAAAACCGCGCCTGACCCTGGAAAGCGAAAACCGTGGCGACGCCCTGCCCGACCTTGAAGACTACGATTACCCGGGGCGCTTCATCGACCGCGAGCGCGGCAAACATTTGGCCAAACGCGCCCTCGAACGCCATCGCAGCGACTTCCAGCTCGCCGAAGGCAAGAGTGATCAGCCACTGCTGGTCAGCGGCCACTTTCTCGCCCTGACCGAACACCCGAAAGCCAAGTGGAACGACCTGTGGCTGCTCACCGAAGTGCTGCATGAAGGCAAGCAGCCGCAGGTGCTCGAAGAGTCGGTGACCAGCGACACCACGGCGCTGAAAGACGATTTCCATCAGGGCTACCGCAACCGCTTTCAGGCGACTCCGTGGGACGTGCCCAATCGTCCGCCGCTACGCCATCCAAAACCGCGCATCCTCGGCAGCCAGAGCGCGGTGGTCACCGGCCCGAAAGGTGAAGAAATCCACTGCGACGAGTACGGCCGGGTCAAAGTCCAGTTTCACTGGGACCGCGAAGGCCAGGCCGACGACAAGACCAGTTGCTGGCTGCGCGTCTCCAGCGCCTGGGCCGGCGCCCAGTATGGCGGCATCGCCATCCCGCGCATTGGCATGGAAGTGCTGGTCACGTTCCTTGAAGGTGACCCCGATCAACCGCTGATCAGCGGCTGCCTGTACCACAAGGAAAACACCGTCCCCTATCCACTGCCGGCGAACAAGACCCGCAGCACCTTCAAGACCCTGAGCTCCATGGGCGGTGGCGGCTACAACGAACTGCGCATCGAAGACAAAAAAGGCCAGGAACAAATCTACCTGCACGCCCAGCGCGACTGGGACGAGAACATCGAACACGACCAGAAAATCCGCGTCGGCAACGAACGCCACGACACCGTCGAGCAAAACAGCTACACGGAATTCAAAGCCGAAGAACACCACACCGTCTACGCCGACCGCAAAGTCGAAACCCGCGCCAACGACCACCTCACCGTCGGCGTCAACCAGCACATCAAGATCGGCACCGGCCAGTTCATCGACGCCGGCCAGGAAATCCACCTGAGCAGCGGCATGAAAGTGGTGATGGAGGCTGGTGCAGAGCTGACCCTGGTCGGCGGCGGCAGCTTTATCAAGATCGACGCTGGCGGCGTAACGATGAGCGGCCCGGTGATCAACATGAACTCCGGAGGCAGCCCGGGAAGCGGGACTGGTGCGGCGCCGTTGATGCCCGGTGTGTTGAAACAAGCCGACGCCGACAAGGCCGGCCAGGTCCTGACCCCGGCGCAGATCAACACCCTAAAACGTAACGCGCCGTTCTGTGAAGAATGCGAAAAATGCAAGGCAGGTGCCTGTGCCATCTGAACGAATCCCCCCCAAAGACTGGCTGGCGCAACAGCCGCTGCAAAGCGGCGAGCGCCTGTACCTGATCATCAGCGCCGCCAGCGACGCAGACGCCCTGAAAACCCTGTACCTCACCGAACCCACCGCCCAGCTCATCCCGATCTGGGGCGGTACGCCCTACTCCACCTGGCAACCGGTGATGCCCTACCTCACCGAACTCAAAGCCAACTCCGCTTTCCTGCCCTGGATCGCCGAAACCGACGCCCTCGACTGGGGCTGGCTGGCGGTGTCGCGTTCAGAGCCGAACGAAGTGTTCGAACATCTGCGCAGCCTGACGCAGGTGAAAATGCCGGATGGCACCGAGGTGTTTTTCCGGTTTTGGGATGGCCGGCATATTTATCCGATTCTGCGGGGGCTTGGGGAGAAGGCTGGAGAGGTGCTGCCGGTGTTTGAGCGGTATCTGATCAATGGGCAGGCGCTGGAAGTGGGCACGCGGGTTGTGCCGAAGGTGCGGGACTGGCCGTGGTGGGAGGTGTCGAAGGGGTTGTTGGAAGGGTTGAGCAAGGACAATCCGGCGACGCTGGTCAGCAACCTGATGCAGTGGCTGGAAGAAGACCGCCCGGACCTCTACACCGCATGGCCCGAGAACAATCTGAAGCTGAAAATCACCCGCTTCGTGCGCCGCCCGGATGCGCCGCAAAATCTTAAAGAAGCATTGATAAGCCACCTGATTCTGGAGCAAGGCTGATGGATCGCGTTGCCTTTGTTGACAACCAACTGAACACCTTCAAGGACAGTCTGAAGCTGTATCAGGAACAAACAAAAACCTGGTACGCACAGGCTCTCGACAAGGGTAGCCGTGCCGCGGACATGCCGTCCTTATTGGGCATGGAGCGTATCATCAAGGCGGGCAACACCAGTAAAACGGTGAGTATGACCGACGGTAACTTCACCTCGAACGTGGCTCAATGTCCGCTCAAGGGTCCGTTGCTGATCGAGAGCAAATTCGAATCGGTTTACAACATTCCCGTCGGCGATATCGAAGTCGAAATCGTGGCCGTGGACGGTGGTGCTGTCAGCAAGGTCAAACTCGACGCCCAAGGCAAAGCCGCATGGACCGGCGGTGTGCCCGGCAAGTTCTACACGATTCGCGTCCATAACGAAGTGACCCCGGCGCAGATCGACGCCCTCTTCAGTTCTTACAGCGGCGTGACTGCGGACCTTGAAGGTTTCCTGCGCAAGGAATGGGCCGGCTTCAAACCGCAATGGTCGAATCTTTCGACCTCCGGCACAGCCATGGCCATCGGCAACGGCATTCTTGAAGGTGGCTGGGAAGCGATCAAGGGCGTATGGGACGGCATCAGTCTCGTGCTCGACATCCTTCAGGACCCAGGAAAGTTTGCGAAGGATCTCGGCGCTGGCGCAGACGAGCTGATCAGAGTCGCCAAGAGCTCGCCGGACATCATGAAAAAGGCCATGTTGCTGGCCAGCGACGAGGCGGCTTTGTTTTTGCTGGTGCGCAGTGCGGTGATCTGGCTCGCGGGCTTGCCGCCGATGAAGATGGCGGGCGACGTAGCGAAGATGACCACGGCCATTGTCGTAGGCATTGCGATCGACATCGTGATCGGCGTGGTATTGACCATCGCGGCCGAAGGTACCGGCATAATCTACCTTGCGGCCCGACTGAAGAAGTACGGAGAGCTTGTCATCAAGGCTGTGATCGGCTTCGTGAAGTCGGTGTTCAAGATCATCAACGGTTTTATGGAGTATGTCGCCAAGTACACCGCTGTGGCGGCCCGAGGGGTAACGGCAAAGGTCAGAAACGGGATTTCCGAGTTGCGTTTTGATGGCAAGAAAAACGCCAGACTTGCTGACGGTAAAGTCGCTGATGACGTATCGAACCAGGCGACGAATCCCGCCGAAAAGAGCGCAGAACCTGCTGCAAAGACTTGCACTAACGGGTGCCCTGTTTCGATGGTCACTGGCGAAGAGTTATTGACGTTAACTGACGGCCAACTCGACGGCCTGCTGCCATTCGAATGGACCCGTCTCTATCGCACCAGCGCTGTGGAAATCGACTGCGGTCTCGGCTATGGCTGGAGCCACGCGCTCGCCCACCGCATCGAGATCAATGGCGATGAAGTCATCTGGACCGATCAGGAAAACCGCTCCACCGTTTTCCCACTTCCGAGCGAGCAGCGTCCCGCCATCACCAACAGCCTATCGCACGCGGCCATTTTTCTAGGTGACGATCCATCCGAGCTGATTCTCGCGCAGGCTGGCAAGCGACCATCGTTCTATCACTTCCGCTTCGACAGCAAAGGCGCGACCCTGATCGCCATCAGCGATAGCTATGGCAACCGCTTGCACGTTACTCGCGACATCCATGGGCGCATCAAACGTCTCGACAACGGTGCCGGCCGCGCCCTGCTTCTGCGCTACGACCGCAAGCACATCATCGCCGTCGATTATCAGCAGTTTCTGCCCGCCGATAATCTGGAAGACGTCTGGAATACCGTGCAGACGTTGGTCACCTATAGCTACGACGCGCAACATCGCCTGATCGAGGCGAAAAACGCGGCGGGCGAAGCCGAGCGTTATCGCTACAACGAGCAGCACGTCATTCTCGAGCGGCAATTGGCAGGCGGCGCGGCGTTCTATTGGGAATGGGAAAACGAAGGCAAACTGTCTCGCTGCACTCGTCACTGGGCCAACTTTTCGCAGATGGAAGCGCAGTACGTCTGGGACGACAAAGGCAGCGTCACCGTAACCAACGCCGATGGCAGCGAAGAGGTCTATACCCACGACGATCAGGCCCGATTGATCAGCAAGATCGATCCGGATGGTGCCGAGCATCTCAAGGCCTACAACGACAAAGGCCAATTGATCGCCGAAAAGGATCCGCTGGGCGCAGTCACTGAATATCGCTATGACGATAATGGTTTGATGACCGCGGTCATCCCGCCGGAAGACGAAGCCACCACTTACGAGTACATCAATGGTTTCGTCAGCGACGTTCGTCGCGGCAAAGCCAGTTGGAAGTATCAACGCAACCGACAAGGTGATGTCACTGCGCAGATTGACCCGGACGGCAATGCCAGCCATTACAGCTATGACCCGCAGGGTCGTCTGTTGGAAATCCGTCACCCGGACGGCAGCCGTCATCAACTCGGTTGGAACAATCTCGGTCAACTGCTTGAAGAACGTCTTCCCGACGGCGGTCAGCGCAAGTACCGTTACGATGCACTAGGCAGGCAGATCACTCGCCAGGAAGAGTCCGGCGCGATCACTCATTACCAATGGGATGCTGCCAATCGCCTTGCCCAAGTTACGCTGCCCGGCGGCGCCACTCGCGCATTCAGCTACAACGCCTACGGCAATGTCACTGCTGAACGTGACGAACTTGGCCGTATCACCCGCTATGAATATGCCGACAATCTTCACCTCGTCAGCCGCCGAATCAATCCCGACGGCAGCCAACTGCGCTACCGCTACGACAACTCGCGTCTGTTGCTCACTGAAATTGAAAACGAGCGCGGCGAGCACTATCACCTTGATTACTACGCCAACGGCCTGATTCAACAGGAAACCGGCTTCGATGGTCGTCGGACTGGCTACGAGTACGACCTCAACGGCCAACTGCTGAAGAAAACCGAGTTCGGCGACGACGGCAGCGAACTGGTCACCGAATATCAGCGTGATGCCGCAGGCCGGTTGCTTGTAAAAACGCTGCCCGACGGCGAAGAGATTCACTACAGCTACGACGCGCTTGGCCGCCTCGTTAACGTTGACGACGGCCACTGGCCGCTCGCCTACAAATACGACCTGCAAGACCGACTCATCGAGGAGCACCAAGGCTGGGGCACTCTGCGCTACGAATACGATAGCGTCGGCCAGCTCAAGCACTGCCGCTTGCCCGATGGCAGCAAACTCGATTACCGCCACCAGCCTGGCGGGCAACTCACCAGCATCGACCTCAACGGTTCTCGCCTGACCTCTCATCAGTTCAACGCTGGTCGAGAGCAACAGCGCCAACAAGGTCTGCTGCTTAGCCAATACCAATACGATGAACAGGGACGTCTGCAAGCGCACAGCGTTAGCCAACGGGACAAGCACCTGTTCCAGCGTCGCTACAACTACGACGCCAACGGCAACCTCGCCGGAATCGACGACAGCCGCAAAGGCAACCGCAGCTATCACTACGATCCACTGGATCGCCTGATCAGCGTACGCGGCGCCATACCAGAGAGCTTCGCCCATGACCCGGCAGGCAACCTCCTCGGCCAGAATGACCTGCCCGCAGCCAACCTCGCCAACGTCAAAGGCAACCGCCTGCTGATACAAGGCGACCGCCATTACGATTACGACGCCTACGGCAACCTGATCCGCGAACGTCGCGGCACCGGCCAAAAGCTCGTCACCGAATACCGCTACGACTGCCAGCATCGCCTGATCGGCGTCAGCCTGCCGGGTGGCAGCACCGCAAGCTACAAATACGACGCTTTTGGCCGCCGCATCGAGAAAACCGTCGACGGCCATACCACTGAATTTCTATGGCAAGGCGAACGATTGATCGCCGAAAGCGCAGAAAACCGTTACCGCAGCTACATCTACGAACCGGGCAGCTTCCGCCCGTTGGCAATGCTCGACGGCGAAGGCCCGCTAAAAGCGGCCCCGTTCTACTACCAACTCGACCACCTCGGCACGCCGCAGGAACTGACCGACTACAGCGGCGAGATCATGTGGTCGGCGAAGTACCGCGCCTATGGCAACCTCGCCGCGCTGGACGTCAACGAAATCGATAACCCGCTGCGTTTTCAGGGTCAGTATTTCGACGCCGAGACAGGCTTACATTACAACCGCCACCGCTACTACAATCCGGGAACTGGACGGTTCTTGACGCCTGATCCGATCAAGCTTGCGGGTGGTTTGAATAGCTACCAATACGTGCCTAACCCTACGGGGTGGGTGGATCCTCTAGGATTGAATACATGTCCCGGAGCCGGAGATAAAGATTCATCAGGTAACCGAACTGACCAAGAAGAAAAAAAATCGAAAGTTGATGACGGCAGCCCCGAAGCGCCATATACCGGACCGATCCCCAAGGCAATGCAGAACAAAATACTGTATGGCACACGGAGCCCCGGCCATAACAAACCAGTAGGCGGTCATTCGGCGCAGGTTATGAACTCTCCAAAATATCAGTACGATATTGTCAGCACTAACAAGGACGGAACTACCAGCGTTAAAAATTTTAAAATGATTTTAGAGCGTAAGGATGGAACCATCGGCTGGTCTGCAGCAAAGTCTCCAAATAGACATACATTTGCGCCGAAATCTTGGAGTGACGCGAAAATCTTGAGAGTTACTGATGAGGTAGCAGCAGAGCCAGGCAGAGTGTTACGGAACGATCCAGGCGCGGTAGTGACCGAACACACCAAAATCGTGGACGGAGTTCAATGGCAGGTTATTAAAGAAAACGATGTCATCACTTCTTCATACCCTACGGGAGCAACACCATGACGACTGGCAATGAAGAAAATCTATATAAAAAGCTCTGCTCATGGATAGGTGAATCTGAAGATTCACCATGGACTGAATACAGCACCGAGCTAGTTGCTAAAACGGTACTCATAGACTTCAGTGATAAGGACTGGGAAGTCCTAAAAAAAGCAATACTCAAAATGCCGGAATTTTGGCAACAAAGATGCGCCGTTTCACTTGGAGAAAATCGTACCACCCAAGCCATAGAAATTTTAAAGACTCTACTTTCAAAATCGGGATATAAAGACGTTAAAATTATTTCTATTTACGAGCTCGACTGGGCCGAAGTACCGATTGAAAAAAAATACTCTCACCATGTAAAGCAGATAATAGATACCACACCAAAAAGTGAAATAGAACCAGAAATATATAGTTTACTTGCGAAAGCAGAATCATCAGAAATATAATAGCTAAGCCCACCAAATCTTGTATAAGCGAACTTTTAAAATATTACCGACAAACGCCCAACGCCACTTACCAAAAAGGCGCCAATAAAGAACCAACAATTAATTAAGACAGCCTATAATCAATCGGCAATCAAAAAAGCAAAATGAATATCTACATTGACATTACAGATATTTTGGTGCAATCGATTACGACAATGCAGGCGGAATTATATCCTACATGAATATCCCTCCCACTGAAAACATAAAGGAAAAATTCCAAGTAGAAATCTTCAATTTTGTTCTCAACCTATTAGATTAGCCAATAACGTCTTCAATAGAAAGCCAAGACTTAAACTTTCTAGAAAACATGGACGAGGATGGCTTCCTAATAATCAAAAAAGCAGCCGTTACATTTGAAAAAATAAAAGGTCACGAAAAACTGGTAAGAGTCTTAGATCAAGGGAAAGACTACTTATTACATGAAATTTACAGACCCAAACTGGAAAATAAAGACAAGATCTATGACATTGGAGGTAGATCATTCACATCACCTCAACTCCTAATCAATCTTGCGATTATTTCACCCCAAAAGATAACTCTTGACTTCTCCGCTTCCGATCATGTCTACATAGCAACATACCATAAACTTCGAAACGTGGCAGAAACTCTAAATTTACAGGCGAAACGCACGCAACCGCCAATTGAAGGAATATTCGAAGTGAATTACAGCAACATGCATACCATAAGCGTCTTTGATGCCGGCTATCGATTTTTCAAAACATAGGAAGTGTCGACACAAGATTTTCGATGCTTGCCCTTTCTCAGTGCAGCTTTTTTACAAATGAAACGCCGCGAGTCACCTGGCACATCTAATCTGCTCAGCGTACCACGCGCGCGTATACCAACAACTGACGATCGCGTAACTCCCGAATAGAGCGAACTCGGCAGTACTACCCGCTACGAATGCACCGACAACCTGGACGTGAACAGCAAAAATCACGACGAGCACAACTACTGGCCTGGAACAAATAATAGACATCGGATGGCATCTATTATTTAGCAAAAATGGCACTTTTAGAATTTCATTAATTGCAAATCAAGCTTGGAGAATTTCCAATATTCACCGACACCGCCAAAACTTGGAGCGGCCTTGAAAAAACTTTAGACCACACACTACATAAAGTTAAACAAATCTGATGCAGCCTTTACAAATCTGAAGTATACGGGGAAAGCAGTGGACCTGACATTGGCTAATACATAGGATGTGGCGGCGCCACTCTCTCAGCAAAAAAATGTTTAAGCAACACCCTAAGCTAAAGCAGTCTGCGTTCGATGCCGATGCCGATGCCGATGCCGATGCGATTGTTTTGGGAAAGGCCTCAGACTTGTAGTGCAAGGGGAGTTTTCTTTCGGGTAAAAAAATCTCGACAACCAAACCTATAACAGCGAAAGCAAAACCATGATATTTAAGTGCTCGGGCAACGCAGTCAATCCAAATACCGTATCTTATAGAAGCTTGGGATTCGGAGAGGCGGTTACGATCAAGACTCAGCCCTACATACTGCAAATCAAACCCGGCGACTTTCCAAGAAAGTTTGAAATTATTGCAGATACGTTTATTTCGGAATGCAGGATTGACGATACCGTGCAAGGCTATGCGGACATCCCCGAGCTTGCGACAGTTGATTACCCGACTTTCAATGAACTTCTGAACACCCATCCAAACCTAGCAGCAAGTTTGATCGAAGATCATCTTTACTTCGAACTCTTCTATCATCTTTTTCAAAACCCAACCAACCCACAATTGGTTATCAACAACATCAACAGCGTATATACAGAGAAAGATTCAATAATAATCACGGGAGACACATACCCATTCAAATACTTCTAGCAGAAGGAAACTTGCTCGACGGCAGGCCCGCCGACTCAGACCTCAATGGTCGACTGTTAAATAACACTGATCTGGCGACGACGTCAGTGCGCTAATCACCGATTGCTAGTGATCTATTTGCCAGCTCTATTACCCGGTCAGTGCCAAAAGTATGTACAGAGCCAGCGGCATGCGCAGTGTCCGCTATCGGGACAAAGATCGATTCAACGCCGTTACGGAAACTACTGAAACGCAGGAAGTCTAGCTAACGTAAAAGGGCAACCGCCTGCTGATGCCGGGCGATCGCCACTACGATTACACGCTATCCGCCCCCACCAACCGCACCTGCCTCTCCAACTCCACCTTCAACCCCGGCTCCAGCTTCAACTGCCGTGCCAGTTCATCCAGATAGCTCTTCTCCATAAAATTCTCCTCATCCACCAGCATCACACTGGCGATGTACATCTCCGCCGCCATTTCCGGCGTGCTTGCCGCGCGGGCGACGTCGGTGGGGTCGAGGGGTTTGTTGAGTTCGGCGTGGAGCCAGTGTTGCAGCTCCTGGTCGTTGTCGAGTTTGGTGAATTCGCCTTCGATCAGTTCGCGCTCGCGCTCGTCGATGTGGCCGTCGGCCTTGGCGGCGGCGACCAGGGCTTTGAGGATGGCCTGGCTGTGTTCTTCGACTTGCGCGGGTGGCAGGCGGTCGAGGGTTTGTGGTTCGCGTTGGGGTGCGCTGCCTTTTTGGGCGTTGTAGTTGCCGTAGGCCTTGTAAGCCAGTACGCCCAGCGCGGCGAGGCCGCCGTAGATGGCGACTTTGCCGCCGACCTTGCGGACTTTTTTGTTGCCGAGCAGCAGGCCCATCGCGCCCGCGGCCAATGCGCCGCCGCCCGCGCCGGACAGCAGGCCGCCGAGGCCGCTGGAGCCAGACGAGCCACCGAGCAAACCGCCCAGTCCGCTGGCAGCCGACTTGTTGGAAGCGCCACCAGTCTTGTTCTGCAGCATTTCCTGCCCGGACTTGAGCAGTTGATCGAGCAATCCACGG
This sequence comes from Pseudomonas sp. TE9122, assembly GCF_056278925.1. Classification (NCBI taxonomy): domain Bacteria; kingdom Pseudomonadati; phylum Pseudomonadota; class Gammaproteobacteria; order Pseudomonadales; family Pseudomonadaceae; genus Pseudomonas; species Pseudomonas sp. TE9122. The sequence goes on along the minus strand of NZ_JBWBQI010000001.1, from coordinate 669,019 downwards.
GTGTTCATGTTCCGTCTCCAAACAAGGGTTATCCGGATCTAAGGCCCTCAGCCTAGTTCGAAAGTGCCCGACCCCGACCTGCGAGTGTGCTTCGAGATGTTGCTCGCCACTCAGAAGGGCATGTTTCGAGCGTTACGCAAATGAAAAAGGGGCAGGCTTCTCGGCCGGCCCCCTTCTCCCCTCCCCCTTAGAATCGCGAAACACTCCGCATCGCATCCACCAGATAGCGCATGGCAATCCGGTCGCTTTCCGATAGTTCTCGATAACGCTCCACAAGTTTCAATTCTTCGGAATTGAGGCGGCGTCTTCTGCGCCCGCCGCCCAAGCAAGGGAAGATGCCCAACATTTCGGTGATGCTCTGTATTTTTGCCATGGACGATGTCCTTCTCTATTGAGTCAAGAAACTGCTGAACCTCACATCGCCCTGCCTCTTCGAGCAGCGTCGTGTGCCCCGCCGGCACGAAGGCTTGTATCCGGTCTTGCCCATAGAATAGGAATTAAATCGGCGTTGAAAAGCGGTTTTTAGAGTAATTAATCGAAAAAAGCAGATATGCCCTCTAAATCAGAGAGCCCTGTCAGAAAAATTACAGACATGTCTTGTTTCATTGCCAGGTGACGCAACGCAAACAAGCCTTTTTGCCCGACAATCGAACCGATTAAGCTAGCGGGCATCTGTTTATAGTCCGTTGCGTTTGGCCGAAGGCATGACCGAACCGTAATTTCCGATCCGACAGGTGCCAGGAACGGCGCTGGATTGCACACGACAGGTTGTATTTATGCACCGCAGGAATTTGCTCAAAGCGTCCATGGCCATTGCGGCCTATACCGGTCTTTCCGCGTCGGGCCTGTTGGCCGCCCGCGCTTGGGCAGCCAATGGCGGCGCCGCCGATGGCGAGGCCCAGGCCTTCGATTTCGAGGCGTTGAAGCGTCAGGCCAAGCAGCTCGCCGGCAGTGCCTATCAGGATACGAAACAGGTGTTGCCGCCAACCCTGGCGACCATGACTCCGCAGAACTTTAACGCGATCCGCTACGACGGCGAGCATTCCTTGTGGAAGGAAAACAAAGGTCAGCTGGACGTGCAGTTTTTCCACGTCGGCATGGGTTTCCGTCAGCCGGTGCGCATGTACAGCGTTGATCCGAAGACGCGCATGGCGCGCGAGGTGCATTTCCGTCCGGCGCTGTTCAATTACGAGAACACTTCGGTCGACACCCAGCAGCTCAAGGGCGACCTGGGTTTTGCCGGCTTCAAACTGTTCAAGGCGCCGGAGCTGGATCGGCATGACGTGGTGTCGTTTCTCGGCGCCAGCTATTTCCGTGCGGTCGATGCCACTGGCCAATATGGCCTCTCGGCGCGCGGCCTGGCCATCGACACTTACGCGAAGAAACGCGAAGAGTTTCCCGACTTCACCAAGTTCTGGTTCGAGACGCCCGACAAAAACGCCACACGTTTTGTGGTCTACGCCCTGCTCGACTCGCCGAGCGCGACCGGCGCCTATCGCTTTGACATCGATTGCCAGGCCGAGCGCGTGGTCATGGAAATCGACGCGCACATCAATGCTCGTACCACCATCGAACAACTCGGCGTGGCGCCAATGACGAGCATGTTCAGCTGCGGCACCCACGAACGGCGCATGTGCGACACCATTCATCCGCAGATTCACGACTCCGATCGCCTGGCAATGTGGCGCGGCAATGGCGAGTGGATCTGCCGGCCGTTGAACAACCCGGCGACGCTGCAATTCAATGCATTTGCCGACAAGGACCCGAAGGGTTTCGGCCTGGTGCAGACCGACCACGAATTCGCCAACTATCAGGACACTGTCGACTGGTACAGCAAGCGCCCGAGCCTGTGGGTAGAACCTACAACCGCCTGGGGCGAAGGCTCTATCGATCTGCTGGAAATTCCTACGACCGGCGAGACGCTGGATAACATCGTCGCCTTCTGGACGCCGAAGAAACCCGTGGCTGCCGGTGATTCGCTGAACTACGGGTACAAGCTGTACTGGAGCGCGCTGCCACCGGTCGGCACGCCACTGGCGCGAGTGCACGCGACGCGTTCGGGCATGGGCGGCTTCACCGAGGGTTGGGCGCCGGGTGAACACTACCCGCCGGTCTGGGCGCGGCGCTTTGCCGTGGACTTCACCGGTGGCGGCCTTGAGCGCCTGCCACAGGGCACCGGGATCGAGCCGGTGATTACCTGTTCCAACGGCAAGGTGCAGGACTTCAGCGTGCTGGTGCTGGATGACATCAAGGGTTACCGGATTCTGTTCGATTGGTATCCGACCAATGACAGTGTCGAGCCAGTGGAACTGCGTCTGTTCATTCGCACCAATGACCGCACGTTGAGCGAGACCTGGCTGTACCAGTATTTCCCGCCGACCCCGGACAAGCGTAAATACCCTTGAGGTTCTAAGGCGGCTGTTCTGGCGTCATTCGCGAGCAGGCTCGCTCCCACAGGGGTCCGCATTCCTATTGTGGGAGCGAGCCTGCTCGCGAAGAGGCCCGCCTGACAACGCAAAATTGTGCCGAATAGAAAAGCCCCGACCCTCACCGGCTCGGGGCTTTTGCTTTCCAGCCTTCAATCAATCGCGCAAATCCGATTCATGAATCGGCTGATCCCGATGGGTCGCGCGCTGATACTGCGCCGGCCACACTGCTTTGCGCCCGCCCAGATCATCGTCGGCGTGCAGCGGCCAGTACGGATCGCGCAGCAGTTCGCGCGCAAGGAAAATGATATCGGCCTGACAGGTACGCAGAATGTGCTCGGCCTGGGCCGGCTCGGTAATCATTCCGACAGTACCGGTGGCGATGCCTGACTCTTTGCGTACACGCTCGGCGAAGCGCGTCTGATATCCGGGTCCAACCGGGATTTCCGCGTTTGCAGCAGTCCCTCCTGAAGACACGTCAATGAGATCGGCGCCCAGCGTATGAAGGCGGCGCGCAAGCTCCACGGTCTCATCCGGGTTCCAGCCGTCTTCGACCCAGTCGGTCGCCGAGACGCGGACAAACACTGGCAATTCCTCCGGCCATACCGCCCTCACCGCTTCAGTGACTTGCAGCACCAGACGGATGCGATTCTCGAACGAACCACCGTACTGATCGCGGCGTTGATTGCTCAGCGGCGAGAGAAACTGATGCAGCAGATAACCGTGCGCCGCATGCACCTCGACCACGCTGAACCCGGCCGTCAGCGCGCGTTTGGCCGCGTCGACAAAGGCCTGAATCACCTCGGCGATCTGCCCTTCATCGAGCTGTTTCGGCTGGGTGTGCTGCGGATCGAAAGCAATCGGCGATGGCCCGACCGGGGTCCAGCCGCCGTCCTCGGGCTTGACACTGCCATGCTTGCCGATCCACGGCCGGTGGGTGCTGGCCTTGCGCCCGGCGTGGGCCAGTTGAATACCGGCGACCGCGCCCTGGGCGGTGATGAAGCGAGTGATGCGTTGCAGCGGTTCGATCTGTTCGTCGTTCCACAGGCCAAGGTCTTCGGCGGTGATGCGTCCGTCGGCGGTAACCGCCGTGGCTTCGGTAAAAACCAGACCGGCACCGCCCACCGCGCGGCTGCCCAAGTGCACCAGATGCCAGTCGTTGGCCAGGCCGTCGACGCTGGAGTACTGGCACATCGGCGACACGGCGATGCGGTTGGGCAGGGTCAGTTGGCGAAGAGTAAAGGGTTCAAGCAGCAGACTCATGGGGCACCTCTCGAATCAGTGGGCAGGCTCCAGGGTTCTGTTTGAAAAGTCGACGAGTGACAGAAAAAGGGTGCAGCACCCGCCCCCGCGGGCAAAAATTCGACAAGACGTCACAAGGCCAATCAAGCAGTGCTTAGAGCCTAGTCGACAACCGGGAATGACGGAGGGTTCAGAGTAATTCAGTGTGTGAAAGGACACTTTCGCGAGCAGGCTCGCTCCCACAAGACTGCACCGTACCTGGGGGAGCGAGCCTGCTCGCGAATGGCTTAACGCGGTTCGATATGAGCAATCATCAGCTGCACAGTCTCGTTGCCACGAAACTCGTTAACGTCGAGCTTGTAAGCCAGTTCAACCCATTGAATCGTCGGGTTCGGCCACACATCGCGATCAATGCCAAACGCGATGCCATCGAGCTTCACCGAACCGCATTCGCTTTTCAGCACCACTTTCAAATGCCGTTCGCCGACCACGCGCTGCTCGACCAGTTGAAACACACCGTGAAACAGCGGCTCGGGAAAATGCTGCCCCCACGGCCCGGCGTGGCGCAAGGCGCGGGCCAGTTCGAGGTGGAACTCTTCGACGGCCAGCGTGCCATCGGACAACATGCGCCCGGTGAGGTCTTCTTCGCGAAGTTGCCTACGTACTTCAGCGTCAAATGCCTCGGCGAACAGCGGAAAATTCTCCTGCGGCAAGGTCAGACCAGCGGCCATCGCATGACCACCATATTTGGTGATCAGGTTCGGATGCTGCGCCGCGACCACACTCAGCGCATCGCGAATATGGAAGCCCTGCACCGAGCGACCGGAGCCCTTGAGCAGACCATCACCGGCATCGGCGAAGGCAATGGTCGGGCGGAAATAGCGCTCTTTCATGCGCGAGGCGAGGATGCCGATCACGCCCTGATGCCACTCCGGATCGAACAAGCACAGACCAAACGGCATCGACTCGACCGGCAGATCCTTGAGCTGCGCCAGCGCTTCACGCTGCATGCCCTGCTCGATGGATTTGCGATCCTGGTTCATGCCGTCCAGTTGCGCAGCCATTTCCCGCGCCAGATTGGCGTCGGCCGTAAGCAGGCATTCGATGCCCAGGCTCATGTCGTCCAGACGTCCGGCGGCGTTCAGGCGCGGGCCGACGATGAAACCCAGGTCGGTGGAAGTGATCCGCGCAGCCTCTCGCTTGGCGACTTCGAGAATCGCCTTGATCCCCGGCCGTGCCCGGCCGGCGCGAATCCGCTCCAGCCCTTGATGCACAAGAATGCGGTTGTTGGCATCCAGCGGCACCACGTCGGCGACGCTGCCCAGCGCCACCAGATCGAGCAGTTCGCCGATGTTCGGTTGTGGCTTGCTCTCGTACCAGCCGAGGCTGCGCAGACGCGCGCGCAACGCCATGAGTACGTAAAAGATCACCCCGACGCCGGCCAGCGCTTTGCTCGGAAATTCGCAGCCCGGCTGATTCGGATTGACCAGCGCATCAGCCTGCGGCAGTTCATCGCCGGGCAAATGGTGATCGGTGATCAACACCTTCAGTCCGGCGCGCTTGGCCGCCGCGACGCCTTCGACACTGGAAATACCATTGTCGACGGTGATCAATAATTGCGGTTCACGGGTCAGCGCGACTTCGACGATTTCCGGCGTCAGGCCGTAGCCGTATTCGAAGCGGTTCGGCACCAGGTAATCGACATGCGCCGCGCCCAACAGGCGCAGACCGAGCACACCGACAGTGCTGGCGGTGGCGCCGTCCGCGTCGAAGTCGCCGACGATCAGAATGCGCTGGCGTTGCTCCAATGCCGTCACCAGCAGGTCAACCGCCGCATCGATGCCTTTGAGCTGCTGGAACGGGATCAAGCGCGCCAGACTTTTGTCCAGCTCCGCCTCCGACTGCACGCCCCGCGCCGCGTACAGGCGGGTCAGCAGTGGCGGCAGATCACCGAGGAAAGGCAGCGTGGCAGGCAATTCACGAGGTTCGATACGCATGGGGCGACGGAGGCTTCTCTTTGATTCGTGGGAAATATCAGCGGTGTCGCGACCTCAGCCGCGCTCACCTTGCAGCCATTGCAACTGGACTTCGTGCTGACCGCGATCGTCGGTGACGAAGATCGTGCCTTCGCTGATCATCACGTCCCACTTGATGACGCGGGGCATGTCCTTGGCCAGGGTCTCCAGCACTTCTTGCGGGACGGCGGCGATGTTGACGTTTTTCAGGTTCTTGATCGCCGGGATCACCTTGGTTTCCCACACACGCAGGCTGCCGTAGGCCAGCAGGCTGGTGCGTTCGGTGCGGCGCGAGCACCAGGTCAGGCGATCGGCATCCGGCTGGCCGACTTCGATCCAGTGCAGGACACGGTCGTCCAGGCTCTTTTCCCACAAGGCCGGTTCATCCACGTCTGACAGACCACGGCCGAACGACAGCTGCTCGTTGTACCAGAGCGCGTAGGCCAGCAGCCGCACAGTCATGCGTTCTTCGGTCTCCGAAGGATGACGGGCGATAGTCTGCTTGACGCTTTCGTAGACGCTGCGGTCGAGGTCGGTGAGGTTCAGTTCGAATTTGTAGGTAGTGGACGGCTGGGCCATGAACGGGCTTCTTGATACGAGGAAAGTCGGCAAGTCTAACCGATGCCACAGGCAATCATCGAATTGATGGCAATCAAGCTGCGGCGTCTGACAGTCGGCTATGTTAAAACCCTGTATCCGCTCAGCCTTGTCCTACAGGATTTCGCATGCCGTTCACCAGCAAACCGCTCTCGGGTCTGAAAGTCATTGAATTGGGTACGTTGATTGCCGGGCCGTTTGCCACGCGCATTTGCGGCGAATTCGGCGCCGAAGTGATCAAGATCGAATCGCCGGACGGCGGCGATCCCCTGCGCAAATGGCGCAAGTTGTACGAAGGCACCTCGTTGTGGTGGTTTGTCCAGGCGCGCAACAAGAAGTCGCTGACCCTCAATCTGAAACACCCCGACGGTTTGGCGATCCTGAAACAACTGCTGGGCGAAGCCGACATCCTCATCGAGAATTTCCGCCCCGGCGTCCTGGAAAAACTCGGTCTGAGCTGGGAAACCCTGCACGCACTGAACCCGAAACTGGTGATGGTGCGCCTCTCCGGTTTCGGTCAGACCGGGCCGATGAAGGACCAGCCAGGTTTCGGTGCGGTCGGCGAATCCATGGGTGGCCTGCGGTACATCACCGGTTTCGAAGATCGGCCACCGGTGCGCACCGGGATTTCCATCGGTGATTCGATTGCCGCGCTGTGGGGCGTGATCGGTGCGTTGATGGCGCTGCGTCATCGCGAGGTCAACGGCGGGCTGGGCCAAGTGGTCGACGTTGCGCTGTATGAAGCTATCTTCGCGATGATGGAAAGCATGGTGCCGGAGTTCGACGTGTTCGGTTTCATCCGCGAGCGCAGCGGCAACATCATGCCGGGCATCACGCCCTCTTCGATCCACACCAGCGCCGACGGCAAGCATGTGCAAATCGGCGCCAATGGTGATGCAATCTTCAAACGCTTCATGCTCGTGATTGGCCGCGCAGATCTTGCCAACGACCCGGTGCTGGCCAGTAACGACGGGCGTGACAGTCGCCGGGACGAGTTGTATGGCGTGATTGATCGCTGGGTCAATTCCTTACCGCTGCAGACCGTTCTCGACTTGCTCAATCAGGCCGACGTACCGGTCAGCCGGATCTTCAGCGCCGAGGACATGTTCAACGATCCGCAATACCTGGCGCGGGAGATGTTCCTGCATGCCAAGCTGCCGGACGGCAAGGACTTCAAGATGCCCGGCATCGTGCCGAAGCTGTCGGAAACGCCGGGCTCGTCCGAATGGGTCGGACCGCAGCTTGGCGAACACAATGCGCAGGTGCTTGGCGATCTGGGCTACGACGCGGAGCAAATCGCTCGGCTGCGCGAAGACGGGGCCATTTGAGCAACGCTGGAGGTTTGGTTTTCGAGCAAAAAGCTGTGCACAGGGCAAACGCCGGGCAAAAGAAACCCCGAGAAGTGGGGAGACGACTCGGGGTTAAACGGGGTCTGCTTCGAGACCCGTAGCAGCAAGCGACAAGCACCGGAGCACAATGCTTGATCCTGCTGTTATGGGGTCTGACTGACAGGGATGCAGGAAGGTTCCCACAAAAAATATTTCATCTTTACAGGGCCGGACGCTTGTCCAGAGCTGCATTGCGCAACGCCGCAATGACGCAGGGTTCCAGCCGCCCTTCGGCGATCATCACGTCACGGTGCAGGCCGTCCACCACGTCGGTCAGCAAGCGCTTGTCGCTCAACTGGGCCTGATTGAATTCGCGTTCCACCACAATGGCGCCGCTGCTGTTCTTCAGCGTCACCAGACATTCACCATGGCTGCCGCGAGGGGTCAGCGTCACCTGATACGGGCTCAGAGCCTCACCGAGCAATAGACTGATACTTTCCATCTCGATCTCCACTCAATAGTCCGAAAACACAGTGCCTGGGGCGTGTTCACATTAAATGACCACCGGCCCGAGAAGAAAGTTCTGCCTGTCACGTTCCGACCTTGCAGGACCGTGTCTGACAGAGCATGCATGGCGAAGATGACAGAAAAATATTCGCCGGTATCAGGCCTCGATGAGTGCCTGCGCAGTGATCAGATAACTGTCCAGCAGACCTCGCATCAACACCGCCGAAACCGGTGTCTGCAGACGCCCCAGCAGGCGCAGGCGTTGTTGACGAAGCACCGGCTCCAGGTCACTCAACAAACTCTGCGCGACCGAGCCCAGCAGAATCAGGGCACGCGCCTCATGGTGCGCCGCCAGGTGATGAATCAATGCCAACCCATCGCCACCTTTGAGCTGCGGATCGCAAATGGCGATATCGACCGCACCGCGATGCCCCAGTGAAGACAAGGCTGACGCCAGCGAAGGCGCGGTCAATACGTCGTAGATGCCGATGGCATTGAGCATTTGATGCAATGCCATCAGCTGGAACGGGTTGGGTTCAAGAATCAGGACTTTAAGCGAGCGCATGGGCGACCTCTGGAGCGATCATCGCGGACTCTCACCGCAGGTGTCGTTCACTCTAGGGCAGGCGTCTTAAGCCTCCCATCAGAAAAGTAGCCGCGTCTTGCAGGACATTTCCCTTCTTTACTGCAGACAGCGGCACCCGCTCTCGGTCCGACGCTGGGTGATGTCGGTCCAGCCGCCCAACAAGCCGCGCAATTTGCCGTCGCCGCTGTAAAACGGCACGGTCCACTGATAAACCTCGCGAGGCCCGCCCTTGAACAGCAGTTGGCGTTTGCTGAAGCGCGACTTGCGGGTTTGCAACTGGGCGATGAATTCGTCGTGGAGCATCCGCGCGGTGGTTTCCGGAAACGCATCGACTTCGATCAGCAAGCGTCCCTGCATCTGGTCCTGGCGCACCGACAGCGCCTCTTCGTAACTGCGATTGCAGATGATCAAACGCCCGTGCAGATCACGGACAAACACCGGATCCGGCATCGAATCGATCAGAGCGTGCTGAAAGGCCAGTTGATCGCCCAACTCCTTTTCCGCCGCGCAGCGCAGCTTGATCACGGCCGCCAGGCGCCGGTTCCACACCAGCGACAGCATTCCGAAAACGCCGATTCCCCCCATCGCCCAGCATGCCCACTCGACCAGGCGCTTCCACACGGAGGGCACGGGCGGCGGCGAAACGCCTGCCAGCCACTTTAGTCGAATCGCCCGCAACTCCGCAGCAGGGAAAGCTTCCAGCGCCTTGTTAAGAATACTCAGTAGTTGCGGCATGCCTTTTCGTACAGCCAGATGATCGGCTTCCCACTTGCCCTCTACCAGAGCACCGACCTTGAGCATGCCCAACGGATAGAGCTGCGCGCCGATTTCGTTTTCGATGGTTGCGTAGGCTTCCCCACTCTCGACCAGCGCCCGCGCTTCGGCGTAGGTTTTCACCGAGCGTATTTCAATCGACGGATAATCGCGCCGAATCGCATCCTCCAGGGCATGACGGGCGGGCAGCACCAGAACGCGCTTCGCCAGTTGCTCGAAAGACTCCACCCTCGGGGCATTGGCATGTCCGACAAACACCCAGCCAGCCCCTCCGAAAGCATGACTGAAATCGAGAAACGCCTTGCGTTCATCGCTCATGGCCAACGTCGTACTGATGTCCGCGACCCCGCTTTGCAGGCGATCGAGCATATGGTCGGTAGAGAACGATTCCTGGTGCTCGAATTGCAGTCCGGTCATAGCGCTGACCCGCTTGAGCACATCGTTGTTCAGACCGCTCCACTGGCCGTGTTCGTCCTGAAACAGGTACAGCGGATATTGCACCGATGCCACCGTTACTCTGGGGTTGTCACGGATCCATTGCCGCTCGTGCGCATCCAGTTCGACAACCGGCACAGTGCCCGACGCATTGGCCTGATCGAGTGCCATCTGCGCTGCCACGCCGCTGTGCATCCATCCCAGCACCGCCAACAAAAACAACCAGCCCAGTGCCGGTTTCAAACCTCTGTAAAACAGCATTGCCATTTCCTTCGTGATCGACTCACCCGTCCTTCGTGGGTGAAAACCCGAGCAGTGTGGCAGCAGAAACAAAAAAGCCCGTCAGGAGACGGGCTTCAAAATGTGACAGCTTTTACTGGCTTAGAGTGGCTTGCCGCGGTTGCCATGCTGGCTGACAAAGGCTTGCACGGCTTTCAGGTCGTTTGGCAGAACCGTGCAACGCTCGTTTCGCTCAAACAAATCAGAAAGATGTGCAGGTAGTTCGAGCGCTTTTCCTACACCCGCTTTCTCCACTGCCTCAGGAAACTTGACCGGATGGGCAGTGCCCAGAATTACCATCGGGATATCCAGACTGCGACGGCATTCGCGCGCAGCTTTCACACCGATGGCAGTGTGCGGGTCGAGGACTTCACCGGTTTGCTCGTAGACGTCGGCGATGGTTTCGCAGGTCTGCGCATCGTCCACCGCCAGCGAATCGAACAGCTTGCGTGCTTCGGTCCAGCGTTCTTGTTCGACGCTGAAACTGCCGTCCTTTTTGAACGAGTCCATCAGGCCGGCAATCGCCGCACCGTTACGCCCGTGCAGGTCGAACAGCAGGCGCTCGAAGTTCGACGACACCATGATATCCATCGACGGCGACAGCGTCGCGTGCAGGGTTTCCTTGACGTACTGGTTGCCGCTCATGAAGCGGTGCAGGATGTCGTTGCGGTTGGTTGCCACGATCAACTGATTGATCGGCAGGCCCATGTTGCGCGCCAGGTAGCCGGCGAAGATGTCGCCGAAGTTGCCGGTCGGTACCGAGAACGACACCGAACGCGCCGGACCGCCCAACTGCAGGGACGCATGGAAGTAGTAAACGATCTGGGCCATGATCCGCGCCCAGTTGATCGAGTTCACCGCCACCAGACGCGTGCCTTTGAGGAAGCTCTGGTCGGCGAAGCTGTTCTTGACCATTTCCTGGCAGTCATCGAAGTTGCCTTCGATGGCGATGTTGTGGATGTTCTCGCCGAAGATCGTCGTCATCTGCCGACGCTGCACTTCCGATACACGCTGATGCGGGTGCAGGATGAAGATGTCGACGTTTTCGCAGTGCTTGCAGCCTTCGATGGCCGCCGAACCGGTGTCACCAGAGGTGGCACCGACAATCACCACGCGCTCGCCGCGCTTTTCCAGCACGTAATCGAGCAGACGACCGAGCAGTTGCAGGGCGAAGTCCTTGAACGCCAGGGTCGGGCCATGGAACAGCTCCAGCACCCATTCATTACCGTTCAACTGACGCAGTGGCGCAACGGCGCTGTGGGCGAACACACCGTAGGTTTCTTCGAGGATCTTCTTGAAATCGGCATCCGGGATGCTGCCGGTGACAAACGGGCGCATCACCCGGAAGGCCAGTTCGTGATAAGGCAGGCCAGCCCAGGAAGCGATCTCTTCCTGAGTGAAACGTGGCAGGTTTTCCGGGACGTACAGACCGCCATCGGTCGCCAGACCGGCCAGCAGGACCTCTTCGAAATTCAGGGCCGGGGCCTGGCCGCGAGTACTGATATATCGCATTTTTTTCAAACCTTCGGTTTGAGCTGCAAGCTGCAAGCTGCAAGTCGCAAGTAAAAGCCAGACTGCTTCTCTCTTGCCGCTTGCAGCTCGAAGCTTGCCGCTGCTTTTAGTTCAAATGTTCGACACGGATCCGTACAACCGGGCCGTCGACGCCAGCCAGTGCTTCCAGCGCGGTGATCGCATCATTGATGCGTTGCTCGACCACGCGGTGGGTCAGCAGGATCATCGGCACCAGGCCGTCATGCTCTTCGACTTCCTTCTGCATGATCGATTCGATATTGATGCCGCGCTCCGACAGGATGCTCGCCACCTGCGCCAGTACGCCCGGATGATCCTTGGCGTGAATGCGCAGGTAGTAAGCGCTTTCGCAGGCTTCGATCGGCAGGATCGGATGCGCCGACAGCGAGTCCGGCTGGAAGGCCAGGTGCGGCACACGGTTTTCCGGGTCGGAAGTCATCGCGCGAACCACGTCGACCAGATCGGCGATCACCGACGAAGCGGTCGGCTCCATGCCAGCGCCGGCGCCATAGAACAGCGTCGAACCGGCCGCATCACCGTTGACCATGACGGCGTTCATCACGCCGTTGACGTTGGCGATCAGGCGATCGGCCGGAATCAGCGTCGGGTGCACGCGCAACTCGATGCCGGCGTCAGTGCTGCGCGCCACACCCAAGTGCTTGATGCGATAGCCCAGCGCTTCGGCGTAGTTGACGTCGGCAGTGGTCAGTTTGGTGATGCCTTCGGTGTACGCCTTGTCGAATTGCAGCGGAATACCGAAGGCGATAGACGCCAAAATGGTCAGCTTGTGCGCGGCATCGATGCCTTCGACGTCGAAGGTCGGATCGGCTTCGGCGTAACCCAGCGCTTGCGCTTCGGCGAGCACGTCTTCGAACGTACGACCTTTTTCGCGCATTTCGGTGAGGATGAAGTTGCCGGTGCCGTTGATGATCCCGGCAACCCAGTTGATGCGGTTGGCGGACAGGCCTTCGCGGATCGCCTTGATCACCGGAATGCCACCGGCCACCGCCGCTTCGAATGCCACGATCACGCCTTTCTCGCGTGCCTTGGCGAAAATCTCATTACCGTGAACGGCTATCAGCGCCTTGTTCGCGGTGACCACATGCTTGCCATTCTCGATGGCCTTGAGTACCAGCTCGCGGGCAACGGTGTAGCCGCCCATCAGCTCTATGACGATGTCGATCTCAGGGTTCGTGGCCACTTCGAAGACATCGTTGGTAATCGCAATACCGGTCGTCTGGAACTGAGGCTTTGGCGTGCGCGTGGCAATTTGCGCCACTTCGATTCCACGCCCGGCACGACGAGCAATTTCCTCGGCGTTGCGCTGAAGTACGTTGAAGGTACCGCCACCGACGGTCCCTAACCCACAGATGCCTACTTTGACCGGATTCACTGTGAACTCCCCATGAAACGGCCGACACAGGGTCGGCCGGAAAACAACCGCGTGCTCGCGGCTCTCTGTTGATGGCCCGGCGCTGCTGCTGCCGGACCACGATCGTCAACGGTTACCCGTGACGATGCGAATTACTTCGCGCCCAGTGCCAGTTTGGCGACTTGTGGCGCCGGCTGGTAGCCCGGAATGACCTGGCCGTCGGCCAAAACGATGGCCGGTGTACCGTTCACGCCGATCGACTGACCTAGCGCGAATTGCTTGGAAACCGGGTTATCGCACTTGGCGGCTTTGATTTCCTTGCCATCGACCATTTTGTCCATGGCGGCTTTCTTGTCTTTCGAGCACCAAACCGCTTGCAGCTGTTCGTCGCCAGGCGAATTCAGGCCCTGGCGCGGGAACGCCACGTAGCGCACTTCGATGCCGCGCTTGTTCAGCTCGGGCACTTCGGCATGCAGTTTGTGGCAGTACGGACAGGTGGTGTCGGTGAACACGGTGATGTGCGATTTGGTCTCGCCCACGGCCGGGTAGACCACGGTTTCGGCCACCGGGATGGCATTGATCAGTTTGGAAATGCCCAGGCGTTCGGTCTTCTCGGTCAGGTTGACCGGTTTGCCATTCGCGAGCTGGTACAGATTGCCCTGCACGATGTACTGGCCATCGGCACTGGCGTACAGCACGCGGCTGCCTTTGAGTTTGACTTCGTACATGCCAGGCAACGGGCTGGCACTGATGCTTTCGACTGGAACCTCGAGTTCGAGTTTTTCCAGGCTTTGACGAATGGCTTTGTCGGCCGCGTCGTCGGCGACGGCAAAGGTGCTCACCAGCGCAATAGCGGCGGCGGCGAAAATCTGGGTCAGACGCATGAGTACTCCTGAGGGCGGGCCAATGAAACGATCAGAACGCCCGTGCGAAACACCGGGTCATAACCGTCCATCGTGCAAACCGGCAAAGCCTAACACATAAGGCCGCGAGGGCCGAATGCGCCTGTCGCCACACACTCATGTGCAACTGACACACCTTCATGCTTGTACAACTGACCCACAACCACATGTGGCTGACGCACATCATTGTGGCGAGGGGATTCATCCCCGCCGGGTTGCGAAGCAGCCCTAAACCATCCACCGCGATCTTTCAGTCAAAATCGAGCCAGCCGGGTTTGCGACTGCTGCGCAGCCGAACGGGGATAAATCCCCTCGCCACAGGTCAGTATTTCAACATTATGGGATGTGTCAGCCGCGTGGGTGGTGTTTGGCGTGAAGATCCTGCAATCGGGCGCGGGCGACATGGGTATAGATCTGCGTCGTAGAGAGGTCGCTGTGCCCGAGCAGCATCTGCACCACGCGCAAGTCCGCGCCATGGTTGAGCAGGTGCGTGGCAAATGCGTGGCGCAAGGTATGCGGCGACAGCGACTTGCTGATCCCGGCGACCTTGGCCTGATGCTTGATCCGATGCCAGAACGTCTGCCGGGTCATCTGCTCGCCGCGCTGGCTGGGGAACAGCACATCGCTGGGGCGGCCACCGAGTAATTCTTGACGGCCATCACGCATATAGCGCTCGACCCAGACAATCGCCTCCTCGCCCATCGGCACCAGACGCTCCTTGCTGCCCTTGCCCATCACCCGCAAAACGCCCTGGCGCAGGTTGACCTGCTCCAGTGTCAGGCTGATCAGTTCGGTCACGCGCAGGCCACAGGCATACAGCACTTCCAGCATCGCGCGGTCACGCTGGCCGATGGCGTCACTCAGGTCCGGAGCCTTGAGCAGTGCTTCGACATCGGCTTCCGACAGCGATTTGGGCAACGGCCGGCCCAGTTGCGGCATGTCGACGCGCAACGTCGGGTCGACGCTGATCAGCTTTTCCCGCAGCAGATAGCGATAAAAGCCACGCACCCCGGAGAGAAATCTCGCGGTGGAGCGCGGCTTGTAGTTTTGCTCCAGCCGCCACGCCAGGTGATCGAGGACCAATTCGCGACCGGCATTGATCAGCTCGAGATTTTTCTCCTGCAACCAGCCGTTGAACAGCGCGAGGTCGCTGCGATAGGCGTCGCGGGTGTTGTCGGACAGGCCTTTCTCCAGCCATAAAGCGTCGAGGAATTGATCAATCAGCGGATGGTCGATGGCAGGCATGGGTGCTCAGGGCAGGGCTTTTTCAAGCTGCGTGCAAATAGAGAATAAAGGCGCGCTAGTCTTTCATAGCCGGCCAGATCAAGAAACAGGCAGCTTCATTGAATGAGGCGTGTCAGATTGATCCGGTAAATCGCAGGCAACAAAAAAGCAGCCCGTAGGCTGCTTTTTTCTGCATCGGAAGCTGGGCTTAAGCCAGTTTTTCCTTGATGCGTGCTGCTTTACCCGACAGGTCGCGCAGGTAGTACAGCTTGGCTTTACGTACGTCACCGCGACGTTTAACAGCCATGCTGTCGATCTGCGGGGAGTAGGTCTGGAAAGTACGTTCTACGCCAACACCGTTGGAGATTTTACGAACGGTGAACGCACTGTTCACGCCGCGGTTACGCTTGGCGATTACAACGCCTTCGAACGCTTGCAGACGGGAACGATCGCCTTCCTTCACTTTCACCTGAACGACAATAGTGTCGCCTGGGGCGAAGGTAGGGATTTCTTTGCTCATCTGCTCTGCTTCGAGTGCAAGGATGATTTTGTTGGTCATGCTGTGCTCCTAAGGTAAATCGTTCGATCTACCATCGATACGTTGTTAACTATCGTCCCGCTCGCGGATGTATTCCTCGAGCAGCTTCTTCTCTTCTCCAGAAAGCGAGCGGCTTTCCAGAAGATCGGCGCGTCGTTCATAGGTCCGACCAAGGGACTGCTGTAAACGCCAACGCCGGATATGCGCGTGATTGCCACTCAGCAACACGTCGGGAACACGCTGATCCGCATACACCTCCGGTCGGGTGTAGTGCGGGCAATCCAGCAGACCATCCGTAAAGGAATCTTCCTCAGCGGAATCCGCATGCCCTAAAGCTCCAGGCAGCAGTCGTGTAACCGCATCGATCAGGACCATGGCCGGCAGCTCGCCGCCAGACAGTACATAGTCGCCAATCGACCACTCTTCATCGACATGAGCCTCAATAAAGCGCTCGTCAATGCCTTCGTAGCGGCCGGCAATCAGGATCAATGCATCCGATTGTGCCAGCTCGCGTACCGCCGACTGAGTCAGTTGACGGCCTTGGGGGGACAGGTAAATCACCTTCGCCGCCTCCCCGGCTGCTGCCTTGGCCTGAGCCAGCGCATCTTCCAGGGGCTTGATCTTCATCACCATGCCCGGACCACCGCCAAACGGGCGATCGTCCACAGTGTGATGCCGATCCGTCGTGTAATCTCGCGGATTCCAACAGGTCAGCTGCAAGAGCCCCTGTTTGACCGCACGACTGGTGATGCCGTAATCGCCAATGGCGGAAAACATCTCGGGAAACAAACTGATCACTTCTACGCGCAAGTTAGCCACGTTCAGAAGTCCGCGTCCCAATCCACCTTCATCTCGCCCGCTTCCAGGTCGACAGCCAACACGCATTGCTCCGTATAGGGCAACAGGCGTTCGCGATCATCCAGGCTGCCAGCGCAAGGCTTGACGACCATTACATCATTGGCGCCGGTTTCCAGAAGATGATCGATTTTCCCGAGCAGTTGCCCGAGGGTGTCGATGACCTTCAGACCTTCCAGCTGGTACCAGTAGTACTCGCCTTCGGTCAATTCAGCGAACAGGTTGCGCGGCACGCAGATCTCATAACCGGCCAGAAGACGAGCTTCTTCACGATCATCGAGACCCTTGAGCTTGGCGACCAGGAACTTGTCGCTCCCGCGTCCACTGACCAGCTCGACCTGTTTGACATTGCCTTCGCGCTTGAGCGTCCAGGTTTTGTACTGCAACAGGTTTTCAGTCGGATCAGTAAAGGAATAAACCTTCACTTCGCCGCGAACGCCATGAACAGAATAAATTTTGCCAATAACGATCAAATCATCGGCAGGGGCTGGCGTCGCGTTCATATTGCTCAGGCCGCAGCCTTGGCAGATTCCTTCAACAACTGAGCAACGCGCTCAGAAGGTTGTGCACCAACGCTCAGCCAGTAGGCAACGCGCTCTTGGTTCACGGACAGACGGATTTCCTGACCACGGGCAACAGGGTTGAAGAAACCAACCTGTTCTTTGTGGGAGCCGTCACGCGGGTTACGCGAGTCGGTTACGGTCAGGTGGTAAAACGGGCGCTTTTTGGAGCCGCCAAGGGCAAGACGGATTGTTAGCATGTGAACATCGTTCCTGTAGTCGGTGCTGCAAATCTAAATGCACAGCGGGCATGGGTGCCCGAAAGGCCGCATATTCTAAGGAATATCCGGACTTTTGCAAATGACTTTTTCCGGCGCCCATGGCATGCCGTGCAGATTTGCATAGAGAGCCGTCGTTAAAAACGGCCAGTCAGCTCCCGCCGAGTGCGGGTTTGCTGTTGATCCTGCGTCCTTGCAGGGTCTGCGCCGGTGCGACGACCGGCGAAGTCTTGGTGTCCTGTCTCACATTTTCGGCATGCCACCGCCGGGCAACATACCGCCCATGCCGCGCATCATTTTCGCCATACCGCCCTTGGCGGTGAATTTCTTCATCATCTTCTGCATCTGCTTGTGTTGCTTGATCAAGCGGCCGATGTCCTGCACCTGCGTGCCGGAACCCATGGCGATCCGACGCTTGCGTGAACCGCTGATCAGCTCAGGGTCGCGGCGCTCGGCCGGGGTCATGGAATTGATGATGGCTTCCATCTGCTTGAACTGCTTCTCTGCGGCGTTCTGGGCATTGCCCATCTGCGACAGGTTGACGCCGCCGATGCTCGGCAGTTTGTCCATGAGGCCGCCGAGGCCGCCCATGTTCTTCATCTGTTGCAGCTGATCGCGGAAGTCTTCGAGGTCGAAGCCCTTGCCCTTTTTCAGCTTCTTGGCCAGTTTGTCGGCCTTGTCCTTGTCGAGGGTCGCTTCAGCCTGCTCGATCAGGCTGAGCACGTCGCCCATGCCAAGGATCCGCGAGGCGATACGCTCAGGGTGGAACGGATCGAGCGCTTCGCTCTTCTCGCCCATACCGATGAACTTGATCGGCTTGCCGGTGATGGCGCGCACCGACAGTGCGGCACCGCCACGGGCGTCGCCGTCGACCTTGGTCAGGATTACGCCGGTCAGCGGCAGCGCATCGCCGAAGGCCTTGGCGGTGTTGGCGGCGTCCTGACCGGTCATGGCGTCGACCACGAACAGGGTTTCGACCGGGTTGATCGCGGCGTGCAGCGCCTTGATCTCGCCCATCATCTCTTCGTCGATGTGCAGACGACCGGCGGTGTCGACGATGACCACGTCGATGAATTTCAGTTTGGCTTCTTTAATAGCCGCATTGGCGATGTCGACCGGCTTCTGGCTCAGATCGGACGGGAAGAATGTCACGCCAATGTCGTTGGCCAGGGTTTCCAGTTGCTTGATCGCGGCCGGACGGTAAATGTCCGCAGACACGACCATGACCGACTTCTTCTTGCGCTCTTTAAGGAAGCGCGCCAGCTTACCGGCAGTGGTGGTTTTACCCGCGCCCTGCAGACCGGCCATCAGAATCACGGCTGGCGGAACGGCACTCAGGTTGAGGTCTTCGTTGGCCGCGCCCATCAGGCTTTCGAGTTCGGCCTGGACGATCTTCACGAACGCCTGGCCCGGCGTCAGGCTGCGCGACACCTCGGTGCCGACAGCGCGCTCCTTGACCGAATTGACGAAGTCCTTGACCACCGGCAGTGCGACGTCAGCTTCGAGCAACGCCATGCGCACTTCACGCAGGGTGTCTTTGATATTGTCCTCGGTCAGCTTCGCCTTGCCGGTGACATGGCGCAGCGTCTGCGAGAGACGGTCGGTTAAGTTTTCAAACATTGCGCGATCCTTTCAGGCCCTGTACGAACCGGGATAATGGCGGCCCAGACCGGAATCAACATGTGCTCGGCGAGCCTGCGGCGTGGGCAGGTCGCGGATTATAGCGAAGACTGCGGCCGGCGGACACCTCGCCGTCAGCTTGCGGAGTCTTTCGTGCCGTGGCGGTTCTATGCCAAACTCAGCGCCTTTCGGGCTCGCCTAACAGGATTTATGCTCCCCTTGTCACCCAGTTTGCTGACCACCCTCGCCGCCGCCCTGCTCTATGCCGCTGCGACCGTCTATCAAAGCACTCGCCTGGCCACCGGCGCCAAGGCGAACAAGCGCCTGCTGGTCAGCCTCGGCGTCTTCGCCGTGCTCGCCCACGGCGCCAGCCTGCTTACTCATCTATTGACCCCGATCGGCCTCGGCCTGGACTTCTTCAGCGCGTCCAGCCTTATCGCCGCTGCGGTGATTGCCCTGACTCTGCTGGCCTGTTCGCGGATCCCGGTGGAAAACCTGCTGGTGCTGCTGTTCCCGCTCGGTGCGATCACGGTATTGCTGGCGCAGTTCGCGCCGACCGGCACAGTGCAGATCATCGACGAAGAGCCAGGCATTCTCGCGCACATTCTATTGTCGATCCTCGCCTACGGCATGTTCACCATCGCCGTGTTCCAGGCGTTGCTGCTGCTGGTTCAGGACCATCAGCTCAAGCACAAGCACCCGTCCGGGCTGATCAAGAACTTCCCGCCCCTGCAAACCATGGAAAGCCTGCTGTTCGGCTTTCTCTGGGCCGGCTGGACGCTGCTGTCGCTGTCGCTGATTTCCGGTTGGCTGTTCGTTGAGAATCTGTTCGCCCAGCATCTGGTGCACAAGACCCTGCTGGCCTGTCTGGCATGGATCGTCTTCAGCGTGCTGCTGTGGGGTCGCAACCGACTGGGCTGGCGCGGCCACAAGGCGATTCGCTGGACCCTCGCCGGTTTCTGCCTGCTGATGCTGGCGTACTTCGGCAGCAAACTGGTTCGTGAATACATACTGCACATCTGACGGGCGGCATAAATGGACGGTTTGCCCATAGGGCCGATGCTCGCGGTATTTGTCCTGCTGATCTTATGGTCAGGGCTGTTTACCGCCGTCGAAATCGCGCAGCAGCACCTGCTCGCGCAACGGATCGCCTCACGCGCCAGCGACAAGCCGCTGGCGAAGCTGAGCTTCCCGCTCGACAGCCTGATCCTCTGCAACACCCTGTGCCGCGCCCTCGCCGTGATCATCGCGACGCTGCTGGCGATTTTTCTCTGCGAAGAAAATGGCCCGTGGGCGGCCTGCCTTGGCGCCGGTGGCATCCTGTTGGTGTTCGCCGATTATTTCCCGCGCACTTTGGCCCGGCGCTATCCCGACGCCGTGCTGGCGTTCGGCAATGCCCTGCTGGCCGTACCGATGAAAATCGTCTACCCGTTCGCGTGGCTGTTCAGCCGGGTCAGCGCTTTGCTGCTGAGCCCGTTCACGCGCAAGGCTCAGGTGGTGCAACAGAGCGAGGACGAGTTGCCGGCCGATCACGATGATGATCCCGAACATCCGGTCCGCGCCCACCCGGTGTCGGGCATTCATGCGCTGGACAACATCACGGTCAACGACATTCTGGTGCCGCGCAGTGACGTCGACGGCATCAACCTCGACGATCCGATCGAAGAGATCATCGAGCAACTGCGCGAGAACAAGCGCACGCGTCTGCCGGTGTTTCACAGTGACATCAATCAGGTCGAAGCGGTGCTCAACACTCGCCAGATCGGCCATTTGCTGAGCAACGGTGGATTGACCCGCGAGGCACTGCTGGCCGCCAGCTACGAGCCCTACTTCGTCCCGGAAAGCACGCCGCTGCAACTGCAACTGCTGAACTTCCACAAGCAGCAACGCCGTCTCGGCATGGTCGTGGACGAGTACGGTGAAGTGCTGGGCATCGTCACCCTTGAAGACATTCTCGAAGAAATCGTCGGCGAATTCGAAAGCGAGCACAGCCTCGACAATCCGCACATTCATCCCCAGACCGACGGGCGTATGGTGATCGATGGCGCCGCGTCAATCCGCGACCTGAACAAGTGCCTGGGCTGGCACCTGCCGAGCGACGGTCCGAAGACCCTGAACGGCCTGGTCACCGAAGCGCTGGAAACCATTCCGGAAAGCGCGGTGTGCCTGAAGATCGGGCGTTATCGACTGGAAATCCTCGAGACCGAGGAGAACCGGGTGAGCAAGGTGCTGATCTGGCTGACCTCATCGGTGCCTGCTCTGGTGCCTGCTCGATAGAAGATCAAAAGATCGCAGCCTTCGGCAGCTCCTACCCTGCGATCTTTTGCGCTTGTTTGATCGTTAGCCCCCTTCCTATAATCGAGGCGCTTACCCAAGCGCCGTCGATCCCTGTGCCTACCCGGCACTGCCCGGATCCTGACTGTTTCCGCTGCAAACCGACGACTGTTCCTACTCGAAACAGCGCTCGCGCCCTACCCCACATCCCTGGGTGTTCGACCATAATAATTCGCTCCACTGGAGCTCATGACTGTCAGGGATCACCGCATGACGACCCATACCGCTTACAGCGAAACCGCGCCTGCCCAGCCGACCAATTCCGCCACCCGCGTGGCCACGGCAAGCTTTATCGGCACTGCTATCGAGTTCTACGACTTCTACGTTTACGCCACTGCTGCGGCGCTGGTGATCGGGCCGGTGTTCTTTCCGCAGACCTCCGGCACGGCGCAGATGCTTTCGGCGTTTCTCACTTTCGGCATTGCCTTCCTCGCCCGACCACTGGGTTCGGCACTGTTTGGCCACTTCGGCGACCGTATCGGCCGTAAATCGACGCTGGTCGCCTCGCTGCTGTTGATGGGCGTGTGCACCACCTTGATTGGCGTGCTACCGGGCTACGACAGCATTGGTGCCTGGGCGCCGATTCTGCTGTGCGTGCTGCGTTTCGGTCAGGGCCTGGGCCTTGGCGGCGAATGGGGCGGTGCGGCGCTGCTGGCCACGGAAAACGCGCCGAAGGGCAAACGCGCCTGGTTCGGCATGTTCCCGCAGCTCGGGCCATCGATTGGTTTTCTTGCGGCCAACGGCCTGTTTCTGACCCTGGCGATGACCCTGGATGATGAACAGTTCCGCAGCTGGGGCTGGCGCATTCCGTTTCTGCTCAGCGCGGCGCTGGTGATGGTCGGCCTGTATGTGCGCCTCAAATTGCATGAAACGCCAGTGTTCGCCAATGCGATCGCCCGTCAGGAGCGAGTGAAAGTGCCGCTGATCGAGTTGTTCAGCCAATACTGGGCGCCGACCCTGCTCGGTGCGGCGGCGATGGTGGTGTGCTATGCGCTGTTCTATATCTCGACGGTGTTTTCCCTGAGCTACGGCGTGGCCACGCTGGGTTATAGCCGCGAAACGTTCCTCGGCCTGCTGTGCTTTGCCGTGTTGTTCATGGCCGCAGCGACGCCATTATCCGCTTGGGCCAGCGACCGTTACGGGCGCAAACCGGTGCTGATCATCGGTGGCGTGCTGGCGATTCTGTCCGGGTTCCTGATGGAGCCATTGCTGACGCAGGGCTCGACCTGGGGCGTGGCGCTGTTTCTGTGCATCGAGTTGTTTTTGATGGGCGTGACATTCGCACCGATGGGCGCGCTGTTGCCTGAGCTGTTTCCGACCCACGTGCGTTATACCGGCGCTTCAGCGGCGTACAACCTGGGCGGCATCGTCGGGGCCTCGGCGGCGCCGTTCTTTGCGCAGAAACTGGTGGCGATGGGCGGGTTGAGCTATGTCGGCGGGTATGTGTCGGCGGCGGCGGTGTTGAGCCTGATTGCGGTGTTGTGTTTGAAGGAGACGCGCAATAACGATCTGAATCAGGTTGCCTGACAGAAGATCAAGAGCTTCGCGAGCAGGCTCGCTCCCACAGGGTTTTGGGATTGGTCACAGATTCTCTGTTCACCCAATCCCATGTGGGAGCGAGCCTGCTCGCGAATGGATGCCGCGACCCGGTTTACAGCTCGACAACAACCGCCTGCGACGCACGGGTCGCCTTGGCGCGAGCAGCCTCGATCGACTCATCCCGCGCCAGCGCCACGCCCATGCGGCGCTGACCGTTCACTTCCGGCTTGCCGAACAGACGCAGCGCGGTATCCGGCTCGCTCAACGCAGCGCCCAGATTGGCGAATGCGGTCTGGGTCGACTGGCCTTCAACCAGAATCACTGCCGACGCCGACGGGCCGAACTGACGGATCAGCGGTACCGGCAGGCCGAGAATGGCGCGGGCATGCAGGGCAAACTGCGACAGGTCCTGAGAAATCAGCGTCACCAGCCCGGTGTCATGCGGACGTGGCGAAACTTCGCTGAACCACACCTGATCACCTTTGATGAACAGCTCGACACCGAACAGACCACGGCCACCCAGCGCTTCCGTCACAGCTTTGGCAACGCGCTCGGATTCAGCCAGAGCAATCGGGCTCATGGCCTGCGGCTGCCAGGATTCCTGATAGTCGCCCTTCTCCTGACGGTGACCGACCGGTGCACAGAACGTGGTGCCGCCAATGTGGCGCACGGTCAGCAGGGTGATTTCGTAATCGAAATCGATGAAGCCTTCGATGATCACCCGACCTTTGCCGGCGCGACCGCCCTCTTGCGCGTAATCCCAGGCTTTTTGCACATCATCGGCGCTGCGCAGCAGGCTCTGACCCTTGCCCGACGAACTCATTACCGGCTTGACCACGCAGGGGAAACCCAGGTCCTGAACGGCTTTGCTGTAGTCCTCGAAGGTGTCGGCAAAGTGGTACGGCGAAGTCGGCAGATCCAATTCTTCGGCAGCCAGACGACGAATACCTTCGCGGTTCATGGTCAGTTGCGCCGCACGCGCGGTCGGAATCACGGTGAAGCCTTCGGCTTCCAGCTCGACCAGTGTGGCGGTGGCGATGGCTTCGATTTCCGGCACGATGAAGTGCGGCTTCTCGGCTTCGATCACTGCACGCAGAGCAGCGCCGTCGAGCATGTTGATCACGTGGCTGCGATGGGCGACTTGCATGGCCGGCGCGTTGGCGTAGCGGTCGACGGCAATCACTTCAACGCCCAGGCGCTGCAGTTCGATTACCACTTCCTTGCCCAACTCACCACAGCCACACAGCAATACGCGGGTCGCGGTTGGCGACAATGGAGTTCCGATACGGGTCATCTCAGGTCCTCAAAGGAAGCGGATCATCGAGGAAAGCCACGCAGGTGTGCTTTCCATGGGGAGAAAGCGCGGCATTTTACATGAACCCGAGGGTTTGGCTTCAGCTGGCGACAGCCTGTTTGCGATCACGCCAGGCCATGATCAGCCAGACGGCGGTGACGCCGGCGAACTTCGAGGCCAGCGCGGTGATGATCACCGGCGGCGTCAAGGCGTCGATCATGCCGAAGAAGATGAAGGTATCCAGTGGAATACTCAGCGCCGAACTGATCCACAGACGATCACGCAACGGCCGCTTGGTGACGCTGAACACCAGCCAGTCGATGCACTCGGAGACCGCAAACGCCGTGGCGCTGGCCAGCGCGATGGAAGGGTCGGACGTGATGTAGGAAAGCACCAGCGCCGCCAGCATCGCCACGATCGCGCCGTGACCGAAGCGCGTTTGCACCATGTCGCGCAGCACGAACACCAGCCCGCCCCAGGCCGACCAGATGATGTCCAGGTGCGGAGCGGTGGAAAAGGCGAAGTTGATCAGCACGACGCTGCTGATGTAGGCGATGAGAAAGATCATGGGGGTGGCCTGTAAATGTGGCGCACAGGTTACTTGAGCGCTGGTATTGCGCCAATAGGTGCGGTGACAGGACCGACGTCTTCGCGAGCAGGCTCGCTCCCACAGTGGAATGCATTTTCAAGGTGGGAGCGAGCCTGCTCGCGAAAGCGCTGGCTCAGACGCCTGACTTCGCGGGAATCATCCAGACCAATCCACTCGCCTTCGCCCGTTCATGACACAACCCCAGCACCACCCGGCGCTCGTCATTGTTCATGCGGCCCCAGCGGGTGATCTCCGCGACCGTGCGCTGGCATCCGGTACAAACGTCATCTTCATCCAGCGCGCAAATATTCACGCACGGCGAGGCGACGGGTCGTTCAACAGTCGTCATTGTTCCTGCTCGACCAGATCGCGGGCGTAACGCTGCGAGTTATGCACATAGTGCGCGGCGCTGGCTTCGAGCATCTTTTTCTGCGCCTCGGTCAGTTCACGCACGACCTTGCCCGGCGAGCCCATCACCAGCGAACCGTCGGGAATTTCCTTGCCTTCGCCGATCAGGGAATTGGCGCCGATGATGCAGTTCTTGCCGATCTTCGCGCCATTGAGAATCACCGCGTTGATACCGATCAGGCTGTAATCGCCGACCGTGCAGCCGTGGAGCATCGCGTTGTGGCCGATAGTCACGCCGGTACCGATGGTCAGTGGGTAACCCATGTCTGTGTGCATCACCGTGCCGTCCTGCACATTGCTGTTCTTGCCGATGAGGATCAGTTCGTTGTCGCCGCGCAACACAGCGTTGAACCAGACGTTGGCGCCCTCTTCCAGGCGAACCTTGCCCACCAGCACGGCATTGGGCGCGACCCAGCTCTGTGGATGGGTTTCGACACGGGCGTCGCCCAGGCGGTATTTCATTTCGTTTTCCTCGGGCTCACGGCCGTTCGAACGACGGCTCAGGTATCGATAAAACTTTTCGGCGGTCGGTGCAGGCTGATTTTGGCGTCATAGAGCAGGTTGATCAACTCGACGATCATGATCGCCGTCAGGCCCCAGATCTTGTACTCGCCGAAGCGATAGCTCGGCACGTACCAGCTGCGGCCCTGATAGTCGATGCGATGGGTATGCTCGCGCGGGTCCTTGCGGAAGAATTCCAGCGGTACGCTGAAGACGGCGGCGATCTCGGCATCGTTGGGCTGGTATTCGACAAAGTCGGGAATCACCCCGACATACGGCGTTACCTTGATGCCGTGCAGGGAAATCAGCGGACTCAGCGGGCCGATGACTTCGACCAGACCCGGCGGCAGGCCGATTTCTTCTTCGGCTTCGCGCAGCGCGGTGAAGATCAGGTCCGGGTCTTCCGGGTCGCGGCGTCCACCAGGGAAGGCGACCTCGCCGCCGTGGGTCGAAAGCCCGCTGGCGCGCAGGGTCAGGACCAGTTCCGGTTCGTCACTGCGGGTGATCGGCACCAGCACGGCGGCTTCGGGAAAACGTGCGTCGGTCTCCAGCGTGCGCGGTGTGTGGTTGCTTACCCTATGCAGTAGCTCGTCCAGCATGAGTGTTCTCGATCGGTGCCTTGCTCCGCATCATGCACCAATCAAAGCGAGCGCCCAAGCCCCCGAAACCCGTCGTGTCGCGAAACGACAACTTGCCGACCGGCCCCGCTGCACGCCAAGATAGGCACAGCATTCAGGAACCCGAGCATGAAATTTTGCAGCCACTGCGGTAACCCGGTCACCCAGCGCATTCCCGAAGGCGACTCGCGGCTGCGATTTGTCTGCGACAGCTGTCAGACCATTCACTACCAGAACCCCAACATCGTCGCCGGGTGCGTACCGACCTGGGGGACGAAAGTGCTGCTCTGCCGCCGCGCCATCGAGCCGCGTCTCGGTTACTGGACGCTGCCTGCCGGCTTCATGGAAAACGGCGAGACCATCGAGCAGGCCGCCATCCGCGAAACCGCCGAAGAAGCCTGCGCCCGGGTGCGCAACCTGAGCATTTACACGCTGATCGACGTGCCGCACATCAGCCAGGTGCATGTGTTCTTTCGCGCCGAACTGGCCGATCTGCAATACGCGGCCGGGCCGGAAAGCCTTGAAGTGCAGCTGTTCGAAGAAGCCGACATTCCCTGGGACGAGCTGGCTTTCCGCACGGTCGGGCGTACCTTAGAATGCTTCTTCGCTGATCGGCGCGTCGAGAAGTATCCGGTTCGTTCGGAATCGATTCCGCCATTGGTTCAGCCGGTGATTGTTGGCTAGAAGATCAAAAGATCGCAGCCTTCGGCAACTCCTACCTAAAACCTGATTGCGTCACTCCTTGGGGAATCGTTTCAATGCGCTGGTTGCTTGCCCTGTTCTGCCTGTCGTTCGTCAGCGTTTCGCAAGCGTCATTCGTGACCACCGTGACGCCCTCGAACACTCCACTGATCGAAAAAGTCCTGGTACTCAAATCAGCCCACCAACTGCAGCTGATTGCCGACGGCAAGCCGCTGAAGACCTATCGCATTTCCTTGGGCAAGGGCGCGAAGAAAGGCCCGAAACTGATCGAGGGCGACAAACGCACACCCGAAGGTTTCTATTGGATCGACTGGCGCAAGACCAGCGACAAATTCAACCTGTCGATGCACATCTCCTACCCGAACATCAGCGATGCCGCCCGCGCGCGTCGTGAAGGCGTTGAGCCTGGCGGGATGATCATGATCCACGGCACCCCGGACTCGGCAGACAATCCGGAACAGCTGTTCCATACCCTCGACTGGACCGACGGCTGCATCGCCATGCGCAACGTCGACATGCGTGAAGTTTGGAATCTGGTACCGGACGGCACGATGATCGAGATTCGTCCGTAACCTCGACCGCTGGTCACCGCAAAAAAAATAAATCAAAAGATCGCAGCCTGCGACGGCGCCTACAGGGGTGATACCACTCTCAACTGTAGAAGCTGTCGCAGGCTGCGATCTTTTGCTTTTTATAGGCCATCACTAATACCACTTTAAACACTGCCCCCTGAAAACCGCCAATCCATTGGGTCATACGCCGGTTCATCGCGTTGACATGGTATTCAAGTGGTATTAGCTTCCGTTGCACAAGCGAGCCACAACAATCCTATACTCGCGACGGAAACGACCTACATGAACGACCTCCAGCCCCTACGTCCCGACGATTCCCAGCCGACGCCGCTGTACTTGCAACTGGCGCGCAATCTGGAAGCGGCGATTCATGCCGGGCAGTGGAAGGCCGAACAGGCGATGCCGTCCGAGCGCAATCTCAGCGACCAGCTCGGCATCTCCCGGGTCACCGCACGCAAGGCGCTGGAAGTCTTGCTCGAGCAAGGCCTGATCCGCCGCCTGCAAGGCTCGGGCACCTTCATCACCCCACGCCTGGAACAACCTCTGTCGCGTCTTTCCGGCTTCAGCGAAATGCTGCGCCTGAAAGGTTTCGTGCCGAGTTCGAAATGGCTGGAGCGGGAGATCACCCTCCCAACCCACGAAGAACTGATCCGCCTCAGCCTGTCGCCGAATGACAAGGTGGCGCGCATGAAGCGCCTGCGCAAAGCCGATGACACGGTCATGGCGATCGAAATGAGCACCCTGCCCGCGTCGATCATGCCCAGGCCGCAAGCGGTGGGCGATTCGCTGTACGAATACCTCGACGGCATCGGCAAACCGATCGTCCGCGCCCTTCAGCACATCCAGGCAATCAACGCCTCGGACGAATTCGCCGCACTGGTCGGCATCGCCCCCGGCACCGCCATGCTGCTGATGACCCGGGTCGGCTATCTGGAAGACAACACACCGATCGAAGTCACCGACACCTATTGCCGCAATGACTACTACGACTTTGTTGCAGAGCTTCGTAGATAAAGAGCTTCGTAGATAAAGAGCTTCGTAGATAAAGAGCCGCGTCGCTGAGCGCGGCCCCAAGCGAGAACGAAAATGTCCGAAGACAACATCCTCACCGCCAGCGGCTGGGTTCGCGGCCGGCTGATTCACGAACACGGCAAGATCGTGTCGATCGAAGGCGTGCCCTGCGATCCGGCGGCTAACGATCTGCCCTATCTGCTGCCGGGCTTCATCGACCTGCATGTGCATGGCGGCGGCGGCAAAGACATCATGGAAGGCGCCGACGCCTTCGAAACCATCAGCAAAACCCACGTGCGCTTTGGCACCACCTCGCTGTTGGCCACGACCATGACCGCGCCGAGTGCGGAGATTTCCAGCGTCTTGAAAGAGGTAGGAGAATTCTGCGAACAGCGTCCGAAAGGCGCCGCGCGAGTGCTTGGCGTGCACCTTGAAGGCCCGTACATCAATCCGGGAAAACTCGGCGCTCAACCGAACTTCGCCCACACCGCGTTGATGGCCGAAGTCGAAGAGTATCTGGCGCTGGCGCCGATCCGCGTCATCACCATCGCCCCGGAAATCGCCGGCCACGATGCATTGATTCGCGAGCTGAGCCGCCGTGGCATCCGCATGCAGATCGGCCACACCCTCGGCAGCTACGAGGAAGGCGTCGCCGCATTGGCTGCCGGTGCCAGCAGTTTCACCCACCTCTACAACGCCATGAGCCCGCTGCATCACCGCGAGCCGGGAATCGTCGGCGCGGCACTGGCGCACGCCAAATACGCCGAGCTGATTCCCGATCTGCTGCACGTGCACCCCGGCGCCATCCGCGTGGCCCTGCGTTCGATCCCGTGCCTGTATTGCGTCACCGATTCGACCGCCGCCGCCGGCATGCCCGACGGTGAATACAAGCTTGGCAGCCACACCGTGACCAAATGCCTGGGCGGCGTGCGTCTGCCCGACGGCACGCTGGCCGGCAGCACCCTGACCATGGATCAGGCCCTGCGCAATCTGGTGAAGATCGGTTTGCCGATCGCCGAAGCCTCGCAGCGTCTGTCGCAATTTCCCGCCGACTATCTCGGCATCACCGAACGCGGGCGCCTTGCCCCCGGCGCCTGGGCCGACTGCGTGCGGCTCGATCGCTCACTCACACTGACCGCCGTCATGGTCGAAGGAGAAGACATTGACTTCAAAAATGCTTGAAGAGGCGCTGTCCTCGTTCGAGGCCGTGCAAGCCCAACTGCAACAGCTCGACGCGCCGATGATCGAGATCGCCGGGCGCCTGCGCCGCCAGCCGCCGCAAGTGGCGATGACCGTCGCCCGTGGCAGCTCCGACCACGCGGCGAGCTACTTCGCCTACCTGACCATGCAGCAACTGGGCGTGCCGGTGGCCTCGTTGCCGATGTCGGTGGTGACCATGCAGCAGGCGCCGCTGAAAGTCAGCGGTCAGGTCGCGTTCGCGTTTTCGCAGTCGGGGCAGAGCCCGGATCTGGTCAACAGCCTGCGCCTGTTGCGCAAGCGTGGCGCGCTGAGCGTGTCGATGGTTAACGCTGCCGATTCGCCACTGGAAGCGGCCTGTGAATTCAGCCTGCCGCTGCTCGCCGGCACGGAAAGCAGCGTCGCCGCGACCAAGAGTTTTATCGCCACCCTCAGCGCCAGCGCGCGTTTGATCGCGCACTGGAAAGAGGACAGCGAATTGCTGCAAGCCCACGATGCGCTGCCAGAAGGCCTGCGCGAAGCGGCTAAACAGGACTGGAGCGTGGCCATCGAAGCCCTGCGCGATTGCGAGCGCCTGATGGTGATCGGCCGTGGCGCCGGTTTCGCGATTGCTCAGGAAGCGGCGCTGAAGTTCAAGGAAACCTCGGCGATTCAGGCCGAAGCGTTCAGCAGTGCCGAAGTCCGTCACGGCCCGATGGCACTGATCGACGAACACTATCCGCTGCTGGTTTTCGCCCCGCGCGGCGCCGAGCAGGCCGGCCTGCTGAGCCTCGCGGCAGAGATGCGTCAACGCGGCGCCCGGGTCTTGCTCGCCGCGCCAGATGACGTGAACGAGCGCGACCTGACCTTGACACGCGCCGAACACCCGGCCCTCGACCCGATTCTGGCGATCCAGAGTTTCTACGTGATGGCCGCAGGCCTGGCCGTGGCGCGGGGCATGGACCCGGATCAGCCGCGCCATTTGAGCAAAGTGACCCGCACGCACTGATAGCCGTTGACGGATGTACTCCCTGTAGGAGCTGCCGAAGGCTGCGATCTTTTGTTTTTTTCACGTAGCGAAAAAACAAGATCAAAAGATCGCAGCCTTCGGCAGCTCCTACAGGGGACATCGAACCGAGATTCAACTGATGAGACCCAGCCATGCCCGACAACAATAAAGAGCTGACCCTCAGCGCCCCGCTCAGCGGCCCGGTGCTGACGCTCGCCAACGTCCCGGACGCGGTGTTCGCCAGTGGCGCGATGGGCGACGGCATCGCCATCGACCCGCTCAACGACACGCTGTATTCGCCCTGCGCCGGCGTGGTCATCCACGTCGCGCGCAGCAGCCATGCGGTGACCGTGCGCGCCGACAACGGCGCGGAAATCCTCCTGCATCTGGGTCTCGACACCGTTGAATTGAACGGTGAAGGTTTCGCCATGCTGGTCAAGGAAAGCGATCGCGTCAGCCTCGGTCAGCCGCTGCTGCGCTATGACCTGGACAAGGTCGGCCAGCACTGCAAAAGCCTGGTCAGCCTGTTGATCCTGACCAACAGCGCGGATTTTCAGGTGCGGCCGATCACCCTCAAAACAGTGAAAGTCGGCGAGCCGCTGCTGCACATCATCGCGCGCAATGTGGTGGCGGCGAATACCGATACAAGCGGCGGGCCTGAGGTTCGTGGCCAAGTGCGGGTCGCTCATCGCGGCGGCTTGCATGCGCGCCCCGCTGCGCTGATCCGTCAGACCGCCCAGGGTTTCAGCAGCCATTCACAGCTGCACTTCAACGGTAAATCGGCGCCGTGCAACAGCCTGATCGGTTTGATGGGGCTGGCGATTGGTGAGCAGGATGAGGTGCAGGTCAGTTGTCAGGGACCGGACGCCGATGCCGCATTGCAAGCTCTGCTCAGCGCATTGGCCACGGCGCTGCCGGACGATCATCACGCGCAAGCGCCGACCACCACAGCCGCGCTGAAACGCCCGGCCGAGGCTGGCGTGTTGCACGGTGTCTGCGCGGCGCCGGGGCTGGTCGCCGGGCCGCTGTTTCGCTTGAACGCGATCACCTTGCCGGCGGATGCGGGCAACCACGATCCGGTGCAACAGCAGCCGATTCTTGAAGCGGCATTGAACGCGGTGCGCAGCGAAATCGCTGCCACCCTCGCCCAAGCGAAAAAGCACAGGAACGCCGACGAAGAAGCGATCTTCGCCGCACACATGGCGCTGCTTGAAGACCCGGCCCTGCTCGACGCCGCGCAGCAATTCATCGCGCAAGGCACCGCAGCGACGCACGCCTGGAGTCAGTCGATCGACACGCAGTGCGACATGCTCCAAGGCACCGGCAGTCCGCTGCTGGCCGAACGTGCCAACGATTTGCGCGACCTCAAGCAACGCGTGCTGCGCGCCCTGCTTGGCGAGGCCTGGCAATATCAGGTTCCGGCCGGCGCCATCGTTGCCGCCCATGAACTGACGCCGTCGGATCTGCTGCAACTCAGCGCGCAAGGTGTCGCCGGGTTGTGCATGGCCGAGGGCGGCGCGACCTCGCACGTAGCGATTCTGGCGCGCGGCAAAGGCTTGCCGTGCATCGTCGCTTTGGGCGCGCAATTGCTTGAGCAGCCGCAAGATCAAGCCGTGGTGCTCGACGCTGACGACGGGCGCCTCGAATTGACGCCAAACGCCGAGCGCCTGAGCGAAGTGCAACAGGCACAAATCGAGCGCCGGCAGCGTCGCGACAGCCAACAGGCCAAAGCCCATTTGCCCGCTGAAACGTGCAATGGCGTGCACATCGAAGTGGTCGCCAACGTCGCCTCAAGCAACGAAGCGGCAGACGCATTTGCCAACGGTGCTGATGGTGTAGGCCTGTTGCGCACCGAGTTTCTCTTCGTCGATCGCCAGACGGCACCGGACGTCGAAGAACAGCGTAGCGCCTATCAAGCGGTCATCGATGCCATGGGCGACAAGTCGGTGATCATCCGCACCATCGACGTCGGTGGCGACAAGCAACTCGACTACCTGCCACTGCCCGCCGAGGCCAACCCGGTGCTCGGTCTGCGCGGCATTCGTCTGGCGCAGGCGCGCCCGGAAATTCTCGATCAGCAACTGCGCGCGCTGTTGCAGGTCAAGCCGTTGTCGCGTTGCCGGATTCTGTTGCCGATGGTCACCGAGGTCGATGAACTGCTGCACATCCGCCAGCGCGTTGATGCCTTGTGTCTTGAGCTGGGGATTACCGAGCGCCCGGAAATCGGCGTGATGATCGAAGTCCCCGCCGCCGCGCTGCAAGCCGAGCAACTGGCCGAACACGCCGACTTTCTCTCGATCGGCACCAACGATCTGTCGCAATACACCCTGGCCATGGACCGCGACCACGCCGGGCTGGCGGCGCGGGTCGATGCCCTGCACCCGGCGTTGCTGCGCCTGATCGCCATGACCTGCGAGGGTGCGGCGGTACACAAGCGCTGGGTTGGTGTCTGCGGCGCCCTCGCCTCCGACCCGTTGGCGACGCCGGTGCTGATCGGCCTGGGCGTCACCGAACTATCGGTGAGCCCGGTGCAGATCGGTGAAATCAAGGACCGCGTGCGTCAACTGCATGAAGCCGAATGTCAGCGCCTGAGCCGCGACTTGCTCAAGCTGTCCAGCGCCGCCGCCGTTCGCCACGCCTGTCATCAACATTGGCCTCTGCGCTAACAAAAACAAAAAGGACAAACGCCATGTACCAACTCTTCATCGAAGGCCTGCAACGCCTGGGCCGCGCGCTGATGCTGCCGATCGCGATCCTGCCGATTGCCGGCCTGCTGCTGCGCCTGGGCGATACGGACCTGTTGAACATCGCGATCATTCACGATGCCGGGCAAGTGATCTTCGCCAACCTGGCGATGATCTTTGCCATCGGCATCGCCGTCGGTTTCGCCAAAGACAACAACGGCACCGCCGGCCTGGCCGGAGTGATCGGTTATCTGGTGATGATCTCCACGCTCAAGGTGCTCGATGCGAGCATCAACATGGGCATGCTCGCCGGGATCGTCAGCGGCCTGATGGCCGGTGCGCTGTACAACCGTTTCAAGGACATCAAGCTGCCGGAGTACCTGGCGTTCTTCGGTGGCCGGCGTTTCGTGCCGATTGTCACCGGTTTTGCAGCGGTGGGGCTGGGCGTGCTGTTCGGCTATATCTGGCCGCCGATCCAGCAGGGCATCAACGCGTTCGGCGCGCTGATGATGGAAAGCGGCAGCATCGGCGCCTTCGTCTTCGGCGTGTTCAACCGCCTGCTGATCGTCACTGGCCTGCACCACATCCTTAACAACATGGCGTGGTTCGTCTTCGGCAACTTCACCGACCCGACCACTGGGGCATTGGTGACCGGCGATCTGTCGCGTTATTTCGCCGGCGATCCGAAGGGTGGGCAGTTCATGACCGGCATGTTCCCGATGATGATCTTCGGCCTGCCCGCCGCGTGCCTGGCGATGTATCGCAACGCGTTGCCGGAGCGGCGCAAGGTGATGGGCGGGATTTTCCTGTCGATGGCGCTGACCTCGTTTCTCACCGGCGTGACCGAGCCGATCGAATTCGCCTTCATGTTTCTCGCGCCGTTGCTGTTCCTCCTGCATGCGCTGCTGACCGGGCTGTCGATGGCGATCACCAACGCCCTGAACATTCATCTGGGCTTCACCTTTTCCGGTGGTTTCATCGACATGATTCTCGGCTGGGGCAAGTCGACCAATGGCTGGCTGGTGGTGCCGGTCGGGCTGGCTTATGCGGTCATCTATTACCTGGTTTTCGACTTCTGTATTCGCCGCTTCAACCTGAAGACGCCGGGGCGCGAAGACGTCGCCAGCGCCGAAAAAGCCGTGCTCTCGGAAACCGAACGCGCCAGTGCGTATATCAAAGCCTTGGGCGGCGCCGAGAATCTGCTCACCGTCGGCGCCTGCACGACCCGACTGCGCCTTGAGATGGTCGATCGCAACAAGGCCTCGGATGCCGAGCTGAAAGCGCTGGGCGCGATGGCGGTGGTGCGCCCGGGCAAGGGCGGCAGTTTGCAGGTCGTGGTCGGGCCGTTGGCTGACAGCATTGCCGATGAGATTCGCTTGGCCATGCCTGCCCTGGGCCGTACAACTTTGGCAGAAACCGTAGTAGTTGCCGATGAGCCGACGACTGTTGCGCTTACCCGCAACGAGGCGCAGCAATGGCTGAATGCACTGGGCGGTCGCGACAATGTGCTGCAACTCGACTGCATCGCCATGACCCGTATTCGCCTGCAACTGGCCGATGCCAAGGCGCCGTCCGAGGCGCAGCTCAAAGCGCTCGGCTGCCTGGGTGTCAGCCGGTTGGACGGTGGCGTCTGGCATTTGCTGGTGGGGGACAAGGCCGCGAGTTTGAGTGGCGCGATCGAGGCGTTGCTGAGTCGCGGGGAGATCCGCGCGCAGGTTTGATCTGCGCGGGTGGCGGGAGGGCTGGAGCGGGCGCCGAAAATACGGCACGCGCACGATACATGAATACCACCCTCCTCCACGCCCTGCTCGCCATGCTGGCCCTTCATCCCCAGCATGGAAATCGTGCCCATGAGCACCCCCAACGCACCCACACCCGATGAGCTCAAAAACGATCTCAACCAGATCGGTCGTCTTCTCTTCAACACCGAAACCCCGCTGTTGCCCGAGCACGAACCGAGCACCGAGCAGGCTCATCTCAAACGCCTCGAAGAGCAACTGAAAACCTATCGCGACGGCTACCTGCAACGCAGCCGCGCGCTCTATCAGGCGCTGGCAACCACCGACCTGCAGAGCGAGGCAGGCAAGCAACTGATCGCCACGCTGAAGGTGCGCCTCAACACGCAACTGATCAACATGGATCTGCGTGACGAGATCAACGGCAAAGCGGCAAAAACCTTCCTCAAATACGACGCCGGCTTCACTGCGCTTGAGTACGAAGCGCAACAGGCCGTCACCGATCGCCTGCTGCACCCACAGGCCGGCGAGCTGATACAGAAACTGGCACTCGGCCCGCTGTTGCGTCCGGCCATGTATGCGTTGCAGTTCACTTATCAGCAAACCACTGTCGAGCTGGCCGGGGCTTTTCTTGTGACGCAAAAAGACACCCCGAAAGTCAGCGATCTGTTGACCGACCAGAGCGCGGGCTTCGTCGTGTTGTTCACACCGGCCAGGGGCCTGGAGCTGTTCAGTTCCCTGGCTGATCTCGATGCCCATCTGCTCAAGACCATGCAGCACAGCATCAGCCGTGGCGAATTGATGCAGCTGCTGCCCAGCCGCTACCACGATGTCGGTACAGCGGGAATCTGGCCATTGCAGCTGGCGCCCATCGACAGCAAACCGCTGTTCGAACACATCTACGATGCCTTGATCGAAAAGCGCACTCAGGATATCGAACATGCATTGAGTTTCGCCGCCAATCCGCAGCAGGATGCCGCTGTACTGATCGCCGAGCTGGAGCGCGCCATCGGCGCTGCGCTGCCGTATCTCACCCCGCGCCTGGCACTTCAGGCTCAAACCCTGTTCGAGCGGCATTTGCGCAACAGCGCCCCGGACTGGTACCGCAGCGCCGACGCCGCCAAGCGGGCCGAGCTGGCGTTGCACCTGGGCAACTACAATCAGGCCCGGCAAAACCTGCTTGACCTGATGGGTCCGGCGGTCAGCCTGATGGCCGTGGCCCGCCACCAATGGCTGGAACGGCTGAGTGATGATCTGCAAATCGACGACCTGGAACCGGACAAGCTGCAGATCATTACGGATCGGCAGGTCCCCGGATTCGGCGCTTATGTGCACAAGAGCAATTTGCTCGAGCTGACCTTGCGCGGCCCGCACACCAGCGATGAGTTACCAGGCTCGGCGTTTCTCAGCCACACCCGGCTGACTTACAACGACCTGCCGTTATCCGACGAGTACGCGGACGTAACGCCCGCCTGGGTGATCAAGCAGGCACTGGAGCTGGAACCGCGCGTCGACTTCGCACGCTTGCAAACGCAGATGCAGGCGAGATCCGCGATCAAACCTGCGATCGAGCAGATGCTCGATCAGCGCATCGTCGCGCTCGCCCATGCCGCAGCGCTGCAAGGGCACCTGCTCGACGGCGATCTGCAAATGCTCCAGCGCCTGCGTAACGGCAGCGATCCACAGCTGCGCGCCGCCACCCTGTCTTTGCACGGCGCCCAGCTGCAGGATCTGTGGGTGCTGCGTCAGACCGACGAATCCGGCGCGGTCCGCCGCCTGCTGCTCTGCACACCGCAGGCGCCCCGTGAACGCCAGTTCGAGGCGTTCGACAGCGAGCGCCAATTGCAGACCCATCTCTTGGGTTGGGCCAAGCAGAATGACGCCGCCGAAAGCATGGCCGGCTATCTGATCAGCCGCGCGCCGATGCGCTTTCGTTCGACCCTGCGCAAGGTGTTGTCGGGGCTGAGCCTGAAGCCGGAAGCAGCAGAGCACCAGAAAGTCACGTTCGACCACCTGGGCAACCATCTCGATTGCCTCAAAGCGATGGCTGAACACATGCTCGCCACACGCATCGACGACTACGATTTCAGCACCCCGGTGTGGTATCGCTCGACCACTGCGGCCAATCGCCGAAAACTGTCGACCCTGAGCGACGACGCCGAGGGGGCTTTGCGCGCGTTCAATCAGCATCCGCTGTCGGGCGGACGTTTTCAGGCGTTTGACGATTTCGTGCATGCGCAAGCGAAGATCAGCCTGAACCGCTTGCTCAAACGCCCTGCCAATGACGTCGATCCGGACACCGTCTGGGCCTATTCGCCAAAGTCGATCGTGCCCTCATGGACGCCGAAACCGCTGACCTATACCCGGCTGTATCGCGACGGCTATGCCGACGGCGTCGGTTTTCTCGACCAGAAATTCTCACGCTCGGCGCGCTTCAAAGGTCCGCAAGGCGTCGATATCAGTAGCCTGACCGCGCAGAACGTAGCCCGCTCGGTCACGGGTGTCTGGATCGGCAAACGCTATACCGACAAAGTCAAAAACGAGCTGCAGGACTCTAAAAGCGAAGGCTACGCGTTCCGACGCAACGCGACGCTGGCCATCACTCAGCGCCAGATGCAAAGCGCCGCGCTGGAATGCCAGCTGCAAGGACATATCGCCAGCAGCGACCTGCAATGGCTGCAGCAAAGCATCAGCAGCATGGATCAAACGTCGGGGCAGACCCGGACGAAATACCCGATCCACCGGTTGATGATCGACGGCGAATGGGTGATCGATGCCTGGTTGTTCAGCCATGGCGGCGATCCGGTCCTGCTGTATACGCCGGACGCACCGGACGGCGTGCGTTTTCGCGAAGCGCGCCTGTTCAATTACCTGCTGCTGCAGTCCGGCATGATCGAATACCTGACCCAGCGGGTGGGTGTCAGTGCCCAGACCCGGGTGCGCACGTACCTGGAAAACATCCGCAAGAAACTGCCCAAAGACCTCAACAGAACCAGCCCCAGCCCCGCCCGTTATGACTCGATGCGCCCGGCCGACGCCGTCAGCGACCTGCGTACCGCGCTCTACGACATGAAGTTGCAACGGCGGATCGACAACGTCCATGCCACGACCACCAGTCGCGCCGAAATGATCGCCGGCCTGATCTGGACGAGCGTCGAATGGGTCGCTGCCATCGCCACCGCGCCGTTCCCGCTGTTGAGCCTGAGCACCGGCCTGTTGCTGGCCTTCAAGGACGCGATGCTCGCCCTGCATGCCTATCGTCAGGGAAATAACAATGAAGCGTTCCGGCACTTGCTCGGTTATCTGTTCAACAGTGCTGGCGCGGTGCTGACGGATCTGCGTCCGGCGCTGCGTTCACTCAAGCCCGTCCGGCGCCCGTTGCGTCGGGCTGTCACCACCGTTGGCGACGAGCAAGAGGATCTTCTGCCGTTGATCGATCAAATGGCGACCGAACCGGTCCGGGACGATATGCATGCCGTCGTTTTCAGAGGGCAGTCGTATTACGCCAGCACGACCCCGGACGCACTCGGCCGTTATTTGCTCTACCGCCCGGATCCGAATGGCTCCGGACTGCTTTCGACCGGCATTCTGACCGTGCGCAACTCCGACGGAGTGATGGTGCGCAGCGGCCTGTCCGGCGGTGCACCAAAATACGAAGCCGTGCCCGATACACCCGGCCCGCATAAGGACTATGGAGTCGCGATCAAGTACCGGGATCTCGTTGAAGAGTTGCTGGACCCGCAATCGCGACGACGAATGCTCCAGGAGGGCGAGCATTACATGGGCTTCTCACCCCAGGTCATCCTGGTCAACGTGGTCGACAAAATGGCCAGCATGCGCCAAGCCTATCTGCAACAGGTGGAAAAACTCACCACGGACGCCACGCGCCATTTTGCCCAACTCGCACCGCTGCCCGCTCGCGCCGAAGTGCCGGCGGTTGCCGCCAACACCTCATTCGCACAGTTGATTGCCAGCGATGCATTCGCCGCAAAGAATCTGGTCATCGGTGCACAGCCGGGCTCTATCGCCAGCAAACAGGCACTGATCGAAAATCTCGACGTGCTTTTGGAGAACGGCTACAAGCACCTCTTCCTCGAATACCTGCCGGGAGACGTATTTCATCTCAAACTGGAAAAATTCAACAAGGGCGAATCCTGGCGCCATATCAAGAAACATCTGAAAGCGCTCGATAAAGCCATGGGCCATGAGCCAGACGCGCCTTTCTCTTACCTGGCGCTGGTGCGCAAGGCACGGGAAAAAGGCATGAGCATTCATGCGCTGGACGGCTCGACCAGTTATCAACTCGAAGGGATCATGGTGATGTCCAGGCTCTCGCCTTTGACCCCGCGAAACAACCGCATCAGAAACTTTTATTCGCACAAGGCGCTTGCCACCGATATGGCCGAGATCGGCGAAGAGCGCTGGATTGCCCTGACCGAGCAGTCGCGCATGACCACGTTCGACAGCACCCCGGGCCTGGCCGACCTCCACGAGGCCGTTGCCGTGCGTATTGAAGACATCGACTTGTACCAACCCGCACGCATAAGCAGGGACGCGCCCGGTGCCATCGCGGGAGACGCGACAGCGCAAGGTGATTACCTCCTACAGATGCCGAGTGCCTACAAGGCACCTCTACCTGTCTCCAAGCCGCCCGCCGCAGCTAGCGCCGTTGAACATTTCAGCGAGTTCGATATTGCTTCGCCACTGCGCGACGATATTGCTGAAATGTTGCATAAGCCCTACTCCATGGATTCCCATTACACCCCGACAGTAGCCAGTGAAAGAACGGCCTACGAGGCTTTCCTTGCCCAACGCAAACGTCTGGAAAAAACCGCCAGGGACGCTTTTACCGACTACGTCCCACCCGATGCGCCGATCCTGCCGGTGCTCGCCTCCGACTGCACATTCGAAGCTTTTTTACGGCAATTGACCGACGGACGTCTGAATCTGCTGATCGGCGAAGCCCACGTCGATGTAGCGAGCAAAGCGCTGCTGAAAAAGCACATGAAAGCCCTTAAGCAAGCCGGTTATGACACGTTGTACGTCGAGCACCTGCTCACCGACCTGCACCAGGCCGATCTCGACACTTTTCTGCGTACCCAGCGCATGCCCGACAGGCTCAAGGCTTATCTGCATCGTCAGGATCAAGGGCAGATGCCGAATTACACAGGGAACGATACGTACACGGCGGTCTGTCAGGCGGCGGCCAAATACAACATTCGCATCAGAGCCCTAGATTGCACGGCGTCCTATCACCTCAAGGGCGTGTATGACGAACACGTCTCGCGAAACGAGATGTTCAGCTATTTTGCAACCCAAGTGATCGAGGCTGATCAATTGGCCAACGGGCCGCATAAATGGGTGGCCTTCATCGGCAGTGCGCATACCAATTACAACCTCGGTGTGCCAGGTCTGGCCGATACACTGTCCGCCGTCAGCCTGCACGTGCGCGACACTGCCCCTGAACTGGCCCGGGATATTCACCGTGGGTCGTGGGAATTTGTCAGCGGCAAGCACGAGGCCAACGTCAGGGCTTTGAGCAGCGATTTTGTGATGGAGGTGGCCGTCCCCGGAACGAAAAAGCCTGCTGCGACGCCTTCTGTCAGTCGCAGCAAACTGACCGAACCCGGAAACTTCCTTATAGAAAATGCAGACACCCGCAACGCCAGCGTGGTGCATAAATCCAGGTCCGGCGAGATCGTTGAGACGCCGATTCAGATCAATGACAAGGGTCTGTTCTTCGTTGATCGCTGGGAGAAAAAAGATCAGACCTTCACCTACCTGCGCACGTTGATCGACATGCTCGTCACAGACGTGAAGCTGACACAGGTGACGTGACGCCCGGGCGATTGCACGTTGTGGAAAACCACTGGGCTTGACGGCCCAGTGGTTTTTTCATGCCTGAGGATCCACCCGATCCAGCGCACGGTTCACCGCCAGCTCAGCGAGCATGATGATCTGCTGAATCGCCAGCGCCGTATTGCGCTGCGGTCGCCCCAACTGATCGGCGAAATCACTGGCCAGGGTGTTGGCTGAAGCCAGGGATTCACAGGCATGGGCGAGCAGGGTTTCGGTGTCGATTTCCGGCTGGATGAGGAACATGGTGCTGGGCGGGTGCGCCTTGCCAGGTTGCGGGCACAGGTAAAAATCCAGAGCCCGCTTGATCGCTTCGCGGTTTTTCGCGAGGTCGTCGGCGCGGATGGTTTGTTCGAGGGGGGTGGGTTCGTATGGTGGATCGGGAACGATTTTATCCACAATGCTTCTCCTGCTGATGCTGATGGACAGCCATCGATCGCCGGATCTCACGCGGCGGATAGGTGGCAGCTATGTGCGAGGTGAGATCCACCGGAGCAGGCAACCGGCCAGACCGAAGTCTGCCCGCACACAGCCGCCATAAAGCAGGCAGCAGATTGAGCTGGCGCCAATTATCGTGGTGCTGGCGCCAGTTGCAAGCTATCCGGGGATCTCACTCCCGATCGCTGATTCGCAGCGACGGGAAAAGACTAGAGATCGCACGTCCGACGGACAACCTGAAAACCTTGTGGGAAGGTTCTGCGAACTCAGACACTGCTTTAAACACACCCCAGATCGCCACCCTCACCCTAGCCCTCTCCCAGAGGGAGAGGGGACTGACCGAGTTGTTCAGGCGAGGTACGCCGACGTGAAAGTCCGAGTTGAACTCAGGATTTGCAAACCACACAAAATCGGCCCCCTCTCCCTCGGGAGAGGGCTGGGGTGAGGGGCAGCAACAACACAAATCAAAAGCCGGACACACACGCTTTTCACCACTCAATAGGCCGAGTGTCAGCTCGCCTGCTCTTGATCTTGATCCACCGGCGACTTCGGAAGGCTGAGTGGAGGGATTGATCCGGGCGTGGGAGCGCAGCGACCGTTCGACGAAGTCGAACACAGCGGAAGGAGGTGCAGCGAAGCAAACCGGAGCCGCTGCGCCCGGATCAGTCCCGAAACGAAGGAACCCGAGCCTGCGAGGGCCGAACGCAGGAGCAAGCCTTTTGGGTTACCTTTTTGGCGTTTGAAAAAGGTGACTCGCCGTAAGGGCGAAACCGCCAGCCGCCACACCCGAAGCAACGGATATTCACCCAAATCAAAACAAAACCAAGGCCAACAAAAAACCCGCAGACAATCACTCATCTGCGGGTCTCCCGTTCCAGCAGCAAAGAAGATCAGAAATCCTCCAGCCGCCACACCTCATAAGCCGGCGTCTCATACGGATGACTGAGTTTCAACGCCGCCACAACAGCCACAATCAACTCATCCGCAACGACAAGCTCAACCTTCC
Source organism: Pseudomonas sp. TE9122 (assembly GCF_056278925.1). Taxonomy (NCBI): domain Bacteria; kingdom Pseudomonadati; phylum Pseudomonadota; class Gammaproteobacteria; order Pseudomonadales; family Pseudomonadaceae; genus Pseudomonas; species Pseudomonas sp. TE9122. The sequence goes on along the minus strand of NZ_JBWBQI010000001.1, from coordinate 626,539 downwards.
ATTCCTCAACCCGCTCAACCTGCCCCGCCTGACCGACAAACGGCTGACTGCCGTCCAACGGTCGAAACTGACCAGAGCCAAGCACCTGCCACGCACAGTGGTCATAGTCACCGATCCGCCCACCACCGGCAGCGAACACAGCCCCTTTGACCACCTCGACATGACTGTCAGGAACAAAAAACGCCAGCTTGTACACAGGCCTTAGTTAACCCAGACGCGCGCATTACGGAACATGCGCATCCAAGGAGCATCCTCGGTCCAGTCTTCCGAACGCCACGAGTTCTGCACCGCGCGGAACACACGCTCCGGGTGCGGCATCATGATCGTCACGCGACCGTCACGGCTGGTCAGACCGGTGATCCCGCGCGGCGAGCCGTTCGGGTTGGCCGGGTAGGCTTCGGTGACCTTGCCGTGGTTGTCGACAAAACGCATCGCCACGCAACCGGACAGATCGGCTTCCAGCAGTGCTTCTTCGCTGGCGAACTCGGCATGACCTTCACCGTGGGCGATAGCGATCGGCATGCGCGAACCGGCCATGCCCTGCAGGAAGATCGAGTTCGATTCCTGGATCTGCACCATCGCCACCCGCGCTTCGAACTGCTCGGAGCGGTTGCGCACGAAGTGCGGCCAGAACTCGCTGCCCGGGATCAGCTCGTGCAGGTTGGACATCATCTGGCAACCGTTGCACACGCCCAGCGTGAAGCTGTCGTTACGCTCGAAGAAGCCCTGGAACGCATCGCGGGCGCGGCTGTTGAACAGCGCCGACTTGGCCCAGCCTTCACCGGCGCCGAGCACGTCGCCGTAGGAGAAACCGCCGCAGGCCACCAGGCCTTTGAACTCGTTGAGGTCGACACGACCGGCGAGGATGTCACTCATGTGCACGTCGATCGCGCTGAAACCGGCGCGGTCGAACGCGGCGGCCATTTCCACCTGACCGTTGACGCCCTGCTCACGCAGTACGGCAACCTGTGGGCGGATGCCTTTCTTGATGTAAGGCGCGGCGATGTCCTGATTGACGTCGTAGCTGAGCTTGACGCTCAGGCCCGGATTGTCTTCTTCCAGAAGCGCGTCGAATTCCTGCTCGGCGCAGTCGGCGTTGTCGCGCAGACGCTGGATCTGGTAGCTGGTTTCGGCCCACTGACGCTGCAGCAGACGACGCTGGCCTTCAAACACGGTGTCACCGTTGAAGGTGATGTTGATCTGGCCATTGTTGATCGGCTGACCGATCACCGACACGCAGTCGCCCAGACCGGCGGCGCTGAACTGCGCGAGGATGTCCGGGGTGGCGTCCTGGCGAACCTGGATCACTGCGCCGAGTTCTTCGTTGAACAGGATCGCGGCGATTTCCGAAGCGGATTCGGCAACGCTGTCCAGGTTCAGGCTCAGACCGCAGTGGCCGGCGAAGGCCATTTCCACCACGGAGGTCAGCAGACCACCGTCGGAACGGTCGTGGTAGGCCAGCAGGTGACCGTCGGCGTTGAGGCCCTGGATCACTGCGAAGAAGGCTTTCAGGTCTTCAGCGTCATCGACGTCCGGCGCATGCTTGCCGAGTTTGCCGTGGACCTGCGCGAGGATCGATGCACCCATGCGGTTCTGGCCGCGACCGAGGTCGATCAGGATCAGGTCGGTGGTGCCCTTGTCCATGCGCAGTTCCGGGGTCAGGGTCTGACGGATGTCAGCCACTGGCGCGAAACCGGTGACGATCAGCGACATCGGCGAGGTGACGGTCTTGTCTTCGCCATTGTCGTTCCAGCGCGTGGCCATGGACATCGAGTCCTTGCCCACCGGAATGGTGATGCCCAGCTCAGGGCACAGCTCCATGCCGACCGCTTTCACGGTGTCATACAAACGCGCGTCTTCGCCCGGGTGACCGGCCGCCGACATCCAGTTCGCCGACAGTTTGATGTCGGAGAGCTTGTTGATGCGCGAGGCGGCAATGTTGGTGATGGTTTCGCCGATGGCCATGCGGCCCGATGCCGGCGCGTCCAGCAGAGCCAGCGGAGTACGCTCGCCCATCGCCATGGCTTCACCGGTGTAGACGTCGAAACTGGTGGCGGTGACGGCAACGTCGGCCACCGGCACTTGCCATGGGCCAACCATCTGGTCACGGGCGACGAGGCCGGTGATGGTGCGGTCGCCGATGGTGATCAGGAAGCTTTTGCTGGCCACGGCCGGATGATGCAGAACGCGTTCGATGGACTCGCTGATGTCGAGGTTCGACGGATCGAAGTCATCGCCCAGCTCGGCTTCGCGAACCACCGAACGGTGCATGCGCGGCGCCTTGCCCAGCAACACTTCCAGCGGCATGTCCACCGGGTTGTTGCCGAAGTGGCTGTCGGTGACGGTCAATTGCGGTTCGGCAGTGGCTTCCCCGACCACGGCAAACGGGCAACGCTCGCGTTCGCAGATCGCCTGAAAGCGCTCGAAATCTTCCGGGCCGACCGCCAGCACGTAACGTTCCTGGGATTCGTTGGACCAGATTTCGTGCGGGGCCATACCCGGCTCGTCGTTTGGAATGTTGCGCAGTTCGAAACGGCCACCGCGATCGCCGTCGTTGACCAGTTCCGGGAAGGCGTTGGACAGACCGCCCGCGCCAACGTCGTGAATGAAGCTGATCGGGTTCTTGTCGCCCAACTGCCAGCAACGGTCGATGACTTCCTGGCAACGACGCTCCATTTCAGGGTTTTCACGCTGTACCGAAGCGAAATCCAGGTCTGCCGAGCTGGTGCCGGTGGCCATGGAGGAAGCCGCGCCGCCGCCCAGGCCGATCAGCATTGCCGGGCCGCCGAGCACGATCAGCTTGGAGCCGACCACGATCTCGCCTTTCTTGACGTGCTCTTCACGGATGTTGCCCATGCCGCCAGCCAGCATGATCGGCTTGTGGTAACCGCGCACTTCGTCGCCGTGCGGGGTGGTGATCGACTGCTCGAAGGTACGGAAGTAGCCGGTCAGGGCCGGACGGCCGAATTCGTTGTTGAACGCAGCGCCGCCGAGCGGGCCTTCGATCATGATGTCCAGCGCGGTGACGATGCGCTCAGGCTTGCCGTACGGCACTTCCCACGGCTGTTCGAAGCCTGGGATCTGCAGGTTGGAGACGGTAAAACCGGTGAGGCCGGCCTTGGGCTTGGCGCCACGACCGGTTGCACCTTCGTCACGGATCTCGCCACCGGAGCCGGTGGATGCGCCCGGGAAAGGGGCAATCGCGGTCGGGTGGTTATGGGTTTCAACCTTCATCAGGATGTGCACCGGCTCCTGCACCGCGCCGTACTGGCGGGTTTCAGGGTTCGGGAAGAAGCGGCCGGCAACGTTGCCGACAATCACCGAAGCGTTGTCCTTGTAAGCGGACAGCACGCCTTCGCTGTGCATCTGATAGGTGTTCTTGATCATGCCGAACAGGCTTTTTTCCTGGCTCTGGCCGTCAATGTCCCAACTGGCGTTGAAGATCTTGTGGCGGCAGTGCTCGGAGTTGGCCTGGGCGAACATCATCAGTTCGATGTCGTGCGGGTTGCGCTTCAGACCGTTGAAGGCGTTGACCAGATAGTCGATCTCGTCTTCGGCCAGGGCCAGGCCCAGCTCGGTGTTGGCCTTCTCCAGCGCGGCACGGCCGCCACCGAGGATGTCGATGGCGGTCAGCGGCTTCGGCTCGGCGTGGCTGAACAGACCGGCGGCCTGCTCGAGGTTGGCCAGCACGATCTGGGTCATGCGGTCATGCAGCGCGTCCGAAATCAGCTGGGCTTCGGCTTCGCTGAACTGCCCTGCAACATAGAAGGCGATACCGCGTTCCAGGCGCTGGATCTTGCTCAGGCCGCAGTTGCGGGCGATGTCGCTGGCCTTGCTCGACCACGGCGAGATGGTGCCGAAACGCGGCAACACCAGAAACAGACGGCCGGTCGGCTCTTGAACCGGAACACTTGGGCCGTACTTCAGAAGGCGCGCTAGCACCTGCTGTTCGTCGCCGGTCAGGACGCCGGTGACTTCGGCGAAGTGAGCGAATTCAGCATACAGGCCACTGACAGCTGGAACCTTCTGGCTCAGTTGCTCAAGGAGTTTGCTGTGGCGAAAGGCAGAAAGGGCAGGAGCGCCGCGCAGGATCAACATCTTCGGGACAGCCTCGGGAAGGGGTGTGCTTTGAGGCCGTGCATTCTAGCCTAAACCGACCTCAACATCACCCGAAACGCTACGCACGGTTGCACTCGGGTAGCAATCTGTGTTTCTGCCTTCGGGGTCAGGTAAATCGAGCGTTTCAGCATGGCTTATTTTTACTGTAACAAAATGCCCTGAAGGCCCGTATTCAAGGGATTTCGCTCGGATTTGTGATCGCTAGCAGACTAGTCCTACGCTGTCGAGATATGGCGCTCGTGGCCGTTTGCGTATACTGCGCAGATGTTTTTCCCAACGGCTTTGCGTCCGCGATACGCCAAATGGCTGATCGCAACCGGACTCTTCCTGATGCTCGGTGGCTGTGTTGATAAACCCAACACACTCGAGCGCGTAAAGGAGGATGGTGTGCTGCGCGTGGTTACCCGCAACAGCCCCGCCACCTACTTTCAGGATCGCAGCGGTGAAACCGGCTTCGAATACGAGCTGGTGAAGCGCTTCGCCGACGATTTGGGCGTCGAGCTGAAGATCGAGACGGCCGACAATCTCGATGACCTGTTCAACCAGATCGGCAAGCCGAACGGCCCGGTACTCGCGGCCGCCGGTCTGGTCAGCAGCGATGAACGCAAGAAGCAGGTGCGGTTCTCCCACTCCTACCTCGAAGTCACCCCGCAGATCATCTACCGCAACGGCCAGTCGCGCCCTACAGATCCGGCGGATCTGGTCGGCAAGAAGATCACCGTGCTCAAGGGCAGCACCCACGCCGAACAACTGGCCGCGCTGAAACAGAAATATCCCGGTATCGAATACGAAGAATCCGACGCCGTTGAAGTGGTCGATCTGCTGCGCATGGTCGATGAAGGCCAGATTGACCTGACCCTGGTCGACTCCAACGAAGTGGCGATGAATCAGGTGTACTTCACCAACATCCGCGTGGCCTTCGACCTCGGCGACGCGCGCAGCCAGAGCTGGGCGGTGGGCCCGGGCGAAGACAACAGCCTGCTCAATGAAATCAATGCGTATCTGGACAAGGTGCAAAAGAACGGCACCCTGCAACGCCTGAAAGACCGCTACTACGGCCATGTCGATGTGCTTGGCTACATGGGCGCCACCACCTTCGCCCAGCACTTGCAGCAGCGTCTGCCGAAATACGAACAGCACTTCAAGAACTACGCGAAGAAAGAGAAAGTCGACTGGCGCCTGCTGGCCGCCATCGGTTATCAGGAGTCCCTGTGGCAGCCGACGGTGACCTCGAAAACCGGCGTGCGCGGTCTGATGATGCTGACCCAGAACACCGCGCAGGCGATGGGCGTGTCGAACCGCCTCGATCCCAAGCAGAGCATTATGGGCGGTGCCAAGTACCTGGCTTATATGAAAGATCAGCTCGACGATTCGATCCAGGAACCGGATCGCACTTGGTTCGCCCTGGCGGCGTACAACGTCGGCAGCGGCCACCTGGATGACGCGCGCAAACTGGCGGCGAAGGAAAGTTTGAATCCGGACAAGTGGCTGGACGTGAAAAAGATCCTGCCGCGCCTCTCGCAGAAGCAGTGGTACAGCAAGACCCGCTACGGTTACGCCCGGGGTGGCGAACCGGTGCACTTCGTGGCGAACATCCGTCGCTACTACGACATCCTGACTTGGGTGACCCAGCCGCAGCTTGAGGGCGATCAGGTGGCCGAGGGCAACCTGCATGTGCCGGCGATCGACAAGTCGAAACCGGCGCAAGAGCCCGCCCCTCTTTAAAGCAAAAGATCGCAGCCTTCGGCAGCTGCTACAGGGTTATGTGTACACCTGTAGGAGCTGCCGAAGGCTGCGATCTTTTGATCTTAGCCCTTGAGAGCAGCAGCCAGAATCAGCGCTTTCATTTCCGATACGGCGGACTTGAAGCCCACGAACAACGCATGCGCCACCAGCGCGTGGCCGATGTTCAGTTCGTTGATGCCTTTGATCGCCGCCACGGCCTCGACGTTGTGGTAATGCAGGCCATGCCCGGCATTGACGATCAGGCCCTGCGCCAGACCGAATGCCACGCCATCAGCGACGCGTTTGAGCTCTTCAGCCACTTCGGTGGGAGTTTCGGCATCGGCGTAGCGCCCGGTGTGCAGCTCGATGGCCGGTGCACCGATGCGCTTGGAGGCGGCGATCTGGCGCTCGTCGGCGTCGATGAACAGCGACACTTCGCTGCCGATTTTCGACAAGCGCTCGACCGCAGCCCTGATGCGCTCCTCCTGCCCCGCTACATCCAGACCGCCTTCGGTGGTCAGCTCCTGACGGGTTTCCGGGACCAGGCAGATATGCGCCGGGCGAATGCGCTCGGCGAACGCCATCATTTCTTCGGTGACACCCATTTCGAAGTTCATGCGGGTTTGCAGCACATCCTTGAGCAGCAACACGTCGCGCTCCTGGATGTGACGGCGATCTTCGCGCAGGTGCACGGTGATGCCATCGGCGCCCGCCTCTTCTGCATCCAGCGCCGCTTTGACCGGATCCGGGTAGCGCGTGCCACGGGCCTGACGCAGGGTGGCGACGTGGTCGATGTTCACGCCGAGAAGAATGCGATTGCTGCTGGTCACGGATGCGCTCCTGAATTGAGAGATTCGGCGCACAGCATATCAGGGCTTGCGAAACAGCTCGCGACTGACAAGCGGGCGCCCGCCCAAATGCACCGCCAGCGCCTGGCGCATCAGACGCTTGGCCGCCGACAGCGCACCGGGCGCCGACCAGTCGGCTTCGGCCATGGCCAGCAGCTCGGCACCGTTGAACAGGCCTGGCTGCAGCAGATACACCCTTTCGAGCCCGGCATCGACTTGCAGGCGATAGAGACCGTCAGCAGCGACGGGCTCACCGTGGATGTCAGTGTTCATCGAGAAGCCGTAGCCGAGATCATCCAGCAATCGCCATTCGAAGGAGCGCAGCAACGGTTCCAGTGGTCGACCTTCGGCCAGCGCCAGCAAGGTCGCGGCGTAATGATCGAACACCGCCGGATGCGGATCTTCGGCAGGCAACAGCCGAATCAACAGCTCGTTGAGATAGAGGCCGCTGAACAGCGCCTCGCCGTTGAGCCACGCAGAGGTGCCAGAACTCTCCATGCGCCCGACATTCTTCAGCTCGCCCTTGCCACGAAACTCGACCTCCAGCGCCACGAACGGCCGCGCCAGCGTCCCGGCCTTGCCCCGCGCACTGCGCAACACCGCCCGCAGCCGACCTTGCGGCGTGAGGAAATCGACCAGTGCGCTGGTTTCGCGATAGGCGCGCGAATGCAGGACATAGGCGGGTTGGGCGGGAGGCGGGTTTTGCGACATTGAGTTCTCGATGAAGAAACGCGGTTTTACATACAACCCAAAACCACTGTGGGAGCGAGCCTGCTCGCGAAAGCGGAGTGACAGTCAACATCAATGCTGAATGTTACATCCTCTTCGCGAGCAGGCTCGCTCCCACAGTGAGTATCGGTGTTCTCGAGATCGCTACTTACAGATCGCCATAACCCAGCGAACGCAGCGCGCGCTCGTCATCGGACCAGCCGCCCTTCACCTTGACCCACAGGTTGAGCATGATCTTGGAGTCGAACAGCAGCTCCATGTCCTTGCGCGCCTCGGTGCCGATGCGCTTGATGCGCTCGCCCTTGTCGCCAATGATGATTTTCTTCTGGCCGTCACGCTCGACGAGAATCAACGCGTGGATGTGCAGGGTCTTGCCCTGCTGCTTGAATTCTTCGATTTCGACGGTGATCTGGTACGGCAGCTCGGCACCCATCTGGCGCATGATTTTCTCGCGCACCAGTTCGGCGGCAAGGAAACGGCTGCTGCGGTCAGTGATCTGGTCTTCCGGGAAGAAGTGATCATTCTCCGGCAAGTGATCGGCGATGACCTTTTCCAGCGCTTCGAGGTTGTGCCCGTGCTGCGCGGAAATCGGAATGATCTGCGCATTTGGCAGCTGTTCCTGCAACCAGCTCAGGTGCGGCATCAGCTCGGCTTTGTCTTCGATGCGATCGGTCTTGTTCAACGCGACGATCAGCGGGCCGGTCACATACTGCACACGCTCAAGCACCATCTGGTCTTCGTCGGTCCACTTGGTGCGGTCGACAACGAAGATCACCACGTCAACGTCTTTCAACGCCGCCGAAGCGGTTTTGTTCATGTAACGGTTCAGGGCCTTTTCGCCACCCTTGTGCATGCCCGGGGTGTCGACGTAGATCGCCTGCACGTCGCCCTCGGTCTTGATGCCGAGCATGTTGTGGCGAGTAGTCTGCGGCTTGCGCGAGGTGATCGCGAGCTTCTGCCCGAGGATGTGGTTGAGCAGCGTCGACTTGCCGACGTTGGGACGGCCGACGATGGCAACGTAGCCACAGCGAGTTGCGTTTGTATCAGTCATTGCCATTCTCCACGCCCAGGGCAATCAGTGCTGCGGCGGCCGCTACCTGTTCGGCAATACGACGGCTCACACCCTGACCTCGGCTTTTTTCATTCAATAAGACCACTTCGCACTCGACGAAGAAGGTACGGCAGTGCGGTTCGCCCTGAATATCCACCACTTCGTAGCGTGGCAGTTCGCAACCGCGCGATTGCAGGTGTTCCTGCAAGCGGGTTTTCGGATCCTTGTTGGTGTCGACCAGCGTCAGGCCTTCGAATTCGCCGGCCAGCCACGCCAGTACGCGCTCGCGGGCGACGTCCATGCCGGCATCGAGGTAGATCGCACCGATCAGAGCTTCGAGGGCATCGGCGAGAATCGATTCACGGCGGAAACCACCGCTCTTCAGTTCACCTGAACCCAGGCGCAGATAATCACCGAGGTCGAAACCGCGAGCCAGTACGGCCAGCGTCTCACCTTTTACCAGCCGTGCGCGCAAACGCGACAACTGACCTTCGCGGGCCAGCGGGAAGCGATCGAACAGCGCCTCGCCAGCGACGAAGTTGAGGATGGCATCACCGAGGAATTCCAGACGCTCGTTGTTGCGCCCGGCAAAACTGCGGTGCGTGAGGGCCAGCAGCATCAGCTCCTGATCCTTGAAGGTGTAACCGAGCTGGCGCTCGAGACGGCTTAGAGAAACGCTCACGGTTTACCCACGCTGAGTTCGTGGCTGGTTTCCACTGCCATCGCCGGGGTACGGCGCAGGCCTGGGACAATTAACGCTGTGTTCAAAAAATAGATCCTGGCGATTGCGAAGCCGATTGTGCCGGCTCCAGAAATGCATTCGGCGCTGTGGTCAACAGCGCCGTGTTTGATTACTTGATCAGGCCGACCCGCGAGAAATTCGGCAGGTGGCTGAGTTTCGGCTCTGGCCAGCTCATCCAGACCGCGAAGGCCTTGCCGACAATATTCTTGTCGGGAACCATGCCCAGCAGATCCTTGGGAATGTTCGGATCATCCCAGTAGCGGCTGTCATTCGAATTGTCGCGGTTGTCGCCCATCATGAAGTAGTGCCCGGCAGGCACTGTCCACGAACGGTCCGGAGTGGCGCGGTAGCGGCTCATTTCCTTGCGGATCAGGTGCTCGGCTGCGCCGAGTTTTTCCTGATAGAGCTCCGCGCTGCCCAGCGAACCTGCTTCGGCGCCGGCCATCTTCTCGGCGATCGACTCACCGTTGACGAACAGACGCTTGTCGGCGGTGTAACGCACCGTGTCACCCGGCAGGCCCACCACACGCTTGATGTAGTTGACGTTCGGGTCGCTCGGGTAGCGGAACACCATCACATCGCCGCGCTGCGGGTCACCGACTTCGATGATCTTCTTGTCGATCACCGGCAGACGGATGCCGTAGGAAAACTTGTTCACCAGAATGAAGTCGCCGACATCCAGGGTCGGTTTCATCGAGCCGGACGGAATCTGGAACGGCTCCACCAGGAACGAACGCAGCACCAGCACGATGAACAGCACCGGAAAGAACGACTTGCCGTATTCAACCAGCAGCGGCTCTTTGTTCAGCTTCTCGACCACCACAGGCTCGGGTTGGCTGACACTGCCTTGATAAGAGGCAATGGCAGCCCGCCGACGCGGTGCCAGGAACAGCAGATCAATCAACGCCAACAGGCCGCAGACGAACACGGCGATGACCAGCAACAGCGGGAAATTTAGCGACATAGGACCTGATTATTCCAACCTGAGCACGGCGAGGAAGGCTTCCTGTGGAATTTCCACGTTGCCGACCTGTTTCATGCGTTTCTTACCGGCCTTCTGCTTCTCGAGCAGCTTCTTCTTACGACTGACGTCACCGCCGTAGCATTTGGCCAATACGTTCTTTCTGAGCGCCTTGACGGTTGTCCGGGCCACGATCTGACCACCGATGGCGGCCTGAATCGCCACGTCGAACATCTGACGAGGAATCAGTTCTTTCATCTTCTCGGTCAACTGGCGACCTTTGAAGTGCGAATTGTCACGGTGCACGATCAATGCCAGGGCATCGACCTTGTCGCCGTTGATCAGCACGTCCAGTTTCACCAGATTAGCCGATTGGTAACGATCGAAATGGTAGTCCAGCGAAGCATAGCCGCGGCTGGTGGATTTGAGACGGTCGAAGAAGTCCAGGACCACTTCGTTCATCGGCAGGTCGTAGGTGACTTGCACCTGATTGCCGAGGAACAGCATGTCGACCTGAACGCCGCGTTTCTCGATGCACAGGGTGATGACGTTGCCCAAATGTTCCTGCGGCACGAGGATATTGGCGCGCACGATTGGCTCGCGCATGTCCTCGATCGCCGACACGTCCGGAAGCTTCGACGGGTTGTCGACGTAAATCGTTTCACCGGTTTTCAGCACCAGCTCGAAAATTACGGTCGGCGCGGTGGTGATCAGGTCCAGGTCGTATTCGCGCTCGAGGCGCTCCTGGATGATTTCCATGTGCAGCATGCCGAGGAAGCCGCAACGGAAGCCAAAGCCCAGGGCGTCGGAGCTTTCCGGGGTGTACTGCAGCGACGAGTCGTTCAGGGTCAGCTTCTGCAGCGCTTCGCGGAAATCCTCGAAGTCGTCGGAACTGACCGGGAACAGACCGGCGTAAACCTGTGGCTGAATGCGTTTGAAGCCCGGCAGCACCGGCACATCAGGGGTGGAGCTCAGGGTCAGGGTGTCACCAACCGGCGCACCGTGAATGTCCTTGATGCTGGCGATGATGAAGCCCACTTCGCCGGCCTTCAGATCAACGGTGGCGGTGTGTTTAGGGTTGAACACGCCGACGCTGTCGACCAGGTGCACCTTGCCGGTGGACTTGACCAGAATCTTGTCGCCCTTCTTCACGCGGCCGTGGCGCACGCGTACCAGGGAAACAACGCCCAGGTAGTTGTCGAACCAGGAGTCGATGATCAACGCTTGCAGCGGATCTTCGATGTTGCCGGTCGGCGCAGGAATGGTGTGCACCAGACGCTCGAGCACTTCGTCGACACCCAGGCCGGTCTTGGCGCTGCAGGTGACGGCATCGGTGGCGTCGATGCCGATGATCTTCTCGATCTCGTCCTTGACGCGATCCGGCTCGGCCTGTGGCAGGTCGATCTTGTTCAGGACCGGCATGACCTCCAGGCCCTGCTCGATGGCGGTGTAGCAGTTGGCCACGGACTGGGCTTCTACGCCCTGCCCCGCATCGACCACCAGCAAGGCGCCTTCGCACGCCGCCAGGGAACGGCTGACTTCATAGGTGAAGTCGACGTGGCCCGGGGTGTCAATGAAGTTCAGCTGATAGGTGATGCCGTCTTTGGCTTTGTAATAGAGGGTAACGCTGTGGGCCTTGATGGTGATCCCGCGTTCACGCTCAAGATCCATGGAATCCAGTACCTGGGCTTCCATTTCACGCTCGGCCAGGCCGCCGCACATCTGGATGAAACGGTCAGCCAGCGTCGACTTGCCATGGTCAATGTGGGCGATGATGGAGAAATTGCGGATATGACTCAAATCACTCACGGATCAACACTCAAAAAGGCTGCAGGCTTGGCCCGCCGAAAAATAGCCGGGAATTGTACCTGATACACGGCGCAAGCGTCACGTTCGCCTGTCACCCGGATCGCATGCAAAAACGCCCCGGTCTGGCGACCGAGGCGTTTTCAGGGTTCAAGCGCTGAATGAAAGCTTGTTCATCAGCCCGCGCGCCTGAGCAGCCAGACACCTGCCAGCGCACACACGCCGGCCGGCACCAGCACCGCAAACAACGGCGAGAAACCGAACACCAGACTCGATGGCCCCAACAGATCCTGGACGATGCGGAAGGTGAAGCCCACCAGCACGCCAGTGAAGACCCGCTGACCAAGGGTCACCGAGCGCAGTGGGCCGAAGATGAACGAGATCGCCATCAGCACCAGCGCGGCGGTCACCAGCGGCTGCAACACCTTGACCCAAAATGCCAGCCAGTAGCGACCATTGCTCAGGCCCTGCTCCGCCAGATAGTGGATGTAGCCCCACAGACCGCTGATCGACAGCGATTCCGGCGCCATGACTACGGTGCTGAGCAGCTGCGGGCTCAACGCCACGTCCCACTCCTCACTCGGACTGTTGACCACTTCAGTACTGCGCTCATGGAACAGCGTGGTGGCAACGTCGGTGAGCTGCCACTTGGTGCCGTCGAACTCGGCCTTCTTAGCGAAGCTGGAGCTGAGCAGATGGCGCTCCTTGTCGAAGTGATAGCGCGTCACGCCGTACAACAGACCGTTCGGCTGAACCGCGTTGATGTGGATGAATTCCTCACCCTGACGGTGCCACATACCGTGCTTGGCGCTTTGCGCGTCGCCGCTGCCCTGGGCCAGCGAGCGATTGGCCTGGGCCATGCTTTCGGTGGCCGGGGCGACGTATTCGCCGATCAGCACGCCGGCGAGCATCAGCACCAGCATCGGTTTCATGACGGCCCAGACAATGCGGCCGATCGACACGCCAGCAGCGCGCATGACCGTCAGCTCACTGCTGCTGGCCAGACTGCCGAGACCGATCAGGCAGCCGATCAATGCGGCCATCGGCAACATTTCATACAGCCGGCGCGGTGCGGTCAGCAATACAAAACCGAGCACGTCGACCAGGGTGTAGGTGTCGCTGACGTCGCCCATTTCATCGATGAAGGCAAACAGCGTCGCCAGGCCGAGGATGATCGCCAGCACGGCGATGATCGCCATGAACACGCTGCTGCCGATGTAGCGGTCGAGTTTAACCACGGGCCACCTCCAGCGCAGCGCTGCGACGGCTGGCCAGTTTCAGGCGCAGCGGCTCCCAATACAGCAGGCCGAGGCCGATCACCAGGAAGATCGCGTGCACCCACCACAGGCCGAGGGCCGGCGGGATCTTGCCTTTTTCAAGGGCGCCGCGAGCGGCAATCAGGATGGTCAGGTAAGCCATATAAAGAAGAATCGCCGGCAGCAGCTTGAGGAAACGCCCCTGACGCGGATTCACCCGCGACAGCGGCACCGCCATCAGGGTCACGATGAACACCAGCAACGGCAGCGACATACGCCATTGCAGTTCGGTTTTCGAACGAATGTCGTCGCTGCCCCACAGGGACGAGGTCGGCATCGCGTCACGGTCGGTGACTTCTTCGCTGACGTCCGGCTTGGGCAGCAGCACGCCGTAGGTTTCGTAATGAATGGCGCGGTAATCGGCCTGCCCGGGGCTGCCGTCATAACGATAGCCGTTGTCGAGAATCAGGTAGCGATTGCCATCGGGGCGGATTTCCTGACGGCCCGACTCGGCCACCAGTACGGAAATCCCGCGGTCCTTCTTATCGGCACCGAGGTTCTTCTGCGAGATGAACACGCTGCCGAGATTGACGCGATCGTCGCTCAGGGTTTCGGTGTAGGTCACCCGAGTGCCATCACGCAGGGCCTGGAAGCGGCCCGGCTCGAGGGTATCGAACTCGGTCAGCGCGTCCTGCTTGTTCAGCAGCAGCTGAAACTGGTTGGCGCCCTGCGGAGCCAGGCCGAGGCTCAGCCACGCGACCACCAGTGCCACCAGCGTTGCCGGAAACAGGGTCATGCGAAACAGCTTCTGCTGGCTCATGCCGGTGGCCGAGAGCACGGTCATTTCGCTTTCGAGGTACAGCCGACCGTAGGCCAGCAGGATCCCGAGGAACAGGCCCAGCGGCAAAATCAGTTGCAGAAAGCCCGGCAGACGAAAGCCCATGATCAGGAACAGCGAGCCCGGATCGAGCTGACCGGCCGCAGCCTGCGCCAGGTATTTGATGAAGCGACCGCTCATGATGATGACCAGCAGCACGGCACTTACGGCGCTGAGGGTCAACAGGACTTCGCGGGACAGATAACGGAAGACGATCAAACCAGACACTCCAGGGTTGTCAGGCTAAGGCGGCCAAACAAGCAAACACATCGACCGGCCCGCCATGCAGAGCGGTCGAAAAAAGATGCGGCATTATCCTGTGATTGGGTGCGCCTGTCACTGCGCACACTCATCCATCTCTGTAATCCTTTGCTGATGGTACAACCCAGGGGGCGTTCTCAATTAGTTTTCACACCGCGCCGGGTTGTGCCTTAAAGCCGGCCAGTCTGCGTTGCAGGCCTTGGAAAGGGAACAACCATTCCCAGCGGCCTGCGCCTTGCCTGGCTGGCTTTAAGGCGACAACGCGGTGTGAAAACTAATTGAGAACGCCCCCTAGGGTTGTCAGGCGCGGGGAGCGAGGTTCAAACTGCGGCCCTTGTCGCAGGCTTTGGCCTGCGCCTCTTCTATCTATAAGCAGGCGACTGCGCACAGCGTCGAACGCCTGCGTGTTGACCATTCATTCAGGGATCCGGACATGGAACTGGTTGTAAAAAGCGTTAGCCCAGAAACGTTGAAAACCGCCACCCTGGTGGTTGCCGTCGGCGAAGGCCGCAAACTCGGTGTCGCCGCCAGACTGGTCGACGAGTCGAGCGGTGGCGCGATCAGCGCCGTGCTCAAGCGTGGCGACCTGGCCGGCAAGGTCGGTCAGAGCCTGCTGCTGCACAGCCTGCCGAACCTGAAAGCCGAGCGCGTGTTGCTGGTCGGCGTGGGCAAGGACGAAGAACTGGGCGACCGTCCGTTCCGCAAAATCGTTGCCGGCATCCTCAACACCCTCAAAGGCCTGGGCGGCGGTGACGCCGTGCTGGCGCTGGATGAAGTCATCGTCAAAGGTCGCGACAGCTACGGCAAGACTCGCCTGCTGGCAGAAACCCTGGTCGACGGCGGCTACACCTTCGACCAGTTCAAGAGCCAGAAAGCCGAACCACGCGCCCTGAAGAAAATCACCCTGCTGACCATCAAGGCTGCGCAAGCCGAAGTGCAGCGCGCCGTGAACCACGCCACCGCCATCGCCAACGGCATGGCCTTCACCCGCGACCTTGGCAACCTGCCACCGAACATCTGCCACCCGACCTTCATGGGCGAACAGGCGAAGAACCTGGGCAAAGAGTTCAAGGATCTGAAAGTCGAAGTACTCGACGAGAAAAAGATCAAATCCCTCGGCATGGGCTCGTTCTACGCCGTGGGCCAGGGCAGCGCCCAGCCGCCGCGCCTGATCGTCATGCAATACAACGGCGGCAAGAAATCCGAGAAGCCATACGCGCTGGTCGGCAAGGGCATCACCTTCGACACTGGCGGCATAAGCCTGAAGCCGGGCGCCGGCATGGACGAGATGAAGTACGACATGGGCGGCGCTGCCTCCGTGTTCGGGACCTTGCGTGCTGTGCTTGAGCTGAAACTGCCGATCAATCTGGTGTGCATCCTCGCCTGCGCCGAAAACATGCCAAGCGGCAATGCTTCGCGGCCGGGCGATATCGTCACCACCATGAGCGGCCAGACCGTGGAAATCCTCAACACCGACGCTGAAGGCCGTCTGGTGCTGTGCGATGCACTGACCTACGCCGAGCGCTTCAAGCCACAAGCGGTGATCGACATCGCCACCCTGACCGGTGCTTGCGTAGTTGCCCTGGGCGCACACACGTCCGGCCTGCTGGGCAACAACGACGAACTGATCGACCAGTTGCTCAGCGCCGGCAAAGCTGCGGACGACCGCGCCTGGCAACTGCCGCTGTTCGATGAGTATCAAGAGCAGCTGGACAGCCCGTTCGCCGACATCGCCAACATTGGCGGGCCGAAGGCCGGCACCATCACTGCCGCCTGCTTCCTGTCGCGCTTCACCAAGAACCTCAACTGGGCGCACCTGGACATCGCCGGCACGGCATGGACCAGCGGCGGCAAGGACAAGGGCGCCACTGGCCGTCCGGTTCCGCTGCTGACCCAGTACCTGCTCGATCGCGCCAAAGCCTGACACCGCTGATGGGCGGCGGCGCCACTTTCGGGTGACGCCGCTTGCCGCTCTGGAACCGCAATGACCAAAGTCGACTTCTATATCCTGCCCAGCGCCGATCCTTCAGCGCGTCTGGATTTCGCCTGCAAGCTCACCGAGAAAGCCTGGCGCATGGGCCATCGCATCTACCTGCATTGCAGCGATGCGGCCCAACGTGACGATCTCGATGCGCGTCTGTGGGCATTCAAGGGCGAAAGTTTCGTGCCTCACGGCCCTGCCGACAGTGAGCCCGACGGTTTGATCGTGCTGGGACACGGGGCAGACTGCGGTGAGCACCAGGATCTGCTGGTCAATCTCGATCTGAAAGTCCCGGCCTTCGCCAGCAAATTCGCCCGCGTGGCGGAAGTGGTGGTGGAAGATCCGACCATCCGCGCAGCGGCGCGGGAGAGTTTCCGTTTCTACCGCGAACAGGGCTATTCTCTGCAAGACCACCGTTTACAGCGACTCTGAGCATTCCAATGGACACTCCGAAACCGCAACAGAAATCCGCACACCTGCTGGACGATCTCGAATCGATCCGCCAGTTGCTCGGCGATGACAACCTGCAACCGCCGCTGTTGACCGATACGGTCGATGACGGCGAACAGGAACAGATTCCGATGCTGTTCGATTCCGTCGGCAATCAGCCGGCGGCCGTCGAGCCGCCACCAGCGCCGCCGGCTGCCCCGGCTGCCGCACCGGTCGATAAAGGCCCGGATGCCTTGCTGCACCTGGACAGCGAACTGCGCGCCGCCGCGCAATTGATCATGCAAGACGTGATCGACGACTTCGCCCCGCACATCGAAACCGAAATCAAACGTCGCCTGGATGCGCGGATGGAGCGGCTGCTCAGCCAGTACGAATAAGCCGCTGGTGTAGGAGCTACCGAAGGCTGCGATCTTTTGACTTTGCTTTCACAAAAAACAAGATCAAAAGATCGCAGCCTTCGGCAGCTCCTACATTTAGATCTCCGCCCGACCTCCCCCGCTCGCCCTCGGCACCATGCCCCGCTATACTTCCCGGCTTTTCCTGAATAAATGCCAATAGGGTCCCGCCGCGCATGGATAAGACCTACCAGCCGCACGCCATTGAAACTTCCTGGTACAAGACCTGGGAGTCCGAGAACTACTTCGCCCCGCAAGGCGCGGGCGAGTCCTACACCATCATGATCCCGCCGCCGAACGTCACCGGCAGCCTGCACATGGGTCACGGTTTCAACAACGCGATCATGGACGCGTTGATCCGTTTCCGCCGCATGCAGGGTCGCGACACCCTGTGGCAACCGGGCACCGACCATGCCGGTATCGCCACGCAGATGCTGGTGGAGCGCCAACTCGAAGCCCAGGGCCAGAATCGTCACGATCTGGGCCGGGAAAAATTCCTCGAAAAAGTCTGGGAATGGAAAGATCAGTCCGGCGGCAACATCAGCCGGCAGATCCGTCGCCTCGGCTCGTCCGTCGACTGGAGCCGCGAGCGCTTCACCATGGACGACGGCCTCTCGGAAGCGGTCAAGGAAGCTTTCGTGCGCCTGCATGAAGACGGCCTGATCTACCGCGGCAAGCGTCTGGTCAACTGGGACACCAAACTGCACACGGCGATTTCCGACCTCGAAGTGGAAAACCACGAAGAGAAAGGCTTCCTGTGGAACCTGAAATACCCATTGGCCGATGGTGTAAAAACCGCCGAGGGCGATGACTTCCTGATCGTCGCCACCACCCGTCCGGAAACCATGCTCGGTGACTCCGCCGTCGCGGTTAACCCGAACGACGAACGCTACAAAGCGCTGATCGGCAAATTCGTCGAGCTGCCACTGGTTGGCCGGCGCATCCCGATCATCGCCGACGATTATTGCGACCCTGAATTCGGCACCGGCTGCGTGAAAATCACCCCGGCCCACGATTTCAACGACTACGAAGTCGGCAAGCGCCACAACCTGCCGCTGCTGAACATCTTCGACAAGAACGCCAACGTGCTGCCTGCCGCTCAGGTGTTCAACCTCGACGGCACGCTGAACGAGAGCATCGACGGCAAGATTCCGGCCGAGTTCGCCGGCCTTGAGCGTTTCGAAGCGCGTAAGCAGATCGTTGCCGCGTTCGACGCTGCCGGCCTGCTGGTGAGTGTCAACGATCACAACCTGAAAACGCCGAAAGGCGATCGTTCCGGCACGGTCATCGAGCCGTGGCTGACCGACCAGTGGTACGTATCGACCAAGCCTCTGGCCGAGCCGGCGATTGCTGCCGTTGAAGACGGTCGCATCCAGTTCGTGCCCAAACAGTACGAAAACATGTACTTCTCGTGGATGCGCGACATCCAGGACTGGTGCATCAGCCGTCAGCTGTGGTGGGGCCACCGGATTCCGGCCTGGTACGACGAGTCGGGCAAGGTCTACGTCGGTCGCGACGAAGCCGAAGTCCGTGCCAAGCACAACCTCGGCCCGGACGTCGCGCTGCAACAGGACAACGACGTACTCGACACCTGGTTCAGTTCCGGCCTGTGGACCTTCTCGACCCTGGGCTGGCCTGAGCAGACCGAGTTCCTGAAGAAATTCCACTCTACCGACGTGCTGGTCACCGGTTTCGACATCATCTTCTTCTGGGTTGCCCGGATGATCATGATGACCATGCACCTGATGAAGAACGAAGACGGCACTCCGCAGGTTCCGTTCAAGACTGTGTACGTACACGGTCTGGTACGCGACGGCCAAGGCCAGAAGATGTCCAAGTCCAAGGGCAACGTCCTTGACCCGCTGGACATCATCGACGGCATCGACCTGGAAACCCTGGTGCAGAAGCGCACTTCGGGCCTGATGCAACCGAAACTGGCGAAGAAGATCGAGAAAGCCACCCGCGAAGAGTTCGCCAACGGCATCGAAAGCTACGGCACCGACGCCCTGCGCTTCACGTTCTGCTCGCTGGCCTCGACCGGTCGCGACATCAAGTTCGACATGGGTCGCGTCGAAGGCTATCGCAACTTCTGCAACAAGATCTGGAACGCCGCGCGTTACGTTCTGGACAAGGGCGAAGACTGCGGCCAGAACGGCGAAGCCTACGAGCTGTCGCTGGCTGATCGCTGGATCATCTCGCAGCTGCAACGCACCGAAGCCGAAGTGACCCGCCAACTGGATCAGTTCCGTTTCGACCTCGCCGCGCAAGCGCTGTACGAGTTCATCTGGAACCAATACTGCGACTGGTATCTGGAGCTGTCCAAGCCTGTGCTGTGGGGACGAGAACGCGCCGGTCGAACGCCAGCGCGGCACTCGCCGGACGCTGGTGCGCGTGCTGGAAGTGGCGCTGCGTCTGGCGCATCCGTTCATGCCGTTCATCACTGAAGAAATCTGGCAGCGCATCGCGCCGCTGGCCGGTATTCAGGGCAAGACGATCATGCTGCAGCCTTGGCCGGTGGCCAACGAGGAGCGCATCGATCCGGCGGCGGAAAACGACATCGAATGGCTCAAGGAACTGATGCTCGGCACGCGCAACATTCGTGGCGAGATGAACATCGGCCCGGGCAAGCCACTGCCGATCTTCCTGAAGAACGTCAGCGCTGAGGACCAGCGCCGCCTGACCGAGAACGAAGCGCTGCTGAAGAAGCTGGCGCGTCTGGAATCGATCACCGTACTCGCCGCTGGCGAAGAAGCACCGCTGTCCGCTACCGCACTGGTCGGCGAGATGGAAGTGCTGGTGCCGATGGCCGGTCTGATCGACAAGGGCGCGGAACTGGCGCGTCTGGACAAGGAAATCCTGCGTCTGCAGGGCGAAGTCCAGCGCGTTGGCGGCAAGCTGTCCAACGCCGGTTTCGTCGACAAGGCCCCGGCCGAAGTCATCGAGAAGGAACGCGCCAAACTGGCCGAGGCCGAACAAGCCCTGGGCAAACTGGCCGAGCAGCACGCGCGGATTGCCAGTCTGTAACGGCAAACCGCACTGAAAAAGGGAGGCCCAAGTGGCCTCCCTTTTTTATTCCTGAAAAACCTTGAGTCCCCTGTGGGAGCGAGCCTGCTCGCGAAAGCGCTGTGTCAGCCGACAAATCTGCCGGATGTGAAACCGCCTTCGCGAGCAGGCTCGCTCCCACAGTTTGAACGGTGTTGCCTTCAGATGTGGGACAATGCCCGCCACTTTCAGCCATACCCGAATCGACCACGCCCATGACCGCCCCCCGCACACCCAAACCTGCGCGCAAGAAGCCTGACGCCGCCTCCCCGAGCAAAGCCGTCGAGCCGCGCGAGAAGGCCAGCCTGCATCCGCGCAATCGCCATCAGGGTCGTTACGACTTTCCGGCGCTGATCAAGACCACGCCGGAACTGGCCAAGTACGTGATCACCAACCCGTACGGCAAGGAAAGCATCGACTTCGCCAGCCCCGACGCGGTGCGTGTGTTCAATCGGGCGCTGCTCAAGGCGTTCTACGGCATCCAGCATTGGGACATCCCGGCGGACTATCTTTGCCCTCCTGTTCCGGGGCGTGCCGACTATGTGCACTTTCTCGCCGACCTGCTGGCGAGCATGAACGACGGCAAGGTCCCGCGCGGCGCGATCGTCAATGTGCTGGATATCGGCATGGGCGCCAACTGCGTTTATCCGTTGATCGGCAACAGCGAATACCGTTGGCACTTCCTCGGCTCGGAGATCGACCCGACAGCCGTGGCGGCGGCGCGAGCCATCGTGCAGTCCAATGATCTGAGCAAAGTGATCCAGCTGCGCCAGCAGGAAAACCGCAAGCACATCCTCATTGGCTTGCTGGAGCCGGGCGAGCGTTTCGACCTGACCATGTGCAACCCGCCGTTCCACGCTTCGATGGAAGAAGCGACCAAGGGCAGCGAGCGCAAATGGCGCGCCTTGGGCAAGGCCGACCCGAAACGCAAGCTACCGGTGTTGAACTTCGGCGGGCAATCGGCGGAGCTGTGGTGTGAAGGCGGTGAAGCGCGCTTTGTGACGCAGTTGATTGCCGAAAGTGCGAACTTCCAGCACAAGGTGTTGTGGTTCAGCACGCTGGTGTCGAAGGCCTCGAACCTGCCGGCCATCGAGACGGCACTGAAGAAGGTCGGCGTGCTGGAGAGCCAGGTCGTGGAGATGTCGCAGGGCCAGAAGCAGAGCCGCTTTGTTGCCTGGACCTTCCAGACGAAGTCCGAGCAGCAGATCTGGCGGCGTGAGCGCTGGGTTCGCTAACACACAGCAGATCCCCTGTGGGAGCGAGCCTGCTCGCGAAGGCGGCGTGTCAGTCAGCTTCAATATCGACTGACCTACCGCTTTCGCGAGCAGGCTCGCTCCCACATTGGCCCTGCGATTCAGTCGCTAAATCACAGACACAAAAAAACCGTGCCCCGGATCACTCCGAAGCACGGTTTTTTTATCGCTGCGTCTTACTTGTTCACAGCGTCGGTCAGGCCTTTGGCCACAACCAGCTTGATCACTTTCTTTGCAGGGATTTCGATGGCAGCGCCAGTCGAAGGGTTACGGCCGGTGCGGGCAGGACGCTCGGTCACTTTCAGCTTGCCGATACCTGGCAAGGTGATTTCGCCGCCGTTTTCCAGCTGATCGGCAACGATTTGGCCCAGTTGGTCCAGAGCGTTACGCGCGGTGGTTTTCGGCGCGTCGATAGCTTCAGCGATGTCGGCGATCAGTTGGTCTTTAGTAAGAGCCATGTAGTGTTCCTTCCCTATCAAATTCATATGGATTGCAGAGTGCAGTGTCAGCCATCGAGCCCGATCTTCTGGATCTGGCACCCTCGGCGATAACCACGACGAGTCGGGTTATAGATGCCGAAATCAGGGTTTGGTTCGACCTGACAAATGCTGAATGCACGCTTAACGCAGTGACTTCGCGTAAGACCGGGCAAAACTAGCACAGCGACAAGGAAATATCCGCCTCTAGCTACCCATTTGGTCAGCTTTATTGCGCTAAATCGGTAAAAAACCGCTTAAGGCCGGGCGCGCGCCCCGGTTTTGCCCTGCAACCCGCGCCAAAACCAGTGGTTGCGGTACACTGAGCGCTTTTTCGGGGGAGCCTGCCCTCCTCCCTTCCAACAGCCGAGAAGCCCATGCCGATCCGTCATTGCATCGTCCACCTGATCGACAAAAAACCCGACGGCACGCCCGCAGTTCTGCACGCCCGTGACTCTGAACTGGCCGAGTCCGCAGCCATCGAAAACATGCTCGCCGACCTCAACGAAAGCTACAACGCCAAACAGGGCAAAGCCTGGGGCCTGTTCCATCCGGAATCCGGCGCATTCCCGTTCAGCGGCTGGCTGAAGGAGTATATGGAAGGCGGCCGTGACTTCACCGCGTTCAGTAAAGTGGCGGTCGAGCATCTGCAGAAACTGATGGAAGAATCCAACCTGTCGGTGGGTGGCCACGTGCTGTTCGCCCACTATCAGCAAGGCATGACCGACTATCTGGCGATCGCCCTGCTGCATCACAGCGAAGGTGTGGCGGTGACCGACGAGCTCGACGTGACGCCCTCGCGCCATCTCGACCTTGGCCAGTTGCATCTGGCAGCGCGGATCAATGTCTCGGAGTGGCAGAACAACAAGCAGTCGAAACAGTACATCTCGTTCATCAAGGGCAAGAATGGCAAGAAGGTCTCGGAGTATTTCCGCGACTTCATCGGTTGCCAGGAAGGCGTCGACGGCCCCGGCGAGACGCGCACACTGCTCAAGGCCTTCAGTGACTTTGTCGAGAGCGAAGACCTGCCGGAAGACTCGGCCCGCGAGAAAACCAAGACCCTGGTCGACTATGCCAGCAGCCAGGCCAAGCTCGGCGAACCGATGGGTCTTGAGGAGCTGTCGGAGCTGATCGACGAGGAACGCCCGAAAGCCTTCTACGATCACATCCGCAACAAGGACTATGGCCTGTCGCCAGAGATTCCGGCAGACAAGCGCACCCTCAATCAATTCCGTCGTTTCACCGGCCGCGCCGAAGGTTTGTCGATCAGCTTCGAAGCGCACCTGCTGGGCTCGAAGATCGAGTACGACGAAGAGAACGGCACCCTGATCATCAAAGGCCTGCCGACTTCGCTGACCGATCAGTTGAAGCGGCGTAACTGATGCTCGGCAATGTGCTGAAAAAGGTCGCCCTGGTGCTGCTGGTGGTCGTGGTCTATCAGAACTGGGGCAAGATCGAGCGGGTATTCAATCCCGCGCAAATGGTCTCGCCGCAGACCCGGGCGCAAGCCAATGTCGTGCTCTATGCCACCGACTGGTGCGGCTACTGCAAACAGACCAAACGCTTTCTCGACAGCAAGGGCATACCGTTCAAGGAGTTCGACATCGAGAAGGATGCCGATGCGCGCAAGGCGTATGAGGCACTGGGTGGACGCGGGATTCCGCTGATCGATGTGAACGGCACGTTGATTCGCGGGTTCGATCCCGACGAAATCCTCGCTGCCCTGAAATAAAATCAAGATCAAAAGATCGCAGCCTTCGGCAGCTCCTACATGAGATCGGTGTAGGAGCTGCCGAAGGCTGCGATCTTTTGCTTTTAGCGCGCTTCGATACGGAAACCAAAACGCGGAAAGTGCACATGCACCACGCCGCCACGTTCGTCTTCACGGCGAATGATCAGCTCTTCACTGCCAGCAAACAACAACTCGCCTGCCACCGGATCAACGCCGTAATCGACAGCGGCAATTGCCACTTGCTGTCCCGTCTTGAAGCCGTTCGGATCAACGAACCGCTCATCCGGCAATGCCGCTGGCGTCGCGTTACGCGCGACCTCCAATGCCTCGGCAGAGGACATCTCGCTCGCTGCGCCATGGCCGAACCCGAGCACCCGACCCAGCCACGCCGCCACCGCCGGATATTCATCCACCAGCGGCGCCGTCACGTGCGTCGCCTTGAGGAACCACAGCGGATGCGCCAGGGCGAAGTCGGCAATCGATGGCTCGCCGAAGAGGAAGTCGCCCTGCTCGCGCTGCAACTGCTGCTCCAGACGCGCCATGATCGTCGGCCACTGATGTTTGGCCTGCTCGGCGGATAGACGCGTGGCGCTGCCACCGCTGAACAACCCGGCGCGGTCGGCCAGGAAGGCCTTGATCGCTTCCGGCGGCAATTTGCCGAAACGCACCGCCACTGACTCCGGCTGGAACACCAGGCTCACGGCATGCTGGAACACCACCGAATCGGCCCACGCTGCAAAACTGGCGCTGGTCATTTCCTGGCCTTCGGGAAAGAACGCCGGCAGGGCTTTTTCCTGTTCCAGGCGTCGAGCGATCAGTGCGGTGTCGCAATAAATGTCAGCACCGATCTGCAACACTGGGGTCTTGCGGTAGCCACCGGTCAACGCCGTCAGATCCGGCTTGGGCATCACCGGGGAAATATGCACCGAACGCCAGGACAGGCCTTTGAAGCCCAGCAGCAGGCGCGCCTTCTCGGCAAATGGAGAGGTCGGGTAATGGTGCAGAATCAACTCGGACATGCTCGGCTCCGCCGCTGGAAAAGTGAATCCGCAGCTTAGCGCGCATTGCCTGACAGGCCTACCGATCTGCCTGATGGGAACCAATCAGTCAGATTGATAAGACGCGACCAGGCATTCCTTGGCGCTCTTCTTGAGTTTCTTGATCAGCCGTTCCTGTCGCAGGGCATCGCTTTTGTCACGGCACAGTTCGGTGTAGACCAACGCCATCGCCGGGCTGGAAAGAAAGAACCGCGCTCCCTTGCCGCTCTGGTGCTTGGCGAAACGGCGTACGGGGTCGTCGCTGATTCCGCAATACAACGAGCCATTGGCGGCACGCACGAGGTAGACGAACCAGGATTTACTCACTGGTTCGGCAGCATCGACGGATTTTTCGCTAAGGCTGGTCACTTCGGGATCTGAACGTGTAGGAAAACAGGCGGCGATCTTATCAGCGCCCGGCCTGAAATGCCTTCAGTCCCTTGCGCGCCTGGGCACGTACCGCGTTGCGCACCAGCGGCGTCCAGCCCAGCAGCAGGCCTTTGAAACCCAACGCCTGCCGCGACCAGCGCCACAGATCGAAGTGGTCGTGGTGCTCACAGATCTTGCCGTCCCGGAAGACGAAGCGCGCCTGGATGTCGTTGACCACGACGTTGCCGGTCTGACTGAACAGGTAAGTCGCCACCCAATGCGCGCCGCCGGTGCGCTCGTCGGCGCGGACATTGTCAAAAGTCAGGGAAAAATCCCTGGCGCGGGTAGTCAGCATGCGCCACATGTCGCCGGCATCGCGCCCGCGCAACTCGCCGAAGGCCGGATCGCTGAAGACCACATCATCGGTGTAGCAGGCGGCCATGGCTTCTGCGTCAAGGCGCTGAAAGGCTTGGTAGAAGCGGGTGATCAGGGCGCTATGGGCTTCGCTCAAGGCAATCTCCAAAGAAATAGGTACAGATTGCCAGCACCATAATCTGCCGCGCGCAGAAACACTATCGGCAATACGCAAAACCTTTGTGGGAGCGACCCTGCTTGCGAAGGCAATTCAACATTCAACATCCATGTTGACCGAAACACCGCTTTCGCGAGCAGGCTCGCTCCCACATTTGCACCCAGTGCATTCAGATCTTTTCGCTTTGCACCTGCACATACAACGCCCGCCCGGCACCCAGCCCGGCCAGGATCGCACCAGCGCCGATAACGCCGAAGATCCAGCCCAGGGCATTCCAGCCGCCGGTCCAGTCATGCACCACGCCCACGGCAAACGGCCCCATGGACGCCAGCGTGTAGCCAAACCCCTGGGACATGCTCGACAGGTTCGCCGCGACATGGGAATCACGCGAGCGCAGCACGATCAGGGTCAGGGCCAGACTGAACGTGCCGCCCTGCCCCAGTCCGAGCAGAATCGCCCAGCCCCACAGACCTTCGATCGGTGCGTACAAGCAGCCGAACAGGCCGGCCAGGGTCAGCGCCATGACCACGACGATCGCCAGGCGCTGATCCTTGCCCCGGGTCGCCAGCCACGGCGCGGCCAGCGAACTGGCCAGTTGAATGATCACCGAACCGGACAGCACCAATCCGGCCTGAGTCGGTGTCAGCCCGCGCCCGATGAGGATTGACGGCAACCAGCCAAATACGATGTAGGCCAGCGACGATTGCAGGCCCATGTACAAGGTCACCTGCCAGGCCAGCGGATCACGCAGCAACCCGCGCACGCGATAGGCGACGTTGTGTGCGCCATGCTTCGAGCCAACTTGCGGCAACCAGAAAACCGCCGCCACCAATGCCGGAATCACCCAGAAGCCCAGGCCCATCGCCCAGCTGTTGCCGAAGTGTTCACTCAGCGGCACGGTCGAACCCGCCGCCATCGCCGCACCTAGGCACAGCGCCATGGTGTAGACGCCGGTCATGGTCCCGGCATGTTTGGCGAAATCGCGTTTGACAATGCCCGGTAACAGCACGCCGACGATGCCGATGCTGGCGCCCCCAAGCACGCTGCCGGCGAACAGGCCGATCTCGCCGAAATTACTGCGCAGGATAATCCCGCCGGCCAGCGTCAGCAGAATCCCCAGCACCACGCGCTCGGCACCGAAACGCCGCGCCAGAATCGGCGCCAGCGGTGCGAACAAGCCCAGGCACAGCACTGGCAACGTGGTCAGCAATCCCGCCTGCGCCGCAGACAGCCCGAGGCTTCTGGAGACCTCGCTGAGCAATGGCGCCATGCTCGACAACGCCGGGCGCAGGTTCAGCGCCACCAAAATCAACCCGAGCAGCAACAGCCACGGGCGTTTTACCAATGGGTGGCTTTGCTGGACCTGCTCGTCATCAGCCTCGGCATCGATCAGCAGCTCTTCAAGTTCGGGGGTGCGTTTCGACGCTGTGGATAACTCACTGCGGGGCATGGATTTCTCGGTTTCAAGGTTCATTGATCAACTGCCTCGACAAGGCTTTGGCCCGTTCCGGGTCGCGTTGCTCGACCGCATCGAGCAAGTCGATGTGCAGATCGAACACTTCCTGACGGCGCGGGGAGATATTCAAGGTCTGGCGCAATTGCGCGCCGACGATGCTGGAGAAATATCGATACAGCTCGCTGAGGGTCGGGTTGTGCGCGGCGTCGACCAGTCGGCGATGGAACACCAGATCGCAGGCGATGTAAGTGTCGAGATCACCATGGTAGTGGCTGCCGCTGGTGCCGAGCGCTTCGCGCAGGGCCGCCAGATCGTCATCGGTACGACGCAACGCCGCCAGGCCGATGGCCTCGACTTCAAGGATGTGTCGGGTCTCCCGAGCCTGCTCCAGGGAACAGCGGGACAACGCCTTCAGCGTATCCAGCGGATCGACCACGGCGCGCAGATAACTGCCGTCGCCTTGGCGAATTTCGATCAGACCGGAAAATGCCAGAACACGCATGGCTTCGCGCACGGTGTTGCGGCTGATGCCCAGCTCGGCGCACAGCTCAGGCTCGGTCGGCAGACGCTCGCCGACTTGCCACGCACCGCTGTTGATGCGCTGCCGCAGTTGATCCAAAGCCTGATCGACTAGGGACCGCTTGATCAAAGGGGAAATGTCGGACATGAAACCCACCTTTTCATCCAATCATAGGATGAATTTTCCGACATGTTAGTCAGACCCATGTAGGACGGCAACCACCTAGGGTCAATCGGAGACACATGGAGCGGCATTTTCGATTGGTCAAAATTACCCTTTAAGGGTAATTTCAGGGACAGGGTTTTGGCTTCTTATGGAAAAGAACACACCCCATTACGACTTGGCAGTCGTGAAGGCCGAAGTAATTAGACGAGGCAAAGAAGCCTTTACACGTTATGCACTTGAGACAGGCCGGGACATGGGCATGTCATGGAAAGTGATGATGCAGGTTGTGGCAACGCTTGAGCGGCGGATGCTCTACAAATCCATGACCTCTTATTCCAACCATCGTAACTGGCACGACGTCTATCACGTATCGTTTCGAAATCGGGAGATCTACATCAAAGTGACCTACTGCACGAGCGGTGGTTCTCCGGTGATCTCCTTCAAGGAGAAAAACACATGAGCAAGAGGCAATGCCTGAGTTGCGGCACCGAACACGCAATGCACCACTTTCAAGATCGCAGTCTCGACGTCAATTACAAACAGTTTTCGCGGCCCGTACACCTTCTCGCCGGCTGGGAGTGCAGGGTCTGTGGCGAAATCATTTTTGACAGTGGTACCGACAGTGCCGAGCGCTACGTAGATGCCGGCGATCAATTACTCGAAGACGTACTTGGGCTGATCGGTACCGAAATGAAGCGTATTCGCCGAAAGCTCCATCTCACTCAAAGAAGTGCGGTGAAGTGGCTGTCAGGAGGTGGGCATAATGCGTTTTCACGATATGAACGCGGCGAACTGGCTCCGCCGCAGCCGTTGTTCACACTGATGCGGCTTCTGGATCGTCATCCCGATCTGCTAGAGGAAATTCAGGCACTTCACGCAGACGACGGTCTCAAACAACTTCTGGAAACTCGTTACCCGGAGCGGGAACCTGTTCTGGCCAGATGAGCCCAGATAAAACAAACCCGGAACTGAGTCCGGGTTTGTTTCAGCGCCTGACGGGCATCAATGCAAAATCTGACTCAAGAACAACTTGGTCCGATCATTCTGCGGATTATCAAAGAAGTCGTTCGGCGCCGCCTGTTCAACGATTTCGCCCTTGTCCATGAAGATCACGCGGTTGGCCACGGTGCGGGCGAAGCCCATTTCGTGGGTCACGCAGAGCATGGTCATGCCGTCTTCGGCCAGACCGATCATGGTGTCCAGAACTTCTTTCACCATTTCCGGATCAAGCGCTGAAGTCGGCTCGTCGAACAGCATGATTTTCGGCTTCATGCACAAGGCGCGGGCGATCGCCACACGCTGTTGCTGACCGCCGGAAAGCTGCCCCGGATATTTGTGCGCCTGCTCCGGAATGCGTACGCGCTCCAGGTAATGCATGGCGATTTCTTCGGCCTTGCGCTTGGGCATCTTGCGCACCCACATCGGCGCCAGGGTGCAGTTCTGCAGGATGGTCAGGTGCGGGAACAGGTTGAAGTGCTGGAACACCATGCCGACTTCGCGACGGATCGCTTCGATCTGCTTGAGGTCGTTGGTCAGTTCCACGCCATCGACGACGATGCGCCCCTGCTGGTGTTCTTCCAGACGATTGAGGCAACGGATCGTGGTGGATTTACCGGAGCCCGACGGGCCACACAGAACGATGCGTTCGCCCTGTTTGACGTTGAGGTTGATGTCCTTGAGTACGTGAAACTGGCCGTACCACTTGTTCACGCCCTGCATCTGGATAATGCCTTCCGGACCCACAGGCTTTTTGATTGCTTCGCTCATTTACAGAGAACTCCTAACGCTTGTGGCCAGTGTCGAGCTTGCGTTCCAGATGCATGGAATAGCGCGACATACCAAAACAGAAAATCCAGAACACCAGGGCGGCGAACACGTAGCCTTCGGTGGCCATGCCCAGCCATTTCGGGTCGGCGGCGGCTTGCTTGACGCTGTTGAGCAGGTCGAACAGGCCGATAATGATCACCAGGCTGGTGTCCTTGAACAGCGCAATGAACGTGTTGACGATGCCCGGGATCACCAGCTTCAGGGCTTGCGGCAGGATCACCAGGCCCATCGAACGCCAGTAACCGAGGCCCATCGCCGCAGCCGCTTCGTACTGCCCTTTGGGAATCGCTTGCAGACCGCCACGCACCACCTCGGCGACGTACGCCGACTGAAACAGGATCACGCCGATCAGCGCCCGCAGCAGCTTGTCGAAGTTCATGCCTTCAGGCAGGAACAGCGGCAGCATTACCGAGGACATGAACAGCACCGTGATCAACGGCACGCCGCGCCAGAACTCGATGAAGGTCACGCAGACCACACGAATCGCCGGCATGTTCGAACGCCGTCCCAGCGCCAGCACGATACCCAGCGGCAACGCCCCGGCGATGCCGACGGTGGCGATCACCAGGGTCAGCATCAGGCCGCCCCACTGGCTGGTCGGCACGGTGGTCATTCCGAAACCGCCATGCAGCAAAGTGAAGGCAATGATCGGGTACAGCACCAGGAAGCTCAGGCCGTACACCGCTTTACGCGGCACGCGCGAGATAAACAGGGGGGCTGCGCCAATGACCGCCAGCCACACGGTCAGGTCAACGCGCCAGCGCAGTTCGGTCGGGTAGTAGCCGTACATGAACTGGCCGAAACGCTGCTGAATGAACACCCAGCAGGCGCCTTCCTTGGTGCAGTCGGCGCGGGTGGTGCCGACCCAGTTGGCGTCGACGATCGCCCAGCTGAGGATCGGTGGCACGACCAGGTAGATCAGATAGAACGCAAACAGCGTCAGCAGGGTGTTGAGCCAGCTGGAGAACATGTTCGCGCGCATCCACGCCACCACGCCGATGCTGCTGTTCGGTGGAGGCATGTCGGGTTTGAAAGTATGAGTACTCATGCGCTTTTCCTTACCGCTCGATCAGCGCAATGCGCTTGTTGTACCAGTTCATCAGCAGGGAAATGCTGATACTGATCGCCAGGTACACGCTCATGGTGATGGCAATCACTTCGATGGCCTGCCCGGTCTGATTGAGCACCGTGCCCGCGAACAGCGAAACCATTTCCGGGTAACCGATACCGGCTGCCAGCGAGGAGTTTTTCGCCAGGTTCAGGTATTGGCTGGTCAGCGGCGGAATGATCACGCGCAGGGCTTGCGGGATGATCACCTTGCGCAGGGTCGGGCCGTTGCGCAGGCCCAGGGAACGCGCCGCTTCGGTCTGACCGTGGCTGACCGACTTGATCCCGGAACGCACGATCTCGGCGATGAACGCTGCGGTGTACACAGTGAGCGCCAGGGTCAACGCCAGCAGTTCCGGGATCAGCACCCAGCCACCGACAAAGTTGAAGCCCTTGAGCTCGGGCATTTCCCAGTGCAACGGAGCGCCGAAGATCAGCGCGCACAAGGTCGGGATCACCAGCGCAATTGCCAGGCCGGTCCAGAACTTGTGGAACGGTACGCCGGTTTCTTCGAAACGCTTGTTGGCCCAGCGGCACATCAGCACGATGCCGACGATGGCCAGCACGATGCTGATCACGAAGGCCCAGAAGCCGTCAGCGGCGAGTGCGGCCGGCATGTTCAGGCCACGGCTGCTGACGAAGAAGGTGTCGCCGAAGTTGTGGCTGTTGCGCGGCCCCGGCATGGTCAGGAACACCGCGAAGTACCAGAACAGGATCTGCAGCAGTGGCGGAATGTTGCGGAACACTTCCACATACACCGTCGCCAGTTTGGCGATGATCCAGTTCTGCGACAGCCGCGCCACGCCGACGATGAAACCGAGGATCGTCGCCAGGATCACGCCGATAAAGGTCACCAACAGGGTGTTGAGCAGGCCGATGACAAACACCCGCGCATAACTGTCCGCTTCGGTGTAGTCGATCAGGGTTTGAGCGATGCCGAACCCGGCACTACGCTCCAGAAAGCTGAAACCGGAAGTGATACCCCGGTGCTGAAGGTTGGTTTGCGTGTTGTCGAACAGGTACCAGCCAAGCGAGACCACCGCCACAACGGTGATGATCTGGAATAGCCACGCACGCACTCGTGGATCGCTGAGGCTGAGCCTCTGCTTTGGTGCGCCGATTGAATTTTGCATGAAGTGCCCCGGAAGAAATGGAACAAGAACATCACCCGGCGGTTGGCCCGCCGGGCGATAGAACCATTAGCGCACTGGTGGTGCGTACTGAATGCCGCCGTTGTTCCACAGGGCGTTCAGGCCACGGTCGATTTCCAGCGGAGTGCTCTTGCCGAGGTTTTTCTCGAAGATTTCGCCGTAGTTGCCGACCTGCTTGACGATCTGCACAACCCAGTCTTTCGGCAGTTTCAGGTCTTTGCCGTATTCGCCGTCAGCACCGAGCATACGGGCCACGTCCGGGTTCTTGGTGGACTTGGCTTCAGCTTCGACGTTCTTCGAAGTGATGCCGGCTTCTTCGGCATTGAGCAGCGCGTAGCCGACCCAACGCACGATGGCCAGCCACTCGTCGTCGCCGTTACGTACGACCGGGCCCAATGGTTCTTTGGAAATGGTTTCCGGCAGAACCACGTAGTCCTTCGGCGAGGCCAGCTTGCTGCGCTGGGCGAACAGCTGGGACTTGTCGGAGGTCAGCACGTCGCAACGACCGGATTCCAGCGACTTGGCGCTTTCATCGGAGGTGTCGAAGGTGATCGGGGTGTATTTCAGACCGTTGCCACGGAAGTAGTCGGAAACGTTCAGTTCGGTGGTGGTACCGGCCTGGATGCAGATAGTCGCGCCGTCGAGCTCTTTGGCACTTTTCACGCCCAGCTTGTTGTTCACCAAAAAGCCGATGCCGTCGTAGTAGGTGATGAAGCCCGGGAATTTCAGGCCCATGCCCGCGTCACGGGAGCTGGTCATGGTGGTGTTGCGCGACAGGATGTCGATCTCGCCGGACTGCAGCGCGGTGAAGCGCTCCTTGGCGTTCAACTGGCTGAACTTGACCTTGTTGGCGTCGCCGAAAACGGCTGCGGCCACAGCGCGGCAGACGTCGGCATCGATGCCGAGGATCTTGCCGGTCGCATCCGGTACCGAGAAGCCCGGCAGACCGTCGCTCACGCCACACTGCACGAAACCTTTTTTCTGTACCGCATCCAGGGTTGCACCCGCCTGAGCGAACCCGCTGACGCCGAGTACTGCTGCAGCAGTCACGACCGCCAGAGTGGATTTCAACATCTTCATTCAAACCTCCAGTTTTGCTCTTGTTGTGTCGGAGCTTGAGTCCAGTCGCACCCTTTTGAGGCGTTGTTGACCCGTGTTGGCTTTTTTTAGGGTCAACCGACGTAAGACCTTCGCTATGAGTCTAGTAGGAGAAAATCCACAACATGGATCACTCACTTCTCACCAATCGGCCGAACGGGCTGTAGCCCTTTCACGTTCGCTAAGCCCGTAGCGGCCATTGGCGAACATCCATCACCGGATTCGTTGCTATCCCATCGCGCGACTGACACTGATAGTGTTACCGCCACGCGTAGGACGCTTCGTACGCAAACCTCCATAGCAAACGCCGTACCACACCGCTTGCGAAAGTGATTGCGCGACACGTCAATAGCTAAACTTGTAACCTTGCGACATCTTGTTAACGGATCAACCGGGCGCGCACTTCAATCACGCACTCAATGAGAGCGCCCGCACATTTTTGGAGCAGACATGACCGAGCCCTTGATTCTTCAGCCTGTTAAGCCCGCAGACGCCTGCGTGATCTGGCTGCACGGCCTCGGCGCCGACCGTTACGACTTCCTGCCGGTGGCCGAGGCGTTGCAGGAAATCCTGCTGAGCACGCGTTTTGTGCTGCCGCAGGCGCCGACGCGTCCAGTGACGATAAATGGCGGATATGCCATGCCCAGCTGGTACGACATCAAGGCCATGAGCCCGGCCCGGGCGATCGACCGTGACCAGTTGGAAGCTTCGGCAGAGCGCATCATCGAACTGATCGAAGCCGAGCGCGCCAGCGGAATAGACGCCTCGCGGATTTTTCTCGCCGGGTTTTCCCAGGGCGGCGCGGTGGTATTGCACACCGCATTTCTGAAGTGGCAGGGGCCGTTGGGTGGCGTGCTGGCGTTGTCGACTTACGCACCGACGTTCAGCGACGAACTGGAGTTATCCGCCAGCCAGCAGCGCATTCCGGTGCTCTCGCTGCACGGCCAGTTCGATAACGTGGTGCAGAACTCGATGGGCCGCAGTGCTTACGAGCATTTGAAGAAGCATGGTGTCACCGTGACATGGCAGGAATACCCAATGGAGCACGAAGTGTTACCTGAAGAGATTCGCGACATTGGTGTCTGGTTGAGCGAACGGCTGCGCTGATTGTCGACCAATCCCTGCCCATTGATCCCTCCTACTACGCCGCGCCCGATTCTTGCATTACACTGGCCGGCGTACATTCCTTAACCAATTGATGAGATGACCGTGCTCAAAGCACTCAAGAAAATGTTCGGTAAAAGCGAGGCTGAGCAGCTCGCGCCAGTTCCCAGTGCGCCGTCGCACGCCCCCGGTCATCGCGCCGATGCCCCGCAGGCCGACCGCCCCGCTCCCGCAGCCGCACCGAAGCCCGAAGAAAAACCCGCTGCGGCCGCGCCAATGGCCGTAGAGCCTGCACCCGGCGAAGCGCCGAAACCGGCCAGACCGCGTCGCGAACCGAAGCCCAAGGCACCGGTCATTCCATGGAAACTCGAAGACTTCGTCGTCGAACCCCAGGAAGGCAAAACCCGCTTTCACGATTTCAAGCTTGCTCCGGAACTGATGCACGCCATTCAGGACCTGGGCTTTCCTTACTGCACGCCGATCCAGGCGCAGGTGCTGGGCTTCACCCTCGCCGGCAAAGACGCCATTGGCCGCGCGCAGACCGGCACCGGCAAGACCGCCGCGTTCCTGATCTCGATCATCACCCAGTTGCTGCAGACGCCGCCGCCGAAAGAGCGCTACATGGGCGAACCGCGCGCGCTGATCATCGCGCCGACCCGTGAGCTGGTGGTGCAGATCGCCAAGGACGCCGCTGACCTGACCAAGTACACCGGCCTCAACGTCATGACGTTCGTCGGTGGTATGGATTTCGACAAACAGCTCAAGCACCTCGAAGCGCGGCATTGCGACATCCTCGTCGCCACGCCGGGCCGCTTGCTCGACTTCAACCAGCGCGGCGATGTGCACCTGGACATGGTCGAAGTGATGGTCCTGGACGAAGCTGACCGCATGCTCGACATGGGTTTCATCCCGCAGGTACGGCAGATCATTCGCCAGACCCCGCCGAAATCCGAGCGCCAGACCCTGCTGTTCTCCGCGACCTTCACCGAAGACGTGATGAATCTGGCCAAGCAATGGACCACCGACCCGGCGATTGTCGAAATCGAAATCACCAACGTTGCCAACGAGAACGTCGAGCAGCACATCTACGCCGTGGCCGCTGCCGACAAATACAAGCTGCTCTACAACCTGGTCAACGACAACGGTTGGGAGCGAGTCATCGTGTTTGCCAACCGCAAGGACGAAGTACGCCGCATCGAAGAACGCCTGGTGCGTGACGGCATCAACGCCGCGCAACTCTCCGGTGATGTGCCGCAGCACAAGCGCATCAAGACTCTGGAAGGTTTCCGCGAAGGCAAGATCCGCGTGCTGGTAGCCACCGATGTCGCCGGTCGCGGCATCCACATCGACGGCATCAGCCACGTGATCAACTTCACCCTGCCGGAAGTCCCGGACGATTACGTGCACCGCATTGGCCGTACCGGTCGTGCTGGCGCCGATGGCGTGTCGATCAGCTTTGCCGGCGAGGGACGACTCTTACCAGTTGCCGTCGATCGAAGAAAAGCTTGGTCGCAAGATCAGCTGTGAAACCCCGCCGACGCATCTGCTGCGTGCGGTTGAGCGCAAGCGTCCGCAGTAAGCGCCACGAAATGAAAAAGCGCAGCCGGCAACGGACTGCGCTTTTTTTATGCCCGATGGTTGCTCGCCAGAACTAAAAGTCCATAATGGAAAAATAAGTTTAGTTTCGGAGCGCGAAATGTCCAGTACGCCCTATGTGATCGATCAAGCCCAGGCCCATGAGCTATTGGCGCGTATCGATGTTCCGCAAATCCTGCACAAGCTGTTCCGCGATCTGGCGGCCGGGAACGCCGTGCAGCCGGCGCAGCAATGGGTCGAGTTTCCGCAGGGTGCCGGCGACTTCATCAACTACTTGGGTGTACTGGCCGAGGACGGCGTGTACGGAGTGAAGACTTCGCCGTACATCGTCCGTGAGCAGGGAGCGCTGGTGACGGCATGGACCCTGCTGATGTCGATGAAAACCGGCCAGCCGCTGCTGCTCTGTGATGCCGGCGAACTGACCACCGCGCGCACCGCCGCGACCACGGCCGTGGCGGTCGACGCCCTCGCCCCGTTGAATGCCCAGCGACTGGCGATCATCGGCAGCGGCAAGGTTGCTCAAGCGCATCTGCATTACGCCAAAGCGCTGCGCGACTGGAAGAGCATCAGCCTGTATTCGCCGTCGCTGCTGGAAGATGCGCAAACACAGGCCGAGTTGAAGTGCATTGTGCCGTCAGTGAAGATTGCCGACAGCCTTGAGACCGTCACCGCCGATGCGGATGTGATCATGCTCTGCACCTCGTCGGCCGGGCCGGTGATTGATCCTGCAACGTTAAGCAAACCGGCGCTGATCACCTCGATCAGCACCAACGCCCCCCGCGCCCATGAAGTACCGCCGCAAAGTCTCAACGACATGCAGGTGTTCTGCGACTATCGTCTGACCACGCCGGGTTCGGCAGGTGAGATGCTGATTGCCGCCGAACAGCATGGCTGGAACAAGGATTCGATTGTCGGCGACCTCGCCGACTTGCTCAGCGAAAAAGTGCCGCGCCCGGGTTACGACCGTCACGTGTTCTTCCGTTCAATCGGCTTGGGCCTGGAAGACATTGCCCTCGCCAATGCGGTTTATCACTTAACCCACTAACGCCAAAAATCCCCTGTGGGAGCGAGCCTGCTCGCGAATGCGGTCTGACATTCAGCGAAGATGTCGACTGATACACCGCTTTCGCGAGCAGGCTCGCTCCCACAAGGGACTAGCGAACGCCTTGATATTGCGTACCCACTGGAGACCTACATGAACCACGCAGATTTCATCATCATCGGCGGCGGGATTGCCGGCGC
Source organism: Pseudomonas sp. TE9122 (assembly GCF_056278925.1). Taxonomy (NCBI): domain Bacteria; kingdom Pseudomonadati; phylum Pseudomonadota; class Gammaproteobacteria; order Pseudomonadales; family Pseudomonadaceae; genus Pseudomonas; species Pseudomonas sp. TE9122. The sequence goes on along the minus strand of NZ_JBWBQI010000001.1, from coordinate 589,631 downwards.
TTCCACCGGGTTCTGGCTGGCGCCGCACGGCAAAGTGATCGTGCTCGAGCGTGAAACCCATCCCGGCTATCACTCCACCGGTCGCTCCGCCGCGCTGTACACCGCCGCCTACGGCACCGCACAGGTCCGCGCACTGACTCAGGCGAGCCGCGCGTTTTTCGACAGTCCTCCGAGCGGCTTTTGCGAGCACCCGCTGCTGACCCCGCGCGGCGAAATGACCGTCGACTTCATCGGTGATCCCGCCGAACTGAACAACCAATACCTCAGCGCCAAAGCCACCGTGCCGCAGATGCAACTGCTCAGCGCCGACGAAGCCTGCGCGCGTCTGCCGATCCTGCGCCGGGAAAAAGTCCACGGCGCGATCTACGATCCATCGGCCTGCGACATCGACACCGACGCGCTGCATCAAGGCTACCTGCGCGGCATCCGGCGCAACCACGGCGAAGTGCGCACCGATTGCGAAGTGCTCGGCTTGAGCCGCGATGCCGATGGCCTGTGGATCGTGCAGACCAACGGCGAGACATTCACCGCACCGGTGCTTATCAATGCCGCCGGTGCCTGGGCCGACAAGATCGCTGCCCTGGCCGGTGCGCAGCCGCTGGGTCTGCAACCGAAACGCCGCGCCGCATTTATCTTTGCCGGCCCGGAAGGCGTTGACACTCATCATTGGCCAATGCTGGTCAGCCTCGACGAATCCTTCTACATGAAGCCCGACGCCGGCATGTTCCTCGGCTCGCCGGCCAACGCCGATCCGGTCGAACCGCACGATGTGCAGCCGGAAGAACTCGACATCGCCATGGGCATTTATCAGATCGAAGAGGCCACCACGCTGACCATCCGCCGTCCGACCCGCACCTGGGCCGGTCTGCGCAGTTTCGTTGCCGACGGTGATTTGCTCAGCGGCTTTGATCCGCAGGTGCCAGGGCTGTTCTGGGTCGCCGCGCAGGGCGGCTACGGCATTCAGACGTCGCCGGCGATGGGCCAGGCCAGTGCGGCGCTGGTGCGCGGCGAGCCATTCCCCGAGCACCTGCATCAATTCGGTCTGGACAGCGCCATGCTCTCCCCGGCCCGACTGGTTTGATCGCATCGACTCGTCGAAAAGATTGCGGCACACTCGCAGCGCCCCGGCACAAGGGGCGCTGACGCTGCCTGGAGCTCCACTGTCATGACTGCCCCCGAATTCGACCCGGCGCTGGATAACTTCCGCGCCATCGCCGACGCCATTGCCACGCTGTTCTTCCCCCACGCCGAGGTGGTGCTGCACGACCTGCGCACGCAGAAGGTCGACTACATCGCCAACAACCTGTCCAAGCGCGAGATCGGCGACGACTCGTCACTGGAAGACATGCTCAGCGAGGATGTCAGCGACAGGAACATCGGCCCGTACGAAAAGCTCAACTGGGACGGTCAGAAAATTCGCAGCCTGAGCACCGTGCTGCGTGACAGCGAAAGTCGGCCGCTGGCGGTGCTGTGCATCAATCTGAATATTTCCCTGTTCGAGAACGCCAAAGCGGCGCTGGACCTGTTTCTCTCGCCGAGCAAGCTGATTCCGCAGCCGGACTCGCTGTTCCGTGATGACTGGCAGGAACGCATCAACACCTTCCTCCACGCCTGGTTGCGCGAGCGGCAGTTGAGCCTGAACCTGCTGACCCGCGATCACAAACGCGAACTGGTGCTGGCGCTGCACGCCGAGGGCGCGTTCAAGGGCAAGAGCGCCTCGAACTACGTGGCCAATGTGCTGAACATGGGGCGGGCGACGGTGTACAAACATTTGAAGGAATTGAAGGGCTGAAGATTTGCATCGCTAGCGCTGGCCTCTTCGCGAGCAGGCTCGCTCCCACATTTGGAATGCGTTACCCCTGTGGGAGCGAGCCTGCTCGCGAAAGCGCTTGATCAATCGCCGTAGATATCGGTCTTGAAATACTTCTCGGAAATCTTCTGGTACTCGCCATTCGCGCGAATCCCGTCGATGGCGCTGTTCAACTGGCTGACCAGCTCAGCATTGCCCTTGCGCACAGCAATCCCCGCGCCCTCGCCGACGTACTTCGGATCCTTCAGCTCCGGCCCGACAAACGCGTAACCCTTACCGCGCGGCATCGACAGGAAGTCATTGAGCGGAATGGTGTCGGCAAAAATCGCATCAAGGCGCCCCGCCGCCAGGTCCATGTAGATTTCTTCGTTGTTGCTGTAGCGCTTGACGTTGATGCCCTTGGGTTCGAACACCTCGGTGGCATAACGATCGGTGGTGGTCGCGCGCTGCACGCCGACGTTCTTGCCTTTGAGGCTGGCGTACTGATCATCCACCGTAGCGCCTTCCTTCATGAGAAGACGCGAAGAAGTGAAATAGTACTTGTGGCTGAAATCCACCGACTTCTTGCGATCTTCGTTGATGGTCATCGACGACAGCGCCATGTCGATCTTCTTCACTTTCAGCGAAGGAATCAGCCCGTCGAACTCACCTTCGACCCACACGCAATTGACCTTCATCTGCGCACAAAGGGCATTGCCGATGTCGTAGTCGAAGCCGACGATTTCACCTTTGTCGGTTTTTGACGCGAATGGCGGATAGGCCGCTTCGATGCCGATGCGCAGGGTTTTCTCGGCGGCGAAGACGCTGGAGCAGGCCAGCAGACTGAGGGCCAGACCGGTGATGAGGGGGAGTTTCTTCATGTTCGTTCTCTCGCGGGTTGTTGTTGGTTTGGCGAAGAAGAGCAGCTACAAGCGGCAACCTGATAGCGGCAAGACAGAAGCTTTTTTTGTACTTGGAAATCCATACTGGACTCTCAGGTACAAATCGTCAATCGGGTAGAGAGGGAAGGATTTTCGGTGTCACAGATGACGCCTTCGCGAGCAGGCTCGCTCCCACAGGGGAACGCTTTCCAATTGTGGGAGCGAGCCTGCTCGCGAAGACTGACCGGAGGGCGCTACAGAAACTACTTCTTCCAGCGATCCGCAGCCGCATGATCACTGTCGCGCCCTTCGACCCAACGCGGGCCGTCACTGGTGTTTTCTTTTTTCCAGAACGGCGCGCGGGTTTTCAGGTAGTCCATGACGAAGGCGCAGGCATCGAACGCGGCCTGGCGGTGGGCGCTGGCGGCGCCGACGAAGACGATCGGTTCGCCCGGTTCCAGCGCGCCGATGCGGTGCAGCACTTCCAGTTTCAACAGCGGCCAGCGCTGCTCGGCTTCGACAGCGATCTTGCCGAGAGCCTTTTCGGTCATGCCCGGATAGTGTTCGAGGAACATCCCGGCCACGTCGAGCCCGTCGTTGAAGTCGCGCACATAACCGACAAAGCTCACCACCGCGCCCACACCGACATTGGCCGCGTGCATCGCATTGACTTCAGCGCCCGGATCGAACGGCGTGGCCTGCACGCGAATCGCCATGTTCAGCCTCCGGTCACGGTGGGGAAAAACGCCACTTCATCACCATCGACAACTGGCTCGTCGAGCTGGCAGAGGTCTTCGTTGCGTGCGCACATCAGGTTTTGCTCGCTCAGCACTTCGGCGCCATCACGTTCTGCCAACAGTGCCCGAACGTCATCGACGGTGGCGAAATCGCCTTCAACCGCAACCGAATCCACGCCCAGCGCTTCACGGTAGCGGGCAAAAAATTTCACGGTCAGTTTCATGGCTGCTCCGCCTGGAAGTGGCCGCTCTTGCCGCCGACTTTCTCCAGCAGACGCACGCTTTCGATGGTCATGCCCCGGTCGACGGCTTTGCACATGTCGTAAATGGTCAGGGCGGCGACGCTGGCGGCGGTCAGCGCTTCCATCTCGACGCCGGTCTGCCCGGACAGCTTGCAGCGGGCGACGATACGCACGCTGTCATCACCTTCGGCGCTGAGTTCGACTTTGACGCCGGTGAGCATCAGCGGGTGGCACAGGGGAATCAGATCACTGGTCTTCTTCGCCGCCTGAATCCCGGCAATGCGCGCCACGGCGAACACATCACCCTTGGGATGACCGCCGCTGACGATCATCTGCAAGGTTGCGGGGAGCATGCGCACCAGCGCTTGAGCGGTCGCTTCACGGAACGTCACGGCTTTTTCAGTGACGTCGACCATGTTGGCGCGACCTTGGGAATCGAGATGAGTCAGCACGGGATTACTCCTGATCAGGAGCGTGGATTGTAAACCTGTGGGTCAGATATCCGCATCACTGATTATGAAATCACCGTTGCCCCCTGTGGGAGCGAGCCTGCTCGCGAAAGCGGATTCAGATTCACTATAGATGTCGACTGATACACCGCATTCGCGAGCAGGCTCGCTCCCACAGGAGATATGCATTTATCCATAAAAAAACCGGGCGGCTTTAAGGGCCACCCGGTTCTGGGTGAAAGGTTACAAATGCGATTCGGCGTATTCGGCCAGGATCGAGCGAGGCACCCCTTGCAGGGTGATGTGCACACCGTTGGGGAAATCCTTGAAGCGTTCGGTCAGGTAGGTCAGCCCGGAGCTGGTCGCGGACAGGTATGGGGTGTCGATCTGCGCCAGGTTGCCCAGGCACACCACTTTGGAACCGGCGCCGGCACGGGTGATGATGGTTTTCATCTGGTGCGGCGTGAGGTTCTGGCATTCGTCGATCAGGATCAGGCTCTGCTGGAAGCTGCGACCGCGAATGTAGTTGAGCGATTTGAACTGCAACGGCACTTTGCTGAGGATGTAGTCGACGCTGCCATGGGTGTTTTCGTCATCCATGTGCAAGGCTTCGAGGTTGTCGGTGATGGCGCCCAGCCAAGGCTCCATTTTTTCCGCTTCGGTGCCGGGCAGGAAGCCGATTTCCTGGTCCAGACCCTGCACGCTGCGGGTGGCGATGATGCGGCGATAACGTTTGCTGACCATGGTCTGCTCGATGGCAGCGGCCAGCGCCAGAATGGTTTTACCGGAACCGGCGGCGCCGGACAGGTTGACCAGATGAATGTCCGGGTCAAGCAGCGCATACAGGGCCAGACTCTGATAGATGTCGCGCGGCTTCAGCCCCCAGGCCTCCTGATGCAGCAGCGGTTCCTGATGCAGGTCGAGGATCAGCAGGCGGTCTTCCTGGATTTCCTTGATCCAGCCGACAAAGCCCTGTTCGTCGATGATGAACTCGTTGATGTGCACGGCCGGCAGGTTGTCGATCAGTTGTACCTGATGCCAGGTGCGGCCGTGGTCCTGACGGGTTTCGACCTTGCTCACGCGGTCCCAGAATGAGCCGGTCATGTTGTGGTAGCCGTTGGGCAGCAGGGACACGTCATCGACCAATTGGTCGGTGCTGTAGTCCTCGGCGTCGATGCCACAGGCGCGCGCCTTCAGGCGCATGTTGATGTCTTTGGTGACCAGTACCACCGGTTTTTGCGGATCGCGGGTATGCAGATCAATCAGTTGGTTGATGATTTTGTTGTCGTTCAGATGCTCGGGCAGAATCAGGTTCGACTCGGCCTGCTTGCTCATCAGAATTGACAGCAAGCCCTTCGGCCCGCCCTTGCCACGCTGGATCGGCACGCCCAGTTCAACGTCTTCAGGGGACGCATCGCCCAGGGTCTTGTCGATCAGGCGGATCGCCTGGCGGCATTCGGCGGCCACGCTGTGATGGCCGCTCTTGAGCTTGTCCAGCTCTTCCAGCACGGTCATCGGGATGGCGACGTGGTGTTCTTCGAAATTCAGCAGGGCATTTGGATCGTGAATCAATACGTTGGTATCGAGTACATACAGGATTGGCTGGTTGGAGGAAGGGCTGCGTCCGTGATCATCCATACTCGGTCACCTTTGTGGGAGCCATTCGACGCAATACCGTGACAGTGCTGCGCCTCGAGGTGACTGCCGAATTCATCCACGAGGGCCTGGATGAACTGCACACAATAGGAGTCTGGGAAGACGCCACCTGTGTCGCAGGTTTCGGCGGTCTGTCTTCGTAATACTCCAAAACCGATGACATAAAAAAGCACTTTGACGGTTTTTTTAAGTTTATTTTGCAGAGTGACGAAAAGCCCTTGGCGGACTCCCCGTACCCCGCTAAAGTCGGAAGTCCGCCTGCATCGAATTCCTCCTGAAAATCACCCCAAGTCCAATGTTTACGGGCTTTTTCTCATTTCTCAACGAAACGCGTCCTGACAGTCTTCCCAGCCGATGCCGCTCTGCGCAGTCTGGGTGATCAGCCACGGCAGGGACGTCTTCACCGCATCCTGTTTCATGTTGAAATTGATCACCCCGTGCCGCCACAGCAGCATCAGGGTCAGCACCCGCTGCGCGCTTGCAGGGCCTTTGAGTTTGCCGGCACCGTCCTGGGCATCGATGTCCCACAGCGCCACTTGCAGGCCCTGGCTATTGAAGAAACCTTGTGCGTCACTGCGGCGCTGGCCATCCGGCGGACGGAACAGCGGCACGTAGTTTTCCGGCAGTTTGTTCTTCACCAGATCGGCGCTGCGCCGCACCGAATCCTGCCAGTCCTGCCAATGGCTGTGGGAGCGGAACTCCCAGCCCTGCACGCCTACGCATTGCCGGGAAAAACTCGCCTGCAGACTGCTGACCGAACGGCCGGTGAGTCGCGCCTGAATATCCTTGCCCAGTACAAAGAATGTCCCGCTCAGATTAGATTTTCGCAGGTATTCGGTCAGCCAGTCGGTGTTGTCCGGTTGCACGTTGGCGGCGCTGTCGAACGTCAGCAGAAACAGCCGGTCGTGCATGTCGTCGCCGTTGCGCTCGTAGTCGCCGAAACGATCGAATTCGTTACTGGTTTGCGGTGACAGCGCGGCCTTGCGCATCAGCTCGTCGAGGTACTGCAAATGGAAGATCCGGCTCGGCTCGGCCCACTTGGTGTAATAGCTGTCGTCGCTGACGACGAACTTGGCCGCCTGCTCGCGCAGGGTCGGCAGGTCATCGACGAGGAAGCAGAACGAGGCGTCCTGATCGCAGCTTTGCTGGGCGTGGTTGTAGTTGGCGAGCAAGCGCTGCCAGAGGCGCTGGCGCAGCTGATTGACCGCATCGATATTGACCGTGCGCAGGCCCAGGCGCTGGGCCAGTGCCGCTTCGTCGATGGACTCGGTGCCGAGCAGGCCGCGAGCGAACATGAGAATTTCCGCCCGCGACGCGACGTCGAACAGGGTCGGATTGCTGAGCTGCTCCGGCCAGGTCGTGCGATCCAGCGTCGCCGCATCACCGGGCGCCGCCATGGCGCCGAAGCTCAGCAGCCACGCGGTGAATAAAAGAACAATGCGCAAAGGGATGTCTCCATAACAAAACCCGCGCGGCACTATAGCTGATGTGCAAGATTCAAGGTCGTCACCCTCACCCCAGCCCTCTCCCAGAGGGAGAGGGAGCTGACCGAGCGGTTCTTTCGATATCCGTCTACCTGAGCTATCGAGTCGAACTCAAATTTGAAGCCAGCGAACATCGGCCCCCTCTCCCTCTGGGAGAGGGCTGGGGTGAGGGTAAAATCCACCAACCGTCGCAAATCCCGGCACTTGCACCGACCTATAACCCCCATAGCTGGAGTCAACAAGGACAACCCCCTAGAATCGCCCCCACGATTAAAGGAGACGACTTCATGCTGATGGTGATTTCCCCCGCCAAGACCCTCGACTACGAAACACCGCCGGCGACCCAGCGCTTCACCCAGCCGCAGTACCTCGACCATTCCCAGGAATTGATCCAGCAGTTGCGCGAGCTGAGTCCGGCGCAGATCAGCGAGTTGATGCACGTGTCCGACAAGATCGGTGGCCTCAACGCCGCGCGTTTCGGCAGCTGGACACCCGCCTTCACCCCTGAAAACGCCAAGCAGGCCCTGCTCGCCTTCAAGGGTGACGTGTACACCGGCCTGGATGCGCAGTCCTTCAGCGAAGCGCAATTCGATTACGCGCAAAAGCATTTGCGCATGCTCTCCGGCCTTTATGGCCTGCTGCGGCCGCTGGACCTGATGCAACCCTATCGCCTGGAAATGGGCACCAAACTGGCCAACGGCCGTGGCAAGGATCTGTATGCGTTCTGGGGTACGCGCATCAGCGAGTGGCTGAATGAAGCGCTGGCCGATCAGGGCGATGACGTACTGCTCAACCTTGCATCCAACGAATACTTTTCTGCGGTCAAGCGCAGCGCGTTGAAGGCGCGGATCATCAATACCGAGTTCAAGGATCAGAAGAACGACCAGTACAAGATCATCAGTTTCTACGCGAAGAAAGCGCGCGGCCTGATGAGCCGTTTTGTGATCCAGGAACGCATCAACGACCCGGCTCAGCTCAAGCAATTCGATGTACAGGGTTATCGCTACAGCGCCGAACAATCGAAACCTGACAATCTGGTGTTTTTGCGCGACCACGCCCCGGAATAAAGCATGCCCTTTGCACGACTCTTTTCCTCCAGAGTCGTGCAGTCCGCCCGAAGTCAAAATTCCCCCGCTGCATATCGCCAAATTCATGGCGCCAATAAAACCACAGACTCTTTTCTAATTTTAGTTTCACTCGACACTGAAGTTTTTTTTCAGTAGTGGCACTTAAATTTTTTACCCGTAGTGGCACAAAACTATCGCCCCCGGTTTCGCCCCGATAACTAAAGGGCGAAATCGTTAGTGCTATCAGTTTGCACCCAGTGCCATCTTCATCAATATTTCAAAAAATTTCGGCTGGCACGATGAGCGGGCTGGAACTATGTCCAAATGCGTTGCTCATACCACCGGTAACGATTCTCGCCGAGTTTGTACGAGATAACTTACGCAGAGCTGATAGCCATGTAACCAAGTTGTCACAGCAACTTGCCTGAGTGACTAACTAGTCTCAAAACAATCGAAGGACAGGAGATACGCACCATTAATATCCCCTACAAAGGCCAAGGCCGCGCCCCTATAAACGTGCTCGCCTGAGCACCTAACTGCTTGATTTACCGGCCCCCTACCGGACGTCGAGCAGGCTACACGACTGCACTAGAGTCTTCCCGCACGGAAGATCGGCTGCATAACAGGGCAAGTCATAACAACAAGGCCTAGTTGCGCACATCTTGAGTGCACTTATTAGACACTCGGAACTTTGTATGCCTGCACACGGCATTGTGGCGCCTGTAAGCCGCACTTCCGAGTGCACTAGTGACCGCTGAACACCATTAACTCCGGCCTTCTAAGGCCTGATATATACAGAGGTAATTGCGATGCGCATCAGCATATTTGGTTTGGGTTACGTTGGCGCAGTATGTGCCGGTTGCCTGTCTGCACGGGGCCATGACGTAGTTGGCGTCGATGTTGCCAAAGACAAGATCGACATGATTAACGCCGGCAAATCGCCGATCGTTGAACCGGGCCTGGGTGAACTGTTGCAACAGGGTATCCAGACCGGTCGTCTGCGCGGCACGACCAACTTCGCCGAGGCGATTCGTGATACCGACCTGTCGATGATCTGCGTCGGCACGCCAAGCAAAAAGAACGGCGACCTGGAACTGAACTACATCGAGGCCGTGTGCCGCGAGATCGGTTTTGTCCTGCGTGAAAAAACCACCCGCCACACCATCGTCGTGCGCAGCACCGTGCTGCCAGGCACCGTGGCCAACGTGGTCATCCCGATTCTGGAAGACTGCTCGGGCAAGAAAGCCGGCGTCGATTTCGGCGTTGCGGTCAACCCGGAATTCCTCCGCGAATCCACCGCCATCGCTGACTACGATCAGCCACCAATGACCGTTATCGGCGAGTTCGATACCGCCTCGGGCGACGTTCTGCAATCGCTGTACGAAGAACTCGACGCCCCGATCATCCGCAAGGACATCGCCGTTGCCGAGATGATCAAGTACACCTGCAACGTCTGGCACGCGACCAAAGTGACCTTCGCCAACGAGATCGGCAACATCGCCAAAGCCGTCGGCGTCGATGGTCGTGAAGTGATGGAAGTGGTCTGCCAGGACAAGACCCTGAACCTGTCCCAGTACTACATGCGTCCGGGCTTCGCCTTCGGCGGCTCGTGCTTGCCGAAAGACGTACGTGCGCTGACCTACCGCGCCGGTTCCCTGGACGTCGAAGCACCGCTGCTCAACTCGCTGATGCGCAGTAACGAATCGCAAGTGCAGAACGCTTTCGACATCGTTGAAAGCCATGAAAAACGCAAAGTCGCCCTGCTCGGTCTGAGCTTCAAGGCCGGCACCGACGACCTGCGCGAAAGCCCGCTGGTCGAACTGGCGGAAATGCTGATCGGCAAGGGTTACGACCTGAGCATCTACGACAGCAACGTCGAATACGCCCGTGTCCACGGTGCGAACAAGGACTACATCGAATCGAAGATTCCGCACGTATCGTCCCTGCTCAACTCCGACTTCGACTCGGTGATCGACAACTCCGACGTGATCATCCTCGGCAACCGCGACGAGAAATTCCGTTCGCTGGCCCAGGAAGCGCCGCAGGGCAAGCAAGTCATCGACCTGGTGGGCTTCATGTCCAAGGCCACCAGCGCCGGTAGCCGCACCGAAGGCATTTGCTGGTAAGGCAAGCCTCAAGCTTCAAGCCGCAAGCAAAAGCAACACGCTTGCGGCTTGAAGCCTCCATCACCTTCGGATGACGGTTATGACCAAGCTCAAACATTTTTTTCTGCAATCAGCCGGCTGGCTTTTTTATCTCAGTCTGCTGATGGGCCTGGCCTTGATGCTGCCCACGTCCACATTCGACTCCGAGTCGAAGGACTTCATTTTCCTGATTGGCGCCGTGGGTATCTGGCGCTACTCGATGGGTGCAACGCACTTTGTGCGCGGCATGATTTTTCTCTACATCGTTTACCCGCACCTGCGTCGCAAAGTACGCAAGCTGGGTAAAGCGGCCGATCCGTCGCATGTGTTTCTGATGGTCACCAGCTTTCGTATTGACGCGCTGACAACCGCGCAGGTCTACAGCTCGGTGATCCGTGAAGCCATCGACTGCGAACTGCCGACCACCATTGTCTGCTCGATCGTGGAAATGTCCGACGAGCTGCTGGTCAAGGCGCTGTGGGCACGGATGAATCCGCCGGAGCGGGTCAAGCTCGACTTCGTGCGCATTCCCGGCACCGGCAAGCGCGATGGTCTGGCCTTCGGTTTCCGTGCGATCTCCCGTCACCTGCCGGACGACCGTGCCGTGGTGGCCGTGATCGACGGCGACACCGTGCTCGGCGAAGGCGTCGTGCGCAAGACCGTGCCGTGGTTCCAGCTGTTCGGCAATGTCGGCGGCCTGACCACCAACGAGTTCTGCGAAGTGCGCGGCGGTTACATCATGAGCGAATGGCACAAGCTGCGTTTCGCCCAGCGCCACATCAACATGTGCTCGATGGCCCTGTCCAAGCGCGTACTGACCATGACCGGTCGGATGTCGGTGTTCAAAGCCTCCGTGGTGACCAATCCGGAGTTCATCGCCGACGTTGAAAGCGACTCGCTGCAACACTGGCGCCTGGGCCGCTTCAAGTTCCTGACCGGTGACGACAAGTCGAGCTGGTTCAGCCTGATGCGCCTGGGTTACGACACCTTCTACGTGCCGGATGCCGCGATCAACACCGTTGAACATCCGCCGGAAAAGAGCTTCATCAAGGCCAGCCGCAAGCTGATGTTCCGCTGGTACGGCAACAACCTGCGCCAGAACTCGCGCGCACTGGGTCTGGGTATCCGCCGCCTCGGCGCGTTCACCTCGGTGGTGCTGTTCGACCAGCGCGTATCGATGTGGACTTCGCTGCTCGGCCTGACCGTCGCACTGATCGCCAGCTTCAAGTACGGCACCGCGTTCATCCTCGTGTACCTGCTGTGGATCGGTATCACCCGCCTGATCCTGACGCTGTTGCTGTCGTGTTCCGGCCACCGCATCGGCCCTGCTTACCCGGCGATTCTGTATTACAACCAGATCGTTGGCGCCCTGGTGAAGATCTACGTGTTCTTCCGCCTCGACCAACAATCCTGGACTCGCCAGCCCACATCCCTGACCCGTGATCTCGCCAGCTTTCAACGTTGGTTCAACACCTGGTCGTCTCGGACCATGACCTTCTCCGCCGGCAGCATTTTTGTCGCCGTGCTGCTGATGATGGTCTGACCCGCTCCTATTGAATTAACAAGGAAATCGCCCCTATGAATACCGCCGTCAACGTCAACGTAGTGCATGAATCCGAAGCCCAGCGCCAGCACGCTCGCGTGAAAATCCCGGCCAAGCTGCGTTTCTTCGGCCCTGACCGGACTCCGCTCGAAGCGCGGGTCCTCGATCTGTCGGCTGGCGGTCTGGCGTTCAACGCCGGGCAGATGCCGCTGACCATCGGCGAGGTGTACAAGGCGCGTCTGCAATTTGTCATCGACAACCTCGGCCTGGCCATGGACGTTGAACTGCAGGTGCGTTCCTTTGACCGCGCCACCGGCCGCGCCGGCTGCCAGTTCCAGAACCTCGAGCCGCAGGACATTTCCACCCTGCGCCACCTGATCACTTCGCACCTGGCCGGCGACATCGTCAGCATCGGCGAAGTGCTGGCGACCCTGCAGCGCGACAACTTCACCAAGGCGCGCAAGAACAAGACCAACGACACCGGCATGACCCCGTTCGGCCGCCTGAAAGCCGTGACCTTCAGCGCCGGTATTTTCGCTGTTGGTCTGGTCGCTGCCGGTTTCATCTTCAAGTCGGTGTACGGCATGTACTTCGTCAGCCACGCGCAGGCCGGTCTGGTCAGCGTGCCGGGGATGAACATCACCATGCCGCGTGACGGCACCGTACAGAGCCTGGTCAAGTCCGACGGCGTTGCCGCCAAAGGCGCACCGCTGGCGACCTTCAGCACCAGCATGCTCGACGTGCTCAAGGGCCATCTGGCCGAAGACCAACTGGCCCCGGCCAAGGTTGAAGAACTGTTCGGCAAGCAAATGACCGGCACCCTGACTTCGCCGTGCGACTGCACCGTGGCCCAGCAACTGGTGGCTGACGGTCAGTACGCGAGCAAGGGCGACGTGATCTTCCAGTTGGTGCCGCGCAACACCCAGGCCAACGTTGAAGCACGCTTCTCCTATCGCCAGTTCGGCGACGTGCGCCCGGGCACCCCGGTGAGCTTCCAGATCGCCGGCGAAGACAAGACCCGCACCGGCAAGATCGTCAGCAGCACGAGCCTGAAGAGCGCCGACCTGTCCTCCGACATCCGCGTGCAGATCCAGCCTGACGAGCCGCTCGACAGCAGCCTCGCCGGCCGCCCGGTGGAAGTGAACAGCGACCGTGGCCCGAACCTGAACTGGCTGATCGACAAAGCCATGGCTGCCGGTCTCTAAGTCGAGGACATGCCTGTGACTACGCATAACTTGAACACACCGCCGACCCTGTGGGAGCGAGCCTGCTCGCGAAAGGGCCAGCGCGGTTTGTCTGAAGTACCGAGTCGACTGCTTCGCGAGCAGGCTCGCTCCCACATGGGATTGATGGTGTGCTCGCTGGCACTGGCAGTTTCTATGGCCGGTTGCGCCGGGCTGCCCGATCAGCGTCTGGCCAACGAAGCGCTCAAGCGTGGCGACACTGCCACCGCTGCGCAGAATTACCAGCAACTGGCCGATCTGGGTTACAGCGAGGCGCAAGTCGGCTTGGCCGATATCCAGGTCGACAGCCGCGACCCGGCGCAGATGAAACAGGCCGAAGCGACTTACCGCGCAGCGGCCAGCGTGTCGCCGCGTGCCCAGGCACGTCTCGGTCGTTTGCTGGTGGCCAAGCCGGGCTCCACCGAAGCCGAGCACCACGAAGCCGAAACCCTGCTGAAAAAAGCCGCCGCCAATGGCGAAGGCAACACGTTGATCCCGCTGGCGATGCTGTACCTGCAATACCCGCACAGCTTCCCCAACATCAACGCGCAGCAGCAGATCGATCAGTGGCGCAAGTCGGGCTACCCGGAAGCGGGTCTGGCGCAGGTGCTGCTGTATCGCACCCAGGGCACTTACGACCAGCATCTGGATGACGTGGAAAAGATCTGCAAGGCCGCGCTCAATACCACCGACATCTGCTACGTCGAACTGGCCACCGTCTACCAGAAACGTGGCCAGGCGGACCAACAGGCCGAGCTGATCAAGCAGATGCAGGCCGGTTACAGCCGTGGCACCGTCACCGCGCAGCGTGTCGACTCCGTAGCCCGCGTGCTGGCCGATTCGACCCTGGGCAAGACTGACGAAAAAACCGCGCAGGCGCTGCTCGAGCCGATCGCTCCGGGCTACCCGGCATCGTGGGTCACCCTCGCCCAACTGCTTTACGACTTCCCCGAACTGGGCGACGTCGACCAGATGATGAAGTACCTGGACAACGGTCGCGCTGCCGACCAGCCGCGCGCCGAACTGCTGCTGGGCAAGGTCTACTACGAAGGCAAAATGGTCCCGGCCGACGCGAAAGTCGCCGAGGAACACTTCCAGAAAGCCGTTGGCCGCGAAGTGGCCGCCGATTACTACCTCGGCCAGATCTACCGTCGTGGCTACTTGGGCAAGGTCTATCCGCAGAAGGCTCTGGACCACCTGCTGACCGCTGCGCGCAACGGCCAGAACAGTGCCGACTTCGCCATCGCCCAGTTGTTTTCCCAAGGCAAGGGTACCAAGCCCGACCCGCTGAACGCCTACGTATTCAGCCAACTGGCCAAGGCCCAGAACACCCCGCAAGCCGATGAACTGGCAGCGACCCTCGAGGCGCAACTGCCGCCCGAGCGCCTGCCCGAAGCCCGCCGCCTGTTGCAACAGGAACAGGCCAGCCGTGGCGCCCTGAACTCGAACACGCTGCAACTGCACGCCCTGCAAGAAGAAGACGGCGAGGAAAAACTATGAAGCTGAACCCATTCGTGAAGGCCGGTATTGGCCTCACCTTCGCGCTGATCTGGTCTTGCCCGACACTGGCTGCGATGACTGAAACCAAGAACTTCGGCCTGGAAGTGAAACTCACCGGCCAGTCCGAAGACGACCGTGACCTCGGCACTGCCGGCGGCGGTGACGTCAATGGCGTGGGCCTCGACCTGCGTCCGTGGATCTACGGCGAAAGCGGCGCGTGGAGCGCCTACGCGATGGGTCAGGCGGTGACCTCGACCGACATCATCGAGACCGACACCCTGCAACAATCCGACGGTGAACAAGCCACGGACAATAGTGATCGCAAAACCAAGAAGAACTACCTGGCGATGCGCGAGTTCTGGGTCGGCTACAGCGGCCTCACCCCGTACCCGGGCGAGATGCTCAAGTTCGGTCGCCAGCGTCTGCGCAATGACGACGGCCAATGGCGTGACACCAACATCGAAGCGCTGAACTGGACCTTCGACACCACCCTGCTGCGGGCCAATGCCGGTGTTGCCGAGCGTTTCAGCGAATACCGCACCGACTTGAAAGAGCTGGCGCCGAAAGACAAGGATCGCCTGCACGCCTACGCCGACGCTGCTTACCAGTGGACACCGGGCCAGTGGGTCGGCATTCGCGGCCACCACACTCACGATGACGGCAAACTCGATTACGCCGAGCCGGGCGTCCCGCGCGACTCGCTGGACAAGACCGAGAACGGCGACATCAGCTGGATCGGCCTGACCGCTGACAGCGACGCCTACAACTGGCGCAACACCAACACCGTCAACTACTGGGGCAGCATCACCGGCATGAGCGGCGACCGCGACACGGTCAATGCGCTGAACGCCGACGGCACACGCCCGACACAAGCCAAGCGCAGCGATGACATCAGCGGCTGGGCAGCCGATGTCGGCGTGCGTCTGCGCCTCGATCCGCAGTGGCAAGTCGGCGGTGCATACGCCCGCGCCAGTGCCGATTACGAACAGAACGGTCTGGAGAGCAACCGCTCCAACTACACCGGTACCCGCTCGCGCGTGCACCGTTTCGGCGAAGCCTTCCGTGGCGAAATGAACAACATGCAGACCGCCACCCTGTTCGGCTCGTGGATGGTCAACGACGAGTACGACGCCAGCCTGATCTACCACAAGTTCTGGCGTGTCGACGGCAACAAGCCGGTCGGCAGCAACGGCATCAATGCGGTGGAAAACAACACCGACGACGTCACCGGCGCGATCCTCTCCAGTACCTCGCTGCCGCTTGAAGATGGCAACAAGGACCTGGGTCAGGAAATGGACCTGGTCGTCACCAAGTACTTCAAGCAAGGCCTGTTGCCGGCGGCGTTGAGCCAGTCGATCGACGAGCCTTCGGCACTGGTGCGTTTCCGTGGCGGTGTGTTCAAACCGGGCGACGCCTATGGCAGCCAGGTTGATTCCTACATGCACCGCGCATTCATTGACGTGATCTGGCGCTTCTGATGCAAACCGCCAAGGGAGTGCCCGACATGATCAGCACCAGAACAGGCTCACTCAGCCTGCTGGCCGGCGCGATGCTGCTGGCCAGCGCCAGCGCCTTCGCCAATGTTGAACCGGCGAAACCTGCGACCGTGGCCAAAGAACTGCAACAGGCCAAGACCTACACCGTCAGCAGCGCGCCGACCGACGCGTTGAAACTGGCCAAGCCGACACTGCCCGATCTGTCCGGCTTCACCGCCGAAGCCGCTGCGGCGAAGATCGTGCGCAGCAAACCGGGCAAGATCAGTGTGCGCCGGATGATGCAGGAAAACGCCCTGAAGGACTTCATCGGCGGCGATAACAAGATGGCCGAATGGGTGGTGCGTCAGCACGGCATCCCGCAGGCGATTTTCATTGATGACGGCTACATGAACCTCAAGGATCTGGCGAAAAAACTGCCCAAGCAGTATTTCAGCGAGACGTCCCCGGGCGTGTATCTGGCCAAATTGCCGATCGTGGTCGGCGAGAAAGGCATCCTCGAAATCGACGGCCAGACCCAGGAACTGCGCCTGTCCCAAGAGGCCGGTTCGTTCCTGGTCAACGACGGCAAGCTGTTCGTGCGTGACACCAAAGTCACCGGCTGGCGCGAAAAGGAAAACGGCCCGGCGACCTTCCGTTCGCCGAAGGAATTCCGTCCGTTCCTGCTCGCCTGGGGCGGCACCGAGACCTACATCGTCAACAGCAAGATGGCCAGTTTCGGTTACGCCAACAGTAAGTCGTACGGGGTGAGTATTTCCCAGTACACGCCGAACATGGCCAAGGTCCTCAAGCGCCCGGAACCGACCGGCTGGATCGTCGGCTCCGAGTTCTCGGACATGTGGTACGGCTTCTACTGCTACGAAACCAGCGACTTTGTGGTCAAGGGCAACACCTACAAAGACAACATCGTCTACGGCATCGACCCGCATGACCGCTCGCACCGTCTGATCATTGCCGAGAACACCGTTCACGGCACGAAGAAGAAGCACGGGATCATCATTTCCCGTGAGGTCAACGACAGCTTCATCTTCAACAACAAGAGTTTCGACAACAAATTGTCGGGCCTGGTGATCGACCGTAACAGCGTCAACAACATCATTGCCTACAACGAGATCTACAAGAACCACACCGACGGCATCACGCTCTACGAGTCCGCCGACAACCTGCTGTGGGGCAACAAGGTCATCAGCAATACCCGTCACGGCATTCGTATTCGTAACAGCGTGAACATCCGCCTCTACGAAAACGTCGCCATGACCAACGGCCTGACCGGTATCTACGGCCACATCAAGGACCTGACCGACACCGACCGTGACATCAAGCTCGACCCGTTCGACGCGCAGGTCTCGCTGATCGTCGTCGGCGGCGAGCTGGCGGCCAATGGCAGCGGCCCGCTGTCGATCGACTCGCCGCTGAGTGTCGAGCTGTATCGCGTGTCGATGCTGGCGCCGACCAAGTCCAGCGGGATCAGCTTCAACGGCATTCTCGGCGAGCGCCAGGATGAAATTCTCGATCTGTTGGTGCGCCAGCAGAAAGCCGTGCTGATCGACCCTGTCGAACGCCAGACCGAATTGCAGGACTGAGGATAATTTTTATGCACCCACACATGATCAAACTGCTCAGCCTCTCGGCCCTGACTCTCGGCATTCTCGCTGCCGGCAACGCCCGCGCCGACGCTGACGGCGCAAGCGTCACGCCACCGAAGTTCACCGCCGAGCCGTGCTGCAACCTGTGCCCGGCTGCCCATGACGCGAAGAACTACACCACGCGTTATCAGCAGAACTTCACCACCCTGGTACAGGCCCAGGGCGACTGGCTGTTCCGTACCCAGGAAGACCTGCGCACCGAGTTCAACACCACGCCGGCCGGCTACAAGCGCCTGCAACAGTTGCACGATGCGTTCAAGAGCAAAGGCGTCGAGTTGGTGATCGTTTACCAGCCGACCCGTGGCCTGGTGAACCGCAACAAGCTCAACCCGCAGGAAAAAGCCGCGTTCGATTACGAGAAAGCGCTGGGCAACTACAAGACCATGCTCGGCCGTTTCGCCAAGATGGGCTACGTGGTGCCGGACCTGTCGCCACTGACCAACGAATCGCTGCCGGACACCCTGCCCGCCCACGATTTCTACTTCCGTGGCGACCAGCACTGGACACCTTACGGCGCCCAGCGCACGGCAAAAATCGTCGCCGAAAAGGTCAAGCAGATCCCGGCCTTCGCCGACATTCCCAAGCGTGAATTCGAGACCAAGCGCTCCGGGCGCATGGGCAAGACCGGCACTCTGCACAACATGGCCGGGCAACTGTGCGGCACCAGCTATGCGATCCAGTACATGGACCAGTTCACCACCGAGCCGAAAGGCGAGGCAGGCGACGGCGATCTGTTCGGCGATTCCGGCAATCCGCAGATCACCCTGGTCGGTACGTCGCACAGCGGCAAGAACTACAACTTCGCCGGTTTCCTCGAAGAAGCCATCGGCGCCGACATCCTCAACGTGGCCTTCCCCGGCGGCGGTTTCGAAGGTTCGATGCTGCAGTACCTGGGCAGCGAAGAATTCCAGAAGACCCCGCCGAAGATTCTCATCTGGGAATTCTCGCCGCTGTATCGCCTCGACCAGGAAACCATCTATCGCCAGATGATGGCGCTGCTCGACAACGGTTGCGAAGGCAAGGACGCGCAGATGTCCGCCAGCGCCACGCTGAAGCCGGGCAGCAAGCAAGAACTGCTGGTCAACAGCAAGAACCTGAACCTGCAGAACGCCAACCATCAGGTTGATATCCGCTTCGCCGACACCTCGGTGAAAACCCTGCAAGCCACCCTCTGGTACATGAACGGTCGCCACGAGGACATCAAGATCGAGAAACCGGAAACCTCCGACACCGACGGTCGTTTCGCCTTTGAGCTGCGCACGGACGAAGACTGGGCCTCGCAAAACCTGCTGGCAGTCGAAGTCCAGGGTCCTGAAGCCGGACCTGGCGCCGCGCCACAAAAAGTCGAAGCGAAAATCTGCAAACGCAACGTATTCCCGGGCGTCGGTCAACAGACCGCGCAGCTCGGGCAATGAGGTCTGCTATGCGAAATCCGAAACTGAAAAATCTGTTGGCACCGACACTCCTGAGCCTGGCGATGTTCGCCGGGGCAACTCAGGCCGCCGCGCCATTGCGTCCACCGCAGGGCTACTTCGCCCCGGTGGATAAATTCAAGACTGGCGACAAGAGCGACGGCTGCGACGCGATGCCGGCGCCATACACCGGTCCGCTGCAATTTCGCAGCAAATACGAAGGTTCGGACAAGGCCCGCGCGACGCTGAATGTGCAGTCGGAAAAAGCCTTTCGCGACACCACCAAAGACATCACCACGCTGGAGCGCGGCACCGCCAAGCGCGTCATGCAGTTCATGCGCGACGGTCGCCCGGAGCAGCTCGAATGCACGCTCAACTGGCTGACCGCATGGGCCAAGGCTGACGCGTTGATGTCCAAAGACTTCAACCACACCGGCAAGTCGATGCGCAAATGGGCACTGGGCAGCATGGCCTCGTCGTACATTCGCCTGAAGTTTTCCGACTCGCATCCGCTGGCCCAGCATCAGCAGGAAGCGCAGGTGATCGAAGCCTGGTTCAGCAAAATGGCCGATCAGGTGGTCAGCGACTGGGACAACCTGCCGCTGGAAAAAACCAACAACCACTCGTACTGGGCCGCCTGGTCGGTGATGGCCACCGCCGTCGCCACCAACCGCCGCGACCTGTTCGACTGGGCGGTGAAGGAATACAAGGTCGGCGTCAACCAGGTCGACGCCGACGGATTCCTGCCCAACGAACTCAAGCGCCAGCAACGCGCCCTCGCCTATCACAACTACGCCCTGCCGCCGCTGGCGATGATCGCCAGTTTCGCCCAGGTCAACGGTGTCGATCTGCGTCAGGAAAACAATGGCGCACTGAAGCGTCTCGGTGACCGCGTGTTGGCCGGCGTGAAGGACCCTGACGAGTTCGAAGAAAAGAACGGCAAAAAGCAGGACATGACCGACCTGAAAGAGGACATGAAATTCGCCTGGCTCGAACCGTTCTGCACGCTCTACACCTGTGCGCCGGATGTGATCGAGAAGAAGCGCGACATGCAACCGTTCAAGACTTTCCGTCTTGGCGGCGACCTGACCAAGGTCTACGACCCGTCGCATGAAAAGGGCTAAAAGCCCCTCACCCTAACCCTCTCCCGGAGGGAGAGGGGACTGACCGAGGTGGCTGTGCGAGTTACGCCGAAATGAAATACCGAGTCGATCTCCATTTTTGAAAACCATGGAGATCAGGCTCCCTCTCCCTCCGGGAGAGGGCGGGGGGTGAGGGGCGCGGTTTGACGGCCAGCCCAGACCTCAAGCAAACACTGTGTCACCCCTCCACTACCACGGGGGGTTTGGGGGGGCTTTGGCCCTTGACTGTTGGTTCAAACATGGAGAGATCGGGATGGTATTTTCATCCAACGTGTTCCTGTTTCTGTTCTTGCCGATCTTTCTCGGCTTGTACTACCTGAGCGGGCAACGCTATCGCAACCTGCTGCTGCTGATCGCCAGCTATGTGTTCTACGCCTGGTGGCGGGTGGACTTCCTCGCGCTGTTCGCAGCGGTCACGCTGTGGAACTACTGGATCGGCCTGAAAGTCGGTGCCGCCGGCGTCAGAACCAAACCGGCGCAGCGCTGGCTGCTGATCGGCGTGGCCGTCGACCTGTGCATCCTCGGCTACTTCAAGTACGCCAACTTCGGTGTCGACAGCATCAACGAGATCATGACTTCGTTCGGTCTTGAGCCGTTCATCCTGACCCACGTGCTGCTGCCGATCGGTATTTCGTTCTACATCTTCGAATCGATCAGCTACATCATCGACGTGTACCGTGGCGACACTCCGGCCACGCGCAACCTGATCGACTTCGCAGCATTCGTGGCGATCTTCCCGCACCTGATTGCCGGCCCGGTTCTGCGTTTCCGCGACCTCGCCGATCAGTTCAACAACCGCACGCACACCCTCGACAAGTTCTCCGAGGGCTGCACGCGGTTCATGCAGGGTTTCATCAAGAAGGTCTTCATCGCCGACACCCTCGCCGTGGTCGCCGACCATTGCTTCGCCTTGCAAAATCCGACCACGGGTGATGCCTGGCTCGGTGCGCTGGCGTACACCGCGCAGCTGTACTTCGACTTCTCCGGTTACAGCGACATGGCCATCGGTCTGGGCTTGATGATGGGTTTCCGCTTCATGGAAAACTTCAAGCAGCCGTATATCAGCCAGTCGATCACCGAGTTCTGGCGCCGCTGGCACATCAGCCTCTCCACCTGGCTGCGTGACTACCTGTACATCACCCTCGGCGGTAACCGTAAAGGCACGCTGATGACCTATCGCAACCTGTTCCTGACCATGCTTCTGGGTGGTCTGTGGCACGGCGCGAATATCACTTACATCATCTGGGGCGCCTGGCACGGCATGTGGCTGGCGATCGAAAAAATGCTCGGCCTCAATACTTCGCCGCGCAGCCTCAACCCGATCCGCTGGGCACTGACTTTCCTGCTGGTGGTGATGGGCTGGGTGATCTTCCGTGCCGAGAATCTGCACGTCGCCGGTCGCATGTACGGTGCAATGTTCAGCTTCGGCGACTGGTCGCTGTCGGAACTCAATCAGGCCAGCCTCACCGGTCTGCAAGTAGCGACTCTGGTGGTGGCTTACGTAACCCTGGCGTTCTTCGGCCTGCGTGATCTGTATACCAATCAGCCGCCAGCCAAGACCAAACCGGAAGTCAACGTCGAGGCCAATGGTCCTGCCACGGCGACGCCGGGAATGATCAAGGCAGCGCCTGGGGAAAATCCGGCGAGCATCCACGAACCTGGCTACACCGTTGGCGTCGAAGCCCAGGTGCAACCGGCTTACTGGACCGCTGACTGGTCGCGCTACGTGATGCGCGGGCTGATCCTGCTGCTGTTCATCGCCTCGATTCTCAAACTCTCGGCGCAAAGCTTCTCGCCGTTCCTTTACTTCCAGTTCTGAGGGATCTGACATGACCCGCTCATTACGCATCTTCTACATCGCCCTGTTCCTGGTGACGCTGTTGGTCCTGGGTCTGTGGTCGGTTCGCAGCTTCTTCGGCTTCAGCACCAACGCTGATGCGACGGTGCTCAACGGCCGCTGGACGAAGGCGGTGGAAACCCACTATGACGATGAATTCCCGATCAAGCGTCTGGGCACCAACCTCTGGGCCGCGCTGGATTTCAAACTGTTCAACGAAGGTCGTCCGGGCGTCGTGCTCGGCCGCGACCAGTGGTTGTACAGCGATGAGGAATTCAACCCGATCGTCAACGAACAGCAGAACCTGCAAGGCAACTACGCGCTGGTCGAAGGCGTGCGTCAGACCCTGAAAGAGAAAGGCGTGAAACTGGTGATGGCGATCGTTCCAGCCAAGGTGCGTCTGTACCCGGAGCATCTGGGTGAAGTGAAGCCTTCGAGCATTCACCAGAATCTGTACCAGGATTTCCACGCCCGTGTCGCGGCCGACAAGATCCTCGCCCCTGACCTGCTCGGCCCGCTGCAACAGGCCAAGCAGAACGGTGAGCAGGTGTTCCTGCGCACCGACACCCACTGGACGCCGGAAGGCGCCGAGATCGCCGCCAATACGCTGGCGAAAACCATTGCCGAGAAATTCCCGCTGAGCGGCGAGCCACAGCGCTTCGTTACCACGCCAGCAGAGAAGGTCACGCACAAGGGCGATCTGCGTCTGTTCCTGCCACTCGATCCGCTGTTCGAAAACATGATGCCGGCGCCTGAGCCACTGCTCAAACGCAACACCGTTGCCGCCGAACAGCCTGCCGGTGACGACGCCCTGTTCGCCAACAGCGAAGTACCGGTCGCGCTGATCGGCACCAGCTACAGCGCCAACCCCAACTGGAACTTCGTCGGTGCGCTCAAACAAGCGCTGCACAGTGACGTCGTCAACTACGCCGAAGACGGCCACGGCCCGATTCTGCCGATGCTCAGCTACCTGAAAAGCGATGACTTCAAGAACAGCCCGCCACAAGTGCTGATCTGGGAGTTTCCTGAACGATATCTGCCTGTGAACAACGAAATCGGCGACGCCGACCCGCAGTGGGTCGCAGAGCTCAAACAAGCCGGCGCCCGCCAACAAAACGTAGCCATCAACACTGAATCCGAGACGCCCGATCGGGCGCAAAACTGAAAGAGAGGTACACCATGACTTTCACTACTACTCCTCGTCGTCTCGCTAAAAGCTTCGCACTGGTTGCTGGCCTCAGCGTACTTTCCGTCCCAGCCTTCGCCGGTGGCGACGCCGCGCTGTACGGCCCGACCGCTCCGAAAGGCTCGACCTTCGTGCGTGTCTACAACGCCAGCAACGCCGAAGTCAGCGCGACTGTCGGCAGCACCAACCTGAGCGATATCGCGCCACTGGCCAGCAGCGACTTCAGCTTCATGCCGGGCGGCGATTACAGCGCCAAGGTCGGCAGCCAGACCCTGCCGGTCAAACTCGCCGGTGACCACTACTACACCCTGGTCAACAACGCTTCCGGCGCGCCACAACTGATCGAAGAGCCGCCGTTCAAGAACAAGCAGAAATCCCTGGTGCGTGTGCAGAACCTCAGCGACAAATCGCTGACCCTGAAAACCGCCGACGGCAAGACCGAAGTGGTGCCGAACGTCGCTGCCAAGGGCCGTGGCGAACGTGAAATCAACCCGGTGAAAGTCAGCCTGGCGCTGTACGAAGGCGACAAGAAAGTCGGCGACGTGAAACCGGTCGCTCTGGAGCGTGGTGAGGCAGCCGTGCTGTACGTCACCGGCAACGGCAGCAACCTGTCGCCAGTCTGGGTGAAACGCCCGGTGTCGACTCGCTAATCCTTTTGTGAACTGACGCAGTACCCCTTGTGGGAGCGAGCCTGCTCGCGAATACGGTCTGACATGCAACATCAATGTCGACTGAGCCATCGCCATCGCGAGCAGGCTCGCTCCCACAGGGCTCTAACCAAATTGATTTTATGGAGTAAACACTATGATTCCGGTGATCTTGTCAGGTGGTAGCGGTTCGCGTCTGTGGCCTCTTTCGCGCAAGCAATTCCCCAAGCAATTCCTCGCCCTGACCGGCGAACACACGCTGTTCCAGCAAACCCTCGAGCGTCTGGTGTTCGAAGGCATGGACACGCCAATCGTGGTCTGCAACAAAGAGCACCGTTTCATCGTCAACGAGCAACTGGCCGCGCGCAATCTGGAATGCCAGCGCATCCTGATGGAACCGTTCGGCCGCAACACTTCGCCGGCCGTAGCATTGACCGCGATGATGCTGGTCAATGAAGGCCGTGACGAACTGATGCTGGTGCTGCCGGCCGACCACGTGCTGGAAGACCAGAAAGCCCTGCAACGTGCGCTGGCCCTGGCCACCGTCGCTGCGGAAAACGGCGAAATGGTGCTGTTCGGCGTGCCGGCAACCAAACCGGAAACCGGCTACGGCTACATCAAATCCACTGCTGATTCGCTGCTGCCCGAAGGCGTCAGCCGCGTCTCGCACTTCGTCGAAAAACCGGATGTGAAGCGCGCCACCGAGTACGTCGAATCCGGCGGTTACTACTGGAACAGCGGCATGTTCCTGTTCCGCGCCAGCCGCTTCCTCGAAGAACTGAAAAAGCACGATCCGGACATCTACGACACCTGCCTGCTGACCCTTGAGCGCAGCCAGCAGGACGCCGACACCATCACTTTCGACGAAGCCACCTTCGCCTGCTGCCCGGACAACTCCATCGACTATTCGGTGATGGAAAAAACCCAGCGCGCCTGCGTGGTGCCGCTGACCGCTGGCTGGAGCGATGTCGGCTGCTGGTCGTCGCTGTGGGAAGTCAACGAGAAAGACGCCAACGGCAACGTCAGCAAAGGCGATGTGGTCATCCAGGACAGCAAGAACTGCATGATCCACGGCAACGGCAAACTGGTCTCGGTGATCGGTCTGGAAAACATCGTCGTGGTCGAAACCAAGGACGCGATGATGATTGCCCACAAGGACAAGGTCCAGGGCGTCAAGCAGATGGTCAACACCCTCAATGCCCAGGGCCGCAGCGAAACCCAGAACCACTGCGAAGTCTATCGTCCGTGGGGCTCGTACGACTCGGTGGACATGGGCGGGCGTTTCCAGGTCAAGCACATCTCGGTCAAGCCGGGCGCGTGCCTGTCGCTGCAGATGCACCACCACCGCGCCGAACACTGGATCGTGGTCAGCGGCACCGCCGAAGTGACCTGCGACGAAAACGTGTTCCTGCTCACCGAAAACCAGTCGACCTACATCCCGATCGCCTCGGTGCATCGCCTGCGCAACCCGGGCAAGATCCCGCTGGAAATCATCGAAGTGCAGTCGGGTTCGTACCTGGGTGAAGACGATATCGAGCGTTTCGAAGATATCTACGGCCGCTCCACCCCGATCGAACGCGGCGTGTCGGTGAAAACCATCGCGCAGTAATCGCCTGCTGAAACAAGAAGCCCTCGTCCAGCCCGTTGCGTTCCCTATCCGCAGCGGGCTGGGCGGGGGCTTTTTTTGTCTAGCCGAAGACTGAATTGCGGCGTCTCGCCAGTGGTGAATCTTCATCGACCGACTCGCCTTCCGTCGCCTGCGCCAACCCCGCGGGACCTTGTGTAAACGCGGCTGCAAACAGTTGCTGCGCCAACGGTGTGGACGTTGATTCCGGTTCTGCGAACAACGGCTGCCGCCGGGTCGATCGATTGAAGGACTGCAAGTCGACCGCCGGACTGTTCGAGGAGATGGCAAGAGGCACGGCAACGGGTGTGCTGAGCAGTTTGTACTGAATCCGCGTCTGAGCCTCGGAAACCTGCATGGCATTGCCCATTGCCACACTCAGTGAGCCCACCAACTGAGCTGCGGGGTTAGCGGCGTGCATCAGCAGATTTCCGCCGATCTGGAAGCCTTTGGCCACGGCACCGCGCCTGGCTGCAAGCACTTGCGGTTCTTCGACAGGGCTGTTGAACGCAACGGACATGGGTCCCATGATCCGGCTGGTGGTCTCCTCCCCCAACACCCGATTCATTGTCGAAGAAACGAATTCACCGGAGTGGTACAGCACGGCCCCCGAAGGTGGCGCGGTGTGCGTCCGGACGGCGGCAATGACATGTGCCTGATGTGTGTTGAGCACGGAGTTGTCCCGGGCTCCCAGCTCTGCCAGCGCTACCGGTATTTCGCGGCGGTAGGCCTGGACGTCGGGATTTGGGTCATTCTCGAAGTAACGGCGCACGGGCTGCATGCCGGCGGCTTGCACGGGATTGACCAGTTTCTTGTCGGCAAGATCGTGATACACCCGGTCGCCAGCACGCTTGTCGGGCTTGTCGGGCTTGCGCCCGTCGCTGTCCCTGTAAGTCATTGGGTTGTTGCGCAGCGCGCGATAGCGATTATGGCCGTCGATCGCTCCACCAGGATCGCTGTTCAGCCAGCGTTGCAGCCACGGGACGTAATAGCGAAACCCGTAATAGTAAAGTCCCGTGGCGTCACGTTCCTTTGCCGAATACCGCGCGGTCTTGTAGCTGACGTCGGGTTCTTCGGCCCACGCCGTTGCACCGAATGGATAAAAATGCTCGCGGCTGATCAGTTGCGCATCCGCGTCCAGCTCAAGACTGATTGAACCCAGATGATCATTGAAACTGTATCGGTAGAGATAATTGACGCCGGTCGGCGATGGGCTCTGCCAATGCAGGACGCGTACGATATTGAGTCCGGTCCGCACGATGATCACCTGCAGGCTCTCACCGGTGCCGGTATCGGTGCGTAATTCCAGCGCTGGCAGATAACGCACCTGTGCAAGAAGACTGCGTGCAGAGGCCCGTGACGAACGCGTCTTGCATACCCGCTGACCGGCGCCGTCATAGAGATAGCTTTCACGATCATCGGCATCTGATCGGCGTGAGACGACCACGACCGAGTCCAGCTGGCAACGCAGATTCCACTGCAACCGGCGCCCCTGATCCAGCAACAACAAATTACCCCGCGAATCGAAAGCTGCAGCGATCTCTGCTTCAGAGGGCGGCTTACCGTCGTGCCACGGCAAACACCGATTGCTAAAGCGTGCGGCCTGCAGTTGATGACCTGGACTCTGTTGGCCGACGTGAGTCAGCCCGCGCAAATTGCCGCCGGCGTCGTAATGATAGCGCTGGCTGTAATTGGCGACAGCGGTCGGCCCGCCACCGCCAACGCCGGCCTCCCAGCCAGTGGCATGGGACAACTGATAAAGACTGTCATAGCGGTAACGACTGACCGGCTCGATGCGCTGGTTGGCGAACCAGCGCACGGGCAATGCCTGGTCTTCGATACTCGTTACATTGCCCATCGGGTCGTAGGCGTAGATCAGATGCTGCAGCACATTGCCCAGATTGTCCTGAGCATGGCGCGTGAGCAGGCGGCCGTCTTCGGGACGGTAGCTCAGCGTAGTCAGCACGCCGTTGCCTGCCAGTTCATGAGTGACTTGTCCGTAAGCGTTGTAGCGAATATCACTGACGACCGAATGGTTCTGAGTCTGAAGTTTGAGCCGTATTTCAACTGCGCGTAACTGGCCGTGGAGAGTCAGTGCGAAGGCCTGCCGATTGCCACCGGCATCGAACTGTTCGAGCACAGGTCCCAGCGGGGCATAGCGCCATTGTGTGGTTGCCCCTTGGGGTTCGAGCAACTTCTGTCGATCGGCGATAGCCTCTGGCCAATCCGCGGCAACCGGCTCAAGCGTGAAGTGACGGATGTTTTCACTGCACTGCCCGGTGATCGCAAACTGCGAGAACAGAACACTGCCACCGGGATCGTCATGACGAATCACTTGACCGAGCTGATTGCGCAGCGGATCGCCCGCGCCGGGGCGGCCATAGGCAAGGCGCTCGGAACAACGGCGAGGTACGCCGGTGCCTTCCTCGAACACCGCGACAGGTCGCAACAAGTCATCGTATGCAATTTCGCGGCATGTGCCACGGCTGTCCCAGTTGCACAGCGTCTGGCCGGCCAAACCCGGCAACTGGACCTGGACTCCCGCATCGGTACTGTCCGAGCGCAGCGCGATATCGTTCAAGGCATGGACAGTGGTGAGGCTGGCGGGCGCTTGTGGATCAATCGCCTGCAACGCCCACAATCGCGCATCCCATTGTTTGACTGCACGGCCGGCGTTGTCGCGCAACGTCCGCTCGATCCGGGGCTCGCTTGCCAGCGCCGCATCGGCGCGCCAGTAGTTGACGTTGAGGATGGCCAAACCGCGCGGATCGTTCACGGCAAGCGTTGGCGTATTGCTGTGGATGCCCATAGTGCGTCAACGTCCCAGTGTGCCCTTGGCTCATGAGAGCAAGCGCGGAACCGCATTCCTACTGTCAGAAATTACAGTCCCGACCAACGGTGCGCACAAACTCGTCCCGAATACCCATTGCGCCAAGCCTTCGGTAGGATGGGGCTCACTCACCCACGGAGCGCTCACGCATGTTCATCGGCATCCTGCTGGTCATTACCTGGTTGATCCTGCTGCTGCGCTACCCGGCCAAGGCCTTGCCGGTTTCGGTAGCCGCTGCGATTGGCCTGGGTTTCGTGGCCATGTGGGTGGTGTGGCTGGACAACCGCGAGATCAAGCAACTGGCGCGCCTGGAACTGCGCATTGCCTACGCTCCCGAGCAATGCCCGGCCGACCGTCCGCTGCAATTGAAAATGAACAATGGCAACAATGTGCCGCTGACCGAGCTGCGCTGGCGCATCGCCGCTTATGCGCCGGGCGATACGGTCAACCTGGCCGACAATCAATACACTGCCCCACGCTATCGTGGCCCCGGCGAGTTGCAGGCCGGTGCAACCTGGGAAGACTGCTTGCCACTGCCGCCGCTGCGCCCCGGCTATCGCCCGCAAACCCTGGAGTTTCGCGCCGAGCATTTGCAAGGTAGTTTCTCCGACTGATCCCCTCCCCCGACTGTTTGCACAAGGAATGCGCCATGCCCGTTGCGTTGATTACCGGTTGTTCCAGCGGCATCGGCCGCGCCCTTGCCGACGCGTTCAAAGCCGCCGGCTACGAAGTCTGGGCCAGTGCGCGCAAGGCTGAAGATGTCAGCGCGCTGAGCGCTGCCGGTTTCACCGCTGTCGAGCTGGACGTCAACGATGGCGCCGCGCTGGAACAACTCGCCGAGCGTCTGAGCCAGCAACACGGCAGTCTTGATGTACTGATCAACAACGCCGGTTACGGCGCGATGGGGCCACTGCTCGACGGCGGCGTACAAGCGATGCAGCGCCAGTTCGAAACCAACGTATTTTCGATTGTCGGCGTCACCCGCGCGTTGTTTCCGCTGCTACGTCCGGCCAAGGGGCTGGTAGTGAATATCGGCAGTGTGTCGGGTGTGCTGGTCACACCGTTTGCCGGCGCCTACTGCGCGTCGAAAGCGGCGGTGCATGCGCTTAGCGACGCGTTGCGCATGGAGCTGGCACCGTTTGGCATCCGTGTGATGGAAGTCCAGCCCGGTGCGATCGAATCGAGTTTTGCGAAGAATGCCGGACATGAAGCCGAGCAGTTGATCAACGAGCAATCGCCGTGGTTTCCCCTGCGTGAAGGCATTCGGGCACGGGCCAAGGCATCGCAGGACAAGCCAACACCGGCCAGTGAGTTTGCGGCTGAGCTGTTGAAAGCGGTGCGGCAGAGCAAGCCGCCACGGCTGGTTCGCATCGGCAACGGCAGCCGGGCGTTGCCGTTGTTGGCGGCGTTGTTGCCGCAAGGGTTACTCGAATCGACGTTGATGAAGCGGTTCGGGTTGCGCGCCAAGCTCTGATCCCCAGTCGTTGCGACCAGCGGTAGCCAGACCTGTCAGAGTTGACAGTAGGCGCCCTCTAAGCGAAGGCCTATCGTGAGTTCAAGCCAGGTGAATAGTGTTAAGACAGCGTTAGCGCCCGGCGAGTAAACCGACCTCCCGACAACCGCGCAGGGACGTATATGGCAATCGCAGAGAAGGCCGCGAACATCAGGGCGACAATCGACGCTACATGGGGACGCGGCCAAGGCAAACTTCAACTTGACGATATATTCCAGGACGACCCGACGAAGTCCCGGCCCCTCACGGGGTCAACGCTGCTGCGCGATAAATCGTTGCTGGTCACCAGTACCTTCGACAAAGGCGTCTTCTTCATTTCCAAGCTGAACCACTTGGGTGCCGTAGACCTGGCGTTTGGGGTCGCAGGGCGTGTCACGGGTTCGTTCCTGGCCAATGAGCAGGCCTCTGGCGGGCCGATTGCAGAAGGTGCCGATGGGCGGCTGTTCATGGCAGGCAGCACAGCCAATGAGCAATCGAACGAGGTTAGCGCTGCGATTCTCTGCCTTGACAGCAAAGGCAATCGAGTGAGCAGCTTTGGCGAGAATGGCCAAGTCATCATCGATCCCCCAAACACACAACGGCTTACGAAAAAAGGCCCGGCATTCGTCTTCGCGCTACCCGATGGCAGCGTTATTGTCGGCGTTGATTACCACACGCCTGACGTGCTCAGGGCGCACCTTTACAAATTCGATGCGCAGGGCGCACCCGTGAAGGCATTCGGCACAGATGGCCGAGTTGAAATTAATCACGGGATGCCGCATGCATCGACTTCACTCAGCGACGGTTGCGTGCTCGACAATGGACTCTTGTTATTTGCAGGCTACGAAAAATACGAGCCCGACGTGAACACGGACGGTCTCCTCGTGATGTTGAATTCAGACAGTGGCGCGCTCCATGAGAGTTTCGGCCTCCCGGAAAGACCCGGGGTTGTGGTAGTCCGGTACAACTTCATGGGTGCCGAACTCAATACTGTGAGACAGCGAGCCCCTGATAGATTTACGGCATCTGGCTACACCAACATGGGCAGCGGTGTCAGTGAGCGATACGGCATGTTGTTCGCCTTCGATGAAAAAGGTAAGCCCGATTTTGACGTTTTCGGCAATCCGAATGTCATGCCACTCCCACCAGCTCTCGGCAGCGACAGGCGAGTCAACTGGGCGGACCATGTTCCTTTCGCTGATAACATCGTAGTTTCTGGTGGAGACGAGAAGGGCAATTATATTGCCTGTGTGAAAACCCGTAGCGGTGGCTACAACTCCGCTTTTTCAGACGCGGGTGGCGTCATCCATCGCGAGGAGACCACCGACTCGCTCTCCAGGCTTCATTATCAGCAGGCCCCAGGCAAATTGATTGTTGCCCTCAACATCAATCCAGAAAACCCTCTGGGTTGTCTGTATCGCTACAACATTTCCCAGTAGCTGGAAGCATCACCGCGTCGCCCTGGTCAGGGGCGACGCGGTCGATCAATTGCCTGCCAGGTCCTGCTTCACCACTACCGTGCAAGTAATCCCCGCCGCCAGTAACACGCCCTCTGGCACCTCATCAATATGAATCCGCACCGGCACGCGCTGCGCCAGCCGCACCCAGTTGAACGTCGGGTTCACGTCGGCAATCAGTTCGCGGCTTTCCGGGTTGTCGCGGTCGTAGATCCCGCGCGAAATGCTTTCGACATGACCCTTGAGCACTTCGCCGCTCATCAATTGCATGTCGGCTTGGTCACCGACTTTGACGTGCGGCAACTTGGTTTCTTCGAAAAAGCCGTAAACCCAAAATGAATTCATGTCGACCACGGCCATCTTCGCCTCGCCGATACGTGCGTAATCGCCGCGATGCACATTGAGGTTGGTCACGTAACCGTCCACCGCCGCACGCACTTCGGTGCGTTTGAGGTTGAGTTCGGCGGCTTCCAGTTGCGCCTGGGCGTGTTGGTAATCGGCCAGTGCGGCGTCGGCGATGTTGCTGGCGTCGTCGCGGTTCTCTTTAGAGATCACCAGATTGTCGAGGTCGGCGCGGCGATGGGCGTTGACCTTGCGCATTTCCCAGGTCGACTTGCGCGAAGCGACCAGTGACTGCGCCTGCTTGACCGCAATGCGGTAGTGCTCGGGGTCGATGCGCATCAGCAGATCGCCCTTTTTCACCAGTTGGTTGTCACGCACCGGCACTTCGACCACTTCGCCGGTGACGTCGGCGGCAACGTTGATGATGTCGGCGCGAACGCGGCCATCGCGGGTCCACGGCGTGTTCATGTAGTGCTCCCACAACGTGCGGCCAATCCACAGCGCCAGGGCCAGCACCAGCAGGGTCGCGAGCAGGCTGAAAAACTTTTTCATCAAGATGTTCTCAACGGTAGACAGTCAGCGCCATGGCGCCGAACAGACAGGTAAACAGGCTCAGGCGCAGCAGCGCCGGGTGCCAGAAAAAGCGGTACAGGTCGAACCCCGAGAGGAAGCGGTCAACTGCCCAGGCCAATCCCGCAGCAATGAAAAACATCAGGGTCATGGTCGGCATGTACACGCCGTGGAAGGCGATTTCACGAGGCATGGGCAAGTCCTTCGGGCCTGGCGGGAGCGAATTCGGCCAGGGGTGATTGCGGGTCGAGCAACGAGGTGCGAATAAAGTGCAGATAGCTTTTCACCCGGCGCAACGCGGAGGTATCGAAGTGCGGCGCGAACGGCTCATCGGTGGCGGCGACGCGGCTGATGGCGTGATCGACCGCGACCAGTGCGCGTTCGAGATTGCTTGCGTTCGGCTGCAGAAACAGGCGCACCAGCGCACGCCCCATCACGCGGATTGCCTGACGCCACGGCTGCGATTCGGCATACGCCGGGTGCACCGGCAGGATCGCCTGCTCCTTGCGCAACTCGATGATCGCGTGGCCGACTTCCAGCACCACGAACATCCAGCGCAGCAGACTCTTCTGCACCTTCGGTTGCCCTGCCGCGAGGCCATAGGCCTGATGCAGCAGATCGCGGGTGCGGCTCTCGAAACTCGAGGCCAGGCCTTTGAGTTTTCCACTGATCGCATAGACCACTTGCCCGCGCAGATCCTGCTCCAGGCGCTGCCACAGCCAGCGACTGTTCGGCGGCAGAATAATCGCCCCCGCCGCAGCACACACGAGCATGCCCATGACCATGGCGATGTAGTCGTTGATGAAGGTGTAGGGGTTGTAGATCGTGAGATTGTCCGGCACTGAACCAGTGCTGAAAAAAATCAGCAGGCCCAGTCCGACCCCGGCGTATTGCGGCCGCGAGGCGAGGAACGAACCGAGCACGATCACCGGCGCGAGCATCACGCAGAGCAAGGGGAAACCGTCGATCCACGGGAAGATGAAAAACATCTCGACGAAGCCGATCAGCGCGCCGAGAAAAGTCCCGCAGGCCATTTGAAAAGCCATGCGTTTCGGGTTCGGTGTGGCGGCGGAAAGACCGACGGTGGCGGCGGCGATCAGGGTCATGGTCGCCCCGCTCGGCCACGCGGTGGCGACCCAGTAACTGCCCAGCACAAGCAGAATGAACGAGGCGCGGATCCCCGAAGCGGCCGCCGCCCACCAGTTGGTTTGCGGGGTGAACGGCTCGTCCCAGCGTTCGCGTTCGTGACGATGCTCGCCCAGCGACGCGTGGGTCTGCGCATAGCTGTGCAGGTCATCGACGAAGCGGTAGAGCAATTCGTAGGCGGTGTGAAAATCCAGTTGTTCGGCTTCGCTCGGAGCAGTGTCCTGAAAGATTCCGCGCAACGCTCGGACACGAGCCGGCAGACCTTCCTTGTAGGTGGCCAACGCGGTCGCCAAACGTGCCGCATCCGGGCTGGTCAGCGCGCGACCGCTGAAGCCGTCGAGCACTTCGGCGAGGTCCTGCAAGCCCGGTTTGATCGCTGCCACGACGTGCTCTTCGCCATTGCCGTGCAGGCGTTCGAGCAATTGATGCAAGGCGTTGAAGCGCGTGGTGATGCCCATGAACTCGCTGTTCAAACGACTCAGACGACCGTTGCGCCGGCGCATGTGCGGGTCTTCGAACACGGTCACGCTGCGCAGCCCTTCCAGGCCGACGGCTTCAGCAATGAAGCGCACGTTGCTGGCTTCGAACGCTTCGGCTTTGCTGCGCCCGCGCAAGCCGTCGGTGACGAAGAGCGCGAACACACCGAAGCGCTGATACAAGGCGTTGCGCATCGCCGCACTGGCGGTCTGCGGCAGGATCGCCGCGCTGATCAGCGTCGAACAGAGAATGCCCAGCGAGATCTCCAGCACCCGCCACACTGCCGCCATAAAGGCGCCGTCGGGATGGGCCAGCGCCGGCAGACCGACCATCGCTGCGGTGTAACCGGCAAGGACAAAACCATACGCGCGAAAGTTGCGGCAACGTGCGGCACCGGCTGAGCAGATGCCGACCCAGATCGCCAGCGAGCCGAGAAACAGCTCCGTGTTCTGCGCGAACAAAGCGATCAGCGTGACCATCATCGCCGACCCGGCCAGCGTGCCGAGCAAGCGATAGAAACTCTTGGCGAACACCTGGCCGCTCTGCGGCTGCATGACGATAAACACCGTGATCATCGCCGTACGCGGTTGCGGTAGTTCCAGACGCATCGCCAGCCATAGCGTGAGAAACGCGGCGAGCAACACCTTGAAGATATACACCCAGGTCACGCCATCGCTGCGTGCCCAGTCGAAAAAACCGCGACGCCATTCCAGGGAATGGAGCCAGCGCAGGGGGGCGGGCAAGGAGGTCATTGAAAATACTCAGGCATGCAATGCGGACTCGAAACCTGTGGGAGCGAGCCTGCTCGCGAAAGCGCAGTCTCAGGCAACATGTTCATTGACTGATACGCCCCCTTCGCGAGCAGGCTCGCTCCCACAATGGATGCTGTGTTCAACGCAGCAGCGCCGGGGTTTTCGGGGCTTGTGTCTGCTCGGCTGTCGGCACGTCATTACCAGCACCGAGGCCGCCCCCCAAGGCAGTCACCAGCTCGGCATGCGCACTCAACCGCGCCGCCTGCACTTGCTGCTGAACCTGCTGCTGCTTGAACAGCAAGGTCTGCGCATTCAGCACATTGAGGTAATCGGTGAGGCCGCGTTGATAAGCGATCATCGCGATATCGTAAGTCTTCTGCGCTGCGGCCACGGATTCGGCAGCGAAGTCCTGCTGCTTGTCCATCGACTCGCGGCGGATCAACTGATCGGATATGTTCTTCAGCGCGTTGATCAGGGTCTGGTTGTAGTGCGCCACGGCGATGTCATAACCGGCCGCCGCTTCGCCCAATTCACCACGCAGTCGGCCGCCGTCGAAGATCGGCAACGAGATCGCCGGGCCGACGTTGTAGTTGAGTTTCTTGCCGGTCAGAAACTCCAGCGCGCCGCCGCCCGTGGCCATGTAGCCGAGGCTGCCGACCAGATCGACGTTGGGGTAGAAACCGCCGTGGGCAACATCAATGCCACGCGCCTGCGCCGCCACTTGCCAACGACTGGCGACCACGTCCGGACGCTGCCCGAGCAGTTCGGCGGGCAATGCCGTGGGCAACTTCAACGGCGCCGCGAGGGACAGCGTCGGCCGTTGCAGTTGCGCCGCAGCGCCCGGGCCTTTACCGGCCAGCGCTGCAATCTGGTTGCGGCTAAGGGCGATTTCCTCGTCCAGCGCATCGAGTTGGCGATGGGTTTCGGGCAGCGGCGTTTCGGCCTGGCTGACTTCGAAATGCGTGCCGATGCCACCGCTCAAACGCTTCTGCGCCAGATCGAGAATCTGCTGTTGCTGCCTGAGCATTGCGGCGACGATGTCGCGCTGGGCGTAATGCAGCGACAACTCGATGTAGGCGCGGACCAGATTGCTCTGCAGTTCCAGCTGCGCCAGTCGCGCCTCGGCCACGCTCACATGGGCCAGATCCACCGCGCGTTCACTGGCATTGCGCTCGCGGCCCCAGAGGTCGAGGGCGTAGCTGAAGCCGAGCGCGGCGTTGTTGTCCCATGTGGTGGTATTGGCCAGTTCGCCGGGGCCGTAGAACTGATCGGTCGGCCAGTTGTGTCGCTTGAGGGTCGACTCGCCATTGATCTGCAACGCCTCGGCCGCTTCGGCAACACCGGCCATGGCCTTGGCCTGACGCACCCGCGCAGCGGCCATGGCCATGCTCGGGCTGCCTTGCACGGCGAGGTCGATCCAGCGATTAAGTTGCGCATCACCAAACGCCTGCCACCATTGGGCGCTGGGCCAGTGGGCGTCTTTGGCGGCCTCGGCAATGGCCGCGTCGGTGGCCAGTGAATCGGCCGCGAGAGCCTCGCCGTGAGGGGCAATGCCTTGGGTAGAGATGCAGCCGCCGAGAGCCAGGGTTAAAGCCAGAACACTGAGCGGCAAAAGCGCTCTGTTGATGCGACGCGGCACAGCTGGGAATTCCTGAGAAAGGGATCAATCGAGGGACTTGTGTAGGAGCTGCCGAAGGCTGCGATCTTTTGATCTTTTTAAAGACAACATCAAAAGATCGCAGCCTTCGGCAGCTCCTGCAGGGATCGGCGCAATTCTATGGAGCTGCCTCTGCGGCGATAAGCTGGGATTTCTGTGAATCTTTGTTACGGTTAACGAGATAATCCCTTGGTCGGGGGTCTCAGCCCCTGAAACTTCGTGTCACAATTTGCCATCTCCCTTGAGAGCACCCCATGGACACTTTGCAAAACATGCGCGCCTTCAGTTGTGTTGCCGAAGCGGGCAGCTTCACCGCCGCCGCCGTGCAACTGGACACCACCACCGCCAACGTCTCGCGCGCGGTCTCCAACCTCGAAGCCCATCTGCAAACCCGTCTGCTCAATCGCACAACCCGGCGCATCGCCCTGACCGAAGCCGGCAAGCGCTACCTGCTGCGCTGCGAACAGATCCTCGCCTACGTCGAAGAAGCCGAAGCGGAAGCCAGCGACGCCCACGCGCGCCCCGCCGGCCAGCTGAAAGTGCACACCATGACCGGCATCGGTCAGCACTTCGTCATCGACGCCATCGCCCGCTACCGCAAGACCCACCCCGACGTGACCTTCGACCTGACCCTGGCCAACCGCGTGCCGGACCTGCTCGACGAGGGCTACGACGTGTCCATCGTGCTGGCCAGCGAACTGCCCGACTCGGGCTTCGTTTCGCAGCGCCTGGGCATCACCTACAGCATCGTCTGCGCCTCGCCGGCGTACGTGAAAGCCAACGGCGCCGCACAGAAACCCAGCGACCTGCTCAACCACGCCTGCCTGCGCCTGGTCAGCCCGGTGATCCCCCTGGAGAAATGGGCCTTCGACGGCCCGGACGGCCAGGAAACGGTCACCATCAACAGCTCACCATTCCTGGTGAACTCCGCCGACGCCATGAAAACCGCCATCACCAGCGGCATGGGCGTCGGCGTGCTGCCGGTCTACGCCGCCATCGAAGGCCTGCGCAACGGCACCCTGGTGCGCGTGATGCCGAACTACCGCTCGCAGGAACTCAACCTCTACGCGATCTACCCGTCGCGGCAGTACCTGGATGCCAAGATCAAAACCTGGGTGGAGTACTTGCGTGGGTCGTTGCCGGAGATATTGGCGGCGCATCAGGCGGAATTGGTCGCGTATGAGTTGAGCGGGAGTCTGGCTGGCGCGCGCGTCGCCACCTGACTTTAAACACCGCTGACTTCGTGCAGGAGCTGACGAGTGCAACGAGGCTGCGATCTTTTGATCTTGCTGTTTAAAAATCAACGGATCGCAGCCTACGGCAGCTCCTACATCGCGGTGTTTACGGGGAAGTTTCCGACAGGTTTTGCAGGTTGTCCGTCGGAAGAGCGCTGGCTAGGATTTGGCGGTTGCTGACGAATCAGCGACCGGACTTGGTCGTCCGGGTTTAGAATGGCGCACATTTTCAAGCATGCTTAATGGCGAGCTGTGCGTGGGAGGGCCTCGTCCCTGCCGGGTTTCCATTCCCTGGTCGACCAACCCGCGTACGGTTCGCCACCCGATTGCTTGGTCGCAGTCAGTGGCGAACTCCACTTCCAGAATGGAGTTTCACCATGTTCAAACCCACACCCAATCCCCCCGAATCCGCAAGCACCTCACCCTACCAATCCCCCGACTCAACGAAACTCCACGACGCCGCCGAGCGTGCGCTGGATCACTACCTCAAACCGTCCGCCAGCGCGCAGCAAAACCACAAACCCAGCACCATGTTCCAAGTCGCCCCGGACCAGGACAACGAAAGCCTGCTGGCCCACGCCTGCGAATCCCTCGCCTCGGCCAGCATCATGAGCAGCGACATCGCCGCCCACGTCGACAGCCCACAACGGCACACGATATTGGCCATCCAGCAGGTGATCATGCTGGCGGAACTGGCGGTGAACCGCGTGCTGGATAACTACGAAATCCATCAGCTCCCGTCACGCAACTGACCTCCCGGGAGCGAGCCCGACCGCGAGGGCTTCGGCACATTCAACATTCGAGGTGTCAGATAAACCGCTTTCGCGAGCAGGCTCGCTCCCACAGTTGGAATGCGTGCACCAGTGAGAAACAGGTCGGCTGTCAGGCCGCTTTCGCTGGCAAGCCAGCTCCCACAGGGACGGGGTGAATCTGGCAGGGATGGGTTGGCAGTGGAGACGCCTTCGCGAGCAGGCTCGCTCCCACAATTCTGGATCGTATACATCAGCAAGATATGAGTCGGCTGTCAGGCCGCCTTCGCTGGCAAGCCAGCTCCCACAGGGACAGGGTGAATCTGGCAGAGAGAGGTTGGCTGTGGAGACGCTTTCGCGAGCAGGCTCGCTCCCACAGTTTGAATCGAGTACATCAGCGAGAAACAGGTCGGCTGTCAGGCCGCCTTCGCTGGCAAGCCAGCTCCCACAGGGACGGGGTGAACCTGGCAGAGATGGGTTGGCAGTGGAGACGCTTTCGCGAGCAGGCTCGCTCCCACAGTTTGAATCGAGTACATCAGCGAGAAACAGGTCGGCTGTCAGGCCGCCTTCGCTGGCAAGCCAGCTCCCACAGTTTGAATCGAGTACATCAGCGAGAAACAGGTCGACTGTCAGGCCGCCTTCGCGAGCAGGCTCGCTCCCACAAAAGCAAAGGCAAAGCAGCGCAGCTGCCCGCGGCGCAGCCGCCCCACTCAACAATGAGCGCAAGCTCGAGTACTGCTTTTGATCTTGATCCACCGGCGACGTCGGAAGGCTGAGCGGAGGGATTGATCCGGGAGTGGGAGCGCAGCGACCGTACGACGCAGTCGTACACAGCGAGTGTAGGTGCAGCGAAGCAAACCGGAGCCGCTGCGCCCGGATCGATCCCGCAGCGAAGGAACCCGAGCCTGCGAGGGCCGAACGCAGGAGCTAGCGTTTTTTGCTTACTTTTTTAGGCGCTTGTAAAAAAGTAAGTCGCCGTCAGGCGAAACCGCCAGCCGCCGCACCGAAACCTTCGGATATTCACACCAGACAAACCCAAGGCATGGCCGGCCCAGAGGCCGCCAAGACAACCCGAGCGAGAAAATGTTAGCGTGCTTGCAATCAAGCCCCGACGAGCCCAAGCCCAATGAAAAAAACAGTCCTGGCCTTCAGCCGCATCACCCCGCCCATGATCGAACGCCTGCAAGAAGAATTCGACGTCATCGTCCCCAACCCCAAGACCGGTGATATCAACGCCCAGTTCAACGAAGCCCTGCCCCACGCCCACGGCCTCATCGGCGTCGGCCGCAAACTCGGCCGCGCACAACTGCAAAGCGCAACAAAACTCGAAGTGGTCTCGAGCGTCTCGGTCGGCTACGACAACTACGACCTCGACTACTTCAACGAACGCGGGATCATGCTCACCAACACGCCCGACGTGCTCACCGAAAGCACCGCCGACCTCGCCTTCGCCCTGATCATGAGCAGCGCCCGCCGCGTCGCCGAACTCGACGCCTGGACCAAGGCCGGGCTATGGCAGGCCAGCGTCGGCGCCCCGCTGTTTGGTAGTGATGTGCACGGCAAGACCCTCGGCATCGTCGGCATGGGCAACATCGGCGCCGCTGTCGCCCGGCGCGGGCGCTTCGGCTTCAACATGCCGATCATCTACAGCGGTAACAGCCGCAAGACCGAACTGGAAGAGGAACTCGGCGCGCAGTTCCGCAGCTTGGATGAGCTGCTGGCCGAAGCCGATTTCGTCTGCCTGGTAGTGCCGTTGAGCGACAAGACCCGCCACCTGATCAGCCATCGCGAACTGGCGCTGATGAAGCCGAGCGCTATCCTGGTCAACATCTCGCGCGGCCCGGTCGTCGACGAACCGGCACTGATCGAAGCCCTGCAAAACAACCGCATCCGCGGCGCCGGGCTGGACGTCTACGAAAAAGAACCGCTGGCCGAATCGCCGCTGTTCCAGTTGAAAAACGCCGTGACCCTGCCGCACATCGGCTCGGCCACCACCGAGACCCGCGAAGCCATGGCCAACCGCGCCCTGGCCAATCTGCGCAGCGCCCTGCTCGGTGAACGGCCGCAGGATCTGGTCAACCCGCAAGTCTGGCGCGGCTGAAAAAAGGGCCGGCGCAACATTACGCCGGCCTTCACCTTACATAACTTGCAACCGAACAAAAACGCCA
This sequence comes from Pseudomonas sp. TE9122, assembly GCF_056278925.1. Taxonomy (NCBI): domain Bacteria; kingdom Pseudomonadati; phylum Pseudomonadota; class Gammaproteobacteria; order Pseudomonadales; family Pseudomonadaceae; genus Pseudomonas; species Pseudomonas sp. TE9122. The sequence continues at coordinate 549,054 of NZ_JBWBQI010000001.1, read as the reverse complement.
GACCAAGTAACAGCAATATAAGCTCTCGCAACTTATCAACTTATTGATTAATTGCCATGGAGAGCCAACCTCGTGAACACCCTGACCACCGACAAACTCATTCGTTACAGCAAAGTCATCTTGATGGCTTATATAAGTTTCTTTGGCCTGCTGGTGATGATCCATAACTTCACTGACTATGAGTCCAACTACACTTACGTTGCACATATCCTGAGCATGGACACCACCAACGCCAGCGAAAACATCATGTATCGGGCCATTGATTCGCCGATGATCCATCACCGGATCTACTGGTTCATCATCACCATGGAAGTCACCTATACCGTGCTTTGCCTGATCGGTACTTACCAGTTGTATCGCTACATCGATGCATCGCCAGCGGCATTCCATGAAGCCAAGAAGTTTTCGATCATGGGTATATTGGTCGCCATCTTCATTTATTACGTGTGCCTGCAAACTGTAGGTGTCGAATGGTTCGACATGGACACTTCGCAATCCTGGAATGCCAAGGACTGGGCAAGGCATATTGTCGACTTCATCTTCCCGGTAATGATCTACATCACTTTAAAAGTTGAGCGCTGAGTATCAGCGCTCGTTTTATCAAGCCAACTTCCCTTGAGCCGCAGACAACAGCACTTTCGGTTTACGAAACACCAGCACGTTGCCCAACATCACCAACACCAGCCCGACCAGCGCCGGTGCGGTCCATTGATAACCTTCGGCAAACGCCGACACGTTCAGGGCCACCACCGGGAACAGCACCGTGCAGTAAGCCGCCCGCTCCGGGCCCATGCGCCCGACCAGCGTCAGGTACGCGGTGAAGCCGATCACCGAGCCGGGGATCACCAGATACAACAGTGCCCCGACGTAACGCGGCGACCAGTCCATGGTGAAGGGGATGCCGTTGAACAGACACCACACCGTCAGCATCGCCGCGCCGTAGGCCATGCCCCAGGCGTTGGTGGTCAGCGGTCGCAATCCCGCTTTCTGTTGCAGACTCGACAGCATATTGCCGGCGGAAAAACACAAGGTGCCGCATAACGCCAATCCAAGGCCGAGCAGGGTTTGCGGACTGGCCTGATGCCCGGCCAGTTCCGGCCAGAACAACAGCCCCAGACCGAACAGCCCCAGCGCACCGCCCATCAACACATTGCGCGCAATGCGCTGGCCGAAAAACACCCGCGCATTCAGCGCGTTCCACAACGTCGCCGTAGAAAACACCACCGCCACCAGACCGCTGGGAATCCACTGACTGGCGGTCAGAAAACACATGAAGTTCACGCAGAACAGACATAACCCTTGAGCCACACAAATCAAATGCCCACGGCGGTTCATCGGTTGCAGACGCCGGCTGAGCAGCAAGAGGGCAAACAACACCAGCGCAGCCAGGCCGAAGCGATAGACAATCGACACCGGGATTTCAACCACGCCCAATTGCCATTTCAAGGCAATCCAGGTGGTGCCCCAGATCAGTACGGTCAGCAAGTACAACGACAGGTTCATGGCCAACACTCCTTAAACAGGCCTTGAGTGTCTGCCTCGGGCAGCCTTCGACGCTTGCACAATCTTGCGCTTTTGTCTGGCGGCAGGCTGGCAGGGCGGCGTCTACGGAGTAGGATGCAAGGCGTTGGAGAGAACCGAACATGGCCGCTATCGATACCCTGCAAGTCTTTCAAGCCCTCAACCGCTCGCCGAATGCACGCCTTGTGCACAGCGCCGAGCTCGGTGACGGCATGTCTGCGGCTTTGTGGACCAACCACCACGATGCCCAGGAATATGAAGCGCCAAGTCATCACACGCTTTCGTGCTACGTCGCCGGCGGCACCGGCACATTCCGTCGTGGCCAGCCGGGCCGCAAGGGCGGGCCGGACAAGCTGTGCATCCTGCCAGCCGATCACGAATCGGGCTGGGTGATCAATGGCGACATCCGCTTGGCGCACCTGTATTTCAGCGCCGAACAATTCGCCCTCGGTTGCGTCACGTTGCTCGATCGCGAACCGCGCGAGATGCAATTACGCGAGCAGACCTTTCTCGAAGATCCGCAGCAGGCGCAGCGCTTTCGGCAGTTGCTGAACCTGAACTGGCAAGAGCCGGCCGAGCGCTTGCTGACCAGCAGCCTCGCCCATGAATTGATCAGCCACACCTTGCTCAGCCAGGTCGGTGCGCGACAGGGCTTGCGCCTGAAGGGCGGGCTGGCACCGCATCAGCGCCGACAACTGGTGGAGTTCATCGACAACCAGTTGGCCGAGCCGATCAGCCTCGGGCAACTGGCCGGGCTGTGTGCACTGTCGGAATATCACTTTGCGCGGATGTTTCGCCTGAGCTTCGGCCTGCCGCCGCATCAATATGTGCTGGCGCGGCGCTTGAGCCGGGCGCGGGAATTGTTGCGCGGCACGGCGCTGCCATTGGGGGAGATTGCGCTGGCGTGCGGGTTTGCCAGTGCGAGCCATTTTACTAATCGGTTCAGGCAGGTTTTGGGTGGGACGCCGGGCGAGTATCGGCAGGCGTTTTTGCGTTGAGCCCTTTTCCCCTCACCCCAGCCCTCTCCCAGAGGGAGAGGGGGCCGACCGAGTTGTCTTGCACTGTACGTCGACCTGAAACACCGAATCGATTATGGATTCAAAGCAACACATTCAAGTCGGTGTACCTCTGGAATATCCCACGGTCAGCCCCCTCTCCCAGAGGGAGAGGGGGCCGACCGAGTTGTCTTGCACTGTACGTCGACCTGAAACACCGAATCGATTATGGATTCAAAGCAACACATTCAAGTCGGTGTACCTCTGGAATATCCCACGGTCAGCCCCCTCTCCCAGAGGGAGAGGGGGCTGACCGAGTTGTCTTGCACTGTACGTCGACCTGAAACACCGAATCGATTATGGATTCAAAGCAACACGTTCAAGTCGGTGTACCTCTGGAATATCCCACGGTCAGTCCCCTCTCCCTCCGGGAGAGGGCTAGGGTGAGGGGCTTTTGATCTTGCCTCAAAACTCCAGCGTGCTGGAAAGCGAAACCTGCCGCGAATCCCCCATCGACACAAAGAAGCGGCTCGCCGAAGAGGTGTAATAAGTGCGGTCGAACAGGTTCTTCACGTTCAACTGAAACTTGACCTTCTGCCCCTCAACCGTGGTGTCGTAAGTGGCAAACGCATCCGCCACGGTATAGCTCGGCAGGTCAAAATCATTCACCGCGTTGCCGGCACGCTCGCCGACGTACCGCGCGCCCGCCCCGACACGCAACTGATCGCCGCCAAACACATTGCCGAAGTCATACACCGCCGACAGCGAGCCGGAATTCTTCGCTACGTTTTGCAGGCGCTTGCCTTTGTATTCCGGGTCTTCGGTGACTTCGGCATCGGTGTAGGCATAGCTGCCGATGAGGTTCCAGTGCTCGCTGAGTTGCCCGCTCAGGTCGACTTCCAGCCCGCGTGAACGCACCTCGCCAGCGGCGCTGTAGATCGTCGTCGGACCTTCGGAGTTGGCCACCAGTACGTTGCGTTTCTTGATGTCGAACAACGCGATATTGCCGGTGATGCTGCCCGGCATATCCAGCCGCGCACCCAGCTCCCACGACTTGGCTTCTTCCGGCGCGATGCTGCCGTCGAGCACGGTGCTGCTGCCGCTCAGCGGGGCGATGGTCGAGTTGGGTTTGAAGGATTCGGTGTAGCTGCCGTAGAACGACAAGGCGTCGGTGTAGCGATACACAAGACCGGCGCGCGGCACCCACTTCTGCCCATTGCTGTCGGTATTGGCCTTGAACGGCACGCCTTTGCCGGCGTACTGGTCGTACTCCTGAAAACGTCCACCAGCGACCAGAATCCACTGCTCGTTGAGGTGAATCGAATCCTGCAGGAACAGCGAATCGCTACGCAGCTTATCGGTCTGCGCGCTGTCGGGCGCACTCACCGTAGTGCCCATCACTTCGCGACCATATACCGGATTGAGATAGCTGAAGGTGCTCAGGCTTTTCTGCCGGATCAGATCTTCGCGGTAGATCTTGCGGTACTCGTCATCGACGCCGAACACCAGATCATGCTGCATGCCCAGTACATTCACCTTGCCTTCGAGGCTGGCGGTGGTGAAACGATCGGTGCTGATCGCATTCTGGGTGCCGTCCATGCTGCGGGTCAGTGTGCCTTTGTTGGTGTCGATCGCAGTCACGCGCACTTGGCTGGCATCGTAGGTTTCGCGGTTCCAGCTGTAGCCGAAGTGGGCTTTCCAGTCGTCGTTGAGTTCGTGGTCGGCTTCGAAATGGTACAGATCCGAGCGCCCTTCCATGTCGTTGAACGGCTCATCGAGACGCTGCTTGCGCGAGATATCCAGCGGATGGTTGGTGCGCGGATCGATCAGCGTGCCACGGTCGAAGGGGGTGAGAAACTCGCGGTGCTCGTAGGCGAACAACAGCTTGGTGCGCTCGCCGTACCAGGCCAGCGACGGTGCGATCAGCGTCTCGCGGTGGGTGCCGAAGTTGCGCCAGTAATCTTCGTCTTCGTGATCGACGACCATGCGATAGGCGAAGCCGGAATCGCCCAGCGCACCGGTGCTGTCAAAGGCGCCACCGCTGCCGTTCTTGCCGTCACCGTAGCTCGAACCGCGCATGGTCACGGCGTTGTACTGGGTCAGTTCCGGCTTCTTGCTGACCAGATTGACCACGCCACCCGGGTCCTGAATCCCATAGAGCAACGAGGCCGGGCCTTTGAGCACTTCGACGCGATCCACGGTCGCGTTCATGCCACGGCCCTGCACCAGCGGCATGCCGTCGCGCATAATTGAGCCGTTGCGATTGTCACCGAAACCGCGAGTCATCACCGAGTCCTGCGTACTGCCCAAGGTGTTGCCCTGGGTGATGCCGCTGACATTGGCCAGCGCGTCATCGAGATTGCGCGGCGCCTGATCGCGAATGACCTGCGCCGGGATGACATTGACCGTCTGTGGAATTTCTTGCAGCGACGCCGATGAGCGCATCACCGAACTGGTTTCCGGCGGCTGATAGCTCATCGATTCGTCGCGCGTGGACGTGATGGTGGTGGCGCCGAGATTAAGCGCGCCTTCGGTCGGCATCGGCTCCAGCGCCAGGGTATGACTGTCGGTGCGGCGAAAACTCAGGCCGGAATCGCCGAGCAGGCGTTGCAGCGCCTGTTCGGCGCTCATCTGGCCATTGACTGCCGGAGCATTGAGGCCGTACGGCGCTTCGTCGGTGTAGACCACGCTCTGCCCGGTCACGCGGCTGAAGTCGCTCAGGGCTTGCGGCAACGGTTTCGCGGCGAGGGCAAAATTGAATTGCTGTTGCGCCTGATTGCTCACCGCTTCTGCCGCCAGCGCGATACTCATCGGCAGCAATGCCAACGCGGAAAAACTCAACGCCGACATGCCCAACCACTGTTTGACCGAACCGGATTTTGCCCTGGACTTCATTGCTCAATGACCTGTGTAGAACCGCAACGGATGCGAATGGCTCGCAGTTTCAGTCACTACACGGATGGGGCTCGGGGTTACCTCACCTTTAATTTGAAAATATTTTGCGGGGGATTTGTTGCCTGGGCTGACGCCTTCGCGAGCAGGCTCGCTCCCACCTTTGAAATGCGTACCCTGTGGGAGCGAGCCTGCTCGCGAAGAGGCCGGCAGCCTCAGCGCAAAATAATCAACTGTCCCATCACCCGATGCTGCTCAAATCCCAGTACCCCTTGCAGCGCATTGAGCACCGCTTGCGGATCCTTGCTCGGAAAGCTGCCGCTGACCTTGCGCGCCGCCAGCTCATCGTTGAGCAGCACAATCCGCCCCGGGTAATAGCGGCGCAGATCCTCGACGACATCGGCCAGCGTGGTCTTGTAGTAGGTCAGCCAACCCTGACGCCAGGCCAGTTGCGCTTCACTGTCCACGGGATGCAGTTTTTCCGCAGTGCCGTCGGCGTAGGCAACTTGCTGGCCGGCCGTGAGAATCTGCTGTTGGGCATGCTCGTCTGCCGTCACCGCGACACGCCCGGACAATACCGTCACTTGTGCGCCGTGAGGTTGCCGACGTACTTCGAACTGGGTGCCGAGCACCCGCGCCTCGCCCTGCTCCGCCGCCACCACAAAAGGGTCGCCGGGGTGGGTGACGCTGAAGAAAGCAGCACCTCTGATCAATTTCACGCGGCGCTGGCCATGACTGAAATCCACAGCAATCGCACTGTCGGCATCCAGTGTCACTTGCGACTGATCGGCCAGAGTCACCGTGCGGATTTCCCCAGGTGCCGAGACATGATCAGCGCGCAGATCGTCGAGCCAGCGCTGCGCCTGCCACCCGGTGCCGAGGCTGACCATCAGCAGCAGACACGCGGCCAGCGCCAGCGCTCCAGACCAACGCAACATCGGCGAACGACGCGGGGCGTGCATCGCCTGCAGATAACCTTGCAGCGCGAACGCATCTTCATCGGCCAGCGTGCGCGCGGGGCTTTCGCTGAGTTCCCAGATCACCTGCGCCTGCGCATACGCTTCGGCATGGGCCGGATCGGCGCGCAGCCATTGGCTGAAGGTGAGTTGATCGCCAGTGCTCGGGCGGTCGTGCAACAGGCTCAGCCAGGCCAGCGCGGCCTGCTCCTGGGCCGGCGTCGGTGTGATCGGATCGGATGGCTTCACGGTGCTTTCCCTGGCAGGCGTGGCGCGGGGTCGCGCAGGCTGGCCTTGCAGGCCTCGAGGGCGCGCATCATATGTTTTTCCACGGCACTTTGGGACAGGCCCATGGCCTTGGCGATGTCGGCGTACTTGCGCCCGTGAATGCGATTGAGCAGAAAGATCTGCCGGGTACGCTCGGGCAAGGCGCGCAACGCGGCTTCGACATGGCGCAGATCGTTGCCCGCTTCCAGCGCGGCCTGGGGTTCGCTGCCATGGCTGTCGGGTTCGTCCGGCTGCCAGCCTTCGTTGACCCGCGTGCGCGTGCCTTCGCTGCGCAAATGATCGATGGCGATGTTGCCGGCGCAGCGCAGCAGATAGGTGCTGAGTTCTTCGACCTGCACCAGCGGCCGCCGCCAGAAGCGCAAAAACAGATCCTGGACCAGATCCGCCGCCGTCGCCCGACAACCGACGCGGCGGTTCACCAGTGCTTCCATTTGCGCACGCTGGGACAGAAACACCTGAAGAAAATGCGCACGCGCGCCACGCGCTTCATCGTCACGCGATTCCGGCGGCAGACCGATCAGCACTTCAGCACTGCGCCCATGCGGCGACCGGGCTCGCCAGCAGGCTCAACCCGGCCAGAGCCATGGCCAGACGCGGGCGATACGGCAGCAACAGCACCAATGCCAAAGCGCTGAGCATCAGCACCGCGAACCAGTCGACCAGACCGAAACTCCAGCCATTGGCCGCCACCGCCGCCCACAGCGAAAGCGCCAGCAACAACCATCCCGCCAGCGCCAGACCCTGACGGCGGCGCGTCGACGGTTTGGCGCCGAGCAATTCGGCGTGATGACGTGGCATCGACAGGCACAACGCGGTGAAGCCGGCGTAGGTAAGCAACAGGGCCAGCAGCATCAGTTGGCACCCTGTTCGACAGTGATCGACCGAGGCGAAGAACTTGCTTTGCGAACGCTGACGCGGTCGCCCGTACGCTGCATCTTGCGCGCAGCCCAGCCGAGGAAAAGCCCCGTCGTCAGACACGTCAGATCAAATCCGGCCAGTGCCCAGTCGCGCTGCATCAGGGTCGCGCCAAGATTCCACGGTGTGGTCAGCGCATTGATCAGCGGCACCGCGATAAACAGCGCAGCGCCGAGCGTCAGCTGTTCGATCCAGGCCTTGCGTCCCGGACGCAATACCGCGTGCAACAGGCTAAGCCCCCACGCGATAAAAAACGCATTTACTTCCCAATCGGCCCGCCCCGCCAGACTCACCGGCAGCAGTCGATTGGCCAGAAAGAACACCGCCACCGCCGATACCAGGCCGGCCATGCTGGCGATATTCAGCACCTCGACCAGGCGCAATTCGAACGGCAGCGCCGCGCTTTTCATGTGCTTGAGCTGCCGCTTGCCGAGCCAGATCACCAGCCCGGTGCCAATCATCGCCGTGCCGGCCAGTCCGCAAATGAAATACAGCCAGCGCAACAGCGGCCCGGCGAAATGGCCCATGTGCAAACCGTAGAACGCGCCACCCACCGCCATCGCTATGGGTTGATCGGGGGTGCTGCTCAGAAGCTGCCCGGTGACGCCGTTGAAGGTCACCGCCCGGCCGAAATCATGCACCACCCGATCGCCCGCGCGGGACAGCACTACCGTGGCGCTGGCATCGCCCGGGTTGCTCACCGACAGGCGCGCGGTATGGCCGCCCGACCACTGCTCGCTGACCTTGGCCAGTAGCGGCGCCATGGCGGTCAGCGGCGCGGCGATATCGGCGCGCTCGGGGGTCTTCGAGGCGGGAAAGACTTCGTCGTAGAACTTGCGCACGTCGCTGCCGTAAGAGGCGACGATGCTCGCCGGCATGACCATCGACATAAAAATCACCAGGCTGCTGTAGGTGATCATCAAGTGAAACGGCAGCACCAGCACGCCCACGGCGTTATGCCCGTCGAGCCAGGAACGCTGGCCCTTGCGCGGGCGGAAGGTGAAGAAGTCCTTGAAGATTTTCTTGTGGGTGATGATGCCGCTGATCAACGCAACGAACATCACCATCGCGGCGAGGGTCGCCAGCCAGCGCCCCCACGGGTAAGGCATCTGCAACTGGAAGTGGAAACGGTAAAAGAACTCGCCGCCCATGCTTTCGCGGCCCTGCACCTCGGCCCCGGTCTGAGCGTCGAGAGTTCGGGATTCGAAGCGGCCGCGCTCGCCGGGTTTGCCCGGCGCCTGTTGCCAGCGCACCGTCAGACCGGGGTCGCGGGCATCGGGCAAATCGATCAGCCAGCGCGAGGCGCCGGCGGCGTGTTGTTGCAGATAATCTTGCGCCAGCGCCAGGCTCGCTTCGCTATCAAGCGAATGTGCAGCGATTTCCGGCTGCATCCAGTGGCTGATTTCGTCTTTGAAGTAAGCCAGCGTTCCCGTGAGAAAAATCGCGAACAGCAACCAGCCGAACACCAGCCCGGCCCAGGTGTGCAGCCAGGCCATCGACTGACGCAAACCCTCTTTCATGCCAGCCCCAGTCCGCGTGCGGCGCCAGAAACGGTGGCGAGAATCACGCTCGGCACCAACAGGCCGACCCACGCCGACCACGCGCTGCGGCAGGCAAAGCACCAGAGCACCGCGACCAGATAGACCAGAAAGGACACGGTCATGCCAGTGACCACCGCTTCGGCGCGGTTCAGCGGCAGCCACAACGTCAGGGTGACACTGGCCAGCGCCGCGACCAGATAGCCGCCGAAAACCGCCGCCAGCACTCGCGAAGTGACGGCCAGACGATAGGACATGGGAAGGGTGGCGTGTTTGCCTTTCATGTTTCGACCCTGAAACGAAAAACGTCCGGCCGACAAGCCGAATCTACAGGCGAGCAATATTAATGATAAATATTCTCATACGCAAAAGCATCTGATTGCCGGACACTGTCGCCAGCCTCTACAATGCGAACCGTTCTTGTTCTCTAATGCACGTTCTCTACGCAAGTTTTGCGTCCGGAGTCATTTCGTTGCCGCCCGCCCATCCCGTCGAATCGCTCTACCACGCTCATCACAGCTGGCTCACCGGCTGGTTGCGGCGCAAGCTCGGCTGCCCGGACAGCGCAGCGGATCTGGCCCAGGACACGTTCATCAAGGTGCTCACCGCCCGCGAGCCACCGGTGATCATCGAACCGCGCGCCTTTCTCACTACGCTGGCCAAGCGCGTACTGTTCAACCATTACCGGCGGCAGGATCTGGAACGCGCCTACCTCGAGACGCTGGCGCAGATGCCGGAAATGGTCGCGCCGTCGGAAGAGCACAAAGCGATCATCCTGCAGACGCTGGTCGAACTCGATGAGCTGCTCGACGGTTTGCCGCGCCAGGTCAAACGTGCCTTTCTGCTCGCGCAGGTCGACGGTCTGACTTATCCACAGATCGCCGCAGAACTGGGCATCTCGGTGGCCACGGTCAAACGCCATTTGAACAAAGCGGCCATGCGCTGCTATTTCGCCCTGTGAATCGCACGCCGGATTTCTCCGCGCAAGTCGCCGAACAGGCGGTGCACTGGTTGCTGGAAATGCAGCAGGGCACCCTGACCCCGCGCCAGCAGCAGGCCTGGCAACACTGGCTGGATGCGCACAGCGAACATCGCCGAGCGTGGGAACACATGCAACGGGTCAACCAGCGCTTGCGCGGCGTGTCGTCGCCGTTGGCCCACGCCGCGTTGAACGGACCGAAGTCTGGCAGCCGTCGTCAGGCGCTGAAAATGCTGCTGATTCTCGGTGCAGGCTCAGCGGCGACCTGGGGCATGCGCGAGCACACTCCGTTGCCGTCGCTGCTCGCCGACTACCGCACGCCGGTCGGCCAGCGACGCAAGATTGCCTTGGGCGGTGCCGATTCGTTGCAGCTCAATACCGCCAGCTCGGTTGATGTTGATGGTGCGCAGCGGTTGATTCGTCTGCTTGAAGGCGAAATGCTGTTGAGCGCTGCGAATCCGTTCGAAATACGTACGGCACACGGCGTGCTGAAAAGCCAAGGTGCGCGCCTCAATGTGCGGCAGTTTGCCGATCGCACGCAGATCGCGCTGTTTGAAGGAAGAGTCGAACTTATTGCCAACCAGCGTGCGCCCCTGCTGCTGCCGGTCGCGCGGCAGTTGAGTTTTACTGCCAGCTCGGTCAGCGAGGCTAAACCGCTGGACGCCAACAGCGGCGCCTGGACCGACGGCATGCTGGTCGCCGCCCATATGCGCCTCGGCGATTTCCTCGAAGAGCTTGGCCGCTACCGGCGCGGGCAGCTGCGGTGCGACAGTCAGGTTGCCGATTTGCTGATTTCCGGGACGTATCCGCTGGATGACAGCGAGCGGATTCTCGACCTGCTGCAGATCAGTCTGCCGGTGCAAGTGAAGCGCTTTACCCGTTATTGGGTGAGCGTCGAAGCGCGGGTTTAGATCGCAGCCTTCGGCGGCTCCTACATTTGGAATGCATTTTTTCTGTAGGAGCTGCCGAAGGCTGCGATCTTTTGATTCTGAAAAAATAAATGAGCCGTTTTTCAGATCTGGCGTGACAGAGAAGGAAAGCCCCCTTGATTCCACCTTCTCAGGATCATCCACATGCAGCCCAACCGCCTTACGCCACTGGCCCGCAGCCTGCGCAATCTTCTGCTCGGCGCCAGCCTGAGTTTCACCGCCCTGCCCGCCGCGATGGGTGCCGAAGCCAAGGTTTATCACATCGCCCCGGCATCGCTGGAAACCGCGCTCAACCAGTTTGGCCGTGAAGCAGGCGTACTGATTTCCTTCGGTTCGCAAGTCACCAGCGGCGTGCAAAGCCGTGGTCTGGAAGGCAATTACACCGCGCAACAAGGCCTCGATGCCTTGCTCGATGGCACCGGCCTGCGAGCCCGCGCCGAAGGTGACAACGCCTTCAGCCTGCAACCGCTGGCTGACGCGGCGCTGGAGCTGGGCACCTCGACCGTGGTCGGCGACTGGCTCGGCGATGCAGCGCAGATCAACGTCTTCGAACACCCCGGGGCGCGTGATGTGATCCGCCGCGAAGAATTCGAACGCCAGGGCGCGACCCAGGCCCGCGACGTACTCAACCGCATCCCCGGTGTGAACGCGCCGGAGAACAACGGCACGGGCAGCCACGACATGGCACTGAACTTCGGCATTCGTGGTTTGAATCCACGCCTGGCCGCACGCTCGACAGTATTGATGGACGGCATCCCGGTGCCGTTCGCGCCGTATGGTCAGCCGCAGCTTTCGTTCGCGCCGATCAGCATGGGCAACATGGATGCCGTGGACGTGGTGCGTGGCGGCGGTGCGGTACGTTACGGCCCGCAGAACGTCGGCGGCGTGGTCAACTTCGTGACCCGGGCGATTCCCGACGAGCCAACGGTCAAGGGAGGTTTGCAGACTGAAACCAGCCCATCGTCGAGCCACGACGGTTTCAAGACCAGCGCCAATCTGCTGGCCGGCGGCACCAATGCCAACGGCCTCGGTGGTGCGCTGTTGTACTCCGGCACCCGTGGCGGTGACTGGCGTGAACACAGCGATACCGAGATCGACGACCTGATCCTCAAGGGCAAGTACCAGCTCGACGACGCCAACAGCTTCAACGCCATGGCCCAGTATTACGAGGGCAAGGCCGACATGCCCGGCGGTCTCAATGTCGCCGATTACGATGCCGATCCGTATCAGTCGACGCGACCGAAAGACCAGTTCTGGGGGCGCCGCACGATGTTCAACTTCGGCTATCGCTATCAGCAAGATCGCCGCGAGTTCACCGCCAACACCTTCTTCACCAAAACCCTGCGCAGCGGTTATCTGGATCAGGGCACGTTTCTTTCGCTGTCGCCTCGCGAGTATTGGGTGCGTGGTCTGGAAACCCGTTTCGCCCAAGGCTTCGACCTGGGTCCGAGCAGCCACGAAGTCGGCGTCGGCTACCGCTACATCAATGAGGCCGGCCACGAACTGCGCTATCGCACGCCGATCAACGCCAACCAATACCCGACCACCAGCAGCCGCAACGACCGTGACACTCGCGGTGGTACCGAGGCCAACGCATTCTTCGTCGATGACCGCATCGACATCGGCAAATGGACCATCACCCCGGGCGTGCGCTACGAGATGATCGAGTCGCAGCAGACCAACAACCTGACCAACGTCAAATACAAGGGCGACTACAACACCGCGCTGCCGGCGCTGAACGTGCTCTATCACCTCACCGACAGCTGGAATCTGTACGCCAACACCGAAGGCTCGTTCGGCAGCGTGCAATACAGCCAGATGCCCAACCGCGTGAGCAGCGGCGAAGTGAAACCGGAAAAGGCACGCACCTGGGAACTCGGCACGCGCTACGACAACGGTGCCCTGCGCGCGGAAATCGGCGCATTCCTGATCAACTTCGACAACCAGTACGAAAGCAACCAGACCAACGACTCGGTGATCGCGCGCGGCGAAACCCGCCATCAGGGCATCGAGACCAGCGTCAATTACGCGCTCGATGACTTGAGTCCGGCGCTGGCCGGTTTCGATGTCTACGCCAGTTATGCCTATGTCGACGCAACCATCCGCGAGGACGGGCCGAACAAAGGCAACCGCGTGCCGTTTTCCTCCAAACACAAAGGCACGATTGGCGTCGGTTATACCGAAGGGCCATGGAAGCTGAATCTGGACAGCAGCTTCCAGAGCGACCAGTTCGCCGACAACGCCAACACCTCGAAGGAAAGTGCCGATGGCAGCACCGGCAAGATCCCCGGTTACATGCTGTTCAGCAGCCGCGCCGGGTATGACTTCGGACCGCAACTGTCGGATTTGAATGTGGCGGTGGGCGTGAAGAACATCTTCAACACGCAGTACTTCACACGCTCGTTCGATGACAACAACAAGGGCAAGTACGTGGGAGAGCCGCGGACGGTTTATGTGCAGACGTCGGTGGCGTTCTGACCCCACCCCATCGAAGATCAAAAGCCCCTCACCCTAACCCTCTCCCAAAGGGAGAGGGAACTGACCGAGGTGTATTTACGATTTACGCTCGCCTGCAATATCGAGCCGAACGCTGGACTTGAAAACAACCGGAATCGGCCCCCTCTCCCAGAGGGTGAGGAACTGACCGAGGTGTATTTACGATTTACGCTCGCCTGCAATATCGAGCCGAACGCTGGACTTGAAAACAACCGGGATCGGCCCCCTCTCCCAGAGGGTGAGGGACTGACCGAGGTGTATTTACGCTTACGCTCGCCTGCAATATCGAGCCGAACGCTGGACTTGAAAACAACCGGAATCGGCCCCTTCCCCCAGAGGGTGAGGGACTGACCGAGGTGTATTTACGATTTACGCTCGCCTGCAATATCGAGCCGAACGCTGGACCTGAAAACAACCGGAATCGGCCCCCTCTCCCAGAGGGTGAGGGACTGACCGAGGTGTATTTACGATTTACGCTCGCCTGCAATATCGAGCCGAACGCTGGACTTGAAAACAACCGGGATCGGCCCCCTCTCCCAGAGGGTGAGGGACTGACCGAGGTGTATTTACGATTTACGCTCGCCTGCAATATCGAGCCGAACGCTGGACTTGAAAACAACCGGGATCGGCCCTTTCTCCCAGAGGGTGAGGGACTGACCGAGGTGTATTTACGCTTTACGCTCGCCTGCAATATCGAGCCGAACGCTGGACTTGAAAACAACCGGGATCGGCCCTTTCTCCCAGAGGGTGAGGGACTGACCGAGGTGTATTTACGATTTACGCTCGCCTGCAATATCGAGCCGAACGCTGGACTTGAAAACAACCGGGATCGGCTCCCTCTCCCTCGGGAGAGGGCTGGGGTGAGGGGCTACGGTCTTAAACCCTGCGAGCAATCACCAACACCACAAACAAAAAACGGGCCTGCATCAGCAGGCCCGTTCTCCTTTGGTTACTTGTGAAATCAGCGCATCAACTGTTGATCGCTGCCTGTTCGTTCTCGTCAAATTCTTCCGCCAACAGCTTGTCGTTGGCTTTGCCGGTAAATGGCACTACAGCGGCGCGTGGTTTACCTCGCAGTTTGCCGAACAGATGATCCAGTTTGTGCTCGAGTTTCTCGGCAGCACCGTCGATCGCCTGTTCCAGCGAATCGGCTTTATGGGTCACGGAAATCGGTTGGTGGCCTTTTGGCCGCGCTTCCAGTTGGCAGCGCAAGTCATGGGGACCTGGTTTCTCGCCGTTCTCGTCGCTCAGGTGGACTTCGACACGGGTCAGGTCTTCTTCATAACGGTCGAGCGTGCTCTCAATAGTTGTACGTACCCACTCCTCCAGTCGCTTACTGCTTTGAATATGGTTATCGCTGTTGACTTGGATTTGCATAGTTCATCCCTTATTTCAGCTAGCTCGCTGGAGGCCTTGAGTTGAATTTCCTGACCTCCTGGTTACAACAATCGGCCCGAGCGACGAACATTTCAACCCCTGAAAAAAGAAAAATATTCATTCGCAAAAAAAGCCGGACAACCGGGCTAGGCGCTGTTAATGTCGGGAGTTGGGTCGACCCGCTCCGCAGAAAAATCTGCTCACATCTGTTGCTCATTCAGCGGGTGCAGGCTGCGAAAAATCCCCGCCTCCTCCACCAGCCAGTCATGCACAGCGCGCACGCCCGGATGGCTCAACGCCCCCGGTGCATACAACAGCACGTAGCGTTTATGGTTGGGCACCGACAAGCCGAACGGCACGATCAAAGTGCCGCGCTCCAGCTCATCGTTGAGCAACGTGCGCCGGGCAATCGCCACGCCCATGCCAGCGATCGCCGCTTCGATGGTCAGGTGATTGCGATTGAACGTGTGGCCGCGCCGCACATCGGCGCCTTCGAAGCCGATCGCATTCAAATAGAACTCCCATTCCGCATACTCGTAACTGCCACGCCAGGCGGTGATGTCGTGCAGCAGCGGGAAATGCACCAGATGCGCCGGACCGTGCAACGGCGGTCGCCCGCGCAGCAGGCTCGGCGCGCACACCGGAAATATCTGCTCGTCGAGCAAGGCTGTGGATAACAATCCGGGGTAGCTGCCGTCGTTGAGATCGATGGCGAGATCGAAATCGCCTTCGTGCAACGGCACGCTGCTGTCCTCCGCCACCAGGCGCAACTGGATATCCGGAAAGCGTTGCTGCAAGCGCGGCAGGCGCGGAGTCAGCCACTTGCCGAGAAACGACGGGATCGACCGCAACCGCAAAGTCCCGCTGATCATCCCGGCGTCCAGCCGGCGCAATTCCGCATCGATGCTGCCGTACGCTTCATTGACGGTAATCGCCAGCCGCTGCCCCTGTGCACTCAACTCAACACCCCGCGCGCGCCGATGAAACAGGCGAAAGCCCAGGCGTTCTTCCAATTGGCGGATCTGCTGGCTGACCGCGCCCGGGGTGATGTGCAGCTCTTCGGCACAACGGGTGAACGACAGGTGCCGCGCGGCACAGGCAAACACCTGCAGCCAGACGTAGGTCTGGGCATGCAATTGACGACTCATTGTTTAGTCCTGCTAAAGGCTGTCTTAGGAGGTTTCGTTGGTCACCTCGAAGCGAGGCAGGCAGTATCGCCGACATTGCGCTTGTCCGACAAAAAATGGCAGCGATTCCTACTCCATTGCTTGTAAGGGTTTAGCATGGCTATCAGTGTTTTCGATCTATTCAAAGTGGGCATCGGCCCGTCCAGTTCCCATACCGTCGGTCCGATGCGTGCAGCGGCGACGTTTGCCCAGGCCCTGATCGACCAACATCTGCTCTATGACGTGCGACGGGTGGAAATTCGTCTGTACGGCTCACTGTCTGCGACCGGCGTTGGCCATGCCACCGATCGCGCGACGGTCATGGGCCTGATGGGCGAGTGGCCGGACAGCATCGATCCTTCGACCATCGATCCACGCATTCAGCAACTGCGCGAAACCGGGCAATTGTCCCTCGCCGGTCAACGCTCGATTGCGTTTGACTGGCAGAGCGATCTGCTGCTGCTCGACGAGAGCTTGCCCTACCACCCCAACGCCATGTCGCTGAGCGCATTTGGCGAAAGCGCCGAGCTGCTCACGCAAACCTATTACTCGGTGGGCGGCGGTTTCATCGTCGAAGCGGCTGAAGCCGAGTCTGGCGTGGCGCCAGCCAGCGACGTGGTGTTGCCCTACGATTTTTCCAGCGCCGCCGAACTGCTCGCTTTGTGCAAAAAGCACAATCTGCGCGTGTCCGAACTGATGATGGCCAACGAACGCGCCTGGCGCAGCGATGCCGAGATTCGCCAAGGCCTGCTGCACATCTGGTCAGTGATGCGCGAGTGCGTCGAACAAGGTTTGCGCCACGAAGGCATCCTGCCCGGCGGTCTGAAAGTACCGCGCCGCGCGGCGAAACTGCATCGCAGCCTGTTGGAAATCGGCAAACCGAATGTGATCAGCTCGACCCTGTCGGCGATGGAATGGGTCAACCTGTTCGCCCTTGCCGTCAACGAAGAAAATGCCGCCGGCGGGCGCATGGTCACCGCGCCGACCAATGGTGCCGCCGGCATCATTCCGGCGGTTCTGCACTACTACATGAAATTCAATCCGGATGCGTCTGACGATGACGTCGTTGCGTTCTTTCTGGGCGCCGCCGCTGTCGGCATTTTGTGCAAGAAAAACGCCTCCATCTCCGGTGCCGAGGTCGGCTGCCAGGGCGAAGTCGGTTCGGCTTGCGCAATGGCCGCCGCCGGCCTCGCCGACGTCCTCGGCGCGACACCGGAGCAACTGGAGAACGCTGCCGAAATCGGCCTGGAACACAACCTCGGCCTGACCTGCGATCCGGTCGGTGGCCTGGTGCAAGTGCCGTGCATCGAGCGCAATGCCATCGCGGCGGTGAAGGCGATCAACGCCACGCAAATGGCCCTGCGCGGCGACGGCAATCACTTTATTTCCCTCGACCGGGTGATTCGCACCATGCGCGACACCGGCGCCGACATGCACGACAAGTACAAGGAAACCTCGCGGGGCGGGCTGGCGGTGAACTGGGTGGAGTGCTGATCGGCCTGACTGCACTGTCAGCGATCATCCGCTCATTCCTGCCCTGAAAACGCGCCACAAAAAACGGCGAGCCCCGAGGCTCGCCGTTTTTTTCGCCGTGTTTATTGTTCGACAATTTTTCCGGCATGCCCCTTGCTACATCACCCTTGAGGCAAACGGACATTGCAAACCTCAGCGAACGAGATGCCAGTGGTCTGGTGTTGCGAACCAAATCAGATCATGGCCGGTCAACAACTGCACGTTCAATCAGGCGGTGACGCATCATGGACAACCCATTTCAGATCATTACCGATGCTTTCGCGCCGGACTATCAGATCAATCTGAGCATTCAGGGCCTGGACGGCAGCATCATGCTGACCCTGTCCAACGCCGGCCGCATTGTGGCCAAGCGCATGATCAGTGCCGAACAGCGCAACGATCCCGAGCGTTTGAAGAGGCTGGTGCAAAGCATCCAGTTCGGCATCGCCATCGAACAGGGCCACAGCGCCATGTCGATTCTCGAAGCCATGACCAGCGGCGCCGGGCTCACCCCGCCACCGCCACGCGTCAAGGGCCAGCCCGGCCAGGCGGCGGGCCTTTAAAGCTCGCCCTTCTCCACTTCAGGATGTTCGCTGGAGCCCGTGCCGAGCTTGCGCTGCGGGTTCTCGATCTTCACTGAGGGGAATTGCGACGAAGCGTAACGCACCACCAGGATCGCAAACGCCAGCAGCAGAATGCCGCCGCACAGGTAGATAATGCCCATGTCCGGCGGGTTGTGGTGCGAGACGTTGGAGATCAGCAGGCGCGTCAGTGCAGTGATCGCCACGTAGATCAGGAAGCGCACCGGCATGTGGTTGGTCTTGAAATAAATCCCGACCATCGCGCCCAGTTCCAGATAGATGAACAGCAACAGAATGTCATCGATCTTGATGTGCCCGACTTCGAGCATCCCGAGAAACTCCATCACCGCCGCCCACGCTGTCACCGCACCGATGGCGAACAGCGCCAGATAGTGAAAGGTTTCGACGAACAGGTTGCCCAGGGACTCGGCCAGTTGATGCACGTTACGCCGCAGTTTCTCGGCCCAATTTATTTTCACGATGAGTTTCCTTAGCCCGTTTCGGGCGGATGATGCGTATCGCACGTGACGGTTTTGCGCGCGCGCCTTGTAGCAACGGTTTTCATGCAGGTTCAGGGCCACGCATCATGGCGATCCGCCGCAAATCCCGCGCCGTGGCGTTTGGTCGCAGGCTCGCGGCTTTGCACAATCCCCGTGGGAGCGAGCCTGCTCGCGAATAGCAGCCACACCGTACCCCTGACAAACCCCAAATCCGGTCTACATTGAAAAGCCACTACCCATGGCGCAGGGATTCGCTTATCCTTTTCGCTGTATATGGATACAGTAGTCATCAAGACAACTTAATGTGAAGGCATGTGAGGTGGTGAATGGCCGTCGAAGTGGTATACCGCAGCAGCCGAGATCTGGAGCGCTTGTTCATGGATAAAGCCGAAGCTGATCGTCATGACAAAATGCTCGAACTGGCCGAATATCTGGCCGATGTGCTGCAAAAAGCCGTTCCGTCCCTGACTGAACAGCAAGTGGAAGAAGCCGGGATCTACATGGCGAAGAATCGCGATGTGTTCGCCAGAGCGTTCAAGAGCCAGCCCGATGCGCTGTCGGAGCTGATCAATGCGCCGGCCGAGCCTGTCGAAAAAGCTGAAGCGGCAGAACCTGATGAGGCGCCGGCGAAGCCAGCCAAACCAGCGAAAGCGCCGAAGTAATTAGAAAGATCGCAGCCTTCGGCAGCTCCTGCACTCGGAATGTAGGAGCTGCCGAAGGCTGCGATCTTTTGCTTTCAGCGATACAAAACCTTTTCGGCCAACTCATCCGCCACCCGCGCCGGCGAACGTTTTTCCGCCTGAGCATGGGCGAAGACTTCGGTCAGCCGCGAACTGATTTTCGACAGATGCGCCGTAATCGTCGGCAACTCCTCACCGCGATGTTTAAGCGATACGTAAATCAGCCCGCCGGCATTGATCACATAATCCGGCGCATAAAGAATCCCGCGCCGTTCCAGTTGATCCGCCACATCCAGATGGGAAAGTTGATTGTTCGCCGAACCGGCCACCGCCGAGCAGCGCAGCTGTGAAACGCTGTGACTGTTGAGCACACCGCCCAACCCGCACGGCGCGAGAATGTCGCACGGCGTGCTGAGCAATGCGTCGTTGGCGATCGGGTGAGCATTGAGCTGCTCCATCGCCAGTTGCACCTTGCCGTGGTCGATGTCACTGACGAGCAACTCGGCGCCTGCCGCGTGCAGTTGCTCGGCCAGCGCAAAACCGACATTGCCAAGCCCCTGGATGGCAACGCGCAGACCTTCGAGGTTGTCGCTGCCCAGGCGCGCCATCGCCGTGGCGCGTATGCCGGCGAACACGCCCATGGCCGCATGCGGCGCCGGGTCGCCTGCCGAAGTGGTGCTGGTAACGTGGCGGGTCTGCTGGGCAATGCAGTCCATGTCCGCCACTGACGTACCGCTGTCGATGGCGGTGATATAGCGGCCGTCGAGTTGCTCGATGCAACGTCCGAAAGCCTCGAACAACGCGGCGCGATTCTCGACATGGGCCGGGCGCACGATCACCGCCACCCCGCCACCTTGCGCGAGGCCGGCGAGCGCCGCTTTGTAGCTCATGTTTTGCGCCAGGCGAATGGCGTCCTCGACCGCAGATTCGTCGTTGGGATAGGCAAGGTAACGGCACCCACCCAGGGCTGGCCCCAGATGGCTGTTATGAATGGCAATGACCGCCTTCAACCCGGTGGCCGGGTCCACGCTCAGGTGCAGCGATTCCAGGCGAGTGCTTTGCATGAGAGCGAACATCGACAGGCTCCCGAATCACTTCTTGTAGAACGCCAGTATAGGCTTGCCCCTGAAAATTGCTGGCGCACACCGGCATGAGCCGCCGAGCGGACAATGCTGCGCCGCTATAACTCGCGCTCAGTGAGCCCGGCACTGGACGAACAACCCGGACGGGGCTAAAACGAGGCATTGGAGGGAGATTTTGATGAGTGCGCGCCAACGCTTTTTCGAATGCCTGCATCGTTCACCGCCGGCCCTGCTGGAAGCTGCGCTGTGGATAAGTGCCGAGCACGACAAAACCCTCGAGCCCGAGGCATGGTTGCGCACCTTCAAGGATCTGCAACTACGCGTCAGCTATGGGCTGCCGATGCTGCCGGTCAGCGAACTGGCGCAACCGCTGTTGCGACGCATGGTCGATCTCGGTTTCGCGCAGGATGATTTCCTGCCGCTGCGCCCGCAGGCGGCGCTGCTGCATCGCGTGTTGCACACCCAACGCGGTCAGCCGTTGGCATTGGCGTTGATCGCACTGGAATTGGCGCGTGGGTTGGAGATTCCTCTGGTCGGGGTCAACTTCCCCGGACATTTTCTGCTGCGGGTACCCGGCGCCGACCACTTGCTCGATCCTTGCGGCGGGCGGCGACTGTATCCCAATGACTGCCGAGAACTGTTGCAACGCCAATACGGGCCGAACATGCAGCTCAGCGCCGAACATTTGCTGAGCGCAACGCCGGTGCAGATGCTGCAACGTCTGTCACGCAACCTGCGCCAATTGCACCTGACCCACGACGATCACATCGCCGCGCTGATCGACGCAGAACGAGTGCTCGAACTGGGCGATGCGAAGGCCTCCGATTACATGGCCCGGGCCAGTCTGTATCAACGGCTGGATTGCCCGAACGCTGAACGCTTCGATCTGGAGCATGCATTATTGCTCAGCGAAGACCCGATCCAGCGCCTGCGCCTGACCGAACGCCTCGGCCATCTGCCGCCCAACTCCGTCGTGCATTAACTACCTTCCGCAGGCTGCCACCATCCTTGAGGCCCACACAAACCTGTGTGGGAGCGAGCCTGCTCGCGAAAGCGGTGTGTCAGCTGAATGAAAGGCCACTGACACTCCGTCTTCGCGAGCAGGCTCGCTCCCACAGGAATTACGGGGTGTCTGGTTGATTGGCAGGATGCGCCTTGATAAACGCCGGATGTTCAGCCGCCAACGCAGCCACACGGCAAATTTTCGGATACGCCTCCAGGCTGACGTTGAACCGCTCAGCCGCATACAACTGCGGAATCAGATACACATCTGCCACGCACGGCCATTCGCCAAAACAGAAACCGCTGTCGCCGATCAACTGCTCCACCGTCGCCAGCCCTTGGCTGATCCAATGGCTGATCCACTCCACCACTTGCGCCTCATTCTGCCCCGCCTGGCGCAGGCGATTGAGCACGCTGACGTTGTGCAGCGGGTGCACGTCGCAGCCGATCACCGCCGCGACACCGCGCACCTGCGCGCGCGCCAGCAGATCATCCGGCAGCAACGGCACCTGTGGATAACGCTCTTCCAGATACTCGATGATCGCCGGCGATTGAATCAGCAGCGCACCATCATCGGTGCGCAAGGTCGGCACCCGGCCCTGCGGATTGAGCGCCAGATACGCCGGTTGCCGATGTTCACCGCCCGACGGTGCGATCAGGTTGACCGGCAACGCCTGGTAATCGAGGCCCTTCAACGCCAGCGCAATCCGCACCCGGTACGATGAAGTGGAACGGTAATAGCCATAGAGATCCATAAGCCGCTCCTGTCAGCGCGCAGCGATCACGGTGCCGCGACATTCGCCGAAGCCGATCGAGGCAAAACCGTCGCGGGCGCAGCGGGCACGCAGGATGATTTCGTCACCGTCCTCAAGGAATTTGCGCACTTCGCCAGAAGCCAGTTCGATCGGTTTCTTACCGCCCTCAGTGATCTCCAGCAGGCTGCCGAACTGACCGTTTTCCGGCCCGGACAAAGTGCCCGAACCGAACAGATCGCCGGCCTGCAACTGGCAACCGTTGACGCTGTGATGCGCAACCATTTGCGCGACGGTCCAGTACATGTAGCGGGTGTTGCTCAGGGTTAAACGATGGGCGGGCAGGTTCTGCTCGCGCATGGTTTCGGTACGCAACAGCACTTCCAGCTCGATGTCGAAGGCGCCGCCATCCTGATCGCGCTTGTCGAGCAGATACGGCAGCGGCTGCGGATCACCTTCAGGGCGCGCCGGTTGCGCCGTGCGGAATGGTTCCAGTGCTTCAGCCGTCACCACCCACGGCGAGACGCTGGTGATGAAACTCTTCGACAGGAAGGGGCCGAGTGGCTGGTATTCCCAAGCCTGGATATCCCGCGCCGACCAGTCGTTGAGCAGGCAGAAACCGGCGATGTGCTCGGCAGCGTCACCGATGGCAATCGGCTCGCCCATCTCATTGCCCTGGCCGATCCAGATACCCAGTTCCAGTTCGTAATCCAGACGCGCGCATGGACCGAATACCGGTTCGGTCTGGCCGGCCGGCAGCGTCTGGCCTTTCGGCCGGCGCACGTCGGTGCCGGACGCTCGCACCGTGGAAGCGCGACCGTGGTAACCGATCGGCACGTGCTTGTAGTTCGGCAGCAGCGGGTTATCCGGACGGAACAGTTTGCCGACGTTCTGCGCGTGCTCGATGCCGACGTAGAAGTCGGTGTAATCGCTGATTCGCGCCGGCAGGTGCATCTGGCAATCGGCAGCCAGCGGCAAGAGTTTCGCGCCTTGCGCTTCGATGTTGCCGCGCAGCGTGCTGCCTTCACTGAACAGTTCGATCAGGCGTTCGCGCAGGGCAACCCGCGCCTCACGGCCAAGTTCAAAGAACGCGTTCAACTGCCCGCCGTGCATGGCTTCCACCGCACTGCGTGCGACACCGTCGAACAGACCGGCCTCAAGCGCCACCTGCAAATCGAAGATGTGCTCGCCGATCGCCACGCCAGCGCGCGGCGCAGAACCCTTGAGGCTGAACACGCCCAGCGGCAGATTCTGCAAGGGGAAATCGCTGTGACCGTTGGCCGAAGCGACCCAGCTGCGGGGGATGGAATTCTGTGTCATGGGTTATCTCCGGGTCGGGTCGAACGTGGCGGGCAGCGTCGCCCAGCAAGCGTCGTAACTGGGTTGCAACTGTGGGCATTCGAGGGCGAAACGACTTGGACGAAGCACTTGGCTGGTCTCGAACATGAAGGCCATGGTGTTATCGATTTTTGCAGGTGCAAGCTCGGCGTTGATCGCCCTGGTGCAGGTTTCGCCGTCCGGGCCGTGAGCGCTCATGCAGCTGTGCAGCGATGCGCCGCCGGGCACGAAGCCTTCAGCCTTGGCGTCGTATTCGCCCTGGATCAGGCCCATGAATTCGTTCATCAGGTTGCGATGGAACCACGGTGGCCGGAAGGTCTTTTCGGCGACCATCCAGCGCGGCGGGAAGATCACGAAATCGAGGTTGGCCAGACCGTGCACGCTGGTCGGCGAGGTCAATACGGTGAAGATCGAAGGATCGGGATGATCGAAACTCACCGTGCCAATGGTGTTGAAACGGCGCAGGTCGTATTTGTACGGCACGTTGTTGCCGTGCCAGGCGACCACATTGAGCGGTGAGTGATTGAGTTCGGTCGCCCACAACTGGCCAAGGAATTTCTGTACCAGAGTAGTCGGTTGCTGCAGGTTTTCGTAGGCAGCGACCGGGGTGAGGAAATCCCGTGGATTGGCCAGACCGTTGCTGCCGATCGGCCCCAGATCCGGCAGGCGCAGCGGCGCGCCGTGGTTCTCGGCGAGGTAGCCGCGTGCCTGTGGATCGAGCAGTTCGACGCGAAATTTCAGGCCACGCGGCAGAACGACGATTTCCAGCGGCGCCACTTCGAGTACGCCCAGTTCGGTGGCGATACGCAGGCGACCGAGTTGCGGCACCAGCAGCATTTCCCCATCGGCATTGAAGAACACCCGCTCCATCGAACGATTGGCGGCGTAGTTATAAATGCTGATGCCAGACGGTTTCTCGGCACCGGCGTTGGCCGCCATGCTGACCAGGCCATCGATGAAATCCGTCGGTTCGGTCGGCAGCTCCAGTGGATTCCAGCGCAGACGATTGGGGGTTACTTCACCCAAAGGTCCGCCGGCCAGTTGCCGTTCCAGTTTGACGAACGCCGGGTGGTTGGCCGACGGCTGAATCCGGTACATCCAGGTGCGCCGCGCTTCGCTGCGCGGCATGGTAAACGCGGTGCCGGAGAACAGCTCGGTATACAGGCCGTATGGGGCTTTCTGCGGAGAGTTCTGGCCAACGGGCAGCGCGCCGGGCAACGCTTCAGTGCTGAATTCGTTGCCGAAGCCGGACTGGTAAACCAGGTCCTGCGCGGTTGAATCGGGGTTCATGGAGCCTCCTGAACAGGGAGTCGGCAGTGGCCCATCGCTCTGGCTCAGAGGTCTCGGCACGCCGGGGTTGTTATTATCGTAATCTGATTACGCATAACGTAATTTGCTCGCTATCCAGCGTCAAGCTATAAAGACGCCCATTCGAACCGGAACCGCCAGCCCCATGGAAAAAACCAGCGACAGCAACGGCAAACAGAAAGTCCGCTCCGCCGAAGTCGGCACCGACATCCTCAAGGCTTTGGCCGAGTTGTCACCGTCGACTTCGCTGTCGCGTCTGGCCGAACATGTGCAGATGCCGGCAAGCAAGGTGCATCGCTATTTGCAGGCGTTGATAGCCTCCGGATTTGCCGAACAGAACACCGCCACCAACCATTACGGCCTCGGTCGCGAAGCACTGCGCGTGGGCCTGGCCGCGCTCAACAGCATGGACGTGCTGAAAGTTGCCGCCCTGCCGCTGTCCGAGCTGCGCGATGAACTCAACGAAACCTGCTTTCTCGCGGTGTGGGGCAATCAGGGCGCAACCGTCGTGCACATTGAACCGGCGGTGCGCGCGGTGACGGTGGTGACGCAGTTGGGTTCGGTGCTGCCACTGCTCAGCTCGTCCACCGGGCTGGTGTTCAGCGCTTACCTGCCGCACCGGGAAACCGATGAATTGCGCGAGCAGGAGATCGCTGTCGAGAAGCATCCCCTCAAGGACGAAAAAGCCTATGCAGCGCTGTGTGAACAGATCCGCGAACGCGGTCTGCATCACGTGCATGGTTTGTTGATGCCGGGTGTGGATGCGCTTTCTGCGCCAGTGTTCAACGCGGTCGGCCAGATCGCTGCGGTGCTGACCATCGTCGGCCCGACCTCACTGTTCCACGCCGACGAAAACGGCCCGGCGGCGCAGCGGTTGTTGGCTGCGACCCGGGCCGTGAGTTGGCGCATGGGTTACGAAAGATAAATCAGACTATGAGCGCTCGAAACGGCTCAGCGAACCGTGGTCTTGCTTAATGCAGACTCAGCCTCTTGCATCAGTGACTTGAAGAACCCGATCAGTTCATCGGCGGGGTCTTCATGGCCGGTGTAATACGTAACCAGCTCCGCGACCGTGCGGGCGTCTTCAAACAGACTGAGAAACGAGCGTTGCGCACGGGTAAGTTCTTTAGCCGGCGCCCCCGCCGCTGCAGCCTGACCCAATGTCAGCAGTCCGCTCAATACATCCTGCACATGCCCCAGCGCGGCGGAATAATCACCGCGCCGGTGCGACTGCGACGCGTCGTAGATGCTTTTCATCACCTGCACAGCCACCACCACAGTGCCTACGGGTGGCACCAGCAGGCTGACAATGTTTGCGGCCTTCAACAGATTTTCATAAACCACACCGGCGATTATTTCGTTGAGACTGGTGGTCCGTTCGTCGATGTCACTCAATACACGGCGCACTCGCTCGTCATGGAAAGTGAACAGATCGGGCAGTAACGAACGCTGCTGTGTGCGAATGACCGGTCGGGTATCAACCGTTGCGACCAGATTATCGAAGTAGTCATTGGTCACTTTCTGGTCAACCAGCAGTATCCGCTCGCTGTAATAGTTCCTGAACGGGCCTTTTCGAAAACGAATCGAAGGAATGAACTCAGCGATCGGCCGGAAGTTGACTTGATCCGGCGCGTCAGGCGTATAGAGCAAGTCGAAGAAACCTGACGACAACTTCAGTCGAAAAATATAAACGCCGCCAACCGCGCGGTCCCCAGGAGTCGTCAGACCCAGCGCGCCCATATTGAATTTGTACAGCCCGATATCACCTTCGGCGGTGCTGGTCCCTACCGACTGATAACCGCCACTCTCTTTCAGGTTATCGATAACCCCTTGGACAGCAGAGAAAGACTCTGTCGATAATCTGCCGTTGGTGAAATCGGCAAACGCATTGCGATACATCTCACAGCGGATTTTCCGGGCGTGTACCGCGCGCTTGAAAGCGTGATCAGGATGAGCCTTGTTCAGATATTGCTCTTCCAGCATCGCGCTGTATCGGTCACCAGGGCGGAAGGTTTTCGATAGCGAAGACAAATCCCGGATATCCAGTTTTTCAACGAGGGGATGTCCATTCACCAAGTAATATTTGGGGCTGTACTTGGTTTCATAGGCCGGATGCACCGCTTCGAAAGCGAGTCCCTCAAGCAAGACGTCGGTAACGCTCTTACGAAACTCTTCGGTCTGAATAATGATCTGGTCGGGATTGACCGAAATGTTGCTGCCGCGCGAACGCAATAGGTCTTCTATCTGGGCTTTCACCGCGTCATAGGTGAACTGCTCGAATGTCGGAAAACCATTGTCTCGTGCATCAACCGTGGACAGCGCCTTGAGTTCGGTTGTCAGACGCGAATAGCGCTTGCGCCCCTCAATGCCAAGCGCCCGATAAGCTGCCGGTGCAATGGCCTTGTGCAGCGCAACTTCGGCTCGGTAGGCGACATTTACGTAGTCCGCCAAAGGTGCCTTGGCGTTCAGATAAAGATCGACCGGCCGGCTATCAAGCGTGTAGCGGTAGCTCAGTTGAGTACCAGCGCTGCCAAGCAACTCACCCGCCTCGTGCAGGTAGTCGGGATGAATCATCAATGCGGCGTATTCACGATCCGCCGACAATGCCGACTCCAGCCAGCGGTTCGCCGCGTAGATATCGGAAAATTTCTGCAGTTCGAATTGCCCGTCAGCTGTTTTGACCAACATCAGCGAGGGTGCGTATTCTTTGGCCGAAATCATCAGAACATCTTTCAATGCTGGGACTTGCAGCCTGATTTTCAAGCCCTGAATAGTCACCGCAGGGTCGTTGGCCATGGCTCGCGCGATGATGTTCGCATCGGTGGAATCCAGCTTCCCGGACTGGCGAGCTACAAAAACTGCAAACTCCATCTGGCTGAAGAGATAGTTGCGATAGGCCTCCTGCCAAGCAACCGACGGCGAGTATGCAAGACTGCCGGTAAACTCCAGGCGCAGATTACGATTTTCCAGCCACTGCTCGAGCGCTACTGCCGTCAGCCGACTTCCGTCGGGAGCGCCGATGATGGTCAGAGTCGCTTTGTAACCATTGTCGTGCAGACCGAAAACAAGAAACTCCGTCAGCGTCCGGGTTTCTTCCTGCTCGATGGTCCGTCCGGCAATCTGCAAAGTGTACGAGCTATGGACACTGATCGCTTCAGGATCCAGGCGTTCGTCAAAGGCCCTCTGCGCCCATGCGGAGAACGTGCGCAGCACATAGTCCTTGAAAGAAAAACACGTATCGAACGCGCTCGAATATGCAGCCTCATACTGGTCTTTGGATTCTTCAAGCTCGCTATAACGTTGTTGAACATCGCTACCAGCGGCATGCAGCCAAAGCGGCCAGTCGGTGCGCTTCAGTGCTGCCCAAAGCAGATAAAAGCGGGTGTCGATGCCGTAACGCAGCACATGCAGGCGTTGATTCTCTTGAAGCATGGAGATCAGTGGTTTTTCCAGTTGTTCCCGGCCCCTGATCAAGGATGAAACATTTTCAAGCTGACCTTTGAGGTGAGTGTCGACACAAAAGACATGAGGACTTTGCGTGGCTTTTGGATAACTGATCTGCTCGCTACGCAGGGAAAGTCTCTGCTGAAGTTTGCTGTGCAAATCGGTATTTCTTTCAAAGAACTCGAAGCCGTTTTCCGGCGTGTGCAGCAGATAGGAAGTCGACTCGTTGACCAGTTGCATCTCTGCGACCGCACGCTCGGCGTTGTCCAGAACGAAACAGGGCTGGCGCACCAGAAGATAATCCTGTGCCGGTTGCAGGTTGACTTCAAACGCTGCGCGACCGGCATCTGCTTCCAGCAGATGAGCGAATCGCTCGCCCAATCGGGCATCGAAATTGTTGGCCATGACCGACAGCGACAGCTCTGCACCGGTGACCACGGCATAGGCCTTGATGAAAGCCTGTTTGTTCGACAGCGGTGCATTGTCGGCATGGACGGGTTTCGCTGGCGCAGCCCAGAACTTTGCGATCTCGGCTCGCAATGTTTTTTCCAGTCCGGCAGTTACAGCAGCGATCAGATCTTCAACAACAATGGTATTGAGCACCTTGACTTTGAATTGCTCACTGAACGTATCCGGCAGAACAAAAACCCCATCGCCACCCATAATATAGGCAGGACTTATATGGTTATTCAGACAAATAACCGTCACATCCCAAAGAGTGCCTGATGGCCGATTTTCATCGGCAGGGAAAGCAGGATCCGTATTGATATAGACCTTGTCGATATCAACTGTTTTGCCCAGACGCTTCAATTCACCCTCAAGCATGCTGCGCAGAATATCCAGCACGCTCGGCATGGCGTCGATGATCTTGAACAGATCTGTTTTAGCCTGTGTTGCCTTTTCCCACTCTTCCGGCCAGGTAACCTGCTCACCGAAAGAACCACGCATCAAACTTTTATATAACTTGGCCACAAACTTTCCTTACTTGATTATCCAGAGCTGCAAGTGCAGCCACCGCCGATAATTGCAAGGTAGTTTCTTTTTCAGCCGACATGAAGCTCGAACAAATTACAAAACATGCCACCCAACAACGAACACCATGTTGTGCTACTGAAATTTACAAAACTAAACCAGTATCCCCATCAACTTGGCTTTCGCCACAGCCTGGGTTCTGCGTTCTACACCCAACTTACCGTTAATCCTTCTCGCATGGGTTTTTACTGTATGTAATGAAATAAACAGTTGCTCGGCAACTTGCTGATTAGAAGCCCCTTGAGCAATCAACATCAGCACTTCCCGTTCGCGCCGACTGAGGCCAGGCGCCTGATCATCGTTTTCCCGTGGCCAGGCAGAAACCTCCTTGCCAGACCCAGTGAGGCTACCTCGGCGTAATTCCCACTCGCGCACGGCTTGCTGCAATCGGCAACGCTCCGCCAGCGTTGCGGCTCGCTGGAACGCTTGCTGCGCCGCCGCCGTGTCACCGTGCGCTTCGGCCAACTGGGCGAAGGCCAGCAACAATTCCGTTTCCGCCGCCAACATGCCCTTGGCCTGAGCACGTTTCAGCAATCGTTCAATGGAGGGCCGAGCGCTTTCGTCCGGGTCCGATTGCGCATTCGCGCAGGCCAGCAGGTATTCGATGCGAATAATCAGTTCGAACGTCGCGGGTGGCGCCTGCAGCGCCGAAGGTCCCCGGTAATGCCGTAACAGTCGGCTCAACGCTTCTTGCACAAGATGCGGTCGGCCCTGTTGCAACCAGAACTGGCTGCTTACCTGCAACACAACACCGCGATAGACCGTATCGGGAATCTGCCGCTGCTGCATGACCCTTTCGGCCTCGCGCAGGCGCTCGAAAGCGCAGGCATAATCGCCGCGATTGCCGGCCAGTTGCGCCTGCCCCAAATAGCCATACAAGACTCGTTTGTCTGCACTGCGCAGGCAATCTTCAAGGCCTTGACTGAACAGCTCCGCAGCCTGCGCTTCAAGGCCCATGCACAGCGCCAGTCGTCCGCGCCGCAGGGCAATCCGGCCGAGCAGTGGCACGGGCAGCGTGGCGCGCTGGCGCAGCAAGTGCTCGATCTCCACCAGCAGGCTTTCGGCACGCAAAGGCGCGCCCCGCTGCTCGAGCCATTGCGCATGGTCAAGCTCAAGCAAGCCTTCGAACAGCAAGGAGCCGTGAGCCCGCGCCAGGCACAGCGCTTCGCGGTTGAGGGCATGGGCCTGATCCAGCTCGCCGCACAGTAACGCCTGCTGGGTCAGTCCCGACAGGCACATCAAACGCGCCTGCCAGGCCTCGTCAGCCAGCGCAGACAAAGCCTCCTGAAAGCAGGCGCGTGCCGACTCCATTTGCCCTTGCAGGTGAAACAGCCATCCCTGTTGCGCCTGCCAGCGGGCCAGCAGTTGCTGCTCCAGTTGCGCTGTCGGCTGCGGCATGAAGCGGCCGAGATGAGCCAGGCATTGCCCGGCCTGTTCGAACCGGCCGGCAAACAATAAGGCGCCCGTGACCAGCACGATCAGCTGTGGTGTCATCAGGGTCAGCTGCTGGCTTTGCTGCTCGTGCAAACGCAACAGCAGGACGACGGTCTGGTCTTCGAACAAGTCTTCGAAGCCGAAATGCTGCAACAGGCTGACGGCAGTTTCGTATTCCTCGGCCAACAACGCTTGCTCGAACGCCGCTCGCCAATCCTGCGTCGCGCTGAACCACTGACAGGCGCGCCGGTGCCAGGAACGCGCACACGGCCAGTGCGACTCCTGGATGATTCGCGACAGCGGGCGGAACACCTGGAGCCAGTCAGCGGACGCTTGCCAAGGCTCGATGAAGCAGCCCAGCACTTGCAGATCACGCAGCAGCTGAGCGCCTTCGCCAGGGCCGAACAAATGCTCGCATAACGGCGCGTTGAACCGTGGCAGGTGAGCCAGCACACGCCATGCCTCGTCCTGCTCCGGCGTCAGGTTGCTGAACAGTTCATGCTGCAGATAATCGAGCAGAGTGTCGACACGCTGCTGCGGTTGCAGGTTTTGCGACCAGTCGCATTTCTGCAGGAGCGCCATGCGCGACCCCGCGCACCAACCGCCAGTACGCTGGATGATACGGGTGGCGACGCGGTCCGCCTGGTCAGGCGGCAAATGGTGCAACACCGATACAACTTCATCGTGAGTCAGCGCCAGGCTGGCACTCTCGAATTCGTAGAGTTCGTCATCGAGCAACAGGCGCGGCCAGTTGCACTGCGGCCGGCGGCGAGTGCTGATCCACCAGGTGAGCGCCGGGCTGCTGACCGCCAGCAAGCGATCCAGCAGAGCATCCACAGCCGGATCCGGCAGCCGACTGTAATCGTCGATAAACAGCGACGTCGGCCTCGACCAATGGGCCAGCTCCGCCATCAGTTGCGTATCGTCAAGGCCTTCGACCAGCCCGAGCGCCCGCGTCAGACGCAGGCAGAACTCTTCGGTGCTGAGCGCCGCTCCCGCCAGCGGCAGCCAGATTGCCTCGCACTCCGCGCGCACCTGAAGGAGACATTCGGTGAGCAGTGCGGTTTTGCCGCTGCCTGCGGGCGCGCACAACAGCCTGACCCGTGCGTTCGATGTCAGCAAAGGTGCGCTCAAACGGCTGCGAGGTTGATGATGCGAAGAAAGCCTGGGCAAAAATCCGGGTCGATCCAGGCACGGGGTCATGGCGGTCATCGGGTGAGCCTTCTTATCGTTGTGCGCTCACCCTAGCCCTCTCCCGCGCCCTTGTTGACGAGTATTCAGCACGCTGATTGATGGCCATAAAAAAGGCGACCGTGCGGTCGCCTTTTGTCCAGCAGTACAGCAGAGCCGTTAGCGCACGCCCTCGGCGCGCAGGGCCGAAGGTGTGTAATCGGCAGCCTTGGCTTCAAAACCGAATTCGAAGCTGTGCTTCTCTTCGTTCTTCATGCCCAACGCAATGTAGCGGCCGGCAATGATGTCGTAGAGCGCTTCCAGCGTGTAAGCCTGAGCCTGATGATCGTAGTAGTACTGGGCGTGACCTTCGGCAACGCGCCACAGTTGCCCGCGACCGTCGTAGTGATCGGCCAGTGCCACTTGCCAGCTGTCCTCGTCGATGTACATGTGGCGCTTGGCGTAGATGTGCCGCTCGTTCGGTTTCACCGTGCCGATCACTTCCCAGACGCGGTGCAGTTCGTAACGGGTCAGGTCCTGATTGATGTGCCCGGCCTTGACGATGTCGTCGTACTTGAGCTTCGGCGAGTCGAGCTTGTAGCTGTTGTAGGGAATGTACATTTCCTTCTTGCCGACCAGTTTCCAGTCATAGCGATCCGGAGCACCGGAGAACATGTCGAAGTTGTCGGAAGTCCTCAGGCCATCGGCCGCTGTACCCGGGCCGTCATAGGCCACTTGCGGTGCGCGCCGGACCCGGCGCTGACCGGCGTTGTAGATCCACGCCAGACGCGGTTCCTTCACCTGATCGAGAGTTTCGTGCACCAGCAGCACGTTACCGGCCAGCCGCGCCGGGGCGGTCACCGATTGCTTGAAGAAGGTCAGCACGTTGGCGGCTTTTTCCGGGTCGATGTCTTTCATCAGTTGCGGCACGGCGATCTCTTCTTCGAAGCGGATCGGCGTGTAACTGCCGTTGGTCTGCGGTGTGACCTGAGTGATGATCCGCCGCAGATTGCCGCCGTGGTAGCGGGTGATGTGGTTCCACAGCACTTCGACGCCGTTTTTCGGAATCGGAAAGGCGTAGTAGCGATTGCCGGTGAAATTGGCCAGGCCGTTGCCGTCGTTGATTGCGTTGACGTTCAGCGCGCTGCGCTTGGCCGACTCATAGATTTCCGCCGGCGCCCCCACGGTGCGGTGGGTCGGGTAAACCGGGATCTTGTAGGTTTCCGGGTAGCGTTTGAACATCGCCACCTGGCCATCGGAGAGCTTGCTTTTGTACTGCTCGACGTTCGCGGCGGTGATGGTGAACAGCGGTTTTTCGTTGGCAAACGGGTCGGCGAGGAAGCCCTTGCTGTCCACCGCACCGGCGTTTTTCGGGATGCCGCCGGTCCAGGCCGGAATCGATCCGTCCGCATTGCCGGCCTTCTCGGCGCCGAGCGGGGTCAGGCTGGTGCCGAGTTTGTTCGCTTCATCCGGCGACACCGCCGCCATCACGTTGGCGGCCAGCAGACTCAAGGCCAGCACGCCACATTGCAGAATCGTTTTGCGCATTGCAGTCATCCTTCTCGGGCAGATCAGAAGTTCACGCCGAAGCTCAGGGCCACGAAGTCACGGTCTTCGAGGACGTTGTAGTCGCCACCGAAAAAGTCGGTGTAACTCAGACTCGCGGTGTAGGTGTTGCGGTAGTCGGCATCGACGCCGAAGCTGATGGCTTTCGCACCTTCGTTGAACAGTCCGTTGGGGCCGTAACCGGCGACGTCGTGCGACCACGACAGGTTGGGCTTGAGGTTGATCCCGCCGATGACGTTGGCGTAATCGAGAATCGCCCGGGCGCGATAGCCCCAAGAGGTCGAGGTGACGAAGCCGTCGGTATCGCCGCCGAAACCATACTGGCCGTAGACCGAATCACGGCCATAACGCAGCTCACTGCGTGACTCCAGACCACCGACATGCACCACCGCTGCTTCGCCGACCACGGTCAGGCGTTCGGCGCCGAGCACCTGATCGAAGAAGTGTGTGAGGGTGCTCTGGATCTGCGTGACTTCCTTGCGCCGGTAGCCTTTGTTGTCGGCACCCGGCGAAGTGGCGAGTGGCGATGCGGTGCCGCCGGCAATCGGGTTGACCAGCGCCAGGGTGAGATCGTTGGTGTTGACCTGCACCGGCGCGTTCGGCCGGTAGCTGATCTCGCCGGTCCACGCGGTGCCGGTGGGCAGCGTGGTGGAGAAACTCGCGCCGTACAGGCGAATGTCTTCCGGATATTCGAGGTAATACTGACCGCGCCCGAGCATCACGCTTTGCGCCAGCCCGGCACCACTGCCGGGCGCGAGTCCGTTGGCAATGCCGACCATGCCTGGCAACGCCGCCAGTGTCGACAGCCCCGCCGTAGTGGTGCCGACCGTCGGCGTACGGCTGTGGTAGTTCATGAAGTAGAGGCCGTACTCGGTGTCGTCGCCGAGCCAGCGCAGCGCCGTGCCCCACTGCCCGGAATCGCGCGCATCACGATCGCCGCCACGGGGGATCACCACGCCCTCCCGGGTGACCTGGATGCCTTGGCCGAACGCGGTGGTCAGCGGCACCAGTGGCGCCACCGCTGGGCTGCCGACGGTGTAGCCGTTGTTGCAACCGTCCGCCGCCACGTCGACGCCGAAGAACGTGCCGCAGTTGTCGAGAACGGTCTGGTCCCACTCCAGTTGGTAGAAGCCTTCGACCGAGAGTTTGTCGGTCAGGCTCTGCGAGCCAAACAGCATGTTCACCGGAATCAAGCCTTCCTTGATCTCGGCACCGGGACGGCGGAATGCCGAGACGTCAACCGGGTTGATGCTGTTGATCGAGTTGCCGATGAAGGTACTTTCGCCCCAGCTCACCACCTGCTTGCCGGCCCGCACGGTGCCCGGCAAATCGGCGATGGCGTAGTTGTGATAGACGAAGGCATCGAGGATCTGCGCGCCGGAAGACTTGGCGCCTTCCTTGCGGCCGCTGTCGCTGATCTGTTTGAACTCGCGGTCTTCGTCCTTGAGTTCGAAGTCGTACCAGTATTTGCCCCGCACGAACACGCCGGTATCGCCGTACTTCAGTTCGAGGTCATGGATGCCCTTGAAGATCTTCGAAAAGGTTTCGCCCTTCTTGAAATTCAGGCGCCCGTCATCACCGGTGGACGATTGTCCGCTGCCGCCATTGACCGTGCCGACCAGCGAGTTGTCGGCATCGCGCAGGCCCCAGCTCGCGCCGACCGAAAGTGACGAGTCGAAGGTGCCTTCGATTTCGCCGATGGTGAAGGCGACCGCTTGCGCCTGGGCGCAGCAACCCAGAGCCACCGCAGCGGCCAGCGCCTGCGGTGTGAAGATGGCGCGCATTGTTGTTTTTGTCATGCGTCTTCCCCGGTGAGTGACAGAAGGCCCCACCCTACTGCCGGGTGAAGCGGTCGATAAGCGCACCAAGGAGGTATTTGCGTTGTCGCTCGAAAGGATGAATAACCTTGTACGGCGGGGCTTGGGGCGGTTCATGGACTGGCTGGATAGCGCGTCATCAGCGCCATCCATGCGCACGCCACTGTTGCGCGCCCCGTAACAGTGCATGTCTGGAATCGGTATTTTTCCTACAGGCTTGAGACCTTATTCTGAGCGCGCTTTCCTCGGCACACGCCGCAAAGCGCCAAGCTCGCCACGCTGAATCGCGAGCGACTGGCTACAGATTCTGGATAAATCGATGTTTTCGGTTTACCGCCCCGCTGTTCACTGACGTTGATTTGTAGCTCCTTGATCCAACGTCTTACCTTGGCCGCTGCGTTTGCAGCGGCCTTTTTTATGGGCGGCTTGCGCGCGATGCACTTGGAGGTGGGAATCAGGGCCCAATTGCAGCCCTGTCGCCTGGAGGGAGGGCCTAAATCGAATACTTCTGCAAATTCGCCATCATTTCCTTCAATGCTTCAATATTGTCCTTCGGATGCGCCGCCCCTTCGAAATCGCAAATCTGCTGCCAGTGCGCCGCGACGTCTTCCGGCGAGAACCCCTCGCGCGGATCGAAGCCGGCACCGAGGCTGCGTTCCCAGCGCACCTTGCCCATCCAGCCGCCGCCGACTTCGAACAGGCCGGACGTTTCCTGGCATTGCTCGCTGGCCAGATACACCACCAGCGGGCTGACCAGTTCCGGCTTCAGTTGCTCGAATACTTGCGGCGGGATCAGGCCCTCGGTCATGCGCGTGCCGCCGGTCGGGGCGATGGCGTTGACCAGAATGTTGTTCTTGCGTCCTTCGATCGCCAGCGTTCGGGTCAACCCGTACAGCCCGAGCTTGGCCATACCGTAGTTGGATTGGCCGAAATTGCCATAGATGCCTGAAGTCGACGCAGTGAAAATCACGCGACCGTAGTTTTGCTCGCGCAGATGCGGCCAAGCGGCACGGGTAACCTTGTAGGCGCCTTCGACGTGGACGCGATAGACCAGATCCCAGTCGGCGTCGTCCATCTTGTGAAATGACTTGTCGCGCAGGATCCCGGCGTTGTTGACTACGACGTCGACGCGGCCGAAGGCATCAAGGGCGTTCTGTACCAGTTTGTCGCCGTCAGTCACCGAGTCGTGGTTGGCTTCGGCAATACCGCCGGCCTCGCGGATTTGCGCCACTACGCGGTCGGCAGCCGAAGCGTTGGCGCCCTCGCCCTGCGTCGAGCCACCGAGATCGTTGACCAGCACTTTGGCGCCCTGCCTGGCGAACAGCAGCGCATGCGCACGACCGAGGCCGCCACCGGCGCCGGTCACTATCACGACTTTATCTTCGAAACGCACAGGTTCATTCATCGCGGCAACTCCAGCAGGCCAAGGGATATTGCCCCGAGTGTCAGGCACGGCGCTTTGGGTCACAACGAACACGGCTGCGGCTGAATGGTGGGCGATAAGGCTGAGGGATGATCGAGTGTCAGGACGCCGAGAGCCCGTGCTCTCGGCGAGAATCAGGAGTACGCCACTTTGCGCGGAGGCAATACCAGACGATCGCGGAACGCCAGATAGTGCTTGAGTACCAGCACCGGCGCCTCGGTTTGCGGATAGTGGCCGATGCCGGGTAAGAGCACGGTGTCTGCATCAGGGATCAGTTCGCGATATCGCTCGACCATGTGCACGCCGGAGATCGGGTCAAATGCGCCGTCGATCACCCGCAAGGGAATGTCACCCTGCTGCATGGCCGTCACCCAGCGCTCACGTTGCACCCGGCGCTCGGGAATGTAAGTGATCAATTTGTGCAGGATGCGCGGGCCATGGTTGCTGTCGACCAGACTCCAGTAATCATCCAGTTCGCTTTCAGTCGGCTGGGTCTGCGGGCCGAAGATCTGCCGGAAACCTTTGACCAACGCCTCACGACTGAATGCGCGACCAAGCAGCCAGCCAATCGGACTGAGCAGCAGTTTCTGCATCAGCAGTGGACGATGGGTTTCCGGAAACAGACCGCCATTAAGGAATACGCAACTGGCCACTTCAATGCGCTTTTCGTAGTGCCGCGCGAGCAGTTCCTGAGCAACGCTGTCGCCATAGTCGTGGGCAAGAATATGCACCGCTTGTTCAACCTGCAGATGGGCGAGCAGCGCCTGTTGCAGATCGGCCTGTTCCAGCAGGCTATAGGTGTGATTGCGCGGTTTTGCCGAATCGCCGAAACCGAGCATATCGCAGGCGATCACCTGATAACGCTGGGCCAGTGGCTGCCACAGGTAATGCCAATCCCAACTGGCGGTGGGGAAACCGTGAATCAACAACAGCGGTTCACCCTGCCCGACTGTCCAGTAGCGGATCGACTGGCCACGAAAGACAAAAGTCCGGCTGCGCTTGCGCCAGACACACAAAGGAATCTCGGCAAGTGGCATTAGAATTTATACCCCGGATCCTGCAGGTCGAGTTTGCGCAGCAGCGCCGGCCACGCCAGCGCGCCGCCCATGCCCTGCGCGCTCTTGGTGACGCCGGCAATCATCGCTTTGGCGCCGGCGAGAATCTGCGGTTCGATGGCGATCAGTTCGGTCCCTCCAGTCTGCGCCATGACCTGAATGTCGCAGGTCCGCTGGAAGGTGAACATCATCAGAAAAGTGTCGGCGATAGTCCCGCCGCAGGTGAGCAGACCGTGGTTGTGCAGCATGAGGAAACTGTTGTCGCCGAGATCGGCTTGCAGGCGCGCCTTTTCTTCATGATTCAGGGCCACGCCCTCGTAGGCGTGATAGGCCAGGCTCGACAACACAAACAGTGACTGTTGACTGATCGGCAGCACCCCCTGCCTTTGCGCCGACACCGCAACGCCTGACGCGGTGTGCGTATGCAGCACACAAACCACATCGTGGCGCACCTCGTGGACGGCGCTGTGAATGGTATAGCCGGCGGGGTTGATTTCGTAGGGGCTGTCCATGAGTTTGTTGCCGGCCTGATCGACTTTCACCAGGCTTGAGGCGGTAATCTCGTGGAACATCAGGCCAAACGGATTGATCAGGAAATCTTCAGTGCCGGGCACCTTGGCCGAGATATGCGTGAAGATCAGATCGTCCCAGCCGTGCAGCGCGACCAGACGGTAACAGGCGGCAAGATCAACGCGGGTCTGCCACTCGGCAGCGCTGACCTGATCTTTGACGTTCGGCGACGATTGGACGGGGGCTACGCTCACTGTATGCACCTCTGCGTTCTTCTTGTTCTGCTCGTGTCAGCAGTCTAGTCAGGCGCAGGGCATCGCGTAGTTGCATTGGCAGCCAGCTTGATGACTGAACGAGTCAGCCTGGCAAACAGCCTGGATCCGTTGCAATGCAACAACGCTTATAAGGTGCAGCGATTATTGCCCGCAATCAGCCCTTGAGCGCTTCGATCAGCTGCGCCAGCCACGGCTCGGCATCGGTTTCCGGCGTGACGCTTTCGCTGGCGTCGATGCGCAACATTTCCTGAACCTCGTTTACGCCCAGTTCGGCAAACAGTTCGCGCATCTGCTCGCCACCGCCGCAGAAGGTGTCGCCATAGCTGGCATCACCGAGGGCAATCACCGCGCCGGGCAGGCCCCGCAACGAAGCAGGCAACTGATCGCGCAGCATCGAATACAACGGTTGCAGGTTGTCCGGCAGCTCGCCCATGCCAGTGGTCGAAGTGACGGCCAAAAGAGCCTCAGGAGCGAACGCCTGAATATCGGCCAGCGCGGCCCGCGAGTTGTAGAAGGTTTCAAAGCCGGCGGCTTTCAGCAGGTCCTGAGCGTGGCGGGCGACTTCTTCGGCGGTGCCGTAGACTGAACCTGAGAGGATGGCGACTTTCATCAATCTGATCCTGGAACTGAAAAAAAAGAGCCGCGATAGTAACAGCCCATGCCGCGAAGTTGCGATTGGCTCTCAATGCAAGCGGATGGCCTATAGACAGTCCGCGGCTTTCTTCTAGAATGCCTGCCACTGACATAACGGAAGGGATTCTCGGATGATCAACGCCCGTCTGCTGCAAATGGTGATCAATGCTTCAAACGAAGGAATCGTCGTCGCCGAAAAGGAAGGTGATCGAGATAACATTCTTATCTACGTCAACCCCGCCTTTGAGCGCATGACCGGTTATACCAGCGAAGAGATCCTTTATCAGGACTGTCGTTTCCTCCAGGCTGGGGACCGTGATCAACTCAGTCTGCAACCGATTCGCGACACATTGCGCGAAGGCGGCTCGTGTCGTGAGGTTCTGCGCAACTACCGCAAGGATGGCACGCCGTTCTGGAACGAATTGTCATTGTCGACGGTAAAGAATGCCGAGGACGGGCAGACTTATTTCATCGGCGTGCAGAAGGATGTGACGGTTCAGGTCAAGGCGCAGCAGCGGGTTGCACAGCTGGAAGCTCAGGTGGCGGCGCTGCAAAGCGAGCTGGCGGCACTCAAAGCGACGAACGGCGCAAACAAAACCGCGAACTGACGGTCATTAACTACAATCACCAATGACTTTGTAACTATTCACTTCGAGTTAGCCATGCAGCGCGACGCCCTCCTCACCCAGGACGAGCTGGATTTCATCCAGACAATGCAGCACAACCCGCAACTGAACGTGCGGGATGCGACGTCGAGTCTGCTGGTTAATGGTGGTTCGCAGATCCGTGACCTGCTGACACGTCTGGCTGCTCACGAGCAAGTGACGATCCAGGCCAACTTCGAAAATCAGCAGATGACCTTCCCGCTGCATCTGGTGGAAGACGAGTTCCACGCACTGCATCTGCGTCTCGGGGTGCCGAGCATCTATGAAGATGGCCCGATGGTGCGGCCGTGGCGCCTGGTATTGGAAGAGCCGGTGGCATTGGAAAACGCCAAAGGCCAGCCCGGCACGCTGTGGGTGCACGAGGTGTCGCACAAAGGTGTGTTGCTGGAAGTGCGCAACAAGACCAAACCACCGAAACATTTCGCCCTGTGGTTCAGCCCTTCCGGTTATGAGCGCATCTCGTTGCGCGGCCATTTCGAGCGTGAAACCGAGCAAGGTTTCTTCGCTTACGAACTGAGCCAGACCGATGCCGACGAAACCGAGCGCCTGCGCCAGTTCATCCTTCAACAGCATCGCCTGACCCACCCCGCCCTGCACGCCTGAGTCTCAGGTATCCAGCTTGCCTGCCATGAATTGCTTCATGCGTTGACGCATTGTTGCGCCCTCGTTACCCAGACATGCAACGGATGAGCCGGCCAGACTGTCTTCGGCCAGTTCCGAGGCATCGCCGGCCAGCATCAATTGGCAATCGAGGCTCAGTGCCAGACGATTCAGGCGCCGGGGCAGCTCTGGGGCGGGGGCATGATTGGAAAACAACACAAGTGCGTCAGGCTTGACCTTTTCGCAGACCAGCGTCAATTCATCGAACGGCTGGCCCGTGGTCAGCACCCGCACGCCAGAGTCGTTGCCGCTGAGAAACAACGCCGCGACCAGCAACTCCAGCTCTCTGCACTGCCCCGCGAGCGCGCTGACAATCACCCGACGCGGTTGCGCACCCCGCAACATGACAATGCGCTGCAGTACACGCACCCTGAGAAATCCGTCGAGAAACAACCATTCGCTGGTTTGCCCGAAAGCGTCCTGGCGCTGCAGCAGTTGACGCCACAACGGCATCAGAATGGCTTCGAACACCACCGGCAGCGCGTACGACGAGAAAATCTGCCCGTAGACGCGATCCAGCTGCTGATCGTCGAACGCACTGACCGCCTGCTGAACCTGCTCCTGCCATTGCTTGTAATCGGCCTGCACATGGTCATCGGGGATGAAGTTTGCCAGCACCTTCAGAGGCTCTGTTTTCGCCAGGATCTTGCCGACTTTGCTCACGGCCACGCCGCGATCGATCCAGTCGACAATGCTGCGCACGCGCTCGATATCGTTCATTGAATACAAACGATGCCCGCTTTCGGTGCGCGTCGGCTGGATGAGTCCGTAACGGCGCTCCCAGGCACGCAGGGTCACCGGGTTGACGCCAGTCAGGCGCGCCACTTCGCGGATGGGAAAAAGCTCTTCGCGCTCGATCGTGCCGAGTGCTGTCGAAGCCGGGCGAGGATCCGTGATTACAGGCATCTGGCGGTCAACTTCCATGTCGGTTCATTGGATCCCATTTTAAACATGATGGACTGGAAACCTTCAAGTAGTGATCTGCGACGAAAGTGGCTGGTTTAATCGACAAAATCAGGAATAATCCTTGCTTGTTGTAAAGCGCAAGCCTCTACCCCGGCCTGCGTCAGGCGAAGCTCTTACCCGGAGCGACGCACTCGAAATACGGAGATACAAAATGTCTACTTCCCCCGTCACGCTAATGGTAGCGCGTCGCGTCGCCGATGGCCGTTATCACGATCTTATCGCCTGGTTGCGCGAAGGCGAGCAACTGGCCACCGACTTCCCCGGCTACCTCGGCTCCGGCGTCCTCGCGCCACCGCCCGGTGACAACGAATTCCAGATTATCTTCCGCTTTGTCGATGAGCAGACCCTGCACGCGTGGGAATACTCGGCGTCGCGTACCGCCTGGCTTAACCGCGGCAGCGATTTGTTCGAACATCCTAAAGAGCACCGGGTCAGCGGCATTGAAGGCTGGTTTGGTGCTGCCGGCCAACGCCCGCCGCGCTGGAAACAGGCCGTGGCGATCTGGCTGGCGTTTTTTCCAGTGTCGCTGATATTCAACTTTGCCCTCGGCCCGCTCCTCGCTGAGCTGAGCCTGTTGCCGCGCATCTTGATCGGCACGGCGTGCCTGACGCCGCTGATGGTGTATTTCTTCATCCCGTTGTCGACGCGTCTGCTGGCGAACTGGTTGAACAGCACGCCGACGAGGCCATTGGCTGGCGCACCGTCGGCGCAGAATCGCTGATCCGCAGCGGGCGGCGAGCCTGTTATAGTTTTCGCTTCAACCGCGATGCGAGCCGCCCATGCCAGATTCCGCAGCCCCGATCCTCATCACCGGCGCCGGCCAGCGTGTCGGTTTGCACTGCGCGCAGCGCTTGATCGAGGATGGCCACCCGCTGACTTTCACTTACCGCACCGAGCGACCGGGCGTACAGGCCCTTCGCGATCTCGGCGCGACAGCGCTGTTCGCGGATTTTTCCAGTGAGGCAGGAATACTGGCCTTCATTGATTCACTGAAAGCGCACACCGACAGTTTGCGCGCGATCGTGCACAACGCCTCCGAATGGCTGGCGGAAACCCAGGGCAGCGAAGCACAAGCCTTCAATCGCATGTTCAACATTCACATGCTCGCGCCTTACCTGATCAACCTGCACTGCGCCGGGTTGCTGCAGCGCTCGACGCCTGCCGACATCATCCACATCAGCGACGATGTCACCCGCAAAGGCAGCAGCAAGCACATCGGTTATTGCGCCAGCAAGGCCGGGCTCGACAGTCTGACCCTGTCGTTTGCCGCGCGCTTTGCGCCGGCCATCAAGGTTAACGGCATCGCCCCGGCGCTGTTATTGTTCAACCCCGACGATGACGCGGCGTACCGCGCCAAGGCACTGGCCAAGTCCGCCTTGGGTATTGAGCCGGGCAGCGAGGTGATCTACCAGAGCCTGCGCTATCTGCTCGACAATCCCTATGTCACCGGCACGACCCTGACCGTCAACGGCGGCCGGCACGTCAAATAGGCCGTCCCGCTTCGGCCGCGAGTCGAGTAAGATCCACCTGAACGCCTGCAATAGACTGGACGGAGCAAATCAATGCCACAACTTCAACCGGGGATGGCGCGCATCCGGGTCAAGGATCTGCGCCTGCGCACCTTTATCGGCATCAACGAGGACGAAATCCTCAACAAGCAGGATGTGCTGATCAACCTGACCATTCTGTACGCGGCTCAGGAAGCGGTGCGTGACAACGACATCGACCACGCGCTGAATTACCGCACCATCACCAAGGCAATCATCGCCCACGTCGAAGGCAACCGCTTCGCGCTGCTCGAACGCCTGACCCAGGAATTGCTCGATCTGGTGATGACCAATGCATCGGTGCTGTATGCCGAAGTCGAAGTCGACAAGCCCCACGCGCTGCGCTTCGCCGAATCGGTATCGATTACGCTCGCAGCGAGCCGCTAGCTTCAAGCTTCAAGCTTCAAGCCGTAAGCGTTAATCTAACGCCCCCCACAATTCAATCTTGCAGCTTGTAGCTTGCCGCTTGAAGCTGTCTCGAAGAGACCCTTATGACCGAGCAACAACGCCTGGAACTCGAAGCCGCCGCCTTTCGCCGACTGGTCGCTCACCTCGACAGCCGCAAGGACGTGCAGAACATCGACCTGATGAACCTCGCCGGGTTCTGCCGCAACTGCCTGTCGAAATGGTACAAGGCCGAAGCCGACCAACGTCAGATCGAGGTCAGCCTCGATGACGCCCGCGAGGTGGTGTACGGCATGCCCTACGCCGAGTGGAAAGCCCAATACCAGCAAGAAGCCAGCGCCGAGCAGCAAGCAGCGTTTGCCAAAGGAAAACCCAATGACTGATCTGAACACCCTGCGCGCCAGCCTCAAGAGTGGCGAGCATGCTTTCGCCGACACCCTGGCGTTCATCGCCGCCGGTTATGACTACCAGCCGCAAGCATTCAACAACGGCGGCGTGGAAAACGCTGCCGGGCAGAACGAAGGCTCGTGCAAGACCCTGGGTCTGGCACTGCTGGAAGGCTTGAGCG
Source organism: Pseudomonas sp. TE9122 (assembly GCF_056278925.1). Taxonomy (NCBI): domain Bacteria; kingdom Pseudomonadati; phylum Pseudomonadota; class Gammaproteobacteria; order Pseudomonadales; family Pseudomonadaceae; genus Pseudomonas; species Pseudomonas sp. TE9122. Next base: position 505,077 of record NZ_JBWBQI010000001.1, on the reverse strand, counting down.
ATGAAGAAGCGCTGCTGGCTTTCGGCGAGCATTACCGTTCGGTCCTGGCGACGCCCGAGGGCAGCGATCACGGCAATATCCGCGCGTTGATCAAGCACGGCCTGGCCGGGGTGAAATTCAGCGCCCAACCCCTGAACCGCCGCTGATCCCAACAGCCACACATGCCCCCTGTGGGAGCGAGCCTGCTCGCGAAGACGGACTGACATTCATCGAAGATGTCGACTGATACACCGCTTCGCGAGCAGGCTCGCTCCCACACTGGATGCGTGGCGACTGCGAATCTCGGGCACAAAAAAACCGGCCAATCTGGCCGGTTTTTTTTATGCCCTGCGGTCTTAGAACGTGGCGTTCTGCAAGCCGTCCAGGTAACGCTCGGTGTCCAGTGCCGCCATGCAACCGGCGCCGGCCGAGGTGATGGCCTGACGGTAAACGTGGTCAGCCACGTCACCGGCAGCGAAGATGCCTTCGACGCTAGTGGCCGTCGCATTGCCTTCACGGCCGCCCTGCACAACCAGGTAACCGTCTTTCAGCGTCAACTGGCCTTCGAACAGCGAAGTGTTCGGAGTGTGGCCAATGGCGATGAACACGCCGTCGACTTTGATTTCGTCGAAGCTGCCATCGTTGTTGCGCAGACGCGCACCGGTTACGCCCATGTTGTCGCCGAGGACTTCGTCCAGGTTGGCGTTCAACTTGAGAATGATCTTGCCTTCAGCCACACGAGCGTTGAGCTTGTCGATCAGGATCTTCTCGGCGCGGAAGGTTTCGCGACGGTGGATCAGGGTCACGGTGCTGGCGATGTTGGCCAGGTACAGCGCTTCTTCGACAGCGGTGTTGCCACCGCCAACCACGGCGACCGGCTTGTTGCGGTAGAAGAAACCGTCGCAGGTTGCGCAGGCCGACACACCTTTGCCCATGAACGCTTCTTCCGACGGCAGACCCAGGTAACGGGCGCTGGCGCCAGTGGCGATGATCAGCGCATCGCAGGTATAGACGGCGCTGTCGCCGGTCAGGGTGTACGGCTTGGCAGCGAAGTCCACGGCGTTGATGTGATCGAAAACGATCTCGGTCTCGAAACGCTCGGCGTGCTCGCGCATGCGCTCCATCAACACCGGACCGGTCAGGCCATGAACATCACCCGGCCAGTTGTCGACTTCGGTGGTGGTGGTCAGTTGACCGCCGGCCTGCATGCCGGTGATCAGCAGTGGCTTGAGGTTGGCGCGGGCCGCGTAGACCGCAGCGCTGTAACCGGCGGGGCCGGAACCGAGAATGATCACTCGCGAATGACGGACTTCAGACATGAATCTGCTCCTGTTGGCCGGCCATGAAAAAATCTGGCGCGGACGCCGGACGGCCGGCGGAATAAAAAAGGACCGTGGACACCTTGGGGAAGGCTTGAACTCGACAGTCCTGTAAAAAGTTGGGTGCAGCGTATCGAGGGGGGCAAGATTAAGGAAATACGGTTTAACAATCCAGCTCATAGGTGGTCTCTATGCCGAGACGGTGACGAGATAGACCTCTTTGTTACAGTGAATGTCGATTGCTCTGCCGCGCTTTCGCCGCTGGGGCAAAGTCGGTAACGTCGGCGCGATTTCCCTTGCTTCGGAGCACCTTATGCCCGCCCCTGTTCTGTCAGGCCCGCAATACCTGCGCGAAGGCCTCAAACTGGTCCTGAGCCCTGGCCTGCGCCTGTTCGTGTTGTTGCCGCTGGCTATCAACCTGGTGCTGTTCGTCGGATTGATCTATCTGGCCGGCCACCAGTTCAGCCTGTGGGTCGACACGCTGATGCCCTCGTTGCCTGAATGGCTGAGTTTCCTCAGCTATATCCTCTGGCCATTGTTCGTGGTCCTGGTGGCCTTGATGGTGTTTTTCACCTTCACCATGCTCGCCAACATCATTGCCGCACCGTTCAACGGCTTCCTTGCGGAAAAAGTCGAAGTGGTGGTGCGCGGTACCGATGATTTCCCGGCGTTCAGTTGGGGCGAACTGATCGCGATGGTCCCACGCACCCTCGCCCGGGAAATGCGCAAGCTCGGCTACTTCCTGCCGCGTGCGATAGGTCTGTTTATTCTTTCGTTTATCCCGGTGGTAAATATCGTCGCCGCGCCGTTATGGCTGCTGTTCGGTGTGTGGATGATGGCCATCCAGTACATCGACTACCCGGCGGATAACCACAAACTCGGCTGGAACGAGATGCTGGCCTGGCTGCGGCAGAAGCGCTGGCAGAGCATGAGTTTTGGCGGGATCGTTTATCTGGTGTTGCTGATTCCCGTGGTGAACATCCTGATGATGCCAGCGGCGGTGGCCGGAGCGACATTGTTCTGGGTGCGCGAACGTGGCGCCGAAAACCTGGTGATACAGCACTGACCGCGTCACAAATCCATCATCCGATCGTAACAAGCTCGACATGGCCTCAGCCGACACTGAGGTCATGACGACAGCTCTACATATCACCCTCATCAGCGAAACCTTCCCACCGGAAATCAACGGCGTGGCCAATACCCTTGGCCGCTTGTGCGAGGGTTTGCGCGCACGAGGGCATCAGGTGGAGCTGGTGCGCCCGCGCCAGGCCGGTGATCCACAACGCAGCGAAGACGATGCACTGTTGCTGTGTCGCGGATGGCCGCTGCCGGGCTATCCGGGGCTGCAATGGGGCCAGTCGTCGATGCATAAACTGCTGCGGCGCTGGAAACGCCAGCGCCCCGATGTGCTGTACATCGCCACGGAAGGCCCGCTGGGATTGTCAGCACTGCGCGCCGCACGGCGCCTGGGGATTGCGGTGGTGAGCGGCTTTCACACCAACTTCCAGCAATACACCAGCCAGTACGGCCTCGGTCTGCTGACGCGGATGCTTACCCACTACCTGCGCTGGTTTCACAATCGTTCGGCAATGACTTTGGTGCCGAGCGCCAGTCAGCGCCTGGAGTTGGAGCGGCGGCATTTCGAGCGGCTGGCGTTGTTGTCGCGGGGTGTGGACAGCCAGTTGTTTCATCCGAGCAAACGTCAGAGCGCGTTGCGTGAGCAATGGGGGCTCTCTGACACGGATATCGCGGTCATCCACGTAGGAAGGCTCGCCCCGGAGAAAAATCTGGGCCTGCTCAAACGCTGCTTTGAAACCCTGTGTGAGACTTATCCACAGCGCCATCTGAAGCTGATCGTGGTCGGTGACGGCCCGCAGCGTTCGGCGCTGGAAAAAGAATTGCCGGAAGCGATCTTCTGCGGCGCGCAGCGGGGTGAAGTACTGGCGGCGCACTATGCCTCAGGGGATCTGTTTGTATTTCCCAGCCTCACCGAAACTTTCGGCAATGTGGTGCTGGAAGCCCTGGCTTCGGGACTTGGCGTTATTGCTTATGACCAAGCAGCGGCGGCGCAGCATATTCGCCATGGCTACAACGGCGTTTCGGCAATGCCCGGCGATGAGCAGGCGTTTTGCGAAGCGGCGGCGTGGTTGCTGGAGGAAGATGAACGGTTGCGTTGTGTGCGGCTGAATGCGCGGCAGCATGGCAGTCGCCAGGGCTGGGCGGCGATTATCGAGCAATTCGAGGGGTATTTGCGGGGGGCTTGTGCGGGGGAGTTGGTGGTGCCTGGGGCGCAGACACAACCATAGATTTGCGTCGACATAGAAACAGCGTTCGCGAGCAGGCTCGCTCCCACATGGACACCGCATTCCGTCATATGAAATGCAGTAGAGGGGGGGAGCGAGCCTGCTCGCGAAAAGGTCGAACTGGCGCTGCTTAAACCAAGGTCATCAACGCCTCACGACTGAACGGCAGAATATCCTGCTCACGTCCTTCACGGACTTTCTGCGCCCAGTCCGGATCGACCAGCAGCGCGCGGCCCACTGCTACCAGGTCGAACTCTTCTTTGTCCAGACGCTCCAGCAGATTTTCCAGGCTGGCCGGTTGCGCGACCTTGTCGGTGTTGACCATGAACTGCAGGAACTCGCCGTCCAGGCCGACGCTGCCCACGGTGATGGTCGGTTTGCCGGTCAGCTTGCGGGTCCAGCCAGCGAGGTTCAGATCCGAGCCGTCGAACTCCGGCTCCCAGAAGCGTCGGGTCGAGCAGTGGAAAATGTCCACGCCAGCGTCGGACAGCGGCTTGAGAAACTCGCCCAGCGCTTCGGGGGTTTGTACCAGACGCGCGGTGTAATCCTGCTGCTTCCATTGCGAGAAGCGGAAGATGATCGGGAAACCCTCACCGACAGCCGCGCGTACTGCTTGAATCAATTCGATGGCAAAACGCGAACGGTTGGCCAGGCTGCCACCGTATTCATCGCTGCGCTGATTGCTGCCTTCCCAGAAGAACTGGTCGATCAGATAGCCGTGGGCGCCATGGATTTCCACACCGTCCATGCCGATGCTTTGCGCATCTTTGGCAGCCTGGGCAAACGCAGCGATCACGTCCTGGATGTCCTGCTTGGTCATGCCGTGAACCACGACCTGACCGTCCTTGAGTTTTTCCGACGGACCGTAGCCCGGCACGCTGGCGTCCGGCTCGGTGCCGAGGCGGCGTACGCTGCCGACATGCCACAGTTGCGGGACGATCTTGCCGCCCTCGGCGTGCACGGCGTCGACAACTTTTTTCCAGCCGGCCAGCGGCGCTTCACCGAAAAACTGCGGCACGTTTGGATAGCCATTGGACGCGATGTGGCCGACCGTGGTGCCTTCGGTGATGATCAAGCCAACCCCAGCGGCCGCACGACGACGGTAGTACTCGATGACTTTGGAATTCGGCACGCCGCCCGGGGAGAACGAGCGGGTCATTGGCGCCATGACGACGCGGGTCGGCAGTTCGAGGGCGCCGAGGTGGAACGGTTTGAACAGGGCTTTAACGGGCATCGAGAGGCTCCACGAAAACATTGGCGACAGGCATGAATCGATATGACGCCGATAATATTGAGAGTCGAGAGCTCTGAACAGCATTATTGATTTTGGTGATTAAGGATCAAAAGATTGAAAAGCAAAAGATCGCAGCCTTCGGCAGCTCTTACACGAGATTGGTGTTCTCCCTGTAGGAGCTGCCGAAGGCTGCGATCTTTTGATGCTACTTTTCAGCTCAGCGCTTTTTCAATCGCATGCACGATCGTCGGATCATCCGGCGCCGTGCGCGGCGAAAACCGCGCCAGCACCCGGCCGTCCTTGCCGAGCAGAAACTTCTCGAAATTCCAGGTGATGTCGCCGGGAAACTCGGCGCCCTCGCCCGCCAGCAGGCGATACAACTGATGCCGTTCGTGGCCGTTGACTTCGAGTTTGCTCGCCAACGGGAACGTCACGCCATAGTTGAGGCTGCAGAATTCCTGGATTTCCTTTTCCGAGCCTGGCTCTTGACCGGCAAACTGGTTGCACGGCAGGCCCAGCACAGTGAAGCCTTTGGCCTTGTATTGCTGGTAGAGGTTTTCCAGTGCCGCGTACTGGGGGGTCAAGCCGCATTTGGAGGCCACGTTGACCACCAGCACGACTTGGCCCTTGAACGGCGCCAGCGGTAGCTCCTGACCATCCAGGCCGGTCAACTTAAGGTCGTGAAAAGCACTCATGCCGAACTCCAGGATTCTCGTGTTCTACTCGAAACAGCCACTTGGCGAGGCCACCAAGGACAGCCGCGGACTAAAAAGGCGCCCACAGGCGCCTCTCCAGTACTCGAAGCTTAGCGCAGAAAATCAGTGGTGATGGCCACCTTCGCCATGGACGTGACCATGAGCGATTTCTTCCTGGCTGGCGTCACGGATATCAACGATCTTAACCTTGAAGTTCAGGCGCTGACCGGCCAGAGGGTGGTTGCCATCAACGGTGACGTCGTCGCCGTCCAGGTCACGAATGGTGACGATCTGCATCTGGCCGTCCGGCGCCGAAGCGTGGAACTGCATGCCGACTTCCAGCTCGTCAACGCCTTCGAACATGCTGCGGCTCAGGGTGCTGACCAGCTCGGCGGCGTATTCGCCGTAAGCATCTTCCGGCTCAACGGCCACTTCCAGCTCGTCGCCGACAGCTTTGCCTTCCAGGGCTTTTTCCAGGCCCGGGATGATGTTGCCTGCACCTTGCAGGTAAACCAGCGGAGCGCCGCCGGCGGAGCTGTCGATGACCTCACCAGCGTCGTTGGTCAGGGTATAGTCGATGGAGACAGCCTTATTGGCGGCGATCAGCATGGGGCGAGACCTTTTGCATAAGAATATAGAAAGGCCAAGTTTAGCGAAGCAATCGCGTGAAAGCGACCACAACCCGGACAAACGGGTTTCGACCATCACCGGCTTCCATCAGGACGAAGAAGGCCATTGGGTGGTCGAGCTTTCCTGTGGCCACACCCAGCACCTGCGCCACCAGCCGCCGTGGCAAACCCGCGCCTGGGTCCTGGATCCGGCGCAACGTATTGAAAAAACAGGTCAACCCTTTGCCTGCGGTTGGTGTGCACAAGGCTCGGTTAGCGATAACCTTGGCGACTGAATTTCGGTAGTCGGCCAGACATAGGCTGACACCCTTGCATAGAGAATTCCCATGCAAACTTTTTTTATCGCCCCCACCGATTTTGGCGTGGGTCTGACCTCCATCAGCCTCGGGCTGGTGCGCACGCTTGAACGCGCCGGGCTGAAAGTCGGCTTCTTCAAACCGATCGCCCAGCCACATCCGGGCGACACCGGCCCTGAACGTTCCACCGAACTGGTGGCGCGCACCCATGGCCTGAAACCGCCACAACCGCTGGGGCTGGCGCACGTTGAACGCATGCTCGGCGACGGTCAGCTCGACGAACTGCTCGAAGAAATCATCGCCCTGTATCAGCAAGCGGCGGTCGGCAAAGACGTGCTGGTGGTCGAAGGCATGGTGCCGACCCGCAGCGCCAGTTACGCCGCGCGGGTCAATCTGCACCTGGCCAAGAGTCTGGATGCCGAGGTGATTCTGGTCTCGGCGCCGGAAAACGAAGTGCTCGCCGAGCTTTCTGGCCGTGTCGAGCTTCAGGCTCAATTGTTCGGTGGCCCGAAAGATCCGAAAGTCCTCGGGGTGATCCTCAACAAGGTCAAGACCGACGAGAGCATGGACGCCTTCGCCACGCGTCTGAAGGAGCATTCGCCGTTGCTGCGCAGCGGTGATTTCCGCTTGCTTGGCTGCATCCCGTTTCAGCCGGAACTCAATGCGCCACGCACCCGCGACGTCGCCGACCTGATGGGCGCGCAAGTGCTCAACGCGGGCGACTACGAAACCCGGCGCATGAGCAAAATCATCATTTGCGCACGAACCATGCGCAACACCGTCGAGCTGCTCAAGCCCGGCGTGCTGGTGGTGACGCCGGGCGATCGCGACGACATCATCCTCGCCGTCAGCCTCGCAGCGATCAACGGTGTGCCGCTGGCCGGCCTGTTGCTGACCAGTGACACCCTGCCCGACCCGCGCATCATGGACCTCTGCCGGGGCGCGTTGCAGGCCGGTCTGCCGGTGTTGTCGGTGAGCACCGGCTCGTACGACACCGCCAATCTGCTCAATGGCCTGAACAAGGAAATCCCGATCGATGACCGCGAGCGCGCGGAGATCATCACTGATTTCGTCGCCAGCCACCTCGACGCCAACTGGCTGCATCAGCGCTGCGGTACGCCTCGGGAGATGCGCCTGTCGCCGGCAGTGTTCCGCTATCAATTGATCCAGCGCGCGCAAGCGGCGAACAAGCGCATCGTCTTGCCCGAAGGCAGCGAGCCGTTCACCGTGCAAGCGGCGGCAATCTGTCAGGAACGCGGGATCGCCCGCTGCGTGCTATTGGCCAAACCCGAAGACGTCGAAGCGGTCGCCCGCGCGCAAGGTATCGTGCTGCCGCCGGGTCTGGAAATCCTTGACCCGGACCACATCCGCGAGCGTTACGTCGAGCCGATGGTCGCTCTGCGCAAGAGCAAAAGCCTCAACGCACCGATGGCCGAGCAACAACTGGAAGACACCGTGGTGATCGGCACCATGATGCTTGCGCTGGATGAGGTCGACGGCCTGGTTTCGGGTGTGATCAACACCACCGCCAACACCATCCGCCCCGCCCTGCAACTGATCAAGACCGCACCGGGCTGCACGCTGGTGTCGTCGGTATTCTTCATGCTGTTCCCCGAAGAAGTGCTGGTCTACGGCGACTGCGTGATGAATCCACACCCGAGCGCCGCGGAACTGGCCGAGATCGCCCTGCAAAGCGCTGACTCGGCGGCCGCATTCGGTATCACTCCACGGGTGGCGATGATCAGCTATTCCAGCGGCGAATCGGCTCGCGGTGAAGAAGTCGAGAAAGTCCGCGAGGCGACTCTGCTGGCTCATGAGCAACAGAATTCGCTGCTGATCGACGGCCCGTTGCAATACGACGCCGCCGCCAACGCCGACGTCGCGCGGCAACTGGCGCCGAACAGTCAGGTCGCCGGGCGCGCCACGGTGTTTGTGTTCCCCGATCTGAACACCGGCAACACTACGCACAAAGCCGTGCAGCGCAGCGCCGATTGCGTCAGCCTCGGGCCGATGCTGCAAGGCCTGCGCAAACCGGTGAACGACCTGCCGCGCGGCGCGCAAGTCGATGACATCGTCTACACCATCGCGCTCACCGCGATTCAAGCCGCCAACCGACCTATGGATGTATAAATGCTGGATTTTCTACCCGCACCCGTGCGCGGCGTGATCGCCTCGCTGCTGTTGGCGCTCAATACGATTCTGCTGTGCTCGTTTCTGTTCTGCGTGGCGCTGGTCAAGGCCCTGCCGTTTGCCTTTACCCAGCGCATTGCCGGTTGGCTGATGAGCCACACTCACGAGGCGTGGATCAGCAACAACAAGGGCTGGATGAATCTGGTACGGCGCACCCGCTGGCACGTCAGCGGCCTGCAAGGCCTCGACTATCAGCACTCGTACCTGATCACCAGCAACCACCAGAGCTGGGTGGATATTCTGGTGCTGCAATACGTGCTCAACCGCAAAATTCAACCGCTGAAGTTTTTCCTCAAGCAGGAGCTGATCTGGGTGCCGGTGATTGGCCTGGCCTGGTGGGCGCTGGGCTTTCCGTTCATGAAGCGCTACTCCAAGGCGTACCTGGAAAAACACCCGGAAAAGAAAGGCAAGGACCTGGAAACAACGCGCAAGACCTGCGCGAAATTCCGCCATAACCCGGTGGGGATTTTCAACTTCGTCGAAGGCACACGCTTCACCGAAGGCAAGCATGCGCAGCAGCAGTCACCGTTCAAGTACCTGCTCAAGCCCAAGGCCGGCGGGATCGCCTTTGTGCTGGATGCGATGGGCGAACAGCTGGAGTCGATCGTCAACGTGACGATTCATTATCCAGCGGGGCGTCCAGGGTTCTGGGATTTGCTCTGCGGCAATGTGCGCGATGTGGTGGTGCATTTTGAGGAAATCAAAATCCCGCCGGCATTCATCGGCAAGAACTACGACCAGGACGGCGAGTATAGATTGCAGTTCCAGGGCTGGATCAATCAGCTGTGGCTGGACAAGGATGCGTTGCTGGAGCAGATGCACCGCGAATATCCAGGTCACCAATAAACCCCTGTGGGAGCGAGCCTGCTCGCGAAAGCGGTGGATCAGCTTGCAAAGATGTTGAATGAGATAAAGCTTTCGCGAGCAGGCTCGCTCCACAGTTGATCGTTCCCACGCTCCGCGTGGGAATGCAGCCCGGGACGCTCCGCGTCCCTGCCGAAGCGGACGCGGAGCGTCCAATGAGGCATTCCCACGCGGAGCGTGGGAAGGATCACCCAACACTAAAAAGCCCGCCGATGATCACTCACCGGCGGGCTTTTTCTTGCCGCTTGCAGCTAGTAGCTTGTCGCTGCTTCAATGCTTATATCGCGCCACGCTGACGCAACAGCTCCAGCACTTGCTTGACGCTTTCTTCCAGACTCAGCGACTGCGTGTCGATCACCAGATCGGCATTGAGCGGCACGTCGTACGGGAAGGATTCGCCCGGGATATTGTCGCCGCCAGCAGCGTACAGCCCTTGCGGATCACGCTCGGCGCACACGGTCGGCGAGGCCTGCACGTAGACCGTCAGCAAGCGATCCTTGCCGATCAGTTCCTTGGCCTGCTCGCGACCTTCGGCACTTGGCGCGACGAACGCGGCCAGGGTCAGCAGCCCCGCTTCGTTGAACTGACGCGCCACGTGGGCGGCTCGACGCCAGTTCTCGGTACGCCCGGCGCGATCCTGTGGCAGACCTTTGTTCAAGTCATGACGCAGGTTCTGGCCATCGAGTACAAACACCGCGCGGCCCATGTCGAACAGCTTGCGCTCGACCGCATACGCCAGGGTGCTTTTACCCGCGCCGGACAGGCCGCTGAACAGCACGGTGGCCGGTTGCTGGCCGAAGCGCTGGGCGCGTTCTTCAGTCGCCACGTGGGCCAGTTTGCCGTGGTGGGTGGCAGTGCCATGCGCTACAGGCTGAGCGACGATCATGCCGGCGCCAACGGTGCCGTTGGTCAGGCGATCGATGACGATGAATGCGCCGGTGGTGCGGTTGCTCTCGTAACCGTCGAGGGCGATCGGCGCGTCGAGCGCGATCTTCACCTTACCGATTTCGTTGAGCTGCAACGCGCTCGCCGGGCCTTCTTCCAATGTGTTCACGTCGACCTTGTTGACGATGCTGGCGATGGAGCCCGGCACGTAACTGGTGGCGCGTTTGATGTCGTATTTCTTGCCCGGCAGCATCGGCTCTTCAGCCATCCACACCAGCATCGCTTCGAAGCTGTCGGTGACCGGCGGCACGTTGTCGGCATGCACCAACAGGTCGCCACGGGAGATGTCGATTTCGTCTTCCATGGTCAGGGTTACCGCCTGACCGGGACCTGCGTGTTCCAGCTCACCTTCGAAGGTGACGATGGATTTCACCCGGCTGCTCTTGCCCGACGGCAGCACCACGACTTCGTCGCCCTTGTGCACAATGCCGCTGGCCAGGGTGCCGGCGAAACCACGGAAGTTCAGGTTCGGACGGTTGACGTACTGCACCGGGAAACGCAGATCGGTGAAGTTGCGATCGCCCGCCACTTCCACTGTCTCGAGAATTTCCATCAGCGACTGGCCGGTGTACCACGGCGAGCGCTCGGACTTGTTCACCACGTTGTCGCCTTTAAGGGCAGACATCGGCACGAAGTGCATGCTGGTCGGCTTCATCTTCAAGCCTTCGGCGAACTTCAGGTAGTCGGCCTTGATCGACTCGAACACGCCTTCGTCGAAATCCTTCAAGTCCATCTTGTTGATGGCGACGACGATGTGTTTGATGCCCAGCAACGAAGCAATGAAGCTGTGACGACGGGTCTGGGTCTGCACGCCGTAACGGGCGTCGACCAGAATGATCGCCAGGTCACAGGTGGACGCACCGGTGGCCATGTTGCGGGTGTACTGCTCATGGCCGGGGGTGTCGGCGATGATGAATTTGCGCTTGGCGGTGGAGAAATAGCGGTAAGCGACATCAATGGTGATGCCCTGCTCACGCTCGGCCTGCAGACCGTCGACCAGCAATGCCAGGTCGATGTCGTCACCGGTGGTGCCGACTTTCTTCGAATCGCGGGTAATGGCTTCGAGATGATCTTCATAGATCATTTTCGAGTCGTGCAGCAGGCGCCCGATCAGGGTGCTCTTGCCGTCATCGACGTTACCGCAGGTCAAAAAGCGCAGCAGCTCTTTACGTTCGTGCTGGCCCAGGTAGGCGAGGATGTCCTCGCTGATCAAATCAGAAACATGCGACATGACAGCCCCTTAGAAATAGCCTTGACGTTTTTTGTCTTCCATTGAGCCTGCGCCATCGTGGTCGATGACCCGGCCCTGGCGCTCGGAAGTTCGCGTCAGGAGCATTTCCTGAATGATGTCCGTAAGGCTTTCGGCCTCGGACTCCACCGCGCCCGTCAACGGGTAGCAGCCAAGGGTGCGGAACCGCACTTTCTTTTTCACGATGCGCGCTTTGTCTTCATCGGACAGGTGCTCGAGGATGCGCTCGTCGTCGATCATGATCAGCGTGCCGTTCTTCTCGATCACTTCGCGTTCGGCGGCGAAGTACAGCGGCACAATCGGGATGCCTTCGAGGTAGATGTACTGCCAGATATCCAGTTCGGTCCAGTTCGACAACGGGAATACACGAATGGATTCGCCCTTGTTGACCTTGCCGTTGTAGACGTTCCACAGCTCCGGACGCTGGTTTTTCGGGTCCCAGCGGTGTTTGCTGTCGCGGAACGAGTACACGCGCTCTTTGGCGCGGGATTTCTCTTCATCGCGACGGGCGCCGCCGAACGCTGCGTCGAAACCATGCTTGTCGAGTGCCTGTTTCAGGCCTTCGGTTTTCATGATGTCGGTGTGCTTGGCGCTGCCGTGGGTGAACGGGTTGATGTTCTGCGCTACGCCATCGGGGTTGATGTGGGTAATCAGGTCCAGGCCCAAGTCTTCGACCATCTTGTCGCGGAACTTGTACATTTCCTGGAATTTCCAGCGGGTGTCGACGTGCATCACCGGAAACGGCAGTTTGCCCGGGAAGAACGCCTTGCGTGCCAGGTGCAGCATCACGGCGGAGTCTTTACCGATGGAGTACAGCATCACCGGGTTATCGAACTCGGCGGCCACCTCGCGGATGATGTGGATGCTTTCCGCCTCCAGCTGTTTCAGATGCGTCAGTTTGTCGACCATGGCTACTCACGAAAGCTTTCTTATGAACGGCCAGCGGGCCGTGTTCGAGCGAGGAATCCTAGCACAGCGACCTCTTCTAATCAGGACGCCAACTAGATCGAAAGGGTATATGAATATGCCCACCAGTTCGGCCGTCAGGGCCGAACGGAGGAGCGAGCCTGCTCGCGAAGGCGGAGTGTCAGGCACCTTTGTATTGAAGGTCTGACGACTTCGCGAGCAGGCTCGCTCCCACAGGGGTTTGCGGTGAGTTCAGATCGGGTTGGGGCAATCGATGAAGATGTGCTCAAGGGCAAAGCGCTTCGCCAGATACTCGCCCAGCGCCTGCACGCCATAGCGTTCGGTGGCGTGATGGCCGGCGGCGATGAAGCTGATGTCGTTTTCCCGCGCACTGTGGAAAGTCTGCTCGGAGGCCTCGCCACTGATGAACAGATCGACCCCCGCCGCCACGCCCTGGTCGATATAACCCTGGCCACCGCCGGTGCACCAACCGACGCGGCGGATCATGCCGCTGCCTTCGATCAGCAGCGGCTCGCGGCCCATGACTTCCTGCACCTTGCGCGCGAAATCCCGCGCAGTCATCGGCTCATTCAGCGAACCGACCAGCCCGACGACTTTCGGGTTGCTCGGGTCGAGCGGCCCTTCGACAGTGATGTCGAGCTGACGCGCCAGTTGCACGTTGTTGCCAACGTCCGGGTGCAGATCCAGCGGCAGGTGATAAGCGAGCAGACTGACGTCGTGCTTGAGCAAGGTTTTCAAGCGGCGCTGTTTCATGCCGGTGACGCAGGGGTTTTCGCCTTTCCAGAAATACCCGTGGTGGACCAGGATCAGGTCGGCCTCGGCTTCGACGGCGGCATCCAATAAAGCCTGGCTGGCGGTGACGCCACTGACGATGCGCATCACTTGCGGGCGGCCTTCGACCTGTAATCCGTTGGGGCAATAATCGGCAATTTTCGCACTGCCCAGGTAACGGTCGGCTTCTTCGACGAGGGTGCTGAGGGCAACGGCCATGAAAGACTCCTAAATATCCCGTTCAGAGGCGCGCGCGGCCTCGTATAATGCGCGACATTATGGGCGGTCTGACCTCGCCTGCAACCTTTCCAGGAACGTGCTTAATGCTCAAGGCGCTGCGTTTTTTTGGCTGGCCGCTGTTGGCCGGTGTGCTTATCGCTCTGTTGATTATTCAGCGTTACCCCGAGTGGGTCGGGCTGCCGAGCCTCGACGTCAATCTGCAACAGGCGCCACAGACCACGATCGTGCAACAGGGGCCGGTGTCCTATGCGGATGCGGTGGGCATCGCCGCGCCGTCGGTGGTCAACCTGTACACCACCAAGGTCATCAACAAACCGGCGCATCCCTTGTTCGAGGATCCGCAGTTCCGCCGCTTCTTCGGTGACAATTCGCCGAAACAGAAGCGCATGGAATCGAGCCTCGGTTCCGGGGTAATCATGAGCCCGGAAGGCTACATCCTCACCAACAACCACGTCACCAGCGGCGCCGACCAGATTGTCGTGGCATTGAAGGACGGTCGCGAAACACTCGCACGGGTGATTGGCAGCGATCCTGAGACTGACCTGGCTGTCCTGAAGATCGACCTGAAAAACCTCCCGGCAATCACCGTCGGCCGCTCCGACAGCATTCGCATCGGTGACGTCGCGCTCGCTATCGGCAACCCGTTCGGCGTCGGTCAGACCGTGACCATGGGCATCATCAGCGCCACCGGCCGCAATCAGTTGGGCCTGAACAACTACGAAGACTTCATCCAGACCGATGCGGCGATCAACCCGGGCAACTCCGGCGGTGCGCTGGTCGATGCCAACGGCAACCTCACCGGAATCAACACGGCGATCTTTTCCAAGTCCGGCGGCTCGCAAGGCATCGGATTTGCCATTCCGGTGAAACTGGCGATGGAAGTGATGAAGTCGATCATCGAGCACGGCCAGGTGATTCGTGGCTGGCTGGGCATCGAAGTGCAACCGCTGACTCAGGAACTGGCGGAGTCGTTTGGCTTGTCCGGGCGCCCTGGGATCGTCGTCGCCGGAATCTTCCGTGACGGCCCGGCGCAGAAAGCCGGCCTGCAACTGGGCGATGTGATTCTGAGCATCGATGGCGAGCCCGCCGGCGATGGTCGCCGCTCGATGAACCAGGTGGCGCGGATCAAACCGACCGACAAGGTGACAATTCAGGTCATGCGTAACGGCAAGGAGCTGAAGCTGACGGCTGAAATCGGCCTGCGTCCACCACCGGCACCGGTGAAAGAAAAAGAAGAGTAAAAATGTTTTCGCGCCAACGGCGCGAATAACAGACATTCTCAACGGGCATGTTATATTGTTTCAATTCTCGCAATTGGAACAACATAACATGTCGTCTCGCAAAAAGGCCTCACTGTTGGGCCTGACTCTGGGTTTGCTCTGCGATCCCGCCTTCGCCGATGAGCCGCAGCCCGTTGAGCTGGAAGCCATCAGCGTCACCTCCGACTACGAATCACCCACCGGCCCGGTCAGCGGTTATCGCGCGACTCGCTCGGCCAGTGCGACCAAAACCGACACGGCGATACGCGATATCCCACAAGCCATCAGCGTGGTCCCGGCCAGCGTGCTCTCGGATCTGGGCAGCAGCAGCGTCGAACGTGCGCTGGATTTTGCTGGCGGCGTATCGAAGCAGAACAACTTCGGCGGCCTGACCCTGTACGAATACAGCGTGCGCGGCTTCACCACGTCCGAGTTCTACAAGGACGGTTTCAGCGCCAATCGCGGCTACCCGAGCACGCCAGATGCGGCCAACATCGAGCGCATCGAAGTGCTCAAAGGCCCGGCCGCCAGCCTGTACGGCCGGGGCGATCCCGGCGGTACGGTGAACATCGTCACCAAGAAACCGCAGCCGGAAGCGTTCACCACTCTGCAAACCAGCGCTGGCAGTTGGGACCGCTATCGCACCGCGCTGGACGTCAACACGCCCCTCGATGATCAGGGCGATGTGCTCTCGCGCATCAATCTCGCCGTAGAAGACAACAACAGCTTTCGCGACCACGTCGACAGCCAGAGGGTATTCGTTGCGCCCTCGATCAGTTGGCAGTTGAGCCCGGACACATCGCTGCTGGTGGAGAGCGAAATCGTCCGTCACAACTCGACGTTCGATCGTGGCGTTGTGGCGCCGAACAACAAATGGAGCGGCGTTTCGCGCTCGACGTTCTTGGGCGAGCCCAACGACGGCAACATCGACAACCACAACAACCTGCTCCAGGCCACTCTTGAACACCATCTGAACGACAGCTGGAAACTGCGTCTGGCCAGCCACTACAAGGAAGGCAAGCTCTGGGGCGACGCCACGGAACAACGCGCGCTGAACGCCGACGGCCATACGGTCAACCGCCGCTTGCGCGAACGCGACACGAGTTGGCACGACAGCATCACCCAACTGGAACTGCGCGGTCTGTTCGACCTCGGGCCGTGGCAGCATGAATTGCTGATCGGCACCGAGTACGAGAATTACCGCAAGGACGAACGCGTCACCACCATTGCTGGCGGCCCCTACGCCATCGACATCTATAAGCCGGTCTACGGCCAGCCGAAACCCAACGGCGCACGCTCGGGCACCGACTTCTTCGAACACGTCGAAAGTCATGCGCTGAATCTGCAGGACCAGATCATCTTCACCGACAAGCTGCGCGGCATGCTCGGCGCGCGCTTCGAGCACTTCGATCAGCGCATCGACGATCACAGCCGCAACGCCAAAAGTCAGCAACGCCACGACGCGCTGACTCAACGCGCCGGCCTGCTCTATCAGCTCACGCCGAACACCGGCCTGTTCGCCAACGCCTCGACCTCGTTCAAACCGAACAACGGCCTGGATGCTTCCGGCAAATCCTTCGACCCGGAAGAAGGCGTCGGTTATGAAGTGGGAATCAAGAACGAGCTGTTCGATGAGCGTGTGAGCAGCACCCTCGCCTTCTTCCACATCGACAAGGAAAACGTTCTCGCCCTCGATCCGGGCACCGACACCAGCCGCGCCATGGGCAAGGCGCGCAGTCAGGGCTTCGATTGGCAAGTGAGCGGCCAGGTGACCGACGCGGTGCGGGTCATCGGCGCCTTCGCCTACATCGACGCCGAGGTGACCAAGGGCGACGCGACCATTGCCACAGGCAGCCGCATCCTCGGCGTGGCCAAACGCAGCGGCAGTCTGCTGGGTGTTTATGAATTTCAGGATGGCCGTCTGCGCGGTTCAGACGTCGGCGCAGCGTTCACCTACGTCGGCGATCGCTCGGGCGAATCCGGCAGCGACTTCGAATTGCCGGCCTACCAGACCGTCGACTTGCTCGCGCACTACAAGGCCAGCGACAACGTAACGGTCGGCCTCAACCTGAACAACGTCTTCGACGAGAAATATTACGAGCGCTCCTACAGCAACTACTGGGTCAACCCCGGCGAGCCACGCAATTTCACCGTCAGCCTGACACTCAACCTGTAAAAGGACGTCACCATGCACTACGGCAAATCCCTTCTGCTCATCGCTGCGCTCTTCACCGGGCAAGTGTCGGCCCACGGCCTGTGGACAGAGGAACGACGCGGCAACATCGAAGTGGTCTACGGTCACGGCGCCGAAGACAACGCCTTCAAGGCACAAAAAGTCAGCGGTGCCTGGGCTTATGACGCAAGCGGCAAAATGATCCCGGTCAGCGTCGAGCGCCTGGCCGATCATGCCCGTTTGAAACCATTGAAGCCGCCGGCGCTGATGGCCGTGGCGCTGAATAATGGCATGTGGTCGCAGACGGCGGACAAGAAGTGGATCAACGAAGGACGCAGCAAAGTGCCCGGCGCCACCGAGGCCACGCAGACCTTCAAGTACAGCCTGGCGATCTATCAGCCGGGGGCGAAATTGCCGAAACTGGACCAGATCAAACTGCTGATCCTGCCGGAGGTCGATCCGCTGACGGTCGGGCCGGGCAAATCGTTACCGGTGCGGGTGCTGCTCGATGGCAAACCGGCGGCAGGTGTGAAGTTATATGGCGACTATCGCAGCGCGCCAAACACCCTGAGCACCGAGACCGACAAGGACGGGCGTGCGCAGGTGCTGGTGCGTAATGAAGGGTTGAATGTGATTGCGGCGCAGGTTGAAGTGCCGGTGAAGGACAGTGTGGATGTGGACAGTCGTGGGTTGTTCAGTTCACTGACGTTCCTTGGCGAGCCGCATCACGAATAAAAGCACACCCTCACCCCAGCCCTCTCCCGGCGGGAGAGGGAGCCGACCGAGTTGTCTTGCGGGATACATCGACCTGAAAGACCGAGTTGATTATGGATTCAATACAAATCGTTCAAGTCGGTGAACCTCTGCAATATTCCCCATTCAGCCCCCTCTCCCTCTGGGAGAGGGGGCCGACCGAGTTGTCTTGCGGGATACATCGACCTGAAAGACCGAGTTGATTATGGATTCAATACAAATCGTTCAAGTCGGTGAACCTCTGCAATATTCCCCATTCAGTCCCCTCTCCCTCTGGGAGAGGGGGCCGACCGAGTTGTCTTGCGGGATACATCGACCTGAAAGACCGAGTTGATTATGGATTCAATACAAATCGTTCAAGTCGGTGAACCTCTGCAATATTCCCCGTTCAGTCCCCTCTCCCTCTGGGAGAGGGGGCCGACCGAGTTGTCTTGCGGGATACATCGACCTGAAAGACCGAGTTGATTATGGATTCAATACAAATCGTTCAAGTCGGTGAACCTCTGCAATATTCCCATTCAGTCCCCTCTCACTCTGGGAGAGGGGGCCGACCGAGTTGTCTTGCGGGATACATCGACCTGAAAGACCGAGTTGATTATGGATTCAATACAAATCGTTCAAGTCGGTGAACCTCTGCAATATTCCCCATTCAGTCCCCTCTCCCTCTGGGAGAGGGGGCCGACCGAGTTGTCTTGCGGGATACATCGACCTGAAAGACCGAGTTGATTATGGATTCAATACAAATCGTTCAAGTCGGTGAACCTCTGCAATATTCCCCGTTCAGTCCCCTCTCCCTCTGGGAGAGGGGGCCGACCGAGTTGTCTTGCGGGATACATTGACCTGAAAGACCGAGTTGATTATGGATTCAATACAAATCGTTCAAGTCGGTGAACCTCTGCAATATTCCCCATTCAGTCCCCTCTCCCTCTGGGAGAGGGGGCCGACCGAGTTGTCTTGCGGGATACATCGACCTGAAAGACCGAGTTGATTATGGATTCAATACAAATCGTTCAAGTCGGTGAACCTCTGCAATATTCCCCATTCAGTCCCCTCTCCCTCTGGGAGAGGGGGCCGACCGAGTTGTCTTGCGGGATACATCGACCTGAAAGACCGAGTTGATTATGGATTCAATACAAATCGTTCAAGTCGGTGAACCTCTGCAATATTCCCCATTCAGTCCCCTCTCCCTCTGGGAGAGGGGGCCGACCGAGTTGTCTTGCGGGATACATCGACCTGAAAGACCGAGTTGATTATGGATTCAATACAAATCGTTCAAGTCGGTGAACCTCTGCAATATTCCCATTCAGTCCCCTCTCCCTCTGGGAGAGGGAGCCGACCGAGTTGTCTTGCGGGATACATCGACCTGAAAGACCGAGTTGATTATGGATTCAATACAAATCGTTCAAGTCGGTGAACCTCTGCAATATTCCCCATTCAGTCCCCTCTCCCTCTGGGAGAGGGGGCCGATCGAGTTGTCTTGCGGGATACATCGACCTGAAAACCGAGTTGATTATGGATTCAATACAAATCGTTCAAGTCGGTGAACCTCTGCAATATTCCCCATTCAGTCCCCTCTCCCTCTGGGAGAGGGCTAGGGTGAGGGGCTTTTGCTTTTAGAGGTCGCCAAGGCCGTCGATCAACGCCTGATTCTGCTCCGGCGTACCCACCGATATCCGCAAGAACTGCGCAATCCGTTCCTGCTTGAAGTGCCGCACGATCACGCCCTGCTCGCGCAGCTTGGCCGCCAGGCCCGCCGCATCATGCTGCGGGTGGCGAGCGAAGATGAAGTTGGCCGCCGACGGCAGCACTTCAAAGCCTTTAGCCTGCAACTGCGCCACCACCCATTCGCGGCTCTCGATCACCTGACGACAGGTCTTGTCGAAATACTCGCGATCTGCAAACGCCGCCGCCGCGCCGACAATCGCCAGACGATCCAGTGGATAGGAGTTGAAGCTGTTCTTGATCCGCTCCAACGCCTCGATCAGATCCGGGTGCCCTACCGCCAGACCGACACGCAGGCCGGCCAGCGAGCGTGACTTGGACAGCGTCTGCGTCACCAGCAGATTCGGATAGCGGTCCACCAGACTGATCGCCGTCTCGCCACCGAAGTCGATGTACGCCTCATCCACGACTACAACCGAATCTGGACTGGCCTTGAGGATTTGCTCGACGGCGTCCAGCGCCAGCTGGCATCCGGTCGGGGCGTTCGGGTTGGGGAAAATGATCCCGCCATTCGGTTTGGCGTAGTCGGCCGGGTTGATCTGGAATTGCGCATCCAGCGGCACCGCATCGAATTCAATGCCGTACAGACCGCAGTAGACCGGATAGAAGCTGTAGCTGATGTCCGGGAACAGCAGCGGCTGATCGTGTTGCAGCAGACCGTGGAAGATGTGCGCGAGCACTTCGTCCGAACCGTTGCCAAGGAACACCTGACTGGTTTGCACGCCGTAATATTCGGCCACGGCGTTTTTCAGCAGATCACTGTTCGGGTCCGGGTACAGGCGCAGGTTGTCGTTGAGCTCGGTTTGCATCGCCGCCAGCGCTTTTGGCGACGGGCCATACGGATTTTCGTTGGTATTGAGCTTGACCAGTTTGGTCAGCTTCGGCTGTTCGCCCGGCACGTAGGGCACCAGATCCTTGACGAACGGGCTCCAGAATTTACTCATCGCTCAGTTCCCCTGCCCTTTCAGAAAGTCTTGGTCTTTGATGCGGTATTCGGCGCTGCGCGCGTGGGCGCTCAGCGATTCACCACGGGCCAGTACCGATGCAGTTTTGCCCAGTTCGGAAGCGCCGGCCTCGGAGCAGAAGATGATCGACGAGCGCTTTTGGAAGTCGTAGACACCCAGCGGCGAGGAGAACCGCGCGGTGCCGGAAGTCGGCAACACGTGGTTCGGACCGGCGCAGTAATCGCCCAACGCTTCGGAAGTGTGGCGGCCCATGAAGATCGCACCGGCGTGGCGGATCTGCGGCAGCCAGGCTTGTGGATCAGCGACCGACAACTCCAGGTGTTCCGGGGCGATACGGTTGGCGACTTCGATGGCCTGGGCCATGTCAGTGACCTGGATCAGCGCACCACGGCCATTGATCGAAGTTTCGATGATGGTCGCGCGGTCCATGGTCGGCAGCAGTTTGTCGATGCTTGCGGCTACCTTGTCGAGGAACTCGGCGTCGGGGCTGACCAGAATCGCTTGCGCGTCTTCGTCGTGCTCGGCCTGGGAGAAGAGGTCCATGGCGATCCAGTCCGGATCGGTCTGGCCGTCGCAGACAACAAGAATTTCCGAAGGGCCGGCAATCATGTCGATGCCGACCTGGCCGAACACATGGCGCTTGGCGGTGGCGACATAGATATTGCCCGGGCCGACAACCTTGTCGACACGCGGCACGCTTTCGGTGCCATAAGCCAGTGCGGCAACCGCTTGCGCGCCGCCGATGGTGAACACGCGGTCGACACCGGCGATGCAGGCAGCGGCCAGCACCAGCTCGTTGATTTCACCGCGCGGGGTCGGCACGACCATGACCACTTCGGTCACGCCGGCGACCTTGGCCGGAATCGCGTTCATCAATACCGACGACGGATACGAGGCCTTGCCGCCCGGCACGTAAAGGCCTGCGCGATCCAGTGGCGTGACTTTCTGGCCGAGCACCGTGCCGTCAGCCTCGGTGTAGCTCCAGGAATCCTGCTTCTGTTTTTCGTGATAGCTGCGCACGCGGGCGGCGGCTTTTTCCAAGGCCTCGCGTTGCGGCACGGTGATGCGGGTCAGGGCCAGTTCGAGACGCTCGCGCGGCAGGATCAGGTCGGCCATCGAGGCGACTTCAAGACCGTCGAACTTCTGGGTGAACTCGACCAGCGCCGCGTCACCGCGCTCGCGCACAGCCTTGATGATGTCCAGCACGCGCTGATTGACCGAGTCATCAGACACACTTTCCCAGCTCAGCAGATGATCCAGATGATGCGCGAAATCCGGGTCAGCAGCGTTGAGTCGGCGAATTGCAGTCGGTGCGGTCATAGCGAGAGCCTCATAGGAATTGGCAAAAAACTCAGGCGCCCGAAACTAGCATTCGATCCGCTTGGGCACCTGAGAATTCTGGCTATGAGGCGGATAGACGGCGCGGCCTCGGGCCGCGCTGGTAGATCAGCCGCGGTGTCGCGATTCCACTGCGTTGCGCAGGGTGTCGATCAACGCCTGGATTCGGGCGTGCTGCATTTTCATTGAAGCCTTGTTGACCACCAGACGCGAGCTGATCGTGGCGATCAGTTCCTGTGGCTCCAGGCCGTTGGCGCGCAGGGTGTTGCCGGTGTCGACCACGTCGATGATCTTGTCGGCCAGCCCGATCAGCGGCGCCAGTTCCATCGAGCCGTACAGCTTGATGATGTCGACCTGACGGCCCTGCTCGGCGTAATAACGCTTGGCAACGTTGACGAACTTGGTCGCCACGCGCAGACGGCCCTTGGGCTCGGCCGCGCCGATCTTGCCGGCAGTCATCAGCTTGCACTGGGCGATCTGCAGGTCCAGCGGCTCGTACAGGCCCTGGCCGCTGTATTCCATCAGCACGTCCTTACCGGCGACGCCGAGGTCGGCCGCGCCATGCTCGACATAGGTCGGCACGTCGGTGGCACGCACGATCAGCAGACGCACGTCGTCCTGGGTCGTGGGAATGATCAGCTTGCGGCTCTTGTCCGGATTCTCGGTCGGCACGATGCCCGCTTCAGCGAGAAGCGGCAGAGTGTCGTCAAGGATGCGGCCCTTGGACAGTGCGATGGTCAACATGGGAAACGTCAGTCCTTATCAAGGTACTCATGCCCGGTCGCAATCGGCGCCGGACACACATCGAGGGTGCGTACACCCTAGACTCGAAACGAATTCAGTGGACACGTCCCTGTGTCCCGATGCAGCGATCAGCCCGGAACGCGACGGATCTTGGCACCCAGCATTTGCAGTTTTTCTTCGATGCACTCGTAACCACGGTCTATGTGGTAGATGCGGTCGATCAGCGTGTCGCCTTCGGCAACCAGCGCCGAGATCACCAGACTGGCCGATGCGCGCAGGTCGGTGGCCATGACTGGCGCGCCCTTGAGCTTCTCGATACCGGTGACGATGGCAGTGTTGCCTTCAACCTGGATATGCGCGCCCATGCGGTGCAGCTCGTACACGTGCATGAAACGATTTTCGAAGATCGTCTCGATCACCGCACCAGTACCTTCGGCAATGGCGTTGAGCGAGATGAACTGGGCCTGCATGTCGGTCGGGAACGCCGGGTACGGCGCGGTGCGCACGTTGACCGCCTTCGGGCGCTTGCCGTGCATGTTCAGCTCGATCCAGTCTTCACCGCAGGTGATTTCCGCACCGGCTTCACGGAGCTTTTCCAGTACCGCTTCGAGAATGGTCGGATCGGTGTCCTTGACCTTGACGCGGCCACCGGTCACGGCAGCAGCGACCAGATAGGTGCCGGTTTCGATACGGTCAGGCATGACTTTGTAGAAAGCCGAACCCAGCCGCTCGACGCCATCGATGGTGATGGTGTCGGTGCCGGCGCCGGAAACCTTGGCGCCCATGGCATTGAGGAAGTTCGCCAGGTCGACTACTTCAGGCTCGCGCGCGGCGTTCTGCAACACGCTGCGGCCCTTGGCCAGAGCAGCGGCCATCATGATGTTCTCGGTACCGGTCACGCTGACGGTGTCGAAGAAGAAGTGCGCGCCGCGCAAACCACCTTCAGGTGCCTTGGCCTTGATGTAGCCGCCTTCGACGTCGATGACCGCGCCCATGGCTTCCAGACCGCGGATGTGCAGGTCGACCGGACGCGAACCGATGGCGCAACCGCCAGGCAGTGCGACTTCGGCTTCACCGAAACGCGCGACCATCGGGCCGAGCACAAGGATCGACGCACGCATGGTTTTCACCAGTTCGTACGGCGCGATCAGGGTCTTGATGGTGCGCGGGTCGATTTCGACGCTGAGCTTCTCGTCGATTACCGGCTCAATGCCCATGCGCCCGAACAGCTCGATCATGGTGGTGATGTCGTGCAGGTGCGGCAGGTTGCCAACGGTGACCGGGCCATCGCACAGCAAGGTCGCGGCCAGAATCGGCAGGGCGGAGTTCTTCGCGCCGGAAATGCGGATCTCGCCATCAAGACGAGCGCCACCGGTAATAATCAATTTATCCATTAGTATCTCGACGCCCTAGGGCTCAGGTGCGCTCGGCCCAGGCCGCGCGGCTGAAAAATTTCATAGTGACCGCATGGATGCTGCCATCGGTGATCCATGGGTTCAAATGGGCATAGACCTGCTGCTGACGCTTCACCGGGCTCAACGCCGCCAGTTCATCGCTAATCACGTTCAGCTGGAAGTTGCAGCCTTCGCCCTCAACTTCTACCAGCGTTCCTGGCAGCTTTCCTTCAAGGAAGCTCTTCACTTCTACGGCCTGCATGCTCAACCTCAATCGGCGCCCTGTGCGCACGGGTCGGACATCATACAAAAAAGCCCCGCGCCTGCGAACCCCGCAACGCAGGACTCTGACGGGGGGCTTCTTTGTAGATGATGGTTCAGGGTTGCGCCAACAGCTCGGTCAGTTCACTGACCTGAGCGATTTCGCGCATGTCTTCAGGCATCGCACGGATGCTGACGGCCTTGCCGGCCGCCTGGGCATCGCGCATGAAGCACAGCAGCAACGACAGGCCGACGCTGCTGGACTTCTGCACCGCCGAACAATCGATGACCAGCGCCGACGCCTTGCTCGACTTGATCAGCGCCTGCCCTTCCTTGCGCAGCTCAGGCCCGGTGCGGTAATCCAGCACGCCGCTGAGCACCAGCTCGTCGACATCACTCATACGAACTGCCGCCTCACTCATTGCGCTGGCTTCGCGGCGGCTTTGTCGGTTTCCTGCTTGGCCTTGGCCACTTCACCGGCCCAGCCATCGATGGTCTTGTCCAGATCGTTGCCATTGCGTTGCATGGCGTCGGCGAACTGGTCACGGAACAGCTTGCCGATGTTGATGCCGTTGATGATCACGTTGCGCAGCTTCCACTCGCCGCTGATCTTCTCAAGCGTGTACTGCACCGGATAGATCGCGCCATTGCTGCCCTTGACGGTCATGTTGACGCTGGTGCGGTCGCCCGATTCGTCTTTGGCCGGGTCAACCGTGATGCCCTGGTTGTTGTATTCCAGCAGAGCGTTGCCATAGAACTGGAACAGACCGCGCTTGAAGTTTTCCTGAAAGCGCTGCATCTGCTCAGGCGTGGCCTTGCGCGAATACTTCACGGTCATGATGCTTTTGGAGATGCCCTCGGCATCCACCACTGGCCCCACAATGTTGTTGAGCGCCGCATAGAAATCCTGCGGATCCTGCTTGTACTTCTCTTTGTTTGCCTGCAAGTCGGCAAGCATCCGGTTCGTGGTGTCCTGAATCAGGTCATGAGCCGATTGCCCCGGTGCAGCGTTAGCCATCAACGGCAGGGCCGCGAGCAACACCAACAGGCCACGTCGCAAGATAGAGATCATTCAAAAGCTCCTCATTTGGCGTCTTTGCTAACGGTATTGAGCAGGAATTTACCGATCAGGTCTTCCAGTACCAGTGACGACTGCGTGTCGTGGATGGTTCCACCGTCTTTCAACTGGGTGTCTTCACCGCCGACGCTGATACCGATGTATTTCTCGCCCAGCAGACCCGCGGTGAGGATAGATGCAGTCGAATCGACCGGCAGGTTGTCGACCTTTTTATCCACTTGCAGCGTGACCCGACCGGTGAAGCTGTCGCGATCCAGATCGATTGCGGTGACCTTGCCGATGGTCACACCGGCCATGGTCACTTTGGCTCTGACCGTCAGACCGGCGATATTGTCGAAATACGCATACAACTTGTAAGTGTCGGTGGACGAAGTCGGAGACAGGCCGCTGACGCGCAAGGCGAGCAGCAGCAAAGCCAGGATCCCTGCCAGCAGGAACAGGCCGACACCGATTTCCAGGGTGCGGTTTTGCATCAGAAATCTCCAAACATCAAAGCGGTCAGAATAAAGTCCAGACCGAGCACTGCCAGCGAGGCAAACACCACGGTCTTGGTGGTGGCACGACTGATTCCCTCGGAAGTGGGTTCACAGTCATAGCCTTGGAATACGGCGATCCAGGTCACGACAAAGGCGAAAACGACACTCTTGATCACGCCATTGAGCACATCACTGGTGAAGTTCACGCTGTTCTGCATGTTCGCCCAGTACGAGCCTTCATAAACGCCCAGCCAGTCGACTGCGACCCACGAACCGCCCCAGATGCCGACGACGCTGAAAATCATCGCCAGCACCGGCAGGGAAATGAAGCCGGCCCACAGGCGCGGGGCAATGATGTACTTGAGCGGATCGACACCGATCATTTCCAGGCTGGACAGCTGCTCGGTGGATTTCATGTTGCCGATCTCTGCGGTCAACGCCGAACCGGCCCGCCCGGCAAACAGCAACGCCGTGACCACCGGCCCCAGTTCACGCAGCAGCGTCAGGGCGACCATCTGCCCTACAGCCTGCTCTGAACCATAGCTGGAAAGAATGCTGAAGCCCTGCAGCGCGAGGACCATGCCGATGAAAATGCCGGAGACCACGATGATCACCAGCGACATGACGCCGACCGAATGCAGCTGCTTGACCAACAGGCCGAAACCACCGCTGATACCGCCACGGCCCAGCAGGGCGTGAAACAGAAACAGGGTCGCCCGACCAAACACCGCGACCGCGTCGATCGCCGATTCGCCGAACCGACGCACGCGTTCCATCAATGAAATTCTGCGCATCAACGCTTCCCCAGAAGATCTGCGCGGTAATCCGTCGCTGGAAAGTGATACGGCACCGGGCCATCGGGATCACCGGTCATGAACTGACGGATACGCGGGTCATCCGAATTCATCAGCTCATCCGGCGTGCCCTGCCCCAGCACCTGACCATCGCCCACGACATAGATGTAGTCGGCAATGCTCGCGGTTTCCGCCAGGTCGTGCGAGACCACGATGCTGGTGATTCCCAGTGCATCGTTGAGCAGGCGGATCAGGCGCACCAGCACGCCCATGGCGATCGGGTCTTGGCCCACGAAGGGCTCGTCGTACATGAGAATCTGCGGATCGAGGGCAATCGCCCGGGCCAGCGCCACGCGGCGCTTCATGCCGCCGGACAGTTCGTCCGGCATCAGGTCGATGGCGCCACGCAGCCCCACGGCCTGCAATTTCAGCAGGACGATGTCGCGAATCATGTCTTCCGGCAGTTGCGTGTGCACCCGCAGCGGAAAGGCCACGTTCTCGAACACATCGAGGTCGGTGAACAGCGCACCGCTCTGAAACAGCACGCCCATGTGCTTGCGCGCATCGAACAGATCACTGCGCGACAGCGTCGGCAGGTTCTGCCCGTTGACCCAGACTTCGCCGCCGGACGGCCGCAACTGCGCGCCCATCAGGCGCAGCAGCGTGGTCTTGCCGCAGCCGGAAGGCCCCATGATGCCGGTGACCTTGCCGCGCGGGATGCGGATATCGACGTTATTGAAAATGCTCCGCGCACCGCGCTTGAAGGAGACTCCCTTCAGCTCGACCGCGTAGGCGTTATCGGCACTCATCTAAACTCCTTGCGATGCAGCCTCTCACTGGGATGCCAGACTTTCCTCGGAAACACCTGCATCCCGGGCAGGCCGAACTGGCGGCGAACTATATCACTGCAAAGGCTGAGCGCCCAAGCGAGAACCCGGCCAAGATCGCCGACTGAAGAGGGCCTGAGCGACTTTCAGAGGGTTTTGGTAACCAGTAATGACAAAGCACGTCGAACTTGCGTGAGGCTTTGCCACATACCCGCTATAATCGCCGCCTTTTCATCGGCCCATACGATTCTGACATGAGCAAAACCCGCGACCTGATTCAATCGGCACAACGCACCATCCGCCTCGAAGTGGAAGCCGTCCAAGGCTTGATGGCCCATATCGACGCCGATTTCGTACGCGCTTGCGAGATGATTCTGGCCAGCAAGGGCCGTGTGGTCGTAGTCGGCATGGGCAAATCCGGGCACATCGGCAACAAGATCGCCGCCACCCTGGCCAGCACCGGCACTCCGGCGTTTTTTGTGCATCCGGCCGAAGCCAGCCACGGCGACATGGGCATGATCACCCGCGACGATGTGATTCTGGCCCTGTCGAACTCCGGCTCGACCAACGAAATCGTAACGCTGCTGCCATTGATCAAACGCCTGGGTATCCAGCTGATCAGCGTCACCGGCAATCCACAGTCGCCATTGGCGAAGGCTGCCGAGGTCAATCTCAATGTGCATGTCGAGCACGAAGCCTGCCCGCTGAATCTGGCACCGACCTCTTCGACCACGGCCGCGCTGGTCATGGGCGACGCCCTGGCCGTGGCCCTGCTGGAAGCGCGTGGTTTCACCGCTGAAGATTTCGCGTTCTCGCATCCGGGCGGTGCCCTTGGCCGTCGCCTGCTGCTGAAAGTCGAAAACGTCATGCACGCCGGACAGGAGCTGCCGCAGGTACAACGCGGTACCCTGCTCAAGGACGCGCTGATGGAAATGACCCGCAAGGGTCTGGGCATGACCGCTATTATTGAGGCCGATGGCAAGCTCGCCGGGATCTTCACCGACGGTGATTTGCGCCGCACGCTGGATCGCGCCATCGACATCCGCAGCGCCACCATCGACCAGGTGATGACTGCACACGGCAAGACCGCCCGGCCCGACATGCTCGCCGCCGAAGCCCTGAAAATCATGGAAGACCATCGAATCAACGCCCTGGTAGTCGTCGACGAGGAGGATCGCCCGATCGGCGCCTTCAACCTCTCCGATCTGCTGCGCGCAGGAGTCATGTAATGAGCAACGATCTGCTGCAACGCGGCAAAGCGATCAAACTGGCAGTGTTCGACGTCGACGGGGTGCTCACCGACGGGCGCCTGTACTTCCTCGAAGACGGCAGCGAGTTCAAGACCTTCAACACGCTCGACGGCCAGGGCATCAAGATGTTGATGAATGCCGGCGTGCAGACGGCGATCATCAGTGGTCGCAAGACCCCGGTGGTCGAGCGCCGCGCGAAAAACCTCGGCATCCCGCATCTGTTTCAGGGGCGCGAGGACAAACTGGTGGTACTCGACGGTCTGCTCGCGCAACTGGGCCTAAGCTATGAAGAAGTCGCCTATCTCGGTGACGATCTGCCAGACTTGCCGGTGATCCGCCGTGTAGGGCTGGGCATGGCGGTGGCCAACGCTGCCGATTTCGTCCGCGAACACGCCCACGGCGTTACCCGCGCCCGTGGCGGCGAAGGTGCCGCCCGCGAATTCTGCGAATTGATCCTGCGCGCCCAGGGCCGCCTCGAAGCGGCCAACGCCGCGTACCTGTGAGCCTGACCATGTTTAGCAAAAAGTTTCGCAATTTCCTGCTGTTCGGCTGCATCGCGGCGATTTTCGCTGCGGTGGGCTACTGGAACATCAGCCCTGAGCGCTTCCTCGACAAGCCGCCGGTCTCGGCCGCCGAGAATCCGATCGACTGGTACGCGACCAACACGCACACCATTCAGTACCTGCCCGACGGCAAGGTGCAGTACGAGATGACCTCCGACAAGGCCGAGCACGTCAAGGCCACCGATGTCACTCTGGTAACCAAGCCTGACTTGAACATGTATCGCGGCACCGACTTCCCGTGGCACGTGACCAGCGAGCGCGGCGAAGTTAATTCGGGCGGCACCGAAGTTGAATTGATCGATTCGGTCCGCGTACAGCGCACCGACGAGAAAAAGCGCGGCACCCTGATCACCAGCACCCGCATGACCGTGTTCCCGCAGCAAGAATATGCGCAGACCGCGCAACCCGTTAGAATCGAGGGCGCTGGCGGCGTATCGACTGGCGTCGGAATGAAAGCGTACCTGAAGGACAGCAGGATACACCTGCAATCGAACGTAAGAGGACAGTATGAGGCTCGTTAAAACCCTCCCTATTTTGCTCAGTCTGGGCGCAGCACTGGGAAGCGCGAGCGCCTGGTCCCTGCCGAACGATCAGCAGCAGCCTATCCGCATTCAGGCCGACGACGCCCAACTGGACGACAAGAATGGCATCGCCACCTATAAAGGTGACGTGATCATTACCCAGGGCTCGATGATCGTTAAAGGCAACACCGTGACCATGACGCGCGCGCCCAATGGCGACATCGACGTGGTGACCTCGGTAGGCAACCTGGCTTACTTCGAGCAGTTGCAGACCCAGGGCGACGCCAACCCGGTCAAGGGCTACGGCGTGACGATTCAATACCACGCCCAGCAGAACCGGGTGGTGCTGATCGACAAGGCCAAGGTTATCGACAAGGATAACAACGTCACCCAGGGCGAAAAAATCGTCTACGACACCGTGAAGAAGCTGGCCAGCGCCGGTCGCGCCACGGGCAGCAAGGTCACC
This sequence comes from Pseudomonas sp. TE9122, assembly GCF_056278925.1. Lineage (NCBI taxonomy): Bacteria > Pseudomonadati > Pseudomonadota > Gammaproteobacteria > Pseudomonadales > Pseudomonadaceae > Pseudomonas > Pseudomonas sp. TE9122. Next base: position 474,852 of record NZ_JBWBQI010000001.1, on the reverse strand, counting down.
GAATCGCGTCCGCGCATCGACATGGTGATCCAGCCGAAGAAGAAAACCGAAGAGAAATCCCAGTAATGGCAACTCTGAAAGCTCAGCACCTGGCCAAGGCCTATAAAAGCCGCCAGGTCGTGCGTGACGTCAGCCTGTCGATCGACAGCGGGCAGATCGTCGGCTTGCTCGGTCCGAACGGCGCCGGCAAGACTACGTGCTTCTACATGATCGTTGGCCTGGTGCAGGCAGATCAGGGCCGTGTGCTGATCGATGATCTGGACGTCAGCCACCAGCCGATGCACGGCCGCGCCAAGGCCGGTATCGGCTATCTGCCGCAAGAAGCGTCGATCTTCCGTAAACTGTCGGTCGCCGACAACATCATGGCGATCCTCGAGACCCGCCCGGAGCTGGACAAGGCCGGTCGTCGCAAGGAGCTGGAAAGCCTGCTGCAGGAATTCCACATCAGCCACATCCGCGACAACCTCGGCATGAGCCTGTCCGGCGGTGAGCGTCGCCGGGTGGAAATCGCTCGCGCCCTGGCCACTGCACCCAAGTTCATCCTGCTCGACGAACCGTTCGCCGGTGTCGACCCGATCTCGGTCGGCGACATCAAGCAGATCATCCATCACCTCAAGGCCAAGGGCATCGGTGTGCTGATCACCGACCACAACGTGCGTGAGACGCTGGATATCTGCGAAACCGCTTACATCGTCAACGACGGTCAACTGATCGCTGAAGGCGATGCCGAGACCATCCTGGCCAACGATCTGGTCAAGGAAGTGTATCTGGGTCACGAGTTCCGCCTGTAAGCGCGACAGCGCTGTATCGATTCAAGGCGCATTTATCCGCTTTAATTGTTACAGCGCTCTAGGCAAACACTTCAGTTTCAGGCATATAATTTGCTTAAGTTTGGCGCTTCGGCGCCCTGTAGTGGATGGCGCAAAGCGCCGGCGAATAAGGTGTTAAGCCCCTGCCATGAAACCATCGCTAGTCTTGAGAATGGGCCAGCAGCTGACGATGACACCGCAGCTGCAACAGGCCATCCGCCTGCTCCAATTGTCGACCCTGGACCTGCAACAGGAGATCCAGGAGGCTCTGGAATCCAATCCGATGCTCGAGCGCCAGGAAGAAGGCGACGACTTCGACAACGCCGATCCGCTGGCCGACAACGCCGAACAGAAGCCCGCCGAAATCCAGGAACCCTCCTACCAGGAAACCGCCCCGACGGTGGATAACCTCGAGGATGGCGATTGGAACGAGCGCATCCCCAACGAACTGCCAGTGGATACTGCCTGGGAAGACGTCTACCAGACCAGCGCCAGCAGCCTGCCCAGCAGCGATGACGATGAGTGGGATTTCACCACTCGCACGTCGGCCGGCGAGAGCCTGCAGAGTCATCTGCTCTGGCAACTGAACCTGGCACCGATGTCCGACACCGATCGCCTGATCGCCGTGACCCTGATCGACTGCATCAACAATCAGGGCTATCTGGACGAAACACTCGAAGAAATTCTTGAAGCGTTCGACCCTGAACTGGACATCGAGCTCGACGAAATCGAAGCCGTCCTGCATCGCATCCAGCAATTCGAGCCCGCCGGTATCGGCGCCCGCAACCTCAGCGAATGCCTGCTGCTGCAATTGCGCCAGCTGCCCGCGAAGACGCCGTGGCTGACCGAGGCCAAGCGTCTGGTCGCCGATTACATCGACCTGCTCGGCAGCCGCGATTACAGCCAGTTGATGCGGCGCATGAAGCTCAAGGAAGACGAGCTGCGCCAGGTCATCGAACTGGTGCAGAGCCTCAATCCGCGTCCCGGCTCACAGATCGAGTCGACCGAAGCCGAATACGTCATTCCCGACGTGATCGTGCGCAAGGACAACGAGCGCTGGCTGGTCGAGCTGAACCAGGAATCGGTGCCTCGCCTGCGCGTCAACGCCCAGTACGCCGGTTTCGTGAAGCGTGCCGACACCAGCGCCGACAACACTTTCATGCGCAACCAGTTGCAGGAGGCCCGCTGGTTCATCAAGAGCCTGCAGAGCCGCAACGAAACCCTGATGAAAGTGGCCACGCAGATCGTCGAACATCAGCGCGGCTTCCTCGAATACGGCGACGAAGCAATGAAGCCGTTGGTATTGCATGACATCGCCGAAGCGGTCGGCATGCACGAATCGACGATTTCCCGGGTGACCACACAAAAATTCATGCATACCCCGCGCGGTATTTATGAGCTGAAATACTTTTTCTCCAGCCACGTCAGCACCTCCGAAGGCGGCGAATGCTCGTCCACGGCGATCCGCGCGATCATCAAGAAACTGGTCGCTGCGGAAAATCAGAAAAAGCCGTTGAGTGACAGCAAGATCGCTGGTTTACTGGAGGCACAAGGCATTCAGGTGGCTCGCCGCACCGTCGCCAAGTACCGCGAATCCCTCGGAATCGCGCCTTCGAGCGAACGCAAGCGGTTGATGTAAGCCACGTTACAGCGTTCCAGTGGCAGGCTTTTCGGCCTGCCGCTTTATGCACTGGCAACGAAGGAGAAGCTGTATGCAAGTCAACATCAGTGGACACCAACTGGAAGTGACCCAACCTCTGCGTTCCTACATCGAGGAAAAACTCCAGCGACTGGAGCGACATTTCGACAAGATCACCAACGTGCAGGTCACGATGTGCGTCGAAAAGCTGAAACAGAAGATCGAAGCCACCTTGCATATTCCCGGCAGTGAAGTGGTCGCAAACGCAGAAGATACCGACATGTACGCTGCGATCGACTCACTTACCGACAAGCTGGATCGCCAACTCAAAAAGCATAAGGAAAAGACCCAGAGCCTCCTCCAGGGCGCGACCGGTCGTTAACACCCCTATCCATGATCCGACTTGAAACCATCCTGACCCCCGGCCGTTCCCAAGTGAACGCGCCGGGCGGCAGCAAGAAAAAAGCCCTCGAACAGATTGCCAACCTGATCCACCGCGAAGTGCCGGATCTGGCGATGCAGGATGTCTTCGAGGCGCTGATCGCCCGTGAAAAACTCGGCTCCACCGGTTTTGGCAACGGCATCGCCATTCCCCACTGCCGCCTCAAGGGCTGCGCGGGGCCAGTGAGCGCCCTGCTGCACCTCGAAGCCCCGATCGATTTCGACGCCATCGACGGCGCTCCGGTGGACCTGTTGTTCGTATTGCTGGTCCCGGAAGCCGCAACCGACGCGCATCTGGAGTTGTTGCGCCAGATCGCCAGCATGCTCGACCGCAAGGAAGTGCGCGACAAGCTACGCAGCGCTCCGAGCAATGAAGCCTTGTACCAGGTCGTACTGGACGAGCAGAACGGGCACTAATCATGCGTTTGATCATTGTCAGTGGCCGTTCGGGCTCGGGTAAAAGTACCGCCCTGAATGTCCTTGAGGACAACGGCTACTACTGCATCGACAATCTGCCGGCCGGTTTGCTGCCGGAACTGGCCGAGCGGGCGCTGATTCACACGGAACTGGCGCAGCCGCTGGTCGCCGTGTCGATCGATGCGCGCAACCTGCCCAGCCATCTGTCACGTTTCCCTGAATTGCTCGAAGACGTGCGTGCCAAGCATATCAAGTGCGATGTGCTGTACCTGGACGCCGATGAAGAAACCCTGCTCAAGCGTTTTTCCGAGACCCGTCGTCGTCACCCGCTGAGCAACGCCAATCGCTCACTGGCCGAGGCGATTCACGACGAAACCGCCCTGCTCGGTCCGATCGCCGATCTGGCCGACCTGAAGATCAACACCACCAGTCTGAATCTGTATCAACTACGCGACACCATCAAGTTGCGCCTGTTGAATCAACCGGAGCCCGGTACGGCGTTTCTGGTCGAGTCGTTCGGCTTCAAGCGCGGCATGCCGGTCGACGCCGACCTGGTGTTCGACGTGCGCTGCCTGCCCAATCCGTACTGGAAACCGGAGCTGCGCGCTCAGTCGGGCCTCGATGCCCCAGTGGCCGAGTACCTGGCGCAGCAGCCGGATGTCGAAGAAATGTATCAGGACATCTACGCCTACCTGAACAAGTGGCTGCCACGCTTCGCCGCCAGCAACCGCGCCTACGTCACCATTGCCATTGGCTGCACCGGCGGGCATCACCGCTCCGTCTACCTGACCGAACGACTGGGTCAGGCCCTGCAGAAAACCCTGAAGAACGTCCAGGTTCGCCACCGCGACCTCACCTAAAGGATTTACACCGCGATGCCTGCTCGTGAAATCGAAATCATCAATAAGCTGGGCCTGCATGCCCGGGCATCGGCCAAATTTGTCGGCGTGGCGGGTCAGTATCCAGACTGCACGATCCGAGTGGGACGCACACCTGAAACGACTGTCGACGGCAAGAGCATCATGGCAATGATGATGCTCGCGGCGGGTAAAGGCACCAAGATCCATTTGAGCACCGAAGGCGAACAGGCTCAGGAAGCCATGGACGCATTGGTCGATCTGATCGAAAGGTATTTCGACGAAGGTGAATAATCCTCGAGGCGGGGACACTGTTCCTCGCCTCCATTCACCCCAACGCCGTATCCATCACCATCATCAGACAAAACCCGATCAGAAGGCCCAGACTGGCCAGCTTGTCATGCCCATGACGGCGCGATTCCGGGATCACTTCGTGGGTCACCACCAGCAACATCGCCCCCGCCGCCAGTGCCAGCCCCAACGGCAACAGCACCTGAGCCAGACTCACGAGCCACGCACACAGCAGCGCAAATACCGGTTCGACCAGCCCCGACGCCGCGCCGATCAGAAACGCTCTGACCCGCGACATTCCCGCCCCGGCCAGCACCAGAGCAATCACCAGTCCTTCCGGCACATCCTGCAACGCAATGCCCATCGCCAGACTGTCGGCGTCCGCCATCCCGCCTCCGGCAGATACGCCAACCGCCATGCCTTCCGGAATGTTGTGCGCGATGATGGCGAACACGAACAGCCAGATTCGCGGTGGAATCACCGGATGCTCCAACGTGCCGACGAGCATCTCCGGCGAGGCACCGCAAATGCGCCGATCCACCAGATACAGACCGAACGCACCGAGCAGGATGCCAAAGCAGATCAGGCCACTGGCGGCCCACGGCGTCAGGCCAAGGCTCTCAGCTGCAGCTATGCCCGGCACGATCAACGAAAACGCCGTCGCCGCCAGCATCACCCCGGCACCAAATCCCAGCAAGGTGTCGCTGAGTGCCTGCGGCATGCGCCGGATCACCAGCACCGGCACCGCGCCAAGCGCCGTGCCCAAGGCGCAGATGGCACCGCCCTGCAAGGCACGTAACAGCCTCGGTTCCAGATTCAGCCATTGCAAAGCGTGGGCGACCAGTAAAGTCATACCCGCCAACAGCAACAGCGAACCCACCGCGTAACGAAACATGCGCCCGCTGCCAATCGCCAGTGTTTCCGTGCCCATAGTCAGCCCTGATTGTTTTTATTGAAGGCTTAAACCAGTGCGGCCTGATAGCGCGCAGCAACTTCCGGCCAGTTGATCACGTTGTAGAACGCGTTGATGTATTCCGGGCGACGGTTCTGGTAACGCAGGTAGTAAGCGTGCTCCCAGACATCGAGGCCAAGGATCGGGGTGTTGCCGTTCATCAACGGACTGTCCTGGTTGCCGCTGCTTTCTACGATCAGTTTTTTCTCCGGGGTGACGCTCAGCCACGCCCAGCCGCTGCCAAAACGGGTCAGCGCGGCTTTGGTGAACGCTTCCTTGAAACTGTCGAGTCCGCCCAGTTGCTCGTCGATAGCCTTGGCCAGCGCGCCGTCGGGCTTGCCGCCACCGTTGGGCACCATCACTTCCCAGAACAGCGAATGGTTGGCGTGGCCGCCGCCCTGATTGATCACCGCCGCGCGAAGTTTTTCCGGCAGCTGCTGGACGCTGGCGACGAGTTTTTCCACCGGCCACTCGGCAAACTCGGTGCCTTCCACGGCGGCGTTGAGGTTGTTGATGTAGGTCTGGTGATGCTTGGTGTAATGGATTTCCATGGTCTGCGCATCGATGTGCGGCTCGAGGGCATCGTAGGCGTAAGGCAAGGCAGGCAAGGTAAAAGCCATTTCAATGGACTCCATACTGATGAGAAGTTGAGGCGCGGCGGGCATTGCCGGTGTCCGGATGCAGCAGGCGCTGGGTGCGTGGGTATTCGCCGTGCTCGCTGATGAAATTCAACAGTTCGACATAGGTCTTGCTGCTCTGGCGCAGCGCCGCCTCACGCAGGGCCGGACGCAAGCGCTCGTCCTGCATGGTCTGCAACAAACGTTGATGGATGGCACAGAGATATTCGGCGCTCTCCTCCGGTTGGTTCAGGCGCAGATGCAGGTCAGCCAGGTTGTGATGTGAGACGACGCAGGCCGCCACCGCTTCGTCGGCATCCGCCCAGCGTTCGAACAACACTTGCGCCAGGGCCAGGGCTTGCAGGTAAGCCTCTCGGGCGTCGATCAGTTCGCCCAGCATGAAGCAGCGATTGGCCCGTTCGATCGTGCGTTTCCAGTGCTCCATGGTGAGCCTCCAAAGCGGTTGCGGGGTTTACACGCCGCCGGCGGTGAGTTTCTCGGGGTTGAGCAACTCTTCCAGCTGGCTGCGCGACAGGTCGGTGTGTTCCAGGGCGACGTCGATCACCGCGCGGCCTTCCTTGCAGGCTTTAGCGTGCAACGGATCTGGCGACTCATCCAGCGCCGGCTTTCGAGGTAGGGCTGCTCGTGCAAGGCAGAACTCATGATCCGTGACTCGTCCGGAAATGAGATTTATTATTATATGATAATGAGAACCAAAACAAGCGTTCGAGTTTGCGCTGTTCATTTGTGGGAGCGAGCCTGCTCGCGAATGCGCCGTGTCAGCCAGCACATTTGCAACTGATCCACCGCTTTCGCGAGCAGGCTCGCTCCCACAGGGGATTTGTGCGAAGCGAATAAAAAAGGCGCGCCATCCACAACGGATGGCGCGCCTTTTTTTGTTGGCGGATTCGCGGCTTAGCTGCCGGCGACAGTCATCCGCTCGATCAACACAGACCCGGTGCGAATGTTGCTGCGCAGTTCCAGATCATTACCCACTGCGACAATCTGCTTGAACATGTCACGCATGTTGCCGGCGATGGTCACTTCCTGCACGGCGAACTGGATCTCGCCGTTTTCCACCCAGAAGCCCGCAGCGCCGCGCGAATAGTCACCGGTGACCATGTTCAGGCCATGGCCCATCAACTCGGTGACCAGCAATCCCCGGCCCATGCGCTTGAGCAGTGCTGCCTGATCCTCGTCGCCATGGGTGACGAACAGGTTGTGCACCCCGCCCGCGTTGGCGGTGCTCGGCATGCCCAGTTTCCGTCCGGAATAGGTGCCGAGGATGTAGGAGACCAACTCGCCCTTTTCGACGAACGGTTTCGCGTAAGTCGCCAGGCCATCACCGTCGTAGGAAGCACTGCCCATGGCACGCATCAGATGCGGACGCTCATCAATGGTCAGCCATTCCGGGAACAGCTTCTGCCCCAGTGTGCCTTCCAGAAACGACGATTTGCGATACAGGCTGCCGCCGGATACGGCCGAAAGGAAGCTGCCGAACAGACCGCCCGCCAGTTCGGCGGAAAACAGCACCGGCACCTCGCATGTCGGCACCGGCCGCGCGCCCAGACGGCTCGCCGCCCGTTGCGCGGCACGCTGGCCGATGCTCACCGGATCGGCGAGCAGACTGCCCTGGCGATTGACGTCATACCAGTAATCGCGCTGCATCTGCCCGTCAGCTTCGGCGATCATCACGCAACTCAGGCTGTGCCGGGTCGACGCGTAACCGCCGATGAAACCGTGGCTGTTGCCATAAACCCGGCAGCCCTGATGGGTGCTGAGGGTGGTGCCGTCGGCGTTCTTGATCCGCGCATCGGCATCGAACGCCTGCCGCTGCCTCGCAGAGCAAAGCCTTCTCAATGGCCTGTTCCGGGGTGATGTCCCATTCGTGGAACAGGTCGAAGTCCTGCACATCCCTGGCCATCAGTGCGGCGTCGGCCAGACCCGAGGCTTCGTCCTCGGAGGTGTGTTTGGCTATCGCGAGTGCTGCAGCGACGGTTTCACGAATCGCCTCCGGCCCGGTGGCCGAGGTGCTGGCCGAGCCTTTGCGCTGGCCGACGTACAGGGTGATGCCAAAACCCTGATCACGATTGAATTCAACGGTTTCGACCTCGCGCTGACGCACCGAGGTCGACAGCCCCTGCTCCAGCGACACCGCGACTTCACAGGCGCTGGCGCCCTGGCGCTTGGCTTCGGCGATGATCTGCTCGACCTGTTCTTGCAGTGCCGGCAATGCCTGCGGGCCGACGCTTTGAACTGCACTCATGCTCATCTCCACTCAAATTCTGCTTTCGGCTGGGGTCATCGAGCGACCGGGCCGGACAAGTGGCCCCCGACTGGTTATCATGGCGGCGTTTCTTTGCGGACTGCCACCATGGTTGATTCTTACGACGACTCCCTCGATACGGGAGAAAAAAGCAAATCTCAGGTCAAACGCGAGTTGCATGCGCTGGTTGACCTCGGCGAGCGCCTGACCACACTCAAGCCTGATCTGGTCGCTAAACTGCCGTTGACCGACGCTTTGCGCCGGGCATTGGCCGATGCGCCCAAGCACACCGCGAACATCGCGCGTAAACGGCATTTGCAGTTCATCGGCAAACTGATGCGCGACCAGGACACTGACGCGATTCTGACTCTGCTCGATCAACTCGATGCCTCCACTCGCCAGTACAACGAGCGTTTCCATAATCTGGAACGCTGGCGTGACCGCCTGATCGCGGGCGATGACGCCGTGCTGGAGAAATTCGTCATCGAGTACCCGGACGCCGATCGCCAGCAATTGCGTTCCCTGATCCGTCAGGCCCAGCATGAGGTTGCGCAAAACAAACCACCTGCTTCGAGCCGCAAGATCTTCAAATACATTCGGGAGCTGGACGAGACTCAACGCGGCCTGCGTTGAAAATCGCCACCGGGTGGCCGTCCTGCGCGCCACCCGAAAGCCCCACCGTTCTTATGCGCCCGTGCCACCCACGGTAATCGCATCGATTTTCAGCGTTGGCTGGCCGACACCCACCGGCACCGACTGCCCATCCTTACCGCACGTACCCACACCGCTGTCCAGCGCCAGATCGTTACCGACCATCGACACCCGGCTCATCGCCTCGGGACCGTTGCCGATCAATGTCGCGCCTTTGACCGGTGCGGTGATCTTGCCGTCCTCGATCAGATAAGCCTCGCTCGTCGAGAACACGAACTTGCCGCTGGTGATATCGACCTGACCGCCGCCGAGGTTGGCGCAGTAGATGCCCTTCTTCACCGAGGCGATGATTTCTGCCGGATCGCTTTCGCCACCGAGCATGTAGGTGTTGGTCATCCGTGGCATCGGCAGATGCGCATAGGATTCGCGACGACCGTTACCGGTGCGCGCCACGCCCATCAGCCGCGCATTGAGCTTGTCTTGCATGTAGCCCTTGAGTACGCCGTTTTCGATCAGCGTGGTGCACTCGGTCGGCGTGCCTTCGTCATCGACGCTCAGCGAACCGCGACGGCCGCTCAAGGTGCCGTCATCGACGATGGTGCATAGCTTGGAGGCAACCATTTCACCCATGCGCCCGCTGTAGGCCGAGCTGCCCTTGCGGTTGAAATCGCCTTCCAGACCGTGACCGACCGCTTCGTGCAACAGCACCCCGGACCAGCCGGAACCCAGCACCACCGGCAAGGTACCGGCCGGCGCTGGAATTGCTTCAAGGTTGACCAGTGCCTGGCGCAGCGCTTCGCGGGCATAACCCATGGCGCGGTCTTCGGCGAGGAAGTAGCGGTAATCGGTACGCCCGCCGCCGCCATGCCCGCCGCGTTCGCGCCGGCCGTTCTGCTCAACGATGACGCTGACATTGAAGCGCACCAGCGGTCGCACGTCGGCGGCCAGGCCACCGTCGGTGGAGGCCACCAGAATCCGCTCCCAAACCCCGGCCATGCTCACGCTGACTTGCTGAATCCGTGGGTCGAGCGCGCGGGTGGCGACGTCGATGCGTTTGAGCAACTCGACTTTTTCCGCGCGGCTGAGCACTTCCAGCGGGTTATCCGGCGCGTACAGGTGCGCGACGTCCTGGCTGGTGAATGCCTGCACGGTGCCGTTCTGTCCGGCGCGGGAGATCGAACGCGCGGCGCGGGCCGCTGCGCCGAGGGCCTCGAGGGTGATCGCGTTGCTGTAGGCAAAACCGGTTTTCTCACCGGACTGTGCACGCACGCCGACACCCTGATCGAGGTTGAAGCTGCCTTCCTTGACGATGCCGTCTTCCAGCGCCCATGACTCGGAAATCTGGCCCTGGAAATACAGGTCGGCGGCATCGATGCCCGGCCCGGCCAGATCGCCGAGCACGCCTTGCAGGCTCTCGATCGTGACACCGCCGGGTGCCAACAGGTGATCACTGACTGAGGACAACAACTCGCTCATAGGTTTACGCCTTAAATTCGTGTTCTGAAGCAGGCCGCTGGGCGCCCTGCGAGAAAAACCGCCGATGACGCGTCACCGGCATGCGCGCCCGGATGGACGCTTGTTCATCGCTGTCGCGGGCGGCCAGCAACACCGCCTCGCCTTGATCCTGTTGGGCCAGTACGCGCCCCCACGGGTCGACAATCGCCGCATGCCCGAAGGTTTCACGCGGTCCGGGATGGCTGCCGCCCTGTGCGGCCGCGAGGATATAACACTGTGTTTCGATGGCCCGCGCGCGGATCAGTACATCCCAATGCGCGGCGCCGGTTACGGCCGTAAACGCCGACGGTGCGGTAATCAATTCGGCACCGGCGGCACGCAATTCACTGTACAGCTCCGGGAAACGCAAGTCGTAACACACACTCAGACCGACTCGCCCCACCGGCGTATCCGCCACCACTACATTACCGCCATAAGCATAGTCATCGGATTCACGGTATTGGCCGCGATTGTCGGCGACATCGACATCGAACAGATGCAGCTTGTCATAGCGCGCGACGATCTCACCGTTATCGTTGATCAGCAACGAGCAGGCATTGGCTTTGGCCGTGGGTTGACCCAACGGTGGCAACGGCAATGTACCGGCGACTATCCATAAGGTGAGGTCGCGCGCGGTCTGTTTCAACCAGGGCAGGATCGGCCCTTCGCCCAAGGCCTCGGCGCGGCCGATATCGGCGACGTCGCGACGGCCCATGGCGGCGAAGTTTTCCGGCAGCACCGCGAGTTTCGCCCCGCCGGCGGCGGCCTGTTCAAGCAGGCGTCGGGCCTGGGCCAGATTGGCCGGCACGTCGCTCTGGCTGACCATTTGAATCACCGCTAAAGACATGGCGAACTCCCAAAGAGGTATTCGGCCATGCTACTCCATCGCTTCAAGGCCGGGCCGTTCAAAAAGGCTTGTCGAAGGTGATTTTCGGCTCTTTCCATGGGCCTTTGACGGTGTACTTGACGCTGGCGAAGCGCGCGACGCGGTCGCCGATCAGCTTGTCGATGAGGAACAGCGCGCCGCCGACCGCCGGTGCGCCGACGAGCAACGCGGCGATCGGCAGGTTGTTGGTCACCGGCAAGGTCACCAGCAATTTCGCATCGACCTTGTCACCAACCAGATCCAGCGTGCCGTCCAGCTCAAGGTTGCTCGAAGGCCCGGTCAGGCGAATCGGCTCACGTGTCACGTAGACACCATTGTTCGCCACCAGCAAACCTTTGACCCGGTCGTAGCTCAGGCCTTTGCCGAACAGGTCGGAGAAGTCCAGACGCAGGCGCCGGCCGATCGAGTTGAAGTTGAGCAGGCCGAACACCCGCAGCGCCTGAGCACCGCCTTCCACTTCAACGAACTGGCCTTTGTTCAGCGAGGCATCGAGGGTGCCGGAGAAGCGCTTGGTCGCCAGCCACGCCGGCGAGCCCGGCCAACGGCCGTCGACATCCATATGGAATTCTTCGCTGGTCACGCTCGGCGCGAAGCCCCAGCCTTTGAGCACGTCGGCCAGATTCTTGCCGCCAATGCGGCCCTTGTACCAACTGCTGGTCGCCCCCGGCGCGCCTTCCCAGCCGCCGTTGCCTTGCAGCAGGATACCCTTGAGGCCCATGTCGAGGTTGTTCAGCGCGATGCCCTTGGCGGTCGGCCGCACTTTCAGCGACCAGCCACCGACCAGATCGGGGCCGAGGAACAACTGATTGAGGGTGATATCCAGCGCCGGGATTTTCGTCGGGTCGACCGACGCCAATGGATCCGGCGCATTCTCGTCAGCCTGCACCGCCGGGTCCGGCGCCGGCAGTTTCACGTATTGCAGATTCACCGCAATCGGTACGCCCTTGGCATCCGGCAGGCTGGCGCTGCCCTTGGCCTGTTGGCTATCCAGCGCCAGGTTCCACGCGCCTGGCTTGCGATTGATCTGCACCGAAGCCTGATCCAGCGTGGTGCCGAACGCGGTCAATTTGCCGACCTTGATGTCAGCACTGCTCAGCAGTTGTTTGGCGCTGCCGCCCGGATCCCCGCCAGCGTACTTGCTGGCCAGATCCTGCCACGGCGCGACGTCCAGTTCCGACAGCACCCCGCGAATGCGCAGGCCCTTGGCGCCCGGCAACACCGCTTCGCCAGCGCCGAGAAACAGTTCGCCACGGCCGTCGGCGAAATTGCTCGGCGGCGCAGCAAAAGTGAAATTGGCCAGTTGATCGTAATTGAACCAGTAACGCCGCTCCTGCCCTTGCAGGGTCATGCGAAACACTGTGTCGCGCCCGACATCGGCGGTCATGCCGAACGGCGCCGGCAGATCCACCGCCACGCCTTTGAGGCTGGAGCTGACCAGCAACTGGCTGTCGGCCCCGGAAAGATTCAGCTGCAACTGATACGGAATCGTCCCGGACACCGGCAACGGCTGGGTCACGCCCAGCCAATCGGTGAGCTTTTTCACTTCAACCTGCCCCGACGCCGCAACCCGGGTCTTGATCTGGTTGGGGCTGCCATCAGCGAAGATCTGCGCAGTGACCGGTTTGTCGAAGGCCCGTGCAGAGATGTTCTGGCCGCTGAGGCCTTTATTGCTGTCGAAGCGGAAATCGCCCTTGAGCTGGCTCAGTTCGAGCTTCGGTTCGGCCAGTTTCAGCCGCGCGTTGGCCGTTTTGAAATCGACGAGGATTTTCGGCTGCTCGCCCTTGGCCAGCGGAATATCCAGCTTGAGCTTGCCATTCAGATCACCCGCGCCCTCCCAACCGGCAAAGGTCTCACCAGTGCCGATCGGCGCATCCTGAAGAATCTTCAAGCCGTCGCCCAGGCCACCGGCAAATGCGCCATCCAGGAACAAATGCGAGTTCTGCCCGGCCGGTACATGAGGAATATTGACGAAGACATCGCTGACTTGGGTGTCGAGCAACTGGCCTTTGCTGGCCCAGATGCGCACGCCGCTGTCTTCGATGAACACATCGCCGCTGACTTTGCTCACATGCGGCCAGCCCGGCTGAAACGCCAGCTCGGCGTCGTGCACTTTGAAGAACAGGCTGATGCTGCGATCAGCCTCGCCAGCGTTCTTGCTCAGCGAGCCCTGATACTGGAAGAAGCCCTGGTCCACTGCGCCTTTGAGGATCGCTGTGCGCAGCCACTCATCAAGCGCCGGGCTCAACACCGCCGGCAGGTATTTCGCGGTGTAGCGACCGTCGCCATCAACCAGGCCGACGCGCAGGTCCATGTAGTCTTCCTGGCTATGGTCAAAGTGCAGGCGAATGAGGAAATCGCCGGCAATCTTGCCCTCCTCGCCCAATACCTTGAGGTATGGCGCAATCAGGGTGAAGCCATCCTTGTCGAGCTTCCAGGTCAGCCGCGCATTGGCCTGCAGGTATTGCCATGGCTTGGCGAAAATCGGATCGAGGTGCAGGACGAAGTCCTTGCTGTCGAGGCGCAACTCGCCGCCGTCGAGGTTGCCACTCAGGCTGCCACTGACATTGCGCGCCGCCGGAGCGCCGTGGTAGGCATCGAAACCGACGTTGTCGAGGTTGGCGGCAAAGCCGAATTTGTTGCCATCGGTGGCGGTCGGGCGGAAGTCCAGCAACACGTTACGCAGGCCGCCGGTTACCTTCAAACGCTCGACCACTGTGGCGAAGCTTTGTGGCAACGGCCCCAGCGCATTGAGCAGCGGCGTGATCGGGGTCAGATCGAGGCGATCGGCCTGCAAATGCCAGAGCTCTTCAGCCTTGGCGCTGGCGCGAGTCTGCTGCACCTGCACATGGGATTCCCAGCGGGTGTCGCCGAAGCTCATCGCCAGTGAATCAAGAGTGACTTTCACCCCTTCGGCTGTGTTGCGGTAATAGGCGTTGAGCGCCAGATTGCTGATCTGGATCGGCTTGCGCTCGGCGTAGGCACCGGTCACTTGCGGCGCATTCAGGCGCAACGCGGCGCTTTGCAACGCGCCTTCGGCCCAATCGACCCAGAGTTCGCCGCCGGCCTTGATCTCGGAAAAATTCCATTGCTGGGTCAGGCGCTCTGGCAGCCATTTCGCCCAGTCGCTCTGCGGCAGACTGGCATAGCCCTCGATGGCGCTGTTCTGCCACTGATCAGGACGCAGCTGGCTGCGCAGGCTCAGCGCGACAGGCTGGCCATCGGGCAAGGTCAGACGCGCGTCGAGACGCTGGCGGCTGGCGCCGGTACGCAGATTGAGGCCGACATAGGTGAGCGTCATGGGCGGGTGATCGAGCGGTTGCAGGGTCACCTGGCTGTCGAGCACCGACAATTGTCTGATCATCTGCGAGCGCTGGAACAGTTGCGCCGCATCGAACGGCTGATCCTTCTGCACCGGCAGCCCTTCCAGCGCCCAGGTACCGTCTTCGGCTTCCTTGAGGCTGATCTTCAAACCGTTGAGTTCGATATGCGCGAGGCGTACTTCGCGGGCGAGCAAGCTGCCCCACATATCCGGCACTACCCGTACGCGGTCGAGGCGCAGCGCGTTGGCGCCGTCGCCGACCATCACGTCATGGGCCATCAGGATCGGCGCGAAACCGCTCCAGTTGCCTTCCAGCTCACCGATCTGCAAGGGCATGCCGAGGGCGGCGCTGGCCTTGTCTTCGATGTCGGCGCGGTATTCGGCCACCAGTGGCGTCAGCTCGCGGCCGAGGCTGACGTACAAAGCCATCAACACCAGAACCAACGCGCACAGGCCCAGCCCCCAGCGGGTGAGTGCGGCCAGAATGCGTGTCAGACGCTCCATGTCAGTTGGCTCCCATGGCAAAAAAACTGCGAAAAGCTGAGGCCAGCCGCGTTGAATGAAGGGTGATGCAGGGTTTCAGAGCAGCACCACGTCATATTGTTCCTGGGAATACATGGTTTCCACCTGGAAGCGTATGGTGCGACCGATGAAGCCTTCAAGCTCGGCGACGTTACCGGACTCTTCATCGAGCAGACGATCGACCACCTTCTGGTTGGCCAGCACCCGGTAACCCTCGGCCTGGTAGGCCCGGGCCTCGCGCAGAATCTCGCGGAAGATCTCGTAACAGATGGTTTCGGCGGTCTTCAGCTTGCCGCGTCCCTGACAACTGCTGCACGGTTCGCACAGCACCTGCTCAAGGCTTTCGCGGGTGCGCTTGCGGGTCATCTGCACCAGGCCCAACTCGGTGATGCCGATGATGTTGGTCTTGGCGTGGTCGCGCTCCAGCTGTTTCTCCAGAGTGCGCAGGACCTGACGCTGGTGCTCTTCATCTTCCATGTCGATGAAGTCGATGATGATGATCCCGCCGAGATTGCGCAGGCGCATCTGCCGGGCGATCGCCGTGGCCGCTTCGAGATTGGTCTTGAAAATGGTTTCTTCGAGGTTGCGATGACCGACGAACGCCCCGGTGTTGACGTCGATGGTGGTCATGGCTTCCGCCGGATCGATCACCAGATACCCCCCGGACTTCAGCGGCACCTTGCGCTCCAGCGCGCGCTGGATTTCGTCTTCGACACCGTACAGATCGAAGATCGGCCGCTCGCCCGGATAGTGTTCCAGACGATCGGCGATTTCCGGCATCAGTTCGGCGACGAATTGCGTGGTTTTCTGGAAGGTTTCCCGGGAATCGATGCGGATCTTCTCGATTTTCGGATTGACCAGGTCACGCAGGGTGCGCAGGGCCAGGCCGAGGTCTTCGTAAATCACGCTCGGCGCGGCGATGGTCTTGATCTGCTCGTTGATCTGGTCCCAGAGGCGCCGCAGGTAGCGGATGTCCATGAGGATTTCATCAGCGCCTGCACCTTCAGCAGCAGTGCGCAGAATGAAGCCGCCGGCCTCCTTGATGCCTTCTTTGGCCACGCAATCACTGACCACCTGCTTGAGGCGCTCGCGCTCGGCTTCGTCTTCGATCTTCAGGGAAATGCCGACATGAGCGGTGCGCGGCATGTACACCAGATAACGCGAAGGGATCGACAGTTGTGTGGTCAGGCGTGCGCCTTTGGAGCCGATCGGGTCTTTGGTGACTTGCACCACCAGACTTTGGCCTTCGTGCACCAGCGAACTGATGCTTTCCACCGCCGGGCCTTCACGCAGGGAGATTTCGGCGGCGTGAATGAAAGCCGCACGATCGAGGCCGATGTCAACAAATGCCGCCTGCATGCCCGGCAGGACGCGAACGATCTTGCCTTTATAGATGTTGCCGACGATCCCGCGTTTCTGCGTGCGCTCGACGTGGACTTCTTGCAGCACACCGTTTTCGACCACCGCCACGCGCGATTCCATCGGCGTGATGTTGATCAGAATCTCTTCACTCATGGCAGGATCTCGTTCAGGCATGTTCACGATAGTGGCCGCATCTGGATTCGTACGACGCTCAGGGCGTGTTCAGGTTTTGCCAACAGGGTATGCCGAAATGGCCCAACACCTCGCAGGTTTCGCACAACGGCAAGCCGACCACCGCCGAGTAGCTGCCTTCGAGCCCGGCGACAAACACCGCACCCAGGCCCTGAATGCCATAGCCGCCGGCCTTGTCGCGCGGTTCGCCACTGGCCCAGTAGGCAGCGGCCTCATCGCGGCTGATGGTGCGGAAACGCACGCGACTGCGCACCACCCGCGACTCGCAGCGCTCGCCTTCAAGCACGGCGATGGCGGTCAGCACTTCGTGTTCGTTGCCGGACAACATCATCAGCATGGCGCATGCATCGGCTTCGTCCACCGGTTTGCCAAGTATTTTGCCGTCGAGCACCACTGCGGTGTCGGCGCCAAGCACGCAGAACGGCTGATCAGAGACGACCGAACAGCGACCGGCCTCAGCCTTGCCACGCGCAAGGCGTTCGACATAGGCCGAAGGGGACTCTTCAGGAAGCGGGGTTTCGTCGATGTCCGCGCTGATGGCGGAGAACTGCACGCCGATCTGCGTGAGCAATCCACGGCGACGCGGTGAGCCGGAGGCGAGGTAAAGCAGTTTCATCAAAACATCTCCCTGTTCAGTGCCCTGCTTCACCGGCTCAATAGATTCTGTAGCGTCGGCACATCCCGCGAAGGGCGAAGCTGACCCACGGCCAGAGCAAGGCACTGACCAGCGCCGGCAAGACCAGCGCCAGGGTTGGCTGACGGTTGCCGGTCAGAGCGCTCAGCCACAGTTGCGCCAACTGTGCGAGGCCGAAGATCACCAGGATCACCAGGCACTGCTGCCACATCGGGAACATGCGCAGACGCTGCTGCAACGACAACACGAGGAAAGTAATCAGGGTCAGGATCAGCGCGTTCTGCCCGAGCAGGTCGCCCTGCAGGACATCTTCGGCCAGTCCCAGACAGAAGGCGGTGACCATGCCGACCGTGTGCGGCATGTACAGCGCCCAGAAGGTCACGAGCAAGGCCAGCCACAGCGGGCGAAGGATTTCCATGAAGATCGGCAACGGTGAGACGCTGAGCAGGATGCCGACGAAGAACGTCAGCCAGATCATCCAGCTGTTTCCGGATTTTTTCGCGCCGACCATTATTCTCGTCCCCCGGTAGTCGCTGGCGGTTTTGCCGGTGGTTTGCTCGCGGCCGGCGGTTTGGCAGCGGCCGGAGCGGCAGCGGGCGGTTTGCTCGCGGCAGGCTTGGCAGGCGTGGTGGCAGGCGCCGCTGCTTCAGCGGCCGGCGCTGCGGTAGCGGTCGACGGCGTGGCAGGCATGATCAACGGTTTCGGCACGCTGGCCGGCAACATCGGGCCGCCGCCGTGGGCATCGAGCTGTTCCTGCGCCTGGGCCGCGTCATTGGCGCGTTCCTCGGCAGTGCGGCTGTCGCTGAACACCAGCAGCAGATAGCGGCTGCGGTTCAGGGCGGCAGTCGGCACGGCGCGGACAATGGCAAACGGTTGGCCGGAATCGTGGATGACTTCCTTGACCGTGGCCACCGGATAACCGGCCGGAAAACGCTGGCCAAGGCCGGAGCTGACCAGCAGATCGCCTTCCTTGATGTCCGCCGTGTCGGCGACATGACGCAATTCCAGGCGCTCAGGGTTGCCGGTGCCACTGGCAATCGCGCGCAGACCGTTACGATTCACCTGCACCGGAATGCTATGGGTGGTGTCGGTCAGCAGCAGGACCCGCGAGGTGTACGGCATCAATTCGACCACCTGGCCCATCAGCCCGCGTGCATCGAGCACCGGTTGGCCGAGCACCACGCCGTCGCGCTCACCTTTGTTGATGATGATGCGATGGGTGAAGGGGTTGGGGTCCATGCCGATCAACTCGGCCACTTCGACCTTTTCATTGACCAGTGCGGAGGAGTTGAGCAACTCGCGCAGCCGAACGTTCTGCTCGGTCAGGGCCGCGAGCTTTTGCATGCGTCCCTGCAACAGCAGGTTTTCGGTCTTGAGTTTTTCGTTTTCGGCGACGAGCTCGGTGCGGCTGCCGAACTGACTGGCGACCCCTTCCCACAAGCGGCCGGGCAGGTCAGTGATCCAGTAGGCATCCATGAGCACCAGCGACGCTTGCTTGCGCGCGGGCTTGAGCAGGTCGAAACGTGCATCGACCACCATCAGCGCGACCGCGAGCACGGCCAGCACCAACAGGCGCACGCCCAACGAAGGGCCTTTGGTGAAAAGCGGTTTAATAAGCCGCTCCTCCCAGGCAAATGTTCTGTTTATTCATACGGCATCAAACCGGCCTGGATGAAGACTGACAGAAGATAAACGCCAACAGGCAGCACTGCAAAGTGCTGCCTGTGCGCTCACCCACGTATTGCATTCGAAGCTTATTCGCTCGAAAGCAGATCCATGGTGTGCTTATCCATCATTTCCAGCGCACGGCCACCGCCGCGAGCAACGCAAGTCAGCGGATCTTCGGCAACGATCACCGGCAGACCGGTTTCCTGGGCCAGCAACTTGTCGAGGTCACGCAGCAGCGCGCCACCACCGGTCAGCACCAGGCCACGCTCGGCGATGTCGGAAGCCAGTTCCGGCGGCGATTGCTCCAGCGCGCTTTTCACCGCCTGAACGATGGTTGCCAGCGACTCTTGCAGAGCCTCGAGCACTTCGTTCGAGTTCAGGGTGAATGCGCGTGGAACGCCTTCGGCCAGGTTGCGACCGCGAACATCGACTTCGCGTACTTCGCCGCCCGGGTAGGCCGTACCGATTTCCTGCTTGATGCGCTCGGCGGTGGATTCACCGATCAGGCTGCCGTAGTTACGGCGCACGTAGGTGATGATCGCTTCGTCGAAACGGTCGCCGCCGACACGTACGGATTCGGCGTAAACCACACCGTTAAGGGAGATCAGGGCGATCTCGGTGGTACCACCACCGATGTCCACGACCATCGAACCGCGTGCTTCTTCAACCGGCAGACCGGCACCGATCGCAGCAGCCATCGGCTCTTCGATCAGGAACACTTCACGGGCACCGGCGCCAAGGGCCGATTCACGGATGGCGCGACGCTCAACCTGGGTGGACTTGCATGGAACGCAGATCAGCACACGAGGGCTGGGCTGCAGGAAACTGTTTTCGTGAACCTTGTTGATAAAGTACTGCAGCATCTTTTCGCAGACGCTGAAGTCGGCGATCACGCCATCCTTCATCGGACGAATGGCAGCAATGTTGCCCGGCGTACGGCCGAGCATGCGCTTGGCCTCGGTGCCGACAGCAACGACACTTTTCTGGTTACCGTGTGTCCGAATGGCCACAACCGATGGCTCATTCAGGACGATACCGCGCTCGCGCACGTAAATAAGGGTGTTGGCAGTGCCCAGGTCAATGGAAAGATCGCTGGAAAACATGCCACGCAGTTTCTTGAACATGGGAAAGGGACCCTAGGCAACGCGTGGGTAAAAAAGTGCGGCAAACTCTAACAACGACAGGGATTTTGGGCAAGGCGCCAATATGTTAAATTGGCCGCTTTTCTGTGCACCAAGCCCCACAATCGCGGCCTTATGACCGTAGAAGTGCGGTAGTGTTCCGACAATCTAACACACGGACGCCGTCCGTTCTGTTTTCCACTGGAGAATCCCGATGGCGCTAGAACGCTCCGACGTGGAAAAAATCGCGCATCTGGCCTGCCTTGGCCTCAACGATGCCGATCTTCCGCACATTACTTCCGCCCTCAACAGCATTCTCGGGCTGGTCGACGAAATGCAGGCCGTTGATACCGACGGTATCGAGCCGCTGGCCCACCCCCTGGAAGCCAGTCAGCGCCTGCGCGCCGACGTGGTGACCGAGACGAATAATCGCGAGGCCTACCAGTCCATCGCACCAGCGGTCGAAAACGGCCTGTATCTGGTTCCGAAAGTCATCGACTAAAGGGAAAGAGCCTGCAATGCATCAAATGACTCTGGCCGAGATCGCCCGCGGTCTCGCCGATAAAAAGTTTTCCTCCGAAGAGCTGACCAAAGTCCTGCTGGCGCGTATTACCCAGCTCGATCCGCAGCTCAACAGTTTCATCAGCCTCACCGAGGATCTGGCCATCGAGCAGGCGAAAGCCGCCGATGCACGCCGGGCCAATGGTGAGAGCGGCGCCCTGCTCGGCGCGCCGATTGCCCACAAGGATCTGTTCTGCACCCAGGGCATCCGCACCAGCTGCGGCTCGAAGATGCTCGACAACTTCAAAGCCCCGTATGACGCCACTGTCGTTGCGAAACTGGCCACTGCCGGCGCCGTGACCCTGGGCAAGACCAACATGGACGAATTCGCCATGGGTTCGGCCAACGAGTCGAGCTGGTACGGCGCGGTGAAAAACCCGTGGAACCTGGAACACGTGCCGGGCGGTTCGTCCGGTGGTTCGGCCGCCGCCGTGGCCGCTCGCCTGCTGCCTGCCGCCACCGCAACCGACACCGGCGGTTCGATCCGCCAGCCGGCAGCATTCACCAACCTCACCGGTTTGAAGCCGACCTACGGTCGCGTTTCGCGCTGGGGCATGATTGCCTACGCGTCCAGCCTTGATCAGGGCGGTCCGTTGGCGCGCACGGCCGAAGACTGCGCGATCCTGCTACAAGGCATGGCCGGTTTCGACCCGAACGACTCCACCAGCATCGATGAGCCGGTGCCGGATTACTCCGCCGGCCTGGGCGAGTCGCTGCAAGGCCTGCGCATCGGCGTGCCGAAGGAATACTTCAGCGCCGGTCTCGACCCGCGCATTGCCGAGCTGATCCAGAACAGCATCCAGCAGTTGCAGAAGCTCGGTGCGGTGATCAAGGAAATCAGCCTGCCGAACATGCAGCACGCCATTCCTGCGTACTACGTGATCGCCCCGGCAGAAGCGTCTTCCAACCTGTCGCGTTTCGACGGCGTACGTTTCGGCCACCGCTGCGAAAACCCGGAAAACCTCATCGACCTGTACAAGCGCTCCCGTGGCGAAGGCTTCGGCGCGGAAGTACAGCGCCGGATCATGGTCGGTGCCTACGCGCTGTCCGCCGGTTACTACGACGCCTACTACCTGAAAGCGCAGAAGATTCGTCGTTTGGTGAAGAACGATTTCATGGCTGCGTTCAATGAAGTCGACATCATCCTCGGCCCGACCACGCCGAACCCGGCCTGGAAGCTTGGCGCCAAGAACAGCGACCCGGTCGCTGCCTATCTGGAAGACGTCTACACCATCACCGCCAACCTCGCCGGCCTGCCGGGCCTGTCGATGCCGGCCGGTTTTGTCGACGGTCTGCCGGTGGGCGTGCAGTTGCTCGCGCCGTACTTCCAGGAAGGCCGTTTGCTCAACGTTGCGCACCAGTATCAGTTGAACACTGACTGGCACACCCGCACCCCAACCGGCTTCTGAGGAGACAAACATGCAATGGGAAGTCGTGATCGGGCTGGAGATTCACACTCAGCTCACTACCCGGTCGAAAATCTTTTCCGGTAGTTCCACCACATTCGGTTCCGAGCCGAACACCCAGGCCAGCCTGATCGACCTGGGCATGCCCGGCGTGCTGCCGGTGCTCAACCAGGAAGCGGTGCGCATGGCGGTGATGTTCGGTCTGGCAATTGACGCCGAGATCGGCCAGCACAACGTGTTCGCCCGGAAAAAACTATTTCTACCCGGATCTGCCGAAGGGCTACCAGATCAGCCAGATGGAATTGCCGATCGTTGGCAAAGGCCACCTGGACATCGCCCTGGAAGACGGCACGGTCAAACGCGTCGGCATCACCCGCGCGCACCTGGAAGAAGACGCCGGCAAGAGCCTGCACGAAGAATTCAACGGTGCCACCGGCATCGACCTGAACCGTGCCGGCACGCCGCTGCTGGAAATCGTTTCCGAGCCGGACATGCGCAGCGCCAAGGAAGCCGTGGCTTACGTCAAGGCGATCCACGCGCTGGTGCGTTACCTGGGCATCTGCGACGGCAACATGGCCGAAGGCTCGCTGCGTTGCGACTGCAACGTCTCGGTACGACCGAAAGGCCAGGTCGAGTTCGGCACTCGCTGCGAGATCAAGAACGTCAACTCGTTCCGTTTCATCGAGAAGGCGATCAACTCCGAGATCCAGCGCCAGATCGAGCTGATCGAAGACGGCGGCAAAGTGATCCAGCAGACCCGCCTGTACGATCCGAACAAGGACGAGACCCGTCCGATGCGTTCGAAAGAGGAAGCCAACGACTACCGTTACTTCCCCGATCCGGACCTGCTGCCGGTGGTCATCGAAGAGTCGTTCCTCGGTGAAGTGCGTGCCACCCTGCCGGAACTGCCACCGCAAAAGCGCGAGCGCTTCCAGAGCCAGTTCGGTCTGTCGGCTTACGACGCCAACGTGCTGGCCACCAGCCGTGAACAGGCGGATTACTTCGAGAAAGTCGCAGCCATCGGTGGCGACCCGAAACTGGCGGCGAACTGGGTGATGGTCGAGTTGGGCAGCCTGCTCAACAAGCAGGGCCTGGACATCGAGGATTCGCCAGTCTCCGCCGAGCAACTGGGCGGCATGCTGCAGCGCATCAAGGACAACACCATCTCCGGCAAGATCGCCAAGGTGGTGTTCGAAGCGATGGCCAATGGTGAAGGCAGTGCTGACGAGATCATCGAGAAGCGCGGCCTCAAGCAAGTCACCGACACCGGCGCGATCTCGGCCGTGCTCGACGAAATGCTCGCGGCCAACGCCGAACAGGTCGAACAGTACCGCGCGGCAGACGAAGCCAAACGCGGCAAGATGTTCGGCTTCTTCGTCGGCCAGGCCATGAAAGCCTCGAAAGGCAAGGCCAACCCGCAGCAGGTGAACGAACTGCTGAAAAGCAAGCTCGAAGGCTGACCACCAATGGAGCCAGATCCAAAGCCTGGCTCCATCCCCTGTGGAAGGGACCTGTGGCGAGGGGATTTATCCCCGTTGGGCCGCGAAGCGGCCCCAATTGCTGAGCTTGATTTGCACCAGATAAACCGAGTTCTCAGTTTTGGGACTGCTGCGCAGTCCAACGGGGATAAATCCCCTCGCCACAGGTCACTCCTACATTTGATCCGGGATACCTTTGAATGAAGCGTCTGTTGCTGAGCAGCGCCCTGCTCTCTCTGCTGGCCGGTTGCGCCAGTACCGACACCATCGACCCGCACGGTTACGACCAGACCGGCGTCGCCTCCTATTACGGAGCCAGGCATCACGGTAAACGCACCGCCAGCGGCGAAGCGTTCAACCAGCATTCCCTGACTGCCGCCCACCGCCAGTTGCCGTTCGGCACGCGGGTGAAGGTCACCAATCTGAAAAACGATGAATCAGTCGTGGTCCGCATCAATGACCGTGGCCCGCACACCCGTGGCCGACTGATCGATCTGTCACGCGAGGCCGCCGATGAAATCGGCATGCTGCGCAGCGGCACCGCACGGGTTCGCGTGCAGGCCCTGGACTGATGGAGCGCCGACCATTTTCGGACTAGCCGATCTGCCGCTGATCAACGTCATCGAACTGCTCAGCGGCCTGTGTCTTTTGCTCATCGGCGCCGAGCTGATGGTGCGCGCCGCCGTGCGTCTGGCCGAGCGCCTGCATGTGCGTCCGTTGATCATCGGCCTGACCATCGTCGCCCTCGGCAGCAGCGCGCCGCAGATGACCGTCAGCCTGCAAGCGGCGTTGACCGACAACCCGGACATCGCCGTCGGCAGCGTGGTCGGCAGCGGCATATTCAATATCCTCGTAACCCTTGGCCTCTCGGCACTGATCATCCCGCTGCGCGTGTCGCGGCAACTGGTGCGCCTGGATATCCCGCTGATGATCGGTGCCAGCCTGCTGGTATTCATCCTCGCCTGGAATAAAGACCTCGGGCGTTTCGACGGCGTCGTGCTGCTCGGCGCTTTGGCGCTGTACCTCGGCTTGCTGTTGCGTCAGTCGCGACATTCGACGCGCCCTCATACAGAGCGACCAACCGAGACGCAGCAATCCTGGTTGATCAGTGTGCTGATGATTCTCGCTGGCCTGGCCATGCTGGTGTTCGCCGGCCGTCTGCTGCTCGGCGCCGCCGTGGTCGTGGCCACCGACCTGGGCCTGTCCGAACGGGTCATCGGCCTGACCGTGGTCGCGGTCGGCACCTCGCTGCCGGAACTGGCGACCTCGCTGATCGCCGCCCTGCGCGGGCAGCGTGACATTGCCGTGGGCAACGTGATCGGCGCCAATCTGTTCAACCTGCTCGGGGTACTCGGGCTGACCGCGCTGCTCGCACCGACGCCGCTTTCCGTCTCCCCCAACGCGCTGGATTTTGACTTGCCGGTGATGCTCGGCGTCGCTGCGCTGTGCCTTCCGGTGTTTTACTCGGGCTACCGAGTGACCCGAGCCGAAGGCTTGTTGCTGCTCGGCTTGTATCTGGTCTACGGGCTGCATGTGGTGTCGTTCACCACCGGCATGCCGCTGGCCGGCAAACTCGAGCGCTTGATGCTGTTTTATGTCCTGCCGGCGCTGCTGACGTTTCTGTTGTTCACATCGATCCGCGCCTGGCGTCGCCAACACCACAAGAGAGATGTGCCATGAGCGAGTCGAAGCAGTCCGGGGTTGAAATCCGTCGTCAGGTCATGGGCGATGCGTTCGTTGATCGCGCCTTGGGCAACGCCACCGAGTTCACCCAGCCGTTGCAGGATTTCGTCAATGAACACGCCTGGGGCGGGGTGTGGAATCGTGAGGGGCTGCCGCTGAAAACCCGCAGCCTGATTACCCTCGCCGCGCTGACCGCGTTGAAGTGTCCGCAGGAGTTGAAGGGCCACGTGCGCGGTGCGCTGAACAACGGCTGCAGCGTGGAAGAGATTCGCGAAGCGCTGCTGCATTGCGCGGTGTATGCCGGCGTGCCGGCGGCGATCGATGCGTTTCGCGCGGCGCAGGAAGTGATCGACAGCTATCAGAAACCGCAGTGACCGCCTTCGCGAGCAGGCTCGCTCCCACAGTTGGAATGCGTTTCCCTGTGGGAGCGAGCCTGCTCGCGAAGAGGCCCTGACAGACACTGCAAATCCTTGGTCAGATCCACCCACCCCACTGCAACACAAAGATCCCGACATTGGTGGTAATAGCCGCCATCAACGTGGTCATCACGATAATCGCTGCTGCAAGCTCATGATTGCCCTGCGCCGCCCGGGCCATGACGAAACTCGCCGCCGCCGTCGGGCTACCGAAGTAGAGAAACAGAATCCCCAATTCCGCCCCGCGAAAGCCCCACAGCCATGCCCCCAGTGTCGCCAGCACCGGCAGACCGATCATCTTCACCAGGCTGGAACTGAGCGCCATGTTGCCGCTCTTGCGCAGCGCCGCCAGTGACAGCGTGCCGCCGATACAGATCAGCGCCAGTGGCAAAGTGGTCTGCGCCAGATACTGGCCGGAGGTCTCCAGCCAGCCCGGCAGTCCGATCTTGAAATAGGCAAACGGCGCTGCCGAAATCACGCTGATGATCAGCGGGTTGCTGAACACGCTTTTGCAGATGCTCCACGGATCGGACTTGATCACCGGGCTGTACACCGCCAGCACAATGGTCGACAGGGTGTTGTAGAACAGGATCACCAGCGCCGCGAGAATTGCCCCGAGGGAAATGCCGTAATCGCCGTACATGCTCGCGGCGAGCGCCAGGCCTATCACGCCGTTGTTGCCGCGAAACGCACCCTGAGTGTAGATGCCGCGATCTTCGCGCGGACACCTGAAAATCGCCCAGCCCCAAGCCACAGCGAAACTCACCAGAGTGGCAAGGGAAAAGTAGATGAGGAGCGAAGGTTGCAGCGCGGCGTGCAGATCCGCGTGAAGGATGCCGAGGAACAGCAGCGCCGGCATGGTCACGTTGAATACCAGCGACGAGGCGGTGTGGATGAAGTTGTCGTTGATCCAGTCGATGCGCTTGAGCAGCACACCGAGAAACAGCATGGCAAACACCGGCGCGGTGATGTTCAGGGTTTCAAGAAAGATTGCCAGCATGCCGGAGAGCCTTGGGTGAGCTTAGTCAGGGGGGCAATGATAAAGCAAAAGCCCCTCACCCTAGCCCTCTCCCAAAGGGAGAGGGAACCGATCGGGGGATATTTAAACAATCCACCGACCTGAAATGACATCGTCGAATCCATAATCGACCCGATTTATCAGGTCGATGTATAGCGCCAAACAACTCGGTCGGCCCCCTCTCCCTCCGGGAGAGGGCTGGGGTGAGGGGCTTTTGATCTTCCATGAAACGATCAGGTAATCGGCGCCGGGTTGAACAAGGTGATGTCGTTGTGCAGCTTGTGCTTCTCCGCCCAGGTCTGTTGCTTGCCACTGGCAACGTCCAGGTAATAGTGAAACAACTCCCAGCCCAGTTCTTCGATGGTAGCGCGCCCGGTGGCAATGCGTCCGGCATCAATGTCGATCAGGTCCGGCCAGCGCTGCGCCAGTTCAGTCCGCGTCGATACCTTGACCACCGGCGCCATGGCCAGCCCATAAGGCGTGCCGCGACCGGTGGTGAACACGTGCAGGTTCATCCCCGCCGCCAGTTGCAACGTACCGCAGACAAAATCGCTGGCCGGCGTCGCGCAGAAAATCAGGCCCTTGTGCTTGAAACGCTCGCCCGGGCCGAGCACGCCATTGATCGCGCTGCTGCCGGACTTGACGATCGAGCCCAGCGACTTCTCGACAATGTTCGACAACCCGCCCTTCTTGTTACCCGGCGTGGTGTTGGCGCTGCGATCGGCCTCGCCCTTGGCCAGGTAGCGGTCGTACCAGTCCATCTCGCGTACCAGCTCTTCGGCGACGGTTTGCGTCTGCGCCCGCGACGTCAGCAGGTAGATCGCATCGCGCACTTCGGTGACTTCGGAAAACATCACCGTCGCCCCCGCACGCAACAGCAAGTCTGAGGCATAACCCAGCGCCGGGTTGGCGGTGATGCCGGAGAACGCGTCGCTGCCGCCGCACTGCATACCGAGAATCAGCTCGGAGGCCGGCACGGTTTCGCGGCGGCGCTGGTCGAGCTTCTTCAGGCGCACTTCGGCCAGTTCCATGATCTGTTCGATCATTTCGGTAAAGCCGTGACTGGAATCCTGCAAGCGGTACAGCCACGGATCGCTGAGATCCACCGAGGCGTCATCCTCGTGCATCACCTGCCCGGCCTGCAATTTCTCGCAGCCCAGACCGATCACCAGCGCCTCGCCGCCCAGGTTCGGGTTGCGCGCCAGATTGCGCACGGTACGAATCGGGATGTAGGCATCGGTCGCGGTAATCGCCACACCGCAGCCATAACTGTGGGTCAGCGCCACCACGTCATCGACGTGCGGGTACTTCGGCAGCAGCTCTTCCTTGATGCGCTTGACCGCGTGATCGAGCACACCGGTGACGCACTGCACGGTGGTGGTGATGCCGAGAATGTTGCGCGTGCCGACGGTGCCGTCGGCGTTGCGATAACCCTCGAACGTGAAGCCTTCCAGCGGTGCCTGCGCATCCGGCACGTCGGTGGACAGCGGCAGGCTGTCCAGCGGCGGCGCGGTCGGCATGCGCAGTTGATCTTCCTTGACCCAACTGCCGCGACGGATCGGCTGCAAGGCATAGCCGATGATCTGCCCGTAACGAATCACCGGGCCGCCTTCAGGAATATCCTCCAGGGTGACCTTGTGGCTCTGCGGTACGAAATCCAAGGTGACCAGGCCATCGGCAAACTCGGTACCGGCCGGTACGCCCTGATCGTTGACCACCACTACAACGTTGTCCCGCTCGTGCAGGCGGATGTAGCGCGGCGAGTCGGAATGTTCAATCAACTGCATGACGCCGCTCCTCAGGAATGCGCTTGAGACAAATTGCCGGTGGCTTCATTGCCGCCCTTGGCTGGCGGCTCTTTCAAGACCACACGCTTGATCGGGCCGACGATCACCAGATAGCTGAACACCGCGACCAGTGCGTTGGCACCGACAAACACCAGCGCCCACTTGAACGAGCCGGTGGAGCTGATGATGTAGCCGATGACGATCGGCGTGGTGATCGAAGCGATGTTGCCGAAGGTGTTGAACAGGCCCCCGCTCAGACCGGCGATCTGTTTCGGCGAAGTGTCGGAAACCACCGCCCAGCCCAGTGCGCCAACGCCTTTGCCGAAGAATGCCAGAGCCATGAAGCCCACCACCATCCATTCCACGTCAACATAGTTGCACGCGACGATGCTGCTCGACACCAGCAGGCCGGCGATGATCGGCGCCTTGCGGGCGAAGGTCAGCGAATGGCCCTTGCGCAGCAGGTAGTCGGAAATCACCCCGCCGAGCACGCCGCCGATAAAGCCGCAAATGGCCGGCAACGAAGCGATGAAACCGGCCTTGAGAATGGTCATGCCACGCTCTTGCACCAGATACACCGGGAACCAGGTCAGGAAGAAATAGGTGATGCCGTTGATGCAGTACTGGCCCAGATACACGCCGAGCATCATGCGGTTGGTCAGCAACTGACGGATGTAATCCCACTTCGGACCGTCGGACTTCTTGCCCTTCTGATCCATGTCGACCATGCCGCCGTTGTCAGCGATGTGCTTGAACTCGGCCTCGTTGACGCGTGGGTGTTCGCGCGGGCTGTAGATGACTTTCAGCCACACCAGCGAGAACACGATACCGAGGATACCCATGACGATGAACACGTGCTCCCAGCCGAAGCTGTAGACGATCCAGCCCATCAACGGCGCGAACAGCACGGTGGCAAAGTATTGCGCCGAGTTGAAGATCGCCGAAGCGGTACCGCGTTCAGCGGTCGGGAACCACGCCGCCACGATGCGCGCGTTGCCGGGGAACGATGGCGCTTCGGCCAGGCCCACCAGGAAACGCAGCATGAACAGCGCAACCACTGCCGTGGACATGCCGAATTCACCGACGAAGCCTTGCAGCACGGTGAACAGCGACCAGGTGAAAATGCTCAGGGCATAGACTTTTTTCGAGCCGAAGCGATCGAGCAGCCAGCCACCGGGAATTTGCCCGGCCACGTAAGCCCAACCGAATGCGGAGAAGATGTAGCCGAGGGTGACGGCGTCAATGCCAAGGTCCTTTTGCAGGCTGGAGCCGGCAATGGCGATCGTGGCACGGTCGGCGTAGTTGATCGTGGTCACCAGAAACAGCATGAGCAGGATCAAATAGCGGACGTGAGTCGGCTTGGAGGATTGCATGCAGATGTACTCCCACTGATTATTTTTATGCGGGGTGAAGCTTCTTTGGTCTTGCATTTATTCCCTGTAGGAGCTGCCGAAGGCTGCGATCTTTTGATTTTAAGAAGCAAAGATCGCAGCCTTCGGCAGCTCCTACAGGGGTATTGCGTGTATCAGGAGCCTACATAGGCGGTTTTCACCACGGTGTAGAACTCTTGCGCATAGCGGCCCTGCTCACGGGAGCCGTAGGACGAGCCTTTACGCCCGCCGAACGGTACGTGGTAATCCACACCGGCGGTCGGCAGGTTGACCATCACCATCCCGGCCTGTGAGTGGCGCTTGAAGTGGTTGGCGTACTTCAGCGAGGTGGTGGCGATGCCGGCCGACAAGCCGAATTCGGTGTCGTTGGCCATTGCCAGCGCAGCTTCGTAATCGGCCACACGGACAATGTTGGCCACCGGGCCGAAGATCTCTTCGCGGCTGATGCGCATCGACGCTTCGCTGTCGGCGAACAGCGTTGGCGCGAGGAAGTAGCCCTCGGTGTCGCAAGTCACCACACCGCCGCCGCTGACCAGACGTGCACCTTCGGACTGGCCGATGTCGATGTACTTCATGTCCTGTTCCAGCTGCGCCTGGGAGACCACCGGACCGATGTCGGTGCCGGCCTTCAGCGCGTGGCCGACCTTGATCGACTTCATGCGCTCGGCCATCGCTTCAACGAACTTGTCGTGAATGCCGGCGGTGACGATCAGACGGCTCGACGCTGTGCAGCGCTGGCCGGTGGAGTAGAACGCGCTCTGCACCGACAGCTCGACCGCTTGCTTGAGGTCGGCGTCGTCGAGAATGATCTGCGGGTTCTTGCCGCCCATTTCCAGCTGCACCTTGGCCTGGCGCGAAACGCAGTTGACGGCGATCTGGCGGCCAACGCCCACCGAACCGGTGAAGCTGATGCCGTCGACTTTCGGGCTGTTGACCAACGCCTCGCCAACCACGCGACCGCTGCCCATTACCAGGTTGAACACACCGGCCGGGAAGCCCGCGCGGGAGATGATTTCGGCCAGCGCCCAAGCGCAGCCCGGAACCAGATCGGCAGGTTTGAGCACGACGCAGTTGCCGTAGGCCAGGGCCGGAGCGATTTTCCACGCCGGGATGGCGATCGGGAAGTTCCACGGCGTGATCAGACCGACCACGCCCAGCGCTTCGCGAGTGACCTCGACGTTGACGCCCGGGCGTACCGACGGCACATAGTCACCGGACAGACGCAGGCATTCACCGGCGAAGAACTTGAAAATGTTGCCGGCGCGGGTCACTTCACCGATCGCTTCCGGCAGGGTCTTGCCTTCTTCACGGGCCAGCAGCGTGCCGAGCTCTTCGCGACGGGCGAGAATTTCCGTGCCGACTTTATCCAGCGAATCGTGACGAGCCTGGATGCCCGACGTGGAGTACGCCGGGAACGCAGCGCGGGCAGCGTCGATGGCGGCGTTGACCTGGGTCAGGTCAGCCTTGGCGTAATCGCCGATGGTGTCACTGAGTTCGGACGGGTTGATGTTGGCCGAGTAATCGGCACCGGCGACCCATTCGCCATTGATGTAGTTGTCGTAGCGTTTTGCAGTTGTCACAGGGCAGCCCTCAACTCTAAAAGCCTTCACGCAAAAAGCCGCTGATTGCTCAGCGGCCTCGCTTTTCTCGCTTATTGCGCGCCTTGCTTGTCGATCAGCGCGGCGAGCATTTCGTACTCTTCGCCGGTCAGGTCGGTCAGCGGCGCACGCACCGGACCTGCGTCATAGCCGGCGATTTTTGCACCTGCCTTGACGATACTCACGGCGTAACCGGCCTTGCGGTTACGGATGTCCAGGTACGGCAGGAAGAAGTCGTCGATGATCTTGCCGACGGTGGCGTGATCTTCGCGAGCGATCGCGTGGTAGAAGTCCATCGCGGTTTTCGGGATGAAGTTGAACACCGCCGAGGAGTACACCGGCACGCCCAAAGCCTTGTAGGCAGCGGCGTAGACTTCAGCGGTCGGCAGACCACCCAGGTAGCTGAAGCGATCACCGAGGCGGCGACGGATCGACACCATCAACTCGATATCGCCCAGGCCATCCTTGTAGCCGATCAGGTTCGGGCAGCGCTCGGCCAGACGTTCCAGCAGCGGCGCGGTGAGACGGCAAACGTTGCGGTTGTAGACGACCACGCCGATCTTCACCGATTTGCACACGGCTTCAACGTGGGCGGCAACACCGTCCTGGCTCGCTTCGGTCAGGTAGTGCGGCAGCAGCAGCAGACCTTTGGCGCCCAGACGCTCGGCTTCCTGAGCGTATTCGATGGCCTGGCGGGTCGAACCACCAACGCCGGCGAGGATTGGCACGCTGGTTGCGCAGGTGTCGACGGCAGTCTTGATGATTTCCGAGTATTCGCTGGCGGCCAGGGAGAAGAACTCACCGGTGCCACCGGCGGCGAACAGAGCCGAAGCGCCATACGGAGCCAGCCATTCCAAGCGTTTGATGTAGCCCGCGCGGTTGAAATCGCCCTGCGCGTTGAAATCGGTCACCGGGAAAGACAGCAGGCCGGCAGAGAGGATGGACTTCAGTTCTTGTGGATTCATTATTCGAACACCCTGGTAGCAACGTTTTATTGTGAGTGGACCGTTCAGCCTTCGCCGAAGTTGTAGGTCATCGTACAACTTAAAAAATAACCGTCAACTGCATTTCATCGTTGCCAGGGCTTTTTTGTCGGACAAGATTGGCTTTTGCGCTTTATGAAATGGCTAAAAGGCTCGCGCTTGACGCGTTCGAGGGCTGAAATATCTGGTCTGGATTCGTTTAATTCTGAGGCGACCTGCGGCTCGTAAAGTACGTCGACTGCCACGAAGGATCGTGGCGGACCACACAAAGGAAGCCGCTATGTCGATGCATTTTGCCGCCCCCACCCTCACCCACGTCGCCCCTGCGCAAGACGATTGCGTGACGCTTCAGCTCTCGCAATTGCCGGACATCCTCACCGTGCAGGTCCCGGATTCCAGCGATTTCGCAGCAAACTGGAGCGTCTACGCGGTCCTCGGCAGCGATGCCGAGGAACCTGAATGGGAAGGTGATGAGGTGGACACTGGCGCCTGGGACGACGCCGAGGATGAAATGGAAAAGTTGCTCGACATCGAGGTGCAGCTGCCGAAAGAGGCATTGCAACCGTACCTGAACCGCGAGGTGGAGCTGCGTTACAAGTTTCGCGATGAGTCGAGCATGGAGCCGTATTCGCTGCCGCTGCGAATGCGCATAGAGGCGTAAGACTCAGCTTCGCTGCGCCTGCGCCTCCTCATGAGCCTGGCGCAGTCTTTCACGGCTATTGGTCAGGTGCAGACGCATCGCCGCACGCGCGGCATCGGAGTCCTGACGGGCAATCGCGTCGTAGATTTCCTCGTGCTCGCGGCTCAGGCGGCTCATGTAGTGCTGTTGATCATCGTGGGCCAGCCGCGCCGAGTTCAGCCGCGTACGTGGAATGATGCTGGTGCCCAGGTGCGTCATGATGTCGGTGAAGTAGCGGTTGCCGGTGGACAGGGCGATTTCCAGGTGGAAAGCGAAGTCCGACGACACCGCATCGCTGGCATGGGAGGCGCTTTCGTTCAAGGCGTCGAGGGCGGCGCGCATGGTTGCCAGTTGTTCGGGGCTGCGGCGTTGCGCGGCAAGGCCGGCGGATTCGACTTCGAGGCTGATGCGCAATTCGAGAATCGCCAGCACGTCACGCAGGGTGACAACGGTGGCCGGATCAATGCGGAAACCGCTCGGGCTCGGCGTATCGAGAACAAAGGTGCCGATGCCGTGGCGGGTTTCTACCTGGCCGGCGGCCTGCAGACGGGAAATTGCCTCGCGGACCACGGTGCGGCTGACGCCATGGGCTTCCATGATCGCCGACTCGGTGGGCAACTTGTCGCCACGCTTGAGCAGGCCATCGCGGATCTGCTCGCTCAACACCGTCACCAATTCCTGGGCGAGGCTGCGGCGCTTGCGGGGGAGGCGCGGGGTGTCGATCAGCTTTTCCATGGTCTGCATCTTGTCTCGAAAGTTCGGCTTGGCGCCATCATAGCTCAAGCGGGTTGTACGATCACCGGGCAGATCACATTGCCCCACTGTGGGAGCGAGCCTGCTCGCGAAAGCGGTGGTTCAGACGACAGATTCGTCGACCGATATGACCCCTTCGCGAGCAGGCTCGCTCCCACAGGTGGGTGTTCAGACAGTTATGGCCTGTTCGACCAGACGACCGCTGTCGATCCGGACGTGCCGTGGATGGAATCGTTTCAAACTGCTTCGGTGACCGACGCTGACAATGCTCAGCCCCGGAATCTCATCGATCAACGCCTGATACAAGGTCGCCTCGTCCTCTTCATCCATCGCCGATGTAGCCTCGTCCATGTACAGCCATTGCGGTGCGTAGAGAAGCGCGCGGGCGAAGGCCAGGCGTTGCTGCTCACCCGGCGAGAGCATGCGTTGCCAGTGATTGGCTTCATCCAGCCGCCCGACCAGGTGTGGCAGACGGCAGGTTTCCAGCACCTGTGCATAACGTTCTGGCGCGTAGGTATCGCCCGGTTGTGGATAACTCAACGCTTCACGCAATGTGCCGATCGGCAGATAAGGCTTCTGCGGCAGGAACAGATAACGCGCCGCCGGCAAACGAATATTGCCGTGCCCCGCCGGCCACAAATGCCCCATCGCTCGCAGCAGTGTCGACTTGCCGCTGCCGGAACGGCCGCTGAGCATCACGCGCTCACCCGGTTCAACGGTCATGTCAGCGTCGGCCAGCAGGTGACGACCATCGGCCAGATCCAGGCCGAGGTTGTGCACCTGCAACTCACTGCCCTGATTCTGCACGTCGATGGCCGGGGTGCGTTGTTCGTTGTCGCTCATGGCCTGACGGAAACTCAGCAAACGATCACAGGTGGCGCGCCACGCGGCGAGATCCGAGTAGGCGGTGATGAACCAGCTGAAATTCTCCTGCACGTTGCCGAACGCCGAGTTGATTTGCATCAGCTCGCCCAGTTCGATCTTGCCGGACAGATAGCGCGGTGCGGCGACGACAAACGGGAAAATGATTGCGATCTGCCCGTAGCCGGAGGTGAAGAACGTCAGGCGCTTGGACACGCGCATGATGTCCCAGAAATTGTGCCAAACCAGTCCGAAGCGATTGCTCAAGCGGCGGTTTTCATTCGGTTCGCCGTTGTACAAGGCGATGCTTTCCGCATTCTCACGCACGCGCACCATGGAAAAACGCAGGTCTGCTTCGAAGCGTTGTTGCTTGTTGTTCAGACCGATCAGACGGCGACCGATCAAATGCGTCAGCCAACTGCCGACCGCCGCGTACAACAGTGCGCACCAGAACATGTAGCCGGGAATCTCGATGCCGAACACTTCGATACTGCCCGACACGCCCCACAAAATGATCGAGAACGACACCAGACTGACAATCGTGCGCAGCAGCCCGAGGCCCAGGCTCAGGGTGTTGGCGGTGTAAGTGTTGAGGTCTTCGGAAATCCGCTGGTCGGGGTTATCGGTATAACCGCCCTGCTCCAGCTGGTAGTAATTCTTGTGGTCCAGCCAGCGCTTGAAGTGCTTTTCGGTCAGCCACGCCCGCCAGCGGATCGTCAGCATCTGCGTCAGATACAACCGATACACCGCGCCGAGAATCGCCACGGTCGCGATGCCGCAGAAATACAGAATCAACTGCCAGAACGCGGCTTCATCCTTTCTCTGCAAAGCGTTGTAGAAATCCTTGTACCAACTGTTGATCCACACCGAAATCGCCACGCTGAACAGCGTCAGCGCAATTACGGCAATCAGCAACGTCCAGGCCTTGCCCTTCTCTTCGCTGCGCCAGTAAGGCGTGGTCATCGCCCAGACTTTGCGAAAAAACTGCCCGCGCACAGCATCGTTGACCGCGGAATATTCAGCGTTCTGATTCATGGATAAGGCTCGATAGTAAAAAGAACGGACACGCGCCGATCATAGATGATCGGCGCGATTCATCGCGAGGGCTGGCGATAGTCGTTCAGCGCAGGTTCAGCGACGCACCGGGCGCTTCTGCAGTTTGCGCTGCAGGGTGCGGCGGTGCATGCCCAGCGCGCGGGCCGTGGCGGAAATATTGCCTTCGTGCT
Source organism: Pseudomonas sp. TE9122 (assembly GCF_056278925.1). Taxonomy (NCBI): domain Bacteria; kingdom Pseudomonadati; phylum Pseudomonadota; class Gammaproteobacteria; order Pseudomonadales; family Pseudomonadaceae; genus Pseudomonas; species Pseudomonas sp. TE9122. The sequence continues at coordinate 438,874 of NZ_JBWBQI010000001.1, read as the reverse complement.
CGGTGAGCACGCGCTGGATGTGCTCCCATTGCAGACGATCGACCGACATCGGGTTTTCCGGCACCAGACTGTCGAGATCGGCGTGCTCAGACAGCAGCGCGGCCAGCACGTCGTCGGCATCGGCGGGTTTGCACAGGTAGTTGCAGGCGCCACGCTTGATCGCCTCGACTGCCGTGGCAATGCTCGAATAACCGGTGAGGATCACCACGCGCATTTCCGGATCGAGTTCCAGCAGCTTGGGCAGCAGGACCAGACCGGAGTCGCCGTCCATTTTCAGGTCCAGCGCAGCGTAATCAGGCAGATCGGCCTGGGCGATGGTCAGGCCTTCTTCAGCGGAACCGGCAGTGCTGACGCGAAAGCCACGACGGGCCATGGCGCGGGCCATGACGCGGGTGAAGGTCGCGTCGTCGTCGACCAGCAGCAGATGCGGCAGTTCTTCACCTTCGACTTGGATTTCGTCACTCATGTTGGTCTCCTCGGGCGCCGTGGGGCAGGCGCAGCTCGGTGAGCGTGCCGCCTTCCTCATGACTATAGAGTTTCACTGAGCCGCCGGCGCGTGTCACGCTGGCCTTGCTCAAAAACAGGCCCAGGCCGAAACCTTTGCCCTTGGTGGTAAAAAACGGCTTGCCGATCTGCTCGGCGATGGCCAGCGGCACACCGGCGCCGTGGTCGCGAATGCTGATCGTCAAAGTCTCTGCGTCCCAGTCGAGGGTCACCTGGAGATTTTCCGGGCAGGCGTCGGCTGCATTGTTGAGCAGATTCAGCAATGCCTGGGTCAGATCCGGCGGCGGCGCCATGCGCGGCACCGCCCCCTGACCGAGACGCTGGAAGCGATAACTGGCTTCCGGGCGCATCAGGTGCCAGCGGTTCAGCGCTTCGTCGAGCCAGTCGGTAACGTCCTGCATCTCCACCGCCAGACGCCGATTGGCCTCGGCGGCACGGACCAGTTGCTGCAAGGTTTCCTTGCACAGCTTGACCTGATCCTGCAGCACTTTCAGATCGTCCTGCAGCAGTGCATCGGGGTGATCCTGCTGCATTTCCTTGAGCAACACGCTCATGGTCGCCAGCGGCGTACCCAGCTCATGCGCAGCCCCGGCGGCCTGGGTCGCAACGGCGAGCAGCTGCTGATCGCGCAGGCCTTCTTCGCGGCGAATCGCGCGCAATTCTTCCTGCCGGCGCAGCTCTTCAGCCATACGCGCGGCGAAGAACGTGATGACCGCAGCAGCCAGGGCAAAGCTCAGCCACATGCCGTAGATCTGCAGATTCTCACGGGCGACCGGCAGGGTTTCCAGCGGATAGAAACGCGTCAGCATCAGCGTGTACAGCGCCAGCGCGATACCGGACAGAATCACCGAATAACGCCACGGCAAGGTCACCGCCGCGATGGTCAGCGGCACCAGATAATAGGAAACGAAAGGGTTGGTCGAACCGCCGGAGAAATACAGCAGCGCACTGTGGATCACCAGATCGCAGGCCAGTTGCAGCGCGTATTCGAGCTCGGTCACCGGCCACGATGTGCGCAGGCGCACGGCAGTGAACACGCAGAGCAGAATCGAACAGCCCAGGGTCATCGCCAATTGCACCCACGGCAAAGGCAACAATTGCAGCCAGTAGGCCAGGCCCACGGACCCGGCCTGCGCGGCGAGCACCAGGGTGCGGATGAAAGTCAGCCGCCAGAGGTTCTGGCGAGTGGCGGAAGTCAGTTGTACGGGGGCGAGCATGAGCTCTCCTGATGAGCGCTCCAGGCGGATCGCACGGAGTATAACCAAGCCGCGGGGTTCAGAGGCGAAAGTGCGGCAAACGACCACATGGCGACGATGAAGAATTCATCTGAGTTGAAGAAAATTCCGAAGGCTATTGGAGATCATTGTGGCGAGGGGATTTATCCCCGCTGGGTGGCGGAGCCGCCCCAAATCATGCGACCTCATTTAACCAGACATACCGTATCAGCCGGATTTGCGCCTGCTGCGCAGCCGATCGGGGATAAATCCCCTCGCCACAGAAGCACTCCCCACTGCGCGCAGGTATCTGTATAGAAGTTGTAACTGGGCGAACCGGATCATAGAAGTTAGAGTCTGATGGTTCACGCAGGCCGCGACCCATCACCTGCGCCTCATTCAAGGAGCCTTCATGCACACATTTCGCCGCAGCGCCGCCCTCCTCGCCCTGACCGTCGGCAGCGTCGCCAGCCTTCCGGCGCTGGCCGCCGATGAGCTGCACTACAACCAGATTTCCCTGCGCGCCGAAGTCAGCCAGGAAGTGGCCCGCGACCAGATGATCGTGACGCTCTACACCGAAGAGCAGAACACCGACCCGGCCAAACTCGCCGCCGCCATCAGCACCACCATGAACAAGGCCACCGCCCAGGCCAAGCAAGTCAAAGACATCACCCTGCGTACGGGCAGCCGCAACAGCTACCCGATCTACGACACCAAAGGCCAGAAAATCACCGGCTGGCGCGAACGCGCCGAACTGCGCCTGGAAAGCACCGACTTCGCCGCCCTGTCCAAACTCACCGGCGAGCTGCTGACCGACCTGAAAATGGGGGGCATGGACTTCGCCATCGCCGACCCGACCCGCAAGGCCAGCGAAGACCAGTTGCTCAAAGAAGCCGTCACCGCCTTCAAGACCCGCGCCCAACTGGCCACCGACGCCCTGGGCGGCAAAGGCTACAAAATCGTCAACCTGAACCTCAACAGCAACGGTTACCCACAACCGTACCTGCGCGCGCCGATGATGATGAAAGCCGCGGCCATGGATTCCGCCCCGGTGACCCCGGAAGTAGAAGCCGGCACCAGCCAGGTCAGCATGACCGCTGATGGCTCGATTGAAGTGTTGATGCAGTGATTTGAGCTTGGCTGAATGAAGGACCGGCAATCAGTAAATGGTTGCCGGTTTTTTTGTGTCCGGGTTTTGTAGTGAATGATCCACCGCTTCGCGAGCAGGCTCGCTCCCACAGGTTGAACGCATTTGAATGTGGGAGCGAGCCTGCTCGCGAAGAACGATGACGCGATCTCAAGCGTGCGGATCAACCCGATCCAGCGCCCGATTCACCGCCAGCTCCGCCAGCATGATGATCTGCTGAATCGCCAGCGCCGTATTGCGCTGCGGACGACCGAGCTGATCGGCGAAATCGCTGGCCAGCGTATTGGCTGAAGCAAGGGACTCACAGGCGTGAGCCAGCAGGCTTTCGGTGTCGATGTCGGGCTGGACCAGAAACATCGTGCTGGGTGGATGGGGTTTGCCGGGTGGCGGGCAGAGATAGAAATCGAGGGCACGCTTGATGGCTTCGCGGTTCTTCGCGAGATCGTCGGCACGCAGCGCGGCTTCGAGGGGGGTTGAGGTTTCTTCGGGTGGGTCGGGGACTGGTTTGCTCATGCGCTTCACCTATGAGGTTGAGCCATCTCGATGCCGTTTCTCACACGACGAAGAGGTGGCAGCTTTGTGCGGGGTGAGAAAACCGGTCATAGGCACCCGGCCGGACATAGGCCCGCCCGCACAGAGCCGCCATAACGCACTTGCAGGCAGCAAACTTGCTGGCGGCAATTATGCGGATCTGGGCACTGAATGACTATGAATGTCGGGTTCTCACACCCGATCGCTGAACAACCAGCGACGACCCAAGCCTAGAGAGCGGACGTCCGACGGACAACCTGAAAACCTTGTGGGAAGGTTCTGGCTGTTTCGCAGCGGATTTAAACAGCCAAAAAGCAAACCCTCACCCTAACCCTCTCCCAGAGGGAGAGGGGACTGACCGAGGTGTTTGGGGGAGATACGCCAACGCGAAACTCCGAGTTGAACTCAGGATTTGAAAAGCACACAAATCAGCCCCTTCTCCTCGGGGAGAGGGCTGAGGTGAGGGGCAAATCCACAACAAAAATAACGCCGAACACCCGCTCTTCACCACTCAATAGGCCGAGTGTCAGCTCGCCTGCTCTTGATCTTGATCCACCGGCGACGTCGGAAGGCTGAGTGGAGGGATTGATCCGGGTGTGGGAGCGCAGCGACCGTTCGACGAAGTCGAACACAGCGGAAGGAGGTGCAGCGAAGCAAACCGGAGCCGCTGCGCCCGGATCAGTCCCGCAGCGAAGGAACCCGAGCCTGCGAGGGCCGAACGCAGGAGCAAGCCTTTTCGGTTACCTTTTTGGCGTTTGAAAAAGGTGACCCGCCGTAAGGGCGGAACCGCAATCCGCAACACCCGCAGAAACGGATATACACCCAAAACCCAAGAGCCTGGTCGGCCCAAAGGCCGCCAAGGTGCCACCAATCGAAACACCCAGTTGCACCAAGTAAAACTCCCCAATCCCTGCCCCAATCCACCCCACCAAAGCCCACCGCGAAAACCCCTCAACCCCGCCCATCCCCAAGGGTATAAATAAGTAACACCAAGCCCCACCCAAGCGCACCCGACACCTCCAGCGCACCATTTCAGTGCCTCGAATGCACCGCAAAAACCACCCGCAAACGGTCAAATGCGTCAAAAGTTATACGGATGCGACATTAAGGTACGTTCGTGCCACCGTTTAACTCCGCCGACCGCTCTGGATCTTGCATTGGGTATGGGGCCTGCATAAGTATCCGCAGGCACGACTCACGAGGTCGTACCTCACAACTAAAAAATGACAACAAATCATGAGGCCAACATGCTTAAACACGCGGTCATTCCGTTTCTAGTCGGCGCAGGCTTGTTAGCCTCCGCACCTTTCGCCACCGCTGCGACTAACCTGGTGTTCTGCTCCGAAGGGAGCCCGGCCGGTTTTGATCCAGGCCAGTACACCACCGGAACCGACTTCGACGCCTCAGCCGAAACCATGTTCAACCGCCTGACCCAGTTCGAGCGCGGCGGCACCGCCGTGATTCCTGGTCTGGCGACCAAGTGGGACATTTCCGACGATGGCCTGACCTACACCTTCCACCTGCGTGAAGGCGTCAAGTTCCATACCACCCCGTATTTCAAGCCGACTCGTGAATTCAACGCCGACGACGTGCTGTTTACGTTCAACCGCATGATCAACAAGGACGACCCGTTCCGTAAGGCGTACCCGACCGAATTCCCGTACTTCACCGACATGGGGATGGACACCAACATCACCAAGATCGATAAAGTCGACGACCACACCGTCAAGTTCACTCTGAAAGAAGTCGACGCTGCGTTCATCCAGAACATGGCCATGAGCTTCGCTTCCGTGCAGTCCGCCGAATACGCAGCGCAACTGTTGAAAGAAGGCAAACCCGCCGACATCAACCAGAAGCCGATCGGCACTGGCCCGTTCGTATTCAAGAGCTACCAGAAAGACTCGAACATCCGTTACACCGGCAACAAGGATTACTGGAAACCTGAAGACGTGAAGATCGACAACCTGATCTTCGCCATCACCACCGACCCGTCGGTGCGTATCCAGAAGCTGAAAAAGAACGAGTGCCAGGTCACCCTGTTCCCGCGTCCGGCCGATCTGAAAGCGCTGAAAGAAGACAAGTCGCTGAAGATGCCGGATCAGGCTGGCTTCAACCTGGGCTACATCGCCTACAACGTGATGGACAAGGTCAAGGGCAGCAACGAGGCCAACCCGCTGGCTGACCTGCGCGTGCGTCAGGCGCTGGACATGGCCGTGAACAAGCCGCAAATCATCGATTCGGTTTACCAGGGCGCGGGCCAACTGGCCGTCAACGCCATGCCGCCGACCCAGTGGTCCTACGACACCACCATCAAGGATGCCAAGTACGACCCTGAGAAAGCCAAACAGCTGCTCAAGGAAGCCGGCGTCAAGGAAGGTACCGAGATCGTCCTGTGGGCGATGCCGGTGCAGCGTCCGTACAACCCGAACGCCAAACTGATGGCTGAAATGCTCCAGTCCGACTGGGCCAAGATCGGCTTGAAAGTGAAGATCACCAGCTACGAGTGGGGCGAGTACATCAAGCGCTCCAAAGGTGGCGAGAACCAAGCCATGATCATTGGCTGGAGCGGTGACAATGGTGATCCGGACAACTGGCTCAACGTTCTGTTTGGCTGCGATTCGCTGAGCGGCAACAACTTCTCCAAGTGGTGCGACAAGAAGTTCGACGGCCTGGTGAAAGAAGCCAAACGCACTACCGACCAGGGCAAGCGCACCGAGCTGTACAAACAGGCGCAACACGTCCTTAAAGATGCAGTTCCAATGACACCTATCGCTCACTCGACGGTGTATCAACCCATGCGCGCCAACGTGCAGGATTTCAAGATCAGCCCATTTGGCCTGAATTCCTTCTACGGCGTCAGCGTCAGCAAGTAAGACATTGCAACGGCGGCGTTTCTGACGTCGCCGTTGCTTTATCTACCGGGAAAAAAGGAAAAGGCCTACACCCAAATCCGCCGCAGATGATTGCTTCGGTATAGGCGCGTCGACTTTTCCTACGAGCATTAAGGCAATTACGTATTTACTGCCAGAGGCACGGTGCCTACCGTCGCGTACTGACCAGTGTCTGCGTGGGCCACCGGTTTTGCCGTACGTATTTGGATTGAGCTCAATGCGACCAGAAAGTCCCGGGATCGGGATCCAGGTGCATTGCATAACACTAAAAAAAGAGGGAGCGTCATGCGCCATACCTTGGTTTTTTCCGCACTGTTGGGCGCCGGCCTGTTGGCCGCCACGTCTGCAAGCTACGCCGCCAGCGACAGCCTGGTGTTCTGCTCGGAAGGCAGCCCGGCGGGTTTCGATACCGCGCAATACACGACGGCCACCGACAACGACGCCGCCGAGCCGCTGTACAACCGCCTGGTGGAGTTCGAAAAAGGCGCGACCAATGTCGTACCCGGTCTGGCAACCAAGTGGGACATTTCCGAAGATGGCCTGAAATACACCTTTCACCTGCGTGAAGGCGTGAAATTTCACACAACCCCTTACTTCAAGCCGAGCCGCGATTTTAACGCCGACGACGTGCTGTTCACGTTCAATCGCATGCTCGATGCGCAACAGCCGTTCCGCAAGGCCTATCCCACCGAGTTTCCGTACTTCAACGGGATGAGCCTGAACAAGAACATCGCCAAGGTCGAGAAGACCGGGCCGCTGACCGTGGAGTTCACGCTCAACAGTGTTGACGCAGCGTTCATCCAGAACATCGCCATGAGCTTCGCCGCCATTCTGTCTGCCGAATACGCCGACAAGCTGCTGGCCGACGGCAAGCCGAGCGACATCAACCAGAAGCCGATCGGCACCGGACCGTTCGTGTTCAAGAGCTACCAGAAAGACTCGAACATCCGTTACACCGGTAACCCGCAGTACTGGGATCCGAGCCGGGTCAAGCTGAAGAACCTGATTTTCGCGATCAACACCGACGCGTCGGTACGTGTGCAGAAGCTCAAAGCCAACGAGTGCCAGATCACCCTGCACCCGCGTCCTGGCCGATGTTGAAGCGCTGAAGGCCGACCCGAAACTGCAACTGATTTCCAAGCCAGGCTTCAACCTCGGCTACATCGCCTACAACGTGCGCCACAAGCCGTTCGATCAACTGGAAGTGCGTCAGGCGCTGGACATGGCGGTGAATAAACAGGGAATTCTCAACGCTGTTTATCAAGGCGCCGGCCAACTGGCCGTCAACGCCATGCCACCAACCCAGTGGTCCTACGACGACACCATCAAGGACGCCGCCTACAACCCGGAAAAAGCCAAGGAACTGCTCAAGGCTGCCGGCGTGAAAGAAGGCACCGAGATCACCCTGTGGGCAATGCCGGTGCAGCGTCCGTACAACCCGAACGCCAAACTGATGGCCGAAATGCTCCAGTCCGACTGGGCCAAGATCGGTCTGAAAGTGAAGATCGTCAGTTACGAATGGGGCGAGTACATCAAGCGCACCAAGAACGGCGAGCACGACGTCAGCCTGATCGGCTGGACCGGTGACAATGGGGATCCGGACAACTGGCTGGGCACGCTGTACAGCTGTGACGCCATCGGCGGCAACAACTACTCCATGTGGTGCGATCCGGCTTACGACAAGCTGATCAAACAGGCCAAGGTCGTCACCGACCGCGACCAGCGCACCGTGCTTTATAAACAGGCCCAGCAATTGCTTAAACAGCAAGTGCCGATCACGCCTGTCGCCCACTCGACGGTCAACCAGCCGTTAAGCACCCGGGTCGAAGGATTCAAAGTCAGCCCGTTCGGCCGCAACGTGTTCTCGGGTGTCAGTATCGATTAAACCAACCGATTAGCCGCAATGCTGAGGGGAGCCGTCTACTCCCCTCACGCAAGCGCTTTGCCGAAATTCGCCAATCCGGCTTTTTGCAAACGTTTGCGATGTGTGAACGAGTTCTAAACCAATAACCGGCATACCAAAAAAAGCCGGGATAAAAAGAAAGTAAAGGAGCTTCACCCATGAAACTGAGCAGCACCGCGATACTGGCTCTGGCCATCAGCAGCATCACCGCCACGGCTTATGCGGAAACCCAGAGCCAGGCGTTCACCCCGGTGACCGTCAACACCAAAAGCGCCCAGGCTGAGGCCACTGGGTTCGTCGAAGGACAGTCGATCACCGGTACGACACGTAACTGGTACGCCAACGAGCAACTGAAGCGCGGCGGCAAATTCTCCTATAAAAAAAATGGTTCTCCGGCCGAAACTGACCGTCGGATCAACTGGGTGCAAGGGACCATCGTCAAGTACAACTCGGGTTTCACCGAGGGCACTGTAGGTATCAGCACCGAAGTTGCGGCATATAATGCAATTGCGCTTGAACGTGATCGTGAAAATCTGGCTTCCGGAAATGGCGGCGCCCCAAAGACGGGCGTGGGATCGGGTAACAACCGCACCCTGACGCACAAGAATAACGGTGAAGCCGTAGATCAGTGGAGCAAGGTAGGCCTTGCCAACATCAAGGCGCGCGTTTCCAACACCACTCTGACTGCCGGTCGTATGAGCTTCAGCAGCCCGCAGGTCGACGTGATCGGCAACCGTGCACTGCCTTCGAGCTTCGAGGGTGTCTCCCTGCACAGTGAAGAGTTGAACAATCTGTCCTTCGACTTGGCCACTTTTGATCGCGTCTCGCCACGATCGGAACAAAGCCTGCAGAAATTCCGCGCCGAGTATGCCAACGGCCGTGTCGAATCCGACAAGGTCAACACCGCCGGTATCAGCTATCAGCCGCTCGAAAGTCTGAAAACCAGTCTATGGGGCACGCAAGTTGAAGATCTGTGGAACCAGTACTACTTCGGCGCCACCCATGAACTGGGTGACAGCAGCGTCCTCGCCCTGACTACCGGTTTCAACTACTACAAAACCGTCGACGAAGGTAAGAAGCTGCTGGGCGACATCGACAACGACACCTACTCGCTGTCGTTCGGACTGACCCACCAAGCGCATAACCTGACCTTCTCCTACCAGCAAGTAAACGGTAACGAGTACTTCGATTACCTGCACGAGACTAACGGTATCTACCTAGCCAACTCCCTGCTGTCGGACTTCAACGGCCCGAACGAGAAATCCTTCCAGGTTTCATACGCCATCAATATGGCCGAGTACGGTGTGCCGGGCCTGAAATTCAACATCTATCAAGCTCGCGGCTGGGGAATCGATGGCACGCACTACAACGGCAACAAAGGCGTTGAAGGCAAAGGCTACGACGGCATCCAGGAACAGGATGGCGAGCACCACTATGAATACGGCATCGGTGCGACCTATGCGGTACAAAGCGGTCCTCTGAAAGCCACCACGATTCGCGGCACCTACACAGCCCACCGTGCGAGCGAGTTCCAATCGGACGGCAGCATCAACGAGTTCCGTCTCGTAACCACCATCCCGTTCAACATTCTGTAAAAACGCCAACCGACGGCTGACTCATGATGAGTCGGCCGTTCGGTTTTCTGTCTTCAACCGATTGCAGAGGGTTATCGATGAAAATGCTTCCCCTACGTGCGGCCATCGCGGCTGCGTTGCTGAGTGTCGCTGTCGGCGCCTCGGCCAAACCCTTGGTGGTCTGCACCGAAGCCAGCCCGGAAGGCTTCGATATGGTCCAGTACACAACTGCAGTCACGGCGGACGCTGTGGCCGAAACCATCTTCAACCGCCTGGCCGATTTCAAACCCGGCACCACCGAGGTGATCCCGGCGCTCGCCGAGTCTTGGGACATCAGCGAAGACGGCCTGACCTACACGTTCCACCTGCGCAAAGGCGTCAAGTTTCACACCACCGAATATTTCAAGCCGACCCGCGACATGAATGCCGACGACGTGGTCTGGAGCTTCCAGCGTCAGCTGGACCCGAATCACCCGTGGCACAAACTGTCGAGCGTAGGCTTCCCGTACTTTGAAAGCATGGGCTTCAAGGAACTGCTCAAAAGCGTAGAAAAAATCGACGACAATACGGTCAAGTTCACCCTGACCCGTCGCGAAGCGCCGTTCCTGGCCGACATCGCCATGGCGTTCTCGTCGATCTACCCGGCCGAATACGCCGACCAGTTGCTCAAGGCCAACAAGACCGGCGATCTGAACAACAAGCCGATCGGCACCGGCCCGTTCATCTTCCAGCGCTACGCCAAGGATGCGCAGGTGCGCTTCAAGGCCAACCCGGATTATTTCCGTGGCAAGCCACCGGCCGACGCGTTGATCCTGGCGATCGCCACCGACAACAACGTGCGCCTGCAAAAGCTCAAGGCCAACGAGTGCCAGGTCGCGCTGTATCCGAAACCGGATGACATCCCGAGCATCAAGAAAGACAGCAACCTGAAAGTCGACGAGCTGGACGCGATGACCGTTTCGTACATCGCCATGAACACCCAGCACAAGTACATGAGCGACGTACGCGTGCGCAAAGCCATCGACATCGCGTTCGACAAGGAAGCCTACGTCAACGCGCTGTTCGGCAAGGGTAACGCGTCGGTGGCGGTCAACCCTTACCCGCCGACCCTGCTCGGCTACAACCATGATCTGAAAAACCCGCCACGCGACCTCGACAAGGCGCGCGCGCTGCTCAAGGAAGCCGGGGTTCCGGAAGGCACTACCTTCACCCTGTTCACCCGTAACGGCGGCGGTCCGACCAACCCCAACCCGATGCTTGGCGCGCAAATGATGCAGGCTGACCTGGCGAAAGTCGGGATCAAGATCGACATCCGCGTGATGGAATGGGGCGAGATGCTCAAGCGCGCCAAGGCCGGCGAGCACGACATGGTCTCGGCCGGATGGGCGGGCGACAACGGCGACCCGGATAACTTCCTGACGCCTATGCTCAGTTGCGAGGCCGCCAAGAACGGCGAAAACTACGCACGCTGGTGCAACGAGAAATTCCAGGCACTGCTGGATGAAGCGCGGGCTAAAGTAGATCCGGCCGAACGCGCCGCGCTCTACGAACAGGCTCAAGTGCTGTTTAATCAGGACCAGCCATGGATCAGCATGGCCCATACTCGGATGTTCACTGCAATGCGCAACAATGTAGAGGGCTACCACATCAGCCCTCTCACCACTAATAACTTCGCCACCACCCAGGTGAAGTAGATAAGAAACGCCCGGCGTCCCTTACCTGAGGGACGCCGGACACGCCTAACCGGCTGATGAGGTACCACACAAGATGTTTAGTTTTATTGCCCGCCGACTGGGGTTGTTGATCCCCACGTTTTTCGGCATCACCTTGCTGACTTTCGCGTTGATTCGCATGATTCCGGGCGACCCCGTGGAAGTGATGATGGGCGAACGTCGGGTCGACCCCGAAATGCACGCTCAGGCAATGGAACGCCTGGGGCTGAACAAGCCGCTGTATGCCCAGTATCTGGACTACATCGGCAAACTGGCCCAGGGCGATCTCGGTGAGTCGTTGCGTACCCGTGAAAGCGTGTGGACCGAGTTCACCTCTCTTTTCCCGGCGACCCTGGAACTGTCCATGGCCGCCCTGCTGTTCGCTGGCATCCTCGGGCTTCTGGCCGGGGTGATCGCGGCACTCAAACGAGGATCGCTGTTCGACCACGGGGTGATGGGCATCTCCCTCGCGGGCTATTCGATGCCGATCTTCTGGTGGGGCCTGATCCTGATCATGTTCTTCTCGGTGAGCCTGGGCTGGACCCCGGTGTCCGGGCGCATCGACCTGCTGTATGACATCGAGCCGAAAACCGGCTTCATGCTGATCGACACGCTGCTGGCCGATGACGTCGGCGCGTTCTTCGACGCCCTGCACCACCTGATCCTGCCGGCCATCGTGCTCGGTACCATTCCGCTGGCGGTAATCGCGCGGATGACCCGTTCGTCGATGCTCGAAGTGCTGCGCGAAGACTACATCCGCACCGCCAAGGCCAAAGGCCTGTCGCCGTCGCGCGTGGTGTTCGTGCACGGTCTGCGCAATGCGCTGATTCCGGTGCTGACCGTGGTCGGCCTGCAGGTCGGCACGCTGCTGGCCGGTGCGGTCCTGACCGAAACCATCTTCTCCTGGCCCGGCATCGGTAAATGGCTGATCGAAGCCATCGGCGCCCGAGACTACCCGGTGGTGCAAAACGGCATCCTGTTAATCGCCTGCCTGGTGATTCTGGTCAACTTCGTGGTGGACATCCTCTACGGCTTTGCCAACCCACGCATCCGTCATCAGCGCTGAGGTCAATACCCATGAGCACTCCAACATCCTCAGTAGCCACCGCCACGTCCGCCGTGGATCAAAGCCTGCTGTACCCGTCGCCGTACAAAGAATTCTGGCAAGCGTTCTCGAAGAACAAGGGCGCCGTTGCCGGCCTGCTGTTCATGCTGCTGATCATCTTCTGCGCGATCTTCGCGCCGTGGGTCGCGCCGCATAACCCGAGCGAGCAATACCGTGACTTCCTGCTGACGCCGCCGGCGTGGCTCGAAGGCGGGCAGATGCAGTTCCTGCTCGGCACCGACGAACTCGGCCGTGACCTGCTGTCGCGTCTGATCCAGGGCTCGCGCCTGTCGCTGCTGATCGGCTTGTCGTCGGTGGTGATGTCGCTGATTCCGGGGATCCTGCTGGGTCTGTTTGCCGGTTTCTTCCCGAAAGTGGTCGGCCCGACCATCATGCGTCTGATGGACATCATGCTGGCCCTGCCGTCGCTGCTGCTGGCCGTGGCAATCGTCGCCATCCTCGGCCCTGGCCTGATCAACACCGTGATCGCGATTGCCGTGGTTTCCCTGCCGTCCTACGTGCGTCTGACCCGTGCCGCCGTCATGGGCGAACTGAACCGCGACTACGTCACCGCCGCGCGTCTGGCCGGTGCCGGTCTGCCGCGTCTGATGTTCATCACCGTGCTGCCCAACTGCATGGCGCCGCTGATCGTGCAGGCAACCCTGAGCTTCTCCTCGGCGATTCTCGATGCCGCCGCACTGGGCTTCCTCGGCCTCGGCGTACAACCGCCAACCCCTGAGTGGGGCACCATGCTGGCCTCGGCCCGCGACTACATCGAACGCGCCTGGTGGGTGGTGAGCCTGCCTGGTCTGACCATTTTGCTCAGCGTGCTGGCAATCAACTTGATGGGCGACGGCCTGCGCGATGCGCTGGACCCGAAACTCAAGAACGCCGCCTGAGGAGATTCAAATGTCACTGCTAGAAATCAAGAATCTCAACGTCCGCTTCGGCGACAAGACCGCGACCCCGGTGGTCGACGGCCTCGACCTGAAAGTCGACAAAGGCGAAGTGCTGGCCATCGTTGGCGAGTCGGGTTCGGGTAAATCCGTGACCATGATGGCGCTGATGGGCCTGATCGAGCACCCCGGCATCGTCACCGCTGACTCGCTCAGCTTCGACGGCAAGGACATGCTCAAACTGAGCAACCGTCAGCGTCGGCAGATCGTCGGCAAAGACCTGTCGATGGTCTTCCAGGACCCGATGACCGCGCTGAACCCGAGCTACACCGTCGGTTTTCAGATCGAAGAAGTGCTGCGCCTGCACCTGAAAATGTCCGGCAAGCAAGCGCGCAAGCGTGCCATCGAACTGCTGGAAAAGGTCGAGATCCCGGGCGCCGCCAGCCGTATGGACGCCTACCCGCATCAACTGTCTGGCGGTATGAGCCAGCGTGTCGCGATCGCCATGGCGATTGCCGGCGAGCCGAAACTGTTGATCGCCGACGAACCGACCACCGCGCTGGACGTAACGATTCAGGCGCAGATCATGGATCTGCTGCTGGCGTTGCAGAAAGAACAGAACATGGGCCTGGTGCTGATCACTCACGACCTCGCGGTCGTGGCGGAAACTGCCCAGCGCGTCTGCGTGATGTACGCCGGTCAAGCCGTGGAAGTCGGTCAGGTGCCGCAACTGTTCGACATCCCGGCGCACCCGTACAGCGAAGCGCTGCTCAAGGCGATTCCCGAGCACAGCCTCGGCGCCTCACGCCTGTCGACCCTGCCGGGCATCGTTCCGGGCCGTTACGACCGACCGCAGGGTTGCCTGCTGTCGCCGCGCTGCCCGTATGTGCAGGACAACTGCCGCACCCAGCGTCCGGGCCTTGATCCGAAAGCCAACAGCCTCGCCCGCTGCTTCTACCCGCTGAACCAGGAGGTGGCGTAATGGCCGTCGTACTTACCGCCCGCGACCTGACCCGTCACTACGAAGTCTCCCGTGGCCTGTTCAAGGGCCACGCCACCGTGCGCGCGCTCAACGGCGTGTCGTTCGAACTGGAAGCCGGCAAGACCCTCGCCGTAGTGGGTGAGTCGGGCTGCGGCAAATCCACCCTCGCCCGCGCCCTGACGCTGATCGAAGAGCCGTCGTCGGGTTCGCTGCAGATCGCCGGCCAGGAAGTCGCCGGCGCCGACAAGGCCGAGCGCAAGCAACTGCGCAAAGACGTGCAGATGGTGTTTCAGAGCCCGTATGCGTCGTTGAACCCACGGCAGAAAATCGGTGATCAATTGGCCGAGCCGTTGCTGATCAACACCAAGCTGTCGGCCAGCGAACGTCGCGAGAAAGTCCAGGCGATGATGAAGCAGGTCGGCTTGCGGCCCGAGCATTACCAGCGCTATCCGCACATGTTCTCCGGCGGTCAGCGCCAGCGTATCGCTCTGGCGCGGGCAATGATGCTGCAACCGAAAGTGCTGGTCGCGGACGAACCGACTTCGGCACTGGACGTATCGATTCAGGCCCAAGTGCTGAACCTGTTCATGGATTTGCAGCAGGAGTTCAACACCGCCTACGTGTTCATCTCGCACAACCTCGCGGTGGTGCAGCACGTGGCCGATGACGTGATGGTGATGTACCTCGGCCGCCCGGTGGAATTGGGTCCGAAGAACGACATCTACGAACGCCCGCTGCACCCGTACACCCAGGCGCTGTTGTCGGCGACCCCGACCATTCACCCGGACCCGAACAAGCCGAAAATCAAAATCGTCGGCGAACTGCCCAACCCGCTGAACCCGCCACCGGGCTGCGCTTTCCACAAGCGCTGCCCGTACGCGACCGAACGCTGCAGCACGGAAGAACCGCTGTTGCGTGAGCTGGATAATCGGCAGGTGGCCTGCCACTACGCCGAGCAGTTTCTCGACGGCGCGGCGTAGGCCCACGAAATATCTCATGTGGGAGCGAGCCTGCTCGCGAAGGCGTCATTTCGGTCAACATCATCGGTGACTGATTAACCGCTTTCGCGAGCAGGCTCGCTCCCACAGGGAATTCGTGTTGATTCAAGAGTTCACGCGATAACAAAACCCCTTCCACCTCCATTGCGCATCAGTCGAGGCAGAAGGGGTTTTTCTTTGGCCGGCGATCTATGTCTGGCTATCGCCTTCGTCATCCGGATCATCGGTACCCGGCTCGTCGGTCGTCGAGTCATCATCTTCGGCGCTGCCACCCTGATTCATATCCCCCGGCTCCGACTCGGATTTGGCCAGCATCAGCCCGCTATGCCCGACCTGCCCATTGAACGCCTGAGATTCGTGATCCTCGCACTCGGCCCACGCCGTTGCGGTGCCGAGGGATAGCATCACCATCACTTTCAACAACATCAAAACCCGTAGCAATCTGCTTTTCATGGCCGACTCCATCCTGTTGCGGTAAGACATGCTTGCCGGACTGGCTCCGTGTGAAATCTAGTTGCGATCCGACCGGCTCACCACTTAGGACGCGACCGCGCAGGCAGAAATGCCATCGACCGCCAGATTGCTTTCGAATAACCCCGATAACCGAAACAGCTAAGCGCCTCGCGTGGCCTGCCAGGTCAAAGGAATGGAAATCAGCACCAGCAGCGCGCTCATCAACCAGACACTGTGCCCGCCAAACTGGCCATACAGCTGACTGCTGAGCACCGGCGACAACAGCGCGCTGGCACTCCAGCTCATGAAGAACAGCCCGAAGTACTGACCGCTCTTGCCGCTCTGCGCAAAGTGCATCGCCAGCACATTCAGTGGCGGCATGAACAGCGCCTCGCCCAGCGTCCAGATCAGCGTCGACAGACAGACAAAAGCCAAGCCGGAACCGAACGGCAACATGCCCAGCCCACAGGCCAACAGGACACTGCCAACGAGCATCTGCCAACGCGAGCCCCAGCGTTCGACCGAGTGCGACAGCGGGATTTGTAAAGCGATCACCAACAGCGCATTGAGCCCGAACTGCCAGCCGATCGCCTCTGTGCTAAGGTGGTAGTAATCACGCAGATAATTGCCCAGCGTGCTGTAGACCGTGTCGAACGCAATGCCGAGCACGGCCGTCGCCGCCAGCAGCCAGAGGAACGGCTTGTCGCGAAGCGGCACGCTCGAGCCATCGGTGGATTCGTGTCCAACCACCAGCACCGGCCGCCGCCACGTTGTGCGCACGAACCACAGCAACGCCAGCATCGTCATCGCTGCACTGGAAAAAAACACCCAACGAAAATCCGCCTGCGCCAACACCCCACCCGCCACCCCGGCAGCGGCCATGCCCAGATTACGCGCGACCCGACTAAGGGCCTGCGCACGCGAGCGTTGCGCGACTTCGCAATACTCCATGATCAGCCGCTGATGCAACGTCCGAATCGCCCCATCGATGACACCGCTAAGCAATAGCAAACCGGCGAGCCAAGGCACCTGCGTCACCAGCCCCAACAGCATCAACACCCACACCGAAACGAAAAACAGCGCCGCCGTCAGCCGCGCCGTGCGCACGTGATCACTGAGCCAGCCACCGAGCATCGAACCGACCAACAACCCCGCGCCATAGGCCGAAAGCAACCAGCCAACGGTTTCAATCGCCAGCCCCAGTTCCTGACGCAGGTACAGCGCCATGAACAACTTGACCATGGCGCTGAGGCGGTTGATGAACAACAGAGCCGCGAGGACCCAGGCCATGGGGGTGAAATAGTCGTTGGGGCGCAGGAGTTGGGTCAGTCCTTTGAGCATGTAACGTCCGATGGGCGCGAGGGTTTGATGAACAGTAGACGGCTTGGATTGGAATGTCGTGGGGGTGAGGTCAGCGGAAGTAAAAGCAGAGCATGGCTACGACGTAGAGGGAAAACGCCTTACGGAAAAATCGCCGCGCCCGGATTCAACTTGATTTTTCACGCGGCGTTAAAGATCAAAAGCCCCTCACCCTAACCCTCTCCCGGAGGGAGAGGGGACTGACCGGGTCGCTTGGGCAAGGTACGCCGACCTGAAATACCGAGCCGAACTCGGGATTTGAACAGATCATCAATCGGCCCCCTCTCCCTCGGGAGAGGGCTGGGGTGAGGGGCAGCAACAACACAAATCAAAAGCCGGACACACACGCTTTTCACCACTCAATAGGCCGAGTGTCAGCTCGCCTGCTCTTGATCTTGATCCACCGGCGACGTCGGAAGGCTGAGTGGAGGGATTGATCCGGGCGTGGGAGCGCAGCGACCGTTCGACGAAGTCGAACACAGCGGAAGGAGGTGCAGCGAAGCAAACCGGAGCCGCTGCGCCCGGATCGATCCCGGAGCGAAGGAACCCGAGCCTGCGAGGGCCGAACGCAGGAGCAAGCGTTTTTTGCTTACTTTTTTAGGCGCTTGTAAAAAAGTAAGTCGCCGTAAGGGCGAAACCGCCAGCCGCAGCCCCCGCAGCAACGGATATTCACCCAAAACCCCAACAGCCTGGTCGGCCCAACGGCCGCCAAGACCAAAAGCGGCAGCCCATAAAAAAGCCCCCAAGGCCTACACCTCAGGGGCTTTCAGAAAAACACCTCAAACCTTAATGATGCTCCCGCGTCGCGCGGAATTTCACATCCGGCCAGCGCTCTTCCATCAGCGCCAGATTCACCCGCGTCGGCGCCAGGTAAGTCAGGTGACCACCGCCATCCAGCGCAAGGTTCTCCACCGCTTTGTTGGAAAACTCCTCAAGCTTCTTCTTGTCGTCGCACTCGATCCAGCGCGCCGAATACACAGTGATCGGCTCATACGAGCACTCGACCTTGTATTCCTCTTTCAAACGGCTGGCGACCACATCGAACTGCAGCACACCGACGGCGCCAAGAATGATGTCGTTGCTGCGCTCCGGGAAGAACACCTGCGTCGCGCCCTCTTCCGCCAACTGCTGCAGGCCCTGACGCAACTGCTTGGATTTCAGCGGATCACGCAGACGCACGCGACGGAACAGTTCCGGGGCGAAGTGCGGAATACCGGTGAAACCAAGGACTTCGCCTTCGCTGAAGGTGTCGCCGATCTGGATCGTACCGTGGTTGTGCAGACCGATGATGTCGCCAGCGTAGGCTTCTTCGAGCTGTTCACGCTCGGAAGAGAAGAACGTCAGGGCGTCGCCGATGCGCACGTCCTTGCCGGTACGCACGTGGCGCATCTTCATGCCTTTTTCGTACTTGCCGGAGCAGATACGCATGAAGGCGATGCGGTCGCGGTGTTTCGGGTCCATGTTCGCCTGGATCTTGAAGATGAAGCCCGAGAACTTCTCTTCCACCGGCTCGACAGTACGCTCATTGGCCACACGGGCCAGCGGACGCGGCGCCCAATCGACGACAGCATCGAGCACGTGGTCGACACCGAAGTTACCCAGCGCGGTACCGAAGAACACCGGGGTCAGTTGGCCGTCGAGGAATTCCTGCTGGTTGAATTCGTGGCAGGCGCCCTGCACCAGTTCCAGCTGTTCGATGAAGCGCTCGTACTCATCGCCCAGGTGCGCGCGCGCCTCGTCGGAGTCGAGCTTCTCGATGATCTTGGTTTCGGTGCGTTCGTGACCGTGACCGGCGGTGTAGACAATGATGTAGTCGTCGGCCAGGTGATACACGCCCTTGAAATCGCGGTAGCAACCGATCGGCCAGGTGATCGGCGCAGCCTTGATCTTCAGGACTGCTTCGATTTCGTCGAGCAGTTCGATCGGGTCGCGAATGTCACGGTCGAGTTTGTTGATGAAGCTGACGATCGGCGTGTCACGCAGACGGCAGACGTCCATCAGCGCAATGGTCCGTGGCTCTACGCCCTTACCGCCGTCGAGCACCATCAATGCCGAGTCCACCGCTGTCAGGGTGCGGTAGGTGTCTTCGGAGAAGTCTTCGTGGCCCGGGGTGTCGAGCAGGTTGATCATGTGTTCGCGATAGGGGAACTGCATGACCGACGTGGTAATGGAAATACCCCGCTGCTTCTCCATCTCCATCCAGTCGGATGTCGCATGGCGATCGGATTTGCGGGATTTCACCGTACCGGCCACTGCAATCGCCTTGCCCATCAACAGGAGCTTTTCGGTGATTGTGGTTTTACCGGCATCGGGGTGGGAAATAATGGCGAAAGTGCGGCGTTTCGCGACTTCGGCGGCCTGTTGGGTCATGGGAAATCGCCTGGCGGTGATTCAAAAAAGGGCCGCGATTATAGCCCAACTCGCCGCAATAACCGAACCGTTGAGCACATTAAGGGTGGCCAAATGCTGCCGCAGATGGGAACCTTTTAAAGCACGGAGACGTCCATCCCCTGTTACGAACTTTCGTCAGGGGCTGAAAAATCAGCAAGTTAGCCTGACGAGGCTGCGCTCATGGCTCGCTTTCAGACCGCTTCGCCGGCTCTGAAAAACGGCTACTTTTCGCGAACGACGCTCCCGGCAGCCAAGGCTTGGCATGCCACACGGGACTGCGCTCGCCGACTACAAAAAAAGGAGTCCGCCTGTGGCTATCCGCTATGGCAAAGGGCTGATGGGAGGTGCGGTGGTGATCGCGCTCCTGGCCCTGCTGGTCCACTGGATCGGCATCAACACGATCGAACACTACCGCGACGATTTGTTGTTTTACCTGCAAGCTCATCTGATTCTCGTCCTCGCTTCCATGCTGGCCGCCCTTGTTGTGGGCATTCCCGCCGGTATCTTCCTCAGCCGCCCGAGCATGGTCGGCCGCGCCGAACGCTTCATGCAGATCTTCAATATCGGCAACACCGTGCCACCGCTGGCCGTGCTCGCGATTGCGCTGGGCATCCTCGGCATCGGCAGTGGTCCGGCAATCTTCGCGCTGTTCCTCGCCTCGCTGTTGCCGATTGTGCGCAACACCTATGAAGGCCTGAAAAATGTGCAGGGCTCGCTGAAAGAAGCCGCTGTCGGCATCGGCATGACGCCGCGCCAAGTGCTTTGGAAAGTCGAATTGCCCAACGCCGTGCCGATCATCGTCGGTGGCGTGCGGGTCGCACTGGCGATCAACGTCGGCACTGCGCCGCTGGCGTTCCTGATCGGCGCCAACAGCCTCGGCAGCCTGATCTTCCCTGGCATCGCCCTGAACAACCAGCCGCAACTGCTGCTCGGCGCCGCGTGCACCGCGCTGTTGGCGCTGTTGCTCGATGGCGTGGTCACCCTCGCCAGCCGTCTCTGGCTGGAACGCGGTTTGCGCCCGTCTTAAGGCTTTGCGAAGGAATATTTATGAAACGACTTAGCTTGATCTTAGGCTGCGTCCTGCTGTTCGCAGGAATCGCGCAAGCCGCTGAAAAACCTGTCATCCGCCTCGGCGCCCGGGTCTTCACCGAGCAGACCCTGCTCGCCGAAATCACCGCGCAATACCTGCGCAGCAAAGGCTACGACGCGCAAATCACCGGCGGTCTGGGCAGCAACCTCGCCCGCAGCGCCCACGAAAGCGGCCAATTGGACCTGCTCTGGGAATACACCGGCGTGTCGCTGGTGGCCTATAACCACGTCACTGAAAAACTCGACAGCGCGCAGTCCTACGCCCGGGTCAAAGAGCTCGACGCGAAAAAAGGCCTGATCTGGCTGACGCCGTCGAAATTCAGCAACACCTACGCCCTCGCTCTGCCGAAAAAAATCGCCGAGCAATATCCGCAGATCGGCAACATCAGCCAGCTCAACGAAGTGCTGCGCGCCGAAGCCGAGACCAACCACCTGGTGGCGCTGGATACCGAGTTCGCCAACCGCTCCGACGGTCTCGACGGCATGGTCAAGCTCTACGACATGAACCTGACCCGCAAGAACATCCGCCAGATGGACGCCGGCCTGGTCTACACCGCGCTGCGTAACGGTCAGGTGTTTGCCGGTCTGGTCTACACCACCGATGGCCGGCTCAATGCCTTCGGCCTGAAATTGCTGGAAGACGACAAGCATTACTTCCCCGACTACACCGCCGCTCCCGTGGTGCGTCAGGCCACGCTGGATGCCAACCCGAAACTGGCCGAACAACTCAAGCCGCTGGCCGAACTGTTCGACGACGAAACCATGCGCCAACTCAACGCGCGGGTCGACGTCGATCATGAAAGCCCATCGTCCGTTGCCGCCGATTTCCTGCGCCAGCATCCACTGAATTAAGAGAGGAGAAGTCATGGAATTTCTGAACGCCTTTTCCCATCTCGACTGGCAGCAGGTGATGCACCTGACCTGGCAGCACATCACTCTGGTCGGCATCGCCGTGACCCTGGCGATCGTCATCGGCGTGCCGCTGGGCATCCTGATGACACGCTTTCCCACCCTCGCCGGCCCGCTGCAAGCCAGTGCCACGGTGCTGCTGACCGTGCCGTCGATCGCCCTGTTCGGTCTGCTGCTGCCGTTCTATTCCAAGTTCGGCCAGGGCCTGGGGCCGCTGCCGGCGATCACCGCCGTGTTCCTTTATTCGCTGCTGCCGATCATGCGCAACACCTACCTCGCCCTGACCGGCGTCGAGCCGGGCATCCGCGAAGCTGCGCGCGGCATCGGCATGACCTTCGGCCAGCGCCTGCGCATGGTCGAACTGCCGATTGCGGTGCCGGTGATCCTCGCTGGCGTGCGCACCGCCGTGGTGATGAACATCGGCGTGATGACCATTGCCGCGACCATCGGCGCCGGCGGCCTCGGTGTGTTGATCCTCGCCTCCATCAGCCGCAGTGACATGTCGATGCTTATCGTCGGCGCGCTGCTGGTCAGTCTTCTGGCGATTTTCGCCGACCTCGTTTTGCAGTGGCTGCAACGCTCGTTGACTCCAAAAGGACTCCTGAAATGATCGAACTTCAAAACCTCAGCAAAACTTTCCAAAGCAACGGCAAAGATGTCAAAGCCGTGGATTCGGTAAGCCTGACCGTCAATGAAGGCGAGATCTGCGTGTTCCTCGGGCCATCGGGTTGCGGCAAAAGCACCACGCTGAAAATGATCAACCGCCTGATCAAACCGACTTCGGGCAAGATCCTCATCAACGGTGAAGACACCACCGATCTCGACGAGGTGACCCTGCGCCGCAACATCGGCTACGTGATCCAGCAGATCGGTCTGTTCCCGAACATGACCATCGAAGAAAACATCGTCGTCGTGCCGAAACTGCTCGGTTGGGACAAGCAGAAATGCCACGACCGCGCCCGCGAGCTGATGAGCATGATCAAGCTTGAGCCCAAGCAGTATCTGCATCGCTACCCGCGTGAATTGTCCGGTGGTCAGCAACAGCGTATCGGTGTGATCCGCGCCTTGGCCGCTGATGCGCCGCTGCTGTTGATGGACGAGCCGTTCGGCGCGGTCGACCCGATCAACCGCGAGATGATCCAGAACGAATTCTTCGAGATGCAACGCGCGCTGAACAAGACCGTGATCATGGTCAGCCACGACATCGACGAAGCGATCAAGCTGGGCGACAAGATCGCCATTTTCCGCGCCGGCAAACTGCTGCAGATCGACCACCCGGACACCCTGCTCGCGCATCCGGCGGATGATTTCGTCAGCAATTTCGTCGGTCAGGACAGCACGCTCAAACGCCTGCTGTTGGTGAAAGCCGAAGACGCGGCGGACAACGCGCCGTCGGTCAGCCCGGAAACGCCAGTGGCCGATGCGCTGGAATTGATGGACGAGCACGACCGTCGCTACGTGGTGGTCACCTGCGCCGAGAACAAGGCGCTGGGGTACGTGCGCCGTCGCGACCTGCATCGTCAGACCGGCACCTGCGCGCAGTTCCTGCGTGAGTTCAACGCCACCGCAGCGTACGACGAGCACCTGCGCATCCTGTTGTCGCGCATGTACGAGTTCAACCGCGCCTGGCTGCCGGTGATGGATGCCGAACGGGTATTCCTCGGTGAAGTGACGCAGGAGTCGATTGCGGCATACCTGAGTTCGGGACGTTCACGGGGGATGAAGACCAGTATCGTCTCGCCGGCTGAGACCGTGGTCGCGTAAACCATCTACGCGGTTGAAACCCGATCCCTGTGGGAGCGAGCCTGCTCGCAAAAGCGCAATATCAGTCGACGCTGATGGCGGCTGTGAAAATGCCTTCGCGAGCAGGCTCGCTCCCACAGGATCTACGTAATTTTGTTGATCTTCACTGGGTGACAAAGAATCTCAACAGCCTCTCCTGCAAGAGCGTCGTCAATTCAGCTTCTTCAAGGTTCAAATCCCCCTTCAAAAGACTCTCTCGCTGCCAACGTCGCCGATGTTGCCGCCATCACACTTACCAACGATCTAGCCGACAAAAGCCACGAACGTGCAGGTATTTTTAACACTCGAAAATTCGCCGGGAACATCTGCCCGTCATCTCGGTCGGGTAGAAGGAGTGATGAACGCGACGCACGTCAGAAGCGTGCAAAAACGCGACATTTTTAGTTGATCTCGCGCCCCTCACGCCCTAAAGTTCGCGCCGAACGTCCATGCTGGAAACGATCCATCCGGCTCAAGTACTGACGACGAGACAGCAAGGCCAAGGGATAGCTGCACATCTCTGGGCCTTTTTGCTTTCGGCGGCAATGCCTTGGGAAGTAGGCGAACCAAAGTGGGGATACGGAGGGCGTTCATGCACCCATTGTTTTTACGAGTTTGCCCATAGGAGCACCCAGCATGTCGATCCAGGTCGAAGACTATTTCGCGCGCGCTACATTCGACAAAATGAAGGCGTTCGCCGACAAACAGGAAACCCCGTTCGTGGTGATCGACACCGCGATGATCGCCCAGGCCTACGATGACCTGCGCGCCGGTTTCGAATTCGCCAAGGTCTACTACGCGGTCAAGGCCAACCCGGCCGTCGAGATCATCGACCTGCTCAAAGACAAGGGTTCGAGCTTCGACATCGCCTCGATCTACGAGCTGGACAAAGTCATGGATCGCGGCGTCAGCCCGGACCGTATCAGCTACGGCAACACCATCAAGAAATCCAAGGACATCCGCTACTTCTACGAGAAAGGCGTGCGTCTGTTCTCCACCGACTCCGAAGCCGACCTGCGCAACATCGCCAAGGCTGCACCGGGTTCGAAAGTCTATGTGCGCATCCTCACTGAAGGCTCGACCACTGCTGACTGGCCGCTGTCGCGCAAGTTCGGCTGCCAGACCGACATGGCCATGGACCTGCTGATCCTCGCTCGCGACCTCGGTCTGGTGCCGTACGGCATCTCGTTCCACGTCGGCTCGCAACAGCGCGACATCAGCGTCTGGGACGCGGCGATCGCCAAGGTCAAAGTAATCTTCGAGCGTCTGAAAGAAGAAGACGGCATTCACCTGAAGCTGATCAACATGGGCGGCGGCTTCCCGGCCAACTACATCACCCGCACCAACAGCCTGGAAACCTACGCCGAAGAGATTATTCGCTTCCTCAAGGAAGATTTCGGTGACGACCTGCCGGAAATCATCCTCGAGCCGGGCCGTTCGCTGATTGCCAACGCCGGTATTCTGGTCAGCGAAGTGGTGTTGGTTGCGCGCAAGTCGCGCACTGCTGTCGAGCGTTGGGTTTACACGGATGTGGGCAAGTTCTCCGGCCTGATCGAAACCATGGACGAAGCGATCAAGTTCCCGATCTGGACCGAGAAGAAAGGCGAGATGGAAGAAGTCGTCATCGCCGGCCCGACCTGCGACAGCGCCGACATCATGTATGAGAACTACAAGTATGGCCTGCCGCTGAACCTGGCGATTGGTGATCGTCTGTACTGGCTGTCGACCGGTGCGTACACCACCAGTTACAGCGCGGTCGAGTTCAATGGCTTCCCGCCGCTGAAGTCGTTTTACGTTTAAGAGGCAGCGGCAAGTTTCTAGCTGCTAGCTGCAAGTGAAAAGCCCATGACGTGTCATGGGCTTTTTTGTGTCTGTGCGTTCGACTTGAAGTTTTGCGGGGTACTTGAAACCGAGGCCCCTCACCCCAGCCCTCTCCCAAGGGAGAGGGAGCCGACCGAGGTGTAGCGCATCATGCACCGACCAGAAGGATCGAGTCGATTATGGATTCGGCAAAGCACTTTCAGGTCGGCGTACCTCTTAAACATCCCCCAATCAGTCCCCTCTCCCTCCGGGAGAGGGTTAGGGTGAGGGCTTGCGAATTCAGACGCGCTGCAATTCTGCATAGCGAAGCGAGAACCGAGCAGCCATCCCCTGGATTTTTGGATCTGTAGCACTTAACAGCGTTTCACTCGCCACCCGCAGAAAATTAAGATTGCCCCCGGCCAAGGCTTTCTCAAGCCAAACAACCGCTTCATCAACCCGCCCCTCAGCCGCCAACACCGCCGCATAACTGAACTGCCCACGAAAATCCCCTCCCTCAGCCGAACGCCGATACCAGTCACGCGCCGCCAGCGGATCCGCCGGACACACCTGCCCTTCCTCCAGATAGCGCCCCAGCAGGTTCATCGATTTCGCATGGCCCAACTCAGCTGCACGCCGGTACAACGCCAGCGCCTGCTGATGATCAACCGTCACCCCGCGCCCGGTGGCCAGTAGATTGGCCAGGTTGTACATCGCCCAGTCCAGCCCCGCCTCGGCAGCGATCCGATAATGCTGCGCCGCGACCGAGGCATCCGCCGCACAACCCCAACCATGCTCATGACAACGCCCGAGCATGTTGCGCGCCATCAGATGCCCGCGCCCGGCGGCGATACCGAACCAGCGCAATGCAAGCGGTTGATCCTGCGCGATGCCCTGACCGTCCAGCAGGATCTGCCCAAGCAGCGCCTGCGCTTCAACCTCTCCCTCGCCTGCCGCTAGCAAAATCGCCTGCGCAGCGCGGGCCGGGCTTTCTTCAAGCATTGCCGCCAACCCGGCTGCATCGAGAACTTCCTCGCGGCGCAACTGGAAACTCATACCTCGACCCAGCGCCGCAGCAGGTTGTGATAAGTGCCAGTGAGGCGGATCAGCGAAGGGTGATCAGGCATGTCCTGCGTAAGCTGCTGAATCGCCCCGTCCATTTCGAACAGCAGCGCGCGCTGGCTGTCTTCGCGCACCAGGCTCTGCGTCCAGAAAAACGAGGCATAACGCGCACCACGTGTGACCGCATTGACCTTGTGCAAACTGGTGCCCGGATACAACACCATGTCGCCGGCCGGCAGCTTCACGCGCTGGGTGCCGTAGGTGTCCTGAATCTCCAGTTCGCCGCCGTCGTAATCTTCCGGCTCGCTGAAAAACAGCGTAGCCGACAAATCGGTGCGCACCCGCTCGATGCTGCCCTTGGGCTGGCGCACGGCGTTGTCGATGTGAAAATCGAAACTGCCGCCGGCCGTGTAGCAGTTCACTAGCGGTGGGAAGACTTTGTGCGGCAGTGCGGCAGACATGAACAGCGGATTCTTCCACAGCCGCTCGAGCATCGCCGCGCCGATTTCCTTGGCCAGCGGGTGGCCTTCGGGCAGTTGCAGATTGTGCTTGGCCTTGGCCGACTGGAAGCCGGCGGTGATCTTGCCGTCGGCCCAATCCGCTTGCTCCAGTGCCTGGCGGATGCGCTGCACTTCATCTTTTGCGAACAGCCCGGGAATGTGCAGCAGCATGGCGATGTCACCTGATGGCAAGAAGGCGGCAATGGTATTGATTCTTATTGACCGTGTAAAACCCGCAAGACGAATGAACGGGCAGAAACCGTAAGGGCAAATTGTAAAGAATGTAAATTCAATGCGAATAACAATGTTTCGCAATTGATACGAATACCTGTTTACCCTATATTCCGCCGCCTCAAATCCTTGGGGAGGGAAATAAAAATGGCACGTCAACACGCACAATTACCGGTCAGTTCACCACGTCTGCTCGCCTCGGCAATCGGTGTCGCAATCACCGCCGGCTCGGCTGGGCAGATGGTCTTCGCGGCGGAAAAAACCGAGAGCAAAACTTCCGGCAACGCCATTGCCCTGGACGCCACCGCCATCACCGGTGAAGCCCAGGACTCGACCTCCTATCAGGTCGAAAAAGCCTCCTCGCCCAAGTACACCGCGCCGCTGGTCGACACGCCGCGATCGGTCACCGTCATCCCGCAACAAGTGCTCAAGGACACCGGCGCGCTGAATATGCAGGACGCCCTGCGTACCGTGCCGGGCATTACCTTCGGTGCTGGTGAAGGCGGCAACCCACAGGGCGATCGCCCGTTCATTCGCGGCTTCGATGCTCAGGGTGACACTTACCTGGACGGCGTGCGCGACACCGGTTCGCAGAGCCGCGAAATCTTCGCCGTGGAAAACATCGAAGTCAGCAAAGGCCCGAACTCGGCGATTGGCGGTCGCGGCGCCGCCGGCGGCAGCATCAACCTGGTGAGCAAGAAAGCGCACCTGGGCAACTCCTTCGACGGCGGCTTCACCTACGGCTCCGACCAGACCCAGCGCTACACCCTCGACGGCAACTATCAGTTCAGCGACAGCGCTGCCGGCCGCCTCAACCTGATGAGCCACGAGAGCAACGTCGCCGGTCGCGACAAGGTCGATTACGACCGTTGGGGCATCGCGCCGTCGCTGGCCTTCGGCCTGGGCACCGATACCCGTGTAAACCTCGACTACTACCATCTGGAAAGCAACGACACCCCGGACTCGGGCATCCCGTACACCATCCCAACCGGTGGTTCGGCCGCACGCACCAAGTCCAATCCGGACAAGCCGTACGCCGGTGGCGATCACGACAACTTTTACGGTCTGGATCGCGACTTCCGCAAGGGCCGCACCGACACCGCGACCTTCGCCATCGAGCACGACCTGAACGATGCGCTGACCATCAAGAACACCCTGCGCCACGGCAGCAGCATGCAGGACTACATCCTCACCCAGCCGGACGACAGCAAGGGCAACGTCAACAACGGCAGCGTCTGGCGTCGGGCCAACACGCGGGTGAGCAACACCGAAACCACCACCAACCAGACCGATCTGTTCGGCACCTTCTACGTGGCCGGTTTCAAGAACAGCTTCTCCACCGGTGTCGAATACACCCGTGAGCAGAGCGAGAAATCCTCGTACAACGTCAACACCGACACCACGCCGCGTACGACCAATGTGCCTTCCAGCAGCAACTGCACACCGGCGATGATTGGCGCTTCGAGCGGTTACAACTGCACCTCGCTGTCGAACCCGAACCCGAACGATCCGTGGAACGGCGCGATCTCGCGCAACTACGCCGGCACCGACACCCAGGCCGACACCTACGCGCTGTACGTGTTCGACACGCTGGAGTTGTCCGAGCAATGGCTGGTGAACATGGGCCTGCGCTACGACCACTTCGACACCGATTACAAAACCTACAACGCCGCAGGGACCACCACCTCCAAGGGCGATGACACCAGCGAATTCGTCACCGGTCAGTTCGGCGTGGTCTACAAGCCGGCGGAAAACGGCAGCATCTACGCCTCTTATGCGACCTCGGCGACACCGCCGGGCAACACCTTGGGCGAAGGTCAGGAAGGCAACCCGCTGGGCGGCACACCGGATCGCAGCGGCAACCTGCTGAGCAGCGACATGGAGCCGGAAACCACCAAGAACTACGAGATCGGCACCAAGTGGGATCTGCTCAATGATCGCCTGTCGCTGACCGCCGACATCTTCCGCACCGAGAAGGAAAACGCTCGCGTGCAAGTCGATACCAGCTCCTACGAGAACGCCGGCAAGACCCGCGTGCAAGGCTTCGAACTGTCGGCCAGCGGCAAGATCACCGACAAATGGCAAGTCTTCGCCGGTTACGCCTTCATGGACAGCGAACAGGTTGATGGCGGCCCGCTGGGTCGTGCCAACGACGGCAACGATCTGCCGAACACGCCGAAAAACAGCGCCAGCCTGTGGACCACGTATCAGGTCACGCCAAAGCTGACGATCGGTGGTGGCGCGTTCTACGTCGACGACGTCTACGGCAGTGTCGCCAACACGACGATGGTCGATTCGTACGTGCGTTACGACGCGATGGCGGCCTACAAGCTGACCAAGAACGTCGACCTGCAACTCAACGTGCAGAACCTGACCGACGAAACCTATTACGACAAAGCCTTCTCGACCCACTTCGCCAATCAGGCGGCGGGACGCACGGCGCTGTTGAGCACCAATTTCCACTTCTGACCGATGTGAATACCTGTGGGAGCGAGCCTGCTCGCGAAGGCAATCTTTCAGCAACATCGATGCTGACTGACACACCGCTTTCGCGAGCAGGCTCGCTCCCACAGGGAATGCGCCGCGAGGCTCGGCCCCGTTCATTCAGTTGAACGGGGCTTTCGTGTGTTACGCAAAACGCTTCTTGATAACCCACGGCATAATGCGCGCCGTGATGACAATTTCCGAACGGACGGCGAGTGACGTGTTGAAGAAAACCCTGTTCCAGTTGCACTGGTTTTTTGGCATCACCGCAGGGCTGGTGCTGGCTCTGATGGGCATCACCGGCGCGGCCTATTCGTTTCAGGACGAGATCCTGCGCGCGCTCAATCCGTCCGTTCTGCAGGTGGAAAAACAGGTCGCCGGCGTGCTGCCGCCAGTGGAACTGGTGGAGCGCATCGAAGCCGCGTCCGGCAAGAAAGTCGCGATGCTCTGGGTCGAGACCGACAGCGGTCACGCCGCACGGGTGTTCTTCACCCCGCCCAAGGGCGAACGACGTGGCGAAATGCGCTACTTCGACCCGTACACCGCCGAGTTCAAGGGCGATGCCACCGGCCAGGACTTCTTCGGCCTGATGCTGCAACTGCACCGTTTTCTCGCCATGGGCGACACCGGGCGCAACATCACCGGCGCCTGCACCTTGATGCTGTTGTTCTTCTGCCTCTCCGGCCTGTATCTGCGCTGGCCACGCCAGTGGAACAGCTGGCGCGTGTGGTTGACCCTGGACTGGAAAAAGAAGGGCCGCGCGTTCAATTGGGATCTGCACTCGGTGGCCGGTACCTGGTGCCTTTTGGTCTATCTGCTGCTGGCGTTGACCGGCTTGTCATGGTCGTACGAGTGGTACAACAAGGGCCTGACCCGACTGCTTTCCGACGCGCCGCAAAACGAACGCGTGCGCGGCGGTCGCGGCCCGGCGCCGGAAGGTCCGGCACCGACCGCCGACTACGCAGCGATGTGGAGCAGCATCTACAGCGCTGCCGGCCCGGGTCTGGCCGCGTACAACATTCGCATGCCGGCGGTGGCCGGCCAGCCGGCGACGGTGTTCTACCTGCTCGACAGCTCGCCCCATGACCGCGCGCTGAACCAGATCACCCTCGACCCGGCCACCGGCGTGGTCAAACGCGTCGACCGCTATGCCGACAAAAGCTTCAAGGCCCAACTGCTGACCAGCATTTATGCGCTGCACGTCGGCAGCTATTTCGGCCTTGTCGGGCGCATCATCGTGACGATCGCGGCGGTGTGCATGCCGCTGTTTTTCATCACTGGCTGGCTGCTGTATCTGGATCGTCGGCGCAAGAAAAAGCAGATCAAGGATGCCCGCCAAGGCCTCGCGCAACCGTCCACCGAGGCTTCGGCCTGGCTGATCGGTTTCGCCAGTCAAAGTGGTTTCGCCGAACAATTGGCGTGGCAGACCGCCGGGCAATTGCAGGCCGCCGGGCTGCCGGTCAACGTGCAGCCGCTGGCCAATATCGGCGAACAGGACCTGCGCAATTCCAATAACGCGTTGTTCGTGGTCAGCACCTTCGGCGACGGCGAAGCGCCGGACAGCGCCCGTGGTTTCGAACGCAAAGTACTGGCCAAGGCCTCGACACTCGATGGCCTCAACTACGCCGTGCTCGGCCTCGGCGATCGGCAGTACGCGCACTTCTGTGGCTTCGCCAAACGCTTGCATCAATGGCTCGGCGAGCACGGCGGCAAGACGCTGTTCGCCCCGGTGGAGGTCGATAGCGCCGATCCCTACGCGCTGCGTCATTGGCAAACGCAACTCGGCCAGCTCACCGGACAGGCGCCGAGCGAAACCTGGCAAGCACCGAGCTACGACAACTGGACGCTGGTGCGGCGCGAACTGATGAACCCCGACAGCAGCGGCGCGCCGGTCTACCTGCTCGGCCTCAAAGCCCCGGACACCCGCAGCTGGCTGGCTGGTGACCTGGTCGAAGTGCTGCCACGCAATTGCCCGTGGGCGATCGAACATTTCCTCGACGGCCTCGGCATCCGTGGCGAAACACCGGTGAAGGTCAACGGCATCGACGAACCACTGGAAGTGGCCCTCGCCTCACGGCAACTGCCCGAACACCGCGCGCATCTGGTCGGCCTGCATGCGCAGTCGCTGGTCGACGCGATGGTGCCGCTGGCCATGCGCGAATACTCCATCGCCTCGATTGCCGCTGACGGCGTGCTGGAGCTGATCGTGCGTCAGGAACAGCACAACGACGGCAGCCTCGGCATCGGCTCCGGCTGGCTCACCGAGCATGCGCCTGTGGGCGGCAGCATCAGCCTGCGCGTGCGGCGCAACAGCGGTTTCCACCTGCCGAACGAGCCCGTGCCGATGATCCTGCTGGGCAACGGCACAGGTCTCGCCGGCCTGCGCAGCCTGCTCAAGGCACGCATTGCCGATGGTCAGCAACGGCAGTGGCTGCTGTTCGGCGAGCGCAACCGCGAGCACGACTTCCTCTGCCGCGCCGAGCTCGAGGAATGGCTGGTCAATGGTGATCTGGCGCGGCTGGATCTGGCGTTTTCGCGGGATCAGGCTGAGAAGGTTTATGTGCAGGATCGCTTGCGTGAGTCGGCGGATGAACTGAAGAAGTGGTTGGCTGATGGTGCCGTCATTTATATCTGCGGCAGCCTTCAAGGGATGGCCTCAGGCGTAGACCAGGCGCTCAACGATATCCTCGGCAGCGCCGAAGTCGAACGCCTGATCGAACAGGGCCGCTATCGCCGGGATGTTTACTAACGCCTGCGAAAAGCCCCTCACCCTAGCCCTCTCCCAATGGGAGAGGGGACCGACTGGGGGATGCTCGAGATCGACGCCGACCTGAGCGTTCTTCACTGAATCCATAGCCATAATTACCTCGGTCGGCTCCCTCTCCCTCTGGGAGAGGGCTGGGCGGGCGGCGTTCCGATGAGGGAAATGGGCTACTGTTAAATCTCCACTCAACTTCACAAGGACCGTGAAGCCATGCCAAGCCGCCCGACCCTCGCCCAATTCGCCCGCCACTTGCGCACCAACCAGACAGATTGCGAACACCTGCTCTGGCAGCGCCTGCGTTCCCGGCAGATAGCCAACCTGAAATTTCGCCGACAGTTTCCATGTCCGCCGTTTGTGCTGGATTTCTATTGTGTGGAGTTGAGATTGGCGATTGAGCTGGATGGTGGCCAGCATTATGAGACGGCCGGGGTGGTTCACGATCGGCGCCGGTCGAACTTCCTGTCTCAACAAGGCATCGACGTCGTGCGATTCAGCAATCTTGAGGTGCTTCAGCAGATGGATGACGTGTTGGAGCAGATCATCAGAATTGCGGCAGAGCGGAAAATGCCCTCACCCTAGCCCTCTCCCAGAGGGAGAGGGGACTGATTGGGGGATGCTCGAGATCGACGCCGACCTGAGCATTCTTCACTGAATCCAAAGCCATAATCACCTCGGTCTTCCAGGTCGATGCATAGCGCAAGACACCTCAGTCGGCCCTCTCCCTCCCAGAGGGCGAGGTGACTGATTGGGTGATGCTTGAAATCGACGCCGACCTGAGCGTTCTTCACTGAATCCAAAGCCACAATCACCTCGGTCTTCCAGGTCGATGCATGACGCAAGACACCTCGGTCGGCCCTCTCCCTCCCAGAGGGCGAGGTGACTGATTGGGTGATGCTTGAAATCGACGCCGACCTGAGCATTCTTCACTGAATCCAAAGCCACAATCACCTCGGTCTTCCAGGTCGATGCATGACGCAAGACACTTCGGTCGGCTCCCTCTCCCTCCGGGAGAGGGCTGGGGTGAGGGGCTTTTGATCCAGCGTGATTAAACAGGCTGCAACTTCTGCTCAAACACTGCTACCCCATCCAGATCCCGCAACACCACACTCATCTCCCCGCTCTGCCCTTCGATATTCACCTCGCCAAAAAACTGAAACCCGGCAAACGGCGAGGTGTTCTGTGCGGGCGGTGCTTTCTCGAACACCACCTCTGGGCCAAACGTCTTGTCCAGTGGGTTCGGCCCGAAACTGCCGGCGTTCAACGGTCCGGCGACAAATTCCCAGAACGGTTCGAAATCCTGAAACGCCGCGCGGTCCGGATGATAGTGATGCGCCGCGCAGTAGTGCACGTCCGCCGTCAGAAACACGAAATTGCGCACCTGCTGCGCACGTAAAAATCCGAGCAGCTCGGCGATTTCCAGCTCTCGCCCCTGCGCCGGGCCGGGGTCGCCGTTGGCCACGGCTTCCCAACGCGCAACGCCCGCACTGACCTCGCCGTCCGGCACGCCAAGGCCGATGGGCATGTCGGCGGCGATGACTTTCCACTGCGCCGTCGATGCCTGCAACTCACGCTTGAGCCAGTCCAGCTGCTCGCGGCCGAGAAACGGTTTTGCCGCGCCCAGGTTGGCATCGTTGGCCTCGCGATAGCTGCGCATATCCAGCACGAATACGTCGAGCATCGGCCCGTAGCTGAGCTTGCGATAAATCCGCCCGCCGCCGTCCGCCGCTTGCAAACGCATCGGCGCATATTCCAGCCACGCCTGCCGCGCGCGGCCGACCAGCTTGTGGATATCTTTCTCCTGATAGCGTTCATCCAGCTGCTTGCCCGGCGACCAGTTGTTGACCACTTCGTGGTCGTCCCACTGCCAGATCTGCGGCACCTCGGCGTTGAAGCGGCGGATGTTTTCGTCCATCAGGTTGTAGCGATAGTTGCCGCGATAATCGTCGAGGGTCTGCGCGACTTTGCTTTTGGCTTCAGTGGTGACATTGCGCCAGATGCGCCCGCTTTCTGTGGTCAGTTGCGCGGGCACCGGGCCGTCGGCGTAGATGGTGTCGCCGCTGTGGATAAAGAAGTCCGGCAGACGCAGGCGCATGGCTTCGTAAATGCGCATGCCGCCGATGTCCGGGTTGATCCCGAAGCCTTGGCCGACGGTGTCACCGCTCCAGACAAAACGGATGTCGCGCCTGGCCGTCGGCACGCTGCGCAGATGGCCGAACCACGGTTCGCTGGCGACGCCGCTCTGGGCATCTTCGAAGTGCACGCGATAGAAAATCGCCTGGTTGGCCGGCAGGCCGGTGAGTTCGACGCGGGCGGTGAAATCGCTGCGCGCATCGGCCAGTGGCGAGACGAATTTGCGCGGGTTGCCGAACAGGCTGCCGGTGTCCCACTCGACCACCATGCGCGCCGGCCGATCGCTGCGGCTCCAGATCATCGCGCGGTCGCCGAGCAGGTCGCCGGACTGCACGCCGTCGGTGAGCTGCGGACGATCCTTGACCGAGGCAATCACCGCCGGCGCCAGCCCCGGCAGCAACAGCCCGGCGCCGACCGCTTGCATGACGCGACGCCGACCGAGATTGAAATCGCTCATGGTGTTCTCCCTGCAAAAGGGAAAACTTAAGCACGGGTGTATGAATCCGCTATGACAATGCAGACTCCCACAGGGATTTGGTGTTGTCGGTCAGGCCTTGGCGGGCTCCAGCGGTAGCTCGACAGCCTCAGGCCGTTTGAGCAGCGCATACACCACCGCCGTGACCAGGCTCCCCGCAACAATCGCCAGCAGATACAGCAGCGCATGGTTGATCGCATTGGGGATCGCCAGCACGAACAAGCCACCGTGCGGCGCCATCAGTTTGCAGCCGAAGTACATCGACAAGGCACCGGTCAGCGCGCCGCCAGCGATGCTCGCCGGGATCACCCGCAGCGGATCTTTCGCAGCAAACGGAATCGCCCCTTCGGAGATAAAGCACAGGCCGAGCACGAACGCCGCTTTGCCGGCCTCGCGCTCAGTCTGGGCGAACTTGCGCCGGGCAATGAAGGTGGCGATGCCCAGGCCAATCGGCGGCACCATGCCGGCGGCCATGGTCGCGGCCATCGGTGCGTAACTCTGCGAGGCCAGCAGCCCCACCGAAAACGCATAGGCAGCCTTGTTGATCGGCCCACCGAGGTCGACGCACATCATGCCGCCGAGCAACACGCCGAGCAGAATCGCGTTGGTCGTGCCCATGCTGTCGAGGAACTGGGTGAGCGCGGCGAGCATGCCGGCGACCGGTTTGCCGACCACGTAAATCATCACCAGACCGGTGACCAGACTGGCCAGCAACGGGATGATCAGAATCGGCTTCAACGCTTCCAGGCTCTGCGGCAATTTCACATAGCGGGCGATGGCTTTGGCGGCATAACCGGCGATGAAACCGGCAATGATCCCGCCGATGAATCCGGCGCCCAGAGTGCCTGCGAGCAAGCCGCCGATCATCCCCGGCGCAAGGCCCGGGCGATCGGCGATCGAGTAGGCGATGTACCCGGCGAGCAGCGGCACCATCAGCTTGAACGCGGTTTCGCCGCCGATCTGCATCAGTGCCGCCGCCAGCGTGCCTTCTTCCTTGTACGCGGTGATGCCGAACACGAACGACAACGCGATCAGCAAACCACCTGCCACCACCATTGGCAGCATGTACGACACACCCGTGAGCAGGTGCTTGTAGACGCCGGTTTTCTCGGACTTGGCCGGGGCCTTGCCGTCGCTTGCCGCACTTTCCACTGCGCCTTCGGCCAGGGCTCTTTTCAGGGTCGCTTCGGATTGCTTCAGCGCAACGCCCGTGCCGCAGCGATAGATTTTCTTGCCGGCGAAACGCTCGGTGGCGACGTCGATATCCGCCGCCAGCAACACCACGTCAGCCTCGGCGATGGCCGTTGCGCTGAGCGGGGTTTTCGCGCCCACCGAGCCCTGGGTTTCGACCTGCAATTCATAGCCCAGACGCTTGGCGGTCTGCTGCAACGCTTCGGCGGCCATGAAGGTGTGGGCGACGCCGGTCGGGCAGGCCGTGATGGCGACGATGCGCGGCGCACGTGGCGCATCAATCGCCGCTTCGACTGCGCTGGCCACGTAGACTTCGGCTTCTTCAGCGCCGCGACGCAGTACCGCTTCGACATCCTGCAGCGCCTGCGCCGGAGCGATCTGGAACACGCGCTTGCCGACAAACCGGCTCATGTCCACCGCGCCAGTGGTGACCAGCAACACCCACTCGGCGGCTTCGATGGTCGCCGCCGACAACTCGCGTTCCGGGTGTGCCGGATCGACCACTTCAACGCTGGTGCTCCAGCCCTGGCGCTGCGCCGCTGCATCGAGCAGGCGCGCGCACAGCACACTGGTGACCATGCCGTTCGGGCAAGCCGTAACAATGGCTAACTTCATGACAAACCCTCTTATTGTTCTGTCAGGGGGCGCACGCGCACGCCCTGTTCGAGCTGCGCCAGTTGCGCAGCGTCGTTGATGCCAAAACCGATCTGGGTCACCGCCATTGCCGCAATCGCGGTGGCGGTGCGCAGGGTTTGCTCCGGCGTATCAGCACTGAGCAGACCGTGGAGCATGCCAGCCAGCAATGAATCGCCGGCACCGACCGTGCTGGCCACGCTGACTTTCGGCGGCGAGGCATGCAGGGCCGAGCCGACACTGAACCAGTTGACCCCGTCAGCGCCGTGAGAGATCACCACGTGCTCGATGCCTTGCGCATGCAAACGTGCGGCGGCTTGTGCTTCGGCGATCGGCGACACCACTTCGCAGCCGAGGGCGTGGGCCAATTCTTCGGTGTTCGGTTTGATCAGCCAGGGGCTGGCCTGCAACGCGGCGCGCAAAGCCTCACCGCTGGAATCAAGGGCGACTTTCAAGCCGAGCGCGTTCAGCCGTTCAATCAGCTCGCGCAACCATTGCGCAGTGACGCCACGCGGCAGACTGCCGGCGACCACCACCGCATCGTGCCCCGGTGCGATCTGCAGCAAGCGATCAAGCAAAGCTTGCTGCGCCATTGCATCGACCATTGGCCCCGGACCGTTGATGTCGGTAATGCGCCCGTCCTGTTCGGCGACCTTGATGTTGCTGCGCGTCTCGCCCGGCACGCGGATGAACGCGTCGATAAAACCACGCTTGGCGAACAGGGTTTCGAACGCTTGCAGATTGTCTTCGCCGAGAAAGCCGCTGACGGTGACCTGATGGCCGAGGTCCGCCAGCACCTGGGCGACGTTGACGCCTTTGCCCGCAGCGTGGGTGTGCATCTCCTCGCTGCGATTGACCTGACCGGCATCGAGCCGTGACAGCTCGACGGTGAGGTCGAGTGCCGGGTTGAGGGTCAGGGTGAGAATCTTGGCCATTACAGGGCCTCCACTAATGCGCGCACTTCATTCGCGCTGCCCACGGCCAGGGCCTGTTGAGCGAGGGTTTGCGCCTGGGGCAGGCTGAGTTCACGGATGCGCGCCTTGACTTCGGCAATGCTGCGCCCGGACACGCTGAGCTCGTCGACACCGAGGCCAACCAGCACCGGCACCGCCAGCGGATCCGCCGCCAGCTCGCCGCAGACACCCACCCATTTGCCATGGGCATGGGCGGCACGCACGGTGATGTCGATCAGTTGCAGGACCGCCGGGTGCAAGCCGTCCGCTTGTGCAGACAGCGTCGGATGACCACGGTCGATGGCCAGGGTGTATTGGGTCAGGTCGTTGGTGCCGACGCTGAAGAAATCCACTTCCTTGGCCAGCACTGGCGCAAGCAATGCGGCGGACGGCACCTCGATCATGATCCCCAGTTGCAGGTCGGCGACTGGAATTTCCAAACGCAAGCGTTCGGTCATGTCGCGGGCCTGGCGCCACTCTTCGACGCTGCCGACCATCGGGAACATGATCCGCAGCGGACGGTTGTCGGCCGAACGCAGCAAGGCGCGCAGTTGCGCTTCCATGATCTGCGGACGCTGCAGGGTCAGGCGAATGCCGCGCACGCCGAGGAACGGGTTTTCTTCCTTGGCGATCGGCCAATACGGCAGCGGTTTGTCGCCGCCGACGTCGAGCGTGCGCACCACCAGCGGCCGTCCGGCCAGACCATCGAGGACGCGACGGTATTCGGCTTCCTGGGTTGCCTCATCCGGTGCCTGTGGGTGGGCCATGAAAATCAGTTCGGTGCGCAGCAAGCCAATGCCTTCAGCGCCCTGCTCCACCGCGCTGGTCACTCCTGCGCTTTCGCCGATGTTGGCGAACACTTCGACGGCGTGGCCGTCGGTGGTGTGCGCCGGTTGATGGCGTTGTTCGGCGGCGATCTTCAGGCGTTGCTCGCGGGTGTCTCGTTCTTCGGCGGCACGCTTGAGGGTCGCGGCATCGGCGTCGACATGCAGACGGCCACGCTGACCGTCGAGCAACAGCGGCGTGCCCGGCTCGAGCAACAGCACCGCCGCACCCGCGCCGACCAGTGCTGGAATACCGAGGGCACGAGCGACGATGGCGCTGTGCGCGGTAGCGCCGCCGCGCGCGGTGAGAATCCCCGCAACCCGCGCAGGATCCAGACGCGCGACATCGGACGGGCCGACTTCGTCCATCACCAGAATGTACGGTTGCTCAGGTTCGTTCGCGGTCTGCACGCCACACAATTGCGCCAGCACCCGGCGACCGATGTCGCGCAGATCGGCGGCACGCTCGGCGAGCAAAGCGTCCTGCAGCGATTCCTGCTGTTTGGCCGCCGCTTCGATCACCGCCATCCACGCCGCTTCGGCGCTTTCGCCTTGCTTGAGGCGGGTGTCGACTTCATCGGTCAGATCCGGGTCGTCGAGCATTTCCTGGTGAGTAATGAAAATCTCGCGAATCGCCTTGGCCTTGCTGCGTTCGATCAAGCCTTGAATGTCGCGGCGCACGTCGCTAAGCGCTTGCTTGAGGCGCTCGCGCTCGATCGCGGCAGATTCGCCGCGCAACGGGTAATCGATGGCTTGCAGCACCTGAATGTGCGCAGGGCCGATGGCGATGCCCGGTGCGGCAGGAATCGCCTGCAACAGGCTGCCGGAGGCCGGCGCGATCAGCACTTCGGCGATGTCGGCGATCACTTCGCGCTGCTGACTCACGGCCGGCAGCGGCTCGACTTCCTCACCGAGGCCTTCTTCAATCGCCGCGAGCAGGGCCGGCAAGGCATCGGCGGCGATGCTCGGTTCGGCAATCAGCTCCAGCACCTGACCGCGCCGGGCGCCGAGGCTGAGCAGTTTGCTCAGGCTTTTCACCGACACGGCACTGTCTTGGCTGTCGACGATGCGCACGCGAATTTCGCCGTCAAAACTCTTCGCCAGTTGCGCAAGGATCTTCGCCGGGCGCGCATGCAGACCGTGGGCGTTGGCCAGGGCAATACGCGCGCTCGGCCAGTCGGCGGGCAATTCACCGCCCAGCACTTCGAGGACTTTGCGGCTGCTGGTGGCGCGGCCCAGTTCGTGGCCGCGACCTTCGATCAGCAACGCGCACAAACGCTCGAGCAGCGCCTGATGCGCTTCGCCCAGACTCGCCAGGCAGAAGAGACCGCTAAGCGGCTGGCCGAGGTAGCGCATCGGTTTGTCCGGGGTGACGAACGCCAGTCCCGGACGCTTCACGGTCTGCTCGCTGTGCAGCCACCACAGGCCGTCGCCCAGTGGCAGCGCTTCAACCTGCTGCAACACGCCGGCAAAGCCGTTGCTCACACAATCGGCCTGACGCAGCAGACGTGCGCCGCGCCAGACCAGTTCTTCGAAATCATCGGCCGACACGCCGAGGCCGATCATCTGCGCATCAAGCGCCAGTTCCTGCGGCGCGCCTTGCAGCAGTTTCAACAGCGCTTCGGGCGAGCTGGCGCGACGCAGGGCCTGGCCCAGATCGGTCTCGCCGAGGGCGCGGGTCAGCAGTTGCAGCAGGCGCAGGTGTTCGTCGGATTTCGCCGCGATGCCAATCGCCAGATAAACGATTTGGCCATCGCCCCAATCGACGCCGTCGGGAAACTGCATCAGGCGCACGCCGGTGGCGAATACCTGATCGCGGGTTTCCGGCGTACCGTGGGGAATGGCGATGCCTTGACCGAGAAAGGTCGACCCCTGGGCTTCCCGGGCCTGCAGGCCGGCGAGGTAGCCGTCGGCAACCAGACCATCGGCGACCAGATGACTGGCCAGCAATTGCAGGGCAGCGGGTTTATCCACGGCCGACTGGCCCATGGATATCTGCTCTATAGTGAGCTCGAGCATGCGATCTCCTTTTTGGCGCAGTTCAACGCCAGGTATTGTTTTGAATGGTTCACAGCTTAGGCGCTCTGCCGCGCTTTTCAGCGGCAGTTTTGGCGGTTTCACGGCAGGACCGGCCAAAGGCGTCTAAAACGTAGAAAATACGCTTGCTGAAACGTTTAATCTAGATTGATCGGCACGTTACTCGATAATGTCTCATCCTTGAAGTCCAACTGGTCGGATCTGCCCAGGCAATAAGTCGACTGCCCTTATCGGGTAGGATTGGCGAAAATGTCGCGGCATGCTCGAAAAAACAAGGAAATACCGGGTTGAAACTCAGTGATATCGCGCGGTTGGCCGGCGTCTCCGTCACCACCGCCAGCTACGTCATCAACGGCAAGGCCGAACAGCAACGCATCAGCAACGCGACCGTCGAGCGCGTGCGCGCGGTGGTCGATCTGCACGGCTTCACGCCCAATCCGCAAGCGGCCGGCCTGCGCAGTCGGCACACGCGCACCCTGGGCTTTATCCTGCCGGATCTGGAAAACCCCAGTTACGCGCGGATCGCCAAGTTGCTCGAACAAGGCGCGCGGGCTCGCGGTTATCAATTGCTGATCGCCAGCTCCGACGACGCGCCGGACAGCGAGCGCCAGTTGCTGCAACTGTTCCGCGCGCGCCGCTGCGATGCGCTGATCGTTGCCAGTTGCCTGCCGGCCGGTGATGACAGCTATCGCCAGTTGCAGGCCAAGGGTCTGCCGATCATCGCCATCGACCGCGTCATGGAGCCGGAGCATTTCTGCTCGGTGATCAGCGACGACCGCGAGGCCAGCCTGCACCTGACCCAGAGCCTGCTCGATCCGCAGCCAAAGCAGATCGTCCTGCTAGGCGCACGCCCGGAGCTGAGCATCAGCCAGGAGCGTGCCGCCGGTTTCCGCGCAGCGCTCAAAGACTTCAAAGGTGAGGTGCTGATCGAGCACGCCGAGTCGTTCAGCCGCGAGTGCGGCAAGCAATTGATGGAAGAACTCCTGCAGCGTCTGGGGCATTTGCCTGACGCGCTGGTGACAACGTCCTACGTGCTGCTGCAAGGCGTGTTCGATGCGCTGCATGATTTCCCGCTGAAATCGCGGCCGCTGCGCTTGGGCACGTTCGGCGACACGCAGTTGCTGGATTTCCTGCCGTTGCCGGTCAACGCCATGTCCCAGCAACACCAGTTGATCGCCGACAAGGCCCTGGAACTGGCCCTGGCCGCCGTCGAGCAGGACGACTACCAACCGGGCGTGCAAGCCATTGCGCGGACCTTCAAGCAGCGTATTCATCGGGACTGAAGCGTGGAGCTGATCGACAGCCACACCCACCTCGACTTCCCCGACTTCGACGCCGATCGCGCAGAGTTGCTGGCCGAAAGCCGCGCCCTCGGCGTGCGGCGCATCGTCGTGCTGGGCGTGCATCAGGGCAACTGGCAACGGGTGTGGGACCTGGTGCAGAGCGATGCCGACCTGTACGCCGCGTTCGGTCTGCATCCGGTGTTCCTCGATCAGCATCGCTCCGAGGATTTGCTCGCACTGGGTGACTGGCTGACACGCCTGCGCGGGCATCGGCAGTTGTGTGCGGTGGGCGAGATAGGCCTGGATTACTTCCTCGAAAACCTCGATCGCGAGCGGCAACAGTCGTTGTTCGAAGCGCAGCTGCAACTGGCGGCGGACTTCGAGCTGCCGGCGCTGATCCACGTACGCCGCAGCCACGCGGCGGTGATCGCCACGCTCAAGCGCTTCAAGCTCAAACGCGCCGGCATCATCCACGCCTTCGCCGGCAGCCGTGAGGAAGCGCGGGAATACCTCAAGCTCGGGTTCAAACTGGGTCTCGGCGGTGCTCCGACCTGGCCGCAGGCGTTGCGCATGCATCGGGTCCTGCCGGAACTGCCGCTGCAATCGGTGGTACTGGAAACCGACTCACCGGACATGGCCCCCGCCATGTTCCCCGGCCAGCGCAACAGCCCGGCGCATCTGCCGGCGATTTGCGCGGCGCTGGCCGAGCTGATGAATATCACTGCTGAACAACTCGCCGCTGCCAGCACCGCCAACTGCTGCGAAGTCTTCGGCTGGTAACACGTACCCGGGTAGGAGCTGACGAGTGCAACGAGGCTGCGATCTTTTGATCTTCAAAGGCAAAGTCAAAAGATCGCAGCCTCGTTGCACTCGTCAGCTCCTACAAGGATTGTTTGGGGCTCAGACGCGAAATGCGCTGATCAGTTGTTTGAGCTCAACCACCTGCGCCGACAGCGCGCGGCTGGCATCTTCGGTCTGGTGCGCGCCTTGCGCTGTGCGTTCGCCAGCGCGGTTGATCTCGACGATGTTCTGATCGATGTCGTGGGCCACGGCGGTCTGCTGTTCGACGGCGGCGGCGATCTGCTGATTCTGATCCACGATCATGCCCACCGCGCCAAGGATGTTTTCCAGCGCCTGCTGGACCTTCTCCGACTGGCCCACCGTGCCGTTGGCCATCTGATGGCTGACGCCCATGGCCTTCACCGCCGCGCCGACGCCACCGTGCAGCTTGGCGATCATCTGCTCGATTTCTTCGGTCGATTGCTGGGTACGCTTGGCCAACGTGCGCACTTCATCTGCGACCACGGCAAAGCCGCGCCCCTGCTCGCCGGCTCGCGCGGCTTCGATCGCCGCATTGAGCGCTAGCAGATTGGTCTGTTCGGCGATGCTCTTGATCACCTCAAGCACACGGCTGATCGACTTGCTGTCGCTGGCCAGTTGATTGATCACCAGCACCGACTGATCGATTTCGCTGGCCAGCGCGGCAATGCTGCCCTGCTGCGATTCCACCAGACCACGACCGCTGAGGGTTTCGTCGTTGACGCTGTGGGCGCTGCTCACCGCGGCCGCAGCACTGCGGGCGACTTCCATTGAGGTCGCCGACATCTGGTTCATCGCCGTCGCCACTTGTTCAATCTGCGAGCGCTGCCCGGCCACGGCCTGATTGCTCTGCGCCGACACGCTCTCCACCTGCCCGGCCTGCCGCTCGACCTCACCCACGGTATGCCCGACACGTTCGATCAAGTCGTGAATCTTCTTCACCGTACCGTTGAACACCTCGCCCAACTCGCCCAGTTCATCACGGCTGCTGGCCTTGAAGTTGACGGTCATGTCACCGGCCGCGACCTTGTCCATCATCGCGCCCAGGCTTTTCAGGGTGGTCCGGGTCGAGGCGTAGAAACCGCCATAAAGATAGAAAATCAGCACAAACACCACCGACAGCGCAGAGGCTTGCAGAATCATGTGCGTGCGGTTCTGCGCCAGGCGCTGCTGCAACTGGTTGTCGAGGAATTTCAGCGTGGCCTGATTGAGCTGGTAGGTGTGCTCCATCAGCCCGGTGACCTGATCGTAGAATGCCTGCCACGGCGCATCGAGGGTGTCGGCCATCACCACTTGCTCTTCGAACAGTTCGCTGGCCTGCTTGAGCGAAGCCTTGCTGGTGTCGGCCTGGGCACTGAGGGATTCGCGCGCAGCACTGCTGGAACCGAGGGCGTCTTGCAGTTTCAGAGCGTACTCGGCCTGGAGTTTTTCGATCTGCACCAGCAACTCGTCGAAACGCGTGCTGGAGGAACTGTTGAGAAAACCCTGACCCAACGAATACGAACCCATCGCCCGGCCTTCGCCGAGGGTTTGCGTGACGCTCGGGGTGATCAGCGTGACCAGTTCGCTGAGCTGACGAATGTCGCTCTGGTTGTCGCGGCTCAACCCGGCCTGACTGGTGATGATCTGGCTGAAAATCTGCGCACTGGCCAACAACTTGCCGATCAACGCGCTTTTGCTTTGCAGCGAGCTCTCCGCTTGCTGGGCCTTGAACGCCGCGATCATTTCATCGCGTTTGGCCTCGAATTGCTTGATCTGCTCGGGGTCTTCGGTCATCGCCGTCAGCCCTTCGAGCCGCGCGAGCACTGCTTGCTCCAGCGCCTGGATCTGCGCTTCGACATTGCCGGCCTTGCCGGACTGGCCGAGGGTGACGTCGATCTGCACCAGATTGTTCAGGGTCTCCAGATCCCGGCGCAGGGTCAGGCTGCTGCCCAGCAGGTCGAGGCTTTGCAACTCA
The DNA here is from genome assembly GCF_056278925.1 of Pseudomonas sp. TE9122. Lineage (NCBI taxonomy): Bacteria > Pseudomonadati > Pseudomonadota > Gammaproteobacteria > Pseudomonadales > Pseudomonadaceae > Pseudomonas > Pseudomonas sp. TE9122. The sequence goes on along the minus strand of NZ_JBWBQI010000001.1, from coordinate 394,291 downwards.
ACGCGGGTGCCCTGAAATTCGCGATAGGAATCGCGCACCAGATAGAAATTGGTCACCAGCATCGGCACCAGGAACAGCACGCTGATCAGGCTGAACTTCATGCCGAAGCTCAGACGGTTCATCAGCGAGACGGCGGGATAGAGCAAGCTCTTCACTGGAAGTCTCCCTTGGTTTTTCTTGTTTTTATTGGCAGGCGCGGGACGAGAGCAGATAGCCACTATCGGGCGCTATCTCTGTATAGCGTAAATCGGCGGGAGGTTTTGTAACTTAAGGTTAATGGCAATGCAGTGATCGCCAAATCAAAAGCAAAAAGATCGCAGCCTTCGGCCAGGTAGGAGCTGCCGAAGGCTGCGATCTTTTGATCTTGCTGTAATCAGTGAACCAGAACCGTCCACAAGGCAAACCCGGCATACCACAGCACCGCCGCACGCAGCAGCAGTTCCCACAGACAATCGAGGGTGTTGATGCCGTCCGGGCCGACCACTGGCGGTGGAACTTCCCCGGCTGCCAGGCCGACCTTGTTGATCAACTGCGCAGCGCTGATGTTCCAGTTGAGCAGCTCATGCAGCATCACCCGGCTGACCGCAACGAAGTTGCCGACCAACGCAAGACTTGCCGCCAGCAAACGCACCGGCACCCAATCGAAAGCGTGACGCAATTGCGCAGCACGCTCGACCAGCGCCGGATTGCAGCCGTGCTCTTCGGCCAGCGCCAGCAAACGATAGGCCAATGCCGCCACGGGGCCGAGAAGGAAGTACCAGAAGATCACCGCGAAGAAACTCTGATAGGCCTGCCACAGCAGATGCCCTTGCACCCGCTCGAGCAATTGCTCGCCACTGTCGGCGCAGATGTCCAGGTCGCGCTTGGCGACGTGCGCCGCCGCTTGCAGATCCTCACGGCGCCAGGCATCGCGGAACGGGCCGAGGCCGCCGAGCAGATCGCCGCGTCCGAGGCTGTAGATCACCACCAGCAAATGCACCGGCAACGCCAGCAAACCGTAAGCCACAGGTTCCAGCACCAGCAGCAACAGCGCCAGCAACGCCACCGGGAACAGCACCAGAATCGTCAGCACCAGCCACGGTTGCCTGGCCAGCCGTTTGCTGTTTTCGAGTTTGTGCAGTTCGCGGATCCATCCGCCGTCGCGTTGAAGCCGATGGCGCAGGGCCGAAAACTTCTCGATCCACAGCGCCAGCAGTAACACCAGAAAACTCATTGTCCTTCCTCTTTTGCCAGGGCGGCGCGGTAGCGTGCCCAGTCGAATGCCGGTCCCGGATCGGTCTTGCGCCCCGGAGCGATATCGCTGTGGCCACAGATACGCTGATCGGTGATCGCCGGAAAGCGTTTCTGCAACTGCCGGGTCAGCGCAGTCAACGAACAATATTGTTCGTCGGTGAACGGCAGATCATCGGTGCCTTCCAGCTCGATGCCCACGGAAAAATCGTTACAGGTTTCACGGCCCTCGAACACAGAAACCCCGGCATGCCACGCGCGCTCCAGACAGGAGACAAACTGGGTGACCTTGCCGTCACGTTCGATCAGAAAATGCGCCGAGACACGCAGGTCAGCGATGCCTGCAAAGTACGGGTGTTCGGTGACATCCAGACGATTCTGGAAAAATTCCTGCACCTTGCCCGTGGCGAATTGCGCCGGCGGCAGGCTGATGTTGTGGATGACCAACAGGGACACTTCGCCCGCCGGGCGCTCATTGAAGTTGGGCGACGGGCAGATCTGCACGCCATGACACCACCCGCTCGCGGGATCCAACTGCATACCGATTCCTTCAACGCCGACCATGTGGGCGCCCAGTATGCCGCGATCCGCCCTCACCGCGCGATCACTTGCCGCGATTGAGTCGCCGCAGGTCGCCCAGCACCGATTCCAGTGCGCGGTCGAACAGCAAGGTGTCATCCAGTGCGCGCGCGGCGCCACGGCTGAAAGCCAAGGCGAGGTCGGTGCGGCTGTGCTCCAGCACTTTCGTCCCGGTGCGGTCGACGAAGACATATTTGCCGGTCTCTTCGATGGTCGCGGCGAGTTTGCAACGCAAGGTCTGTTCCTCGTCTGCGTCGAACACCACCCAGTTGCCCACACGCAACTGCTCGACCTGAGACAGACCGGCATCGTCTTGCGCCAGGCGCGGCGCCGGGGTCGCTGCTGCCTGGTCGGCACTGTGCTGCAAGACCTCGGGCGTGACTTCGATCAGCGGCATGGCGCTGTGCTCGGCATCGTCGGAACGTTCCAGCACGCGTACGTGCAGAGCCTCCAGTTCGCTGAAAAATTCGCTGGTGGCAAACGGGTCGAACGCGGTGCTGCTCAGGCCATCGCGCAGCGACTTGAGCAAACCCGGCACCAGTGCCAGCAGGCGCAGGCTGGATTCGCCGTCGTCATGGCGCTGCACGCTCCAGACCAACTGTTCCATGGTCTGCACATCGGCATGCCATTCGGCGGACTGATCGCCGTGCTTGAGGCAGGTCAGCAACAGCACTTTGCTCCAGGCCTGCTGGACGAAACTCACCACCGTCGCCGGCAGCACTTTGCCCAGTAGCGCCTGTTGCAACGCCTGCGCGACACGCCGCTGAGCCAGCTCGGCCTTCGCCCGGCCTTCCTCGGCGTCCCGCAAGCGTTGTTCCAGCAGTTCGGTGCGGCGGCGCTCTTCCTGAGTGAAGGCGAGGAAGTCGGCGAGCAGTTCGGAGAAGATCGCCGGGTCATCCACAAAATCACTCAGCAAGCGCTGCACCACTTGTTCGATGCGCACGTATAGGTTGTCGCGCTCAGCGCCGTCGCAATCGCTCCAGCCCATTGCGGCCTCGGCGATTTCGTTGAGCAGGCGCCGCGCCGGGTGCGTGCTGCGGCTGAAGAAACTCTTGTCCAACACCGCAACCTTGAGCATCGGAATCTGCAATCGGCCGATCAGCGCCTTGAGCGCATCGGGCACGTTGCGATCGTCGAGGATGCAGTCGAAAACCATGGCGATCAGGTTGATCACATCTTCGTCGGCGGTCGCGACGACGCGGGACCTGCCGCTTCTGACGCTGACCCGGGTCAGCAGTTGCTCGAGCTGATGACGCAGATCGAAATCTTCCTGAGCCTCCAGCGCCGGTACGTATTGCTGCAAGTGCGACAACAACCGCAGCAGGTCGCGGGTGTTGATCGGATGCGCCGGGGCGCCGGGCTCCAGGGTCGGTGTGACGCGGCCGCGGACCTGGGCGAGCAATTGCTGCATCGCTGCGAACACTTCCTCGATGCCTTCGTCCGCTGGCGGCTCGTCGAGATCTTCAATCAATGTGTCGCTGTCCGCAGGCTCGACCATGCGACGAGCCACGGCGGGTTTCAGATGTGGCAACACGCCGGTGGCGAGCAACAACTGATTGGCCTCGCCATACAACTGTTCGGTGTCAGCCAGCACATAGCGTTCGAACAGCTTGAGCAGGATCAGCTTGACCTTGATCTCGACGCCGAGGTTACGTCCGGCCTGCAGGAAATATTCGCACAGCATGGCCGGACTCAGCGGATTGTGCTGATCGTCCAGACGCTTGCCGAGCATCGAGCTGAAGCGTGCTGTGAGTTGATCGAGAGCGAAGCCGTCGCGCTTGAGCACACGGCTGACCATGGTCTGCACGGCGACGGTACGCTCCATGGCATCGGTGCGCGGCGCCGACTCTTCGACCACCGGCGTGCGTGGCAGTGTGTTGGCGGCGGGGTCGTATTGGGTAAGGCCGGCGAAGGCTTCAAAGAACAGTTCCAGAAAGCCGCGCTCGATGTTTTTGCGTTTGAGGCGCAGGTCGCGCATGGCTTCGAAAAAAATGTTCTGATCGACGTCGTTGCGCGCCCGGTCGGCCATTTCGAACAGCGTGTCGTCGGCGTTATCGAACAGCTCCTGCAAATCGTGGCGCAGCTGCTGCGCAGCCTTGTCGCGAACCTGCAGCAGAATCACCGGCAAGCGGGCAAGCGGCGAGTGGTCCGCCAGATCGGCAGTCGCCCGGTGCAAAGGCACCACTTTCCCGTCGTTGCGCATCCAAGCCTCCTGGAACGGTGATTCGGTTCGTCGCTTTGACACTGCCCAACTGGACTCGTTCGTCAAAGCCATGACGTCAAATACAAGGCGGATTATCTGGCAAAACAGGCCGGCGATGCTATAGGCCTCAGGGTTTCCCCTATACGCCACACCTCGCACTCAGCGCAGGAAAATCGACCAGATGCGTCAGGCACGAACGTTCTCGCCTTGGGTTGGCTCGCGCCCTGCCCCTATAATCGAACCACTTTGTTTGTGGAGTCCGTTATGCCGAATCTACGTCTCGCCGATCTGACCGCCGAAATCGAAAACAACGTGCGCCGTGCGTTGCTCGAAGACATCGGCAGCGGCGACATCACCGCGCAACTGATCCCGGCCGAACGCCTGGCCAAAGCCACCATCATCACCCGTGACGACGCGGTCATCTGCGGCACCGCGTGGGTCGATGCGGTGTTTCGCCAGCTCGATCCGCGCGTGGCGGTGCATTGGCAAGTGGTCGACGGCCAGCGGGTCAAAGCCAATCAGCCGCTGTTTCACCTGGAAGGCCCGGCTCGCTCACTGCTGACCGGTGAACGCAGCGCGTTGAACTTCCTGCAGTTGCTGTCTGGCGTGGCGACGCGCGCGCAGTACCTGGCGGACTTCGTCGGTGAAACGCAGGTCAAGTTGCTCGACACCCGTAAAACCCTGCCCGGCCTGCGCTTGGCTCAGAAATATGCGGTGACCTGCGGCGGCTGTCACAACCACCGGATCGGTCTGTACGACGCCTTCCTGATCAAGGAAAACCACATTGCCGCCAGCGGAGGCATCGCCGAAGCCGTGGCCGCCGCACACAAGATCGCCCCGGGCAAACCGGTGGAAATCGAAGTGGAAAGTCTTGAGGAATTGAAGCAAGCGCTGGAAGCCGGCGCCGACATCATCATGCTCGACGAACTGAGCCTGGATGACATGCGCGAAGCCGTACGCCTGACGGCCGGCAAAGCAAAACTGGAAGCCAGCGGCGGCATCAACGAAAGCACGCTGCTGCCGATCGCCGAAACGGGCGTGGATTACATCTCGATCGGCGCGATGACCAAGGATGTCAAAGCGGTGGATCTGTCGATGCGACTGAGTCTCTGAGCTACAAGCTGCAAGCTACAAGCTACAAGCTACAAGCTACAAGCTACAAGCTACAAGCTACAAGCTGAGCGATTCTGCTTCGACTTGTAGCTTGCAGCTTGAAACTTGAAGCTCTCGTCATACGACGAGATTGTTCATCTCGCAGTACTCTTCCCACTCGACACCCAAGACTTCCGCCGCTTCCTTGTGCAGCACGAGGCGCTGCGCCTCGAACTCTTCCGGCGAGCTCGTGTACTTGAGCGTCAGCTCCCACGGCTGCAAGCCCTGCGCTTCGGCTTCGTCTTCGAAGGCCCACTGGATCTGGTCTTTTTGATCATCGGGACTCAGGTCCTTGATCTCATCCTTCAGGTCCGGCACATCCAGAAGGTATTTTTCCAGCGCTTGTTCGTGGCGTTGCTCTTGGGTCAATTCAGTCATGGGGTTCTCGCTGATCTTAGGAATGGAGGATGGATCTGGATCATCAAGGATCTCTCTGACGCAGGAAGCCATTGGAAGCTCGGTTTTTCCTGGCCTTCAGGACCATTCGTGGATCATATGAAAACAACGGTGCTTGCTTGTCTGGTACGAAGGAATCCTAACAGAGACGCAAGCCAGTGCAACCGGGGGAATGAAATGAAGGGTGGTATGCGCTTGGTTACAGTTTCCGGTTTCCATGCGCGAAATTCACTGCGTATAAATCCTCGCCATCGCCTTTGAGGTCAAGGCGAACGAAACCTTCACATTGACCGCCCAAAAACAGGCAACTATATTCAGTTGCAATCATAGGCCAGCATGTCAAAGACTGAAAAACTTCTCGCCAAACTTGTCAACGGCCAAAGCGCATTCACATGGTCCGAGCTTGTCACTCTGTTGGCGCGTCTTGGTTACTCTCAGCTGGAAGGATCCGGTAGCAGGATCAAATTCGACAACGGGAATCCGAGCGCAATGATCAACCTGCACAAGCCACATCCCGGAAATGAAATCAAAACATACGCAAGACGCCAGATTATCGAGCAACTGAAAACAGGAGGCCTGATTCCATGAGTTCCCAGCTGCACTACAAAGGCTATGTTGGCTCTATCGAGGCGAGCACGGAAGATAAGTGCCTGTTCGGAAAACTCCTTTTCATCAGGGCGCTGGTTAATTATGAAGGACAAACGGTGGCTGAACTGGAAGCAGCCTTTCGCGAGGCGGTAGATGACTATTTACAAACCTGTCAGCAGCTCGGGCAGAAGCCTGAAATCCCATGCAAAGGATCGTTCAATGTTCGCATAGGTCACGATCTGCATTTAGCAGCGGCTCTGGCGGCAACCCGTCAAAATGTGTCGTTGAATGATCTGACACGTCAAGCACTGAACGAATACCTCCAACACCACGCATAAAACCGAAGGCGAAAATTTTTTGCCCGAGACAGGAATCGAACCTGCGACCTTCGCGTTACGAGTGCGCTGCTCTACCGGCTGAGCTACACGGGCGGTGGGCTAAACCTAGCACCGGTCTCGAGCTCCGGCAAATTTGTGGGTTGTCTGATGGTTTTCTTTTGAGAACCACATTTGTGGCGAGGGGATAAATCCCCTCGCCACAATTTCTTTATTTCAGATAAAAAAATGCCCCCGCCGTTTGCACGGCGGGGGCATCTTCATTGCGCTAAAGCGTTGGGGCGATTAAACGCCCGAAGCCTTGGCAGCTGCCACGTCTTTGATGGACAGCTTGATACGGCCGCGGTTGTCCACGTCCAGTACCAGCACTTCCACTTCCTGGCCTTCTTTCAGGATGTCGGTCACTTTCTCAACGCGAGCGTCGCTCAGCATCGAGATGTGCACCAGACCGTCCTTGCCCGGCAGGATGTTGACGAATGCGCCGAAGTCGACGATGCGCTCAACCTTGCCGACGTAGATCTTGCCGATCTCGGCTTCTGCCGTGATGCTCAGAACGCGCTGACGCGCTGCTTCTGCGGCATCCTTGGTTTCGCCGAAGATCTTGATCGAACCGTCGTCTTCGATGTCGATCGAAGCCTTGGTTTCTTCGCAGATCGCACGGATGGTCGCGCCACCTTTACCGATAACGTCACGGATCTTGTCGGTGTCGATCTTCATCGCGATCATGGTCGGAGCGTTGGCCGACAGTTCGGTACGCGACTGGCCAATGATCTGGTTCATCTGGCCGAGGATGTTCAGGCGCGCTTCAAGGGCCTGGCCCAGAGCGATTTCCATGATCTCTTCGGTGATGCCCTTGATCTTGATGTCCATCTGCAGCGCAGTAACGCCTTTGGCGGTACCGGCTACCTTGAAGTCCATGTCGCCCAGGTGATCTTCGTCGCCGAGGATGTCGGTCAGGACGGCGAACTTCTCGCCTTCTTTAACCAGACCCATGGCGATACCGGCCACCGGTGCCTTCATCGGTACACCAGCGTCCATCAGTGCCAGGGAAGCACCGCACACGGAAGCCATCGAGCTCGAACCGTTGGATTCGGTGATTTCCGACACCACGCGGATGGTGTACGGGAACACGTCAGCGGCTGGCAGCATGGCCGAAACCGAACGACGGGCCAGACGGCCGTGACCGATTTCGCGACGACCGGCGCCACCCATGCGACCACACTCGCCTACCGAGAACGGCGGGAAGTTGTAGTGCAGCATGAACGGGTCTTTCTTTTCGCCTTCCAGGGTGTCCAGCAGTTGCGCGTCACGGGCGGTGCCCAGTGTTGCAACAACCAGTGCCTGGGTCTCGCCACGGGTGAACAGAGCCGAACCGTGAGTCTTCGGCAGAACGCCGACTTCGATGTTCAGCGGACGTACAGTCTTGGTGTCGCGACCGTCGATACGTGGCTTGCCGTTGACGATGTTTTCGCGAACGGTGCGGTATTCGATTTCGCCGAAGGCTGCTTTGACTTCAGCAGCGCTTGGCTGGCCTTCTTCACCGGACAGCTTGGCAACCACTTGGTCCTTCAGCTCACCCAGGCGAGCGTAACGGTCGGCCTTGATGGTGATGGTGTAAGCCTGGGAGATCGCTTCGCCGAACTCGGCACGGATAGCGCCCAGCAGTTCGGTGGCTTCTGGCGCAGGAGCCCAGTTCCAGGTTGGCTTGGCGGCTTCGGCAGCCAGTTCTTTCACAGCGTTGATCACAACCTGGAATTCGTCGTGAGCGAACAGTACCGCGCCCAGCATCTGGTCTTCGGTCAGCTCTTTGGCTTCCGATTCAACCATCAGCACGGCGTCGGAAGTACCGGCAACGACCATGTCCAGGCTCGAAGCGGCCTGCTGCTCGTAAGTCGGGTTCAGCAGGTAGCCGGTGCTTTCGTGGAAAGCCACGCGAGCGGCGCCGATCGGGCCGTCGAATGGAATGCCGGAAATGGCCAGGGCAGCCGAGGTACCGATCATCGCAGCGATGTCCGGATCGGTCTTCTTGCTGGTGGAAACGACGGTGCAGACAACCTGCACTTCGTTCATGAAGCCTTCTGGGAACAGCGGACGGATCGGACGGTCGATCAGTCGGGAAGTCAGGGTTTCTTTCTCGGAAGGACGGCCTTCACGCTTGAAGAAACCGCCAGGGATCTTACCGGCAGCGTAAGTCTTTTCCTGGTAGTGCACGGACAGAGGGAAGAAACCCTTGCCCGGATCGGCTTGCTTTGCACCGACAACAGTCACCAACACGCTGACGTCGTCGTCAACGGTGACCAATACTGCGCCGGAGGCCTGACGGGCGATACGGCCTGTCTCGAGGGTAACGGTCGATTGACCGAACTGGAATTTTTTGATTACCGGGTTCACGGTGTCCTACCTTCTTTGTGGCTCTTGGGGGAAACGGTTTCTTGCGAATTCTTGGGCAATCTCGGGAATCGGCCCGATGGCAATTGTCCGGGTGCTACAGGTAAAGCCATGCTGCAGATAAAACTTGAGGCTGGGAGCCTGCAAGACGCCAGCGGAAAACCGCTGACGCCCGACAGACCACCAACCTCATAGCGCAATCGCTGATTAGCGACGCAGACCCAGGCGAGCGATCAGCGCGGCGTACCGGCTTACGTCCTTGCCTTTCAGGTAGTCCAGCAGTTTGCGACGCTGGTTAACCATGCGGATCAGACCACGACGGGAGTGGTGATCTTTACCGTTGGCCTTGAAGTGACCTTGCAGTTTGTTGATGTTGGCGGTCAGCAGTGCAACCTGCACTTCTGGCGAACCAGTGTCACCAACAGCTTGCTGGTAGTCAGCAACGATTTGAGCTTTTTCTTGAACGTCGAGAGCCATGAGGCAATCCTTCCTTATCAGGAAACTGTTTCAGGGAAACAGCTTCAACAGGCCAGGGACAAATCCCTGTATCTATAAATGAGTAGTGACCATGCCTGTTAACAGCCACACTCGCCGGCCCGCTTGCGCAGACCGGTTCCGGTCATTCTGACCGAATCAAGCGACGCGGCGCGATACGCCCGTCTTCGCTCACTTCACCGATACCGATGAAGCGACCATTGTGATCCTGTACTCGTACCATGCCGAACTTCGGTGCATCCGGGGCACGTACCGGCTGGCCGTTGAGCCAGTAGAACGCACTCGCTTCCGAGAAATGCAGCAGCGGCCAATCCTGCAGGCCGCTGTCCGATGGCATCAGGAAGCGATCGACCGCCTCGTTGCCGCCTTCGGCATGTACCGCTTCCAGCTCTTCGAGAGTAACAGTCTGCGCCAGGGTGAAAGGCCCGGCCTGGGTCCGACGCAATTCTGCGACGTACGCACCACAACCGAGTTGCTCACCGATATCCTCCACCAGGGTCCGAATATAGGTGCCCTTGCTGCAGTCCACCGCAAGCCGCGCAGTATCGCCTTCGAAGGCCAGCAATTCCAAGCGCGCAATAGTAACAGAACGCGGTTCGCGCTCCACTACTTCGCCTGCACGTGCCAGTTTGTACAGCGGCTGGCCATCACGCTTGAGTGCCGAGTACATCGGCGGTATCTGACTGATTTGCCCACGAAATTTCGGCAGAACCGCTTCGACATCGGCGCGACCAACGGTCACCGGACGCTCCTGCAAAACCTCGCCTTCGGCATCGGCCGTGGTGGTGGTCTTGCCCAGTTGCGCCAGAGTCTCATAGCCCTTGTCGGAATCGAGCAGGTATTGCGAGAACTTGGTCGCCTCGCCGAAGCACAGCGGCAACACGCCGGTGGCCAACGGGTCGAGGCTGCCGGTGTGCCCGGCCTTTTCGGCATTGAGCAGCCAGCGCACCTTCTGCAATGCCGCGTTGGAGGTGAACCCCAACGGCTTGTCGAGCAGGATGATTCCGCTGACGTTACGACGGATACGTTTGACCTGAGCCACCGAATTACTCCTTGGTGTCTTCAGGTGCAGGAGCGGCAACGTGCTGATTGTCTTCAGCGACGGCGCGCTCGATCAGCGCCGACAGATGCGCGCCACGCACGACGGATTCGTCGTAGTGGAAGTGCAGTTGCGGCACGCTGCGCAGCTTCATTTCGCGGGCCAATTGCATGCGCAGGAAGCCTGCGGCGGCATTGAGCACCTTGATGCTTTGCGCGATGTCTTCAGCGTTGTCCTGACCCATCACGGTAATGAAAATCTTCGCGTGACCGACGTCACGGGACACTTCCACAGCGGTGATGGTGACCAGGCCGACGCGCGGGTCTTTGACTTCGCGACGGATCAGTTGCGCCAGCTCGCGCTGCATCTGATCGCCGATACGTTGGGTACGGCTGTATTCTTTTGCCATGATTTGTTACCTGTTACTGCCCAGCGGTGAAACCCGCAAGGTCTGAAAGCGGCAAACGCCCGGCCTGACAAAAGCCAGACCGGGCGTTGCGTTTAGAGTCCGGACGCTGTGCCGTGCATTTGCATGCGACGGCCCATCGTGGCCCTTGAAGTGCGCGAGTCAGAGGCTGCGAGCAACCTGAACCTTCTCGAAGACTTCGATCTTGTCGCCGACTTTGACGTCGTTGTAGCTCTTCACGCCGATACCGCATTCCATGCCGGCACGTACTTCGGAAGCGTCATCCTTGAAGCGGCGCAGGGATTCCAGCTCGCCTTCGAAGATAACGATGTCTTCACGCAGTACACGGATCGGACGGTTACGGTGCACCACACCTTCGATCACCATGCAACCGGCGATCGCGCCAAACTTCGGCGAACGGAACACGTCACGCACTTCGGCCACACCCAGGATGTTCTCGCGAACATCGCTGCCGAGCATGCCGGTCAGGGCTTTCTTGACGTCTTCGATGATGTCGTAGATCACGTTGTAGTAACGCATATCCAGACCTTCCTGCTCGACGATCTTGCGAGCGCCGGCATCGGCACGCACGTTGAAGCCGAACAGTACAGCGTTGGAAGCCAGTGCCAGGTTGGCGTCGGATTCGGTGATACCACCGACACCGCCACCCACGACGCGCACTTGTACTTCGTCGTTGCCCAGGCCATTCAAGGCACCGTTCAACGCTTCCAGCGAACCACGGACGTCGGATTTGAGGACGATGTTGAGCGTCTTCTTCTCGGCCTGACCCATGTTTTCGAAGATGTTTTCCAGCTTGCCGGCGTGAGCGCGAGCCAGTTTGACTTCGCGGAACTTGCCTTGACGGAACAGAGCCACTTCACGGGCTTTCTTCTCGTCGGCAACCACGCTCATCTCGTCGCCAGCGTCCGGGGTACCGTCCAGGCCGAGGATCTCGACAGGGATGGATGGACCGGCTTCCTTGATCGGCTTGCCGTTCTCGTCGAGCATGGCACGTACACGGCCGTAGTTCGAACCGACCAGGACCATGTCGCCTTGACGCAGCGTACCGTCCTGAACCAGCACGGTTGCCACCGGGCCACGACCCTTGTCGAGACGCGATTCAACCACCACACCACGGCCAGGAGCCGACGGTGTAGCTTTCAGTTCGAGAACTTCGGCCTGCAGCAGAACGGCTTCAAGCAGCTCGTCCACGCCAGTACCCATCTTCGCCGAAACCGGAACGAATGGTGTGTCGCCACCCCAGTCTTCGGAAGTCACGCCGTGAACCGACAGTTCGCTGCGGATGCGATCGAGATCAGCGCCCGGCTTGTCGATCTTGTTCACTGCTACCACCAGCGGCACGCCAGCTGCCTGAGCATGCTGAACCGCTTCGATGGTTTGCGGCATCACGCCGTCGTCCGCTGCAACCACGAGGATCACGATGTCGGTCGCCTTGGCACCACGGGCACGCATTGCGGTAAACGCAGCGTGACCCGGGGTGTCGAGGAAAGTGACCATGCCGCGATCAGTCTCAACGTGGTATGCACCGATGTGCTGGGTGATACCGCCGGCTTCGCCAGCAGCTACCTTGGCACGACGGATGTAGTCGAGCAGGGAAGTCTTACCGTGGTCAACGTGGCCCATTACGGTCACGACTGGTGCACGGGAGAACGACTCACCTTCAAACTTCAGGGACTCGGCCAGGGAATCTTCCAGAGCGGTGTCGCTGACCAGGGTCACTTTGTGGCCCAGTTCTTCGGCTACCAGTTGAGCAGTTTCCTGATCAAGCACCTGGTTGATGGTCGCTGGGGTACCCAGTTTGAACATGAACTTGATGATTTCAGCCGCTTTGACCGACATCTGATTGGCCAGATCGCCAACCGTGATGGTCTCGCCGATCTGCACATCACGCACGACAGGGCCGGTCGGGCTCTGGAAACCGTGGGCGTTGCGCTTCTTCAGCTTGGCCTTGCCGCGACCACCACGACGGAAGCCATCGCTTTCTTCGTCGGTAGTGCGTGGCGCCACACGTGGTGCCGGGGCTTTTTCTTTGACCGATGCGCGATGCGGAGCGTTTTTGCGCTCGCCATCACCGCCACCGCTGCGACGATTGTTATCGTCGGCACGTGGCTTGTCCGGACGGCGCTGTTCGTTCTGCTTGTTGCGAACGTCAGCCGATGGAGCAGGAGCAGCAGCCACCGGTGCGCTTTCGCGAACAGGTTCGGCAGCAGCCGGTGCCGCAACGGCGTCGCTGGCAGCGGTTTGCGCAGCAGCAGGCTGGCGACGCGCTTCTTCTTCGGCGCGCTGCTTGGCTTCTTCTTCAGCCTTCTGACGGGCAGCATTTTCTACTGCGCGACGCTCATCCAGTTCACGCTTGCGCTCGGCTTCGATTTCTTCCGGGCTGCGCTGTACGAAAACTTTCTTCTTGCGAACTTCAACGCTGATGCTCTTGCTACCAGCCACACGCAGGGTGCTGGTGGTTTTACGCTGCAGCGTGATCTTGCGTGGTTCTTCCACTTTCGCCTTGTGACTGCTCTTCAAGTGAGTCAGCAGGGATTGCTTCTCACTGTCAGTCACATTTTCGTCGGCGGCGGTGTGCGGCAGACCTGCCTCACGCATCTGCTGCAACAGGCGCTCTACCGGTGTTTTGACCTCATCGGCCAGTTGTTTCACCGTGACTTGCGTCATGCACTTCTCTCCTCAGGCCGCGCCTAATTACTCGAACCAGTGGGCTCGGGCGGCCATGATCAACTTGCCGGCACGATCATCGTCAATGCCGTCGATGTCGAGCAGGTCGTCAATAGACTGCTCGGCCAGGTCTTCGCGGGTAATTACGCCGCGCACCGCCAGTTCCATCGCCAAATCCTTGTCCATACCCTCAAGCGAGAGCAGGTCTTCGGCCGGATGGGCGTCTGCCAGCTTTTCCTCAGTAGCGATGGCTTTGGTCAACAAGCGATCCTTGGCGCGAGCACGAAGCTCGTTGACGATGTCCTCGTCAAAGCCGTCGATGTTGAGCATTTCCTCCACCGGTACGTAGGCAATCTCTTCCAGGCTGGTGAAGCCTTCATCTACCAGCACCTGAGCCAGTTCTTCGTCGACTTCCAGCTCGTCGATGAAGTTGCGCAGGATGTCGCCGGTTTCTGCTTGCTGCTTAGCCTGGATGTCCGATTCGGTCATCACGTTCAGGGTCCAGCCAGTCAACTGGCTCGCCAGACGCACGTTCTGACCACCGCGACCGATGGCCTGAGCCAGATTGTCTGCGCCAACGGCGATGTCCATGGCATGGGCATCTTCGTCAACGATAATTGCCGCAACCTCGGCCGGGGACATGGCGTTGATAACGAACTGGGCCGGGTTGTCGTCCCACAGCACGATATCAACACGCTCACCGCCCAACTCACCCGATACCGCCTGGACGCGCGAACCGCGCATACCGATGCAGGCACCTTGCGGGTCGATGCGCTTGTCCTTGGAGCGGACAGCGATCTTGGCACGCGAACCCGGATCACGGGAGGCGGCCATGACCTCGATGAGGCCTTCGGCGATTTCCGGCACTTCGATACGGAACAGCTCGATCAGCATTTCCGGCGCGGTACGCGACAGGATCAGCTGCGGGCCGCGGTTCTCGGTGCGGATTTCCTTGAGCAGCGCACGCAGACGCACGCCGACACGGAAGGTTTCGCGAGAAATGATGTCTTCACGGGCCAGCAATGCTTCAGCATTGTTGCCCAGATCGACGATCACGTTGTCGCGGGTAACTTTTTTCACGGTGCCGGAGATGATTTCTCCCAGGCGCTCGCGATAGGCGTCGACCACTTGAGCGCGCTCGGCTTCGCGAACTTTCTGCACGATGACCTGCTTGGCAGTCTGTGCAGCGATGCGGCCGAACTCGATGGATTCGATTTTCTCTTCGACGACGTCACCGACCTTGGCACCAGGATGCGTTTCGGCAACCTTGCTTGGCCAGGTCTCGATGGCCGGATCGTCGAGATCATTCTCTTCGACGACCGTCCAGCGACGGAAGGTTTCGTAAGAACCGGTGTGGCGGTTGATTTCCACACGCAGGTCCACTTCGTCTTCAAAACGCTTTTTGGTAGCAGTGGCCAGAGCCAGCTCCAGCGCTTCAAAAATTACGCTTGCCGGTACACCCTTTTCATTGGATACCGACTCAACAACCAGCAGTACTTCTTTGCTCATCGTACGCCTCGCCTTTCGCAAGCCATTGGATCCGCGGGATCCGCGTCTCAGTCAAAACTGGGAATAATGTTGGCCTTGTCGATCATATCGATCGGCAACAGGAACTCGTGGTCTTCTACCTGCACCACGACGTCCTGCTCTTCTACACCGCGCAGAAGGCCCTGAAAGTTGCGTCGACCTTCGAAAGGCGAGCGCAGCTTGATCTTCACTTGTTCACCGGCAAATTTGGCAAACTGCTCAAGAGTGAACAGCGGGCGCTCCATGCCAGGCGAGGAAACTTCAAGGGTGTATTCAACGGAGATTGGATCTTCAACATCCAGGACACCGCTGATCTGACGGCTGACAATGGCGCAGTCGTCCACCAGCACGCCACCCTCTTTATCGATATAAACGCGCAACATCGAGTGCCGACCCTGAGCCGAAAACTCGATACCCCAGCATTCATAGCCCAGGGCCACGACCACCGGGGCCAGCAAGGCCTGCAACTCTTCTAGCTTGCTCGACACCTGAACCCCCTAGTGCATGATATGTGCATGCTTTGCAAAATAAAAAAATGGGCATAACGCCCATCCTTGAAACGCCGTCGAACAGCGGCGTTGAAAGTATCCAGCTAACAAAAAGCCCCTTAAAAGGGGCTCCTTAAACTGGTTGCGGGGGCCGGATTTGAACCGACGACCTTCGGGTTATGAGCCCGACGAGCTACCAGACTGCTCCACCCCGCGACAAAGCTGGGGCGGAAGTATACGACCGATCCCTTTTAGGGTCAATGTAACCTTCCACCTGCAAGAAAGCCCGCAACAGCGGGCTCTCCTGACTAATTGGTACCGAGAAGGGGACTCGAACCCCTACACCCTATGGGCACAACCACCTCAAGG
Organism: Pseudomonas sp. TE9122; assembly: GCF_056278925.1. Lineage (NCBI taxonomy): Bacteria > Pseudomonadati > Pseudomonadota > Gammaproteobacteria > Pseudomonadales > Pseudomonadaceae > Pseudomonas > Pseudomonas sp. TE9122. The sequence goes on along the minus strand of NZ_JBWBQI010000001.1, from coordinate 378,408 downwards.
TTGCGTGTCTACCAATTCCACCACCTCGGCAATACTACGTTTGAAACCCTTCTTACTTCTGCTCTTGAGCTGGAGGCACGTCAGTCGCTGGAGTAGCCGACTTTTGCTCTTGAAGCACCGGGACATCATCAGAAGCCGGTTGTTGCTTAGGTACTTCCAACACTGCTGGATCTGGAAGACCTGCTTGAGTCAGCTGATGAGCTTTCTCTTTAGCAAAGTAACCTAACCCCAAGCTGGTTATGAAGAAACCGGCGGCAAGTATAGCAGTAAACTTACTAAGAAAGGTAGAGGAACCTTGGCTTCCGAACACAGTATTTGAAGCACCTGCTCCGAAAGACGCGCCAGCGTCCGCACCCTTACCCTGCTGCAGCAAAACCAGAGCAACTACGCCCAATGCACCCAGCAGATGAAAAACGACTACGACTGTTTCCAGCATTTTTTCAGTTTCCCGCGGCGCGACAAATCGCACCGAACTCATCTGCATTCAGGGAAGCTCCACCAATGAGCCCCCCATCGATATCCGGCATGCCGAACAGTTCGACCGCATTGGCCGCCTTCACGCTGCCGCCGTATAGAAGCCGCACACCTCGTGCGACTTCAGAATTCTCTGCCGCCAACTGCTCGCGAATGGCCTTATGCACATCCTGAGCCTGTTGCGGCGTTGCAGTCAGCCCGGTACCAATGGCCCAGACCGGCTCGTATGCAATCACTGCCTTGGCAAAGGCACCGACACCCAGCTCCTCGATGATGCTGCCCAGCTGACGCCCGACAACTTCAAGAGTTTTTCCGGCTTCGCGCTGCTCGAGGGTTTCCCCTACACACAACACCGGAGTCAAGCCACATGCCTGTGCCGCTGCGAACTTGCGATTCAGCATCCCGTCTCGCTCGCCCATAATCTGGCGGCGTTCGGAGTGCCCGACAAGCACCAGGGAACAACCTGCATCCACCAGTTGGCTGGGAGCAATCTCACCAGTCAACGCACCTTGCATGGCTTCCACCGCAGAATTCTGCGCGCCGACCGAAATCGACTTGCCTTTCAAGCCATCAATCACTTGATTGATATACAAGCAAGGCGGGAACACCGCGACATCAACACCGCTAGGCAAGGCCAGATGACGAAGGCCGTTGATCAGCTCAGCGACGCTGGCGCGGGTACCGTGCATCTTCCAGTTACCAGCTACCATAGGGCGACGCATGCTGTACCTCGTCGGTCAAAGTGGGCGCAGATGTTACCCAACACAATCATGGCTTGCAAGCCGTATCAGGCAGAAACTTCGGTTACCAGTTTTGCCAGCTCTTCGGCATAGCCGCGAACCTGGTTTTCGTCCTCGCCTTCGACCATTACGCGCACCAGAGGCTCTGTGCCGGACTTGCGCAGAAGCACGCGACCGCGCCCCGCCATCGCCTGAGTTACACGGGCACTGGCTTCCTTGACAGCCGGATGCTCCAGCGGGCTTTCACCGCCGCCAAAGCGAACGTTGATCAGCACCTGAGGGCACTTGCGCAACGCCTGACGCGTTTGCGCCAGACCTTCGTTGCGGGATTTCAGAGCCATCAACACCTGCAGAGCCGCGATGATCGCATCGCCCGTGGTGGTATGGTTGAAGCAGACCACATGCCCGGAGTTTTCCCCACCAACGAGCCAGTTGCGCTCTTGCAGTTCGGCAATCACGTAGCGGTCACCGACATTGGCGCGAACGAACGGGATCGACAGATCCGCAAGGGCCAGTTCGAGACCAAGATTGCTCATCAACGTACCGACGACGCCACCCTGCAACTTGCCACGCTCATGCAGATCGCGGGCAATGATAAACAGCAGGTCGTCACCATCAACAATGGCGCCGGTGTGATCGACCATCAGTACCCGATCGCCATCACCGTCGAAGGCGATACCCAGGTCCGCATGCTCAGCCAGAACGGCGGCCTGCAACGGCCCCATATGCGTGGAACCGCAGTTATCGTTGATGTTCAACCCATTCGGCTGGGCAGATAGCACGACAACTTCGGCACCCAGCTCACGGAAGACGCTAGGTGCAACCTTATAAGTCGCACCATGCGCGCAGTCGATGACGATCTTCAGGCCGGCGAAATTGGAGCCAGTAGGAACGCTGCTTTTGCAGAACTCGATGTAGCGACCCGATGCGTCATTGATTCGCGACACCTTGCCGATCTTGCTCGACTCGACAACGGTCATCGGCGTGTCGAGCAATTCTTCGATCATCAACTCCAACTCATCCGGCAGCTTGGTGCCTTTACCGGAGAAGAACTTGATGCCGTTGTCATCATGCGGGTTGTGCGAGGCACTTATCACGATACCGGCTTCAGCCTGGAACGTACGCGACAGATAAGCGATGGCAGGCGTCGGCATCGGGCCGAGCAGCATCACATCGGCGCCCGCCGAGGTCAGCCCGGCCTCGAGTGCCGATTCGAACATATAACCGGAGATCCGCGTGTCCTTGCCGACCAGCACCTTGCAGGCCCCCATCTTGCGGAAAGCCATACCAGCCGCCCAGCCGAGCTTGAGCATGAAGTCAGGCGTGATCGGGTATTCACCAACACGACCGCGAATGCCGTCGGTACCAAAATATTTCTTGCTCATAAGTGCTCCATCATTCTTATTCGGCTGATTCAACGGCCGCGATCATTCGCACAACATCGACGGTTTCCGCCACATCGTGGACGCGCAATATACGTGCGCCTTTAACTGACGCCAGCGCCGCCAGCGCCAGTCCGCCGTGCAGGCGCTCGCCCACGGGACGGTTCAACGCGTGGCCAATCATACTCTTGCGCGAAACACCTACCAGCAATGGCCGTCCCAGCGCATGCAAAGCCTCCATGTGTTTGAACAAGCTTAGATTGTGCTGCAAGGTCTTGGCGAAGCCGAAGCCGGGATCAAGAATGATCCGCTCGGCGGGAATACCCGCCTGGGCGCACTGATCCATGCGCTCGGCGAGAAACTCGCCGACCTCGCGAGTAACATCCTGATACTGCGGATTATCCTGCATATCGCCCGGTTCGCCGAGCATGTGCATGAGGCAGACCGGCAATCCGGTAGCCGCCGCCGCATCCAGCGCGCCATCGCGACGCAACGAACGCACATCGTTGATCAGGCCGGCACCGAGCCGTGCGGTTTCGCGCATGACTGCCGGGGTGGAAGTATCGACCGAGATGATGACATCCAACTCGCGATTGATCAGCTCGACAATCGGCGCGACGCGCTCAAGTTCCTCCAGAGGAGAGACCGCTCGCGCACCCGGCCGGGTCGACTCGCCGCCGACATCAATCAGCGTCGCGCCAGCCAGCACCATGGCTTCGGCATGGCGCAGCGCCGCATCGAGCTGGCTGTAGCGGCCGCCGTCGGAAAAGGAATCAGGAGTGACATTGAGAATGCCCATGACATGCGTCTGGGCCAAATCAAGAACCCGGTTGCCACAAGGCAACCGGGTCAGGGACTGTACAGAAGTCATTTCAAGCCTTAAACGTCAGCAGCCGGACCGCCAATCGGTTTTTCCGGACGCTCATCCTGCACGACAGGCGGCGGAGGCGTACCGGTGCCACCCGACCAGTCGCGAGGTTCGCGAGGCGTGCGACCCGCCATGATGTCGTCGATCTGCTCGGCATCGATGGTTTCGTACTTCATCAGCGCATCAGCCATGGCATCCAGTTTGTCACGGTTATCCGTGAGGATCTGCTTGGCGGTGCCGTAGCACTGATCGATGATGCTGCGCACTTCGGAGTCGATCAGCTTGGCTGTCTCACCGGAGAAGCTGGCAGCCTGACCACCACCGCCGCGACCGAGGAACACTTCACCTTCTTCTTCGGCGTACATCAGCGGACCGAGTTTTTCCGACAGACCCCATTTCGTCACCATGTTCCGGGCAATCTGACTTGCACGCATGATGTCGTTGGATGGCACCGGTAGTCACACCATCGAAGCCCAGAGTCATTTCTTCAGCAATACGACCGCCGTACAACGAGCAGATCTGGCTGATCAGCGCACGCTTGGACAGGCTGTAGCGATCTTCTTCTGGCAGGAACATGGTCACACCCAGCGCACGACCGCGCGGGATGATCGATACCTTGTAGACCGGATCATGCTCAGGAACAACGCGACCGACAATGGCATGGCCAGCTTCGTGGTAGGCCGTGTTCTGCTTTTCTTTCTCGGACATGACCATGGATTTGCGCTCGGCGCCCATCATGATCTTGTCTTTCGCCAGTTCGAACTCTTTCATCTCGACGATACGCTTGCCGCTACGGGCAGCGAACAACGATGCTTCGTTGACCAGGTTGGCCAGGTCAGCCCCGGAGAAACCAGGAGTACCACGCGCGATCACTGCCGGAGCAACGTCGTCGCCCATTGGCACTTTGCGCATGTGCACTTTCAGAATCTGCTCGCGACCACGAATGTCTGGCAAGCCAACCACCACCTGACGGTCGAAACGGCCCGGACGCAGCAGCGCAGGGTCGAGTACGTCCGGACGGTTGGTCGCAGCAATCACGATGATGCCGTCATTCATTTCGAAGCCGTCCATCTCCACCAGCAACTGGTTGAGAGTCTGCTCACGTTCGTCGTGACCGCCACCCATGCCGGCGCCACGATGGCGACCTACGGCATCGATTTCGTCGATGAAGATGATGCAAGGTGCATGTTTCTTGGCCTGCTCGAACATGTCACGGACGCGGCTGGCGCCGACACCGACGAACATTTCGACGAAGTCAGAACCGGAAATGGTGAAGAACGGCACTTTCGCTTCGCCGGCAATTGCCTTGGCCAGCAAGGTTTTACCGGTACCCGGTGGGCCGACCATCAATACGCCGCGCGGAATACGACCGCCCAGACGCTGGAATTTGCCCGGATCGCGCAGGAACTCAACCAGCTCGCCGACTTCTTCCTTGGCTTCGTCGCAACCGGCAACGTCAGCCAAAGTGGTTTTCACCTGATCTTCGGAGAGCAGGCGTGCCTTGCTCTTGCCGAAGCTCATCGGCCCGCCCTTGCCACCGGCACCGCCCTGCATCTGGCGCATGAAGAACATGAACACCGCGATGATCACCAGGATCGGGAAGCTGGCCACCAGAAGCTGAGTCCAGATGCTTTGCTGTTCAGGCTGCTTGCCTTCAACCACAACGTGATTGTCGACCAGATCGCCGATCAGGCCATTGTCCTGGATTGCCGGACGAATGGTCTTGAAGCTGTCGCCATCGGTGCGCTTGCCGGTAATCACATAGCCGTCAACAGCTACGCGCTCGACCTTGCCATCCTTGACCTGCTGGATGAAGTCGGAATAGTTGAGGGTCTGCGGCTCGTTAGGGCTGGAGAAGTTGTTCATCACCGTCACCAGGACTGCCGCGATGATCAACCACAGGATCAGATTCTTTGCCATATCGTTCAATTAACTACCCTCTGAAGCAAGCTCCGCTACTGGCGCGCGCTTCGCATGATATTCACCGGCCTAACTTACTACATTACCTACAACTCTGGCAGGCGCCGTCTGTAACCCTTTGTGAAACACTTTCTACACAATATTCGCTTATGCCTGCAGAGCGAAATATGAAAAACCTATCGCCCTGCCGAAAAACCTCGTTTTACGCATCACCGCCACGATAACCCCAGGCCAGCATGTACTGCTCACGGGAGCTGCCACGGGAAGAGTCTGGCTTGATCATCTGGATCTTGTCGAATTTCTTCCGAGCATCCTTCAGATAAACGTCGAACCCTTCGCCCTGGAAAATCTTGATGACGAAATTGCCACCGGGCTTGAGGATCCGTTCCGCCAGGTCCAGCGCCAGCTCGCACAGGAACATGGCCTTGGGCATATCCACTTCGGGCGTACCACTCATATTGGGGGCCATATCGGAAATCACAAGGTCCACCTGCGAATTACCCACAGCCTCAAGGATTTGAGCCAGCACCGAGTCCTCAGTGAAGTCACCTTGAATGAAGGTCACGTCCGGAATGCCGTCCATTTCAAGAATGTCCGAAGCGATCAGACGCCCCTGGCCACCGATCAGCCGACTGGTCACCTGCGACCAGCCACCCGGCGCCGCGCCGAGGTCGACCACGCTCATGCCCGGACGGATGAGTTTGTATTTTTCCTGGATCTCCAGAAGCTTGTAACTTGCACGCGAGCGGTAGCCATCCTTCTGCGCCTGCTTCACATAAGGATCGTTGACATGTCTTTTCAGCCAACCAAGGCTTGTCTTGGAACGCGCCATTGGGCACCTCGATGATTAGGGTCGTGATTAGTTGGGCGGATCCACGAACCCTCGGGTAAAATGGCCGCCATTTTACAGAATCCAGACGAAAGGGTCAGATTATGCCGCTCACTCCAGAGCAGAAGAAACAGTACAAATCCATCGGCCACCACCTCAAACCAGTGTTGACGGTGGCGGACAACGGTTTGACTGAAGGTGTTTTAGCCGAACTTGAACGCGCCTTGGCCGATCACGAGCTGATCAAGATCAAGCTCAATATCCTTGATCGCGAGTCGCGCCTCGCGCACATCGCCGAGCTGTGCAAGGTCGGCAAAGCGGACCTGGTTCAGGTCATCGGCAAGATGGCTCTGGTCTACCGCAAGAACTTCAGCGTCAACAAGCAGCTGTCGAACGTTCATCGCTTCAAGTGATGCGCAGGGTCAAGGGTGTGCTTCGCGCACCCTGCCACCCCATCCCGGCACCGGCTGCATGACCAGCACCAGCCCGGAAAAACCCAGCACCAGATAACTGAATACCTGCCAGCGCTGCGCATCCGGCCAGCCGACACGCACGGCGACATACATCGCGCACGCGTACAACGCCATCAACAGCACCTGCCCGCGAAAATCCCGCCATAGACTGGCAAGGCCCTCGGCCTGTACCAGCACCAAAGCCTGAAAGATCACGCACAGAGCGGCGAATCCCACCACCAGCACTTCGAAAGCACTGGCCACTTCGTCGATCAACAGCGGCGCCAGACCGATCCGGCCCAGCGCCGGCTGCAAACCGACATGAATCAACCATAGCCCACCGACCCAAAGCATCTGGGTCAGTTGCCAAAGCATGGCGCCCGCATGCAGCGGGCGCCTTCTTTCAGATGTGACGAACTTCGACAATCTCGTACTCGATCACGCCGCTTGGCGTTTTGACGGCGACAACGTCACCCTCTTCCTTACCAATCAAGGCGCGGGCCAGCGGCGAACCGACGGAGATCTTGCCGAGTTTGAAGTCAGCCTCATCCTCACCCACGATGTGGTAAGTGACGCTTTCATCAGTCTCGACGTTGGCGATCTCGACGGTGGTACCGAAAATCACTTTACCGGTGTGAGGAATGGTCGTGACGTCGATGATGACCTGATTCTGAATCCGGCCCTCGATATCACGAATACGCGCTTCGACCATGCCTTGCTGTTCGCGGGCAGCATGGTATTCAGCGTTTTCCTTCAAGTCACCCAACTCGCGGGCCGTACCGATGTCCTGGCTGAGCTTCGGACGGACGACCTTGGTCAGGTGAGCATGCTCCTCTTCCAGGGCGCGAGCGCCCTGAACAGTCATTGGGTACTTGGTTATGCTCATGCCTTCAATCCTGCGTGTAGATCCTGCAAGCGGCGCACGGTCTTTTCCGGACCGAACTTCAGCGCTTCGCAGATCGCTTCGCCCGCAGCAATAGTGGTGGTGCAGTAGATCTTGTGCTGCAGGGCGTTGCGACGAATGGAGTACGAATCGGCGATCGACTGACGACCCTCGGTGGTGTTGATGATCAGCGTGACTTCGTCATTCTTGATCATGTCGACCACGTGCGGACGACCCTCGGTCACCTTGTTCACGCGGCGCACTTTCAGGCCTGCGGCTTCGATCAGCTTGGCAGTGCCGGCAGTGGCGACCACTTCGAAGCCCAAGTTGATCAGATCACGGGCCACGCCTGCAACCAGTGGCTTGTCGTCATCGCGCACGCTGATGAACGCGGTACCGCCGGTCGGCAGAACTTCGCTGGCACCCATCTGCGCCTTGGCGAATGCTTCGCCGAAGGTGTCGCCGACGCCCATCACTTCACCGGTCGACTTCATCTCTGGGCCGAGGATCGGGTCAACGCCAGGGAACTTGGCGAACGGGAACACCGCCTCTTTCACGCTGTAGAAGTTCGGGATGATTTCCTTGGTGAAGCCGATTTCCTTCAGGGTCTTACCGGCCATCACGCGCGCAGCGATCATGGCCAGGGAAACACCGATGCACTTGGAAACGAACGGTACGGTACGCGAGGCGCGCGGGTTGACTTCGATGACGTAGATGTCTTCGCCCTGCAAAGCCAACTGCACGTTCATCAGGCCGACAACGCCCAGTTCCAGAGCCATTTTCTTGACCTGTTCGCGCATCTCGTCCTGGATGTGTGCCGGCAGCGAGTACGGCGGCAGCGAGCAAGCGGAGTCACCGGAGTGAACGCCCGCCTGTTCGATGTGCTGCATGATCGCGCCGATCACTACATCTTTGCCGTCGCAGACCGCATCCACGTCCATTTCGATGGCGCAGTTGAGGAAGTGGTCGAGCAGCACCGGGCTGTCGTTGGACACTTGCACCGCGTCACGCAGATAGCGCTTGAGTTCGTCTTCCTTGTAAACGATTTCCATCGCACGGCCGCCCAACACGTAGGACGGGCGCACCACCAGCGGATAACCGATCTTCGCCGCAGCACGAACGGCTTCGTCTTCGCTGCGCACAGTGGCGTTTGGCGGCTGACGCAGGTTCAGACGCTCGACCATTTGCTGGAAGCGCTCACGGTCTTCGGCGCGGTCGATGGCGTCAGGGCTGGTGCCGATGATCGGCACGCCAGCAGCTTCCAGTGCGCGAGCCAGTTTCAGCGGAGTCTGGCCGCCGTACTGGACGATCACGCCTTTCGGCTTCTCGACGCGGCAGATTTCCAGTACGTCTTCCAGGGTTACCGGCTCGAAGTACAGACGGTCGGAAGTGTCGTAGTCGGTGGATACGGTTTCCGGGTTGCAGTTGACCATGATGGTTTCGTAGCCGTCTTCGCGCAGGGCGAGAGCAGCGTGAACGCAGCAGTAGTCGAACTCGATGCCCTGGCCGATACGGTTCGGACCGCCGCCCAGAATCATGATCTTGTCGCGACCCGACGGCGCGGCCTCGCACTCTTCCTCGTAGGTCGAGTACAGGTAAGCGGTGTCGGTAGCGAACTCGGCGGCGCAGGTGTCAACGCGCTTGTAGACCGGGAACACTTCCAGCTTCTGACGATGCGTACGCAGGTTTTTCTCGGTGACGCCCAGCAGTTTCGCCAGACGCTGATCGGAGAAGCCTTTGCGCTTGAGCTTGAACATCAGGTCGCGGTCGATCGAGGACAGACCGAGGGTCTTGACCTTCTCTTCGTCCTTGATCAGGTCTTCGATCTGCACCAGGAACCACGGGTCGATCATATTCATGCCGAAGATGTCTTCGACCGACAGACCGGCGCGGAAGGCGTCAGCCACGTACCAGATACGCTCGGCGCCCGGCACGGTCAGTTCGCGCTTGAGCACGCTCATGCTGTCCGGGTTGCTCAGATCGAGCTTCTCGTCCAGACCGCAAACGCCGACTTCCAGACCGCGCAGGGCTTTCTGCAGGGATTCCTGGAAGGTCCGGCCGATGGCCATGACTTCACCGACCGACTTCATTTGCGTGGTCAGGCGCGCGTCAGCCTTGGCGAATTTCTCGAAGGCGAAGCGTGGCAGCTTGGTAACGACGTAGTCGATCGACGGTTCGAAGGACGCCGGGGTCTTGCCGCCGGTGATGTCGTTCGACAGCTCATCAAGGGTGTAGCCCACAGCCAGTTTGGCCGCGACCTTGGCGATCGGGAAACCGGTGGCTTTCGAAGCCAGTGCCGAGGAACGCGAAACACGCGGGTTCATTTCGATCACGACCATACGGCCAGTGTTCGGGCAGATACCGAATTGAACGTTGGAACCACCGGTCTCGACGCCGATCTCGCGCAGTACCGCCAGCGAGGCGTTACGCAGGATCTGGTATTCCTTGTCGGTCAGCGTCTGGGCTGGAGCTACGGTGATCGAGTCGCCGGTGTGCACGCCCATCGGGTCGAAGTTTTCGATCGAGCAGACGATGATGCAGTTGTCCTTTTTGTCGCGGACAACTTCCATCTCATATTCTTTCCAGCCGATCAGCGATTCGTCGATCAGCAGCTCTTTGGTCGGCGACAGGTCCAGACCACGGGCGCAGATTTCTTCGAACTCTTCACGGTTGTAAGCGATACCGCCACCAGTGCCGCCCATGGTGAAGGACGGACGGATGATGCACGGGAAGCCGAGGGTTTCGAGGACCGCGTTGGCCTCTTCCATGCTGTGGGCAATGCCGGAACGCGGGCAGGCCAAGCCGATGGACTTCATCGCCTTGTCGAAACGCGAACGGTCTTCAGCCTTGTCGATGGTGTCGGCGTTGGCACCGATCATCTCTACGCCGAACTTCTCGAGAACGCCTTCGCGCTCCAGGTCCAGGGCGCAGTTCAGGGCGGTCTGGCCGCCCATGGTTGGCAGCACGGCGTCCGGACGCTCTTTTTCGATGATCTTGGCCACGGTCTGCCACTTGATCGGTTCGATGTAGGTGGCGTCGGCCATGTCCGGGTCGGTCATGATGGTGGCCGGGTTGGAGTTCACCAGGATGACGCGGTAACCCTCTTCGCGCAGGGCTTTGCAGGCCTGGGCGCCGGAGTAGTCGAATTCGCAGGCCTGGCCGATCACGATCGGGCCAGCGCCGAGAATCAGGATGCTTTTAATGTCTGTACGTTTTGGCATGGTTTGTCACTCAAATCCGCAGGTCAGTCGGCAAGCCGTCTTGATCGATTTCTGAAGTCCCGAAGGGGCCGCCGGTACCGGGGCCGCCCTCGAGGCCTTCTCTCTACAGTCTCAAGGCGAACGCTTAGCGTCGCTTGGCCATCTCGTTGATGAAGCGGTCGAACAGTGGCGCGACATCGTTCGGGCCCGGGCTCGCTTCAGGGTGACCCTGGAAGCTGAACGCGCTCTTGTCGGTGCGCTCGATGCCTTGCAGGGTGCCGTCGAACAGCGATTTGTGGATCGCGCGCACGTTGGCTGGCAGGGTGGCTTCGTCTACCGCAAAACCGTGGTTCTGGCTGGTGATCATCACCACGCCTGTGTCCAGATCCTGCACCGGGTGGTTGGCACCGTGGTGGCCGTGGCCCATTTTCAGGGTCTTGGCGCCGGAGGCCAGAGCCAGCAGTTGGTGGCCGAGGCAGATGCCGAATACCGGCGTCTCGGTTTCCAGCACTTCCTTGATCGCCTGGATCGCGTAGTCGCATGGCTCCGGATCACCAGGGCCGTTGGACAGGAACACGCCGTCCGGCTTCAGCGCCAGCACATCGGCGGCTGGAGTTTGCGCAGGCACCACGGTGACGCGGCAGCCGCGCTCGACCAGCATGCGCAGGATGTTGACCTTGACGCCGTAGTCGTAGGCGACCACGTGATATGGCAGCTCGGAAGCTTCGATGGTCGCGTGGCTGTCGGTTTTCAGATCCCAGACAGTCGAGCGCCATTCGTATTGGGTCTTGGTGCTGACGACTTTCGCCAGGTCCATGCCCTTCAGGCCCGGGAAGCCCTGCGCAGCGGCGATGGCTGCTTCTTCGGAGATGTTGTCGCCGGCCATGATGCAGCCGTTCTGAGCGCCTTTTTCACGCAGGATGCGGGTCAGGCGACGGGTGTCGATACCGGCGATTGCCACTACATTGTTGGCTTTCAGGTAATCAGACAGGGACATCGTGTTGCGCCAGTTGCTCGCTACCAGCGGCAGGTCACGGATGACCAGGCCAGCGGACCAGACGCGGTCGGACTCGGCGTCTTCCGGCGTGGTGCCGGTGTTGCCGATGTGCGGGTAAGTCAGGGTAACGATCTGCTGGGCGTAGGAAGGATCGGTAAGGATTTCCTGATAGCCGGTCATTGCGGTGTTGAACACCACCTCACCAACGGTCTGACCGTCGGCTCCAATGGCTTCGCCGCGAAAAATGCTGCCATCAGCAAGGGCGAGTATGGCTGGCTTAGTCAAGAAGACCTCCCGTAAATAACGCATGAAAGGGCAATCGCAGGTTGTAAAAAAGCGGAGTGACGTATGGACACGTCACCCCGCTTCTTCACTGAAATTATTCTGCGCGCTTTTAGTGGACACACTAAAGCTGTAGCTTACAGAAAAGGGCGTTTTTGGTCCACCGCTAAAGAGCCTTAAAGGCCGGAGAATGCGACAGGTCGTCGCCAAGCGGTAAAAACCGGCGCAAAACGGGACGTTTGCGCCGGGTTCAGCAACGACTCAACGCAGGTCGAGTACGTCTTGCATGTCGTACAGGCCCGGCTCGCGACCATCCAGCCACAGCGCCGCACGCACCGCGCCCTTGGCGAAGGTCATGCGGCTCGATGCCTTGTGGGTAATCTCGACGCGCTCGCCATCGGCAGCGAACAGCACGGTGTGATCACCGACGATATCGCCAGCACGCACGGTGGCGAAACCAATGGTTTCACGCTCACGCGCACCGGTCTGGCCTTCGCGACCGTAGACCGCGACCTTCTTCAGATCACGCCCCAGCGCATCAGCAATCACTTCACCCATGCGCACCGCCGTACCGGACGGAGCATCGACCTTGTGGCGGTGATGGGCTTCCATGATCTCGATATCGACATCGTCGCCCAGCACGCGCGCAGCGGTGTCGAGCAACTTCAGGCACAGGTTGACGCCGACGCTGAAGTTGGCGGCGAAGACGATCGGAATGTCCTTGCCCGCATCGGCCAGCAATTGCTTCTCTTCAACACTGAAACCGGTGGTGCCGATGATCATCGCTTTGCCGTGTTTGCGGCAGAACGCGAGATTCTTCAGGGTCACGGTCGGGTGAGTGAAGTCGATCAACACATCGAACTCTTCAACCACACGATCCAGATCACCGGACAGCGGCACGCCGATACGGCCCAGCGCTGCCAGCTCACCGGCATCCGCGCCGACCAGCGTGCTGTCGGGACGATCGACCGCCGCCGTCAGACCGGCGCCCGGCGTCTGCTGCACCGCTTCAATCAGGGTCTTGCCCATGCGCCCGGCGGCGCCCATCACTGCAATACGTCGCATGCCGACTCCTTACAAATCGCCGAAGAAACGCTTCACACCGTCGAACCAACCGGTGGTTTTCGGCGAGTGGCTGTTGTCGTCGGCCAGGGAGCTGCGGAATTCTTCCAGCAGCTCACGCTGACGACGGTTGAGGTTGACCGGCGTTTCCACAGCGACACGGCACATCAGGTCGCCGGCACCGCCGCCACGCACTGGCGCAACGCCTTTGCCGCGTACGCGGAACTGCTTGCCGGTCTGCGTGCCTTCAGGGATTTTCAGTTTGACGCGACCGTCGAGGGTCGGAATCTCCAACTCGCCGCCCAGTGCAGCGTCGACGAAGCTGATCGGCACTTCGCAGAACAGATGCTTGCCGTCACGCTGGAAGATGTCGTGTTCGCGCACATTGATCACAACGTACAGGTCGCCAGTCGGCCCACCCTGAGTACCCGCCTCGCCTTCGCCGGACAGACGAATACGGTCGCCAGTATCAACACCGGCAGGCACTTTGACCGACAGGGTTTTGTACTCTTCGACGCGACCGTCGCCGTGGCAGGAGTCGCACGGATCGGAAATGATCTTGCCCTGGCCATGGCAGCGCGGGCAGGTCTGCTGCACCGAGAAGAAGCCCTGCTGCATGCGCACCTGGCCGATGCCGCCGCAGGTCGGGCACGTCGTCGGCGACGAGCCTTTCTTGGCCCCCGAACCATCGCATGGCTTGCAGTTGACCAGTGTCGGAACGCGGATATTCACCGACGTGCCGCGCACCGCTTCTTCCAGATTCAGCTCCAGGGTGTAGCGCAGATCGCTGCCACGCTGAGCGCCGCCACGGGCACCACCGCGACCGCCACCGAAGAAATCACTGAAGACATCGCCGAAGATATCCGAGAAGTTCTGGCCACCGAAACCGGCACCGCCGCCACCCATGCTCGGATCGACGCCGGCATGACCATACTGGTCGTATGCCGCGCGCTTGCTGGCGTCGGACAACACTTCATAGGCCTCGTTGGCCTCTTTGAATGCTTCTTCGGAAGCTTTGTCGCCGGGATTACGGTCGGGGTGGTGCTTCATAGCCAGGCGGCGATAGGCCTTCTTCAGGTCCGCTTCGCTCGTGCCCCGCTCGACACCCAATACTTCGTAATAGTCACGCTTTGCCATAAGTTCTTTGCACTCTTAAGGACGTTCGGCAAACCCCTCCTGAGCCTCGCCAAACTCGTTGAGCCCCCATTAAGGCCCGGACCCAACTCACGTCAATTCAACGATCCTGGTCTTGATTGATGCGGTATCTGCGGCGCGAAAAGCAGGAGCATTCCCGGCCATACCGCCAACATCCGAACGGTGTCGCATGCTGTAAAAATTCGCGTATTCCAGATACGCCAACGCGGGAGGCAAGCTCCCGCGCGGCGACATCCTACCAGTCACCGCCGCAAGGCAGTCAACCGGGCGACCAACAACTTACTTGTGGTCTTTGACTTCTTCGAACTCGGCGTCGACAACGTCGTCAGCCTTCTCAGCCGATTCGCCTTGCGGGGCCGCGCCATCAGCTGGCTGAGCCTGTTCGGCGTACATCTTCTGAGCAACCGGAGCGGAGACTTTCGACAGCTCTTCAACCTTGGCTTCGATGGCAGCCTTGTCGTCGCCTTTGACGGCGGCTTCCAGCGCAACCACTGCAGCTTCGATTGCAGTCTTCTCTTCAGCGGTGACCTTGTCGCCCGCGTCAGCGATCATCTTGCGAGTCGAGTGCACCAGTGCGTCACCCTGGTTACGGGCAGCGGCCAGCTCTTCGAACTTGCGGTCTTCCTCGGCATTCGCCTCGGCGTCACGCACCATGCGCTCGATTTCTTCGTCGGACAGACCGGAGTTGGCCTTGATCACGATCGACTGGGTCTTGCCGGTAGCCTTGTCTTTCGCGCCGACGTGCAGGATGCCGTTGGCGTCGATGTCGAAGGTCACTTCGATCTGCGGCACGCCACGTGGAGCTGGTGGAATGTCGGCCAGGTCGAACTTGCCCAGCGATTTGTTCTGTGCAGCTTGCTTGCGCTCGCCCTGCAGAACGTGAATGGTCACAGCACCCTGGTTGTCGTCGGCAGTCGAGAACACTTGCGATTTCTTGGTAGGAATCGTGGTGTTTTTCTCGATCAGCGCGGTCATCACGCCACCCATGGTTTCGATACCCAGGGTCAGCGGGCTGACGTCGAGCAGCAGCACGTCTTTAACGTCACCGGCCAGAACAGCGCCCTGAATCGCAGCACCCATGGCAACGGCTTCGTCCGGGTTGACGTCTTTACGCGCTTCTTTACCGAAGAAATCGGTAACCAGCTTCTGTACCAGCGGCATACGAGTCTGACCACCGACCAGAATCACGTCGTTGATCGCGCTGACGTCGATACCGGCGTCTTTCATGGCAATGCGGCAAGGTTCGATGGTGCGCTGAACCAGGTCTTCAACCAGTGCTTCGAGCTTGGCACGGGAGATTTTCACGTTCAGGTGCTTAGGACCGGTCGCATCTGCAGTGATGTACGGCAGGTTGACGTCGGTCGACTGAGCGGACGACAGCTCGATCTTGGCTTTCTCAGCGGCTTCTTTCAGGCGCTGCATGGCCAGCGGGTCACCTTTGAGGTTCATGCCGCTTTCTTTCTTGAATTCGTCAACGAGGTAGTCGATCAGACGAATGTCGAAGTCTTCACCGCCGAGGAAGGTGTCACCGTTGGTGGCCAACACTTCGAACTGGTGCTCACCGTCAACTTCAGCGATTTCGATTACGGAAACGTCGAAAGTACCGCCACCCAGGTCATAAACGATCACGGTGTGATCGCCCTTGGCCTTGTCCATACCGTAAGCCAGAGCGGCTGCGGTTGGTTCGTTGATGATGCGTTTTACGTCCAGACCAGCGATGCGGCCGGCGTCTTTGGTGGCTTGACGCTGGCTGTCGTTGAAGTAGGCCGGAACGGTGATCACCGCTTCGGTCACTGCCTCGCCGAGGTAGTCTTCGGCGGTCTTCTTCATCTTCTTCAGAATTTCAGCCGAGATCTGTGGCGGTGCCATTTTCTGGCCGTTCACTTCTACCCAGGCGTCGTTGTTGTCAGCCTTGACGATCTTGTAAGGGACCATCTGGATGTCTTTCTGCACAACTTCTTCGTCAAAACGACGACCGATCAGACGCTTTACCGCGTACAGGGTGTTGTGCGGGTTGGTTACAGCCTGACGCTTGGCCGACTGACCTACCAGGATTTCGCCATCGTTGGCGTAAGCGATGATCGACGGCGTGGTACGCGCGCCTTCAGCGTTTTCAATAACTTTGGCTTTGCCGTTTTCCAGAACGGAGACGCAGGAGTTGGTAGTCCCCAGGTCGATACCGATAATTTTGCCCATGTTCACTCTCCCGAAACTTTGGATTTTGTTGCCGCAGCAGTGGTGGCTGACTGCGGTAGCACTTAAACGCTTGACTTCTAAATGGGGGCCTTGCGGCTAATTTCAAGCCTGCTCGTCAATCGAAGGCGAAACCGGTGCCGGCGCCTTGCTGACCACGACCATCGCCGGGCGCAGCAGGCGACCATTGAGCTGGTAGCCCTTCTGGAAAACCTTCAACACGCTATTCGGCTCGACGTCGGCACTTTCCTGCATGGCCATCGCCTGATGGTGAACGGCGTTGAACGGTTCGCCATGCGGATCGATCGCTTCAAGCTGGTAGCGCTTGAGGGTGTCGTGGAACATTTTCAGGGTCAGCTCGATGCCTTCGCGCATCGGGCGGATGCTTTCGTCGTCCGGGCTCGACAGCTCGAGGCCGCGCTCCAGGCTGTCGACGATCGGCAGCAGGTCGCTGGCGAATTTTTCCAGGGCAAACTTGTGCGCCTTCTCGACGTCCTGCTCGGCACGGCGGCGAACGTTCTGCAGATCGGCAGCAACACGCAGAGACTGATCCTGCGCGGCGGCCAATTGCTCTTCGAGCACTTGCACACGGGTCGCCAGGTCGTCACCCGATCCTTCGGGCGCCTGATTGGCATCTGGGTTTTGCGTATCTACTGTCTGTTCGTCAGCCATAGAATTCTCCTTTCAATTTCGTCCGCGAGCCTGACTCGCGCTTCTGCCCCGATATATGGGGCCGCAAAATCAGGCTTCAAGGGCTGAAAACAATTGTCCCTACAAAAAAGTGCTGAATACTCATTCTTGAATGCGCTAAGAAAACTTTTCGATCAAGCAAATCGAGCTAAGGGCGGGCATTGTCAGGCCTGAACAAAACACTGTATAAATAACCAGACCTCAAGCCTGGGAGCTGCCTTTATGCTGGTGCACCTGTCCGTACATAACTACGCCATCGTCGAACATCTCGATCTCGAACTTGATCGCGGGATGAGCGTGATCACAGGGGAAACAGGCGCCGGCAAGTCGATCATGCTCGATGCCCTGGGCCTCACCCTGGGCGATCGCGCCGACAGCGGCGTGGTTCGCCCGGGCGCTGATAAAGCCGACATTCTCGCCACCTTCGATCTCGCTGATATCCCTGAAGCCAGCGCCTGGCTGGCCGAGCGCGATCTGGAAAACGACGGGCCTTGCATCCTGCGCCGGGTCATCACCTCGGAAGGTCGTTCGCGCGGTTATATCAACGGCACGCCCTGCCCACTTGGCGACCTCAAAGCCCTCGGCGAGCTGCTGATCGATATCCACAGCCAGCACGAACATCAGTCGCTGCTGAAGACCGACACCCATCGCCGTCTGCTTGACGAGTACGCCGGCGCCACCGACCTGGCGCGTCAGGTGCAGCTTGCCGCGCAACGCTGGCGTCAGACCCGCCAGGAACTGGAGCGGCTGTCCAACTCCGGCGACGAACAGCGCGCACGCCACCAACTGCTCAGCTATCAGCTCGAAGAACTGGAAAACCTCGGCCTCGGCGAAAATGAACTGGAGCAGCTGGAGCAGGAACACAAGAACCTGACCAACGCCGAAACCTTGCTGGGCATTTGCCGGCAAGTGGTCGAGCAATGCAGCGAAAGCGACTCCGGCAATGTGCTGAATGCGCTGACCGCCAGCCTCAATCGACTTTCCAGCGTGAACAGTTCGGTGGGGGCGCTGGGTGAAGCCAGCAGTCTGCTGACCAGTGCACAGATTCAGGTAGAAGAAGCAGTCGGCGAGCTCAATCGCTTCCTCGACAACTTCGATGCCGACCCGGCTCGCCTGCAATACCTGGAAGAGCGCCTCGACGCGATCTACACCCTGGCGCGCAAACACCGGATTCAACCGACCGAAGTCAGCGAGATGCAGCAAAAGCTGCTCGATGAAATCGAAACCCTCAACGCCAACGATGAATCCATCGAGCGCCTGGGCGAAGAACTGGCCTCCTACGCCCGTCACTATCAAGAGAAAGCCCGCGAGCTGAGCGACCTTCGTCATCAGGCCGCCGGCAGCCTCGCCAGTGCGGTGGAGCAGGAAATCCAGCGCCTGGGCATGCCCGGCGGCCGATTCACCATCGAACTGAAAGCCAACAGCAGCGATGAGTTGCTGCCGAACGGGCTGGAACAGGTCGAACTGCTGGTCAGCGCCAACCCCGGCCAACCGCTCAAGGCACTGGCAAAAGTCGCCTCCGGTGGTGAGCTGTCGCGGATCAGTCTGGCGATTCAGGTCATTACCGCCCAGACCTCCCGCGTGCCGACGCTGGTGTTCGACGAAGTGGACGTAGGTATTGGCGGTCCGACTGCCGAGATTGTCGGCCAGTTACTGCGCCGTCTCGGTGATCGCGGCCAGGTCCTGACCGTGACGCACTTGCCGCAAGTGGCGGCGCAAGGGCATCAGCATCTGTTCGTGCACAAGGTTCGCGACGAGAAGGCGACTCACACCGCTGTCGCGAAGCTGACAAAGAACGAGCGCATCGAAGAAGTCGCGCGCATGCTCGGCGGCATCGATCTGACCAAGGAATCCCTGGCTCACGCGAAAAAAATGGTGGTGACCGCCAAGGCGTAACAAATAGTAGAAAGCACGAAGGCGACCCTTGGGTCGCCTTCGCTCGTTTCGCGAATGTGAAATTCGCGCGACATGCTTACTTTTTCTTGCGCACGTACAGCACCAGGTTGTGATCAACCATTTCGAAGCCATGCTTCTCGACGATCGATTTCTGAAGTTTTTCGATTTCTTCGTCGAAGAATTCGATCACTTCACCCGATTCCACGTTGACCATATGGTCGTGGTGGCCACCGTCAGCCAGTTCGAAGACCGCGTGGCCGCCGTCGAAGTTGTGGCGGACCACGAGGCCGGCCGCTTCGAACTGGGTCAGTACACGGTAAACCGTGGCCAGACCAACGTCCTCACCAGCTTCCATCAACGCCTTGTAGACGTCCTCGGCACTCATGTGGCGCTGCTCGGTAGAGTCGAGCATTTGCAGGATCTTGACCCGTGGCAGGGTCACTTTGAGGCCGGCTTTGCGTAGTTCGCTATTTTCAACCATGGTCAGCTTTCTCGCGATGCTGCTTCGCAGCTTCTCTTAATGCGGGTATGATCGGCGTTTACGTTGTCCCAGCCAAGATAGTGGAAGTCGCCCACCGATGCAAAACACCAAGCTCTTGCTAACCAGTTTCACCTTTGTGGGACTGCTCGCACTCGCCGGTTGTTCATTCCCCGGGGTTTACAAAATCGACATCCAGCAGGGCAATGTCGTCACGCAGGACATGATAGACCAGTTACGCCCGGGAATGACCCGGCCGCAAGTACGGTTTATCATGGGCAACCCTCTGCTTGCCGACACGTTCCATGCCGATCGCTGGGATTATCTGTACAGCCTGCAACCGGGTGGCGGTGAACGCCAGCAGGAACGAATCAGCGTTATCTTCAACTCCAATGACCAGCTTGTCAGCCTGTCCGGTGACTTCATGCCCGGCGTGAGCCGTGACGAAGCCATTCTCGGCAAGGACAGCGGTACTACCGTGACCGCGCCTGCTGAAAACGCCGACAAGCCAGAAGCTGAAAAACCAGCCAAACCAGGCTCCTTGCTGGATCAGATTCAGAAGGACGTCGATGGTGTGGAAACCGTACCGGTTCCGACACCAGAGCCGCTGGACACCTCGCCGCAGTAATAGGCGAGGCAATAAAAAACCCGGACATTCCGGGTTTTTTATTGCCTGCCGTTTGGCCTGATCAAGAATTGCGTGCTTTGGCCTCGGCAGCCTTGGCCGCACGCAAACGTCGAACCTCTTTGGGATCAGCCAGCAGCGGTCGATATATTTCGATCCGGTCGCCCGCCTGAACAGGGCGAGAATCCGCGTCAGCCACGACCTTGCCAAAAATCCCCAGCGGGCACTGCGCCAGATTCAGCTCAGGAAACTCGGCCGCGATGCCCGATGCGTGCACCGCAGCACGAACGCTAACGCCTTCAGCCACGCTGATCGCACGCATAACCTGCCGATCAACCGCTGCGTACACGACTTCTATCTCGATCACCGGCTTAACCATGCATCTGCTTGGCGCGCTGGCAGAAAGCATCCACCAGCTGGTTAGCCGCCTGATTGAACAACGGCCCCAGAGTTGCGCGCACCAACGGCCCGGCATAATCGAACGACAGATCCAGACTGATCTTGCAGGCCTTTTCGTTCAGCGCCTTGAATACCCAGATGCCGTGCAACTGAGTGAACGGGCCTTCCTCAAGATTCATCTCGATCGACTGCCCCGGCACCAGCGTATTGCGCGTGACGAAATGCTGACTGAGGCCGCCCTTCGCTACGCCGACACTGGCGCGCATGTGTTCTGGGGAGCTTTCCAGCACTTCAGCCTCCGAGCACCACGGCAGAAACTCCGGGTAACGCGCGACGTCGTTGACCAGGTCGTAGAGAAACTGCGCCGGGTACGGCAGGAGCGCGGATCGTTGGATATGTGTCGTCATGTAAGCGTTACTTCCAGAGCTGAGCGGCAAAGACTACAAGAATGCCGATAGGCGCCACGTAGCGCATCAAGAACAGGGACAGAGCAAATAGAACCGGGTTACGGATGGACAATTCATCCCGCACCGCTTCACGCCCCATCACCCATCCCGCGAACAGCACGAAACACAAGCCACCGAGGGGCAACATGATCCGCGAGGTGAAGAAATCGATCACGCCGAAGAAGTCGAGACCGCTCTGCGCACCCCATTGATAGAGGCTGAACGCCCCGCCTTCGTTCACGAAAAACTTGGCTTCCTTCCAGATATTGAAAGAAAACACCGTACCCAGACCAACAAACCAGCAGGTGAACGCCAGCCAGAACGTCACCCAGATGCGGCTGATTTTAGTGCGCTCTACCAGGTAAGCCACCATTGGCTCAAGCAGCGAAATCGCCGAACTCCACGCTGCCACCGCGACCAGCACGAAGAACACCACGCCCATCAACTGGCCGAAAAATACATTACCAAAAGCAAATGGCAGGCTGACGAACATCAGTCCCGGACCTTCGCTTGGGTTCAGGCCAGCAGCGAACACAATCGGAAACAGCGCCAGACCAGCGACCAGCGATACGAAAGTATCCAGCAGCGCAACGCCGACCACCGTGCCCGACAGCGAGGTGTTCTTCGGCATGTAGGCGCCGTAGATCATGATCGAACCGACGCCGACGCTCAGCGAGAAGAACGCGTGCCCCATCGCTGGCAGCAGACCGTCGAGGACTTTTTCCGGGTGGAAGTCGAACATGAAATGCACGCCTTCCATGAAATGCCCGGTGGTCATGCTGTAGCCCAGCAGCACCAGAATCATCACGAACAGCAGCGGCATCATGATTCGCAGGCTGCGTTCAAGCCCGGCGACTACGCCTTTTGCGATCACGAAGGCCGACAGCAGCATGAAAATCGTGTGCCAAAGTGTCAGGCGCCATGGATTGGAGATGACATTGCCGAAATAGGCGCCGACCTGATCAGCCGTCGCGCCCTGGAAATCGCCACGGCCCATGTCGACGATGTAGTCCAGCGACCAGCCGCCGACCACACTGTAGAAAGACAGGATCAGCAGGGCCGTGATCATCCCGGCGAACGCGCCCCACGACCATTTGGCCGAGTGTCCGGCTTCCAGTGCCAGCACCTTCAAGGCGTTCGCCGGACTTTGCCGGGCGCGCCGGCCGATCAGGGTTTCCGCGAGCATGACCGGCACGCCGATGAGCGCGATGCACGCCAGGAACATCAGCACGAAGGCGCCGCCGCCGTAGACCCCGACCATGTAGGGGAACTTCCAGATACTACCCAGTCCCACGGCCGAACCGGTCGCGGCGAGTATGAATACCCAGCGGCTAGCCCAACTGCCGTGGACAGAAACCTTGTCTGTCGACATCGTTTATCACGCCCAAGCGTTAGAAAAAGAGGCCGCATTGTCCGGGATTCACTCAACCTGCTCAAGCACGCAGCAACACCGTAGCCGACAGCCGAACAACTCCATATAATGCCGCCCCTATGGCTAAACAGAAGAAACACCCAACAGGGACCATCGCGCAGAATAAAAAGGCGCGACACGATTACTTCATCGAGCACAAGTTCGAGGCTGGTCTGGTCCTGGCCGGCTGGGAAGTAAAAAGTCTGCGGGCGAGCAAGTTGCAGCTGGTCGACAGCTATGTGCTGCTCAAGGACGGCGAAGCATGGTTGCTCGGCAGCCACATCACGCCGTTGATGACCGCGAGCACTCACGTCATCGCCGACCCGGTGCGCACGCGCAAACTGCTGCTCAACCGCCGCGAGCTGGACAAGCTCGCCGCCGCCGTGCAGCAGAAGGGTTATGCCTGCGTCTGCCTGTCCTGGTACTGGAGCAAGCACATGGTCAAGTGCGAGATCGCTCTGGGCAAGGGCAAGAAGGAATACGACAAGCGTGACACCGAGCGCGAGCGCGATGCCGGTCGTGAATTGCAGCGTGCGGTGCGCAACAAGGGCAAGGAAGACTGATCTTCCTCCTTTAGCGCCAATTCGCGAGCAGGCTCGCTCCCACCTTGGAATGCATTTCAAAGGTGGGAGCGAGCCTGCTCGCGAAAGCTATTTCAGCATCAACACAAACACACCTGATCACATCCCCTTGCGCCGCTCCGCCCGAGCCATGCGCTGCACCTCCTGACGCACCTCTTCCAGCACCTCCTGCACATACAGAATATGTCGGCTGGACACTTCCCGCGCCTGCTCCGCACGCCCTTCGATAATCGCCAGATACAATTCCCGATGCTGCGAGATCAGCATGTCGCGGGTTTCCGTGCGCTGCTTGTACATGCCCCCGATGTTGGTCACGACGTTGCGCTTGAGCAGATCGAACAGTCCGCGAATCGTATGCAGCAACACCGCGTTGTGGCTGGCTTCGGCAATCGCCAGATGAAACTTCGCATCCGCCGCGCCCTCTTCCGCTCGGCTGACTTCTTCATGGCGCGAGTAGCAATCCTGCAGCTCTTCGAACGCAGCGGTCAGGCGCTCACGATCGACATCGGTGGCGCGCAATGCGGCGTAGTAGGCGCACGATGCCTCCAGGGTGTGCCGGAATTCGAGCAAATCACGTTGCGCTTCGGGATTGCTTTCAAGCAATTGCAACAGCGGATCGCTGAACGTCGACCCGAGACCCTCCACCACATAATTGCCGCCGCCCTGGCGACTGACCAGCAAGCCTTTGGCCGCCAGCTTCTGAATTGCCTCGCGCAACGACGGGCGTGATACGCCAAATTGTTCGGCCAGCGTGCGCTCGGCCGGCAGCCGCTCGCCCGACTTCAGCGTGCCCTCAAGGATCATCCCCTCGAGGCGCTCGACAATATCGTCAGACAAACGGCGCTGACGTATCTGATCAAAGCCCATAACTCATTTCTCCACGATCCCGACCGCTCGCCGGGGTGTCTATTCTGGCCTATCCGCGCGCCGCCGACACCTGCCAGACGCCACTTCGCCAAAGCGGATCAGTTGCCCTCTGCACCGCATCTTCGACGAAAGTTTCAGAGCGGCAAATTGACACACCGCCACCAAGGCTTTTACCCTAGCCGACAGCGCTTGTAAATTGGTCTTACCAATTATCCAAGATTGCTCAAAGTGCCTGACCAACAACAATTAGGGGCCACCCCACCATGCAAACCTGGCAACAGCTCTACAGTCCGCTCGGCAGTCTTGGCGTCTCCGCTCTCGCGGCCGTCATTCCCATCGTGTTCTTCTTTCTCGCCCTGGCGGTGTTCCGCCTCAAAGGCCATGTGGCCGGCAGCATCACCCTCGCGCTTTCGATTGCCGTGGCGATTTTCGCCTTCCAGATGCCCGTGGACATGGCTTTCGCCGCAGCCGGATATGGCTTCGCTTACGGTCTGTGGCCAATCGCCTGGATCATTGTCGCGGCGGTGTTCCTCTACAAACTGACGGTGAAGAGCGGTCAGTTCGAGGTCATCCGCAGCTCGGGTCCTGTCGATCACCGATGACCAGCGCTTGCAGGTGTTGTTGATCGGTTTCTGCTTCGGCGCATTTCTGGAAGGTGCCGCCGGATTCGGCGCGCCGGTCGCGATTACTGCCGCACTCCTTGTAGGACTGGGCTTCAATCCACTGTACGCCGCCGGCCTGTGCCTGATCGCCAACACCGCTCCGGTGGCGTTCGGCGCGCTGGGGATTCCGATCATCGTGGCGGGCCAGGTCACTGGCATCGACGCCTTCAAGATCGGCGCCATGACCGGTCGCCAGCTGCCACTGCTGTCACTGTTCGTGCCGTTCTGGCTGGTGTTCATGATGGACGGCCTGCGCGGTGTGCGCGAAACCTGGCCGGCCGCGCTGGTGGCAGGTCTGAGTTTCGCCATCACCCAATACTTCACCTCCAACTTCATCGGCCCGGAACTGCCGGACATCACCTCGGCACTGGCCAGCCTGATTTCCCTGACCCTGTTCCTCAAGGTCTGGCAACCACGTCGCGCCGCCGGCCAGCACATCGTTGGCGCCGTATCCGCTTCGGTGGTCAGCGCCAGCGTCGGCGGTTTCGGCCAGAAGCGCACTACCGTCGCGTCGCCCTACAGCCTCGGGGAAATTTTCAAGGCGTGGTCGCCGTTCCTGATCCTCACTGTGCTGGTGACGATCTGGACGCTGAAGCCTTTCAAAGCGATGTTCGCCGCCGGCGGTTCGATGTACAACTGGGTGTTCAACTTCGCGATTCCGCACCTTGATCAACTAGTGATCAAGACTGCGCCAATCGTGGCCAATCCGACTGCCATTCCAGCGGTGTTCAAGCTCGACCCGATTTCCGCCACCGGCACGGCGATTTTCTTCTCCGCGCTGATTTCGATGCTGGTACTGAAGATCAACTTCAAAACTGGTCTGACCACTTTGAAAGAGACCTTCTACGAACTGCGCTGGCCAATCCTGTCGATCGGCATGGTGCTGGCGTTCGCCTTTGTCACCAACTACTCCGGCATGTCCTCGACCATGGCCCTGGTGCTGGCGGGTACTGGTGCGGCATTCCCGTTCTTCTCGCCATTCCTCGGTTGGCTGGGCGTATTCCTCACCGGTTCGGATACGTCGTCGAACGCGCTGTTCAGTTCGTTGCAAGCGACCACCGCCCACCAGATCGGCGTCAACGACACCTTGCTGGTGGCGGCCAATACCAGCGGCGGCGTGACCGGCAAGATGATCTCGCCGCAATCGATCGCCGTGGCCTGCGCCGCGACCGGTCTGGTCGGCAAGGAATCGGATCTGTTCCGCTTCACCCTCAAGCACAGCCTATTCTTTGCAACGATTGTCGGTTTGATCACCCTGGCTCAGGCCTACTGGTTCACCGGCATGCTGGTGCACTAAGACTACAAGAAGTATGGAAATAACCGACGCCGGCCCGTGATCCGGCGTCAGCAATTCACCACCGGGTCTGTAAGGCTGCTGAAAGCAATGCGCTTTATATTCGGCAGCCGCAGCAGACGGATAACCGGGCCTACCCGGAGACACGCCTGATGAGCGAGCTTTTTTACAACGCCGTGCCGAACGCGACCCGCGTGGCACCGCCACTGCCCGAACCTCGGCAATACCCCAGCGAGAAACCGTCGCGGGTCTACCTGTTCGGCACGTGTGTGGTCGACCTGTTCTACCCCGAAGCCGGGATGGACGCGATCCATCTGCTGGAGCGTGAAGGGATCCGGGTCGAGTATCCGCAAGGCCAGAGTTGCTGCGGCCAACCGGCCTACACCTCGGGTTACACCGAGCAGGCGCGGACGGTAGCGCGCTCGCAACTGGCGCTGTTTGCCGGGGATTATCCGGTGGTAGTGCCCTCGGGTTCCTGCGCCGGCATGCTTCGCGAGCATTACGCCGACTTGTTCAAGGACGAGCCGGAAACGTTGAAACAGGTGCAGGCCCTTGCGGCTCGCACTTATGAACTGGCCGAGTTTCTGCTGTTCGTCTGCAAGGTGCAGCTCAAGGACAGCGGCGAAACGGTGAAAGTCGCGCTGCACACCTCGTGTTCGGCACGCCGCGAAATGAACACCCACCTGCACGGCCGCGAGTTGTTGGCGCAGTTGAGCAATGTGGAGCGGGTCAATCACGACCACGAAAGCGAATGCTGTGGCTTCGGCGGGACATTCAGCGTCCGTATGCCAGACATTTCCGGCGCGATGGTGGCTGACAAGACCCGCGCACTGAAGGAGTCCGGCGCGCACAAGGTACTGAGTGCCGACTGCGGCTGTTTGATGAACATCAACGGCGCTCTGGAGAAACAGCAGCAAGCGTTGCGCGGGCAACATCTGGCGAGCTTCCTCTGGCAGCGAACCGGAGGTGCGCAATGAGCACCTCGACGATTATTCCTACGGTCGCCGTAGAAGAAGATTTCCGCACCCGGGCACACAATGCCTTGGGTGATCAGCAGCTGCGGAACAACTTCCGCACTGCCATGGATTCACTGATGACCAAGCGGGCAGCGGCTTTCAGCGATGCCCACGAAAGAGAACACTTGCGCGCACTGGGCAATTCGATCAAGGCCCGCGCGCTGTCCAAGTTGCCCGACCTGCTCGAGCAACTGGAACAGAACCTGACCCGCAACGGTGTGACAGTGCACTGGGCGGAAACGGTGGACGAGGCCAATGGCATCGTCTTATCGATCATCCGCGCTCACGAGGCGCGGCAAGTGATCAAGGGCAAATCGATGGTCAGCGAAGAGATGGAGATGAACCATTTCCTCGAGGCTCGGGACATTGAATGTCTGGAGTCCGACATGGGGGAGTACATCGTCCAGCTCGACCACGAGAAGCCTTCACACATCATTATGCCGGCGATCCACAAGAATGCCGGTCAGGTCGCGTCCTTGTTCCACGACAAACTTGGCGTGGAATACACCAAGGACGTTGACCAACTCATTCAGATCGGTCGCAGGGTCCTGCGGCAGAAATTCTTCGAAGCCGACATCGGCGTCTCCGGCGTCAACTTCGCCGTCGCCGAAACCGGCACCCTGCTGCTGGTGGAAAACGAAGGCAACGGGCGCATGACCACCACCGTGCCGCCGGTGCATATCGCCGTCACCGGCATTGAAAAAGTCGTGGAAAACCTGCGCGACGTGGTGCCGCTGCTGTCACTGCTGACGCGTTCGGCGCTGGGCATTCCGATCACCACTTACGTCAACATGATCTCCGGCCCGCGCAAGGAACATGAACTCGACGGCCCGCAGGAAGTGCATCTGGTGTTGCTCGACAACGGTCGCAGCCAGGCCTTTGCCGACAGCGAATTGCGCCAGACCCTGAATTGCATCCGCTGCGGCGCCTGCATGAATCATTGCCCGGTTTACACCCGCGTCGGCGGCCACACTTATGGCGAGGTCTACCCGGGGCCGATCGGCAAAATCATCACCCCGCACATGGTCGGCCTGGCCAAGGTCCCGGACCACCCGAGCGCGTCCTCACTGTGCGGCGCCTGCGGTGAAGTCTGCCCGGTGAAGATTCCGATCCCGGCGATCCTGCGCCGTCTGCGCGAGGAAAACGTCAAAGCCCCGGACGCACCGAATCAGGTGATGCGCGGCCAAGGCAGCAAGTATTCGCGCAAGGAGCGGTTTATCTGGAACGCCTGGGCCAGACTCAACAGCTCGCCGACGCTGTACCGCTTGTTCGCTTTTTTCGCCACGCGCCTGCGCGCCCTTACGCCGAGCAACGTCGGCCCATGGACGCAAAATCACAGCGCGCCAAAACCGGCCGCGCGTTCGCTGCATGACATGGCCCGCGAGCATCTGGCCAAACAGGGAGAGCATCGATGAGCGCCAAGCAAAATATCCTCGGCAAGCTGCGGAAAAGTCTGACCGGCACCACGCCAATCGCCGACAACTTCGACGTCGATCTGGTCACCCAGCCCTACACCTACAGCGCCGAGCAACGCATCCCGCAACTGCGCAAACTGATGGAAGCGGTGCACACCGAAATCCACCTGACCTCGGGCGCCGAGTGGCCGGCATTACTGGCGCAACTGCTGCGCGACCGCCAATTGCCGAGCCTGCTGATCGCACCGACCACACCGCACGGGCAACGCATCACACAGCACTGGGCGAATAATCCCGAGCTGCCTGCACTGAAATCCTACGACCGGCCAATGGAAGAATGGAAAGCCGAACTGTTCAACGACACCCCGGCCAGCCTCACCGGCACCCTCGGTGCCATCGCCGCAACCGGCAGCCTGATCATCTGGCCTACCCGTGAGGAACCGCGCTTGATGAGCCTGGTGCCGCCGGTGCATTTCGCCCTGCTCAAGGCCAGCGAAATCCGCGACAACTTCTATCAGGTGCAACAGGAGTTCGAATGGGCGCAAGGCATGCCGACCAACGCGCTGCTGGTCTCCGGCCCGTCGAAAACCGCCGATATTGAACAGGTGCTGGCGTATGGCGCGCATGGCCCGAAAGATCTGGTCGTGCTGATTCTGGAGGATCAATGAGTCTTCCTGCTGCTTTCCTGCGAGATGCCGAGCGACTGATTCCAGCAGACCGGCGCTTCGACGATCCGCTGTCGACTCTGGCCTTCGGCACCGACGCCAGTTTCTATCGACTGATTCCGAAACTGGTGATCCGCGTCGAGTCTGAAGACGAAGTCGTGGCGCTGCTGCAACTGGCCCAGCGCGACAAGGTGCCGGTGACCTTCCGCGCCGCCGGCACCAGCCTGTCCGGGCAGGCAATCAGCGACTCGGTGCTGATCGTACTCGGGGATAACTGGAATGCCCGCGAGATTCGCGGCCAGGGCACGCAGATCCGCCTGCAACCGGGCGTGATCGGCGCGCAGGCCAACGCCTGGCTGGCGCCGTTCGGACGCAAGATCGGCCCGGATCCGGCGTCGATCAATGCCTGCAAGATCGGCGGCATCGTCGCCAACAACGCCAGCGGCATGTGCTGCGGCACTGCGCAGAATACCTATCACACATTGGCCGGAATTCGGCTGGTGCTGGCCGACGGCACGCGCCTCGATACCGAAGATCCAGCCAGCGTCGCGGCATTTCGCTCCAGCCACGGCGACCTGCTCGAACGCTTGGCGACATTAGGTCGCGAGACCCGCGCCAACGCCGAACTGGCCGCGAGAATCCGCCACAAATACCGTCTGAAAAATACCACCGGCCTGTCGCTCAACGCCCTGGTGGATTTCGACGAGCCTGTGGATATCCTGAGCCACCTGCTGGTCGGCTCCGAAGGCACGCTCGGCTTCATCAGCGCGGTGACTTACGACACCGTCATCGATCACCCGAACAAGGCCTCGGCGCTGATCGTGTTCCCCGATGTCGAGACCTGCTGCAACGCGGTCACCGTGCTGAAAAGCCAACCGGTGTCAGCGGTGGAGTTACTTGATCGGCGCAGTCTGCGCTCGGTGCAGGACAAAAAAGGCATGCCCGCTTTCGTACAGCGGCTGTCGGAAAATGCCTGCGCGCTGCTCATCGAATCTCGGGCGGCTTCGTCAACATTGCTGCAGGAACAACTGGCGCAAATCATGGCGTCCCTGCGCGATTTCCCCGTCGAGAAGCAGGTCGACTTCACTGAAGACCCGGTGGAAAACGCCCGCCTCTGGGCCATCCGCAAAGACACCTTCCCCGCCGTCGGCGCCGTGCGCAAAACCGGCACCACAGTGATCATCGAAGACGTGACCTTCCCGGTCGAACAACTGGCGATCGGCGTCAATCGCCTGATCGAGTTGTTCGACAAACATGCCTACGACGAAGCGATCCTTTTCGGACACGCACTGGAAGGCAATCTGCACTTCGTCTTCACCCAAGGCTTCAACCGCCCGGAAGAAATCGCACGCTACCAAGCGTTCATGGACGACGTCGCGCAACTGGTCGCGGTGGAATTCGGCGGCTCGCTGAAAGCCGAACACGGCACCGGGCGCAACATGGCACCGTTCGTGGAACTGGAATGGGGCAGCGACGCCTATCAACTGATGTGGCAGCTCAAACGCCTGCTCGACCCCAACGGCATTCTCAATCCGGACGTGGTGCTCAGCGAAGATCCGCAGATCCACCTCAAGCACCTGAAACCGCTGCCAGCGGCGGACGAGATTGTGGACAAGTGCATCGAGTGCGGTTTCTGCGAACCGGTCTGCCCCTCGAAAGGCCTGACCCTTAGCCCGCGCCAGCGCATCGTCATCTGGCGCGATATCCAGGCGAAAAAGCGCGCCGGCGTCGACACCACCGACCTGGAAAAAGCCTTCGACTATCAAGGCATCGACACCTGCGCCGCCACCGGCCTGTGCGCGCAACGCTGCCCTGTAGGCATCAACACCGGCGAGCTGGTGAAAAAGCTCCGTGGCCGACACGCCACGCATCAGAAAACCGCTGACTGGATCGAAGGAAATTTCGCCAAGACCCTACAAGGCGCGCGCTTCACCCTGCACGTCGCCAACGGTGCGCGAATGATGCTCGGTGCACCGCGTCTGGCAAAGTTGTCGGCAACGCTGACGCGCCTGTCCAAAGGCCAAGTCCCGTTGTGGACCAACGCCATGCCACAGCCGGAAAAAGCCATTCGCTTCAGCCCGAGCTTGGCCGACGAGCGCCCGCGCGTGGTTTATCTGGCAGCTTGCGTGTCGCGGGTCATGGGCCCGGCGGCGGGTGACAGAGAGCAGATGTCGCTGTACGACAAAACCCGTGGCCTGCTGGAAAAGGCCGGTTACCAGGTAGTCTTTCCCGACAATCAGGACAACCTCTGCTGCGGCCAGCCATTCGCCTCCAAAGGCTACGCCGAACAGGCCGAGCACAAGCGTCAGGAGCTGATCAGCGCCCTGCTCCACGCCAGTCGCGGCGGCCTCGACCCGATCTACTGCGACACGAGCCCATGTACGTTGCGGCTGGTCCAAGACATCGGCGAAACACGACTGGATCTGTACGATCCGGTGCGCTTCATCCGTACGCATCTGCTGGATCGTCTGGACTTCACACCCCAGGAAGCGCCGATTGCCGTTCACGTGACCTGCAGCACTCAGCACTTGGGCGAAAGCCAGGCGCTGATCGATCTGGCGCGCAAATGCAGCAACACCGTGGTGATTCCTGAAGGCATACATTGCTGCGGATTTGCCGGCGACAAAGGCTTCACCACACCGGAGCTGAACAGCCATTCGCTGCGTACGCTCAAGGACGCCGTGCAGCACTGCAGCGAGGGCATTTCCACCAGCCGCACGTGTGAAATCGGCCTGACCCAGCACGGTGGCATCGACTACCACGGGCTGGTTTATCTGGTGGATCGGGTGACACGGGCGAAAGCCTGCTGAGGAAAAAATCAGAACCCTTGAGCGAGGCGGTAGTCCACTGCACATGCCCCGGACCATTCGGGGCCTGTTCAACGGTCAGCGAAGTCTGAACCCTCAGTTCAAGGAGATACACATGAACCGCTCTGTAATGTTAGGTCTGTTTGTCACTGCCTCGATGATGGCGTCCACTTCGTTCGCCGCTGAAAAACCTGGCGATTTATGCGATGCCAATCTGCAGAGAATCGATAGCGCAAAATCCCAATACCTGACGTCGACAGACCTGAATGCGCGCGTATCGGCCAGTGTCAGCAAAGCCCGCGCCCTGAAAGCACAAGGCAAGATTGACGACTGCCTCGCTGAAACACAGCAAACCCTGCTGGACATTCAAAACGCTACCGGTGACACCAAAAAATGATTCATGCGCCGACCTTTTACAGGTCGGCTGCATCGGCACCTGGCCGACCGATCTGGCCTTTTGACATTCGTTGCAAATAAAACCGAATTCCTGCGCAGCGAAGCGGTCAACCAGACAGGTCCTATACTGACCTCGCTTGTCTTGACCTCGGCATCGCGGCCAAACCGTCCGGCAGCACCGAGCCCCCATCGTTCAAGGAGATACCCATGAAGCATTCTGCAATTGCTGGATTGTTTATCACTGGTGCACTTCTGGCCTCGCCGGTGTTCGCGGCGGACAAAGACCTCTGCGCCGGGAATCTTCAAAGCATCAAAGATTTCGTCACCAGCCAGCCGTCCCTTCCTGAAAGCTCCATGAATAACATCAAGGAAGCACAGGAAAAAGCCACTGCGGCCCAGGCGTCCGGCAACGACAAGGAATGCATCGAGGTTACCAACGGCATCATCAGCAAGATGCAGATCCGTAACCCGACGCGTAACTGATGTCCCGCAGGCCAACCTTCGGGTTGGCCTGCCAAGCGTTTTGACGTACACTGTGCACGCTTGTTGCCCGAACAGATTCACCGGGCAATGAGTTCGGGGCCGTTTAGGATTCGACGCCGGTTGCGAAACTCTAGGTGCATGCCGACTTGGTAACAGAAGTCGTAAATCCACTGTTGCAACTACTTATAGTTGCCAATGACGACCAATACGGTGTTGCTCTCGCTGCTTAATTGCAGCTGACAATGCTCCTGGTACCTTCGGGTCCAGCAATCATCAGGGGATGTCTGTAAACCCGAAATGATTGTCATATAGAACAGAATCGCCGTGCAGTACGTTGTGGACGAAGCGGCTAAAACTTACACAACTCGCCCAAAGCACCCTGCCCGTCGGGTCGCTGAGGGTTAACTTAATAGACACGGCTACGCATGTAGTACCGACAGCGGAGTACTGGCGGACGGGGGTTCAAATCCCCCCGGCTCCACCAACTCGATGAAGAAGACGCCTTAGGGCGTCTTTTTTTGTACCTGGGATTATTGAGCAAAGGGCTTCACTCTTTCCAGATCTCAGCAGCCAACGGCAAGTCATTCAACTCCGCCCGGGCCTCACGCCACGTTGGGAAATGCTCCCCAAGGATGGAGATGAAGCGCTCATTGTGGGTAGGCTCGAGCAGGTGAACCATCTCGTGAACGATCACGTACTCAAGCAAGTCCTTCGGCTTCTTCACCAACTCGGTGTTCAGTCGAATGTTACCTGCTTGATGGTTACAGCTGCCCCATTTGGTTTTCATTCGCTGCAGGTAATAACCCGCCACTTTCACCTTAAGCTTACGCTCCCACTTCTTGATCAGCACCGGCACCACAGCGTGCAGTTGCAGCTTATGCCATTCGTGCATCACTTCGGCGCGCTTATGCGCATCGCTACCGGGGCGAACCGTTAAGGTGATGCGCTTGTGGTCAATCCCCACCGATGGCTTGGCGTCACGGTTTTTAACCACCATCAGGTAGCGTCGACCCCAGACATAGTGGCTTTCTCTTTCCACGAACTGACGCGGCGCTTCACGCGCCTGCGCCTCCAGCTTGCTCTGCTGCACGCGAATCCAGCCCAGCCTGGAAATAGCATAAGCCCGAGCGACTTCAAGCCGCGTACTTGTTGGTGCGACTAACGTTATCCGCCCCTCGGGCGGGTGCACGCTCAGGTGGACATTCTTGATGTCTTTTCTGGTTACCGAAATTGAAATGTCACCCAGTTCAATAATCTCGTTCATCAATATCCCTGTTGGTTCTTGATGATTTCGAATATTGCCGAAGTTGCTACACGGTCACGCCCCATCAGCGGAAACAGCGCATTAAGAACCTGCGCTTCCCGCGCAGAGTCCCCTCGCCAGGATGAAGGGGCCGATCCGCGCATGGCCAGGTCAATATCCAAAGCCAGTTTCACCTTTGCCCCTTCATCTGTCGGGCACTGGAAGGTAGTCGTTGCAATGCTGTCTAGGTTGTTGAACAACACGATGGCTTCCCGATGCCCGTTCAGTGCAGCTGGAGAACTTCCTGGCCCCTTCTGCGCCAGCTGCTTGACCAGCGCCTCGGCCTTGCGCAAAAACTCCTCGTACGCGGCTGCATCGTCACGACTCTGTTTGATCAGATCCTCAAGCAACCGCGACATACCCTCGTAGAACTTCGGGTCTGTCAGTTGCTCCCGAATGATGGTCTTCCGTACGTTGTTGATAATACCTTCGGCTATCGCCCCCTTGGAGAGGTTGCCTTTGGCGTTGAGCTTTTTGGCGATAGCATCGTGAACGCCAGTCTGAACAATCAGCTCAACCAGCGAGAAATTATCGACCGTGCTCATCGGGTCGGCAGGGTCTGCGTGAATATAGGTATTGAGTAGATGCCGCATGTCAGCTTCGAAAGGCTTGATATCCAGCTCTTCGCCGGAATGTCTCTTTATCGCCTCACGAACGTCAGTGTAGAACTGCACTTCTGTCTGAAGCCTGCCGGCTTCAGCAGCCGAGTAACCGGCTTCGGTGAGGTTCTGCGCCAAGTCGGCAAACGCTCGCACAAATGAAGCAACCGCCTTGTAGAAGGAAACCCGCAATGCTTCGGTCTCATCCAGCCCATTGGCGTTTGCGGCAGCACCACAGAAGTAATGGATAAACTGCTCAATCTCGCGCGGAGGGGCCACGGGATCGCACAAGTAACTCAATGCCTCGCGGGCAGCGTCCAATTGCTTCTTCCCTTCGACCAGCCAGTTCTTCAACTCAACGTTGTTATTGCCTCCGCTGCCTGCGTCGACATCCAGTTCGTCAGAGGTGTACACCGAAATAGCATCTTGTACGTCGCCGAACAGCTCTTTGAAGTCAACGATATAGCCAAAATCTTTGTCATCACCGTCTAGCCGATTGGTGCGGCAAATTGCCTGGAACAGGTTATGGTCCCGCAACTCGTTATCCAGATAGATGTAGGAGCAACTGGGTGCATCGAAGCCAGTCAGCAGCTTGCTGACCACGATGAGTAGCTTCAGGTTGGCCGGTTCCTCAATAAAGCGCCGCTTGGTCTCTTCTTCATAAGCGGTGGTGGTCTGGCCCGGCTTCAGCACGTACTGCGTGTAGGTATCGAACTTGTAACGTTCATCGCTTTGCTTCGGCTCGCGGGAAATTGCGTTGTGGTTCGGCTCATAGGACGTGACGATGCCGCAATACGTGCCGAAATAGGTGTTCTTAAACAACCGAAAGTAATGACAGGCATCATAGATGCTGGCGGCCACCAGAATGGCCGTCCCTCGGTCATTGTTCAGTCGTGGCTTTAAGCCAAAATCCTCAATGATACTAGCGACGATGCGCTGCTTACGCTCACCAGCACTCATGAGCGACTCCATGGTGGCCCATCGTTTGCGCAGGATCGATTTCTGGTAATTGTTCAGAGCTTTGGTTGCTCGTTCAAACCATGCATCGATTCCGTACCGCGAAGTCAAGCGCTGCGGTACATCGCGCGCTTCATACTTAAGGTCCAACACAACCTTATCCGCCACGGCTTCATGGAATTTGTAGGTATGGATGTAAGTGCCGAACACATCGCGCGTAGTCTGCTTGTCTCTACGCAGCAGCGGTGTACCGGTAAAGCCAATAAACAGGGCATTGGCCAGCCACTGCTTCATTTGCTTGTTCATATCCCCGCCCTGGGTGCGGTGGCATTCATCCACGAACACATAGAAGTGCCCATGCATGGGCGGCGGCGGTACGCTCAGATCTGGCTCAAACTTGTGCAGCAGTGCGCAAAGCAGGCGCGGTGCGGCAGCTGAGAGCTTCTGTACAAGATCGGCACGGGAGGTAATACGTGGCGAGGGCGAGTCGCTACCGATTACCCCGGCATTACGCATCACCCCGGATATTTGCTTGTCCAACTCATCGCGATCGGTGATGACCAGAATGCGCGCCTCAGCATCATGCTCCAGCAACCACTTGGCGATCAGCACCATCAGAATGCTCTTGCCACTGCCCTGGGTATGCCAGATAACCCCACCCTCTTTACGCCGAACCCGCTCTTGCGCGGCCTTCACTGCGGCGTATTGATGAGGGCGCGGCACTTTCTTGATACCCGCATCGAAGATAATGAAGTTGCGAATCAAATCGAGTAAACGAGACTTCTCGCACATCCGCGCCAGCGGGTCGTCCAGCAAGTAACCAGACATTGGCACTTCTTCGCCCAACTGCACTTGGTAGCGAGCAGGCATCTCGCGCAGAGTATTCGACTCTTCAGACCCAGCGCTCAGGGAAGATGCCTTCCACTCGACAAAAAACTCGGCGCGGGTAGTCGTGGTGCCGTAGCGCAGACCCTGAGAGTCACTGCCAGCGAAGACCAACTGCACTGTACTGAAGAATCCCTTGTTGAAGATTTCTTCCTGGTTGGTGATCAGTTGGTTAATACCGTCGCCCACCTCAACCGAACTGCGCTTGAGCTCAATCACGCCGATGGCGATACCGTTCAGATAAATCACCAAATCTGGACGGCGCTCATAACCACCGCGCAAGGTCACTTCCTCGGCAATGGAGAAGTCATTGCGTTCAGGGTGCTCCCAATCAACCAGATGCACCGTTTCGTGGGCCTGCCCAACGGCTACCTGCACCGGCACGCCGTAACGCAGCAGTTGATAGGTACGCAAATTAGCCTGATACAGGGTGATGCCCGTGGAATCAGCCGCAGTTATCAGCTTTTGCAACGCTGCTGATATTTGCGCAGCGGAGTAGCCCCGCTGCTTCAGGTTTGCCTGCAGCAGCTCGACTTCAATGTTGCGGTTTTGCCCACGCTTGCTCCACTCACCCAGGTAGTTGTAGCCAAGACAATCAGGCTGCGACATGTCCGTAAACAAGGCCACAATACGATTCTGGGTGCGACGTTCGGAGCGAGGTTGTTGAATCATTAGGTGCATCCTGCAGGCTTTATTCGGTTTCGTGTTTGCTGGCGAGACTGTTGAGCAACACGTTACTCATTAGTCCGGAATGTACGCGTATGGCGTCGGCATCCCAAGGCTCGGTCTTCATCATCAAGTGCTGCTTAACACTATCGATGGTGTTGTTCTTATAAAATTCTTTTTTCGCTGAAGGCATGAAATTGCTCAAGCGAGAGTTCTTGCTGTGACTGATCAGGCATAGATTTCCGAATGAATTGAGCATGTCTGCGTCGAGCCGAGCCTGTCCGTCCAATGGATTCTGCGGGTAATAATGCTCAACCGAACTACGGAAGGTGAATTCGTAGGATCTAACCGAGTCCTCTGCCCTGTGTTCAAGCCAAAGCAGGTAGTCCAGAAAGTTGAACACTAAATTGTTTTCAATGTTGCCAAACGTCAATCTGGACTCAAATGTGTCCGCCGCAATGCTGTCGAGGCGTGCCTGACAAATACCCCCGTTGGTATAGATCATCGCAAAGTAATCCAGGCCTACGTCTGGGGCCAGAAAGCGATCAAAGACAAACGCCTTCGCTACCGACTCCATGTGCCGCAGATAAACCTGAGCCTCAATCTGCTCAGCGTAAAACAGGTGAAACAGCGCCGCATTCAGCCAGTGCTTGTAAACCAGCGTTGGCGTAGAAACATGAAATGCCGACAGCAACATCAGGATGCGGCGGTTGATGCCTTCATTGCCGTCCTCTTCGCCGAAGGTATTCACATAACTTCCGCGCCCCCCCCGGCTACGTTCTCCGCCGTCATTCCATTTGAAGCGCTTGAGGCTCCAGCCATCTGCGCCCTTGATGAATTCACGCTTGATTACATATTGGTCAAACAGATATTTGCAGCGCAGTAGGCTAAAGGTAAAACGCTTCACCGCGGCTACTGGATCTGGCTGCTTGAGCACATGAGCTTCAAAGGTATCGAGCAGGCGTTTGTCATCTAGAGGGACGCTGTCTGCTTGCGTATCGACACGCAGTACATGCAACAGGAAGTTCGGGAAGTTGATAACCGTGTTGAAACGCTCTGGCGCGTCCTCACTTGACTCATCCTGCTTCGCAGCAACCGGTGCCTTAGCAATGATCTGATCAAGGGTTAAGCGTGTTTCCTGCTTGGCGGCTACCTCTTGCGAACTGTGCAGCGCAGCCCGCAGCGCATCAAAGTCAGCAAGCCCAAACTGTCCCCAGTCCTTGTCGCCAAAAATGCTGCTGCGTTGGCCAGGCGTGAAGCCCATTTGCACATAGCGCTCCATGTTCGCGCAGGCTTCCCAAACGGCATGCAGGCAGTTTTGGCTCTGCTCGCAGCCTTGCAAATGCTCCATCATCCGCGCCTTGAGCACCTCGTGTTTTTCCAGCTGCTCACCGCGGTTATTCATGATCTCGAAGTAATGGTTCAGGTCCGTATCCGTTGGTACCTTCACCCGCATGATTTGCACATAGCGGAACAGGTAGTCGGCAAACTGCTGAGGCGTAACGTCGTTCTCATTCAGTTTCTGCGGCAAGACTTTCTGGATAAGGCGGTAGCCATTGAGGATGCCGGTATTGATCTGCTTCTTGGTCAAAACCTCTGCAGGGTCGTCGTTGAACTTCTTCTCGAAGATAGCGGCAAAGGTTGCCCGCGAATGCTCGCGGCTATCGAAGTGGATACTCAGGTTTGAATACCAGGCAAGCTCGACAGCCTTGGTGTTTTTCAGATACGACGTCAGCAACGACAGGGTCGTCAGCCGCTGTTGGCCGTCAATGGTTTCAAATACTGGTGTTTTGCTATCCGGGCGCTCGTACACCACCAAGGTGCCAATGTAGTAATTGCGCGCTTTATCATCCTTCTTCGGCAGGTAATCGATCACGTCCTGAATCAGCTGCGTGATTTCACCCTCCTCCCAGGCGTAGTTGCGCTGATACATTGGGATGACGTACTTGTCCCGACCGCTGAGCAGCGCCTTGATGGAAAGCTGACTGATTTCGCTACTCATAATATTTCATCGCCTTGAACAGAGCTTCGATCTCATCGGTTCTGGTTGACTTCTGGCCGCTCAATACCGGCAGGCTGCAATTAATAAAGTCAGCAGGACGCGTGGCGTCCTTGATCAACCTGAAAAGATTGTTCTCCAACACGTGGTTATCCATGCTGGCCAGCTGCACCACCTGCATCTTCAGGCGCAGGCTATACGCCCAGATGAAAATCTTCTCGATGGCGCGGGAGATATCCGAGTGACCGAACTTGTCGATGTAGTAAATCAAAAGGCAATCGAACATCGCCCGTACGTAGCAATCGCCGGTGCGGGTTCTTGCCGGGTAGCTATTTAGAGTATCCATGATGGTTTTCGCATATCCATCGAGCCCTTCAGTGCCCACCAGTTCATGTCCGTTCCAGGACTCGGCGCTGATCCGCGCCACTTTGCCCTGATAGTGGCTGATCAGCTCAAAGAAGCGCCGGCCATTGATGATGATCTGATCCAGGTGGAAGGGAAACCCAAGCTCGCGCGAGTCGATCTTGCGCTCGTATTGCCCGTTGTAATTGTCGACAAAATGGTGAGCGATGCGCAGCTGCTCCACATAGGGGTAGCTGTCCACCGTGTCGATGTTTACGCCCTTGAATAAGTCACTGTCATCTTTGCTGAAGTAACGCGCCGAAACCCCTTTCGACCAGTTGCGGATGCGGTACAGGTACTGCGAAAACAGTGTGGCCAACGCCTCAGTGTCACTGTTTTCCCAATGCGCCACTGCGGCCGCCTTCAATGGCTCGTCACGCGGGCAAAACTCACGCAGATGGTACGCCTTGAGCAAATCATGAGGCTCCAGATCCCGGCCACGCGCATTCTGCGAATCGAAGAACTGAAAAGCTTCCGACACATCATTCAAGGCCACCGCCACGACCTGACACTTGTTCAGGAAGAAGTCGATATGCGCCTCGGTGAAGTCCGCACGGGAAACGATGCGGGCCACCTCAAGGTAATTGCTGTGGATATTCTTCTGCGAGATCTCACTGGTAAAGCTGGGGTTCACCATCGCTTTCTCAAGCGTGACCAAGCGTTCGCGCAAGTCTTTGCGTTCGAGTTTTTCTTCCATGTTCCGCTGGATCAGCGCACGGGCCGCCAGCAGCAGGCTGATAGTGCGCTGCTGGCCATCGACGATGTTCCTGGTCCCACCCTCCTGGTGAAACACTATAGTGCCCAGGCGGTAAGCCGACTTGTCCTTATGGATGGCGATATCGGAGAACAGTTGATTGATGTTCTTGCCGGTCCACTTGTAGGGGCGCTGGTACTGGGGAATATCCAGCGCAGAGTCCATAAGCAGTTCGTAAACGCTGATGATCTTGCAGGAAAGCTCAGTAGCCTGCAGCAGTTGAGGCGCATCCATGCTCAGGTTGGTCATAGCAGTCGAGTTCTTCCGGTTAGCAGTTCTTGCATCATGCCTTGCTTGAGGGTGCGGGTTTTCCCTAGGCGTTGCTCAAGAGCAGCAAGCTCGGCGTCCATATCGGACAGCACGGCGCCTATGGCAACTTGTTCGGGCTGGGGTGGAAGCAGGACCTCTGTGCCGGTAATCAGGCCTGTATTGAGGTTCATCTGCGAACCGGTTTGACCATGCTTAGACCAATCCGGCTCGATCCACTTCAGCGTGTAGTAAATAAACATCTTGTCTGCGTTAAGATCGTCGAATACGACGAATCCGTCGTGAATACACACGTCAATCTCGGTGATGACAGGCCTACCAACTGTAGCGCAGATGCTCATAATAAGACGCCCCCTAGCGACTGGGCGACTGTGTTGAACGCCAAGCGGTGAGAGCCTTTGTGTGGTTTCTCGAAGGTAAATCCCCGACTTCGTTACATCTGAGATACGCACCCATCCGATAGAGGAGTTCTGATCAAACCAGGCTGGACTATCGATTGGGCGTGGTGATGCTCCACGCTGAATGCGAGCAATATCCCCCAGCAGCCTCACCCCCCACTCTCCATCGAATCCAGGGAGGCGGGTTTGGCCGGTGAGGAGTTGTTGCATGGTGGCCTGTTTGAGGTCGCGCTTCTTGGCGATAAGCCGCTCCAATGCACCCAGCAGCGCATCCACATCGTTCAACGCGGTCGCTACGGCGCGTTGTTCGAACAAAGAAGGCAACGGAATGGGCATCATTCGAAGAGTGCCGGCATTCACATTCTTTTGTGCTCCCCCAATCTGACTTTGAGTGAAGAAACGCTGACCAATCTCCGAGTTAATGTAATGGCATAAAAAATCACTCTCGGCCTCAAGTTGGTTTGGCCGAGTGATCAGCGTGGTAAAGCTCTGAGCGGAATCGTACTGGGGAGGAACGATTGCCGTAACGCCCGGATAGCCCGTTCTCATTGTGAGCAGATCCCCGCCACGAAGCCTTTTATTCTTAAAAGTCACTTCGTATTCAGGAGCGATGAAGAGCAGATCGCTGTCGTCTAGCTTCCCTGCTTTGACGTTCTGATTCCTGAACATCGGTACACCTTTGACCCTGTAGGCGTGGGTCGCAGCACTGGCAATACCGACCATAATTCTCTCGCTTATCTCCGCTAGAGGCTTAACCTCCCACTCTGTCGGAATTACGGCAACCTCAGTTTGTTTATAACCAGGCTTCACTGCCATACCGCCCCCATTTTTTTCAAATGCTCTGCCACACGACTGGCAAGGGCTGCCACTTCATCGGTGAGCTGTGGCAACGGGGTGGCGTAGCGCTCACTCAGCTCGCGGATGCGTCCGGTCAGAGTCTGTGAGACTCGGTCGAGTTCGCCCTGCACAGCAGCGGCCAAGGTAGCCAACCATTTATCATCCACCACCAGGCTTTTAATATCGTCCTCGCCAAGCAGCGGGTATTTCGCGTGGATCTTGTTCTCGAGGTCTTCCTCAGTTTTTTTAAGC
This sequence comes from Pseudomonas sp. TE9122, assembly GCF_056278925.1. Lineage (NCBI taxonomy): Bacteria > Pseudomonadati > Pseudomonadota > Gammaproteobacteria > Pseudomonadales > Pseudomonadaceae > Pseudomonas > Pseudomonas sp. TE9122. The sequence goes on along the minus strand of NZ_JBWBQI010000001.1, from coordinate 336,521 downwards.
TTGGCCTTAAGGCTGTTTTGCTGATCAATCAAAGCGTCGTATTCGGCCAATACCTTGAACTCATCCTCATAATCCGGATCCATGCCAATCTCGCGTTGACGTGCTCTGATCGCTTTGGCGGTGACCTTCTGCTTGTCACCCTCGCCTTCGATCACTTCGCTAAGCGAGCCATCCTCACCGCTGTGTTCTTCGAGCATTTCACTCATGCTCTGCTCAACGCTGGCCAACTGGGCTTCAAGGTCTTCAATAGCGTTGCGCTCGACCATGAAATAGCGGGCAATCAGAATCTCGACCGGAATCAGGTCCGACTTGAAGCGGCGCTTGCCTTGGCAGTAGTCATGCTTCTCAGCCCAACCCAGCTTGTTGTTCTTATCCTTTACCTTGAGGATTTCACGCGCTTTAGCGGCGGCCTTCCAGCCGTCGGCACTGATCAGGTAGCAGTCGTCCTGCATGGTCTCAGCCCAGTAGTCCATCAGGTGCTGATAGATGTCGTAATGGTCGAGCAAGGGCGCTTCGGAGAAGGCAATGAGCAGGTCTTCGGACAGTGTGGCAATCAGATCTTTAGGGTGGCTGTTGACTGCAAAGCTTTTCAACTGAGGGGTGCTGTCCACCAGCCATTGGTTGAACAGCTTATCGATGCCCGCTTTAAAGGCATTGAACTGCGGATGGCCGAAAATGACCGATTTCACCTCAGGGCTGACCAGCTCAAAGTAACCGGAATGGCTGGCCGGCTTGAACAACGCCGTGCGCAGGGCTGGCATCACCTGCCAGTAGCTGTCAAAGGCGTCGATATCACGCTCGGGAATGCCACCGCGTAAATGGCCGTCGATATCCTGAATATCCTCAGGCTCGGTACTGTCGATATAGCGCGGCAGGTTGAGGTTAAAGTCGTTCTTCGGGTCGCTGATTTCATCAAAGCTCACCATGCGTGCGTAGCGTGGGTCGCTCTCATCCAGCCGAATGAAGGTATCGACGATCTTATGCACATCCTGATCGCGCAGGCGGTTCTTCGGGCCGTCCTTGATAAAGCCCTTGGCGGCATCGATCATAAAAATGCCTGTGCGCGCACTAGCGTTTTCTTTGTCCAGCACCAAGATGCAAGCGGGGATGCCTGTGCCGAAAAACAGGTTGGCCGGCAGGCCGATAATAGCTTTGAGGTAGCCGGATCGCACCAGTTGCTCACGGATCACCGCCTCGGCATTACCGCGAAACAGTACGCCGTGGGGCAGAATGCAGGCGCCTTTACCGGTACGTTTCATCGAACGGATGATGTGCAGCAAGAAGGCATAGTCGCCCTGTTTGGCCGGCGGCTCGCCCCAGGCAAAACGCTGGTACGGATCTTTAGCGGGTGTCAGGCCGACGCTCCAGGACTTGACCGAGAACGGCGGATTGGCCACTACATAGTCATAGGTACGCAGCTGCTCACCATCCTTGAACTTCGGCGTGGACAGCGTGTTGCCCTGCAGAATGTTGGCGGTCGGGAAGTCATGCAGAATCATGTTCATACGGGCGAGACCGGCGGTGGTCACGTCCATCTCCTGCCCTTCCAGGGTGATGTGCGTACCCGCTTGGTCGGCCACTTTCAGCAATAACGAGCCTGAACCGCAGGTAGGGTCATATACAGTAGTCTTGGCTACGGCATTGGTCGGGCTTATCCCGATGACCTTCGCGATGATGCGGCTGACCTCAGACGGCGTATAAAACTGTCCCTTACTCTTGCCGCTTTCGGTGGCGAAGTGACGCATCAGGTATTCGTAGGCATCGCCGAGAATGTCGTCGTTGTCGGCACGATTCTGCGAAAAGTCCAGCTCGGGCTTCTGGAAAATGGACACTAGATTAGTGAGTTTTTCCACCATGTCCTTCCCCTCGCCGAGCTTATTCGGGTCGTTGAAGTCGGGAAAGTCACTGCGGGCAAGCCGGGCGTTGGCGTCAATCAGCGGTTGAATGATCTGTGTGTTGATCTTGTTGCCGATATCGGCGTTGCCCTTGAGAGCAACCATGTCCTTGAAACTGGCACCAGCCGGGATGGTCACCGGTGATGCGAAGTCATCGGAATTGCCGTATTTGTCGGAGATGTACTTGATGAACAGCATGAACAGGACGTAGTCCTTGTACTGGCTGGCATCCATCCCACCGCGCAGCTCGTCACACGAGGCCCAGAGGGAGGAGTAAAGATCGGATTTCTTGATAGCCATTGGCAATCCTGACTGGGTAAAAAATAAGTGCGCAGGCGCCCGCTGTTATGCGCTTGGGATAATGCCCATGGCGCCGGCGTTAGGCGGGGGTCGACAGATATTTGTATCGAAGCGGAGCTTTACCTGCGGTTGATGGGTGAACCTTATCTATTTCGGTTTCGTCGGGCCAGCATTTCGACCTTATTTCCTAGCCTTCTTCCACTACCACAAGTCAAGCAGCCGAGAAGTCGTAGAAAGTGGGCGGCAGATTTGGATGCCGTGCACGGTCGGTCGCTCTACTTTCGGCGCCAACACTAAACAAGGGCACAGGAAAGTAATCCCCTCACATACCGATGCTATGCCGCTAGACACGAGCTACTTCGCTGCTTTTTTGATCATTCGCCAAGCTCGGGATGAACTTGCCTGCACCCCGAATTGGTCAGCCCCGGGTACCTGCCTGACGTACTCGACACCGAAAAAATTCGATTCGGCCTGTCCAATCGTCGTAACCCAACGCTCACCTCCCATGCTGTGCACATCCTGCCCTATCGCGGTTTGGGCACAGGCATCCCGCGCGCAATCGACGCTTGGCCAATGATCACTCTTGACGACGACCGGCAGAGTAACCAATTCAGGGTGGTGATTCAGAGGACCGTTGAGAAAGGGACTAAGTCGGGACCAAGTAGGGACTAAGTCGAGACCAAGTAGGGACTGAGTCCGCTGTCGACGGAGAACAAGCGAAACTCGCCCGTCTTTGAAGCCAGAGCAGGTAACTCTGCTAAGCAGGATTACAGGTGAGCACACTGTGCTCGAGCTGATGACCTTCGTTGGGCGCAGCAACCGCAGCAAGTTTCGCGAGCAGGTCTTGGCCCCACTACTGGCGAGTGGCGTGGTCGAGATGACCGTTCCAGACAAGCCCAACAGCAGCAAACAACGCTATCGCCTGACAGCGGTTGGCCGAGCGCTGAAGGCTGAACACCCCCCCTCGAACGACTGACCCCGGGCCAAACACATTTTGCGCCAACGCAATCTGGCGTTTTGTACACTCCGCTACAGGTAAGCGCGGCCGTCGAGCGGCTATAGTGGGCTAAGTCTTATCAGGATTAGAAAGAACCATGTCCGTCCCGACCTACGACCAGTTCATTGAGCCCATCCTGCGTTTTCTCTCGGCTCATCCGGAAGGTGCCACCGCATCCGAGGCCCACGAAGCGGCCGCACAGGCATTGGGCCTTAGCGAAACACAGCGGCAAGAGACCATCGCCAGTGGTCAGGCTACCTACAAGAACCGTTCAGGCTGGGCGCATGATCGGCTGAAGCGCGCTGGCTATTCCAGCAGCGCAAAGCGTGGCTATTGGCAGTTGACCGACATCGGCCGCGCATTTGCTCAGGCCAACCCTGCCCCTTTGAGCGCAGAACTGGTCGAGCATCTAGCCGTGAATTTCATGAGCGTGAAGCTGAAGGCAGCACCGGATGCGGCCTCACTGGATGAGAGCACCGATGCGTCCATGTCGATTGCCACGACCGAGCTTGCTACGAGCAGCCCACAGGAGCGTCTCAACCAAGCCATCCTCGAGCTGCGCACGAGCGTAGCGGGCGACTTGCTGGACAGCCTGCTGCAAGCAAGCCCGACCCGCTTCGAACATATTGTGCTCGACGTGCTGCACAGCCTGGGCTACGGCTCGAACCGTCAGGCGCTGCAGCAAGTCGGTGGTAGTGGCGACGGAGGTATCGACGGCGTGATTTCGCTGGACGCACTCGGGCTGGAGAAGGTTTACGTGCAGGCCAAGCGCTGGCAGAACACCGTCGGCCGTCCCGACCTGCAGGCGTTTTATGGCGCCCTGGCCGGACAGAAAGCCAAACGCGGTGTATTCATCACCACTTCCGGCTTCACCGCTCAGGCCATTGACTTCGCGCGCTCGGTCGAGGGGCTGGTGCTGGTCGATGGCGAACGTCTGGTCAACCTGATGCTTGACCACGACGTGGGCATCAGCTCGCAGCTTTACAAGGTTCCCAGACTCGACAGCGATTACTTCGACGAATCGCTCGGATAAGTAAAAATCGGTGCCTGCCACAGCGGCCACTCCGGCATATCGCCCGTAAACAATGAATTTTTCTTCACTACGCCTAATCCGCTCCCCCTGTAAAGTCCATCCCGCTCATTCAAGAAACTACGGTTCGCCCGCGCTCCTAGCGGGCTTTTTTTCGCCTCGGCTTCTCCATATCTTGCCGCTCCCCACCATATGCGCGACTCTGCCTGCAGATCCCTCGCCAAGGAGCGCTCGATGCCGCTGTTATCCCTGCCCTGCCCGCGCCTGACCCTTGCCATCCTCTCCCCCGATCAAGCCGAGCTCGAAAGCGCGTTCTACCAGCGCAACCTCCGCCACCTGGCGCCGTGGTCGCCCATCCGCACCACCGACTACTTCTCCACCGCCAACATCCGTCGTCGCTTGGAGATCCAGGCCAGTGCTTTCGAAGCCGGGTTAGCCATGCATTTCGCGCTGCTGTCGTCGGACGGTCAGCAGATGATCGGTGCGTGCAATTTCAGCGGGGTTATTCGTGGGGCGTTTCAGGCGTGTTATTTGGGTTATCACATCGATGAGGCGCATCAGGGGCTGGGTTTGATGCAGGAGGGGCTGGAGGCGGGGATTGGTTATATGTTCGATGTGCAGAATCTGCATCGGATCATGGCCAATTACATTCCGGGCAATGAGCGCAGTGCGCGGTTGCTTGAGCGTTTGGGTTTCGAGCGTGAGGGCTATGCGAAGGCGTATCTGAACATTGCCGGGCGTTGGCAGGATCATGTGCTGACGGCGCTGGTCAATCCGGGGTTCGAGGCGCCGGATCAGCGTTGGTCGCGGCGCCTGGGTTGAGTTGCGCGAAACCTGTCAGACAAAAATCCTTTCAGCTCTCGGGTTTGCGGCCGATACAGACCTGCTAACACCCCTGCTGGCTCAAAAGAACAACAATCTTCCAGCTTAACTGACGACCAAGAAACCCAACGTTTCTGGAGGATTTGCATGAATAGCTGGTTCGGTAACATCAGCGTGAACATGAAACTCGGCCTGGGCTTCGGCCTCGTGCTGGCCCTGACCTGCGTTCTGGCGCTGACCGGCTGGACCAGCCTCGGCGGCCTGATCGACCGCAGCAACTGGATGAGCGACATCACCCAGCTCAACGCTGGCCTGACCAAACTGCGCGTGGTGCGCCTGCAATACATGCTGACCAATGGCGACGAAACCGCCGCGCAGAATGTGCAGACCACCCTGGAAAGCTTCGCTGCTCAGCAGCAGGCGTTGATCAGCAAATTCAAGAGTCCGGAGAACGTCAAACTGCTCAAGCAGCAGGCGGCGACCATCGCTGAATACCAGACCTCGCTGAACAAAATGCGCAACGCCTATCGCACCGGCAACAGCGCCCGCGACACCATGAGCGTCAATGCCCAGAACGCCTACAACCTGATCGAATCGATCAGCCAGCGCGTGCAGCAGATGGAGTTGAGCGATCAGCGTTTCGAGCAGTTCCAGGCGGTTACTGCCGCGAAGGAAGCCTTCATCCTCGCGCGCTATGAAGTGCGTGGTTACACCGCGACCAGCAATGCCGAAACCGAGCAGAAAGCCGTCGGCCAGATCGACGCGGCCATCGCCAGTCTCAAGCCACTGAATGCGCAATTTGCCGCGACTCAGCAGGATGCCCTGCGCCAATTGGAAACCGCGCTGACCAGCTATCGCAGTGCGTTGATGGCGTACAAGAACGCCAACACCGAGGCGGTGCAGGCGCGTAAGGAAATGACCGATCAGGGCACCACCATCGTCGCCCTGAGCGAACAGCTGTACCAGATCCAGCTTGATCGCCGTGACGCCGAAAGTGCCCAGGCGCGCACCTTCCAGTTGATCAGTACGTTGCTGGCGCTGCTGGTTGGCGTGATTGCTGCGGTAATCATCACCCGTCAGATCACCCGTCCGCTGCAGGAAACCCTCGCCGTGGTCGAGCGCATCGCCAGCGGCGACCTGACCCAGAATGTCACCGTTACCCGCCGCGACGAACTCGGCGTGTTGCAGCAAGGCATCGCGCGCATGGGCGTGACCCTGCGTGACTTGATCAGCGGCATCCGCGACGGCGTTACCCAGATTGCCAGCGCCGCTGAAGAGTTGTCGGCTGTAACCGAGCAGACCAGCGCCGGTGTGAACAGCCAAAAAGTCGAGACCGATCAGGTCGCCACTGCCATGCACGAAATGACTGCCACTGTGCAGGAAGTTGCGCGTAATGCTGAGGAAGCGTCGCAAGCTGCCGCTGCTGCGGACGGCGAGGCCCGTGAAGGCGACAAGGTTGTGAATGAGGCCATCGCGCAGATCGAGCGTCTGGCCAGCGAAGTGGTGCGTTCGACCGAAGCGATGAGCGTGCTGCAACAGGAAAGCGACAAGATCGGCAGCGTCATGGACGTGATCAAGGCTGTTGCCGAACAGACCAACCTGCTCGCGCTCAACGCCGCGATTGAAGCGGCACGTGCCGGTGAAGCCGGGCGTGGGTTTGCCGTGGTGGCCGATGAGGTGCGCGGTCTGGCTCAGCGTACGCAGAAGTCGACTGAGGAAATCGAAGGTCTGGTCGCCGGTCTGCAGAACGGCACCCAGCAGGTTTCGGCAGTGATGAACAACAGCCGCGCGCTGACCGACAGCAGCGTCGCCCTGACGCGCAAGGCCGGCGCCTCGCTGGAAAACATCACCCGTACAGTGTCGAACATCCAGTCGATGAACCAGCAGATCGCCGCCGCTGCCGAACAGCAAAGCGCCGTGGCCGAAGAGATCAGCCGCAGCATCATCAACGTGCGCGACGTGTCCGAGCAGACCGCAGCGGCGAGTGATGAGACGGCAGCGTCGAGTGTTGAACTGGCGCGGTTGGGTGGTCAGTTGCAGCAGATGGTCAGCCACTTCCGCGTATGACGTTGGTTTTGCGCTGTAGCTGAAACCGAATCGCGGGCAAGCCCGCTCCCACATTGGATTTGTGTGGCTCGCAGGATTTTGAGCACACCGCAATACCCCTGTGGGAGCGGGCTTGCCCGCGATGGCGGTGGGTCAGTCAAACCAACGTCGACTGACACTGCGCCTTCGCGAGCAGGCTCGCTCCCACATTGGATTTCTGTGGGTCGCTGGATTTTGAGCACACCGCAATACCCCTGTGGGAGCGGGCTTGCCCGCGAAGGCGGTGGGTCAATCAAATCAAAGTTGCCTGACACTGCGCCTTCGCGAGCAGGCTCGCTCCCACATTGGATTTGTGGGGCTCGCTGGATTTTGATCACACCGCAAAACCTTGTGGGAGCGAGCCTGCTCGCGAAAGCGGTTTAAATGACAGAGCAGATTTTCAGACCTGCCACGGATTGATCACTTTAACCCCGGAAAACTCGAAGTACCGGACGTTACGTGTAGCAATCGCGGCTCCACGATTTCGGCAGATCGCTGCGATTTGCGCATCGGCCATTGCAATCCCCCGCCCTTTCGCCTCTGCATCGGCTACCAGCGTCGCGTACTCGACGGCTGCGTGGGCATCGAATGGCAAAATCCGCCCGGCAAAATCCTCTTCAAACATTGCCAAAGCGTGGGCCTGGAGTTTTTGTTTGCGCTTGCCGGAAGGTAATCGAGCGATGCCGTGCAGTATCTCCGCCACGGTGATTGCGCTGATGACCAGGTCCATGGCCGGTTGCGCATCCACCCAAGCCAACACTTGAGCCTCGGGTTCGATACGCATGAATTCGGATAGAACGTTGGTATCGAGCACTATCATTCAGAAAAATCCACCCCGAGCGGTTTTTCTGCACGCGCAGGCAGATCGAGCTCGGCTCCGTCCTCGGCGCTGAAACGCTGGTGGATCCGACTGCCCAGCCCTCCGGCACGATCAACCGTGGTGAGCGCTCGGCCCAGAATCAGCCGAGCCTCTTCTTCCATGGAATGTCCGTTGTGTGCAGCGGTAATGCGCAACTGCTCCTTGAGCTTCTCGTCAAGGTTTCGAATGGTGATGCTGGCCACGTCGCCCTCCTGCAATCAATGAAATCATCGATTGCAGGCTAGCATATTCAGGTTCGATTGGAGTCAGGCCCGCCGAGCGGCATCGTCGGCACTGGCACACCGCAATACCCCTGTAGGAGTGAGCCTGCTCGCGAAGGCGGTGGATTATTCAGATCATCATTGACTGACACTCCGCCTTCGCGAGCAGGCTCGCTCCCACTGGGGTGTATGGTGTCGGGACTATTCGGGATACCCGGTGATTTTGCGGATGCTTTGATACAGCGGTTTGAGCTGCCGGTACATGCGCAGGTAAACGTCTGTGTACAGTTGCTGGTAAATCTCCTGCGCCTCGGGTTGTGGGTTAAAGACCGCTCCAACCCGAGTCATCGCCGCAATGGCCGATGGGAAATCCTTGTGCAATCCCAACCCCACCGCGCAGCATATCGCCGCCCCCAACCCGGACGCTTCATACACATGCGGGCGTTCTGCCGGCAGGCCGAAGATGTTGGCGGTCAGTTGCATGGCGGCGTCGCTTTGTGAGCCGCCGCCGGCGACGCGCAGCCGTTTGATCGAGACTTTTGAGCGTCGCTCGATGTTCTCCATGCCCTGGCGCAGCGCGTAGGCCAGGCCTTCGAGAATGGCCCGGTAGATGTGCGCGCGGGTGTGTACGTCGCCGAAGCCGATCATCGCGCCTTTGGCCTCAACGCCCGGTTCGCGGATGCCCGGTGACCAGTAGGGTTGCAGCATCAGGCCCATCGAGCCCGGCGGCACTTCGTCGACCAGTGCGTCGAACAGTTGCTCCGGTTCGATGCCCTGCGCTTTCGCCTGTTGCATCTCGCGCAGGCCGAACTGATTCTTGAACCAGCTGACCATCCAGTAGCCGCGATAGATCATCACTTCGCAGTTGTACTGATCGGGCACGGCCGAGGGGTACGGCGGGATCAGCGGGACGATTTCCAGGTAGCGTGAGCGGGTGCTGGTGATGGTCGCGGTGGTGCCGTAGGACAGGCACACAGTGCGCGCATCGACCACGCCAGAGCCGATCACTTCGCAGGCCTTGTCCGCGCCCGCCGCGATCAGCGGTAGCCCTTCGGGAATGCCCGTGTGGCGGGCGGCTTCGGCTGTGATGTAGCCGAGGGTTTCGCCGGGTTTGTGCAGGGTCGGCAACTGCTCCGGGCGCACCGCCAGTGCCTGCCATTTCCAGTCGCGCGGCGCCGCCCATTTCAGCCGTTTGAAGTCGAAGGGCAGATAGCCGACGCAGCAGCCGACCGAATCGACGAAGCGCCCGCACAAGCGATGGGTGAGGAAGCCTGAAAGCAGTAAATACTTGTCGGTCGCCGCCCACACCTCGGGTTGATGCCGGGCGATCCAGTTGGCCTCGGCCTGGGCGCGAAAATAATCCACCGTCGCTTGGGCGCCGACCAGTTTGAACAGCCAGCCCCACGGCCCTTTGATGCTGCCCTCGACCTCAGCCTGACGTTGATCGAGCCAGACAATTGCCGGGCGCAGCGGTTTGCCCTTGGCGTCCACGTTGATCACTGTGCCGCGCTGGGTAGTCAGGGACACGCCGGCAATCTGCGCACGGTCGATGCCGGTCTGCTGCCAGAGTTGCTGGCAGGCCTCGCCGAGTTTCGCCCAGTAATATTCCGGATCCTGCTCGGCCCAACCGGGTTGCGTCGAGTAGTACGCCTGCAAGTCGACTTTGCCTTTGCCGAGCAGATTGCCCTGCAGATCGAAGAGCAACGCGCGCACGCTCTGGGTGCCGTTGTCGATGGCTAATAGGTATTTCATGGGGTGATCTCCGGCAACCCGTGATCGCGCAGCCACAACAATCGATAACGCTGAATTTCCGCTAGCCAGCGCTCATCATCCCAGGCCAATCGTGGCTGGCACAGCGTGCGGATCGCCGGCAAATAATCCTCGCCACCGCGCGGCAGCAACAGGCCCAAACGGGTGCGGCGCAGCAGCAAATCATCCAGGTGCAGAATCATTTCCGCCTCGCAGGCGAACGCCAGTTCTGCCCACAACGTGTCGCTGGTGCCAACCGTTTCCAGACCGAGTTCGCCGAGCAATTGCGCCAGCCTCGGCAGGTCTCGACCGTGACGCCCGGCTAAGCGTCGCCATTGATTGCCGCTCAGTCCCGCAATCGTCAGCGGCGGCACAGCGGCGAACACCGGCGCGCCGTCATCGATAAAGGAACGCCCAAGCATCGCCGCACACGCCTTGAGCACTTCGATCGCTTGCGGGCGAAATGTGGTCAGTTTGCCGCCGGCCAACGTCACGCAACCCGGCTCCTGCCACAGCACATGTTCGCGGGTTTCGTTGGACGGTTTGTCCTGCTGCGCACCCGCCGCGCTGCCCACCACGGGGCGCACGCCTGACCAAGTTGAAAGCACGTCGTCGACGCCCACTTCGGCGCCGGGAAATTGCTGCTGGCACGCGGCGAGCAGATAGTCGAGTTCGTCGCTGGAAATGCGCGCGCTGTGGTCGAGATCTTCGCGGTGATCGAGGTCCGTGGTGCCGACCACCGTCGCGCCTTCCCAGGGAAAGACAAACACCGGGCGCCGATCGCGCTGATGCAGAAAAGTGAACGCCTGCGCCACTGGCAGACGCCAGCCCGGCAGCAACAGATGACTGCCGCGCAACGGTCGCAATTGCTTCGCTGCTTCGGCGGGACGCAAGCGCTCAGCCCACGCGCCTGTGGCCACGGCCAACACAGCGGAGCGCAATTGCAGCGTCGCCCCGCTTTCGCAATCTTCGATCTGAACCCCGCACACCCGCCCGCCTTCACGCAGCAGTTGCGTGACCCGCACACCATTGAGCACCACCGCGCCATCGGCCCGAGCCTCGCGCAGTACGCGCATCACCAGCCGCGCGTCATCAGTCAGCGCATCGACAAAACAGCTGCCGCCGAGCAGGCCGTTTTCCTTCACCCCGGGGGCGAGAAAACGCAGTTGCTGCGCGTCATGAAAACGATGGTTGCGCCGCCCCGCCAGCGCGTCGTACACCGAGAGCAAGCCGCCCATGACGCGCGGCCCGGGAAAGCCGCCGCGATAGTGCGGCATCATGAAACTCATCGGCTCGACCAGCCCCGGCGCTTCATCAAGCAAACGCTGGCGCTCGCGCACCGAATCGCGGGTCAGGCGCCACTGGCCCTTGGCGATGTAACGCAAACCGCCGTGGACCATTTTCGATGATCGGCTGGACGTACCCCAGGCAAAATCGCGCTGCTCCAGCAGCAGACAACGCCAGCCCCGGCGCGCGGCTTCACGGACGATCCCGGCGCCGCTGATGCCGCCGCCGATGACGATCAGGTCCCAGGTTTGATCCGCCAGCGTCGGCAGGATCTGTTCGCGCCACTGCGCGTTCCAGTTCGCCGTCATGGCCGCGACTCTGGCAACAGCGTGCCCGGGTTGAGGCGCCCCTCCGGGTCGAAGTGTTCGCTCAGCGCCTGCAACGTCTGCATCGCCAGCGGGCCTTTTTCGCGCAGCAGATAGGGCGCGTGATCCTTGCCGACGCCATGCTGATGGCTGATGGTGCCGTGGTTGTCGACGATAGTCTGGCTGGCCGCGTGTTTGAGCACCCGCCAGCGCGCCAGCGTCGCGGCATAGTCGGCGGCCGGGCGAAACACGTAAGTGGTGTAAATGCTCGAGCCTTCGCCGTAGACGTGCGAGAGATGAGTGAACACATGCACGCGCTCGCCCTCGGCGGCCAAGGCGTCGCGCAGGCTGTTTTCGATGAGGCTGAGCAAGTGGTCGACGTTGCTCCAGTCGGTGGCCGTTTCGAGGGTGTCGACCACGTAGCCGGCGTTCCACAGGTTCTCGCGCAGGTAGGGAAAACGGAAGCGGTTCTGCGCCCACTTCTTGCCCAGCAGGGTGCCGGTGAACACGCCGCCGAAGGCTTTCAGATGTTGGCGCGCGTGTTTCAGTGACAGTGCGTTTTGCTGGCGATTGCCGGTGACGCCGAAGGTCAGCAGGCATTTGCCGTCGCCGGCGCCGCGCAGCTTGAGGTACTTCACCAGCCAGGCGATCTGCTGCGGATGGCCGGCCAGCGCCAGTTGCGTTTCGGTTTCCACCGCGTTCGACAGACGCAGCATCGACAGCGGTACGCGCGCCTGCGCCAATTGGCGGATTGCTTGCAGCGCCTGCGGCCAATCGGGCAGAAACACGCCGTAGAAACGCTCGTCCGCCGGCAACGCGCTGACCCGCACTTTGACCTCGGAAATGATCCCGAAACGGCCCTCGCAACCGAGCACCATTTCACGCAGATCGGGACCTGCCGCCGACGCGGGAAAGGTTGGAATCTGCAGAGGCCCGGCGAACGTTTCCAGGGTGCCGCCAGCGAACAATTGCTCGATCCGCCCGTAGCGCAACGACTGCTGGCCGCTGGAACGACTGGCCACCCAACCGCCCAGGGTCGACAGCTCCCACGACTGCGGAAAATGCCCCAGCGTGTAGCCGCGCGCGCGCAATTGGCTTTCCACTTGCGGCCCGCTGGCGCCGGGGCCGAATGTCGCCAACAGGCTCTGTTCGTCGAGGTCGGTCAGGCGATTCATCCGCGCCAGCGACACCGTCAGCACCGGCCGCGTGGAGTTCGGCGGATTGATGTGCCCGGCCACCGATGTGCCGCCGCCGTAGGGAATCAGGCACAGATCCTGATCATGGGCGAGCGCCAGCAATTGGCGGATCTGTTCGGCGCTTTCGGGAAAGGCCACGGCATCGGGATACGTGCCCAGCGCACCTTCGCGTAATGCCAACCAGTCCGGCAGGCTCTGGCCACGCGCGTGCAGCAGGCGATCGTGAGTATCGACGCTGTACAAGCGATGCGGCACCAGACGCGAGGTCGGCACTTGCGCCAACGCCGCTGCCAGGGTCGCATCGGGCAATGCCCGGCCAGCGCCCAAGCGTTCGTGGAGAAATGTCGCGCCCTGGGCCGGCAGTTCGACCACCGTGCCTGCCTCTCCCCAGCCGTTCCAGCGTCGCATGCGTGTGTCCTTTTTCTGCCGTTGGATCAAGCTTGCATACTAGTCAGCGCTGGAGATCTGTCACGGTCGCATCCGGCCAGATCATGTAGCGAATGGCGCCAAACGTCCGGGCATTTACTTTCGCCGGGCAATCCACTTACCTTGCGGCATTCATTCGCTCACGCGCCGTCGATCAAAGGACCGCGACCATGCCATCGCTTGGCTTCACTTCCGTTCCGCCGCTGCTCAAATACCTGCGTCATGCCGAACAGTTGGGCATGGCCATCGAGCCTGCATTGGCGGCGGCCGGGTTGCAGGCGCAGCAGTTGAGCGACAACACCTTGCGCCTGCCGGGTGAGGTTCACGAGCGCTTGCTGGATTATTTCTGCGAGCACTCCGGCGATGGGTTGTTCGGGCTGCATGCGGCGAATTTCGTCCTGCCCAATTCGTGGAGCGTGCTCGGTTACATCACCATGAATTGCGCGACGTTGGGCGATGCCATGAGCCGGATCATGCCGTTCGAAAAACTCGTCGGCGACATGGGCGTCAGCCGCGCCGAGGTGCAGGGCGAGCACGTGCATCTGATCTGGGCCTGCCGTTACCAGCGGCCACGGATTCGTCGGCATCTGGTGGAAAACGTGCTCGGTTCGTGGCTGCACTACGCGCGCTGGATCGCCGACACGCAGCTGTCACCGGCCTGCGTATGGCTGGAGCATGCGCGGCCGGATGAGGTGACGCAGGCCGAGTACGAGGCGTTTTTCGGCTGCCCGGTGCGGTTCGATCAGGGGTATTCGGCGCTGGTGGTGCCGCTGGCGTATTTGCAGTTGCCGCTGCGCCAGGCCGATGCGCAATTGCTGCGAACCCTGGAAGAACACGCGATGGGTTTGCTGGCGACGCTGGAAGATGCGTCGCTGGCGCAGCAGGTGAAAAACATCCTGCGCGGTTTGCTCAAGGAGGGCTTGCCGCGCAAGGAGCAAGTGGCGGAGCAGCTCAGCGTCTCGGTGCGCACGTTGCAGCGGCAATTGCAGCAGGCCGGGACGTCGTATCAGCAGATTCTCGATGAGCTGCGTCAGGAACTGGCCGAGCATTATTTGCTCAACAGCACGTTGCCCATTCAGGACATTGCGCAGTATCTGGGCTTCACCGAACCGCGCTCGTTTCATCGCACGTTCAAGAGCTGGCGCGGGATGCCGCCGGGGGAGTTTCGGCTGCGGAATCGGCGGTGATGCTGATGGCCTCTTCGCGAGCAGGCTCGCTCCCACAGTAGTTCTCGGTTGCCTGCATTTCCGAGTTCACCGCAGCCCCCTTGTGGGAGCGAGCCTGAACTGGCCTAATGATTTTGGACACTTCAATCAGGCGCTATGATGGCGTCCAAATCTGAGGTGTTCGGATATGCGTAACTCTTATTCAATTGAATTCAAACTCAAGGCTGTCGGCATGGTATTGGACGAGGGGATATCGGTTCCCGAAGTCTGTGCCAGTCTAGACATCGGCCCTACCGCGTTGCGTCGCTGGGTCGCCCAGGTTCGCAAAGAGCGCCTGGGTACAACGCCGGTGGGGGCCAAAGCGATTACAGCTGACCACCGAGAGATTCAAGAACTCAAAGCCTTGCTCAGGCAAAAAGACCGGGATATTGAAATCCTAAAAAAAGCCAGTGCTCTGCTGCTATTGGACGCCAAAGATCATTCTCATTGATCAATGAGCTGGCAGAGCTATACGGCGTTAACGACTGTTGCCGTGTGTTTGATGTTTGCCGCAGCAGCTTTTATGCCTGGCGTCAGCGCCAAGGCAAGGTGAGTCCTGAGCGGGAGAAACTCAAAGCCATGCTGGTTGAGCATCATAAGGAATCGAGAGCATCGGCCGGGGCACGCACCCTTTCCCGGGAACTACAGGCCAAAGGACATCGAGTCGGGCGGTACATGGCTCGTAGTTTGATGCGTGAAGCCGGAGTGACTAGCCGTCAGCGCCGGCGCCATAAATACAAATCATCAGGCGTAGAGGCTTTGGTCGCACCGCACGTGCTCAAGCGCCAGTTCGATGTCACATCAATCAATGAGGTGTGGTGCGCCGATGTCACGTATATCAAGGTCGGCACCCGGTGGATGTATTTCGCTGCGGTTTTGGATCTCTTCGCCCGCCGACTGGTGGGTTGGGCGTTTTCAATGATCTCGGATGCGGAACTGACCTGTGAGGCCTTACGAATGGCCGTTGAGTTGCGAGGCAGACCTAAAGACGTGCTGTTTCACTCCGATCAAGGCTGCCAGTACACCAGCCATAAATTCAGGAATGAGCTGCTAGCGCACGGGCTGAGGCAGAGCATGAGTCGCAAGGGAGAGTGTTGGGACAACGCACCGATGGAGCGTTTCTTTGGAAGTCTGAAATCGGAGTGGGTACCTGAAGCGGGGTACCGCTCCGAGTACGAAGCACGGGTTGATTTGCAGCGCTACCTAATGCGCTACAACAACACCAGACTCCATAGCTACAACAACTACCGGTCACCGGTCGCCATGGAGAAAATGGCGGCCTGAAAAACCCTAACTGGTGTCCAATATTACTTGACCAGTTCAGCCTGCTCGCGAAGGCGTCATTTGCCACACCGATTAAACGCGTCTTGGCACAACTGTTTAAAGCCGCCAGACATTCAGCGAAACCACCCACAATTCCTTGCGCCGCTGCCTACGCCTGCGCCAGAATCCGCCGGCTTGTGCGCCCCAGACCTCATCGCTACTGTGATTGCGTCACTGCCTATCAGTGATCGGGTTTAGTAGCCCGGAGTATTTGGGGTGCATCGTTCATCAGACAGTCAGGTCTCGCCTGAGCTTTATGGTGGCTGTGCGCAGGGCGCTCTCGGGCGCGCCGGTTTCCCAGATCCCCGGTCTACTAACCTGCGCACAGCTGCCTCCACTTCCTTTAGTAGGGAAGCGGTGGCCAGCCAAAATGAGGATCTGGATATGTTCAAAGTAACCCCAAACCCGCCAACCACCGGCCCGGCATCCCCCTACGAATCCGTCGACTCGAAGAAATTCCACGAAGCCGCCGACCGCGCCCTCGACCATTACCTCGGCCCATCCAGCGCCGAATTCATGGCCCCGCCCTACAAATCCAACACGCTGTACATGGCCAATCCCGAGGCCGACAACGAATCGCTGCTGGCCGATGCCTGCGAAACCCTGGGGTCGGCGACGGTGATGCTCAACGATCAGGCGGGGCTGGTGAACGGCTCGCAGCGCAAGACGTTGCAGGGCATTGCGCAGATTGTGATGGTCGCGGAGATGGCGGTGAATCGGGTGCTGGATCGGTTGGTGCCGACTGATTGAGGGTTTTTGGGGGATTTGGTGTGGGCTGATTTTGGTGGGGTGTCAGGGATTGCCCTCACCCCAGCCCTCTCCCAGAGGGAGAGGGGGCCGACCGTGCGATGCTCACGAAATACGCCGACCTGAAATGATCGCTGTGAATCCATATTCGACACGGTCGTTCAGGTAGACGTTTGAAGCACGGTCAACTCGGTCGGTCCCCTCTCCCTCCGGGAGAGGGCTAGGGTGAGGGGCTTTTGATCTCAGGCATGCAGATCAAAGACTGATCGCATTGGTAAACACCAACCGATTGCCAAACGGATCGGCGATCGTCATGTCCTGACTCCCCCACGGCATCGCCTGAATCTGCGGATGGGAAAACTTATAGTCCTTGGCCATCAGTTGCTGCTGAAACGCCTCCAGCTCATCGGTCTCGATACGCAGCGCCGAACCCGGGCAGGCATCGCCGTGATGCTCGGACAGATGCAGCACACACTCACCGCGCGACACCTGCAGATACAGCGGAAAATTCGCTTCGAAGCGGTGCTGCCAGTCGATCTTGAAACCGAGAAAATCGACGTAGAACTCGACAGCCTTGGCCTCATCGAAGATCCGCAGGATCGGGGTGGTTTTGCCGAAGCTCATGGGGTGCTCCCTGACTGAATGGCCCCACAATGTAGACGGGGAGGATGTCAGCAAATCGGCTTGTGGATGGCTTTCTTTAATTGCACAGTGCCACTATGAGACATGGATCAAAAGATCGCAGCCTTCGATCTCCTGTAAGAGCTGCCGAAGGCTGCGATCTTTTGGCGCCATCATCATCAAAAAATCCTTCGCGCAAATTACCTTCGCGAGCCAGAAACCGCCCTGCCCTGCTGCCATTCGCCTGTCCGTTGCGATAACTCAACACGCCGTTGACCCACACCCCGTCAATCCCCTGCGCCGCCCGCTGCGGATCGTTGAAATCGGCCACGTCACGCACGGTCGCCGGATCGAACAACACCAGATCCGCCCAATGCCCTTCACGAATCTCGCCCCTTTCCTGCAAGCCAAAACGCGCCGCCGACAGGCCGGTCATCTTGTGCACGGCGGTGTGCAGTGGAAACAACCCGACGTCGCGACTGAAATGGCCAAGGACCCGTGGGAAAGCGCCCCACAGGCGCGGATGCGGGAACGGGTCTTCGGGCAGTCCGTCAGAGCCGACCATCGAAAGCGGATGAGCGAGGATTCTTCTGACATCGGCCTCGTCCATGCCGTAGTACACCGCGCCCGCCGGTTGCAGACGTTTCGCGGTTTCTTCCAGCGACAGTTTCCATTCGCCAGCGATGTCGATCAGGTCGCGCCCGCTGACTTCCGGATGCGGTGTTGACCAGGTAATGGTGATGCGGTGCGCGTCGGTGACTTGCTTCAAATCCAGGGTCGAGGAGCTCGCCGCGTACGGGTAGCAATCGCAGCCGACCGGGTGGTTTTTCGCTGCCTCTTCCAGCGCTGCGAGCAATTGCGGACTGCGCCCCCAGTTACCGACGCCGGCGCATTTGAGGTGGGAAATGATCACCGGTGACTGCGCGTGGCGGCCGATCTGAAACGCTTCGTCCATCGCCTCCAAAACCGGGGCGAATTCGCTGCGCAAATGGGTGGTGTACACCGCGCCGAACGCCGTCAGTTCTTCGGTCAGTTGCATGACTTCATCGGTCGAGGCGTTGAAGGCGCTGGCGTAGGCCAGGCCGGTGGATAAACCCAACGCGCCGGCCTCCAGGCTGTCGCGCAACTGCTCGCGCATGGCGGCGATTTCGCCGGGTGTCGCGGTGCGCAACAAATCGTCGAGGTGATTGCTGCGCAGCGCGGTGTGGCCGACTAGCGCGGCGACGTTCAACGTGGTGTTGGCCGCTTCGACGGCGGCGCGGTAGTCGCTGAAACGCGGGTAGACGAACGCCGCTGCGCTGCCGAGCAGGTTCATCGGATCGGGTGGATTGCCCTTCAAGGTGACCGGCGAAGCACTGATGCCGCAATTGCCGACAATCACCGTGGTCACGCCTTGGCTAAGCTTGGGCAGCATCTCGGGTTGGCGAATGACCACGGTGTCGTCGTGGGTGTGCACGTCGATGAAACCCGGCGCCAGCACCCGGCCGGCGGCGTCGATTTCTTCGCTGGCGCGGGCGTCAGGCAGATCGCCAATGCGCTCGATGCGGCCATTGAGAATCGCCACGTCGGCCTTATAGCCGGGCGTGTTGCTGCCGTCGATAACCAGCGCGTTGCGGATCAGGGTGTCGTACTGCATGTCAGTCTCCCAGCGGCAGGTGATCGTCGCCGCCACGGTATTCGTCGAGGGCGAGTTTGATTCGCCGCAGACGTTCTTGATTGTCTTCAGGGCTGGCCAGCGCCAGTTCGGTGGCGAGCACGTCGATGGCCAGCAGCATGCCGTAGCGCGCCGCCGTCGGTTTGTAGATGAACGAGGTTTCCGCGCCTTGCAGCGGCAGGACGACGTCGGCCAGTTCCGCCAGTGGTGAATCGCCGCGAGTGATGGCGAGGATGCGCGCGCCGTAGTTGCGCGCCAGCTCCACGGTTTCCAAAAGCTCCGGGGTGATGCCGGTCAGCGAGCAGGCGATCAGCACTTGCTCGGCGTTCAAACTGGCGGCGGTGACGCGCATCATCACCGCGTCATGACACACCGCAATCGGGTAACCGAGGCGCACCAGACGCACCTGCAATTCATCGCTGCACAGGGTCGAGCAACCGCCCATGCCGAACGCGTGAATCATCCGCGCCTGGCTGAGCAATTTCACTGCGTCGGCGAAGCGCGATTCATCGAAACCGGCCAGATGCTGGCGCAGCGTGGTTTCGATGTCGCCGACAATCTGCCCGTAGAACGCCGACTGCTCGGGCGTGCCTGCCGGGTCGAGAAAACGGCTGCCAACGCCGCTGGCCTGGGCCAGTTGCAGGCGCAGATCGCGCAGGTCTCGGCAGCCGACCGTGCGGGCAAAGCGCGACAGCGTGGCGGTGCTGACCTCGGCGCGTTGTGCGAGGTCTTCGAGGCTGGCGCTGGCGGCAAACCCGACATCGTCGAGCATCAACCGCGCAATGCGCCCCTCGCCGGCACTGAAGGAATCCTGGCGGGCGCGGATCTGGTAGAGGATGTCCATGGGCGGCGGGCTCCGGTTACAGCAGGTAGGAAAGGCCGACGGTCAGCGCGAAAGCGACCAGCGAAATCAGCGTCTCGAGCACGGTCCAGGTCTTGAACGTCTGCGCGACTGTCATGTTGAAGTATTCCTTGATCAACCAGAAGCCGCCGTCGTTGACGTGGGAAAAGATAACCGAGCCGGCGCCGGTCGCCAGCACCAAAAGCTCAGGGTGTGGATAACCCAGACCGATGGCCACCGGCGCGACAACGCCTGATGCGGTGGTCATCGCCACGGTGGCCGAGCCAGTGGCAACGCGCATCAGCGCAGCGAACAACCAGCCCATGATCAGCGGCGACAGGTGAAATTCGTGAGCGAGGCCGACGATCTGATCGGTGACGCCGGCATCCACCAGAATCCGGTTCAAGCCGCCACCAGCACCGACCAGCAAGGTGATGCTGGCGGTGGGCGCGAGGCATTCGTTGGTGAACTTGAGGATCGATTCGCGATTGAAACCCTGAGCAATGCCCAGCGTCCAGAAGCTCAGCAAAGTCGCCAGCAACAGCGCGATCACCGAATTGCCGATGAACAGCAGAAACTGGTTGAACGCATTGCCGGGGGTGGAAATCAGATTGGCCCAGCCGCCGATCAACATCAGCACCACCGGCAGCAGAATGGTCGCCATGGTAATGCCGAAACCCGGCAGTTTGTCGCGCGGTTCGCGGTCGAGAAATTGCTTTTCCAGCGGATTGTCCGTCGGCAATTGAATGCGCGGCACGATGAATTTCGCGTACAGCGGGCCGGCGATGATTGCGGTCGGAATGCCGATCGCGATCGCGTACAACAAGGTCTGCCCGACCGAAGCCTGATAGGCCTGCACCGCGAGCATCGCCGCCGGGTGCGGCGGCACCAGCGCATGCACCACCGAGAGGCCGGCCACCATCGGCAGCCCGACCATCAGAATCGACACGCCGACGCGGCGCGCCACGGTGAAAGCGATTGGCACCAGCAAGACGAAACCGACTTCAAAGAACAGCGGCAGACCGACCAGAAACGCGATACAGACCATCGCCCAATGCGCGTTTTTCTCACCGAACTTCTCGATCAGCGTCCGCGCCATCTGCTCCGCGCCGCCGGACTCGGCCATCATCTTGCCGAGCATCGTCCCTAACGCCACCACCAGCGCAATATGCCCCAGCGTCTTGCCGACGCCAGCCTCATACGCACCGACCACCGCCGACGGCGGCATCCCGGCCACCAGCGCCAGGCCCAGGGAAACCAGGGTGATGACAATGAACGGATTGAGCCGGTAACGGGCGATCAACACGATCAGCGCGATGATGGCCACAGCGGCGTAGACCAGCAGCCAATAGCCGAAGGAAGGCGTCATGCGGTACTCCTCGAAAGGGTCACGTTCGAATGGGTTGTGAAACTCATAAATCATTTCGAGATAGAGATTTCAAACCGCATGAAAGTAATTTTCGTGGAGAGACAAGAGGTGTCGCTGATAGGTATGGCGTGTCGTGATTAATGAAAATCGGAGGGCGGGATTTTCAAGGCTTCCTGGCCACCACAAAGTCCCTGTGGGAGCTGGCTTGCCAGCGATGACGGCGCCACGTTCAACATGGGTGGCGACTGATCCACCGCTATCGCTGGCAAGCCAGCTCCCACAGGAATTACATTTTTCAGACAGAACGTGGTCACCTGTGGGAACGAGCTTGCTCGCGAATGGCTTCACTCGGTGCGCGCTGAACTCACACCATTTCGTTACGAATCCATTCCACCACCGACGTGCGCTTCGGCGTCCAGCCCAGCAGTTCCCGGGCGTGTTTGCCGCGTACGCGGCTGTTGGAGCCGAGGCCGTAGTTGGCCATTTCGTAGCCCCATTCGGCTTCGGCGTCAGGCAATGGCCAGTCTTGCGGTTTGCCCAGATCGAGGGCTTCGGCCATGGCGGTGGTCATGTCGATGAACGAGGCTTCACCGCTTTCGACAAAGTAGAAAGTGCCCGGCACATTCCTGGTCAGCGCCAGCCGATACAAGGCGACGACGTCTTCGATGTGCACGTTGGACCAGATGTTCTGCCCTGTCCCGACGTGGCGCACCACGCCGCTTTTGCGCGCCTGCTTGAGCAGTCGCGGCAATTGCACGCTGTCGCGTTTGACGCCCAGGCTGTGGCCGTAAATCAAGGTGTTGCAGATCACCGCCGAGTTCACGCCATCCTTCGACGCAGCGAGCACCAGGTTGTCGATGGCTACGCGATCGGCCTTATCGACAGTCGGTTCCGGCAGGTGGTCTTCGTAATAAATGACATCGCTGGATTTGCCGCCGGAGGCATCGCCAACGATGCTCGAACCGCTGGTGTGCAGAAAGACTTTATTAGAACCGCGCAAAGCGTCGAGCAACGCTTCAACCGCACCGCGATGATCGCTGCTCGCAGCATTGATCACCGCATCGGCGGCACGCGCCTGTTGCGCCAGCAACTGGCTGTCATCAAGGGTGCCGATCAGCGCGTTCATGCCCAATGCTTTCAGCTCATCAGCCTGCTCGGCGCTGCGCACCAGACCTGTAACTGTGTGCCCGGCCTGCACCAGGCCGGTGGCGATGGAACCGCCGATAAAACCGGCAGCGCCGGTGACGAATACGTTCATGGAGAAACTCCCTGCGTGAATAAGTGATGCAGCGAGTATCGGCCGATGAAACCCGGCGAAAAACCCGCCCTCGGCCAATTCACTCTTGCGCAGGGATCACGAATCAGCCCTTGAATTCGGCGCTGGCATAGGCGGCGAGTTTGCCCTGGATAAAGTCGAGGAAACACTGAATGCGCAACGCCAGTTGCGAGTTGCGGTAGTACACGGCGTTGATCGGCTGGCGATAGCCACTGTTGAATTCACCGAGCAGGACTTTCAGGCGTCCGGCGCGGATGTCGTCGATGGTCATGAAGTGCGACAGACAGGCAATGCCCTGCCCTTCCAGTGCCAAATGGCGCACGGTCTCACCACTGGAGGCGCTGATTGCCGGGGTGATCGGCCAACGGTCGCCATGCACATAGCGCAGCGGCCACTGGTTGAGGCCTTCGTTCTGGGTAAAGCCGAGCAACGTGTGTTCGCTCAAATCCGCCACTTGTCGTGGCGCACCGTGTTTTTTCAAATAGGCGGGGCTGGCGACGATCATTAATGGGCTGCAACCGAGCGAACGCGCATGCAGCGTCGAATCGGCGAGGGTGCCGATGCGGATGGCGACGTCGGTGCTTTGTTCAAGCAGGTCAATGATCAGGTCATTGCTGTTGAGTTCGAGCAGGATGTCCGGGTACAGCTGCCGGAATTCGTCGATGTAGGGAACGATGGCGTGGAGCATGAACGGCGAGGCAGCGTTGATGCGCAGGCGCCCGGATGGGGTCTGCTGGCGCGAGGACAGGCGTTCTTCGAGTTGATCCATCTGGTCGAGAATCAGCTTGGCCTGTTCGAAGAAATACTTGCCCTCCTCGGTCAGGTCCATGCGTCGCGTGGTGCGGTTGATCAGCGTGGTGTCGAGCTTGGCTTCGAGCTTCGACAGCGTGCGACTGACGGCCGACGGCGTCTGGCCGACCTGCTCGGCGGCGGCGGAAATCGAACCGCACTCGATCACGCAGACGAAAATCTGCAACTCATCGGATCTGGCTTTCACGGGTGTCCTCTTTGGAATCGCCAAGATCGCAGCCTGCGGCAGCTCCTACATTGGAATGCATTCCCCCTGTAGGAGCTGCCGAAGGCTGCGATCTTTTGCTGTGACCCCGATATTAGCCTGAAAGCCTCAAGCCTTGAGGCCAAACACCTCAGTCAGATGCTGCTCATAGCGCACCACATCATTGTCGATATTCGGACGCTTCATTACGTCGACGCAGAGAAAGGTCGGCAGTGCGGTCATGCCGAGAAATTCGTTGGCCTTGTGGAACGGGAAGTACACCGCGTCCACGCCTTTGGCTTCGAAGAAATCCGTCGGGTCATCGAAGGCTTGCTGCGGCGCGTTCCAGGTCAGCGACAGCATGTATTGCTTGCCCTGAATCAGACCGCCACTGCCGTACTTCTGCGAGGCATCGGAACGGGTGCGGCCGTCGCTGGCGTAGAGGCTGCCGTGACCTTCGGTGAAGACTTCGTCGAGGTACTTTTTCACCGTCCACGGCGCGCCCATCCACCAGCCCGGCATCTGATAAATGATCACGTCGGCCCAGAGGAATTTCGCCACTTCTTCGGCAACGTCATAGCCCTCGTCGATAAACGTGGTCTTGACGTCGACACCGCCGCGATCCAGCACGCTCAGCGCGGTTTCGTGCAGGGTGGTGTTATAGCGGCCATCGGAATGGGCGAATTTTTTACCGCCATTGAGCAACAGCACTTTCTTCATCGGAAAACCTCGGCGCAGCCTTCAAGGCTGGATTGAAACAGGAATTGGAATGGCGGCAGACTAACCATCGATCTCGCGCGGAAACAGCCACATCGACGCAAAATACATTTGATCAAAACGCACGAATCGATCGGCAATTGTTGCCGTAGCATCGCCGCTTTCTGCTTTTGAGGAAGTTGTGATGAGTGAACGCCAGGGTTTCATCCTGCACGCCAAGACCCACCCGGAAAAAGCCGCCGAGTTCGAAGCGCTGTTCCGCGCTTACGTCGAGCCAAGCCGCGCCGAACCGGGCTGCATCGAGTACCACATGCTGCGCGACAAGGAAGATCCGACGCTGTTTATCTTCTACGAGATCTGGGCCAGCCAGGCGCATCTGGATGTGCACTCGGCGTTGCCGCACATGAAAGCGTTTTTCGCCAGGCGCATGGACTATCTTGAGCGCGATTTCGATATTCGCGCGATCGACATGCTCAGCGAATCGTCGGCTAGCCGCTGATCAGCAAATGGGCGCCGAGCGCGCCCATTCCGATAAAGAACACCCGCTTGAACAGCACCGCACTGATGCGCTGACGCAGCCACTGACCGAGCCACATGCCAAGCATGGCCGGGATCAGCGCCAGCAGCGAGGCGCTCAATTCGCCACCGCCGAGTGCGCCGTGCCAGAGCAGCCCAGCGGCCAGCGCCAGGGTCGAGACGGTGAAGGACAGGCCGAGCGCCTGCACCAGCTCATCGCGGCTCAGCCCCAGCGCTTGCAGGTACGGCACCGCCGGAATCACGAAGACGCCGGTGGCGCAGGTGATGACGCCGGTGATCAGGCCACACAGCGGGCCGAGCCACGATTCATGCGCGGATTTGACGTGTAGCGTGGGCAAGAACAATCCGCTCAATGCATACAGCAACAGCGCCGCGCCAAGTCCGCGCACTACCCAATGTCCGCTGGACATGTCGAGCCAGAGGGTGCCGATGCCGGTGCCGAGGAAGATCATCAGCAGCATGGGCCAGAGGCGTTTGATCAATCCTTGCAGATGACCGCCGAAGGCCAGTTGCCAGAGGTTGGTCAGGGTCGCGGGGACGATCAACAAAGCGGCTGCCTGCGCCGGCGCCATAGCCAGACCGAGCAGGCCCATCGCGACAGTGGGCAGGCCGAGGCCGATCACGCCTTTGACCGTGCCGGCGAGGAGGAAGGTGGCGATGACCAGTAGAGAAAGGGTCAGGCCGAGGGTTTGGTAGAAGTCGGTCAGTTTGTGCATTGGGGTAATGTGCACTGATCCGGGTGCGGTGGAAATCTGCCATATACTGAGGCAGCCTATTCCTTTGCAAGAGGCTGATATTTGCAGTGATGCATCTGGCCTCATCGCTGGCAAGCCAGCTCCCACAGAATCTCGGTTGTTCATCCATTTAGAGATCAACAAGAAACCTGTGGGAGCTGGCTTGCCAGCGAAAGGGCCAGCCCACACACCATAAAAATCAGAGGCAAACCCCATGCACTTCGACCTCACCGACCTGCGCCTCTACCTGCACATTCTCGACACCGGCAACATCACCGCCGGCGCCGCCCGCAGCCACTTGTCCCTCGCCGCCGCCAGCGCCCGAATCCGCGCGATGGAAGCCTCGCTGGGCGCCGAATTCCTCGAACGTGGTCGGCGTGGCGTCACCCCGACCCCGGCCGGTAAAGCCCTCGCCCGCCATGCGCGCATTCTTTTGCAACAGGCCGAACGCATGCAGCAGGATCTGGCCGATTATGCGCATGGCGTCAAAGGCCAGGTGCGGCTGTTATGCAACACCACGGCGATTACCGAGTACCTTCCGGAAGTGCTCGCGGATTTCCTGCGCAGCCATCCCAATCTCGACATCGATCTACAGGAACTGCCCAGTGCGCGAATTACTCATGCCTTGCGTGAAGGCGCAGCGGATCTGGGGATTGTGTCCGACGCGGTCGACACCAACGGCCTGCAGACCCAGGCGTTTCGTGATGATCCGCTGGTGCTGATTCTGCCGCTTGATCACCCGTTGTCTGACGTTGCCGAGGTCAGTTTCAGCGACGCGTTGCAGCACGATTTTGTCGGATTGAGCGCCGACAGCGCATTGGCGATTTATCTGGAAGAACAGGCGCTGCACAGCGGCGCGCGGATGCAGGTGCGCATTCGCGCCGATGGCTTTGATGGCGCGATGCGTATGGTCGCAAGAGGGGCGGGACTGGCCATCGTGCCCTTGGCCGCTGTCGAACGTACGGCGCTCAAACGGTTCCAGTGTGTGACCCTGAATGAGCCGTGGGCGCGCCGCGCGTTATTGCTCTGCGCGAAAGACTTCGCCGCGCTGCCGGGTTATGCCCAAGCGCTGTTACAAGCACTTATTGCTGCGCGCGTTTCTGAGCACTCCGATGTCGACCCCAGACAACTGAGCGGCGACCGGCCGCTATAGGGTGCGACTTCAATTCTCAAGTCCACCTGCCCGGAGTCCCCATGACCGCGACCGCCCCTATCACCGTTCTGCGCGACACCCACCCGCTGCCAGTGCTCGACGCCTGCAAATGGGAAAAACTCGAAGGCGACCCGCACACCGTCAACCTCAATGCCTACACCAGCGAAGACGGCAGCAAGATCATGGGCACCTGGATCTGCACACCGGGCAAGTGGCGCGTCGATTATGTGAAATGGGAGTACTGCCATTTCCAGGAAGGCTACTGCGTGATCACCCCGGACGGCATGGCGCCGATTCATCTGCGTGCTGGCGATATCTTCGTGGTTGAGCCGGGCATGAAAGGCACGTGGGAAGTGGTCGAGACCGTGCGCAAATACTTCGTCTTCGCCTGATGCAAAAAAGCCGGGAAATCACCCGACGTGATTTCCCGGCAAATATCCCGGCGTTGCTAAAACCTGTGGCGAGGGGATTTATCCCCGCTCGACTGCGCAGCAGTCGCAAACCCTGAGCACTCGGTTTACCTGACACACTCCAGGGGGCTGCTGCGCAACCCAACGGGGATAAATCCCCTCGCCACAAAGGGCTGATCGCGTTACTGCGGCTTGCGATAGCTGTTGATGATCGCCGAGAAGTCTTTCCCACCGTCACCGCGCTGACTCATCGCCTGATACAACTGCTGCGCCACCGCGCCGAGCACCACCGGCTGGTGCGCCTGCCGCGCCGCTTCAGTCGCCAGCCCAAGATCCTTGAGCATCAGTTCTGCCCCGAACCCGCCGGTATAACCGCGCGAGGCCGGCGCCGTTTCGACGATGCCCGGCCACGGGTTGTACATCTCCGAACTCCAGCAACGGCCGGTCGAGCTGTTGATGATTCCGGCCAGCACACCGGTGTCGATCCCCAGCGCATCGCCCAACGCCATCGCTTCACTGACGCCGACCATCGAGATTGCCAGCAGCAGGTTGTTGCAGATCTTGGCGATCTGGCCGGTGCCGACTTCACCGCAATGCACGATGTTGCGGCCCATCTGCGCCAGCACCGGTTGCAGGGTGGCGAACAGTTCCGGGGTGGCGCCGACCATGAAGGTCAGCGTGCCGGCGGTCGCGCCGCCAGTGCCGCCGGAGACTGGCGCATCGGCCATGGCCACGCCGTGTTTGGCGGCGGCCGCAGCAACGTCGCGGGCGGTCTGCGGATCGATAGTGCTGCAATCCACCGCTGGCACGCCTTGGCGAATGCCGGCGAGCACGCCCTCTTCACCCAGCCAGACACTGCGCACATGCACCGCGGCCGGGAGCATGGTGATCACCAGTTCGGCATCTTCCGCCGCCTCGCGGGCCGAAGCGCGGATGGTGCCGCCCAGTTGCTCGAGTTCCGCCAGCACGGTTTTGTTCAGGTCGACCAGGTTCAGGGAGTGGCCGGCCTTGATCAGGTTGCGCGCCATCGGCGCGCCCATGTTGCCCAGCCCGATAAATGCGATTTTCATGATCGAATCCTCAGCGCAGGTTGATGGTGGTGTTCACGCCGTCGTTGACGCTGTCGTCGTCGAACCAGCGCGCCGTGACCGTTTTGGTCTGCGTGTAGAACTGCACCACTTGCTTGCCGTACGGGCCGAGGTCGCCGAGTTTCGAACCGCGCGAGCCGGTGAAGCTGAAGAACGGTACCGGTACCGGAATCGGGATGTTGATACCGACCTGACCGACATCGATTTCAGTCTGGAATTTGCGCGCCGCCGCGCCGCTCTGGGTGAACAGGCCAGTGCCGTTGCCGAACGGATTGGCGTTGACCAGCGCGATCGCCTGATCGAGGGTGTCGACTTCCAGCACCACCAGCACCGGGCCGAAGATTTCCTGGGTGTATATCTGCATGTCGGTGGTCACACCGGAGAACAGGGTCGGGCCGACAAAGTTGCCCTGCTCGTAGCCCGGCACACTGATGTCGCGACCATCGAGTTCAAGCTTGGCGCCTTCCTTGATGCCGCTTTCGATCAGTTCGAGAATCCGCGCCTTGGCCTTTTTCGAAATCACCGGGCCGACATCGGTGCCCGGCTCGCTGCCGGCGTTGACCTTGAGCTTCTGCGCCAGCGCTTTCAGGTCTGGCAGCCACTGTTTTGCGGCACCGACCAGCACCACCACCGACGTGGCCATGCAACGTTGCCCGGCCGCACCGAAACCGGCACCGACCAAAGCATTCAGCGCTTGCTCGCGATTGGCGTCCGGCAGTACCACAGCGTGGTTTTTTGCGCCCATCATCGACTGCACGCGTTTGCCATGTTTGCCGGCCAGGTCATAAACGTGGGTGCCGACAGCGGTAGAACCGACGAACGACACGGCTTTGATGTCCTTGTGCGTGCACAGGCCATCGACCACATCCTTGCCGCCATGAACGACGTTGAGCACGCCCGCCGGAACGCCAGCCTCAATGGCCAGTTCCACCAGCAACATGGTCGACAGCGGATCCTGTTCCGACGGCTTGAGCACGAAGGTGTTACCGCAGGCGATCGCCATCGGGAACATCCACAGCGGAATCATCGCCGGGAAGTTGAAAGGCGTGATGCCGGCGCAGACGCCGATCGGCTGGCGCAGGGTGTAAGTGTCGACGCCGCCGGCGACGTTCTCGGCGAATTCACCCATTTGCAGGGTGCCGATCGAGCACGCGTGCTCGACCACTTCCAGGCCACGGAAAATATCGCCCTCGGCGTCAGCAATGGTCTTGCCCTGCTCGGCGCTGAGGACCACGGCGATGCGCTTGGAGTGCTCGCGGATCAGCGCTTGCAACTTGAGCATGATGCGCATCCGCGCGCCGATCGGGGTCAGTTTCCAGGTCTGGAACGCGCGCTGGGCGGCGCTGACAGCGGCATCGACCTCAGCGGCGGTGGCGAACGGAACCTTGGCCAGCACTTGCTGGGTGGCCGGGTTGATGATGTCGTGCCACTCGGTGGTCTGCGACTCGACCCACTCGCCGTCGATCAGCAGTTTGACCTTTTGCAGCGTGGTGTCGTTGGGCGTAAGCGATGCGTTCATGCTGGTCTCCAGAACTTGTTTTTATCGTAGGAGCCAAGGCGAAAGGTTCGCCTTGAGATGAGGCGTGTGTCGCGAATTGGTTGTCGGACTGTTTTTGGAGTATAGATGTGCAAACTTCTAATAAGAACGCACATATAAGCCCGACCATCATGCAAAAAAACATCACCTCGCTAGGCTCGCTGAACTGGGACGACCTGAAGTTTTTCCTCGAAGTCGCCCGCACCCGCAAGGCCAGTACCGCCGCCAAACGCCTGGCCGTCGACTACACCACGGTGTCGCGACGGATCAGTTCGCTGGAAGCGGCGCTCGGCACATTGCTGTTCGAAAAATCCCGCACCAGCGGCTTCGTCCTGACCACTGAAGGCCAGCGCTTGCTCGGTTATGCCGAGTCGATCGAAAGCACGTTGCACATGGCCTGCGAGCAGGTTTCCGGCTCGGGCGTGGCCCTCTCCGGGCACGTGCGCATGGGCTGTACTGAAGGCTTCGGCAGTTTCTTCATCACCCCGCAATTGAGCCACTTCGTCGACGCCTACCCGGCAATCTCGGTGGACATCCTGCCGCTGCCGCACTTCATCAGCCTGTCCAAGCGCGAGGCCGACATCGTCATTGCCCTCGAGCGGCCGGAGCACGGGCCGTACGTCTGCTGCAAACTTTGCGACTACCGCTTGCAGCTGTACGCAACCCAGGACTATCTGGACAAACACCCACCGATCCGCCGCCCGGCCGACTTGAGCAAGCATCAATTCATCAGTTATGTGGATGACCTGGCGTTCAGCTCGGAGCTGCTTTACCTGGCCAATGTGCTGCCCGGCGCCAGCGCACATTTGCGCAGCACCAGCGTGATCGCGCAATACGTCGCCGCACAGCAGGGGCGCTCGCTGGCGATCCTGCCGTGCTTCCTCGCCGCGCAGGATCCACGATTGCTGCCGGTGTTGCCGGAGGAAATCGACATCACCCGGCAGTTCTGGATGTACTGCCGGGAGGATTTGCGCAAGCTCAAAAGAATCACTCTGTTATGGGATTACATAAGAGAGGTGACTGAGCTCAATGGCCCGCTACTGCTGGGCGAAACGCGTGTCCTACTGTTCGCAGACGGAGAATCTACAAGGAGCAAGGGAGACCTATCCTAACGACCTAATCAGGCTCTTGGCAACGACTTGTGACAGGAGTTGTGACACGACTTGTGACAGTCGAAAGGGGACTTACAGTGGCGTGTGCATGCGCGACCAAGTCCCCCCACAGGCAAGCGTTGGACACAGGCGCAAGGGCCTACGGGGGTATTTGCATGGGAATCGTAACTGAGGTGGTGTTAGAGAAATTTTCCCCATATTTCCATCAGCCTTTTAGGTCCCTCAAGTGTCCGCGTAGACCTCAGTGACAAGCTCACCAAGGACCTCAAAGACTGTCTCAGCGTTAGCAATTCCGAAGGTTGCCCCAAGGATGCCAACAAGCTTCCAGAATGCTTTGGACAGAAGGACAGCCTTAACGACTGCCCACAGTTTCGTATGGACCATCGTAAAGGCTCCTCTTTATGCGACGCGTGTAGCGGTAGGTTTCGTGGTGAAGCCTCAAACACCCGGATTTCAAGCGGTTGAAACTTTAAACCTTAGGCTTGAGGCTTCCCACGAGACCCACAAGGTCCCCGTGACGGGAACCCAATGGTTCTTAATGGTGATGGCGTTACTCGGCAGAAAAGACCACACGAGTGATTAGCGGAAAGCTAACCGTCTCGGTTTGGAACTTCTCGGTTGGGTCGGCAGGGTTGGCCAGCTTCAAGCGAACTTTGCCCTGAGCAATTACGTCAGCCACACCAGTAACTTCGAGATCCCAACCTTGAATGGCCGGGTTGCGAGTGGTCGTTACGTTCCAGATGTCACCGTCTGGTCCTTCACGGAACGATAGCGAAGCGAAGCCCATCGGCAGCATGAACACACCATGGTCTTCACCTGAGTAGAACTGAGTGCGGGTTCCCAAATAGTCCTCAAGGTCATCGTGGCCAGCACGCTGAGCGGCACGGTTCAACACAGCCGACAAGGCCACAGGCATCAGCAGCACGAAGGACTCAAGGTCTCGGCCTACGGCGAGGTTCAAATGCATGGTCAAGGCGTCGATGATGTCTTCTGCACGCTCTCGCGGAGTTGCGCTCAAGGCGCCCGTCACGGTCTTGGTCTCGGTAGACTTAGCGTCCTTCAAGATCCCAGCAACGACACCACCACAGGTCAGCTCAAAGTCATCCAGCAGCTTCTTACCGGTCTGCTGCAAGCCTTCACCGGACCAGCCAGCAATGAGATGAGCGTCCAAGAAAGTGGCACGGAAGGAAAACAATGCAGCCTTGTCGCAAGGCTCCGTGAAGATCACGTCACCGACCACAGCCTCACCGTTGGTGAATTCTGATTTGTCATCGTAGATGCTGGTACGAGGGTCGAAGGCAACCGAACGGTTTTGCATTACGACCAGTTGTTGGGCTGTCGGCTCCGTCTTGGCTGGCCGGAACTCGCAAGGAATAGCATTAGCTGCTTCCTCCTTCCAATCGCCCTCATTGAAGTACTCATCGAGTGCCTGAGAAAAGACCTCGACGTAAATGCTGGTGTCCGATGCCATACCTTCTTTGATCTTGTCGGCACGGGTGAACTGAATACGGGTGGAGCCTTCTGTTTGGGACACGGTATAGGCGTTAGGGGCCTCGTATTGATCGCGTTTCATCATGTGTAATTACTCCTGAATAAGTTGTCTTGAAAGGTTCGTAAAGGGATCAGTCAAAGTCGGGGAACGATGACCATGCGCCGCCGCCACGGGCAGCTCGGGTCTCAGCACCCATACGGCGAATGCGCTCGTTTTGGGTCTCCCTGACGGCGCGTTTACGTGCGGCCTCAAGTGGAGTCGGAGGTACTTGCTCTTTGGCTCGTTCAGCGAACCATGCAGCCTCAGCGGCGCGCTTGGTCTCTTGCTGTTCTTCCCTTGCGAAGATCGTGAAGGCTCGACGAGTCTCTACAGGGAACGCAGAGGTACTCAGCCCAGCATCACGGTACTGACGGACGATCTCAGTGACCTTGTTGTCGTTCTTGCCAGCCATAGCCAACAAGCCTGCGAGCATTGCGCCTTCGGCATATTCTCGGGATACGTTTTGGCCTTGAACTTCAAGACGATCAGGGGTGCTTACGATGTTCAGTTTCATGTGGTTGTGTCTCCTAATAGACACATAGATCAAGCCGTGCCGCATGGGCGACGAAGACCAGAGGCTAAGGAGTAAGCCACTCCGGCGCCGTCACGGCTTGTCTATATGTTCTGGGTTTGAGGGATGTATTCGACGACTGGGGTTGGAGCTTTTGCGGGTCGTCAAGGGACCTTCGGGCAGCATGGCGGACTGTCCTATTGGGCACTTTGGTGAGGGTCTTACGGTTCTTACTGGTGGATTCAACCGCCCAAGATGCGGGGGGCCTTAAACGACTTGAGCGGACTCAGAAGAGAGGTCCAGGACTCGGCTGTAAGTAATTGGTTGTCGGTTCAACGGCACGGTCAAAGGAACCATCAAGAGAGCGTCAAGGTGGACTCCTGCGGCTATAAGGCTGTGCATGAAGGTCACCAAGTACCCGTGAAGGTGAGCCTCAAGGGCAACTTGATCGACCACACGGCCACCCAAGGGATGGATCACTGAGACCATCTTGCGTTTGTAGCTGTCAGTCCAATGATTGCGGATGCTGATTAACTTCATGCGTGACGCTGGGGTAAGACACAGGCTGTTGATTAGATCGAGGTAGGTCATCTCAGAAAGCTCCTGACTTTCGATCATTACGCTGGGCAGCACGGAACAAACGATGCTGTTCCTGTTGCTGTGCCGTCAGCTTCTTTGGAGTCCGACGACCCAAGCTATACCAGTCGCTCTTATCGTTGAAGATATGGCGCTCAAGGATGGCTGCACTGTGGTCGTGTCCGATATTACGCATCTTGTCGGCGACCAATAGAGCGACCTCGGGCATTTCAAGGATGGCCTCGAAGGCGTCGTAGACCAAGTCTTCGAACTTTGAGGAAACCCATGCGGCATACCTGATCGCTGCCTGTTTGGTCGCAAGGGTCCCTCTGCCATTGGAGCTTTCGACTTTCCCGGAAGCTGCCAATCGTTGAGCCTCTTTCAGCTCAGCCCATTTACCGGGCCCTTTCCTTGCAGGCAATTTCAAGGTGCGCCAGATGTCGGTCAAGTTCCACATACCCGAATCGTTAGCTTTAAAGGCCTGACCGTCGATGATGATTACGTGACCTGCGTGCTTGTGCTTGATGTTCATATTCATGATTTCCTTTTGATTGCTCCCTGAGTTCGCATCCACGGGCCAGCACAGAGACCCCATGACGGGTTCTGGCGAGTGGCTCAGGGAGCAATCAGAAAGACTCTGTTAATGAAGTGACCATGCGAATGGCCTTAGAGACGAACGGTGTGTCCGGTGTATGTGAGGGTTTTTAACCGGCATCCAATATTGAGGACACCTGAGAGCTCAGAGACCACTTAACGAGTCATGGTGAGTGACCATATGATGCCGTTGCTTGCAATCATGGTCTGAGAAGACCTTAGCCCCTGTACTTAAAGGGCTCTTAAAGTCTTTCAACTTAGAGAGAGAATATAAAGATTACTACCTGATATTCCTCATAGAGGATCTTTAAGTAAAAGGTCCCTGTAATCCCACGATCAGTAATAGGAGGCCCAAACCTATTAAGGGTCCATCAAGCCATTCAGAGGCTCGACAGACAGTATCGTTGAGATGGTCCCCGTAACTGGACCTCAGAGGACCCCGAGGGGTTCTGACTTGGTGGTCTCATGTGTCTGGTGGAGTGAACCACGCTGTCACGATGAGCCTTGCCCACTGGGTCACCTCGGGGTGACTGAGCGGTTACAGTGGGAATGGTGTGTCTCCCTATATGTGAGGGTTTTTAATCTATGTCGTCATAGTGGGGGGACTTTGTTGGCTAAGGTCTCTCCAGCTCTCCACCCGGCAGCCCCATACAGTAATCGCGCATGGCCACCACCGTACTCACAACGCATTTCTGATCAGCTTTCCAACCTACAGGGCATATCCAATCGTAAAAGCTCAAGCAATCAGAATTGTCTTTGCCTGTAATCGAGAGCAACAACTCCTCCGCTTTTTTGAGTGAAATGGGCTTTTTTGAATCCTTATCAAATATATGAGCGGCGTATTTATTTCTGAACTGACAAATCTGCTTGGCTTCGATGTCTTTCGCAGCCTGATAAAGCGATACCGTAGCTTCACTCGGAAGACGATGAAAAAACTGCCCATAGCCTTTTCTAACCTCATGTAACTTAAACAGGGTCAGGACTATGAAGTGATTACACACTCTGAGCCGCCCCATGCTTTTAATGGGCACAAGCGGATCATGAGAAATTATGACGTCACGCGCCATGCCTACCGCTGATGCCAAATCAACCATTAGGTCTGTCATCAACCACTTAATGTTGTTCGCATCGTTCTCAGGTGTCATGAATACCCCTCTAAATTTTAGTGGCTGCCGTTCAAGCAGGCCATTTGGTTCGCAGCGAAGGAGAGGCTGGTTTAAGGCGCTCTGCCTCTTGACACAAAATTACAACAAAGTGGCCTATCGGCATTACGAAAACAGCCTATGCTCAAGTGGCCCAACGCTCATTCGCATGGAGAGTAACTATGGCGTGGTACATCGCAACCTCATTTTTAACACTCGCTGACAATCCAACACCGCTATGGAATCAAACATTTGGCCCCGGACAACTCGTTCCGGCATCTGGGATTTACCGTTGCACTGGATGTAGAAAAGAAATCACATCCAACAATGGTGATCCATTCCCACCTCAAAATCATCACCAGCACACAATCTTGCAAGGCCCGGTGCAGTGGAGATTGAACGTTGGGACTAACACTCTCGGTGAATGATTAAGCTGGCGAGTGCGTCAAAGAACAGGATTCGATTGACGCACTTTTAGCGCCCTCAGAGGTCGACACGACTTCCATCAAGCAATCCACGGAGCATCTCAGCGATCACCTCAACGGGAACGCCAGAGCCATATGTATCGAACGTAATGGTACCTGACGCGTGTCCCATGACGGCCTGAGCGTGGACTACAGGGACCCCTTTGACCTGCATAAGGGAAGCCAACGAGTGACGCAACGAATGGAAAGTCAAACCAGCCGTAAAGGAATCTCCAAGCGCTGCCGGAATGGCTTGTTGGTTCGCCCATTCCCCGGCTGTCTTGTACCCGATCTGAGCCAGCGCTAATGACCCTGACCGTTTGCACGACTCGACGTAACGCAAGAATGCGGCAAGGTCGAAGCCATAGGCACCATCGGTCAACGGCACCAGTCGTTCGCTGCGTTTGTTCTTAATGGATTTACCCTCACCAACCTCGTTGATATGGATAACGGTGACACCTGAATCAAGGGTCTGGATGTCGCCAACGCATAACTGGGAGATCTCATTGAGTCGACCGCCTGTAATTATCCCGAGGCTAAGCATCCAACGTTTCCATGAGGTCTCTGGAAGACTGTTCGCGTAGGCCATCAGCGTACTGACCTGAGCCTGAGAGAATGCCTTACGGGTGGACTCAAGGCCCTTGGTGAGCTTGAGCTTCTTGTCGTAAGTATTGACCAAGTGACCATTGTCTTTCGCCCACGTCAGGACAGCCGATAGCTTCACCAGCAGCTTGTTGACCGTTGAAGGCATACGCCCTTCAGAGAGTCGATCACGCAGAGCCACAAGGTCCTCCCTTGAGTGGTTGCGCAGATCCAGACTACCGAGAGACGCTGAGAGAGTGCCGTGGCATACCTTGGTTTCCTTGAGGGTCGATGCTTTCTGGTCCTGAGCTCGGTCTGCCAAGTAGAGAACTGAGAGGGCCTCAAAGGTCATTGCGGGAGACTTTACAGATGTAGACAGAGACACGTCACTCACGTGCTTCAAGACTGACTTAGGGTCGGCTTCAAGGTCCCTAATGATCTTGACCAGTGGCACTGAGTCGCCCTGTAATCGAACCTGAGCAGCAGCCATCACATCTTTAGCCTTGGTTACATGCTCATGCTGATCGACGTTGAGGGACATCGTTGCGGCAATCTCCGTCAGGTTCGTTCTAACGTCCTCATACAGGTCGCCCCAGTCACGCAGCGAGTGGACATCATGGGAACACGACAGGAGCCCCTCAGCGACCCACAGCAAA
Source organism: Pseudomonas sp. TE9122 (assembly GCF_056278925.1). Classification (NCBI taxonomy): domain Bacteria; kingdom Pseudomonadati; phylum Pseudomonadota; class Gammaproteobacteria; order Pseudomonadales; family Pseudomonadaceae; genus Pseudomonas; species Pseudomonas sp. TE9122. The sequence goes on along the minus strand of NZ_JBWBQI010000001.1, from coordinate 299,975 downwards.
TGTTCTCGAAGCTCACTCCAAGTGGCCTCAGGGTGATCCAGATGGAAAGACTTGATGGTCTCGGCAAGTCGTCTTGAAGCGTCCATAGCGGCCTTTCTATCGGAGGTCTTGAGGGATACTGAGGTGGCCTGCGTGGTGCTGCCGGTCTCTCTGAGGCGTAGATAGTAGATGCCGTTGCGCCTGTAGTGATAGGGCTTAGCGAGCCTCGTGGTCGGCCTGAGAGTTAGAGCAGAGTTTGTGACAGCACTTGTAACAGGATAGAGCTTGGAATTGGTCATCATGGCGTTAGGGCCCCGTAATCATTGGGTGGAACCCTTACGTCCTGTAGTTCTGGATGTACTGCCGCGAGGATCTGCGCAAGTTGAAGCGGATTACGTTGTTGTGGGATTACATCCGCGAAGTGACTGAACGCAATCAGGCGTTGTTGATGGGTGAAACGCGGGAGATGCGCTTTGCCGATTAGTCGGCGCTGACCACGATCGACACCCGGCGATTTTCCGTGCGCCCCGCTGCGGTGTCGTTGGAAGCCACCGGTTCGCTGCTGCCCAGGCCTTGCAGCTGGATGTTCTCCTGCTTCATGCCGACCGTGCCGAGGACGTTGGCGACGCTCTTGGCCCGGCGCAGCGACAGTTGCTGATTGTAGGTTTCCTTGCCGGACGCATCGGTGTGGCCATCTACCCGAACGCGCTCGATCCCCACGCCGAGCAACGCCTTGCCGATGCGTTCGACGATTTCCGTGCTGGCTGCGTTCAGGCTTTCGACATCGCTGCCAAACAACACTTTGCCCGACAGGCCGAACTCCCAACCGTCGTCGGTCAACTCGAAACCCTGCTGTTTGAGCACGGCGACCTGCGCCGGTGTCAGGCCTTTCTGCGGGGCGGTCTGGCAACCGCTCAGGGTCAGCGCGGCGATCATCAGCAATGCGGAAAAAAGTCGAACGGGAAGAGTGAACACGGACATCAGCTCCTGGTGTGAACGGAATCGACCGGGCGCTCCGACCCGGCGGTGAATTGCGCGCCACGCGACAGGCGCTTGGCCTGGTACATCGCCGCGTCGGCTGCGTTGAGTAAAGTCCCAGGCGTAGCGCCATGATCGGGGTAGACGGCGATGCCGATACTGAGCGAGGTCATCACACTGCTGTCGCCGGGCAGGGTGATCGGCATGTCCATGCTGGCGAGAATCTTGTCAGCGATGTGCTCAGCGTCTTCGACCGTGTGCAGTGGCGCAAGCAGCACGGCGAACTCGTCGCCACCCAGCCGCGCGACCAGATCATCCTCGCGCAATTGCGCTCGCACGCGATTGGCGATGGCCACCAGCACTGCGTCGCCCGAGGCGTGGCCGAAGTTATCGTTGATGCCTTTGAAGCGGTCGCTGTCGAGAAACAGCACGGCGACCCGCTCATCGTGTTTTTTGCCGTTGCGCAAGGCGCGCATCAAGCGGCCTTCGAAAAACGCGCGGTTGGGCAAACCGGTGAGGCTGTCGTGGGTCGCTTGGTGAGCGAGAGTTTCGTTTTCGTTTTGCAGATGGGTTTGCCACGACTCGAGTTCGCCGAGCAAGGCATTGAAGTCGTTACCCAGATTATCCAGTTCAGCGATTTGCGCCGGCGGCACGCGCCGATCCAGCGCTCGCTCACTGCGCGCGGCGTGGGCGACGGCGGCGAGGCTGTGCAACGGGCCGATGATCGCGCGCAACTGCCGCCGCGCCAGATAGAGCGCGACCCAGGCGCTGATCGCGGTGCAGAGCACAATCCCGGCCAGGCCGCTGAGCAGGAAGCGCATCAGGCTGCCGCCGTGACCGATGAGCAGGACGCGACCGATTTCGCGGTCCTGATGCTCGATCGGCAGGCTGACCGGTTTTTCCAGAAGAGCGCGGGTGATCTGCATTTCCAGCTCGGAGAACAAGCCGGTCTCGACGCGCTGCCATTGCGCAATCAATTGGCCTTGCGCGTCGAGCACTCGGGCATCCGCTACTTCCTCGGTGGCGGCGATGATCGCCAGCGCCTCGGTTGCCGCCGCTTTGTCATTGAACACGACGGCTGCCTCGACGGTGTAGCTGATCGAACGGGCGATCAAGTGCAGGTTGTGGTCGGCATAGACCCGCAGCGCGAGCACGCCCAGCAAGGTCAGCGAAACACTGGCCATCGCCACCGCCACCAGCGCGACAATCAAATGCCCACGGCCAATGACCGAACCAAGGGTGGGGCGAGCCTTCCAACTGAACAGCTTCATGGCGCCGCCGCTTTGCGACGGGACAACTGCAACACGCTGGGGTGAATGCGCACACCACTGCGAGCCACGGAGTCGAGATTGACCTCGAACGACACTTGTTCATCGCCAACGCGCAGGCAGAACAGACTGCCGACGGTGCATTGATCGTCTGCTTCGCTGATGCTCAGCACTGGATGCCCGATCAACGATGCGAACAGGCGACTGCGTTCGTCGGCGGTGAGCTTGCCGATGTACACCGCATCGCATTCGCTGACGATGGCCGGGTTGTCTGCCAGCAGGCGCCGCACAGCCACCGGCCGCCCCGTGGCTTGGGTGGTGCCTTTGACCAGGTCATCGGTGTATTCGGTGGGGCCGACGATGCACAGGCGCAATTGCGCCGGTTCCACCGGCCAGCGTGCATAACTGAGGATGCCAAGCACCACTTGCGTGACCGCTTTGGCCCGTTGCTCGGCCGGCCCGGTTTGCGCTTGGGCGATGGCGCTGCCCGTCAACAACCAGAGCAAAACGATCAGCAATGCGTGCTGGCAGGCCACCACACGCTGTGTCGCCCAGACGGCCACCTTCATGGAGGGATTCTCTTGGAGCGTAACGAAATGATGCCGCAACGATAGCACAGCGCCAGAACACCAGCGAGGCGCCTGCCTCTGACCGGTTGGTCAGTATTCGTTGTCGGTCATTCAGCGCTTCATCCCGGAGGCTCGGTGCCCTCTTCCAGTTCCAGCATCAGCCCGCTCAGACGCTTGACCTTGCGCAGCACCGCCTCTTCAAACACGCCGGCACGCGGCTCGATCAAGGTGAACCAGTGCCGGGCGCGAGTGATTCCGGTGTAGATCAGTTCTTTGGTCAGCACGGGGTTCAACGCATCCGGCAGGATCAGCGCCGTGTGGGCGAACTCCGAACCCTGGGACTTGTGCACCGTCATGGCGTACACGGTTTCGACATCATTGAGTCGACTCGGCAACACGAAGCGCACGCCGCCCTGACCATCGTTACGCGGGAAGGCCACGCGCAGAACAGTTTTGCCGATTTCTGCGCCTTCACGCTCGGGCAGTTTCAGGGCGATGCCGATGTCGCCGTTCATCAGGCCCAGACCATAGTCGTTACGAGTCATCAGCACCGGCCGACCTTCATACCATTGCTGATCGCTCTCGATCAGACGCGCCTTGAGCAAGGCAGCGGTAATGCGCTGGTTCAGACCTTCAACGCCCCATGGCCCTTTGCGCACGGCGCACAGCAACTGGAACGTGTCGAACGCCTGCAAGACTTCCCGCGCCCAATCGGTCCAGGCCGCATGCTCAAGGGGCCGCGTCGACGGTGGACGCTGATCGCGCAGTACGCTCAGGTAATGGCGGTAACCTTGCGGGCCGTTGCCGTGACCTTCGAGCAGCAGACGTTCGAGCTTGAGATCGTGCTCGCCTTTGAGCGGTAGCGAATACACGTCGTCGTAGCTGCCGACCGCGAGCAACTGCCGCGCCTCATCGGCCAATTGCTGATTGACCCGGCGCGCGAGCTGACCGATACCGCTGCCCTCGCCGAAGCGGCGCGAGTGACGCAGCATCACCACTTGCTGCGCCAGCGGATGGGTGCCGTCGCGATCTTCATGCAAACCGCTGCCCTGCAACGACTCGCCACTGACAGACTCCAGCCATTGTCGCGTTTGCGGGCTGTACCAACCGCCCTCGGCGTCACGGCACAGATCGCCCAGCACCGCGCCCGCCTCGACCGAGGCCAGTTGATCCTTGTCGCCCAGCAGCACCAGCCGAGCATGGGCCGGCATGGCGTCGAGGAGGTTGGCCATCATTTCCAGGTCGATCATCGACGCTTCATCGACCACCAGCACATCCAGCGGCAGGCGGTTGCCGGCATGGTGACGGAAATGCCGGGTGCCCGGTCGACTGCCGAGCAGACGGTGCACGGTGGTCACATCGCTGGGGATCGCCGCGCGCACCGCTTCGGCGACTTGCAGTGATTGCACTTGCTGACTGATCGACTCGGTCAAACGCGCAGCGGCCTTGCCGGTCGGTGCCGCCAGACGAATGCGCAGCGGATGGCCAGCCTCGACGGCCGGTGCCTGCAGCAACGCGAGCAAGCGCACCACCGTGGTGGTTTTCCCGGTGCCCGGGCCGCCAGTGATGATGCTGAAGGCGCTGCGCGTAGCGATGGCGCAGGCGAGTTTTTGCCAATCGATGACAGCTGCGGATTCCGCGCCGCCGAACAATTCGTTCAGACGCTGCGGCAGATCATCCGGCGTCGGCTCCTGCTGCATCAAGCGTTGCCGCAACGCTGCATCGATGCGGCGTTCGTAGGTCCAGTAGCGGCGCAGGTACAGGCGTTTCGAGGACAGCACCAGCGGACGTGTCTGCGCTGTTTCACTCGGGTCAGCGGCCAGGGCCACCAATGGACTGCTTGCCAGCACTTTGCACCAATGAGCTCCATCGAGCGTTTCGAGCAATTGCGAGGGCAGCAGCAACACACCGCCCTGCACATCGCCTTCGGGCGGCAATGACAGTGCAAAATCCGGCGCCTTGAGGGTTTCAAACAGGTCCAGACACACATGACCATGGCCGAGTTGGTGACTGGTCAACGCCGCCGCGAGCATCACCAGCGGATCGGTCTCGGGCTCGAGTTCATGAAGGAACGCGACAAAGGCGCGGTCCAGCGCGCGCAGCCAGCCGCGCTCGACCCAACGGCTCAGCAACAACAGCAAATCATCGGCGCGGGTCAGCGGCGAGAGTTTCGACAGGCTGTCCGCTTCCAGCGGCGTCGGCAGCAGATCGGCGAATGTGCGGCTCATAACAGGACTCCCTGTTCCCAGGCGGGTTCGGTCTTGGGTTCGGGTTTGCCCTGGAACATCCGGTCGAGGCGTTCGATCAATTCCCGTGGTGGACGCACGAAGTACACGCCACGACTTTCCGCACGCGTACCGCGCAGAAACAGATACAGCGCCCCGCCGACATGGCGGTCGTAATCGTAATCCGCCAGCCGCGCCTTCAACTGGCGATGCAGTGCCAGCAGATACAGCACGTATTGCAGGTCGTAACGATTGTCGAGGATCGACTGCTCCATCGCCTGCACGGTGTAGGCCTGATCATCCACGCCTAGCCAATTGGATTTGTAATCGGCGACGTAATAGCGGCCAGCGTGCTCGAAGGTCAGGTCGATAAAGCCCTTGAACATGCCGTTGAGTTGAACCGGTTCTGCCGCAACACGAGCCACGCCATTGTGGGTGTGCTGGCGCACCTGCTCGTCGAGCTTGAGCACGTCGACTTTGTGACTGGCGAACCAGAACTCCATCTCGACGCGATATTGCTTCAGTTGCTCAAGAACCACCGGCGGTTGCCCGCCCGCGATCGGCAACGGCGACTCGAGCAAATGTTGCAGCCAGTCCGTCAGGGTAGTAATCCAGCCTTGCCAGCCGCGCAGGTTGCAGCGCCGGGCAATTGCATCTTCCAGCGCTTCGCGAGTAACGGCGAAACCTTCAGCGCCCGCCCATTCGAGCAAGCCATGCAAAAACGTGCCGGGATTCGGTCCGCGAGGAAAACGGTGGATATCGGCGCCACCGCTGCTGATTTCATGTGGCGCGTCGGGATCGAGGCGCTCGTCGTCGAAGAGCTTTTGCGCCTGCGGACTGTCCGGTGCTTCATCGCTGCCGACGCTCAATATGTCGCTGATGCGCAAAGCGCTATAGGAAGCGATCCACCAGTTTTCACTGGCTTTGCGCTTGGGCCGTAGCGTGGCTCGCAGCACTGCTTCATTGCGCGGCGGCTGGTAATGCTCGTCAGTGGGCTGAGGCATTTCGCTGATGCCGATGGCCGGGCAGTCCTGCTGCAGATCCCGCAGCCAGCGGTTCAATTCGCTGGACTCGCCCAAAGCGGCACCGCCACCGAGCAAATAACCCAACGCCGACAGGTGCAGCACCGAGCTGTTGTTATTGCCGCGCTTGAGATCGGTGACGCCCAGCCAGCAGGCATGCTGCGCGCGCGTTAATGCGACATACAGAAGACGCAGATCTTCGGCCAGACGCTCATCGTCAGCCAGAGCGATCAACTCGGGGGTCGGCTTGAGGCTGATCTGCGCCTTGCCCGCAGCGTCGTGGTAATGCAGCGGCAAGCGGCTGCCATCCACCGGTTTCGCCGAGCAAATGAATGGCAGGAATACCAGCGGATATTCCAGGCCCTTGGATTTGTGGATGGTCACCACCTTGACCAGTTGCTCGTCGCTTTCCAGACGCAGAATCTGCTCTTCACCCGCCCTGACCGGACAGTGCCAGCAGCTCGGCCAGATGGCGGATCAATGCTTGCTCGCCGTCCAGTTCAGCAGCGGCTTGCTGCATCAGTTCCGAGAGGTGCAAGAGGTTGGTCAGTACGCGCTCGCCGTCACTGCGCTGCATCAGGGTTTGCGGCAGGTGGAAGTCGTGAAGAAGGCGTCGCAACATCGGCAACACGCCCTGTTTGCGCCAGAGCTCTCGATAGCCGCGGAACTGCATGACCCGGGCTTCCCAGACCATTTCATCCTGGTTCAGGCGCTCCAGCTCGATCAGCGGCAGGTTCAATGTGGTGCAAGCCAGCGCAGCCTTGAGCGAGCGTTCGACATCGGGTTCGGCGCAAGCCTTCAGCCAGGCCAGCAGATCGTGCGCCTCTTGGGCGGCAAACACCGAATCCTTGTCCGAGAGATAAACACTGCGCACCCCTCTGGCGGCGAGTTCGGCGCGTACGGCCTGGGCTTCCTTACCGTCGCGGACGAGGATCGCGATGTCCGAAGGGCGTAAACCTTTGAAGTCGTCTGCTTGAAAGAAACCAGCGCTGCCGGTTTGCCCGCCATTGAGCAGTGCGGTGATTTGACTGGCGCAGGCGGCGGCCATTTGCTGGCGATAAACCGCGCCGGACAGCGGCTGATCGCTGGGCAGTAGCCAGACATTCAGTGCCGTGACGTCTTGCCCGGCAATCCGCAGCGTTTCCTTGCGTCCCTGAGACTCGACCGGGAGGAACGGTACCGGGTTCTCGCCGGTTTTCTCGCGAAACAAAAACGCGCCGCGCCCCTGCTCTCGGGACTCGGCGCGTTCGAATACGTGATTGACCGCTGTCACCATGCCGTGGCTGGAGCGGAAGTTGGTGCCTAGTGTATGCAAACGGCCGGTAGTGGCCTGACGTGCGCGCAGATAGGTGTAGATGTCGGCACCACGGAAGGCATAGATCGCCTGCTTGGGGTCGCCGATCAGGAACAGGCCGGTGTCAGGGTGATTGTCTTCGATGCGGTAAATGCTCTCGAAGATGCGGTACTGAACCGGGTCGGTGTCCTGGAATTCGTCGATCAGCGCGACCGGGAACTGCTCGCGGATCAGCGTTGCCAGACGCTCGCCGCCCTCCGATTGCAGCGCGGCATCCAGACGCAGCAACATGTCGTCGAACCCCATTTCTGCGCGACGGCGCTTCTCTTCTTCAAAACGCGCGCCGACCCACTTGGCAGCGTGTTGCAGAACAGCAGCATCGGGCGTCGGCAAGGCATCAAGGCTCGACTTGAGTCCGGACATGGCGTCCAGTCCCGGATGACTGGGCGCCGGGCCTTTCCAGGCCTCGGCCATGCCATCGGGCGTCAATCGGGTGAAGCCGGTGCCAATGTCCAGTTGCTCAAGCGACTCGTCTTCGGCCCAGGTCTTGAGCTTCTCGAACCAGGGCTCGAAATAACGCGCCTGCATCTTGCGGCCATCGACGGTTTTGCTGGCGACGCCTTCATGGCAGAGAGCAAGCAGCTCGTCTGCCCAGTCACGCCAAGGCATTTTCAGTTCGACCAACGCCGCTCGCCGCTCCAGCAAACACTCCTCGATCAGCTCCGCGGGCGCCTTGCCTTCATCGGTGTCACGCTCGCTGGCAAACAAGCCGCGCACCCGAGGCAACAACGCGGCGGGGCCACCCCAATTGCTGCGCACCCAGTTCAGCGCATCGCCCTGCATCGGGTAGCAGAACAGTCGCCAGTAATCGCGCAACACTTCGCCAAGCAGATCGCTGTGATCGGTTTCCAGGGATTGCGTGAACAGGCTGCCGCTGTCGAACGCATGCTCGCGCAGCATGCGCTGACACCAGCTGTGAATGGTCGAGACGGCGGCTTCGTCCATCCACTGCGCGGCGATATCGAGGCGGTTGGCACAGCCCGGCCATTGCAGCGGATCGAACTGATCGCGCAGCTCGGCAATCAGTCCGTCCGGGGCAACAATTTCGTCGCGGAAGAACCGCGCGGCCTCAGCCAAGCGTGTCCGAATGCGTTCACGCAGCTCTTTGGTAGCAGCGTCGGTAAACGTCACTACGAGGATTTGCGGCGGCAGCAGTTCGCGTGAAAAACCGCTTGTCTCGCCGCCATGGCCGAGAATCAACCGCAGATAAAGTGCCGAAATCGTGAAGGTTTTGCCGGTGCCTGCGCTTGCTTCGATCAACTGACTGCCGCGCAGCGGGAAGGCCAGAGCCAACGGTGTTTTGGTACTCATGCGCGCGCACCTTCGCTGGACAAGGAACGCCACGGCGCTTCGAATAATGGGCGGTACAACGCGTCGCACCAGCCGGTGAAGGTTTCGTCTGCCAACAATGCATCGAAGTCGGGATATTGCCGGAGCAGTGCCGGGCTTTCGCGCCGCTCGCCGTTGCTGGTCTGGCCGTCACCGTCACCGTCATAGGCTTTTCGCGCAGCTGCTTCGGCTTTGACCGGGTCAGTTTGAGACAACCAGGCGAACGCGGTTTTTATCGCAATCGGCAAGGGCTGGCGCATGCCTGATTGCCAGGCAAGAAGCAGGTCACCGAGCAAACGCAACGCTCGGTCTCGCTCCATTGGCTCCAGCAACAACGTATCGTCACTGGCGACCAATGCCGTGGTCAGCGCATGCTCGCTGGCGCAGGCGACCAGATGGGTAACCCACGATTTGGTCAGCCGATGCCACTTGCGAGTTTTGATCGAGCCGATGCTATTGGGAATGGTCGTGACCGACAGCAGGCCGCCATCGGCGCGTTGATGCAGGTTTGCGAGCCAGCCCTCCAGCCGCAAACCCTGCAAGTCGAGACTGACCGGGATTGCACTACTCAATGGCGTCGGCCATAACGTCAGCAACTGTTGATAACGCTGCAGAAGATCCGGCAGCGGTTCGATCAGTTCACGCTGTAGGCATTCGCCAAAACCGGCCATAGGCAGCAGACCACTGTTTTGCAGGCGCAGCGCCCGGGCTTGCAGCGCCTGATCGATATTGTCCGGCTGGCTGAGTGCGGCTTCCAGCAAACTGTCGCTTAGCGTGTAGCGCTGTAGGGCGTCCAGCACGAAAGGTTCTTCATCTGCCAACGGCGCTTGCGCCGCCTCGAAATAGACCTTGAGACGCTGGGTGAAAAAATGCCGAACCGGATTACGCAGAAAATCCTGCAGCAATGCCAGCGTCAACGGTTCCTCTTGAACATATGGCGCGAGTAACGGCGCTTCGCTTTGCTGCGCTTTCTCTTGATGTAACACCTGCCACTCGCTGGCGTAGCTGAACATTTGCTCGCCTTCGTGGAAATAGCGGGCACTGAAAGGTTGCAAGGGGTGTTCTTCGGTCAGCGCGTCCAACAGATCCTGGATTGGGTCGATTGAACGCCAGCCGCTGGCGAGGTGATCGCGCAACTGGCCGATGAGCACCGAGGCGGGTCGTTCGCTGTTGTCGCGAATGCTGCGACCGACCCAACTGATATAGAGCTGAGTGCGTGCGGATAACAGCGCTTCGAGTAACAGGTAACGGTCGTCTTCACGTCGTGAGCGGTCGCCTGGGCGGTAATCACTGCCCATCAGATCGAAGTCCAGCGGCGGCTGCGCGCGCGGATAATCGCCGTCGTTCATGCCCAGCAGACAAACCAGTTTGAAAGGAATGGCACGCATCGGCATCAAGGTGCAGAAATTCACCGCACCGGCGAGGAATCGTTGCGACAATCGGCCCTGATCGAGCCCGGCGAGCCAGGCTTCGCGCACAACAGTCAGCGGCAATTCGTCAGTCAGGCCGACCGCCTCGCAGGTTTCCAGCCAGGTCTCGCGAAGCTCTTCGAGCTGGGTCAGCAGGTAGTCGTCGTGCTCGTTGCTCGCCTGAAAGAACACCTGCATCAGCGCCTGCAAGCGCAGCCCCCACTCTTTCGGTTGAGCCGGTTGAGTGAGTTGCTGATGAGCGATTTCCAAGGCATCCAGCAGCGCAACCAATGGCCCGATCAGGGCAGCATCAAGTCCACCAATTTCGTCGTAAGGCTCGATACCTGCACATGCATCGGCACTGCCGACGGCGTAGCCCAGCAGCATTCGGCGTAGACCGAAATGCCAGCTGTTCTGCTCCAGTTCCTCAGGCAATCCGAGACCGGCCCGTTGTTCGGCACTCATGCCCCAACGCACGCCGGCGCCCTCGATCCAGCGGTGCAGAGTTGGCAGGTCACGTTCCTCTACGCCAAAGCGAGTACGCAGAGCTGGAACATCGAGCAGGTCGAGAATCTCGCTGACCGGGAAACGGCTGTCCGGCAGCTTGAGCAGGTGCTCGACGGCGATCAGTAATGGATCACGTCCTCGCTGGCCCTGGTCCGCCAAAGTGAACGGAATGAAGCGCGGGTCAAATCGATCGAGCTGACCGAAAACCGCGCGGATATGCGGGGCATAGCTGTCGATATCCGGGACCATCACGATCACGTCCCGTGGGCGTAGAGCCGGGTCGGCGCTGAAACGCGCCAGCAGTTGATCGTGCAGGATTTCGACTTCGCGCTGGGCACTGTGGGCGATGTGGAAACGTATTGAATGGTCTTGGGTTGCATCAACCGCAGGCCAGAGTTCGCGTGTCTCGTTGAGGGGACGTAACTCCAGAATGTCATCCTGAAGCTGGTTAAGCATGTTGTGCGGCTGGGCTTCGCTGAACAGGTCGATGCGGCCGTCACGAAAGGCTGCGCGGTAGCTGTTGGGATCGTCGTAGCTGTCGAGCAGGTTGATATAGTCGCGACCTTGTTTGCCCCAAGCGGCCAGCAAAGGATGTGCATGCTGATGCAGGGTCTCGGCATCAAGGACCACTGGCATCCCGCTTTTGCGTTGTTGCCGCTTGTATTGATGTCGCAGCAGGTCCTTGTCGGCGACGATATCGGCCCAGTGATGGCGACAGGGGTTGTGTACGCAAAGCAGAACCTGACTGAAGCGCGCCAGACCGGCGAGCGCTTCAAGAACTTGTGCGGGCAATGAAGAAATGCCAAAGACGATCACGCGCGGCGGCAGCGCAGCCGGGGCCTTGTCGAGTATGTTGATGCGCTCCATGAAACGTTGATGCACGCCGGCACGACTCTGCGCCATGCCTTGTTCGCCGACGTCATCCAGCAGCGCTCGCCACAACTCTGCCTGCCAGCAACTGGTCGCTGGCAGAGGCTTGATTTCACCTCGCACATTGCGCAGTTGATGACGCCCCTCAGCCCAATCTTCCAGCCAGTCAGCCCGGTAGACCTGATATTGGTCGAACAGATCGGCTAGACGCTCTGACAACTGATAGCGCTTGCGCAGATCGCTGTCGTGAGTGAGGAAGCGTTGCAGCGGCTCGAAATGGGGGCGATCGATTACCTGTGGCAAGAGGCGCATCAGACGCCAGGTCAGCGGAGCTTTATCGAGCAGGGATTTCGCCGGAATTTCTTCTCGTCCCAATACCATGCGATACAGCTGCCACATGAAACTGCCGGGTAGTTGAACGTCAATCGCCGCAGCGATCCCGCAACCGCCAAGGTCATCGTCTTCAGGATCTTCGGCCAATGCGAGTTTGAGCCATTGGGCGATGCCGTTGCTTTGCACCAAAGCGATTTCGTTTTCCAAGGGTGCCAGTGGGTAGCGCCGCATGATGCTGACCACAAGACTGCGCAGCTCATCGAGACTGTTGCTCTGAACCACCATGAATGCAGCGTTGAGGGACTGGGCGTCCGACATATGGATTCCTTGGAAAATCGCTAAAGCCGAGGCAGAACCTTAGCATTGTCGGCCGGCTGTGACAGCCGGACGAGGTCTGCGAAGCCTGTAAGAACTTTCTCGCAGGCAAAACAAAACCCCAACTGCTTTCGCAATTGGGGTTTCGGAATTTAATCTTGACGATGACCTACTCTCACATGGGGAAACCCCACACTACCATCGGCGATGCATCGTTTCACTGCTGAGTTCGGGATGGGATCAGGTGGTTCCAACGCTCTATGGTCGTCAAGAAATTCGGGTACTGACTCGTGACCAGATGGCCTCGCTTCAGCAAATTGGGTATGTGACAGCTTTCGGTGTTTGTGCGTTTCGAACTTTCGGTTCGTTTCGTCTTCACACACCGCAATCTGGCGCCTTTTCAGGTCAGCAAATTGCTTGGGTGTTATATGGTCAAGCCTCACGGGCAATTAGTATTGGTTAGCTCAACGCCTCACAGCGCTTACACACCCAACCTATCAACGTCGTAGTCTTCGACGGCCCTTCAGGGAACTCAAGGTTCCAGTGAGATCTCATCTTGAGGCAAGTTTCCCGCTTAGATGCTTTCAGCGGTTATCTTTCCCGAACATAGCTACCCGGCAATGCCACTGGCGTGACAACCGGAACACCAGAGGTTCGTCCACTCCGGTCCTCTCGTACTAGGAGCAGCCCCTCTCAAATCTCAAACGTCCACGGCAGATAGGGACCGAACTGTCTCACGACGTTCTAAACCCAGCTCGCGTACCACTTTAAATGGCGAACAGCCATACCCTTGGGACCGGCTTCAGCCCCAGGATGTGATGAGCCGACATCGAGGTGCCAAACACCGCCGTCGATATGAACTCTTGGGCGGTATCAGCCTGTTATCCCCGGAGTACCTTTTATCCGTTGAGCGATGGCCCTTCCATACAGAACCACCGGATCACTAAGACCTACTTTCGTACCTGCTCGACGTGTCTGTCTCGCAGTCAAGCGCGCTTTTGCCTTTATACTCTACGACCGATTTCCGACCGGTCTGAGCGCACCTTCGTACTCCTCCGTTACTCTTTAGGAGGAGACCGCCCCAGTCAAACTACCCACCATACACTGTCCTCGATCCGGATAACGGACCTGAGTTAGAACCTCAAAGTTGCCAGGGTGGTATTTCAAGGATGGCTCCACGCGAACTGGCGTCCACGCTTCAAAGCCTCCCACCTATCCTACACAAGCAAATTCAAAGTCCAGTGCAAAGCTATAGTAAAGGTTCACGGGGTCTTTCCGTCTAGCCGCGGATACACTGCATCTTCACAGCGATTTCAATTTCACTGAGTCTCGGGTGGAGACAGCGCCGCCATCGTTACGCCATTCGTGCAGGTCGGAACTTACCCGACAAGGAATTTCGCTACCTTAGGACCGTTATAGTTACGGCCGCCGTTTACCGGGGCTTCGATCAAGAGCTTCGCGTTAGCTAACCCCATCAATTAACCTTCCGGCACCGGGCAGGCGTCACACCCTATACGTCCACTTTCGTGTTTGCAGAGTGCTGTGTTTTTAATAAACAGTCGCAGCGGCCTGGTATCTTCGACCGGCATGAGCTTACGGAGCAAGTCCTTCACCCTCACCGGCGCACCTTCTCCCGAAGTTACGGTGCCATTTTGCCTAGTTCCTTCACCCGAGTTCTCTCAAGCGCCTTGGTATTCTCTACCCAACCACCTGTGTCGGTTTGGGGTACGGTTCCTGGTTACCTGAAGCTTAGAAGCTTTTCTTGGAAGCATGGCATCAACCACTTCGTGTTCTAAAAGAACACTCGTCATCAGCTCTCGGCCTTAAGATCCCGGATTTACCTAAGATCTCAGCCTACCACCTTAAACTTGGACAACCAACGCCAAGCTGGCCTAGCCTTCTCCGTCCCTCCATCGCAATAACCAGAAGTACAGGAATATTAACCTGTTTTCCATCGACTACGCTTTTCAGCCTCGCCTTAGGGACCGACTAACCCTGCGTCGATTAACGTTGCGCAGGAAACCTTGGTCTTTCGGCGTGGGTGTTTTTCACACCCATTGTCGTTACTCATGTCAGCATTCGCACTTCTGATACCTCCAGCAAGCTTCTCAACTCACCTTCACAGGCTTACAGAACGCTCCTCTACCGCATCATCCGAAGATGATACCCGTAGCTTCGGTGTATGGTTTGAGCCCCGTTACATCTTCCGCGCAGGCCGACTCGACTAGTGAGCTATTACGCTTTCTTTAAAGGGTGGCTGCTTCTAAGCCAACCTCCTAGCTGTCTAAGCCTTCCCACATCGTTTCCCACTTAACCATAACTTTGGGACCTTAGCTGACGGTCTGGGTTGTTTCCCTTTTCACGACGGACGTTAGCACCCGCCGTGTGTCTCCCATGCTCGGCACTTGTAGGTATTCGGAGTTTGCATCGGTTTGGTAAGTCGGGATGACCCCCTAGCCGAAACAGTGCTCTACCCCCTACAGTGATACATGAGGCGCTACCTAAATAGCTTTCGAGGAGAACCAGCTATCTCCGAGCTTGATTAGCCTTTCACTCCGATCCACAGGTCATCCGCTAACTTTTCAACGGTAGTCGGTTCGGTCCTCCAGTCAGTGTTACCTAACCTTCAACCTGCCCATGGATAGATCGCCCGGTTTCGGGTCTATTCCCAGCGACTAGACGCCCTATTAAGACTCGCTTTCGCTACGCCTCCCCTATTCGGTTAAGCTCGCCACTGAAAATAAGTCGCTGACCCATTATACAAAAGGTACGCAGTCACAGAACAAAGTCTGCTCCCACTGCTTGTACGCATACGGTTTCAGGATCTATTTCACTCCCCTCTCCGGGGTTCTTTTCGCCTTTCCCTCACGGTACTAGTTCACTATCGGTCAGTCAGTAGTATTTAGCCTTGGAGGATGGTCCCCCCATATTCAGACAAAGTTTCTCGTGCTCCGTCCTACTCGATTTCATGACTAAGAGATTTTCGCGTACAGGGCTATCACCCACTATGGCCGCACTTTCCAGAGCGTTCCGCTAATCTCAAAGCCACTTAAGGGCTAGTCCCCGTTCGCTCGCCACTACTAAGGGAATCTCGGTTGATTTCTTTTCCTCAGGGTACTTAGATGTTTCAGTTCCCCTGGTTCGCCTCTTGCACCTATGTATTCAGTACAAGATAACCATCTTATGATGGCTGGGTTCCCCCATTCAGACATCTCCGGATCAAAGTCTGTTTGCCGACTCCCCGAAGCTTTTCGCAGGCTACCACGTCTTTCATCGCCTCTGACTGCCAAGGCATCCACCGTATGCACTTCTTCACTTGACCATATAACCCCAAGCAATCTGGTTATACTGTGAAGACGACATTCGCCGAAAATTCGAATTTCTCAACTAAGAGAACTCACAAATTTTACCTTAGCCTGATCCGTTACCAGTGAAAGTAACGTTCAGTCTATCTTTCTATCACATACCCAAATTTTTAAAGAACGATCTAATCAAAAGACTAGAAATCAATATTCAGTTCGAATATTCATTTCTAAACTCTCAAACTTCGAAGCAGTTTATGGTGGAGCCAAGCGGGATCGAACCGCTGACCTCCTGCGTGCAAGGCAGGCGCTCTCCCAGCTGAGCTATGGCCCCATAACAAAATTGGTGGGTCTGGGCAGATTCGAACTGCCGACCTCACCCTTATCAGGGGTGCGCTCTAACCAACTGAGCTACAGACCCAATTTCGAGCTTGTAACTGTTAGCTCAGAGCTATCAGCTTGGAGCTTAAAGCTGCTTCTATCGTCTTCTTCAATGAATCAAGCAATTCGTGTGGGAGCTCATGCAGCAGCTGATGTCGTCGATTAAGGAGGTGATCCAGCCGCAGGTTCCCCTACGGCTACCTTGTTACGACTTCACCCCAGTCATGAATCACACCGTGGTAACCGTCCTCCCGAAGGTTAGACTAGCTACTTCTGGTGCAACCCACTCCCATGGTGTGACGGGCGGTGTGTACAAGGCCCGGGAACGTATTCACCGCGACATTCTGATTCGCGATTACTAGCGATTCCGACTTCACGCAGTCGAGTTGCAGACTGCGATCCGGACTACGATCGGTTTTATGGGATTAGCTCCACCTCGCGGCTTGGCAACCCTTTGTACCGACCATTGTAGCACGTGTGTAGCCCAGGCCGTAAGGGCCATGATGACTTGACGTCATCCCCACCTTCCTCCGGTTTGTCACCGGCAGTCTCCTTAGAGTGCCCACCATTACGTGCTGGTAACTAAGGACAAGGGTTGCGCTCGTTACGGGACTTAACCCAACATCTCACGACACGAGCTGACGACAGCCATGCAGCACCTGTCTCAATGTTCCCGAAGGCACCAATCCATCTCTGGAAAGTTCATTGGATGTCAAGGCCTGGTAAGGTTCTTCGCGTTGCTTCGAATTAAACCACATGCTCCACCGCTTGTGCGGGCCCCCGTCAATTCATTTGAGTTTTAACCTTGCGGCCGTACTCCCCAGGCGGTCAACTTAATGCGTTAGCTGCGCCACTAAGAGCTCAAGGCTCCCAACGGCTAGTTGACATCGTTTACGGCGTGGACTACCAGGGTATCTAATCCTGTTTGCTCCCCACGCTTTCGCACCTCAGTGTCAGTATCAGTCCAGGTGGTCGCCTTCGCCACTGGTGTTCCTTCCTATATCTACGCATTTCACCGCTACACAGGAAATTCCACCACCCTCTACCATACTCTAGCTTGCCAGTTTTGGATGCAGTTCCCAGGTTGAGCCCGGGGATTTCACATCCAACTTAACAAACCACCTACGCGCGCTTTACGCCCAGTAATTCCGATTAACGCTTGCACCCTCTGTATTACCGCGGCTGCTGGCACAGAGTTAGCCGGTGCTTATTCTGTCGGTAACGTCAAAATTGCAGAGTATTAATCTACAACCCTTCCTCCCAACTTAAAGTGCTTTACAATCCGAAGACCTTCTTCACACACGCGGCATGGCTGGATCAGGCTTTCGCCCATTGTCCAATATTCCCCACTGCTGCCTCCCGTAGGAGTCTGGACCGTGTCTCAGTTCCAGTGTGACTGATCATCCTCTCAGACCAGTTACGGATCGTCGCCTTGGTGAGCCATTACCTCACCAACTAGCTAATCCGACCTAGGCTCATCTGATAGCGCAAGGCCCAAAGGTCCCCTGCTTTCTCCCGTAGGACGTATGCGGTATTAGCGTTCCTTTCGAAACGTTGTCCCCCACTACCAGGCAGATTCCTAGGCATTACTCACCCGTCCGCCGCTGAATCCAGGAGCAAGCTCCTCTCATCCGCTCGACTTGCATGTGTTAGGCCTGCCGCCAGCGTTCAATCTGAGCCATGATCAAACTCTTCAGTTCAAACATCTTTGGGTTTTTAAGAAACCCTAAACTTGGCTCAGCAATCGTTGGTTACATCTTTGATTTCTCGCGGAGCAACTTGTGATGCTGATAATCTTGTTGACTATCAGTCTGACTGCACAAGCACCCACACGAATTGCTTGATTCAGTTGTTAAAGAGCGGTTGGTTAAGACCTTTCGTCTCAACCGAGGCGCGCATTCTACAGCAGCCTCATTTGCTGTCAAGTGATTATTTTCAGAAGCTTTCGAAGAATTCTTCAACAACTTCAACCACTTGCACTTCCGATCTCTCGTTAGCGGGAGGCGAATTCTACAGCGTTAATCGCTGCTGTCAACACCTCTTTTTCTCCGCTTTCGACCGAGAAGATCGAACCGTTAAAAGAGCCACACATCACTGCTCTTTCAACTCCTTCCAGGCTTCGATAATCTGAAGCAAGCCGCTGTCGAAAACCGCATAACTCTTTGAATATCAAGGAGTTTTCCGTTTTGACTGCGCCGGAAGTGGGGCGAATTATAGACCTCTGGAATCTGCCGTCAACACCTATTTTCATATTTCTGTCATATCGGTCAAAAAGCCCCGAAAACGAGAAGGCCGACCTGAAAGGTCGGCCTTCTGCACATCCAGCTACTTATAAGCTAGGGAATGCGAACTGCGAAGCTTCATGGCTTGCACGCTGCGGCCAGCGCTGGGTGATCGCCTTGCGACGAGTGTAGAAGCGCACGCCATCCGGACCATAGGCGTGCAGGTCGCCAAACAGCGAACGCTTCCAGCCGCCGAAGCTGTGATAAGCCACCGGCACCGGCAACGGCACGTTGACGCCGACCATGCCGACTTCGATCTCGTCGCAGAACAGCCGCGCCGCTTCGCCGTCACGGGTGAAGATGCAGGTGCCATTGCCGTATTCGTGATCATTGATCAGTTGCATCGCCTCTTCCAGGCTGTTCACCCGCACCACGCACAGCACCGGGCCGAAGATCTCTTCTTTATAGATGCGCATCTCAGGGGTGACGTTGTCGAACAGGCAGCCACCGAGGAAGAAGCCGTCTTCATGACCGGCGACGCTCAGACCGCGACCATCGACCACCAGGGTCGCGCCCGCCGCCACACCGTCATCCACATAACCACAGACCTTGTCACGCGCCTGACCGGTAACCAACGGCCCCATGTCCAGACCGCACGAGGTACCCGCGCCGATTTTCAGCGCTTTGATCTGAGGGACCAGTTTCGCCACCAGCGCGTCCGCGACCTGATCGCCAACACACACGGCCACCGAGATGGCCATGCAGCGTTCGCCGCAGGAACCGTAAGCAGCGCCCATCAGCGCACTCACCGCATTGTCCAGATCGGCATCCGGCATCAGTACCGCGTGGTTCTTCGCGCCGCCCAGTGCCTGAACGCGTTTGCCGCGCTTGGTGCCTTCGGCGTAGATGTATTCGGCAATCGGTGTCGAACCGACGAAACTCAGCGCTTTGACTTCCGGCGCTTCGATCAACGCGTCCACCGCTGTCTTGTCACCATGGACCACACTCATCACGCCTTTCGGCAACCCTGCTTCCAGCAGCAACTGAGCGATCAGCAGCGTCGAGCTTGGATCGCGCTCGGATGGCTTGAGGATGAAGCAGTTGCCGCAGACGATCGCCAGCGGGTACATCCACAGCGGGACCATGGCCGGGAAGTTGAACGGGGTGATACCGGCAACAATCCCCAACGGCTGGAAGTCCGACCAGGCATCGATGTTCGGGCCGACGTTGCGGCTGTATTCGCCCTTGAGGATTTCCGGGGCGGCGCAGGCGAACTCGACGTTCTCGATACCGCGCTTCAATTCACCGGCGGCATCTTCCAGGGTCTTGCCGTGCTCTTCGCTGATCAGTTGCGAGATGCGCGCTTCGTTCTGCTCCAGCAGTTGCTTGAAGCGGAACATCACCTGGGCGCGTTTGGCCGGTGGCGTATTACGCCACGCAGGAAACGCAGCCTTGGCGGCATCGATGGCTTTCTGAATGGTGGCCTGGCTGGCCAATGGCAGTTTATGGATCGCCTGGCCGGTAGACGGGTTGAACACATCCACCGCGCGACCGTTCTCGGTCACCAGTTCGCCATTGATCAAATGCGGGATAACGCTCATCGAACACTCCTGAATTCTGGTCCGCAGGCGCCGTGAGAGACGCCGGCACTTTTGTACATATATAGAGGGAAAAATCAGTCGAGCTTGTTCAGCACTTCGCCGACCGCGTCGAACAGACGATCGAGGTCTTGCGGCTTGCTGTTGAAGGTTGGGCCGAACTGCAGGGTGTCGCCGCCGAAGCGTACGTAGAACCCGGCTTTCCACAAGGCCATGCCCGCTTCGAAAGGACGCACGATCGCGTCGCCGTCACGCCCGGCAATCTGGATCGCGCCAGCCAGGCCATAGTTGCGGATGTCGATGACGTTCTTCGAGCCCTTCAGACCATGCAGCGCGTTTTCGAAATGCGGCGCGACTTCGGCGACGCTCTGCACCAGGTTTTCCTTTTGCAGCAGGTCGAGTGCGGCAAGGCCAGCGGCACAGGCCACCGGGTGTGCCGAATAGGTGTAGCCGTGAGGGAATTCCACGGCGTATTCCGGCGTCGGCTGGTTCATGAAGGTCTGGTAGATCTCGGAGCTGGCAATCACCGCGCCCATCGGGATCGCGCCGTTGGTGACTTGCTTGGCGATACACATCAGGTCCGGGGTCACGCCGAAGC
Source organism: Pseudomonas sp. TE9122 (assembly GCF_056278925.1). Lineage (NCBI taxonomy): Bacteria > Pseudomonadati > Pseudomonadota > Gammaproteobacteria > Pseudomonadales > Pseudomonadaceae > Pseudomonas > Pseudomonas sp. TE9122. Next base: position 279,716 of record NZ_JBWBQI010000001.1, on the reverse strand, counting down.
TCTCGGCGCCGAACATCGAACCGGTGCGGCCGAAACCGGTGATCACTTCATCGAACACCAGCAGGATGTTGTGCTGATCGCAGATCTCGCGCAGACGCTTGAGGTAACCCTGCGGCGGAACCAGTACCCCGGCGGACCCGGCCATCGGTTCAACGAACACCGCAGCGATATTGGAAGCGTCGTGCAGTTCGATCAACTTCAGCAGTTCATCGGCCAAAGCGATACCGCCCTGCTCCGGCATGCCACGGGAAAACGCATTGCTCGCCAGCAGCGTGTGTGGCAAGTGATCGACGTCCATCATCGCCTGACCAAACAGTTTGCGGTTGCCGTTGACGCCGCCGAGGCTCGTGCCGGCGATGTTCACACCGTGGTAGCCACGGGCGCGGCCGATCATCTTGGTCTTGGTCGCCTGACCTTTCAGACGCCAGTAGGCACGCACCATTTTCACCGCAGTATCGGCGCACTCGGAACCGGAGTCGGTGAAGAACACGTGGTTCAGGTTGCCCGGGGTCAGTTCGGTGATTTTCTCTGCCAACTGGAACGACAACGGATGGCCGTACTGGAAACCCGGTGAGTAATCGAGAGTGCCCAGCTGTTTCGAAACGGCTTCCTGAATTTCCTTGCGGGTGTGCCCGGCGCCGCAGGTCCACAGACCGGACAGCGAGTCGTAGATCTTGCGGCCCTTGTCATCGAACAGCCAGCTGCCTTCAGCGCCGACGATCAGCCGCGGGTCGCGCTGAAAGTTGCGGTTGGCGGTGTACGGCATCCAGTGCGCGTCCAGCTTCAGTTGACTGGCCAGTGGCGACGGCGCGTTTTCAGGCATGTTCATCGGGCAAAACCTCGCAGGGCATAAGCGTCAGGGAGATGGAAAGCGTTGTTGCAGCTAAATTGCCACGGCGATAAAGTCGGTGAAATCCAACTCTTCTAACCTTCAGTTAGATCATCGCTAAACAAAGAGAACAAAAAATGAGCAGCCGCCGCGCCGATCCACTGGCTCAGGTCAGTGACTTTGATATCCGTCTGCTGCGGATTTTTCGCAGTGTCGTGGAATGTGGCGGCTTCTCCGCAGCGGAAACAGTGCTCGGCATCGGCCGTTCGGCGATCAGCCAGCAGATGAGCGATCTGGAACAGCGCCTCGGCTTGCGCTTATGCCAGCGCGGCCGGGCCGGGTTTTCCCTGACCGAGGAAGGTCGTGAGGTGTATCAGTCGGCACTACAGCTGTTAAGTGCACTGGAGAGTTTCCGCACTGAGGTCAACGGCCTGCACCAACACCTGCGCGGCGAGCTGATCATCGGCCTCACCGACAACCTCGTCACCCTGCCGCACATGCGCATCACCCATGCCCTCGCGCAGTTGAAGGAGCGCGGGCCGGACGTACAGATCCAGATCCGTATGATTGCACCGAACGAAGTTGAACAAGGTGTGCTCGACGGGCGCCTGCACGTTGGCGTGGTGCCGCAGGCCAGCGCCTTGTCAGGACTGGAATATCAGCCGTTATACAGCGAGCGTTCGCTGCTGTATTGCGCGGTGGGTCATCCGCTGTTTTATGTCGACGACAAGCAACTCGATGATCAACGCCTCGACAGTCAGGACGCGATTGCGCCGACCTTTCGTTTGCCGGCGGAGATTCAGGCGCACTATCAGGCGCTCAATTGCACTGCCAGTGCCTCTGACCGTGAGGGCATGGCATTTCTGATTCTGACCGGGCGCTACATCGGTTATCTGCCGGATCACTACGCCAGCCTTTGGGTGCAGCAGGGGCGTTTGCGTGCGCTCAAGGCCGGCACGCGTTTTTACGATTTGAGTCTGGCATCGGTCACGCGCAAGGGGCGGCGCCCTCATTTGGTGCTGGAAAGTTTCCTCGAGAGTCTGGCCGCGACGCGATAGATAAGCGCGCAGAGCCCAGCCCGGTAGGGCCTCATCGACAGAATCCAGGAATAACCTGAGCAAGTGGACAGGTTTTTGCAGTGAAGGGCTGACTCGTCCTTCAACAAGAAGCCAAAACCATGCAGCCAGATCCCGATTCGTCCAGTGAACTGATCTACGGCCTCAACGACCGCCCCAAACCACTCGCCGCCATTCTCGCCGCACTGCAACACGTGCTCGCCAGTTTCGTCGGCATCATCACCCCGCCACTGGTGATCGGTTCCGCGCTCGGGCTGACCGCGCATCTGCCGTACCTGATCAGCATGGCGCTGATGGTCTCGGGCGTCGGCACTTTTATCCAGGCGCGGCGACCGTTCGGCATTGGCGCGGGGATGATCTGTCTGCAAGGCACCAGTTTCGCGTTTCTCGGCGCGGTGCTGTCGGCCGGGTTTCTGGTCAAGCAGCGCGGCGGCAGCCCGGAAGATATCCTGGCGATGATTTTCGGCGTGTGCTTTTTCGGCGCAATCGTGCAGATTGTACTCAGCCGCTTCATCGGTCAGTTGCGCCGCGTGGTGACACCGCTGGTGACCGGCATCGTCATCACGCTGATCGGCATCAGCCTGATCAAAGTCGGCATCACCGATCTGGGTGGCGGCTTCAACGCGCCGGACTTCGGCGCGCCGGGCAATCTGGCCTTGGGCGTGTTCGTGCTGCTGACGATCATTCTGCTCAACCGTTCGAACACGCCTTGGGTACGACTGTCGGCGATCATCATCGGACTGGTGCTCGGCAGCCTCGCGGCGTGGTTCAGCGGGAAACTGGTCCCGCAGCCGTTGCCTGACTTGCCACTGGTGAGTTTTCCTACGCCGTTCAAGTTCGGATTCAACTTCGACTGGACCGCTTTCCTGCCGGTCGCGCTGATTTATCTGATCAGCACCATCGAAACCGTCGGCGACCTCACCGCCAATTGCATGCTAGCCCGCCAACCGATCAGCGGCCCTTCTTATATAAGCCGCTTGCGCGGTGGCGTGCTCGGTGACGGCGTGAGCTGCATGATCGCGGCGACCTTCAGCGCCTTCCCCAACACGACGTTCGCGCAAAACAATGGCGTGATCCAATTGACCGGTGTTGCCAGCCGCTACGTCGGCCTGTACATCGGCGCGATCCTGTTTTGCCTCGGCCTGTTCCCGATGATCGGTGCGGTGCTGCAACAGATCCCGAAACCGGTGCTCGGCGGTGCGACGCTGGTGATGTTCGGCGCAGTGGCGGCGGCGGGCGTACGCATTCTCGCGCAGTCACCGCTGGACCGGCGCAGCATGTTGATCATCGCCACTTCGTTCGGCGTCGGCCTTGGCATCGCCGCGCAACCGAACCTGCTGCACCTGTTGCCGAAACTGGTGCAGAACCTGTTCGACTCGGCGATCACCAGCGGCGGGTTGACGGCAATCTTCCTTTGTCTGTTGTTGCCGGAAGGCAAAACCGCCGAGACAAAAAGCCCCGCGTCATTGAACAAGATCGAACAGGCGTAACTGTTTTTCCGCGCAAGGACTTGTCGGATGCCTGTGGGTGCGCTATCAACGCAACTGGTTGCACCCACAGACAATCCCGGAAGTGCCTATGACCTTTGAAGTCCCAGCCCACGGCGGCAAACCCGCCAGCCGCATTCGTCAGAAGAACGAAGAGACCATTCTCAAAGCCGCCGAAGACGAGTTCGCCCGTCACGGGTTCAAAGGCACCAGCATGAACACCATCGCGCAGAATGCCGGGCTGCCCAAGGCCAACCTGCATTACTACTTCACCAACAAGCTCGGTTTGTATGTGGCGGTGCTGAGCAACATCATCGAGTTGTGGGACAGCACCTTCAACACCCTCACTGCCGAGGATGACCCGGCCGAAGCGCTGACCCGCTACATCCGCGCGAAGATGGAATTCTCCCGGCGCCAGCCACAGGCTTCGCGAATCTTCGCCATGGAAGTGATCAGCGGCGGCGAATGCCTGAGCGAATATTTCAATCAGGATTACCGCACCTGGTTCACCGGGCGCGCGGCGGTGTTTCAGGCGTGGATCGATGCGGGCAAGATGGATCCGGTCGATCCGGTGCACCTGATCTTCCTGCTGTGGGGCAGCACCCAGCATTACGCCGACTTCGCCACGCAGATCTGCCGCGTCACCGGGCGCAGCAAGTTGACCAAGCAGGACATGGAAGACGCCGGCAACAACCTGATCCGCATCATTCTCAAAGGCTGCGGCCTCACTCCTTCTCTATAAGACGTTTATGCCTTTCACCCTCAGCGGTTTTTGCGAGTACCGCGAAGAGATTCGCAAAAGCCGCTTCATCACTCTGGCGACGCCGATCAGCAGCCCCGCCGATGCGCAGGCGTTTTTCGAGCAGCACAGCGATTTGAATGCCACGCACAACTGTTGGGCGTGGAAACTCGGCGCGCAATACCGCAGCACTGACGACGGCGAGCCGGGCGGCACCGCAGGGCGCCCTATTCTCGCGGCGATCGAAGCGCAGGACTGCGATCAGGTCGCGGTGCTGGTGATTCGCTGGTACGGCGGCATTCAACTGGGCACTGGCGGCCTGGCCCGGGCCTACGGCGGTGGCGCCAACAAGTGCCTGCAAGCGGCGGAAAAAATCGAGCTGATCAGCCGCGTGCCGCTCAGTTGCGCCTGCGGATTTGCCGAGTTGGCGCTGGTGAAGTTGCGCGTGGCGGATCTCGGTGGATTGGTGGTGGAGGAAAACTTCACGGCCAATGGGGTTGAGTTGAAATTGGCGGTAGGAGAAGCGCAGATCGAAGTGCTGCAAAGTCAGTTGGCGGATCTGAGCCGTGGGCGGATTTTGTTGCAGCGTTGAGAGTGGAAGATCAAAAGATCGCAGCCTTCGGCAGCTCCTACAGGGTGATCGCATTCCACCTGTAGGAGCTGCGGAACGCTGCGATCTTTTTGGGGCATTACATGCATTCCATTTTCTGCCGACTTGCCCACATCGGCTGTGCACCCGACTGTGGATAACCTGAGCACATACCGCTGTAACCCTTCTGTCATGCGGCTTTGCGCGATTTGTTCACTTTTCGTTCAATTGATCCGACGAAACGAAAAATCAGCGTAAAAACAGATAGTTAACATCGTTTATCACCATTAGAAGAAAGCATCGCAGTGCTTATGCCCGACCTCGGCGCTTGCGCACAATTACTGTGGAACAACCTGTGGATAAGCCGTTCATGACCGTCGCTGTCGCTGGATCTGCCTAGGCCCCAAGTGATTGCTCGTTTTTTAACCAACGTAGCACGAGCAAAACTGGAGCCTGTTCAATGGCTTTGCGCTGAATTGGTGCTCGATAGAAAGACAAAACGCCCGCCGATGCGCTGCTGTCGGCACTTGCGGACCGGCTCCGCAAGCGTTCCTGACTCAATGGCCAGGAAATTGCTTTATCCACAGGCACAACTCCAAGTCAGTCGAGCCTGTCATGTCCATCGCCCCTTCCCCGCCGCGCCTGCAACTGCGCCAGATCAGCAAACGCTACCCCGGTTGTCTGGCCAACGACGCCATCGACCTGAGCATCGCGCCGGGTGAAATCCATGCCCTGCTCGGTGAAAACGGCGCGGGCAAAAGTACGTTGATGAAGATCATTTACGGGGTCACCCAGTGCGACAGCGGTGAAATGCTCTGGCAGGGGCAGCGCGTGCAGATCCGCAACCCGGCACAGGCGCGGCAGTTGGGCATTGGCATGGTGTTCCAGCATTTCTCGCTGTTCGAAACCCTCAGCGTCGCGCAGAACATTGCCCTGGCGATGGGCGCGGCGGCCGGCACGCCGAAACAACTGGAGCCGAAGATTCGCGAAGTATCGCGACGTTACGGCATGGCGCTGGAGCCGGAGCGACTTGTCCACAGCCTGTCGATCGGCGAGCGGCAGCGGGTGGAAATCATCCGTTGCCTGATGCAGGACATCCGCCTGTTGATTCTCGACGAGCCGACCTCGGTGCTGACGCCGCAAGAGGCGGACGAATTGTTCATCACCCTGCGGCGCCTTGCCGACGAGGGCTGCAGCATTCTGTTTATCAGCCACAAGCTCGGTGAAGTGCGGGCCTTGTGCCACAGCGCCACGGTGCTGCGCGGCGGTCGGGTAGCCGGGCATTGCCTGCCGGCGCAATGTACGGATCAGCAACTGGCACAACTGATGGTCGGCGAAGCGGCGGGATTGATTGGCGAGTATCCGAAGGTCAGCGGTGGCGCGGCGTTTCTGCAGGTGCAGGGTTTGAGCTGGCACAACCCGGATCCGTTCGGTTGCTCGCTGACAGACATCGACCTGCAAGTGCGCAGCGGTGAAATCGTCGGCATCGCCGGGGTCGCGGGCAATGGTCAGGATGAGCTGCTCGCCCTGCTCAGTGGCGAACAAACCTTGCCCCGGGCGCAAGCGGCGACCCTGCGCTTCGCCGAGCGAAACGTCGCTGAGCTGCGCCCGGACGCGCGGCGCAAACTCGGTCTGGCCTTCGTGCCGGCCGAACGCCTCGGCCACGGCGCGGTGCCGGAGTTGAGTCTGGCCGATAACGCCCTGCTCAGTGCTTTCCAGCAAGGACTGGTGAGCCACGGGTTGATCCAACGCGGCAAAGTCGAAACCCTCGCGCAGCAGATCATCCAGCGTTTCGGCGTGAAGACCCCGGACACGCAAACCGCTGCGCGCAGCCTGTCCGGCGGCAACCTGCAGAAATTCATCCTCGGCCGGGAAATTCTTCAGCAACCGAAACTGCTGATCGCCGCGCACCCGACCTGGGGCGTCGACGTCGGCGCCGCCGCCACCATCCATCGCGCCTTGATTGCCCTGCGCGATGCCGGCGCGGCGATTCTGGTGATTTCCGAAGACCTCGATGAGCTGTTCCAGATCAGCGATCGCCTCGGCGCGCTATGCGGCGGGCGTCTGTCGGCACTGCAAGACACCTGCCTTACACAACTGAGCGATGTCGGCGCGTGGATGGCCGGCCAGTTCGATCACTCACCTCGCACCGCCTCGGTTTAACGGAGTTTCAACATGCTGCTTTCCCTCGAACCCCGTGGCCAGGAATCGCGCCTGATGCTGTGGTGCTCGCCGTTATTGGCGGCGGCGCTAACCCTCGGCTGCGGCTCGCTGTTGTTCATCGCGCTGGGCCACGACCCATTGCAAACCTTGCACACACTGCTGATCGCGCCCGTCAGCGATTTGTATGGAGTGTCCGAATTGCTGGTCAAGGCGCTGCCGATTCTGCTCTGCGCACTCGGCCTGGCCGTGGCCTATCAGGCGCGGATCTGGAACATCGGCGCCGAAGGCCAACTTCTACTCGGCGCGTTGGCCGGCAGTGCTCTGGCAGTGAACGTTATCGACATGCAAAGTCGCTGGGCGCTGGTGCTGATTCTGCTGACCGGCACGCTGGCGGGCGCCGCATGGGCCGGGCTCACCGCATGGCTGCGCACGCGCTTCAACGCCAATGAGATCCTTACCAGCATCATGCTCAACTACATCGCGCTGAACTTGCTGCTGTTCTGCGTGCACGGGCCGTTGAAGGATCCGGCGGGCTTCAATTTCCCGGAGTCGGCGATGTTCGGCGACGCCAGTCGTTTGCCGCTGCTGCTGGAGGACGGCCGCGTGCATGCCGGGGTGTATTTCGCCCTGCTCGCGCTGGTTGCGGTGTGGGTGTTGTTGCAGAAAAGCTTTATCGGCTTCCAGATCAAAGTGCTCGGGCTGGACAAACGTGCGGCAGGTTTTGTCGGCTTTCGCGAGAAGCGCCTGATCTGGCTGGCGCTGTTGATCAGCGGTGGTCTGGCCGGGCTCGCCGGGGTCTGCGAAGTGACCGGGCCGATCGGCCAACTGGTGCCCCAAGTGTCGCCGGGCTATGGCTACGCAGCGATCACCGTGGCGTTCATCGGGCGGTTGAATCCGCTCGGTATTCTGTTCTCCAGTCTGCTCATGGCGCTGCTGTACATCGGCGGCGAGAGCGCGCAGATGTCGCTCAATCTGCCGCAAGCGATCACCCAATTGTTCCAGGGCATGATGCTGTTTTTCCTGCTCGCCTGTGACGTGCTGATTCTCTATCGGCCACGCCTGAAACTGCGCTGGAGCCGGCGCGCCTCGACCCCTGCCGTAACCGCCGGAGCGCTGTGATGGATATCGATCTGTTGAGCAATATTTTCTATGCCATGGTCCGCTGCGGCACGCCGCTGTTGCTGGTGGCATTGGGTGAGTTGATCTGCGAGAAAAGCGGCGTCCTCAACCTCGGCCAGGAAGGCATGATGCTGTTCGGTGCGGTGATCGGTTTTATCGTCGCGCTGAACAGCGGCAACCTGTGGCTGGGTGTGCTGTTGGCGATGTTAGCCGGGATGTTGTTGTCGTCACTGTTTGCCCTGGTCGCGCTGGTGTTCAACGCCAATCAGGTGGCCACCGGGTTGGCGCTGACGATCTTTGGTGTCGGACTTTCGACGTTTGTCGGCGCGGCATGGGTGGGTAAGCCGCTGGCGGGTTTCGAGCCTCTGGCGATTCCGTATCTGAGTGAGATCCCGCTGATCGGGCGGATGCTGTTTGCCCAGGATCTGCTGGTGTATCTATCGTTCGCGCTGTTTGCGCTGGTGGCGTGGGTGATCATCAAAAGTCGTGTCGGCCTGATCATTCAAGCGGTCGGTGAAAACCCGGATGCGGCCAGCGCGATGGGTTTGCCAGTGCTGACCGTGCGTACCTTGGCGGTGTTGTTCGGCGGAGCAATGGCCGGGCTGGCCGGGGCTTATCTGTCGCTGGCGTACACGCCGATGTGGGCGGAAAACATGACCGCCGGGCGCGGCTGGATTGCCCTGGCGCTGGTGGTGTTTGCCAGTTGGCGGGTGTGGCGGTTGTTGCTCGGGGCGTATCTGTTTGGCCTCGCCAGCATCCTGCACCTGGTGGCACAGGGATTGGGACTGGCGATACCTTCGAGCCTGCTGGCGATGCTGCCGTATTTGGCGACGATCTTGGTGCTGGTGTTGCTGTCCCGCGATGCCGTACGCACTCGGTTGTATGCGCCGGTTTCGTTGGGGCAGCCGTGGCAATCGGGACATTAGTTGATGTCAGAGCGGGCCTCTTCGCGAGCAGGCTCGCTCCCACAGGGGATCTGAGTGAACGCGGGCATATGTGGGAGCGAGCCTGCTCGCGAAAGCGTCCGCACAGGCAACACTTGAACCACGCCTCATGATTGTTTCTGATCAAACACCCTCGAGAAACTCAAGACGCCTGGAGTATGCTCCGGGATCAAAGCCTGTTTTCGCCAAGCGCTGCAACTGTGGCGCGGTCAGGCGTGTCCATTGAATCCTGAATGCTGACTTTCAAGGAAACCCATCATGTCTCAGGCAAAAAACGCACTGATCATCGGCGCCTCCCGCGGCTTGGGCCTCGGTCTGGTGAAGACCCTGCTGGGCGATGGCTGGCAAGTCACCGCGACGGTGCGCAATCCGCAGAAGGCCGAGGCGCTGCAAGCGCTGGGTGACGTGCGCATCGAGAAGCTCGACATGGACGATCAGCAAGCGGTGATCGCTCTGAGCCAGAAGCTCAAGGGCGAAACCTTCGATCTGTTGTTCGTCAACGCCGGGGTCAAAGGCCCGGACGTGCAGACGCCGGGCGGCGCGACCCTGGCCGAGGTCGGGCAGCTGTTTTTCACCAACGCGGTGGCGCCGATCAATCTGGCCCAGCGTTTCGTCGGGCAGATTCGCGACGGCAGCGGCGTGCTGGCGTTCATGAGTTCGGTACTCGGCAGCGTGACCATGCCCGACGCGCCGGAACTGGCGCTGTACAAGGCGAGCAAGGCGGCGCTGAATTCGATGACCAACAGTTTTGTCACGCAACTGGGCGAGCAGAAACTCACCGTACTTTCGCTGCACCCGGGCTGGGTGAAGACCGACATGGGCGGCGAAGGCGCCGATCTCGACGTCGAGACCAGCACCCGCGGGCTGATCGATCAGGTCAATGCGTTTACCGGCAAGGGCGGGCATCACTTCGTCAATTACAAGGGTGAAACCATTCCCTGGTAAGCACTGATAATCCCGATGTGGGAGCGAGCCTGCTCGCGAATACGATCTGTCAGGTAAATCTGTATCGACTGACATGACGCCTTCGCGAGCAGGCTCGCTCCCACAGGGGGATGATGGTGAATGGTCGGGTGGCGCTTGCCCGATGGGGCGATTTGTTTGAAACTGCGCGCCTCGTCCTTCGCGGCGACCCTGGATCAGCAGACAGGGCAACACTGAGCTGGCAACCCTGAACCCAACTTTCAGAGGAGCCGGCCACAATGCCTGCGACCCGTACCTGGTTAAAAAATCCCCTCGCCATTTTCACCTCCAACGAGCTTGATGCCCGTGGCGGCCTTGTCGTGCAAGACGGTGTCATCGTCGAAGTCCTCGCTGCCGGTCAGCAGCCGTCGGCGCCGTGCAATGAAGTGTTCGATGCCCGCGAGCATGTGATCCTGCCGGGCCTGATCAACACTCACCATCACTTCTATCAAACCCTGACCCGCGCCTGGGCGCCGGTGGTCAATCAGCCGTTGTTTCCATGGCTGAAGACCCTGTACCCGGTATGGGCGCGGCTGACGCCTGAAAAACTCGCCCTCGCCACCAAAGTGGCGCTGGCTGAGTTACTGCTCTCGGGTTGCACCACGGCTGCCGACCATCACTATCTGTTCCCGGACGGTCTGGAAAACGCCATCGACGTGCAGGTCGAAACGGTGCGCGAACTGGGCATGCGCGCCATGCTCACACGCGGCTCGATGAGCCTTGGCGAGAAGGACGGCGGTCTGCCTCCACAACAAACGGTGCAGGAAGGTCAGGTGATTCTCGACGACAGCCAGCGGCTGATTCACGAGTATCACGAGCGTGGCGATGGCGCACAGATCCAGATCGCTCTGGCGCCATGCTCGCCATTCTCGGTGACCCCGGAAATCATGTCGGCCAGCGCTGATCTGGCGAACAAGCTCGATGTGCGTCTGCACACCCACCTCGCTGAAACTCTCGATGAAGAAGACTTCTGTCTGCAACGCTTCGGCCTGCGCACCGTCGATTATCTGGATAGCGTCGGCTGGCTCGGCCCGCGTACCTGGCTGGCCCACGGCATCCATTTCAACCCCGACGAAATCGCCCGCCTCGGCCAGGCCGGCACCGGCATTTGTCACTGCCCAAGCTCGAACATGCGCCTGGCGTCCGGCATCTGCCCGAGCATCGAGCTGACCGACGCCGGCGCGCTGTTCGGTCTTGGCGTCGACGGTTCGGCGTCCAACGATGCCTCGAACATGATCCTCGAAGCGCGTCAGGCCCTGTACATCCAGCGCCTGCGTTACGGCGCCGAAAAGATCACCCCGGAGCGCGTACTGGGCTGGGCGACCAAAGGTTCGGCGAGCCTGCTCGGCCGCACTGACATCGGCGAAATCGCCGTGGGCAAACAGGCGGATCTCGCGTTGTTCAAGCTCGATGAACTGCGCTTCTCCGGTAGCCATGATCCGATTTCGGCGTTGCTGCTGTGCGGCGCTGACCGAGCGGATCGGGTGATGATCGGGGGCAAGTGGCGTGTGGTCGATGGGCAGGTTGAAGGGCTGGACCTGAAAGGTCTGATTGCCGATCACAGCCAGGCGGCCCGGCAGTTGATCGCAGGGACCTGACTCACCGCCGTTCAAAACTGTGGGAGCGAGCCTGCTCGCGAAGAGGGAGTGTCAGACAACATGTTTGTCGGATGACACACCGCTTTCGCGAGCGGGCTCGCTCCCACATGGGTATCTGCCAGCCCTATAGGCCCAGTAGGGACAGCATGATGAATGTGGCAAACAGCACAAAGTGCGTCATGCCCTCAATGGCGTTGGTCTCGCCGTCATTGAGGTTGATTGCGCTGACGATCAGGGTGATGAAGATCATCACCGTTTGCACCGGGGTCATCGCCATTTGAAACGGCTGGCCGGTGTACAGCGCCATCGCTTCCATCACCGGTACGGTCAGAATCACCGTCGACAGTGACGCCCCCATCGCAATGTTGACCACCGACTGCATGCGATTGGCCAGCGCCGCTCGTAATGCGGTGAGAATCTCCGGCGCGGCGGAAATCGCTGCCACCAGAATCGCCGTGATTACCGGCGGCGCGCCCGTGCCTTCCAGGCCCAGATCGAGGGTCTTGGACATCACCTCGGCCAGTGCGCCGATGATCACCACCCCCGACACCAGAATGCCGACCGACAGCGCCAGGCTGACCGGTTTCGGCTCCTGCTCGACCGGCTCCTTTTTGCGACGTTTGTCCGGATAGCTGTAGCTGAAAAAGTAACTGTGCGGGCCGACCTGCATGCGCAGGAACAGCGCGTAGAGCACCATCATCGCGCCAATGGTGAACGCCGAATACATCTTCCAGTTGGCCTCGGGAATGAATTCCGGGACCACCATCGACACCCCCATCGCGGTGAGGATCATGACGCTGTAGCTGCGCGCCGAATCGTCGTTGTAGGACTGTTCGCCGTGTTTGATCCCGCCCATCAAAGCGGCGAGGCCGAGGATGCCGTTGATGTCGAGCATGACCGCTGAATAGATCGTGTCGCGCACCAGCGTCGCCGAGGCCTCGTTGCTCATCATGATCGCCAGGATCACCACTTCGACCAGCACTGCCGAGAGTGTGAGGATCATCGTGCCGTAGGGATCACCGACTTTTTCCGCCAGCAGTTCGGCGTGATGAGCGACGCGCATTGACGCGGCGACGATGAAGGCAATCAGCAGCAGACCGCCGCCCAGCGCGACGATCTGGCCGCTGTGCAGCAGCCAGTGTTCCAGTGGATAAGCGACGCACGCGGCAAGGACTGCCAGCAGCAGGAAGCTTTCTTGTTTGAGGATCGAGAGCATGACGGGCCTTTTGCCGAAAAGAGCTGATGAAGCTACTGACTGCCGAGCGCCGCTAACGTTTCGTTACATCTCTGCGCACCACGCGATGGCAGCTGGATTCAGGCATGCACTTTTATTGGCCTTGCCGGCCTCTTCGCGAGCAGGCTCGCTCCCACATTGAAATGCGTCCCTGTGGGAGCGAGCCTGCTCGCGAAGGCCGCACCGCGTTTTCAAATGAGTTTGTTGTCCTGTTGGTCAGCAATTTGCATTGGCCCTGAGCACACACAACAAAATGGAGTTCGGGTTCATGCCAATACGTCCGCTGCACAAACTGCTGTACGCCGCCATCGGTCTGGGAATCAGCCTGAGCGCCAGCGCTGCCGATCCGCTGAAGGTCGGTTTCGTCTACATCGGCCCGATCGGTGACCACGGCTGGACGTATCAGCACGAACAGGGGCGCAAGGCCCTGGCGGAAAAACTCGGCACGCAGATCACCACCAACTACGTGGAAAACGTCGCCGAGGGCGCCGACGCCGAGCGGGTGATCCGCAACATGGCCAAGGACAAATATGACCTGATCTTCACCACGTCTTTCGGCTACATGAACCCGACAGTGAAAGTCGCCAAGCAATTTCCCAAGGTGACGTTCGAACACGCCACCGGTTACAAGCAGGACAAGAACCTCGGCACCTACCTGGCGCGCACTTACGAGGGCCGTTACGTCGGCGGTTTCCTCGCGGCGAAGATGACCAAGACCAAGAAGATCGGCTACGTCGCCTCGTTCCCGATTCCGGAAGTGATCCGCGACATCAACGCCATCCAGCTGGCCCTGAACAAGTACAACCCTGGCACCGAAATCAAAGTGGTGTGGGTCAACTCCTGGTTCGATCCGGGCAAGGAAGCCGACGCCGCCAACGCGCTGATCGATCAGGGCGTCGACGTGGTGTTCCAGCACACCGACAGCCCGGCGCCGATCCAGGCTGCCGAACGGCGCGGCGTGTATGCCGTGGGCTACGCCTCGGACATGGCCCACTTCGGCCCGAAAGCGGTGCTGACCTCTATCGTCAACGACTGGGCGCCGCACTACATTCAGGCGACGCAGAGCGTGATCGATCACACCTGGAAATCCCAGGATTACTGGGGCGGGTTGAAGGAAGGCACGGTGGAACTGCCGATCAGCGATCTGGTGCCGGCGCCGGTGAAAGCCGAAGCCGAGCAGTTGATCGCCGACATCAAGAGCGGCGCATTGCAGCCGTTTACCGGGCCGATCAAGGATCAGGCCGGTGTAGAAAAAATCCCGGCGGGCGTGAGCGCGACCAATGCGGAACTGGCTTCGATGAATTATTACGTTGAGGGCATGAAGGCCGAGATGCCGAAGTAGTCCCCCGATTCACCACACAAAACCCTGTGGGAGCGAGCCTGCTCGCGAAAGCGGTGTGTCATTAAACAAAAATGTTGTCTGACACTCCCTCTTCGCGAGCAGGCTCGCTCCCACATTGGAAACACAGCGTATTCAAGGATTGTGTATGGATCAGCTTCCGATCATTGATATCAGCCCGCTCTATAGTGACGACGAAAACGCCTGGCCTGCGGTGGCCGAACAAATCGACCAAGCCTGCCGCGAGTGGGGCTTTTTCTACATCAAGGGCCATCCGATCTCGGCGCAACGCATCGACGATCTGCTCGATCACGCCCAGCGCTTCTTCGCCTTGCCCGCCGCAGAAAAACTCAAGATCGACATCACCCAGACCCGCCATCATCGCGGCTACGGCGCAATTGCCACCGAGCAACTGGACCCGGACAAACCCAGTGACCTCAAAGAAACCTTCGACATGGGCCTGCACCTGCCGGACGAGCATCCCGAGGTGCTCGCGGAAAAACCCTTGCGCGGCCCCAATCGGCACCCGGCGCAACCCGGCTGGGAAGCCCTTATGGAGCAGCATTACCTCGACATGCAGGCGCTGGCGCAAACCCTGTTGCGGGCGATGACCATTGCGCTGGGCATCGAGCGCGACTTCTTCGATACGCGTTTTGTCGACCCGGTCAGCGTGTTGCGCATGATCCATTATCCGCCGCGTCACACCGCCAGCTCCGTCGAGCAGCAAGGCGCAGGTGCCCATACCGATTACGGCTGCATCACCCTGCTCTATCAGGACAGCGCCGGCGGTTTGCAGGTGAAGAACGTCAAAGGTGAATGGATCGACGCGCCACCGATTGACGGCACGTTCGTGGTCAACCTCGGCGACATGATGGCGCGCTGGAGCAACGACCGTTATCGCTCGACGCCGCACCGGGTGATCAGCCCGCTGGGCGTGGATCGCTATTCGATGCCGTTCTTCGCCGAACCGCACCCGGACACGCGCATCGAATGCCTGCCCGGCTGCCAGGACGCGCAGCATCCGGCGAAATATCCGACCACCACCTGCGCCGAATTCCTGCTGTCGCGTTTCGCCGATACCTATGCCTATCGTCGCGAGCAAGAGGCGGTTTGATCGATCACCTGGTCAGGTTTTGCCAATTGTTGCGGCCAGCCTCTGTAGAATGCCGGCATTGCACCTGATGAGAAAAGACTATGTACGACTGGCTCAACGCCCTGCCCAAAGCCGAACTGCACCTGCATCTGGAAGGTTCGCTGGAGCCTGAACTGCTCTTCGCCCTGGCCGAACGCAACAAGATCGCCCTGCCGTGGAGCGACGTCGAAACCCTGCGCAAGGCCTACGCCTTCAACAATCTGCAGGAATTTCTCGACCTGTATTACCAGGGCGCCGATGTGCTGCGCACCTCGCAGGATTTCTACGACCTGACCTGGGCCTACCTGCTGCGCTGCAAAGCACAGAACGTGATCCACACCGAACCGTTCTTCGATCCGCAGACCCACACCGACCGGGGCATCCCGTTCGAAGTGGTGCTCAACGGCATCGCCGCCGCGCTCAAGGATGGCGAGACGCAACTGGGCATCAGCAGCGGTTTGATCCTCAGCTTCCTGCGCCACCTCAGCGAAGACGAAGCACAGAAAACCCTCGATCAGGCGCTGCCGTTCCGTGATGCGTTTGTCGCGGTCGGGCTCGACAGTTCCGAGATGGGCCACCCGCCGAGCAAGTTCAAACGCGTCTTCGATCGCGCCCGCGACGAAGGCTTCCTCACCGTCGCCCACGCCGGTGAAGAAGGCCCGCCGGAGTACATCTGGGAAGCCATCGACCTGCTGAAAATCCAGCGCATCGACCATGGTGTGCGCGCCATCGAAGACGAGCGCCTGATGCAGCGGATCATCGACGAGCAGATCCCGCTGACTGTGTGCCCGCTGTCGAACACCAAGCTCTGCGTGTTCGATCACATGTCGCAGCACAACATCCTCGACATGCTCGAGCGCGGCGTTAAGGTCACGGTCAACTCCGATGACCCGGCGTATTTCGGTGGGTACGTGACCGAGAACTTCCATGCGCTGCACGAGCATCTGGGCATGACCCAGGATCAGGCCAAGCGCCTGGCGCAGAACAGCCTGGATGCGCGGTTGGTAAAACCGTAAGCAACACCGCAAAACCAATGTGGGAGCGAGCCTGCTCGCGAAGAGGGAGAGTCAGTCAACATTTACGTTGAATGACACACCGCTTTCGCGAGCAGGCTCGCTCCCACATTCATATCGATGTTCACTCGGTAAGCTCTTCCAGGGTCTTGCCCCGCGTCTCCATCCCGAACAGCCACACCACGCCCGCCGCGATCGCAAAGCACGCCGCGCCCAGCGCGAACACCCCGCCCTGCCCGGTAATCGGGAACACCAGCCCGGTCACCAATGGCCCGAGCAGAGAGCCGACGCGGCCGATGGCCGAGGCGAATCCCGAGCCGGTTGCCCGTGCGGACGTCGGGTACAGCTCCGGCGTGTAGGTGTAGAGCACCGCCCACATGCCGAACAGGAAAAACTGCATCAACAATCCGGTGCCGATCAGCAGCGCCACGTTACCGCCGAACACCGCGCTCTGCCCGTATAGAAACGCCATCACCCCGCCGCCCAGCAGGGTGACGATGCACACCGGTTTGCGCCCCCAACGCTCGACCAGCCACGCCGCCATGAGGAAGCCGGGAATCCCGCCGAGCGAGATCAGCACCGTGTAATACACCGATTGCGTCACGGCGAAACCCGACTGCTGCAGCAATGCGCTGAGCCAGGAAGTCAGCCCGTAGAAACCCAGCAATGCGAAGAACCACAGACTCCAGATCATCGTTGTACGCTGGCGATATTGCGGCGACCAGATCTGCTTGAGTGCCGAGAAGAAATTACCCGGTGGCGTCACCGTGCGTGGCAAACGAACCGGTTCCGGCAAGGCTGCACCGCAGAGCGAAGCACGCACTCGCGCTTCGATGCCGTTCAACACCTTGTCCGCGTCGACGTCGCGCCCGGCCTGTTCCAGCCAGCGCGGCGACTCAGGGATGAAAAAGCGGATCGCCAGAACGAACACCGCCGGCACCGCCAGTACCAGGAAGATATCGCGCCAGCCAATCAGCGGCAGCAGGAAGTACGAGAGTACGCCCGCCGCGACAAACCCCAGCGGCCAGAAGCCGTCCATCAGGGCGATGTAGCGCCCGCGCCGTTGTGCTGGAATCAGCTCCGAGAGCATCGACTGTGCGATGGGAAACTCCATGCCCATGCCAATTCCGAGCAGGATGCGAAACAGCGTCAGCGTCTCCACCGTTTGCGCCGTCGAACACAGGTAACTGGCCACGCCCCACAACACGATGCTCCACTGAAACACCGGTTTGCGCCCGAAGCGGTCGGCGAGCATCCCTGACAACGACGCCCCGAGCACCATGCCGAAAAAGCTCGAACTGGCCAGCAACCCCGCTTGCGCACTGCTCAGGCCGAACTCGGCTTTGATCGAGCCGAGCAGGAAAGTCATCATCGCCAGATCCATGGAATCGAAGAAAAACGCCAAGGCGATGATGATGAAAATGACGCGGTGATAGCCGCTGAGCGGCAGCCGTTCCAGGCGTTCAGCCGCACTAAAGCGTTGTGTATTCATGTTGTGCTCCCCCATCCGGAAAATCCCCGGATCGAGTGTGCGCGATGGTCATACAGAGGTCGTACTGGATGCGACCTGTTCACAGCCGTGGACGACGTCAGCCTTCAGCTCATCGCCGAGCAACGCTCTAGAACGCTGTTTCCAGCTCGGTTTCCTTGGCAAAGCGATGGATTTCGCGCTGGCCGGTGGCGGTCAACTGCAAGGCGCGGGAATCGTTGGGCAAGGTCAGCCAGCCGGACTGCATGAACAACTGCAACAGCGCCGCGCCCAGTGAGCCGCCCATGTGCGGACGGCGCTCGCTCCAGTCCGGGCAGGCGCAGGCGACCTGCACGTTGCGGTGGGCCAGGGCCTGGATGAACACTCCGCGCTGCGCCAGTCGGGTGGAGCCCTTGTGCGTCACCACCACCCGCTGCTCAAGCTGTTCGATCCAGCCGGCGTCGAGCAGGCGCTGATACAGGTCGGCCGCCAGGGTGCCGCCCAGATGATCGTCGCAGAACCGCGCGCGCAACAGCGAAGACGGCGCCGCCTGCGGCCTGACCATGGGAGTCGTGCGTTTCAGCGCATCAGGGATTTGCCGTGGCGCGCTGGCAATGGTGGCGCTGGCCAGTGCTTCGATCGCCGCGCCGATTTCCGGTGCCGCCAGGCGAAAGAAGCGTTTGCGCCCACGCATTTCGATGTTCAACAGCCCCCCTGCGGACAGGCGTCCCAGATGCGCACTGGCCGACGACGGCGAGAGCCCGGCCAGCAGCGCCAGCTCTTCGGCTTGCCGCGCCGAGCCATCCATCAACGCCCACATCATCGCGCTGCGCTTGGGGTCGGCCAGCAATGTCGCGATCTGGCTGATGCACGGTGCATGTTCCATATGTTCACTCCCTGTTGAATCGTATCGTCTACCGCTCGGAGACATCCTGGCCGGTTATGGGGCATCGGCCAACACGCGAAAATCGCCCGGGATCGGTGGCAAGGGATGCCACCGACACCAGCTGCTCCGGCACACAACCTGGCAGCAGAAGTAGCAACCGTCACCAAAAGCCGGCAACGCGTTACGGGGTCTGCGCGCCGGGTGTCAGTGCAGGCATGAGGCGGGCGCTAGTATAAGCGGGTTAAGCCAGACGTCCTGCGCCTGGGCCTGGGCAGGTGGCGATTGTTCCTGACAGAAATTTCTCTAATTGCCTGCGACTAATGATCAACTTTGAGGAAACCGGGAAATTGGCTACTCAATTCGGCGCATCGGCTGGCGAGCATCTCCCTCAGCAGGTTCACCGGCTTACTCAATTGTGCGCGATGGGCGCACAACAGATTCAGCGGTGCGCGCTCACACAGCAGTTCCGGCATCAGCACTTTGAGGCGTCCGGCGAGCACATCGGCGCCGACGTCGAGCCAGGACTTGTAAGCGATACCGGCACCGGCCAGCGCCCATAACCGTACTACGTCGGCGTCATCGCTGAAGCGGTCGCCACTCACGGTCAGGCCGACTTCGCGCTTGCCATCGTGAAAACTCCAGTGGTCGTGGACGCGGCTGCCGAGCATGTACAAAAGGCAGTTGTGCTGGGCCAGTTGCTCGAGCTGGCGCGGCTCGCCCTGCCGGGCCAGGTAATCGGGGGATGCGCACAACACCCGGCGATTGTGTGGGGCGATGGGCAAGGCGATCAGGCTGGAATCTTCCGGCTCGCCGTAGCGCAGGGCGATGTCCACCGGTTGCCGGAACAGGTCGGCGATGCGGTCGCCAAGCAGCAGGCGCACCGTCAGCTTCGGGTGTTCACGCTGGAACGCGTCGAGCCACGGCAGCAGCAGATTGCGGCCGAAGTCCGAGGGCGCTGAAAGCTGCAAAATCCCGCTGACCTGATCCTGTCCGCTGGCGAGCAGGCGACGCCCTTCGTCGAGATTGCTCAGGGCGGCGCGGGCATATTCAAGAAAGCCTTCGCCCTCGGCGGTCAGGCGCAGGCTGCGGGTCGAACGCGCCAGCAGCCGCGCACCGAGTTGCTGCTCGATGCGCTTCAACGCCGCGCTGGCCACCGCCGCGGACATGTCCATCACCCGTGCCGCCGCCGACAGGCTGCCCAGATCCGCCGCGCGAACAAACAACTGCAAGTCATCAAAACGCAGCATGCGCAGCCTCCATTATCAAAAAAATATTGAAAGAGACTGCTCTTTTAGCCGGTTTTATCGCGCAGAGAAATAGCCAATGATGGCCTCCATCGAATTCATCCCGATTCTGGAGTCCGCGCATGTCCCAGCCCTTTACCGCTATCGCCACCCTGACCGCCAAACCCGGTCAGCAGGACGTTCTCGAACAGGCGCTGCGCGCCCTCGTCGAACCGAGCCGCGCCGAGCCCGGTTGTGGCCAGTACGACCTGCACCGCGACCTTGCCGATCCGCAGGTTTTTTATGTCATCGAACAGTGGGCCAGTGACGAGATTCTTGAGGCGCACAACGCCAGCGCGCATTTTCAGAAGTTTCAGGCCAGCGCCGGCCACACCATCGAACACTTCCAGCTCAAACGCCTCGGCAAGATTGCCTGAATCCTTCTTCTATCAACTGTACGGAGCCATTTATGAAAGCCATTGCCTATTACGCTTCCCTGCCGATCAGCGACGCCAAGTCCCTGCAGGACATTGAACTGCCAGAGCCGGTCGCCGGCCCGCGCGACCTCTTGGTGGAGGTCAAAGCCATTTCGGTCAACCCGGTCGACACCAAAGTGCGGCAGAACATGGCGCCGGAAAACGGCGCGGCGAAAGTGCTGGGCTGGGACGTTGCCGGTGTGGTCAAGGCGGTCGGCAGCGAAGTCACCCTGTTCAAGGCGGGCGACAAGGTGTTCTACGCCGGTTCGATCGCCCGGGCCGGTGGCAACAGCGAGTTGCACGTGGTCGATGAGCGCATCGTCGGTCACATGCCCAAGTCCCTCGGTTTTGCCGAAGCCGCCGCGCTACCGCTGACCGCCATCACTGCGTGGGAATTGCTCTTCGAGCGCCTGCAAATCAGCGAGGGCAGCAGCGATGAAGGCCAGAGCCTGCTGATCGTTGGTGCGGCGGGCGGCGTGGGTTCGATCCTCACTCAATTGGCCAAGCAGTTGACCGGCCTGAAAGTGATCGGCACCGCTTCGCGCCCACAGACCCGTGACTGGGTCAGTGAACTCGGTGCCGATCTGGTCATCGATCACAGCCAGCCACTGAGCGAAGAATTGAAGCGCGCCGGCATCGACAGCGTGACCCACGTCGCCAGCCTGACCCAGACCGATCAGCATCTGGCGCAACTGGTCGAAGCCCTCGCGCCGCAAGGCAAGCTGGCGCTGATCGACGATCCGAAGTCCGTCGACATCAGCCTGCTCAAGCGCAAGAGCCTGTCGCTGCACTGGGAGTTCATGTACACCCGCTCGCTGTTCGAAACGCCGGACATGATCGAACAGCACAAGCTGCTCAACCGCGTCGCCGAACTGATCGACGCCGGCACTTTGAAGACGACTTTGGGCGAGCACTTCGGCGTGATCAATGCAGCCAACCTGCGACGCGCCCATGAGCTGCTGGAAAGCGGCAAGGCCAAGGGGAAAATTGTTTTAGAAGGTTTCTAAAAAAATAAAGCCCCGCAACCGCTCGTGATGCCAGAGCGGTTGCGGGGCTTTTTGCCGTCAGTCGGTTGCTTGACCCTTGTCACAATTGCGCGGGTATCGGGGTCTACAATCGAAGCCTCTGCGATACATCTTTTACGCAAGGGAGGTCAGCAATGAAGATCCTGATAAAAGAAGTGGCAAAGTCTCAATGGCAGGTGCGCCTGGACCAGCACGTCGTAACCTTTCGCAGTGAAGCCGAGGCTCTGGCCTTCACTCGCACCCTCGAAGCGCGACTCTGCGCGCCCCACCGAATCCCCGAACCCAGCCAGCAGCGCGCCGCCGGCTGAGCTCCAAAGTCGAGCGTTCAGACCTGGGCTTGCGCCAACGCCCGGGCATTCTGCAAACGCCGGGTGAGCAGCGCGACGCTCACCACCAGCAAACCGCACAGGCTGATGACCATCGCCATCGGCACGGCGCTGCCATCGTGCAACACCCCCACCAACGCGGCGGCACCGGCGGCGATGCTGAATTGCAGGCAACCGAGCATTGCCGATGCACTGCCGGCACGGGCGCCCTGACCGTTCATTGCGCAAGCTGAGGCGTTGGGAATGATGCAGCCGAGGCTGGCAATGCAGATGAACAGCGGAATCAGCAACGGCCACAACGCCTCTGGACGCATCGCGCTGACCGCCAGCAGCGTCAGCCCGGCGAGGAAATACACCCACACCGCGCGCACCAGCAAGAACGCCGGGCCACGCTTGGCCAGCAGACGCGCATTGACCTGCGCCACCAGAATGAACCCCGCCGCGTTGGTGCCGAACAGCCAGCCAAAATGCTCGGCGGGTACACCGTAGAGCTTGATGAACACAAACGGTGAGCCAGCGATGTAGGCGAACATGCCGGCGATCGCGATGCCGCCGGTCAGGGCGTGGCCGAGGTAGACCGAATCCTTGACCAGTCGCGCGTACTGGCGCAACGCACCGGACAACGGCTGGCGCGGCACGTGGGCCGGCATGCTTTCCGGCAGCCCCAACGCCACCGCCAGACCCGCCGCCGCACTGAACCCGGTGAGGACCAGAAAGATCGACTGCCAACCCGTGGTATTGACCAGCAGCCCACCGAGCATCGGCGCCAGAATCGGCGCCAGGCCCATTACCAGCATCAACTGGGAAAACACCTTCGCCGAGCCAACCGCGTCGCACTTGTCGGCGACCACCGCACGGGAAATCACCATGCCCGCACAACCACCGAGTGCCTGGACGAAACGCGCGCCGATCAGCCATTCCAGGCTCGGCGCGTAGGCGCAGGCCAATGACGCCAGGGTGAACAGAGCAACGCCGCTGAGCAGCGGAAGTCGCCGGCCGAAACGATCGGAAATCGGCCCGTAAGCCAGTTGGCCCAGAGACAGACCAAGGAAGTACGCCGCCAGCGTCAGCTGGACATGCTGCTCATCGGTGCCGAAGGCCAGCGCCATGGCCGGGAACGCAGGTAAATAGAAGTCGATCGCCAAGGGACCGAAGGCGCTCAAGGCGCCGAGTATCAAAATCGTGCGGAAATTCATCAGGCATCCAGGTGGGCAAGTCGCAGCCCGACAGTCTAGCCGCGCCCGGACGCCTTGAACATTCCGATAGCTCGCTAACGATCAATTTCAGACGAGCTTCACCTCATAACCCTCTTCGCGGATCGCTTCGATGACCTGATCGGCACTCAGCGCACTTTCGACGCCGACTTCCTTGGCCGCCAGATCGACCCGCACGCTGGCTGCCGGATCCAGCGCCTGCACCGCAGTGGTAATGGCTTTGACGCAATGACCGCAGGACATGCCTTGAACGTTGAACACTTGCATGGGAAGACTCCTTTGAGTGAGGTTGCCGGCAGTCTCGAGCTTGCCACGATGGCAAGGTCAAGTTCTGCGAAAAACTGCCGGGCTGGCAATCGGCGCCGCGCTCGGCCAAGCTGCGTGTATCAATGACTGAAATTCAGGAGATTCAGCCATGCGCTGGTCAGCTTTGGGCCTGTTTGGCTTGCTCAGCCTTTTCGCCGCCGTCCCGCAGGTGCAAGCCGCCGGCGAGGATTACGCGGTACTGATCATTTCCCGCGAGCGCCTCGAAGTGGCGACCTCGTGCGAGATCGGCGTGTACATCCAAGATCAGCTCTCGGCGCGCCTGTTCCAGGAGCAGAGCACGTCGTTCAACTTGCCGCCGGGCAAGGTTTCGCTGCGCTTGAAACTGCTGCCGGGCCAGGCGCCGGGTTGTAATCCCGGGATGCTCGCACCGGGCTCGCAGGAAGTCGTGCTGCATGCCGGGGATGTGCTGAAGTTCCGCCTGGCGATGAATGCCGAAGGCGTGTACCTGAAACCTGCAGGCCTGGGTTATTGAGCAACCGCCTCGACCTGTGGGAGCGAGCCTGCTCGCGAAAGCGCCGGGTCAGCCAACATGATTGCTGAATGATGCACCGCATTCGCGAGCAGGCTCGCTCCCACAAGAATGGTGCTTGACCTTGCCCGCATGGCAAGGTTGATCCTGTAGACATCCACTACAGGGAGCGCGACCGATGTCCGAATCCACCACTTTCGATCTGCCGATTGCCGGCATGACCTGTGCCAGTTGCGCCGGGCGTGTCGAGCGGGCGCTACGCAAGGTCAGCGGCGCCAGTGCCGTCAGTGTCAACCTCGCCACCGAACAGGCCCGGGTGCAGGCGCCCGGCGACAGCCTGCCGGCGCTGATGCAAGCCGTGGAGCGCGCCGGTTACAGCGTGCCCCGGCAAACCGTCGAATTGAGCATCGACGGCATGACCTGCGCGTCCTGCGTCGGTCGCGTCGAACGCGCCCTGAGCAAAGTCCCAAGCGTGAGCAGCGTCAGCGTCAATCTGGCCAACGAACGTGCGCACATCGAATTGCTCGGCCAGGTCGATACGCAAACCCTGCTCGACGCGGTGAGCAAGGCCGGTTACTCGGCCAGCGTCTGGCAAGCTGAACGGCCACAGTCCGATGACCAGCAAAAACGCCTGCATCGCGAGCGCTGGGCATTGATCTGTGCGATCGCCCTCGCTCTGCCGCTGGTGCTGCCGATGTTGCTGCAGCCGTTCGGCATTCACTGGATGCTCCCGGCCTGGGCGCAATTCGCCCTCGCCACCCCCGTGCAATTCATCTTCGGCGCACGCTTTTATGTCGCGGCGTGGAAAGCCGTGCGCGCCGGCGCCGGCAACATGGACCTGCTCGTCGCCCTCGGCACCAGCGCCGGTTATGGCCTGAGTGTCTATGAATGGGCCAGCGCCGCCGGACGCATGCCGCATCTGTATTTCGAGGCCTCGGCGGTGGTCATCGCTTTGGTGTTGCTCGGCAAATATCTCGAAAGCCGCGCCAAACGCCAGACCGCCAGCGCCATCCGCGCTCTTGAAGCGTTGCGGCCGGAGCGGGCGATTCAAGTCATCGACGGGCGTGAGCAGGACGTTGCGATCAGCGCCCTGCGCCTCGACGATCTGGTGCTGGTCAAACCCGGCGAACGCTTCCCGGTGGATGGCGAAGTCGTTGAAGGCCAGAGCCACGCCGACGAAGCGCTGATCAGTGGCGAAAGCCTGCCAGTGCCAAAACAACCGGGCGACAAGGTCACCGGCGGCGCGATCAACGGCGAGGGTCGTTTGCTGGTGCGCACCCAGGCGCTCGGCGCGGAAACCGTGCTGGCGCGGATCATTCGTCTGGTCGAAGACGCGCAAGCGGCGAAAGCGCCGATCCAGAAACTGGTGGACAAGGTCAGCCAGATCTTCGTGCCGACCGTGTTGCTGATCGCCCTGGCCACGCTGATCGGCTGGTGGCTGTACGGCGCGCCGCTGGAAACTGCGCTGATCAATGCCGTCGCCGTGCTGGTGATTGCCTGCCCGTGCGCCCTCGGCCTCGCCACCCCGACGGCGATCATGGCCGGCACCGGCGTCGCCGCACGCCACGGCATTCTGATCAAGGATGCCGAAGCGCTGGAGCGCGCCCATGAAGTCAGCAGTGTGGTGTTCGACAAGACCGGCACGCTGACCTCGGGTACGCCGCGTATCGCGCACTTCAGCGCGGTCGATGGTGACGAAAACAATCTGCTGACACTGGCCGGTGCCTTGCAGCGCGGCAGCGAGCATCCGTTGGCCAAAGCCGTGCTGGATGCAGCCGCCGAACGCGGCTTGAACGTGCCCGATGTCAGCGACAGCCAGGCGCTGACCGGGCGCGGCATTGCCGGCACGCTGGATGGCCGGCGCCTGGCGCTGGGCAACCGGCGGATGCTCGACGAAAGCGCCTTGAATGCCGGTGAATTGAGCACATCCGCCGAAGCGTGGGAACGCGAAGGTCGGACACTGTCGTGGCTGATCGAACAAAGTCCTGAGCCGAAGGTACTGGGTCTGTTCGCCTTCGGTGACACGCTGAAACCCGGCGCACTGCAAGCGGTGCAACAACTCGCCGCGCGGGGTATCCAGAGCCACCTTCTGACCGGCGACAATCGCGGCAGCGCACGGGTGGTGGCCGAGGCTCTGGGCATCCAAAATGTCCACGCCGAAGTGCTGCCGGCCGACAAAGCCGCGACGGTGGCCGAGCTGAAGAAAACCGGCGTGGTCGCCATGGTCGGCGACGGTATCAACGATGCCCCGGCCCTCGCCGCCGCAGACATCGGCATCGCCATGGGCGGCGGCACCGACGTCGCCATGCACGCGGCCGGCATCACGTTGATGCGCGGCGATCCGCGACTGGTGCCGGCAGCGCTGGAGATCAGCCGCAAGACCTACGCGAAGATTCGTCAGAACCTGTTCTGGGCCTTTGTCTACAACCTGATCGGCATTCCACTGGCGGTGTTCGGCTTCCTCAATCCGGTGCTGGCCGGCGCGGCGATGGCGCTGTCGAGCGTCAGCGTGGTGAGCAATGCGCTACTGTTGAAAACCTGGAAACCCAAGGACCTGGAGGAACACCGATGAACATCGGCCAAGCAGCCCGGCAGAGTGGCCTGAGTGCAAAAATGATCCGCTATTACGAGTCGATCGGCCTGCTCAAAGCGGCCAATCGCACCGACAGCGGTTACCGCGTATACGGCAGCGATGACCTGCACACGCTGGCGTTCATCAAGCGCTCGCGGGATCTGGGCTTTTCCCTGGAAGAGGTCGGCAAGCTGCTGACCCTCTGGCAGGATCGCCAGCGCGCCAGCGCCGATGTGAAAGCACTGGCGCGCCAGCACATCGATGAGCTGAATCAGAAGATCCGCGAGCTCGGCGAGTTGCGTGACACCCTGCAGGATCTGGTCGAGCATTGCAGCGGCGACCATCGCCCGGACTGCCCGATCCTCAAGGAACTGGCGTCGGGCTGCTGCGCGCAACCCGCCCGCGCCTGATCCGCAACAGCGTCACCACGCACAACGTACCCAGGGGAATGCCGTGGAACAGCATGACCACGGCCCCCGGCGTCCACCACGCATAGAACGGCGCAGCGACCAGCATGCCGATACCGAAACCGGTCATCTGCAGCAAGGTCAGCACGCTGAAAATCGGCAGGCGCAACGCCGCAGGTTCCCGTTGCAAACGTGACATCAGGCTGACTTCGGAAACCCCGTCGCCAAGCCCGGCCGGCAAGGCGAACAGCAGCAGACCGTAGAGGCCGTGCTGCTGGAACATCAGAATGAAACCGCAGGACATCAGCGCCACGCCACAGAAAAATCTTCTTTCGAGGTGGCTGTTCTCCGAGCCCTTGAGGTGACTGGCGATGCGTGCGCCGAGCAGTTTGCCGCTGGCCCATACCGCAAGCGCCAGGCCCAAGGTCGTACTCGCCGCCTCCGGCGTGAGCAGTTTCGAAATGATCGGGAAGCCGACGTTGTGCGCGGCGCTGCCCAAGGTGTCGGCCATGGTCACCGCGAGCATGGCCGCGACCACAGGCGCCGAACGCAGGCCCTGCCGCAGCGCAAACCATTCACCGCGCTCCGGCTGTTCGCTGACATCGGTTTTTTCGAAACGCAGCGGCACGATCAGCAGCGCCGCAAGCAAATAGGTCAGCGCGTTGAGGGCGAAGACCGTTTCAAAACCGAAAGCAGCCACCAGCAACCCCGACACCAGACTGCCGCCGACCATGGCGGCTGAAGAGGCTGAGGCGATCCAGGCATTGGCCTTGAGCAGCTGCGCCGGCGCGATCAAACGCGGCAACTGGCTGTTGAGGCCGATGGCGAACATCGAATTGCCCAGGCCGAGGCCGAAGGCAATCAACGGCAACAGCCATGCCTGCTGACTCGCCGGTGTGATCAACAGCAGCCCCAGCACTGCCGCACGCAACAGATCGAACGCAATCAGCGGCGCGCGGCCCTGCCAGCGTCGGTAGAAGCGTGTGCCGATCAGACTGGCGAAGATTCCGCCACCGACGCGGCTGGCAAGGAAAACGCCGACGCTCATGGCGCTGTTGCTTAACAGGTAAACGTAGGTGGCGAGCGCGACCATGTTGAGGAAGGCGCCGAAATCGGAGATCAGCCGGGCGGTTACGATCAGGTGGGTGTTGCGTGGGGTGGTCACATTCAGTCCTTGAGTGTGGTTGGAGCGCTGGACAGTAGACGCGAATAAGCCAGGATCCGAAAGCCCCCTCACCCTAGCCCTCTCCCAAAGGGAGAGGGGACCGATTGGGGGATATTTGGGAGATACACCGACCTGAACGTTTTTCTTTGAATCCACAATCGACTCGGTTTTTTCAGGTCGATGTATGGCTAAAGACACCTCGGTCGGCCCCCTCTCCCTCCGGGAGAGGGACCGATTGGGGGATATTTGGGAAATACACCGACCTGAACGTTTTTCTTTGAATCCATAATCGACTCGGTTTTTTCAGGTCGATGTATGGCTAAAGACACCTCGGTCGGCCCCCTCTCCCTCCGGGAGAGGGACCGATTGGGGGATATTTGGGAGATACACCGACCTGAACGTTTTTCTTTGAATCCATAATCGACTCGGTTTTTTCAGGTCGATGTATGGCTAAAGACACCTCGGTCGGCCCCCTCTCCCTCCGGGAGAGGGCTGGGGTGAGGGTGCTTTTTGACTCAAACAAAAAACCCGGCCGAAGCCGGGTTTTTCATCACGCGATCACTGCATCCACGGCGGTGGAGGCGGTTCTTCGGGTTTGCCTTTCGGCGCGTCGTCCGCCGCGCGAATGGCCTGCTTGCGTTCCTCGTCGAGGCGCGCCGCTTCGATTTCGCGCAGCACCCCGCCGACATCCGCCAGGTCCTCCGGATCGTCGAACTCACCGGTCAGCACACTGTTCGGGTGCAAGGTGCCGGCTTCGTACAACGCCCACATTTCCTTGGCATATTTGGTCTTCTTCAATTCCGGCGCGAAGCGACCGAAGTACGAAGCCATGTTGCCAACGTCACGCTCGAGCATGCTGAACGCGTGGTTGTTGCCCGCAGCGTCGACTGCCTGGGGCAGGTCAATAATCACCGGACCGGTCGGGGTCAGCAGCACGTTGAACTCGGAGAGGTCACCGTGCACCAGACCGGTACACAACATCAGCACGATCTGCGAAATCAGGAAGGCGTGATACTCGCGCGCCTGATCAGGCTCCAGCACCACATCGTTCAGACGCGGCGCGGCGTCGCCGAATTCGTCGGCCACCAGCTCCATCAACAGCACGCCGTCGAGGAAGTCATAGGGTTTGGGCACTCGCACGCCGGCGCCGGCCAGACGGAACAGCGCCGCCACTTCGGCGTTCTGCCAGGCGTCTTCGGTCTCTTTGCGACCGAACTTGGACCCCTTCGCCATGGCCCGCGCCTGACGACTGTTACGAACCTTGCGGCCTTCCTGATACTCGGCCGCCTGGCGGAAACTGCGTTTATTCGCCTCCTTGTAGACCTTGGCGCAACGTAACTGATTGCCGCAGCGCACTACATAAACAGCTGCCTCTTTGCCACTCATCAGTGGACGCAGCACTTCGTCGACCAGACCGTCCTCGATCAGGGGTTCAATGCGTTTTGGAGTCTTCATCAGCTTTTATTGTGGGTCCTTTATTACCAAACACGCGAATGTCACTCGTTATACGGCAATCCTCGCCCGACGGGGAGGGGTTGCCGACCTGTGAACCTTGAGGATGCACACACTGTGCCGGATCAATCGCAGCGACCCGGGCGAATCATAGCCGAGACCGTGGCATTGATTGGTATCGGTCGGCAAGGGCATTTGCGACAGAATCTGACATGGTCGGTGAACTTCAGTTGCCCTCACCCCAAGCCCTCTCCCAGAGGGAGAGGGGGCCGACCGAGGTGTCTCCCGTAATACATCGACCTGACAGACCGCAGCGCTTATGGGTTGAATCGCATCTCTGGATTCGGTGAAGGGCGCTCAGGTCGGCGTCGATTTCAAGCATCCCCCAATCAGACCCCTCTCCCTTTGGGAGAGGGTTAGGGTGAAGGGCTTTTTCAGCGTTCAATGATCGCGGTGACACCCTGCCCGCCCGCCGCACAGATCGAAATCAACCCTCGGCCCTTGCCCGCCGCATCCAGCAGCTTGGCCAAATTCGCGACAATGCGCCCGCCCGTTGCGGCGAACGGATGCCCCGCCGCCAGCGAGCTGCCTTTCACATTAAGCCGACTGCGATCAATCGAACCCAACGGCGCATCGAGCCCCAGGCAGGTTTGGCAATATTCCGGATCTTCCCAGGCCTTGAGCGTGCACAAGACCTGCGCGGCGAAGGCTTCGTGAATTTCGTAGTAATCAAAATCCTGCAACGTCAGCCCATTGCGCGCCAGCAAGCGTGGCACGGCGTACACCGGCGCCATCAGCAGGCCCTCGGCACCGTTGACGAAATCCACCGCCGCCGCTTCACCGTCGCGCAAGTAGGCAAGAATCGGCAGACCGCGCTCTTTGGCCCATTCTTCACTGCCGAGCAACACCACCGAAGCGCCATCGGTAAGCGGTGTGGAGTTGCCCGCCGTCAGCGTGCCCTTGGCGCTTTTCTCGAAGGCCGGTTTCAGCGCGGCGAGTTTTTCCAGGGTCAGGTCCGGGCGCAGATTGTTATCGCGGGTCAGGCCGAGGAATGGCGTCATCAGATCGTTGTGCCAGCCTTCGCCGTAGGAAGCGGCGAGCTTGTGGTGGCTTTCGAGGGCCAGTTGATCCTGTTCTTCACGGGGAATATTCCAGGTCTGCGCCATCAGTTCGCAGTGCTCGCCCATCGACAGGCCAGTGCGTGGCTCGCCGTTGCGCGGGAATTCGGGGATCAGGTGCTGGGGGCGCAACTGCAAAAGGGTTTTCAGTTTGTCGCCGGTACTCTTGGCGCGGTTGGCGTGCAGAAGAATCCTGCGCAGGCCTTCGCTGACGCTGATCGGCGCGTCGGAGGTGGTGTCGACGCCGCCGGCAATGCCGCAGTCGATCTGGCCGAGGGCGATCTTGTTCGCCACCAGCAACGCCGCCTCCAGACCGGTGCCGCAGGCTTGCTGGATGTCATAGGCCGGTGTCGTCGGAGACAAGCGCGAGCCGAGCACGCATTCGCGGGTCAGGTTCATATCCCGTGACAATTTAAGCACCGCGCCTGCCACCACCTCGCCGATGCGCTGGCCGTGCAGGTTGTAGCGTTCGATCAGGCCTTCCAGCGCGGCGGTGAGCATGGCCTGATTGCTGGCCGTGGCGTACGGCCCGTTGGAGCGGGCGAAAGGGATGCGGTTACCGCCGATGATCGCGACGCGGCGCAGCTGGGTCATGGATAACTCCTGTGGAATTTGCGGATTCACATGGAAACCTGTGGGAGCTGGCTTGCCAGCGATGGGGGCGGCACTCCCAACCCTTCAGCGGCTGACACTCCGCCATCGCGGGCAAGCCCGCTCCCACAGGGTCAGTGGTCTACTCTGCTAAACCAGCGTAGGCCTTATTGCGCCGATCGAACGATTGATTGCCGTAGACAGTCCACACTTTGAACCCCAACTTCTGGAGAGCGTTCCATGTCTGACCGCTATATCGACTTCGCCAACTCATCCTTCGGCCATCGTCTGGTCGGGGCCTTGGGCCTGCCGTCGCCGGTGCGGCTGGAACGCTGGCAGGCGGGGCGTCTGCGGCCGATCGAGGGCGCCCTGTTGATCGGTGGCGGGCCGCTGGCCGAACGGATCAGCGTGTTTGCCAATCGCTTGACCGACGCGATCTACAGCTACGGCACCGAGCCCTCGCTGGCCACTGCATGGATCCCCGGCCACGGGCCGAAACTCAAAGCGGTGGTGTTCGACGCCAGCGCTCTGCAACACACCGACCAGCTCAAGCAGTTGCGCGAGTTCTTTCAGCCATTGATGAAGAACCTCGACCATAGCGCGCACCTGGTGATTCTCGGCCGCGCGCCGGAAACCTTGGGTGATCCGTTCGCCTCCAGCGCACAGCGAGCACTTGAAGGCTTCTCGCGCTCGCTGGCCAAAGAGCTGCGCGGCGGTGGCACCTTGCAGTTGATCTACGTCGGCGAAGGTGCCGAGGATCAATTGGAAGGCCCGCTGCGATTTTTCCTCTCGCCGAAAAGTGCATTCGTTTCCGGCCAGGTGATTCGCCTGACCGCGTGCGCCACGCCAGTGACCGACTGGACCCGACCGCTGGCCGGGCGCAAGGCGCTGGTCACCGGTGCTGCGCGCGGCATCGGCGCGTCGATTGCCGAAACCCTGGCCCGTGATGGCGCTGAGGTGATCCTCCTCGACGTACCGCCGGCCAAGACCGACCTCGAGGCCCTCGCCGCGCGCCTCGGCGGCCGGGCGATCACCCTCGATATCTGCGCCGATGACGCCGCCGCGCACTTGATCGAACAGCTGCCCGACGGGCTCGACATCCTCGTGCACAACGCCGGCATCACCCGCGACAAAACCCTGGCCAACATGACCCCGGAATTCTGGGACGCGGTGCTGGCCGTCAACCTCAATGCCCCGCAAGTGCTGACCAAGGCGCTGCTCGACAGCGGCACCCTGCGCGACAACGCACGGGTGGTCCTGCTCGCCTCGATCAGCGGCATCGCCGGCAATCGCGGACAAACCAACTACGCAGCGAGCAAGGCTGGCCTGATCGGTCTGGCCCAGGCCTGGGCGCCGACGCTGCTGGAACGCGGCATCAGCATCAACGCCGTGGCCCCCGGTTTTATCGAAACCCAGATGACCGCGCACATCCCGTTCGGCCTGCGCGAGGCCGGGCGGCGCATGAGTTCGCTGGGCCAGGGCGGCTTGCCGCAGGACGTCGCCGAAGCCGTGGCGTGGCTGGCGCAACCGGGCACGGGCGCGTTCACCGGGCAGGCGCTGCGGGTCTGTGGGCAAAGTGTTCTGGGGGCATAAAGATGAGCATCGAATGGCACACGCTGGATCGCGAACCGAGTCTGCCGGGGCTTTATTCGCGCGCAGCGACGCGACGCAAAATCACCGGTACGCAACTGCCCGACAGCGGCCTGCGCTGCTGGGTCGATATCGACAGCAAACGACTGACGGCCTATCGCAAGGTCTGCGGTTTCGTCGATGACGGCCTGCTGCCGCCGACCTATCCACACATCCTCGCCTTCGCCTTGCAGATGCAATTGCTCACGGCCAGGGACTTTCCGTTCCCGCTGCTGGGGCTGATTCACCTGAGCAACCGCATCCGCGTGTTGCGGCCAATGGGCGCGATCAGTCGCGCGCAAGTCAGCGTGCGCGTGCACAACCTGCAACCACATGCCAAGGGCGCGACGTTCGATCTGTTGACCACCCTCGACGATCAGCTCGGGCCGCTGTGGGAAGCCGAAAGCCGCATGCTCTGTCGCGGGGTGAAACTCGAGGGCGAGGCGCTGGCACAGGACTGGCAGCCGTCGCAGGATTTGCTTGAGGTGACGCGTTGGACTGCGCCGGCCGATATCGGTCGCCAGTATGCGAAAGTCTCCGGCGACTACAACCCGATTCACCTGAGTGCAGCGAGCGCCAAGCTGTTCGGTTTTCCCACCGCGATCGCGCACGGACTGTGGAACAAGGCGCGGACACTGGCGGCACTCTCCGATCACCTGCCCAAAGCCAACCTGGAAATCGCCGTGCACTTTCGCAAACCGGTGCGCCTGCCCAGTGAAGTGATATTGCTGGCCAGTGCCGCGGGCTCCAGCGGTGAGTTGCGTCTGATCGGCGCCGGCGACCTGGAACATATGGTCGGTCAGTGGCAACCGATCGCCTGATCTGGCGGGGCGGAAAAACCCGTTAATTGTGTATATATCACTTAAGTTTTTCCGCGCCCTGCCCGCTGCTTTGCAAAAAACCGAGCCTTGAATTTCAAGGCTTTTTTTTGCCCGTTTATTACCGGGGTATTAGTCCTTCGGCATAGCGCCGAGCCCTCTATATAAAGGGGTTAATACCAACTTGAGAATGGTGAAAAACCTGCCCTCGACTGAGATTACAGCCACGGACGAGGCATCGCCGACGACAGATCGGCGAGCCATCGAAGGCAACGTAACGTTGTGACAGGTGCAGGAATTTCAATCATGAAAACTCAAGTGATGTGGTCCAAATCGGCAATCGCGCTGGCACTGATTCTTTCGGTCGGCCTCGTCGGCTGCAGCAGCGGCGGTGGCGGCCATCGCAGCAGTTCGGGCAGCTCGACGGCGGACGGCACGGCGGGCACCGATGGCAGCGGTGGCGCGGGCGGCGGAACCGGCGGCGATACTGCCGGCACCGGCGGCACTGGCGGCACTGGCGGCGGAACCGGTGGTACTGGCGGTGGCACCGATCCGACCAATCCGACAGACCCGACCGATCCCACCACTCCGACCAACCCGGCCACTCCTTCGCTGGTGACCACAACACTTGTTCAGGATGTCGGCAAAACCGTCAGCGGTGTCGGCGATGGCGTCGGCCAGATCGGCGATTCGCTGAGCACTGTTCCGGTCGCTGGCGGCATCGTGCAAAGCGTGGCCAACACCACCGGCAACGTGGTCAGCACCTTGGGCGATGGCGTCACTGATGGCATCGGCAAACTGGCCACTGACCCCAATGGCCTGACCACCACCGTCGCCTCGGTTGGCGGTGTGGTTTCCGATGTTGGCGACGGCGTGTCGGACCTCAGCGTCAAACTCAACACAGCGACCCGCAGCGTTCCTGTCGTTGGCGGTGTAGTCACCCGTGTGGCGCCGCTGGTCGATGGCATCGGCGAAAAAGTCACCATGCTTGGCGACACCCTCAACACCTCACTGACCAGCGGCCCGACCCGCCAGTTGACCGACAAGGTCGGCAGCGGCCTGGTACCGGTGATCGCCATGGTCGAAAGCACCACCGACAAACTCGGCGATGCCACCGGTCTGGGTGATCCGCTCAAAGGGGTGATCTCCAAGGTGGGCGGCACGGTGAACAGCCTTGGCGGCAAAGTCACCGACGCAGGCAGCGGCAATGCCCTGACCAGCACCCTCGGCGGCGCCCTGAGCAACACCGGCCTGGCGGTCGGCAAAGCGGGTGGCCTGGTGTCCAATGGCACTGGCTCGGGTACTGGCGGCATCGGTGGCATAGGTGGTGGTCTTGGTGGCACCGGTCTGTTGCAAACTGTCGGTGGTGCGGTGGTCAACGTCGGCAGCGGTCTGAATGCCGGCAGCACCAGCGGCGTGGTCAGTGCCGGCGGCGTCACCGCCGGCGGGCTGGGCAACACGATTGCTTCGATCAACACCGTACTCGGTGGTTCGGGCACACCGATTACTGCATCCACCTCGCCGCTGGCCAGCGTCGGCGCCGCAGTCGGAGCCGGCCTCAATCCGGTCACCAGCGCGGTGACCACTGTCACTCAACAGGTCGGCGCCGCTACCGGTCTCGGCACTCCGGTGGCGGGTATCACAAGTCAGGTCGGCGCTGCGGTGGGCAATCTCGGCGGGGCGATCGCCGCAACCAACAACCCGGTCACCACAGCGGTCGGCGGTCTGGTTACCAACGTCGGCGGCACCGTGGCAGCGGTCGGTGGTCTGGTCAACAGCGGCACTGCCACTGGCGGCGGCACGGCAACCGGTGGCCTGGGCGGGGTACTCGGCGGCCTGACCGGCGCGCTGGGCGGCAACAAACGCTAAATTGCACCTGGCCGATTCGACGGCCTTACCTACAGCGCCTACGCTTGGTTGAGGGCGGAAGATTCCCACGAGTCTTCCGCCTTTTTTCTAAGGAAAAATCTGCCCTGTGCTGTGTTCTGACCATGGAGTGTCCTATGCGCGTACTGGCATCCCTGCTGTGCCTGAGCCTCAGTTCCGCTGCCCTCGCCGACACCTTGCCCAGCTTTCTCAACAGCAACGAAACCATCCGCAACCTGCCCGTTCCCAACCTGCCCGCCGACGCCTATCGCCCGAGCGCGGCGCCGCTGCAAGTGCCGGACCCGGGTGCGACCGCCGCGCAGCCACTGCTGATGGAAACCAAGGTCAACCTGAAGACCGTGCAGATCGAAGGCGGCACGATCTACCCGCTCAACGAACTCGCGGAAATCTACAAGCCCCTGATCGGCCGTCAGGCCAGCCTTGCCGAACTGATCGAAGCCACGCGCAACATCACCCGTCGCTATCAGCAGGACGGCTATCTGTTGTCCTACGCGTTCCTGCCGCAACAGAACTTCGATGACGGCGTGGCCCGCGTGGTGCTGGTCGAGGGCTATGTGCGCGATATCCAGATGCAGGGCGACATCGGTCGGGTCAAAGGCCTGCTCGATAAACTCGCCGCGAAAATCCAGGCCGAACGCCCGCTGACGCGCAAGACCTTCGAGCGCTACACCACGCTGATGAGCCGTATTCCTGGCGTGACCATCCAAGCGCAAGTGCCGCCACCGGGCACCACCGATGGCGCGACCACCCTGGTTGCCCAGGCCAGTCGCAAACCGTTCACCAGCACCCTGAGCACCACAGAAGACAACCGTAACGGCCCGCAGGCGTTGCTCGGTGTCAGCAGCAATTCGCAGACTTCGATGGGCGAACAGTTGAGCCTCAGCGGCCTGTTCCCGCCGGGTGACGACAAAGAGCATTACTACCGTCTCGACTACAGCCAGTTCCTCGATACCGAGGGCACGCAACTCAACGTCTCGGCCTCGCGTTACCGCGCCGACCCGGACACCGAAGTGCTGGTCGGCGGTGGCGGACGCCTGAGTACCCACCGCGAGAACGATCGCTACTCGATCGGCTTCAGCACGCCCTTGATCGCCTCCGCCAACGAACTGCTGACCGCCGGCTCACGCCTGTATGCGGTCGACGACAAGACGCGCTACGACGGCATCAACTTTCCCTTCAGCACCGAACTGCGCACCGACGTCCGCGCCCTGGCTTTCGAAGGCGACTGGCGCAAGGCCGACGCCCGCCAACTGCGCATCCTCAGTGCCGGCGTCTACCAAGGCTTCGACAGCCTCGGCGCACACACCAACTACGACGACATCGACCTGGATTTTTTCCGCGTGCGCTTGTCCGGCGTGCAGAGCGACAAGTTCCTCGACAACTGGCAAGGCGTGCTCTCGGCGGCGCTGTACTGGAGCGACGACACCTTGCCCGACAGCGAACGCGCCGTGTTCGGCGGGCAGAACTTCGGCCGTGGCTACCCCGACGACCAGGCCTCGGGCGACAAGGGTTGGGGCGTGGCTTACGAGGTCAACTACAGCCTCAACCGCGACGGCAACTGGGTGCGCATCCTGCAACCCTACGTAGTTGTCGACCGCTCGCGCAGCTGGTTCAACCAACTGCCGGTGCAGGCCAACAACCTGTCATCGACCGCCGCCGGGCTGCGCTTTGGTGATGCCAAGTATTACAACGTGGCGCTGGAAGTGGCGAAGGCGATGTCGGATGAAGCACTGGATACGTTCAATCGCAAGCCTCGGTACAGCATCAGTTTCAGTTATCAGTTGTGATGGTCGAGCGATGTGTCAGTCAGGATTTTTTTGACTGACGCACCGCCTTCGCGAGCAGGCTCGCTCCCACAGATTCGGCGGTGTTCATGGTTGCTGAGTACAACCGCCGTCCCTGTGTGAACGAGCCTGCTCGCGAAAGCGTTCGGCTATTCAACCGATTTATCGCAGCGCTTAAACCAGCCGTTTAAACACACGCCCCGTTACCTCGCAACAGCCCACAAATCCTTGCGCCATTGCCTACGGCTACGTCAGAATCCGCCGGCTTGTGCGCCTGGGGCGCGGGTTCTATCGTTTGCCTGCCACTGCTCATCAGTGGTCGGGTTTAGCAGCTCGCCGATACCACGTTGCACCAGTTCTATCAGTCTGGAATACATTCCTGTGCTTGATGGCGGCTGTGCGCAGGGCGCCCTCGGGCGCGCCGATTTCGTGGCTCATCGGTCTGCTAACCTGCGTCCAGCTGCCACCCTTATCGTTTAGCAGCGAGAGGTTGCGGCCCTTACTCCACAAGGAGACTGAGCCCGTGAAAAAGATAACGCCCGATCCACCCCTTGCCGATCCGACTTTCGCCGACCCGCTCGTCGAAGCGCAAAAGCTCAAGGAAGCCGCCGACCGCGCCATCGATTACTACCTCAACCCCCGCCTCATCAAAGACCCCGCCGCACCGCGCAAACCCAGCACCCTGTTCATCGTCGACCCGGCCGCGGACAACGAAACCCTGCTGGTGCATGCCTGCGAATCACTGGCCTCGGCGAGCATCATGGCCAGCGACCTCGCCGGATTTATCGATGGACCGCAGCGCAACTCCCTGTTGGGGATACAACAGGTGATCATGCTGGGCGAACTGGCGGTCAACCGCGTACTGGACAGGCTTGTGCCGGAGTGACAAGAGCAAGAGGCTGGTTGCGAAGGTGGTGAGACAGGCAGAGCGTTGTTGGCTGACTGGCCGCCATCGCTGGCAAGCCAGCTCCCACAGAATTCATGTACATCAGGCAGGAATGGGTCGGCTGCCAGGCCGCTTTCGCGAGCAGGCTCGCTCCCACAAAAGCAAAAGCAAAAGCAAAGCAGCGCAGCTGCCCGCGGCGAAGCCGCCCCACTCAACAATGAGCGCAAGCTCGAGTGCTCTTGATCTTGATCCACCGGCGACGTCGGAAGGCTGAGTGGAGGGATTGATCTGGGCGTGGGAGCACAGCGACCGTCTGGCGCAGCCAGACACAGCGGAAGGAGGTGCAGCGAAGCAAACCGGAGCCGCTGCGCCCGGATCAGTCCCGGAGCGAAGGAACCCGAGCCTGCGAGGGCCGAACGCAGGAGCTAGCGTTTTTTGCTTACTTTTTTAGGCGCTTGTAAAAAAGTAAGTCGCCGTCAGGCGAAACCGCCAGCCGCAGCACCCGAAGCAACGGATACTCACCCAAACCCCCACCAACACGGTCGGCCCAAAGGCCGCCGAGTTCACCCACCCTGAACCTTAGGCTTGGGAAAAAGATTATCGAGAGTCTCCAACAACCTCACGTGATAAATCGGCTTGCGAAACAGATCCAGCACCTGCAACCGCAACATATCGCTGACATCCTCCATATCCGCATGCCCCGACATCACAATCACCGGCAAATGCGCCCGCGACGTATGCTCACGCAACCGCCTGATCAGCGACATGCCCGACTCCTCCGGCATACGCAGATCAGTAATCACCAAAGCAATATCCGGATGCCGGGTCAGATGATGCAGCGCGAGCTTCACCGACGTCGCGGTATGACAGACAAACCCCTCCCCCTCCAGCAACTCCGCCAACTCCAGCAACGCGTCTTCTTCATCATCAACCAGAAGCAGTTGTTGGCGGGGCGACGAAGACGCGTTCATAGGCAATACCTGAATACTGAAAGGTAAATCCAGTGTAGTGCGGTATCAGCCAGGTGCAGTGTTCACAAGATCAGGGCGTTGGCCGAGTCACAGCCGTACCATCGAGCGAGGTCAGAATATTGTTGAAGATCGCCAATACCCTGTCTCCAAGCGGAGTGACGAACGCCACAACCACCACAGCCACCATCGCCACCACAATCGCATACTCGATCGCCGAAGCACCCTCTTCACTGCGGGCAAACGCGCGAGCCTTGGCGATCACATAATCAAAAGTCATACGAAACATAGGTCCACTCCTTCGCGCCTCTGGCGGCCGACATCACCACCGCGGCAAGGTTCCACCGTGCCACCTGAGCATTGTCAACAAACCCCCGCCCAACAACTGTAAGAACGCATTAATCACAAAGCATTAATCCCAACGTGTCTCGGCCATTTCCCGCTGTTAACCGGCCAGACTCACACTTTGGTACGGTTATTTTGCCTGTCACTAATGGCGCTTTTGCTTGGATCAGCTAGCTTGGAAATAGCGAAATAGTTGCATGTTCATAGCTGCCGATTCAGTCCGCCTTTCGCAAGCAAATGCAGTCGGTTGTGCAGCAGGAAAGGGAGAGCCGTCATGAACAGTCGCGTCACCATGGGCCTAGCCGCGTTGCTGTTGCTCGGCGCGGTTTTTGTCGGTTACTGGGGGCTGGTGCTCAGTCGTCAGCCGGCCCCGGTCGCCGAGGCGCCCGTCGCCCCAGCGGTCAGCATTGAACAGACTGTCGCGATTGCCGAAGACCAGACCCGCCAACCGGTGGTGGTGCTGCTCCACGATGTAGCGCCGTTCACGCCGCTGACCGCCGCCGATGTAACCGTGGAAAAACTGCGCAGCGCACCGGCCGGCAGCCTCAGCAGCATCGAACAAGCTGTCGGCCGCACGCCTTGGCGCCACCTCAGCACTGGCACCTGGCTCAATGACGAAAGCTTCCAGGCCGGCGGTGCGCTGGCGCGGATGATTCGCCGCGACGAACGCGCGCTGACCGTGGCCGTTGACGAAGTGATCGGTGGCGCCGGGCAATTGCTGCCGGGCGATTACGTTGATGTGCTGCTGTATCTGCGCGAGGACGCGAGCAACCTGCAGCAGTCGGCGCAGATCGCCGTTCCTGCCTTGCGCGTGCTCGGAATCGGCGATCAGTACGGCCTGACCAATGACGGCCAACCGGCATCGCCCAGCCTCAGCGCCGAAGAAAAAATCAAACAGGACCAACGCCGCATCGCCGCACGCACCGTGGTGCTGGCGGTGCCGGAACAACTGCTCAGTCGTCTGATGCTGGCCACTCAAGTCGGCACGTTGCGCCTCGCGGTGCGCAGCAGCGAAGAACAGCGGCTGGCCAAATATTGGGCCGGCGAAGCGCAATCGCCCGCGCACCTGGATCGGGCCAATAGCCAGCTTTTCCAGTTCACTCAACTCGCCCTGGGCAGCGCGCAAAAAGCACCTGCCACCGCCAGTGCCGGCGCGGCGCCCAGGCCTGCGGTGGAAATCATTCGCGGCAACCAGATCAGCCAACAAACCCCATGACTGCGCAAGGATTCACGTGCATGCAGAGTCGACTCAGACCGACATTGAAACCGGCGCTCCGGGCCTTGCTGTTGTTGGGATTGACGATGGACAGCGCCCTCGCGGCGGCGGGCAACTGCTCGGCACTGCCGCGCCTGCCTTCGGTGATCGAGATCGGTGAAGGCTTCCAGCAGGACATGCAGTCACCGGTGGCAATCACTCGGCTGGCGGTCGGCGACCCGAAAATTGCCGACGTGCATGCCAATGGCGGTTCGTCCTTTTTGCTGACTGGCGTCGGCCCCGGCGCGACCAGCCTGATGGTCTGGACGGCGTGTTCGGCGCAGCCACAGCAAGCCATGGTCTTCGTCCAGGGTGCGGCGACCACGGCATTGACCAGCAGCGTGCCGTCGGACGATCCGACCCTGCCGTCGCAAGTGCAGACCGACATCCGTTTCGTCGAAGTCAGCCGCACCAAGCTCAAGGAAGCCACGGCCTCGCTGATCGGCACCCGCGGCAATTTCCTGTTCGGCTCGCCTGGCACACTGCCGCCGATTGACGGCGTGCCGCAGCCGCGCTTGCCGGTGGATAACTCGCTGTTCAATTTCTCCTGGGTCGGCGGCAAGACCATGGCGATCATCAACGCCCTGGAAACCAGCGGCTTCGCCTACACGCTGGCGCGACCAAGTCTGGTGGCGTTGAACGGGCAGAGTGCGAGCTTCCTGGCCGGCGGAGAAATCCCGATTCCAGTGCCCAGTTCCGGCAGCGACAGCGTGTCGATTGAGTACAAGGAATTCGGCATCCGCCTGACCCTGACGCCAACCATCATCGGCCGCGACCGCATCGCCTTGAAAGTCGCCCCGGAGGTCAGCGAACTGGATTTCGCCAACGCGGTGAACATCGCCGGCACCACCGTTCCGGCGCTGACCATCCGCCGCACCGACACCAGCGTGTCGCTGGGTGATGGCGAAAGTTTCGTCATCAGCGGTTTGATCAGCACCACCAACAGCTCGCAAGTGAACAAGTTTCCAGGCCTGGGCGACATTCCCATCCTCGGGGCGTTTTTCAAGGGTTCGCAAATCAAACGCGAAGAGCGCGAACTGCTGATGATCGTCACCCCGCACCTGGTCCAGCCATTGGCGGCGGACGCGCGTTTGCCGTCGTTGCCGGGAGAGAAGCTGCGCAATTACGACCCGAATTTCTATCGCATGTTCTTCCTCGAGAACGGTAACTTCGACAAGCGCAGCGGGTTATCGCAATGAGCCAGAATCTCAGTCAGACCTTCCTCGCCATCACCCGCAACAGCACCGATCTGGAATGGCTGCAAAGCGCACTCGCGCCACTGGGCCAGGTGGTCAGCGCCGGTGCCGGCAGCCTCGACGAACTGCTCGCACTGGTCGATGTGACGTTCGCCAATCTGGTCTTCGTCGGTCTCGATCGCGAGCATGTCGTGGCGCAAAGTGCGCTGATCGAAGGTGCGCTGGAAGCCAAGCCGATGCTGGCAATCGTCGCCCTCGGCGACGGCATGGACAATCAACTGGTGCTCAATGCGATGCGCGCCGGCGCGCGGGATTTCGTCGCCTATGGCTCACGTTCAAGCGAAGTCGCCGGGCTGGTGCGGCGCCTGGGCAAACGCCTGCCCGCCGTCACTCCCAACACGCAGCTGGGCGGGCTTACCGTGATGTACGGCGTGCAGAGCAGTTCCGACGGTGCCTTGCTCGCCAATCACATGGCCATGGTGGTGCAGAAGAGCGGCCAGCAAACCTTGCTGCTCGACCTTGGCCTGCCCCGTGGCGACAGCCTCGCGCTGTTGGGGCTGGAGAGCTCGTTTCACTTCGGCGACGCCCTGCGCCATCTGCGCCGGCTCGACGCTACGCTGATCGACAGCGCTTTCACCAGCGCCGACCACGGCCTGCGCATTCTTGCCTACGCCAACACTGACGAGCCGCTGGAAACCACCAGTGCCGCCGAGCTGTACATGCTCCTCAGCGCCCTGCGCCAGCACTTTCAGCACATTGTCGTGAACCTCACCGGGCAGGCCGACAGTGAGGCATTGCGCACCTTCGTCAGCCATTGCGACAAACTGCTGTGGTACACCGACCAGAACGTACTCAACTGCCGACGCAACCTCGCCGTGCTTAACCAGTGGCGCGAGAAAGGCATGAAACTCGAGCATGGGCGCTTGCTGATCGATCGCTACCTGAGCAACGTCGCGCCGGATGCCGAGACCTTGGGCAAGACCTTCAATCTGGAAGTCATCGCCGTGCTGGCGTTCAGTCCCGACGTGCGCCTGAACGCGAAAAACCAGGGCGTCAGCCTGTTCGAACTGGCGCCCAGGGAGAAACTCACCCAGAGCCTGCGCACCCTCGGCGAGCGCTTGGCGAAACGCTCCGAAGGCCTGAGCAAACCGAAAGTCACCTGGTTCGACCGTCTGCGAGGCCACTCATGAGCGCAGAAAAACTCTTTGGCGCAACGTCGCACGGAGCGATCGGCAACAGCGACCACGAAGGCCTGAAACTGGTCCTGCACCGCTACATCATCGACGCCATCGAGGAGTCGGGGAAAAACCTGCTGGAAGGTTCGCGCCAGCAACTGGCGCAGTTCGTCACCGACAAGGTCGCCGAATACATCGCGCGTTTGCACTTGGCGATCTCGCGCTACGAAATGGAGCGCCTCGGCGAAGAAATCGTCGACGAACTCACCGGATTCGGCCCACTGGAAGTCCTGCTGCGTGACCCGTCGGTGACGGAAATTCTGGTCAACGGCCCGCACCGGGTGTTCATCGAGCGCGACGGCGTATTGCATCAAAGCGATCTGCGTTTTATCGATGCGCATCACGTCGAGCGGGTCATGCAACGCATCCTTGCGCCGCTCGGGCGCCGCCTCGATGAGTCCTCGCCGATGGTCGATGCGCGCCTGCCGGACGGCAGCCGGGTCAACGCGATCATCCCGCCGATTGCCCTCGACGGCCCGTGCCTGTCGATCCGCAAGTTCCGCAAGGACATGCTCAAGAGCACCGACCTGATGGCGATGCAGACCATCGATCTGGCGATTTTCGAATTCCTGCAGAACGCCGTGGGCAAGCGCTGCAACATCCTGATCAGCGGCGGCACCGGCACCGGCAAGACCACGCTGCTGAACATCCTCAGCCAGTTGATCAACCCGCACGAACGGCTGGTGACCATCGAAGACGTCGCCGAACTGCAACTCGGCCATCCGCATGTGGTGCGTCTGGAAACCCGTCCGCCCAACGCTGAGGGGCATGGCGAGGTCAAGGCCAGCGACCTGATTCGCAACGCCCTGCGCATGCGTCCTGACCGGATCATCCTCGGCGAGATCCGAGGCGTCGAAGTGGTCGACGTGCTCACCGCGATGAACACCGGTCACGACGGTTCGATGAGCACCGTGCACGCCAACAACGCCCAGGACGCGCTGCTGCGTCTGGAGACGCTGGTCGGCCTGACCGGACGCTCGATTGCCGAACGCACCTTGCGTCAGATGATCTGCGCCGCCCTCGACGTGATCATTCAACTGACACGCATGCCCGATGGCCGGCGCTGCGTCAGTGAAGTGGTGGAAGTGGTCGGCATTCGCGAGGACGTCTACGTCACCAACACCCTGTTCCGCCTCGACCGCCGCACGGGGTTCGGTTTTGTGCGCGAAGCGGTCAACCCGGCCGGCGACAAGCTGCGCCACGACGCTCACCTGGGCTGACGGCGAGGAGCGCGCAGATGCTGGGACCGATCATTCTCATCGCCATTTGCCTGATGCTGCTGGGGCTGTCGATCTATCTGTTCCTGCAAGGGCTGCGCAAGACCGCGAAGGAAAAAGTCCTCAATCGACTCGCCGCCGGACAACCGCAGCTGGCCGTCGAGCAGGCCAGGTGGGTGGGACTGGAACGGATGTTTTTACGTGCTGGACTGGGTCGGCCGAGCGAGCGTTTCGGTCTGTGGCTGAGCCTGTGGGCAGCGGCAATGGGCCTGGGATTTCTGCTCGCCAGCTGGGTTGGTT
This sequence comes from Pseudomonas sp. TE9122, assembly GCF_056278925.1. Taxonomy (NCBI): domain Bacteria; kingdom Pseudomonadati; phylum Pseudomonadota; class Gammaproteobacteria; order Pseudomonadales; family Pseudomonadaceae; genus Pseudomonas; species Pseudomonas sp. TE9122. The sequence continues at coordinate 235,252 of NZ_JBWBQI010000001.1, read as the reverse complement.
TGCTGATCATGTTGCTCGTCCCGCCCGTGGCGTTGCGGTTGTACATCGCCATTCGCTACCGGCAACGGATCCGTCGCATGATCGAACAACTGCCGCAACTGCTCGACCACACCGTGCGCAGCCTCAAATCCGGCCGCACCCTCAGCGATGCAGTCCTGGGCGCCATCGAAGCCAGTGAAGACCCTTTGAAAGCGGCCATGGGCCGGGTACAGCGCAACGTGCAACTGGGGGTGAACTTGCCTGACGCCGTCAGCGATTTTGCCGAACTCTACGAGCAGGACGAACTGCGTATGTTCGCCCTCGGCCTGAAGGTCAACCACCGCTACGGCGGCAACGCCAGTGAGCTGCTGGAGAACCTGATCAAACTGATCCGCGAGCGCGACCAGGGCGCGCGGCAGTTGCGCGCGCTGACCGGGGAAACTCGCATGACTGCTTGGGTTTTGGGTTTGCTGCCGCTGATTCTGGTGAGCTATTTCATGCTGACCAACCCCGGCTACATGCTCGGCATGTGGCACGACGAAAGCGGCCAGACCATGCTGCTCAGCGCCGCCGTGTTGCAGGTGCTGGGCAGTCTGGCGCTGTGGCGCATGTTGCGGAGCGTTTGAGATGGTCTGGCTCGCGGCGTTGCTGTTGCTCCTCGGTTCGCTGTTATTGGTGGGCAATCACCTGCTCACCGAGCGCCGCCGCGTGCGTCAGGTGCATCAGCGCTTGCACGGTCAATTGGTCCGGGAGAACCGTTTCGGCCACTGGCTGCGCGCGCTGGGCAACAGCCGTTTCGGCCGGGGCTCGGTGAGCATCGACAGCGAAACCCAGACCCTGCTCGGCCGCCTCGGCTGGCGCCGCGCCAACGAACGCGCGCTCTTCGCCGCCTGCCAGATCGGCACGCCGCTGCTCGCTCTGGGGCTGGCGATCTTTTTGCAGGAAGTGTTTTTCCCGCAGACCAGTCACCGCTGGATGGCGCCGATGTTCGCTGCGGGCGGCGGCTATCTCTTGCCCAAACGCCTGCTCGCCTACGCCGCCGCCCGCCGACAGAAAACCATCGCCGTGGAAATTTCCACGTTCATTCCGCTGCTGCGCATCCTCTTTGAATCCGGCATGGCCGTGGAACAAGCGCTGCGCGTGCTCAGCGTCGAAGCGCAGAAACTGCTGCCGGAACTGACCAGCGAACTGCGCCTGATCCTCAGCCGCGTCGACTCGGGTCTGGAGCTGGGTCAGGAGCTGAACAAGACGGCGGTGATGCTCGCTGTGGACGAATTTACCGACACCTGCGTGATCCTCCAGCAACTGATCCATCAGGGCGGCGGCGCGATGAAATCACTGCTGGCGCTCAAGCAATTACTCGATGACCGACGCCTGACCCGGCTGCAGGAATACATCTCGAAAATGTCCGCGAAGATGTCGGTGGTGATGATGCTGTTTCTGTTTCCTGCCCTGCTGATCGTACTGGCCGGCCCGGGCTTCACCGCCATTGCCCGCGCCTTCGCAAACTGACCTTGGCTCATGGAGAGCGTCTGATGAAAGTACTGATAGTCATGGCAAGTCTGTTGCTGCTCAGCGGCTGCGCCACGGATGGCCAGGCGCCGTGGACCTCGCTGCTGTCGCCGTCCAGCTGCAGCAAACTCACGTCGGAGCAGGAACTGTCGCTGAACCTCGCCGATGACCTGGCCAGCGACGGCAAGCTCCACGCCAGCCTCGCCAACCTGCAAAGCCTGCCGGACAACCTCAGCGAAGTGCGCCTGCGCAAAGCCAAGGTTTATCGCCTGCTCGGCCGCAGCGAAGCCGAGCCGCTCTACCGCAGCCTGCTCGGCGGCTGCCTCACCGCCCAAGCCGAACATGGCCTGGGCCAGGTCTACGCCGCCCGTGGCGACAACGGCCAGGCCCAGGCCCACCTGCAACGCGCCGCGCGCCTGGCGCCCACCGACGAAAAAATCCGCAATGATCTCGGCGTGGTCTACCTCAACCAACTGCGCCTCAACGAAGCGAAATTCGAATTCCTCACCGCCATCGAACTGAGCCAGAACAATCAACTGGCGACGCTGAACATGGTCACCCTGCTGCTCTACCAGAACGACTGGCCGCAAGCCGCGGAAATCGTCAGCCGCTCGAAACTGACCCCGGAACAATTCACCGAAGCGCAGCAACGCGCAGAAAAACTCAAAGCCCCGGCCAACGCCAAAGCCACACCCGGCGACCGCGTCGCCGCCTTCATCGACCCGCTACCGCCGACGCTCGAATAGGAGACAGCCATGACCATCCGCAAAGGCCTGTGCTACCTGACCCTGCTCACCCTGCCCCTCAGCGCCCAAGCCATCGACGCCGGCCCTGCTTCTGCGCAGCAGCAGGAAACCGAAGGCTGGCTGGTCCTGCAAAGCCGCAACAAAGCCGCCTCCCCCAAACCTCAGAGTGCAACAGCCACCGAACGCGAACTGGCGATGCGGCGCTGGCTGAAGAAATACCAGTACGAGATCCCGGATTTTTATGATCCGGATGCGGGCGGGAAGATCGAGAGCAAGAATTAGTTTGGTGGTGCCCTTGAAGGCCCCTTCGCGAGCAGGCTCGCTCCCACAGTCGACCGCGTGCTTTCGGTGGGAGCGAGCCTGCTCGCGAAGAACGATAACGCCGTCGCAGGTCAGGTCTGCGGATCAACCCGATCCAGCGCCCGATTCACGGCTAGCTCGGCCAGCATGACAATCTGCTGAATCGCCAACGCCGTGCTGCGCTGAAACCCGCTCAACTCACCAGCGAAATTACTCGCCATCGCACTCGCTGACGCCAGCGACTCACAGGCATGCGCCAACAGGCTTTCGGTATCGACATTGGGCACCACCATGAACAGCGTGCTGGGCGGGTGCGGTTTTGCGGGTTCGGGGCAGAGATAGAAATCGAGCGCGCGTTTTATCGCTTCGCGGTTTTTCACAAGATCGTCGGCGCGCATGGCGTCTTCGAGCGGGGTGGTGGGGGATGGGGGTGGGTCTGGGATCAGTTTGTCCATTAAAACGGCTCTCCAAAATCTGCGGTGCGACCCAATGCCATTCTCACGGGGCAAAAGGTGGCAACTGTATGCGGGGTGAGAATACCGGTTATGGACACCCGGCCAGACCGAAGTCTGCCCGCACACAGCCGCCATGACACATTGCAGACAGCGGACAAGCTGGCGGCGATTATGCGTGCACAGATACTGGATGACCATAAGTAGCAGGGTTCTCACACCCGATCGCCGAAGATTCGACGACAGCCAGAGACTAGTGACCCGACGTCCGACGGACAACCTGAAAACCTTGTGGGAAGGTTCTGGCAAATCACACACAGATTTAAACAATCAAAACCAAAAGCACCCTCACCCTAGCCCTCTCCCAGAGGGAGAGGGGACCGACCGAGTTGTTTGGGCGAAGTACACCGACCTGAAATACCGAGTCGAATGCAGATTTTGAAGCAGATCAAAAGCACCCTCACCCTAGCCCTCTCCCAGAGGGAGAGGGGACCGACCGAGTTGTTTGGGCGAAGTACACCGACCTGAAATACCGAGTCGAACACAGATTTTGAAGCAGATCAAAAGCACCCTCACCCTAGCCCTCTCCCAGAGGGAGAGGGGACCGACCGAGTTGTTTGGGCGAAGTACACCGACCTGAAATACCGAGTCGAATGCAGATTTTGAAGCAGATCAAAAGCACCCTCACCCTAGCCCTCTCCCAGAGGGAGAGGTGACAGACCGAGTTGTTTGGGCGAAGTACACCGACCTGAAATACCGGGTCGAACACAGATTCTGAAGCAGATCAAAAGCACCCTCACCCTAGCCCTCTCCCAGAGGGAGAGGGGACCGACCGAGTTGTTTGGGCGAAGTACACCGACCTGAAAAACCGAGTCGAACACAAATTTTGAACAACCCACAAATCGGCTCCCTCTCCCTCGGGAGAGGGCTGGGGTGAGGGGCGAATCCAGCGCAAAACAAAAGCCAGACACCGCATGCTTTTCACCACTCAAAACAATGAGCGCAAGCTCGAGTAGCTTTTGATCTTGATCTGGGAGCCCGTCGGCAGGCTGAGTGGAGGGATTGATCCGGGCGTGGGAGCGCAGCGACCGTACGACGCAGTCGTACACAGCGAGTGTAGGTGCAGCGGAGCAAACCGGAGCCGCTGCGCCAGGATCGATCCCGGAGCGAAGGAACCCCGAGCCCCAGCGAGCGGGCCGAACGTCAGGGCGAAGACCTTTTGGTTACTTTTGGGGCGTTTGCCAAAAGTGACCCGCCGTAAGGGCGGAACCGTAATCAGCGACACCAAAAAAAACGGATATTCACCCCAACCACCCAAAGCATGGTCGGCCCAAAGGCCGCCAAGTCAATGCGCAGTAACCCGCTGCCGCCCAGCAGATCCAACAGGCGAAAGGGCCAAAGCCAACTGCGTCCGATTATGCATATGCGTCAACCGCAACACCTGCGACACATACAGCTTCACCGTGTTCTCGGTAATCCCCAACTCACAGGCAATCTGATAATTGGTCTGCCCCTTGCCCACCAACCGCGCCACATCCAACTGCCGGGGCGACAACTGACTGAACACCGCCGGCATCTCGGCAGGCTCAGGCTCACCATCGGCCAGCACCGGCGCGGGCGAGCGCCGCACCTTGTCCAGATCCTGATAAAGGTCATCAATCGACTCGGACAAGAACTGCAACTTCTGATTCAGATGACCCAGATGCAGATTCTTCTGCCGTTCCTGCAAAGCCAGCTCCTGACGCTGCACCCCCTCGAGCAACTCAGCCAGATCAATCGGCTTCTGATAGTAATCGGCAATCCCCGCACGCAACGCCTTGATCACATCCTGCTTGTCAGCGCGCCCGGTGAGCATGATCGCCTCGAACACCCGCTGCTTGCCGGCCAGCCGCTGCAACGCCTGGATCAACTCGATGCCGTCCATGTCCGGCATGTGCAAATCACTCAGCACCAGACCGATGTCCGGGTCCGCCCTGAACAGCTCGATGGCTTCAAGGCTTGAGTCGCACGGCACGCAACGGTAGCCACTGCTCTCGAGAAACTCACAGAGTTCTTCGACGATCAGCGGCTGATCATCGACCACGAGGATTTTTACCGAATTAGGCTTGTTCACGAACCACTCCATTTGCTCGGCCAACGCTGACGATTCCTGCACTTTGGTGGCGTATTCGCCTGAATTGAAAGTAGACCCACTTTCCGACTATGTACATAGGACTAGTGGCACCCCGCGATCAGGTGATCCAGTACAGCGAAAGCACTACCCCTACCCACACGAACGGCGCAAATGGCAGCTTTTTTGACTTGTCCGGGGCCAGATGCCGCAGATGCGCTCTAAGCCCTTGAGCCATATGAGGCCAGACTTTTGGCGCGAGCAGCAGCCACAGCACGCTGGCCAGGCCCGCGCCGATAAACGCGCCAAGAACGAATATGCCGTTCGTCGCAAGACCCAGGGCTGTCATTAATTTCACATCACCAGCGCCCATGCGGCCCATGAAATAACCGGGCAGCGTCAGCAGCAAAGCGATCAGGCAGGCCCAGCCGCCCTGCCCCGCGTCGGCGCCCAGCCAGGTGCTGCCGGTCGCCAGCAACCAGACCAGCGCCAGCGCGCCCACGCCTAACGTCAATGCGTTGGAAATTCGCCGCTGCCGGGCATCTTGCGCGGCGCAGATCGCCAGCCAGATCAGAACAAGGGAAATCTGCATCCGCTGAAAGCCGTCCGTTTTGCCTGATTGATTCTATGCTGATACTACGCAGTGACTGTCAGGGTAGACGCACGCATGAAAAACGGCTTTCGCAGGTCGCAAAAAGGTGCGGTGGCGATCGAATTCGCCTTGGTGTTCATCATCTTTTTCGCAGTGTTTTACGGGCTGGTCAGCTACGGCCTGCCCTTCGTGATGATGCAATCGTTCAACCAGGCCACCGCTGAGGCGGTGCGCCGCAGCGTTGCGGTGGACCCGACCACGCCGAACTATTCGACGGTGGTGGTCAACACCGCCAATGCTGCGCTGACCCAACAACTGCAATGGCTGCCCTCGGCCTTGAATCTGGTGGTCGGCACCGACACCAGTGCGGCGTACGACGCGGGGACCGGCACCCTGACCGTCAGCGTCAATTACCCGGTGAGCAAGCTCAATCAGATCATGCCGTTTCTGGTGCTGCCCGGGATCGGCACGGTGCCTAATCTGCCGACGCACCTGACCGCCCGCTCGAGCCTGCAATTTTGACCGCCGGCGATAAGCTTTTCGGGCGCTTGCTCAAGCGCGCCCCCGTCGCAGCCCACGACTTGCCGGACCACCTCGGCGCGCCGCCGATCGGCCTGCATTTTTATCTGGATGGCAACGGCGATGTGTTGCAGATCGCCGGCCCGCTGCGGCATTTGCTCGCCCAGCACAAACCTCAGGGTCAGCCGCTGCCGCTTCGCGCCTATCTGCTGCCGCATAGCCTGCTGAGCGTCGAAGGCCAGCCGCGGGACTGGCACGGGCAATTGCTCGATCTGGATTTCACCGGCCTGAATGATCAGCCGCTGCACCTGCGCGGCTGGGTGCAGCCGCTGGAGGATGGCTGGCGATTGCAGCTGCTCGACATCGCCGACCTGTTGCTCGAACGTCAGCAAGCGCGCGACCGCGACGCCTGCCAGGCCCTCGCCGCGCAAGTCAGCGATCGCCTGCGCACCTGCAGCCTGACGCGTTTGCCGATGGTGCTCGGCGAACAATTGCAGGCCATCGCCCAGCGCTGGCACATCCCCTGCCTCGCCGTGGCCTTGCTGGATGAACAGGCCCAGGGCTGGCAGATTCATCAACAGTTTCGTGCCCACGACGCCCCGCAACTGTGGGAGGACGGCCAGCCATTGGGCACGCCGCTGGACAGCCTCAACGGCAGCGCACCGCAACGCCTCGCCGGCCCGCAGGGCCGCTATGAACATTCGCGATTGCAGGCCACGTTCGGCAACGCCAACGGGTTCGCTGTGCCCTACAGCAATGATCAAGGCGTGGTCGCATGGCTGCTTTGCGGGTTTTACACGGTCGACAACGTGGCGCCATGGCTGACCGATCGCGACTGGCTGACCCTGGCCGGTGCGCTGGCCGGACCGCTGCTCAGCCGCTTGCGCGAGCAGCGCCATGTGCAATCGATGGAGCGTCTTGATTCCCTGCAAAACCTGCTCGGCACTGGCTGGTGGGAAATCACTGCCGAAGAGCAGATTGCGCTGGCGCCGACGCTGGCCTCGGCACTGAATCTCAGCGATCGCCTGCTGCCGGTAGAAGACTGGCTGTCGCTGTTTCATCCCGCCGATCGCGACGAATTGCGCAGCCGTTTGCGCGCCCTGCAACTGCAAGGAGAAGCGCTGACCCTGAGCGTGCGTCTGCACCGCGCGGAGGTCGGCGCAGCGGCGACGTGGTATCGGATTCAGGGCCAGGTCAGCGGCACCGGTGAGCATCGGCGTCTGGTCGGGTTCATGCTCGACATCAGCGACATCCAGAATCAACAACAGCGCGCCGCTGCCGCCCATGCGCGGCTGGATAATCTGATTGCCAGTTCACCGGCGGTGATCTACGTGCAGCGCTATGCAGAAGGCGCACTGGTTCCGGATTTTTTTAGCGCCAGCCTGCAACCCTTGCTGGGCTGGACGCTGGAAGATTGCGACACGACAGCGCTGGTCGAGCGCGTGCACCCCGACGACCGCGAACTGTATTTCCAGCGCAACCGCCAGTTGCTGCGCGAAGGCTCGGTGCGTGCGCGTTATCGCCTGCGCGACAGCCGTGGCGAGTACCACTGGCTGCTCGATGAGGCGAAACTGCTGCGCAATGATCTCGGGCTGCCGGTCGAGGCGGTGGGCCTGTGGCTGGATGTCACCGACGCGACGCTTGCCGCCGAGCAGGTGCGGCAGAGCGAGGAGCGCTACCGGATTCTGGTAGAGGATTCGCCGGCGATGATCTGCCGTTATCGCCCGGACCTGACGCTGATCTTTGGCAACCGACCCTTGGCGACTTATCTGGAATGCACCCCGGAACAACTGCCCGGCGTTGATCTGGGTGGCTGGATGTCCGAAGAACAGCGCGGCGCGTTTGTGCAGCGCCTGAGCCAACTGACCCCGGAACAGCCAGTGAGCACCGCCGAAATCAGCCTGCAATTGCCCGGACGCGAACACGCCTGGTGGGTCTGGTCGGATCGCGGCGTGTTCGATGAGCATGGGCAGTTGATCGAAGTGCAAGCGGTGGGCCGCGACAACACCGAGGTGCGCCGCTCACAACAGCAACTCACGCAAAGCGCGAAAATGGCTACCCTCGGCGAAATGGCCACCGGCCTCGCCCACGAAATCAACCAGCCGCTCAACGTGATGCGCATGGCCATCGTCAACGTGCTCAAGCGCCTCGGCAACGGTGATGTGCAGGTCGATTATCTGACCGACAAACTCAACCGTATCGACGCTCAGGTTCAACGCGCAGCGAAGGTGGTCGACCACATGCGTGTGTTCGGTCGCCGCTCGGAAATCGAACAACAATTGTTCAACCCGGCCCAAGCCATCGAAGGCACCCTGTCACTGCTGGCCGAGGGCATGCGCGGCAAAGGTGTCGATCTGCGCATCAGCGAAACTGCCTTCGAGGCGCAGGTGCGCGGCTACGTCGATCAGCTGGAGCAGGTGCTGATCAACCTGATGGTCAACGCCCGCGACGCGCTGCTCGGCAAGCGCGAGCACGACCCGGCATTCAAACCGTGGATTTCAATCTACGCCGAGCGTGACGAGGAAAGCGTGCGGCTGTGGGTCGAGGACAATGGCGGCGGCATCGATCCGCGTTTGCTGGAGCGGATCTTCGAGCCGTTCTTCACCACCAAGCCGATTGGCGTCGGCACCGGCCTGGGCCTGTCGGTGAGCTACGGCATCATCGCCAACATGGGCGGCCAGTTGAGCGTGCGCAACTCCACGGAGGGCGCACGGTTCTGCATCGAATTGCCGATCGCCAGCGACGATCAGATCACCAGATAGGCCTTGCCGGTCTGCCCGCAGGTCATGTTGGCGCCCACCTCGGTGTTCATCAGATTGATGCCCAGACCCTTGAGCAGATTGTTCAACAGCGGATCAAGCAATGGGCTGATCAAACCGGTGACCACCGGCAACAAGCGGTTGCTGACATCGCTGATCAGTGAAGCCACACCGGTGACGATGGCGCCCAGCGGATTGCTGCCCACGGGTTTGTAGACGATCAGGTTGATGCCGGACAGCGTGTTTGCCAGGCTGCCGACGATGTTGCTGGTCGGCGCGGCCGGCAGCAGGCTCGGTGGCAGTTTCAGATTGGCCGGGGTGGCGAAGGGAGTGGTGCTGGAAAACAGCAGATTCTGCGTGGTCTGCGCGACGCTGGTGTCGAGTTTGAGGGCGATGCCGCCCGCGCCGTATTGCACGTGGGAGGCGGCATCGCAACTGCCGATGCCGAGAATCTTGTGGCAGGTGATGATGCCGAGATCGACCAGCGGCAACGGCGTCACGGTTGGTTCGGCGACTGAAGAGAACGCGGCGACGGGATCGATCTTGCCGAGTTTGAGATCAGCCAGAGAGGTTGTGGTGGCGGCAGTCAGGCTTTTGCTGTCGGTATCGCCGGTCGGGCAGCGGTAATCGGTGACATAGCTTTTCGCCCCGCCGGCATCCAGCGCGATGTCGATTTGCGGTGAGGGCAGCAGCTTCGGATCGAGCTGTTGGCAGCCGGCACCCAACAGGCAGAACACTGAATTGAGCGTGTCCACCAGATTCAGGCTCAACAGCGCATTGAGCGTCGGCGTCAGCGTACCGACCAGGCCCAGCACCGCATTGGTCAGCCCCGTCACCCCCGTGAGCACCGGCAGATTCACCGACAACAACGTGCGCACCTGCGCCGTGCGCACATAAATCCGGTCCGGCCCCAACGGATCGGCCTTGGCCCGCGCTGGGTCGCCAATCGCCGAGAACTGCGGCGGCTCGATCACCTTCACCCGCACCGTGACACCGGCCAGCCCCAGCACGTTGACCGGCAAGGTCGCCGCCACCGCGCTCTTGCTGTTGGCCAGTTGCACCACGCCCTGCACCAGTTGCAGCAATTGCAGATTGGCATCCAGCCCCGCCGCCGTAGTGCCGGTCTGCAGTTGCAGGATCTCGCCGAGTCTGACCGGCGCCGCGTTGATCGCGGCGACCTGCAACTGGCCCAGCGCGGTGACCACTTGCGCGGTTGCGCCGTTGAGCTGCACCACCGTCGCCGCTGCCTGAATCAGTTGCGTCACGGTCGCTTGGGTATTGAGCAACTGCGTGTAATTGCCGGCGCCGACGTTGAGGTCGATCGCCAGTTGATCGAGGTATTTGAGCAGGTTGATATCGGTGTGCAGCAAACCGTCCCAGCCCAACGCCGTGAGGTTGACGTTGCCGCCGAGCAACCCGGAAAACAGCGGATTGAAGATGTTCGACTGCGCCGTGTCGATGCTGGCGAGGGTGCTGCGGATATTCAGTTGGGCGACGGTCGGCTGCGGTTTGGCCGCGACTGCCGATGCATTGAGGGTGGTATTGAGGCTGACCGGCGTGGCGCTGAACAGCGCCTGCACACCGCCAGCAAAACTGCTGGTGACCGTACGACTGGCGGCGACTTTGACTGCGCTTGATTGCGTGGCATCGACGGTGAAACTGCGCACACCACTGGCGGCGGTGGCCAGCGTGCCGCAGGTGGTCGCGAGCGTATTGGCGGCATCGACCACGTAACCATTGCGCAGCGCACTTTGCCCGGCATAACTGGCGGCGGTCAGCCCGGGCAGGCAATTGCCGCCGCGACTGACCGCTTCGAGGGCGGCGGTATCCACCACCCGCTGCAATTTGCGCTGTTCCATGTACAGGCGACCGCTGTCGACCACCAGCAACATCATCACCAGCGCCAGACTCAGGGTGGCGGCCGCCATCAAGCCGATCGCCCCGCGTTGCCGGGCCGGGCCGTTGCCTTGCGATCCTCGCGACATGGCGCACTCCTTTGCCGGCGCAGTGCCGAGCGCTACCTCCGTTAATGAAAAAGAGTGTAGACGCGGTCGGTCGAGAGTGCTGGCGTGGCGCCATTCCTGTCACCACCGCCACGGTGGGAGCGAGCCTGCTCGCGAAAGCGTCGTGCCAGAGGATTCAATGCTGAATGACACACCGCCTTCGCGAGCAGGCTCGCTCCCACAGGGACGGTTCAGAGCGGTTCAACGCGGTGGATAGTTGGCCAGAATCCGTGCGACGGTCTCGCGAATGGCATTGCTGCGGTCAGCCGGATTCGGGCGGTTGCTGAGCATTTGCTCATCGCTGCCGCGCCAGACCAGTTTGCCGTCCTTGCCGTCGAGCAGGTCGATCTGAATGGTCGCGACCTTGTAGGTGATGTTGCGCGTTTCGTTGTACATCGGCGCGCCCCAGTAGCCGTTCCACGGGCCACCCCAACCGCCGCCGTAATTGGTCGTCACTTGCTGCTGCCGGTCCTCGACGATCAGGTAGGTCTGCACGCTCAGATCACCCTTGCCACCGCCAGCGGCCGGGCGCAAACCGCGCTGATCGAGTTGATCGGACACCGCCTGGCGGATGCGCTGTTCGGTCAGGTCACTTTTGATGCGCGGATCATCGGGGCGATATTGCAGGGCCGGGTCTTTCCAGCTCCAGCTGCGATAAGCGGCAAAGTCGCGGCTGGCGTCGAAATCGTGATTGACCTGGTTGGCAGCGCAGGCACTGAGCAGCGCGGCAACAGCCAGTAGAGCGAGACGGCGGAACATGATTTTTCTCCGAGTGAAGACATGAACCTGCTGACACCAGGTCAGCTGGGAGGATACGCCGCCATGGCTTTTTCCACAGCCTCGCGGATCGCATCGGCGCGTTCGATCTGATTGCCCTGGGTGCCGGTTTCGGCGCTGGCGCTCCACACCGGCTGACCATTGCCGGCATCGAACAGATCGACCCGCACCACTACGACCTGCTCTTGATAGGTGCGCACGATCGGCACGCTGTTGTACATGCCGTAACCGCGACCATAACGATCATAGCCGCCGTATCCGCCGTAGTAGCCGTAATCATCGCGCACCTGACGCAAACGGGTTTCCAGACGCAGGTCGGCGCTGACCAGCAGGTCCGCCGGGCGGTTGTCGCGCATCGGCCGCAAGCCGCGCTGGTCGAGGGCGTTGCTGACCGCCTCGGCCACCTGCGCCGAGTCGGCCCACGCCGTGCCCGGCGGCAACTGCCCGTTGCGCCAGGCCCAGTTGCGGTAGCGCCCGTAATCACGCGGCGGCGCCGGGTAGGCGCTGCGGTCGAAGGTGGTGGCGGCTTGCGGCGGTGCCGGCGGCAACGGCCGTGACTGCGCCACGTAGGGGTTGCTGCCTTGGCAAGCGGCCAACCCCAGACTTATCAGCAATAACCCGCATTGAGCTTTCATGTCGCGCTCCGCTCAGATCGGCCGGCAGATCCAGTGCAAGTAACGCCCAAGCCCGGCGAAGCCTGGGTGACGACGGTGCGCGAGTTCCATTTCCAGCAAGTCCGCCAGTTCGGCGCGGGCCTGGAATTCCACCGGCATGTAATCGTGAAATACCCGTACGCCGCTCTGACTTTCGACCTGCCACATACCGGCGAGTTGCGTTGCCAATTCCCGTGGGTCGAGAGGCTGCTGCGGGGTCAGGCTCTGCTTCTCGCCGGCCATGACGTTCTTGCGCATTTTCTTGAAATGGCCCTTGAGCAGATTGCGATAAATCAGCGCATCACGGTTGTAGAACGCCAGCGACAGCCAGCCGCCAGGCTTGGTCAACTGATGCAGCACCGGCAGGATCGCGTGGGGTTCGGCGAGCCATTCCAGCACGGCGTGGCAGATCACCAGATCGTAGGGCTCGGTGAGCTGACCGGGCAGTTCCTGCCACGGCGCCTGTATGAATGTCGCGGTGTGTCCGGCTTCGGCAAAACGCTGGCGCGCACCCTCGAGCATCGGCTCAGCCGGCTCGGTGAAGGTGACGTCATGGCCGCGCTCGGCCAGCCACAGCGACATGTGCCCAAGGCCCCCGCCGATATCCAGCACGCGCAGCGGACGATCCGGCAAAGCCTCGGTCAGATCGGCCTGCAATACCGCGAGGCGAATCGCGCCTTTGGCGCCGCCGTAGATTTTTTCCGCGAAGCGCGTGGCCAACTGATCGAAATGACGGTCGCTCATCAGCTGAACCGCCGTTCGCTGTCGGCGAGCTTGGCGCGCACCACTTCATTCATGTCCAGGCCCAGTTCGCTGCACAGCAGCAACAGATACAGGACGATATCGCCGACTTCCTGCCCGGCGTGGGCGAGCTTGTCCGCCGGCAACTGGCGCGACTGGTCTTCTGTCAGCCACTGGAAGATTTCCACCAGCTCGGCCATTTCCACGCTGGCGGCCATGGCGAGGTTTTTCGGGCTGTGAAATTGCCGCCAGTCATTGCGGTCGCGAATGGCATGCAGGCGTTCGGTCAGTTCAACAAGGTTCATCGGGCTCTCCTGAAGACGCATAGCTTCGGGGGGATGCGGGCTGAAGGCAAGCAGCGCAGATGATCTATTGTGGGAGCGAGCCTGCTCGCGAAAGCGATGGATCATCCAGACCGGATTTGCCTGACACGCCCCCTTCGCGAGCAGGCTCGCTCCCACACATGATCCGGGCAAACCTTCTATCATGCAGGGAACTCGGCCGCCCTCGGCGTGGCCCAAGGCTCAGCTCTTTCATCAGGGATGCACACATGCGTGTAGAAAGCTTTTTCGAATGGCTCGGCCAGGCACTCGGTTCGATCATCCGCTTTATCGTCGACGGCCTCAGTGGCCTGTTCAATATGCTCAGCAACGCCGGCGGCAACTTTGTCGACGGCCTGGCGCAGACGCTGGGGATGGACACCTCGATCATCAGCATCATCGCCCTGATCGTAGGCCTGATGCTGCTGTGGTCGGCGATCCGGGCATTCATGAACGCGTCGATCATTGCCGGGATCATCTGGTTGTTGCTGGGGTTGTGGTTGTTGAGCTGGATTATTCACTAGCGCTTCAAAAGCCCCTCACCCCAGCCCTCTCCCAGAGGGAGAGGGAGCTGACCGCGTTGCTTTGAAATTCTCCACCGACCTGGAATATCGAGTCGAACTCACGCTTGAGAGCGACGAAGATCGGCCCCCTCTCCCATTCCCGGAGAGAGAGGGAGCTGACCGCGTTGCTTTGAAATTCTCCACCGACCTGCAATATCGAGTCGAACTCACGCTTGAGAGCGACGAAGATCGGCCCCCTCTCCCTCTGGGAGAGGGCTGGGGTGAGGGTGTTTCTGCCGCTACAATCCCCGCTCCCCCAAGGAGCCTGCATGTCCTCTCTGATTACCGACTGGCGCGACCGCCCGACTCACCGCAAGGTCTGGGCGCTCGCCGCGCCGATGATTCTTTCCAATATTTCCGTGCCGCTGGTGGCGCTGGTCGACAGCACTGTCATCGGTCACTTGCCCCATGCCCATCAATTGGGCGCGGTGGCGGTCGGCGCCAGTCTGTACACGTTTCTTGCCTGGGCGATGGGTTTTCTGCGCATGGGCACCACCGGATTTGCCGCGCAGGCTGCCGGGCGCAGCGATGGCGCGGCGTTGCGGCAGATTCTCTTGCAGGGCCTGCTGCTGGCGATGGGGCTGGCCGTCGTGCTCGGCACTCTTGGCATGCCGCTCAGCGGCGTTGCCCTGCACTTCATGCAACCGTCGGCTGAACTGGATCAGCTGACCCGGGAGTTTTTCCACACGCGCCTGTTTGGCCTGCCCGCCGCGCTGGCGACGTATGCGCTGGTCGGCTGGTTCCTCGGCACGCAGAACGCCCGAGCGCCGCTGGCGATTCTGCTGAGCACCAACCTGATCAACATCGTGCTCAACCTGTGGTTTGTGATTGGCCTGGACTGGGGCGTGGTCGGCTCGGCGCGGGCTTCGGTAATCGCCGAATGGAGCGGCGCCCTGCTCGGCCTGTGGCTGACGCGCACGGCATTGCGCGCCTATCCGGGGCAGATCATCTGGTCGGCGCTGAGAGTCTGGCAGAGCTGGCGGCCGCTGCTGGCTGTCAACCGTGACATTTTCATCCGCAGCCTCGCCCTGCAATCGGTGTTTTTCCTGATCACCGTGCAGGGCGCACGGCTCGGCGATGCGACCGTAGCGGCCAACGCGCTGCTGCTCAACGGCCTGCTGCTGACGGCCCACGCACTGGATGGCCTGGCCCACGCAGTCGAAGCCTTGTGCGGCCATGCCATTGGCGCGCGGGATCGCCTGGCATTGCGTCGATCGCTGGTGGTGGCCGGCGGCTGGTCGCTGATCGCCAGCCTCGGGTTTGCCGTGCTGTTTCTGCTGGCGGGGCACCTGTTCATCGAGATGCAGACCGATATTCAGAGCGTGCGCGACACCGCATTCATCTACCTGCCCTACCTCGCCGTGCTGCCGCTGATTGCGGTGTGGAGTTACCTGCTCGACGGCCTGTTCATCGGCGCCACCCGTGCGCGGGAAATGCGCAACGGCATGCTGCTGACGGTGCTGCTGTTGCTGCCGTTCGCCTGGTATTTGCAGGCCTTGGGCAATCACGGCCTGTGGATATCTTTTCTGCTGTTCATGGTCTTGCGCAGCGTGACCCTTGGCGCGCAAGCCCTGTGGCTGAAGCGCCGCGATGGCTGGTTCAGCGGCAAGGCTCACTGACGGACAGTCAGCCTGCGCCCCACTGCCGACGCAGAAAGTCGAGCCGTTCCGGCTGCGTCAATCCGGCCGGCGGCACAACCAGCACGGCGCGCGGATTGAGCAGGCGCAGCCACAGCCAGCCATCGAGCACAGCACGATCGCTGAAACCCAGCGCCAGACCTTGTTGCACATGCACAGCGATCGTCTGGTAATCAACGCTCAGAGACTGGCACCAGCGCCAGATGTGCTGCTCCAGCAGACAGGTTTGCAAGCGTTCGCGCTGGCGCCGGGTCAGGCTTTCTTCGATGCCCAAAGGTTCGACGAGCAGGCCGGGATTGCGCAGCTGTTGCCAGCCCTGACTGCCGATGGCGCGGTCGGCCCAGGTGCCGCCAAACCAGCGCAACTGGCGGATTGGCCCGAGCCAGCGACTCAGTTGCGCGGCGTCGCAGGCGTCGAAGAAATAGCTGGCGGTCTGACGGTTGTAATAGCTGAGCAAGGCCCGGTGATTCAAACCGAACGAGACGGTAAGCATGCGCTGCAAGTGGCTGAGCAGCTGCTGCGCCGGTATCTCGCAGCTCAGCAACAGGCCACGCCAGGTGTCCGGATCGTGCAGGCACAAGGCGGTCAATGCCGGACTCTCGCGCAAGTCGACGAGGACCGGACCGTGCTCGCTGACCGGCTGAAATTCGGTGCCGTCAAACAATCGGTGACGCTGCACATCGGCAAAGCCCTGGCGCAAGGTCAGCAGGGCGCGTGCCGCGTCCGGGGTATCGAGCAACAGCCATTGCGCCATGGGCTCAAGCGCCGCGCCGCTCATCGTGCGCTGCTCTGATCGAGCGCGGTGAGCAGCCGGCAACTGCACACGGACTCGGCGCAGTGGTTGAAGCTGCCACCGCCCGGCATCAGGCACAGCAGCAGCAACGGCTCGCCAGACTGCAACAGTTGCTGCAACCCATCGCTCACCAGCAGTTCTGGGAGCGATACCGGATCATCGTCCTCGACCGCAGCCTCTGGCAACACTGAGGGCTGGAGCACGCCACTGACCACCGGCTGATCGGGATCGCCCTCAAGAAAACTCACCACCACTTCCACACCATCAGCGAGTGCCGCCGAGGGCAGCTCGTTCAAGTCAGGCGCGAGGGGCAGCCAGCAATGACTTGGCGAAGCCCCTTCGCCCTGATAGAGCCAGTCGAATTGCACCGCCACCGGCCGCGAGCAATCCGGCTGCGGCTCATCGACGGTGACCACCCAGGCTCGCTGCAGGCTGTGCATGCGCTGCTTGGACTGCGCAGCGGCGGGCGCACAGACGGGTACCCGCGCGGCCGCGAACAGGCGATTGCAATAGGGCGGTTCGAGAGACTGATCGGCCCGGTGCTCGATGCGGGTCAGCAACCATGGGCGGTTGCATTCGATGAAAGGATGGTCGTCCAGGGGCAACCACTGACCGCTGCGCAAGGCGGGCAGATCGCTGTGGCCTTCGGCACTGGGGCCTCGCTGGCTGGCCTGCGAGTCTTCGTGCAGTTGCCATTGGCGGACGGCTGGAGCGACGCCACGCTGGTCATGCTCGCCCTGATAGGGCGCGACGTCTGCATGGGGCATCCGTGTCGGATCGTCGCCGAACACCAGGCAGTGCCTGTCGCGGTGATGCTCGAAGTAATAGTGAATGCGCGCCTCTGCGCACAGGCGCTGGAGCAGTTGCAGATCGGATTCGCGGTATTGCGTGCAGAAGGTGCGGGTCGGGTAGTCGCTATGCAGGTCAAAACGTCGTTGCAAGCCGACGATGCCATGCTCGCGCAGAACCTGTTCGATGATCTGCGGCACGCAGCGGCCGCTGAAAATGCGCTGGCTCAAGCGCAGGTCGAGGCAGTCGAGCCTCGGTCCGAGACGCACTCGACACAAGCGCAAGCCATGGCCATGCTCGTGCTGGACAAGGCTGTGCAACTGCCCGTGCACACCCTGGCCGGGCGAGCCGAAGCACAGGAACGCAGAACGATGCAGCAGGCTGGCAAGATCCAGATGCGGATCGTCGATCACCACATCGATCTCGAAGGCAAAGGGTTCGCTGAGCGCTTCCCTTCCGGTAAAGGCGAGAACTTCGAAGGGGTCGGACAGGCCCGCTACATCGAGACGAAACGACGGCTCGTTGACTGGATCGAACATGGGCGGATCTCTACAGGAGGGGCGGCCGGGGATTCTCGCCGAGAGGCATGGCCGAGTAGAGAGGCGAAGTACAACTTAGGAAATGACCTACGCGAAAAGCAGACCAGATGAGTTTGCTGACCGTGATCGCACAGGTTTTCGTGAAAAAATCAGGAGATGTCCCACCGGGTTATCCGAATTTTCCACAGCTTGCGGAAAAAAATCGGACAACCCGGGCGGAACGCTATCGGGTCTCAGGAAGACAGATAGGAGGAGCGGGTCAGGCCCAGACGCAAGGCATCGAGGAACTGCGTGCGCTCGCTGGCACTGATGCGGGCACTGGCGCACTTGTCGCGGTAGTGCGTCATCAGTTCTTCCGGCGACAAGTGCACGTAACGCAGCATGTCTTCGATGGTGTCGTGGGTCTCGATACCAGCGTGGTACACGCTGCCATCGGCGTTCTGGTAGATGTTCACCGAGTCGGTGTCACCGAACAGGTTATGCATGTCACCGAGGATTTCCTGATAGGCGCCGACCAGGAACACGCCCAGCAGGTAATCTTCGCCTTCATTCAACGCGTGCACCGGCAGGCTGGTTTCGATGCTCTGCTCGTCGACGTACTGGTTGATCTTGCCATCGGAGTCGCAGGTCAGATCCTGCAGCACCGCGCGGCGCAGCGGCTCTTCGTCGAGGCGATGCAGCGGGATGATCGGCAACACCTGATCGATCGCCCAGGTGTCCGGCAGGCTCTGGAACACCGAGAAGTTGCAGATGTACTTGTCGGCCAGCTTGTCGTTGAGTTCGTCGAGCACCTGGCGGTGCGAACGCTGACGCGCTTTCAGCGAGTTGTGCAAGCGACGGCACACGGCGAAGTAGCACTGCTCGGCGAGGGCTTTTTCCGCCAGGGTCAGCTTGCCGTCGGCATACTGCGCGGCCACGTCGCTCATGTAGTGCGTGGCGCGCCAGTAAGTTTCGGTGACCATTTCGATGTCGGTCGGGCCGAGCAGATCGACCAGCCACTGCACGGTTTCCGGCAGGCTTTCCTTGTTTTCGATCAGCGGGATTTCGTCGTTGTGTTTCTCGACGTCGGTGACCTGCACAACCAGCATTGCGTGGTGCGCGGTCAGCGAACGGCCACTCTCGGAGAAGATGTGCGGATGCGGCAGACTCTGCGCGTCGCAGAATTCCTTGAGCATGCCGACCACGACACCGGCGTAATCGTCCATGTCGTAGTTGATCGAACTGGCGTTGCGCGAATGCGTGCCGTCGTAGTCGACACCGAGGCCGCCGCCGACGTCGATGTGATCGACCGGCAGACCGAGGTTGCGCAATTCGCCGTAATAACGGATCGCTTCCTTGAAGCCGTGCTGATAGTCAGCGAGGTTGGCAATCTGCGAACCCATGTGGAAGTGCAGCAGGCGGATGCCCTGATCCAGACCGGCGCCACGGAAGCGCTCGACCACCGACAGCAGTTGCGCCGCCGACAGGCCGAATTTGGATTTTTCGCCACCGGTGTCGGCCCATTTCGACGAGGCCAGCGACGACAGGCGCACGCGCAGACCCACCTGCGGCTTGACCTTCAGCGAGGCGGCTTCTTCGATCACCAGGCCGACTTCGGATTCTTTCTCGATGACGATGAACACGTTATGGCCGAGCTTCTGGCCCATCAGCGCCAGACGGATAAACTCGCGGTCCTTGTAACCGTTGCAGACGATGGTGCCGCCCTTCGGCGCCAGCGCCAGCACGGCCAGCAGTTCAGGCTTGGAGCCGGCTTCCAGACCGATGGAAACGTTCTGGGTGGCGATGATGTTCTCGATCACCGCTTCCTGCTGGTTGACCTTGATCGGGTACAGCGCAGTGTATTTGCTCTGGTATTCCAGGCGCTCGATGTTCGAATCGAAAGCACCGGTCAACTGACGGACACGGTCTTGCAGGATGTCGGGGAACCGCACCAGCAGCGGCAAGGACAAACCGCTCTTGCGCAGTTGGTCGACTTGCTCGAACAGATCGATAGGCGAGCTGCTCGGGCCGTTCGGACGTACTTCGACGCGACCGGCTTCATTGATCGCGAAATACCCGGCCCCCCAATGGCGAATCCCGTAAACGCTGCGGCTGTCCGCAACTGTCCATTGGCTGCCATCGTCTTTACGTGTGCGTCGTACGGACATCGAAGTCCCCTATAAAGAAGTCAGAGTGCGTCGCCTGAAGTGCAGGCCGGCGCAGTCTAAAGAATGAAAATGACGGTTCGTCAGTGCGGCGGTAGACCGCACTGACTGCGTGGAGTTTAGAAACCGGTCATGAACAGGCTCTGTGAAAACCATGGCGACGACGCCGGATCCGAGAACACTCGAAGCCGGATCAAGCCGCCGGAGGGTTTCACAGAGGCTGCTAGCCGCCGGATTTCTTCGCTTTGAAACCGTGTTTGATCAGCTCTGCCAAGAGTAGCTCGACGTGATCGCCCTGGATTTCGATGATGCCGTCCTTCAACGCCCCGCCGGTGCCACAACGTTTCTTCAACGTCGTCGCCAGCTCCTTGAGCGCGTCTTCGGCCAGAGGCACGCCGGTGATGGTGGTCACCGTCTTGCCGCCACGCCCTTTGCTTTCGCGACGCACGCGGGCAATGCCGTCACCGGCCGGAATCACGGTTTGTTTGCAGATACAGGCGTCCACCGGCTTGCTGCATTCCGGGCAATGACGACCTGCGTCGGTGGAAAATACCAGGCCGCCCAGGGCGGCGAAGGATGCGGCTTTCTTGGCCACCGGCAATCCTCTCGGGAGGACAAAGACTGATCGCAACCTTGGGCAAGGTCAGCGACCGCGAAGCCCCACTCAGGCAGGGGCAGCGCTACTGCATCGGCGCTTTTGGGAAGCGTTCGGTGCAGTTTGAAAAGGTCGCGCAGTGTAACGGCAAAAATCGCGATTGCTAAGTGCCAATCGGCGCCAATTCATGTGTTCTTTGCGACGTTGCTTTGCTGCGCCTTGAGATAGCGCTTCAGCGCGGCCAGAGAGTCCGGGCAATAAGGCTTTTCGCTGATTTCGCGCATGACCTGTTCGACGGGGATGAATCGCGCTTCGAGGACTTCTTCCGGCTGCAATTTCAGCGGCCCGTCCCACACGGCGGAAAACGCCGAACACCACAGGCGGTTGCCGGTGTCTTCGAAGTAGAAGTGATCGTGAGCGATGAGTTCGACGCCGCTGACGCCCAGCTCTTCTGCAAGCTCGCGCGCCGCCGACTCGGCGTAGCTTTCGTCAGCCTGGACCATGCCGCCTGCGGCAACATCCCAGTAACCGGGGTAAATCGCCTTGCTCAACGTGCGCCGGTGCACGCACAGCTCACCGGCGGAATTGAACAGCATGATGTAGGTGCCACGGCCAATCAGCCCACGCTCGCGCAAGTCGGAGCGCACCAGCGCGCCGAGCAAGTTGTCCTGCTCGTCGACCCAAGCGATCTGTTCGGCGTCCGAGGCGGCGCGATGGGCCGCCTCTCTTGTGCTCTGGCTCACGTATCAGCCCTGATTGAGCAGTTGACGCAAATCGATCACTGCAGCGTTGGCCCGGGAAATGTAGTTGGCCATGACCAGCGAGTGGTTGGCCAATACGCCAAAACCGCTGCCATTGAGGATCATCGGGCTCCACACCGGCTCTTGCGAAGCCTCCAGCTCACGGATGATCTGGCGCACGCTGACGGTGGCGTTCTTCTTCGCCAGCACATCGGCGAAGTCGACTTCGATGGCGCGCAGCAGATGCGACAGCGCCCAGGCCTGACCGCGTGCTTCGTAGAACACGTTGTCGATCTGCATCCACGGGGTTTCCACGACTTCTTCGTCAACCTGCGGCACTTCGCCGACCGCCGGAACTTCGGTCTTCAGCGCAGTATTGAGCTTGACCCGGCCGACACTGGCCGACAGGCGTTGCGACAACGAACCGAGACGGGTGCCGACATCGCCCAGCCAGTTGTTGAGGTTGTCGGCGCGGGCGTAGAACAGCGCGTTTTTCTGATTCGGATCCGACAAGCGCGACTGATAACGGCTCAGGGAGTTGATGCCTTCCTGGTATTCCGACTCGCTGGACGGCAGCACCCAGCTCTTGTTATCGAAGTTGAAGCGTGGTTCGGCCTTGGCCAGATCGGCGTCTTCGGCGGACTGTGATTGCGAACGGGCAAAATCCTTGCGCAGGGCGCGGGTCAGGTCACGCACCTGCACCAGCACGCCATATTCCCAGCTCGGCGTGTTGTCCATCCACAGGCCCGGCGGGAAACGATCATTGGAAATGTAACCGCCCGGCTTGTTGAGCAAGGTGCCGGCAACGGTCTTCAGGGTCTCGACCGTGGTGTAGCCGACCACCATTTGCTTACCCTCTTTCTCGGCAGCGACCTGGGCGTTCTGCGCCACCGGAAACAGCTCCGGTTCCTGGCTCCAGTACCAGCCCAGCGCGATGGTGACCAGCAAATACAGACCGACCACTGTGGCCAGCGCCCGGCTGAACAGCAGCCCGCCGACATAGCTGCGGGTGGCCGACTTGGGCTCGGCGGCACGTTCAGGCGCGCTGCCCGCGCGGTTTTTCCAGTCCAGCATGGCGATATCCTTTCAATCACTTGGGTTCAACGGTTCGACCACAACCATACAACAACGTGCCAAGGCCTAGCACCCGCTATCGCGGCACTGGCGCAAAACAAGCGAAGGACGTCGCGAACGAAAGGATAGACGCAGCTTTCAGACGTTGAAGATGCGCAGCGAAAGCTGCCGCACTTGGTCGTCGGTAAACAGATGTGCAATGCCTTGGGCGTCAGTTCGGCGCTGACTGGGTATTCCATCAATCGTGGCGATGTAGGCCTGCGCGGGCAACGGCTGACCGGTCACACTGTCGACCAGACGAAAGATTCGCGCGGTGCGGGTTGGCTGCTCGGGAGGGTTGTTCATAAGCTCGAGCACGGCCTGTTGGAACACCGCTTCGGCGCCCTGCCAGTAGCCATAGTCGGCTTCGGCTTTGATCAGGCACCATTCACCCTGTTTGATCTGCGCCAGGACTTCGCTGTCCAGATTGATCATCAAACCGGCCCGCAGTTGATCCAGACCTTCGAGCGGTTGGCGCATGCTCAACAGACTGCTGACGTGCGCCAGCGCCTCCTCCACGCAGCAGACATGCTGGCGCTCGTGGTCGGTCAGGCTCAGTTCACGGACCAGCCTCATCGAAGTCCCTCGCCTTGCCACTCGTCCGAACCCATCGTCCGGCTGATTTCGTGGCGCCAGTAGATGCGCCGGTAGCTGAAGTGGATTTTCTCCAGTTGCGTAAGGTGCGACGTGCCGCTGTCGAGACAGTGCGGCATCAATAGTTCGCTGCCGACGACCAACGCATCCTCCAGTTCCACCGTGTAGAAGTGCTCCTGCACGCCGCTGGCCGAAGTGCGATAGAACTCCACGCGGCATTCGCTCAGCAACTCGCCGCTGGACAGCGCCATATTCAGCAAGGGCGAAGCCTTGTCGAGGGTTTTGGTGATGATCAATGGCCTGTGCATCCGCCGCCCGGCGCCCTGGTCCTTGGGGATGTACATGCCATGGCTGAGGGCCTGCACCATGATCTTGTCTTCACGCCCGCTCTGGTAGGTATTGCCCACCGAGGCTTCAGTGAAAGCGCCGGCGGTGATCAGGCCCTGGCGGCTGCCGTGGATGGTCATGAAGGCTGGGATGGGCATGAGATGGCTCCTTTTTCGGGTAGGGGTGGGAGGAAGTGATGGGATTCGATGCGGCGATCTTCGATTTCGTCGAAAGGAATCCAGGGTTTCGCCACGGCGAGAGTGATGAGGTAGCGCTCCTGATCGAGATGTCTGGAATCTCTGAAGCGTCCTAGAATCAGCATTGCCTGGTATTTGTCGCCGGCCTGCCAAAATGACCGCCCAGAAAGCACTCCTTGTCTGACGTATGCGCGCCAATCGGGGGTGTCCGTAATTGTCGGGTCGCCCTGCGTACCCATCGGTTTCCAGCCTTTTGCGCACCATTGGCTCTGCAGATCGGTAACAACCTTCATGGCGTCCTCAATCAGCAGAGGTTCGATTTGCGGAGACATGCGGATGCTCACGGTCAGATTATTGACGAACGTCACGGTGAAAAACCGAGCCAGCGGCGTCTCGAACCCGTACTGCGGATCAACGAAGCGCAGACGTGCATCCGTCTTCGGAATGCCACCGGAAACAGTCTTGCTGCCGCGATCCCATACACTGAACGGAGCGGTTGAATGTGCCTCCATGTACTCGTAGGTTTCGCCGATCCTCAAGGTAATGACTGGATCATTCCATAGCGGCTGCATCAGTTGCCGTAAAGCGGCCAGTGCAGCTGCGGAACAAATCACCATCCACACCCACCGACGTAGGCCGATTTGCCCAAGGCGCAAGCTCATCAGCCCTCCTCCCGCACCGCAATCTCGCGAATTGACTGCGCCAACAATTCTCTGTTGCTGTCGTTGAGCAACAGATCAAAACGACTTGCCGCCCGCAGCACAAACTTCATTCGCTGGTCGATATCGGACAAATCCGCCAGCGGGTTGCTATCAAAATCAATGGTCCGGCCATCATCGACACCCTGGCATTGGCTGGTCAGCGTCAGCTCGATGGCCTGAGCGACGCCGGAAGGGAAGTTGGTGACGTAAGAAAAATGATTGCCGCGCAAAAGCGCAACCAGGTGGCTGTTTTCGTAAATGGTCGGCTGGAGAATATTTTGCTGCTCGTGCCACGCCAAATGCTTCACGCTTTCGGCGATTTTCCCAGCCTCTATTGCTTCAAAGGCCACCTCTATCTCGGGGTATGCATCCCCGAACCTGAGGGTGTCTTGCCCGACCGGCCAAAGCACCGGCCACTTCGCATGCCCTTGAATCTTCTCCCGGTCGCGAAGACATTTCTTCAACTCCGCCAATCCCCGCACCGCATAAAACTGATGCAACGGATAAACATCCAGAAACAGCGTGGTATTGCCCATCGCCATCATTTTGTAGACATGCCGGAACTGTTGCTCGGCCACCGACAGCTCTTCACCTGGCACCCGGGCATCCATGACAGACAGCGGATTACGCGCCTGAGCCTGTTGATATTCACGCAGGTCTTCGGCCTGTCCCGGCATTTTTTCCGGCGTGAGCAATCCGGATTCGCGTCGGCTGTCTCGCAGCCGCTGCCGCGCTTCGTATTCCTCGCGGATGCGTTCGATACTCTGTGCCGCATGCAGCAAGCCACAGCCGACCTGCTTGGAGGCAAATGCCGCCAGGCCCGCCCATTGAAAACGTGAGTCGTGCAACCACAACCGGGCATAAGCCGCGTTGATCGCTCGGTTGCGCGCGACCGGATCGGCAATCAGCACGCCGTTCGGGGCGACAATTGCCTCGGCGGCGCGCTGATAGCGCCGCCAGAGGCATTGGCAGGTCAGCACTGGCACCTCTGTCACCTGCACCCGCTCGCCGTACAACAGCTCTTCGTCGCAAGCGCAGTCATCGATGGGCCTGATGTTGTGATTGAGGCGCTGGGCATCACTGGCGAGTTCGGTGAAACATTGGCTCATGGCGGATGGACGGCAGCTAGGGGAATCCCTGAACCGTAACAGCCAACCGGGCCGGTGAAAGCGCGTAGAAGAAAAATCAGAAAGCGCTGTCAGACGCCGCCTATCAAGACCGGTGAAATGTCGACAGCGCTGGCCGGATTGCTCGCAAAATCCCAGCATGCGGGCACTTGGTCGAAATCAGAGGTAAAAACAAAACCACCCGGTCAGAAACTGAATCGTGTCGTCCAGCAGATTATTGACGTACGACACTCGTCTAAGGGAAAAGAGGTGCTAGCATAGAGCCACCAGTCGATCTCAGCATGCACCCTAACTAGTAGTCAGGATATGACCGAGCCAGAAGACCCCAGCCGTGAGCGTCTCAAGCACCACTTTGCCCAGCGGGTAATTCATCAGGCACGTCAGATTCTTGAGATATGGCAGCGCCTGCAACGCAGTGAGTGGTCCACCGTCGATCTTGCCGAACTGAGCGAGGCGAATCTGCGTCTGCTGCGTTTTGCCGAGCGCTTTGAACAGCCGGAACACACTCAGTTGGCGCATCACATCAGCCAGTCGCTGCAAGCGGTGGATGCCAATCGTGGACGCCTCAGCAGCGGCCTGATCACCGATCTCAATCGTTTGATGCAGCGCCTGTCGCGCACTGGCCTGCGCCATGGCGATCAGCTCGACCAGACGTTCCTGCCGCCGCTGCGCAAGCCGATCTACGTGATGTTGCAGGATCACGACCGCGCTGAACGCCTGGCCAAGCAACTGGAATTTTTCGGCTTGAGCGCGCAGGCACTGGACAGCGTGGCCGCGTTTCGTTCGTCGATGGTCGAGCGCTTGCCCGCGGCGATTGTCATGGACGTGGATTTCAGTGGCCCCGGCATCGGCCTGAAACTCGCCGCCGAAGCTCAGGTCGGCCTCGAAGAACCCCTGCCGCTGCTGTTCTTCAGCCTGCACGAAACCGACACCCCGACCCGCCTAGCCGCCGTGCGCGCCGGTGGCCAAGAATTCCTCACCGGCACGCTCGAAGCATCGAGCCTGCTGGAAAAAATCGAAGTGCTGACCTGCGTCGCCCAGTACGAGCCTTATAAAGTGCTGATCATCGACGACTCGCGCGCCCAGGCCCTGCACACCGAGCGTCTGCTCAACAGTGCCGGGATTGTCACCCGCACCCTGATCGAACCGATTCAGGCAATGGCCGAGCTGGCGGATTTCCAGCCGGACCTGATCATCCTCGACATGTACATGCCGGCCTGCACCGGCACCGAGCTGGCGAAGGTCATTCGTCACAACGACCGCTATGTCAGCGTGCCGATCATTTACCTGTCGGCCGAGGACGATCTGGACAAGCAGCTCGACGCCATGAGCGAGGGCGGCGATGACTTCCTGACCAAGCCGATCAAACCGCGACACCTGATCACCACTGTGCGCAACCGCGCCGCGCGGGCACGCAATCTGAAAGCACGGATGGTTCGCGACAGCCTCACCGGCCTGTACAACCACACGCACATCCTGCAATTGCTCGAAGACTGCTCGTTCCGCGCGCGCCGCGAAAACAAACCGCTGAGCTTTGCCATGCTCGACATCGATCACTTCAAGCGGGTCAACGACAGCCACGGCCACCCGATGGGCGACCGGGTGATCAAGAGCCTCGCGCTGTTTCTCAAGCAGCGGTTGCGCAAGACCGATTTCATTGGCCGATACGGCGGCGAAGAGTTCGCCATCGTCATGCCCGACACCGATATCGACGCGGCGCACAAAGTCCTCGACGAGATTCGCCAGCGCTTCGCCGAGATTCATTACCCGGCGCAGCCGCAGGACCTCTGGTGCACGTTCAGCGCCGGCGTAGTAGAAATGTGCGATGACTCCGACAGCCTGATGATGGCCAGCCAGGCCGATGAGGCGCTGTATCGCGCCAAGGGTGCAGGACGCAATCGGGTGCAGACCGCGCGCCAGTCAAAGCAAAGTGCCACTTTTTCATCGGAATCCACTGATTCGGTCATAACCTTGTAATAGAACCGCAATAAATTCAGGCGCTTACCATTCCTGCCGTTGGTAGCCGTCATGCGCCTGAAGTTGCTCACCAATCTCAACACTCTGCTGCTGGTCGCCGTCTGCGTGGCCCTTGGCGCCACGCTGTGGTGGTCGCAAAAAGCCCTCGAACGCCCCTATCTGTTGATGGAGCGTTACCTGGGGCTGTCGCAACAATTTCAGAATGAAGTGGCGCGCAACGTCGAGGATTATCTGGCCAGCGGTGACGCGCTGCGCCTGAGCAGTGCCGCCCAGGCTATCGACAGCGTGCAAAAGCAACTGGGTGACTTGCCCCCGGCGCTGGCCGACACGGTACGGCCAAGCCTGTCGAGCCTCGATGAATTCAGCAAAACCGACCTGCTCGCCGCCGGCAAACTGGCTGGCGATCCGCAGGCGCTGCTGTTGCAGGCCGAACGCGAACTCAGCGCCAGCCTCGACCAGCTCAATACTTACGCCAATGGCAACGCCGCCTACCTCGCGCCACTGCTTGCCGCGTCGCAGCATGTGGGCAGACTGTCGCTGGCGCGGGACAAACTGGTGAGCAGCGGGCGCAGTGAACTGGCTGCCGATGTCGAGCGCGAAGTGAGCAACATGCGCGCTCAGGCCGAGGCCATCGATGCCCTGCCCTTGCTCGGTGTGGTCGCCAGCAACGAATCGAGCAGTGACGATTTCGCCGCGCTGATGGGCATCGAAACCACTGATAAAGCCGCCGCCGAAGATGCCGGTGTCGGCCTCAAACGCGAACTGAACAGCTTGCTCGGCCGCTATCCGGCGGAACTGGCGCGCACCCGCGAGCAGATCCAGAAACGCGCCGAGCTCAGCGCCGCGACCCACGATAAAATCGCCAGCGTGCAAC
Source organism: Pseudomonas sp. TE9122 (assembly GCF_056278925.1). Taxonomy (NCBI): domain Bacteria; kingdom Pseudomonadati; phylum Pseudomonadota; class Gammaproteobacteria; order Pseudomonadales; family Pseudomonadaceae; genus Pseudomonas; species Pseudomonas sp. TE9122. The sequence continues at coordinate 207,079 of NZ_JBWBQI010000001.1, read as the reverse complement.
ACGCCATCGCCGGCCTCGAACCGGTGGTACGCGCGCAACATGGGCAGATCCAGGGCGAAGTGCGGCTGATGCAAGGCGTGATGATCGGCCTGATTCTGTTGATCGCCCTGCTCATCGATACCTTGCAGCGGCGCCTGGCCCGCACTCTGACCAACCTCGCCCCGGCGCTGTCGACGTGGGCCGAGGGCGATTTCAGTCGCGACATCCAACTGGGCAAGACCAATCGCGAATTGCATGACATCGAAGCGTCGCTCAACCGCTTGCGCGCCTATCTGGTGGATCTGGTCGGCACCATTCGCGGCAACGCCGAGCAGGTCGCGGGCAGCAGCCGCACCCTCGCCGAACTGAGCAATGACCTGCACAGCGGCGCCGAGCATCAGGCCGGCGATACCGCGCTGATTCGCGACTCGCTAGGGGAACTCGAGGCGACGATTCAGCAAGTGGCCGGCGATGCCCGTCAGGCTGCCGACGCCAGTCGTCATGCCGGACTGGCCGTCGAGCATGGGCAGGCTGTAATCGGCCAGAGCCTGACCGGACTGCATGCGCTGGTCGGTGAGGTTCAAGGCAATGCGCAGATGATCGAACATCTGGCAGAAGAATCAGCAACCATTGGCGGCGTGCTGACGGTGATTCGTTCGATTGCGGATCAGACCAATCTGCTCGCCCTGAACGCCGCGATCGAGGCGGCCCGCGCCGGGGAGATGGGCCGTGGTTTTGCCGTGGTCGCCGAGGAAGTGCGCTCGCTGGCACAACGCACCGCCGGGGCCACGGCGGAAATCCAGACGCTGATCGCCGGCCTGCAGACCGCCGCGCGACAATCGGTCGAAGGCATGCGCGCGCAGGTCGAACACGCCGAAGCCACGGCCAGTCAGGCGCAAGCGGCGGACGGTGCACTGGACAAAATCGTTGGCGCGATCCAGACCATCGCCGACACCGCCGTGCGCATCGCCGATGTCACCGCGCAGCAAAGTGGCGCGGTCAGCGAAATCCGCGATCACAGCGAGCGCATTCATCAATTGGGTGGGGATAACCTGCTGCGCATCGGCCAAGGGCGCGAACAGGGCGAGAATCTGTTGGTTCTCGGCGGCCAACTGCATACGGCCGTTCAGGCCTTCCGCGTCTGACGTACCACCTTCGCGAGCAGGCTCTTGCCGACACCACGAATGACCGGATCAGCTCACTCGGTCACAAATTTCGCGCAAACATCGCCCATCGTGCCGCCTATTGCATGGAACTGGACAGTCACAAAGGCTTTGCGGCATAGTCGCCGGGTTCTGACGACTGCTCATTGATAACAAGGACAACGCAGATGGCGACGCTACTGGTGCTGCACGGCCCCAACCTGAACCTGCTCGGCACCCGGGAACCGGGGACCTACGGGTCGACGACCCTGGCGCAGATCAATCAGGATCTGGAGCGGCGCGCCCGTGAAGCCGGCCATCATCTGCTGCACCTGCAAAGCAACGCCGAGTACGAATTGATCGATCGCATCCACGCTGCACGCGGTGAAGGCGTGGACTTCATTCTGATCAATCCGGCGGCTTTTACGCACACAAGTGTCGCATTACGTGACGCGCTGCTGGGAGTGAGCATCCCATTCATCGAAGTGCATTTGTCCAACGTGCACAAGCGCGAACCTTTCCGCCATCACTCCTACTTCTCCGATGTAGCGGTAGGAGTGATCTGCGGCCTTGGCGCCAGCGGTTACCGACTGGCCCTGGAGGCCGCACTAGAGCAGCTTGAACACCAAGCTATACGCCCCTGACCGACCCTTGGGAGTTGATGATTCATGGATATCCGTAAAGTTAAGAAACTGATCGAATTGCTGGAAGAGTCCGGCATCGACGAGCTCGAGATCAAGGAAGGCGAAGAGTCCGTACGCATCAGCCGCCACAGCAAGACCCCGGCGCAGCAGTACTACGCGCCAGCCCCGATGCAGGCTCCGGCCGCTGCCCCTGCTGCCGCGCCAGTCGCTGCCGCTGCTCCGGCTGCCGCTGCTGCACCCGCGCTGAACGGCACCGTGGCCCGTTCGCCGATGGTCGGCACCTTCTACCGCAAATCTTCGCCAACCTCGCCTGCCTTCGTTGAAGTCGGCCAGACCGTGAAGAAAGGCGACACCCTGTGCATCGTCGAAGCCATGAAGATGATGAACCACATCGAAGCTGAAACCAGCGGTGTGATCGAATCCATCCTCGTCGAAGACGGCCAGCCGGTTGAGTACGACCAACCGCTGTTCACCATCGTTTGAACCGCGGAGAGCCTTTGATGACTGCGAAGTTGGAAAAAGTTCTGATCGCTAACCGCGGTGAGATCGCCCTGCGGATTCTGCGTGCCTGCAAAGAGATGGGCATCAAGACCGTCGCCGTTTACTCCAAGGCCGACAAAGAGCTGATGCACCTGGGTCTGGCAGACGAATCCGTCTGCATCGGCCCGGCGTCCGCCGCTCAGTCTTACCTGCACATTCCGGCCATCATCGCTGCCGCTGAAGTGACCGGCGCTACCGCCATTCACCCAGGCTACGGTTTCCTCGCGGAAAACGCCGATTTTGCCGAGCAGGTCGAGAACTCCGGCTTCGCCTTCATCGGCCCGAAAGCCGACACCATCCGCCTGATGGGCGACAAGGTATCGGCCAAGCACGCGATGATCGAAGCCGGCGTACCGACCGTTCCTGGCTCTGACGGCCCGCTGCCGGAAGACGAAGAAACGGCGCTGCGCATCGGTCGTGAAGTCGGCTACCCGGTGATCATCAAGGCCGCCGGTGGCGGTGGTGGTCGCGGCATGCGCGTGGTGCACAAGGAAGAAGACCTGATCGCCTCGGCAAAACTGACCCGCTCCGAAGCAGGCGCGGCGTTCGGCAACCCGATGGTCTATCTGGAAAAATTCCTCACCAACCCACGCCACGTCGAAGTGCAGGTTCTGTCCGACGGCCAGGGCCACGCCATCCACCTGGGCGACCGCGACTGCTCGCTGCAGCGTCGGCACCAGAAGGTTCTCGAAGAAGCACCGGCACCGGGCATCGACGAGAAAGCGCGCCAGGAAGTATTGGCTCGCTGCGTCAAGGCGTGCATCGACATCGGCTACCGTGGCGCCGGTACTTTCGAGTTCCTCTACGAGAACGGCCGTTTCTACTTCATCGAAATGAACACCCGTGTTCAGGTGGAGCACCCGGTTTCGGAGATGGTCACCGGTATCGACATCGTCAAGGAGATGCTCAGCATCGCCGCTGGCAACAAGCTGTCGTTCACTCAGGATGACGTGGTCATCCGCGGTCACTCGCTGGAGTGCCGGATCAACGCTGAAGATCCGAAGACCTTCATGCCGAGCCCGGGCACGGTCAAGCATTTCCACGCCCCAGGCGGCAACGGCGTTCGCGTCGATTCGCACCTGTACAGCGGTTATGCCGTGCCACCGAACTACGACTCGCTGATCGGCAAGCTGATCACTTACGGCGCAACCCGCGACGAAGCCATGGCACGCATGCGCAATGCCCTGGACGAAATCGTGGTCGACGGGATCAAGACCAACATCCCGCTGCACCGTGATCTGGTTCGTGACGAAGGCTTCTGCAAGGGCGGTGTGAACATTCACTACCTCGAGCACAAGCTGGCCAAACAGTCGTAAGGCTGAAGCGGCATGAAAAACCCGATCCCTGCGGATCGGGTTTTTTTATGCCTGCAACAAACCCATCAGACCATCACTGTGGAGAAGGCCTGCTGCTCGACCATTGTGGCAGATGCCCCCAGGCCAGCCTCATCGACCACCGCTCCTGCTGCGTTTTCATGTAACGGTCTGCGGGTGAACCGCCTCGTAAAGTTTCGGGCACGTATCGAGAGCCCGTCCGTGGCATAGCTCGATCTGGCGATAAGCGGGTTGTACAGCCTGCCAATCTGACCAGAGGAATGCTTGAACACTCTCGAGACTCCATTGTTCAGATTCAGCACCACGCCATAGCTGTTGCCCAGGCACGACGAGTATGACCAGTAATCCCATGTCGGCTGCAGGCCCTGTTCGCACAACACGCGCCTGACCGGACCGCCGATGTCGGCGCCCGCCGACAGCCAGTCGCCACCCACCAGCGTGGCGCGAATGTTTTGTGGTGTTCCCCCCAGACGCTCCAGCACCTGCGTGACACTTCGCTCGATCAGCGGGCGAATATTGTGATCGAAATGAATGACCGCCCCCACTCTCGTCGTCGGGTTATACAGCGAGGCGATGACGCAACTCTGCGCATTCAACGAAAACAGGTAGTTATCCTGCGATCCGGGACGGAAAGCCGCCACTACGGCTTCGCCCTGCAGCGCGCCGCGGTTCAGCACGGGCTCGACACCTCCAGGAAAAGCATCATTCAAATTATTCACGCGCCCAAGGTTGCGCACGTTGCCTCCTGTGAGTCCGACCCTGGCATGTGTCCACTTGCCCCCCGGAGCAAGCTGAATCGGTTGCTGATAGATGGCGCTCGGGCGACGGGCATCGACCAGGCTCAGGCCACCGAAATGCGGATTTTCCCTGACCAGAAAGTACTTGCCTCTGTTGCGAATGTAATAGGCCGGTTGCGGCTGTGCAGCGCTGGACGGGCTGCGCCAGGTGCCGAAAAAGACGCCTTCTTCGCTCACCCTTTGCAAATGTTCGGGCGTCTTGCTGACGGCCTGCCTGGCATGAAAGCGTACTTCCCGGATCGCCGGCAGCGCGTCCCTGCGTAGCGGAGCCACGGTATTCAGACGCTCTGACAACAACGAGACAGGCCTCATGGTGTGCTTCAGACTTCTGGCCGCACCGCCCAGCCACTTGATCGCACTGCCTGCGCCGACCATGGCAAACAGCGCCCCCCACGACGCCTCCAGCCAGTGGCCGAGAGCGCCATCGATGTCGCCCTCCAGATGCGCCGCGACCGCCTGACCAGCGCTGACGGCAATGAACACGACATCGAGCAGCAAGGCAAACGGAGGGAACACCATGCAAAACGGTGCGGCTGCAAACATCAGCCCCTTGACCACTTGGCGTTCGATCATTTGCGCGCGGCTGGTGGTGATGTCCTGCACATCCGTGACCGCGCGCTCGATGTACGCATTGAACTCGATGCGCGCGTCAATCAGGCGCTGCGCTTCGTGCAGCGTATCGACGCGTTGTTTTTTTGCCGCAATCGCATACAGGGTGCGCGACACGATGCTGCGCGCAGCAACCGGCGTACGCGCCATCAAGTAGTCATGCAAAGCGCCGGCGATGTCGCCGAACAGTGACTGATATGCACGTACCACAATGCCGTCGGGGGCATCAGGCGTGTACAGCCACCAGGACGGCTCGGGGTCGAACGAGGTCAGCACATACACCCCGAGCACGACGTGATGGCGCACGGTGAACCTGAACACGCCGTCACTTTCAACCATGCTGGCGCCCGGAAAATGCGTACCCGGTGCTGGCACCTGGCTCAACAGAGAAACCTGACGGACCAGCGCCGAATACACCGCGTCGCTCAATCGCGCCTGACTTCTGGCAACGCGTAAATCCCGGTCCATCTTTGACAGCAGCACGTTGCGGTAGGCAAAGCGACGCGGTTCGTAGGCAGCATCACGCGGATCGAGATATTTGCCACGGATCTCGCTGGCGTATTTTTCACCCAGCCACGCCCGGCGCAGATACAGCGCCAGATCGGCGCTGCGCACCTGGCTCAGATCCTGGCCAACCGACGATCGCACGCCTTTTTTCGGATGGTCGATGCCGGAGTTGTCATCGTAGCCGTGAATGGCCAGGTCGAGCAGCGTGGCAACCTGCTGCTTCCTGCGGTCGGCGACACCGGGGTTGTAATCGATCAACACGGTGGCCGGATCGACCGGTTCCAGCACGTTCTTGCTGCGCATATAGGGCGTGATCGCTGCGGCAACCGAGCGCCTGGCGAAATCGACAAAAACCTCGAAACCGCCCAGCAGCTCGTTGAACACCTGCTGATGAACGATCAGTTCCTGATTCAGACTGCTGATGCGCCGGCGAGCCTCGAGCGCGAGCGTCGTGTACCAGCGCAGCGAGTTGTCCTGCTCGACCCGCTGCAGGTTGTTTGCCAGGGCCATTTTTGCAGCGGCTTCGACGCACTCGTCGAACGGCAAGGGCGTTCGTCGAAGGTCACTCTGCATGCCCCAGAGAGCAGGACTGGCCGCCGCAGCCACAAGATAATCACGTGCCGGGTGATGTGCCGTCGGCGAAAGCTGCTGCAACAGATACTCGCGACCGGATTCGCTCTGCGTCCAGCTCCATACTTCGCCGGTCAACGCCGCAATCGAAGGCAACCGGACCCACTCCTGACCGTCCGGTTTGTTGGGCGCGTACAGCACCAGGTTATTCACCGCTTGCTCAGTCTCTGCCTGGTAGAACACCAGAAGATCGGCGCATTGCATGCCGTTGGGCAGCGTCAATGCGGCCACTTGCAACGGTTTCATTGCCGCTTGCCCAGACCACATCTGCTCCAGACGCTCATGGTCGGAATCCGCCAGATGAGCTGCGCAGCGCGCGACGAATGCGCTCTGCCTGAGCCGTACGGTGAACCAGTCGATGAGTGCCTTTTGCACGTCGGTGCGCTGGTACTGCTCGGCGAGGGCGCGCAGGTAGTCCGCCGGATAATCCTGTTCCGCCAGCATGTCGGCAATGAATGCCGGCTTGAGTGACTGGTTGCGCAATGGCGCAGGACTGGTGATCTCCAATACCGCTGCGAAGTCCTGACCGATCGGCCCGCATGCCAGCAGGTCACTGAGGCTGCGATTGTGGGTCGGCTCACCGACCGCCGAGCGCCATCTGAGCCGCACGTCGATCCGGTCTGGTTCAACCGCCATGTCGAGCTTGAGCTGAATGTATTCGATGGCCTGCTGGCGGGCAAAGTCGCGCAACGAGCCGTGGCCCTGCAGCAGGTCATCGAGAGCTGCCTGCGCCAGTGACGTCTGCTCCTGATAATCGCGCAACAGGGCGCGATCCGGCTCCTTCAGCGCTTTGATCCATGACGGCAGTTGCGCGAAGGAATGCGCCTCGAGAATCTTTTTCTCTGCGCCGGTTGCCAGGGCAGTCAACCGGTACCGACGCGTGCTGCGGGCGTGAACCCGGTCGATTTTGCTGCGCAATTGATCCAGTGTCAGGCCCGCCAGTTGGTCACGGCGCAACAGCAACTCGATGTCCTTGATATAGCGCCGCAGCTTGCGCTTGATCAGGCGATCAAACAACGCTTCCTGCCCTTTTGTCGCCCAATGTTCTCGCAGGTATTTTTTGTACTGGTCGAGGAAGTGCAGCGAAACGCTATCCACCGTCCGGATCACATGCTCATGACGGCTGGACGGTAAACCGGGGTCAGCGCCCCCAGGCCAGCGAAATGGCGCGTCCTGGAGCGCCAGGAACATGACTGGCCGGCCGTCGATAAGCTTTTGCAGAATGGCGTCAAGCAGCGCAACCACAAAGCCCGGGGCGAAATGGCCGTCCGGGTAATGCCTGCGCAGTTCAGTCAAAGCGAAATGCTCCAGCGCCTCGAGCAACGTCATCTGGCTGTTCAAGCGCTTGTCGATCATCACCTGCCAGCGCGTGATGCGCAGGAGGATCTCCTGCACCGACCCCGTAGACGCAGCGGCTATCGGTGGTTTTTCTTCTACAGTCCCTTGTTGATCCGCCATGTCGTCCAGCCTTTTGTTGCGTAGAGATGAGCGCTCACTCTATTTGCCGACAAAAGTGCTCAGGCCATACATATGTATATCGCGGCCGCGAATGTGTAACAGCCAAGCGGTGTGTCCACTTTGCCGGCGACCTGGCGTAAACTGCGCGCTTTTGCAGCTTCGGGCTGCCCCACAGATTTTCAAAGGTGCCCGCCATGCCTTGGCTGCAAGTCCGTCTCGCCATCACCCCGGAACAAGCCGAAACCTACGAGGACGCATTCCTCGAAGTCGGCGCCGTGTCGGTGACTTTCATGGACGCCGAAGACCAGCCGATCTTCGAACCGGAACTCAACACCACGCCGCTGTGGTCGCACACCCACTTGCTGGCGCTGTTCGAAGGCGGTACCGAACCGGAACCGGTGCTGGCCCATCTGGAATTGCTGACCGGCAGCCCGTTGCCCGAACATCACAGCGAAGTGATCGAAGATCAGGACTGGGAACGCAGCTGGATGGACGGTTTCGAGCCGATGCGTTTCGGCCAGCGCCTGTGGATCGTGCCGAGCTGGCACGCCGCGCCCGAGCCTGGCGCGGTCAACCTGCTGCTGGACCCGGGCCTGGCGTTCGGCACCGGCACCCACCCGACCACCGCACTGTGCCTGGAATGGCTCGACGGTCAGGATCTGAAAGGCTGCCACGTGCTCGACTTCGGCTGTGGCTCGGGGATTCTGGCGATTGCCGCCCTGCTGCTCGGCGCCAAACAAGCTGTGGGCACCGACATCGACGTACAGGCACTGGAAGCCTCGCGCGACAACGCTGGGCGCAACAATATTGCCGATGAGCTGTTCCCGCTGTACCTGCCCGAGGATCTGCCGCAAGTTCAGGCCGACGTGCTGGTCGCCAACATTCTCGCCGGCCCGCTGGTGTCGCTGGCGCCGCAACTGTCCGGTCTGGTCAAGAGCGGCGGGCGCCTGGCGCTGTCGGGCATTCTCGCCGAGCAGGGCGAAGAAGTAGCGGCAGCTTATGCGCAGGACTTCGAGCTCGACCCGATCGCCAATCGCGACGGCTGGGTGCGCATCACCGGGCGTCGGCGCTAAAATGACCGCTTGCCTGAACCGGATCGCCGCATGACCGACAGTTTCGTCACCCAATGCCCGCATTGCCAGACCAGTTTCCGCGTCAACCATGCTCAATTGAGCGTGGCGCGCGGGGTGGTTCGTTGCGGCTCCTGCCTGCAAGTGTTCAATGCCGCCAAGCAGCTGCTCGAGCAACATTCCGGCAAGCACACGGTGACGCCGCTCGCACCAGCGCTGCCTGAAGCGCCCGCGCCTGTCAGCGATTCTGCGGTCGTCGAACAGATCCCCGCACCGCGCGCCATCAGCCAGAAGCAATGGAGCGCGTCGGAACTGGATCTGGACAGCCTCGATCTGGACGAAGAACTCGCCCGCCTCGAACAGCGCGAAATCCAGCCGGCCGCCGAATTCGGCCGTACCCGCGAAGAATCCTTGAGCGCCCGACGCGACAGCCCGGAGCCGGACGAAGGCACATGGCCCGACAGCCTGTTCAGCGAGCCTGCGGATGAGCGCAGCGTAGCGCCGGATATCGAGCCGGATATCGACGGCATCGAAACCCTCGAACCCGAGCGCACCGAACCTTCGCTGTCGCTGGAGCCGGTGGATCTGGATGACGAGCCGCCGATTCCGCAATTGCGCCTGCATGACCCGATCGACCCCAACGCCCGCCGCGAACGACTGTCGGCTAGCGACGACAACGATGACGACGATCTGCCATTGATCACTTCGCCGCGCAAAAAACGCGAACGGGCCGAGCCCGGGGTGCGCGCCGAGGTCCTGCAGGATCTGACCGACGACCCGCTGCAACTGGACTGGCAGCAGCGCCGCTCGCCCTGGGGCCGGCGCCTGCTCTGGCTGGTGCTGGTGGTGTTGGCGGCCGGCGGCCTTGCCGCCCAGTACATCGCCTATCACTTCGAGGAACTGGCGCGGCAGGATCAATACCGACCGTGGTTCCAGCAGATCTGCCCGCAGATCGGCTGCACCGTGCCGTCGAAAGTCGATATCGGCAAAATCAAGAGCAGCAATCTGGTGGTGCGCAGCCATCCCGATTTCAGCGGGGCGCTGGTGGTCGACGCGATCATTTACAACCGGGCGACGTTTTCCCAGCCGTTCCCTTTGCTCGAACTGCGCTTCGCCGACCTCAACGGTCATCTGATCGCCAGTCGTCGCTTCAAACCCGGCGAGTATCTGAGCGGCGATCTCGAAGGCCTCGCGGAAATGCCGCCGCAGACGCCGATCCACATCGCCCTGGATATTCTCGATCCGGGGCCGAAAGCGGTGAATTACAGCCTGAACTTCCACTCACCGGAGTGAACCGCTTCAGCGTTTCTCGATTGACGGCATTTTTCTGACTGGATCGCGGCCAACCAAACCGTTGGCGATAACAGAATAACTGTTCAGATTTTGTTCAATTCAGCCTTTAACCAGTCATCGAGAGCGGGTATCATGCCCACCCTTTTTCGAACTCTCATGATCCGGCCCCACTTCAGGGAAGTCCTATGTCGGCGGTACGCATCGGCCCATATACATTGCAGAACGGTTTGATTCTCGCCCCGATGGCGGGCGTCACCGACCAGCCTTTTCGTCAGCTGTGCAAGCGTCTGGGCGCAGGGCTTGTAGTCTCGGAAATGGTCACCAGTGACATGAGCCTGTGGAATACCCGCAAGTCGCGCATGCGCATGATCCACGAAGGCGATCCCGAGCCGCGCTCGGTGCAGATCGCCGGTGGCGACGCGCAGATGCTGGCCGATGCGGCACGGGCCAACGTCGAACTGGGCGCACAGATTATCGATATCAACATGGGCTGTCCGGCCAAAAAGGTCTGCAACAAGGCCGCCGGCTCCGCGTTGCTGAAAGACGAAGCACTGGTGACCGAGATCCTGCAGGCCGTAGTGGCCGCGGTTGATGTGCCGGTCACCCTGAAGATCCGCACCGGCTGGGATCGCGAAAACAAGAACGGTCTGAACGTGGCGAAGATCGCCGAACAGGCCGGGATCACAGCGCTGGCCGTGCATGGCCGCACCCGCGCCGATCTGTACACAGGGGAAGCCGAGTACGACACGATTGCCGCGATCAAGCAGGCCGTGTCGATCCCGGTGTTTGCCAACGGCGATATCGATTCGCCGGAAAAGGCCCGATACGTGCTTGATGCGACCGGTGCCGATGGCCTGCTGATAGGCCGGGCCGCTCAAGGGCGGCCATGGATTTTTCGCGAGATCGATCATTTCCTGCGTACCGGCGAGAAATTGCCGGCGCCGGAACTGAGCGAAGTGGAACGCATCCTGCTGGAGCATCTGGCTGCCCTTCACGCCTTTTATGGTGACGTGATGGGCGTGCGCATTGCCCGCAAGCATGTGGGCTGGTATCTCGCAACCTTGCCGGGCGCCAGGGAGTTTCGCGCCCGTTTCAATCGTTTGGATGGTACGGAAACACAATGCGCCGACGTTCGGGAGTTCTTCGCCGAGCGTTACAAGAGCCTGACAGGGGACGAAGAAGGGGTGGCCGCATGACGATGATGACCGAGACTTTAGTGAGTGGAACAACACCCGTGAGCGACAACGTGAATTTGAAACAGCACCTCAACACGCCGAGCGAAGAAGGCCAGACCCTTCGCGGGAGTGTCGAGAAGGCGCTGCACAATTATTTCGCCCACCTTGAGGGCGCGTCCGTCACGGATGTGTACAACCTGGTGCTGTCCGAAGTCGAGGCGCCCCTGCTCGAAAGCGTGATGAACTACGTCAAGGGCAACCAGACCAAGGCCAGTGAGCTGCTGGGACTGAACCGCGGCACGCTGCGCAAGAAACTCAAGCAGTACGATCTGCTGTAAGCATTCAATCAAACCAGAAAGGCGCCCGCGTAAAAAACGGTCGCCTTTTTTGCTGACTTCCTTTGCTTTTGATGGAAATTGAGATGACCGACCAGACTACCCGCCTGCCGATTCGCCGCGCCTTGATCAGCGTTTCCGACAAGACCGGGATCCTCGAATTCGCCAAGGAGCTCGAAGCTCTGGGCGTCGAGATCCTCTCCACCGGCGGAACGTTCAAGCTGCTGCGTGACAACGGCGTTGCCGCAGTGGAAGTCGCGGATTACACCGGTTTCGCCGAGATGATGGACGGTCGGGTGAAAACCCTGCACCCGAAAATCCACGGCGGCATCCTCGGTCGTCGCGGTACTGACGATGCGATCATGAACGAGCACGGCATCAAGCCGATCGATCTGGTAGCGGTCAACCTGTACCCGTTCGAAGCAACCATCAACAAGCCAGGCTGCGACCTGCCGACCGCCATCGAGAACATCGATATCGGCGGCCCGACCATGGTCCGTTCGGCAGCGAAAAACCACAAAGACGTGGCCATCGTGGTGAATGCCAGCGATTACGCCAACGTTCTGGAAAATCTCAAGGCCGGCGGCCTGACCTACGCTCAGCGTTTCGACCTGATGCTCAAGGCCTTCGAACACACCGCCGCCTACGACGGCATGATCGCCAACTACATGGGCACCGTGAACCAGGCCGCTGAAACCCTGAGCACTGAAGGTCGCAGCGAATTCCCGCGCACGTTCAACAGCCAGTTCATCAAGGCTCAGGAAATGCGCTACGGCGAGAACCCGCACCAGAGCGCGGCGTTCTACGTGGAAGCCAGGCCTGCCGAAGTCGGCATCGCCACCGCGACCCAGCTGCAAGGCAAAGAACTGTCGTACAACAACGTCGCCGACACCGACGCTGCGCTGGAATGCGTGAAGAGTTTCGTCAAGCCAGCCTGCGTGATCGTCAAGCACGCCAACCCGTGCGGCGTGGCGGTCAGCCCGGACGCTGAGGGCGGCATTCGTCAGGCTTACGAACTGGCCTACGCCACCGACACCGAGTCGGCGTTCGGCGGCATCATCGCCTTCAACCGTGAACTGGATGCCGAGACCGCCAAAGCGATCGTCGAGCGCCAGTTCGTTGAAGTGATCATCGCCCCATCGGTCAGCGAAGAAGCCCGCGCCATCGTCGCGGCCAAAGCCAACGTACGCCTGCTGGCCTGCGGCGAGTGGTCGGCTGAGCGCGCCGCTGCCTGGGATTACAAGCGCGTCAACGGTGGCCTGCTGGTGCAGAGCCGTGATATCGGCATGATCAGCACCGATGACCTGAAAGTGGTGACCAAGCGCGCGCCGACCGAACAGGAAATCCACGATCTGATCTTCGCTTGGAAAGTCGCCAAATACGTCAAATCCAACGCCATCGTCTACGCCAAGAACCGCCAGACCATCGGTGTCGGCGCCGGCCAGATGAGCCGCGTCAACTCGGCACGCATCGCCGCGATCAAGGCTGAGCACGCCGGTTTGCAGGTGGCCGGTTCGGTCATGGCGTCCGACGCGTTTTTCCCGTTCCGCGACGGTCTGGACAATGCGGCCAAGGTCGGCATCACTGCGGTGATCCAGCCGGGCGGTTCGATGCGTGATGCTGAAGTGATTGCCGCTGCCGACGAAGCCGGTATCGCAATGGTATTCACCGGCATGCGCCACTTCCGTCACTGATACACCGATTCAAATGTGGGAGCGAGCCTGCTCGCGAATGCAATCTGCCAGCGACGTTGACGTTGACTGACACACCGCTTTCGCGAGCAGGCTCGCTCCCACATAAAGCGCTCCAGCAGCGCCTGACAGATTTTTGAGGTTTTTGAAATGAATGTTTTGATCATTGGCAGCGGTGGCCGTGAACACGCTCTGGCCTGGAAAGTGGCTCAGGATCCGCGTGTGCAGAAGGTTTTCGTTGCACCGGGCAACGCTGGCACCGCCATTGAAGCCAAATGTGAAAACGTCGCCATCGACGTGTTGGCGCTGGAGCAACTGGCCGATTTCGCGGAAAAGAACGTTTCCCTGACCATCGTCGGCCCGGAAGTGCCGCTGGTGGCTGGCGTGGTCGATCTGTTCCGCTCTCGTGGCCTGGACTGCTTCGGTCCGACTGCCGGTGCTGCGCAACTGGAAGGTTCGAAAGCCTTCACCAAGGATTTCCTCGCCCGCCACAAGATTCCGACCGCCGATTACCAGAACTTCACCGAGATCGAGCCGGCCCTGGCTTATCTGCGTGAGAAAGGCGCGCCGATCGTGATCAAGGCCGATGGCCTGGCTGCCGGCAAAGGCGTGATCGTCGCCATGACCCTGGCCGAAGCCGAAGACGCCGTGCGTGACATGCTCGCTGGCAACTCGTTTGGCGACGCCGGTTCACGCGTGGTGATCGAAGAATTCCTCGACGGCGAAGAAGCTTCGTTCATCGTCATGGTCGACGGCAAGAACGTGCTGCCGATGGCCACCAGCCAGGATCACAAACGCGTCGGCGACGGCGACAGCGGCCCGAACACCGGCGGCATGGGTGCTTATTCCCCTGCCCCGGTGGTCACCGCCGACGTGCACCAGCGCGTGATGGATCAGGTGATCTGGCCGACCGTGCGCGGCATGGCCGAGGAAGGCAACGTCTACACTGGCTTCCTCTATGCCGGTCTGATGATCGACAAGGCCGGCAATCCGAAGGTTATCGAGTTCAACTGCCGCTTCGGCGATCCGGAAACCCAACCGGTGATGCTGCGTCTGCAATCGAGCCTGGTGCTGCTGGTTGAAGCCGCATTGGCGCAGGCACTGGACAAAATTGAAGCACAGTGGGATCCGCGTCCGAGCGTTGGCATCGTTCTGGCTGCTGGCGGCTACCCGGGCGACTACGCCAAAGGCGCAGCGATCAACGGTCTGGACGCGGCGGCAGCTCTGGAAGGCAAAGTCTTCCACGCCGGCACCGCGTTGAAGGACGGTCAGGTCGTTACTGCCGGTGGTCGTGTACTGTGTGCCACTGCCATGGGCGCCACCGTGGGTGAAGCTCAGCAGCAGGCCTACAAACTGGCCGCTGCCATCGACTGGGAAGGCTGCTTCTACCGCAAGGACATCGGCTACCGCGCCATTGCCCGTGAACGCGGCGAAACCCAGGAGTAAGCGATCCATCAGGCCCGGCGCGGGATGCCATTCCTCGCCGGGCTGTTCGGTCGTCGCGCATCGTTATATTCTGGCATCAACCTACGAAGGGATTTCGCCGTGCGCTGGCTCAGGATTGCCATAAGCTTCACCGTCACGCTGATGACCTTGCTCTGCATGCTCCCGGCCCAGGCCGCGCAAGGCAGTGGCTGGTCGGTATTGCTTGACGATCAGGGCATCCTGCAACTGAGCGACATCCGCTCCGCTCGCTACACCAATCAATTCAGCCCCATCGAGCTTGACCGTCTGACCGCGGCCGAACCCGAGGGCGCCCTGTGGCTGCGCTTCAAACTGGCGCCGGGCAAGCACGAACAAGTGCTGCGCATCTTTGCCCCCGACCTGTCCCAACTCAATCTCTACGTGCTCGACGGCGACCGGCTGATCGAGCAACGCAATACCGGCAACGAACGGCCGCAGGCCGAACATCCTTTGCCAAGCAGCGATTTCATGCTGCCGCTGCCCCAGGCCGACAAGCCGCTGGACGTCTACGTACGCATGGTCTCCGGCCATCAGCTACGCCCGCACATCACCCTGCAAGCGGCAATCGAGGGCGCAGCCGATCAGAAGCAGACGCTGATTTTCGGCCTGCTGTTCGGCTGCCTCGCCATGCTCCTGCTGCACAACCTGGTGCGCTACGCCTACTCGCGCTCGCGCAGCAGTCTGTGGCTGGCGATCTGTGAAGGCCTGCTCGGACTGAGTCTGTTCCTGTTGCTCAATCTCGCCGGTCCGTGGTTGCCGAACTGGCAAGCCATTCAGACGCCGGGCGCTTATCTGGCATTGCTGCTGACGGCTCCAGCCGGATTGATGTACGCCCTGCGCTTCTTTGCACCACTGGGCCAGCATCCGCTGAACAAACTGCTGTGGGGCGACATTCTGTTGATCGTCACGTGCAGCCTGTTGCTGCTGTTCGTCAACACCTTGCCGCTGAACATCATCACCTACGCATTGGTCGCATTGGCCGGTCTGAGCATGTTGCTGGTGGGTTTCTATCACTGGCAGAAGGGCTATCGCCCGGCGCGTCTGTTCGTCGCCGCCATGATCGTGTTCAACATCGGCACCCTGGTTATCCTGCCGGCGCTACTGGGGCTGACCCTGGTCACGCCGCAAGGCCTGATCATGACGTTGATGTTGTTCATTTGCATCAGCGGTCTGCTGATGAGCGTCGCCTTGGGCGAGCGACAGCGCAGCATCACTGAAAGTCGTTTCAGCATCAGCCGCGACCTGGCGGCAAGCAACGCCGAAATCAACGCCAAAGCCGAATTCCTCGCCAAGATCAGCCACGAAATCCGCACACCGATGAACGGCGTACTGGGCATGACCGAGCTGCTGCTGGGCACGCCGCTGTCGGTCAAGCAACGCGATTACGTGCAAACCATCCACAGCGCCGGCAACGAACTGCTGACGCTGATCAACGAGATCCTCGACATCTCCAAGCTCGAATCCGGGCAGATCGAACTCGATGACGTGCAGTTCGACCTCAACGCCCTGATCGATGATTGCCTGAGCATCTACCGGGCCAAGGCCGAGCAACAGAACGTCGAGCTGATCAGCTTCATCCAGCCGCAAGTGCCACGGGTAATCAGCGGCGATCCGACGCGCCTGCGCCAGACCTTGCTGAGCCTGCTGGAAAATGCCCTGAAGAAAACCGAAGAAGGCGAAGTGCTGATCGTCGTTGCACTGGATGAGCGCAGCAGCAAGCCGCGCCTGCGCATTGCCGTGCAGGACAGCGGCGTGCCGATGGAGCCGGAAGAGCGCGAAGCACTGTTGCACGCCGAATTGCACAGCAAGCACTTCCTCTCGGCCAATCGCCTGGGCGGCAATCTCGGCCTGGTGATCGCGCGCCAACTGATCCGCCTGATGCAAGGCGAGTTCGGCATCAAGAGCGGCGCCACCCAGGGCAGCACTTTGTGGCTGACCTTGCCACTGGACCCGGATCGCCTCGAACATCCGACCTCCGACCTCGACAGCCCGCTGCAGGGCGCGCGGGTGCTGGTGGTCGACGATAACGACACCTGCCGCAAGGTACTGGTGCAGCAGTGCAGCGCCTGGGGCCTGAATGTCAGCGCCGTGCCGTCGGGCAAGGAGGCGCTGGCGCTGCTGCGCACCAAGGCGCATCTGCGCGATTACTTCGACGTGGTCCTGCTCGACCAGAACATGCCCGGCATGACCGGCATGCAACTGGCAGCGAAGATCAAGGAAGACCCGAGCCTGAACCACGACATTCTGCTGATCATGCTCACCGGCATCAGCAACGCGCCGAGCAAGATCATTGCGCGCAATTCGGGGATCAAACGAATACTGGCCAAACCGGTGGCCGGCTATACGCTCAAGACCACGCTGGCTGACGAGCTCAATCAACGCAACAAGGGCCAGGTCGCGTTCCAGCCGCAGGTCGTTACGGCGGCCACAGCGGCCAAAGTGCCCAGCGACTTCCGCATCCTTGTCGCCGAAGACAACACCATTTCGACCAAAGTGATCCGTGGCATGCTCGGCAAGCTCAACCTGCAACCGGACACCGCGAGCAATGGTGAAGAAGCGCTGCAAGCGATGAAGGCCCAGCGTTACGACCTGGTGCTGATGGACTGCGAAATGCCGATCCTTGATGGCTTCTCCGCCACTCAGCAACTGCGCGCCTGGGAAGTCAGCAATCAGCGCATCCGCACACCGGTTGTAGCCCTCACCGCGCACATCCTCGCCGAACACAAGGAGCGCGCCCGGCAGGCCGGCATGGACGGGCACATGTCCAAACCGGTCGAGCTCTCCCAGTTGCGCGAGTTGATCGAACACTGGGTTGCCCAGCGCGATCAGCAGAACCGGGCCACGACCCAGCCGTCGTAAACCGACAGAATCTGCGGTGCCTGATAGACTCCCCCCCGACTCCATCGCCAGTGAGCTTGCATCATGCTCCATGTGTTGTTCAGCGTTTATCTGAAGATGCTGGTGCTCTACAGCCCGTTCTTCGTGTTGTCGTGCTTTATCAGCCTGACCCGTGGCTATTCGCGCAAGGAACAGCGGCGTCTGGCGTGGAAGGTCGCCCTCGCCACACTGATTTCCAGTGTGCTGCTCTATTTGTTCGGGCGGGTGATTTTCGATGTCTTCGGCATCACCGTAGACGCCTTCCGCATCGGTGCCGGCAGCGTGTTGTTCATTTCCGCGCTCGGCATGGCTCAGGGCAAACCGGCGGTGCAGGCCGACAATGTGCAGCAGGACGTGACCATCGTGCCGCTGACCATTCCGCTGACGGTCGGCCCCGGCACCATCGGCGCCTTGCTGGTAATGGGCGTCAGCCAGCCGCACTGGGACGACAAGCTCACTGCAATCATGAGCATCGCCCTGGCCAGTTTTACTGTCGGAGTGGTGCTGTATCTGTCCAATCGCATCGAGCGGATTCTCGGCGATCAGGGCTTGCAGATTGTCAGCCGCTTGATGGGATTGTTTGTTTGCGCACTGGCCGCGCAGATCATTTTTACCGGCGTGAAAGGTTATCTGGTGCCTTGAGTGTTGTTGCAGCGCAACCGCCACAACGAAACGCCGCGTACGGTTACCGTTCGCGGCGCTTTGCTGTGCGGAGCGACATCAGCGCAGCGCTGCGATCACCGCTGTCAGGCTGACCGTGGCCTCTGCGCCGCGCACAGTGGCAAACGCTTCCAGCCCTTGAGCCAGCGTGAACGTGTACGGCCGCCCGGCAATGGGCAGCATCAGTAGCAGTGGGCGTTGTCCGTCGAAATTACGCAAGATCAGACTGTGCCCGGAGTCCGGATCGGTCAGTACCACACCGTCATCGACCCGTGACATCCACCAATGCCCGCACTCGTCCAGATCCAGATCCAGCAGGCAAGGTTCCGCCGTTTCAGCATCCGAAGCCTGTCGTCCATCGACCACGATGCAGTCCAGGCGCTGGGAGGAAACTTGCGACAGCCGATAACCCGAGGTCTGCGCACCGAAAGTCAGCAGCAGCCTGGCAACGCCATCGGGCAACAATGTTTCGATCTCTGTGATGTCATCACCTACCTCAAGCACCATGACCTCGGCGTCGCGATGGGCATAACTGTCGGGCAGCCAGACGCCGTCGTTCGGGCCGGCGCTGAAAATCAGTTGGTCGAGCGGGTCGAACAGCATCGGCTGCTTCGACCCGCGCGTACCGAGGAATGCCGACCACTGTCCGTCACTGCGCCCGGACAGATCAAACAGCCGATCAAGTTGCGGCAGGTAATACAGATAGCGTCCGGTTGCACTTGCCACTTGTATGACAGGCGCGTGGGCATGCCCGTGCAACAATGCTCGCAGGCGTGCACGTAACTGTTCATCGCTCTGCCCCGGCACATGAGACCAGCGATTTTCCACGCCTACGACCATTGCCGGTTGGTTATCCAGCAATTGCAGATGCACCCCGTCGAGGGTCTGCGCAATCAGCCCTTCACCCTGGCGCCGCACCTCAGCAAAAGTCCATGACGTCCAGACCTTTTCAGGCCTGTCGAGCACCTCCGGTTTCAGCAAACGATGGTCAGCGGCAAACACTCCCCGCAATGCTTCGATCGCCATCAGCGGCTGGCGGTAAAGTTGTCCGGTGCTGACCTCAAGCAACCAGACAGCGCTTTGATCCGGGGTCAGACCGAGCAGCGCCAGCTCCTTGCCCTGACCGATATCGGCCACAGCGACTTTGCCATCGACACACCACGCCGTCAGGAACGCCTGACCTGCCCCATCACGTAAACCGAAGACCGGGAACGGCAGCAACGGCGCTTTCGTGGCCAGCGAATGCAATGCGCTCAACCAATCGGGATGTCGCTGCAGCCAACGCTGCCCGACACCGGCGAACCGGAGAATCGAAGGCTTATCGGCCTGATCGAGCCATGCCTCATCGCTTCTGTGCGCAAGGGAAGGTACCCCGTACTGAAACACAATCACCTCGTCGATCGCTGCCGCTGCCGGCACGTCGACGATATCGACCTCGAACAGACGGCCGTCGTCCTTGGTGGCGATGAAGCGCTGATTTGTCTGAGTGACCTCCACCACATCGCGCTCGATCACCACATTCTGCCAATGACCGACACGGGGTTCGATGCCGCGGCTGATCGTCCGCTCCTGCTGGCTATAGAACAGCACCGCGTTGTTTTCAGGGCTGGACGGCATCAGCATCAACAAGTCTTCGGGCCAGGACAGGTCGTGCCTGGCCTGAATGCACTTGCCCGTCGTCTTGTTCAGCCAAGCCCTGTCGCGCAACTGCGACCCGGCATAGCCCTCGACAACAATGAACGGAGCACAAGACCAATGTCTGCTGCTGGCGGCCATGTCTGACGAGACGCCCATGTCCGGGGCATCGGTTTGTCGAAGCGCTTCACGCGGCTCGAACCGATAGTCCTCGGCGGCAAAAGCGATCTGGCAAGCGGTCAGTACTACATGCTGCCCGCTAATCCGGTACTCGACCGTGGTGGTGCCATGCAACGCTTCTGCCGTCAGCCTCTGCGCAATCCGCAGCGCTCCATCGGCTTGTTGTCGGCAGCCGATGATGGTCGAACCTGTACGCGGATTTTTCAGACGGTAGCGATGCTGGACAGTGCCGGTCAGCACATCGACCCGCCATACGGATGGATGATCGGAATGGTAGAACCACGCATGGCCGGCGTTGACGCCTGCCAGAACCACACCCTCGTTCACCTCCAGCGGCAGGTTACGCGCGAACAGCACCCGATCCCGCGCAGTGTCGTAATAGCCGGTAGTCACCACTGGCCGGTTCGGCGAATCGAACGGCACTCTGAAGTTACGCAACGGCAAATAGGCTGCGGTCAGTTGCCCGCTTGCGACCTGAGCGCGCAAATAACGCTGCACCGGCGCAGGGATGCCGCTGGCGGTCATGGTTGCGCTACGCAGTTGAGTCGCAGCGTTGTTTTCGTAGTCGAGGACAACGGCGATCAGATGCAGGCTGCGGCCCGTCCAGTCGATCCGGAACAGCCCCTCGGCCAGCTCGATGACGCCGTCAAAACGATTCAACACGAGGCCATCGACCAGCATGTCAGGTGCGCTGTCGATGCTGCCCCGTGATGTTGCACGAAAGCTGACCTGCTCGACCCGTGCCCAGGACGCCTGCACCGTCCAGGTCACCCGTTCCCAGCCCTGCGCTTGTTCGAAATTCACCGCCAGCAGGCCTGGCACCAACCGAATTCGGTATTGCCCCTGCGGCGCGGTGATCCAGTAGGCAATCTTCTTGCGCCACTCTGGTGGCAGGTCCGGAACCAACAGCTGACTGACCTCTGCGCTCAACTGCACCTTGATCGTCGTGGCCATGAATACCGGATGCAGCTTGTAGAGGATGTGTGGCGCAAACGGCGTACTGAACAGGTAAAACACCCGGTTACCGAGCGCGTCATATTCCAGCTGATGTGCCAGGCGGTCGTGCAACCGCGGGTAGCGGGTTGTTGAAAAGGGCACGGTCCCGGCGCTGCCGAGTTGATATTCATAGCCGTAGTAACAGATTGGCGAACAAGGCAGCACGACCATCGTGGGCAAAGTACCCCAGACGCTGCCGACAGCAGGACGTTGAAAGGCTCTGGGGATGTTGATCGCAGCATGCCGCCTGGCAGGATCATCGTCGTATTGCGGCAATTCCAGTGCACAGCCCTTCCAGGGGTAAAACTTCTGCCCTTCGAACGCCACCCTTCTGCTGTGCAGATCCACCTCGGTAATCACTGCCAGTGCGGGGAACTGCAAGACCGCACCAACGCTTTCGTAAGACTGCTGATAAGCGTCGTGAATCTGCGAGAGGTGCTCGCCGATGGCCGCAGCCTTGTCCATGATCTGCCCGAGATTGCTGGCAATGGCGGTCACCCCGATACCGACGCCCAGTAGCGGCACGGCCAGCGCTGCGGCGAACGCGCCCACCGTTCCGCCCGCCGCCAGGGCGACAATATCCAGACCCAGCGCCGCCGTATTGAACGCCAGAGACGTAGAGAATCGCGCTCGCTGCTCATGATTCTCTGCCTGCGTCAGGTTGTAGATGTCGAAACCGATATTGGCCACGGAAAATGCCACCCCGATACCCGTGGCGGCCTGCCCGGCCAGACGTGCGGAGAACGAGGTCTGCTGCAACGCCCGCTCGGCCACCGCTAAATGGCGCACCAACTGGATGACCTGCACCGCATCGCTGGCCACACCAAAGCCCAGCTGTGCATAACTGACGTACACCTGAAGTTGCAGGGCGACGGTCAGTGTCGGCGCCGTATCGCCAGCGCGGTACTCGCGCTGGCGCATTTCACTGATCAGCGTCTGGATCGCAAAGGCGAAACTGAGTCGGCTGCCACCGTCGTGATCAGCCGTCTGCCCGGGCCTGGCCGCACCGCCCTGCACGAGTCGTTCGACGTATTGCCTGATTCTCTGAAAGCGCGAATCCCGGGTGCTGACCGTCCGGGCATTTTGCGCATTGCGCAGATCCATCAGGGTAATGCTGTGGCCGCCGTCGGCGTTTTTGCTGTGGGTATCGAGCAACGGCACGTAATCACGCGCCAGGTTGTGCTCACGGCGCAAACGCTCGGTCGCCTGCTCAAGCTCGCTGGCCCAGTAGCGCGCATCCAGTTGCGCCAGGCTGGTGCCCAGTCGAGCGTTTTCCCCAAGAGATCGGGTACGGGCCAGCGCTTGTTTGTGCCAGATCGAGGCTCCCTGCGGATCGGCCAGTGCAACGTTGTGCAGAAAACTGTTCACACGCAGATCCGATGACAGCCTGCGTTCGGCGATAGCCGCAGTGTCCAGCTCAGTGACGGTGAACTGCGCCGTGGCCATCTCACCCAGACCATAAAGCTTCGCCAGCGCGTTATCGTCCGCGCTCAGATAACGCTCTACGCCACGCTGCAACTGCGCACCATCGGCAAAACCATAGAGAGCAAAGTTGGGGTCGTAGAAGCGATAGGCCGCGTGCTCACCAATTTGCACTTTGGCCAGCAGCAGGGCGTGGTCGCCGGTGTCGAGCAGCAGCACCGCAGGCACGGCGCTAGCGTCCAGCGCAGCCATGATGCTGTCCAGGCGTTGCACGCCGCGAACGCTGCCGACCTCGCCGGTGGGCAAGGCGCGCAGTTCGTCCAGCGCACTGCGCAACGCCCGCGAGCCAAGTTCGTCGGGACTCACGCTGGCGCTGGCGACATGCCCGACCAACGCCCGTTCCGCCGGCTCGCCGGCTGCCACTGCGGCGCCCATCAGCAGCGCCAGCGGATAACAGCGGCGCCCCGGGTCGCCCGCGTTGCGCTGCAACAGATCCTGCGGCAACTGCTTGACCGACACCGCACCAGCCTTGGAAAAGGTGTCACGCACTTGTCCGCTGCGCTGCAGGATCTGCGTGCGAAACTCCCGCTGCGCGCTGTGCTTGATCTGGCCGATACGTTCGCCCCACTGGCGCAGCGTCAGCGGCTCGGACATGGCTTGAACCTTGAGTTCGCGGGTCGTCGATGTGGCCGTCGGCAGGTCGCGTTCCAGTCCGTTCTCGAACGCCGCCGAGCGGCGCTGGCGCACGGCTTTTTCAATCGCATCGTAGCGCGCGAAAGTGCCGTCACGGTCGGTGGCGATGGCCAGGTCGCGCACCTGTTGCCAGGTATCGGCGAACCCGACATCGTCCACGCTCGTCGCGCCGAAAATCCCCCCGAGCACGACTCGCATCGCGGGGCTCAGTTGTTCCAGCGGCAGCGTACCGTGGGCGATCCGGCTGAACAGTTCGTTGAGATGGCTGACCGATTCCGCACCATGGGAGGTCGGCACAACCACAGGTCCTTGCGCCAGCACTTGCTGACGGGCGTCGAAGTCGATGACCACGGCTTGAGCGAAATTGACCTCCCCGCTCAACTTGTCTCGCATCGCTCGAATGAACGGCTCGCCCAGATCATCCATCAAGCGTTGCAGCACTGAGGTCAACAGCACCGGTTTGCCCTCGACAACGGGCCAGCCGCGCTCGAAGGTCAGGCTTCGATCGCTGAGCAGGTTGGACAAGCGTCCGGCATAACGAGACTTGAGCTTTCCCTCGGCCCACCGGGCGTGTTCCTTCTCCAGCCAGTCTTTTTCCGTGCCCCGGACGATCCAGCCGGAAATGGTTTCCTCTTCGGTATTGACGTTGTAGCCCTCGCGCAGACGCTGTTGCGCCAGCACCTGACGAGTGAAAAACGGATCGCAATTGGCTTCGATATATTCATGTAATCCAGCGAGTGCCGCGCCCGGGCCGGTGAGCGTTACCGTACCCGCCGCGTCATTGCGGATACCGTCCCGATAATAGGTGACAACCGCTTTAAGCAATTGGTAGGCATAAGCTTCATTCCAGCTGGTGAAGTTCGACCTGACCAACATCTCTTCAATGACTGTCGCCGCGACCGTGGTCAGGTTTTCACCGTCGGCCCAACCGGATGCCGAGTTGGCCATGCGCTTTTCAACTTCAGCGAGCACGTCGTAATTAAGCCGAATGACTTGCATGATCGACATCGTCATGCCGCTGCCCGGCTGGGCGATGAAATGAGCGTTCATTTCTTCATTGATTTGCAGCCCCATGCGAAAGCCGTTCTCCGCAGCCTCCACGACTTTTGGCGCTATGAACAGTTCAAGGACGTCCGGTTTACTGCGAGCAAAATCCTCGAGAAGTTGTTTATGTTGCTCTGGAAGACTGTCGGTCCTGTCGGGGTAATGCTGCGGATCGCGCCCCGGCATCAACTGCGGATTGTTGTTCAACAGAAGTTGCAGAACCGCGATTTTCTGCGTCTGGCTGTAATCGCTGATATCGACACCGCCCAACTTGTCGAGCAGTGGCGGCAGATAATCCATGTCGGTATAACGCCCGCCTTCACGAAATTCCGCCTGCAAGCGCACCACATCGCTCGCTGCGGCGAAGTTGCCGCGCATCGACACTTCGCGGCGGTAGACGTCCGCCAACAAGTCATCGGCAAAGACGTGAGTGACATCGCGCAATTGCAGATCCGGCCCCACCATCGCCAGATGGCTGTCGAGGCAGCGCTGACGAAAATCCTGCAGCCTCGCGCGGTCCTTGCCATAAGCACGCACCATCAGATCGATGCGTGCTTCATCGGTCCGCCCCTTCCACCTCGGCTGGCTGAGGTAGTCGAACATCTGCTGTTTCAACACCCGTGCACGCTCTTCAATCATCGTCGCCAGTTGCCCGGCATGCTTGAGGGCTGCACCGCCGGATGCCATCGCATCAGCCCTGGCGCTGTCGAGAATGATCCGGTTCATCTCGAAAGCCAGTAACGCATCGCTGTCGTACCAGAGATTGAAGCGGTAACCCTGCGCCGCCATCACCTGGCGCCAGATATTCATGTAATCGCGCTGATTGACACCGACTTCGCTGCCGCCAACCCAGACGAAATGGATGACTTTCGGCACCGGCCGGGTCGGCCCCGACAACATTTCCACGGTCGTCAAAAGCCGTGACAGATAACGTTGCAGCCCTCGCGCAATGTCATCGACAGCCACCGGAACAGGGGTTTTATTGCGTTTCAACAACGCTGCAAGTTGCTCTTGAAACAGGCTCGCCAGGGTCAACAACGACACCGGGTCGGTCGTTTGACCGGCTTGCTGGTAATAGTCGTTCAGCGCTTGATATTGGGGGGTGGCAGAAAGCTCCCGCAATGCTTTTGAGAGTACGGAATACTCTTGCGCAGAAATGAATGCTCGCCCGAACGAGTAATCGTTTTTTAAAGCCATCACACACTCCTTGTTTACTTAATGGCCCATTGACGCGCGCACTTTCGCGCCGCTGCAGAGCGGTAAATTGATTTGAACGACACTCGACAAGTGCTATGAACACAGCACCCTAGTGGGCGAATACGCGCCACACAAACAACAAGGAATACAAAGCTTGTCCCCGGCAATATCTGATGGCACCGAAGCACTATGCTGTAACGGCTGCGAAATAATTAGCGGACCGGCGCGACCGTCGGGCAAAAAAAATGGCCCTGCCCTGTGGGACATGACCATTGTTTATTGCTGGTGGAAAACAATTGAAACTTCAATCGGACTTACAACCGCTCAAACTTTCCCAAAGCCGAATATTGAATGAGCGGAGGGTTTTTCAGACAGCGGTTTTTCACCATACCAACGCGGCGTGTAAACCCACTCACCGCCTCCGGCACGGGCGAAGGTGCAGGTGGTCGAAGAACCGATCAGCACCATGGTGCGCATGTCCACCTGTTCCGGTGTCAATGCGCCCAGGGTCGTGGTGCGCAGCGTCTGCCCCGGCCGGCCGATGTCCCGGCCGAGCACCACCGGTGTTTCAGGCGAGCGGTGCTGCGCAACGATCTCCAGCGCCCGGCCCAGTTGCCACGGGCGCGCCCGGGAAATCGGGTTGTAGAACGCCAGGGCCAGATCCGCTTGGGCGGCCAGATCCAGACGTTTCTCGATGATCGCCCAGGGCTTGAGGTTATCCGACAGTGACATCACGCAGAAGTCGTGGCCCAGCGGCGCACCGGCCTGAGCCGCAGTGGCCAGCGAGGCGGAGACGCCGGGGAGGATTTCCAGATCAACGCTGTGCCACGCCGGATCGTCCGATTCGTGCAGGGCTTCGAGCACCGCAGCGGCCATGGCGAATACGCCCGGGTCGCCCGAGGAAACCACGATCACCGAGCGGCCTGCGGCGGCGAGCCTGAAGGCATGGCGGGCACGCTGCATTTCTTCACGATTGTCGGTGCAGTGCTGCACCTGATCGTCGCGGAACGGGCCAGCCATGCGCACGTAGGTTTCGTAGCCCAGCACATCGGTGGCGCGGGCCAGTTCGGTTTTCACCGCTGGCACCATCAGTTCTGCGGCGCCGGGGCCAAGGCCAATGACCGCGAGGCGACCGCGCGGGCGGCCGATCTGCGCGACGTCCAGCGGTTGCTCGGCAATCGCGATCGCCAGATGTTCTGCGCAGATCACGGTCGCCGCTGGCACTGCCACGCGGGCCAAAGTCTGAAGATCGTTTTGCGCCGCGACGAAGCGCAGTGGCACGCCCAACTCGAGCGCAGCCTCGCGCAAACTCGATGAGGCCATTTCAGCGTCTGCTGCCACCAGACACGCCAGTGCCGGCACGGCGACACTGGCCTGTTGCAACGCAGCGCGAACGGCGTTCGGCAGATCCGCCACGTCAGCGCTCACTGCCACCGCCACACTGCGCGGGTAAATCAGCAATTCATCGGCGCTGGCCACCCGCTGCACACTGCTCACATGAATCGACCGCTGCGCCTGCGGATCCTGCGGCAACTGCGCCTGATCGAGCCATGGCGCCGCGCCTTCGATCCGCACGCTGTGCCCGGCGAGCAGGTCGGAAACGAAGCGTTTGCCCGATTCCAGATCCGCCAGTGCGTAGCCGCTTGGCGGATTGAGCAGGCAGGTACCAAAGCGCAATTCGCCGCTGGTGGTGATCGCCGGCGCCACTTGCAACGCCGCCGCGATCTCCCGGGCCATGACGTTGACCCCGCCGAGTCCACCCAGCAATGGCACCACCGCGCTGCCGTCTTCGGCCACCGCCAGCACCGCCGGTTCGGCGCCTTTCTCCAGCAACAGCGGCGCCAAGGTGCGAATGACAATCCCCGCCGCGCACAGGGCAATGATCGGCGTGTCCTGTTGATACAACGCGCGCAGGGTCGCGCCGAATTCCTCATAGCTGCTGTCGGCGCCTTCAACCCGTCCGGCAAGGCCATGGATTTGCGCCGCCGGGTAGACCTGCTGAATGCGCCGCGCCGTCGCGAGGCTGCCCTGGCCGAGAATGACGATGGCGGGAGTCGTTTGGCTCATCAACCTTGCCACCGTTCGCCCGGGACGATGATCAGCGAGAAGTACGGCGAGGACATCGGCTCGACCTGATCCATCGGCACGATCTTCTGGTTGGCCATGGTCGCGCGCTCGACATACAACGCACGCTCGGCGAGGCCGAGTTCTTCCAGCACCTGACGGACCTTGGGAAAGTTGCGCCCCAGTTTCATGATCACCGCCGCATCGGCATCGGCCAGACGCCGTTTCAGTTCTTCGTGGGGCAGCACGCCGGAAAGCACCGACAGGCTCTGATTGCGATACACCAGCGGCGCGCCGAGCACCGAAGCGCCGCCGAGCATCGAGCACACGCCGGGCACGACTTCGGCCTCGTAGCGGCTGGCGAGACGATCATGCAAATACATGTAGGAGCCGTAGAAGAACGGGTCGCCTTCGCAGATCACCGCTACGTCGCGGCCGGCGTCCAGATGCTCGGCGACCGCCACAGCGGCTTCGTCGTAGAAATCACTGATCACCTGCTCATACGACAGCGGCGCCGGCAACGCCTCGGTGGTCACCGGATAGACCAGCGGCAGCAGGTTCTGCGCCTCGACCAGATGCGCCTCGATGATCCCGAACGCATTGCCCTTCTTGCCCTTGGCCACGAAATACGCGACCACCGGCGATTCGCGCAGCAGGCGCAAGGCTTTGACAGTGATCAGTTCCGGATCACCGGGGCCGACACCGAGGCCGATCAGACGTCCTTTGGCCTGCATCATTCGATCTCCGTGGCGAGGGCATTGACGGCGGCCGCGGCCATGGCGCTGCCGCCCAGCCGACCCTGCATGATCACGAACGGCACGCCGCGACTGTCGGCGGCCAGCGCCGCTTTCGATTCGGCAGCGCCGACGAAGCCGACCGGGAAGCCAAGGATCAGTGCCGGTTTCGGCGCGCCGGCGTCGAGCATTTCCAGCAAGTAGAACAGCGCGGTCGGTGCGTTGCCGATCACCACCACACTGCCTTCGAGGTGCGGGCGCCACAGTTCCAGCGCGGCAGCCGAGCGGGTGTTGCCCAACTCGCGGGCGAGCTCCGGCACGCTGTCGTCGCGCAAAGTGCAGATCACTTGGTTATTGGCCGGCAGGCGCGTGCGGGTCACGCCTTCGGAGACCATCCGCGCGTCGCAGAGAATCGGCGCACCGGCCGCCAGTGCATCGCGCCCGGCCTTGCCCGCGCCCTCGGAGAATTGCAGACCGTCGATGGCCTCGACCATGCCGCAGGCGTGGATCACTCGCACCGCAAGTTTTTCCAGATCGGCGGGAATGCGCGCCAGATTGGCCTCGCGGCGAATGATCGCGAAGGAGTTGCGATAGATCTCCTGACCGTCGCGGATGTAATCAAGCATCAAGGGGGCTCCGGGAGCGGGCGTCGAGCAGGGTCGCGGCCGCTTCAATAGTAAGATTGCAGGCGTGCAGCGTGCCGAATCCGGGCTGTGCTGCATCGCGAAAATAGAGGTCGTAATGACCGGGGGCAACGGCCAGCAGCGTCGCTGGCGCGCAGTGGGCGGCGGCGCAGGAGCGCGAGCAACCCGACAGGTGCACGCTGAGGCCTGCGGGCAGCAGAGGTGCAAGTTGCCGGGCATCCTGTTTGGTGTCGGCAAGGCCTTTGCCGCAGCCATCGGCGCCGGTGCAGGCGATCAGGCGAGCCAGTGGCTCGGCCTCGGTCGTCAACAGGTCCAACGCCCGCAACTGCTCAAGCACGTTGTCGGTATCAGTGGCTTTCACGTTCGGCAGCAGCAGGCTCTGCCACGGCGTGAAGCGCAGACTGCCATCGCCAAATTGACGGGCCAGTTGTGCCGCGCCACGCAGCATCGCCGGATCAAGTCGGCCCAGTGGCGGCACCGCGCCGACGTAGCAGAGACCTTGCGTGTTCTGCTGATGAGCGCCGATGTGCAGCGCGTCTGCCGACGTCGGGCGCTGCCAATTGCTGATCGCCTTGAGCGATACGCGCTCGCGCAACGATTCAAGAAAGGCGAGCCTGGGCAACTCGTCGAGCAGATGGCGCATCCGTGTTTGCTCTGGCCGGGCCAGGTCGAGGAACAACTCCAGCGCGGCGACCACCAGCGCGTGAGCGTTGTCCTGGGTCACAGCGCCGAGCGGGCGATCGGTCGGGCAACCGGCCAGACCGAATGCCCAGAGGACATCGCCGTCGCGCTCGAACGTCGACAGCCACAGATCATGGGGGTGCTCAAGCATTGCCAGCGCTTCGCCGCCATCGAGCTGCACGGCGAACTTGGCGCTCAACTCATGGAAACGTGGATGGCATTGCAGCGTGTCGAGGATTTGCCCGGCGAGCGGGCGTGTATCGATACGCATCTGCCGATCGATTCCGGCGGCCGGGCTGAGCATCAGATTGCGCACATCGTCGCCGGCGGCGTGCTTCGGCCCAAGGCCGGCGGCCAGCAAACACTCGATCAGCGCTGCCGATTGTGCACCGATGCCGCGAATCTGCAGGTTGCCGCGATTGGTCGCTTCGATCGCACCGCTCGCAAACGCTTCGGCGGCAGCGGCCACCGCATCGGCCTGATCGGCACTGATCGAACCGCCATCAAGCTTGATCCGACAGATACCGCCGTCCAGTGCCTGGACGATACGCAGCAACCCCGGGCAGGCCGAGGGGCGTAAGGCAGTGGACATCGGGCGTTCGTTCAAGGGGCTGACCGGTTGTGTGGCAGAAGCGCTTCGCGGGCGAAGGCGCAGTATTATGCCTGCTTTGCCCACCGGTATGAAAAGTCTGCCCTCTGTCTCGACCGGTGGGGCAGGCAGGCGTCAGTTGTTGCCTCTGCCGCGCTCAGGTCAGGGCGATAATCTGCGTTTCGCGCCGCTCACCCAATAACGCAATAATCCTGGCTCTCGAGAAACAGTAATCATCGGCATCTATAAGAGCCTTGTAGCAATCAACAGCAAGGTTGCCCACTATCTGCTCGGCATTGAAGCGTCGCTCAAGCACATTGCCCGGAACAGGCTCTTTGACGGCAAACGAAATGACGACCATCGTAATCGTTGATTCCGCAGATACGCTGCCAAGCATGAAGCGAATCGACTTGCCCTCTTGCAGAATATTTCGCTGAAGCAACTCAAGGGCCGCACCGTTGCTCTCCAGTTGCGAGGTCAGATTGGCAATTACCTGTTGGTTCAAAACTGCCGGCGCCCAACCTTGCAAGAGTTCTTGAGTCAACTCCAGCAGAGTAAAAGTATCGGGCGTAGTGACCGGCGCGCTGATAACCGGATCGTCGAAAAACAAAGCACCGGTGACTTTCAAAGCCGTTTTATTGGCGTCATTCCATGCCTCGCATTCAACAGCATCGGGAACTTTATGCGAGGCGACCGTTTGTGAATAAAGCAGCGCATCGAGACTGTCGTTAATGTCAGATGCCGACAGCTCTTTACTCACCAGCACTAATGCCCCTGCGCATACGAAAACCTTCGAAATCGCGAACATTTGCATCTCCCACAAAAAAACCAGAGGCTTGCGCCTCTGGCATTAATCACTTTCAGACCGATTGGCCAAATTCGTAGCTGAGCGCTTTCTCACGCTGCTCAGTCAGAGCCTTGACAATCAACGGTTCAACCATTGCATAGTCTTCCTCATCCATATACATAGTGGCGCCAGCGTTATAAATCTCCACAGCAGATGTTGCCCATTCTACAAACAGTACTTTGGTAGGTTGAGCCGAAGCCAGATATTGCACAGCGGCGATTGCCAGGGTGATACCACCCTCATCATCCTGCGAAGCCGCACTCATGCAAAAGTTGCCACCTTCGGCTTTCTTCGAGTTGTTCTCGAACAGCGTCAGGGCCTGTGGTTCATTTTTCAGTGCATCCATGGTCGCATCTGCCACAGAGGACAATACTTTAAGGGCTGCCTGGCCCTGTCCTACTGCTGCACCAACAGCGGTATGCAGAACAGACAGGACAACATTATCCATGGTCAATTTTTGCGAAGTAGCGGTATATCGATTATAAGGCTGGCTGAAAGCAAACCAGCCAGCCAGTTTCATCAATCGCATAAACTCGTTATAGCGCTGTTCCTTTTGGTTGGACGCCGGATATTTGAGCAAGGCAACCAGATCGGCATACATGTAGGTGTTTTTAACGATTCGCTTGCTGCGTTTGGACATGCTTGCATCAAAGCCTGCAATACCCGAGCCCATGATTGCAGCATTCAGTTCATCTTTATCAATCGGCAAGCTACTGCCAACACTTGCCGAACGCGAGCGCAGCACTGGCTGCGCAGCGATAAACTCATTGGTTTGTGCAATCAAACTAAACCGCTCAACAGCGGAGATTACATCTTTATTCAGCTCAGTCATAAATGAATTCCTTTCATGATTAAAACACCGACTTGGTGTGGAAAACAAACTAACCACAGCACCGGAGTTAATCAAATCGAAAATCCATGCATTTAATTTCAGACCGTCATACAAACCATCAAACAAAGCTGTACAACTAATATCAAGCGCCCCGAGCCAACTCAATTTCACGCGTGCGCATATCAAGCACTGCAGCAGCCAACTGAAGCCGATTTTCATTTATCGCGGCAGACCTGATCAAAAAGCGCCTGGAGCGGATATCAAGCTCCGAACCCGTATGCTGAATAGTCCAGAACAAATAGGTAGAGGACCACTTCGCATCAAGCAAGCGAACATTACTGACGACAATCTCCAACTCCCTATTGAAATTGTACTGAGCAGGAGAAAAACGAAAATCGCTCCATTCCCGAGCGCTGCCTCTAAATACGTCTATGGCGTCCGAATGTGTCTCAAGCATATGGAACGCTTCCTTCATTAGCGCGACTTTCTCCCGACTTAGTTGTTGCGACAAGGATCGCGCCCAGACGTCCAGCGCATTGCCGGTAAAGTTCTTGTCAACATGGATTACCGGAGCTTGCTCCAGGCTCCAGCCGACAGACCAAAGCACCCCGGAATAATATTCGAACCAAGCAGCTGGCTCACTGTTTCTGTTATGACGCAAATCGGCTCTGTATTCTGCCCAGCGCATACTGTCTTTGACGAATCGTTTGTCTTCCGCAGTCAACCCGGAAAAGTAGGACAACAGATTATTCCCCATCACCGTCGCACTGCCTTGGTCGGGCAGTGCTGAGATACTGTTCAAAACATCGCTCATTTCAATTATCCATTCGATTATTCAATTTACTAAAAAAGTACCTTCCGGATAGCCACAAGCACTTCCAGCGGAACGCCAATTCAATACTTGCGAAGAACTCGAAAAATCACAAAAGACAATGTAAACATTCAATGTCGGCGCTCCTCAAAAAAGGACAGCAGCCAGTTATCGATTGTCGCGTTATCATGTCGCCCGCTTCGCTGGACGCAGGATCTGGAGTATGAAATGGGCGATTGGCTGACCGTTGTGGGTATTGGTGAAGACGGCTTCAAAGGCCTGGGCAAGAACGCCCGGCGTGCTCTGATGGGCGCCTCGCGGATCGTCGGCGGCCAGCGTCAGCTGGATCTGCTGCCGCCGTGCATCGGCGGCGAGCGGCAATTGTGGCCGAGTCCGTTTTCCCTCGCGCCGGTGCTCGAGTCGCGTGGCGAGCCGGTCTGCGTGCTGGCCAGCGGTGATCCGATGTTCTACGGCGTCGGTGCCAGCCTGGCGCGTCAGGTGCCGAGCGCCGAGATGGCGATCATTCCCGCTCCTTCGTCCTGCGCACTGGCGGCGGCGCGCCTGGGCTGGCCGTTGCAGGAGGTGACGATTGTGTCGCTGGTGGCGCGTCCGCTGGCGGCGCTCAATGCGCATCTGTTCAGCGGCGTGCGTCTGTTGTTGCTGAGCAATGACGGCAGCAGCCCGGCCGCCGTTGCGCAATTGCTCTGCGAACGTGGTTTCGGCCCAAGTCGCATGACTGTTCTGGAGCATTTGGGCGGCGACGCCGAACGGCGGATCGATCGCAGCGCCAGTGACTGGGAAAATGCGCCGATTGCCGATCTCAACGTTATCGCTGTCGAATGTCTGGCCGAACCCGGTGTTACCGGCCTGTCACGCCTCGCCGGTCTGCCCGATTCGGCGTTCCGTCACGACGGCCAGCTGACCAAGCGCGACGTGCGCGCCATCACCCTCGCTCGCCTGGCGCCGAAGCACGGCGAACTGCTCTGGGATGTCGGCGCCGGCAGCGGCTCGATCGGCATCGAGTGGATGCGTGCGCACCCGAGCTGTCGCGCCATCGCGGTCGAGGCCGACGAGGGCCGTCAGCAATTGATCGAACACAACCGCGATGCGCTGGGCGTACCCGGCCTGCAACTGATTCGCGGCAAGGCGCCGCAAGCGCTCAATGGCCTTGAACGTCCGGAAGCGATTTTCATCGGCGGCGGCGTCACCCGTGAGGGTGTATTCGAGACCTGCTGGGACCAGCTCAAGCCCGGCGGCCGATTGGTGGCCAACGCCGTGACCCTGCAAAGCGAAGTCACCCTGATGCACTGGCGCGAACAATACGGCGGTGAGCTGACGCGCATCCATGTCGCCCAGGCGCAACCGCTCGGCGAGTTCGACACCTGGCGTCAGGCCTTGCCGATCACCCTGCTGGAACTGGTCAAACCCCTCGATGCGTGACGAAACCGCCGAACAGCCCGCGCCCCTGCGCAGCGGCCTCACCACCGGCAGCTGCGCCACCGCCACCAGCCTCGCCGCCGCGCGCCTGTTGCTCACCGGCATCAGCGCCGACGCGGTGCAGATCACGCTGCCCAAGGGCAGACAGGTGCAGATGCGCCTGGAGTTCTGCCGCTTGAGCGAGGGCGGCGCCGAGGCCGGTACGATCAAGGATGCTGGCGATGACCCTGACGTCACTCACGGCGCCCTGCTCTATTCACAGGTGCGACTGTCCGCCGAACCGGGAATCCACTTCAACGCCGGTGTCGGCGTCGGCACGGTGACCCGACCCGGTCTGGTATTGGCCGTCGGCGAACCGGCGATCAATCCGGTGCCGCGCAAAATGATCAGCGATCACCTGGCCTTGCTCGCCGTCGAAACCGGCTACGGCGGCGGCTTCGAGGTCACGGTCAATGTCGAGGGCGGCGCAGAACTGGCGCTGAAAACCATGAATCCACGACTGGGCATTCTTGGCGGCCTGTCGATCCTCGGCACCAGCGGCATCGTCCGGCCATTTTCCTGCGCCGCTTACATCGCCTCGATTCATCAGGGCATCGACGTAGCGAAAACCAATGGTTATCTGCACATCGCCGCGTGCACCGGCAACGCCAGCGAAGACACCATGCGCCGGGTCTACGACCTGCCGGAAATTGCCCTGATCGAGATGGGTGATTTCGTCGGTGCGGTCCTCAAGCATCTGCGCAAAGTGCCTGTGGATAAACTCAGCCTGTGCGGCGGCTTCGGCAAGATCAGCAAACTCGCCGCCGGGCATATGGATCTGCACTCACGGCACTCGAGCATTGACTTGCCGCAACTGGCCGAGTGGGCGGCGGCGATTGGCGCGGATGCGGCATTGCAACAGGGCATTCGCGAAGCCAATACCAGCCAACAAGCCTTGGCCATAGCCAGTGCGGCGGGCATCGCTTTAGGGGATGAGGTGTGTCGCCACGCATTGAATTTCGCCCGCAGCGTGGTACCGGCACTGGTCCAGGTCGAGGTGTTTGCCATTGATCGTCAGGGCGGGATTGTCGGGCACGCCGGAGGTTTTGCATGAAACGGATCCTGCTGCTTGGCGGTGTCACTGAAGCGCTGGCGATTGCCCGTACGCTCGGCCCGCAACATATCTACAGCCTCGCTGGCGTTGGCCGGGTGCCGAGCGATTTGCGCTGCCAGATTCGGGTCGGCGGCTATGGCGGCGCTGAGGGTCTGGCGCAGTTCATCGCCGATGAACGCGTCGATCTGCTGCTCGACGCCACGCATCCGTACGCCGCACAAATCAGCGCCAACGCCGCCCGCGCGGCACAGCTCGCCGGCATCCCCTGCTGGGCCTTGCGCCGGCCCGCCTGGCAACCGCAAGCAGGCGATGACTGGCGCGAGGTCAGTGACTGGGCCGAACTCATCGCCGCCCTCGAACCGTTCCACCGCCCGCTGTTCACGCTCGGCCGCGAACCGCTGCAACACCTCGACGAAATCCCGGCACACCAGTTCTGGACCCTGCGCGCCCTCGACGTCTATCCCGGCAACGCGCGCTGCGAAGTGATCGGCGCCCGTGGGCCGTTTCTGCTGGAAGACGAGCGCGCGCTGTTCGAGCGCAGGCAGATCGATGTGCTGATCAGCAAGAACAGCGGCAGCACCGCGACTGAGCCGAAGCTTGAAGTGGCGCGCGAGCGTGGCGTGCCGGTGCTGGTGTTGAAGCGCCCGGGGTTGCCGGGGGTTGATCGGGAGTTTGAATCAGTCGCTGAAGTCCTCGCTGCCCTTTCCCACTGAATCGGCACGGCGCTTTGTGGGAGCGAGCCTGCTCGCGAAGACGTCAGCACCAGTAGCCCATCAGTGCCTGACAAATCGCTTTCGCGAGCAGGCTCGCTCCCACAGGAACCGTGGATGTTGCTGATATCTGTGCACACTCACAAAATTTGTGGGAGCGGGCTTGCCCGCGAAGGCGTCAGGTCTGGCACTGCAAATTCAAGTAGCTACACTCCTTTAACAGCTCAATGCGACACCAAGCCGCACGACGCTTTTTTACTTATCGGCCCTGATCAGGCTAAATGGGCCGCGCCTGATCGCCCACCCAACGGACCTGTCCCATGAACCGACGCCGGTTAGCATTTGCCTGGATCGCCTGCTTTGCAGTGCTGTTCAACATGCTCGCCATGCCGCTGAGCGGGGCGATGGCGCAGGCGGCCAGTTCACCGGCCGAGCAGATACTCTGGAGCAGTTTCTGCACCGGCAGCGGCATGAAGATGGTGGCGATCGACATCGGTGCCACGGATCAGAAGGCCCCGCAAAACGACAACCATTCGAACATGCAGCACTGCTGGTGTTGCTCAGGCGGGGCGCCATTGCTGGCGCTGCCGGGGCATTCGCCGCAGCTGTATTTCGCGCAATTTGAAAGCAACCGCAGCGTTGCGCCCGCCTCCCTGCAAACCCCGACGCCGCGCCAGCAATGGCCGAGTCTCAATCCCCGTGCCTCCCCTCTGGTCTGATTGGTTCGCGCCCTGAATCCGCGTTTCAAATCGTTCTGGAGAACTGCCATGTTGAAGAAACTCTTCGTCCTCGCTGCGCTGCTTTTGCCGGCGTGCTTTGCCCATGCCCACGAATACAAGGTGGGTGCGCTGGAAATCGCCCATCCGTGGTCGCAGGAACTGCCGCCGAATGCGCCGACCGTCGCCGCCTACTTCATCATCCACAACACCGGCAAAAGCGCCGATCGCCTGCTCAGCGTCGACTCGCCCATCGCTGCACAAGCGCAGTTGCACGAGCACGTGATGCAGGGCGATCTGATGAAGATGCAGCAAGTGCCAAGCGTGGAAATCCCCGCCGGCGGCACCGTGACCTTCGCGCCGATGGCTTACCACGTGATGCTGCTCAACCCGAGCGATCGCAGCCTGCTCAGCGACGGCAAGCGTTTCCCGATGACCCTGCATTTCGAAAAGGCAGGTGACGTCAGCGTTGAAGTAGCCGTGCAGAAGAAACCGCCGGAATCGGCCCAGGGCCACGTGCACGCTCAGTAACTGTTTCGGCTGACTTCGCCCATGCGTCCGTTGCGCGCCAGGCCCGTCCCGCATCACCGTCAGACTCAAGCGCTGACGCGTGGCAGCTGGATCGCCCTGTTCGCCATGTTGATGATCTTCATCGGTCCACTGATTTCTCAGTCGATGCCGATGGATCAGCACGCCTCGACATCGATGCCAATGAGCATGGACATGTCGATGGACATGCCCGGCATGGATCACAGCGGCCACGCAGCCCAGCCTGCGGCCGAGCATTGCCCGCCGCAATCTTCGCATCACGTGCTGTGGGAAAAATGCGGCTATTGCAGCCTGCTGTTCAATTGCCCGGCACTGACCGGCGGCGGCGATTTCGTCGCTTTCAACATCCCGCCACCCAACACCTTCACCCCACCCTCCCCGCGTCTGGGCCATGCCCGCCAACCCTTCTTCCCCGGCGCCCGCACCCGCGCCCCGCCCATCGCCGCGTAAACACACACCTCTGATTGCACACGGTTGAGAAGACAGCACCAGGCTGCCGGCCGTGGTGTTCACGACTGTTCGATGGAAATTGTCATGTCCAGGTTTACTGCTGTCCCCTGCGCGGAATCTGCCCGCGCGCACTTTGCCCTGAATGAATCGCCGATTCGTTGCAGGCACGCTATTGCCGTCCTTTGCGGCGTACTGCTGACTCCGCTGGCGCTGGCCGACGATCACGCTGGCCAAGAAAATGAATTGAGCCCGACGGTGATCACTGCCATCGCTCCAAGCTCACCACTGACGATCGTCACCGACCCCAAGGATCCGCGCCAACCGGTGCCGGCCAGTGACGGCGGCGATTACCTGAAGACCATTCCCGGCTTCGCTCTGGTGCGCAATGGCGGCACCAACGGCGATCCGGTGCTGCGCGGCATGTTTGGTTCGCGGCTGAACATCCTCACCAACGGCAGCATGATGCTCGGCGCTTGCCCTGGCCGGATGGACGCGCCGACTTCGTACATCTCGCCGGAAACCTACGACAAGCTCACGGTGATCAAAGGTCCGCAGACTGTCCTGTGGGGGCCGGGCGCATCGGCCGGTACGGTGCTGTTCGACCGTGAGCCGGAGAACTTCGGCGAACTCGGCACTCGCGTCAACGCCAGCCTCCTGGCGGGCTCGCATGGGCGTTTCGACAAGGTTGTCGACGCCGCTGCCGGCGGTCCTCTGGGTTACGTGCGGGTGATCGGCAACACTGCGCATTCCGATGA
Organism: Pseudomonas sp. TE9122; assembly: GCF_056278925.1. NCBI lineage: Bacteria > Pseudomonadati > Pseudomonadota > Gammaproteobacteria > Pseudomonadales > Pseudomonadaceae > Pseudomonas > Pseudomonas sp. TE9122. The sequence goes on along the minus strand of NZ_JBWBQI010000001.1, from coordinate 168,795 downwards.
CTATCGCGACGGCAACAACGACATCGTCGCCTCGCGTTACGACAAGTGGAACGGCGATATCGCACTGGGCTGGACGCCGGATGCCGACACCCTGATCGAACTTACCGCCGGCAAGGGCGATGGCGAGGCACGGTATGCCGGGCGCGGCATGGACGGTTCGCAATTCCTGCGTGAAAGCCTCGGCCTGCGCTTGGAAAAATCCAACATCAGCGAGGTGCTGGAAAAACTCGAGGCACAGGTTTACTACAACTACGCCGACCATGTGATGGACAACTACACCCTGCGCACCCCGTCCGGCACCGGCATGATGGCAGGACCGATGGCGTCCAACGTCGACCGTCGTACCCTCGGTGCACGGATCAAAGCAACCTGGCGCTGGGCTGATGTTCAGCTGATCACCGGCCTCGACGCACAGACCAACGAGCACCGTCAGCGCAGCTCAATGGGCATCGATACCTACAAGGACCTGCCTTACAGCAAGGACGCCGATTTCCACAATTACGGTGTGTTCAGCGAAATGACCTGGTACGCCGCCGAGCGTGATCGCTTGATCACTGGCGCTCGGGTCGATCGCGCCTCGGCGAAGGATTATCGGCAAACCACAGGGTCGGGGATGATGTCCCGCCCCAACCCGACCGCCGACGACACCCGCGCCGACACGCTGCCCAGTGGCTTCGTGCGCTATGAACACGATCTGGCCGACAGCCCGACCACGCTTTATGCAGGCCTCGGCCATGCGCAACGCTTCCCGGATTACTGGGAGTTGTTTTCGCCCAAGTCCGGCCCGGCAGGATCGGTCAATGCGTTCGACTCGATCAAACCGGAAAAGACCACGCAGTTCGACTTCGGCGTGAACTACAAGAGCGCCGACCTCGAAGCCTGGGCCTCGGGTTACATCGGTGTGGTACGCGATTACATCCTGTTCGACTACACGCCGGGAATGATGGGCATGAGCACCTCGCGCGCCGAGAACATCGACGCGCGGATCATGGGTGGCGAACTCGGAGCTGCCTACAACCTGACCGACCACTGGAAAGCCGATGCGACCCTGGCCTATGCCTGGGGCAAGAACAGCAGTGACGACTCGGCATTACCGCAGATGCCGCCGCTGGATGCGCGCTTCGGCCTGACCTACAGCGAGGCCAAGTGGAGCGCCGGCGCATTGTGGCGAGTGGTCGCCGCGCAGCACCGCATCGACGCGAACAAGGGCAACGTGGTCGGCAAGGATTACGCCCAGAGCTCCGGCTTCGGCGTGTTCTCGCTCAACGGCGCGTACCGCATCAACCAGCACTGGAAGGTCAGCAGCGGCGTCGACAACCTGTTCGGCAAAGCCTACGCCGAACACCTGAATCTAGCCGGCAATGCCGGGTTCGGCTATCCGGCCAACGACCCGCAAGCGCTCAATGAACCGGGGCGCACGCTCTGGACCAAAGTGGATATGAGTTTCTGACACCCACCCATGTGGGAGCGAGCCTGCTCGCGAAGACGGCACCACGGTCGGCATCGATATCGACTGAACAACCGCTTCGCGAGCAGGCTCACTCCCGCAGGTAAACAGACAACGAAAAGAACCAAGCCCAGCGGAGCACACGTGATGCAAAAGCCTCAACCCAATTTCTACAACCTGGCCTGGCGCTGGCATTTCTATGCCGGGCTGTTCGTCGCGCCGTTCATGGTGATGCTGGCCCTGACCGGGATCATTTATCTGTTCAAACCGCAGCTCGATTCGCTGATGTACAGCAGCCTGCTCGAAGTGCCGGCCGGGCACCACACGGTGCCGGCCGATGACTTGCTGCAACGGGTGAAAAGCGCTTACCCACAAGGCCAGGTCACCCAGTACCTGCCGCCGGTGAATGCCGAGCGCAGCGCGCAATTCGTGGTGAAGAACGCCGGTCATGAACTCAACGTGTTCGTCGATCCGTACCACGGTGACATCCTCGGCGAGCAGGATGCCAAGCAGAACCTGCAAGCCATCGCCCGCGCGATCCACGGCGAATTGATGATCGGCACAGTCGGCGATCGCCTGATCGAAATGGCCGCTGGCTGGGGCGTAGTGCTGGTGGTGTCGGGGCTGTTTCTGTGGTGGCCGCGCGGTCAGGCGGCGGGCATTCTGTGGCCGCGCCTGAGCAGTCGCGGTCGGGTGTTGTGGCGCGACCTGCATGCCGTCACCGGTTTCTGGGGCGCGACATTGCTGTTGGTGATGTTGCTCAGTGGCATGACCTGGACCGGTTTCTGGGGCAAGCAATACGCGCAGGTGTGGAACGTGTTTCCGGCAGCGATGTGGGACAACGTGCCGACCTCCGACATCGAGGCACGCAGCCTCAACAGCGCCACCCGCCAGACCGTGCCATGGGCGATGGAAAATACGCCGATGCCGATGTCCGGCGACCACGCCGAACACATGAATCACGGCAATGCCCATGCCGGCCCCGCAGCACCCGCGATCAGCCTGCAGGACGTGCAGAACATCGCCAGTGAACGCAAGGTTGAACCCGGCTACAGCATCACCCTGCCGACCACCGCCACCGGCGTGTTCACCATTGCCGTGTTCGCTGATGACCCGCGCAACGACGCCACCCTGCACGTCGATCAGTACACCGGCAAGGTCCTCGCCGATGTCCGCTTCGAGCACTACGGCACCGTCGCGCGCGCCACGGAAATCGGCGTGATGTTGCACGAAGGCAAGATGTTCGGCACCTTCAACCAGATTGTCGTGCTGCTGATCTGCCTGATGATTCTGCTCAGCGCCGTCAGCGGCGTGGTGATCTGGTGGAAGCGTCGGCCTGAAGGCAAATTCGGTGTGCCGCCGCTGCGCCATGACCTGCCGAAGTGGAAAACCGGCGTGGCGATCATGCTGGTGCTGGCGGTGGTGTTTCCACTGGTGGGGGCGTCGCTGGTGGTGGTCTGGTTGCTCGACCGGTTTCTCGTGCCCCGACTTGGCGAGCGTTCCGCGCAGGTGCAGCGTTGATGTGACGGGCGCGGGCCGTTGCGGCGGCCCACGCCTGTTCATTCATTTCACTTACAACTCGTCGCGCAAGCGCACGGTTCCGGGTGTCGGGGTCTGCTGACGACGGCTTCGCCAGGTAGTGTTCATGCGGCCGGTCTGGCGCCAGTAATAACCGCCGATCAGCACCCGAAACTCACCCAGCGCCATAAGCCGCGAAAGAAACTCTCCAGGGCTCAGCCGGCTGATCCAGCGTCCGCCCTCGAAAGTGGCTGAGCGGGTCAGCAACAGATCTCTTTCCGCCCTTGAATAGATGGGTGTGTACTTGAGCAGCACATCGTGCGGTGTTGAATAGTAGTAGTGCAGGATATGCACGCCTTTTTCCGTGGGTGCATGGGTGTGCGCATGCACCAGCGAAGGCGCAGCGTAATTGGCATAGACCTGATCCACGTCCGCCGCCAGCGTGGTGTTGCCCGAGACATGCAATTGATGGGTGGCCATCACCGAGTAACCCTCGGGATAACGCGGCGCCGGATCGCGCCAACTGACAGCCGGATCCGCGACGGTACGCAGTATGCGCAACAGCGGATTGTCCTCGTTGGCCAGATACACGATCGGCTCAAGCGGAACGAAGCGAAGGCTGGACGGGTTCGCCAGAATCGCACTCTCATAACCGGTGCCTATTACCGCCTGGCCGGCTACCCGCCCATGAACATGGCAGGCGGCATCATCGGGATGATGAAAGACAGGTCCCAGCGCTGGCGCCGGATGCTCGCGCCAGCGTTGCTCACTGGACACCTCGGTCAGCCGTGGCTGCCAGTGTTCATCCACCTGACCATGCCGCGACCAGTATTCACTGGTTTCGATTACCTCAAGTCGACCGGCATGAGCCATCCGTTGGACATAGTCGACAAATCTGAACGTACCGCTGGCAATGCCCCGCTCATCGACCGCCGCTTCCACCTTCGACACAAAGGCATTGGGGCGCAGTTGCACTTGCCCGAACTCATCGTAGAAAGTGCCGGGCTCGAATGCATGCAGTTGCAATTTCAACAACGCGCCATCGGCGCAGGAGAAGTAGATCGGCCGGTACCCCTGGGGCGTGTTGGCCCATGCGCAGGCTGCCTGGACATCGTTGGGCAGCAGAAAAAAGTGCCGCATATCGTCCGGCCGCGCGCCCAGAGGTGGCAGCGCTGCTCGCAAATAAATGGCGCTCAGACTGAAACCTGACGGCAGCTTGCCCTGTTCGAAAACCCGATCCAGCGCCAACCCCGAACGCTGCACCGCAACTGGCAGAGTGGACACCAACAGGTCTTCAGGGCCGTTCAAAACGTAGCCGAAAGTCTGCGCATCCCTGCTCAACGACAGTTGATGAGCGTAACGCGCGGCAGCGTCTGCCTGGATGAACAGCGGGCTGCCGACCTGGCTGCTCAACGCCTTGTCATAATCTGCGGCCGGCAACAGATCCCCGGAGTATGGTGCCCACTGGATAATCTGGCGCGGTTGCCCCCAGATCGCGCTTGCGGCGACTACCCACAGACGTCCGGCCCTGGCCAGATCGTTCACCCATTCGACGGGTTTCAATTGCCGATCGCGCAGGCGCTGTCTTATCGCTTTTGCATCGACGACGGACAGCCGCTCGCCCTGATCAAGCAGCTGCGAAAGCAGTTCGGCTTGCGGCCGATAGCCAATCACCGCGCCATCCGGACAGAACAGGTACTCATCCCGTGGGGCGGGTGTATAGCGAACCAGCGAACCGTCCGCCGCCACCCGGTATTCCTCTTTAATGCCGCGTTTGTTGAACGCCGACTCCAGCACCTCGACCGAAAACACGTTCTGGTACACCTGCTTTTGCACAGGCGCCAAGACCAACGACACCTCCTGGGCGACGCGCGAGCGGTACCGCGCCACGATGCGACAACCCGCAGGAAACAATCCGGCGGCGCGACTTTCCTCAGGGCAGATATCGGTGAAATCGAAATCCTCATGGCTGACTTCAACGGGCACTGTGGCGACGTAGCGCTTATCGACCGTCTCCAGAATCAGCCCGCCATGCACTCGGTCGGTCACCAGAGGCACGAGTGTCCTGGCGTGGACGGCCGCGTCGTCAGCTGTCTGAAAAACCGGACCGAGCCTGCGCCGTTCGAGATTTGCGTACGGTTGCCAGGTGACATTGATCTGCCCCGTCCGGTCCCAGCACAGACCGGTGCGCATGACGGAGAGCTCGCCGCTGCTGGCGACCTCATGGATAAAGTCGGTCGGTAGACGGTTGCCAGCGGCCAGATCGCTTTTGATCTGTTCAAGCGTGCGCTGGGACGAGGCGTCATGAAACAGCTTGCTGGACTTGCTCCACACATATTTGAGCAACGCACCATCGCGCACTGCGAGATAAAGCGCTGCGGGAACGTCCGGCACCATGACCGGGCGCCGGCCGCCGTAATACATCGAGGCTGTCAGGTGGTCCGGCGAGATGAAGTAATGCGCCAGCCATTCATCCGGGCTTTTCGTCGGATCACCGGCTCGTTGCGACGCATAAAAATTGCCGTGCAGTTCGAAGCCCTCGGGCAACGCATGCCAGGGCTCTGAGGGCAGGTCGGCGAAAACCGAATCGAGCCTGAACAGATTTTTGCCTTGATCACTGACGGGCACCAGCTCGGTAGCCACATACTCTGGCCGGCTCTTGTGCCTGAGAATGAAGCCGAAGTACGCGCGCGTTTCGCCCTGTGGACGAAAGTCCCCCATGCATCGGTCCCGTGCAGCCTCATCCGCCGAGGGAAAAATCGCGCCGAATGCCACACCTTCCAGGCGTTTCCAGGGCAACGGCAACGTCAGCGGCGGCAACGGTATTTGCGGCTGCGGGAGTGGCGTGGGTTTGGGCAGGATCGGCTTGTCTCTGTCCGGCTGGGGATACAGAAGCGGCGGCAGTTGCACCACCGGCAACTGCGGCACGGGCAAAGGCGCGGGCGTGGTGCGCAGCGACCAGGCGGGCGGCACCCGCCCGCGATAGCCCCACAGTTCATTATCGATCAGAACCGTTAAACGTCCGGCCGCTGCCTGTTCACGAATGAAGTCCTGCGGGCGTTTACGGCCGCTGTCCAGTTCCAGCGCCAGGGCGCCCGGATGCTGGCGCGTGCCCAGGCGCCGGGCCAATTCCGTGGAGCCCGCAGATCCGATGACCTCATACCTGACGAGGCTGTCCGGCGCCGCGCTGACATACAAGGCAATCTCGTCGAGCAGGACTTGCCTGACCTCCGCCACACTCAACATCTGCAAGCTCACAGCCGCTTCCTGATACGCCCAGCCAAAAAGCTCTGCATCCACCGGCAAAAGTTGTGACAGCGCCGTGTGTGAGACGTAACGGGCGTGCAGCGCATGGTCGTCGGGAAAGACCGGACGCCCATGATTGTCCATCGGATAAAGCCTGCCCTGACTGAGCGTGTCGATATCTCCCGGCAACGGTTCGGTCACCACGAAGCGCTTGTCGCTGCGCTGAAAAACATACCCGGCGTACGGTTTGTCACGGCGCAGGCCGGCGAGTTCATGGGCATGGCGCACGGCATCATCGGCGCACAGAAAAGCGCCGCTCAATCGCGGCCAGGGGAAGTTCGCGAAGGGTTGCCATTGCAGATCCACCGGCCCCAGATGCGCCCACAGCGCACTGCCGCGCACGACCTCCAGGGTCCCGGCCAGTACCAGCATCGAGACAAATGCGCGGGTATCCAGTGTGCCGGCCAACAGCCTTGCCTGCACTCCATTGTCACCGACCGTGCCGTCCGACTGCGTAACGCTCAGTGCCGCTTCGATCGAATCGCCGCTGAAGCGGTACTTCAACATCGCATGATCCTGCGCCCGCATGTATAGCGACAACGCATGCCCTGCTTTCGCCAGATGTTTGCTGCGGGCATTCGCTTCGATAGCGACGGCGATCTCCCGGGGCGTGAAGAAGTTCTCGTAGAGCCACGGCTGAGCGGGTGGAAACTGCGCAGGGTCGGGCCGCGAGGCGAAGTAGAAACCCTCCAGCAAATAACCCCTCGGCAGCTGCAATTGCCCTTGGGCATCAACCGGAAATATTCGCTCAGGATCCCATGCAGCCAGTCCGGCCGGGCGCGCATGGGTGGCGACATACTCCTCGCCAATCAATTTTTTCAATATCAGGCCCGTCGTCTGTGCGCCTCTGGATTTCAAGGCGGCAAGCACGGCGCGTTCGGCATTGACGCATACCCGGGTCATCAGCGGCAGTTCGGTGACCACACCCGTGGAGAACGACGCGCCGGCCTTCCAGTCCGCAGGTACGCGCCCCACCGAGTAGCCCCAGTCGGCATTCGAAACAATGACTTTGAGTTCACCCACGGTCGCCAGCCTGTTGATCACCGCCATCACGTCATAGGCCCCAGCCGGATGGCCCGACGGCCCGCCGGACTGCTGCCAGAGGAAGTAGTCGCGTTCCTCGGGCGAGCCGCTCGAGACGTATTTGAGCAAGCTGCCATCCGGGCCTGAAAGGTAAGCGTTGCGGAAAAAATCCCGCGCCGACACATCGCCAATGAAATCGCCGCCTGAATAGAAGCTCATGAACAGCCTGAGCAGGGTTTCGTCCTGACGCCGATTGCCATTGCGGAACTGGTCATGTATCGGCGGATGGCTGTGTACGCTGGCGATACATCGGTAGCCCAGCGGATGGAGCATGCCGCCAAGGGCATCGGTCTGCACAATCGTGCCGAAGTCGAAGCGCGTGGCTTCACCTGCGATGGGAGAGGTGGCGAGGAATTTCCCGTCCGGTCGCAGCAGGATCACGCTGCCGTACTCTTTGTCCGGGTTCAGTGGAATCCGCGTGTGCACCCAATAGGCGGCGTCCTCTTCAGTCAGAAAGGCCGGGCTCAGTGGCGGCAGCTTGAACGTTGCTGAAGAACTTGCGGTACGACCGGATCGGCCTGAGACATGACTCATAAAAACCTGCGCTGAGAATCGGGATGAGCGCGTGAGTGTGGGCCGTCGGGTTTCACCTGCTGTGGTACATGTTTATCGTTTTTGTATCCGCATCTGCGCGACAGCCCGCGCCCCAATCTGGCGCAGCTGGACGCACCACCGCCCGACTACCGTCCCCTCCTGGTGCACGCATTCAGCACGCAAGCGCTCTGGCACGACATTTTCTTGCCTGAACGCGACCGGGCACAGCCTTTGCAAAACACACCTTCAGTCGTCCGCATCTGCCAACCAGAAAAAATCGAATGTTCATGGAGATCGCACAATGAAGCGTCGCAGTTTGATCAAGGCTTTCACACTCACGGCATCCATTGCCGCGATGGGCATGACCTGGACTGTCCAGGCCGCCGAGACCATCAAGGTCGGGATTCTGCATTCGTTGTCCGGGACCATGGCGATCTCCGAAACGTCGCTCAAGGACATGGCGCTGATGACCATCGATGAGATCAACGCCAAGGGCGGTGTGAACGGCAAGATGCTCGAGCCGGTGGTGGTCGACCCCGCTTCCAACTGGCCGCTGTTCGCCGAAAAAGGCCGGCAGCTGCTGACCCAGGACAAGGTCGCGGTGGTGTTCGGCTGCTGGACCTCGGTATCGCGCAAATCGGTATTGCCGGTGTTCGAAGAACTCAACGGTCTGCTGTTCTACCCGGTGCAGTACGAAGGCGAAGAGATGTCGCCGAACGTCTTCTACACCGGCGCCGCGCCGAATCAGCAAGCGATCCCCGCCGTTGAATACCTGATGAGTGAAGAAGGCGGCAGCGCCAAGCGCTACTTCCTGCTCGGCACCGACTACGTCTACCCGCGCACCACCAACAAGATCCTGCGCGCGTTCCTGCATTCCAAAGGCGTGGCCGACAAGGACATCGAAGAGGTCTACACGCCGTTCGGTCACAGCGATTACCAGACCATCGTTGCCAACATCAAAAAATTCTCCGCCGGCGGCAAGACTGCCGTCATTTCCACCGTCAACGGCGACTCCAACGTGCCGTTCTATAAAGAGCTGGCCAACCAGGGCCTGAAAGCCACCGACGTACCGGTGGTGGCTTTCTCGGTCGGCGAAGAAGAACTGCGCGGCATCGACACCAAACCGCTGGTGGGCAACCTCGCGGCGTGGAACTACTTCGAGTCGGTGGAGAATCCTGCGAACAAGAAATTCGTCGCGGACTGGAAAGCCTATGCGAAGAAACACAACCTGCCGGGTGCCGATAAAGCCGTGACCAACGACCCGATGGAAGCCACCTACGTCGGCATCCACATGTGGGCGCAGGCGGTCGAGAAAGCCAAATCCACTGACGTCGACAAGGTTCGTGAAGCACTGGCCGGGCAGACCTTTGCTGCGCCGTCCGGTTACACGTTGACCATGGACAAGACCAATCACCACCTGCACAAGCCCGTGATGATCGGCGAAATCCAGAGCGACGGGCAGTTCAACGTCGTGTGGCAGACCGAAGGCCCGATCCGCGCGCAACCATGGAGCCCGTTCATTCAGGGCAACGACAAGAAGCCGGATTATGCGGTGAAGAGCAACTGAGGCGAATTCAGTTTTTGAGGCGAGCATGAGACTTCCCCCTCACCCCAGCCCTCTCCCTCAGGGAGAGGGGGAAAGGGAGCCGATCTTCATGCTCTTCAGACCCTGAGTTCGACTCGAGTTCGCAGGTCGCAGCACATCGTCCAGACACCTCGGTCAGTCCCCTCTCCCTCCGGGAGAGGGTCAGGGTGAGGGGGCGGTTGAACAGGACACCACTAATGCCCACTGCCATACACCGCGTACTTCTCGCCATCGCACTGTTGCTGCCACTCCTGGCCCACGCCGGCGACGCCGAAGACTTCGTCGCGGCCAACCCGATGCAACAGGCCAAACTGCTGGAAGCCTGGGCCGCGCAGCCCGATCCGGCGCGTATCGAATTGCTCAACGCCCTGCAACAAGGCGAACTGACGATCGACGGCCAAGCGAAAACCCTGCGCCTGAACAATCGCCTGCGGGGTCTGATCGACACCGCAATGGCCAGCCATCAATTGCTCGCCGCTGACAGCAAGATCCGTCTGAGCGCCGCGCAGCAATTGCAGAAAAGCGCGAAACCCGCGCAGCTGAAATTTCTCGACCGGCAACTCGCTGGGGAAAAAGATCAAAGCGTGCATGCCGCCTTGAGCCTGGCGCTGGCCAATCTGCAACTGGTCGACAGCGACCCGGCGGTGCGCCTCGCGGCGGTACGTCTGCTCGGTGAAACCGGCGACCCGCTGGCACGCACACGCCTCGAAGGCCTGCTCGAACCGGGCGTGGAAAGCGATGCCGGCGTGCGTACCGCCGCTGAAACCAGCCTCGCTCAGGTCAAGCGCAAGCTGCTGATCGGCGAAGTGCTCGGCCAGGCCTTCAGCGGCATGTCGCTGGGCTCGATTCTGCTGCTCGCGGCCCTCGGCCTGGCGATCACCTTCGGCCTGCTCGGGGTGATCAACATGGCCCACGGCGAGATGCTGATGCTCGGTGCCTACTCGACCTACGTCGTGCAGTTGATGTTCCAGCGTTACGCGCCGCAAGCCATCGAGTTCTATCCGCTGATCGCGCTGCCGGTGGCGTTTTTCGTCACCGCCGCCATCGGCATGGCGCTGGAGCGCACGGTCATCCGCCACCTTTACGGTCGGCCACTGGAAACCCTGCTGGCAACCTGGGGCATCAGCCTGATGCTGATTCAGCTTGTGCGTTTGTTGTTCGGCGCGCAGAACGTTGAAGTCGCCAACCCGGCGTGGCTGTCCGGCGGCATCCAAGTGCTGCCCAATCTGGTGCTGCCGTACAACCGCATCGTCATCATCGCTTTCGCATTGTTCGTGGTGGTGCTGACCTGGCTGTTGCTGAACAAAACCCGCCTCGGCCTCAACGTGCGCGCCGTCACCCAGAACCGCAACATGGCCGCCTGCTGCGGCGTGCCGACCGGGCGCGTCGACATGCTCGCCTTCGGCCTCGGCTCGGGCATCGCCGGGTTGGGCGGCGTGGCGCTGAGCCAGATCGGCAACGTCGGTCCCGACCTTGGCCAGAGCTACATCATCGACTCGTTCCTGGTGGTGGTGCTCGGCGGCGTCGGCCAATTGGCCGGTAGCGTGCTCGCCGCATTTGGCTTAGGGATCGCCAACAAGATTCTCGAACCGCAGATCGGTGCGGTGCTCGGCAAGATCCTGATCCTCGCGCTGATCATTCTGTTCATTCAGAAACGTCCGCAAGGCCTCTTCGCACTGAAAGGACGGGTGATCGACTGATGAACCAGCCTCTGTTAGTCACGGCCACACAAAAGGCCGGGCCGAAAGTCACGCTCGCGGTCGGCGGGGTGATCCTCGCGCTGCTGATCGTTCTGCCGCTGCTCTCGTTGTTGTCGCCAGACAATGCCCTGCACGTCTCGGCCTACACGCTGACGCTGGTCGGCAAAATCCTCTGCTACGCCATCGTTGCTCTGGCGCTGGATCTGGTCTGGGGCTATGCCGGCCTGCTGTCGCTGGGCCACGGTCTGTTCTTCGCCCTCGGCGGTTATGCGATGGGCATGTACCTGATGCGTCAGGCGGCCGGCGATGGCTTGCCAGCGTTCATGACTTTCCTGTCGTGGAGCGAATTGCCGTGGTACTGGACCGGCACCAGCAGCTTCCTCTGGGCCATGTGTCTGGTGGTGCTGGCGCCGGGGTTGCTGGCGCTGGTGTTCGGCTTCTTCGCCTTCCGTTCGCGGATCAAAGGCGTGTATTTCTCGATCATGACCCAGGCCCTGACCTTCGCCGGCATGCTCCTGTTTTTCCGCAACGAGACCGGTTTCGGAGGCAATAACGGCTTCACCAATTTCCGCACGATCCTCGGCTTCGGCATCACCGAACCGGGCACCCGCGCGGTGCTGTTTCTGGCCACGGTGTTGCTGCTGGTGGCGAGCCTGTTCATCGGCTGGCGCCTGGCGCAAAGCAAGTTCGGTCGGGTGCTGACGGCGTTGCGTGATGCGGAAAACCGTTTGATGTTCTGCGGCTACGACCCGCGCGGTTTCAAGCTGTTCGTCTGGGTGCTGAGTGCGGTGTTGTGCGGTCTCGCCGGAGCGCTGTACGTGCCACAAGTGGGCATCATCAACCCCAGCGAAATGTCTCCGACCAACTCAATCGAAGCGGCGGTGTGGGTCGCCCTTGGCGGGCGCGGCACGCTGATCGGGCCGCTGCTCGGCGCCGGCGTGGTCAACGGCATGAAGAGCTGGTTCACCGTGGCCTTCCCGGAATACTGGCTGTTCTTCCTCGGCGCGCTGTTCATCGTCGTGACGTTGTACCTGCCCAAGGGCGTGATCGGTCTGCTGAAGAAACGAGGTGAACAATGAGAGTCACAGCGAGTGCTGAATTCATGCTGGAGCCGGCGTTTTTCCCCGTGGAACCGAACAAGGACGAAGGCACCAGCCGCGACTCGATCGGCCTCGGCCAGCGCGTCGGCCCGGGCCTCGACACCCGCCACGGCACGATCCTCACCCTGGAAGACATCAGCGTCAGCTTCGACGGCTTCCGTGCGCTGAACAATCTCAACCTGTACATCGGCGTCGGCGAACTGCGCTGCATCATCGGCCCCAACGGCGCGGGCAAGACCACGCTGATGGACGTGATCACCGGCAAGACCCGGCCCAGCCACGGCAAGGCCTGGTTCGGTGAAACCCTCGACCTGACGCAGATGAGCGAAGTGCAGATTGCCCAGTCCGGCATCGGCCGCAAGTTTCAGAAGCCAACGGTGTTCGAAGCCTTGAGCGTGTTCGAAAACCTGGAGCTGGCGCAGAAGACCGACAAGTCGGTGTGGGCCAGTTTGCGTGCACGCCTGAGCGGCGAACAGAAGGACCGCATCAGCGAAGTGCTTGAGACGATTCGCCTGACCACCTCGGTCAATCGCCAGGCCGGCCTACTGTCCCACGGCCAGAAGCAGTTCCTCGAGATCGGCATGCTGCTGATGCAGGACCCGCAGTTGCTCCTGCTCGACGAACCGGTGGCGGGCATGACCGACGCCGAAACCGAGTTCACCGCCGAGCTGTTCAAATCGCTGGCGGGCAAGCATTCGTTGATGGTGGTCGAGCACGACATGGGTTTCGTCGGCTCGATTGCCGACCACGTCACGGTGCTGCATCAGGGCAGCGTGCTGGCCGGGGGCTCGCTTGAGCAAGTGCAGGAAAACGAGCGCGTGATCGAGGTCTACCTCGGCCGCTGAAGACCTAGATCGTTCCCACGCTCTGCGTGGGAATGCCGCCATGGACGCTCTGCGTCCGCCGTTATGTGACGCGGAGCGTCACGGGATGCGTTCCCACGCAGAGCGTGGGAACGATCACCGGGGGAGAATTCGAACATGCTGCAAGTCGACAAGCTGCATCAGTACTACGGCGGTAGCCACATCCTGCGCGGCCTCAGCTTCGAGGTGAAAGTCGGCGAAGTCACGTGCCTGCTCGGGCGTAACGGCGTGGGCAAGACCACTCTGCTCAAATGTCTGATGGGCCTGCTGCCGGCCAAGGAAGGCGCGGTGAACTGGGAAGGCAAACCGATCACCACGTTCAAACCGCATCAGCGTGTGCATGCCGGTATCGCCTACGTGCCGCAGGGCCGTGAGATCTTCGGGCGCCTGACGGTAGAAGAAAATCTGCTGATGGGCCTGTCGCGCTTTCCAGGCTCAGAAGCCAAGGAAGTTCCAGGTTTCATCTACGAATTGTTCCCGGTGCTGCTACAAATGAAGCAGCGCCGTGGCGGTGATCTGTCCGGCGGTCAGCAACAGCAACTGGCAATCGGCCGGGCGCTGGCCAGCCGCCCGCGCCTGCTGATTCTTGATGAGCCCACCGAAGGCATTCAACCGTCGGTGATCAAGGAAATCGGCGCGGTGATCAAGCAGCTCGCGGCGCGCGGTGACATGGCGATTCTGCTGGTCGAGCAGTTCTACGACTTTGCTGCAGAACTGGCCGATCAATACCTGGTGATGTCGCGGGGCGAGATCGTTCAACAGGGTCGCGGTGAAAATATGGAGGCCGAAGGTGTACGCGGGCTGGTCACGATCTAACGCGCCGGTCTAATCTGTAGCTTCCTAACGATAATCACAAACCATGAATTCGATTGTTGCACCTGCCCTGTTTACCCCGAGCTGGCACGCCGAGCTGGAACTGGCCTACGCGCGTTTCGGCGATTGCACGCGCCCGGTCATGCGCCGCCACCTCGGCCCGCTGCGCGTGCAAAAGCATCTGTACGCCGAAGGCCCGCAAGTCTGCCAGCACATCATCGTCCACCCACCGGGCGGAATTGCCGGTGGTGATCGGCTGGACATCAAGGCCCGCGTCGAACACAACGCCTGGGCGCAAATCACCAGCCCCGGCGCCGCCAAGTGGTATCGCGCGGGTGGGCCGGCGTATCAACAGCTCGACTTGCAAGTCGCTGCCGGTGCGACACTGGAATGGCTGCCGCAGGAAACCATCGTCTACAGCGCCGCGCAGGCCGAGTTGACCACAACGATCGAGCTTGAAGGCGATGCGCGGCTGTTCTACTGGGACGTGGTGGCGCTCGGTCGGCCGGCCAGCGGCGAGCGTTTTGACCTCGGGCATTTTCAGGCGCACCTGGACATCCGCCGCGACGGTCGGTTGCTCTGGCACGAACGGCAGCGCATTGTCGGCAACGATGGTTTGCTCGACTCGCCAATCGGGCTGGATGGGCAACCGGTGTTCGCGACGATGCTGGTGACCGGTGAGATAGACGCCGAGCTGCTGGAGCGATGCCGCTCGCTGGGGCATGAGGTGCGCGGGGATCTGACGCAATTGCCGGGACTGCTGGTGGCTCGTTGCCTGGCCAGTGAGGCGTTGCTCGCCCGCGCCTGGCTCATCGATTTGTGGCGATTGCTCAGACCTGCGCTGCTGGGGCGCGAAGCTATCGCGCCAAGAATATGGAGCACCTGAAACCCCGACCCTCACCCCCCGCCCTCTCCCGGAGGGAGAGGGAGCCTGACCGAGTCGTCTGAAATAAATTTATCTGCCTGAACGAATATTGCTGACTGAATTGGCCATTGAAAACAACCAAGATCAGTCCCCTCTCCCTCGGGAGAGGGCTAGGGTGAGGGGCTGCTCCAACTGGCACCCCACACTTCTCGAGAGCCACCCGAATCTGCCCTGATGGAACCCGAACCATGGACCTGACCCCACGCGAAAAAGACAAGCTGCTGATCTTCACCGCCGGCCTCGTCGCCGAGCGGCGGCTGGCCCGTGGCGTGAAACTCAACTACCCGGAAGCCATGGCCTACATCTCCGCCGCGCTGCTGGAGGGTGCCCGCGACGGCCAGACCGTGGCCGAGCTGATGCACTACGGCACCACCCTGCTCAGCCGCGAACAAGTGATGGAAGGCATCCCGGAAATGATCCCGGAAATCCAGGTCGAGGCGACGTTCCCCGACGGCACCAAACTGGTCACCGTTCACCAGCCGATCGTCTGAGGCCGCGCCATGACTTACGCCATTCGCGATGCAAGCCGGGCCGACCTGCCGGCGATCCGCGACATCTACAACGACGCCGTGCTCAACACCACGGCGATCTGGAATGAACAAGCGGTCGACCTCGGCAATCGCCAGGCATGGTTCGACGCGCGTCAGTTGCAGGCGTACCCGATTCTGGTGATCGTCGACAGCCACAACGCGGTGCTGGGTTACGCCTCGTTCGGCGACTGGCGGCCGTTCGACGGTTTCCGCCACACCGTCGAGCACTCGGTGTACGTGCGCAGCGATCAACGCGGCAACGGCCTCGGCCCGCAACTGATGACCGCGTTGATCGAACGCGCCCGCGCCTGCGGTAAACACGTCATGGTCGCTGCCATCGAGAGTGGCAACGCCGCGTCGATTCGCCTGCACCAGCGCGCCGGTTTCAGCGTCACCGGGCAGATGCCGCAAGTGGGCACCAAGTTCGGCCGCTGGCTCGATCTGACCTTCATGCAGTTGACCCTCAACCCCGGCGCACAGCCGCCGGATACTCACAAGGAGTGATGTCGATGAACGCCGCCCAGTTGCGCCGCGTCAACGCTGAAAGCTTTGCCCACTATCGCCAGGGCCTGATCGATCTGCTGCTCGACGCCGTCGGTTACGGCGCCAGCGTCGGTTTTATGGCCGACCTTGATGCCGCGCAGGCGCGCGCATATTTCGATGAGGTGCAGGACAACATCAACAAGGGCAGCACGCTGCTCTGGGTGGTGGTGAAGGACGAGCAGGTGCTGGCCAGTGTGCAATTGGGTCTGTGCCAAAAGGCCAACGGTCTGAACCGCGCCGAAGTGCAGAAGCTGCTGGTACGCGAAGACGCCCGGCGGCGAGGCCTCGGTCAGCAACTGATGCAGGCGCTGGAACTCGAAGCGCCCAAGCACAAGCGCGGCATGCTCTATCTCGACACCGAGGCCGGCTCGCCGGCGGAAGATTTCTACAAGGCGCTGGGCTACGTGCGCGCCGGCGAAATCCCTGATTACGCCTGCGACCCCAACGGCACCTATCGCCCGACCGCGCTCTATTACAAAGTCCTGCAAGGAGCCCAGCGATGATTCCTGGCCAATACCAGATCCAGCCCGGCGACATCGAACTCAACGTCGGCCGTCGCACCCTCAGCCTGAAAGTCGCCAACAGCGGCGACCGGCCGATTCAGGTCGGCTCGCATTTCCACTTTTTTGAAACCAACGACGCGCTGACCTTCGATCGCGCCGCCAGTCGCGGCATGCGCCTGAACATCCCCGCCGGCACCGCCGTGCGCTTCGAGCCAGGCCAGAGCCGTGAAGTCGAGCTGGTCGATTACGCCGGGCATCGCCGGGTGTTCGGCTTTGCCGGCCGCATCATGGGTGATCTCTAAACAACACGGTGCCCGCTCTGGCCCCTTCGCGAGCAGGCTCGCTCCCACATGAGAACGCGATCAAATGTGGGAGCGAGCCTGCTCGCGAAAGCGAGTAATGCGAGCGATTTCAGACCCAATTGAATCTCAAGGCATGCCCATGAAAATCTCCAGACAAGCCTACGCCGACATGTTCGGCCCCACCGTCGGCGACAAGGTGCGCCTGGCCGATACCGAGCTGTGGATCGAAGTCGAGAAGGACTTCACCACCTACGGCGAAGAAGTGAAATTCGGTGGCGGCAAAGTCATCCGCGACGGCCAGGGCCAGAGCCAATTGCTCGCCGCCGAAGTGGTCGACACGCTGATCACCAACGCGCTGATCATCGACCACTGGGGCATCGTCAAGGCCGACGTCGGCCTCAAGGACGGGCGCATCGCCGCGATCGGCAAGGCCGGCAACCCTGACGTGCAGCCCAATGTGACCATCGCCATCGGCGCCGGCACCGAGGTGATTGCCGGCGAAGGCATGATCCTCACCGCTGGCGGCATCGACACGCATATCCACTTCATCTGCCCGCAGCAGATCGAAGAAGCGCTGATGAGCGGCGTCACCACCATGATCGGCGGCGGCACCGGGCCTGCCACCGGCACCAACGCCACCACCTGCACCTCCGGCCCGTGGCATCTGGCGCGCATGCTCCAGGCCGCCGATGCTTTCCCGATGAACATCGGCCTGACCGGCAAGGGCAACGCCAGCCTGCCGGAGCCGTTGATCGAACAGGTCAAGGCCGGTGCCATCGGTCTCAAGCTGCACGAGGACTGGGGCACCACTCCGGCGAGCATCGACAACTGCCTCAACGTCGCCGACCAGTACGATGTGCAGGTGGCGATCCACACCGATACCCTCAACGAATCCGGCTTCGTCGAAACCACCCTTGGCGCGTTCAAGGGCCGCACCATCCACACCTATCACACCGAAGGTGCCGGTGGCGGCCACGCGCCAGACATCATCAAGGCCTGCGGCTTCCCCAACGTGCTGCCAAGCTCGACCAACCCGACCCGGCCGTTCACCCGCAACACCATCGACGAACACCTCGACATGCTGATGGTCTGCCATCACCTCGACCCGAGCATTGCCGAAGACGTCGCCTTCGCCGAAAGCCGGATCCGCCGCGAAACCATTGCCGCCGAAGACATCCTCCACGACCTCGGCGCGTTCTCGATGATCAGCTCCGACAGTCAGGCCATGGGCCGTGTCGGCGAAGTCATCACGCGCACCTGGCAGACCGCCGACAAGATGAAAAAACAGCGCGGCCCGCTGCCACAGGACGGCGCAGGCAACGACAACTTCCGCGCCAAACGCTACATCGCCAAGTACACGATCAACCCGGCAATCACCCATGGCATCAGCCATGAAGTCGGCTCGATCGAAGTCGGCAAGTGGGCCGATCTGGTGCTCTGGCGCCCGGCGTTCTTTGGTGTGAAGCCGACGCTGATTCTCAAGGGCGGCGCGATTGCCGCCAGCCTGATGGGCGACGCCAACGCTTCGATTCCAACACCGCAACCGGTGCATTACCGCCCGATGTTTGCCAGCTACGGCGGCTCGCTGCACGCCACCAGCCTGACCTTTATCAGCCAGGCGGCGCAGGAGGCCGGATTGCCAGAAGCCTTGGGATTGAAGAAGCAGATCGCTGTGGTGAAGGGCTGCCGCGACGTGCAGAAAACCGACCTGATCCACAACGACTATCTGCCGAACATCGATGTCGATCCACAGACCTATCAGGTCAAGGCCGATGGCGTGTTGCTGTGGTGCGAACCGGCGGAAACGCTGCCGATGGCGCAGCGCTATTTTCTGTTCTGATGAAGGCGTGCGCTGAATACGGACGCGCAGGTCCGTATTCAGTCGCGATCGCTCAGGCAATCACGGGAACAGTTTCGCGATGTCCGCATCGCTGTAGTTGTAATCGATGCGTAACTCGGTTCCCGCCGGAATGTCTTCGGTAGCGAAGATGGCGTTGAGAATGAAGTCTCGGGTGACCAGTTCCTTGCCTATCCACTGTTGCGCTTCGACATCGAACGGGACGAACTCGACGTTGTAACCCTCCGTAGCCTGACGAACTGGTTTGCCCGTGGCGTCATACCAAAAGCGCGTGTTGATCCGGGAAATAATCGTGTCACCGACCAGCGCGAATTCGTCGGGGATCAAATATCCAGGCCCTGGTTGATAACGGACGCCGACCTTCATGGTGTATGACTGCTGGGGCAGCGGCACAAGACGTCCCGGCATGATCGCGCCAGCATAGACACCGACCACCTCGCCTCGGGTGATGCGCCGGTTGGCGACCACCATTGACTGGCCGACCAGGGCCCGCTCTCCGGGCACCGTCATGTCGGCCTCGGTGAACAATCGCCATTGCAGCTTTTCTTCATACAACCGCGCGACATGCTCGTAGGCGCCAAACTTGATGTAGGGCTTGATCTGCTCGGAGGTATAACGGCTGCCGTCTTCGAAACGCGCAAGGGTCTGGAGCTTCTTTATCCTGACAGGCCGGCCGGCCATGTCCCGGGAAAGGGTATTTGCCGTTATTGGCACGGTCGTAGACCCCGGGCCGATTGGTGAGGAACGAAAACCGTGTTTCGCTGCGCATTGCACGCAATTCCTCAGCGGTGAAGGGTTTGACGGGCATCGACTCGGACGCCAGATAAAAATGTTCCTGCGTTACACCGCCATCGTCGGGCAGCTCCTCAACGGCAGACTCATAGTCTTCATCGCTCTGGCGCGCCACCCTGCGGCTTTTACCCGGGACAGCGGCAGCGTCCGGCGACGCGCCGGACTCTTCAAGCGCGTACCAGTGCTTGGTCAACGGATCGTAGGCAAGCACAGGGCCGGACGGCTGCAGCTCGCTGGACAATCTGGCCCGATGCAGACCGGTCTCGGCATCGACGCCGATCAGCACCGTACCACCGCCCTGCAGGTCCGCGTATTGGCGTCCTTTGAATACGCGAAACCCGTCAACGTCTGCTTGCGGTAGAGGGGCTGTCGAGGCAATCAGGTAACGCTCCAGAGCCGAGGTTTTAAGCTTCGGGACGGGACCAGATGTAGACGGCGTCGAGTCGACGTGCACGCTGTGCGGGGCAACTGCAGTTTCCATTTGCTGCGTGTTGCTGCCGGGCTCACTGGCATCGGGCGGGGTCTTGCGAATGAACGGACCGGGGGTCAGGTGCGACGACTCGATCCCGTGCGCGGCGGGATCCCGGGATGTGCGCCCAGGGGTGGTGATATCGACTGCGCCCGGCTTGGGCGGCTTGGGTCTGACTGGCATTGACAGGCTTCCTTGCAAAGATTGCGCAGCGCTGGCCAGTCTGGCTGGCGCTACGACCGTCGGCATCCATTGCCAACATGTGCCCGGAAAACTATCAGACCATCCTGCCGGTTCATACCGGACGAAACACCCGCAAACATTAATCAGGCGGGAGCGGGCCGGCACGCGATGAGGCCAGCTAGGACCTCACGGCCTCAAACAATTCATTCGACCACCAACCGCCCCAAACGCTGGCGCAACATGCGGTTCTCGGCACGCAACTGCTTCACCTCGTCCAGCAGATCCAGCGCCAGCGCCACGCCTTCCCACTCCAGTTCCAGATCACGGCGCAGCTTCGCCGCACGCTTGGCCAAGGCCAATTCGTAATCGGTGAAGCGCCATTCCCGGGGCTGTGCGCCCTGAGGTTCGAGGATGCCGTGCTCGACGATTTCGATCACGTAGACGTCCGACAAATCGGCCGCCTCACAGAATTCTGCCAGGTCCAGTTGAACGATCAGGGGGCTGCTCATGATGGGCTACTCCGTCGTCGGGTTCAGAAGTTCTCTCGCGGATTGAAGGCGGCTTTCTTCGCCAGTTCCTGCCACAGCGCCTTGACCTCATCGTCGGAGGCTTTGGGCATCACGGCCTTGAGCTGCACGAACAGATAACCGCGTTCGCCGGCCTTGTTCAGCAGGCCATGGCCCTTGGCGCGCATGCGCTGGCCATTCTGGCTGCCGGCCGGCACCTTGAGGTTGATCTTGCCGGTCAGGGTCGGCACGGCCACTTCAGTGCCCAATGCCAATTCCCACGGAGCCAGGGGCAAGGTGATGATCAGGTTTTCGCCTTCGACATCGAATTTCGGGTGCGGCGCAAAACGAATGGTCAGGTACAGGTCGCCATTCGCCCCGCCACCGATGCCCGGTGCGCCCTGGCCCTTCAGGCGAATTCGCTCGCCATCGGTCACGCCGGCCGGAATCTTCACGTTCAGGCTCTTGCTGGTGTTGCTGACATGCTGGCCGTGCGCGTTGTATTGCGGCACCTGAAAGGTGACTTTCTTCGATTCGTTCGACAGGGTTTCTTCGAGGAAGATCGGCAGTTCCATTTCCACGTCTTGCCCTCGACGTCCGCGTGATTGGCGGCTCTCGGCGCCACCGAAACCGGGGCCGCGATTGCCGAAGATCGAACTGAAGAAGTCCGAGAAGTCGCCCGTGTCGCCACCGCCGCCACCGAAGCCGCCACGGCTCTGCCAGCCCGGTGGGCCCTGAAACGGCTGACCGTGCTGGCCATAACGGCGCAGTTCGTCGTATTCGGCGCGCTTGTCGGCGCTTTTCAGCGCTTCATAGGCTTCCGAGGCATCCTTGAACTTGGCCTCGGCGTCTTTTTCCTTGCTGACGTCGGGGTGGTATTTGCGCGCCAGCTTGCGATAGGCCGCCTTGATGGCCTTGTCGTCGGCTGTCGGCTCCACGCCGAGTATCTTGTAATAGTCTTTGAAGTCCATGGAAGGATCACCATCCGTTATCGATTTCGCGCCGAGACCAGCATGCGCCGATTGGCACGTGCCGGGTTGACCGATCTCAAGTTTGTGACCGGGTGGCGCCGCAGAAGTTTATCGGCAGTGGACGACGGTTCTTGCGACCGCCGGTGTGTCTGCCGGCCCATGCCAGCAAGTTTGGGGCGATGCGGTGGTTTTCAACTGTCTGGGGGCGAAATAGCGGATGACCGGCCTTCGAATCTGCCGCGCACTGACATACACTGCGCGGCCGTTTTTTTGACCGGAAACCGAAAGACATGAAAGACGCCTCTCCAGCCCGTGCCTGCGGCATCGACTTCGGCACGTCCAACTCCACCGTCGGCTGGCTGCGCCCCGGCATGGACACCATGATTGCGCTGGAAGACGACAAGATCACCCTGCCGTCGGTGGTCTTCTTCAACATCGAGGAACGTCGCCCGGTCTACGGTCGCCTGGCCCTGCACGAGTATCTGGAAGGCTACGAAGGCCGACTGATGCGCTCGCTGAAAAGCCTGCTCGGCTCCAAGCTGATCAAACACGACACCAGCGTCCTCGGCACGGCGATGCCGTTCAAGGACCTGCTCGGGCTGTTCATCGGCCAGCTCAAGAGCCGCGCCGAAACCGCCGCCGGTCGGGAATTCGAGCAAGTGGTGCTGGGTCGCCCGGTGTTCTTCGTCGACGACGATCCGCTGGCTGACCAGGAAGCCGAAGACACCCTGGTCGAGGTGGCGCGCAAAATCGGTTTCAAGGACGTGTCGTTCCAGTACGAACCGATCGCGGCAGCGTTCGACTACGAGTCGACCATCGAGAAAGAAGAGCTGGTACTGATCGTCGACATCGGCGGTGGTACCTCTGACTTCTCGCTGGTGCGCCTGTCGCCCGAGCGTCGTGGTCTCGACAACCGTCACGATGACATCCTCGCCACCGGAGGTGTGCACATCGGTGGTACCGACTTCGACAAACAGCTGAGTCTGCAAGGCCTGATGCCACTGTTCGGCTACGGCAGCCGCATGAAGAGCGGCGCCTACATGCCAACCAGCCACCACATGAACCTGGCGACCTGGCACACGATCAACTCGGTGTACTCACAGAAATCCACGCTGGCGCTGGGCAGCATGCGTTACGACATCGAAGACACCGGCGGCATCGATCGCCTGTTCAAGCTGATCGAACAGCGCGCCGGGCACTGGCTGGCGATGGAAGTGGAAGAAACCAAGATCCAGCTGACCCACGCCGACAGCCGCCACGTGCCGCTGGACCGCATCGAAGCCGGGCTGAGCGTAGAGCTGAGCCGCGCGCTGTTCGAATCGGCGATCGAAGCCTTGCTCGAGCGCGTGCGCGGCAGCGTTACGCAGCTGTTGAATGACGCCGGCGTAGCAGTCGATCAGGTCGACACGGTGTTCTTCACTGGTGGTTCGAGCGGCATCCCGGCCCTGCGCAACAGCGTCTCGGCAATGCTGCCGAACGCGCGGCATGTCGAAGGCAACATCTTTGGCAGCATTGGTAGCGGTTTGGCGATTGAAGCGATGAAGCGTTACGGTTCGATGGCCTGATCACAATCTCTATGGCGAAGAGCCTTTGT
This sequence comes from Pseudomonas sp. TE9122, assembly GCF_056278925.1. Lineage (NCBI taxonomy): Bacteria > Pseudomonadati > Pseudomonadota > Gammaproteobacteria > Pseudomonadales > Pseudomonadaceae > Pseudomonas > Pseudomonas sp. TE9122. The sequence continues at coordinate 145,670 of NZ_JBWBQI010000001.1, read as the reverse complement.
GGCGAGGGGATTTATCCTGTGGCGAGGGGATTTATCCCCGTTGGGCCGCGAAGCGGCCCCGCTCCTGAGCTTGAAAGCAGGGGCCTGCTGCGCAGGCCAACGGGAATAAATCCCCTCGCCACAGATGCATTCAATTTAGTTGCCTGGCCTTAGACCATCCCGCCCAGCTTCAGCTCACTCTTCAGATACGCGTAATAAATCGGCCCCGCCACCACTCCCGGCAAACCGAACGCGGCTTCGAACACCAGCATCGCCAGGAGCAACTCCCACGACTTGGCACTGATCTGCCCGCCGACGATGCGCGCGTTGAGGAAGTATTCGAGCTTGTGGATAACGATCAGATAGCCCAGCGCGGCGATCGCCACCCAGATCGACAGCGACAGACCGACGATGGTGATCAGCGTGTTCGACATCAGGTTGCCGATCACCGGCAGCAGGCCGAGCAGGAAGGTCAGCACGATCAGGGTTTTGGTCAGCGGCAGCTTGATGCCGAACATCGGCAGGATCACCGCGAGGAAGATCCCGGTGAACACGGTGTTGAGCAGGGAAATCTTGATCTGCGCGAAGACGATATTGCGAAACGCCTGCACCAGCAGATGCAAACGGTCGAACAAAGCGGCGGCCAGCGGCTTGCGCTTGGTCACGTCGGGGATGCGCTGCAGGGCGATGATCGCGCCGAGCACCATGCCGATCAGCAGGGTGACGAACATGTGCGCGGCGTCCTTGCCGACCAGTTGCAGGTCGGCCAGATGCTTGCTCGCCCACTCGCCGATCGCCACGCGAAATTCCGCTGCACTCGCCGGCAGGTAGGCATCGATGAACGGCGGCAACTGCCCGCGCGCGCGATCGACTACGCCCATGAATTTGTCGAGTGAAGCGCCGGGGTTTTCCGCTTCATGCAGGAGGAAACTGATAGCCCCGGCGAAAATCAGCGCCAGCGCACTTACTACCAGCGTGCCGAGCAGCGCCACCGCTAACCAGCGGGCACGCCGCCCTTCGATCAGCCGTTGCAGTTGCGGGGTGAGCATGTTGACCAGCTCGAACACCAGCAACCCGGCCAGCAGACTGGGCAACAGGCGCAGCGGCAGCACCAGCAGCAAACCGCCAAAAATGATGATGCAACTGACCCAGAACACAACATGACGCTGAGAAAACGTTGGCATACAGCCTCAAAACGAACGGCGTGAAAGGATGGGCAGTCTGCCAGCGATCCTGGGTTAGCACTAGGGATATGCGGGGTTTCGGATTTTCGTGCAAGGCTTGCGAATTTCCCCCTCACCCTAGCCCTCTCCCAGAGGGAGAGGGGACCGATTGGGGGTTGCTCGAAAAATTTTCCGACCTGAACGTGCAGTGCCGAATCCGCAATCGACCCGGTATTTCAGACCCCAGTTCCTGTCGGCATCAATGCGGTCGGTCCCCTCTCCCTCCGGGAGAGGGTTAGGGTGAGGGAAAATCTCAAGCCGACCGAGTCAATCGGACACCCATGGCGCCCGCTTATTTTTTCTTCAGACACTCACTCATGAACGCCTTGCGCGCATCGCCGGTCAGCGCCTTGGTTTTCGCATCGGCATTGCAGGTGGTCATCTTCTGCTGCTGCGGGGTCAGCTCCTTGCCATCGTTGGCCGCTGGTGCCGCTTTCAGGCAGGTGCTCATGAACGCCTTGCGCTCGTCGCCCTTCAGGCTTTTGGCGGTCGCATCGGCATTGCAGGTGGTCATCTTGTTCTGTTGCGCCGTGGCGGCGAAACCCTGGGAACACACAAGCAGCCCGATCATCAACAACGGCACACGCAACATCTTCATGGAGTTTTCTCCTTGTTGCCGCACCGATGGATGCGGCCTCTGTCGCAGTGTAGTCAAAGCTTGTTACACCTTCCTGCCCTCGAGGTGGCTGCGCCGATACTGCTCCGGCGTGCACCCGGCCTGGCGGGCGAACATGGCGATGAATGCCGAGCCGCTGCTGTAGCCGAGGTCGAAAGCGATTTCCTGCACCGAACGCGAGGTCTCAAGCGCCTCGATCGCCGCCAGATAACGCAAGCGCTGACGCCACTCGCCAAAACTCATGCCCAGCTCACGAACGAACTGCCGCGCCAGCGTGCGCTCGCTGACATGCACTTGCGCGGCCCAATGCGCCAACGGTTGGTTGTCGCCCGGCGCGGCCTGCAAGGCGTCAAGAATCGTCAGCAAGCCCGGGCTGCTCGCGTACGGCAGATAACATTCCTGCACCGGTGCCTGTTGCAGTTGATCGACCAATACCTGGGCCAGACGCTGATCGGCTTCATGCTCGGGGATCTTCACATCGCGGGCGGCGAAGTCTTTGAGGATGGCCTTGAGAATGTCGCTGATTGCCAGCGTGCAGGCCCGCGCCGGCAATCGCGCGCAGACGTCGGGATCAAGACACACCGCGCGGTAGTTGACCGGTTGATGGCTGTAGAAACTGTGCTCGACCTCGGGCGGCACCCACACCGCGTACTGTGGCGGCGACATGAAGCGGCTGCCGTCGACATCCATGTGCAGCACGCCATGGGCCGCGTATTCCAGCGTGCCCCAAGGATGCCGGTGTGGCGCGGCATATTCGTGGGCATTGAAATCGGCGTAGCGGAAATACACCGCTGACGGCAGTTCGCTGAAATCGAGCAGATCGATGTGTTTGCTGTTCATGCTGTCCGGATGCAGAGGCAGGTTGTCTGGATCGCAGTATAGGCCTGCATCCAGACAGGCGATAATCGCGCTTCATCAACGTTCTGGTTTTGTCCCATGCAATACGCGTTTCCCCTGCTGGCGATTTTCATCTGGGCCGGCAACACCGTGATCAACAAACTGGCGGTCGGCGCGATCTTCCCCGCCGAGATCGGTTTCTATCGCTGGCTGCTGGCCGGCGTGCTGTTCACGCCATTCATGCTGAAGAAAGTCATCGCGCACTGGCCGCAGATTCGGCCGAACCTGGGGCGGATTTTCGTCCTCGGCGTGCTCGGCATGGCGGTGTATCAGAGCCTCGCCTATTTCGCTGCAACACTGACCACCGCGACCAACATGGGCATCATCCTGTCGTTGATGCCATTGATGTCGCTGGCCATGGCGATCATCAGCCTCGGCCAGCGCCTGACCGCTGGTGCGCTGGTCGGTGCGGTGCTGTCGTTCGCTGGCGTGCTGGTGGTGGTGTCATCCGGCAGCCTCGGAGCGCTGCTGCAACACGGGGTCAATCTGGGCGATGCGATGATGCTGATCGCCACGCTGGCCTACGCGGTTTACAGCACGCTGCTGAAAAAGTGGCAACTGCGCCTGCCGCCGCTGGTGCTGCTGTACTTGCAGGTGCTGGTGGCGATTGTGGTGTTGTTTCCGCTGTTCGCGGTGTCGCCGAAGATCGGTTTGAATCTGCAGAACGTGCCGCTGGTGCTCTATGCATGCCTGCTGGCTTCGATGGTCGCGCCGCTGGCGTGGATGCAGGCGGTGCAGCGACTGGGGCCGAGCCGGACGACGTTGTTCTTCAATCTGCTGCCATTGATTACTGCGTTGATTGCGGCGCTGGTGTTGAAGGAACAGTTGGCGATGTATCACCTGGTGGGCGGATTGCTGACCTTGGGTGGGGTGGTTTTGTCGGAGCGCTGGACCACCGTTTTGGGCCGCCGGGTCAGCGTTGCCTGATAAGACCCCTTCGCGAGCAGGCTCGCTCCCACATTGAAATGCAGACACCTGTGGGAGCGAGCCTGCTCGCGAAGAACGATGACGCGGTCTGTTTGGCTATAACCCTGCAGCCTCCAGCCGCGCCGCATGCTCGACAAACAGCCTTACCGGATCCGCGCCTTTGCCCACCAGTCCCAGCGACTGATTGACGATGTCGAAATGATCCAGCGGATAGTCATCACCGATCACCGTGCCCAGATGCGAGCTGTAACGGCCGACCATGCCATCGCACTGCCCCGGCTCACGGACGAAGGTCTTGGCAAACAAGCGACAACTTCGGTTGGTGCCGTCAAAAAGATTGCCGCCACGATCGGTCTTGCCCGGTTGCAGCGTCCCTGACCAGGAGTAATAACGAACACCGTTGACCTCTTCCGGCCCCTGGCCGCCCCAGACTTCCGGCAGCCCTTGTGGATAACGCTGATTGAATAATGCGACGCCCGCCGTCGTCAGCGATTGGTGAGAAGCGTGGATATCCACCGGCAGTTTCGGCCCGTGGTAACCCGTGTCGAGCAGTGCCATGACCCAGCCGATCAAGCGCAGCAACGCTTCGAGCAAGCGGCCCTTGGCACTGCTACCGGGGTAGTGCTTTTCCAGATAATCAGCCAGCTCGGAACCATGATTCGGCCCGGCGACCGATGTTACCGAGGCGACCAGATCCGGACGCTTCGCCGCCGCATACCGTGCGGTCAACGCGCCTTGGCTGTGGCCGAACAGATTGACCTTTTGCGCCCCGCTATCGCGCAGTATTTCCTCGATCCGCGCCAGCAACTGCTCGCCGCGCTCTTCAGTAGAGTTGAGCGGCGAGACCTGCACCGCGACCACCGTCGCACCACCACGGCGCAAGGCCTTGATGATGCCGAACCAATACGGGTAAAGCACCAGCCGGATAAAGCCGAGCATGCCCGGCACCAGCACCAATGGATAACGTGTCGACATGGGTTACATCCTTGTGCGCGGTGAGTGGATGCCAGACCTGCAAGACGCCCGCCAAGCATCCAACGTGACGATGACAACTGAACGATGAGCCTACTTCAGCCCGCCACGATCCGCTCCACCGAAACCGGACTGACTCTCCCGACATCGCAGTCTTCAGCAGTTCCTGCAGCGCGTCCGGCGTAAATCGCATAAAACTTTTCGCTTCGCTCAAGACTCACAACCTGGGTAGCGACCGCGTCTTCAGAACGTGGCGCCTATCGGATTAGCCTCCAGGAGAATGAAATGAGTGACGTGCATTTGTCTGATGTTCAAACCCTGCGCGAACGCGCGCGGCAACACGTGGAAAACGGCGCGGTCACCGAGGGCTACAACGCCAACCGTGAAGAAATACTGCGTTTGCTCAATGAGTCGCTGGCCACCGAGCTGGTGTGCACCTTGCGCTACAAGCGCCACTACTTCATGGCCAACGGCCTGAAAGCCAACGTCGCCGCCGACGAATTCCTCGAACACGCCAACCAGGAAGCCGAGCACGCCGATCGCCTCGCCGAGCGGATCGTGCAACTGGGCGGTGAGCCTGAGTTCAACCCTGACCTGCTCAGCAAGATGTCCCACGCGCAATACGTGGCCGGCAACACGCTCAAGGAAATGGTTTACGAAGATCTGGTGGCCGAGCGCATTGCTATCGACAGCTATCGCGAAATCATCCAGTACATCGGTGACAAAGACCCGACCACCCGCCGCATCTTCGAAGACATCCTCGCCCAGGAAGAAGAACACGCCGACGACATGGCGGATATCCTCAACGATCTGTAATCCCGTCACACCGCTTTCGCGAGCAGGCTCGCTCCCACACTGGAACGTATTTCGATTGAAGAAACGCGTTCGAATGTGGGAGCGAGCCTGCTCGCGAAGGCGCCCTCAGAGACGCCGCATTACTTGCTGGGTTTAACGGTCACCGGCGCCTTGCCCTGCTTCATCTGCTCGAGCAACGGCGCGCACTGATTCGGCTCGCCCCCGCTCGGCGCCACCAGCGCCAGCAATCCCGCCGCCGGTGCGGCAATCACGCCCAGCGCAACCATCCCCGCCCCGCGCAGCATCAACGGTACGGCTTTGACGCCGGCATCCGGTTTGATGAACTTGCCGCGCACATACAGCGGCGAGCGCAGCGAGATCAGACGCCAGCCTTTGGATTCCGGGGTCACGGTCAGATCGAGTTGTTCGGTGGCCATGTTCGCCGTGCCATCGATGTAGATGATTGCGTTCTCGGTATCGAAGACAAACAGCCGTGTGGTCGCCAGGCCGGTCTTGATGTCGAAGTCCGCCGCCGCGCAATTGATCTTCACTTCCTTGTCGCCAAAGATCTTGCCGACCACGTAGTTACCGACGTTGAGCCCGGCCAGCTCCATCAACTCACGGCTGATTGCACCGTCGTTGATCAGCATCTTCAGATTACCGTTGGCACCACCGAGCAGCTTGGCCACGGAGTTGCCCCGGCCACTGATGTCGGCATCGCCATTGAGCTCACCGAAACTGGTCTTCATCGGCTCGAAGGTCGGGAACAGCTCTTTGAGTTTGAATTTGCGTGCGGTCAAACGCGCACGGCCTTCCAGCGGCTCGGTGCGGCCATTGAGGCGAATCAGCGCATCCAGCGTGCCGCCGGCGACACCAAAGCGCAGCGGTTCCAGGCTGAGCTCGCCGTCGTTGAGTTTCAGATGGGTATAGAGGTCGTTGAACGGCAGCTTCTCGCTGTGGACGATGCGTTTGCCGGTGAACTCGACATCGGCGTCCATGGCCCGCCAGCGATCGGTTTTGAATTCTTCGACCGGCAGGACTTTGTCCGCCGGTTGCTTGCTCGCGCCGCCACGGGCCTTTTGCTCGGTGTTGGAGTCGGCGCCGATCAGTGGCGCGAGGTCGGCAAACAGCAGTTGATTGGAGAGCAGCGTACCGCTGAGTTTCGGCCGTGGCTGGCTGGCCACGTAGGTCAGGTCGCCGTGGATGTCGCTGTCGCCGATCTTGCCGTTGAATTTTTCATAAGTGAATTTCGCCCCGGCTTCGTCATGCAGCCTGGCGATCAGGTGGCCGTCGGTGGAGTACGGTGGGGTGTCCGGTAGGGTCACGCCGGTCAGCGGGTAGAGATTGCCGAGGCTGTCTCCAGCGAGCTCGAGGCGCAGATCAAGAGCGCCAAGATTCAGCGGGTCAGTCAGGGTGCCGGCCAGTTCGATACGGGTATCGCCGATCTTCGCCTGGGCCTGCAACGGGAACGGCTTGCTCGCGTCCTGCAACGCCAGCAACCCGCCGATCTTGCCCTGCCCGGTGAGGTTCTGCGCGTGGTACTGGCCTTTGACCTTGAGCGCAAAGGCATAGTCCTGCGGTGCGCCGCCCTTGTCCTGAGCAGTTTTCGCCGCTTTGTCGCCGACGATCTCGCTGAATGGAATCGGCTTGCCGAGCGGGTCGATCAACACATCGAGATTGGTTTTCAGGGTCTGATCGTCGAGGGTCACGTGGCCCTTGTCGAAACCGATCGCGCCGATGTCGACCACCCAGCTCGAAGGCTCGGCGTTCGGGTCCTTGGGATCGAATTTGAACGTCCAGTTGGCGCGGCCATCGGCCAGACGTTGCAGCTCGGCATTCGGCTCGGTCAGGTCGATGCGCGGAATCACCACGCGCTGGGCCAGCAGGGCCAGCGGCGAAATGCGCAGTTCAACGCGTTTGAGCGTGACCATCTGCGGCTGCTTCGACCAGTCAGGATTACCCAGGCTCAGATCCTCGGCGACCACGTGCGGCCAAGGCACCCAAGAGCGCCAGCCGCCCTCTTCCGGCTCGCGCTGCCAGATCACCGCGAGGTTGCCATTGATGGCAAACGCCCGGTGCAGTTCTTCCGAGACTTTGGCATTGATGGTCGGTTTGATCCGGTTCCAGTCGAAGAACACGATGATCAGAATCAAGGCTGCCAGCAGCAGCACGAGGATGGCGAAGATCCAGCTGAAGATTTTTCCAGTGCGCGTCATGCACAAAGCTCCTGATCACGACCGCACGCCGATTACCCGACGCACAGCTGAAACGGCAGACCTAAGCGGCCCCTATGCAGTCTGTGACTGGCGAAAGGCCCGCAGGTTTAATCGAAAGGCAGTTTAAGCCATAAAAAGCGCAGCAAAACTGACCGATCGGTCGAGCAGTGTTACCGCGACCCGCACTTTTGCGAGGCACGAGTGAGTCGAAAATACCCACGACGGTGCAAAACCGTCGCCCGCAAAGGCCCGATCTAGAGCCTTCGCGCCGAACAATCAATTCTGTTGATTATTACCATTGCGTTTATGAACTTTTATATCGACATATCGAGAGTAGCATTGCCCTCGTACCCACTTTATCGCCCTCCCAAGGAGCCACTATCATGAAACGCCAATTACTGCTCAGCCTTACCCTGTCGATGCTAGCCAGCACTGCTTTCGCCCTGCCAGCTGCCGATCAGGCCACTCCACAAGTCAAAGACAGCCACTCGGTGTTCAGCCAGACGCTCGCTGAAGACGGCTACGACAAAACCCCACAAGGCCAGACTCTGGCTGAAGACGGCTATGACAAAACCCCTCAAGGTCAGACTCTGGCTGAAGATGGCTATGACAAAACCCCACAGGGCCAGACCCTGGCTGAAAACGGCCGCAATCGTCTCGAAGAAAAAGGTCTGGTGGAAGACGGCTACGACAAGACTCCCCAAGGTCAAGCCCTCGCCGAAGGTGGTGGTGATCGTGTAATCGAACGCAACAGCGCCGTGAGCTGAGCCTATGACGGCCCAGCGAAAAAGCCCAATCAGCGGATTGGGCTTTTGACTTTTCAGCTTCTGTGAATCCCTCGCTGCATGACTCCCCGTTCGACGCCGACAAAGCCGATTTGCTAGAGTGCGGCGCTTGTCCTGCCGAAGAACACACCCTGCGATGCTGCCCCGCGCCGAACAGAAACAACAGACCCGCAACGCCCTGATGGACGCTGCCCGCCACCTGATGGAAAGCGGCCGAGGATTCGGCAGCCTGAGCCTGCGCGAAGTGAGCAAGACCGCCGGCATCGTGCCCACCGGTTTCTACCGGCACTTTGCCGATATGGACGAGTTGGGTCTGGTACTGGTCAGCGAAGTCGGCCAGACCTTCCGCGAAACCATCCGCCTGGTGCGGCACAACGAATTCGTCATGGGCGGCATCATCGACGCTTCGGTGCGCATCTTCCTTGATGTGGTCAACGCCAACCGCTCGCAATTCCTGTTTCTCGCCCGCGAACAATACGGCGGCTCGCTGCCGGTACGCCAGGCGATCGGACGCCTGCGGGAGAACATCAGCGCCGACCTCGCGGCGGACCTGGCGCTGATGCCCAAGCTGCAACATCTGGACATCGCCGGTCTGAGCGTGATCGCCGACCTGATCGTCAAATCGGTGTTCGCCACCCTCCCCGACATCATCGACCCGCCCGCCGAGGCCTTGCCGGAGCATCTGACGCCGCAGGCGAAGATCACCCAGCAACTGCGCTTCATCTTCATCGGCCTCAAGCACTGGCAAGGGCTGGGCAGTACCGAGTAATCCCCTTCTCCATCTGACACAGCGCAAAGCCCCTGTGGGAGCGAGCCTGCTCGCGAAAGCGCGGGATCAGCTGAATACATCTGTCTGACACGGCGCATTCGCGAGCAGGCTCGCTCCCACATTGAACATCCGTCACGGCATCGAATTGGTGCATGACAAATCCTTCATGCACCAAAACCTTCCAGAATCGCCGCGCCTGTTGAAAGATCAGGCAAGCGCCGACAGCTATTTCCTACAGATCACCCGATTGGCGCGGCGCTTGCTCTAGCCCATTCAACGTTCATTGCTGGAAGCTTTCCGATGCTGGTGATTCATCGCAGAATCGACCCTCAACCCGTCTGGGCCGCCGAGCTGCACCTGACCTTCGAAGCGCGCAGCAAAAGCCGTTTGCGCTGTTTCAGTGCCGAAGGCGAAGACGTCGGGTTGTTTTTGGAGCGCGGCCAGCCACCGCTGTATGACGGCGAATGCCTGCAGGCTGAAGACGGCCGTGTCGTGCGCGTCTGCGCCCGCCCTGAACAACTGCTCCATGTCACTTGCGCCAATGCGTTCGAACTGACCCGCGCGGCCTATCACCTCGGCAACCGCCATGTCGCCCTGCAAGTCGGCGATGGCTGGCTGCGCCTGCTCGACGATTACGTGCTCAAGGCGATGCTCGAACAGCTCGGCGCGCAGGTCGAGGCTATCGAAGCGCCGTTCCAGCCGGAACACGGCGCTTACGGCGGCGGCCATCATCATTCCCGCCACGGCGACGAAGACTTCAACTACGCGCCGAAACTCCACCAGTTCGGCGTGCGCCTGTGAATCCGGCCTGGGCGCTGCTGCGTCTGGCCAGTCCGCAATTGCCGATTGGCGGCTACAGCTATTCCCAGGGTCTGGAAATGGCGGTGGATAATGGCCGGGTCCACAACCCGGACGGCGCCCGCCGCTGGATCAGCGATCAACTGCTGCTCAACCTCGCGCGCTTCGAAGCGCCGCTGCTGTTGGCGCATTGCCAGGCCGCAGCAGATGAAAACTGGGCCGAATTACGACAACTCTGCGAGAGCCACCGCGCCAGTCGCGAAACCCGCGAGTTGCATCTGGAGAGCCGGCAGATGGGCTACTCCCTGCAGCAGTTGTTGAACGGTTTGCCAGAACTCGATGCGCCCGCCCGCGACTTTCTTGAACAGACCACAGAACCGCATCTCGCCCTGTGCTGGGCACTGGCGGCACGCGCCTGGGGCATCACCCCGCAGGACGCTCTTGCCGCGTGGCTGTGGAGCTGGCTGGAAAACCAGCTCGCCGTGTTGATGAAAACCCTGCCGCTGGGCCAGCAAGCCGCCCAGCGCCTGACCAGCGAACTGCTGCCGCTGCTGCAACAGGCGCAGCACGACGCGACCCACCTCAACCCCGAACACATCGGCAGCGCCGCGTTTGGCCTGTCTCTGGCGTGCATGGCCCACGAGCGCCAGTACAGCCGTCTCTTCCGCTCTTAGGGCTGTTTATTTTGGAGAATGAAATGGATACACAACCTCTGCGCGTCGGCATCGGCGGCCCGGTCGGTTCCGGCAAAACCGCACTGACCCTGGCCCTGTGCCTGGCCCTGCGCGAGCGCTACAACCTCGCCGTGGTCACCAACGATATCTACACCCGCGAAGACGCCGATTTCCTGGTGCGCAACGAAGCCCTCGCGCCGGAGCGGATCATCGGCGTGGAAACCGGCGGCTGCCCGCACACGGCAATCCGCGAAGACGCCTCGATCAACCTTGAAGCAGTCGACCAACTGAACCGGCGCTTTCCCGGGCTGGATCTGATTCTGGTGGAGTCCGGCGGCGACAACCTCTCGGCGACCTTCAGCCCGGAGCTGTCGGACCTGACCATCTACGTGATCGACGTCTCCGCCGGCGACAAGCTGCCGCGCAAGGGCGGCCCGGGGATCTGCAAGTCCGACCTGCTGGTGATCAACAAGATCGACCTCGCGCCACTGGTGGGCGCCTCGCTGGAAATGATGGACAGCGACACCAAACGCATGCGCAACGGCAAGCCGTTCGTTTTCAGCAACCAGAAAACCGGTCAGGGCCTTGAAGAAATCATCGCCTTCATCGAACGCCAGGGCCTGCTGACCGCCGCCTGAACCACTTATCAACAAGGAAGCTTATCCATGACACTCAAACGCATTCTTGGCGCCGTGGCGCTGCTGCTGACACCGGCACTGGCCTTCGCGCACCCTGGGCATGGCGACAGCGGCCTCGTCGCGGGCATCAGCCACCCGATCGGCGGGCTCGACCACTTGCTGGCAATGCTCGCCGTCGGTTTGTGGGCGGCGCAGCAACAAGGCGCGGCGCGCTGGGCGCTGCCGTGCACGTTTGTCGGCACCATGCTGCTGGGCGGCCTGCTCGGTTTTGAAGGGCTGGAGTTGCCGGCGCTGGAAAGCGGGATTGCTGCTTCGGTATTGGCGCTGGGCCTGGCCGTGGCACTGGCCGTGCGTCCGCCGCTGGTGATGGCGGTGGCAGCGACGGCGCTGTTTGCGCTGTTCCATGGCGTGGCGCATGGGCTGGAGCTGCCGGAAATGAGCAGCCCGTGGGCGTATGCGGCCGGGTTTGTCGCGGCGACAGCGGTTTTGCATGCGCTCGGTTATGGCGTGGTGCGAGTTCTTCCGCAGGCAGCGGCGCCGCTGGTGCGGTTGGCGGGTGCGGCTTCGGCGGCGACTGGGGTGTGGTTGCTCGCAGGCTAATCTCTATCGCCTGAGCCGGCCTCATCGCTGGCAAGCCAGCTCCCACAGGTTATTGGGTAAGTCCACAATTGTGTGAACACTCAATTTCCTTGTGGGAGCTGGCTTGCCAGCGATGACGGCCGATCAGACACCAAACCTTTAAAGGCTGCCTCTCTGCTACCATGTCGCGCAATCGCCCCAGCCCGTGACGCCCGCCCATGCCCCACGCTTCCCGCTCCACCGCCCTGCCCGAATTGACCGCCCTGTTTGGCCAAGTGCAGCAGCACTTCCTCGACGTGATCGTGCCGCTGTGGCAAGGCCCGGGCTGGAATGCCGACATGGCGTTGCCGTACGAGGCGCTGGACGCCGCGCATCAACCGCTGCCAGTGCAGCGCTATCGGGCGATGGCCTGCGCACGGCAGCTGTATCTGTTCTCCAGCCTGATCGGGGTTGTGGATAACGCCGAAGTCCGCGCCGCCGCGCTGTTCCGTTCGCTGCAACGGCATTTCCATGATGCCGAGCATGGCGGCTGGTTTTACAGCATCGACGCACAGGGCAAGCCGCTGGACCAGCGCAAGGATCTCTACACCCACGCCTTCATCCTGTTCGCCTGCGCGCATTACTGGGACAAGTCCCGGGATTCGCTGGCCGAGTCGACATTGAACGCCGCGCTGGAAATCATCGGCCGCCGATTCGCCACCGGCGACGGTTTATACGAAGCCTGCCTGGAGCATGACTGGCTCACCCTGCAAACCGGGCCACTGCAAAATCCGCTGATGCATCTGGCCGAAGCTTTTCTGGCGACCCTCGCCGTGCGTGAAGACCCGCAAACGCAGAAGGCCCTGCTTGAGTTATGCACAGCCATGCACAAGCAATTCGTCGATCCGCAATATGGCGTGTTGATGGAGAAGCCACTGGGTGCTGTGGATAACTGGTACGAGCCGGGGCACCAGTTCGAATGGTATTTCCTGCTCGAATCGTCGGCGCTGTTGCGCGATTCGAAACTGCACCGGGCGCTGGATCGGGCGTTTGCCTTTACCGAGCAGTATGGCGTGCTGGAGTCCTGCGGCGCGGTGCGGGCGATGCTTGATCTGGAAAGCAATGGTCGGCCCAGAGATTCCACCCAACGGATCTGGGCTCAAGCCGAATACCTGCGTGCGCTGACCTTGCGGGCGGACAGCGAAGCGGTGGTGCTGCGCCAGTTGCAGGCGTTGCAGCAGCGGTTTCTGCATGCCGGCGGCTGGCATGAGTGTCGCGATGAGAATGGAGAGGTCAGCCGCAAGGACATGCCTTCGACCACGCCTTATCATTTGGCGACTTGTTATAGCGGACTGGCTGAATATCTTCGCTGACCGAACAATTGCATTCGCGAGCAGGCTCGCTCCCACATTTTGGAATGCATTCCCCTGTGGGAGCGAGCCTGCTCGCGAATGGCCTCAGCGCGGTATCAAGCCTTGTTACGCTCGATGGCAAACCCGGCCCAGGTCTGGCTCACCGGCATCAGCTCCAGGCTGTTGATGTTGATGTGCGCCGGGGTGTTCATCACCCAGAAAATCGTCTCGGCGATGTCCTGTGGCTGGATCGGCTCGGCGCCGGCGTAAGTGGCGTTGTAGCGTTCCTGGTCACCGGCAAAACGTACCAGCGAGAACTCGCTTTCGCACAGGCCGGGTTCGATGTTGCTGACCCGCACGCCAGTACCCTGCAGGTCGCAACGCAGGTTCAGCGAGAACTGTTTGACGAAGGCTTTGCTCGCGCCATACACGTGGCTGCCCGGGTACGGGTAGTTACCGGCGATGGAACCGAGGTTGACGATACCGGCGCCACGGCCGTGGGCAATCAGCCGTGGCAGCAGCAGGCGAGTGGCGTACATCAGGCCTTTGACGTTGGTGTCGACCATGGTGTCCCAGTCATCCAGATCGCACTTGGGCGCCGGGTCGACACCGAGCGCCAGGCCGGCGTTGTTGATCAGGCCACGGAGTTTGGCGAACGACGGCGGCAGGTTGGCGATCGCCTCCTCCATCGCTTTGCGATCGCGCACATCGAGAACCAGACCATGCACTTCGGTCTGCTTCGACAGTTCGGCGCACAGGGCATTGAGGCGTTCTTCACGACGGCCGGTCAGTACCAGCTTCCAGCCAGCCTCGGCAAAACGCCGGGCACAGGCTTCACCAAAACCGGACGTCGCGCCGGTGATAAACAGGGTGTCGGACATCGTGTTCTCCTTGCTTCGGCCGCCACGGCAGCCCTTGGAATAGAAAATCAGCAGGCAGCATGCCCGCCCTCGCGAATACGGGCAACACTTGCCAGCTGTACAAAAATCAACCAAGTGCGCCAAGACCTTAGCCTGCGTGGCCTGCAGCCATGTGCACGCATGTTATCCACAATCTGCTCCACAGTTTCCGGGGGCAAGTGCAAACGTGCAAAGCCGCGCCACACAAGGCTTTGCGGGCGAAATGGAAAGTTTTTTGCTTGACCGTGAGGCGGGGGATGTGCGGGACAGGGCATTTTGCACGACGGACGGTGTCACCGGGTGATTGCGCGAGGCCAGCAATTACGGCGCTCCGCGAGGTCTTTCCAGAGTTTAGTCACAGACTTATCCACAGGCTTGCGCACATGGAATTGCCATGTCTCTGCTCCCCAGAAAAAGGTTGACAACGACGCCGCGCGCTCCAGCAAAAATGCCTGATCAAAAAACAAACACATCCCTGCAAGCCACGTTTCATAAGGCTTGCAGCCAGATACACCCACGTTATTCACAGCCAGCTCCACAGTAACCGGGGACAAGTCAAAACTGTGGAAAAACAGCCATTTGCAGCGTCTATATGTCGCGCTTTGGCAGCTTGGGGAATTTGTTTTCCACAATTCTGAATTCCGCTTGATGTCATGCCTTGATTCCATGTAGGAGCTGCCGAAGGCTGCGATCTTCTGATTTTTTTAAGATCAAAAGATCGCAGCCTTCAGCAGCTCCTACACAGTGAGTTTGAGGAATAAAAACAGCCCCGGGACTCTCGTCGCCGGGGCTGTGTACAACCGCGAGAAGAATCAGTGCCCGCCCAGATAGGCGTTACGCACCTCCTCATTCACCAAAAGCTCTTTGCCTGTGCCGGTCAGACGGATTTCGCCGTTGACCATCACATATGCCCGGTCCGACAGCTTCAGCGCATGGTTGGCGTTCTGCTCGACGAGGAAAATCGTCATCCCGGTTTTTGCCAACTCACGCAGCGTGGCGAAAATCTGCTTCACCACGATCGGAGCCAGACCCAGGCTCGGCTCATCGAGCAGCAACAGCTTCGGCCGGCTCATCAGCGCACGGGCGATGGCGAGCATCTGCTGTTCACCGCCAGACATGGTCATCGCCCGCTGATTGCGTCGCTCCTCAAGCCGTGGAAACAGCTCGAACATGCGCTGCATGTCCTCTTTGGCGTACTTGTCGCCAATCGGGATGGTGCCCATCAGCAGGTTTTCCTCGACGGTCATGTCGGGGAAAACCCGCCGCCCTTCCGGCGACTGCGCGATACCGTTGGAGGCGATGTAGTGCGAGGACTTCTGCGTGATGTCGACGCCCTGATAGAGAATCTGCCCGCCCGCCGCTCTGGGCTGGCCGAAGATCGACATCAGCAAGGTCGACTTGCCGGCGCCGTTGGAGCCGATCAGGCTGACGGTCTCGCCTTCGTTGATCTGCAATGAAACGCCCTTGAGCGCCTGAATCGGGCCGTAGAACACGTCCAGATTGCGCAGTTCGAGGATCGGTTGGCTCATACCAGCTCCTCTTCGTCGGCGCCCAGGTAAGCCGCAATCACTTTTGGATCATTGCGGATCGCTTCCGGTCCGCCCTCAGCGATGACGATGCCGTGGTCCAGCACCACGATGTGGTCGGAAATGCTCATAACCATGCCCATGTCGTGTTCGATCAGCACCACGGTCAGATCGTGCTCGTCGCGCAGCAGCCGGATCATCGCGCTGAGCGCTTCGGTTTCCTGAGGATTGAGGCCGGCGGCCGGTTCGTCGAGGCAGATGATCTGCGGCCGCGTGCACATGGCCCGGGCAATTTCCAGACGCCGTTGTTGGCCGTAGGACAGCTCACCGGCCAGACGGTTGGCGCAGTCGACCAGATCGACTACTTCGAGCCAGTAGAACGCGACATCCAGCGCATCGCTCTCGGCCTTGCGATAGCCCTTGGTGTTGAGGATGCCGGCGAGCATGTTGCGGTTGACCCACATGTGCTGCGCCACCAGCAGGTTTTCCAGCACCGACATTTCCTTGAACAGGCGAATGTTCTGGAACGTACGGGCGAGACCGGCACGGTTCACCAGGTGAGTACCGCCGAACATTTTGTAGTACATGCGGCTGAGGAAGGATTTCGGCGAAACGAAATCGGTCGGTTTGAACGACTCGCCCAGCAACTGGATGACGTTGGTCTGCTGGCCGCGCACATTGAGTTCGATCTTGCCGCCCGTGGCCTTGTAGAAACCGGTCAGGCAGTTGAACACCGTGGTCTTGCCAGCACCGTTGGGGCCGATCAGGGCGAAGATCGAATTGCGTTTGACCTTCAGGCTGACATCGCTCAAAGCCTTGATGCCACCGAAATGCATCATCAGTTTTTCAACAGAGAGTACGACTTCACTCATGGCGCAGTCCTCTCGTAGTGAATGGCACCTTTGCGTGGTTTGACCCCGGTGCGGCTGATGCGGATCAACCCGCGTGGTCGCCAGATCATCATCAACACCATCAGGATGCCGAACAGCAGCACGCGGTATTCAGCGAAGCCGCGCAGCAGTTCCGGGGCGACGGTGAGCACGAATGCGGCGATGACCACGCCGATGGTCGAGCCCATGCCGCCGAGCACGACGATGGCGAGGATCAGCGCCGACTCGAAGAAGGTGAACGAGGTCGGATTGACGAAGCCTTGATAGGTGGCGAAGAACACCCCGGCCAGACCCGCCGTCGACGCACCGATGGTGAACGCCGAGAGCTTGACCAGTACGTGGTTCAGGCCCATTGAGCGGCAGGCGATTTCATCTTCACGCAGGGCTTCCCAGGCGCGACCGACCGGCATCTTCACCAGCCGATGCTTGACGTACAACACCGCCAGCACCACCAGGAACAGCACCGCGTAGATGAAGTAATACTTCACGTCCGGGTTGTAGGTCAGGCCGAAGAACTCATGAAACGGCACCCCGCCATCCTTCGCCCGCTTGCCGAACTCCAGACCGAAGAACGTCGGCAATGGCGCCGGCATGCCGTTCGGGCCGCCGGTCAGGGACAGCCAGTTGTTCAGCACCAGACGAATGATTTCACCAAAACCCAGGGTCACGATCGCCAGATAGTCACCGTGCAGACGCAACACCGGGAAACCGAGAATGCAGCCAGCCAGGCCTGCGGTGATTGCCGCCAGCGGCAGCACCGTCCAGAAACCCAGACCCAGATATTGATAACCCAATGCCAGACCGTAGGCGCCGATGGCGTAGAACGCCACGTAACCGAGATCGAGCAGCCCGGCCAGACCGACCACAATGTTCAGCCCCAGCCCCAGCAGCACGTAGATCAAACCAAGGATGATCACCCCCAGCAGATAGGAGTTGGAGACAAACGGCACGATGATCGCCAGCACGATAATCAGCGGGATGATCCAGCGCAGCCGTGATTTGTAATCCGCCGGCAGCACGTGCACACCGGAACCGCTGCTCTCGAACCCGTCGAGGATCTTCAGGCCCTTGGGGGTTTGCAGGAACAGGCTGAGGGCAAAGCGACCGGCCATGACGATGGCAATGATCCACGCCACGCGGGTTGCTTCGAGGTTGAAGCTGTAGCCGTCGAGGACCACGCCGACAATCGGCCCGAACACGATCAGCGCAATCAGGCCGGCAAGAATCGCCTCGACCAGACTTTTTTTGATATCGATGGATTTTTCAATGGTTGCAGACATCGCTTACACCTTCGACACAAGAGGACGGCCCAACAGGCCCTGCGGCCGGAAGACCAGTACGAGGACGAGCAGCGAGAAACTGAACACGTCTTTGTAGTCGGAGTTGACCAGACCGGAGAACAGCGACTCGGAGATGCCGAGGATGATCCCGCCGAGCATCGCGCCGGGCAGTGAACCGATGCCGCCCAGAACCGCTGCGGTGAACGCCTTGATGCCGATGATGAAGCCGGCATAGAAGTCGAACGTGCCGTAGTTCATGGTGATCAGCACACCGGCCAGTGCCGCCATGGCTGCACCGATGATGAACACGTAGGAAATCACCCGGTCGGTGTTGATCCCCAGGATCGAGGCCATCTTGCGGTCTTGCTGGGTCGCACGGCACATGCGGCCGAGCTTGGTGTATTTGATGATGTAGGTCAGCAGCCCCATGCCGACAAACGCGGCGATCAGGATGAAGACTTTGGTGTAGGTCAGTTGCACGAAGCCGGTGCCGACTTCAACACGCCAGGCACCGGTCAGCAGCGTAGGCACGCCCTGTTGTTTGGCGCCCTGGGCGATCTGTGCGTAGTTCTGCAGAATCAGCGAAATACCGATAGCGCTGATCAGCGGCGCCAGGCGGGTCGAGTTACGCAGGGGTTTGTAGGCAACACGCTCGATGACCCAGCCATATACCGCCGTGACGACGATGGTGAAGATCAGCGTACCGAGCATCAGCAGCGGGAAGGATTCGATACCGAAGTAAGCCAGCAGAGCCAGACTGATTGCCGCCAGGTAAGCGGAAATCATGTAAACCTCGCCGTGGGCGAAGTTGATCATGCCGATGATGCCGTAGACCATTGTGTAGCCGATGGCGATCAGGCCATAGACCGACCCGAGGGTCAGGCCATTGACCAGTTGCTGCAGGAAAATACCATCCATAACGCAATCTCACGCAGTGAGAACCTGCGCGCCATCGGCGCGCGGTTCTTCTAGGAAAAATACAGATGTACGTCGGAGCAATGTCGGAGCGTGATCAGCCCGATCACCACTGATCCCTCTGTGGGAGCGAGCCTGCTCGCGAAAGCGGTTGAACACTCAACGCAGAGGTTGTTTGTCAGTGCGTCTTCGCGAGCAGGCTCGCTCCCACAGGGGATCGGTGGTGATCAGATGATCGCTTCAGCCCTTACTTCTGCTTTTCCAGCTGGTGGTATTTGCCGTCCTTGTCCCACTGGTAAACCACGTAGTCGGAGACTTTCAGGTCGCCTTTGGCGTCCCAGGTCTTCTCGCCCATCACGGTTTTCACCGGGTTGGCCTTCAGCCACTTGGCAGCGGCTTCGCCATCGTTTTTCTTCGCGCCATTGAACGCTGCCGCCAGAGTCTGAACCGAGGCGTAGGCGTACAGGGTGTAGCCCTCAGGCTCAGTGCCGGCCTTGCGGAACGCGTCCACTACGGTCTTGCTTTCCGGCAACAGGCGCGGGTCGGCGCCGAAAGTCATCAGTACGCCATCGGTGAATTGCGGGCCGCCAGCGGTGGTCACCAGTTCGTCGGTCACGATACCGTCGTCGGACATGAACTTGACGTCTTTCAGACCTTGTTCACGCAGCTGACGAACCAGCGGACCGGCTTCCGGGTGCAGGCCGCCGAAATAGACGACATCGGCGCCGGCGCCACGGATCTTGGTGACGATGGTGCTGAAGTCTTTCTCGCCACGGGTCAGGCCTTCGTACAGCACAGGCTTGACGCCGCGTTTTTCCAGCTGAGCCTTGGTGGCGTCAGCCAGGCCTTGGCCGTAGGTGTCCTTGTCGTGCAGCACAACGACTTTCTTGCCCTTGAGCATGTCGACGATGTAGTCGCCGGCAACGATGCCTTGCTGGTCGTCACGTCCGCACATACGGAACATGGCGCTGAGGCCGCGTTCGGTAACTTGCGGGTTGGTCGAGCCCGGAGTGATCGCGATGATCCCGGCTTCGTCGTAGATTTCCGACGCTGGAATGGTCGAAGAGGAGCAGAAGTGACCGACCACGCCGGCGACTTTCTGGTTGGTGAGGTCCTTGGCGACCGTCACTGCCTGCTTCGGTTCGCAGGCGTCGTCGCCTTTGACCAGGACGATTTTTTCCCCGTTGACGCCACCCGCCGCGTTGACCGCATCGGCCGCCGCCTGTGCACCCTTCATGTACTGCTCGCCGAATGCCGCGTTGGCACCGGTCATAGGACCCGCTACACCGATCTTGATATCAGCTTGAGCAAACGCAGAAACACCCAGCGCAGTAGCGACTGCGAGGGCCAGAAAGCCTTTCTTGTAAAACGTCTGGGACATGAGGTGGTGCTCCAAGGTTTTTTTAGTTGGCACTGCGACTTCACTTCACTCAAAGCTCAGAGCAAGGCCCGTGCCATCGGTTTTTTATTCTTCAAAAAGTCGCTGCGTTGTTGTTATTTCGACTGTTTCGGTCCCATTTTCATTGGGCGTGCAACCGTCTAAACCGCGGAAGGTGAAACCATTTGTTTTTTCAGGCGCAACCCGCACGCGCCATCATTGCAACCGCAGCGGCAAACGACGTGCAACCAGCCTGTAACAGCCCGCGTCACCGAACTGCACACTGCTGGTGCGGGACTGCTACAACCCGCACCATTACAGGCTAGTCGCTGGATGCAAAAGCGCCGCTTGCGGCAACAAATTTCAACACTCAAATAACGATGCGCAGGCACTGGCCCGCGTGATACAGGGAAAACCCGGCCTCGTACAGGCAACTGCGCAAGCCCACACCGGCCAGGGGCTGCATCGGTGCGAAGGGAATCGGCAGTGCCTGCGGATTGCCGTTGCACAGGTAATCGGCAAAAGCTTTGCCGACCACCGTGCCGGTGGTGACGCCGCGACCGTTATAACCGGTGACGGCCACCAGTCCCGGCGCCGGTTCGAACAGGCGCATCAGGTGATCAGGGGTAAACGCGATGCGCCCGGTCCAGGTGCATTGCCACTCGACCGGCTTCAGATTGGGGAAGTAATGCTGCTGCACCCGATCGGCCCAGGCTTTGAGAAACCAGGTCGGTTTCTGGTTGCCATTGCCGAGGCTGCCGAGCAACAGGCGCCCGTCCTTGTCACGGCGGATGCTGCTCAATACCTGACGGGTGTCCCACGAGCCCTGCCCGCCCGGGAGAATTTCTTGCGCAGCGTCTTCGGTAAGTGGCACCGAGGCGACCTGGTAGTAATAGCCGGGAAAGAAATTGCGCTTGAGTTCGGTCCAGTCGCCTTCGGTGTAAGCATTGGAGGCGATGACCACTTGTTCGGCGAGTACCGAACCCTGGGCGGTTTGCACCGACCACTTCTGCCCGACGCGCTCGAGGCGAGTCACCGGCGAATGATCGAACATCTGCCCGCCGAGCCCGCGCACGGCATTGGCCAGCCCGGTGACATAGGCCATCGGATTGAGCGTGCCGGCGCGGCGGTCAAGCAACGCGGCGGCGATTTTCTGCGTGCCGGTGGCTTGCTCGCAGGCCTTGCCGGTGAGCAGTTCGACCGGCGCGCCACGACGTTTCCATTGCTGCTCGCGACTGCGCAGATCCGCCTCGCCCTTGGCGTTATGCGCCATGTGCAAAGTGCCTTCGCGGCGCAATTGGCAATCGATAGCGTATTTATCCACAAGGCTGAACACCAGCGCCGGCGCCGCACCGAGCATGCGGTTGAGCTGACTGCCGACCGCCTCGCCGAACCCCGCTTCGATCTCGTCCGGAGGAATCCACATGCCGGCGTTGACCAGCCCGACATTGCGCCCGGAGCCACCGTGCCCTGCGCGATGCGCTTCCAGCACGCAGACGCTTTTGCCTTTTTCCAACAGATGCAGCGCCGCTGACAACCCGGTGAACCCGGCGCCGATCACACAGACATCGACCTTGACCTCGCCCTTGAGCGCGGTGTTATCCGGGCGTTGTGGCGTGAGCGTTTCCCACAGACATTCTTCGCGTAACGGCATTGCCAGACTCCAACAGAAACCCAACAAACACACAAACCTGAGTGAGCCCCCTGTGGCGAGGGGATTTAGCGAAACGTCGCACCGCCCCGCTGGGTCGCGGAGCGGCCCCAAAATTTCAAAAGCGACGACTGCTTCGCAGCCGAACGGGGATAAATCCCCTCGCCACAGTGCTCACTCCTACAGAGGATCTCCACCTGTCAGTCGAATGTAATGCCCTGCGCCAACGGCAATTCCAGCGAGTAGTTGACGGTGTTGGTCTGCCGGCGCATGTACGCGCGCCAGGCATCGGAGCCAGATTCACGGCCGCCGCCAGTCTCTTTCTCGCCACCAAACGCGCCGCCGATTTCCGCGCCGCTCGGGCCGATGTTGACGTTGGCGATGCCGCAGTCGCTGCCGACCGCCGACATGAACCGCTCGGCCTCACGCACATCGGTGGTGAAAATGCACGATGACAGGCCTTGCGGCACGGCATTGTTCAGGCGCAGCGCTTCCTCGAAATCGCTGTAGCCGACCACGTAGAGAATCGGCGCAAAGGTTTCGCTGCAGACCACATCGCTCTGCTCGGGCATTTCCACGATGGCCGGCGACACGTAATAAGCATTGGGGAATTGCTCTTCCAGTTGGCGCTTGCCACCGAACACCCGGCCGCCTTCGCTCAGCGCCTGTTCCAGCGCATCCTGCATGTTTTCGAAGCTGTGCTTGTCGATCAGCGGGCCGACCAGATTGCCTTGCAGCGGATGGCCGATGCGTACTTTCGAATAGGCAGCCTTGAGGCGGGTGACGATTTCTTCCTTGACCGATTCATGAGCGATCAGACGGCGCAAGGTGGTGCAGCGTTGCCCGGCGGTGCCGACGGCGCTGAACAGAATCGCGCGCACTGCCATGTCCAGATCGGCGCTCGGGCCGAGGATCATCGCGTTGTTGCCGCCCAGTTCGAGAATGCTGCGGGCGAAACGCGCGGCGACTTTCGGCGCCACTTCGCGGCCCATGCGCGTGCTGCCGGTGGCGCTGATCAGCGCAACACGCGGATCATCGACCAGCGCTTCGCCGGCATCGCGACCGCCGATCACCACCTGGCACAGGCTCGGTGGGGCATCACTGAAATTTTTCACTACGCGATCAAACAGCGCCTGACAGGCCAGCGCGGTCAGCGGGGTTTTCTCTGATGGCTTCCACACCACCGGGTTGCCGCAGACCAGCGCCAGGGTGGTGTTCCACGCCCACACTGCGACCGGGAAGTTGAACGCGCTGATGACGCCGACCACGCCGAGCGGATGCCAGGTTTCACGCATATGGTGGCCCGGGCGCTCGGAGGCGATGGTCAGACCGTACAACTGGCGCGACAGGCCAACGGCGAAATCGCAGATGTCGATCATCTCCTGTACTTCACCCAGGCCTTCCTGAGTGATCTTGCCCGCCTCCCACGACACCAGCTCGCCGAGATCGGCCTTGTACTCGCGCAACACTTCGCCGAACTGACGCACCAGCTCACCGCGACGCGGCGCCGGCACCTTGCGCCAGTGCTCGAATGCATGATCTGCGCGACTGATGTGTTGCTCGACTTCGGCAGCGCCCTCCCAGTTCACCGAGGCAATTTCACTGCCATCGATGGGCGAATGCACCGGCACCTTGCCGTTCTGGTACAGGGCCGGGTTGACTCCCAGACGATCAAGCAATGCGGCTACCATCGGTCTCTCCTCAAGCAAAAACAGAATGTGTGCGGCCATCCTTTGCATGGCCGGGCAGGCCTTTAGTTGTAGCCTCACTGCGGCGATGCAACAAACGACCTTTACGCCAGATATCATTCCGTTTATTCATGCTGCCTAGCGAAAGACAAGAAAAAGGACTGGCCATGCTGAACAGACGCCACTTGCCCTCGATCACCGCGCTGCAATGCTTCGAGGCCGTGACCCGGCACCTGAGTTTTACCCGCGCCGCCGAAGAGCTGAACCTGACCCAGAGTGCGGTGAGCAAACAGGTCGCGCAGCTTGAAGAACTGTTGCAGCACTTGCTGTTCCGCCGCGTGCGTCGGCGCTTGCAGATGACGCCGGCCGGGGATTTGTATCTGGTCGAGGTCAGAAAAATCCTCAGCCAAGTGGAGATGTCGACGCATTACCTGCGTTCCTACGGCGGCGAAACCGAAGTCTTGCGCGTCTCCACCCCGTCAACCTTCGGCGCCCGTTGGCTGGTGCCGCGCCTGAAAGGCTGGCGCCTGCGCCATCCGTCGATTCATCTGGATCTGTGTAACGAGCAGGAAGCCGACGATCTGTTGCAGGGGCGCAGCGATCTGGCCTTCTATTTCGGCCAGGCTTCGCGTCCGGGCACCGAATGCCTGAAATTGTTCGGCGAACAACTGGTGCCGGTCTGCGCCCCGGGCAGCCTGCCGGACACGCCATTCACTGACCCGACGCAACTCACCGACCTGGTACTGCTGCAAAATGCCTCGCGACCGCAGGCCTGGCACGACTGGTTCGACAGTCAGGGCTACCACACCGAACACAGCTACCACGGGCCGCGTTTCGAAACCTTTTACATGTGCATCCGCGCCGCCCAGGTCGGCTGTGGCGTGGCGCTGCTGCCGCGGTTTCTGGTGGAAGAGGAATTGGCCGAAGGCAAACTGGTCATACCCTGGCAGCATGCGATGCCCAGCAGTGATGCCTATTACCTGGCCTACCCGGAGCACGCGGCGGAAGTGCCGAAGGTGCGGGATTTTGTGAAATGGATGCTTGAACAAATCGATAGCCCGGTGTGAGGTCAACCGGGATCCCTGTGGGAGCGAGCCTGCTCGCGAAAGCGTCGGGTCAGCCACATCATCTTTAACTGACACACCGCATTCGCGAGCAGGCTCGCTCCCACAGTGGATCTGCGGCGCTCTGAAAAAATGCTGGCAATCCCCACCGCCGATATGCGCCACTAGCGCCATCGATATAGACCGCGCCGGGCGCGGCGCAACTGGAGACCCGTTTATGAGCGAGAGTGTGTTTGCCGATCGCATCGTGCAGAACCTGCTCGACACCGACTTCTACAAGCTGACGATGATGCAGGCGGTGCTGCACAACTACCCCAACGTCGAAGTCGAATGGGAGTTCCGTTGCCGCAACGCCGAGGATCTGCGTCCGTATCTGGCCGAGATTCGTCATCAGATCGAGCGTCTGGCCGAGCTGAGCCTGAGTGCTGATCAGTTGAGTTTCCTTGAGCGCATCAGTTTTCTGAAACCAGATTTTCTGCGCTTCCTCGGCCTGTTCCGCTTCAACCTGCGCTACCTGCACACCGGCATCGAAAACGGCGAGTTGTTTATCCGCCTGCGCGGACCCTGGCTGCACGTAATCCTCTACGAAGTGCCGCTGCTGGCGATCGTCAGTGAAGTGCGCAATCGCTATCGCTACCGGGAGACTTCGCTGGAGCAGGCACGCGAACAGCTGTATCGCAAGTTCGACTGGCTGACCGCCAATGCTTCGGCCGATGAGCTGTCGCAATTGCAGGTTGCCGATTTCGGCACGCGTCGACGCTTTTCCTTTGGCGTGCAGGCCGAAGTGGTCAACGTGCTCAAGCACGACTTCCCGGGTCGTTTCGTCGGTACCAGCAATGTGCACCTGTCCCGCGAGCTGGACATGAAACCGCTGGGCACCATGGCCCACGAGTGGATCATGGCCCATCAGCAACTCGGCCCGCGCCTGATCGACAGCCAGATCGCCGCGCTCGATTGCTGGGTTCGCGAGTACCGTGGCCTGCTCGGCATTGCCCTCACCGATTGCATCACCACCGATGCGTTTCTTGGCGATTTCGATCTGTTCTTCGCCAAACTCTTCGATGGCCTGCGCCACGATTCCGGGGACCCGGTGGCGTGGGGTGAAAAGTGCATCGCGCACTATCACAAGCTCGGCATCGACCCGATGAGCAAGACCCTGGTGTTTTCCGACAGTCTGACCCTGCCCAAATCGCTGGAGATTTTCCGCGCGCTGCACGGTCGCATCAATGTGAGCTTCGGCATCGGTACCAACCTCACTTGTGATATCCCGGGTGTCGAACCGATGAGCATCGTGCTTAAAATGACCGCCTGCAACGGCCAGCCGGTGGCGAAGATCTCCGACGAGCCTGGCAAGACCCACTGCAAAGATCCGAATTTCGTCGCCTATTTGCGACATGTGTTCAAGGTTCCTGCCGAATCCAGTCTATCTAGCAAGGAGTGAATTCATGCAAGCCGTACAGCGTGAGATTGCTGAGCAGCTCAAGGTGCAACCACCGTTCGCCGACGATCAGGCCCTGCAGGCCGAAGTCGCCCGGCGCCTGACGTTCATCCAGGAATGTCTGGTCAATTCCGGGCTCAAGACGCTGGTGCTGGGCATCAGCGGCGGCGTCGACTCACTGACCGCCGGCCTCCTGGCCCAGCGCGCGGTACGTGAACTGCGCGAAAAAACCGGCGACGACCGCTACAAATTCATCGCCGTGCGCCTGCCGTATGAAACCCAGTTCGACGAGCACGACGCCAAGGCCTCGCTCGATTGCATCGCCCCTGACGAAACTCACACCGTGAACATCGGCCCGGCGGTCAAGGCACTGGCGGCTCAGGTGTCGGCGTTCGAAGGCAAACCGGCGGCGTCGGTGGATTTCGTGCTGGGCAATACCAAGGCGCGGATGCGCATGGTGGCGCAGTACACGATTGCCGGAGTGGCGGGCGGTCTGGTGATTGGCACCGACCATGCGGCAGAAGCGGTGATGGGCTTCTTCACCAAATTCGGCGACGGCGCCTGCGACCTCGCCCCGCTCAGCGGCCTGGTGAAAAATCAGGTGCGTGCGATTGCCCGCAGCTTTGGCGCGCCGGAATCGCTGGTCGAAAAAGTCCCGACCGCCGACCTCGAAGATCTTTCGCCAGGCAAACCGGACGAAGCGGCGCACGGCGTGACCTATGCCGAGATCGATGCGTTTCTGCACGGTGAAGCGGTGCGGGACGAGGCGGCGAAGATCATTGTCGATACGTACAACAAGACTCATCACAAGCGGGTCATGCCGTTTGCGCCTTGAGGTATGGAAATGCCTGCACGAGCCTGTAGGAGCCTGTAGGAGCTGACGAGTGCAACGAGGCTGCGATCTTTTGATCTTGCTTTGAAGATCAAGATCAAAAGATCGCAGCCTTCGGCAGCTCCTACACAAAAAAGCGTCCCGGGGGGACGCTTTTTTTGTGCCTGGTTTACTTGACGACGATAGTGCCTTTCATCATCGAGATGTGCCCAGGGAACGAGCAGAAGAAGCCGTAGCTACCGTCAGCCACCTTGGCCACATCAAAGGTCACCGAATCGGTTTCCTTGGCGCCGATGATCTTGGTGTGGGCGATGATGCGGGCGTCGCCATCTTTCAGGTAGTTCTTGTCGATACCGGCTGCCAGGCCGTCGGTAGCGATTGGCTGCATGTCAGCTTCTTTGCTGATCACCAGGTTATGGCCCATGACGGTCTTCGGCAGGCTGCCGGAGTGGGTCAGTTCGACGGTGAAGGTCTTGCAGCTCTTGTCGATCACGATTTCCTTGGTGTTGAAGGTCATCTGATCGGTGGAATCAACGGTGGTTTTGCACTCGGCAGCCATCAATTGGCTGCTGGCCAGCGCCAGCAGGGATACCGCAACAACTTTGGAAAACATGGTGAATCTCCAAGGCAGGGTTAACAAAAACACTAGTGGTGGAAAGACTGCCTGAAATCATCGCAAGTTCATATGACTTGAGTCAAAAATTGTATACAACTTTCAGGCTATGACACTCATCGACACAATCTAACGGCCATTTTGTACGGCCAACCCTATGATCGGCCCACCTACTGAAACGGAGTGCAAGTCATGTTCTTTAACGGTCTGTTGTGCAGCTTGCTCGCCGCCTACGCCTGTGGCGCCAGCGGTACTTTTGAATCACCCGAACGCGAAGTCTAGTCCTTGGAGCGCAGCGTGCCAGCCGTTACCCTGTGCGCCTGATCGACTCAGGAGTAACGCATGTCGCTGAAATCCGTTTGTGTGTTTTGCGGTGCCAACGCCGGTACCGTACCGGCCTACACTGAAGCTGCCGTGGCCCTTGGCCGGGCATTGGCCGAGCGAAATCTGACGCTGGTCTACGGCGGCGGCGCGGTCGGCTTGATGGGCATTGTGGCTGATGCCGCGCTGGCCGCTGGCGGCGAAGTGATCGGCATCATTCCGCAAAGCCTGATGGACAAGGAGATCGGCCACAAGAGCCTGACGCGCCTGGAAGTGGTCGACGGCATGCATGCGCGCAAGGCGCGGATGGCTGAGCTAAGCGACGCGTTCATCGCCCTGCCCGGCGGCCTCGGCACGCTGGAGGAGCTGTTCGAAGTCTGGACCTGGGGCCAGCTCGGCTACCACGGCAAGCCTTTGGGGCTGCTGGAAGTGAACAGTTTCTACAGCAAACTCACGGCTTTTCTCGATCATATCGTCGGCGAAGGCTTCGTTCGCGCGCCACACCGTGACATGCTGCAAGTGAGCGAATCGCCAGATTCCCTGCTCGATGCCCTCGATCAGTGGCAACCGACCGTCACGCCCAAGTGGGTCGACCAAAAACCCGGTTAACCCCCGGACACCGATACAGGGCAGAATACGCGCCGCTCAACCTCACCTTCGACCCCAGAGGATCGCCCATGGCCAAACCCAATTACTCCTTCGCCAAACGTCAACGAGACCTGGCAAAGGAACAGAAGAAAGAGGAAAAGCTTCAGCGCAAGAAGCAGGCTGCTGAAGAAGCGGCACTGAACCCTGACGGTGAAGTGGCGACCGATGATGATGTTGATGCACACGATGCCCCGAAAGATCAGACGCCCGACGCCTGAGCCCCACCGGGTTTGATGATCGAATCAGACCCTGCGGATTTGTGACGGGGCTGGCAGTTCTGCTGCCGGCCCTCACAGCCCTGCTTTCCCTGAAACACCAAAATCCCCTGTGGGAGCGAGCCTGCTCGCGAATGCGATATATCTGTTACAAATCTATTGGCTGACCTGACGCTTTCGCGAGCAGGCTCGCTCCCACATTTGAAGACTCATCAATTCTGAGGCATCACCGTAACCCGCACTTCCGGGTCGTGATTACCCCCACCGAGAATCACTCCGCGCAGCGGCGACACATCGGAGAAATCCCTTCCCCACGCCAACGTGATGTGTTCCAGCGCCGGCCGCACATTGTTGGTCGGATCGAAATCCACCCAGCCCGATACCGGACAGAACAACGATACCCACGCATGCGAGGCGTCGGCGCCGATCAGGCGTGGCTGTCCCGGCGGCGGCTGGGTCAGCAGGTAGCCGCTGACATAACGCGCCGCCAGACCGCGCGAGCGCACACAGGCCAGCATCAGATGAGCGAAGTCCTGACACACGCCGCGTCGACGCTCCAGCACTTCCACCAGCGGCGTCGCCACCTGGGTGGCTTCGGCATCGAAGGTGAATTCGCTGAAGATCTTCTGCATCAGCGCCTGCACGCCGAGCAGCAACGGTCGCCCTGGCGGAAAACAGCTTTGCGAGAACTCGACGAAGCTGCGCTTCAAGTGCACATAAGGTGACTGGAACCGGTAGCGACAGGCTTCGAGCAAGTCGGCGGACAACGGCTGACTGCTGTAGGTCAGCGCATCGCGGGTCTGCTCCCACGCTGGCGACTGGTTGAAATCCAGCGCCGGCCGCGCCAGCACTTCGACCGTCAGCCGGGCGTTGACCTGCAATTGGTCATGGGGCCGCTCAAAGGCCAACCGCGTCAGCGGATTGCCGAAAACATCCAGCTCATCCCGGCGCATGGTCGGTTCGGGGCTGATCAGCAACTGCTGCTCGGTGCAGCGCTGCCAGCTGCATTCGCGCGGCCACAGGTGCGCCAGTTGCTGCGCGAGGGAGACCGGGCTGTCGTAGTGATAACAGGTGTCGTGAAAGATCTGGTACTGAGCGCTCATCACACGGACACCGTTCGCTGGCTGACATCATCGACATGGGCGAAATGGCGCAGGGCCAGACGATCCGATACCTGGCCGCTGGCTTCGGCGATTTCCTGCAACAGATCGGCCAGACCATCCAGCGCGGCACGTACGCTGGATTTGCCGAACAGCGGGTTCTCCAGACAACCGAGATCAAACCGCGACAGACGTTCGACCAACTGTGGCAACGCAGTTTCGCGAGGTGCGCCGAAATCGTCGTTCAAGCGTTTCAGCGTGCGGGTAACCAGTTTCAGCTGAAACAGCACCGCGTGGGGGTTCTGCTCATCCAGCAACAGCAGATCGAGCACCGGAATCAATTGCGCCACCGCCAGATAGCGTGAGCGGTAGGTGATGCTGCTGTTACCCAACTCCAGCAACCACTCCAGCCCCGCCTGATCGAACGCACCCGCGCCGCGCAGAAACGCCGCCAGACTGCTGCTGAGAAATTGCAGGCGTTCGATGCGCCGGCCAATCATCAGAAAGCGCCAGCCTTCATCGCGGGTCATGTCATCCAGCGCAAACCCCGACAGCGCCGCCAGCGACATCACCAGACGGTTGAGGAAATCCAGCAGTTCGCCGAAGTCCGGTTCATCGACTTCCAGCTCCAGCGCCTCGCGCTGCAATTCGACCAGCGCCTGCCAGTTCTCCCGGGACAGCTTGCCGCGCACTTGCGAGGCGGCCCATTGCAGGCGTTGCAAGTTGGAGCGCAGGCTGAACGACCAATCCTCGCCCAGCAACGCAGCGAGCAGGCGCTCCGGCAGTTCGCCTTCATCGGGCAGCAAGGCCAGCCGCTCGCCGAGATCGACCGCTGCTTGCAGCGCCTGCGGATCATCGCCATCGACGTAACGCGTGAGCATGATGCGCAGCAGCCGCGCGCTGTCGTCGCAGCGTTCGCAGTAGCGGCCGAACCAGAACAGATTCTCCACTACCCGCGATGGCAGGTAAGGATCGCGCCGCACCAGATCGTGCACGCCGACATTGCGCTGCGCCTTCCACTGCTCGCCACTCGGCGCACGGTCGCTGAGCACCCAGGTGTCCTTGCTCGCCCCGCCGCGCTGCATCGACACCACTTCGGCATCAGCCTCGGCCGCCACTCGGGTCAGACCGCCCGGCAACACGCGGTAGCCATCGTGGCTGGCCACCGCATACATGCGCATGCCGATCGCGCGGGGTTGCAGATGACCGTCTTCGGCTTGCCACACCGGCGCCTGCGACAGTTGCGCAAGCTCTTGCGCGACGTAGGCATAAGGCCGTGCCTGCATACGCTGCGCCAGCTCGAGGCGCTGGCTTTCACTCAAATCACGGCCGAAAACAGGCGCGAAGCTCTGCGACGGGAACGCCGGTTTGATCAACAGCTCCGGAAGTTTTTCCAGCGCCTGCGCCAGCACCGGCGCTTCACCGCACCACCAGGTGGCGATCGACGGCAGGATCAGTTCCTCGCCGAACAGGTACTGATTGATCTTCGGCAAAAAACCCAGCAGGCCCGGCGATTCAAGCACGCCGCTGCCGAGCGCATTAGCCACCAGCACCCGCCCCTGCCGCACCGCCTCAAGCAGACCGGGGACGCCAAGCGCCGAGTCGGTACGCAGTTCCAGCGGGTCGCAGAAATCATCGTCGAGGCGGCGCATGATCGCGTGCACCCGGCGCAGGCCACTGAGGGTTTTCAGGTAAACGGTGGCATTGCGCACCGTCAGATCGCCGCCCTCGACCAGCGGATAGCCGAGCTGACGCGCCAGATACAGGTGCTCGAAATAACTTTCATTGAATCGCCCCGGTGTCAGCAGCACCACCAGCGGTGCGTCATCGCCCTCCGGTGCCTGACGGGTCAGGGTTTCCTGCAAGGTGCGGAAGAAACCGGCCAGATGCTGGACCTTAAGATCCCGGTACAAATCGGGAAAGGCGCGGGAGACGATGGTGCGGTTTTCCAGCGCATAGCCGGCCCCGGACGGCGCCTGGGTGCGATCGGCAGTGACCCACCAGCGACCATCCGGTGTGCGCGCCAGATCCACGGCATACAAATGCAAAAAGGCTGATTCGGGCGGGGCAATGCCCTGACAGGGCCAGAGAAAATTGTTGTGTCCGAATACCAGCTCGGCGGGCAGCAGGCCTTCGCTGATCAACCGCTGCGGACCGTACAGATCCGCCAGCACTGCATTGAGCAAGCGCGCACGCTGAGCGATGCCGGCGGACAATTGCTGCCATTCATCTGCCGCGATCACATGGGGCAGCAGATCCAGCTCCCACGGCCGGTCAGCGCCCTTGGGATCGGCATAGACGTTGTAGGTAACGCCGTTTTCCTGAATCTGCCGCGCCAGCAAGGCTTGGCGCTGCACCAGTTGCGCCGGACTGCTGCGCTGCAACTGATCGAACAGGCGCCGCCAATGCGAGCGCACCGCGCCGCTGCCGTCGAGCAGTTCGTGATAGGTGCCCGCGGTCAGCGGGTAGCGGTCTAGCAGGTCAGGCATGGAAAGCTCGGCAGACAGCAGGGAACGGTCAGACTAACGCAGGCACATGACACGCGGATATACGAAAAATCCGCGTGTTGCGTAGGCTCTAGAAACGGCGCAGATCGATGGTCATCGGTAGCTCGTCATTGATTTCTACTTTGGGTACGGGAAGTTTCCCCGGCGTGTGTCCGAGGCGGAAAAACCGCGCCATGCGCCGGCTCTCCGCTTCATTGGCATTGACCGGCAAGGTTTCGTAATTGCGCCCGCCGGGATGGGCCACGTGATACTGGCAACCGCCCAGCGAACGCCCCATCCAGGTATCGAGCAGGTCGAATACCAATGGTGCGTGCACCGCTATGGTCGGATGCAGACAGTTGGCTGGTTGCCAGGCCCGAAAGCGCACCCCGGCGACAAACTCGCCTACTCGTCCGGTCGGGTGCAACGGCACCGCGACGCCATTACAGGTCAGCAGATAGCGCTGTGGCGGCAGGCCGTTGAGCTTGACCTGCAAGCGCTCCAGCGATGAATCGACGTAGCGCACCGTGCCGCCCGCCGAGCCCTCCTCGCCCAGCACATGCCAGGGTTCAAGCGCCTGACGCAGCTCCAGCTCGATGCCATTGACGGCGTAGTCGCCGACCTTGGGAAAACGAAATTCCAGATGCGCCGCGAACCACTCGGCGCGCAACGGGTAGCCAGCGTTGTTGAGTTCGACGATAACGTCGGCGAAATCCTCTTCGATAAAGTGCGGCAGCAGAAAGCGGTCGTGCAGCTCGGTGCCCCAGCGCGCCAGTTTCGCCGGCGCGTAAGGCTCGCGCCAGAACCGCGCGACCAGCGCCCGCAGCAACAACTGCTGAGCCAGACTCATGCGCGCATGGGGCGGCATTTCAAAAGCGCGCAGTTCCAGCAAGCCAAGACGCCCGGTGGCGCCGTCCGGTGAATACAGTTTGTCGATGCAGAATTCGGCGCGATGGGTATTGCCGGTGACGTCGATCAGCAAATTGCGCAGCAGTCGATCGACCAGCCACGGTGCACATTCCTCGCCCGGTTCCGGCATTTGCGCAAAGGCGATTTCCAGTTCGTACAAGGCGTCATTGCGCGCCTCATCAACCCGTGGAGCCTGGGACGTCGGACCAATGAACAGCCCGGAAAACAGGTACGACAGCGAAGGATGGTTGTGCCAGTAACTGATCAGGCTGCGCAGCAGATCCGGCCGCCGCAGAAACGGTGAGTCCGCTGGTGTCGCGCCGCCGAGGACGAAATGATTGCCGCCGCCGGTACCGGTGTGGCGCCCGTCGATCATGAACTTTTCGGTGGTCAGGCGGGTTTGCCGTGCCTGTTCATAGAGAAACTCGGTGCGCTCGACCAACTCGTCCCAGCTTGCCGATGGCTGCACGTTGACCTCGATCACGCCCGGGTCCGGAGTGACACGGAAATTGCTGAGGCGCGGATCACTTGGTGGTTCATAGCCTTCCAGCAGCACCGGGCAATGCAATTCTTCGGCAGTGGCCTCAATGGCCGAGACCAGTTCCAGATAATCCTCGACCCGCTCCAGCGGCGGCATGAACAGATACA
Source organism: Pseudomonas sp. TE9122 (assembly GCF_056278925.1). Taxonomy (NCBI): domain Bacteria; kingdom Pseudomonadati; phylum Pseudomonadota; class Gammaproteobacteria; order Pseudomonadales; family Pseudomonadaceae; genus Pseudomonas; species Pseudomonas sp. TE9122. The sequence goes on along the minus strand of NZ_JBWBQI010000001.1, from coordinate 111,970 downwards.
GCCGGCCTTCGCGGGCCTCGGCGCAGAATGCGGTACGGGTCAGCCAGTCGGCGGACTCATCGATTTTCGGCACCCGCTCATCCAGCGCAGCAGGTTCGCCGTGCACACCGAGCTGCGCCGGATCCGGCAGTTCAGCGAAGTCCTGATTCGGATCGTTGGGATAGATGAACGGATATTCCGCCGCTTTCACCCACGGCTGCGAGGCCAGCGGCAAGCGGTAACCCAGCGGCGAATCCCCCGGCACCAAGCGACAGTGCTCATCGCGCAGATACCAGCGCCCGCTCTGCCATTGATCGCCCTTGGCCGTGCGCGCCAGCGGCAGCACTTGGCCGATCACCTTGTTCAGGCCCTGACTGAAGACCTTGCGCAATCGCGCGCGCTCCAATGGCTCTTCCAGACGCGAATCTTCGGCGCTGACGTTGCCGGGCAACGCGCCCTCGCGCCAGAGGTAATAGAGATGATCCTCGTAAGCCGGGAAGACGAAGCGCGCAGGCAACTTCAGACGCTCGGCGACGCTGGCGAGAAAGCGTCCGGCCAGTGCGCCGTCGGCGCCATAGTCCTGCTGTTCGTCGGCGATCAATGCGTCGTTGTGCCAGATCGGCTGACCGTCGCGGCGCCAGTAACAATTGAGCGACCAGCGCGGCAACTGCTCGCCGGGATACCACTTGCCCTGGCCGAAATGCACCAGCCCCTGCGGTGCATATTGCTTGCGCATGCGCTGAAACAGTTCGGCGGACAGCCGGCGCTTGTCCGGCCCCAGCGCGGCAGTGTTCCATTCGGCGCCGTCCGGGTCGTCGATGGAAACGAAGGTCGGCTCGCCGCCCATGGTCAGGCGCACATCGCCTTCAAGCAGGTCGGCATCGATTTGCCGCCCCAGCGCCTGGATCGCCCGCCACTGTTCATCGGTGTAGGGCTTGGTGACACGTGGCGCTTCCCAGATTCGCTCGACCGACATTTCGTGGCTGAACTGTGTCTCGCAAGGTTCGACCAGACCACTGATCGGCGCCGCCGAGGACGGATCGGGACTGCACGCCAACGGAATATGCCCTTCCCCGGCGAACAACCCGGAGGTCGCATCAAGGCCAATCCAGCCGGCACCCGGCAAATACACCTCGCACCAGGCGTGCAGGTCGGTGAAGTCGACTTCGGTGCCTGACGGGCCGTCGAGGCTTTTCAAATCGGCGGTCAGTTGAATCAGGTAGCCGGAAACAAACCGTGCCGCCAGACCGAGATTGCGCAACAGCTGCACCAGCAACCATGCCGAATCACGGCAGGAACCGGAGGCGTGTTGCAGTGTGTGCTCAGGAGTCTGCACGCCGGGCTCCATGCGGATCAGGTAGCCGATGTCTTCACTGAGGCGCTGATTGAGCGCCACCAGAAAATCCACCGCCGGCAGTGGCGTGCGGTCGATGCTGTCCAGGTAAGCCTTGAACGTTGGCGTCAGCGGCAGGGTTTCGAGGTACGGCGCCAGCTCCTTGCGTTCATCGGCGGCGTAGCTGAACGGAATTCTCTCGGCGTACGGTTCGAGGAAGAAGTCGAAGGGATTGAACACCGCCATTTCCGCGACCAGATCGACTTCGATGCGCAGCTCTGCGGTTTTTTCGGGGAACACCAGACGTGCCAGGTAATTGCCCTGGGGGTCCTGCTGCCAGTTGATGAAATGCTGCTCGGGCGAGACTTTCAGCGCATAGGAAAGAATTCGCGTGCGGCTGTGGGGCGCCGGGCGCAGGCGGACGATCTGCGGGCCGAGTTCGACAGCGCGGTCGTAGCGATAATGCGTGACGTGATGCAATGCGACATGAATCGACACGGCGTGCCTCCTGCGAGCCTTGGGCGTATGGGAAAGCGCGCAAGACTTATGCCATGCACAGGCTTGCGCACTTTCGCGAAATGCTCAAGGCAGTACAGCACCAAAACCGGGCGATGCGAGGAAATGCTTGGACTCAGTTGCACGCAAATGTTGCGGACGCTGATTCTTGCGGTGTTTGATCGGACGCTTTCGCGAGCAGGCTCGCTCCCACATTTGGAATGCGTTCCCCCGTGGGAGCGAGCCTGCTCGCGAAGAGGCCAGTGGCAACAACTTGATCATTCCCACGCTCTGCGTGGGAATGCAGCCCGTGACGCTCCGCGTCACAACCATGTTCGACAATACTGCGAGTAACGGCTGGAACGCGGAGCGTCCCGAGAGGCATTCCCACGCGGAGCGTGGGAACGATCAGCAAAACGCCAACCCGAAGGTTGGCGTTCTGTTCAGCTCAAGCAGTGTTTAGCGCGGCACGACCGGCTTGCGTGTCGGCTTCGGCCCTTTGCCTTTGGCCGCATCCTTGCGCTCCTTGGCCGCCTGCTGGTTGCGGGCGAATGCCGCAGCCTTGGCCTGTTCACGCTTGTCCCACGGATTACCGCCATCACTGGCACGCGGCGGCAGACCGGTGTGCTGAGTGAGAATCTTGGTGGTCTTCTCTTTGGCGACCTTGTGGCTGCCGGCCGGCGTCGAGTTCTTGCGACGGGCGCTCTGGTAGCTGTCGGTGGCCGGCTGATGCGCCGGGATCAGTTGATCCTTGCCCGGGCCGATCAGATCGGCGCGGCCCATGCGGATCAGCGCTTCACGCAGCATCGGCCAGCCTTTCGGGTCGTGATAACGCAAGAACGCCTTGTGCAGACGACGCTGATCTTCGCTCTTGACGATGGTCACGCCGTCGCTCTTGTACGTCACCTTGCGCAGCGGGTTCTTGCCCGAGTGGTACATCGCCGTGGCGGTGGCCATCGGCGACGGGTAGAACGCCTGCACCTGATCGGCGCGGAAGCCATTGCCCTTGAGCCACAGAGCAAGGTTCATCATGTCTTCGTCGGTGGTGCCCGGGTGGGCGGCGATGAAGTACGGGATCAGGTACTGCTCCTTGCCCGCTTCCTTGGTGTACTTCTCGAACATGCGCTTGAACTTGTCATAGCTGCCGATGCCCGGCTTCATCATCTGGTTGAGCGGACCTTCCTCGGTGTGCTCCGGGGCGATCTTCAGATAACCGCCGACATGGTGAGTCACCAGCTCCTTGACGTATTCCGGCGACTCGACGGCGAGGTCGTAACGCAAACCGGAGGCGATCAGGATCTTCTTCACACCCGGCAGGGCGCGGGCGCTGCGATACAGCTGGATCAGCGACGAGTGGTCGGTGTTCAGGTTCGGGCAGATACCGGGGAACACGCACGACGGCTTGCGGCAGGCGGATTCGATTTCCGGGCTCTTGCAGGCGATGCGGTACATGTTCGCAGTCGGGCCGCCGAGGTCGGAAATCACGCCGGTGAAACCCGGCACCTTGTCGCGGATCTCTTCGATTTCGCGAATGATCGACTCTTCGGAACGGTTCTGGATGATGCGGCCTTCGTGCTCGGTGATCGAGCAGAAGGTGCAGCCACCAAAGCAGCCACGCATGATGTTCACCGAGAAACGGATCATGTCGTAGGCCGGGATCTTCTCCTTGCCGTACGCCGGGTGCGGCACACGGGCGTAAGGCATGCCGAACACGTAGTCCATTTCTTCGGTGGTCATCGGAATCGGCGGCGGGTTGAACCAGACATCGAGCTCGCCATGCTTCTGCACCAGCGCACGGGCGTTGCCCGGGTTGGTTTCCAGGTGCAACACGCGGTTGGCGTGGGCGTAAAGAACCGGGTCGTTGCGCACCTTCTCCATCGACGGCAGACGAATCACGGTCTTGTCACGGGTCATGCGCGGGCTGGCCAGGATCTGCACGACCTTGGCTTCCTGCGGATCTTCGACCGGGCCTTTTTCCTGCTCGATGGCGCAGGCCTGGGTGTCCTGGGTATTCACGTACGGGTTGATGATCTTGTCGACCTTGCCCGGACGGTCGATGCGCGTGGAGTCGACTTCGTACCAGCCCTGTGGCGTGTCGCGACGGATGAACGCGGTGCCGCGCACATCGGTGATGTCTTCGATCTTGTGGCCCCACGACAGGCGCTGGGCAACTTCGACAATGGCCCGCTCGGCGTTGCCGTACAGCAGAATGTCGGCGCTGGCGTCGATCAGGATCGAGTTGCGCACGCGATCCTGCCAATAGTCGTAGTGGGCGATGCGGCGCAGCGAGGCTTCAATGCCGCCGAGCACGATCGGCACATGCTTGTAGGCTTCCTTGCAGCGCTGGCTGTAGACCAGACTGGCGCGATCCGGACGCTTGCCGGCCATGCCGCCGGGCGTGTACGCGTCATCGGAACGGATTTTCTTGTCCGCGGTGTAACGATTGATCATCGAGTCCATGTTGCCCGCCGCGACGCCGAAGAACAGGTTCGGCTCGCCGAGCTTCATGAAGTCGTCTTTGGACTGCCAGTTCGGCTGCGCGATGATCCCGACGCGGAAACCTTGCGACTCCAGCAGCCGGCCGATGATCGCCATGCCGAACGACGGATGATCGACGTAGGCATCACCGGTAACAATGATGATGTCGCACGAATCCCAGCCGAGCTGATCCATCTCCTCCCTGCTCATCGGCAGGAATGGCGCTGGCCCGAAACATTCGGCCCAATATTTTGGATAGTCAAATAACGGCTTGGCTGCTTGCATGTCGACGACCGGTGTTGAAGTGAAAAATCGCGGGCGCGGAATATAGCACAAATTTTGACCAATTCCGACGACGGTGGTCGGTTTCTCTGCGAGCTGGTCTCGCGCAGCCAGCCCGCGACACATCACGAGTTTTCGCTGAGCGTACGACGCACCAAAACGGCAAGGAAGCCGCCCGCCCGCAGCACTCCCCCGGGAGTAACGGGGCATTCAATGTAAAGGAAGACAGGCAATGTCACCCAAACCGCCAATCAGAGGCATCACTACCGTCTCGATCCATAATCCGCGACCCGATTATTCGCTAACCCGGCCTGGTTTCCCCCTGTCCTTCGATGGCACGTCGGGGCTCAGGATTCCCACGCGCCCGACGACAACGATCGCAACAGCGATCGATCACGTGCTCAACCACATTATCCCCATGCCTGCGCGGGCGGCGGTCAGAACGGCAGCGGTAGCGCAATCTGTTGCCTTTGTGCACGACCGCCCTTTGAAGGATTACTGGATCACTTCGCTGGTTGTGCTGCCGGCGGCCGATGCCGAAGGCATGTCGACGCTCAATGGACGCCAGTATGTCCAGGTACCGGAGGGTGGCACCGTACAGGTGAGTCTGGACTCGGCCAGCGGTTTCTACCGGGCAAAATTGCCCAGCGAATTGCACGCGTCGGGACCGCTATTGCGCTTCGATACCGACAGCCGTCTCTGGCAGCCCATCGACACCTCGGCGCCCTCCACCTACCCCTTGTCCACTACCCGGCTGGAGGCGTTTCGCACCGATCTGGATTTCAGCACGGTCGAGCCGGACGGCGATGGCCTGTTGCGCTTCAACGGCAAACTCTATGTGCAGATCGAGAGCTACGCCTATCAGGTTCTGCATGATCTCGACGCCTCGACACCGCACAGAGCGGTGATGCGCATCGTTCGTCCTGAAGATCCGATCGCCGCCGATGCGACAAACGTTTACGTCGCATCACGTTTCGGCAGGTCGGAAGCGATTACTTTCAATGCTCAATCCGGCTGGCGCGGGACCGCCTTGACAGGTGTAGCCGGAATGCCGAGAGGCGCAGCGGCGCGACCCTCAGACTTATGGCTGCATCTGGAGGTGACAGTCGCACTCGAGGGTATCAACAAGCGGATCAAGCAGGATCAGGATAAACGTGAACAGCTGATAAACGCCTGGCTGGAGGCGAGTAACGCGCAGGGAGAGCATGCGCAAACCGTTCGACGCGAAACAATGGCGCTGCTTGATCGCGAGGTTCACTGCCACAAAGAACTGAAACACCTTGGAAAGGCGCTGAAATACTACGAGGAGCAAAAATCCTCGATCAAGCGCTTCATGAAGCAGGACGCTTACCTGAACAACATAATCAGGCTGCAAAAAAAACAGATGCTCGCCTATCAGCAACTGATCGAATGCGGCTTGACGCGCCACGCCCTGGAGGGTCCGATGATCGACCTCGACCCGGAGCGGCTTCCGCGAACAGTCAACGTTCTGGGCAGGATGCTGAGTCATCTGAAAGAGCGCCAGCAAATCGCCGACAATCTTGTGAACAAATGGCGGGTCTCTCCAGACGAGTTCAGCGCGGATGTTCTTTCACCAATGGACACCCATAACGTTGTTGCCTCCTGGGTCCTGACCAAAAGTCTGATGCTGGATACCCCACAATCGGCCGGCAACGCCCCTCTGGCATCGGAACTGGCCACCCGCTTTGGTCAGGTGACCTTTGTTTACGGAGCGCTTGGCGCAGTTCCCGAGGTTTCCCACCCTGCCGTATTGAATAACCTGTTCCAGGAATGCACAGCCATCCGCCACTGGTTCGAACGCCTTGATCTGGCACCGGGGGAGCAGCACGCCACTTCACGCAGGGAGATCACTGCGGAAATCGAAATATTCGAGCAGACGCTGGTAGGCCGCTTGAACCAGTTTCTCCATCAGGCTGACCGTCCGGTGCTGACGTTCGACCAGCAGAACATTGATTTCGAGTTCATTCCGGCCCAGGACAGAAGCGGTCTCCAACCGCCGCCCAAGCTCATCTTTCGGGCAAAGAAAAACGGCGTCTACAAGCTCAATGTCGGCGAGTCTCGACGCACCGCGCAAAACGAAGAGGTGATTGAGGTTCGCGACCTCCACAATCCCAGGCAGCCGTCACAGACCTATGACCGAGGACGCGGTGAATGGCGTTCGCCGCGGACAACGCCGCAGAGGAGCTTGCCGTCATTGGTTGCCGAAGCCACTCGGCACCTTGACCGTGTCGACGCGCATGTCCGCGCTGCCCTCCACGAAGAACGGCAAAGAAACCATCCGGACAACATTGTCGAGATGCTCGAAAGCAGCGCCGGGGCAATGGATGACACCGTGTTGCAGTTGCAGCGGGCGGAACCGGCCCATGATGAGACCGCCGCGCTGATTCGGCGCCTGCAGGACGCCAGTGAACGTCTGCGCAATGAGGGCGAAACCATCCGCCTGCGAATCTATAAGGACAAGCATGTTCTGAACGTCGACCGACTGCTGTACCTGATCGACAAGGGCCACGTGAACGCCCGGAAAATCGAGAGCCGATTGAAACGTGGCAAGGGTTCGGACCGGCAATATCTCGACATCTATCTAGTCACCGATGCACATACCCACGATCCCCTCTGGCACGCACATTTTCATTATGCGAGACAGGATTCCCCGGACTTGAATTTCAACGTGCGCGGCGCGCATCTGAAAACCCTTGAACAAAGCAGCAGGGGTATTCAATCGCAGCGCAGGGAAGAACTGGCGCAGCGGCCGCATCAACCTGTCTGGCGCGAATATCTCGATGGACGCACAGCGCAGAAAATCTTCGACCTCGCCGCCGCCTCCGCTCACCCGATGACACAGCCTCAATGACGCCGAACAGGCCGGCAGCTTCCGCTGAAGAAGCTACCGTGCAACGACTACAAGGAATGTAAGACATGCCAAGCAAACCGCCGTCGAAAGTGACGCTTCCCGGTCATTCACATATTCGACCGGACACATCCATGGATACGCCCCCGCCACGCCTCAACCTGACCCCGCGCCCCGGCCTGGATCCGACCACGTTGAGCGGCCCGTCAATCCGCGCGAACAGGCCCACAGACGGTATCGATCCTGATGCAATCGTTCCTGCTCCCAACGTCACAGTGCAGGCGATTGCTTCAATGCATGACGCCTTCGCTCATGTGGGCCACCCGCCTGAGCATTACCGGCTCAGTGCAACGATCGGCTTGCCCGATGCCGACGCTGAAGGCCTGAGAACATTCAAGGGCCGCCATTACGTGGAAATGACCGATGGTGGCTTCGTGCAGGTGGGCAAGGATGCGCAGAGCGGCCTCTGGCGCGCCAGGCTGGCCAGTGAATCGATTCCCTCCGGACCGCTGATGCTGCACGACCCCGAGAGTGGTCGATGGCATGCGCTGGAATTTTCGCAACCAAGCACCTTCGCTTTATCGGGGGCGCGTCTGCAGGCGTTTCGCACGCCGCTCGACTTCAGCACCAGCTCACCCGACAGCGACGGGCTGCACCGCCATGACGGCAAGCTCTATGCAGTGATCGATAATCACGGCTATCAGGTCTTGCACGATCCCGATGCGTCGACGCCTCTGGCCGAAGTGATGCGCATCGTTCGCCCGCAAGATCCTGTCGCCGCCGACATCGACAACATCTACAGCGCTACGCGCCCTGGCAGATCCGAGCCTGTGGTGTTCGATGCCCGTCAGGGCTGGCAAGGCATCTTAGTCGGCGGAGCCGGCGGAATGCAGCGTGGCAGTCCCGACCAACCGGCTTCACCGGGGCTGCGGGAACGGCTCAACACCGCGTTCAACCGACTGCGCACGCCACAATCGCGACTGCGAAAACTTTATCCCTCTCTGGACAGCGAGCAGATCCGCACGCTGCTGAGCCCCCACAGCGACGATGTACAAGGCTTCTTGACCCGCGTCGAGACTGAATACAAGACCTTGAAGCTGGAACTCGCGACGTGGCTGAAGACCAGTGCGCTGGCCGGCGGGGCGACCCATCCCTCGGTGGAGCGCGCCGCGCAAGAGATCAAGCGTTGCTGGAAACGGCAGACGGGAACAACGCTGCAGCTGGATCTTGGCGGCGCTGGCATCGCTGCGCTCTCGGCAGATTTCAGCCATGTACGCACGCTGCACTTGCAGGCGGTGGCATGGTCGGCGGGCTCCGAAACTTTTCTCAAGCGGTTCACAGCCCTTGAGCGCTTGAAAATCAACGCTTCGGCGCTCGATACACCGCCGGCGAACCTCACGCAGATGCCCGGCCTGAAGGAACTGGACCTGCGAGCGAACCGCATTGAACTGAGCGAGCAAACCGCCGGCGAGCTGGCTTCGCTCAGCCAACTGGAAAGCCTTGATCTGTCGGACAACCCGCTGGGCAAGACCCTGGACTTCAGCGGCATGCTCCAGCTCAAGACCGTGAGTCTGCGCAACACCGGGCTGGATGAATGGCCAACCGGGCTGCGAGATCAGCTAGCGATAGAGTCAATCGATCTGCGCAACAACCGATTGCGCGAAATTCCGCAGGCGATCATCAATCCGGCGAGTGATCAGTTGCTCGCCATCGCCAACATCAACCGCGTCACCCTGATCGAAGGCAATCCCTTCGCCAGCGGTTATTGGCGGCGGCTGGAAGTCTATTGGCAGCGGGTTACGGCGCAATACCCGGCACTGATTACCAGCGCACGCACGGCTGCATTCCGGATTGATGGCGACATTCCAGAAGTCGCCATGCTGCTGCGGATGCATCCAGAGAGAACCCCGCAAACTGCCCGGGAATACCTGATCGGTCTGGGGGATGATGCAGAAGCCACGATCAGCCGGCGTTTCGAGGAGTTCAAGGTGCTCGACGCACAGCTGCAGGCTTACGTCGCCGACAGCACGTCGGCAGCATCCAGCGCCGCCGGCCAGGAAAAGCTTCGGGCAGAATACATTGCCCGGACTATCAAGGACTGCTGGCTCCAGGAATCGACGTCGCTCATGCTGCCAGCAGTGAACGGACCGCTACCGTCACTGACGGCCGACTTCAGTCGGTTGAAAATGCTCATCCTCAATAACGTCGTCTGGTCCGACACTGCCGACACGTTCCTGTCGCGGTTGCCTGATCTGGACATTCTGACGATCACCCGCTCCGGCCTGAAAAAATTGCCCGCAGCCATCAGCGGGATGAGCCGGCTCGCCCACCTCAATCTGACTGAAAACCAGATAAAACTCGATGAGCACAGCGCTGGTGCATTGAGTGCATTGCATCAGCTGGTTACCGTCAAGCTCTCTGACAACCCACTGCAGATACCGCCCGATTTCAGCGCGATGTCCGGACTGCAGACACTGGAGCTGAGGAACACCGGAATCAGCGAGTGGCCCCTCGGGCTGGCTGACAAGACCACCTTGACCGGCGTCGACCTCAGCAACAATAAACTGCGCATCGTCCCCGACGCGCATATCAACCCGCCTGCCGATCAATTGGCCGTGGTCGCGCGGATCAACAACCGCACGCTGATTGAGGGCAACGACTTCCCTTCGCCTTACTGGAGAAAGTTCGATGGCTACTGGCGAAGACTCAATGAACTGCATCCCGAGTTGATGACTCCAGCCCACCCCGCCGTATTCGATACTGAGAACTCGCGAGCGCAACGCTACCGAAGACTGTTTCCGGGCAAAAGCATCAAGGCCTGCCGGGATTTTATCTGGAGCCATGACAAGGGCACTGTCGCGACCAGGCTGTTGGCGCTCGAGCAGGATTTCGCCGTGCTGAAAAACCAGTTGGATGACTGGGTTTTTTCCGGAGGCAGCAATCGTCTGCGCTATATCCGCGTCAATCAATTGCACGCCAACACTCAAACCCGCAATGAGCGCATCGAGGCACGTGACCGGATCATCAGTTGCTGGCGACGTGAAACGCCCGAGCAACACGCCTTCGACGGCACGCCGATAGGTCTTGAACTGGATTTGAGCGGTTTGACACTGCCAACCCTGCCGGATCTGAGCAGCGACTTCAGCCATGTCGGCTCACTCAAACTCAACAACATGAATCTCACCGAATCCCCGGAAGGTTTCCTGACCCGCTTCCGGCATTTGCGCTGGCTGAACATGGCGAACAATCGACTCAGGGATCTCCCTCCGGCCATCGGCGAGATGCACGGGATGACGCGGTTGTTCCTGCAGGGCAATCAACTGGAACTCACCGCCGAGACCGCGCAGATACTGGCCGGGAGAACCACTCTGAGGGCCTTGTGGATTCACGACAACCCGCACTTGAGCGTGAGCCCGGATTTCAGTGCGATCACTGACATGCGCGAGGTCGACATGTCCAATACGGGCATCGAAAGCTGGCCAACCGGACTGTTCGATCAGCCCCTGCTGGGCAAGGTCCATCTGAACGACAACCGGATCACGAGTCTGCCCGACTTTGTCGTCGCACCTGCAGCGGATCGCCTGACGCACTCGATTCAGGTCAACAGTGGCACTCAGATAAGCGGTAATCCCCTGAGCGCATACACACGAGAACGCCTGGCCGGCTACGGTGAATGGCTGAACCGCTCCGCAGCATCGCTCTACAATCCATTGAACCTGCTGACGACTTCTGTTTCGGCAGCCCACCCGCAAGCAGTGGCAACGAACTCTGTTTCGGTCTATCCGCAGTTGACCGTCGGCATGACGGCAGACGAGGCGATGATTCGCGCCGAGCAATTGAACAGGCTCAAAGCACAGGTGGGCTCAGATGGCTTTTTCAACATCATTTCCAAGCTCGCCCACCATGCCGATTTCCGCCGACAGATCTGGGACGTGGTCGATGCGATCAGCGAGAACAGCGTGCAGACACGTGCGCTGCGCAGAGACGTTTTTGATCGCGCCTGCGAGGCTGGCTGCACTGACCTTGCCGCTGCCACGTTTACAGACATGCAAGTACTGACCATGACGCACAAGGCGCGAATGCAGGCGAGGCAAGACGGCGATGGTGCTCGATTGGTGGACCTTTCCAGAAGCCTGTTCAGACTCAGACAGGTCGATGATCTGGCCGCAGCCGAAATCGCTGCGAGCAGGGCAATCGTCGACGATCCGCAAACTTCAGCGAGGGAGCGCAATATCCATCAGCTGCGCTTGCGCGACCCGCACGAGATGACGATGGCCTACCGCTTTGGGCTCAAGGATCGGCTGCAGTTACCGTTTCAGCCGCAGACGCTGTCCTTTATCGGCATGGCCGGCGTCACATCGCCGATGCTGGAAGTGGCCTACCGAAAGGTCATCGCCTTGAACGACTCCCCCGATGAATTTCAGGCTCTGGTATCGATGGATTTCTGGCAGGACTTCATCACGCACAAATACTCGTCCCGGTTCGACGCCGCACGTCAGCCCTATCAACAGAAACAGGCCGCACTGGACGCGCAGTCTGCGACAAATGCCCTGACCGAAACCGAATATCAGGCGCAAACCAATGACGTCACAGCACAGCTGGCCATCAGCGAAGCGACGCTGATCCAGGCACTGACCCGCGAGGAAATTCGCCCCGGTGACGGAGTCGAAACAACTGCAAGCAGCGAGACGGCAGCTTCGGCCGATTGAAACCGACCACGACAGCAGGCCGGATGATCCGGTCTGCTGTTACTCGTCGTCGTCGAAGTTGTAACTGCCCGGCGCGAGGTTTTCGAAGCGCGTGTACTTGCCGATGAACGCCAGCCGAATAAACCCGATCGGGCCGTTACGCTGTTTGCCGATGATGATTTCGGCAATGCCCTTGTGCTCGGTTTCCGGGTGATACACCTCGTCGCGATAAACGAACATGATCACGTCGGCGTCCTGCTCGATCGCTCCGGATTCGCGCAAGTCGGAGTTGACCGGGCGTTTGTTCGGGCGCTGTTCGAGGGAACGATTGAGCTGCGACAGGGCGACTACCGGGCAGTTGAATTCCTTGGCCAGCGCTTTCAGCGATCGCGAGATCTCGGAAATCTCGTTGGTGCGGTTGTCACCGCTGGAACCGGGGATCTGCATCAGTTGCAGGTAGTCGATCATGATCAGACCGACATCGCCGTGCTCACGCACCAGACGCCGGGTCCGCGCGCGCATTTCCGAAGGGCTGATACCGGCGGTGTCATCGATGAACAGTTTGCGATCATTGAGCAGGTTGACCGCTGACGTCAGGCGCGGCCAGTCGTCATCTTCGAGCTGGCCGGAACGCACCTTGGTCTGGTCGATTCGGCCGAGCGAAGACAGCATACGCATGATCAGCGATTCGCCTGGCATCTCGAGGGAGTAAACCAGGACAGCCTTCTCGCTGCGCAACACGGCGTTTTCCACCAGGTTCATCGCGAAGGTGGTTTTACCCATCGACGGACGGCCGGCGACGATAATCAGGTCGGACGGCTGCAAGCCGCTGGTCTTTTCATCGAGGTCGGTGTAACCCGTAGACAGGCCGGTGATGGCGTCGGCGGTGTTGAACAGGGTATCGATCCGGTCGATAGCCTTGGTCAGCAGCTCATTGACGCCGACCGGGCCGCCGGTCTTCGGCCGCGCTTCGGCGATCTGGAAGATCTGCCGTTCGGCTTCATCGAGGATCTCTTCGGCGGTGCGGCCTTCGGGGTTGAAGGCGCTGTCGGCGATCTCGGTACTGATGCCGATCAGTTGGCGCAACGTCGCACGCTGACGGACGATCTGCGCATAGGCCTTGATGTTGGCGACGGACGGGGTGTTTTTCGCCAGTTCGCCAAGATAGCCGAGGCCACCGACTTGCGACGTCTGACCTTCCTTGTCCAGCTGTTCGGCAAGGGTCACGACATCGATCGGCGAGTTCTGATCAGCCAGTTTGGCGATCGCTCGGAAGATCAGACGGTGGTCATGTCGATAGAAATCGCCATCGGAGACTTGATCGAGCACGCGTTCCCAGGCGTTGTTGTCCAGCATCAGACCACCGAGTACGGCCTGTTCGGCCTCGATGGAATGCGGCGGCACCTTCAGGGCAGCGGTTTGCAGATCGTATTGCTCGGGAGCGGAGATATCGTTCATGGCCACTTGAGTATTAGTGAAAAGCAGGGAATTCAGAAAGACAAAGGGCACGACCTGTAAACAGGATCGTGCCCGATGTTAACCGTCTGACGGACAAGCCGCCAGCCGATCGATGTTGCTTAAGCTGCTACCACGACAACGCGTACGGTGGCTTCAACTTCGGCGTGCAGGTGCACGGCCACGTCGAATTCACCCACGTTGCGGATGGTGCCGTTCGGCAGACGAACTTCGCTCTTCTGCACTTCAACGCCGGAAGCGGTCAGTGCGTCAGCGATGTCGTGAGTACCGATCGAACCGAACAGCTTGCCTTCGTCGCCAGCGGTGGCAGTGATGGTCACTTCCAGCTCGGCCAGTTGGGCAGCACGGCTTTCAGCCGATGCCTTACGGTCTGCGGCGGCTTTTTCCAGCTCGGCGCGACGCTCTTCGAACGCAGCCAGGTTGGCAGCGGTCGCAGCGGTAGCCTTGCCGAAAGGCAGCAGGTAGTTACGGCCGTAACCGGCCTTAACGTTTACTTTGTCGCCCAGGTTGCCCAGGTTGGCGATTTTTTCCAGAAGGATCAGTTGCATGTGAAAATCCTCTAACTTTTAACCTTCACCGTTCGCGCTGTCGGTGTCTTTCGACACGTGACGACCGCGAAAATCAATCAGGCTGTCGACAATGGCCAGAACCACGAGCAACGGATAGATCAGCTGCATGAACAACAGCAGCGTGACGTACAACCCCACCAGCCAGAAACCGGCCAGTCGCTTCTGCCCGACCAGCCCGTGAATCAGGGCTAGCCCGGCGAACACCAGCGGTACACTGCACAACGGCGTCAACATGGCCATCTGTGCACCGAGATTCGGGCCCAGAAGCATCAACGCCAGCAGTAACATCGCCGGCCCCAGCGGGATGCGGATGGCGCGAAACTCGCGACCGAAACCACCCGGGTTGTACAACAACGCCTGCCAATGCCGCCCGACAATCAGGCTCAGCACGCTGACGATCTGCAACAAGGCCGCAATCAGTCCGGTCAGGACCGGTGCAATCAGGGACGCGAAACGCGCTTGCTCATCGACCGACAATTGCTTGTAGGTCTCACCAAGAAGCGCCGGCATGACCTTTATGAGGGCCTGCGCGAGCATCTCGATCTGGGCCGCAAACGCGACCCCGAGCACCACTGAAAACACCACTCCGATCACTACGCTGACCAGCAGCGTGCGGACCCAGGATTCGCTTGCGCGCAAAACCAACGCAAGCCCCGAAGACCCCAGCAGCACCAGAAGTGCCCGTGGGTCGTCGGCATACAGCCACCAGATCAAGGCCGGCAGCAGTCCCAGTGACAGAACGCCAAGGGCGTCCGTCAATCCGCGCCGCAGCAGCACAAGGCTCCCGGCGGCAGCACCCAACCAATACAACAACGGCAATGTTGCACATCCGGCCACCACGAGAGTGGCCTGCATTCGGCCTCGCATGATGAACTCAGCTAAGGCGCGCATGCATTCAATCCTTTGCTACTTGTCGACTGCCCGGTCTCAGCGGCCGTGGCTGTCGGTGTAGGCCAGCAGGGCCAGGAAGCGGGCGCGCTTGATAGCGGTGGCCAGCTGACGCTGATAACGAGCTTTGGTACCGGTGATGCGGCTTGGAACGATTTTGCCGGTCTCGGATACGTAGGCTTTCAGAGTGTTGAGATCTTTGTAGTCGATCTCTTTCACGTCTTCAGCGGTGAAGCGGCAGAATTTACGACGACGGAAGAAACGTGCCATTTGATAGGCTCCTTAATAAGGTCCGTGGATTACTCGTCAGCGTTATCGCTGTTGTCGCTGTCATCACTGTCGGTGCCTTCGGCGCCTTCGTGCTCAGGACGGTCGCGACGCTCACGGCGCTCACTGCGGTTTTCTTCAGCCTTGAGCATCTCGGACTGGCCGGTAACGGCTTCGTCGCGACGGATGACCAGGTTACGGATCACTGCATCGTTGTAGCGGAAGTTGTCTTCCAGCTCGGCCAGGGCCTTGCCAGTGCACTCAACGTTCAGCATCACGTAGTGAGCCTTGTGAACATTGTTGATTGCGTAGGCCAGTTGACGACGGCCCCAGTCTTCCAGACGGTGGATTTTGCCGCCGTCTTCTTCGATCAGCTTGGTGTAACGCTCAACCATGCCGCCGACTTGCTCGCTCTGATCCGGGTGGACCAGAAAGATGATTTCGTAATGACGCATGAATGCTCCTTACGGGTTGTAGCCTGCCGCTCAAAAACGGTCAGACAAGGAGTGAATGACACTTATGGACTTGCTGGCGCGGGGCACATGCGTGCCTGCCGTCACAGCAAGGGGCGCAATTGTAGAGAAGGGACTGCGGGCGCGCAAGGCAATTGGTGAATATTTGAACAACCACCGATCTTCCAGACACCGTAAACGAATGTGGGAGCGAGCCTGCTCGCGAATGCGGCCTGCCAGGCAACAATGACGTCGACTGACACTCCCTCTTCGCGAGCAGGCTCGCTCCCACAGTTGATTGCGTGAAGCTTATTTCTTCGCGGCAGCCTTGGCCTTCGCACCGCGCTGGCGCTGGGCTTCGAACAGGCACACGCCGGTGGCGACCGAGACGTTGAGGCTGCTGACGCTGCCGGCCATCGGCAGGTTCACCAGATAGTCGCAATGCTCGCGGGTCAGGCGACGCATGCCTTTGCCTTCGGCGCCCATGATCAGAATGGTCGGGCCGGTCAGGTCCTGGTCATAAATGCTGACCTCGGCTTCACCAGCGGTGCCGACTACCCACAAACCGCGCTGCTGAAGTTTTTCCAACGTGCGCGCCAGGTTGGTCACGGCCACCAGCGGGATCACTTCCGCCGCGCCGCAGGCGACTTTACGCACCACCGGGGTCAGCGTGGCCGACTTGTCTTTCGGCACGATCACCGCCAGCGCACCGGCCGCATCGGCCGAACGCAGGCAGGCGCCGAGGTTGTGCGGATCGGTCACGCCGTCGAGCACCAGCAACAGCGGCGCGCCTTCGGTGCGATCGAGCAACTCGTCGAGCATCGCCTCGCCCCAGACCTGACTCGGGCTGACTTCAGCGACAACGCCCTGATGCACGCCTTCAACCCAGGCGTCCATTTCGCGACGCTCGGCCTGGCCGACCTGAACACGGTTTTCGTTGGCCAGCTCGACCAGCGTCTGCACGCGCGGATCGTTGCGGCTTTCCGCCAGCCAGATCTGCTTGACGCGCTTGGGGTGGTGACGCAGCAACGCTTCTACCGCGTGAACGCCGTAGATTTTTTCCAACTGACTCATGACTTCGCCTTCGGTTTACGCGCCCCGCCACTTTTGGCTGGAGCGGAACCCGCTTTTGGCGGGCCCTTACGGTGTTTGCTCGGCTTGGCTGGCTTGCCGTCGGTCGCCCTGTCAGGCGCCGACCGTCCGGTCTTTCCCCCGGACGCCGCTTTACCACCGTTTTTCGCATCGGCCAGCAAGGCCTTCTTCAATTCACGGCTTTTGCGCAGCTCGGCGTTTTTCGCCACGGCGTCGCTCGGGCGATAGGCTTCGGCAACCTTTTCCTTGGCCGGACGACGGCTGGCGGTTTTCGCTGGAGCCTTTTCTTCCGCAGCCTTGACAGCAGGCGCAGCGGTTTCGGCGCCACGTTTCTTGCGACCGATCGGCGCGCTGATGGTTTTCTCGGCCATCTCGAAGTCGATCTTGCGCTCATCGAGGTCGACGCGCATGACGCGTACTTCAACGGTGTCGCCAAGACGGAAACTGCGACCGGTGCGCTCGCCCGCCAAGCGGTGATGCACAGGATCGAAGTGGTAGTAATCGCCCGGCAGCGCGGTGACATGCACCAGGCCTTCGACGTAGATATCGGTCAGTTCGACGAACAGACCAAAACCGGTCACAGCGGTGATTACGCCCGGGAACGATTCGCCGACGCGATCCTTCATGAACTCGCACTTGAGCCAGTTCACCACGTCACGGGTCGCTTCGTCGGCACGACGCTCGCTCATCGAGCACTGCTCGCCAAGCTGCTCCAGCGCCGCCTCGTCGTACGGATAGATGCGCGCCTTCGGAATGGTCATCGCACCGGCACGACGAACGTGCGGGGTGTCCTGTTTCGAATGGATCACGCTGCGGATCGCGCGGTGCGTGAGCAGGTCCGGGTAACGACGGATCGGCGAGGTGAAGTGGGTATAGGCTTCGTAATTCAGGCCGAAGTGGCCGTCGTTTTCAGCGCTGTACACCGCCTGACTCAACGAACGCAGCATCACAGTCTGGATCAGGTGGAAATCCGGACGATCCTTGATGCTCGCGAGCAAAGCCTGATAATCCTTCGGCGACGGACCGTCCTTGCCCTTGTGCAGGGACAGGCCGAGCTCACCAAGGAATGCGCGCAGCTTTTCCAGACGCTCTGGCGGCGGACCGGCGTGAACGCGATACAGCGCAGGGATTTCGTGCTTCTTGAGGAATTCGGCAGTGGCCACGTTGGCGGCCAGCATGCACTCCTCGATCAGCTTGTGCGCATCGTTGCGCACGGTCGGACGGATTTCCGCGATCTTGCGCTCGGAGCCGAAGATGATCCGGGTTTCCTGGGTTTCGAAATCGATCGCGCCACGCACATGACGGGCGGCCAGCAATACCTTGTACAACGCGTAGAGCTGCTTGAGGTGCGGGACGACGTCGGTGTACTCGCCACGCAATTTGCGCGCTTCGGTAGCCTTCGGCGTTTCCAGCATCGCGCTGACCTTGTTGTAGGTCAGACGGGCGTGGGAATGGATCACCGCCTCATAGAAGCAGTAGTCGGTCATTTCGCCGGACTTGGAGATGGTCATCTCGCAAACCATGGCCAGACGATCGACTTGCGGGTTCAGCGAGCACAGGCCGTTGGACAGTTGCTCCGGCAGCATCGGAATCACGCGCTCGGGGAAGTACACCGAGTTGCCGCGAACCTGAGCTTCGTTGTCCAGCGCCGAGCCGATCTTCACGTAACTGGAAACGTCGGCAATCGCCACGTACAACTTCCAGCCACCGGAGAACAGACGCAGCTTGCCCGGTTTGGCTTCGCAGTAGACCGCATCGTCGAAGTCGCGGGCATCTTCGCCGTCGATGGTGACGAACGGCAGATGACGCAGGTCGATGCGCTTCTCTTTGTCTTTTTCTTCAACTTCCGGCTTGAGCTTGGCGGCTTCTTTCACAACCGCTTCAGGCCAGACGTGCGGGATATCGTAGGTGCGCAGGGCAACATCGATTTCCATGCCCGGCGCCATGTAGTTGCCGACCACTTCGACCACATCGCCTTGCGGCTGGAAACGCGGCGTTGGCCAGTGGGTGATTTTCACCTCGACGAATTGACCGATCTGCGCATTGGCGTTGCGGCCCGGCGTCACCAGCACTTCCTGCTGGATCTTCGGATTGTCGGCAACGACGAAACCGATGCCGCCTTCTTCGAAGTAGCGGCCGACGATGGTTTCGTGAGCGCGGGAAACTACTTCGACGATCACGCCTTCACGGCGACCACGACGGTCGAGCCCGGAAACCCTGGCCAGCGCGCGGTCACCGTCGAACACCAGACGCATTTGCGCCGGGCTCATGAACAGGTCGTCGCTGCCGTCGTCCGGCACCAGGAAGCCGAAACCGTCACGGTGACCGCTGATGCGGCCGAGGATCAGGTCGAGCTTGTCCACCGGCGCGTAAGTGCCACGGCGGGTGTAGATCAGTTGAGCGTCGCGCTCCATGGCGCGCAAGCGGCGGCGCAGGGCCTCGATCTGGTCTTCGGTGGTCAGACCAAACTCTTCGACCAGTTGCTCGCGGGCAGCAGGCGAACCCCGATCGGCGAGGTGCGCCAGGATCAGTTCGCGGCTGGGAATAGGGTTTTCGTATTTTTCCGCTTCACGAGCGGCCTCGGGATCGAGGGACTGCCAATCGGCCATTAGAGAGTTTTCACCTTGTCTATATGCGGGTTAGTTTGGCATAGGCGCCGTGAAACGGGAAATTTCCGCTTCTATAAGGCTTTGCATGGCCCTGTATCGACGCTCTGATAGGGTTTTGAACGCCGCTGGTAAAAAAATTCAGTTTTTTCTGCAGCAGGGGTTTACAGTTAAAAAGGCGCTCCGTATAGTGCGCGCCATCGACGACGCACAAGCGCTTTCGATGATGCCCAGGTGGTGAAATTGGTAGACACGCCAGCTTCAGGTGCTGGTGACCTTACGGTCGTGGAAGTTCGAGTCTTCTCCTGGGCACCAATTTCGAGTTTGAGACTAGATCAGTTTCAAGACTCACACAAAACCCGCGAAAGCGGGTTTTTTGCATTTGCGGGAAAGCTTTTGTTCACACTGATTTATTAAAACCAAATCAGGGGTTTACAGATCAAAAAGGCCTCCGTATAGTGCGCCACATCAACAGCGGCAACGCTTGCGATGATTGCCCAGATGGTGAAATTGGTAGACACGCCAGCTTCAGGTGCTGGTGACCTTACGGTCGTGGAAGTTCGAGTCTTCTTCTGGGCACCAATTCAAATTCAAGGTTCACGCCTTGGATTTCACAAAAACCCGCGAAAGCGGGTTTTTGCGTTTCTGGCTTCCTGAATTTCGCCATCCCTACAGGATCGCCAGTCGCCCCACAAGGCGCACTTGAGAAACAATATCGTTTATCATTGTTGCAAGTTTTTGCAATGCGACAGTGAGGAACCCTGCGAATGACGTTTCGAAATACCCTGCGCCGAGGCCTGACCTTCACCCTCCTCGGCCTGGCACTCGCCACTCCCCTCACCCAGGCTGCCGATGCGGTTTCCCTGACTCTCTACAACGGCCAGCACAAGGAAGTCGGCGACGCGATTGCCAAGGCTTTCGAAGCCAAGACCGGCATCCACGTCAACGTGCGCAAAGGCAGCAGCAACCAGCTCGCCAGCCAGATCATCGAAGAAGGCGACCGCTCCCCCGCCGATGTGATCTACACCGAAGAGTCGCCGCCGCTGAATAACCTCGGCGAACAGGGTCTGCTGGCCAAGGCCGATGACGCCACGCTGGCAGTTCTGCCGGAAAAATACGTCGCCGCCAATGGCACCTGGATCGGCGTTACCGCCCGCGTACGCGTGGTCGCGTTCAATCCGAAACTGATCGATGAAAAAGACCTGCCGAAATCGGTGATGGAATTCTCCGAGCCGCAGTGGCAGGGCAAGGTCGGCTTCGTTCCGACCAGCGGCGCCTTCCAGGAGCAGGCCGTAGCGATCATCAAGCTGCACGGTCGTGACGCCGCCGAAGAATGGCTGACCGGCCTGCGCGCGTTCGGCAAGACCTACAGCAACAACATGGTCGCACTCAAAGCTGTGGAAAACGGCGAAGTCGCTACCGTACTGGTGAACAACTACTACTGGTTCGCCCTGCAACGCGAGAAGGGCAAGCTCGATTCCAAATTGCATTACTTCACCGGCGGCGACGCTGGCGGCTTGATCACCGTGTCCAGCGCTGCCGTACTGAAATCCAGCAAACATCCAAAAGAAGCCCAGCAATTCCTCGCCTTCATGGCCAGCGAAGAAGGTCAGCGCGTGATCACCCAGACCACCGCTGAATATCCGCTGCACAAAGGCATGGAATCGGATCGCGGTCTCAAGCCGTTCAGCGAACTGGAAGCGCCAAACGTCACCCCGGCGGATCTGGGCAACGCTGAAGAAGCGCTGGAACTGGAACGCGAAGTTGGCCTGAACTGATGGCAGCATCGTTATCGGCCCCCGCCGCGCGCGGGGGTTATGTGCCAAGGCGCAAGCGGCCGTCGATCTGGCTGGTGCTGCCGGTATTGCTACTGGTGGTACTGAGCCTGTTGCCACTGGCCTACGTCGGGGTGAAAGCCTGGCAGGCCGGCTGGGCCGAGGCGCTGCATTTGCTGTGGCGCCCGTACGTGTTTGGCCTGTTGCGCAACACCTTGGCACTGATGGTCGGCGTGACGATCACCTGCGCCGTGATCGGCCTGTCGCTGGCATGGCTACTGGAACGCAGCAATCTGCCGGGTCGACGCCTGTGGGGCGTGATCCTGTGCCTGCCGTTTGCGGTGCCGGCGTTTGTCAGCAGCTTCACCTGGGTGTCGCTGAGTGCGCAGTTCGAAGGCCTCGGCGGAGCGATTCTGGTGATGAGCCTGTCGAAGTATCCGCTGATCTTCCTGCCAGTCGCGGCGACCCTGCGCAATCTCGATCCCTCTCTCGAAGAATCCGCCCGCACGCTGGGACAGAATCGCTGGGGCGTGTTTTTCCGCGTCACCCTGCCGCTGTTGTGGCCATCGCTGTTGGCCGGCTCGCTGCTGATTGCCCTGCACATGCTGGTGGAATTCGGCGCGCTATCGATCATCGGCCTGCAGACCTTTACCACGGCGATCTACCAGCAATTCGAACTGGAATTCAGTAACGCCAACGCAGCGATGCTTTCGGCGGTGTTGCTGGCGCTGTGCCTGCTGCTGTTGTGGCTGGAATTGCGGGTGCGCGGCAAGGGCCGGCATGTGCGCACCGGCCAGGGCGCTGCACGACAGGCTGAACAGGTAAAGCTTGGACCGTGGGCGGCGGCAGGTCAGTTGTATTGCCTGTTGCTGGCGATTATCGGCAGCGGCGTTCCGCTGGGCATGTTGGCCTACTGGCTGGCGGTCGGTTCGTCGGCGGCGTTCCCGGTAGCAGCGATCACTGAGGCGCTGCTCTCATCGCTGGCATTGTCGTTGGGCGGCGCGGCGTTGTGCCTGGCGCTGGCAGTGCCGGTCGGGCTGCTGGTGGTGCGCTATAAAGGCCAATTGGCAATCTGGGCCGAACGCCTGCCTTATCTGCTGCACGCGCTGCCGGGCCTGGTGATTGCGTTGACGCTGGTGTATTTCGCCCTGCATTACGTGCCGGCGCTGTATCAGACGTCGGGCTTGCTGCTGATCGCCTATGCGCTGCTGTTTCTGCCACTGGCGCAGGCGCCGATTCGTACGGCACTGAACAAGGCTGCGCCACAGCTTGAAGAAGCGGCGCGGACCTTGGGCGCATCGTCGTTCACGGCGTTTTGCCGGGTGACATTACCGATCATTTTCCCGGCACTGGGCGCGGCGTTTGCGCTGGTATTTCTTGATGCGATGAAGGAATTGACGGCAACGTTGCTGCTCAGCCCAACCGGACTCAATACATTGGCGACCGAAGTCTGGGCGCATACGGCGAATGTCGAGTTTGCGGCGGCGGCGCCTTATGCGGCGTTGTTGATTGTGGTCTCGGGGCTGCCGGTTTATCTGCTGACGACGCGGATGTATCTGAGCCGCTGATACCGCTTTCGCGAGCAGGCTCGCTCCCACAATGGATTGAGTTTCCCTGTGGGAGCGAGCCTGCTCGCGAAGATGCCAGCCCGGATAACATCAAGCGCGAAACTGCCCCAGGCTAGCCTTCAACTGCGCCGCCAGACCATCCAGCACCTTGCCACTGGCCGTGGTTTCCACCACTGCCTGAGCCGCTTTCTCGGCTTGGGCGTGAATCGTTTCGACGCGCCCACGCACTGCCTGTGCACCCTGCGCCTGATGCGCTGCTGCTTGCGTCGCCAGACCGATCGCCGCATGCACCTGCTCGACCGAAGCCTGCACCGATTGCTGCAAGCGCGCACTGTCGCGCAAGACCAGCAAACCTTCGCTGGCCTGTCGTCCGGCCTGACCAATCGCCTCGACTGCCTCACGTGCGCCCTGCTGCAGAGCGACGATGTGCGCTTGAATATCGCCCGTCGAGCTCTGCGTTTTGCTCGCCAGTGCCCGCACTTCATCCGCCACCACGGCAAACCCACGCCCGGTTTCACCGGCCCGCGCCGCCTCGATCGCAGCGTTCAATGCCAGCAGGTTGGTCTGTTCGGCGATGCCGTGAATCACCGTCAGCACCACCTCAATCTGCTCGCTCTGCTGCGCCAGTCGCTCGATAACCTTCGCCCCGGTATCGACCTGCCCGGCCAGCGCTTCGATCAGGCTGCCAACCTTCGCCGAAGTCCGGGTGTTCTCATCGGTGGCCTGACGAATATCGACAACCTGCTTGAGCGCCGCCTGCATTGCCTGACTTTCCGACTGCGCCTCGTCTGCCATTTGCGACAGCGCGCGCAGGCTTTCTGCAACTTCATCGCGCTGCATTCCGGCAGCCGCATCGGCGCCAGCGTTGCGCAAAGTCATCGCGCCAATTTCCACGCCAGTGCGCTGCGCGACATCGCCCGCCTCGCGCACGATCGGCTGCAGCTTGTCGACGAAGCGATTGACCGCCGACGCCATGTCGCCGATTTCATCCTTGCTGTTGATCTGCACACGCTTGGTCAGGTCGCCCTCGCCCGCCGCCAGATCGTCCATCGCCGCATTGAGCATTTTCAGGCGATTGACCACGCGATGACCGAGCACCACGGCCAGCAACAGCAGCACGCCGCAACCGACCAGTGCCAGGCCAAGGCCGATACGCCAGCGCAGTGTCGCGGCAGCATCTTGAACGGTTTGTGCGGTGTTGGCTTTCATTTCGCCAGCGGTGCCCTGCGCCGATTGCAGACGCGCCTGCATCGCTTTGGCGCTGTCCGCCGCCGCGCCTTTGAGGCTGTCGCCGACCAATTGATCGCTGCTGGCAATCAGCGCCAGGAAGCGCTTGTCGAGCTCGGCCAGATCGGTTTCCACCGAGGCCGTGGACACACCCATCAGCACTTTGCCGATTTCCACGCCGTTGGGATTGATCGAGGCCTCTAGGTAGTAGACCGAAGGATCATTCTTCGCCGCATCCAGCACTTTATCCAGCGCGCGCTCGCCCTGACCTTTTTCCAGCAAGGCCTTGTTGATCGGGTTTTCACGGTTGAGATAACGGGTCAGATGCTGGCCGGTGGCGTCGTCATACACCACGAACAGCACGTTGGGATTGCGCTGGGCGCGGCGGGCGAACTCCGAGAGCGTCGGCACGTCGCTGTCCTGTCCCACATGGCACGCGGCGCTACGGATGCAAGCAACTGCGCCATGTCGTTGGCCGAATCCTTCAGGTCCTTTTCCAGCGTCGCTCGCAGCTGCGCCTGCTCTTCTTTCAGACGCGCGGACAGGCCGACCGTCAGGCGCTGACGAGTGCTGGCCGATAACGCATCAAGACTCGAAGTGACTTCACGCCCGGCCTGCTCCAGCTCACCGGAGAGCTTCTGGCTGTCGGCACCCAGGCGCACGGCCAGATCGGCTTCCAGCGCGGTCACCGTGCTCCGCGTCAGGGCAACCGCCACCAACACCTGCACCAAAAGGGCGATACCAAGGGTAACGAACACTGGCCGCAACAAACGGCTTTGTAACAGTGAGAGAACGGCTGACACTTTAAATCCCTCTACTTCTGACGCCATTAATTTGATGGCACTCTTGTAGACAGATTCACAGCAAAGGTCATGCCGTCCAACAGGCATAAACGACAAAGGCCCCGATTAAGGGGCCTTTGTTTTTTACATCAACGACTTATCAAGCAAACGGATGACGCAGAACGATGGTTTCGTTGCGGTCCGGGCCCGTCGAAATAATGTCGATCGGCGCGCCGATCAACTCTTCAACGCGTTTGATGTAGGCACGAGCATTGGCCGGCAGCTCTTCCAGGGTTTTTGCACCCACGGTCGATTCGCTCCAGCCTGGCACTTCTTCGTACACAGGCTGCAGGCCTACGTAGCTGTCAGCATCGGTCGGTGCAACAGCATTGCCTTGCGCGTCTTTGTAGCCGACGCAGATGTTGATGGTTTCCAGACCGTCGAGTACGTCCAGCTTGGTCAGGCAGATGCCCGAGATGCTGTTCACATCGATAGCGCGACGCAGGATGACGGCGTCAAACCAGCCGCAGCGACGGGCACGGCCGGTGGTAGCGCCGAACTCGTGACCCTGCTTGGCCAGGTGCGCACCGACTTCGTCAAACAGCTCGGTCGGGAACGGACCGGAACCGACGCGAGTGGTGTAAGCCTTGGTGATGCCCAGGATGTAGTCGAGGAACATCGGACCCACGCCCGAACCGGTCGCCACGCCACCCGCGGTGGTGTTGGAGCTGGTCACGTACGGGTAGGTGCCGTGGTCGATGTCGAGCAACGAACCTTGCGCGCCTTCGAACATAATGTCCTTGCCGGCACGACGCAGGTCGTGCAGCTCGGCGGTCACGTCGAGCATCAGCGGCTTGAGCAGCTCAGCGTATTCCTTGCACTCGGCCAGGGTCTTTTCGAATTCGATGGCTGGCTCTTTGTAGTAACCGACCAGCATGAAGTTGTGGTAATCCACCAGTTCCCTCAGCTTGTCTTCGAAGCGCGGCATGTTCAGCAGGTCGCCGACACGCAGGCCACGACGGGCAACTTTATCTTCGTACGCCGGGCCGATGCCGCGACCGGTAGTACCGATCTTCAGCTCGCCACGGGCCTTTTCACGGGCCTGGTCCAGCGCGACGTGGAAGGACAGGATCAGCGGGCAGGACGGGCTGATACGCAGGCGCTCGCGCACCGGTACGCCTTTCTCTTCCAGCTTGGTGATCTCGCGCAGCAGGGCGTCAGGTGCAACCACCACGCCGTTGCCGATCAGGCATTGCACGCCTTCGCGCAGCACGCCCGACGGAATCAGGTGCAAGACGGTTTTCTCGCCGTCGATCACCAGCGTGTGACCCGCGTTGTGGCCACCCTGGTAGCGCACTACGGCGGCAGCATGTTCGGTCAGCAGATCAACGATCTTGCCTTTGCCCTCATCACCCCACTGGGTGCCCAGGACTACGACATTCTTACCCATAACACTTGTCCTCATTCGCGCAAACTTGGTGCCGGCGATGGCCGGCAGGAAAACTCAAGAAGCCAGTGGCGATACTTGCCAAAGCCCGTTCTGCTGAATCAATTGCCGGTCGCAGTCCGCATCACGGGCGGCGGCCAAAGGTTGTCCAGGCAAGGCCTGAACGACACGCTGACCCTCACTGCGCAACTGGCAAACCTGCTGCCAGAGTGCCGCATCCGTACTGTCAGGCATCCAGATACCGCCAGACGGTAGCTCGATCTCAGCACGCCCCAGGGTCACCAGGGTTTTCAAATCGGTAGAGAAACCGGTCGCCGGACGGGCGCGGCCGAAGTCAGCGCCGATGTCATCGTAACGACCGCCCTGAGCGATGGACTGGCCAACGCCCGGCACGAACACCGCGAACACCACACCGGTGTGGTAGTGGTAGCCGCGCAACTCGCCGAGGTCGAAATACAGCGGCAGCTGCGGGAAGCGCACGGAAAGACGTTCGGCGATCGCCAGCAGATCTTCCAGCGCCGCCAGCACCGGCGCCGGGGCATTGGCCAGACGCTCGCGGGCAGCGCTCAATACTTCACGGCCGCCGCACAGATCAACCAAGGCACGCAGCATCCCCGACAGATCGGCCGGGAGACCTTCGGTCAGGGTAATCACTTCATCGATGGCCTTGCGCTGCAGGGCATCGAACAACTGCTGCTCGACTTCACCGGACAGACCGGCGGCGCGCGCCAGACCACGGTAGATGCCGACATGGCCGAGGTCCATGTGCACGTCCGGCACATCGGCCAGTTGCAGCATGGCCAGCATCAGGCTGATCACTTCGACGTCGCTGCTCGGGCTGGCGTCGCCGTACAGCTCGGCGCCCAGCTGGATCGGGCTGCGCGAGGACGACAATGCACGCGGCTGGGCATGCAGGACACTGCCTGCGTAGCACAGACGGCTCGGGCCTTCGCGGCGCAGGGTGTGCGCATCGATGCGCGCCACTTGCGGCGTGATGTCGGCGCGGAAACCCATCTGCCGGCCCGATTGCGGGTCGATGACCTTGAAGGTACGCAGATCCAGGTCCTGGCCCGCGCCGGTCAGCAGGGATTCCAGGTACTCGATATGGGGAGTCACGACAAACTCGTAACCCCAGCTCTGGAACAGATCCAACACCTGACGACGCGCGACTTCAATGCGCGCCGCCTCCGGTGGCAGTACTTCTTCGATGCCATCTGGCAGCAGCCAGCGGTCTACCGTTGCCATTACGCCATTCCCCTTTGATCCGGGCGGCCAGCACGAGGGCGAGCCTTGAGTGAAGCAGAAAATGACCGGGTCGTTCAAAACGCACGCGCATGAACGACGCAGCGAAAGGCCGGCTGGCGGCTTCGCCCATCACTTTCCTCGAAAAACGCTCGGGCTATTCAAACCCGATGCCTGCAACAAAAACAGCAATCAAACGTGCAGACGCAAAAAAGCCGGGAATTTCCCGGCTGCCGCATCATACACACGTTTTCCGAAAGGATCACCCCGCCCGAGGTTTTAGCCGCCGGGCGGACTGATTCAGGTCAACGTCGTATCAAGGTTTGGCTTTTTCCAGGTAACGGAAGAAGTCGCTGCTTGGGTCGAGGACCAGGACGTCGGATTTGTTCGCGAAGCTTTCACGGTAGGCACGCAGGCTACGGTAGAAACCGTAGAACTCCTGATCCTGACCGTAGGCCTTGGAGTAGATCGCAGCTGCCTGGGCGTCACCGTCACCGCGAACCTCTTCGGATTCACGATAGGCTTCGGCCAGCAGCACGCGGCGTTGACGATCGGCGTCGGCACGGATGCCTTCGGCCAGCTCGTTACCCTTGGCGCGGTGCTCGCGAGCTTCACGCTCACGCTCGGTGCTCATACGCTCGAACACACTGCGGTTCACTTCTTTCGGCAAATCGATGGCCTTGACCCGGACATCGACCACTTCGATACCCAGCTCTTTTTCCGCCATCTTGTTCAGCGATGCAGTGATGTCAGCCATCAGCGCATCACGCTCACCCGACACCACTTCGTGCAGGGTGCGCTTGCCGAACTGGTCACGCAGGCCGGATTCCAGACGACGGGACAGACGTTCGTCGGCGATCTGCTTCAGACCCGAAGTTGCGGTGTAGAAGCGCTCGGCATCTTTCACCCGCCACTTGGCGTAGGCATCGACCATCACGGCTTTCTTTTCCAGGGTCAGGAAGCGCTGCGTCGGTGCATCCAGCGTCAGCAGACGCGCGTCGAATTTGCGCACCTGGTTGACGTAAGGCACCTTCACATGCAGACCCGGCTGGACATCGGCCTGAACCACACGACCGAATTGCAGCAGCACCGCGCGCTCGGTCTGAGCGACGATGTAGAAGCAATTCCAGCCCACCAGTACCACAACGACGCCAACGATCAGGGCGATCAGCGATTTATTGCTCATCAGCGGGTCTCCCTTGTACGCGTCTGCGGCACGTCAGTGACATGCGGCGTGACGTCCGTGTTGTTGCTGGCGGCCGAACCGGTCACCGGTGCGTTGCCCGAGCTGTTCTGGATCATTTTGTCCAACGGCAGGTAAAGCAGATTGCTCTGGCCGTTCTTGTTGCCGGTCACGAGTACCTTGCTGGTATTGCTGAAGACTTCCTGCATGGTGTCCAGGTACAGACGCTCGCGGGTAACTTCAGGTGCCTTGCGATACTCGGCGACCAGCTTGGTGAAGCGATCGGCCTCACCCTTGGCGCGCGAGATGGTCTCGTCGCGATAACCGTTGGCATCTTCGATGATGCGCTGGGCCTGACCACGGGCTTCCGGCACCACACCGTTGGCATAGGTTTCAGCCTGGTTGCGCGAACGCTGCTCGTCTTCACGGGCGCGGATCACGTCATCGAAGGCTTCCTGTACTTCACGCGGTGCCGCTGCGCTCTGTACGTTGACCTGGGTGACGGTGATACCGGTGCGATAGGTATCGAGGAAACGTTGCAGACGCTCCTTGATTTCGCTGGCCATCAATTCACGACCTTCGGTCAGCACCTGGTCCATGGCGGTGGAACCGACCACGTGACGCAGCGCACTTTCAGTCGCGTGCTGCAGGCTGATTTCCGGCTGATCGACGTTCAGCACGAAGTCCTGCAGGTTGCTGATCTTGTACTGCACGGTCAGCGGCACTTCGACGATGTTCTCGTCTTCAGTCAGCATCTGGCCCTGCTTGGTGTACGCACGCTCACGCGTCACGTTCTCCATGTACTTCTTGTCGATCGGCGGGAAGTAGATGTTCAGGCCCGGGCCGACAGTCTCGTAGTACTTGCCGAAGCGCAGCACAACGGCTTGCTCCTGCTCGTCCACCACGTAGACCGCGCTGTACAGCCAGACAGCCGCCAGCACGACCAGGCCGATGCCGAGCAGACCGCCGAAGCCGCCACTGCTGCGCCCCGACCCGCCGCCGTCATCACCGCGTTTCTTACCACCACCGAACAACCCGTTCAGGCTTTCCTGCAGCTTTCGGAAGGCCTCGTCGAGATCCGGTGGTCCCTTGCGGTCGCCGTTATTGCGGCGCTTGCCACCCCAGGGATCCTGATTATTCGAGTTGCCACCCGGCTCATTCCAAGCCATAGCGCTCTCCATCTGATAAAGCAAAGACGCACCCACGGCGCGCCGACCAATGCTACAGAATGCCTGCCGTTGCGGCACAACCGCTTTGTCAGGCTTTTATTGCAAAGTGTGTTGCTCGATGAATTCCATCGGCTGCAATCCTTCGCGGCTTACCAATCGATTCAGCTCGATCCGGGGCAAACGAACGGCCAGCAGGCTGACACCTTCATCATCGTATTCTTCTTTCTGCACCGCCCCGAGTTCGAAGAACTGCGCACGCAGCCGAGCGAATCGTTGCGGCAAGCGCAAGGTACCGACGAACAGATCACTGCCGAGCAACTCGGCGATGGCCTGTTCAAGCAATTCCAGACCGCTGCCATCACGCGCCGAGAGCCAGACCCGTTGCGGCTTGCCATCGGCATCGCGCTGGATCTGCGGCTCGACGCCTTCAAGCAAATCGAGTTTGTTATAGACCTCGAGGATCGGCAAGTCCTGGGCACCAATCTCGCCCAGCACCACCATCACCTGCTCGATCTGCAACATGCGATCCGGTTCGGCCGCATCGATCACGTGCAATAGCAGGTCGGAATTGCTCGACTCTTCGAGCGTAGACCGAAATGCCTCGACCAGCTTGTGTGGCAGGTGACGAATGAACCCCACGGTGTCGGCGAGGACGATGGGACCGAGGTCGTCAAGCTCCAGCCGGCGCAGGGTCGGGTCGAGCGTGGCGAACAGTTGATCGGCCGCGTACACCTCGGACTTCGTCACGTTGTTGAAGAGTGTCGATTTGCCGGCGTTGGTGTATCCCACCAGCGAAACGGTAGGGATGTCCGCACGGGATCGGCCACGGCGCGACTGCTCGCGCTGACTGCGCACCTTCTCCAGCCGCCCCTTGATCTGACGCAGGCGAACCCGCAGCAGACGGCGGTCGGTTTCCAGCTGGGTTTCACCCGGACCGCGCATACCGATACCGCCACCCTGACGCTCAAGGTGAGTCCAGCCGCGAACCAGCCGCGTGCTCATGTGGTCAAGCTGGGCCAGTTCGACCTGCAGCTTGCCCTCATGGGTGCGTGCGCGTTGGGCGAAAATATCGAGAATCAGCCCGGTGCGGTCGATCACGCGACACTCGAAGACACGTTCAAGGTTGCGTTCCTGACTGGGCGTGAGGATGTGATTGAAAATCACCAGATCGGCTTCTTCAGCCTTGACCAGGTCGCGCAGTTCCTCGACCTTGCCGCTGCCGATCAGATATTTGGCGGTTGGCCGATGACGCGGCACGTTAAAAAACGCGACGGTCTCGGCGCCAGCCGAATTTGCCAACTCCTGAAACTCCTGCGGATCTTCGCGCGCCTCAGGGTCCTGTCCATCCAAGTGAACGAGGATGACTCGTTCACCACCACCGTGGCGCTCAAAGAACAAAGGAGACTCCTATCAGGCGTTACCCGGCGCTGCATCGGCATCGCCCTGTTCGTTTTCGGTTGCGCTAGGCAGACGAATTGGACGAACCGGCACGACGGTCGAGATAGCGTGTTTGTAGACCATCTGGCTTACGGTGTTTTTCAGCAGGATCACGAACTGGTCGAACGACTCGATCGTCCCTTGCAGCTTGATACCGTTGACCAGATAGATGGAAACCCCGACTTTCTCTTTACGTAAAGTGTTCAGGTAAGGGTCTTGTAGCGAATGCCCTTTTGACATGTGCCGCACTCCTTTAAGGATTCAATAATAAAAACAGGTAAATTCAGATGGCTTCGGCCGTCACACCCCCAAGGATAGACGGCAATTGCAAGGACTCAGCTCAATATGGAGATGGTCCCAAGGTATTTCAAGGCGCGTGGCAGATTGTCGCAATCAAGACTGTCCAGCCAATGCAAATCGTCCCAGCTGCGCAGCCAGGTAAACTGGCGTTTGGCCAATTGGCGCGTGGCGATGATGCCCCGCTCCTGCATCTGGGCCAATGTCAGCTTGCCGTCCAGGTAATCCCAGACTTGGCGGTAGCCTACCGCACGTATAGACGGCAACCCCGAATGCAGGTCACTTCTTTTACGCAGGGCTACGACCTCGTCGATGAATCCCTGTTCCAACATATTTGTGAATCTTTGTTCAATTCGCTGGTGCAGAACCTGACGATTCGCCGGAGCAATGGCCAGGTTCGCGACAGTATAGGGCAATTGTTGCCGTCCCGAAGCGGCTGCTTCAGTACTTTGCACAGATTGTTGCTCGCGCAGAGCGGTCATGCTCTGCCCGCTGACTCGATACACTTCCAGTGCCCGACTCAAGCGTTGCGGATCATTGGGATGGATGCGCGCCGCCGACACCGGATCGATCTGCGCCAACTGTTCGTGCAGGGCTTGCCAGCCGAGGCGTGCAGCTTCTTCCTCGATCTGCGCGCGGACCTCGGGATCGGCTGCCGGCATGTCCGCCAGACCTTCGACCAGAGCCTTGTAATAGAGCATGGTGCCGCCGACCAGCAGCGGGATCTTTCCTCGCCCAGTGATTTCGGCCATGGCCTGCAACGCGTCGCGACGGAAATCGGCAGCGGAATACGCTTCAGCGGGGTCGAGAATGTCGATCAGCCGGTGCGGGTATTCGGCCAACAACTCTTTCGAAGGCTTGGCCGTGCCGATGTCCATGCCGCGGTAGACCAGCGCCGAATCGACACTGATCAATTCGCACGGCAGCACCTTGGTCAGCTCGATGGCCAGATCGGTCTTGCCCGCAGCGGTCGGGCCCATCAGGAAAATCGCTGGAGGCAGCTGGCTCATCAACGACCGCGCAGGAACAGTTTGTCCAGATCGTCCAGGCCCAATTGGGTCCAGGTCGGTCGGCCATGGTTGCATTGACCGCTGCGCTCGGTGTTTTCCATATCGCGCAGCAGACCGTTCATTTCCGGCAGGGCCAGACGCCGGTTGGCGCGGATCGCGCCGTGGCAGGCCATGGTGCCGAGCAGTTCGTTGAGGTGCGCCTGGATACGGTCACTGGTGCCGTATTCCATCAGGTCAGAGAGCACGTCGCCGACCAGTCGATTGGCTTCGGCCTGCTTGAGCAAAGCGGGAATCTGCCGGATCGCCAGGGTTTCCGGCCCCAGTCGCTGCAATTCAAAACCAAGACGCTGAAACCAAGCGGCGTGTTCTTCAGCGCAATCGGCCTCGCGCTGACTGACCGCCAGCGATTCCGGCACCAGCAACGGCTGGCCACTGAGACCTTCGCTGGCCATGGCGATTTTCAGGCGCTCGTACATGATTCGCTCGTGGGCGGCATGCATGTCCACCAGCACCAGGCCATGGGCGTTTTCGGACAAAATATAGATGCCCTTGAGCTGCGCCAGTGCATAGCCGAGCGGCGGGATATCTTCCTGACCGGTTGGCAGCGCGCTGGCATTGGCTTCAGGCAGCGGCGCGAAAAATTCCTTGTATGCGGCTTGCGCCTCGGCAGCGGGCAGCGCCGATTGCGGACGCGGCGTGTATTGATACTGATAAGCGCCGCCAGCGCTAGCCCCGGACGGAGTATTGAACACCGGCTGCGCCTGAGGCTGCTCCAGCAGCGCATTGGCGGCTAGACGCATCTCGCCTTGCGGGCCGAACTCGCCAGCCTCGATCCCACTCGGCCGAACGATCGCCGTGGTGACCGAGCCGGCAAGTTGATCTTCCGGACGCACATCGCCCAGCGCACGGTGCAGCGTGCCATACAGGAAATCGTGGACCATGCGCCCGTCACGGAAACGCACTTCGTGTTTGGTCGGGTGCACGTTGACGTCTACCGCTGCGGGATCGACCTCGAAAAACAGCGCGAAGGTCGGGTGCCGACCATTGAACAGCACGTCGCGATAAGCCTGGCGTACCGCGTGGGCCACCAGTTTGTCGCGCACCGCACGGCCGTTTACGAAGAAATACTGCAAATCCGCCTGACTGCGGTTGAAGGTCGGCAAACCGACCCAGCCCCACAGGTGCAAGCCATTGCGTTCGATCTCGATCGGCAACGCCTGCTCAAGGAAACCCGAACCGCAGATCGCCGCCACACGCCGGGCGCGGGCTGCATCATCGTGGGCCTCGTGCAGGCTGAGGATGGTCTTGCCGTTGTGGCGCAGATGAAAAGCCACGTCGAAGCGCGCCAGCGCCAGACGCTTGATCACTTCCTGCAGGTGATCGAATTCGGTTTTTTCGGTCTTGAGAAATTTGCGCCGGGCCGGGGTGTTGAAGAACAGGTCGCGGACTTCCACCGAAGTGCCGACCGGATGCGCCGCCGGCTGCACGCGCGGCGCCATGTCCCGGCCTTCGGTTTCGACCTGCCAGGCCTGATCGGCATCGCGGGTGCGCGAGGTCAGGGTCAGACGCGCCACGGAGCTGATCGACGCCAGCGCCTCGCCACGGAAACCCAGGCTCATCACCTGTTCGAGGTCTTCGAGGTTGCGAATCTTGCTGGTGGCGTGACGGGC
Source organism: Pseudomonas sp. TE9122 (assembly GCF_056278925.1). NCBI lineage: Bacteria > Pseudomonadati > Pseudomonadota > Gammaproteobacteria > Pseudomonadales > Pseudomonadaceae > Pseudomonas > Pseudomonas sp. TE9122. The sequence continues at coordinate 77,689 of NZ_JBWBQI010000001.1, read as the reverse complement.
CAGGGCCAGCGGCAGGTCATCGGCGGAAATACCGCTGCCGTCATCGCGCACGCGCAGCAACTTGACGCCGCCCTGCTCGACATCGACGTCAATACGCCTGGCGCCGGAGTCGAGGCTGTTTTCCAGCAACTCCTTGATCACCGAAGCCGGGCGCTCAACCACCTCACCAGCGGCGATCTGGTTCGCCAGTCGTGGGCTGAGCAGCTCGATGCGCGCGGTGTTCATTACCTGGTTCATTCTTTGGACGCCAGTTCGGTGCCTGGAATGGTCAGGTGCTGACCGACTTTCAGCTCATCGCTTTTCAGATTGTTGGCGGCGCGCAAGGTGGCCGGCGAAACCTGATAGCGCACGCCGATCATCGCCAGGGTTTCCCCCGGCCCGACGCGGTGGTCGCGCGGGCCTTGGGCAATCTTGCCGGAATCACGCAGCCAGGCGATGTAGGTGCCCGGCGGCGGATTCTGCTGGAAGAACTGGCGCACGCCGCTGCTGATCGAACGGGCCAGCGCTTGCTGATGGCTCGACGCGGACAGCTTGTTCGCTTCGTTGGCGTTGGAAATGAAGCCGGTTTCAACCAGGATCGACGGAATGTCCGGCGACTTCAGCACCATGAAGCCGGCCTGTTCCACGCGCTGTTTATGCAGCGGCGTAACGCGACCGATATTGGTCAGCACCTTCTGGCCGACGTTGAGACTGGAGGTCAGCGACGCAGTCATCGACAGGTCGAGCAACACGCCGGCGAGCATGCGGTCCTTGTCGTCGAGGCTGACGTTGCCGGCACCACCGATCAGGTCGGATCGGTTTTCACTGTCGGCCAGCCAGCGGGCGGTCTCGGAGGTAGCGCCACGATCGGACAGGGCGAACACCGAAGCACCGAAAGCGGCCGCGGACGGCGCAGCGTCGGCGTGGATCGAGACGAACAGGTCGGCGCCCTTCTTGCGGGCGATTTCGGTACGCCCGCGCAATGGAATGAAGTAGTCGCCGGTACGGGTCAGCTCGGCGCGGAAGCCTTTCATGCCGTTGACCTGACGCTGCAGTTCGCGGGCGATCTGCAGCACCACATCTTTCTCACGCTGGCCGCGCGAGCCGGACGCGCCCGGGTCTTCCCCTCCGTGGCCGGCATCGATCACGACGATAATGTCGCGCTTGCCAGCCGGGGCTGGCGGCAGCTTGATCGCCGGTTCGGTCGGAGTCACCGGCACCGCCGGCACGGTCGCTACCGATGGCGTCGGGGCTGGCGGCGGCGCGGCATCGGCCGGGTTGTCGAAAAGATCGACCACCAGACGGTTGCCGTATTGCGCGTTCGGCGCCAGCGAGAAGCTTTTCGGGGTGACGGCTTTTTTCAGGTCGATGACCACCCGCAGGTCGGTCGGCGTGCGCTGGGCTGAGCGCATCGCGGTGATAGGCGTGTTCGCGGTCTGCACGTTCAACGGCGCGCCGAGGGTGGCGCCGTTGATGTCGATCACCAGCCGATCAGGGGCTGTCAGGGTGAAAACGCTGTGCTGCACCGGGCCGCTGAGGTCAAAGACCAGTCGCGTGTTGTCCGGCGCACGCCACAGGCGCACGCTGTTGACCTTTGAATCGGCCACAGCGTTGACGGTTACTGCCATCAACATCAGTCCAGCGGCAGCCACCAACGCGCGAAAGCGCATACCAAACCCCATCATTTAATTGGATTCCAATGCCAAAGCGGCACACCAGGCCTCGCCACGCGAGCCCTGGGCTAAAATTTTCAGCGAACGCCCGCTGTCTTGCGGGCTAATGGTAATGGTCAGGTCAGGCTTTGGCAAAAAGCCTGCACCTTTATCGGGCCATTCGATCAGGCACAGGGCATCGTCTTCGAAGTAGTCGCGGATGCCGAGAAACTCCAGCTCCTCGGGATCGACCAAACGATAGAGGTCGAAGTGGAAGGCACGTATGTCACCGATCTCGTAGGGCTCGACCAATGTGAAGGTCGGACTTTTTACCGCGCCGACATGCCCCAGCCCACGAATGATGCCCCGTGACAGGGTGGTTTTGCCCATACCCAGATTACCTTCAAGAAAAATCAGGCCATGGCCCTGGGTGACGCGGGCGATCCGTGCGCCAAAGTCGCTCATTGCCTGTTCATCGGCCAGGTACAGGGTTACTTCAGACACGGTGCTTGCTCCTCCAACAACTGACGAATGGCTGGAATCAGATCACTGGCCGCCAGCCCACGGCCGAATTTGCCTTGTTGCATACCCGCGTTGGCGTGCAGCCAGACGGCCAGGCATGCCGCATCGAACGCGTCCATGCCCTGGGCCAGCAATGCGCCGGTCAGACCGGCCAGCACATCCCCCAACCCGCCCGTGGCCATCGCCGGATGGCCCTGATGACATAGGGCCAGACGCCCATCGGGATGGGCGATCAGACTGCCGGCCCCTTTTAGAACCACTACCGCTGAATACTTTTTGCTCAACGCCAGAGCAGCGGCCGGGCGATCGGCCTGCACTTCGGCGGTACTGATGCCAAGCAAGCGCGCCGCTTCACCCGGATGCGGGGTGATCACGCAATCCTTGGGCAACTGGACAAAATCGCTGGCCAGCAGGTTCAACGCGTCGGCGTCCCACACTTGCGGCAACGCAGCATTGGCGGCCGCCGACGACAGGGCACGGCCCCAACTGGCCTGACCGAGACCCGGTCCGACCACCAGCACCGAAACCTTTTCCAGCAGCCCCATCAGTTGATTGGCTGACGAAGTGCCGAGCGCCATCGCCTCCGGGACCCGAGTCAGCGCCGCCGGCACATGCTCTGGGCGAGTCGCCAGCGAGACCATGCCCGCGCCGCCGCGCAAGGCCATTTCCGTGCTGAGCAGAATCGCTCCGCCGAAACCGTGATCGCCGCCGATCAGCAACACGTGGCCAAAGCGGCCCTTGTGCGAGGTCGGCGCGCGCGGCGCAAGTGCTGGAAGATTAGCGGCGCTCAGGCGCTGAGCGCAGACAGGAATGTCACTGAAAATTTCGTCGGGGGCTTGCAGGTCGCTGAAGACCAGCTCACCGATATGATCCGCCGCATCACCGGTCAACAGCCCGACCTTCATAGCAATGAAGGTCACCGTTAGATCGGCGCATACCGCGACACCCAGTTCACACCCGGTATCGGCACACAGCCCGGAAGGAATATCGACCGCCGCTACCGGCAAGCCGCAGGCGTTGATCGCTTTGATCGCCGAGGCATAGGGCTCACGCACTTCGCCGCTCAGGCCAGTGCCGAGCAAGGCATCGAGGACGACACCGCACAGCTCGCTTTGCGCCTGCCAGCCTTGCACCACAACACCAGCAGCCACGGATTCGGCATGGGCCAGTGCGGCATCGCCCTGCAAACGTTGCGGATCGCCGACGGCGAGAACGCGCACGGTCCAGCCGGCCCGCAGCGCCAACCCGGCCACCAGATAACCGTCACCGGCATTGTTGCCATGGCCGGCGAGCACGGTCAGCTCGTTCGCGCCCGGCCATTTGCGCACCAGTGCGCGCCACGTCGCGCGGGCGGCGCGTTGCATCAATTCGAAGCCCGGCGTGCCGGCGGCGATCAGCCGCGCGTCGAGTTCGCGCACCTGCGCGGCGCGGTACAGCGCGTCGGGTAATTCATCTTTCGTCTGCGGCATGCGTCTTCGGGCTCCGATGTCTGGCAGAATTATACGCACCTCAGCTCCGGTTTCTCTCGCCTCATGTCCGCCATCACCACAGACCTGCCCGCCCTCGCCCAATCGATCAAGGATTGGGGCCGCGAGCTGGGCTTCCAGCAAGTCGGCATCAGCGGTCTGGACCTGGCCGAACACGAGCAGCATCTGCAGCGCTGGCTCGAGGCCGGCTACCACGGCGACATGGACTACATGGGCGCCCATGGCAGCAAACGCTCGCACCCGGAAGAGCTGGTGCCGGGCACGTTGCGCGTGGTTTCCCTGCGCATGGACTACTTGCCAGGCGATACCGAAATGGCCAAACGCCTGGCTGAGCCGGAGAAGGCTTACGTGTCGCGTTATGCCTTGGGCCGCGATTACCACAAATTGATCCGTAAACGTGTTCAACAATTGGCCGACAAGATCCAGGCGGAGATCGGCCCGTTCGGCTTTCGTGCGTTTGTCGACAGCGCACCGGTGCTGGAAAAAGCCATCGCCGAACAAGCTGGACTGGGCTGGATCGGTAAAAATACCTTGGTGTTGAACCGCAAGGCCGGCAGTTATTTCTTCCTGAGCGAACTGTTCGTCGACCTGCAGCTACCGGTGGACGAACCACACAGCACTGAACATTGCGGGCGTTGCACCGCATGCCTGGATATCTGCCCGACCAACGCCTTTGTCGGCCCGTACGTGCTGGACGCCCGGCGCTGCATTTCCTATTTGACCATTGAGCTGAAAACCGCGATTCCCGAAGAATTGCGGCCATTGATAGGCAATCGGGTGTTTGGCTGCGATGACTGCCAGATCGTCTGCCCATGGAACCGCTTCGCTCGGCCGACTGGAGAAAGCGATTTCAAGCCACGGCACAATCTCGATAATGCCGAGCTGGCTGAACTGTTCATGTGGGATGAAGAAAAGTTCTTGAACAGCACCGAAGGTTCACCGTTGCGGCGTGCCGGGTACGAGCGCTGGTTACGCAATCTGGCGGTGGGACTGGGGAATGCGCCTTCATCGATTCCTGTGCTGGAAGCGTTGAAGGCGCGACGTGATTATCCGTCAGAGTTGGTCAGGGAACATGTCGGGTGGGCACTGGAACAGCACGCCCACCGCGCGCTCGCAAAACCGGCAAGCGCACTGTTCAAATCGTAGCCGGGCCTTGAGTGTTCCTGCTTTCGCTTTGTATCGTTTCGTTGCGTGCTCCGACTTACTTTTTTTCCTTTAAATGACCACCCAGCTGGTTGATGACCGCGATCCGCTCCTTGGCGTTTTCGGTCATATATATTCGGTCTCCTTGCGACAGATAGAGATGCATCGGCTTTGATGCTGAGCCGGATGGACCATGCATGGGCGTGTATTTGGCATGAATCAGCGCTGCAGAAGACGTCGGGGAGTTACCCGCCTCAATGTGCTGCATGAAAGTTTCGGCCTTTTCAAGCAAGCCGGTAAGGCCCTCTTTCTCAAGGATGTTCTTTTTGGGGTCGACCCTGACGAGTGACCATGGTTTCTCGGCCTCTTCCTGAACGGCCGCGCTGGCCTTCGCCTTCGCCTTGGCCGCCGCCTTGTTTCCCTTACCCTTGATCATGCCTCGGGCCATCTCTTGACCCGCTGCTTTGGAGCCTTTACTACTCAGGCCCTGCTTGAAGGCGCCAGCCAGTTTCCTGCCAGCATTGATGCCCGCTTTGGCACCAGCTGCCAGCCCTGCCCCCACCGAAGCCAGCCCAAGACCAAAACTGATCCAGCCCAATATCTCGCCCGCTTGAGAACCCGGTGCGAGTTCATTGACCACCTCGCTGGCAATACCCGCCAGGCCTGAAGCAACCGCCAGCCCCAATGCCGCCACTGCCCATGGCGTCGCCGCGCCCATCGTCACCACGCTGGCAACAATTCCGAGAACACTGAGGCCGATGCCCAGGATCGATTGCCAGGAGATATGCCCGGTAGGGTCGACACGATTGACAGGGTCGCCCAGGCAATAACTGTAGGCATTCAATCCGCCCGCGCCAAATGGACTCATGCTGTCGGGGGCGAGAAAGCGCATCAGTGTCGGACTATAAGCCCTGTAACCGTTGCCCAGCAGATACAGCCCGGTAACCGGATCCAGCTGTTCGCCGTTGAACCCTGCCACGCTGAACAATCCACCTTCGGCGGGACGATGCCCATAAGGGCTGTAGGCGCAATCGGTGAGCTGCTCCTTGCCCAGCGTTGCCAGCACACTTTGCTGCTGATCGGTGGCGTATAGCTGCGCGTCGGGGTTCAACCCCGATTGCTGTTGCCCCACGAGCGCTCCACCGTGACGCACAACACTGGTTGAACTTTCACCACTCACCTCGTTGGCAACCCGGCCTGCGTAGTAGTAACGCTGCACAATTGCTTTTTCGGCTTGCGACAGCTCCACCAGATCGTCGAAACCGTCGTAATGGTAGCCACGAATCACTGATCCCCCTGCGCTGGACAACTGCTCGAGACGTCCGAACGCGTCATAGGCCAGCGTTCGCGCCTGGTCGTCCTTGATCATCCTGCCGTTGGCGTCGTATTCCAGCGTCACTGCCGAGGGATAGTCGACGTGGGAATGTTTGACGGCGCTGAGCTGTGCAGGATCAGGATTGTCGTAACTGAAGGTGGTCAGATTCACCCCCAGCGGGAACTTCGTCTGCACGGTGAGGATGTTATCCAATGCATCGAAGGTGAATGTCTGGCGGATAATTTCCTTGCCATACGGATCGCGCGGCTTTTGCGTGCCGGCACAGTCGTACTGGATCAAGCGCCCGCGCACATCGTAGGTGAACTGTTCATCACGTAACACTTGAGTGCCACGTCTGGACACTTTCTGCGCCAGTTTGCCAGCCAGCGTGTAAGTCGATTCCAGGGTCTGGTCTGGCTGCCCCTGAATCTCGAATGTTCGGCGGGTTTCACGCCCGATATCGTCATAGGCAAACCGGGTGAGCATTTGACGCTTGATTGACGTTTCTTCGGTTTTCGTCCAGTCCAGCATCCCCGTCTGCGCGTCGTAGTGGAATTCGGTTTTAAGCGAGCCTTGAGAGGTGGATAGCAGGCGGCCGTGCTTATCGTATTCGGATGTGCTTTCGACTCCGAGCACATTGACATGGTTGATCGGTCGCCCCTGCAGGGACCAGCTACTGGAGGTTGCTTTGGTGATAGCGCCGAGGGTCGTCGTTTCGGTTTTCACACGCCCGGAGGGGTGATAGGCGAAATTGCGCTGTCTGCCGTTTTCGGTACAGGTCAAGGGATTGCCACTGAGGGGGTCATACGTCATGGTCGTGACCAGATCCCCTGCCCTGCGCTCAGTCAGCAGGCCGCCCAGTTCCCGCAAATAAGTGAATTCGGTTTTTTTGCCTTCAGCACTCCTGTACCACTGCGGCTGGGTGAAGCCCGCTTCATAACCTGCCTCGGACTTACGTCCGCCAACGGTACTTCGGATCAAGCGACCCAGACCGTCATAAGTTTGCTGCCCCAACACTTTGTCAGCGACCTTGATGTTGATCGGCAGACCTTCATCACTGTGCGCGGCGTAGTCGGTCACGACCGCAGTGGCGTCGGGCAGGACACTGCGGGTTATCCGGTCAAAAACGTCGTACTCATATCGGCTGGTATTGCCGACAGGGTCTGTCTGACTGGTTGTGCGCCCGTAGCCGTCATAGGTGTACACGGTTTTGCCGAGACTTTTGTTCTTCAGATTGAAGCTCTCGACACTCAGCGGTTTACCGAAATCATTGACGAGGGTGATCGTCTTGCCCATCCCCTGGAGCCAATGGGTCTGCCGGCGAAGAACCGGGTCCGCCTCGCTGTGTTCGATACGTCCATCATCGTGCAGCGTCTTGCTGACCTGGCCCCAGGAATCGAATTCGTAGCCGGTGCTGACCGGATAAGGCTTGCCATCACGCCAATCAGTCAGCGTCACTTTCACCTTGTGGCCGACCGAATCATGCAGCGCAGAATAAAGCGTGCGTGTCTGAATCAGACCGTCCTTGTCGGGATGGTCGCAGTCCTTTTCATGAACGGTGATCACCCGTTCCATCCCGTCATAAGTCACTTTTTGCTCGCCGCCAGCAGGATCCGTGGTCACCATTGTCGCCGGATGCTGTTTGCTGGCAGCCAGATAGGTCCACCGGGTAACGGCCGCATATGGGGTGCCGCCAGCAACCGTTTTGCCCACTGCCCGACCGATTGCGTCGTACTCATGCTCGATGTGCTCGCCATCGACAGCGACTTCAGAGACCTGTAATCCGGTCAGCGTCGACAGCACTTTCTCACTGGTCTGCAGCGTGCCGTCAAATCCGCGCGTGCTGGACCTGACTCGCAACCTGTCACCCTCAAGTTCATAGGAAAACTCGATAGCGGTTTTTTTATCATTCAGGATGACACTCTGCTCTTTCGTGGCTCCATGCTTGAGTGGATCCCCGGGCGTATTCAAATAACTGCGTGCGGTTTTCGAACGCAATACCTCAACGCCTTCCAACACTTCACAAAAACGCTCCTCGACCGGTAACACGGATGCCAGTTCCGCACCGTCCAGCGCCGGATGCAGCGCGTAGTCGTAGTAGGTGACTGTCGAAGCACCATCGGATGCGGCAGCAGTCACCGTCCTTTTTTTCGGGAATCTGGAAAAGCCCAGCGGATCCTCTGGGCAGTTATCTCCACCACTGGCCGGATAAAATTCCGTGGTCGTCGTCACCCCAGTGGGCTCGACCTGCTTGAGCAAGTTACCTTCGTCATCGAACTCGGTGACGGTGGTTTCCACACGCTGCTGTTGGGTGCGCCGATCGAGGTACGTCACCGTGTGGACTTTAGGCATGCGGAACTGAGCCACCTGCTCACTGAATGGCTTGGTAATGGAACAGTGATACTCCGTGGTGGTGGCGATCTGAGCGTCACCACAGGTTGTAACCTCAGCCACCAACAGATGGAATTTGTTGTAGGTGCGTTTGATGCGGGTATGTACTTTGCCGCTGACCAGCAAGTGCTCGTCCAAGGTGTAGACGTAGTGGCCGGGCGCCAGATAGAGAGGATCCAGGTCACTATCCTTGGCAGGAAGGAGGCCCTGCCCAAGGAAGTTATGGTCGGAGTACGTGTAGGTCTTGCAAAGTCGGGGCTGGCCGCGCCCTGGGTAGACATCGTGAGCAATCACAAACGGCAGTGTCCGTTCCACACCGCTGATGAAGCGGTGGCCGTGCCGCTTGTAGCGAATGATTTCGACCCCGCGCAGCGGATTGACGATGCGATGAACATAGCTGGCTCCAGCGATGACTTCATACTCAAGGTCCCAACCCTTACCAACCGGCAGCTCGATGGCCGTCACTCGAGAGTTTTTCAAGATCAGCTTGTAGTTGGAACTGGAAGTAGTGTCGGGATGCCGGGACAGCGTCACCTGGCCAGCCGCGCGGGTGATTTTCAACAGGCAGCGCTTGGCATCACGGACTTCGGCCAATCGGGGAAACTGGTTGAACAACTCATGCTTCAGCGTAATGCTCACACCGTTCGCAGCGATTATTTTTTCCGCGACGGCGACCTGAGTGCCGGCCAGGACTTTGAGCAGTTCACGCCGGCCATCCTTGTATCGAACTTCATAGCGCCCTGCTCCAGCGACTGACACTTTCGCCGTTTGCAGTTTCATTTCCTTGAACTTAAGGCCGGTAGACGTCTCGACAGCCTTGTAGCGCTCACCGTTGGACAAGGTCATCACTTTGCTGCGCAAGTCATAATTGGTCAGTGTCAAAGACCAGCCAACGCCGAAACCACTATCCGCCTGATTGAGCGGATTAAAGCCCACTGAAAGCGCAAGTTCCGGACCATTGAGATCCGCCGAGTGCAACTTGCCAAGCGAAAATGCGCAGGTGTACATGCCCGTGCGGGGATCAACGCCTCCTGAAACAAATTCACCAAAGTTGAAAGCGTTTGAATGAACAGAGGGAGAGAAATTACTTTCCATTGGTAAACCGTCCTTTTATTTCCAGACTTAGGTTGAGCAGTTAAAACTGGCCAGCAAAAAGCGCCGACCACACAACGAAGTCAGCTAAGCTGCTTCATTGACCGCCTGGATTGATCCAGAATAAAAGTGAGCCGCTCTTTATCACCATCGATACAAAGGCGGTGCTCCGTACCGAACTCATCGAACACGGCAAACTCGAATGCGCTTTCATTTTCCCGTGCTGCTTGCGGGTCAGCGGAAAGATATTGAATAAGGGTTAATTGCCCAGGCACCTTATTGATAGGGACGGTAACGTAGCTCAGGGGACTGCGGAATGTTGCTTGCACGCCATATATCGGTGCCATATAGCCATAAAAAACTTTGCGACTACCTTGTATTCCGGGGATATTACCGGACACATAGACTTGCACCGCCTCTTCGGAATCATAAGGATCAAGTTTCACCTCACTGCTGTACCAGTCAAGGAGGTGAATCTGCCTGCCTTCAGCGCGCAGGGCAATATGATAATGCTGAATCGAATCGTATCGACCCCTCTGCCGTTTCTCATCATACTTGCTCAATGAAAAGCTGCTCAGCGAGTACTCTTTCGGAGGAATCGCCTCCAGCGTGACACTGCTGTCGAAACCAACCCCATTACTTCGCAATACCACGCCATTCAAGGAGATCTCGGCAGCTACTTCCATAATTCCAGGTCGGGAAGCCGAGACCCAGAACTGGAAAATCTGTACCGGATCTGCGGCGTTGCTTATCTGGTTGTCACTGACCCGCGGGACTTCTGTCAGGCGCGTTGCCCCACCCGACATTTCGTGAGCGTAACGATTTTCCTGAATCGAAACACTCCAGTCTCCCTCCAGAGGCCGAGCACCGTTGTAGGCAATCAGCCGCAATGACGGCAATGCAGGATGTCCATGCAGCGATACGCCGTCGCCATTGTTATCGATACCGTGCAGAAGCACCAATACACGCACCTGCATGCGACCGTTGGCATAAAGCACTTTGTGCTGACCATGATTTGTGGCGTCGAGCTTTACCTCGATACGGGAAATACCAACTTGCTCATCAAACATCTGATAACACCTCAGCCGATTAATATATTTCGCCCTTCAAGGGCTCGGCAAAGTATTAACGTCGAATTTAAATATAAACAGCCGCGACATTTGACATTTTGTGAAAAAGCAAACTTTCAACATCATCTTTAATAATTCACACAGTTGCTAATAACTTCAAAAAATGCGATCTGCATGTTACGAGATTCAACACTAAGCCTTTCGCCCCTTTGATTCTGGCCCACGAAGGCCTGTTACCCCTTCCGAATTCAATCAACCCGAACCGGAAGGGGAGTCAGCGAGTAGCTTATGTTTGCCAAATCATGTTGGCAGCGTGATCTATCCGTTACTTTCGACAACACTCAGTCGCTATCTGGACCTGTCGAAAATCCGCTCTCCGATGACTCACTATCGGAATCAACGTCTGAAACTGTTTCTTCCGTCTGGATTTCCACTTTCCGGTCCATACTGGAATTTTCAAGATATTGATTAATCCGCCGCATCGACTCGTCACTCAGCGGATTGTTCAATAAACCAACATATAGATCTTGAGTATCCGGAATATCGAACAGATCGCCCCCTACGTCTGAGATATTATTATCCTGTAACGCCATGACCCGAAGATCTCCAAGCCTGTCTATACCGGAAGGCAGGCTGGAGAGATTGGCGTTATATAGCATCAACTCGGTTAAACCTGTCATGAAGCCTACATGCGGAGCAACTGTCAGAGGGTTGTTGGCCAGATTCAACAAAGTGAGTGTCTCGATCCTGGACACACCTTCAGCCGTCGCTTCAGATAATTCAAGCGAGCAATCGTCCAGCACAAGTTGACGCAACTGGCGCATTTGGAATATCCCTGACGGGAAGTCCTCCATTTTTATGCCAGTGACCATCAAATATTGAACATTGGGAAAACTGTCAAAAAAAGCGCCGATGCGTGCGCCTGGCGTTTCCACAGTCAATATCAACTCTGTTACATAGTCGAACCTGGCGGATAATCTTGGTAACTCACCAGTAAAATCGACATGATGGGAAAAATGATAGTCACCGTAACCCCACCTGGAAACCGACTTGCGTCGCCAGATATCTTGCAGTTTTGCGCTAAATTGCTCGCGAGCCTGGCGCTGTTCTGCGATCTGCATTGCGTCCTGCGAAGAGTCCGCTTGGGTCGATAATCCTTCCGCACTCCAGATCGCCAATTCATTGCGCAATATTGCGAGGTCTGTCTCCAGGCGCGCTAAAACTGTGGACGGCTCAGATCCCAGGCGCTCGGAAACGAACGCGGCCAACTCCTTGTCAGCAAGCTGCGGATAGAGGCTACGGACACGTTCCACAACGGATCCTGTCAACATCGGGTTGACATCGCCGCCGCCTCGCAGCCCCGCTTGCGCGTATTGGGCGCTGGCCGGAACAGCCGTTACCTGCACCGGTGCCAGTCCCAACAATTCGCTCACGCGTTGGCGCGACGGCAATGGCTGTGCGCGTACCAGTTGCCGCAGAGCCGCACCACCGCCCTGCGCTACACCGAGCAACTGGCGCTGCCCGGGCAGTAAAAGGCGCCAGACGGCGGCATACAGATCCATCCGATCCTGAGGGGATGCGATGCCGCTGCGTTGGATAACGTAGCCTTCATGCTGACGAATCAATATGTGCCGCACTGGCGATCGAGCATCGCCAATAGCACTCAATGACTCACCCTCTGACGCTTGCAGACGAATCTCGATACGAATCTGTCGCGGCCACTGATCAAGCTGCCCGAGCATCTGCAAAGCCAGTTGGTCACTGTCCAGGCTAGCTACCGCATCCAGATAGATTCCTTCGCACGCCCTGGCGAGACGCACCTCGCGTAGCGCCACCAGCGTTTTTTCTGCCATGTGCCGCGGCATTCCCGGCCGCAGGCGCAAATGCCTATGGTCGGCGGCACTGGCCTCTCGCCACAACGCCTGAGCAATCGTCTTGGGCAGATGAGGAAAAATCCGTCGCATCTGCAATGTGTTGTCATCGCAATCGAGTTCGAACGCCCGCTCGCTCTGCTCAAAGAGCAAAGCGCGGGACTGTTCGATAACGCGCTCGCTCAGATCAGTTGCCTGTAGCGTTAACAAAGCCTGCAGTTGTGAATCGGCTTGCGCACGCACGGTCGGATCGGAATGTTGCACTTGGGTGATGAACTGGCGGATCTTTTGATCGAGGGCGAAGCGCCTCGCAGTGTCCTGCAGCAATGCCAGCGAAGCGGGATGAATGTCGGACCTGTGCGCCATCATCGCGTCGACGCCGCTCACGGCAAATATGCGTTGGGTCATCAGTGGAGGGAAATCCTTTATTGAATACTCCGTGCCGGGAAGCTCTGTCGTGCGATTTTGTCCGTTAAAGACAGTAGCAACTGGATTGGCCGACTCAGGATCATCCAGCGGATGCCACAAACGGCCCTCGCTGTCAGGCCTCAACAGCGGACCGGAAGGATGCAGTTCTCTGGCATGTGTGGCGCGAAACAGGCCGCTCTCGGGGTCTCGGACCACTTGTACGATGTGATTGTCAGCGACGGCAACATACTGACGCTGCTTCATGATTGCGATGCCCCATGCATCGGTCATGTCGAGACGCTCTTGCGTGGGTATCCAGTAGTTCTCCAGCGAATTCCTTGCGGACACACTTGCGAACTCGTCGATCGTGGAATATTTCGGCCTCGTGCTCACACTGATGACAGGCATCACTGCAAGCGAATCTGAAGAAGATGGCGAAGGCAAGGGTCCCTGATGATGTGCAACAGTCGAATGCGGCATTGTCGAAGACGGGTTCAGAGCCCGGGGCAGGCCATCCCCGCTGGACTCGATGGGTCTGGTTGGGGCAGATACAGGTTTGATTTTCGGCGGTTTGCCAGTCATGAATGCTCATCCTTGAGGAGTGGTGACGCTGGCCACACATCGCTGCGGGCCAGCGCAAGACATCAGATAAAGCACTTTCGTGCATATGCCTGATCATCGAACATGGCAGCTTATCTGCAGCCGCGATGCCAAACGCATATACAGCTACTACATCCCAAGACATTGCATCAATGGATGATGAAACTCAGCCTCGCTGAAGAGACAAATTGCGCTCATAAAAACTCACGCGAATCGCCAACTTATGCCCGGTACCATATTCATCGATAGCGATAAAGTAGAGGACACTTCCATATTTTTGCGCACCGGTATTTTCCGAGTATTCGGATAACGCCTGCACAATAGTGAGTTCTCCGTCGCTTTGAGTATTTACTTTGTAATGCTTGTGATTCCATGTTTGCGCATCGCCGGTGAAAGCATATACAAACGGATCACCCCTATCAGGCAAGGTGACGGTCACACTGGTTTTTTCGGGACGGACGAAAATGCACTTCATATAATTGGTTTTGATTTCGTTAAGCCTGTTCCCGCCCGCAAAATCGAGGTTTTCGCCCTCTTCAGCCCCCTCGACCATCCAATCGACCAGGCGGATTTGCTTCCCGTCCGGGTACAGCCCCAGATGGTACTTCCAGATACGATTACCAGGCGACTCATTACCAATCCTGTTCTGATACAACTGAAAGACTCCATATGTCGCGGGCTTTTCAGCCTCCAGAGTCACGCTGCTGTAATGAACACTGGCAGGGGTGGTTCCGTTGCTCAAAATCCTCTCCCCGTTGAGAGACAGGCGCGCACCGACCTCAGTCGTTCCGGCACTCGACGAGGAAACCCAGAACGTACGCACCTGTGGATGAACGCTGTCATTCTCAAGATCATCATCGTGCCTGTCCAAGGCATCCGGTGCAGGCCGTGCCTCACGCGTAAACCGGCCTTGGACTGCGCTCGCGACCCAACCATCGCGCAAGGTCTTGCCGGTCGCGTAATGAATAAGCTGGATGCTTTCCATTACATCTTCCGGTACATGCACAGCGTTGCCGTCGGCGTCTACTCCGGCAACCAGCACCTGAACTTTGACTTGCATCCGGCCATTAGCAAAAAGTGCCCTGCTTTGAGTGTTATCACTGGCGTCAAACTTGACCTTCAGACTGGACAACCCCACAAGAACGGGCGAAGTGTTTTGTTGATTACCTGTAGCATCCATGCTTTCACTCATAATACAGCTCCTCTGTGAGAATATAACTTGATAGTGACATCGAAAACATGTCAGCAAAAAAAGTTACATACCCACCGAGAAAATATCAAAGTGAAAAGTGTAAGAAATATGCGCGCACCAGCCGCCGGCAACTCATACGCCTTTAAACCAGCCTCCAATACACCAACGCAAGAATGATCAATGTTCGTCGTTATAGACGAACTTCGGCATTTCCCAATGGAAACGGATGGCCAGCAGACGTAACAGGAACCCGCCAAACAAAGTGATCAGGATGGCTTGTTCGCCCGGCACATTTATATAAAGACAAAACATGTAGCACCATGCCGCAGCGAATGAAACACTGGCATAAAGTTCGCGGCGAAATATCAGCGGAATGTCATTGCAGAAAATGTCGCGCAGGATGCCGCCGAACACACCGGTGATGACGCCGCTGACCGAGGCCACCAGCATGCCGTGGCCCATTTCCAGCGCTGTCATGCAACCGATCAAGGTAAATGCCACCAGCCCCACCGCGTCGAGCACCAGAAACAGCGAGCGCAGGTGACGCATCCAGCGTGCGGCAAACACCGTAAACATCGCCGCCACCGAGGTCAGCACCAGATATTCCGGGTGTTTGACCCAAGTCAGCGGGTAGTGCCCGAGCAACACGTCGCGCACCGAACCGCCACCGAGCGCGGTGATGCAGGCGATCAGCACCACGCCGAACCAGTCCATGCCTCGTCGTCCGGCGGACAGCGCGCCAGTCATGGCTTCGGCGGTAATGGCGATCAGATATAGCATCAGCAACATGATGGCAGTCCAGGCAGGAAGGCGCGCAGTCTAGCCATTTCGGCGCCGCACCAGAAGAGGGCGCGCCTCTCGCGAGCAGGCTCGCGTCCACATAAGCCGCATTCCATGTGGGAGCGAGCCTGCTCGCGAAAGCGTCAGGGCTGATGCCGCCGCATCAGAATTTGATGAAATGCTTGCGGTAGTGCTGCAGCTCGGCGATCGATTCGCGGATGTCATCCAGCGCCAGGTGGGTGCTGCCCTTCTTGAAGCTGTCGCGTACGTCCGGCGCCCAGCGCGCGGCCAGTTCCTTGAGCGTGGAGACGTCGAGGTTGCGATAGTGGAAGTAGCTTTCCAGCGCCTTCATGTGGGTATAAAGGAAGCGACGATCTTGGCAGATGCTATTGCCGCAGATCGGCGACTTGCCCTTCGGCACCCACTTTTCCAGAAAGGCGATGGTCTCAGCTTCTGCCTCAGCCATGCTGATGCGGCTGTCGCGCACACGCTGGGTCAGACCGGAGTTGCCGTGGGTGCGGGTATTCCACTCGTCCATGCGCGCGAGCACTTCGTCGCTATGGTGGATGGCAATCACCGGACCTTCAGCCAATGTGTTCAGCTCACTGTCGGTAACGATAGTGGCCATTTCGATGATGACATCGTTGTCCGGGTCCAGACCGGTCATTTCCAGGTCGATCCAGATCAGGTTCTGCGGGTTTTGCATATTCGGGCTCCTAGGCAATGCTGCGCAGTTTAGCCTAGGCCGATGGCCGGGCGTGCTAAACTCGCGGCCGTTTTACCTAATCGCTGCATTCTTCAGACGGAACACCCATGGCCAAACGCCAACTCAATCGTCGTCAAAACTGGCGCATCGAAAAGATCCAGGGCGAGCGCGCCGCACGCGCCGCCAAACGCGAGTCCTCGGCGGTCGAAGCCCTCGAGGGCGGCGACCTTGGCCCAGAGCAACACGGCCTGGTGATCGCCCACTTCGGCGTGCAGGTCGAAGTCGAAGCCGTCGACGGCGAACTCGCCGGTCAAGTGTTCCGTTGCCACTTGCGCGCCAACCTGCCAGCGCTGGTCACTGGCGACAAAGTGGTCTGGCGCGCCGGCAACCAAGGCATTGGCGTGATCGTCGCGCAACTGCCGCGCAGCACCGAACTGTGCCGCCCCGACAGTCGTGGCCAGCTCAAGCCGGTTGCCGCCAACGTCGACATGATCGTCATCGTTTTCGCGCCGCTGCCCGAGCCTCACGCCAACCTGATCGACCGCTATCTGGTCGCCGCCGAACATGCCGGTATCCGCCCGCTTCTGCTGCTGAACAAATTCGACCTGATCGACGAGCAGAACGCCCCGGCGCTGAACGCGTTGCTGGCGGTGTATCGCACGCTGGGTTATCCGGTGCTGGAAGTCTCGGCTCACCACGGCGATGGCATGGAGCAGCTGCAAAAGCAGCTCGACGGGCGCATCAGCGTGTTCGTAGGTCAGTCCGGCGTCGGCAAGTCGTCGCTGGTCAACAGCCTGCTGCCGGAAGTCGAAACCCGCGTCGGGCCGTTGTCGGAATTGTCCGGTCAGGGCACGCACACCACCACCACCGCGCGCCTGTTCCACTTCCCTGGCGGCGGCGAACTGATCGACTCCCCGGGCATCCGTGAATTCGGTCTGGGCCACGTCAGCCGCGCCGATGTCGAAGCCGGTTTCATCGAGTTCGATGACCTGCTCGGCACTTGCCGTTTCCGCGACTGCAAGCACGACCGCGAACCGGGTTGCGCGCTGCTCAAGGCGCTCGAAGATGGCCGCATCCAGCAGCAACGGATGAACAGCTATCGCTCGATCATCGCCAGCCTGCCCGAAAACGGTTATTAAACAGTCGCGCCGGCAGCCCTGTGCCATGGGTTGCCGGCTGTCGGACTGCATCTGACTCACCTCTCTCCTCTTAAACGTCAGCCTCTTCTGTAGGCACTTGCGCGACTGCTTGCAGGACCTTTCTGTTTTGCCGCGCAGACCTTGTAGGCCTGAGCCAGCGGCCTACATTCCTTTCCTCCTTCGCTCACAGCGACCTTCGAGGAAAGCCATGCCAACCTGTGTTTTATTCATCCGCCATTCGTCTCGCTACATCCACGCGTGCAGTGCCCACAGCATCGTCGGCGCGATCCGCCTGCACACGGTGGGGTGACCATGCGCAAGGCACTGTTCATCGGCATCAACGATTACACGCATATCGGCGGCCTGAGCGGCTGTTGCAACGACGCCATGGCCATGGCTTCGGTGCTGAAAACCAATGCCAACGGCGACCCCAACTTCAAGAATGTCGTGTTGACGTCCGCCGAGGATTATTTGAGCCGGCAAAAACTCGAAGACCAGATCCGCGAGTTGTTTTCCGGTGACTGCAACGTCGCTCTGCTGTATTTCGCCGGCCATGGCGGTTTCGACGCCGACACTGACGAAGGCATGTTGATCGCGCAGGACTACCGCAACGCCAAGGACGGCATCCGCATCAGCGACATCCTCAACTGGGCGGACAAAGCCACGCGGATCAAAAACAAAGTGATCATCCTCGACTGCTGCGAAAGCGGTTCGGCCGGCGAAGTGCGCGCCCTGCGCAGCGAGAGCAGCATGGTCAGCGAGGGTATGACGATCCTCACCGCCTGCAAAAAAGCCGAGCCGGCAATGGAGGGCGCGCAGCACGGCGTGTTCACCGGCCTGCTCCTGCAAGCGCTGCACGGCGGCGCGGCGAATATCCTCGGCAAAATCACCCCCGGCAGTCTGTATTCCTTTGTCGACAACGCCCTCGGCGCCTGGGAACAGCGTCCGGTGTTCAAGACCAATGTGTCGCAGTTCATTTCGTTGCGCGAAGTCTCGCCGCTGATCCCCAAGGAGATCCTGCGCAAATTGCCGGACTGGTTCGCCGAAGCCGAATCGGTCTACCCGCTCGACCCCAGCCATGAGCCCACCGAAAAGGCGTTCGTGCCTGAGCACGGCGAGGTCTTCGCCCAGTTGCAGAAGTGCAACCGCCACAGCCTGATCGAGCCGGTCGACGCCGAGCACATGTACTACGCCGCCCTCAACTCCACCGGCTGCCGCCTGACGGCACTCGGCGCCTATTACCGCGAACTCGCCCTCAAAGGACATTTCTGATGCCAGTCTTTATCAGCTATCGCCACATGGATCGCGCCCATGCGATCGCCATCAACACCCGCCTGACCCAAGCGAAGATCAGGACTTACCTCGACGTACTGGATCCGGAATCGCAGACCACCGACGACATCACCGGAGTCATTACCCGCAACATCACCGAGTGCACGCATCTGCTGGCGGTGGTGTCGGAGACAACTGCACTGTCGTGGTGGGTGCCTTTCGAAATTGGCGAGGCGACGATCAGCAATCGGCGGATCTGTACGTTCAAGACCGGACCTGCGCAACTGCCGATCTATCTGGACAAATGGCCGAAGCTGAGCACGGCCAGCGATCTGGATTTCTTTATCGATGCGTATCGGGATGAGGTGTCGAACCAGCGCTCGATAACCCTGGATTCGTTCAGCGACTCGGTGAAAGGGGCGTACAAGCGCGATGCAGAGATGTTTCATGAACAGCTGAAGAACCGGATTCGTCGGGGATTCTGAGACTGTGCCGGCCTGTGATAGCCACAAAAAAGCCGACATCACTGTCGGCTTTTTTTCACTTACTGCTTCGGCGCAGGCGCAGGCGCCGCCCCACCCGGCTCAGCCGGTTTCGGCGCCGCATCGTCAAACAGATTCAACCGCTCGCGCAACTCGTGAGCCGGCACCGGCTGTTTGTCCGCCGGCAACGCATTCGGATCAACCGGGGCTGCCGGAGCAGCACCGTTCTGCCCCTGATCCGCCGGTTTCGCTGCCTCAGGCCCCTGCGCACCTTCGATGGCGGCCTGGGCTTTTTTGGTCAGTACGACAATGTCGATCCGGCGGTTGACCGGGTTGAACGGATTTTCCCGATCGAACAACGCCGACGAGGCATAACCGACCACCCGCGCCACCTGCGCATCCGGATAGCTGCCCGCGACCAGGGCACGGCGAGCCGCATTGGCGCGGTTGGCCGAGAGCTCCCAGTTGCCGTAGTCGCCAGTGCCAATGTACGGCTTGGCGTCGGTGTGGCCGCTGATGCTGATCTTGTTCGGCACCGCTTTGATGGTGTCGGCCATGGCCAGCAGGATGTCTTCAAAGTACGGCTTCAGGCGTGCGGACCCGGAGTCGAACATCGGCCGGTTCTCGGCGTCCATGATCTGGATGCGCAAGCCGTTCGGCGTGATCTCGAAAAGGATCTGATCCTTGAATTTCTGCAGTTGCGGGTTCTCGTCGACCTTGTTCTGCAGTTCTTGCAGCAGCAGTTCTAGACGCTCCTTCTCGACCTGCTCGGCCATGCCTTCAACCTGATCGGTGTCGACCGTGACCTTGTCCGGTTGCGGCTGCGACTTCACTTCCGGGTTGAGGGTGTTTTCCGGCGCCAGGGTCGGCGTGCCACCCAAGTCGATGATGTACGGCGTGCCGCTTTCGGAGAAGCCGACCGGGTCCTTGAAATAACCGGCGATGGCGATCTTCTGTTCCGGCGTAGCGGTGGACAGCAGCCACAGCACGAGGAAGAACGCCATCATCGCCGTGGCAAAGTCGGCGAAGGCGATTTTCCACGCCCCTCCGTGGTGCCCGGCGGCAATGCGCTTGACGCGCTTGACGATGATCGGCTGATTATTTTCCATGACTTAGCGACCGCGAACCGCTTGTTCCAGCTCGGCGAAGCTTGGACGGTGCGCCGGGTACAGAACCTTGCGCCCGAACTCGACCGCCAGCGACGGCGGCATGCCGGACGCCGAAGCCACCAGCGAGGCCTTGATGGCTTCGTAGACGTTGAGCTCTTCCTTGGCATCGTGGGCCAGGGAATGCGCCAGCGGACCGAAGAAACCGTACGCCGCGAGAATACCGAAGAAGGTACCGACCAGTGCCGCACCCACGTGCAGACCGATCGACGCCTGGTCGCCCTCGCCCAGCGAGGCCATGGTCACCACGATACCGAGTACCGCCGCAACGATACCGAAACCGGGCATGCCGTCGGCGATGCCGTTGACTGCGTGCGATGGGTGCTCGAGGTCTTCCTTGAGGCTGTACAGCTCCATGTCGAACAGGCCTTCCAGTTCGTGCGGAGCCATGTTGCCGGAGGACATGATGCGCAGGTAATCGCAGACGAACGCGGTCATGCGTTCATCCTTGAGCACCGCCGGGTACTTGGCGAAGATCGGGCTCGCGGCGGCATCTTCGATGTCGCCTTCGATCGCCATCATGCCTTCACGGCGGCTCTTGTTGAGGATTTCGTAGATCAGCCCGAGCACTTCCAGGTAGAAGGTGTGGGTGAAGCGCGAACCGAACATGCTCAGGGATTTCTTGAGCACGTGCATCGTCATGTAACCGGGGTTGGCCTGGAGAAATGCGCCGAGGGCCGCACCGCCGATGATCATCACCTCGAAGGGCTGGATCAGAGCGGCAATCTTGCCGTGGGAGAGCACGTATCCGCCGAGCACGCTCGCGAATACGACGATGATGCCGATAATTTTAGCCATAGGTAGAAGGTACTTGTTTAAGTCGGGTTCAAGGTCATATTCGGAAGTTAAAAAATCTCTTCTTCTACTTATCGGCAAAACTGCGCCAGACTATAGCCAGTTCAGGCGAAAAGCCAATTTAGCCCATGCCGGGCGCGTCTACAGTCAGTGAAGATCTCGTCCAGACATGGCTAATGAAACGAACATTCCATCGGTAATACCGACCACGCTCCAGGCTTGGGTCAAGCTGCTCGACAGCGTCCGCCTGCCCGTACCACAAGAGGCTCACGACAAAGTCTGCCGGGCGATCCGCGACAATCGCAGCTCGCTGCGCGACATCGCCGATCTGATGCAGGACAGCCCGGCGCTGGCCTTGAGCGTCATCCGTGAGGCGAATCGTCACACCCACGGCACCATGGCCGCGCCGGCGGAAAATCTTGAGGTGGCAATCAATCGCCTGGGCCTTGCCCGCACCGAAGAATTGCTCGCGCGCCTGCCCGCCGAACCGCACCGGCAAATCCCCAAGGGTTTGCGCCAATTGCAACTGATCAGCCAACACGCGACACAACAGGCCAACGGTTTTTTTGCCAGTCGCCTCGCGCGGCTGTGGCAGGACATTCATTGGGGCAGCTTGCTGTTTTTGTCGCCGCTGTGGCCCTTGGCACTGACGTATCCGCAGTTGCTCGAGGAGTGGGAACTGCGCGTGATCCACAAGGGCGAGTCGGCACGGGTGGTCGAAAAGCAATTGTTCGGCGTGCGCCTGTTGAAGATCGCCGAGGCACTGGTCCACGCCTGGCATCTGCCGATCTGGGTCGAGCAAGGCTACAAATTGCTGCTCAGCGAACAACGCGAACTGGTCAAAGTGCTGCGCATCGCCCGCGACAGTGAACACCCGCTGCGCCAGCAGAATCGCCTCGACGATGACCCGACATTGCGCCGCTGGCTCAACCAGCCGGCGAATACCGTGCTGCTGGCCAATGGGCTGGCGCTGTCGGCGCAACAGGCCTGGGACAGTCCGCACAGCAAGCGCTGGCAGTACCTGACCAGCCTCTATCTGCAGATTTCCATGGACGAAGTGCAGCAACAGTTGCACCAGCAAGCGGCGAACAGCGCGCGTCAGCATGCGATGCCCGATTTGTGGCACCCGGCGGTTTCGCTGATCTGGCCGTGGGGCACTCGTCGCTTGCCGGCCGGCATGCTCCCGGCAGCAGCGCCGAATGCGGATGACTTGGGCCAGTGGCGTCGGCAATGCGCCGAACTGCTCGCCGAACCCAGCCGCTTCACCAATGCCATGAGCCTGACCGTCGCCGCCCGCGAGGCACTGGTGGCCAGCGGCATGCGCCGGGTGATGATTCTGATGGCCGACCGCACGCACTCGACCCTGCGCGTACACCAGACCGCCGGTTTGCCGAAGGATGCGGCGGCGCTGAGTTTTGTCGTCAGCCAGAGCAAAGTCCTGCAACGCCTGCTCGCTCAGCAGGCGCAGGTGCGGATCACGCCGGAGAACAACGCACAATTCTCGGCCTTGTTACCGGCGAGCCTGCGCACGCTGTTTCGTGGCGAACATCTGTTTCTGCGTTCATTGGTCAACAATGGTCGGGTGATCATGATCGTCGTTGCCGATCAGGGCGGCGGCCCCTTCGCCGACATCACTGTGCAAGCCTTCGGCAAAACCGCGCAGTGCATCGAAAAAGCCCTGCACAGCTTTAGCAGCCGTGGCCAATGAGCCTGCGCTACAATCCTCCCCTTTGTGCTCTGGAGACCTCACATGTCTGACTTCTCTGGCTTGCCGCTTGTCATCGAGCCGAGCGACCTGCTGCCGCGTCTGGAGTCCCCGGAACTGATTCTGGTGGACCTGACCAGCCCTGCCCGGTATGCCGAAGGTCACTTGCCCGGCGCACGTTTTGTCGACCCGAAACGCACACAGCTCGGCCAGCCACCGGCGCCCGGGCTGATGCCGGCGAAGGCCGATCTGGAAGCGTTGTTTGGTGAGCTCGGTCATCGCAAAGACGCGGTCTACGTGGTGTATGACGATGAGGGCGGTGGCTGGGCCGGACGCTTCATCTGGCTGCTCGATGTCATTGGCCACGACAAGTACCACTATCTAGACGGTGGTCTGCCGGCCTGGCTGGCTGACGGTATGCCGATGTCGATCCAGGTGCCGGCCGCCGTCGGTGGCCCAGTGTCGCTGACCCTGCACGACGAACCGACCGCCACCCGCGAATACCTGCAAAGCCGTCTCGGCGCCGCCGATCTGGCGATCTGGGACGCGCGTGGGCCGCTGGAATATTCCGGCGCGAAAGTCCTCGCCGCCAAGGGTGGCCACATCCCCGGTGCGGTCAATTTCGAATGGACTGCCGGCATGGACCAGACGCGTCAGTTGCGTATCCGCAGCGACATGCCGCAGATCCTCGAAAACCTCGGGATCACCAAGGACAAGGAAATCATTACCCACTGCCAGACCCATCACCGGTCGGGCTTCACTTATCTGGTGGCCAAAGCCCTCGGTTATCCGCGGGTCAAGGGCTACGCCGGTTCCTGGGGCGAATGGGGCAACCACCCTGACACGCCAGTCGAGATTTAAGGTTTTTAAGGACAACTAATGAAAGAGCGTCTGTTTATCCTCAGCCAGTACCTGCTGCCGCATCACCTGCTGTCGCGCCTGGCCGGCTGCATCGCCGAATGCCGCGTGCGCTGGTTCAAGAATGCCTTCACCCAATGGTTTGCCAAGCGTTATCAAGTGGACATGTCGCAAGCGCTGGTCGAAGACCTGACCGCTTACGAGCACTTCAACGCCTTCTTCACGCGTGCCCTGAAAGACGGCGCGCGTCCACTGGACGAGACCCCGGGCGCAATCCTCAGCCCGGCCGACGGTGCGGTCAGCCAGCTCGGCCCGATCGAGCACGGTCGTGTGTTCCAGGCCAAGGGCCACAGCTTCAGCGTGCTGGAGTTGCTCGGCGGGGATGCGGCCAACGCAGCGCCGTTCATGGGCGGCGACTTCGCTACCATTTACCTGTCGCCTAAGGACTACCACCGCGTGCACATGCCGCTGGCCGGCACCCTGCGCGAAATGGTCTACATCCCGGGCCGCATTTTTTCGGTGAACCAGACCACTGCCGAAAACGTCCCGGAGCTGTTCGCCCGCAACGAGCGCGTGGCGTGCATTTTCGATACAGAACGCGGGCCGATGGCCGTGGTGCTGGTCGGTGCGATGATTGTCGCTTCGATCGAAACCGTGTGGGCCGGTCTGGTCACGCCACCGAAGCGCGAGCTGAAAACCTTCCGCTACGACGAAGCCGCACGCGCACCGATTCATCTGGAAAAAGGCGCGGAACTTGGGCGCTTCAAGCTCGGTTCGACGGCGATCGTGCTGTTTGGCCCGGATCAGGTGAAGTGGGCCGAAGAGCTGGTGGCCGGTTCACCCGTGCAGATGGGCCAAGGCCTGGCACTGCCAAAAGCGTGACCCTGTTCGTGGAAGCAGCCGAGGCTGCTTCCGCAAACTGCGGCATTTGCTGCTATGGTTTTGCTCATGAGCCAGACCAACTTTTCTCCCAAGCTGCGCGCTCCGACTCCCACGCAAACGCGCCTGTCGTTCTGCGACGCCAGCCCGCGCGACCTCAAGCGCTGGATCGCCGGCCTGCCCAAGGCCAACATCGGCGAAACCGCCCGCCTGCTCTACCAAGGCCTCGGCGAACTGAACCTGTTGCTCACCCCCAGCGACAATCGCCTGCAACTCCTGGAACTGCTGCGGCCCGAGGTGTATTTCGTCTGCCAGCATCTGGAACGGCACTTTCTGCATCAGGCGATCATGCTCGACGAGCGCTCGCGCAAAGTCAGCAACCTGTGTCAGGCGCTGCAAGGCCAATTGGCCATCGGCTACAAACAGATCGTTCTGCGCATCCTGCCCAAATACAGCAAGGATCGCGCGACATTGGTCGGCACCGCCTTGCAACGCGCCGCGCATGCCCTCAAGGCGCAACTGGTGCGCGCCACGCAGCTGTACAGTTCACCGCCGGAACACGTGTGGTTGGAATTGCATCAGCTGTATCGCAGCGCTGCGCAATTACAGCTGCAACAACGGCGGCTGCGCGATGATCTGGCGTTTTTGACCAGCGAACTGAGCGTCGAACAGACCTACATCGCCGCGCTGCTATTGGGCAGTGCCCGTTGCAATCAATTACGCCAGAGTCAGATTGCTCGGCTGGCCGAGGTGATCGAGCCGTGGAGCGCCCTGCTCAAACTGCATCCCGGCAGCGCCGACGACGGTTTGTTCGCCATCAGCCCGGAACTGGATGTTGGTCCACGCTACCGCAAGATGTTTCGCAGCGAACAACAGAGCGGGCTCCTGGGCTTCGACCCGCAGCCCTTGGTCAAGCAGCTCGAAACGCACCTGCTGCAGCAGCCGACTTTGCCCCCCCTGCCTGTTTCCGCCGGTCTCAGCATCGATACCCTGCAACATCTGCACGCGACCTGGGGCCAGGCTGCCGAACGCAGTTTTCAGCGCAGCGCCGGCCAGGGCACATTGACCGTGTGCGTCGGCATGAGCGCCCTGCACTTCTACCTCGGCGGCGAGCGCACCTTCAGCGAGTTGCTCAAACATCCCGGTGCCCGCGCGGCAAATTTCAGCAGCGTCGTGGCCAACGGCGAAAAGGACAGCTGGAGTCAGGCGTTCGACGCTGCCCCGCAAAGTAACGATGAGCTGTTGCCGTACGAGGAAATCCAGTACGACCAGCTGAGCGAGGATGAAGGCCCCGGCAACGCGCCGAACTATCCGACTTACGCCTTGCCGGTGATCAACCATAGCCCCGGCGGCTATTGCCTGGCCTGGCCGAGCGAGGTGCCGGCGGAATTGCAGGCCGGGGAAATGCTCGGCATTCAGGACAGCGAGAGCAAAGGCTGGAGCATTGCGGTGATTCGCTGGATCCGTCAGGTGCGCGGCAGCGGCACGCAGATGGGCATTGAACTGGTTGCGCCACACGCGCAGCCGTGCGGGCTGCAACTGGTTCGTTCCAAGGACGATCACAGCCATTATCTGCGCGGTTTGCTGTTGCCGGAGATCAGTGCGATCGATGTGCCGGCCACCGTGCTTGCGCCGCGCCTGCCGTTCCAGGAAGGCAACAAGGTGTTGATCAACACCCAGGGCGAAGAACACCGCGCCGGGCTGGATCGGCGGGTGGCGAGTACGCACAGCTTCAACCAGTTCGCCTACCGCTCGCTGGATCCTGCGCAGAATGGCGGAGGTGAGGAGGATTTTGATTCGTTGTGGAATTCGCTCTAGACCGAGGCGCGGCCTTCGCGAGCAGGCTCGCTCCCACACTGGAATGAGATTTCCTGTGGGAGCGAGCCTGCTCGCGAAGAGGCCAGATCAGCTTATGGAGATCTCAGAGCTGCCCGTCGCGATCCCGGAAACCCAGCAGATACAACACACCATCCAGCCCCAGCGTTGAAATCGCCTGCTTCGCCGACTGCTTGACCAACGGTTTGGCGCGGAACGCCACGCCCAGCCCGGCAATCGCCAGCATCGGCAAGTCGTTGGCGCCGTCGCCGACGGCAATGGTCTGCTCCAGACGCAGGCCTTCCTTGTGCGCCAGCTCCTTGAGCAGATCTGCCTTGCGCTGCGCATCGACAATCGGCTCGATCGCCACGCCGGTGCACTTGCCGTCGACCACTTCCAGCTCGTTGGCAAACACGTAGTCGATGCCAAGCCTGGCTTGCAGCTGCTTGGCGAAATAAGTGAAGCCGCCGGACAGGATGGCGGTTTTGTAGCCAAGGCGCTTGAGTTCGGCGAACAGGGTTTCGGCGCCTTCGGTCAGGCGCAGCGAGGCGCCGATCGAGTCGAGCACGCTGACGTCGAGGCCCTTGAGCAGCGCCAGACGCTCCTTGAAGCTGGCGCGGAAATCCAGTTCACCGGCCATGGCGCGCTCGGTGATTTCCGAAACCCGGTCACCCACGCCGGCCGCTTTGGCCAGCTCATCGATGACCTCCGCTTCGATCAGCGTCGAGTCCATGTCGAACACCGCCAGACGCCGGTTGCGACGGAACAGCGAGTCTTCCTGGAAGGCGATGTCGACGTTCAATTCCTGGGCAACGCTGAGGAATTCGGCGCGCAAAGCCTGCGGATCGGCGGCTTCGCCGCGCACGGAAAACTCGATGCAACCCTTGCCCTTGTCGGCCGGCGTGTCCAGCGGCATGCGCCCCGACAGACGGTCGATATGGTCGATGTTCAAGCCATATTTGGCGGTGATCGCGCTGACCGCCTGCAACTGGCCGGCTGTGACTTTGCGCGTCAGCAGGGTAACGATATGGCGTTTCTTGCCCTGATTGCCCACCCACTGCTGGTAATCCTCTTCGGACACCGGGGTGAAACGCACTTGCTGATCCAGTTCGTAGCCCTTGAACAGGATGTCCTTGAGCACTGACTTGCCCTGTTCGGAATCGGGAATTTCAACCAGGATGCCGAACGACAGGGTGTCGTGGATCACCGCCTGACCGATGTCGAGAATGTTCACACCACCTTGTGCCAGAACACCGGTGATGGCCGCTGTCAGACCGGGACGGTCGACTCCCGTGATGTTAATCAGGACGATTTCGCGCAACGCGCACCCCCGCAACTGGAAAAAAACCGCATTCTACCCACTTTCAGTGACCATCGGGCACCGCGAGCGCTTTGCCGGTCTGGGGCCTGTCGCTATACTGCGCGTCAACTTCACGGACAAAGAGCCGAGCTCAAGTGAACCGGCCCACGCCAGTCAAAACCGATAACTTCTTCCTGCTGATCTTCCGTGCACTGCGCCATCGCCGTGTACCGATTGCATTGCGCATTGCCAGCCACAACGTGATCCTGGTCGCTCTGGCCCTGGTGATCTATGCCGGGGTGATGGGTCTGCAATTCAAGCAGGCCATGCACGAGCAGGCCGATGCGCTGGGCGAAAGCCTGACCACGCAGACCGCCACCTCCGCCACCGAGCTGCTGGTGTCCAACGACATCCTCAGCCTCAACGTGCTGCTCAACAACCTGACCAAGAACAAACTGGTCGCCCACGCGGCGATCTACAGTGTGGACAACCGCATCCTCGCCGAGTCCGGTCAGCGTCCCAAGCACAGCCTGCTGGGCGAAGCCGAGGGCATGTACGAGAGCAAGATCACTTTCCAGGACGTGACTGCCGGGCAACTGCGCATCAGCCTGGACATGGATCAGTTCCAGCAGCCGATGACCATCAGCCTGCAAAGCATGGGCATTCTGAGCGCAATTCTGCTGGCGCTGTCATTGGCTCTGAGTCTGCGCATGGGCCGCTATCTGTCGACGCCGTTGCTGCAATTGCGCGTGTGGCTGCGCCGCATCGACGCGCACACCCCGGGCATCGACCGCCAGGATGAAATCGGCGATCTGGCGCGCCAGCTACATGCCAGCTACGCCCCGGAACCGGAGCCTGAGCCCGAACCCGAGCCGGAATTCGCCGAGGAAGAAGACGAGCCTGAATTCGAGGTGCGTAACCTGCGCGATCCGAGCTTCGACGAAAGCCGCCCGCTGGCCGCGAAGAAACCGGCACCGCGTCACCTGGTCAGCACCGTCGAAGACGATGACGACGATGACGCTTTCGCCGACCTGCGCGACGAATCGCTGAACGGCGCCGCCCAACCGCTCACGCGCAAACCGAGCCCTGACGTGCCACAGCACACCGCCGTACTGGCCGTGCAACTGGGCTCGCAGGAACAATTGCGTCGTTTGCCTCGCGCACGTCTGGAAGAATTGCAGGAACGCTATCGCGACTGCCTCGAGCAGGCCGCGTCGCTGTATCAGGGCGAAATCGAAACCCTCAACGATGGCAGCACGCTGTTGCTGTTCCACACCGAAGACTGCGGCGACGATTACCTGACCAATGCCATCTGCTGCGGCGAACTGCTGCGTGCACTCGGCCACCAATTGCAGATCGAGGTCGCAGACAGCGGCATCACCCTGCAATTGCAGCTGGGCCTGACCTTGGGCGATGAGTTGTTCGGTCTGAGCCAGATTGATCTGCTGCTGACCGATTCGGCCCAGGATGCACTGGCCTTGTCGCAACACAGCCGCAATCTGCTGCTGGTCGAGCGCAAGATCAGCGATGACACGCTGATCCGCCAGCGTGCGCGGATCCGGCCGATCGCCAGCCCTGAAGGCGCTTGCTGTGTAGAACGGTTGATGGAGCCTTATCCGTCGATGCTCGAACGGCAACTGGCGCGGATGCATGAGCGCCGGGCGTAAGGCTTAGGCCAGATACGCAAAAGCCCGCAGATGAGTGATTGTCTGCGGGCTTTTTGTTGCCTGCGCTGGCCCCTTCGCGAGCAGGCTCGCTCCCACCAGGTCTGCTCGCCGCCGATCAAATGTGGGAGCGAGCCTGCTCGCGAAGTGGCCAGCGTTGAAGACGAATAATCTCTGCCCCCCAGATACAACAAAGCCCGCACAAGGCGGGCTCTGTTCTGACGCGTTCCAGCCTCAGAAGCGAAACACTTCCATATCGGTACGAATAGGCGAGGCCATCGGAATCTTTGGCTGCTTCTCGGCATCCGCCGCCGGCGCTGCGGGTTTCGGCGCGGCTTTACGCGGTGCCTCGGCCACGGGCGGCTGGTTGGCCAGTGGCTTGAGCGCCACCGACAACTGCTCGGCCAGACGCTGCAACAGAACCCCTTGTGCCTGCACCTGGGACGCGGTGCTGCCGGCGTGCGTTTCCTGCAGGTGAATGATGCGGTTATCGCGCACCTTGCCGCGACGATCGATCAAACGCCATTGCGCATCGAGAATCGCCGGTTGTTTCGCCCCGGAATCCAGACGGGTGATGGTCAGCAGAACCTGCACATCCGGCGTGAATCCGGCAGTAGCAGGCGCCAGCACCACACGCTGGCTGTCCAGGTGACCAGCCACCTGACGCATCAGCAGTTGATCGATATCCGACGAAAGGCTGCCAGCCCAACGACCGTCGGTCGCCGCTTGCAGGCTGCCGTCGGGTTGACGTTGCAGCAGGGTTTCGCGTTGCAGGTAATCGGCAACAACTACCGGCCCCAGCAAAACCGCCATGCCTGCGCTTTGCGCAGGCTGAACCGGACTTCCGCTGTCCAGTTGGTACAGCGACACCGGCTGGTGAACGCTGCAACCCGCCAGGCCAAGAACGCCGGCGAGCAACAAAATAAGGGGGCGTAGAGCAGTCATCATCCCGTCCAGGTGGCCGCCACAAGGCTGACCACAGTGAAAATACTCAATAAATATGAAGAACGCTCGGCCACGCCGGCGCTTGAAAGGCCATATCATCCGTGAATATGCGTTCCGACTCCAGCGCCAAAGCGTCGATCTACGCGTTTAATCGCAGATCGAACGCTCTAGTAAGGCGTTCTCGCCTAATTGAGGTTTTCGACGAGCAGCGCATCCACTCTCTGGAAGCCCCGCGGAAGTTTGTTTCCGCGCCGTCCACGCTCACCTTTGTAGTGCTCGAGGTCGTCGGCTTTCAGCGACAGGGTCCGTTTGCCAGCCTGCAATACCAGGGTGGCGCCTTCCGGCAGGACGGCGATGTCCGTGACATATTCTTCGCGACTGGCCACGCGTTCACCGGATATACCGATGATCTTGTTGCCTTTGCCCTTACCTAATTGTGGCAGATCGCTGATTTTGAAGATCAGCAGGCGACCTTCGGTCGTGACCGAGGCCAGCCAGTTCTGCTCACGATCGGCCACAGGGCGCGGCGCGATGACCTTGGCGTTGTTCGGCAGGCTCAACAGGGCCTTGCCGGCCTTGTTCTTCGCTTGCAGGTCTTCGCCTTTGACCACGAAGCCGTAACCGGCATCGGACGCAATCACGTACAGCGCATCGTCTTCGGGCATCAGCACGCATTCGAACGAAGCGCCCGGTGGCGGCGTCAGACGGCCGGTCAAGGGTTCGCCCTGGCCACGGGCCGACGGCAAGGTATGCGCGGCGACCGAGTAGCTGCGACCGGTGGAATCGATGAACACGGCAATCTGGTTGGAGCGCCCCGCCGCCGAGGTCTTGAAGCCATCGCCGGCCTTGTACGACAGACCGGTAGCGTCGATGTCGTGGCCCTTGGCCGAACGCACCCAGCCTTTTTCCGACAGCACGACAGTGACTTTCTCGTTCGGCAGCAGATCGTGCTCGCTCAACGCCTTGGCTTCGGCGCGCTCGACGATTGGCGAACGGCGGTCGTCGCCGTAGGTTTCGGCGTCTTTGAGCAGCTCGGTGCGCACCAGTTTCTTCAGCTTCGCTTCGCTGCCCAGCAGGGCTTGCAGCTTGGCTTGTTCCTTGAGCAGTTCGTCCTGCTCGTCGCGCAGCTTCATCTCTTCCAGTCGCGCCAACTGACGCAAGCGGGTGTCGAGGATGTAGTCGGCCTGAATCTCGCTGAGGGCGAAACGCTCAATGAGCTTGGCTTTCGGATGCTCCTCGGTACGGATGATGTGAATTACTTCATCCAGGTTGAGGTAGGCGATCAGCAAACCGTCCAACAGGTGCAGGCGACGCTCGACCTTGTCGAGGCGAAATTGCAGGCGGCGACGCACGGTCAGCACGCGGAATTCCAGCCATTCGACCAGCAGCGCACGGAGGTTTTTCAGCTGCGGCTTGCCGTCCAGACCGATGATGTTGACGTTGACCCGGTAGGTCGACTCCAGCTCGGTGCTGGCGAACAGGTGCTGCATCAGCGCTTCGTGATCGACGCGGCTGTTGACCGGGATGATCACGATGCGGCACGGGTTTTCGTGGTCGGATTCGTCACGCAGATCGGCGATCTGCGGCGCTTTCGACGGTTTGGCCTGCATCAGCGCGGCGATCTGCTCCAGCACCTTGGCGCCGGAGACCTGATGCGGCAGCGCGGTGACGATGATGTCGCCGTCCTCGACGTGGTACACGGCGCGCATACGCACCGAGCCCTTGCCGGTTTCGTACATCTTCAGCAGGTCGGCACGCGGCGTGATGATTTCCGCTTCGGTCGGATAATCCGGACCCTGGATGTGTTCGCAGAGCTGTTCGACCGTGGCTTTCGGCTCATCCAGCAAGCGCACGCAGGCGGTGGCGACTTCACGCAGGTTGTGCGGCGGCACATCGGTGGCCATGCCCACGGCGATACCGGTGGTGCCGTTGAGCAGAATGTTCGGCAGGCGCGCCGGCAACACCAGCGGCTCCTGCAGGGTGCCGTCGAAGTTCGGCCCCCAGTCCGCGGTGCCCTGGCCCAGTTCGCTGAGCAGCACTTCGGAATAGCGCGACAGCCGCGCTTCGGTGTAACGCATGGCGGCGAAGGACTTCGGATCGTCCGGCGCACCCCAGTTGCCCTGGCCGTCGACCAGCGTGTAGCGATAGCTGAACGGCTGCGCCATCAGCACCATCGCTTCGTAGCACGCCGAATCGCCGTGGGGGTGGAACTTGCCGAGCACGTCACCGACGGTACGCGCCGATTTCTTGTGCTTGGAATCGGCGTCCAGCCCCAGTTCGCTCATGGCGTAGACGATACGCCGCTGTACCGGCTTCAGGCCGTCGCCGATATGCGGCAAGGCGCGGTCCATGATCACGTACATGGAGTAGTTGAGGTAGGCATTTTCGGTGAAGTCAGCCAGCGATCGGCGTTCTACACCGTCCAGGCTGAGATCAAGGGAGTCGCTCATGCGGGCCTCATCGGTTCGTTGTCTGGCGCAGCAGCATGGTGCCACCGCGCTGGGTAAATTCAAGTCTGTTCAGGGCGCTCATGCCGAGCAGCACCTGGTCGCCATGCAGCCCCGGCGCCACCAGTGCACGGACATCCCGCAGCACGATGTCGCCCAATTGCAGGCGGGCAATCTTCGTTCGATAGCCCTGGCTCAGGCCATTGGCCGTGCTCAGGGCCACGCCGAAACCTTCTTGCAGCTTCAAACGCTTGGCCAGATCCGCCGGGATCGCGACATCGGTCGCGCCGGTGTCGAGCATGAACTCCACCGGCTCGCCGTTGATCTGGCCGCTGGCGACAAAATGCCCTTGGGCATTGCTCGCCAGTTTCACTTCGATAAATCCTTCGCCCTGCTCCGACGTGACCACGATGTTCGGATTCTGCTGGCGCTGCTCCCACTGCCCAAAAAATTTCGTCGCGAGAAACAGTGCCGCGCACCAGGCGAGGACCATTAGCACCCGACCGGCACGCTTGCCCGGCGGTTGCTGGCTCATGGCCTGGCACTCCAGCCACCGTCCGGCGCGGCGAAGCGCCAGACCACCGGGCGGACTTCGCCGTCGGCACGCGGGCCAAAATTGTTGTCGACGCCGATCCACGCACCCTCGACGTCGATGATCAGCGCTTCCTCCAGTCCGTAGTTCTGCGAGTAACGGCGATTTTCCTGCAACAGTTCGCCAGCATAAGACCAGCATTGTTCGACCTTGGCCGTCTGTGCATCGCGACGGCAGATCTCGAAAGCGTTGCGTTCAAGGGTAAACAGCTTGCCGTTGAACAAGGAAATGTCGGAAAAGTCGCGATGCACCGCTTTCGCCTTGGGAAACTGTGGCGGCTGCATCTCCTTGCCGCCCTCACTGAGCAGCACGCAGCGACCGTCACAATCCCACACCGTCTGCTGGCGCTTGATCAGCAGCAGGCCGCGCTTTTGCCGTTCGGCGGCCAGCCATATCTGATCACCGGCCGGGTTGATCGCCAGGCCTTCGAAGATCGAATTGAACTTCAGCAGCAGGCCGCTCGCCCGTGCTTCGCGAACCAGCAGCGGCGATATTTTCAGCCAGTTCGCCGGGCCACTGACCGGCACCTGCAACACCGCCGCATGGGCTTCGCTGACGATGTAGCGATTGCCAGCGCTGTCGCAACTGATGCCTTCGAAATCCAGTTCGCCCCCGCGAATGAACGACGCCGCCCAGGTACGCGAGCTCAAGCCCCACGGCAAGCCGCTCTCGGGCACGGGCGGCACGTCGATGTGCACGGTTTGCGCCTGCCAGACCGGATCGCGGGTATCGAGCCGATAGATCTGCTCGTCATCGCGATCGGAAACCGTCCACAGCTCATTGCCGCACATGGCCAGACCCGACAGGTTACCGCCGCGCATGCCTTCGACCGGGTGTTCGGAAAGCAGCCGCAATTGTTGCAGCGGCTCGGCCGACACGCTCAGCGCACTCAGCAGCAACGCACCCGCCAAGGCCCAGCCAAACTGCATCAGGCCAGCACCTCGGCGAGGTTGCCTTTGGATTCGAGCCAGGTCTTGCGGTCACCGGCGCGTTTCTTCGCCAGCAGCATATCCATCATTTCCGAGGTTTCGGCGAAGTCTTCGCCCAGCGTCAACTGCACCAGACGCCGGGTGTTCGGGTCCATGGTGGTTTCACGCAGTTGCGGCGGGTTCATTTCGCCCAGGCCTTTGAATCGGGTGACCTGGGGCTTGCCGCGTTTCTTCTCGGCCACCAGGCGATCGAGAATGCCGTCGCGCTCGGCTTCGTCGAGGGCGTAGTAAATCTCTTTGCCGAGGTCGATACGGTACAGCGGCGGCATCGCCACATAGACGTGACCGGCATCCACCAGCGGGCGGAAGTGCTGGACGAACAGCGCACACAACAAAGTGGCGATGTGCAGACCGTCGGAGTCGGCGTCGGCGAGGATGCAGATCTTGCCGTAGCGCAGCTGGCTCATGTCCGCCGCGCCCGGATCGACGCCGATGGCCACGGCGATGTTGTGCACTTCCTGGCTGGCGAGTACTTCGCTGCCGTCGACTTCCCAGGTGTTGAGGATCTTGCCGCGCAACGGCAGGATCGCCTGGAATTCCTTGTCCCGCGCCTGCTTGGCCGAACCGCCGGCGGAATCACCCTCGACCAGAAACAGCTCGGAACGCATCGGGTCCTGCCCGGCGCAGTCAGCCAGTTTGCCTGGCAGCGCCGGACCTTGGGTGACGCGTTTGCGCTCGACTTTCTTGCTCGCCTTGAGGCGACGACCGGCGTTATTGATCGCCAGTTCGGCCAGGGCCAGACCGGTTTCCGGGTTGGCATTGAGCCACAGGCTGAAAGCGTCTTTCACCACACCCGAGACGAACGCCGCTGCCTCACGGGAAGACAGACGCTCTTTGGTCTGGCCGGAGAATTGCGGCTCCTGCATCTTCATCGACAGGACGAAAGCGATGCGCTCCCAGACGTCTTCCGGCGCGAGTTTCACGCCGCGTGGCAGCAGGCTGCGGAACTCGCAGAACTCGCGCATCGCGTCGAGCAGACCCTGACGCAGGCCGTTGACGTGCGTACCGCCCTGGGCGGTCGGGATCAGGTTGACGTAGCTTTCCTGCACCGCGTCGCCACCTTCCGGCAGCCACAACAGTGCCCAGTCGACCGCTTCCTTATTACCGGCGAAAGCGCCGCAGAACGGCTCGTTCGGCAGACGTTCGAATTCGCTGACCGCATCGACCAGGTAGGAGCGCAGGCCATCTTCGTAATGCCACTCGACTTTCTCGCCGGTGCCTTTGTCTTCGAAGCTGACCAGCAAGCCCGGGCACAACACAGCCTTGGCCTTGAGCACATGCTTGAGGCGGCTGATGGAGAATTTCGGTGAGTCGAAGTATTTCGGGTCCGGCGCGAAGTACACGCTGGTGCCGGTGTTGCGCTTGCCGACGGTGCCGACGATTTCCAGCTCGGAGGCCTTGAAGCCGTCCTTGAAGGTCATCTGGTATTCGTTGCCGTCACGTTTGACCCGTACGCGCACTTCGGTCGACAGCGCGTTGACCACGGAAATACCCACGCCGTGCAAGCCGCCGGAGAACTGGTAGTTCTTGTTGGAGAACTTGCCGCCCGCATGCAGCTTGGTGAGGATCAGTTCGACGCCGGACACACCCTCTTCCGGGTGAATGTCGACCGGCATGCCACGGCCGTCGTCGCTGACTTCCAGCGAATGGTCGGCGTGCAGGATGACCTGCACCGATTTGGCGTGGCCGGCCAGGGCTTCGTCGACGCTGTTGTCGATGACTTCCTGGGCGAGGTGGTTCGGCCGACTGGTGTCGGTGTACATGCCGGGGCGTTTGCGCACCGGGTCGAGGCCCGAGAGGACTTCGATGGCGTCGGCGTTATAAGAACTAGCGCTGGGAGTGGCCATAAGGTCTCGTCGTCAGTCATTCATGAAAGAGGGGCAAGACTTCACAGCGTGGTGAAATCGATTGCCTGATACATATCGGCAGCCATGCCGGCAAAACTCAGCAACGCCGGCAATTGCCCGGCAAAGCCCTGGAAACTGTGGTCGCCGCCGGCCTGGATGCGCAAGGCACAGGCGCGGTAATACTGTTGGGCGAGGCGATAATCCAGCGTTTCGTCGCCGGTTTGCAACCAGACCTGATAACGCTGCGGATCCTGCGGTGGTGGCACTTCCAGTTCGGCCAGCGCCGTGACGTGGTCGTGGGTCAGTTCCCAGGTTTCATCGGTGTAGAGGTTCTGCTGCGTGCCCAGATAACCATCGAACATCCGGTGCGGGCTGACCGCCGGGTTGACCAGCAGGGCTTTCAGGCCATGGCGCTCGGCCAGGTGAGTCGCATAGTAGCCGCCGAGCGAACTTCCCACCAGCAACGGCCGGCCCAGCTCGGCGATTGCCTGCTCGAGCTGACCGATGGCTTCACGCGGATGGTGATGCAGCGCCGGCACGCGCAATTGCCCGCTCAAACCCAGCTGCTCCATGACCGCGACCAGCTGACAGGCCTTCTTCGAGGCCGGCGCGCTGTTGAAACCGTGGATATAGAGGATCGAACCGGACATTTGAGCTCCCTGGCTGTCGGCGAAAGATAGCGGAGTTTACAGGGAGAAGGACCGGGATTGGGGGTGGGTTCAATAAATTGGTGTGACAGCACAAGCTGCCCTCACCCTAACCCTCTCCCGGAGGGAGAGGGAACCGACTGGGGGATATTCGAGAGCTACACCGACCTGAGCGTTTTGCTGCGAATCCATAATCGATATCGCTGTTTCAGGTCGATGCACAGCCAAAGACACCGCGGTCGGCCCCCTCTCCCTCTGGGAGAGGGCTGGGGTGAGGGTCTTTGATTGTCAGTTCAGTAACCGTTGGAGCCGTAATCGACTGTGAACTCGAAGTCGCTGACTCTTTCGACGCCCGTTTCCAATTTCCCGTCCGGCAACAATCGCAACCAGCGATACCCCGGCGCCTGCTCGCCCACTTTGAAATCCGCACTCCCCGGCTCGAACTGGATACACGTCGAGGGCGAGGCCATCAAGCGCACGCCATTGCGGTCGCGATCGATTTCCTGATGCACATGCCCCCACAGCACCGCGCGAACCTGTGGAAAGCGATCCAGCACTTCAAAGAACGCTTCCGGGTTGCGCAAGCCGATCGGCTCCATCCACGCGCAGCCGATCGACACCGGATGATGATGCAGGCACACCAGATGATGGCGCTCAGGCGCTTCGCTCAGCGCGCGCGCGAGCAGTTGCAATTGATCATCCTGCAGATAGCCCGGCACCGAACCCGGCACCGCCGAGTCCAGCATCGTCACCCGCCAATTGCCAATATCGACCACCGGCTCCAGGAGCGTGCTTTGCACCGCCGCCTCGGCCATGACCATCGGCTCGTCGTGATTGCCGGGAATCCAGCGCGCGGGTGCACTGATCTGCGCGCTCAGTTGGCGGAATGCCTGATACGACTGCAGCGTGCCGTCCTGGGAAATATCTCCGGTGGCCAGCACCAGGTCGATCTGCGCCTGTTGCGCCAACACCAGGTCGATGACCTGTTGCAGGCTCTCGCGGGTCTTCATGCCCAGCAGCGTGCCGTCCGCCTCGGCGAACAGGTGGCTGTCGGACAACTGCACCAGCAGCGCCGGGTCGGCGCTGGTCAATGTCGATACGCTGGGCAAGGCGCTCTCCCGGGGCTAAGCACGCAATGGATGGGTGCGGCAATTATGCTGGGGGATGACACAAAGGGGAAACCGCCGAAGCGGACGCAGTTCACAACTAGCGAACGACTTCGTACTCGTGCCCCAACGCCAGGCAATGACTCAGCCATTCGCCCAGAAACACATTGAGCTGGGCCTTTTCATCGGGCTGGTGCATGGCGGCGTTCGGATAAGGATAGATGCCGCGAAAGCGTCGTGCATGCTCGGCGCTGACCACTTCGGCCATGCGCGCGTCGTGGTAGACCTGCACTTCCAGTTGCGGCACCGGCAACCACGGCAGACTGTGCTCCTGGCGCACCTGCAAGGTCGTGGTGTACGGGCAGGTCTGCAACACCTCGAGAGCGAGCACGCCAAGCATCTGCTCGCCCTGGGTCACAGCGATACGCCGCGCCTCGGGTTCGTTGCGCATGTCCGGCAGCAGTCGCATCAGGCGCGCGTAGTTGGCCTCGCAGGCGGCTTGCAGCCCTACGAGGTCAACCCGATAACGATCGCGCAGCTTGTTTACGACCATAGCCCCCTCACTTCGGCGCGGTTGAGCGCCAGCCACTGCAAGGCGATGATGCTCGCCGCGTTGGCAATCCGTCCGTCACGCACGGCCTGCAAGGCATCTTCAAATGCCCAGACCGTTACGCGAATGTCTTCGGCCTCTTCTTCCAGCCCGTGCAGACCGCCGACACCGTCGGTGCTGCAACGCCCCAGATACAAATGCACGAATTCGTTGCTGCCACCCGGGGAGGGGAAGTACTTGGTCATCGGCCACAACGCCTTGATGTCCAGCCCAGCTTCCTCCTGCGCCTCGCGGTGAGCAACTTCTTCCGGTTGCTCATCCTTGTCGATCAGACCGGCGACCAGTTCGACCAGCCACGGGTTGTCGGCCTTGCCCATGGCGCCGACACGAAACTGCTCGATCAACACCACTTCATCGCGCTGCGGATCGTAAGGCAGGACGCACACGGCATCGTGGCGCACGAAGATTTCACGATTGATCTCGCGGCTCATGCCACCGGCGAACAACTCATGGCGCAGGTGCACACGGTCAAGCTTGTAAAAGCCCTCGTAGCATTTTTCGCGCCGCACGATATCGACGGCGGTCGGAATGGCGTTGGCAAAGTCAGTCATAATCTTCCTCTTTACTGCACATCCATTACGAGGTTGCTGTGTACAACCGGCAACCTCGACTTCGCGCCATCCTAACGCGCCCGCACCGTTTGATGCAGCCCCTTTACCGTCAGCGGGATGGACGGTGACGGTGAAACACACTCTAATCAGCTTAGTGGCGAACTGACTGCTCCGTTGAGAGTCGAAGCGGTATCTTTTTGCCTTCCCCTGCTTTCGAAAGGACGCCCATGTCGCTTTTCAAAATTGCCTCTGTGGCCGCTATTGCCCTGACTCTGGGCGCTTGTGCCAGCCTGTTCCAGCCCAACTATCGCACGCCGCTGGAAACCACCCGCGACGCCTCGGAACAACTCAAACCCGGCTGTTCCAACCCCGATTGCCCGCTGGTGAACATCGACACCCTGCGCTTCCCGGACGAACCGGCGCTGGATGGCATCATCGAAAAACGTCTGCTGCAAATGACCCGCACCGAGAAGAACGCGCCGGTAGCGCCAACCCTGGCCGCCTACCGCGAGCAGTTCCTCGCCAGCGCCGGCCCGCGCAACAGCAGCTATCTGCAAGCGAAAGTACGCGAGCAGCATGACGGACTGGTGATCATCGAGCTGTCGAGCTACCTCGACACCGGCGGCGCCCACGGCACGCCGGGTCGCGGTTTCATCAACTATTCGCGCCAGCAGCACAAGGTGCTGAACCTGTCCGACATGTTGCTGCCGGGGCAGGAAGAGGCGTTCTGGAAAGCCGCGCAAGTGGCGCACAACAGTTGGCTGATCAGTACCAAACTCGATCAGGAGGCGGAATTCGTCGCGAACTGGCCGTTCGTGAAAACCCCGCACGTGGCGCTGACCTACGGCGGCGTGATCCTCAAGTACGACGTGACCACTATCGCGCCATATGCGCTGGGCCACGTCGAACTGAAGATCCCTTACCCGCGCCTGAACGGCATTCTCAAGCCTGAGCTGTTTCCCGGCCGTAACTGAAGGCCCGGCCCAGCACCAGTTGAAGCAATCCTGCCAGCACCAGCGCCGGCAGGGTTGCGCCGACATCCGGATACAGATTCGCCAGCAAGTGGTAGGTGCTCACACCACCCAGCCACGCCAGCAACGCCGGCCAGCGCAATGCGGCTGACGCGACCTGAGCACTGCGTTTGCGCAGGATGAAGTGATCCACCAGCACCACGCCGAACAGCGGCGCGAACACCGAGCCGATCAACAGCAGGAAATTCTGGTACTGCGCCAATGGCGCCAGCAGTGCGATCAGCGTGCAGATCACGCCGATGGCCAAGGCCAGATGCTCGACTTTCAGACGCAACAGAATCCCGCTCGAGACCGCTGCCGAATGTATATCGGCAAAAGCGTTTTCCGACTCGTCGAGCAGAATCAGCAACAGCGGAATGCCCAGGCCGGCGCCAGCCAAGGCCAGCAGCAACGCATTGACTTCACCGCTCGGCGCGAACGCCAGGGTGTAGGCCACGCCAAGGCTCATCAGCCAGAAGTTACCGATGAAGAAACCGACAGCCGTGCCACCGAAAACATTCTTCGCACGCTTGCCGAAACGCGAGTAGTCGGCAATCAGCGGCAGCCACGACAGCGGCATGGCGATGGCAATGTCGAAGCCCACGGCGAACGGCATCGAACCGTCACCGGCGCGCGCCCACAGCGCCGCGAGGTCGGCTTTGGCGAACAGGTTCCAGGTCAGCCACAGGCACGCGGCGAGCAACAGCCAGATGCCCCACTTGCGCAGAATCTGCCGCACGAACGTCAACGGCCCGCTCACCGCGAGCAAGGTCGCCAGCGCACCGAAGAACAGCGTCCACAGAATCGGATTGGCCCACAGCGAACCTTCGCTGAAGGCGCGGCTGCCGAGCAGACTGGCGGCGTCGCGCATGACGATGATTTCGAACGAGCCCCAGCCGATCAGTTGCAGCAGATTGAGCAGCGCCGGCAGGCTCGCGCCTTTGCTGCCGAGGCTGAGCTTCAGCGCCGCCATCGATGACAGGCCGGTGTCGCTGCCGATCACGCCGACAGCAGCCAGCAACAGCACGCCGACCAGCGTGCCGAGGAAGATGGCCAGCAAAGAACCGGACAGACCCAGACCCGGCGCGAGCAATGCGCCGGTCTGCAAAACCATCAGGCCGATGCCGAGGGAGAACCACAGGGAAAACAGATCG
The DNA here is from genome assembly GCF_056278925.1 of Pseudomonas sp. TE9122. Taxonomy (NCBI): domain Bacteria; kingdom Pseudomonadati; phylum Pseudomonadota; class Gammaproteobacteria; order Pseudomonadales; family Pseudomonadaceae; genus Pseudomonas; species Pseudomonas sp. TE9122. Next base: position 36,508 of record NZ_JBWBQI010000001.1, on the reverse strand, counting down.
CGCCCGCCGAACACACGCTTTGCAGCGGGGACGGCGAGATCGGGGGAATAGGTGCCGGGTTGAATGCTCAAGGGTGTTATCTCAAAGGGACATTTGTTGTGATCGTTCCCACGCTCTGCGTGGGAATGCCTCTCGGGACGCTCCGCGTCCAGTGACGCGGAGCGTCACGGGCTGCATTCCCACGCGGAGCGCGGGAACGATCAGTACGGGGTCAAACTTTCTTGTACAGCTGACTGCCTTCCTTCTTGAACCGCTCGGCCTGTTCCGCGAGGCCTTTGGCGACGTCCACGTCGACCGCGTTGATGCGTTGGTTGGCCGCGTATTCACGGACTTCCTGGGTGATCTTCATCGAGCAGAATTTCGGCCCGCACATCGAGCAGAAATGCGCGACCTTGGCCGAGTCCTTTGGCAGGGTTTCGTCGTGATAGGAACGTGCGGTGTCCGGGTCCAGGCCGAGGTTGAACTGGTCTTCCCAGCGGAATTCGAAACGCGCCTTGCTCAGTGCGTTATCACGAATCTGCGCGCCCGGGTGTCCCTTGGCCAGGTCCGCTGCGTGGGCGGCGATCTTGTAAGTGATGATCCCGGTCTTCACGTCATCCTTGTTCGGCAGGCCCAAGTGCTCCTTCGGCGTCACGTAGCAGAGCATCGCGCAACCGAACCAGCCGATCATCGCCGCGCCGATACCCGAGGTGATGTGGTCATAGCCCGGAGCAATGTCGGTAGTCAGCGGGCCGAGGGTGTAGAACGGCGCCTCATCGCAGCATTCGAGCTGCTTGTCCATGTTCTCTTTGATCAATTGCATCGGCACGTGGCCCGGGCCTTCGATCATGCATTGCACGTCATGTTTCCAGGCGATTTTGGTCAGCTCGCCGAGGGTTTCCAGTTCGCCGAATTGCGCTTCGTCGTTGGCGTCGGCAATCGAGCCCGGACGCAGGCCATCGCCCAGCGAGAAGCTGACGTCGTAGGCCTTCATGATTTCGCAGATTTCGTCGAAGTGGGTGTAGAGGAAGTTCTCTTTGTGGTGCGCCAGGCACCACTTGGCCATGATCGAACCACCACGGGAGACGATGCCGGTGACGCGTTTGGCAGTCAGCGGTACGTAGCGCAGGAGCACGCCGGCGTGAATGGTGAAGTAGTCGACGCCCTGCTCGGCCTGTTCGATCAGGGTGTCGCGGAACAACTCCCAGGTCAGGTCTTCAGCGACGCCGTTGACCTTCTCCAGCGCCTGATAGATCGGCACGGTACCGATCGGCACCGGCGAGTTGCGGATGATCCACTCGCGGGTTTCGTGAATGTGTTTGCCGGTGGACAGGTCCATCACCGTGTCCGAGCCCCAGCGAATGCCCCAGGTCAGTTTCGCCACTTCTTCTTCGATCGAAGAACCCAGGGCGCTGTTGCCGATGTTGCCGTTGATCTTCACCAGGAAGTTACGGCCGATGATCATCGGTTCCAGTTCGACGTGGTTGATGTTGGCGGGAATGATCGCGCGGCCGCGAGCGATTTCTTCGCGGACGAATTCAGGGGTGATTTCTTGCGGAATGCTTGCGCCGAAGCTGTGGCCGGCATGTTGCTGCTTGAGCAAACCGGCCGCACGGGCCTCTTTCAGCTTCATGTTTTCGCGGATGGCGACGTATTCCATCTCGGCGGTGATGATGCCTTTGCGCGCGTAGTGCATCTGGCTGACGTTGGCCCCGGCCTTGGCGCGGCGCGGGTTGTTGACGTGAGCGAAGCGCAGTTTGGTCAGTTCGGCATCGGCCAGACGCTGCTGGCCGAAGTTCGAGCTCAGGCCCGGCAGGCGCTCGGTATCGCCACGGTCATCGATCCACGCTGAACGCACATCGCCAAGGCCTTTGCGCACATCGATGACCACGTTCGGATCGGTGTACGGGCCGGAAGTGTCGTAGACCGTGACCGGCGCATTGATCTCGCCGCCGAAATCGGTCGGGGTTACATCGAGGCTGATTTCGCGCATCGGCACGCGGATGTCCGGGCGCGAGCCCTGAACGTAGATTTTTTGCGAACGGGTGAACGGCTTGACCGATTGCTCGTCGACCTTGGCCGAGTCACTCAGGTTGATCGCGTTTTTTTCTTTTGTTGTCATCACGGGCTCTCCAGACAGCATCCAGCAGTGGATTGTCGGAGCAGAACCTGAAAGGCACGGACGCACCAGGACCGGTGCTGTGCATTCGTCATGAGCGTTCGATTGTCGAACAATATCCCGGACGAAGCACAAGAGGACTCGCCGGGTGACGAGAAATCTTGTTCCCTACGCAGGCGCTAACCTGATCAGGTTCAACGGGATCCGAAATTATTCGATCTCAGCCTCATAGCAAGGCACCCCGACAAGAACCCGGCCAGTCTAGACACAACCATCAAGGAACGCCAACACCGCAGCGAACGCCATGATGAATGGCGTAAATACCCAGGCTGGCCGATTGTTGCCGGAGCAATGCGCAACTACACTCGCTTGGCCTGCCCAGCCTTGACGCTGTGTGGGCTGCGCCTTACCTTTGGCGCCCGGATTACTTCCATAATATTCATGCTAGGGATCGCCTCATGCTGCGCAAACTTTCATTGGCTGTTGCCGTGTCCTGTGCGTCCAACACAATGGCCTGGGCAGCGGAAGCACCCTTGTCGACCAAAACCGATCTGGTCAGCGTCTATCAGGAAGCGGTCGACAACAACGCCGACCTCGCGGCGGCCCGCGCCCAGTATGGCGCGCAGAAAGAAGTGGTGCCGCAGGCCCGCGCCGGTCTGCTGCCGAACCTGTCCGGTGGCGCCGAAGTCGCCGACGTGCGCACCTCGATCGACCAGCCTTCGGCCATCGCCAACCGCAGCGCGCATTCCTATCAGGCGACACTCGCGCAGCCGCTGTTCCGCGCCGATCGCTGGTTCCAGTATCAAGCAGCCAAGGACGTTAACGAGCAGGCCGCGCTGCAGCTCTCGGCGACCGAACAGAACCTGATCCTGCAATCGGCCGAAAGCTACTTCAACGTGCTGCGCAGCCAGGACAATCTGGCCTCGACCAAGGCTGAAGAAGCGGCGTTCAAACGTCAGCTCGATCAGTCCAACGAGCGCTTCGATGTCGGCCTTTCGGACAAGACCGACGTGCTGCAATCGCAAGCCAGCTACGACACCGCGCGAGCCAACCGCATCGTCGCCCAGCGTCAGGTCGATGATGCGTTCCAGGCGCTGATCACCCTGACCAACCGTCAGTACAACTCGATTCAGGGCATCGTCCACACGCTGCCGATTCTGCCGCCTTCGCCCAACGATGCGAAATCCTGGGTCGACACGGCGGCGCGGCAGAACCTCAATCTGCTCGCCAGCAACTACGCGGTCAGCTCCGCCGAGCAGACGCTCAAGCAGCGCAAGGCCGGCCACTTGCCGACCCTCGACGCCGTGGCGAAATACGAGAAAGGCGACAACGACGCCCTCGGCTTCGCCAACCCCAACTCGTTCGGCGCGCCCTACGGCGGCAACGTCGAGCAGAGCACGCTGGGCCTGCAACTGAACATCCCGATCTACAGCGGCGGGCTGACCAGTTCGCAAGTGCGTCAGTCCTATGCGCAACTGGATCAGAGCGAACAGCAGCGCGAATCGCTGCGCCGGCAAGTGGTGGAAAACACCCGCAATCTGCACCGAGCGGTAAACACCGACGTCGAGCAGGTGCAGGCGCGCCGCCAGTCGATCATCTCCAACCAGAGTGCGGTGGAAGCCACGGAAATCGGTTATCAGGTCGGCACGCGCAACATCGTCGACGTGCTCGACGCGCAGCGCCAGCTGTACACCTCGGTGCGCAACTACAACAACACCCGCTACGACTACATCCTCGACAACCTGCGCCTGAAGCAGGCGGCGGGGACGCTGAACCCGGGTGATCTGGAAGATCTGCGGCGCTATCTGAAAGCCGATTACAACCCGGACAAGGACTTCCTGCCGCCGGATCTGGCGTCGGCGGCTGAGGCGCAGCTCAAGGCCCGGCCTTAAGCGCTAAAAACAAAAGATCGCAGCCTTCGGCAGCTCCTACAGGGAAATGCATTCCAACTGTAGGAGCTGCCGAAGGCTGCGATCTTTTTGCTTACTTGATCAATCTGCCCAAGCTATCCAGCAGCCGCTGCAACGCGCCCTGATTGCGCCGCATCACCGCCAGCCCGGCCTCCGCCATGCGCTGCGCATCACGCGGCAGTTCGAACAAGCGCTGCACCTCGACTGCGAGGCCTTCGGCATCATCCACTTCGGCCAATGCCCCGGCTTCGCGCAATTGCGCGGCGATGTCGAGGAAGTTGAACAGGTGCGGGCCGCTGAGTACCGGTTTTGCCAGCGCGGCGGGTTCAAGCAGGTTGTGCCCGCCGTTCGGCATCAGACTGCCGCCGACAAAAGCGCTGTCAGCCAGGGCATAGAGAAACAGCAACTCGCCCATGGTGTCGCCGAGCAGCACGCTCGTCTGCGCATCGACATTGGCCCCGGTCGAGCGACGTACCGTGGCGAAACCTTCGCGCTGGCACAAGTCGAACACCGAATTGAAACGCTCGGGATGACGCGGCACCAGAATCAGCAACGCATCGGGATGCCTGCCCAGCAAACGACGATGGGCGTCGAGCACCACTTCGTCTTCGCCTTCGTGAGTGCTGGCGGCGATCCACACGGGACGATCCTGTGCCTGCCACTGGCTACGCAGTTCGGCTGCACGCTGCAACAGTTGCGGGTCGATGGTCAGGTCGAACTTGATCGAACCAGTGACTTCAACGGTTTCCGAACGCGCGCCGAGATCGCGGAAGCGCTGGGCCTCGGCTTCGGTCTGCACCGCCAACAGGCTCATCTCGGCAAGCATCGGCGCAGTGAGTTTGCTGAAGCGGCCATAGCCTTTGGCGGAGCGCTGCGACAACCGCCCATTGGCCAACGCCACCGGAATCCCGCGCTTGGCACATTGATGAATATGATTAGGCCACAACTCGGTCTCCATGATCACTGCAAGCCTGGGCTGCACGCGATCAAGAAAACGCGCCGCCGCACAAGGCAAGTCATACGGCAGATAGCAGTGTTGAATGCGCGGCTCGTTGGCGAACAGTGCCTGAATCCGCTCCGAACCGGTCGGGGTCATGCAGGTCACGGTGATCGGCAGCGTCGGATAGCGGTCCAGCAGCGCGCGGATCATCGGCGCGGCGGCAATGCTTTCGCCGACCGACACCGCGTGCACCCAGATGCCACCGGGCTGCAGGGTGGGCATGCCATAAGTAAAGCGCTCGCCAATGCGTTTGGCATACGCCGGCGCCTTGCGCGCACGCAGCCATAGCCGAATCGCCACCAATGGCAGCCCCAGGTAAAACAGCGCGGTGTAGAGAGTTCTATTCATGGCGGCGGAGTTTATCGGCTTTTGTCGCCGATCGCCCGCAAGTGCACGGCAAAACGTTCCGCCAGCCAGCGCGCGGCCGGGCCGAGCGGTTCGTCGCGGCGCCAGACCAGTTCCACCACCAGCGCTGGCGGCGTCCATTCGCTGTCGAGCTCAATCATCTGGCCCTGGTACGCCGAGTACTGCACAACGTGGCGCGGCAACCAAGCCCAGCCGAGATCGCGCACCAGCCATTCGGACATTACGTAAAAGCTGTCGGCGCGCCACACCTGTGGGCTGGCCGGCTCGTTGCCGGGATAGACGCTGGTCTGCGTCGACATCAGCAATTGCCGGTGCTGCGCCAGTTGCTGGCAGGTCACATAGGAATGCTGCGCCAGCGGATGATTGACGCCACAGACCGTGACCATTTCCACTCGACCCAGCACGCGGCGCTCAAGGGCTTCGGGGATTTCATCGTGATAGAACAACAAGCCAAGATCGGCCCGGCGTTCGACCAGTTTGCGCGCGACTTCGCCTTGGGCGGCGCTGGTCAGTTGCACTTCCAGGCTGGGAAACTGCTCGGCCAGTTCGCCGAAACTTTCCACCAGCGCCTGATAGGGCATCGCCTCGTCCTGGGCCACGCGCAACTGCGCCTCCTGGCCGCGCAGCATGGCCATCGCGCGGCCGTTGAGGCGCTCGCACTGGCGCAACACTTCCCGCGCCTCTTCCAGCAATGCCTCGCCCGCCTCGGTGAGACTGGGCTGACGGCCACTGCTGCGCTCGAACAGGCTCACGCGCAAATCCTCTTCGAGCATCGCGACAGCACTGCTGATCGCCGATTGCGCCTTGCGTTGTCGACGTGCCACGGCGGAGAACGATCGCTGTTCGGCGACGTCGACAAATACCCGCAGGTGCTCAAGATTCCATTGCATACGATTTTTCAACCTATCTACTGAACAGATAGGTAATGACTTTACCCCATCTGAGCAATCCCTAGAATGTCACTCCAGCAAGCAATGATTTATTTGAGGATCAAACCATGAACGCCTACGTCTATCTGGCCATCGCCATCTGCGCCGAAGTGATCGCCACCGTTTCGATGAAAGCGGTCAAGGGCTTCAGCACGCCGCTGCCGCTGATTCTGGTGATTGTCGGCTACGGGATCGCATTCTGGATGCTGACGCTGGTGGTGCGCACCGTACCGGTGGGCGTTGCCTACGCGGTCTGGGCCGGTATGGGCATTGTGATGGTCAGCGTGGCGGCACTGTTTATCTATGGGCAGAAGCTGGATATCCCGGCGATGCTGGGGATGGCGTTGATCGTGCTGGGCGTGGTGGTGATTCAATTGTTCTCGAAAACCGCCGGCCATTAACTGCCAGACACAATCCCCTGTGGGAGCGAGCCTGCTCGCGAATGCGGTACATCAGTCAACACATATGTCGACTGGCATTCCCTCTTCGCGAGCAGGCTCGCTCCCACATTGGCCCATATGTTCGGCATGTTGATCATCGACAAATCCGCCCCTTTCCCGAGTCTGTATACTGCGCCCTCGTCTTGAGCACTGAGGTCGTTGCATGCCATCCGTTATTTCCACCGACGTTCTGATTGTCGGCGCTGGTGTCGCCGGCCTCTGGCTGAATGCGCGCCTGCGCGGTCAGGGTTTCTCGACCGTGCTGGTGGAAAGCGCCAGCCTCGGTGGCGGGCAGAGCGTGAAGTCCCAGGGCATCATCCACGGCGGTGCCAAGTACGCGCTGCACGGCGCGCTGACCGGGGCCTCGGAAGCCATCGCCGACATGCCGCGCCGCTGGCGCGAGGCGCTGGCCGGTAATGGTGAGCTGGATCTGTCCAGCGTGCGCCTGCTGTCCGAAGCCCATTACCTGTGGTCGCCAGGCACTTTGGCCGGCAACCTGACCAGTTTCTTCGCCAGCAAAGCCGTGCGTGGCCGGGTCGATCAGGTCAAGGGCGATGAACTGCCGCTGGCCCTGCAGGACAAGCGCTTCAAGGGCAAGGTCTATCGCCTCGCCGAATTGGTAGTGGATGTCCCGAGCCTGATCCAGCGCCTGGCCGAGCTGGCCGGTGACGGTCTGCTCGCCGGGCAGGTCATCGAACCGTTGCTGGAAGCCGGCGTGCTGGTCGGCCTGAAAGTCGATGGCCGTGAGATCCGCGCTCAGCGCATCGTCCTCAGCGCCGGCGCCGGCACGGCCGAACTGCTTGAAGCCCTGGGCCTGAGCCGTCCGGCCATGCAGCGCCGCCCCCTGCACATGATCCTCGCCAAAGGCCCCGGTTTGAAACCGCTGTACGCGCACTGCCTGGGCGGCGGGACCAAGCCGCGCATTACCGTGACCACGCATCCGGCGGCTGATGGCCAGTGGGTCTGGTACATGGGCGGCGACATCGCCGAAAGCGAAGGCGTGGCCCGCGAACCAGCCGAACAGATCGCCACCGCGCAAAAGGAAATCGCCCAATTGCTGCCGTGGATCGACCTCAGCACCACGCAATGGGCCACCCTGCGCGTCGACCGCGCGGAGCCGCTGCAAACCGGCCTGACCCGTCCGGACAACGCATTCCTCGCCGAGGAAGGTCGCTTGCTCGTCGGCTGGCCGACCAAACTGGCACTGGCGCCAGACTTCGCCGACCGCGTTATCGGCTCGCTGCAACGCGACGGCATCCAGCCGCAGGCGACCGAGCCGCTGCCGCCGCTGCCGAAACCGCCGCTCGGCGTCCCCGCATGGGAGCAACTGCTGCCATGACCATAGCCACTCTGCACGAACTGCATCGCCCACTGGGCAGCACCGGCCTGACGGTTTCGCCGCTGGGCCTGGGCACGGTCAAACTCGGCCGCGATCAAGGGGTGAAATACCCCAACGGCTTTCAGATTCCCGGTGATGACGAAGCGCGCATGCTGCTGCGCCAGGCGCGCGATCTGGGCATCAACCTGATCGACACCGCACCGGCCTATGGGCGCAGCGAAGAACGCCTCGGCCCGCTGCTGCGCGGTCAGCGTCAGGACTGGGTGATCGTCAGCAAGGCCGGTGAAGAGTTTGCCGATGGCCTGTCGCGTCACGATTTCAGCGCCGCGCACACGCGAATGTCGGTCGAGCGCAGCCTGCAACGTCTGGAAACGGATTTTATCGATCTGGTCCTCGTGCACTCCGACGGCAACGACATGGCCATCCTCGAGCACGAAGAGGTCTACGCCACCCTCGCGGCGCTGAAGGCCGAGGGCAAGATTCGCGGCTTCGGGTTTTCCGGCAAAACCGTCGAAGGCGGCTTGAAAGCGCTGGAGCAAGGCGACTGCGCGATGGTCACCTACAATCTGAACGAACAAAACGAAAAGGCGGTCATTGACTATGCTGCTGCCCACGGCAAAGCCATTCTGGTGAAAAAAGCCCTGGCCAGCGGTCATGTCTGTCTGAGTCCGGGAGTCGATCCGGTGCGCGCCAGCTTCGAGTTGCTGTTCACTCAGCCAGGTGTCGCCAGTGCTATTGTCGGCACGATCAATCCGCTGCACCTCGCCCATAACGTAGCGACCGTTGCCCAGGTCCTGCGTAGTCACTGACGCCGCCCCGCGGCCTTAAGCCAGGAGCCGATATGCCGCGCACGCTCATCCGCAAGAACCCGAGCAACTTCAAAACACTGCCGCTGTTCGTCGAAGCCACGCCCGAAGGCCTGAGCTATCAGAGCGTCGGCATGCCGCTGAACTTCGCCCAGACCCTGCAACGGCGCAAACCGGTCAGTGTTGCCGACAGCGAGCGCTTTGCCCTGGAGCTGGCCAACCTCGGCGTGTCCGTGCGCCTGACCCTGCACTGGCAGAATCGCGATTACTGGGTGCTGGTGCGCCAGCGTCGGCAGGATCGCGGCGACGTGGTGCTGAAACTGATTTCCGGCTATGTGCCTGCTCATGAGCTGAACATTCCTCTGCACACGGCGATTCAGGAGATCGCCGAAGAGTGTCTGCTGGAAACCCCGGAAGGCTGGCTCGGCGGGCGTTTCAACGAGACTTGGTTGCCGGCGCCCTACTCCGCTGCGCTGCATTACCGTGAGGCGTTGCCGTTTCGCCTGACGCCGTTGTCCGGTTCGGCGCGTCCGGTGCGCTGCGCCAACCTGCAATTGCTGGAGCGACCACGGGCGTACGTGCATCTGCCGACGGCGTCCCTGCAATTGATCTATGACTTGCGCCTGGACGTGCCCAAGGAGGCGAAGTCCTTGAGCCTGTTTCATGTCGACGAGCGTCTGGAAGGCGATCAACTGGTGGCGCGGCTCGATCGCAAACGGCCAGACCTGTACTTGATGCCATTGCACGACGGCCAGCCGCTGCCTGAGTTGTACACCCTGAAAAAGGATCAACTGTATCCGGCGAGTACCCGCGGTCTGTATCTGGCCGAAAGCTTCGCGCGACAGGATGGCTGGCTGGTGCGTGATGAGCGGATTCGCTGGAAAGACTGGTTGCGCCAACAGGGCCTGACGCCAGCGGAGAAAGCCACTGGACTGGCACGCCTGCGCGGCAAGGCCAGGCAGCTGCTGAAGAAAATCGTACCGCGCAAGAAAGTGAATTCCTGAAAGCAAAAAATCGCAGCCTTCGACGACTCCTGCATTGGAATGTATTCCCCTGTAGGAGCTGCCGCAGGCTGCGATCTTTTGATCTTATTGGCCGCGGATCTTTTCCACGATCGCTGTCGTCGAGCTGTTTTCCACCAGCCCCAGCACTTTCACGGTGCCGCCGTAGGCGGTGACGATATCCGCGCCGACCACCTGATCGATACCGTAATCGCCGCCCTTGACCAGCACGTCCGGCTTGACCTCGCGCAGCAGGTTTTCCGGTGTGCCTTCAGAGAAGCTGATCACCCAGTCCACCGCGCCGAGACCGGCGAGTACCGCCATGCGGCGATCCACGCTGTTGATCGGCCGGCCCGGGCCTTTCAGGCGGCTGACCGAAGCGTCATCGTTGACTGCGACGATCAGGCGGTCGCCCTGAGCACGGGCCTGTTCCAGATAGGTGACATGGCCGGCATGCAGGATATCGAAGCAGCCATTGGTGAAAACAATCCGCTCGTTGTGCGCACGGGCATCGTCAACCGCCAGCAGCAGCTGCTCAAGTCCCAGCACGCCTCGCTCCGAACCTTCTTCGCGCTGAATGGCGCGGCGCAGTTCCGGGGCGCTGATCGCTGCGGTACCCAACTTGCCGACGACGATGCCTGCTGCCAGATTGGCCAGCGCCACGGCGTGCGGCAGTTCTTCGCCTGCGGCAATGGCCGCGGCCAGGGTCGAAATCACCGTATCGCCGGCACCGGTCACGTCGAACACTTCGCGGGCGCGGGCCGGCAGATGCAACGCCGGATGATCCGGACGCAGCAAGGTCATGCCGTGTTCACCACGGGTCACCAGCAGCGCGCCGAGGTCGAGCTCCCGCATCAGGACGGCGCCCTTGCTCACCAGTTCGTGCTCATCGGCGCAACCACCGACGATGGTTTCGAACTCGCTGAGATTCGGTGTGATCAGGCTGGCACCGCGGTAGATCGAAAAGTCCTTGCCCTTCGGATCAGCCAATACCGGTATACCTTTGGCACGGGCGGCCTGGATCAGGGCCTGGTGATTTTTCAGTGCGCCTTTACCGTAATCCGACAACACCAGCACCTTGATGCCTTCAAGCAACCCGTCAACCTGCGCGGCCAGTGCCAGAGCATCGGTGGCGAACACTTCTTCGAAATCGATACGCAGCAACTGCTGGTGCCGGCTCATGACCCGCAGCTTGACGATGGTAGGTTGATGGGCGATGCGCTGGAACAAGGCGCGCACGCCGGCGCCCTTGAGACTGTTGCTCAGGCTGTCGGCGGCTTCGTCATCGCCGGTCACGCCCACCAGTGATGCCGGTGCACCCAGCGCGGCAATGTTCAGCGCCACGTTGGCGGCACCGCCCGGGCGATCTTCGATCTGCTCGACCTTGACCACCGGCACCGGTGCCTCAGGGGAAATCCGTGAGGTTCCGCCATGCCAGTAACGGTCGAGCATGACATCGCCGACCACCAAGACAGGGGCTTGATCGAATCGCGGCATCGACAATTTCATGGAGCAACCCACATACAAAATGAACAGGGGCGCGATATTAACAGGATCGCGCGCACCGGGAATACACGAGGGTGAGGCTGGCTCACCCTGGTCCGCAGATCAGGCAATGTCTTCGGCCGGAGCATCCAGCCCCATCGCATGCAGCCGCGCGTAATAGCCATTGTGAGCAAGCAATTGGGCATGAGTGCCGCGTTCGACGATCTCGCCCTGATCCATGACGAGGATCAGATCGGCCTTCTCGATGGTCGACAAACGGTGGGCAATCACCAGCGTGGTGCGGCCTTTCATGACATGGTCGAGTGCTGCCTGAATGTGCCGCTCGGACTCGGTATCAAGGGCCGAAGTCGCCTCGTCGAGGATCAGCAGCGGGGCGTTTTTCAGCAAGGCCCGGGCAATCGCCAGACGCTGACGCTGTCCGCCAGACAACAACACACCGTTCTCGCCCACCTGGGTATCAAGGCCCTGAGGCATTTGCGCGATGAAGTCCATGGCAAATGCATCCCTGGCGGCTTTCTCGATATCTTCGCGAGGCGCGCCTGCAAGATCGCCGTAAGCGATGTTGTTGGCGATGGTGTCGTTGAACAGCGTCACGTGCTGGGTCACTTGCGCTACATGGCGGCGCAGATTGCGCAGACGATAGTCCTCGATTTCGACATCATCGAGCAGGATTTCGCCGGTCTCGTGGTGATAGAAGCGCGGAATGAGACTGGCCAGCGTCGATTTGCCGCTGCCGGAACGCCCGACCAGGGCGATCATCTGACCTGGCGACGCGGTGAAGCTGATGTTTTTCAGCACTTCCCGTTCAGTGCCCGGGTAAGTGAAGCTGAGGTTGTTCACCGCCAGATGGCCACTGACCCGATCACGCTCGATCGTGCCGGTATCGATTTCCGGTTCAACGTCGAGTTGCTCGAAAATGCTTTCAGCACCGGCCACGCCTTTCTGAATGGTCGAGCTGACTTCGGACAATTGCCGGATCGGTTTGGGCAGCAAACCGGCAGCCGTGATGTACGCGACCAGATCACCGGCCGTTGCATCACCGCGCAGGAACAACACCAGGAACATCAACACCGCCATGGCGGTGTAGATCACCAGCTGCAGCATCGGCGTATACACCGCGCCAGTCTTGGTCATACGCAACTGTTTGTCGGTGTTGCTCTGGCTGGCCGCCGCAAAACGCTGCTGCTCATAAGCCTCGCCACCGAAACTGCGCACAACGCGATAGCCTTGAATGGTTTCGGAAGCCACGTGGGTGACGTCGCCCATGGCCACTTGAATCTTCTTGCTCTGCTTGCGGAATTTCTTGCTGGTGTTGCCGACCATGAACGCGATCACGGGCAGAATGGCCAGCATCACCAGAGTCAGTTTCCAGTTCATCCACAGCAGATAGGCGAACAGGAAAACCACGGTCAGGCCTTCGCGGATCACCACTTTGATGGCATCCGTGGCGGCGCCAGTGACCATGGTCACGTTGAAAGTGATACGCGAGATCAGATGACCCGAGTTATGGGTATCGAAATAGCGATTGGGCAGCACCAACAGCTTGTTGAACAGTTCGATACGCAGGTCATGCACCAGCCCCAACGAAACCCTCGCCAGGTAATAGTTGCCGAGAAACGAGCCGAGGCCTTGCCACGCTGCGATCAGGATGATCAGCAACGGCACAGCCATCAGCAATTGCACGTCTCGCAGATAGGGAACGTTGGGGAAGAGCACCGCTTCCGGGTTGCTCAGGCCATCGACAAAATACTTGAGAATCCCGGCCAGCATTGGTTGCGTGGAAGCAAAGATCACGAAGCCCACGATACTCAGCAGGAAAAGACCGATATAGGGTTTTACGTACCCCAACAGCCGAAAGTAGATTTTCAGGCTGGATTCCTGTTCCGCTTTGGGCGGTGCGTCAGTCATCGTAGAGCTCACTGGTTAAGAAGAACGCGAAATTTTATCACAAGCGCTGCCATTGGCCCGCGCCCATACCAAAACGCTGGCAAGCCCCAACGGCAGCCAGCTGATGAACCACTCGGCGCGCGGGGTGCCGGTGAGGCTGGCAGCGTCGAATTGCATCGCCAGTGTCGAGAACAGCCAGATACCGATGATCCCCCGGGCATACAGCGTTTCCCGAACTTTCCACGCTTGGAAAATAACGGCGAACCAGACGGCAGACCATAACAGCAGTCCCGGCAGACCCAGTACGATCGCAACATGGGTGAACAGATTGTGGGCGTGATCGAAAGTCATGCCCGACCAGAAAACCCGGTAGTCCCCACCCAGGCCCAACCCACCCCAGGGATGTTGGGCAATCATATCCAGAGAGGCCATCAGAATCTGCGGACGAAAGGAAACTCCGCGCGCCAGCACCAACGGCTCGAACAGCCACAGCGCCACAATCGCCACCACCAGGGCCACGGCTGCGACGATTCGGCTGTGGCGGTCACGGCACCAGATCGGCATGGCCAGGATGGTCAGAAACAACGCCAGCGCCGCGCCTCGACTCTGACTCATCAGTACAAAGATACCCAGCACCGCCAACGCCAGTGTCCAGACCCCTTGCCACATCACGCCACGCGGCGCCCACAGGGCCAGCCACACCGCCGCCAGGCCGATGACATAGCCGCCGAGGATCGGATGCGCCAGCTCACCCAGCCCTTCCACCCGGGCAGACCAGGCGTTACCTTCGATGACGTAAAACCTGACGATGGCCACCAGCGCAGTTACTGCCAATCCCAGCCCGCCCCACTGCATGAGACGAATCAATCGCTCGGGGCGTCCGCTGGCAAACACCGGAAAAAACAGCAGGAACACCACGATATACAACAGACGCTTGGCCTCGCGCCCCGTTTCCGGTGCGTTTGTCCATGCCAGACTGATCAGCGACCAGACCAGCAATCCGAGCAATGGCAGGTAGATCCAGCGTTGTTCATGGAGCACTTCTCTGACGCGGTGCCGCGCGGCCCAGCCCAGCACTAGCGCCGGCAACCAGACGAGAGCCACCAGCCCCTGCTGGTAGACCTTGTTGGTGGGCGCTACGGCAATAGCCAGTAAAAACCACAAGAGCCCCATCGCCATCCATAGTTGCGCCCAGCGTGTTTCCTGCATCAATCTGCTCCTGACAAGGGTTCGCCCATGCGACGCGGCATGGTTAAAATCGAAACTTTTCGGCATCATTGCCCGCTACTACACCCCGCACTTTCGACAAGGCTTCCTACGATGCGATGCTCCCGGCTCTCACAAGCCGCTCTAGACCAAATGATCGACGCCGCCAAAGTTCTGGAAGCGGACAGCTATGGGCCGAAAGTCTACCTGCTGCAGGATGGGAAAATTCTCAAACTGTTTCGTCGCAAAAGGTTTTTTTCATCCGCCTTGTTTCGCCCCTACTCGAAGCGATTCATCGACAATGCCGTCGAGCTGCACAAACTCGGCGTGCCGACCTTGCAGATCCTGCAGTTCTTTCGCCTTGAGAAACCAGGCATGACCGCCGTGCTGTATGAGCCTCTGCCAGGGCAAACGCTGCGCCAGATCGCCGCAAAACAAGGTTTCAACTGGACTCAGGCATTGCCGGATCTGGCCGAACTGATACGCAGCCTGCACCGCTCGGGCATCTATTTCCGCTCCCTGCATCTTGGCAACATCGTGGTCACACCAGACAACCGCATGGGCCTGATCGATGTTGCCGACATGCGCTTTACTCGCGGACCGCTGCCAAAGCGCTTGATCAAACGCAACCTGCAACATTTCGCCCGCTATATTGCGCGCGAAAAGCTGAACGACAGCTTTCCGATGCAGGCACTGGAGCGCGCGGTCTTGTCGTCATGAAAACAATGCGCGGGCAGCCTGGCTGAAGCTCGACCAGGCCTCGTCCGGAGCGAGCATCCTGTACTGCTCGGCATTGATCGCTTGAGATGAGGCACTGAAGGCGCGGTCGATGGCCTCGGCCCAGGCTTTCGTGTCATTGACCGGCGCATACCAGCCGGCGCTGCCCAGCTGTTCGCTGAACACCTCCAGATCGCTGCACAGCACCGGTACGCCGGCCATCACCGCCTCCTGCATCACCAGACCCAAGCCCTCTTCCAGCGAAGGGATGGCAACCCAGTCGAACGCACGATAAAGCTGCGCTGCTTCGCTCAGATGGCCAGTCAGCAAGACCTTCTCCTGCAAGCCAAGCGCGTCGATGCGCTGCTCCAGCGCCGCGCGTTTGGAGCCTTCGCCAACAATGACCAGGCGCAAGTTCGGGCGGCTGTCGAGTGCTGCGGCAAAGGCATCCAGCAGATAACCGAACCCCTTCTCGGAGACCAGCCGCCCTACGGCGCCCAATACTGGCGCATCGCCTTGCGGCAAACCCAACCGTGTCCGGGCGTGCTCGCGGGTGAACAGGTCAGCGCGAAACGCCTCAGGATCGAACGCACTTCGCAGCGCGGTGACAGGCATCTGCAGATCGCGGGCCAGTGAATCGGCAAGGGTGCTGGAGACGGCAACCAATGTCAGCCGGGACGCAGGGATTGCCTGGAATAGAGCCTGGTCGCCGGCATTCAAACGCGCCGAACCGTGGAAGATCACTACCGCGCGGATATGCGGCAGTTTCTTGAGGACCGGTAATAACGTGCGTGCGACACCCATGCCGTCCAGCAGCAGCAATCGAGCGTCACTGTCCACGAGCGCCTGGCGAAACCTCGCCCGCATCACGGGTTTGGCCAAACGCCAGAAATGCCGGCCCTTCAGGCGGGCTGACGATAACTGCCACTCCCGGACCTCACCGACATCCACGCCGCACTCGGCTCCCTGCCCCTGGAGCAGCCAGGTTTTGACCACCGCCGACGGCGCAGCCTGAGAGAGTATCTGCTGATGCACTTTATGGATTGATGCGAACGGAGCGCCACCGGCCCACATGATATTGAGAATATTCATAGGGCAGAAAGCCGTTGCACGGATTTGCGGGGACAAGCTGCGCGGTACTCGAACTCAGTTGATGAACCAGCCAATGCAGACTCCCAGCAACAGAAACAAGGCAAATTTGATCTGTTCGCGGCGATTGCGGCGCGCTTTGCGTTCACGCTCGACATCCGTTTGCACGTGCAGACCGAAACCGGTGTGCATGACCGCGTCTGCCTCGAGTATCAAGGCGTCCCTGTTCAGTTGTGAGTAGCGCTGTGACAAGGCCTTCTCGCCACCATGGCCGGCGAAAGGCGCACACAACCGATAGTCCTCAAGTCGACGCAACCCAGGGTTCAGCGAGAACCCCTGCCACTCCGGCTTGTCGGAAATCAGCGGATAACACGCAACGCCATCGACAATCTCGCGCGCGCCCAAATGGATGTAAGGACTGTGAACCCGCAGATCGTGATTATAGCTGCGCAACCAGATCTGCAGAATTTCCGGCCGCGCTTGCAGAATGGTCATCGAGTCTTCGACGAACCCCGGACGGTAGAACTCCCAGTCATCTTCGCAATGAAAAATGTAGGGGGTGCTGACGTGTCCGTAGGCCAGGTCGATCGATGCCAACTGGCCCAGCTTCGGACGATTGACGAAGACCGTGCAATGTTCTTTCCAGTGGGCAGGCAGAATCCCGGCAACGCCTTCGTCGCCGGCATCTTCGGTGATGAACACTTCACGAATGGGTGCCGTGTTGTACCGGTCGAAGCTATCGAGAGTGGCCTTGAGCAGATCGAGTCGACCGCAGCTGGTAACCACCAATGTAATCTGGCTTTCTTTGGAAAATTGCACCGATATCTCGTTAATCAGAAGTCGCCAGCAATATCACTGGCTATATGACACTTGTCAAATGCCCACTTTCAGGCGGATTTTTTCCAGCAGGCTCAGCGGCGCCCGATCACGCAACGGCGGCTCAAGTTCTTCAACGATGCGCTGACCGATCCGCGCGAAGCTGAACTGCTCCACCGCCAGTTCGCGACCGTTGTCAGCGATGCGTTGCGCCAGTTGCGGATCCTCGCGCAGCGTGGCCAGCTTTTCCTGCAACTGCGCGATCGTCTGATAGAACACCACGTTGTGCATGTCCTGCAAACCCAGCGCCGCAGCTTCGGCGGCGCCTTGATCATAGGCCAGCAGGACGCAGCCGCAAGCCATGGCTTCGAAGTTCTTGATCATGAACTCGCCCATGCCCACGTCCGCGCTGACAAAAAAGCGGATACGGTTGAGCGTTTCCAGGTATTCAGCCCCGGACTTGGTCCGCGTCACCAGCAGCGGCTCGACCTGGCCCAGTTCATCCAGCAGCGCCTTGCGGCCACTGTAGGCCACACTGTTGGTGCTGCCGACGAAGGCGAGTTCGATATCCCGCTCGCGCCCCTGGTCCTGCAATTGCGTCTGATCGTAGCCCTTGGGCACGAACACGGCGTCGAAGCCCTCCGAGCGCAGGCGCTCGGCCACCACGAAACCGGAACTGATCACCCGTGCCCACGGCAAACGCCGATAGTGCGCACTGAACTTGCCGGTGTACTTGCAGGGGATGTAATTCTGATAGGCATCGTGCTCCAGAATCACCAGATTGGGGATGGTGCGGATAAACCCGACCTGCCGGATCTCCTGCTTGAAGCGCAGGAAAAATACGATGCGGTCATAGCGGGAAACGTCGACTTCGCGGCGGAAATATCGCCGCAGATTGCGCTGCTCCTCGCCGCTCAACCAGCGCAGGTCGCAATCACAATGGGCGGCGACACCCTCATACAAGCGATCGAGGATGGCCCGCTGATCTTTCTGCACCAGAAATAGAACTTTCATTGTCTTCCTTGCCGCAACAGCAACCCGAGCAAACCTGAACATGCCCGCCTGCAAGACAGTCTTGCGCGGGCTCCTGTGTCGTTACAAACGCCAGAACAGTTCGTGTCGCCGAACCGCCTTGCGGAAAAATTCGTTTTCGCCATAAGGCGAACCGGCGCGCCCAGCCAGCAATCGCTGCAGGCTTCGACGCAAGCGACGCTTGAACGGCGCGGGCGGCTGCAGGTCATGCATCATGCCCAGGGCCATTGCCTTGTCACGCTGCTGATCCACGGACAACGTCAGGCATACAGGCTGCACCGGCACGCCAGCATCAAAGGCTGGCGGCAGCGCCACGCCATCGCCACTATTGCCCATCGGCCACCGGTCGTTATCGTGCAGATGGTTGGCATAACCGAGCAGCGTCGGCTGCCAGTCCAGCCCCCCCAACACTTCAAGTACAGCCTGCTGCGCACAGATGTGGTCGGGGTGCGGGTCCAGCGTCGGATGCGGCAGCACGATAACGTCCGGACGCGCGCGCAGCATTGTTTCGCGCAGATCAGCCAGCAGATTGCTCCAGGTCGGCGCGCCATCGGCGTCACTTGGCAGAACAAACCGATTGAATTGACGGAACAGACGGGTATCGCTCAAATCCGCTTCGCGCGAACCCACCGGTTGCTCCGGCTTGTCCCGCATCGCGGCCAGTTGCAGGCAGAAATAGCCCAACTGCACGCAGCGTTCCTGGGGGACACCGGCCCATTGCGGTACGGTGAGGCTGTCCCAGGCGCGCAAGCGTCCCTTCAGCCGCGCGGCGTCGACCTTGCTCATGCCCATCTGCTGATAATGTTCGGCCTCGATTTCGCCAGCGGTCAGGGTGACGATCCAGGCTTCATCGGCCTGACTGTACAACCCGAACGCCGCCAGCTCCGCATCGTCGGCGTGAGGGGCAATGACCATGACCCGCTGGCGACGATAATCAGCGTGTTCCAGCGCCCACAGTACCGGCTCGCCCGACACTCGACAGAAACGGCCGCGCAGACGCAATACTCCTTCGGACAACGCTTGCGCCTGACCGCTCAGGTTCAGATAGCGCAGGCCGCCGACACCGCGTTCAAAGGTCTGCACGTCAGGATTGGCGCCACCCGACAACTCGATGAAAGGATCAAGAAAACGTCCCAGCCAAGTGCTTTTGACCTGTACAGCCAGAATCAGCACGGCTTCGTCAGCCAGCATCACCCCTTCATCCAGACGCAACTGCTCGCCGTTCAGATGCACCTTAGGCTGCGGCGTATACGCCGGGAAGCTGTATTGGTAATCGTCGCCGGGCGCGTAGAAAAGATGATCGGCAAACCACGCCTCATGGGCGATCCAGCCGCCAATCAGCAACACCGGCGCCAGCCACCAGGCGACCAGCACGCTCAGCGCGATGATGGCGGCCAGCGCGACCAACATGGCCACGCGCTTGTTGCGTCGATGGCGTCTGAGCAATTGCTGTTTGCGGCTCATGGTCTGACTCATACGGTGAACACCGGCACAGGGTTGCACCAGCGGTCCTTGTATTCACGGTCAGCGCGACCGAACGAAAAACGCAACGGCTTGCCGAGTGCCCGTGCGTGTTCCCAGGCGCTTTGCGTATTGAGAAAGCTCAGCACGCTGCCGGGGCTGAACTCGCGGGTTTCGGGATCCACGCCGCCATTCACGTATTCGACACTGATCCATTCTGCCGCCTCAACGCGGTAGACCAATTGAATCGCAATCGGCGCATTGTTGAGGAAAATGACCGAGCCGATCAACAGCTCGCGCAGCAACTCGATGACCTCGGCCATGCGCGCCGCGCCGGTCGCCGGAAAGCCCCAGCGGCGCTGAAACAGATCGCAGTACATCGCGGCCAGCTCAACGCTGGAAAACTCGCTGACCGCTCGCACCACACCGCCCGCTTCTTCCAGCAGACGCAGCTCTCGACGCTGGTTATAGCGAAACTTTTTCGACAACTCTTCCGGCGTGCGGGCCATGGCCAGTTGCTCAGCCTGCAACTTCAGGCCACTGAAACGGCCTTCGTTGAGTGCCGACAGATAGCGCGCCCGATGCCGCAGCGGTGCCTGAGCATCGACGGCGGCCGGCAGAATCAGCTCGGCATTGCCGAGGTCGAACAGGCCTTTCTTGCCGTTGCGTTTGAGCACGTCCTTGGACAACGCCAGGTCGCGTCCCCAAGTAGCGATGGCGGCTTCAACCTCGCCCTGCTGCTGCCAGGCCAGATAACGCACCGGGATCCCGGCCAGGTCCGCCAGGCGCTCGATGACCAGCGGATGTGTCGCGACACTGCCGCCATAACGTTGCCAGGCAGTGGCGTAGGTCGAGGCGTCAACGGGCGACCAGCCACGTTCGCGCCAGCCTTGAAATCGGTTGAGCATCAGCCCCTCGTTGCCAGATCGGTAACTGGCGGCAGGCGCCAGAAGGTCTCGCGCACCGCACGGTCGGAGAAACGCTCATGCAGTCGCTCGAGCATCATCTGCGCACATTGACGACGCTGCGGCTCATCCATCGCGGCCAGATGTTGCAGCCCCTGAGCCAGATGCTCGGCATCGCCCAATGGAAACAGGATGCCCACACCCTCCACCACTTCCTTCGCCCCGCCGCACGCGGTGGCCAGCAACGGTAAGCCGGCGGCCATGGCCTCCAGCAAGACCATTCCGAACGGTTCATGATCGGAGCTCAAGGCGAACACATCGAAGGCGCGGAAATAATTGCGCGCATCGGGCACCTGACCGAGAAACAGCACTCGGTCGGCAATGCCCAGCTCACGGGCCAGCCCCTTGAGATCCTGCTCCAGGCGACCACTGCCGAGAATGACCAGCTGACTGTTGGCCGGCAGGCCTGGCAGCGCTTGGGCAAACCCGCGCAGCAACGTGGCCTGATCCTTGTCCGGGTGCAGGCGGCCGACGTTGCCGACAATCCAGGCATCCGGCGACAGCCCGAGGATCTGCCGCGCTTCTTCGGAAGGTACCTGACGGGCTTGCAGTGCAGGCACATCGATGCGGTTGTACAACGTCTGGATTCGGCTTGCCGGCCATTTCGGCAGGCAGCGTCGCATGTCGTCACGCACTGCATCCGACACGCCGAGAAGGCTCAGGCGCTGGCGGAAAATATGCGCGAACAACTTGCGCGTCCCACGCTGGTAATCGCCGAACGCGTGGTGCACACCAATGACCGGCAGCGATGTGCCGAGCAAGGCGATATAGATCGGCTTGAAGCGATGGGCGATGCAAAGACTGAAATTGCGTGAGGCGACGATCTTGCGCAGATCGCCGATAGCCCCCAGTTTCAGGCCACGAATGGCCTTGGAGCTGTACTCCATGAACAACACTTCATCGGAAGCACACGCTGCGGCCACCTCGCTATCGGCGGCCCCGGTCAGAAACACCGTGGTCACCCGATAGCCGGTGCCGGCAAACAGGCTGGCGTACTGCCGCGCGCAGTCCAGGAACGGCCCGTCATAGCCGTGACAGAACTGCAGCACATGGCGTTCAGCCGAGCGAGTCATAAGCGTTGGCGCCCTCTTTGACCACCAGAATGTCTTCCATGATCAGGTACTGCAGATCCGAGCCGAAAAACATGTTCAGCGCGTCGGTCGGCGAGCAGATCATCGGTTCGCCACGACGGTTGAGCGAAGTGTTCAGCGACACGCCGTTACCGGTGAGGTTTTCCAGCGCCTTCATCATGTCGTAGTAGCGCGGGTTGTATTCGCGCTTGAGCACCTGAGCACGGGAAGTACCGTCCTCATGGACGACTTCCGGCACGCGGGTTTTCCATTCTTCGGCGACTTCGAAGGTGAAGGTCATGAACGGCGCCGGGTGATCGATCTTGATCATCTGTGGAGCGACTGTGTCGAGCATCGACGGGCAGAAAGGCCTCCAGCGCTCGCGGAACTTGATCTGATGGTTGATGCGGTCGGCGACACCGGCCACGCTCGGGCAACCGATGATCGAACGACCACCCAACGCACGCGGACCGAACTCCATACGGCCCTGGAACCAGGCGACCGGGTTGCCGTCGACCATGATTTGGGCGATCTGCTCCGGCATGTTGTCGAGCTTGCGCCAGGTCGGCTTGTTCTCGTGACGGGCACACGCAGCAATCACGTCCTCGTTGCTGTACGACGGGCCGAGATAGACGTGTTCCATCTTCTCGACCGGTACGCCACGGGCGTGCGACACGTAAGCGGCAGCGCCGACTGCGGTGCCGGCATCGCCGGACGCAGGCTGTACGAACAGCTCTTTGATGTCGTCGCGGGCGATGATTTTCTGGTTCAGCTTGACGTTCAACGCACAGCCACCGGCGAAAGCCAGTTTGCCGGTTTCCTTGAGCACGTCGCCCAGGTAGTAGTCGATCATCTGCAACGCCAGCTTCTCGAACAGCGCTTGCATGCTCGCGGCGTAGTGAATGTAAGGTTCATCGGCGATGTCGCCTTCACGCTTCGGCCCCAGCCACTCGATCAGCTTCGGCGAGAAGTAGAAACCCTTGCCCTTCTCTTTATAGCGACGCAGGCCGATCACGTTGGCGTAGTCGGTGTTGATCACCAGCTCGCCATTTTCGAACGAGGCCAGACGTGAGAAATCGTACTTGCTGGCATCGCCGTATGGCGCCATGCCCATGACCTTGAACTCGCCGTCGAGCATCTCGAAACCGAGGAATTCGGTGATCGCACCGTACAGACCACCGAGGGAATCCGGGTCGAAGAATTCCTTGATCTTGTGGATCTTGCCGTTTTCGCCGTAACCGAAGAAGGTCGTGGCGTATTCGCCTTTACCGTCGATGCCGAGGATCGCGGTTTTCTCTTTGAAACCGGAGCAGTGATAAGCACTGGAGGCGTGAGCCAGGTGATGCTCGACCGGCTCGATCTTGATTTTCTTCGGATCGAAGCCCAGTTGCTCGAGGCACCAGACGATCTTGTTGCGGTAGCGCTTGTAGCGACGGTTACCCATCAGGATCGCATCGAGAGCACGATCCGGGGCGTACCAGTAGCGCTTGGCGTAGTGCCAGCGGGCCTTGCCGAACAGGCTGATCGGGGCGAATGGAATCGCCACCACGTCAACGTCGGAAGGTTTGATACCGGCCTGCTCGAGGCAAAATTTCGCCGATTCGTAGGGCATGCGGTTCTTTGCATGTTTATCGCGTACGAAGCGCTCTTCCTCAGCCGCCGCGACCAGCTTGCCGTCGATGTACAAGGCTGCGGAAGGATCATGGCTAAGGGCGCCGGACAGGCCAAGAATCGTCAATGCCACAGGGGTCTAGCCTCTTTAGTCTGCATGCAGGCGCGATGCGCCTTGAAAATTGATGTGCCCTCGCACAGGGCGAGTGGCAGCTAAAGGGCGGGATTATAGCGTAAAAGCGCCCGCAAGCCTCTAGCAGGAACAGGCAGTCGCCACGTTGACAGGCTTTGGACGTCGCAATAGACTCCAACTCAAATGGACTGGGGGATCCCGGTCGGCGCTAATGCCTCGGTGAGATCACCGGGGCTTTTCGCTTTTTGGAGGCGGGAAAATCTTCAAGCCCCAATTTTCGAAACCTTCTCCAGCGTTTATGCGCCCACCGCTGCAATAAAACTTGCGTTTGAGCACTTCAAAAGCGCGATTTTCCTGACCCGCCCTCAAAACACTCATACCAATGGGTCTCGCAACAAGATCAGCCAGCTGTAAGCCGGTGGAATTGACCTGCTTTGTGGCGAAGACTATTTCGAACGGCAGTTGCACGCCCATTCGATTGGCACCACCGCACATTCTGCGAAACTCTAGCTCCAACTCGTTATCTTCCCGCTTTCCTCGGCGTTCAAAAATCACATGTGTTGATGCGCGGTGCTGACCCTTCTCAGATAAAAAATCGTACAAAGTTTCAAGACAGAAGCCGAGCGCCAGATGATACGGATTCTCTAGAGAACCCTGCTTCTCGCAGAGTGGAGCCTTATCGATGACACAGCTGATCAAAACGAAATTGCTGGCCTCAATGATGCCGGTCAATTCGGCAAGAAACGCATGCTTGTGCGCCTTTGAGGTAAACAAACTAGAGAAAGCGCCTTTTTCTTTTCTAATCTCAAGCTCATGCAGCCCGATCAGATCATGTCCCATGTGATTGAACTTGAACTTCTGAACCGCTGGGATGACCTTTTCGCAATAGTGGCGCTTATGAAACACACAAAAGGCGAGTACGAAAATCGGATAGTAAGGGTCCAACCGCTGCATTCCGTGATCACCGCTTTCATCAACATAAATGACGAAATCACTGTATCTCGCGTCGGCGTGCTGAGGCTCTACGCCTTCAAGAACCTCCCGCACCTCGCCCCGATTTTCAAAACGAGAAAACTGCACAACGTCACCCGCGATTCGGGCGCCAATAGATACTGAGATTGCCATCCTCGATTTGCCGGTAAATCGTATAGGGCAAGGAAACGGTATCGAACACGGCGGATAGAGGAAGATCAAGCAACACAAAGGGCGCCAGCATACCCGTAGGATCGGGCGGCGCATTCAAAGTGCAAAAATCGAAGGCCACGCCACTGTAGATGCGCGGAATCGATTGGCAGTAGGTCTTCTTTTTGC
Organism: Pseudomonas sp. TE9122; assembly: GCF_056278925.1. Classification (NCBI taxonomy): domain Bacteria; kingdom Pseudomonadati; phylum Pseudomonadota; class Gammaproteobacteria; order Pseudomonadales; family Pseudomonadaceae; genus Pseudomonas; species Pseudomonas sp. TE9122. Next base: position 11,815 of record NZ_JBWBQI010000001.1, on the reverse strand, counting down.
GCAGGTCACGGGCAGCATCGGCGTCGCCCTGTAAAACGGTCGAGACACTGCCACAGCCTGAGAGCACCACAGAAATTACGCCCAGCATCAGAATTTTTTTCATGCTCAAGATTCGCCCTCCGAGATCGTCAGGCAAATTAGCATCGAGCCCGAGCAGGGCACAGTTCATGGCTTCTGGAGAAGTTGTAGGACAGATCGCTGTATTTTGTCCGCTACTGCCCACAGACTCCGTTTCGCAGTGGACCAGGTCCATTGCAAGAACGAGTCTGCTCGTGAGAAGGAATCACCCTGCGCTGGAGACTTCTTTCGGCAACCGCTGATCAATGACCTGGTACAACGCGCTGCTTTCAGGCCAGTTGCGCATGAACCGCGCGCGATCGCGGGCGTAAGCTGGGGCAAAACTGCCGACCGATGAGTGCTGACACATGGAGTCGAGGTCGATCAGCGCCCAGCGATCCGCCTGCCAGAATAGGTTGTGGCCTTTGAAGTCGCCATGACTGATGCGCTCGGCGATCAATCGGGCAAACAATTGATCAAGCGCCAGCAACTCGGCTTCCGGTGCCTGGCCATTTTCCACGTACGGCGCAAAGCGCTTGATGATGTCCGGCCCGGGCAGGAACTCGGTGACCAGATAGGCACTGCGGCGCAGCCACAAAAAACGCTTTTCCAGTACCGCCAGCGGTTTCGGCGTGGCGATGCCCAGGAACGCCAGGCGATTGCCTTCACGCCACGAATGCCAGGCCCGGCTCGGGCGCCAGAAGCGCTTGAGCCAATGGGCGAAATTCTTGATGTTGTAGCGTTTGATAACCAGAGCTCGCCCGGCCACCTCGACTCTGCCGACGCTGGCCGCGCCGCCGGTCTTGTACAGATGCCCCCGATCAAGCAAGGCGTCGGCCTGATCAAGCACCGGCAGCATGGCCGCTGCTTCTTCACGGCGAACGGCGCGCAGGGCAAATGCACCGCGCTGTACGGCAAACAGCGTGCATTCACGGCCGACCTTGTTCAGGTAGTCCCTGAGCCGCCAACTGCGCACCTTGTCGATCTGTTTCTGCAGAGCCTCCAGCGGCAAAGCATGTTCGCTGTTGCTCAACAGATAATAGACCAGCAACTCTTCGGTGAACGGCTCAAGTGACTTCGGAAGCTGAGCGAAAAACACCCCGAGGTTTTCCAGCACTTTTTGTCGGGACAGTGGCTGGCCCGCCGCTTCCGCACGAACTCCGGCGCCATCGATCAGGTACAACTGACCGCCGTGACGCAGCAGATTGTCCAGGTGCAGATCCTCCTGCCAGAGTCCTTTGCCATGCATCCGACCGATAGCGTCAAGCGCTTCGGCCAGAACGGCGGTCTGCTCATCGGCCAGTGCCGGCAGAGACTCGACCTCGGCCCAGGCATCACCGAGGCTCTCGGCACCCTCGAGGAATTCGAACAGCAGCCAGCCACCCTCACCGTCTTTCAGTCCATCGGCCAACAGCAGCGGCGTGGTCAGGCCTTGCGCTGCGAGCAGGCGCACACCGTCCAGCTCACGCTGAAAATGCCGGGCGGCCTTGCTGCCGACCAGCAACTTGGCCAATACCGGCCGACCGCGCCAGACGCCGGCGCCAACATAGCGCTGCCCGGGCAACACCCGCAGCAGGCTCAGCAACTGCAAATCCGCAACACCGGCGGCGTCCGCCAGGGTCACGGTCAGCGGCAGTGAGGGGGTACGCCCGGAGCGGGCCAGCTCGGACAATTGCATCAGCGGGTCTCCTTATGGCTGCGCCGCGCTGTCAGTCGGGTCAGCCAGCTGTCGAGCAGCGAGCTGTCAGTCGGCTGATCGAGATAAGCCGCGAGCAACTGGCGCAAGTCTGCCTCGCTCCATTGCGGCGCTCGCCGTTGCAACGGTTCCAGATCCTTGACCCGATCACGCATGCCGAACAGCAACGGCCGGGTTTTCTCCAGATCGATCAGCTGCGCCTCATAGCCGTCGCCGGTGGCGCGCAGGAAAATATGTTTGGGATAGAAACAGCCATGCACCTGACGCGCGCCGTGCAGCCGCCGCGCCAGCAGCCCGCAAGCCTTGAGAATCGCCGAATGCTGAGCGGCACTGAGCTGCGCCCAGCGCGTCAGCAACGAATCCAGGTCGCTCCAGCCGTCCAGTGCACGGGTGAGCAGAATGGCGCGTACTTCCCCGGCGACCTTGCGCTCACCGAAAAACGCCGCCTGCAACGCCGGAATGCCCAACTTGCGGTAACGGCTGATGTTGCGAAATTCGCGGGCAAAGCTTGGCTCGCCAAACGGCGCCTGCAAAGTTCGGGTCAGATAATTGCTCTGGCGCTTGAGGTAATAGCCCTGGCCCTCAAGATCGAGACGGAACACGCTGCTCCAGCCGCCACCGGCAGTGTTGGGCTCATCCACAGCTTCAAGCTGTTTGGCCCACAGTGCATCGAAATTGCCGAGACCGTGGCGCTCCAGCAGTGCGCGGTCCTGTTCGGCAAGAAAATCAGTCATTCGCGCCCCTCAAAAAATCTCACCACGTGGCGAATCCGCTTCTTGTCGGCGACATCGAGCCGATCACACTGGCGATACTGCTTGTAGAAGCGCAGGCGCTGGGTGTTGGACAGGTGATATTTGGCCAGTTTGTCGAGACAGGCGAGGTCCTTGGTGATCCGGTACTTGAGCCAGAAGCCGCGCCAGAATTCGCCGTTGGGGCAGTCGATGAGGAAGATGCGCGCCTGATCGTCGATCAGCAGGTTGCGCCATTTCAAATCGTTATGCGTAAACCGATGGTCGTGCATGGTCCGGGTGTAACCGGCCAATTGCTGGCTGACACCGTCGACCCAGGCGCGATCCTTGAGCCTGGGATCCTTGCGCTCGGCCAGCGCCGAGAGGTCTTCGGTATTGGGCAGTTCACGGGTGATCATCGCGCCCCGATCGTAGGCCGCGCCCCGCCGCTCCAGCCCCCAGGCCACCACCTCGGCAGTGGGGATGCCCCACTTGGCGAAGCGCTTGAGGTTCTGCCATTCCATTTTTACGCGCGGCTTGCCGAGGTAACGGCGCAGGCCCTTACCGGCGCCGACGTAGCGTTTGACGTAATAATTGACGCCGTCGCGCTGCACCCGAACCACCTCCGACAGCGGATCGCGGGTCAGGCGTTCGCCCTGCAAGGCAAATACGGCTTCGAGGCTGCCGAAATCTTCGGCGAGTTCGCCGTACTGCGGCTCAAGTGTCCAACCCGCCATCAGAGCGCATCCCCGTAACGCTGTTTACGCTCGTAGAGCTTGTCGGCCTTGCCTTGCAGCCAGCTCAGCAATGGCGCTTCTTCCGCCAGAATCTGCCGCAGCGGTTGCTGGAAATAGCCTTTGAGAAAACGCAGTTTGTCGCGACGGGTCAGGCCGATGTCCAGCGCCGAGAAGTACAGCGCCGCCAGATCCTTGTTGCGCCAGCGCTGAGTGATCTTTGCGCGGGTCTGGGCTCGGTGCAGATCGATCACCGAGAGTTTGAAATCCTGCGGCGTGACCGGTTTGTCGGTGTGCAGCAGAAAATGGCAAATGTAGCAGTCACGGTGATTGACCCCGGCGCGGTGCATCATCCCGGTCATCCGCGCGACTTCGGCAATCAGCGCGCGCTTGAGTGTTGGCTCCGGCGGCTGCTTGACCCAGTCAATGCTGAAGTCTTCGAGGCTGATGGTCGGCGCGAGTTCTTCGGTGACGATGAACGAATGCTGATCCGCCGGGTTGCTGCCTTTCTCGCCGTAGGCGACGGCAGTCATGGTCGGCACGCCGGCTTCCTGCAGACGCTGAATGGCTTTCCACTCCTGACCCGCGCCGAGCACCGGCAGCTTGGCGGTCAGCAGGTTCTTGAAGATCTCGCCCCAGCCGATGCCACGGTGGATTTTCACAAAAAACCCGTTGCCGTCGACTTCCGTGCGCAATGTCCGGCGCGCTTCCAGCTCGCGGTACACCTCGCCCTGCAAGCCTTCGACTTCGGCGAACGGGTCGCGTCCGGCCCAAAGGCTTTTGAACGGTTCAGCCAGCATCAACTTCATTAAGCGTGCTCCGCCAGAATCACATCCGCCGCGTGCTGCGGCATGCTGTAGAGGTCGGCCGTCTCGGCGAAGGCCAGACCGTTGCGGCTCCAGGCCGCCCGTGCAGCGTCGTCGCTCAACATCTCGGTCAGGTATCGGGTCAGCTGCGCCTGCTCGAACGGCTCGTCCAGCACTCGCCCGGCATCAGCCTCGGCGATGTAATGGGCGTAACCGCAGACCGCACTGACCAGCACCGGCAAACCGGCCACCAGTGCTTCAAGCAGCACGGTGCCAGTGTTTTCGTTGTAGGCCGGGTGAATCAACAGGTCGGCACCGAGCAGGAAACGCGGGATATCGCTGCGGCCTTTGAGGAAGGTCACATTGTCGCCCATGCCCAGCGTCGCACTCTGCATCTGGAACAATTTGGGGTCATCCTGGCCGATTACAAACAGCCGGGTGCGTTTTCTCAACTCGGCCGGCAGCGCGGCCAGCGCCTTGAGGCTGCGATCGACACCCTTGGTCTTGAAGCCGGAGCCGATCTGCACCAGCAGCAGGTCGTCGTCCTTGAGATTGAATTCCGCGCGGAAACCGGCGCGAATCTCATCGGCATCCGCCGGCCGCCGACGATCCTGGGCAATGCCCGGCGGCAGCAGGTGGAAGCGCTCGAGCGGCGTGTCGTAATACTTGATGAACAGCGGCTGCTGCACTTCGGAAATCATCAGCACTTCGGTCTTCGCGTCTTTGGCGAACACCGCGCGCTCGTACTCGGCGAAGTGGCGATAGCGACCCCAGCGGCGATAAAGCGAGTTGCGCAGATTTTGCGCCTTGTCTTCGAAGCAGCCGTCGGCGGCGTAGTAGACGTCCAGGCCCGGCATCTTGTTGAAGCCGATCAAGCGATCGACCGGACGCTTGGCCAGATCCGCTGCCATCCACGCGCTGAGCTTTTCGTTGCGACGGTGGTTGAAGAACGCTTTGACCGGCGCCACCAGCACCTCGAAACCCGGGGGCACGTCGCCTTCCCAAATCAGCGTGTAGACGCGAATCTGATGGCCGCGCTTCTGGCATTCGAGAGCGATGCGCATGAAGTCGCGCTGCAAGCCACCGAACGGGAAATATTTGTACAGGACAAATGCCAATTGCATCAGCGCAGCTCCTCAGCCATTAACAACGTGCTCAGTCGGCTGGCGACACGCTCGGGGTTCACACGCGTGAAGCACAAAGGCTGCTCGCGTTTCAGGTCAAACTGACGGGCATCCTGCGCGGTCGGTTGATAGGTACATTTTTTCTGCATGCAGGGCGCGCACGGGAAGTCGCTGGCCAGATGAATCTGCAGCTTGCCGTAAGCGCCGGTCAGGCCCGGGTTGGTCGGGCCGAACAACGAGATGGTCGGCACATCCAGCGCAGCGGCCAGATGGCCGAGCCCGGTGTCCACCGCCACGCAAGCCTGCGCGCCGGCGAGCACTTTGCCAACGCCAGCCAGATTGAGTTTCGGCAGCACCTCAGCGTGCTTGAAGCCGGCGGCGATGCGTTCGGCACGGGCCTTTTCCTGTGGGTTGCCCCACGGCAGCTTCACGCCAACGCCGAGGTAGCCGACCCGCTCGGTCAGCTCGCGCCAGTAGTGTTCCGGCCAGTGCTTGGTGTCCCAAGTGGTGCCGTGGAGGAACACCACGTAAGCGTTCTTGCGTGGCAACTCGACCAGTCGCTCGACGTTGAGGCCGTAATCGCCGAGGCCTTTGGGCAAGTCGTAACCCAGAGCGATGGCGAATAACTGGCGTACGCGCTCGACGGCGTGCTGACCACGGGCGACAGCGAGTTTGCGATCGTAGAAGCGCGCGGCTATCGGTTCGCGCGCGGAGGTTTTATCGAGGCCGGCCACCGGGGCTTTGACGTAGCGGGTCAGCCAGGCACTTTTCAGCAGGCCTTGAGCGTCGATCATCAGATCGTATTTATTGGCGCGCACGCTTTGCTTGAAGCGTTTCCACTCGCCGCTGGTGATGGTTTTCCAAAGATTCTTGCGCCAGCGGCGGATCGCCACCGGAATCACTTTATCGACCGCCGGGTGCCAGCTCGGAATCTCGGCGAAGCCCTCTTCCACCACCCAGTCGAACTTGATCCCCGGGATCGCGCGTGCAGCATCGGTCAGCGCCGGCAACGCGTGAATCACGTCGCCCAGCGATGAGGTCTTGATCAACAATACCCGCAAGTTAATGAACCTCGACCACGGAGCCCTGCAACTTCTGCAAGGCATCGTTGACCGCTTCCGGCATCAACTGACGCAGGCAGTTGTAATGGCCGAACCGGCAAGTGCGATCAAAGCACGGGCTGCATTCGATGCCCAGGCGCACGATCTCGACCTGCTCAGCCAGCGGCGGGGTGAAGCCCGGCGAGGTCGAGCCGTATACCGCGACCAGCGGACGATTCAATGCCGCAGCGACGTGCATCAGGCCGGAGTCATTGGACACAACGGAATCGGCGCAGGACAGCAGGTCAATGGCCTCGGCCAGCGAGGTGCCGCCGCTGAGGTTGACCGATTCTTCGCGCAGGCCCGGGATCAAACGTGCGCGGATATCTTCACCGACAGCGTGATCGTTTTTCGAGCCGAACAGCCACACCTGCCAGCCTTCGCGGATGCGCGCTTCGGCGACCTTGGCGTAATGCTCGGACGGCCAGCGCTTGGATTCGCCAAACTCGGCGCCGGGGCACAGGGCCAGGACCGGGCGATCGAGGCTCAGGCCGAACTTGACCAGTGCCGCCTCGCGGGTCACCGGGTCGATTTGCAGACTCGGGCGCGGGTACGGCTTCGGCAGCTCGGCGTTGGCTTCATAGGCCAAGGCCATGAAGCGCTCGATCATCAGCGGGTAGCGTTCTTTGTCGAGAGTGCGCACGTCGTTGAGCAGGCCATAGCGGAATTCGCCGCGCCAGCCAGTGCGTTTCGGGATGCCGGCGAAAAACGGCACCAGCGCCGACTTCAGCGAGTTGGGCAGCAGGATCGCCTGATCGTACTGACCGCGCAGAGATTTGCCGATGCGCCGGCGCGTCGCCAGTTCCAGCGCGCCATGGCCGAGCGGGAAGCTCAAGGCCTTGCGTACCTCGGGCATGCGCTCAAGGATCGGCCGGCTCCACTCGGGGGCCAGCACGTCGATTTCGCACTGTGGGTGGCGCTGCTTGAGACACTGAAACAGTGTCTGCGCCATCACCATGTCACCGACCCAACTGGGCCCAACGATCAGAATATTCATGTGGTTTCCAAAAACGAACCGGGGAGGCATTTACGCCTCCCCGCCTCGAGAATTCTACAAACACTGTAGATCTACTGTGGGAGCGGGCTTGCCCGCGATGGGGTCTTCACATTCAACATTATTGTCGTCTGATACTCCGCTATCGCTGGCAAGCCAGCTCCCACAGGGTTTTGCATCTGTTTCAACATCTGCATTTCAGCGCAGATCACTGTGGGAGCGAGCTTGCTCGCGAAGGGGCCATCACATCCGACATCGGTGTCGTCTGACACTCCGCCTTCGCGAGCAAGCTCGCTCCCACAGGGTATTGGGTGCTGCATAAACCGCTTTCAGCTTAGCCCCATCTCTTTCCAGATCCGCAAAACCTGCCGGCGTTCGTCGGCAAACTGGTCGCCCGGTATCACCCCGGCGTCCTTCTGCAAGGCCTGCCGGTGGGCGGCGGAGCGATAGGCTTTGTAGGCCTCGCGCAACAGACTGGCATCTTCTGCGGGCATCAGCCCTTCGTGTTCCAGCTCTTCCAGAATGCGGATGTTATCGGTCCAGCGCAGCAGCGGCGGATGGCTGTGCGACCACGCCAGGGCCGCGTATTGCACCATAAATTCAATATCGACGATACCTCCGGCGTCCTGCTTGAGGTCGAACGGCACGCCCGCGTCGAACGCATTCGCCGCCGTGCCGGCTGCGGTGCTGCGGGTGCCGAGGTTATCGCGCATCTTGGCGCGCATCTCGCTGACTTCCTGTTGCAGTTTGGCCAGATCCCGTGGTTTGCCCAACACCTGCGCGCGGACTTTTTCAAAAGCCTGGCCAACATCCTGACTGCCCACCAGCACGCGCGCGCGCACCAAGGCCTGATGCTCCCACGTCCAGGCTTCGTTTTCCTGATAGCGCGCGAATGCGCCGAGGGAGCTCACCAACAGCCCGGAAGCGCCGGACGGCCGCAGGCGCATATCCACTTCATACAGCTGGCCGGAATTGGTCTGCGCTGTGAGCAGATGAATGATCCGCTGCCCCAGGCGCGTGAAGAACTGCGCGCCGTCGATGGATTTCGGCCCGTCGGTTTCCGCCTGCGGATCGCCGTCATGGATGAACACCAGATCCAGATCGGAACCATGCCCCAATTCGATACCGCCGACTTTGCCATAACCGACAATGATGAAGCCGGGATCGCACAGCGTGCCGTCGGTGCGCAGCGGCGTGCCGTACTTGGCCACGGTCTGCCGCCAGGCCAGGGCCAGCACTTGTTCGAGAATCGCCTCGGCCAGCCAGGTCAGGTAATCGCTGACTTTCATCAACGGCAGACTGCCGGCGATTTCCGAGGCGGCGACGCGCAAGCGGTGCGCCAGTTTGAAATGGCGCAGGGCTTCCATTTGCTGCTCGAGGTCGTCTTCGGGAATTCGCGTCAGGCGTTCGCGCAACTCGGCCGCCAGTTCCGGCGCCAGCGGCGGCTTGAACAGCCGGCCCTCGTTAAGCAATTCGTCGAGCAGCAGCGGGAAGCGCGTGATCTGCTCGGCAATCCACGGGCTCGCCGCACACAAAGTCAGCAGGCGGCGCAGCGCGCCGGGGTTTTCCGTGAGCAAAACCAGATACGCCGAACGCCGCGCCACCGCCTCCACCAGCGGCAGCACGCGCTCGAGCACCAGATCGGGATTTTCATGCTCCACCGCTTGCGCGAGCAGTCGCGGAATAAAAGCATCGAGACGCTCGCGCCCCAGCCGCTGCATCGCGCGCAATTGCGGACTGCCACGCAAACCGGCCAGCGCTTTCAGGGCTTTGCCGGCATCGACGAAACCTCCCTCCTGCAACTGTCGGCACGCGGCCTCTTCGTCCTGTTCTTCCTCCCACAGCGGCAGCCATTCGCCACCGACCACCACTTCGCTTTCGCCGCCCTCTTCTTCGTCGGGATCGGCGATCACCTGGGCGAAATGCCAGGCTACGCGCCCGCGCCAGTACATCAGCTGTTGGTGGAACGCCGGCCAATCGGCGAAACCCAGCATGAAGGCGATCCGCGCCTGATCCTGCGCGCTGTCCGGCAGCATCTGCGTCTGACGGTCGGCAATCGCTTGAATGGCATGTTCGGTGTAACGCAGAAACTCGTAACCCTCGCGCAGTTCACTGACCACCGCCGGCGGCAGATAGCCCTGCCCTTCCAGCGTGCTCAGCACCTTTAATAGAGGACGCTGTTGCAGGCTCAGATCGCGGCCACCGTGGATCAACTGAAAGGCCTGAGCGATGAACTCGACTTCACGAATGCCGCCGGAGCCGAGCTTGATGTTGTCGGCCATGCCTTTGCGCCGCACTTCCTGCTGGATCAGCTGCTTCATGGTGCGCAGCGCTTCGATCGCCGAAAAATCCAGGTAACGGCGGTAGACGAACGGCCGCAGCATGTCGAGCAACTGCGCGCCGGCAACCTGATCGCCAGCCACCACCCGCGCCTTGATCATCGCGTAGCGTTCCCAGTCGCGGCCCTGATCCTGGTAATACTGCTCCAGCGCATTGAAGCTGAGCACCAGCGCGCCGGACGATCCGTAGGGGCGCAGGCGCATGTCGACGCGAAACACGAAGCCGTCGACGGTCATCGGATCGAGGGCCTTGATCAGACGCTGGCCGAGGCGGATGAAGAATTCCTGATTATCCAGCGAGCGTTTCACGCCGACGGTTTCGCCGCCTTCGGGGTAGGCGAAGATCAGGTCGATGTCGGAAGACAGATTCAGCTCGACCGCGCCGAGCTTGCCCATGCCGAGAATGACCATCTGCTGCGGCTCACCGCTGCGCCGGCCGGTGGGTGTGCCGAATTGCTCGCAATGGCGGCTGTACAGCCATTGATAAGCCTGATCGATGGTGGCGTCGGCCATGTCCGAGAGGTCACGGCAGGTCTGCACCAGATCGGCCTGACGGGTCAGGTCGCGCCAGATGATCCGCACCTGATGCCGTGCACGCTGACGGCGCAAGGCGCGGCCGACTTCGTCTTCGCTCTGCGCGCAGTTCACGGCGGCGGCGATCTGTGCGCACAGTTCGCCGGGCGCGAACGCCCGATCAAGTTCGCCGGACGCCACCAGCGACAGCAACATCAAAGGGTCACGAATGCTCTGTTCAATGACAAATTCGCTGGCGGCGCTGACGCGGGCGAATTGCGCCCAGCGCTCCGACGTCCAGTTCGACAGGCCGTGATCGTCTTCAAGGGCGGCGACGGACGTACGGAACGACTGCTCGGATCGGCTGACCAACGGCAGGAGAATGGCGGGCAGTTCGGCAAGCACGGGCAGGGTCATGGTCTATCCTTGATCGGCGTAATAAGGGCCGCTTGTAGTGAATGATGAAAACCCGCTACGTGAAGGACTGTCGAACAAAAGTTAGAAATAGCTGAAATTTCTTCTTCTTTGGCATCCAGCATCAAACTTTCACCTTATTCGGATGGAAATCGACCCGCCTTAACGATTATTCTCACAACGCAGTCGGAGGCCACAAGCCTTTCATCTGTAGTTTTACTACTCGTCTATACATTCGAAAGGCTGAAATGCCGGAAGATTTGTAGTAAAACTACACGCCGCCGGAACAACCTGTCGGCAATCCAAGAATTTTAAATCGTCTGCCCACAAGGCCAGTCGCAAACTCAGGCAACCGATTCTGGAAGCCTTTCCGCCCTGGAGCAAGCCATGCAAGACCTCGATCCCGTCGAAACCCAGGAATGGCTGGACGCCCTGGAATCGGTTCTCGACAAAGAAGGCGAAGACCGTGCTCACTATCTGATGACCCGTATGGGCGAACTCGCGACCCGCAGCGGCTCGCAGCTCCCTTACGCGATCACCACGCCTTACCGCAACACGATCCCCGTTACCCACGAAGCACGCATGCCTGGCGACCTGTTCATGGAACGCCGCATTCGCTCGCTGGTACGCTGGAACGCGATGGCCATGGTAATGCGCACGAACCTGCGAGATTCGGACCTGGGTGGTCACATCTCCAGCTTCGCTTCCAGTGCGACCCTGTATGACATCGGCTTCAACTATTTCTTCCAGGCCCCGACCGACGAACATGGCGGCGACCTGATCTACTTCCAGGGCCACACCTCGCCAGGCGTTTACGCCCGCGCATTCATGGAAGGCCGCATCACCGAAGACCAGATGAACAACTTCCGTCAGGAAGTCGATGGTCAAGGCCTGTCGTCCTATCCGCACCCTTGGCTGATGCCTGACTTCTGGCAGTTCCCGACCGTATCGATGGGTCTGGGTCCGATCCAGGCGATCTACCAGGCGCGCTTCATGAAGTACCTGGAGCACCGCGGTTTCATCCAGCCGGGCAAACAGAAAGTCTGGTGCTTCCTGGGCGACGGCGAGTGCGACGAGCCGGAATCCCTGGGCGCGATCTCCCTGGCCGGCCGCGAGAAGCTGGACAACCTGATCTTCGTCATCAACTGCAACCTGCAGCGCCTCGACGGCCCGGTTCGCGGCAACGGCAAGATCATCCAGGAACTCGAAGGCGTGTTCCGTGGTGCGCAGTGGAACGTGACCAAAGTCATCTGGGGCCGTTTCTGGGACCCGCTGCTGGCCAAAGACGTCGACGGCATCCTGCAACGCCG